>NZ_JBSSDS010000001.1:0-5737500 GCF_054060965.1 Bradyrhizobium sp. USDA 3397
GCGCGGTCGATGGCAGGCTGCGCATGCTGACAACGGACGGCAAGGTCAGCGGCGAAGTCGCGGCCAGTCCGACGCCGGTGGTGGCCTTGGCCATGTCGGCGGACGGTGCGCTGATCGCTGCGGCCGGGATCGGCGGCACGGTGGCGATCATCGATCGCAAGTCGCGCAACCTGCTGCGCACCCTGGTTGGGCCCGGGCTGCCGGTGTGGGCGGTCGCCTTCCTTGCCGATCGCGAGACACTGATGACGGGTGGTGCGGACGGCAGAATCAGGCGCTGGAATGCCCGCACCGGCAATCCCATCGGTTCAAGCCTGATCGGCACACCGGCCGACCCGCTTGCGGCCTATGCCGGTGATCACGGCGCCGATGTGTTTCGGGCCTGTGTTGCCTGCCACACGCTCTCGGACAAGGAGGTGCAGCGTGCGGGTCCCACGCTTGCGGGACTCTACGGCCGCAAGATCGCTTCGGTGCCGGGATATCGCTTCTCTGATGCACTGAAGACGATGGACATCGTCTGGACGCCGGAAACCGTCGCACGATTGTTCGAAATCGGGCCGAATGCCTACACCCCCGGCACGAAGATGCCGGAGCAGCGCATCGGCTCGGCCGAGGACCGGCGCGCGCTGACCGACTTTCTGGGCCGCGCGACGTCGAGATGATTGCATTGCGCCGATTCGACGGCGTCCGCTTTAGTCCTTGCCGTTGCGTTCGCGGAGATAGTCATCCGTCGTTCGCGGCGGCGTTCGTTCCGGAACGCCCTTGAACGGATCGAATTGCTGTTCGCTCATGACCACGACGCGGCAGTCCGCGCACATCCTGAGCGCCTCGATTCGCTTGTCGCCGGCCGGATACATCCAGTGCCGGCCTTCGAGCTTGGCGGCGATGCGTTCGATCGTGCTCTTGACGCCGAAGGGCGTGCCGCAGCGGACGCAGAGCGCGGGCTCCTCTTCCTTGATGACAACGGCAGGCGCGCGTGCCGCCCGGAAATCGATCTGCGGCTTGAGGCTGATGACCTTTTCCGGACAGGTGCTCTGGCACAGGCCGCACTGCACGCAGGCATCCTCGATGAATTTCAGCACCGGCCGCTCGGGATCGTCGCGCAATGCGCCGGTCGGGCAGGCCGAGACGCAGGACAGGCACAACGTGCAGCCATCGGTCTCGACGCTGATTGCGCCGACCGGCGCACCTTGCGGCAGCGCGATGACGTCGACCGGCTGCGGCGCCAGCCGGTGCAGCTCGCTGAGGGCGAACCGCAAGAGGTCGCGCCGCTTGCCGACGGTCTTGAAAGTTGCCGGCGTCGGGACCGCGGCGAGCGTGCCGATATCAGTCAAATGCGCGCCGAGCGCGTCGGGATCGTCGGTTTCGACGGTGGCGAGGCGACGGCCCGCAAATCCAAGGCCGCCGAGGATCGCCTCAGCCATCGCGATCGTCTGCGTCAATCCGGTCACGTCGTGGCGCGACTTGCCACGGAGCAGGAAGCGCACGGCAGAGACGCCATAGGCGAAGGCGCCGACGATCGCCTCCAGCCCGACCTGCGTGAGCTCGTTGACGGCAAAGGGAAGCACGTTCGCCGGCAGGCCGTCGCCATGCCGCGCGAGGGCGTCGATCAACGGCGTGCCGTGCGGGCTGTCGTGAAAGAGCAGCACCGCATTGGCGCCGCCGGCCTCGCGATAGGCGAGCAGCATGGCGCGAACTTTATGGAGCTGCGTATCGGCGGGCGGCAGCGCGTAGGAGACCGCGCTGGTCGGGCAGGCCGCCGCGCATTGGCCGCAGCCCGCGCAGATATTCGGATCAATTGCGACATGATCGCCGACGGGCATGATCGCCCCGGTCGGGCAAAGATCGAGACAGCGATGGCAGCCCGTGCGCTTCGAGCGCGAATGGGCGCAAAGCGCGGGCGCAACCTCGACATACTTCGGCTTGTCGAAGCTGCCGACGAGATCGCGCGCGGTCAGCACGGCGCGCAGCACCGCGGCGGGATCTTTCGCGTCGGCGCGGAGATAGCCGTCGCGCAGGTCGTGGGCGGGAAACAGTGGCGGACCGCCGGAAAGATCGAGCACGATATCGCAGCGCGAGGTGACCCCGCTTCGCGGCGGGTCGAGCACAAAGCGATCGCGCGAGGAGGGGCGGGGACGCGCATAATCGTCGATGACAAGTTCGAATGCGCCGAAATGTCCCTTCGCGGAGCGGATCGTGCCCTTCACGATCGGGAACACCGTGGCAACCGGCGGCACCGTGTCATCGAGCTGCTTCAGCATCACGGTGACGTCGAGGTGATCGGCAAGCAGGCGGCCGGCCTCGATCGCGGCCTCATTGCGCCCGTAGATCAGGATGACGCCCTCGCTCGACAAGGTGACGAGAGGATAGTCCGGGGCGGGGATGGAGGCGGATGCAAGCAGAGCGGCCATTTTTGCGCCGGCGTGCGCGCCGTCGCGGGACCAGCCGGCCGTCTCGCGGATATTGACGAAGCCGATCGCATCAGGCCGCTCGCCGGCCTCGTCCGAAAATTGCGCCGCCTGCTGCGTGCAGGCGACCGTCAACTCGCCTTCTGTCGCGGCCATGTTGCGGAAATGATCGAGCTCCGCCCCGCAGAGGTGGCGGAAGCTCTTGACCTCGCTGTTCGGACATGCGCGCCGGATCGCAGCCACGTCGAGGCGCATCGTGTCTTCGCACGAGCAGATCAGGATGGTCTTCGACGGCTGCTCCAGGTTAACTCCTCCGCCTTTCGGACGACGACGTCGGACTCGCGCCGGCCCTCCGCCTCGTATAGACATTATCCATCGGGAAGAAAAGGAAAGTGGAGGACGGCCTGCCGTCGATCCCAGTGAGCCATGTTTCCGCGGCGGAACCGATCCACCTGCCGCCGCCGTTCACATTGGTGCGATTGCGCGAGAGCGGCGACGCTTTTGCCCATGCATGCCGCATCGCACCGGAGAGCGGCGCCGGAACGCTCGTCTATGTCGGCCGCTTCGACCTCGCCGAGTTCGCCGTGGTGCTCGAGCCGGCCGAGCCGTTGCGCAGTGCGCGGCGTGCGTTCTACGCAGGCATGGTCGCGCTCACCGACGCGCTTCGCGCCTATGCACCGCCGAGCAAGCCGATCACGATCGGCTGGCCGGATGCGGTCAGGATCGACGGGGGGCTGGTCGGCGGCGGACGGATGGGTTGGTGTTCCGGAGCTGACGAGGACGCGCCGCCGCCCTGGCTGGTCTTCGGCGCCATGATACGGACGGTTGCCATGAACGATGACGATCCAGGCGTCCACCCGCTGGCCTCGGCGCTTGACCAGGAAGGCTTTGGCGAGGCGGGCGCGGCGCAGATCACGGAAAGCTTCGCCCGGCACCTGATGCTGGCGCTGGACGGCTGGCGGGTCGACGGCTTCGACAGCGTCGCGCGCGACTATCTCACGCGAATGCCGCGTGAGAGGCAGACAGTGCAACGCATCGATGATTGCGGCGACCTCCTGACGCGCCGCATCGGGACGGAGACGATCGAACGGAGCGATCTGGTCCGGGCGCTCGCGGCGCCGTCCTGGCTCGATCCGGCCCTCGGAGGACCGCGCCTGTGAAACTCCTGCGCACGATCGCGCTCGATCCCTCCGACACCTTCGTGTTCGACGTGGCGGCAGAGCCGGGCGAATGGGCCGTCTCCGGCGCCTTCCGCTTCTGGGATTGCGATGGCGCGAAGCTCGAGGGCAAGGCCCGCGCGGCGTTTCGCGGTGGTTTCCTCGGGGTGCAATCCTGGGGCTGGTCGACGCTGGCGCAGATCGTTCCGGCGACCGCCGACGATTACCACGGCCTGGTCGATCTGCTGGCGAGGCAATTGGTCGATCGTTTCGGCGCGCCGGATATGGCGGCGGCGAAAACGGCCGCGGAAGAGGAGGTCGCTTTCGCCCAGTCGCTCTGCAGCCATCCCATCAGCTCGCTTATTGCAGTGCACCGCACCTCGAGCGACGGGGAGGTCCGCGAGTCGTTCCGCCGGCTGCAGCTCCGGGAAGGGCAGGGGCATGGCAAGGCGTTCTCGTTCATGGAGATGGAGGACGACGTCCAGCCGGACGGCGATCTCAGGCTTGCGGATCTCGGCCGGGAGCCGACCGTCCGATGAACGATTTCTGGATCGCCTGTGGTCATCATCTGCTCGATCGCGACGAGGGCGGCGGCCTGCGTGTCACGGACGAATTTCTCAAAGCCTATTTTGCCCGTCCCGAGCTGATGCCGCCGGACGACGCGTGCCCGGTCGAACGCCGGCTGCACCGCGATTTGCTCGCTGACCCGCGCCAGGCCGTCGGCGCCGGCGAGATCGCCGCGATTGCCGATGCGGATGCCAGGGAGAATTGGCAGTTCGTGCTGGCGTTCCGCGATCTTCTGCTGCGGCATCCGACGCTCGAAGCCGCCTATCTTGCCTGGGTGCGCTCAGGGGCGAACGATCTGCCGCCGCTGTTCGTCAACCAGCTCGTGCACGTCATCCTGCGCAACGCGCTCGACGGCTGCGACGACCCGTTCGTGCTGCGCGCGGCCGAATTGTTCTTCCGGATCCAGCGCGTTCTCCCACATGAGCACGCTTTGTTGCTGGGAGACGAGGAGGTCGTCGGCGGCCGGAGCCCGACCCCGGTGCTCTCGCTGATGTCGATGCTCGGCGCTACCACCGATGCGGTGGTCGAGGTGTTGGGCGAGGAGAATGCCGAGGCCTATTGGCACCGGAGCGACCAGTTCGACATGGCCCTCGACCTGACCGCCGATGGCCGCGGACCTGTAGCGCTGGCGCAGGCGATGACGCGTTGGGTCTCCCATCTGCTCGGCATCGATGTCGTGATCGAGCCGCTACGGGCGCTGCACGAGGCGAAGCTGACCTGGTATGTCGGGCTCGATGCCGATGCCACGAGGCTCGGCGACCGTCTGTGGCACGGCGAAGAGCTCGGCGAGCGCGACGCCGACCGTGTGCTCGCGCTGTTCCGGCTGACGTTTGCGGATTCCAGCCGTGCCCTCGACGATGTCGGGGGTGAGCCGGTCTACCTGATCCTATCGATGACGGCGGATCAGAAGCTGCGGATGAAGCCACAGAATCTGGTGACCGGGTTGCCGGTGAAGCGGCTGGAGATGGCGACATGAGCCCCGCGGCATTGCCGTCCCTCTCGATTGCCGTCGGCGTCGTGGTCGAGCGGCGCAAGGCCGACTCGCCTTGGGTCGATTTCATCTGGCGCGGAATTGCCGTCCTGCCGGACGAGCCGTCGACCCAACCCTGGACCGTGCTTCGCGAGCAGGACGGCACGACCCTGTTCTATGCCGGAAGCGCGACCATCGATCTCTATCCGTCGGAGACGGCGCGCTATCGCGACAATCTCGCCTCCGGCGGTCCGAGCATCTGGGTCGTGCTGTCGCCCGCGGAAGGCGCCTGGCCCTATACCGTCACCGCGGTGACCGCCGACCCCGCCGAGGGCGAAGGCTGTACCGAAGCCGCCGACAATCTCGTCGAGGCCGTGCCGATGCCGGAGGTGCTGCGCGAAGCGATTGAAAGCTTCGTGGCCGAGCACCATGTCGAGCGGGAGTTCGTCAAGCGCAAGCGGCGCCGTGCCGACCCGGAGGCGCTGGCGCGGCGCGAACATGAAGGCGGACAGGAATGAGTGAGGAGGACTTCCTTGCGCGTTGGTCCCGCCGCAAACAGCAATCGCGAGCGGAGCCGGCAAAGCCTGCCCCGGCGCAGCCCGCGCCGCCGCCCGAATCAAAAGGTGACGAGACTGAATTCGACCTATCGAGTCTGCCCTCGATCGACGAGATCAATGCTGCCACCGACATCACGGCTTTCCTCGGCAAGGGGATTCCTCGGGAGTTGAGCCGTGCGGCCCTTCGCCGCGCTTGGGCGACCGATCCCGCGATTCGCGACTTCGTCGGGCTTGCGGAGAATGCATGGGACTTCAACGACCCGACGGCGATGCCGGGATTTGGCCCGCTGGATTGCTCCTCGGAGGAACTGGCAGCACTGGTCGATCGCATCGTCGGCGGCGTGCGCGAGGCGGCTCAGTCTGCGGCCCAGTCTCTTGCCGAGGCATCGATCGAACCGGCGGATTCTCCGGCGGAATCGCATCAAGCCGATGTGGCACTTGTTTCCAATGTCGTTGAGCCGCCCGATGAGACGCGGCACCTGGCAATCCCTGCTGCAGTGCAACCGACAGTGGGTGACAGACCCGTGGATTCTGCGGAGCCGGTGAGGTCCCGCACGCATGGTGGTGCACTGCCGCGCTGACCCACGACCAAAGGCTATAGGGACAGGCTATGGCAGGCGATTGACCGTTGCAGGAACCCGGATTACGCTACCTACTGCTTTGTAACAAAAGCGATAATCGAGCAGACGGGACTTGGATGGGAGGTCCACGTGCGGGATGACGGGCTTGATCGAGCGATCGATGCCGCAGGCGGCATCGCTCAGCTTGCACGCAAAATAGGCATTAGCCAGCCCTCCGTGTCGAATTGGACCCGTGTGCCCGCACAACGGGTGGTTGCAGTCGAAACGGCGACCGGCGTCTCCCGAAACGATCTGCGGCCCGATCTTTACGGTGAGCCAGCCGGCTCCGCCGAACTCTTCGATTCCATCGATGCGGCGCGCGCGCAGGAATACGCCTTGCTCGCGGTGCTGCTGTCTGCGCCTCCGTCGAAGCGCCTGCTCGATCAGCTCGCCGCGCTCAGCGGAGACGCGACGCCGCTCGGGCGCGCGCATGCGGCGCTTGCCGAGGCCGCCTCGAACGCCGTCCCAGCGAAGGTCGAGCGGGAGTATTTCGATTTGTTTGTCGGGCTCGGCCGCGGTGAATTGCTGCCCTATGCTTCCTATTATCTCACGGGCTTTCTCAACGAACGGCCCTTGTCGCGCCTGCGCGGCGACCTGATGACGCTCGGCATCGAGCGTATCGCCAACGATTCCGAACCCGAAGATCACGCCGCCATCTTGTGCGAGATCATGTCGGGCCTTGCCGATGGCCGCTTCGATGCCTCGCACGAGGCGCAGCGCGCCTTCTTCGAAAAGCACGTGTCGCCATGGATGGGGCGGTTGTTCGCCGACATCGAGAACGCGGGGACTGCCCGTTTCTATCGCGCAGTCGGCGCGCTCGGCCGCAGTTTCATCGAAATCGAGACGGAAGCATTTACATTCGCCAGCTGACCGAGGCGCTTCGGTCCGGGAGAGATGCGATGAGTGACGAGACGAAAGCAAAGGTCGGACGCCGCGATTTCCTGCGCAAGGTCGGCTTGGGTACCGCCGGTGCCGGCGCGGCGCTTGCGACACCGTTGGTCGGGTCCGCCCAGGCCGACAATGAAACCAACGATGAGAAGCGCAAGGCGCGCTACAAGGAATCCGATCACGTGAAGACGTTCTACCGCGTCAATCGTTATCCGGCCTGAGAGGGAGGCTGCCGTGCTTATCAAGCGAACACACCAGCGTTCCGATCGCCGCGGTTCCGTCGCCGAATCCCTTGCGGGGCAGGGCGGGGGACTTGATCGCCGCACATTCCTGCGCAAATCCGGTCTGGCCGGCGGCGCGCTCGCCGCGCTCGGGGCCATACCGGTCGGCAACGTGCGAAAGGCGGAGGCGGCCGCCGCCGGCCCGCTCGCGGCCGGCGCCACCGTCAAGAAGAGCATCTGCACGCATTGTGCCGTGGGCTGCACGGTGACGGCGGAAGTCCTCAACGGAGTCTGGATCGGGCAGGAACCGAGCTGGGATTCGCCGATCAACCGTGGCTCGCATTGCGCCAAGGGCGCCTCGGTGCGCGAGCTCGTGCATAGCGATCGCCGCCTGCGCTATCCGATGAAGCTGGTGAACGGGCAGTGGACGCGCGTGTCGTGGGACACGGCGGTGAACGAGATCGGCGACAAGCTGCTGCAGGTTCGCGAAAAGTCGGGCAGCGATTCCGTCTATTGGCTCGGCTCGGCCAAGATGACCAACGAAGGAGCCTACCTGTTCCGCAAGCTCGGCGCGTTCTGGGGCACCAACAACACCGATCACCAGGCGCGGATCTGCCACTCCACCACCGTCACCGGCGTCGCCAATACCTGGGGCTATGGCGCGATGACGAACAGCATCAACGACATGCGCAACTCCAAGACGATGCTGTTCATCGGCAGCAACGCGGCGGAAGCGCATCCGGTCAGCATGCAGCACCTGCTCGAATCCAAGGAGCTCAACAAGGCGAATTTCATCGTCTTCGATCCGCGCCTGACCCGCACCGCGGCACATGCCACCGAATATGTCCGCATCCGTCCCGGCACCGACATTCCGGTGCTCTACGGCATGATGTGGCACATCCTGAAGAACGGCTGGGAGGACAAGGAATTCATTGCCCAGCGCGTCTACGGCTTCGACGACCTGCGCAAGGAGGTCGAGAAATGGAATCCGCAGGAGGTCGAGCGCGTCACCGGTGTGCCCGCCGCGCAGCTCGAGCGCGTCGCCAAGACATTCGCGACGGTCAAGCCCGCGACCATCATCTGGTGCATGGGCCAGACCCAGCACACCGTCGGCACCGCCAACGTGCGGGCGAGCTGCATCGCGCTGCTGATGACGGGCAACGTCGGCAAGGCCGGGGCCGGCGCCAACATCCTGCGCGGCCATGACAACGTGCAGGGCGCGACCGATGTCGGGCTCGATATCGTGACGTTGCCGTTCTACTACGGCCTCGCGGAGGGCGCCTGGAAGCACTGGTCCCGGGTCTGGGAGGTCGACTACGACTATCTCGTCTCGCGCTTCGACGAGAAGAAGCAGATGGAGACGCCAGGCATCCCGCTGACGCGCTGGTTCGATGCCGCGCTGTTGCCGAAGGCCGACGTCGCACAGAAGGACAACGTCAAGGCCGTGTTCGTGCAAGGCCATGCCAGCAACAGCATCACGCGCATTCCCGAATCGCTGAAAGGCCTGAAGGCGCTCGAGCTGCTGGTGATCGCCGATCCGCACCCGACCACCTGGGCGTCTCTGGCGGTCGAGGCCGGGCGCAAGGACGGCGTCTATATCCTGCCCGTGGCGACGCAGTTCGAATGCGCGGGATCGCGCGTCGCCTCCAACCGCTCGATGCAATGGGGCGAGCAGATCGTCAAGCCGATCTTCGAATCCAAGGACGACCTCGAGATCATCTATCTGCTGGCGAAGAAGTTCGGCTTCGCCGACAAGATGTTCAAGAACATCAAGGTCGAGAACAATCTTCCGGTCCCCGAGGACGTGCTGCGCGAGATCAACCGTGGAAGCTGGTCGACCGGTTATTGCGGCCAGTCGCCGGAGCGCATCAAGGCGCATATGAAGAACCAGCACAAGTTCGACCTGGTGACGATGCGCGCGCCCAAGGACGATCCGGAAGTCGGCGGCGATTATTACGGCCTGCCTTGGCCGTGCTGGGGTTCGCCCGAGGTGAAGCATCCCGGCTCGCCGCTGCTCTACAACAACAATCTGCACGTCATGGACGGCGGCGGCGCATTCCGTCCGCGCTTCGGCATCGAGCGCGAGGAGAAGCTGCCCGACGGCACGACGCGGAAGGTGAGCCTGCTCGCCGACAAGTCTTTCTCCAAGGGATCGGAGATCGAGGACGGCTATCCCGAGTTCACGCTGGCGAGCCTGAAGAAGCTCGGTTGGGACACGGATCTCACCGAGGCCGAGATGGCGACCATCCAGCGGGTCAACCCGGCCAATCCGGATGCGGTGTCTTGGGCGCTCGACCTCTCCGGCGGCATCCAGCGCGTCGCGCTGAAGCATGGCTGCGTGCCCTTCGGCAACGGCAAGGCGCGCATGAATGCGTTCGGTCTACCGGATCCGATCCCGGTGCACCGCGAGCCGATCTACACGCCGCGCGTCGACCTCGTCGAGAAGTATCCGACCTTGCCCGATGCCAAGCAGTTCCGTCTGCCCAACATCGGCTTCTCGGTGCAGAAGGCGGCGGTGGAGAAGGGGATCGCCAAGCAGTTCCCGCTGATCCTCTCCTCCGGACGTCTCGTCGAATACGAAGGCGGCGGCGAGGAAACCCGCACCAATCCGTGGCTCGCCGAATTGCAACAGGACATGTTCATCGAGATCAGCCCGGCTGATGCCGCTGACCGCGGCATCAAGGACGGCGGCTGGGTCTGGGTGAGCGGCGCTGAGAACAACTCGCGGGCCAAGATGAAGGCGATGGTGACCGAACGCGTCGGCAAGGGCGTCGCCTGGATGCCGTTCCATTTCGGCGGCTGGCTCGGCGGTAACGACCTGCGCAAGAACTATCCTGCCGGCACCGACCCGATCGTGCTGGGCGAGAGCGCCAACACGATCACGAGCTACGGCTACGATCCTGCAACCGGCATGCAGGAGCCGAAGGTCACCCTTTGTCAGATCGTCGCAGCCTGAGAGGAGCACGCACATGGCTCGGATGAAATTTCTCTGCGACGCTGATCGCTGCATCGAGTGCAACGCCTGCGTCACCGCCTGCAAGAACGAGCACGAGGTGCCCTGGGGCATCAACCGGCGGCGTGTCGTCACCATCAACGACGGCAAGCCGGGCGAGCGCTCGATCTCGATGGCCTGCATGCACTGCACGGACGCGCCCTGCGCGGCGGTGTGTCCGGTGAACTGCTTCTACACCACGGCCGATGCCGTGGTGCTGCACTCCAAGGACCTCTGTATCGGCTGCGGCTATTGCTTCTACGCCTGTCCGTTCGGCGCGCCGCAATATCCAAAGGTCGGAAACTTCGGCTCGCGGGGCAAGATGGACAAGTGCACCTATTGCGCCGGCGGCCCGGAGGCCGACGGCAGCAAGGAGGAATACGCGAAATACGGTGCGAACCGGCTGGCCGAAGGCAAGCTGCCGCTCTGCGCGGAAATGTGCTCGACCAAATCGTTGCTTGCGGGCGACGGCGAGATCATCGCGCAGATCTACAAGGAGCGCGTCATGAAGCGCGGCTACGGCTCCGGTGCGTGGGGCTGGAAGACCGCATATCGCGAGGCGATCGAGTCCTGAGGTGGCAACAGAAGGGCGCGCAAATACCGGGGAGGACGTGATGGCGTCATTTGGAAGGTTCATTCGCCTGGCGTTCGGCGTTTGCACGCTGCTTCTCTTGGCGATGGCGGCGCCTGCGAGTGCTCAGCAGGTCAATCCGACTGCAAGCGCGGTCAAGGAGCAGCAGCTTCTGCAGGAGCTGAACCGGATTCAAGGGCGTGTCAGCATTCCGGATCAGCGGTCCGGCGTTCTCGAGCAGCCGCAGGGGCGGGAATGGCGGGAATTCCGCATGGTGACGCTGCCCTGGATCGGCGGCGTTGCCATCATCGGCATGATCGCCCTGATCATGATCTTCTATCTCACCCGCGGCATGGTTCGACTGGAAAGCGGCCGCTCGGGCCGCACCATCGTGCGCTTCAACGGTTTCGAACGTTTCGTGCACTGGATGACGGCAACCTGCTTCATCATCCTGGCGATCTCTGGCCTCAACGTCACCTTTGGCCGGCAACTGCTATTGCCGCTGATCGGTTTCGAGGCCTTTTCCGAATGGTCGCAATGGGCCAAATACGCCCACAATTATCTGAGTTTCCCGTTCACGCTGGGGGTCGTCCTGATCTTCCTGATGTGGATCGGCGGCAACATTCCCAGCAAGGTGGATATCGAATGGGCCAAGCGGGGTGGCGGCCTGATCGGGCATGACCATCCGCCGGCCAATCGCTTCAATGGCGGCCAGAAAATGATCTACTGGATCGTCGTGATCGGTGGTGGGCTCGTCGCGGCGAGCGGCTATGCGCTGATGTTCCCGTTCTACGGCACGGGTATCGAAAGCATGCAGATGGCCCAGATCGTCCACTCCATTGTGGCGGTCCTGTTCGTCGCGGCGATGATCGGGCACATCTATATCGGCACCATCGGCATGGAAGGTGCGTTCGCGGCCATGGGCTCGGGCGAAGTCGACGTCAACTGGGCGCGCGAGCACCACAGCCTCTGGCTCGACGAGCAGATGGCGCGAACGGGACCGAACGACGGGCAGCGGCAACCCGCGACCGCAGCGGCCGAATAAAGCGAGCCTGCCCGCCTACCGCAGCTCTTTCGCAAACAAAACGGAGCGGTCCTGCAGCTCCTGCTCGGGAAGCTTGTCGGCCCGTCCCGTTTGCATGTCTTGAATGGACGCCATGCCGGGCTGACCGAAGTGAGGCACTGGATGCGGCCTGAATACGCTATTGGCCGCACCGGCGAGAAGCATGGCTGCGATTAGCGAGAGCATGAGGAGTTTCATGCGCGTCTCCGTCTGCCATCTCCACCCGGCACGATGAATACATCCGGATCGTCGAATCGGATGTGAGCCGCTTCACAGCGATGGGTTCCGTGGGCCGAGCTCCCCTGACGACAGTCAACTTCGGCGTCAAACTGGACATCTGCTTGCCAATACGAGCGCCCATCCCGCATCGGCGCGGTGATCCGCTGAGGCGGAATTCCCCCATCAGGCCAGCCATTTGGCTCGCATTCCGTCGGCTCGTCAGGGATCAGCGCGAAACTGGTCCGGCTCTTGCTCTTGTCAGTATGAGAAATCTTGATAAACGTCATACTGTAAAGGCGGGCGAATGGAACGAGTAGCGATGCGGACTTTGCGGGCGGTCGAGCCCGGAACGGTGGCGCTGCTTGGCGGGCTCGTCGCCGCCAACATCGCCGCATGGGCCTGGGCCTTCACGCTGTTCGGCGAGCGGCCGACGGTGATGGCGACCGCCTTGCTGGCCTGGGTGTTCGGCCTGCGTCACGCCGTCGATGCCGACCACATTGCCGCGATCGACAACGTCGTGCGCAAGCTGATGCACGGCGGCGAGACGCCGCGCAGTGTCGGCCTCTATTTCGCGCTCGGCCATTCCACCGTTGTCGTGGTGGCGACCATGCTGCTGGCACTGGGCGTCGTGAGCCTTGGCGGCGACAGCCTGCTCAAGGAGGTCGGCGGTCTCATCGGCACCTCAGTCTCGGCGCTGTTCCTGCTTGCGGTTGCCGCGATCAACCTCGTCATTTTCGTCGGCCTGTGGCGGACGTTTCGCGCGGCGCGGGAGCATGGCGTTCACGATGCTGCGCAGCTCGATGCGCTGCTTGCCAGCCGCGGTATTCTGGCCCGGCTGCTCGGCCCGATGTTCCGCCTGGTCACGAAGCCCTGGCACATGTACCCGCTCGGCTTCCTGTTCGGCCTCGGCTTCGACACCGCAACGGAGATCAGCCTGCTCAGCATCTCCGCCAGCGAAGCCGCGCGCGGCGCCTCGCTCGCCGATGTGCTGGTTTTCCCCGCGCTGTTCGCTGCAGGCATGGCGCTGGTCGACGCGGCCGATTCCGCGCTGATGGTGAGCGCCTATCGCTGGGCCTTCGTCGATCCCTTGCGCAAGCTCTGGTACAACCTCACGATCACCGGCGCCTCCGTCGCGGTTGCACTGTTCATCGGCGGGATCGAAGCGCTCGGCCTGATCGGCGAGCGGCTCGGTCTCTCCGGCGGCGCATGGGCGCTGGTCGAGGACCTCAACGAGTCGCTTGCCAATGTCGGCTTTGTCGTGATCGCGCTGTTTGCGGTCGCATGGCTCGTCTCGGTCGTGCTCTATCGCCGCATGTTCGGGAACGAGCCTCGCCGCGCCGGCACGAAAGTTTTGGAATGCACCGATGCGACCGAGGCGGCCTGAGCACGGTCGTCACGGCGTCGCTTTGACGGCACTCTCGGTCTTGGCGCTGCTCGCGGATGACGGCCGCGCCCTCGCACAGAGCAATGACGCCTCACGCGAACTGCCGCCGGTCGAGGTCAGTGGCGGCGCCGCGCCCGGGCGCAAGATGACGGCCGCATCGCGCCGTGCCGCCAGACCGCCCGCGGCCGGCCGCCGCATCTTCGTGTCTTCCGCGACGGCGCAGGCGTCGGATCCGCGCAGCGCCGGCTCGGGTGCAAGGGCCGCAGCCGGCATGGCCAGCGAGATCACCGTCTCCGGCGACGAGATCAACGCACGCCCGTTCACACGGCCGGGCGAGGCGCTCGAAGCCGTGCCCGGTCTGATCGTGACGCAGCATTCCGGCGAGGGCAAAGCCAACCAGTATTTCCTGCGTGGGTACAATCTCGACCACGGCACCGATCTGGCGATCATCGTCGACGGCGTCCCCGTCAACATGCGCACCCACGCGCATGGCCAGGGCTATGCCGATCTCAACTGGCTGATCCCGGAAACCATCGCCGCAATGGACGTGCGCAAGGGACCTTACTTCGCCGACGAAGGCGACTTCGCCTCGGTCGGAAGCGTTCACATCGGCCTGATCGACAGCACAAGGCGGCTGGCGCAGGTGAGCGCCGGCGGCTTCGGTTACCGCCGTCTGCTCGGCATGGATTCCGCGAAAGTTGGCGACGGTTCGCTGCTGGTGGCCGGCGAGATCGGTACCTACGACGGCCCGTGGGACGATGCGGACAAATTGCGAAAGCTCAACGGCCTCGTGCGCTACAGCCAGGGCACCGCGACCGACGGCATGTCGGTCACCGGCATGGCCTACGTCAACAAATGGAATTCGACCGACCAGGTGCCGCAGCGCGCCATCACCAGCGGGCTGCTCGGCCGGTACGGTTCGGAAGATCCGAGCGACGGCGGTCATGCCAACCGCTTTGCGCTGTCCGGGCGCATCGCGCAGACCGACGACATCGGTTCATGGAAGGCCAACGCCTATCTGGTGAAGAGCCAGCTCGACCTCTTCAACAATTTCACTTACTTCCTCGACGATCCCGTGCTCGGCGACCAGTTCCACCAGCACGACGACCGCTTGATGACGGGCGCCAACCTCTCGCGCACGCTGAACGGCTCCTTTGCCGGCCTGCCGATGCAGACCATTTTCGGTCTGCAATCGCGCTATGATGCGATCGACCTCGCGCTCACCAATACGTTCCGGCGCGGCTTCATCGGCAATATCCGCAGCGACAAGGTCGGCGAGGGCAGCGTCGGGGTCTATGCCGAAAACACGGTGCGCTGGACCGACTGGCTCAGGACGACGTTGGGCTGGCGCGGCGATTATTACGCCGCCGACGTCACTTCTCTGTTCAACGCCGCAAATTCCGGCCGCGCCGATGCCGCGCTCGGCAGCCCGAAATTCAGGATGGTGCTTGGTCCGTTCGAACGGACCGAATTCTTCCTCGGCGCCGGCTACGGCATGCACTCGAACGACGCCCGCGGTGCGACCACGACGGAAGATCCCACCGATCCCGCGACAAGGCTCACGCCGTCGCCGCTCCTGGTGCGCACCAGAGGCGCGGAGGTCGGGGTTCGCAGCAGGATCATTCCCGGCCTCGACAGCTCTCTCAGCCTCTTCATCCTGGACCAGGATTCCGAGATCCTGTTCTCCGGCGATGCCGGCGATACCGCGGCAACCCGCGCCAGCCGCCGCTACGGCTTCGAGTGGACCAATCATTACCGGCCACGGTCCTGGATCGACATCGATGCCGATCTCGCAATGACGCATGCGCGCTTCCGCGGCCATGACGGCGAGCAGGCCGCGGTCTATGCCTCGCTCGCCGGCTATCCCGAGGCGCAGATCGGCAATGCGCCTGGCAACTACATTCCCAATGCCCCCGCGATGGTGGCATCGGCCGGAATAACGCTCGGCGAGAAGACCGGCTGGTTCGGCAGCGCGCGCTGGCGCTACATCGGCGCGAGCCCGTTGACCGAGGACAATGCGTTCCGCTCGCGACCGACCGGCCTCGTCAACGCGCGGCTCGGCTACCGCAGCGAGAACGGCTGGCGCATCCAGTTCGACGTGCTCAACCTCTTCAACAGCAAAGCGAACCAGATCACCTATGCCTATGGCTCGCTGTTGAAGACCGACACGCTCTACAATCTCTGCACATCAGGCACCGCACCGGCGGCCGTTTGTCAGAACGGCGTGATGGACTACGTGCTGCATCCGGTGGAGCCACTGACGTTCCGCGTCACTGTGGCCGGGACGTTTTAGGTTCATTGCGCGAGCGGTTTACCGGGCGAGCCTGCCAAAGCAATGACCTTCACCGTTGGTCGGACATCGTCAGCCGGTTGCGGGCTGGAGGGCGGGTCCTGCGCCCGGCGATGGCCGGCACGAGCGTTGGCGCTTCCCCGGCCAGACGGAGCGCGAAATAGGCAATGGTCGCTTGAAGGCCGTCCTTCAATGCCACCCGCGGACGCCATCCCAGAATCTTCTCGGCGGCATCGATCACGGGCTTGCGGCGCTTGGGATCGTCCTTCGGCAGGGGCTCGAAGCGCAGCGGCGACGCCGATTCGGTGCATGCCAGCACTTCACGGGCGATGGCCTCGATCGTGACCTCGTGCGGATTGCCGAGATTGCATGGGCCGGTGACCGAGGCGGGGCTCTCCATCAGGAGCTGAAGCCCCCGCACGAGATCGTCCACGAAGCAGAAGCTGCGCGTCTGCGTGCCCTTGCCGTAGATCGTGATCGGCTCTCCGCGCAAGGCCTGCACGATGAAGTTGGAGACGACGCGGCCGTCATTCTCGAGCATGCGCGGCCCGTAGGTGTTGAAGATGCGCGCGACCTTGATCTCCGTCCCGTGCATCCGCCGATAGTCGAACATCAGCGTCTCCGCGGCCCGCTTGCCTTCGTCGTAACAGGCCCGCGGCCCGACCGGATTGACGTTGCCGAGATAGGATTCCGGCTGCGGATGCACCTCCGGGTCGCCGTAGACCTCGCTGGTGGAGGCCTGAAGAATCCGGGCGCCCTTCTGCCGTGCAAGCTCGAGCAGGTTGATCGAGCCGAGCACGCAGGTTTTCATCGTCCCGACCGGATCGACTTGATAGTGGCGGGGCGATGCCGGGCAGGCGAGGCTGTAGATCCGGTCGATCCCGCCCTCGATCTCGATGGGATCGCGCACGTCATGCTCGATGAAGCGGAAGTTCGGATGGTTGAGCAGGGGCCGGATGTTGTCGGTGGTTCCCGTGAACAAATTGTCCAGGCAGATCACCATGCTGCCGCGTTGCAGGAGCGCGTCGCAGAGATGCGATCCGATGAAGCCGGCGCCGCCGGCGACCAGGACCGTCGGCGAGCGGCGGGATGCGTGGATGCGGGTCTGGAGCGTCATGACGTGGCCTTTCAGAGTTGGGCGACCTGCATGGGACGAACAACAGGGAGTGGTGCCGTCTTGCGGCGGCGCCGCGCGGCTGCCTCGGCATAATAGGTCTCCAGCTGCCGTGCGCGATGGTCGGGCGTGTGGTCGGCGAGAACCCGCCGCCGCGCGTTGTGTGCGATCGTGCGCCGTTGCTCGTCCGGCATATCGCGCAGGATCTCGACGACCTCGCGCGGGCTGGCTGCCAGCAGGATTTCCTTCGAGGGCGCGAAGATCGTCTCGATCCCCGGCCAGCGGTCCGAGATCACGGGCGTGCCGCAGGCTGCCGCCTCGAACAGCCGGACGGACGGGGAGAAGCCCAACGCCTTCATGTCGGCGCGGGTGGCGTTCAGCGTGAAACGCTGCGCCGCGTAGAACTCCGGATGCTGCTTTGGCGAGAGGTGCTCGATCCGAGTGACGTTGGCGGGCCAGGCGATATTGTCCGGATATTGCGCACCGGCGACGACGAATTGATCCGACGGCAGCGTGCGCGCTGGTGCAAGCAACAGCTCCTCGAGAACGGGCTGCCGGTCCTCGCTGTAGGTGCCGAGATAGCCGAGCGCCCATTTCGGCGGCGCCTGCTTCGGCGCGTAGATCTCAGCATCTGCGCTGCAATAAAGCACACGCGCGAGCGGACTGCCGTAGCCCTGCTCGATCATGCCGGGCACCGGTCCGCCGCTGAAGGAGAGATAGAGATCGAAGCGCGGGATCATTGCCGCCGAGAGATAATCGAGGCCTTGCTCCAGCCGCGCCAGAGTGACCGGCGTGTCGATGTCGTAGAACGCCGTGACGCCCCTCGCGTGGGTCGTGGTCCACTCGGCGAGCGCGATGCCGTCAGGGACATAAGAGCCGATGATCACCAGATCGGCATCGCGGATCAGCTTGCCGAACTGGCGCGGAACATCCCTCAACGATTGGTACAATTCGACAGTCCAGGCCGAGGGCTTGGTCAGGTCACGGTGCTCCCGATACCAGGGCACGTCCCGCTCCAGGAACGTGATGCGGTGACCTCGTCGCGCCAGCGCTTCGATCAGGGCGCGGTAGGTCGTGGCATGACCGTTGCCCCAGGACGAAGTGACCGAAAGACCGATGACGACGATGGAGAGGTTCATTCTGCTGCCTCGATTCGGGAGCTGCTGGCGACGAAGAGATCGTTGAACTGGCGGGCGCGCTGCCGATAGGTGTGTTGGCTGAGGATGCGCACGCGGGCGCGCTGCGCGATCGCGCGTGCCCGTCCCGGATCCAGCGCGGCAAGGTGTTCGGCGACGGCGGCCCCGTCAGCCGCGACCAGAACCTCGCGGTCCGGTTCGAGGAAATGATCGATGCCGGCCCACTGATCGGTGATCAGGCAGGCGCCGGCGCCGATCGCTTCGAACACCCGCGTCGGCGGCGAGAAGCCGTAGCGCGCCATGCTGTCGCGATTGACGTTGAGCGTGGCGAGCGCGGAGCCGAAGAACGCGTTGTGGTCTGCGGTGCCGACATGGCCGACCTTGCGCAGATTGGCCGAGACGTTCTTGTCGTCCCAGCCGGAGCCGCCGAGTACGAAGGACTTCTCGGGCAGGCGGCGTGCAACGTCGAGGAAGAAATGCTCGACGCGCCTCTCGCGGTCGGGCAGGCGGTTCGCCAGCAGGCTGAGATCGCAGGCGAAGCGCGGATTGGGCGGCGACGGAAAATGCGTGGCCGGATCGAGCGCGTTGTAGATCGGTACACAATCCCGCGCGCCCACAGATCGATACGCGGATACGACCGGTTCGCCGCCGCCATAGGTCAGGACCATATCGTAGCACGGGATCGCGCGACGCAGATGATGCTGCGGATCGCTTTCGATCGCCTCGAGCGTGGCGGGAGCATCGACGTCCCAATAGATCCGCGTCAGCCGCGACGGCACCGCGGCGACGGCGTTCTCCAGCTCGAGATCGAAGACGCCGACGCCGCTGGCCTTGACCAGCATGTCGGCCGATTGTGCGGCGGTGTCGAGCGCACGGCGCCAGCCGTCGGCGGTCGCGGGATAGACGATCACCCTGGCCCAATCCGGTTCGTCGATGTCGCGATGCGACTGGCGGTCGAAGGCGTCGGGCTCGTAGAAGGTGACCTCGTGGCCGAGCGCCGCGATCTCCTTCAGCATGCCGCGATAGTAGGTGGCGGCGCCGTTCCAGTAGGACGAGACGAGGCTGGATCCGAAGAAGCAGATCTTCATGCGACGGCTCCGATGTCGTGCTGAGGCCGTGCCGAGCGGCCCGTATCCCTGAGGTCGGTGACGATGTCGATGAGCTGCTCGGCGCGGTGGCGGCACGTATGGCGATCTCGGATGACCTTCAGGCCGGTCTCCACCATCGCGGCAGAGAGGTCCGGATCGTCGAGGACGGTGCGAAGCGCATGCTTCATCTGCGCGCCGTCGGCAATGCTGAGATAGGCACCCTCTGGGAACAGGCCTTCCTCATCCGACCAGGGTGCTGAAACCAGGGGAATGCCGCAAGCCAGCGCCTCGAAGACGCGAATGGTCGGGATGCCCGGAAGCAGGGCGACGTAAGGCCCGCGCGGCACATGGATGGTCGCGCGCGCGCCGGCGAAGGCGACGGGGGCCCGGTGCGCCGGCAGCCAGCCGCCGTAGCGGATGCCTGCGCACCTGATGGTGTGGAGCGCGTCATCGGAGTAGCGGACGCCATGGACGCTGGCGCGGAGCTTCAGCTCCGCCACGGGCTTGACCAGGAACTCGTTCAGCTCGGCGCTGCGCTCGCCATCTCCCCAATTGCCGATCCAGACCAGATCGTCGCTCCGCTCCACTTGCGGCAGTGGATGATACAGCGCGACATCGGCGGCCTCGTGCCAGGTGAAGACCCGGTCGGCCCAGCCGAGCTTCAAATAGATCTGCCGAAGCACCTCGCCGAAGGCGAGCACACCGTCGAAGCCGTCGAGGTCGAATTGCGCAAGCTCCTCGGGCGCGCTGACGGCACGGTGATGAGTGTCGTGAAAGAGCAGGGTGAAGGACCCACCTTGCGCCCGCCTGCGCCCGATCTGCGCGAGGAGATCGGGCGAATTCCATTCATGCACGATGACGAGATCGGCGCCCTCTAGCGCCCGGTCGAGATCGAGGCCGGTATCGTAGCGGCGGATGTCGATGCCGGAAAAGACCGCCGGGATGTCGTCCATGGCACGACTGCCGCCTTCGCGGATCGCGTTCAGCCGGCTCCAGCCGTCGATGGGTTCGAACACGACGACCTCGTGCCCGAGCGCATGGAGCTCGCGCGCATAGCCGCGCAGGAAATGTGCGTTGCCGTTGTTCCAGCACGAGGTGAAGGCATGATAGAACAGGACGCATTTCATGCGCGCACCTCGATTTGGCTGGCCGCCGCGCTCGTCCCGCGCGATGCGATCAGGTCCCGGTAGAGACCCAGATAGGCGCTCGTCATGCGCGTCAGCGAATAGGTCAGGGATTGCTCATAGGCAGCGCGCTGCAGCTTTGCTCGACCCATCTCGTCAGCGCAAAGCTCTGCCAGGACCCGATGCAGCGCCTCGTTGTCGGCCGGATCGACGAACAAGGCTGCGCCGCGCCACAACTCCCGGAACGTCGGGATGTCGGAGAGGACCAGCGCGCAGCCGGCGGCGGCGGCTTCCAGCACCGAGAGACCGAACGGTTCATAGAGTGCGGGGCTGACGAAGATCGCTGCATGCTGCAGGCGCGCCTCCAGCTCTTCATGCGGCAGCTCTCCGAGCCAGGTGACGCCAGCTGGCAGGCGTGCTTCGATAGGACCGGCCACCTCGACCGGCCAATCCAGCCCGGGCGCGGCGGCGGCGAGCGCTTCGATGTTCTTGGCTCGGTCCCACAGCCGTCCTGCTGCGAAAATCAAGTCCTGCTTCCGTCCAGCGAGGGCGCGCGGCGTCATTCCGTTCCAGATCACCGCGCCGCGCGATTGCGGCTGGTAGATCGCCGTGATGTCGTCGTGGAAGGCCCGGCTCGGACAGACCCAGGCGTGCGCCGCGTCGAGCGCAGCGGCGACCCGCTCGCTGTAGCGGCGCCATTTGGGCTCGCCAAGCCAGGCCGTATCGCGGCAGGCCAAGGCCCAGGAGTTCACGCAGGAATGCGCCACCAGTACCGTCGGGGCCTGCCATGCAAAGGTCGCCTCGCGAAAGCTGTTGAGATGCACGACGTCGGGCATCAACCTGGCTTCCAGGTTTGCAAGCACGCGCCTTGCGTCGGAAACGTTTTGGCCTTCCGGGTCTTGCCATTCGAGTGCGAGGTCCGTCTCGATCAGGTGAACGCTGGTCTCACGCAGCATCTGACGCTGATTGACCCGTGCCCGCGGGCCCAGCGTCACGAGCGTGACGTCGGCGCGGGACGCAGCGAGACTGGCGGCGAGGGCGCAGGAATAGGTCCAGACGCCGCCGACCGTGTCGGTCGTCATCATGATCCTGATGTCGGCCCCACGGGTCATGAGGCCACCTGGAGTTCGAGGCTGTCGAGCGGCACCGGGCGATCGTTCTGCACGTCGCTGAACTGGTCGAATATCGCGAGATAGTGCCGGTGTGCGCGCTCCCAGGCGACATCGTCGGGCTCGCCCCAGAGCTTGCGGTAGTCGGGAGAGCCGGGATAGGGATAGAGCGGCACCGGATCGTTGGCCCAGACGCCGGCATCCTGCATCGTGCGGCGCCAGCGCTGCACCACGGGATCGTCGTCCTCGGGCACCTCGATCAGATTGGCCTGCACGAAGGGGACGTGGCGGCGGGCTTCGACCAGCCGTTCCGCGAGCTGATCCGTCGTCATCTTGCAATTCTTGGCGAGGGCCGCGCGCCCTTCCACGGTGAGGCTCTCGATGCCGGCTTCGATCGAGACGCAGCCGGCGCGCCCGAGCAGGGCGAGCATGTCGGGCTTCCAGAGGTCGATCCGCGTCTGCACGCCGAACTTCAGCCCGCGCGTCGTCAAGCCCTCGAGGAGCTCGCGATTGGGAAGGAAGATCTCGTCGATGAAGTAGACGTACTCGATGCCGTGACGGCGCAGACGATCGATCTCGTCGAGAATGACGGCAGGCGGCCGCTTGCGATAGGCGTTGCGGAAATTCTCCTTGGCGCAGAACGTGCAATTGTACGGACAGCCGCGCGAGGCCTCCACCTCGGCGCCCGGCGCCGTCGGCTCGGCCTCGAAGCGGTGATGATGGTGGTGGTGACGCCGGATCATCTCGTCAGGCCAGTCGAGCGCGGGCTGATCGCTGAACGCGACCGCCTGCGGGCCGCCATTGACCCGGAGCGACGCACCGTCGGCGAAGCACAGGCCGGGAAAGTCCCGTTCGCCATTGGCGAGACGCAGCAGCGACGCCTCGCACTCGCCCATCACGACGATATCGACGCCGAGCTTCCTCAGGGCGGTCTTCGGCGTAGTCGAGCCATGCGGGCCGACCGCGATCAGGGTCGGCGCAAGGTCCCGCACCGCGATGGCGAGCTGCTGCGGCACGCGCAGCTCGGGCGGCGCGCAGCGCCAGAACAAATAGGTCGGTGCGGTGGTGAAGACGATCTGGTCCGGTCCAAAGGCGCGCAGCTCGGCTTCGATGTCGCGGAGGGAGAGATCGAACATGTGCGCATCGAGCAGCAACGTGTCGTGGCCGGCCGCCTTCAGATAGTGCTCGGAGATGCCGAGCTCGAGTGGCAGGTGAGGGGAGCGGCAGCCGAAATAAATGCTGCCCGAAAAATCCCAGTTCGGATTGATGAGGGCGACCCGCGTCATGCCAGGGCCTCGCTTCTGTCCTGTGATCCGAAGCGGCTGTCGAGCCAGGTGTGGAGCGAGCGCAGGCCGTCGGCGAGCGGCATTTGCGGCGTCCAGCCGAGCGCGGTGGCGAGCGCCCGCGTGTCGGTCACGTACCAGGGCTGATCGCCCGGTCGCCAGTCGGCAAAGCGATAGCTGACCTTGTGGCCCGTCAGCTCGGTAATGTGGTCGATCAACTCGAGCAGGCTGACCGCATTGGCCGGACCGCCGCCGAGATTGAAGACGCGCCCGCGCGCCAGCGCGATGTGGTCGAGCGCCGCGAGCCAGGCGTTCACCGCGTCCGACACGTGCAGCGCGTCGCGGACCTGCTTGCCGTCGCCATAGATCGTCAGCGGATTGCCGCTGATGGCGCTGAGCAGGAAGTGTGCGATCCAGCCCTGGTCCTCGGTGCCGAATTGGCGCGGCCCGTAGATGCAGCTCATGCGCATCACCACGGTCTGAAGCCCGAAAACCCGGGCATAATCGTGGACGTATTGATCGGCGGTGCCCTTGGAGCAACCATAGGGGCTGTAGAAATCGAGCGGGGTGTTCTCCGAAATGCCGCCAGCGAGCAGGTCATTGACCGGCGTGTAGCGGCGGCCGGCGAGCGCGATCTCGCTGTCCTCGATCAGGCGTCCGTAAACCTTGTTGGTCGAGGCGAAGATCACCGGGGCCGAGGAATTGTGCGAACGGACCGCTTCCAGCACATTCAGCGTGCCGCGCGCGTTGATCTCGAAATCGGCCGAGGGGTCGCTGACGCTGTCGGTCACGGCGACCTGAGCGGCGAGGTGCAGCACGGCCCGTGCCTCGCGCACGGCGTCGATCACCGGAATCGGCTCGCGGATATCGGCCACCGTGATCGCAACGCGGTCGCCATGCCGGGATTTCAGCCATTGCGCATTCTCGCGCACGCCGGCGCGGGCGAGATTGTCGAGCACCAGCACACGGTCGCCGCGCTCGGCCAGACGGTCGGCGAGATTGCAGCCGATGAAGCCGCAGCCACCGGTGACCAGGACGGGTCTGTTGTCTTGTTCACTCATCACGCGACCAACCCTCGTTGCAGCAGCTCACGGGTCGCCCGCTCCGCCTGATCGTCGGCGATCTGGTCGGCGAGGTACCCGGCGAGCTCTTCAAGCCCGTCCTTGAACGCGACATGCGGCTCGAAGCCGAGCAGGTCGCGTGACTTGCCGATATCGGCAAAGCAGTGGCGGATGTCGCCGGCACGGTATTTCCGTGTGATTTCGGCAGCGATCTCGCACCGTCCCATCACCTCCGCCAGATCCTCGGCTACCGACAGAATGGTGCGGCTCTGGCCCGAGCCGACGTTGAAGACGTCCTGGGCGTGGTCGGATTCGAGTGCCATGCGGCAGGCGCGGGCGACATCGTGCACGTGGACGAAGTCGCGCCGCTGCAGGCCGTCTTCGAAGACGAGCGGCGGCCGGCCATTGAGCAGCCGCGCGGCGAAGATGGCCAGCACCCCGGTATAGGGATTCGACAGCGCTTGCCGCGGACCGAACACGTTGAAGAAGCGCAAGCCGACCGTCGGAATGCCGTAGGCCTTGCCCGTGATCAGGCACATCCGTTCCTGCGCATATTTGTTCAGCGCGTAGATCGAGCTCAGCGACGGCTGCTTGGTCTCAGGCGTAGGCACGGGATCAAGCGCATGGCCTGCATGATCCCGCAGTTCCCACTCGCCTTGGCGAAGCTGCCCGATCGGTCGTTCATCGCAAGCGACGACGTTGCCGACGGCATCGCGATAGAGGCCTTCGCCATAGATGCTCATCGAGGACGCCATCACCAGCCGTGCGACCGGTCGCTTCGCCAGCGCTTGCAGCAGCACGGCGGTGCCGAGCTCGTTCGTCCGGACATAGGGCTCGATGTCGTACATGCTCTGGCCGACGCCGACGGCGGAGGCGAGATGCAGGACCATGTCGGCGCCGCGCAAGGCCTGTTCGACGGCGACGCTATCCGTGACGTCACCGACCACGAGCTCGGCGTCGTCGGAGAGATAGGCGGGCCGCTGACGGTTGCCGCCATGGACTTGCGGAGAGAGATTGTCGAGAAGGCGGACATCATAGCCGGCCGCAAGCAGCGCGTCGGCCGTATGCGAACCGATGAATCCCGCGCCCCCAGTGATCAATACTCGCGTCATTCACCGCTCCGTGCCGCATGGGACCGATCCATTCGGACCAGCCGATGATGAGAGTTGAAGCGCGCTTTGCTTGGTCGGGCGACCTGCGCGCCAGTCACGTCTGGGAGTTAGAAGCGGGGCAAGGAATGTTCGTTCCTGCGAAACCTACAAACGAAAATTTCTCTAACCTGGATCAATAACCCAAGTGAATCCCGGCTAGAATCCCGGCTAGAAATGCGCGCCATGAGGCGGCGCCGGCAGGTCGAGATGTCTTGCAACGGTCGCGCCGATGTCGGCAAAGCCGGCGCGCCGGCCGATCGGAGCCGTTGACCGCGCGGTCCACGCCAGGATCGGGACCTGCTCGCGCGTATGATCGGTGCCGCTCCAGGTCGGATCGCAGCCATGATCGGCGGTGATGATGAGAAGATCGTCGCTTCGCAGCCGGCTCAGCAACTCGGGGAGGCGGGCATCGAAAGCTTCGAGCGCCGCTGCGTAACCGGCGACGTCGCGGCGGTGGCCGTAGAGCGTGTCGAAATCGATGAAGTTCGCGAACAAAAGCCCGCCTTCTGCAAGGCCTCTCAGCCCATCGAGCGCGGCATCGAAAAGCGCCGCATTGCCGTCGCCGCGCAGGTTTCGCCCGGTGCCGCGATGGGCGAAGATGTCGTCGATCTTGCCGATCGTGACGATGTCGCGGCCGGCAGTGTCAGCAAGGTCGAGGATGGTTCGCTCGGGCGGCGGCACCGAGAAATCGCGCCGGTGCGAGCTGCGCTTGAAGCTGTCCGCGCTCGTTCCGACGAACGGACGTGCGATGACGCGGCCGATGTTCAGGGGATCGACCAGCCGCCTCGCGACCGTGCAGACCTCATAGAGTCGCTCGAGCCCGAACGTCTCCTCGTGCGCCGCGATCTGGAACACGCTGTCGGCCGAGGTGTAGCAGATCGGCTCGCCGCTGCGCATGTGGCGCTCGCCGAATTCGGCGATGATGTCGGCGCCGGAGGCGTGGCAGTTGCCGAGGATGCCGGGCAGTCCGGCTTGTTCGCACAGCTTCGTTACGAGATCGCGCGGGAAGCAGGGCTGGATCTTTGGAAAATAGCCCCAGTCGAACGCGACAGGCACGCCGGCGATCTCCCAATGGCCGGATGGCGTGTCCTTGCCACTCGATATCTCGCTGGCGCAGCCATAGCGCGCATGTTGAACGCAGCCGTCGAGCCCGGGCGGGACGCGCCCCGTCGCAAAGCGGCAGGCCTCTCCAAGGCCAAGCCCCACGAGATTGGGCAGGCGCAACGGGCCGTCCCGTTGCGGACCATTGGCACGCCCGGCCATGCACGCATCCGCAATGTGGCCGACAGTGTCGGCACCTTCGTCGCCGTAATTGGCGGCGTCGGGCGCCGCGCCGATTCCGACGGAATCCATCACCAGGATCAGGGCACGCATGTCGGCTCCCTGAGCGGCGGGGAGGCGCCAATGGAAGAGGCGAGACCGGTCTTCGTGCAATAGCGCTCGACCATCCGCGCGCAGAAATCGGCGAACTCGTTCACGTCGAGCGGCGGGCTGGTGTGATGCGGTTCGAGGCCGCGGTGTTCCGGCGTGAAACAGAACGTCGCGGTGACATCGAACTCGGCCAGCGCATCCATCTGGCGATCGAACCAGTCCAGCGCATTGGGACGGAAGCTGTCGGCCCATGACAGGCCGGTCCGCAAGTGCCTGACGCCGAAGCGGCGCATCCAGCGCACGGCGTCATCGAGACGATGGTCCTCGAAATGAAACCACTGGCAGAGGCCCATGTCGGCGGCATATTGGCCGAACAGCTCCGCTGCGGCTTTCGGCGTTCCGTCTTCGCGCAGCAGGCCCATGTGGAAATGCCGGTAATAGGAGGACCCCTCCGCCTCCTTGTGCCGCGTGGTCGCCTCCCAGGCCGAAGGGAGATCATAGAGGCTGTACCAGTGGATGCGCGGCGCACGGCCGATCAGAAGGTCGGCGGTGCGCGACAGGCCCCAGGCTTGCACCTCCTCGGCGCCGAACGAGGAGACGCCGACCTCGGTCACCCAGACCGGGAGCGAGGTAACAGCCTTGATCTCCTCGATCTTCGCCGGCCATTCTCCGATCTGCCATAAATTCCAGTCGAGCGGAAAGCCGTGCACGGCGACGGCGTCGACGTGGTCGAGCACGCCGCGCGCCTGCATGCTGCGCATGAAGGACGGGTCGATCGGCGAGATGCCGCCGAGCACGCGCGGCAAGGTCGGATGCGCGCTGCGGATAGCTTTTCCCGCCGCGAGGGCAAGATTCGCGAACATCGTCCAGTCCGGGTCGATCAGCAGGTCCCAATGCGACTTGTTGTTCGGCTCGTTCCAGATCTTGGCAGCTTCGATCATCGACCCGCCTCCCGTAATGGATAAACCGGTCCGTCAGCCTGCGGCCGTACCGTGTGCCTGCACAGATAGACTTCCTCCTCCGGATGCGCCGCGATGGCAAAGCCGGCGCTGCGCAGCATGGCCTCGACGCAGGCGCGATTGGGCACCCACCAATTGGTGGGATCGTCGGCATATTTGTGCTCGATGAAGTGCAGCTTCGGGTAGCCGGAGGAATCGAACTGCTCGGTAGTCCAGAAGTCGTAGTTCTTTTCGATCGCATCGACATGGCTATCGCCGCGCAGCATCGACTGGAACAGCAGGAGATCGCCGGCGACGTGCTCATGGATCAGGTCCAGCGCCAGCAGCGGGTGTCGCAGATGGTAGAGCACGCCCATGAAGATCACGAGGTCGAACTTCTCACGGAGCTGCCCGACATCATAGGCCGACATCTTGCGGAATTCGATCCTGAGCCCGTTCACTTCGGCCGCGAAGCGGGCCTGGGCCAGATATTCTTCGTCGGTGTCGAGGCCGAGCACGCGTTCGGCACCGCGCCGCTTCATCTCCATGGCGTAGAAGCCGGCATTGCAGCCGATATCGAGCACGGTCTTGCCTTCGAGCCGGTCCGGGATGATGCCGGAGAAGCGCTGCCACTTCACATTGGGGTAGTCGCCGAGAAAGTGGGACGGCGCCGTCGGCACGCCCTTGAGGTCAAGATTGTGAAACCATGGCCCTAGCGCATCGACGCGCTGGCGGATTTCCTCACGGGACAGGGCCCCTCGGGTCATGCAATCGCTCCGTTATTCATTGAGACCGGCCGGGCCCCGTCCGATGAGGCGCGGGCCCGCAACGTGGAACGGCCCTCGACGCCCTCGGCGAGCAGGGCCATTGCCGTGCGATAGCCGTCGATGGTGCCGACATCGACATAGGATTCGCCGGCCTTGATGCCGATGCCGATGCCGCCGGCCGCAAGATAGGCATTGACCAGCGTCCCGAAATATTCGTCGCGGCGTTCGCGTGCGCGCCACAGCGACTGGAGCTGGCGGAAGCCGTGCGCCGACATCTTGAAAGCACCCCAGATCCAGCGCGAGGCTGCATTCGGCTGCTTGACCTGGATCTCCGTCACCTGCTCGCCGTCCAGCACCACCGCATCGAAGAATTCGGGGTGCTCGACCGGGAACAGCAGGAACGAGAGGTCTGCGTCGGGTAGGGATTGCAGGGCCGCCTTGGGAAACCAGACCGTGTCGGGCAAGCCGACCATGACGTCCTCGTGCTGCCCGACGACTGTGCTTGCCCTGAACACCGCGTCGCACAGGCCGGAGGCTTCGGGCTGCACCACATAGGCGAGCTCGGCGCTGCCGTAATGGTCGCCGAAATATTCGAGGATGTCGGACTTGCCGGGCGAGATCACGAAGCAGATCTTGTCCGCGCCGCCGAGGATGAGGCGCTCCAGCAGATATTCGGAGACGGCGCAGGGACGGTCGGTGCCGTCGTCGCGCCGGCTGCCGACCGGCAGCAATTCCTTCGAGAAGGCGAGCGGCTGGATACGGCTGCCGCGGCCTGCGGCCGGAACGATGCCCCACATGATCAGGCCTCCTCGATTTGTTGCCGGCTGACGCGGCTCGACGCAATCTGCTCGAGCATCGAGATCAGTTCACGCGCCCGCTTGTCGGATGTGTGCTGGTCCATGGTGCGGTCATAAGCGCGCAGGGCCATGCGTCTGAGCTCGGCATCCGGCATCGCGAGTGCGGCAAGCGCGTCGTGCTCATCGCGTGCGATCAGGATCTCCTCTCCGGGCGCGAAGAAGTCCGCAATTCCGGGCCAGTCGTCGCTGAGCAGCGGAGCACCGCATGCCGCGGCCTCGAACAGCCGGCCCGACGGGCACCAGCCCATCTCCGCCATGGCCCGGCGGGTGACGTTGAGGGTCAGCCGCGATGAGGCAAAGAACGGCGCGTGCTCGGACGGCGGTAGGTGCCGCACGAAATAGATGTTGGGCGACCATGGGAAATCGTCCGGATATTGCGCGCCGCCGATCAGGAAACGGAGATCCTGGCGCGCCCGCGCGGGCGCGACGAAAAGCGTCTCGAGCGTGCGCTGGCGGTCTTCGGAGTAGGTGCCGAGATAGGACAAATCGGCGCGATAATGCGGCTGCGGCGTAACCGGATGGTGGATGTCTGTGTCGACATGCCCATAAAGCGGCTGGGTGTCGCGCGCGCCGAGCCTGTTGCGGAATTCGTCCGCAACGTGAGGCCCTCCGGTAAAGCTGAGCACCAGCGCGAAGTCCCGCAGGCCGCGCGGGCCGATATAGGGGACAGCCTCGCCGGCGGTGAGCCTTGCCAGCGTGACCGGCGTATCGAGGTCGTAGAACACGGGAACGGCACGATCCTCGGCGAGGATCAGCTCGGTCGCGGCGATCGCATCGGGACAATAGGAGGTCACGATCGCGACGTCGGCGTCACGGATTTCGGCGATTGCCGCCTGCCGCACATCGTCCCAGTTAGCGAACAGCCGGAGCGCGCCGCCCGGCAGTTCGTAGAGATCGCGGGCACCGGCATAATAGGGCACGTCGCGCTCGAAGAAGACGACGCTGTGTCCCGAACGCGCGAGATGCTTGCAGAGGCCGCGCCACAAGGTGGCGTGACCGTTGCCCCAGGACGAGGAGATTGTCAGGCCGAAGATGACGATCTTCACGCCGGCACCCGCTTGTTGATCCCGGTGATCTTCATGCCGCTTCTGTCGGCGCGGAGCGTGCTGATGCTGGCCGGATCGATCTCGATCGAGAGAAACTGGTCGAGCGGCGTGCGCGAATAGTGCAGCAGCGCGGCGCGGATCGGCTCGGCGTGGCTGACGAGCACGACGGCGTCGAGATTGCGATCGCCACGCAACTGCTCCAGATGAGCGACCATGCGGCTCTGAAGCGACCGCATGCTCTCGCCGCCGGGCGGGCGGCTGGTGCCGCGTCGCTTATTCCAGCGTGACCATCGGGGATCCGGCGCCAGGTCGTCGAACGATCGTCCGGTCCATTCGCCATAATCGAGTTCGTCGAGGGCGGGAACGATCTCGACCGGCAGCCTGAAATGCGCCGCGAGGATGCATGCCGACTGCATACAGCGCCGTTGCGGACTGGACTGAATGAGCGATGGCCGCGGCGCGATGGTGCCGGCACAGCGCGCCATTTCCTCACAGCCGAGATCGTCGAGCGCGACGCCTTTCATCCGGCCGCACAGGATGCGGCCGAGCAGGGCGTGGTGACCGTGCCGGACGAGATGAATAATGCCAGCCATCACGCAAACGCCTTGTCGTCGATGAAGGCGCGCGTCCGCCGCCCGGCCTCCTCGTCGGTGAACTGCTGCGGCGGTGATTTCATGAAATAGCTGGACGGGCCGGTCAGCGCTCCGGCCTGGCCGCGGTCCATGGCGAGCTTGGCACAGCGCACCGCGTCGATCACGACGCCCGCCGAATTCGGGGAGTCCCAGACCTCGAGCTTGACCTCGGCGCTCAGGGGAACGCCGCCGAACGTCGTTCCCTCCAGGCGGATGAAGGCGAGCTTGCGGTCGGTGAGCCACGGCACGTGGTCGCTCGGTCCGACATGGATGTTGTCGGGGTCCATGGGGACGTCGAACTGGCTGGTCACGGCCTGGGTCTTGGAGATCTTCTTCGAGGCCAGCCGCTCCCGTTCGAGCATGTTCTTGAAATCGGTGTTGCCGCCGACATTGAGCTGGTAAGTGCGGTCGAGCCGCACCCCGCGCTCGCGGAACAGATTGGCGAGCACGCGATGCAGGATGGTGGCACCGACCTGGCTCTTGATGTCGTCGCCGACGATCGGCAGGCCCGCTTCCTCGAAGCGGCGCTGCCAATCCGGATTGGAGGCGATGAAGACCGGAATGCAATTGACGTAGCCGCAGCCGGCCTCGATGGCGCGCGCCGCATACCACTCGCTGGCGCGCTGCGAGCCGACCGGAAGATAGGAGACCAGGACGTCGGTGCGGGACATCGCCAGCACTTCGGACACGTCGGCCTCCGGCACCTCCGCAATCGGAACGTCGTCGGTGAGATAATGTCCGATGCCATCCAGGACCGGACCGCGCTGGACGATCACGCCTGTCGGCGCGACGTCGGAGAAGCGGTGCGTGTTGTTGGGCGGGGCGAAGATCGCATCGGCGACGTCGCGGCCGACCTTGTTGGCGTTGACGTCGAACGCCGAAGCGATCTGGATGTCGCTGATATGGTAACCGCCGAGGTCCGCGTTCATCAGCCCCGGGACCGGCTCGTTCGACTTGGCGTTGCGGTAGTAGGTGAGGCCCTGGACGAAGGAGCTCGCGCAATTGCCGACGCCGACGAGTCCGACGCGCACGCGGCGCCTGTGTTGGAGACGAGAATGCATGGAATGAAGCCCTCCGGAAGCACGCGGCGTCGGTGCAAGAGTCGGTGTAAGTACGTCGGCGAACGTGTGGAAGGTATGTTCGTTCCTGGAAAGGAGATGGCGGGCGGCACGCCTTGGCCGATTCCTCGCGTCAAAATGCGACGCGCTTAACATGGGATAAAATCCCGTACCGCCTGCTCGGAACGAACGACTTTCATGATGAAGATGAAGAAGATGAAGAAGATGAAGAAGATGAAGAAGATGATGCTCGCCTCGCGCGACCGCTTCGTACTATCGCGAAGAACAAATCACCCCGGCCCGCGTTTGTCGGCCAATGGTTCGATGCAGTGCGCGGGTTCATCGCCCGGCTAGTCAACGAGGGTGTGACATGACGTCCAAGGCGCAAAACAGCGAAGCTCACGAGACTACCGATCACAACGTCATCCAGAAATGGGCCGAGGAGCGCGGCGGGAGGCCGGCGACGGTGAAGGCGACGGAGGAGGATGGCCACGCAGGAATCCTGCGCATTGATTTTGATCCGCCGGACGAAGCGCTGGATCGCATCAGCTGGGACGAGTTCTTCGAAAAGTTCGATGAAGCCGGCATTGCGTTCCTGCATCAGGATCGAACCAAGGACGGCAAGCTCAGTCGATTCCACAAGTTCGTGCGACATTAGCGACCGCGCGACATGGCGGGCGGCTGGGCGGAAGCAATCAGGGCGGGCGATTTCGCACGCGCCTGGACGATCAACGATCGAGATTTGTTGGAGATCGCGCATCCGCCCAAGCACACCGGCCCGCGCCATCTCCAGCGGATCTGGCGCGGCGAGGACATGAACGATAAGCACGTGCTGGTGCGCTGCTATCACGGACTCGGCGACACCATCCAGTTCCTGCGCTTCATGAAGCCGCTTCGCGCGATTGCGCGCAGCGTCACCCTGTGGTGTCAACCCGAGGTGCTGCCGCTGGTCGAGGGCGCAGCGGGCGTCGATCGCGCCATCCCGCTGCATGATGGTGCGCCCGAGAGCGCTTTCGAGGTCGACATCGAGATCATGGAGGTACCGCACGCCATCAGAGCGCGCCGGGATCAGGTGGAGATGCGTGGTCCTTACCTGGCGCTGCCTCCAATTGCTCTTCCGCCGCTTCGGCGAGAACAAAGTCTGGCCGTCGGCCTGGTCTGGAAAGTCGGTGAGTGGGACAAGCGGCGGGAGGTTCCGGCCGTCTTGCTGCGCAATCTCGCGGGTCCCGGCGTGACGCTCCATTCGCTCCAGCGCGGCGCCAGCGCCGATGAGCTCGCGGCGATCGGGGCGCGGGACGTCAGCACGCCCGACATCATAGCGCTCGGCCACCGCCTGCGGCAGCTCGATCTCGTCGTATGTGTCGACACCATGGTGGCGCACCTTGCGGGCGCGCTGGGATGCGAGGCCTGGGTCTTGCTGCATGCCGATTGCGACTGGCGCTGGCCTCAATCCGGCGCGCGTTCGTTCTGGTATCCGAGCCTGCGGCTGTTTCATCAAACACGGCCGGACGACTGGGGTCCTGTCATTGCCGAGGTCCGAAACGGGCTGCAGGCCCGCCTCGAAGCAGGTAGAGCGACCGCAGCGATGTGATTTCCAGGCCATTCTTTCCAAGACATTGCTGAGGAACGAGCGCCGCCCACGCGCTTTGGAGCAACGTCTTCGCGAGGGAAAGACGCTCATGCAAAGTTCCGACGCCGGTGTGTCGACCGCCAGCCTGTCGCGCGTGACAGACGATATCTGGATCGTGAACGACAAGCCGATCAGCGCCGCCGGCCTGCAACTGCCCGTGCGGATGACCGTGATCCGCCTGTCGAATGGCGACCTCGTGCTGCATTCGCCGGTGAGATATTCGCCGGCTCTGCGCCAGGAGCTGGAGCGGCTGGGCACGATCAGATGCCTGCTGGCGCCAAATATTGCGCACTGGATGTTCCTGCCTGAATGGCAGAGGCAGTTGCCGCAGGCAGCGGTCCTTGCCGCGCGCGGCCTTGCGGCGCGCTGGCAGGTGCGGGCGGCGGGCCTGCGTATCGATCGCGAGCTTGGGGATACGACGCCGGAGGAATGGGCCGCCGATCTCGAAACGGTGTCGGTGAATGCTCCGATGTTCTCGGAGATCGAGCTGTTCGACAGACGGAGCCGGACGCTGGTTCTGACCGATCTCGTGCAGAACCTCGATCCCGACCACCTCAGCGCCTCGAATGCGGCTGCGGCGAACCTGCTCGGCATTGCCAGGCCGGACGGGAAGGCCCCGGTCTATCTGCGGCTGCTGCTCCGCCTCGGCGGCCGTTCGGCGCGAGCTGCGGCCGAGCGGCTCGTGAAGCTGGCTCCGGAGCGGGTGATCTTTGCGCATGGTGACTAGTTCGAAACACAGGGAACGGCACGCCTGCGGCGATCCCTGCGCTGGCTGCTTCCGGCGAAGGTCTCGGGACGCGAGCACAGGCAGATGGTCGGCACGCGCGTCGTCATCACCGGCGCCTCCAGTGGAATCGGCCGCGCCGCGGCGCTGGCGTTTGCGCGCGAGGGCGCAAGCGTGGTCCTCGCCGCACGCCGCGGCGAGGTCTTGATGCGGCTTGCTGCCGAGTGCGAGGCGCTCGGAGGCCGCGCGCTGGCCGTGCCAACCGACGTCACTGACGCGGAGGCGGTGCAGCGTCTGGCCGGTGCGGCGGACGAGGCCTTCGGCGGCATCGACGTCTGGATCAACAACGCCGGCACGGGCGTGTTCGGGGCCTATCAGGACGCGGACATCGTGCTTCATCGCCGGACCATCGAGGTCAATCTGCTCGGCACCATGCATGGCGCGTTCGCGGTGCTTCCGATCTTCCTCCGCCAGAACCGCGGTGTCCTGATCAACAACATCTCGCTCGGCGGCTGGGCGCCGACGCCCTTTGCCGCAGCCTACACCGCCAGCAAGTTCGGCCTGCGCGGCTTCACCGCAAGCTTGCGTCAGGAGCTCCGGGCTCATCCCGACATTCACGTCTGTGGCGTCTTTCCGTCCATGGTCGATACGCCGGGCTTCGTCCACGGCGCCAACGTCTCCGGACGAAGGCTCGATCCTGGTCCGCTGCTTTATCAATCCGAAGATGTAGCCCAGACCCTCTTGAGCCTCGTCCGCGCGCCGCGTGACGAGATGGCCGTGGGGTGGCCGGCGCGCGCCGGGCAACTGGCCTATGCGATTGCCCCTGAGATCACCGAGAATATCATAGGAGCTGCATTCCGCTGGCTACTGTCGCGCGCGCGTCCCGCAGCAAGGAACGAAGGCACCTTGCTCGAAGCGGGTCCGCAGGGCACGTCCGTCGACGGCGGCTGGCTGGTGCGGAAGCAGGTTCCGCCGGCCGCTGTGCTCAGCAAGGGGCTCGTGGTGCTCGGGATCGCTGCCGGCCTGGCATTCGCGGCATCGAGGGCGGGCCGTTCCAGGCCCCGCGCGAGGACGCGGCGGCGCCGCGCGTGAGTCCGCGGCAATCTCGCGCCGAGGACCCGACGGCGATGCCCCCGCCGGACCGCAGATGGCTCCGGCGCCGGAACGAAGCCCCGAAACCGCGCGTTCCTGCGGGAAACATCCGAGGACCAGACGTTGCCGCTCTATCATTTTGATTTGGTGGATTCTGAAACCGTAGCCGACGAGGGAGGTGCCGATTTGCCGGACGACATCAAGGCTCTGGATGTCGCCGAAGAGATTGCGCGGCGCCTGCTCGAGGAGCGTCCCGAGCTCAAGGGCCGCCACTTCTCGATCCTCGTCACGAACGAGGATGGTGAGGAAATCGGCCGGATGCCGCTGGATGTAGTGCACTGAAGCCGTGATCTGACATGACGTTCACGATTGGGGTGATCGCCGACACGCATGGACTGCTGAGGCCCGAGGCGGAGCGCTGCCTCGCCGGCGTCTCGCACATCATCCACGCCGGCGACATCGGCGCCCAGGCGGTGATGGACGGGCTTTGCCGCATCGCACCCGTCACCGCGATCAGGGGAAATGTCGACCGGGGCACGTGGGCTGAACGCTTTCCCGAAACACAAACGCTGCGCCTCGGCGGCCGCAGCTTCCACGTCCTGCACGACCTCAACGAGCTGACGATCGATCCTGCCGAGCTCGAAATCGACGTCGTGGTCTCAGGGCATTCCCACCGCGCGCGGATCGAAACCGTCAACGGCGTGCTTTATCTGAATCCAGGCAGCGCAGGGAAGCGACGCTTCAAGCTGCCGATTACGCTGGCAACGCTGGAGCTCGATTCCGGCGGGCCGCTGCGGCCCGTCATTCATGATCTCGACAGGGTCTGACGCTAGGCCGGCGACCGCCGCCTAGTGCGTCTTCGATTTCTGCCACCGCTCCAGATCCAGCGGCGGCCGTTCCGGATCGATCTGTTCCTTCTCGGGATTGCCTTGCCAGGGCTTGTTCGTCTGCCGGTGCGTCGGCATATCGGTCTTCCGGCGTGGATCGTCGAGCGGTGTCTCTCGCGGATCGGTTTCAGGTTCAGTCGCCTTTGGCATGTGTGCTCTCCGGGGGATTTGCGCGGTGCCGATAAGGCAACAACCCGAGCAGTATCAGCTCGTTCCAGCGGCTTTGTCATGGTTCCGGCTGCGGCGATCGGTTCAGGAACGACTCCGGGCGCAGTTCATTGCTCCGTATCAGGATCGCGAAGCGATACAGGAGCAAAAGATGTCAAAAATGCCTCCCGTCCCCGAAGAGCAGCGAAGCAACAAAGGGCCGGGTTCCGACCCCGTCGTCGAAACGGCGGAACGGGAGCCGGGCCGCGAGAACTTCGACACCCAGGGCCACCACGGCAATATCAAGCAGAACACGACCAATCAGGGCTATCAGCAAGACCGATGACGCTCGACCTCAACAAACCCAGTGAGAGACATGCGATGAGTAGAATGGGTCTCGTGCTGGTCGCCGTATTGGCGGCCGCCACCGCCGGTCCCGCATGGGGACAGGGTGGCGGCGGTGGCACGGGAGGAAGCGCCGGTGGCGGGGCGGCCGGGAGCACGTCCTCGGCGCCCGGAACCAACTCGGCCGGAACGGCTCAGTCGAGCGGTGGCGCAGGCCCAAGGGGATCGACGACGGTCGGGCGACCCGGCAATCCGGCAGGCGGCTCCAATGTCGGACGCATCGATGGGACCGTCACGCCCGGACCCTCGCTGCAGGGCGACGACCAGATTCGTTCGGAGACCTCCCGCGATTCCGAAGCGGATCGAAAGATCAAAGGCATCTGCAGGGGATGCTAAGCCTATGATGCTGACCCCTTGATCAGCAGGGCTATCGCATTTGAGATTTTCCCTGCGGCCATCCTTCGAGACGCCCGCTTGAGGCGGGCTCCTCAGGATGAGGTCGGAGTGCGCGGCAGCAGTTTCAACGGGCACTGACACCGATTAGCCTCATCCTGAGGAGGCGCGTCAGCGCCGTCTGGAAGGACGAGGCGTGCGCGCAGACCGCCGCCACAAGTCATATGCGATTGCCCTGCCTCTGATCAGGACGCCGGCTTGACCGGCGTCCAGTCTAGGTCCGCATCATCGCGAGGCTCGGCTCGACCAACCCCGCCTCATCGGCTTTCTCCAGCGCTTCCTCGTTGGTCGGAAACGTGCGGCTCATCTTCTCTCCGTCCTTGAGCAGGGCGTATGCCATGATCGCCTCTCTGGCTTCCGTCGCTACGCACTATGCGATTTCCCTGAGGTTACTCAGGGTCGACAATCCGAGGCCACCCAAAGCAAGCAAGAACGATCTTCTCGGCATGTGCATCTCCAACATGTGAGCGACAGACGCAGCGTGATATCGAACGTTCCTATCGGGAATGAAGCCGATAACCAATCGCGCACGCGTGCCGACGAATGTCTGGCTCGCCTAACGTATGTTAGTCCCGATGAATTGGCACGATTGATCGCAAGCTCGATCCCAGTGAGATGCTGATTGCCATAGGAACGTGCGCGTGCGGCATGGCTTGATTCCGCATCGGAAGTGCCGAGCCGCGCACGAGTTCACCACATGCAAGACAGACAAAGCGATTTCCCGACGTCCGCAGGCGTCCTTCTCGGACTTGGCCTCGGCGCATTCTTCGACGGCATCGTCTTTCATCAGCTGCTGCAATGGCATCATATGTTAAGCGGTTGGTATCCGCTCAATTCCATCGAGAACATCACCCTCAATACGACTTGGGACGGCATCTTTCACAGTACCGCCTACGTCCTAGTGCTCGCCGGGCTTTTTCTGCTGTGGCAGCGGACACGCCGAAGCGCGCCGCGGTGGTCCGGCTCGCAGTGTTTCGGGACGATCCTGATCGGGTGGGGCATCTTCAATCTCGCTGAAGGCGTGGTCGATCACCAGATCCTGAGATTGCATCAGGTGAACGAGACCGTGCCCGACGACCAGCGCATTTTCTGGGATATCGGCTTCCTGCTGTGGGGGGCTGCGATGATCTTCATGGGCGTTGCCATGGCACGCGTGGGGGCGCAGGAGGGAGTGCATGCGAAAGGCAGCCTACAGGGTCGTTAGAAACACGCCGCCGGCTCTGGTCTACGTGATCTTTCTGCTGCTGCTCGTGCTCGCAACGGCACCAGCGTTTCGACCAGTGCTGTTCGGCCTCTCCATCGACGATCTCTTGCAGTTGCGCTGTTTTTCGCCGGTCTGAGCGCGGAGGTGACCATGGTGGAGTTCAGGCTTCCTAGAAATTCCCGCGCCCCCACGCGAGGCGCCACTTCGCAAAAAGGAACCATGGCTGCGGCGCTCGCTTATCAGACGCGAGTTGGAGGCGCCTGATGGGAAAGAAGCAATTTGCCGCTCTGCCGTTTCGTCTGGACAAGTCGGAGCTGCGGGTGATGCTGATCACGACCAGGCGCAAGCGCAGGTGGAGCGTCCCAAAGGGATCGCCGATGCGCAACAAGGAGCCGCACCTGACGGCTGCGTTCGAAGCCTATGAGGAGGCGGGCCTGGTCGGTGTCGTGGCCACGCGCGCACTGGGCAGCTTCAAGCATCGCAAGCGAAAAGGTGATCGCAAGCGGACCATGAGCGTTGCCGTCTTCCCCATGAAGGTGCACGGGCGGGAGCGCTGGTGGCCCGAGAAGGGCGAGCGGGAGGCGATCTGGGTCTCGCCGAAGACGGCGGCGCGCCTGGTGCACAAGGCGCAGCTCCGGCGCCTGATCGCCCGGTTCGCGGCGCAGACGGCGCGCGAGACATCCTCGCCGCTCGGCCGGTGAGGGGTGGTCCGGGATTAGGAACGCGTCGCGCGCCCAATCATTCAAGGTTGATGGACCAACAAACCACGGGGCTCATATCTGAGGAGCGGCCGCCTCACGACATCCTGGCAGCGGCGATCGAGCGACGCCGCGCTGTCCTGTTTGTGGGCGCCGGTGTCTCGATGGCCGTCGGCCTGCCGTCCTGGCAGTCCCTGATCGATCATCTCCTTGACGATCTCGGCCTCGATCGCAACGTCATCGATGGAATGCATGGCGGCTATCAGATGCTCGCGGAATATTATCGGATCAAGCGCGGCGGGATCGGCCCGCTGCGCAGCTGGCTCGACCGCAATTGGCGTGTCGACCCTGAGAAGATCGCCGCTTCAGAGCTGCACCGGATGATCGTCGAGCTGGACTTTCCGGTCATCTACACCACCAATTACGACCGCAATCTCGAAACCGCGTTCGACGTGCTGAACAAGCCCTTTGCGAAGATCAGCAACGCGAAGGAGATCGCGAGCGCGCGTGCCGGTGTCACCCACATCATCAAATTCCACGGCGACTTCGACGACGATGCTTCGCTGGTTCTGACCGAGACCGACTTTCTCAACCGGCTCGCCTTCAATTCCCCGCTCGATATCCGCTTTCGCGCCGATGCGCTGGGCAGCACGCTGCTCTTCGTCGGATACAGCATGTCCGACCCGAACATTCGGCTGTTGCTGCACCGGATCTGGCAGATCTGGGACGAGTCCGGGCACAGCCAGGACCGGCCGAGATCCTTCGTGTTCGTCGCGCAGCGCAATCCGGTGCAGGAGGCCGTGCTCGCGAACTGGGGCATAACCACGATCGCCCGCCCGACGGCATGGCTGCCGATGACGGTCTCAGGCGGTTGCTGCGCGACATTCGCGAGCGGCGTGACGGCAGGACAGCGCCTAGCTCGGGTCCCGACACCGAGAGACATCGTTAAAGCGTGATGAGATCAGGTTTGATTGCGACAAGGTAAGTGCACTCCCTCTCCCGCTTGCGGGAGAGGGCTGGGGAGAGGGTGTTTCCGCAATGGGATGGCCGCCTAGAGGAGAACGCCCTCACCCGCGCCTTCGGCGCGACCTCTCCCGCAAGCGGGAGAGGTTGCACCGAGCCCGTGGCAATCGATTCAACCTAAAGCCATTCCGCTTTAGGGCCGCCGCACGCTGCAGATCTCGTTCGGGGCTGGAGTGAGGCTTGCGGCATATTGCATGTCCAGAAAGCCGGCGCGCCAGCGCTGCGCCATGGCCGTCCCCGACAGGTCGAAGGATTTTTCCGGCCCGGCTTCCTCGCGGCCCGGGCGGTAGCTCAGGAGATAGACCTCGTCGTCGTAGTGGAGGTCCTGAAGCTCGGCGCGAAGCTGACGGGCCTCCAGCGCGTAGCCGAGGCGCTGGAAGGTCTGGTTGCCGAAGGTCAGGTCGCTCTTCCGCTCGGAGGCGGCCTCGAGCCCGTTAGGGACCTTGCCATCGCGCGGAAACAGATCGATCACATAGAGGCGGAGCGGGCCTGCAGTTTCGAGGATCGGATCGAACGGCGCGTTCAGCGAGAACCCACCGTCGCAAAGCCAGCGGCCGGCGATCTGCACCGGAGCGAATTCGGGGAGATACCCGCAGCTGGCCAGGATATGGTCCATCTCGATCCGCTCCGACGCGGAGTCGAAGAACACGGCATCGCCGCTCTCGACGTCCGTGGCGCAGATCGTGATCCGCAGATCGCCGCCGTTCAGACGTCCGAAATCGATCAAGCGCTGCAGGCGTTGCCGGGTCGGGCCGAGATCGTAGAGGCCGCCGTAGTGAGACGCCGGAATGGGGAGGCGGGGGTGGAAGAAACCGGAATGACCAAGCACGCGCGTATTGATCGAGCTCAGCCACGCGAAGGTATGGCGGCCCGCGTTCGGCACGTCGGATGGACTGCTTGGTGCATGCCAGTAGCTGCGTAAATTTCGCAGCCGATCGTCGCGCGGGCTCCCCGCGATCAGCGCGGCCGTGATGGCCCCGGCCGACGAACCGGTCACCCAGTCGATCGGCAGCCGAAGAGAGGTGAGTGCTTCGAACACACCACCATGATAGGCGCCGAGGCCGAGACCGCCGGAGAACGCGATGGCGGTGAGAGGACGCTCGGCTGCGGATGCGCCGCCTGGCTCAGCTGCACGGTCGGTCAAGACGGGCGCCAGTTGCCGGTCAGGTGGTCGCGCCGATCACCGGTACCTCCTGCAATGGCGCGCACGGCCGTAGCGGAGATTGATCGCGGGAGCGGCGGCGAGCAATCGACATTCATTTCAAAGCTCCAATGCCGACAATGAACGCGGCTCTTGATGCGGTGTTCCAAGGGCTTCGAACGACACGCATCCAAAACAATCTCCGAGCCTCGGCAACGCGGCTACTCGGGCAGAGGCGTATCGGCGATGTCCAGCAGCGCGCCGAGGCCTTGGCGGAGGCGCCGCGTCGCGATGCTGTCGTTGGCAAGGCCGAACACCACGAGCGAGCGCGCGGTCACCGCGTAAGCATGCCCGAACTCGAACTCGGCCATCGGTGCGTCGGGCCGATTGGTATCGATCAAACCCAGCCAGCTGTGTCCTTCGGTGACCTCCGGCAGGGTGAAGTTCACGACGTCGTGGTGCGCGTTGTAGACCAGCAGCATGGTCGCGTCCGAGCCGCGCCGCTTGATCCCGGTCTCCTGCGCGCGGCCGTCGAGCAGCATGCCGAAGCATTTGGCGTTGCCGTCCTGCCATTGCTCCGTCGTCATCTCCTCGCCGGACGGCGACAGCCAGGTGACATCCTTGACGTCGAGCTCCTCGTTGTGCGAGCCGACCAGGAAGCGGCTGCGATATAGGATCGGAAACGCCTTGCGGGTGGCGATCAGCTTGCGCACGAACTCGCGCAGGCTGCGGCCGTTCGCGGTGATGCCCATCCAATTGAGCCAGGTGGTCTCGTTGTCCTGGGCGTAAGCGTTGTTGTTGCCGTTCTGGGTGTGCCCGAACTCGTCGCCTGCGAGCAGCATCGGCGTGCCGTGGGACAGCAGCATCGTCGCCAGCAGATTCCGCTTCTGGCGCTCACGCAAGGCGGTGATCTCGGGGTCGTTGGTCGGCCCTTCGGCGCCGCAATTCCAGGAATGGTTGTTGCTGTGACCGTCGCGATTGTCCTCGCCATTCGCCTCGTTGTGCTTGTCGTTGTAGGAGACGAGATCGTTGAGGTTGAAGCCGTCATGCGCGGTGACGAAATTGACGCTGGCCCAGGGCCGGCGTCCGCGCTTGTTGAAGAGGTCGCCGGAGCCCGAGACGCGCTTGGCGAAGTCGGCCAGCGTGCCTGGATCGCCCTTCCAGAAGGCGCGCACGGTGTCCCTGAACTTGTCGTTCCACTCGGCCCAGCCCGGCGGAAACTGACCGACCTGGTAGCCACCGGGCCCGATGTCCCAGGGTTCTGCGATCAACTTGACGCTGGAGAGCACGGGGTCCTGGCGGCAGGCGTCGAGGAAGCCGCCGCCTTCATCGAAGCCATAGGGTTCGCGCGCCAGGATGGTGGCGAGATCGAAACGGAAGCCGTCGACCCGCATCTCGGTCGCCCAGTAGCGCAAGGAATCGGCGACGAGTTGCAGCACACGCTGATGCGAGAGATTGACGGTGTTTCCGGTACCGGTGTCGTTGATGTAGTAGCGCTTCTCGTCCGGCAGCAGGCGGTAATAGCTGGCATTGTCGATGCCCTTGAACGACAGGGTCGGGCCGAGCTCGTTGCCTTCGGCGGTGTGATTGTAGACGACGTCGAGAATGACCTCGATGCCATGGGCGTGAAACTGGTTGACCATGGCCTTGAATTCGTTGGCCGACGTCGCCTTCAGATAACGCGGCTCCGGCGCGAAGAAAGCAATGGAGTTGTAGCCCCAGTAATTGCGCAGGCCTTTCTCGACCAGATAGCTGTCGTCGACGAAGGCATGGATCGGCAATAGCTCGGCGCTGGTGATGCCGAGCGAGCGCAAGTAAGCCGGGATTTCCGAATGTGCGAGGCCCGAGAACGTGCCGCGGTCGGCTTCCGGCACCAGCGGATGCAGCTGGGTGAAGCCCTTGACGTGCATCTCGTAGACGATCGTGCGCTCCCACGGCACTTCCGGCTTGCGCGCCACGCCCCAGGTAAAGGCGGGATCGATGACGCGGCATTTCTGCATCAAGGGCGCGCTGTCGCGTTCATCATAGGACAGATCCTTGTCGGCGTGATCCAGCCGGTAGCCGAACAGCTCCGGCCCCCAGCGGAGCTGGCCGACCAGCTGCCTGGCATAGGGATCGAGCACGAGCTTGTTGGGATTGAAGCGGTGGCCGGCGTCGGGTTGGTAAGGACCATGGACGCGATAGCCGTAGACGGTGCCGGGGCGAGCGGAGGGCAGATAGCCGTGCCAGACCTCGTCGGTATATTCGGGCAGCTCGATACGCTCGAGCTCGGCTTCGCCGGTATCGTCGAACAGGCAGAGCTCGACCTTGGTGGCGTGGGCGGAGAACAGAGCGAAATTGACGCCGAGCCCATCCCAGGTGGCGCCGAGCGGGAAAGGTCTGCCTTCGGTGATCCGGGTGCGGCGCAGGCGTGAGGCCGTCCGCGTCAGGGCGTCGTCTGAATGTGCTGGCTGGTCCATCTCTGCCCCCGAGTTGCCCGTCAGGATGTCGGCGCAGTCGCGGTAATGGGCTCCACGTCGGCCGGCTTAGACGGCGCGTTGGCTTTTTGCAGAGCCGCCTCCTTGCTGATGGCCGGAATGGAGTTGCCGATCCGCCCGACGATCGCGATCAGCTCAGCGTCCGAAAGTCCGAGCCGTTTCTTGACGAGGCGCACCTGGGCGCGGTCGGTCAGGTCGAGCTTGTTGCGGATCAGTTGCGGCTTCGGGCGGCGCATGGCCACGGCTCCTGTCTGGGGTGGTAACCGTCGCGCTGCTGATTCCGTTCCCGTTGCGCTGCAAATGTCCGGCGTAGGCGCCGTGGAGGAACGAACGCACACGGCTCCGCTTTGTCGCTCCGACGCGCGCAATTGCATGCCGAGGTGGGCATGCCGCGAAAGGGGATGGGCTTGAGTCAAAGACTGGGAATGGCCGAGCAAAGTCGGCGCCATGGTCCTCAGATCGTCGATCATGGGGTTTCGTTCAACCTGTGGGCGCCGACGGCGCGATCGGTCGAGCTGCTCGAAATCGGCCAGCCGCCACGGAAGATGCCGCGCGATGCGGACGGCTGGTATCAGCTGTTGAGCCAAACTGCGCGCGCCGGCACGCGCTATCAGTTCAGGATCAACCAAGACCTCGTCGTGCCCGATCCCGCCTCATGCTTCCAGCCGGACGACGTCGGCGCGCCGAGCGAGGTGGTCGATACGGCCGCGTTGAGGGACCCGGTGCTCTATCCGGGCCGTCCCTGGGCGGAAGCGGTGATCTACGAGCTGCATGTCGGCACGTTCAGCGAAGAGGGGACCTATGCCGGCGTCGAGAAGAAGCTGCCTTATCTTCGCGATCTCGGCATCACCGCCATCGAGCTGATGCCGCTCAACGACGTCCCCGGGCGGCACAATTGGGGCTATGACGGCGTGCTCCTGAACGCGCCGAATGCCCGCTATGGCCGGCCGGAGGATCTCAAGCGGCTGCTGCGCGCCGCGCATGCCCTGGACATCATGATCTATCTCGACGTCGTCTATAACCATTTCGGGCCGCAGCTGAACTATCTGCATCTCTGTGCGGAGAACTTCTTCAACCCGCGCCACACCACCGGCTGGGGGCCCGCTGTCAACCTCGAAGGAGCCGACGGCGCGTTCGTGCGCGGGTTTCTGATCGAGAATGCCCTGATGTGGCTGCGCGATTATGGGTTCGACGGCCTGCGCTTCGATGCCGTTCATGCGCTGAAGGACGACTCGAAACGTCATTTCCTGGTCGAGCTCGCCGAGACCCTGCGCAGCCAGCTGGCGGGCCGGCGCATCCATCTGATGCTGGAGAACGAGGCCAATCAGGCGCACCTGCTCGCGCGTTCGCAGGGACGAGCGACGTACTACGATGCGCAATGGGGCGACGACTTCCACAACGCGCTCCATGTCCTGCTCACGGGCGAGGACGAAGGTTATTACCGGGCGTTTGCGGACAAGCCGCTCGAGCATTTGGCGCGATCCCTGACCGAGGGCTTTGCCTATCAGGGCGAGGTGTTTCCCCTGCACGAGGCGCCGCGCGGCGAGCCGAGTGCTCATCTGCCGCCCGAAGCGACCATCTTCTTTGCCCAGAATCACGACCAGGTCGGCAACCGCGCCTTGGGGGAACGTCTGTCCCGGCTGGTCGGTCCGGACAAGCTGGAGCTGGCCCTCGCACTGGTTCTGCTCAGCCCGCATATTCCGATGCTGTTCATGGGCGAGGAAGCGGCAGCCGAAACGCCCTTCCTGTTCTTCGCCGACTGGACCGGCGAAGCCGCCGAACTGACACGGGAAGGCCGCCGCAAGGAGTTTTCGCACTTCAAGGCGTTCGCGACGCCCGAAACGCGCGCCGGGATCCCGGACCCGTGCGACGAAAGAACCTTCCGCGCCTCCAAGCTGGACTGGACCAGCATCGAGCAATCGCCTTCCGGCACCAGGTTCCGGGCATTGACGACGCAGCTATTGAAGATGCGGCATGAGAAGATCGTGCCGCTCATCAAACGCGGGTTCGTCTCGGCGCAGCGACAATTGCTCGGCGCGGATCCTCAGATGGGCGGCGTGGATGTGCGCTGGCAGACGGAGCAGGGCGACGTTCTGCAGATCGTCGCCAATTTCGCCGACCACGAACTGCCGATGCCGTCGCTGGTCGACGGCGAGAGCCTGTGGCGATTGCGCCGCCATGTCGCCGGAGCACTTGGGCCCGGCGACATCATCGTGAGGCTTGGCCGCAAGCGCTGACGCAAGACGAGGTCAGCGCTCTCAGCCTAACTGCCGGCACGGCTCGCGACGGCCGGTGTGGGCGAGGTCGCGAACTTGCCGAGCCCGAGGTAGACGAGGCCCGCCACGCCGATTCCGAACAACCAGCTCAGATCGGCGCCGCCGAGCAGATGGATCGAGATCGGCCCCTGCAGCGCGCTGACGAGGCCGTCCTGCACCAGCCATCCGGCAACGAGGCCGGCGAAGAACGCGATCATGCCGGCCCAGTTGATGTCGCCATAGGCGCTGCTCTCCGGCGAGCGATAGAGCTCGGCCACCTCGATCTTGCCCTTGCGCTTGATGAAGAAGTCGGCGAGCACCACGCCGGCCCACGGGCTCATCCATAACAGCAGGCTGATCATCCAATGGTCGAACGCCTTCGCGAAGGACGGCGCGAAGATGAAGTAGAGGGTAACCAGATAGCCGGCAACACCGACGATCACGGTGAGCCAGAAGCGCGAGAGCTTCAGCCCCGCGCTCAGGGCCGCCAGCGCCGCCGAATAGACGTTGAGGATGTTGGTGGCGATCGGGCCGTGCAGCACCATCAGGAGGACAAGGATGCTGACAGGACCGCCGAACACCGCGCTGACCATCTTGGCGGGGTCCGTGTCCAGCGTCGTCGAGGCAATGGTCGCGCCGAGAATGCCGAGCCAGACCGTCGGCACGAACATGCCGACATAGCTGTACCAGAACACGGCTTTCGACGGCGTGGAGCGCGGCACGAAGCGCGAATAGTCGGAGGCCCAGGTGACCCAGGAAATGCCCCAGCCGACGCCGATTGCGGTCATTAGCATCGTCAGCATCGCCAGATGCGCGCCGGGCGGCAGCGAGGTGGTCAGGTTCCAGTTGACGACGCCGGGCCGCGTCCAGGCCAGCACGCTCATCAGCACCATGATGGCGATGGTCGGCGGCACCGTGTACTTCTCGAAGGTGCGGATCGCGTAGAAGCCGTAGACGCCGATCATCACCTGCACCGCCATCACCAGCGTGATGACGATCATCTCGACCAGCCAGGTGTCGGGCACGCCGAACTGGCCGAGGATGCCCATCGAGACCTTGACCGGGAAATAGGTGTTCACGCCGATCCAGCCCAGCGTCATCAGGAACATCAGGATGCTCGGCAGGTAGGCGCCGCGGACGCCGAAGGCGGACCGGCTCAGCACCATCTGGTTGACGCCGGTCTTGTGCCCCATCACCGTGAAGGTCGCGAAGATCGCGCAGCCCACGATGTTGCCGAGCACGATGACTGCGATCGTCTCCATCAGGCCGAGCTTGAGGATGATGCCGAGCGCGCCGAGCGCCCAATTCACCGGCGCGATGTTGGCGCCGGCCCAGATCCACATCTGCTGCGGCCCGGAGGAGTCCCGGTCCGCGTCGGGAATTGGCTCGATGCTGTGAATATCAGCGCGAAGTTCGGAATCCGTCATGACATCCCCCAATACGAAGCACGCTTCGCATCATCGCAGCATAAATCGTGCCATGGGTCGCGGAGCGGCCGGGCAGGGTGCGTTTCGATGCCGGACGCAGCGAGGCTCGCCTCGGATGCAATTGCGTTTTCGAGCGCGGGGCATGCTGACGCGTCGGCCTGCCGCGGCACGCCGGACCCGCCGGATAGTGGCGATCGATGCACGGCCGGGCAGCGGTACGATGATAAATTAAGCAGCCCAACTCAAAAGCGCAGCACTCGCCTCTAGTCGAATAGGGCAGCGGCGCTGTCGCGACTGGGATGGCCGGCCACGATGCGCTGCATCATCTCGATGAAGAGCGCCTGTTCCCGCTGGCTCAAATCGCCGAGCGTTGCGCGATGCGCCCGCCGTGCTGCGCCCTCGATTTTAACCAGCAGCGCGGCGCCGGCCGGCGTCAGGCGGCACAATCGCGCGCGCCGATCGTCCTTGTTCACCGCGCGCTCGACCAGGTTGCGCGCAGCGAGGCGCTTCAAGGCGCCTGTTGTCGTGGTGCGATCGAGCGCGATATCGGCCGCCAAAGTGGTCTGATCGGCGGTTTCGCGCACCGCCAGCGCCGAGAGCAGGCTGTATTGCAGCGGCGTGACCTCGAATTCGCCGCAGGCTTCCTGAAACAGCGCGACGTGAATCTGGTGCAGCCGGCGGATCAAATAGCCGGGCCGTTCCGACAATGGCCAGGGGCGGTGCTTGCCCCCGCTGCGACTTTTCCTGGCTTGCCGCAATGCACGCTCTCCCAACCCCAGACCGTTCGCGCTTAGCTCGATTCGAACGCGCTCGCTACATCAGGATCATGGCACGAAGCTTGCTTTTGTCCAAATGCGAAGCATGCTTCGTAACGTCCAAATGCGAAGCATGCTTCGTAACGTCCAAATGCGAAGCATGCTTCGTAATTCGAGAGCGGGGCAACCGCCTGCGCAAGAGCCTGAGGAGAGCGCCATGTCCGTCACTGCCAGCTTCGATCTTCTGCTCCGGGGTGGCCGCGTGATCTGTCCGGCCTCCGGCGTCGATGGCCTCAAGGACGTCGCCATCCGCAATGGCAAGATCGCGGCGGTCGCATCCGACATTCTGCCGACCAGCGCGAAGGAGGTCGTCGATGTCAGCGGCAAGCTGGTGCTGCCCGGGCTGATCGACACCCACGCGCACGTCTATCAATATGTCTCCGGCCGTTTCGGCATGAACCCCGACATGGTGGGCGTGCAGTCCGGCGTGACGACGCTGGTCGACCAGGGCGGTCCGTCCTGCATGACGCTGCCGGGCTTCCGCCATTTCATCGCGGAAGCCTCGGCCTCGCGCGTCTATGCGTTTATCTCCGCCTATCTCGTCGGCGGTCTCGAGGGCCATTTCTATCCGCAGCTCTACAGCCCCGACGGCGTCGACATCGATGCGACCGTCAAGGCGGCAACCGCCAATCTGGATCTCGTGCGCGGCATCAAGGCTCATGCCGAGATCGGCGGCTTCGCGCGCTGGGGCATTCGCGTCATCGAAATGGCGGCCGAGATCGGCAAGCGCGCCGACCTGCCGGTCTATGTGCATTTCGGCCAGCTCTGGGGCCTGCCCGAGAGCGGCGCCAACGGCGAGGATGCCGACACCATCCTCACCCGCGTCATTCCGCTGTTGCGCGAGGGCGACATCCTCGCGCATCCCTTCACGCGCCATCCCGGCGGATTCGTCAATCGCGAGGGCGAGATGCATCCGGTGATCCAGGCCGCGCTCGACCGCGGCCTCAAGGTCGACGTCGGCCACGGCAGCCATTTCTCCTATCGGCTCGCGAAAAAGGCGATCGCCGCCGGCATCATTCCGACCACGCTCGGCGCCGACATCCACGGCTACAACACCCATGTGCCCGCGCCGGCGGGAACGCCCGACCAGCACGAGGACGATGAGAACCATCCCTTCGCGGGACAAGCCAAGTTCAGCCTGGTCCAGGCGATGAGCTCGATGATGGCGCTCGGCCTGTCGCTGGAGCAGGTGGTGCCGATGGTCACCTCCAATCCCGCAAGAATGCTTGGCCGCAGCGAGGAGATCGGTGCGCTCAAGATCGGCATGGACGCCGACGTCTCCGTGCTCACGGAGAGAAACGGCCGCTTCGTCCTCAAGGACAACGAGAACAACGAGGTGATTGCCGAGCGCCTGCTGCAGCCGGCGTTCTGCCTGCGCGCCGGCACCCGCTTCGACGCGGTCGCGCCGATCCTGCCGCAAGCCGTCGCGGCATAAGGCCGGGCGGTGGAGGAGAACGCGAAGTTGCGCAACGAGCGAGAATTTCGATCGGGCAGGACGGGGCAGGGCGTTGGCGCGCGGCTGCCGCGCAAGGAAGACGACCGCCTGATGCGCGGCCGCGGCCAATATGTCGGCGACGTCAGGCTCGCCGGTCTTCAGGACGTCGCCTTCGTGCGCAGCCCGCTGGCGCATGCGCGCATCCGCGGCATCCATGTGCCCGAACGCCATCGCGGCAGCGTGTTCACGGCAGCCGATCTCGTCGGCATCAAGCCGATAAGGGCGGTGTCGGGGCTGCCGGGCTTCAAGATCTCTGAGCAGCCGGTGCTGGCGACCGGCAAGGTGCGTCAGGTCGGTGAGCTCGTGGCGATGTGCCTCGCGCCGACCCGCGCCGAGGCCGAGGACATCGCGGCGGCCGTGACGCTCGATCTGGAGGAGCTGCCCGCAATCCATGACATGCTGAAGGCGCGCGAGCCCGGCTCGGCGCTGGTGCACGAACATTGGGGCGACAACGTCTTCCTGGAGACCAATTACGAGATCGACATCTCCGCAGCGCTCGACGCGCCGATCAAGGTGACGCGCGAGATCTCGACGGCGCGGCAATGCATGTCGCCGCTGGAAGGCCGCGGCGTGGTCGCGACCTTCGACAAGAGGCTCGACCAGCTCACACTGCATTCGGCGGCGCAGATGCCGCACATCACGCGCAGCGGCCTCGCCGAATGCCTCGGCATGGAGGAGGGGCAGATCCGCGTGATCTCGCCCGACGTCGGCGGCGGTTTCGGTCACAAGGGTATCCTGTTGCCCGAAGAGGTCTGCCTGTCCTGGCTGACGATGCGCTGCGGCCATCCCGTGCGCTGGCTCGAAGACCGCCGCGAGCATCTCGTCGCCAGCTCCAATTGCCGCGAACATCATTACAAAATCACTGTCTATGCTGACCGTGACGGCACGCTGCGCGGCATCGACTGCGAAGCGACGGTCGATTCCGGCGCCTACTCGTCCTATCCGTTCTCGGCCTGCCTGGAGGCCGCGCAGGTCGCCAGCATCCTGCCCGGCCCCTACAAGATGCCGGCCTATCGCTGCCGCACCTTCTCGGTCGCCACCAACAAATGCCCGATCCTGCCCTATCGCGGCGTCGCGCGCACCGGCGTCTGCTTTGCGCTGGAATTGATGCTCGACCTCGTGGCGGCGGAAGCCGGCCTCGAGCCCGGCGAGGTCCGGCTGCGCAATCTGGTGCGCCCCGAACAGATGCCGTTCGACAACATCACCAAGAAGCATTTCGACAGCGGCGATTATCCGGAAGCGATGCGCCGCGCGCTTGCGGCCATCGACATCGGCGCCATCCGCGCCAGGCAAAAGCAGGGTGACGCCGGCGGCCGCCGCATCGGCGTTGGCGTCTCCATCTATTGCGAGCAGGCCGCGCACGGCACCTCGGTCTATTCCGGCTGGGGTATCCCGATGGTGCCGGGCCATGAGCAGGCCACGGCGCGCCTGACGCCGGACGGCGGCCTCGAACTGCGCGTCGGCGTGCACTCGCACGGGCAGGGCATGGAGACGACGCTCGCCCAGGTCGCACACGAAATCCTCGGTGTGGATGTCGCGAACATCCGGATCCTCCTCGGCGACACCGCGATGACGCCGTATTCGACCGGCACCTGGGGCTCGCGCTCGATGGTGATGGCGGGTGGTGCGGTCGCGACCGCCTGCCGCGAGCTCGGCGAACGTGCGCGCCGCATCGGTGCGAAACTGTTGCAGCACGATCCGGCCTCCGTGGTGTTGCAGAACGGCGAGGTGCGCGGCGTCAACGGCAGCGTCAGCCTGAAGGCGATCGCCCACACTTGGTACCGCCGCCCGCAGGATTTGCCGCCAGACGTCGATCCGGGCGGGCTCGAGGTCACGCAAGGCTACAAGCCCGTGCGCGACAGCGGCACCTTCAGCTATGCCGCGCATGCAGCCGTGGTCGCGGTCGATCCTGATCTCGGCGAGGTGGAGATCCTCGACTATGTGATCGTCGAGGACGGCGGCGTGCTGGTCAATCCGCTCGTCGTCGACGGCCAGATCTATGGCGGCCTCGCGCAAGGCATCGGCACCGCGCTCTACGAGGAAATGCCGTTCGACGCATCCGGCCAGCCGCTGGCAACGACGCTCGCGGATTACCTGCTGCCCGGCCCGACCGAGGTCCCGGCCGCGCGCCTCGACCACATGGAGACGCCGTCGCCCTATACGCAATTCGGGGTGAAAGGCATCGGCGAGGGCGGCGCCATCGCGCCGCCCGCCGCGATCGCCAATGCCGTCAACGACGCGCTGCGCCCGCTCGGCGTCGAGCTGATGCAGTCGCCGATCACGCCGCATCGCGTCGTCGCGGCGGTGCTGGCTGCGCGTGCGGCTGAGAGGAGCGCGGCATGAAACCGGCGCCCTTTGCTTACGAGCGCCCGCGCGATCTCGATGCGGCTCTGTCGATGCTGGCCGCAAGCGGCGGATCGGCGAAGATCATCGCCGGAGGCCAGTCGCTCGGCCCCATGCTCAATCTGCGGCTGGTGCAGCCGGAGCTGATTATCGACATCTCGGGCCTTGCCGAGCTCAAGCGCGCAGAAGTCTCCGGCGACGAGCTTGTGCTCGGCGCCCTCGTCACCCATGCCGATATCGAGGACGGCCGCACCGCCGACGTGACCCGCGGAGCCATGCGGGCCGTCGCCGCCAATATTGCGTACCGCGCGGTCCGCAATCGCGGCACCATCGGCGGCTCGCTCAGCCATGCCGATCCTGCCGCGGACTGGATTTCGGCGCTGGCGGCCCTGGGCGCGCGCGTGACATTGCGCAGTCTTGCCGGTGCGCGATCGATGGCGGTCGAAGCGTTTGTGGTCGGTGCGCTGGAATCTGCGTTGCATGCCGGCGAGATCGTCGAGGCGGTCCACGTGCCGGCGCGATCGGCGACGGCGCATTGGGGTTATGCCAAGAGCTGCCGCAAGACCGGCGAATTTGCGCACGCGATCGGTGCGGTGCTGGTCGATCCCGCCGCCGCCTCGGCGCGTATCGTCATCGGTGCAATCGACACGGCGCCGATCGTCGTCACGAATGCCGAGCTGTTCGGCGGGCGGATCGCCGCGGACTACAAGCAGCGTTTCGATGTTCGTGTCGCCGACGCGCTCCTCGCAAAAGCCGGCATCGACGATGCCGCGCAGCGCCACATCCATGTCAGCGTGCTGAAGCGCGCCGTTCTGGAGGCCGCGGCATGACCACAATCGCGCTTCAGGTCAATCGCCGCGCGGTGGAGCTGCCCGCCGAGCCGCGCACCAGCCTTGCCGATTTCGTCCGCGACAGGCTCGATCTCACCGGCACGCATCTCGGCTGCGAGCACGGGGTCTGCGGCGCCTGCACCGTGCTGCTCGACGGCGTGCCGGCGCGCTCCTGCATCACCTATGCGGCGGCCTGCGAGGGCGCCGATGTCACCACGATCGAAGGCCTCGACGAGGACGAGATCACGACCGAGCTGCGCGCTGCCTTCACCCGCGAGCATGCCCTGCAATGCGGCTATTGCACGCCCGGCATGCTGGTCTCGGCGCGCGACCTGGTGCTGCGTCTGCCCGACGCCGACGAGCGCCAGATTCGCATTGGCCTCAGCGGCAATCTCTGCCGCTGCACCGGCTATGTCGGCATTGTGCGCGCGGTGCAGTCCGTGATCGAGGCAAGGCGCGCGCGCAACGTCGCGCCACAGGCAGGCGGCGGCCGCACCATCCTTGGTCCTGCCGGCTCGGGGCGAGCGGCAACCGCCCGGAACGAGCTGCGGCCTGCGCGGCACGCGCCAGCTCCGGCACTGGAAAGTGCCACCCTAAGCAGCATCCCCGACTTCACGCCGGCAACAATACTCGATCAGCGCTTCACGTTGCCGTATCCGCCGGCAAAGGTGTTCGCGATATTCGAGGACATTGCAAGCATCGCCGCCTGCCTCCCTGGCGTATCGCTGTCGTCGACGCCAAAGCCGGAGCGCGTCGAAGGATCGATCCGCGTCAGGCTCGGACCGATCGGAGTAAGCTTCGAGGGTGCCGCGCGCGTCGAGCGGGATCCCGCGACACTCTCGGGGCGCATCGTCGGCATCGGCACCGACCAGCGCAGCCATTCCGCGACGCAGGGCGAGATCCGTTACCGCCTGCTGCCGCTGGAAGGCGGCGCGGCGACCGCGGTCGAACTGTCGATCGGCTACACGCTCACGGGAATGCTGGCTCAGGTCGGTCGTCCCGGCCTGGTGCGAGACCTTGCAAAACGTCTCGTTGCGGAGTTCGCCGCCAATCTCGACCGCCACATGTCCGGCGCCTCGTCGGGGCAGGCAGCTCCGGCGGAGCTCAGCTTCTGGTCGATTGCATCGGACGTCTTGCGAGCCCGGCTCGCGCAAATGTTTCGCCGCGCCTTCGGAAGAGGTGGCGCGGAATGATCGGCGCGCCGGCGCCGCGGAGTGACGAAGTCTGGACTGCCCTGACATCAACAGCGTGGGATTTGGAGAGACAAACATGACACGAACACTCGGACTGGTTCCGGCAATCGCGTTGGCGACGGCCTTGTTCGGCGGCGCCGCGGGGGCGCAGACCATCAAGATCGGCGTCAACGAGCCGCTCACCGGCGCGTTCGCGGCCTCAGGCACTTACGTCGTCAACGGGGCCAAGATCGCCGCCGACGAGATAAATGCCAAGGGCGGCATCCTCGGCAAGAAGATCGAGCTCGTCATCGAGGACAACAAGAGCAACCCGACGGAGGCCGCCGCCGTCGCCGAGAAGCTCATCACCAGCGACAAGGTGCCGGTCCTGATGGGCGCCTGGGGCTCGAGCCTGACGCTCGCGGTGATGCCGAAGCTGATGGAATACGAGACGCCGATGGTGGTGGAGACCTCGTCCTCTGGCAAGATCACGACGACGGGCAATCCCTTCATCTTCCGCATCTCGCCGCCCCTCGGCGATCGAGGCCGCGGCGTTCAAGGGCATCGTCGACAAGCTCGCGCTCAAGAAGGTCGACTTCCTCGTCATCAACAATGACTGGGGCCGCGGCACCGCCGAGGACTTCAGCAAGATGATGAAGGAGAAGGGCATCGGCATCGGCCTGGTCGAGACCATGGATCAGGGCGCGCAGGACATGAGCGCGCAGCTGTCCAAGATCAAGAGCTCGGACTCCGAGACCGTCATCGTCACCACCGCCGTCGACCAGCTCACGCTGATTTTCAAGCAGGCCGCCGCCCTTGGTCTGAAGAAGCGCATCATCACCACCGGCGGCTCGCAGAACCCGGACCAGATCATCGCCCAGGCGGGAGCGGCCGCCAACGGCACCATGCATCTGACGACCTTCCTGCCCTGGTTCCCGGACAAGACGCCGAACCCGGAAGCCACCAACTATTTCATCGCGGAATGGAAGAAGCGCGGCTTCGACTTCGCGGGCTGCACCGAGAGTTTCCGCGGCTATGACGGCATCCGCACCGTCGCCGCCGCGATCGAGAAGGCCGGCAAGGCCGAGCCGGCCGCGATCAAGGCGGCGCTCTGGAATATCAACATCAAGGGGCTGAACGGTGACATCGTGTTCCGCAAGTCCGGGCCCGAGGGCAAGGAAAGCGGTCAGAGCCAGCCGAACGTCTATCTCATCGAGATCGCCGACGGCAAGATCGAGATGAAGACGCTCTAACGCGCGATGAGATCAGATTCGATGCAGCAACGAGGAGGTGCGCTCCCTCTCCCGCTTGCGGGAGAGGGTTGGGGAGAGGGTGTCTCCGCGGTGGGATTCCCCAAGAGGATAGAACCCTCACCCGGCGCTTCGCGCCGACCTCTCCCGCAAGCGGGAGAGGTAATGCAGAACATCCGGGAACAATCTTGAGCGAATTCCTCCAGCATCTGATCAACATGCTCGTGCTCGGCGGCACCTATGCGCTGCTGGGTATCGGGCTGACCTTGATCTTCGGCATCATGAACGTCGTGAACTTCACGCATGGCGTGCTCTACACGTTCGGCGCCTACATCATGTTCATCGTGGTGCAGCAGCTCGGGCTGAACTTCTTTCTCGCGCTGCCCGTGGCCGTGCTGGCCGGATGGCTGCTGGGTGCGGCCATCGAATTGACATTGCTGCGTCCGCTGCGCGGCTCCGACATCGACACCACCATGCTGGTGATGATCGGCGCCTGGATCGCGATGCAGTCGGGCACGCTGTGGATCTGGGGCGGAGTCGCAAAAGCGGTGGCGACGCCATTTCCGGAGGCGCCGCTGGTGCTGGGGCCGGTCTCCGTTTCATGGCTGCGCCTGTTCGTGCTCGCCGCGGCGGCCATGTTGATCCTGGTGACTTATCTGCTCATCAACAAGACCAGCCTCGGCCGCGCGATGCGGGCGACCTTCCAGGATCACGACACGGCGTCCCTGATGGGCGTGAACGTCGACATGATCTACACCTCGACCTTCGCGATCGGCTCCAGCCTCGCCGCCGCCGCGGGCGCGCTGCTCGGGCCGGTCTACGTGATCTTTCCGCAGATGGGCGATCTCGCCGCGGTCAAGGCTTTCGCCATCGTCATCCTCGGCGGCCTCGGCAACATCACGGGCGCGGTGATGGGCGGCTTCATCCTGGCGCTGGCCGAGGAGCTCGGCGCCGGCTACGTCTCGTCAGGCTACCGCGATGCCATGGGCTTTCTCATCATCATCGCGGTGCTGATCTTCCGGCCGACAGGCCTGTTCGCGCGCGCGGAGCGCGTCGGATGAAGACGATCGTCACGATTCTCGCCGTTGCGGCGCTGGCCTCGGTGCCGCTCTGGCTGCGCGATCCCTATCTGCTCAACGCGCTGATCACGACCGGCATCTTCGTCATCGGCGCGATGAGCCTCAATCTGCTGCTCGGCTTCACCGGCCAGCTCAGCCTCGGTCATATCGCCTTTTTCGGCATCGGCGCCTATGTCAGCGCGCTGACTTCGCTCGGTTTCGACATCGGCCTGCCCGGAGGCTTTCGTCTTGTCCACGCACCATGGCCGCCGATCGTAGGCTTCGTGCTGGCGATCCTGATTGCAGGATTGTGCGGCTATTTCGTCGGTCTGTTGTCGTTCCGCGTCCGCGGCGCCTATTTCGTCATTGTGACGATCTCCTTTGCCGAGGTGGTCCGGCTGGTCGCGCTGAACTGGGTCGAGCTGACGCAGGGCCCGTTGGCGCTGACCAATATCCCGTCCATCGCGTTGCCCTTGCCCGGCTTTGGCGAGCTGACGCTGCGCACGAAATTCCACAACTATTATCTCGTCCTGGTCGTTGCGCTCATCGCCTATCTCCTGATCGCGCGCCTCGTTCATTCCCATTTCGGCCGCTCCATGCGTGGCCTGATGGAGAACGAAACGCTGGCCGTCTCGGTCGGCATCGACGTGACCAGGACGCTGACGATCGCTGCGGTGATCTCCGCCGCGATCGCCGGCGCGGCCGGGAGCCTCTATGCGCACTACATCCGGATCATCGATCCCGAAGTCTTCGCCTTCATCAACACCGTCACCATGGTGATCATGGTCATCAGCGGCGGCAAGGGCTCGCTGGCGGGTCCCGTGGTCGGCGGCCTGATCTTCGGCCTGCTGCCGGTGGCGCTACGTCCGGTGATGGCACCGGAAGCGCAGTGGATCGCCTATGGCGGCGTGCTGATCGCCATCCTATTCGTGTTGCCGCGCGGCATCGTGCCGTCGCTGGCGCAGCGGTTGACCCGGCGACGGCGCGGGACGACGGCGCTGGCACCGGTGACGCTCACTGAAACCGGCGCCAAGGAGCCGGCGTGATGACTGCGCGCAGCATCGCCATGACCATCGATCAGGTCGCGGTCCGCTTCGGCGGGCTGGTCGCGATCTCCGACATGAGCTTTGAGGTCGGCGAGGGCGAGATCGTCAGCCTGATCGGGCCGAACGGCGCCGGCAAGACCACCGCCTTCAACGTCATGACCGGTTTCCTGACGCCGAGCGCAGGCGGAGTGACCTATCGCAACACTGCACTCGGCGGATTGAAGCCGCATGAGATCGCCGATCTCGGCCTGATCCGCACCTTCCAGCGCACCAGCGTATTCCCGAACGACACCGTCTATGACAACCTCCTGATCGGCCTGCACCGGCAGGGCCGGGTCCGGCTGCTCGACGCCATCCTCGGCCTGCCAGGCGCGCGCGCCTCGGAGCGCAAGCTGCGGCAGCGCGCGAGCGAGCTGCTCGAATGGGTCGGGCTCGAACGCCGCGCCCACGATGCGGCAGGCTCGCTCTCCTACGGCGAGCAGCGCTTGGTCGGCGTCGCGCTGGCGCTGGCGGCCGAGCCGTCGATGCTGCTGCTCGACGAGCCCGTCTCCGGCATGAACGCCTCGGAGACGCACCGTTTCGTCGAGCTGATCCGCAGCATCCGCGACCGCGGCATCACGATTTTGCTGGTCGAGCACGACATGCCGATGGTGATGACCGTCTCGGACCGTATCGTGGTGCTCAACTATGGCCGCATCATCGCCGAAGGGACGCCGGATGTGATCCGCAACGATCCTGCTGTCATCGAAGCCTATCTTGGACATGGAGCAGGACGTGCTTGAGATCCGCGACATGGTCTGCGGCTACGGTGGCGTCACCGCGCTGCGCGGCATCTCGCTCGACGTGAAGGCCGGCCAGCTGGTCGCCCTGATTGGCGCCAACGGAGCCGGCAAGAGCACGACGCTGCGTGCGATTTCCGGCCTGGTGCCGCCGCGCTCGGGCCAGATGAAGTTCGAGGGCATCGACATCACCGGTGCGAGGCCGCCGCGCGTGCTGGCGAGCGGCATCGCCCATTGCCCGGAAGGGCGGCGCGTGTTTCCGCATATGAGCGTCGAGGAAAATCTCGACATGGGGGCTTACCTCCGTCGCGGTTCGGGTGAGATCGCGGCCGACCGCGATCGCATCTACTCGGAATTCCCGCGGCTCGCCGAGCGGCGCAGGCAGGCCGCGGGCACGCTGTCCGGCGGCGAGCAGCAGATGCTCGCGATCGGCCGCGCGCTGATGTCGCGGCCGCGGCTGATCATGTTCGACGAGCCTTCGCTCGGGCTCGCCCCCAACATCGTCGAGCGCACCTTTGCGATCATCCGCGGCATTCGCGATGCCGGCACCACCGTGCTGCTGGTCGAGCAAAACGCCTTTGCCGCGCTCGAGATGTGCGATCATGCCTATCTGCTCGAGAACGGCCGCATCGTGCTGTCGGGCGCCGGCACTGAGCTGATCGCGAACGAGCATGTGCGCAAGGCCTATCTCGGTGGCTGACGACGCCGGGTGGATTGCCGTCTGCGATCTCGACCGGCTGAAGGCGGAGACCGTCGTCCGCGTCGCCGGGCGCGACCTGCTCGTGATCTGGAACGAGGGCAACGTCGTCGCCTGCGAACGTGCATGCCCGCACGAGCAGGCGGATCTGGCCTTGGGGCAGGTGACGGCCGGGCGCCTCAATTGTCCCCGCCATGCGGCATCATTCGATTTGCGCGATGGCGAAATCAGTGCGGGATGGCCGAGCCGGCCGCTGCGGCTTTATCCGGCGCGGATCATGGACGAGCGAATCTGGATTGAGCTGCAGGAGCGGCAGCCTGGGCGATGATGCCATCATGCCCCTGTTTTGCCCGACGAGTCAAAGCGGCAAAGGCGGTGTCGATCGGCCCTCAAACAATTCGCCTTTGCAAACAACGACATCGCTACTGTGCATGGGGTTGTTTTTCGCACTTTTAGTCCAGCAGCCGCCGCGCGGCCTCCACCAGGACTCCGTCCGGACGGCGCAAAGCCTCGAGAATGGTGAAATGGTCGGCGCCTTCGACCGAGATGAGCTTGCCCGGCGCTCCCGCCGCCACGCGCCTGTCGTAGAGATTGATGGAATCGCAGACGAGCGCCGGCAGCTCGCTGCTGCCATAGGCGATGTCGAGGCGCTTCCGGGTGACGGGCAGGCGCAGTGGCGACAGCGTGGCGATCTCCTCGTCCGTCAGCTTCAGAGCGTCGTTCAGCCCCGTATCGCGGATCGGCGCGAGATCGTAGACGCCCGAGAGCGCGAGCCCCGCATGGACGCGCGGATGATCCAGCGCCATTGCGACGAGATGGGCGCCGGCGGACCAGCCCGACAGCACGACCGGCCCGGCAACGCCGTAGGACGCGCCGTGCGCCGCGAGCCAGTCGAGCGCGCGCGGGATCTCGGCGACGATCTCGCTGAGGGACACCTCGGGCGCCAGCGAATAGCCGGGGATCGCAACCGACCAGCCATGCGCGGCGACGCCTTCGACCAGCATGGCGAACAGCTCGCGCGAATTGCGCTGCCAGTAGCCGCCATGCAGGAACACCAGGCAGGGCGCATCAGGCTTTGCGGCCGGATAGAGGTCGATCTTGTTGTTGGCCCGCTCGCCATAGGGCAGGTCGAGATGCGACTTGAGCGTGCCCCGCAGCCGGCTTGAGGCCTCGTTGCGCTCCGCGATCAGGGCCGGGCTGTTCTTGACCGCCGCGTTGTTGTCATAGGCCGCGCTGCGCTCCGCCCGGGACAGTTCGGACCAGCGGTCGCGGGGGTCGAGCGGCCGAATTGTCGAATAAGCGTTCTCAACCATGGGGAGTCTCCGTTTGCGTCAGGCACTGCGCAAGATCGCTTCGATCTCTTGCGCTGCTGCGAGCAGCGAGCGGTCTTGCCCGCGCGCCGCGATGATCTGAAGGCCGAAGGGAAGCCCGCGCCGATCCGTTCCGCACGGAATCGAGATCGCCGGCAGGCGGGCATGATTGACGAAGGGCGTGAACACCGCGTGGGCTCGCGGGCTTGCGGGGTTTCCGCCGATCATATCAGGGCCGAGCTGCGTCAGCGGCCAGGCGACGCAGGGGACGGTCGGCGCCAGCAGCAAGTCAATTTCGGTGAAGAAGGCGGCGAAGGCGTTGGCGATCGCGGTGCTCGCAAGCAGCGCTGCAGCGACCTCCGCACCCGACCAGGAGAGACCTCGCTCGATCTGCTTGGCGACGTCAGGATCGAGGACAGTCGGATCTTTGCGAAAGCTATCGCCATGGAGCGCCGCGAGGCCCGCATGCTGCAGCGGCATGATCGCATCCTCCGTGGCGCCTGCCGGCCAGATGGGATCGCGTCGTGTAATGTGCAAACCTGCTGCGGAAAGCCGGTCGACCGGCGGCGGCGAGGCCACTCGCGACGACGTCGTCGATCGCGACGCCGAGACCAAGGCGCGGCGAGAACGCGATGCGCTGACCGCCGATGTCTCTGGCCTGCAGCGCAACGATGGCCGAATCCGGATCGCGCGGATCGGCGCCGGCCATGGCTTCAAACGCCAGCGCGATATCGGCCGCGTCCGATGCGATCGGCGCGATGACGGAGAGGCCGAAGAACGGTTCGGCGAAACCTGGCCCATAGGGGATCGCGCCATAGGACGGCTTGAAGCCGGCGACCCCGACATGCGCCGGCGGCCTGCGGCTGGAGCCGCCTGCATCGGTGCCGATCGCGAGCGGCACCAGGCCGGCCGCAACCGCTGCGGCCGGGCCGCCGGATGAGCCGCCGGGCGTCAGCGCGGGATCGAGCGGATGCCGCGTCGGCCCATATAGCTGCGAGGTCGTAACGCCCTTGCAGGCGAATTCGGATGTTGCGCCGATACCGACGACGACGGCGCCGGCCTTGCGCAGCCGCTCGACCGCGATGGCATCGCGCGGCGCGATGAAATCGCAGAATAGGCGCGAGCCCTGCGTCACGCGCCAGCCGCCGACCCAGATGTTGTCCTTGACGATCACGGGAACACCGGCGAGCGGCATGATCTCGCCCATACGCAGGCGGTCATCGACCGCCGCAGCATCCGCCAGCGTGCGCGCAGGATCGATCGCGACGACCGCGTTCAAGGCCTTGGCGGCCTCGATGCGGCCAAGCGCGGCTTTCGCGGTCTCGACGGCATTGGTCCGCCCGGCGCTGACTTCGGCAGCGATCTCGCGCGCGTTATTTGTCCGCGTTGTCATGGCCTCCCCAGATCAACGCCAATGTACCGCCAAGGACAAGGCACGCCAGCGCGAAGAAGGCCATGCCGAGGCGGGCCACGCCATCGAGGATCGACACCAGCGCGGGCGCGGCAAGGAGACCGACGTAGGACGCGGTCAGCACCGCGCCGGTGGTCTCGCCGATCCGGTCCTGCGGGGCGAGGCGGGCGATCTCGGCGACGAAGACGCCGTTCCAGCCCGACGCCGTCAGGCCGAATAATGCGGCGATGATGAATTGTCCGCTGCGGCCGAGCGAAGCGCCGTTCAGGCCGAGCAGCGCGGCGCAGAAGGCCATGCCGAGGCCGATGACGACGAGGACGGCGCGCGAGGCATCGAGCCGCATGGCGACATAGCCCCAGCCGAGACGGCCGACGAGACCGCCGGCTTGCGCGCAGGCGAGCGCCATGCCGGCTTCGATATGGCTGAGCCCGAGCTCGCGTGTGCCGAGCGTGACGAACACCGTGTTGAGCGACACCTGCATCGCGCTGAACGGCATCGAGGCCAGCGCCAGCATCGCGATCCGCCGGTCCGCGATCACCAGCGCCAGCCGCGCGCGGAGATCGAGCTTCGGCGGGGGGGCGACCTTGCCGGCATAGGCCGGCCGCAACCGTTCGAACAGCGCGATCGCAAGTAGGGCGGCGAAGCCCACGGCCGCATAGCACCAGACCGGCCCGAACGCGATGGCGATCGCCGGCAGCGCCAGCGAGCCGCAGACCGCGCCGATCTGGTTACCGGTCTGACGCACCGAGAACACGAAGGCGCGCCGCTCGGCGGTCACGAGGCGCGCCAGCAGCGCCGCGCTCGCCGGCGTCTCCGGCCCCATGGCCAGGCCGATGCAGAGGCCCGCGGCCAGCAGCGCGGCGCTCGTTCCGAGCGAAGCCAGGGCCATGCCGACGACGATGGCCGCCGCGCACAGGCTCGCGATCCGCAGCGAGCCCAGCCGCGCGATGAAGCCGCCGCCCCAGAACGAGGCGGGGATGCCGACCGCGAACACCGCGGCGGAGAACATCGAGAGCTGCCAGACCTCGATATGGGCGCGCGGGGCCACCACGCCGGGCGCGAACAAGGCCAGCGCGACCAGGGCCTGCAGCGCGGTCATCGCGCCCAAAGCAGGCAACAAGGCCGGCAGCAGCGCGGGCGCTGGCCGAGCGGCCGTGTTTCCGTCTACCATGGCAACGTGCTCATGGGAGGAACATTGTGGCAGGCGGTATTTCCATTCACGCGGTCGATGTAGCGAGCGGGCGCCCGGCGCAGGGGCTGCGCGTCGAGATCTGGCGGATCGATCCGGATTCCCAGCGCATCGCCGAGGGGCGGCTCGGCGCCAACGGCGTGCTCGATCATGCCGTCGCGCAAGGCGCAGGTGTGACGGAGGGCGCGTACGAGGTGCTGTTTCATCTCGGCGAATTCTTTGGCGAGCGCGACGGCTTCCTCACCGTGACGCCGTTCCGCTTTCGCATCAAGAACGTTGACGAGCATTTTCATTTGCCGCTGAAATTTACGCGCTGGGGCTATTCGTTGTTCCGCGGCGCCTGATCAGTTGGTCAGCCGCCGCGACAGGCCGGTGACGCGCTCCATGACCGCGACCAGCGCGACGGTGGCGATGATCAGCACGCCCGACAACGCGGCGATGGTGACATCCAGCTTGCCTTCGAGATCCTGCCACATCCGGATCGGCAGCATATCGGTGGCGGCATCGCGCAGGAACAGCGAGACCGGCACGTTGTCGAAGGAGGACATGAAGGCAATGAAGGCGCCCGCGATGATGCCCGGCCGGATCAGCGGCAGCACGATGCGGCGAAAGGTGTAAAGCCGGCTCGCGCCGAGCACGGCCGAGCTTTCGAGCAGGGTCGGCTCGAGCTGGGCCAGGGCTGCGATTGTATTGCGCACGACATAGGGCACGCAGACCACGGTGTGGCCGATCACCAGCGTCAGCGGCGACACCGGCAGGCCCACCAGCGAGAACAGCATCAGGGCGGCGAGGCCGAAGGCGAGCGCCGGCAGCACCAGCGGCGACATGAACAGCGAATCGAGCAGCCGCGCCGACAGCGTCCGTGACCGCGAGATCGCAAGCGCCGCGGCGACGCCGAGCACGACGGACAGGCCGGTCGCCCACATCGCCACGATCAGGCTGTTCTTGGCGGCGAAGTGCAACTGCCAGGCATTCCACAGCTCGACGTACCAGCGCAGCGAATAACCCGGCGGCGGGAATCGCAGCGAGAAGCCGCTCGTGAAGGAGACGATCAGCACCACGAGCGAGGGGGCAATGATGATGAGAAGCGCGATCACCGCGATCACGCCCATGACGAGCTCGAAGCTGATCGCCTCGAGCGTGCGCTTGCGGCCGCTCATCATGCGCCTCCATAGCCGCGCGACATGCGGCCGAGCGTGGTGAAGACCGAGACGACTGCGAGCACGGCGAGCAGGAAGATGATCGAGATCGCGGCCGCGAACGGCCAGTTCTGCAGCGTCGAGGCCTGCTGGTAGAGATACATCGGCATGAACAGCATCTGCCCGCCGCCGATCAGCGACTGGGTGATGAAGGCGGTGATCGCGGCGGCATAGGTCAGCGTGCAGCCGGCGATGACGCCCGGCAGCGAGAGCGGCAGCACGATCCGGAAGAAAGTGCGCCAGCTTCCGGCGCCAAGCGAGCAGGAGGCATCGTCGAGATTGGGATCGATGCGGCTGAGCGCGGTGATCAGCGGCAGCGTCATCAAGGGCATCTGCACCTGTGCCAGCGCGATCACCACGCCGAACTGGGTGTAGAGCAGCTTGAGCGGGGTATCGATCAGGCCGAGCGATTGCAGCGTCGCGTTGATGATGCCCTGGCGACCCAGGATGACGATCCAGGCGAAGGTCCGGACCACGACACTGGTCAGAAGCGGCAGCAGCACGATCAGGATGATGACGGTCTGAAGCTTTGGCCCGACCCGCTGATACAGCCAGGCGATGGGAATGCCGAGCACCAGGCAGACGGCGGTCACCTCGGCCCCCAGCAGCAGCGTCGAGCCGAGCACGCCGAGGCTGAAGGGATCGGTGAGGAAGTGCAGGTACTGGCCGAGCCCCCAATGGAGCCCGGCCGTGTCGTTGTGCAGCGAGAGCCAGAACAATTGCAGCAGCGGCGCGACGAAGAAGATCAGGAAGAACAGCGCCAGCGGCGCTGCCAATCCCATTCCGTAGGACGTCACGTCCCGTGCTGCCGGCGCTGCGCCCATGGTCTAGATCTTGATCTCGCGGTTGAAGCGCTCGATCCAGGCCGAGCGCTGCTCGTTGATCTTCTTCCAGTCCTGGAACACGAACTTCTTCTTCAGTTCAGTCGTGTCCTTGGCCAGCACGCGTGCGATCTCGCCGCCCATCGCCACCTTGGAATTGGTCGGCACGATCAGGTAGGGCGGGTTCATCAGCGTGGTCTGCACCTCCGGCATCAGCGCCGCCTCGATCAGCTTGAAGGCGAGCTCGCGGTTCGGCGAGTTCTTGACGATGTGGATCGTGGTCTTGAAAGCGATGGCGCCTTCCTTCGGTGCCACGAACTCGACCGGCACGCCGCGCGCCTTGAGGATCTGGATGGCGTTGAAATTGCCGGGCGAGATGTCGATCTGGCCCTGCTGGAACAGGGTGGCGAGCGCGCCGGGATTGGCGGCGACCGCGGCGAGATTGGGCTTGAGCTCCTCCAGCGCCTTGAAGCCCGGATCGACGTTGGCCTCCGAGCCGCCGCGCATCTTGGCGATCTCGACCAGCCAGCCGGTGCCGAGCGTCGAGTTGAGGTTGGTGATGCCGACGCGGCCCTTGAACTCCGGCTTCCAGAGATCGGCCCATGACGTCGGCGGCGTTTTGACCGCTTCCGGATTGTAGGTGAGGCCGACAACCTGGAAGAACGGGGCGGGGCCCATCGGCTCCTGCGCCTCGGCGATCAGGTCCTTGTAATAGGCGCTCTTCTCGACCGGATAGGGCTCGACCAGATCCTGGCCGACGGCGACGAGGGCGGGGCCGGGATCGTGCAGCATGACGTCGATCGGCGGATTTGCTTTCGCCGCGTTGACCTTGGCGATCTGGTCGACCGAGAGCATGGGATCGAGCACCATCGCGGCGTCCGCGTTGGCCTTGCGGAACGCCGGCACCAGCACGGCCTTGTGCGCTTCCTCCCAGCTTCCGGTGAAGGTCGCAAACACCAGCGGGCGGGCCTGGGCGTAGCTCAGGCCTGGAAACGCCTTCATGGCCCCGAGCGTGAGCGCCGTGGTCAGCAGGCTTCTGCGATTCATGATCATATCAAACTCCCCTCTGGACAAAGACTAGATCTAAAGCGTTGCGGGAAAGGCGTTGGCGAGCGATGGGGCGAGCGGTGCGAGGCGCACCGCCGCGCCGTTCTCCAGGGCGCGCGTCTCGCCGATGCGGGCCTGAGAAACCTTGACGCCGGAGCCATCGGCCGTGGTGACCTCGTGCACGACGGTGGCGCCCAGCGGCAGCGACATGCCAACGACGCCGGCAAAGCCGGTCTCGTCGCCGACGAATTGCAGGTGCTCGGGGCGGATGCAGACGGTGACGCGGCCGCCCTCGCTGAGCGCACCGCCTGCGGGACGCGCGATGATCTCCGCGCCGGCATCGAGACGCACCTTCGCTGCCGTGCGGTCCGCTGAGACCACGATGCCGGGCATGCGGTTGGTGGAGCCGACGAAGGTGTTGACGAACAGCGTCTGCGGACGGTCGTAGACGTCCGATGGCGAGCCGAACTGCTCGAGCTTGCCATGGCTCAGCACGGCGACGCGATCGGCCATCGACAGCGCTTCTTCCTGGTCGTGCGTCACGATCAGCGTGGTGATGCCGGAGACGCGCTGCAGCCGCTTGACCTCAATCTGCATGTCCAGCCGCAAATTCTTGTCGAGCGCGGCGAAGGGCTCGTCGAGCAGCAGGATCGACGGCTTGATCGCGAGCGCGCGGGCGAGCGCAACGCGCTGCTGCTGGCCTCCGGAGAGCTGCCGCGGCAGCCGCTCGGCCATAGCAGGCAGTTGCACCAGCTCCAGCAGGCGCTGCGCTTCGCGCTGGCGCGTCGCCTTGTCGATGCCGCGGGCGGCGAGGCCGTAGGCGACGTTCTCGCTGATCGACAGGTGCGGGAACAGCGCGTAGTTCTGGAATACGATGCCGACGGCGCGCTTGTTCGGCGGCAGCGCATCGACGATGTCGTCGCCGATGATGATCCTCCCTTGCGTCTGCGCGATGAAGCCGGCGATGATGCGCAGCAGCGTTGTCTTGCCGCAGCCGGACGGGCCGAGCAGGGCGATGATCTCGCCGCCCTTGATGTCGAGATTGATGTTCTCGACCGCAAGCGCGCCACTCGGATACCGGTGGGTGACCGCGTCGACGACGAGCGATCGGCCGCTTGGCGCATCAACCATGGTGTTGCCTCCCGTTGCCCCAGAGGAGAAAGCAAGTCTTGTGCCCGCACCTGTCGCTTTTCGGCGAGCGTTTTGGCATGGTGACCCCATGACATCGGATCGATCGATATGCGACCTCACGGCGACAGAGCTTGCGCGCGCCATTGCGAGGGGCGAAGTGTCCTCCCGCCAGACCGTCGAAGCGCATCTGGCGCGGATTGCGAGCCTCGACAGTCGATTGGCGGCGTTCATGACGGTGGATGCGGACGGCGCCCGGCGCGCCGCGCAGATCTGCGATGCCGCCTCTGCGCCGATCGGTCCGCTGCACGGCGTGCCCATTGCGATCAAGGACCTCACCGACACTGCGGGACTTGCGACGACTTACGGATCCCTGCTGTTCGGCGATCACGTCCCGGCCGAGGATGATCTCGTCGTGGCGCGGCTTCGGCGCGCCGGCGCGATCATTCTGGGCAAAACCAACACGCCGGAGTTCGGCTTCGGCGCGGTCTGCACCAACAGATTGTGCGGGCCGACACGCAATCCGTTCGATCCGGCGCTGACCTCCGGCGGATCGTCCGGCGGCTCTGCCGTCGCGGTCGCATCCGGCATGGTGCCGCTGGCGCATGGCACCGATTTCGGCGGCTCGGTGCGCACGCCCGCCAGCTTCTGTGATGTCGCCTCGATCCGGCCGACACCCGGCCGTATTGCATCGCCGCGCCGGCCGCTCGGCTGGGACATGCTGTCGACCCACGGCTTCCTCGCCCGCGGTGTCGATGATCTCGAACTCGCGCTGTCGGTCTGCGCCGGGGGCGACGCGAATGATCCGCTCTCGCTCGGCAGTACCGATGATAATCGACCGATCCCCGACCGTGCCCGGATTGCTGTCACGCCTGATTTCGGTGTCGCGCCGGTTGCGCGGGAGGTCCGTACGCGCTTCGCGACGGCTTGCGAGGCGTTGGCGCGTGTTGCCGATATCGTGCGGTCCTCGCCGGATTGCGGCGGGGCGATCGAAGCCTTCCGCACGCTCCGCGCCGCGCACGTCGCGAGCAGCTATGGCGAGCTGCTGCGGACGCGGCGTGCGGAGCTCACGCCGACGGTGATCTGGAACATCGAAGCCGGCGCAAACCTGTCCGCACAGGACTACCTCGACGCCGAGCGGCGCCGCACCGCGATCTACCGCAGCTTTCGCGAGCTGTTCACCGCTGCCGATTTCCTGGTCGCGCCGGCCGCGTCCGTCTTGCCCTGGTCGAATGAGATCGCCGACGTCACGGCCATCGACGGGGCCGCGCTGGAGACGCCGATCGACTATCTCGCCGTGACCTTCATCGTGTCGCTGGTCGGCTTCCCGGTGCTGACCCTCCCGGTGCCGCGCGGGGAGAACGAGCGGCCCTTCGGCATGCAGATCATTGCGCCGCCCGGACGCGAATCCCCCTTGTTTGCCTTCGGCCGCGTGCTCGAGAACGAACTGGGTTTTTCGCATCGCCGGCCGCCTCTCTGATCAGCTGTCTCGATGCTCGAGCCGGGCGGCGAGCGCATCGGCAAGCCCGGTGGTCGGTTTGGCTGCGGGGCGGCGGAACGTGCCGGCAATGGCCTTGCGCAAACGCAGCGCGTGCAGCCCCTCGGCCTGCTTGACTGACGCTATGACCTGATCGACCACGGGGACGGGGATCCGGCCCGCGACGCGCTCGGCAAGGCCCGAGAGCGGGGCGCCGGCAAAGATCAGCACATCGGCCTCGTCCTCGACGACAGCGCGCCGGGCGAGCTCGACCAGCATGTCTTCCTTCTCAGTGCCGACCTCGGAGATCGCCTGAAACGGCGTATCCAGCATACGGATGCCGGCGCAGCGCTCCCACAGCCCGTGGGCACGGACGCATTCCTCGTACCAGGGCCCCAGCGCCTGCGCGAAGGTGACGATGGCGAAGCGGCGTCCGGCCATGCACGCGGTCAGCATCGCGGCTTCCGCCATGCCGACCACGGGAATGTCGAAGGTCTCGCGCGCGGCGAACAGGCCGGGATCGCCGAAGGCCGCGATGATCGCGGCATCGACCTTCTTGTGCTGCTCGGCCAGCATCTCCAGCGCGATGGCGCCGCCGATCTGCGCTTCGGTGCGCGTGGCGATGTAGGGCACGCCGCGGGTCGCGGTGCACGGGATCAGCTCGGTGCCTGCCGAGGCGGCACGCTGCCCCACCCCCAGCATCAGCTGCGTGACCTCGGTGCTGGTGTTTGGGTTGAGCAGGAGCAGCTTCATGATCACGCCGCCGGCCGCTTGGCCTGAGAGGCGGCGAGGACTTCCAGCAGCGCCGTACCGGTGCGCGCGACGTGCGCGCCGAGCAGGCGTCCGGCCGCCTCGCCGTCGCGCGCTTCGAGCGCGGCCAGGATGTCGGCGTGCTCGTCGACCGAATTGCTCCAGCGCCTGTCGGCGCCGAGCGCGAGATAACGCGCACGTTCGGCGCGCGAGATCAGCGTCTCGTGCGCCTCGCGCAGCGGCGTGTTGCGGGCCATGCGGACGATGGCGTTGTGGATCTCACCGTTGAGGGCGAAATAATCGTCGAGCTTGCCGCTGCGGTGATGACCCTCCATCCGGGTCTGCAGCGTGCGCAGGCGGGCGAGATCGCGCTCGGTGGCGCGCTCCGCGGCGAGCTCTGCGGCGAGCCGCTCGATGCCGGCGAGCGCCTCGAACAATTCCGAGATGCCGTCGACCGCGATGTCGGCAATGCGCGGACTGCGGTTGGGACGGAGCTCGATCAATCCTTCCGCCGCGAGCACCTTCATCGCCTCGCGCAAGGGGGGTGCGCGACACGCCGAGCTCCTTCGACAGCTTGGTCTCCTGAGTCTGCGAGCCCGGCGGCAGCTCGCCACGAATGATCATCGTCCGCATTCGCGCGGCGGCACGCTCATGCAGGCCCATCCGCTTGAGCTTGGGCGACTTACGCGCCGGGTTCGTTTCGGATTTTTGCTGCACGCGAGGCTTCCTGCTTGCAACTCATCCTAGCCACACCGAGCCGAACGCGATGCTCAAATAGGCGACGTATGTGGCGTAAAACAAATGCATATCGAACAAATTGTATGCAGTATGCAAATTGCGGGTTGCGCACGGCGCTGGGGATGCCGATGATCGTTTCGAGGGAGCGTTGATGCTCCCTGCGGCAACGGAGCGACTGTGATCGATGTCAGCCATGCGCAAGCGCCTCGGCATGATCACGCCGTCCTCCAACTCGGTGCTCGAGCCCGTCACCAGCGCCATGCTGGCGGGCACCCCCGGCGTCACCGCGCATTTCTCTCGCTTCCGCGTCACCCAGATCGCGCTCGATGCCGCCGCGCTGAGCCAGTTCGACGCATCCGTGATGCTTCCGGCCGCGGATCTGCTGGCCGATGCCAAGGTCGACGCGATCGCCTGGAATGGCACGTCCGCAAGCTGGCTCGGCATCGGCCGCGACCGCAGCCTGTGCGAGGCGATCGCGGCCCGCACGAATGTGCCGGCGACGACGTCGACGCTGGCCTGCATCGATGCGGCCCGCGCGCTCGGCGCGAGGCGCGTCGGCCTGGTCTCGCCCTATACCGACGACGTGCAGCGGCGCATTGCCGACGTCTGGGCCGAGGAGGGGATCGCCCCGCATGCCGAGCGGCATCTCGGCTTGCGTGACAACTTTTCCTTCGGCGAGGTCGCGCCGGCGACGATCGCAGGCATGATACGCGACGTGGCGGCGGAGGGGGCTGACGCGATCGTCATTCTCTGCACCAATCTCGATGGTGCGGCGCTTGCGGCCACGCTTGAGCGGGAGCTGGACATCGCCGTGCTCGATTCGGTCGCGGCCACATTGTGGCGGACCCTTGGTCTCGCCGGCGGCGATGTGACGGCGCTTGCGCAATTGGGACGGATCTTCCAGACAATGCCAAATATCAGGTGACGGAGACATCAGTGACGCAGCTCGACCTCGCCATCCGCGGCGGCACCATCGTGACGGCCAGCGACGAGTTTCGCGCCGATATCGGCATTCGCGACGGCCGCATCGTCAGCATCGCCGATAGCATCGAAGGCGCGGCCCGCGAGATCGATGCGACGGGCCTATTGGCGCTGCCGGGCGGCATCGACAGCCACGTCCACATCTCGCAGCCCTCGGGCCCCGACGTGGTGATGGCCGACGATTTTGCCTCGGCGACGCGCGCAGCCGCAGCCGGCGGCAACACCATGGTGCTGCCCTTCGCGCTGCAGGAGAAGGGCACCTCGCTGCGCAGCTGTGTCGAGAACTATCGCAAGCTCGCCGAAGGTGAGTGCTACATCGATACAGCCTTCCATCTCATCATCTCCGATCCGACTGCCGTGGTGCTGGGGCAGGAGCTGCCGGCGCTGGTCAAGGACGGCTACACCTCGTTCAAGGTGTTCATGACCTATGACGACCTCGTGCTCAGCGACAAGCAGCTGCTCGAAGTGTTCGAGGTCGCGCGCCGCGAGGAGGCGCTGGTCATGGTCCATTGCGAGGGCTACGACGCCATCCGTTTCCTGACCAGCAAGCTGGAGCGCGAAGGTCATATCGCGCCGTATTATCACGGCACCTCGCGGCCGCAGGCGGTCGAGCGCGAGGCGACGCACCGGGCCATCAGCCATGCCGAGGTGATCGGCGTTCCCATCATGATCGTGCACGTCTCCGGACGTGAGGCGATGGAGCAGGTACGCTGGGCCCAGCAGCGCGGTCTGCCCGTTCATGCCGAGACCTGCCCGCAATACATCACGCTGACGGCCGACGACATGAAAGGCCTCAACATGGACATCACCGGCGCGAAATATGTCTGCTCGCCGCCGCCGCGCGATGTCGAGAGCCAGGAGGCGATCTGGGAGGGCATTACGTCGGGCGTGTTCCAGACCTTCTCGTCCGATCACTGCCCGTTCCGCTACGACGATCCCAAGGGCAAGCTGACGCCGAACGCCCGCACCTCGTTCCGCTGGGTGCCGAACGGCATCCCCGGCGTCGAAACGCGGCTGCCGATCCTGTTCTCCGAAGGCGTCTCGAAGGGCCGCATCACCCTGCAGAAGTTCGTCGAGTTGACCGCGACCAACCACGCCCGCATCTATGGCCTCTATCCGCGCAAGGGCTCGATCGGCGTCGGTTTCGATGCCGACATCGTTCTTTGGGATCCCAAGTTGAAGAAGCTGATCCGGCAGGCCGATCTGCATCACGGCGCGGATTACACGCCCTGGGAAGGTTTCGAGGTCACGGGATGGCCGGTGACGACGATCGCCAGGGGACAGGTGGTCTGCAGCCAGGGCCGGATCGTCGGCACCAAAGGTGCAGGCCAGGTGCTGAGCCGGGGCAAATCGAGCCTGATCTGATCCGGCTCGACACGCCGCCATCACGCTTCAAAGCGGAACGGCTTTGGTTGAATCGATGGAAGCGGCTCGTTCACCTCTCCCGCTTGCGGGAGAGGTCGCGCCGAAGGCGCGGGTGAGGGCTTTCTCCTCTTGGGGATTGTCCCATTGCGGAAGCACCCTCTCCCCAACCCTCTCCCGCAAGCGGGAGAGGGAGTGCACCTCCCTCGTTGCAGCGATCAAGACTAGTCTCATAGCGCTTCAGAAGGTCGCGGCCATTGCAGCGAGCCTTTGATGCGCCCGCTCGCGGGCGGCATCGATCGGCGCTTGCGGTCCCGTGGTTGGACCGATCAGCACGAAGCGGACATTGCTGATCCCGATGAAGCGCAGGATTTCCCGCAAGTAGGGCGTTGCCATATCGATGCGGCCGCGGTTCATGCCGGTGGCAAAATCGCTGCCGCTGGCGATGATGACCAGTGTCGGCCGATCCTGCAGCAGCGGGAGATATCCCTGCGATGGATCGAACCGAAAGGTGAGGCCGGGCTGGACGATGATGTCGAACCACTGCTTGAGCTTGTAGGGAAGGCCGAAGTTCCACATCGGGGTCGAGATCAGCACCCGGTCGGCGAGCGAGAAGCGCAGCGCCATTCGCTCGGCCTCGGCGAAGCTCTGACGTTGCGCCTCGGTGAAGGCTTGAGCCTTCATGCGCGCGTATTTAGCTTCGACGATGGGACCCGCAAACTCCGGCATCCGCTCGCGCCAGATGTCCACGACATCGACGTCCCAATCCGGCCGGGCGTGACGGAAGCCGTCGAGAAAGACCCGCGCGCCGGCCGTCGAGACGGACTCGGCGCGCGGCGAGCAGGACAGGTGCAAGAGCTTTGCCACAGCTCATCCCAGCGCTCTGATCACGGCATCGGCCCTGGTCACGACCGCGACGTTCTGCATCGCGAAGTTGATCGAGGCGTTGTGCCAGTCGGCATTCATGGTCGAGCAGCAATCCTCGGGCACGATCATGAAGTAGCCCTTGTCAGCACCGGTCCGCGCCGTGTGCTCGATCGACATGTTGGTCCAGGCGCCGGTATTGATGATCATGTCGCGGCCGGTCGCTTTCAAGATCGTCTCCAGCCGCGTGCCTTCCCAGGCGCTCATCCGCATCTTCTCGACGACGAAATCGCCGGGCCGGGGCTCGAGGCCCGAAACCGGGGCCGCGCCCCAGCTCCCGCGCACCATCGCCTTGCTGTCGACGAGACCTTCGAACAGCGGAGCGTTCAGCGTGACGCCAGGTGCGCCGGGCTCGACCACGAACCAGACATGGATGATGGTGACGCCGCGGGCGCGTGCGGCTTCCGCCAGGCGCCGCACATTCTCCACGACATGCTGTTGCTTGGCGTGACCGGGCGCGCCGGACTCGGCGAAGGCGCCGCCGTCCATGATGACGTCGTTCTGGAGATCCTGAATGATCATGGCGCAGCGTTGCGGATCGAGCCGCATCTCGCCCTCGGTCAGAATAGGCGCGGCTGGCGATGAGCTCGGGCTTGTTCCGCCGCCAGCGCGCCTGCCGCTCATATAGGGCTCATGCCGCGGGCCGACCTTGGTCGGGATCGCATACACCGAATGGGTCGAGGTGAGATAGAGCGTGCGGAAATCCGGCCCGCCCCAGGCGAGGTTGGCGACGAGCTCGGGCACGCGGACCTTGCCGAGCAGTTCGCCGCGCGGCGAATAGACCCAGACCCCGCCGGGGGCGGTGACCCAGACATTGCCGTGCTGATCGCACTTCATGCCGTCGGGCAGACCGGGTTCGAGCTCGGATTTGATGCCGCTCGCAAACACGCGCGCATTGGACAGCGAGCCGTCGTTGTTGACTTCGAATACACGGATCAGGGCTTGCACCGTGTCGTTGACATAAAGCAGCTTCTCGTCCGGCGAGAAGGACAGGCCGTTCGGCTGGTCGAACAAATTGCGCTCGGCCACGAGCTTCGGCTCGCCGCCCGGCACGACGCGGTAGACGCCCTGGAAGCCGAGCTGGCGCGGCCGCTCGACGCCGTAGACCGGCATGCGGCCGTACCAGGGATCGGAGAAATAGATCGCGCCGGATGAGTGCACGCAGACGTCGTTCGGGCTGTTGAGCTCCTGTCCGCCGAAATGCGAGGCCAGCACCTCGCGCCGTCCGTCCGGGCGTTCGCGGATCAGCGACGAGGTCGCGTGCTCGCAGACGATCAAATTGAGCTCGGCGTCATAGGTCATGCCGTTGCATTTGTTCGACGGGCGTTTGACCTCGATGACGCCGCGCCGCGCATCCCAGCGCCGCCGCACGTCGGCCGGCATGTCCGAGAACAGCAGATAATGGTCGACCGGATGCCAGATGGGCCCTTCCGTGAAGTCGAAGCCGGTGCCGATCTGTGCGACCGGCGCATAGGGGTCGATCAGGGTCTCGAACTCGCTTCGCAACGTCACATGCGTCATTGGACGATCCTCGACCTCAAGCCGGGAACCAGTTGCGCTGGGGGAGCGACTGCACGATCGGGCCCGGGACCTGATCATGCAGCCGCCCCACGACGTTGCCGCCTTCGATCTTGGCGGGCCGGTCGTGGACCGGGAGCAGGTAGCGCGAATTGCTGAGCAGCTTCTTGATCGCCGCCTTTTCTGCGCGCTTGGTGGTGCCATGGTTGCCGGTGGTGCGCGGCTCCCAATCGTGGATCTCATGGAAAGGCGTGACGATCTGGTCGTTGAAGTCGTAGATCACGTCGCCGCAGATGGTGGCGATGCCATCGGCGGTGTGGACGATGATGTTCATCGAGCCCTCGGTGTGCGCGTTGGCGGCATCGCAATAGACGCCGGGCATCAGCTCGATCGGCCCGGTGATCTCGAGGTCCAGGAAGCGCAGCGCGCTCTTGGTGTGCAGCCTGTCGATCAGGTGCTTGATGTCGGGGGCCGGATATTGCGGATGCATCAGGCCGGAGACGGAATATTCGAGTTCCTTGCGGTTGAGCACGACAGTCGTGTTCATCGGGAACAGATCGTCCTTGCCGGCATGGTCGATGTGCAAATGGGTGTGGCAGACGAAGCGGACGTCGCCCATGCGCACGCCGTGGCGCGCGAGCTGGTTCTCGATCATGTTCTCGTGGTACTGGAGCCCCCGCATGCCCAGCGTCTCCATGATCTGGTTGGAGCGATAGCCGGTGTCGACGACAACAGGATATTTGCCGCCGAGGATCAGGAAGCCGAGAGTGAGGACGCGGCGGGTGCGGCCGCAGTCGCGGCCGAGCACCAGGAAGCTCGATTCCAGCTCGATATCGCCGTAGTCCAGGATCTTGATCTCCAGCGCCATTCGTTTCCCTCCCGTCTCGTTTCTTGTCTGTCAAAGCCGATAGACGCGCGTCGCGGTCGTCCGGAAGATCGCATCCTGCTGCTCCGCACTGAACGGGGCGGCAGCCGCGCGAAAGGCTGCGACGAGCTCGCGATAACTGGTCCATAATTTCTCGATCGGAAAATTGGAGCCGAACAGGCAGCGCTCGGCGCCGAAGATCGCGACGGTATCAGTGAGCACGGCGGCGATATGCGCGGGATCGTTGCGATGGATGAAGGTGCCGAGCCCGGACAGTTTCGAGACGACGTTCGGACAACTCGCGAGCCGGGCCATCCCGGCGCGCCAGGCCGCCCGTCCAGCCGGCGAGAGATCCTCGAGCATGCCGGCATGCTGGAGGATGAAGGTCACGCCGGGACAGGATTCGGCCAGCTGCGCAGCATCCGGCATCTGCGGCGTGAACACCTGCAAATCGAAGCTCCAGCCGTAATCGGAAAGACGTGCGACGTTGCGACGGATCGTCGGGTCGGTGCAGAGATCCGGACGCGCTGCGAAGCGATAGAGCGGGTTCTCGTGCCAATGCAGCTGCATGCGCACCCCGCGCACCAGCGGATAGCGCTTGAGGCGGTCGAGCTGCGGGCGGACGTCGTCGGCCGCGAAATTGGCGTAGGCGACGATGGCGTGCGGCCAGCCGTGTTCGTCGGCCGTGCGCTGCACCCAGGCAGCCTCCTCCTCGAAATGCTCGGGCGCCCAATTGGTCTGCACATAGACGGAACGAATGACGCCGCTGTCCTTGAGATCGTCGAGATATTCCTGGATCGGATAATCGCACCGGATTGGCTCGTACGGTCCGAAGATGCGGGACTGCATGGGGCCGGTCAGCCAGGGCAGGTCGGCCTGCCGCCAGATGTGATGATGGCCGTCGACAATATTGTTCACGCAGCTCTCCTTCCCAGTGCCAGGACGTGGGCGACGATCGATGCGCTCGACCCGCCGTCCACGAGATCGTCGACGAAGCGTTCGATCGCGACCAGCGCTTCTGTCTGCGGACGGAACGCGGGGCCTGTCGCGAGCGGCGTCAGCCAGCTCAGCCGCCACGCCCGCCGCGATAATTTCGCGACGGCGTCGCGAAGGGCGTCGGGCTCGCCGCGCTCGAGCCCGTCGGAGACGATGATCACAGCGGCGCCGCGGGCGTAGCCGCCGAACCTCGGGACCGCCAGAAACGCCTGCAGCGCGTCGCCGATCCGGGTGCCGCCGTCCCAGTCGCTGACCAGATGCGCCGCGGCGCTGAGCGCCTGCTCGCGCCGTTTCAGCCGCAGCGCGCGGGTGACACGGGTCAGCCGCGTGCCGAAGGTGAAGACCTCGACATTGGGCGCGGCCTGCACCAGCGCATGAGCAAGTTTCATATTCTCCTCGGTGCGGCTTTTCATCGAGCCGGAGACGTCGATCAGCAGCAGGACCTTCCGCGGGCGTCGCCGCCGCTTCATGTGACCGAGCCGCAGGATCTCGCCGTCGCTGCGGACAGAGTCGCGTAAAGTGCGGCGCAGGTCGGCGAAGGGGCCGCGGCGCGCCCGCATGCGGCGGTGGCCGCGCCGCCGCGGCAGGCGCCGCGGGGCCTCGCGTGCCAGCCGTCGGAGCGCATCGGTCGTGGAGAGCTGCGCGAAGCGGCGCTCGACCAGCGCCTCGGTGCGCGATGCAGTCAGGCCGGACTCGTTGGAATCGTCGGAGAGCAGGGGCTCCTCGTCGCCGCGACCTTCCTCCTGAAGGCGTACGGTCTCGTCGTCCTCGCCATTTTCGGCATGCTCGATCGCCTCGCTGCCGCGGAAATGCAAGTCGAACAGCCGATCGAAAGTGGCGCGACGTTCGGGCGGCGGGGCGAGGGTGGCGAGCGCAGATTGCCTGATGTCGTCGAGCTTGCGCGGTCCGAGCAGCGCGATCGCGGCGAGGAACGCAGTGGTCTGCTCCGGTGCAACGGCAAAGCCGTTGGCGCGCAGCAGCGCGACGAAGGAAACAAAGGTGCGGGCAGCGCGCGGGAGCTGTGGCTCGTTGCTCATGCGGTCGCCTCCGCGAGCATGGCGTCGAGCCGGGGCGCGATGAAGTGCAGGTCCTCTTCGTCCTTCAGCGCCACGCCGATCGAGCGCTTGAAGGCATCGGGCCAGCGTGCGCCGCCCTTGTTGAGGAGGGTCGCGGCCTCGGCCCAGTCGACGGCTTCGGCGATGCCGGGGGCCTTGCTCAGCGGTTCGCGCCGCAATCTCTCGACGGCCGCGACGACGGCGCGGGCCGTGGTTTCGGCGACGCTGGAGGCGCGCATCATGATGATGCGTGCCTCGCGCTCCGCCGTCGGATAATCGATCCAGTGATAGACGCAGCGGCGGCGCAAGGCCTCGTGCAGATCGCGGGTCCGGTTCGAGGTGAGCACGACGACCGGCCGCTCGGCCGCGCGGACCGTGCCACGCTCGGGAATCGAGATCTGGAAGTCGGATAGGAATTCGAGCAGGAAGGCCTCGAACTCCTGGTCGGCGCGGTCGATTTCGTCGATCAGGAGCACGGTGGAATCAGGTGCGCGCAGCGCCGCCAGCATCGGCCGCTCGATCAGGAACGTCTCGCCATAGATGTCGATGCTCTCATCGCCGGCCTGACGGATCGCAAGCATCTGGCGCGGGTAGTTCCACTCATAGAGCGCGGCAGAGGCGTCGATGCCCTCGTAGCATTGCAGGCGGATCAGGCGGCGGCCGAGCACCGCGGCGATAGCTTTGGCAGCCTCCGTCTTGCCGACGCCGGGCGCGCCTTCCAGTAGCAGTGGCTTACCGAGCGCGAGGCCGAGATAGGCGGCGGTCGCAAGGCCCTCGTCGGCGAGGTAATAGGCCGCGCGCAGCGCCTTCTCCAGCGCCTCCGGGCTGTCGATGCCGACGATGTTGCTGCGAACCGCCACGGCCGATCCTTTAGCGCCGCGCCTGCGGCCGCGCGCCGCCCTGCGCCTTGATCGCCCGCAGCACCTTTTCCGGCGTGATCGGCAGGTCGTCGATGCGAACGCCGACCGCGTTGAAGATCGCATTCGCCACTGCGGGCAGCACCGGGTTGGCGCACATTTCGCCAGGGCCTTTTCCCCCGAACGGACCGTCAGGGGCGGGACGCTCCAGCACGGCAATGTCGTGCGGGCAGATGTCGCCGGGACCGGGCATCAAATATTCGACGAAGTCGCGCGGCCCGTGGACGGGATCGGGATAGTATGGCTCAGGCGTCTCGTAGAGTGCATGGCTGACGCCCATCCAGGCGCCGCCGACCAGTTGCTGCTCGACCAGGCGCGGATTGAGCGCACGGCCGAGCTCGTAAGCCGAGTCCATCCGTACCATCGCGACCTCGCCGGTCTCGTCGTCCACCTCGACCTCGGCGACGAGGCAGGCATGGGCATAGCAGGTCGCGGGCGACATCTCGCCCGTTTCAGGGTCGACGTTGGAGAGCGGCACCAGGAAGATGCCGCGGCCCGAGATGGTCTTGCCCTGTTTGAACTGCGCGGCGATGGCGACATCCTTGGTCGAGATCGAGCGGTGCGGCGCGCCCTTGACATGGATGTTGCCGCGTCCATCGGTCTCGAGATCGGCGGCGTTGACCTCGAGCTCCTCGGCGGCGGCCTCCATCATCACGCCGCGCGCCTCGCGGGCGGCGGCCATCACGGCGTTGCCGACGCGATGGGTGCCGCGCGAAGCGAACGAGCCCATGCAATGCGGGCCGGTGTCGGAGTCCGCCGTGTCGACATAGACGTCCTCGACGGGCACCCCCAGCGTCTCCGCGCAGATCTGCCGCGTCACCGACTTCATGCCCTGGCCGAGGTCGATCGACGACAGCGCCACGGTGAACTTGCCGCTCGGGTTGGAATGCACCAGCGCCTGGCTCGGATCGCCGCCGAGATTCATGCCGATGGGATAATTGATCGACGCCATGCCGCGTCCGCGATGCCGGGTCATCTAGCGCCTCCTGGTGCCGAAGACGGAGGAGAAACGGGTCGCGCCGTGCGAAGGTGCAGCCGGGCGGGGCGGGGGAGGAGGTGGCACCGGCGGCGGTGGCTCGCGCGGCGGCTCCCGCGTCGCGGTCACCGGCGCGCGGTCATAACTCGTGCGCTGCTGCGCAGGCGCGGCCGGCCGCGTCCGGGAATCCGTCGGTGTCGGCGGGATCACGGCGCGGCTGCCGCCGCCGTCCTTGCGCGAGGAGGCTCGCCTGAACTCGTCGCGGATCGGCCATTTGGCCTTTTCCGCCGCAACCTGGACGCACTCGATCAGTGCCGTGTTCTTGGCCTCGCGCCGATGCGCCTTCATGTCGCCGTCGCGATAGGCGTTCAGAATCCGGAACTCCATCGGGTCCATGCCGACGAGGTTTGCGAGCTTGTCCATCTGGCATTCGATGGCAAAGTCCATCGCGGTAACGCCGAAGCCGCGCATGGCCGTGGCCGGCGTGCGGTTGGTGAAGACGCAATAGACGTCGCCATAGACATTCGGGATGGTGTAGGGACCCGGCAGGTGCGCGGCGCATTTCACCGCGGCATAGCTCGACAGCCGCGTATAGGCGCCGCTGTCGAAATAGGCGCGGATCTTGCGCGCGACGATGCGGCCGTCGCGCATCACGCCGTCCTTGATGTAGATGCGTTCGGCGCCGCGCGGCGGGCCGTATTGCATCTCCTCCTCGCGGCCGAACACGTAGCGGACGGGGCGCCCTGTCAACATGGCGCCGAGGATCGCGAGCGGCTCGGTCAAGGTGTCGACCTTGCCGCCAAAGCCGCCGCCGACGGTGCCGCCGATGAAGTGGAAGGTGTTGGAGGGCACGTCGAGGATCTTGGCGCAGGTGTCGACCGAGAAGAACAGCGCCTGGGTCGAGGTGTAGACGACGTAGCGGCCGTTCGTGTCGGGCGCGGCGATGGCGCCGTTGGTTTCGGTCGGCGCGTGCTCGATCGGCGACATCTGGTAGCGCTGTTCGAGCACGTGGTCGGCGGTTGCGAGCGCGGCATCAGCGTCGCCGAAGCGCAGGCGCTGGTGGTCGTAGACGTCATGATAGATGAAGGCGTTCTTCGGATAGGTCTCGTTGACGACAGGCGCACCCGGCTTCAGCGCATCCTCGACGTCGAAAACGGTCGGCAGCGGCTCGTAGTCGATCTTGACCTTTGCGATCGCCTCGAACGCCTCGCGCTCGCTGTCGGCGACGATGGCGAGGATCGGCTCGCCCTTGTAGCGGACCTTGTCGACCGCCAGGGACGGCTCGTCGTCCTTGCCGAAGTTGATCAGGCTGAGCAGCGTGTTGAGGTTGCGTGGCACGTCCGCGCCGCGGATGATCCGGCGCACGCCGGCCGAGCGCTCGGCCTCGGTGGTATCGATGCGGCGCAGCCTTGCATGGGCCTGGGTCGACCGAACGACCTTCAGGTGCAGCATGCCCTGCAGCTTGTGGTCGTTGAAATAGCTGGACGTGCCCGTGATGTGGCCGAGCATGTCCTGCCGCTGCGTGCCCTTGCCGATTTCCTTCAAATTATCGTCACGCTCGTCGGCGAAGATGTCCTTGCGCAGTTCCAGCATGGTCTGACCTCAGGCGCTGGCCCGGCCGCCAGCGGCGGCGAGGATGGCATTGATGATGGGCTCGTAGCCGGTGCAACGGCAGATGTTGCCGGAGATCGCCTCGATCACCTCAGTCCGGCTCGGGGCGGGATTGCGGTCGAGGAGCGCCTTTGCGGCCATCAGCATGCCCGGCGTGCAATAGCCGCACTGGGCGGCGAAATTGTCGGCGAAGGCGCGCTGCAGCGGATGCAGGTTCGGGCCTTGCTTCATACCGTCGAGCGTTTCGACCGAGCGGCCCGCGACGGTCTCGGCGAGAGTCAGGCAGGAGAGGTGAAGCTCGCCGTCGATCAGGACGCTGCAGGTGCCGCAGCCACCCTGGCCGCAGCCGAATTTCGGCGTCATGTCGCCGATCAGCTCGCGCAGCGCGACGAGCAGATTGGTGCCGCCGTCGACGAAGATCGCGACGTCGCGGCCGTTGTGGCGAAACTGCAGGGGGATCTTTGTCATGGCGAGCTATTCCTGTCCCGACAGCAGGCGCCGCAAATGCACGCCGACGATCTCGCGGCGGTACCAGGCGCTGCCGAGCGCGTTGTCTGAGGGCGTTGTTCCTTCTGTAGCCGCCGAAGCAGCAGCTGCGATGGTCGCAGCATCCAACGAGCGGCCCTCCAGCGCGCGCTCGGCGGCGCGAGCGCGGATCTGGGTCGGCGCCATCGAGCCCAGCGCAATCCGCGCACCCGCGATCCGTCCGCCGCTGACCGGCAGATGCGCGGCAAGTGTAATCACCGAGCCGCCCTTCGGCTTGATGCGCGCGATCTTGCGATAACGAAACGCCTCGCTGCTTGCCGGCCGCGTGCAGGACACCGACAGCACCAACGTCCCTACCTGGCGCTCGCGCCCCTGCAAAAACTCCTCGATCGGAATATCGCGCGAGCCGAAGCCGCCTTGAACCGCAATGGTGGCGTCGAGCGCCAGCAGCGCCACGGTGAAATCGCCGTAAGGGTTCGGCGCGAACAGATTGCCACCGATTGTGCCCATATTGCGCACGGCGGGACCGCCGATCGAGCGGGCAGGGGCATGCAGGAAGGCGAGGTCGCGCTCGGCGAGCACGCGCGCGAAGGTGACGCCGGCACCGAGCGTGATGCGCGGGCCTGAGGCATCGATCCGGGTCAGCGCCTGGTCATGCGCCCGGACGATCGTCGAGATCGACACGTCGCCTTCGTTCAGCGCGCGCATCACCAGCGTGCCGCCGCCGAGATAGCGCGCGCTCCGGTCCGACGACAGCGCGCCAGCCGCCTCGCTCGCATTCGCAAAGGTTTTTACCGTCACGGCCATGGCTTAAGCGGCCTCCTTCAGATGGCGGCGGATCGCTTCGAATCCGGCCTGATAGATGTCTTCGGCGACCATGTGGGTGATGCGGTCCTTGTCCTCCGGCTTCGTCGTGAAACGCGATTCCCAGTGCCAGAAGGTGCGGTCGCCGTCGGTCACCGGCAGCAGCCGGACATGGGCGACGTAATTGAACATCGGGACCGGCGTATCGAGCAGGCAATAGCTGAAGGTCTGCTCGAGATCGGACAGTGCCAGCAGCTGCTCGCGCAGCTCCGAGCCGTCCTTCAGCTTGAATCGCCGGACGCAGCCGATCTTGTCGGAAGACTGCGCGCGTTCGATCGCGGAGGTCGCCACCGCCGGATGCCAGCGATCGTGACCGTTGAAATCGCGCAGCACGTCCCACACCGCCTCGGTCGGTGCGTCCAGGATCGTGCTTTTGACGATATGCGGCACGGCTAGCCCTCTGTTGTTCTCTTCACCTCGCCCCGCTTGCGGGGAGAGGCATAGGCCGCCTGCGGCGGCCGTTTTGAAGGACGCCGAAGCAAGGCTTCGGCGCTGGCGAAGCGCCGGGTGAGGGGGAGTCTCCGCGAGTCCAACTGCCTCCGTCCCCGGAGAGGCTCCCCCTCACCCCAACCCTCTCCCCGCAAGCGGGGAGAGGGGGCGCAGTGTGCCTTGATCGAAACAGGTCGGATCACGTCAGCCTCCGAACACGCGCTTCAGGGCGTCGAAGCCGCCCTGGAACACGCCGCCGCCGATGTTGTTGACGAGCTCGGTCTCCCGTTCCGGCGCGCAGTCGAATTCGGCGGTCCATTCCATGAACGTCTGGTCGCCGTCGGTGACGGGTGTCAGGCGCAGGGTGGCGACGTAGTTCTCGACGCCCATCGGCGATTCCAGGATCGAGTAGGTGCAGAACATGTCGTAGTCGGAGAGGCCGAGCAGCTTCTCGCGGATGCGGTCGCCATTGCGCAGCCGGAAATCCCTGACGCAGCCGATCTTGTCGGAGGGCTCGCCGCCCTCGATCCGGCTTTCGGCGATGGCAGGATGCCAGTTCGGCAGGCCATTGAAATCGCGCACCCGCGCCCAGACGCGATCGTTGCGGGCGTTGACGACGGTGGAGACGTAGACGCGGGCCATCGCTTAAGACCTCAGCTCTTCTTCCGCGGCCCGCGCTCGGCCGGTGGCTCGCCGCCCTCGGCCGCAGGCGGGGAGGCTGCCGGCTTGTCGCCACCGCTCCCGCCGCCACCGCTCTTGCGCGCGGCCTCCTTGATGCCCTGCATGTCGCGGGCCTCGCGGATCAGGCCGGGCATCTTGGCGAGGCTGCCGCCTTCGACGCCGATGTCGGACAGGATGGAGTCGATCAGCGGCGCCTGGACGCGATAACGCAGGGCCGAGTCGATCACCTCGTCGGTGGCGCTGCGACCGCCATTGCCGTTGCCATGGCCGTTGCCGTTGAGGCCGTCGACCTGGAGGATGCGGATGCCCTCGATCTTCTCCATCGGCTTGACGCTCTCGCGCACGATGCCTTCGATGCGGTCGAGCAGCTTTCTGCGGAACAGCGAGTAGCGCGCCTGGTCGGTCAGCACGTTCTCGGCCTCGTTCAGCATGCGTTGAGCTTCGGCCTCGACCGCGGCGCGCACGCGCTCGGCCTCGGCGGCGATGCGGGTCTCCTCCGCCTGTTTCTCCGCCAGCAGGACCTCGACAGTCTTGCGCCGCTTGGCGATCTCGCTCTCGCGGGCGGTGACGACGCGCTCGGCGGCTTCGGTCGCCCGGATCCGCGCCTCCTCGGCGGCGGCGCGCGCGGCCGACTCCTCCAGCGACTTCTGATGGATGGCGATGGCCTTCTCCATCAGCACCGTCTCGACGTCCTTCTCGCGATTGACCTCGAGCTTGCGCAGCTCGCGCTCGCGGCCGATGCGGGCCTCGTCGAGGCCGCGATCGGACGCGATGCGGGCGCGCTCGACTTCCTCACGGGAGGCGATCTCGGCTTCCTGCAGGGACTGCACGCGGGCGACCTCGAGCTGCTCGATGGCACGGCGACGCTCGATGCGAGCGGCTTCCAGGGCTTGCTCGCGCGAGACGTCGGTGGTCTCGACCTCCTTGCGGGCGACGATCTCGGCCTGCTTGACCTGGCGATCGGCATCGATCCGCTCGGACTTCTTGGTCGACAGCGCGATGACGCGGTCCTCGTCGGCGATCTCGATCGCCTTCTTCTGCTCGATATTGAGCACCTCGCGCTTTTTGGAGGCATTGATGCGCTCGGCCTCGAGCGCCAGGTCGACCGTGATGCGCTGCCGCTCGATGGCGTCGCGCCGCTTCAGCTCGGCGGCATCCAGGATCCCGGTCCGTTCGATCTCAAGCGCGCGCGTTTCACGCTCGGCCTGGATGCGCTCGGCCGCAACCGCCTTTTCCTGGGCGATGCGGGCCGCCTCGATCGCCTCGCGCGAGGCGATGTCGGCTTCCTCGACGGCGCGGTTGCGGGCGATCTCTAGCGAGCGCACGCGCTCCTCCTGGGCGATGCGCGAAGCTTCCGTGGTCTCGCGCGCGACGATGCCGGCGACGTCGAGCGCCTGGTTGCGCTCGATCTCCAGCTGCCGCGTGCTCTGCTCGGCGGCGATGCGCTCGGCAGCGAGCGTCCGCTCCCGCGCAATGCGGGCCGCCTCGACCGCGCGCTGGGCCTCGATTTCGGCCTCCTGGATGGTTCGCACCTGCTGGATCTCCAGTGCGCGGGTCCGCTCGTCGGAGGAGATGCGTTCGACATTGACGATCAACGTCTGGGCGATGCGGGCCTTTTCGGTGGCCTCGCGTGCGGCAATCTCGGCCTCGTCGACCGCGCGCGTCCGCTCGATCTCGCGGCGGCGTGTCTCCTCTTCATTGGCGATGCGGGCATCGGTGACGACGCGGTCCTGCTGGATGCGGGCCTTTTCGATGGCCTCGCGGGCGGCGATCTCGGCTTCCTCGACCGTGCGCATCCGCTCGATCTCGCGCTGGCGCACTTCGCGTTCGGACGCGATGCGGGTGGTGTCGATCGAGCGCTGGTTGGCGATCCGGGTCTTCTCGATCTCCTCGCGCGCCAGCAGCTCCTTCTCCTCGATGGTGCGGGTCCGCTCGATCTCCTTCTGGCGGGTCTCGCGCTCGGAGGCGATGCGGGCCTCTGCAATCGCCTGCTCATTGGCGATGCGGGCGCGCTCGATGGCCTCGCGGGCGGAAATCTGCGCCTGCTCGGCCTCGGTCTCGCGCAGGGCCCGCTCGCGCGCGACTTCGGTGCGCTGAAGCGCACGGCGCATCTCGATGTCACGTTCCTGCTCAAGGCGCGCGGTCTCGCTCTCGCGCTCGATCTCCAGCGCCTGCCGTTCGGCCTCGAGGTTGCGGGAGCGGATCTTGATCATCGAATCCTGCTCGATGTCGTTGCGCAGCTTCCGCCTGGCCTCGATGTCCTCCATCAAGCGGGTCAGGCCTTCGGCGTCGAAACGGTTCGAAGGGTTGAAGAACTCGAGGTCTGTCTGGTCAAGATCGGTGATCGCGACCGATTCCAGCTCGAGGCCGTTCTGGGCGAGAGCTTCCGCCGCTTCGGTCTTGACCCGCGCGACGTAGTCGCCGCGACGCTCGTGCATTTCCTCCATGGTCATCTCGGAGGCGACCGAGCGGATCGCGGAGATGAACTTGCCGGCCAGCAGTGCGTGGAGCTGCCCGGGTTCCAGGGTGCGGCGGCCGAGTGTCGCCGCGGCGATCGACACGGCTTCCCGGGTCGGCTGCACGCGGACATAGAAGTCGGCTTCGATGTCGACGCGCATGCGGTCGCGGGTGATCACGGCATCCTGCTTCGAGCGCACGATGCCCATCGGCAAGACGTTCATGTTGACAGGCGTGTAGTCGTGGATGAACGGCAGCACGAAGGCGCCGCCATTGATCACCACGCGTTCGCCGAGGAATCCGGTGCGGACGAACGATGTCTCCTTGGAGGAGCGGTGGTACAGCCAGTTCACGATATAGACGCCAACCACGATCACGATGATCGCGACGATCAGCCAGAGGATCAATTCACCGACCAACATCCCTGACATCTTTCCCTCCCTCGAACTCTTCAGGCGTTATCGTGCGCCGATCGCCTTGAATTGCCGCACTTGTTCCGTCAGCGCCCGCTCCACCGGCAGCCGCTCCATCGAGGACGCCCCGTAGAAGCCGTGGCAATGACGGGTATTCTTCATGATAAAGTCCGCGTCGGCGGGATCGGCGATCGGCCCGCCATGCGCCAGCACCAGGATGTCCGGATTGACGCTGAGCGCGGCGGTCGCCCAGGTGTCGATCTGCGCCGCGGCAGTCCTTGAGCTTCGGCGCGGTCTGCGCACCGATCGTGCCGCCGGTCGTCAGGCCCATGTGGCAGACGATGATGTCGGCGCCGGCGATCGCCATCGCCGCGGCTTCCTTTTCGCTGAACACGTAGGGCGTCGTCAGCATGTCCTTGTCGTGCGCCTTGGCGATCATGTCGATCTCGAGCGCATAGGACATGCCGGTCTCTTCGAGATTGGCGCGGAAGGTGCCGTCGATCAGGCCGACGGTCGGAAAATTCTGGACACCGGCAAATCCGAGCGCCTTCAGCTGGTCGAGAAAGACGTCCATGTCGCGGAAGGGATCGGTGCCATTGACGCCCGCAAGCACCGGGGTCTGGCCGACCACGGGGAGCACCTCGTTCGCCATTTCCAGCACGATGGCGTTGGCATCGCCATACGCCATCAGGCCCGCCAGCGAACCGCGTCCGGCCATGCGGTAGCGGCCGGAATTGTAGATGACGATGAGGTCGACGCCGCCGGCTTCCTCACATTTGGCTGAGAGCCCGGTGCCGGCCCCGCCGCCGACGATCGGCTCGCCGCGCTTTGCCATGTCGCGAAACCTTTTCAGCAGCGCCGCGCGTTCAAACCTGGCCATCGGTCACCTCGCGAGTCTCCGCCGCACCCCGGTGCGCCCGAACAGGGTTCGGAACGCACCGACGATGGCGGCGGCGAAATCGGGATCGTTGATGTTCTTAGGGATGCGAATGAGCTGGCGGTTGCCGGTCTGCCGCACGGTGCGCTCCAGCGTGCGGAACAGCGCGGCATCGGCATCCGGATCCCAGAACGGCTGGCCGAGCGCGTCGAGCGCGGAGACGCCGCCCTCGGGCATGAAGAAACGCACCGGGCCGTCCATCTGGTTGAGCCGCTCGCCGATCCAGCGGCCCATGCGCTCGTTCTCTTCCACCGTCGTCCGCATCAACGTCACCTGCGGATTGTGGACGTGGAATTTGCGGCCGCGATAGCGCTCGGGAATGGTGTCGGGCGCGCCGAAATTGACCATGTCGAGTGCGCCGACCGAGCCGACATAGGGCAGGCGGCTGCCGATGATCGCGCCAAAGCGGTCCTCGGTCGCCGGAAACACGCCGCCCATCAAGAGGTCGCAGACCTCGGTCGTGGTGAGGTCGATCACGCCGGCGAGCTGGCCGGACTCCACGAGCTTCTCCATCGAGCGTCCGCCGACGCCGGTGGCATGGAAGACCAGGCACTCGAAATCGTCGCGCAGGTCGGCGGCGATCTTCTGCACGGCCGGCGTGGTGACGCCGAACATGGTGATGCCGATTGCGGGCAGCCCGCCGGCCTCTCGCGCCGTTGCGGCACGCGTGTCGAGCCGCGCCTTGACCATGCCGGCGAGCGCATTGGCCCCGTTGGCGAGCACCGCGCGCGAGATCGAGTTCAGTCCCTGCACGTCGGTGACCGAGTACATCATCGTGATGTCGGCCGGGCCGACATAGGGCCCGACATCGCCTGATGCGACGGAGGAAATGATCAGCTTGGGCACGCCGACGGGCAGGGCGCGCATGCCGGGGGCGACCAGCGAGGCCGCGCCCGAGCCTCCGGCGGAGATCACGCCGGCGACATTGCCCTGGCGCCGCAGCCAGTTGGCAAACGCATCCGCCATTGCTGTCACGGCGGCACCACGGTCGGTGCCGAATACGGCGGAGCCGCCGCGGCCGTGGTTCAGGGCGATCTCCTGCGCCGAGACATCGCAGGATGAATGCTTGCCGCTGGTCGAGACGTCGACCAGCCGCGTCCGCAGGCCGCTTTCGGCTATTATGTCGCGGATGTAGCGCAGCTCCTGGCCCTTGGTATCGAGCGTGCCGACGACCAGCACCACTGGCGGGCCCGAAGCCTGCGTCGCCACCGGTTCGCGCTTGCGCCGCGCGGTCTCGTCGAGCCGCGCGACTTGCGTCGAGAGCGTCCGCGCGGCGGCCTCGATGCGGGCGATCGGCACCGGTTGCGACCATCGCGTCGGCAGCGTCGGGTTGGAGATGTAGATGCGGACCGGTCCGTCGCGGCGTGGCGCCGGCGCGGGTTTCGCCTCAGTGCCGGATGTGGCGATGTCGATATCCGGTTCGAGCTCCGCATGAAGCCCGACGCCGAGCAGGCGCTGCTGGAGCTCGCGGTCCGCGGCAAGGCGCGCGGAGTCGATGATGCGGTTGATGCGGCCGTTGACCATGATCGCGACGTTGCGCGAGATCGCGGTGGCGACGCCGATGTTTTGCTCGATGACGAGCACGGACATGTCACCGTCTTCGCCCAGCCGCAGCAGCATCTCCTCGACCTGCGTGACGATGACGGGCGCGAGGCCTTCGGTCGGCTCGTCCATGATGAGCAAATGCGGGTTGGTGAGCAGCGCGCGCGAGATCGCCAGCATCTGCTGCTCGCCGCCGGAGAGCTGACCGCCGCCGTGGCCCTTGCGCTCGGCGAGGCGCGGGAATGTGTCGTAGATCCGCTCGACGGTCCAGGCGCCCGAACGCAGGCCGCCGGCGAGCTGCAGATGCTCGTCGACGCTGAGCGAGCGCCAGAGACGGCGTCCCTGCGGCACGTAGCCGACGCCGAGCCGGGCGATCTGGGCCGGCGGCCGGCGCGTGACATCCTCGCCGCGGACGCGAATCGAGCCGCCGCTCACGCCGACCAGTCCCATGATCGCCTTGCACAGCGTGGTCTTGCCCATGCCGTTGCGGCCGACGACGGAGAACACGCCGCTGTCCAATGTGAGATCAACGCCTTGCAGCGCATGCGAGTGGCCGTAGTAGACGTCGAGGCCGCGAACCTCGAGCGCCGGATTGCTGCGGCGGAGCTCATTCATGGCCGCCCCCGAGATAGAGCTCCTGCACCTCGGGGTCGGACTGGATCTCCTCCGGCAGGCCTTCCTTGAAGACGCGGCCGTTGTGCATCATCGTAACGCTCTCGACGACGCGCAGCGCAACGTCCATGTCGTGCTCGATGATGATGTAGCCGATATGGGCCGGCAGGGAGGTCAGGATCTCGATCAGCTCGGCTCGCTCCGTGGGCGACAGGCCCGCGGCCGGCTCGTCGAACAGCACGAAGCGCGGGGCGCCCGCGAGCGCCAGCGCGATCTCGAGCTGGCGCTGCTGGCCGTGGGCGAGCTCGGCCACGCGCTGGTCCTTCACGGCGGAGAGATGCACGGCCTGCACCAGGTTGTCAGCCGCATGCATCAGCGCATCGTTCTGCCCCGGACGCAGGAACGAGAAGCGCCCGCGCGAGACGCCGCGGCAGGCGAGATAGACGTTGTCCTGCACGGTGAGGCCCGGGAACAGCGCCGAAATCTGGTAGGTGCGGCGCAGCCCGCGGCGGATGCGCTCATAGGGCGGGAAATGCGTCACGTCCTCGCCGAAGAAGCGGATGGTGCCGGAGGAGGGCGGGAAGTCGCCCGTGATGCAGTTGAACAGCGTGGTCTTGCCGGCACCGTTCGAGCCGAGCACGGCGCGCCGCTCGCCCGGCCGCACGGTGATGGTGACGTCGGTCAACGCGGCGAGCGCGCCGAACAGCCGCGTCACGCCGCGCAGCTCGAGCGCTGCGCCGGCACCGACGGCGGAGAGGCGTTGGGCGACGCTATCCATGGCCGCGCCCTCCACCGGAGCGGCTCGCCTCGCGCCGTTGATGCTGACGCCAGCGCTGCCACAGGCCGATGACGCCGTCCGAGGACCAGAATACGATGGCGAGGAAGCCGAGTCCGATCAGCAGGCGGAATCGGTTGCCGTCGAGTCCGAGCCGGACCAGGAAGTCGAGCGCGAAGGTCCGCAGCAGCACGAAGATCAGTGCGCCGATGAAGGGCCCGATCGGGCGGGTGATGCCGCCGACGACGGCGATGATCAGGACGTCGATGCACGCGCCGACGCTGACCGAACCCGGCGAGATCTGGCGATAGTTCCAGACTTGGAGCACGCCGGCCAGCGCGGCGACGAAAGATGCGAAAGCATAGGCTGCGACGCGGTGCGCATTGACGTTGAAGCCGAGCGCCGCCATGCGCCGCGGATTGTCGCGCACACCCTGGAGCGCCAGGCCGAACGGCGCCCGCGAGAGGTATTCGACCGCGAAATAGCAGAGCGCGGCGACCGCGAGCACGATGTAATAGAAGGGAATGTCGGCGCGCCAGTTCACGCCCCAGAAGTGCGGCGTGGCCACCGTGTTGATGCCGGTATGACCGTTGAAGATCGCCCAGTTCTGGTTGGTGAAATAGTAGAAGGCCGCTCCGATCGCGAGCGTGATCATGATAGTGTAGATGCCTTCGGTCCGGACCGCGAGCGCGCCGCCGAGCGTGCCGAAGGCGGTCGCCAGCGCCAGCGCCATCGGCACCGCGAGCCACCAAGGCCAGCCCAGGCTGATATTCGGATTGCCGCTGACGCCGAACACCGCGACCATGTAGGCCGAGAAGCCCGCGATGGTGAGCTGCATCAGGCTGACCATGCCGCCATAGCCGGCGAGGAACATCAGGCTCAGCGCCACGGTGCCGAGGATCAGCGTGGTCGCGAAGATCTCGATCAGAAAAAAGCTGCTCGCGATCAGCGGCATGATCAGGAGAATGGCCGCGACGGCCCAGGCAGCGGGGTTGTTGATCTCCGGCCATGTCCGGGCGGGGGGCTGCGCCTTGGTGGCGCGGCCTAGGGCAACTGGGGCATCGTGGGCGAGCGACATCTCAGCGCCTCGCCAATAGGCCTTGCGGCCTGATCGCCAGCACCAGCACCATGATCAGGAAGGTCACGACGATGGCGTAGGTCGGGATGTAGACCGAGCCGAGCTGCTCGGCGAGGCCGATGATCAGCGCGCCGAGCGCGGCGCCCGGGATCGAGCCCATGCCGCCCACGATCACAACCACGAGGGACGCCAGCAGGAAACGGATGTCTTCGCCGGGCGACAATGACTGGAAGGTGCCGCCGACGACGCCGGCGATGCCGGCAAGCCCCGCGCCGAAGGCGAACACGCCGACGAAGACGAGCTGGATGCGCACGCCCGTCGCGGCGAGAATATCGCGGTCGTCCACGCCGGCGCGGATGATCATGCCGATCCGGGTGCGGTTGAGCGCGAGCCACATCGCGACGCCGATCACCACGGAGGCCACGAAGATCACGAGCCTGACGAGTGGATATCTGAGGTAGACCGGATCGCCCGAGGATTTGATCGCAGTCACCAGCGGCAGCTCGATGGGACCGATCAGCCATTTCGGGGTCTGGATCTGGTAGAAGTCGCCCCCGCAGGCCCACAGCATGAGATCGGCAAACACGATCGAGAGCCCGATCGTCACCATGGTTTGCCTGAGATCCTGGCCCTCCATCCGGCGGAACACGATCACCTGCAGCAGCACGCCGACGACAGCGGTCAGGATGAAGGCGACGACGAAGCCGAGGATCCAGGAGCCGGTCGATGAGCTGATGGCGTAGCCGATATAGCCGCCGAACAGATAGAGCGAGCCGTGCGCGAGGTTGACGTTGCGCATCAGGCCGAAGATCAGCGTGAAGCCGCTGGCGACCAGGAAGTAGAGGCCGCCAAGCGTGATGCCATTGAACACCGCGTTGAGGAAGACGCGCTTGCGGCCGATCGCCTCTTCCAGCCCCGGCGGCCAGACTGCGAAGATCAGCCAGAGCGCGACCGCAATCGCGATGATCGTAATCAGCGCCCAGGCCGGATGGCGTTCGACGAAGCGGCTCATGGCTTCACCTCGCCCCGCTTGCTGGGAGAGGTCGGCGCGTAGCGCCGGGCGAGGGAGACTCTCCGCGAGTCAAACTGCCGCCGCACTTGCGGAGACTCCTCCTCACCCAGACCCTCTCCCCGCAAGTGGGGCGAGGGGGCATGCAAGCCGTTGCCGGCTGCTGGCCCTGCCATGAGCGAACGTCCTCCCGTCACGCGCGATCCTCTTTTCCGGGATCGCGTTGCCGGCATCCTAGCCAAGCGGCGAGGGCGACGTTTGATCGTGAGTATCTTTTCGTGGCCTGCGCTCAGGCGCGCAAAACCTTGGCGGCGCGACGATAATCGGTCGGGGCCATCCCGACATTGGCGGCAAAAAAGCGCGTGAAACCGCTCTGCGAGGAGAAGCCGAGATCGAAGCCGATGTCGGCGATCGGTGTCTCGCTCGCCACCAGCGCTTCGAGCGCCTGTTCCATGATCAGCGTGTTGAGGTAGAGGTTTGGCGTGACGCCGGTCTGCACGCGGAACAGGCGGTAGAAATGCGGTCGCGACAGGCCGGATTCGCGCGCGATGGTGTCGAGCTCGATTTCAGCGCCGGGGCTCTCCGACATCATCTTGATGCACTTGCGGACGCGAAAATCGGTGACGCCGCCTGCGCGCGGATCGCGCGCGATCTCGGCCTGCTGCCAGCTTTCGTCGTAGCAGATGTCGATCAGTCGCCTCAGCTCGGAATCGAGACTGGAGAGCGATGGTGCGCCGCACACGAGCGCGGCGGTCCGCCTGATGTGCTTGTCGAGTGCTGGCGTGCGCTTGAACTGGGTGCGGCCGAAGCGCAACCGGTCGGAACCGGAGGCATCCGGCGCAAACCATTCGGCGTTGACGTAGAGCACGAAGAAGATGGCGCCGCCGTCAAGATCGGTCGGCAGAAAGTTGTGCGGCTCCCAGGGATTGACGGCGACGACCGACGTCTCGGTGAGATCGTAATGCCCGTCGGAGACGTCGATGCATGCCGACATGCCGCCGACATGGAAGATCAGATGACCTTCGCGATGGGCGTGGATATTGAAAGGCCGGTTCAACTGATAAACCGTCGCCCGGCCGAAGCGGCCGTGGAAGACGGCGAGCGCACGGCTCATGCCTTCCCCTCCCGAGCATTCTTGTCTTTTCGGCCAGCCTTCAACAACACCGCCGAGATTGCAAGAGCGGAGAGCGACCGCGTCAGCGAGTCGCTCCCCGGTTGCGTCTGCCTGACGTGATGCGTCAGTATTTCTTACATTCCGGCACGGTGCGGCTCGGCAGCCCGATCTTGGAGAACACGGCCGGGTCGTAGCCGAGCGTCTGGTTCACGTTGGGGATCACCTTCACGACCTTGCTGAACAGCGCGCCCTTGCCGTCGTCGACGACTTCGGTGACGAAGTTGGTGCCGATCGCCTGGCGGTTGGAGTCGAGCTTGATCTTGCCGTTCGGTGCGTCGAGCTCGATCTTCGCCAGCGCTTCCTTGTACTTGGCCTGGTTGTTGGAGAGATCGCCGTTAACCTGACGCAGTGCGAGGATCAGCGCCATGGTCGAATTATAGTAGTTGGTGGCGAGCAGCGACGGGCTCGGGAAGCGCTTGTTGGGCGGGAAGGCGTCCTGATAGGCCTTCACGAACTTCTGCCAGCCCGGATCCTCCCAAGTGTCGGCCTGGCCGCTCGCCGCGATGGTTCCGATCAGCGCGTTCTTGGCGTTGCCCTTCGACGACAGGATGGTCTGGTCGATCATGATGGAACCGCCCATCAGATGCGCCTTGCCGCCGGCCTGCTGATACTGGTTGAGGAAGTTGACGGCGTCGGCGCCGCCAAGCCCGAGATAGATGGCGTCGACGTCGTCGGGCAGGGCAGCGATGACGGAGGCGAAGTCCTTCGTTCCCAGCGGCACCCATTGCCGGTTGGTGACCTGTCCGCCCATGCCGCAGAACTCGAGCACCAACCCGAACACCTGGGTATAGATGAAGGAATAGTCCTCGCCGACGGTCGCGATCTTGCGATACTTCTTCTCTTCATAAGCGTATTTGCCGAGGCCGATCTGCCACTGCGCGCCGTCCATGTTGTAGCGGAAGAAGTTCGGTGCCGGGTCGACATAGGTCGTTTCCTGTGCACCGGATGCGGCATTGATGAACGTCAGCCCGGGATGGCTCTTGGCAAAATTCTTCACCGCGATGCCTTCGTCGCCGGAGAGTGGCGACAGCAGGATCTGCACCTTGTCCTGCTCGATCAGCTTGCGCACGGCGCGCACGGCGGAGTCCGGCGTTGCATCGGTTGAAGCGACGATGAATTCGAGTTCCTTGTCGCCGACCTTCTTGCCGAGCACGTTGAGCGCGGTCTGGTGGCCGCGCATGCCGTCCTCGCCGAGCACCGTGTAGGTGCCCTCGAGCGTTGCGGTCACGCCCACCTTGATCTTTTCCTGGGCGATCGCCGCGCCCGAAAGAAACAGGCTGCTCAACGCGAGCAGTCCGATGCTGCATTTCGACATGTGCTCCTCCCTGTGTCATCGCTTGTTGCCGCGACGAACCGTATGGTGCCCGTGGCTCTCGAAGCCCGCGGCTTTGGAGGAAAGCTAACCGAAGTCGGATGCGCTGCACCCATCGCGGCCTCGTTCGGCTTGACTGGCAGTCTCATTTTTGAATGTTGCGGCGCGAGTGATTTTCGCGGTGCAGCAGGACGCCGCGCTAGCTGTAATCTTCGCCGAGAAACTGGTTGATCGCATCGAACGCCTGCAGACGGTTCTTCTCCAGCAGCACCATGTGCGTGCCTTCGCCGATCTCGACCCATCGCCGATATGGCGCATGCTTCAGCGAAAGGAACAGGTCCTGCGCCGAAGCGATGGTCACGTCCTGATCCCATTCCGCGTGGACCAGGAGCACGGGCACGCGAATGTCGCCGGCGTCGTAGAGCCTCTTGCCGGCGGCCCAGTATTCGCGGATGTCCAGGATCGGGCCGTTGACCGCACGCATGATGGGAGGCGCTTGCGCGCTGCCTAACGGGTCGGTCGCGAGCGAGATATTGGCCCAGCGCTCGAAGCCGCCCGCCGGGATCAAGCTCGATCGTGCCGCTTCCGGCGCAGCCGAGAGCCAGCGCGTCCTGAAGTCCAGCACCGGAACGTTGCGATAGCCGCCGAGGCGCCCGCCTGCATCGATCGGAGCCGGACCCTGCAGCACCCAAAGCGGCGCGACCAGCGCGAGCTTGATGACCTTGTCGTTGTTGCCTGCGGTGTAAGCGCCGGCCACCGAGCCGCCCCAGGACATGGCAACCAGATTGAGGCGCGCGATCCTGCGTTGCTTGAGGATGTACGCGACGGCGCTGGCGAGGTCACGCACGCCGGCCTCGGTGCGCACGAGCGGTTCGGACTGCTCCGGCGGCGCGTCCATCTCGGACGGGCGGGTCGATTGGCCATAGCCGCGCACGTCGAGCGCGAAGACGTCGTACCCATGGCCGGCGAGATGATCCATGAACGAGAGGCCGTCGAGTGGCGTATCGAAAAGGCTTCCCGATGAATAGGTCGCGCCGTGCATCATCAGGATGGTTCGCTCGGCGGAGAAGGTCTCGAGCGCCACGGGGCGCTTGTTGCGCAGGTGAAGCGAAATTCCGGCCGTGTCGCTCGGGATCATGAGATCCTCGACCACGATCTCGGGCCTGTCGACGCGCGCGCTGGCGTGCTGGTTCATGATCGCTCTCCGTTCAGACGAATTGCCAGGTGAAGTGTCCTCCGGTGCGGCTGACGCGGCCGACCGATGACTGTGCGAAATGGGTGGTGAAGATGGTCACCCGCTCGGCAGCATTCTCCAGCACGAAGGCGCGCGAGCGCAACGCGGCTTCCGGGAATTCGCAGAAGCAGGAATTGAGCGAAGGCTCATAGACCTGGAGCGGGTGGTGCATCACGTCTCCGGCGAACAGCGCCTCCTCGCCGCGCGAGACGAGGCGGATGGAGGCGTGATCGACGCTATGACCGGGTGTCGGAACGAACGAGATGCCTTCGAGTACCTCGCGTCCGTCCACCGCGATGAGCTTGGCAAGTCCGGCCTCGACCACCGGCCGGACGCTGTCGTCATAGACACGGTCGGCCGGCTTGCGCAGCGCCGGGCCGAGGGACGGGGCAGGGCGGGCCGTTCCGGTCGGCTCTGTGCCCGTCGCGAGGCTCTCGCCATAGGCCTGCTCGATCGCAGAGAAGACGTAGGTCGCATTCGGGAAGGTCGGGACCCAGCGTCCGTCGACGAGGCGGGTGTTCCAGCCGACGTGATCGCCATGCACGTGGGTGAGCAGCACGTAATCGACCTGCTCCGGCGTGACACCCGCTGCGGCGAGCCGCGCCAGGAACGGCTCGTTGAGCCGGTGAAGCGGCGGAATCTCCGGTCGGTGCTTGTCGTTGCCGGTGGCCGTGTCGATCAGGATCGTGTGGTGCGGCGTCTTGACCAGCCAGCTGTGAATGCTTTGGATGAAGGTGCCTGTCGCAGCATCGAACGAGCCCGCCTCCAGGCGGTCGCGATGGCGCCCCAGCGCCTGCGGCTCGCCTTCCGGATAGAGCGCGTCGAACTTGAATGCGGCAAGCCGCAACTCGTCGATCCGCGTGATGGATGCTTCGCCGATCTGATAGGTCTTGGCCGCGTGAATCATCAAGATGTCCTCCACTGGACCGTGGCGTAGGGCTGGTTGCCCGGGCCGCGGTGACGGTGAGGTACGAAGCGAGCCGGGCCTTGGGGAGAGTCGCGGGCTCGATAGGTCCCATCGACATGGTCGATATCGGAAAGGAAGCTGGCCCAGCTTTTCACGCCGGCGTTTTGGCCCTAACCCTCGTATCGCGGCTCGTCGCGGTCGCGACATGCCCCAGACGGAGGTGCCACCGATGCAGGATGCGGAACACGGCCGGGGTCGGCCGGCCGATGATAACGATCTCGCCGAGATCGATCTTGGTCTGTTGCTGGCTCTGGAGGCTCTTCTGCGCGAGCGGAACGTGACGCGCGCGGCCTCCCGGCTCAATATCGGGCAGCCTGCGCTCTCGGCGCGGCTGAACCGGCTGCGGCAGATCTTTGCCGATCCGCTGTTCGTATCCGCCGCGAGCGGGCGCGGCGTCGTGCCGACGACGCGGGCGGTGGAGTTGCAGACGGCGCTTGCGGACGTGCTCGGCAAGCTTCGTCGCATGGTGGAGGGACCGGCCGTGTTCGACCCCGCCCGCAGCCAGCGCACCTTCGTCGTTGCCATCCACGAGAACCCGGCCGTGACGCTGGCGCCCGGCCTGGTCGCGCGCTTGACCGCGATGGCCGAGCGGGCGCGGCTCGCCCTCGTTCACCCCGCGCGCGATGTCGTGGATCAGCTCGAAAGGGGAGAGATCGACATCCTGGTGACGGGAGCCGACCGCGCACATGGCGAGCTGATGCAGCGGCCGCTGTTCGAGGACGGCTTCCTGTCCGCACAGCGCAAGGGTCATCCGCGCGGCAACGGCCCGCTCGATCTCGACAGCTTTTGCGCGCTTGACCATCTGCTGATTTCCGCCGATGGCGGCGGTTTCTCGGGCCTGGTCGACGACGCGCTGGCGGTGCTCGGCCGCTCCCGGCGCGTTGCCGTCTCGATCCAGACCTATGCGCTGGCGCCGGTCATCCTTGCGCACAGCGACTGCATCTGCACCCTTCCGCGGCGCTTCCTGATCCGCTTCGCCCACGAGCTCGATCTCACGCCACCGCCGCTCGATCTGCCGCCCGCTCGCATCGTCGCGCTGTGGCATCCGCGCAATCAGGAGGACAAGGGCCACGCCTGGCTTCGCGAGTGCTTATACCAGGCGGCTGCTGCTTGATCGCGATGGGCCCTCACGTCGGGACGAGCGGGCGCTGCTCAGGCTGTAAGTTCTGATTTCTGAAATGAGGTCGGCCAGCTTGCATTCGTCGGGTCCGGTATGCCGCCTGCCGCCTTCCTGAGCTGCGTGCCGAGATGGGCAGGTGTCTCGAAGTATTGCCGGATCGGCATTATCGCCGGCTTTCGTCCCTGCCCACGCTGACGATTGACAAGCGAATTATTACATGTCTAAAAATATGCAAATTCATATAATCCGTGAGATGCCTGAATGGACGTGCATCCGCTCAAGCTCAAGGTCAGGTCGTATGTCGCGGAGACGCCGTTCATACGGAGCCTTGTGTTTGGTGTGGAGGACGGCGTCGTGCCGCAATGGCAGGCAGGCGCGCATCTCCGCGTCGCGCTCCCGAATGGCGGAGACCGGCCGTACTCGCTGATGGCGTTGCCGGGACTTCCTGAAGATGCGCTGGCGCTTGGTGTCCTGCGCGAGGAGGCCTCGAGCGGCGGCTCGCAGTTCATGCACGCGCTCAAGGTCGGCGACGTCGTGAAGGCGAGCGCGCCGGTCAACAATTTTCGCCTGCACGAGGGAGCAGCGCCGGCGCTGCTGTTCGCCGGTGGCATCGGCATCACGCCCGTTCTGTCGATGGCGGCGGAGCTGGCGGCGCGGGGAAGCTCATATCGCCTGCACTATGCGGGGCGCACGCAAGGATTGCTGGCGTTCCTGCCGCAATTGCAGGAGATCTGCGCCGGAGGGCTGTCTGTCCACTACGACAGCGATGAATCCCGCCTCGACATTGCCGCGGCGCTCGGCGGTGCCGCAGCAAACGCCCACGTCTATGTCTGTGGCCCTTCGGGCATGATCGAGGCGGTGAAGGCGGCTGCGGCCGCCGCGGGTGTGTCAGCCGACCGCGTTCACTACGAGCTCTTCAAATCCGAGCAGCCGTCGTCGCCTGACCGGCCGTTCGAGGTCGAGATCAAGTCGACCGGGCAGGTCGTCGGCGTTGCGGCGGGGCAGACCATCATCGAGGCACTGGAGGCGGCCGGCTTCGACGTGCTCTACGATTGCCGGCGCGGCGATTGCGGCATCTGCCAGTGCGGCGTGATCGCGGGAGTCCCCGATCATCGCGACGTCATCCTCAGCGACGAGGAGAGAGCGTCCAACAAGGTCATGCAGATCTGCGTGTCACGTGCGAAGTCGGAACGTCTGGTGCTGGATCTCTAGGGGAGGCGAGGAACGCCATGAAAAGATACGGCGGGAATGCCCGCGCGATTGCGGCGCTGGTGCGCGAGGCCGAGGTGCATCGCGACGTCTATGTCGCCCCCGAGATCTTCGAGCTCGAGATGGAGCACCTGTTTCCCAACAGCTGGGTCTATGTCGGCCACGCGAGTCAACTTGCAAAACCCGGCGATTTCATCACGGCCAATATCGGCCGACAGCCGGTCATGGCCAGCCGCCATACCGACGGCTCCATCCATGTGTTCTACAATCGCTGCCCGCACAAAGGCGTGAAGATCGCGTCCGAACCCTGCGGCAACACCGGAAAGTTCTTCCGCTGCCCTTATCACGCCTGGTCTTTCAAGACTGACGGCTCCCTGCTCGCGATCCCGCTGAAGAAGGGCTACGAGGGCACCGGCTTCGGCGACACCCAGGCCAATGAAGGGTTGTCGAAGGTCAGGAACGTCGTCATTTACCGCGATTTCATCTTCGCTCGCTTGAGCGATGACGGCGTCTCCTTTGAGGATTATTTCGGCGAAAGTCTTTCGACCATTGACAACATGATCGACCGCTCGCCGGAGGGCAAGCTCGCGGTCCAGGCGACGCCGATCCGCTACATGCACACGTGCAATTGGAAGATGCTGGTCGAGAACCAGACCGACACTTGCCATCCGATGGTGGCGCATGAGAGCTCGGCCGGCACCGCGGTCAAGGTCTGGAAGCGCGAGCAGGGCGATTCCACGGAAACGCCGATGGCGGTGCAGCTCTACGGCCCCTTCATGAGCCCGTACGAGTTCTACGAGCAGAGCGGCATCCGGATCTGGCCGAACGGCCACGGCCACACCGGCGTCGCCAACTCCATCCATTCGAACTACTCTGATATCCCGGGCTATCTCGACCAGATGGTCGCGGCCTATGGCGAGCAGCGCGCGCATGAGATCCTTGGCGAGGTCAGGCACAACACCGTCTACTTCCCGAACATCATGGTGAAGGGCGCTGTCCAGATCCTGCGGAATTTCATCCCGATCGCGGTCGACAAGACGCTGGTCGAGAGCTGGGTCTATCGCCTGGTCGGCGCCCCCGACAAGCTTTACGAGCGCGCGTTGATGTACAACCGCTTCATCAACGCGCCGACCTCGATCGTCGGCCACGACGACCTCGAGATGTATGAGCGGGCGCAGGAAGGACTGAAGTCCAACGGCAATCAATGGGTCAATCTGCGGCGGCTCTACGACGGCCACGAAGAGCAGAACGTCACGGCGGTGATCAACGGCACGTCCGAGCGGCAGATGCGGAACCAGTTTCACGCCTGGGCGAAATTCATCACCATGGGCATGGGCGAGCGCATCGAGGCTGCGGAATGATCGGCGAGAAGACCATCACGGACTTCATCTATCGCGAGGCCGAGCTGCTCGACACGATGGAGTGGCAGGCCTGGCTCGATCTGTTTCACCCCGAAGGGCGTTACTGGATGCCGCTGGAATGGCAGCAGCAGGATCCGGTGCTGCAGCCGTCACTGATGTATGAGGATCTTTTGCTCCTGAAGGTGCGGGTCGAGCGGCTCGCCGGCGAGCGCACCTTCAGCCAGAAGCCGAAGAGCCGTTGCCATCATCTGCTCCAGGCACCGCGGATCGTCGCCTGCGATCCTGCTGCCGGATTGTTCAAGGCACGGACTTCCTACATCTACACCGAGACGCGCGGCGATATGCTGGAACGCTATTCGGGATGGGCCTCGCACGAGCTCGTGCAGGTCGGCGATGCCCTGAAGATCAAGCTCAAGCGGGTCGATCTCGTCAATTTCGATGCGCCGTTCGGCAACATCCAGCTTTTCATGTGAGACTGCCTTGACCGCGGCGACCACTGTCCATGCCCGTTTTCAAGAGACCGCGCTCCGCCGTGGCGAGGCGGGCTTCCTCAACGTGCTGCCGGAGACCGCAGGCATCTACGGCATTGCGGCGGGCGAGATTTCCTACCGCGCGATGCTCGACCGGGTCGAGCGCCGTCGCGTAGCGTTTGCGAGCCGCGGCTACGGCGAAGGCCACCGGGTCGGGCTGCTGCTCCAGAACAGGCCCGTCTTCATCGAGCTGTGGTTCGCGCTCAATGCGCTCGGCGTCTCGGTGGTGCCGATCAATCCGGACCTCCGTCTCAGCGAGCTCGAATACATCATCGGGCATTCCGAGATGAATGCCGCGTTCGTCCTCACCGAACGGCGCGAGGAGGTGGCGCTGGCCGCGCGTCAGGCCGGCCGGCCGATCCCTGTCGTGGACGATCAGGACGACGTTCCCGCGCCCTTCGGCGGTGCGCGGGCCCTCGACCTCGGCAAGCGAGGGAAGCGAATGCGCGCTGCTCTATACGTCGGGGACGACGGGCCAGCCCAAGGGCTGCGTCCTCACCAACACCTATTTCCTGCATTGCGGAAACTGGTATCGCGACGTCGGCGGGCTGATCGACCTCAAGCCAGACGGCGAGCGTATGATCACGCCGCTGCCGCTGTTCCACATGAACGCGATGGCGGTGTCTCTGATGGCGATGCTGTCGGTCGGCGGCTGCCTGACCATGCTCGATCGCTTCCACCCGCGCAGCTGGTGGGCCTCGGTGCGCGACAGCCGTGCCACCTGCCTGCATTATCTCGGCGTGATGCCCTCGATGCTGATGAGTGCGCCGCCATCGGAGCTGGACCGCGCGCACAGCGTGCGCTTCGGCTTCGGCGCCGGCGTCGACAAGCTGCTGCATGCCACGTTCGAGCAGCGCTTCGGCTTCCCGCTGCTGGAGGCCTGGGCGATGACCGAGACCGGCAGCGGCGGCGTCATCGCCGCCAATGTCGAGCCGCGCAAGATCGGCACCAGCTGTTTTGGTCGCCCGGCCCCCGAGATCGAGGTTCGGATCGTCGATGACGGCGGCAATGATGCCCCGCTCGATGTGCCCGGCGAGCTGTTGGTGCGGCGCGCCGGCGCTGATCCGCGCTACGGCTTCTTCCGCGAATATCTCAAGAACGAGGCTGCCACCATCGAGGCGTGGGCCGGCGGCTGGCTGCACACTGGCGATATCGTGTCGCGCGATGCGGACGGCGACCTGCACTTCGTCGATCGCAAGAAAAACGTGATCCGTCGCTCCGGCGAGAACATCGCCGCGGTCGAGGTCGAATCCGTTCTCAACCGCCATCCCGCGATCCGGCAGGCCGCGGTTGCGGCGACGCCGGATCAGGTGCGCGGCGACGAGGTTGCGGCGGTCATCATCGCTGAGAAGGCCGGCGCGGACCGCGCGCTCGCCGAAGAGATCGTGCGCTGGAGCCTTGAGCAGATGGCCTATTACAAGGCGCCGGGCTGGATCTGCTTCGCCGACAGCCTGCCGTTGACCGCGACCGAGAAGATCCAGCGCGGCGGGTTGAAGGATTTTGTCGGGAAGCTGATGCGCGAAGGCGCGTTCTTCGACCTGCGCGACCTCAAGAAGCGGCAAGTCTGATCAAGAAGGTCTGATCAAAGAAGGGTCTGATCATGAGCGAGATCCGCACCACCCTCATCACCGGCGGCAATTCGGGGATCGGCGAGGCCCTGGCGAAGAAGCTCGTCGCGCGCGGGCAGCGCGTGGTCTCGATCGGGCTGGAGCAGCCCGGCTGGACCCATGATCTGCTCGCGGCCTATCGCGCCGACCTCACCGATATCGAACAGACGCGTGCGATCGCGCAGGAGATCTGCCGCGATCACGCCGTCGACAGCCTGGTCCACAATGCCGGGGTCATCCTGCCGAACCTGCTGCCCGACGCCAAGCCGGAAGACATATTGATGCTCGCGCAGTTGCATCTGGGCGCGCCGATGCTCCTGACCCAGGCGGCGCTGGAAGGGATGCGTGCGCGCCGCTTCGGGCGCATCGTGTTCGTCTCTTCGCGCGCCGCGATGGGGGCAGTGACGCGCTCGGCCTATTCGGCCACCAAGGCCGGCGTGCACGGCATGGCAAGGACCTGGGCGCTGGAGCTTGCCGCGAGCGGCATCACCGTGAATGTCGTCGCGCCGGGGCCGATCCTGACCGATAATTTCTGGGGCATCATCCCGAAGGGCTCCGAGCAGCAGGAGCGGATGGCGCGCAACGTTCCGGTCGGGCGGCTCGGCTCGCGCGAGGATGTCGCACACGCAATCTCGTTCTTCCTCGACGAGCACTCCGATTTCGTCACCGGCCAGGTGCTCTATGTCTGCGGCGGCACCAGCCTCGTCGGCCTCGGGCCTTGACGCGCGCGCTCTAGATCTGGTTCTGGCGGATATTCTCGACCATCTTGGCCAGCACCCGTGCGCAGACCTCGATGTCGTCGGGCTCGATGCCCGCGACCAGCTTGTCGTAATTGTTCGCCATGATCGGCCAGATCTTGCGCAGCAGCGCTTCGCCCTCCGGCGTCAGGCCGACGACGCGGCGGCGCTGGTCCTCCTCGGCGATCTCGCGCTTGACGAGGCCCGACGACACCATGGACTCGACCATGCGGCTCGCCGTCGACTGCTCGGTCACCGCGAGAACGGCGACCTCGTTGACGGTAAGGGTCTTGTAGATGAACAGCACCGACAGCGTCCGGAACACGACGTTGTTGATGCCGTGCTCGCTCAAATCGCGGTTCTGATCCAGGTTCCAGCGATTGGCGAGCCGGTTGAACAGATACGGAATGTAGGTTTGCAGCTGGTCCCTCGTCCTCGGCGGACCCGACTTCCATCTGCTCTTGGATTCTCTGGCCATTATCTCTTGCGACTTTGCTTCTTGCTCTCGGTGTGAAGTTTCGAGGACAGCGATTTCAGCACGGACAACGCGGCGTCCAGCTCCCGGGCCGAGACGTTCTCGAGCCGTTTGGCGAGATGCTTCTTGTGGATTTCGGCCGCCTTCCGGAACAGCGCTTCGCCTTTCGGCGTCAGGCGCACGATGAAGGACCGCCGGTCCTCGCTCGACATCTCCCTGCTGATGAGGTCGTCGGCGAGAAGACGTTGTACCAGCCCCGAGACATTGCCGCCGGTCACCTTCAGATTTTGCGACAATTGCCCGAGCGCCAGGCCATCCTGGTAACGATCGAGCTGGGCCAGCACGTCGAATTTTGCCAGCGACAGGCCGAACTCCGAATTCAGCATCGAATTGAGCGAGGCGAACAGCTCACCGTGCAGCGACAGCAATTGGAGCCAGAGCCGGGTTTCGATCTGCCCAGGGACGGGAACAATGTTCTCCTTGAGTGCTGCCGGCATCGCATGACCATCGAGTACAGAATGTCTCGTCGAGTGAAGGGAATTACCGCGGGTCGTTCGCTCCGATTAACAACCTGAGAATCGTAGTCAAGCCGTCCGATCCTGACCTCCTGCGGGGCGAACGGCAATCCAAGCCTGTGTCCGGCGCCCGTGGAATCATGCGAAAGTCTTGATGGTCTGGATCACGCCGTCGAGCGCCGTTCCTGCGCTGTCCTTCAGCGCGGCCTCCCGCAGGCGGCGCGCCCAGTCGGCGGCATCCTCGCGGCGCTCCACCAGCTTGATCGCCGCGAGCGTCCTGTCGAATTTCGACAGCCCCCGGCTGTGAGTGTCTGAATAGCCTTTGACGAGGCGTCGGCATTGCAGGATCTCGACACCGAGCTGGTAATTGGTGCCGACAGCCTCGGTCGCGGCCTTGAGCCATGAATCCCGATGCGCCGTCTCGACGGCGTGACGCAGCGAGCGGCGGCGCAGGCCGCGCATCCCGCCGACGACATAGAGGGCCAGGAACCAGGGCAGCGAGTAGGTTCGCACCCGGCGTCCCCGGTTGACGCGGCGATCGAGCCAGCCGAGCAGGCGCGGCCGCGCGCCGAGCCAGCGGCCGAAGCCTGCCGGCAGCATGCCCATCACTTCCTCCATGCGGGGATGCATGAACTCGGTGGTCTGGAGCACCTGTCCGTTCGACATCTCGAGCTCGCTCTCGATGCGCGCGCGGCGGCCGGCGCGCGTCTTGAGGTCGGCGACGCGGATGACGTCGTCATAGGTCATGGCGTTGGCGAGGTACTTTGCCGCGGTTTCCGTGAAGGCATAGGCATGTGCGCCACCGCCGGCGTTTCGGTCGGCTGCGTGCAACCTCTTGAGGATGTCGAGATATTCGCCGCCATAGGCGATGTCCTGGAAGTCGATGACCTTCCGCAAGCCTGCACGAGCCATGCCGAGTGCAGGCTCGGACAACTCCTGATTCAATCTTGCGACAAGCTCACCGAGCTGCGGATCGGGCGTCGCCAAAGAGGGGGTATCGTCGGCCGGTTTGGTTGGCGCGGGCACCGCAACTTCGGTCGGGCCGGTCTTGACCCGCTCGAAGGCGGCCTCGAAAGTCTCGACGCTGGCCTTCGCGCCTTTGCCGCCGGTGCGGATGACGTCGAGATAGCTGTCGCGGCTGAACGGCAGCACGCCTGCGCCTGCGAGCGCGCCGAACATCGCGGCCGAGATGACGCTGCCATGCGCGATCGCCAGCGCGTTCAGATCGAAGATGATCTCGGTCTTCGCCGCAATGCCGATGGCGCCGGTCACGGCGCCGCCGTCGGCGATGCCGTTGCCTGGGGCGATCTTCTCGCCGATCGCGAACGACCGGTGGTTGGACGCGATCAGCGTGGTGCGATCCGGCGTCACGAGGCCACGCAGGATCGATCGCCCGGCCTCCATGAATTCGGCCGCCATCACCACGTCGACGTCGCCCGGGGTCGGCATCAGCGACAGGATCGGCTTGCGGCCGTCGAGCGGCGGCATCGCCTCGATATAGTAGATGGTGGCGCCGGTGCGCTGGGCGACGCCGGGCACCGAGGTGGACTGCGCGACCCAGCCATGGTTCTCGGCGAGCTGAACGATCCAGTCGGTCAGGACGCCGCCGCCCTGACCGCCCATCGCGACAATCGCGATCGAGATCGGCCGCTCGGTCGCTTCGCCTGCGGCGGGGAGGGCCAGCCGGACCGTCTCGTCCCTCATGCCAGTGCCTCGAGCGCCGGCCGCCGGCGGTCGCGCCGACGCTGCAGCCAGCCGATCACGCTCATGGCGAGCTTGGATTTGAACATGTCCCAGCGAGTCGGATTATGGATGACGTCGGCTCGATAGAACGAGGGGCAGAGCACGGCGGCCTCGGCGACTTCGCCGCAATTGCCGCAACCGACGCAGGAATTGTCGATCGCCGCGACCGGATCGTCGCGCAGGGGGTCGTCGAGCTGCTTCACCGACAGTGACGGGCAGCCGGAGAGGCGGATGCAGGCATGGTCGCCGGTGCAGACGTCTTCGTCGACGCCAAAGCGCTCCTTGACGATGCGCGTCCCGTCTTTGATCGCCTTGTTGATCTGCGGCTTCACGCGCCGCTGCTTGTTCAGCATGCATTCGGAGGAGGCGACGATGACCTTCGGGCCTTCCTCTTTCGTCGTCAGCGCTTCCTTCAGCGTGTCACGCATCTTACCGACGTCGTAGGTGCGGTCGAGCTGGCGCACCCACTGGCCGCCGATGCCCTTCACCGCCTGCACGATGGAATTGTTGGTCTTGCGGCGCTTGTTGACCGCGCGTGACGACAGGATGTCCTGACCGCCCGTCGCCGAGGTGTAGTAATTGTCGACGATGACGAACACGCCGTCATGCTTGTTGAACACGGCATTGCCGATGCCGCTGGTCAGTCCATTGTGCCAGAAGCCGCCGTCGCCCATCACCGCGATCGAGCGCTTGTCCGCCTTGACGTTGAAGGCCGAGGTCGAGGCCGGGCCGAGGCCGAAGCCCATCGTGGTCGCGCCGATGTTGAACGGCGGCAGGATCGAGAACAGATGGCAGCCGATGTCCGCGGAGACGTGGTGCTGGCCGAGCTCTTCCTCGACCAGCTTCATGGCGGCGAAGATCGGCCGTTCCGGACAGCCGGTGCAAAGCCCGGGCGGGCGCGCCGGCACCACCTGCTTGAGCTTCTCGACCGCGGGGTGATTGAGCACGGGCGCTGCGTCCGGCGCCGGCGGCCGGTTGCCGAGCAGCCGCGGCTCGGTCTTCTCCAGGAATTCCCTGACGCCGCCGAGCAGCACCTGCGCGGTGTAGTCGCCGCCCATCGGCAGCACGTCCTTGCCGTGAACGCGCGCCTGGATGTCTTTGCGGCGCAAGACCGTATTGATCGCCTGCTCCAGATATTCCGGCTGGCCTTCCTCGACGATGAGCACGGCGTCCTTGTCGAGGCAAAATTCCGCAACCTCAGTGTCGATCACGGGGTAGGTGACGTTCATGATGTAGAGCGGAATCTGGGTGTTGCCATAGGCATCCGACAGCCCGAGATATTGCAGCGCGCGGATCACGTTGTTGTACATGCCGCCCTGCATGATGATGCCGACCTTGCCCCGCTTCGGCCCCATCCATTCATTCAGCTTGTTGTCCCGAATGAATCCGACAGCCGCGGGCATCCGCGTCTTGATCTTCTCCTGCTCGTGCTCATAGGCCGCCGGGGGCAGCACGATGCGGTTGACGTCACGCTTGGGATTGTTGAGCGCGTCCCTGATGGTGTGCGCCGGCCTGACATTGTCCTTGCAGGCGAAGCTGCCGTGCATGTGGCAGGCGCGCACGCGCACCTCCAGCATGACCGGCGTGTTGGAGACCTCGGAGAGCTCGAAGCCCTTCTCGATCAGATTGACGATGCATTCATGCTCGGGGCGGGGATCGAGCAGCCACATCTGCGACTTCATCGCGAAGGCGTGGGTACGCTCCTGCATGATGGAGGAGCCTTCGCCATAGTCCTCGCCGACGATGATCATGGTGCCGCCGGTGACACCGCCCGAGGCGAGGTTGGCAAGAGCGTCGGAGGCGACGTTGGTACCGACGGTCGACTTCCACGCAACCGCGCCGCGCAAGGGATACATCACCGATGCGGACAGCATCGCCGCGGCGGCGGCTTCATTGGCCGAGCTCTGGAATACGACGCCGAGATCGTCGAGCACATCCTTGGCGTCGGCCAGCACGTCCATCAGATGCGAGATCGGCGAGCCCTGGTAGCCGCCGACATAGGCGACGCCCGATTGCAGCAGCGCCTTGGTGATGGCGAGGATGCCTTCGCCGCGGAACGTGTCGCCATCGCCGAGCCTGAGATCCTCGACCTCGCGAGCAAAAGACCGTTCAGCCATTGCACCCTCCAGAAATATGCGATAGCATACGTTTACATGTGAAGTAAGTCAACGCCGCGCCATGCTATCACGCTTGCGGATGCTCCCTCCGACAAGGCGGTGATGAGCCAGCGACAGGGTAGGGCTGATGCTGAAGCTGCCTCGCTTTAAAGCCGCCGCCGTCCAGGCTTCACCAGTCTATCTCAACGCGAGCGCGACCGCGGAGAAGGCGGCTTCACTGGTCCGTGAGGCCGCAGCCAATGGGGCGAAGCTCGTCGCGTTCCCCGAAGTGTTCGTTCCCGGCTATCCCTATTGGAACTGGATCACCGATCCCGTTACCGGCAGTGCATGGTTTGAGAAGCTCGCCAAGGCGTCGGTGCTGGTGCCGGGGCCGGAGGTCGACGTCGTCCGCAAGGCCGCGCGCGATACGGGATGCCACGTCGTGCTCGGCGTGAACGAGCGCAGCCCGGTCTCGCTCGGCGCGATCTACAATACGCTGGTATTCATCGGGCCTGACGGCGCCTTACTCGGCAAGCATCGCAAGCTGGTGCCGACCTGGGCAGAGAAGCTGACCTGGACCGGCGGTGACGGATCGAGCCTGCGCGTCTATGATACCGAGATCGGGCGTCTCGGAGGCCTGGCCTGCGGCGAGAACACCAACACGCTGGCTCGCTTTGCGCTGCTCGGGCAGGGCGAGCTCGTGCACGTCGCCAGCTACATCTCGCTTCCGGTCGCGCCCCCCGACTATGACATGGCGGAGGCGATCAAATTGCGCGCGATTGCCCACTCCTTCGAGGGTAAGATCTTCACGATCGTTTCCTGCTCGACCGTGTCGGAGGAGATCATCGCGGCGATGGAGACCGTCGTTCCCGACGCACGCGCACGTCTGCAACGGAAGTCGAGCGCATTCTCCGGCATCATCGGCCCGGACGGGCGCGTGGTCGGCGATCCCCTGATCGACGATGAAGGCATCGTCTATGCCGACATCGACCTCGAGCGCTGTATCCAGCCGAAGCAGATGCACGACATCGTCGGGCACTATAACCGGTTCGACATTTTCGATCTGCGGGTCAACCGGCGTCCCCTGACGCCGCTGGGCCTCGCGGACAGCGAGGGCGATGCCGCGGAGCAGGGTTTTGTGCCGATCCCGCTGAGATCGGAATGATGATGAGATTGGGCCCGGCTGCCAACCGCAAAGAAGGTGCGCTCCCTCCCCCGCTTGCGGGGGAGGGTTGGGGAGAGGGTGTCTCCGCGTCGGGGTTGTCGAGCATTGCGGAGGATGCCCCTGCGCGGCGAGAGCCCTCACCCGCCGCGCTCTGCGAGCGCGTCGGCCTCTCCCGCAAGCGGGAGAGGCGAAGCACTCCCGCGGCCCGATCAACTCGACCCAGATTCATCATGCGCTAGGCGACGCCACGACACAGGACTTGGAGGATAGGATGCGCGAGAACGTGATCGGCCGGGCCAATGTCGAGGACACCCCCGAGCTCGAGGCCTATTACAAGGATCTCGAAAGGTACGAAGCCGGAGCGCTCTGGACGGTCGCCAACAAGATCGAGCCGTGGGCGCCGCAATCGGCCTCGGTTCCCGTGCTCTGGCGCTACAAGGATCTGCGCGAGCACGTGCTGCGCTCGGTCGAGCTGGTCTCGCCCGAGAAAGCCGGCCGGCGGGTGATCTATCTCAACAATCCCGGGCGGCGCGACGTGTCGGCCGCGGTCGGCTGGCTCTATTCCGGATTGCAGGTGATGCATCCCGGCGAGGTCGCCACGGCCCATGCCCACTCTGCCTCGGCGCTACGCTTCATCATGGAGGGCGCGGGCGCCTATACCATCGTCGACGGTCACAAGATGACGCTGGGCGCGCGGGATTTCGTGCTGACGCCGAACGGCACCTGGCACGAGCATGGCGTCGAAGGCAACGGCTCGGTCTGCATCTGGCAGGACGGCTTGGACATCCCTCTCGTCAACGCGCTGGAAGCCAATTTCTTCGTCGTGCATCCGAACATCCAGCAGGAGCCGTCCGGCTATCCCGTGGACGACATGACCCGGACCTGGGGCAATCCCGGTCTGCGGCCGGCGGACTCGCGCTGGTCGAAGGGTTATTCGCCGATGTTCAAATATGAGTGGGAGCCGACCTATGAGTCCTTGCAGAAATATGCGGTCGCGACCGATGGCTCGCCCTATGACGGCATCCTCATGAACTACGTCAACCCGGTCACCGGCGGGCACGTGATGCAGACGATCGGTGCCAGCATGCAGCTGCTGCGCCCCGGCGAGAAGACCAAGTCGCATCGGCACACCGGCAGCTTCATCTACCAGGTCGCCAAGGGGCGCGGCTATTCGATCATCGGCGGCAAGCGGCTCGAATGGGAGGAGCGCGACATCTTCTGCGTTCCGTCCTGGGCCTGGCACGAGCACGGCAATGCCTCAGCGAGCGAGGATGCCTGCCTGTTCTGCTTCAACGACCTGCCCGTCATCGAAGGCCTCGGGCTCTATCGGGAAGAGGCCTATGGCGACAATGGCGGTTACCAGTCGGTTGCGGCCTGACATGCCCTTGCAGAATTCAACCAGAACAGCCGGATAGAAGCTTTCATGCGTCTCGTCACCTACACCTTGGGCTCCAGCGGTGCCCGTCTTGGAGCCCTGGTCAATGGACTGGTCGTCGATGTCGAGCACCTTGGTGCGTCCAGCGGCGTGACATGGCCGGGTGACATGCTGTCGTTCATCGACAACAGCGTGACCCTGCTGCCAGCGCTCAGGGATGCACTGGCGGACGCCAACGGCCGCTTCCCGGCCGGCTCGGCGGTCGCGGTCGAGGATGTCAAGCTGCAGGCGCCGATCCCGCGGCCGCGGAAAAACATCTTCGGCATCGGGCTGAACTACCGGGCGCATGTGGCGGAATCCGCCAAGAGCCTGGATACGGACAAGGACCTGCCGAAGCAGCCGGTCGTCTTCTCCAAGCCGCCGACCTCCGTGATCGGCCCGGGCGCGGCGATCCAGCACAATGCGAAGATGACGCAGCAGCTCGACTGGGAAGTCGAGCTCGCCGTCATCATCGGCAAGACCGCAACGCGCATCACGACCGACAGGGCGATGGACCACGTCTTCGGTTATTCGGTGATGATCGACATTTCCGCGCGCGACAATCGCCGCGCCGGACAGTGGATTTTCTCCAAGGGCATGGACACTTATGCGCCGTTCGGCCCGTGCATCGTGACCGCGGACGAAATTCCTGATCCACACGATCTGCGGCTGTGGCTGACCAAGAACGGGGTCATGAAGCAGGACTCCAACACCAAATACATGATCTTCGACATTCCGGTGCTGATAGCGGACATTTCGTCGGGCATGACGCTCGAGCCGGGCGACATCATCGCCACGGGTACGCCTGAAGGCGTCGGCGCCGGCATGAGCCCGCAGGAATGGCTTTGGCCGGGCGACGTGGTCGAGGCCGGCGTCGACGGCGTCGGCGTCATCCGCCACCCCGTTGTTGCGATCTGATGACGAGTTTTTCGTTCGATCGCGTGCTCAGGTTCGGAGACTGCGATCCCTCGGGGATCGCGTACTTCCCGTCCTATCTGAACATTCTCAATGGCGTCGTCGAAGATTTCTGGGCGCGGATCGGCTTTCCATGGCCGGAGCTGATCACAGTCCGGAAGATCGGAACGCCCACGGTGCACCTTGATTGCGATTTCTCCCGGCCGTCGATGTTCGGCGATCTCCTGACATTCAACCTGCGCATCATCAGGGTCGGTGGGTCATCTCTCCATCTCGAGCATGTCATTTCCGGCGCGAATGGCCCGCGCTGGCGCGCGCGCCAGATCCTTGCTGCGACCTCGCTGATCGATCATCATGCGATCCCATGGCCCGATGACATTCGCCTCGCACTGATGGCGCATGTGAGTGTGGGCGAGGGGACCGAGGCAACGCCCGCGTGATCTCGCTGTTCATGACATTCTCCGATTCCACGGGCGAACGGCGAGTTCGTCCCGATGAGGTTACCTCTGTGGCGGAGCGCGTCGGATCGATCCCAGGCATGACCGAGGCCCTGCTGTTCGCGCCGCTCGAACAGTCGGTCGACCATCCTTACAAGGCCGACGGCGCCGGCCCCGCCTTTGCGCTGCAACTCCGGTTTCCCGACCTGTTTGCCTGCGAGGCGGCAATGGACCGCGGCGGCGTCCTCGCCAGCCTCGCGACAGGGGCCGGGCTATCCGGCCTCGCCGGACTCCATGTCGCACACCAGGTGATGCTGACGCGCCCGTTTCCGGTCGATGTCGCAGAGCATCCGGCGGGAACGACGACCCCGTGCAGTTACCTCGTGCACTATCCCGGCCCGGCCGAGGATATGAACGCCTGGAACCTGCATTATCTGGAGCACCACCCGTCGATCATGCGGACCTTCCCGAACGTTCGCCAAATCGAGATCTACACCCGCATCGACTGGGTCGACCGGCTACCGTCGCGGCGCGTCGAGCACATGCAACGCAACAAGCTGGTGTTCGACAGCCCGCAAGCCCTCGCGCACGCACTCGGCTCCGACGTGATCAAGCACATGCGTGCCGACTTCGTGAAATTCCCGCCATTCGCAGGCGGCAACAAGCATTTTCCGATGCTGACCAGGGTGGTGGCGGCGAGGTCCTCGGCCGTGTACCCATAACCCGGCGGCGTGATGCGGTCAAAAGCAACGTCTGCTTTGCTCCTATAGCGACCGAGTTCGTGCGGCGGCGCAGTATGTCGCGATGGGCCCAAAGCGCATAGCGCGGTCGGTGTTTGTTTTTTCGCGCGCTGGAATTGGAGGCATCGACCATTTGGGGCCGTTCCAATCGATGCGCAGCCGACAATATGGGCGAGGGCATCGAACCGGGTTCGCTCGCGAATGGCATAAGAGGGCTGGCAACACGCGACAATTATAGTAGCGTTGTTGCAAGAAGAAGCGCACGGCGGCTGAAACCGGGCGCAACAATAAAACAGGGAGGATTTTCAATGCAGTTTCTCAAGGCTGCGGTTGCGGCCGGGCTTGTAGTTGCGGCCTTTACGGGCACCTCGCTTGCGCAGAACAAGCCGTCGGAGCTCAAAATCGGCATCACGACGTTCCTGTCGGGCCCCGCGTCAGTCTTTGGTGTGCCGGCGAAGGCCGCGGCGGAGATGATCGCGGAGGACCTCAACAAGAAGGGCGGCATCGGCGGCGTGCCGGTCAAGCTCTCCTTCATCGACGAAGGCGCGGGAGGCGAAGCGCTCGTCTCGAACTACCGACGCGTTGTGCAGGACGAAAAGGTCGATGCCACGTTTGCTTCGATCTCGTCGGGCAGCTGCACCCAGTTGGTGCCCGTCGCCGAAGACCTCAAAGTCATGAATTTCATGTGGGACTGCGGTGCGGCCTCCATCCTCGAAACCAAGAAGTACCGGTACAATTTCCGGACTCAGGCGAACGGCACGCCGGAAATGCTGGCCGTGCTCCTTTACCTGCTCAAGACCAAGCCCGATTTTAAGACGATCGCGGTGGTCAATCAGGATTATGCATGGGGTCGGGAGAGCTGGGAGATCTTTTCGACCGCGCTTAAGGCGATGAAGCCGGACGTGCAAGTCGTCGCGGAGCTCTTCCCGAAGTTCGGCGCACCGGACTACTCCACTGAAGTCTCCCGTCTGTTGGCGCTGCGGCCGGATGTGGTTCTGACCACGTCTTGGGGCGGAGATCTCGACACGCTGGTCCGCCAGGCCGGTCAACGCGGCCTGTTGCAGCAGTCGACCTTCGTGCTCGGGATCGGCGAATCATCGATCCAGCGGTTGGGCAAGGACTTGCCCGAAGGCCTGATCGTCGGCGCGCGCGGAGACCACTGGTTCCTGCATCCCGAGAAGAAGAACGACGCGGCCTTCAAGGCGTTTAATGAAGCCTTCAAGGCGAAGACCGGTGCATGGCCGATCTATCCGGTCTATCACATGGCGCAGGCATTCAAGGCTCTGCAGACCGCCTACGACAAGGCGATCAAGTCCAACGGCGGCAACTGGCCCACGCGCGAACAGGTCGTCGACGCGACGGCGGGTATTGAGTTCGCCACCGGCTTCGGCCGTCCGATTACGCTGCGGCCCGAGGACAACCAGGGTCTCGAAGCTCAGCTGGTCGGCGTCACCAAGTCCGTTCCGGGGTACGACTTCAAGCTGCTCGACAACATGATGATCTTCGATCCGAAGATGATCACCAACCCGGCGGGCGTACGGTCGGTTGAGTGGCTCAAGACGCTCAAGCCGGACTTCGTCAAGATGGACGTGCCGACCTTCAAAGCTCAGTAACGGCACGCTCGACTTTTGATCCCCGTCCTCCGAGCCGCGTCCCGGAGGACGGACCTTTTTCGAAGGCCATCATGAACTCGACACTTGCTATCTTGGCGATCCTCGATGGGATCAGCTACGCCGCACTGGTGTTCTTGGTCTCTGTCGGGCTCAGCCTGATTTTCGGCGTGCTGCGCGTGGTCAACGTCGCGCACGGTTCGCTGTACGCGTTCGGCGCCTACCTGGCTGCGACGTTCAGCCTTGCAATCGCGCCGATCTCGCCTTGGCTCACCTATCCCGCGCTGCTGGCCGCCTCCATCGTGATCGGCGTCGTGTGCGGCGGTTTCATCGAACGGTTTCTGCTGCGACCGCTCTCTGGACAGGAGGACGTCCTCCAGCTTCTGATCACTTTCGCCGCCTTCATGATCATGGACAACCTGCAGCGTCTGATCTGGGGCGTGCAGCCCATCTTCGCCGCGGAGCCGTTGAGACTACTTCCCAACATCGCCGTGTTCGGCGTCAGCTACACGTCATACCAGGTCATTCTGCTGCCCGGCGTCGCATTGGCGACGCTGTTCGGGCTCCGCTACTTCCTGCGCAGGACCCTGTCGGGAGCGGTGATCCTTGCGGTCACGGAGGACCGCGAAGCTTCGACGGCCATTGGGATTGACGCAAAACGCGTATATTTCGTCACTTTCGTCATCGGAGCGAGTCTGGCCGCGTTGGGAGGAGCGCTGGCCTCGCCGACCACCTCGCTGGTCCCCGGTATGGGCGCCGATATGATCGTGCTTTCCTTTGCCGTCGCTGCGACCGCTGGTCTCGGCCAGATCGAGGGCACCGCGCTCACCGCGCTGATGATCGGCCTGACCCGTGCCTTCGTGATCTATCTCCAGCCGGAATTCGAAGTTCTCGTTCCCTATCTGCTGATGGTGCTGGTGCTTCTGGTGCGTCCGTTCGGCCTGTTCGGCGCCGTGCAGGTAAGGAAAATATGATGAGCGGTCGCATCAAGCCGGTCACCACGATCGCGACTATCTTCTTTCTGGCCAGCGCCGTCGCGCCCCTTTTTGTAGCGAGCTGGGCAACCTTGTTCGCGTTGATCCTAGCGAAGGGCATCGTCGTTCTCGGTATCATTCTTCTGCTGCAGGCGGGACAGGTGTCGTTCGGACATGCAATGTTCTTCGCTACCGGGGCATATACCGCGGCGTTCTGGGGCAAGTACGTCGGTGGCGGCGACATCGTGCTCTTCATCGCGCTGGGCGGCATAACCTCCGCCGTCTTCGGCCTCATCGTCGGGCTCTTCGTCGTGCGCTACCGGGAGATCTTTTTTGGAATGCTGAATCTGGCGTTTTCGATGGTGCTGTGGTCGCTGCTGGAGAAGATGTTTCATTACACCAACGGCGCCGACGGCATCCGGGTCCCTCGTCCGGCCCTGTTGGGGCTGTCGTTTACGCCCGAAACCTTCCAGTACGTCATTCTTTACGTGAGCCTCTTGATCGCGGTCGTCGCCTTCTACGGCGTGCAACGCTATCTCGATAGCCCGCTCGGACACATGCTGCGTGCCGTCAAATCGAACGAGACCCGGCTCGAGTATCTCGGGACGTCCGCACGGCGCGTGCTTCTGATAGGTTACGTAATCTCGGCTTTTCTCGGCGGCATCGGCGGCACGCTGGTGGCGATCATCCAGCAGATCGCCACGCCCGAGTTCGGGTTCTGGACGAAGTCGGGCGAGTTCGTCTTCATCGCGATCCTCGGCGGCAGCGCCCACGCCTTCGGAGCGTTCGCCGGCGCGGCGATGTTCGAGTGCGTGCGCTTCTATGCGGCGGCCCACCTGGCCGACACCTGGCAGCTGATCCTCGGCGCGGTCTTGATCGTCATCATTCTCTATGCGCCTAACGGACTGATCGGTCTCAGGCAGCGCTACGGCCAGGCGAAGCAGGGAGGACATTGATGGCCAACGTCCTCCTTTCCGCGAAGGGCATCAAGATCCGGTTCGGTGGTGTCGTCGCCGCCGACGGTATCGATCTGGATGTGCTCCAAGGCGAGAACCTCGCGATCATCGGACCGAATGGCGCCGGAAAGACCACCTTCCTCAACATCTCGACGGGTTATCTGCGGCCGCAGGCCGGAACCATCACCTTCCTTGGCCAGGAAATCACCGCGCAGCTCCCGCGCACGATCACCAAGCTCGGCATCGCGCGGGCCTTTCAGATACCGCAGCTCTTTCTTGATCAGACTGTGATGGAGAACATGCTGATCGCCGCGGCCTCGCGGCTGGGAAGCCCTTCCGGCTTCACGGCCCTTTCCGCCCTGCCTGAGCTGCCTGAAATGGAACGCCTTCTGGATCTCGTCGGCGTCAAGTCGTACGCGTCTCGCAAGGCGAGGGAGCTCCCCGAGGGACAACGCAAGCTGGTCGACATCGCTCTGGCGCTGGCGCTAAAGCCCAGACTGCTGCTGATGGACGAGCCCACCTCGGGCGTCGCCTCCGCCGAAAAGCTGGAGATCATGGACATCCTGACGTCCGCGCTCGCCAAGGAGAAGGTGACCTCGGTCTTCGTCGAGCACGACATGGACATGGTGGAGCGCTATGCCCACCGAGTCGCGGTGTGGAACGTCGGGAAGATCCAAAAGGTCGGCACGCCCGCGGAGGTTCTGGCCGATCCCAAGGTCCGCGAACAGGTGATCGGCATATGACGGCGATGCTGGACTTCGAGAACGTCAACGTCGCGATCGCCGATGCGCCGGTGCTGCGCAGCGTCAGCTTCTCGCTGCCGCCGGGCGCGACCGCCGCGCTCATCGGGCGAAACGGCGCCGGCAAGACCACGACGGTACGGACCATCATGGGCTTCACGAAGGCGAGCGGCATCGTGCGCCTGGGCGGTCAGGACCTGGGGCATGTTCCTCCGCATCGCCGGCCCTTCTTAGGCATCGGCTACGCCCCCGAGGACCGTCGTCTCTTCTCGGCCTTTACGGTGGAAGAAAACATTCTTCTGCCCGGTCGCGTCGCTAAACTTGGCGCGGACGAGGCGCGCCGGCGGCTGGAGCGAACCTACTCCGTCCTGCCGGAACTCAAGGAACTTGCGAGTCGCCCGGCGGGCTCCGTCTCGGGCGGCCAAGGCAAGATGGTCGCCCTCGGGCGCGCCCTGATGCTAGGCACCCGCCTCGTCATTCTGGACGAGCCGTTCCAGGGACTCGCCCCTGTGCTGGCGCAGAGGTACGCCGAAGCGCTGCGTCGGCTTCGTTCGCAGGACCGGGACATTACCCTGCTGATCACCGAGTCGAACCCAAAGCTGCTCGAGACTTTCGCCGACGTGACGCTGACGATCGAGCGCGGCGAAATCGAAAGCCGGTTCCTTGCGTAGCGCTCGCCCGGTTCGGCGCGCGAAACAGACGGTCAAGCCAAGCTCCACGAGCTGCTCAACTCGCACCAACTGGAATTGGGGCGATGATGGCATTATGCCCCTGTTTTGCCCGACGGAACAACCTGTTTTCGTAAAATCCGCAAGGCTCGCCGCCAAGTCATTGAAATCGCTGTCACCGGCTACTGTGCATGGGGTTGTTTTCGACGTTTCTGTTTTCAGCGAGCGGGCCTGATCCAGGGCCGGCGCTAGTGTCCGCCGAGATAGGCCGTGATCAGCCGGGGATCGTGGATGAGATCCTTGGCGGGGCCGGACTGCACGATCTCGCCGGTCTCGAGCACATAGCCGTAGTCGGCCGTCTCCAGCGCGGCGCGGGCGTTCTGCTCGACCAGCAGGATCGAGACGCCGAGATCGCGCAGCGAGGCGATGGTGCGGAAGATCTCGCGCACGATCAGCGGTGCGAGGCCGAGGCTCGGCTCGTCGAGCATGAGCAGCTTCGGCTTGGCCATCAGCGCGCGCCCGAGCGCCAGCATCTGGCGCTCGCCGCCGGAGAGGGTGCCGGCGGCCTGGCGCTGCCGCTCCTTCAGGCGCGGAAAGCGATCATAGACCTCGTCCAGCGTCTTCTGGACGCCCGAGCGGTCGCGCAGGCTGTAGGAGCCGAGCAGGAGATTGTCGGCGACCGACATGTCGGAGAACAGCTCGCGCTTCTCCGGCACGAGGCACAGCCGACGCTCGACGCGGTCCTCGACGGACATCCTGCCGATGTCGTTGCCCTGAAAGACGAGGCGGCCGCGGGAGGCGAGCAATCCGATAGCGGCCATCAGCAGCGTGGTCTTGCCGGCGCCGTTCGGGCCGATCACGGTGACGATCTGGCCTTCCTCGACCGACAGCGAGACGTTGCGGACCGCTTCGACATTGTCGTAGCAGACGGTCACATCCGTCATGGAAAACATCTCGCTCACGCGACGCCTCCGAGATAGGCCTCTTGAACCCGTTCGTCGCTCCGGATCGCGGCAGGCGCGCCCTCGCAGAGCTTGGAGCCGAAGTCGAGCACGACGATGCGGTCGACCAGCGACATCACGAACTCCATGTCATGTTCGACGATCAGGATGGTCAGATGATCCGACCGCAGCGAGCGGAGCAGCTCCGCAAGCCTGAGCTTCTCCTGGCGACGCAGGCCCGCGGCGGGCTCGTCCAGCACCAGCAGCGCCGGGTCTGCGGCGAGCGCGCGCGCGATCTCCAGGATGCGCTGGTTGCCGAGCGGCAGATTGCCCGCGAGCTCGAACGGCTTGTCGCCGAGCCCGACGCGCTCGAGCTGCTTCAAGGCCTCGTGCCGGGTGCTGGCTTCCTCGCGCTGGTTGAGGCGGAGGGCGCCGGCGAACAGGCCCGTGCTGGTGCGCGCGTAGGTGCCGAGCATGACGTTCTCGAGCAGGCTCATGCGCGGCCGCAGCTTCACATGCTGGAAGGTCCTGGCGATTCCGTCCCTCGCGATGCGGGATTGTGGATCGCGCGTGATGGCGCGTCCGGCAAAGACGATCTCGCCCTTGTTGACCCTGAGTGCGCCCGTCAGGCAGTTGAACATCGTGCTCTTGCCGGCGCCGTTTGGGCCGATGACGGCGAGGATCTCGCCGGAGCGGACTTCGAAGCTGACATTGTTGACGGCGACGAGACCGCCGAACCGCCGTTCGGCGCCGTCGACCTTCAGAAGCAGTTCGCCCGGTTTCGGCTGGGGACGGCGGGGCAGTGGCGGGGCGGCTGGCGGCCGTTCGCGCTTGATCTTCGGCAAGTAGCGCGCGACGAACGGCACGATGCCCTGCCGCGCCCATTGCAGGAACAGGATGAACAGCGCGGAGAAGGCGACGATCTCGAGCTGGCCGGACGCGCCCTTGGCGATCAGCGGCAGATAGTCCTGCACGCTGTTCTTGAGTAGGGTGACGATAGCGGCGCCCACGACGCCGCCGAGCAAGCTGCCGGCGCCGCCGACCATCGACATCATCAGATATTCGATGCCCATGCCGGCCTCGAACGGGCCCGGGCTGATGAAGCGGCTCATATGGGCGTAGAGCCAGCCGGAGAGCGAGGCGAGGAAGGCCGCGATCACGAACGTCACGAGCTTGATCCGGAACGCGTTGATGCCGAGGCTTTCGACCAGGATATTGCCGCCGCGCAGCGCGCGCATGGCACGGCCGACCCGGGAGTCCAGGAGATTGTAGCCGAGGAAAAGCACCACGACGACGATGCCCCAGATCAGGAAATAGATCTGGGCGCTCGAGACGAGCGCGAATGATCCGATACTGATCGGCGGGATCGACGAGATGCCGTTGAAGCGCCCGAGTCCCTCGACATTGCCGAACAGGAAGCCGATGGCGAGCCCCCAGGCGACGGTCGAGAGCGACAGGAAATGGCCCTGGAGCCGCAAGGTGACGACGCCGAGGACGGTCGCGACACCGCAGGTCAGCGCCACCCCGAACACGAGGCCGAGCCACGGCGAATATCCATTCAGAGCAGAGACCCAGGCCGTGGCATAGGCCGCGACGCCGACGAAGGCGGCCTGTCCGAAGGACACGATGCCGCCGACGCCAGTGAGCAGGGCAAGGCCGATCGCGACCAGCGAATAGATGCCGATATAGTTCATCAGCGTGATGCTGAAGGGGTTGAGGACGAATGGCGCGAGCGCGAGGCACGCTACCGCCGCCACCGCCGCGAGCTGAACGTGAAGGCGCGTCATTCCTCGATCTCCTCCTCGGAATGCAGCGAGGCGAGGGATCGCCAGATCAGGATGGGGATCAGAAGCGAGAACACGATGACATCCTTCAGCGCGCTGCTCTCGAAGGATGCGAAGCTTTCGAGGATACCGACGCCGACCGCGCCGATGGCCGCGCCGGGATAGCTGGTCATGCCGCCGACGATGGCGCCGACGAAGGCCTTGAGGCCGAGCAGGAAGCCGGAATCGTAGAATATGGTGTTGACGGGCGCGATCAGGATTCCGGAGACGCCGGCCATCAGCGAGCCCAGGAGATAGGCGATGGTGCCGGCGCGGGCGGGACGTATGCCCATCAGGCGGGAGCCGGTCCGGTTCACGGCCGTGGCGCGGAGCGATTTACCGACCAGCGTGAAGTCGAAGAAGAGATAGAGCAGGCCAGAGAAGACGAGGGCTGCGATCACGATCAGCATGGTCTGGCCCGAGATCAGCACGCCCGCAAGCTCGGTCGACAATGACGTCAGCGGCTCGGTCCTGACACCCTCGGGACCGAAGAAGAGCAGCCCAAGGCCGACCAGCGCGAAGTGCAGGGCGACGGAGACGGTCAGGAGCAGCAGCACCGTTCCGTCCGCAATGGGACGGAAGACGATCCGGTCCAGCAGCGGGGAGATGGGGGTGATCAGCATCAAGGCCAGCACGAGCCTGATGGCGAGCGGCGGATCGGCGCGCATGGTCAGCCAGGCGAGACCAACAACGGCCAGCGGCAATGCGAGATAGAAGAAGAGAGCGCGCGGAAGCAGCTGACGCTCGCCATTGCGCAGCAGCGAGACGATTTCGATCAGGGTTGCGAGGCACGCAAGGATGAGGACCAGCGCGCCCGTGCCCGGAAAGCGCTTAGCGTCGAGCGCCGCCAGCGTCAGCGCCGTGAAGGCCGCGATGTCGCCAAAGGGAATGAAGATGACCCGTGTCACGGTGAAGATGAGGACGGTCCCGATCGCCACCAGCGCGTAGACTGCGCCGGTGGCGATCCCGTCGATCGCAAGAATGGCTGCGATGTCGCTCGTCATTGAGAACGCCGTCCCCTTGTTCTGGTGGCCTGCCGCTGTCCGACTACGGCGCGTATTTCCAGGCGCCGCCGGTCAGGCGCACCACGACCAGCGCGCGCTCATCGACGCCGGTCACCGAGCCGGGCTTGAAGTTGTAGATGGCGTGCACGCCGGGCAGCTCCTTGGTGCTGAGAATCGCGTCCCGCAGGGCGGCGCGAAATTCCGCCGTGCCGGGCTTCGCCGTCTTGAGCGCGCGCTCTGCTGCGTTGGCGAAGATCAGCCAGGCGTCGAACGAGTACGCGGAGAAGCCGTCCGTGGTGGGGATGTTATGGACCTTTTGGTAGACGCTGCGGAAATCCAGCGCGATCTTCTTGGCGAAGTGTTCGTCGGGCAGCTGCTCGGCCACGATGACCGGGCCGGCGGAGACCTGGATGCCTTCGGCCGCCTTGCCGCCGACGTTCACGAAGTCCGGATTGACGAGCGCCACCGTGCCGTAGGTGTTTCCCTTGAAGCCGCGCTCCGCGAGGCTGAGGAGCGGCAGCGCACCTTGGGTCCCCGAGCCACCATCCAGGACGGCGTCCGGCCGCGCCGCAAGCACTTTGAGGATCTGCGCGGTGACCGAAGTGTCGGTGCGCGCATAGCGCTCGTTGGTCTGGATCTTGACGTCGCCGGCGGCCTCCGCCGCCTTGGCGCCGTTGTAGACGAGGTCCCCCCAGGCGTCGGAGAAGCCGATATAGCCGATGTTCTTCATGCCATCGCGCTTCATGCGATCGGCGATGATCTTGACGAGGAGGGATGCAGGCTGCGGCACCGACACCACCCACTGCTCGGGTGTTTCCGGCAGTTTGCCGATCGGCGAAACCGCGATCATCGGCACTTTCAATTCGCTCGCCACTGCCGCCATGGCGATGGTCGAGGGCGCCGTCGCCGTGCCGATCAGGAGGTCGACCTTCTCTTCTTCCACCAGCTTGCGGGCGTTGCGGGTCGCGGCCGACGGGTCGGAGCCGTCGTCGAGCTGGATCAGGCGGATGGTCTCGCCGTTGACGGTCTTCTTGTATTCATAGGCCGCGTTGATGCCGCGCCCGTAGGGGATGCCGATCGACGAGCCGTTGCCGCTGAGCGAGGTGACGAAGCCGATGGTGATATCGGCCCGCGCGGCGGGGGCTGTGACGATGCCGGCAGCAAGTGCAAGTAAACTCAGAGCCTTGCGCATATGCGTTCTCCTCCGTTGATGCTGGATAGGAATGCTTCGATGCTGCCGCGCGGGGTCACCGAACGACGAACCGACCGATTGAAAACATTGCTGCGGCGCCAAATACCGGGCGCGACCGAAGAGAGTGTGCTGGCCCGGCGCTCAGCAGTCATGATGTTGCGTGCCGCGCGAACGATAGGCCCACCGGCACATGCAAGCGGGCGTTTTCCGGAGCGATGAAAGGTCGTCGATGCCGCCGCGATGCGCGACCGGCGATGCTGCTGCTAAGGCCGGCTGTTCGAGCACGGCGACTGTCCACACGATCGAGTCTCTCAAAATCGGTGCCCTGCAACATCATTGTCATGGCCACCGGTCCTTGACCGGCGAGGAATTACTTAAAGCCTAAAGTAACTCCGGTGGCGCCGTCAACACGTGTCACGGGGCTGTCAGAAGAAAATGTTGTTGCATACAATTTCGTCAGTGTGCGGCGCTTCTGCGCTATTCCACCGATCAAAAACGCTGTGCTCGCCTTGGCCCCGACGGTACTGGTCACCGTCGCGGCCGCGCGCATTTGACGCGTCAATTAGTTTATGATTGAAATATATTCATCGGCAGCCGACGACCGATCCTCCGATCACCGCTTGAGGAGAAGGACGATGCGCATCTTCTGGCAGAGCTTTGTTGATGCGAGCGTGAATGCGCCCTACATGGCGCGGCTGTCGGAATACCTGAACGACATCGCTGCGCCAGGCACGGCGGTCCACGTCCAGGGCATCAGTCCGCCGGACCGCGAGTTCGGACGGCTCGCGGAATTGCGCTGTGCGGTCCAGGCAATCGACAACGGCATCGCAGCGGAGGAGGGTGGGTTCGACGCCTTCGTCATGGGGCATTTCCAGGATCCCGGACTCTACGAGTTGCGCTCGGCGCTCGACATTCCCGTGATCGGGACTGGCGAGGCGACGTTGCTGGCGGCCTCTCAACTCGGGCGGCGGCTAGGTCTTGTGACGCTCGATCCCGTCTTCGAGGTCTTGCACTATGAGCAGGCTGAGCGTTACGGCCTCGGCGATCGCGTCGTCCATGTGACCGGCCTTGGCTGCAGGCCGGATGATTTCGCCGATGCGTTCGCCGGAAACGCTGCCGCGCAAGCCCGCATGGTCAAGGATTTCGTCGCCTGCGCGCTCCCGCTGGTGGAACGCGGCGCGGATGTCGTGATCCCGGCCGGCGTGTTGCCAGGCCTCTTGATCGGGCGGGAGCATGGCCTGAAGGTCGGCTACGCTCCGGTGGTCAACTGCGCGGCCGTGGCGCTCAAGAGTGCCGAGATGTGGGTGCAGCTCCGGAAGCTCAATGGCACCGAGCCCAGCCGCGGGCCGAGCTTCAGGCGGGCCAGCGCCCAGGCCCGCGATGACTTCCGCGCGCTACTTGCCCGTAACAGCCGCTAGTGCTCGAAAAACCGTTCCTGGAGAACAAATAATGATGACCCCCGAAAAGATCCTGTACGAGACCGAGGTGACGGCGACCGGAGGCCGGGATGGCAAGGCGGCCAGCGCTGACGGTCTGCTCTCGGTGTCCCTGTCCTTGCCGAAATCGATGGGTGGTCCCGGTGGCGAAGGCACCAATCCCGAGCAGCTCTTTGCGGCCGGCTATGCCGCTTGCTTTCTCGGCGCGGTCAGGCTCGTCGCGCGCACGCGGAAGGTAGTGCCCTCTGCCGAGCCCTCCGTGACTGCGAAGGTTGCGATGGGGCCGGTGCCCGTCGGATATGCCCTCGCTGTCGAGCTGAAAGTCAACCTGCCCGGTGTCGAGAAGGCCGTGGCCGAAGAGGTCGTTGCCGGTGCGCATGAGCGTTGCCCCTATTCCAACGCAACCCGCGGCAATATTGACGTGAAACTGACGGTGGTCTGAGGCGGATGAACGAGGACGGTCGGTGACCAACACCTTGCGCGCACCATATGACGGCGTGGTGATCGCGGCTCCCGTCACGATTCCCTATGTGCGCTACTCCATCGAGAGCGCGCAATGGTGGATCGGGCGGGCGCTGAGCGCGCTCGTCGCGCAGGCCGGCATCAAGGCCTCCGATATCGACGGCCTGTGCGTCTCCAGTTTCACCATGGGCACGGACAGTGGCGTCGGCTTGACGCAGCATTTCGGGCTCTGCGTCCGGTGGTTGGACACGATCCCGCTCGGCGGCGCCAGCGCCATCGCGGCGCTGCGCAAGGCCGCGCGCGCGGTTCAGGCGCGCGATGCCGACATCGTGGGGTGCGTCGCTGGCGACACCAATCACGTCGATTCGTTCAGGCTGACGCTGGAGAATTTCTCGCGGTTCAATCAGGACGCCGTCTATCCTTACGGCGCGGGCGGCGCCAATGCCAGCTTTGCGCTGATTGCGCGCAACTATATGCGAATGTTCGGCGTCGCGCGCGAGGACGTCGGCAAGATCGCTGTCGCCCAGCGCGCCAATGCCCTGCGCAACCCGCATGCGCTCATGAAGGCGCCGCTCACGCTCGAGCAATACCTGGCGGCCCGGCCGATCTCCGATCCGATCCACCTGTTTGATTGCGTGATGCCCTGTGCGGGCGCGGAAGCTTTCCTCGTGATGCGCGATGAGACGGCTTCATCCCTGAAGCTGCCCGCCGCGCGACTCCTTTCGACGATCGAGCGGCACAATGCCTTTGCCGACGATCCGATGCAGGTGCGCGGCGGCTGGGCGATGGATGTCGGCGAGCTCTATGCGATGGCCGGCGTCAAGCCTGACGATCTCGATGTCGTGCAGACCTATGACGACTATCCCGTCATCACGATGATGCAGTTCGAGGATCTCGGATTCTGCAAGAAGGGCGAGGGCGCTGAGTTCGTGCGCCAACACGATCTCACCATCGACGGCGACTTCCCGCACAATACCTCGGGCGGACAGCTCTCGGTCGGGCAGGCCGGTGCCGCCGGCGCCTATCTCGGCCTCGTTGAAGGGCTGCGGCAGGTTCTGGGCAGTGCCGGTCCCACGCAAGTCAGGAATGCGAGCCTCGCTCTGGCCTCCGGGTTCGGTATGATCAACTATGATCGTGGTCTCGCCTCGGGTGCCGCGATCCTTGCTGGACCTTCGCGATGATAGAGCCGATCAAGCCCCCCCGGCGCAAGAACCCGCTGCTGCGGACGCGGCTACCGGCCTCGCCACCACGACCGCGCAGCAGGATGTCGCACGGGTTCACGCGTGCGGCCGCCGAAGGCCGCTTTATGCTGCAGCGCTGCGAGGCTTGCGGCGCCTTTGCCTATCCGGCGCGCGAAGCCTGCCCGTCTTGTCTTTCGGCCGGCCTCGCTTTCGTCGATGCGCCGCGGCGAGGTGTACTGCTTGCCGAGACAACGGCACGGGTGCCGAGCGACGTCTATTTCCGCGAACGGGCGCCGTGGCGGATCGGCCTCGTCAAGATGGATTGCGGTCCGACGATCGTCGCACATCTTCATGCCGACTGCGCAGAGGGCGCGGCCGTCAGCATGTCGCTGCAACTCGACAAGAGCGGCCAGGCGGTGGCCTTTGCCCGTCCCGAAGGGGAGACTCCCAACATGGCAGACGACAAGCAGTGGCGGGAGATGACGGCCGATCCGAAATTTCGTCGCGCGCTCGTCACCAACGGCCGCAGCGTCATCGGTCAGGAAGCCGTCGCCGCCTTGACGGCGGCGGGCGCCAAGACGGTGTTCGTCGGCGTTGCCGAACCATGGCGGCCGTTCGCCGGCGAGGAGCGGCTGCGGGGCCAGGAGGGGATCGAGATCGTGACTCTCGATGCGGCTGACGAAAAATCGGCTAGCGATCTTGCGGCCGATATCGGCGGCAAGGTCGATATTCTCGTCAACACGACGGAATATGTCCGGCCGGGCGGCCTGCTCGATCGCAGAGGCACGAGCATCGCACGGGACGAGATCGATCAGGCCTATCTCGGCTTCATCAATCTCGCTCAAGCCTTTGGCCCCACCATGCGGATGCGCGGTGCCGACGGCATCAACAGCAGTGCCGCATGGGTCAATATTCTCTCGGTCTATGCACTGGCGAACTGGCCCGCCTTCGGCGCCTACTCGGCCTCGCAAGCGGCGTGCCTGTCGCTGTCGCATTGCTTGCGCGCGGAGTTGCGGCCCGGCGGCGTCCGGGTAATGAACCTGTTCACCGGCCCTGTCGACACCGAATGGTTCCAGACCGTGCCGCCGCCGAAGGTCGCGCCGCGCGTGATCGCGCAGGCGATCGTCTCGGGCCTCAAGAGCGGGCTCGAAGAGATGTATGTCGGAGATGTCGCCGAGGAGATCCGACAACGTCTCGCGGCCAATCCGAAAGCGCTCGAGCGCGAGCTTGACAGATAGCAAGCGGATTTCAACCGAGCTGGAGGACGTGACCATGCAAAGCAAGAGTCTCCTAGAGCTGGCGAGTGCGATTTCTTCCGGCGCGGTGCGCGTCGTCGATCTGACCTTCACACTCAGTCCGGACTTTCCGGTCATCGTCCTCCCGCCGGAGTTCGGTCAGGCCGCGCCTGTCCGCATCCAGGAAATATCGCGATACGATGGTCGCGGCCCGGCCTGGTACTGGAACAACGTTACGTTCGGCGAACACACCGGCACGCATTTCGACGCGCCGATTCACTGGTTCACCGGCAAGAACCTGCCGAACAATGCCGTCGACACGATGCCCGCCAAGGACATGATTGCACCGGCCTGTGTCATCGACTGCTCGGCGCAGGCAGCGCAGGATCCCGATTTCCTGCTGACCGTCCCGATTGTCGAAGCCTGGGAAGCCAGGCACGGCCGTATCCCCGAGCGGAATTGGGTGCTGCTCAGGACCGACTGGTCGAAGAAAGGCTGGCGCGATTACTCCAATCTCGGGGACGACGGCGCGCATACGCCGGGCCCGAACCCGGCGGTGATGAAGTGGCTGGTGGAGGAGCGCGGTGTCATCGGTTTCGGCACCGAAACCATCGGCACGGATGCGGGGCAGGCCGGGCACTTCGAGCCGCCTTATCCCGCGCATCACTTTCTGCACGGCGCGGGCCGCTACGGCCTGCAATGCCTGTGTAACCTGGATCAGCTTCCGGCCACCGGCGCCGTCATCGTGGCCTCGCCACTGAAGATCCAGAACGGTTCCGGCAGCCCGCTTCGAGTCATCGCTCTGGCGTCGTCGACCTGAGCCCAATCCATGGCGCTCGCCAATCAGACCAAGAAATTCTCACGTAAGACAGGTGCCATGAACTTGATCAAGAGCCTGGTGGCTTTCACTGCATTGCTGCTTGCCGTTCCGCAATTCGCGCAGGCCGAGATCCTCGTCGGATTCGTCACCGGCCTCAGCGGGCCGGTATCATCGATTGGTATTCCCAACGCGAAGGGGATCGCGGCAGGTCAGGTCTATATCGGCGAAATCGGCGGCGAGAAGCTGCGGGTCATCCAGCTCGACGACGGCTCCGATCCGACCGCGTCGGCACGCAATGCGCGCAAGCTGGTGGAACAGGAGAAGGTCGATATCCTGATCGGCACGTCCGGCGCTCCCCAGACGCTCGCGATGGCGACCGCGGCCATCGAGATGAAGATTCCGATGATCGCGGTGTCGCCGATCGCACCGGTGCCGTCAGGCGACGGCGGTCCCTGGGTCGTGCAGACGCCGCAGCCGACGCCGCTTCTGGTGCGAGGAATCGTCGACCACATGAAGGCCAAGGGCCTGATGACCGTCGCCTTCATCGGTTTCTCCGACGCGTTCGGCGATCTCATGTACAATTCGCTCGAGCAGAGTGCGAAGGCCGCTGGCATCAAGGTCGTCGCCAACGAACGCTATGCCCGGTCGGACTCCTCGGTGACGGCTCAGGTGCTGCGCGCACTCGCCGCGCGTCCCGACGCCATCATGCTCGGCGGCACCGGCACGCCAGGCGCGCTGCCGGTCATCGCGCTGTCCGAGCGGGGATATAAGGGACCGCTCTATGGCAATCACGGGCTGATCAGCGCCGATTTCCTTCGTCTGGCCGGCAAGGCCGCCAACGGCATCATGTGCCCGACGGGACCTGTGACCGCGGCGGAGCAGCTTGCGGCCAGCAATCCGATAAAGAAGGTCGCCCTGGATTTCCGCGCGGCCTTCGAAAAGGCCAACGGCGAGGCGCCGACGGATTCATTCTCGTCCTATTCCTTCGACGGCTGGCTGATCTTCGCCGACGCCGCCAAGCGTGCGCTGGAAACCGGTGCCAAACCAGGCTCACCTGAGTTCCGTACCGCGATTCGCCAGGCGCTGTTCACCACCAAAGAGGTGGTCGGGACGCAGGGCGTCTACACCTACACGCCGGCGGACCGGCATGGGGTCGACGATCGCTCGCGCATCATGGTTCAGATCGAGGACGGCAAGTACAAGCTGTTGCCTTGAGGTGCGAGCATGGTCGCAATGGAGAAAGATGCGCTGGCGAACATCAGCGAGGTGGTCGGCGGTGAGGACGTGACGCCTGCCTGGGCGCGCGCGATGGCGTCGTTTCCGCCGTCTGAGCGCATCCTCTCGACGATGCTCACGCGGCAGGCGGAGCGTTACGGCGACCGCCTTCTGCTCGTGGCCGGGGAGACGCGTTGGACCTTTGCGCAGGCTGCGGCGATTGCGGCTGCGTCGGCCCAGACGCTGGTCGATGCCGGGATCAAGCCGGGCGACCGGGTCGCGCTGATGTGCTCGAACCGTCCGGAGTTCTTGCAGGTCTATCTCGGCTGTGCGTGGCTGGGGGCGATCGCCGTCCCGATCAATACCGCGTTGCGCGGCTTCCAGCTGTCACACATTTTCCGCAACTCGCAACCCGCGCTTCTCGTCGTCGAGGCTCAGTTCGCCAGCGCGGTCGATAGTGTCGAGGCGGATGTCGAGCTGCCGCCTCGGACCTGGATCATCGGAGCTGGCGCCGACGCGGTCGGTGCCAGGATTTCCGCGGTCCCGCTGCCGCCTCTTGGCGCCGCAGCCCCGGCGGGCGCCGTCCGTCCCGGTGACACCGTTGCGATCCTCTATACGTCGGGCACCACGGGGCCTGCGAAGGGTGTGTGCTGTCCGCAGGCGCAGCTGTTCTGGTGGGGCATCTATTCGGCGCGCGCGCTCGGAATCCGCGAGGGCGATGTGCTGTTCACGACGCTGCCGCTGTTCCACACCAACGCGCTGAATGCGTTCTATCAGGCGCTGCTGAACGGATGCACGTACGTGCTCGAGTCGAAGTTCTCTGCTTCCGGCTTTTGGGCTGCCGCGCGACACCACAATGCGACGGTCGGCTATCTGCTCGGTGCGATGGCGTCGATGCTCCTGGCGCAGCCGAAGAGCGCAGACGAGTCAATGCATCGTCTTCGTGTCGCGCTTGGCGGCGGCGTGCCGCCGCAAATCCACGGCCCGTTCCGCGAGCGCTTCGGCGTACCGCTGGTCGACGGCTACGGGTCGACCGAGACGAATTTTGTGTTCGCCGGCACGATCCCGTCGGATCGGGCGGGGACTATGGGGTACCTGGCCGATGGCATCGAGGCGCGGATCGTCGACGAGAATGATTCCGCGCTGCCTGATGGAGAGGCCGGCGAGCTCGTGCTTCGCGCGAGAGAACCCTTTGCGTTCGCGTCCGGCTATTTCGGCATGCCGGAGAAGACCGTGGAGGCCTGGCGAAATCTCTGGTTCCACTCCGGCGATCGGGTCGTTCGCGATTCCGACGGGCATTATCGCTTCGTCGATCGCATGAAGGATTCCATCCGCAGGCGTGGCGAGAACGTGTCCTCGTGGGAAGTCGAGCAGGCCATCCAGGCGCATCCCGCGGTCGCTGCCTGCGCGATCTACCCGCTGCCATCGGAGTTGGGTGAGGATGAAGTTGCTGCTGCGATTCTGCTGGAACCGGGCCACTTGCTACAGCCCGTCGACATCGTCAGGCATTGCGAAGGGCGGATCGCCTATTTCGCTATTCCGCGTTATGTGCGAATCCTCAGTCAGATGCCGCTGACGGAGAACGGCAAGATCAAGAAGGGCGTACTGCGCGATGCCGGCGTCACGACGGATACATGGGATCGCGAAGCGGCCGGAGTGAAGGTACGACGCTGACATCGTATTCGCTTAAGGTTTTTGCAGGGCGTCCCTGACGGCGGCCTTGAGTTCGTCGAGTTCGCCGATCAATCCATCGAACCGGTCTGCCGGGAAATCCGCCAGCAGCTCGGCAAGCCATGCGCCGTGGCTCTTGGCCATTCGCCTGAAGATCTTGCGGCCTTCGACCGTCATACAGACGATCTGCACGCGCCGGTCGAGGTTCGACGCCGTGCGGGTGATGTATCCATCTGCGACCAGGCGGTCGACGATTGGCGTGAGGTTCCCGGCCGAGACCATCAGGCGCTTGGGCAGCTCTCCCAGCACAAGTCCGCTTGGTTCGCGGTCGAGCTGGGCGAGAACGTCGAAGCGGGGCATCGTGAAGTCGAACTCTTCGCGAAACCGGCGCCGCAACTCGCCTTCGATGAGGGACGTGCAGGCGAGCAGTCGGAGCCAAAGGCGTGTCTGAGCCCTGTACTCGGCCTCCTGATCCGTCTCATTCCTGGCCGAAACAGGCGTGGACTCCTTCGCGAGTGCCAATCGAATCTCCCGGGCTTCGTGGCTCATGAAAGCTGGCGCAGCTCTCGTGGACGTCGGCAAGATAGTTCGTGCCAAAAGTAAATTCAAGGCTGCCTCCGAAGGATCCGGAATCGGCGCCGCCGTGCATCCGATTTACACTGAATTTCATGATCGGTGCTGCGGTGAGGGGCTTGCCTCCAACGTCTTTGCAGAACCGTCTTGACAATGCACGCATCGAGGAAATATTTTATACTTAAAATAATTGGGTGAGAGCTCGGCGCAACGCGCGAAAGCGAGGGATCATGCGCATAGTCTGTATCGGCGGCGGGCCGGCCGGCCTCTATCTGGGCCTCCTGATGAAGCGTCGACATCCGGAGCATGTCATCACGGTCGTCGAGCGCAACAAGCCCTACGATACGTTTGGCTGGGGGGTGGTGTTCTCCGATGCCATGATGTCTGCGATGCGCCTTGCCGACCCCGAGAGCGCGGCCGAGATCGAGAACGCCTTCAATCATTGGGACGACATCGAGCTCGTCTTCAAGGGGACGCGCCAGCGTACTACCGGCCACGGCTTCATCGGCATTGGTCGCAAGCATCTGCTCAACATTCTCCAGAGGCGCTGCGAGGCTCTGGGTGTCGAGCTCGCCTTCGAGCGCGAGGTGGAGTCCGATCTCGAATTTCCCGACGCCGACCTGATCGTCGCCTGCGACGGGGTCAACTCCAGGATTCGTGCCCGCTATGCCGAACAGTTCCAGCCGGATATGGTGATCCGGCCGAACCGCTACATCTGGCTCGGCACCAAGAAGGCGTTCGACGCCTTCACGTTCGATTTCCAGAGGACCGAGCACGGCTGGTTCCAGGCACATATCTACAAGTTCGATGCGGAGACCTCGACCTTCATCGTCGAGACCACGGAAGAAGCCTACAATGCTCACGGGCTGGGCGAGCTCGATCAGCAGGAGTCGATCGACTTCTGCGAGAAGATCTTTGCGGAGACGCTCGACGGTGCGAAGCTTTTGACCAACGCCCGCCATCTGCGCGGCTCGGCCTGGCTCAATTTCAGCCGCCTGATCTGCGGCAAATGGAACGTGTTCAACGGCCGCTCCCACGTCGTGCTGATGGGCGACGCCGCGCACACCGCGCATTTCGCCATCGGGTCGGGCACCAAGCTCGCGCTCGACGACGCCATCGAGCTCGCCAACCAGTTCGATCGCCATGGTCACGGACGCGAGGGCATCCCGACCGTGCTGGAGGCCTACGAGGAAGTGCGTCGCGTCGACGTGGCGCGCATCCAGAACGCCGCGCGCAATGCCATGGAATGGTTCGAAGTAGTCGGCCGGCGCTATGCTGATACGCTCGAACCGCCGCAATTCTTTTATTCGATGCTGACGCGTTCGCAGCGCATCAGCCATGAAAACCTGCGCCTGCGCGACCGTGCCTGGTTGGAAGGATTCGAGCGATGGTTTGCCGCGCGCTCGGGCATCGTCGTCAAGGACGGCGAACGGGTACCGCCGCCGATGCTGACGCCGCACCGCGTGCGCGGCCTCACGCTGGCGAACCGCATCATGGTTTCACCGATGGCGATGTATTCGGCGAAGGACGGGCTCATCAACGACTTCCACATCGCCCACCTCGGAGCGCGCGCCATGGGCGGCGCCGCGTTGATCTTTGCCGAGATGACCTGCGTCTCGCCGGATGCCAGGATCACGCCGGGCTGTCTCGGGCTCTGGAATGATGAGCAAGCGGCACAATGGCGCCGGCTGGTCGATTTGATCCATAGCGTCGGACACGCCAAGGTCGGCATCCAGCTCGGCCATGCCGGGCGGAAGGGATCGACCCGGCTCGCCTGGGAGGGGATTGACCAGCCGCTGGCTTCGGGCAATTGGCCGCTGATCTCGGCTTCCGCGCTGCCCTATCTGCCGCACAGCCAGTTGCCGCGGGAGATGAACCGCAGCGACATGGACCGCGTCCGCGACAATTTCGTCGCCGCAACGCACCGTGCTGCCGACGCCAAGGTCGATTGGCTCGAGCTTCATTGCGCCCATGGCTATTTGCTGTCGAGCTTCCTCTCGCCGCTGACCAACCGGCGGACCGACGAATATGGCGGCAGCCACGAAGCTCGTGCGCGCTTTCCGCTGGAGGTGTTCAGGGCGATGCGCGCGGCATGGCCATCCGATCGGCCGATGTCGGTGCGGCTGTCCTGCCATGACTGGACCGAAGGCGGCAACACGCCGGCGGACGCCGCGATCTTCGCTGCGATGTTCAAGGAGGCGGGAGCAGACGTGATCGATTGCTCCTCGGGACAGGTCTGGAAGGAGGAACGGCCGATCTACGGCCGCCTGTTCCAGACGCCATTCGCCGATCTGATCCGCAACGAAGTCGGCATCGAGACGATTGCAGTCGGTGCGATCTCCGAGGCCGATCACGCCAACTCGATTCTCGCGGCTGGCCGCGCGGATCTCTGCGCGATTGCGCGGCCGCATCTCGCCGACCCGGCCTGGACGCTGCACGAAGCCGCGCGCATCGGCATCACAGCGGTCAACTGGCCGAAGCAGTATCTGTCCGCCAAGGGACAATACGAAGCCAATCTGGCGCGTGCTGCTGCCGTGGCCGCGCAGTGAGCGAAGGAGGGGATCGGATGAACTCCGTGGTAAAGATGATCCGGCGCGAATGGCTCGACTGGCCGTTCTTCGAGTCCCCCCATCTTGCGATCGGCGAGGCGCTCGATCGCTTCGTGCAGTCGGGAGCCCTTCACAAGATCGATCACAATGATGTGGATGGTGCCTGTCGCAAGCTTGTGCGTGCGATGGGCGAGGCGGGGTTGCTCGATTGCGCGGTCGCGGCGCCCGATGGCGATGCGACGTCGATCGATTCCCGCTCGATCTGCCTGTCGCGCGAGTCGCTGGCCTATGCCGATGGCCTCGCGGATTTTGCTTTCGCCATGCAGGGGCTTGGCTCCGGAGCGATTGCTCTGGGTGGCTCGGCAGAGCTGCGCAAGGCCGTGCTGCCGAAGGTGCGTTCCGGCGAATGGCTCGCGGCCTTCGCGCTCTCCGAGAAGGAGGCGGGGTCGGACGTCGCGGCGATGTCATGTACGGCGCGGGCCGACGGCGACAACTACGTCATCGACGGCGAGAAGACCTGGATCTCGAACGGCGGTATTGCCGACGTCTATACGCTGTTCGCTCGAACGGGCGAGGCGCCGGGCGCCCGCGGCATTTCGGCCTTCGTCGTCTTTCCGGATGATCCCGGTTTTAGCATTGCCGAGCGCATCGACGTCATCGCGCCGCACCCGCTGGCGACGTTGCGCTTCACCAATTGCCGGATTCCCGCCAGCCGTAGGCTCGGCGCGCCCGGGGGCGGGTTCAAGCTCGCGATGCAGACGCTGGATATTTTCCGCGCATCGGTCGCCGCCGCAGCCCTCGGCTTTGCCCGTCGCGCGCTCGACGAGGCATTGTCGCATGCCCGCAGCCGAAACATGTTCGGTGCGACGCTGGGGGATCTTCAACTGACCCAGGCCGCGCTCGGCGACATGGCGACCGACACCGACGCGGCGGCGCTGCTGACCTACCGCGCGGCCTGGCGCCGCGATGTGCAGAAGCTTCCGACGACGCGCGAAGCCGCCATGGCGAAGCTGACCGCCACCGAGACCGCGCAGCGCGTCATCGACCGTGCCGTCCAGATGTTCGGCGGCCGCGGCGTGCGCAAGGGAGAGGTCGTCGAAGGTCTCTACCGCGAAATCCGCGCGCTGCGCATCTACGAGGGCGCGACCGAGGTCCAGAAATTGATTGTCGCCCGCGAGCTGTTGAAGCCGCGCTGAGAGGATTGAGAACTACGCATGAGCACGATCAGCAAGCCGGAAGCCCCCGTTGCGCGTGGTCTGCAACTGCTTCAGCCCAGCGGCTGGCCGCAGCCGAAGGGGTATGCGAACGGTGTCATGGCTGAAGGACGACTCATCGTGACGGGTGGTGTGGTCGGTTGGGACGCCGCCGGGCGATTTGCCGACGGACTCGTTGCGCAGGTCCGCCAGACGCTCGAAAACATCGTCGCGATCCTGGCAGAGGGCGGCGCGCGGCCGGACCATCTCGTGCGCCTGACCTGGTACGTCGTGGATATGGACGAATATGTGTCGAACCTGAAGGCGCTCGGCAAAGTCTATCGCGAGGTCATTGGCGCCCATTACCCCAGCATGGCGCTGGTGCAGATCGTGCGTCTCGTCGAGCCATCCTCGCGTGTCGAGATCGAGGCGACGGCCGTCGTCCCGCGCTGACGAAGGCGTCGGCCGCAGGCCCGAGGCGAGACCGCGACGATGGAAAGCTCTCCACGGCGCCCGTGATGGATTGGAGCGAGAGCTCGATATTTTCAACGCTAAGGGGCGGCGTGTGCACGATGTGTGCACCGGGAGATGCACAAAAATCTATCGACTGCAAATCTGAGCAGACGGTCTGAGGCGTGATACTGAGCTCGGCTTCCGCGCGATCGAATTGACGAGAGCAGTGCAGCGACTACAACAGGCGTTTCGCCGCCGGTCATGAGTGAGAAAGAAGCCCAATGTTCCTGACCGAGAACGATCTGAATGAATTGGTGGCATGGCGACGCCATCTTCACGCCGTGCCGGAACTGTCGGGACAAGAGGCAAAAACCGCGGAAGCCGTGCGGGCCCGTCTTCAGGCGGCGGGTGCCGACAGGATCGTTTCGGGCCTCGGTGGTCACGGCGTGCTTGGAATCTACGATGGACGTGAGTCTGGCCCGACGATTATGCTTCGGGCCGAACTGGATGCACTGCCGATTCAGGAAAAATCAGAACTCAAGCATCGATCACCGGTAGCAGGAAGTGCCCATCTCTGCGGTCATGATGGTCATATGGCAATTCTGGCGGCCGTAGCGCAAAATCTGAGCCAGCAACGTCCAAGCCGAGGTCGCGTAGCGCTCCTGTTTCAGCCGGCCGAGGAGGACGGGTCCGGTGCGGCCGCCGTTCTGGCTGATGCGAAGTTTGAGCAGGTGCGGCCCGACTTTGTCTTCGCGCTGCATAACCTTCCCGGGCTCGGTCTTGGACAGGTCTCCCTTGCCGAGGGCTTGGTGAATTGCGCCTCGCAAGGAATGCAGATCAGATTATCAGGACGAACCACGCACGCGTCGAATCCGGAGCTCGGTATCTCCCCGAAAGACGCACTCGCCAGGCTCCTGCTGGAGATTCCCGCACTTGGGCACGGTACGGAGCTGGACGACGACTTCTCAATGCTGACGGTCACCCATGCAAGACTTGGGGAGCCTGCGTTCGGTATCGCGCCGGGCTTCGGCGAGTTGTGGGCGACACTGAGAACATGCACCGACGTGATGATGGAACGGCTCCGCCTGGAGGCGGAAGACTTGGTTCGACGCGTGACGGCCGGTGAGGGGCTGAGCACGGAAATCGCTTATCGCGACGTCTTCAATCATTGCGCAAACCACGTCGATGCTGTTGCCCATCTTAGAAATGCGCTGGACGCAGAGGGGGTGCGACATTCGGCGGAGGGCCTCCCACTGCGCGGCTCCGAGGACTTCGGACGTTTTGGCTTCCGTTCGAGGTCGGCGATGTTCTTCCTGGGAGCCGGCAAAGAGCATCCCGGGTTGCATGAGTCGAACTACGACTTTCCGGATCAGTTGATAGAAATTGGTGCAAGAATATTCATTCGCACCATACGCAACCTACTTGGCTAAATCGAGAATTCCGGACGGAATGACAGCGGATCGCCTGCGTGTCACACGTTGGATCGGCGATTAGAACGATTTGAAACTAGAAGCATTCGAAAATTTGCAGTGAAGTTCGAAACAGGAAATCGCTTCTCCGATCACGACGGTTTTTGTCGTGCAACCTTAGATAATTTCTAGGTCTCAATTTCTTCTCGCAGCACAGTCGTATGTTAGGAAGCGACGGGGACGTGCTTGCAAGTGGAATTGGGGCGCAGGAATGACGCGTGAACTCTCGGCCAGGAAAATCGTGCGTACACTATCGTTGGGCGCGGTGAGTTATCTCGCGCTGTCGATGGAATCTTCGGGTGACCTTCAGCGTGCGGTTGCGCAATCCAATCTGCCGCCCGTGACCGTGGATGCCCCCAAGCCGAGAGTTCGTCAGCCGGTCCAGAGATCACAGCCGACGCGCGCCTCGCGTGGACAGCGATCCGTCGCCGCGGCGGCTCCGCGCCAGGCTGCACCCGTTCCCTATGTGGTGCCTTCGACCGGTACGGTCGGCACGGTGCCGCCCGCTTACGCAGGCGGCCAAGTCGCAACCGGCGGAAGCCTCGGTCTGCTCGGCAATCGCGGTGTGATGAACACGCCATTCAACCAGACGAGCTATACGGCGGAGTTGATACAGAACCAGCAAGCGCGCACAGTAGGGGACGTTCTGTTCAACGATCCCTCGGTCCGAACGAAGACGCCCGCTGGCAACGGCATTGATGGTGTGTACATCCGGGGCTTTTGGCACGACAGTGGCGACTATTCGATGAATGGTCTCTACGGAATGGCACCGTTCTACTCAACGTCCGCCAATTTCCTTGAACGTGTTGAGGTTCTGAAGGGGCCGAGCGTGCTTCTCGGAGGGATGCCGCCCGCAGGGGCCAATGGTGGCAGCATCAATCTGGTAACGAAGCGAGCTCCCGACTTCGACATCACTCAGCTCACCGCATTGTATATCTCAAAGTCTCAATTCGGACTGCAAACCGATATTAGCCGACGATACGGCGAGCATAAGGAATGGGGAGTCCGCTTCAACGGCATGGGACGGGGTGGATCGACAGCGTATGACCGACAAACCGACCAGTTTGGAAACGCGGTGCTCAATCTGGACTACCGCGGCGAGCGTGTCCGCTTTTCCACCGATCTGGGCTATCAGGCCGAGAATCTCAAGCCGCCCTTGCGATTTCTAACGTTCACCACCAGCCCTCCCTTTGCGACCACAATTCCGGTGCCCGCACTTCCAAAGCCCGGAGCGAACTACATGCCGGACTGGGCAACTTGGAAGCCGCGAGATTCCTTCGCACTGACCCGGGGCGAAGTCGACCTAACGGAGTCCGTGACTGTCTATGGTGCGGTCGGATATCACAAGAGCGAGATTGACTACATTTACCCTTCGCCACGTATCACGAACGCAAACGGTAACTGGTCGGCCGTTCCTTTCAGTGGAAGTGATGTCTATGACAACTATACGGGCGAGGCGGGGCTGCGCGCCTCGGTCGATACCGGCCCCATCAATCATCTGTTGACGGTCAACTACTCTGCTTTCGAGCGGGACTACAGCTCGTTCGGCAGGGCCGGTACTGCTATCAGTTCAAACCTGTACAATCCGCTCCCGATTCCTTTTCCAAACTTTGTTACTGTCGCCCAAAATCTGCAGACGCAGACGAAGCTTACCAGCGTCGGTATCGCTGACACGATGTCGATGCTCGACAACAGGCTGCAGCTCGTAATCGGCGCAAGGCGGCAGACAGCAGCTGTAGACAGCTTGAACCTGCTGACCTCAGCCAAGTCGAGTGTCGAGGTGCCGACTTGGAGCCCCGGCTATGCGGTCATTGTCAAGCCGGTGGAGAACATCTCCCTCTACGCAAATTACATCGAAGGTCTAAAGGCGCCGGAAGTTGTTGTCGGAGCCCAGGTGTATTCGAACGTGGGCGACATTGTTCCTCCCGCTCAAACCAAGCAGAAGGAAGTCGGCCTGAAGGTTGATATGGGTCGGATCGGCTTCACGGCGAGCGCATTTGACATCACCAGTCCGAACATCATCTCCGTCGCGGTGCCGGGGCAGGCGCTCCCTGCGAGGCGACTTTCCGGCGAGCAGCGCAACCGCGGCATCGAGCTGATGACCTTCGGAGAAGTGACGCCGACGTTCCGAGTGCTCGGTGGCTTGAGCTTCATCGACGGTGAGGTCGTCAGACAGGCAGTGTCCGCGGGAACGATCATTTTCAACTACAATGGAAAGGTTCCGGTGGGCGTGTCAGCGTTTAACGTCAACATGGGTGCCGAGTGGGATACCCCATTCTTGCCTGGGCTGACTATGACCGGCCGTGTAATCTATACCAGCGAGAGCTACGCCAACGATGCTAACACCCAGGAGCTTCCTGCGTGGACGCGGGTCGACCTTGGCGCGCGCTACACCTTCCTGTCGCCTTGGAACGGCAAGCCGATAGTCATTCGCGCAAGCGTTGAGAACGTGTTCAACGAGGCGTATTGGAACTCCTATCGCACCGTGAGTAGCGCTGTGTCACTCGGTGCCCCGCGCACCTACCTCCTATCGACGACGTTCAATTTTTGAAAGCTAGTCCTTAGTGCTCTGCTGCGTGCCGCCGCGGATCTCGTCCGCGGCGGTTTTTCGTTGGGTCAATGACTAACAAGTTGCACGTCTTGGGTTTGATGACAGCACAACTAAGCGCCGCACGCGACAAGATGTGAGATCAAGCAGTGTCGGGAAAGTTCCTCCTTGCGCGGTTAGAATTGCAGCAATCTGCGGCGCCTCCTGAAATCGCAATATTTTCCCGTGTGTTGGGCCGCAAGCGCGGAGGTTGCATTGTGTCCGTGCGTCGCCAGTTTTGAGGTCTTAAAAAGAGTCACGTCGATATTGCTTTGACCATCGTCTGCTTCTGACCTACTCAAACATTACTGCTTTCGCTTTCCGAAGAGAGGATCGCGCCATGATGGTGTTCGACAGAGACGACGTCACCTTCACCGTCGTCGTCAATCACGAAGAGCAATACTCCATCTGGCCGACGTTCAAGGAGATTCCGACCGGCTGGAAGGCAGTGGGGAAGACCGGCAGCAAGAAGGAATGCCTCGACCACATCGAGCAGGTGTGGACCGACATGCGTCCGCTCAGCTTGCGCAAGTTCATGGACGACGACGCGGCGTCTCAGCAGTCGTCTTAGGCGGCGGTGCCAGGTCTTCCGATGCGGCTTCTTTGTCTGCCTTACTCCGGCGGCAGTGCCATGTTCTATGCGCGGTGGCGAAGGCTGCTGCCGTCATGGATCGACGTTCGGCCGGTGGAATGGCCCGGGCGCGGCGCGCGCACGGACGAGCCGCTGGCGACCGATCCGCGGGTGCTGGCAGCGCAGCTGGCTGGCGAACTCGTCGCGCAGCTCGACGGGCCCTACGTGTTGTTCGGGCATAGCCTCGGTGCCGTGATCGCGTTCGAGCTCGCACATGGCCTGCTCGATCGCGGAGTGCCTGCGCCGGCCATTCTCTTCGCCTCGGGTGCGGAAGCGCCGGCGGTTCGGGACGGCAGCAAGTGGCGCCATCCCCTGAGCGACGAAGCGCTGATGCAGGAGTTGCGTAATCTTCAGGGCACGCCCGACGAGGCGCTGTCGAATGCCGAGTTGATGCGATCCGCGCTGCCGGTGCTGCGCGCAGACTTTCTGATGTGCGGGGCCTATGTCTACCGGCCGCGGCGTCCATTGCCGTGCCCCGTACACGTTTTTGGCGGAGCGGACGACGAGACCAGCCGCGAAGCACTCGAGGCTTGGCGGCAGGAGACCTCGGCGTCATTCACGCTCGATATTCTGCCCGGGCATCACTTCTTCATTCACACAGAGCAGGCCGAACTGATCGACCGGATCGGCTGGGCGCTGGCCCGGCAATCGGGGCGATCGATTGCTTCGCATCGGAGCGAGGATCATGAGCGCGTTCTCCGTCCAGCCACTCATTGACGGCAAGACTCTTCCCATGCTGCTTAGGGCAGGTGAGGCCGGGCGGCCGCTCGGCGAAGCTCTTCCCGTGCTGCGTGCGACGATCGACCGGTACCTGACCGACAGTGGCGGCATCGTGTTTCGCGATTTCTCACTCGATGGTCCCGATGCGTTTCGGGCCTTCGCGGCCGATTTCGGTCATCCGCTGCTGACCTACGAGTTCGGGTCGACGCCGCGTTCGCAGGTGACCTCAGGCGTCTACACGTCCACGGAGTATCCGCCGCACCAGCATATCCCGCTGCATAACGAGCAGGCCTATACCCGCGATTGGCCGATGAAGATCTGGTTCTACTGCATGCAGCCGGCGCTGGAAGGCGGCGAGACGCCGATCGCCGACAGCCGCGCCATCTATCGCGACATGCCGCCGGCCATTCGCGAGCGGTTCGCCGAGAAGGGCGTGATGTATGTGCGGAACTACGGCAACGGGCTCGACGTCGACTGGCAGCAGGTGTTCGGCACCGACTCCAGATCGGAGGTGGAGGCTTACTGCGCTCGCCACGACATCGAATGCGAGTGGAAGGAAGACGGCGAGCTCCGCACGCGCCAGATCTGTCAGGGCACGGCGCAGCACCCGATCACCGGTGACTGGGTCTGGTTCAACCAGGCGCATTTGTTCCACGTCTCCAATCTCGAGCCGGAGGTGCGCGAGAGTCTGCTCGACGTGGTCGAGGACGAAGCCGATCTGCCGCGCAACGTGTTCTACGGCGACGGTTCGACGATCGAGGATGAGACGCTGTCAACGGTCCGGACCGTTCTCGAGAAGCACAAGATCAGCTTTCCCTGGCAGGCCGGCGACGTCGTGATGCTCGACAACATGCTGACCGCGCACGCGCGGGCCCCGTTCAAGGGGCCGCGCAAGGTGATCGTCGCTATGGCCGAAGCTCATCGGCAAGGGTGATCGGCGGCAGGTCTCATTCGGCGGCGGGTATTTCCGGCACGCGGCCGGACAGGAATTCGAGAACATGGACAGATCCAACCTCGTCGAACGCTTGCGCGAGCACGCTGCCTTGCGACCGGAGCAGGTGGCGTTGCGGTTCCTCGAAGGCGACGACGTCGCCGGCGAGCTGACGTTCGCTGCGCTCGACGCTCGGATCAGGGCACTTGCGGCGTGGTTTCAGCAGGTGGGCGGGGCGGGCGAACGGGCGGTGATTCTGCTTCCGAGCGGAATCAACTATGCCGTCGCATTCTATGCCTGCCTGTATTCGGGCGTGATCGCCGTTCCGGCCTTTCCGCCTGAGGGCGGTCCCGAGCGCTATGCAGGACGACTCAACAGTATCCTGCGGGATGCCGCGCCTCGCTTCATCCTGGTGGAGACCGGGCTGCGCGGTCTCGACGCGGCATTGCCCGAGCTCGCCGACGTGCAGATCGTTGCGGTGGACACGATTTCGCCCGATCGCGCGGCGGACTGGTGCGAGACGAGGCCTGCCGCCGATGCGATCGCGTTCCTCCAGTACACATCCGGCTCGACCTCGCAGCCGAAGGGCGTTTGCGTCTCTCATGGCAATCTGGCGGCCAACGAGCGCGCCATTGAAGCGGCCGCTGGCGGAACGCTGGACGATGTCTTCGTGAGCTGGCTGCCGCTCTATCACGACATGGGACTGATCGGCGGGCTCCTGAATCCGTTGTTCACGGGCTTTACCGGCGTCCTGATGTCGCCGCGGAATTTCCTCGAGCGGCCACGACGTTGGCTCGAGGCCATCGACCGCCACGGCGGCACGATGAGCGGGGGTCCCGACTTCGCGTACTCGCTCTGCGCCGACCGCATTTCGGATGAGACCATCAGTCGGCTGGATCTAAGCCGGTGGAAGTTTGCGTTCTCGGGCTCGGAGTTTGTCCGCCGGACGACCCTCGAGAAGTTCGGCAATCGGTTTGCGCGGGCCGGGTTCGATCGACGGGCGTTGACGGCTTGCTATGGCCTTGCGGAGGCGACGCTGCTGGTCACGGCCGGCGATATCACCGCCGAGACCGTCAGCTATACGCTCGACACCGCGGAACTCGCTGCCGGCCGCATCGCGAGCGCCAGCGAAGGCACGGACCTCGTGGCATGCGGTCGAACTGCCGCTGGTCACGCCGTGCGCATCATGCGTATCGACGGCTCCGCCGAGGCCGAGGCGAATGAGGTAGGCGAGATCTGGGCCGCGGGTCCCAGCGTCGCGCATGGATATTGGAACAATGCCCAGGCCACACATCAAGCCTTCGTGGAGCGAGATGGCGCGCGTTGGCTTCGGACCGGAGACATCGGTTTCATTCGCGACGGTGCGCTCGTGGTGGCCGGTCGTCTCAAGGACCTGCTGATCGTTCGCGGGCAGAACGTCTATCCGACGGACGTGGAGCAGGCGGTCGAAGCCGAGGTCGAATCCGTCCGCAGCGGACGGGTTGCCGCCTTTCCCGTCGAGGTCGATGGGCGTGAGGCCATCGGAGTGGCGGCGGAGTTCAGCCGCGCCGTGCTCAAGCGCAGCAACCCGGAAGCGCTCGCACATGCGATCGGCGAAGCCGTCCTCCGGCAGGCTCAGGAATATCCGGCGGTGATCGTTCTGCTGAACCCGCAAGCGATGCCGCTGACCACGAGCGGCAAGCTGCAGCGGTCGGCCTGCGCAACGCGTCTCGCCGACAACACGCTCGACAGCTTCGCGGTGTTCGAGAGAGGGCGTCGCCGCGGCACTGCATCCCTGACGGTGCCGGCGACTGATACCGAGCGCGCCGTCGCCTCGATCTGGTGCGACGCACTTGGCGTCGCGGCGGTGCATCGCGAGGACGATTTCTTTGTGCTGGGCGGAAACTCGATCGCGGCTGGCCAAGTTGCCGCGGCGATCCGCGACCGCCTAGACGTGGAAGTAGAGCTGCGCACCTTCTTTGACGCGCCGGCGCTTGCGGCCTTCGCTGGCCGGATCGATGTTTTGGCGGGCACCGGGGCTGGCCGGGCGCTCCCGCCGATCCCATGGGCCGTCGCGGCCGATCGCGCGATGCTGTCGCACGCGCAGGAGCGGCTCTGGTTCCTCTGGAACATGGACCCTGCTGGGACAGCCTATACCGTTGCGAGCACAATCGGTCTGAAGGGACGGCTCGATCATGCCGTACTATCGCGCGCTCTCGGCGAGATCGTCCGTCGTCACGAGATTTTGCGGACTACATTCATCGCCAGGGACGGTCGCGGAACGCAGCTCATCCACGATGTCATGAGCATCGGCGTCTGGCACGAGGATCTCCGCTCCTATTCTGTGCGGGAGCGCTCCGAGCGTGCGGAGACGATCAGGCGATCCGAGCTCGGGAAGCCGTTCGATCTCGTGAACGGGCCATTGTTGCGCGCCGTGCTGCTTCAATTCGCGGACGATGCGTATGAATTGCTGCTGCTGGCCCATCACATCATCGTCGATGGCAGGTCGCTTGATGTGTTGCTCGAAGAGCTGGCCGCTCTCTATCGAGCCGGTACTGGTCAAGGCGCAGGCGTGCCGCCGGTTCCGTCAATTCAATATGCTGATTTCGCAGCCTGGCAGCGAAGCTGGCTTGCGGGCGGCGAGGGCGATCGGCAGCTCGCCTATTGGCGCGCCAAGCTCGGCGATGCTCACCCGGTGCTGGCGCTGCCGCATGATCGGCGGCGCCCGACGATCCAGAGCCATGCCGGCGATACGATCGGTCTGGCCATCGACGCCGTGCTTGCGTCCCGGCTCCGGGAGATCGCCGGCAAGCAGCGCGTCAGCGTCTTCATGCTACTGCTCGGCGCATATTACGCGCTGCTCCATCGCTACACCGGGCAGAGCGATTTGCGTGTCGGCGTGCCGGTCGCTGGGCGTCGGCATACGCAGCTCGAACGACTGATCGGATGTTTCGTCAACACGTTGGTGCTGCGGGCCGAGATGACCGCCGAAGCGAGCTTCACGAGCCTGTTGCGTCAGGTCAGGGAGTCGGTGGTCGAGGCGCTGGCGCACCAGGATCTTCCGTTCGAAATGCTGGTCGACGGCCTCAAGTCCGAACGCAGCGGTGGGCAAAATCCCCTGTTCCAGGCGAAATTCAACTACATGACGGCGCCGGGCGGTTTCTCCGGTGTAGAGGGGCTCGCTGCCGACATCGACATTGTCGATCTCGCTGGTTCGCATTTCGATCTCGCCCTCGACGTCATCGATGGCGTCGGCATGAAGGTCACGTTCAACTACGCCACCGATCTGTTCGATCGTCCGACTATCGCGCGATTGGCGACGCAATTCGGTTCGATGCTGCGCCAGATTGCCGACAATGCCGAGCGGCGGATATCGGACTTCGTCATCGACGACGGACACCGGCAGACCGTGCCTCGTGAGGCTGCGGCGTTCGGCTTCGCCGATGTGGTGAGCCTTCATCGCGCGGCGACCGCGGATCGACAGACCGCCATCGCCATTCGATGCGGCCGGGAACAATTGACCTTTGCGGCGCTCGAGCAGCGGTCAAACCGTATCGCGCACGCCCTCATCGCCAAGGGCGTGGCACGCGAGACACCGGTTGCGCTGTGGATCGAGCGCTCTCCGGCCTTTGTCATCGCCTTGCTCGGTGTGCTGAAGGCGGGCGGCTCTTATGTCCCGCTCGATCCGAAATGGCCGTTGGAGCGCGTCCGCCGTATCCTGACCGACGGCGGCATCGACATCATGCTTGCGGCGGGCGACAAATTGGCGGATGCGCGCGAGCTGGGCTGCCTGGTGCTCGACGCGGAGGCGGAAGCGGCGCGCGCCGAGGTGTCGAGCCTGCCGCTCGACACGACCATTCATCCAACGCAGACCGCTTACGTCATCTATACCTCCGGATCGACCGGCGCGCCTAAGGGCGTCAGCGTCTCGCACGGGGCCTTGGCCAATTACGTGCAAGCTCTGCTGCAGCGCCTGAAGCCGCGGCCGTCGGCGAGCATGGCGATGGTTTCGACGGTGGCGGCCGACCTCGGCCACACTGTCCTCTTCGGTGCGCTCGCATCCGGCGGCACGCTGCATCTGTTGTCACCGGAGGCCGTGTTCGACGCCGATGCATTTGCGCAAGCGATGCGCGAGGGCGAGGTCGACATTCTCAAGATCGTCCCGAGCCATCTGCGAGGGCTACTTCAGGCCTCGCGCTCGGCCGATCTGCTCCCCCGCGATGCGCTCGTCCTGGGCGGCGAGGCGTGCGATGGCGCGCTGCTGGACGACGTCCGGCGTTTGCGGCCGGAATGCCGGATCCTGAATCATTACGGGCCCACGGAAACGACCGTCGGTGCGGTGACGCATGAGTGCGCGGCAGGCCGCGGGGACGGTAAGGTTCCGATCGGTCTGCCTCTTGCCAATCTGCGCGTCCATGTCCTCGATGACGCCTTGAACGAGGTGCCGCTCGGTGTCGTTGGCGAGCTCTATGTCGGCGGCGCTGGGCTGGCGCGGGGCTATCGCGGCGCGGCGGGCCTGACCGCGGAACGCTTCGTGCCGGATCCGTTCGGCGCCGCGGGCGAGCGCCTCTACCGAACCGGGGATCGTGTCCGCTGCGACCGCCAGGGTCGGCTGATATTCCTGGGTCGTTCTGATGACCAGATCAAGTTGCGCGGCTATCGCATCGAGTTGGGCGAGGTCGCGCGCGTCATCAAGGCGCTGCAGGGGATCGGTGACGCAGTGGCCGTTTCACGGCCAATCGGTGCGGGTGAACGCCAGGAGCTGATCGCCTATTGCGTGGCTGAGAGCGGCGCCGCTCCACAGGCCGATGCGATCAAGCAACAGCTGGCTGCAATCGCGCCGGACTATATGGTTCCGTCACACATCGTCATGTTGGCGCAATTGCCGCTGACGCCCAATGGAAAGATTGATCGTCGCGCCTTGCCCGAACCGGCCGAACAGGGGGCGCCGGCCGGCTATGCCGCGCCTGCGGGGGATATTGAAATTGCGATCGCGGCGGTCTGGTGCGAGGTGCTCGTTCGCGAGCGCGTCGGCCGCAATGACAATTTCTTTGAACTCGGCGGCGATTCGATTCTGAGCCTGCAGATCATCGCCCGCTTGCGCAAGCGCGGCATCCGGCTGACTCCGAAGCAGATCTTCAGCCAGCAGACGGTTGCCGGGCTGGCGACGGTCGCCGTGATATCGGAGGGGACGACCAAGAAGGAGAGACCGGCGGCGAAGGCGTTAGTCGGCGACACCGCATCTGGCATGCCCCATCTGATGCCGATTCAGACGCGCTTCTTCGCCGAGGACATTGCCAACCGGGATCACTGGAACCAGGCGGTTCTGCTGCTGCCCCGTATGCAGGTCGATTGGGAGACGCTGCGGCGCGCGCTTGCGGCCATCTCGGACCATCACGATGCGCTGCGTTTGCGGTTCAAGCAGGTGGATGGCGCCTGGCGGGCGGAGCAGGGGCCGGCACCGGGGTCATCCGAACTGTTATGGATTCACGCGGGCGTTGGCGGCGCGACGGAGGTCACGGCGCTCGCCGGTGCCGCGCAGGAAAGCCTCTCACTGTCTTCCGGACCGCTGCTGCGCGCGGTCGGCATGGACCTGGCGGACGGTAGCCAACGCTTGCTGCTTGCGATCCATCATCTCGTCGTCGATGGCGTGTCCTGGCGTATCCTGCTGGAAGACCTGGCGTTGGCCTATGACCAGCTGCAGCGTGGCAGTCCCGTCGCGCTGCCGCCGAAGAGCGACTCCTTTGCCTCGTGGAGCGAGCGGCTGCATGCTTATGCGGGAACGGTGGAGATCGCGGCCGAATTGCCGTATTGGCTGGATCGTGGTGCCGGAGCGCGCCTGCCATGCAACGACGACCATGGCGATGTCGATCGCGTCGGTGATGGCGGCGAGGTGTCCTTGGTGTTGGATGCCGACCTGACGTCACAGCTGCTCGAACAGGCGCCGGCTGCCTATCGGACCCAGGTCAACGATCTCCTGCTCGCCGGTCTCGTGCGTGCGGTGTCACGCTGGAGCCAGCACGACGAGATCACCGTGGAGCTCGAAGGCCACGGCCGCGAGGAGATCTTCCCGGATGCAGATGTGTCCCGCACCGTCGGCTGGTTCACGACGGCCTTTCCGGTCCGGCTGAAAGATGCAGGCGACGAGGCGTCGCTGATCAAGGCGGTGAAGGAGACGCTTCGCGCGATTCCGAACCGCGGGATCGGCTATGGCGTACTGCGCCATCTCGGCTCCGAGCAGCAGCGCTATGCTCTGGCGCAATTGGCGGAGCCGCAGATCGTCTTCAACTATCTAGGCCGCTTCGACGCCAACATAGGGATCAACCAACACTTCTCCTTCGCAGCGGAGAGTGCTGGTCCCTCGCGTAGCGCCACGGCACCCATGCGCGGCTGGCTGAACATCACTGGCCTCGTGCGTGAAGGCCGATTGGAATTATCTCTCGGATACGGACGCAAGCGCTACCGGCACGCGACGGTCGAGCGGCTCGCCGCACATTACAAAGACGCACTGCGCGAACTGATCGCCCATTGCTGCAATGGAACGTTCGGCCTCACGCCATCGGATGTCCCGCTGTCTGGGCTCGGTCAAGCCGACCTCGATCGGTTGGCTGCGAACTTGGATCTTCGCGGCATTGAGGACATCTATCCGCTCTCGCCGATGCAGCAGGGCATGCTGTTTCATGCGTTGCGCGATGGTGCCAACGACGCCTATGTGAATCAGGTCGGGCTCGAGCTGTTCAGCGTCGATGCCGGCAAGCTGAAGGCCGCGTGGCAGATGGTCAGCGACCGGCATGCGGCCCTGCGGACGGGGTTTGTCTGGCAGAACCTGTCGGGCGCAGCGCAGCAGATGGTGCATCGTCATGTGACGGTGCCGTTCGTCGAGGAGGATTGGCGCGGCAGCGCGCCTGCGGATCTGCAAGCCGCGCTGGCGGAGATATCCCGGCGTGAGCGCGAGATGGGCTTCGATGTTTCGCAGCCGCCGCTTCAGCGTATCCGTCTGATCCGTCTCGGCGACGACAGGCACTGGCTGATCTGGACCCATCATCACATCTTCGTCGATGGTTGGAGCTCGGCCCGGCTGGTGGCGGAGGTGTTGCAGCAGGTGAGCGGCCGCCCGCTGCCGGCCGTGCAGGGCGGCTATCGCGACTACATTGCATGGTTGCAGGATCGCGATCGCGAAAGCGCCGAGCGGTTCTGGCGGGAGGCTTTGGCAGGGCTCGAGGTGCCCACATTGCTCGCAAACACATTGGCGCCCCCCAAGACATCCCTGGCCGAAGGCCATGCCAGCGTCGGGCTTGCGGTGGACGCAGCGCTGACCGAGCGGCTGAAGTCCTTTGCAAAGCGCGAACGGGTGACGCTCAATACGCTCATCCAGGGCGCGTGGGCACAGCTGCTGCGGCGTCATTCAGGGCAGTCGGCGGTCTCTTTCGGCGTGACGATCTCGGGTCGTCCGGCCGAATTGTCCGGTTCAGAGGAGATGGTGGGTCTCTTTATCAACACGCTTCCCATCGTCGACGCGACCAGCCCACAAGCTATCGTGGGCGATTGGCTGCGCCAGTTGCAGGAACAGAATTTGGCGCTGCGCGAGCATGGCTGGACGCCGCTCTACGACATTCAGCGTCTCGCCGGCCGTGCCGGGCAGCCGCTGTTCGACAGTATCCTGGTGTTCGAGAACTATCCGATCGACGAGGGGGTGCTGCGAGGCGGCGAAGGTGGTCCGCGGCTGGGACGTGTGGCGCATGTGACGCCGACGAGCTATGCGCTGGCGGTCGCGGTGTTCGCTGCAGGCGATCGGCTGAACATTGAATTCAACTATGACCGGTGCCGGTTCGACGAGGCGGCGATCCTGCGCCTCCGCGACATTCTCCACGGCCTGCTGGAACGGATCGCGGCGAATGCGGAACGTGCGCTCGGTGCTCTCTCTGCGGCAGTCGAGCAGGACGCGCGACGAGCTCTCGAATGGAGTGGCGCAGCGCGGCTGACCTCCGCATCATCCTGCGCCGACGTCGTGATGCATATCGAAGCGCAGGCCGCGCAGGCGCGGTCTGCCATTGCCATCGTCTGCGGCGACCAGCGCATCTCCTATGGCGAGTTGAACGCGCGTGCGAACGCGCTCGCACGACGCCTTCGCCTCTGGAACGTCGGTCCGGATCGGCTGGTCGGCATTGCCTTGAGCCGAAGCCCGGACATGATCATCGCGCTGCTCGCGGTTTTGAAGGCGGGCGGCGCCTATTTGCCGCTCGATCCGGATTATCCGGCCGAGCGGCTTGCCTACATGCTGCGTGACGGCGGCGCGGCGCTGGTCCTGACGCAAGGCGCGCTGCTCGAGTCGCTTGTACCGGTGTTGCGCGAAGCCGGGGTCGAGGCGCTCTGCATCGAGGAACCATCGCCGTGCGCCGGCGAGGACGGCGGGAACCTCGACATCGAAATCCATCCGGACAGCCTGGCCTATGTCATCTACACGTCCGGGTCGACCGGCGCGCCGAAAGGCGTGGCGGTCGCGCGCGGACCGCTGGCGATGCATTGCGAAGCCATCGGCCGGCTGTACCGCATGACCTCGCGTGACCGCGAGTTCCAGACGGCATCGATCAATTTCGACATCGCCCACGAGCGATGGCTGGTGCCGCTGATGACGGGCGGTTCGCTCGTCCTGCCTTCGAAGCCCGGTCTTCTGATTGACGATCTCGTCAGCGAGATGACCCGCAATGCGGTGACCTCGATCTTCCTGCCGCCGGCCTATGCGGATCAATTGAGCGCGGCATTGCGGCAGGGCGGGCGCAGGCTGGCGATCAGGGCCTGTATCGTCGGCGGCGAAGCCTGGTCCGATACCGGGGTCAGGGCATTTCGACAAGCTGTCAATATCGATCTTCTGGTCAACGCCTACGGCCCGACCGAGACGGTGATCGCGCCGACGGCGTGGATCGTCGACGCCGCCGCGTTGACACCTCACCAGCCCGCACCGATCGGACGGCCCGTCGGTGCGAGGTCGGCGCACATTCTCGATTCCGACCTCAATATCGTTCCCGTCGGGGTCACCGGCGAGCTCTTCATCGGTGGTGTCGGCCAGGCCCGCGGCTATCTGAACCGGGCTGCACTGACCGCGGAGCGGTTCGTCCCCGATCCGTTCAGCGACGATGGCACGCGCCTCTATCGCACCGGCGATCTCGCGCGCTGGCGCGACGACGGCGTGATTGAGTATGTCGGCCGCGCCGACCAGCAGGTGAAGATCCGCGGCTTCCGTATCGAGCTCGGAGAGATCGAGGCGCGTCTGCTCGAGCAGCGTGGCGTGCGTGCGGCGGCCGTTGTGGCAGGCGAAGGCCGGACCGGGCGCCAGTTGTTCGCCTATGCGAGTGGCGGGCCGTCGCTCGACGGCCGCGCCTTGCGCGATGCACTATCCGCCGTTCTGCCTGACTACATGGTGCCGTCGTCGGTGACGGTGCTGGAGCAGTTGCCGCTCACCCCCAACGGGAAGATCGATCGGCGTGCACTGCCGGCGCCGGGCGAGGATGCGTTGGCGGGTCGCACCTACGAGGCACCCGAGGACGAGATCGAGCTGGCGCTGGCTGGGATCTGGGCGGAGCTGCTCGACGTCGATCAGGTCGGACGCAACGATCACTTCTTCGAGCTCGGCGGACATTCCTTGCTCGCCGTGCGGGTGCTGAGCCGGGTGTCGCAGGAGATCGGCGTCTCGATCGCGGTCTCGGATCTGTTCGCTCATCCCGATCTTGCGTCATTTGCCCGGGTCGTGTCGATCAGGCTGATCGAGCAAGAATTCGATGCCGAAGAGCTCCAGGAACTGGTGGGAACGGAGCAGTGAGCATGGCTGACACGGCAAAGCCGAGCCTACGCGATCTGGATCCCCAGCAGATGAGAAAGCTCGTCGCGCTGGCCAGGAATCGCGGCCGGAGTGACGCTGGCGCTATTCCGGTGGTGGCGCGGAGCGGATCGTTGGAAATGTCCTTTGCGCAGCAGCGGCTCTGGCTGCTGGCGCAGCTCGATGGTACGAATTCCAGCTATCACATTCGCGGAGCATTGCGGCTTACGGGCGAGCTCGATCTCGAAGCCTTGCGTTGCAGCATCGACCGTGTGTTCGCGCGCCACGAAGCCCTGCGCAGCGTCTTTCGCGTAGTGGACGAACGGCCGCGCGTGGTGCTGCTGCCCAGGGATGCGCGTGTGCCGCTGCTCGAACATGATCTGAGTAGCCGGGACGATCGCGAGCAGGAGCTGGCGCGCCTCTGCCGCGAGGAGGCCGCGACGCCGTTTGATCTCGCCGCAGGACCGTTGGTCCGCGGTCGCCTGATCCGGATGGCGGAGGGAGAGCATCTCTTCTTGCTTACCCAGCATCACATCGTCTCCGATGGCTGGTCGATCGGCGTGCTCATGCGCGAGCTCGGCGCTCTCTACCGGGCATTCGCCGCCGGCAAGGACGATCCTCTGCCGCCATTGGCAATTCAGTATCCAGACTATGCCGCCTGGCAGCGACAATGGCTGTCGGGCGAACGCTTGCAGCGGCAGTTCGACTATTGGCGAGAAGCGCTCGCGGATGCTCCTGCAATGCTCGAATTGCCGACAGACCGGCCGCGTCCGCCAATCAGGTCGCTCGCCGGTGCGTCCCTGCCGATCGAAATCGATACGGAGCTCGCATCCGGCATCAAGCGACTGAGCCAGTCGAATGGTGCCAGCGTTTTCATGACGCTGCTGGCGGCCTGGGCAGCGGTGCTGTCGAGACTCTCCGGGCAGACGGAGGTCGTGATCGGGACGCCGACGGCGAACCGAAACAGGCCGGAGATCGAGGGCCTGATCGGATTCTTCGTCAACATGCTGGCTCTCCGCGTCGATCTCGCGGCCGAGCCGAGCGTCGCCGAGCTACTCCGCCGTGTGCGCGCGGCGGCGCTCGCGGCGCAGGATCATCAGGATCTGCCGTTCGAGCAGGTCGTCGAGATCGTTCAACCGCTGCGACGGTTGGAGCAGACGCCGGTCTTTCAGGTCGTGTTCGCCTGGCAAGGCAGCGACATGGGACCCCTCGAGTTGCCTGGCCTGAAGGCCGAGGTCGCTGATATTCCGCTGCAACAGGTCAAGTTCGATCTCGAGCTCAACCTCGGCGAGATGGACGGGCGCATTGTCGGCTCCCTGAATTATGCGACGTCGCTGTTCGACGAAGCGACGATCACGCGCTATCGGGGCTATCTGTTGACCGTGCTGCGGGCCATGATCTCCGATGCGAATCAGGTGGTCGACCGGATCGATATCATTGGTGTCGATGAGCGCAGGCGCGTTCTCGACGCGTGGAACGAGACGGCCACGCCGTTTCCCTCCGAAAGCTGCATTCACGATCTATTTGCGGAGCAGGTGAGAAGGGCGCCGGACGCCATTGCGCTGGCATACGAGGACGTTCGTCTGAGCTATAGCGAGCTCGATGCGCGAGCGAACAGGCTTGCGCGGCACTTGATCACCTTGGGAGTGGTGCCGGATCAGCCCGTTGCGATCTGCCTGCCGCGGGGCATCGCAATGGTGGTGAGCCTGCTGGCCGTGCTGAAGGCGGGCGGCGCCTATCTGCCGCTCGATCCCGCTTATCCTGCGGAGCGGCTACGTCAGATTGTCGATGATGCGAGGCCGCGCCTGTTGATCGCAGACGGCACAGGACGCGCGATCATTCCGGATGGGACTTGCGAGATCGTCGATCCCGATGCAGGCGCGGGGCAGGCGGCGTCGGATCCGGGTGCTCTCCTCAAAGGACTGACTGCGCGAAGCCTTGCCTACATCATCTACACGTCCGGCTCGACTGGCCGGCCGAAGGGGGTGATGGTCGAGCACCGCGGCCTGGTGAATCTGGCGTTGGCGCAGCGGGCGTTGTTCAACGTCAATTCGAGCAGTCGCGTCGTGCAGTTTGCCTCGCTCAGCTTCGATGCCAGCATCTGGGAAATCGTCATGGCGCTGTGCTCGGGCGCCGCGCTGTTTCTGACCGGCACGCGCGAGCATCAGGACACCGCGGCATTGTTCGGCTATCTCGCGGACAACGCGATCACGCATGCGACGTTGCCGCCGGCGATGCTGCACGGGCGGACCGATCTCGAACGGCTCGCCTCGTTGCGGGTTCTCGTTCTTGCCGGTGAATTGCCCAACGCCGAGCTGGCCAAGGGATTGCCTCCTGGTATTGCCGTCTTCAACGGTTATGGGCCGACGGAGGCAACGGTTTGCGCCACGAGCTGGTTGCGGCATCAGGGTTTTGACGGCGGCGCCACCCCGATCGGTCGACCGCTGCCGAATGCGCGAATCTATCTCCTGGACCGGTTCGGTGCGCCCGTTCCGCTCGGTGCCGTCGGCGAAATCTACATCGGCGGAGTCGGAGTCGCGCGCGGTTATCTCGATCGCGCCGATCTGACGGCAGAGCGCTTCGTGCGCGATCCCTTCTGCGGCGGTGCGGATGCGCGCATGTATCGCACCGGCGATCTCGGCCGCTATCTCCCGGACGGCAATATTGCGTTTCTCGGCCGCAACGACCACCAGGTCAAGATCCGTGGCTTTCGCATCGAGCTCGGCGAGATCGAGTTTCGGCTCAACGAGCATGCCGACGTTGCCGATTCAATCGTACTGGTGCAGCGGGATCACGGTGGTGACACGCGGCTTGTCGCCTATGTCGCCGTACGTCGCCGCAATGGCGCGGGGCTCGATGCCAATGAATTGGTCAGCGCGTTGCGCGATCATCTGCGTGCCTGTCTGCCGGACTACATGGTGCCGTCGGCGTTCGTGAGTCTCGATGCACTCCCGCTCACGCCGAATGGCAAGGTCGACCGCAAGGCGCTGCCGGCGCCGGAGAACGATGCATATGCGCGACGCCGTTTCGAGCCGCCGCGAGGCGAGGTCGAACAGGTCGTCGCAAATATCTGGGCCGAGCTCTTGGGCATCGATCGGATCGGACGCAGTGACCACTTCTTCGAGCTCGGCGGCCACTCGCTGCTCGCAGTGCGCATGCTGGAGCGATTGCAGCGGCATGCGCTGAGGGCGGATGCGCGCATGCTGTTCGCGAAGCCGGTGCTGGCGGACTTTGCCGCCAGCCTCGATGGCGGCGTAGAAGCCGACGTTCCGGTTAATCGGATCACCCGGCAGACGACGGCGATCACACCGGATTTGTTGCCGCTGATCGCGCTAACGCAATCCGATATCGACAGCATTGTGGCCGGCGTTCCCGGCGGCGTCGCCAACATCCAGGACGTCTACGGCCTGTCGCCGCTTCAGGATGGCATCCTCTTCCATCACCTGCTGGCGAAGGAGGGCGATCCCTATCTGCTGATTGGCCGGATGGCCTTTGCCGACCGCGACCTGCTCGATCGCTATCTCGATGCGGTCCGGCAGGTGATCGCCCGTCACGACATTCTGCGAACGTCCCTCGTGTGGAACGGACTGTCCACGCCGGCTCAGGTGGTTTGGCGGCAGGCGCCCTTGGCCGTCAGCGAGGTCGTGCTGGACGGCGAAGGTCCGGCGGATGAGCAGCTGGCCCGCCGTTTCGATCCGCGATTCCATCGGATCGATCTCGGACAGCCGCCGCTGCTGCGCTTTGCACTCGCCGCCGATCCAGAAGGCGGGCGCTGGCTGCTCCTGGTTCTGTTGCATCACCTCATCGGCGACCATTCCACGCTTGAGGTGATGCACGACGAGGTCGTGAAGATCCTGTCCGGGCGAAGTCACGAATTGCCGCCGCCCTATCCGTTCCGGAATCTGGTGGCACAGGCGCGCGAATCGGCGGCGACCGCGGAGCATGAGCGCTTCTTCCGCGGCATGCTCGCCGACATCGACGAGTCGACCACGCCGTTTGGGCTGGACCGGGTGCACGGCGACGGTGCCGGCGTGGCCGAAGCTCGGCTGATGCTGCCCGAGAGCTTGAATGCAAGGCTTCGTTTGCAGGCGCGGCGGCTGGGCGTCAGCCTCGCCAGCCTTTGCCACCTCGCTTGGGGACAGGTGGTGGCGCGAACCAGTGGGTGCGAGCATGTGGTGTTCGGGACTGTTTTGTTCGGTCGCATGCAGGCCGGCGCGGGCGGCGATCGCACCATGGGCCTGTTCATCAACACCTTGCCGCTGCGGCTCGATTTCGACGACACCGCGGTCGAGGACAGCGTTCGTGATGCGCATCGTCGGCTGACCGAGCTGATGGCACACGAGCACGCCTCGCTGGCGCTCGCGCAGCGATGCAGCGGCGTCGCGGCACCCGCGCCTCTGTTCAGCGCGATCCTGAACTATCGGCACAATGCAACGCCGGCGGATCTGGCTGCCAACAGGGAGCACTCCGGGATCGAATGGCTCGGTGGCGAGGAGCGCACCAATTATCCCCTGATGCTGGCCGTCGAGGATTATGGTCAAGCGCTTGGTCTGACCGCTCAGATCGTCGATCCGTTCTCGGCTGATCGCATCTGCGCCCTGATGCAGCAAGCGCTGGACCAGCTGGCCGATGCGCTGGAGCATGCGCCGCGTGCGCCGGTCCGCCAGCTCGACATTGTGCCTCGCGAGGAGCGTCAGCTTTTGCTGGAGGTGTGGAATCGGGCGCAGGCGCATGATCCGCAAGTCCGATCATTCGTCACGCAGTTCGAGGCACAGGTCCGGAAGTCGCCGCAGGCGATCGCGCTGGCGTTCGGCGAGGCGGAGCTGAGCTATGCAACGCTGAATGCACGTGCCAACCGGCTGGCGCGGCGATTGCGAGATCACGGCGTCGGGACCGACGTCGTGGTCGGGCTGGCGCTCGACCGCGGCGTCGAGATGCTGGTCGCGCTGCTGGCGGTGCTGAAGGCCGGCGGGGCCTATTTGCCGCTCGATCCGGATTACCCGCCGGAGCGGCTGGCGCACATGCTGCGCGACAGCGGCGCGGCGCTGGTGCTGACGCAAGAGAGATTGCACGATCCGTTCGCAGGCATTCTGGCGGAGACCGGCGCGGAGGCCTGGCTAGTCGATGGAGAGGACGGCGAGGGCGGCGATGCAGGCAATCTCGATGTCGCCGTTCACGGCGAGAGCCTCGCCTATATGATCTGCACTTCGGGCTCGACCGGTCTGCCCAAGGGCGTGATGGTTCGCCACGACGCCGTGACCAATTTCCTGGCGACCATGGCGGAGCAGCCCGGCATGACGGCCGGCGACCGCGTGCTGGGGCTGACCTCGCTGTCCTTCGACATCGCGGTGTTGGAGCTGTGGCTGCCGCTGAGGATCGGCGCCTGCGTCGTGCTGGCGGATCGCGCGGCCGCGCATGATCCTGCCAAGCTCAAGGCGATCGTGGAGCGGCATGGCGTGTCCCTGATCCAGGCCACGCCGTCGACCTGGCGGATGCTGCTCGATCATGACGGTCCTGCGCTGCCGGCGAGCTGCCGGGTGCTGTGCGGCGGCGAGGCGCTGCCGCCGGATCTGGCGCGGCGGCTGGTGGCCCAGGCCGGCGAGGTCTGGAACCTGTACGGCCCGACCGAGACCACGGTGTGGTCGGCGCGCCATCGGCTCGATGCGATGGACCATCGTCCGCTGCTGGGCCGCCCGATCGGCAACACCACGCTTTACGTTCTCGACGGTGACCTCAACCTCGCGCCGGTCGGCGTCGCTGGCGAGCTCTATATCGGCGGGAGCGGGCTCGCGCGGGGCTATTGGCAGCGCGGCGGCCTGACGGCGGAGCGCTTCATCCCCGATCCCTTCGGTCCGCCGGGGGCGCGACTGTACCGCACCGGCGACGTGGCGCGGTGGCGATCCGAAGGCGTGCTCGATTACGTCGGCCGTGCCGATTACCAGGTGAAGATCCGCGGCTTCCGCATTGAGCTCGGCGAGATCGAGGCGCGGCTACAGGCGCAGGATGGTGTCCGCGCGGCTGTCGTCGTGGCGCGCGAGGCCGGCGCCGGCCGCCAGCTGGTCGGCTATGTCAGTGGCGAAGCGCTGGATGGCGCGGTGCTCAAAACGGTGCTGTCCTCGGTGCTGCCGGACTACATGGTTCCGGCACGGATCGTGGTGCTGGAGCGTCTGCCGCTGACGCCGAACGGCAAGATCGACCGCAAGGCCTTGCCGGCGCCGGATCAGCTTGTGGCGTCCGCCCAGCATGTGGCGCCGCGCACACCGGCGGAGGTCGCATTGGCCGCGATCTGGGCCGATCTGCTGCGCCAGCCCAACATCGGCGTCACCGACAACTTCTTCGAGCTCGGTGGTGATTCCTTGATTGCGGTCCAGCTCGTTAGCCGCATCAAGCGCGATCTCGGCCACGACCTGCCGCTCAATCGTCTGTTTGAATTGACGACCGTTGAAACCATGGCTGCTGCGCTGGGCCTGGAGAGCGAGACCGACAAGCGAAGCGACGACATCGTAGCGATGCTCGACCTGTTGAAGGAAGTCGAACTGTCCCATGAGTGACACGGCAACCACGCAAAAGCAGCAGCTGCGCGACATTTCACGGCGCTTGATGCGTCTCGATTCCGGCAAGCAGCACGCGTTCCTGTCGCAGCTCGCGGCGAAGGGCGTCAACCTCGCCATGCTGCCGATCGTGCGCCAGGAGCGAAAGCGGGCGCCGCTGTCCTTTGCGCAAGCGCGCCTCTGGTTCCTGTGGCGGATGGATCCGTCCAGCGCGGCCTACAACATATCGGCGACGGTGCGCGTGCGCGGCCAGCTGCAACCACGCGCATTGCAACAGGCGTTCGATATGCTCGTCGCCCGCCACAGCACGCTTCGCACTGTGTTTCGGCAGGAAGGGGAGCAGGCCGAACAAATCGTCCACGATCCGCAGCCGGCCGTATTGCGGCACGTGATCCTCGCTGGCGACGACCGCGAACGGCAGGCGCGTTCGTTGGCACGGCAGGAGGCCTCGCTGCCGTTCGATCTCGAGGCGGGCCCGCTCATGCGTGCGGCGCTGCTGACGCTGGACGAGAGCGACCATATCCTCGTCGTCAGCCTGCACCATATCGTGGCCGACGGCTGGTCGATGGGCGTGCTGGTTGACGAGTTCTGGAAACTGTACGCGGCATTCGCTTGCGGTGAAGAACCGGCCCTGCCGGAGCCGGAGATTGACTATGCCGACTACGCCGAATGGCAGCGGCTCTGGATGAGTGCGGTCGATGGCGAACGGCAGGTCGGCTACTGGACCAGGCGTCTCGCCAATCCGGCCGTGCTCCAGCTGCCGATCGACCGGCCGCGCCCGGCGGTTCCGGACCTGGCGGGATCGGCACATCGCATCCCGCTCGAACCGGCGCTAGCCAATGGCTTGCGCGCGCTCGCGCGGCGGCATCGCACGACCCTGTTCGCCGTCCTGCTGGCGAGCTTCAAGCTGCTGCTCTATCGCTACACCGGGCAGTCCGACATCAACATCGGCGTGCCCGTCGCCAACAGGCATCGCGGCGAAGCGCGCGGCGTGATCGGTCTGTTCGTCAATACCCAGGTGCTTCGCACGCAGATCGACGGCCGCGCGGCGATCGCGGACTTCATTGCGGCGGTTCATGCGGCCACTGTCGAGGCACAGGAAAACCAGGACCTTCCGTTCGAACGTCTGCTCGAAATCCTTCAGCCCACGCGCAGCCTGAGTCAGAATCCACTGTTCCAGGTCCTCTACAATCACCAGCGCCGTCGGGCGTCGGCTAGTTCATCGGATCGGACCGGTCTCCAGATCGAGACGATCGATACGGAGGTCGATGCCGTCAAGTTCGAACTCGCGCTCGATACCGAGGAGGGGCTGTCAGGCGAGATCCGTGCCATCTTCACCTATGCAACGGCGCTGTTCGAGACGGCGACGATCGAGCGCCTCGCCGCGCATTGGACCACCCTCCTGAAGGCCATGGTTGCCGACGACGCGCAAGGGATCGCCGATGTGGCGTTGCTGTCCGAACAGGAATTGGGGCTGTTGCGGCAATGGAATTGCGCCGACGACGAAACGGCAAGCTCATCGTTCACACCGGTGCATCGGACGGTTGCACGGCTGGCCGCCGAAACGCCCGACGCGCCGGCGCTGGTCTTCGGTGACGATGAAATCAGCTATGCCGAGCTCAACCGCCGCGCCAATCGGCTCGCGCACCACCTGATCCGCCTCGGTGTCGGGCGCGACGACCTTGTCGGCGTCTCGGCACGGCGTTCGCCAGGCCTCATTACGGCGCTGCTCGCCATCTTGAAGACGGGTGCAGCCTATCTGCCGCTCGATCCCGAGCATCCGGTCAGACGACAGGTCGGCACCCTGCGCGATGCCGGCGCGCGTGTCGTGCTGGTCGACGCAGATAGTTCGGCGTTGACGCCGCCGCCAGCTGGCGTCGTGGTCGTTCCGCTCGGTGCGATCAATCTCGCCACGGAGAGCGAAAGCGATCCCGAGATCGCGGTGGTGCCAACCAGCCTTGCCTATGTGATCTATACCTCCGGCTCCACCGGCATCCCCAAGGGCGTCGCGGTCGAACACGGTCCGTTCGCCATGCACTGCGAGGTGACGGCCGGGCTCTACGACATGGATCGGCACTCGCGCGAGCTGCACTTCCTGTCCTTCACCTTCGATGGCGCCCATGAGCGGCTCTGGACCGCACTGACCTGCGGCGCGGCGCTCGTGATGCGGGATGCGGACCTGTGGTCGGCCGAACAGACCATCGAAGTTCTGCGCCGGCAGCGCGTCACCAATGCCGGGTTCCCGCCGGCCTACCTGCAACAGCTCGCCGATTTCGCGATGTGGCGTGGCAATCCGCCGCCAGTCGAGCTGTACTCGTTCGGCGGCGAGGCGATGCCCAAGGCTGGCTTCGACAAGGTCAAGCGCGCGCTCAAGCCGCGGGCATTGATCAACGGCTACGGGCCGACCGAAACCGTGGTCACGCCGCTGGTATGGAAGGTCGATGCGAGCGAGGAGATCGACGGCAACTATGCCCCGATCGGTCGCCCGGTGGGCCGCCGCTCGGCGTACATCCTGGACAATGATCTCAACGTCGTTCCGATTGGCGTAACTGGCGAGCTGTTCATCGGCGGTGAGGGGCTGGCGCGCGGCTACCGGCAGCGAGCCGAGCTGACGGCGGAGCGCTTCGTCCCTGATCCGTTTGGCGCACCGGGCGCGCGTCTGTATCGCACCGGCGATCTGGCACGCTGGCGTGCCGATGGCGTCATCGAGTATGTGGGCCGGTCCGATCATCAGGTGAAGATCCGCGGCTTCCGGATCGAGCTCGGCGAGATCGAGGCATGGCTGATGCGGCAGGCCGGCGTGCGGTCGGCCGTGGTCGTTGCCCGTGAAGCCGGCGTCAGCCGTCAGCTGGTCGGCTATGTCGCCGGCGATGGACCGTTCGACGAAGCGGCGATGCGCGCGGCGCTCTCGGAGGAGCTGCCCGACTACATGGTGCCGGCCCGCATCGTGCGATTGGACCGGCTGCCGCTCACCGCGCACGGCAAGGTCGATCGCGACGCCCTGCCGGCACCGGAGATGCCGGCCGCAATCACCGCGCATGTCGCGCCGCGCTCCGCAGCCGAGACGGTGCTCGCTGCGATCTGGGCCGAGCTGCTCGGCCAGCCCGTCATCGGCGTCACCGACAATTTCTTCGAGCTCGGCGGCGATTCCATCATCTCGCTGCAACTGGTCGGTCGGGCGCGCCAGGCGGGCCTGCTGATCGAGCCGCGTGACGTCTTCCGACATCAGACCTTGCAGGATCTGGCGCGCGTGGCGCGGAGTGAAGACAAGGCGGAGATCGTCGCCGCTGAGCTCGATCTCGACGGCCGCGAGCACCTGCTGCTGCCGATCCAGTTGCGGTTTCTCGGTGAGGATGCAGGGGACCGTCATCACTGGAATCAGGCCGTCCTGCTGATGCCGAAGTCGCGGCTCGACTGGAAGCTCGTCGAGCTCACGCTTGCCGCTCTCGTCGCGCATCATGAGGCCCTGCGCTTGCGCTTCGAGGAGATTGATGGCGGTTGGCGCGCAATTTATGGCTCGCCGCCGGCGATCTCGGAGCTGCTCTGGATTCGCAGCGACGTTCGCGATGCCGCCGAGGTCACGGGAGTTGCCGCGTCGGCTCAGGCCAGCCTGTCGCTGGCCGGGCCGCTGCTGCGTGTGGTCGGCATGGATCTCGCGGATGGCAGCCAGCGGCTTCTGGTGGTGGTGCATCATCTGGTCATCGACGGCGTGTCATGGCGGGTGCTGCTCGAAGACTTTGCGGCGGCGTACGATCAGCTCCGCCAGGGCGCGGCTTCAGTCGCGCTGGCGAGGAGCGACTCTTATGCATCCTGGGGCGCGCGATTACAGGCCTATGCTGCGACCGACGAGCTGGCAGCCGAGCTCGACTATTGGCTGGAGCGGGGATCGCATGCCGCGTTTCCCTGCGATGACGATCATGGCGGGGTCGACCGGGTTGCAGACGGCGAGGAAGTCCTGCTGGCGTTCGACGCCGGATTGACCACGCGGCTGCTGAAGGAAGCCCCGACCGCTTACCGCACCCAGGTCAATGATCTCCTGCTGGCGGCACTTGCGCGAGCCGTGTCGCGCTGGGGCGGGGTTGAGGATGTCGTCGTCGAGCTCGAAGGCCATGGCCGCGAGGACGTCTTCGACGGTGCGGACGTGTCCCGCACCATCGGCTGGTTCACCACGGCATTTCCGATGCGCCTGCCGGGCGGCTCGAGCGACGACGCCTCTCTGATCAAATCGATCAAGGAGGAGCTTCGGGCGGTTCCCAACCGCGGCCTGGGGTACGGCGTCCTGCGTCATCTCGGCACCGAGTCGCAGCGGAGCGCCCTGGCGGCACGTCCCGAGCCGCGCATCGTCTTCAACTATCTCGGCCAGTTCGATTCCAGCATGGGAGAGAGTGCCCCGTTTCGCCTCGCGCCCGAGAGCTCGGGGCCGATGCGCAGCGAAAGCGCGCCGCTTGGCCGCTGGGTCAGCATCAACGGTCAGGTCGGGGAAGGACAGTTGCGCCTGTCGTTCAGCTATGGCCGTAGGCGTTACCGGCGCGCAACCATCGAACGTCTCGTCGAGCATTACGCGGCGGCCCTGCGCGAACTCGTCGCGCATTGCACGGGCGGCGCCCGCGGCATCACGCCGTCGGACTTCGCCTTGTCGAACCTCAAGCAGGCTGATCTCGACGCGCTGGTCGCAGCGATCGACTGCCGCGAGATCGAGGACATCTATCCGCTGTCGCCCATGCAGCAGGGCATGCTGTTCCATGCCCTGCGTGATGGCGAGAGCGGCAATTACGTCAACCAGATCGGCCTCGAGATCCGTGGTCTCGAGGCCGGCAGGCTGCGCGCAGCCTGGCACGAGACCAGTTCGCGCCACGCCGTGTTGCGAACCGGATTTGCGTGGCGCGAGCTGTCGGGGGCCGCGCAGCAGGTGGTCTATCGCTCTGCGCCTTTGCCATTCGAGGAAGAAGACTGGCGCTCGCGGACGGCCGCCATGGAAGAGGAGGAGCTGCGGGTTGCGCTCGCGGGTATTGCGCAAGCCGAACGTACCAGGGCATTCGATCTGTCTCAGGCGCCATTGCAGCGGGTGCGGCTGATCCGGCTCGACGACGCGCGCCACTGGCTGATCTGGACCCACCACCATATCCTGCTCGACGGCTGGAGCGCCGCGCGTCTGATGGCCGAGATCCTGCAGCACGAGCGCGGCGCACGCTTGCCAGCAGTGAAGGGCCGCTATCGCGACTACATCGCGTGGCTGCAAAGGCAGGACCGCGAGGCGTCGACCTCGTTCTGGCGATCGGCCTTGGCCGAATTGGACGAGCCCAGCTTCCTAGCGGACACGCTGGGAGAACCTGCGGCCAACGGTGCTTCCGGCCATGGCTCGTCTGACCTGCTGCTCGCGGCCGACCTGACGGCAAGCCTGCAAGCCTTTGCGCGGCGCGAGCGCGTCACGCTGAACACGCTGGTGCAAGGCGCTTGGGCGCAGCTGTTGCGTCGCCACACCGGCGAGCGCGCGGTCTGTTTCGGTGCGACGGTCTCGGGCCGGCCGGCGGAGATCAGCGGGGCCGAGGAGATGGTCGGCCTGTTCATCAACACGCTGCCCGTCGTCGATCAGGCAAGCCCGCAAACCGAGATCGGAGCGTGGCTGCGCGATCTCCAGGCGCGCAACATGGATCTGCGCGATCACGGCTGGATGCCGCTGTACGAAATTCAGCGTCTTGCCGGCCGTTCCGGACGCGCGCTGTTCGACAACATCCTCGTGTTCGAGAACTATCCGATCGATCAGGCGCTGCGGGGCGAGAGCGAAAGCGGACGCCGGTTCGGCCGGGTCGAGCAGGTCTCGATCACCAACTATGCGCTGACGGTGGCGGTCTTCGCCAAGCCCGACGGCATCAATCTGGGCTTTCGCTACGATCGCAGCCGCCTCGACGACGATCATATCAGATATCTGCAGGCCTCGCTGTCGCAACTGCTGGCCAGGATCGTGGCGGACGCCTCGCGGCCGCTGGGCGCGCTGGACAGCCTCGATGCCGATGAGGAGCAGAGATTGCTCGGCTGGGGCGGCAGCGCCGAGCGAGCACCGAAGTTTGGCGACACTATCGTCGCGCAGATCGAAGCCCGGGCCGCGGCTTCGCCATCGTCGATCGCGTTGATCTTCGGTGAACGGCAGATCAGCTATGGCGAGCTGAACGCGCGTGCCAATCGCCTGGCCTGGCGGCTGCGGGAGCACGGGATCGGTCGCGACCGGCTGGTCGGCGTAGCGCTCGAACGCAGCGTCGAACTGATCGTTGGCGTCCTGGCTGTGTTGAAAGCCGGCGGCGCCTATCTGCCGCTCGATCCCGACTATCCCTCCGAACGCCTGCTTCATATGCTGCGCGACAGCGGAACGGCACTGGTGCTGACTCAGGAGCTGCTGCTCTCGCATCTCGCGCCGGTGATCATGGATGCTGGCGCCGAAGCCTGGACGATCGACAAGGAGGGCGAAGCTAACATCGAAGCGCCTGCCGGCAATCCCGATGCGGCGCTTCAGCCGGACAACCTGGCTTATGTGATGTACACATCAGGTTCGACCGGCGTGCCCAAGGGCGTGGCCTGTTCGCATCGCGCGCTGGCGGCGCGGCTTGGCTGGATGCAGGGGGAGTATCGTCTCGATCCTGCCGAGACCTTGCTGCACAAGACCCCGTTCAGCTTCGACGTCTCGGTTTGGGAGATATTGTGGCCGCTCGCAACCGGCGCGCGGCTCGTGATCGCGGCTCCAGGCGCGCATCGCGAGCCGCGACTCCTGGCGGACGCCGTCATCGCCCACGACGTGACGACGCTGCACTTCGTGCCGCAGATGCTCGAGCATTTCGTGACCGAGCCCGGCGCGGCGCGCTGCACCTCGCTCAAGCGCATGTTTGCTGGCGGCGAGGCGCTGTCGCTCGATCTCATGACGCGTGTACGTGCGGCGTTCCCCAATGTGCGGTTCGACAATCGCTACGGTCCGACCGAGGCTCTCATCAACGCCACCTACTGGACCTGTCGCGACGAAGGGGCGACGCGCGTGCCGATCGGACGACCCATTCCCGGCGTGACGATCCGCATCCTCGACGCCGATCTGAACATGGTTCCGGCAGGCGTGACCGGCGAGTTGTTCATCGGCGGGGCCGGTTTGGCGCGAGGCTATTGGCGGCGCGAGAAGCTGACGGCGGAGCGCTTCATTCCCGATCCCTTCGGGGAGCAAGGCGAGCGGCTCTATCGGTCAGGAGATCTGGCGCGCTGGCGCGCCGATGGCGCGATCGACTATGTCGGACGCGCGGATCACCAGGTCAAGATCCGCGGCTTCCGCATCGAACCCGGCGAGATCGAGGCGCGGCTGCTCGATCAGCCCGGCGTTCGCTCCGCCGTCGTGGTGGCGCGCGATGTCGGCATGGGCCGTCAGCTCGTCGGCTATGTCAGCGGCAGCGGCCAATTGACGGAGGCAGGCTTGCGGACCGCGCTGTCGGCCGTGTTGCCCGACTATATGGTGCCGTCGAGAATTGCGGTCCTGGAGCGGTTACCCTTGATGCCGAGTGGCAAGGTCGATCGCCACGCGCTGCCGGCGCCCGACATGGCCCATGGCCATCCGGAGCATCAGGCGCCGCGCACGCCGGCCGAGATCGCTTTTGCGGCGATCTGGGCGGAGCTGCTCGGTCGTCCGTCCGTCGGCCTCACCGACAATTTCTTCGAACTCGGCGGCGATTCCATCATCTCGCTCCAGATGGTCAGCCGCGCCCGGCGCGCCGGATACCTGATCGAGCCCCGCGACGTATTCCAGCATCAGACGCTCGAAGCTCTGGCGCGCGCGGCGCGGACCGAGCAGCGCACGGGGACGCTCGCCGATCAGGGGCAGGTCACCGGCCCGCATCCGCTCTTGCCGATTCAGTCCCGCTTCTTTGCGGAGGACATGGAGAACCGGGATCATTGGAACCAGGCGGTGCTGTTGCAGCCGAGAGAGCGTCTCGACTGGAACGTGATGCGGCGCGCACTCACCGCTGTGGTCGATCATCATGACGCACTGCGCCTCCGCTTCGCGCAGAGGCAGGGGAACTGGTGTGCCGAGCACGGCGCTGCTCCGGCAGCGGATGCGCTGCTCGGGGTGCGGCAGGCGATCGACCGGGCCGCCGTGACGGCGCTGGCATCGTCGGCGCAAGCAAGCCTGTCGATCGCCGGCGGAATGCTGTTGCGGGCAGTCGGAATCGATGTCGCCGATGGCAGCCAGCGTTTTCTGATCGTGATCCACCATCTCGTGGTCGACGGGGTGTCATGGCGCATTCTGCTGGAGGACATCGCCGCAGCTTACGCGCGGCTAGGAAACGGCGACGCCACGGTTGTGCTTCCGCCCAAGAGCCACGCCTACGCACTGTGGGGACAGCGCTTACGGACCTACGCAACGTCGCCTGAACTGGCGGCGGAATTGCCTTACTGGGCCAGCCGCGGCGCGCATGCGGACATTCCCTGCGACGACGATCATGCCGACCTCGATCGCATGGCGGATGCCGATGAAATCCTGCTGTCGTTCGAAGAGCAATGGACGCGGCGCCTGCTGACGGATGCGCCGTCGGCTTATCGGACGCAGATCAACGATCTCCTTCTTGCCGGCCTTGCACGCGCCGTCTGGCAGTGGAGCGGACGGGACGACGTTCTCGTCGAGCTTGAAGGACATGGCCGCGAGCCTCTCGCTGGCGATCTCGACCTCTCGCGCACGGTCGGCTGGTTCACGACGGCCTTTCCTGTGCGGTTGGCCGGTGGCTCAGAAGATCCTTCGTCATTGATCAAGACCGTGAAGGAGGAGCTTCGCGGCATTCCCGGCCGCGGACTGGGCTACGGCGTATTGCGTTATCTTGGCTCTGAAGAGCAACGTTTGGCGCTATCGCACGCCGGCGAGCCGAGGATTGCGTTCAATTATCTCGGCCAAATCGACGGAGGCGATGAGGCGGCGCTGTTCAGGATGGCAGCGGAAAGCGCCGGCCCATCGCGGGATGCATCGAGCCCGCTGCGACACTGGCTGATGGTGAACGGCACGGTGCGCGATAGTCGGTTGCTTCTATCGTTCGGCTTCGGCCGCAAGCGCTATCGGCGCGAGACGGTCGAGCGGCTAGCCGCGTTGTACGAGGCTGCGTTGCGTGAGCTGGTCGATCACTGCACCAGCGGCGCGTGCGGCCTGACACCATCGGATGTGGCATTGTCGGGGCTGGGTCAGATCGAGCTCGACAGGCTTGCGCTCGATTGGCGCGAGATCGAGGACATCTATCCATTGTCGCCGATGCAGCAGGGCATGTTGTTCCATGCGATGCATGACGGCGAGAGTGGACTCTACGTCAATCAGGTCGCGGCGGAAATCCGAGGACTCGATGCCGAAAAGCTGCGCCGCGCCTGGCAGGCGGCCAGCGATCGTCACGCGGTGCTGCGGACGGGATTTATTTGGCGTGACCTGTCCGGCGCGCCGCAACAGGTCGTCTATCGACGGGCCGAAGTGCCCTTTGTCGAGGACGACTGGCGAGCACGGAGCGCGACGTGGGACCAGGCGCAACTGGATGCGGCGCTGGCCGACGTTTCGCGGCAGGAGCAGGCCGCCGGGTTCGACCTGTCGCGACCACCCTTGCAGCGGGTCCGGTTGATCCGGCTCGGCGACGACAGGCATTGGCTGATCTGGACGCATCATCACATCCTGCTCGACGGGTGGAGCTCGGCGCGGCTGATCGCCGAGGTGATGCAGCATAACGGCGAGGGACGCCTGCCGGCATTGCACCACCGCTATCGCGACTACATCGCGTGGCTGAAGGCCCGTGACAGCGAGGCGTCGGCGGCCTTCTGGCGCAATGCGACGGCAGAGCTGGACCAGCCGAGCTTCCTGGCAGGCAGCCTCGTCGAACCGACGGGCTCCCAATTGTTTGGCCACGGCACGCTCGCGCTGGAGCTGGATTCTGTACTGACCGGACGCTTGCAGGAATTCGCGGCGCGCGAGCGGATCACCATGAACACGCTGGTGCAGGCGGCATGGGCGCAGTTGCTGCGACAGCATACCGGGCAGGGCACCGTCTGCTTCGGTGTCACCGTGTCGGGCAGGCCGCCGGAACTCGCCGGCGCCGAAGAGATGGTCGGCCTGTTCATCAACACGTTGCCGGTCATCGACGGTGTCGGCCCACAGCAGACCGTTGGATCATGGCTGCGCGAGTTGCAGGATCGCAATCTGGCCTTGCGCGAATTCGGCGCGACGCCGCTCTATGAGATCCAGCGGCTGGCAGGGCGCCCCGGACGGCCACTATTCGACAGCATCCTGGTGTTCGAGAATTACCCGGTCGACCGCGCGCTGATCGGACAGGATCGGCAGATCCAGGTCGGCGAGACCCGGATCGTCGAGACCAGCAATTATCCCTTGTTCGCCAGCATCGGCGTCGATGAGCGCCTGCGCCTCGTCTTCAACTATCAGCGCAAATATTTCGACGAGGCCCAGATCGCACGGCTGCAGCGGACCTTTGTGCGGCTGATCGAGGCGCTGAGCATGGATGCCGATCGACCGGTCGGGATGATCGCGGCCCGCGATCCCGCGGATGACGTCCTGCTCGCACGGGCGAACGATACGCGCCGGGATGAACCGCGCGAGGGGATCATTGCGCAGTTCGAGGCGCAAGTCCGGAAGTCGCCGCAGGCGATCGCACTGGTGTTCGGCGAGGCGGAGCTGAGCTATGGCGCACTGAATGCGCGTGCCAACCGGCTGGCGCGGGGATTGCGCGATCGCGGCGTCGGGACCGACGTCGTGGTCGGGCTGGCGGTCGACCGCGGCGTCGAGATGCTGGTCGCGCTGTTGGCGGTGCTGAAGGCCGGCGGGGCCTATCTGCCGCTCGATCCGGATTACCCGCCGGAGCGGCTGGCGCACATGCTGCGCGACAGCGGCGCGGCGCTGGTGCTGACGCAAGAAAGATTGCACGATCAGTTCGCAGCCATACTGGCGGAGACCGGCGCGGAGGCCTGGCTCGTTGATGGACAGGACGGCGAGGGCGGCGATTCCGGCAATCTCGATGTCGCCGTTCACGGCGAGAGCCTCGCCTATGTGATCTACACTTCGGGCTCGACCGGTCTGCCCAAGGGCGTGATGGTTCGCCATGATGCCGTGACCAATTTCCTGGCGACCATGGCGGAGCAGCCCGGCATGACGGCCGGCGATCGCGTGCTGGGACTGACCTCGCTGTCCTTCGACATCGCAGTCCTTGAGCTCTGGTTGCCGCTGACGATCGGCGCCTGCGTCGTGCTGGCGGATCGCACGGCCGCGCATGATCCCGTCAAGCTCAAGGCAATCGTGCAGCGGCATGGCGTGTCCGTGATCCAGGCAACGCCGTCGACCTGGCGGATGCTGCTTGATCATGACGGTCCTGCGCTGCCGGCGAGCTGCCGGGTGCTGTGCGGCGGCGAGGCGCTGCCGCCGGATCTGGCGCGGCGGCTGGTGGCCCAGGCCGGCGAGGTCTGGAACCTGTACGGCCCGACCGAGACCACGGTGTGGTCGGCGCGCCATCGGCTCGATGCGATGGATGATCGTCCGCTGCTGGGCCGCCCGATCGGCAACACCACGCTTTACGTTCTCGACGGTGACCTCAACCTCGCGCCGGTCGGCGTCGCCGGCGAGCTCTATATCGGTGGGAGCGGGCTCGCCCGCGGCTATTGGCGGCGCGGCGCCCTGACGGCGGAGCGCTTCATCCCCGATCCGTTCGGTCCGCCGGGGGCGCGGCTGTACCGCACCGGCGATGTGGCGCGGTGGCGGTCCGACGGCGTGCTCGACTATGTCGGCCGTGCCGACCACCAGGTGAAGATCCGCGGCTTCCGCATCGAGCTCGGCGAGATCGAAGCGCGGCTGCAGGCGCAGGATGGTGTTCGCACGGCCGTGGTGGTGGCGCGCGAGGCCGGCGCCGGCCGCCAGCTGGTCGGCTATGTCAGTGGGGAAGCGCTGGATGGGGCGGCGCTCAAAACGGCGCTGTCCTCGGTGCTGCCCGACTACATGGTCCCGGCGCGGATCGTGGTGCTGGAGCGTCTGCCGCTGACACCGAACGGCAAGATCGACCGCAAGGCATTGCCGGCGCCGGATCAGCTCGCGGCGTCCGCCCAGCATGTGGCGCCGCGCACGCCGGCGGAGGCCGCATTGGCCGCGATCTGGGCCGATCTGCTGCGCCAGCCCCACATCGGCGTCACCGACAATTTCTTCGAGCTCGGCGGTGATTCCATCATCTCTCTGCAGATGGTGAGCCGCGCGCGGCGCGAAGGCGTGCTCATCGAGCCGCGCGATGTGTTCCGGTATCAAACCATCGAGGCGCTGATTGCGGCGTCCCGAGATGTCGAGCCAGATAAGGAAGACCCCGCATCGGAGGGTGGCTCGCTGGCGGGACTCTCCAGGGAGCAGCTCCAACGGCTCGATCTGGACTGGAGCCGCGTCGAGGACGTCTATCCGCTGTCGCCGATGCAGCAGGGCATGCTGTTTCACAGCCTGCGCGATGTCGGCAGCGGCGTTTATGTCAATCAGGTCAGTGTCGAGATCCGAGGCCTCGACCCGGAACGGCTCGGCACAGCGTGGCGCGAGGTGAGCGCGCGTCATCAGATACTGCGGACCGGTTTCCTCTGGCGTGAGCTCTCCGGCTCTCCGCTGCAAGCCGTCTATCGCGACGCCATCGTGCCGTTCGCACAGGAGGACTGGCGCGGGCAGGCGATCAGGGATGAAAGAATTGCGGCGGCCCTTGCCCATGAGCGCGCCGCCGAATTCGACCTCCAGAGGCCACCGCTCCAGCGGGTGCGGTTGTTGCGGCTCCAGGACGACCTGTATCGGCTGATCTGGACCTATCATCACATCCTGATGGACGGCTGGAGCTCGGCAAGGTTCGTCGGAGAAGTCCTGGAGTGCTATTACGGCGGCGCTGCTGCCGCGAACGCCACGCGCTACCGCGACTATATCGCCTGGCTGCAGGCGCAGGACGCCAAGGCTGCCGAAGCTTTCTGGCGGGAACAGCTCAGGAGCTTCGATCAACCGACGCAGCTCTCCGATGCCTTCGGCGCGCGCCGCCATCAGGCATCCGGTCACGAGCGCTGTTACACGCGTCTCGGAGAGGCCGCGACTGCCGAGCTGAAGGCGTTCGCGCGGCGCGAACGGATCACGCTGAACACGATCGTCCAAGGCGTGTGGGCGCTGCTGCTGCAACGCTATACGGGCCAGAACACAGTGACGTTCGGCGTAACCGTGGCCGGTCGTCCGGCCGGTCTCGACGGATCGCAGCAGATGCTTGGCCTCTTCATCAACACGCTGCCCGTGATCGAAACGCTTCCGCCCGAAAGCCCGATCGGAGAATGGCTTCGCGCGCTGCAGGACCGCAATTCGGCGATCCGGGACTACGAGCACACGCCGCTCTATGACGTCCAGGGCTGGGCCGGCCGTGCCGGTCAGACCATGTTCGACAGCATTATCGTGTTCGAAAACTATCCGATCGAACGCAGCATGCACCGCGGCGCAGGCGCGTTGCAGTTCAGCGGCCTGAAGAATGTCGACGTGACGAACTATCCGATGGACCTGTCGGTGCTGGTCGAAGACACGCTCCAGGTCGAATACACCTATATGCCGAGCCATTTCACCGCGGTGCAGGCGACCCAGATCAAGGTGCAGTTCGAGCACTTGCTGGCGGAGCTGACGCGGGATGCCGCGGCCTTGCTTGGTAGCATCGATCCCGTCACGGAGCTCGATGCCGCTCTTGCAGATCGTTGCAATCGGCACGCGACGTCAAGCGCTCCCCTGGCGCTGGTGCATGAGGCGATCAGCAGCCATGCGCGGCGTTATCCGGAGCGGACGGCGCTGACCATTGGCGGCTCGGTGCTCTCGTTCGGAGACCTCGAGCGCAGGGCCAACCGCCTGGCTCATCACCTGATCGCCCGGGGGCTTAAGCCCGAGCAGCGCGTGGGCGTTGTGGTGGAGCGAACTGCTGCCACGATGATTGCGCTGCTGGCCGTGCTCAAGGCGGGTGGGGCCTACGTTCCACTCGATCCCGAGCTACCCTCGGAGCGGCGCGCGTTCGTCATGCGCGATGCCGCAATCGCGTTCCTGTTAACGGGTCCGCTCGAAATCGAGGGCAGCCCGGACGGCATGGAGCGAATTTCCTTGTCTTCGTTTGAGTTCGACGCGGGACCGGACCATCCGCCGCAGCCCGAACTGCATCCGGAAAACCTAGCCTATTTGATCTACACCTCGGGCTCGACGGGGACGCCAAAGGGCGTGGCCGTCGCCCACGGTCCGCTGGCGATGCACTGTCGCGTCACGGGCAGCCTCTACGAGATCGACGAAAGCTCCTGCGAGCTGCATTTCCTATCGCTGGCCTTCGACGGCGCCCATGAGCGCTGGCTCACGGTTCTGTCGCATGGCGCACGGCTGTTGATGCGTGACGCCGAATTGTGGACGCCGGAACAGACAGTCGAGAACCTGCACGCCCATCGCGTCAGCCATATCGGATTGCCGCCGGCCTACCTCCAGCAGGTCGCCGATTGCGTCGAGCAGAGCGGCAATCCACCGCCGGTCAAGCTCTACTCGTTCGGCGGCGAGGCGATGCCGAAGGCGGGCTTCGACAAGGTCAGGCGCGTTCTCAAGCCACGCATTCTGATCAACGGTTATGGCCCGACGGAAACCGTCGTCACGCCGCTGGTCTGGAAAGTCGATGGCGCGTCCGAGTGCGACACGCCCTACGCGCCGATCGGCCTGCCGGTCGGAGACCGCCGCGCCTACATTCTGGATGCCGCACTCGACATCATTCCCGCCGGGGTCGCCGGCGAGCTTTATCTCGGCGGCTTCGGCCTGGCGCGCTGCTATCACGGCAAGGCCGGCATGACCGCAGAGCGCTTCGTCCCTGACCCATTCTCGTCGACCCCGGGAGCGCGGCTGTACCGCACCGGCGATCTGGCGCGGTGGCGCGAGGATGGCACCGTCGAATATCTCGGCCGCAGCGATGACCAGGTCAAGGTCAACGGCTTCCGGATCGAGCTCGGGGAGATCCAGACCTCGCTGCTCCGTCATGAGGCGATTGCGCAGGCGGCGGTGGTGGCAGTGCCGAGCGCAGCCGGAAATCAGCTCATTGCCTATGTCGCACCGAAGGCGGCAGATGACGCCGCGCCCGAGGCGGCCGAGAGGCTGGTCGAGCGCTTGACCGGTTTCCTGAAGCTGATCCTGCCGGCCTATATGGTGCCGGCGCGGATCATGGTGCTGGAGCGGTTGCCGACTTTGTCGAGCGGCAAGATCGACCGGCGTGCATTGCCGGCTCCCGATGCGTCGATGCGGAGCTTCGTCCCTCCGCAAGGCCTGGCGGAGACCGCGATGGCGCGCCTGTGGTCCGAGATCCTGGACGTGCCGCAGGTCGGGGTCACCGACAATTTCTTCGAGCTCGGCGGTAATTCGATCCTGTGTCTCAAGGTCGTGGCGCGGGTTCGTCAGGACAAGACGTATGGGATCGAGATCAAGCTGCGCGATCTGCTCCAGAAGCCCACGATCCGCGCCTTGCTCGCCGGCAGCGCGACCGCGGCGTCCGCCGTCGCACCCGCCCCATCGGCGCTGCTGCCGCTGAATGCCGCGGTTCGCGGCGTGAACCCGGTATTCGCCGTGCATGGCGGCTTTGGCACCGTCTTCGACTATGGGCCGCTGGCACGCCGCCTCGAAGGGCACCGGCAGGTGATCGGGCTGCAATCGAGAATGCTGGTCGATTCCTCGTGGACCGACGCCTCCCTCGAAGCCATGGCCGTGGACTACGCGGCCGAGATCCGGCGGATGCAGCCGCGCGGTCCCTACAGCCTGGTCGGCTGGTCCTTGGGAGGACTGCTGGTCGGTCTCGTCGCGGCCGAACTCGAACGCGGCGGTGAGCGCGTCGATCGTCTCGCGCTGGTCGACAGCTTCGTGCCGCGGCGGCCGGACGGACCGAGCCCGCAGGAGGCGATTGCCCACTGGGCCGACGATCTCGCCGGATTGCTCTCGGCGGTCCTCCCGAACGCTGCGGCCTCTCGCATCAAGGCGCAGGTCGAGGCATGGAAACGTGCTGATCTGCCGGAGACGCCGGGGCACATTCGCGACCTCGTTGCTTCTGTTGTGGAGCAGGGCAGGAGCGTGAGAGCGGACGATGCATCGCTCGGCGCGGATGATTTGTCCGCTGCATTCGCAGTCGGACGGCACCTCAACAGGCTGGCGCAGAACGCCGCGCTGCCGCGGGGCCTCGAAGCCACGCCGCTCTGCTGGTGGACCTCGACCCGTCTGGCGCAGCGTGATCGGCTGGAATTGCAGTTGCCGAAGGCGGTCGATCGCGGCTTCGTCGGCGACAACCATTTCACGATCCTGAGGGATGCCGGCCTGCTCGATGAGATCTGCGGTCTGCTCGTGCCGGCGGCGGCGTCGACGATCGCGCAGGATACGGTCCCGGAGCCGGCGGAGTAAGCCTTTGAGTCTTGATCCAGATATCGCGGCATTGCTCGAGATGGTGCAGGCCGGCACCGAAAGCGGCGCGCGCGTTCCGTTTCCGCAATTGACTGCTGCGCAGGCGCGGGCCGATTTCGATGCGTCCTCGCCGCTGCTCGATGTCGATCCGCCGGCGCTTGCCTACGAGCGGCGTTTGTCGCTGCCGGTGCGGGATGGCGCGACGATCGAGGCGCGGCTCTATGCGAGCGCGCAGCCGAGCGAACGCACTCCCATTCCGGTCCTTCTCTACATGCATGGCGGCGGCTTCGTCGTCGGCAGCCTCGATTCGCATCAGCCATTGTGCCGCGGCCTCGCCAAGGACAGCGGTGCGGCCGTGCTCTCGGTCGGCTACAGGCTCGCACCGGAGCACAAGTTTCCGACCGCCTTTGAGGATGCCGTCGATGCGCTAGCCTGGATCGGCCTCGAGGGCCGCGCGATCGGGCTCGATCCGCGCCGGGTCGCCGTCGGCGGCGACAGCGCCGGCGGAACGCTTGCCGCCGCGCTCGCGATCGAAGCGAGGACAAACACGGACCTTCCGCAGCCGGTGCTTCAGATTCTCGCTTATCCCGGCCTCAGCTCCCGACAAACCTCCGCATCCTACGAGCACTACGGTACCGGCCATCTCCTGGAGCGCAGCACTGTCGATTGGTTCTTCCGGCTATATCTCCGCGACGAGTCGGATCGGGACGATTGGCGTTTCGCACCGCTCGCAGCGGATGATCTGTCGGGCCTCGCTCCTGCGTTCATCGTCCTCGCCGAGTTCGATCCCCTGGTGGACGAGGGGCGCGATTATGCAGCACGCTTGGCGGCGGCCGGCGTTCCCGTCGATCTGCACGTTTATCCCCGCATGATCCATGAATTCCTGCGCATGGGGAATGTCGTGGCCGATGCCTTGCGGGCGAGGGCGACGATCGGGCGGGCGCTGGCCAAGGCCTTTCTCGCCGCTGGCGAAAAGGCGGCCTGATATGGCAATGCAGTGTGAACGAGAGTATGTCATGATCATCATCTCTCGCGCTTCTGTGCGAGAGGCGCCTGAACGGATCCCATGAGCACGTCTATTCCAGACCATAGGCTGTCCCGCCGTGCGCTCCTCGGCGCGGGCGCAGCGATCGGAGGCACGGCCCTTGCGGGTACATGGCCCATGGCGTTTGCCCAAACTGCTGGATCGCAATCCGGGCTCCGGGTCGCTGCGCTCGGCTGGGCCTGTGCCCAGACGATCCTGGCGCTCGGCGTCGTGCCGCTTGTGATTCCGGAGATCGAGCGCTATGGCCGGCTCGTCGTCGAGCCGCCTGCTCCGCCCAGCGTTCAGGAGGTCGGTCTGCGTTCGGAGCCAAACCTCGAACTGCTGCAGAGTTTCGCCCCCGACATCATCGTTATCGATCCCAGCATTGCGGCCGCCATACCGCGGCTCAAGCTGATCGCACCGGTCGAAACGTTCACGATCTTCAGACCCGGCGGGCATCCCCTCGACACGGCGCGCCGTTCGACGCTGGAGCTTGCCAAGCGCCTCGGGGTGCAGTCCGCGTGCGAAGCCTATTTCGCCCGTTTCGACGTCGCCATGGCCGGCTATCGTGAGCGGCTCCAGAGTCGCGGCGGCAAGCCGCTCTATCTCGTCAGCGAGATCGCGCGCAACCGCGCGCTCGTGTTCGGTCCGAACAGCCTCTATCAGGAGGTGCTCGATCAGTGCGGATTGAGGAATGCCTGGACCGGACAGAGCGGCCCATGGGGCCATACCAGTGTTGGGCTCGAAGTGCTCGCCGCGGTTCCGGACGCGCGGCTGGTGTTGATGACCTCGCGGGTCGCCGATGTCGAAGCGCTACTGAAGGCAAGCCCTGTGCTTCAAACCCTGCCGTCTCTTCGGTCGCATCGGCTGACGGTCCTGGGTAATCAGTTTTTCTATGGGGGCGTGCCGGCGGCCGAACGTTTCGCCCGCCTTCTCGCCGAACGTCTGCCGCGGGAAAGCCATGAGCAAGGCTGAGGCACTGCCGGCCCGGTCCGGCTTGGAGATGCATCCGGCGGTGCTGATCGGCTTGCTGCTGGCAGCCGCGGCCGCGCTGACCTGGCGCAACCTGTCCGGATATCTGCCCGCCGGCGCCTGGCTGCCGGTGTTGTGGCGGCCGGAGGTCACCGATCCCCAGCAGATGCTCGTGCACTACACCGTTTTTCCGCGCATCGCAGTGGCGCTGCTGGCCGGCGCAGCCCTCGGTCTTGCCGGCACGGTCTCTCAGCAGGTGTTGCGCAATCCGCTTGCAGAGCCGAGCACCATCGGCGTCCTGAACGGCGCCTATCTTGCGCTGGCCGTGACGACGCTGTGGGCGCCGTCGCTGCTGGCCTTCGGCCGGGAGTGGATTGCGCTGTGCGGCGGGTTCGCTGCGTTCCTGTGCGTGTTCGGGCTGACCTGGAAGCGGGCGCTGTCGCCCGTCGTCCTGGTGCTCGCCGGATTGATCGTCAGCTATTACTGCGCGGTGACCACCCAGGCGCTGGTGCTGCTCAACCACGAATATCTGATCGGTCTGTTCATCTGGGGCGTCGGCTTCCTCAATCAGCAGGATTGGAGCAACGTCACGTTCCTGGCGCCGCGGCTGCTGATTTCGATCGTGCTGATCGCGGCGATGGTTCGTCCGCTGACCCTGCTCGGCTTCGACGACGAGACCGCGCGCAATCTGGGCCTCGGATTGACGAGGGCCCGGGTCTTCGCGCTCGTCATCGCGATCGCGCTCAGTGCGTCAGTCGTCAGCGTGGTCGGCGTCATGGGATTTGTCGGTTTGTCCGCGCCGGCAATCGTCATGCTGTCGGGCGCGCGCCGCTTTCGCGACCGGCTGATCTGGGCGCCACTTTGCGGCGCCCTGCTGCTGTGGCTGACGGATCAACTCGTGCTTCTGATCCCGCCCGGCTATCGCGAAATGCCGGCCGGTGCAGTGACTGCCCTGATCGGCGCGCCAATGCTGCTCGTGCTGCTGCCGCGGCTGCGGGCCGCCATGCCGATGGGAAACCTCACGCCATCCGCTCCGGCGCGGCTCGATCATCCCTGGCGCGTGATCCTTTCGGCCTTAGTCGTGCTGCTGCTTGCCGTCTGGATCGCACTCGCCCTCGGGATCGGCTCCGACGGCTGGCGCTGGAGCGGCCTGTCGGGCTTGCAGGAGTTCTGGCCGTGGCGCTGGCCGCGCGTGGTGTCGGCGCTGGCAGCAGGCGCGACGCTGGCGGTCGCCGGTACGCTGCTGCAGCGGATGACCGGAAACCCAATGGCCGCGCCGGAGGTCATGGGCATCAGCTATGGCGCCGCGATGGGCGTAATCGTTCTGCTCTATCTCTTTCCCGCCCACACCCGGCTGGAGCAGATTGCGGCGGCCGGGATCGGCGCCTTCATCGTGCTGGCGCTGGTGCTGCTGTTCAGCCGGCGGTCCGAGTTCAGTCCGGAGCGCGTGCTGCTGGCAGGCGTCGCCATGAGCGCGGCATTCGGCGCGATCATTGCCTTGGCACTGGCGACGGGTGATCCCCGCATTGGCACGCTGCTGTCGCTGCTGACAGGCTCGCTCTACCAGATCGGCCCGGCCGAGGCCGCAATCCTTGCCGCCGCGGCGCTTGTTCTGCTGATCATGGTGCCAATGCTGTCCCGTTGGCTCGATATCCTGCCGCTCGGACCTGCGACCTCGCGTTCGATCGGCATCTCGCTGACGCGGAGCCGTGTCATCATCATGCTGCTGACGGCGTTGCTGACGGCAACGGCCACGCTGATGGTTGGTCTTCTGAGCCTGGTCGGCTTCATCGCACCGCATATGGCGCGGATGATGGGGGCGCAGCGTGCGCTGCATCAGGCGGCGCTGGCCGCGTTGATCGGGGCGATCCTGATGGTCACGGCGGATTGGGCCGGACGCATGGTGATCTTTCCGTTCCAGATGCCCGCCGGCATCTTCGCCATGATGCTTGCCGGACCTTATCTCATCTGGCTGCTGCGGCCGCAGCGAGGTTGACTGCGCTCACCGCGCGAAGCTGATGAGATGGCCATGGTCCGGCGACGGCATCACGCCCATGGGGATGCCGTAGATGGTTTCGAGCTCGGCCGGCGTCATGATCTTGTCCGGCGTGCCGCGCGCGATCAGCTTCCCGGAATGCAGCGCGATGATCTCGTCGCAGAACCGGGCGGCCATGTTGACGTCGTGGAGCACCACGACCACGCCGAGATTGCGCTCGCGGGCGAGCTGCCTGACCAGCGACAGCACTTCGATCTGATGAGCGATGTCGAGCGCCGAGGTCGGCTCGTCGAGCAGCAGGCACTCGGCGTCCTGCGCAACCAGCATGGCGATCCACACCCGCTGGCGCTCGCCGCCGGACAACGTATCGAGCAGGCGATCCGCAAAGGGTTCGATATGGGTTAACGCCATGGCGTTTGCGACCTTCTCGCGGTCGATGTCACCGAACCGTCCGAGCGCGCCGTGCCAGGGATAGCGGCCGAGTGCGACCAGCTCTTTGACCAGCATGCCGGCGGCGGGCGGCGTCTGCTGCGGCAGGTAGGCGACCTTGCGGGCATAGTCCCGATCGCTCCAGGCGCGCAGTGCGCGGCCTTCGAAACGAATCGTTCCTGACGAGCTCGGCTGCTGGCGCGCCAACAATTTCAGCAGGGTCGACTTGCCGGAGCCATTATGGCCGATCAGCCCGACGACGCTGCGTGCGGGAAGGGATAGCGTCAGCGGTTCGAGCAGCGCGCGCCCGGCCACTGCGAAGCCGACCTGGTCGAGCTGGAACAAGGGCGCAGGCGCTTCCAGCGAGGCCTGCGTGACGTCGGTCGGCGAGGCGAGCGTCCGTTCGCTCGTCTGCGCATGTTGGATCGTCATGGTTGGCGCAGGCTCCAATAGGCGACGGCCAGCAGTTGGTCGCGGGAAAGCTTTCGCTCATCGCGCAGATGGTTGCGCAGGGCCTTCAACGCCTGCGCCTCACACGCGACCCAGGCGAAGACGTCCTGATGGTCCGGCCATCGCACCGCCTTGACGGCGTCGACCAGGAGCTGCGTCGTCCCGGCCGGGCGGCCCTCGCGATGCAACCAGCGGATCGCTACCCCGGCCGGGGCGACCAGCGGAACTTCCTCGCGCCGATCCGCGACCTCGATAAAGGCCTCACCCGTCGCCGTCGCCGGCAGCGTCTCCAAGATTCGCGCGATGGCGGGCAGGGCGGTTTCGTCGCCCGCCAGCAGCATCCAGCGCGCCGGACAAATGCCCCGGCCGAGCGGGCCGGCCATGCCGCAGATGGCGCCGGCCGTCGCGTTCACGGCGAACGCCGAGCCCGGCCCGGCATGATCATGGACTACGAAGTCGATGTCGATCTCGCGGCTCTGCAAGTCGATGCGGCGGATCGTGTAATAGCGGGTGACGGGCCTGCGGTCGGGCTCCGGCCACAGGATACGTCCGTCGGGCGCGGGCCACGGCCATTCGGGCTTGGCGAGGCCCTCCGGCGGGAAGTACAGCCGCACGTGCAGGTCGTCGTCATTCACGAAACGGGCGATATCGTCGCCCGTGAAGGTCAGCCGCCGCATGTGCGGCGTCAGGGTGATCGCGGACTTCAGCCGCACTTCACGGAAATTGGCCAGCGTGCCGCCGCTGGATTCGTGACCGGACCAAATGATGGTCGGAGCAATGTCGCCCGCGAACTCGATCACATGCGAGGCGACGACCGAGCGCAGCATTTCCAGATTGCCCTTGTCGTTGGCCTCGACGCGGATCTTGAGCGCTTCGGCCTCGACGGCGAGGGAACTGGTGCCGAACGGCAGTTTCGCCACCATGAGACCGTCCCGGTCCTCGAAGGCGATGTCATGCTCGGCCAGATGATCGATCATCCGCGCGGCGAGGCCGGCGGCGTCGGGAAGCGCGATGCGGGTTTCGGAGATCAGCAAGTCCAAACTCATTCTCCACCGGCCCTGTCCGATGCCAGCCTGCAAGCACTTCGATGTCCGGATGTCGCGGCCTGGCACGGCTCTGGATCATAAATCCTGCTCGCTCGCCGGCTGCGATGCAAAAGCGATACTACCCGCATCATATTAAAGGCATTGCCGATCCCAAATTAGAATCCATCGAAAGAGCAGCGAAAATAAGCGCTGGAGTTGCGGGGCCGCCATCATGTATTCGCATCACTTCGGCACGACTTGTCCGGCCATATAGGTTCGCTTCAGGTCTCCTTCAGCGCGGCTCTCATCATGAACTCACGAAGCGGCCTGACGACGCAGATCCTGCAGCTCCTGCGGCCTTTATTGGCCACTCGTGCTCGGCGGCAGCGTTCTGGGAGTGGTCGGCGGTGCCTCCGTCGCGGCATTGCTCGCGGTCGTGAATCACGGGCTTTATGCCACGCAGGCCGACGTGGTAACGCTGTTTTTCGCCTTCGCTGGCCTGTGCCTTCTGATCCTGGTCGGTTCCATCGGCGCCGACATCAGCGCCAATTATGTCGGACAGCGGATCATCGCCGAGCTTCGCAAGTCGCTCGCCGCCAAAATTCTGGCTGCGCCCATCGATCAGCTCGAAATCTACCGGACTCATCGCCTGATCCCGGTTCTCACGCAGGACGTCGACACGATCAGCGATTTCGCGTTCTTCTTTTCGTCCTTTTTCGTGTCGCTCGTGATCGCGCTCGGCTGCATGGTTTACCTGGCGGTGCTGTCTTGGCAGCTTTTCCTGATCACGGGAGCAGTCATCGTGCTGGGATCGCTGGCGCATGGATATGCGAGGACGCGCGGCGTTCGCGGCTTCAGCACCGCGCGAGAGGCCGAAGATCAGCTGCACAAGCAGTATCGTGCGATCGCCGAAGGTGCCAAGGAGCTGCGCCTTAATCGCGTGCGCCGTCGGCGCGTCTATGTCGAGCAGCTCCAGCAGACCGTCGACCGGATTAGCTCGGTGCAGATCAGGTCGATCAATCTGTTCGTGACGGCGCGGGCGTTCGGGACGATGCTGTTCTTTGTCGTGATCGGCGTGGCGCTGACCTTGCGACCGTTCCTGTGGCCCGACAGTCCCGCTGCGGTGTCCAGCGGCTTCGTGCTGGTGCTGCTCTTTATGCGCGGGCCCATCGACCAGGTCATCGGCATCCTGCCGGCGCTCGGCCGCGCCCAGGTCGCGATGCGCCGCATTGCGGGGCTCTCGGAGCAGTTCTCGACCCCCGAGCACGATCTGCTGGCCAGTGCTCCCGCTGCACCCGGCAAGTCCGCCATCGAATCCATCGAGCTTCGCGGCGTCACCTATGCCTTTCGCGCCGTGCCGGGCAGCGATCCCTTTGTTCTCGGGCCGGTTGATCTGCTCGTTCGGCAAGGCGACATCGTCTTCATCGTGGGGCAGAACGGCAGCGGAAAGACGACCCTGATCAAGTTGTTGCTAGGCCTTTATGCTCCGCATGGCGGCGCCGTGCTGCGGGACGGTTCGCCGGTCCTGACGGAGACACGCGACGATTACCGCCAGCTCTTCACGACCATCTTCTCCGACTATTATCTGTTTGAGGATCTCATTCGTGGAGAGGGCGTGGTTCCTGATGTCGCGGAACGCTATCTCCAGCGGCTGGAGGTCGCGCACAAGGTCTCGATCGAGAACGGCGTGTTCACGACGACGGACCTGTCGACCGGACAGCGCAAGCGATTGGCGCTGATGAATGCATGGCTCGAGGAAAGACCCGTGCTCGTGTTCGACGAATGGGCCGCAGATCAGGATCCGGCGTTCCGGCACATCTTCTATACGGAGCTGCTGCCCGATCTGAAGCGTCTCGGAAAGACCCCATCATCGTGATTTCACACGATGATCGCTATTTCGGGATTGCGGATCATCTAGTGCGGCTGCGCGACGGCAAGATCGTCGGAAGCGAGACGAAAGCAGATAACGTCGCAGGCGTTTCCGCGGTTCCAATTGACGCGCCGCTTTAGAGCTATTGTGACGGAGCGAGTGCTCTTTGTCACATGCAACAACAGCATGCGATCCCGTTCTGCGACAGGCCGTCAGATTTGTAGAGAATCTAATCTGCGTGTGCGCGCATTTGTTGTCAGCCTGTAGGCGAGTGATCTACACCACGCATCAGCGATGATTGAAATGCGAGGGCCGGATGAACAAGGCTTCGGATTCCGGGACCGGACCTCGTGCGTTCCCGGTCGGCCCATATTCTGGCCAGACCGTTTTCCAGGAGGGCGATCGCCTTCGCGTCGTGGCCGCCGATGTGACCGCGTTGGAACTGCGTCTGCGCGAGCGCGTCGATCACATCGAGATCCTGAATGCCTCGGACGACCGCGAGGTTGCGGCACGGGCGGTGTCGGCGTCCGCCGAGGCGCTGTTTGCCTGGCGACCTGGCGCCGATCGGCTCGTTCTGGACTTCGCTGGAAGAGCGCCGCTTGCACGAGAGCTGACCGAGAGTGGTCTTGCCATCATGTCCGAGGGGCGACTGGTGCTGCTGCCCGAACTGGTCATGCAGCGGCGGGACAACTGGCTGGTCAACCCCGGGCGACCGCCATTGCCGCAACTCCACGTCATGACGGACGGCAAGCGCCATCCGCGCCGCGCCGCAAAGCCGACGGGAAAGGTGTACGGCCGTTTCATTCCCTGGCTGTCGGAGGTCATCTCGTTTCGTGTGGCCGATCTCGAGAATGATCTCGATTTGTTGCACCGCTGGATGAACGACCCTCGCGTCGATGCATTCTGGAACGAGGCTGGCGATCTCGACAAGCATCGGCGATATCTGGCCGGCATCCTGGCCGATCCCCATATGCTGCCGTTGATCGGCTGCTTCGGCGAGCAGCCGTTCGGCTATTTCGAGCTCTATTGGGCCAAGGAAAATCGCATCGCGCCGTTCTATGATGCCGACGACTACGACCGGGGATGGCACGTGGTCGTAGGGGAGAACGCTTTTCGCGGCGGTCGTTACATCAGCGCGTGGCTGCCGTCACTGATGCACTACATGTTCCTCGACGATTGCCGTACGCAGCGGATCGTCGGGGAGCCGGCCGCGGCGCATACGCAGCAGCTTCGCAATCTCGATCGCTCGGGGTTCGCGAAGATCAAGAATTTCGACTTTCCCCATAAGCGCGCGACCCTGGTCATGCTGTTGCGCGAACGCTTCTTCGGCGATCGGCTTTGGCTTCCGGCAGCCGCCGGCCCAACGGTCTCGTCTTAAAGCGCAAGCGGAGCGCGGATTCATGTCCCATCAACTTGCGATCGAGCACGATGTCGTTGGCGTCGGATTCGGGCCTTCCAACCTCGCACTCGCCATCGCATTGGACGAATGCGCGAAGCGATCACGGCTGAAATGCACGCCGCTGTTCGTGGAGAAGCAGCCGCACTTCACCTGGCATGGCGGCATGCTGCTTCCGGGCAGCGACATGCAGATATCGTTTCTCAAAGATCTGGTCTCCTTGCGCGATCCGACCAGTTCCTTCACCTTCGTGAACTACCTGCATAAGCGCGGCCGCCTGCTGGATTTCATCAACTGCCGGACGTTCTATCCGAGCAGGGTCGAGTTCAACGATTACCTGCAGTGGGTGGCGAGCCATTTCAAGTCGCAGGCCGCTTACGGCGAGACCATCGTCGCCGTCGAGCCGGTGACGGCCGGGCAGACGGTGACGTCGTTGCGGGTGCATTCGCGCTCGCTCGCCGGCGGGGAGACTGTGCGGCTGGCGCGAAATCTCGTGGTCGCGGTGGGAGGCCAGCCCTATGTTCCGCAGGTGTTTGCCAAGGCTGCCGACGATCGCAGGCTGCTGCATTCCAGCCGCTATCTCGACCTGATCGAGCGCGTTGTCCCGCGCGGTCGGACCGTGCGCGTGGCCGTCGTCGGTGGCGGACAGAGCGCGACCGAGGTAACGGTTGATCTTCAGGGCCGATGTCCCGAAGCGCATATCGATCTGATCTTCCGCGGCCATGCTCTCAAGCCGTCCGACAGCAGTCCCTTCGTCAACGAGATCTTCAACCCCGACTATACGGACTTCGTCTACGCGCAGCCTGCCGACCGGCGGGATGCGATCGTCCGCAACTTCCGGAACACCAACTATGCGGTCGTCGATTCCGACCTGCTGGACCAGCTGTATCGGCTGCTCTACCAGCAGCGCGTCGGCGGCGACGCAAGGGTCGTGTTGCGTCCCCGCAGCGAGATTACCAATGTGGATACGGGACCGGACGGCATCGAGATCGGCGTGATCGACAAGTTTCGCGGCGAAAACCGTCGTTCGACCTATGACGTGGTCGTTCTGGCGACGGGATACGACAGGGATACGCCGCACGGGTTTCTCGAACCGATCCGCCGCTACATTCGCGATGCGGCGCTGGATCGCAACTACCGGCTCGTGACCAATCCGGCGTTCCGGCCGCAGATCCACCTCCAGGGCTATTCGGAATCCTCCCACGGCCTGAGCGACACGCTGCTTTCGGTGATTGCCATGCGGTCGCAGGAGATTGCGGAGTCTCTGCTCGCGACAATCTCGCGCCGGGAACTCATTGCCTAGAACACGATCCGGGAGAGATCGCAGCTCCAAAAGCCTTGCGCGGATGGAGATCGAAGCGCAGCACGAATCGTCCCGTTCTCATTACACAATAGCTGGCGTTCTCGCGGTCACCCTGCAGGCGTGTTCCGCTGTCGCTTTGGGGTTCCCAATCTAGAACCTGTCTAATCGAGATCAACCGCAGCGTGTATGTGTGAGACAACGCCGATTGGCTTTGCTAGAGGAGTTCTTAGAACGATCTTGGAACGTCTGAAAGTTAGCTGGAATTGACCGTGAGGAAAGCTCTCGTTCCCAAGCAGGGGCAAAGCCTTCTCCCTGAGCGAATTGCAGGCATTCTGGTTCACAGTCCGCTTGCAGCGTTGGTTGGCAAAGAGCCCGTGACGCGCATGCACTACCTCCTCGAGATTGCGTCGCTTCACACCAAGACCGAGCTCCTGGCGCAGCCGGGCTTGGGACGTTCAGGCGTGCGTCGCATCGAGAACTGGATGGCCTCTCACGGACACCGCATGCGCGACGTGAATGAGAGTCTCGATAGCGTCATCTGCCGCTTTGCGTTCCGACGTTCTTCCGTTCGGAAAGGAAACGTTCGTTCTCTCCCCTTATCGGCGTCGCCCTCGCGTTTCACGCGGGCAGCTGGTGGCTAAGGCGGTACATGCGTGGGCACAAAGCAGGTCGATTGTTTTCAGACGCTGTCTCACGAGCTTGAGCATTGGACCGGCGCTCCCTGTCGAAGCCAGCGAGCTCGCCCGAGTGCTCGCGCGCGAGCTGCTGCTTGAGCTTGGTGTAGCGCCGCAGCGTGTCCACGACATGTGCACCGGGAGATCAAGGCAAATCTTCCGGCGGGCCACGTGAGCATGCACTTCGCGCGCTACTCGCTGGCAGCGGACTAGTCGCGCTCGACGTTTCGCGTTCGAGCGCGGCGCCGCGCCGTGCTGCCGCGAACCGCCTGCCGTCTGGTCTGGCGCCGGCCTTCCCCGCGCCGATTGGCTCGCAGAGCGTGCCGTCGGGCCCGGCTCAGTCATGAAATCCGCTATTCCCGTCGGGGCCTCGAAAGTCTATATGATCCATATGTTGTCTCATCGCTTTTCCGTGGCCCCCATGATGGATTGGACCGACCGGCATTGCCGGGTGTTCCACCGTCACCTGACGCGGTGGGGATTGCTCTATACCGAGATGCTAACGACCGGCGCGATCATTCATGGCGACCGGGTGCGGCTGCTTGGGTTCGACGCGGTCGAGCACCCCGTGGCGCTTCAGCTCGGCGGATCGGATCCGCGCGAACTCGCGGCGGCGGCACGGATCGGCGAGGACTTTGGTTATGACGAGATCAATCTCAATGTCGGCTGCCCGTCCGATCGTGTGAAGGATGGCCGTTTCGGCGCCTGTCTAATGGCCGAGCCGGAGCTGGTGGCGAGGTGCGTCGACGCGATGAAGCGCGTGGTCGCCGTTCCCGTCACGGTGAAGTGCCGCATCGGCATCGATGATCAGGATCCGGAGGTCGCGCTCGATGCGCTCGCGCGTGCGGTGGTCGCCGCAGGCTGCGATGCGTTGATCGTGCACGCCCGCAAGGCCTGGCTCAACGGCCTGTCGCCGAAGGAGAACCGCGATATCCCGCCGCTCCACTATGATCGCGTCTACCGGCTGAAGCGCGCGATGCCCGATGTGCCCGTCATCATCAATGGCGGCGTTCGGAGCATCGACGAGGCAAAGGCGCATCTTGCCCATGTCGACGGCGTGATGCTCGGCCGCGCCGCCTATCAGGAGCCGTGGCGGCTGCTCGCGGTCGACCACGAAATCTTCGGCGGGCCGGCGCCGCACGCCACCATGCAGGACGCGCTCGAGGCGATGATGCCCTACATCGAAGAGCAGCTCGCGCACGGCACGCGGCTGCACGCGATCACGCGGCATTTCGTCGGCGCATTTCATGCTGTGCCCGGCGCGCGTGCGTTCCGCCGGCATCTGGCCGAGCAGGGTGTGAAGCCCGGCGCCGGTCTCGACGTGCTACGCGAGGCGATCACGTGTGTCGGGGCCCGCGCGCCGGCTGAGGCGGCCTAAATGAGCGGGAGCATGATCCGGAAAAGTGCGCAGCGGTATTCCGAAAAGATCATGTTCAAACAACTACCTAAAGCGCGATGACGATTCATCCTGATCGCATCGCGCTTTAGTCGACCGCCGTACGCGCGCGGCGGGGACTGCGCTGCTGCTCCGGATACCCTGTCAGCATCAGCGTGTCGGCGCGCACGCCCCAGCTTTCCAGCCGGTCGAGGAAGCTCATGCCGAGCAGATTGGTCTTCATCTGGCCGCGCTGCACGACAAGGGCCGGCACCGACTTCTCGACCAGCTTGCCGACGGCGAGACGGTCGAGCGTGAGCCGCGCCGCCTTGGTGTGGCCGCCCGCGGTCTCGAGATCGACGTCGTATTCAAGCATCTCGAGCGGCAGCCCGATCGCCCTTGCGGTTTCCCAGGTCAGTACCACCGACGTCGCGCCGGTATCGATCACCATCGGCGCAGTGACGCCGTTGATCTTCGCGCGCAGCGTGAATTCGCCGCCCTGGCCGCGCGGGATCTGCACGGCCGGCGCCGGGGAGGCGGCTTGTGCGCGAAAAATATGCGAGACCTTGTGGCTGGCGCGCGCGATCTGGTCGGGATCGCCATAGGCGACGACGGCACCTGCCGTGCCGGCGAGCATGATCAGGACGAGCAGGAAGCGGATCATCGCGCGCCTCCAAGGGCACGCAGGCGGATCAGACGTGCTTTGGGGATCCAGCGATCGGCACCAGTCCGGCTTTCGTCATGCGCTCCGGCAACAGGGCCATGATCGCGCGCCGGTCCGCGCTCTCCATGGCGTGCCAGCGTGCGATCTCCGGCAAGGTGCGGCCGCAGCCGAAGCACAGCTTGGTCTTGGGATCGATCATGCACACGGCGACGCACGGCGTTTCTTTGCTCATACGGACATAGTGAGGGATGATCGGGCATGTCTGCAAGCATCTCGTTAAGAGCCTGTGCCGGCACTCATGATCGGCTTGTGCCGCGGCCGGCGTTTCTCGTCCGGCACGACGGAGCTCTCCGGCTGGAGCGGTGGAGAATCGTCCGAGAGTGGGGCAAGCGCGCTCATCACGCGCTCCGGCGGGAACGTGACGATCACCTCGGTGCCGATGCGCAGCTTCGATTTCAACGTGAACGTGCCGCCGTGCAGGTCAATCAGGTTCTTGGCGATCGGCAGGCCGAGGCCGGCGCCCTGTTCAGCCGACTTGATCGAGTTGGAGCCCTGGCCGAACGAGGCGAGCACGACCGGGATCTCGTCCTCGGGTATGCCGGAGCCGGAATCCCTCACCGAGAGATATTGTCCGCCGGAGGCGGTCCAGCCGGCCTTGAGCCAGATCTCGCCGCCCTGCGGGGTGAACTTGATCGAATTGGAAAGCAGGTTGAGCACGACCTGGCGGATCGCGCGCTCGTCGGCCCAGAGCCGCGGCATCGCCTGCTCGAACACTTCGTGGATGGTGATGCCGCGGCTCGAGGCACGCAGCTTCATCAGATGATGGCAATCGGCGACGATACCGACCAGGGACACCGCTTCCTCATTGAGCTCGTAACGGCCGGCTTCGATCCGCGACAGATCGAGGATCTCGTTTATGAGGTTGAGCAGGTGCACGCCGGAATTATGAATGTCGGCGGAATATTCCTTGTAGACCGGTACCGCATGCGCGCCGAAAATCTCGCTCTTCATCACCTCTGAGAAGCCGAGGATGGCGTTCAGCGGCGTCCGCAGCTCGTGGCTCATCTGCGCGAGGAAGCGCGACTTGGCGACGTTGGCGGCTTCGGCGCGGTGGCGCGCTTCGTCCGAGATTGCCTTGGCCTGCTCCAGCTCGCCGATCAGCGCGTCCTTTTCCGCTCGCGCTTCCAGCGTGGCGAAGGTGGAGGAGTGCAGGCGGTGCGCCAGAAGCACGAAATAGCCTTCGGCGGCGAGCGACAGCGCTGCCAGGATGTAATTGTCCAGCGATCCGGTCGTCACGAAGCTCAGCGCCATCGCAACCGCGACCGGCGCCGTGGCGGCAAGGGCTGCGATCGGCAGATTGGCCGCGAGCATGCTCGATACTGCGATCACCAGCAGCATCAAGAACATCATCAGCGTTTCCGTGACCATGTCGAGCACGGGATGGATCAGGATCGCCATCCAGCACAGGCCATAGAGCAGGTCGAGCACGACGAAGCGCGTCCGCCATGCGCGTGTCGCGGCCGGAGAGGCGGGCTCGGTCAGGAAGCGCCGGCAACTGCGGATCATGGCGCTGTGGATGCAGAGCATGCCGGCGGTCCAGGCCGCGGCCGGGATCGGCTGCATCCATAGCCCGAACAGCACGCCGGTCGCCACCACCAGGAGCATCACGACATAGGAGGCCGACAGCCGGGTCTGGGCGTATTGCCGCAGCATCTCGGCGTCGAAAGCCGGCCGGGTTCCACTGGTCGACGTTAACTTGTCGCGCGCCTCGCGCACCCGCTGCGCCGCAGCCCTTCGGCTGCTCGCCGATGGCGCGCTCACCGGCTCGGCCGGAAGCTGCACGACCTCAGGCATTTCAGCGGGGTTACTCATCAAGCAACACGGATTCCTGCCCACGCCGGACGCGGGCTTTCTGCATTGTCTATCTCTGGCAAGAAATCCTTAAGAGCTGACTTAAGGAGCTAAAGAATTACGTTAACCGAGCGTTAATTCATACGCAGTCCGGGCGGCCGCCTTCATCAACCCGCGCTTCGATCATCTGAAGAAAACGAGCGTGACCAACCCGAAGACCGGCAGCAGCAGGACGGAGGTCCAGGCCATGTATCCGAAGAAGCCGGGCATTGCGACACCACCCGCTCGGGCAATTGCGTACACCATGAAATTGGGCGCGTTGCCGATGTAGGAGTTTGCGCCCATGAATACCGCCCCTGCGGAAATCGCGGCAAGGGTGAGGGCGCCGTTCGTCATCAGATGCTTGGCATCGCCTCCGGCGAGCTCAAAGAAGACCAGATAGGTCGGCGCATTGTCGAGAAAGGATGAGAGCAGGCCGGTCAACCAGAAATATGCGGCATTGTTCGGCGTGCCGTCGGCGTTGGTGACCATGTTTACGACGGGGGCAAACGCGCCGGATTTGCCGGCGTTGAGAATCGCGAGCACGGGAATGATGGTGATGAAGATCGCGGCAAACAGCTTTGCCACTTCGATCATGGGGCCCCAAGAGAAGCCGTTCGCGTCGTGGTCCTCCTTCGAGGTGACGGCGAGAGATGCGAACACGACTCCGATCATCACGGCATCGCGCAGGACATTCTGCAGCTGGAGGTGCGTGCCGAGAACTTCAAATCCGCCGAGGTCCAGCTTGGCACTCAAGAGGATCGCAGCGACGATGACTCCCATCAAAGCGAAGTTGAGGCCGCCGCTGATCCGCAAGGGATTGTCCGGAGTTGGGTCCGGTTTGACGCGGCCTTCCTTGCGATAGAAATAAGTGTCGATGCAAAAGAACAGGGCGAGCAGAATCCAGGCTGCGAACGTGGTCTGGGGGAACAGGTGAGTCGTCGTCCAGAAGAAGTCCACGCCGCGCAGAAAACCCAAAAAAAGCGGCGGATCTCCCAGCGGCGTGAGCGAGCCGCCGATGTTGGATACCAGAAAGATGAAGAAGATCACGACGTGCGCGTTGTGCCGCCGATCGTCATTGGCGCGGATCACCGGTCGGATCATGACCATTGAGGCGCCGGTCGTGCCGATGACGCTCGCGATCAGAGTGCCGAGAGCGAGCAGCAGCGTATTCAGGACGGGGGAGCCGTGAAGATTGCCGCGCACCACGATTCCGCCGGCGACGGTAAACAGAGCGAGGAGCAGCAGAATGAACGGGACGTATTCGAGCAGCGCCGTATGAACGAGCGCTTGGACGGTTGGAAGCGGGCCGTACCAGATTGCAAGCGGCAGCGCGATCAGGGCGGCCCACATCGCGGCAATCTTGCCTTGGTGATGCTCCCAGAAGTGAGGCGCTGCGAGCGGAAATATGGCGATCGAGAGCAGCATCCCCGCGAATGGAAGCGCCCATTGCGGGCCAATGCTGGCACCATCGAGCGATGCGGCAAGCGCCTGCGCGGGAGATCCAACCAGAATCAGGAGCGCGACCGGAAGCAGGCGCGCAACAACAAGGATGGCGGCAATCACGCTAGGCAAGGCTTCCCCCCGGAAGTTTATGATTTCGGTCGGCGCGCTTGACGGAAGTTCGTCGCGGCCGAAGCCGCGGCGAAGTTCGAAGCCGGCTTCTCCGAACCAGGTCGCAACAGAGCGTCAGCGTTGCAGGCGTGCGAGCAGGCTCGACGTATCCCACCGCTTGCCGCCCATCTTCTCGACCTCGGAATAGAACTGATCGACCAGCGCAGTCGCCGGCAGATTGGCGCCGTTGCGGCGGGCTTCGGCCAGGGCGATCGAGAGGTCCTTGCGCATCCATTCGACGGCGAAGCCGAAATCGTACTTGCCCTCGTTCATCGTCTTGTAGCGGTTCTCCATCTGCCAGGACTGGGCGGCCCCTTTCGAGATGGTCTCGATCACTGCGGCGACGTCCAGGCCGCTCTTCTTGGCGAAATGGATGCCCTCGGAGAGGCCCTGCACCAGACCGGCGATGCAGATCTGGTTGACCATCTTGGTCAGCTGGCCGCTTCCGGCGGGCCCGAGCAGCTTGCACATCCGCGCATAGGCGCCCGTGATGATCGGCTCGGCGCCGGAATAGGCGTCCTGCGCGCCGCCGCACATCACCGTCAGCACGCCGTTCTCGGCGCCGGCCTGGCCGCCGGAGACGGGGGCGTCGACGAATTTGAAGCCGGCTTTGACGGCGGCTGCGTCGAGCTCACGAGCGACCTCGGCGGAGGCAGTGGTGTGGTCGACGAAGGTCGCACCCTTCTTCATGCCGGCGAAGGCGCCGTCGGGGCCGATCGTGACCGCGCGCAGATCGCTGTCGTTGCCGACGCAGCACATCACGAAATCCTGCCCCTCGGCGGCGGCCTTCGGCGTCGGCGCGGTCTTGCCGCCGAACTTGTCCGCCCATTCCTTCGCCTTGGCCGCGGTGCGGTTGTAGACGGTGACCTCATGGCCCCCTTTTTTCACGAGGTGTCCGGCCATGGGGAAGCCCATCACGCCAAGACCGAGGAAAGCGACTTTAGCCATAGTGGTACCTTGTCCGTAGTTCGGGTTTACGGTTCTTGCCAAGCGAGGGATGCCTGGGTTCCGCGGTGAGGGCGGACCGGAGGCGCACCATAAACCCTTGAGGCCAGAGGGCAACGGCTTCGTTTGGCAGCCTACCGTGCTAGGGTGGCGACCCAAGGACTTCAAAACAAGGGAGCGAGAGCATGGGCGGCGTGAGCGTGGGCGTCCTCGATCATTTCAACATCCGGACCCGGAATCTGGCCGAGACCGTCCGCTTCTATGAAGACGTGCTGGGCCTGGAAAAAGGCGCGCGGCCGAACTTCGCCTTCCCGGGCGCCTGGATGTACAGCGAGGGCAGGCCGGTGGTTCACCTCGTCGACATTTCCCCGACCGACGAGCCACAAAAGCCGGATTCCGGCGTTGTCCACCATGTCGCCTTCGCCAGTCGCGGCTTTGACGGTATGAAACAGCGGCTGGCGTCAAAGAAGATCAAGTTCGAGGCCCGCCAGGTGCCCGGTGGCGATCTCTGGCAGATCTTCGTCCACGACCCCAACGGGGTCATGATCGAGCTGAACTACGAGGCTGCCCTGGAGCAGGGGGAGGCGCCGGCCGAAAAGACGGACGATATCGGCAGACAGTAGCCTTTTGGGCGTTTCCGCTCTAATGGGGCATCCTCAACTGCAGGAGATGCGCTTTGAGCGTGACGCAGCAACAGGTTCTCGATAGCCTCGCCAGGGTCCAGTCGCCCCGCGGGGTCGCGCTCCCCCATGCCAATGTGCTGAGCGCGATCAGCGCCTCCGACGGCAAGGTGTTCTTCTCGATCAATGTCGACGCCGCCGAGGCAAGGGCCTGGGAATCCGTCCGGGCCGAAGCGGAAGCCGCCGTGCGCAGCATTCCCGGCGTCACCACCGTCATGGTGGCGCTGACCGCCGAGCGCAAGCCGGGCTCCGCGCCGCCGCCACCCCCGCAGCCGAGCCGCGGCGCGCCCGGCGTGCAGCCGGCCCATGCCCACAAGCCGCCGCAGGGCGGTGGGTCGCCGATGGCGCGGCAATCGGAAATTCCCGGCGTTGCCGCCGTAATCGCGGTCGCCTCCGGCAAGGGCGGCGTCGGAAAGTCGACCACGGCGCTCAATCTGGCGCTCGGCCTGCGCGACCTCGGCCTCAAGGTCGGGCTGCTCGATGCCGATATCTACGGCCCCTCGGTGCCGCGCCTGACGGGCCTGCGCGACAAGCCGGAGCTGAACGACGAGCGCAAGATGATTCCGCTTCGGCGCTTCGGGCTCGCGATCATGTCGATCGGCTTCCTGGTCGAGGAGGAGACCGCGATGATCTGGCGCGGCCCGATGGTGATGTCGGCGGTGACGCAGATGCTGCGCGACGTCGAATGGGGCAAGCTCGACGTGCTGGTCGTCGACATGCCGCCGGGCACCGGCGATGCCCAGCTCACGCTGGCGCAGAACGTGCCGCTCAAGGGCGCCGTGATCGTCTCGACCCCGCAGGACCTGTCCCTGATCGACGCGCGGCGGGGACTTGCCATGTTCAAGAAGGTCAACGTGCCCGTGCTCGGCATCGTCGAGAATATGAGCTACTTCCAATGCCCGCATTGCGGCACCAAGTCGGATATTTTCGGCCATGGCGGGGCGCGGCACGAGGCCGAGAAGCTCGGCGTCCCATTCCTGGGCGAGATCCCCCTGCACATGGCGATTCGCGCCACCTCGGACGCCGGCAATCCCGTGGTCGACAGCGAGCCGGACGGCCCTCATGCGGCGATCTACCGCGCCATTGCCGGCCAGGTCCGGGACCAGCTCAAGGGTGTCATCGCCGCCGCCTGAATGGGGTCGCCGCGGCAGGCTCCGGGACATGCGACTTTCGTAGAGCCCCGTCATGCCATTGTCGCGTTCCGAAACCGGGCTGGCCGTGTTAAAGGCCCCCCGCAGTCAAGCCCCTTCGGTTCGACGCGCCCTCAACGCGTCGCCGGAACGAGCGGCGGCAAGAAGAGAAGTCAAGGGGAAACGCCCCAGCAAGGAGAGACCTGAAGATGAAGCGTCGTGATTTTCTCAAAGTGTCGGCAGCAGGCGCGGCGGCGACCGCGGTGGCCTCGCCGGCGATCGCGCAATCCTCGCCCGAGGTGAAGTGGCGCCTGACTTCGAGCTTCCCGAAGTCGCTCGACACCATCTATGGCGGCGCCGAGCAGGTGGCGAAGTACGTCGCCGAGATGACTGACAACAAGTTCCAGATTCAGGTGTTCGCCGCCGGCGAAATCGTCCCCGGCCTCCAGGCGCTCGATGCGACCTCGAACGGCACGGTCGATATGTGCCACACCGTGTCGTACTACTACGTCGGCAAGGACCCCACCTTCGCGATCTTCGCCTCGGTGCCGTTCGGCCTCAATGCGCGCCAGCAGAATTCGTGGCTCTATCAGGGCGGCGGCAACGAGCTCGCCAACGAGTTCTTCAAAAAGTCGAACGTGATCGGCTTCCCGTGCGGCAACACCGGCACCCAGATGGGCGGCTGGTTCCGCAAGGAGATCAAGACTGTTGCCGACCTCTCCGGCCTCAAGATGCGCATCGGCGGCATCGCCGGCCAGGTGCTGCAGAAGGTCGGCGTGGTGCCGCAGCAGCTCGCTGGCGGCGACATTTATCCCGCGCTGGAAAAGGGCACGATCGACGCCGCCGAGTGGGTCGGCCCCTATGATGACGAGAAGCTCGGCTTCGCCAAGGTCGCCAAGTACTACTATTATCCGGGTTTCTGGGAGGGCGGTCCGACCGTCCACGCCTTCGCCAACCTGGAAAAGTTCAATGCGCTGCCGAAGAACTACCAGGCGATCCTCACCAACGCGACGGCGACCGCCAACAGCTGGATGGCTGCGCGGTACGACATGCAGAACCCGGCGGCGCTGAAGCGCCTGGTCGCTGGCGGCACCCAGCTGCGTCCGTTCACCAACGAGGTGCTGGAAGCCTGCCTCAAGGCGACCAACGAGCTGTGGGCCGAGGTCTCCGGCAAGAACGCCGACTTCAAGAAGTCGATCGAAGCCATGCAGGCCTACCGCTCCGACGAATATCTGTGGTGGCAGGTTGCCGAATATACCTACGACAGCTTCATGATCCGCTCGCGCACCCGCGGCTGATCTACGGCTTAGGTCGTAAGACCGGAAAGGCCCGGCCTCGCTCGCGAGGCCGGGCTTTTTCTTTGCCGCAGTGAAATCGGGATGGCATTCGGTCCCGTGATGTTCCATGCTGTCGGCAAGCCTCGCAAAGAAGGCTCCACAATTAGATCCATCAGGGTAGGAAATCATGAAGAGAAGAGACTTCATCAAGGTCACAGGACTTGGTGCGGCCGGCGCCGCCACGCTCGCGGCTCCCGCGATCGCGCAGTCGTTGCCGGAAATCAAATGGCGCATGCCGACGAGCTGGCCGAAATCGCTCGACACGCTGTTTGGCGGCGCCGAGATGATGTGCAAGATGGTCGCCGAGGCGACCGACAACAAATTCCAGATCCAGATCTTCGCGGCCGGCGAAATCGTGCCGGGCCTGCAGGTGCTCGACGCCGTGCAGAACGGCACCTGCGAGATCGGCCACACCGCGTCCTATTATTATTTCGGCAAGGACCCGACCTTCACCTTCGGCTCGGCCGTGCCGTTCGGTCCCAACATGCGCATCAACCAGGCCTGGTACATGCTGGGCGGCGGCCGCGACGTGCTCAACGAGTTCTACAAGGGCTACAACGTCATCTCGCTGCTCGCGGGCAACACCGGCTGCCAGATGGGCGGCTGGTTCAGGAAAGAGGTCAACACGCCCGACGATCTCAAGGGCATGAAGTTCCGCATCGGCGGCTTCACCGGCCGCGTGCTCCAGAAGCTCGGCGTGGTGCCGCAGCAGCTCGCCGGCGGCGATATCTATCCGGCGCTGGAGAAGGGCACGATCGACGCCGCCGAATGGGTCGGGCCTTATGACGACGAGAAGCTCGGCTTCTACAAGATCGCGCCGCACTACTACTATCCCGGCTGGTGGGAAGGCGGTCCGATGCTGATGGCTTTCGTCAACCTCGATAAGTGGAACGCGCTGCCGAAATATTACCAGAGCGTGCTGGAGCAGGCCGGCCACTACGCCAACAATTACATGATGGCGCGCTACGACAACGCCAATCCGCTGGCGCTGAGGAAGCTGCTGGCGGGCGGCACCAAGCTGCACGCCTTCTCGCCCGCGATCATGGATGCCTGCTACAAGGCCGCCAAGGAGCTGCACGCCGAAGTCGCTGCGACCAACCCGAACTTCAAGAAAGTGAACGACTCGCTCGCCAAGTTCACGAGCGACGGCTATTCCTGGTTCCAGGTCGCCGAGGTCGGCTACGACATCTTCATGGCGCGGCGCTCGCAAAGTTGATCGCCCTTTGCATGCAGCGTCCCGGAGCCATGGCTCCGGGACGCTGTCGTTTCGGCGTTCGAAGGGCGTCCAAACAAAAGCTGCAAAACAACCCCATGCACAGTAGACGGGGACAGGTTTATCAATGACTTGGCGGCGCAGCGCAAGCTTTCTGCTGAATTACCGAACTCCCGCTTGATGCGTCGGGCAAAACAGTGGTAGAAGCCGATGATCGCAGAATCCGCATTGCGGCTCGGCTGCCAGGCCCAGGGGATCCGATGAGCTTCGATCCCGATCAAGTTCAAAGCGCATTGCGCCGGGCGTGGTCGCTGTCGACGGCCAGCCAATGGACGGCGAGCAATCCGGCGGCAGGACAATGCAACGTCACCTCGCTGCTCGTTCACGAGCTCTTCGGCGGCGACTTGCTGAAGACGCCTCTTCCCGCCGGCGATCATTTCTACAACCGGATCGGAGGCGAGCGGTACGACTTCACGGCGTGCCAGTTTGATCAGCCAATCCCCTATGTGGATTTGACGGCCAGTCGGGCCGAGGCAGAGCTGGGAGCAACGGACGACCAGCTGGCTGCGCTCAGAGCGGCCTTCGAGGGGCAGCGTACCCCTTGACTGGTCAGTCGTACGCTTTTTCGCTGGCCGATGCGCTCGGAATGGTGGAAGAGAGCACCGATGCGGCGCGAGCCGTGCGATGACACCGGGCTATCAGCGGATATGCGATGCGGCTTCTGATCGTCGAGGACAATGCGGAGCTGTCGCGGCTCGTGGCTGGTGGGCTGGCCGCAGCCGGCTATGAGAGCGACATCGTGGGCAGCGCGGCCGAGGCGCGCGAGGCGGTGAACAGCGTCAGCTATGCCGCGATGATCCTCGACCTCGGCCTGCCCGACGGCGACGGCCTGTCGGTGCTGCGCGAGTTGCGTCACCAGATGGAGCCGCTGCCGGTTCTGGTGCTGACTGCGCGCGGCGGCTTGCAGGACCGTGTCACCGGCCTACGCAGCGGCGCCGATGATTATCTGGCAAAACCGTTTGCGATGGAGGAGCTGGTAGCGCGGCTGGAGGCCATCTTGCGCCGCCCCGGCCAGTTGCTCGGCCGCTCGCTCACTCTCGCCAACCTCGTCTATGACACCGAGAGCCGGCAGATCTTCGTCGACGACCAGCCGCGGATTATCTCCGCGCGCGAGACCTCGGTGCTCGAAATCCTGCTGCGCCGACAGGGGCGGGTGGTACCGAAGAAGAACGTCGAGGACCACATCTTCGGGCTCGACGGCGAGGTCGCCTCCAACGCGGTCGAGGTCTACGTGTCACGGTTGCGCAAGCAGCTGACCGAGCACGGCGCCAAGGTTGTGATCCATACTATCCGTGGCGTCGGCTATCTCATGACCGAGGAGAAATAACGTGCCCGCCGCGGGCCGTGCCGGATCGCTGACCTTCAAATCGCTGATCTCGCGCATCGTGTTCCTGCACATCGTCGCGGTCGCGGTGGTCGCGATCTTCCTGCCGCTGGTGTTGTTCTGGCTACTCAACTCCGAGATCGACCAGCTGCATCGCGATGCCATGCGCGCGCAGGCCGAGGTGCTGGCGGAGCGCATCGTCGCGCAGCCGGACGGCACGTTGACCTTCAACCTGCCCGACAGCCTCAAGGGTCTTTATTCGGACGCTTACGGCCGCTACCAGTTCGACATTCGCGATTCCGACGGAAGATCGCTGTTCTCCTCGCACCGGCGTTCCGCCGCTGCGGCGCCATCACGCTTCTCCGAGACCATCTCCGGCGCCGGCGTCACCCGGGACATTGCCGGCAGGACGGTGCGCATTCAAGTCGCCGAGGACCTCGCGCACCGCGACGTCATCATCGACGACATCATCTCGAACTTCTTCCGGCGGGTCGGCTGGATCACCATCCCCATCCTCCTGGTCCTGCTTGCCACCGACATCATCATCTTCCGCCGCGCGATCGCGCCGCTGTGGAAGGCATCGCAGGATGCCAGCAATATCGGCCCCGCGCGCACCGACATCCGGCTGCCGACGGCGCGGATTCCGCGCGAGATCGTGCCGCTGGTCACCGCCGTGAACCAGGCGCTCGACCGCCTCGAGGCCGGCTTTCGCGTGCAGCGGCAGTTCACGGCGGATGCCGCGCATCAATTGCGCACGCCGCTCGCAATCCTGCGCACGCGGATCGAGACGCTCGGCGACGGCGCCGAACGGCAGGCGCTGCATGCCGACATCGAGGCCATGAGCCGGATCGTCGCCCAGCTGCTGGAGATCGCCGAGCTCGACACCCTGGTGCTCGATCCCGGCGAGACCGCGGATTTGCGCGCCGTCTGTGCCGAGGTGGTCGGCTCGATCGCCCCGTTCGCGATTGCCCAACGCAAGGACATCGCGCTGAAGGGCACCGACGCGCCGGTCCTGATCCACGGCAATTCGGAGATGCTGCAGCGCGCGGTGTTCAATCTTGCCGAAAACGCCATCAAGTTCACGGCGGAGGGCACCACCGTCGAGGCCGAGGTGGGGGAGGACGGTTCGGTGCGCGTGCGCGATTCCGGCCCGGGGATTGCGGAGGCTGAGCGCGAGCTGATCTTCCAGCGCTTCTGGCGCGCCGACCGCCGGCGCAGTGACGGCGCGGGGCTAGGACTCTCGATCGTGCGCGCCGTGGCGGACGATCACGCCGCCACGGTCGCGGTGCAGAACCTCCCCGGCGGCGGTGCGGAGTTCACGCTGCGGTTTCGGCTGGCGAACAAAACTACCTCTTTACCCTCTCCCCTTGTTGTGCAGGGCAATCGCATATGACTTGTGGCGGCGATCTGCGCGCACGCCTCGTCCTTCGAGACGGCGCTGATGCGCCTCCTCAGGATGAGGCTAATCAGGGTCGGTGCCCGTTGAACGGCTGCCGCGCACTCCGTCCTCATCCTGAGGAGCCCGCCTAAAGCGGGCGTCTCGAAGGATGGCCGCAGCGAAGAACTTCAAATGCCTTAGTGCTGCCTAGTGGGAGAGGGTGGCGCGCCGCGTAGCGGCGAGACGGGTGGGGGGTTCTCTCCGCGAGTCTCACTCTCAATTGAATTCGCCGAGAGAGAGCCCTCATCCGGCGCTTCGCGCCACCTTCTCCCACAAGGGAGAAGGAAAGACGCGGAGCCGCTATTTCAGCTTGCCGGTGGACAGGTCCATGATCATGCGCGTCGTCAGATAAAGCCGCGGCACGATGCTGTCGATCTGCACATATTCGGCGTCGTTGGAGTGCGCGCCGAAGCTCGACAATCCCATGCCTTCCACCACCGCTCCCTTGGATTGCAGCGCGGCGAAAGCCGCGTCGGTGCCGCCGCCGATGGCCTTCTCGTCGACCTTGAGGGTCAGTCCGATCTCCCCATAGATCGTCTTGCCATAGGCCGCCACCCGGCGCGAGGCCTCGCTGGGTTCGAGCGGCGGGCGCCGCACCTCGAACTTCAGCTCGACCCTGGAATCGGGCAGCAGGCGATTCTTGATCTTGTCCTGCAGCGCCTTCTGCAACTCGTCGAAGTCGGACACCTTGAGGGCGCGCGCGTCGGCCTGGGCCGTCGCCTCGGCAGGGATCACATTACGGTTGGTCCCGGACTTGGACACCGTCCAGTTCAGCTTCAGGCCCTGCTCGGGCTTGGACAAGTCCTTCATCTGCAGCACCTGGTGCGAGAGCTCGTACAGCGCATTCACGCCGCCTTCGGGCCGTGCGCCGGCATGTGACGACTTGCCATGCACGGTGAGATAGGCCGAGCCGATGCCGCTGGTGGCGAGGCGCAGCGTGCCGTCGGTGCCGCCGCCTTCGAACGAGAACACCACGTCCTGATCCGATGCGAGCCTGGTGATGGTGCTGCGCCAGCCGGGCGAGGAGATCTCCTCGTCGCCGTTCGTGAGCACTGTGAGCGTGCCGTAATCCCTGAAGTTCAGCTTCTGCAGCAATGCCACGGTATGGAGAATGAGCGCGATGCCCTGCTTGTCGTCGGCAATGCCGAGCCCGTAGGCCTTGTCGCCGTCGATGCGGAACGGCTGGTCCTTCAGCATGCCCTTCAAGTACACCGTGTCCATGTGGGCAATCAGCATGATCTTCTTGGACCCCGTGCCCTTGAACACGGCGTGCACGGCCGGCCCGATCTTTTCGGGGGTGTCGTCGAGGCGATAGATGTCAGTCGGCTGCAGGATCTCCACCATGCCGCCGAGTTGCTTGAGCTGACCGGCAATGCGCTCGGCGATCTGGTTCAGGCCTTCGATGTCCTTGCTGCCGGATTCGATGTTGACGAGATCGCGCAGCGTGTCGAGCAGCGGCTGCGTTTCGTTCTGCGCCAGCGCATGGACGTCGGCGACCGGCTCGGCCTGCACCAGCGTTGCGGCAGACAGCCAGAGTGAGGCGATCAACGTTCCAAGGAACGTGGAAGCGGGGTGCGATCGGGGCATGAGCGGCCATCCATGCGGGGTGGGGGGACGGCCGGTATGCCTCCGATTTCGCTGCTTGTCACGCGCCGAGGCGCGTCATGCGCCGCGATAGCGGAGCATGACGGCGAGCCTCGTTCCCGCTACTTCTGCGGTGGGCCGAGATCCAGCGGCGGCAGCTCGATCTGCGGGACCTCGATCTTGATCGTAGAGGGATCGATATTCGTCTGCACGCCCTTGTAGTGCATCACCATCGACGGGAACGCGATCACGAGGCCGACCATGATGATCTGGATGACGACGAAGGGCACCGCACCCCAATAGATCTGGCCGGTGGTGACGGGGTCCATCCGCTTGCCGGTGACGCGATCGGTGTATCGCTCCTTCGGCGCGACGGACCGGAGATAGAACAGCGCGAATCCGAACGGCGGGTGCATGAACGAGGTCTGCATGTTGACGCCGAGAATGACGCCGAACCAGATCAGGTCGATGCCGAGCTTCTCGGCCGCCGGTCCCAGCAGCGGAATCACGATGAAGGCCAGCTCGAAGAAGTCGAGGAAGAAGGCCAGTACGAATACGAGCGCGTTGACGAAGATCAGGAAGCCGATCTGGCCGCCCGGCAGCGAGGTGAGCAGATGCTCGACCCAGACGTGACCGTTGACCCCGTAGAAGGTGAGCGAAAAGATGCGGGCGCCGACCAGGATGAACACGACGAAGGCCGACAGCTTGGCGGTCGATTCCGTGGCCTGCCGGATCAGGTCCCAGCTCAGCCGCCGCTTCACGGCACCTAGAATGAGGGCGCCGGCGGCACCCATCGCACCGCCTTCGGTCGGCGTGGCGATGCCGATGAAGATGGTGCCCAGCACCAGGAAGATCAGGAACAGCGGCGGCACCATGACGAAGGTGGTTTGCTGCGCCATCTTCGAGAGGAAACGGAATCCAGTCAGCTTGTCCACCACCCAGTTCAGCACGGCGACGGCGAATGCGAAGATGATGCCGTAGAACATGCTGAGCACGACGTAATCGGCGCCGCGAGTGGTTGAACTGCGCATCATGAACCATCCGAACGCGCAGCTCGCGAGGAACAGCACACCGAGCGAAACGAGGCCGCGATCGCCGTTGTCTTCGCGGAAGCCGATGGCGTCCTTCGGCAGGCCGGGCGTCGCCTTCGGCCAGATCATGCTGACGAGGAAAGCGTAGAGCGCGTAGAGGCCAGCGAGCACGAGGCCGGGGATGAAGGCGCCCTCGTACATGTCGCCCACGGACTTGCCGAGCTGGTCGGCCATCACGATCAGGACGAGGGAGGGTGGAATGATTTGCGCGAGCGTGCCGGAGGCGGCGATGACGCCGGCGGCCACGCGGCGATCATAGCCATAGCGCAGCATGATCGGCAGCGAGATCAGGCCCATCGAGATCACGGACGCCGCGACCACGCCGGTGGTCGCAGCGAGCAGCGCGCCGACGAAGATCACGGCATAGGCGAGGCCGCCGCGGATCGTGCCGAACAGCTGGCCGATGGTGTCGAGCAGGTCCTCGGCCATGCCCGACCGCTCCAGCACCAATCCCATGAAGGTGAAGAAGGGGATCGCGAGCAGCGTGTCGTTGTTCATCACGCCATAGACGCGCTCCGGCAAGGCCTGGAGGAAGTCGGGGTGAAACTGGCCGAGCTCGACGCCGATGATGGCGAAGAACAGGCCGACGGCGCCGAGCGAGAATGCCGCCGGATAGCCCAGCAGCAGCATGACGACCAGCGACACGAACATGATGGGCGCCATATTGGCGATGATGAATGCGGTCATGGATTCCCCTTACACCGTCGCCAACGGCTACTTCTTCTCGATCGCTTCGACGAGATGCTCGACTTCCGCTTCCAGCGCCGACACCTGTGATTCGTGCGGGTCCGGTATCAAGCCGCGCATCACTGCAATCCGCTTGATCAGCTCGGAGATGCCTTGCACCAGCAGAAAAGCGAACCCGATCATGATCAGGGCTTTGGCGGGCCATTGCGGCAGGCCGCCGGCATTGCCGGATTGTTCGTTGATCTGGAAGGAGCGAAGGAAGAACGGCACTCCGGTAATGATCATGACGATACAGATCGGAGTGAGGAAGAACACGTGACCGACGACGTCGATGACGTTGCGCGCCTTCTTCGGCAGCGTGTTGTTCACGATGTCGATGCGAATGTGCTCATTGTCGAGCAGCGTCCAGGGCGAACAGAGCAGGAAGACGATGCTGAACAGCACCCATTGCAGCTCGAGCCACGAATTGGACGACGTGTCAAACGTCTTGCGGATGATCGCGTTGACTGCCGAGATGATAACGGCGAGCACGATCAGCCACGCAATACGCTTGCCGGTCCAGCGCGTGAACGCGTCGATTCTGCTGCTCAACTTAAGGAGCGCTTGCAACGATAGGTCCTCCCCCGATTGTGCCCCGGCCGTCTTGACTGCGCCGAGATGGCGCGTGGCTTATCTCGCCGCGCAGGCATGAGGCCGCCGCACCAAACCAGCGGGCGTGCCGTCAGTCAATCGGAAGTTTGTTGATAGTTAAGGGGAATAAGGCCGGAACTGTACGGAGTTAGCCGCCCGTGACGCTCATGTGCCGGGAAACGCTCGGACGGTCGTGGCGGCGGTCGATGATGAAGTCGTGGCCCTTGGGTTTCAGGCCGATGGCGCGGTCGATCGCATCCGCAAGCAATAGATCGTCGCCGGATGCACGCAGAGGTTTGCGCAAATCGGAGGCATCCTCGTGGCCGAGGCAGGTGTGCAGCGTTCCGGTGCAGGTGATGCGCACACGGTTGCAGGATTCGCAGAAATTATGGGTCATCGGCGTGATGAAGCCGAGCTTGCCGCCGGTCTCGGCGACGCTGACATAGCGTGCCGGCCCGCCGGTGGTCTCGGCCAGATCCGTCAGCGTGAATTGCTGTGCGAGGCGGGCGCGCACCAGCGATAGCGGCAGATATTGGTCGATGCGGCCCGATCCGATCTCGCCCATCGGCATCACCTCGATCAGCGTCAGGCCCATGCCCTTACCGTGGGCCCAGCGCATCAGCTCGGGCAGCTCGTCCTCGTTGAGGTTCTTCAGGGCGACGGCGTTGATCTTCACAGCAAGCCCTGCAGCGCGCGCGGCCTCGATGCCCTCCAGCACCTTGTCGATCTCGCCCCAGCGGGTGATCTCGCGAAACTTCTTGGGATCGAGGGTGTCGAGCGAGACGTTGATGCGGCGGACGCCGCAATCGGCGAGCTCCCGCGCGTGCTTCGCAAGCTGGGTGCCGTTGGTGGTCAGCGTCAGCTCGTTCAACGCGCCGCTCGACAGATGCCGCGACAACGAGCGCACCAGCGACATCACGTTGCGGCGGACCAAGGGCTCGCCGCCGGTGAGGCGCAGCTTCTTCACGCCCTTGGCGATGAAGGCGGTACAGAGCCGATCGAGCTCCTCCAGCGTCAGCAGGTCCGCCTTGGGCAGGAACGTCATGTCTTCGGACATACAGTAGAAGCAGCGCAGGTCGCAGCGGTCGGTGACAGAGACGCGCAAGTAGGTGATGGTCCGCCCGAACGGATCGGTCATCGCGCTCGACAGCGCGGCGCGGGGGCTCGCAGGAAGTCCGTTCATAGCAAATGCCTTGTCACTTTACGGCGACGGGGCGCACCTCTGCTTCAGCGGTGCGGTCGAAACAATCTAAGCATCGGACGCGGTTAGGACAATCGGGTGGTATACGTGGGTGCGGCCCTGGCGTGGCCGCGCGTGGAATGCTGCGTCGGCTCGTCGGGTGTGGTTTGCAACCGGTTCCGCGCAAAGCCGGCGTCGGCCTCGGCCCGTTGGCAAACCGAGATATGCTCGCGCCCATGGCGGCGCGGGGAAGGCGGCCCTGTGGATAATCCTCTGGATGCCGGACTCTTTCTGATAAAAACTTTAGTTATATCAATGGGTTGTCGTAATCTTTGCCGTCATTAGGCTGCTAACGGCCGCCGGCAGGTCGCGCATGTGGTGGATCAGGCGGTCCGGCTTGAGCTCGGCGATCGGCACGTCGGTGTAGCCGAAGCTGACCCCGATCACGGGCACGCCGGCTCGCCGGGCGACACCGACATCGGTTCCGGCATCGCCGACCATGATGCTGGCCTTCACCTCGCCGCCGGCCCGGGCCACGGTCTCGCGAAAAATGGTCGGATCGGGCTTCTGGACACCAAAAGTGTCCGCCCCGCAGATCGCCGCGAAGCGGCGGCTGAGGTCGAGCTGGTCCAGCAGGCGCTTCGACAGCCATTCCAGCTTGTTGGTGCAGACCGCGAGGCGGTGGCCTTGCGCCGAAAACTGGTCGAGCGCGGCCTCGAGACCCTCGAAGGGGCGGGATTCCACCGCGATATGGTCGGCGTAATAAGCGATGAAATTCGCGGTCATCCGGTCCATGTCCGCGGGCGTGACGGTGCGGCCCTCCGCTTCCAGCCCCCGCTCGATCAGCTTGCGGGCACCGGCGCCGATCATGTTGCGGGCCGAGGCCATCGGCACCGGCGGCAGGCCTTCGCGGTCGAGCACGTAATTGAGGGCCGTGATCAGGTCGGGCGCCGTATCCACCAGCGTGCCGTCGAGATCGAAGACGATGGTGTGAGGGGACGTCGTCTTGAAGGAGGTCATGATTCCCCAGCGCTACCGGCCCGGTCCTATCCGCGCAAGGGGCGGGCCCATAAGATCACCTTATAGGCCTGTTCCCAGACCCTGTTCTCCGGGGAAAAACGAGGCTACATAGGCGCCCGAAACCGGCCGGAATCGGCCGAGACTTCACAAGGCAGGCGCACACGTGACCATGGACCAGTTGAAGCGGCAGGCTGCGGCGCGTGCGCTGGAGGAGGTGCGCGACGGCATGCAGCTCGGGCTCGGCACCGGCTCGACCGCCAAGCACTTCGTCGAGTTGCTCGGCGAGCGCGTTGCCGCCGGGCTCAAGGTGATCGGCGTGCCGACCTCCGAGGCGACGCGAGCCGATGCGGAACGCTGCGGCGTCAAGCTGACGACGCTGGACGAGATCGACCATCTCGACCTCACGATCGACGGCGCCGACGAGATCGATCCCGAGCTCAATCTGATCAAGGGCGGCGGCGGCGCGCTGTTGCGCGAGAAGATCGTGGCGGCCGCCTCGGACCGCATGATCGTGATTGCCGACGAGAGCAAATGGGTGCCGACGCTCGGCAAGTTTCCGCTGCCGGTCGAGGTCATCCCGTTCGGGCTCGGTGCGACGCGCCGCGCCATCGAAAAGGCATTTGCCGAATGCGGCGTTTCCGGGCAAATGGCGGTCCGCAAGGCCAAGGACGGCCACGTTTTCGTCACCGATGGCGGCCACTGGATCGTCGATGCCCAGCTCGGACGTATTACGGATCCTCCCGGTCTCGCCAAGGCGTTGAGCGCCATTCCCGGTGTGGTCGAGCACGGGCTGTTCATCGGCTTGGCCAGCTCGGCCGTTCTGGCGGGCGGCGGCGGAATCCGCGTGATTGAACGGCGCAAGCCGAAAGGAGACCAGGAATGAAGAACGTCTTGAAATTCTTGCCGGCTGCGGCTCTCGTTGCGGGATTGGCTCTTTCGGCCGCCCCGGCCGTGGCGCAGCAGGCGGGCCAGAAGGCTCCCGCGGCGCCGGCCCAGCCGAAGGCTTCGCCCGCGGCGATCGCGGCGGCCAAGGAAATTCTGCAGATCAAGAACGCCGCCGGGATGTATGCGGGCGCCGTGCCAGGCATGGTCGAGAAGACCAAGGGCGCGCTGATCCAGCAGAACCTCAATTACCAGAAGGACCTCAACGAGGTCGCCCCGATCGTGGCCCAGCAGCTCAACGGCCGCCAGAACGAGATCGGCGAAGGCATGGCGCAGATTTATGCCAGCGAGTTCACCGAGCAGGAGCTGAAGGACCTCGTCGTTTTCTACAAGTCGCCCCTGGGCAAGAAGCTGATCGAGGCCGAGCCGCGCGCGATCGGGCAGAGCATGGCGTTCATGAACACCTGGGCCCAGGGCTTCTCGGAAACCGTGATGGGCGCCTTCCGTGCCGAGATGCGCAAGCGTGGCAAGGAGATCTGAGCGCACCTATCTGAAGGGGCGTTCCTGAAAAGGGGTCGGAGTGGACAATGGCTGATTTCGACGTCGACCTCTTCGTCATCGGTGGCGGCTCGGGCGGCGTCCGTGCCGCCCGCATCGCGGCCGGCTACGGCGCCCGCGTCATGATCGCGGAAGAGTACCGCATGGGCGGCACCTGCGTGATCCGCGGCTGCGTGCCGAAGAAGCTGTTCGTGATCGGCTCGCATGTCCGTCAGGAACTCGAGGACGCCGCCGGCTTCGGCTGGACCGTTCCGCCCGCCAGCTTCGAATGGGCGACGCTGATCGCCAACAAGGACAAGGAGATCGCGCGGCTGGAGGCGGCCTACACCGCCAATGTCGAGAAATCAGGCGCGCAGATCGTCAAGTGCCGCGCGGTGATCGAGAACAAGCACACCGTCCGCCTGCTCGAGAACGACAAGAAGGTCACGGCGAAGTACATCCTGATCGCCACCGGCGGCGCGCCCAATCATGGCGCGGCGATCCCCGGCATCGAGCACGTGATCTCCTCCAACGAGGCGTTTCATCTTGCGAGGCTGCCGAAGCGGATCGTGATCCAGGGCGGCGGCTATATCGCGCTGGAGTTCGCCGGCATCTTCGCCGGCTTCGGCTCCGATGTGACGGTGATCTATCGCGGCGACAACATTCTTCGCGGCTTCGACGAGGATGTCCGGACCCATGTCCGCGCCGAGATGGAGAAGCATGGCATCACCATCCTCACCGGCTGCACCGTGACCAAGGTCGACCGCCACGGCGAGGACTTCACCACGCATTTGTCGAACGGCTCGAGCCTCGCCTCCGACCAGGTGATGTTCGCGATCGGCCGCCATCCGAACGTCGCCAATCTCGGCCTGGAGAATGCCGGCGTCGCCATCAATCCCGCGAACGGCGGCATCGCGGTCGACCATTTCTCCAAGAGCTCGGTCGACAGCATCTATGCCATCGGCGACGTCACCCACCGCTTCAACCTGACGCCGGTCGCGATCCGCGAGGGCCATGCCTTCGCCGACACGGTGTTCGGCAAGCGCGAGGTGCAGGTCGATCACGCCAATATCCCGACGGCGGTGTTCTCGCAGCCGGAGGTCGGCACGGTCGGCCTGACGGAAACCGAGGCGCGCGCGCAATTCAGCCACGTCGACATCTACAAGACGACGTTCCGGCCCATCAAGGCGACGATGTCCGGCCGCGACACCCGCGTGCTGATGAAGCTCGTGGTCGACGGTGCGACCGACCGCGTGCTCGGCTGCCACATCGTCGGCGATGCCGCCGCCGAGATCACGCAAGCCGTCGCGATCGCGGTGAAGATGAAGGCGACCAAGGCCGATTTCGACGCGACCATCGCGCTGCATCCGACCGCGGCCGAAGAGCTCGTCACCATGCGCACCCCGACCGCACGGCACGTGCGGCAGGCGGCGGAGTAGAGGCGAGCAGCTCTTGCTTAGTCTCCCCGTCGCTCCGCGAGGAGGCGGGCAAGCATGCCCATGATCCGCATGATGCGGTTCCGCACCTCCGTCCATTTTCCTGAGCAATGCGAGCGCGGAAGTTCCTGTCGGGAACACGCCATCGATCGGGTGCGGCTTGCTCAATTGACTTAAATCAAGTGCGCAAGGTGCTGGAAGAGAATTGATTGCCTCCGGTGCCGCTGGCGCGAGCATTCAATTCTGAAGACAGCAGTCGCCGGCACCTCACTACCCGGGAGGATGCTATGGTTCGATACAGTCTGATCGGCTTTGCGGCCGCGATCCTCGTTGCGGCCAGCCTTGTTCCTGATGATGCATTTGCACGCCGCGGTGGAGGTGGCGGCTTTCGCGGTGGGGGAGGTTTTTCACGGCGGCGGCATGAGCGCGCGGGGCTTTCATGGTGGCGGCATGAGGGCAGCCCACGTTCGAGGCGGCGCCGTTCATGCAGGACGCATCCACGGTGGTCGGGGCTATCGAGTGGCCGGAGGTCCACGGCCTTCGCACCCAATAGCAGGACGTCCAGGCTATCCAGGTCGTCCAATCGCCGGCCGGCCGGGACGACCGATCGCGGGTTACCCGGGATACGGTGGCGGCTATTATCGGCCGGGTTGGGGTTACGGTGCTGCCGCTGTAGGCGCCGCCGCGGCCGCGGGAGCCTACGGGTACTACAACAATTACAACAGCGGTTGCTACTACGATGCCTACGGCAGCTACGTCTGCCCTGGTCAATATCCGTATCAGTATTGAGAGAAGCGAGGGAGCGGGGCGGCCGTGCCCCTCGCTCTCTCAGCGACCGCTGCGAATAGGGGCAATCTTCTTCGCGGTGCCTTCGCATTTGCCCGTCAGTCTTGCCCTGAGCCAAGCGTCCAAGAAGCTTCTCTCGCTTGCTGGCTCAGACGGGGCACGAGCGATACATGGCCTGCAGCGGGCCTCCACTAAGAAATATCGTTCGCCGCGTTAACCCGCCGCGTTGGGCTATCCAGCGACGCACCGGCCCCGGATACATCGAATAAATCATGCGCGTCGCGCCGGGGTTTGTCACGGGCTGTCCGCGATGCCCAATGTCCCAAGCGGCGTGAAACGCGAGTTCTGCACGTGAAGTGACGCAAATCCTGTTCGAGGGCAAGGTCGCCAAGACAATCGTGCAGGCAGATGCGCAGAAGCCGTCGATCATTACGTCCCGACCTGAAGCGCGCAGCCGCTCATAACGATCGATATATTTTCCGATCCTTCCGCCGGGATCGTATGCGATCCGTACGGCGGCCGCCTCGCTTGAGCATGATCCAGCTAATACGAGCATTGTAATGAGAAGCCCCATCCAGCGTTTCATGCCTATCGCCCCAAAGGTCGACTGTTCCCTGAGCTCCATTTTGACAATCAGAACCGCAGGGAATTGATCTACATCAATTGGCGACAGGACATGAGCGGCTCAGTCGAGGGGCCAACTAGCAGCGCGCATCACGTAAGGAGGAAGGGGATGTGGGTCCTGATGTACGTCTTCTCCTACTCAGTCAGCCCCGCCGCCACCAGTGACAAGGCGGAATGGAGGCTCCTCCCAACCGTCGTGTTCCAGGAGTTCACGAGTGAGGAGCGATGCCGGAGGGCCAAGACTACACTTGAAGGCAGCTTGAGCGAGGCCGGAGCCAAGCTTAGAAGCGGTTTGGAAGATTTGAAGAGCCTAGGGAAAGCCGATCCAACGCAGATCATCATCGCATACAACGTCGAATGCCTTCCGAAGTAAACTTCGGCCATGGACCCGCCAGCGCAACAGCGGGAGGCGCGAAAGCATTCGGAAAAGAACCTGCCAATGTTCGTTGATGCAGCGGAGCGCGGCCAGGCCACGATCGATGATGACTGCCTGGTAGGGATGGCAGAGGCAACCTTGCGCATGCAGCACCCGCATCGGCAGATGGCATCCCGAACCTGTTCGCGAATGCGAGCGGATCGAGGCCCAGCGAGCGCAAGCCAACTCTGCGCGGTGAGGCCGAACGTTCACTTTTGGACCTTTGCCCGCAGGAGTTCGATGTAAGTTTGTCGGGCAGGTGGAAATGTAATCCATGCGATACCGTGTTTATCTTGTGCTCGCCGTGTCAGCCAGCATATTCACAATCGCAGCCGTTTCTGTCCTCGCCCTAAGCTTTTGATTGCCAACTAGCGTGCCCGACGCTCGCGACTATCGAAGAAGGGCCGTTCGAACTTCTGACCGCCGTCGCAGCGGAGGAGTCACGAGACACGACAAGAGGCAAATGACCGACATTTTGCTCAGCCCTCACGAGAAGCGCTTTCTTAGGCGCCTGGCTGCCGGGAAAACAGACGCGGAGATCGCTGTCCGGCTTGGAGGCAGCTGCAAGCAAATCGCAGAACAGCGAGCGCGATTGTTGGCGAAGCTCGGAATCACGGCTCCAGAGGAGATCGTCGACACAGCAAAGCGACTTGCGAGCTGGAGCACTTACAGAGGCGTTACGTAACTCGGGGCATCAGGCATCCTTGTCGCGCGGCCTGCTGCTCCAAGTACCAGTTCTGCGTCAGAAGGCCTCGGGCGCCTAACTGCGAGCCGCCTAGCCGTACAAATACCCGACCGGCTTGCCTTCCGTGCGCAGGGGACGCACGTCCTTTTGCGTAATGATCTGACCGGCAAGGCCGTCGATCTCGTCGCGCTGCGTCGCCGTCCAGCTGCGCAGCTCGTTCATTCCCTTGAGCAGGCCGAGGCGGAGGACCTGGGTGTTTTCGCCGGCGCCGATCAGGCTGATGGAATCCTTGCCCGCCGTCACCACGTCGCCGGCAGAGAGTTCAAAGCTCTCGCCGGACTTTTTCTTGAACTCGGCCGTGCCGCGAATGACGCGATAGATCACGACCTCGCCCTTGGCAAAGCAGGTCGCGTCCGCCGCGGCAGACGTGCTCTTCGGCAAGAGCGCGTGGCCACGCGGGTCGGTCGCGATGATGTGGCCGGTGACGAGACGCCCGCTCGGAATCTCGATGCCGATATCGCGCACGTAAACCGGCATCGCCGATCTGACAGGACCATCGGTGAGCGGCTTAAACAGCGCGTCGAGCGCCAGGGGATCCTGAAGCCAGAAGCCGGCATCGGCCGGGCGGTCATGCAGCGGATGGCTCCAGGCCACGCGCGGCGTTTCGTCCTCATTGATCTGATCCGGACCGACAATGGTCGGGTTCGGAAAGGTGGTGGGATCGGTGATGAAGGCTTCGAGGAATTTGCCGGAATAGCCCATCGAGATCGGATCGGGCACCACCGTCTGCGGCGTCTTCAAATTCTCTTCGGTCGACAGGCCCGACCAGGTGTAGAACAGCTGGCGATGCACGATCGCGCTTTGCAGCATCACCGCGCCCGGGCCGACATTGTACCAGCGGCCGTCATAGTCGAAGGTGAACGCGCCCGAGGTGACCAGCACAAGCTGAAAGCCGCCCGGCGGCAGATGCAAATGGAAGTCGGTAGGGCCGGTGTCGGGCCGATAGATCGGCAGATTGGTGGCGACCTCGTGCAGCAGGAAAGTTTCGTTGTTGGCGTGGAAGCCTTCGTTGGCGCGGTTGTAGAGCGCCTGCGGCCGGTAGGTCGCCTCGAAATTCGCATTCTTGTCGCGATCGATCGCCACGAAGTCCTGATCGTTGAGACGCAGCCGGGCGCCGTTCGGATGGGTGAGACCGGTGAATTTGATGTCTCCGGCAGCATGCACGTTCATGGCATTCTCCGATCTGAGGCCATTCATCCCGGAAGCCGAGCGCACGTGACTGGCCGCTCCTCATCGTGGCCGGGCAGGGACTTGGCCTGATGCTGTCTTGCGAATTTCAGGCCAGCCGGAGCGCAATGCGGCGCGCTGGTCCGCCGGCTGCACGCGACGCGCAAATAATCGAGATTGTACCTGAGGTTAGACAATAGGTGGCGCCGATCTCGCCCGACCTGTCCGGGCAAGCCGTCAGTGGGCGCAGCGGCTTGTCTTGTCTAATTTGTCGGCATGCCCTGCAAAAGCGCATGCAGCCGGCCCCGCGACGGGCGCCCGGCACGGTTCAGTCGAATGATCGCGGAAGCGCCGGCTCGGGTTTGCCGGACGGGCTGCCTGCCCATTTCGCCATGTCCATGGCGCGCGCGTCGAAGCCTTCGCACCAGAGGCAGCTCGGCTCCGTGTGACCGTGGGCCGTCAGCATCGGGACAAGCGCATGGCCGCAGCCGTTGCAGGGTGTGGTGCGATTCATGCGCTTCTCCAACGATCGCCGTAATTCAGGAATGGCATTTTCGTCGCGCAAGCTTGCGCGGGCGCTATGACGGTGCAGGAGCGCTGCGACGCACAGGCGCGCTCGTTCCCGACAGCGTAGAGGTAGCGATCCATTGTGACACGGCTGCGATGTCGTCGCCGCTGTCGCGATAGGCGCGAAGCTGGAATTCCGCCGAGCTGCCGCGCGCGACGATGGTGCGGCAGTGTTCGATCTCGGCGGAGCAGTTCAGTGCGGCTGCGTCTTCCGCAATGTCGTCGATCACCCCGGTGAGCAGCTCCGAGATCGTCACCGGCCCGTCCTTGGAGGCGAAGATGCAGTCGGTGCCGTAGCGCTGGGCGCGCCATTTGTTCTCGACCGCGATCGCGCGCTCGACCGCAGTGACCTCCCGGGACAGCTGAGGGCGCTGATAGAGATGCCGCGTCAGGCAGCGGTAGAGCGAGGCGATGGCAACCGCGTCGTCGACGAAGGTGCAGGTGTCGGGTGCGCGAAGCTCCAGCGTCGGATGCTTCATGGAGGGGCGCATCGCCCACCAGATGTGGCTTTCGTCGGGGATCACGCCGGAGCGCTGCAGCGCGCCGACATAAGCGTCGAAATCCTGCTTGCCTTCGAACAATTCGGGCAGGCCGGTGCGCGGCAGCTCGGAATAAGCCGCGAGGCGGTAGCCCTTCAATCCGGTCTTGTGCGAATTCCAGAACGGCGAGGACGCCGACAGCGCGATGAACAACGGCAGGTGCGGCAGCATAGCCCGCATCACCGCCATGCGCTTCTCGGGATCCGGCAACTGCACGTGCACATGCATGCCGCACATCATGTTGCGGTGCCCGATGCTGCGCAGATCCTCGATCATCTCCTCGTAGCGCGGTTTCGGGCTCGGCTGCGACATGCGCCAGACTGCGCTCGGGTGCGTGCCGCAGGCCATGATCACGAAGCCGTATTGCGCAGCGACGTTCGCGACCTCGCGTCGCAGGAAGCGCAGCTCCTCGCGCGCGTCGTTCACGTCGACATGAACGTTGGTTGCGACCTCGAGCTGCGATTGCAGCATCTCGCGCATGGCCTGGCCGCCGGTCGACCAGTTTGCCGATTCGAACAGCTCGTTGGGCGTGCGGATCGCGACCTCGAAGCTGCGGCGGTCAGCGAGGAAGTATTCCTCCTCGATGCCGAAGGAATATTCCGCCGGATTGCCGCCGCCGCCGGCAGAACGGATGACGACATGCTGCTTGTCCTCGGAAGGGGCAAGACGGAGCAGCTTTGAAACGTCTGAAGCAAATGTCATTGGCCACCGGCGCGGTCACTACCTGCGGGCGATAATCCGTCTGATTGTGGCCGGTTCCGCACCCGATGTACTGGAAATTGCAGGGTCGAACGGAACAATTTTGACGGCTTCGGACGCTCGCGCGATCAGGGCGTGGTTCGGCGGGACTTCCGCCCAGTCCGATTCCTTATCGAACGGCTCGGAGACGACGATGACTTGCCCGCCGTCCTCGCGGAAGTAGAGCGTGTTCGCGGCATCGTTCACCGAGACCCGAAATGCGTAGAGGTCGCGGCCGTTGGCAATCGCGCTGGTAAAGCGCAGCCGTTCGCGAAGCCCGCCTTCATTGACGAATCCGAGGAGCGATTGCAGCACGGACTGTGTCGCGCCGAGCGGATCGTGCTCGAGACCCGCCCCCATCATGGCCAGGAACACGGCTTCCGAATCCGTTGTGCCCAGCCGCGACGGATAGTAGGCATCGGGAATCAGCGCCTCGACTTTGCGCCGCAGCCGATTCCAGCTGCCGACGAACCCGTTGTGCATGAACATCCAGTGCCCGCAGGCAAAGGGGTGACAATTCTGCCGCGTCACGGCCGTGCCGGTTGCGGCACGCACATGAGCGAAGAACAGATGCGAGTGCAGATGCCGGCAGAGGTAGCGCAGGTTTTCGTCCGACCACGCCGGGCGCGTCTCGCGATAAAGGCCCGGCTCGGGGTGCTCGCCATACCAGCCGAGACCAAAGCCGTCTCCGTTCGAGCCCGCCGTGGACTGAAGCGAGCGGATGCTCTGCGCAATCAGCGAATGCTCGGGTTCGGTGACGTAAGGCTCGAACGAGGTGGTTTCGCCCCGGTATGCGATCCAGCGGCACATGCGGGTTCCTGCCAGGCGGTTGATGCGTCGCGAGGTGCATCAACACTTGTCGCGGACGCATGGTTCCAGCTGCGAAAGGGTCGCATGACCGATCCCGCGACGCCGAATGGATGCGGCGGCTGGTCGCAGCCAGTCCGCCTTGATTCCGACAAGCGTACCTATATTTCTGAAACGAACAAGAATCCGGGCCCCTCTGGCGAGGACGTCGACGTTTGTCGGCAAACCTCGCGATGTCGGATGACCAGTCCCGCGCGAATGCGATGGATCGGCCGATTGTCGGGCCCCTGTTTCGTTTTCTCCGACCATTCGTCCCCATCGCAGCTCCGTGCGGCTATTTCGCAAGTTAAGGGAGCTACGATGTCCGGAACCAAGTCCTCAAATTCGATCGAGATCACGGAACCGTCCAGCCTGAATGAGCAGGCCGCGGCCGCTGTGGTGATCGTGGGCGCGCTGGTCGCGGTTGCCGACCGGCGGGTCTCAGCCGTCGAACGCGACGAGGTGATCCGTTTCATCAGAGACCGCAAGCTGGCGCCGCACATCGGCGACGAACGGCTCCGTGCGATGTTCGACGAACTCGCCGAACGGCTCGAAGAGCCGGATTTTGCCAACGTCGTGATCGATACGCTGCGACCGGTTTCGAACCTGCCGCTGTCGTCGCATCTGGTGGAGCTGTCGGAGCGCGTTGCTGCCGCAGACGAGGACGTACATCCCCACGAAGTCCAGGCGATTAAATTGTTGCGCTTGCTGACGCTGGTGCTGCCGCGTGCGAAGCCGGTCGGGGCGAGTGCGCCGGGCCCCAAGCTGCAGGCCGCCTCGAAGGGGTAAGCATGAGCACGATTTCGAACGAGCGCGCCAGGCAAACCGAGGGGAACACCGACCAGATCGCCGGTGGCGACCCGCGCCTGGCCAAGCTCGTCGACCGCCTGCCGCCGCGCATGAGCGACACCCTGACCTATCTGCTCAAGCCGTCCAGCCGCTGGGTCAGGATCCCCTCGGGCACGCTGCTGGTCGTCGGCGGTGTGCTCTCCATCCTCCCGGTGCTCGGCGTCTGGATGCTGCCGCTCGGCCTTGCTCTGCTCGCCGAGGACGTGCCTGCGCTGCGCTCCTCCCGTTCAAAAGTCTTCGACTGGATCGAGCGGCGCAAGCCGCATTGGCTCGATCCGTCTGCCTCTAGGAATGATCAATCATGACTGAACTCATCACCGCCGAAGCGCTGTCCGCGCTGTTTCAAGTCATCCTGATCGATCTCGTGCTCGCCGGCGACAATGCCGTCGTCATCGGCCTTGCGGCTGCCGGCCTGCCGGCCGAGCAGCGCCGCCGCGCCATCATCGTCGGTATCGCCGCTGCCACCGCACTGCGTATCGCCTTCGCCGGCGTTGCGACCCAGCTTCTGCAAGTGATCGGCCTTCTGCTCGCCGGCGGCGTTTTGCTGCTCTGGGTCTGCTGGAAGATGTGGCGCGAGCTGCGCGAGCAGGCCGCGCATGCGAAAGAACTCGCATTCGATAGCGGCAGCGCAGGTGCTGCGCCGGTACAGCAGCCGGTACAGCGGAAGACTTTCGGCCAAGCAGCGGTGCAGATCGTCGCCGCCGACGTGTCGATGTCGCTCGACAACGTGCTCGCGGTCGCGGGCGCCGCGCGGGAGCATCCCTACATTCTGGCCTTCGGCCTGCTCTTGTCGGTTGGGATGATGGGCGTTGCCGCGGATCTGCTTGGCCGCTTGCTCCAGAAGCAGCGCTGGGTGGCCTATGTCGGCCTCGCCATCATCCTTTACGTCGCGTTTGAGATGATCTATCGCGGGACGCTGGAACTTGCACCGGTGATTGCGAGTCTCTGAGGCGACAATCTACCGCAATCCGGAGTGATCAATGACGTCCGAACCCAAAGCACCTTCGGCGCGGGCCGCGCCGTTGCCGCCGGTCGGCCTGCTTCCGAAGCTGATCTTCGGCTCGCGCTGGCTGCAGCTGCCGCTCTATGTCGGCCTCATCGTCGCCCAGGCCGTCTATGTGCTGTTGTTCCTGAAGGAGCTCTGGCACCTCGTCTTGCATTCGTTCGACGCCAGCGAGCAGCAGATCATGCTGGTCGTGCTCGGGCTGATCGACGTCGTCATGATCTCGAACCTTCTGATCATGGTAATCGTGGGTGGATACGAGACCTTCGTTTCCCGGCTGAACCTCAGCGGCCATCCGGACGAGCCGGAATGGCTCGGTCACGTCAATGCCAGCGTGCTCAAGATCAAGCTCGCAATGGCGATCATCGGCATCTCCTCGATCTCGCTGCTCAGGACCTTCATCGAGGCCGGCAATCTCGGCACGACCCGCAGCAATTTCACCGAGAGCGGGGTGATGTGGCAGGTGCTGATTCACATGACCTTCATCGTCTCGGCGGTCGGCATCGCCTGGGTCGACCGCCTCAGCGAGAGCGGCCATCGCAAGGTGGCCGAGCACGGCTGATAAGCTGGCCGCCCAATACCTCCCGAGCGGCCAATCCTGGAGCCCGCCTGATCGTCCGGTTGGGCGGGCTCTTCTTTCGAGATCGATAAAATTGTCTGCAATCGGTTCAGCGCCGGCAAACGCTGCCGACAAGAAGCAGGGCGCGTTAAACCGGGCCTTTGGAACCAATCGGCATCCTGCCCGCAAAAGGGCAGGGCATCGGCATGACAATTCTCAGGGAGATCGTCGCAGCGGTCGCGGGAGTCTACGCGCTCCTGCTGGTCTGTGACGCATTGTTCGGCGTCGGCGAGGCGCGCTTCGACGACGCTTATTACCGCGCCAGCTTCTACGCACCGCGGCCGAAGGAATTTCGGTTCGCGAGCGACACGCCGCCGGCGATCCGCGTCAGCGACGCCTTCGCGCAGTTCGCACCTAGCGACGCCAAGCCGAACCGGCGCTACTCGTCGCTGACGACGATCATCCGTTAGTGGATGACACCTTTTCCCTGCGGCCATCCTTCGAGACGCCCGCTTTAGGCGGGCTCCTCAGGATGAGGGCGGAGTATGTGGCGGCAGTTTCAACGGGCACCGACCCTGATTAGCCTCATCCTGAGGAGGCGCGTAAGCGCCGTCTCGAAGGACGAGGCGGGCCGCAGACCGCCGCTAAAAGTCATTTGCAATAGCCCTGATCCGGGAGAGGTGAACAACCTCATTCCCCCTGAATCCATTCCGCGACCCCGCGCCACAGCGTGTCGCGGTGCTCGGGGCGGAAGAAGCCGAAATGGCCTATTTTCTTGGCGCCGACGTCGGACGGTTTGACCATCAGCACCTCCGGCTTGATCGCAGTGAATCCGCTCGCGAGCAGCTCGACCGCGGGCCGCGTCGCCCAGGGATCGTCGGAGAAGCATAGCGAGCGCAGCTCGCCCTTGAACCTGGCGAAGTTCTCGAGTGCCGGCAGCTTTGAATCGAACAGATAGCGCGGGCTCGAGACCCATTCGGTCCATTGCAGGAAGACGCCCTTGGGCAAATCCTCGCCGACGCCGGCCCAGCCCGGTGCGTAACCGAGTGCATGGACCAGCGGCACACCGACAAAATTCATGAACGCGTAGACCCGGTATTTTTCCGGCGAGGTCATCAATCGCCATGTCGCGGCCTGCGAGGCCACCAAGGCGGCGCGCGAGATCTCGCTGTTGTTCGCGATCAGCCCGAGCGCCTGGCCGCCGAAGGAATGGCCGATATAGGCGAGCGGCAGGGCATGATAGCGCTCGCGCATCCAGCTGACCGCGGCGGTGACGTCGAGCGCAGCCCAGTCCGACATCGAGGCCCTGAAGCCGACCAGCGATTTCGGCTGGTTGTAGCCGACCATCGCCGGCAGGCGGGAATCGCCGATGCCGCGATAATCGTAGGTCAGCACCGCGCAGCCGCGATGGGCCAGGTAGGAGGCAAAGCCCCGATAGATCTTTCGCGGCACGGCGGTCGCCGAATTGATCAGGACGGCATGGCGCTTGGCGCCGCGCGGCAGGAACAGGGTGCCGGTCAGGGCATAGCCGTCGGCTGCCGGGAAGCTGATCTCGTCGATGAAAACGTCATCCAGTGCCGCGCCCATGGCGGTCGGTGTCCTGTCGGATTCCTCAAGCCTGCCCAAGCAAATGCGAATTCGGCTTTGGCCGCAAGGGTTTGCGCTGCGAAATGGATTTACAACTGGCGGGGCGTGGCCGGCCTGTGTATAAGGCGGCCCTCGCAACCCCTAGATCAGGTTGTGGTTTTTGCTTCACGGAGAGATTGCGATGTCCGAGCGGTGGACGCCCGAGTCCTGGCGCAGCAAGCCGGTGCTACAGGTGCCCGAATATCCCGACGCCAAGGCTCTAGCCGATGTCGAGGCGCAGCTTGCGACCTTTCCGCCGCTGGTGTTCGCAGGCGAGGCGCGCAATCTGAAGAAGGCCTTGGGCCGCGTTGCGGCGGGCGAAGCCTTCCTGCTACAGGGCGGCGACTGCGCCGAGAGCTTCGCCGAGCACGGCGCCAACAACATCCGCGACTTCTTCCGCGTGCTGCTGCAGATGGCGGTGGTGCTGACCTATGCCGGCGCGGTGCCGGTGGTGAAGGTCGGCCGCATCGCCGGCCAGTTCGCAAAACCGCGTTCGTCGGCGACCGAGAAGGTGAATGGCGTCGAGCTGCCGAGCTATCGCGGCGACATCGTCAACGACATCGCCTTCACCAGCGAAGCGCGCATTCCCGATCCGCAGCGCCAGCTGATGGCCTATCGCCAGTCCGCCGCGACGCTGAACCTGCTCCGCGCGTTCGCCACCGGCGGCTTCGCCAATCTCGGCAGCGTGCATCAATGGATGCTGGGCTTCCTCAAGGATAGCCCGCAGTCACGCCGCTACAAGGAGCTGGCCGACCGCATCTCGGACGCGCTCAACTTCATGCGCGCCTGCGGCCTCGACCTCGAGAGCCATCCGGAGCTGCGTGCCACCGATTTCTACACCAGCCATGAGGCGCTGCTGCTTGGCTACGAGCAGGCCATGACCCGCGTCGATTCCACCACCGGCGACTGGTACGCGACCTCGGGCCACATGATCTGGATCGGCGACCGCACCCGCCAGCTCGATCACGGCCATGTCGAATATTTCCGCGGCATCAAGAATCCGATCGGGCTGAAGTGCGGCCCCTCGCTCAAGGTAGACGAACTGCTGAAGCTGATCGACGTGCTCAATCCCGACAACGAGCCGGGCCGGCTGACGTTGATCGGCCGCTTCGGCTCCGACAAGATCGGCGAGCATCTGCCGAACATGGTCCGCGCCGTGAAGCGCGAGGGCCGGGTGGTGGTCTGGTCGTGCGATCCCATGCACGGCAACACCATCACCTCGACGTCCGGCTACAAGACTCGCCCGTTCGACCGCATCCTGTCCGAGGTCAAGTCGTTCTTCGCGGTCCACGCCGCCGAGGGCACCCATGCCGGCGGCGTGCATCTGGAGATGACCGGCCAGGACGTCACCGAATGTCTCGGCGGCGCCCGCGCGATCACGGACGAGGATCTCAACGACCGCTACCACACGGTCTGCGATCCCCGCCTCAACGCCGAGCAATCCATCGATATGGCGTTCCTGGTCGCGGAGCTGCTCAAGCAGGAGCGCGCCGGCAAGGCTCAGCCGATTCCGGCCGCAGCGGGGCTGTAAGACCTTGCTGCGGATCTGGAAGGCCACGATCAATTCCCGCAACGGGCTGGCCTTTGCGTTCCGGTCGGAGCAGGCCGTCCGCGAGGAGATCTTCGCGCTGCTGCTGTCGGTGCCGCTCGCCTGGTTCATCGGCGCCACGGCGATGCGCGCGGTCGAATTGGTGTGCTCTGTCGCTTTCGTGCTGACGGTCGAGCTGCTCAATACCGCGATCGAGAAGCTCGCCGACCGGCTGACCTTGGATCACGACAAGCAGATCGGCCGCGTCAAGGACATGGGCTCGGCCGCTGTTGGCGTTGCGCTCTTGATGACCGGCGCGTTCTGGATCATTGCCATCATCGAGCGACTGGGGCTCCTCTAGAGCGCGGAGACAATCCATTGCGCGTGGGTGTCCGAGGTCCCTTCACCTCTCCCCAACGGGGAGAGGTCGATTTGTGTCTCGCGATGCGGAGCATCGTCGAGCTCAAATCGGGTGAGGGGGCTCAGCTCCCACGAGACACCGTAACCCCTCACCCGAATTGCATCTCTGATGCAATTCGACCTCTCCCTTCGGGAGAGGTGAAAGCGAGCGCGCGATGACCGAACGTCTCGACACATTCGCGGTCACGCTCGCCCAGCTCAATCCGACCATGGGCGACGTGGAGGACAATGCGGCCAAGGCGCGCGCGGCGCGGGCGCAGGCCAAGTCCGACGGCGCCGATCTCGTGTTGTTTCCGGAACTGTTCATCGCCGGCTATCCGCCGGAAGACCTGGTGCAGAAGCCCGCCTTCCAGGCCGCCTGCCGCGCCGCGATCGAAAGCCTCGCGCGCGAGACCGCCGATGGCGGGCCTGCGATGCTGGTCGGCACGCCCTGGGTCGAGGAGGGCATGCTCTACAATGCCTGTGCGCTGCTCGACGGCGGGCGTATCGCGAGCCTGCGTTTCAAGTGCAACCTGCCGAATTACGGCGTGTTCGACGAGAAGCGGCTGTTTTCGCGCGGCCCTGCCGCCGGTCCCGTCACCGTGCGCGGCGTGCGCATAGGCGTGCCGATCTGCGAGGACATCTGGCTGGAAGAGTCCGAGGATTACGAGAACGTGGTCGAGACGCTGGCCGAGACCGGCGCCGAGATCATCCTGGTGCCGAACGGCTCGCCTTACGCCCGCGACAAGAACGACGTGCGCCTGTCGGTCGCGGTAGCGCGCGTCACGGAGAGCGGGCTGCCGCTGGTCTATCTCAACCAGGTCGGCGGCCAGGACGAGCTCGTGTTCGACGGCGCATCCTTCGCGCTCAATGGCGATCTCTCGCTCGCGGCGCAGCTGCCGGCCTTCGAAGAAGGCATCGTCACGCTGCGTTTCAGCAGAAACGGCGACGACTGGCGCTGCAGCGGGCCGATCGCCGAGCTGCCCGAGGGCGACAAGGCCGACTACGCCGCCTGCGTGCTGGGCTTACGCGATTACGTCGCCAAGAACGGCTTTCCAGGCGTGCTGCTCGGCATCTCCGGCGGCATCGATTCGGCGCTCTGCGCGGCGATCGCTGTCGACGCGCTCGGCGTCGACCAGGTGCATGGCGTGATGCTGCCTTACCGCTACACCGCGCCGCATTCGATCGCGGATGCCGGCGAGCTCGCCGGCCATCTCGGCATCCGCTACGAGGTGCTGCCGATCGCCGAAGCCGTGACCGGGTTCGAGACGATCCTGTCCGGCATCTTCAAGAACCTGCCGCCCGATATCACCGAGGAGAACCTCCAGGCCCGCACCCGCGGCACGCTGCTGATGGCGATCTCCAACAAGACCGGGCTGATGGTGGTGACGACCGGCAACAAGTCGGAGATGTCGGTCGGCTACGCCACGCTTTATGGCGACATGAACGGCGGCTTCAACCCGATCAAGGACATCTACAAGACGCAGGTGTTCCGCCTGGCAAGCTTGCGCAATTCCTGGAAGCCGGAGGGCGCGCTCGGCCCTGCCGGCGAGGTGATCCCGCCGGACATCATCACGCGCCCGCCGACCGCGGAGCTGCGCGAGAACCAGACCGACCAGGACTCGTTGCCGCCTTACGACGTGCTCGATGCCATCCTGGAGCGCCTGGTCGAGCGCGAGGAGCCGCTCGACCAGATCATCGCCGCCGGCTTCGACCGCGAGACGGTGACCCGGATCGACCATCTGCTCAACGTCGCCGAATACAAGCGCCGCCAGGCCGCGCCTGGGGTGAAGGTGACACCGAAGAATTTCGGCCGCGACCGCCGTTATCCCATCACCAACCGTTTTCGCGACAAGGGCCAGCCGTTGCCGGCGACGGATGAGGCGCTGGTGTCACGTGGAAGCACGGCGTCAATCGACGCATTCGAGGGGTGAAGCCTACCCTGAGCGACGGCAGGCGCTATGACGGGGTTGCGAAAAACAGCACCCTTAGGAAGCGCGTGTATTCGGATTCGAGCACCATGATCGCCACAAATACCAATACCGCGACCGGCGGCAGCAGGATGGCATAGGTCAAGGCCAGCCGCTCCCAGGCCATGTGCATGAAGACGGCGACGATCAGGCCGGCCTTCAACATCATGAACAGCAGGATCAGCGACCACCTCAGATAGCCATGCAGGCCAAAGTAGTCGACGAGGTAGGAGAACGTGCTGAGGACGAACAACCAACCCCAGACCACGAGGTAGAGCTTGATCGGGTGCTGTTGCCCCTCGGCGTGAACGGCTTCCGTTGCAACTGCGCCGTGCGCCGGAGCGTGGGGCCGTTCTTCCATGTGTACCGCCGCGTTTGTCATGCGCCGACCTCACCAAAGATAGAAGAATGCGAAGATGAACACCCACACGAGATCGACGAAGTGCCAGTACAGGCCCGTGATCTCGACGATCTCGTAATTCCCCCTTCGGCTCGTGAAGAAGCCGCGCCTCTCGACGTCGAAGTCGCCACGAAGGACCTTTCGCGCGATGGCGATCAGGAAGATCACACCGAAAGTCACATGGGTGCCGTGGAAGCCGGTGATCATGAAGAAGCTCGCACCAAACTGCGGGGCACCCCATGGATTGCCCCAGGGCCGGACGCCCTCCATGATCAGCTTTGTCCATTCGAAGGCCTGCATTCCGACGAAGGTCGCGCCGAAGGCTGCAGTGACCAGCATCAGGATTGCGGTTCTCACGCGATCGCGGCGGTAGCCGAAATTGACGGCCATCGCCATCGTACCGCTGCTGCTGATCAGCACGAAGGTCATGATGGCGATCAGGATCAGGGGCATGTGGTTGCCCCCGATATTGAGGGCGAAGACTTCGCTGGGATTGGGCCACGGCACGGTCGTCGACATGCGCGCCGTCATGTAGGAGAGCAGGAAGCAACTGAAGATGAAGGTGTCGCTGAGGAGGAAGATCCACATCATGGCCTTGCCCCAGGACACGTTCTTGAAGGCGCGCTGATCGGACGCCCAGTCGGCGGCGATGCCGCGCCAGCCTTCAAGCCGCGCAGGCGATTGGCCCGGATTTGTCAGCACGGTCTCAGCCATCTGGTCTCGCCTCCCTAGCTCAGCAATTGGCGGCAGATGTCGATGAAATCGTCGGTCCAGCCGGTGAGAAGACCGAGCAGGACAAGCCAGACCAACAGCAGGAAGTGCCAGTAGATGGCGCACAGCTCCACGCTCAAGCGCATGTCGGCGATCTCGGCGCCGCGCCACATCTTGGCCGAGGTTCGGCCCAAGGCCACAAGACCGCCCGTCAGGTGCAGCCCGTGCACTGCGGTCAACAGGTAGAAGAAGGAATTCGATGGATTGGACGCCACGAAATATCCCGCAGCCCCGAGCTGTTGCCAAGCCAGGAGCTGCCCGGCGAGGAAGATCACGGCAGATGCTCCGCCCGCGAGCAGACCGATCATGACGCCTTCGGTATCGTGTCGGCGCGCGGCCACGTTCGACCATTGCAGCGCGACACTGCTCAGGACCAGGACGCCCGTGTTGACCCACAGCAGCCGCGGCACCGGCAGCGGCCGCCAGTCCACCACGCTCATGCGCATCGAGTAGGCGCTGATGAAGAGGACGAACAAGGCGCTCGCGACCGCGAGAAACACGCCAAGTCCGATCTTCGCTGCCGGCCAGGTTATGGCATCGCCGCCGGGGAAGTCACCGGCCGGGCCTTCCTCCAGCCAGGGCTTGGCCGTCAGGCGCTGCTGCGACAGCCACCATCCGGCGATCACCGCAAGCACAGCCAGGAACAGGATGATGGCGCTCACGAAGCAGCTCCCTGAACGAGCTGAGTCGCACGCGGCGGCTGGTTCTGCGGAATGAAGTCCTCCGCGGCGCCGGGCACACTGTAATCATAGGCCCAGCGGTACACGACAGGGAGCTCCTTGCCCCAGTTGCCGTGCGCTGGGGGCGTCTCCGGCGTCTGCCACTCCAGCGTCGTCGCCCGCCACGGATTGCCGCCTGAGGCCTCACCTTTGAACAGGCTCCAGACAAGGTTGAACAGGAACACCATCTGGCTAAAGCCGACGATCAAGGCCACCACGGAGATGAAGGCGTTGAGTGAATGGGCCGAGGACGGGATGAACGTCGTATCTAGGAGTTCGAAATACCGGCGCGGGACTCCGAGCAGTCCAAGATAGTGCATGGGGAAGAAGATCAGGTAGGCGCCGAGGAAGGTGACCCAGAAGTGAAACTTGCCCATGGCCTCGTTCAGCATCCGCCCCGTGACCTTTGGGTACCAATGATAGATCGCGCCGAGCACGACCATGATCGGCGCCACGCCCATCACCATGTGGAAATGGGCGACCACGAACATGGTATCCGAGAGGGGCACGTCCACGACGACGTTGCCGAGGAAGAGGCCGGTGAGCCCGCCGTTCACGAAGGTGACGATGAAGCCGAGGGCGAACAGCATCGGCACCGTGAGATGAATGTCGCCGCGCCACAGGGTCAGCACCCAGTTGTAGACCTTGATCGCGGTGGGGATGGCGATGATGAGCGTCGTGGTGGCGAAGAAGTACCCGAATTGCGGGAACATGCCGCTCACATACATGTGGTGCGCCCATACGATGAAGCTGAGCGCGCCGATGGCTACGATCGCCCAGACCATCATGCGATAACCAAAGATGTTCTTGCGCGCATGCGTGCTGATCAGATCGGAGACGATGCCGAAGGCGGGCAGGGCGACGATGTAGACTTCGGGATGACCGAAGAACCAGAACAGGTGCTGGAAGAGCAACGGGCTGCCGCCGCCATGTTTCGATAGCGTGCCCATCTCGAGGAGGGCGGGCATGAAGAAGCTGGTTCCCAAGAGACGGTCGAACAGCAGCATGACCGAGGCAACGAACAATGCAGGGAACGCGAGGAGCGCCATGACGGTCGCCGTGAAAATGCCCCACACCGTCAGGGGCAGGCGCATCAAGGTCATGCCGCGCGTGCGCGCCTGCAACACTGTGACCACATAATTCAGCCCGCCCATGGTGAAGCCGATGATGAACAGGATCAGGGACGCGAGCATGAGAAGGATGCCCCAATCCTGTCCGGGCGTTCCTGAAAGGATTGCTTGCGGCGGGTACAGCGTCCAACCGGCGCCGGTGGGGCCGCCGGGCACGAAAGAATGTCGAGGCAAGCACCAGGACTGCGAGCAGGTAGATCCAGTAGCTCAGCATGTTCACATAGGGGAAGACCATGTCCCTGGCGCCGACCATCAGCGGGATCAGGTAGTTGCCGAAGCCGCCCAGGAACAATGCGGTGAGCAGGTAAATCACCATGATCATGCCGTGCATGGTGATGAACTGGAGGTACTGGTTGGCATCGATGAAAGAGAAGGTGCCGGGGAATCCCAGTTGCAGCCGCATCAGCCACGATAGCACCAGGGCCACCAGCCCGATGGCCGTGGCCGTCAGCGAATACTGAATGGCGATCACCTTGGCGTCCTGCGAGAACACATATCGTGTCCACCAGCTCCGCGGATGATAGAGCTCGACGTCAGGTACTTCGGCAGGCGGGATGCCGGGGATCCCTTCATATGGAACATCGACCATAGAACCTCCTCGGTCGTTCCCATCGGGGGGAGGCGCTGGCCTCTTGCGCCCGATCTGTCTTCGGCGGCAGCTTGCTACCTGCTGCCGGATTGATACGTCGTCTTCACGACGGCTTTTGCCGGCGATAATTCTGCGAACGTTTTTTGTTGCTCGAGCCAAGCGTGATATTCACGCTCTTCGTCGACGATGACCTTGGCCCGCATTTGATAGTGAGCAGTGCCACAAAGCTCCGCACAGAGGACATCGAAGGTTCCGGTTCGGATCGGCGTGATCCAGAAATAGGTCACCATGCCTGGAACCATGTCCATCTTGGCCCGGAATTCGGGCACGTAGAAATCGTGCAGGACATCAACCGAGCGGAGGAGAACCTTGACCGGCTTTCCGACTTGAAGGTGCAGGTCGCCGCTCTCGATCACGACATCGTCCTGCGCGTGCCGGTCGTCACGATTGAGCCCCATCGGATTGTCGGACGCGATGTTGCGGACATCCGATGTGCCCAACTGCCCATCCTTGCCCGGAAGGCGGAAGCTCCACTGCCATTGCTGGCCCATGACCTCGATCTCGGTGGCATCCGCAGGCACCGTCACGAACTGGTGCCAGACCACGAGGCCAGGCGCCAGCATGGCCGCGACGCCGACGCCGGTCCCGACGCTCAGCCACCATTCGAGCCTTTTGTTTTCCGGATTGTAGTCAGCCCTTCTTCCCTCTCTGTGGCGAAAGCGGAAGACGCAGTAAGCCATGAAGGCGATCACGGCGACGAAAACGAAGCCCGTGATCCAGAACGTGATGTTGATCGTGTGGTCGATATAGGCCCAGTTCGTGGCGATCGGCGTCCACCACCACGGGCTGTAGATGTGAAACAGCACCGAGCCGATCGCGACCAGAAGCAGTATCAGTGCGACAGCCATCCTGATCCATCCTTGCCATCGAAGGCTACGGATACGAATCCAGGGCGGAGCTCATGTCGGTCGCGATGGCTGGCCTTTCTTGGCATATGCCATCGCCGGCCTCTTGCTTCGCCCAGTCCACCGATCGCGAAATCAAGAGAACGCTCGCGACCTTCAACTCTAAGGGCGTCTGCGTCTAAAATGATCCCAGCCTAATCCGGCGTCAATAGAGCAATAGAGGTGCCCGAATTGGTGTGATTGCCCGTGCCGGCAAACCGACAAGCATCCGGTGCCCATGTTCGGTTTGGGTGATGCAACGCACAAATCCGTGCGGGTGCGCAATTCACCCAACCGTGAATGCAGCCGTGCTCCGCGCGCGCTAAGCTTGCCGGGCAGGTCGCGACGGGTTCCGTCCGGCCAGGCTCGGTTGCTGAACCTGGGTTGCCGTACCCGACCCCTCGCGTTTCCTGCTCGTCAGGCGGACACGCGTGGCTGAAGAGCGCGTGTTGTCGAAAACCGCGATTTTCAGCACGGGAGCGTCCGTACATGGCCACTCTGTACTCCCACGACGTCAGGCGGCGCGCATTCGGCGAAGCGACCTCCTATCCCATTCGCAAGATCAGCTTGTCCGACCTGACCGAGGTCCTGCGCCTGGGTTGGGGTGATTTCCAGGCGATGCCGAGTCACGCGATCGTCGTGTGCCTGATCTATCCCGTTCTCGGTCTCGTCCTGTTCAGGATGGTGCTCGGCTATTCGGTGCTGCCGCTACTATTTCCGCTGGCCGCCGGCTTTGCCTTGATCGGTCCTTTTGCCGCGATCGGTCTCTACGAACTCAGCCGTCGCCGCGAGCGCGGCGAGGAGGTCGAAGCATGGGATGCGATCAAGGTGCTGCGCGCACCGTCGTTCGGCGCCATGGTCGAACTCGGCGTGCTCCTGCTGGTCCTGTTCGGGGCTTGGATCGGTGCCGCGAACGCAATCTATGTCGCGATCTTCGGTCACGCTGCGGCCGCAAGCATACCCGACTTCGCAACGCGCGTGCTGACGACACCCGAAGGCTGGTCGCTCATCATCATCGGTTGCGGTGTCGGCTTCCTGTTTGCGGTTGTGGCATTGTGCGTCAGCGTCGTGTCATTTCCGTTGATGCTGGACCGTCATGCGACGGCGATCGACGCGATCCGCACGTCGCTCCGAGCGGTGGCGGCCAATCCGGTTGCGATGGCCGGATGGGGCCTCATCGTGGCGGCGCTGCTCGTGATCGGCTCGCTGCCGCTCTTCGTCGGTCTCGCCGTCGTTCTGCCGGTGCTCGGTCATGCCACCTGGCACCTCTATCGGCGGGTGGTCGAGCCCAATCCGAACCCACCGGATGCACCGCTTCCGTCCCGGAAGGGCAGGCGCTACGCAGCAGACTTTCCGGCCAATCTCTTCCCGTGGAGCCGCGAGGGCGAGCCGTAACAGCGGAACGGCCGCGCTGGGACGCCTGCGCGGAGCATGACAGAGCGACGGCCTACTTCTGCTGCTGCGGCAGGAAGGTCGGGCCGACCGAGCGGATCGGCTTGTTCTCTGACGCGGGGCTCGCGTCCGCGGGCGGCGTGGCGACCGGTGCGGCAGCAGTTGCTGGTGCAGGAGCCGCGCCTTTCTTGGCATTGGCAGGCTGCGGCGCGCCCTTGTTGAGCCGTTGCTGCTGCATCTTCCTGGCGCTTTCCTCGGTGACGATGATGTCGCCCTGCTGCTCGGCCGCGGCCTTGTCATCGGCCGATTTCAGCGCATCCGCCCAGGTCTGTCCCGCCGCCTTGCAGGAGCAGGACGGATTGAACTCGCTGCGGAATTTGAATGCGGTCGGCAGCGCCGAGTAGGGCTGGCCGCCGATCGAGACCGCCGCGTTCATGTCCTCGCCGGGATTGCGATGGCTGTAGAGCACGGCTTCCGCGGCCGGGCACAGCGCCTTGCAGGTCTTCTCATCGTCAGGGAAGCGCGCCGGCACGGTGGCAAAGGAGATCGGGAAATAAGCGCCGTCGCAGGTGCGCACGCAGACGGTGCGGAAGGTGCCGGATTGCGGGCCGAGATCGGAGGGCGGCATGGCTTGCGGATTGTTCGGGTTGTTGCCGCCGAACAGATTGCTGAGGAAGTTGCCGCCGCCCTGCTGCTGCACGGCATTGGCATATTGCGGGCCGCAATTATTCTGCGCCAACGCCATCAGCACCGAGCGGCGCTGGTTGTCGCGCTCCGGGTTGGCGCCGGGGCCGCCGCGCAGCCGCTCGAGACTGCCGGTGATCTGGTCCAGATTGGCGCGCATCTGCTGGATCTGGGTGTTGACCGGGCCGCACTGCGCCGACTGGCCGTTGAACAGCGAGAAGAAGCCGGAGGAATCGCAGCCCATGCGCTTGGCCTGCATGGTGACACGGTCGAGCTCGGCCTGCTGCTTGGCCTGGGAATCCTGGTAGCGGCGGATCTGCTCTTCGCGCGCGGCATCACCTCCGCCGCGATCGAGCGCGGCGAGTTGAGCTTCCAGCCGCACGCACATCGGGTTCGGTCCGAGCCCGTTCTGGCCGGGCTGGGGCGGCGGGCCGGCCTGCGCCAAAGCGCCATCGGCGAGCACGAGTGTGCCGAGGAGCACGGTGCAGGCAAGGAGGGAGCGGGCACGGAGGAGAGAGAAGAATTCAGGCATATCCGCCATTCTAGCGAGGTCACGGCCCAGCGTGATCATCCAAGTGAGGTGGGGGGGCCGAAGCGCGCCCTCCCAATAGCCGCTTCCTGCGGCATCGTCACGTCGTTTCAGGGGCCCAAGACTGGTCCTAAGGTCCACCAGCTCCGAGGGAATTCAGCGCTGGCAGGTGATTGCGACATACTCGTCGCAATGGCCATGGGAGCAGTTTGTGCCGGTTTTGGGGACGGAGCCGGTAATTTCGTCGGGATCGACCCGGCGATAACTCGATGCCTTTGCAAAATCTCGTGACTGGCAATAGGTGCGCGCGGCGGAGGCGCCGCACGTGTCGCCCTTGGCGAGGCACTGGTCGGCGATGATGAATACGCGGGTCTCGGCGCACGCCTGAGGTGCTGCAAGGAGCGAGGCGCCGAAAATGAGCGCGAGCAGGGATCGCATGAAATTACCGGGGGCAAAAAATTGGGAACCGCAGGTTCCAGAATGGCCTCAAATGGTTAGGGGATCATGAACCCTCCGGGCAGGCCGCGCCCCGTGCGGGGGCAAAAACGGCATTTTCGCGGCCCTTGACGCCGGGGCCTGTGGTGGCCCATATGTGCCCGCATGAACGGTCTCCTCGCCATTTGCGCCATTTGCCGCGAGATTACGAGCTAGCGATTCGCTGGCTGGAGCCGTCTTTTCTCAAAACACATTGAGAGCCTTGGACGCCCGGCCGAGAGGGATGGGTTGTCATGGAATTGCGTCTTTACGATACGCTGAGCCGGGAAAAGCGCACCTTCGTGCCGCTCGATCCGAACAACGTCCGCATGTATGTCTGCGGACCGACGGTCTATGACTTCGCCCATATCGGCAATGCGCGGCCGGTGATCGTGTTCGACGTGCTGTTTCGGCTGCTGCGCCACATCTACGGCGAGGCACACGTCAAATATGTCCGCAACATCACCGACGTCGACGACAAGATCAACGATCGCGCCGCGCGCGATTTTCCCGGCCTGCCGCTGAACGAGGCCATTCGCAAGGTCACCGAGCAGACCGGCAAGCAGTTTCATGCCGACGTCGATGCGCTCGGCGCGCTTCGGCCGAGCGTCGAGCCGCGCGCCACCGAGCATATCGGCGAGATGCGCGAGATCATCGAGAAGCTGGTCGCCGGCGGCTTTGCCTATGTCGCCGAGGACCACGTGCTGTTCTCGCCGCAGGCGATGAACGCGGCCAATTCCGCGCTGCCGCGCTATGGCGCGCTGTCGAAGCGCTCGCTCGACGAGATGATCGCGGGCGCGCGGGTCGATGTTGCGCCCTACAAGCGCGATGCGACCGACTTCGTGCTGTGGAAGCCGTCGAAGCCGGGAGAGCCGTCCTGGCCGTCGCCATCAGGCATCAAGGCGGAGGGACGTCCGGGCTGGCACATCGAGTGCTCGGCGATGGCCTGGAAGCATCTCGGCGAGCATTTCGACATCCATGGCGGCGGCATCGATCTCGTGTTTCCGCATCACGAGAACGAGGTCGCGCAGACCTGCTGCGCGTTCCACCGCGAGCGCATGGCGAACTATTGGATGCACAACGGCTTCTTGCAGGTCGAGAGCGAGAAGATGTCGAAGAGCCTCGGCAACTTCATCACGATCCACGAGCTGCTCAGGGATTGGCCGGGTGAGGTGCTGCGCCTCAACATGCTCAAGACGCATTACCGCTCGCCGATCGACTGGACCATGAAGTCGCTGGAGGAGAGCGCCAAGACGCTCGACGACTGGTACCGCGTTGCGGCCGATGTCGCGCCCGGCGAGCCGGCTCCGTCGGTGGTCGAACCGCTGCTCGACGACCTCAACACGCCGCAGGCGATCGCGGCGCTGCACGGCCTGCGCGGCAACGATATCGCAGGTCTTGCGGGCTCGTTGCGGCTGCTCGGATTCCTCTCCGAGAGCGCGGCGCAGTGGGAAGGGCGCAAGCAGCAGGCGAGCGGGGTCGACGCCAAGGAGGTCGAGCGCCTGCTCGCGGAGCGGACAGCGGCCCGTAGCCGGAAGGACTTTGGGGAGTCCGACCGCATCCGCGATCTGCTCGCTGCGATGGGCGTTGCGATCAAGGACTCCAAGGAAGGCACAACCTGGGAGATCGCCCGATGAAACGGCCCGACACGCCTTTCCCGCGGCACTGGCTCTATTACATTGCGCTGAAGCTCGCGCTGCTCGCCGGCGCGGTGGCGATCGTGCTCAAGCTTTATGGGATTTGGTGAGGACGATGGGACAGACTTTGCCAAAGCCCGCACTGAGGCCCTTCCTGCCGGCGGATGTGCCGATGCTCGCCGCGATCTTCGCCGCCAGCATCGAGGAGTTGACCGGCGACGATTATAGCGAGGCGCAGCAGGAAGCCTGGATGGCGGCGGCCGAGGACGAGGAGTTCGGCAAGCGGCTCGCGTCCGACCTGACGCTGATCGCGACGCTGGAAGGCTCGCCCGTTGGTTTTGCTTCGCTGCGCGGCAACGATCACATCCGCATGCTCTATGTGCATCCGGCCGTGGCCGGGCAGGGCATCGCGACCATGCTGGTCGACGCGCTGGAGAAGCTCGCAGGCGTCCGCGGCGCCACGAGCCTCTCGGTCGATGCCAGCGATACCGCGGAGGGTTTCTTCGCCAAGCGCGGCTACACCGCCCAGCAGCGCAACAGCATCACCATCAACGACGAGTGGCTCGCCAACACCACCATGAAGAAGACGCTCGGAGCGGGGCAATGAGCAAGCAGCGTCTCTATCTGTTCGACACCACGCTGCGCGATGGGGCGCAGACCAACGGCGTCGACTTCACGCTGGCGGACAAGCAGGTCATCGCGGCGATGCTCGACGATCTCGGCATCGACTATGTCGAGGGCGGCTATCCCGGCGCCAATCCGCTCGACACGGAGTTCTTTGGCTCCAAGCCCAAGCTCAAACATGCGCGCTTCACCGCCTTCGGCATGACGCGCCGGGCGGGCCGCTCGGTGTCCAACGATCCGGGCGTCGCGGGCCTCTTGGAAGCGAAGGCGGATGCGATCTGCTTCGTGGCGAAGGCGTCGGCCTATCAGGTCCGCGTCGCGCTGGAGACCACGAAGGAAGAGAACCTCGCCTCGATCCGCGACAGCGTCGCGGCGGCGAAGGCGGCCGGCCGCGAGGTGATGCTCGATTGCGAGCATTTCTTCGACGGCTACAAGGAAGACGCCGCCTTTGCGCTCGCCTGCGCCAAGGCCGCCTTCGATGCCGGTGCGCGCTGGGTGGTGCTGTGCGACACCAATGGCGGCACCATGCCGGATGAGGTCGAGGCCATCGTCAGAGACGTGACCAGGCACATCCCCGGCGATCACGTCGGCATCCACGCCCATAACGACACCGAGCAGGCGGTGGCCAATTCGCTCGCAGCGGTGCGTGCCGGCGCGCGGCAGATCCAGGGCACGCTGAACGGGCTCGGCGAGCGCTGCGGCAATGCCAATCTCTGCTCGCTGATCCCGACGCTGAAGCTGAAGACGGGTTTTGCCGACGCTTTCGAGATCGGCGTCACCACGGAGAAGCTGGCGACGCTGGTCAAGGTGTCGCGCACGCTCGACGACATGCTCAACCGCGTGCCGAACCGGCATGCGGCTTATGTCGGCGAGAGCGCCTTCGTCACCAAGACCGGCATCCATGCCTCCGCCGTGCTGAAGGATCCGCAGACCTACGAGCATGTGCTGCCGGAGCTGGTCGGCAATCACCGTAAGGTGTTGGTGTCCGACCAGGCCGGGCGCTCCAACGTCATCGCCGAGCTCGACCGCGCCGGCATCCCTTACGAGAAGAGCGATCCGAAGCTGACGCGTCTCGTCGAGGAATTGAAGGAGCGCGAGGCGGCCGGCTATGCCTATGAATCCGCCAACGCCTCGTTCGAGCTCCTGGCGCGCCGCACGCTCGGCAAGGTGCCGCATTATTTCGAGGTCGAGCAGTTCGACGTCAACGTCGAGCAGCGCTACAACGCGCTCGGCGAACGCGTCACGGTGGCGCTAGCGGTGGTGAAGGTCGACGTCGCCGGCGAGCATCTGATCTCGGCGGCCGAAGGCAACGGTCCCGTCAACGCGCTCGACGTCGCCCTGCGCAAGGACCTCGGCAAGTACCAGAAATTCATCGAGGGCCTGACGCTGATCGACTATCGCGTCCGTATCCTCAATGGCGGCACCGGCGCGGTCACGCGCGTGCTGATCGAGAGCGAGGACGAGAACGGCGATCGTTGGACCACGGTCGGGGTGTCCCCGAACATCATCGATGCCTCGTTCCAGGCGCTGATGGATTCGGTGATCTACAAGCTCGTGAAGTCGGGGGCGCCGGCGTAACCCCACGACGACTGTCATTCCCCGCGAAGGCGGGGAATCCAGTGCGCTGCGGCCCATCGATTTATCTACGGCTGTCACGGAGTACTGGATCGCCCGGTCAAGCCGGGCGATGACACCGAGGATGGGGAAAGGGCACGGCCATGATCGACCACATCTCCGTCGGCGTCAGCGATCTCGATCGCGCCGCAAAGTTCTACGAAGCCGCGCTCACCGCCCTCGGCCTTGCGCGCCTCGTCACCCGACCGCGGACGGTCGGGTTCGGCAAGGCCTATCCGGAGTTCTGGATCAATCTGCGCGAAAACATGCCGCGCGTGGCGCCGGAGAGCGGCGTGCACATCTGCCTGCGGGCGAAGACGACCGATCAGGTCGATGCGTTTCATGCGGCAGCGCTGTCCGCTGGCGGGGCATCAGACGGCGCGCCTGGCATCCGGCCGCACGATCGCGTGCGCTACTACGCGGCCTTCGTCACCGATCCCGACGGCAATCGCATCGAGGCCGTGACGTTCCCGGCAGCGTAGGGCGTTACAGCTTTCGCGCCACTTCCGGCGCGAGATCGCGCTCGCTGTCAGGAATCTGCGCAGCCGCGGCGCGCAGCCGCGGGATGATCTCCTCGACCTTGTCCGCCTTCAGGATATCGACGGTGAGGCCGGCGCGGATGAACTCGGTCTGGCGCATGTGGTACACCAGCGAGAGCAGCGGCTCCCAGAAATTGTCGATATTGGCGAGCAGCACCGGCTTGGCGTGACGACCGAGTTGCTGCCAGGTCAGCTGCTCCACCAGCTCCTCGAGCGTGCCGAGCCCGCCGGGCAGGGCCACGAAGGCGTCGGAGCGCTCGAACATCAGCCGCTTGCGCTCGTGCATGTCGGGCGTGACGACCATCTCCTGCACGCGCGTCAGCGCATTCTCGCGCATCCGCAGGAAGTCAGGGATGATGCCGGTGACCATGCCGCCGTGATCGAGCACGGAGGTTGCGACCGCGCCCATCAGGCCGAGCGAGCCGCCGCCATAGACGAGGCGGATCTTGCTTTCCGCCAGCGCTCTGCCGAGCGCCTTCGCCGCTTCAATGAAGTTGGGATTTGTTCCAGGGCCGGAGCCGCAATAGACACAGACAGTTTTGATCGTGCTCATTGGTGCCATGATGCATTGCAGCGAAGTGGCGTCAAGCCCAAACGGTGATTCGATACTTCCGGGAATTTACCGGTAAATCGCGACAAACAATCGAAGATTCGCCATCTGGCGGGGTGCGCGGGCATCGGGAAGGCTCTATATGACGGGCGAAAATCGTTAATCGCAGTTGCGCCCGCATCCGGCGGGCTTTCGGGTTTGTTGATGGACCAACCTCAATCGTTCGACGGCGCCGACGTTCCTGATCCTTCCGTGGCAGGATCGCAGGCCGGGGCCACGCTGATGGGCACGCTGGCACATCTGTGGCCCTACATCTGGCCGGGCGACCGTTTCGACCTGAAGATGAGGGTGGTCTGGTCGCTGGTGCTGTTGCTCGCCGCCAAGCTGATCACGCTCACCGTGCCGTTCAGCTTCAAATGGGCGACGGATGCGCTGACCGGCGCCAACACCGCGCCGGTCGCGGCCGACAATTGGCATCTCTGGGTGATCGCCTCGCCCTTGCTGCTGACCGCGAGCTACGGCGTGATGCGCATCCTGATGGCGGTGCTGACGCAATGGCGCGACGGCATCTTCGCCCGCGTCGCCATGCATGCGGTGCGAAAGCTCGCGACCCTCACCTTCATCCACATGCACGAGCTGTCGCTGCGCTTTCACCTCGAGCGCAAGACCGGCGGCCTCACGCGCGTGCTCGAGCGCGGCCGCGAGGGCATCGAGGTCATCGTGCGCATGGTGATCCTGCAGCTGATCCCGACCATCGTCGAGGTCTCGCTGCTGCTGGCGGTGCTGCTCTGGCAATTCGACTGGCGCTACGTAGTCGCGACCCTGATCACGGTCACGCTCTACATGTACTACACCTACGTCGCGACCGAGTGGCGGATCGGCATCCGCCGCAAGATGAACGATTCCGACACCGAGGCGAACACCAAGGCGATCGACTCGCTGCTCAACTACGAGACGGTGAAGTATTTCAGTGCCGAGGCACGCGAGGCGCAGCGCTACGACAGGTCGGTCGAGCGCTACGAGGAGGCGAGCGTCCGCACCTACACCTCGCTCGCGGTGCTCAATACAGGCCAGGCGGTGATCTTCACGCTGGGCCTGACCGCGACCATGCTGATGTGCGCGATCGGCGTGCGCAACGGCACCAACACCGTCGGCGATTTCGTGCTGGTCAACGCCATGATGATCCAGCTCTACCAGCCGCTGAACTTCATGGGCATGGTCTATCGCGAGATCAAGCAGGCGATCATCGACATCGAGAAGATGTTCGGCGTGCTCAGCCGCGAGGCCGAGATCAAGGACGCGCCTGGCGCGAAGCCGCTGGTCATCTCCGCCGGCACGGTGCGCTTCGAGGACGTGCGCTTTGCCTATGAGCCGGCGCGCCCCATCCTCAAGGGCATCAGCTTCGAAGTGCCGGCCGGCAAGACGGTTGCCATCGTCGGCCCCTCCGGCGCCGGCAAATCGACCATCTCGCGGCTCCTGTTTCGCCTCTATGATGTCTCCGGCGGCAGGATCCTGATCGACGGCCAGGACATCCGCGAGGTCACGCAGGCCAGCCTGCGCGCATCGATCGGCATGGTGCCGCAGGATACCGTGCTGTTCAACGACACCATCCGCTACAACATCCGCTACGGCCGCTGGGACGCGACCGATGCCGAGGTGGAGGAGGCCGCGCGGCTGGCGCAGATCGACCACTTCATCCGCATGGCGCCGAAGGGCTATGAGACCCAGGTCGGCGAGCGCGGCCTGAAGCTGTCGGGCGGCGAGAAGCAACGTGTGGCGATCGCGCGCACGGTGCTCAAGGCGCCGCCGATCCTGGTGCTCGACGAGGCGACCTCGGCGCTCGACACCCATACGGAGCACGAGATCCAGGGGGCGCTCGACCGCGTGGCGAAGAACCGCACCTCCCTGGTGATCGCGCATCGCCTGTCCACCATCGTCGGTGCCGACGAAATCATCGTGCTGGACCAGGGCCGCATCGCCGAGCGCGGCACTCACGCGAGCCTGCTCGCACAGGGCGGGCTCTATGCCAGCATGTGGAACAGGCAGCGCGAGGCCGAGGAGGCCCGCGAGAAGCTGGCCAAGATGGCCGACACCAATGCCGCGCCCAACCGGGAGCCGCCGCCGGTCGATGATAACCTGACGACGCCCGCGGCGGCGGAGTGACCTTGTCTCCGGTCCCAAGTCTGGCCTAAACAAAGTCTGGCCTAAACAAAGTCTGGCCTAAACAAAAGTCTGGCCTAAACAAGCCCGCGCGACGACCCCGTGGCATCAACCCCGACCGGCAAAAAGCAATGTCCATTCTCGATTCGATCCAGCGTCAGATCCCGCCGATCCACAAGGAGGGCTATCCCTTCATCGGCGCCTTTGCGCTGGCGAGCCTGCTCCTGTTCTGGCTGTGGTCGCCGCTGGGGTGGATCGGCACGATCCTGACCGTGTGGTGTGCGCTGTTCTTCCGCGATCCCGTCCGTGTGACGCCGGTGGGCGAGGGTCTCGTGGTGTCGCCGGCCGACGGGCGCGTCTCCATGATCACCATGGCGCTGCCGCCGGCCGAGCTTGGGCTGGGCGACCGGCCGCTGCCGCGCGTCTCGATCTTCATGAGCGTGTTCAATTGCCACGTGAACCGCGCGCCCGTGGCGGGCAGGGTGGATCGCATCGCCTACCGGCCCGGCCTCTTCATCAACGCCGAGCTCGACAAGGCGAGCGAGGACAACGAGCGCAACTCGCTGGTGATCACCACCCCGACGGCGCGGATCGGCGTGGTCCAGATCGCCGGTCTCGTCGCCAAGCGCATCGTCTGCTTCGTCAAGGAGGGGCAAGCGATCGGCGTCGGCGAGCGCTTCGGACTGATCCGCTTCGGCTCGCGCCTCGATGTCTACCTGCCGGTGGGCACCAAGGCGCTGGTCTCGGAAGGGCAGACCGCGATTGCCGGAGAGACGATCCTGGCCGACCTGGCCGGCGACGACCAGGCCCGCGCGTTCCGCGCCAATTAACCAATAGTCGGTGCTCGCAGGCGTTCCGCCGCAATGGCGGAGGGCGGCGCGGCTTGCTATATCTCGCCTTGAGATAAGGACGAGCCATGACGCCTTACGATTTCAAGGATCCCGACGTCCGCCGCCGGCGGTTCCGACCGATCCCGGTGCGGATGCTGGTGCCCAACGTCATCACGCTGCTGGCGATCTGCGCCGGCCTGACCTCGATCCGCCTGTCGATCGAAGGACGGATGACGCTCGCGGTCTATGCCATCGTGTTCGCCGCCGCGCTCGACGGCATCGACGGCCGCATCGCGCGCATGATCAAGGGGCAGTCGAAGTTCGGCGCCGAGCTCGACAGTCTCGCCGACTTCGTCAATTTCGGCGTGGCGCCCGGCCTGATGCTGTATTTCTGGCAGCTGCACGAGCTCGGCAATGCCGGCTGGATCGCCGCCATGGTGTTCGCGATCTCCGGCGGCCTGCGGCTTGCGCGCTTCAATGCCACCATGGACGATCCGAACAAGCCGGCTTTCGCCGCCAATTTCTTCACCGGCGTGCCGGCGCCCGCCGGCGCGATCACCGTGCTGCTGCCGATCTATGTCGCGTTCCTCGACGTCGGGCGCACACCTGCGGCGGTGACCGCGGCCTACACGCTTCTGATCGCGTTTCTGATGGTGTCGCGCCTGCCGGTGTTCTCCGGCAAGACCAAGCGGATGCGCGTGCCGCCCGAGCTGGTGCTGCCGGCCTTCGTCGCCGTGATCGTCTTCATCGCGCTCCTGATCGCCTATCCCTGGCACGTGCTGTCGATCGGCACGGTGCTGTACCTTCTCGCGCTGCCGCTCGGCTACAAATCCTATCGCGACCAGGCGCGCGCGATGGAAGCCACCGCGCCGGCGGGAGGCGAGGTCCCGTCACCGCCCTCGGCGCCGACGCTGGCGAATTTGTCGGAGCCGCCGCAAGACGACGATCGGCCCGGACGACTGCACTAAAACGCTCCTCGCGGATATCTGCCATGAAGTCTGCCCGAGTTGGGTCGAGATCCGATCTCGGCTATATCGCCCTTGTGCCGGCGGCATCGCGCAATCAATCGCCGCCAACCTGGGAGAGAACGCCGTGACCAATTCCGCGACCGGGCCGCTGCCCGCTTCCGTCCTCGAAGCGCTGGGCCGTTACGATACGCCGACGATCTGCAACGCCATGGAGATCGTGGCGCCCGAGCGGCGGCTGATCGGCTACACCACCAAGCAGCTGGTCTGTCCGTTTCCCGACCTGCCGCCGATCGTCGGCTATGCCCGCACGGTGACGATCCGCTCGGTTCTGAAGTCATCGCTTCCGGCCGAGGAGCAGTCCAAGCGCCGAATCGCATATTACGAATATGTCGGCACCGGCCATGGCCCGCGCATCTCGGTGATCCAGGACATCGACGGACCCGACGTCGGCTATGGCGCGTTCTGGGGCGAGGTACAGAGCAACGTGCACAAGGCGCTCGGCTGCCTCGGCGTCATCACCGACGGCTCGATCCGCGACATCCCGCAATGGGCGCCCGGGTTCCAGGCGCTAGCCGGCTCGATCGGCCCGTCGCACGCCTGGGTGCACGCGGAAAGCTTTGGCGGCGAGGTGCGCGTCGCCGGCATGACCGTGAAGTCGGACGACCTCATCCACGCCGACCGGCATGGCGCCATCGTGATCCCGCTTGACCTTGCCGCAAAGCTGCCGGAGGCCGCCGAACTGTGCGGCCGCCGCGAGACGCCGATCCTGGAGATCGCCCGCAGTCCCGACTTCTCGCTCGAGAAGCTCAAGGCCGCGTTGAAGCGCTCTGCGGAGATCCATTGACGGCTGCTGGAGCATGATCCGGAAAAGCGTGTAGCGGTTTTCCGAAAAGATCATGCTCAAACAATAACCTAAAGCGCGATAGACGATTCATCCTAATCGCATCGCGTTTTAGGGCAATCTACGGCCCGGACGACGGCCGAATGCCGCCTTGTTCTGTCAGAAGCAGGGCGACTTGATTCGGTTCTCCGAGCACGGCGGCGGCGCATCCGATCAGGGTGAAGCCGCCGGCAAGGTCCCAGAGGGTGATATCGTCTGCGCTGTTGGCGCTGCGCATCAACCGCGCTGCGAGCACGGCGAAGGCGGCCTCGATAAAGAGCAGCACGCTGAACGCCGGAAGCACGAGTTCCGGCTCGAGCAGGTGGAACGCCAGCGCCGCGGGCAGCGCCGTGAGTAGACCGAATAGCATCAACATCGCGCTGGCTCCGCGATTGGCCCTGTCGCAACGCTAGCAGACACTAACCGATGCCGGTCCACGATGTGGCGGAGGGCCGCAGCCGACCTGACGTCGTGGGCGCCTGATTATGGTTAGCGAAGGGTTGAAATTCCTATCGCTGGACGGCAACCGGGACAAATTGCGGCGGCAGGCGGCACATCGTCGAGACTTAACCTTTACGCGCCTTTAAGGGCGGCGCTCTAGGGTCTGCGATGCGGTTCGGGGTTGAGCCGCGCCAGCGGCCAGGACGGCCGTTGTTGCGTAGGCGTTGGAGTCGATCATGGATATCGCAACACTTGTCGGCCTCGTCGCAGGCGCCATTGTTGTGTCGTCGCTGATCCTGATGGGCGGTACGTTCGGGATGTTCTACGACATCCACGCCGTCATCGTCATCTTCGGCGGCTCGTTCGCAGCGACGATGATCCGCTTTCCTTTGTCTGCGATGATCCACGGCGTGCCGCTGGGCGCGAAGTTTGCCTTCACCCTGAGCCGCCTTTCGGCTCACGACCTTGTCGACGAGCTCGCCCGCATCGCGGAAATCGCCCGCAAGCAGGGCCCGGTCGGACTGGAAAAGGTCGAGACCGACGAGCCGTTCCTCGCCAAGGGCATCCGCTACGTCGCCGACGGTTACGATCTCGATTTCATTCGTGACAACCTGGAGCGCGACCGCGACAACTTCCTGATGCACCTCGACGAGGGCAGCAAGATCTACCGCGCCGTCGGCGACTGCGCCCCGGCGTTCGGCATGATCGGCACGCTGCTTGGCATGGTGCAGATGTTCTCCAACATGTCCGATCCCTCCAAGCTCGGTCCGTTCATGGCCACCGCGCTGCTGGCGACCCTGTACGGCGCCGTTGTCGCCAACCTGATCTGCTTGCCGATTGCCGACAAGCTGCACGGCAAGCTGCTGGACGAAGAGACCAACCGTACCCTGATCATCGACGGCATCCTGATGATTCGCGACTCCAAGAGCCCGACCCTGGTGCGCGAGATGCTGCTGGCCTATCTGCCGGAGAAGCATCGTCACACCGAAGGCGAGCCGGTGCCGGCTTGAGGCCGCCCGGATTTTGAGAGATGGCCAAGAAGAAGCGCGGCAATGCTCACGGCGGCGGCCACGGCTGGTTCGTGACCTTCGCCGACCTGATGGCGCTGCTGCTGGCGTTCTTCGTGATGCTGGTCGCGTTCTCGACGCAAGATGCCAACAAGCTGAAGATCGTCGCGGGCTCGATGCGCGAGGCGTTCGGCGTGCAGACCGAAGCGCGTTATTCCGGCATCGTCGAATCCGACGGCCTGCCGACGCGCCCGCGACTCAAGAACGTCGACCACATCCAGCCGGAAGATGCCTCCAACACCCCGACGCCCGATCAGGAAGACCGCGAAAAAACCTCCGGCGCGAAGATCAAGGTCGACCGTAATTTCGCGCTGGCCGCGGCCTCGCTGCGCCAGGCGTTGCAGGACATGCCCGAGCTGACCGAGATGTCCAAGCACATCATGTTCGAGGAGACCAAGCAGGGTCTCAACCTCGAGATCGTCGACCAGGACGGCCGCTCGATGTTCGCCGACGGCTCCAAGGTGCCCTACGACCGCACTCGACGCCTGGTCGAGAAGCTCGCGATCCCGCTCAAGGCGACGCCGCTCCGCGTCTCCATCGCCGGCCACACCGCGGCGGGGTTCGTGCCGACCCGCAGCGACTATGGCGCCTTCGATCTGTCGGCCGATCGCGCCAACGCCGTGCGCCAGATCCTCGAGCGCCAGGGCCTACCGCCGTCGCACATCTTCGCCGTCTCCGGCAAAGCCGATACCCAGCCGCTATTTCCGGACGATCCCTCGCTCGCCGCCAACCGGCGGGTGACCATCACCTTGATGCGCGAAGACCCACCGTTGCCGCCGAATCTCAAGCCGTAACCCCTTGCGCTACCATCTTACCTGAGGCATGTCGTCGCGCAGGCGATGAGCGTGGCTCTAGCGTCACAGCATCAGGCTCCGCGCCTGCTATGGTGGTGAGCCGATTGACAGGTGCACCGGAAGCGTCAAAAGGCGCCGGATCAATTTCTGGGACGAAGCGTTCTTCACCGTCATGACCGCGAGCATCACACAGGCCGAGACTCAGGACGGGCGGCCCACCCAAGGTTTTTGGGCCCTTACGCTAGGGAGCATCGGCGTCGTCTTCGGCGATATCGGCACTTCGCCGCTCTACGCATTCCACGAGGCGGTCAAGGCCGCGGCCCATGGCGAGCCGGTCTCGCGCGCCATCGTGCTCGGCGTGCTCTCGCTGATCCTGTGGGCGCTGCTGATCGTCGTCACCGCCAAATATGTCCTCTTGCTGCTGCGCGCCGACAACAACGGGGAGGGCGGCACGCTCTCGCTGATGGCGCTCGGCCAGCGCGCGCTCGGGCGGCGAAGCTGGGTTCTGCTCGCGCTCGGCGTGATCGGCGCTTCCATGTTCATCGGCGATTCCATGATCACGCCGGCGATCTCGGTGCTCTCGGCGGTCGAAGGTCTGAAGCTCGCAACCCCCGCGCTCAAGCCCTATGTCGTGCCGGTCACCGTCCTCATCCTGGTGCTGCTGTTTGCGGTCCAGAGCAAGGGGACCGCGCTGGTCGCCTCGGCCTTTGGGCCGGTGATGGTCACCTGGTTCACCGTCATTGCCATCATGGGGGCTGTCCACATCGCCGACGACCCGACCGTGCTGGCGGCGATCAATCCGTATTATGCGGTGCAGTTCGTGTTGTCGCACGGCGTGATCGGCCTCGTGACGCTCGGCGCGGTGTTCCTCGCGGTGACGGGCGGAGAGGCACTTTACGCCGATCTCGGCCATTTCGGCCGCAAGCCGATCCAGTCAGCCTGGATGTTCTTCGTGCTGCCCGCGCTCCTGATCAACTATTTCGGGCAGGGTGCGCTCGTGCTGTCCGATCCCAGCGCGATCGAGCATTCGTTCTATCGCATGGTCCCCGAGACACTGGTGCTGCCGCTGGTCGGGCTTGCGACGGCTGCAACCGTGATCGCGAGCCAGGCGGTGATCACGGGCGCCTATTCGCTGGTCCATCAGGCCGTGCAGCTCGGCCTGCTGCCCCGTTTCGAGGTGAGGTACACCTCCGAATCGCATGCCGGCCAGATCTACCTGCCGCGGGTGAACCGGCTGCTGCTGATCGGCGTGATGCTGCTGGTGCTTCTATTCCACACCCCCAGCAATCTGGCCTCGGCCTACGGCATTTGCGGTCTCAACCACCATGGTCGCCGATGGCATCATGGGATTCGTCGTGATCTGGAAGCTGTGGAATTGGCGCGCGGCTACCGCCGCAGCCCTGATCGTGCCTTTGGTCATCGTCGATTTGAGCTTCTTCAGCGCCAACCTGCTCAAGCTGCTCGATGGCGCCTGGGTGCCGCTCCTGTTCGGCGTCGTCATGGCCGGGACGATCTGGACCTGGCGCAAGGGCTCGGCGATCCTGATCCAGAAGACGCGCCGGATCGAGGTGCCGCTGGACGACCTGATCCGCAGCCTGGAGAAGCGGCCGCCGCACATCGTCAAGGGCACCGCGGTATTCCTGACCAGCGATCCCGCCTTCGTGCCAACCGCGCTCCTGCACAATCTCAAGCACAACAAGGTGCTGCACGAGCACAACGTGATACTGACCATCGAGACCGCGCAGACGCCCCGGGTCGATCTGTCGGAGCGGTTCAGGATGGAGAAGATCAGCGACAAGTTCTCCAAGGTCCGCTTGCGCTTCGGCTTCATGGAGCAGCCGAACGTGCCCAAGGCCCTCGCCATCGCACGCAAGCAGGGTTGGCAGTTCGACATCATGTCGACCTCGTTTTTCGTCTCGCGCAGGTCACTGAAGGCCTCGGCACAGTCGGGCATGCCGCTCTGGCAGGATCATGTGTTCATCGCGCTGAGCCGGTCGGCCAATGATGCCACCGACTACTTCCAGATCCCCACCGGCCGCGTGGTCGAAGTCGGAACCCAGGTCACTATCTAGAATGCAACTGGCGTAGCCATGCATATTTGCATGGCTACGACCCAGAATCGGGCTAGGCCATGCCGGTGGCGCAGGACTATAAGCCGCGCGCTCTTCCGCCATTGTGCAGTGAAGCATTTTAGAGGCCATCGGGCTCTCCCATGACAAGCGACGTAGCAGTTCCCGCCCCGGAAACGGTGGCGGCCAATGGGCATGGCGAGGCCCATACCACCGCCGGCTTCGGCGCGCTGACGCTCGGCAGCATCGGCGTCGTTTACGGCGACATCGGCACCAGCCCGCTCTACGCGTTCCGCGAGGCGGTGATGGCCGCCTCGGGCGCGGAGGGATTGCCGACGCCGGCCGCCGTTCTCGGCGTGCTCTCGCTGATTCTATGGGCGCTCATCGTGGTGGTGACGCTCAAATACGTCGTGATCCTGCTCCGCGCCGACAACAACGGCGAGGGCGGCACGCTGGCACTGATGGCGCTGGCCCAGCGGGCGGTTGGCACCGGCCGCGGCGGCGCGACCATTGTGCTGCTCGGCATCATTTCCGGAGCTTTGTTCTACGGCGATGCCGTGCTCACGCCGGCGCTCTCCGTGCTGTCGGCGATCGAGGGCATGAAGGACGTCACGCTCAGGTTCGAGCCCTACATCGTTCCGCTGACGGTGGTGATCCTGGTCGGCCTCTTCGCCGTGCAGTCCCGCGGCACGGCGCGCGTTGCCGCCTTCTTCGGCCCGATCATGTGCGTCTGGTTCACGGTCCTGGCGGTGGCGGCGATCCCTCAGATCGCCCAGCACCCGCAGGTGCTGCTCGCGCTCAACCCGCTCTATGCCGTGAACTTCATGCTGCACCATGGCGTCATCGGCTTCGTGACGCTGGGCGCTGTGTTCCTGGCGGTGACCGGCGCCGAAGCGCTCTATGCCGACCTCGGCCATTTCGGCAAGCGGCCGATCCAGACCGCCTGGCTCATCGTAGTGCTGCCCTCGCTGGCGCTGAACTATCTGGGGCAGGGCGCGCTGGTGCTCGGCGATCCCGGTGCCATCGTGAGCCCGTTCTTTCAGCTATTCCCGCAAGGCTTCCTCCGAGGCTGCATGGTCGTGCTCGCCACCATGGCGACCGTCATCGCGAGCCAGGCCGTCATCACCGGCGCCTATTCGCTGACGCGCCAGGCGATCCAGCTCGGGCTGCTGCCGCGCTTTGAAATTCGCCATACGTCGGAAGCCCATTCCGGCCAGATCTTCATTCCGCGCATCAACCAGCTGCTGCTGGTCGCGGTGGTGCTGCTAGTGCTGCTGTTCCGCTCGTCGAGCGCGCTCGCATCCGCCTACGGCATCTCCGTCACCGGTACCATGGTGGTCACGGCGATGATGGGCTTCGTCGTGGTCTGGAAGGGCTGGCGCTGGTCAGCGCTTGCCGCCGGCGCGCTGATTGCGCCGTTCCTGTTCCTCGATCTGACCTTCCTGAGCGCGAACCTGTTGAAGGTGTTTGAGGGCGGCTGGGTGCCACTGGCGCTCGGCGCGCTCATGATCATCCTCATGTACACGTGGCGGCGCGGCAGCCGGCTGCTATTTGAAAAGTCGCGCAAGCTCGAGTTCCCGCTCGCCGATCTCGTGGCAATGCTGGAGAAGCGGCCGCCGCAGCGAGTGCCTGGCACTGCGGTGTTCCTGACCTCGGACCCGCTCAGCGCGCCGACCGCGCTGATGCATAGTCTGAAACACTACAAGGTGCTGCACGAGAAGAACGTCATTCTCACCATCGAGACCGCGCAAACCCCGCGGATCGATCCGGCCGAACGGGTGAAGCTGGAGCAGATTTCACCGACCTTCTCCAAGGTGACGCTGAAGTTCGGCTTCATGGAATCGCCCAACGTGCCGAAGGCGCTCGCGATCGCCCGCAAGCTGGGCTGGCAGTTCGACATCATGTCGACCTCGTTCTTCCTGTCGCGGAGGGCGCTCAAGCCCGCCGCCCATTCCGGCATGCCGCGCTGGCAGGACCGGCTGTTCATCTCGCTCAGCCGCTCCGCCAACGACGCCACCGACTATTTCCAGATCCCGTCCGGCCGTGTGGTCGAGGTCGGCACGCAGGTGACGATCTAGGATTACGTTCGAGCAAGTGGCTCAAGTGTCCACCTCTCCCCATCGGGGGAGAGGTCGGATTGCGCAGCAAATCCGGGTGAGAGGCCGCAGCGTTCAATGAGACCGCAACCCCTCACCCGGATCGCATCTGTCAATGCGATCCGACCTCTCCCTACGGGAGAGGTGAAGTGCCCCGTAAGCCGCACTTCAAGTCGCTGCGATTTAGCTTTAACTTGCGCCGCGCGGCTCAAGCCTTTGTAGCGCTTGATTTTCGTCTCCCGAGAGGCGAGGTTGCCGCCGGCCGGGATCGCCCCGGTACGCGGCCCGCGACGTTGGAGGATGATGTGGCAAATCAAGTGCAGGATCTGACCCCGGACGAGGTCGCCAAGGGTGTCGCGGAAGGGCGCTATCTGCTCGTCGACGTCCGTGAGCCGAACGAGGTCGAGGCCGAGGCGTACCCTTACGGCGTCGTGGTTCCGCTCTCGACCTTCGATCCCAAGGCGATCCCCGATCCGGCCGGCAAGGAGGTCGTGTTCGCCTGCCGTTCGGGCAAGCGCTCGGTGACGGCCTCGCTGGCGGCGCAGGCGGCGGGCCTGCCTTACGATAAGCATCTGGCCGGCGGCATGCTGGGTTGGAAGGCGGCCGGGCTTCCCAGCAAGGTCGGTGGCTAACCGCGCAATGACGACCAAGAGCTCTTCGCTGAACAAGGTCTTCGCCGACCTTCCCGTCACCATCTTCGAGGCGATGTCGCAGGCCGCGCGCGACAACAATGCGATCAATCTCGGCCAGGGTTTTCCGGATGATCCCGGCCCCGAGGACATCCGCCGCGCCGCGGCCGAGGCCTCGCTGAACGGCTACAACCAGTACCCCTCGATGATGGGCCTGCCGGAGCTGCGCCAGGCGATCGCGACCCATTACAGCCACTGGCACGGCCTCAAGCTCGATCCGATGAGCGAGGTGATGGTGACCTCCGGCGGGACCGAGGCGCTGACCTCGGCGATCCTCGCGGTGGTCCAGCCCGGCGACGAAGTGGTCTGCTTCCAGCCGGTCTATGATTCCTATCTGCCGATCATCCGCCAGGCCGGCGGCATTCCGCGCCTGGTTCGCCTGGAGCCGCCGCACTGGCGGCTGAATGAGGACATGCTGAAAAGCGTGTTCAATTCAAAAACCAAGGCGGTGCTGTTCAACAACCCCCTGAATCCCAGCGCGGTGGTCTATCCGCGCGAGGACCTCGAGCTCTTGGCGCGCTACTGCCAGGAGTTCGACGTCATCGCGATCTGCGACGAGGTCTGGGAGCACGTCACCTTCGACGAGCACAAGCATGTCCCGCTGATCACCATCCCCGGCATGCGCGAACGCACCATCAAGGTCGGCTCGGCGGGCAAGATCTTCTCGCTGACGGGCTGGAAGATCGGCTTCGTCTGCGCGGCGCCACAGCTGTTGCGCGTCGCCGCCAAGGTGCACCAGTTCCTGACCTTCACCACCGCGCCGAACCTGCAGGCCGCCGTCGCCTATGGCCTCGGCAAGTCCGACGACTACTTCCTGTCGATGCGCAAGGATCTGACGCGAAGCAGGGACCGCCTGACCAAGGGCCTGGAGAGCCTCGGCTTTCCCGTGCTGAAGTCGCAAGGCACCTACTTCCTCACCGTCGACCTGTCGCCGCTCGGGCTCAACGAGAGTGACACCGAGTTCTGCTGGCGGATTGTGAAAGACTACAAGGTCGCCGCGATCCCGGTCTCGGCGTTCTACGAGCAGGACCCCGTGACCTCGGTGGTGCGCTTCTGTTTTGCCAAGAAGGACCAGACGCTCGACACCGCGCTGGAGCGGCTGTCGGACGCGGTGCGTGGACGCAAGAGGTAGATCGAGATGACGAACGTCGGCCGCCCCAGGCTTGGTTTCGCGATCGCTGCGGCACTGACGTTGCTCTCCGCCCCTGTTAGGGCCGAGGAGCGGGTCGTCAACTTCTACAACTGGTCCAACTACATGGCGCCTGAGGTCCTTGAAGCCTTCACCAAGGAGACCGGCATCAAGGTCGTGTACGACACCTTCGACGCCAACGAGACGCTGGAGACGCGCCTGATGGCCGGCAAGTCCGGCTATGACGTCGTGGTGCCCACGGCGTACTTCCTGCAGCGCCAAATCAAGGCCAACATCTTCCAGAAGCTCGACAAGTCGAAGCTCCCGAACCTCGCCAATGCCTGGCCGGTGGTGACGCAGCGCCTCGCCACCTACGACCCCGGCAATGTCTACGCCGCCAACTACATGTGGGGCACGACAGGCATTGGTTACAACATCGCCAAGGTGAAGCAGATCCTCGGCCCCGATGCCAAGATCGACAGCTGGGACATCGTCTTCAAGCCGGAGAATCTGGCGAAGCTCAAAGATTGCGGCGTGCACATGCTCGATTCCGCCGACGACATCTTCCCGGCGGCGCTGAGCTGGCTCGGGCTCGATCCGAACTCGACCAAGCAGGCCGACCTCGAGAAGGCCGCCGATGCCGTCGCCAAGGTCCGCCCGTCCGTGCGCAAGTTTCACTCCTCCGAATATCTGAGCGCGCTGGCGACCGGCGAGATCTGCTTCGTGGTCGGCTGGTCCGGCGACATCATGCAGGCCCGCGCCCGCGCCGCCGAAGCCAAAAGCGGCGTCGAGATCGGCTACACCATCCCGAAGGAGGGCGCGCAGATGTTCTTCGACAATCTCGCGATCCCCGCGGATGCCAAGAACGTTAGGGAAGCCTACGAGCTGATCAACTATCTCTATCGGCCTGATGTGGCCGCCAAGAACTCGGACTTCCTGTCCTATGCCAACGGCAACCTCGCCAGCCAGAAGCTGGTCGACCCGAAGATCCTGAACGACAAGAACATCTATCCGGACGAGGCGACGCTCGCAAAACTGTTCGTCATCACGGCGCGCGAGCCGGCCACGCAGCGGATCATCAACCGGCTGTGGACGAAGGTGAAGACGGGGCGGTAGTAGCGCCTGTCATTGCGAGGAGCGAAGCGACGAAGCAATCCAGACTGCTTCCGTGGAACGATTCTGGATTGCTTCGCTGCGCTCGCAATGACGGAGTATTTACCGCCACCTTCTGTGCAGCCACAGCCACTGCTCGGGATGCTCGCGAACCCAACTTTCAACGACGCTCGTGATCGCCTGCGTCGTGCCCTGGATGTCGATCCCGCCGTCGGCATCGCGCACCGGCTGGATCTCTTCAGTGAGCTCGCCGCGGAAGCGGCCGCCGGGCAGGCGGATGATGCGCACGCCGTGGATCGGGCATTCGACCTGGCGCAAGAGGCGCGCCAGCATCGGATTGGCGCGGGTCTTGCGGCCGAAGAACGTGACCTCGACGCCGGCTGTCAGATATTGGTCGATCAGCATGGCGACGTGCTTGCCGTCCTTCAGCGCCTGTGCGAGCCGCAGCGGTGCGTCGCGGCCGGCCGGGATCAGCGTGCCCATGTTGACCTGGCGCATCTCCTGGATGATGCGATCGGCCGAGGCGATGTTCGGGCGGCGATAGAGAATCGCGGTGTCCAGGCCATGCGCGACCGCCGCGAGCGCCGGCAATTCCCAGTTCGCAAGGTGCGCCGCGAAGATCAGCGCCGGCTTGCCGTCGTCGCGGATCTGGTCGAACAGCTCGATGCTGCGCGGGGAAATCTCCATGCGACTCTTCTCCGGGACATCGCGGGCGTAGTCCCAGACCTGATCGATATGGGCGAACTCGGCGCCGACGCGGCCGAGATTGTCCCAGACGCCCATCAGGATCCGTTCGATCTCCTCCGGTGACTTCTCGGGGAAGGCGGCGGCGAGGTTGGCGCGGCCGATGCGGTGCTCGCGCAGGCGCGGCCCGATCAGCTTGACGGCACGCGCGAAGAAGTCCGAGGTCTTGGCCGGATCGAAATAGCGCGTGGTGCGCAGCATCGCGACGGTCGCGGCGCCGATCAGGCTGCCGCCGAGCGATTTGGCAGCCTCCCGCGCGCGGGCCTTCGTGCTCGCAGGAAGCAGCGCCATGCGTCCGGTCAGGCCGGTTCGCGGGTCAGGATCAGCGAAGCGTTCTGGCCGCCGAAGCCGAACGAGTTCGACATCACCGCGGTCACGCGCGCATCGCGCGCCTTGTTGCCGACGACGTCGAACAGGATCGTGGGATCCGGATTGTCGTAGTTGATCGTCGGCGGAATGCGCTGATGCTCGAGCGTGAGCAGCGAGAAGATCGCCTCGACTGCGCCGGCGGCCGAGATGGTGTGGCCGACCATCGACTTGTTGGAGGTGACCGGAATCTTCTGCGCGAGCTCGCCGAAAACGGCCGACGTCGTGTTGAATTCCATCTTGTCGTTCTCGGGCGTCGCGGTGCCGTGCGCGTTGATGTGGTCGATCTGGTCCGGCGTCATGCCGGCATCGGCCAGCGTCTTGTTCATGCAGCCGATGATCGGCTTGCCGTCGGGCGAGGAGCGGGTGCGGTGGAAGGAATCGGTGAGCTCGCCGCAGCCGGCGATCACGCCGAGAATTTTTGCGCCGCGCGCGGTGGCGGCTTCATAGCTCTCCAGCACCAGCGCGCCGGCGCCTTCGGCCATCACGAAGCCGTCGCGGTTCTTGGAGAAGGGACGGGAGGCCGCCTGCGGCGGGTCGTTCTGGGTCGAAAGCGCCGACAGCAGCGAGAAGCGCACCAGCGCTTCCGGGTTCACGGTGCCGTCGGTCGCGACGCACAGCGCTGCGTCCGTCTCGCCGCGGCGGATCGCCTCGACGCCGAGCTGGATCGAGGTGGCTCCGGACGCGCAGGCCGTCGACAGCGAGATCGGCGAGCCCTTGGTACCGAAGGTCTCGGCAAGATGGGCAGCAACCGAGCCGAACATGAAGCGATGATGATACGCGCTGAACTTGCCGCCGCCGGAGATGCGGAGCAGATCGTCATAGGTGATGTCTTGCTGGCCGACGGCGCGACCGAGCTCGCGACGCTGCGGCCATTCGACCTCGACCGGCGCCACCGCGAGGAAAAGCGGACCCGGGAAATCGGCCTTGGCGCCGATGCCGGCCTGCTCCAGCGCTTCCTGCGTCACCAGCTCGGCCATCCGCTCGGACAGGGCGGTGGAAGAGAACGGATCGGCGCTGACGAAATCGACCGTGCCGGCCATCGTGGTCTTGAGGCCGTCGATCGGAAAACGCGTGATGGTGCGGATGCCGGATTCGCCGGCGACGAGCTTTGCCCAATTGTCGGATTTGCCGGCGCCGAGCGAGGTCATGATGCCCATGCCGGTGACGACGACGACGGGACGCCCGAGTTTGTCGCGTGGTGCAGTCATGTCGATCCCCGCTTGAGCTGATTAAACCGCCTCGACCAGCGCCATGCCTTCGCCGCGCCAGTGTCCGGCTCCCACCACCACGATCTGGGTGGGCGCACCCTGCATTTCAATCTCGGTCCCCGTGGAATCATTCGGCGGGAACAGCGCGCCGCGCGAGATCGACAATGCGGCGAGGGCAATGCCGAGCGGAAATTGCGTTTCCATGGCGTGGCCGAACACCGTGCCGGTCGAGCGCACCGGAAAGTCGGCATGGTTCTTCAGGAAGTCGCGCTCGTCCGAGGTCGCGGGCTCCGCCCCGGTCGCTCCGGTGATGATCGCGCCCTTGCCCTCGCGCCTGGGCAGCTTGGCCCACAGCTTCTCGAGCGTCGCGGCCATGTCGCCGGGCTGCTTGCGTTTGGCGAGGTCGGCGACGACGCTCGACAGCTTTGCGAACGGCTTGGCGCCGCGCGCTTCCGCATGCGCCTTCGATTCCAGCACCAGGAAAGCGCCGGCCGAGCCGAGCGCGAAGCCGGGATTATCCTTGCGGGCCCAGACGGGCGTGAACTTGTCCTTCAGGTTGAAATCGCCGAACTCGTAGAGGACGAGCAGGTCCTTGCGCTCGCCGTTGTACGAGCCGCCGACCAGCGCGATGTCGCTCTCGCCCGAGGCGATGCGCGCGAGCGCGATGCGGGCGGCATCGGCGCCGGCGACCTCTTCGCCCATGAAGGTGCGCGAGGTGCCACCCAGACCGTGCACGATGGCGATGTTGCCGGCGAGCAGGTTAGAGAGCTGGGCCAGGAACAGTGTCGGCCTCAGATCGCTCATCAGCCGTTCGTTGAGGAAACCCGGCGCGTTGGCGCCCTTGGCCTCGGCGGTGAGAATGCCGCTGTCGACGTTGATGTCGCGCTCTCCGCCGCCGGCGGCGACGACCATGTCGATTTTCGACAGGATGTCCTTGTTGCCTTTGATGCCGGCGGAATCGAGCGCAAGGCCAGCGGCATAGGTGCCGATGCGCTGCCAGGCTTCCATCTGGCGCTGGTCGCCCTTCTTCGGGATCTGGCTGTCGAAGGATACGGGCATCAAGGGATGCACGATGTAGGGCGCAAAGCCCTTCTCGTCGACATTGATGCGCTTCTCGGAAAGCGCGGCCCAGTTGGCGTCGAGGCCCTCGCCGAGCGAGGTGGCGAGCCCAATGCCGGTGATCCAGACCTCGGTCTGGCCCGGCTTCAAAGCGGGAGTGTCAGTCATGACGATACGGCCTGTTGCGGAAATCCGACGCGCTTGGCGATGGCGTCCATGTGGGAGCGCATATCCGCATTGGGGAAGGGAATCAGCGTGAAGGTGAGGGCCGAATTCGCGCGCAGCTTGCCGCCGACCCGGATCTTGGCCTCGGTCATGGCATAGCCGGAGCCTTCATGGGTGAGGCTCGCCTCGATGCTCATGAGATCGCCGGGGAAGACCGAGCCGCGGACCTTGGCCTCCTTCACGGCGGCCAGGATCGGCATGCGTTCGAACCTGAACACGCCGAGTTGAAGCCAGCCCGAGGCCTGCGCCATCGATTCGATCAGGAGCACGCCGGGCATCAAGGGATAACCGGGGAAGTGCCCCTCGAAGATGGTGCTTTCCTGCGGGACCTGCGCTTCGACGACGATCGTCTTCTCGTCGACCTTGAGGTCGACGATGCGATCGATCATGTGGAAGTATTCGAGTTGCATGACTGCGCCCTTAGGCGCTCGCGCCCTTGGCCGCAACCAGTTCGTCGATGCGGGCGCACAGGTTCTTCAGCACGAAATATTGCTCGGTGGTCGCCTTGCCGTCGTTGACCTCCTGAGTCCACTTCTCCAGCGGCAGCTTGATGCCGAACTGCTTGTCGATCGCGAAGGCGATATCGAGGAAATCGAGGCTGTCGATCCCGAGGTCATCGATGGCATGGCTATCCGGCGTGATCGTGTCGCGCGGGATGTCGCAGGTTTCAGCGATGATCGTGGCGACCTGATCGAATGTGGAGGACATCACTAAGCCTTTGATATATTGTAGGTATTTGTCAGATTGTCCAGAGTGGCACGGTGGCTGGGCATCGCGCCCTGATGACGCCCTCAAACCCCCCTCTGGCCGGGTCGAAAGCCCGTATATCGGAGCGCCGCCTTGAGTTCAATGGAGCCGGGCAGGCCCCCGGGGACTGCACCGGACGCGGCTGGGGATGCCGGCTGGGTCCGTCCGCCATGAGGTCCGTGCCGGGCCGGTCCTAAATATGCGGTGTCGTGATCTTGACGCAGTCGCGGCGGCCCATCAGCACGCAATCCTGGGTCCGGCGCAGGTCGGCGATGCTGACCGCGAGCCAGATCCCGATCGCCGTCAGCGCGATGGTGAAGGCGAGCGCTGCGATATTGGCAAGCATGCGCTGCCGGTAATTGTCGGGCTCGGCATGCGGCTGCTCGTAGCGCGACAGGTCCAGCCGTTCGGGCGTGAGGCGGAGCGGTTGCACGGAGCCATTGCCGCGCTGGACCCTTGGGGAAGGCGGGGTGCGCGGCCTGAACTGGAGCACCCGGTGCTCCTCATCAGAGCTTATGGGCCGCTGGTTGTTCATGGGGCGGGGATCACTCCGAAGCAGCGATCTAGATAGCATAGGTGAGGCACGCGTTGCAGTAAATCTTCGCAATGCTAGGCTGCATTTTGTGCGTTCGTACTATTTGCAACGAGGGCATAGCGACAGCCATTGAGGACGTCTTTTTACCGGCCGGTATCGACTTGTGATCTGCGCGTCTTCCGAACGGATTTTGCCACCGCGGGACCCGTGGCATAGTCGCGGGAACCCGAACCGTAGTTGCATGCCAGGGGCCTTCGATCATGACCACGACCAACGCGCGCGAGCCGAGAGTGCATCCGGTTCCGATCCTGTCGCTCCGGCCGACGCAGATGACGGTCGGCATGCGCGAGGTCAAGGAGAAGCGGAAGCGCTGGCGCGAGCATGGCAAGAAGAAGCAGGCGGATCTGCTCGGCAAGCACATGATCCCCGTCGTTTACGGTCCCGACGCGCGCTACTACGTGATCGATCATCATCACCTCGGCCGCGCGCTGCACGATGAAGGTGTCAAGGAGGTGCTGGTGACCGTCGTCGGCGATCTCAGGATGGTGGAGCGCGAGGCGTTCTGGGGCGTCATGGACAACAAGCGCTGGGTCTATCCTTACGACGCCAAGGGCGAGCGGCGCTCGTTCCGCGACCTGCCGAAATCGGTTGCCGACCTCAAGGACGATCCATTCCGCAGTCTTGCCGGCGAATTGCGCCGCATGGGCGGCTTCGCCAAGGACACCACACCGTTTTCTGAATTCCTGTGGGCCGACTTCCTGCGCCGGCAGGTCTCGCGCAAGGCGGTGGAGGCCGATTTCGACAATGCGCTCGAGAAGGCGATGGTCGCGGCCAGAAGCAAGAATGCGATCTATCTGCCCGGCTGGTGCGGCCCGGCGGACGACGACTAAGAGTAATCACATCAGTCGCGCTGGAAGATCCTGGCGCCGGGATAGGCGCGGCGGGCGTAAGTGACCACCAGCGCGCGGTCCTGGGTGTCCAGGAACGGCGTTCGGATCCGGCTCGATCCGACGATGAGGTGCCACAGGCCATTGAGCTTCTGGATCACGATCTTCATTTGCGTAGTCCTCGATGACTCCCATTGCAGCGAATGTTGCTCGTCGTCGCAGTGCCTGGGATCGCGCTCGCGGGTATCAAAATTCCCAATACGGCCGGCGCTGCAAAACACGTCTACTCTTGTTAGTTGGGTATGGATTGCGCCCAGATAAGTCGGATCTCATCACAGCCGCTTGAGCGAAATCAATTTCCCCGCCCACGAAACCGTCCTGAAACAGAGCAGTCCCATCTCTATGGAGTAGTCGAGCTCACACAGGAGGCGAACATGCGCCGTCTGGCTTTCGTAGTTGCCTTGCTCGCGGTCGCTTCGGCGGGAATCTCTGCATCCTTTGCCGCAGTCCACCACGCCAAGTCGTTGACGTTCGCGGAACGCTTTGCTCCGGCGCTCGAGTTGATGGCGAAGCGCTAGCCGCATACGGCCTCGCAGCCGTGAGCGATGCGGCGGCTGCGCGCTCCGAGGCGGACATCACGTCGCATCTGGCGAGCGATGATGGATGGGTCGGCTTGACCTGTCGCAAACCTGCCTCGCCCCGACCGGCTAAGCTCTGCCTGCATGGTTGCAGCGACAGCGTTGTGCCCCGATGCGGAGGGCCCGGGCTCCAAGTCAATGCAGATCTTGTCATGCAGACCTTGGAGGCACGGCCATGAGCGTCATCTTTCGCATTCTTTTCGTCCTCGCCGGCGCGATCACGGCGCTATTCGTCGCGCGTGACGCGCTGAACTTCACCATCATCCAGACCTTCGTTGCCGTCCTGCTCGCCACTGCAATCGTCGGAGCCGGCAGCTTCTGGAGCCTGCGGCGGAAATCGTGAGCGAGGTGCAACGCGAAGGTGCGGTCGGCCTGAGCGAGACCGACGCCCGGGCGAGGCTCGCGGCAGACGGCCCCAACGAACTGCCTCGGCCGGAACGACGCAGTCCGCTGCGCATCGTGGTGGAAGTGCTGCGCGAGCCGATGCTCCTGCTGCTGCTCTGCGGCGGGCTGATCTACCTCGTGCTCGGCGATCTCAAGGAGGCGGTGATCCTGCTGGCTTTCGGGGCGATGTCCATCGTGATCACGGTGGTGCAGGAAACCCGGACCGAGCGCGTGCTGGAAGCCTTGCGCGACCTGACCAGCCCGCGGGCGCTGGTGGTGCGTGACGGTGCGCGCCGGCGAATTGCCGGCCGCGAGGTCGTGCAGGGCGATCTTCTCGTCCTCGGTGAAGGCGATCGCGTCCCCGCCGACGCTGCGCTCGTCGAAGCGCGGGACTTGCAGATCGACGAGTCCCTGCTGACCGGCGAGTCGGTGCCCGTCCGCAAGAAGACCGCCGACAAGAGCAAAGTAGCCGCTCACCGGCCCGGCGGCGAGGATCAGCCATTCGTGTATTCCGGTTCGCTCGTCGTGCGCGGCGAGGGGCTGGCGCTGGTCGAGGCCACCGGGCCGCGCAGCGAGATCGGGAAGATCGGGCTGTCGCTTCGCGGCCTGCAGGCCGAGCCGCCGCGGCTTCAGCAACAGACCGCAAGGCTGGTGCGGCTTTGCTTTCTCGGCGGCGCCATCATCAGCCTGGCCGCGATTGTGCTCTACGGCGTCTCGCGCGGCGACTGGCTGCAGGCGCTGCTGGCAGGCGTCGCCATCGGCATGTCGATGCTTCCAGAAGAATTCAGCGTCGTGCTCACGGTGTTCATGGCAATGGGTGCGTGGCGGATTTCCCAGGCCCGCGTCCTGACGCGGCGAGCCGCGGCCATCGAGGTTCTCGGCTCAGCAACAGTCCTGTGTACCGACAAGACCGGAACGCTGACGCAGAACCAGATGTCGGTCGCCGAACTGCGCCTGCTGGACGGCGCGCGCCTGCGTGCGGAGGCGTCCGGATCGGATCAGGTCGGGCCCGAGTTCGCAGAGCTGGCGCGCTGCGGGGCGCTGGCAAGCTCTCCGGAGCCGTTCGATCCGATGGAGAAGGCGCTGCATGCGTTCGCGCGTGGTGTGCTGCGGGACGGCGACGCGACGGATAGCGGGCGGACGCTGGTGCGCACCTATGGTCTGCGCCCCGAGCTGCTCGCCATGACCCAGGCTTGGCGGACATCCGCGGCAGCGGAGCTCATTGCATGCGCCAAGGGCGCGCCGGAGGCGATTGCGCGCCTGTGCAGGCTGAACGAAGCCGATCGCGAGGCCGTGCAAGCTGCCGTCGGGGCCATGGCGAAGGACGGGCTTCGGGTGCTGGGGATGGCGGTTGCCGTTTGCGATGAGGCTTCCCTGCCGGCATCCCAGGAGGCTTTCGTATTTCGCTTCGTTGGGCTGGTCGGGCTTGCCGATCCGTTGCGGCCTCATGTTCCGGAGGCGGTTCGCGAGTGCCGTTCGGCCGGCATCCGCGTCGTCATGATCACGGGCGACTATCCGGCAACCGCCATGGCGATCGCCGCGCAAGCCGGGCTCGACGTCGATGAGGTCGCGACCGGGGAGCAGGTCAAGCTCGCTGACGACCGCGAGATCGAGGCACTCGTCAGGAAGGTGAACGTCTTCGCGCGGGTTCTGCCGGAGCAGAAGCTGCGGATCGTCCAGGCGCTGAAGCGCAGCGGCGAGATCGTTGCGATGACGGGCGACGGCGTCAACGACGCGCCGTCGCTGAAGGCCGCCCATATCGGAATCGCGATGGGTGGCCGCGGCACCGACGTCGCTCGCGAGGCATCCTCGATCGTCCTGCTCGACGACGACTTCAGCTCCATCGTCGCATCCATCCGCCTCGGTCGCCGGATCTACGACAATCTGCGCAAGGCCATGGCCTTCATCTTTGCCGTCCACGTGCCGATCGCGGGTCTTGCGCTGCTTCCCCTGGTGTTCGGGCTGCCGCTGGTGCTCGGCCCGGTGCACATTGCCTTTCTCGAGCTGATCATCGATCCGGTCTGCTCGCTGGTGTTCGAGGCCGAGCGGGAGGAGCGCGACGTCATGAAGCGTCCGCCGCGGCATGCCGATGCGGAGCTGTTCTCGTGGCCCCTGATCGCCTGGAGCGTTCTGCAGGGCGCGATGGCCTTCGCCTTGATCGCCGTGATCTTCGTCGCAGCGCTTCGTTCCGGCCTGCCGCCCGATGAGGCTCGCACCCTCGCATTCATTGCGCTCGTCGCCTGCGTCCTCGCGCTGGTGCTGGTCAATCGATCCTTCAGCGCATCGTTCCTGTCTGCCTTCTTCCGTCCGAACGCGGCCTTGCTCTGGATATTCCTCTTGATTGCGCTAGTTCTCGCCACAGCCTTGTTCTGGCCGCCGGCGTCCGGCCTGTTTCGCTTCGGTCCGCTGCATGTTGACGATTTGATGATCACGCTCGGCGCCGGACTATTGGTGCTCACGGAGCTCGAACTGCTGAAGCCGATTTGGGCGCGGCGGTTGCGATTTTAATCGCTCTCCCGCTGACCCGAGCTCGGCGAGGTCTCCGTCCGCTGCGGATCTTCCTTGCCGCCAAGCATGCGATGCAGCCGGCGCTCGAGGCGACGGCCAATCGTGAGCAGGACGAAGGCCAGCGCCAGGGCGACGACGACGACTCTCCACTGTCCGGCGCCGCAGACGATGCCGAGGCAGGCGGCAAGGAAAGTGCAGGCGGCGCTGGTGAGGCCTCGAACGCGAAACCCGGTGCTTTGGTGCACGATGACGCCGGCGCCGAGAAAGCCGATGCCGGTGAGGATGCCCTGGATGACACGGCTGGCGGCGTCGACGACCCTGGCCGGTTCGGCGAGCTGCAATGCGAGCAGAACCACGCTCGCGGTGGAGAGCCCGACGATGCCGAGCGTCTTCAGCCCGATCGGCTTGCCGTGCAGGTCGCGGTTGAGGCCGATCGCGCCGCCGGCAAGCGTGGCCGTGCCGAGGCGCAGCAGGATTTCGGGCCAATCGAGCTCGGTCATGGCGCCTCGATTACGTCTTCGGCAGGCGGCCCATCAGATAGAACTCCTCGTTCGGCCGCATGCCCGTGAAATTCGCCAGCCGGTTCGACAGAGCGAAGAAGGCGGAGATCGCGGCGATGTCCCAGATGTCGTCGTCGCTGAAGCCGTGGGGGCTAAGCGCGGCGAAATCGTCCTCGGAAACCCGCTGCGCGTCGGCTGAAACCTTCATGGCGAAATCGAGCATCGCCTTCTGCCGCGGCGTGATATCGGCCTTGCGGTAGTTGATCGCGACCTGGTCGGCAATCAGCGGGTTCTTGGCGCGGATGCGCAGGATCGCGCCATGGGCGATCACGCAGTACTGGCATTGGTTGGCCGCCGACGTCGCCACCACGATCATCTCGCGCTCGGCCTTGGTGAGGCCGCCGTCCTTCTCCATCAGCGCGTCGTGATAGGCGAAGAAGGCGCGGAACTCGTCAGGGCGGTAGGCCAGCGTCAGGAACACGTTCGGCACGAAGCCGCTCTTCTCCTGCACGGCAAGGAGGCGCGTGCGGATGTCGTCGGGCAGGGTTTCGAGGGCGGGGGCGGGAAAGCGTTGCGCGGCGGTCTTTGTCATGGGCATGGATTCCGGCTTTTAGGCGGGAACCATAGTCGATGCGGAAGGCGGGCTCAATCTGCCGGTCCGAAGTGGCCGCGACGAAGGTGTCAGGTGGGAACGACGTTCCATCCTCCGTCATTGCGAGCGCAGCGAAGCAATCCAGAATCCCCCGGCGGAAAGACTCCGGATTGCTTCGCTGCGCCCGCAATGACGATGTGGTTGGAGCGAGGCCTTACCGCAGCGGCTTCTTCAGCAGCGAGAAGCGGTCCGGGTCGAGGCCCATCGAGGGCTGCAGCATCGGGGCTTCGACGCTGGACATCGTCTTCGCGGGCGGTGCCGAGAACACGGGGTCGTTCGGCACGTCGCGCTGCGAGGTGGCGCCGCGCCAGCGTTCGAGCACGGCGCTGACGAAATGCATGTCGTGGCCGGAGGTGACGGAGGGCACGCTCGAGATGGTGGCCTCGCCGCGCGGCAATTGGTGCGGCGGCACCTCCTTGAAGCGCAAGCGGGTCGGCAGCGCCACGCCTTCGCCGAACGCCAGCACCTCGCGGGTGCCGAGCGACGGCACGAAGGAGAGCAGGTTCGCGGCGGCATCCGACACGGCGGCGCGCAGCAGTGCCTGGTCCCGGTCGTTGGCGAGGCGCATCGTGAACAGCGTGTTGCACTGGGAGATGATGGTGGCGTCGAGCTCGGCGGGGCGCTGGGTGATGAGGCCGAGATAGACGCCGTATTTGCGGCCTTCCTTGGCGATGCGCGATACCGCCTTGCGGGTCGGGCCGAAGCCGATGTTGCGGTCGGCGGAGGCGTAGCGGTGCGCCTCTTCGCAGACGAACAGCAGCGGCGAGACGCCGTCGCTCCACAGGCCGAAGTCGAAGGCCATGCGGCAGAGCACGGACACGACGGAATCGATCACCTCGGCCGGGAAGCCGGCGAGCTGCATCACCGTCATCGGCTTGCCGTTGGCGGGCAGGCGGAACAGATGGCTGATGACTTCGGCCATGGTGTCGCCGCCGACATTGGCGTTGTCGAACATGAAGGCGTAGCGAGGGTCGTTGCGCACCGCCTCGATGCGCGAGATCAGCTTGTGATAGATGATGCGCGAGGAGCGGTTCTCGAGCTTGCCCATGCGCTCATCGATCAGCGACAGCAGGTCGACCAGGCGATAGGGCACCGGCGTATCGACGGTGTAGCCGATCTGCTTGGGATCGATGCGCTTGAGGCCGATGCGGTCGGCGTTCTGGTACTGGGTGTAGACGCCTTTGGCGAGCGGGATCACTTCGGCGAGGATGTCGAGCTCTTCCGGCACGCCGGCGCGGCCGCCGAACAGCACGTCGACGATTTCCTCGAAGTTGAACAGCCAGAACGGCAGCTTCAGGTTCCGCGGGTTGAGCACCAGCGCGCGGTCGCCGAAGCAGCGGCCATACTCGTTGTGCACGTCGAGCAGGAAGATGCGCAGGTTTGGCCGCGCCTTCAGGATCTCGTTGAGCAGCAGCGAGACGCCGGTCGATTTACCGACGCCGGTCGATCCCAGCACGGCAAAATGCTTGGACAGCATTTCCTCGACGTCGACATAGGCGACGACCGAGCGGTCCTGCTGCAGGAAGCCGACATTGATCTGGTCCGAGCCGGTCGGCGCGTAGATCGTGCGCAGCTCCTGGCTCGTGATCAGGTCGACGGCATCGCCGATGGTCGGATAGTTGGTGACACCGCGCTGAAATTTGGCCTTGTCCGCGGCATTGAGAATCTCGCCGAGCAGGTCGACCGAGGCGATGGCGATGTAATTGTCCGAGCTCGACAGATTTTCGCAGGAGACCTCCGTGATCATCGCAACGATGACCGAGCTGGCGCAGCGAATGCTGACGAAACGGCCGACGGTGGCCCGCACCTCCGAGATCGGCATCCGGCTTTCCGCCAGAAGCCCAACCCGGGCGAGCGATCCGCGAACCGAAATCACGCGTCCAAAGGATGTCACGATGAATGAACCTGGCAAGAGCAAGGGGAGTTGCCCGGACTATGCGCGGCCGTCGCTGCACAAACGGTTAAACGCCGGACGCGCCGGCTCCGTTAAATCCGCGGTAATTCGGTCCGGAGCCTTGTCGCCAACGCCGGCTTAAGGACAGAATCACCCGGAAAATGCTGCATTCCGGGCCCTTCAGGTGAGATGGTCCTTAAGGAAGAGTTTACCATTCGGGCAGGCTGCCCGCTTCGTCCGGAGGACGGCGGTCAGGCGCCGATCGCCGCAAGGGACGTCGGTTGCTTTGTTGACTGGACCTAATGATTTGTACATTAGTACAAATGAGGCGCTGCGCAGAAAGCCCGGCGCTGCTCCAGGAGGATAACATGCAGCCCGAACCGATCCTCGATCTTGCCCATCTCGGCCACATGGAGCTGCTGACGCCGAAGCCCGACGAGAGCCTGAGGTTCTTCGTCGATGTGATGGGCATGACCGTCAGCGGCCAGAAGGGCGAGTCGGTCTACTTGCGCGGCTGGGACGATTACGAGCGCTATTCGCTCAAGCTCACGGCGTCGAAGACCTCGGGCATGGGCCACATGGCACTCCGTGCGCGCAGCCAGCAGGCGCTGGAGCGCCGTGTTGCGGCGCTAAAAGGATCCGGCTTCGATATCGGCTGGATCGACGGCGACATGGGGCAGGGGCCGACCTTCCGTTGCAGTGACCCCGATGGCCACATCGTCGAGCTCTATTACGAGACCGAATGGTATCAGGCGCCGCCCGAACTCAAGCCTGCGCTGAAGAACCAGGCGCAGCGCTTTCCCGCCCGCGGCGTCAATGTGCGCCGCCTCGACCATCTCAATTGTCTTGCCGTCGACATCAAGGCCAACCGCGAGTTCTTCGAGACCTATCTGGGCTGCCGCCTCACCGAGCAGATCGTGCTCAACGACGGCCGTGAAGCTGCGATGTGGCTGACGATGTCGAACAAGAGCTACGACTTTGCCTATTCGCTCGATCATTCGGGCGTGCCGGGCCGCTTCCACCACGTCACCTACGCGCTCGACAGCCGCGAGGAGATCCTGCGTGCCGCGGACATTTTTCTAGAGAACGGCGTGCACATCGAGACCGGCCCGCACAAGCACGCGATCCAGCAGACCTTCTTCCTCTATGTCTACGAGCCCGGCGGCAACCGCGTCGAAGTCGCCAATGCCGGCGCACGCCTCATCCTCGCGCCCGACTGGAAGCCGATCGTGTGGACCGAGGAGGAGCGCAAGAAAGGCCAGGCCTGGGGATTGAAGACGATCGAGTCGTTCCACACCCACGGCACGCCGCCGGTGGAGATGAAGCACGGATAGAGTATTCACGCAGTGTCATTCCGGGGCGACGCGAAGCGGCGAGCTATGATGCGCAATTGCGCATCTGAGAATCCATAACCCCGGCTGGTGGTTATGGATTCCAGGCTCCCTCGCCATGCTCGGGCCCCGGAATGACGTTAGTGAGTCGAACGTCGCACACGCGAGATCGTCTCGCGCACGCCGGTCCAGGCCGGCTGGTCCGGCGCGAACTGCTTGCGCAAAAACGTCACGAGCTCCTCGACCTGTGCATCGCTCATGCTGTTTCTGAACGCGGGCATGTAGCCGAGATCGCTGGAGACCGGGTCGGTAATGCCGTGCAGGATCACCTGCACGAGATTATCCGCCTTCGTGCTGTGAATGTTGCTGTTGAGCGCGAGCGACGGCCGGCTGCCGAACAGCGGCAGGCCGCCGACCTCGTGGCAGACGGCGCAGGCGCCCTGATAGAGGCGGGCGCCCGCGGAGGAGGCGACGGTCACTTGCGTTGCGCTCTCGAGCTTGGCGGCGAGCGCATCCGGCGCTGGTGTATCGGCCGTGTCGTTGAAGGAGTTCAGATAGACCGCCATCGCACGGATGTCCTGGTCGGGCAGAGCCTTGAGGTCGCGGATAACAGGCGCCATAGGTCCGGCGGCGACGCCGTGGTAACGCGACTGGCCGGTGCGCAAATAGGCGTAGAGCTCATCCTCGCTCCACGGGATCGGCGCGTGCGAGAGCGAGGTCAGCGCCGGCGCTTCCCAGCCTTCGGCGAAGCCGCCGGCAAGATAGGCGTTGCGTTGCTCGGCGCCGAGCGCGTTGCGGGGCGAATGACAGCCGCTGCAATGGCCGAGGCTCTCGACCAGATAGGCGCCGCGATTCCAGGCCTCGGACCTTGAGGGGTCCGACTTGAATTCGTGGGTCCGGTGGAACAGCGCGTTCCAGCCCGCCAGCAGCGGGCGCAGATTGAACGGGAAGGCGAGCGCATTCGCTGGCGTCGTCGCGCGCACCGCAGGCTGCGCCATCAGATAAGCGTAGAGCGCCTGCAGATCGGCGTCGCTGGTCTTTGCAAAATGCGTGTAGGGGAAGGCGGGATAGAGCTGGCGTCCGTCGCGATGCAAGCCGTCGCGCATCGCGCGCTCGAAGGCAGGGTAGGACCAGGCGCCGATCCCGGTCTCGACATCGGGCGTGATGTTGGTCGAATAGATCGTGCCGAATGGCGTCTCCAATGCGCGGCCGCCGGCGTTGAGCGCGCCGCCAATGCTGGTATGGCACTCCGCGCAATTGCCAAGCGCTGCAAGCTGCTCGCCGCGGGCGATGGTCGCTGCGGAATAGACCGATGCATCCGGACGGGTGATCGGCGCGATGGCCCGGCCGGGAAGGAGCGCCGCGCCGATGCCGATCGCGGCGGTACAGACGGCTGCGATCGTTGCGAAGATGCCAGCGCGCCTGGCGAACGGATTTTCCCAGATACGCGATTGAGGCGCGGCTGCCGGCGCAGGCAGGCACTGCGGTGTCGCCGATGTCTCGCCGCGCAGCCCCTTGAGGATGCGCTCAGGCGTGAACGGCGGCTCGCGAAAGCGCACGCCAGTGGCATCGAAGATGGCATTCGCAATCGCCGCCGCACTCGGCACCGAAGCAGACTCGCCGACGCCGAGCGGCGGCTGGTCCTGCCGCGGCAGCATCAAGACGTCGATCTTTGGCACGTCGGGGAACGGGATGATGGGGTAGGCACCCCATTCGCGCGCGGCCACAGTGCCGCGCTCGAACGACACCTCTTCCATCAGCGCGCGGCTGGTGGATTGGATGACGTTGCCCTGGATCTGGTGGCGCACGCCGTCCGGGTTGATCATCAACCCGGAATCCTGCCCCGCGACGACGCGCGTCACACTGACATCGCCGGTCGTCTTGTTCACCGCGACGTCGGCAACCCAGGCCGACCACGCCGCGCCATAGCCGGGAAACTTGCTGTGGACATAGAGCGCATAGGCAAAGCCGCGGCCGTGCACGACCTCGCCGTCCTTCTCCTCGCGAACGGGGCGGGGCGTCCAGCCCGCGCGCTCGGCCACCGCATTGACCAGATCGACCGCGCGCTGGTCTTTCAGATAGCGAAGACGATACTCGATCGGATCGACGCCGGCTTCGCTCGCGGCCTCGTCGATATAGGATTCATGCGCAAAAGTGTTCGGCAATGCCGAGACGCCGCGGAACCAGGAGGCCCGCACGATCGGCGGCGTGTCGTGGGCGACGACGCGCATGTGCTCGTAATCGTAGGGCGGGATCGCGGTGCGGTCGCCCATCTGGAGCACGGTGGGCTCGGGGGAGATGCGACCGGTCAGCAGCAGCGCCAGCGTCGGAGCGGCGTTCGAGGGGTAGCGCGTGGTGAGATCGTAAGCGGCGATGCTGCCGTCAGCGTCGAGGCCGCCATTGACGTCGATGAGCTGCGCGGTGCCTTTGGGCTCCCAGGCGTGCTCCTGCTCGCGCGTTAATTGCACGCGGACGGGACGGCCGACGGCGCGCGACAGCAGGAGCGCATCGGCGGAGACGTCGTCGGCGCAGTTGCGACCGTAGCAGCCGGCGGCCTCAAGCCGGATAACCTCGATCTCGCTCTCGGGGCGCTCGATCAGCAGCGCGAGGTCGCTGCGCAGCACGTGCGGGTTCTGCGTGCCCGACCAGACGCGGATGTTGCCGTCCTGGACGTCGGCGACGGCGCAGGAGGGGCCGATCGAGGCGTGCATCTGATACGGCCAGACGTAAGTGCGCTGCATCGGCTTGGCCGCGCTCGATATCGCCTTGTCGACCTCGCCCTTGTCGATCAGCGTGCGCGGCGTCGAGGGATTGGCGCGCAGGGCGGTCTCGACATCGCCAAGATCGGCAAGCGTCGGCGTCGGCTTCCAGCTCACCTTGAGCTGCTCTGCCGCACGGATCGCATTCTCCTCGCGCTCGGCGACGACGCCGACGAAATCGCCGATCCGCACGACGGCGACAAGGCCGGGAATGTCGCGCAGGGAGGATTCGTCGACCGCAATGAGGCTGGTGCCGACGAACGGTCCGGCATCGACGCCGGCATAGGGAGGCCGCACCACGCGGCCATGCACCATCCCGGGCACGCGGATGTCGTGCACGAAAGTCAGCTCGCCCGTGGCTTTAGCAGGTAGATCGACGCGCGGCACCGACTGGCCGACGATGGCGTAATCGCCGACCGGCTTGACCTGCACGTCATCGGCCAGCTCGAGGCGGATCGCCTCGTCGCCGATGAGCTCGCCATAGCTGATGCTGCGGTTGTCGTGGCCGCGAACGAGTCCGTCCTCGATCTTGAGCTCGGCTTCGGGCAAGTCCAGGCGTTCCGCGGCGCGCGCGATCAGAAAGTGCCGCGCTTGCGCCGCGGCCTTCCGCAGCGGCACGGCCGTGATCTGGATGGTTTCGCTCGCAATCGTCGCGCCCTGGTTCGGCACCAATGCCGTGTCGCCGAGCACGACGACGACGCGCGCAAAGGAGACGTCGAGCTCTTCGGCGACGATCTGGCCCAGCGCAGTGCGGATGCCGGTGCCGAGATCGACATGGCCGTTATAGGCCGTGACCGAACCGTCCGCGGTGATGCGGACGAAGGTCTCCGACGTGACCTCGTCCACGCTGCGCGCGACGACGAGCGAACCCCCGCGCTCAGCTCCGTTCGAAACAAAGGAGGCCATCAGTCTGCGGCCTCGGTGAGCTGGCCCGATGCGCGCATCACCGCGCGGAGGATCTCGACATGCGTCCCGCAGCGGCAGAGATTGTAGCGCAGCGCCGCCAGCGCCTCCTGCTCGGTCGGCCGCGGGTTGATCGCGAGCAACGCCTTGGTGGTCATGATCATGCCGTTGAGACAATAGCCGCATTGTGCGGCCTGCTCGTCGATGAAGGCCTGTTGCACGACGTCGGGCTTGTCGCTTGTGCCGAGGCCTTCGAGCGTCACGATGTCGCGCCCGGCGCAGCCGCTCACCGGAATCACGCAGGAGCGTGCCGCCAGTCCGTCGATCAGGACAGTACAGGTGCCGCATTCTCCCAAGCCGCAGCCGTATTTCGGGCCGTTCAGCGCGAGATCATTGCGCAGCACGTAGAGCAGCGGCGTGTCGCGCGCTGCCGTGACCTCGTGGATCCTGCCGTTCACGGTGAGGCGGATCGGTGTCTGCGTCATCCTCGTTCCCAAGCCCAAGACGATATCCAAGATCATGCAATCGCGAAAATCGGACGCCGCGACGATACCGTTTGTACACAAACGTGCAAGCCGTGCATGCCGCACTGCAGCGCGGCTGCCTTCTTTGTGGACAGTGCGGATAGGCAAATGAGGTTTTATGCGGCAGTGGCATCTTTTGCGCTGCACCGCCGCTTGACAGCCCCGGGGCAGCGCGCGCAACATCGTTCGTATACGAATGATAACTGCGATGTCCGCCGGCTCCGACATGGTGACAGAAACGACGAGCGCCGTCATCGACAAGATCCGCTGCGATGCTTGTCCGGTGATGTGCTACATCAAGCCGGGCGCGGCGGGGGCCTGCGATCGCTATGCCAATCACGACGGCAAGCTGGTCCGCGTCGATCCGCACGTCATCCTGGAGCGCACCGTCTCTCATGGCGGCAAGCTCGTCCCGTTCAGCCGCACCGAGGACTGGGACGGCAAGATCGTCCATGAGCCCTCGACTTTCGTGACGGCGATCGGCGCAGGCACGACCTATCCCGACTACAAGCCGGCGCCGTTCATCGTCTCTGCGGAGGTCGACGGCGTCGACATGGTCACTGTCGTCACCGAGGGCATCTTCTCCTATTGCGGCATCAAGGTGAAGATCGATACCGACCGCTATCTCGGCCCGGAGACCGCGACCGTGCGCGCGCAGGGCGAGGCGGTCGGCCACGTCACGACCAGCGAATACGGCTCGCAGATGCTCTCGCTCGGCGGCGTGCATCATCTCACCGGCGGCTCCAAGAAGGAGGGCCGCGTCACCTGCGACACGCTCATGGACCTCGCCAATTGCAAGGCGGTCGAGTTCACCATCGACGGCGGCGCCACCGTGGTGGTGCAGGCCGGGCAGCCGCCGATCGTCAACGGCGTGAAGGAAGAGCGCATGCGCGTCGGCTGCGGCTCGGCGACGATCGGCATGTTCGCCAAGCAATGGCACGGCAGGGTGGACGAAGTCGTCGTGGTCGACGACCACATCACCGGCGTGCTCTCGGAGCATCAGGCCGGCAAGCTGCTCGACATCGCCGACACCGGCATCAAGATGAAGGGGCGGCGCTCGACGCCGGGCCGCTATTTCCAGGTCGCCGATCCCGGCACCGGCTGGGGCGGCACCAACATCTCCGATCCGCTGGCGATCCTCGGCCCGTTCGATCCCAAGGAAGCCAAGCCCGGCCTGACCATGCTGATGGTCTCCACCACCGGCGAGCATTCGTCCTATTACGTGCTCGATGAGGCCTTGAAGCCGGTCGAGACCGAGATGCCGGACGATTTGAAGTTTTCGGTCGAGCGCATCCAGGAAAATTGCGAGCCCGCCTTGTGCACGGTGTTGTTCATGGCGGGCGCGGGCGGTTCACTGCGGGCTGGCGTCACCGACAATCCCGTGCGTTTGACTCGCTCGGTGAAGGACGCGCTGACGCGCGTCACCAGCGGCGGCGCGCCGGTCTATGTCTGGCCCGGCGGCGGCATCACTTATATGGTCGATGTGACGCAGATGCCGTCAGGCGCGTTCGGCTATGTGCCGACACCGGCCCTGGTCGCGCCGATCGAGTTCACGATGAAGCTGTCCGATTATGCCGCGCTTGGCGGACACATGGATTATGTGAAGCCGCTCTCCGAGGTGCAGAGCGGCGACGATGTCCGCCAATTGCCCTGGCAGAACCCGATTCCGGGGCCTCGCACATGATCAGGCGCCCGCAAATCGCATTGCTGTCTGATGGCCGGCGGCTGCATTTGCAGGATGGACCGATCGATCTGATCGTGGAGGCGAGGGGACGTACGGATGCGGTGCGGGTCGCCTATGAGGCTGCGGCGCTGCGGTTCACCGGATTGCTCGACGAGCTTTGCGCGGAATTGCCAGGGCTGCGTACGGCGGTCGGGGAGAAGACCTCGCTGAAGGGCGTTGTCGCCCGCCGCATGCACGCTGCTGTCGCGCCTTATGCCGCCGATTGCTTCATCACACCGATGGCGGCCGTTGCCGGCAGCGTCGCGGAGGAGATTCTGGCCGCGATGCTGCGCGCTGCACCGCTCGATCGGGTTTACGTCAACAATGGCGGCGACATCGCGCTGCATCTCGGCAAGGGTGAGCATTTTTCGGTCGGCCTGATGGATCGTCCCGACCACGACGGCGTGATGCGGAGGATGCGGATCGATGCGGACGATCCGGTGCGGGGCGTCGCGACCAGCGGTCGGCACGGCCGCAGCTTTTCGCTCGGGATCGCCGATGCCGTGACCGTGCTGGCCGCAACCGCTTCGCAGGCCGATGCGGCCGCGACCGTGATCGCCAATGCCGTCGATCTGCCCAGGCATCCCGCAATCATCCGACAGCCTGCGAACGAGCTTCAGCCCGACAGCGATCTGGGCGCGCGCCTCGTGACGCGCGGTGTCGGCGAGCTGTCTCACGATGAGATCGCCGCCGCGCTTGAATCTGGCGCGGAATGTGCACGGCAATTGTTCGATCGCAGACTGATCGAAGGTGCCGTGCTGCGGCTTTGTGGTGATATGCTTGTCATCGGAACAAAGGATATAGAAGAGCAACGATCGCGCCCGCGTGTGCTGGAGAACGCGGTCCATGCCTGAACAGGGAAGCGAAACATGAGCGCGATCATCCGCAAGATCGTCACCGTCGTCGAAGAGACGCAGATGGAGATGGGACGCCAGGTGTCGCCGCCGACCCGGCGTGCCGCCGCGATCGCCGTGATCGAGAATCCTTTCGCCGGAAAATATGTCGAGGATCTTTCGCCGCTGATCGCGATCGGCGAGGAGCTGGGCGAGCTCCTGTCGAAGCGCGCGGTGGCGGCGCTCGGTATCGATGGTGCCAAGGCACACAGCTACGGCAAGGCCGCGGCCGTCGGCGAGAACGGCGAGCTGGAGCACGCCGCCGCAATCCTCCACCCCAAGATGGGCGCGCCGGTGCGTAAAGTTCTGGGCAAAGGCGCGGCGCTGATTCCCTCCTCGAAGAAGCGCAGCGGTCCGGGCACGACGCTGGACATTCCGCTCGGGCACAAGGACGCGGCCTTCGTGCGCAGTCATTTCGACGGCATGGAAGTGCAGATCAACGACGCGCCGCGTGCCAACGAGATCATGGTCGCGGTCGCCGTCACCGACAGCGGCCGTCCGCTGCCGCGCGTCGGCGGGCTGACGGTCGCGGAGATCAAGGGCGAAGACGGTCTGAGATAGAAGTCGTAGGCGAGTTCAAACTGGAGGTTGGGATGCGAGCAAGAAATACTATCGTCGGCGCGGCCTTCGCGCTTCTGGCAGGCGGCATGGCTCATTCGGCCCTGGCGCAGGACATCAAGATCGGCGAGATCAACAGCTATTCGCTGCTGCCGGCCTTCACCGAGCCCTATCGCAAGGGCTGGCAGCTTGCGGTCGAGGAAGTCAACGCGGCCGGCGGCATCAACGGCAAGAAGCTCGTCGTCATCTCCAAAGACGACGGCGGCAAGCCTGCGGACGCGCAGACCGCGGCCAACGAGCTCGTCTCGAGCGAGGGCGTCGCGATGCTCGCCGGCACTTTCCTGTCGAACATCGGTCTCGCGGTCTCTGACTTCGCCAACCAGAAGAAGGTGTTCTTCCTCGCGGCCGAGCCGCTCACGGACGCCATCACCTGGTCCAAGGGCAACAAGTACACGTTCCGCCTGCGTCCCTCCAACTACATGCAGGCGGCGATGCTGGTGGAAGCTGCCAGCAAGCTGCCGGCGAAACGCTGGGCGACGATTGCGCCGAACTACGAATATGGCCAGTCGGCGGTCGCGGTGTTCAAGAAGCTGATGTCGGAGAAGCGCCCCGACATCCAATGGGTCGACGAGCAATGGCCGCCGCAGGGCAAGATCGACGCCGGCCCGGTGGTGCAGGCGGTTGCCGCGGCAAATCCGGAAGCGATCCTCAACGTCACGTTCGGGGCCGACCTTGTCAAGCTCGTGCGCGAAGGCAATACCCGCGGCCTGTTCAAAGGACGCGAGGTTGTTTCCTTCCTGACCGGCGAGCCGGAATATCTCGACCCGCTCAAGGACGAGACGCCCGAGGGCTGGATCGTCACCGGCTATCCCTGGTACTCGATCAAGACGCCCGAGCATGATGCGTTCCTGAAGGCTTACCAGGCCAAGTACAACGATTATCCGCGTCTCGGCTCGATCGTCGGCTATCAGACGATCAAGGCGGCAGCGGCGATCCTTGCCAAGGCAGGCTCGACCGATCCGGAGAAGATGATCGCGGCGGCGGAGGGGCTGTCGATGCCCTCGCCGTTCGGCGAGATCACCTTCCGCAAGATCGACCACCAGTCGACGCTCGGTGCCTTCGTCGGCAAGACCGCCCTGAAGGACGGCAAGGGCGTGATGGTGGATTCGTCCTACAAGAAGGGCGCGGACTATCTGCCGAGCGATGCCGAAGTCGCGAAGCTGCGGCCGAAGGATTGAGTTCTTTCTCCCTCGCCCCGCTCTTCGCGGGGAGAGGGCTGGGGTGAGGGGCTCTCTCCACGCCCCGCGCTGGTGGAGAGAGCCCCTCACCCGAATTGCTCCGCAATTCGACCTCTCCCCGCAAGAGCGGGGAGAGGTGACTTCAAACCTAACCCGGACCGAAGATGGCCTTTTACGTCGTACAGTTTCTGACCGGTCTCGCCAGCGCAGCGTCGCTGTTCCTGGTGGCCTCGGGCCTGTCGATCATCTTCGGCGTGACCCGGATCGTGAATTTCGCGCATGGCGCCTTCTACATGATCGGCGCCTACATCGCCTTCACGTTGACCGAGCGCCTGTCCGGCGCGTTCGGCTTCTGGGGCGGCATCGTGCTGGCAGCTTTCGCGGTGGCGCTGATCGGCGTCATCGTCGAGATGGTGCTGCTCCGGCGCATCTATCATGCGCCCGAGCTGTTTCAGCTGCTCGCGACGTTCGGCCTGACCTTGATGGTCGAGGATCTCGTCGTGCTGATCTGGGGGCCCGACGATCTCGTCGGCCGCCGCGCACCGGGCTTCAGGGGCGCGATCGACTTTTTCGGCCAGAACATTCCGAGCTACGATCTGTTCCTGATCGTCCTTGGTCCCGTCGTGCTCGGCATTCTCTGGCTGCTGTTCCAGCGCACGCGCTGGGGCGTCTTGGTGCGCGCGGCGACGCAGGACCGCGACATGGTGGCTGCGCTCGGCGTCAACCAAAAGTGGCTGTTCACGAGCGTGTTCGCCGTCGGCGTCTTCCTCGCAGCGCTCGGCGGCGCGCTCCAGATCCCGCGCGATGCCGTGCACCACGCGATGGATCTGCGGATCATCGTCGAGGTCTTCGTCGTGGTCGTGATCGGCGGCCTCGGCAGCATCGTCGGCGCTTTCGTCGCGGCGGTGCTGGTCTCCGAGCTGAATGCCTTCGGCATTCTGATCTTCCCGAAGATCTCCATCATCCTGGTCTTCCTGGTGATGGCGGTGGTGCTGATCGTGCGTCCCTGGGGCCTGTTCGGCAAGCCGGAGGCGGCCGCGCGCAAGACGCCGGGCCTCACCGTCAATCCCTGGCGTCCGCTGACGTCGAACGAGCGGCTGATGGCGCTTGCGGCGCTGATCGTCGCAGCGATGCTGCCGCTGTTCGCCGGCAATTATCTGCTGACCGTGGGCTCGGAGATCGCGATCTTCGTGATCTTCGCCGTCAGCCTGCACTTCCTGATGTCGGTCGGCGGCCTCGCATCGTTCGGGCACGCCGCCTATTTCGGGCTCGGCGCCTATGGCATCGCCTTCCTCGCCAAGATGGCGGGACTGCCGATGATCGTCTGCCTGCTGCTCGGGCCGCTGCTCGGCTGCATGGGCGCGGCCGTGTTCGGCTTCTTCGCGGTGCAGCTCTCCGGCGTCTATTTCGCGATGCTGACGCTCGCCTTCGCGCAGATCGTCTGGTCGATCGCGTTCCAGTGGGTGGACGTGACCGGCGGCGACAACGGCATTCTCGGCCTCTGGCCATCGAGCTGGGCGGCAAGTCCGTCGCGCTTCTATTGGCTTTCGCTCGGCGTCGCGGCGCTGGTGACCGTCGCGCTGCGGGCCATGGTGTTCTCGCCGTTCGGCTACGCGCTTCGTGCGACGCGCGACTCGGTTCTGCGCAGTGAAGCCATCGGCATCGATGCCAAGCGCATCCAGTGGACCGCGTTCGTGATCGCCGGCACGACCGCCGGCATCGGCGGCGCCTTGTTCGCCTACCTGAAGGGCAGCGTCTTCCCCGACAATCTCGGCATTTCGCTCTCGGTCGACGCGCTGGTCATGGTGCTGCTCGGCGGCGTCGAGACGGTCTCGGGCGCGGTGATCGGCGCCATCGTCTACAAGGCTTTGAACATCTGGCTGGTGAGCCAGACCGATCTGTCGAAGCTCGTGCTCGGCGGCTTCATCATGCTGATCGTCGTCGTCTTCCCCAAGGGCATCGTCGGCACGCTGGAGATGCTGGCGCAGCGCCGCAAGAAAGCATCGCCGCCGGGATCACCTTTGCTTGCCAAGCCGATCGAGTCTGCCGAATGAGCGTCGCACCTCCACTTCTCGCGGTCGAAGGCCTGACCAAATCCTATGGCGGCATCCATGCCGTGCGCGGCGTCTCGTTCTCGCTGCGGGCCGGCGAGATCCTGGCGCTGATCGGGCCGAACGGCGCGGGAAAGAGCACCTGCTTCGACATGCTCAACGGCCAGAACATGCCTGACAGCGGGCACGTTCGCCTCCTCGGCGAGGAAATTACGGGCCGGAAGCCGCGTGAGGTCTGGCGGCTCGGGGTCGGACGCACATTCCAGATCACCGCGACCTTCGCCACCATGACCGTGCGCGAGAACGTGCAGGTTGCGCTGATCTCGCACGGCAAGCAGCTGTTCAACCTATTCGGCTCGGCGCCGAAGTTCGACCGCGCCGAGGCCGGCCGCCTGCTCGAGCTGGTCGGCATGGGCGGCTATGCGGACCGGCCCTGCGGCGAGCTTGCCTATGGCGATCTCAAGCGGCTCGAGCTTGCGGTTGCGCTCGCCAACCAGCCCAAGCTGCTGCTGATGGACGAGCCGACGGCCGGAATGGCACCGCGGGAGCGCGTCGAATTGATGCGGCTGACCGCGCGCATTGCCCGGGAAAAATCCATCGGCGTGCTCTTCACCGAGCACGACATGGACGTGGTGTTCGAGCATGCCGACCGCATCCTCGTACTCAACCGCGGGACGTTGATCGCGGAGGGCTCGCCGGCGGAAGTGCGCGGCAATCCCCAGGTGCAGGCGGTCTATCTCGGCGAGGGCCTGGTCTACGATTCCCGCCACCGCGAGGGAGCCTCCACATGAAGCTCACGGTGCAGGACCTCAACAGCCATTATGGTCCGGCGCATATCCTGTTCGACATCGGCTTCGAGGTCGGCGAGGGCGAGGTCGTGGCACTGCTGGGACGCAACGGCGCCGGCAAGTCGACGACGTTCCGCTCGATCGTCGGCCTCGTCGCGCAGCGCTCCGGCCGCATCACGTTCGAGGGCAAGGACGTCTCGTCGAAGCCGACACACGAGATCGTGCGCGGTGGTCTCGGCTACGTGCCGGAGGAGCGGCGCATCTTCACGGACCTGACCGTCGAGGAAAACCTCGAAGTCGGCCGCCAGCCGAAGCGTCCGAACGCGCCGCACTGGACGCGCGAAAAGCTGTTCGCGCTGTTTCCAAACCTGGGCGAAATGAAGAACCGCCCGGGCGGACGAATGAGCGGCGGCGAGCAACAGATGCTCACCATCGCGCGCACGCTGATGGGCAATCCCTCGCTGGTGCTGCTGGACGAGCCGTCGGAGGGCCTGTCGCCGAAGATCGTGGAGCAGATGGTTGATGCCATCCTGACCATGAAGAAGGAAGGCGTCAGCATCGTCGTCTCCGAGCAAAATCTGCATTTCGCGCGGCTGATTTCGGATCGCGCCTACATCATCGAGCGCGGCCGCATCTGCTTCGGCGGCACCATGGCCGAGCTCGACGCGCGCCCGGATATCCGTGACGCGCATCTGTCGTTGTGAGGCAAGGGGAAGGGCGGGAGACGGATGGCGAGAAGCGTCGCGGCAAAGAAGAGCGTCAAACCGGCCAAAGCGCTTAACAAGCCGCCTTACGTGCTCGACGAACAGGTCGGCTTCATCCTGCGCCAGGTCTGGCAGCGCCACAGCTCGATCTTCGCCCGCGACATCGGCACCAACCTGACGCCGACGCAATGGGCGGCGCTGTCGAAACTGGCCGAGACCGGCCCGTGCTCGCAGAACCAGCTCGGGCGCCTGACGGCGATGGACGTCGCGACCATCAAGGGCGTGATCGATCGTCTCACCGCGCGCGGCCTCACCGAGACGAGCCAGGATCCCGAGGACGGCCGCCGCCTGCTGGTGAGCCTGACCCGCGCCGGACAGCAGCTTGCCGAAAAACTCGCGCCGAACGCGCTGGCGATCACCCGCGAGACGCTGGCGCCGCTCGAGGCGAAAGAGCGCGAGACGCTGATGATGCTGCTCAACAAGCTTCGATGAAGGTGCCGTAGGGTGGGCAAAGCGAAGCGTGCCCACCATCCTTCGTTTAACGGCAAGATTGGTGGGCACGGCACTTCGCGCCTTTTGCCCACCCTACGGCAGTTGAACAAGGTGCAGGAACTGGCGACTAACCTTGATGAAGGGTTTATCGAGGTTTTGGTCATGAGAGTTGCGACGCGCTTTGCGGTTGTCTTGAGTCTTGGTGTCGTGCTCGCCGGCCAATGCGTTCCCGCCTTGGCGGCGCAGCCTTACGAAGGCTTCTGGGCCTCGACCAAAAAGGACTGTCGCGATGAGGACAGTCCCAACCGCATGAGCATCGAGGGCGGCAATCGCCTCTACTGGTACGAGACGCGGTGCCGCGCCAGCGAGATCACGGCCGACGGAAGGCTCGGCTGGAAAATGAAGCTGGCCTGCGAAGGCGAGGGCGAAAAATTTCGCTCCAATCCTCGCGTCTCCATCGCTACGGATGGCAGGCTGGTGATGGACAACGGGCCGGTTGGGCGGGCCAAGCGCCAGACCTATGTGCGCTGTGAGATTGCGAAGAAGCGCTGATCTCTTACGTCTTTCCCGGCCATTTGGCGCGGTAGCGGATTTCGCTGCCGTCACCAAGCCGCCGCCACGTTCCAAATTCCGGCGTATGCGGCGCCCGGGCCGTCAAATCGATCGGATAGATCCGGCTCGGCTGGCCCTGGATGTTGATGGCGAGCTGCCGGTGCGAGGTTCGAAACGCCAGCTCGACTTCGCCGGCGATAACGGCTTGGTCGCCGTCGCGATAGAATGCGGCCGGACTGACTTCGCCCGGCATGGTGTTGATGTCGGTTTGCAATTCGATGGTGATGCCCTGCGCCGATGTCGGCACTGTAACCCCTGCCGGAAAGCGCACCTCGAACACGAGCAGGGGATTGGCGCCGTTGCGGTTGAGCCAGGGCGTTGCGGTCGCGTATGCGTACGCAATGTAGGCGCCGAGGCCGGCGGTGCAGAGCAGGGCGACGATGCCGAGCGACTTCAAGCTGTTCCGCGTGACACCGCCGATGCCTGCGTCCTGCCCTGTATCTTTGCCTGGACGCGTCACGAGACAATTGGCGAGAACCGCGCCGGCGATCGCGCCCATGGGCGAGTAGACGAACAGTCCCAGCAGACCCGATGTGATCGGGTCCGCACGGTTGCCGAAATCGAGCAGAGAAAACAGCACAAAGATCGCGATATAGCCCGCCACCGCGCCAGCGACGCCCACGGCTATCCGTGATTGGTCCTTCATGTCTGCCTCGATGGTCGAACAATGAACTGCCGCCGCCGAGGGCTGCCCGCGTTAGACGCAACAGGCTTGCGACTTGTTCAATGCCTTCGAGGGACAATGCGGAGCGGCGGGCCGCTCCGGCTGCATCACTTCGCCACCACCTCCGGCACCTTGCCGGCCGGCGGCGTGTTGCGGCTGCGCTGGGTGCGGACGATGCCATCGATGATGGTCATGCCGATGCCGGGCAGGTCACCGAGTTGGACGCTCTCCAGGATGTTCTTGCCAGGCGAGTGCTGGGCCTTGTCCATGATGACGAAGTCGGCGGAGCGGCCGACCTCGATCAGGCCGCAGTCGAGCTGGCGCATCCGGGCGGTGTTGCCGGTGGCAAGGCAGAACGCGATCTCGGCCGGCAACTCGCCGAGCGAAGACAGCATCGAGACCATGCGCAGAATGCCGAGCGGCTGCACGCCGGAGCCGGCGGGCGCGTCGGTGCCGAGGATGACGCGGTGCAGGTCGCCCATCTCGCGCGCGGTGCGCAGCGTGAACAGGGCCGAGCGCTCATTGCCGTTGTGCACGAGCTCGAGGCCGCGCTTGCAGCCCTCGCAGATGCAGCGGATCTGGTCGTCGGGCAGGGCGGTGTGGCCGCCGTTGATGTGGCCGACCACGTCGGTGTCGGCCTCCAGCACCACGTCCTTGTCGATCAGGCCGGAGCCGGGGATCGACGGGCCGCCGGTGTGGATGGTGCTCTGGATGCCGTATTTGCGCGCCCAGCCGACCATTTTCCGCGCGGTCGGGCCGTCCTTGACGCCGCCGAGGCCGACCTCGCCGAGCAGCTTGACGCCGTTGGCGGCCATCTCCTTGAAGTCTTCTTCCACCATCTCGCATTCGATCACCGGCGCGCCGGCGTGAACCTTCACGCCGCCGGGGCGCAAGGTCCAGAATGCGCGCTGGGCGAACACGGCCATGGCCTTGAGGCCGACGACGTCGCGGGGACGGCCGGGCATGTGCACCTCGCCGGCGGAGATCATGGTGGTGACGCCGCCGTGCAGATAGCTGTCGATCCAGTTGATCTGGTTCTGCCGCGGCGTCCAGTCGCCGGCGACAGGGTGGACGTGGCTGTCGATCAGGCCCGGCGCCACTGTGGTGCCGTTGGCGTCGACGATGGTGGTGGCGCCTTCGGTGTTGACGTCCTTGAAGCGGCCGATCGCGCTGATCTTGCCGTTCTCGGCGACGATGGTGTCGCCGTCCAGAATCGGCTTTTCCAAAGCGCCGGACAGGATCAGGCCGATATTGCGGATCACCAGCTTCGAGGGTCCGGTGGCCTGGGGTGCGTCATGCGCCATGGAAGGGCTCCTTATTCCTAACTGCAACGCTTCCGATCTTGGGCAGCCTTGACCGCGGGATCAAGCCGGATTATTCATTGGTATACGAATGATCGTGTACAAACGACGCATAGCTGCCGGCCTCGGAACCGCAATCGACGCGACAGGGAAGGTGAGATGAGCAATTTCAATCAGGAAAGCGTTTTGAGCGTCCACCACTGGACGGACACGCTGTTCTCCTTCAAGACCACCCGCAGCCCGACCTTCCGCTTCCGTAACGGCGAATTCACCATGATCGGGCTCAAGGTGGGCGAGAAGCCGCTGCTGCGGGCCTACAGCGTCGCCAGCGCTAATTACGAGGACACGCTGGAGTTCTTCTCGATCAAGGTGCCTGATGGACCGCTGACTTCGCGCCTCCAGCACTTGAAGGAAGGCGACGAAATCATCGTCAGTCGCAAGGCCACTGGCACGCTGGTGATCGACAATCTCGAAGAGGGGCGCAACCTCTACCTCATCGGCACGGGCACGGGCCTTGCGCCGTTCCTGAGCGTGATCAAGGATCCCGAGACCTATGAGCGGTTCGAGAAGGTGGTGCTGCTGCACGGCTGCCGGCAAGTCAAGGAACTCGCCTATGGCGAGATGATCACCGAGCATCTGCCGAAGGACGAATTGCTCGGCGAGTACATCCAGAACCAGCTGATCTACTACCCGACCGTGACGCGCGATCCCTTCCGCAACCGCGGCCGCATCACCGACCTCATCACCTCAGGCAAGCTCTTCGCCGATATCGGCCTGCCGGTGCTGGAAGCCGCCCACGACCGCGTCATGATCTGCGGCAGCCCGGCGCTGGTGGCGGACACCCGCGTCCTCTTGGGCGAGCGCGGCTTCGTCGAGGGCAATCACGGCGAGCCGGCCCAGTTCGTGGTCGAGAAGGCGTTCGCCGAGCGCTGAAGCGTTTCTGAGCGAAGTGGATACCGGTTCGCGCCAAGAAAACGCGCCCAAATAAGAATCTAGAACCCCGTTGCGGGGCTCCAGATCCGGAATTTCTGCGCGAGAAGATCGCATTTTCGCCACCGCCGGGGCGTTGCGGCGCCGATTCGGCGCACGATACTATGTGGGACCGAATCAGCGGAGTTCCCACATGGTTGCGGACAGCGACAGCAACATCGCCTGGCACCGGGTTCAATTGAAGAAAAACCGCGCCGAGCTGAAGGCGCTGGAGACCGCGCGCTTCACGATGGGCGAGATCGCCACCTCGAAGCGTAACGGCCAGAAGACGATCGCGGAACTCAAACGCAAGATCGCGCAGTCGGAGCGCGCGATCGCCGATCACGACAAACGTACGCGCCGTCCACTTGCAACGGACCTGCATAGCCTCAGCAATGGCAGCTGGAGCCATTGGGACGCCTACACCCAACAGCAGCGCAAGACCGGCCAGCGCTCCTCCGGGCGCGGATAGCCGCGGCTCGCCACGCCTGCGGCCGACGAGCAGACGCACTCTTGCGCCGGCTGCGTCGCGCACCATCTCGGTGATACGCCACCAATCGTTCCGGTGATCCCATGACAGTGCGCCTCGATTTCACCAGCGAGGCCTTCTTTCGCGATCCGCCCAAGGCGATCGCGAAATTGCGCATGTCCGCACCCGTGGTTGCGACGCGGTTTCCCATCATCGGCAATGTCTGGATCACCACGACCCATGACGCCACCGCGCAGGTCCTGAAGGACGGCGCGACCTTCACGTTGCGCAAGGAGGATGGCGATATCGCGGGCTTGCGCTGGTGGATGCCGAGGTTCGTCAGGACCATCGCCAACAACATGCTGACGATGGACGAGCCGGATCACACGCGGCTGCGCAGCATCGTGGACGAAGCGTTTCGCCGCCGCGCGATCGTCGCAATGGAGCCGCGCATCCGGGCCATCGCTGACGGTCTCGCCGACGAGCTGTTTGCGGAGGAATGTCCGGCGGATCTGGTCGAGCGCTACGCGCGCATCCTGCCGCTCGCGGTGATCTCGGAGCTGCTCGGCCTGCCGCTGGCAGACCGTCCAAAGTTCATCGCCTGGGCGAACGCGATGACCTCGCTGACGAATGCCGTCAGCTTCTTGTCCCTGCTGTTCGCGGTGCGCAAGATGCGCGCCTACCTCGAGCAGCAGTTGCAGATCGCGCGTGTCCAGGGCGGCGAGGGCCTGATCGCCGAACTGGTTCAGGTCGAGCGTGAAGGCGGCCAGATCACGCCGGATGAAATGGTTTCCATGGTGTTTCTGTTGCTCGGGGCGGGATCGGAAACCACCACCCATCTCATCAGCGGTTCCGTCTACGAGCTGCTCAGGAATCCCGAGCTGCGCGATTGGCTGGAACAGGATTGGAGCCGTGTCGGGCTCGCCGTCGAGGAGTTCCTGCGCTTCGTCTCACCGGTGCAATTCTCCAAGCCGCGCTACGTGCGGCGCGATGTCGAGGTCGAGGGCGTGCGCCTGAAGAAGGGCGATCGCGTCATGGTGATGCTCGCCGCTGCGAACATGGATCCCGCGGTACATGATCGTCCCGAGACCCTCGATCTCGAACGCAAGCCGAACCGCCATATTTCGTTCGGCACGGGAATCCACTTCTGTCTCGGCCATCAGCTCGCGCGCATCGAGGCGGCCTGTGCGCTGGAGGCGCTGTTCGTGCGTTGGCCGAAATTGAGTCTTGCCGTTGATGCCGCTGAAATCCGCTGGCGCAGGCGGCCGGGCTTGCGCGCGATCGCGAAGCTTCCCGTCACGGCAGAGGGCCGCGGAACAGAGACGACTGCACGCAGCGGAACGAGGGGCGATCGTTCCCTCATCGCGACGAACTGACGTCGACGGCGCCCTTTCGGAAAATCTTTGCCTGTTGTGATCGGCCAGGAACGGTGTGCCGTTCGTGCTGTTGTCATCCCGACATGACGCGGAGGGGAGTTCCTTGAGGCGCATGTCGCAGATCGACGTCTTAACGGGAGACCAGATCATGGCCAGCAAGATGCCACCTGTTCCACCGGACAATCAGAGCCGCAAGGGAACCGGCGATCGCAAGCAAATGTCCGCCGATCAGATGCCACACGGTCAGGAGCGCGTACAGAATCCGGATCAGCAGGGACAGCAGGGCAACATCAAGCAGAACACGACCAACCAAGGCTATCAGCAAGATCGCTGAGGAGGACGACATTCATGTCGACATCCACGAAGACACCGAACAGCATTCGACAGGGCGGACCCGGCGCCTCGCATGAGAACGCGAAGGCACCGCTTCAGGTGAAGAAGCCGCCGGCGGACGATCCGCAGCGCAGCCACAGCCGGGTTTCCGGCGGCGGTGGCGAGCGCGATTCCCATCACACGCACGACGAGGCCGGAAAGGGCGGAGGCAGGTGACATGACCAACAAGCAACCCAAGTTGTACGCGCCGACCGAAAAGGATCTGCATGACAACCCCCTGATCGGCGGGTCCAAGGGCGCGAACAGGGCAGGCGTTTCGCCTGACGACCTCGAAGACGTCCTGGGCGAGAACACGATCGAGGGCGACGTCGAGAACGACGTGAACGTCGGTGGCGGTATCGACAAGGATGTCGCGCGGAGCGGTTCGCCCCGAAGAGGCCGGTAAGATTTGGAGGCCCACAATGCAGGGCAAGAAGACTCACGAACAGCAAGTGCGCATCCTCGAGCGGAAGCCCGATGTTCCGGATGCGCGAGAACTTGAACAGGCCGCTGGTCATAACCCGCAAGACACGCGCGTCCATCGTGCCAACCCCGAAGCTCGTCACAGCGAGTTTCCAGTGAGCCGCGGCGGTCTCAACCAGGAGAGTGATCACAACAAGCACAACGATCCCGGTCAGAGCGGCCACAAGCCGCCCAAACCGACGGCGGCACAACAGAAGCACTAAATCATCGGAAGAGAGGAGAGACTGATGCCTGGTGGGCATGGCAGCAAGACGCACTTCAGATCGGGCATGCATGGCAAGGGCGACGGCACCGGCGCATTGACCGACGTGCCGAAGGAGATGATCGGCGACAACATGGTCCTGTCCAACCGAGATAAGAAACAGCATTCGGACATTCGCGGCATGGACGGCAAGTCCATCCAGACCGAACAATATCAGGACCACGCAGCAAACCGGCTCGATGAGAAGCCGGAGGCCGACGAGACCTGAGAGGGCGTTCGTTCCGCCAACTTGCGGACCGGTGTTCAGCCGGTCCGCTTTTTTGTGGGCGCAAGGTCACGCTCCCAGCCGAACACCGAACGGCCGTCGAGCTCCGGCGAGGCTGCACGTTCGCCGGCGATGAAAGCATCGACTGAGGGGCCGCGCGCGGTCCGCTCCAACCGCCGTGCCTGGTCGTCGAGGCGCTTGATCGCCTGCATCTCCTCGTCGCGTCCGAGCTTCGCGCTTCGGATCGCGCCCTTCAGCACCCGGATGGTCTCGTCATAGACCTTGATCGGAACGGGGTAGGGATGCCGGTCCTTGCCGCCATGGGCGAGCGAGAAACGGGCGGGGTCGGTGAAGCGATAGGGCGCGCCGTGCACGACCTCGGCGACCATCGCCAGCGAGCGCACCGTGCGCGCGCCGACGCCCGGCGTCAGCAGCAGCTCCGGAAAATCCACCGGGCCGCGTTCGGCTGCAGCGGCGAGCGTACCGTGCAAGCGGCGCGCGAACACGTCCTTGGGCCGCACATCATGATGCGCAGGCATGATCAGATGCGGCAGCATGCCTTGCGCCGGCGTGGACGAGGTCCCCGTGAGCCGCTCGAATTCGGAGACGATGCGATCCGGGCCGAGGTCGGAGAGCAGCTCGAGCTGTGCCGTCCGAGACAGATCGGCGCGATGATCGGTGAGATTGACGATCTCCCCCTGCTGCGGCCCGTCGATTGCGCTGTGCGGCGTATCGACAAAGCTTTTCAGCGCCTCGGAGTGCCAGTGATAGCGCCGCGCCTGCCGCTTGTCGCCGTTCATGCCCTGCTGCACCACCGTCCATTTGCCGTCAGTGGTGACGAAGAAGCCGTGCAGGTAAAGGTCAAAGCCGTCCTGGACCGCGGCGCTGTCGACCTTGGCGACCAGACGGCTGGCCCTGGTCAGCTTGACGCCGTCGAATCCGACGCGGTCGCCGAGCTGCAACAGCTCGTCCGGCGTCTTGCGCGAATGCTGACCGCGACCGCCACAGACGTAGATCCCGAGCTCGTCCTGGAGCGGTCCGAGCCCGCGCTTCAGCGCGCCGATCACCGAGGTGGTGATGCCGGAGGAGTGCCAGTCCATTCCCATCACGGCGCCAAACGACTGGAACCAGAATGGATGCGACAAGCGCTGCAGAAACGCGTCGCGGCCGTAATGATGCACGATCGCCTGGGTGACGATCGCCCCGAGCGAGGACATGCGACTTGCCAGCCAGGGCGGAACCCGCCCGGTATGAAGAGGAAGATCGGCGCTGCCGGTTCGTCGAGTCATGGCGACAAGCCTAGCGCAGCTCAGCGACGGTTGCACCTGCGGGATGCTGCATTGCACGGGGCGGGGGAGCGAAGCCGGCCGGGATGCGTTGTGCGGGTTGCGTGAATGCAATGATGGGGATGATCCATGGATTGGCAGGCTCTGACGGCCGATATCGACAGGATGTTCGGCTGGATACCGTCATGGTTCATCGGCCTCACCCTGGTTGCCGGCGCGATCCTTCTTGCCCTGCTCGCCTACCGGGTCGCCACATGGCTGCTCAACCGCGCTTTCGGAACGCGGCTTCCGCTCTTGAGCGTGTTCATCGAGCGCACCTCGGGCCCCGCGCAAATGGCGCTTTGCCTTGCCGCCGTCGCAATGGTGCTGCCGCTGGCGCCGCTCGACGATACGATCCGCACCCCCCTGACGCGGCTGTTCGTCGTGGCCTTTATCGCGCTGATCGGCTGGATCTCGATCCGGATCGTCGACATGAGCGCGGCGCGCTACTTGCAGAATTTTCGCGATGTCACCGAAAATTTCGTCGCGCGCAAGCACGTCACGCAGGTGCGCGTGTTCAAGCGCGTCACCGACACCATCATCGTCATCATCACGGTCTCCGCCGCGCTGATGACGTTCGACTCCGTGAAGCAATACGGAGTCAGCCTATTCGCCTCCGCAGGTGCTGCCGGCATCATCGTCGGCCTTGCCGCGCGCCCGCTGCTGAGCAATCTGATCGCCGGCCTGCAGATCGCGATCACCCAGCCGATCCGCATCGAGGATGCGGTGATCATCGAAAACGAATGGGGCTGGATCGAGGACATCGCCTCGACCTATGTCGTGATCCGGCTGTGGGATTGGCGCCGCATGGTGGTGCCGCTGTCCTACTTCATCGAAAAGCCGTTCCAGAACTGGACGCGCGACACCGCATCCCTCATCGGCGTCGTCGCGCTGCATGTCGACTACCGCGCCGACGTCCCGCGCATCCGACGCTGGCTGGAGGAGGCGGTGAAGCAGTCGAAGCTGTGGGACGGGGAGGTGGTGAATCTCCAGGTGATCGATGCCGATTCGCGCACCATCGAGCTTCGGGCGCTGGTCAGTGCCAGGAACGCACCGCAGTCGTGGGACCTGCGCTGCGAGATCAGGGAGAAGCTCATCGCCTTCATCCGCGACGAGATGCCGGAGGCGCTGCCGCGCGACCGCGCCATCCTGATCCCGTCGGGAGACGGAGAGGGCGATCTCGGACTGCGTCCCGCACCGCCGGAGAAGATGCGGGCGAGCGCCAGTCACTGAACGGCGCTTACGCGCCTGCGCCGTCCCGCTATGACCACGTTCTTGTTGACGAGACCTGATCTTTTGTACGATAGTACAAATCTCATGGTACGCAAGCCCACCAGCAAGGAAGCGGCCCGCAAGCCGAACATGCGCGAGGCGATCCTCGCCGCCGCGGAGGAGCTGTTCTCCACCAACGGCTTCAATGCCGTATCGGTGCGCGACATTGCGCAAGCTGCCGGGGCAAATCCGGGCAGCGTGACCTATCATTTCAAGACCAAGGACGGTTTGCTGCTGGAGATCTACCGGCGTCATTGCGGGCCGATGAATCTGCGCCGTTCCGAGCTGCTCGCGGCCGCAAAGCGCGTGCGCGATCTCCAGGACCGGCTGGAGGCGATCGTTCGCGCCTATGTGGTGCCGGCCTTCACCTCGGGCAGCGATCTCGCCGGTGGCGGGGCGCGTTTCACGCGGCTGCGCGCGGTGATGTCAGCGGAAGGCAACGAGGTCGCGCGAAAGATCATCGCGCAGACCTTCGACGACACCAGCCATGCCTTCATCGACGCGGTGCACGAGAGCCTGCCGCACATTCCGCGCACGGACATCGTCTGGCGCAGCCATTTCCTGCTCGGCGCGCTCTATTATTCGCTGGTGACGCCGGAGCGCGTGTCGCGCCTGTCGCGCGGCGAGGCCGACGGCAGCGATGCCGCTTGCGCCATCGAGCAGTTGGTGCAGGCCACCGTCGCGGCCTTCCAGGCGCCGGCGCTGGATGAGGCCGCGCCGGCGCGGCGGCGGCCGGTCGTCGCCGGCAAGGCGTGAAGCAAGAAATCTCGCTTCGGCGGTTCACCTCATGACGATGATGTACACGCCGACCATCCCACCGCCCGACCCGAACACGCGCACGCCGAAGTTCAGGCTGCCGCAGCTGTCGTGTGACGCGCATTGCCACATCTTCGGGCCCGGCGCGAAATACCCTTACGCGCCGGATCGCTCCTACACGCCGCCGGATGCACCGCTGGAGGATTTTCGCTTCCTGCATGCCAAGCTCGGCGTGGAGCGCGCCGTCATTGTCAATGCCAGCGTGCACGGCACCGACAACAGGGTGGCGCTCGATGCGATCGCTGAGAGCAATGGCGCCTACCGGGCCGTCGCCAATATCGATGGCGCCATCACCGAGCGCGACCTGCGCGTCCTGCACGAGGGCGGCTTTCGCGGCTGCCGCTTCAATTTCGTCCGCCATCTCGGCGGCGTACCCGACAAGCGCGTGTTCGACCGCATCGTCGCGATGGTCGCACCGCTCGGCTGGCACGTCGACCTGCATTTCGATGCGATCGATCTGCCCGAATATGCCGACATGCTCACAAGGCTGCCGCTGACTTACACCATCGACCATATGGGTCGGGTGAAGGCGGCCGATGGGCTAGACCAGCTGCCGTTCAAGATACTGATCGAGCTGATGCAGCGCGACGAGAAGTGCTGGGTGAAAATCTGCGGCCCGGAGCGGGTGTCCTCTATCGGTCCGCCGTTCACCGATGCGGTGCCGTTCGCGCGAAAGATCGTCGAGACCGCGCCGGATCGTGTCATCTGGGGCACAGACTGGCCGCATCCCAACGTCAAGGTGATGCCGAACGACGGCGATCTCGTCGATCTGATTCCGCTGTTCGCGCCGGAGCCGGAGGTGCAGACGAAGATTTTGGTCGACAATCCCGCGCGCCTGTTGGGGTTCGAGGCGTGACGACGTCATCGCGCCCGGCACGCTGCGCGGACATGCGCTGTGGACGCATGCATACGAACGAAAAGGAGTAGCCCATGAAAACAGGTCTCGTCGTCACCGCCCATCCCGGCGATTTCGTCTGGCGCGCCGGCGGCGCCATCGCACTGCATGCGAAGAAGGGCTATCGGATGAAGATCGTGTGCCTGTCCTTCGGCGAGCGCGGCGAGAGCCAGTTCGCCTGGAAGGAGCAGGGCGCGACGCTGGAATCGGTCAAGGCCGGCCGCAAGGACGAGGCGGAACGGGCGGCCAAGCTGCTCGGTGCCGAGATCGAGTTCTTCGATTGCGGTGACTATCCGCTGAAGCTCACCGACGCGCATTTCGACCGCATGGTCGACATCTACCGCGAGCTAAATCCGAGCTTCGTGCTGACGCATGCGCTGGAAGACCCCTATAATTTCGACCATCCGAACGCGGCGCATTTCGCGCAGGAGACGCGTGTGGTCGCGCAGGCCATGGGCCACAAGCCCGGCGCGCAGTACAAATATTCGGCGCCGCCGGTGTTCCTGTTCGAGCCGCACCAGCCCGAGCAGTGCAATTACAAGCCGGACACGATCCTCAAGATCGACGAGGTCTGGAAGGAGAAATACGAGGCGTTCCAGATCCTCGCTGCGCAAAAGCATCTCTGGGGCTATTACGAGCGCGTCGCGCTCAACCGCGGCATCCAGGGCAGCCGCAACACCGGCGTTGCCATGACCTATGGCGAGGCCTATCAGCGCCTGTTTCCGACGGTTGCGGACGAGCTGGCATGAAGCCGGTCCGCAACATCAAGCTGAAGGTCGTACTCGGCAGTCACCACCATGTGCAGGCGGTGAAGAGCGGGGCGCTCCGTTCCGACCTGTTCGATCTCGATTTCATCGAATACACGCCGACCAACACGGCGTTCAAGCCGATGGTGCGCGAGCAGGCCTTTGACGTCTGCGAGATGGCGATCGTCACCTATTTGATGGCGAAAGCGCACGGCAAGCCGCTGGTGCTGATGCCGGCGACCATGCTCGGCCGCTTCCAGCATTCCTACGCTCTCTATAATCCCGCGCATGGGACGCTCGGGCCCACCGATCTCGAAGGCAAGCGGGTCGGTATCCGCTCCTTCACGACCACGACGGGCGCTTGGATCAGGGGTATCCTCGCCAACGATTACGGCGTCGATCTCGACAGGATTCGCTGGATCACCTTCGAGAATCCGCATGTGGCCGAATATGTCGACACCACCGAGCGCGCGCCGAAGGACAAGAAGATCCTGCAGATGCTGCTCGACGGCGAGCTCGATGCTGTCCTCGGCGAAACCTCCGATGATCCCAAGCTGAAGCCGCTGTTTCCCGATCCGGCCGCGGAGGCCGCCCGATGGTATTCGCGGCGCGGCGTCGTGCCGGTCAACCATCTCGTGGTCGTGACCGAGAGCCTGGCGAAATCGCGCCCCGACGTGGTCGCCGGCGTCTATGATCTGCTCAAGCGGAACAAGGCGCAGACGGGACCGACGGCAACGCCGGACCTCGTTCCGTACGGGATCGAGGCCAACAGAAAACCGCTCGAGCTGATCATCGACTACGCATTCCAGCAGGCGCTGATCCCTCGCCGCTATTCGGTCGATGAGCTCTTTGACGAGACGACACGAGGACTGAACTGATGGCAGGTGATCCCAGGCGCTGGCAGATCGGGTTGGTCGGCTATGGCGAGGTCGGCAGGATTTTGGCCGAGGATTTGCGCCAGCAGGACATCAAGGTCTCAGCCTACGACATCAAGCTCGGAGGCGAGCAGGGCGCGTTGCTGCAAGGGCATGCGGCGAAATTCGGTGTCGCTCTTGCAACTTCTCACGCCGAGCTGGCCGCGAAGTCCGACTTCATCATCTCCGCCGTCACGGCGAGCCAGGCCGTGCCGGTCGCAAAGGCCTGTGCGGCAGCGATCAATCAGGGCACCTGGTTTCTCGATTTCAACTCGGCCTCTCCTGGTGCCAAGCAGCGCGCGGCGGCGCTGATCGATGGTGCCGCCGGGCGCTATGTCGAGGGCGCGGTGATGACCTCGGTGCCGCCTTATCGCATCAAGGTGCCTTTGCTGCTCGGCGGACCCGGCGCGAGGGAGCTCGAGCCGCTTCTGAATACGATCGGTTTCGCGGCCAAGGTTGCCAGTGACAAGCTTGGCGTGTCCTCGGCCGTCAAAATGTGCCGCAGCATCATGATCAAGGGCCTTGAGGCCATGGTCATCGAGAGCTTCACGACGGCGCGTGCCTATGGCGTCGAGGATGCGGTGCTGGCGTCGCTTGCGGAAACGTTCCCCGGCATCGATTGGGAGGAGCTGGGCGCCTATTGCTTCCAGCGCGTGATCGAGCACGGCCGCCGCCGGGCGGAAGAGGTGCGGGAGGTCGCCGAGACCGTGCGCGAGGCGGGCCTGACGCCGTGGTCGGCGCAAGGCACGGCCGAGCGGCAGGCCTGGATGGCCGATCTCGCCGATGAGGGGCAGTTCGGGTTGAGAGGCAGCGGGGAGTTCGCCCGCAGTGCGGACTGGCGCACCGAGGCGGACCGGATCCTGGCGAAGATCAATCGGACGAAATAGTCAGCTCAGGACCGGGTCGCGGGATTCGAAGCTCCCGACCTGGTCACGCGCGCGTTCGATGAGGTCGATCAGATTGCGGGCTTTACGGACGAGCTGCTCGGTGGCCGGCTGGGTGCGGAACTCCGCCAGCACGGCGCGAACGCACTTGCTAGCGGCATCGAGCGTCCAGAGCGTACGGTTCACGTCGGCCTGCGTCTGGATGGCCGAGATGTCGAGGCCCGAGAGAACGTGGCCGATGCCGTCCAGCCGATTCACCGCCGTATCGGTCGGCGTTCGGGCGTGGACGGAATCATCGATGCTGCTGAATGCGCTGAACAGACTCATACTTCCCCACTGAACGCAGATTGTCAGTGCACGTTCTAGTTACGACGGCGCGGCCTGCCTCGCAATGCGTTGAGCTACGGTCCGGGATTCTACCGAACTCGGGTCGGCGCGGACCGGCGGTAAAATCGAACTGCCGTGGCCCCGCGGCCCGATCAGGTCGTGCGCGCGATGCCCGAAATATCGGCCGCGAAACGCGCTCAGCTCTTGAACAGGGTCGGCCGCGGCCGTGCAAATGTCTGCTGGCCGCGCTTGAAGCCCATCAGGACGTCAGGCAGCTCGGCGATGGCGAATCGGCTGTCCTTGGTATCGACCACGATCAGATCGGCGGGATTGCCGACCTCGATGCCGTAGTCGGCGAGGTTCATCAGCCGGGCCGGCAGCCCGGTCACGAGGTCCAGGCAGGTGTCGAAGTCGCTGACCGAGGCGTGCGCGACGTTCGCATAGAAGTTCGCCATCCGCAGCAGCGAGGCATCGCCGAACGGCGTGAAGGGATTGAGCACGTTGTTGGTCGCGACCGAGCAGAGCACGCCGTCGCCGGCAAGCTTGTGGGCGAGGGTCAGCCCGCGCGGCGCGTTGTGCGTGGCCTCGCGCCCCATCAGATAGAGATCGGTCGCGGGCAGGACGGTGACCGCAACGCCTGACCTTGCCAGTTGCGCAGTGGCCGCCTTCATCCGTTCGGGGGGCAAGGCCGACAGTTTCGTGGCATGGCCGATCGCGACGCGTCCGCTGTAGCTGCGCTGCTCGGTCTGGCGACAGACCTCGTCGATATGCGACCAGGAGGGATCGAGGTCGAAATCGAGATGGAGATCGACGTCGATGTCGAATTCCTCAGCGAGATCGAAGATGCGCGCGAGATGGGCGTTCGGGTCGGTGTCCATGTAGGGACAACCGCCAATGACCTCGCCGCCTTCGCGCAGCGCCTGGGCCAGCAGCTCCTCGGCTCCGGGATCATTGGTGAGGCCTTCCTGCGGGAAGACGCAGAGCTCGAGATCGATCGCCCAGGCGTAATCGCGCTTCAGCGCCTTGACCGCCTCGAAGCCGCGAAGGCCGATGCGAGGGTCGATCTCGACATGCGTGCGCATGCGCGTCGTGCCGTTGACGATGGCGCGTTCGAGCACTCTGGCGCCGCGCGCGTAGACGTCCTCGATCGTGAAATCCTTCTTCATCGCGGCGACGGCGCGGATCGCCTCCGAGACGCTGCCGTGATCGTGGCCGCAGCGGCCGAGCAGGCAGGCCTTGTCGAGATGGATGTGGGTGTCGACGAAGCCGGGGAGGGCGAGGAGGCCGCCGACCTCGATCTCGGCGGCCTCGCACGCCAACTTCGGCGCGATCGCGGCTATGCGGCCGTCCTTCACGCCGATATCGACGGGTGCGGCGGAAGAGCGCAACAGCGCGTTGCGGAAGACCAGGTCGAAGGCGGCTTGGGTGGTCATGGCGTTGGATTCAGCTGCAGCAGCCTAGCCGAAGCCGCGGGAGGGGGCAGCTCCAGATTGTGTGCAGTGCTGAGGCCGTATTGTCTAAAAAATGTGCATGCACTTTGAGGCCCAGATTGTAAAATAGCGACGTCCCAAGAGAATCCCGCGATGTCTATTCCCGCAAAAGCCGAAAGCCCGATGACCGACGCCGAGATTGTCGAAGCCTATCTCACCGCTTCGATGATACCGGATCCCGATGCCGCTGCGGCCTATATGAAGCCTGGCACGGTGATCACGTTCACCGGTGGGCGCGCGTTCGACCATCCGCGCGGGCCGACCGGCTTCAACGCGAAGCGCTATCGCTGGGTCAAGAAGAAGATGGACCGGTTCGACGTCTGCCCGGGCGCGGACGAGACCGTCGTCTACAGCGTCGGCACGCTCTATGGCGAGTGGATGGACGGCACGCCGTTCGAGGGCAACCGCTATGTCGATCGCTTTGTCGTGAGGGACGGGCAGATCGTGAAGATGGACGTCTGGAACGATAGCGCCGAGCGCATTCTCGTTCAGCGCGGCATCGAGGCCTAACTCCGTCGAGCCAGCTTCGGCAGCTTGATCACCCGATTGCTCGTCACCTCGTCCGCATAGGGTGCGAGGATGTCGAGCAGATCGCGGCCGCGCTGCGGAGTGGGAGCGACCAGCGCACGATTGGCCACCGAATCCAGGTGATGATGCATCAATTCCATCACCTTGGCCGCATCGCCCTTGGCCAGCGCTGCGATGATGGCGCGGTGCTCGTTGATGGCGCATTCGGTGGAATGCGGCCGGCTGTAAAGCGACAGCGTCAGGCAGCAGCGATAGGCGACCTCGCTGACATAGCGCACCAGGATTGGGCTGTTCGTCATGTGCGCGAGCAGGATGTGGAATTCGGTCGCGAGGCGGATCGACACCGCATCCGTGCCGTCGCGGGCGCGATCTTCGGCATCGACATGGGCGTTCAGCTCGGCGATCTGCGCCTTGGTCAGCTTGCCCGCGAGCTGGCGCACGACGAGGCGTTCGAGCTCGATGCGAATGTCGAAGGCATCGCGCGCCTCCTGCCAGCTCGGCGTCGCCACTACGGCGATCCGGTTGCGGCGGAGCTCGACTAGGCCTTCGGCGGCGAGTTGGCCCAGTGCATGGCGGGCGATGGTGCGGCTGACGCCGAAACGTTCGCCGAGCGCATCCTCCGGCAGCTTGGCGCCTGGCTCCAGCGCCTGTTCGATGATGGCGCGCCGGAGCGCGCGGCAGATCACGCTGACCTTGTCCGACGATTCAGAAGTCTTGCTACTGGCGCGCGCCGCCATCGGCGAATCCCATGGGAGTGACATCTCTCTTTAGCACAGGCTCGCGTCGATTCAGCGCTCCAATTGCATGCAGTTTGGCCTCCGGACTGCCTAAATCGAATCCGGCGATTTGGCGCGGATTTCGGCTAGGCCATTGATTTCGCGGGGCTCGATCGCTGGCATCCAGCTTGCATGCACTTTTCCTGTGATGCGCATGCAACCCAACGCCCAATTCGACGGCCAGCCCGTTCCCGAAGGCTCGGCCACGCCCGCCATCGAGCTGTCCGAGGCCTCGGTCACCTTCGGGCGCGGCGACCGCGCCGTGCCTGCTTTGTCGAAGACCACGCTCAAGATCGCCGACGGCGAGTTTGTCGCATTGGTCGGCCCATCCGGATGCGGCAAATCGACCATTTTGCGGCTGGTCAGCGGCCTGGTGCAGCCGACCAGCGGCGTCGTCATCGTCGGCGGCCGCGAAGTGGCGGCGCGGGCGATGCGGGTCGGCATGGCCTTTCAGAACCCGACCATGCTGCCGTGGATGACGATCGAGCGGAACATCATGCTGCCGCTGAAGATCGTCGAGCCGTTCCGCTCGAAGTTCCGCAAGCTGCGCAAGACCGAATTCCGCGACAAGGCTAATGCCCTGCTGGAGCAGGTCGGCCTCAAGGGCTTCGGCAATCGCTATCCCTGGCAGCTCTCCGGCGGCATGCTCCAGCGCGCCAATCTCTGCCGCGCGCTGATCCACGAGCCGCGCATGCTGCTGCTCGACGAGCCCTTTGGCGCCCTCGACCAGTTCACCCGCGAGGAGCTATGGGCGATCCTCCAGAATCTCTGGATGACGCACAAGCCGACCGTGCTGCTGGTGACGCACGATCTGCGCGAGGCGGGCTTCCTTGCCAGCCGCATCTGCGTGATGAGCGCGCGCCCCGGCCGCATCCTCGACGACAGCCGCGTCGAATTCGCGCGGCCGCGCACGGTCGCGATGACGTTCGAGCCGGATTTCGTCGCGCTGAACCAGAAGCTGCGCGCCTTCATCGAGGATGCGCGCAGCGCCGCTGATCAGGGGGCAGGCTGATGTTCGGGATCGATGTCAGGCAGAAAGCGTGGTCGGCGGGGCTGATCGTGCTGTTCTTCGTCGCCTGGGAGCTGTTCTGCCTAATGTCCGGCATGTCCGACCTGGTGCTGCCGCGACCCTCGCAGGTGTTCGTGACGCTGGTCCAGCGCTTCCCGGTACTGTGGCCGCATATCGTGCAGACGCTGGCCACCACCATGCTCGGCTTCGTGCTTGGCGTCGCGCTCGGCGTCGCCCTCGGCGCGATCATCGGCGTGTCGAAGACGGCCTACGACACCTGCTATCCGCTGCTGATCGGCTTCTCCTCGATCCCCAAGGTCGCGGTGGTGCCGATCTTCGTGCTGTGGTTCGGCTCCGGCACGGTGCCGGCGGTGCTGACTGCGCTGTCGATCTGCTTCTTCCCGATCGTGGTCAACATCGCGACCGGCCTTGCTACCACCGAGCCCGAGCTTGAGGACGTCTTGAAGGCGCTCGGCGCCAGCAAGCTCGACATCCTCTGGAATGTTGGTCTGCCGCGCACCATGCCGTTCTTCTTTGCTTCGCTGAAGGTTGCGATCTCCTACGCCTTCGTCGGCGCGGTGCTGTCTGAGACGGTCGCCTCCAACCGCGGCATCGGCAACGTCATGATGACCGCGTCCTCCAATTTTAACGTGCCGCTGGTGTTCGCCGGCTTGTTCGTGCTCGCCGGGCTCGGTGTCGCGCTCTACGTCGTGTTCTCGCTGATCGAAGGGCAGGTCACCGGCTGGGCCACGCGCAAGAACGACGTGATCGCCACCTGATTTTTCCAACCGTCACGCAACGAAGCTTGAGGAGGTCTCGATGTTGAGAAACGTAACTGCCGCGCTGTTGGCATTGGCCCTGTCCACGGGGGCCGCAATCGCCCAGGAGACCACGATCAAGTTCACACTGGGCTGGAAAACCCAGGGCAGCGACGCTGCCTTCTTCTATGCCAAGGACAACGGCTTCTTCAAGGAGGAAGGCCTCAACGTCGTCATCGATCAGGGCGAGGGCTCCGGCGCCACCGTCACGCGTGTGATGTCCGGCGCCTATGACGCCGGCTTCGGCGACGTCAACGCCATCATCCAGAACGCCTCGACCAAGCCGCAGGAGGCGCCCGTCATGGTCTACATGATGTGGAACCAGCCGCCGTTCGCCATCGTCGCCAAGAAGAGCAGCGGCATCAACACCATCAAGGATTTCGAGGGCCGCACGCTCGGCGGTGCGCAGGGCACGCCGACGACGCGCTTGTTGCCGGTGTTCACCCGCAAGAACGGGCTCGACGGCGAGAAGATCAAGATCTCCAACATGGCGCCGAACCTGCAGGAGCCGATGCTGATCAAGGGCGACATCGATGCGGCCCTCGTCTTCAACATCACCAGCTATTTCAATCTGGTGCTCAACCGCCAGGATCCGGACAAGGACTTCAAATGGTTTTCGTTCGGTGAATATGGCCTCGATCTCTACTCCAACGGCGTGATGGTCTCCCGCAAGCTGATCGCCTCGAATCCGAAGGCCGTCGCGGGCCTGGTGCGCGCCATCAACAAGGGTGCGATCGCGATCGCCAAGGACCAGAATGCCGGCATGAAGGCGGCACTGAACTACGACAACCTCATTAACGCCGAGGTGGAGAAGCGCCGGCTGCAATATTCCTTCGAGAAGCTGATCGTCTCGCCGGAGATGAAGGAGATCGGCATCGGCGACATCAAGGACGACCGGATGACGCGCGCGATCGGCATCGTGGTCGAGGGCTATCAGCTCGCCCGTGCGCCGACGCCGGCGGAGGTGTTCTCGCGCGAATTCCTGCCGCCGCGCGGGGAGCGGGAGCTGGTGTACACTGCCAACTGAACTTGGAGGAACAGCCATGGCCACGGAGATCTCGGCAACCAGCCTGTTCCGTGGCCCTGACCGTGGCGTCAGCGAGAACGTCGTGCTGCGGCACGACGAGGGCGTCATCACCGAAATCTCGGAAGGAGCGGGGCCGGCGCCTCGCTCCTTCGTCATCCCCGCCTTCGTCAACGCCCATGATCATGCCCGTGCCACGGCGTCGTCCTTCGGTGCGGTCGGCATGCCCCTGGAAAGCTGGATTTTGCGAACCGCACTGGGCTCGCCGATCGATCCCTATCTGACAGCCGTCTCGGCATTGGCCCGTTCCGCCAAGGCAGGCTGCGCGGCGATGATGGTCCATTACACGCGTCCGAGCGGGACGATGCCGCTGCTGGACGAGGCCAAGGCCATCGCGAAAGCCGCATCCGACGTCGGGATTCGCATGGCGTTTGCAATGGCGGTGCGCGATCAGAATCCCATCGTCTACGGTGATGCCGAGCCGTTGCTTTCTGGGCTTGCCGGGGACGATCGCAAGACCATCGAGGATCTCTTCGTTCGCGCGCCGCTGTCGCCGAAGGCTTATATCGAGCTCACCGACGCAATTGCCGCAGCCACCGCCGGGCCGATGGTGGACGTTCAGTTCGGGCCGGCCGGTGTGCAATGGTGCTCGAAGCCGCTGCTGGAGGCGGTGGCGGAAAACTCCGCGCAGACCGGACGGCGCATTCACATGCACCTGCTGGAAACAGTTTATCAGCGCGCCTGGGCCGACCAGCACTTTCCGGACATGGTGCGTTGGCTTCGCGATATCGGCTTTCTCTCCGAGCGGCTGACGCTGGCGCATTGCATTCACGCCCGTCCGGATGAGCTGGAGATGATCGCCGCCTCCGGCGCGCGCATCGTCACCAATTTCAGCTCGAACATGCATTTGCGCTCGGGCCTCGCCCCGATCGCCGCCGCGCACAGATGCGGCTGCGCCATCACTGTGGGCGTCGACGGCCTGGCGCTGGACGAGGATGACGACATTTTGCGCGAGATGCGGCTGGTGCAGATGGTCCATGGCGGCCTCGGCTTCAAGGCGACATGGACGCCGCCCGAGATGTTTTCGCTCGCCATCCGCAACGGACGCCATGCGACCGGGGCGCCCGGGAATGGTGAGCTCGCGGCGGGCAATCCGGCCGACTACGTCGTGATCGATCTTGATCGGCTCGATCGAGACCAGATCATGCCGGTCGATCCCATGGCGCTGCTGTTTGCGCGTGGCAACGCGTCGCTGGTGAAGGAGGTGGTCGTCGCCGGCAGGACGATCGCGCGGGACGGGGTCTGCACGGACGTAGACCTGCCGGCCATCGAGCGCGAATTGCGGGCGATGTATCGCGCCAATGTCGGCAAGCTCGACAGCTTCCGGCGGATGTGGCCGTCCCTGTCGGATCGGCTGAGCGGCTGGTTCGAGCAGCAGCTGACCTGCGAGTGACGCGCCGATGGGCGCCGCGACGGAATGTATATCAAACAGCGATAGCTGGTAGACGCAGCCTCGTCTGGCGCATGACCGACCTCTAGGCTATCAGCTCCTCGATCGCTCGACACCAATCCCTTGAGGAGCCTCTGATGCGCCTACCGACCATTCTCCTGGCCCTGACATGTCTTGCCGGCGCAGCTTCGGCCGAAGACCTCACGGGCACGCTCCAGAAGGTGAAGGAGACCAAGAAGATCACGCTGGGCTATCAGGAGGCCTCCGTCCCATTCAGCTATCTCGACGGCAACCAGAAGCCGGTCGGCTTTGCCATGGACATCTGCCTTAGGATCGTCGAAGCCGTGAAGAAGCAGCTCGGCATGCCTGACATTTCGGTCGAGACGCTCGCGGTGACGTCGTCGAACCGGATTCCCTTGATGGTCAACGGCACGCTCGACCTGCATTGCTCGGCGACCACCAACAATGCGGAACGCCAGAAGCAGGTCGCCTTCACCAACACGCATTTCCTCAGCGCGACGCGGTTCGCGGCCAGGAAGGCGGCGAGCATCAAGACCATCGACGATCTCAAGGGCAAGGCGGTCACGGCGGTCGCGGGATCTGTGAACCTGACGCAGCTCGCCAAGGTCAATACCGAGCGCAATCTCGGCATCAACATCATGCCGGCCAAGGACCAGGCCGAGGCGTTCCTGCTGCTGGAGACCGACCGCGCCCAGGCCTATGCGCTCGACGACGTCCAGCTCGCGGTCGCGATCGCGCGGTCGAAGGAGCCGCAAGCTTACATGATCAGCGAGGAGGCGTTCTCCAAGCCCGAGCCCTACGGCATCATGCTGCGGCGGGAGGATGCGCCGTTCAAGGCGCTCGCCGATCGCGCCACCGCGGAGCTTTATGCCAGCCCCGAGATCGAGGTGCTCTACAAGAAGTGGCTGCAATCGCCGACGCCGCCGAACGGCCTCAACTACAACGTCCCGATGTCATCCGCCTTGCGCAACGCCTTCAAGAAACCGAGCTCGAGCGCCGATCCTGACGTGTACGCGGTAAACTGAGGCGAGGCGGCCGGGCGCTGACGGGCGTTATGCGACCCTGTACTCCCTGAATCGTTCGCGCAGCGCCGATTTCAGCACCTTGCCGGTGCCGGTCATCGGGAATTCGTCGAGGAATTCGACGGCGTCCGGCAGCCACCAGCTCGCGATCTTCGGACGCATGTGCTCGAGCAGCGTCTTGCCGTCGACGGTCGCTCCCTTCTTGCGGACGACGAGGAGCAGGGGGCGCTCCTGCCATTTCTCGTGGCTGATCGCGACGACGGCCGCTTGCAGCACGTCGGGGTGGGACAGGGCGATGTCCTCGAGCTGGATCGAGGAGATCCACTCGCCCCCGGACTTGATCACGTCCTTGGAACGATCGGTCAACGTGACGTGGCCTTGTGGGTCGATCACGGCCATGTCGCCGGTGATCAGCCAGCCGTCGCGGTCGAGGCCTTCGTCCAGCTTCATGTAGCCGGAGGCAACCCAGGGCCCGCGGGCGCGCAAATGGCCGACCGTCTTGCCGTCGCGCGGCAGCTCAATGCCGGCGTCGTCGACGATGCGCAAATGCGTGCCGAAGCAGGCACGGCCGGAGACCTGACGGCGGTCGAATTTCTCCTTCTCGCTGAGATGCTCCGAGCCCGGCCGCAGGCCCGGCATCGAGCAGCCCAGCGCCTCGGTCATGCCCCAGGCCTGGATGTAATCGACATTGTACTCGCGTTTGAGCTTCTCGACCATCGCGCGCGGCGGGGCCGAGCCCGACGACAACGTCGCGCGCAGGGTCGAGAATCTGTTGCCGGTCCGCCCAAGCCAATCGAGCAGGATCAGCCAGAAGCTCGGCACGCCCGCCGACAGTGTCACCTTCTCGCCTTCCAGCAATTCATAAAGCTTGTCCGGCTCGTAGTTGCGGCCGGGCAGCACGAGCTTCGATCCCGTATAGGGCGCTGTGAACGGCATATTCCAGCCATTGCCGTGGAAGAGCGGCGCCATCGGCATCATCACCTCGCGCACGCCTTCGACGTGTCCCGGCAGGAAGTCGAAATTGCAGCAGGTCATGGTCTGCAGGATCGCGGCGCGGTGCGAGTAGATCACGCCCTTGGGATTGCCCGTCGTGCCCGAGGTGTAGCAGATCGTCGAGGCGGCCTTCTCGTCGAACTCCGGCCAGGCGAAGCCGGCGTCGTTCTCGCGTTCCAGAAGCTCTTCGTAACAATGCACATTCGCAAGCTTCGTCTCCGGCATCCGCTCGCGCGAGGACATCACGACATAGGCCTCGACCGTCTTCAGCTGCGGCGCGATCGCTTCCACGATGGGCAGCGTGGCGCGGTCGATGAAGAGCAGGCGGTCCTCGGCATGATTGATGATGTAGACGAGCTGCTCGGGAAACAGCCTGGGATTGACCGTGTGCAGCACGTAGCCCATGCCCGGCGCGGCGTAGAACATCTCGAAATGCCGGTGTGTATTCCAGGCCAGCGTTCCGACGCGATCGCCTTGCTTCATGCCGAGCCGCTTCAGCGCCAGCGCCATGCGCTTGATGCGCGGATGCGCGTCTGAGTAGGTGTAGCGATGGATGTCGCCCTCGATCTCGCGTGCGACGATCTCGGCTTCGCCATGATAATCGGCCGCATACTGGAGCAGGCCGCTGATCAGCAGCGGCATGTCCATCATCAATCCCTGCATGGTCTCCCTCCGGATAGCCATGTCGTTGCATGGCGTAGGCTCGTGATTTGCGCTCGAGGTTAGCGGAACGTCACGCAGCGTTCACGCAAAAAACAATCAGCGTGATTGCATGCCGCGCTTTTTCGGCGCTAACGTGCGGTGAGCTGCCGCCGAAGCAGCATGCGCGGGAGGAATCGAATGTCAGCGGAAAGACACAAGACCGATGCAAGCGGCGCTTCTACGGTCGATATTTCCGCCCTCCGTGCCCGTTATCGCGACGAGCGCGACCGCCGTCTGCGCGCCGAGGGCAAGGCGCAGTATGTCGAGGTTGCGGGCGAGTTCGGCCGTTATCTCGACGACCCCTGGGCCGATCCCGGATTTGCGCGCGCGGCCATCAGCGAAACGACCGAAGTGCTCATCGTCGGCGGTGGCTTCGGCGGCCTGCTGTGTGGCGCGCGATTGCGCGAGGCCGGCATCGCGGATTTTCGTATCGTGGAAAAGGCCGCCGACTTCGGCGGCACCTGGTACTGGAATCGTTATCCCGGCGCCGCCTGCGATACCGAGAGCTATATCTACCTGCCGCTGCTGGAAGAGACCGGTTACATGCCGATCCGCAAATATGCCCGGGCGCCGGAGATCTACGAGCACTCGCGCCGCATCGGCCGTCATTTCGGGTTGTACGAGCGCGCGCTGTTTCAGACCGTTATCTCGCGGATGACGTGGCAGGAGCATGAGGCGCGTTGGCTGGTCGAGACCAACAGGGGCGACCAGATCCGCGCGCGCTTCGTCATCCTCGCCGGCGGACCGCTGAGCCGTCCGAAGCTGCCGGGCATTGCCGGCATCGAGACGTTCAGAGGTCACAGCTTTCACACCAGCCGCTGGGATTACGGCTACACCGGCGGCAACGCGGATGGTGGCCTGACCGGTCTTGCCGGCAAGCGCGTCGGCATCATCGGCACCGGCGCCACCGCCGTGCAATGCGTGCCGCATCTCGGCCGCTACGCCAAGGAGCTCTATGTGTTCCAGCGCACGCCGTCCGCGATCGGGGTTCGCGACGATCGTCCGACCGACCCGGCCTGGGCGCAGAGCCTCAAGCCAGGCTGGCAGCGCGAGCGCATGGACAATTTTACCGCCGTGATTTCAGGCGAGCCGTTCGAGCAGGACCTGGTGCAGGACGGCTGGACCGGCCTGCTCGGCGAGATCCTGCTGGCACCGCGCCGGCAAAAGCAGCCGGTGACCTCGATTGAGGAAGCGCTGAAGGTCATCGAGCAGGCCGACTACCGTAAGATGGAGGAGATCCGCGCGCGCGTCGACACCGTGGTCAAGGATGAGGCGACCGCGGCTGCGCTCAAGCCCTGGTACAAGGCGTTCTGCAAGCGGCCGTGCTTCCACGACGAATATCTGGACACCTTCAACCGTCCCAACGTGTATCTCGTCGATACCGGGGGAAAGGGCGTCGAACGCATCACCGAGAATGCCGTCGTCGCCGGCGGCAAGGCCTACGAGCTCGACTGCCTGATCTATGCCAGCGGCTTCGAGGTCGGCACCGATTACGCGCGCCGCATGGGCTTCGAGGTCTATGGCCGCAACGGCATGAGCCTGTCCGAGCGCTGGCAGGACGGCGTCAAGACGCTGCACGGCTTCTACAGCCGCGGTTTTCCGAACTGCTTCCTGATCGTCACCGTGCAGGCCGGCCAGAGCGCCAATTTTCCGCACATCATCGACGAGCAGTCGCAGCACATCGCCTATGTCATCAAGCAGGCGCGCGAGCGCAACGCACGCACCCTGGAGCCGACGCTTGCCGCCGAGAATGCCTGGGTCGAAGAGGTCGTCAAGGCCGCGCTCGGCCGGCAGACCTATCTCGCCGAATGCACGCCGGGCTACTACAACAACGAAGGCGTGTTCGATCCGATCGCGGCAAGAAACAGTCAATATTGGCGCGGGCCGGTGGCATTCCTGCGGTTGCTCGACAAATGGCGCAAAGAGGGCAACCTGGAAGGCCTCGAATTGTCCTATGATCAGGCCATGGAGTCGGCGCATTCCAGCGGGTAAGATTGCGCCGCCGAGCGGTACAGGACAGGAGAGGTCGGGCATGATCAGGGGCAGGGCTGTTGCGGGAGCGGTTCTTGGCGCAATGACGCTGCTCGGTTGCCTGGCATCCTCCGCCGAGGCCGCGCAATGCGGCAGCTCGCCGGCCGGCTTCGAGGCCTGGAAGCGCGAGTTCAGCGCGGAGGCGCAGGGCAAGGGCATCGGCCCCACCGCGCTGTCGGCGCTGATGCAGACGAACTATGCCAGCGCCACAATCGCGGCCGACCGCGGCCAGCGCAGCTTCTCGCTGACGCTGGACCAGTTCCTGGCCAAGCGCGGCGCCACCACCATCGTCGCCAAGGGCCGGCAGCTCAAGCAGTCGCAGGCCGCCTTGTTCGCCTCGATCGAGCAGCGCTATGGCGTCCCGCCTGGGCCGCTGATCGCGATCTGGGGCATGGAGACCGGCTTCGGCAGCCAGCGCGGCAACCAGAACATGCTGTCGTCGATTGCGACCCTCGCCTATGACTGCCGCCGTCCCGAATTCTTCACCGACCAGCTCTATGCCGCCCTGAAGCTGATCGACCGCGGTACGCTGTCGGGATCGACCCGCGGGTCCATGCATGGCGAGGTCGGCCAGACCCAGTTCATGCCCAAGAGCATTCTGGCCTACGGCACCGGCAATCTCGAAGTTGCGGCCAATGCGCTGAACTCGACCGCGAATTTCCTCAAAGCCCATGGTTGGCGTGCGGGAGCCGGATACCAGCCGGGCGAGCCCAATTTCGCTGCCATCGAGGCTTGGAATGCCGCTGGTGTCTATCAAAAGGCGATCGCGCTGATGGGCCGGCAGATCGACGAGGGCGGGAGTGCCGCGGCCTCACGCTGAGCTCTTGCTCAGCGACGTGTGATGCGACGGCGCGAGAAAGTTGTTGCCTTCTGGAACCGACGGCACGAGGTTTGCTTTGATCAAGTTCAGGGCTGGGCATGAGGAGACTCAACATGGCTACCCAGATCGTGATGGACCAAACTGGCGATACGCGCCACGAGTTTGATCCTGGCAACGCCGAGGCGCTGGCGCGAGCCGAACGGCGCTTTCGTGAGCTGACCGGAGCGGGCTTCACCGCCGCGCTTCGAACCGGACCCGGCGAAGTGACCCGGATCCGATCGTTCGATCCGACCGCGCAGGAAACGCTGTTCTATCCCCGCCTGGTCGGCGGTTGATCTGAGCTGCTCATGATCGCGGCAGTTTGGCTCCGCGCGCCGGCGCGTGCGCGCCTGCATGCGCTGCGTGAACTCTATCGCCGCTTCTTCGGCGAGAACACGCCGGATGCGCGCGGCCGCCGGCTTCTGGCCGAATGGCTGTCACCGGCGCAGCGCGCGCAATTCGAGCAATTTCGATATTTCGACGTCGTCGGTTGCGACACCGGCCGGACCTATCGCATCCACTACGGCACAGCCGCCAACGTCCACGAGGTCGATAGTGAGGGACGCGCCACGATGGGGTGGTGTTTCGTCCCGTCAGGCTTTCTGGTACCGGGCGATGTGATGTTGGCGCAGAAGATCGCGCTCGAAACGGACGAGAGGGGGGCGCTTGCGCTCGCCAACCGGTTTCCGCCGGCAACGCATTCCGAGCACTTCTACCGGAGGCCATTCTAAGAGCATGAAAAGTGCGGACGTCTTAGATCATGCTCAACGATTACCCAAAGCGCGATGACGATTCATACTAATCGCATCGCGCTTTAGCCTCGGGATGGAGGAACGCTCAGGAATGCGTGGTGCGATAGGCGTCGACCGCATGCGCCGCGAAGACGCCGACGCTGCACAGAGCGAGCAGGGCTGAGATCAGCTCGATCATAGCTCGTCCTCCCGCAGCGGCTGGGCAACGAGGTTCCGGCAGCACGAATATTCGTAGATCAGGTCGAGGATGAACTGCATATTGGCCGTCCCTGTATTTATTTTGACAACCACTTAATCGGCAATCTGTTTCAGGCGTGTTTCGTCGCATCGCGAAAGGGGTTTCGTCAGGAACCTTGCGCTGGTTTGTGCGCTGCGGGCCCGCTATATCCCTCATGGCTCAGGCGATTGAGCCGTCTCTTCGGGAGCGGCACGTCATTTTGCGAGGCAAAATCATGGCGCAGGTCGAGTGGTTCGACGATCTCACCATCGGAATGCAGTTCAAATCCCCCGAAGTCGTGGTCACCGAGGCCGACATCAAGCGCTTTGCCGCCGAGTTCGATCCGCAGCCAATGCATCTCGACCACGAGGCGGCAAAGCAGACCCTGTTCAAGGGGCTTGCTGCCTCGGGATGGCACACCGCCGCGATCGCCATGAACCTTGCGATCCAGACCCGTCCGTTCGGCCCGCATCCGCTGATCGGCGCCGGTGTGGACGGCCTGCGCTGGACCATGCCGGTGCGGCCCAACGACCGCCTGCATCTGGTCGGCGAGGTCATGAGCCTGACGCCGTCGAAATCGAAGCCGCAAGGCATCGCGCTGGTGAAATGGACCATGTTCAACCAGAACGGCGAGGAGGTTTACACCTTCACTCCGATCGCGATCGTGCCGCGGCGGGGATAGGACGGCCGCCGGCCGTTCGCCTTGCCCTCTTGCGAGCCGCCGGGAGAGGTGGTCATCTCGGCGCGGGGAACGCGCTGGAGGCCGACATGAAACGATCTCTTCTTGCCGCCGAAATTCTCGCTTGCGTCTTGAGCGCAACCGCCTCGAGCTCGAGGCCCGCGCTTGCGCAACAATCCAAGGTCGGCGACTGGACCATCGAGAAGCGCGCGCAGGACACCCATTGCAATGCCAGCCGCGGCTACAAGGACAAGGATGACGAGAACCGCGACTACGTCATCGTGATCACCTATTCCGAGCAGGCGATCGTGATCGTGATGATCTACGACGGTTGGGAATGGGACAAGGCCGGCGAGATCCTCCGGGCCGATGTCGGCACCGACGACGCCGATATCATGAAGAAGGCCAAGTGGGAGGTCATGGACAAGACCACGGTGCGGGGCATCTTCGAATACGACCAGTCGATCATGGATCGCCTCGCGAAGGCCAAGCGCCTCACGCTCGATTTCGAGGACGACGACGATGACAGCATCGAGATGCAGATCCCGCGGGCCGGCGAGGCGCTGGCGGCGCTGAAATTCTGCGAGGAGAACCGGAAATGATGGTCCCGCCGGGGGCGTGCCGCGGCGGGACGCTGTTCACTCGGCAGGCCCCTGGACCGGCGCCGCGCTGATGTCGCTGCCGTGATGGATCAGCGGCTTCATGCCGGTGACGGTTCTGAGCAGCACATAGAACACCGGCGTCAGGAACAGGCCGAACATGGTGACGCCGATCATGCCCGAGAACACGGCAACGCCCATCGCGCGCCGCATCTCCGAGCCCGCGCCGGTCGAGAGCACCAGCGGCAGCACGCCCATGATGAACGCCATCGACGTCATCAGGATCGGGCGTAGCCGCAAGCGGCTGGCTTCGATCGCAGCCCGGATCGGCGTGCGCCCGGCGAATTCGAGCTCGCGCGCGAATTCGACGATAAGGATCGCGTTCTTGGCGGAGAGGCCGACCAGCACGATGAGGCCGATCTGGGTGAAGACGTTGTTGTCGCCCTTGGAGATCCAGACGCCGAACATCGCGGCGAGCAAGCCCATCGGCACGATCATGATGATCGACAGCGGCAGGGTCAGACTCTCATAGAGCGCGGCCAGCACCAGGAACACCAGCAGGATCGCCAGCGGGAACACCCAGATGCCGGAATTGCCGGCTATGAACTCCTGATAGGTCAGGTCGGTCCATTCGAAGGCAAAGCCCGGCGGCAGCACCTCCGCCGCGATCCGCGTGGCTGCTTCCTGCGCCTGGCCCGATGAAAAGCCCGGCGCAGCCGCCGCGTTGATATCGGACGACAGGAAGCCGTTGTAGCGGATCGCGCGCTCCGGCCCCGCGCTCTGGCGGATGTTGAGCAGCGCCGACAATGGCACCATGTCGCCGGACGACGAGCGCACCTTCAACTGCCTGATGTCGTCGGCGCGGGCGCGGAACGGTGCGTCGGCCTGGACGCGGACCGAATAGGTGCGGCCGAACTTGTTGAAGTCGTTGACGTAGTAGGAGCCGAGGTAGATTTGCAGCGTGTTGAACACCTCGGTCACGGGCACGCCCAGCTGCAGCGCCTTGGTGCGGTCGATGTCGGCGAACAGCTGCGGCACGTTGACCTGGAAGCTGGAGAACACGCCGGCGATCTCCGGCGCCTTCTGCATCGCCGCGATGAAGGCGTTGGTGGCCTCATTCAGGGCGTCATAGCCGAGACCGGCGCGGTCCTCGATCTGCAGCTTGAAGCCGCCGATGGTGCCGAGGCCGTTGACCGGCGGCGGCGGGAACATGGCGATGAAGGCTTCCTGAATGCCGGCATATTTCTTGTTCAGCTCGGCCGCGATCGCAGGGCCGCTGAGCGAGGGATCCTTGCGCTCGTCGAACGGCTTCAGCGTCGAGAACACGATGCCGGCATTGGATGAGTTGGTGAAGCCGGAGATCGACAGGCCCGGGAAGGCTACCGAGCTCTCGACACCGGGCTGGGTCAGCGCGATGTCGCTCATCCTGCGGATCACCTCTTCGCTGCGGTCGAGCGTGGCGCCATCGGGCAGGCGGGCGAAGCCGACCAGATATTGCTTGTCCTGGCCCGGCACGAATCCGCTCGGCACCTGCTGGAACAGAAATGCGGTGAGTCCGACGAGGACCACATAAAGGCCCATCATCGCGGACTTACGCGAGATCACCTTGCCGACGCTGCCGCTGTAGTTCTCCGAGGACCGCGCGAACGCCTTGTTGAACCCGCGGAAGAACCAGCCGAGGCTCTTCTCCATGATCAGCGTCAGCCAGTCCTTCGGCTCGTTGTGGCCCTTGAGCAGCAGCGCCGACAACGCCGGAGACAGCGTCAGCGAATTGATGGCGGAGATCACCGTCGAAATCGCGATCGTCAGCGCGAACTGCTTGTAGAACTGCCCGGTGAGGCCGGAGATGAAGGCGAGCGGCACGAACACCGCGATCAGCACCAGCGCGATCGCGATGATCGGACCCGAGACCTCGCGCATCGCCTGATAGGTGGCATCGCGCGGCGACAGCCCGGACTCGATGTTGCGCTCGACGTTCTCGACCACGACGATGGCGTCGTCGACGACGATGCCGATGGCGAGCACCAGGCCGAACAGGGTGAGCGCGTTGATCGAGAAGCCGAACACGTGCATCACGGCGAAGGTGCCGACGATCGACACCGGCACTGCCAGCAGGGGGATGATCGAGGCCCGCCAGGTCTGGAGGAACAGGATCACCACCAGCACGACCAGCGCGATCGCCTCCAAGAGCGTGTGGATCACAGCCTCGATCGAGGAGCGGACGAACTGGGTGGGGTCGTAGACGATCTGATAGGACACGCCTTCCGGCATGTTCTTCTTGATCTCCGCCATGGTGGCGCGGACGTTGTCGGAGATCTGCAGCGCGTTGGAGCCCGGCGCCTGGGAGATCGGGATTGCCACCGCATGCTTGTTGTCGAGCAGCGAGCGCAGGCCGTATTCGGACGCCCCTAACTCGATGCGCGCGACATCGCGCAAGCGCACCACTTCGCCGCGCGTGCCGGTCTTGACCACGATGTCGCCGAACTGCTCTTCATTTGCGAGCCGGCCCTCCGCGTTGACGGAGAGCTGAAGATCGATGCCCTTGATGTTCGGGGAGGAGCCGACCACGCCGGCGGCGGCCTCGACGTTCTGCGCCTGGATCGCGCGCACGATGTCGCTGGCGGTCAGACCGTGCTCGGCCGCCTTCTGCGGATCGACCCAGACCCGCATCGAATAGTCGCCGGCGCCATAGAGCTGGACGTCGCCGACGCCGTCGATCCGCGCCAGCCGGTCCTTGACGTTGAGCACGGCGTAGTTGCGCAAATACGTCATGTCGTAGCGGCCGTTCGGCGACAACAGATGCACCACCATGGTGAGGTCGGGCGAGGACTTCTTGGTGATGATGCCGAGCTGGCGCACCACGGCCGGCAGGCGCGGCTCGGCCTGCTGCACGCGGTTCTGCACCAGCTGCGTCGCCTTGTCGGGATCGGTGCCGAGCCGGAACGTCACCGTCAGCGTCATCGCGCCGTCGGTGGTCGCCTGGCTCGACATGTAGAGCATGTTCTCGACGCCGTTGATCTGCTCCTCGATCGGCGTTGCCACCGTCTCCGCGATCACCTTGGGGTTGGCGCCGGGATAGGTCGCGCGCACCACGACGGAGGGCGGCACGACGTCCGGATATTCCGAGATCGGCATCGCGAACAGCGAGATCAGCCCGGCAAGGAAGATCAGGACCGACAGCACGCCGGCGAAAATCGGACGATCGATGAAGAACTTTGACAGATTCATGGCCTTGCCCCTGGGCAATATCCTGATGTTCTCCGAGACCTCCACTCGTCATTCCCCGGCGCGCGAAGCGCGAACCCGGAATCCAGAGGTGATGTGATCGGAGTTTCGTACGCTCGAGATCCCGGGTTCGCGCGATGCGCGCCCCGGGATGACGGGGTGCATTAACGCTGCACCACGTCCTGGTTGCTGTGGTTCGACGCCTGCTGCGGCCCCCGTGCGCCCATCGCCGCCACCTCCGTCTTGAGAAGGGCGCCCGGACGCACGCGTTGCAGACCGTTGACGACGATGCGGTCGCCGGACTTCAGGCCCGAGGTGACGATGCGAAGCCCATCGACGGCGCCGCCGAGCGTGACCGGCCGGTAGACGGCGCGGCTATCGTCGCCGACTGCCATCACGAACTTCTTGTCCTGGTCGGTGCCGATCGCGCGCTCGTCGATCATCACAAGCGCCTGTTGCTTCGGCTGGCCCATGCGCACGCGCGCGAACTGGCCGGGGATGAGACGCCCGTCGTCGTTGCGGAACACTGCGCGGACACGGATGGTGCCGCTCTGGCCGTTGACCTGGTTGTCGATCAGCTGGATGTTGCCCTTCGCGGACAAGCCGCCCGAGGTCGTCATCTCGACCGGGATCTGGTCGAGCTTGCCGCGTTGGCCGGAAGCATCGGCGATCGAGTTCAGCGCGCGCAGCACCACCTCTTCGTCCGCATCGAACGAGGCGTAGATCGGATTGACCGAGACCAGCGAGGTCAGCACCGGCGAGGCGGTGCCGGCGGCGACGAGATTGCCGACGGTGACCTCGATCTTGCCGACGCGGCCATCCACGGGGGCGCGCACTTCGGTGTAGTCGAGATTGAGCTTTGCGGTCTGGAGCGTTGCCTCGGCCGCCTTGACGTTGGCGATCGCTTCGCGATTGGCGTTGTCGCGCTGGTCGTAGTCGCGGCGGGTGACGACGGCGTTGCCGACGAGCTGCGCGCCGCGCTCGAGCTCGCTCTGGGTGAAGACGACGCGGGCTTTTGCGGCCTCGAGCTGGGCGGCAGCCTTGTCGACCTCGGCCGCATAGGGGGCGGGATCAATCTTGAACAGCACGTCGCCGGCTTTCACCAGCGCGCCCTCGGTGAAGTTCGCCGACATGATCGCACCCGCAACGCGGGGGCGGAGCTCGACACGGTTGATCGCCTCGAGCCTGCCGGAGAAATCGTCCCACAGCACGGTCTGCCGCGGCTCGATCATCGCGACGGTGACGGAAACGGCTTGTTCAGCTGCGGCCGCTGGTGCGGTCGCTTGTGCCGCATGAAAATAGCGGCCGGTCACGATCGAGCCGGCCGCGGCGAGGGCGCCCACGATGGCGACGCCGCCCAGAAGGCGGCGGAAACGGCCGGTGCGGGAGGTATTTTGGGAGGGATGCATTTGCGCGCTCCAGATATGTAGTGTTCACTACAGATGTGGAGCTGGATACCGCAGTGCAAGATACTTATGTACCAATCACTAAGAAAATTGTACGCCGATACCGCGACGATTGGAAGACACAAGAAAAAGAAAGCTAGAACAAATAGATAGGATCCAGCGTTAGGCTGAGACAGCACGCCGAATCCGAGGAGACAGGCACATGGGCATGGGACGCCCCCGCGAATTCGACGCCGAAACGGCGTTGGACCAGGCGATGGAAGTGTTTTGGCGCCATGGCTATGAGGGCGCGACAATTGCCCAGCTCACGGAGGCCATGGGCATTAATCCGCCCAGTCTCTACGCCTGCTTCGGCAATAAGGAAGGCCTGCTGAAGGCGGCGCTCGACCGCTACACCAAGCTGCGCAACACCTGGATGGACGAGGTGGTCGCAGCGCCCACCGCTCGCGAGGTGGCGGAGCGGATGCTGATGGGCATCGCCGACAAGCAGACCGATCCCGCCAATCCGCCCGGCTGCCTGCTCGTGCAGGGTGGCATCGCCTGCGGCACCGGCTCCGAGAACGTCCCGTTCGAGCTCGCCGCGCGCCGCGCCCAGAACGAGGACCAGCTCCGCGACCGCTTCATCCGCGCCAGGGCCGAAGGCGATCTCAAGGAGAGCGCCGATCCGGCCGCGCTCGCGCGCTATGTCTCGGCGGTGGCGGTCGGCATGGGCGTGATGGCGTCGTCAGGCGCCGATCGCGAAGCGCTGCGGCAGGTCGCCGATGTCGCAGTGCAGGCGGTCGAGGCGCAGTCGGCGGAGGCGATAGAGACGAGTGGCAGGGCGCTGCGCTGAACGACGATCTGCCCGCTCGCGAGCGCGATAGATCGCAAGGCCGCTTAGCTCAGGTCGTGCAGGTCCTTTCCAAGCGGCGGTGTCAGACGAAAGTTCGAGAACACGACTTCCAGTCCCGCCCGCTCGGGTGTGCAGGCCATCGGCCCCACAAGATAGGAGCTTGCTGCCGGAAACGGCGCTAGCCGCATGAGAGGCCAGGTCTTGCCGTCGGACGAGACTTGTAGACGAAGGACGCCGTCGGCGACGGTTGCGCGGACCCAGAAGTCTCCGGCATCATGCTCATAGGGTGCCGTTGCCCAGTCCGATCGCTCGTCGGTTAACACGCTTGCAAGCATGGCGCGGCCGTCCGACAGTTCGATGCCGGCCTTGACCCAATGTCGCGCATCGATGCGCACCATGATGCCCGCCTGATCGTAGAGCGCCTGGAAGTCGCCCTGTACACGCAAGCTGGCGGTGAATGCCTCGCCGGTTGGAAAGCCCAGGAAATGCCCGCTGTCACGATTAAAGCCGTAGTGGGTTTCGCGCCAGAAGTCGGTGCCTTTGTCCGTCACGACCTGGAGGCGATCGTCCTCTGCCGTCCATCGTTTCGGTTCGTTCAACCACACGCCGTCACTTCTGAGGAGAGTCATTTCCAACCTCGATTGCCGATGCCTGCCGGGTCTCGATCCATCTGCTGGACAAGCATGGCCTCGTGCAAACTGCTATCGCGCGCGTGCATAGAGTTCGGCCTCGGGCCATCGACAGTGGTGCCGATGTCGAGGCCGGCTCACGTTTCATAGCAGCCATGGCTTCCGACCGGTTAACGGCGTCGGCGCGAGTTGCGGATTCACGATCGGCGATCATGCAACTTTGCGCCTGTTCTGCCCGACGTGTCAAACGGCCCTCGCCGGCAGGACCCGCACCATGCGGCACGAAATTCTTCAATGATTCGTACTGTGCATGGGGTTGTTTTCGCATTTTTGTTTGAGCGTGCCCGGAGCCTGATCATCCAGCGCCGCGAACCGTGTCGATACGGGAACCCCTAAGAGTTTTTACATACAGTTCTGGCACGTTCCGCGCGTCAATATCCACAGCCTGCAGCGTGTCTCATTGCGCGCACGAAAAGATGGGGCCTACGGGCATCGAGGGGGCGTAAGCCATGACTGCACTTGCTTCGGACGCCGGTCGCGCCAGGAGTGGGATCGTGCCGATCCTGTTGTGCGTCGTGCCGTTCAGCCAGATTCCGCTCGATGCCTATACGCCCGGCCTGCCGCAGATGGTGGTGGATCTCACAGCTGACGCGGCCTCGATGCAGAACACCGTCACCGCCTACATGCTCGGCATGTCTCTGGCGCTGGTGCCGGTCGGTATCGCCTCGGACACCCTCGGCCGCCGAAACGTGCTGCTCGCAGGCCTGTCGGTGCTGATCGCGATGAGCATCGCCTGTGCGCTCGCCACCAGCGCGACGCTGCTGCTTGGCTTGCGCTTCCTGCAAGGCATCGGCGGCTGCACTTGTCTCGTCGTCGCCTATGCAGTCGCAGCTGATTGTTTCCGCGGCCGCGAGCTCACCGCGATCTCCGGCCTGTTGGGTGCCGCCTGGGGCCTTGCGCCGGTGCTGGCGCCGGCGGCCGGTGGCTTCATCGTCGAGCTGACCTCGTGGCGCGGCGTCTTCGTCGTCATTGCCATCGCTGCGGCGATCGTCGCCACGATCGTCGCATTTCTTCTGCCCGAAACATTGCCGGCAGAGCGGCGTGCGCCGTTCGATCCGCGCCGCACTGCCGGTATCTTGCGCGATGCGCTGGTCCGCCCGGGCTTCCTCGCCTTCGTGCTGGTCTTTGCCGCGGCGGCCAGCGCGCAGCTGGCGTTCGGCGTCGTCGCGCCGTTCTTCTACCAGACCGGTCTCGGCTATTCGGCGGCCATCTACGGCCTCGTCGCACTCGGGCTTGGCGGGGTCAATCTCGCCGGCGAGCTCGGCTGCGCGCATTTCGCGCGCGTCATGCCGGCGCGCTTGCTGGCCTTCGGCGCCTTCGCGCTGTTCCTCGCCGGCTCTGCGGTCCTGAGCGTAACGGGCATGACCCTAGGTCTGGATTTTACGTCGATCACCATCGGCGGCGCGCTGGTGCTCGGCGGCTGCGGCGTGCTGTGCCCGATGATGTACGGGATGGCGCTCGGCCTGTTCGAGCGCGACCACGGCCTGATCGGCGGCCTCATCAGCGCGCTCTGCTATCTCGCCGTGAGCGGTGCCATGGCGATCACGGCGGTGTTGCCCGAAGCGACGCAGGCGCCGATCGGATGGCTCTATCTCGGCCTCTGCGCCATTGCGGGGACGCTGCTCGCGATCTCGCTGCCGTCGGCGCGGCAAGCGACACACAGTTAAATAAGGAACCAAATCATGACCACGGTCGGAATTCGCGGCACGTTCTTCGATTTCGTCGACGATCCCTGGAAGCACGTCGGCAACGAGCCGGCCTCCGCGCGCTTTCACCAGGACGGCCTCATGGTCGTCACTGACGGCGTGATCAAGGCGTTCGGTCCTTATGACAAGATTGCCGCCGCCCATCCGGGCGTCGAGGTCACCCACATCAAGGACCGCATCATCGTTCCCGGCTTCATTGACGGCCACATCCATCTGCCGCAGACGCGCGTGTTAGGGGCCTATGGTGAGCAGCTCCTGCCGTGGCTCCAGAAATGGGTCTACCCGGAAGAGCTCAAATACCGGGATCGCGACTACGCGCGCGAGGGCGTGAAGCGTTTCCTCGATGCGCTGCTCGCCTCAGGCACCACCACCTGCCAGGCCTTCACGAGCTCCTCGCCTGTTTCGACCGAGGAATTGTTCGAGGAAGCGAGCAGGCGCAACATGCGCGTCATCGCGGGCCTCACCGGGATCGATCGCAACGCGCCGGCCGATTTCATCGATACGCCGGAGAATTTCTATCGCGACAGCAAGCGGCTGATCGCGCAGTACCACAACAAGGGCCGCAATCTCTACGCCATCACGCCGCGCTTCGCCTTTGGTGCCTCGCCGGAATTGCTGAGAGCATGTCAGCGCCTCAAGCACGAGCATCCGGACTGCTGGGTCAACACCCACATCTCCGAGAATCCGGCCGAATGCAGCGGCGTGCTGGTCGAGCATCCGGACTGCCAGGATTATCTCGGTGTCTACGAGAAGTTCGACCTGGTCGGTCCGAGATTCTCCGGCGGCCACGGCGTCTACCTCTCCAACAACGAATTCCGCCGCATGTCGAAAAAGGGCGCGGCGGTGGTGTTCTGCCCGTGCTCGAATCTGTTCCTCGGCAGTGGCCTGTTCCGCCTCGGCCGCGCCACTGATCCCGAGCATCGCGTCAAGATGTCGTTCGGCACCGATGTCGGCGGCGGCAACCGCTTCTCGATGATTTCCGTGCTCGACGACGCCTACAAGGTCGGCATGTGCAACAACACGCTGCTCGACGGCAGCATCGATCCGGCACGCAAGGATCTCGCGGAAGCCGAGCGCAACAAGCTCTCGCCCTATCGCGGCTTCTGGTCGATCACGCTCGGCGGTGCCGAAGGCCTCTACATCGACGACAAGCTCGGCAATTTCGAGCCCGGCAAGGAGGCCGATTTTGTCGCGCTCGATCCGAACGGCGGGCAGGTCGCGCAAGCGTGGCATCAATCGCTGATCGCCGACGGCGCCGGCCCGCGCACGATGGACGAGGCCGCGAGCATGCTGTTTGCCGTCATGATGGTCGGCGACGATCGCTGCGTCGACGAGACCTGGGTGATGGGCAAGCGTCTCTACAAGAAGGGCTGAAGTCGCCGCGATGAGCGCATCTCCTGACACAGCCGGCCAGCCGGTCGCTCTCGTCATCCAGCGCCGCATCGCCGACGACGGCTTTGCTGCGTTCGCCCGGTGGAACGGTGAGGTCGGCGAAGTGCTCAAGACCTGGCCCGGCTTTCTCAGCCTTGAGGTGGTGCCGCCGCAACCGCCGGCGCATGTGGACTGGGTGACGATCCTGCGTTTCGCGATCCCGGCTGCGGCACGTGCCTGGCTGCAGAGCGAGGTGCGGGCGAAGCTGATCGCGGAGGTGCAGCGCTTCTTCGTCGGTTCGGAGGACGTCCATATCCTGCCCGACACCGGCGTCCCGCGCGACAGCGCGGTCTCGGCCGTCATCTCATTCAAAGTCCCTGATGGGCTCGAGGACGCGTTCCTGAAATGGCAGCAGCGCATCCAGGCGGCGGAGGCCGAGTTCAAGGGATTTCTGCGGCACAAGATCGAGCGGCCGCTTCCGGGTCTGCATGACGAATGGATCATCATCCTGTCGTTCGATTCTGATGCCAACCTCAATGCCTGGCTCGACTCGCCGTTGCGGCAGACGCTGCTGAAGGAGGGGGCGCGCTTCAACGCCGGCATGAACGTGAAGCGGGCGAGCTATGGCTTCAATTTCTGGTTCCCGGCCGGCAAGACGTCGGCCCCCGAGCAAGGGCCCGGTTTCATCTGGAAGAGCAACCTGATCGTTCTCCTGGTGCTTTATCCCGTGGTCTACCTCTGGGGCTATTTCATCAGCGCGCCCCTGATCGACAGAAACGGCGTGCCGGTCTGGCTGTCGCTGTTCCTCGGCAATCTCGTCAGCACCCAGCTGCTCGGCTGGTGGCTGGTGCCCGCCGCCTTCAAGGCGCTCGACTGGTGGGTGACGCCGAAGGCTGCGATCAGTCGCCAGATCGCGGGGTACGTACTGCTCGCCGTGCTCTATGCCGCGTCGATGGGCCTGTACGCGCTGCTGCTCGCGTGGCATTGGGGACGGTGAGACCGTCAACCCATTGACGCGGAGGACGGTCGCGGGATATCGACGACCATGTTCGCCCTGACGTTTCTCGGGACATCGGCGAGCGTTCCCTCGGCGGAGCGCAACCATCCGGCGCTCCTCGTGGAAGCCGCAGGCAAGCGCGTCCTGGTCGATTGCGGCGAGGGCACGCAGCGCCAGCTGCTGCGCAGCGGCGCCGGCTTCCGGCGGCTCGACCGCATCCTGCTCACCCACGCCCATCTCGACCACGTGCTCGGCATCCCCGGATTGTTCTCGACGCTCGGCTTGCGGCAGACGTCCGAGATAATGACCGTTCACGGCGGCGCGGGCACGCTCGACCTCGTCACCCGCATGCTCGCCGGCCTGTGGGGCGCGGGCAGGGCGCCGATTGCCGTCCAGTTCGAAGCGCTGACCGAGGGACGAGCTATCGATACCGGTGAATTCGCCGTTGACTGTTTTCCGGTCCGCCACCGCGACACCGACAGCTTCGGCTTCATCTTCCAAAGCCCCGCGCGTCGTCATCTTCGGCCTGATCGCCTCATCGCGCTCGGTGTCCCCGACGGTCCCTTGCGCGGCGAGTTGGCCGCGGGCCGACCGATCGTGCTTGCCGACCGAACCATCGATCCGGAAGAGGTCCTGGGTCCTGCGAGCGGCGGCAGCAAGCTCGTCGTGATCGGCGACACCGAGACCACGGAGGGGTTGTCGCAATACGTCGCCGGCGCCGACATGCTGGTGATCGAGGCGACATTCCTTGATCGCGACGCGCCGACCGCGCGGAATTACGGCCATCTCACCGCGGCAGAAGCGGCCTCCTTTGCCGCCGCGAACAAGGTCGGACAGCTCGTGCTGACGCATATGTCGGGGCGCTACGAAGACGCAGAAATTCTCGCCGAGGCGGCAAAAATCTTCCCGAACACCCGGATCGCCGCAGACTTCGACCACATCGTCGTCTGATCAACGGCAGATGTGCGACGTGTCCCCCACAAGGGGCCGCGCGGACGACCTGTTGATCATCGAGCCGCTAGCAAGGCATCGATCGTCCGCTTTTTGTCGAGATCGCGGTCGGCCGGATTTCCTCTGTCATTGCAACACGACGGTCTTCAACTTGTAAGCCGCCGCGACACAGTCGTTCGGGAGACGATCTGGGCTCGTCGACAGATCCTGACCGACAAGTAACGTTGGGCGGACAGTGAAGCTAGGAACAGCAAGATCAGGCTCTGTCGCTGTTAGCATTAGCTTCTCGCGGTGCAGAGTCTCTGTCCGGAAAGCATTAAAGAGAGGCCATTCGGCCTGCATCAGCTTGAAACCAGTTCCGCTTAAGATCGGCACGGTGAGAAACATACATGCCACGGCGATGCTGATCGTATTGAGTTTGCCAAACGAAAGAAGAGACCCAATCCCGGCGAAGCCGCAGGCAAAACCAACGATTAGTAAAATCAGCACTTGATTGTTTGCTCTAGGAGCTAGATGGGTGCCCGTCGCGAAATACCCAACGAAGTGCGCGACGTATGAGCTGCCGAAGAGAAAAACTGCCAGACCAGCGAACAAAAACGCTTGCGCCGCGACATTACGCGGCTTGCGATGGAAAGAAGCCGCGCAAAGGTGGGCCGCCAGCGCCCACGGCATTGCGATGACGAGCGCTCTCGTCCAATCCAAGGGCGCCCGTTTGGCGGCCTCAAGTAGAGCTCCTAACACATTCCCGGCGGCTGGGAACTGCCCCATTCTCACGGAGTTTGCTGGCGCACCAAGAAGGATAGCGAATCCCGCCAACGTGGCTGCCAGCAATACGAGATGTGCTGCAGATTGGGGGCGCGGATGGCCTGATAGTCGCCTGAAGAGAAAAGAGCCGAGGACAATTCCGATCAACCAGATTGGCGTAAATTCGTTGCACAGTGCTGAAACAAACGAAAATGCAGCAAGCGTGCTGGTCTTCAGGGGGGAGAGTTCGTCGCCCTCCGCGGCGCTGACATAGAGCTCTGCCAAAACGATAGCGACCAGCGCCGCCGGGACCGCATAGCAAGCGACACCAGGCAGCCAGTACAGCAATTCGCGAGGATCCTCGCAGCTTGCAAAAACCGTCGCGACGAGGCTGAGAGACAGATAACCGAGCCGATCGGCTGGGACATGCCGATACAAACGTACCGCAACCCATACCATTGACCCTGCAAAAAGCAGGGCAAAAGCAATGAGTACTGAAGGGTAGACTTCGACGAGGTGCTGAACTGAACCGCGGGTTATTATTCCTGGTATTGTGATCAAGATCAACGGTACGACCCGACCGACGAGCGTTCGATAGAAGTCGCCGATTGATCCGACTAGGCCGTTGTCCCGGTAATTGTAGAAAAGGCAGTAATCATCAGATTCAGGATAAGCATAAGTGGCTGCAATCAAGAAGCTCGAAACAACGTATATTGGGACCGCCGCCGCGACAGCAAACAGGATTCCTGATTGAATGGCCTGGTTGCTGGGTCTGGATTTTACGATAGCGGAAGACATTCTCAAAGGGCTTCAAACGGATGATAAGGCTGGGCAAAGCATATTGCCTCGCAATTCCTCGTTGCAACCTGTTTTGGAGTGGCCTTCCATCCGTGGTTGCGCCTGTGCTATTGAGGTAACAAGGCAGAGCGAGGCATGGGGATGCAAGTGACGGACGTTGAGGGCGCTGTGGGGAGAGTGACATCCAGCCAGTTTTCACCACTGGGAATTTTCTTGATAAAGGTTTGCGCGGTCACTGTTGCAGCGATCGTTTTCGTCTATTTCTCCTTGGCAATTCTCGTTTCGACGGCTGAGGACAAATTCGCCGCGATGGGCGGTTCGGCTTTTTGGGTGTCCGTGGAATCTAAACTGGAGAAGCTCGCGTCTCAGCCAGATTTGCCGCCGGAGAAAAAGCAGAAGATCGTCGATACTCTTCGTAGGCTCTCTCAGAAATATCGACCCTACATAGATGCGTTGAAGGACTAGCGATCGAATCGCTCGTATCGCGCAAAAGGGCAAGCTTCCCGTATTCGGCCTAGCACCATGGGGAACGATTGATCAGCGATTGTCTTGACCTTGCGTCCCACATCACCTCTCAAGCTGACCAATCGTTGAACCAGGGACCGCCTCCAATTCTGTGACGATTCACGCTCGTGGATGACGGCGATTACCGCCCGAGGGGACGCCAGTCTTGGCCTTCTTAGCAGCCTGATACCGCTTCTTGGTGGCTACGAGCGATTGAGCGACCTATTGCTCAGGCTTTTCCGGTCAGCTTGGGCGTCCTCTGTAGCCTTGTTAACGGTTGCGGTGATAACTTGCGCCCGCTATCCGAGTATGTGTCTATGGACAAGGTCGAGGACGACGGTTGGCGTCTTTTTCTTAGGTATTTTGGGCTTTTGTCATTGGTCGCCGCGCTCTTGAAAGTTGGCAGTCTATACATCGATACGCGCGAAAACCTGAAAGAGTCAGAATGCCGAGTTGCCTATTGGGAGGACCGCGCCCGTGGCCAGCCCGAACCGACATATCCCTCTGGATGCCCCAGCTATCTGTATTTCTACGTCAGCGGGCGATAGATTAGATGATCCGCAACAGCTTTTCGCGACGATGGTAGGCTGAAGAAGGCCGAAGGCGGCACTGATGCCGCCCTGCGCAGTACCGGTAAAAGTTGATCCGGATGGGGCGCTGTGATGGTGCCGGTGGAGGTGCCGATCGAAACCAACCGCCGCAGTTGTCGAATTCGTTGGTCCTTGGCAGCGCTATGAGTGATCGCGCCCTTGGAGATCGCATCGACATCCTGAAATCGCTCCCACCGGGTGATGTCGTACCCCAGCACGCAGTCGAAATCGGCTCGGCCGAGCTGAACATCGCGGATCAGATCCTGCAGCCCGTCCAGTCCCCGAATGCGAAGCCGCTCCGGCCGGCGTCAGCATAGGTGCGCACGATGGTGATGTGCCGCCGGGCTGCGTGTGCGGCGATCGCCGCCATCTGGTTCTCGATCGAATATCTCTGGGCGTCTGACGACATGCGGACATGTTGCGCGGCTTTCAGTCCCCGCAACGTGTCGTCGTCGGGAGGTACGGTTATCCGCATGAACCGGGCCCTGCTTGACTGCCGCAGCGGAGATTGGGCCAGAGGTGCAAGGGAGGTTTCCCGCACTGGCTGGACCTGAGGCGCGATGGGTATTTCGAAGGGACTGCGGGGCAATCCTGAGCGCGCGCATGGGAGCGAACGGCATGAACGATCCCGGACGAGCCGCACGAAAAGGGAAGCCACTCAAGCCAGAAAAAGGCGTCTGGCGCGGCTAACGATCTGTAGCCGAAAACAGGCCGTCAGCCGGAGCCGGCATTCGGTCTGTTTTGGTAGCTTTCGGACTAGACCCAGAACGCCGAGGCGGCTATATGACCGGCCTGCAAGCTGCTGATTTGCAAACCTTTCAGCCGGCCTTGCAAAACCTCCGAAGAAAGCTGAGCAATTTCAAGCGCTTCGGTGGGGAATGGTGTAACGGTAGCACAACAGACTCTGACTCTGTTTGTCTTGGTTCGAATCCAGGTTCCCCAGCCAATTCCGGGCGGTTTTCCCCACGGTGCGGTTCCAAACCGTTCGGGCGTAGACGCCAGGTTCATCGCCACATCACCACACGCGGCGGTTTGCCTCACCTGACATTCGCGTTTCCAAGTCGGATCGCGGCCCGCTCTATCGTCCTTGGGCTGCACAACCCAAGGAGATCCGCAAATGCCCTATGTCGATGGTTTCGTTCTCGCCGTGCCGAAGGACAACATCGAGGCCTACAAGGCGATGGCGACGACCGCCTGCGCCATCTGGATGGAACACGGCGCGCTCGATTATGTCGAATGCATCGGCGATGACGTTCCCTATGGAGAGCTCACCTCGTTTCCGCGCGCGGTGATCGCGAAGGAGGACGAGATCGTGGTGTTCGCCTGGATCGTCTATCGGGACCGCGAGAGCCGCGATGCCATCAACAAGAAGGTGATGGCGGATCCGCGGCTGAAAATGGAAGGCATGCCGTTCGACGGCAAGCGCATGATCTATGGAGGCTTCACCACGCTGCTTCGGGCGAGCGACATCGTGACGTGAGGGGGCCCGCTACTTGATCTTGTCGTAGGCGGAAGCGAAATCGCCGAGCGGCATCGGGATCGCGATCGTCTCCTTGGCCATGTTCTGGAACGAGACCTTCAGCTGCTTGCCCGACCGCAAGGCGGTGAGCAGGTCCGGCGCAACCGGGGTCGAGGCGTAGCAGCCGCGGTTCTCGCAGGTCTGGATCTGGAGATCGAACGCCTTGCCTTCGTCGACCTGGAGCTTGGCCCCGACGGGAAGGTTGAGGCCGAGCGGCAATTGCAGAAGCGCGATCGGCGTGCGGGTGTCGGGCGCGATGCGGATGTTGATCAGGACGACGGTCTGGCCGGTCTTGGTCAGCACCGCGTTCTGCTCCATGGCGCATTCGAGCGCCGCGTCGCGGCTTGCGCTGGTGCAGCGGACGATCCAGCCGGGCTGTCCGGAAGCCCCGTCAGCCTGCGCCTGCGTCGGGGCAGGCGCGGGCTGCGCGGCCGGGGCGGGCGCGGCGTTCTTCTTGGCGCCCTGCTGGGCGTGTGCTGCGCCCGCTGACAACAGGACAGCAGCGACAAGGGCGACAAGTCTGGATTGCACAGGCATGGGAAACCGCATTTGCGAACCGGGGTCTCGCTGTAGCGTCGCGGCAGGCGCGGCGCAAGCTTACTCGGCGGCTTCCTTGACGCTGCGGTGCTCGGGCGTCTCCTCGCCTTCGTCGTCCGAACGGCCCCAGGTCGAGAACCAGTTGTTGAGCTGGTCGAGATAGAGATAGACGACCGGCGTGGTGAACAGCGTCAGCGCCTGGCTGACGATCAGGCCGCCGACCATGGCGTAGCCGAGCGGCTGGCGGATTTCGGCGCCGGTGCCGTGGCCGAGCATGAGGGGCACGCCGCCGAGCAGGGCCGCCATCGTCGTCATCATGATCGGACGGAAGCGCAGCAGTGCGGCCTGGCGGATCGATTCCTCCGGCGTCTTGTGCTCGTCGCGCTCGGCGGCAATCGCGAAGTCCACCATCATGATGCCGTTCTTCTTCACGATGCCGATCAGGAGGATGATGCCGATCAGCGCGATCAGGCTGAAGTCGAATCCGGCCGCCATCAGGATCGCGAGCGCGCCGACGCCGGCCGAGGGTAGCGTCGACAGAATCGTGATCGGATGGATGTAGCTCTCGTAGAGAATGCCGAGGATCAGATAGACCACGACCAGCGCGGCGAGGATCAGGAGCGGCACGGTGCCGAGCGATTGCTGGAATGCCTGCGCGGTGCCCTGGAAGCTCGAATTCAGCGTGGGCGGCGTCCCGAGCTCCGCCATCGCCTTCTGCACGGCCTCGGTGGCCTGGCCGAGCGCGACGCCTTGCGCGAGATTGAAGCTGATCGTGATCGACGGGAACTGGCCCTGATGGCTGATCGAGAGCGGGCGGACCGGATCGGTGGTCCAGCTCGCGAAGGTCGACAGCGGCACCTGGTCGCCGGTCAGCGGCGATTTCACGTAGAGCTTGTTCAGCGTCTCGAGATCGCCCTGCATCTCCGGCAGGACTTCCAGGATCACCTTGTAGGTGTTGAGCTGCGTGAAATATTGCGTGACCTGCCGCTGTCCGAAGGAATCATACAGCGTGTCGTCGATCAGCTGGGGCTGGATGCCGTAGCGGGCGGCGGTGTCGCGGTTGATCTTGAGCTGGACCGTCGTGCCCTGCGTCTGCTGGTCGGTCGCGACGTCGCGCAGCTCCGGCAGTGTCTGCATCTTGGCGAGGATCTTCGGCGCCCATTCGTTCAGCTCGTCCAGATTGGCGTCTTGCAGCGTGAATTCGAACTGAGTGCGCGTGGGTCGGCCGCCGAGCCGCACGTCCTGGGCCGCCTGCATGTAGAGGCGGGCGCCTTGGACCTTGTCGAACTGCGGACGCAGACGCGCGATGATCTGCTGGGCCGATGCGTCACGCTCATTGCGCGGCTTCAGCGTGATGAACAGGTTGCCGTTGTTGCCGGCACGGCCGCTGCCGCCGATCGACATGGCAACGCTGGCAACGTCGGGATCGGCCAGGATGATCTTGCCGAGTTGCTCCTGGCGTCTCACCATCTCCTTGAACGAGATGTCCTGCGAGGCTTCAGACGTGGCCGTGATCAGGCCGACGTCCTGCTGCGGGAAGAAGCCCTTGGGGATCAGCACGAACAGGTAGATCGACAGGCCGAGCGTGACGAAGAAGATCGCGAGCGTGGTGCGCCGCCAGGCGAGGGCGTGATCGAGCACATATTCGTAGCCGCGCAGCATCGCGTCGAAGGCGCGCTCGCTCCATTGATAGAAGCGGCCGTGCTGCACCTCGCCATGGGCGCGCAGGAAGCGTGAGGCCATCATCGGCGTCAGCGTCAGCGATACGAACATCGAAACGAAGATCGTCATCGCCAGCACCACGGCGAATTCGCGGAACAGGCGCCCGATAATGCCGCCCATCAGGAGCAGCGGGATCAGCACCGCGACCAGCGAGATGCTGATGGAGACGATCGTGAAGCCGATTTCCTTGGAGCCCTTGAAGGCGGCCTCCATCGGCGAGTCGCCTTCCTCGATGTAGCGCGTGATGTTCTCGAGCATCACGATGGCGTCGTCGACCACGAAACCGACCGCGATGGTGAGCGCCATCAGCGACAGATTGTCGAGCGAATAACCCACCGGCCACATCAGGGCGCACGCGCCCAGCAGCGCCAGCGGAACCGTGACGGTAGGAATGACCGTCGCCCAGAAGCTGCGCAGGAAGATGAAGATGACCATGACCACGAGCACAATGGTCAAGAGCAGCGTGAACTGGACGTCCTCGACCGCGGCACGGATGGTCGCGGTGCGGTCGCTGATGAGCTCGATCTTGATCGCGGGCGGGATCGCCGCCACGAGACGAGGGAGTGTCGCCTTGATCCTGTCGACGGTTTCGATGACGTTGGCGCCGGGCTGCTTGAAGATCACCAGGAACACGCCGCGCTTGCCGTTGGCCCACGCCGCCTGCTTGGCGTCTTCGGCAGCGGTGACCGCTTGGCCGATATCGCGGATTCGCAACGGAGCGCCGTTGCGATAGGCGATGATGACGTCGTTCCAGTCCTTCGCGTGGGTGAGCTGGTCGTTGGCGTAGATCGTATAGGCCCGCTTCTCGCCGTCGATATTGCCCTTGGGGCTGTCGACCGTGGTGATCGCGATCTGGCTGCGGATGTCCTCCATCGACAAGCCCTTGGCGACCAGCTTTGCGGGATCGACCTGAATGCGGATCGAGGGTTTCTGCTGGCCGCCGATGAAGACCTGGGCGACGCCCGAGAGCTGGCTGATCTGCTGGGCGAGCTGGGTGTCGACGGCATCGCTGACGCTGGTCAGCGGCAGCGTCTCCGATGTCGCCGACAGTAGCAGGATCGGCGCGTCGGCGGGGTTGACCTTGCGGTAGGTCGGGGGCGACGGCAGGTTCCTCGGCAACTGGCCGCTGGCCGCGTTGATGGCACCCTGTACGTCGTTGGCGGCGCCGTCGATGTTGCGGTTGAGGTCGAATTGGATGGTGATCGACGCCGTGCCCAGATAGCTCGTCGAGGTCATCTGCGCGATGCCAGGAATCTGGGCGAATTGCCGCTCGAGCGGCTGCGCCACCGACGAAGCCATGGTCTCGGGGCTGCCGCCGGGCAAATTGGCGGTGACCTGAATGGTCGGAAAGTCCACCTGCGGCAGGGGCGCGACCGGGAGCAGGGGATAGGCGACCAGGCCGACGAAGAGAATGCCGGCCATCAGCAGCGAGGTGCCGATGGGATATCGGATGAAAGGCGCCGAAATCCCGCCCCCGATCATTGCTGTCGAACCTTGTTCTGGGTCGGATCCGAGCTTGCTACCGCCGTCGACACCAGGCTTCCGGGCTGCACCTTGAACTGTCCACCGACGATCACCTGCTGACCGGGGCTCAATCCTTCCTCGATGACCGAATGACCGTCGATGCCATAGCTGACCTTGATCTTGTGCAGTTCGGCCTTGTTGTCCTGGTTGACCGTATAGGCATAGAGCCCGTTGGTGGAGCGCTGGACCGCGTCATCCGGAACGACCGTCGCATCATTCAGCGTTCGCACCAGGAGCCGCGTCGAGACCGATTGGCCCGGCCACAGCGTTCTTTCCTTGTTGTCGAACACCGCCTTGAGCCGGATCGTGCCGCTGCTCGCGTCGACCTGGTTGTTGATCACAGCGAGCTTGCCCTCGGCCAGCGTCCTCTTGCCGTCGGTGGTGAAGGCGATCACCTTGAGCGCGCCGGCCTTCTGGCCCTCGCTGATATAGGGGAGCTGGTCTTCCGGCGCGGTGAAGATCACGGCGATCGGCTCGACCTGCGAGATCGTGACGATGGCGGTCTGCGACGAAGCGTTGACGATGTTGCCGATGTCGACCTGACGCAGGCCTGCCACGCCGGTGATCGGCGCCTTGATCTGGGTGTAATCGAGCTGGGTCTGGGCGTTGGAGATCGCGGCATCGTCGGCGGCGATCTGGGCGGTGAGCTGAGCGACGGTGGAGCGCTGTGTGTCGACGCGCTGGGCGGTGGCGAATTCGCCGAGCTTCGTGGCGCGCTGGAGTTCGAGATTGGCATTGGCGAGACTGGCCTCGTCCTGCGCCTTCTTGGCCTTGGCTTGGTCAAGCGCGGCCTGATAGGGACGGGGATCGATCGAAACCAGGAGATCGCCCTGCTTGACGATCTGGCCTTCCCTGAATTCGAGCTTGTCGATCTGGCCATCCACACGGCTTCGGACCTGGACCGTGTTAAAGCCCTGAACCGTGCCGAGACCAGTGAGATAGACCGGAAAGTCGGTCTTCTGAACCGGCGCAACGCTGACCGGGACGGCGGAGGGGCGAGGCGGGCCTTTTTGTGCGGTCTGGGTTTTTCCAGCCTCGGACGTGCCGAATTTCTGCCAACCATAATAGCCCGCAGAAGCCACGGCCGCGATGATCAGAAGCCAAAGGATCGGCCGGGACTTGTTCATGTCGTCTCGTGTCGGCTCGTATGCCCTCGGCTACGACTATCGGGGCAATCGTACGGTTCCAGCATGATGTATAATACACGCCAACTTCCAGAGTAAACAGCACTATCGGGTGAGAATCCTAAACAATTGGAAAGCTTTGCACCGTGTAGGCAGCTCGCTGGCGCGGCGACGTGCAATGCCGCGTTTTCCCGCCGCGACCGGCCGGCGTGCAAGTCTTCCGCAGTGCGCGGAGCAGTGTGCTCGGGACGACCGGCCCCGCGCCGCGCCGCCTTTCGGATCTGCCGCAAGAACGGTGCTAAGTCGCGTCGTGGGCCGTTTCGGTTACCATGGATTTCGGCATCGCCCATTTCGGCGCCGCATCGACGGAGCAAAGCCTGGACGAGCTGAACGGCAAGCTGATCGCGTGCCAGATTCTGAAAGGGATTGATCGCGCGTGTCGCCAACGAGCAGCGCGATCCCTTGTGCTTTCTCACCGACTTTCGCGACGAGATCAAAGCCGTCGTCAACGGCGCCAACATCGCCGGCATGGACAGCACCGATCGCGTGCGCGCCGTTGCGCAGAAGACCGTCGACGAGTTGCTGTGGCTGATGAAACCCAGAGCGGCGATCGAGTGGCCAGCAATCGATTTGCGTCTAGGACGCACCCTTCGCTCAGAGAGCGGGGCAGTTTAGAATCGTTTTGATCTTGATCTATTCAAGGGTTCTCGCGAACGGCACGCATTGACCTGCAATTGTGTGGCCGATACCAACAGCCGACATTCGTTCGACGCGTGTGAACGACAGGAATTGGAGGGCCTTGTGCTCTATCCTCCAGCACCTCTCATCGCTCCCGTGACCAGGGCGACGCGGGTTGCGTCTTTCTTCTGGCTTCAGAGCATGATACGGGACAATCAAGCCCGGAGCATGATCTTTGACCTCGACACCGCGATTCAGGCGCTGGTGGAACGGCTCGGGCTTGACGATCCCGAAACGGTCAAATTGACGGGTATCTAGCACAATCTCATTCGCTACTGGGCCGAAGTATGAAGACCATGTCCTTCCAAGCAAGCCTTGCCGCAGCCTTGATGCTGGCGTCTGCCTGGCTCGCATCCCCCGTTTCCGCCCAGACGCAGAGCCCGCCGGCACCGGCCCCATCGACGGCTCAGCCGTCCGCTGCCGGAACCGTCCCCCCGGCAGCTGCGCCTGCGGCCTCGACGGCTCCCGCCGTCGTGGGCGCCGCCCCGGTGGCCGCCAATCCCGCGAGTGCGAAGCCCGAGGCGGCGGCCATGAAGGAATTGTCGCCCTGGGTGATGTTCATGTCGGCGGACGTCATCGTGAAGGCGGTGATGATCGGGCTCGCCTTCGCTTCGCTGATGACCTGGACCGTCTTCATCGCCAAGTCGATCGAGCTGTCGGTCGCCTCCGGCAAGCTGCGTTCGGCGTTGAAGAAGATTGCGGAGGCGCGCTCGCTTGCCGAAGCGCAGATGGCGCTCGGCACCAAGGAGGGCATCCTGCCGTCGTTCCTTGCGGCGGCGTTGCGCGAAGCGCGGATGTCGGCCGGCCTGTCCAGCGATGCCGGCATCAAGGAGCGCGCGGCCTCGAGCTTCTCAGAGATCGTGCGTGCGGAGCAGCGGCGCATCCGGATCGGCATGGGCGTGCTCGCGACCATCGGCTCGACCTCGCCCTTCGTCGGCCTGTTCGGCACGGTCTGGGGCATCATGAACAGCTTCATCGGCATCTCGAAGTCGCAGACCACGAACCTCGCAGTGGTCGCGCCCGGCATCGCCGAGGCGCTGCTCGCCACCGCAATCGGCCTCGTCGCCGCCATTCCCGCCGTCATCATCTACAACCACTTCTCGCGCGTGACGAAAGGCTATCTCGAACTCGTCAGCCGCGCCTCGGGCGCGGCGGGGCGGCTGCTGTCGCGCGATCTCGACCGCAGCCACGGCAGCGTGCATTCGCGCGCGGCGGAGTAGACCATGGCCGTTTCCCTCGCAGACAATGATGACGACGACGATTTCTCGGAAACGCATGACATCAACGTCACGCCGTTCATCGACGTCATCCTGGTGCTGCTGATCATCTTCATGGTCGCCGCGCCGCTGTCCACGGTCGACCTGCCGATCGATCTGCCGACGTCGAGTGCGACGCCGCAGAAGAAGCCGGACAAGCCGACCTATCTCAGCATCAAGCCCGATCTGACGCTCGCGATCGGGGAGAACGCCGTTCACCGGGCCGAGTTGATCGGAACCCTCGACGGCCTTTCCGAGATGAGCAAGGACAAGTACGTTTTCCTGCGCGCCGATCGCTCGGTGCCCTATGGCGAGTTAATGGGCGTGATGGAGCTCTTGCGCTCGGGCGGCTATACGCGGGTGAAGCTGGTCGCGCTGGAAGGCGCACCGGGGGCGCCTGTGGCAGGCGCCGCCCAGCCTTAAGAAGACGGAACGATGGCGGACGAACCGAGACCATCCCGGAAGCTCTGGATCCTGGCGGCGGCCGCCGCGCTCGCCCTGCATCTCGGCGGTGCTGCGCTCGCGCTGGCGCATTTGCACGGCGACGACGACGGCGATGGTCTCGGCGCGGCCGGAGCCGAGTTCGCGGTCGAGATGGCTTCGCCGGAGGCTCAGGAATCCGATTTGCCGACCGGACCAAACGACTCCGCGGCACAAGAGGAGCGCCCGGAGCTTCCGGAGCAGAAGGCCGAACTGAAGGAGACAGAACTTCCTCAAGATCGACCGCAAGAGGCCGAGGATCCCGATCGCATTGTCAGCGAAAAGGTTGCGAAGAAGGAGCAGGACGACGATCCAAAGGCGGCTGCCGTTGAAACGCCCGCCATGGAGGCTGCCCCAAAGCAGGTTGATATGGCCCGGCAAACGTTCGAGGACGCAACGCGCGAGGCCGAAAAGGCCCTGGCGCCGGTGGTTGGGCTCGGCAAGGACATCCTGAAGATCACGGTGGACTGGAACAAGAAAATCAGTGCGCGTATCAAGCAGCACCAGATCAATCCGGAAGGCAGAGAGAACGCCAATCAGAAGGTCACGGTGAGTTTCGCGCTCAACCGAAAGGGAAATGTGGTCTCGGTCGACGTGATCGCCTCGTCCGGCGACGCCGCCTACGATGCAGCTGCGATCTCGATGGTTCGCAAGGCGGATCCTTTCGAGCCGCCTCCGGTTCAACTGACCGAGGAGCGTTTCGAGCGCACCCTCGAGATCAACTTCGCGCCTGAGAAATCGAAGAAGACCGCCAACAAGAAGTCGGCTCAGCGCCAGTAGAGCCGGATCCCGACATAGACCACCACCAAGCAGGCGAAGATCAGCGCGACCGGGAGGGGGCGTTTCTGGGCTCCGCTGGCCGCGCCTGTCGCGAAGAAGCCAGCGTTCTTCGGCTTCGGCGCCGGACGCCGGAAAGCGGTAACATTATCCGCTGCCGGCTCGGCCTGGCGGGGACGGACATCGGGCGGTGTTCCAGCGCCACCCATCTCGACGTAATAGGCCTTGTAGATCGCACCGATGGTGGCCTCGGTGGCTTCGCCCTCGCTCATCTGCGCCAACAGGTTCCTGTAGCTGCTCAGGAACTCTTGGGCCTCCGGAGGCAGCGCGGACGCCCCGTTGAGCTTAGCCATCATCTTCCAGGTGGCGAAATCGGCGCGGGCGCGGGTGTCGGCGCGTCGCGCGATCAGCATATCGGCAGCTTTGACCAAGTCGGCCTCTGGCCTTTCGGCTCGTGTTCGGGTGTTCCGGTTCAACTACGCATTGCCGGTTAGGAAGAGAACAGCCTGAATCACATAACCGGTCAACGTCCGCAGTATTGCTGAAATAACATCAAGATTTAGACCTAACTGCGAGCCCGCCAGCGGCAGCAGGATCAAGAGCCCGATCAGGATCAACATACCGAACGGCTCGAGCCGGGCCAGCGGAAAGGCGAGGGCCCGCGGCAGCAGCCCAACCGCGACGCGGCCGCCGTCCAGCGGCGGGATCGGCATCATGTTGAAGACGGCCAGGATGGCGTTGATGATGAGGGCATTCTTGAGGTTGTCGGCAACCCATTTCGCCGCGCTCGCGGGCACCAGCGGCAGGGCATGGAAGGCGAGGGCGGTGGCGAGCGCCAGCAGGATGTTGGTCGCGGGTCCGGCCAGCGCTACCCAGACCATGTCGAGCCTGGGATTGTTCAGCTTGCGGAAGTTTACCGGCACCGGCTTGGCGTAGCCGAACAGGAACGGCGAATGCGCGAACAGCAGCATCGCCGGCAGGATGACGGTGCCGAACGGGTCGATATGCCTGATAGGATTGAAGCTGACGCGGCCGAGCTGCGCGGCCGTGTTGTCCCCGAGCCGGTCCGCGACGAAGGCATGCGCGGCCTCATGGAAGGTGATGGCGAGCACGAGGGGAAGCACCCACACCGACAGGTCATAGAAGGAAATGTTCACCAGCTCATCCGTTTCGTTTCGGCCCGCGCGATTTGCAAAGCTGGCCGTATAGGGCCACACACCTCTGCGATCCATCGTTATATGGCGTTCGATTCCGAAATTGCCCGTTGCAGATGATTTGCCAGCAATGCGGCCGGCCGCGACAGATTGCTCGCGCGGTGGAGGCGGATGTCCGCGGCCGGCAGCGGCGGCAGGCCGTCGCGTTCCGAGAGGACTCGGAGGCGCGGCGGCAGGGTGCCGGCCTTCACGACCGTGATGGCCAGGCCCTGTGCCGCAATCGCTTCGACCGCCGCAAGGGTCCGGCTGACGAAGGCGAGCCGCCAGGGGCGGGCGGCGGCATCAAGCGCCTCAGTGGCCCATTGCCGGAACAGGCAGCCCGGCGGATAGAGCGCGACGGACAGCGTGTCATGCGGCGCCCCAGCCGAGTATGACGCGGCTGCGGCCCAAACCGCCTGCTCGCGCCGCAGCAGCTCGCCCTCGCCGTGTCCTTCCGGATGCATGGCGATGACGAGATCATAGGCCTCGCCGAGCCGGGCCGGCATCGTGGCGGTCAGCCCGGTCTCGATCTCGACCCGGATCTCCGGATGGATCTTGGCGAATTGCGCCAGCAACGATGGAACGACGATGGTGCCGTAATCGTCCATCACCCCGAGGCGGATTATGGCCTCGCGCTTGCGGAGCGCATCGACCGCTTCTGCATTGAGTTCGAGAAGCCGCTTGGCATAGGCAAGCAGCTCCCGGCCGGCCGCGCTCAGTGCCACGCCCGACCTCGTGCGGTGAAACAGCCTGAGATCCAGCCGTTCTTCGAGACGCCTGATCTGGACGCTCACCGCCGATTGGGTGCGGTTCAACATCGCGGCCGCGCGCGTGAACGACCGATGCTCGGCAACGGCGAGGAAGGCCTTCAGAAGGTCGAGGTCGAGATCAGGCGAGGTCATGACGAAAGCTTATCCTGCTATGACGCAAATTCCATTCCCCGTTTTGGCGCGCCTCCTATGCTGCCCGCAAAGTCGATGGGAGGATTCGTGGGCGAGATCCTTGGCGTTCTTGCTGCCGTTTTGTCGAGCGGGCTCGGCGGGACCTCCGTCGGCGCGACGCGCTATCTCGTCGACAGCCTCGATCCGCTCGCGATCGGCTCGTTCCGGTTCGGCATCGGTTTTGTCCTGCTTCTGCCTCTGGCGCTGCTGCGCGGCGATCGCTGGCCGGAGCGGGGGGATTGGGCCGCCGCCGTCGGACTTGGCATTCTCTTCTTCGCGCTGTTCCCGATCCTGTTCAACGCCTCGCTGATCTTCACGACGGCGGCGCGCGGCGCGCTCGCGCTATCGACGCTGCCGCTGCTGTCGCTCGTGATCGGGGCCGCGCTCGGCGCCGAAGCCTTGACCTCGCGCAAATCCATCGGCGTCGTGACTGCGACGTTTGGCGTTGCGGTCGCGCTGCTCTCCGACCTCGCCTCGGCGCCGTCAGGCGCCTGGCGTGGCGATCTGCTGATGATGGCGGCTGCGCTGTGCATGGCGCTCTACGGCATCTGGTCGAAGCCGCTGATCCATCGCTCCAGCCCGATCGCCTTTACGACCATGAGCATGGCGGCGGGTGCATCCTGCCTCATCCTGCTTTCGTATGTCCGCGACAGCTTTGCTCCCGTCGCCGGCTTCGGCATGCCGCAATGGCTGGGAGCCTTCTATCTGGGTGCCTTCGGCGCGGCGCTGACCTTCTATCTCTGGGCCTTCGCGCTGGAGCGGACGACGCCGACGCGCGTCGCAATCTCGGTGACGGTCAACCCGATCACGGCATCGCTGGTCGGCGCCTGGCTGCTGAACGAGCCGCTGCGCTGGAATCTGGCGGCCGGCATCGTTGCGGTGTTTGCCGGGATCTGGATCGCAACGACGGAACGGCGCATCGAAGCGGCTGGCGCCTCAGGCTGATCGCGACCTCACGCTGGGATGGTCGTCTGATATTGCACCAGACCGTCGTTGAGCTTCACCCAGGCGAGCTTCTCGCTCACCCAGATGTGCTCGGTCGGGGCGAAGGCATTGCGATCGTCGAACGTGGCGAGCGCCACGCCTGCCAGCGTGCCGTTGCGCCGCCAGGCGAACAGGCGCGTGCCGCACTGCTTGCAGAACACGCGGTCGATGTTCTCGGACGATGCGTAGCGGGCGGTCTCGCCCTCGACGCTGAGCGCGCGCTGGTCGAACTGCGCGCGTGCGAAGTAGGGCGATCCCATCGCCTTCTGGCAGATGCGGCAATGGCAGATGCGGACGTTGAGCGGCTCGCCCTCCGCCTTGAACCGCACCGCGCCGCACAGGCAACCACCTTCGCGGATCATGATGTCCTCAATAGGTCGCGCGTCCGCCCGAGATGTCGAACACCGCACCGGTCGAGAAGGCGCAATCCTCGGATGCAAGCCAGGCCACCATCGCGGCGAGCTCTTCCACCAGCACGAAGCGTGCCTTCGGGATTTTCGAGAGCATGAAGTCGATATGCTGCTGCGTCATCTGGTCGAAGATCGCGGTCTTGGCGGCGGCCGGCGTCACCGCGTTGACGAGGATGTCATGGGCGGCGAGCTCCTTGCCGAGCGACTTCGTCAGCGCGATCAGGCCGGCCTTGGAGGCCGAATAGTGCGCGGCGTTCGGGTTGCCTTCCTTGCCGGCGATCGAGGCGATGTTCACGATGCGCCCGTATTTCTGCTTGAGCATTTCGGGCACGATCGCCTTTGAGACGATGAAGGGGCCGTCGAGGTTGATGCGCAGCACCTTGCGCCATTCCTCGAGCTCGGTCTCCCAGACCGGCTTGTTGACGCCGGCGATGCCGGCATTGTTGACGAGGATATCGATCTTGCCGAAGGCGGCCAGCGTCGCATCGCGGGCCTGCTCCACGGCCGCCGTGTCGGTGACGTCGACCTTGAAGACTTTCGTTTCGCCGCCGATCTCCTTTGCCGTCTTCTCGGCCAGCGCGGCGTCAAAGTCCCAGATCGCGACCTTGGCGCCGGAGGCGACGAAGCGCTCGGTGATGGCGCGGCCAAAGCCCTGCGCGCCGCCGGTGACGATCGCGACGCGGCCATTGAGATCGATCTTGTTCATGCCGGAGGCCTTCTTGCGTCAGAGCATGTAGCCGCCGTCGACGACGAGATCGACGCCGGTGGTGAAGGCGCTCTCGTCGCTGCCCAGATAGACCGCCATCGCCGCGATCTCCTCGGCGGTGCCGAGCCGGCCCATCTTCTGGCGGGAGATGAACATCTCCTTGCCCTGCGGGCCTTGCGCGGCGGCGCGGTCAAGCATCGAGGGCGTCTCGACCGTGCCGGGGCAGATCGAGTTGCAGCGGATGCCCTTGGTGATGAAGTCGAGTGCGACGGCTCGCGACAGCAGCGACACCGCCGCCTTCGACGAGCTGTAGACGTAGCGGTTCGCCGGCGGCCTCAAGGCCGCGCAGGACGAGATGTTGACGATGCTGCCGCCGCCGCCGGCGATCATGTCGGGCAGGAACGCCTTGATGGTCCGGTGCATCGACTTGACGTTGAGGTCGAACGAGAAATCGAAATCCTCTTCCGAGCACTCCAGGATGGTGCCGTGGTGCACGAAGCCGGCGGCGTTGAGCAGGATGTCGATCCTGCCGACGCGCTTGGCGAAGGCGTTGACCTCGGCCGTGTTGCGGACGTCGAGCTTTGCGACCTCGGCGATGCCTTCCTTCGTCAGGCTCGCGATGCCGGCTTCGTTGATGTCGGTGGCGATGACGGTTGCGCCTTCACGCGCGAATGCGATCGCGCAAGCGCGCCCAATGCCTGCCGCCGCAGCCGTGACGACGGCGCGCTTTCCCTTGAGGCGGTCTGCCATGTTGTTTCTCCTTGCGAATTTTTCTTCGTCATTCCGGGGCGCGCCTCTTGGCGCGAACTACGGTGCGCAATTGCGCACCTGAGAATTCATCGGGCCACAGCGTCGGTGGATGAATGGATTCCGGGCTCGCGACTGCGTCGCGCCCCGGAATGACCGTGTCAGTGATTGTCCCGCGCCACACCGAACGTGCCGGCGACGTTCTGGTACCTTGTGGCGAGCTCCATGCAGGCGCCGGTCGATTGCTGGCCGACGGTGTTGCGATAGATCTCCTGCCACGGCGTCTGGTTCGGCGGATGCTTGAAGCCGCCGCTGGCCTTGAGCTCGGCGTGGCGCTTCTTCAGCTCCTCGTCCGAGATCAGGATGTTGGCGCTGCCCTTGTTGAGGTCGATGCGGACCTTGTCGCCGGTCTTGAGGACGGCAAGCCCGCCATTGGCAGCCGCTTCAGGCGAAGCGTTGAGGATGGAGGGCGAGCCAGAAGTGCCGGACTGGCGGCCGTCGCCGATGCAGGGCAGGGACAGGATGCCGCGTTTGATCAGCGCCGCCGGCGGCTGCATGTTCACGACCTCGGCGCCACCTGGGTAGCCGATCGGGCCGGTGCCGCGGATGAACAGCACGCAGCGCTCGTCGATGTCGAGCGAGGGGTCGTCGATCCGTTCGTGATAATCCTCCGGCCCTTCGAACACGATGGCGCGGCCCTCGAAGGCATTGAGGTCCTTCGGATTGCTGAGATAGCGGTCGCGGAATTCCTTCGAGATCACGCTTGTCTTCATGATCGCGGAATCGAACAGATTGCCCTTCAGCACCAGGAAGCCGGCGTCCTTCACCAGCGGCTTGTCGTAAGCCCAGATCACGTCGTTGTCAGGTGCGGGCGCGTTCTTGCAGTTCTCGCCGATGCCGCGGCCGTTGACCGTGACGGCGTCCTCATGGATGCGCTTGTGCTTCATCAATTCGCGCACCACGGCGGGTACGCCGCCGGCGCGGTGAAATTCCTCGCCGAGATAGAAGCCGGCCGGCTGCATGTTGACCAGGAGCGGCACGTCGTGGCCGAACTTCTGCCAGTCCTCGATCGACAGCTCGACGCCGATATGGCGGGCGAGCGCGTTGATGTGGATCGGCGCGTTGGTCGAGCCGCCGATCGCCGAATTGATCACGATGCAGTTCTCGAACGCCTTGCGGGTCAGGATGTCGGAAGGCTTCAGATCCTCCCAGACCATCTCGACGATACGTTTTCCGGTCTCGTAGGCGATCTGGCCGCGCTCACGATAGGGCGCCGGGATCGCCGCGCAGCCCGGCAGCGAGAAGCCGAGCGCTTCGGCGAGGCCGTTCATGGTCGAGGCGGTGCCCATGGTGTTGCAATGGCCGACCGAGGGCGCCGAGGAGGCCACGATCTCCATGAACTCTTCATAGTCGATCTCGCCGGCCGCGAGCCGCTCGCGCGATTTCCAGACGATGGTGCCGGAGCCGGTGCGCTCGCCATTGTGCCAGCCGTTCAGCATCGGGCCGCCCGACAGCACGATCGCGGGCAGGTTCACCGTCGCCGCCGCCATCATGCAGGCCGGCGTGGTCTTGTCGCAGCCGGTGGTCAGCACTACGCCGTCGAGCGGATAGCCGTAGAGAATCTCGACGAGGCCGAGATAAGCGAGGTTACGATCGAGCGCCGCGGTCGGGCGCTTGCCGGTCTCCTGGATGGGATGGGTCGGGAATTCCATCGCGATGCCGCCGGCCTCGCGAATGCCTTCGCGGACGCGATGCGCGAGCTCGAGATGATGGCGGTTGCAGGGGGACAGATCGTTGCCGGTCTGGGCGATGCCGATGATCGGCTTGCCGGATTGCAGCTCGGCGCGGGTGAGGCCGTAATTCAGGTAACGCTCCATATAGAGCGCGGTCATGCCCGGATTGTGCGGGTTGTTGAACCATTCCTGCGAGCGAAGATGGCGGCGGGTACCGTTGCTGCCGGCGGCATGCCCATTGGTTGGTTTCTTTGTCATTGGTTTCTCCTGCAATGCAAACGCACTGACGCATGGTGTCGGCATATGCGGTGCCCAAACGGCGCGCGCGATGATCTGCCTTCCCGCTGGCGGGTCGTTTCCTCACGATTCCGATACTAGTCGTGGCTGCTTGGTAACGCTATCATTTTGTTCGCCGCGCCCGCGCCTGATACGGCTGGCCTGCTGTCCGAACGTCGCGCCGACGAGCTTTGCCGCTCGATCACCTTGAAGCCGAGATCGAGCACCGGCTGCTCCGGGCGGCGGCCCTCGATCGCGTCGATCAGCATGGTGGCGGCCGTCTTGCCCATCTCGTAGCGGTTGGTGCGGACGCTGGTGAGGGTGGGGACGGCGGAGGCCATGAATTCGAGATCGTTGAAGCCGACGATCGCGATCTGCCCGGGCACTGCGATCTCCCGGCGCCGGCATTCGAACAACACGCCGAGCGCGAGATCGTCATTGGCGCAGAACACCGCGTCGATGCCGGGCTCGCTCGCCAGCAGATCGGTGAACAGGGCGCCGCCGAGCGTCACCGAGGTCGGCGTCGCCGTCGTGACCACCAGGCGCTGGTCGAACGATCCGGCGTCCTTCATGGCCGAGACATATCCGTCCAGCCGCCGCTGCACCCTGGGATCCATCCGCGCGCCGACGAAGCCGACCTTGCGGTGACCTTGCTCGAACAAGTGCGCGATCGCCGCGCGGGCCGCATCATAGTGCGAAAAGCCGATCATCATGTCGACCGGGTCCGGGCCAATCTCCATGATCTGCACGATCGGACAGTCCGCGGCCTGAAGCATCGCGCGCGACTCCGCGGTCTGGTCGATCCCCGTGACGATCAGGCCGGCCGGCTTCTGCGCCAGAAACAGACGCAGCAACTTCTCTTCCTGGAGAATGCTGTAGCGCGTGTTTGACAACTGGATCGAGTAGCGGCTGCCTTCGGAGGCGTCATAGATGCCGCGCAGCACGTCCGAGAACACGTTGTTGGTGAGCGAGGGGATCAAGACACCGATGACCTCGGTGCGTTGCGAGGCGAGGGCGCGCGCGGCAAGGTTGGGCACATAGCCGAGCTCCTTGGCCGCGCTCTCGACCCGCGTCCGCTTGGCGACCGACAGGGCCTCCGGATTGCGGAAAAAGCGCGACGCGGTAATCGGGCTGACGCCGGCGAGCTCGGCCACTTCGGCCAGCCGGATTTTGCCTGACTTGGTGCGTTTTCGACCCATTTGCTGCTCTTAACACAGTCAGTCCCGCAAACAAAGGAACGTTGACAGCGCTACCAGCAACGACTAACCAAAGACAAATTGCCAAAACCGCACAAACTACCGACAATGTTGCCCGCTAATATCGGGCCTGGTTCGGTAAAGTCCGAAAAACAAGACGGTCGCGGCGCGAGAGGCGTCGTGGACTATCGAGGAGGGAGCTAGATGTCGTCTGTGCAAATCCGCGACGTGCGGAAATCGTTCGGCAATTTTGAAGTCCTGCACGGCGTGACGATTCCGATCGAAGACGGCCAGTTCGTCGTCCTGGTCGGCCCCTCCGGCTGCGGCAAGTCGACGCTTCTGCGCATGCTCGCCGGCCTCGAGAACATCACTTCCGGGACGATCTCGATCGGCGACCGCGTCGTCAACAATGTCCAGCCCAAGGAGCGGGACATTGCGATGGTCTTCCAGAACTACGCGCTCTATCCGCACATGACGGTTGCAGACAACATGGGCTTCTCGCTCAAGCTGCGGAATGCGAGCTCGGACGAGATCAACAAGCGTGTCAAGCGCGCCGCCGAGATCCTCGCGCTTTCGCCGCTGCTCGACCGCTATCCGCGACAGCTCTCCGGCGGCCAGCGCCAGCGCGTCGCCATGGGCCGCGCCATCGTGCGCGATCCGCAGGTGTTCCTGTTCGACGAGCCGTTGTCCAACCTGGACGCCAAGCTGCGTGTCGCCATGCGCACTGAGATCAAGGAGCTGCACCAGCGGCTGAAGACGACGACCGTCTACGTCACCCACGACCAGATCGAGGCCATGACCATGGCCGACAAGATCGTCGTCATGCACGACGGCATCGTCGAGCAGATGGGCACGCCGCTCGAGCTCTACGACAAGCCCGACAACCAGTTCGTCGCCGGCTTCATCGGCTCGCCCGCGATGAACTTCCTCAAAGGCCATGTGCGCGTCAATGGCGTCGCCACCTTCGAGGGGCCGAACGGTGTCAAGCTGCCGCTCAAGACCGCGCCGGCCAATTCCGACGGCCGTCCTGCGGTCTATGGCGTGCGGCCGGAGCACTTCACCATCGCCGATGACGGCGCCGAGGCCGAGATCATCGTCGTCGAGCCGACCGGCTCGGAGACGCAGGTGTTTGCCAAGCTCGGCGGCGAGCAGGTCGTCGCGGTCTTCCGCGAGCGTCACCAGTTCAATCCGGGCGACAAGGTGCGGCTGAAGCCCGAGCCATCGCTGGTCCATCTGTTCGACGATGCGACGGGCAAACGCATGAACGCCTAACGCATTAGACGACAAGGCATAGACAACAAAAAGCATCACAGGGAGGACAACATGCAAGACTTTACCCGCCGGTCTCTGCTTCAAGGCGGCACCGCTTTGGCTGCGACCGGCATGCTGACGGGGCCGGCACTGTTCGACTTCGCCAAGGCCTGGGCGCAGAGCGCGCCCTGGAAGGCCGAGCCGGGCGCCAAGCTGACGGTGATGCGCTGGAAGCGCTTCGTGCCGGCCGAGGACGATGCGTTCAACGCGATGGTGACGGCGTTCAAGGCCGCGACCGGCACCGAGATGAACACCTTCAGCGAGTCCTTCGAGGACGTGCAGCCGAAGGCCTCGGTTGCGGCCAATACCGGCTCCGGCCTCGATCTCGCCTGGGGTCTGCACACCCTGCCGCAGCTTTTCCCGACCAAAGTGCTGAAGATGAACGATGTCGCCGATTATCTCGGCAACAAATACGGCGGCTGGACCGATGCGGCGGCCAAAACCTGCAAGCTCGGCAACGACTGGCTCGGCATTCCCGTCGCGACCAACGGCGGTTACATGACCTACCGCAAGTCGGCGCTCGACAAGGCTGGCTTCAAGGAATTTCCGAAGGACTTCCCCGGCTTCCTCGAGATGTGCAAGGCGCTCAAGGCCAACAATACGCCGGCCGGCTTCGCGCTCGGTCACGCCTCGGGCGACGGCAATTCCTGGCTGCACTGGGTGCTGTGGGGCCACGGTGCCTACACGGTCGACCAGAACGACAAGATCGTCATCAATTCGCCGGAGACGGCGAAGGCGCTGGAATATTGCAAGGCGCTGTACGACAACTTCATTCCGGGCACGGCGTCCTGGAATGATTCCTCCAACAACAAGGCGTACCTCGCCGGCGAGCTCTATTGCACGGCGAACGGCATCTCGATCTACGTCGCCGCCAAGACCGATCCCAGCAAGAAGGAGCTCACCGAGGACACCTATCACGCGCTCTGGCCGGTCGGTCCTGTCGGCAAGCCGACCGAGCTGCAGCTGGCGCTGCCGATCCTCGCCTTCAACTTCACCAAATATCCGAATGCGGCGAAGGCCTTCGTCGCCTTCATGCTGGAGAAGGAGAACTACGAGAAGTGGCTGGCCGGCGCGCAGGGTTATCTGACGCAGACCCTGAACGCCTATGAATCGGCGCCGATCTGGACGGCCGATCCCAAGAACGCCGTGTTCTCGCAGGCTTCCAAGCGCACGCTGCCGGCGTCGGGCATCGGCACCGTCGGCGAGAAGGCGGCAACCGCGATCGCCGACTTCATCGTCGTCGACATGTTCGCCAATTACTGCACCGGCGCCAAGGATGTGAAGGGCGCGATGGCGGAAGCCGAGCGCCAGCTGAAGCGCATCTATCGCTGAACAGTCACGGGGCGGGCGGCTCTTCGGCCGCCCGCCCGTCAACATTTCGATCAGGGATATCGGGCATGGCTGATGTCGCAATTCCCCGGGCCAAGCCTCAGATGACCGAGGCTAGCGCCTGGACCCAGCTCAAATACAATCGCAACTGGCTCGGCTTCTGGTTCATGGTGCCGGCCATGGTGTTCCTGATCTTCTTCCTGGCCTATCCGCTTGGGCTGGGCATCTGGCTGTCCTTCACGGACACGCGCATCGGCAGGGTCGGACAGTTCATCGCCTTCGAGAACTACGAATGGTTGTGGGACGATTCCATCTTCTGGCTGTCGGTGTTCAACACGCTGCTCTACACCTTCGTCGCCAGCGCCTTCAAATTCGGCATCGGCCTTTACCTCGCGCTGCTGCTCAACGAGCACATGCCGTTCAAGGCGATGCTGCGCGCGATGGTGCTCATCCCCTTCATCGTTCCGACGGTGCTCTCCGCGCTCGCCTTCTGGTGGATCTTCGACTCGCAATTCTCGATCATCTCCTGGTCGCTGAAGCAGCTCGGCCTGATCAACCAGAACATCAACTTCCTCGGCGACACGACCTGGGCACGCATTTGCGTGATCTTCGCCAATATCTGGCGCGGCGTGCCGTTCGTGGCGATCACGCTGCTCGCAGGCCTGCAGACCGTCTCGCCCTCGCTCTATGAAGCGGCGACGCTCGACGGCGCTACGCGCTGGCAGAATTTCCGCTACATCACCTATCCGCTGCTGACGCCGATCATCGCCGTCGTGATGACCTTCTCGGTGCTGTTCACCTTCACCGACTTCCAGCTGATTTGGGCGATGACGCGTGGCGGCCCGGTCAACGCCACTCATCTGATGGCGACCCTGTCCTATCAGCGTGCGATCATCGCCGGCCAGCTCGGCGAGGGCGCCGCGATCTCCAGTGCGATGATCCCGTTCCTGCTCGCCGCCATCATGGTGTCCTGGTTCGGCCTGCAGCGTCGCAAGTGGCAACAGGGAGAAAACAATGACTGATCTCCCCACCTCGCGGATCGATCTCAAGGCCGTCCTGCATAGCTCGGCTCCGACAGTCGCGAAGGATGATCACAGCGAGGGCATGAGCTATCTGCAGTCGGTGCCGCGCAGGCTGGTGACGCTTTACCTGCCGCTCGCCATCATCGTCGTCGTCCTGCTGTTCCCGTTCTACTGGATGGCGCTGACCTCGGTGAAGCCCGACGAGCAGCTGCTCGACCTCGACAAGTACAATCCGTTCTGGACTTGGAATCCGACCTTCAAGCACTTCCACAAGCTGTTGTTCGAGAGCTACTATCCGTACTGGCTCTGGAACACGATGTATGTGGCGATCTGCGCGACGGTGCTCTCGATCATCGCCTCGGTGTTCGCCGCCTACGCCATCGTGCGCTTGCGTTACAAGGGCGCCAATCTCGTCGGCGGCCTGATCTTCCTCGCCTATCTGGTGCCGCCGTCGATCCTGTTCATTCCGCTCGCCACCGTCGTGTATCAGTACGGCCTGTTCGATTCGCCGCTGGCGCTGATCCTGACCTATCCGACCATCCTGATCCCGTTCTCGACCTGGCTGTTGATGGGCTATTTTAAGACCATCCCCTTCGAGCTCGAGGAATGCGCGCTGATCGACGGCGCGAGCCGCTGGCAGATCCTGGTCAAGATCGTCGTGCCGCTGGCCATTCCCGGCCTGATCTCGGCCTTCATCTTCTGCTTCACGCTGTGCTGGAACGAGTTCATCTACGCCCTGACGTTCCTGCAATCGACCAGCAACAAGACGGTGCCAGTCGCGATCGTCAACGAGTTCGTGGACGGCGATATCTATCGCTGGGGCTCGCTGATGGCGGGCGCGCTGGCCGGCTCGCTGCCGCTCGTGATCCTTTACGCCTTCTTCGTGGAGCATTATGTGTCGGCGATGACCGGCGCCGTGAAGGAATGATCGCGGGGCTTGCCGAGGGCGCGCCAATGCGTTTCAAGAGCGGCGCGCTTCGGCCAATAAGAAGGAGTTGAGCTCTTGCACATTCTGGTTCTCGGCGCCGCCGGCATGGTCGGCCGCAAACTCTGTGAACGGCTGCTGCGCGACGGCCGGCTCGGCAAGAGCGACATCACGAAATTGACCATGCACGACGTGGTCGAGCCCAAGAAGCCGGAGAAGGCCGGCTTCCCGGTCGACACCGTGTCGGGCGATTTCGCCGTCCCGGGCGCGGCCGAGAAGCTGATCGCAGGCCGCCCTGACGTGATCTTCCATCTCGCCGCGATCGTGTCCGGCGAAGCCGAGCTCGATTTCGACAAGGGCTATCGCATCAATCTTGATGGCACGCGGATGCTGCTCGATGCGATCCGCCTTGCGGGCGGCGGCTACAAGCCGCGCGTGGTGTTCACGTCCTCGATCGCAGTGTTCGGCGCGCCGTTTCCCGATGCGATCGGCGACGAGTTCTTCCATACCCCGCTGCTCAGCTACGGCACGCAGAAGGCGATCGGCGAACTCCTGCTCGCCGACTATTCCCGTCGCGGCTTCCTCGACGGCATCGGAATCCGCCTGCCGACCATCTGCATCCGGCCCGGCCTGCCCAACAAGGCGGCCTCGGGCTTCTTCTCCAACATCCTGCGCGAGCCGCTCGCCGGCAAGGAAGCGATCCTCCCGGTCTCCGAGGACGTCCGCCACTGGCACGCAACGCCGCGCTCCGCCGTCGGTTTCCTGCTTCACGCCGGCACCATGGATCTCGCCACCGTCGGTCCGCGCCGCAACCTGACCATGCCTGGCCTGTCGGCCACGGTCGGCGAGCAGATCGCCGCCTTGAAGCGGGTTGCGGGCGAGAAGGTCGCCGCGCGCATCAAGCGCGAGCCCGATCCCTTCATCGTCGGCATCGTCGGCGGCTGGCCGCGCAATTTCGACGCCAGACGGTCGCGCGAGCTCGGCTTCACCACCGCCGAGAAGACGTTCGACGATATCATCCGCATTCACATCGAAGACGAGCTCGGCGGCAATTTCGTCGCCTGACCTCGGACTGAGCGGGCCCTGATGATGGCAAGCGTTGCTTGCATCGGCGAATGCATGGTCGAGCTGCGGCAGGCCCAGGGCGGCGCGTCCGCCGGGCAGGGGCAGGGCGGTGGCCTGTACTCACGCGGCTTCGGCGGCGACACCCTCAACACGGCCGTGTATCTGGCGCGGCTGGACGTCAAGGTCGATTATCTCACCGCGCTCGGCGACGATGCCCTGAGCGATGAGATGGTCGCGGCCTGGAATGCCGAAGGCGTCGGCACGCGCCGTGTCGTGCGGCTCGCAGGCAAGCTGCCCGGCCTCTACATGATCCAGACGGACGGCGAGGGCGAGCGCCAGTTCTTCCACTGGCGCGACAGCGCGGCGGCGCGCCAGCTGATGAGCCTGTCCGAGACCGACGAGCTGCTCAACTCGCTGATGAGCTACGACGTCGTCTATCTCTCTGCGATCACGCTCTCGATCTACGACGCGGCCGGGCGCGAGCGCCTGTTCGGCGCGATCAAGCGCGCGCGCCTGCTCGGCACCCGCTTCGTGTTCGACACCAATTTTCGCGCGCGCGGCTGGCCGGACCGCGACGTCGCACGCGAGGTATTTGCTGCGGCGTTCGCGGCCGCCGACATCGTGCTGACCTCGACCGAGGATCTGCTCGCGCTCTGGCCCGGCGAAAGTCACGACCAGCTGATGGCGCGCATCCCAACCCCGGAACTGGTGTTCCGTCTGCCCGAGCCGGTGAGCCTGTTGCGCTACCCCGGCGGCGCCAGCGAGGTCCGCGCCGAGCCCATGACCAAGCCCGTGGTCGATACCACCGCCGCCGGCGATAGCTTCGCCGCCGCCTATATCGCGGCCCGGCTCGCCGGCGCCGAGCCGGTCGAGGCGGCCCTATCAGGACATCGGCTCGCCAGCCTCGTGATCTGCTATCCCGGCGCCATCATTCCAGGCTATGCCATGCCGCCGAAGAAGCGGCACCGGCCGGCGGCCTCCCGCCAGGCCACCAAGTGAACAGCGACCAAATGAATCGAGACCTATGACCACGGCTGCCCAACAGAACCACCTCGTCGCGCTGTTCAAGGCTGCGACCGTCATTCCCGTCCTCACCATCGAGCGCATCCAGGATGCGGTGCCCCTGGCGCGCGCGCTGGTTGCCGGCGGTGTCCGCACGCTGGAGGTGACCTTGCGCACCCCCGTTGCGATCGAGGCGGCGCGCGCGATGATGACCGAGGTCCCCGAAGCGGTCGTCGGCATCGGCACCATTCTCAACCCGTCCGATTTCAGCCGGGTCGAGAAGCTCGGCGTCGCGTTCGGCATCAGCCCGGGCCTGACCCCCGATCTGCTCAAGGCCGCGACCGACAGCTCCCTGCCGTTCGCGCCGGGCATTGCTACGGCCTCGGAGCTGATGATGGCGCTGTCTTGCGGTTTCGACGTCGCAAAGTTTTTCCCGGCGGAGCAGGCCGGCGGCATCAAGGGCCTCCAGGCCCTCGGCGGGCCGTTCCCGAACGTGCGGTTCTGCCCGACCGGCGGGGTGGGCGAGGCCAATGCCGCGACCTGGCTGGCCGAACCCAATGTCGTTGCGGTTGGCGGGTCCTGGCTGTGCCCAACGGCGGAGATCCGGGCCGGGAACTGGGCCGGCATAACTGCCATCTGCGAGCGGACCCTCAAGGCGCTGAAAGCCGCGTGAAGTCTTGCCATCCCTGGGCTAAGACTTAGCTCAGGACAAGACCTCAGGGAGAGACGACCATGACCGCCAGCATCGTCGGATGGGCGCATACGCCGTTCGGCAAGTTCGACACCGAAACCGTCGAAAGCCTCGTCACCCGCGTCGCCAATGAGGCGCTGGCGGACGCCGGCATTTCGGCCGGTGATGTCGACGAGATCGTGCTCGGCCATTTCAACGCCGGCTTCTCGCCGCAGGATTTCACGGCGTCGCTGGTACTGCAGGCCGATCCCAAGCTGCGCTTCAAGCCGGCGACCCGTGTCGAGAACGCCTGCGCCACGGGATCTGCTGCCGTGCATCAGGGCCTGCGCGCGATTGCCGCAGGGGCGGCCAAGATTGTCCTGGTCGTCGGCGTCGAGCAGATGACGCGCACCCCCGGTCCGGAGATCGGCAAGAACCTGCTCAAGGCCTCCTACCTCCCCGAGGACGGCGACACGGTCGGCGGTTTCGCCGGCGTGTTCGGCAAGATCGCCAGCTCCTATTTCCAGAAATACGGCGACCAGTCCGATGCGCTGGCGCTGATCGCGGCCAAGAACCACAAGAACGGCGTCGCCAATCCCTTCGCCCAGATGCGCAAGGACTTCGGCTTCGACTTCTGCCGCGCCGAGAGCGAGAAGAACCCCTATGTCGCCGGTCCCCTGAAGCGCACCGACTGCTCGCTGGTCTCGGACGGTGCCGCCGCCCTGGTGCTGGCCGATGCCGAGACGGCCAAGGGCATGACCAAGTCGATCGGCTTCCGCGCCACTGCGCACGCCCAGGACTTCCTGCCGATGAGTAAGCGCGACATCCTGCAGTTCGAGGGCTGCACGGTCGCCTGGCAGCGGGCGCTGGAGAAGGCCGGTGTCACGCTGTCCGATCTCTCCTTTGTCGAGACCCATGACTGCTTCACCGTCGCCGAGCTGATCGAGTACGAAGCGATGGGTCTGACGCCGAAGGGGCAGGGCGCCCGCGCCATCAAAGAAGGCTGGACGCTGAAGGACGGCAAGCTGCCGGTCAATCCGTCCGGCGGCCTGAAGGCCAAAGGCCATCCGATCGGTGCTACCGGCGTCTCCATGCATGTGATGACCGCGATGCAGCTCGCAGGCCAGGCGCCCGAGGGCATGCAGCTCAAGAACGCCAAGCTCGGCGGCATCTTCAACATGGGCGGGGCGGCCGTCGCCAACTACGTTTCGGTGCTCGAGCCGCTCAAGTAAGCTCTCGTAGGGTGGGCAAAGGCGCCAAGGCGCAGTGCCCACCGTCTTTCTTTGCGCCAGATCATGGTGGGCACGCTTCGCTTCGCCCACCCTACGGCTCCTGATTGATTTGCAGGGAATGCATCATGGGCAATGACTACGAAGACTCACTGTCGATGGACGCACTCAACGGCCGCATCGCGATCCTCGAGGACAATATCCGCCAGCTCATCGAGCAGGCCGCGGCCGCCTCGGGCGAGCAGAACGAGTCGCGCATCGCCGACCGGATCAGCCAGCAGAACGATGAGCTCGACCGGCTGCTCAAGATCCGCGAATCCCGCCAGAAGAAATAGCGGCCAACGTCGCCCCGCGGCGCATGCTGCCATACGCCGCTCGCCCTTGCGCGAGCGGCGGCACTGCCGTTAGCTGGACCGAAATCGCGAGGCAATTGAGCCCCGCGCGATCGGGAGCGAACGATGGGGCCGCTGAAAGGCATCAAGGTCGTCGACATGACCACCGTGCTGATGGGCCCTTATGCGACCCAGATGCTCGGCGATTACGGTGCCGACGTTATCAAGGTAGAATCGCTGGACGGCGACGTCACCCGCCTGATCGGCCCGATGCGTCACGCCGGCATGGGGCCCGTGTTTCTCAACACCAACCGCAGCAAGCGATCGATCTGCCTCGACCTGAAGAAACCGGCGGGCCGCGAAGCCGTGCTGCGGCTTTTGAAGGACGCCGACGTCCTGGTCTACAACGTCCGCCCGCAGGCGATGGCGCGGCTGCAGCTCGGCTACGACGTCGTCTCCGCCATCAACCCGCGCTTGGTCTATGCCGGCGTGTTCGGTTTCGGCCAGGACGGGCCCTATGCCGCAAAACCCGCTTACGACGATCTGATCCAGGGCGCCACCGCGTTGCCGGCGCTGATGGCGCAGACCGGCGATGGCGTGCCGCGTTACGTGCCGAACGCGCTCGTGGACCGCATTGTCGGCCTTACCGCGGTCGGCGCGATCTGTGCCACCCTGGTGCACCGCGACCGCACCGGCCGCGGCCAGCGTCTGGACATCCCGATGTTCGAGACCATGGCCGGCTTCGTCATGGGTGATCACATGGGCGGGCTCACGTTCGAGCCGCCGCTCGACAAGGGCGGCTATGCCCGCCATCTCTCGCGCGACCGCAGGCCCTACAAGACCTCGGACGGCTATCTCAGCGTCATCGTCTACAACGACAAGCAGTGGGAGAACTTCTTCAAGGCGACGGGGCGCGATGACCTTCGCGCCGATCCCAAGTTCGCAACTTTCGCCGGCCGCGCGGCCAATATTGACGTCGTCTATGCCGAACTCGCCCGCATCTTCGAGACGCGGACCACGGCCGAATGGATCGACCTGCTGACTGAAGCGGACGTGCCTGTCATGCCAATGCACGACCTCGCCTCGATCCTGCACGATCCGCATCTGGAGGCGACCGGCTTCTTCCCGGTGGTGACACATCCGACCGAAGGTCCGATCCGCAGCATGAAAGTGACGGCGACCTGGTCCGAGACAGAAGCCGAGCCGGTACGCATGGCGCCGCGGCTCAATGAGCACGGCGCCGAGATTTTGCGCGAGATCGGCTATTCCGCCGACGAAATCGCGGCCATGGTGCGCGACGGCGTCACGCGCGTGGCGCCGGAGTAGGGAGAGTGGAGATGACCACAACTCTCTCATCCGTCATTCCGGGGCGCGACGAAGTCGCGAGCCCGGAATCCATAACCACCATCGGGAGTATGGATTCCGGGCTCGCGCCTAACGGCGCGCCCCGGAATGACGGTGGAGAAAGCCCGCCATGAGCTTCATCACCGGCGTCGGCCTCACGTCGTTCGGCAAGCACGAGGGCTCCTCCTCGCTCGACCTGATGAGCGAGGCCGCGCAAGCCGCGCTCGACGATGCCGGCCTCGAGCGCACCGACATCGACGGCATTCTCTGCGGCTATTCCACCGTCTCCCCGCACATCATGCTCGCCACCGTCTTCGCCGAGCACTTTGGCATTCGCCCGTCTTACGCGCATGCCGTGCAGGTCGGCGGGGCCACGGGTCTTGCGATGACGATGCTCGCGCATCACCTCGTCGAAGCAGGCGTCTGCCGCAAAGTGCTCGTCGTCGCCGGTGAGAACCGGCTCACCGGGCAGAGCCGCGATGCCTCGATCCAGGCGCTGGCGCAGGTCGGCCATCCCGACTACGAGGTGCCGTTAGGACCGACCATTCCCGCTTATTACGGCCTCGTTGCGAACCGATACATGCACGAATACGGCGTGACCGAAGAGGACCTCGCCGAGTTCGCGGTGCTGATGCGTGCCCACGCCTGCATCCATCCCGGCGCGCAATTCCACGATCCCATCAATGTCGCCGACGTCATGGCCTCCAAGCCAGTGGCGATGCCGCTCAAGCTGCTCGATTGCTGCCCGGTCTCCGACGGCGGCGCGGCGTTCGTCGTCAGCCGCGAGCGAACCGGGGAAGCGGGCGTGCGTATCCGCGGCTGCGCCCAGGCCCACACGCATCAGCATGTCACGGCAGCGCCCGCCCTCAGCGAGCTTGGCGCCGAGATCTCCATCGCACGTGCAAAGGCGGCCACGGGTCTCGCGATTTCCGACGTGCGCTATGCCGCGATCTACGACAGCTTTACGATCACGCTTGCGATGCTGCTGGAAGACTTCGGTCTTGCCGGCCGCGGCGAGGCGGCCGCGCGGGTGCGCGCCGGCCATTTCAGCCGTGACGGCGCGATGCCGCTGAATACCCATGGCGGCCTGCTCAGCTACGGCCATTGCGGCGTCGGCGGCGCCATGGCGCATCTCGTCGAGGCGCATTTGCAGATGACGGGGCGGGCGGCCACCCGCCAGGTCCGCGACGCCTCGATTGTACTGCTGCACGGCGACGGCGGCGTGCTGTCGTCTCACGTCAGCATGTTCCTGGAGCGGGTCAGATGAGCGAACGTCTGGCGGACTGGACCAAGGGTGAAGAGGCCATCGCCTACCAGACCTGCACCGTATGCGGGCATGTACAGTATTTTCATCGGGCCTTCTGCGCAGCTTGTGGCGAATCAAACCCGCGCGAGCAGCGCGCCAGTGGCAAGGGCAGGGTGTATGCGACCTCGTTGGTCTGCCGCGCGGCAACGCTCGAGACGCGCGCGCACGTGCCCTACAACATCCTGCTGGTCGATTGCGCCGAAGGTTTTCGCATGATGGCCCACGGCGAGAATGACCTCGCCATCGGCGATTCGGTCATCGCGAGCTTCAAGCCGTTCGCCGGAAAGCTCGTGCCGTTCTTTGTCAGGCTGAAATAGTGTGGATCCGTCATTCGGGGGCGGTCATGTGACCGAGCCTGGAACGGGAATTCTGGGCTTGGCTTGTGCGAGAGCCACCCCGGAATGACGAAAACGCTGAGCGCCTGATCCGGAAAAGTGTGAAGCGGTTCTCCGAAAAGATCATGCGCAATCGAAATACTCTAACGCCCGTAGAACAAGATGCTGGCGATGACGAGCATCGCCGTCACCGCCAGCATATGCGCGAGCGCTCCCGAGGCTGCCCCCTTGGTGGCTTCCTTCATGCCGTTTTCTCCCTAGACTTGGGCATGACTCATCGTTGCGCGGTGAGCGCATACGACGGCCAATTGTTTTTACTCGGAACACCCCTTGCGAGTATCCGCCGCGATTTGTCCCCCCGCGGCGAATATCGACTGTGTCAGGGTCGATCAGCAATGCGGCGGCAATTTGACTCGATGATGTTGCTCCTGCGTCCCCGCGCGAATAGAGTCTTCGGGAACCTTCGCCGATGGCGACAAAAAGCATCAAAAGATCAGGGAAAACTTCAGGAAAATCATGGCCCGCATTCAGTACAGCGACCCGTCCAAGGCAACCGACCGCACCCGCGAAATCCTCGACAAGAACCGTCATGCCAACATCTTCCGGATGATGGCGCATTCGCCGAGTTACTTTGAGCAATATTGCCGCCTCGGGGGCGCAATCAGGCACAAGGGCGAGCTCGACCCCATCGTGCGCGAGCTTGCGATCACCCGTACCGGCATCCTGTGCGAGGCACCCTATGAGATCGTCGCGCACAAGCGCATCGGCAAGAATGTCGGCGTCACCGACGAGCAGAACGAGGCGCTCGAGAATTGGCAGGCCGCATCCTGCTTCAACGAGTTGCAGCGCGCCGCGCTCGCCTTCACCGATGAGATCGTGAAGCTGACGAAGCCGACGGATGCGACCTTCAAGGCGATCGCATCGAAGCTGACACCGGCCGCGCTGGTCGAGCTCCAGCTCTCGGTTGGCTTCTACATCATGACGTCGAAGTTCCTGGAGACATTCGAGATCGACCTCCAGCCCGTCACCGAGGTGGTGGGCTGATCCACAGCTCGGCTTGCGAGGGATGCTCATGACAATCGATGAATATGCGGCCTGGGCCGCAACTATTGCCAAAGTCGACGAGCATCCGTCCAACGAGCGGTTGTCTTATCTCGGGCTGGGCCTTGCCGCTGAGGCGGGCGAGGTCGCCGAGCACATCAAGAAGCTCCTGCGCGACGACTGGCTCGACAAGGCCGGTCTCGTCGAAGAGCTTGGCGATGTCGTCTACTACTGGGCCTGCCTGTGCGCCGCCACCGGCCAGCAGCCGTCCGCATTGCTCAACGCCAGTGCCGCCAAGATCAGGCGACGTATCAGCGAAGCGGCGAGCCGGTAGGTCAGGTGCGGACAGGGAAGCCGCTACACCTCTCCCCGTCGGGGAGAGGTGAAAACCTCTGCGCTCACGTCGAGGTCAGAATATCCACCTTGGCGTTGGCGACGATCAGGCGGTCGGCCAGGAGCTGGGCCAGGTTGCGCATGATGCATTCGCTGGCGCGGGGGTGCTGCTTGCGGAAGCGCTCGAAATCCTTCAGCGGCACCTCGCATGCCGTCGCTGCCATGTCGACGAACACGTCGGCGGAGCGGGTTTGCTCCAGCAGCGCCATCTCGCCGAACGCCATGCCGGCGGTGAGCGTCGCCAGCCTGACGCCGTCGGGCAAGGTGACGTGCACGGCGCCGCTGCGCAGGAAGTACAGGGCATCGGCGGGGTCGCCGGCCGTGAGGATCTTCGCGCCGGATTGATAGGTCCTGATGGTGCAGAGCGAGGCGAGATCCGTCAGCTCTTCCTCGCTCAGCCCTGTCAGCAGGGGCTGTTCGGCAAGCTCGGTGGTCTCGTGAAAATCGATCGAGCCGCCGTAGCGATAGACGATCTGGTCTTCGGCCCATTCGATCGCAGTGTCGAGCAGATAGAAGTCGCGCACGTTCTTCAGCTCGGCGGTCCATTCGCGTAAGGTATTCCATTCCTTGGAGGCGCGCCGGACGCCGGACAAGACCACCGTGACATTCAGCGCAGCCAATTCCTCGAACGCTTCGGCCACCAGCCGCGCGCCGGCCCGCGTAGTCGAGGTCACGCGGTGCAGATCGAAGATCACGAATTGCGGCCGCGGTCGTCCCGCGAGCCGGCGCGAGACGTAATCGACCGCCGACAGCGACAGCGTGCCGACCAGCTCGATGATGCGCACCTCCTGCTCGTGCGCGGCGAGAATCTCGCGCTCCTGCGGACGGCGCACGCGGCGCGACGGGCTCTTGCCGATGTCGTAGTCGGCGATGACGGCGTTGCGCGCATCGTCGCTGCGGTTGAGCATGTGCAGGTCGTAGTGCGAGGACAGCGCCTCGCAGACCTTGATGCCGCGCACGCTGTTGCCGTGCTTGTCGAGCTTTGGCGAATAGCTGCCGAGCCCGAGGCGGGCCGGGAGCGCGGCCAGGATGCCGCCGCCGACGCCGCTCTTGGCGGGGATGCCGATGCGGTAGATCCACTCGCCGGCATAGTCGTACATGCCCGACGAGGTCATCACCGAAAGAGTGCGCGAGATCGCGTAGGCGCTCAGCACCTGCTCGCCGGTGACCGGATTGATGCCGCGATTGGCGAGCGTCGCCGCCATGACCGCGATGTCGCGCGCGGTCACCAGCACGGCGCATTGCCGGAAATAGACGTCGAGCACGCCGGCGACGTTGTCCGAGATCACCGCGTTGGTCTTGAGCAGATAGCCGATGGCGCGGTTGCGGTCGCCGGTCTGGCTTTCGGAAGCATAGACCGCCTCGTCGACGGAGAGGTCGCGGCCTGCAAAACGGCTGAGCGCAAGGCGGATCTGCTCGAAAGCCTCCGCGCCCTTGCTGTCGTAGATCAACCCGGTGCAGGCGATCGCGCCGGCATTGACCATCGGGTTGAACGGATGGTTCTCCGAATTGAGCCGGATCGAGTTGAAGGGATCGCCGGAGGGCTCGACGCCGATCGCACCTTCGACCTTGCCGGCGCCGAGCAGGTCCAGCGCCAGCGCGAACACGAAGGGTTTCGACATCGACTGGATGGTGAAGGGCACCCTGGAGTCGCCGACTTCATAGACATGGCCGTCCAGCGTCGCGAGGCTGATGCCGAAATAGGCGGGGTCGGCCTTGCCGAGCTCGGGAATGTAATTGGCGACATGGCCCGACGTCTCGGCGGAGAACTCGCTGAGGCAATTGTCCAGGAACCGCAGCAGGGGCGGCTTCGAACGGGTCCAAGCGCTGGCGAGAGGCGAGAGCGGTTTCATCGCCACCCTTGTGCAACGCAATCAGGGTACGCGCAACCCGTCCGGCATCACAGGCTGGCGCCGGACCAGGAGAAGCGCGATCAGGATCGTCGGCAGCAGGATGCCAAGGCCGAGCAGCGTCACCTGCATCTGCGACAGCGGCATGATGCCGCCGCCGGGGGTCGCTACCACGAAGCCGCCGATCACCAGCAGCACACGGATGGGCCATTCCAGACTGCCTGTACCGCGCAAGTCGCCGACGAACGGCTGGTAGCCCTGGATGCCGCCGCAGATGAACAGCGTGCCGAGGGCAGCGAGGCCCATCAGGCCGAGGCCGGCGAGATAGGGGCTCGAGCCCTGCAGCACCAGCGCCGGATTGAGCACGAAGAAGAACGGCAGGAAATAGATGATGCTGCCGACCCACATCGATTCCCAGCCCGTCTTCATGGCCGGCGAGCCGGCGATGCCGGCGGCCGCGAAGGAGGCGATCGCGACCGGCGGAGTGATCGATGACAGCATACCCCAGTAGAAGATGAACATGTGCACGGCCATGCGGTTGAGGCCGAGCTTCTCCAGCGCCGGCGCGACCAGGATGGCGAGGAAAATGTAGCAGGCCGTCGTCGTCAGGCCGAGGCCGAGAATGAGGCTGGTGAGCGCGCACATGCCGAGCAGCAGGAAGGCATTGTCGCCGGCGATGTGCAGGAGGTCGTTGGCGAGGCTCGACACCACGCCCGTCATCGAGAACGCGCCGATCAAGAGGCCGCAGCCGGCGAGGATGCCGACCAGCTCGACGAAGGTGCGGCCGTTGACCTCCAGGAACTTGCCGATCGTCGCAAATGTCCAGCGCGTCTCCTTGGAGAAGAACTGGTTGAGGACCAGCAGCAGCGCGGTGGCGTAGAACGGCGCGTGGCTCTCGCGCTTGAAATAGAGCAGCATCACGATCAGAAGCGCGATGACGAAGACGTAGTACCAGCCGTCCTTGATCGTGTCCATGATCCGCGGCAGCTCGGCGCGCGGAATGCCCTTCAGCTTGTGGCGCGCGGCATAGGCATCGACCTGCATGAACAGGCCGACATAGTAGAGCACTGCGGGAATGATCGCGGCGACCGCGACGTCGGCGTAGCTGACGTTGAGGAATTGCGCGATGACGAAAGCGGTCGCGCCCATCACCGGTGGAGCCAGCACCGCGCCGGTCGAGGCGCAGGCCTCGATCGCCGCGGCATAGGACGCGCGGAAGCCGCTCTTTTTCATCACGGGGATGGTCATGGTTCCCGCCGTGAGCACGTTGGAGATGATCGAGCCCGACATCATGCCGAGCAGGCCGCTGGCAAAGATGCAGACTTTTGCCGCGCCGCCGCGAAAGGTGCCGCACATGGCGAAGGAAAGATTGATGAAGAATTTTCCGGCGCCCGTCATCATCAGCGCGGTGCCGAACACCAAAAAGCCGATCACGGTGTCGGCAAAGGCCTGGATGGGAATGCCGAGCAGGCTCTCGCCCGAGAGCACGTGATAGGCGGTCGCCTGCTCGAGCGTCGATTGCGTGCCACGGAACGGCCCGAGCCAGCCAGCCTCCGCGAACAGCGGATAGACGGTGAAGGGCAGCACGCTGAGGAGCAGGCTCCAGCCGCCGGTGCGGCGCGACGCCTCCATCAGCATCACCCACATCACGAGGCCTGCGGCGATCACCGTGTTGGGCGCGCCGCCGAATTCCCAGCCGGCCTCCGCCGCCTTGCGCACGTTAACCATCAGTATGAGCGCCGCCGCGAAGGTCACGACGAATAAGACGAGGTCATACCAGGGAACGCGGTCGAGCGGCGCGCGTCCGGTGCCCGGAAAGATCAGGAACGTGAATGGCAGCATCAACGCGATCAGGAGATAGAAATATTCCGTGTTGAGCTGGGTGTATCCGACGAAGAAGCGCAGCGAGAATTGCTGGTTGATGCAGAGCAGGATCGTCGCGGCGGTCGCAACAATCAGCGTCCAGCGCCACGCGCCGCGCAACGTGCGGACGCGCGTGACTTCCGCTTCCTGCATGTTGCCGGCGGCGCCATGGGGATCATCGAATACGACGCGCTTGGGCGCGTCTTGCGGGACGGTGGAAGTGGAAGAGGACATCATCGATCCCGCGCGTGGGCTGGTGAACGCAATTAGGCAAACGGCAGTTGTTTGAACCGCTCTGGTCCCGCGCTCAACCTCTCCCGCGTGCGGGAGAGGTCGGCGCGAAGCGCCGGGTGAGGGCTTTCTCCTCTGGGGGAATCCCACCGCGGAGGCACCCTCTCCCCAACCCTCTCCCGCAAGCGGGAGAGGGGGCGCACTTCTCGCGAGGCAACGATCACGCCTAACAACACCTCACTCTATTCCTCGAACCCGTTCGGCATGCCGGCTTTCGCTAGCGCCGCGGCACGCGCCTTCGTCCAGCCGTCGAGGAACGCCTTGTCGTCCGACGGCGGATTGGACTTGCCGTAATCGGCCCAGGCGGCCGCCAGCACCTCCTGCCGCTTGATCAGCTGGTTGTTGTGTGCCTCCTGAGCGTCGCTCCATTGGCCGGCCTCTTTCAACGCCTTCACCGCGCCGGGATGCACCGGCACCACCCAGTTCTTGGTCTGGCGGTTGGCCGCGAGTCCGCCGGCGCCAGGCGCGGAGTCCTTATAAGCGTCGTAGTTGACGATCATCGCCTTGGTGATCGCATAGACCTGGTCGGCCGGTTGCGAGGCGTAGGCGACGAAGATCGGATAGGGATAATTGCCGAGCTCGATCGGCTTCTCCGGCGAGATGCCGGCACCGCAAGTCGCAAGCTGCGGGAAGAAGAATGAGCCGACCTTCTGCATCCGCGTCCAACCCTCCTTGTCCTTGGCGGGCAGCGGCGGCCAGATCAACCCGCGCGGCGAAGCCTCGGCCTCCTTGGCGGGACCGGTGATGGTGGTGCCGAAGGCGGCATCGACGTCGTTGTTGATCAGCCCTTTCCACATCGCGCCGTAGCTGGCGAATTCGACAGCCTTGACGTCCTTTTGCGTCAGCCCGGCGAAGGCGAGCACCGCGAGCGAGTTCTGGTTTAGCGCGGGCGAGCCGACCACGAAGCCGACGCGCTTGCCCTTGAGGTCCTTCAGCTCCTTCACGCCGGTGTCGGCGGCCACCGCAAGCGAGGCGCAATTGCAGTCGACGGTCGAGAGCAGGGTCTGCAGCGGTTGCGGCCCCCATTCCTTCGAGCCGAACTCGAACACGCCTTCCTGCGCGAAGTAGGTGCCCGATCCCATCGCCGCGGACACCGCGCGCTTGGCGCGCAGCGGCGCGAGGCGCGCGACGTCGTTGCCTGCGGGGAGCACGCGCACGTCGGTGCCGTACTTGTCCTTCATCATCTTGCCGACGCCGACGGCGATGTTGAAGCCGGCGGTGCCGGTGTCATAGGCGGTGAAGGTCAATGTCGCCGGCAGCTTGATGTCTTCGGCGAACGAATAGCGTGTAGACGCAAAAGAAACGCCCGCCACCAGAGCAGGCGCGAGCACGAGCAGCCCACGAAGCATGTTTCCCTCCAATGATCCTCGCTTTGCCGCGAAGATTTTCATTCTTTGTTTGAAACAACGTTTTGTTTGAAACCGATCATGTCACCGCCATCAAGCGATGGCAACGTCGTACAGCGCGCGCGGGAATGCGACTGACACATTGTCGCGGAAAAGACCGGATAAGACGCTCAACTCGCGACGATCGCGATCGCCTGTCCCTCCGCAACGACGTCATCGACCTTTACCAGAAGCGATGTGATGGTGCCGTTTGCGGGCGAGGGCACTGGGATCTCCATCTTCATCGCTTCGACCACCACAACGTCATCGCCATCCGCGACGGTTCCTCCAACTTGCACGAGAGTCGCGCAGATGCGTCCCGCGACCTCCGTGACGATCTTAATTTCTGGCATGCCATCGCCTTTTTGTTGTCGTCGCAAAATGCCTGAGGTAGCGTCGTCTGCAAGTGGAATTTAATTCCGCACAGCGGAACACAACGGTAGGGATCATGGGACGACGTTCGGAGCGGTTGAGTAGGCAAGGTGCGCTCGCTGGCGAAGCCGGTGAGGGTGATGTGATCCAGGTGGTGTCGCGCGCGTTCGACGTATTGCGATGCTTCGAGGGCCACGAGGCGCGACTCGGCAATCTCGAGATTTCAAATCGCTGCGGTCTGCCGCGTTCGACGGTGTCGCGGCTCACGCATACGCTGACCCGCATGGGCCAGCTCGTGTATCTCCCACGCGACCAGAAGTATCGCATCGGCCCCAGCGCGGTGGCGATGAGTGCTTCGATGATGAAGGGCGCGCAGCTGCGCAGCATGATTCGCCAGCGGCTGCAGGAAGTCGCCGAGCAGCTGCCGGGCACGGTCGGGTTCGTCGTCCCCGACCGCTTCCATCTCGTCTATCTCCAGTTCGCGCGCTCGCCGAATGCGCTCGGTTTGCACGAGGGCACCGGCAGCCGCATCTCGATGGCCTCGACCGCCGCAGGCGCAGCCTATACCGCGGCCTTGGCGCCGGAAGTTGGAGATGCCTTCGTCGCAGACATGGAGCGCGAAGCCCCCGAAGCTGCGAAGATTCTCAAGCCCCGCATCGAGGCCAACCGGCAGATGCTGCGCGAGCGCGGCTATGTTGTCGCCTGCGGCCTCTGGAGTCCGCACATCAACGGCCTCGCGGTGCCGATCTGGTCGCCGCAGTACCAGACCTTCGTGGTCATCACGATCGGTCTTCTGTCGGCGATGTATGACGAGCAGCGTCTGCACGACGAAGTCGCACCGCTGATGCTCCAGCTTGGCCGCTCGCTCGGCAGCCTGATGGAAGGCGCGGAAGGCGACGCCTTCAACAACCGTATCTCGCGTAAGCCGGTCGCCATGGCCGTGCACAATAATAACAAGCCGATCCATTCGGAGGGAGTGAATGAACTGGAAGCCGGAACTCGACGAGCTCGCCCGGCGCGAAGCCTTCGCGCGGGAGATGGGCGGCGTTGACAAGGTCAAGCGACAGCATGACCAGGGCCGGCTGACTGTTCGGGAGCGTATCGACAAGCTGATCGACAAAGGCAGCTTTCACGAGATCGGTGCCGTCTCCGGCATCGGTGAGTACGATTCCAGCGGCGATCTGAAGAAGCTCACGCCGGCCAATTGCGTGTTCGGCCGCGCGCGCGTCGACGGCCGCACATTGGTCGTGGTCGGTGATGATTTCACCGTGCGCGGCGGCTCGGCGGATGCGTCGATCTCGGCCAAGCCGCTGATGGCGGAGGAGATGGCGCACGATTTCCGGCTGCCCATCGTCCGCATCATCGAAGGCTCCGGCGGCGGCGGCTCGGTCAAGACCATCGAGACCAAGGGCGCGGCCAATCTGCCCGGCGGCATCGGTGGCACGCGCTGGTATCGCTTCACGACGGAGAATCTGTCGCGCGTGCCGGTGGTCGCACTCGGCCTCGGCTCGGTGGCGGGCCTGGGCGCCGCGCGTCTTGCCGCCAGCCACTATTCCATCATGACACGGAAGTCCGCGATGTTCGTCGCCGGTCCGCCGGTGGTGAAGGCGCTGGGGCAGGACCTTACCAAGGAGGAGCTCGGCGGCGCTGACATCCAGACCCGCGCCGGCGCGGTCGATCACGCCGTCGACACTGAGGAAGAGGCGTTCGCCTGCGCGCGGCGCTTTCTCTCCTACCTGCCGTCGTCGGTCTACGAGCTGCCGCCGACCTTGCCCTGCACCGACAACCCCGAGCGCGGCGACGAAGCGCTGATGAACGCGGTGCCGCGCAACCGCAAGCAGGTCTACAAGATGCGGCCCATCATCGAGTCCGTCGTCGACAAGGGCTCGTTCTTCGAGGTCGGGAAGAACTTCGGCAAGCCGATCATTGTCGGTCTCGCGCGGCTCGAGGGCAGGGCGGTGCTGCTGCTCGCCAGCGACAGCTTCCACTATGGCGGATCCTGGACCGCGGATGCCTGCCAGAAGGTGGTGCGCTGGGTCGACTTCGCCGAGACCTTCCACCTGCCGGTCGTCTATCTCATGGATTGCCCCGGCTTCATGATCGGCCTCGATGCGGAGAAGGCCGCCACCATCCGCCACGGCGTGCGCGCCATGGCGGCGGTGAACCAGACCACCGTGCCCTGGTGCACCGTGATCCTGCGCAACGCGTTCGGCGTCGCCGGTGTCGTGCACCAGCCGGCCGACCGCTTCTCGATCCGCTATGCCTGGCCCTCGGCCTATTGGGGCTCGCTGCCGCTCGAAGGCGGCATCGAAGCCGCCTACCGCGCCGACATCGACGCGGCGGAAGACAAGGCGGCGAAGCTGAAGGAGATCGAGGAGCGGCTCAACAAGCTCCGCTCGCCGTTCCGCTCGGCCGAAAAATTCTGGGTCGAGGAGATCATCGATCCCAGGAAGACGCGATCGCTCCTGTGCGAGTTCGCGAGGCTGGCGGAGCCGCTGCGAAAGCCAGGGCCGCCGGAGAACTTTTCGATCAGGCCGTAGGCATCCCCGTGCCAAGCCGTGACGCTCGTGCCCCGGACGCAGCGCAGCGCTTCTTCAGCGGTGCGCTGCAGAGCCGGGGCCATGCAACAGCGTGCTCGCAGCCTCCTGGGTCCCGGCTCAGCGCAGCAACGCCTAAGGCGTTGCTGCGCGTCCGGGACACCCAAAGCCCTTCCAGTAGAAAACAATAACGCGCTAAGCTCCGCCAACAAGAACAAGAGGAAGCGCCAATCGTGTACGACTTCATCATCGTGGGCGGCGGCTCGGCGGGGTCCGTGCTGGCCCACCGGCTCTCCGCCAGGAGCGCCAACAAGGTCCTGCTCTGCGAAGCCGGTCAGGACACGCCACCCGGCAACGAGCCGGCCGAGATCAGGGACAGCTATCCCGGCACCGCCTATTTCGATCCGCGCTTTCACTGGACCGAGCTCAAGGTGACGACGCAAGTCGTCAGCCACAACAATGCCGAGGAGTCGCGGCCTCCCTTGCGCAAATACGAGCAGGCGCGCGTGCTGGGCGGGGGCTCGTCGATCAACGGGCAGATGGCCAACCGCGGCGCGCCGACCGACTACGATGAATGGGAGGCGCGCGGCGCCGAGGGCTGGTCGTGGGCCGACGTGCTGCCGTTCTTCAAGAAGGTGGAGCGCGACCTCGATTTCGACGGACCGTATCACGGCAAGGACGGCAGGATCCCGGTCCGCCGCATCCCGCGCGAGCACTGGACGCGGCATTCGGAGGCGTTCGCGCAAGCCTTCCAGCAGGCCGGCCATCAATTCGTGGCCGACCAGAACGGCGAATTCGTCGACGGCTTTTTCCCGGTGACGCATTCCAATCAGGCCGAGCAGCGCGTCTCGGCCGCGATGGGGTATCTCGATCGCGGCACCCGCGCGCGCGTGAACCTTGCGATCTCCACCAACACGCAGGTACGAGAGCTGCTGTTCGAAGGCACGCGCTGCGTCGGCGTGAAGGCGATGGTCGACGGACGCGAGCAGGAATTCCGCGGGCGCGAGATCATCCTCTCGAGCGGCGCCATTCATTCGCCGGCGCATCTGCTCCGCGCCGGCATCGGCCCCATCGGTCACCTCAAGGACCTGGGCATTCCCGTGCTGGCGGCCTTGCCGGGGGTCGGCCAACGGCTGATGGATCATCCCTCGATCTCGCTGTCGTCCTTTGTCCGCCGCGGCGCGCGCATGAACGAGCACACCAGGCGTCACATGCAGCTCGGCCTGCGCTACTCCTCCGGGCTGCCTGATGTGCCCAAGGGCGACATGTTCGTCGTCGTCATCAGCAAATCGGCCTGGCACGCCGTCGGCGCGCAGATCGGCTCGCTCCTGACCTTCGTCAACAAGACCTATTCCGAGACCGGACAGGTCAAGCTCGCCTCGCGCGATCCCTCCGCAGAGCCGATCGTCGAGTTCAATCTGCTGTCCGACCGCCGCGATCTCGATCGCCTGATGAGCGGTTTCCGTAAGATGGCGGCGATCCAGATGAGCGAGGTGGTCAGGAAGGTGACGGACAAGCCGTTTCCGGCCGCCTATACCGATCGCGTCCGCAAGATCGGCGTGGTCAACACCAGGAACAAGATTCTCACCACGATCGCCGCGGCCCTGATGGACGGGCCGGCGGCGCTGCGTCACTACATGATCGACAATTTCGTCGTCGAAGGCTTCACCTTCGATCAGGTGATGAACGATGACGAGGCCCTGGAAGCCTTCGTGCGCAAGGCGACGATCGGCGTCTGGCACGCCTCGTGCTCGTGCCGCATGGGCCGCACTGAGGATCCAATGGCGGTGGTCGACAATCAGGGCCGCGTCAAGGGCGTGCAGGGCCTGCGCGTCGTTGATGCCTCGATATTCCCGGTGGTGCCGTGCGCCAACACCAACTTTCCGGTGTTGATGTCGGCGGAGAAGATCGCGGCCGCAATGATGCAATGAGCGGCAGCGAGTTCTGGCGATCCGGGCAGTGCAGGGAGGAGGAGCGCTGATGGATACTTGCCTTGCGCGGACCGACTTGGTTGCATGCCGCGAGCTTGACGCGCTGATCGAGCATTCGAGCGCTGCGAGTTAATCATCTCAGGCGCTACGTGTAGGCTATGAGATCGTGCAGTCGTGGCGCACGATCGCAGCCATTTTCAGCCGCGCTTTAGGCCCATTTCAGCCAAACTGTTATTGGTTTCTCGTTGCCCGGGGCAGGGTCTCTCATTGGAGTCCTGCAATGTTCAAGCGAGTATTTTCTGCGTGCGTCCTCGTTATCCTGGGTTCTATCGCTTCGGAAGCGCGCCCTTATCGCATTCATCAAGCTCCTGAATGCAACGTCACCATGCCCTGCGACTTCTCCTATTCGCAGGCGCGACGCGAGCGGGCTTCCAGGCCCTCACTGGCTTCCAGATCTTCGCTGATTTCCAGGCCCACACTGCAAGCGTACCGCTCGACACAACTGACGGTGACTGATGCTGGGAGCACGACCACGCCGGCGACTGTCCACGGCGCTCGCGTCGTCGGTGGCCGTCCGGCCGGTTGTCCCTCCTCGTTCTGCGGCTGCGGCGCGGCTCTGCGCGTGTTCGGCCGTATCGTGCCGGAATTAAATCTTGCGTCCAATTGGCTCCGCTTTCCGCGGACATCACCCGCACCGGGAATGGTTGCTGCGCGACGAGGACACGTGTTCGTCCTTGAGCAGCACCTCGGAGGCGACGTCTGGATGGCCTATGACGCCAACTCGGGTGGGCGCGCGACGCGAATCCACGCGCGCTCGCTGCGAGGGTATACGGTTGTCAACCCGCGCGGCGGCTCGGTGGCTTGAGGACAGAGGATAGCACTCCAAAAACGGCGGACGGGTCGCAACAACTTTGCGACCCGCCAACGCCGGGCGCCGAGCCGATCACAGCCGGAGCACCTTGCCGGGATTCATGATGTTGTGCGGATCGAGCGCGCGTTTGATGGTGCGCATGATGTCGAGCTCGGTCTTCGAGCGGTAGTGGCTGAGCTCGTCGAGCTTGTCGATGCCGATGCCGTGCTCCGCCGAGATCGAGCCGCCCAGGGAAGTGACGAGATCGTTCACGGCGCGCGTGATGGCAGCCGTGTATTGGTTCAGCGTCTGCTGGTCCATGCCCTTCGGACCCATGAACGAAAAGTGCAGATTGCCGTCGCCGATATGCCCGAGCGGATAGGGCCGAATGGTCGGGAGAATGTCGAGCACGGCCTTGAGGCCCTTGTCGATGAACTCCGGGATTCTGGAGATCGCCACCGACACGTCGAAACTGATCCCCGGTCCCTCGGCGCGGGAGGCCTCCGCCATGGCTTCGCGGATGCGCCACATGTTGCGCGATTGACCGAATGTGTGCGCGATCGTCGCATCCAGCACGCGGCCGGCTTCGAGCTGATCGGCGAGAAACTGCTCCATCTTGCCGGACATGCCCTCGGTTCCGTCCTGCCGCGGGCGCGCCGACGACCATTCCAGCAGCAGGTACCAGGGCGTGTCCGCCTTCAGCGGATCCTGCGTGCCGGGAATGTGGCGCAGGGAAAGGTCAATGGCCGCCCGGCTGAGCAGCTCGCAGGAGCCGACATTGTCCTCGGATGCCGCGTGCGCCTCCGACAGGATTTCCAGCGCCGCGCGGGGATCGCGGACCGCCAGCCACGCCGTGCAGACGTCCTTCGGCGCCGGCCACAGCTTGAGCACGGCCTTGGTGATGACGCCCAGCGTCCCCTCGGCGCCCATGAACAGGTGCTTGAGGTCGTAGCCGGTGTTGTCCTTCTTGAGCGCGCGCAATCCGTCCCAGATCTCGCCGTTCGGCAAGACGACCTCGAGCCCCAGCACGAGATTGCGGGCATTGCCGTAGCGCAGCACCTGCACGCCGCCGGCGTTGGTGGAGAGATTGCCGCCGATCATGCAGGAGCCCTGGGCACCGAGACTGAGCGGCAGGAAGCGGTCGTGCTCGCTTGCTGTCTCCTGAAGCGTCTGCAACACGCAGCCGGCCTCGACCGTCATCGAATAGCCGACGGGATCGACATCCAGCACGCGGTTCATGCGGCCGAGCGACAGCACGATGCCGGTGTGCACAGGCCAGGGCGTCGCCCCACCCATCAGGCCGGTGTTGCCGCCCTGCGGCACGATCGCGACGCCATGCGCATGGCAGAGCCGGACCACTTTCGAGACCTCCTCGGTGCTGCCAGGGCGAACAACGGCCCCGGCGCCGCCAACCAGCAATCCCCGCCAATCCGTCACAAACGGCTGCTTGCCATGCTCGTCCTCGATCAGGCCTTTCTCGCCGACGATCGCGCGCAACGCATCGCGCATCTCGGCGGTCAAGGGGGCGGTTGGGATGACGGGTGGGGACGATGGGAAGGCAGCCGGCATTGTTTCCTCTGGCGCATCTTGGTGTGCACTGCGCACGGTGACGTGCGAAGGGCATTGTCCACGTTTGGCGCGAGGAGTCTAATGGGAATGTGGCCGAGCGCGTCTTGTGGATGGTGACGCCGCCGGGTCAGGCGTCACCATCACGATCGGGTCGTAGGCCGGCTTCAGGCCGTCGCGGGTTGCAGTTTCGGCTGCCGCGACAGCGCCAGCACGATCAGGGCCGCGAACACGCAGAGCGCGCCGGCGATGAAGAAGGCGGGCAGATAGCTCTGATAGACGGTCCGCGAGAAGCCTGCGCCAAACGCCGCGGCACCGGCGCCGAGCTGATGGCCGGCGAAGATCCAGCCGAATACCAGATTGGCGCGCTCGGGCCCGAACTTCTGCGCGGTGAGCCGCACCGTCGGCGGTACCGTCGCGATCCAGTCGAGACCATAGAACATCGCGAACACCGAGAGGCCGTAGAAGGAGAAGTCGCTGAAGGGGAGGAAGATCAGCGAGAGCCCGCGCAAACCGTAGTACCAGAACAGGAGCCAGCGGTTGTCGTAACGGTCGGACAACCAGCCCGACATGATCGTGCCGAAGAAGTCGAAGATGCCCATTGCCGCCAGCAGGCTCGCTGCCTGCACCTGCGGGATACCGAAATCGAGGCACATCGGGATCAGGTGCACCTGCACGAGGCCGTTGGTGGAGGCGCCGCAGACGAAGAAGGTCGCGAACAGAATCCAGAACGCCATCGATGTCGAGGCGTCGCGCAGCGTGCCGAGCGCAACGCCCGTGATCGAGCCGTGGCTGACCGGCGGCGCCGGCAAAGGTTCGGTGCCTTCGTCGCCGAACGGCCGCAGGCCGACGTCGCTCGGCCGGTCACGCATCGCGAGCAGCACCGCCAGCGACGAAATAACGAGCATGATGCAGACGAGGCCGAGCGCGAGACGCCAGCCATAGCGTTCGGTGAGGCTCGCCAGCAGCGGCAGGAACACGAGCTGCCCGGTGGCAACGCTTGCGGTCATGATGCCGATGACGAGGCCGCGTCTTGCCGCGAACCAGCGCGTGGCGATGGTCGCGCCGAGCACCAAGGCAGTCATGCCGGTTCCGATCCCGATCACCACGCCCCAGAGGGCGATGAGCTGCCAGACCTCCGTCATGCCGAGCGAGAGCACGAGCGCCGAGACCACGATCAGCTGGGCGGCCAGCGTGACGTTGCGCAGGCCATAGCGGTTGAGCAGGGCGGCCGCGAACGGCGCCATCAGCCCGAACAGGATGAAGCGGATCGACAGCGCGGACGAGATCTCCGCCGTGCTCCAGCCGAACTCCTTCTGCAGGGGAACGATGAACACGCCGGGCGCGCCGACCGTGCCGGCGCTGATCAGCGCGGTGAGGAAGGTCACGCCGACCATCACCCAGCCGTAGTGGACGTTGCGGCGGGACAGTGCTGCCGCGAGCCAGTTCGAGATCATCGGGCCTCAACGTGGATGGGCAGGCCGCAACAGACCTGCGTCAGTGTAGAGAATGACACGGGATGTGTCTGTCGCAAATGACAGAGTTCCCTCGTTTTCGGACGTCTGCGTCAGCGGGCGCGGCGCTCCACCGCAATCGCAGTGGCTTCGCCGCCGCCGATGCAGAGTGCGGCGATGCCGCGCTTGAGGTTATTGGCCTCCAGCGCATGCAGCAGCGTCACGATCAGCCGCGCGCCGGTGGCGCCGATCGGGTGGCCCAGCGCGCAGGCACCGCCGTTGATATTGAGCTTCTCGCGGGGAATGCCGAGGTCGCGCTGTGCCGCCATTGCCACCACGGCAAAGGCCTCGTTGATCTCGAACAGGTCGACGTCGCCCGCACTCCAGCCGACCTTGTCCAGCAGCTTGCGGATCGCCGGGATCGGCGCCGTGGTGAACCATTGCGGCTCCTGGCTGTGGGTGGCGTGGCCCTTGATCTCGGCGAGAACAGGCAGGCCGCCCCGGTCGGCAAGCGCGCGCTTCGTCAGCACCAGCGCGGCGGCGCCGTCGGCATTGGCGGAGGAGGCGGCCGGCGTGATGGTGCCGTTGGCGCGGAATGCCGGCTTCAATCCGGGGATCTTGGCGGGGTCGACCTTGAGCGGATGCTCGTCATTGGCGATCACGCGCGGGCCGGCCTTTTCGGTCAGCGTGATCGGCGCGATCTCGGCCTTGAACACGCCGCCCTCGACGGCCTTGCGGGCGCGGCTCAGCGTCTCCATCGCATAAGCGTCCTGGTCCTTGCGAGTGAATTGATAGGCTTCTGCCGTGGCCTCGCCGAAATCACCCATCGAACGGCCGGTCTCGTAGGCATCCTCCAGGCCGTCCATCATCATGTGGTCGATGATGCGGTCATGGCCGACGCGATAGCCGCCGCGCGCCTTGGCGAGCAGGTAGGGCGCGTTGCTCATGCTCTCCATGCCGCCGGAGACGACGATGTCGGCCGAGCCGGCGCGGATGATGTCGTGCGCCAGCATGGTCGCTTTCATGCCGGAACCGCAGACCTTGTTGACCGTGGTCGCGCCAGTGGCGTCGGGCAGACCGGCGCTTCGCGCCGCCTGCCGCGCCGGCGCCTGGCCTTGGCCTGCCGGCAGCACGCAGCCCATGAAGACCTCGTCGACCTTCTCCGGAGCGAGCTTGGCACGCTCCAGCGCCGCCCCGATCACGTGTGATCCGAGCTTGTGCGCGGGGAGCGGCGACAATTCGCCCATGAAGCGGCCGAGCGGGGTGCGTGCAGCAGAGACGATGACGACGGGTTCGGCCATGACGAGACTCCCTGGCGATGACGTGTAAGATTATGATCATCATATGATGCGACGCAAAAAATGCAACCGCGGCAGGGATGAGAAAATGTCGTGGGCCGGATGAGATTTGGTCGTGCGATTGGGGGGAGGTTGTGCGGGATGGGGATCAAGCGCTGGTCGTTCCACACACACCGTTGTCATCGCCCGGCTTGACCGGGCGATCCAGTATTCCAGAGGCGGCTATGATTGAGCCGAGAGGCTGCGGCGTACTGGATGCCCCGGTCAAGCCGGGGCATGACACCTTTGAAATGGAAAGAGTCTAACCCATCACAGCGCGCCTATCGCTTCCGGTTCACAAACGCGCCCATCAGCCGCGTCGGCTCGTCCGTCAGGAACGACTCGCCGAACACTTTCACGCTGAGGTTCACCGACTCCGTCAGCGGAAGTTCCTCCCATTGCCGCAGCAGTGCCTTCTGCGATCGCAGCGCCTCAGGGCCGCAATCGAGCAGCGCCTTCACTAGATGCTCGACCTCGGCATCCAGTTCGCCGGGCGCGGCGATCTTGTCGACCAGGCCCCATGCCAGCGCCGTCGGCGCATCGATATTCTCCGCCGTCATCACCAGCCAGCGCGCGCGGGCCCAACCGATCAGGCGCGGCAACAGCGCGGCATGGATCACCGAGGGGATGCCGACACGCACCTCCGGCATGCCGAAATGAGCGTCGTGCGCGGCGATGCGGAAGTCGCAGGCCGCGGCCACTTCGAGCCCGCCGCCGAGGCACCAGCCGGGCATGCGTGCGATCACCGGAGCAGGAAACTGGCGAACTGCCTCGCAAAGATCGCGCAGGCGGCTGATGAAGGCCTCGGCGGATGTCTGGTCGAGCCCGGCCATCTCCTTGATGTCGGCTCCGCCGATCAGGCTCTTCTCGCTCTGTCCGCGCAGCACCACGACGCGGATGCTGTGGTCGGATGCGAGCTGCTGCAGGCCTTCGCGCACGGCGTCGGTGACCGGCGAGCCGAGAATGTTGAGCGGGCCGGCGTTGCAGATCGCGACATGAACGACGCCGCGCGCATCGCGCGTCACGCCGCAATGATTGTTGAGCATTTCCATCGTCAAGTCTCGAAGCTTTCGTGGACATGCGCGGGGCGCGCCGGTCGGGATCACTTCCGGGCCGAAACACGCTTCTTGTCAAGCGGCAGGGAAGGCGGGTTGCCAGCGTGAAGTCCGTGGCATAGTATGATATCTATCATGTAAAGAGGCTGCCATGACCGGTGACGATCAACCCGACCTGTTTTCGCCTGCGCAGCGGCGCGAGCGCGTGGTGGACTGGCAGGTGCCTGCGCCGGTGGCGCGGGCGGCCATGGGCCTGTCGGGCATGGACACCATGCTGGGCATCCGCGACGGCCGGCTGCCGCCGCCGCCCTTTGCCAAGCTGATCGGGTTCACCATGGCCGTGGTCGAGCCGGGCCGGATTGTCATGGAACTGGAGCCGCGCGAGGATCTCGAAAATACCATCGGTCTGCTCCACGGAGCGACCGCGGCCGCGTTGCTCGATACCGCCATGGGCTGTGCCATTTCGACCCGGCTCGAAGCCGGCCTGGGCTCGGTGACCCTCGAGCTGAAGCTGGCGTTCCTGCGTCCGCTCTCAGTGCGTTCCGGGCTGATCTCGGCCGAAGGCAAGGTGATCAAGCTTGGACGCCAGACCAGCTATACCGAGGGCTTCGTCCGTGACGGCAAGGGCGCACTTGCGGTGCACGCAACCGCGACGTTTTCCATGATCGGCGGCAACTTGACATGAATTAATGCACCCATTTCGTCATTTGCGTGTTATGAGATGATCTCCGACATCCAATGAGCTCCGCATGCGCTATTCCCGGGAACACAAGCAGGAAACCCACGACCGCATCGTGAAGAAGGCCTCGGTGCGGCTGCGGGAGAAGGGTGCCCACGGTATCGGCGTCGCCGACCTCATGAAGGAGGCGGGCCTGACCCACGGCGGCTTTTACGCGCATTTCGATTCCCGCGAGGCGCTGGTGATCGAGGCTTTTGCCTACGCGATGGACCGTTCGATGGAACACTGGCGCAAGCTCACCGGCGAGGTCGCTCCGGAAAAGCGGCTGGCGCTGATCGCGGAAAGCTATTTGTCCACGCTGCATCGCGACAATCCCGGTCACGGCTGCTCGATTCCCGCGCTGGGAGCCGAGATCGCCCGCGAGAGCCCGAAGACACGCAAGGCCTTTGCCGGCAAGCTGGACGAGATGATCGAGGCCCTGACCGACACCATCCCGAACATGCCGCGCAAGGCGGCACGCAAGCAGGCGATCGCGACGCTGGCGACGATGGCGGGCACCATGCTGCTCGCGCGCATCGCCGGCTCGAGCGAATTGTCCGACGAGATGCTGAAGGCGGGCCGAGACCACGCGCTCGAGGGAGCGAAGCGTGAGCCCGCGAAAGCGACGATGCTGAAGAAGACGAAGAACTAGGCGAGGTGCCGTAGGGTGGGCGCGTTAGCGCCGTGCCCACGATCTTCCCTCCACGATTGAACCAGTTGTGGTGGGCACGCCACGAACCGCGCATCCGCGCGTCTCGCTGCTTTGCCCACCCTGCGGGAGTGGCAGTCTACCGCCCCGCAAACAACGCCCGCTCGCGCTCCACGATCTCGCTGATGTAATCGGCCACGGCCCTGATCCGCGCCAGGTCCTTGCTGTCGGCGTGCATCAGCATCCAGAACGTTCGCGTGATCGAGATCTCGTCCGGCAGCACAGCCACGAGCTGCGGATAGTCGCTCGCCATGAAATGCGGCAGCACCGCGATGCCGAAGCCTGAAAGCGTGGCGTTGAGCTGGGCGATCAGATTGGCGCTGCGGAAGCGCGCCGAGATTCGCGGCGACACCTGCGGCAGATAGTCGAGTTCCGGCGTGAACAAGAGTTCCTCGATGTAGCCGACGAAGCGGTGCTGCGTCAGATCCTGCCGCGAGGCGATTTTGGGGAAGCGGTCGAGATAGGTGGGGGCCGCGTAGAGCCCGAGGCGGTAGTCGAGCAGCTTGCGGCCGACGATGCGGCCTTCCTTGGGCATGGTCAGGCTGATGGCGATATCGGCCTCGCGCTTGGAGAGGCTGAACAGCCGCGCGGTTGCCACAAGTTGCAAATCGAGATCGGGATAGCGGTCCGCGAACGGCGTCAGCCGCGGCGCCAGGAAGGCGGTGCCGAACCCATCAGGCGCGCCGATCCGCACCGTCCCGGTCAGCCGCGCCACAGAGCCGCCGACCTGCTCCTGATTGGCAACAATGGTCGATTCCATGGCTTCGGCGCTGTCGGCGACGCGCTGGCCGGCCTCGGTGAGGAGGTAGCCGGTCTTGCGCCGGTCGAACAGCTTGGCCGAGAGGTGCTTCTCCAGCCGGTCGACGCGGCGGATCACGGTGGCATGGTCGACCCCCAGCTGTTTTGCCGCAGCCGACACCGAGCCGCCCCGCACGAAGCGAAAGTCGTCCCAATCGATAGCGCCTTGATCCAGCATTTTCGCACATCTATGGTGCATTATCTCAGACTTGAATCCTATAAAATGCAGGTCAATAGGATTTGTCAAAGCGACCACGCTCGGCCTGAAGGAGATCATTCCATGCGTTCAATCGGACATTTCATCGGTGGCAAGGAGGTCAAGGGCACCTCTGGCCGCACCGCCGACGTTTTCGAGCCGATGACCGGTGACGTTCAGGCCAAGGTGGCGCTGGCGTCCAAGGCCGAAGTCCGCGCCGCCGTCGAGAACGCGCGTGCCGCACAGCCCGAATGGGCCGCGACCAACCCGCAGCGCCGCGCCCGCGTCATGATGAAATTTGTCGAGCTGGTCCAGCGCGATTACGACAAGCTCGCCGAGCTGCTCGCGCGCGAGCACGGCAAGACCGTCCCCGACGCCAAGGGCGACATACAGCGCGGCCTAGAAGTCGCGGAATTCGCTTGCGGCATTCCGCATCTGATGAAGGGCGAGTACACCGAAGGCGCCGGCCCCGGCATCGACATCTATTCGATGCGCCAGCCGCTCGGCGTCGTCGCAGGCATCACGCCGTTCAATTTCCCGGCGATGATCCCGATGTGGAAGTTCGCGCCCGCGATCGCCTGCGGCAACGCCTTCATCCTCAAGCCGTCGGAGCGCGACCCCGGCGTGCCGATGCTGCTCGCTGAACTCATGATGGAAGCGGGCCTGCCGGCCGGCATCCTCAACGTCGTCAACGGCGACAAGGAGGCGGTCGACGCCATCCTCGACGATCCCGACATCAAGGCCATCGGCTTCGTCGGCTCGACGCCGATCGCGCAGTACATCTACGAGCGCGCCGCGCAGACCGGCAAGCGCTGCCAGTGCTTCGGCGGCGCCAAGAACCACGCCATCGTCATGCCCGACGCCGACATGGACCAGGCCGTGGACGCGCTGATCGGCGCCGGCTACGGCTCGGCCGGCGAGCGCTGCATGGCCGTTTCCGTCGCGGTCCCCGTCGGCAAGTCCACCGCCGACCGCCTGATGGAAAAGCTGATCCCGCGCGTCGAGTCGCTCAAGATCGGCACCTCGATCGATCCGTCGGCCGACTACGGTCCGCTCGTGACCCGCGAGGCGGTCGAGAAGGTCAAGAGCTACATCGACATCGGCGTCAAGGAAGGCGCGACGCTCGCCGTCGACGGGCGCGGCTTCAAGATGCAGGGCTACGAGAACGGCTTCTATCTCGGCGGCTCGCTGTTCGACAACGTCACCAAGGACATGCGGATCTACAAGGAAGAGATCTTTGGCCCGGTGCTCTCGGTGGTGCGCGCGCACGACTATAAGGAAGCGCTGGCGCTGCCGTCGGACCACGACTACGGCAATGGCGTTGCCATCTTCACCCGCGACGGCGACGCCGCGCGCGACTTCGCGGCCAGGGTCAACGTCGGCATGGTCGGCATCAACGTGCCGATCCCGGTGCCGATCGCCTATTACACTTTCGGCGGCTGGAAGAAGTCCGGCTTCGGCGATCTCAACCAGCACGGCCCGGACTCGATCCGCTTCTACACCAAGACCAAGACGGTGACCTCGCGCTGGCCGTCGGGCGTCAAGGAAGGCGCGGAGTTCTCGATTCCGCTGATGAAGTAATCCTCTTAAGGAGCGAGGCCGGATGCAGTTCGCTCTGAATGAGGATCAGATCGCGGTTCGCGACATGGCATTGGCGTTTGCGGCCGAGAAGATCGCGCCGCACGCGCTGCGCTGGGACGAGGAGAAGCATTTCCCCGTCGAGGTCATGCGCGAGGCTGCCACGCTCGGCATGGGCGGCATCTACATCCGCGACGATGTCGGCGGCTCCGCCATGGCGCGGTTCGACGCGGCGCTGATCTTCGAGGCGCTGGCGACGGGTTGCCCGACCACCTCGGCCTTCATCTCCATCCACAATATGGCGAGCTGGATGATCGATGCCTTCGGCAGCGATACCCAGCGCCACCAATGGCTGCCGAAGCTCTGCACCATGGAGCTGATCGCCAGCTACTGCCTGACCGAGCCGGGTGCCGGCTCCGATGCGGCAGCGCTCCGCACCCGCGCGGTGCGCGACGGCGACCATTATGTGCTCAACGGCCAGAAGCAGTTCATCTCTGGCGCCGGCGGCACCGACCTGCTGGTCGCGATGGTCAGGACCGGCGGTGATGGCCCCGGCGGCATCTCGACCGTTGTCATCGACGGCAAGACACCCGGCGTCTCCTTTGGCGCCAACGAGCGCAAGATGGGCTGGAACGCACAGCCGACCCGCGCGGTGATATTCGAGAACGCCCGCGTGCCTGTGGCCAATCGCCTGAGCGAGGAGGGCACAGGCTTCAAGATCGCGATGGCCGGCCTCGACGGCGGCCGTCTCAACATTACGGCGTGCTCGCTCGGCGGCGCGCAAGCTGCGCTCGACAAGGCGCGCGCCTACATGAAGGAGCGCAAGGCGTTCGGCAAACGGCTCGACGAATTCCAGGCGCTGCAATTCCGTCTCGCCGACATGGCGATCGAGTTGGAGGCCGCGCGCACCTTCCTGTGGCGCGCCGCCGCGGCGCTCGATCGCAAAGACCCCGACGCCACCATGCTCTGCGCCATGGCGAAACGCTTCGGCACCGATGTCGGGTTCGAGGTTGCCAACCATGCGCTGCAACTCCACGGCGGCTACGGCTACCTCAGCGAATACGGCATCGAGAAGATCGTGCGCGACTTACGCGTGCACCAGATCCTCGAAGGCACCAATGAAATCATGCGGCTCATCGTGGCGCGCAAACTGATCGAGGGCGCGCGATGAGTTCAGTGGAAGAGGGCGATCTAGTCGCCCGCGTCGAGGGCGCGGCCGGCATCATCAGGCTCAATCGTCCCAAGGCGATCAACGCCGTCACGCTTGAGATGTTTCGCGACATCGACAAGGCGCTCGATCGCTTCGAAGCTGATCCTGCAGTTGCCGTGATCCTGCTGGAAGGCGCCGGCGAGCGCGGGCTCTGCGCCGGCGGCGACATCCGCGCGCTCTGGGAAAGCTCGAAAGTCAATGGCGATCTCGGCAAGATCCTGTGGCGCGAGGAGTACATCCTCAATGCCCGGATCAAGAAATTTCCAAAACCCTATGTCGCCTTCATGGACGGCATCGTGATGGGCGGCGGCGTTGGCTTGTCCGCCCATGCCAGCCACCGGATCGTCACCGATCGGACGAAGCTCGCGATGCCCGAAGTCGGCCTCGGCTTCTTCCCCGACGTTGGTGGTACCTATCTGCTGTCGCATTCGCCGGGCGAGATCGGCACCTATTTCGGGCTGACCGGCCAGACCATGAACGGGCCGGACGCGATCCATGCGAAGTTTGCCGATTGGGTGGTGCCGGCGGCAAGATTGCCGGAGCTGCGCGAGGCGCTGACCGAGCTGCGGTCCGGTGCGACCGCAGCCGATTTCAGCAAGCTCATCGACGGCTTCGCCACCGGCGAGACTGCGGGGCCGGTCGCCGCCAGGGAGCCGGTCATCGATGCATTGTTCGGCTTCGACCGCATGGAGGACATTTTCGCTGCGTTAAAGCGCGATGGTTCCGAGTTCGCGCTGGCCACGCTGAAAACGCTGAACGAAAAGTCACCGCGCGGCATGGTGGTGACGCTCAAGCTGCTGCGGCTGGCGCGCACATCGTCGAGTCTGGAAGAGTGCCTGGTGCGCGAATACCGCGCCGCGCTGGAAGTGTTTCGGAGCGACGATTTCCGCGAGGGCGTGCGCGCCGCCGTGATCGACAAGGACCGCAACCCGACCTGGTCGCCGCCGCGGATCGAGGATGTGACGCCGGAGATGCTTGCACCCTATCTCGCCGACATCGGCCCGGACGAGCTGAAGTTCAATTAACAACGCGACAGCGGAGGAAACGACAATGGCCACGATCGCATTCATCGGTCTCGGCAACATGGGCGGCCCGATGGCGGCCAACCTCGTCAAGGCCAGCCACAAAGTGGTGGCGTTCGATCTCGTCGAGGCCTCGCGCAATCAGGCCAAGGCCGATGGCGCCAGCATCGCCGACAGCGCCCCCGCCGCGGTGAAGGGCGCCGATGTCGTCGTCACCATGCTGCCCGCAGGCAAGCACGTGCTCGGCGTCTGGAACGACGTCGTGCCCGCCATGACCAAGGGGGCGCTGATCATCGACAGCTCCACCATCGACGTTGAAAGCGCGCGGTCCGCGCATGCGCTCGCCGCCAAGCACGGCGTGCTCTCGGTCGATGCGCCCGTGTCCGGCGGCACCGGCGGTGCCAAGGGAGCAACGCTTACCTTCATGTGCGGCGGTGAGGACAAGGCATTTGCCGCGGCAAAGCCCGTGCTCGAGAACATGGGCAAGAAGATCGTGCATTGCGGCGGCGCCGGAGCGGGCCAGGCCGCAAAGATCTGCAACAACATGATCCTCGGCATTTCCATGATCGCGGTGAGCGAAGCCTTTGCGCTCGGTGAGAAGCTTGGGCTCTCGCATCAAGCGCTGTTCGACGTCGCTTCGACCTCGTCCGGCCAATGCTGGTCGCTGACCACCTATTGCCCGGTACCGGGCCCGGTGCCGACCTCGCCGGCCAACAACGATTACAAGCCGGGCTTTGCCTCGACTCTGATGGTGAAAGACCTCACCCTGGCGCAGGAGGCGGCCAAGGCTGCGGGCGCAGCGACGCCGCTCGGCAAGCATGCCCAGGAGATCTATCAGTCTTTCGACGCAGCCGGCCAGGGCGGGGTGGATTTTTCCGGAATTATCAAGCACGTTAGGAGTTTAGCCGGGAAAGCTTGATGACCACATTCCAGGAAGCACGCGCGTTCCTTCTGCAACACCGCACGGATTACGAGGCAGCGGTCAAAGGCTTCCGCTGGCCCGATCCGGTTCCTTTCAACTGGGCGCTCGACTGGTTCGACGTCGAGCTCGCGGCCAATGAGGACAGCAAGGATCGGCCCGCGCTCTGGATCGTCGATGCCGCTCAGGACAAGCAGACGAAGCTGTCCTTTGCGGCGCTTTCGAAGCGCTCGAACCAAGTCGCGAATTTCCTCCGCGCACAGGGGTTGAAGCGCGGCGATCATCTGCTGCTCCTGCTCGGCAATGTGGTTCCGCTGTGGGAGACCATGCTGGCGGCGATGAAGCTTGGCGTCGTCGTCATTCCGGCGACCACGCTGCTGACTGCCGACGAGCTGCGCGACCGGCTCGATCGCGGCAAGGCCAGGGCGGTGGTCGCCGCGCAGGATCAGGTGACGAAATTCGCCAGCTTGGGCGCCGAGAACGTCGTGCGCATCGTCGTCGGCGCGGCCTCCGACGGCTGGATTGCATATGACGAGGCGACAAAGGCCTCCGAGAGTTTTGCGCCTGATGGTCCGACCAACGCCGACGATCCGATGCTGCTGTATTTCACCTCGGGCACGACGGCGAAACCGAAACTAGTACGCCACAGCCAGCGCAGCTATCCCGTCGGCCATCTCTCCACGATGTACTGGATCGGCCTGAAGCCCGGTGACGTCCATCTCAACATATCTTCGCCCGGCTGGGCCAAGCACGCCTGGAGCTGCTTCTTCGCGCCGTGGAATGCGGGCGCGACTGTATTCGTGGTGAACCAGCCGCGCTTTGATGCGAAGGCGCTGCTTGCCACCATCGGCCGCTGCGGCGTCACCACGCTGTGCGCGCCGCCGACGGTGTGGCGGCTGTTCATCCAGGAGAACCTTGCCTCGTTCAAGGTGGCGCTTCGCGAGGTCTGCGGCGCCGGCGAGCCGCTCAATCCCGAAGTGATCGACCAGGTGCAGGCCGCCTGGGGCCTCACCATCCGCGACGGCTACGGCCAGACCGAGACCACGGCGCTCGCCGGCAATTCGCCGGGCCAGCCCATCAAGATCGGCTCGATGGGCCGGCCGCTGCCAGGCTATCGCGTGCAGATCAGCGATGCCGATGGTAACCCGGCCAAGGAAGGCGAGGTGACGCTGGTGCTAGGCGCCGACCGCCCCGCGGGCCTGATGCAGGGCTATCAGAGTGACGACGGCAAATTGTCCGGCGCCGAAGGCGCGCTCTATCGCAGTGGCGACGTCGTGTTCGCAGATGAGGACGGCTACTTGACCTTCGTCGGCCGCTCCGACGACGTGTTCAAGTCGTCCGACTATCGCATCAGCCCGTTTGAGCTGGAGAGCGTGCTGCTCGAGCACGAGCTCGTCGCCGAAGCTGCGGTGGTGCCGAGCCCGGATCCGATCCGGCTTGCGATTCCCAAGGCCTTCGTGCTGCTGACTGCGGGCGCAGAACGCTCGCCGGAAACCGCGCTATCGATCTTCAGGCACCTGCACGCGCGTCTGGCGCCGTTCAAGCGCATCCGCCGCCTCGAAATCGTCACCGAGCTGCCGAAGACCATCTCTGGAAAGATCCGCCGCGTCCAGCTACGACGGCTCGAACGCGACGACGATCGGGGCGATCCCTTGCGCGGCCGGGAATTCCGCGAGGAGGATTTTCCGGAGCTGGCGAAGACACGGGGCGAAACGTAGTGGAGCTTGTCATTCCGGGGCGATGCGCAGCATCGAACCCGGAATCCATTTTGCGGCAGAGCTTGCTGTCAAATGGATTCCGGGCTCGCGCTTCGCGCGCCCCGGAATGACGGCAATCGGAGTTGCCATGAACGAAGTCTGGAAGAAGCCGCCTGTTACGCTCGAGGCCTATCAGGCCATGGTCGGCAAGGAGATCGGCGTGTCGTCATGGCATCTGATCGACCAGCCCCGCATCGACAGCTATGCCGACGTGATCGAGGATCACCAGTTCATCCACGTCGATCCGGAACGCGCGAAGAAGGAAACCGCGTTCGGCACCACCATCGCGCACGGTTTTCTCACGATGTCGCTGCTGTCGATCATGTCCTACGAGGTGATGCCCGTGATCGCGGGCACCACGATGGGCGTGAATTACGGCTTCGACAGGTTGCGCTTCATCTCGCCGGTGCGCTCGGGCAAGCGCGTGCGCGGCCGCTTTGTGCTGGCGGAAGCCAAGCTCCGCAAGCCGAACGAATTGCAGTCCCGCACCAACGTCACGGTGGAGATCGAGGGCGAGGACAAGCCGGCGCTCGTCGCCGACTGGCTTGGGTTGATCTATTTCGCGTAAGTCCCTGGCCCGTCGTTGCCGGGCTTGACCCGGCAACCCATCGCTGCTCAAAAGCCTGTCGATTTTGATGGATGGCCGGGTCAAGCCCGGCCATGACGGCTAACATCTGGGAAACGCACTCATGGCAATCAGGTTCGACGGACGCGTCGCCATCGTCACTGGCGCGGGCAATGGTCTCGGACGCGCGCATGCGCTGGGGCTGGCGAGCCGCGGCGCGAAGGTCGTGGTGAACGATTTCGGCGGCGCGCGTGACGGCACCGGCGGCTCGCTGTCGCCGGCCGAAGCGGTGGTCGAGGAGATCCGCAAAGCCGGCGGCACCGCGATGGCCGACGGCGCCGACGTCTCCAATTTCGAGCAGGTCACCGCGATGGTCGAGCGCGCCACCAAGGAATGGGGCAGCGTCGATCTCTTGTGCGCCAATGCCGGCATCCTGCGCGACAAGTCGTTCGGCAAGATGGAGGTGGCCGATTTCCAGAAGGTGCTGGACGTGCATCTGGTCGGCACCTTCTATTGCTGCAAGGCGGCGTGGGCCGGCATGCGCGAGCGCAATTACGGCCGCATCGTGCTGACGACCTCGTCCTCCGGCCTCTACGGCAATTTCGGCCAGGCCAATTACGGCGCCGCGAAAACCGGCATGGTCGGCCTGATGAACGTGCTCGCCGAGGAGGGCCGCAAGAACGACATCCGCGTCAACATCATCTCGCCGACGGCGGCGACGCGCATGACCGAAGAGCTGCTGCCGCCGCAGGCGCTGCAACTGATGAAGCCGAACGCGATCACGCCCGCGGTCGAGTACCTGCTGAGCGAGGATGCACCGACCCGCACCATCATGGGCGCGGGCGCCGGCTCGTTTGCGGTGATCAAGATTTTGGAGAGCGAAGGCATCAACCTGCCGGAGAGCGAGTGGACGCCGGATGCGATCGCCGCGCATTTCGCCGAAATCAGCGACATGTCGAAGGCCAGGGCCCTGCAGGGCGCGTTCGAGCAGACGCAGAAATACGTCGCGCAGGCCGCAGCGCGAGCGGGGATCAAGCTTTAAGCGCGGCATAATCTCAGTCTCAGTCGTCATGGCAGGGCTTGACCCGGCCATCCACGTCTTCGTACCCGCGAACATCGCTCTTGTGGATGCCCGGGACAGGCCCGGGCATGACGACCTTTGGTTTGGCACGCGGCTCGGCCTAAACTCACGCCATGACCATCACCGCCCCCCATATCGCCGTGATCGGCGCAGGTCCCGCCGGACTGATGGCGGCGGAAGTGCTGGCGCAAGGCGGCGCCTTGGTCACCGTCTACGATGCGATGCCGTCCGCCGGGCGCAAATTCCTGATGGCCGGCCGCGGCGGGCTCAATCTCACCCACAGCGAACCGCTGCCGCAGTTCATGGCGCGCTATCGCGAGGCCGCACCGAAACTGCAGGCGGCGGTCGGGGCATTTTCGCCGGATGCACTGCGCGCCTGGAGCGAGGCGCTGGGCGAGCCGACCTTCGTCGGCAGCAGCGGACGCGTGTTTCCCAAGGCGTTCAAGGCCTCGCCCTTGCTGCGCGCCTGGCTGCGGCGGCTCGATGCCGCCGGCGTCCGCTTTGCGTTTCGCCATCGCTGGATCGGCTGGGACGGCGAGGGCCGGCTTATCTTTCAGACGCCGAAAGGCGTCTCCGCTATTGAAGTGAGCGCCACGCTGCTCGCGCTCGGCGGCGCAAGCTGGCCACGCCTGGGCTCGGACGGACATTGGGTCGACATCCTCGCCGCAAAGGGCATTGCCGTCTCAAAACTGCGGCCGGCCAATTCCGGCTTCACGGTCGCGTGGTCCAAAGTCTTCCGCGACCGTTTCGAAGGCCAGCCGCTCAAGGGCGTGGCGCTGACGCTTCGCGCGCACACGGTTCGCGGAGAGGCGATGATCACCCGCAGCGGTATCGAAGGCGGCGCGATTTACGCGCTATCGGCGGAACTGCGCGAGGTCGTGCTGAATCTCGGCCAGGCGACGCTGATGATCGGGTTGCGGCCCGATCTCGACGCCGCTGCGCTGACGACGCGGCTGTCAGGCACGCGCGGCAAGCAATCGCTGGGGAACTTTTTGCGCAAGGCCGCCCAGCTGTCGCCGGTTGGTATCGGATTGATGCAGGAGGCCGCCATCGCCTCCGGCCGCCCGCTGGCCGCGTTCTCGCCGGCGGAGCTCGCAGATCTGGTCAACGCTGTTCCGGTTCAGCTCACCGGAGTAGCGGCGATCGACCGCGCGATCTCGACGGCAGGCGGAATTCTGTTCGACGAGCTCGACGAGCACTTCATGCTGCGCAAGCTGCCGGGCACGTTTGCGGCCGGCGAGATGCTGGATTGGGAGGCGCCGACGGGCGGGTATCTCCTGCAGGCCTCGTTCGCGACGGGAGCCGCTGCGGGCAGGGGCGTGCTGGCGTGGCTGAAACGCTAACCACCGTCATTGCGAGCGCAGCGAAGCAATCCAGTGTCTCTCCATGGAAAGATTCTGGATTGCTTCGTCGCAAGAGCTCCTCGCAATGACGGCCGTGGGGACGCGCGCCTACCGCAGCTTCCCGCGCGCCGCGACCGGCAGCGTGCCGATGATGTCCTCGCCGCGCACCATCACCACCTCGTCCATCATGTTGACGACGACGCAGACGTGGTTCGGCACGATGCGGACGACGTCGCCGACATTAGGCCGCGTGTTGCTGCGGGAGAGATCGAGAAAGCCGTGCTCCTCGGCGAATTTGGCGATCTTCGCCTCGGGATGCTCCAGGATCAGCCCGTGGCCGTCGAGTCCGCCGGTGTCCGTGGTCAGCGTCTTCGAGCCGGCGTCGAGAATGCCGCGCTCGGGCGCGGCGCGGCTCACCACCGTCGAATAGATGTGCAGTGCGCAATCATCCCAGGTCGCCGAACCTGCGGCGACCTGCATGCGATCGTTGTAGATGTAGGTGCCGAAGCGGTGCTCGGTGCCGCCCTTGAGCTTGCCGATGTTGACGAGGTTCGGCGTGCCACCCGTGGAGACGATCTTGGCGTCAAGCCCGTGAGCGCGTACGCCGGCCAGCGCCTCGTCGTAGAATTTCTGCGCATCGCCCCAGCCTGTTTCGGTCGGATAGAGCATGAAGCCGGCAAACTCCAGTCCCTTGGATGCCGCGATCTCGCGTGCCAGGGCAATCGCCTCTGCCGGCGTTTCGACGCCGGCACGCTTGCGCCCGGTGTCGCATTCGACCACGACCGAGAGCGGGCGGCCTGACGCCGCAGCCGCCTTGAGCAGGCCGGCGACGACCGTCCAATTGTCGGCAGCCACCGTCATGTTGGCCTTCGCCTGCAATGCGCCGAGGCGGGCCATCTTCTCCTCGCCCAGCAGATTGTAGCTGATTAGGATGTCGTCGATGCCGGCATTGGCCATGATCTCGGCTTCGCCCAGCTTCTGGCAGGTGATGCCCTTGGCGCCGGCCGCAACCTGCATCTTGGCGATGGTCGGGTTCTTGTGGGTCTTGATGTGCGGACGGTTGGCGATGCCGGCGTCATCGCAGGCCTTCTGGATCCGCGCGATGTTGCGCTCGACCCTGTCCATGTCGATGACGGCACAGGGCGTGCCGTATTCGCGGGCGATCTTGGCGGCAAGAGTTGTTGTCATGAGTTATGCCTGTTCAATCTCTTCACGGAGCATTTCGAGTTCGAGCCAGCGCTCTTCGGCGGCCGACAGCTCTTCGTGGGCCTTCGCGATGGCAGCCGAGGTGTCGTCGAATTTTTTGCGATCTTTCGCATAGAGACTGGGATCGTCGAGCACGCGCTGCAATCTTGCAATATCGGCGTGCAGCGCTTCCATCTTCTTCGGCAGCGTCTCCAGCGCGTGCTTCTCGTTGAAGCTGAGCTTCCGCTTGGGCGCCGACGAGGGAGCGGCAGCGCGCTCCTCTTTTTTCTCCACGGGAGCTTGCGCCTTCGGCGCCTCGCGCTTCAAGTCGGCGCCACGTTGGCTCAGCATGTCGCTGTAGCCACCGGCATATTCGATCCACTTGCCGTTACCCTCCGGCGCAATCACCGAGGTGACGACGCGGTCGAGGAAGTCGCGGTCGTGGCTGATGAGGATCACGGTGCCTTCGTAGTCGCCAAGCATCTCCTCGAGCACGTCGAGCGTTTCGAGATCGAGATCGTTGGTCGGCTCGTCCAGCACCAGGAGATTCGACGGCTTTGCCAGCGCGCGCGCCAGCATCAGCCGGCCGCGCTCCCCGCCCGAGAGTACCTCCAGCGGTGTGCCGCGCTGCTCCTGCGCGAACAGGAAGTCCTTCATGTAGCCGACGACGTGCTTCGGCTTGCCGCCGACCATGATTTGATCGCCGCGACCGCCGGTGAGCGCTTCCGCCAGCGTCGATTTCGGATCGAGGCTTTCGCGGTGCTGGTCGAGCGTCGCCATCTCCAGATTGGCGCCGAGACGTATCGTCCCGGAATCCGGCTGCATGCCGCCGGTGAGCAGGTTGACCAGCGTGGTCTTGCCGGCGCCGTTCGGCCCGATGATACCGAGCCGGTCGCCGCGCTGGATCCGGGTCGAGAAGCTCTCGACGATCTTGCGCTCGCCGTAGGATTTCGTGATGCCCTTGGCGTCGATCACCAGCTTGCCGGACTGCTCGGCTTCGCTGGCTGCGAGGTTGGCGCTGCCGGCGGTGCCGCGATAGTTGCGGCGCTGGGCGCGCAGCGCATGCAGATTGGCGAGCCGCTTGACGTTGCGCTTGCGGCGGCCGGAGACGCCGTGGCGCAGCCAGTGCTCCTCGTCGACGATCTTGCGGTCGAGCTTGTGCTGGTCGCGCTCCTCCTCGGCCAGCACCTCGTCGCGCCAGCTCTCGAACGAGGCAAAGCCGCGGTCGATCTGCTTGATCCTGCCGCGGTCGAGCCAGGCGGTGGAGCGCGAGAGATTGGTCAGGAAGCGGCGGTCGTGGCTGATGATGACGAGCGCGCTGCGCCTGGAGTCGAGCTCCTGCTCCAGCCATTCGATGGTGGCGAGATCGAGATGGTTGGTCGGCTCGTCCAGCAGAAGAATGTCGGGCGAGGGCGCCAGCACGAAGGCTAGCGCCGCGCGGCGTGCCTCGCCGCCGGAGAGGTTGTGCGGGTTCTCCTCGCCGGTGAGGCCGAGCTGCTCCAGGAGATAGCGCGCCTGGTGCTGGTCGTCCCCCGGCGCGAGCCCGGACTCGACATAAGCGAGCGTGGTCTTGTGGTCGCCGAAGTCGGGCTCCTGCGGCAGATACCGCACGGTGGCGCCGGGCTGCACGAAGCGTGTGCCGGCGTCAGGCTCGACCAGGCCGGCCGCGATCTTCAGCAGGGTCGACTTGCCGGAGCCGTTGCGGCCGATCAGGCAGACCCGTTCGGATGGCGCGACGTTGAGCTCGACTCCCGACAGCAGCGGCGTGCCGCCGAAGGTCAGCCTGATATCTTTGAGTTGGATCAGCGGCGGGGCCATGGCTAACCTTGGCTCGTTGCGGCCTGATCTGCGCGGCGGCGCTGGATCCGGCGCAGCGTCTGGTCGAGCGCCGAGAGGAACGCGGAGCGGTCTCGCGGCGAGAACGAGCGCGGGCCGCCGGTGACTTCGCCGGCCGATCGCAGGTCCGTCATCAGATTGCGCACCGCCAGCGTCATCCCGGTGAACGGCTTGCCGTTCGGCGCGATCACGTCGGCGCCCGCCTTGACGCAGCGGCTGGCCAGCGGAATGTCCGAGGTCACCACGACGTCGCCAGGTTTCGCGCGCTCGGCGATCCAGTCGTCGGCGGCATCCATGGCGCTGCCCGCGGCAATGCGCTCGATGAGTGGGTCTTGCGGCACGCGAATGAAATTGCCGGCGACCACGCTCACGGGCACGCCGTGCCGGATCGCGACGCGATAGATTTCGTCCTTCACCGGACAGGCGTCGGCGTCGACATAGATGCGGGTCGGGGTCTCGGTCATTCCGCCGCGTGGTACCGCATTCGGGCCGCAAAGGCGAGGGGATTGACCCCAGTTCCTCAGGCCCTACGATCGCTCCTGAAACAACAATAACAGGGAAAGGCCAGTCATGCCGAACCGGCTCGAAACCTATCGCGTCGAGGCCTACAACACCGCCAAGCAGTCCGAAAACAAGATGCACGACGACAATGTGGCCCGCCGCTTCGGCTTTTCCGGCGGACTGGTCCCCGGCGTCGACGTCTTTGCCTACATGATGCACGTGCCGATCGCGCGCTGGGGCTGCGATTTCCTGTCTCGCGGGCTGGTCGAGGCCCGCTTCATCAAGCCGGTCTATGACGGCGAGACCGCCGATGTCGATGCCACCGAGCACAACGGCCTGCTGACCATCGAGGTGTTCAGCCGCACCGAGCTCTGCGCGACCGGCACGGCCTCACTGCCGACCGCCGTGCCAACGTTGTCGCTCAGTGACTATCTCGAAGTCCCCGCCATCGCCGAGCGCAAGCCTGTCAGTCCTGCGACGTTCGAGCTGGGCAAATGGCTGGGCACCACGCCGCGCCGCTGGGCAGGGCAGGATGCGGCCGACTATCTCGCCGATGTCAGGGAGAAGGATCCGATCTTCGCGCGCGAGGGGCTCGGCCACCCCGGCCTGATCCAGCGCGTTATGAACCGCGTGCTGGTGGACAACACCATCCTGGGTCCCTGGATCCACGTCGGCAGCCGCATGCAGTTGCTGTCCGCCGCGCGCGCCGGCGACGAGATCACCGCGCGGGCAAAAGTCACCGCGAACTACGAGAAGAAGGGCCACCGCTTCGTCGAGTTCGACGCGCTGGTCGTCGCTAACGGCACGACGCCGCTCGCGCTTTGCCAGCACACCGCAATCTACCAGCCGCGCGAGCAGGCGGCGGCGTAGGCTGGAAGGCAAAGCCGCCGCTCCAAAGACGGTGTCATTCCCCGCGGAGGCGGGGAATCCAGTACGCCGCGGCGGATGTGGTGAAAGCGAGGTCTCCAACGCGCGCCTCTGGAATACTGGATCGCCCGCCTTCGCGGGCGATGACAGCATTGTTGTAGAGTTGGAAGGGCAGCCTTAAGCCGCTTTCGCCTTCGCCTCCTGGATCGCGCGCCACACCCGCTCTGGGGTCAGCGGCATGTCGATGTGCTTGATGCCGTACTCCGACAGTGCATCGAGCACCGCGTTCACCACCGTCGACAGGCTGCCGGCGCAGCCCGCTTCGCCGCAGCCCTTGCTGCCGAGCGGATTGGTGGTGGCGGGCACCGGGTGATCGCCGACCGTCATGTTGGGGACGTCCTCCGCGCGGGGCAGGGCGTAGTCCATCAGCGAGCCCGTGATCGGCTGGCCGCTCTCGTCGTAGCGGATGTGCTCCATCAGCGCCTGGCCGATGCCCTGGACCACGCCGCCATGGAGCTGGCCCGCGACCAGCATCGGGTTGATCACCGTGCCGAAATCGTTGACCGCGCTGTAGCGCACGATCTGCACTATGCCGGTGTCCGGGTCGATCTCGACCTCGGCGACGTGGCAGCCGTTCGGGAACGCCGAGGCGACTGGATCGCTGGTGTGGTCGACATCGAGGCTGTCAGGCACGCCCTCCGGCACTTTGCCGTCATGCAGACGCTTGGCAAGCTCCATGATGTCGATGCTGCGATCGGTGCCGGCGATCGTAAAGCTGCCGTCGGCAAACTCGATATCGGCTTCGGACGCCTCCAGCATATGTGCGGCGGCGCGCTTGCCTTTCTCGATGACGAGCTTTGCGGCACCCACGATGGCCTGGCCGGTCGCAGTGATCGAGCGTGAGCCGCCGGTGCCGTTGCCGGCGTGGACGATGTCGCTGTCGCCCTGCACGAGCTTCACGTTCTCGAAGGGGACGCCGAGCTGCTCGCACAGCACCTGCGCAAACGGCGTGGCATGGCCCTGGCCGTAATCGAGCGTGCCGGTGATGAGCTGCACGGTGCCATCGGGATCGAACACGATCTTGCCGAGCTCGGGGCTCGGCGGCGCCGTGACTTCGAGATAGGAGCCGACCGCAATGCCGCGCAGCTTACCGGCCTTCTTGCTCTCCTTCTTGCGCTTGGCGAAGTTCTCGTGGTCGGAGATTTCGAGCGCCTTGTTGAACACGGCCTGGAAGTCGCCGCTGTCGTAGGTGACGCCGGAGGACGCCGCGAACGGGATCTGGTTCGGCTTGATGAAGTTGCGCTTACGCAAGGTCAGCCGATTGATGCCCATCTCGTCGGCGGCGCGGTCGATCAGCCGCTCCATGTAATAGTTCGCCTCGGGCCGGCCGGCGCCGCGATAGGCCCCCATCAGCGTGGTGTTTGTCAGTACCACCTTGATGTCGACCGCCATCAGCGGCGTGCGATAGACGCTGGAGAAGTTCTTGCCGGTGTTGAGCGAAAGCGGCCCCGGCGCGACGCCGGTGATGTAGGCGCCGAGATTGCCGTAGCCGGAAAGCTTCGCCGCGAGGAAGTGCCCCTCGGCATCGAGCGCGAGCTCGGCATGGATCTTCTGCGCGCGGCCGTGGCTGTCGGAGAGGAAGCTGGTCGAGCGCTCGTCCAGCCACTTCACCGGGCGTCCCAGTGCCTTCGCCGCATAGAGAATGCACATGTACTCGGGATAGTTGATGTTCTTCATGCCGAAGGAGCCGCCGACATTGGCGGTGAGGATGCGCACCTTCTCGTTCGGCACCTTCAGGTTCTTGGCGAGGTTGGCGCGGTTGCCGGCAACGCCCTGCGTCGGCACCTGAAGCGTGTAGCGCTCGGTCTTCTTGTCGTAGGAGGCAAGCCCCACGCGCGGCTCCATCGAGACGACGGCAACGCGGGTGTTCTCGATGTCGAGCTTGGTCACATGAGCGGCGCTGGCGAAGGCGGCGTTCACCTTGTCCATGTCGCCATAGTGGTAGTCGAGCGCGACGTTGTTGGGGATGTGGTCATAGAGCTGCGGCGCGCCGGGCTGGGCGGCTTCCTCGGGGTCGGTCACCGCCGGCAGCGGCTCAATGTCGAGCTCGACCGCCTCGGCCGCGTCGCGCGCCTGGGCCAGCGTCTCCGCCACCACGAAGGCGACGGGATCACCGACGAAGCGGACCTTGTCGGTCGCCAGCGGTTGGCGGTTGGTCTGGAGGAGGGGCGTACCATCGCGGCTCTTCAGCGGCAGGCCGCAGGTGAAGGGACCGTAGCCGGCGGCATCGAGATCCTTCCCGGTCCACGCCCCCACCACGCCCGGCATCGCCTTGGCGGCATCGAGGCCGATGCTGCGGATGATGCCATGGGCATGGGTCGAGCGGACGACCACGGCATAGGCCTGGTTGGGCAGGTTGAAATCGTCGGTGTAGCGGCCCTTGCCGCGCACCAGCGTGTCGTCCTCCTTGCGGCGGACCGGTTGCCCGACGCCATACTTTTGCAGTGCAATAGCGTTCTCGAGCGTCGACGATTTGGTGTATTCTTGCATGGGAATTGACCTGAAAAGCCGGTATTTGCGCATTTTCGCGGCAGCGGAGCACCGGACTCCCTCAGATAACCCACCACCCCCGTTCACGACAACGCACGATTGGACATGGTCCCATGTGATGCGTTGTTGCGCAGGCCTGCCGCGCTGCTAATGTTTCAGGCGAATAATCAATTCCAGACCGGCCCGACCGGCCGCGGAAAGACAGTTTGTATGAATGACCACACGCGGCTCCGCGACGGCCATGCGCCGCATAGCGAGCTGGAGGGGTCGATGGCGGCGGTGGCGTTGGCCACCAATCCGGCCGTCGGCGCGCAGGCGCCGGGAACCGGCGTCTATGCGGCGCTGGACCTCGGCACCAACAATTGCAGGCTGCTGATCGCCTGTCCGACTCAGGACGGCTTTCGCGTGGTCGATTCCTTCTCGCGCATCATCCGGCTCGGGGAGGGCGTCTCGGCGACGGGGTGCATCAGCGACGCCGCGATCGAGCGCGCCATCGCCGCGCTCAGCATCTGCCGCGACAAGATCAATCTGCGGAAGGCGCGTCGGCTGCGGCTGATCGCGACCGAAGCCTGCCGCGCGGCTTCGAACGCGGAAGGTTTCCGCAGCCGCGTTGCGGCCGAGACCGGCATCGAGCTCGAGGTGATCGACCGCGAGACCGAGGCCGCGCTCGCCGTGCTGGGCTGCTCGCCGCTGGTCGATCCCAGGGGGCGGGGCGCGATCCTGTTCGACATCGGCGGCGGCTCCACCGAGCTGGTGCGGATCGAGCGCGACCCCGAAAAGCCGGAACCGCGCATCAAAGCCTGGATGTCGATTCCCTATGGCGTGGTCACGCTCGCCGAGCAGTTCGGCGGACGCGACGTCACGCCGGAGATCTATGCGGCGATGGAGCAGGAGGTCGCAAGCCACGTCGCGCCATTCGCCGAGGAGCACGGCCGCGATCTCGCCGACATGCACCTGCTCGGCACGTCGGGCACGGTGACGACGCTCGCCGGCATCCATCTTAACCTCGCGCGCTACGACCGCCGCCGCATCGACAGCATCTGGATGAACGATGCGGACATCACCACGACCATCAACAAGCTGCTCGGCATGAGCTACGAGGAGCGTGCCGCCAACAGCTGCATCAGCGTCGAGCGTGCCGATCTCGTGCTGGCGGGCTGCGCCATCCTCGACGCTATCCGCCGCGCCTTTCCGCTGCCGCGCCTGCGTGTCGCCGACCGCGGGTTGCGCGAGGGCATGCTGGTCGAGATGATGCGCGAGGACGGCGCGCTCAGGAGCTGGTGAGTATGGCCAAGGACACCACCGGCCGCTTGCACGTCCAGGTCAAGACCGGCGGCAAGCGCAAATTGTCGTCGAAGCTGTGGCTGGAGCGGCAGCTCAACGATCCCTACGTCGCCAAGGCCAAGGCGGCGGGCTATCGCTCGCGCGCCGCGTTCAAGCTGCTGGAGATCGACGACAAGTTCCGGCTTCTGAAGCCCGGCATGGCCGTGGTCGATCTCGGCGCGGCGCCCGGCGGCTGGAGCCAGATCGCCGCCAAGCGCGTCGGCTCCACGGAAGGCAAGGGCAAGGTCGTCGCCATCGATCTGTTGGAGATGCCGGAGATTCCGGGCGTCGATTTCGCGCAGCTCGACTTCATGGACAACGACGCGCCTGAGAAGCTCACCGCGATGCTGGGCGGCAAGGCCGACGTCGTGATGTCCGATATGGCCGCCAACACCACCGGCCACCGCAAGACCGACCAGCTCCGCATCGTCGGCCTGGTCGAGACGGCGGCGGCCTTTGCCTGCGACGTGCTCAAGCCCGGCGGCACGTTCCTGGCGAAAACGTTCCAGAGCGGCGCCGATGCCGAGCTGCTCGCCCAGCTCAAGCGCGACTTTGCCACCGTGCGTCACGTCAAGCCGGCGGCGAGCCGGCAGGATTCCTCGGAGCGCTACGTGCTGGCGACGGGATTTCGGGGTGGGGGAGCGGCGTAGCCTGTGGTACTCCGTCATTGCGAGGAGCTCTTGCGACGAAGCAATCCAGACTTGCTTCGCGGATGCAGTCTGGATTGCTTCGCTTCGCTCGCAATGACGAAAGACTACCCCAATCTCTGATCCCGCACGTCCTGCGTATCCTCGGATGCCGCCTTGACCGCGGCCTTCTCCGCACCCTTGCCGGCGCCCTTGCGGCTCGCGATCTCCACCGCCTTGCGTCCCGAAATTTCGTGGCCGGCGTCCGCGGGCATCTGCCAGAAGAACCAGCTCGAGGCCGCCGAGGTCAGCGCGACCACGACGAAGGCCGGCGCGAACACCGTGGCGTTGAGCTCGCTGACATGGCTGAACCACATCGTGGTCTCGACACAGGCCGCGCCGACGGCGACGCCGGCCGAGATCGCGAGCTGCTGGTTGACGCTGACGAGGGTCGTGGCGCGGCTCATTTGCGCGGTCTCGACGTCGGCATAGGCGACGGTGTTGATCGCGGTGAACTCAAGCGAGCGAAAGAAGCCGCCGACCACCAGGATCACCATGATGATGAGCAGCGGCGTCGTCACCGTGAACAGCGCGCAGACGCCGAGGAAGAACGCGCTGATGATCGCGTTCACCGTCATCAAATTGCGGAAGCCGAACGTGCGGATGATCCGCGCAGCCAGCGTCTTCATGCCCATGGCCCCGAGCGAGGAGGCGAAGGTGACGAGGCCGGAATGGAACGGCGACAGGCCGAAGCCGATCTGCATCAGGAGCGGCAGCAGGAACGGTAGTGCGCCGATGCCGAGCCGGAACAGGAAGCCGCCGAACACGGCGGCGCGCAGCGTCGGCAGCTTCAGGAGCGAGAAGTCCAGCACCGGCGATCCGGTCCGCCGCGCATGGATGACGTAGAGCGTCATCGAGATCGCACCGCCCACGATCAACGCGGCGACGGTGCTCCATGGCAGAAGGTTGAGGCCGGCAACGGAAAGGCCGAAGGCGATGCCTGCGAGCCCCAGCCCAGAGAGCACCATGCCGTAGAGATCGAACGGCTCCTGCGTCTCGCTCTTGATGGGATCGATGAAGCGCAGCGCCATGAAGATGCCGAGCAGCCCGATCGGGATGTTGATCAGGAATATCCAGTGCCAGGATGCGTAAGTCGTGATGAACCCGCCGAGCGGCGGGCCGATCACCGGGCCGATCAAGGCGGGGACCGTCACCCAGGCCATGGCGTTGACCAGCGCGCTCTTGTCGACCGAGCGCAGCAGCACGAGGCGTCCGACCGGCGTCATCATGGCGCCGCCCATGCCTTGCAGGATGCGTGCGAACACGAAATCCGTGACCGAGGTCGAGAGCGCGCAGCCGACCGAGCCGACCATGAACACGCCGACCGCGATCGCGAACACCATCCGCGCGCCGAACCGGTCGGCGGTCCAGCCGCTCGCCGGAATGAACACCGCGAGCGACAGCAGATAGGAGGTGATCGCGAGCTTCAGCGTCAGCGGGCTGGTGCCGATGTCGGCCGCGATCGCCGGCAGCGAGGTGGCGATCACGGTCGAATCCATGTTCTCCATGAACAGAGCGGTGGCCACGATCAGCGGAATGACGCGTTGCTTGTCGACCATGAGGGTAATGAAATTGGAAGGAGGGGTGGAGTTGCGGCTTATCACCGCCGTCCGCCGCCGACCATTGCGGATCCACGCATGGCACCTAAATCCCGCGTAACAACGGTGTGACCCACAGCCTCCGTCATGCCGGGGCGTCGCTTCTCGCTCCGCCGTCATTCCGGGGGGCGCGCCCCTTGGCGCGAGCCCGGAATCTATTGGGCCGCAGCGTTGCTGCCAGATGGATTCCGGGTTCGCGACTTCGTCGCGCTCCGGAATGACGGTCAGGGTTGGGCTGGCGCATGGGCTGTGCCCGCCGATTTCGGCCTAAAAACCCCTGTGCATGGCTGGCCAGCGGCCCGAATTGCTTTGATTCGTCACGCGGCCGTGCTATCGACCCGCGTCAACCCCACCGATGGGCTCCGATTCTCAAGGCGTTGCCGCAAGGGACGCCGAGGGCGGCGCTCATCCATTAGCATTTGCGGCAGGGCCGCAGGAAGGAGTTGGCAGATGGCCACGGTGCAACTTCAGGGCATCCGCGAAGCCTTTACGTTCGACGACGTGCTGTTGAAGCCTGGCCTGTCCGACGTCATGCCGGGCGAGGTCGACATCCGCTCCCGCGTCACCCGCGCCATCCCGCTCAACATCCCGATCATGGCCTCGGCCATGGACACCGTCACCGAGGCCCGCATGGCGATCGCCATGGCGCAGGCCGGCGGCCTCGGCGTCATCCACCGCAACTTCGATCCCGAAGGGCAGGCCGCCCAGGTGCGGCAGGTCAAGCGCTACGAGTCAGGCATGGTGGTGAACCCGCTCACCATCAGCCCCGACGCCACGCTCGACGACGCGCTCAAGCTGATGAGCGACCACGGCATCTCCGGCATTCCCGTCGTCACCGGCGCCGGCAAGAACACGCCCGGCAAGCTGGTCGGCATCCTCACCAACCGCGACGTGCGCTTTGCCACCGACCGCCGGCAAAAAGTCTCCGAGCTGATGACGCATGAGGGGCTCGTCACGGTCCGTGAGAATGTCAATCAGGACGAGGCGCGGCGGATGCTGCACCAGCACCGCATCGAGAAGCTGCTGGTCGTCGACGATCAATATCGCTGCGTCGGGCTCATCACCGTGAAGGACATGGAGAAGGCGGTTGCCCATCCGCTCGCCTGCAAGGACGGGCAGGGGCGTCTTCGCGTCGCTGCCGCCACCACGGTCGGCGATACCGGCTTCGAGCGCACCGAGCGGCTGATCGATGCCGGCGTCGACCTCGTCGTCGTCGACACCGCGCACGGCCATTCCCGTCACGTGCTGCAGGCGGTGAACCGCATCAAGCGCCTGTCCAATTCGGTGCAGGTCGTCGCCGGCAACGTCGCCACCACGGAAGGCGCGCAGGCGCTGATCGACGCAGGCGCGGATTGTATCAAGGTCGGCATCGGCCCGGGCTCGATCTGCACCACGCGCATCGTCGCCGGCGTCGGTGTGCCCCAGCTCACCGCGATCATGGATGCGGTCGAAGCGGCGAAGAAGGCCGATGTCCCCGTCATCGCTGACGGCGGCATCAAATATTCCGGCGACCTTGCGAAAGCGCTCGCGGCCGGCGCCGACATTGCCATGGTCGGTTCGCTGCTCGCCGGCACCGACGAGACGCCCGGCGAAGTGTTTTTGTGGCAGGGCCGTTCCTACAAGGCCTATCGCGGCATGGGCTCGGTCGGCGCGATGGCGCGTGGATCGGCCGACCGCTACTTCCAGCAGGACATCAAGGACACGCTCAAGCTCGTGCCCGAAGGCATCGAGGGCCAGGTGCCCTACAAGGGCCCGGTCGGCAACGTCATGCACCAGCTCGCCGGCGGCTTGCGCGCCGCGATGGGCTATGTCGGCGCACGCGACATGAAGGAGCTGCACGACAAGTCCCAGTTCGTCCGCATCACCGGCGCGGGCCTGCGCGAAAGCCACGTCCACGACGTCACCATCACGCGCGAGAGCCCGAACTATCCGGGCGGGGGTTAGGCGCTTCTCGGTGTCATCGCCCGCGAAGGCGGGCGATCCAGTACGCCGCGGCTTCTCGGTTCAACAACGATTGTCTAGGAGTACTGGATGCCCCGCGTTCGCGGGGCATGACGGCGCCTATGTGGCGTGCGCGCATCGAGCCTGCGCGAAGCAATCCAGTCCTTTTGTGTTGACGCGGCTGGATTGCTTCGCTTCGCTCGCAATGACAGAAAAGTGGAGGAAGCCATGGCCCAAGGTCAACATAGCGCCAAACGCATCGTTCTCGCCGCGCGTCCCGTCGGCGAACCCAAGCCGTCTGATTTTCGCCTGGAGGAATTCGCAGTTCCGATGCCAGGGCAGGGCGAAGTCCTGCTGCGCACGATCTGGCTGTCGCTCGATCCCTATATGCGCGGGCGCATGAGCGAAGGGCCGTCCTACGCAGCTCCGGTGCCGGTCGGCGGCGTGATGGAAGGCGAGGCGGTCAGCGAGGTCGCGGCCTCCAACAATCCCGATTTCGCGGTCGGCGACATCGTGCGCATCCGCTCCGGCTGGCAGACCCATGCGATCTCGAACGGCAAGGGCCTGATCAAGGTCGATCCCAAGCTCGGGCCGATCTCGACCTCGATAGGTGTGCTCGGCATGCCCGGCATGACCGCCTATACGGGCCTGCTCGACATCGGCAAGCCGCAACCGGGCGAGACCGTCGTCGTTGCCGGTGCGTCCGGCGCGGTCGGCTCGGCAGTGGGGCAGATCGCCAAGATCAAGGGCGCCCGTGCGGTCGGCATCGCCGGCGGCAAGGACAAGTGCGACTACGTGGTGAAGGAGCTCGGCTTCGATGCCTGCATCGATCACCGCGATCCCGATCTCGCCGCCAAGCTGAAGGACGCCTGCCCTGGGGGTATCGACGTCTATTTCGAGAATGTGGGCGGTGCCGTGTTCGAAGCGGTGTTTCCGCTGCTCAACCCGTTTGCGCGCGTGCCGGTGTGCGGCCTGATCGCCCATTACAACGACACCGAGGCCAAGCCGCCGAAATGGGCGGCCAGCCTGATGCGCGCGACGCTGACCAAGCGGCTGACCTTCCGCGGCTTCATCGTCTCCGACTTCGCCGCCCGCCACGGAGACTTCCTGCGCGACATGTCCGGCTGGGTTCGCGACGGCAGGGTCAAGTACAAGGAGTTCGTCACCGAGGGCCTGGAAAGCGCCCCCGGCGCCTTCATAGGCCTGCTGAAGGGGGCCAATTTCGGCAAGCAGCTGGTCCGGGTCGGGCCGGACAAGGCCTAGGCATGATCCGGAAAAGTGCGAAGCGGTTTTCCGGAAAGATCATGCCCAAACAACAACCTAAAGCGCGGGCGCATTCATCGCGCTTTAGGCGACAGGGAATGGGACTCACGTGGCTCCGCGGCCACACACCGCGTGGGGATAGTTAAGAAAGAGTCACCAAATGGTCACACCTGCCCGCAAAAGCCGCGGGTGTGACCCCCTGTTCATTGACGGCCGGACGAAGGCATTGAATCATCGCGCATATTTTAGGTGCTGCCATGTTAGAGATTGGTATTTTCTGCGTCATCCTCCTGGCCGCCGGCTATTGGGCGACCATGTTCATCATGGGCCGTCGCGACGACGTCATCCATGGCAAGTTCGTTCACGCCGAGGACGAGGGCGAATTCGCCCCGGCCGCAATGCCTGCGCCTCCGCCATTCCCGAAGCGTCCCGTGAAAGCTGCGCAGCGCCCCGCTGCTCAGCCAGCCGGCACCGAGGCTAAGCCGGTGAACAGCGCCGCGCTGCAATCGCTGCTCGCCGCGATCCAGCAGGATCTCAAAAGCGTGGCTTGAGTCTTCCGCGAGGCCGCAACACACGAGCGGCTGAGGTTCAGCCGCACATGTGCGCCATGGCTGTGACGGTGCGCTACAGCATAGCGGTTTTCCGAGTAGCGGTTTTCCGAAAAGATCATGCTCAAACAGTAACCTATAGCGCGATCACGATTCATCTTAATCGCATCGCGCTTTAGGCGGCGTGCCGCATGCGTTCGATACTCTGGGTAATATGGTTTCCTGCGTCGTCAGCCACCTTCAAAGACATGTCCGCCATCCGGCGGCTGGTATCGAGGGCGCTTCTGATCGAATCGCGCATCAGATCGGTCTGCACAGCCGCCAAATCCTGCGGAGTTCGGCAGCGCCAGAGTTCATTCATACGGTCCATGGTCCTCTCGATCTGCTGTCGAACGAAATCGAAGTACTCGCGTGAGACGCCGTTCATTCCTTTGACGACCGCGGTTGTAGAGTACATGATTGCTTCAGCGTTGCGGACCGATCGTTCTGTTGCCTGCTCCGTTTCATTGCCCGTCACACCGAACGTGCGACCAAGCTGATCAGCAGACCGGCCCAACATCACAGTGGCCATGTCGACGCCGAAGCGCCAACTGTTTTGCAACATCTCGGCATTCTGTTGCAGCAGGTGACTGCTGGCTTGGGCTACCTCCTCGCTGGCCTCAGCGGTAGCTAAGCCGATCCGTCTGGTTTGCTCAGCGGTCCTTTCGGCGGCGCGGCGCATTGTGTCCTCAGGGCTTTGCGTAGACTTTTCCTCCTGGCGTGGATTAGCCATCTGTTGCTCCTTGGTTATTGTTGGTGACGTCGGATCCTCTCCGTCACAGGTGCGATCCTTAGCGGCCAACGTGGGCATTTCTCGACCGTTCCGGGGCACGTGATTTTTAATCAATCCTCCGCGATCGCGCGCAGGAACGAGCGCTTCAACTTCCAATTACTCCATGGATTGGTTCACTTGCTTGGCACCGCGGGTCTCATGTTCTTACCCTCGATCATCAAGGGTCACTAATGACCACCGCTGAAACCGTGTTGCTCATCGCTGCCTTGTTATTAGCGCTTCTCGTCGTCGGTAACATCGGCTTCTCCAAACTGGCCGAGTGGAGGAATCCACCAATCGGCAAGTTCCTCGAATGCGACGGCGTAGTGCTCCACTATGTCGATCGCGGTGATCCGGCCGCTCCTTGCGTCGTGCTGCTCCATGGCAACGGATCCATGATCCAGGACTTCACGATCAGCGGTCTGGTCGATCTTCTTGCCCGCACCAATCGCGTGGTGTGCTTCGATCGCCCAGGCTTTGGCTATAGTCAGCGGCCGCGGCTCCGAATATGGACCGCGGCAGCTCAAGCCGCTCTGTTGGCGAAGGCGCTCAATCAACTTGGAATCCGCAATCCCGTTGTGCTCGGCCATTCTTGGGGCGCCTTGGTCGCTATCGCTCTCGCCGTGCGAAAGGATTATCCGACCCAAGGTCTTGTGCTTGCGTCAGGGTACTATTTCCCGACCGGCCGATTGGACGTGTGGCTGATGTCAGGTCCAGCCATACCGGTCCTGGGCGACTTGGTCAGTTACACTGTCGCGCCGATCGTTTCGTGGGCCGTCCTGCCAGGAGCTCTCCGCAAGATCTTTGCGCCCCGTTCTGTCCCGCAGACGTTCAGGAATGAATTTCCAGCGTCTTTGGTGCTCAGGCCCACACAGTTGAGGGCGGCTGCGGAGGAAAGTGCACTCCTCATTCCAACTGCAACACAATTCCAAGCTTATTATCCAGCCATCGGCGAGCGAGTGCAGATATTCCACGGAACAGAGGACCAAGTGATCGAATTCAGACAAGCGCAGGATTTACATCAAGCACTGCCTCGGTCCGATCTTCACCTTGTTCCAAATGCCGGGCATATGGTCACGTACGCAGACCCCGCCGCCATCGTGGAGGTCGTCAATTCAATGACGAACTCCTGAGATCGGCAGCGACGGCCGTCACTGGGCCTTGCCGCGTGCAGGCGCAGCAGCCGGCCGCAACTCCATTCTTGATATGCCTGCTGCGACGTTCACACCTGTCTGCGCCTGGACGGACACCGGCTGCAAGGCGATCGTACGATCCGAGCCGCCCACCAGGAGGTTGGCACCAACTCCGGCGCCGACAGTGCCGCCGGCGGTCGCGCCCGCATAAGTTCCGGCCAAGGCTGCCCGGCGAACTGTCGTTGGCGCAAACACGGTCCAAACGAGCTGACCGCCGGACGTGGCTCCTATGTCGAGACCAAGCGTGCTGACGGTGCCTTCGTAAGCCTCGCGCGCCCTGCCTCGTGCCGATGCATAGATGCAACTCAGCTGCCGTTGTCCCGCAACAATCATGCCGACTCCGGGCGATATGTTGCACGTGAGTGTGCCGACTCTCGAGCGCCCAGCCTCCTGCGCCGTTGCCGGAACCATCGTGAGGGCGAGTGCCAAGGCCGCGCAAGCCGTTGCCAAATTGGTCAGTCTCGCTTCATTCAGCGTTGTCCTGGTCATGGGGCCTCCATCGACGTAGTCTGATCGTCCTTCAATGCGCGCGGAGCCAGCGATGTTCCTGTTGGTCGCAAGCCGAAGCTCCAGAACCACGAGACGGGCCTCGCTTACGGGTTCGGGATGTGGAGCACGCGTGTCCGGCTCTGCGCTAGGTGTTGAGTGACAGGTGGACATCAAGCGCGCCTACTGCACGCAGCCGATTTTATCAGTGCCCGTCGCCCATCTGGATCAGCAGTTCCTCGATGTCGACATCGACTTGGCCGGCGGCCCTGACGTGGCGGACCTCGAGACTGTCGGGCTGGAAGCGGTATTCGACCAGGCCGACCTCCTTGATCGCGATCCGGTCCTGGCGCTGATCGTTGATGACGAAGCCCGCCGACGGCGCCCAGACGTGGCGGATGTTGCGGAAGGTGAAGTCGCGGCGCTGGTGCACGTGGCCGCTGGCAATGAGACGCAGGTCGACCTTGCCGAACATCTCGATCAGCCGCGCCCGCGCTGGCTGCGGCACGTAGCGGATCGACGTCTCCGGCGTCTCGGGATCGTCGGGCAGGTTGAGGAAGAGGGGCTTGTGCAGGAACAGCGCGACCGGCCTGCCGTTCGCTTGCGCGATCTCGCAACAAAGCCAGTCGAACTGCTCGGCCTCGAAGGCGAGCCCTGAGTTCATCACCAGTGAATTGAAGCCGATGAAGCGCCAGCCCGCGGCGTCAAACGCCCAATGATCTTCGCCGATGATGTCGCAGAACTGCTGGCGGTGCGTCTCGCTGACCGGCGGCTTCGGCGCCGGCCCGATCGCGGTCGGATTGTCCCCGATATCGTGATTGCCGGGGAGATAGCGGCAGGTGACGGGCAGCGCGTCGTGCAGACCTTTGGCAAACTCGACGTCGTCGCGGTTGGTCGGCCCGTCGAACGAGACGTCGCCGGTGTTGACGACGAGATCGGGCCTACCGGCGTCGATGTGCTCGCTGATCGCCGCGAAGTTGGCGATCAGGCCGGGAAAGCGCCGGCCGAGATGGGTATCGGAAATCTGCGTGAGACGAAATTCGGACATGCGATCATCCTACCCGTCGCCGCGCGTCGGAACGATGACGGCGCGGGCATGGATCGCAGCGAACAAAGTTTAAAGCACGCGGTAGCGGATGGTGTAGCCGTCCTGCGGGGCGATGGTACCGGCGAGCGGGGCGGCAATGCGGTCGGCGAGGTGCCAGGGGCCGAACTGGCCGGAGCGATGCGGCTCGGCCGGCAGGCGGAGGCGGAACTCGAAGACGCCCTTGCCTGAGAGGTTCACGACGAGAACGCGATCGGCCGTGCGGTGGTTGAGCACCACTGCGCCGCGCAGCACGGCCCGGCCGTCCGAGAGGTCGCGCACGCCGTCCACCAGCGCCAATGTCTGGTTGCGGTCGGTGTGCAGCTCGATCTGGCTGTCACTCACCGCCGTCAGCATCTCCCGGGGCATGCGGATCTCGAACTCGACGGCGGGCTTGGAGGGGTTGAGACCGAGATAGGCGAGCGCCGCGTGACGCATGTCGTAGGCGGCAAAGGCGAACAGCGCGAGCGCGGCCAAGGTCGCCAGGCCATGCCGGGCGACGTCCCGCCAGGTCCGATAGCTCAGGCGGAAGTAGACCGTCATGGCCAACGCGACCGCGAGCGCTGCCGCAATCCCCGACAGCGCCGACATCAGGAGGCCGAGCTGGCCCGCGGCGGCTTCGCTGAACAAGCTGGACAAGGAATTCATGGCTGGCTCGCCTCGGGGCCCAAAGGGCCGAATCGCTTTAACAATCTGGGGTTGGTCGCGGAAGCGGGAACGCCGGTTCAAGTCATTCATTGTCAGCGCCAAAAGTCGCGGCTAATGACGGCGGCGGCATTTCGCCTTTACGGGAAAGTTCCGATGTCCGTTCAAATGGTCCTGCTGCCGGTCTTCGTGCAGGTCGCTCTCACCTTCGCGCTGCTGATCGGCATGGTCCTGGCGCGCCGCAAGACCCTGGTCTCCGGCGAGACCAAGATCCGCGACATTGCGCTCGGCGAGCCGAACTGGCCGAAGGGCGCCACACAAATCGCCAATTGCTACCGCAACCAGTTCGAGCTGCCGGTGCTATTTTACGTACTGATCGCACTGGCATTACCCCTGCGCCGCGCCGATTTCTTCATCGTGCTGATGTCCTGGGTGTTCGTGGTGACGCGCTTTGCTCATGCCGGCGTGTTCGTTTCCTCCAACGATCTCGGCCGCCGCTCCACGGTCTGGCTCGCTGGCGTGCTGGTGCTGCTCGCGATGTGGATCTACTTCGCGCTGAAGCTTTTGCTGCTGATCTAGGCGCTGCGCACCACTTGAAAGAACCCGAATGACCCCCGCTGCCCGGCTGTCCGCAGCCATCGAACTGATCGACACCATCGAGAGGGACCGCGTGCCCGCGGCGAAGGCGCTGAAGGAGTGGGGCACCGCGCACCGCTTCGCCGGTTCCGGCGACCGCGCGGCCATCGCTGGCCTCGTCTGGGATGTGCTGCGCCGCTACGCCTCGAGCGCCTGGCTGATGGATTCCGATACCGCGCGGGCCCGGCTGATCGGCATGCTCCGCCTCGAGCGCAAGATGGACACGGCGACCATGGGCGCCTTGTTCGACGGCAGCCGCTTTGCGCCGGCGCCGCTGACCGAGGCCGAGCAGGCTGCGCTCGCCTCGCGCTCCCTCCAGGACGCCCCGGCCGCCGTCGCCGGCGACTACCCGGAGTGGCTCGACCCGCACCTTGCAAAAGTGTTCGGCGAGGACCGTGCGGCGGAGGCCGCCGCGATGGCGAGCCGGGCGCCGCTGGACCTGCGTGTCAATACGCTAAAATCCAACCGCGACAAGGCGCTGAAGGCGCTTTCTCATCTTCATGCAAAACCGACGCCCTGGTCCGCAACCGGCCTGCGCATCGAGCTTTCGGCCGATGCGCGCAACCCCGGCATCCAGGCGGAAGAGGATTTCATCAAGGGCGCAATTGAAGTGCAGGATGAGGGATCGCAGCTTGCAGCCCAATTCACCGCGGCAAAACCCGGCGAGCAGGTGATCGATCTCTGCGCTGGCGCCGGCGGCAAGACGCTGGCGCTGGCCGCCCTGATGCAGGGCAAGGGCCGGCTGATCGCGACCGACCGCGACAAGCGCCAGCTCGCGCCGATCCACGAGCGGCTATCGCGCGCCGGCGTCCACAACGCCGAAATCCGCACGCCCAAGGGCGAGGCCGAATCGCTTGCCGACATCCGCACCACGGCCGACCTCGTCGTGATCGACGCGCCCTGCACCGGAACCGGCACCTGGCGCCGCAACCCCGATGCCAAATGGCGGATGCGCCCCGGTGCGCTGGAGATCCGCCTGCGCGACCAGGCCGATGTGCTGGAGCGCGCGGTTCCGCTGGTCAAGCCGGGCGGCCGCATCGCCTACATCACCTGCTCGGTGCTGGCGGAGGAGAACGGCGAGCAGGTGAGGGCGTTTGTCGGCCGACATGGCGAGTTCTCGGTCGTCCCGCCCGAGCAGACCGCAAGCGTGCTCTGGGACAAGGCGGAAGCCTTTGGCGAGGCCGCGCTGCAATCCGCCGAGGGCTGGCTGATGACACCGCGCCGGACCGGGACGGATGGGTTTTTCGTGTCGGTGCTGAAGAAGAAGGGCTGATCGACGTTGTCATTCCGGGGCGCGCGTAGCGCGAGCCCGGAATCCATCGTGCGGCGGTCTCCGCGGGTCAATGGATTCCGGGTTCGCCCTGCGGGCGCCCCGGAAGGACATCAAAAACAAAAGCCCCGCAGACCGATCCCGGTCGCGGGGCTTTCGAGTTCCAACGTTCTGCCGGTACGTCCGCGGTCAGAACGGTGCGAGGGCGTTAGCCGACGCGGAGATTGTCAGCCGACGACTTGCCGCTGCGGCGGTCGGCGACGATGTCGAACGAGACCTTCTGACCCTCGTTGAGGGAGGAGAGGCCAGCGCGCTCGACGGCGCTGATGTGAACGAACACGTCCTTCTGGCCGTCATCCGGCTGGATGAAACCATAACCCTTTTGGGTGTTGAACCACTTCACGGTGCCCATAGCCATGGGAATTTCCTTGTTTAGTTAGAGAGGTACGCACGCGGACCGGTACGCAGCATTGCGCCCATAGTCCCTGATGAGTCGATGTTTGGAGAATTCATCTGAAGCGTGCGCGCCCGTCAGCAACGAAGCGAAGCGGCCCAGTCGTTCGGCCAAGTATCGATGATCACAATATAGCGAGAATTTGGGGCCACTTCAAGGCACCACCCGTGGCCCGAAACGTCGCGCCACTTTGCTATTTTGCGGTGCAAATCAACCGTCGAGCGCGCCTCAGTCGACGATGAAGAGCGTCGCCCCCTTCGTCGTCGAGGACCGGTGCGCGGCGTCGCCGAAGTCCGATACCTGGTAGCTCATCCCCGCCGTGAGCGTGAATTTGCGCCCGTCGCGCAACTCGGAGTCGAGCTCGCCCTTCAGCACGTAGAGCACGTGGCCGCGATCGCACCAATGATCGGCCAGATAGCCCGGCGAGTATTCCACCATCCGCACGCGGAGTTCGCCGATGTTGAGCGTGCGCCATGTGGCCTCGCCGCTCTCGCCGGGATGCGCGGTCGGCTCAACCTTGCTCCAGTCGGTGACGGTAAAGGGGGAGGTGGGGAGCTTCATGGGGGAATCCTGATTTGGATGGACCGTCGGGTGGTCGTGCACGTTACGTGGGCGGCGAGGGCGTCAGCGTGCAGCCGGCCGCCTCTTGCATCCTGCTCGCATTGATGACCCAGACCAGCAGGGCCGCGGCGCTGATGCCGGAACCCAGCATGCAAACGCCGCTCCAACCTGCCACAGCGTAGACCATGGTCGCCGCGATTCCGCCGGCTGCGCTGCCGATAGAATAGAACACCATATAGGTCCCGACCAGCCTGCTTGCTGCGTCGGGACGCGCGGCGACGATCAGGCTCTGGCTGGTCACATGTACGGCCTGCAGCCCGAGATCCAGCATGATCACGCCCAGGACGACGAACCAGAGCGAGACTTGCAGGCAGGCGATCGCGGCCCAGGCGCCGAGCATCAGCACCAACGATAGTCCGGTCGTGCGTTGGGCCCATCCAAGGTCGGCGAGACGACCGGCGTTGCGCGCGCCGAGTGCTCCGGCGAAGCCGGCGACCCCGAGCAGCCCAATCGTTGTGTGCGACAGCGCGAAAGGCGGCGCCGACAGCGGAAGCACGATCGACGTCCAGAACACGTTAAGATCGGCGAAGATCAGGAACGCGAACAAGGCGCGCTCCCGCAGGATCGGCTCCTCCGCGAACAGCGCCGCCGTCGAGCGCAACAGCGATAGATACGAGGAGCCTGCCATTGCCGTGGGCGCGCCGCGCGGCAGGACTTGCAACAGCAAGACGGCCATCGCGAGCATGAGGCCGGCCGAAACCAGGTAGACCATGCGCCAGCCGCCGACATCGGCCAGAGCGCCCGAGGCGAAGCGCGCGAGCAGGATTCCGCCGACGACGCCGCTGGTGACGGTCCCGATGGCGCGGCCCCGCCCGTCCGGCGTTGCGAGCGTTGCGGCAAAGGCGACCAGGATCTGCACGACCACGGCAAGCACGCCGACCAGCGTCAGTCCCGCGAGCAGCACAGCGGCGTGGGATGCGGTGCCGACGACCAGGAGTCCGGTCGCCGACAGTGCAATCTGGCCGGCGATCAGACGACGGCGATCCCAGAGGTCGCCGAGCGGCACGATCAAGATCAAGCCGCACGCATAACCGATCTGCGTGAAGGTCACGACCATGCCGATCGCTGCGGGAGCGATTCCGAGGTCCGCGGCCATCGAGTCGAGCAGGGGCTGGGCGAAGTAGATGTTGGCGACGCTGAGGCCGCAAGCCAGCGCAAGCAGCAGCGCCAGCGCGGAGGAAAGCCCGTACCCGGCCGTCCCGGCACTATCCTTGGGGTTGCCTGGGGCGAGATCATTGCTCGTCATCCGTCATCTCCGGCACGCTTTCTGGTCTCATTATAAGACCAGTTGCGGGCGGCGCCGTCTAGTCTTATTTTAGAACCAGATCGGAGTGGGAGCATGAAGCGGACAGGTTTTTCCGGGGCCGACTGCCCGGTGGCGCGTGCGCTCGATGCAATCGGTGACTGGTGGTCGCTCCTCATCGTGCGCGATGCCTTCGACGGGCTGCGCCGGTTCGGCGATTTCCAGAAGAATCTCGGCATTGCCAAGGGCATGCTCAGCGCGCGCCTGCGCAAGCTGGTAGAGCTCGACGTGCTCGAGATGGTTCCGGCGTCCGATGGCAGCGCGTATCAGGAATACGCACTGACGAGGCGTGGACGCGACTTGTTTCCCGTCATTGTCGGTCTGCGCCAATGGGGCGAGGCACATCTCTACGGGCGCAGCGAGGCACATTCCGAGCTGGTGGACCAGGCCGGCCAACGGGTGGGGCAGCTGGTGCTGCCGTCGCGAACCGGCCGGCCGCTGACATGGTCCGATACGAAGGTGAGGAAGGTGAGCACGCGCAAGCGCTGATGTCTCTGCGCGGATCAATGCGCTAGATGGTTCGCCGAGCCCTGCACGATCAGCCCGGCCTCGTTCACCCGCAGATATTCGCAGATCTTCTTGCCCCGTTCGTTCTGGTAGAACACCACGAGGCTGTCCGGGCTGACGAACAGGTCGATCAGCGAGAAATGCAGGTTCGGCACCAGGGGAAGCGCCTTGCCCCAATAGGCGCGAAGCGCATCCTTGCCGCGCACGGTGCCGCTGGGGTCGAATCCCAGCATCGGAATGCGGTCAGACGTCATCACGGCCGCCTCGTCGTAGAGCGTGAGCACGCGCTCGAGGTCGCGCGCATTCCAGGCCTCGACCCAAGCCCGGCCGAGCGCGGCAAGCGTTGACGGCTGATGGTGCTGTGACATGGCATTTCTCCCTGATCGGCCCCTTTGTATGATAGGTCAATAATACTTACCTATATATGTCGTCTTGTCCATGCCCAAAGAAGCATGTGGGCCCGCCGCGACCGCGGTTGCGGCCCGGGCCGCACCAGCGTATTGGCTGGCCATGACAGCAGCACAGAACGACCGCTCCGCGTCGACGCCCTCGGTGGCCTCGGCGCACGACAAGATTCTCATCGTCGACTTCGGCAGCCAGGTGACGCAGCTGATCGCGCGTCGCGTGCGCGAGGACGGCGTCTATTGCGAGATCGTCCCGTTCAACAAGGCGGAAGCCGCCTTCGAGGAGATGAAGCCGAAAGCGGTGATCCTGTCCGGCGGCCCGGAATCGGTCCACGAGGCCGGCTCGCCCCGCGCTCCGCAATTGATCTTCGACTCCGGCGTGCCGGTGATGGGCATCTGCTACGGCCAGATGACCATGGCGGCCCAGCTCGGGGGCGAGGTCGAGGGCGGCCATCACCGCGAATTCGGCCGCGCCGATGTCGAGGTGAAGGCCGAGAGCCAGCTGTTCGCGGACGTCTGGTCGTCAGGCAGCAAGAACCAGGTCTGGATGAGCCATGGCGACCGCATCACAAAAATGCCGCCGGGCTTCTCGGTCGCCGGCACCTCGCCGAACGCGCCGTTCGCGATCATCCAGGACGAGAAGCGCAAATATTACGGGCTGATGTTCCATCCCGAAGTGGTGCACACGCCCGACGGCGCAAAGCTGATCCGCAACTTCGTGCGCAAGATCGCCGGCCTCACCGGCGACTGGACCATGCGCGCCTTCCGCGAGGAGGAGATCGCAAAGATCCGCGCGCAGGTCGGCAAGGGCAGGGTGATCTGCGGCCTCTCCGGCGGCGTCGATTCGGCCGTGGCGGCCGTGCTGATCCACGAGGCCATCGGCGACCAGCTCACCTGCGTCTTCGTCGACCACGGCTTGATGCGCCTCAACGAGGCCGAGCAGGTCGTCGACCTCTTCCGCCACCACTACAACATCCCGCTCGTGCACGTGGATGCCTCCAGGCAATTCCTCGGCGAACTCGGGGGCGTCACCGACCCTGAAGCCAAGCGCAAGACCATCGGCCGCCTCTTCATCGAGGTGTTCGAGGCTGAGGCCAAGAAGATCGGCGGCGCCGATTTCCTGGCGCAAGGCACGCTCTATCCTGATGTGATCGAGAGCGTCTCCTTCACCGGCGGCCCCTCGGTCACCATCAAGTCGCACCACAATGTCGGCGGCCTCCCCGAGCGCATGAACATGAAGCTCGTCGAGCCCCTGCGCGAGCTGTTCAAGGACGAGGTGCGCAAGCTTGGCCGTGAGCTCGGCCTTCCCGAAATCTTCGTCGGCCGCCACCCGTTCCCGGGCCCGGGCCTCGCCATCCGCTGCCCCGGCGAGATCACCAGGGACAAGCTCGACATCCTGCGCAAGGCGGATGCGGTCTACATCGACCAGATCCGCAAGCACGGCCTCTACGACGAGATCTGGCAGGCTTTTGCCGTGCTGCTTCCGGTCAAGACCGTCGGCGTCATGGGCGACGGGCGCACCTACGACTACGTCGTGGGCCTCCGTGCCGTGACCTCCACCGACGGCATGACCGCGGACTTCTACCAGTTCGACATGAAGTTCTTAGGCGAGACCGCGACGCGCATCATCAACGAGGTGAAGGGCGTGAACCGGGTGGTGTATGACGTGACGAGCAAGCCGCCGGGGACGATTGAGTGGGAGTAGGGGGCGCGGATGGCCGAAGAGGAATTCTCACGGGTACCGGTTTGGCAAATTCCTCGACGAAATCCTGGCTACATCTACATCATTGAAGCTGGAGGCCTCCTTAAGATCGGCAAATCTAAGCATCGTGAATCCCGCATTCGCGATGCTCGAACTTGGTTGCCCGATATGATCCTTGTTGGAGTCAAGCCGTTCTGGAATGTAAACTATCTAGAGAAGGAGTTGCACGAAGGACTAGCCCAGTGGTGGTACGAATGGCGAGTGGTTTCTTCCAGGTGCGGACCCCTATCGCGAGAACTTTCTTTCTAACTTTCGAGCATTCTCTGACAGCGAAAACCAGCGTGATATGAATTCAGTGAACTTCTCTTACTGGATGCATGACGTGGCTGAAATAGCTATGGAGCGTGCATATCGTGGGCAAGCTCTGCGAGCATTTCAGCGAGACGTTTCCGAAATGAAGAAGAAGCAAAAATAGCGCGCATCTCGGCGTGTAGTTTCCAGTCATAAATTGGGGCAGCAAATTACGTGCGATGCATCTTCTGTAAAATGCCGTCGGACACCTCGATAAGTGTCGAGCATATTGTTCCGCACTCCTTCGGTAATAGGAAGGCCATTCTTCCCAAGGGTATCGTTTGCGATCCGTGTAATAACTATTTTGCACGTAAAATAGAGCAGCCCCTTTTAGCTGATCGCTCTTTTCGCAATCTCCGCGCATGGTACCAAGTTCCCAACAAACGGGGACGGCCGCCAGCGCTTCACGGCGTTCTTGCCGGTACTGAGTTAGAGATCGGCCTCCGTCTCCGAAATGGTGCGCTCGAGATCAAGCCAGAGCGTCAAAGCCAAGCCGAGGAAATTCGTGAACACCTAACGTCAGAGGGGGCGCCGCCATTTCTATTTGAGCTCCCGATGGACCCGCCTAAAGCCCTGATGTCGAGATTACTCGCCAAGATGGCCTTGGAAATGTTCAGCCTTCGATTCTTTCACGATCTTCAGCTGATTGATCAGCTGATCGAAGATGCCCACTGGGATAGAATTCGGCGATGGGCTCGATTTGGTGACAACTTCGACCATTGGCCGTACGTTCAGCGCAGCGTCTACCCCGAAGAGACCTTAATGCGTCACCCCGACACGGGTCTCTGGGTCCAGGCCGGCTACAGTATCGATTTGTTCATAACAAAGCGACGCGAAACTTTCTTGGCGTTCGTTCTTTATGGCCATGAATTTGTGATCAATTCTGGTGGCCCGTCCATCAAGGGCTATGAAGAATGGTTGGAGCATCACGGTGGCATTAGTCCGCTCGTGGAGCGGCTGGGTATGCGACTCGATCGCCACAGCGCGCCACCAAAGGTATTTCTTAAAGGCGATGCGCTCTTGCGAGCAGGAATTGAGTTCGACAAGGCACAAGGAATATCGGGCCTTTAAGTAAGGAGTTGGGTCACGCTACTATGTTTTTAACGCTGCAAGGCGTGATCGAACGCGATCTAACCACTTATCATACCACCACCAGTCGCCGGGTCGAAGTTCTACGCCATATTGATGTGCTGGGTTCTTTGCGTCTTCTGCCTTCCAAAGAAGCTGATGAGCATGTTGATTGAACTTTGGATGGCCTTCGTGGCGCAGGATTTCTACGATGTCCTTTGGTTTGTACTTTTTTCGCTCAGATTCCTTGACTAGCACTCGAGTTATCTCTTGCCCCTCGGCGGAATCTGGTCGGATAAACTCGACTACTTGGTCTGCCTTTCCTTTCGAATTTACGGATCGCTCAACGTAAGCGACGCGGTATGCATATTTTGGATCGCGAACAATCTCGTCTGGTAGGCTGTCTTCATAATCTGTGTGTGCTGCAATCAGATGGTGAGGAAGGTTCGTGTCCTTGAGGAGTAGGTCGCGTTGATTTTTGCCAATACCCGAGAACTGTAGCGCGACGCCTAGTTCACGATCCAATCCATACTCAGCGCCAAACAGCGATTTGACGGCATTGCTGAAGTTCAAACATGTCGCTTGCAGCTTCGCGCTGATGAGGTCGTCGATCCGCCTTGTCATTTGATGCTCGATTTCGTGGCGGATTTCGATTAAGAACTTGAGATTGGCTTTGGTCGCTGCATCCAGGGGGCAACTTGGGTCTCCTAGGCAAGTCTCTAGCTCCCAGTGCTTATCGGCCCCGTGTCGAGTTTTCAGGAGTTCGCCTGTCCGTCGGTCCGTGTAACGATAATCTACCCCTGTGCGTTTGAAGTGCGCGTGCATTAGATAGGTCCAGGCGATCACAGCCGTGACAATGAATACCTCGGACTTAAAATAAGCGCGCGGGTTGTTGTACCCTTGCACTGCATGGAGCATTGCTTCGCGCGCCTTAATCAGAAGCTCGTCCCCAACGAGGTGAAGGCCGCTGCTGTCTACATTAGGCCAAGCTTCGAGGAATGAGGCTAACTCTCCAGGCTTGCCGGCGCAGTGGCGGCGTGTGTTTTCTCATCTCGGATGTCTTTGATCCGGGCGTGATTTATCGATCGAGTGGGGCGGGTGAAGTAAGCGAGAATGTCTTGATCTGTCTTTTTAGGCGGCGTCGCCATCATTGCCTTGATGATGGCGACTTCCCATCGATCAAGGCGGTTGTTTCGATTTCGAGCCATCGCCAATCCGGTTTGATTTGAGCTGCGTGATTCTTCAATCATTGATTGCAGGTTCGCATTCGTCGAGTCCAGTCGACGAAAGTAGCTTGATCCTTTCAATAAATTGCCCCTGTCCCGATTGTTGCGCAGGTGCCCCGCACTTCCGCCGGATGTCTGCGAACCGCTCCCATGATACGACCTGCGCGTCGTCCTTCTGGAGCCCGCCCTGATGTCAGTCGCGCCCACTGCTACTTCTTTCGACTCCGACCCCGAAACCCTCGGCTGGATGCGCGGCTTCCCACCGTCCCCCGACCGCACCATCACCTTCCACGACGGCTCCTTCCGCAATTTCCCCGAGCTGCGCTGGGCCTGGAGCAACATCCGCCAGCTCGTTCCCACCGTGAACGTCTGGCGCGGAGCTGGACCTGCGTCGCCTCTGCCGCGGGCGGAGCAGGACATCGCCGCGGTCGCCTCGGTCACGATGGACGGGCGTCCCATGACTTTCGAGAAGATGCTGGAGGAGACCTACACCGACGGCATCGCGGTGCTCCACCGGGGCAGGCTGATCTATGAGCGCTACTTCGGCGCGTTGAAGCCGCACAAGCCGCATATCGCGATGTCGGTGACGAAGTCGTTCACCGGCGTGCTCGCAGGGATTCTGGTCGCGGAGGGCAAGATCGATCCGCAGGCGCCCGTCACGGATTATGTGCCGGAGCTGAAGCCAAGCGCGTTCGGCGATGCGCGCGTGCACGAGGTCATGGATATGACCACGGGGCTGCTCTACACCGAGGTCTACACCGACAAGAACTCGGACGTGTGGGGTCTCAGGCGCGCCAACGGCATGGCGCCGATCCCGACGGATTATGATGGCCCGACCACTATCTTCGATTTCCTCATCGCGCAGAAGAAGCAGGGCGAGCACGGCAAGGCCTTTGCCTACAAGACCGTCAACACCGACGTGCTGGCGTGGATCGTCAGGCGCGCCAGCAACATGACGCTGTCCGATCTGCTCTCCGAGCGCATCTGGCAGCCGATGGGCGCGGAGGAGGATGCGCATTATCACGTCGACCGCATCGGCACCGAGAGCGGCGGCGGCGGTCTCTCCACGACCTTGCGCGATCTCGCCCGCTTCGGCGAGACGATGCGCAATCACGGCCGCTTCAACGGGCGGCAGATCGTGCCGTCGCAGGTCGTCGAGGACATCGCGCGCGGCGGCGATCCCGAAAAATTCAAGCCGGCCGGCTACACCACGCTGCCGGGTGCCTCCTACCGCAATCAATGGTGGGTGACGCACAACGACCACGGCGCCTACATGGCGCGCGGCGTCTACGGCCAGGGCATCTACATCGATCCCAAGGCCGAGATGGTGATCGCGCGCTACGCCTCGCATCCGATGGCGGGTAACGCCGCCAACGATCCCGTGACGCTGCCGGTCTATATGGCGCTGGCGAAGGCGCTAATGACGGGCGGGTAGGGTGGATTAGCCTGCGGTTGCGCGAAGCGCAGCCCGCCGGCGTAATCCACCACCTCTCGTCGCGCCGTGTTGGCAGATGGCGGATTACGCCTTCGGCTAATCCGCCCTACGAGCTGCCGCTGAAGTAGCGACCTCGGCCTTCATCGTTCGAGACGCCCGCTTGTGCGGGCTCCTCACCATGCTGGCCGCAAGACGAGACCTCATCCTGAGGGCCCGCCAGAGGCGGGCGTCTCGAAGGATGGGCCGCGGGTGAGCTCGTGCCTCAGTCGCGCGCCTCCTGCCAATGCGGATAGGTGACGTAGGCGGTGAGGGCGCCTTGCTCGTGCGAGCGGATGGTGACCGTCTCGCCCTTCGGCATATGGACGATCTCGCCGGGACCGGCGGTGACGGTGCTGCCGTCGCTCGTGACCGAGAGCTTCCCTTCGAGGACGATCATGACATCGTCGACCTTCATCGTCTCCTCGAGATTCTGGTTCGGCGCGTAGCGGCCATAGCCGATCGTGATCGGTCCGCCGTGGCGCTGGTCGACCATGTTGGCGACGAAGATATCGCCGTCCTGTCCCGGTGAACGCTCGAGCGAAGCGTCGGCGAGGGCGAATTTGCGTACTTTCATATGGTCGTTCCATCTCGTGTGGCTGGGGGAGGGGCACCAATAGACGCCGTGGCCGTTCTTTGGTTCCGGTTTGACGCGGTCGAGCGCTGGCAATATAAGAATTGACTTATATAAGTTGTGACCGATATTGCTTCCGGCGGAAGAACGACAGGGAGAACCGAAAATGCAGATCGACGTCGCCAGGGTCTTGGGGCTTGTGACGCGCTCGGTGAGGAGCTTCGAGAAGGACGGCAAGCCGGCCAGCGCGGTCACGCTGACGCGGCTTTACGACACCAGCTTGGACGATCTCTGGGACGCCGTGACCAGCAGGGAACGCATCCAGCGCTGGTTTGCGCCGGTGGAAGGCGACCTTCGCCTTGGCGGACGATACCAGGTCAAGGGCAATGCCGGCGGCACCATCACGTCCTGTAAGCCGCCGAGCCATTTCGCCGCGACCTGGGAATTCGGCGGCTCCACGAGCTGGATCGACGTCAGCCTGACAGCCGAGCGAAGCCAGGCGCGCTTGACGCTTGAGCACACCGCAATCATCGAGGATCATTGGAATCAGTTCGGCCCGGGTGCGGTCGGTATCGGTTGGGACCTCGCGCTTGCGGGCCTGGAGCGATATCTTGCGACCGGGGCATCGGTCGATCATGAAACGGCGGAGGCCTGGATGGTCTCGCCCGAGGGCAAGGAATTCATGACGACGAGCGGCGAATCTTGGCGTGCGGCGCATGTCGCGAGCGGGATCGACCCTGACGAGGCGAAGCAGCGCTCTGACCGCACCATCGCGTTCTACCGCGGCGAGACGCCGCCCGACATCGTTCATCCCGGCACGGGAAGCTGATGCACGCCTTCGAAGTCCTCGCCGATCCCGTGCGCCGTCGCATCCTCGAGCTGCTCGGCCTCAAGGAGATGGCATCCGGCGAGGTCGTCGAAATCATTGGTGCCGAGTTCGGCATCACTCAGGCGGCGGTCTCGCAGCACCTCAAGGTGCTGCGCGAGAGCGGCTTTGCGAGCGTCCGGGCGGAGGCGCAAAGGCGGCTCTATTCGGTCGACGCGGCCGGGTTGCAAGCGGTCGATGCCTGGGTCGGCCAGTTCAGGACTTTCTGGGAGCCGAAGCTGGACGCGCTCGCCACCGAGATCGCGCGCGGCAAGCGCGAGCGCCGCAATGCGCCGATCACCAAGCGGAGCGGCAAGAGGGCTTGAGGGAGTTGCGAACCTGGTGGTGAAGGAGCAAGTTCACGCAGGATGCGGGCCCGGCTCGCAATACTCGATCAGCAATTCGGTGAGAACCCGTATCTTCCGTGCGGGATGCTGGCCCGGAGGGCGGATCACATAGGCACCCGCCGGGGGCGGGGGATAGCGCGTCATCACCGGCACAAGCGCTCCGGACGCGACATGTTCATGGGTGAGGCGGTCGGGAAGGTAGGCGATCCCGAGTCCTGCCATTGCGGCGGCGAGGAGAGCTGTGCCGTTGTCGGCCTTGAAGCGTCCCTGCGGACGAACCGTGATGATCTTGTCGCCATCCATGAGTTGCCACGCTTCGGTGCCTTGCATCAGCGCCTCATGGGCGACGAGCTCCTCCGGCGACTCCGGCGATCCGTTGGCCTTGATGTAGTCAGGGCTCGCGAGAAGCTTCCCGTGGATTGGTCCGATGCGTCTCGCAATCAAATTGGAGTCCTGAAGATAGCCAATCCGTATCGCACAATCATAGCCCTCCGCGATGAGATCGGCGAAGCGATCGCTGTAGCAGGTGTGGATCTGGAGATGCGGATGGCGGCGGGCCATTTCTGCAAGGATGGGAGCGAAGTGGGTCGGGCCGAAAGAAAGCGGCACTGCAACGCGCAAGCGGCCGCGCAGCTCTCCGGCGGGTAGGATCGCTTCCCTCGCTGCATCGATCTCGGCGCGGACCCTGGCTGCATAGTCTCGGAACGTGAGGCCGGCTTCCGTGAGAGCGGCCCCGCGGGTCGTTCTTGCAAGAAGTTGGACGCCAAGTTCCGCTTCGAGCCGGAGAAGCCGACGACTGACGATCGATTTCGCGACCCCCAGCCGGGCCGCAGCGGATGAAATTCCTCCGGCGTCGGCAACTTCGACGAATGTCCGTATTTCTTCGAGATCCAACAGCGTTCCCCATTCGGCGACACAGCGTTCCGCGGCGGCACACTATCGTATCGCATTCGGGAACGCCAATGTCAGTGTCGGGCTACGTCGCTGCTGACGTGCGCCTCCGAACCAATGCCGCTCACGACGGCAGTAAAGGATGCAACGATGACTTTTCGTAACGGCCTTGCTTCGCTTCTCCGGCCCGAAGATTCAGTGCTCGTCTTGATTGACCACCAGCCTTACCAGCTTGCGAACGTGAACAGCCATGAACCACAGATGGTGATCAACAATACGGCCGGTCTGGCCAAGGCCGCCAAAGCCTTCGGCGTCCCCACGATCCTGACCACGGTGATCGCTGAACGGGGTGGTCTCCTTTTCCCTCAGATCACGGAGGTTTTCCCCGGCCAGGAGGTGATCGACCGAACCTTCATCAACACTTGGGAAGATCGAAGGGTGGTGGACGCAGTCAAGGCCACGGGCCGCAAGCAGCTCATCATCGCTGGCCTGTGGACCGAGATCTGCGTCGCCATGCCGGCGATCCAGGCGCGCGGCGAAGGCTGGGATGTAACGGTGGTCACCGACGCGTCTGGCGCCGTTTCGGTGGAGGCCCATCAGGTGGCAATCCAGCGCATGATCGCGGCGGGCGTGAATATGATGACTTGGCTGGCGGTCGCTGCCGAATGGCAGCGCGACTGGGCTCGGATCGATCAAGCTGTCGCGCTCACGAAGGTGATCACGGAACATGCCGGCGGGAGCGGCATCGCGTATCTATGGGAGCAGCAATTGCTCAACACGCCTGTGCCCCGGTGAGCGGGATGATCTGAGCGTGTGTGGAGCCAGCGGCTGCGCGAAGCGTGGGCCGCTGGCGCAGTCCACCCGCCCGGCCTCCGGCGCTGGCGCATAGCGAATTCACTTAGCCGGTCGTCAGGGTCTCTGCATCTTCTCGAACTTCTTGACCAGCCGTTCCCGTTTCAGCCGCGACAGCCGCTGGATCCAGAATAGGCCGTCGAGCTGGTCGATCTCGTGCTGGTGACAGACGGCGCGCAAGCCTTCCGATTCCTCGGTGTGCATGTTGCCATCGAAGTCCTGATAGCTGATGCGCACGCGCGCGTGTCGCTGCACCTCGTCATTGACCCCCGGCATCGAGACGCTGCCTTCGCGATGCATGATCATCTCGGGCGAAGCCCATGTAATCTCCGGATTGACGTAGGTCTGCGGGCCGTACTTGTCGAGCTCCAGCACCACGACGCGCAAGGGCACACCGATATGCGGCGCCGTGATGCCGATGCCGGGCGCGGCGCGCATCGTGTCGAGCAGATCCTGCGCGAGCTGGCGTAAGCCATCGTCGAACGCGGTGACGGGGCGGGCAGGGCTCGCGAGCCGGCGGTCGGGGTAGCGGACGATCGGCCGAATGGTCATGCAAGCTCCTACCACTCACTCACGGATCATTGAAGCACCTCTCGCTTGACCACCTACCTACTGGAAGGTAGCTAAGCGCCATGAGCACCGCTCCCTCGACCGCCGATGACATTCTCGCTTGCGCCCGCACGCTGATCATTGCCGGCGGCTACAATGGCTTCAGTTACGCTGACATCGCTGATGTCGTCGGCATCCGCAAGCCGAGCATCCACCATCATTTCGCCAGCAAGGTCGACCTGGTCCGCACCCTCGTGGCGCGCTATCGCGAGGAGGCCCAGGCGGGACTGTCGGCGCTCGAGCGCAATGTCGCCGACCCCGCCGAGCAGCTCAAAAGCTACGTCGCGTATTGGGAGGCGTGCATCAAGGATGCGTCGGCTCCCTTCTGCGTCTGCGCGCTCCTTGCCAGCGAGCTTCCCATCCTGCCCGAGGAAGTCGCGCTCGAAGTCCGCGCGCACTTCCGCTCCGTGTCGTCGTGGCTGGCTTCGGTGCTGGAGCGTGGCAAGCGGCAAGGCCGGCTCCAACTCTCCGGCACCGCGCGGGCCGAGGCGGAGGGATTCATGGGCGACCGTTCACGGCGCGATGCTGTCGGCACGCGCTTATGGTGATCCAAAAATCTTCGGGACCATCACCCGGCCGCTGCTCGACCGACTCTCCACCAGGCACTGACGAAATCGGTCCAGCCCGGGCAGGGCGGCGCTTCGGCGCGGCATGTAAACTACCAACTAGTAGGTAAGGAGCAGGAATGAGAAACGACGAGATGGCTTTGGGCGCGGCCGAACAGGCGCAATGGCTGAAACAGTACTACTTCGTGCGTGCCGCGTTTTCCGTCGCTTGGGTCATTGCGGCCTTCGCGATTGCGCCGTCGTCGTCGGCGATCGCAGCGACGTTGCTCGTCGCCTACCCGGCCTGGGACGCCGCCGCCAACTATCTCGACGCGCTCAGGAGCGGCGGCTTGAACCAGAACCCCACGCAAGGCCTGAACGTGCTGGTCAGCCTCGCGACCACCATCGCGGTCATCGTGGCCTTGCAGGTCAGCATGAACTGGGTGCTCGGCATCTTCGGAGCCTGGGCGATCCTGTCCGGATTGCTCCAGCTCGGCACGGCCGTGCGGCGTTGGAGGCGTTTCGGCGCGCAATGGACCATGGTGCTCAGCGGTGGCCAGTCGGCCCTGGCGGGCGGCTTCTTCGTCTTCCAAGCCACAATGCCCGCGGTGCCGTCGATTGCGAATGTCGCGGGCTATGCCGCGGTCGGAGCACTCTATTTCCTGGTCTCGGCGGTCTGGCTCACGGTCGGCACCTGGCGCCGAAGCGCGGCCCTGTGAGCCGCAATGTCACTTACGGATAAGGCGTGCCGTCCTTGTGCAGGAAGCGGCCGTCCGATGCCGGACTCATCATGTCGATGTCGGAGCAGGTGATGAGGTCGGCTTGCGAGCGCGAGCCGACTTCGAGATAGACCGCCGTCACGCGCGACCTGTTGATCATGTGATGGCCGTTGCCGCTCGCCTTGGGGAAGGCGGCGCAATCGCCGGCGCGCAGCACGGTTTCGCCGCCATCCTCGATCAGCGTCACCTCTCCTTCGAGAATGTAGACGAACTCGTCCTCGTGCGAATGCCAGTGCCGCTGGCTCGACCAGCCGCCCGGCGGCAGGCGCATCAGGTTGACGCCGAAATCCGACAGGCCTCCGGCGTCGCCAAGCCGCTTGCGAACGCGCTCGGCGCAAGGCGCGCTAAAGGGCGCCGGATAACCGGAGCCCTTGCGGGCCGGCACGGTGGCGACGTCGATTTTGGGCATGGAGGAAATTCCTGCAAGACACAACAGACCGTGAATCACAGCGGTGGGGCCTGATCGCGGCGGCGCGAAGGATGATCACGTTGGACATCATGGAGGAGATCGACGGCCGTGGGATGATGTCACTGTCCGGCTGTTTTGCCCGACGTGTCAACCGGTCGGGTGATGATGTCGGCCGTCGAAGAGGGGGAGGCGACAAGTTGGCGGTTCCTGCGAGTAAGTCATTGATCCCGCTAGCGCCGGCTACTGTGCATGGGGTTGTTTTTCGAGTCTTGTTGGCAGGTCACGAAAGCGTGCGGCAAAAATGACGTCGGACTGTCGGCCGGCGCAGTTCCCATTCGTCTTCCACGCGAGACAGATCTGACGGGAGACTGAAATGACTTCTTCCAACTATCGCTGGGTGATCGTCGCCGCTGGCGGCGTGCTCGGCTGCGTCGCGATCGGCGGCATGTTTTCGCTGCCGGTGTTCCTGCAGCCGATCACCAAGGACACCGGCTGGTCGGTGACCGGCATCTCCAGCGCGATGACGATCGGCTTTCTGGCGATGGCCTTCACCAGCATGGCCTGGGGCACGCTGACGGACCGGTTCGGGCCGCTGCCGGTGGTGCTGACCGGATCAATCGTGCTGACGCTCAGCCTGTTCGCGGCGAGCCACGCCACCTCGCTTCTCGTGTTCCAGATCGTGTTCGGCCTGTTGGTCGGCGCGGCCTGCGCGGCGATCTTCGCACCGATGATGGCGACCGTCACCGGCTGGTTCGACACCAATCGCGGCCTTGCGGTGTCGCTGGTCTCGGCCGGCATGGGCATGGCGCCGATGACGATGTCGCCGCTGGCGGCCTGGCTCGTGTCCGGCCACGACTGGCGCACCTCGATGCAGATCATCGCGCTCGTGGTCGGCGCGATCATGATCCCGGTCTCGTTCCTGGTGCGCCGTCCGCCGGCGCTCGCGCAAGGCCCGGCCGCGCCGGCCGGCGGAGCCACCGAACAAAACGAAATGTCGATGGGCGAGGCTCTGCGCTCGCCGCAATTCCTGATCCTGCTCGCCACCAACTTCTTCTGCTGCGCCACGCATTCCGGCCCGATCATCCACACCGTCAGCTATGCGGTGAGCTGCGGCATCCCGCTTGTCGCGGCGGTGACAATCTACAGCATCGAGGGATTTGCCGGCCTCGGCGGGCGCATCGCCTTCGGCCTGATGGGCGACCGCTTCGGCGCCAAGCGCGTGCTGGTCTCGGGCCTGCTGCTGCAGGCCTTCGGCGCGCTCGCCTATGTCTTTGCGCAACAGCTCACAACGTTCTATGCGGTCGGCGCCATCTTCGGCTTCATCTATGCCGGCACCATGCCGCTCTACGCCGTTCTGATCCGCGAGAACTTCCCGCTCAAGATGATGGGCACGGTGATCGGCGGCACGGCGATGGCCGGCAGCCTCGGCATGGCGACCGGCCCGCTCGCCGGCGGCCTGATCTACGACGCCTTCTCCAGCTATGCCTGGCTCTACATTGCCTCCTGGGCGATGGGCTTAGGGGCCTTCCTGATGGCGATGACGTTCCGCCCCTTCCCAAAGCCGCAAGGCGAGGTGGCGCCGGCGGCGGCGTGAATTCGAGATCGAGGCGCGGCGTCACAGCTGCGCCTCGATCGCGGCCTTGTCGATCACCGACCAGACCTGCCGGATCTTGCCGTCGTGAAATTCGTAGAAGGCGTTTTCGCAGAAGGACACGCGCCGCCCGTTGACGGCAAGACCGAGGAATGCCCCGACCGGCGTGCAGTCAAACTTCAATCGGGCGGCGATGCGGGGAGGATCGCAGATCAGCATCTCGATCTGGAACTGCAGATCGGGGATCTCCCGAACATCCCGTTCCAGCATCGCGCGATAGCCGTCGAGCCCGAGCGGCCGCGCGTTGTGGGCGGCATCATCATGCACGAATTGTCCGAGCGCCGGCCAATCCCGCCGATTCAGGCAAGCGATGTAGGCGCGGTAGATGTCGGCGAGGTCGTCTCTCATCATATCGAAGCTCCCACGGCCTCGACCAACGCGCGAGGACCGCGAACCGGTCCAGCGTCAGAGGCGCTTTTCGAAGAAGAGGTCCGGATAGGGATCGTCGTTGAAGCGCGGGATCTCGCGCCAGCCCGTGCTGCGATAGAGCCGGCCGGCTTCGGGCAGTGCGCTGTTGGTGTCGAGCCGCAGCAGCGCGATTCCGAACTCGCGCGCGGCGCTCTCGGCCGCATCCATCAGGCGGCGGCCGAGCCGCAACCCGCGCGCGGCGGGCGCGACCCACAGCCGCTTGATCTCGGCGTAGCCGTGATCGGTGCCCTTCAAGCCGACGCAGCCGATCGGCAGCGTATCCGACATCGCAACGAGGAATGTGCCGCGCGGCCGGCGCATGTCATTGGCGTCGGGGTCGCGTGACAGCGAGACGTCAAAGCCCTGGCTGAAGCGGCGGCCGAGCTCGGCATAGTACTCGCCGAGGCAGTAGCGCGCTTGCTCGCAGCGCGGATCCATCTCGTCCAGCGCGACGCGCTCGCGCGTCAGCGCGGAGGCGATCAGGTCCATCGCCGCCAGCAACGCATCGCGTTGCGAATGTTGCGCGAGGAGGCCTTCGGCCTGCGCGTTGGACAGTGCCTCGTAGGCTGTGAACTCGCGCCGGCCCGCCCGCGTCAGCTTTGCCATACGCCGCCGCGCATCGTCCTCGTGCGCGATGGTCTCGATCAGCCCTTCGTCCTCGAGGCTGCGGAGCAGCCGGCTCATCAGCCCGGAATCGAGACCGAGATAGTCGCGGATCTCCGCCACGTCCGATCGCCCGTGCCCGATCGCATTGAGCACGCGCGCGGCACTCAGCGGCCGGCCGCGCCCGAGAAACGACGTATCGAGTGCTCCGACGGCAGAGGTGACGGCGCGGTTGAAGCGGCGGACGCGGGCGGCGGGATCGAGCATGATATCTGACTTTAGTCAGGTATCGCGGCTTGTCAATCGAGCGAGAGCTGATCGAGTTGCAGTTGCGCGCCTCTTTGTGAGTTGTTCTCGTGTCGCGAGCCGTTACCATGCGGCCGCTCGGGGAGTCTGAATTCACAACGAGCGGAGGCGACATTGGGCGGGATGGAACGCAAAGCGAAGGGATCGGACCTTTTCGTCGCGGCGTTGGAGAATGAGGGTGTCGACCGCATCTTCGGCATTCCCGGCGAAGAGAATCTCGATCTTGTCGAATCGCTGCGTGCTTCGAGAATCGAGCTGATCCTGACCCGCCACGAGCAGGCCGCGGCCTTCATGGCCGCAACCCACGGGCGGCTGACCGGCAAGCCCGGCGTTTGTCTGTCGACGCTCGGCCCGGGTGCTCTCAACCTGTCGACGGGCGCCGCCTATGCGCATCTCGGTGCCATGCCGATGATCCTGATCACCGGCCAGAAGCCGATCATGAGCAGCCGGCAGGCCCGCTTCCAGATCGTGGACGTGGTCGCGACCATGAAGCCGCTGACCAAGCTGTCGCGGCAGATCGTCAGCGCCTCCAGCATTCCAACCGTGGTGCGCGACGCCTTTCGCGTCGCGATGGAGGAGCGGCCCGGGCCGGTGCATCTCGAACTGCCCGAAGACGTTGCCGGCGACGAAGTGCCTGATGTCCCGGTGATCCCCGTTCACCCGATCGAAATCCCGATTGCTCATCGCGCCGCGCTCGACCGCGCCGCCGAGATGATCATGGCCGCAAGGCGCCCGCTGGTGATGATGGGCGCTGCGACCAGCCGGCCGCGGTCGACACACGGCATCGCAAGCTTCGTGCGGCGGACCGGCATTCCGTTCTTCACGACGCAGATGGGCAAGGGCACCGTGCCTGGCGGCACCAATCTCTACATGGGCACTGCCGCCTTGTCCGAGCGCGACTATGTGCACGATGCCATTGACGCGGCCGACCTGATCGTCGCAATCGGCCACGACCCGATCGAGAAACCGCCATTCATCATGGGCCCTTCGGGGCCGAAGGTGATTCACGTCAGCTACACGCCGGCGAGCGTCGAGCAGGTCTACTTTCCGGACGCCGAGGTCGTCGGCGACGTCGGCCCGAGTCTGGAGCTGCTGGCGGATCGGCTCGAAGGCAAGCTGCCGCAAGCGGCGGCGCTGCTGCCGTTGCGGGAGGAAATCCTTGCTCACATCGCCGATCGCGCCACCGAGGCGCGCTGGCCGCCGACGCCGCAGCGTATCGTGCACGACATCCGCCAGGTGATGCCGGAGAACGGCATCGTCGCGCTCGACAACGGCATGTACAAGATCTGGTTCGCGCGCAACTATCGCACCCGCGTCGCCAACACGCTGCTGCTCGACAATGCGCTGGCGACCATGGGCGCCGGCCTGCCGTCGGCGATGATGGCCGCGATGCTCTATTCTGACCGCCGTGTGCTTGCGGTTGCCGGCGACGGCGGCTTCATGATGAACAGCCAGGAGATGGAGACGGCGGTCCGCCTCAAGCTCAACCTAGTCGTGCTGGTGCTGGAGGACAACGCCTACGGCATGATCCGCTGGAAGCAGGCCGTCGACCGCTTTGCCGATTACGGCATGACTTTTGGCAATCCGGATTTTGCGCTGTACGCCAGGGCTTATGGCGCCAAAGGTCACCGCATCGAAAGCATCGACAGCTTCGGCCCGACGCTCGATGCCGCCTTCAGGGAGGGCGGCGTGCATCTGGTCTCGATCCCGGTCGATTATTCGGAGAACGTGCGCGTACTCGTCGACGAGTTGCGGTCGCATGAGAAGGCGAAAGCGTGATTTGACGATGCGAGCTATTTCCACATTCGTCATTGCGAGCGGCAGCGAAGCAATCCAGAATCTTTCCGCGGTGGCAGTCTGGATTGCTTCGCTGCGCTCGCAATGACGGAGACTGTGGCGGAGACCCTCCGTCGATCCGACAACCACACTTGTCTCGCATGCCCGATCGCCGACACTCTCAAACACTCACCAACCACAGGAATATGAAATGACCCGCATTCGTTGCGTCACCGAGATGGGCATGGGCGTCGACGTCCACGGCAGGGACGCCACCAAGGCGGCCAAGCGCGCGGTGTCGGACGCCATCAGGCATTCCAGCCTCGGCTTCTTCCGGATGATCGGCAAGACCGCGAACGACATGTTCGTGGACGTCACGATCGGCGTGCCGAATCCAGAAGCCGTCGACAAGGAAGCCGTCGCCAAGGAACTGCCTTACGGCACCGTGACCGTCACTGCGGTCAAGGGCGGGCTGGAGATCCCCTCGGCCACGGAAGTGGCCAACGATCCCATCCTGATCGCCAATGCGGCCGTGATCGTCAGCTTCGACAAGGATTAGGCCGATGTCCGCGAGTGATGAAGCGCTGCTGGATCGCCCGATCTGGAGCGCGTTGACGACGAGCCAGAAGCATCTCGCCGAGGGCGGCCCGCGGGCTCTGCGCTATCCCGTGGACATGGCGCCATTTGCCGATCTGGCGGACATGTCCGCAACGAGTTTTGCGGCGCTCGGCGATCTCATGTCGGGCTCGCAAGTTGCGGTGCTGTTCACGCCCGAGCCGGTCGAAATTCCCGCCGGCTTCAAGGTGCTGCTCGCCGAGCCCGGCGAGCAGATGATCGGCTCGCCCGCCGACGCCTCGCTGCACGATGCCGAGATTGTCCGCCTCGGCGCGACTGACGTTCCCGCCATGATGGCGCTGACCGAGCTGACCAAGCCTGGGCCCTTCGCGGCGCGGACGCACGAGCTCGGCACCTTCCTCGGCATCCGTGCCCGCGGCGAGCTGGTCGCCATGGCCGGCGAGCGGATGAAGCCCGGCAATTTCACCGAGATGACGGCGGTCTGCGTGCATCCCGATCATCGCGGTCGCGGATACGCACAGGCGCTGCTTGCCGCCATCGCGCGGCAGATCGAGGCGCGCGGCGAAATTCCGTTCCTGCACGTGTTCGCGAGCAATACGTCTGCCATCGCGCTGTACCAGCGGCAGGGCATGCGGATACGGCGCCGCCTGCAGGTAACCGTGCTGATGAAGCAGGGATGAGCTGCACCGTGGGCTTCATATCCTGAGAAATCGCGCTATATCGATCTCAACCACAATTGGGGGGAGCACATGGACGCCAGGACGCCTGATTTTTCCGCCGTACGGACGGCGATGCAGCGCTACGTCCATCAGGAGATCATTCCCGGCGTATCCTGGGCGGTGCTGCGCGGCCGCGAGGTGGTCGATCAGCAATGCGTCGGCTTTGCCGACCGCGAGGCCAATACTGCGTTGCGGCCAGACCACATCTTCCGCGCGTTCTCCAACACCAAGATCTTCGTCACCTGCGCGATCATGCTGCTGGTCGAGCAAGGCCGCATCGGCCTCGATGACGCAGTCGAAAAATTCCTGCCGCAACTCGGCAGTCGCAAGGTGCTGAAGCAGGGCGCTTCGAGCCTTGCCGATGTCGAGCCGGCGAAGAGCCCGATCACGATCCGCCAGCTGCTGACCCACACCTCCGGCCTCAGCTACGGCATCTTCGATCCCGGCACGGTGCTGTTCAAGGGTTACAACGAGGCGCGGGTGCTCAATCCGCTGACGCCGCTCAGCGACATGATCGACAAGCTCGCCGATCTGCCGCTGTCCTATCACCCCGGCACGGCCTGGGAATATTCCGTGGCGACCGACGTGCTCGGCCGTGTGGTCGAGGTCGTCTCGGGCCAGCCGCTCGATGCCTTCCTGAGGGCGCGCATCTTCGATCCCCTCGGCATGACCGATACCGGCTTTTATGTCCCCGAGACACAGCAGGGCAGGTTGGTCGCGCTCTACAACGGCGCCGACGTGCTCGACCCCATGAAGCCCGGCCTCACGCGGGCCGACCATCTGCCTTACCCGCAAGCCTACCGGCGGCCGCTGCCGCGGCTCTCGGGCGGCGGCGGTCTGGTCTCGACCTTGCCGGACATGCTCGCACTGTTGCGTGCGCTGCTGCCCGGGTCGGATGCGCTACTGAAGCCGGAGACGCTGCGGCAGATGATGACGAACCAGCTGCCCGCAGGCCAGACTATCCGATTCGCCAATCTCGGGCCGATTCCCGGCAAGGGCTTTGGTCTCGGCGGCGCCGTCACCTTCGCGCCGACACCGCTCGATCCGCCGAACTCAACCGGCGAATTCCAATGGGGCGGCCTGGCCGGCACCCATTGGTGGATTTGCCCCGAGGCCAATACGGCGGGCGTGCTGATGGCCCAGCGCTATATGGGCTTCTGGAATCCGTTCTTCTTCGAGTTCAAGCGCCTGGCCTATCAGGCGGTCGGAGCCTGATCGCAAAAAATCTTCCGTCAGCGCGAATCCTTCTTGGCCGTCGCGTCCTCTTGTTGGTCGAGGCAATCGGTCTCGGCCCATATCGGAGGATGTGATGGGATTCTATCGAAAGAACATCGGCGGACTGCATCAGGCGGTGCGGGTCGTCCTGGGGATTGCGGTGGCGGCTGCGGCGTTCGTTTATCTTGCCGGCGCGACGGCATGGCTGGTCGCGCTCGGTGGCGCCGGTTTCGCACTGACCGGTCTTGTCGGTTATTGCCCGATGTGCGCGATGGCAGGCATCGGCAAGGGAGGGATGTCGTGAGCGCGGCGGCGATCTCGCCAAATCTTTTCGAGGCCGCGCGGCTCGGCGATGCCGAGGCGATTGCGCGTCTGCTCGAGACGACGCAGCCGGACATCCGTCGCTATGCGCGCGCGACCTGCCGCAGCTCGGCGGACGCCGAGGATGCGACGCAGGAGGCGCTGTGGATCCTGTTCCGCCACGTCGGCACCATTCGTTCGCTGCTGGCATTGTCGGCCTGGCTGTTCAGCGTGGTCCGGCGCGAATGCCTGCGGCTCGCGCGCCGGACCGGCCTTGTGCCGGCGGTCGATGGCGCCGAGGCGGAGGCCGCACTGCTGTTGCGCCCCGAGGCCGATCTGCGGCTCGACGTCGCCGCGGCCTTCGGGGCCCTGCCGCCGCACTATCGCGATGTCGCGCTGATGCGCGACGTCAAGGAAATGACGATCGACGAGATTGCCGCCACGCTCGGCGCGAGCAGGCAGACCGTGAAGGCGCGGCTGCATCGCGCCCGCGCCTTGATGCGCGAATATCTGACGAGATGAGAGACGACCGGATTCAAAGGAAAAAAATGGAGTGACGTGGACGGGAGACGTCGCCTCCCGCCCACGGTTTCGCTTTAGTCCTTCCAAGGATCGAACTCGCCTTCGCCGGCCATGGCGACGGCGAACGGCCGTAGCGTGTGCAGCACGCGCACGGTGCCGGCATGCTGCGCCAGCACGTCCGGCAGGCGGCGATAGGCCATCGGGCTCTCGTCGAGGTCGGCACCGATCAAGGTGACGCCGCGCTCGTTCAGCCAGCGGTCCATCTCCTCGCGCGAGAAGCGCCGCTTCGCCTCGCGTCGTCCGAACAGGCGGCCGGCGCCGTGTACGGTCGAGTAGAGCGAGGCCTTGGCTTCCGGGCTGTCGACGCCTTCGAGGATGACGGCGTCGTCGCCCATAGAGCCGCCGACGAACCCCTTCTGGCCGGGAAACGCCGGCGTCGCGCCCTTGCGCACCACCCACAAATCCTTGCCGTCGTGGGTCTCACGCCAGGCATAGTTGTGGTGGTTGTGCACGCTCTCGGTGACGCTGCCGCCGATGATCCGGCGGACGCGCTCGACCACCCACTCGCGGCCCGCATAGGCATAACGCCCGGCGAGCTGCATCGCCGCGATGTAGCGGCGGCCGAGTTCGCTGTCCTCGTCGACCACGGCGGGCGGGACGTTCATGCCGTCCTTGCCGCCGGCGGCCTTGAGGTAGCGCGTCGCGGAGGTGTGCCCGAGGCCGCGGCTTCCGAAGTGGACGCCGATCCAGACGAAGCCTTCCTCGTCGCGCATGAGGTCGACATAGTGGTTGCCCGATCCGACCGTGCCGAGCTGCTTCACCGCCTTCTGACGGTAGTCCTCCATGTCGCTTTCGCGCCAGGCGTCGCCGTCGTCGAACAGGTCGTGCTCGGCCCGTTTCGCGTTGGCACGGCCGACGCCGAACGAGATCACCTTGGCGACGTCGCGGATGATCGTGGGAGCGATCCCCGCGATGTCGTCGAAGCGCGTGTCGAGCCGAGCCGCCATGTTGCCGCAGCCGATGTCGAAGCCGACGCCGGAGATGCTGATCTGCTTCTCATAGGCGATGACCCCGCCGACCGGCTGCGCATAGCCGAGATGGCCGTCGGCGCAGATCACGCCGGAGACGACGTTGCCGATGGCCATGCAATTGCGCATCTGCGCAATCGTCGCCTCCTCGTGGGGTCCGAACACCTTCAGCGGCGCATTCTGGAAACGGGCGTCTTGCGTCCGGAACGCGGCGATCGAGCTCGCGGTCGCGTTGGCCTCGCGGGCAAGATGCTCCTTGCGCGCGGCGTCCTTGTACAGGCACCAGGCCGGCTGGCCGCGTCCTTCGCCGACGCGCGAGTCGGGATCGACACCGGCGGCGAGGCAGAGCTCGCGGGCGCGTTCCATGTAGGGATCGGGTCGTCGCATGGTCCGAGATCCTTGTCATTCCGCGCGCACCATAACGGGGCGGGCGGATCATTTCAGAAATTTCGCTGACCCCGGGCGCATCTCGCGTCCGGGGCCGTTGTCGTTGCGCATCAGTTCAACGCCGTCTCCGACGCCGCGATCCACGCGACCACGGCCTCGGAGAAGCCGTTGACGCGGGTCCAGGCGCCATGACCGACACCGTGCTGATACGAGGCCACGTTGACGATCGTGCCGCGCGCCTTGGGCTCGGGCACCTGGTCGTGGCTCTGCTCGTCGGTGAAGACGATGAGGCGATCGCCCTTGCGGTCGATCTCCGTCACCGCCTTGCCGAGATAGGTTCCGCCATGCGGCTGCGAGTTGATGATCGCATCCCGCAGCGCGAAGCCGCGGCGGGGAGGGACCTTCACGACCTCGTTGGAGAAGGTGAAGATCTCGACCTCGTCGCAGATCTCGCGGGCGAGAATGGCAAGGCCACACGCCGCCTCCGCGCGCGTCATTTCCGACTGCGCGGAGAGCGTTGCGAACATCGAGCCGGACACGTCGATCAGGAGCCGGGTGCGGCCCGGAAGCCGCACATGGTCCTTGATCGACTTGAGCATCGCAGCCTCGAGCTCGGGCTCGAAGTCCGGCGCATAGCGCGCCGCCGTGATGAAGCGATAGGGCAGGATACGATCCGTCCGCATCGCCTCGATCGCGCCTGCGATGGTCTCGCGCGGGACCTGCGCGTTCTGCATCAGGCGCAGATTGCGCAGTAGCGCCAGGCCGCCGAGCTTTCGCTCGGCGATCAGCCGCTCGAAGGTCTCGCGCTTGTTGTTGCCGGCCGAGAGCGAAACCTCCCAGGTGTCGGGGGAGGCGAGCTCGCCATCGACGAGCTGCTTCCACACCTTCGCCTGATCGGCGTCTTTCGGCTTGGCGTGCACCAGGAACAGAACGTCCCTGATCCGCACCGCGCCGTCGCGGTCCCACTTGGCGAGCTGATAGGCGTCGAACTTGGTCAGCGCGCGGGCAAGACCCTTCTTCACCTGCGCCGAGACCGGCTGGCGCTTGCGCTGCTGCATCGGCCCCAGCGCATCCGCCCAGTAGATCGCGAGCAGCTCCGTCATCTCGTCGGGACGCTGGATCACCTGGGCGAGCGTGTCGGCAACGAGGGTGCGGTGCTTCTCGCTGCGCGCCATCTCGCGGATGACGAGCAGCGGTGCGTGCCGCAGCTTCATCACCTCGCGGGCCTCGATTGCGAGCTGCGCGACGCGCTCCGGCGCGACCTCGGGCACGAGGGCCTTGATGCGGTCGGCAATCGCAACGCCGTCCTCGTAGAACTGGTCCTCCCACAGGAGGCAGTTCATCAGCGCGCGCTTCAGCTCCATCTCCGGGGTGAAGCGCACAGCGCGCGCACCCTCCCGCGTGAGGGCGCGAACGATCTTGTTGAGCCTGACCATGATGGCCTCCTCTTGGGTTGATGGGCGAATGAAAAGGGGTGCCGGGGAACAGGCGAGGCTGTTCGTGCTCTACCCACTGAGCTACGGACTTTCGTCCGGGAGGATTTGAACCTCCGACACCGAAGTAACAGCACTCTTCACCACCGGCGGTGGCTAGGGGACACGATCCGGGAACGGGCGATTGCTGTACCCGACGAGCCGAAGCTCGCCGGAAAGCGCTCTATCCTCTGAGCTACCGGTGCATGGGACACCGGGCGGGATTCGAACCCGCGACCTCTCGCGTTGCAGGCGAAGTAACAGAAATCTTCACCACGGATCGTGATGGGGTTGGCGGGGAACGGGCGATGCTGTTGCTGCCCTTGCGGGCGGTCGTTTTACTGACGAAGTAACAGACATCTTCACCACCGCCAGGCCGGTGCTTTCGCATCGGCCATTGATGGGTACGCTGGGGAACGGGCGATATCGGCTTTCAGTGACGACAACACAGTCTCTGTCCCCAACGGACGGATCCTGCGCCGGGCCGCGTGCGTACCTTTTCCGAGGCCGCATCCCGGTGCGTGTGTCAAGGGCGGGAGGCATCACCCGCTTTGCCTTGCGGAGAAGTATCCGAGATCTTCACCACCAGCGTCGGTTGAGCCGCAATCTCTCACGGCAAACTAAGTTACAAAAGTTCTATCGCGGCGCTGTCGACGCGCCGCACATTGCGAACCCTTTGGGCTCGCTCTGCCATCGGTGTCCGGCTCATCGCCTCGTTCCCTCCGGCAGGCCCCGCGCACTTGGGCACGCGCCTCTCCAGCGCGAGCCCCGAGATCCGGGTCTCTCGTTCCGGCCATGGCCGGGATGTTCGGTGGAGCCGCGCGGCGGGCAACAAAAAACCCTCCGGAGCGGCAGGCTCGGGAGGGTCCGTGAGAAGCGGACTGTCGATCTTGCGGTCAGGCAAGATCGCTCCCATGAGCCGGGCATGCGCAATCGAATAGCTTGGGGCTATTCGGCATGCGGACAATTCTTTCGTAGCGGTACGACATCGCTCGGTTCATGGTGTCTGTCGCAAGCGGAAGTGCTTGCGAGGGCGCGGGACATACGCCCGCAACTTGCGGATGTCAAGCGAGACGCGCGCGGAAACTGAAATTGACGGACGCATGACTTGCAAAAACTATCTGGGGCTCGACGGATTTCGCTTTGGCTGGGTCGCAGCGTGGATCGATGAGCGCGGCGATCAAGGCTTCGATTATTCGCCAAGCCTGATGCGTCTGCTCGCAATCCCGCACGCCCGCGCGATGGTCGACATGCCGATCGGACTGAACACGAGCGGCTACCGCGCCTGCGATTTGCGCGCACGCGAACTGATCGGCCCAGCCGTGTTTCTCGGCGCGCGCCGCGACCTCTGGACGTTCCAGGACATGGCGGCGGCCAATCGCCATTACTGGACGCACGAAGGCGAGGGCAGGGGCGTGTCGGCGCAGCTGTGGAATATCAGGGACAAGATGAGGGAGGTCGACGAGGCCATGACGCCGGCGCGGCAGGCGACGATCGGCGAGGCGCATCCGGAATTGATCTTCTGGAATCTGGCAGGGCGCGTGCGGCTCGAACCGAAGACCTCGCCGCGCGGGCGAGAACAGCGTATCGCGCTTTTGAGAGGCCGCGGCTTCACTGAGGTCGAGAGATGGCTCACGCTTCGCCACGGCACCGGGATCGGTCGCGACGATCTCATCGACGCCTGTGCCTGCGCCGTCGCAGCGCGCGACAGCACGCAATCCGTTGGTGACGGCACGGCCGATTCGCGCGGACTACGGATGGAGATCAACTTCTGAAGGCGATCAGCCCTGCCGCTCGCCTTTACCTTCCAGCTGGCAGCGACTATTGCGGCTTGGCGTCGAGCGGACGTCTTCGTCGTCCAATCTTGTTGCTCTCGCTTCGTACTCGTCGGCCATCGCCTGCAACCGCTGCGCGGCTTTGCTGTGCGTGAGATCGTTCGCGACGCGGCGACAGCGTTCAGCGTGGTCGAGCAGGGCGCGTTTCTCGATGTTCATCGAGCGACAACGCGCGAGGCGGCCATTGGTCCCTTTGGGAGCCGCCGGAACAGAGCGATGCCGTCGCAGCGAGATCGGGAAAAAATAGCAATATTTTGTTGCCGCCTGGAACGTGGCGCCTGAGCCGACGTTCTATGCCCGAGGCTGTCGAGGGATATAAAATACCATGTACGACGTGTGCCAATTGGCGACCGCGATGCTCGCGATCGCCTTTACGGCCCTGCTGCTGATCACGGGTCAACGGTTCATCGAGTCTCGGCTGCAGTATGAAGCAATGCCCCCGTTCGTGGCGATGGCGACACTGCCGCCTTAGCACAGCCGGAAGTGACTTGCGCGGTGCGGTATCTTGCCTAGATTGAGCACGCCTCAGTCCATGCACCCAGAGTCCCGATGTCCGATCTGTCCGTCTTCCCCATCACCAGGCGTTGGTCCGCCAAGCACCCCGAACTGCTCCAGCTCTATTCGTTGCCGACGCCGAACGGCGTCAAGGTCTCGATCATGCTGGAGGAGATCGGGCTACCTTACGAGGTCCACCTGGTTGATTTTGGCAAGGACGATCAGAAGACCGCCGAATTCCTCTCGCTCAATCCGAACGGCAAGATCCCGGCGATCCTCGATCCGAACGGGCCCGGCGGCAGGCCGCTGCCGCTATTCGAGTCCGGGGCGATCCTGCAATATCTCGCGGAGAAGACGGGCAAGCTGCTGCCGCAGGATGCCGCGCGCCGTTATCAGACGCTGCAATGGCTGCACTTCCAGATGGGCGGCGTCGGGCCGATGTTCGGCCAGGTCGGCTTCTTCCACAAATTTGCCGGCAAGGATTACGAGGACAAGCGGCCTCGCGACCGCTACGTCGCCGAAGCCAAGCGCCTGCTCGGCGTGATGGAGGCGCATCTCGCCGGCCGGCAATGGTTCATGGATGACGACTACACCATCGCCGACATCTCCATGCTCGGCTGGGTGCGCAATCTCATCGGCTTTTATGGCGCCGGCGATCTCGTCGAGTTCAGTCAGTTCAGGGCGGTCGGCGCCTGGCTCGAGCGCGGGCTTGCGCGCCCCGCGGTGCAGCGCGGGCTCAACATTCCGGCAAGGTCCTGACAAGACCCTGAGGCTAGAACAGCCGTCCGCCGTTCGGCACCGGCTTGCTCGGCTGCACCAGCACGACCTTGCCGTCGGCATCGGGGAAGCCGAGCGTCAGCACCTCGGAGACGACCGGGCCGATCTGGCGCGGCGGGAAATTGACGACGGCCGCGACCTGTTGGCCCACGAGGGTTTCGAGCGGGTGGTTTTCGGTGATCTGGGCCGAGCTCTTGCGCACGCCGATGGCGGGGCCGAAATCGATCCACAGCCGCCAGGCCGGCTTGCGCGCTTCCGGAAACGGCTTGGCGTCGACGATGGTGCCGACACGGACGTCGACCGCGAGGAAAGTGTCGAAGTCGATGGTCGGTGCGGCCGCCGCTGCGGGATCGTGGGTGACGTGCATGGGATGTCCGTTCGGTGGGTGACGCGTCTCGCGACATTGTCGCGCGACGCGGAGTTTCGTACAACGCCACGCACATCACCGCTACGTCATGCGCGAGGACCGTCTTGCCCACCATCATCTACGGCATCAAGAACTGCGACACCATGAAGAAGGCCCGCGCCTGGCTCGATGGCCATGGCGTGGCTTACGCGTTTCACGACTACAAGGCGGCGGGTGTCGAGAAGGACAGGCTGAAGCAGTGGAGCGACAAGGTCGGTTGGGAGACCCTGCTCAATCGCGCCGGGACGACCTTCAAGAAGCTGCCCGACTCCGACAAGGAAGGCCTCACCGAGAAGAAGGCGCTGGCCTTGATGCTAGCGCAACCATCGATGATCAAGCGGCCGGTGCTCGAAATCGGCGGCAAGCTGTTGGTCGGCTTCAAGCCGGATATCTATGCCAAGGAGGTCGGTGGCAAGGCGCGCTGACGGCTAGTTCAGCTCAATGATCTCGTTGGAGATGACGGGGCCCGGCCGATCCGAGAACTCGACCGGATCGGCGGGTGCGATGCGGCCGGGGGCGCGATGAAACAGCTCGCGATCGATCACGGCCCGCAGCTTCGGGCGCGGCAGCGCGTCATTTCCGCGCATCAGATTCTTGATCTCGAAGCCGCCGTCCTCGCAGAAGGTCTTCACTGACGCGATGACGTGGCTGACCTTGCCGTCTGTCAGGAACGGCAGCAGCAGCCGCTCATACGCGACGATGCGGCCATAGGTGTCGTCGACGTCGGCAACGCTGTAGACCGGAAGGCCGCGCGCGACGCATTCATGATAGATCGGCACCACGTGCGGCGCGAGCCGCGGTCCGACGTAATCATCGAGCGAAACGCCTTTTCCGGTATGCCCATAGGCGCGCGAGATGCGGGTGCCCTCGCTCTGGATGACGAGGCGCGGCGTCGGCGTCGAAAGCTCCACCGTATAGTAGATGAGCTCCAACAGCTCCTCCTCGAGCCGCGCGGGCTGATACTCCCAGATCGACGGAGCGATCTTCTGGAGCGCATAAAGTCGCAGCCACGTGTTGAGGAGGTCACGCTGCCGGATCGACTTGACGACGGAGGGAGCCGCGCTTGCAAAATCCAAGACAATATTCTCCGCGCGTGAAAACCCCGGGATGATCGGGCCTGCGGGAAAATTTTCGATGAAGGCTGGCGCGGGAGACGAAAGACCGTTAACGACAGCTTGATGGCCGGTGCCTTGCGAACCGGAAAGGCCGGGCAGGCACGACATCGACCTCTGCGACTAAGGGAGCATTTGTACCCCGGCCGGAGGCCTGACCTGCTCAGCTTTCCGCCTTGCCTAACCCCCGTCACCTCCGGCATATTCCGCGCCCGGAGGCGGCGCCCCGGTGGGCTGCAAGTCCTCCGGACAGCCGAAGCAACAAGGACAGCGCCGCGCGCGGGCAGGGGGAAAACTGTTTGGCCGATGAGTTCATTCTCGAAACGGAAGGCTTGACCAAGGAGTTCGCGGGCTTCTTCGCCGTCCGCGACGTTGCGCTCAAGGTTCGCCGTGGGAGCATTCATGCGTTGATCGGCCCGAACGGGGCCGGCAAGACGACCTGCTTCAATCTCCTGACCAAGTTCCTCAAGCCGTCGGCCGGGAAAATCCTGTACAAGGGGCAGGACATCACCGCGATGGCGCCGGCGGATGTGGCCCGCATGGGGCTGGTCCGTTCGTTCCAGATTTCGGCGGTGTTTCCCCATCTCACCGCGCTCGAGAACGTCCGTGTCGCGCTGCAGCGCCAGCATGGCTCCTCGTTCGATTTCTGGCGCTCCAAGACCGTGCTCAACCGCTTCAACGATCGCGCCCGCGAGCTGCTCAACGATGTCGGCCTCAGCGAGTTCGCCAACACGCCCGCGGTCGAGATGCCCTATGGACGCAAGCGCGCGCTCGAGATCGCAACCACGCTGGCGCTCGACCCCGAGATGATGCTGCTCGACGAGCCGATGGCCGGCATGGGCCACGAAGACATCGACAAGATCGCGGCGCTGATCAAGCGTATCTCCGCGAAATACACCATCCTGATGGTCGAGCATAACTTGAGCGTCGTGGCCAACCTCTCTGACATCATCACCGTGCTGACGCGCGGGCAGGTGCTCGCGCAGGGCCATTACTCCGAGCTCACCAAGGACGAGCGCGTCAAGGAAGCTTACCTGGGAGCCGGTCATGCCTGACACTGCGATCGCCGAGGCTCCGGCCAGGGCTGCGACGGGCGGGAACATCCTGCAAGTCCGCAACCTGGAAGCCTGGTACGGCGAGTCTCACATCCTGCACGGGATCAACTTCGACGTGAACGCGGGCGAGGTCGTCACCCTGCTCGGGCGCAACGGCGCCGGCAAGACGACGACGCTGAAGTCGATCATGGGCATCATCGGCAAGCGCACCGGCTCGGTGAAGTTCAACAACCAGGAGATCATCCGCGCGACCTCCGACAAGATCGCGCGCATGGGCGTCGCCTTCTGTCCGGAAGAGCGGGGCATATTCTCCAGCCTCGACGTGCGCGAGAATTTGATGCTGCCGCCGGTGGTCCGCGAAGGCGGTTTGCCGCTCGACCAGATCTTCGAGCTGTTCCCGAACCTGAAGGAGCGGCTGAACAGCCAGGGCACCAAGCTGTCGGGCGGCGAGCAGCAGATGCTGGCGATCGCGCGCATCCTGCGCACTGGCGCGAGCTTCCTGATGCTGGACGAGCCGACCGAGGGTCTTGCACCCGTCATCATCCAGCAGATCGGCCATACCATTGCGCGGCTCAAGAAGGAGGGCTTCACCATCCTCCTGGTCGAGCAGAACTTCCGCTTCGCCTCCACCGTCGCCGACCGCTACTACGTGGTCGAGCACGGCAAGATCATTGACGGGTTTTCCAATTCGGAGCTTGCCGCCAACATGGACAAGCTCCACACCTATCTCGGCGTGTAGCCGAGCAGGCCGAACGATCGAGAGTAACTATCAAAGGAATATTGGGAGGTCGGATTATGAAGCACAGCATTTCGGCAATGTTGCTCGGGACGGCCCTGGCGCTCGGCGCGGCAGGCGGCGCGGTCGCGCAGGACAAGAACATCAAGATCGGCGTGCTGACCGACAATTCAGGACTTTATGCCGATCTCGGTGGCGCCGGCTCGACCGTCGCCGCACAGATGGCGATCGAGGATTCCGGGCTCGCTGCCAAGGGCTGGAAGCTCGACCTGATCTCCGCCGACCATCAGAACAAGCCCGACATCGGCTCCACGATTGCTCGGCAATGGATCGACGTCGAGAAGGTCGACATCTTCATGGATGTCCTGAACTCCGGCGTTGCGCTGGCGGTGAACAATATCGTCAAAGAGAAGAATTCCATCCTGATCAACACAGGTGCGGCGACGTCGGATCTCACCAACGCGCAATGCTCGCCGAATACGGTCCACTGGGTCTATGATACCTATATGCTGGCCAACAGTACCGGGCAGGCGCTGGTGAAGGCGGGCGGCGACACTTGGTATTTTCTCACCGCAGACTACGCCTTTGGCCATGCCCTCGAGCGCGACACCGCCGCGGTCGTGGTGAAGTCGGGCGGCAAGGTGATCGGCAACGTCAAGCATCCCCTGAATACCGCTGACTTCTCGTCGTTCCTGCTTCAGGCGCAGGCCTCCAAAGCCAAGATCATCGGCATGGCGAATGCCGGCGGCGACACCACCAACACCATCAAGCAGGCGTCCGAGTTCGGCATCGTCTCGGGCGGCCAGAAGCTTGCGGGCCTGCTGCTCTTCATCACCGACGTGCACTCGCTTGGTCTGAAGGTGGCGCAGGGCTTGAACTTCACCGAGACCTTCTATTGGGACATGAACGACGGCACGCGCGCCTTCTCCAAACGCTTTTCCGAGCGCATGAAGAACAAGGCGATGCCTTCGATGGTGCAGGCCGGCGTCTATTCGGGCCTGCTGCACTATTTCAAGGCGCTGGAGGCGATGGGCGGCAATCCGCATGACGGGGCCAAGGTGGTCGCCAAGATGAAGGAGATGCCGACCGACGATGCGTTGTTCGGCAAGGGAACGATCCGTGCGGACGGTCGCAAGCTGCATCCGGCCTATCTGTTCGAGGTCAAGAAGCCCGAGGAATCCAAGGGCCCCTGGGACTATTACAAGCTGATCGGCACGACCCCCGGCGACCTGGCCTTCCGGCCGCTGTCGGAAAGCGCCTGTCCGCTGGTGAAGAAGTAACGTGAACGCTACAGGCCGGCGCGCAGCGGTGCCGGCCTGTTGTTGAGGAATAGAAGGGACCGGGTGCGGGATCGATGCAGGCTCTCTACGCTCAGCTACTGGTGGGACTGATCAACGGCTCGTTCTACGCGCTGCTCAGTCTCGGGCTTGCCGTCATCTTCGGCATGCTCAACATCATCAATTTCGCCCATGGCGCGCTCTACATGATGGGCGCTTTCGTCGCCTATTTCCTGCTGAACCTCGGCGGCATCAACTATTGGTGGGCGCTGCTGCTGGCGCCGATCATCGTCGGCATCTTCGGCATGATCCTGGAGCGGACCATGCTGCAATGGCTGACCGGGCTCGATCATCTCTACGGCCTGCTCCTGACCTTCGGCATCGCGCTGATCGTGCAGGGCGTGTTCCAGAACTATTTCGGCTCCTCGGGCCTGCCTTACGCCATTCCCGACCAGCTCAGGGGCGGCATGAATCTCGGCTTCATGTTCCTGCCGATCTACCGCGGCTGGGTCGTCGTGTTCTCGCTGGCGGTGTGCCTTGCGACCTGGTTTTTGATCGAGAAGACGCAGCTCGGCGCCTACCTGCGCGCCGCCACCGAAAATCCGACGCTGGTGCGTGCCTTCGGTATCAACGTGCCGCGCATGATCACGCTCACTTACGGTCTCGGCGTCGGCCTTGCCGCGCTCGCCGGCGTGCTCTCGGCGCCGATCAACCAGGTGCGGCCGCTGATGGGCGCCGACCTCATCATCGTCGTGTTCGCGGTGGTGGTGATCGGCGGCATGGGCTCGATCATGGGCTCCATCATCACCGGCTTCGCGCTCGGCGTGATCGAGGGCCTGACCAAGTATTTCTATCCCGAGGCGTCCAACACCGTCGTGTTCGTGCTGATGGTGCTGGTGCTGCTGGTGAAGCCGACGGGATTGACGGGAAGGGCGGCCTGAGATGACAACCCTGACGGACGACACGCTTCCTGTGACCCCGCGTGCGATGCGCGACGAGATGATTGTATTCGCTGTGATGGCGCTGCTGCTCGCAGCGGTGCCGTTCACGGGCGTCTACCCCTTCTTCGTAATGCAGGCGCTGTGCTTTGCGCTGCTCGCCTGCGCCTTCAATCTGCTGGTCGGCTATGGCGGCTTGCTGTCGTTTGGCCACGCGATGTTCTTGGGCACGGCCGGCTATTGCAGCGCGCATGCGCTGAAGGTCTGGGCACTGCCGCCCGAGCTCGGCATTCTCGTCGGCGTCGCCGCGGCGTTCGTGCTGTCGATCGTCACCGGCTACATCTCGATCCGTCGCCAGGGCATCTATTTCTCGATGATCACGCTGGCCCTGTCGCAGCTCCTGTACTTCATCTATCTCCAGGCCCCGTTCACCCATGGTGAGGACGGCATCCAGGGCATCCCGCAGGGACGCATGTTCGGCCTGCTCGATCTGTCCAAGCCGACGGTGCTGTATTATGTCGTGCTGGTCGGCTTCCTCGCCGGCTTCCTCCTGATCTTCCGCATCATCAACTCGCCGTTCGGCGAGGTGCTGAAGTCGATCCGCGAGAACGAGCAGCGCGCGATCTCGCTCGGCTACCGTACCGACCAATACAAGTTCCTGGCCTTCGTGCTGTCGGGGACGCTCGCCGGCTTTGCCGGTGCGCTGAAGGTGTTCGTGGCCCAGAACGCTTCGCTCACCGACGTGCACTGGACGATGTCGGGCGAGGTCGTGCTGATGACGCTGGTCGGGGGGCTCGGCACCGTTTTCGGTCCCGTGGTCGGCGCCTTCGTCATCATCGCCATGCAGCAATATCTGGCGGGCTTCGGCCAGTGGGTGACGGTGATCCAGGGCGTGATCTTCGTGGTCTGCGTGCTCACCTTCCGCCGCGGCGTCGTCGGCGAAATCGCGCATTACCTCCGGCGTTCGCTTTAAGTAGTTGATATTGCATCAATTTCATTGATGCATGAAAGCGGTGGATGACCCGGCTCCGCGGGCGTGAGGCGACACGCGCGCGGATCGAAAATGGTCTATGACAGTTTTATGACAGCCCTCGCGGGCCTGACCATTTTCCAACCGGTAGCCTATTCCCATGATGCGATGGTTTCGTGCGTTCCTGCCCAGGGAAGAGCGGTTCTTCGACCTGTTCGATCGGCATGCCCAGACCGTGATTCAGGGCGCAGTCGCGTTGCAGGGCATGCTTAAGGGGGGCGAGGAGACGCCGGTCTATTGCCAGCGCGTCAACCAGTTCGAGAACGACGCCGACAACATCACCCGCGAGGTGCTGACGGCGGTACGCCGCACCTTCATCACCCCGTTCGACCGCGGCGACATCAAGAACCTGATCACGTCGCTGGACGATGCCATCGACCAGATGCAGCAGACGGCCAAGGCCGTGATGCTGTTCGAGGTGCGCAGCTTCGAGCCGCCGATGCGCGAGATCGGCGGACTCTTGATCGAATGCGCCAATCTGGTCGGCCGTGCGCTGCCGCTGATGCAGGAGATCGGCAAGAACGTCGCCATGCTGACCGCGATCACCGAGGAGCTCGGCAATCTCGAGGGCCGGGTCGACGATCTCCACGACATCGGCCTGAAGGAGCTGTTCCTCAAGCACCGCGACGGCAATGCGATGGATTTCATCGTCGGGGCCGAGATCTACGACCATCTCGAGAAGGTGGCCGACCGTTTCGATGACGTTGCGAACGAGATCAACAGCATCGTCATCGAGCAGGTGTAGGGCCTCGCCGTGGATGCCGCGTTGGGTCTTCCCGTCCTGGTCGGCTTGATCGCCGTCGCGCTGCTGTTCGATTTCCTGAACGGCCTGCACGACGCCGCCAATTCGATCGCGACCATCGTCTCGACCCGCGTGCTGCGGCCGCAATTCGCGGTGTTCTGGGCCGCGTTCTTCAATTTCATCGCCTTCCTGGTGTTCGGGCTGCACGTCGCCCAGACCATCGGCACCGGCATCATCGATCCCGCGGTCGTCGACGCCCAGGTGATCTTCGCAGCCCTCGTCGGCGCCATCGTCTGGAACCTCGTGACCTGGGCGCTCGGCATTCCATCGTCGTCGTCGCACGCGCTGATCGGCGGGCTCGTGGGCGGCGGCTTGGCCAAGGCCGGTATTTCGGCCGCGGTATGGAGCGGCCTGTCCAAGACCGCGCTGGCGATCGTGCTGTCGCCGCTGGTTGGCTTCCTGCTCGCAATGGCGCTGGTTGCGATCGTGTCCTGGGCCTCGGTACGCTCGACGCCGTTCGCGGTCGACCGCGCCTTCCGCATCCTGCAATTCGTCTCCGCGTCGCTCTATTCGCTCGGCCATGGCGGCAACGACGCGCAGAAGACCATGGGCATCATCGCCGTGCTGCTCTATTCGCAGGGCTATCTCGGCAGCGACTTCTCGGTGCCGTTCTGGGTGGTGCTGTCCTGCCAGGCGGCGATGGCGTTGGGCACGCTGATGGGCGGCTGGCGCATCGTCCGCACCATGGGCCTGCGCATCACGAAATTGACCCCCATGCAAGGCTTTTGCGCCGAGACGGGAGGCGCGGTGACCCTGTTCATGGCGACCTATCTCGGGGTTCCCGTCTCGACCACCCACACCATCACCGGCGCTATCGTCGGCGTCGGTGCCGCCCGCCGCGTCTCGGCCGTGCGCTGGAACGTCGCAAGCTCCATCGTCTATGCCTGGGTGATCACGATCCCGGCCTCGGCCATTGTGGCCGCCCTGACCTGGTGGGTGGTCCAGCTCGTCAGGTGACGAGCTTCAGTCCGATGATGCCGGCGACGATCAGGCCGATGCTGGCGAGGCGGAAGGCCGTCGCCGGCTCGCCGAACAGAACCATGCCGAGCGTCGCCGTACCGACCGCGCCGATGCCGGTCCAGACCGCATAGGCGGTTCCGACCGGCAGTGATTTGAGCGCGAGCCCGAGCAGGATGACACTGCCGGCCATGGCGACCAGCGTGACCACGGACGGGACAAGCTTGCTAAAGCCCTCGGTGTATTTCAGGCCAATGGCCCAGGTGATCTCGAGGAGACCGGCGACGAACAGGATGCTCCAGGCCATGGCGACCCTCCATTCAAGGCAGGGTCGTCCCCGCGGCTGGTGTGCTGATGGGCAGGGAGGTCGTCCTCCCAAAAGGGGGATATGGGGCTGGCCGGAAACCTTCGCAATCACCAAATGAGGCTTGATCAGGCCCGTTTTCCCTGCCACACGCTCCCGCCATGTCCGACATCGCCGCCACCACAGCCGAATCGCCGGCCCGTTCCCCGCTTGCCGCCGAGGTGGCGAGGCGGCGGACCTTTGCGATCATCTCTCACCCCGACGCCGGCAAGACCACGCTGACCGAAAAGCTGCTGCTGTTCGGCGGCGCCATCAACCTCGCCGGCCAGGTCAAGGCCAAGGGCGAGCGGCGCAACACCCGTTCTGACTGGATGAAGATCGAGCGTGAGCGCGGCATCTCGGTGGTGACCTCGGTGATGACCTTCGAGTTCGAGGGCCTCGTCTTCAACCTCTTGGACACGCCGGGCCACGAGGACTTTTCGGAAGATACCTATCGTACGCTGACGGCGGTCGATTCCGCCGTGATGGTGATCGACGCGGCCAAGGGCATCGAGGCGCGCACCCGAAAGCTGTTCGAGGTGTGCCGTCTGCGCGACATTCCGATCATCACCTTCATCAACAAGATGGACCGCGAGAGCCGCGACGTGTTCGAGCTGCTCGACGAAATCGAGAAGACGCTTGCGCTCGACACCACGCCGATGACCTGGCCGGTCGGCCGCGGCCGCGACTTCCTCGGCACCTATGACGTCGTCAATGGCGGCGTGCGCCTGCTCGAAGGCGGCGGCGCCAAGACCGGCGCGGCGCTCGAGATCGAGATCGAAGAGCTCGCCAAGCTCAACGCCAATCTCGACGTCTCCGCCGTGAAGGACGAGCTCGAGCTCGTCACCGAGGCGTCGAAGCCGTTCGAGCTCGACGCATTCCGCGAAGGCCACCTGACGCCGGTCTATTTCGGCAGCGCGCTGCGTAATTTCGGCGTCGGAGACCTCCTGGAGGGCCTCGGCAAGTTCGCGCCCGAGCCGCGCGCGCAGGACAGCGACCAGCGCAAGGTCGAGGCCACCGATCCCAGGATGAGCGCCTTCGTGTTCAAGATCCAGGCCAACATGGATCCCAACCACCGCGACCGCATCGCGTTTGCGCGCCTGTGCTCGGGCAAGCTCAGCCGCGGCATGAAGGCGAAGCTCGTGCGCACCGGCAAGAGCATGCCGCTGTCGAGCCCGCAATTCTTCTTCGCGCAGGACCGCTCGGTCGCGGACGAAGCCTTCGCCGGCGACGTCGTCGGCATTCCCAACCACGGCACGCTGCGCATCGGCGATACGCTGACGGAGGGCGAGGATTTCAACTTCGTCGGCGTGCCGAGCTTCGCGCCGGAAATCGTCCGCCGTGTCCGTCTCACCGACGCGATGAAGGCGAAGAAGCTGAAGGAAGCCCTGCAGCAGATGTCGGAAGAGGGCGTGGTGCAGGTGTTCCGCCCCCGCGACGGCGCCCCGGCGCTGGTCGGCGTGGTCGGCGCGCTGCAGCTCGACGTGCTCAAGGCGCGGCTCGAGGCGGAATATTCGCTGCCGGTCGAGTTCGAGGTCAGCGAGTTCCAGCTGGCGCGCTGGGTCTCCTCGGAGGACCGCAAAAAACTCGACAGCTTCATCGCCGCCAATAATTCGAGCATTGCCGACGATGTCGATGGCGATCCCGTCTATCTCGCCCGGAACGAGTTCTACCTCGGCTACACCAGGGAGCGCGCCGAGGGCATCGAGTTCAGCAACGTCAAGGATGTCAAGAAGAAGGGGTAATCTTTCCCAGACCTTTTCCGTGAAGCAGGACAGCGAGGTCGACGGTCATGAGGCGGCGCGAATTCATCATGCTCGCTGCAGGCGCGGCGGCCTATCCGCTGAGCACATCCGCGCAGGGGAATGTGCGGCGGATCGGTGTGTTGGCGGGAGGCAGAGCGAGCGATCCGGAGAGCCAGGCCGGCTACCAGAAACTGAGACAGCGTCTGGGCGAGCTCGGTTGGGAACAGGAGCGCAACATCCATATCGAGTATCGCTGGTGGGCCGGCGATCCGAATGTCGCCGATGCCCAGGCGGCGGAGCTCGTGAAGTGGGGGCCGGATGTGCTTCTGGCAATCGGCACTCCGTCCGTGGAAGCCCTGAGGCGACGCGCGCCGATCTTGCCGATCATCTTCACCGTCGTTGCCGATCCGGTGGGTGCCGGTTTCGTTCAAAGCCTGGGCAAGCCGGGCGGAAATATTACGGGCTTCACGACTTTCGAGCCTGAAATGGCCGGCAAGTGGCTGCAATTGCTCAAGCAGGCGGCCCCGGCGATACGACGGGTTGCCGCAGTCTTCAATCCGCGCACGGCGCCCATGATCTTGATGCCGTCCGTGGAAGCGGCCATTCCGGCAGTCCAGCTCCAGCTCGTTCCGGCGCCGGCGCACAACGCCGCCGAGCTCGAACAGGCGATCTCCCGCTTTGCAGAGCAGCCAGACGGCGGGCTGCTGATCTTTCCCGACGCATTTCCACTCGTTCATCGGCAATTGATTCTGAACTTGGCGGCCGCGCATCGTCTGCCGGCGATGTATCCGTTCCCGTCCTTCGTCACGGACGGCGGGCTGATGTCTTACGGAGTCTCGATTACGCAGCTCGTCGGTCGCTCGGCGGATTATGTCGACCGCGTCTTGAGAGGAACCCGTCCCGCAGACTTGCCAGTCCAACAACCGAATGAATTCCAGTTCCTGCTCAATCTCAAGACAGCCAATGCGTTGGGACTGAATTTACCGCCCACGCTGGTGGCGCAAGCGGATCAGATTGTCGAGTGAAGCGAACCATCGCGGCCAGCCTTGAAGCTTTTATAGCCGTCGCCACCTGTTGCAAATGCCATTGCGGTCCCGGTACATGTGGCGCTGCATTCTTGTTCTTGCCTTGCTGGCAATGACCTCGATCGCCGTCGACGCGCAGCGACGCCAGATCAATCCGATTCCGTTCGCGCACGAACCTTGCAGCGTGCTCGACGGCGAGCCCTGCACGCCGTCCTATTGCAGCCCGCTCGAGCCCGGCCCCTGCATTCCCGAGATCGACTACCCTTACGGCCAAAACCTCCAGCTCACGATCGAGAGCGTGCCTGCCGAGGCCGACCGCGCCAAATACCAGAAGCCCGATCACGATCTCGACACGATCGGCGACCTCTTCGCCGCGCTGCGCAGCTGCTGGTCGCCGCCATCGGACCAAGCGCGCGCGGGCATGCAGATGTCGGTGCGTTTCAGCTTCAACAAGAACGGCAGTCTGATCGGTCCGCCGCGCCTCACATACGCGACTGCGGGTGTGCCGGCGGACACCCGGACGACCTATCTGAACGCCATCAATGCATCGCTGAAGGCCTGTCTGCCGTTGAAGTTTACCAGCGGTCTCGGCGGGGCGTTGGCCGGTCGACCCATCGCAATCCGTTATGTCGACAATCGGGAGCCCGGCAAATAGCGCGCGAGTTGCGACCATCGGCCAATCGATGATACCTCAGTGATGGGGGCTGCTTTGTGGGGAGGATGTCGTGGGTCTGCTGGTCATGATCCTGGGGCTGGTGCTGTTTTTTGCATCCCATATTTTCACAACCAAACGAAAGGCGCGCGCGCAGGCGATCGCGAGGCTGGGCGAGGGGACCTACAAGCTCCTCTATTCGGCGGTTTCGCTCGCGGGGCTGGCGCTGATCATCTGGGGCTATGCCCACTACCGCAGCTCCGGCTGGATCGACGTCTGGTATCCGCCGAAGGCGATGAAGCACATCACGCTCGCCCTGATGCTGCCTGCAGTCATCCTCGTGGTGGCGTCCTACATGCGTGGCCGCATCTATGCGACGTTGAAGCATCCGATGTTGGCCGGCATCAAGCTGTGGGCGGCGGCGCATCTGCTTGCCAATGGCGATCTCGGCTCCATCATCCTGTTCGGCTCGTTCCTTGCCTGGGCGGTCTATGACCGCATCTCGCTGAAAGCTCGCACCGACGCCGGTGCCCCGCCGATTCCGGTCGGCGGCCCGACCAACGATCTGATCGCCGTCGCGGTCGGCGTGGTCGCCTATCTGGCCCTGGCCTTCGCGTTCCATCCGGTGGTGATCGGCGTGCCCGTGATCGGGGTCTAGCCGGTCAGCACAAGACGAAACCCGCATGTCCATGCGGGGAAGATAACAAGAGCAACAAGCCGAGGGCATCCCCATGGACTGGTCGCGAGCTCAGATCCCGCCGATGCGGCTCGAGGCGCGGTTTGGCGATCGGGTTGTGCCGGCATTTCTTGATCGGCCTTCGAGCCTCTGGGCGATGATCGCGGAGGCATGCGGCCGCAATGCCGATGGCGAAGCGTTGATTTGCGGCAATGTCCGCCTGAGCTGGCGGCAAACAATGGAGCAAGCCGCGCGGATCGCTGCCGGATTTCGCAAGCTGGGATTGCAGCGCGGCGATCGCGTTGCCATCCTGCTCGGCAATCGCATCGAATTTCCGCTGCTGCTGTTTGCCGCCGCGCATGAAGGGCTCGTCACCGTGCTGCTCAGCACGCGCCAGCAGAAGCCGGAGATCGCCTATGTGCTCGCGGATTGCGGTGCCAAGATCCTGATCCACGAAGCCGCGCTCGCCGAGCGGCTGCCCGATGCGCATGATGTGCCCGACGTGATCCACCGCATCGCAGTCGCCGATGATCCGGCTCTGTCGCGTTTCGCAGTGCTCGCCGACAACCCGCCGGCATCGGCGCCGATCGAGGTGAGCGAAGAGGACACCGCGATGATCCTCTACACCTCCGGCACCACGGGCAAGCCGAAGGGCGCGATGCTGGCCCATTGCAACATCGTCCATTCCTCGATGGTGTTCGTGTCCTGCCTGCAATTGACGCAAACCGATCGCTCGATCGCAGCGGTGCCGCTCGGCCATGTCACGGGCGTCGTCGCCAACATCACCACCATGATCCGCTGCGGCGGCGCGCTGATCATCATGCCGGAGTTCAAGGCCGCCGATTACCTTAAGCTCGCCGCGCGCGAGCGCGTCACCTACACGGTGATGGTGCCGGCGATGTACAATCTCTGCCTGCTCCAGCCCGATTTCGACGGCTATGATCTCTCGAGCTGGCGCATCGGCGGCTTCGGCGGCGCGCCGATGCCGGTCGCCACCATCGAGAAGCTCAAGGCGAAGATTCCCGGCCTGAAGCTGATGAACTGCTACGGCGCGACCGAAACGACCTCGCCCTCGACCATCATGCCGGGCGAGCTGACGGAGCGCCATATCGACAGCGTCGGCCTGCCGTGCCCCGGCGCGCGCATCGCCGTGATGGGCCCGGACGGGCGCGAGCTGCCTCCCTGGGAGATCGGCGAGCTCTGGATCCAGAGCGCCTCCGTCATCAAGGGCTACTGGAATAATCCGAAGGCCACCGCCGAAAGCTTCACGGGTGGGTTCTGGCACTCCGGCGACCTCGGCTCGATTGATGCGGAAGGATTCGTTCGCGTGTTCGACCGGCAGAAGGACATGATCAATCGCGGCGGCCTGAAGATCTATTCGGCCGAGGTCGAATCCGTGCTGGCCGGCCATCCCGCCGTGGTCGAGAGCGCGATCATCGCCAGGGCCTGCCCGGTGCTGGGCGAGCGCGTCCACGCCGTGGTGGTGACGCGACAGCCGGTGACCGATACGGACCTGCGCGCCTGGTGCGCCGAGCGCCTGTCCGACTACAAGGTTCCCGAAACCATGGCGATCACGGCAGACCCGTTGCCGCGCAACGCCAACGGCAAGGTGCTGAAGCGCCAGCTGCGGGAGCTGCTGGGAGCTTGAGCCGGGCAGGGGCATCCGGGATGTCCCGGGTGGTTAACGCCTTGATCGGGCTCGCTTTGCCTTGCCACCGCCATATCGTTAGGCTACCTCGCCGCCACACGGGGACGGGATTCCTGACGCGAACGCTTTGGCGCGCGCACCCGGACGGGCATGGGATTGGCATAAGTGTCTGAATTATTTGACGAAGTAAACGAGGAAGTACGTCGCGAACAGTTCAAGAAGCTGTGGGACAAGTATTCGATCTACTTCATCGCGTTGATGGTGCTGATCGTCGCCGGCGCAGGTGGCTGGCAGGGTTATAGGTACCTGGAGGCCCAGAAGGCCGCCGAGGCGGGCGCCGCTTTCGAGAAGGCCGCCGAGCTGTCCGAGCAGGGCAAGCATGAGGACGCCGAGAAGGCCTTCACCGAGCTCGCCGCCAAGGCGCCGTCCGGCTATCGCACCCTGGCGCGGCTGCGTGCTGCGGCCGAGGCCGCGAGCCGCGATCCCAAGGCGGCCGCGAAGATGTATGACGACATCGCCGCCGACCGCAGCATTGGCGGCGAGTGGCAGGATCTGGCCAAGATCCGCGCCGCGGGGCTCCTGCTCGACAGCGCCGGCTATGCCGACATCCAGCAGCGGCTGGAAGCTTCCGCCGCGCCGAAATCGACCTTCCGCCACACCGCCCGCGAGATGCTGGCGCTGTCGGCCTGGCGTAACAACGACATGACTGGAGCCCGCAAATGGCTCGAGGCGATTGACGGAGACGGCGAAACACCGCCCGGCCTGCGTTCTCGCGCCGAGGCGCTTCAGGCTTTGTTGCCACCCGTCGCCAAAAGCTGACGACGGTTCTCTGACGTAACGAGACACCAAGATGCGCCGCACGCCACGCTTGATCGCAGCCGCCGTCCTGATCGCCTTCACCGGCGTCCTGGGCGGCTGCTCCAGCTTCGATCCGAGCGATCTGCTCGACTTCCTCGACACCAAGAAGAAGCTGCCGGGCGACCGCAAGCCGGTCTTCCCCGAGGGCGTGCCGGGGCTCGAGCAGGGCGTGCCGAGGGACCTGTACAAAGGCGCACAGCAGCAGCAGCCCGATCCCAACGCACCTGCCGTCGCGGCATTGCCTGCCGAGCCCGAGCCGGCCAAGCCGGCGAAGGGGGCCAAGGCAAAGCAGACCAGGCAGCCCGCCACGGCCGCCGCGCCGGCCGAAGCACCCGCCGGTGAGGTCGATGGCGAGGCGCAGCCGGAGGCAGCGCCCGCGACGTCCGCTCCGCCGCCCAAGCACAAGATCGTCCGCAGGCGCACCACCGCGCCGCCGCCGGATCAGCCGGCCCAGCAGGCGCAGCCAACCCAGCAGGCGCAGCCGACCAAGCCCCCCCAGCAGCAATCGCAGAGCGCCTTCCCGGCACCGCTGCCGAGCGGCAGCTTCTCCCGCTAGAGCATGATCCGGAAGCGTGTGAAGCGGTTTCCGAAAAGATCATGCTCAAACAATATTTCCCGTTGCATTGACAGGCGCAGCCCCGGCAGCGCACGAATGACCGATGTCCTTCACGATCGCCATCATCGGCCGGCCCAATGTCGGCAAGTCGACGCTGTTCAACCGCCTGGTTGGGCAGAAGCTCGCGCTGGTCGATGATCTGCCGGGCGTCACCCGCGACCGCCGCGAAGGCGAGGCCAGGCTCGGCGATCTCCACTTCACCATCATCGATACCGCCGGCCTCGACGAGGGCGCCAAGGGCTCGCTGACCGCGCGCATGCAGGAGCAGACCGAGACCGCGATCGCGCAGGCCGATGCGCTGTTCTTCGTCATCGACGCCCGCATCGGCCTCACGCCGACCGACCGCGCCTTCGCCGATTTCGCCCGCAAGGCCGACAAGCCGGTACTGCTCATCGCCAACAAGAGCGAGGGCAAGCACGGCGATGCCGGCGCGATGGAGGCGTTTGCGCTCGGCCTCGGCGATCCCATCCAGATCTCGGCCGAGCATGGCGAGGGCATGGGCGAGCTTTACGACTCGCTCGCGAGGCTAATGCCCGAACCCGTCGAGGAAGACGACGATGAGGACGACGCGCCGATCTCGGAGGAAGAGGCCGCGACGCGCCCGATCCGGGTCGCGATCGTCGGCCGGCCCAATGCCGGCAAGTCGACGCTGATCAACCATCTGCTCGGCGAGGAGCGCCTGCTGACGAGCCCGGAGGCCGGCACCACGCGCGATGCCATCGCGGTCGAGATCAACTGGAAGGGCCGCGATTTCCGTGTGTTCGACACCGCGGGCCTCCGCCGGCGCTCGCGCATCGAGGAGAAGCTGGAAAAGCTCTCGGTTGCGGACGCACTGCGCGCGGTGCGCTTTGCCGAAGTGGTCGTGCTGATGATGGATTCGCAGAACCGCTTCGAGGAGCAGGACCTGCGCATTGCCGACCTGATCGAGCGCGAGGGACGGGCGGTCGTGCTCGCCGTCAACAAATGGGATCTGATGGAGACCAAGGGCGGCGGCGCGATCTCGGGCCTGCGCCGCGATGCCGATCATTGGCTGCCGCAGCTCAAGGGTGTGCCCATCGTCGCTGTCTCGGGCCTGATGGGCGAGGGCATCGATCGCCTGATGCAGGCGATCCAGGACGCCTATGCGATCTGGAACAGGCGCGTGCCGACGGCAGCGCTCAATCGCTGGTTCGAGCAGGCGATTCAGGCCAACCCGCCGCCGGCGGTCTCCGGCCGCAGGCTGAAGCTGAACTACATCACCCAGACCAAGGCGCGCCCGCCGAGCTTCGTGCTGTTCTGCTCGCGCGCGGACGCCGTGCCGCAATCCTACTTGCGCTATCTCACCAATTCCATGCGCGAGACCTTCGAGCTGCCGGGCACGCCCGTGCGCATCACGCTGCGCGAGAAGGCCAATCCGTTCGCGCACAAGCGCAAGCGGCCGTCGTGAGCGACGGCGCCGGCGGGGCGGTGGTGCAGCACGCAGCGCCGGCCCCGCGCGGCGCGGTCGCCTTCATCTTCGTCACCATCCTGCTCGACATGGTCGCGCTCGGCGTGATCATGCCGGTCCTGCCGAAGCTGATCGAGAGCTTCGTCGACAACGACACCGCTCATGCCGCGCGCATCTTCGGCCTGTTCGGCACCGCCTGGGCCTTGATGCAGTTCGTGTTCTCGCCGGTGCTTGGCGCGCTGTCCGACCGTTTCGGACGGCGGCCAGTGGTGCTGCTGTCGAATTTCGGGCTCGCGGCCGATTACGTCTTGATGGCGCTGGCGCCGTCGCTTGCGTGGCTGTTCATCGGCCGCGTGATCTCCGGCATCACCTCGGCGAGCATCTCGACCGCCTTCGCCTATATCGCCGACATCACGCCGCCGGAACGGCGTGCGGCGGTCTTCGGCCGGATCGGTGCGGCCTTCGGCGCCGGCTTCATCTTGGGGCCGGCGCTCGGCGGCCTGCTCGGCGATATCGATCCGCGCCTGCCGTTCTGGGCCGCGGCGGCCCTGAGCTTCGCCAACGCGCTCTATGGCCTGTTCGTGCTGCCGGAGTCGCTTGCGCCCGACAAGCGCGCGGCGCTGCGCTGGCGCAGCGCCAATCCGCTCGGCGCGCTGCATCTGCTGCGCTCCAACGCGGTGCTGGCCGCGTTGTCGATCGTCAATTTCATCGCGCAGGTCGCGCACGTCGTGCTCCCCTCGACCTTTGTGCTCTACGCGACCTATCGCTACGGCTGGGATGCCAAGACGGTGGGCCTGACGCTCGCCATGGTCGGCATCTGCGCCATGGTGGTGCAGGGCTTTGCGATCGGCCCCATCGTGCGCGCGCTTGGCGAGCGCAACGCGCTCCTGCTCGGCCTCTGCTGTGGCGCGGTCGGCTTCGTGGTCCTCGGCGCCGCGCCGACCGGACCGCTATCCTGGCTCGGGATTCCCATTCTGGCTCTGTGGGGCATCTCCGGTGCCGCCTCGCAGGCGCTGATGACGCGGCTCGTCGCGCCGGATCAGCAGGGCCAGCTGCAGGGCGCGACCGCGAGCGTGCAGAGCGTGTCGCAGCTCGTCGGCCCGTTCCTGTTCACGCTGACATTTTCCTATTTCATCGGCGCCAGCGCGCCGCTGCATCTGCCCGGCGCACCGTTCCTGCTCGCCGCGGTGCTGATGGTGGTGTGCGTGGCGATCGCGGTGCGGTCGCTGGGTGCGACCAGGACAGTCTCGTAGGGTGGGTTAGCCTCGCGGTTCGCGCGAAGCGCAAACCGCGAGGCGTAACCCACCTCTTTCATTTCCGCGGAGGCGGAAGAGGTGGGTTACGCCAGCGGACTGCGCTTTGCGCAGCCGCATGCTAACCCACCCTACGATCCTACTTCTTCACCAGCGGGCAGTCGCTGTCCTTGAGCGGCTTGGCCGCATCTTCCGGCGCGATGGTGGCGACCAGCTTGTAATAATCCCACGGTCCCTTCGACTCCTCGGGCTTCTTCACCTCGAACAGATAGGCGGGGATGAGGCGGCGTCCGTCCTGGCGCAGCGGGCCCTTGCCGAACAGCGGATCGTCGGTCGGCAGCTCCTTCATCTTGGCGACGACCTTGGCGCCGTCACGCGGATTGCTGCCGAGCGCTTCCATCGCCTTCAGGTAATGCAGGATCTCGGCATAGAGGCCCGCAACCGTCATCGAGGGCATCGAGCCCTTGGGCGAGACCTTCTGGAAACGCTTCGACCATTCGCGGGTCTGGTCGTTGAGGTCCCAGTAGAACGACTCGGTGAAGGTCAGGCCCTGCGCGGTCTTCAGGCCGAGCGAGTGCACGTCGTTGATGAACAGCAGCAGCGCGGCGAGCTTCTGGCCGCCCTGGACGATGCCGAACTCGGCGGCCTGCTTGATCGCGTTGGTGGTGTCGCCGCCCGCATTGGCAAGGCCGATGATCTTGGCCTTGGAGGACTGCGCCTGCAGCAGGAACGAGGAGAAGTCCGCCGTGTTGAGCGGGTGCTTGACGCCGCCGAGCACCTTGCCGCCGGTCGCGGTGACGACCGCGCCGGTGTCACGCTCCAGCGCATGGCCGAAGGCATAATCCGCGGTGAGGAAGAACCAGCTGTCGCCGCCCGCCTTGGTCAGCGCCTTGCCGGTGCCGTTGGCGAGCATGTAGGTGTCGTAGGTGAAGGACACGGTGTTGGGCGTGCAGGCCTTGCCGGTGAGGTCGGCGGTCGCGGCGCCCGAATTGAGCAGCACCGCGTTCTTTTCCTTGACGAGGTTGCTGACCGCGAGCGCGACGCCGGAGCTCGGCGTGTCGGCGATGGCGTCGACCTTGTCGGAATCGATCCATTGCCGGGCGATGTTGACGCCGATATCGGGCTTGTTCTGGTGATCGCCGGAGAGCACCTCGATGGTCCAGCCCTTGGCCTTCAGGCCGGAATCCTCGACCGCCATCTTCACGGCCGCCACCGAGTTCGGGCCGCCGATGTCGGCATAGAGGCTCGACATGTCGTTGAGCACGCCGATCTTGATGGTCTTGTCTTGCGCGAATGCGGATGTGGCAAAGCCGAAAGCGGCACAGGCCAGAAGAGCCGCGGCGCGGCGTGCGGGCATCGTCATAAAGGCTTCCTCCATTGTCAAATATGCGGACGGCTCTCTTCGGGAGCCTTGTTCCAATTGACGCTCTACCGTGTCCCATGGCCGACGGCAATGCACCTAAAGCCGGATGACGCTGCGTCGTAGCGTCATCCATCGGTTAACTTTTGGGCAAAATGCGTTGAGACGCTATTTTCAGTGTGTTCGATGTCGGCTTGAATTTCTAAATGCGCTTTCCGGTATCGAGCTCGGCGGTACGGTCATTACCGCCGGCATGACGTCCAAGGCGTCGGAGGGCAATCAGGCCGGCGCGCGGAAGCTCATCAGGGCGCGGGTCTTGTAATCGTAGAATTTGCCGGTCTCGGTCCAGTCGGGCGTGCACAGCGGCACGATGAATTCTGCGACCTGCTCGGGCGTGTCGAGCGTCGCCGGATCCTCGCCGGGCATCAGGGTGGCGCGCATGCGGGTGCGCACCGGGCCCGGATTGAACAGATTGACGCGCAGCTTGGTGTTCGCGGTTTCCTGCGCCCAGGCACGCGCCAGCGTCTCCAGTGCGGCCTTGGACGCGGCGTAGGGGCTGACGTAAGCGGTGGCCTTGTTGGCGGCACCCGAGGTGATGAACACGGCGCGGCCGGCATCGGATTGCCTGAGCAGCGGTTCCATGCAGCGGATCAGCTGGAAGTTCGCGGAGACGTTCACCGCCATCACCTCGTTGAAGGTCTTCAGCTCAATATGGCCGATCGGCGAGGAGGGGCCGAGCACGCCGGCATTGCCGACCAGGATGTCGAGCTTGCCGTAGCGCTCGTACAGGCCGGCGCCGAGACGCGCGATGCCGTCGGAATCGGTGAGGTTGAGCGGCACCAGGGTGGCGCTGCCGCCGTCTTTGCGGATCTCGTCGTCGAGCTCTTCCAGCCCTCCTTGCGTACGCGCCGTCGCCACGATATGCGCGCCGGCCTTGGCCAGCGCGATTGCGGTGGCATAGCCGATGCCGCGCGAGGCGCCGGTGACGAGAGCGATACGGTTGGCGAGAGGTTTGGTCATCGTCGAATACTTCCGTCATGCCCGGGCTCGTCCCAAGCATCCACGTTCTTTGCGGCGGGTATTACAGACGAAGATGGCCGGGACAAGCCCGGCCATGACGAAAAGAAGTCTCGGATGAGCCCCCGGGGACGATCCTTGGTCAGCTCGCCTCGGCCAGCAGCGACAATTGCCGCGGCTGCGGCTCGGTCTGGGTCTGGTCGGTGAGGTGGGTCGGATAGACGCCGGTGAAGCAGTGATCCGCAAACTTCGGATTGGCGGGGTCTCGGCCTGGCTCGCCCATGGCGCGGTACATGCCGTCGATCGACAGGAAGGCGAGCGAGTCGGCGCCGATGAGCTCGCGCATCTCCTCCAGCGAATGCGTCGCCGCCAGCAGGCCGCCACGGTCGGGCAGGTCGATGCCGTAATAATCGGGATAGAGGATCGGGGGCGAAGCGAGGCGGAAGTGCACTTCCTTGGCACCGGCATCGCGCATCATGCGCACGATCTTCTTGGAGGTGGTGCCTCGCACCAGGGAGTCGTCGATCAGGATGATGCGCTTGCCTTCGATCGCGGCGCGGTTGGCCGAGTGCTTCATGCGCACGCCGGATTCGCGGATCGCCTGCGTCGGCTGGATGAAGGTGCGGCCGACATAATGGTTACGGATGATGCCGAGCTCGAACGGCACTCCGGAATACTGGCTGTAGCCGACCGCGGCGGGCACGCCGGAATCCGGCACCGGCACCACGACGTCGACCGGCACGTGGCTCTCGCGCGCTAGCTGCGCGCCGAAATTCTTGCGCACCTCGTAGACCGAGCGGCCGTGCACGATGGAATCCGGCCGCGAGAAGTAGATGTATTCGAAGATGCAGGGGCGCGGCGCCATCGGCGGGAACGGCTTGTGGATGTCCTGGCCGTTCTCGTCGAACACGATGACTTCGCCGGGCTCGATGTCGCGCACGAAGCGGGCGCCGATGATGTCAAGCGCGCAGGTCTCGGAAGTCAGGATCGGACAGCCGTCGAGCTCGCCGAGCACCAGCGGGCGGATGCCGCGCGGATCGCGCGCGCCGACCAGCTTCTTGTTGGTCAGCGAAACCAGCGCATAGGCGCCCTCGATCTCGCGCAGCGCGTCGATGTAGCGCTCGATGAAGCGGACGCGCTTGGAGCGAGCCACCAGGTGCAGGATCACCTCGGTGTCGGAGGTCGATTGCATCATGGCGCCGTTCTTGACGAGCTCGCGGCGCAACGTCAGGCCGTTGGAGAGGTTGCCGTTGTGAGCGACCGCGAGACCGCCGGCATTGAGCTCGGCGAACAGCGGCTGCACGTTGCGCAGGATGGTGGCGCCGGTCGTGGCGTAGCGGACATGGCCAACCGCCACACTGCCGGGCAGGCGGTCGATCACCTCGCGGCGGGAGAAGGTGTCGCCGACGAGGCCGAGGCGGCGTTCGGAGTGGAAGCGGCTGCCGTCGTAGGAGACGATGCCGGCGGCCTCCTGGCCGCGGTGCTGGAGCGCGTGAAGACCGAGCGCAGTGATGGCGGCCGCATCAGGGTGGCCGTAGATGCCGAAGACGCCGCATTCCTCGCGAAGCGTATCGCCTTCCAGATCGTCCTGAAGCTCAAGCGCCGCCGGGCCTGGACCGGCGTTTGGATCGAGATCAAGCAGGGCGTCCTGGTCAGGGTGTCGCATCTCGTTCTCGCCTCTCTTTTGGGGCTCTATCAACGCGCCGCAGGTTTCTCGATCAGCTTTTTCATGCCGTCACGAGCCGACTTACTGTACCCGTCGCCACTGCCCGAAGGCTGCTGCTCGGATTCAGCTTGATCATCATCTGGTTTGTTTTTCTTGAATCTCTTCAAGATGGTGTTCTCGGGGTCGTCAGGCAAGAGGGCCATCAGCCAATCGCCGGTTCCCTGCAGCACCACGCGGGACTTGGCCCCGCTGACCCAATCCGGACGCTGCTTGTCCGGCACCAGCCAGGTGAAGAACAGGAACGCGACCACGACGATCAAAAGCCCGCGAGCCAGCCCAAACAGGAAGCCGAGGGTCCGATCCAGCGCGCCGATCCGCGAATCCAGGATCATGTCGGAAATCCGGACCGTGATGACGGAGACCACGACCAGGGTGCCGATGAACACGCCGGCCACCACGACGACGCTCGCGACCGTGTCGTTGTTGAAATAGGTCTTGGCGGTCGGCAGCAGCTTCGAGAACGAATACAGCGTCACGATCGCCGCGGCGCCCCAGGCCGCGATCGACAGGATTTCGCGCATGAAGCCGCGAACCATCGCGAGCAGGCCCGAGATCAGCATCACACCGAGCAGGATCAGGTCGAGGATGGTTACTGGCATCGGCTGGTCTGGTCCGCTCGTACTTCAAAGGTGCTCTAGCGAATCGGTGCTTGGCCGCTGCCCTAAAAGAAGGGCAGACGGCGTTCCCGGCAAGGCCGCAACCACGCAATCCCATGCTGCTTTTGTGACGGCTGTATAGCGGCGGAGGCCTCCGGCGTCACCTCCACCTAACCCTCTCCACGGCGGAATCTGGCCGGTGTGGCATTTTTCTCTGGCTGTGCACTGGATTCGCCCCGACGGGAGCCCCGCGCTGCGATCTCGGCCACCAATGTCGTCAGGCTGTTCACCGCGTTCAGGGAGAGCCCGGCGTCGCCGCCGGCATCGCCGCGCGCCGATTCGGGCAGCACGGCGCGCTGGAAGCCGAGTTTTGCCGCCTCCTTGAGCCGGGCCGGGGTCTGCGCCACCGGCCGCACCACGCCCGACAACGAGATTTCGCCGAAATAGACGGCATCGGTGGGTAACTGCGCATTAACCAGCGATGACACCAAGGCTGCGGCGGCGGCGAGGTCCGCCGCCGGCTCGTGGATGCGCAGGCCGCCGGCAACGTTCAGATAGACGTCGTGGCCGGACAGCTTGACCCCGCAATGGGCCTCCAGCACCGCCAGCACCATCGAGAGCCGGCTCGGATCCCAGCCGACCACGGCCCGGCGCGGGGTGCCGAGCGAGGTCGGGGCTACCAGTGCCTGCAATTCGACCAGCACGGGCCTCGTGCCCTCGATGCCGGCAAAGACCGCAGTGCCGGGCGTGCCGAGATCGCGCTCCGACAGGAACAGCTCGGAGGGGTTGGTGACCTCGCGCAGGCCGAGGCCCGTCATCTCGAACACGCCGATCTCGTCGGTCGGCCCGAAGCGGTTCTTCACGGCGCGCAGGATGCGGAATTGCTGCGAGCCTTCGCCCTCGAACGACATCACCGCGTCGACCATATGCTCGACCACGCGGGGGCCGGCGATCTGGCCGTCCTTGGTGACGTGGCCGACCAGGATGATGGCGGCCCCGGTCTTCTTGGCGAAGCGGATCAGCGCCTGCGCCGAGGCGCGCACCTGCGTTACCGTGCCGGGCGCCGATTCCACCGTGTCGGTCCACATGGTCTGGATCGAGTCGATCACGATCAGCCGAGGCACCGCGCCCTCCGACAGCGTCGAGACGATGTCCTCGACCGAGGTTTCGGCCGCGAGCTGGACCGGCGCGTCCGACAGCCCGAGCCGCTCGGCGCGCAGGCGCACCTGGGCGACCGCCTCTTCGCCGGAGATGTAGACGACGCGGTGGCCGGCGCGCGCGAGCAGGCTGGTCGCCTGCGTCAGCAGCGTCGACTTGCCGATGCCGGGATCGCCGCCGACCAGCAGCACCGAGCCGCGCACGAAGCCGCCGCCGGTAACGCGGTCGAGCTCGGTCATCCCCGAGGACAGGCGCGGCGCGTCCGGGCTCTTGCCGGCGAGACTCTCCAGCGCGAAGGTTCTTCCCTTGCGCTTGGAGCGGATCGACACCGGCACGCTGCCGCTGGTGTCTTCTTCCGCCAGCGTATTCCACTCGCCGCAGGACTCGCACTTGCCCTGCCAGCGGTTATAGGCCGCGCCGCAGTTCTGGCAGACGAAGGAAAGTGTGGATTTGGCCATGGGGGAGCGCGAGTCGCGGGTTTCAGATGTGCTGATAGCACGGATTGGCCGGCGATCGCCGGCGCTTCGAATATCTCAATTCGGCACGGGAGATATACCTTTCGTTAGCCCTGCGCCGCTGTGCCCGGTGCGATTTTGCCAATTCTTAGCGGACGTGGGTCCAATCTCGGAACCAATGGGGGCGGCAAAATTGACGAGATTCCTGCGAATATTGCTCGCGGCGGGCATGGTCTGCGGCGTTTTTGGGTCGGTTGGCGGTAGCATCGCCAAGCCCCTCAACATCGTCTTCGTCAATCCCGGCAAGTCTGGCGAGGTCTATTGGGACATGGTCGCGCAGACCATGCAGGCCGCCGGCCGCAAGCTCGATGCGCATGTCGAGGTGCTGACCAGCGAGCGGAACTACCGCACCATGCAGGAGCTCGGCTTCGGCGTGGTGGCCCGTCCCGACAAGCCCGACTTCCTCATCCTGTCGAACGAGGAATCCGCCGCCGTTCCCATCCTGGAGGCGGCCGAAGCCGCGGGCGTCAAGACGCTGCTGCTTTCGAACACGCTGATCGGCGAGGACGCCGTGCGCCTTGGACCGCCGAGGCAAAAGCTCAAGACCTGGCTGGGCGACATCACGACCGATCTTCAGACCGCGGGCGCGCGGATGGCCAATGCGCTGATCACCGCGGCGCGTGCCGAGAAATGGCAGAGCGCGGACGGCAAGATCCACATTCTCGGCATCGGTGGCGACGAGACCACGCCCGCCTCGATCGCCCGCAACGCCGGCCTCACGCTCGCGGTGGATGCTGCGTCCGACGTCGTGGTGGACCGCATGCTGTTCGCCAACTGGACGAAGTCCGAGGCCGAGCGGGTCACGGCAAACTACCTGAGCTGGGCCGCGCGCAAGCAGATCCGGCCCGCCGGGATCTGGGCCGGAAACGATCCGATGGCGCTCGGCGCGCTGCGCGCGACGATCGCCGCCGGCCTTGTGCCCGGCGAGAACATCCAGGTGGTCGGCCTCAACTGGTCGGAGGATGCTCTGCGCGAGATCAAGGCGGGCCGCATGCTCCTGACCGATGGCGGGCATTTCCTGCTCGGCGGCTGGTCCGTCGTTCTCCTGCGCGATTATGCCGATGGCTGCGATTTTGCTGCCGTCTCGCCCCGCGTCGAGGTCAAGACGTCGGCGATCACGCGCGACAATATCGCTTCGGTCGCCGACCTCATCAAGACCCGTGCGTTCGACCGGATCGACTTCGCGCGGTTCCGGGCGAAGGCCGGGCGCTGCGGCCGATATGACTTTTCCCTCGATGCGCTCATCTCGTCGCTGCCGGTCGCCGAAGGCGTTGCCGACTGATGCGCAAGGCGATGACCGAGCCGGATCGCAACGAGCAGGCAGCGCCGCCGCGCTTGCGCTCGGTCGTCCACGCGATGATCTGGGCCACCGTGCCCGTTCTGCTGCTGGTGCAATTGCTCGCCTCCGCCGGCGTCGAGGCATCGAGCTTCTGGTCGCAGCTCAGGCAACTCGACGCCCGCATGGCCCGCGTCGCCGAGAGCCGGGCCGAGCTGATCGCCGAGCCGCTCTGGAAGATGCGCTACGACCAGGTCACGGGCGTGCTCAACGAGATCATGCACGACGAGACCATTGCGGCGGCGGCCGTCTATGACGATACCGGCGCTGCGATCGCCCGCGTGGTCGCGCGCCCCCAGGGCCAGTCGGTCGCCGAGGTCTCGCACCCGATCCACTACAGCAACGGTAACATGGCCGTTCAGGCCGGCCGCATCGCCATCGCCTATTCGCGTGCGACGCTGTACGCGGATGCGGGCAGCCGCCTGCTGCTGCTGCTCGTCGTCGGGCTCCTCGCAACGTTCGCGACCCTGATCGCCATGCGCATCTCCGCCAACATCTTCATCGGCCGGCCGCTCGCGGCCATGATGTCGGCGATCCAGCGCAGCAAGCAGGACGGCCGGGCCTATCCGGCCGATGTCACGTCCTCGAACGAATTCGGCCAGCTCGCGCGCGCTTTCAACGCCATGCAGCACACGACGTCGGGCGCGCTGGACCGGCTCGGGCACATGGCGACGCACGATCCGCTCACCGGGCTGCCGAACCGGCGCTCCCTGACCGAGCGCCTCGCCGTGACGAGCCAGAATGGAGGCGCGCCGGATACGCTGGTCGCGTTCTGCTTCATCGATCTCGACGACTTCAAGGGCATCAACGACACCTTCGGTCACGAGGCCGGCGATGCGTTCCTGGTCCAGATTTCGCAGCGCCTTCGTCGCGCGGTCGAAGCCGAGGACTGGGTCGCCCGGCTCGGCGGCGACGAGTTCGTCGTCATCCGCCCCGAGGTGAGCGACGAGCAGGCCGCGCACGCATTCGCTCAACGCGTGCTCGATGCCATTTCCGAGCCGATCCGCCTCCACGACAAGCAGGTGGTGCCGCGCGCCAGCATCGGCCTTGCCGTGCGCCACGCCGACGATCCGGAGCTGTCGCATCTGCCGACGCTCGCCGACATCGCGCTCTATCACGCCAAGAGCAAGGCGCCCGGCACGGTCGCCGTGCTGGACGAAGCGCTCCAGCGCGACTATCGCCGCCGCAGGGATCTCGAGCTCGCCATTCCCACCGGATTCGCCGAAGGCCAGTTCGAGGTCTGGTATCAAAGCCAGGTCGATCTCGACAGCCATGAGGTCGTCGGGCTGGAAGCGCTGATCCGCTGGCGCCATCCCGAGCACGGCGTGATCGGCCCCGGCGAATTCCTGCCGCTGATCGAGCGCAGCGGCAACAATGCGCGGCTGACCCGCTACGTGCTGACCGATGCCTGCCGGGCCTTGCAGCAATTGGCCGCTGCGGGCAGGCCGCAGCTGCGGATCGCGATCAATCTGCCGCCGTCCGAGCTTGCCGACCACTCGCTCGCCGCCGAGCTGCATGCGACCTGCGCGCGCTTCGGTGTCGCGGCATCGATGCTCGAGCTCGAGATCACCGAAGGATCGCTGATCAACAACATCGCCAGCGCCTCCGAAACGCTGCATCGCCTGCGGCGCCTGGGAGCCACGATCGCGCTCGACGATTTCGGCACCGGCTATTCTTCGCTCGCGCATCTGCGCCGGTTTCCGCTCGACAAGGTGAAGATCGACAAGGCGTTCATCAGCGAGATCCCCGACAGCGCCGAGGACAAGGCCATTGTCGGCGTCATCGCCTCGCTCGCCGTCACGCTGGGACTGACATTGGTCGCCGAAGGCATCGAGCGCGCCGAGCAGGCGGAGGCCATGCGTGAGATGGGCGTGCGGCTCGGGCAGGGTTTCCTCTATCAGCGGCCGCAGCCGCTCGAGGCCGTGCTGCAATGGCTCGACGGGCAGCCGGCCGTGGCGAGCCGCGTCGTCTCTGACAGCCCATCGATCACCTCCGAATTCGCCGTCTGAGTTGCGGCTGGGTCACGGCTGCGCCGCGGTCCAGAGCATCGAGAGCCCCGCCGCGATCATGATCGCGTCCATCAGCAGGCGGAAGGTTTCCGGCCTCAGATGCAGCACGAAGCGTTTGGCGATGAAGGCGCCCGACATCAATGAGGCGCCCGCGATCAGACCCTTGATGAAGACCTCGCCGGTGAGCGCGCCGAAACGCTCGAAAGTCACCGACTTCGCGAAATAGAGCCCGAGCGAGGAGGCCGCTTCGGTGGCGAGGAACGCGCCCTTGGACAGGCCGTAGAACAGGAACAACGGCACGCTGAGCGGCCCGGTCGAGACCACGATGCCGGTGAGATAGCCGATCAGCGCGCCGCCGATGGCGAGATGCCATAGATTGGCCTTGAGCTCGTGCCGCGCCAGAAAGTGCCGCACCGGCACCATCGCGATCAGGAAGAGGCCGATGGTGAGATCGACGGCATGCGAGGGCAGTGCCAGCAGCGTCCGCGCGCCGAGCGCCGCCGCCGGGATGCCCGTCGCCGAATAGGCCGCGCAGGCCCGCCAATCGACCTCGCGCCACCACGCCAGGATCCGCGAAAAATTCGCCATGACGGAAGCGACCGCCATGATCGGCACCGCTTCCTTCGGGCCATAGGCATAGACCAGCACCGGCATCAGCATGATCGACGAGCCGGTGCCGACGATGCCGGAGATGGTGCCGGCGACGAGGCCGACGGCGAGGACGAAGAGAAAGGCCAAAACAGCCTCCAGGAATCGGGAGAGTTTAGCCGCGGGCAGCGATGCGGGCGATCAGTCCTACGCGAGGGAGCCCATCGCTCTGCGCATAGGCATGCCGGTCTGGGCGCCGGCCTTGAGGCATTTCAAAGCCGCCGCTTCGCAACTCACTTCGAGCGCGCGTTGCAGCGACACGCCTTCGCTGATCATCGCCGCAAAGGCGCCGACGAAGGTGTCGCCGGCGCCGGTCGTGTCCACCGGCGTGATGCGCTGGGCGGGCGCCCGCAGGCGGGTGCCTTCCGCCGTCACCGCGAGCGCGCCTTGTGCGCCGGCGGTGACAATGCAGGTGAGGTTGCCGGACTTCGCGAGTCCGGCGCTTGCGGCTTCGTAGTCGGCGGACGTCAGGCCGATGGCGGTGGCGGCGTCGCGGGCCTCGTGCTCGTTGACGAGGAGATAGTCGGTGACGGCGAGAAGCTCCGTGACCATCTCACGCGTCATCTGCTCCGGAACGGGTGCAAGGTTCCAGATGACGGTGCCGGAGGCGGCGGCGGTTCTTCGGGCAGCTTCCAGCGCGTGCGCAAAGGGCACCTCCATCTGAAGCACTAGCACGGTGTCCAAATTGAACAGCTCGCTCGCAAGATCGCCGGCACGCGCCGTCATGTTGGCGCCGCTCGCCACCGTGATTGCATTCTCGCCGGCCTGATCGACGGTGATGAAAGCGCAGCCGGTCGGCTCGTCGGCTCTGATGACGCGGTCGGCGTTGACGCCGTTGGCTCTGAGGTTCTCGATCGTGCTGTCGCCAAATCCGTCCCGGCCGACGCGGCCAGCCATGCTCACGCGTCCAGGCCCGGCGATCCGCGCGGCGGCAACGGCCTGATTGGCACCCTTGCCGCCGAAATGCGTCCGGTAGGACGGCGCCAGCACCGTTCGGCCAGGACCTGGAATCACCGGGACCTGCGCGACCAGATCGATGTTGAGCGATCCGAACACCAGGATCATGGCGGAGAGCCCTCAGCCTTCCTCGTCCATGACGCGCAGCTTCTCGACGCGGCGGCGGAAATCCTCGTCGGTGGAGAATTCGGCGGACAGGTACGACGACACGAGATCGACAGCGAGCCACGCGCCGACGATCTGCGCGCCGATGCACATGACGTTGACGTCGTCATGCTCGACGCTCTGATGCGCGGAGTGGACGTCGTGGCAGACCGCGGCGCGGATGCCCTTCATCTTGTTGGCGGCGATCGAGGCGCCAACGCCGGTGCCGCACACCATGATGCCGCGCGCGGCTTCGCCCGACGTCACCTTCGCCGCCACGGCGCGGGCGATGTCGGGGAAATCCACCGGCTTGTCGTCATAGGAGCCGACATCGATGACGTCGTGGCCGAGCTTGCGGATGTGGTCGATGACGGTCTGCTTGAGCGGCCAGCCGGCGTGGTCGGATCCGATGACGAGACGCATTCTTTGTCCTTCTTGATCTTTGCATGACCGCGACAGCCGGGCGCGGCTGTCACGATGTCTTTCCCCGTGGTTCAGCTGCGCATGTCCGCCGGCAGATCGACGCCGTGGAATTTCTTGTAGATGGCGTTGAGCTTGCCGTTCTTGACGTTCTCGGTGATCCAGGCGTTGAGCTTGTCCATCAGCGGCTGCTCACCCTTCTTCAGGCCGATGGCGAGGTCGAAGGTCGCCAGCGGAATCCGGGACTCGAACACGCGCGAGGGATTCTTCACGCCGATCTGGTTGATGATTGTCGCGGACGAGCCGACGCAGTCGACCTGACCCGAGACCGCCGCCGTCACCATGGTGGCGTCGTCGTCATAGCGCGCGATCTTGAGGTCCTTGTCCTTCATGCTGGACAAGGTTGTGTCCTGCGTGGTGCCGCGCGAGACGCCGATCGACTTGTCCTTCAGGTCCGGCCAGTCCTTCACGGTCGACGATTTCAGGCAGCCGACGTCGGATTGCAGCGTCGCATAGCGCTTGGTGAAGTCGATCACCTTGGCACGCTCGGCCGTCACCGACAGGGTCGAGATGATGATGTCGGCCTTGCCGGTCAGGACGTTCGGGATGCGGGTCGCACCGGTGGTCTGGATGAATTCCAGCTCGAGGCCCCAATCCTTGGCGAGGAGCTGCGCCACTTCGACATCGGAGCCGGTCGGCTTCATCGTGGAATCCATCATGCCCGAGGGCGGGATGGCGAGGTCGGTCGATATGCGGATCTTCTTTGCCTTCATGATGTCGTCGAGCAGATCGGCCGATGCGGGCGTTGCCGCGATCATGATGAGGCCGCACAACGCGGCGGCCGTTCCCAGCACTATCTTCTTGGTCATCCCTGGTTCTCCTCTCCCTGTTATGATTTTAGGTTTCCCGTTCCCACGAATTGCGTGAGTTCGGGCGTGGTCGGCGACGTCAGGATCGAGGCAGGTCCGGTCTCGTGGACCTTGCCTCGATGCATGAACACGATCCGGTCGGCGATGCCCTTGGCGAAGCCCATTTCGTGGGTGACCATCACCATGGTCATGCCGTCAGCCGCGAGCTGTTCGATCACCTTCAGCACTTCGCCGGTGAGTTCGGGATCGAGCGCGGAGGTGACCTCGTCGAACAGCATCACCTTCGGCTGCATGGCGAGCGAGCGGGCGATTGCGGCGCGCTGCTGCTGGCCGCCCGAGAGCTGCTCGGGATAGGCGTGCAGCTTCTCATCCAGCCCGACCTGCGCCAGAACTTTTCGTGCGAGATCCTTGGCCTGCGACGTCGCCATGCCCTTCACCGCGCAGGGCGCGAGCGTGATGTTCTGCTCGATGGTGAGGTGCGGAAACAGATTGTAGCTCTGGAACACGATGCCGACGTCCTGGCGTAGCGCACGCAAGTTCACGTCGGGACGGTCGACGCGATGCCCGCAGACCACGATCTGGCCACCGTCGACCTTCTCGAAGCGGTCGATGCAGCGCAGCGCGGTGCTCTTGCCGGAGCCGGAGCGGCCGATCAGGGCGAGCACCTCGCCACGTGCAACGGCAAAGGAGACGCCGTCGAGCACGCGGAGCGCGCCAAAGCTCTTCTGCACGTTGTGGAGCGATACGATCGGTTCGGAGGAGGGGGCGTTTTGCTGCATGTCAGGCTGGCGCGAGGTTGGACCTGCCACGCCCCATCCGCCGTTCCAGCCTCTGGCTGAACAGCGACAGGGGATAGCACATGGCGAAGTAGGTGACGGCGATGATGGCGTAGATGGCGAACGGTTCGAACAGCGAGTTGTTGACGATCTGGCCCGAGCGCATCAGCTCGACGAAGCCAACCACGGAGGCGAGCGAGGTGTTCTTGATAATCTGCACCATGAAGCCGACGGTCGGCGGCGTCGCAATGCGGATCGCCTGCGGCAGGATCACCTTGACCATGCGCTGGGTGCGGCTCAGCGCCAAGCCTTCGGCGGCTTCCCATTGCGGCTTCGGCACAGACTGGATGCAGCCGCGCCAGATCTCGCCGAGATAGGCCGCGACGTAGAGCGTCAGCGAGGCACCGGCCGCGACCAGCGGCGAGACCTTCAGGCCGATCGCGGCAAGACCGAAATAGCCGAGGAACAGGATGACGAGCAGCGGCGTGCCCTGGATCAACTGGACATAGATCGCACTGGCGAGCCGCACCGATTTCAGCGGCGAGATGCGCGCCAGTGCGATCACGAAGCCGACGATGCCGCCGCCGATCAGCGCGATCAGCGACAGACCGATGGTCCACAGCGCGCCCTGGCCGAGGAACATCAGGTGGTTGATGTTGAGATGTCCGCCCATGGTCATCTCACAACGGCGTGCCGAGCCGGCGCCGGCGCGGAAACAGGAGGAGGCCGAGGCCCCAGAAGCCGGCACGCATCACCAGCGACAGGATGACGTAGAGCACGGCGACGATGATGTAGGTCTCGAACGCGCGATAGGTGTCCGACTGGATGTAGTTGGCGACCGCGGTGAGCTCCTCGGCCGAGATTTGCGAGCAGACCGAGGAGGCCAGCATCAGGAGCACGAACTGGCTGGTGAGCGCCGGATAGACCTTCTCGACCGCCGGCAGCAGGATGATGTGCCAGTAGATCTGCAAGCGCGACAGCGCCAGCCCTTCGGCGGCCTCGATCTGCCCGCGCGGGATCGCCTCGAAGCCGGCCCGCATGATCTCAGCGGTATAGGCGCCGACATTGATGGTCAGCGCCGCCACCGCCACCGTGAACGCGGAGTATTTCAGGCCGAGGCTGGCGAGGCCGAAATAGACCAGGAAGATCTGCACCAGCAGCGGGGTGTTGCGGATGGTCTCGACATAGACTTTGCAGGCACCGGCAATCAGCGAATTGTGCGTGCCGCGTCCGACCGCCGCGAGCGTGCCGAGCAGAGCGCCTAGCACGGTCGCGAAGAATGCCAACTCAAGCGTGAGGACGGCGCCGGCCAGAAAGCTCGGCCAACGCTCCAGCACTGCGGGAAAGTCGAGTTGGAGGCTCATCGTTCCAGGGTCAGCCGGTGGTCTGGTTGGTCATGCGGTCATAGACGCGGAACAGAGCCTGGTTGCCGTTGCTGCCTTCGCCATGGGCGCGCGCATCGACATATTGGCTGGTGACGAGCGCGGTGCCGGGCAGGGGCACGTTCAGGGCCTGTGCGTGCTCCTGCACCAGGCGAAGGTCTTTGAGCTGCAGATCGATCCGGAAGCCCGCGGAGACGTCGCCGGCGATCATCGCGGGGCCGAGCTTGTCCAGCATCCAGGAAGCGGCGGAGCCGCCGAGCAGCACCCGGCGCAGCAGGTTGAGATCGAGGCCCGAAGCGCGGCCGAGCGCGAGCGCCTCGCAGATCGCCTGGATGTTGATGCCGCAGATCAGCTGATTGCAGAGCTTGACGGTCTGGCCGGCGCCGGATGCGCCGACATGGGTGATGGTCGTGCCCATCGCGCGGAAGAACGGCTCGGCCTTGGCGAACGTGTCCGCATCGCCGCCGGCCATGATCGAGAGCGCGGCGTTCCTGGCGCCCACCGGCCCGCCGGAGACCGGCGCGTCGATGAAGCCGACGCCTGTCTTCTGCAGGTCCGAATGGATGCGGCGGACGGCGACCGGCGAGATGGTGCTCATGTCGACGATCAGCTTGCCCGGCGGCGGGGAATTCAGCAGGCCCTGCTCGCCGTAGATCGTCGCCTCGACGTGGGGCGTGTCGGGCAGCATGGTGATGACGATATCGGTGCCTTGCGCGGCATCGGCAGGGCTTTTGGCACGCGTCGCGCCTTCCTTGACGCTGTCGGCCAGCGCGGCTTCGTTCAGATCGAAGACGCGGACCGCGTGGCCCGCCGCCTGCAGGTTGCGCACCATCTCCCGGCCCATCGTGCCGATGCCGATGAAGCCGACCTTGCCCTTGTCGTTCCGTCCCATGTCGTCAGTCCGTTTCTTGTTTAATCGGCGTCTTGATTGAAGGGCTGTGCGCGATCAGCCCGAGGCACTGGTCTTGTCGATGTCACCGACGACGGCGCGTCTGCGGTATTCGTCGCCGATGGCGAAATGCTTGCGCAGCGTCGCATCCGCGCGCTCGGGATCGCGCGCAATGAGGGCTTCGAAGATGCGGCGGTGATCGTCGACAAGGTAGGTCTTCATCGACGGGAAGGCCTGCACCAGCTCGCGGCGGCTGCGATGCGAATGCGTCAACAGGCCCGCCATGGAGGCGTGCAGCACGCTCAGCGTCTCCGAATGCGAGGCGACGACGATCGCGCGGTGGAAGTCGAAATCGGCCATGCCGCCGGCATCGGCTTCGTCGATGGTCTCGCCGATCTTCGTCAGCGCGCGCTGCAGCCGTTCGAAATCGGCGATGTTGGCACGTTCGCAGGCGAGGCGGATCGCCTGGCATTCGATCGCGACGCGCGCCTGCATGACGTCGTCGAGCATGTCCGCCTGCTGGGCGAGCGCGAAGGTGAAAAAATCGTTGAGCACCGAGACGTCCGGTCGCGTCACCACGGTGCCGATGCGGTCGCGGATCTCAACGATCCCCAGCACGGTGAGGGCGCGCAGCGCCTCGCGCACGATCGGTCGGCTGACGCCCAGCAGTGTAGCAAGCTCGCGCTCGGAGATCAGGCGGTCGCCCGGCTTGAGCGAGCCGGCAAGCAGGCGTTCGCGCAGGAAGGCAAACACCTTCTCGAACCCTTTTTCGCCGTCGCTCGCTCGCTTGAGCTCCATCCCTGTCTCTTGGTCTGATCTTGGTCAGACCAGTATGCTGACCAGAGCGTCGAGGTCAAGAGGCTTCGCTCTGAGAGATCAGCAGGCCGAGAGAGGTCTGGCGGAGCGCGACCCCATCCGGCTTCATGCTGCGCCGCCGTCCGATTGTCGTCTTTCGCCCGGGGATGGCTCAGCCTTGGGCGTCCCGACCGGCTGTCCTTGCGCTCTCCTGGTGTTCGATAGACGCAAGGAGGTCCAGTTGGCTCGCCAAAGCGAGATAGGCGTTTGAAACGCTCACAAGCACATTGGCGAGCCGCTTCGCCGACATGGCATCATTCGCGCGCGCTCGGTATTGCTCCGCAAGCTTGCGACAATCCTCGGGTTTGAGCATTCAGCCCCCAAAAAGAGCTGAACACCCGCGCTGCACTCCTGGTTCCTAATCGCGAGTCCACGCAGCTGTACAAGCATCGTCGGTTGCGGCTCGCGCTCCGAGTTGCCATCATCCTCGCAAACCGAGATTCTTCCAGTGACCCTCACGTCTCTCCGAAGCAGTGTCCGCCTCCTCTACGAGGGCGCAACGCCGGACGGCGTGCGCTTCCGTTATGCGCTGCTCATCTTCGATATCGTGACGGTGCTGTTCATCATTGCAACCTCTTTCCTGCCGCCCAGTGACATCGTCGAGACGCTCGACGTGCTATTCGGCGTCATTCTGCTTGCCGACTTCTCCGCCCGACTCCTGGTCGATCGGCATCCGTTTCAAAAATTCACCCAGCTCGCGACGTGGGCTGACATGGTCGCGATCGTATCCTTCCTGGCGCCGCTTGCCGGCGAGGCGGGCGGCTTTCTCCGGATTCTGCGGACGTTGGGCCTGCTTCGCGACTACCAGATGCTGGTGAGGCTGCGCATCGATTCCCCGTTCTTTCGTCGCAACGAAGAGGTCATCTTCGCCGTCACGAACCTCGCCGTTTTCATCTTCGTCATGACCGGGATCGTCTACGAGACCCAGAAGTTTCGCAACGACGAGATCCGAAACTATGCCGATGCCCTGTATTTCACCGTCACGGCGCTGACGACGACCGGCTTTGGCGACATCACCTTGTCAGGCACGTTCGGTCGCCTGATCACCGTCGTGATCATGATTTTCGGCGTAACGCTGTTCTTCAATCTCGCCCGCGCGCTCCTCAGTCCTCACAAGGTGCGGTTTCAATGCCCGACGTGCGGGCTCCAGAGACACGATGCCGACGCCGTGCATTGCAAGGCCTGCGGTACCGTTCTCAATATTCCCGATGAAGGGGCGATCTGAAGAGCCCTCGGCGCGACGTGGACGCCTTCGATGGTGACATCATGCCAGTGTTTTGCCCGACGGATCAACTTTGATTTCGGTTTACCCGTAAGTCATTGAGCGGACAGAGGTCGGCTACTGTGCATGGGGTTGTTTTTCATACTTTTATCGGGCGGCCCGCTGCTGACTGCATTTGGGTCACCGCAACACCACCCACGCCGGCGCGTGATCGCTGGCGCCGTCCTCGCCGCGGATCTTCTTGTCGACGCCGGCTTTGGCGAGGCGCGGGGCGAGGGCAGGGCTGAGCAGGAGATGGTCGAGCCGCAGGCCCGCGTCGCGCGGCCAGCGGTTCCGCTTGTAGTCCCAGAACGTGTAGACGCGCTTGTCCGGATGCAACTCGCGGATCGCGTCGCACCAGCCTTGCTCGACCAGCGCGGCAAAGGCCGCGCGGCTCTTCGGCTGGATCAGCGCATCCTTGTCCCATGAGCGCGTCGGATAGATATCGATCTCGGTGGGCGCGACATTGTAGTCGCCGGCGAGCACCACCGGCAGGTCCTGCTTGATGAAGGTCCCGGCGTGGCGCCGCAGCCGCGCGAACCAGTCAAGCTTGTAGTCGAATTTCGGTCCCGGCTGCGGATTGCCGTTGGGCAGGTAGATGCTGGTGACGATGACGCCGCGCACCGCGGCCTCGATGTAGCGCGCTTCGAGATCGGCAGGCTTTCCCGGCAAGCGGTCGCGCGTCAGCACGGGCTCGGCATTGCGGGCGAGGATGGCGACGCCGTTCCATGTCCTTTGTCCACGCCACACCGCGCCATAGCCGGCCCTTTCGATGGCGGCCGCCGGAAATTCGCCATCACTTGCCTTCAACTCCTGAAGCGCGACGACATCGGGCTTCGCCATTCGCAGCCATGCCACCAGATTGGGCAGGCGGCGGTTGATGTTGTTGATGTTGAATGTCGCGATCTTCATCTAGAGCTACCGGCTCTGCCTTTCGTCTCCGGAGATACAATGCCCAAGTTAAGCTTTGCCGCTACCGCCTTCGTCGTCGCGTTCTCCGGGGCCACGGCACAGTCAGCCGAAACGCGCGGCGCGTGCAAGGCGGACTACGACAAATTCTGCGCCGGCATCGCGCCGGGTGGCGGCATCGTCGCATGTCTCAACGCCAAGCGCGACCAGCTCAGCGCCACCTGCAAGACGGCGCTGGACAGCAGAAAGAAGAAATAATCCTTGTGTCCCGGACGCGCGGAGCGCGAGCCGGGATCCAGAAGGCGACACGGTGAACTGTTGAGATATGGGCCCCGGCTCTGCAGCGCACTACGCCGCGAAGTGCGGCGCACTGCGCTGCGTCCGGGGCACGCGCGCGTGTTAACTCGGCAGCGGCGGCAACGCCGACGGCTGTTCGATCGGCGGTGGGGAAGGCGGCTGCCCGGCGTTCGACGCGGGCTCCGGCTTCGTCAGCGGCTCCTCGACATTGCCGCCCTTGTAGACGCGGGCATAGCGGTGGCCGAGGCTGGTCAGCACCTCATAGCCGATCGTGCCGAAATGGTGCGCGAGCTCGTCGACGGTGATGCCTTCGCCGAGCAGCGTCACCATGTGGCCGCGCCGCACCGCGTTCGGCGGCAGATCGGTGATGTCGATCGCGATCAGGTCCATGGAGATGCGGCCCGCGACAGGGCAGCGCTTGCCCGCCACGATGACATCGGCGCCGCGGGTGCCGTCATTGGAGCTGGCGGCGCGGAAATAGCCGTCGGCATAGCCGACTGCGATGATCGCCAGTTTCGTCGGCCGCCGCGCGGTCCAGGTGCCGCCATAGCCGACGGTATCGCCGCGCTCGATGCTGCGGATCTGCACGATGCGCGCCTTGAGGTCGACCACCTGCTGCATGGGATTGTCGGCCTCCGGCGTCGGGTTGACGCCGTAGAGCGCAGCTCCCGGCCGCACCAGGTCGAACTGGAAGGGCGCGCCGAGGAAGATGCCGGAGGAGTTGGCGAGCGCCGCCGGCACGCCTGTGAACTCGCTGGCGATGCTGCGGAAGGCCGCGAGCTGTCTGGCATTGATCGGGCTGTTGAGCTGCTCGGCCGAGACCAGATGGCTCATCACCAGCGTGATGCCGTGATCGCCGGCGTTGATGCGGGGGATGATGGCCTGCGCTTCCGACAGCGTCAGCCCGAGCCGGTTCATGCCGGTGTCGATGTGAACAGCGGCGCCCCCGTTCCAGCCGGTGCGGCGGCAGAACACGTCCCATTCGGCGAGCTCGTTGAGATCGCCGATCACCGGACGGCAATTGATCTTGGCGTAGTGCTCGCCGGTGTTCTGGAAATAGCCGCCGAGCACGTAGATCGTGGGCTCCGGAACGGCGGCGCGCACCTTGCGCGCTTCCTCGATGGTGGCGACGAAGAAGGTCTTGCAACCGGCTCTGCTCAGGGCGCGCGACACCTGCTCGGCGCCGCAGCCATAGGCGTCGGCCTTGATGACCGCCGAACATTCAGCCGGCACCGCGGTCTTCTCGAGCTTGCGCCAATTGGCGATGATCGCATCGAGATCGACGGTCAGCACGCCGCCGAAGGCGGCGAGCGCGGCAGCCTGGTTGGCCTCCGGGGAGAGGGGGCCGGATTGCGGGATTGATTTCGGGGCGGACGCCATTGTCATGGCGTCGTTTTACGCAAGAGACCGGCCCCGTTCAACCCGGGGAACAATCTAGTAGTCGCTGCGGTCCGGCAGTTGGCCGTCATGCGCGAGGTCGCCGAAGCGCGTGACCGAGGCATCGAAGTGCAGCTCGACGGTGCCGGTCGGACCGTGGCGCTGCTTGCCGATGATGACTTCGGCGCGGCCGACCGTGCGTTCCATGTCGGCCTGCCATTTGGCATGCTCTTCGGTGCCGGGGCGCGGCTCCTTCATGGCGAGGTAATATTCCTCGCGGAACACGAACAGCACGACGTCGGCGTCCTGCTCGATCGAGCCGGATTCGCGCAGGTCCGAGAGCTGCGGCCGCTTGTCGTCGCGCGATTCCACCTGGCGCGAGAGCTGCGACAGCGCGATCACGGGAACGTTGAGCTCCTTGGCCAGCGCCTTCAGGCTGGTCGTGATCTCCGTGATTTCCTGCACGCGACTGTCGCTGGCGCGCTTGCCCGAGCCCGAGAGCAGCTGGATGTAGTCGATCACCAGGAGATCGAGACCCTTCTGGCGCTTGAGCCGGCGCGCGCGCGCCATCAGCTGCGCGATCGACAGGCCGCCGGTGGCGTCGACGTAGAACGGCAGCGACTGCAGCTCGATCGAGACCTGCCGGATCTTCTCGAAATCGGCTTCCGTGATGCCGCCGCGGCGGATGTGGGAGGAGGGAATGCCGGTGCGCTCGGCCACGATACGCGTGGCGAGCTGGTCGGCCGACATTTCGCAGGAGAAGAAGCCGATCACGCCGCCATTGGCGGCCTTCATGGTGCCGTCGGCCTGAAGCTCCGGCACGTAGGCCTGCGCGACGTTGTAGGCGATGTTGGTCGCCAGCGACGTCTTGCCCATGCCGGGGCGTCCCGCAACGATGATGAGGTCGGAATGCTGCAGACCGCCCATCTTGGTGTCGAGGTCACGCAGGCCCGTCGAAATGCCCGACAGCTTGCCGTCGCGCTGGAACGCCTTGGCTGCGAGATCGACGGCGACCGTGAGCGCCTGCGAGAATTTCTGGAAGCCGCCGTCATAGCGGCCGGACTCGGCGAGCTCGTACAGCTTGCGCTCGGCGTCCTCGATCTGCGCCCGCGGTTGGAAGTCGACCGGCGCGTCATAGGCGACGTTGACCATGTCCTCGCCGATGCCGATCAGGTCGCGGCGCAACGACAGATCGTAGATGGTGCGGCCATAGTCCTGGGCGTTGATGATGGTGGTGGCTTCGGCCGCAAGCCGCGCCAGGTATTGTCCGATAGTCATGCCGCCGACATCGGTATCGGCCGGCAGGAACGTCTTCAGCGTGACCGGGGTGGCAATCTTGCCCATCCGGATCAGGCTGCCGGCGGTCTCGAAGATGGTCTGGTGCAGCGGCTCGAAGAAGTGCTTGGCCTCCAGGAAGTCGGAGACGCGGTAGAAGGCGTCGTTGTTGACCAGGATTGCGCCCAGAAGGCTCTGTTCCGCCTCGATATTGTGCGGTGCGCTCCGATAGGCGGGAGTTCCGGCATCGGGCGCGAGTTTGAGAACGTTCGAATCAGTCAGTGCCATGGTCGGGCGTGCTTAGCAATTTTCTTGGGCGGATGCGGGGCCGGGATAAAGCGCCGCCGCAGGTCAAAGCGGAAGCAAAAGCTGACCGCTATCAACCGCTCAGTTAAAATGGTGGATGATTAGCAGTCGCAGCACGCGCCGCGCTTGACTGGATTTTGGCGGAACTCGCTCGGCGCAGAGAGCTGTGATCGCGCCGCGGAAAAATCCTGAAATCCGTGAACCCGGGGGGCTGACGTGCAGACCTATCGAGAAGCGCGCGAAATGACGCTCGCTGACCGATTCGGCTCGGCTTCAGACCAGCAGGAGGTAGACCAGCGCAACCAGGGCCGCCCCAACGCCGGTGACGATCAGGGCGTAATCGGTGCGAAGGTCGTCCTGCACGTCAAACGAGGTTTGGGTCTCTTTGCTCATGGCGACGGTCTAGGCCAGGCCCGACCAGACTTCTGTGAAGCAGATCACATCTCCCCGGATTCTTTCGGGTGTCATGCCGGAACAGGCGGATGGGCAGGGGATTATCTCATTCCCCCGCCAACAGGGATACGAGGCGAGCGATGCAGCCAGAACGGCAGCACCAGAACTGGCAAAGCGAGACAGGCAGCCGGCTTTGGCTGTCGGGGCTGATCGCGGCTATGAAGCACGCGGAGCGGCCCGAGGTGCGTCGCCAGCCGGTCGCCCCCGAAATCCTGCTGGAATTGCGGGCGCAATTGGCGTTAACGGCGTCTTTCCGGACGTCCGGGATTTCGACACTTCGTCACTAGGATCCGGACCTATTCACCAGCCAGCTTGAGCTTCGGCATGGCCGCGCCCTCCCGGGCCCGCAGCCGGGCTTCTTCCTGCGGAATATAGTCGCGGGTCATCGGCACCACGCCCTGGCGACGGGTGATCTGGATCTGGAAGTTCATCATGGCTTGCTTGCGGAACGTCATCTCGCAGGCCGCGAGGTAAAATTCCCACATCAAGGCGAAGCGCTCGTCGTAGAGCTGCACGGCTTCCTCGCGCCGCGCCATGAACCGCTCGCGCCAAGCCTTCAGCGTCTCGGCGTAGTGCAGGCGCAGAATCTCGATGTCGCAGACCAGCAGGCCCGCGCGCTCGATCGCCGGCAGCACCTCCGAGAGGGCGGGGATGTAGCCGCCGGGGAAGATGTATTTGGCGATCCACGGATTGGTCGAATCCGGTCCCTGCGAACGGCCGATCGAATGCAGCAGCATGACGCCGTCTTCCTTCAGCAGCTCGGCGCAGCGCTGGAAGTAGGCGTCGTAGAACCTCGCCCCGACATGTTCGAACATGCCGACGGAGACGATGCGGTCGAACGTACCTTCGACGTCGCGATAATCCTGGAGCTGGAATCTGGCCGAGCCCGTCAGGCCCTTTTCGGCGGCGCGCGCATTGGCGACCTGCAGCTGCTCGGTCGAGAGCGTGATGCCGGTGACGTCGGCGCCCGCGATCTCGGCGAGATAGAGCCCGAGGCCACCCCAGCCGGAGCCGATGTCGAGCACGCGCTGGCCATTGCCGACGAGAAGCTTCGCCGCGATGTGCCGCTTCTTGGCAAGCTGCGCGTCGTCCAGCGACATCTGGGGCGTCTCGAAATAGGCGCAGCTATATTGCTTGTCGGCATCGAGAAATAGCGAATAGAGCCGGCCGTCGAGATCGTAATGATGAGCCACGTTTTGACGGGAGCGCGGGCGGGGATTGAACTGCTTGAGGTGCCGCGTCAGGTAGCGCAGGTGCCACCACGGCTTTGCCCACTGCGGCAATGGGTCGGGTTGATCGAGCAGGATCGCGAGGGCATCAGCTATGGTGCCGCGCTCGACCACGAACTCGCCGTTCATGTAGGCCTCGCCCAGCCCCAGCTCGGGATTGACGAGGACCCTCCGCTCGGAGTCCGCAGTGACGAAGCGGACTGCGACCGGCTCGCCGGAGCCGTCGCCGACGGTGAACTTCGACCCGCTCGCGCTGGTCACCGTCAACGACCCGCGGCGGATGAATTGGGACAGAAATCGACGCAACAAACGGTCCATCGGCAATCCTCTCGAGCGAACCCGAAAGATGCGACTACCCGGCCTTTATAACTGACGCCCAGGCGCCGCAGCGGTTCCTATGCGTTTGCATTCAAATCTAGCGAGCCGGTTCCGGCTGCGCTATTGCACTGTGTTCAAAGTAGATATTCGAAAACCGCTTAATCACATCCTTGCGCGCGGACCTGCTTCCATTCGCGGCTCAATCGGTTAAAAGGTGACCGCCGCCGCGCCGGATGCCGGCTGCATTTGCGGAAATTCAACGGAGATGATGGGAATGTCGAGCCGAGCGCTCAGCCTCGCGACGGTGTTGCTTCTGATTGGCTTCGGTGCGGCTAATTCCGTTCTTGCGCAGGCGACGAATCTCGAGGCTGGCAAGACCCCGTCGCAGCTGTTCTCGCAGACCTGCAATGTCTGCCACAAGAGCCCGCGCGGGCTGCTGAAGTCCGTGTCGCCCGGCTCGCTGCCGGGATTCCTGCGCCAGCACTACACGACGAGTTCGGACATGGCGGGCGTCCTCTCCGCCTATCTGATCTCGAACGGTGCCACCGACACCCGCTATCAGGCCAAGGACGCCAAGAAGGACGGCGCCGCGCCTGAACAACAGGGTCGGCGCCAGCGCGCGCAGGATGCCGCGAGGCCGGACGGCGAGGGCGCTGCTTCTGCCGCCGAGGGTACGCGCCAGAAGCGTGCGGCGCGGCCGGCCGAGGAGGGTGCCAAGCCGGAGGGAGAGGCTGCGCCCGAGGCACGCAAAGGCAAGCGGCGCGCCAAGCCCGACACGGAGGAAGCCCCGAAGGTCGATGCCGCGGCGCCGGCGAGCGACGACAAGAAGAGCGAGCCGAAGCCGGAGCCCGTCAAGCCTGACAGCGCCAAGGTCGAGCCGCGCAGCGAGACGCCGGCGCTGCGGCCAGATCCGGTCCCGCAGGTGACGCCGGCCGCTCCAGCCGCCGCCAAGCCCGCTGAGCCGGCCGCGCCCAAGCCGGTGGAAGAGGCTGCTCCGAAACCTGCCGAGCCGGCCCCCGCGGCCAAACCGCAGGAACAGGCGCCGCCCGCGACCGCTGCAGCCCCGCCGCCGCCGGCGCCGCCTGCGTCCTCCGGTCCGCCGGCGCCGCCGATCTCGCGCTAAGTCACCCGGATCTTTCGATCGACGATGCGAAGGCGCCCATCCGCGGCCTTCGCATCGTCTTGACCGTCATTAGAGTAGTGCTCTAGAGTATTGCTCTAGGAGGCGCCCATGACGGCGAGCGTACGAGACGATCTGTTGGCGGCCGGCCTTGCCGTGTTCGACCGCGTCGGCTTCGAAGCCGCGACGGTGGCTGCGATCCGCACCCGCGCGCGGGCTTCCAACGGCAGCTTCTTCCACGTCTTCGGTTCGAAGAAAGAACTTGCCGGTGCGTTGTTTCTGGAGGTCCTGCGGCACTATCACGCCGCGATACTGGCTGCGCTCGATCCCGGCCCCGACGCCGAGCAGGGCATCGATCGCCTGATCCGGGCGCATCTCGACTGGATCGTCACCAGCCGGCGCGAGGCGCGCTACCTCTTCGAGATCTCGCGCAGCGAGTGGGGCGAAGACGTGCGCGACGCCCAGCGGGCGCAGAATGCGCGGCTTGCCGAAGGCATTGAGCGCTGGCGCGCGCCGCTTGTCGCAAGCGGCGAACTTCTCCCGATGACGCCGGTGATGTTCGTTAGCCAGCTGATCGGTCCGGCGCAGATTTTCTGCCGCGCCTATCTGTCGGGTCGCGAGCGCACCGATCCGCGCATCGAGGCGGACACGCTGATCGCCTGCGCCAATCGTGCGCTGAGGCCGTTCGATCGCATCAACAAGCAATAAGGGGAGATCGCATGCGGGCCGAAGCTGATCCGGAATTTGCGCCGATTGCCGAGCGCATCCACGCCAATATCGGCCGGCAGGGTTTCATGAACCTGGTCGGCGCCGAGCTCTCCGAATTGGCGCGCGGCACCTGCACCATCGCCGTGGAGCGCCGGCCGGAGCTGTTACAGCAGCACGGCTTCTTCCATGGCGGCGTCACCGCCTTCCTGGTCGACAACGCCACCACGATCGCAGCCGCCACGTCGCGCGGCCAGCCGGCGTTGACAGCGGAATACAAGCTCAATCTGCTGTCGCCTGCGGTCGGCGAAAAGCTGATCTGCCGCGCCCGGGTGATCAAGCCGGGCCGCCAGGTCGCGGTGGTCGCCGCCGACGTGTTCTGCGTCAGCGACGGCGTCGAGAAGCATACGGCCACCGCGCTGGCCTCGATCGCGATGCTGAGCGAGGACGTCGTTGCGAAAACGAAAAGCCCGGCCGCGTGAGGCAGCCGGGCTCCGTTGTTTCTTCGTCATTGCCGGGCTTGACCCGGCAATCCATCAAGAAAGCTTCTTTGACGATGGATGCGCGGGTCAAGCCCGCGCATGACGAGTTGTGGCTTACTTCTCTTCCGCAGCCGGCGCCGGCGCGACCTCGTCGTGCTGGGCTTCCGGATCGAAGAACTCGCCGGCGGCGGCGATCGCCTCGGCGGCCGCGTCGCGATCCTCGTTGCGGGTCGATATGTCCTCGCCGCGGTTGATGCGCTCGGCCTCGTCCTGGCTGCGGGCAACCGTGACGGTGATCTCGACCTCGACTTCGGGATGAACGGCAACGGTGATCGAGTGCTTGCCGATGGTCTTGATCGGCGCGTCGAGCTGGATCTGCGGACGGGCGAGCGAAACGCCGTCGGCTTCGAACGCGAGCACGATGTCACGCACGTTGACCGAGCCGAACAGCTGGCCGGCTTCCGAGGCCTGGCGGATCACGATGATGTTCTTGCCCTCGATCTTCTCTGCGACCTTGGACGCCTCGGCCTTCGAGGCGAGGTTGCGCGCTTCGAGCTCGGCTTTCATGCCGTCATACTTGGCCCGGTTGTCGGCGGTGGCGCGCAGCGCCTTGCCGCGCTTGAGCAGGAAATTGCGAGCGTAGCCGTCGCGAACCTTCACGACTTCGCCCATCTGGCCGAGCTTGTTGACGCGTTCCAGCAAAATGACTTCCATATTCGTTCTCCTTTTGAAGTGCTCTCGAAGGTTTCAGTTTCGGGTTGAACTCAGGGGGTAGGCAGTGGCGGCGGCTGCCGGCTGCGCAGGAAGCGTTCGCGCAAACCAAACAAGGCATCCGCAAGCCCAAGGATCACCATCGCGACCACGGGCCATCCGAACACGACGACGGCGGCGTAGGTCGAGCCGAGCCAGAACGTGCGGCCGTTCAGCGCGAGCGTCAGCGTATGCAATACGGCGAAACCGGCCAGCGCATAGCTCATCAACAGCGCGGCAGTGGCGATCTGCGCCACGATGCCAAGCAGCCCCCCGGTGAAGCAGAAGGCGAGGGAGATGCACAGCACCACCAGCGTCATCTGCGGCAGCTCGGTGGTCTTGAGGTCCGGCCAGGGACGGCGCAGCCGGCCCGACGTCGCGGTCACCTTGGCGCTGAGCCAGAGGTTGAGGGTCAGCGTCATCGTCGCGGCAATCGTGGCGGCGGCGGGTGCGATGCGCACCAGCGCGTCGACGAACTGGCTGGCTTCGCCCGAAGTTTGCGTGTCGGTGGCGCGCAGGAGGCGCGTCAGGCCACGGCGCAACGTGCCGATGATGGTCTCGGCGTCGGTCCCGAGCGTGAGCAAAGCGGCCATCGTGGTCAGCGTCGCGAAGCCTGCAATCCAGAGCAGGATGCGGCCGACCGGGTACCACTCGACGTCCGGCTCCGCGGAGGGCGCGGTGCCGGTCGCAGACGCGGCGCTTCCCACCTGACGTCCGAGCAGGACGAGATGGCCGAGCCACCACGCCGGCAACGCGACGGTGACGGCGAAGGCGATGCAGTAGGGCAGGCCGAACAGGGCGCCAAGGCCGATCGCGGCAGCGATGCCGCCGAGGCTCGCGCAAAGCGGGCCCCAGCCGATCGCGGCGACCATCAGGGGGAGCGGAGCGAGATAGAACAGGACAAGCGCGATCAGCGCGCCCGAGATGATCGAGGCGAACATCAGGGCCGACGCAGCGCCGGCGATCAGGGCTATCAGTCCAAAGGCCATCATCAGCTGTCCCGCTCCCTTCGAGCGGTTAGAGGCGTCGCTTGCCCCAACCATCGGCGACCGGACGACCCGGAAGCCTTATGAGTTCGAAAAAGTTGCGACCGGCGGCGCTAGCGCCGCCGGTCGAATTGGTCGTATCAGCGAATGACGTAGGGCAGGAGGCCCAGGAAGCGCGCGCGCTTGATGGCGCGGGCGAGCTCACGCTGCTTCTTCGCGGACACCGCGGTGATGCGGCTCGGCACGATCTTGCCGCGCTCGGAGACGTAACGCATCAAGAGCTTGGAGTCCTTGTAGTCGATCTTCGGAGCATTGGCGCCCGTGAACGGGCAGCTCTTGCGACGACGGAAAAACGGGCGGCGTGCACCAGCTTCAGCCATTGGTCTTACTCCCCATCCGTGGTTTCAGCTTCGTCGCGCGGACGGCGCGGACCGCGATCACCGCGGAAACCGCCCTCGCGGTCGCCACGGAAGCCGCCTTCACGCTCGCCGCGGAAGCCACCGCCGCGGTCGTCACGCTCGCGATCACGGTCGGCCTTGCGCATCATCGCGGACGGGCCTTCCTCGAGCTCCTCGACGCGGACGCTGAGATAGCGGATCACGTCTTCGCTGATGCGCTCCTGGCGCTCGATCTCGGCGATCGCCGCGGACGGCGCGTCGATGTTGAGCAGCACGAAGTGCGCCTTGCGGTTCTTGTTCATCCGGTAGGTGAGGGAGCGCACGCCCCAATTCTCGGTCTTGGTGATCTTGCCGCCGAGACCTTCGACGATACCGGTCATCTGCGCAGTCAGCTCTTCGACCTGCTGCGGGCTCGCGTCCTGACGCGCGAGAAAAACATGCTCGTAAAGAGGCATGGTCGTCCTTTCCTCATGTTGGCGCATCGCCCGGCGTCAAACCCTTAAGAGGCCTTCGGAAAGGACTCTGGGATCAAGCTCAGAAGGCGGAAACACGGGACGACGGGCCGACTGGCCCTGCCACATCAAAATCACGAATGATTTGCTGAGACCGTCCGTTCAGCTCCCGGCCGGGGTCTGCGGATGGGCGCCTTATACGGATTTTGGCCGGCTTTGCAAGGTGGAGGGGCATCTTCGAGCCGAGCCGGTCCGCCCCTCCAACCGGGAACAAGAGCCCCATCCTCCAATACCAAGATTCGGCTTGATCTATTTGTTTGTATAACATACAAATAAATCAGCGGAGAGGATTCCATAGTGGAAGCGTCGGCCGATGCGCCGCTCGAAGCGGCAGGCGACCCCAAGCACGCCGCGCGCGCGACGCGCTCGGCCGGCCGCAAGATGCGGTCACTGCTCCTGGATGCTGCGAGCCCGCTGTTTCGGGAGCGGGGGCTGTCAGGCACGTCGATTACCGACATCGCGGCCGCCGCGGACGCGTTCCCGAGCCAGATCACCTATTACTTCCGCACCAAGGAGGCGCTGTTCGTCGAATGCGCCTGCCGGGATCTGTTGTATCTGGCACGGGCCACCGAGCAGGCGGCGCTCAAGGCGCGGACTCCCGGGGAATACACCCACGCGCTGGCCGAGACCGTGACGGCGAGCGATTCGGTCGCCTTCTTCGCCGAGGCGCTGACGCTGACGCGGCGTCGCCAGGATCTCGCGCCACTGGTGGAGCGCACCATCGAGCGCCTGCACAGCGAGGGTGCGCGCGCTTATGCGGGGCAGGTCGAGCGGCACGGTTGGCGCTCGCTGCGCGCGCCCGACGAAAGCTCGCGGCGCTTCTGGGCGGTCGCCATCGGCGTCATTCTCGAGGGCTATGCGATGGGCCGCTCGCCCGAGGCGCTCTGCGCCGAGATGCTGCGCGTGCTGGGCGAGCAGGCGAAATCCACTGAAGACACCGGGCGCCTGCGTCTCGTCGAGGCGCGCGAGGCATCCGACAATTCGAATGGAAAGGGTTAGGCCATGACCGCGCTTCGCATGCGTGCCCGCGATTTCCTGACCGACGATCAATTGGCCGAGGTGCGCCAGCGCGCGACGTGGAAAGGCGCTGCGCTGATCGCGCACGCCTGGGCGCTGATCATTGCAGCCATCGCGCTGGTCGCGTGGTGGCCCAATCCGCTCACCTATATCTTCGCCGTCGCCATCATCGGCTCGCGCCAGCTCGGCCTTGCGATCCTGATGCATGACGGCGCACATGGCTGCCTGTCCGCCGACGAGAAAACCAATCTGACGCTGAGTCAGTGGTTCTGCGCCTATCCGCTGTTTGCGGAGACGCGCAGCTACCGGCGCTATCACCTTCAGCACCATGCGCGCACCCAGCAGGAGGACGACCCCGACCTGGTGCTGTCGGCGCCGTTTCCGATCACGAAGCTGAGCTATCGTCGCAAGTTCATCCGCGACATCACCGGGCAGACCGGCTATCAGCAGCGCAAGGCGCAGTTGCTCAACGCGCTCGGGCCAAGGGCCTGGTCATGGCGGCGACGCGCGGCGCATTTCTGGGAGATGCTTGGCCCGCAATGTGTGGTCAACGGGATCATGTTTGCCGCGCTCGCCGCGGCCGGCGTGTGGTGGGCCTATCCGCTGCTCTGGCTGGTGCCGCTCTTGACGTGGATGATGGTCATCACCCGCATCCGCAATATCGCCGAGCACGCCGTCGTCCCCGATAGCAGCGACCCCTTGCGCAACACGCGCACGACGCATGCCAATTTTCTCGAGCGCCTGTTCATCGCGCCGTATTACGTGAACTATCACCTCGAGCATCATCTGTTGTTCTACGTGCCCTGCTACAATCTGCCGAAGGTGCACCGGCTGCTGAGTGCGAGCCGGTACGCCGATCGCATGGAAGTGCAGCCGAACTACGCTGCGGTGCTGCGGCTGGCCACGGCAAAGCCGAACCGCGAGGATCGGCCGGGGCAACTGGTGAACAGTGCGCGGCGCGCGCGGGCAGGAGCGGACGTCGATGCCAACCAGACCGCCGGCGGGTTTTGAGGGGCTCATTCCCCGTTGAATGCTGCTCCAGGTTCCCGTCTCGGCTTGACAGTGCGGCCCCGGACGGTGTCTACGGCCCCCTTTGGAGCATGATCCGGAACCATGGCCCAAGGAACCCCGGCCTAAGGCCGGGCGTAAATCGGCTGCCGGTTCAGAACAGGGATCATGCCTGACAGCAGGGAGCGCCGATGACGGCTGCATTCACATTTCCTGGGCAGGGTTCCCAGGCTGTCGGCATGGGCAAGGCCCTGGCCGACGCCTTCCCGGTGGCGCGCGCCGTATTCGACGAGGTCGATGCCGCGCTCGGGGAGAAGCTGACGGCCATCATCTGGGAAGGTCCGGCCGAAACTCTCCAGCTCACCGAGAACGCCCAGCCGGCGCTGATGGCCGTGTCTGTCGCGACCTTGCGCGTGCTCGAGGCGGAGGCTGGTTTTTCCATGGGACGAGATGCTGCCTTCGTCGCCGGCCACTCGCTCGGTGAATATTCGGCGCTGGCGGCGGCCGGCAGCCTGACGGTTTCGGATACCGCGCGTCTGCTTCGCACCCGCGGTCTCGCAATGCAAAAGGCGGTCCCGGTCGGCGCCGGCGCGATGGCCGCGCTGCTCGGTCTCGACTACGAGGCCGCCATGGAAGTTGCGGGCGAGGCGGCGCAGGGGCAGGTCTGCCAGGCCGCCAACGACAATGGCGGCGGCCAGGTCGTCGTCTCCGGCGACAAGGCTGCGGTCGATCGCGCCGTCGAGATCGCCAAGGCCAAGGGCGCCAAGCGCGCGATGCTGCTGCCGGTGTCCGCCCCGTTCCATTGCAAGCTGATGCAGCCGGCTGCGGATGCCATGGCGGAGGCGCTGTCGAAGGTCACGATCAAGGCGCCGGCCGCCCCGCTGGTGTCGAACGTGCTGGCGAGCGCCATCACCGATCCCGACGAGATCCGCCGCCGCCTGGTCGAGCAGGTCACCGGCACGGTGCGCTGGCGCGAGTCGGTGGCTTACATGGCCGGGCAGGGCGTCACCCGCTTCTTCGAGATCGGCGCCGGCAAGGTGCTGACCGGTCTCGTCAAGCGTATCGCGGACGGCGCCGTCGGCATTGCGGTCGGCGGCCCGAACGATATTGCCGCCGCCAAGGATGCATTGGCCGCAGCGAAGCAGGCTTAAAGGAGCCCATCAATGTTCGATCTGACTGGCCGAAAGGCGCTCGTCACCGGCGCGACCGGCGGCATTGGCGGCGCGATCGCGCAGGCGCTGCACGCGCAGGGCGCCACCGTCGCCATTTCAGGGACGCGCAAGGAGGTGCTGGACGAGCTCGCCGGCAAGCTCGGCGAGCGCGCCCACGTGCTGCCCTGCAATCTCTCCAAGGCCGATGAGGTCGAGGCGCTGGTGCCCGCTGCGGAGGCGGCGATGGGCCAGGTCGACATTCTCATCGCCAATGCCGGCATCACGCGCGACAATCTCTTCGTGCAGCTTCGCGACGAGGACTGGGACGAGGTCATCAACGTCAATCTGACCGCGACCTTCCGCCTGGCGCGCGCCGCGACCAAGCTGATGATGCGCAAGCGCTTCGGCCGCATCGTCGCCATCACCTCGGTGGTCGGCGTCACCGGCAATCCCGGGCAAGGCAATTATACTGCGTCGAAGGCCGGCCTGATCGGCATGATCAAGACGTTAGGGGCCGAATACGCCAAGCGTGGCGTGACCGCGAACTGCATCGCGCCGGGCTTCATCAAGACGCCGATGACCGATGCGCTCAACGACAAGCAGCGCGAAACGATTCTCACCAAGGTTCCGGCCGCCCGCCTCGGGACGCCCGAGGACATCGCAGCGGCCGCCGTCTATCTGAGCTCGAACGAAGCAGCCTACGTCACCGGGCAGACCATCCACGTCAACGGCGGCATGGCCATGATCTGACGTCTCGTGCCGCGTCGCCTGTCACGGCGGTGCGGCATGCGGCAAACGGCCGTTTCCGGAGCGAAATGAGGCTTGTAGTCAAGGCAATTGAAGTATGATAACCGGACCTCCAACGGATGGGCAAAGAACGCCATTGCAGGTTTTTGAAACCCTGTATATTGGCGATGCGGAGCCTTTGGCCGTCGTTCGCCGGGGCCTCCATCGGTTAGGATGGGCCAAATCAAAGTTCGTAAGCGAAGGCAGTCAAACGACCACGACGGCTCGTATCGTCCCGGGGGGTCGGGTCTACAGGGAACAACACGAGGTTAAGCAATGAGTGACATTGGCGAGCGGGTTAAGAAGATCGTGGTCGAACACCTTGGTGTTGAACCCGAGAAGGTTGTCGACAACGCGAGCTTCATCGACGACCTCGGCGCCGACAGTCTGGATACCGTCGAGCTGGTGATGGCGTTCGAAGAGGAATTCGGTTGCGAGATTCCGGACGACGCTGCGGAAACGATTCTCACCGTCGGCGACGCTACGAAGTTTCTCGAGAAGAACGCGAAGAGCTAAGGCTCTTCAATTTCGCGGGGACAACATTGAAACCGGACGGGCCGCTTCGCAGCGGTCAGCCGGTTTCTTGTTATTGGCCGTGATTCTTTCGATGCGGAGTTTTCGGATATGAGGCGGGTTGTCGTCACGGGTCTCGGCATGGTCTCGCCACTCGGCTGTGGCGTCGAGCCGACCTGGAAGCGCATCCTCAACGGCGAAAGCGGTGCGCGCAGGATCGAGAGCTTCGATGTCTCCGATCTGCAGACCAAGATCGCCTGCACGGTCGTGCGCGGCGACGGCTCGAACGACAGCTTCAATCCGGACAAGTGGATGGAGCCGAAGGACCAGCGCAAGGTCGACGACTTCATCATCTTCGGCATGGCCGCGGCCGGCCAGGCGCTCGACGACGCCAACTGGCATCCCGAGACCGAAGAGGACAAGTGCGCGACCGGCACCATGATCGGCTCCGGCATCGGCGGCCTCAACGGCATCGCCGACACCGCGATCCTGCTGAAGGAGCGCGGGCCGCGCCGGGTGTCGCCGTTCTTCATTCCGGGCCGCCTGATCAACCTCGCCTCCGGCTACGTCTCGATCGCGCACGGACTGAAGGGACCGAACCATTCGGTGGTCACGGCCTGTTCGACCGGCGCGCATGCGGTCGGCGATGCCGCCCGCCTGATCGCGCTGGGCGATGCCGACGTGATGGTCGCGGGCGGCGCCGAGTCGCCGATCAGCCGCATCGGCATTGCGGGCTTCAACGCCGCGCGCGCGCTGTCGACCGGTTTCAACGAGACTCCCGAAAAGGCCTCGCGTCCCTACGATAAGGACCGCGACGGCTTCGTGATGGGCGAGGGCGCCGGCGTCCTCGTCCTGGAGGAGCTGGAGCACGCCAGGCGCCGCGGCGCGAGGATCTATGCCGAGGTGATCGGCTATGGTCTGTCGGGCGATGCCTATCACATCACCTCGCCTTCGCCCGACGGCGATGGCGGCTTCCGCAGCATGTCGGCCGCGCTCAAGCGTGCCGGGCTGACGCCGTCCGATCTCGATTACATCAACGCGCACGGGACCTCGACGCCGCTCGGCGACGAGATCGAGCTCGGCGCGGTCGAGCGTCTGCTCGGCAACGCCGCCTCCAAGGTCGCGATGTCCTCGACCAAGTCGTCGACCGGCCATCTGCTCGGCGCGGCCGGTGCGATCGAAGCGATTTTCGCGATTCTGGCGATTCGCGATAATGTCGTGCCGCCGACGATCAATCTCGACAATCCGTCGGTCGAGACCGCGATCGATCTCGTGCCGCACAAGGCGAAGCAGCGTGAGGTCAACGTCGCGTTGTCGAACTCTTTTGGTTTTGGCGGTACCAATGCGTCGGTGATCGTCCGGCGCCTAGTCAGTTAGTTTGTGTTTGAGACGAATCCACCGTTTTGCCGTATTCGGCGATAGTCATGGACGTGGGCGCGTGCGTTTTTGGCAGGGCAAGCGATTGTCGGGCCGCTATTGAACCGGCAGGATTCAGGTTGTTTCGATGAGTGAAAGGCCGCCCATTTCACCCCGGAGTCCGCGGGCCGCGCTCGAGCCCGAGCAACTTCCGCCGCCGCCCAAGCGGTCGGACCGCGCGCGCAATCCGTTCGTCGTCGTCGGCAACGCCATCATCACCCTTCTGCTGATCGCCATGCTCGGCGCCGGCGGCGTCTATTATTACGGCCGCCAGGTGCTCGAGGCGCCCGGACCGCTGAAGGAGGACAAGATCGTCAACATCCCGCAGCGTGCGGGCAAGCGCGACATCGCCGAGACGCTGAACCGGGAAGGCGTGACCGACGTCAATCCCTGGGTGTTCATCGCCAGCGTCGCCGCGTTGAAGGCGAGCTCGGACCTCAAGCCGGGTGAGTATTCCTTCCAGAAGAACGCCTCGCTGCGCGACGTCATCGGCACCATCGTCGAGGGCAAGGTGGTGCAGCACGCCGTGACGATTCCCGAAGGCCTGACCTCCGAGCAGATCGTGGCGCGGCTGTCCGACAACGACATCTTCACCGGCAGCGTGCGCGAGCTGCCGCGCGAAGGCACGCTGCTCCCGGAGACCTACAAATTCCCGCGCGGCACCCCGCGCGAGCAGGTGGTCCAGCGCATGCAGCAGGCGCACAAGCGTGTGCTGTCGGAGATCTGGGAGCGCCGCAATCAGGACATTCCGGTCAAGACGCCGGAGCAGCTAGTCACGCTGGCGTCCATCATCGAGAAGGAAACCGGCAAGGCGGACGAGCGCAGCCGCGTCGCCGCGGTGTTCGTCAACCGGCTGAAGCAGCGGATCAAGCTGCAGTCCGATCCGACCATCATCTACGGCATCGTCGGCGGCAAGGGAACGCTGGGCCGGCCGATCAAGCGCAGCGAGATCACGCAGCCCTCGCCCTACAACACCTACGTGATCGACGGCCTGCCGCCGGGCCCGATCTCCAATCCGGGCCGCGCCTCGCTCGAAGCTGCCGCCAACCCGGCCCGCACCCGCGACCTCTATTTCGTCGCCGACGGCACCGGCGGGCACGCCTTCACCGAGACCTACGACGCGCACCAGAAGAACGTCGCCAAGCTCCGCGCGATGGAGAAGCAGATCCAGAACGACACGGTCGAGCCGCCCGAGGACGCGCAGCCGCCGGCGGCTGCCGGGCCCGGCGCCGCCGACGCGCCGACTGCGACCACGCCGGCACGGCCCAATCAGCAGAAGAAGCCGCCGTCGGCGCGCCCGGCTGGTCCCGCCAATTCCGCACCGGCCCGGCAGGGCGCGGTGCAGGGCTCGCCGCCGGTGGTCCAGCGCTAAAAGCCCGCGCGCAGACCAGCTGGCGGGCATTACGCATTCCACTTTCCGGCAAAATAGTCTTAAGATTCGCGTGGCTTGATAGCCTCGCGAATCCCGTGTTCCTGGAGAATTTGAACTGATGGCGCTGTCGTCCATGACCGGCTTTGCGAGATGCCACGGCGCGAGCGGGCCGTATACGTTCGAATGGGAGTTGAAGTCGGTCAATGCCAAGGGCTTCGACTTGCGCGTTCGGCTGCCGCAGGGGTTTGACGAGCTCGAGGCCCATGCCAAGAAGCGCGCGGGCGAGCTGCTCTCGCGCGGCACCGTCTATGCCAATCTCACCGTCAAGCGCACCAATGCCGCCGCCACCGTCCGCATCAACGAGGACGTGCTCAACGCGGTGCTGAAGGCCGCCGCGCTGATCTCGGGGAAGGTCGACGCGGTGGCGCCGAGCATCGACGGCCTGCTCGCCATCAAGGGCGTCGTCGAGGTCGCCGAGCCCGAGGGCGACGAGGAGGAGGACAAGGCGGCGCGCGCCGCGGCCGCCGAGGCCTTCGACAAGGCGCTCGACGAGCTCGTTGCGATGCGCAAGCGCGAGGGCACTTCGCTCGGGCAGATCCTGACCCAGCGCGTCGACGAGATCGAGCAGCTGGCGAAGAGAGCGGAGGCCGCGCCCGGCCGCAAGCCGGAGGCGATCAAGGCGAAGCTCGCTGAGCAGATCGCAGCGCTGCTCGATACCTCCGACCGTTTCGATTCCGATCGCCTGATGCAGGAGGCGATCCTGATCGCCACCAAGGCCGACATCCGCGAGGAGCTCGACCGCATCGCCTCCCACATCGCGCAGGCGCGCGAGCTGATCGGCAAGGGCGGCCCGATCGGGCGCAAGCTGGATTTCCTGGCGCAGGAGTTTCACCGCGAGGTCAACACCTGCTGCTCGAAGTCGAACGACATCGAGTTGACCAACACGGGCCTCGCCATGAAGAACGTGGTCGAGCAGTTCCGCGAGCAGGTGCAGAATCTGGAGTGATCCATGACGACGGGCGGTCACGGAACTGACGGTGTCGAGCGGCGCGGATTGATGTTCGTGCTGTCCTCGCCATCAGGCGCGGGCAAGACGACGCTGTCGCGCATGCTGATCGACCGGATGCCGGGCTTGAAAATGTCGGTATCTGCGACCACGCGCGCGATGCGGCCGGGCGAGGTCAACGGCAAGGACTATACGTTTGTCGACAAGGCGACGTTCGATGCCATGGTGAAGGCCGACGAACTGCTGGAATGGGCGACGGTGTTCGACAACAACTATGGTACGCCGCGCGGTCCCGTGGATGCGGCGTTGTCGGCCGGCCAGGATGTGCTGTTCGACATCGACTGGCAGGGCACCCAGCAATTGAAGCAGAAGGCGCGCGCCGACGTCGTCAGCGTCTTCATCCTGCCGCCCTCGGCGGCCGACCTCGAGAAGCGCCTGCACTCGCGCGCGCAGGATTCCGACGAGGTGATCCGCAAGCGCATGAGCCGCGCCAGCGACGAGATGAGCCACTGGGCCGAGTACGACTACATCGTGATCAATCACGCGGTCGACGAAGCCTTCGCCGAGGTGCAGTCGATCCTGAAGGCGGAACGGCTCAAGCGCGAGCGGCGGATTGGCCTCGTAGGCTTCGTGCGAAGTTTGCAAGGTCAGCTTCAAGGTTAGGCCGCGACAGGCGCGGCCCTTGCTTGGCCAACTGTTCCAGCATCGTCGTGATGACGTCGACGTCGACCGCATCGGCGTCCCGACCCGCCGGCGCGTCATCGTGAGCCTTGCCGCTCTCGACAGCGGCGAGCTTGGGCGCTGCGGCGACGGGCTGGAATATCTTCTCGACCGTCTCGTTCTCGACCTTGTTGCTTCTGGTCTCGACGGGTTCTGCGGCCGGATTGGCGGCAAGTTGCTTGCGCGCGTCGATCAGCTCGATCTCGCGGCCGATCGCAGCGAGTTTCGTCACTTGTTTTGTCGGTTGCGGACGTGCCGCATCGAAATCGATCGGGCGCGGCGGCTGGGCGGCGGCCGGTGGTGAATCCCGCCAGGGCGCGTGGCTTCCGTCATGGTCCTGCGGCGCCCAATCGTCCCAATGCCCGCGGCGGTCGGCGGCCTGGGCGCGGACCCGTCCGCCGGCGAAGCGGTAGATGACGCTGGCGAGGATGCCAGCAAGCGCCAGCGCACCGCCGATCACGAGCATCAGCATTTGCAGCGAACCGCCGGACTTGTCAGTCGTGCCATCGGCCGCGGGCGGGAGCGGAGCAGGGGATTTTGACGGCTTCGCGTTTGGCTGCGCGGCTGCTGCAAGCGTGGTTGGCGCCGGCTGAGGCGCTGGGGCGGTGGACGCTGTGGAGGCCTCGGGCCAGCGCGCGGTCACGGCCGGCTGCTGCGCGTTGGTTTCGGCGACGCTGCTCGGCTGCGGCGCGACCGCGGGTGCATTCGCCGCGGCCGGCGCGGGCGCGGCCATGTTCGGCGTGCCCGCTGCGGCACTCGTCTGCGGCGCGATATATTCTGCGCGCGCGTTCTGCACGGCCTGCGGCGATGCTGCGTCCGGCTCGGACGTATCGGTCGTCGCCTGCGCGGTCTGTGCGGCTTTGCCGCCTGCGGCGCGCAGATACCAGCACTTGCGCTTCGTTGTGCGATCGAGGCGGTAGTACCAGTGCTGGCCCTGCGGCGCGGCATCCTTCGGCGAAGCCAGGCAGTCGGGCGCCGCATTGGCCGTGCTCGATGGTGTCGGCGCGTTCTGTGATACCGCGGCCAACGGCGCGCCCGCAAGAATGCTGGCGACGAGGGTCGAAACGAACTTTGCGGTGCGGTTGCCCATCCTGGTCTCCCGGTTACGCATGACGCAACTCTTAACGACCCCTTTGTCATCAAAGACTTGGGTGGCAATGAGCCGCAAATCCGGAGAGGATGTGGCTTGAATCGGGCCCGCGCGGCGTTCGTTCCGCCGCCGGATAAGACTTTCCAACGCCACGATCAGAGTTCCATGCCACGACCTGAGCCGATTGACACGATAATAAGTTCATACTAATCATTAGTCATAACTTATTATAGGTCGAGCAAGCGGGGCATCGGGCGGTGAGTGGCTATGGCTAAAGACAGCGCACAACTGGCCGCACTCGGCGATCCCACCCGCAGGCGGATCTTCGAGCTTGTCGGCGCACGGCCACGCACCGTCGCTGAGATCACGCGACAGCTGCCGGTGTCCCAGTCGGCCGTCTCGCAGCATCTCAAGGTGCTGCGCGAATCCCGCTTGGTTCGTGCAGAGCCGAAGGGCGCCAGCAACGTCTATTACGTCGACCCGACGGGGCTCGGACAGATGCGCGCCTGGCTCGACCGGTTCTGGAGCGACACGTTGGCCGCTTACAAACTAGCCGTCGAAAAACCACCGGAGGGATCCAGATGAACACACGTGTATCGATTGCGCCCGTAAAGCATGCCATCGTCGTCGAGGCGCCGATCGAGCGCGCGTTCAAGGTCTTCACCGAGGACTTCGGCAGCTTCAAGCCGCGCGAGCACAATCTGCTCGCCGTTCCCATCGCAGAGACCGTATTCGAACCTCGTGTAGGCGGAAGCATCTATGATCGGGGGATCGACGGCAGCGAATGCCGCTGGGCGCGCGTATTGGCGTTCGAACCACCCAATCGAGTCCTCTTGAGCTGGGACATCAGCCCGCGCTGGCAAATCGAAACCGATCCCGCCAAGACCAGTGAATGGGAGGTCCGGTTCATTGCGGAGACACCGAGCCGGACCCGCTTGGAGCTGGAGCACCGTCACCTCGATCGGCATGGCGAGGGCTGGGAAGGCGTCCGCAGCGGCGTTGACAGCGATCAGGGTTGGCCGCTCTATCTTCGGCAGTTTGCCGAGCGGATTGCCGGCGAGCGTTGACGCGCTTCCTTCCAATGCCGCGCTCATGATGAGGAGAGGCCCTGTCGGGCGCTCCGATCGGGCCCGGAAACTTCTCACCTCCGCAGCCGTTATTTCGCGGCTGAGGAGAGGTCATGCCGGTCAAGGATCAGATCAAGAACTTCGCCAAGAAGCTGGTGGAGGAGCAGCCCGATGCGGCGACGCTACGGGGGCTGGTGCGGGCCCGCAAGCCGACGGCCATGCACTTTCGCGACGACGGCATCGTGCCGAACCATCCGCGCTTCCCGGCGCTGCTCTATCGCGGCGCGGTGAAGCTGAACGGTCGGCGCTTTCCGCCCGAGGTCGTCATCGACACGCTGTTCGACACCAACGGCTGGGGCCGGTCGTGGCGCGACACCGTGTACGACTTCGTCCACTATCATTCCCAGATCCATGAAGTGATGGGCGTGGCGCGCGGCACGGCGAGGATCGAGTGCGGCGGGATCAAGGGCCGCATCCTGAAACTGAAGGCCGGGGACGTGCTGGTCCTGCCCGCGGGCACCGGCCACCGGCTGATCGAATCCAGCCGGGACTTTATGGTCGTCGGCGCCTACCCGCAGGACGGCACCTATGACGAGTGCACCGACACGCGCCAGCGTCCCGACGCGGTCAAGCGCATCGCGAAGGTCCGCAAGCCGAAGACGGATCCCGTGCTGGGGAGCGGTGGACCGCTGCTCGCCGCGTGGCGGTCCGCTCAGCTCAGATAATCAGGCGTGAAATCCGCAAGTCTGCGCAGCTCGTCGGGCTGCAGCAGCTCGATCTCGCTGCCGTCCCAGGCGATCAACCCGCGATGCCTCAGCTCCTGAATGGTGCGGTTGACGTGGACGATGGACAGGCCACAGGCGTCCGCGACGTGGCGTTGCGTCATCGGCATCTGGAAGCAGTTGCGCTTGACGAGGCCGACGATCTCCAGCCTTGCCGCGAGCTCGCAGATGAGGTGCGCGACCTTGGGCAGCGCCGCCTGTGCGCCGAGGCGGGCGATCCATTGCCGCGAGATGGCCGCGTCGATCAGCGTCTCGCGCCAGAAGGCGTGGGTCAGGTGGATCGAGCTGTCGAGCAGCTGGCGGAGCTGGCTGTGGGCGACGGTCCCGACGATGGTCGGGCCGAGCGCCACGAGGTCCGCGTCCATCGGCGAGACCAGCAGCGTGTGCAGGCAGGGCATGTCGCCGGGAACATGGAAGGAGAGGGTCTGGTTGCGGTCGCCGACGATGCGCGACTGGTAAAGGAAGCCGCTGACGACGAACACGCAGCGGGTCGCGGCCTCACCCTGGCGTAGCACGATCTCGCCATCCGCGACCTGGCGCAGCGTGGACGGCAAGTCCGCGATCTGCCGGCGCTCGTCCTCGGACAGGCCTTCGATCACCTGGAGACGGGCGATGAATTTCGAATGTGGCATGAGCCTCGCGTGCCGCTTCAGCCGTCCCGCGGCACGGACGCCTCGGCCAGGCGACGCGACAGTTTCGCAAGCGTCCAGTCGGAAACCGGCACGGAGCGGAACTCGCGGATGGCGCGAGCGAGCTCCTGATCCGACATCGGCCGAACCGGCTCCCTCAGTGTTCCCTTCAGCAAGGCATCTCTGATGCTGTCCAGATGCTCGCAGGCATCGGATGCGAACAGGCGCCGGATGCGTTCCAGGAGAGTGGTGCTTTTCATATGAAGGCCGGCCGTCCGAAATCGGGGGAATGGCGTGGCTGCGATCGATGCGTCGCAAGCCGGTTAGCAACCTGTGCTTCCGATCTGCGTTCTAGTCCGCTGAACGCAAGCCGGACGTATCATTTGATAGAACCGGCGAGATTTTTGGCCGCCCCATGGAAAGAGCTCACGACGTGCTGATACGGAACCTCGGCGAGCACACGGTGCTCGTAGAGGAGGATATTGCCGAGATTCGCGCGTTGACCTTCATGCTGCGCGATTACGCACCCAATGAGGATTTCATCCGTCAAGGCGACGAGCCCGAGCATTCCGCTTTGGTCGTCTCCGGCATGGTTGCCCGCTATCACCTGCTCGGCAGCGGGCGGCGGCAATATCTGGCGTTCCACCTCACCGGCGATCTTCCGGATGCGCAGGGGCTGTTCATCGATCAGATGGATCACGGGCTCAGTGCGCTCGGGCCGGCGTCGGTTGCGTTCATCCCGCACCGCGAATTGTTCATCGCGTTCCGACGGAGGCCGACCTTCGCCCTCGCAGTCTGGCGCGAGACGCTGCGCGACGCCGCGATCTTTCGCGAGGCCATCACCAACAACAGCGCCCGGCCGATGCAGACGCGCATGGCGCATCTGTTTTGCGAGCTGTTCTACCGTGCCCGCGCGGCGCAGCTGGTGCGCGGCAATCGCTGCCGCATGCCGATTAGCCTCGCACAGCTCGGCGAGACGCTCGGCATGGCAATCGCGACGGTGAATCGGACGCTCGCAGATATCAGGCGCAGCGGCGCGATGGATCTTCGCGACGGCGAGCTGGTCGTGCTGAAATGGCGCGAGCTGCAGCGGCTCGGCGATTTCAGTCCGGCCTATCTTCATCTGAAGCGGCAGTCGCCGCGTCAGGCGTGATAGAAGAGGCATCAGCCCTCCGCGGTTGCCGCTCCACCACGTACCTCGTCGAAATGCTTCTTCACCCAATCGTTGCAGCAGCAGGCTCTCGCCTCGAGCGCTGCTGCGTCGAGGATCAGGATGGCGCCGCGGCGGGTCGCGAGGATGCGCCGCGCCTTGAACATCTGGATGACGCGGCTGGCATAGCTGCGGGAGACGCCCAGCATGCCGGCGAGCTGCTCGTGGGTGAGCGGAATCTCGGCTCCGCCGATATGTTCCTGCGCGGACATGATCCACTTGGCGGCACGCTGCTCGATCGAATGCGCTGCGTTGCAAGCCGCAGTCTGCAAGAGCTGCGCGAACTGGCAGTCGGCGTAGCGCGCGAAGGCGTCCTGGAGCGTCGCCGACCTCGGCTGCGCCTGCTCGAGCGCGCGCAGCGGCAGCCGCATCAGGGTGCCGCCGAGCTTCACGATCATGCGCGAATAGGCGAGCGAAGGGCTTCGGCCGGCGGCGATGCCCACCGCACCCTCGCGCCCCACCAGCAGGCTTTCGACCTCGCGGTCGTCCTCGACCGGCACGGCGAACGACACCAGCGCGGGACCGCATGGAAAATGGACCGCGGCGACGTCGTCGCCGGCGTGATGCAGGACGTGGCTCGCCTCGACTTCAATCGGCTGGAGGTGAGGCGCGAGCAGTTCGAAATCCTGATGATTGAGCTGCCGGAGCAGATCGTTCTGGGGCCGACCGGTCACATTGTGTTCTCTTGGGCGGGCCGGGAATCGGCGCCAGCGGCAAACCTACGTTTCCGCGGCGGAACCGACGGTTCCAAAGTGCACACAACGGACGTTCGAACGTTGAAAACTAGAGTACGGCGTCGCGGCTTCAGCGGGCTGGACGGCAGCGAGGATCGTCAGCCGCAGCGGATTTCGCGATCCTCCCTCAGTCGGCCCTGTGACGCGGCGGCGCGGTAAGCGTCGATCGCCCGGTTGGCGAGCATCAATTGCCGGCGCTCACCGGTTCGAAGCTGGGCCTCGATGGCGTCGAGCAGGAAGTTCGCGCTCGCGTCCGGCGGCCCGAGCTCGCCGCTCTTCTCCAGGCAGCTCCAGGCGATGAAGAATGCGCTTTCGACGGTGCAACGGATCGACATGCGCAGCCAACGCGGCGCGGCCGCAGGCGTTCCGTGCGGCGGGCGAGACTTGCGTCGGACCCGCCGCGCCTCGGTCAGTTCTTCAGGACGATGCGGCCGACGACCTTGCCGGCACGCAATTCGTCGATCCACTTCTGCACGTCGCCCATCGGCTCCTCGCGCATCGGCGTCGGCTTGATCTTGCCGGCGCGGGCGAGCGCCATCAACTCGTCAGCCTCCGCGAGCGTGCCGACCATGAAACCCTCGATGGTCATGCGCTTGTAGACCCATTGCACCATCGGCAGCGTGAACTGGCCGCCCATCAGGCCGGAGACCACGATCTTGCCGCCGCGCGCGGCAACCGCGACGGCAAAGGCCATCGACTTCTCGTTGCCGGCGAAATCGACGATCTCGTCGAAGCCGCCTTCGGTCTCTTTCAGGATGCGCTTGATTACGTCAGGCTCGGCCGGATCGTAGGCGACAGCGGCACCGTTCTTGAGTGCGGTCTCGCGCGCGGCCGGCGAGAGGTCGGCGACCGTGATCGGCTGCTTGAACATCGCCTGCGCGAACGACAGGCCCATCATGCCGACGCCGCCGAGGCCGATCAGCAGCAAATTGCGCTGGCGCGGACGGTCGACCAGGCGCTTGAGCGCGCCATAGGCGGTGACGCCGGAGCACATCAAGGTCGCGGCCTGGTTGACGGGGAGGGGATCGTAGTCGAGCAGATATTTGGCGTCGGGGACCAGAACGTGGGTGGCGAAGCCGCCGTCGATGGAGACGCCGAGGAAGCGTTGCTTCACACAAAGGTTCTCGTCGCCATTGGCGCAGTCGCGGCACTGGCCGCAGCCGATCCACGGAAACACCGCCTTCTTGGCGCCGACGAGACTGGCCGGAACATCGGGGCCGACCTCGTCGACGACGCCGGCGATCTCGTGGCCGAGCGTGAAGGGCAGCGTCATGCCGCGCGTGGTGTCGAGCTTCTTGCCGCCGCCGAGATCGGCATAGCCGTCCTGGATGTGGAGATCGGAATGGCAGAGACCGCAGCGCTCGATGCGGACCAGGACCTCACGGCCTTGCGGCTTGGGCGTCTCGACGATGGTCTCGCACAGCGGCGCATCGAACTTGACCAGGGACTGCCGACGCATCAACGCCATTTTCTTTCCTCCGGAATTCTTGGTTACTCGGTTTCGCTGCGTATATCCGCCAATTCACGCGCCATGGCAACAAAGCCGGAGATGGGAATGGTCTCGGCGCGCCGCGTCGCGTCGACGCCGGCGGCATGTGCAAGCCGCGCCGGATTTACATTCAGCGATTTCAGGCTTTGCCGCAGCATTTTCCGGCGCTGGCCGAAGGCGGCGGCGGCGACCTGCTCGAGCAGCCTGCGATCGCAGGCAAGCGGCTCTGCGCGCGGCTTGAGGCGCACGACGGAGGAGGTCACCTTCGGCGGCGGCACGAAGGCGGACGGCGCAATGTCGAACAGGATCTTGGTCTCGCAGCGCCAATTGGCGAGCACGCCGAGCCGGCCATAGGCCTCCTCGTCCTCGCGCGCGACGATGCGCTCGCCGACCTCGCGCTGGAACATCAGCACCATCATCTCGTACCAGGGCGGCCAGGGCTCGGTGGTGAGCCAGTTGATGAGAAGCTGGGTCGCGATGTTGTAGGGCAGGTTGGCGACGATCTTGGCGCATTCGCCCGCGAGCAGCGGGCGTGGATCGAAGGTCATGGCATCGCCATGCACGATCTCGAGCCTACCAGGGTAGCGCGCAGAAATATCCTGCAAGGCCGGGATCGCGCGCTCGTCGTGCTCGATGGCGATGACGCGCCTTGCGCCGAGCGCGAGCAGCGCCCGCGTCAGCCCGCCCGGGCCGGGGCCGATCTCGACGATGGTGGAATCCTCGAGCGGCGCGGCCGCGCGCGCGATGCGCGCGGTGAGATTGAGGTCGAGCAGGAAGTTCTGGCCTAGCGATTTCCTGGCCGACAGCGCGTGCCGGCGAATGACCTCGCGCAGCGGCGGGAGGTCGTCGATCGCGCTCATCAGCTTGTCGCAGCCGCCATGCGGCTGGCGAGCCGCAGCGCGGCGATCAGGCTCGCCGGGTTGGCCTTGCCCGTGCCGGCGATGTCGAAGGCGGTGCCGTGATCGGGCGAGGTGCGGATGAAGGGCAGTCCGAGCGTGACGTTGACGGCGTCGTCGAAGGCGACGGTCTTGATCGGGATCAGCGCCTGGTCGTGATACATGCAGACCGCGCAATCAAAGGTCCGTCGGGCCGCCTCGTGGAACATGGTGTCGGCGGGTAGCGGCCCTTTGGCCTCGATGCCGTCGTTGCGCAGCACTTTCAGCGCCGGGGCAATGACCGTCTGCTCCTCGTGGCCGAGCGAGCCGTCCTCGCCGGCATGGGGATTGAGACCGGAGACCGCGATGCGCGGCGTTGCGATGCCGAAGCGGGACTTCAGCTCGGCGGCGACGATGCGGACGGTCGAGACGATCAGCTCGCTGGTGAGCTCGCCCAGCGCATCGCGCAGCGAGACGTGGATGGTCACGGGCACGACGGCGAGCTGGGGCGACCACAGCATCATCACCGGCTGCGGCACGCGGCCGTTCTCCGCGGCGAGCTCGGCGAGGAATTCGGTATGGCCGGGATGACGGAAGCCGGCGCGGTAGAGCACGCTCTTGGCGATCGGGTTGGTGACGACGGCGCCGGCACGGCCCGCGCGCACGTCGAGGACCGCCTGCCGGATCGAGGCGAGCGCGGCCGGCGCGCTGGATGAATCGGGCTTGCCGGGCTCGGCGGTGGCGCGCTCGCCGGTCGCGACCACGGGCAAGGCGTCCGTGAACGCGGAACCCGCTTCACTGGGGCTCACCGCGGCGATCCTGATATCGGCGCCGAGCGCCTTGGCGCGGCGCGCGATCAGGGCCTCGTCGCCGAGCAGATAGAAGGCGGGCAGGTTCAGCCCGCCCCGCCTGAGCCAGGCCGCGATCGTGATGTCGGAGCCGATGCCGGCGGGCTCTCCCAGGGTGAGGGCAAGGGGCTTGGCTGCAAGAGGCTTGGTTGCAAGAGGCTTGGTTGCAAGAGGCTTGGCTGCGGACTCGGTTGAGGGCTCTGAGAAGGGCTTGGCCATCAGCGGTTGCGATATTCGATCATCGCCGCCTTGCGCAGCTCGTCGAGATAGGCCTTCTGCGTCTTCTCGTACTTCTCCTGATACATCTTCTCGCGGACCTCACGCTTCTTCGGCGTGTCGATCATGGTCGGCTTGCGCGAACACAGCACCACCATCTCGATGCCGTTCTTGGTCATCTCGGGCGCGGTCAGGCGGCCGATCGGGGTGTCGTCGAGCACCTTGCGCAGCGGCTCCGGCAGCTCCGCGGTGGTCTTGGTGACGGTGTCGCGGATGGTCGCGTTCGGGGTCGAGCGGAACAGCGAATTGGCCTCCTCGCAGCTCCCGACGCGGGCGCGATAGGACTCCGCTTCTTTCTTCCGGGTCTCCAGGAACGCTGCCGACGAGCCGCGCGGCACGATCAGCACGATCGGCTGCATCTTGTACTCGGTGCCCTCGACCTGGAGCTTTTCGCCGGTCTGCGCCTGCACGGCCTGCGCGACGTCGCGCTCCCCGACCAGCAGCTTCTCCTTGAAGCGGCCGCGCACGAGGCTGCCCCAGACCATCTCGGCCCTCATGCGGCTCTTCAGCGTCTCCGGGCGGACTCCCTTGGATTCGAGCGACTTGGTGAGCTGATCCGGCGTGATGCGCATGCGCTGCGCCATGCCGTCATAGGACTGGTTGATGTCGGAGACGCTGGGATCGACGCCGTATTTCTTGCCTTCCTTGATCTTGACCTTGTCGTCGATCAGCACGTTGATGACCTCCTGCCGGCTGGGGGTCTTCTGCGTCGACAGCTGGTCGAGCTTGGTGCGCTGCTCGATGTCGAAATCGGTGATGGGATCGCCGTTGACCATCACGGCGATGTTTTGCGCGCGCGACGGCGAGGGCAGGGCGGCGAACATCAGCCCGGCACCGATGGCGAGAAGGAGGCGGAAGACAGGCAATGGCGTCGTCATGATGTCGCTCGCATGTCGGCCGCGTCGAGATAGGGCAAACGCGGCCGGCACTTTCAAACCATTCACTGGAGGCCGGCGGAACCGCTGGAAGTCGACGAGTTCGCCAGCGTGCGCAGGCCGATTTGGAACATGAACGCGTGGCTCAGCGTGGGCGGTGCGGTGCCCGCGGAATAGCTATACGAAGTTACGTAATTCGCCGCCAGCACGAAGCAATCGTCGACATAGCCGGCACCGAGCACATATTGGTTGATCTTGTTGGCCTCGAGGTCCCAGCGCGCCGAGCCCGACACCACCCAGTTGGTCGCGACCTTCAGCGAGCCCGTCGTCAGGATGCCCTCGCGGCGGGTCAGATAGCCCAGCTCCGGCTGCTCTGCGTAATTGCCGTACAATACGCTGACCGACCAGCGATTGAAGTTGGCGCGGCCTTCCGCCTCGAAGCGCTGCACGTTCCAGGTCTGCTCGTCCATGCGGGAGCGGACGCTGAACGTGTAGGTGCTGTTCGGCGAGTAATTGGCGCTCGCAACGTAATCCGACCGCGGCTTGTCGAGGCCGGAATCGCGGCCGGTATTGATGGCATCCTGCACCGTGAAGGAGTTCAGGCCGAACAGGTGGTAGGACTGGCCGAACAGCACCTTGACGGCGCCGCCCCTGTCGAACTGCGTGGTTGACTGCACGCCGACATTGGCGCGGCCGCCGCCCTCGACGCGGTCGTAGCCGGAGAACTTGTCGACGCTGAACAGGTTCGAGGCGTCGAACACCAGGCTCTGGGCGTCCTCGTTCGGCAGCCTGCCGGCGTAAGTCTCGTTCGGCCGGATGATGATCTGCGCGATCGGCTCCAGGGTGGTCGAGCCCCAGGGCTGAACGTTGATGAAGGGATAGCGGTACTCCAGGCCCACCGTCGGCATCAGGCGGAACGCCTCGGTGTCGCCGACGGGCAGGTAGTTCGACACGCCGGGCTGGTTGGAGACCGAGGACTTGATCGCGTCGGCGCGCAGGCTCGCGAACGGCGTCCAGATCTGGCCGAACGGGTCGGTGAAGGACTTGCGCCACTGCGCTTCCGCGGTGAGGCGGGTGTAGGTGCCGGGGAAGCCGCGCAGCAGGCACTGCGAGGGCATCCGCGCCAGCGGATCGGCCGACGCCGTGGTGCACAGGCTGTTGGTGTTGGCGAGCGTCGTGATCGGGTCGAACACCGCATCGTCGCGCGACAGGTTCACGAAATTGGTCTTGTAGCTGACCTCGCCGCCGAAGACGGGATAGTTGAGCACGTTGGAATAGTCGATCACCGGGTAGACGATCGGCACCTGGCTCTGGTTGCCCGAATAGCTCAGCCAGTACATCGTGCGCGCATCGAAGAAGCTGCGATTGCCGACGCCGGTCAGATAGAGCTGTGACAGCGCTTCCGTCGGCAGCAACAGGAACGAGCCGAGCGGATCGCGGTACTGATAGAGCCGGTAGTCCGAGAAGAAGTAGTAGTCGGACATCAGCACGCCGTCCCAGCCCCAGACCCATTTGTCGTTGAGGGCGAACTGACCCTTGGTGTCGATGGCGCCGCGGAACTCGCGGTCGCCGGGCTGGCCGGCGAATGCTCCTGGATCGAGCTGGTAGATGCCGTAGGCACGGATCTGGTAGGCGCCGTCGATCAGGCGCTGGCGGAATTCGCCCTGCAGCAGCGCGCCTTGCCGCGACAAGAAGCGCGGGGTGATGGTTGCGTCCATGTCGGGCGCGATCGCCCAGTAATAGGGAACCTCGACGCCATAGCCCGTTCTGTCCGTGCCGGAAATATAGCCCGGCATCAGGAAGCCGGATTTACGCTTCACGGTCGGGTCGGGCGTCGAGAAATAGGGCATGTAGGCGAGCGGCACGCCGAAGAACTCGATCTGTGCCGTCTCGAAATACAGCATCTTCTCCTGCTGGTCGTGGATGATGCGGGCACCCTTGACCTGCCACAGCGGCGGTTTCTTCGGATCGTCCTTACACGGCGCGCAGGCCGTGTAGACGCCATTCTCGAACACCGTGTAATTGCCGCTGGAGCGGTCGGCGCGGCTCGCGGCCATGCGGGTCTGGTCCGCCGTGTCCACGCGCAGCGAATCGACGAAACCGTCGCGGTAATCGTCGGAGAGATCCAGGATCTCGGCATAGGTGATCTTGCCGTCGGCATCCGTCATGCGGATGTTGCCTTCGGCATGCAGCCGCTTGGTCTTCTGGTCGTAGATGACCCGGTCGGCCTCGACGCTGGTGCCGTTGTAGAACAGCTGCACGTTACCGACCGCGGAGACGCGCGAATTGTTGTAGTCGTAGTCCACCTCGGTGGCCTGAACCAGCATCTGGTTGTCGTTGGGGGCCCTTGGCGGCTTCGGACGCGGCGGCAGAGGATTGTAGGTGAAGCTCTGGGCCTCCGCCGGCGCCACCGCGGCAGCGTCGATCAGGCCGCCGAGCGAGGCAGCCGCGACGACGGCAATCAGGAGCCTGCGGACGGACAAGCCGCGCCCGTTCGCGCGCACCCATGTGCGCCGCGTCAAACGAGACACGAGCCCTCGGCGGACGGCAGTCACTATCCGTCCTCCTGATAGAGCAAGGCCAAAAAGCCGGTGAGGCCGCCCACCACAACGGGCAACCACGCCGCAGCGATCGGATGCATCAACTCAGCCTTGCTCAAGTCCTCAGTTACTTTCGACAGAACGTAGAGCAGAAAGCCTGCCCCCACGCCACTCAAAACCATCTTCTGCACGCCGCCCATCCGGAAGAAGCGCAACGACACGGAGGCCGCGAGCATCACCATGGCTGCGAGCAAAAACGGCTGTGCCAGAAGCTTCTGATACTGGAGTCGGTATCCCGCTGTCGCGAAGCCCGAGCTTTCGGAGGAGCGGATGTAGCTCGGTAGTTGCCAAAAGGACACAGTCTCGGGGGTGGAAAAGCTGTTGCGGACCTGCGCCTCGGTCAGCGTGGTCGGAATCTCCAGGGTGGCCTGGTCGATCGGCGGTCCGTCCAGCGAGAAGCGGCGGACGCCCTTGAACAGCCAGCGGCCGGCATCCAGCGTCGCCTCGCGTGCCTCGACCCGCTCCTTGAAGTGCAGGTCCTGGTCGAACCGGAACAGCGTCAGCCCGGTGAGCCGGATGCCCTGCTGCTCGCTGCGCGCCGCATTGATGATGGTCTGCCCGTCGCTGGTCATCTGGTTGAGCCAGAAGCCCGAAGCGTCCTGGATGCCGCCGCCGGGTGCCGAGCCGAACAGCTCGGCTTCCATGCGCTTGGACAGCTCGCGCAAATTGGCCGACATCGGGTTGTAGGCGACGGTGGCGATCACCCCGATCAGAAGCGCGCTGCCGAGCGCGGGCGAGATGAACTGCCAGGCGGAGATGCCCGCGGCGCGCGCCACCACGAGCTCGAGCCGGCGGGAGAGGGCGAGATAGCAGGTCATGGCGCCGATCAGCATGCAGAACGGCGTCAGCTTCTCCAGGAGCTGCGGCACGCGGAACAGCGAGGTCTCGGCCACCATGATCGCGGAGGCTGATGCAAGGCCCGAGGTCTTGCGCACCATCTCGATGTAGTCGACCAGCACCAGCAGCAGGAAAATGCCGCCGAAGACGCCGAGCGCCGCGACCACGAAGCGGCCGGCGAAATAGCGCCCGAGTGTGTTGGTGAGCATGCTCATGCGGTGGCCGGACGTCCGAACAGCCGCGCGATCCGTGCGTTCGACCGGTTGATGGCCTCCATCAGGCCGGGAGGCGGCTCGACCACGACACCGCGGATGATCATCCACAGCCCGGCGCCGATCGCGCCGAAAACCATCGCATATTGCGCCAGCACCGGGCCCGGCGACTTCACCGCCATCACCGAGCAGGCGAAACCGGCCATGCGCAGGCCGAACACCGCCACGATCGAGGAGGCGATGGAAAAGTTGCGGCTCTGGCGAGTGGTGCGCGGCGCTCCGAGGAAGGCAAAGGTCAGCACCGCAAAGGCGAACGGATAGATCGGCGCGAGCAGGCTGTCATGCAAGGCCGCGCGGAACTGCCCTGGAATCTGCTTGTAGACGGGATCGTTGTCGGATGGCGAGAACAGCTCCCAGAGATATCGCTCGCGGATGCCGAGGGTGACGTCGCGGCCCTTGGCGAATTTCGACATGTCGAAGCCGTAGCGGCCGAAGGCCACGAGCGCCGGATCGCGCTTGCCCGCCTCGAAGCGCTGGAGATTGCCGGTTTCCAGCACCAGGAACGAGCCGGTCTCGTTCTTCACGACCTCGCCGTGCTCGGCGACGATCGAGACGCGCTCGTTCGGATCGCGGCGGTCGTCGATGAAGATGCCGGCGAGGATGCCGCCCGGCTGGCGTTCGCGAATCCGGATCGTGAGGTTCTCGTCGAGCCGGGCGAAGCGGCCGGGCTGCAGGATGTTGGTGAGCACGTCCGCGGTGATCTCGGCATCCCACTGCTTGATGCGCCGCATCCCGTCCGGGGCGAGATAGGCCGCGATGAAGGCGACCAGCAGCGCCACCACGCAGGTGGCATAGAAGAACGGAACGAACAGCCGGATCGGCGAGAAGCCGGCGGCATTCATCACGATGATCTCGGAATCGGTCGCGAGCTTGTTCAGCGTGTGCGAGATCGCGATCATCAGCGCGATCGGCGAGATGATCAGGACCAGGGCCGGGATCACGAGGCTGGTGATGCCGAGGAAGGTGAGGATGGTCTGACCCTGGCTCGTCATCAGGTCGATGCCCCGCAACGCCTGCGTAATCCAGATCACGCCGGTGAGGCTGACCAGGACCAGCGCAAACGACGCCAGCGTCGTGCGGAAGATATACCTATCGATCGACCCCATGCGCTACCGCACGAATTCCCACCAAGCCCCAATTCCGATCGGAATTCCGGCTGCCCAACCAATCCCCGATCAGGGGATCCCCAAGGTCGGCCAACAGCTCTTCCGCCAGTTCATTCTCTCACTACCATCCCTTTGATCCGTCAACAAAATGGCTGCCCCATGGCACCCTCATCATATGGTTAATATTTCGCTGTTGTGGCGTGGGGGCCACGGCGGAGCTTGGCATCTGCCGGGCGGCTGGCCATAGTGGGGACGCCTCAGTGAATCGCCGTTCAGGTCCGGTTGTGGCTGGAACGCCCGAACGACGAAAAGCCCCATCTTTTGGAGGAGTTATCCATGTCCGATGCCATCAAGGTCGGCTTTGTCCCGCTGTCTGCCGCCCCTCGTGGCATCCTGGTCGTGTTCTGCGACGACGGCCTGAAGCTCGGTCCGGCGACGGTCAAGGCCCTCGGCGGCGCTGCCGAGATCGTGAAGCGCGCGGCGGCTGCGGCCGCCTTCAAGGGCAAGAGTGGTGCTGCGCTGGACATTCTGGCGCCGGAGGGGGTGAAGGCGAACCGGCTGATCGTGATCGGCGCCGGCAAGGCGACCGGCCTCAAGGCCAACGATTTCCTCAAGTTCGGCGGGGTGGCGGCCAGCAAGCTGCCCGCCGGCACCAGCGCCATGACCATCCTGGCGGAGCTGCCGGGTGGCGCCATGACGAGCGAGCAGGCGGTTGCGATCGCCTCGGGCCTGCGCTTACGCGCTTACAAGTTCGATCGCTACAAGACCAGGAAGAAGGACGGCGAGGAGGGCGGCGTGCGCGCCGACGTCTCGCTTGCGGTCGGCGATGCCGGTGCGGCGAAGAAAGCGTTCGCCGCCGCCGGCCATGTCGTCGACGGTGTGATCATCGCACGCGACTTCGTCAACGAGCCGCCGAACGTGCTTTTCCCGGAGGAGTTCGCCCGCAGAGCGGGTGAGCTCCGCAAGCTCGGCGTCAAGGTCGAGGTGCTCGACGTCAAGGCGATGCAGAAGCTCGGCATGGGCGCGCTGCTCGGTGTCGGCCAGGGTTCGGCGCGGCCGAGCCGCACGGTGATCATGCGCTGGGACGGGGGCAAGAAGGGCGAGGCCCCCGTCGCCTTCGTCGGCAAGGGCGTCTGCTTCGACACCGGCGGCATCTCGATCAAGCCGGCCGGCAGCATGGAGGACATGAAGGGCGACATGGGCGGCGCGGCCTGCGTCGTCGGCCTGATGCATGCGCTCGCCGCGCGCAAAGCGAAGGTCAACGCGGTCGGCGCCATCGGCCTCGTCGAGAACATGCCCGACGGCAACGCGCAGCGGCCGGGCGACATCGTCACCTCGATGTCCGGCCAGACCATCGAGATCATCAACACCGACGCCGAGGGCCGCCTCGTGCTCGCCGACGTGCTCTGGTACGTCGCCAAGAAGGTGAAGCCGAAATTCATGGTGGACCTTGCGACGCTGACCGGCGCCATCATGGTGGCGCTCGGCACCGAGCATGCCGGCATGTTCTCCAACAACGACGAACTGGCCGACCGGCTGCTCACGGCCGGCATCGAGAGCGGAGAGAAGGTCTGGCGCATGCCGCTCGGCCCGGAATACGACAAGCTGATCGATTCCCAGTTCGCCGACATGAAGAACACCGGCGGCCGCCATGGCGGCTCGATCACCGCCGCGCAGTTCCTGCAGCGCTTCGTCGACGGCGTGCCCTGGGCCCATCTCGACATCGCCGGCACCGCCATGGGCGCGCCGAAGACCGACATCAACCAGAGCTGGGGCAGCGGCTACGGCGTCCGCCTGCTGGACCGTCTGGTCGCCGACCATTACGAGCGCAAATGACCCGACATGACTGAAGTGCTGTTTTACCATCTGCAAAACATGACGGTGGAGAATGTGTTGCCGCCGCTTCTCGAGAAATCGCTCGAGCGCGGCTGGCGCGTCATGGTGCAGTCGACCTCGGAGGAGCGCGCCGATGCGCTCGACTCGCATTTGTGGACCTATCGCGACGATTCATTCCTGCCGCACGCGACATGGCGGGTGAACGATGTGGCCGACCAGCCGATCGTGCTGGCGATCGAGGGCGGCAACCCGAATGGGGCCAATGTCCGCTTCCTGGTCGACAACGCCGCGCTGCCCGAGGACGCGCAGGGCTATGAGCGCATGGTGCTGCTGTTCAACGGCGACGATCCCGACGCGCTTGCGCTCGCCCGCGCGGCCTGGACGGATTGCAAGGCGCGGGGATTTGATGTCACCTATTGGCAGGCCGACGACCGCGGCCGGTGGCAGAAGCGCAATTAGCCGCAATTAATGATAATTTGCAGTTTTCGGGCGATGCTGGCTTCGGCCACCTTCATGCCGCAAAGGGATGTTGGGACAATCGCTTAGGGCTGGTCCTTCACGTGGGGAATTCGTTTATCGTGCGACATCAAAAGCTTCCCGGCTCGCTCTTGATTGCGTTGGCTGCCGTAGCACCGCTGGTCGCGGGCTGCGCGGGCGGGGCCGATTTGCTGTCGAAGGATGCCGAATGGTTCCAGAAACCCGGCCGCCTCTTCATCAAGAACATCTCGATCGAATCGCCGCCGCTGACCCCCGACAAGCCGGTGCGGGCTGAGGATCTCGTCAGCGCCGACGGCGCCTGTCCCGGCATGGCGCCGCCGCCCGGGCCGGCCGACGCCAACGCCTCGACGACGGCACCGATGGGCGGCACGGTCGCGCTCGGCCACACGGAGTGCGACGTGGTGCGCGGCATCGGCGCGCCCTCGACCGTCAACCTGTCCAACGACGCTGGCGGCCGCCGCGTCGCCGTCGTCACCTGGACCACTGGTCCGCGCGCCGGCATCTACACGTTCACCGCTGGACGTCTGTCCTCGATCGAAGGCAATCCGGACCCGCAGCCGGTGCCGAGGGCAGCCAAGCCGAAGAAGAAGCAGGCGTAGGCGGGGATCGCCTCCGCCGCGGTGAAACGGAAGAATCTTCGACCCGGGACATCAGCGGGGCGGACCCGATGCAAAGCCCTGTTGGCGGCGCCCTCAGAGAATCGGCTTGGTGCTGAAGCGGTCAGGCTGGCGAACGGGCAAACGGCCCTTCATCTTAAAGCCGTCGCGCATATTGAGACCGAGCAGAACGATGTTCGTTGCTCCGGCGGCCAGTTCGAGAGCCTGCACGGCGTAGAACGTGGTGTCGAACTCCGCGGCCTTCGCCTTGGAGGCAAGAAACAACGCGGTGGGAATCAAAATCAGGATGCCGTTGCCGGCGATGAACGGCATGCGTTTGATCTTCGCACCGATCAGCCCGGCGCGCCGCTGCTTTGCCAGGACGAATCCCGAGCCTCCCGTCGCCGCAAGCATCGGAATGAGCAGCAGGAAGCCCCACGGTATGGCGGTCTTCACCATGGCTATGGTCTCGTGCGATGCAAACAGCTCGGTGAGAGCCGTGGAAAACCAGAAGGTCGCAATGGTGATCAGTGCGACCGCTCCCGCGACTGGGTGGATGATCTTGGTCATGGGTCTGCCGTTTTAGAAGCGAGCTACGCGACGCAGATGCCGGGCACCGCGACTTTCTGGAACAGGTGCGGGGAGGCGACCGCGGATGCAGGGTAAGCCGAGATCTTCGACCTGAACTCGGGGTGCGTGAACGCAGCCCGGAAGTCGGCACTCGTCTGCCAAACTGCGTAGTTCAGATACGTGGGGCTTTCGCCGATCGCGCGGTGAAGCTGGGTGGAGATGAAGCCGGGCTGCCGCTTCATGAAGGCGGCATCGTCCTGCCAGACCTGGAGAAAGCTTTGTTCGTCGGCCTTGTCGAGCGTGAACAGATTCACCAGCACCAAAGGGCCGGTGTCGATGCCGAGCTGACGCTCGATGGGAAAGTCAGGGTCCAGTGGGCGTAAGCTTGCCATGACGAACTCCGTCGAGATGGTTTTATGGTGTCAATATGGTATTATGGGCAATCTATTAGTTTGACATCATGATGTCAATAACTGTCTATGGTGACGGATGCGGAAATCCCTGCGAACGCCGGCCGGCGATGCTCTGACGAACCTCATGCTTGACTTGTTCCGGTTGAACAGCCTGCTCCTGACCGCAGGGGACCGCTTGGTGGCCCGGCTGGGGCTCACCAGCGCCCGCTGGCAAATTCTCGGCGCCATCGTGCAGGCGGAGCGACCGCAGCCGGTAGCCTGGCTCGCCCGCGATCTCGGCGGCAATCGCCAGAACGTGCAGCGGATCGTCAACGACCTCCATGCGGAAGGCCTCGTTGCCTTCGAGGCCAATCCGCATCACCGCCGCGCACAGCTCGTCGTCCTCACCGACAAGGGGCGGCGCGCTTTCGACGCCGCCATGGCTTTGCAGATGCCGTGGGTCAACAGCCTTTCCGAAGGGCTTGCGGTCAAGGATCTGCAAACGGTTCATCGCATCGTCGCGGCACTCCGTAACAAGCTCGAGAGCGAAGCCGAGCAGCAGACGTAAGCGAGCGAGCGGCAACGTCGCGCGCAGGTCACACCGAATGCGATGTGGTGCGGGGATCGGGGCGTCTTCGAGCGTCAACCTCTCCAACAAATGCCATCGGCCACCGCGTTGCCGTCGTTACCTGGACTACCGGTCGGCGCGCATCTAGACGCTCACCGCCGGACGACTGTCTTCGATCGAAGGCAATCCGGACCCGCAGCCGATGCCGAGGGCGGCGAAGCCGAAGGCGAAGAAGAAGTCGGCGTAAGGCGAGCGCGCAAGATGGCTATGGCCGTCCTTTCATCGCATCCTCGAACGACAGGATCTGGCCGCTCGGTCCCCGGAACGTAATTTTCTCGGGCCACATCTTTTCGATCTCGTCGAGGAGATGGCGGGCGAGCAGTCTCCAGCCCGAGTCCGGCTTGAGCGAATAGATGCTGAAGGTCATGCCTTCATCCGCGCGAGCCGAATGCACGCCAGCGAGCCATGGCTCGTCGCCCACGCTGATACTCACTCCGGCATCGCTGCACAGGTCCACGCTACGCCACACGACACGTCCATCCCGGGTGTGGACGTCGCGCCGAATCGACAGCGCTTGCGCTTGACCAAAGTCAGTGAACGTTTGCTCGAGTCTCTTCCAGTCTTCGGCGGGCACCTTCAAATTTGCATAGACTTGCGGTCGGACGGACGTGCGACTGTCTCTGAAGAGATTGTGGCAGCTTCTGTCCCTTACGACGATCGGCAGGATGAAGACGCCGCCCGTCAGAAGCACGGCCGCAGAAACGACACTCCACGATCGCCGGCTAGATATGGACGATCGCATGGCAGCCCAAAAAGTGAGGCCGCCAACAAGGCCCGACGAACCCAGAACTGCTAGGGTGCTGACGTACTCGATCCAACTAAACGGGGGTGGCGCGCCATTGAACCGATTGACCATTGTTGGCACGCCGCCGCCGATCAATGCTAGGACGCTGAAAGGCATTGCCGCGACGAGGAAGCCTGCGAGCGCGCAGGCTGCAATCCCGACGCGCGGTCGCTTGCGGCGGACGAAAAGATAGAATGGAAGACCGAATAATATGGCATGGGTCGTTGCGACGATGAACGTCGTCATCGTCAAGGTCAGGACTTGCGTGACGACGACGATGTTGATCGGGTCTTCGATCTGCACGCAAAGCGGGATGACCAATGCCAGGGTCGCGCTAAACGCTGCAAGCAGGGCTGCTCCCAACAGGAGCAAATACTGCTGAACTCGCATGTCTGGCCGTTGCCCTTGGGTTGTCGCGTGGTCGATCCCACAACTGGCCAACCTAAGGCATGATGTGGAGGAGTGCGAAGCGGTTTTCCAGAGAGATCATGCGCAACCGATATCCACCCACACCGGTGGCGCGATGATGGCCGTGATCGTAACCTTCCTACCGACGTCGCTTTCGTGATGGCAGCGCGCCCCGGAATGCGCTTTGATGGCGCAAACAACAATCCCGGAGGAAACTATGCGGTTCATTGCTCTCTTATCGGCTCTGCTTCTGCCACTCAGTGCGGCGTTCACCCAGGACTATCCGACGAGGCCCATCACCATCCTGGTTCCATTCGCCGCGGGCGGGCCGACGGACACCATCGCCCGCCTGACGGCCGCAGGCATGGCGAAATCCCTGGGCCAGCAGGTCATCGTCGAGAACGCGACCGGCGCCGGCGGCACCATCGGCACGACCCGCGCTGCGCGCGCCCAACCGGACGGCTACACGCTGCTGATCCATCACGTCGGCATCTCCACAGCGGCGACGCTCTACCGCAACCTCAGCTACGACACCAAGACGGCCTTTGCGCCGATCGGGCTCGTGACCAACGCGCCGATGACCATCATTGCGCGGCCCGATTTCCCGGCCAACACGCTCAAGGAGCTCGTCGCCTACGCCCAGCAGCAGGGCGACAAGCTGACCTACGCCAACGCCGGCCTGGGTGCGGCCTCGCATCTGTGCGGCATGCTGTTCATGACCGCGATCCAGAAGCAGCTCACCACGGTGCCCTACAAGGGCAACGGCCCGATCATGAACGACCTGCTCGGCAAGCAGATCGATCTCACCTGCGACCAGGCGACGAACACGACCGGGCCGATCACGGCCAAGCAGGTCAAGGCCTACGCGATCACCACCAAGGAGCGGCTGAAGAGCCTGCCCGATCTGCCGACGGCCGACGAGGCCGGCCTCAAGGGTTTCGAGCTCGGTGTCTGGCACGGCATCTATGCGCCCAAGGGCACGCCGCCGGCAATCGTTCAGAAGCTGACCGCGGCGCTGCAGACCGCGCTCAAGGATCCCGCGCTGATCGCCCGGTTCAACGACATCAACACCGAGCCGGTCCCGCAGGACAAGGCGACGCCGGAGGCGTTGGGCGCGATGCTGACCAGCGAGATCGACCGCTGGGCGCCGATCATCAAGGCCGCCGGGCAATACGCGGATTGAGTTTTTGCGGTCCGCCTGGCTTGCCGGTCGAGCGGGTAAAATGCAGCTTGTTCAAAGGCTCGCTCGCCGGTGCCATCATGCCGGTACTGTGCATGGGGTTGTTTTGCACGTTGGTTGGAGTGCAGCGAAGGCGCTAGCCCGCCGCCTCGTCGAACTGCGTGCTGGCCTCGAGCCATTGCTCCTCGGCGCGCGCCAGGGCGTCGGCGGCATTGGCACGCGCCTTCGACAACTGCGCCGCCTGCTTGGGATCGCGCGTGAAAATGTCGGGCAAAGCGAGCGCCGTGTCGATCTTGGCGATGATCTCGCTGACGCGGGCGATCTCGGCCTCGGCTTCGGCGATGCGCTTCTTCAAGCCTCCGCGATTGTCCGCTCTTGGGCGCTGCGGCTTCTCAGGCGGCGCGCTGCGCTCGCGCGGAGCTTCCGCGTTGCGCGTGGACAGCACCAGGCGGCGATACTCGTCGAGATCGCCGTCGTAATTGGTCACCGTGCGGTCGGCGACGATCCAGAGCCGATCGGCGCAGGCCTCGATCAGGTAACGGTCGTGCGAGACCATGATCACCGCGCCGGGAAACTCGTTGATCGCTTCCGCGAGCGCACCGCGGCTGTCGATGTCGAGATGGTTGGTCGGCTCGTCCAGGATGATCATGTTGGGGCCGAAGAAGGTCGCAAGCCCCAGGAGCAGCCGCGCCTTCTCGCCGCCTGACAATTTGCCCGCCTTGGTGTCGGCCGCCTTGCCGGAGAAGCCGATCGCGCCGGCGCGGGCGCGCACCTTGGCTTCGGGCGCATCGCCCATCAGCTTGCGGACGTGGTCGTAGGCGGAGGCGTCCTCGTTGAGCTCGTCGAGCTGGTGCTGCGCGAAATAGGCGATCGACAGCTTGTCCGCGCGCGTCACCCTGCCGGAGAACGGCGCGAGACGTCCGGCGAGCAGCTTCACCAGCGTCGACTTGCCGTTGCCGTTGGCGCCGAGCAGCGCGATGCGGTCGTCATTGTCGATGCGCAAGGTGACGCGGCCCAGCACCGGGCTCGCCGGGTCGTAGCCGACCGAGGCATTGTCGACGGCGATGATCGGCGGCGACAAGATCTTCTCCGGCGCCGGAAAGCTGATCTCGCGCACGTCCTCGGTGACCAGCGCCGTGATCGGCTTCAGCCGCTCCAGCATCTTGACGCGCGACTGTGCCTGCCGGGCTTTCGATGCCTTGGCCTTGAAGCGATCGACGAAGGACTGCAGGCGGGCGCGTTCGGCCTCCTGGCGCTTGACCGCCTTGGCGTCGAGCAGCTCGCGCGCGGCGCGCTGCTCCTCGAAGGAGGAGTAGCTGCCCTTGTAGAGCGTGAGCTTGCCGCGCTCCAGGTGCAGGATCTGGTCGACCGAGCTTTCCAGGAGGTCGCGGTCGTGGCTGATCACGATCACCGTGCGCGGATAATGCGCAAGGTGATCCTCCAGCCAGAGCGTGCCTTCGAGGTCGAGATAGTTGGTGGGCTCGTCGAGCAGCAGAAGGTCGGGCGCCGCGAACAGCGTTGCGGCGAGCGCGACGCGCATGCGCCAGCCGCCGGAGAACTCGGCGCAGGGGCGGAGCTGATCGGCGGCGGAGAAGCCGAGGCCGGAGAGGATCGCGGCCGCGCGGCTTGGCGCCGAGTGGGCGTCGATGTCGACGAGGCGGGTCTGTATCTCGGCGATGCGGTGCGGATCGGTCGCGTGCTCGGCCTCGGTCAGCAGCGCGTCGCGTTCGAGGTCGGCCTTGAGCACGACCGCGATCAGGCTTTCGGGACCGTTCGGCGCTTCCTGCGCCAGGCTGCCGATGCGCCAGCGCGGCGGCAGGGTCACCGAGCCGTGCTCGGCCGCAAGCTCGCCGCGGATCACCTTGAACAGCGTCGACTTGCCGGTGCCGTTGCGTCCGACCAAGCCGACGCGCGATCCGGGCGTGATCTGCACGGAACTCTGGTCGATCAAAAGGCGTCCGGCGAGGCGGATGGAGAGGTCGGTGATGGCGAGCATGCGGCCTTGTCACCGCAAGGCGCGGCGAACGCAACTCGTTTTTCCGTTAGTGCGTCTCGCGCTCGCGCCGCTGCAGCTCGTTCAGGAGCTGCTCGAGATGGGTCGGCAGGCGCGGCTCGGGCCGGAGGCTCTGCTGCAGCCGTTCGCCCACGGCATCGCAAATCGAGCGGCTGGTGCGCCGGTCGATCTGTTCGCTGTCATTGGCAAAAAGGCCAGCCATCGCAAGGTTCCGTGTTTCTCGAAGTAAGGACACGGTACCAAGTCATTGCCGGCGAAATGGTTTCGCTGGCTGTGGGGAAAGCCGGGGCATTCTCGTAAAAATTGTATGAGCGGTGCCTTGTACGCCAAGGCAAAGCCCCGGCGAGGGGGGCGCCGGGGCTTCTCTTGGAAGGTACCTGGGGGCTTAGGTAGCCTTCGGAAGGTGCTGACGGGCTCAGTAGCAGCGGTTGATCAGCCGCCAGCGGGGTCCCCAGGGGGTCGGGACCAGCCGGCGCACATAGCAGCCGCCATAACCGTAGGAGACGGGACCGCCAGCGTAGAAGCGCGGTCCGCCCCAGCCATGGCCGTGGTGATGGCCGTGGTGATGGTGCGCGTGCCCGTGGTGCCGGCCACCGCCATGCCCGCCGCCTTGCCAATGAGCGGAGGCCGAGGTCGGCGCCAGCGCAGCTCCCAGCGCGACCGCGGCGACAGCGGCAAGCGAAAGTTTCCTCAACATGGTTATCTCCTGAAGACTGCCAGCGCGGGGCTATCGCGCCGATGGAAAGGCCGCCGAAACGGTCTGCCTGAGGTCAGGCTTCGGTTTCGATGGGCCCAACCTTACGCCGGGGAAGCTGAACCGGATCCTGACGGCGGTTTCAGATTGGGTTCATCTGGGTGAAATTGTCGTCATCCAGCGGATCGGGAGCCATCCCCTCGCGGAAACCGCCTATGAGGCTGTTCCGCGGTCGCTTGCCGTCCGACAAAGGCGCCGATATAAGCCCCGCAACCCCGAACCCCCGCTTTCTCCCCAAGGACAAGATCATGGCCATCGAACGCACTTTCTCGATCATCAAGCCCGACGCGACCGAGCGCAATCTGACCGGCGCAGTCAACGCCGTGATCGAGAAGGCGGGTCTGCGCATCGTGGCGCAGAAGCGCATCCGCATGACCAAGGAGCAGGCCGAGACCTTCTATGCCGTTCACAAGGCGCGCCCCTTCTTCGGCGAGCTCGTCGAATTCATGACCTCCGGCCCGGTCGTGGTTCAGGTTCTGGAAGGCGAGGGCGCGATCGCCAAGTACCGCGAGGTGATGGGCGCGACCGATCCGTCCAAGGCCGCCGAGGGCACCGTGCGCAAGCTCTACGCCAAGTCGATCGGCGAGAACTCGGTGCACGGTTCGGATGCGCCGGAGACCGCCGCGATCGAGATCGCGCAATTCTTCTCGGGTAACGAGATCGTCGGCTGATCCAGTCGGCAGACTAGAAGGCGACGGGCGAAGGGACCCATTGTGGACTGGCTCTGGCAGATCTTCGATCCCGCTACGATCGGGACCTTCTTTACCCAGTTCCGCAACGAGATGGCCGCACCGACTTTCTGGATCGCGGTCGGCAAGATCATCTGGATCAACGTCCTGCTCTCCGGCGACAACGCGCTGGTGATTGCACTCGCGTGCCGCGGTCTGTCGCCGCGGCATCGGCTCTGGGGCATGATCTTCGGCGCCGGCGCAGCGGTGATGCTCCGGATCATCTTCACTGGCGTCGTCGCCACCCTGATGGAGCTGCCGTACCTCAAGCTGGTCGGCGGCGTTGCGCTGATCGTGATCGCGGCAAAGCTCCTGGTGCCGGAGAACGAGGACGAGAACGACGTCGACGCTGCCGCGCATCTGTGGCACGCCATCCAGATCGTCGTGGTGGCCGACATCGTCATGAGTCTCGATAACGTCATTGCGGTCGCTGCCGCGGCCAATGGCAGCGTGCCGCTGCTGATCCTCGGCCTTACCATCAGCGTGCCGCTGATCGTCGCCGGCGCCGCGCTGATCATGGCACTGCTCACAAAGCTCCCGGTGCTGGTCTGGGCCGGTGCGGCGCTGCTCGGCTGGATCGCGGGCGCGGTGATGGCGACCGATCCCGGGGTCACGCCGCGGCTGCACGCGCTGTTCGAGGGGCCGTTCGGCGCCTCGCTGGACGGCGTGCTCGGCGCCCTTCGCATTCCCCCGCAATTCGGCCATGGCGGGGCCGGCGGCGAGTATTTCTGTGCTGTGATCGGAGTCGTCGTCGTGCTGGTGGTCGGCACCATCTGGCGCCGGCGCAGTGTCACCGCGGCCGCCCTCGAATCCTCCGAACGGCACGCCAAGGCCTCCGCGGAGTGACGTTGAAGCGCTGATCGGTGCAGCCGCCCCTCCAGCGATGAGAGGCGTCCACGTCACTGGGGCGCTTCCCGCGTCGGCAGGACGCGAGCGATCACCGGCCACGGGTTCGACCGAATCCTCCCATCATTGCATTCGTATGACCGGCGCGCATCTCGCTTCGCGAGAGCTCGCGTCGTGCGCGCGGGCGTTGCGTTGAGAGTCGTCGTTCGCAACCCTCACGCGATTTAGACCTTGTCTTATTATAAACTACTGAGATTCAAGGGTGCTTTCGTTGACTCGACGAGGGTTCCCACGGCACCTCGCCCCGACGTTCATGCTCATGAAATCGGAAGGTGCGATGTCGTCGAAAGTGTTTTGTCGTCCTGTTGCCGTTCTTGCCGCTCGCATCAAGACGCTTCTGACGTGCGCCAGCCCGAGAGCCTTCGCGGTTTCCGTGGTCTCCATTGCCTTGTGTAGCGACGGCGTCCTGCACGGCAGCAGCGCGCAGAGCGCCGCGCCCCAGGCCGCGGGGGGAAGCACGTTGCCGGCGGTGACCGTCACCGCAGACGCGCCGAAGCCGCGCGCGCGTCCACGAGCCAATCCGGTCAGGAGGGCGGGCCGCGGCGCGCCCGCGAACGAGCGGGCTAAATTGCAGGCGGAAGCGACCCCGACGGCTGCGAGGCCCGGTTCACTGCCGCGGACCTACGCAGGCGGGCAGGTGGCACGTGGAGGCCAGGTCGGCTTGCTCGGCAACAAGGATTTCATGGATACGCCGTTCAACATCACGAGCTTCACGGCGAAGAGGATCGAAGATCAACAGGCGGTCACCGTCGCCGATGTCGTCAGCAACGATCCCTCGGTCCGTTTCACCGGCCAGACCGGCGGCATTCTCGATTCCTTCTTCATCCGCGGCTTTCCGATCGGGGAAGGCAATGTCGGGGAAATCGCCTTCCACGGCGTCTATGGCGTTGCACCGAACTACCGCGTGTTCACCGATTACGTCGAGCGCATCGAGATCATCAAAGGCCCGACCGCGCTGCTCTACGGGATGGCGCCGAACAGCAGTGTCGGCGGCACCATCAACATCGTTCCGAAGCGTGCCGGGGATATCGATCTCACGCGGGTCACGACCGACTACGCGTCAAACACCCAGCTCGGCACACATCTCGACGTGAGCCGGCGGTTCGGTGAAAATCGCGAATTCGGTATTCGCGTCAATGGCAGCTATCACAACGGCGATACGCCGTTGGACAACCAGACGCGGGAGGCGCATGTCGGCTCTGCAGCCTTCGACTATCGCGGCGAGAAGTTCAGGGCCTCGCTCGATTTCATCGAGCAGGAGGAAAAGTTCGACGCGCCGACGAGACCGTTCCTGGTCGCAACCGGCGTGGCCGTTCCGACCGCGCCGGTCGGACGGCGCAATGTCACCCAGGCCTGGGAATTCGCCAAGGTTCACGACAATTCGCTTCTGGCGCGCGCCGAATACGATGTGACTGACGCCGTGACGGTGTTTGCAGATGTCGGAGGCGGCAGGACCCAGGTCGACCGTCTGTTCGGGACGCCAACGATCCTGAATGCGGCTGGCAACACCACGTCGACACCGGGACGATTCAAGTTCGACATCGACAGGAACGTGGCCGACGTCGGCGTGCGGGCCCGAATCGAGACTGGCGCGATCAGTCATGCCGTGAGCTTGCAGGGGAGCTACTATGGGGATGAGATCTCGCGGGGCTCGGTGAACGGCACGGCGGTGTCGTCCAACATCTATGCGCCGATCGCGCGTCCCCAGCAGTTCGTTGCGGCTCCCGCGACCGTGCCGCGGCTGTCGGACACCGAGCTGACCGGCATTGCGCTGGCCGACACCATGTCGGTTCTCCAGGAGCGGCTTCAGCTGACGGTCGGCGTCAGGCAACAGGGCGTCAGGTCGAACAACTACAACACCACCACGGGCGCCGTGAGTTCGGCCTATGACCAGACGGCGTTCACACCGATGGTCGGCCTGGTCGTCAAGCCCTGGAGCAACGTTTCGCTCTACGCCAACTATATCGAAGGGCTCAGCAAGGGCGACACCGCGCCGACGACGGCGGCAAATCAGGGCGAGGTCCTTGCGCCGTATTTGAGCAAGCAGAAGGAAGCAGGCGTCAAGGTCGATTTCGGCGCGCTCGCGACCACGATCAGCCTGTTCGAGATCACCAAGCCGTCGGGGCAGACGGGTGCCGGCAACGTCTTCCGGGCTGATCAGGAGCAGCGCAATCGCGGCGTGGAATTCACCGTGTTTGGAGAAGTGCAGCCCGGCATTCGCGTTCTTGGCGGCGTGACATTGATCGACGCGGAGCTGACGAAGACGAGCACGCTGGCCAATTTCGGCAAGACGCCGATTGGAGTGCCCGAGGTGCAGGCCAATCTGTCTGCCGAATGGGATACCCCGTTCGCACCAGGGCTGACATTGGTCGCCAACACCATCTATACCGGGCACCAATATCTGAATGGGGCCAACACGCAGGTCGTCCCGGCCTGGACGCGGCTCGATCTTGGCGCGCGCTACAACACGCGCATCAACAACCGGCCCGTCACGGTTCGCGCTCTGGTCCAGAACGTGTTCGATACCAATTACTGGGCGGGCGTGGCGAGCTTCTCTGCGCTAGCGCAAGGCTCGCCCCGAACCCTGCTCTTGTCGATGTCGACCGACTTCTGAGCTTTGGCCTCCTCGGGCCGGCTGCGGAGCTGGATCAGGCGCGGACGACGGGTGCTCTGAATGGACCAAACAATCAGGGCGCCACGTCGAGGCGGCTCGGCGCCCGCCCGATCCAGTATGTTGCCCGGACGCGTGCAGCACGCGCTGCTGTGGGCGCACCGTTGGTTCGGATTGATCGGCGGCATCGTCGTGGTGCTGATCGGCCTGACTGGAAGCTTCATCGTCTTCTACCGGGAGATCGATGTCGCCCTGAATCCGGCGCTCTATGCGCCCGCCGGTCCGGAGCAGAGCGTCACGTTAGCGGAGGTGATGCACGCCGCCGCTGCAGCGGATCCGGCGCCGATCGCGACGATCCTGGCACCGGATCGGATCTGGCCGGTCTGGATCGTGATCCATTCGCATGAGACCGCGCCAGGCAGCTACCCGAACCGGTGGACCACCATGGTCGATCCTTCGAACGGCAAGGTGCTCGGACGGCGTGACTACGCCAACGCATTCGCACTCAAGGTTTACCGTCTCCATTTTACGCTGCTGCTCTATGAGTTCTGGGGCAAGGAACTGGTCGGCGTGGCCGGGTTCGTGCTGCTCGGCTTGGCGGTCTCGGGTCTCTTCCTTTGGTGGCCGAAGCCGGGGCGGTTTTGGCGATCGATCTCGGTGCGCAAGAACGTCTCACTGTTCCGATTTGTTCTGGACCTTCACGGTGCGGCAGGCTTTTGGGCGCTGTCCGTGCTCTTGTTGATCTCGATCACCGGCGTCGGCATCGTTTTTCCCGACCTGGTGCGGCCCATCGTCGGCCTCGTGTCGCAGCCGACGCCTGATCGCTCGCCGCGAGTCGAAATCCCGCCTCCGGCAGGGACGCCGGTGCTCTCACCTGACGCGATCATGCGACGCGCACAAGAGGTCCAGCCCGGTGCGACGGTCGCCATGCTCCATCCGCCGACCGCAACGCGCAACACCTGGCGGGTGCAATTCCGTCCTGATGGAGCTGATCCCGCCGTGCGGTCGCGTGGAGCGATCTGGCTCGATCCGTGGAGCGGCGCTGTGGTGCACGACCGCACGCCGGGCACCATGTCGATGGCGGACCGCTATCTGGCCGAGCAGCTCTGGCTCCACAATGGCGCGACGTTCGGATTCGCAGGACGCCTGCTGGTGTTCGCGGCCGGCTTCGCACCGCTCGTCCTCTTCGTCAGCGGCGCGATGATGTGGCTCAACAGACGGCCCGGGAAGATGAGGCCCGGCTGAGAGGTCAGCGCCTGACGATTGAACCGGCGCGGCCAACCAGGCGGGCGAGCTGACGGAAGCGGCTGCCGACGCGGTCGGCGACGAGGTCGCCGAGCCGGTGCTCGAACACCAGCATCAATTTGCGGCCCTGGCTGCGGAAATGCGTGGCTGGCAGGACGCCGGGACGTGCGGCCGAGATCAGATGCGCGACGCGGAACGCGGCGCCCAGGAGGCGCGCGCGTTCGAGCTGGGCCGGCGTCAGCAGCTCCTGCATGGTGACCGGCGGCTGGTTTTCCTCGCTGAGGCCGGCATAGCGATAGAACACCGACAGGCCGACGAAGGCGCGTTCGGTGTGGGTGATCGCGCCGAAATTGCCGTTGACGACGAGGCTGAGCGTCTGCTCGCCGCGATGATCGGGATGCACGCGCCAGCCGATGTCGGAGAGCAGGCACGCGGTGTGGCGGAGGCGGCGGTCCACTTCCGTCTCGCGCAGCTTGACGACGCGCACCAGGCGGTCGGTCCAGGCGATCAGCTCACGCGCGTGCCTGGCCGAACGCGACAGCAGCTGGTTCAGCTCCTCCGCCGCGCAGATCAGCCCGTCCTTGTTGCGTTCGGTCTCGGGCAGCTTCTCGTGCAGCAGGCCCTCGCGCACGCCGAAGGTGGAGAACACGATGTTCTTTGGCTTCGCGACGCGGATGATGTGCTCGAGCACCAGCGCCGCATAGGTGAGGAGAGGGCGCCGCGCATCGGCGACGATCTCGATGTCGGCAAGCATGTCGGCGGCGGCGAGGCGCCGCAGGCGGCGCGAGAAGTCGAGCGCCTCGGCAGCCGGAATGGAATAGCCGTGCATCACCTGGAGCGGATAGCCGCTCTGGATGATGTGGATGCGCGCGAGCGCGCGCCAGGTGCCGCCGACGGCATAGAAGGTGCGACCGCGGCCGGCAGTGAGTAACTGGACTCCGTCGATCTCCTCGCGCACGATGCGGTCGGCGCGCTTGAGCGATTTGTGGGCGAGGTCCTGCAGTGCGAGGCCGCCGAGCGGCAGCGTCACGCCGCTGCGTACGGCGTTCCTGCGCACGTCGATCAGCTCGAGCGAGCCGCCGCCGAGGTCGCCGACGATGCCGTCTGGATGGTGGATGCCGGAGATCACGCCGAGCGCGGACAGTCGTGCTTCGCGCGAGCCCGACAGGATCTCGATCTTCACCGCGCAGATCCGCTCGGCCCTGGCGATGAAATCGGAGCCGTTGGAGGCGTCGCGGCATGCGGCGGTCGCGATCGCGAACACGCGTCCGACCTTCATCACCCGGCACAGCGCACGAAACCGTTTCAGCGAGGTCAGCGCCTTGTCGATGGCGTCGGGCGCGAGCAGGCCTGTGCTCTGCACCTCGCGCCCGAGGCCGCACAACGTCTTCTCGTTGAAGATCGGGATCAGGCTGCGCGCCAGCGCCTCGTAGACGACGAGGCGGACCGAGTTGGAGCCTATGTCGATAACCGCGACGCTCGAGCCGCGCTTGCGCGGCCGCTTCACGTCGCAAATCCCCGATCAGGATTGATGACGTTCGTTCCGGCGCGTGAGACGACGCGGCGAGGATTCCTTGAGCGACTTTCCACGGCCAGACAGACTCGGATTCGTCATGAAGTAGTTGTGGACGTTGAAAGGCTCCTCGCCCTTCGCGGTCTTCATACGCGTTGAAGACCCATCCGGCAACAACTGCCAGCTCTGCTCATTGTCCTTCAGGTTCGCGACCATGATCTGTTCGAGAACCTGCTGATGCACCGTCGGATTTTGCAGCGGACACAGCACCTCGACGCGGCGGTCGAGGTTGCGCGGCATCATGTCGGCGGACGAGATATACACAGCCGCTTTCGCGCTCGGCAGTCCCTGGCCCATGCCGAAGCAGTAGATTCGGCCATGTTCCAGGAAGCGGCCGATGATCGACTTGACGCGGATGTTCTCCGACAGACCGGGAATGCCGGGCCTGAGGCAGCAGATGCCGCGCACCACCAGCTCGACCTGGACACCGGCCTGCGAGGCCTCGTAGAGCGCGTCGATGATGTCGGGATCGACCAGCGCGTTCATCTTCATCCAGACTGCGCCGGGACGGCCATGCCGCGCATGTGCGGTCTCGCCCTGGATGTGCTCGATGATGCGCTTGCGCAAGGTCAGCGGCGACACCGCCATCTTTTCCAAATCGCTCGGTGCTGCATAGCCGGTGATGAAATTGAACACGCGGGCGGCATCGCGGCCGATCGTCGGGTCCGAGGTGAAGTAGGAGAGGTCGGTGTAGATGCGCGCGGTGACCGGGTGATAATTGCCGGTGCCGGTATGGACGTAAGTCGTCAGGCTGCCGCCCTCGCGGCGCACCACCATCGAGAGCTTCGCGTGCGTCTTCAATTCGAGGAAGCCGTAGACGACCTGCACGCCGGCGCGTTCGAGATCGCGGGCCCAGCGGATGTTGGCTTCTTCGTCGAACCGCGCTTTCAGCTCGATCAGCGCGGTGACTGATTTGCCGGCTTCGGCCGCTTCGGCCAGCGCGCGCACGATCGGTGAATTGTTGGAGGTGCGGTAGAGCGTCTGCTTGATCGCAACGACGTCGGGGTCGCGCGTGGCCTGCTGCAGGAATTGCACGACGACGTCGAACGACTCGTAGGGATGGTGGACGATGAGGTCCTTTTGCCGGATCGCGGCGAAGATGTCGCCGCCATGCTCGCGCACGCGTTCGGGGTGGCGCGGCACGTAAGGGGTGAATTCGAGGTCGGGCCGGTCGAGGCGGGTGAGCTGCGAGAGCTCGTTCATCGCCTGCACGCCGTCGACCAGGAAGATCTCGTCGTCGGCGGCGGAGAGCGCGTGCTGCACGAAGCTGCGCAGCTGCTCCGGCATCTTGGCGTCGATCTCGAGCCGGATCACCGATCCGCGGCGGCGGCGCTTCAGCGCGGTCTCGAACAGGCGGACGAGATCTTCGGCCTCCTCCTCGATTTCGAGCTCGGAGTCGCGGATGATCCGGAAGGCGCCTTGGCCGTGCAGATTGTAGCCGGGGAACAGGCGGTTGATGAACAGGGCGGTGGCCTGCTCCAGCGAGATCAGGCGCACCGTGCCATCCGCTGGCAGGCGGATGAAGCGGTCGATCTTGCCGGGCATGCGGATCAGCGCGTTCATCTGCTTGCCGTCGGCGGCGCGCGTGAGCTGCAGCGCGATGGTGAAGCCGAGGCTCGGAATGAACGGGAAGGGGTGGGCCGGATCGATCGCGAGCGGGGTCAGGAGAGGGAACACGTTGTGGAGGAAGTAGTCCTCGATCCAGGTCCGTTCCGCCTTGCTGACGTCCTTGCCGTCCACCAGCACGATGCCGACCTCGGCCAACGTGGCGCGCAGGTCGCGCCAGATCGCCTGCTGGTCGGAGGCGAGCTGGGAGACGGTGCGGTTGATTAGCGCGAGCTGCTCGGACGGCGTCAGGCCGTCGGGGCTGCGCTCGGCGATGCCCTCGCGGACCTGGGCCTTGATGCCGGCGACGCGAACCATGAAGAACTCGTCGAGGTTATTCGCTGAAATCGACAGGAATCGCACCCGCTCCAGCACGGGGTGGCTCGGGTTGACCGATTCCTCCAGGACGCGGCGATTGAAATGCAGCCAGGACAGCTCGCGGTTGATGAACCGCTCGGGACTGGACGCGATGGCCGGAAGGCTCTCGGATTCCGGGGCTTTCTCTTTCGTTTCAACAGCTTGCGCAGAGTCCATCAGAAGTCGGTCCATCCAGTTCACCCCAATTGCGACTCAAGCGCAAAAATCGGCGGGAGCATGTGTTAGAGCGATGACGTTTCGATGACATTGATGTTCCGCCCCCGCGCCGCGTCAAGCGGACTTCGGGGAGGCCTGCGAGCCGGTCAGGCGTCCCGGAGCAGCTCGGCGGCCAGCGCCCGGGTGACGGGACGGCCGAGCCGCAGGGCTTCACTGTCGAGCAGCTCGACGGCCCGCCGGGCGGCGGCCGAGGACCGTTCCAGGCGCGTCGCGAGATAGCCGACCACGCTCTCGTCCACATTGAGCTGGCGGTCGGCGCAGAACTTGACGATGAGGCCGCGGAACAGCTGGTCGTCGGGCGGCATCAGCGCAACCGCCGGAACGGCCCGCAGGCGCGAGCGTAGGTCGCGAAGCTCGATGGGAAGCGCGGCCGGCGCCTCGCGGCCGGTGAACAGGACGTAGGCGCCGTCCTCGCGGGCGAGGTTCATCAGATGAAACAGGGCACGCTCGTCGAAGTCCCCAGCCTTGAGATCCTCGACCACCAGCGCGCCGGTGGCGAGCGCGCCGGGCACGTCCGTCGCGGTCAGCGCATTGCCGGTGGTCGAGCGGGCGCCAGCTTCCTCGGCCCAGATCGCGGCGAGATGGCTCTTGCCGCTTCCCTCCGGGCCCGCCAGCGACATGATCCGGTTCGGCCATTCCGGCCAACCGTCGATGAGGCCGAGACCGGCCGCATTGGCGGGGCCCTCGAGGAAGTTGTCCCGGCTGAGGCTCTCCGCATGCGGAAGCGCAAACGCCAATTGTCGGGGATGAACGCGGCCTGCCACGCTTGCTCTGCTCCATGCCGGCGCGCCGGCCCGCTTGTAGAGATTCGACTTGATGGTGCGGGACTTGGCCTTTTGCTGGGCCGCTTCCCCGCTCATTTGGCCTCGATCGTGCTCATGTGCCGCAGCCACTCGACGAGATAGAGCGACACGGAGGAGAGCGTGAAGACCGTGACGAGACCCATCAGGATGATATCATAAGGCGCGGGCTTGAAGCCGAAGGCAAGCGCCGCCAGCACCAAAGCTGCGAACGCTACTTGTGCCACCGTGTTGAGCTTGGAGACTTTCGACGGCTTCATCTCGACCGGCCGGTCGAACAGCCAGGACACGATCACGGCGGCGACAATCATGATGTCGCGCGAGACCACCAGGATCACGATCCAGCGCGGGATCGCGCCCCAGATGCCGAGCGCCATGTAGATCGAGACCAGCAGCGCTTTGTCGGCGAGCGGATCGAGCAGCGCGCCGAGCTCGCTCGTCATGTTGAAGCGCTTGGCCAAAAAGCCGTCCACGGCATCGCTGATGCCGGCGATCAGGAAGACGGCGAACGCCACCTCCATTTGGCTCGACACGATGGCCCAGACGATGATCGGGACCAGCATGATGCGGCCCAGGGTAATGATATTCGGAATACTCACGCAGCGCTTCCCGGCACCGGTTCTGACCTCAAATCCGGCCCGTGGCAGGCTGAACCGGTTGATATGTCTACATAGTATAGCGGGGAACGCCATGCGAGCCATTGCGCGTCCCCGGAATTCGACGTAACCAGCCGCAAACCCACTGGAAATCGGGCATGACCGACCGCAAAAACGGCCTCACTTACGCCGATTCAGGCGTCGATATCGACGCGGGCAACCGCCTGGTCGACCTGATCAAGCCGATGGTGCGCGCCACGGCGCGGCCGGGCGCCGATGCCGAGATCGGCGGCTTCGGCGGCCTGTTCGACCTCAAGGCGGCCGGCTTCAAGGACCCGGTCCTGGTGGCCGCGACCGACGGCGTCGGCACCAAGGTCAAGATCGCGATCGAGACCGGCCTGCATGGCGGCATCGGCATCGACCTCGTCGCCATGAGCGTCAACGACCTCGTGGTGCAGGGCGCCGAGCCGCTGTTTTTCCTGGACTATTTCGCCTGCGGCAAGCTCGACCCCGAGGCCACGGCCGCCATCGTCGCGGGCGTTGCGGAGGGATGCCGCGAATCCGGCTGCGCTTTGATCGGCGGGGAGACCGCCGAGATGCCCGGCCTCTACAAGGACGGCGATTACGATCTCGGCGGCTTTGCGGTCGGCGCCGCCGAGCGCGGTACCTTGTTGCCGCGCAAGGACATCGCCGCGGGCGACGCCGTGATCGGTCTCGCTTCGTCCGGCGTGCATTCCAACGGCTTCTCGCTGGTCCGCAAGATCGTCGAGCAGTCCGGCCTCGGCTTCTCGGCGCAGGCGCCGTTCGCGCCGGTGATGACGCTCGGCGGCGCGCTGCTGACGCCGACCAGGCTCTACGTCAAATCCTGCCTGCGCGCGATCCGCGAGACCGGCGCGGTGAAGGGGCTTGCCCACATCACCGGCGGCGGCTTCACCGACAACATCCCGCGCGTGCTGCCGAAGCATCTCGGTGTCGGCATCGACCTGGCACGCCTGCCGGTGCTGCCGGTGTTCAAATGGCTGGCGGCGCAAGCCGGCATCGCCGAGCTTGAAATGCTGCGCACCTTCAATTGCGGCATCGGCATGATCGCGATCGTCGAGCCCGACAAGGTCGACAAGGTCGTGGAAGTCTTCACCGACGCCGGCGAGACCGTGGCGCAGCTCGGCACCGTCATTCCCGCCGAGGGCGAGCACCGCGTCGTCTATAACGGCCACCTCGACATGGCACTGTGATGACTGGCGCTGTGATGAAGCGCCGCGTCGCCATTCTGATCTCCGGGCGCGGCTCCAACATGGCCGCGCTGATCAGGGCAGCCGCTGCCGCGGATTTCCCGGCGGAGATCTCGCTCGTCATTTCGAACAAGGCCGATGCGCCCGGACTCGAACGCGCGAGGGCGAGCGGGGTCACGACCGAGGTGATCGAGAGCAAGCCGTTCGGCAAGGACCGCGCCGGCTTCGAGACGGTGCTGCAGGCCGCGCTCGACAAGCACGGCATCGAGCTGATTTGTCTGGGCGGCTTCATGCGCCTGTTCACGGCCGAGTTCACAAAAGCCTGGTACGGGCGGATGCTCAACATCCATCCCTCGCTGTTGCCGTCATTCCCCGGGCTCGACCCGCACGGCCAGGCCCTGCGCGCCGGCGTCAAGCTCTCCGGCGCGACGGTGCACTTCGTCATCCCCGAGACCGACGCCGGCCCGATCGTGATGCAGGGCGCGGTTCCCGTCAGCGACCACGACACGGGAGATACGCTCTCGGAACGAATCCTAGAGGTTGAGCACCGGATCTATCCCGAAGCGCTGCGGCTGCTCGCAACCGGCAAGGTCCGGATCGAGGGCGATGTGTGCAGGACGGACGGCAGCGGGCCCTCGGAGAATTTTCTGATCGCGCCGGTGGTGCACGGCTGATGTCGCCGGAAGACGCCTTGGCGCTTGCTAACACCGAGGTTGTTCGGGTCGGTCAGGCATGCGCGGAAGACCTGATGCTGTCGGGGCAGGCCATCGAGATCGATGAAGGGTGGGTCTTTTTCTACAACACCCGAGAATTCGTCGAGACCGGTAAACCAAGTGCCCGGCTCGCAGGAAACGGCCCCATTTTTGTCGATCGAGACGGCCGCATTCACCAACTTCCAACCTCGATGCCTTGGGAAGAAAGCCTCGAGCGACTTCGGAAGTCGTCGACGTAGATCATCCGCGCGCCCCAAACAAAACCCCCCGGCAGAGCCGGGGGCAACGTCATGATCTCTCGCCTGCGGCGAGAAAGATCAGGAGACCTTGAGATTCTCCGCGGACGACTTGCCGCGGTTCTCCACGAGGTCGAATTCAACCACCTGGTTCTCGTTGAGGGTGGAAAGTCCGGCACGCTCGACGGCGGAGATGTGGACGAACACGTCCTTGTCGCTGCCATTCGGCTTGATGAACCCATAGCCCTTTGTCGGGTTGAACCATTTGACGGTGCCCTTTTGCGGCATCGCTCGTCTCCTCCACTAGATATAAAAACGACGCGGCCGCTTTTTCGCGTGCCACGCCACAAACGGCTCCCGGAAGTCTGTTCGAGTCTTGAGGCGCAATGTCGCGAAACGCACAGCAAACGGTCAATTCCGATTGTGACCGATATTGCAACATGAAATTCGCCGGCTAGCAAGCCGCGCGCGGATTTCAAGACCAAGCCGGGTGCCGTCAAGCGCAAGTTTGCCACCTGTGGCAGCAGAACCACAATCGGTGCAATAGCCTCGGCCGTTATGCGCCAACCGGTTGACCCCTCGTGGCAGTTCGGCACAAATCGTCGCAAGCGCCGCAGACATTGTTGCATTTTTGCGCGCCGCCACTTCGCTTTCGGGATTCATCGTCATGCGCTGCGCCGCGCAGCTCTCCGGGACACGGCAGACGATCGGGCTCACCCGCATCCGCCGGATCGTGGCTGCGCTCGCGATGGCGTTTGCACTGGTCGTGACGATGGCGGCCGTGACGCCCGGCTTCGCGCAAAGCACGCCCACACCGACCCCGACGCCCACGCCGACACCCACGCCGTCACCGACCCCAATTCCGTCGCCGACCTCGACCAATCAAAATCAGTCAGCCGGCAACAGCATGCTCAGTTTCGGCTCGGGCTTCCTGGAGCGGCTCGGCAATCAGGCATCCGGCGGCGTCAACCGTGTGTTCCGCACCAATCCCGGCGGCGGCGGCGCCTCGGCGGCTGCGGAAGATCCGCGCTACCGCACCTGGTTCGAGGGCTATGGCCTTTCGGTCCGCACCGATGCGCAAGGCGACTTCGTCGGCGACAAGCGCAAGACCTTCGGCGGCGTTGCCGGCTTTGGCGCGCGGCTCGCACCCGGCGTCAACATCGGATTCTCCGTCGACCACAGCCACACCGACATCGACGTGCCGCTGGCGCTGCAATCGGCAACCCTCGATCTGACCCAGCTCGGCTTCAGCGGCTCCGTCGACAAGGGCCCGTGGACCTGGGCCTTTGCGGTGGTGCACGGCTTCGGCAAGGTCCATTCCAGCCGCGATACCGGCCTTGGCCTTGCGACCGCGGGCTATCGCGCCGCCGTGGACGGCGCGCTGACCGAGATCAGCTATTACTGGACCAAGGACGAGATGCGCATCGTGCCCAAGGGCGCGCTGGAATATGTGCGCGCCACCAGCGCTGCGTTCCAGGAGACCGGCGGGCTCGATCCGCTCAACGTCGGCTCGTCGGCCCTCTCGCGCGCGCGCGTCATGATCGGGGCCGAGGTCGGCCGCTACTTCATCATCGACCAGAAAATCCTCGACCTCTCGGCCTACGGCAAGTTCGTCGACAATTTCCACCAAGACCTCGGAACCATCCAGGTCAGCCTGGGCGCCCAGAACATCATCGTCCCCGGCATCGGCGAGAGCCGTTACGGCGCGGATGCCGGCGCCTCGGCTTCGCTCAGCCTGACCAACGTGGCGAGGCTCTACGTCAATTACGACGGCAAATTCCGCAAAGAGCTCACCTCGCACCAGGGCACGCTCGGCTTCGAATACAAATGGTGAGTTGACGCTCGCCTGCGTTAAGTCGGCGCCGTCGCCACGTATCCCGCCAGGCCAAAGCCCTCGCGCGCCGCCGTCATCATCGGCACCAGCGCGTTCGGATGGATGAACTCGTCGCGGAAGCAGGGATAGGTCCTGGCGTCGAAGATCTTCTTCAGCCAGTCGACCACGATCTTGTGCCGCTCGGAGCTGCGGAACTCCTTGTGATAGGTGAGCCAGAGATCGGCGTGATGGCTGACGCCGAGATCGACCGCAACGAGCGGCGCACCGAGCGCGATCGACACCGTCGGCAGGAAGCCGATGCCGGCGCCGCGCTCCACCGCGTAGAGCACGCCCACCGACGAATTGGTCTTGATCCCGACGATGCCTTCGAGCGACTTCAGCCCGAGCACGCGGGCATAGGCGCCGTCGTCGACCTGCGGCGCGCTCTGCTTGATGATGCGGTGATTGTTCAATTCGGCGAGCGTTGCCGGCACGCCGTAGAGGCTTTCATACTCCTTGGAGACGAAGGGATAGATGTGGAGGCGGCCGAGCTTGGCGACGATCAGATCGGGATTGGTCGGCGGCTCGAGCTGGATGGCGATATCGGATTCGAGCCGCGCGACGTCGGCCTGCTCCATCGCGCAGCGCAGATCGACCGTGATCTTGCGGTAGGTCTTCTGGAAGTCGATCAGCCGCGGCAGGATCCAGAAATTGCCGGGGCCCTCGGTCACCGCGACGCGAACGGTGCCCGAGGTGTCGTTCGAGGACCGCGCGGCGCGGCGGAAGACGTTGAAGGCATGACGCTCCATATGCGTGACGTCGGCGATCATCGCGGCGCCTTCATCGCTGAGCGTCAGCCCGCTCTGGTCGCGCAGGAACAGCTTGCACCCAATGCTCTCCTCGAGCCGGTCGATGCGGCGCATCAGCGTGGTGGAGGTGAGGCCGAGCTCTTCGGCGGCATTCCGAAAACTTTTAAATTTTGCGCACGCTAAAAACAGCTTCAAATCATCCCAGGACGCGCCCAGGGCTTCTTCACGGTGCTGCATCATCGCAGCACCCCGGTGCAATAACTGCTGCATACTCCTGATCCCCAACCGCTAAGCTCGTCGTAGCGGGGCATGAAAGCCTCGAACGATAGAGGCGCGACATGAGTATGGAAAGGGGCACGTTTGCCGCAAGGCATGATTTCGATGCCTTGCCGTTGAGCCCGGACGTCGACGTCCGCTGTGCGCAATTTTCCGAAATTGGAGCGCTTTCGGAGATGGCGCACCGGCTGGTGCCGGGTGTGCAGATCGGGACGGCGGAGCTTGCCAAATATTACGTCTTCGATCCCCAGAGCATCCTGACATTCAGCCGCAAAGGCAAGCTCGTCGGCGGCATGGCCTTCCTGTTTCTCAATGACCGTGGACATGACGCGCTGCTGCTCGACGAGATTTGCCTCACCGCGCCCGAGACGCGTTATCTCGCATCGGCAGACGAAGACGTCGCTGCCATCTACATCTGGGCGATCGCGGCGACGGGCCGCGGCATCGCCGGTCTCGGCAAGGCCGCGGCTCATCTGCGGCAGATAAGGTTTCGCGGTGCGGATTGCTATGCGCAGCCGTCAACGGTGGCCGGACGCGACATCATGAAGGCGACAGGCTTTGCGCCCGTCCCGAGCTTCCAGCCCGACCTTTGGTGCTACGAGCGGCCCTGGCATCGACAGCCGATGCGCATGCCGGGAGCGGTCATCCAATCAAGGAGCTTTGCAGATGCACGGTACTAGGATTCCAGTCGCCAAGCCCTGTTCCCGCGCCATCACCATCCGCCTCGCGCGCGACCCAAGCGATCTCATGCTGGTGACCGCCATCCGCTCGGCGGTCTACCTCGCCGAGCAGGATTGTCCGTTCGAGGAGGAGTTCGACGGCAACGACATGGTCGCGGCGCATTTCATCGGCTTCGTCGGCAACGAGCCTGCGGGCTGCCTGCGGGTGCGCTTCTTCGGCGATTTCGCCAAGGTGGAGCGGCTTGCGGTGCGTCACCAATATCGGCGCTCGCGCGTCTCGTTCAAGCTGGTTCAGGCCAGTGTCGATTATGTGAAGCGCAAGGGCTTTCGCAAGATCTACGGCCAGGCGCAGGACCGGCTGGTCGATTTCTGGGCCCATTTCGGCGCTAAGCCGCTCGGTCACAACCGCAAGATCACGTTCTCGGATTTCTCCTACACGGAGATGCTGCTGGAGATCGAGCCGGGCCCGGACGCCATCACGCTGGACAGCGATCCCTATGTGATCATTCGTCCCGAGGGCGATTGGGACCGTCCTGGCGTGCTCGATGCCTCGGCCGGGCGGGCGGTGACCTCGCCGCTGCGGGACCTCGCGCTCGCCGACCGCTGAAACCGGTGCAGCTGCGCGCAACTCGATGCTGGTTTCAATGCACGATGATCCGCCGATCCTGGTCTGTGCGGATCTTCAGGTCGAGTACCTGACCCCCGGCCGCCGCCACGTCATCCGCGACGGCGATGTGACGACGGCGCGCTGCCTGGAACTCCTGACGCTGTGGCGCAGCAATCTATGGCCGGTGATGCATCTGAAGCGCATCGCGCAGGCGGCCTGGTTCAATCCGTCATCCAGGCTGACCGATTGGATCGCGGAGACCAGGCCACAACCGGGCGAGATGACGTTCGAGCACCCGCTGCCGTCCGCCTACAGCTCGTCGCGGTTTGGCGGCCACATGTCCGCTATCCGCACCACACGCTGCATCCTGATCGGCTTTTCCCTGGACGAGACCATCCTGGCCACTGCCGTCGAGGGGTTTCACCGCAGTCATCGCTACCATGTGATCACCGACGCGGTGGCTTGCCGGCAGCCGGGCACGGACGATGCCGCGGCCTACCGGGATGCGGTAGTGGATGTCATTGCGAATTTTGCTACAGTCCAGTCCAGCGCCGAACTGATCAGAACCAGCGGCGCCGTTGCGGTGTAGGCGGCCGCGGTCGGTCGATGGGGTTGAGAATTGTCGCGGGGAGACGAGCTCAAGGAGCTGGCGAGCGATCTGTCGCATGCCGCCGAGAAGGCGCGCAGGCTTGGGCTGCCTACCACGGTCTACTTGCTCTCGATGGCGCTGGTGGAGGTGAGGGAAGCCGTTTCCGCCACCGACGAAGCGGACGACGACGGCGCGGCGTGAGAGCTGCCCAGCCGGGTTCTGCGATCCACGGTCCTGTCATATGCGGCTTTGTGCATCGCTGCTGAGCGCTTGCCGCCGACGAATTGGCATTGCAAGTTTTGCGTTGGGGCAATAGCCAAGTACTTGAGACAAGTACTCGCCATCGAGTGATGACGCCGGCCCGCCGGCGGCGTGACGTTTTTAGGGATCATCAAATGTCCATGCTGCCCAATTCGCAAGAGGCCCGGGATGTAGCCTATCAGCTCCATCCCTACACCAATGCGCGCACGCATCAGCAGGCCGGTCCGCTGGTGATCGAGCGCGGCGAGGGGCCTTACGTCTTCGACGCGTCGGGCAAGCGCTATTTCGAAGCGATGGCGGGCCTGTGGAGCGTCGGGCTCGGCTTCAACGAGAAGCGACTGGTCGAGGCGGCGCACAAGCAGATGCAGGCGCTGCCGTTCTACCATACGTTCTCCGCCAAATCGCACGGTCCCTCGATCGACCTCGCCGAGAAGCTGGTCGCGCTCGCGCCGGTGCCCATGAGCAAGGTGTTCTTCACCAATTCCGGCTCGGAAGCGAACGACACCGTGTTGAAGCTGATCGCCTATCGCTCCAATGCGCTCGGCCAACCGCAGCGCAAGAAGGTGATCAGCCGCCTGCGTGCCTATCACGGCGTCACCATCGCATCCGCCAGCCTCACGGGCCTGCCGAACAACCACCGCTCGTTCGACCTGCCGCTGCCGAACATCCTGCATACGGGCTCGCCGCACTTCTACAAGGACGGCGCCCCGGGCGAGAGCGAGGAAGCCTTCGCCACGCGCCGGGCCGAGGAGCTCGACGCCCTGATCCAGAAGGAAGGGCCGGATACGATCGCGGCGTTCTTCGGCGAGCCGGTGATGGGGGCGGGCGGTGTCGTGGTGCCGCCGGCGACCTATTGGGACAAGATCCAGAAGGTCCTGAAGAAGTACGACATCCTCCTGGTCGCCGACGAGGTGATCTGCGGTTTCGGCCGCACTGGCAAGATGTTCGGCTGCGAGACCTACGGCATCAAGCCCGATGCGATCGTCGTCTCCAAGCAGATCACATCGAGCTATTTCCCGCTCTCGGCGATCATCCTGAACGACCGCATGTTCGAGCCGATCGCGGACGAGAGCAACAAGATCGGCGTGCTCGGCCACGGCTTCACCGCGGGCGGCCATCCGGTCGGCTCGGCGATTGCGCTGGAGAACCTCAAGATCATCGAGGAGCGCGGCCTCGTCGCACACGCGGCCGAGCTCGGTGGCTACATGCAGGGCCGCTTGCGTGAACTCGCCAGCCACCCGCTGGTCGGCGAGGTTCGCGGCGTCGGCATGATTGCCGCGCTCGAGCTCGTGCTCGACAAGGCGCGCAAGACCGCCGCCACGACGCCGGGCGCCGTCGGCGGCATCGCCAGCCGCATGCTCCAGGAGCGTGGCGTGATCTCGCGCAACATGCTCGATGCCATCGCCATCTGCCCGCCGCTGATCACGACCAAGACCCAGATCGACGAACTGGTGGACGCGATCTCCGGCGTGCTGAACGACATGAAGAGCGAAGTGGCGAAGCTGACGCCGGCGTAGGGCTCCGTCGCTCTCTCCATCGTCATTGCGAGGAGCTCTTGCGACGAAGCAATCCAGACTGTTTCCGACGAGGGATTCTGGATTGCTTCCCTGAACCTGTCATCGGGCCGCGCTTCGTGCGGACCCGTTGGCTCGCAATGACGGGAAATCGGCGCGACAGCGTGCCCCTACGCCCGCTGCACCCCGATCACGCGGCCTTTCTCGATCGCGAGCGCGAGCTCGCCGCGCTTGAGCTTCAGCGCGGCGTCGCCGAACAGCTCGCGGCGCCAACCGCGCAAGGCGGGCACGTCGGCCTCATCGTCCGCCGCGATCTCTTCGAGATCGTCGACGGTCGCGATCACCTTGCTTGCGACTGCGTGGCGCTCGGCGGTCATCCGCAACAGCACCTTCAACAGCTCGACGATGGCGGCGCCGTTGGAATTGTTGCGCGGTTTCTCCAGCTTGGGCAGCTTCGAGAAGTCCCGCGCCAGCCCGCGCTCGACCGCTGCGATGATGTCCGCGCCCCATTTGGATTTCTCGAACCCCTTCGGCACCGAGCGCAGATGGGCGAGCTTCTCCAGCGTGGTCGGCGCGTGGGTCGCGATGTCGGTGACGGCTTCGTCGCGCAGCACGCGGCCGCGCGGCACGTCGCGGCTCTGCGCCTCCTGTTCGCGCCAGGCCGCGACCTCCATCAGCACCGCGAGGTCCTTGGGCTTGCGGACCCGCGTCTTCAGCCGCTCCCAGGCGCGCTCGGGATGGAAGTCATAGGTGCGGGGCGAGGTCAGGACCTCCATCTCGATGGAGACCCATTCGCTGCGGCGGCGCTTCTTCAGGTCGGCGTCGAGCGCGGCGAACACGTCGCGCAGATGGGTGACGTCGGAGACCGCGTAATGCATCTGCTCCTTGGTTAGCGGCCGGCGCGACCAGTCGGTGAAGCGGTGGGTCTTGTCCGGGCGGTGGCCGGTGACCTTCTCGACCAGCGCGTCATAGGCGATGCTGTCGCCGTAACCGAGCACCATCGCAGCCACCTGGGTGTCGAACACCGGGTGCGGGATGATGCCCGCCTGGTGCCAGATGATCTCAATGTCCTGGCGGGCGGCGTGAAACACCTTGAGCACGCCCTCGTTGCCCATCAGCTCGAAGAACGGCTTGAGATCGATCCCCTCGGCCAGGGTGTCGATGACCACGGCTTCCTCGGCGCTGGCCATCTGCACCACGCACAGCAGCGGGTAGTAAGTGGTCTCGCGCAGGAATTCGGTATCGACTGTTATGACGGGGTGCTTGGCCAGCCGGCTGCAGGCAGCCGCGAGGTCAGCGGTGGTGGTAATTAAATCCATGAACGGCCCATGACACTTGGTATCAGCCGTTCCGCCGAAAGTGCTGTGATGTCAAGGGGCTCTAAGCGAATTCGAGCCTTGCATCGGGCCGGAATCGTCTCTTTCCGACGAAATTCCTATTCGTAACGGATCCGGTCCGAGGATTTGCGGGCGCAGGGCAGCGCCACCACGATCACGCACATGGCGACCAAGGCCAATCCCAGGAACTCGAAAACCAACAGATCCACGGCGAAATCTCCAGAAACATTGATAGATTTGTCGGGGGTGCGTTGAGGGTCTGTTAATTGCGATGGTTACCGGCGGCGGGCCGGGGCGGATGGTGGACGAGGAGTTAATTGGGCGCAGCCATGGTCACGTCATCAGCTTCGGCAAGCCGGTCGCGAGGATGTCCACGGCAGCGCGCACCTTCGGCGGCAGCCGGGGTGAGCGCGGCCAGAGAGCGTGGCACTCGTAGAGGAATTGGGGCTGATTGCTGAAGAGATTGACCAGCGCACCCGTGTCGAGGCGTTCGCGGACCAGCCAATAGGGTAGCCAGGCGAGACCCATGCCTTGTGCCGCGGCATCGGCAATCGCCTCCAGGTCGTCGAGTCGGAGCCGGCCCGATGGCATGATCTCGCGCTGAGGCCCGCCGTCCTGCGGAAAGAGCCAGGGCCGGACACGCCCTGAGCCGCGATAGATGATCGCTTGATGGGCGGCGAGGTCGTCGAGCGATTTCGGCCTGCCGCTCGTGCGCAAATACGACCGCGCGCCACATACCACCATGCGCTGGCTTGCGATGCGCCGTGCGATCAGGCCGGACTGGTCGTCGAGATCGCCGGTTCGGATTGCCAGATCGTAGCCGGCCTCGACGATGTCGGCAATCGGATCGCCGAACGAGAGGTCGAGTTCGAGATGCGGATATTTCCGCGCGAGCTTGATCAGCAACGGCGCAATGCAGTGCCGTCCCAGCAGGGCCGGCATGGTGACGCGCAGCCTGCCGCGCGGCTCCGACAACTGGTCGGCAACGACGCTATCTGCGGCTTCGGCCTCGCTCAGCACCGCGCGGCAGCGTTCGTAGTAGGCTTGGCCGGCGTCGGTCAGGCTCTGGCGCCGCGTGGTGCGGTTGAGGAGCCGTGCCCCGAGGCGCTCTTCGAGGGAACGGACGTGCTTGCCGACCATCGGCCCCGACATCTCCAGGGCATCGGCCGCAGCCGCGAACGAGCCGAGATCGACGGCCCTGACGAAGACGGCCATGCTGGTCAGGCGATCCATGATTGAAAACTCCTGGTTTCGACTGTTGGCTTGCTTGGGCGATTTATCCTCTTCGCACGGATCGGCATAGCTCTATTCAGTTCAACTGTTTTGGAGTGCATCCATGGCCCGCGCCGTTCGCTTTCATCACCATGGCGGTCCCGACGTGCTGCGCATCGAAGCCATCGATGTTCCGCCACCGGCGACGGGCGAGGTGCAGATCCGGGTCAAGTCACTCGGCCTCAATCGCGCCGAGGCCTTGTTGCGAGGGGGGACCTATATCGAGCGCGCGACATTTCCATCTGGGCTGGGTCTCGAGGCGGCCGGCATCGTCGAAGCGGTCGGGGACGATGTGACGAGCTTTGTGCCGGGCGATATCGTGAGCATCGTGCCGCCGCTGTCGATGGTAAGATGGCCGGCCTATGCCGAGCTCGCGAACTTTCCGGCCGAACTCGTCGTGAAACATCCGCCGGAGCTCGGCTTCAAGAAGGCGGCGGCCGTTTGGATGCAGTATCTGACGGCCTACGGCGCTTTGGTCGACATCGCCCGGCTTGGTCGAGGGGACATCGTCGCCATCACCGCTGCATCCAGCAGCGTCGGGATTGCGGCGATTCAGATTGCGAACCGGGTCGGCGCGACGGCGGTCGCGGTGACGCGGACCTCGGCCAAGCTTGGGGCCTTGCGCGATGCCGGCGCGGCCCATGTCGTCGCCTCGGACGAAGACGACATTCGGGCGCGGCTGGAGGCGATCGCCGGATCTAACGGGGTCCGCGTCGTCTTCGACGCCGTCGGTGGTCCCGCGTTCGAGCCGCTGACCGCGACCATGTCGCCGGGCGGAATCCTGATCGAATATGGTGGATTGAGTCCTGAGCCGACGCCGTTTCCGCTCTTCAACGTGTTGACGAAGAGCCTGGTATTGCGCGGCTACCTCGTGCACGAGATCATCCGCGATCCGGCGCGCCTTGCGCAGGCCAAGGCGTTCATTCTCGACGGGCTGTCGGATCGCACGTTGCAGCCGGTCATCGCCAGGACGTTCCGCTTCGAGGACATCGTCGAAGCGCATCGCTTCCTGGAATCGAACGATCAGTTCGGTAAGATCGTGGTGACGATCTGATGAAGTGTCTTTCGTGAGCGGTGCTTCGTAGGGTGGGGCAAAGCGAAGCGTGCCCACCATCGATCAACAGAGTTGAGAGGTAGACGGTGGGCACGGCGCTATGCGCCTTTGCCCACCCTACGAGATGCGTATTCGGTTCGAAATCGTACAGCTCCTTACGGCAGCTTGAGCGACGTCTCCGCATTGTACGGCTTCAGCGTCTCGTCGGCGGCCTTCTGGGCGGCGGCGAGGGCTTCCTTCGGCTGCTTCTTGCCGTTGAGGACCAGCATCACCTCGTCCTCGAGGTTCTTGCGCACCGGCACGGTCTTGTAGGTCGCAAACCACGGCTTTGCGACGTCGAGCTGCTCGACGGCGGTCTTGGCGTCCGGGTTCTTGCCCAGGAATTCGACCATCTCCGGCGTCTTGTACGCGGCCATGTTCGGCGCGAAATAGCCGGTGGCGCGGCTCCACCAGCCGCTCTTCTCCGGCGAAGTCATCCACTTGATCAGCGTCCAGGCGGCCTTCTGCTTGTCGGCCTCTAACCCGGCCGGCATGATCAGCGAAGCGCCGCCGATCGGCACCGCGTTGCGGACGTTGCGCGGGATGAAGGCGACCTTGTAGGCGAACTTGGCGTTGTCGCGCACGTAGGTGAGCGAGCCCGTCGACAGCATCATCATCGCGGCATTGCCCGAGATGAAGGAGGTGCTCACGGCAGGGCCGGGTGTAGCGCCGGGCGTGTGGACCTTGTGCTTGTAGATGAGGTCGTTCCACCAGGTCAGTGCACCCAGCATCGAGGGCGTGTCGTAATAGACCTCGCCGCCGAACTCCTCGTTGTAGTAGCGGCCGCCATTGCTCATGGTGAGCGTTTCCATCATCCAGCCGCAATAGTCGTAGGCGCAGGGGATCGCGATGCCCCATTGGGTCACCTTGTCGCCCTCGCGCTTGGTCAGCTTCTTGGCCCAGTCGGTGACCTCGGCCCAGGTCTGCGGCGGCTTGCTCGGATCAAGGCCCGCTTCCTTGGCCTTGTCGGCGTTGATGTAGAGCAGCGGCGTCGAGTTGTGGAACGGCACGCCGTAGACCGAGCGGTTGATCACGGCATTGCCGTGCAGCGCCGGGAAGAACTGGCCGAGGAACTGCTCCTTGGTGGTGCCGTCGGCCTTGATCAGCGCATCGAGATTGGTGAGCTCGTTCTCGATCTGCATGTCGAGCAGGAAGTTCGCCGACATGATCACGGCGGCCGGCGGCTTGCCGGCCTTGATCGCTGCGCGCGTCTTGATCAGCGTGTCGTCATAGGAGCCGGTGTAGACGGCAGTCGCCTTGACGTTGGGATGAGTCTCGTTGAACTCCTTGATCAGGGTGCCCATGTCGCGGGCGAGCTTGCCGTCGACGGGGACGGGGAAGAACAGGTCGACCTCGGTCGGACCTTCGGCCTTGGCCGGGACGGCGAGGGCGCCTGCCATGGTGCCTACCATGGCAAGGCCGAGCATGAGCCTGCGGGAGAACAGCATCGGAAAATCTCCTATTTGATGCCTGAGGTGACGAAAGAGCTGATGAAGCGTTTCTGGAAGATCAGGAAAGCGACGAGCAGAGGCGCAATCACCATGAGCGTACCCGCGGCGATCGTGCCCCAGGCCTGCGTGCCTTCGGCGGTCTTGGTGAAAACGGAGAGGCCGATCGTGAGCGGGCGCTTGTCCGGCGAATTGATCACCATCAGCGGCCACAGGAAGTCGTTCCAGTGGCTGGTCACAGAGATGATGGCGAAGGCCGAGAAGCTCGGCATAGACAGCGGCACGTAGATGTGGCGGATGCGCTGGAACAGACCGGCGCCGTCGATCAGGGCGGCGTCCTCCAGCTCGGTCGGAATGGCTTCGAACGCCTGACGCATCAGGAAGGTGCCGAAGGCGGAGGCGAAGAACGGCATCATCACGCCGGTGAGCGTGTCATAGAGACCGAGCTGCGCCACCAGCGACAGGTTCGGCACGATCAGCAGCACCGGCACCAGCATCAGCTGCATCAGGAACAGGTAGAAGATCGGCGTCTTGCCGGCGAAATCCAGACGCGCGAAGGCAAAGCCGGCCAGCGTGATCGTGACGAACTGCACCAAGAGGATGCCGGTGCAGATGATGGTGGTATTGAGCGTGTAGCGCGGGAAGTCACCGATCTCCCAGGCATCCCTGACGTTGTCGAGCGTCGGCTTGAGGCTCGGCATCAGCTCGGCCATGGCGTTGATGCCGTCGGACGCGGGGCGCAGCGTCGCGACGACCATCCACAGGAAGGGGATCAGCCAGACGACCGCGAGCAGCACGGTCAGCGCAAAACCAAGCTTGGGCGTGATCTCGCCGCGGGTGGCGAGCGGGGCGTCCTTCCACAGCGTATCAAACAGCTTCATGGCCCGCCCTCGCGGTTCGCCATAGTGCGGAAGGACAGTGCGGTGAGGGCCATCAGTGCGGCCAGCGTCAGCAGCGTCGCGGCCGAGGCCTTGCCGATGTCGTAATGCTCGACCGCCTGCTGGTAGATGTAGAACAGCACGAGGTTGGTCGCATTCGACGGCCCGCCCTGGGTCATGACGAAGACGTGGTCGACCTGCGTCACCGCATTCAGCGTGGCGATGACGGTGACGAACAGGAAGGTCGGCTTCAGCTCCGGCAGGATGATGTGGCGCAGCCGCCGATACGGGCCGGCGCCGTCGAGATGCGCGGCCTCCATCACGTCCTCGGGCACGGCCTGGAGGCCGGCGAGGAAGAACAGCATGTAATAGCCGGCATTCTTCCAGATCGTGATGACCATGATCGCATAGAGCGCGATGTCGGGATCGCCGAGCCAGTTCGGCAGCACCGGCAGCAGCCGGCCGATGTAATAGTCGAGCAGGCCGACATTCGGCAGGAAGATGAACAGGAACAGCGCGGATGCCGCGACCATCGGAATCAGCACCGGCAGGAACAGCGCGGCACGCAGCGCGCTGTTCACCGCATGGGTGCGCGACAGCGCCAGCGCGAACAACAGCGCAAGCGCAATGCTCGGCACCGCCGTGCCGAAGGCATAGATCAGATTGTTGAAGACGGCGCCTGCGAAGGCGGGGTCGGCGAGCACCGCGCTGATGTTCTCAAAGCCGACGAAACGCACCGGCGCCTTCGGCGTCGCACGCTGATAGAGCGCATCGATCAGCACGCGCCCCATCGCGCCATAGGTGAACAGCGCGAGGAAGACCAGCGAGGGCAGGAGCAGCAGATAGGCCGGCAGCGAGGCCTTGAAGCGGCTCGTGAACCGTTTCAGGACGTGTAGACGCGGTGCCGCCGACGTCGCGACCGGGAGAGCCGCGGGTTCAGCGAGGCTCATCTCATCGCGCCCGGAAATTGAGCGCGTAGTCGCGGCCGTCCACTCCTGCCGGCGGCTCGAAGGGGAAGCGCAGACTTTGGTCGAGGAAATCGTGGCTGTGCACGACGACGTTCTGGTCGTCGATCAGCACGACGCCATAGGCCGGCGGCTCGTGGCTGGCGAGATGCTCGCTGGCCGCGACGTCGAGTTCGAACCAGACCTGGTGGTTGGTCCCGCGCAGCGTCGAGAACGGGATCTTGCCGTAGCTGCCGAAGATCGGCCGGTGCACATGACCGAAGAAGAGGTGGCGGATGCGTGCGCGATAGGGCGCGATGACTTCCGCGAATTCGGCGCTCTGCTTGAGCGCGATCTCGTCCATGGCGTGGACGCCGACCGGAAAGGGCGGATGGTGCATGAACACGACGAATTCCTGGTCGTCGGGAGCGGCCGCGAGCGTGCTCGCCAGCCAGCCGAGGCGCCTTGCGCACATCTCGCCGGCATGGCTGGTCTCGTCCAGCGTGTCGAGGAAGACGAACACGCCGTGCTCGGTGGTGCGCGTGCCCTGCACGAAGCCGTTGGCATCGCGCGGCGCCGCCTTCAGCGCGTCGAGGCAGGTGACGCGCTTGTCGTGATTGCCGACCATCGCGATGTACGGAATTTTCAGCGCCGCCATCGCCTCGGCGAAGTTGGCGTAGGATTCAGCCTCGCCCCAATGGGTGAGGTCGCCGGTCACGACCGCGAACGCAGCGTCGAACTGATGCTTGTTGATGTCGGCGATCGCCGCGTCCAGCCGGGCGCGCGGATCGAGGCCGTAGAGCATCGCGCCGGGGTTCGCGAGATGCGTGTCGGTGATGTGGATGAATTTGAAGGGCATGGCGCGCTTTGTCGGGACCGTTGGAGGATGGACGTCTCCGGCAAGACGACCCTGACAGGCGGTTAGAGCGCGTGTGTTTCAGTTTGATGACAGCGGTTCCCGCGGGCGGGACGTGTCCACAGGGCGTGCGGGACGGGAATGGACCGCGCAAAGCGCAATCCATGCAGTTGATCAATTAGAGATGGTGGTGCGCGGTGGAGCCCGCCTCACGTCCCACAGAACGTCTGCAGCACGCGCTGATCCGGCAGCGGCGGGTCGGCGTACGCGGCGTATTCCGGTTGGTCCTCGAACGGCCTCGCCAGCACCTTCACCATTTCCTCGAACGGCGCGTAATTGTCGTCGTTCACCGCGGCCTGGATCACGGCCTCGACGCGGTGGTTGCGCGGGATGAAGAGCGGGTTGACCGCGTGCATGGCGGCCTGTCGCTCGGCGGGGCCTTGCGGCTCCAGCGCGAGGCGTGCGCGCCAGCGGCCGGCCCATTCGTCGAACGCTGCGGCCTCCATGAATTGCGCGCGCACGTCGCCGCCGTCATCGGCCGCGGCGTCGCCCAGCTTGCGGAAGGTGAGGGTGAAGTCGGCCTGGTTCTTGGCCATGGCATCGAGCAGGTCCTGGATCAGCGCATCGTCGCCGTCTCGCTCCGTGAACAGGCCGACCTTCCGCCGCAGGCCGGTCTGATAGGCGGCGCTGAACTGGTCCGAGAAGGCGCCGAGAATATCCTGCGCCTCGGCCACCGCCTTCTCCTGCTCGTCCGAGAACAGCGGCAGCAGGCATTCGGCAAGGCGCGTCAGATTCCACAACCCGATGCGCGGCTGGTTGGCATAGGCGTAGCGGCCCATCTCGTCGATCGAGGAGAACACCTGGGCAGGATTGTAGGAATCCATGAAGGCGCACGGGCCGTAGTCGATGGTCTCGCCCGAGATCGAGCTGTTGTCGGTGTTCATCACGCCGTGAATGAAGCCGACCAGCAGCCAGCGCGCGATCAGCTCGGCCTGGCGCGCGACCACGGCGGCGAGCAGGTCGTGATACGGCCGCTCGGCGTGGAGCAGGTCCGGATAATGGCGCGTGATGACGTGATCGGCGAGCCGGCGGATCGCCTCGGTGTCGCGGCGGACGGCGAAGAACTGGAAGGTGCCGACGCGGATGTGGCTGGAGGCGACGCGGGTCAGCACCGCGCCGGGCAGCGCGGTCTCGCGGATGACGTGCTCGCCGGTAACGACCGCGGCGAGCGAGCGTGTGGTGGGAATGCCCAGCGCATGCATGGCCTCGCTGACAATGTATTCGCGCAGGATTGGCCCAAGCGCGGCGCGGCCGTCGCCGCGGCGGGAGAACGGGGTGGGGCCCGAGCCCTTGAGCTGGATGTCGCGGCGGACGCCGTCTTTGTCGATGACCTCGCCGAGCAGGATGGCGCGGCCATCGCCGAGCTGCGGCACGAAATGCCCGAACTGGTGCCCGGCATAGGCCATGGCGATCGGATCCGCTCCGTCGGGAACCGTCTTGCCGGCCAGGATCTCGGCGCCTTCGGGGGTCTCCAGCAGATCAGGATCGAGCCCGAGCTGGACCGCCAGCGGCCGGTTCAGCTTGATCAGCCGAGGGGCGGCCACCGGGGTCGGCGCGACGCGGGCGAAGAAGTTGTCCGGCAGCGCCGAATAGGAGTTCTGGAAGGGGAAATGGACCGTCATGGGCTCAAGATAGGACTGGAACGCCTGATGGCAAAGGCTCGGTCTGTGATAAGCCAAAAATGGGCCCTTCGGGTCCAAAACAGGGCGTTCCCTTGGTTGCCGCCTTGGTCCTCGTCGGGTAAACCCTGCCGCAACTTCGGACCGGCCATCACGGGCCGTTCGATTCGCTTCCTTCAGACATTGATTTTGGGACGACCATGCATCGCTACCGGTCACACACATGCGGCGCGCTCCGCGAGAGCAACATCGGCGAGACCATCCGCCTCTCCGGCTGGGTCCATCGCGTCCGCGACCATGGCGGCGTGCTGTTCATCGACCTGCGCGACCATTACGGCCTGACCCAGTGCGTGGTCGATCCGGACTCGGCGGCGTTCTCGCTGGCCGAAAAGCTGCGCTCGGAATTCGTGGTCAAGATGGACGGCAAGGTCCGCCGCCGCCCCGATGGCACCGACAATGACGACCTGCCGACCGGCAAGGTCGAGGTCTACATCAGCGAGATCGAGGTGCTGGGCCCTGCCGGCGACCTGCCGCTGCCGGTGTTCGGCGACCAGGAATATCCCGAGGACATTAGGCTCAAATATCGCTTCTTGGACCTGCGTCGCGAAAAACTGCACCAGAACATCATGACGCGCGTCGAGATCATCAAGTCGATGCGCCGGCGCATGGAGGGGCAGGGCTTCTTCGAGTTCAACACGCCGATCCTGACCGCGTCCTCGCCGGAAGGCGCGCGCGACTTCCTCGTCCCGTCGCGCATCCATCCGGGAAAATTCTACGCGCTGCCGCAGGCGCCGCAGCAGTATAAGCAGCTGCTGATGATGAGCGGCTTCGACCGCTACTTCCAGATCGCGCCCTGCTTCCGCGACGAGGACCCGCGCGCCGACCGTCTGCCCGGCGAGTTCTACCAGCTCGACGTCGAGATGAGCTTTGTGACTCAGGAAGACGTCTTCGCGGCGATGGAGCCCGTCATCACCGGCGTGTTCGAGGAATTTGCCAAGGGCAAGCCCGTGACGAAAGGCTGGCGCCGGATTCCGTTCGCCGAGGCGTTGCGCAAGTACGGCAGCGACAAGCCGGACCTGCGCAACCCCATCGAGATGCAGGACGTCTCCGAGCATTTCCGCGGGAGCGGCTTCAAGGTGTTCGCGCGCATGCTCGAAGATCCCAAGAACCAGGTCTGGGCGATCCCGGCGCCTGGCGGCGGCAGCCGCGCTTTCTGCGACCGCATGAACTCGTGGGCGCAAGGCGAGGGCCAGCCCGGCCTCGGCTACATCATGTGGCGCGAGGGCGGCGAGGGCGCAGGTCCCCTCGCGAACAACATCGGGCCTGAGCGCACTGCCGCGATCCGCGCGCAGCTGGGCGTCAAGGAAGGCGATGCCGCCTTCTTCGTCGCCGGTGATCCCGACAAGTTCTGGAAGTTCTCAGGTCTTGCCCGCAACAAGGTCGGCGAGGAATTGAATCTCACCGACAAGGAACGGTTCGAGCTCGCCTGGATCGTCGACTTCCCGATGTACGAGTACAATGAGGACGACAAGAAGGTCGACTTCTCGCACAACCCGTTCTCGATGCCGCAAGGCGGGCTCGATGCGCTGAAGTCGCAGGATCCGCTGACCATCAAGGCGTTTCAGTACGACATCACCTGCAACGGCTACGAGATCGCCTCGGGCGGCATCCGCAACCACGTGCCGGAAGCGATGGTGAAGGCGTTCGAGATCGCAGGTTACGGCGAGCAGGAAGTGGTCGAGCGCTTCGGCGGCATGTACCGCGCCTTCCAGTACGGCGCCCCGCCGCATGGCGGTATGGCCGCGGGCGTCGACCGCATCGTGATGCTGCTCTGTGGCACCACGAATTTGCGCGAGATCTCGCTGTTCCCGATGAATCAGCAGGCCATGGACCTGCTGATGGGCGCCCCGTCGGAAGCCACCACGAAGCAGCTCCGCGAGCTGCACATCCGGGTGAACCTGCCGCAGAAGTAAGTGTGGCGGTCGGTCTCGTGCCCCGGACGCAGCGCAGCACGCGAGTGACGCGCTGCTGAGCCGGGGCCCAAGAATTCCGGTGAACTTGCCCTTTTCGTCTTCGTCGTGTTCAAGTTGACGTTAATCGTGACATCGATCTAAGGTCGCCTCGCGGACGGAGAGCTCAATGAGCAACAGTCGCGTCGCCACCCTAGTCTTGGCAGTGATTGCGCTGCTTATCGCCGGCATGATGGTCGAATTTTACTGGGATTGCCGCCTCCTGAAGGGAGGAACGATGAAAGACTGCATGCCCGGTCGCCCCGGACCGACGGGACTTCACTGACGACACGAGTTGAAGCCCTCCCGAGCTGCATCCGGGAGATCGAACTACAGCCCCGTCGAAGCCTCGATTCTGAACTGCGCCAGCGCGATGATCGGTTCCTGATCGAGGACATCCATCAGCTGAAGCACCGGCAGCTTGCCGAGCGGTGTCAGCCTGATGCTCAGCGTTTGCCCTGAGGTCTCGACGAAGCCGGCGAGTGCATCGACCGCGACCTTGGCATCGAGATTGGAGGCCGCGATCTTCTCGCCCTGGGCCCGGATCATCGCGACGATGGCGCTGCGCGCCGCATCGCGGCTGACATTCTGCATGCGCGCGAACTGGGCCACGACCAGATCGACCACGCCGCGGTCGCGCAAGGACAGCTCGATTACGCCGGTCTCGACCTGCGCCAATTGATCCATTGCCTCCAACCGGTCCATCGTGGTGAAGAGGTCGCGCGGCACCTTGGCAAGGGCCACGCTCAGCTGCGCCCTGGCGAGGTTGCCGAGATCGAGCGTGGCGGGTGTGAGGGCGAATGCGCCCGACGATTCGGTCCAGGCCGCGCCGAGGTCGAGATCGATCGCGAGCTTGTCCACGCCTGCCACGATCAGCGGCTGCAGCGCCGGATTGGTGGGATCGGTCGGCGTGACCATCTTCACGACCAGATTTGCCTTGCTCGGGATCGATCCCACCAGCTGGCCCCAGTTCAGGCTGATCGTGTCGACGGTGATGGGCTGCCGCGCAGTGTTGTGGGGCGCCACCACGCCCTTGATCTCGGCGCCTTCGAGCACACGGAACAGGCCCAGCATCTGATCGGGTGAGGGCGGCTGTCCGGGATTGCTGAGACCAGAGGCCCAGCGCATGAAGTTCGGCATGCTGAAGGATTTGAGCGCGAAGCGCTCCATCTTGAACTGACCCTGCGGCGAGGGAGCATCGACACCCTCGATCGCGAATTCGCCCTGCCGGTAGCGGATCGCATTGATCTTTCCTGTTCCCTGCGGTGTGCCAATCGAGGTCTTGCCGATTTCGGCTTTGCCGATGCGAATGCCGTCGTAGAAGCCAGCGACCTTCTCCATCCGCTCGCGTGTTTGCGCCGAAGTTGGCGCGGCCCATTTATCCTGCGGCATGTTAAACATCTCGAACAAATGGAGCTTCGACGGCTGCACGTCGATGTTTTCCATCGCGAAGCCGTCGACATCCATCCGCAGACCTAGCGTGGACTTGAGCACATAAGGGCCGCTCGAGATTTGCCGGTAGACCCGGCGGTAGCTGTCGTCACGGCTCGTCTGTGGATCGAGCGCGGCGAGGAACGGGGTTGAGTCGAAATCATTGACAATGATGCCGGAGATCTCGCCCGTCAGCTTGTCCGTCTTTCCCGGCTGCGTCACGTTGATCGCGAAGGTGGCGCGGTCCGTCTTCATTGCATCGACCTTGCCGCGGCCGAGGTTTTGTAGCGCGAGGCCGGAATAGACCACTTCACCGCCCCCGATGTTGCTGCCGGCGTCGAAGCTGATGTTGATGGACGGCATCATCACGGACGTTGCCGTCACGCTCGCGAACTGGTCGAGCCCGAACCGGTACATTTCGCTGAGGGAGCTCGATGCCGGCGCGTTTTGAACGCGGAAGGGACCCGCATAGTCGCGCAGCGTCACCTGCGGGATCTTGTAGGCCACTTTGAGCTTGCCGGGGCCGACTTCGTCCAACGCAATCTCGACACCCGAAATGTCGATGCCGTCGGCGGCAAAGCGCATATCGCCGATCTGGCGGACGCCCGTGCTCTTGAAGGCGCCGATCTTGACGTGCCCCTGCGGCTGGTCGCGGGGCTCGACTGCGATGTCCTCGATCGTCAGCGTCCGAGTCGCGACCTCGAACCCGATCTTGCCATGGCTCGCCTTGCCGCCGCCTGCGCGCAGCTGGGCGAACACCGCCTCGACCTCGCTGGTCGCCCGGTGCTGGACATACAGATTGAAGCCGAACCATCCCCCCGCAGCGAGCACGGCAGCCACGATCAGGCCGATCAGGATTCGCTTCATTCCCAGCTCCAGTTGCTCGTTTTGCACCGCGCAACCTGCCATATTCGTGAAACGTGGCGCAGTCCAGAGAAAGCTATGGTTTCAGATATTTGACGGCGCGCCCTGTTGACGGGGCCGCAATCCGATGTTGCCACCGGGGCTTCGGCCGTGCTTCATCCGGTTTCCATGACCCGGAAATACGGTCCGCTCGGGCCGTCGCTCCGGATCATGCATTTTGGGGCCGGTAACGCGAAGCGAGACACCGCATGTCGTCCTATTCTGATGATCTCCACCAGGCGGCGCTCGCCTACCATCGTCTGCCGCGCCCCGGAAAGCTCGAGATCCAGGCAAGCAAGCCGCTTGCCAACCAGCGCGATCTCGCGCTGGCCTATTCGCCGGGCGTTGCCGCGGCCTGTACCGAGATCGCCAAGAACCCGGCCGAGGCCGCTACGCTGACCACGCGCGCCAACCTGGTTGCCGTGGTCTCCAACGGCACCGCGGTGCTCGGCCTAGGCAATATCGGTCCGCTGGCCTCCAAGCCGGTGATGGAAGGCAAGGCGGTCCTGTTCAAGAAATTCGCCGGCATCGACGTGTTCGACATCGAGATCGCCGCCGACACCATCGACCGCGTGGTCGAGACCGTGGCCGCGCTGGAGCCGACCTTCGGCGGCATCAATCTGGAGGACATCCGCGGACCGGAATGCTTCGAGATCGAAGCGCGCTTGAAGGAGCGCATGAAGATTCCGGTCTTCCACGACGACCAGCACGGCACTGCGATCATCGTCGCCGCCGCCATCACCAATGGTCTGAGGCTGAACGGCAAGAAGCTGCCCGAGGTCAAGATCGTCGCGTCGGGGGCAGGGGCCGCGGCGATTGCGACACTCAATCTCCTGGTCTCGATGGGCGCGCAGCGCAAGAACATCTGGGTCTGCGACATCGACGGCCTCGTGCACGAGGGCCGCAACACCTCGATGGACCGCTGGAAGGCGGTCTATGCGCAGAAGACCGACAAGCGCACGCTCGCCGACGTCATCGGCGGCGCCGACATCTTCATCGGACTCTCGGCACCCGGCGTGCTCAAGCCGGAGATGGCCAAGGCGATGGGCGACAAGCCCCTGATCATGGCGCTCGCCAATCCGGTGCCGGAAATCATGCCGGAAGAGGCGCGCAAGGCGCGCCCCGACGCCATGATCTGCACCGGCCGTTCCGACTACCCGAACCAGGTCAACAACGTCCTCTGTTTTCCCTTCATCTTCCGTGGGGCGCTCGACGTCGGCGCCACCGCGATCAACGAGGAGATGAAGCAGGCCGCCGTCGAGGCCATCGCGCAGCTCGCGCGCGAGGCGCCGTCGGATGCCGTCGCGCAGGGTTTCGACACCGGCGAGACGCAGGGCTTCGGTCCGGGCTCGCTGATCCCGAGCCCCTTTGATCCCAGGTTGATCTTGCGCATCGCGCCGGCCGTGGCGAAGGCGGCGATGGAATCGGGCGTCGCAACGCGCCCCATCACCAATTTCGACGAATACACCGCGCTGCTCGAGCGCTTCGCCTTCCGCTCCGGCCTCGTCATGAAGCCGATGTTCGCCAAGGCCAAGACCCAGCCGGTGCGCGTGATCTATGCCGAAGGCGAGGACGAGCGCGTGCTGCGCGCCACGCAAGTCGTGCTGGAGGAAAAGCTGGCTCGGCCGATCCTGGTCGGCCGTCCGTCGGTCGTGGAGGCGCGCATCAAGCGCTTCGGCCTCTCGATCCGCGCCGGCAAGGATTTCGACCTCGTCAATCCCGAGGACGATCCGCGCTACCGCTCCTACGTGCAGTCCTATGTCGAGGTCGCCGGTCGCCGCGGCGTGACGCCGGATGCAGCCCGCACCGTGGTGCGCACCAACAATACGGTGATCGCCGCGCTCGCGGTCACGCGCGGGGAAGCGGACGCCATGCTCTGCGGCGTCGAGGGCCGCTACATGAGCCATCTGCGTCATGTCCGCGAGATCATCGGCTTCTCGCCTGGAATCAGCGACTATGCGGCGCTGGCGCTATTGATCACCAGCAAGGGCGCCTTCTTCATCGCCGACACGCAGGTTCGCCCCAATCCGAGCGCGGAGGAGCTTGCCGAGATCGCATCGCTCGCCGCGGTCCACGTCCAGCGCTTCAACATCAAGCCGAAGATCGCCTTCGTCTCGCATTCGGATTTCGGCAGCTACGACACCGATTCCTCACGCAAGATGCGGCTGGCGACCCAGCTTCTGAAGGACAAGCATCCGGAGATCGAGGCCGACGGCGAAATGCAGGGCGACACCGCACTCTCCGCAGCTGCGCGACGGATGGTGCTGCCGCATTCCAAGCTGGAGGGCGAGGCCAACATCCTGATCATGCCGACCCTGGATACCGCCAACGTCGCCTATCAGATGATCAAGTCGCTGGCGGACGCGCTGCCCGTCGGCCCGATCCTGGTCGGCCCGGCGCGCCCGGCGCACATCCTCACCCCCTCGGTGACGGCACGCGGCATCCTCAACATGACCGCAGTCGCCGTGGTGGAAGCGCAGGAGCGCGCCTCGCGGCAGCAGCCGACGTTGTTTACGTAAGGCCTCAACGTCCCACGAAGTCGTCATGCCCGGGCTTGTCCCGGGCATCCACGTTCTTTGTGCGGTGGGACAGCTCGTGGATGGCCGGGTCAAGCCCGGCCATGACGCCGAGAGAGTAGTACTCAGCTCATCCCAGCTGGTTCGATTCCGCTAGGGAGCGCCAACTTTGAATTCCTATCAGTTCGCCATTTCCCCGTTTGTAAACCGGCGCACGACTCTCCATAATCCACTTCAAGCGTTCCGCGCTTTGAGCTTGCCAAGAGGCCGATCATGCCAGCGTTCGTGACTTTCGGGCGAATCCTGTTCGCCGTGCTGTTCATCTACACGGGCGCGACCAAGCTCTTTGCCATGCAGGCCACCGCCGACGTCATCGCAACCAAGCTCGTGGTGCCCGATGTCGTCGCGCCTTATGCCCAGCAGGTCGAGACGGCGACCGCCATGACCACGCCGCAGCTCTTGGCGATCGCGATCGGCGGGCTCGAGATCATTGCAGGGCTGATGATCGCGCTGAATTTCGGCGCGCGTTTCTTCGCGATGCTGCTGATCGTCTACGTCGCCGTCGCGACCGTCCTGTTCTACGATTTCTGGAACATGGCGGCGCCCGACAACGCCAAGATGCTGGTCGACGCGCTCAAGAACCTCTCGATCATCGGCGCGCTCTGCATGATCATCGGCTATGGCCGCACCACGCGCCCGGCCGAGGCGGCCTACGGCGACGTCTAGCGGTCACTCCGCTCTCGGCGGCGCGATCTCGCGCATCCAGCGGGAAATCGTCGCGCTGCTCGCTCCATCGCTGCCGCGCTGTCGGCCGAGCAGGGCGGCCTCCCGTGCGGCGCGGGGCGTGATGCCGTAGGCGGCCTTGAACGAGCGCGTGAAGTGCGCGTCGGTGCCGAGCTGCCAGCGCCGTGCCACCTCGCTGATCCGGGGGCCCCGCGCGCCCGAATTGGCGAGGTCGAAGAAGGCGCGGTGCAGCCGGCGGCTGCGGATGTAGTCGGCGATGCCGCCGACCGGCGCGAACAGCCGGTACAGCGAGGCCCGGTACAGGCCGAAATGGGCGGCGATCGAATTGGCCGACAGATCCTCGCTGGCAAGGCCAGCCTCGATGTATTGGCGGATCCGCATCAAGGACGGGCTTGCCGCGACGCTATGGTCGGCATCGGCCTCGCCACGTTCGATTTCATTGCGAAGGCACGCGGCCAGCAGCGACACCGTGCCCTCGACTACCGATTGGCATTCGTCGAGGCTCATGCGCGGCGCAAATTCGAACAGGGCGGTGAGATGCCCGGCCAGCAATCGTGCGATCACGCTGCTGCCCGGCAGGACCAGGCCATGCAAATCATCGACCCGCAAGAGATGGGCGGCGAACATCGGCCGCGGCACGACCAGCGTGACATTCTCGAACGCCGTGGCCTTGGTCTCCAGCGTCTGGGCGAGATCGAACAGGCAGATGTCGCCGGCGCGCACGCGCATCGGCCGTGTGCCGGCAACGCCGTCATAGCCGCCCTTCAGATAGAGCTGCAGGATGATGTGGTCGACGCCGCTGCGCGCGATCGTTTCGGCCGTCCGGCGGAAGCGCTGGCCGCTGGCACGGCTCAGCCCGATCAGCACCGGTCCCATGGCGTAGGAGCTGAGGTCGGCGCGAAACGGGCCCGGTTCGCCGGCGGCGAGCTCGTCCACCTCGAACAGCGTGGCGACGGCTTCCCGCCACGCTGCGATGTTCGCCTCCGTCTCCATCTGATCGGCGCTAAAGCCGAATGCCGGCAGCAGGGACGATATAGGGGCGACATCGTCATTCAATCCGGAAGCGTCCGTCGGACTAGTCGTCGTGCAGTCGTCGCTCATTCTGGCCGTGGGTTAGTTTTTGCTCTTTTGTCTCAGTCTATTGATGCGGTGTGTCGCAGCCGCCCGCTCGTATTGACGCCGCGCCTCGGACGTTGGCTATAGCGCCACGACCGCCGTCGGGGCCGATTTTCGGGTCTCGGCAAATATGCTAGCCGGCTTTGCGCTGGCCGGCGGCGGGACCAATTTTAGCACGGCACGCCAGCAACATGCTTAACGGTATGATGTTGCCGGTACTGTGCATGGGGTTGTTTTCCAGTTTGAGTCGGAGCCGGCGTAAGCGCCACTGCCGGCAGGCTACCCCCGCCGCCACGGGGTCACGGTCACTTCATGCGCCGCGTCGAGGAGGTAGGGCGCACCCGGCTTCATCCCGTGGGCAGCCAGCACCTCGTGAGGCGTCCGCTGGGGTACGCCGACGAAGCAGCCTTCACCGCCGGGCAGCCGCACATGCGGAGCCTCCGACAGCCAGAACGTGTCGTAGCGGTCCATGAACAGGTCGAACACGACCGGTCCGCCGATGACGGCGACCATGCCGGATGCGACGTCGGCGAAGGCGCAGGCTTCCTCGAAGCTCGCATGCTCAGGATTCCACAGCGTCGCGTTCGGCATCTCCGGATCGACGGTGAGGTCCCTGATTTTGCGGGTTAGGATCAGCCGCTTGCGCCTGGCCGAATTCGGCTGCTGCTCGTGCGAGTTGCGGCCGTGCACGATCAGCGCGGCGCGATCGAGCGCCTGCTCGAAGAACCGCTTGTCGCCTTCGAATTTCAACGTCTCAGGCATGATGTGCGACGGATCGGCGAGCATGCCGTCCGCGGAGACGATGACGTAGCCTTCGATACGGAAAGACAATTGCGACGGCTATTCGGAAACGGTGGTCACCACCGAATTGACCGGGCGCTGGCTCACCGTCGGCAGCTTGAGATCCTTGAGCAGCTCCTGGTCGTACTCCGGCAGCGTCGAGGCCGGGAACTTGGCGCGCATCGCTACCACCTTGTAGCCGCCGGCCTTCAGCCGCTTAAGCAGCTCGGGCAGGGCCTCCGCGGTGTGCTTCTGAAAGTCGTGCATCAGGATGATGCCCTTGCCCTTGGTGTCGAGCTTCTTCATCACGGTCTCGACGATCTTCTCGGGCTTGGAAGCCTTGAAGTCGAACGAGTCGATGTCGCAGGAGAAGCTCGCGACATTGCGGTTGCCGAGATAGGTGACCATCTCCGGCGGATGCTGCAGCGCCGGGAAGCGGAAGAACGGCGCGGGCGAGATGCCGCCGAGCGCCCACTTCACCGCCGCAAAGCCTTTCTCGATCTCGTCCTTGCGTTGCGCTTCGTTGAGCTTCTTGTTGTTGAGGTTCGCGTGCGACCAGGTGTGGGCGCCAACGGTGTGGCCGGCTGCGTAGACCTGCTTGAGGACCTCCGGCTCGTACGTCGCGTGCTTGCCGATGATGAAGAAGATTCCGGTGGTGCATTCGTCCGCGAGCGCCTTCAGCACCGCGGGCGTGTTGCGCGGCCAGGGGCCGTCGTCGAAGGTCAGCACGACCTCCTTGTCACGCAGGAAGTCGAGCTCCTTGAAGTGCTCGAAGCCGAAGCCGGGACCGCCCGTGGTGTCGATCTCGACGGTGCGGGCGACGCCGAGCGCGCCCGGTGTGTTGCAGGCCGCGCGGGCCGGCTGCGGCGGCTGTTTCGGCGGGGGCGGATTGACGAAGCCCGCCGGCGCCGCGGCCGCTGCTGCAGGCGCTGGACCTGCAGGGGACGTTGCAGCCGCTGGTGTTGCCGCCGGCGCGGCTTGCGGTGCGGCCGCGGGCTTCGCGGCCGGCGTCTGCGACCATGCGGCGCCGGTCAGCGCCACCGACATCGCACCTGCTAAAATCAGTCCTGCCGCCACGCGCATGGTGATGTCCCTCGAGATTGATCCCGTTGTTCCGCCGGGGCTTTTCGCCTGCGGCAAAAACCGTCCGGCCCAAAACAATCCTAGCCTAGATGGTGGGCCGTCGCCATTGCAACGGCTGTTTGATGCCGCGCCGCAATTGTGCCCAGCCGGATGGCGTGCACCTGGATCAAGTGTCGGACAAGGCCCTTGCAATGGCGGTCTTGATCCGCGTGTCGGCCGGCTCGACGGCGGATGGAAATACCTCGGCGATATAGCCGTCGCGGCCGATCAGGTATTTGTGGAAGTTCCAGCGCGGAACTTCCTTCGGTCGGGCTTCCGCGGCCCATTTGTAGAAGGGATGCGCCCTCGCACCGACCACCGCAGCCTTGGCTGTGATCGGGAAGGTAACGCCATATTGGTGGTGTGCGGTCTGCGTGATCTCGCTGCCGCCACCGGGCTCCTGGCCACCGAAATCGTTGGACGGCACGCCGATCACGGTGAGCCCGCGCCCGCGAAATTCGTTCCAGATCTCCTGCAGGCCGGCATATTGCGGCGTGTAGCCACAGAGCGAGGCCGTGTTCACCACCAGCAGCGGTTTGCCGGTGAACGTGGCGAGGCGGATGTCGTCGCCTGACAATGCGGGGAAGGAGAAGGCGTAGGCCGAGATCCGGCTCATGGCGCCATCAGCGAGGGCGCGCGTGACAGGCGCGAACGCGCCCACAAGCGCGACGCTCAGCACGGTTCTGCGATTCATCATGACGGCGTCCCCCGAGATGATCCGAGGGCAGATTACTCCGCCACTGCGGCCTCGCGCGTCAACACCGCGTTATCGGTCCTGCGAGAGAGCTAGTACAGGCGGACGATGAAGTCGGTGCCTTCGCCGGTCTCGCCCTGGTTGATGCCCTGGTCGGAGACGATGATCGAGCCGCCTGACGTCAGCATCTCGTTGATCTTCGCCATGGTCTCAGTGGGGACCGAGATGCGGTTGAGGGCTTCGGCCGGGCTGTCCGGCGTCACCACCGGTTTTGCGGCGACGGGGATCACGGCGGCACCGCGCTGGCGGCGCGCCACGCGGCTGTCGTCCTCGCGCGCCGCGGAACGGGCGGACACGGGCAGCGACACCACCGACCAGCGCAGCGTGTTGGCATCGGCCTTGTCGAGCTCGGCGGTGAAGACATGCGTGCCGAGCGGCCGGTCGCTCGCGGCGATCGTGACAGGCACCTCGAACAGCGGCGCAAAATTCTGCCGCACATAGAGCTTGGAATCCTTGCGGCTGATGAAGACGGCAATCTGGCCGGCCCGCTTGGGTGTGTCCGGCTTTGCCGCCGGCGCAGGATCGGTGAGGCGGCCCTCGTCCTTCTTTGCATCGGGTGCGGTGGCGAGCGCCGGCGCATCGGGTGCCTTCGCGGCTTCGGTTTTGACCGGCTCGACTTTGTCGGCGGGCTTGTTCTCGTTCGCCGGCTTGGCGGCGTCTTCGGACGCAGGCTTGGCCGCTTCGGCCGTCTTGACCTCGCCGGCCGTCGCGGCGGCTTCCTCGCGCGCAGCCGCTTGGCCGGTGGTAACGTCCGACAACACGGCGTGGCCTACCGAGGTGCGCAGCTCGACCACGCTGTCGGCGCTGGCCGTCTTGGTCTCGACCGGGCTGGCTTCGGTCGTGCCTTTATCGGCCTTGTCAGCGACATTGGTCTGCGGCGCGAGGCTGGCGACGGGCTGCGGCGGCACGCGCATCGAGGCAAGCGCGGGATGGGAGAAGCTTTGCGGCGACACCTGGCCCGGCGCCACGATCACGCGCGCGCCCATCCTGGTCCAGTTCCACATCTTCATCGCGAACGCCATGGGCATGCGGATGCAGCCATGCGAGGCCGGATAGCCCGGCAGCGCGCCAGCATGCATCGCGACGCCGGACCAGGTGATCCGCTGCATGTACGGCATCGGCGCGCCGCTATAGAGGTTGGAACGGTGGAATTTGTGCTTCTGGATGATGCTGAACACGCCCATCGGCGTCGAGTGGCCCTTCATGCCCGTCGACACCGGTGATTCCGCGAACACACCGGCTTTGTCGTAGACCGTCACCTTCTGCCGCTCGATCGAGACGACAATGACGAGCGGCCCTTGCGGCTTGGTGCCGGCTTCCTTCTCGACGACGACGTCCTTCTTGCTTGCGGCGCCGCGCTTTTGCGGCTTCTGGCGCGGTATTTCGGGAAGCCGGTTCGGCCGGGCGTAGTAGGGCCGGTCGGAATAGTCCGTCCAGTAATAAAATGCTGCGTTCGCCTCGCTGGTCGCGCCGATCGCACCCGCCGCCGTCAAAATGACGACCTGCCACAGCCGTGCAGGCTTGGCAGAAGAACCCCACCCGTTCACGCTGTTCATCTTCGAATCCATAATCCAAATCAGACGTTAGTCTCGCAAAGGGGATACGCGTTCACCAGCAGCGCGGTTCTGCCATCAGCTACTTTTGTCCAAGGCGTAGCAAAAAAGCCTCACGGAGCGGTAAACGGCGGCCGGGTCCGCTCCTCTGCCGCCTTCCTGACCGCCGCTTGCGTTCCTACATTGCGGGGACTTGTTAGCGGAGAACTTCATGTCATCTCGTTTCCCCGGTCTTTCGAGCATCCATCTGAAAGGTCTCGCTTTATTCCTCCTGGCTCTGACTGCGCCAATGGCGTCGGCATCTGCGGCCGACGAACCTGATCTGATCTTCCGCCGCTCTACCGTGTTCAAATGGATGAGCCCGAACGACAAGCTCGCGACCTATGGTCTCGACGATCCCGAAGTCGAAGGCGTCGCCTGTCATTTCACGGTGCCGGAGAAGGGCGGCTTCAAAGGCTGGCTCGGCCTTGCCGAGGAGGTCTCGGATATCTCGCTGGCCTGCCGCCAGGTCGGTCCGGTCAAGTTCAAGCACAAGATGGAGCAGGGCGACGACATGTTCCGCCAGCGCCGGTCGCTGTTCTTCAAGAAGATGCAGATCGTGCGCGGCTGCGACGCCAAGCGCAACGTGCTGGTCTACATGGTTTATTCAGACAAGCTGATCGAAGGCTCGCCCAAGAACTCGACGTCGACCGTGCCGATCATGCCGTGGGGACCGGCGGACGCAAACGTCCAGAAGTGCGGCGAGTTCTTCACGCAATGAGGCGCTCCGCGTTCACTCCTGCGACGCGCTCGCGGTCACCCGGTGGCGATCGCGCGGCCTCGCAAGGCGCGACCCGGTCAGCCGCACGAATGTCTGCGGCGCGGCCTCGAAGCCGCGGCTCGATTGCAGCGCCATTGCGCCGGTGCTGCCGCGAATGATCGGTTGATCTGCGCGCTCCGTCGGTGGATTTTCATCGCGCGGCGTTGCGCGATTTCCCGCCATCATGGCCATCCCTCACGTGAATGCGCCCGATGATCCGGGCGTCTCGGTTTCGATGGCTTGGGTCGTTGTTGAACCAATTCCGGTTCGACAGGATCCAGCCTTCTTTTGCCGCCCTTTCAGCAGAAAAACGTAAAATGCATGTGAAGCGCGCGCGGCGGCCGCGTGACGACGCCTGGGCGGGTGCATGTCCGGGCCGGCGCCGGAACTTGGCAGGCGATTATGGCCTGCCGCGAGACCTGTCTGAAATAATTGGCATTTTCCGAGAATTGTTTCGTCGCCGCGGCCAGAACGAAACAATTCTCACGAAGACGAAACCATTTTCAGCGTTTCGCGCATCACGCGCGAAACCGCCCATGGTTATCAGGCTCATAACGACGACGGCGCACCGCCGGCCACCGAATTGGGACACAGATCATGCGCGCGCTCAGCTTCATCCTGGCTTTCGGTTTCGTGCTCGCCGGCTCCTCATTGGCGGGCGTGCCCGACGGCAATCTTCCTGGAGTCGGAACTTTCCAGTACAGCGGCTCGCCCGTTGCGGTTCCGGCCGCTCAGCCGATCATGGTTGCCGCGCGCTTCTGACCGCACACAACAAATCAGCAGGCAAAGCCAATCATGTTGCTTCGTCTCTGCGCCGCAGCGTTCGTGTCCCTTCTGACGATCAGCTCCGCTTATGCGCAGGTCCGCTCACCGTCCAGGCTACCCGATCCGCGTGGCGAGTTCGTCCGCCAGTGTGCGCCGCGCATGCTCGGGCGCTGGCAGCATCCGGAAGCGGTCTGCGGCTGCCTGCACGATCACGCCGCCGCGGCCGTCGAGGATCGCGATCTGCGCGAAGCGCTGCTGCGCGGCATCAGCGAGACCGGCGTGCCCACCATCGAGACCGATTGGGTACCGGCCTCCAAGCACAGCGAGATCGGCCCGACCTTCACGAAGATCGCCAAACCGACCCTGCAGTGCATGTTCGATCCGGCGAAGTAGCTTCCCGGATCCTTACTTCGTTTTCGGTCCGTGCCGCGGCACGCAGGAGCTCGTGCGCGAGACTCCTTTGTCGGTCATCTTCGCGCCGCGCACTTCCCTGAGCTGACCGGCGGGGCAGGTTCCGTCATCCACGAGCACGCGCTGGCCGAGCTTCAGATCGCCGATGTCCTGCTCGCGTCCGACTGTGGCAGCGCGTGCCGTCGAGACAAGTGCGATGGAGATCAGCAGCGAGAGGCAGGTCGTGTGGCGCAGCAGCATGATTTGAGGTCCCGGATCGATGCCGCAATTTAGGGAGCGGCGGGCGATTCTGATAGTGAAGCTTCGTCAGGCCCGGCGGGCCGGTTTTCCCTTGGCGGCCAAGGCTGCGCGCGATTCCCTCGCGAGACGTTCGGCGGAGGCCACGAGCTGCGGCACGGGATGTCCGGAAAATCCCAGCACGAAGCCGGGCAGGGGACGCCCGCGCGAATAGGTGTCGGCCAATAGCCAGCCTTCGGCGTCGGCCGCTTGCTTGGCATGCGCCGCCACCGCCGGATCGACGGCAGGATCGAATCGGGCGACAAGATGCAGGCCTTGTGAGGGCACCGGCACCGAAAGCGCGCCACCGGATGCGATTTCCAGCCTCTCGGCGAGCACGTCGCGCGCCTCGCGATAGAGTTTCCGCACGCGCTTCAGATTCGCCGCGAAGGCGCCGGAATTGAGCATGTCCGCCACCGCGCCCTCCATCAGCGTGCCGGGAAAGCGGTCGAGCGCGGCCCGCGCCGTCGTCACGTCCGCGATCAGGCGTTCGGGCAGCGCGCAATAGCCGATGCGCAAGCCCGGAAACAGCGTCTTGGCAAAGGTGCCGAGATAGATCACGCGCTGGAGGCGATCGATGCCGGCGAGTGACATCAGCGGCGCGCCGTCATAGCGGAACTCGCTGTCGTAATCGTCCTCGAGCACGAATGCGCCGGCCTGTTTGGCCCAGTCCAGAAGCTCGAGTCGTCGCGGCATCGACATCTGCACGCCAAGCGGAAACTGGTGCGACGGCGTAACGTAGGCCGCGCGCGCGGACGGCGCCGCGATGCGGCCTTTGGCGACGCGCATCCCGTGCTCGTCCACCGGGACGGGCACGGCGCGATAACCGCAATGGGCGATGGTTTTTCGCGCGGCGGGATAGCCCGGGTCCTCGCACCAGACCTGGTCGCTGGATTTCAGGATCGCGCTCAGCACGATGCGCAGCGCGTGCAGCGTGCCCGAGGTCAGCATGATCTGGTCGGGATCGCAACGCAGCCCCCGCGCCGACAACAGATGGTCGGCGATCGCCACGCGCAGCTCGCGGCTGCCGCGAGGGTCGCCGTAATGCAGGTGCTCGGTTCCGAATGCGCGCATGCGGCGGCCGACGAAAGCGCGAAAGCGCTGCACGGCGCGTTCGTCGATATGGGTGCAGCCAAGCGCAAACGCGCCTTGCTTTGGAGCTTCGAGAACGACCTTCGGCTTGTTCGGCTCGGCCGCGCGCTGGGGGATACGCGCCGCGACGAACGTTCCGGAGCCGACCGTTGCGTCGGCAAAGCCGTCGGCGATCAGGCGCTCATAGGCGGTGACGACGGCGTTGCGGCGGAAGCCGGTCTGCCTCGCCAGCGTCCGCGACGGCGGCAGCGGCTCGCCCGGCCTGACCAGGCCGGAGACGATCATCTCGCAGAGCGCCTGATAGAGCCGGTGCGCGGCGGAAGCGCCGGCCGTGACGTGAGGGCCGGTGAGATCGAGCGGAAGCTCGGGCTTGGTTCGGGAGGAATTGGTCGGAATTTTTTGCATGGAATTGGAACTATCGCAGACCAAATGCGCCGCTACAACTGCTCCGGATTTCTTCCATCCGAGCAGGAGCGGCCGTGAGCCAGACCGAGACCTCGAATTCCTATCCGACATCGGCACGCAACCAGGTGAAGCGCCGGCACGACCGCGGCTTCTATGATCACGACACGGTTCACCGCATCCTGGATTCCTCGATGCTGTGCCACGTCTCCTACGCAATCGACGGCCAGCCCTATTGCACGCCGACCTTCTTCTGGCGCGAGGGCACCAGGCTGTATTGGCACGGATCGAGCGCCAGCCGCATGCTACGCAACCAGAGCAAGGGCGAGCGCGTCTGCCTGACGGTCGCCCATCTCGACAGCCTCGTGCTGGCACGCTGCGGCTTCAACCATTCCGCCGACTACCGCGCCGTGATGGCGTTCGGCACGGCCTATCTCGTCACCAACCCTGATGAGAAGGAGCGGGCGGTGATCGCGATGGTCAATCGCTTCTTCCCGGATCGCACCGCCGGCCTGCGACAGAGCACCACGCAGGAAATCAAGGCGACGTCCTTCATCGCAATGGAAATCGAGGAAGCCTCGGCCAAGATCCGCGCCAAGGGCGTCGCCGACGACGACGAGGACTATGCGCTGCCGATCTATGCGGAGCGCATTCCGGTCCGCACCGTGCTCGGCGCCCCCGAACCGTGCCCACGCCTGCTCGATGGTGTGAGTCGGCCTGCGACTCTGAACGGCTATTCCGAAGGCCGGCTGCTCGAAGATGCATTGCGGGATGCATATTTTCTGGAGTACCCGAACGGCTGAAATCGGCTAGTTTGCGCGCTCCCTGGGACCATTGGAATGTCTGGAGTCGCCCGAATGAATGCCGAAACGCAGCAGCGGATTCTTGACGCCGTCGACAGCGGCTTCGAGGCTCAGCTTGCAACCACCCGCGATTTCGTCGCGATCCCTTCGACCCGCGGGGCGGAGGGACCATGCCAGGACATGATCGGCGATCTCCTGCGCGAACGCGGCTACGAGGTCGACGACTGGCATATCGACGTCGAGGATTTGAAGGATCTGCGCGGCTTCGGTCCGATCGAGCACGACTTCTCGAAGGCGCGATCCGTGGTGGGAACTTACCGTCCGAGAACCAATGGCGGCAAGTCGCTGATCCTGCAAGGGCACTGCGATGTGGTGCCGGCCGGTCCGCTAGAATTGTGGGAAACGCCGCCATTCGCGCCGGTCATCAAGGACGGCAAGATGTTCGGCCGCGGTGCCTGCGACATGAAGTCCGGGACGATCGGTGCGCTCTATGCGCTGGACGCGATCAAGGCCGCGGGCTTCAGGCCGACGGCGCGGATCCATTTCCAATCGGTGATCGAGGAGGAGAGCACCGGTGTCGGCGCACTCTCGACGCTGCAACGCGGCTATCGCGCGGACGCCTGCTTCATTCCGGAGCCGACCGGCGGCAAGATGGTGCGCTCCCAGGTCGGCGTGATCTGGTTCCGCCTCCGCGTGAAGGGGCATCCGACCCACGTTGCCTTCGCAGGCTCCGGCGCGAACGCGATCATGGCGGCATATCACCTGATCCAGGCGCTGCAAAAGCTCGAGATCGAATGGAACGAGCGGGCCAAGGCCGACCGTCACTTCAAGACGCTCGACCATCCCGTCAACTTCAACGCCGGCATCATCAAGGGCGGTGACTGGGCCTCGAGCGTGCCGGCCTGGTGCGATGTCGACTGCCGGATTGCGGTGTTGCCGGGCTGGTCGATCGCCGATCACCAGAAGGAGATCATGGCTTGCGTCGCCGCCGCTTCGCGAAACCACCGCTTCCTCGCCAACAATCCGCCGCAGGTCGAATGGTCCGGCTTCCTGTCGGAAGGCTATGAGCTGACCAACGCCGCGGAGCCTGAGGCTGCGTTCGGAAAGGCCTTCAACAGCGTCTATGGCGGCACGCCAGAGGACCTCGTCTTCACGGCACTGACCGACACGCGCTTCTACGGCCTCAACCACGGCATCCCGAGTCTGTGTTTTGGTGCCAGCGGAGGCGAGATGCACGGCTTCAACGAGTTCGTCGACCTGGAGTCATTGAAGAAGGCGACCAAGGCGATGGCGCTGTTCATCGCGGAATGGTGCGGCGTGGAGAAGGCGTAGGCCTCTTCGCCGTCATTGCGAGGAGCCCTTGCGACGAAGCAATCCAGGCTGTTGCCGCGGAGACAGACTGGATTGCTTCGCTGCGCTCGCAATGACGGATGATAGTCCTGTAGAATCGGCAAAGGCGCACTTGCGCCGTGCCCACCACCTTTCTCTCAGATGAACCAGGATGGTGGGGCACGCTCCGCTTTGCCCACCCTACGACACCTCGGCTCGTAGCGGTCGGTGCCCAATCCACCGGCTCCCTCAAATCCTTTAAGCTTAAAAGAAAGACTAGGATGCCGCCCTGACCGGTGGCAGACTGGCGTTCGTTCGTCGGACGAGTCCTCGGGAGCAACGATGCGCGATTGGGATGACGCTTATGCCAATTCGGCCCACATCCCGGGCTCGGACAAGCTGCCGGCGCTGTGGGCGGAGCGGGCGGCGGCCTACCGCGCCGGGATGAGGGAATTTCGCCCCGACATCGCCTACGGCGCCGGCGAGCGCCAGAAGCTCGATCTGATCCTGCCTGACGGCGACAGCAAGGGTCTCGTCGTCTTCGTCCATGGCGGCTACTGGATGCGCTTCGACAAATCGACCTGGACCGATCTCGCCGAAGGTGCGCGGCATCATGGCTGGACGGTGGCGCTGCCGAGCTACACGCTGGCACCGGCTGCCCGCATCTCCGATATCACTGCGGAAATCACTGCCGCGATCGCCAAAGCGGCATCGCTCGTCTCGGGGCCGATCCGGCTCGCCGGCCATTCCGCCGGCGGCCATCTCGTCACGCGCATGCTGTGCGACGACAGCCGGCTCGAGTCCGCCGTCTACAACCGCATCGCCGGTACGCTCTCGATCAGCGGCCTGCACGACTTGCGTCCGCTCCTGAAGACGGGGATGAACGAGACGCTGCGAATGACGATGGAGGAGGCGACGCTGGAAAGCGCGGCGCTGCATCTGCCACGAGGGCATTCGCCCGTGACGGCCTGGGTCGGCGGGAGCGAGCGGCCCGAATTCATCCGCCAGTCCGATCTGATGGCCAATATCTGGACCGGCTTCGACGTGCCGACGCACCTCGTCGTCGAGCCCGGCCTCAACCATTTCACGGTGATCGATGGGCTCAAGGATCCGTCGTCACAGATCACCGCGCGCCTGATCGGCCTCGACGGATGAGGCCAGGGACGATCGATCGAGAGGGCCAGCCATGACGTCCAGCGATTACGATCCCACAAGCGAAGGCGCCGAGACCGATTTCACCCGGCGCATGTCCTACGGTGATTATCTCGCGCTGGACGCGATCCTCGGTGCGCAGCATCCGCTGTCGGAGGCGCATGACGAGATGCTGTTCATCATCCAGCATCAGACCACGGAACTGTGGATGCGGCTCGCCATCCACGAGCTCGCGGCTGCGCGCCGTGCGATCTCACGGGATGAGGTGCAACCCGCGATGAAGATGCTCGCGCGGATGTCGCGCATCTTCGAGCAGCTGAACGGGGCCTGGGACGTGCTGCGCACAATGACGCCGAGCGAGTATACCCGCTTCCGCTCGCAGCTTGGACAATCCTCGGGCTTCCAGTCGCGGCAATACCGGCTGATCGAATTTCTGCTCGGCAACCGCAACCACGCCATGCTGAAGCCGCACGCGCACGATGCGGAGACGATCAAGCTGCTCGAAGCCGAGCTCGCGACGCCGAGCCTCTATGACGAGGTGCTGCGGCTTGCCGACCGCAACGGGCTCAAGATGCCTGCTGCGGTGCTGGCGCGCGACGTTCGCGAAACCCACAGCTTCAACGAAGGCGTGCTGCAGGCCTGGCGGATCGTCTACGAGGCGCCAGAAACCCACTGGATGCTCTACGAACTGGCCGAGAAGCTGGTCGATTTCGAGGACTATTTCCGGCGCTGGCGCTTCAACCACGTCACCACGGTCGAGCGCGTCATCGGCTTCAAGCGTGGTACCGGCGGCACTGGCGGCGTCAGTTATCTCAAGCGCATGCTCGAGGTCGAACTATTTCCCGAGCTCTGGCGCGTGCGTACGATTTTGTAGGGATGTCCATGACCCGGCTTCGCGTTTACGACGATACCAGAGCCTTGTTCCATTTACCTGACGGCGTGATCTATCTCGACGGCAACTCGCTTGGCGCGTTGCCGCTGGGCGTTGCCGAGCGTGTCAACCGCGTGATCACCCAGGAATGGGGCAACGAGCTGATCCGCGCCTGGAATAGTGCAGGCTGGTATGTGCAGCCGCGCCATGTCGGCGACCGCATCGCGCGGTTGATCGGCGCGGATGCAGGCTCCGTGATGGTCGGAGACACGCTGTCGCTCAAGGTCTATCAGGCGCTCGCTGCCGCGCTCGACATGAACGTCTCGCGCAAGGTGATCCTGTCGGATACCGGCAACTTCCCGACTGACCTCTACATGGCCGAGGGCCTGATCGAAACGCTCGGACGCGGCCATCAATTGCGCCTGGTAGCACCGGAGGAGATCGAGACCGCATTGTCGGAGGAGGTCGCGGTGCTCTACATCACCGAGGTCGACTACCGCACCGGCCGCCGCCACAACATGGCGAAGTTGACCGCGAAAGCGCATGCGCTCGGCATCGTCACGGTTTGGGATCTCGCCCATTCCGCCGGCGCGCTGCCGGTCGATCTCGCCGGGAGCGGCGCCGATTTCGCCGCGGGGTGCACCTACAAATATCTCAACGCCGGCCCCGGCGCGCCGGCCTTCCTCTATGTCGCACCGCGCCATGCCGACGGCGCGCGCGCCGCGCTGTCGGGGTGGATGGGCCACGCAAAACCGTTTGCGTTCGAGCTTGCCTATGCGTCCGCGGGCGGCGTCGAGCGCATGCGCGTCGGCACCCCGCCGGTGCTCGCCATGGCGGCGTTGGAGGCCTCGCTCGATATCTGGGACAAGGTCGATATCGCAGAGGTTCGTGCGCGTTCGCTGGCGCTGGGCGATCTCCTGATCGGTGAAGTCGAGCGCCGCTGTCCGCAACTCAAGCTCGTGACGCCGCGCGACCATGAGCGGCGTGGCTCGCAAGTCTCCTTCGCCTTCGCCGGCGGCTACGCCGCGATGCAGGCCCTGATCGCGCGCGGCGTCATCGGTGATTTCCGCGCGCCCGACATCATGCGCTTCGGCCTCACGCCGCTTTATGTTGGAGCGGACGAGATCATGCGCGCGGCGGAGATCATCGAAGAGGTGATTGCCAACGAGATTTGGCGCCGGCCGGAGTACCAGGTCGTGAATGCGGTGACGTGAAGGACGCTTCTCAGATGTCCGGGATGATTACCTCGGACGTCATTGCTTTGCCGAGCGGGGCAATTCACGTTGAGACAACAATGAATTGGGAGGACTTTTGATGACGCCGCTCGAGAAGCTTAAAGCGATGAAGATGCCGTTCGCCGAACTCAAGGGCGTCGAGTTTGTCGAGGCGGAGAAGGACCGCGTGGTGGCGCGGATGACGGTCCGGCCCGAACTCTGCACGCTTCACCACACCATCCACGGCGGGGCCGTGATGGCGCTGGCCGATTCCGTCGGCGCGGCGGCGACCGTGATCAATTTGCCCGAGGATGCCAAGGGGACCACCACGCTGGAGAGCAAGACCAATTTCATCGGCGGGGCCAAGGAGGGGGCCACGGTCATCGCCACCGCCACCCCGGTGCACAGGGGTCGGCGGACCCAGGTCTGGACCACCAGATTGGAAACCGAGGACGGCAAATTGGTTGCGGTTGTGACCCAGACCCAGCTGGTCCTGTGAAACTGCGGGACTTTGATTTTATTAACGAATTGGTCGCTTCGGTGCCCGAAACTTGGGCAGGTCTCCGTCTTGAAAATCATGGTGCGATGCACAATATAGGAGGCCTAGGGATTCGAACGCCTCCTCGAGGGAACACCAAGAGGAGTTCTGACGTGGTACTTGAAGACGCCGTCCGTACCGTTCCCGGCTATGTACGGACCCTGATCCAGCAGGAAGAATTGCCGCTCCTGCGCGATCACCTGCTGAGGCTTGATGCCGGCAGCCGGCATGACCGTTTCAACGGCTTTCTCGACGACAGCTTCATCGAGCGCTATGCCGCCCGCTGTGCCGAGGACGGCACCGTGATCGTTGCCTATATCGTCGATGGCGTGGTGCGCGGCGCGGCCGAGCTGCACCCGCCGGAGGACGGTTCCTTGCCGGAGGTCGCCTTTAGCGTGGAAGCCTCAGCGCGCCGCCAGGGCGTCGGCACCGTGCTGTTCCGCCGCCTGATCGCAGAGGCCCGCTGGAAGGACTACAAACAGCTGCGCATCACCACGGGCGCGGACAATCATGCGATGCGGGCGCTCGCCAGGAAGTTCGGGGCCCATCTGGCTTTCCGCCACGGTGAATCGACCGGCACGATCGACCTCGCCAAGACGCCCGAGGCCGAGCTTGCCGATCTCGCGGCCTCGCCGTTCACGGCTGGGCGCGCGCTCCTCAGCTTCAACAGCACGTGCTGGAAGCTGATCTCGAGCATGTACGGCAATCGCGCCGCATAACCGGGAATTGCGGACAGGAATCACAAAGCGGACCGGCCAGGCCGGTCCGCTTTCGTGTTCGGTGCGATGAAAGGAATGCTCAGCTGCGCGTGCCGGCGCCGAAGCGGCGGACGACGCGGCGTTCGACCACGACGGAGCGCTGCGCGCCCTGTTCGCCGGCGATCACGCGCGTGGCGGTGATGCGGCTGTTGGTGCGGGCCTGCTTCTTCACCTCGGCCTGGACGACGTCGAGCGGCATTCCCATCAAGGCTGCGGCGATCTCGGCCTGCTGCGCCTGGTCGTCGGTGATGCCGACAGCGGCGAAGATCGCCTCGTCCAGGGTCGGGGGATCGTGGCGGACGCGCCGCGTGCCATATTTGGTATTCCAGTCTGCGCTCATAACGGCCTCATCTTGATGCCGGGATACCTAGTGCCGCCAATGTTGCATTGCAATATGAAATCGGTGCGGCATCTCAGCTATGCACCGGTCTGGTGTCACAGCGGTGACGCAGCACCTGCGCCGACCTCGACCCGTTGCTGAGGCCAACGTTTCAGGGCGGCGTGTCCAGCTTCGGTGAGCCGGTAGATTCCCCGCTCCGTGCGTTCGAACCAGCCATACACATTGTTAAGCAAGATCTTGCCGGCATCGGGGCAGCGTTCGCGCAGCTCGCGCACCGGCTTCGATCCTTCGGCAAGGGCCGACGCGCAGGCCAGCGCCTGCTGGCGATAGGCCGTCATGATCGGTGCGCGGGTGCTGCCGCCGAGCACGGGGTCGCCCTGGCGGCGCTGATGCTCGGCGACGAGGCGCGAGCGGACCTTCGGCTCGCGGCGTGGCGCCGCGGTCGGCGGCTTCACCAGCACTTCGACCTGGCCGCGATCGGTCACGCCGAGCATGCCGAAGCCGAGGCGGCGGCAGAGATTGCGATAGCGCGCGTCGCTCTCGCGTCCCTTGCCGCGCGCGGACATCTTCGCCGCGATCCAGACCTCGTCACCGGCCGGCGCGCGATCGACCGCCTGCAGGATCAGCTCGAGATTGAAGGCAAGCTTGAGCTCGCCGATCACCACGACCGGCGGATCGCCGGCGCTGAGGCCGACGAGATCGCAGCCGCCGATCTCGCCCTTGACCGTGAAGCCGAGCTCTTCGAGGAAGCGTTTGACGGGCAGGTAAAGCGCGGTTTCCAAGGGGGACGTCTCGATCGGAGAATCAGTTGTGGACAGTCTAGAGCGTTCTCGGCCCTGATTGAATCCGGGCCGATGTCTCTAACGTTCCAATCGGAACGCGATTACATCCGTCCACCGACGGGGATCAGGGCGCCCGTGACGCCGCTCGCGGCATCGCTGGCGAGGAACAGGATGACTTCGGCGAGCTCCTGGGGCGTCACCCATTTGGAAAGGTCGGCTTTCGGCATGTCGGCGCGGTTGGCCGCGGTGTCGATGATCGAGGGCAGCACCGCGTTGACGGTAACCTTGCCCTTCCACTCGTTTGCGAGGGCCTCGGTCAGGCGATGCACGCCGGCTTTCGACGCGGCATAGGAGCCCATGCCGCTGCCGGCCTGTAGCGCGCCCATGGCGCCGATGTTGACGATGCGGCCGGCCGTGGACTTGGCAAGGTGCGGCAACGCCGCACGCGAGGCGTTGAGCGCGGTCAGCACGTTCAGCGCATGCATGCGCTGCCACGTCGCGATATCGCCGTCGCCGACGGTCTCGAAGGCAAAGCCGCCGGCGATGTTGATCAATGCGTCGAGCCCGCCGAAATGCTTTGCCGCCGCATCGACGGCCGTTTTCGCCTGCGCTGGGTCGGACAGGTCAACGCCCGCGATGTCGATGTGGTCAGCGCTTGCGGCGGTTTGCGAAGACGCGTGATCGATGCCAGCCACGCGCGCGCCGCGTACCAGCGCCGTTTCCGCGACTACTTGACCGAGCGCGCCGCGTGCGCCCGTCACGATCAAGATTTTGCCTTGCATGATCGTTCTCCCGGCACAGCCGCCCTATGCTTGCAGATAGCGCGCCTTCAGTGCGTCTCGTTCTGCCGTGCCGAGCTTGAGCCCGTCGCGCAAATAGGTTTCGAGATCGCCATATTCGCTGCCGACCGCTTCGAAAGCGGCCGCAAGGTACGAGGCCTCGACGCTGCCGATCGCGTCGAGAACATCGGCGGGCAGATCGGAGACGTTCGACGGGTCGCGCTTGTAGTGCCGGTTGGTCAAGAGATAATCCTCGGCGATGACCTCGTCCGCCACGCCAAGCGCATGCAGGATCAGCGCGCTGGCGAAGCCGGTGCGGTCCTTGCCGGCGGTGCAGTGGATCACGAGCGGTGCGCGATCTTCCAGCAAATGACCGAACAGCGCGCGGAAGCTGTGCGTGTTGTGGCGCACATAATTGCGGTAGGACTCGCGCATGAGCTCGAGCGCGACGGCCGCGGTCAGCGTGCCCTTCGCGAGCTCGGCGCGCAGCCCGGCCACGACGGTCGGCTCGATCGGCAGCGAATGCACCGTGATCTCGTCCACGACGCAGATGCCGGTCGCGCGCTCCTCCAGGCCACGGAAATCGAAGGCGCTGCGCACGCCAAGCGCGCGGACGACCTCGATGTCGGCAGCCGTGAGCTGGCCGAGATGGTTGGAGCGGAAAATATGCCGCCAGCGTGTGGTGCGGCCATCAATGGTCGGGTAGCCGCCGAGGTCGCGGAAATTGCTCGCACCCTGCAGCGCGAGATGGCGGGCAGGGGAGTCCTTCGGGGAGGAGTCTTGCATGGTATCAGCTTGGGCTATGGTTCCACCGGATGCACGTTTGGCGTCCTTGCGGTCTATTACAGGGGGCGATCATGAGCCGGCACAAGGCCATTGTTTTGACGGTCAGTATGCTGGCGGGCGCAATGCTTGGTGCGCGGCAGGCCGATGCGCAGACCTTCCAAACCTACCGCTGCGCCGATGGTACGCAGTTCATCTGGGCATTTACGACCACGACAAGCGGGCCTTCGTCCAGATCGATGGCCAGCCGGTGACGCTCGCCAAGCGGCTGGCGGTTTCGGGGACGCGCTATTCGGGGGCGGGAGTCACGCTGAGGATTCCCAAGACCGGGCCCGCTACGGTCAAGCACCTGAAGCGGCCGGTTACGGCCTGCGCGGTGGTCGAAAAGCCCGGGATCTAGGCGCGGGCGCGCCTGGAATTAAAAAGAGCCGAAACGCCGTTGTTTCGACCCTTTTTCAAACTGCCGCGGGCCGCTTGGGAAAGCCCGGCACTGTCAGACCAGCAGCTGGCATCAGCGTTCCCATTTGGGCTTGGCTTCGTCGACCGCATCCTGGTGATACCAGCTGTCGCTGCAGATCGAGACGTTCGCGGGCAGCGACGCCTGATCGGCGGGAAGACGGGTCTCGCCGTAGCGGCGTCCGGCGAGGGCCGCACGGCCGCCGACGGGGAATTGGTAGATCTTTGCAGATCCGTGACTCAGACCATTGTTCATCATTGCGATTCTCCTTGGTCGAAGCGCCTTGGCCTCCATGGTGCGCCCGACTCGTTCGATTGTGGTTACTGGAATCCCCATATCGGCCGCTCATCCCCGATTGGAAAGTGCTGAAAAGGAAATCAGTTTCCGCTCAATTTGTAGGCAGGCAGCCTTCTGCATCCTCCAAGGCACACTGCCGCTGACCAACGCGTGGGCCATTCCGAACGTTGCTGGGGAGGGGTGGGGGAGTTTGCGAAAGTTACCGGACGTTGATGCGCGTTTCATCGGCAACGCGCAGGGCGGCGTCCGCTGCTTCTAAATCGGGCGTTTTCCGCCGGATTTTTGCAGCGCAGCTTCGGGCCAAGGTGCGCGGCTATGACGCACGGTGCCGTGGAGGGCTCGTCCGCGGTGAGGAGGAGCCGGAAGTGGTGGAAAACCGCCCGTACTGCGGCCTTTTGGCACGCGAAATGCTTGGGAAAGGCTGGCCGATGATGGCCGGGTACAAACGTGCGGGGGCCCGCCCGGGCCCCCAACCTTTCGCATCATCTACAGAGAGGCTCAATGACCAAGTACAAGCTCGAGTACATCTGGCTCGACGGATATACGCCGACTCCGAATTTGCGCGGCAAAACTCAGATCAAGGAATTCGCGTCGTTCCCGACGCTCGAGCAGCTTCCGCTCTGGGGCTTCGACGGCTCCTCCACCCAGCAGGCCGAAGGCCACAGCTCCGATTGCGTGCTGAAGCCGGTCGCGGTGTTCCCGGACGGTGCGCGCACCAACGGCGTGCTGGTGATGTGCGAAGTCATGATGCCCGATGGCAAGACCCCGCATCCGTCCAACAAGCGCGCCACCATCCTGGACGATTCCGGCGCCTGGTTCGGCTTCGAGCAGGAATACTTCTTCTACAAGAACGGCCGTCCGCTCGGCTTCCCCGAGTCCGGCTATCCGGCGCCGCAGGGCCCGTACTACACCGGCGTCGGCTACTCGAACGTCGGCGACGTCGCCCGCAAGATCGTCGAAGAGCATCTCGACCTGTGCTTGGCTGCCGGCATCAATCATGAAGGCATCAACGCGGAAGTCGCCAAGGGCCAGTGGGAATTCCAGATCTTCGGCAAGGGCTCCAAGACCGCTGCCGACCAGATGTGGATGGCCCGCTACCTGATGCTGCGCCTGACCGAGAAGTACGGCATCGACATCGAATTCCACTGCAAGCCGCTCGGCGACACCGACTGGAACGGCTCGGGCATGCACGCCAACTTCTCGACGGCCTATATGCGTGAAGTCGGCGGCAAGGAGTATTTCGAGGCGCTGATGGCCGCCTTCGAGAAGAACCTGATGGACCACATCGCCGTCTACGGCCCGGACAACGACAAGCGTCTGACCGGCAAGCACGAGACCGCGCCGTGGAACAAGTTCAGCTACGGCGTTGCCGACCGCGGCGCTTCGATCCGCGTTCCGCACTCCTTCGTCAACAACGGCTACAAGGGCTATCTGGAAGACCGCCGTCCGAACTCGCAAGGCGACCCCTACCAGATCGCTTCGCAGATCCTGAAGACGATCTCGTCCGTGCCGACCGACAAGAAGGCCGCGGCCTAAGATCCTCCCGGCCCGGGCTGGGGGGCTGGCCCGGGTTGGCATTCAATCCGCCGGAGCGAAGGCTCCGGCGGATTTTTGCATTTTGATGACAACCGTTCCTGTGCCTGCCGACCCGGGCGCCGCGAAACTTGTCCATCGCCGCCGAAAGCGGGATAGAGTGCATCCGGATGCGCGCAGGGCCGGGGACACGGCTGGTGATTGAAGGCTTCTACAAGGTGAGATTTCAGCTCGGCGATACCGTCGGCCGCAGCGTGATGCATGCCGGCGACGGCAAGATGCTCGGCGGCAATTCGGCCTTCGCCCATATCGGCACCTATGAGAAGACCGACAGCGGCGTCGACATCGTCATCAAGACCGTCCGCCATAATCCCGATCCGAGCTACCGCGCTATGGCGGGCACCGACGATGCGACCCTGATCGCGAAGGGCTGGGCCGACGGTGATCTCTATCGCTTCAAGGGCGAGCTCAAGGAGCTGCCAGGCGTGCCGTTTCAGTCGCTGATGACGCCGATCACGGACGAGGAGGTGCCGATCGCCGGCGGCGTCGGCGAAGCCGGCATCAGCGACGGTCTTTACTCCATCCATTTGCGCATGCTCGACGGCCTCGACGGCGGACTCACCGGGGTGATGCTGCTCAACCAGGGCCGCATCCTCGGCGGCGATGCGGCTTTCTACTACCTTGGCAGCTACACCGCCGCGAAGGGCCGGTGGAAGGGCCAGATCCTCAACCAGGAGCACACGCCGGCCAAGGACGATCCGATCTTCGGCGGCCACGAGGTCGGCATCGGCTTCTCCGGCAGCTATGACGCGGAGCAGGCGGTGCTGGAGGCAACCGCGCTGGCCGGCAAGCGGAGCTTGCGCCTGACCGCAGCGCTCAAGCTGATGCATCGCGCCTGAGCCACCCATCGCAGACGTGAACCGACTCGAGCCTTGAATTTGCCGGGCCACAGACGCAACGTGACGATCATGCGGACTTTCCTCCTTGCCATGCTCTTTGCGCTCGCCGCGCCCCTGACGGCGCAGGCGCAATCGGCTGATCTCGTGTTGTGCGACCGTCTCGCCGCCGATCCCAGCGATCCCGACAAGCCGGCTGACGTGAAGGGCGTCGCGGAGATCGCGTCCGCCGACATCGCAACTGCAGTCAAGTTCTGCAAGCAGGCGGCAAACGCCTCGCGCCGCGCGATGTTCGCGCTCGGGCGCGCTTACGCGGCGAACCGGCAGACCGCGGAGGCAATCGCGGCATGGCGCAAGGCGGCCGACAAGGGATCGAGTGCGGCGATGGTCGAGCTCGGTGTTACCTACGCCACCGGCTCGGGCGTCGCCAAGGACGAGGCGCAGGCGCGTAAGCTGTTCGAGAAGGCGGCGCAGGCCGGCAACCCCCGTGGCGTCAGCAATCTCGCAGCGCTCGGTGGCGCAGGTGGCGCCGCGCCGGCCGATCCCGCCCAGGCCCGTGCGCTGCTCGGCAAGGCCGCCGAGACCAATGCGGAAGCGCAGTACCAGCTCGGCCTGATGTTGTCCGAAGGCGATGGCGGCGCAAAGGACGATGTCGCGGCGCGCGCGCTGTTCGAGAAGGCGGCGGCGCAAAACCATCCCGGCGCGCTGGAGCGGATGGGCGCATTTGCGCAGGAAGGCCGCGGCGGTGCGAAGGACAAGGACGCGGCGAAAGCCTATTACGAGCGCGCCGCCGCGCTCGGTGACGAGGATGCCAAGAAGGCGCTGGAGCGCATTCGCTGTCCCTATGCGATCAAGGACAAGCAGGGCAGGCTGGTCACCACGCTGTGCTTCTAGTTCACCTCATGTAGTAGGCGAGATCGTTGCGGGCGTCGCGATAGGTGGTCTCGAGATAATGCGGATATTTCCGCGCGGCCTGTTTCACCGCGCGCGCCACGCAATCCTCGAAATCGCCGTTCCAGTCGAAGTGCTTGTTGTAGGCGTCTTCGAATTTGACCGCCGTGATGATGGCTTGCCGGATCGCCTCATCGTCGGCGCGCGGATGAGCGCGCTTCACATAGCCGAACATCGGCCCTTCATGGGCATGGGCGCGTTCATGGCGGTACTGGATGATGAATTGCTCCGGCGAGAAGGTGCGATTGACCCGCACCTCTTCGGCGGTCGGACGTCCCGCAGTCGTCTCCAGCCGGTAGCGTTGGCGCCAGAGCGCGTAGGCGGCATCGAGCAGCGGCTGCTTCGCGGCGCCGGCGATGATCGCGCTGAGCTCGTCCTCGGCTGATTGTGTGTCCATGCGCGATTGGTCGTGCGTCCGTGGGAGCTGGTTCGAGCCTGGCACCGATCGGCCGAGGAGCTTTTTTGGAGGCCGGCAAACAAACCCCCAAAATAACCCCATGCACAGTAGCCAAGTCTCTGAAATCATTGACTGCGGGTTTTACGAAGTGAAGTTTTGACCCGTCGGGCAAAACAGGAGCATAATGGCATCGTGGCGGGCGGCTCCCCCGGGGTGGCGATGCGCGCAAAAGCCGGTGGCTTCGCTGTGGCGTCGATGCTAGGTGGCCCGCAATTCATTTTCGATTTGCAGGTTCAGGACGTTGCTGGACGGGCTCTACAAGGTTGAATACGGCGTCAACGATGGCTTCGGCTGCAGCATCATGTGCCTGCATGACGGCAGGATGCTGGGCGGCAATTCGGGCTTTGCGCATCTCGGCACCTATGTCGAGCGCGACGGCGAGATCATCGCCCAGGTCATCACCGAGCGGCACAACCTCGACCCCAGCTACAAGCCGCTGATGGGCGCCGACGTCGCTTCGATCGGGGCGCGCGGCCGGCTCTACGGCAACCAGATCCGTCTCGAAGGCGGCGCGGACACCATGCCGGGCGCCAGGTTCTGGGCCAATCTCACGCGCCTCGACGACGAAGGCTTGCCGCCGAGCGGGACGGTCGGACCGGGCGGCATCGCCAACGGGCTCTATGGGATGGGCTTGCGCGCGCTCGACGGCGTCGACGCCGGACTGTCCGGCGTGATGCTGCTGATCGACGGGCGCATCCTCGGCGGCGATGCGTCCTTCTACTATCTCGGCGCCTATTCCTCGGCGGACGGCCGCTGGAAGGGTGAGATGCTGAACCAGGAGCACACGCCGGCGAAAGGCGAGAACCCGGTGTTCGGCGGTCTCGAGGTCGGCATCGGATTCTCCGGGACCTGCACGGAAGACAGCGGCGAGCTCGAAGGCATCGCGCTCGCGGGCAAGCGAAGCCTGCGGCTGAAGGCTTCGCTCAAGCTGATGCGAAGGGCGTAGGTTGCCGATAAATTCCGTCGCGTCTGCTCCGAAGCGACATTCAAGTGGCGCATCTGGATGTCAGCGGCCGGTGCCCCAGGTTTTTTCCAGAAAGGCGAAGATTCGTCGCTGAGCCTCGTGGGTTGCGCTTAGGTCGTATCGGTAGCTCACTTTAGTGCCACGAAAATCGATTTTTGAGAACCCGTTCAGGTGCTGACAGTCCCAACAATGCGTAGCATTCGGGAAGGTGTACCACTCAACGGGTGCACCTGCGTTCTTTGCCGCTTGAAGTTTGGGAATACATTCTTCAGGCGGCGTTTCGGTATCCTTATCGCCCATCAAGACCAGAGTAGGACGGTCAATCTTGGTCTGAACGATTTCATATGGAGGGCCTGCTTTGGGTTGGATTGAGAAGCACCCCGGATACACCGCCACAGCTGCTGTAAATGCTTCACTCCCTGGCGCAGCTGCTCGCCAATTGCTGCTGCTGCCCAGCAGCGCGACCATTGCACCCCAGGAAAACCCTACATGGGCGACTCGTTGCTTGTCGACGAATGGAAAGGCTCGTAGGTGATCAGCAGCCTGAAGAGCATCGCGGACGCCGCGCGGAAAGTTAACGCCCTTCTTCACTTCCAAACACACCATATCGACATCGCGAGGTCCCAAGGAATCTATCAAAAGGACTACGAAGCCTTGCTGAACCGCAGCTTGCGCCCAGGCGCCCATCGACCTGTTCGGGCCGCCTTTGGTGCGCAGACCGGCACATTGGTGGTGCAGGACCATAGCAGGAAACGGTCCCGCTCCCTTCGGTTTGAGCAAGATCATACGTGAACCGTCTGCTGGGCTAGCGGACGGCGAATCGGGAAACGTCAGATCCTTGGCGCCTGTAGCAGCAGCAAACAACCCCTGAGCGCTGGCATTATGTTGATTCAGCCCAACAACGGCAGCAACCACGCCGAGCCACTTGGCTAGCGTACGTACTCTCTTGGGGTGAGATTGAATGAAATAATTCATATTCGCTGAGATCAAAAATCTCCGCCGCCTCATGCCCATTTCCCCTGCTCGAACCGACATCATAGCGGGTCAGACTAGCGCTTCGATAGGGGCTGAAAGTGCACGCGCATTCAAGATTACGGCCCGGCCATGTCGGCCTTGGGTCGAAATGCGAAGAACTCAGGTTGAGCAAATCTTGTCCACTCTACCGCCATAAGCGGACCTCCGACAGATGTGTCGCAACTTCGCAGATGGGCCAGGAGCGGTCGTCGGGTCCAATCAATCTACCAGCAACCATAAGGAAGTAGACGCGAGCGGTTCCATCTAAACAAGAATGGATTGCTTCTCCATCTCTGGGTAGTCTCAGCTGGATCTTGAAAGGCGGAAAGCATGGTGCCAGCAGACTACGTCTTTGGCTTCGCTATCGCGTTGGTCATCGGGTCAAACCTGTATCTTGGCCCGCGTATCGCAAGCGAGCGTATTGCCATGCAGTGGGGTCCCAACGGCGAGCCGACTTGGTACGCCCCAAAATGGCTCGCAATGTGGGGGATGATTGCTTTCATGGTGGCCATCCGGCTCTTCATTTGGCTGGCTTCAACCTATGCGCCACAGCATGTGCACGGCGCCGAATTAGGAATAGTCATTGTCTCGCTGATCGCCCTCGGTTCTCATCTGTTCGTTTTGATGAAGGCGAGAGCGCCCCTCTGAACGTTCGCGCAGGTCGGCCGAGGATCAGAGGCTGACGGCCGCGACCGTCGCGGCTTTGAGCGTCTCATGAACGAAATGGAAATGCATGCCTATGGCACACTCGCGCAGGCTCTCGCCGAGAGAGCCTACCAGCTTGCTGAGAGCGATTCGTGGGCCAATGATTTGGCGTCCCAATTTCCCGACGCCCCGCGTCCAATCTTCGCTCATAACGATAGGTTCACATCGCTTGCGCTCGTTCTGTGGCGGCTCGGCATACTCAGACCGCTTAATCCATGGCCGACGGGATGGTCGAGTGTCTTTGCGTTTGAGTGCGGCACACAGGAGGCTGATCAAGTAGCCAAGCGCAATTGGAAAAATAGTGGCCTAAGCTTGCCCGAACTACTGGAAGCCTTCATCGACTTTTTTGATAGTTACGGAAAGGACTACTACGACTTTTCCAGCGCCATATACGTGCCGTTCGGGCGTAACGGCCTGATGACTGGGATTCTTGAGGCTCTGGTCCCGCTTGGTTATGTCGAGAAAACTGACGAAGGATATGTTTGGACGGACGCCGAGCCCGTAATGCGCATTTTGTACGGATTCAAGAGCCTCTCAGATCCAGACGCTTTTGAGCCCCGAGAGGCCGCTCTAGCCACTCCGGCTTTTGCAAACCAATGACCTGCACGCACAGTTCAACACATTCATTGCAAATAGCACCGGCGGTCTGCTGACCTTTTGCGCTCACGGATACGGCGTTGATCAAGGAAACGACTTCTTCCGGCTCCTTTCCACAAAAGGAGCAAACTAAGCCCGAGGTCGTCATCCTCTGATCCTTCTGCCAAGCAAGCAAGCCAAGGCAAACAGTATGACGTAGCTGGCATCCATCTGCTATGGGTCGATTCCGTTGAAAAAGGCCGGCAGTATTTTGTTGTAATAGCTCCGTCGCGACGTGACCGAACTGCTCCATCGACCCTATGCGAGCCTCGCGATGGGCATCGGGATGAGCTTGGCCATCTTTCGAAGGTTCTGGGCGGTGGCCGCGAGGATGAACTCATCGCGCGCGCCGTTCGGGCCTCGTAAACGCAAACGGTCGAGCTTGAGGATGCGCTTGAGGTGGGCGAACAACATCTCGATTTTCTTGCGAAGCCGGCGCGAGGTGCCTCCCTCCCACGATTTGGCGATCTGGCGCGCCATGTCGCGAGCGCCTTCGTAGATGGAGCGCGGCACCCTCCGTGATGCCTGCTTGGGGCAACACCGAGCCTTCAATGCGCATCGATCACAATCGCGCTTGCTGGCGAGGTAAAGCATGGTGGCACCATCATTCACCAACGTTCCGGTGGTGGTAAGAACTTTGCCACCAGGGCAACGATAGATGTCGCCAGCATGGTCATAGGTGAAGTCGTCGCGCGAGAAGATACCGTCTGTGCGGGCGGACTTATCGAAGACTGTAACGTGCGGTTCGATGCCGTGCTCATAGACCAGCCAAGCGAGCATCTCGGCCGAGCCATAGCCGCTGTCACCGAGTAGCCGGCTCGGATAGAGATCAAACCGCTCCAGCGATCGTTCAATCATGCGCTTGGCGGCCAATACCTCCGCCTGCCGGATCGCCGTCGTTGCCTCAACATCGACGATGATCGCGTTCTCGACGTCGACCAGGTAGTTCGTCGAATAAGCGAAAAACGCTTGGCCACCGTGCGCCCCCGTCCAGCGCGCCGCCGGGTCGGAGGGCGATACGAACTTCGGGGTAACCTCGGTCGCCGCTCCGAACGCGGCATCATCGAGGACAGCCAGATACTCATCGATTGCTCGGCCGGCAGCCTCCGGCGGAAGTCCCTTATCGCCTTCGATGCCCTTCTGCCGATTGGCATCGGCCTTGATTAGGCTCGCATCAACCGCAAATCCCTCACCGCCGACCAGTCGTTCCTCGATGCAGCGGCGCAGCACGCTCTCGAACACGCGACGGAAGAGGTCGCTCTGCCGGAAGCGGCCATGCCTGTTCTTGGAGAAGGTCGAATGATCCGGCACCGCCCCATCCAGACCGAGCCGGCAGAACCACCGGTAGGCCAAATTGAGGTGAACCTCATCGCACAGGCGCCGCTCCGACCGGATGCCGAAGCAGTAGCCGATCAGGAGCATCCGGATCATCAGCTCGGGATCGATCGAAGGTCGGCCGATGCTACTGTAGAAAGGTGCCAGCTCCCGCCTGATCTCTTGCAGGTCGACGAACCTGTCGACCGATCTCAAAAGATGGTCGGAGGGAATATGCTTCTCGAGCGAGAACTCATAGAACAACGCAGCCTGCTCGACTTGCTGATGCCCCATCATGATCTTCAGTCCTGCCAATTAGACAGACTGAATCACTGCTATCCTTGAGTCGCAACTGCCGCGTTTTTCAACAAAATCGGCCAGAAGCCGACTCGTCCGCGAAGGGCCCAGCCCCGGTGCTGTCACGCTTAGCGAGCGGGTTTGGACGCGAGGAAAATGTAACGATTGCTGCTGAAAAAATACCGACCGGTTTCATTCAGCCGGGCCAACTCGTCGTACCATTGGCTCAGCTCTTCGGCCGGAAGTTCGTTCTTGCGCCCCACGAAATCCCGGATGAAACCCGCTAGGCCGGTGCTGTAGGCGGTATCGACCCATTGGAGATTGAGAATTGGGAATACGACCGCTTCGTCGACTCGAAAACCTGCACTGACCAAACGAGCGCCTAGTGACCTAGGCAGACGCGGGTGGGCACAATGCGTTTCCCAAGACTTCAAGACCAGAGCCATGCGATCTGGCAAATCCGAAAACCATATAACACTATCCCAATCCGTCGCGACAAACACCGCTCGGCCACCTTCCGTTAGCACTCGGAACGCCTCGGTAAGCGCGCGGCTGACGTCCTGGATGTACTCCACGACTTGCGTGCAAACGACAGCATCAAAGGAAGTGGCGGGTTGAGCGAGTTGAGTGGCGTCTCCTACGGCATACGACAGCCATCTCGGCGGACTTCGCCGCCTGCATAATTCGATCAAATCACCCGAAATATCAATTCCGACAACTGCACCATCGCTGCCAACCAAACTAGAAATGCTTTCGCACAAAAAGCCAGGACCACAACCTACATCCAGCACGTGCTCACCTGACAAGGGAGCGAGAAGCCGAACAGTCTCTGCCCGTTGTTCGACCACATCCTTTGTCAGGTACAGGTGTTCCAGCCGTCGTGCGGCGTCTTCAGTGAATTCGAGCCCACTCATGGTAGCCTCAAGAATTCAATTTGCCTGGCGAAGTATAGCGTGAAATGAGGCTCCCGGTCGATGGCCGCGAGGTCGGCTTTGGGTCATTCGCGACGTTCTGGCCCAGCCCCGGTTAGGTCCGATCTACCTCTAACTCCGGACGTGTTTGCGGTTGCGAAGGGCCAGGAGCCGACCTCCGACTTGAGAGTGATCGACGGATTTCGCTCGAATTTCTAATCGGATGGACGAAGATTTGTGCACCAATCTTCTCTATCATTGAAAGCCGATTGGAGGATGTTGTCTCTCTATGCTTTCACTTGGCATCCTATGGGCGGTCCTCGCCTCCACGGCCGCGTGGGGATCATTTCACTTCGCCCGGCGTGATGCACGCTCGACATCTTGGATGAAAATCGCCGTTGCCGGGTCTTTGTTGCTCGTGACCGCAGCGGCACCTCTTTGGCTACGAGGTGACGTCATAGGAGAAGGCTTGACAGCTCACCTCCTGCTACTCGCATTCTGGGCAATGATCGGTGTTGGTGCGCCTCTGTGCCTTGGGTCCGTAGCGGGTACACTAGGTGCAATGTACAGGAACCGGCGACAATAATCGTTGAGTGCGGTCCTCCGCACCCCGGCGGCGCCGCTATGGTCCGCTTCGGGTCAAAATCCGCGGTCCGACCGTTCTGCTCGTCCGGTCCGGTTTCTCTGCGAGAGCAGGCTTCGCGGCGGTTCATGGGCCGTTCGGCTGAGGGCCAATGAGCTGACATTCGACGCAAACGCGCGCCATTTCGCTCACGGCGGCTGAAGTGCTCTTGCTATTGCTCCGACGACGTCGCGGTTAGCCGCCGGTCGATGGGATCGAACGAAAATGAAACGGGAGGCCACGGATATATCCGTTTCGGAGCGACCATCCTGGCCGATGAGTATCAATCCGGCGCCGCCATTTGCCACATTCAGAATGATCGGCTCGCCGCTCCATGTCTTGATCGGGTCCATTCCGATGATGAGAAATTCGCCGATAGGCTGGTCGAAATATTGAAGACGCAATTGTGGGCCGACTTCGGCCGCAGCGAGTTCGAGGCCGAACTGCTGGGCGCGTGCGTAAACGTTAGCCAAAGTCACGGTATCGGACGTGAATCCAAGCTGCGCAGGCGATAGATCGAGAAGCTCCACATATGTCTTCCGAGAGCTAACGGTGAACGTCGGCCTAGCAAGGATTTCAGCGGCCTGACCGCCGACATTGCAGCCCTTGCTATCGAGTTCGTTGCGCAAGGCAAGAGAGTCGGCGAAGGTCCCTATTGCGATCGTCTTCCATGTCGCAACGTCGCGCGCGGACTTAATAGGCTGTTGCGACGCCGGGGCCGAGCGCGAGCTTCAGCTTGTTTTGCAACACGTCGCGCGCCGCGCATTGAGCGGACGCGGCGCTCGCAAAGGAAATGACGCAGGCGGCCGAGAGTATGGAAGCCAAAACGTAGAGGAAAGGTCGGCTTGCTTGGTTATGACCTGCCGCGCACCGGGCTCGGCTTGAAAAAATACACATGGCAAATGACTTTTCAAAAACCTTTGGACTGGAAAATCCCGTTTCCGAGTCAGCGGAAGAACGGAGGGAAATGAGGTCCAATAAACATTTCACTGCCCGCTTTTTGAATGCGTCCGGAGGCGGGGCTCATGGCCAAGTATTGCAATTTCCAAAATGGCAGGCAGCCGGACGCTGCGCCACCGTTTCGAGGCGGTGCCCTTCTAATCGGGCTTCTTCCGACCGTACTCCGTTTAACCAAGGCAGCATGTGAACCAGCTCACAGCCTCCTTAGACGCGTGCAGTCGCCTGATTGCACCGTTTCGAACAAAGGCGACAACTATGTGTCAAGAACACGAATGGCACCGAACGCGTGAGCTGCGGGAATCCTGCTCAACCAAGCGATCAGCAGACATGCTCGTTTCAAGAAAGCGCAACACCGGGGGACGCCTGGATGTCGCCCTGCAGGAACTCTCGCAGACGCGTGAAGTACAGACAGAGCTTGCCCCTTGCGCGGCGTCGCAAGGGGCGGGCGGGACAGAGTCAATTCCCCTCGGCGTGCAACAAGTCACTCTGTTGAAACGCCTTCATTCAGCCGTTTTAATTTCCGCCTCGAGGCAAAGGCAGCCCTCGCAACCCGGAATGACCTGGATCAGGCGACCCTTGATCCTTACTTCGCGCGGAGCCTCTGCAGCCGCTTCACGGCTAATTCGTCGCCTGGATGTAGTCTTAAGACGGTCTCATAGTCGCGATACGCACGATCAAGCTCACTCGCCAGTTCATAGGCCAGGCCTCGGTATCTGAGGGCTGTAGTCGAATTGGGGTCGAGTTCGACAGCCTTATCCAAGCTTTCGATCGCGGCCTTCTCATTCTTCAGTTTGAGATGAGCGGCTCCGACACCCACGCGAAGTCGATAGGTATCGCTTAGCGTGAGATGTCCGAGCGCCAACGCCTTGTCGTAATCCTCCAGCGCGGTTTGCGGTCGGTCGGAACGATTGTAGGCCTCGGCCCTTCCGAGCATGAATAGACCTGATGTCGGCGCAAGCTTTATCGCTTCGTCAAACCGTTTGATCGCTTCGTCGAATTTGCCCTGCTCCATGAGCGCCAGCCCCTGACCGTTGGGGAAAGCCCCGTTATCCGGGAACAGCCTCCCCGCGGCGGTGTAGTCGGCTAGCGCAAGTTCGAAGTGACCTCGGTGGTGATAAAAAACGCCGCGGTCCAGATAAGCGCGCGGGTCGGTAGAGCCGACCATTTCGACGGCCGCGGTAAGGTCGGCTTCGGCTTGATCCCATCTTTTTGCAAGCTGAGCGGTTACACCCCTCATCCGCAGCAGCTCCGCCCGGTCCTTGAGGCTGATTTGCCGTTCGAGTCCTTTGGAGTAGATTTGAATGGCTCGGTCATAGTCCAGTTTGCTTACGGCAACGGCAGCCGCCGTCTGGTAAGTCTCGGCATCGGACGCAATTGCCGCAGAACAGAAGGGCCAGAGCACGGACAGGAAGGCAATCCCGCGCAGGACCCGCCGCAGCTCCAAGCCCACTTTCATTTGCTTCTCCGGCCTGAAAAAACGTTCTTGCCGATGGTAACTCAATCGGCAGCAAGGCCCATGGAACGCTGCAACGTTAACGCGGATTGCGGTTAAACAATCGTCAAGCGAGTAGAGGCCATTCGCCGTTGCCGTTCTCATCCGGAGGAGGCCGCCTCAAGCGGGCGTCTCGAAGGATGGCCGCAGCGAAAAGCTCTCAAATGCCAGTCCTCCGTTGGATCCAACCAGTTGCAATCGCATCCGCCCAAGTGCGCATTCCTTTGCTGAGGGCGAGTTCAGCCATAGGCGCGTTATCGTAAGGCACGTACCGGATGGTCGAGAGCCACCCTTTTCCTTGGTACTCCAAAATTGCGTAGCAAGCATGCGGCGTGCCGACTTCAACCACGTAAGGAACGGGCGTCCTTCCGTCGTAACCGGGCAATCCAACGCTGCCGGGATTCACGACAAGTCGTCCATCTCTCAAAGGAACGATTCTAGGAATGTGAGTGTGTCAGCAGGATAACCTGGGCGTCGATCCCGTCGGCTTCTGGCTCGATGGCCTCGATTGGACTGGGGCGCATATCACCTTCGCGACTTACGTAGTCCAACCAAAAGGCAGCATCGTTTCGTGGCGACGCATGGCACAAGAACACATGTTCTCTGTACGTCAGCGTCGGCGGCATGCTGGCCAACCAATCGAAATGCCGACGTTCGAGCTGTCGGAAAATCGCTGCGAGCCGATGTGCCAGTCTGCCAGAGCTCGACGAGGATTCGATCCTGATCGCCCCGCACGGACGGAAAGCCTCGCTCAATCAGGAGGTCCGCAGTTCCGGCCGCCTCCAATGGGCCGCTGACGTGATCACCGAGATTAACGACCTCCGTGCATTCAGCTCGTTGGTAGAGCGCCAGCGTCCCATCGCTGCCTCCAGATACGGGCGAAGCAGGATGGGTTTCGCAAGGGCTTCAACCCATCCTACGTGCTTGCCGATGTCAGCAGGTAATTCTCGTCGCCGATGCTGAGCAGCCGCAGGTCACAATGGAAGAGGGCCTGGCCGCGATGCGGCAGAACGAGGTTGAACTCGCCAGTCTATCTGCCCACCTGGGCGAGCATCGTCTCCTGATGACGAATGTCCGGCCAACCCAGCATTCGCTCTCTATCACGACAGGCCGGGGGTTACCCCAAGCCGACCGAGACCGGGGAGCTTGAGCGCCGGGCGTCGGATGTCGATGCCGAGCACGGCGCCGAACAAATTGATCTCCAGACCTTCGACCCAGCCGAGCGAGAAGCCGATGTATCCGGCAAGCGAGGCGTAGATGCCTGTGCCGGACGCCGTTACGCCGAACCATTTGCCGGTGTACGGGAAGTCCTTGCCGATCGCGGTCGGCGGCAGCACGGCGCGGAGTTCGGGGACGGAGTCGAGTGCGGCCTGCACGAAGGTGTTCGAATTGGGCCCAGGCCAGACGCTGTAATCTCCATAGGATCGAAACCTGTAGTTTTCGACCACATGCCTGATCTTCGGGATCAGCGCCTCCGCACGCTCGCCATCGACGGCCACGACGATTTCAGGCACAGCGCCGAACCATCGCCCGTCCGGAGCGAAGCCGTTGGTGCGGATCGGCTCGCCCCAGGCCGTGTAGTCGTACCTTGTGTACGTCGGCGCATCTTTCTCTTTGACGACGATCCAGGTGTGAATCGCGAAGATGCCGCGCCATCTCACCGTTCTTGCTCCGAACACCCGTATGACGGCCTCACGGTGATCGGCCGCGGCGGTCAATAGACCCGCGCTGGAGCGGTCGGCCGTTTGCCAGTTCTGGCCATCGCCCAGCCAAAAATATCTCGCCGCCGATGCGGCAAGCGGTGCGAAGACGAGGAACAGAAAGATGAGCAACGGCTTTTTCAAGGGAGCGGTGACGGCGGGGATCTTCGACAAGCATATAGTTCGCATCGATGTCGACGCCATAGCCGCCGCCCCGGTCGTCGGACGGGCCTGTCACCTCGGTCGGACGGGCACGAGATCGATCGAGTTGTTCCGCAACCGTCATCGGATGGAGCTTGCGCATGGACATGAAGGAAGCCGCGGCAATGACCGAAGCCTCCGGGCTGACGGACGATCAGGGCGGCATAGAGCGGACTTCAGGCCCGCGGCCGGGTTCCGGAGAGCAAGGAGGAGCTTTTGCTCCGCAGGCCCGCACGCCGTCGCCAGAGCCGGCGAAGCGATGGGCTGATCAGTTGCGCGAGGTGACGGTGAGGGCGCCGTTACGGTCCTTGCTCGTCGCTTTCCTGGCCGGAGCATGGATCGCTCGCCGCCGCTAGGAACTGTGACAAGGAAGCAAGCGGCTTCAGGCGCTGGCATAGGAAAGGGTGGAAGATGAGGGTTCTGGTTTTGACGGCGACTGTCCTTCTGGGCACCATCTCGTTTTCCATGGCGCAAAGCTCAGGAGGCGGTTCAGGCGGTGCTTCATCCGCTGGAGGGGCGGGCGCAACCGGGTCGGGCGGCACGGCTGGCTCGACGCTCTCGAACGGAACGACGCTGAGCGGAACCGGCGGTTCGCCGGGGCCCAACACGCTTAATGCAAAGGGCCAGGGAACGACGGGCCAGAGACTCGGCGTGACCCCGCCCGGTCAGGAGGGCGGCGGATCTCGACCGACTTACAACACGCCAGCCGCCGACGCCGCCATCCAGCAGCTTGGAAACACCAACACGGGTATCCTTAAGAAGTAGCGGTGATCAAGGCGGTCCGGAATCCCCCGCACAAAGGCGGTTGGTATTCATCGTTCAGCGACGCCAATGAGTGCGGTCGAGCTTATCGGCAGCACCGGACGACCATCGGCTCTGGCCCGCACCTCGGCAATCACCGCCGCCTTTTCGATGTCGTCCAGGCTGGTCCAGTCGGGCGACATGCCGAAGAGCGTGTCAGGCGCATCGAGCGCCGCGACGTCGAGCAGAAAATCGTGGGTCACCACGTCGATCCGGGGATTGCGATAGCCGCCAGTGACGAGCGCCTGGGCGAAATCGTCCGGATCGCTCAGGGCCTGAACGGCTTCAGGCGTTGCCATGCCCGGCCGATCAGGGAACAGCTTTTGCCGCACTTCGCCCAACAGGAGGAAGGTCGCCGCGCCCCGTTTCCGCCAGGTCGCGACCACGCCATGCCCCCCGGGTCGTGTCACCCGTCGCATCTCGGCCAAACCCTTGCGCCAATCGGGGAACATGATGACACCGAAGATCGAAAAGACGGCATCGAAATGCGCGTCGGGCAGATCGAGTGCCTGTCCGTCCATGACCCGCGCCTCCACATTGGGTAGACCAGCGGCGGCGATGCATTTGACCATGCCGGGCGAGAAGTCGGTCGCCAGGACTCGTGCGCCGGTGCGAGCGGCTGCGAGGGCGAGCGCGCCGGTGCCGGCTGCCACGTCGAGAACATGACTCTGAGGGGGCAGGGTTACGCGCGCCAACGCCGCCTCCGCAAACAGGGCGGTGAAAGGGTGCGCGGTCTCTCGATAATGCCTGGCTGCGCTGTCCCAGTGGTCTGGATGCTCAAACTGTCGCACGTCCGATACCTCACGAGTCATGTAACTTTATATGTATCATGACTGCGTGCCCTTGCCAATGATGGGATGCATGCGAAAGATCAGCCGATGCGAAACGACAGCCGCCTTTCCCGAATGCTGCATGTGCTGCTCCACATGGCGCGACATGACGGCCCCATGACGTCGGAGGCGATCGGCACGATGCTGGGGACCAATCCGGTCGTCGTTCGCCGCACATTGGCGGGGCTGCGCGATGCGGGCTATGTCCGGTCGGACAAAGGGCATGGCGGCGGCTGGGTCATCGCGTGCGACCTCGAGCGCGTGTCACTTCTCGATGTCTATCGTGCGGTCGGTGGTCCCCGGCTATTTGCGATCGGGAACGAGCATTCCAACCCGGACTGCGCAGTCGAGCAACTCGTCAACGCAGCGGTGGACGATGTCCTTCGCGATGCCGAAGCATTGCTGGTCGAGAGGCTGGGCGCGGTGAGCCTCGCAGACCTGAGCAAAGGTCTCGACGCGCGCTGCGCAGGCGATCCCAAGTGGCAGCTCGAACGGGTTGGCCGCTAAAGCTCTCTTCTTGTCGCAATTCCGGCTGCTCCGGCCAATGCCGAGAAGTGAAGCATCTTCTTGCCATGGGGCATTCAACGAGGCGCGCCGTTCGTCCGCAGGGATCGAACGAAATCGATCACTGCCAGCACCACGACGCAGACAACGATGACGATGAGCGGAATGGCCTTGATCCAGACCAGCAGGATTCCAAGAAATGCGATCATGAGCGCGAGGCCGATGAGTCCGGTGATCAGATTGGTCATCGCACTTTCCTTTTCTCGGCGCCGGGAGCGGAGTTCGATCCGGCGCTCGGGGCGTTGCGCCGACCGCTACCACGCGTGCGCCCGATGGTCTTGATCAGCCAGTGCGCCGTGCGCAAGAGGCGGGCGTCGTTGCCGCGGCGGCCGACGAGCTGGACGCCCAGCGGAAGGCCCGTTTCCGAGCGCATCAATGGCAGGCTGATGGCGGGTACGCCGAGATAGGTCCAGAGCGAGCAGAAAGCCGGGTTGCCGGTCGTTTCGATTCCGGGTGCCGCGCCCGGCGCTGCGGGCGTCAGGATGGCGTCGTATTCATCGAAAAGGTGGTCCAGGGCCTGGTTGAGCGGCGCAATTCCGGCCAGAGCGTTGCAATAATCCATCGCAAGATGCGCGCGGCCGCGCGCGATCGCCTCACGCAGGCGCGTGCTCAGCCTGTCGCCGCCGCGCTGGTCATCGCGCCGCAGATTGTGGGCCATATCAACTTCCATGATGATGCGGTGCATGTCGACGGCCCCGTCGAAGCTCGGCCCAAGCTCGACCTCGCTGCACGCTTCGCCCAAAGCGTCGACGAGCTCGGCAAAGGCTTCACGCATCTCCGGCTCGGCCTGATCCCAGACCGGAGAGCGCACGAAGGCAAATCGCGGCGGCAACGGCGGCTCGCTCGCCGCGATCACAGAGAATGGCGGGCGCGCAACTGGCCGGGTGTCCGGATCCTCCGGGTCGAAGTCGACCATGACCTCCGCCAGCAGGGCCGCGTCCTCGACGCTGCGCCCGAACACGCCGACATGGTCGAGCGTGCGCGACAGCTGGAGCGCGCCGCTGCGTGGAATGAGGCCATGCGTGGGCTTGAAGCCGACCACGCCGCAGAAGGCGGCAGGACGGATCACCGAACCGTTGGTCTGCGAGCCGATGGCACCCGGCACCATCAGCGCCGCGACGGCCGCGGCGGAGCCCGAGGACGATCCGCCGGGGGTGTGATTTGGGTTGTGCGGATTTCGGGTCTTGCCTGGATTGTAGTACGCGTACTCGGTGGTCACCGTCTTGCCGAGGATCACCGCGCCTGCGGCCCGCAGACGCGCCACGGCCGCCGCATCGCGCCGCGGCGTGCGTCCGGCCCACAGCTCCGATCCGAATTCCGTCGGCATGTCGCCGGTGTCGAAGATATCCTTGATGCCCACGGGCACGCCATGCAGCGGGCCTGTGGCCTTGCCGTGCTTGCGATGATCGTCGGCCGCCTCGGCCTGCCGCATCGCGTGGTCGCGATCGAGAAACGCCCACGCCTGGATATCGCGATCGACCTCATCGATGCGCCTGAGGCAGTCGCCGACGAGCTCCACCGAGCTGAGCCGGCCGTCGCGGATGCCGGCCGCAGCCTCCGCGAGACCGAGCGCGTTGAGACTCATGCGCAGCCTCTCGTCGGTTTGCCGGGTCCGCTCATCGCGCCCCATAGAGATAGCTCGGCAGCCACAATGCGATCCCCGGGAAGATGTAGACCAGTGCCATGGTGAGGAAGACCAGGCCGACGAACGGAAGCGCGCCGGAGAAGATGTCGGTCAGCTTCACCTCAGGCGGCGCCACGCCCTTCAGATAGAAGGCCGCCATCGCGACCGGCGGCGTGTTGAAGGCCGTCTGCGTGTTCAGTGCCACCAGAATGCCGAAGAAGATCGGATCGATGCCGTACTGGGGAAGCAGCGGCAGGAAGATCGGCACGAAGATGATGATGATCTCGGTCCATTCCAGCGGCCAGCCGAGCAGAAAGATGATGAGCTGGGTCAGCAGCAGGAACTGGATCGGCGAAAGGTTCATCGACGTGAAGAACTGCTCCACCACCGATTGTCCGCCAAGTACGGCAAATACCGCCGAAAACGTCCAGGAGCCGATGAACAGGTAGCAGACCATCGCCGTGGCGCGCACGGTCAGATACACGGATTCGCGTATCATCTCGTAATTCAGCGAACGATAGGCGGCCGCCAGCACGATGCTCATGAGGGCTCCAATCGCGGCCGCCTCGGATGGCGTCGCCAGGCCGAACAGGATCGCGCCGAGCACCGAAACGATCAGCAACGCAAGCGGCAGGAACGACGTGGCGAGCGCCCAGATGACCTTCGAGGTCGGCACGTCGGTCTGCTCGCGCGGCAGCTTCGGCGCGAGCGCGGGATTGATGATCGCGCGCGTCATGGCATAGAGGACATACAAGCCGGCCAGCATGAACCCGGGAAAGAACGCGGCCGCGTAAAGCTTGACCGCCGAGACGCCGGCGGTCGCGGCATAGACGATCAGGAGAATGCTCGGCGGAATCAGGATGCCGAGGCAGCCACCGGCGCAGACGACGCCCGCCGACAGCTTGGCGTCATAGCCGGCTCGCAGCATCGCCGGCAATGCCAGCAGCCCCATCAGCGTGACGACGGCGCCGACGATGCCGGTGGCGGTGGCGAACATCGCGCATGTGATGAGGGTGGCCACGGCAAGCGCGCCCGGCACGTTCTTCATCGACAGCTGCAGCGAGTAGAACAGGCGGTCGAGGATGTTTGCGCGCTCGATCAAATAACCCATGAACAGGAATAGCGGAACCGCCACCAGCACGTCGCTGGATGTGACCTCGAACGTCTTCTGCACCAGAAGCGTGAAGATGCGGTTCTGGAAGAAGTCCTGACCGGGGGTGTAGTAGGCATAGTAGCCGAAGGAGACGCCCATCGCCATCAGCGTGAAGGCGATCGGGAAGCCGAGCATGATGATGAAGATGAAGAGGCCCAGCATCAGCATGCCGAGTTGAGGATCGGTCATGCGCCTGGTCCCTTTTCGCTCTGCGGCTCAGCCGCGTGCTGCTGATGTTCGCGGATGACGAGGCTCTCGGTCTCCTCCACGTCGTGCAGGCGTTGCGGCCATCGGCCGGTGCGGATGCACAGCACGCAGCGGATGATTTCGGCGACCCCTTGCAGGAACAGAAGGAAACCGGTGAGCGGGATCAGCGCCTTCAGTGGAAACACCGGCACGCCGGCCGGACTGAAGATGCTGACTTCGCGGAAGCGCACCGACATCTGGGCGTAGTTCCAGCCCGAATACATCAAGGCCGCGATCGCCGGCAGGAAGAACAGGATATAGAGGACGAGGTCCATCGTCGCCTGGGTGCGCGGCGACCAGAGGCGGTAGACCACGTCGGCGCGAACATGGCCGTTTCGCGAGAGCGTGTACGCGCCGGCCATCAGGAACATCGCCCCATAGGTGATGTAGCTGATGTCGAAAGCCCAGGTGGTCGGCGCACGCAGCACGTAGCGCACGAATACCTCGTAGCTGACACCCAGGGTGAGGACGAGGATCAGCCAGGCGAACGCCTTGCCCACCCACGTGCTGAGCTCGTCGATGAAGAACAGGAATTTCGTCATGCGAGCTGAACTCGCTGCGAGCAGTCCATCCGGATGTCCCCCTCCAAATCGTGGGCGGCGCTTCAATTGCGCCGCCCCTCACGATACCGCCCATGCGGTGCGCTGCGACAGCCGTCAGACCTTGAGCACGCCCGGGAAGTGATGCTCGAAGGCACCGCGGTAGTCCGTCGCGTTGTTCATGTTGTAGTAAACCACGCGGCGCACCCATTCCTTCTGCGAATCCATCACCTTCTTCATGAACGGGTCCGAGCCGAGCTGGGCGATCAGACCGTCCCAGGCCTTGATCTGCGCGTCGAACACCGACTTCGGTGTCCGCTGGACGTTGACCTTGTCCTTGTTGATCAGCTCCTGGAGGTCCTTCGAATAATAATCCATGGCCTTCCATTCGTTGGCGGAGGACACGGCTTCGGCGGCGTATTGCAGGATCGCCTGCTGTTCCTTCGGCAGCGCGTTGAATTTCGTCCGGTTGAACATGATCTCGAAATATTCCGTCGCCTGATGATGGCTGCCCATCATGTAGTTCTTGGCGACGTCCTGCGCGCCGAAGCGGCGGTCCGAGGTCGGATTGTTGAACTCGAACCCGTCGATCACGCCGCGCTCCATCGCGGGCACGATCTCGCCGCCGGGCAGCTGCGCGACGGATGCACCCATCGCCTGGAAGAGATCGGCGGCCAGACCCACCGTGCGATATTTCAAGCCCTTGAGATCGGCGTCGCTAGTGATCGGCTTCTTGAACCAGCCGAGCGGCTGGGTCGGCATCGGCATCGCGAAGAAGCTCTTGATGTTGACGTTCATGATCTTGGTCTGGAGCTCCTCGAATAGCTCCTTGCCGCCGCCGTTGTGGATCCAGCCGAGGCCTTCGTTGGCGTTGAAGCCGAACACCGGGCCGGTGCCGAACAGCGAGGCGGCCTTGTGCTTGCCGTACCAGTAGACCGTCACCGTGTGTGCCGCGTCGATCTGGCCGCCATGAACGCCGTCGAAGACCTGGAACGGATGCACGACCGAGCCGCCGACCAGATAGTCGATGCGCAGCCGGCCTCCCGCCATCTCGTTGACGCGCTTCACATAATCTTCGGCCATCTCGTTGAAGACGTCGGCCTTGCCCCACGAGCCCTGCATCTTCAGGGTCGCTGTCTGCGCCCGGCTGATTTGCGGCATGGCGATGGTGGCAGCGCCGGCCGCGCCGGCGGTCAGCAGGAATTTGCGACGAGTTGTTCTGGTCTTTTCAGACTTTGCAGTCATTGACGTCCTCCCTGGCGGCCTGGTTATTCGAACGCGCTTCAGTGCGCTTGCCGTTGTTAACCGCTGGAGGTATGCCGCATTCCAGCGACTTTGATCACAGTTTGGACGCATTGCCGGCATCCGACAAGCCCCGGTGTCGCATTATTGGTCTTAGACGTTCGACTCCAGGCAGTCCGACATTCACGCGCCTGTCGCGGCGCAGCATAGGATTGGATCATCCGGGCTTCATTTCCAATCCCGTTCGTTGTGAACTCGACTGTGGCGGCGGAAGCGGATCTGGTCATCCAGCCCGGCCGTCGCCATCAACAAAAGCACAGAGGGGGGATCATCATGCCTGCATTGTCACGCCGCGATTTCCTGGCACTCTCGACGTCGGCGGCAGCCGTCGGCCTCGCCGCGCCCGCGCGCGGGGCGATGGGGCCGAACGACAAGTACGATCTGGTGATCCGGGGCGGCGAGGTGCTCGATCCCAGCCAGTCGCTGCGCGCCAGGCGCGATATCGGCATCCGCTGGGGCACGATCGAGGCGGTCCAGGAGACGATCCCGGCCGAGCGCGCGCAAAAGAGCATCGACGCCGCGGGCAAGCTGGTGATGCCCGGCCTGATCGATCTGCATTGTCACGTCTATCCCTACGGCTCGGCCATCGGCATTCCCGCCGACGAGCTGGTGCAGTTCCAGGGCACGACGACCGTCGTGTCGGCGGGCGATGCCGGCGTTAACAATCTGGCGGCGTTGCGCCGCTTCATCGTGGCCCAGACGCGGGCGCGGATGTACGCCTTCGTCCACATCGCCAATAACGGCCTGTCGGCGTTCCCGGTCGCCGAGCTCCACAACATCGACACCGCGCAGACCGAAGCCTGCGCCATGGCACTGGCCGAGAATTCGGACTTCCTGCTCGGGGTCAAGGTACGCATGTCGGAAAACGTCATCTTCAAGCACGGGCTCGAGCCGCTCAAGCGCGGCATCCAGGCGTGCGAGATGTGCGGATGGCCGGCGAAGATGATGGTGCATATCGGCGGGGTCGAATCCAAGGAGCTGATGTCTGAGATCCTCGACCTGATGCGCCCCGGCGACGTGCTGACGCATGCCTATTCGGGCGCCCCGAACATGTCGAGCGTCTTCACGAATATCGTTCAGGACGGCAAGCTGCTGCCTGCGGCTCTCGCGGCCAAGCAGCGCGGCGTCATGTTCGACGTCGGGCATGGCGGCGGCAGCTTCGATTTCACCGTGGCGGACGTGGCGATCCCCGGCGGATGCGCTCCTGATACCATCTCTTCCGACATCCACGTCTTCTCCGGCAATTCGCCGGGCATACCCTTCCTGCCCAACGTGATGAGCAAGTTCATGACGCTCGGTTTCACGCTGGAGCAGGTGGTCGCAATGGCAACGACCGCGCCGGCCAAAATCATCAACCGTGCGCCGAAGATCGGCACGCTTCAGGTCGGTGCGCCCGCCGACGTCGCGATCATGGAGCTGGTCGAGGGACCCGTCAGCTTCGTTGATACGCGCAACAACAAAAGGGAAGGGAAAGCCCACCTCAAGCCGGTCCAGACCGTCATCAACGGCGTGCCGTTCGGGCGGCCCTATCAGGCTCCTTTCTCAGTGAGATAGAGAGCCGATCTCAAGCCTTTTTGAGATTTCGGCGAAAAGTTCTTACAGGCCGGGCGTGACCCCGAAGCGGCCGAGGCCGGGCAGCTTGAGCGCCGGGCGTCGGATGTCGCCTGTGCCGGACGCAATTGGCCCGAGCCATTTGTCCGTAGGCCCCAAAGCCGAACGGTCATGGGCCGAATGGGCCGAATGGGCCGGATCCCGGCCTGTCCCGGGCTTCCCCTTGCAGCCCGCATGCCGTATGACGCTGCAACGCAAAAATGCCCCGAAAAATGTCCTCATGATCCGCCTCGACAACGTCAGCAAGCAAGCCGGCCATCAGATCCTGTTCATCGAAGCCTCCGCGGCCCTCAACAAGGGGGAGAAGATCGGTCTCGTCGGGCCGAACGGCGCCGGAAAGAGCACGCTGTTCCGGATGATCGCCGGTGAGGAACTGCCCGACGAGGGTCAGGTCTCGACCGATCGCGGCATCACCATCGGCTATTTCAACCAGGACGTCGGCGAGATGAGTGGCCGCAGCGCGGTGGCCGAGGTGATGGATGGCGCCGGTCCCGTCAGCGAGGTCGCGGCCGAATTGCGCGAGCTTGAGGCCGCCATGGCCGACCCCGACAAGGCCGACCAGATGGACGAGATCATCGCCCGCTACGGCGAGGTGCAGCACCGGTTCGAGGAGCTCGACGGCTATGCGCTCGACGGCCGCGCGCGCGAGGCGCTGGCGGGGCTCGGCTTCAGCCAGGAGATGATGGACGGCGACGTCGGAAAACTCTCCGGCGGCTGGAAGATGCGCGTGGCGCTGGCGCGTATTCTCCTGATGCGTCCCGACGTGATGCTGCTCGACGAGCCGAGCAACCATCTCGATCTCGAAAGCCTGATCTGGCTGGAAAAATTCCTGCACGATTACGAGGGCACGCTGCTGATGACCTCGCACGACCGCGAGTTCATCAACCGCGTGATCTCCAAGGTGATCGAGATCGATTCCGGCTCGCTCACCACCTACACCGGCGATTACGAATTCTACGAGCAGCAGCGGGCGCAGAACGAGAAGCAGCAGCAGGCGCAGTTCGAGCGCCAGCAGGCCATGCTCGCCAAGGAGATCAAGTTCATCGAGCGCTTCAAGGCGCGCGCCTCGCATGCGGCGCAGGTGCAGAGCCGGGTCAAGAAGCTCGACAAGATCGAGCGGGTCGAGCCGCCGCGGCGCCGCCAGAGCGTCGCGTTCGACTTCCTGCCGGCGCCGCGCTCGGGCGAGGACGTCGTGGCGCTCAAGAACGTGCACAAGGGCTATGGCTCAAAGCGCATCTATGACGGGCTGGACTTCATGATCCGGCGCAAGGAGCGCTGGTGCGTGATGGGCGTCAACGGCGCCGGCAAATCGACGCTGCTCAAGCTGGTTGCCGGCGCGAGCGAGCCCGACGAGGGCACCGTGGCACTCGGCGGCAGCGTCAAAATGGGCTATTTCGCCCAGCACGCGATGGATCTGCTCGACGGCGAGCGCACCGTGTTCCAATCGCTGGAGGACGCGTTTCCGACCGCGGGGCAGGGCTCCTTGCGCGCGCTCGCCGGCTGCTTCGGCTTCTCCGGCGACGACGTCGAGAAGCGCTGCCGCGTGCTCTCGGGCGGCGAGAAGGCGCGCCTCGTGATGGCCAAGATGCTGTTCGACCCGCCGAACTTCCTGGTGCTGGACGAGCCCACCAACCATCTCGACCTCGCCACCAAGGAAATGCTGATCAATGCGCTGTCGGATTTCGAGGGCACCATGCTGTTCGTCTCGCACGACCGGCATTTCTTGGCGACGCTGTCGAACCGCGTGCTGGAGCTGACGCCCGAAGGCATCCACCAATATGGCGGCGGCTACACCGAATATGTCGCGCGCACCGGCCAGGAGGCGCCGGGGTTGCGGAGCTAATCTCTGCTGTTGCCGGTGAGCCTGGCGATCGCCTCGATCTCGTTGGTCCAGATGCCGCCGGAATAGCTTTGCGGCAGCCGCGCAAGCAATTCCGGCGTATCGATGCCGGTGGAGAACTCGCCGCCGCTGTAGGGGCCGAGCGCGAACACAGCGCTGTTGACGGCGTTCATGCGCGCGAGAAAGCGATCGGGCCAGCCCCATAGCCAGGGGGCGACGTTGATTGGCACCAGCACCATCGCGTTGCGGCAGGCCTCTGGGACGAGACCGGTCCAGCCGTATCCGATATAGCGTGCCAGGCAGCTTTTGATAGACTTCCGCGAGATCGTGCGGACATCCGGGGCGAGGCGACGGATCACGTCGATGGGCTCGTCGCCGCCATAGACCATGATGGTGCTACGCCGCCCGGCCGACAACGTGGTCAGCACGCCGGCAAGTTTCTCGCCTTCGTCCGGGTCCCGGCTCTTCACGTTGATGAGCAACTGCTTGTCGGGGAAGGCGGCGAACACCTCCGACAAGGTCGGCATCATGCCGACGCCCTTGCCGCGGAACGGGAAGGTCTTGCCGCCGTCCGCGGTGTAGCCGTAGCCGATATCGAGCGTCTTCAGCTTTGCCACGCTCTGCGCGCGGGTGACGCCGAGGCCGTCGGTCCGGCAGTCGAGTGTCCAGTCATGGAAGACGGCGAACTCGCCGTCACTGGTTGGGTGCACGTCGAGCTCGACCACGTCGGCACCGGCCTCGAAGCTCGCGCGCATCGAGCGCAGCGTGTTTTCGAGATAGTCGTGCACCGGCGGCAGCATCCGCGCGGCGGTGCAGGTATCGTTCTTCAGGTCGCGTTCATCGAACCGCTGCGCCATGCCGCGATGGGCGAGCAGCACCGGCTTGCCATCCCGATGTGGCGCCAGAAGGCTTGTGTTGTTGACGTAGATTGCAGCTGCGACGGCGATCGTGATCGCCGCGGTCACTTTCAGTTTCCTGCCCACCAGCCATTCCTCATTCCATGATCATCATCCTCATTGTTTGAGGTCGATTTGCGGCACCCCGCGCATGACGTCCCGGTACGGTCGGCGTCTTGAATGCCCCCCGTCTGTTCGTTACGCTTCGCAAAATGGGAGCGAACAACCATGAAGCAGCTGCGGATCGGCGACATCACCATCGATGCGGTGATCGAGCGGGAGGGGCCGTGGCGCCGGCCGCAGGATTTCTTCCCGGCCTATGACGAAGACGTGTTCGAGCGCCATCTGCCGACAATGGAGCCGGAGGTGTTCGACGCCGCGCGCGGCATGATGGTGATCACCTATCAGACCTTCGTGGTCCGCACGCCGCGTTACACCATCCTTGTCGACACCTGCACCGGCGAGGACAAGGGCCATCCGCCGCCGTTCGATTTTCCCGGCAAGGCGCGCTGGCGCAACGAATTGTTCGCGCTCGGCATCGGCTTCGAGCAGATCGATTACGTGTTCTGCACGCATCTGCACATCGACCATACCGGCTGGAACACGACCTTGCGCGACGGACGCTGGGTGCCGACGTTTCCCAACGCGAAATATGTCTTCCACAAGGGCGAGTATGCGGCCTGGGAGGCCGAGCATGCCAAGGGCAACAATCCGCCCGGCACCGTCTTTCGCGACAATTGCCTGCCGATCGTCGAGGCCGGGCAGGCGCTGCTGGTCGACGACGACTACGCGCTCGACGATACCGTGACGCTGACCCCGACGCCGGGGCATTCGCCTTGTCATTGCTGCGTGAACATTTCTTCGAACGGCCAGCGCGCCGTGGTCGCGGGCGACCTCATGCATCACCAGATCCAGTGCCGCGAGCCGGGCTGGTCGGCGAAGCCGGATTGGGATGCGAAGCAGTCGGCGATGTCGCGACTAAAGTTCTTCGCCTCTGTTGCCGACACGGACACGCTGATCCTGCCGATCCATTTTCCGGCGCCGACGGCCGGGCTGATCAAGCCGTTCGGCGCCGCTTTCGATTACCGTTTCAAGCGCAAGTAGCCTCTAATAGGCGTAGAACATCCGCTGAATGTCCTTGGTGTCGGTCGTCTTGGTCAACGCCAGCATCAGCAAGATGCGCGCCTTCTGGGGATTGAGCGTATCCGAGACGACGAAGTCGTGCTCATCGTCCTTGGCCTCGCCATTGCGCGCGACGATGCCGTTGCCGACACGGCTGCTGCGAACGATCAGCACGCCTTTCTTGCGGGCATCGTCGAGCGCCGGCTCGACCGCCGGGCGGGCCAGGCTGCCGTCACCCACGCCGGCATGCACGACCCCCTTGGCGCCGGCAGCGACAAAGGCGTCGATCGCGACCCGGTTCATGTTGGCGTAGCCGTAGACGATGTCGACCTGCGGCAGGACATCGAGCTTGGACACGTCAAATTCGGAATCCGCCGTGTGCCGGCGGGTCGTTTGGCGATAGAAATACGGCTTGTTGCCCTGCATGTAGCCGAGAAAGCCGAGTTCGGGCGTGCGAAAGGTGTCTGCCGTGGTCGTGTTGTTCTTGGTGACGTCGCGCGCGGCGTTGATCTGATCGTTGAGGGCGACGAGCACGCCCTTGCCGACGGCTTCTTCACTGCCTGCGAGGATCACCGCATTGAAGAGATTGATCGGGCCGTCCGCGCTGATCGCGGTCGATGGACGCATCGCACCGACGACGACCACAGGCTTCTTGCTCTTGACGACCAGATTCAGGAAATAGCTGGTTTCCTCGATCGTATCGGTCCCGTGCGTGATCACGATCCCGTCCACGTCGTCCTGCGCGAGGAGCGTATTGACGCGCTTGGCGAGCTTCAGCCAATAATCATCGTTCATATTCTCGCTGGCGATCTGGAAGACCTGCTCGCCCTTGACGTTGGCCACGGTTTTCAACTCGGGGACGGCGTTCAAGAGGGTCTCGATGCCCACCGTGGCCGCGGTATACCCGATGACGGTGGTGCTGCTCGCCCCGCTGCCGGCGATCGTGCCGCCGGTTGCGAGAACCATGACGTTGGGCAGGCCGGGGCCTCTCGCGTTGGCAACGTCAACGATCATAAGCAGCGTAAAGAGCACGCTCATTATCGCCACCAAGTGATCACGCACGCGGAACTGCAACATCTCGTCCATCCTTTGCTGGAAGCCTCGTTGATGCGCCCCGGTTCGCTCAGCGCCGCATCATCTGTCAGCCGCTGCGTTCTGTCTAGGGTCGCGGCGCGTTTGCTTTACGCGCTCGGCGCGTGTCGGAAACTGGCGGCGGGGAGGCACAAAAAGCAAATGGCCGGGACATTCTCGCGCGAAGACGCGCTTCTGCCCGGCCATGACGGCATTTCGCCTGTGATGGCTTTGCTGAAAAAGCCGGGAACGGACTGCGCGTTTACGCGCTGGTCTCGCACTTCTTCATGAAGCTGTTCTTGGCGGCGCCGGCGAGCGGCTTGCCGTCGGCGCTGACGGCCTTGGGCGCGCAGGCGTCTTCCTTGCATTTCTTCAGGAACGAGGTCTTGGCGGCGCCGGCCAGCGGCTTGCCGTCCTTGCCGACGGCCTTGCTCTCGCAGGTTTCTTGCGCAAGGGCCGAACCCGCTGCGAAGGTGGCAACGATCGCAGCGACGAAAATCCGCTTCATCATGGGGGTCTCCTGAACCAGAAATGGCCGGCAGATTGGAGCCGGGAATCGTGGCGCAATCAAGCAGGATGAGCACTGGGCCGCCCGGTCGCCCGCTGATTTTTGCGCTTCAAGCGCGGGAGATGTCGCCTCTGTTGCAGTGCTCGCTGACCGCATCGGGCGATCCTGCTAGCGTTGGTCCCTTGAGATGGAGAGGAAGCATCGTGATGGACGCCGCGATCCCGCACGACCAGGCAGCCGATCGGCATTCCCACCTGGTTCGCCCCCAAGACATGGATTGGCAGAAGACGCGCTTTCCGGGCTGCGAGGCCAAGACGCTGCTGTTCGATCGGCGGACGGGGCTGATGACCGCCTTGATGCGTTTTGCGCCAGGATCGGTGCTGCCCGATCACGAGCATGTCGGCATCGAGCAGAGCTGGGTCATCGAAGGCGCGCTCGTCGACAAGGAGGGGCCGGCCAAGGGCATTGCCTGCAAGGCCGGCGAATTCATCTGGCGCGAGGCGGGCAGCCGGCACGCCGCCTGGTGCCCGGACGGCGCGTTGATCCTGGCGATCTTCCAGGTGCCGAACAAGTTTTTCGAGGCCGACGGCCGCGTGGTCGATGCCGCTGGCCAGGATTGGGACGAGACCTGGGGGCACACAGCGGCGCAGCGGGCGCAGAGCGCCTGATCGCCTTCACGCGCCGCGCATCAGCAGCGCCTTGAAGTCGGCCCGCGCGCGCTGCGCTTCGGCGCGTGCGACGTCGGAGGCGTCGCCCATGCCGAAATAGCCATGGATCAGGCCGGGACCCTCATGGTGCTTGACGCGAACGCCGGCGGCCTCCAGCGCCCGCGCATAGGCGGCGCCTTCGTCGCGCAGGGGATCAAACCAGGCGGTGGTTACGACCGCGGGCGCGACGCCGGCCAAGGAGGCAGCCCGCAGCGGCGAGACGCGCCAGTCGCCGGCGTGTGCGGGATCGGCGAGATAATGGCCGCAGAACCATTCCATCGTCGCCCGCGTGAGGAAGTAGCCCTCGGCGTTCTCGCTGCGCGAGGGATAGCGCGCGTTCTCGCGCGCATCGGCATAAGCGCCGACGACGTCGGTGACCGGATAGACCAGCAGTTGCGCGGCGAGCTTGATGCCGGCCTCTCGACAGGCGATCGCGCTCGTCGCTGCGAGATTGCCGCCGGCGCTGTCGCCGGCAACACCGAAGCGCTTTGCGTCACCGCCAAATTCCGCGACGCGGCCAAACACGTCGCTGACCGCGGCGAAAGCATCCTCGAAGGCGCCGGGAAAGCGCGTCTCGGGTGGGCGGCGGTAGTCGACGGAGACGACGACCGCGCCGGTCTCGATCGCAAGGTTGCGCGCCTGCCGGTCGTGGGTTTCGAGATCGCCCGCAACCCAGCCGCCGCCGTGGAAGAACACCACCGTCGGTGCCGGCGCGGCGCCGACCCGATAGACCCGTGCGGGAAGCAGACTGGCGCCGCCTTTCACCCTGATATCCTCGACGCTATCGACCGGCGGCGGCGGAATGGCGGCACGCGAGGCAGCCAGTGCGCGCAAGGAATCGCGGGCGCTCTGTGGCGTCATGACCGTGGGATCGCGCATCGGCATGAGCGGAATGATCTGGGCGATGACGGGATCGAGCGGTGCGGCCATGGGCGTATCCTCACAGGGTTCTTGGTCTTGCTTGGTCATTAGCATAGGTTTTACGGGCCGCATCGGCAACCGGCGTGCGTCACAGGGCCGGACGAACGGGCAGGGAGGTTCACGAGGTGGAATTCGAGACGCTGGTCCAGTCGCGCCGCAGCGTGCGTGGCTTCAAGAACGAGCCGGTGCCGCGCGCGGTGATCGAGGCGATCATCGAGAGCGCCAAGCGCGCGCCCTCGTCGATGAACACCCAGCCCTGGCATGTCCATGTGCTCACGGGTCATCCGCTGGAGGAGGTGCGTCGCCGCAACATGTCGGAGATGGCCGGCGGCGCCAAGGTCAAGCGCGACATCGTCAGCCATGGCGAATACCAGGGCGTGCATCGCACCCGGCAGGTCGACATCGCCAAGAAGCTGTTCGGCGCGATGGGAATCGCGCGCGACGACAAGCCGATGCGGCAGGACTGGGTGCTGCGCGGCTTCCGCCAGTTCGACGCGCCGGTCTCGCTGGTGCTGACCTATGACCGCGTGCTCGATCCCGGCGCGGTCTGCCACTTCGATCTCGGCGCGCTCTGCTACGGCATCGTGCTCGCGGCGTGGGACCGCGGGCTCGGCTCGGTCATCAACGGGCAGGGCATCATGCGCTCCGACATCGTGCGCGAGGTCGCCGAGATTCCGGAAGACGAGGTCATCATGACCTGTGTCGCGATGGGCTATCCCGACGACGGCTTTGCCGCGAACGCCGTACGCTCGGACCGCGAGCACAACCACCAGTTCGTGCGTTACGTGGGTTTTGCCGATTAGCACGAGCAAGAGGAGATTATTCTCTGGCGGAAAATATTTGGTGCGGTGTCGCGAGTGGCCTCTTGCAATCTCGAAGTCGCGGGAGGAACAATATGCGGACTGAGAGGTTTGTTGCTGGCGCGAGGGAATTGATATGCGGCGGCTGGCTAGCCTGGTTCGGCGGTTCTTCGGTCCGCGACTGCGGCCTAAGATCGATGATGATCCAAGTCTTCCTTTCACACCCGAAGAGTTCGGCCGGCTGATTCGCAGCGGCCGGCACGAGGACATGAAGCTGCTGGCCGACGGGCTGGCCTGCCGCTCCATCCCGCGCCGCGCCAGCCATCGTGCGACGCATTAGGCTGCGCTCGAGACGGGTCACAGCGCTCACCGCGTGAGCGCGACCTGCTTGAACGCGCGGACCAGCGCCTTCTCCAGCTTGCCTGTCATCTCGCACAGAACGTCGTAGGCCTCTGCGCGCGGCATGGTCGGCTTGTAGTGCCGGTGCTCGATCAGGGCTGCGAAGATGTCCGAGATCGTTAGAATCCTGACGATATCGCCAATGCTCTCGGCGCAGAGCGCATCGGGATAGCCGCTCCCGTCGAGGTACTCGTGATGATGGCGGACGGCATCGAGAATCTCCGGCGAGATCCCGTCATGGTCCTTGAGAAACGTATGGCCGGCGGCGGGATGCGTTTCGATCAGCGCGCGCTCGGCGGCATCGAGGCGGCCCGGCTTGTCGAGGATGGCGAGCGGAATCTGCGCCTTGCCGATGTCATGGAACATGGCCGCCGAGTAGAGACGTTCCAGGTCGGCCCTGCCGACGCCGAGGCTCAGTCCGAAGTCGATGGCGACACCGGTCACCAGCAGGCAATGCTGATAGGTTCCTTCGTGGTGCCGCCGCACCGTCATGAGCCACTCCGTCAGGCCATGCCGGGTGATGCGATCGGCGATCTGGCGACCGGCTTCCTTGGTGGCGTTTACGTCGAGCGGCTGGCCCAGGGTGACGGAGGTGAACATGGATGCGATCGCGGTCGCGGCGGTCTCGACGGCAGTGTCGGCCTGCGCGCTCGCGCGCGACGCAGCCGAGAGCGGATCAGGCGGATCAGACAGCGCCGCCAGCAGCTTCGCCCGGTTGATCGCGCCCGGCAGGACCAGGGTCGCTCCAAGCGCATAGGCCTGCGAAACGGAGACATGCGAGGTGTGCTCCAGCAGGAAAATCCGTTTCTTCGCTTTTGCGAGCTTGCCCGCCCGTTTCTTGATCGCCGCGATGTTGTCGACATCGCGAAGCTCGGCGCGAATGACGATGGCGGACGGCACCTCTGACAGCTTGGCCTCAGCGTCCAGCCGCTCGCCCGCGACGGCAAAGCGTTGCTCGAGGATCGAGCACACACCGGCCAGCTTGTCGGACGTGTCGGCCAGCACATGCACGAACGGGCGCGGCGCTCCAGCGACGGCGGTGCCGTCGAGGCTGGTGGGTTTGAGTGTGGTTTGCGCGTTCTGCACGGACATGACCCGGAATATCGCGGGCTCCCATCGAGGGGTCGAATTCTCGTCTACTTGGCCTGAGCGGCGGCCTGCGTTGCGGCAGCCGGCGTACTCGCCTGCTTCTTCTTGCTTTGCGAGGTGACGAAGTGGATGCCGGCCGTGGTGCCGTCGATCCAGACCAGCTCGCAGCGTCGGTAGGCCAGGCCCGTCGACGACAGCAGCATGAAGAATTCCTTGGCCTGGAGCACGTCCAGCGTGCCCTCGACCTCGACCTTCGCGCCCGTCTGCGAGACGTCGAGCAGGACGCAGCTGCGCCGCCAGGTGCCGTCGGAGCCCATCAGATTGACGGGCTGCCGGTGGTCCATTCGCACGCGCGCCGCCTTGCGGCCATCGAACTTCATTGCTTGTCTCCCACTCGTGCGGCGCGATGCGTCCCATCGCTTGGCTTGGCGCTTGCGGCGATTTGCCCCCAGCGCACCGTCCATTGGCTCGTGGACAGCAACTGCGTCTCGAAGATCCGTTGGGCTCGTTCGCGCTGGGCAAAGGAAAGACGCGCGCCGCTGCGATTGCTCAGGATGGCGAGCGTGGTCTGCCAGTTGAGCCGTGACGCGCGGCAGGCCATGACCAGACCCTCGCAATCCTCGTCGGCCATGACGTGCTCGACGATGTCGAGAGGCGCCCCCGAAAGCACCGACAGCGCCGTGAACAGATTGGCGGTCTCTCCACGGATCGCAAAGCGGTTCACGGCGGAATCGTTGAGCTTGCCGATGCGATTGAGGGCGACGATCTCCGGCCGCGCGCTTGCATAGGCGGCCGCGCAGGGCAGCTTGGCGATGTTTGGCGCGGCCGCTGCGGCTCGAGGCGACACGGCGGCCTTCTGCCCTGTGCCGGATTTCGGCGCTGCCGAGGTCGACAGCAACTCCCGCACGACCGTGTCGGGCGTATCCGGCCGGAGCGTCAGTGCCTTCGTGAGTTCACCATCCGTCAGGCATCTCTCAACGAGCGCAGCGTAAGCGGCATCAGAGAAACGTGCCTCTGTATTGCCGATCAGCGCAATACACGCGCTGCGGGCGCCGCCCTTGATCAGCGTCTCGATCACCGGCGGATCGATAGGCGCGCGGGCGGCGATCGCACATTGCTGCCGTTCGCCGGTCGCGGCCGCGATCGAGTTGAGATCGGCCGCGGACAGTGACTGCGAGCTGAGCAAGACAGGGCACGCCACCTGTGGATCGCGGTGGGAGGCGAGGCGTCGCACGGTCTTCGGCGGAGCCACCTTGAGCTCCGCGAGTGCCGTGCTGAGATCGATCAGCGCACCGGCCCCCACCCGCTCCGTCAACCGCAGCAGAACGCCGTCGGTCACATTGGCGAGCAATTCCTGAGGCCGGTCGCGGCTGCTGGTGAGCAGCTGCAAGATGCCGGAGAGGATGCGGGTGCAGCGGTCCAGCGGACACGTTGCGACTGCGTCTTCCAACTCGACCAGAGTATCAGCAGGCGAACTTGCCATCATTGGCGGGAGCCTGAGTTGAAAAAACTTGACTATACAACGTTCGTTATTGCATCTTACATTCGTTAATTTTTGATTTTAAAAATTAAATGTTGGGGTATTAATGCACCGCCAAATTCCAGGAAATACTATCGAAATTTGGTGGGACACGGCGCCACGGCCTGTCTTTAATCTTCAATGGTCTAGGACAAGTTTGATTGTTTCGGCGTAACCGAAAGCCGAAAGGGGGAGCGGCACGCGGCCGGACGGACTTCAAACACGACACTGCGTTTTTTTATTGCTATGAACAAAATTGATGATGTGCCCGGGGTGGCGCTCAGAACATTTCACTTTTCAGATGCCGACGAATTTCGAAGCGCCATTCGCGGGCTGAATTTCGAATTCACGTCCCTTGTACCGAAGATTTCGGCCGAGCAGACAATCCTGTCGTTGCCCGGCTGCGACGTGAACTTGACGCGCGCGTTTCCGCGGGTGGTTGACGCACAGCTCGTCGAGAATTGCACGGCGATCGGCTTCACGATGGACGACCTCGACGTACCAATTCGCTTCAACGGCTCGCAACGGGCGCGGCCCGTTGTGGTCATTGGCAACGGCGGGGCGGCCTACACCACCGTCGAGGAGGTGCAGCGGCAAATCGCCTCGGTCGTTTTCAGGCCGGAGGTGAGGGATCGTGGCTGGCCGCCCACGCTCTCGAGCTTCAAGATCTTTGAGGTTTCCGCGACTGGCTTGCAGCGGCTGCGCGGCGTGGTTCGTGGGGTGCTGGCCGAGGCGTCCGGGCCGGTCCCGCCACCGGAGCTCTTGTTGAAGAGCGCCGCGATGAAGGAGTCCCTGCTCGCAGCCGTCGACGAGGTCTTTGAATCGATCGTTCCGGTCCGCTGGACCCTGGGTCCCAACGACGGACGGAATTTCAGGATCTTCCAGGATATCCGCGCGCTGCTGTCCGACGACCTGTCGCAGCCGATCTATAGCGACGAGATCGCCCGCAAGCTCGGGCTGTCGGTTCGCACCATGCACGACGTCGTCCGCCGCTATCGCGGCATGAGCCTGCACCGCTATTTGCGTCTGCACCGGCTGTGGCTGGTGCGACGGCGCCTTCTCGCCGGGGCCGATAGCGTCAAGGCGGTGGCCCTGGCGTACGGCTTCTGGCACCTCAGCGATTTCTCCAGAAGCTACCGCGACCAGTTCGGCGAGACGCCGTCGCAAACGCTGGAGCATGGTCGCGGACGGTAATGCGACAAATCGAGTAGGGCTGGGCGCCGGTTTCGTGCTACCGTCGAGCCATGAGCAATCGCATTCTCGTTCTCTACGGTTCTTACCGTTCCGACCGCATGGGCATCCGCCTTGCGAATTTCGTCATCAACCGGCTGCGCGGCCGCGGCGAGGACGTCGAATTCATCGACGCCAAGGCGATCGGGCTGCCGATGCTGGACCGCATGTACAAGGAACATCCCAAGGGCTCGGCGCCGGAGGCGCTCGAGAAGCTGGCCGGGCAGATCCGCGGGGCCGACGGATTCGTCTTCGTCACCGGCGAGTATAATTGGGGCATGCAGCCTGGGCTGAAGAACCTCACCGACCATTTCCTGGAGGAATGGTTCTGGCGCCCGGCCGCGATCGTGAGCTATTCGGCCGGCCGGCTGTCCGGAGCACGCGCGGCGACCGCCTGGCACGGCACGCTCTCGGAGATGGGCATGGTGGTGGTATCGAGCACCATCGGTGTCGGCCCGATCGCGCAGACGCTGTCGGAAGCCGGCGAGCCGATCGGCGATGGCGGCAAGGCCCTGGAGCGCTCGTTTCCGCGCTTCGCCGACGATCTGACGTGGTGGATCGAGGCGGCGAAAGCGCAGCGCGCGCGCAAGGCGCCACCTTACTAGGCCGCCCGGACCTCACCGAGGAAGCGCTCGAACTGGCCGGCGAGATCGCGCGACTGGATCGAGAGCTGCTCGGCCGCGCCCAGCACCTCTCTGGCCGCGGCGCCGGTGTCGTCGGCGGCGCACTGCACGCCGGAGATGTTGCTGTTGACCTCCTGGGTGCCGCGGGCGGCCTCCTGAACGCTGCGGGCGATCTCCTTGGTCGCCGAGCCCTGCTCCTCGATCGCCGCCGCGATCGCGGTGCCGATCTGGTCGATCTCGGCGATGACGTCGGCGACGTTGCGGATCGCCGCCACCGTCTCGTCGCTCGCGGTCTGGATCGCGGTGATCTGCTCGGAGATCTCCGTCGTGGCCTTGGCGGTCTGGCCGGCCAGCGACTTCACTTCGGAGGCGACCACGGCAAAGCCGCGGCCGGCCTCGCCGGCACGGGCGGCTTCGATGGTCGCATTTAGCGCAAGCAGGTTGGTCTGCTCGGCGATGCTCTGGATCAGCGTCACGACGTCGCCGATCTTCTGCGCGCCCTCGGCGAGCGTGCGCGCGGTGTCGCCGGTGCGGCGGGCATAGTCGACGGCACGTGCCGCGATCTCGGTGCTCTGGGCGACCTGACGCCCGATCTCCGCGATCGAGGAGGTCAGCTCTTCAGTGGCGCTCGCGACCGTCTGCACGTTGGTCGAGGTCTGTTCGGAGGCGGCGGCGACCACGGCGGCCTGGCTGTTGGTCTGCGCCGCCGTCGAGGTCATCGACTGCGCGGTGCTTTCCATTGCAGCAGAGGCCCGCGACAGGCCGCCGACCAGCTCGGTCACCTTGGCCTCGAAGGCGCGGGTGAGATCGTCGAGCGCCTGGGCGCGGCGCATCTTGCCGTCGTTCTCGGCCTGCTTCTCGGCCGCGAGCCGATCGGCGCGGATCATGTTGTCCTTGAACACCTGAACGGCCGCGGCCATCGCGCCGATCTCGTCGGAGCGCTCGGCGCCCCGAATGGTCTCCGCAACCTCGCCGTCGGCGAGCCGCGACATGCGCGTCGTCAGGCCGACGATCGGCGCGCAGACGCGGCGGCGAACCGTCACGATGAGGCCGGCGCTGGCGATCAGCACGGCGACAAGGCCGACGAGCGCGATCGTGAAGCTGGTGTGCGCGGCCGACGAAGCGCCGGCGAGAATCTGCTCGGCGTTGTCGTAGAAGGCGTCGCGGACGCCGATGATGGTGCCGAGGCCGCGCTGCGTGGCGGCGTAATAGGTATCCATGTCGTGTTCGTATTTGCCGGTGATCGCGCCGTCCTTCACCAGCTTGAGCTCGCGGCCGAACTCTTCGACATAGATCGCGTTGAACTTCTCCAGGGCCTCCGCGACGTTCGCCGGGGTTGTTGGATTGCCGCGCAATTCCTGCAGCGACATCACGATCTGATCGTTGCGACCCTGCGAGCGGGCAATGTCGGCCTTCTCGGCGTCGGTCGCCGGCTTCTTTCCGCCGAGGAGATTCTTGTGCAGGCTGGAGTTGAAGCCGCCGACGTCGCGCAGCGTCATCGCGACATTGGCGTAGCTGGCCTGCCGGTAGGCGTCACCGTTCAGGATCGCCATGCGGCGGACCTGCTCGTTGAGCAGCGCAGTCACGCCGCCGTTGAGCACGGCATTGTCGACGACGATCTTCTTGGCGGCGTCCTTGCGCGCATCGGCGGGGCCCGCCAGCGCCTTGTCGATGGCCTCGCGCAAGCCAGTGAACTTCGCGTTGATGCCGTCGATGTTGCTGCCGATCGTGGTGCCGTCGTCGAACGGGCCGGGCAGCTCCTTGCGCAGTGCATTCATCTTGTCGCGGGCGCGGTCGGTCTGCTTGCGCAGCTTGTCCTGCTCGGCCAGCAGCGCAGGGTCGATGGCCGCAGGTCCATAGAGGATGTTGGTGGAAAAGCCGCGCTCCGGATTAAGATAGCGCGGGATGTCGCTGACCGCGCGGACGATCGCGAGGCGGCCTTGCGCCTCGCTGATCAGTTCCATGGTCTGATATTTCGTCACGGCGACGTAGACGGCGAGGCCGCCGCCGACGGTCGAGAGCGAGACGATGGCGCTGGTCAGGAGCGTACCGATTTTCATGATCTGTCCGGCAAATAACGGAGAATTATTTCGCCCGGACGATAGGGCGGCCATGTTAATCTGCGGTTTACGCTCTTTTGCCGTCTCAGCTGTAGGTCGCGCTGACCGATCCCAGCGGGCCAAAATCGGCAACGTAGGTTTCGCCAGCCTTGGGCCGGAGCATACCGGTCAGCGTTCCCGTGCTGATCGTCTGGCCGGCCTTGAGACCGATGCCGGTCCGCGACAGCTCGTTGGCAAGCCAGGCCAGCGGCACCAGCGGATGGTCAATCGCCTCTGCAGCGGAGCCGCGGCGTCTCTCAATGCCGTTGCAATTGAGGACGACATCCTGAGTGGCGACGTCGCGGCTGCGCCAGTCGGCGATGGGCTCTCCGAGCACGATCGTTCCTGATCCGGAGCCGTCGGCCATAATCGCTGGCATCGGCGGAAACGCCGCGTCGTGAATGAAGCGGCACTCGGCGAGCTCGATGCCGGGATGCAATGAGGCGACGGCGTCGCCGACCTCGTCCACCCTATAGGGCTTCGCGCGCGGCGGCAGATCGGCGCCGAGACGCGCCTGGAACTCGACTTCGGGGATCGGGCTGCATTGTCTGGCATGCTCGACGCTGGCGGGCGAACTCTTGATCAGGGGCGCGAACACCCGCCCATAGATCGGCGCGGAGATGCGAAGCTGACGCTGGAGCCCGGACTTCATGCCCGCGATCTTCCAGCCGACGACATCCCAGCCGAGTTCTTCTTCCACCATCTGCGCGACTTGGTACGCCGTGTCCGCATCCGGTGGGACCAGCCGTTCGTCGAGGCCGCTCTGTTGCCGGCCCTCGCGACGCAAATCGGCGAGCTGACGGGCGAGTTCGCGTTGCCGGGATAAGTCCATTGCGCGTCTCCAATCTATTTTTTTGTACAGGCGAGGGTGGTTGCGAGGACGATCTCCAGTTCCTCCTGAACCTGATCGAGCGCGTCGGCGCTGCGGCTGGCGCGGCACATCGCGACCGTGCCTTCGATCGAGGCGACGACGAGGGTTGCAAGCCGCTCGGCGCGCTCGGCAGCCAGTCCTTCGCGCAACAAGGCTGCTTGCATGATCCGCCGCCAATCGGCGAACACGCCGTCGGCGAGGTCGAGCAGGTGCTGCTGCGCGGCCGCGTCGTCCTTGTCACTGGGCTCACCGACATAGCGATCGACCGCCACGGCGAGCACGGGGCAGCCGGCCTCGAAGCCGGTTGCCTCCAACTGACGGCGCCATGATGCGACAAAAGCCTTGAGGCCGCCGATCACGCCGCGTTCGTTCATGGCTTTCTCCAGAGGAATGGATACCTGCCGTCCGGCGAAGGTCACGGCTTCGGCGATCAATTGCGGCTTACCGTCGGGGAAGTGGTGGCTGATCGAGCCGCGCGGCGTCGCTGTGTGGCGGACCACGTCGCGCATGCTGGTGGCGTTGACGCCGCGGCGGCTCATCAGGTCGGCGGCGCCGGCGATCATCCTGTCGCGTGTGGTGGCAGTCATCGGGAATCCTGCAATTGGCCATCTCCATCTAGACTATGACACTTGACATAAGCAAGCCGCGCTGAAATATGTCGAGTGTCATATTCGTGGAGAGATGCTAATTTGACCATCATCACCGTCACCGCACCGGCCGGACGGCTCGGCCTGCCGCAGCGTCGGCAGCTTGCGGAAAGCCTGACCGACGCCGTGCTCGAGCCGGAGGTCGGCCAGAAGGCGCCGGCGGCCCGAATGGGGTTCCAGGTGCATTTCCACGACCTGCCGCCCGACAGCATGGCGATCGGCGGCCGGTTGCTGTGCGATCAGGACAAGCCGCGCGACATCATCACCGTCAACATCGCCGTCATGAACGCGGCCTGGCCGCCGGAGGTGCGCGCCGAGGTGATCCGCAACGTGCTGGCGCGACTTGCGGAGGCCTGCAGCATGCCGGCGCCGTCGCCGACCTGGTGGGTCAATTTCGAGATCATCGATGAGGGAAGCTGGGGATCGCGCGGCGGGGTGCTCTCGATCCTTCAGCTGTTGGATTCCGGCGTGTTCACGCCGGCCCGGATCGAGGCGATCCGCGCGGCGCTTCAGCAGCCGGCCTGACTTGCTGCCAACACCACAATCGGGAGACGAGCACATGAGCGAAGGTCAGATCCGCACCGAGGTGCACGGCCACGTCCTCAAGATCATCATCGCCAACGCCGCGAAGAAGAACGCGTTCACGCCTGCGATGATGGAGCAATTGTCCGATGCACTCACCGAACTGCACGACAACGATGCCTATCGCGTCGGCGTGGTCTGCGCCGAGGGCGGGGATTTCACTGCAGGTCTCGATATGCCCAAATTCTTCGGTCCCACCGCGGAGAAGCGCAACACCAAGGACGGCAATGTCGACCCGTTCGGGCTCAACAAGCGCTGCCGCAAGCCGATCGTGACGGCCGTGCAGGGTATCGTCTACACCATCGGCATCGAGTTGATGCTCGCCGGTGACATCGTGGTTGCAGCCGATGACTCACGCTTCTGCCAGATGGAGGCGAGGCGCGGCATCGCACCGCTGGGCGGCGCGCATTTTCGCTTCCTGTCGCGGGCCGGCTGGGGCGATGCGATGTATCATCTGTTCCTCTGCGACGAGTTTTCGGCGCAGCGCGCGCATGCGATCGGTCTCGTCCAGGAGGTCGTGCCTGCAGGCGAGCAGATCGAGCGGGCGATGACGCTCGCCGCCATGATCGCGCGCAATGCGCCACTCGGCATTCAGGTGACCAAGGAAGCGGCGGCGAACTATGTCGAAGCTGGCGAAGCGGCCGCGATTGCCTACATCCCGAAAATTCGCGATCGCGTGCTCGGCAGTGCCGACGCCAAGGAAGGCATCCAATCCTTCATCGAGCGTCGAGCGGCCGTCTTCCAGGGGCGCTGATCGGCGCCGACTAGCGCGGCGCCTGATCGAGCTTTGCGAGGATCTCCAGCGTGGCGCCGTCGCGTTCGCCTGCGAAATATCGGGCGAGCGCCTGATCGAAGACGGGCTCGTCGGAGACCGCGCCGAACAGCGTCATCGACGAGCGGAATTTGGCGTCATCCGGCGCGCCGAGGATCGCGTTGATAGTCCGGCCATCGACCGCGAGCACCAGCCTGGTGCATTCGATCAGGCGACCGCCGAGGATGGGGTGGGCGAGATAAGCCTCGGCCTCCGCGCGGGAGCCGATGGCATAGCGCTGCGACATGGCGCTGAACCCGAGACCTGCGACCTGGGGGAAGATGAACCACATCCAGTGAGTCTGCTTCCGGCCCCTAGCCAGCTCGCCCAAGATGTCGCCGTAGACCGGGTCTTGGGCCCGGACAAAGCGATCGAGATCGAACGGATCGGTCATTGGATACCTTAGGGGATACCTTTGGAGGGCCTTGGCGGCCCCGATTATGCCTAACTTTTGGCTCCCAATGTGGTAGCTGGTATAGAGTCTCTCCGGGTGGGGGTGGGTAAGCCCCCGGGGGTCGATTTGGGGATCTGATGGTTTCCGACGCAGCACACGCCGAGAGGCTGTTGTCGCGCCGCCGTGTCGGGCGGGCTGAAACGATTCTGCTGTCTGTGGCCGCGATGGCGCTGGCGCTCGGCGCCGCCGCGTGGGTCGCCGATATCAGCGATTCGACCCCGCTGGTCTCCGCGGCGTTGCCGCCGGCCAATGCCCCCTCATTCGAGGACCGTTTCGCCTCGGCCTCGGCCGGCCCGTCGCCGCGCGAGCTTGGTCTGCGGGTGCTGGAGCGCTCCGCGGTGAATGCGGCCCAGCTCAAGCTGCGGGATGCCAAGGCGATGCTGGCCCAGAAGCTCCAAGGCGACGACTGGCGCTCGATCCTGACCGAGGACGACCGGTACATGACCGAGGAGGCGAGGCGCTCGCAGCGCGCCGACGCCATCCCCATGCCGCGCGCGCGTCCGGTCCAGGCGGACTTCTCCGCTCAGATCGCCTCCAGCCAGGCCTATGCGGACACCAATCTCAGGGTCGACAACCGCAATTTCTTCGAAAAATTCACCGACAAGATCAAGCTGGCCTCGCTGACGCCCGGCGACGGCCTGCTCGGCAGGGGGCCGGACCTCGCCGCTCTCGGCTACGATTCGCGCACCGCGGTCTACGACATCTCGGCCAAGGCGGTTTACCTGCCGAGCGGCGTGGCGCTGGAAGCCCATTCCGGCCTGGGCGCGCTGATGGACAATCCTGACCATGTCGATCGGCGGATGGTCGGCGCGACGCCGCCGGCGATCTACGATCTGAAGCCGCGCGAAAAGCCATTCCACGGCGTCCGTGCGCTGCGCATGACCCCGGTCGAAGGCACCAGCGCGCTCGGCCGCGTCGGGCTGCTCACGCACAATTACTTGCTCGGGCCGCGCGGCGATTCCAACGGCTGCGTCTCGATCAAGGACTATGATCGGTTCATCAAGGCCTACGACAATGGCGAGTTCAACCGCCTCGTCGTGGTGCCGAGCCTGCGCGGAGCGACGACCGCCTCGCAGCGCGCGAGCACCGATTCCTGATATTCGCCTGCGACGGCGGGGCTGCCGTTTCCCCTTCGTTAAGCCGTCCTCGTCCAGAAGCAGCCCATGAGTGATCCATCCAGTTCCGAGACCCCGCTGCGTACGACGTTCAAGATCAAGCTGAACGGCGACACGTTGGCGATCGCGACCGTCGGTCAGGCCTATCAATTCCTGACCAACTTCAAGTCGGTCGAGTGGATGGAATTTCGCTCGCTGCATGAGGACGCCGTCGCGGCCCTGGAAGGCGCCGCCGGTAACGCCATGCTGGCAGTGCAGGCAACCAACGCCGTGCGCGCGCTGTTCGTCAGCGCGAAGCTGCTCTGAGAGAATCTCTCCCTCTGGCCTGATCCGTCGTCCTCGAACCCACTGCAAGGCGGGTGCGACGAAGGCTTGCGCGTCCCGCGCCAGGGAGAGGGAATATGAAATTGGCAGAATTCATTGCAGGCATCGACGTTGGCGCGGAGCAACCAACCGAAGCCGCGCTCACCGCCTTCGAGACGTCCATCGGCTGTCGCTTGCCGGACGACTATCGCCGCTTCCTGCTGGCCTGCGCCGGCGGCTATCATCAGGGGGGCGCCGACTTCAACTGGCCGCATGGGGACTGGGCGGGTTCGGTGCAGGAGGTGCTGGGATTGCGGACCGACGAGTGCTCGCTGGTGCAGACGCGCCAGACGCCGCAATGGCCGACCGTCGATGAGCTGCTGTGGATCATGAGCGATCACGGCGGCAACCCGATCTGCATGACGATCGACAAGGCCCATTTCGGCAAGATCTGGTTCATGGACCACGAGATGGCCGAATACGAAAAGCCCTGGACACTGGCGCAGGCGATGTCCGATCAATGGGGCTATGTCCTGCCGCTAGCACCGACGTTTAGCGATTTCATCGCCGGCCTGTACGAGGAAGCAGCGGCCGCCTGAGGCGAGGCCGGGCCGAGCGGGCGGGTCCGCCGCGACATGCTGGGTCCAGCTGGTCCACGGTATCCGGTGCAACGCCCGACCTGTCTTTTCCGTCGCTTGAACTCCGCTCCCGGAACGGGCAAACGGTTCGACAAGAAACCGTGGCCCAAGCCATCCATTCGACGCTGAGTTCAAGGGAGACCCATCATGAAACGCCGTACATTCCTCCAAGGTGGTGCGGTCGCCGGCGCGACCACGCTGGTTGCGGCCCCTGCGATCGCGCAGAGCATGCCCGAGATTAAATGGCGCCTGACGTCGAGCTTCCCGAAATCGCTCGATACCATCTTCGGCACGGCGCAGACCTTTGCGAAATACGTTGCCGAGGCCACCGACAACAAATTCCAGATCCAGACTTTTGCGGCCGGCGAGATCGTTCCCGGCCTGCAGGCGCTCGATGCGGTCAGCACGGCATCGGTCGAGATGGCGCAGACCCCGCTCTATTTCTACATCGGCAAGGAGCCAGCGCTGGCCTATGCCACCGGCGCGCCGTTCGGCATGAACCATCGCCACCAGGAATCGTGGTGGCATTTCGGCGGCGGCGCAGACCTCACCAACGAGGCGCTCAAACCGTTCAAGGCGCACGCCATCCTCTGCGGCAATTCCGGCACCCAGATGGGCGGCTGGTTCCGCAAGGAGATCAAGACCGTCGACGACCTCAAGGGTCTCAAATTCCGCATCGCAGGCATGGGCGGCCACGTGCTGGCAAAGCTCGGCGTCGTGCCGCAGCAGATCGCCGGTGGCGACGTCTATCCAGCCCTCGAGAAGGGCACGATCGATGCCGCCGAGTTCGTCGGTCCCTATGACGACGAGAAGCTCGGTTTCCAGAAAGTCGCCAAGTACTATTACTTCCCCGGCTGGTGGGAAGGCGGCGCCATGCTGCACATGATCGTCAACGACGAGAAATGGGCTTCGCTGCCCAAGCAATATCAGGCGATCGTCAACCAGGCGGGCGCGGCGGCCGGCGCCTGGATGCTGGAAAAATACGACAGCGTGAATCCGGCGGCGCTCAAGCGCCTGATCGCAGGCGGCGCGGAGCTGAAGGCGTTCCCGCAACCGGTGCTGGAGGCCTGCTACAACGCGACCCAGGAGCACCTGAACGAGCTCGCTGCCAAGAGCGACCTGTTCAAGCGGACCAAGGAGAGCCACGACGCGTATATGAAGGAGGTGCTGTTCTATACGCAGATCGCGGAGAATTTCTACGACAACTATCTGCTCAGCAAGACGCGCAGCAAGACCTGAGCGGAAGAGACGAGGGGGCGGTGTTTACGCCGCGCCCAGCTTCGTAGCCCGGATGAAGCGCAGCGCAATCCGGGAGAGTGCCGGGTGAGGCGCGAGACCCGGATTGCGCCAACGGGCGGCGCGTCGCGCCGACCGTTGGCTCCATCCAGGGTACAGGACTTTGCATCCGCTCACGTAACCGCACGGAGGCATTAACCAGCCATTAACCATATCGGCCGCATCGTTAACCATTCAATAACAGGGAACGAGTCGGCCGCCATGGAGGCTGCAGCAAAGGTCCAACGTCAGATGGTGCGCCTGCGCGGGCGCTCCTATGTGGCTTTCGTGTTCACGCCGACGGTTCCGGTGCAGGACTGGCTGCACGAGATCGACGCCACGATTGCGCGCTCGCCCGGCTTTTTCGCCGGCCGGCCGGTGGTGATCGACCTGTCCTCGGTCGATCTCAGCCAGGCCGGCATCGGCCATCTGCTCACCAGCCTGCAGGACCGCAACATCCGCGTGCTCGGCATTGAGGGTGTGGAGGAGGGAAGGCTGACGCCGATGATGCCGCCGCTGCTGTCGGGCGGACGCAGCTGCGTGGTCGAGCCGAGCGCGTCGAAGAAGGCCGAAGCGAAGGTCGAGACCAAGCCGACGTCGCTGCTGCTCGAATCCCCGGTGCGCTCGGGCCAGACCGTGATCTTCCCAGAAGGCGACGTCACCATTCTCGGCTCGGTCGGCTCGGGCGCCGAGATCGTCGCCGGCGGCTCCATCCACGTCTACGGCGCGCTGCGCGGCCGCGCTATGGCGGGCGTCAACGGTCACACCAGCGCGCGCATCTATTGCCAGAAGATCGAGGCCGAACTGCTTGCAATCGACGGGTTTTATCAAACCGCCGAGGACATCGACGAGGCCCTGCGCGGCAAGCCGGCGCAGGCCTGGCTGCAGGGGAATACCATGCGAATTACAGCACTGAACTGACCAGCAAAGGAGACATTTCAAATGAGTAAGGTACTGGTCGTGACATCAGGGAAGGGCGGGGTCGGCAAGACCACGACCACCGCCGCGCTGGGAGCGGCGCTCGCGCAGCGCGGCGACAAGGTCGTTGTCGTCGATTTCGACGTCGGCCTGCGCAACCTCGACCTCGTGATGGGCGCCGAACGCCGCGTCGTGTTCGATCTCATCAACGTGGTGCAGGGCGTCGCCAAACTCCCGCAGGCGCTGATCAAGGACAAGCGGCTGGAGAATTTGTGGCTGCTGCCGGCGTCCCAAACCCGCGACAAGGACGCGCTGACGGAGGAGGGCGTCGGCAAGGTCATCGCCGAGTTGCGCAGCCGGTTCGACTGGGTGATCTGCGACAGCCCCGCCGGCATCGAACGCGGTGCCTCCATGGCCATGCGCTTTGCCGACGAGGCCGTGATCGTCACCAATCCGGAAGTCTCCTCGGTGCGCGATTCCGACCGCATCATCGGCATGCTCGATTCCAAGACGGTGCGGGCCGAGAAGGGTGAACGCGTCGAGAAGCACATCCTGATCACCCGCTACGATCCCTCGCGCGCCGCGCGCGGCGAGATGCTGACCATCGATGACATCCTGGAGATCCTTGCCACGCCCTTGCTCGGCATCATCCCCGAGAGCCAGGACGTGTTGAAGGCCTCCAACGTCGGCACGCCTGTGACTCTGTCGAATGCCGATGGAGCGCCGGCACGAGCCTATATGGACGCCGCCAAGCGCCTCTGCGGCGAGAACGTGACGATGCACGTTCCTGCCGAGCGCAGAGGATTTATGGACCGCCTGCTGCGACGGAGGGCTGCATGAGCATGGGTCTGCTTCGACTTCTCCGCGGCAAGAAGGCCACAGCGCCGGTCGCACGCGAACGGCTGCAGATCCTGCTTGCCCATGAGCGTGGAATACGCGGCCAGCCCGATCTGCTCGGTGTGCTGCGTGAGGAAATTCTCGCTGTCGTGTCCAAGCATGTGACGCTGGACCCGACCAAGGTCATCGTCCGGCTCGAACGCGGCGACGAGGTCTCGACCCTCGAGGTCGACATCGAGGTGCCCAACGACTTCGAGCGCAAGAAGGTGGCGGTCGCGTAGAGCGCAGCTTCACGTTTTGGGGTGGGTGAAAAGGCGGTCCGCCGGGCATGGCGGGCCGCCTTTGTCTTTGCCGCTCACATCGACGTCTTGGACCTGACATCGACGGAACGCGCCCCACGCCTCGATCGTTGTGAGCGACCCCCCGGCGGCGTTGCGCCGTCTTTGGTCACACGGGAGAGCGCCCATGATGTCCGAGGTCCAGGTCCATACACTTGCCCGGCAAATGCTCGAACAGCACGGCTTTGCTGCGATCGCGAAGGCCGCTGAGCAGGCCCAGGCCTGCGAGGGCCGCGGCGAAGTCGACGAGGCCAGGGAATGGCGTCACATTGTGGACGCCATGAAGATCATGCGCGGCCCGCATCACAGCTGACATTCGAACGCGCGAGTTTCAACGCTCCCCGCGATCGGCGCCTTGCTGCGGCGTGCGATTCTGTGTCTGGGGCTGCCCGCGCTCGCCGGCTTCCTTGCAGGGCAGCGGTTCCCACGAGCCGTCCGGCGCCTGCTGATAGGCACTGCAGGATGGCGAGGTGGACTTTTCCCCGCCCTTCTGGGCGTCGGAGTTTCTCGCCAATGCGGGCGCAGTCAGCACCGCGGCGGCTGCGATCGCGCCGGCGAAAACGAAATGGATACTCCGCATGAGGACCTCCTGTTCGAATCCGAAAAGAGGCCGCATGCTTTCGAGGATTGTGACGATTTTGGGCCGCGGCGGAGATTCCGTCGCGGCGTGCTTAACGCGGTGAAGCCGGCGCGCTAGCCACCCTTGCTGCGGATCAGGCCGGCGAGATTGGTCTTCTGGGCTTCGCACCAGCCGGACATGCCGAGGCGGCGCTGGTCCAGGTCGGTCGCCTTGGTCGCGATCGCGACCTCCGCCATCAGGTCATCGTCCTGCTTCTCGCCCATCTTGCCGCCGGTGTGCATCCAGGCGATCGCTTTGCGCACCTTCTCGGTGGTGCCGTCGGGTAGCTGCATCTGCTGCGCCCTCTGCACGAGGTCCTGATAGGCGAGATCGGTGTTGGGACACTCGACCTTGGCGGCGAAGGCCTGCAAGACCATCGTCACATAGGTCGATCGCGGCGGCGCATCGCCAGCGAGGGCCGGGGCGGCCAACAGCAACAGGCCCGTCATCAGAAAACCGGTTCGCATCCTTGGGACCTCCTCCATTTTCTCGAGAGGCTAGCGTCCGCCGCGCTGCTCGGCAATGGGATCGGGACACAATTGTCGCCGCTCGGCCGAGTAGGCTAACCTGCGCTCCCCAGCATCGGAGCGCGACATGAGCCTGTTCAGCACGCCGTTCGATCCCACCCGCGACACCGCGCTCGTCACCGGCGCGGGCAACGGCATCGGCCGCGCGATCGCGCTCGGCCTGGTCGGCGAGGGCATCCGTACCGTGTTCGCGGATGTCAGCGCGGAGCGGGTGCGCGCCGCGATCGGCGCGAGCGAGAGGCCAGATCTCGCCGTGCCCTGGGTCGGCAATCTTGCCAGCCTCGAGGCCTGCGATGAGCTGCTGACATCAGCACATTCCGCGCTGGGCGAGGTCACGCATTTCGTCCACAGCGCCTCGCCGCCGCGGCGCGAGGCGGATCACTTGCTCGCAGTCGATCGCAACATCTGGCAGGAGATGCATGCCGTCAATCTCGATGCCGGCTTTCACCTGGCGCGCGGGCTCGCCAAAGGTCTGATCGCGGCGAAGCGGCCGGGCTCGTTCCTGTTTCTGACCTCGCTACATGCGGGCACGCCGCGCAACCTGGCGCATTACTCGACGGCAAAGGCCGCCATGGCGATGCTGGTGAAGGAGCTGGCCAAGACGCTCGGACGCTACGACATCCGCGTCAACGCTCTAGTTCCCGGCGCGATCGCAGCCGGCGGGTTCGTCGCCGATCCCGCGCTGGCGCGGCACATTCCGCTCGGACGCCTCGGTGAGGCCGGGGATCTCGCACCGATGGCGCTCACGGTGCTGTCGAACAAGCTGTCCGCTTACGTCACCGGCGCGGCCTTCGTCGTCGACGGCGGATTGTCGCTGACGAACTGGTTCGAAGCACCAGTGCTGGATTAGCCTAGCGCTGCCAGGCCGGCACCGGATCGAGCGGCGTGCGATAGAGCTCGTTGTGATCGCGATCGGTGACGCGCACCGCGCAACCCTTCTGCTGCAGCTCCGGCTTCACCTGCGACAGCTCGCAGGCCAATTGATCAGCGCGATCGGAGGCAACCTCGATGTCCTCGAGGATGATTCCACCCTGGTTCTTGAACTCTTCACCAACCACGAGATCGAAATAATAGTAGGGCATCCGAATTCCCCGGTGTGACGATCTGAGCTTCAGTGCAAGTCTCAACACATGTCGGATGGTACCACTGAGTCGACCTCTATCGAATGAACAGAGCGCGCAATCTCTGGGCTTATGGCGCAGAAATGATGTGCAGCGTGCGGGCTCGTTAAGAATTTATTAAATATGCCTGCGCGATCATTAAGGCATGGAATTGCAGCAGAACCGGGCTCCGGGAACCGGCAGCTGCAAGAGAAGGCCGCCGGCATAGATCCCGACGGCCTTTTCTCTTGAGCGAGACGTCGCTCACCGTAATCGCCCGGAGTTAACGCTTCACATCGACTCGGACAGCGTGCGCGGGACGTCGGCGTTATTCTAACGCAGCGGCATCGGCGGACGAACGATAGGTCCGTCGTCATCGGCAACGGCTTGCGTCGTCGTGGTCGGCGCAGCCGGCGGCGCGGCGGCGGCCTGCGTTGACGGCGGCGGAGGTGCGAGCGGTGCGGGCGAAGAAGCCGGCATGTAGGTCCGCGTTACAGGCGGCTTGGGCTTGCGAACCGGCGGCGCCGCGGGCTGCGACGGGACCGCGGCTGCGCGTGCGCGCGGATCAACCGGCGGCCGCGCTTCGGTGACCGGCTTCGCTGCGGGTGGCCTCGCCATCTCGCGCGCCATCTGCTCCTGTCCGGCCTTCAACTCGGCGATGTTGGCCTTGAGCTGCTCGATCTGCTGCGCCATGGCGGCGAGATCGCGTGTCATCGATTGCACCGACTGCGCCGCGTCGACGGGCTGTGGTGCCGCGGGCGGAGCCGCAGCAAGCTGAGCTGCGGGCGGCGCAGCAGCTTGATCCACCGTTTGGTTGGGCGCGGCTTCCGCTGCGGTCGGCGCAGCCTGGGCGGCGGCGACCGGCGCGCTTTGCTGCGGTGTCGCAGACAGCAACGAGGTCGTCGGCAGCAGCGAGGTCAGCGCCGGGGTCCATTCGGCCAGCAACTGCTTTGCTGTGTCGCCGTGCTTCTCCCAGGCGATGCTGGCGGCCACGCTGGCGCCGGCGAGCAGGAACGTGACGAACGCCCCGCGCAGCCACTTGCCGACGGAGGACCGCTTCTTCATCACGGGACCATCGCTGGACGTGACGCGGACAGCGGTGTCGATCGACGGTGCCGCAGTGGATTTTCCGTAGACGACGTTGATGCTGGGCTCGGGCGCGCGCGCCGGCTCCAGAGTGAACTTCGGCGCGACCTTGGGCTGCGGGGCAAACTTGGGTTCCGGGGCAAACCTGGGCTCCGGACGCGGCGCGATCTCCGGCGCCAGCTCAGGCGACACGCTGGCGGGGCGCGAGGCCCGCACGATCTCGGGCGAGATCTGGACCGCGTCGTGAGGATCGTTGTCCTTGACCGTGTCTTTCACGATCTCATCGACGATTTGCTTGGCGTTCAGCGTCGCGAGCATCGCAGCTCCTTTGAAGCCCAGTGTTCGAGGTTAAGGCATCCGCATTGGCGCGGGGCTGATCCGAGGTGAGCCCATCCCCGGTCCCCATGCCGCACGAGTCCAGCCGGGTTTGACCAAAGCAAGGCGAGGGGATGGAGATGATGCGACACTCTTCCGCCCTTTGTGGTGATGGAACCCGATTTGCCGAACACGCGCATGTGTTCCTGCACCGCCTTGTTTTCAGCACGATTTTGGCAATATCTGACGACGTTGGGGGCGTTGTTATTCCGCTATTGGGGGGCCGGCGGTGCCAAGATCTCTACTCGTTTTGTTCGTCGCAGCCCTGTTGCCGCTCGGCGGCTGCATGCAGACGACACTTTCGCCATCGACGGATGCGAGCATGACGCCGCGCGACCGTCAGTTGCTCGCGCACGCGCCTTACGCGAAGGCGAACGTGCCCCAGCAATATCTGCGTCACATCGTCGATTATCATCGCAAGGAGCTGCCGGGCACGATCCTGGTCGATACCGACGCGCGCTACCTCTATTACGTGCTGCCCGAGGGCAAGGCGATCCGCTACGGCGTTGCGGTCGGCGAGGAAGCCATGGCGTTCTCCGGCGTCGCGCGAGTCGGCCGTTTGGCGGAATGGCCGGACTGGGTCCCGACCGCGGATATTCAGGCGCGACTCGGTCCCTATCCCGCGCGCGTTCCCGGCGGTCCCGCCAATCCGCTGGGCGCGCGGGGCATCTATCTCTATGTCGGCAACAAGGACACGCTCTATCGCATCCACGGCACCAACCAGCCCGAATATATCGGGCAAGCGATCTCGTCCGGCTGCATCCGGATGCGCAATGAGGACGTCATCGATCTCTACGACCGGGTGAAGCTCAATTCGATGGTCGTGGTGCTGCCGCCGGGGCAGAGCGCGCAGGCCGCGGCGGGCGGGCGCTGGCGCGGCTGAGGTCTGCGCCGGTCAGTTCGAGTTTTGGTGCGTTGTCACGCTCTAGTTCTCAGGCCGGGCGACCCGCCATTGCAGCGTCGTGGCGTTGCCGTTGGCGTCGCCCGGCGCCTTGTCGGCGGGCGAGGTGTAGAGCGGGCGATAACGGTAGGCCCACATCTTGCTGCCGTCGTTGCGGCTGATCACGGTGAAGTCGCCGACGGCCCTGGCGTCGGCCGTTGCGGCGAGCGGCACCCAGCTCTCGATGCATTTGCCGTTGCAGTTCGACGTCTTTCCCGTGGTGTCGCGCTCGTAATAGTAGAGCGTCATGCCGTTGAGATCGACGAGCTTGGGCCCCTGCTTGGTCAGGATCACCTTCGCGGGAGCCGTTGGCGCCTCGACCTTCGGCGGAGGAGGATCGCCGCCGCCATGGCCCCCTGCGACCGCCTGAACGGTCGAGAGCGCGACGGCCGCGGCCACAACGAAGAACCTGAACATCCGAAACTCCGCCCCGCAAAGTTAATCGCGCGTTAAGCGCCCCAATGCGGCCGACGTTAGCAGCCGAAGGTTAGTTCCTGGTTTCGTGCGCTGCGACAATTACGGACATGGTCCGCGATCAGAGCTGCGTATCGCGCAGCGGCGCGCGGCTGAGCTCGTTGCCGGCGGCGATCGCCTTGCGCAGCAGCCGCATCAGCTCCTCACCCTCTTTCGCGCTGAGGCCGCGCAGCATGATGCGCTGCGCGGATTCGACGGCCGGGGTGATCTTGCGCAGCGTGCGGCGGCCCTCGTCGGTGATTTCGAGCTCACGCGCGCGGCGGTCGCGGCTGGAGGGGCGCCGCTCCGCGAGGCCCTTCTGGACGAGGCGATCGATCACGCCGGTGATGGTGGTGCGATCGTAGGCGATCAATCCGGCGAGCGTCACCTGATCGAGCCCTGGATTGGCCTTGATGGTCGCAAGCGCCGCGTATTGCACCGGCGTGAGATCGAAGCCGGCATCCCCGACCTCGGCCAGAAACACCGCGACCGAGATCTGCTGGAAGCGGCGTGCCAGATGTCCGGGCATGTCGTTGTTGTCTTTCACCGAAATCTCCTCCGGGGCAGAGCGGTGCGGATCATTTGACAAGTATACTGATAGTCAGCATACTGAGCAATAACCAAACAGAATTTGGCGGGAGAGGTGCTCATGCAGTTCCATCTCAATGGATTTCAGCCGGGCGACCCTGAAATCGCCGATCCTGCCGCGCGCGTTCAGGCATCGGGAGCGGCGGGCGCCGTGCCTGGCGAGGTCGATGTCCTCATCGTCGGCTGCGGGCCGGCCGGCCTGACGCTCGCCGCCCAGCTCGCGCAATTCCCCGACATCAGGACCTGCATCGTCGAGCAGAAGCCGGACCGCCTGCTGGTCGGTCAGGCCGACGGCATCGCCTGCCGCACCATGGAGATGTTCCACGCCTATGGCTTCAGCGAGCGTGTGCTGAAGGAGGCCTGTTGGGTCAACGAGACCACGTTCTGGAAGCCGGATGAAGCGGCGCCGGAGAAGATCGTCCGCAGTGGCCGGGTGCAGGACGTCGAGGACGGGCTGTCGGAATTCCCGCACCTCATCCTGAACCAGGCGCGCGTCCATGATTGCTTTCTCGACGTCATGCGCAAGTCGCCGGCGAAGCTCGCGCCGTATTACAGCCGACGCGTGCTTGATGTGAATGTCGATCCGGCCGCCGGTGCCGACGATCATGCCGTGACCGTGCGCCTCGAACGCGTCGATGCCGCGAACGAGGGCAAGGTCGAGACGATCAAGGCCCGCTACGTCGTCGGCTGCGACGGCGCCCGCAGCACGGTGCGCAAGTCGATCGGGCGCGAGCTGCACGGTGATTCCGCCAACCACGCCTGGGGCGTGATGGACGTGCTGGCGGTGACCGATTTTCCGGACATCCGCTTCAAGTCGCTGATCCAGTCGGCCAAGGACGGCAGCCTGCTGATCATTCCGCGCGAAGGCGGCTACATGGTCCGCATCTATGTCGAGCTCGCCAAGCTCGATGTCGGCGAACGCGTCGCCAATCGCAACATCACCGCCGATGACGTGATTGCGAAAGCGCAGCGGGTCCTGAAGCCGCATCGGCTTGAGGTGAAGGAGATCGCCTGGTGGTCGGTCTACGAGATCGGCCAGCGCCTCACCGACAAGTTCGACGACGTGCCGGAGGGCGAGATCGAGACGCGCCTGCCGCGCATCTTCATCGCCGGCGATGCCTGCCACACCCACAGCCCGAAGGCCGGGCAGGGCATGAACGTTTCGATGCAGGATGCCTTCAATCTCGGCTGGAAGCTCGCCGCCGTGCTGCGGAGGCAATGTGCGCAAAGCCTGTTGCATTCCTACTCGGCCGAGCGCCGGGCAGTCGCGAAGGAGCTGATCGATTTCGATCGCGAATGGGCTGATATCCTCGCCTCCGCCGCCAAGGCCGGCGGCGCCGATGCCGCCAAAACGCAGGACTATTTCGTCCGGCACGGACGTTTTACCGCGGGCACGGCAACGCATTACAAGCCGTCGATACTCACCGGCGCGGCCACGCATCAGCACCTTGCGCAGGGCCTCATTATCGGCACGCGCTTCCATTCCGCGCCGGTGATCCGGCTGGCGGACGCCAAGCCGGTGCATCTCGGCCATGCCGCACGGGCTGATGGCCGCTTCCGCATCTACGCGTTCTCGCCCGCTGAGAACCCCGCAGCGTCGGGCTCGGCCATTCGTGCCTTGTGCAATTTCCTCGCGGAATCCCGGAAGTCACCTATCCGTCGATATACGCCTGTTGGAGCTGACATCGACAGCGTGATCGATCTGCGCGCGGTGTTTCAGCAGGACCATCGCGAGCTCGCCATCGAGGCAATGCCGCCGATGTTGCTCCCGAGCAAAGGCCGTTACGGCTTGTACGACTACGAGAAGATGTTCTGCCCGGATCTCAAGAGCGGCCACGACGTCTTCACGATGCGCGGCATCGATCGGGCTGCCGGCTGCATGGTCGTGGTGCGGCCCGACCAGTATGTCGCGACCGTGCTGCCGCTCGACGATTTTGCCGGGCTCGCATCGTTCTTCGATGCCTTCATGCTGCCGGCGAGCTGACGCCGAAAGCGCCGCGTGGGCCGTGCCGCCCGCGATGCCGCATGCGGCGCAGCCGAGCTAGCACTGGCTGCAACGAAAGCCCGGCCCTCGTGCCGGGCTTACCGCTTGCGCGCGCCCTCCGGTTCCGTGCGCGTACAATTTAAGAAAGTTCTTCGCGGGCAGATTTCATCGATCGTAATATGTCTATCCAAAGCTGTAAGCATCCACTCGGGGCAGCGGGGCACCGGAGGATGACGATGAGACAGAACCAAGCGGAGACGCGCCGTCAGCAAAATGTCGCGAAGCGGTCGATGACCAAGGAGGCCAAGCAGCTGGCCGGCCTGATTGCCGGACTGCGCGAATCCCTCGAGGAGATCCACAAGGAGCGGGCGGGCACCAAGCTGTCGGGCGCAGAAATGGGACTACTCGATGAGCGTCGCAACAATCTGCTGCTCACCATCGCAGCCCTCAATGACCGTCTTTCGGCGGTGCAGGGCCTCATCAATCTCGGCCGCCCGCACATTATCCGCGTGCACTAGCGCCGATCCGAGGCAACGAGATCGCTCTGTTGCGACGGCACGGGGCCGGCCACAGGCCTCGTGGATGGCACGAAATTGCCACGCTCCCGGCGAATTGCCGCCAAAGCCCGCTGCCACGAGAAGGCCGGGTGCAGGGCGACGCAAGGGGATGCGAATTGGCCTACAAGATGGTCGCAGAACGCGACAACGAAAAGTACAGTTTCGCCCGCGAGAGCCGATTGCTCATCGTAGCGAAGGCGAAAGTGTGGGCGAGCGAGGGGTGGCGGGTGGTCGTCACCGACCAGGATGGCAAGGCCTACGCGCCGTCCGAGCTCGATCAGCTGTCCGCAGCGTGATGGTGGAGCGCGGCCTGGACCTTCAGAGCCGGTGCCGCGCGCATCAACGCACGGTGGTCTCCGAGAACAGGTTGATGATCACCACCCCTGATACGATCAACGCGATGCCGACGAAGGCTGCGGCGTCCAGGATCTGACGGAACAGCACGAAGGAGACGGTGGCGGTCAGGATGATGCCGACCCCGCCCCAGATCGCATAGGCGATGCTCAACGGAATCACCCGGATCGCCACCGAGAGCGCGTAGAACGAGGCGACGTAGAACAGCACCATCGCCAGCGTCGGCCAGGGACGGGTGAACTGCGCGGACTGCTGCAGGAACGCCGACGCGGTGACCTCGAACACGATGGCGAGGGCGAGAGCCGCATAGGCGTTGAAGGCGGAGGTCATGAGCCTCTCGGCGTGAGGAAGATACCGCGCGGGTCGCGAATATCACGTGCGAATGACGAACCTGCGACATTGCCGACGGTGTCCGGTGACTTCCGCTCCAGTCGACGCGAAGCCGCCGCGCGACGGGCGTGCGGCGGCTCGAGATGTCCCGATCCTTCGATGCGATCTTAATTGATCCGGACCGAGAGTTCGACATCTTCGGCAAAGGGCGTGGACATGTAGCCGCTGCCGGGTGCGCGCACCCGCGCCAGATAGTCAGGGCTATCGTCGGCGTTGTCAGCGACGATAATCGCCCCCGGCCGGAGACGGCCTTCGACCAGATCGAGGATCCCGGGGTAGAGCGCCTTGGCACCGTCGAGCAACACTAGATCGATCGTTTCGGGCAGATCGGTGCTGAGCGTCTTCAGCGCGTCGCCTTCGCGGATGTCGACGAGATCGATCAAGCCGCCGGCCGAGAGGTTGTCTCTCGCCCGGGCTACCTTGGACGGCTCGAACTCGCTGGTGATGAGGTGCCCCCCACCGTTGTCGCGCAGGCCCGCGGCAAGGTGCAGTGTCGAGATGCCGAACGAGGTGCCGAACTCGACGATGGATCGGGCGTGGGAGCTGCGCGCCAGCATGTAGAGCAGCGCTCCGGTCGCGCGCGAGACCGCGAGCGGTGCGTCCTTCAGGCGTCCATAGAGATCGCGATATTCGGTCATGCTCCGCATCATCCGCTCCCGCTCTGCGTCGGACAGGTCTGCGACTGCGGCTTCCGTTGCTTCGCTTGCTGCCTCGGCTTCGCTGAACAGGCGATCCAGTAGCGGCGCAAGCGAAGCGATGGTCGGGGTGGTCATTCGAAGTCTCCAGAGTTGGCGAAAGAAGCGCGTGCTTGCGCGTCGTTTGAAATACGACTAATTCGTCGCATTTCCTATTCGCATTGCCGGAGCGACCCATGGCCGACCGTCGAAGCCGTTCAATTTCCTCGCGAAAACAGCCGCAACAAGCCCGCTCGATGGAGCTGGTGGCGGCCATTCTGGATGCGGCTGTTCAGGTTTTGGCGAAGGAGGGCGCGCAACGTTTCACCACGGCGCGGGTGGCTGAGCGGGCCGGGGTGAGCGTCGGGTCGCTCTATCAATATTTTCCAAACAAGGCCGCAATCCTGTTTCGTCTCCAGAGCGACGAGTGGCGGCATACGAGCGAGCTGCTGCGCGATATCCTCGCCGATCGCGCCAAGCCGCCACCGGCGCGGTTGCGCGCGCTGGTCCATGCCTTCATCCGCTCCGAGTGCGAGGAGGCTGCGATCCGCACGGCCCTCAACGACGCCGCGCCACTCTATCGTGACGCACCCGAAGCGCGCGAGGTCCGGGCGGCCAGCAAGGGCATCGTCGATGCCTTCATGCGAGAGGCGCTGCCCAAAACTTCCAATGCGACGCGGGGTCTCGCCGGCGAGCTGATCACGACCACGCTCAGCGAGGTCGGCAAGCGATTTTCGGAGACGCCACGCAGTCATGCCGAGATTGCGCATCATGCCGACGGCCTTGCCGACATGTTCTGCGCCTATCTCGGGGAATTGGGCCGACGCTGAAGCGAGATCCGGGCGACACTTGCATCGCTCCACGTTTGTCCGTACGGACCTCTTTCATGCTCGTCATCTCCATCCAGAGCCAGGTGGTCCACGGCCATGTCGGCAACAGCGCGGCCGCCTATGCCATGCAGGCGGAGGGCGTGAACGTCGCTGCGGTGCCGACGACGCTGCTGTCCAACCATCCGCGCTATCCGAGCCTGCGCGGGCGGGTGCTGGAGACCGAGCTCGTCGCCGATCTCCTCAAGGGCGTGGAGGAGCGCGGCCTGGTCGACGAGGCCGCGGTGCTCGTTACCGGCTATCTCGGCTCGCCCGGCAATGCCGCCGTGATCGCCGACTTCGTCGAACGGGCGCGCACGCGGAATGGAAAGCTCGTCTATCTCTGCGATCCCGTGATCGGTGACGACGGCCGCGTCTATGTCGCGGACGGCATCCTGGACGTGCTCCGCCACCGGCTGCTGCCGGCGGCGAACCTGACGACGCCGAACCAGTTCGAACTCGAGCTGCTCTCTGGCGCCGCAATTGCCGACGCCGAGAGCCTCAGCGCGGCCTGCGCGGTGCTGGCTGGGGCAGGCACCGACGTCGTCGCCACCGGCTGCACCCTCGCTGACACGGCGGCGGGGCAGGTGGAGACGATCCTGTGCACTGATGGGCGATTGTCGCGCTTTGCGACGCCGCGCCTGCCGATCCGTCCCTACGGCACCGGCGATCTCCTTACCGGGCTGATCGCGGCGCATCTGGCCAAGGGCGAAGCAATGGAGTTGGCGGTAGGGCGCGCGGTCGACACGGTCTTTGCCGTGCTGGTACGCACGCAGGACGCCGGCTCGGCCGAGATGCGGCTGGTCCCGCTGCCGACGGCAGAGCGCAAGCCGTAAACCGTCAGGTCGCGCGCTTGCCGGCCGATTGCGCCGACTTCTGCGGCTTGGCCGCCGAGCCCTTGTGCTCGCGCGCGACGTCAGCCTTCGGCGGCTTGGCGCTCGCGAGGCCTTGTGTCTTCTTCGGCTTGGCGCCGGCAACGTCCTTGCGGTCGGAGGTGCCGCGCTTCGAGATATATTCCTGGCCGTCGATCGGGCCGACATGGGGCGGATCGCGGCCGAGATAGGGTCGGCCGATGCCGTACGCCTTGCCGTTGGCATCGACCCACTTCCACAGGATTTCGGTCGAGACCCAGCGCTGCGCCCGGTTGCTGCCTTGCGTGCTGACGATGTCGGCCGCCATGCCGTGACCGTAGCCGCCGCGCGTGCTGCCGCCGTGATAGGAGCGGTTGGAGGCGGCCTTCAGGCCGCTCGCGATCGACTGGCGATAGTCGTCGCGGAACGCGCTGGTGATGCCCGGCGAGAGACCGGCCGCTTCGGCCGCGAGCATCATGCGGAACAGCTTCTGCTTGAAGCTCTTGTCCATGCCGCCGATAACGTAGTCCATCATCGACATGCCGGCGCGCTCGGCCGCATGCGGATCCTTCCAGGTGAAGTCCTGATCGACCAGCTTGGTGAAGCTGCGCATCACCGTGACGGTCTTGCCCTTGCGCTTGATGGTGACGGCGCGCCGCTCCTGCACCTTCATCGTGTCTTCCTTGGCGGTGCGCTGGTAGAGCGCCCAGAGGTAGCGGTCGATGCAGGCTTCCATGACGAAGCATTCGTCGAGCACGGCGATGTTGTCGGCAGGCGGTGACGCCTTGCGCGCAGGCGCAACGGGGTCGCTCGCGCTCGCCGCGGCCGACAATGTGTCCGTCGTCACGATCTCGGTGGGATCGGCGGATGCGAGCTTGACGGGCTCGGGCGCAGGGGCGGGAGCAATCTCGCTGACGACGGGCTCCGGTTCAGGCAAGATCGGCGGCGCGGGTACGGCTTCCGCCGGCAGGATCAGCGCCGGGTCGGCCGAGGCGAGCTTGATGGTGGAGGCGGGCTCCTCGGGCGTTGCCTCTGCCGGCGCGGCAGGGGCCGCAGCGACGGCGGCGGCGATGTCGGCGGTCAAGGCGAAGCGGTCCTCAAGGGTCGCAGCGCGCGGCACGTCGGCGAGGTCGATGCGGCCGAGATCCTTGGCGTGCGAGATCGCAGCTACATTGGCGCCGCTATTCTCGATGAGCGCAGGCGCATAGGCGGAGAGAGACAATGCCAGCCAGCCGGCGACAACCGCCGAGGGACACGATAACGCCACCAGAAGAGACCGCCGATCGTTCATGATCCCTGCCTCCAAACGGTCTGCTCGAACAATCCTGCCCGAACAGTGATGATGCAAACAGTCTGACGAAACAGTCGCACGGAAAGGCACGCAGCACGTCGATTGTTCGGGCCACGGTGTGGCGGCGCAATGGCGCAAATCGGGGCGTGCGGGCTTTTCGGGGCAACTGTGGCCGAAGTGCAACGCCCGGTTCCATTTGACGCTGCCGCAACTTTGTTGCGGCTGGTGCGTTGGAGGCGCCATGACGCATCCCTCGCTTCGTCCCATGGACGCCTTCGACCCCACCGAGCCCGCCATCCTGCACGATCGTCTCTCCGACACGATCATCACCTGGACCGCCGACCAGGCCGAGGACTACCGCCGCGCCAGCCGGCCTGGCGCGGATGGAACCGTGGCCTGGAAGACCTATCTCTTCGATGGCTGGGGCAACGTGCTCGGCGGCTGAGCACTTCCTCTGGAGGCGCCGCGTCGCAGCGGGCGCGATTCGTCCAAATCCCTGGACGCTTTAGGCATAACGTCATGCACCGCATGCGATGTTGCAATGCGGCGGTGTATGTCGCGTTGCAGCAAAATGCGCCTAAATAGGCTCCGACTCTCAAACTTCGGAGCATCACCAATGAACAAGAAGACCTTGTCGATCGCCGCCTTCCTGACGATCGCGGGCGGTACCGCGGCTTTCGCCGCCGAGCTGCCGACCTATGAGGCCAACGGTTTCCCGGTTTCCCCGCTGCAGGTGCGCGTGCTCGGTGCCGCACATGTCGAGCAGCGGGTCGCAACGCCAAGCGCAATCGCCTCGGTCCACCAGGCGAAGGTGCTCAGCCCGCGCAAGGTGAAGACCGCGGACGTGATCACTGGCGCGGGCCGCTAAGCTCGCCGCGCGCGCAGGCTTGACGGCGAGCGGCCGTAGAGTTCGGCGAAGGCGGCGTTGAACCTGCGCAGGCTGCCGAACCCGGCCTGGAATGCGATAGCGGTCATGCTGTCATCGCCGGCATCGAGCAGGCGCTTGGCGCGCTGGACGCGCAGTGTCTTGGCGAGTTGCTGCGGCGTAGCGCCGACATGGCGCTCGAACAGGCGCGCCAGGTGACGCGACGAGATGCCGAGCCGCGTCGCGAGATCGACCACCGAGCCTTCATCGAGCGCGCCGTCATCGATGAGCCTCATGGCCCGGGCCACCGTGGAGCGTGTGCCGTTCCAGGCCGGGCAGAAAGGAGCGGTCTCGGGACGGCAGCGCAGGAAGCCGGCGGCCTCGGCAGCCGCAGCCGTCGGATAATAGACCACATTGCGCGCCAGCGGCTGCTTGGCCGGACAGACCGGCCGGCAATAAATGCCCGTGGTCTTCACCGCCGTGAAGAAGCGGCCGTCATAGCGGGGATCGCGGCGCAGGCGCGCGGCGTTGCAGACATCAAAGCTCAACATGATCGCATGGTAGCGCATGAGGTCGGCGGCGGAAGGGCAGCCGGATGACCGAGTCCGATTGCGGCGAGCCGCGGCGCGCACCGCGGCCTAGAAGGCGGTTCTCATCGCAACACGGCCGGAGACCCCATCGTGACCAGCCCGAGAGACGTCGTACTGAACGCCTGGAACACCTTTTCGTCACGCGATCCCGAGCGCATCGCGGCACTCTTCACCGAAGACGCCGAATGGATCGCGCCGAAGGGCAATGCCACCGCCATCGCGCTCGACCACACCGATCACATGAAGGGGCCGCACCAGATCGCCCGCTTCATCGCGCAGGAGATGCACCGATTGTTTTCGAACATCGATATCGCGTTCCGCGGCGTGTATGTCGACGGCGATGTCGTGATCGTGGAGGAGCGGATGCGCGCCACGCTGCCCGGCGGCAAGCCGTACGAGAACGAGTATTGCTTCGTGTTCGAGGTGGTGGGCGACCGGATCAGGCAAGTGCGGGAATACATGGATACGCGCAAGGGATGGCGGATGGTCTTCGACGAGGGGCTGTAACACGCGCAGTCGGCATTGCCCTCGCGTGACAGCCCTGCAGCCGCGTGGGTTGAGCGGCTCAGCGAGCCGACATATCGAGAGATCCATGGATCAGCGGACGAGCGGCGCCGACGCTCAGAAGAAGGATGCCGCGCCGGCACTGCTCGGCGTGGTCTGCGGGCTTGCCGCGGCGCTGTTCTGGGCGCTCGGCTTTGCCGCCACGCGGCATGGCCTCAAGGCCGGCTTCACGCCGGTCGATCTGCTGGTGCATCGCTATGTCTGGTCGGGGATCGCCTTCCTGCCCCTCGTGTTGCGCGCCGGACTCTCCGATCTTTGCGGCATCGGCTGGGGCAGGGGGCTCGTGCTGATGGTGCTCGGCGGTCCCGTGATGTCGCTGATCTCCTACAGCGGCTTCCTGTTCGTCCCGCTCGGCCATGGCAGCGTGATCCAGCCCTCTTGCGCCACGCTCGGCGGCCTCCTGCTCGCGGCGGTCGTGCTGAAGGAGCGGATCTCCGCCTCGCGCCTGACCGGCGCGCTCGTCATCGTCGGAGGCCTCGGCGTGATCGGTGCGGAATCGATCGGCCACATCGGCGCCGACGGCATTCAGGGCGATCTGATCTTCGTGCTCGCCGGGTTCATGTTCGCCGGCTTCGGCGCGATGCTGCGCCGATGGCGCGTCTCGGCCGTGCCGGCTGCGCTCGTCATCAACGTGCTGTCGCTGCTGCTGGTGCCGGTCTACGTCGCCACGGTCGGCCTCGCCCACATTGCATCAATTGGCATGACCGAGAACGCCATCCAGGCGCTGGCGCAGGGCGTGCTTGCCGGCCCCGCGGCGCTCTATCTCTATGCCGTCTCGGTCCAGCGTCTCGGCGTCGCCCGCGCCGCGGTGTTTCCGGCCTGCGTGCCCGCACTGACGCTGCTCACGGGCTGGTTGCTGCTCGGCGAGCCGCCGACGATGCTGCAGATGGCAGGCCTCGTGACGGTGCTGTGCGGGTTCTACCTGGCGCAGCGGCAAAGCTAGCGGGCCTCACGCCTTCTTCACGAACTCCGACTTCAGATTCATCGCGCCGATGCCGTCGATCTTGCAGGCGATGTTGTGGCCGTCGCTGGCGTCCTGCAGGCGGATGTTGCGCACCTTGGTGCCGCCCTTGACGACCGAGGACGAGCCCTTGATCTTGAGATCCTTGATCACGATGACGCTGTCGCCGTCGGCGAGCAAATTGCCGTTGGCATCGCGCACGCCTGTATCCTGCGCCGTGTCCGCGGCCGCCTCCGCCGCGCCGCTCCATTCATGGCCGCATTCCGGGCAGACCCAGAGATCGCGGTCCTGATAGGCGTGCTCGGAATTGCAGGTCGGGCATTTCATCGTGTCGGTCATGACGGGTCTTGTCTCGCGCTTCGTTCGCGGCGCGACCGTAGAGGCGGGAACCGGGAAAGCAAGCAAAAGCTGGCAGGTGCTCGCGGCCGATTCTGAGCCTGAGGGGCAATCGAGGGCCGGCTCAAGCAAGTGTTGCGAAAACAACCCCATGCACAGTAGCCATCCGTATGGAATTGCTCGGGGTTTTTCCTGACTTCGGTAAAATCGAACAAGAGTTGACGCGTCGGGCAAAACAATGGCATGATGCCATCGTGGAACGGGGTCGGGGGCGTCGGGTGCGGCACCATCCCGGATTACGCTTGCGCTCCGTCCGGGCTACGCTCGCGCCTCAACTTGCGACGAGCCGCTCATGAGCTTCCTCCTCAACATCGACGTTCCTGACGTAGCGAAAGCCACGACGTTCTACACCGAAGCCTTTGGCCTCTCGGTCGGCCGCCGCTTCGGCGCCGACTTCGTCGAGCTCAACGGCTGGCCCGCGCCGGTGTATCTCTTGACCAAGCAGGCCGGCACCATCGGCGCCGGCGGCGACCGCCGCCGCTATGAGCGGCACTGGACGCCGATGCATATCGACGTCGTCGTCGACGATGTCGACGCCGCCGTCGCGCGTGCGCTCGCTGCCGGGGCGATCCTGGAAGTGCCGGCGAGTGATGCGCCCTATGGCCGGATCGCGATGCTGGCCGATCCGTTCGGGCACGGTTTTTGTCTATTGGCGTTCAGCGCGCAAGGCTATGACGCGTTGCTTGAAGATTCGTAGCCTGGATGGAGCGCAAGCGTAGTCCAGCGCCGAGCGTGCCGCACGACCCCGGATTGTGCTTTGCTCGATCCGGGCTACGCTCGCGCGCGGAAAGCTGCGCCGACATCGGAGCGATATGGCAAAGAAGCTGAAGACCTACCAGACCTCGCTCGGCTTCTACGATCAGGCGATCGCCGCGCCCTCGATGAAGGCGGCGCTTGCCGCCTGGGGCGCCAGCTCCAATCTGTTCCATCAGGGTGTCGCCAGGGAGACCGACGATCCCGATGTCGTCGCCGCAACCATGGCGAAGCCGGGCGTGGTGCTCAGGCGCCCGGTCGGCTCGGACGGCCCGTTCACCGAGAGCGCGGAGCTGCCCACCGATCTCGGCGGGGGCGAGGCCAAGCCCAAGCGCAAGTCCAAGAGCAAGGCCGAGAGCAAGCCGACGTCAAAGAAGCGTCCCGCCAAGACAGCCCGGCATGCATCCCGCGAAATCGATGATGCAGCCGCCCGCAAGGCCGCAGCAGCTTTCGAGAAGGAGGAGCGACGCCGCGAGGCAGCGCGTGCCAAGGAGGAGGCCGCCCGCGCCAAGGAGCGTGCCCGGCGCGACAAGGCGGTTGCCGCGGCGGAAGCAGCGCTCGACAAGGCAACACGCGAGCACGAAGCGAAGGCGGGGGCGATCGAAGCCGAGCGGGCCGCGCTCGAGGCGCGCGCCGAAGCGGAGCAGGAGCGCTGGGATAAGCAGAGGCACAAGCTGGATCAGGCCCTGCGCCGCGCGCGCGAGTGAGAGGCAGGTGCCGACATCCGGGAGTTCTGTTGCTCATCCAGACCACTCCTGCGTCATACTCGCCGTCATTGCGAGGAGCCCTTGCGACGAAGCAATCCAGACTGCCGCCGGGTGACAGTCTGGATTGCTTCGCTCCGCTCGCAATGACGGCGGAGGCAGCGTCGCAAAAATCTGGCAGCGCCCATCTTCCAGATCTCGCGCGAAATTTGCTTGCCTCGCCTGGCATCCTTTTGCACTCTCCGCGCGAAGGAGACCAACGCATGACAAAGATGACTGCCGCCTGCGCGCTCGGCACCGCCCTGGTGCTGAGCGGCCTTGCAACCTCGGACGCCGAAGCCCGGACGCGGAGAGCCATCGTCGTTCGCGCGCCGCAGGAGCGGCTCATCATCACGGCGCCCGTGCTGAGGCCGACGCCGTGGGATTACAACATCGTGCCACGCTATCGCTATCGCCCCGAGCACGACCGGGTCGATCCCTATGGCCCGCCCCTGGTGCCGTCCTACGTGCGCTATGAGGGATGGCGCTGGCCGTATTGGTGGTGAAGGCACCGACCGACGCCAAACTGATCGGCGCATGAGCGTACGCTGACAGATGCGGGACGTGCATCTGCTCGTCATGGTCTCCACTTTCGAGTTCGGCAGAGAAGCAAGAGGGGCGGGCTGCCCCGCCCGTGCTCCTACGGCCGCTGGGGTCCTTGCCTCAGATAACCAGGGGTTGTACGCTGCACTGCAGAAAAATGCAGTGCAAATGGATCGGCTGGAATGAGTGTGGTTGAGAGCGTGGCGTCCGAGCAGCTTTCGGAGCCGAAGATGCCGCCGGGCGTGCTGACCGAAGGTCCGCTGGTCGACGCCAAGTTTCGCGATTCCTACATCTCCTTCGCCATCATGGTCGGCGGCTCGATCGCCGCGCTGGTCTGGGCGTTCTGGCAGGGCATCGGCTGGGTGGAGGTTTCGGTCTTCGCCGGCACGTTCATCATGTCCACGATCGGCATCGGCTTCATGCATCGCTATTTCGTGCACCGCAGCTTTCGCTGCGGTCCGGTGATGCGAACGATCTTCGCCGCGCTCGCGACCATGGCGGTGCAGGGCTCGATCCTGAAATGGGTGAGCAACCACCGGCGGCACCATCTGCACTCCGACCGGCCCGGCGACGTGCACAGCCCTTACTACGACGGCTCCGGCAACGCGTATACCAGCTTCGCCAAGGGCATGACGCATGCGCAAGGCGGCTGGGTGTGGGACCGCGAGACCACCGATGCCAGCTACTACGCCAAGGACATCCTGGCCGACCCGATCGCGATGTTCTTCACCAGGACGCGCTGGTACTGGTACGCGCTCTCGGCGCTGATCATTCCGGGCGCCATCGGCTACGCGTTTGGCGGCGTACGCACGATGATCGGCTGCATCCTGTTCTCAGGCCTGTTCCGCAGCTACCTGATGACGATGGCGACCTCGCTGGTCAACTCGGTCTGCCACAGCGACGGCCGCTGGGGCTACCGCCGCTTCGAGACCCATGACGGCACCACCAACGAGCTGGTGACCACGCTGCTGACGTTCGGCGAGGGGCTGCACAACAACCATCACCGCTTTCCGCGGGATGCGTATCTCTCGCACGCCTGGTACGAGGTGGACATCAACGGGCTGATCATCCTGGGGCTGGGGAAGCTCGGGCTGGTGCACGATATTTTCGCGGCGGGCGATGCCGGCCGCCATCGTGCTGCGAATGCAGGGCGGGGCGAGCCTGCGCCCGCCGCCGTCGGGAATGCCTTCGACGCCGACGACCGTCGCTCCCCCGGAACGTAATCGTGCCCGCCATGGCCCGGCGCCGATGCGGCGGGGAGTGCACTTCGAACAGGTACGCGGATAGATTGAAGTTTGTTGGCTCGTTATCTCTGCGTGCAGTGTTGGCGATTGGGCAAAAGTGGCAAAGTGGAGACTGTCAAGAATACATAGAGGTAGAACGGCACTTATCCCCGTAATAAACCCAATGCTGCTTGGGGTTTCTTTGCGCGTATTGGGAGGACAGTCATGGCAAGTGTCGAACAATTGCACAGACGCGACGGAGTGAACTTGGTCCAACTCGAAGCGGACATCACTTCGATCCGGTCGGGAAGCTCCATTACTTCAGTTAATCTGCCTGATTACGTCGAGCACACCGCGGGGGTGTCCCGGGTCGGTGCGCTCAGTGCAGAAGCGGTCATTCGCGACTATGAGTCCGCTGCAAAAGAGATCGAGGCCATGGGCACCGAGTTGATCGACGCCGCGCAAAAATGCGAGGCGCTGACGGCCCAGGTTCATGATGCGATCGCCTTCATGCGAGAAACGGCGGCAGGCTATCGTGAAGAGGGACGCAAGATCTTCAAGCGCATCGAAGAATGCGCGCTGTTCACCGAAGACGTTCGCAAGACCTGCGAACAGGTCAAACGCAGAATGGCTGAAGTCTCGGTCGGCCCTTCCGATGAGGAGCTTGCGCCGCAAGAGCCCGAGCTGACGGGGATCGCGGCCAAGGTGACGATGAGCGAGATACGCTGAGGGGAGCGTAGGTCCGTAGGGTGGGTTAGCTGCGCGACTGCGCAAGGCGCAGCTCGCGCAGCGTAACCCACCACGTCTGTCTCCGCGGAAATCAAGAGGCGGGGTACGCCAGCGGACTGCGCTTCGCGCCGCCGCAGGCTAACCCACCCTACGGCACTTCAAATCGCGCGCCTTCGCGAAACGGGCTCACCAATCCGGATCGCCGTAATAATAAGGGTCGGCCATATAGCGCGGCGGCATCCAGGGGCCTCGCGGCGGCGGCCTCGGCCGTCGTGGCGCGGCGTCTGGTACGTGCGCCCGGGCACGCGCAGCCGTGTCGTTGCTCACCACGCTGCGCACGACGGGCTTGGCGGCTGCAGAGGCGGATGGCGCCGATGACGCGCTCAGTTGCGTTTGCAGCGCCTGGACCTGCGCGGCGAGGCGCGCATTGTCCGCCGCATCCTTCTCCTGCGCGGCCTTGAGCTGTTGAATAGTGTCGGCCTGGTCGCGCAGGGTCTGCTCGCTGCGGCTCTTCAGCTGCTCGAGCTTGCCGTTGATATTCGCAAGCTCGCTCGTGATGGCCTTGAGCGATTGCGCGAGCTCGGACGATGCCGGCTCGGCCGCCGTGGCGCCGGGCTTCGGGGCGCTTTCCGCGTCCTTAGGCCCCGGCGGTGCAGGCACCGGGCTCGGCTCATCCGCGGCCGCCAGCAGCACCGTCGCCGGCTGCTCCGGACTTTCCGCGGCGGTCGCTTGCGGGGGTGCGCTCGCGGGTGGAGCCCATCGCGCCATGATGGACTTGCCGATCGATGTCGCCTCGTCGCCATATTGCGATGCGACAGCGGCACCGAGCAGGCCGATCGCCATCACGAGAATAGCCAGAGCGCGCATCATCGCCCTGTCTCCCCTCAGGCCGTGATCGCGAGGCTTGGTGTTTAGAACCCTGGCATCCGGCGTCGGCGCCTTGTTTGCCGAGGTGGCGGCTGCCGTCGAGGCGGCGCTTGCGTGGAAGGTCCGCGGGGCTTCGCTGCTCCGTTCCATTCCAGAAACCAGCCGGTCCAGCCGCGCGAGGTCTTCCTCTGCGCTCTTGATCCGGTCGTAGGCCCGCGCCAGCCCACCGTCGGCGCGCGCCTCGTCCGGCTTGGCGGTTTCAGGCTTGGCCGCATCAGGCTTGTCGGTATCGGGTTTGGGGTCGTTCGTCTCAGGCACCGATGCGCTCTCCATCCGGTCGGGCGTCAATGGGAGGCAGTCCGATTTTTGGGAAGAATAGGTCTCGCTGCTATCAGACACAACGCGTGTGCAAAGGAAAAATTATGGCGGGCTCGGCACACCATGCGCGACACGGCGCTGTCGTGCGATCGCTTGGAATCTTCTGGTGCTGAAGCAGCCGGGAGCAGCTTCCCCGTATTCCTACGACGTGCACCGATCCTGATCGAAAAACGTTCATCGCGTTGCGGCGGCGACAGGGACCAGTCGAGCAGCGCCGGTCTCACCATGAGCGTTCGCTGACGGGAACGGGCGCTAGTCCATTCCGTTTCCTTTGAGGGGATTGTTCGAGGAGGACAACATGAAAGCAATGATCATCGCGCTTTCGGCTGCCGTTGTCATGGCTACAGCCCCGGCCGTATTTGCTCAGGGTGTATCGAGCAAGACGCCGGGTCATGAGATGCAGCAAATGGGTTCCCAGAAGGGCGAGCCGGGCGCTTCCAGCTACGCTCCGGGACATAAGAAGAAGCAGCAGGCGAAGTCCTCGAAGAGAACCAGCCCCGGCGCGTCGAGCTACGCTCCAGGACGAACTACAGGACAAACCACAGGTCAAACCACGGGCGCGAGCGGCGGGTCGACCACCGGCACCAAGTCCGGGTACTGAACTCCCGGCGGTCCTCAGGCGCGTAGGGCGGGTTAGCTCCGCGACGGCGCAAAGCGCAGGTCGGGTAGCGCAACCCACCTCTTTGATCTCGGCGGCGGAGAGGTGGTGGGTTACGCCGGCGGACCGCGCTTCGCGCAACCGCCAGCTAACCCACCTTACGTCCCGCGGCGCCGCAATGTGCACCCGTCGTCAGTGACGTATCGTGCGGATTTCGAGCGTGGTCTGGGTGAGCCTGGCCACGAACCCCTCAAGATGCATGACCCTTTCTCTGGTCAATTGTTCATGCAGCTCGGCGATCTTCTGGGATTCGGCGATAAACGAGTCGCACGCCTGTTTCGCGTACGCCATCTGAAGCTCAAAGGCCTCGACGGGTGAACGCGCCGTCGCGAGCTTTCCCAGGAAATTCCAGGCTTGCTCAAGCGAGGTCCTGATATAGTCGCTATAGGCGTCGGCAATCGCCTGCGTGCTGGCCTGGAAGGGTTCGACCGGTGCGACGGGCGGGCTTGCAGCTAGCTCCATCCCGGAAGCCTCGTCCGGCAAGGCCGCAGCCGAAGGTATCTCCGCACTGATCTGTCGGCCAGGCTCTTGCTCGGTCTCGTGCTCGGTCTCTTGCCTGGTCTCCGCCGGGGCATCCGGCAATTGATGCGCTGCACTTGCGCGTTGCTCGCCGGCCCCGGTCCGATGTCCGGCCTTCTTCTTGCCGCCGCGCCGTCCGGATTTTCCCTTTGGCTTGTTGTCCACCGCACTCAACATTGCAAATGGCTCCCAAATATCGATGAAGCCGCGAGCCTCCGTCGCGTTTGCGCTGAAATCGCGATTGTGGGCTGTCGCTTGCGTGGCGGCCATGTGGTGAGATTTTGCCGCTGCATCGTCGACGCAGACGGCAAGAAGTCGCCGATCCAGTGAGCTGCGGGGTGGCCGCCTGTCGCCGCCTTAGAAGGCCGCCATACGAAGGACCGTTGGCGTACGCTTCATCCTGGTTGTCCGCGGTGGCTCGGTTAACACATTGGTCATTTCTTTGCGGTCATTTTCGCGACCTCATTCAGCGAGGAGGCACCATGTCCGACATCACCATTCCCGGCGGCAAGATCCGTTCCTTCGTCGAGCGGATCGAGAACCTCGACAGCGAAATGCAGGAGTTGAGCGAGCAGAAGAAGGAAGTTTTCGCGGAAGCCAAGGGCGAGGGCTTTGACGTCAAGATCCTCAAGGAGATCATCAAGCTGCGCAAGGAAGACAAGAACGAGCGCGACGAGCGCGAAAGCCTGCTCGACCTCTACATGCGCGCGATGGAGACCGCTTCGCCGGAGCAGGCGAAGGCGGCGTGAGGGGATTGGGTGATCTGTGAGGAGAGGTGGCCGCGATCGCTGGGATTGCGGCCATCATGCGGTGGCAGCACCGCAAGGTGAAGCGCAACGTCATTCCGGGGCGCGCGAAGCGCGAGCCCGGAATCCATTCCACAACGCGTCGTGCCGCCCGATGGATTCCGGGCTCGCGCCCAAAGCGGGCGCGCCCCGGAATGACGGCGTCCGCCATCAATAGCGGCCGCCGCTGCCCTTTTGCTGCGTGATCCAGTCCGACAACGATTTCGGTTTCGATTTCACAGTCCGGCCCGGTGATGCCTTCGGATTGTCGCGGACACCTTTCGCCGGACGGGTACGCGGCGCTTCCGACTGCCTGACGCCCTTCAAGGCAGCCGCCGATGCCTCTGCGGCTTCCTTCTCCAGGCGCAACTGTTTCAATCGCGCCATCTTGATGCGCTCGGCCTCGACTTCGGGTCGCTCGGTGAGCAGCGGCTTATGCTGAGCAAGCTCGGCCGTAACAAGGACACCGAGAATGGTCGGCTCGCCGAGCGCCTTGCAGGCCTCTAACCGATGCAGTCCCTCGACCAGAACCAGCCGGTCTCCGTCGAGCCGAACGGAAATGGGGGCCTGTTGTCCGATCTCCAGAATGCTCTCCGCGATCTCCGCGACGGTCTCGGGCTTGAGGGCTTTCTTCTGCTTCGTGGGAACGAAGATCTTCTCGATCGGGAAGCTTTCCGGTTTGGGCATAACTTTGACTCCGCTTCTACCGGGCCGTTCGGAACTCAAGCCAGCTGGGTGGGAGTTTAGGTGGGGAAGCGGTCGACTGCAAAAGCAATTTCGGAGGCGAGGTGATGATGAGCATCGAAATGGGAGCCACTCTGCGGCTAACGCGATAGAGCTCATAGGATGGGCAGAGCGAACCCAATAGCCGTGGCGGCCTGATGGGTTTGGAAGGGCTCTACCCATCCTAGGAGCTAGTTGACGAGACCCATGTTTGTAAAGGTCAGACGGCTCGCAGTAACCTTGGTGCCGATAATTGCCACCAGATCGTTTTCCCCTTCGACGGATCTCAAAAGGCGATCAGTTTCAACTGATAGTTTGGTGACCAAGGAGTCGTCTTGAAGCAAGCAATGGATTGGATCACTCGAAGTTGCGTTTTCAAAATGCTTCTGTTGCGAAGGCGGCGGTATTGCTAAGGCGTCAAGAAGAGTCTTGATGCGGTTATCAATGTCCCCACCATCGCCGATCAGTTGCCCTGGTGCTTGCCGTCGCAAGAACGTGATCTCAAGCTCACAGAGAAGATCTAGGCGTTTCGAAACAAGAGGTGCAAAGACTGTCGTGCCGCGCGTTTCAAGGATGCCGATCTTGCTTGTAGGGATGTCGAATTCTTCCTGCAGCATCTTCTCCGCTTCGGTCCGCAAAGGAGAGTGCCGCCAAAGCTCGCGAAGTTGGGGAGCTAGAGCCAGCCGGATCGCGTGAATGTCGGAAAGGCTTGCTCGCTGTCGTGGTACGATTGGGCCTTCATAGAGAAGTCTAAACTTCATTTCTTCTCCTGTTTGTCCGGCGATAAGGCTCCGCTTCGTTTCAATGGGCCGACGCCTCTTTGCTGATAACAAAACTCCGACGTCCGGATATTCATGCCTTTTACTAGATCCACAAATCGCGCGGCCTTCTTGCTGGGCTTGCCATGAGCGGCGAGAATTGCTTGGGCAGTTGCGTATGCGCAAATGTCAGTCATGTCCAAAAGACAAACGTAATCCGATGATAGCTGAACTGCATTTGAATGGATGCGAGTGAAGTGTGTGGCTTGTAGTCGCGCGAGACCCCAGTCAATTTTCGTGCGGTCGGTATCGAATGAAAGTTGGTAGGTCGTGCCTTCATGGTGTTGCATGTTCGCAATTGCTGCGAAGCAGGCGAGGCCCGCCAAGTGCTTTTCGTTGACGTCAAATGGGAGTCCGTCGACAAGCTTTAGCTGTTGCGGGTAGCGTGTTTGATCGATCCATGCCGAGAACCAGCGCCCACCCAAATTTAACATCAAGTTCACGCATTCTTCCACGAAGGCGTGAACGTCTGCCGGCGCAAAATGTAGGAATGGTGAGCGACGACGCGCGTCGCCGCTAAACAGAATGCGGCAGTGAATCTTTGCCTCTGTCGGAACATCGCGAGAAGCCTTCAGCCGGACCAATGCGCTCCGGGCGTCTTCGCGGGCATCGGGTGGGAGCCACAGTATCCCTCCGGTGACGAACTGCTCAGCTTTGCTTTCGTCGCACAATGCAAGAGGCCGCTCAAACAAGAGCGGCCTCAATTCAGTCGGTGTGGTTGGTGCGGCCAATGAGCTAGCTACACCCCGTCGTGCTCCCACACGTATCGCACTTCATGCACGTCCCATTCCGCACCAGCGTGAAGTTGCCGCACTCGCTGCACATTTCGCCTTCGTAGCCCTTGGCCTTGGCTTCCGCGCGGCGCTCGGCCTTGGTGGGAGCGGCGGTCGCGGCGGTGCCGGCCTTGCTCCATTGCAGCTGCTCGAGCTTCTCCGTCGGCGAGAGGTCGTGCTGGACTTCCTGCTTCAGGGCGACGGCGCCTTCGATGGCGTCGCCAACACGGGCCGAGGCGCCGTGGGCCAGGGCCGTGACCTTGCTGCCGCCTGAGGGCGCGCTGTCGTTGCCCTGGCTGATGGCGGTGCTGCCGCCGCGCATCACGACGAGGTTGTCCGTGCGCGAGCGGGTGAGGCCGCGCGAGACCAGTTTTGTCGCGTGGTGGCCGCCGTCCTCCTCGGGCTCCTTGCCTTCCTCGACGCCCTTGCCGAGCGCGTCAAAACCCGTCTCGTTGGGATCGACGTGGGCGAGGTCGAAGCGGGACAGATAGCTCACCGCGAGCTCGCGGAAGACGTAGTCCAGGATCGAGGTCGCGTACTTGATGCTGTCGTTGCCCTGCACGGGGCCCGCCGGCTCGAAGCGGGTGAAGGTGAAGGCGTCGACATATTCGTCCAGCGGCACGCCGTATTGCAGGCCGAGCGACACCGCGATGGCGAAGTTGTTGATGAAGGAGCGCAGCGCCGCGCCTTCCTTGTGCATGTCGATGAAGATCTCGCCGAGACGGCCGTCATCGTATTCGCCGGTGCGCAAGTACACCTTGTGGCCGCCGACGACCGCCTTCTGGGTGTAGCCCTTGCGTCGGTCCGGCATCTTCTCGCGCTCGCGCATCACAACGATGCGCTCGACCAGCTTCTCGACGACCTTTTCGGCCACATGCGTGGCGCGCGCCGCCATGGGTTTTTCGTGCAGCAGCTCGACCGCATCGTCCTCGTCCTCATCGTCGCTGATGAGCTGCGAGTTGAGCGGCTGCGAGAGTTTTGAGCCGTCGCGATAGAGCGCGTTGGCCTTCAATGCGAGCTTCCACGACAGCATGTAGGCGGACTTGCAGTCCTCCACCGTGGCGTCGTTCGGCATGTTGATGGTCTTGGAGATCGCGCCCGAGATGAAGGGCTGCGCCGCCGCCATCATGCGGATGTGGCTCTCGACCGACAGATAGCGCTTGCCGATCTTGCCGCAGGGATTGGCGCAGTCGAACACCGGATAATGCTCGGCCTTGAGGTGCGGGGCACCTTCCACCGTCATCGCGCCGCAGATGTGGACGTTGGCCGCCTCGATCTCGCGCTTGGTGAAGCCGACGGCCTGGAGCAGGTCGAAGCCGGGGGCGGCAATGGCTTCCGCGCCGATGCCGAGTTGGTCGCGGATGAAATCCTCGCCGAAGGTCCACTTGTTGAAGGCGAACTTGATGTCGAACGCGGTCGGCAGCGCTTTCTCGACCTTGGCGATGGCTTCATCGGTGAAGCCTTTTGCCTTCAGGGTCGAGGCGTTGATGCCGGGCGCGTTGGAGAGCGAGCCGTGGCCGACGGCGTAGGCCTCGATCTCGGCGATCTCGCTCTCGCGATAGCCGAGCGCGCGCAGCGCGGCCGGCACCGCGCGGTTGATGATCTTGAAGTAGCCGCCGCCGGCGAGCTTCTTGAACTTGACCAGCGCGAAGTCGGGCTCGATGCCGGTGGTGTCGCAATCCATGACGAGGCCGATCGTGCCGGTCGGCGCGATCACCGTGGTCTGGGCGTTGCGATAGCCGTGCTTCTCGCCGAGCTCGAGCGCCGCATCCCAGGCCGCCTGGGCATGGCTGACGAGGTCTCCTTGCGGGCAGGAGACGAGGTCGAGCGGCACCGGGTTGACGCTGAGCGCCTCATAGCCGTTCGACTGGCCATGCGCGGCGCGGCGGTGGTTGCGGATCACGCGCAGCATGTGCGCGGCGTTCTTCTTGTAGCCGGGGAAGGTGCCCAGTTCAGCAGCCATTTCCGCGGAGGTCTTGTAGGTGATGCCGGTCATGACCGCGGTCAGCGCGCCGGCGATCGCACGGCCTTCCTTGCTGTCATAGGGCAGGCCCATGGTCATCAGGAGGCCGCCGATATTGGCGTAGCCGAGGCCGAGCGTGCGGAACTCGTAGGAGAGCTCGGCGATCGCCTTCGACGGGAACTGTGCCATCATGACGGAGATTTCCAGCACGACGGTCCAGAGCCGGCAGAGGTGCTCATAGCCCTCGACGTCGAAGCGCTTGGTCTCGGTGTTGTAGAACGTCAGCAGGTTCGCCGAGGCGAGGTTGCACGCCGTGTCGTCCAGGAACATGTATTCCGAGCACGGATTGGACGCGCGGATGTCGCCGGACGCCTTGCAGGTGTGCCAGTCGTTCATCGTGGTGTTGAAGTGCAGGCCGGGATCGGCCGAGGCCCAGGCGGCGTAGCCGATCTTCTCCCAGAGGTCGCGCGCCTTCAGCGTCTTGGTCACCTTCTTGGAGGTGCGGGCGGTCAGATTCCAGTCGCCGTCGGTCTCGACCGCGCGCAGGAAGTCGTCCTTCAGCGAGACCGAGTTGTTGGAGTTCTGGCCTGATACCGTGAGATAGGCTTCGCTATCCCAGTCGGTGTCGTAGGTGTCGAACTGGATGTCCTTGTAGCCCTGCTTGGCGAACTGAATGACGCGCTTGATGTAATTGTCGGGCACGAGGCTGCGGCGCGCGAGCTTGATCTCGCGGCGGAGGGCAGGGTTCTTCTCGGGGTCGAAGCAGTCGTCGCCCGAGCCTTCGCAGTTCACGCAGGCCTTCAGCACCGCCTTGAGGTGCTTCTGGTTGATCTTGGAGCCCGTGACGAGGGCGGCGACCTTCTGCTCCTCCTTCACCTTCCAGTCGATATAGGTCTCGATGTCGGGGTGATCGACGTCGACGACGACCATCTTGGCGGCGCGGCGCGTGGTGCCGCCGCTCTTGATAGCGCCGGCGGCGCGGTCGCCGATCTTGAGGAAGCTCATCAGGCCGGAGGAGCGGCCGCCGCCGGAGAGCTTTTCGCCTTCGCCGCGCAGGCGCGAGAAGTTGGAGCCGGTGCCGGAGCCGTATTTGAACAGGCGCGCCTCGCGGACCCAGAGGTCCATGATGCCGCCCTCGTTGACGAGGTCGTCGCCGACGCCCTGGATGAAGCAGGCATGCGGCTGCGGGTGCTCGTAGGCCGATTTGGACTTGGTCAGCTTAGCCGTGAAGGGATCGACGTAATAATGGCCCTGGCCGGGGCCGTCGATGCCATAGGCCCAGTGCAGGCCGGTGTTGAACCATTGCGGCGAGTTCGGCGCGACCATCTGCATGGCGAGCATGTAGCGGAGCTCGTCATAGAAGGCCTGGGCGTCGTCGTCGGTCGAGAAGTACTTGCCCTTCCAGCCCCAATAGGTCCAGCAGCCGGCGAGGCGGTCGAACACCTGCTTGGCCGAGAGCTCGCTGACATAGCGCTCCTTCTCGGGCAGCGCGGCGAGGGCATCAGTGTCGGGCACGGAGCGCCACAGGAAGGAGGGGACGGATTCCTCCTCGACCTTCTTCAGGCGCGCGGCAACGCCGGCTTTGCGGAAATATTTCTGGGCCAGCACGTCGGAGGCGACCTGCGACCACTCGCTCGGCACCTCGACGTTATCAAGCTTGAACACGACCGAGCCGTCGGGATTGCGAATCTCCGACGTGGTCAGGCGGAATTCGATTCCCGCATAAGGTGACTGTCCCGCAGTGGTGTGGCGCCGCTCAATCCGCATGGTCTTGCCCCGTCCTTTTCTTTGACCGGTCCCGCCCCTCGTTGTGGGCGTGCCGGGTCGTCATTGCATTCGCGGCGCCTTCAGCCGTTCGGCCTCGGGGCTCCGCAGTTCAGCCGGTGGATCCGGCCCTGTTTTTTCCCGGCGCGAGCTCGATGCGTCGCATCGATCATCCCGCCGGCATGTCCACACCCATCCGCCCCCAAGGGGATGTGCGCGACATGCGTTCAACGCCCCACAACGTCACTTCGTCATCGATGCCATCCGAGCCTGTTGCCGGCCCGTTCTGGCGCCCCGAAGAGCCTGCATTCCGAGGGCAGACAAGCCCTCATCCGCAGCCTTTGGCCGACTGGCGGAGCTGAAATTTGCGAGACCCTTTGGGGAGTGCCGGCGGGACGCAAACTCACTCGCGCCGAACGGACCGAAAGCTAGGACTCTCCGTTGCGCCCGTCAAGAACTAGTGCGAGTTCCTGAATCAAATACTAAATATGGTGGATTGTGGGGGATAACAGGGGTCTTCGCCGCGCCTGTCGTGGACCCAAGTATCAGTGAGTCCTCAGGGATTCCCAACTGAAAAAATTTGCATGCCGTGATGACGCGGGGCCTTCATCCCGCTGTTCACAGGGCAGGTATATTTTTGAGCAATGGGATTGCGTCAGCAGGACTCACGTAGCCCTACGGACGGTGAGGGCAGGCATGCCCGCCAAAGCGGTGGTGGGACCCGCGAATCCGGGCCAAGCTGACCGCCAGATTTGCCGGACTAGCCGACATGCTTGATTCGACGACGCCGGGCGTGCGGCCGCGCATCGCCCCGGCCGGCCTGATGTTCCTTGCGATCACGTCGATCGGCTGGGGCTTCAACTGGCCGGTGACGAAATTCCTGCTCGCCGAGCTGCCGCCTCTGACGCTGCGCGGGGTCACCGGCGTGCTCGGCGCGCTGCTGCTGGCGCTGCTTGCGGTGATCCGGCGGCAAAGCCTGCACGTAGAGGGTGTGATCTGGCCGCGCCTGCTCACCGCAGCCGCGCTCAACGTCACGGGCTGGATGGTGCTGATGGGGCTGGCGCTGCTCTGGCTGCCGGCGAGCGAGGCGGCGCTGATCGCCTATACGATGCCGGTCTGGGCGTCGATCATCGCCTGGCCGGTGCTTGGGGAGCGGCCGACGGTCTTGCGCACGCTTGGGCTGGTGCTGGCTTTCGCAGGGCTTGCCTCGATCATGGGGGGCAACGGCCTTGCCGCCAGCACGGAAAAGCTGCCGGGCATCATCATGGTACTCGTCGGTGCGTTCGGCTTTGCCCTCGGCACCGTGCTCTCGAAGAAGTACCCGATTCACCTGCCGCCGCTCACGGCGGCAGCCTGGCAGATCGGGATCGGCTGCCTGCCGATCTCGATCATTGGCCTCCTGATCGAGACCACGCATTTGTCGCATGTGACGCCGCTTGGCTGGTGGCTGCTGGTCTATTCGGTCGTCGGGCAGTTCTGCATCGCCTATGTCAGCTGGTTCGCAGCGCTGGCGCGCCTGCCGGCCTCGGTCGCCGCGATCGGCACCATGGCGGTGCCGGTGATCGGCGTCGTGGCCTCGGCGGTCGCGCTTGGCGAGCCGCTCGGGCCAGGGCAGATCGCGGGGCTGGTGTTTACGCTGGCCGCGGTGGTGCTGGCGACACGGGGGTAGCCGTCCGGACGCCGGGGTATCAGTGGTCCTGAGGTTCTTTCTCTCGCCGGCGTTGTGCCGGGCCCCGCGGTTTCAACGGCAGGCCAGCAGGTGCGACAGCAAAGACTTCGAGAGCCTGGTCATAGCCCTTGATGGTCCGCTGTCCGAGCGACGCCAAGGGAACGCCATTGCTTACCCTTCCAGCGATCGTGGGATCAGCCAGGATCTGCGCGTCCTTCGCGAGATTGCAGAGCCGCGAGGCCAAATTCACCACGGCTCCCATCGCCGTGTAGTCCAGCCGACCGTTATAACCGACCGTTCCTACCGTTGCCGGTCCCATGGCAACGCCCACACCAAAGCCGATCGCGTGGCCGGCGTCACACCATTTGCCGGCAAGGGACTGAACCGTCATTTGCAGGTCGATCGCGAGGCGGACCGCTTGAGTTGCCGGCTGTTCGCATGCGATCGGGGCATTGACCAGCAGCATGACTCCGTCGCCATCAAAGCCGATGAGCGTTGCCTCGTGACGAGTCGTCACGGCGCCGACGGCCTCGTAGTACTCTCGCATGACGGCCATGATGACATCGGGTTCATTGCGCGTGGAGAACGCCGTGAAGCCGCGCAAGTCGCCAAAAATGACAGCCACTTCACGTCGCTGCCCTTCGAGCAGTTCGTGAGAATGTTCGACCAATTCGGCGACCTGCGATGGCAGGAACTGCTTCAGCCGTTCGATCCGCGCAGATTTCTGCTGCGAGATCGCCAGTTCAGAAGCCATTTCATTGAAACGCAACGCCAGCTGCTGCAACTCGTCACCGCTGAAGATTTTGATGCGATGCTCGAATTGTCCGGTTCTGATCCGCTCCACGCCCTCTTCCAGTTGCTTGATCGGACCGGACATTCTGTGCGCGCGCCAATAGGCGAGCGCCAGCGCGACAAGCACACCGAAGGCAATGAGGATCGACGATCGCCACAACGCTGCGCGAATTGATGCAAAGGCTTCCGAGGTCGGCAGCATCGCGATCACCGTCCATCCCACATCGGCGGCCCGAACGGATAGCGCCACCACCGGGTTGCCTCGCTCCCCGGTTATCACCGCCGCTCCGCTCGTCTCGCCAACGAGATGCTTGATCCGGCCGAAACTGCCCGAGCTGGCGCGACCGCGCAGAACCAGACTGATATCGGGATGTGCGATCAGATGACCGGAGTTATCGACAACAATGGCGTAGCCGGTCTCGCCAATTCTGATAGCTGCGATGACATCCCAGATCAGCTTCAGATTGACCTCGGCGATCGCAACCCCCGCTTCCGGCAGGCTCCCGGCAACCGCGATCCTCATATAGGGCTCTGAATCTTGCCGGTACTCAACCGGTCCGTACCAGACTTTGTTGCCGCGTGCGCCCAGAATAGCGGGATCCGCAGACATATCGATGCCGCGCCCGGTCCTGTTCAGAAGCAGCCTCGAAACAAAGACCCGTTCGGTGCCGGTCTCATCCAGAAGCGAAACCGAAAGTATCGCAGGCACCTGCTGGAGGAGACGCAAGGCATCGATCTTATGTTGCGCATCGTCTCCGGCAGCCCAGGGAAGCTGCACCATCCAACCCAGCTGATCGCGGATGCCTTCGCTGAACGCCTCGATCCTGTCGGACGCCGAGCGAGCATCGGCCTGCAGCACCGCGCTGATCTGGCGGCGCTGGTCTCGGTAACCGAAAGAAGCCTCGACGGCCGCGCCGAGTATCAGAGGCACGACCGCAGCGACAAACAACGTTGCGAAGTACTTGCAGAACAGCGAGCGACGCGGGGGCATCGTACACGAAGAGGGCTGCGCAGCACCGTCCGTCATAACTACGCTCAGGAGATCACCTTGCTGGCGCGAAACAGGATCGACGACACATCCAGATCCATACCCAGAAGCCTGGCTGTCTTCATATTGACTGCCAGTTCAAACTTCTCGGGACGTATCACCGGAAGATCTGACGGATCTTCACCGCGCAGGATGCGATCGGCGTAATTGGCAAGCCGAAAATAGGTCGTGCGCTGGTTTGCGCCGTAGCTCAGGAGACCTCCAGCGTCACAATATTCAGACCAGCCAAACATCGAGGGAAGCCGGCGCGCGATTGCAAGCTCCGCAATCTTCGCACGATGCACCAGCGTCACAGCATCGGGAAACACGAGGAGAGCATCCGCGTCCACCTTGCCGGCAGCCATCAACCCGTTCTCGATTTCGCGAGCGCCGGAGAACGGAACGTAGGTTGCCTCAATGCCGAGATTTCGGCACGACTCCAAGGTCGCGCGCCATTCCAGCGGCTCTCCCGGATGATCCGTGTTCGAGAACACCGCCAGTTTTCGCAGCTTTGGATAGATGTCCTTGAGCAGCTCAACGCGCTTTCCTGCCAGCTCGAGCGACAGGAATGTGCTGCCGGTGAAATTGGTGCCGGGATGAGAAAGGCTCTTCACCACACCCAAAGCGACGGGGTCACCGCTCAATGCAAACAGCACGGGGACGTCGGTGACCGCAGTCATGGCGCGTGTCGCCGGACCGCTCGAGACCACGAGGTCGATATCCGCTCGCTGCAACTCGGAGACGATCTTGCGCAGTGCCTGCGGATTTCCAGGAGCATAATGCGTCTCGAAGGTTACGTTCCTGCCCTCGACGTATCCCAGCGCGCGCATTCCCTCGCGAAAGCCGTCCAGGAAGGGATCCGGTTCGGACTCAGTCGAGACCCAGAAGATACGATGCAGCTTGGTTCCGCCCTGCGCCCGTGCGATCGCAGGCCAGGCCAGTCCTCCACCAATCAATAAGATGAACTCTCGTCTCTTCATGCGAGCACCTGTCGAAACTGGGCCGGCAGTTCCGGCCGCAGACCAAGATCCGAGCCGTGCATCTGGTGACTGCGCTTGGTATCGCGCTCCGCAAGCGGACTCTCGCGACACCGACTCCAACATTTGTCGCCGAGAGCATGCTCAGAGACTGGGTTGGTGAGACGCTTTGTCCTTGAGATGCGCTTGATTTTTGCTTGAGACTGACCGATCGAGATCAAAACGGCCTTATTCCCGGCATCGCGCGGTGTCGGAACACCTCCGGCGCGGATACGGGCGAGCTACGGCGTCTCACAAGGACAACCGGAACTCACGTCCGGAGCCAGTGTCCTCGACCTCATATATGGTGTGACTGCAGCGCCTTCGGCAACTCACGGGCTAGCGCGTGCTCATACGGGCTAGGGGGTGTACTCATAAAGGCAATGTTCGCTCCTGAGGACGAGCGGAGATACTCTGATCTGCCAGAGCATTACTGCTTGTGGACCCAGAGCCGTCATGAGACCGATGCGCTCAATACCGCCTGACGGATCCTCATCATTGCGAGATGAACCAATCTGCACCCTGGGGTTGGACCCGCAACGGAACGTATGGCGCTAAATCGTCGGGCGCGCTGGCGATTGCCCAAGTGCCAGAAGCGCTGCGGCCAGCGCCGCCGCGGCCTTTTCGGGCCGGGCTTTCTCATAGATTGCGAACTCAAGGTCAGGAAGGCGCGGCAGGCCCTCTTGCGATCCCAGACTGCGCAAACCTGCAATGACCGCGCTCGCGGGAAGCGGCGTGATGGCGAGACCAGCGAGCGCCGCCGCGCGCACACCTGTCAGGCTGGGGCTGGTATAGATGATCTCCCACGTCAGTTCGCTGTCATTTAGCGCGGCGAGCGCTGCCTCACGCGATACTGACCGCTCGCGATAGAGCGCCAGCGGCAGCACCGCGCCCGGAACCAGATCAAACGCGTCGGCGGCGGCCCAAACCATGGGTTCGCGCCAGACTAGGCGCCCACGCGACGTACCGAGCGGACGCTTAGCGAACACGACGTCGAGTCGTCCCTTGTTCAACTGCTCAATCAATTCCGCACTAACGCCGATCTGCACCTCGAGCTTCACGCTCGCGTGCAACATGGCGAAGCGTCCCAGCGCCGATGGCAGCGAGCCGCCGGCGACTTCCTCGACCACTCCAAGACGCACGGTTCCTGACAAACGCGGCGCTGACAGGCGATGGCGGGCCGCCTCCTCGAGTTGCAACAGACGACGGGCGTCACCCAGCAGCATCTCTCCATCGTCGGTCAGCGCGACGCTGCGGGTCGTGCGCCGGAACAGCGGACGTTTGGTTTCAAGCTCCAATCGCTTGATCTGCTGGCTGATGGTCGACTGCGTCAGATTGAGCCGTTCGGCGGCGCGGTGGAAGCCGCCGCAATCCGCGACGGCAACAAAGGAAGCGCAAAAGCTCGAATTCCAGCATGTCAATTGATCCAAATCCATAATCAATAACATTACAAAATATCGTTTCTATAATCAATGCTGGTCACCTAACTTCTGCATCGAAGACAGCGTCGAGCGAAGGAGGTTCATCATGCACGCCACATCACGACGGGGAGCGGATCGCTCCGCGAGGCTAGCTCGGGCCGCCACGATCTGCTCTGAAAAGCTCTGCCCTGCCGAGCGCGCGACCGAGTTGCTCGAAGCGATCATCGAGCCGGGCGACCGCGTTGCCATCGAGGGCGACAATCAGAAGCAGGCCGATTTTCTTGCCGCCGCCCTGACGAGCGTGAATCCGGCGCAGATTCACGATCTGCACATGGTGCAGTCGGTGCTGGCGCTGCCCGATCATCTCGCCGTGTTCGAGCGCGGTGTCGCCAATCGGCTCGATTTTGCCTTCGCAGGTCCGCAGAGCCGCAAGCTTGCCGAACTGGTCGGCATCGGCACGGTGAAGATCGGCGCAATCCATACCTATCTCGAGCTCTATGCTCGGATGTTGGTGGACCTGACGCCGCACGTGGCGCTGATCGTCGCCGACAAGGCCGACCGCAACGGCAATCTCTACACCGGTCCCAACACCGAAGACACGCCGACCATCGCCGAAGCCGCGGCCTTTCGCGGCGGCATTGTCGTGGCGCAAGTCAACGAGATCGTTGACCGGTTGCCGCGAGTAGACGTCCCCGGCGACTGGGTCGATTTCGTCATACCGAGCCCAAAGCCTTACGCGATCGAGCCTCTGTTCACGCGCGACCCCGCCAAGGTAAGGGACGAGAACGTGCTGATGGCGATGATGGCGATTGCTGCGGTCTATGAGTCATTTGAGGTCCGGCGGCTCAACCACGGCATCGGTTACGCCACCGCGGCGATCGAGCTGATCCTCCCGACATTTGCCGCCCGGCGTGGCCTGAAGGGCAAGATCGCGAGCCAATTCGTGCTCAACCCGCACCCGACCCTGATCCCGGCGATCGAAGCCGGCTTCGTCGACGGCGTCTATTGCTTCGGCTCCGAGCTCGGTATGGAGCGCTACGTCGCAAAGCACGCCGATATATTCCCGATCGGCGCCGACGGCAGCCTGCGGTCGAACCGGGCACTGGCGCAGGTCGCCGGACAATATGCCTGCGACATGTTTGTTGGCGCCACGCTGCAAATCGACGCGCGAGGCAACAGTTCGACGGCCACGAAAGACCGGATCGCAGGCTTCGGCGGCGCGCCGAACATGGGTGCGGATGCACGCGGTCGTCGCCACGACAGCCCCACCTGGCTTCGCGCCGGTCAGGAAGCAGGCGATCCCTTACGCGGGCGCAAGCTTGTGGTGCAGATGGTGCAGACCCATCAGCCAAACGGCACGCCCAGTTTTGTCGAGCGTCTGGACGCGTTCGATCTGGCCGCCTCCGCCGGCTTCGCATTGCCGCCGGTGATGATCTATGGCGACGACGTGAGTCATGTCATCACCGAGAAGGCCGTTGCGAACCTGTTGCGCTGCCGATCACCGCAAGATCGCGAGGCGGCATTGCGCGCGATCGCCGGCGACACCGAATTTGGCAAGCGCCAATCGCCTGACACAACCGAGAGCCTTCGCCGTCGCGGCATCGTGATGTTTCCGGCAGACCTTGGCATCGACGTCGGCACGGCGACGCGCGATCTGCTCGCCGCCAAGACGATCGATGATCTCGTGGCCGCCTCGAGCGGACTCTACATGCCACCGGCCAAGTTCCGCCGCGCCGTCACCGCCCAAGCTTGAGGAGGAATAGTCATGTCCGCAATCCGCCGAACTTTCAACGATCCATCCAGCACGACAATGCCGCCCCTCGATCGCGCGAAGCAGCTCGCAGCATCGCTGCTCTCCGAGCGCAGCCAGGCCTCAGGAGCGCTGGTCGCGCGGCAATTGCGCGAGCTGCTTGGCGCACTCCACGACAACGATCGCCGCTGCTTTCAGCGCTATCTCGCCACGGAATTTCATCCTCACGGCCCCGCTTTGCGCGCGGCGGCGCAGCGCTACCTCGCCGAAGGCACCGCAGAAGCCGCGGCCGCACTCGCGCGTGCTGCCGAGCCGCCGCGCCAGGAAGTGCTGCGGCGAATCAACATGGCACCCGGCGGGATCAGCGCGCTGATCGCAATGCGCAGCGAAATTGCTTCATACATGCGCACTGACCTCGAACTGAAGTTGCTCGACGCGGACCTCAAGCATTTGTTCGCCTCGTGGTTCAACCGCGGCTTCATCGAGTTGCGGCGCATCGACTGGCAGACACCGGCCGCGGTGCTGGAAAAGCTGATCGCCTACGAAGCCGTGCACGAAATCAAGGGCTGGGACGACCTGCGCCGGCGCCTTGCACCCGATCGGCGCTGCTTTGGCTTCTTTCATCCCGCACTTCCAGGCGAGCCACTGATTTTCGTCGAGGTTGCTTTGGTGGAAGGACTGGCCACGGCCGTGCAGCCGTTGTTGTCGCAGGACGACGGTGAAGCCATCGCGCGGCAGCGCGCCGCCCGCGCCGACACCGCGATCTTCTATTCGATCTCCAATTGTCAGGACGGACTGCGCGGCGTGGCGTTCGGCAATTTCCTGATCAAGCAGGTCGTTGAAGAGCTGCAGTCGGAGTTTCCGCAGCTGAAGCGTTTTTCCACCCTATCGCCGGTACCGGGATTTCGGCAATGGCTCGCTAATCGGCTTGCAAATGCAAGTGATCCCGATGCGGCGCTGTTATCGCAACTGGAGAGCGATAGCTGGTGGAATGACCCGGCGCAGAGCGAGAAGCTGCGCGTGCCCTTGCTGCGGCTCTGCGCTAGCTATCTGACACGGAAGCCCTCGATACGCATCGACCCCGTGGCGCGTTTTCACCTCGGCAACGGCGCACGGCTCGAGCGCATCAATTGGCTCGGCAATACCGCTCTGCGTGCGATTCAAGAATCCTTCGGGATCATGGTCAACTATCTTTATGACCACAACAGCATTGAGACCAATCACGAAGCATTTGTACGCGACGGCACCATCGTCCGTTCGCCTGACGTCGATGCTCTACTGCACATCACCGACTGAGCCGCGATCAAGTTCGTTCGCCGACGGCTCCAGCTGGTCGGAAGTCATTCCGCGCTTACAGGCGGTAGGGTTGAACGTCACCTCCGTGCAAAACCCGCTGACCACACTTCCTGAGGCGGTGGCTGCGGGCGAGCGCGTGCTTGCGCGGCCGCTGGCCTAACGGTTCTGGCCGGTCATTCCTTTTCCGGCATGATCGTCACCAAAGCTGGCGTTCATCCGAACGTCTCGCGCTGGTCTATGTAGCGGCGCGCGCGGCGGACGCTGGCGAAGACTACACCACGCTCGCTAAGACCTATCCGACTCCACCGGCATGGGCTGGAATCGTGTTTGACGGCGACGAGGGAGGCCTTTCCGAAGAGGCCTTCCTGCGGGATTTCGCGGGTGACCTGCCGAAGGCAAAAGGGAAGGCGCTCTATGCGGTGCAGGAGCCGTTCCAGAGAGCGCTACTCGCCGGCAAGCTGAGAGACGGGCGCAGCAGTCATGGCAGGCTATACTCATCACTATGTAAAGCAGAATGTCTCGCTGTTGCAGGGACGATCCGTTGCTGCGAAGGTCGGCTATAGGCCCTTCTCGGACCTCCTGTTATGTCCGCTACTGCGCCGCTGTTGGGGGATAAGCAGACATCGCGGATTTAAGAGTTCACGCGCTAGCTCGGCGCCATCCCGCCGCCGGTCAGCGCCTTCCGGATCATCTCCGCGAGCTGGTTGCGCCGGTAGGGCTTGGTCAGCAGCAGCACGCCGTCGTCGAGCTTGCCGTGATGGACGATGGCGTTGTCGGTGTAGCCGGAGGTGTAGAGCACCTTCACGCCCGGCCGGCGCCTTGCCACCTCTTCGGCGAGTTCGCGGCCGCTCATGCCGCCGGGGATGACGACGTCGGTGAAGAGCAGGTCGAAGCTCTGGCCGGCCTCGATCAGGTCCAGCGCCGCCTTGCCGTCGGGCGCGGCGACCGTCTTGTAGCCGAGGCTCTGCAGCTGCGCGGTGACGAAGTTGCGGACCAGCGGATCGTCCTCGACCACGAAAATAGTCTCGGCGCCGCCTTCGGCCGTCGGCGTGACGCCGGCTGCGACGTCCGCGGCGCCTTCGCCCGGCGGCAGATAGAGCTTGATCGTGGTGCCGTGGCCTTCCTCGCTGTAGATCTTGATGTGGCCGCCGGATTGCTTGACGAAGCCGTAGACCATGGAGAGGCCGAGGCCGGATCCCTTGCCGACCTCCTTGGTGGTGAAGAAGGGCTCGAACGCCATCTGCTGCACGTCAGGGGGCATGCCGGTGCCGGTGTCGCTGACCGCGAGCATGATGTAGGGGCCCGCTGCCACGTCGGCATTGGCCTGCGCATAGGCCTCGTCGAGCACGACGCGGTGGGTCTCCAGCAGCAGCTTGCCGCCGCCCGGCATGGCGTCGCGGGCGTTGATCGCCATGTTGAGCACGGCGTTGGTGAGCCTGGACGGATCGATATGCGTCGTCATCGGCCCCTGTTCCAGCACGGTCTCGATCTGGATCTGCTCGCCGAGGGTGGGGCGCAGAAGCTTTGCGATGTCCGAGATCGCGGCGTTGATGTCGACATTGCGCGGCTCGAGCGGCTGCCGGCGCGCGAACGCCAAGAGGTGCTGGATCAGCTCGGCGCAGCGTTCGGCGGCATCGTCGATCAGCCGGGCCGTGCGCTGCAGCTCGGGCTGGTCCTTCAGGTTCTCCACCAGCGTCTCGGTGTTGCCGGAGATGACCGTGAGCATGTTGTTGAAGTCGTGCGCGACGCCTCCGGTCAGCTTGCCGATCGCATCCAGCTTCTGCGACTGGTGCAACTGCCGCTCGGTCTCGCGCGAGGTCGTCGCATCGTGATAGACCAGCACCGCGCCGGAGATGTTGCCTTGCCCGTCCCGCATCGGCCGGCCGCTGACCATGAGATGGCGCGGCGGGTTGCCGCTGTGCGGGCGGACGATCATCTCCAGCTCTTCGAACTGCTCGCCGCGCAGCACGCGCGTCGATGGCAGCTCGTCGGCCGGAAGCGGCGTGATGCCGTCGCCGTGAAACACGTCGGACAGCGCGCGCAGATTGCCGACGTTCATGCCGGTGCGATGCAGCAGCATGCGCTCGGCGGCTGGATTGGACAGCAGCACGGTGCCCTCGGCGTCGATGACCAGCACCGCCTCCGCCATGCTGCGAAACGTGCTCTGGAGCACGTTGACCGACAGGCGCAGCTCGTCATGTGCGGCGACGAGATGCTCAGTGCGCTCGGCCACCGCCGCCTCGAGCGCCGTCTTGGCGGCTTGAGTCTGCTCGAGCGAGCTCTGGAGCTCACCCGTCGTGCGGCGGCTTTCGCGCATCACCAACGCGACCAGGAGCAGGATCAGCACGGCGCCGGCGACGTCGATGCCGAGCAGCACGACGCCGGTGCGGCGCGAATCCTGGGAGCGGGCGGCGAGCAGGCGTTCTTCCTCCGCGCTCAGGCGGTCGAGATTGCGCATCACCGTGTCCATGAGGCCGCGGCCCTCGGCCTTGCTGTTGAGCGCGGCAATGCCGGCCTGGTCGTCGGCGGCCCGCAGGCGCATCGCGGTGGCGGCGATCTCGATCCGGCGCAGCGCCAGCGGCTCGGTGCCCTCAAGCAGGGCGACCTGATCGGGGGTGTCGCGCACGTCGCGCTTGAGCTCGGCGAGGGCCGGCGCGATCTTGGCGTGCACCGCCTGGAACTCGTCGCTGAAGCCCTGGCTGCGATAGAGTTCGTAGCCGCGCGCGGCGCTCTCGGCCCGGCGCAGCAGCACGCGCAGATCGGAGATCTTCTTTTGCACCTGGACGGTGTGGTTCACCGACGCCGCGTCGGACCGCGACTTGACGTCGAGGGCGATCGACGCCGCGGTGATGATCAGGAGGATGGCAAGTCCAGCACCGAGAATGACGCGCTGCGTTGGGATCAAGGGGCTTCTTTCTGGTCCTTCGGCGGCGCGCTCGCGTCCGCGCCGGCGAGGCATTCCCGGATCGTGGTCAGCAACGCTTCCGGCGTGAACGGCTTGCGCAGGCAGCGCGTTGCGCCGAGTTCCAGCGCCATGCGGAGAAAATCGGGAGAGGGCGAGGCGGACGAGGCGAAGGCATAGCCCGACATCGCGATCAGCGGCGTGGCAGGGGCGCGCTCGTGAAAGATGCGGATGGATTCGAAGCCGCGCATATGCGGCATGAAGATGTCGACCAGCATGACGTCGAAGGCTTGCGATTCCAGCGCAGCCAGTCCTGTTTCGCCGCCGTCGGTCAGCGTGACGTCGAAGCCCTGACGTTGGAGGAGGACCTCGATGGTCGCGCCGACCATCGGATCGTCATCAACCACGAGAATACGCGGCATGACACTTCCCAGAAGATCGAAGTCCCCACTGTGGTTTGTGATATCCGCGAATCGTGGGTCCGGTCAATTTGCGATTGGATCGCGCAAGGTATGCACGGTTTGGTGCATAAAGGTCCATTTGCATCGATTTGTATTTATCCGCGAGGTAATGGAGCCGAAACGAGCGAGGAAGGCGCCGATTGCAAAAAAGGCGCCGCATCGCTGCGGCGCCTTTCGCCTCTAGTCTTCGCGATCTGCTTACGGGCAAGGATGCCGCCGGCCGTCGTAGCCGAGATAGGTGCCCGAGGCCGGGTCGTAAGATTTGAAGCGCCGCGCGCAATAAGCGGCGTCGCCGCCGCCATCCTGCACCACGGCAACCGACGGCTCGTCATAGTAGCCGTAGTAGTAGGGATCATCGTAATAGCCGTAGCCGCTGCCGTAATAGGCGTAGGAGCCGAGGCCGCCGATCGCGGCGCCAGCCGCAAAGCCCGGCCAGAAGCCGCCGTGGCGATGATGATGGTGGTGGCGACCGTGCCAGTGACGACCGCTCCAGTTGCCGCTGCCGCCCTGCCAGTTGCCGCTGCCGCCCTGCCAGTTGCCTGCGACTGCAGCGCTACGGGTCCCACTGAAGCTCGGCGAGATAGCGGCACGGTCTGCCGCGCCCCCGACGAAACTGCCACCGCCCGGACGAACCGCGCCACCGGCTGCGAAATTGCCACCGCCCGGGCGCATCGCGGCTCCGCCCCCGAAACCGCCGCCACCGCCCTGGAACGCGGCGCCGCCGCCGCCCATGCGGGCGCCGCCACCGAAGCCGCCGCCTCCGCCGCCGACTGCGGCACCTCCGCCGCCGATCGCGGCACCTCCGCCACCGACCGCGGCGCCACCGCCCGCTCCGACCGCGGCGGCACGACTCTGCTGCGCAATGCTCGGGCTCGCCAAGGGAAGAACCAACGCCACCGTCGCAGCGGCACTCAATAATTTCAGATTGTTCATGGTAAACTCCTTTCCCGGAAAGCAACCCTGCCAAAGCGCGTGGGTTCCTGGGATCACGCCGGTTTGCGCGCGCATGGAGCCTCAGGTCCCGCCGCTGTATCGGGCATGAATGAATCGCGTCCGCTTTGCGGCAGGGGTGTGCGCGGCAGGCGGACTTGCCGGGGGCGCCGACGCGCCTGCCGAACTGGACATTTCGCCCCCCGGATGGCATCAGGACCCCACGAAGCAGGGCCCTTGCCGCATGAAACAATTCTTTCTCAAGTTCTTCACCTGGTGGAATGGCCAGACCTTTGGCACCCAGCTCTGGACCAAGCGGTATGGCGAGCTGGTCGGCGAGGACGAGCAGGGCAACCGTTACTACCGCACGCAGGGCGGGGCGATCGATCCAACGCTCGGCTTCGAGCGGCGCTGGGTGATCTATAACGGCTACGCGGAAGCGAGCCGGATTCCGCCGTCCTGGCATGGCTGGATCCACCACGTCGTCGACAAGCCGCCGACCGAGATTGATTACCAGCCGCGCGAGTGGGAAAAGCCGCACCAGCCGAATCTCACCGGCACAGCGAAGGCCTATCGGCCCTCCGGCTCGACGCTCGCCAGCGGCAGGCGTCCCAAGGCGACCGGCGACTATCAGCCCTGGACGCCCGGCTAAGCCCCTTTCGGCCGACTCACGAACCACCATCGTCCAAAGCGGATGCACTTGCATCCGCGCCGCGCCGCTGTGGACAACGGGAACAGCGGGGATGCCGCCTTGCGCAGGTGTTGCCGCGAGGCGGGCGATGCGGCTCAATGATCCCATCTTACGGAGATGGGAGACCATCGCGTTCGGTTCGGGCAACAGTTCGCGACTGTCCCGAGATGCAGCGGCCGCCGAGGAAGGACTCGATCGGGAGATAGGCCCCCGGTCTGGAAGCTCCGACATCGCCCGATGTGAATGTGCAGCCACCGTGAGACAGGAAAGGCCGCTCGGGAAACCGAGCGGCCTTTTTCTTTGGGAGAGGTCCAGGAAGGGTCACGTGCCCGGACGCAGCGCAGCGCTTCTTTAGCGATGTGCTGCAGAGCCGGGGGCCCATGCTGCAACGGACCCCGCAGCTTCCTGGGTCCCGGCTCTGCGCAGCAGCGTTGCACGCTGCAGCGCGTCCGGGACACGAGGGTCGCAGCTAGTTCACCCGCACGGCCGCGCGCTTCACCGCCTCGAGCCGTTGCGCCTGGTTTTGCGCGCCGCGCTCCCTCAGCAGCGCCAGCACTTCAGCCGGCGCGGTGTCGGGCGATCCCGCATTGAACGGCGGGGCTGGATTGTATTCCATCTGCAGCTGGATCGCTTCGGCCGTGGTGCGATTGACCATGATCGAGACCAGCGTCAACGCGAAATCGATGCCAGCGGTGACGCCGCCGCCGGTGATGCGGTTGCGATCGACGCAGACGCGGGTCTTGGTCGGCGTCGCGCCGAACTGCGCGAGCATCTCAATTGCGCTCCAATGGGTGGCGGCGCGGTAGCCGTTCAAGAGGCCCGCGGCGCCAAGGGCCAGCGATCCCGTGCACACCGAGGTGACGTACTTGGCGCCTGCCGCCTGCTTGCGCAGGAATTCGAGTACGTCCTCGTCGTTGAGAAGGTCGTTGGTGCCTTGGCCGCCGGGCACGCAGATGACGTCGAGCTGGGGGCAATCTGCAAAGGTCGTGGTCGGCGTCAGCGTCAGCACGGAATCGCTCGGCACCGGCTCGATCCGCTTCCAGATCAGGTGCAGCTTTGCGTCCGGAACCATGGCGAACACCTGCAAGGGGCCGGTGAAGTCGAGCTGGGTGACGCGCGGAAATACCAGGATTCCGATCTGGAGCGGTGACGACATGGGAGCCTCCGACAATGCGCTTGACGCCGGAAGAATGGCATGGTGCCGTGCTGTCCGAAATGGCATAATTCCCTCGCTTTCGGACATGCGTTACGGGTTGGCCCATGATCGGCATCCTGATCTTTCCGGACTTCCAGCTGCTCGATGCTTCGGGCCCGATCTCGGCGTTCGAGATTGCAGCGCGCTGCACCGGCAAGGCGCCAGCTATCCGCGTTCTGGCTGCCAAGCCGGGGCTGGTGCGCAGCTCGTCGGGCGTCGAGATGATGGCGCGTGACTTCAAGACGGCGAACGCGATCACGACGCTGGCCGTGGCCGGCGGCAGCGGCGTTGCGGAGGCCGCGCGCTGCGAGATCACGCGGGCCTTCGTGAAGCGGCTGGCAAGGCGCGGCGTGCGGGTCGCGAGCGTCTGCTCGGGCGCCTTCGTGCTGGCCGAGGCCGGGCTTCTCGACGGCCGCCGCGCCACCACGCATTGGGGGCGGACCCGTGAGTTCGTCGCGCGCTTTCCCAAGGTGAAGTTCGAGCCGGACCAGATTTTTACCCGCGACGGCAATGTGTGGACATCGGCAGGTATCACCGCAGGCATCGACCTCGCGCTGGCGATGATCACCGAGGACCATGGCGAGGAGATCGCGCAGGCGACCGCGCGCCAGCTCGTGCTGTACCATCGCCGCAGCGGCGGGCAGTCGCAATTCTCGTCGCTGCTGGAGCTGAAGACGCCGAACGGACGCTTCGGCACGCTCCTGTCCTGGGCGCGCGAAAATCTCGACGCGCCGCTGACCGTGGAGGATCTCGCCGACCGCGCCGGCATGAGCGCACGGCATTTTGCCCGCGCCTTCGCCGCCGAGACAGGCACGACGCCCTCCAAGGCGATCGAGCGGCTCAGGCTCGAAGTCGCGCGCGAGCGCGTGCAGTCCTCGCGCGAGGCGATCGAGCGCGTGGCGGAGGTGACCGGCTTCCGCGACCCCGAGCGCATGCGGCGCGCCTTCATCCGCGCCTATGGCCAGCCGCCGCAGGCCCTGCGGCGCGCGGCGCGGGCGGGGTAGGGGCACCCGGCACAGACCTCCCTTCCAGGACGCCGGCCGCTTCGGCACGAACGTCAGCTCTGCGGTCAGCCGAATTCCTTGCCGACCTCTCGTCCGACGGAGGCAATCACCTCATTCTGGCCGCTGAAATCGACAGAGGCGCCCGTGAGATAAACTGCCACGATGAGCGCCGAACGCTGAGGTGGCCATGCGATCGCGACGTCGTTGTTGGTGCCGTGGCCGCCCGTTCCGGTCTTGTCGCCCACGCGCCAGCCCTGCGGCAAGCCGGCGCGCAATCGGCTGTCGCCTGTCTTGTTCGCGATCATCCATTTGGACAGCTGCTCCCGGGCTGCCGGCGGGAGCGCGTTGCCGAGCACCAGACGCCTGTAATTCTCAGCCATCGCGTTTGGACTCGTCGTGTCGCGAACATCGCCGGGCGCAGCTTCGTTCAACTCGGTCTCGACGCGGTCCAATCGGGTCACGTCGTCACCGAGGCTGCGCGCGAAGGCGGTCAAGCCGGCGGTGCCTCCTATGTTCCTGAGAAGCAGGTTCCCCGCCGTATTGTCGCTCTTCGTAATGGCAGCCTCGCAGAGTTCGCGCAGCGACATGCCTTCCGGTCCGACATGCTCACGGGTGATCGGCGAATTCTCGACGATATCGGATTGTTCGATGCGGACGCGGCGATCGAGGCCGTCCAGCTTGTCTCCCAGACTCTTCAATATTGCTGCGGACGCAAGCACCTTGAAGGTGCTGCACATCGGAAATCGTTCGTCTCCCCTATGATGAATCGACGCGCCGGTTTGCGTGTCGAGCACGGTGACGCCGAGCCGGCCGCCGCTTTTGCTTTCAAGTTGTCTGATGGCCTCCAACAGTCGTGTTGTTTCGAGTGTCGCAGCGCTCGAAGCGTTCGAGAGGAAGAAATGTCCCGCGAGCACAAGTGTGGATGATCCGAACTGACGTCGCGTTAGCATCGTGAACTCCCATTGAAACTGCGCTTTTTTGCTGCGTGCTCCCGCGATTGACAAACGATGCTTCGTAAGGCCAACCATAAGTAAAACTTGGATCAGACGTGGCCCGCCGACCTCCCAGCGTTTCCAATCTTCCGCTGAACGCACTTCGTGCTTTCGAGGCGGCAGCGCGCCACCTCAGCTTCACCAAGGCCGGCCTGGAACTCCGTGTGTCGCAGGCCGCAGTGAGCCAGCAAGTGCGAACTCTGGAGCGAAGCCTGCGTGTGGAGCTGTTCAGGCGGCTCACGCGAGGGCTTGCCCTTACGGAGGAAGGCGAGGCGCTGTTGCCTGCCATTTCCGATGCTTTCGGTCGCATCAACCAGGTGCTGGATCGTTTCGAAAATGGCCGCATGCGGGAGACGCTGATGATCGGCGTCGTCGGAACGTTCGCAGCAGGCTGGCTCGTTCCTCGCATCAAGACTTTCACCTCGAGCCACCCGCAGGTCGATATCAGGATCTTTGCGAACAACAATCGTGTCGATCTCGGCGCCGAGGGTTTGGACTTCGCCATTCGATTTGGCGACGGCGCCTGGCACGGTACCAACGCAGAGCGCTTGGTCGATGCTCCCTTCACTCCGATGTGCACGCCAGCGATGGCGAAGCGTCTCAAAGACCCGATCGATCTCCATCAAGAAGTGCTGCTGCGGTCCTACCGATCCGGCGAGTGGACACAGTGGTTCGAGGCAGCGAAATGCAGCCAGCCGCGCATGACGGGTCCGATGTTCGATTCATCGATTTCCTTGGCGCATGCTGCGGCTCGCGGAGGCGGGGTCGCACTTTTGCCGGTCATCTTGTTCTCGGAGGAGGTCGCCCGGAAACGCCTGGCCTGTCCCTACAACACGCGCGTCCATCTTGGGTCGTACTGGCTCACGTCCCTCAAATCAAAGCGGCACACGCACGCGATGCAGGCATTCCGGCAGTGGATATTGGCCGAATGCAAGAGGATGGGAATCAAGTGAACTTGCGCAGTCCGCCTTGCTCAAGCGGACTGCGGCGATGTTCACTTATCCGGCTTTTCGCTCACGATGGCGCCAGTTTTGGGATCGGCGTGGAATTCCATCTTCTGGCCGTTCTTGACTCCCTCGCCCTCCCACTGGCCATCGTCGGCTTCAAGCTTGGTGACCTGTGAATAGCCGGACTCCATGAGCTTGGCTTTCACTTGTTCCATCGGCATCCAGTCAGGTCCGGGTTGATCGGCCCTCGCTGCCGAGCCCATGGCAAGCGAGCCGAGAACCAGAATCATGGCGAACTTCATCGCTAACCTCCTTGCGGTTAGAGGCTTCAACCGGGGTCCTGAACGGATGTTCCTCCCCTGCGTCGGTGCGACGCGAACGAGGGTGCGTCAGTCTTGGTTGCCTCGTCGGGCGCATTTGCGCGCACTCTCAGTCGCCGCGCGATCGGCATCAGCATGTAGGGCGCAAGGTGAATCGGAAACTGCGTCAGCGCGAAATAGAGCCAGGTGGTGGGCGGCAATGCGCCGGCGGTTGCCGCCAGCATCAGGCCGAGATTGCGCTGTGACACCATCAGGCCGATGGCGAAGGCGCGCTCGGTGCCGGCGCGGCGAAAAATCAATGTCGTGACGGCGAGCAGGGTGAAATAGACCGCGAAGGCGAGCAGTGCGACAGTGATCGCAAACAGCGGATCGGCGACGAAATCGTGCGCCACGTCGCCCATGACGGCGGATGCGAAGACCAGCAGGATGAGGATGTTGAAGCCGTCGATCGGCTGCTTGTGGCGCTGGATCGCCTCGGTGCCGAACAAGCGGCGGATGACGGTCGCGGCCAGCAGCGATGCGGCGAGGATTCCGAGCAGCTTCAGGCCGAGCGCGAGCGGCGAGATGCTGAGCATGCCGCCGAGAAAGAGGCTCGCGAACAGCGAGGCGGTGAAGGGCACGAGCGCGGTCGCGGTGACCAGGGTGACCAGCGGCAGCGTGGCGTCGAGGCCGATCAGCGCGGCGAGCGCGGGCGCTGCCATCATCGGCGAAGCCATGCCCTGGAGCATCAGCGCGAGGAAGAGACCGGGTGAGCTTTTGTCGAGCCCGCTTCCCTGGGCGAGGAGGGCGACGATCAGCGGCACACCGATCGTGGTCCAGGCCGTGGCGGCCGCGACCAGCGCCGGCCGGCGCAGATGTCCGTACAGCGCGACGAGATCGACGCGCATGAAGGAGATGCAGAGCAGAAGGAAGATGGCCTCGGTGACGTAGGGGCGCAGCAGCGCGCCGAGCGCCGGCACCGCGACCGCGATGAAGGCAATCGCCGCCACCGCGCGCGTGCCCTGGCCACCGAGCCATGCGAGGGCACGCAGGGGGAGGGCGAGGGCGGCTTCGAGGAGGGAGGGCATTTCTGTCGGGATTGTCGGTTCGGGGGCATACCCGCATTCGGCCCCGGGGAGGGGGCTCAGGACTATCCCATCCGGGAGCCGGCCTGGCCAGACCGGGCCGGGAAGGGCAGGGATGCCGCCCTTCCCCCGCCGTATTCGGCGTGTTAACCGGAAGGCCTGCGAGCGGCGGTATCCCCTGTAGAATGTCCAACGAGCCCGATTCGCTGTTGAAGCCGCGCGAAATGTTCAAAACCTTTTCCCTGACCGGTCTTGCGGCGCTTTTGGCCGCCACCGCACTGACGGCTGCGACGCCGGCAAGTGCGCAGATCGGCACGATCTTCTCCGATCCGCCGCCGCTGCGGCCGCCCGGCAGCATTCCGCGCGGCCAGTCCCAGCCGCAGCAGATGCCCGAGGACGACGAAGAGGTGCCGGAGCTGCCGCCGCAGGGCCGGGTGCTGCCGTCGCGCCCGATGCCGCCGCCTCCGGGCCGGCAGGGCAACGTGATGCCCGGGCCGGTCGAGACCCAGCCCCTAGCACCGCCGCCGGGCTCGACCCTCGCGCCGCCGAACCAGCCGCCCTCGGCCGCGATCAATCCGCCGGGTCCGCAAGGCGCTCCCGGAGCGCCCGGTCAGCGGCAGCCCCAGCAGAAGGGCGGCGTGCCGCAGACGCCGGCCAGCCTCCAGCCGGGCGACGAGGTCGTAACGGAGCCGCCGGCCCAGAAGATCGTGAACAAGAAGGCGACCTTCTCCGGCCTCGACAAGATCACCGGGCGCATCATCAATTTCGACGAGGAGATCGGCGAGACCGTCCAGTTCGGTGCGCTCCGCGTCAAGACCAACGCCTGCTACACGCGTCCGGCGACTGAAGCGGCCAACACCGACGCCTTCGTCGAGGTCGACGAGATCACCTTGCAGGGCGAGGTGAAGCGGATCTTCTCGGGCTGGATGTACGCGGCGAGCCCCGGCCTGCACGGCGTCGAGCATCCGATCTACGACATCTGGCTGACCGACTGCAAAGAGCCGCAGCAGACTGTGGCGACGGCGGCACCGGATCCGGCCGCGGCCAAGCCGCCGCCACCGCCGCCCGCGCAGAAGAAGGCCGCGCCCAAGCAGGTGCAGCAGCGCCCGCCGCAGCCGCTGCCGCCGATCCAGCAGCAGCAACCGGCGCCGCCACCGCCGCCACCACCGGAGCAGCGCCCAGGCCTGTTCGGCATCCCCGGATTTGGCCGCTAACCTGATGGAGTTGGGTTCGGCGGGCTCTTCACCTCTCCCCGACGGGGAGAGGTCGGATTGCTATGGCGCGCATTGCGCGCCTGAGCAATCCGGGTGAGGGGCTGAGGCACTCCGTGAGACTTGAACCCCTCACCCGGACCGCATCTACGATGCGCTCCGACCTCTCCCTTCGGGAGAGGTGAACGACTCCTGACCGCCAGTCCGGTCGCTGGTTATTGCCGCGAGGCGATGATTTCGAGGGCGCTTGCGCCCGGGATCGCTTCGCCGGCGGAGAGCTTCAGGAAATCGCCGGGCTCGCCGGCCAGCGCCCTGTCGAGCAGCGCGGTGTAGCGTCGCCGCGAGATCTCGACGGCGCCGAAGCTCTTCAGGTGCTCGGTGACATATTGGGTGTCGAGCAGCTCGAAGCCGCCGTGAATGAGCCGCGCGACCAGATGCACCAGCGCGACCTTCGAGGCATCGCGCACGGTGTGGAACATGCTCTCGCCGAAGAAGGCCCGCCCCAGACTGACGCCGTAGAGACCGCCGACGAGCTCGTCGCCCTGCCAGGCTTCGACGCTGTGGCAATGGCCGAGCTCGAACAGCCCGCCATAGAGGTCGCGGATGCGCTTGTTGATCCAGGTGTCCTCGCGGCCCACTTGCGGCGCCGCGCAGCCGGCGATGGTCGCCTTGAACGCGGTGTTGACGGTGACGCGAAACTGATCCGAGCGCACCGTGCGCGCAAGGCGCGAGGCGACGCGGAAGCCGTCGAGCGGGATGACACCGCGCAGCTCCGGCTCGACCCAGAACAGGGTCGGATCGTCGGCGCTTTCCGCCATCGGAAAGATGCCGCAGGCATAAGCGCGCAGCAGCACGGCCGGCGTGATTTCAGACGGGGCGGAGTCGCGCGAAGTCATGGCTTGCCATCATAGCAGGATCGCAATGCAGTTGCGATGGGTGCGCCGGACCGCTCAGCTCGCGGCAGCGGTGCTGGTTTTGCCGACGCTTGCGAGCATGCGGCCGAACTTCAGCACGACCCGGGTTCCGGAATGCGCGGGATCGCGCTCGACCGTGGCGTCGAGCTTGGTGGCCATGGCCGCGACGATGCGCTGGCCCATGCCGGTGGAGCGCGGATCGGCCTTGGCGTTGTCGCCGACGCCGTCGTCGGTGATCGAGAGCAGGAGGTCGTCGCCTTGCGAGATCAGCTCGACATGGATCGGGCCGGCGCCGTCAGGATAGGCGTATTTCACCGCGTTCATCACCAGCTCGTTGACGATGATGCCGACGGCGACCGCACGGTCCGGATCGATCTCGATCGGCTCGGCTTTCAAAGTCAGGCGCGACATGCGGTTGCCCTCGGCCGACCGCCTGAGATCCTCGAGCAGCGAGTCCAGATATTGATTGAGGACCACGCTCTTGAGGTCCTGCGAGGTGTAGAGGCGGCGGTGCACCTGCGCCACCGCGGCGACGCGACCCATCGCGTTGGTCAGCGCCGCCTTGACCTCGTCCTGCGCGGCGGAGCTTGCCTGCAGGTGCAGCAGCGAGGCGATGATCTGAAGCGAGTTGCCGACGCGGTGGTTGACCTCGCGCAGCAGGAGCTCGCGTTCGGCGGCGAGCGCCGCGTAGCGGTCGCGCGAGGCGTGGATCTCGGCCTCGGCTTCCTCGCGCGCCCGTTGCAGCTCGGCCTGGCGTAGCGCGCCTTCGGCCGCGACGTGGAGGAGCGGGATGAAGTCGCCCTGGACGTCCTTGACCAGATAGTCGGCCGCTCCCGCCTTGAGCGCCGTCACCGCGATGCTGGAATCCTGCGAGGCGGTCACGAACACGACGGGCGGCGCGTCCGGGATCGCCATGATCTGCTCAAGCGTCTCGAGCCCGTCGAGGCCCGGCATGTACTGATCGAGCGCGACGACGTCGATGCCGCCTTCGGTGCTGTTCTGGGCGGCGGCACGGCGGATGCGCGCGAGCCCTTCCTCGCCGCTCGCGGCATGGACGACCCGGAAGCCGCGCCGCGTCAGGCCGCGATCGACCAGGCGCGCCAGCGCCCCGTCGTCGTCAATGTAGAGCAGTGTCGGCGTGCGCTGGTTCATGTGGCGGCGGGCGGGACCTGGATGACCGAGAAGAACAGACCGAGCTGCCGGATGGCGTTGGCGAAATTCTCGTAGTTGACGGGCTTGGTGATGTAGACGTTGCAGCCGAGCTCGTAGCAGCGCTTGATCTCCTGGGAATCGTCGGTGGTGGTCAGCACCACCACGGGCGAGGCCTTCAGGTATTTGTTCTCCTTGATCTGCTTCAGGATGTCGATCCCGGTCATGTCGGGGAGGTTGAGGTCGAGCAAGATCAGGAGCGCGTTGCCCTTCTGCACGAGCCCGGAGCCGTCGGCGCCGAACAGGTGCCGCATGGCGTCGGTCCCGGTGGTGAAGGAGACGATCTCGTTGTTGACGCCCGAGCGGCGGATGTTGCGCTCGATCAGACGGGCATGGCCCTCGTCGTCCTCGACCATGATGATGGTGACAGGCTGGGTCATCGATCTCTGTTCCGGTTGCTCACGTTCCAGGCGATCGGCAGCGTGATCGTGAAGGTGCTGCCCGTGTTGAGTTCCGATGATACCGACATGGTGCCGCCGAGGCGACGCACAAGTGCACGCACATGGGCAAGACCAATGCCCTGGCCGGGCTTGTCCTGGGTTCCCGCGCGGCGGAACAGGTCGAATATCCGCTGGTGGTCCTTGGGATCGATGCCGCGGCCGTTGTCGCTGACCTCGAAGATAGCGTAGCCGAGCTTGGTCCGCCCGCGGATTCTGATCTCGCCGGGCACGCCGGGCTTGAGATATTTGATGGCATTGTCGATCAAATTGGAGAAGATCTGCTCGAGGGCGAGACGGTCGCTCACGAGGTCCGGCAGGGGCTCGACGTGAATCTCGGCCTGCGCCTCGGCGGCCTGGTGCGCCAGCGTCGTCACGATGGCCTCGATCAGCTCGCGGGTGTCGACCTTCACCGGCTGGAATTCGCGCCGGCCCTCGCGGGTGAGATTGAGGATGGCCGAGATCAGCCGGTCCATCTTGGCGATCGACGATTTGATGAAGCCGAGCGCTTCGGAGAAATCCTCCTGGAGCTGCTTGTCGCCGCCCTCCAGCGCGATCTCACCCGGCGCGGCGGGCGCGAGCGGCGCTCCTTCCGCGGGGGCGTGCGCGAGGCTGCCGATGCGGCGGAAGATGTCGCCGCCGAGCTCATCGAGCTCGCTGGTGAAGCCCATGATGTTGACGAGTGGCGAGCGCAGATCATGGCTGACGATATAGGCAAAGCGCTGGATTTCGTCGTTGGCCTCGCGCAGGTCCGCCGTGCGTTCGTCGACGACGGTCTCGAGGTTGGCGTAGGCCTCGCGCAGGCGCGCTTCGGCTTCGTCGCGCACGCGTGCCGAACGCCGCACCAGCCAGATCGAGATCAGCGCCAGCACCACAACGAGGCCGGAGCCGATTCCGGTCATCGAGGCGGCCAGGGTCTGGCTGCGGTCGGAGTTGGTCGTGCGGAGGCGGAACAGCCGCTCCTCCTCCCGCATCATCGTGTTGGCGACGCTGGCGATCCTCGCCGTGGCGTCCTGGGCTGCCAGCTCACGCACCAGTGCCGTGGCCTTGTCCGCCTGGCCTTGCCGAATGAAGGCCATTTCCTGCGCGAACTGGCTGAGCCGGGTTTCAATCGCCGTGCTCAGCTTCTCGACATTCTCGCGTTGCCCCGGATTGTCGACGCTCTGGCGGGTGAGCTTGTCGAGGGCCGGGATGATGGCGGCCACGGCCTTTTCATGGTCAGTCCTGAAGTTGTCTTCCCCGGTCAACAGGTAGCCACGGGCGCCGCTCTCTGCACGTCGGATCTCCAGCAGCAGGGCATTGATCTGGTTCTCCACCTCGATGGTGTGAACCACCCATTTGCTATCCTCCCGCGCCTTGTTGACGAGGTAGACGGAACCGGCGCTGATCACGGTCAGCACCAAAAGGCCCGCCGCGAACAGCAGGATCTGCCAGAATGCGCGCCGTCGCTGGCCTTCAGCCGTCACGACGGTTCACCTGTCTGCAGGCAATGGAGTTCAAAACGCCCCCTTGGAACTGCCCCAACCATCCAGAACGCGATTGGAGGCAAGGGGTTCCATGAGAGCATGTGATTATCGCGGCGCTGGTTCCGCCTTGCCGGCCAGGTACTGCTCCAGCCAGTGGATGTGGTAGTCGCCGTTGATGATGTCGGCTTCGCGCACCAGCGCGCGGAACAGCGGCAGCGTGGTCTCGATGCCTTCGACCACCATCTCGTCCAAGGCGCGGCGCAGCCGCATCAGGCATTCGGCGCGGGTCTTGCCGTGCACGATCAGCTTGCCAACGAGGGAGTCGTAATAGGGCGGGATCGTGTAGCCCTGGTAGACGGCGGAATCGATCCGCACCCCGAGGCCGCCGGGCGGATGATATTGCAGGATCCGGCCGGGCGAGGGGCGGAAGGTCTGCGGATTCTCGGCGTTGATGCGGCACTCGATCGCATGGCCGATGACCTGGACTTCGCCCTGCCTGGCCGGCAGGTCGCCGCCGGCGGCGATGCGGATCTGCTCCAGCACGAGGTCGATGTCGGTGATGCTCTCGGTGACGGGATGTTCCACCTGGATGCGGGTGTTCATCTCGATGAAGTAGAACTCGCCGTCCTCGAACAGGAATTCGATGGTGCCGACGCCGAGATATTTCATCTCGCGCATCGCTTTCGCGCAGGTCTCGCCGATCTTGGCGCGCGCGGCGGCAGCGAGCACGGGCGAGGGGCCTTCCTCCCAGACCTTCTGGTGGCGCCGCTGCAGCGAGCAGTCGCGTTCGCCGAGATGGATCGCGCCGCCGCGGCCATCGCCGAGGATCTGAATCTCGATGTGGCGCGGCTTCTGCAGGTATTTTTCCAGATAGACGGAAGCATCGCCAAAGGCGGATTTGGCCTCGTTGGCCGCCGTCGACAGCGCCAGCTGCAGGTCGGCCTCGCTGTGCGCGACCTTCATGCCGCGGCCGCCGCCGCCCGCCGCCGCCTTCACCAGCACGGGGAAGCCGATTTTCCTCGCGATCGCCATCGCATCGTCGTCGGGACCGACGGCGCCGTCCGAGCCGGGCACCACGGGGATGCCGAGGCGCTTGGCGGTCTTCTTGGCCTCGATCTTGTCGCCCATCAGGCGGATGTGCTCGGCCTTCGGACCGATGAAGTGCAGATTGTGCTCGGCGAGGATTTCCGCAAAGCGCGCGTTCTCGGAGAGGAAGCCGTAACCGGGATGCACGGCATCGGCGCCGGTGATCTCGCAGGCCGCGAGCAGGGCGGGCACGTTGAGATAGCTGTCCTTGGACGCCGGCGGCCCGATGCAGACGCTCTCGTCCGACAGCCGCACATGCATGGCATCGGCGTCGGCGGTGGAGTGCACGGCGACGGTGGCGATCCCGAGCTCCTTGCAGGCCCTGAGGATGCGAAGGGCGATCTCGCCGCGGTTGGCTATGAGGATCTTGTCGAACATGTTGTCCTGCAGCGAATGGCGAGTGGCGAATGGCGAGTAGGGAAGGCTGACGCCATTCGCTATTCGCTATTCCCCATTCGCGTCACTCAATGATCACCAGCGGCTCGCCGTACTCGACCGGCTGGCCATCCTCGACCAGGATCTGCGTCACCGTGCCGGCGCGCGGCGAGGGGATCTGGTTCATCGTCTTCATGGCTTCGATGATCAGCAGGGTCTGGCCGACCGAGACCTTGGCGCCGACGTCGATGAACGGCTTTGCGCCCGGCTCCGGCGCCCAATAGGCCGTGCCGACCATCGGCGAGGTCACGGCGCCGGGATGCTTCGACAGATCGGCCGCGGCAGGGACCGCGGGGCTTGCTGCCAGCGGCAGGGCGGCCGGAGGAGCCGTCACCTGCATCGGCATGGTCGCGGCAACGCTGATGTTGCGGGCGACGCGCAGGCGCAGACCCGCTCGCTCGATCTCGATCTCGGTGAGGCTGGTCTCATCGAGCAGAAGTGCCAGCTCGCGGACGAGCGCGGAATCCTCGCTGGAAAACTTTGCGGCTGCTTTGTCGTCTGGCTGGCGCGCCATGTTGTTTGATCCGAATGTTCTGTTGGAAGGGAGCGTCAGGCGTTGGGCTTGATGCCGAGCTTGGCGGCAAGGCCCTGGATGGCGAGGCGGTAGCCCTCGATGCCGAAACCGCAGAGCGAGGCGAAAGCCGCGCGCGCGGTGTAGGAATGGTGACGAAAGCTCTCGCGGGCGTGGATGTTCGTCACATGCACCTCGACCGTCGGAATCTGCACCGCGAGCAGCGCATCGTGCAGTGCGATCGAGGTGTGGGAATAGCCGCCGGCATTGATGATGATGCCCTTCATCTTGCGCCGATGCGCCTCGTGGATGAAATCGATCAGCTCGCCTTCGCGGTTGGATTGCCGGCAGTCCGCCTTCAGGCCGAACGTCGCGGCCGTGTCCCGGCACAGCGCCTCGACGTCGGCCAGCGTCGCATGGCCATACTTGTCGGGCTCGCGGGTCCCCAGCATGTTGAGGTTCGGCCCGTTCAGGACGAGGATCGTGTCGGTTGCAGGTTCGGCCATTCCAATCCCGGAAAGAGGTGTTTCGGCGTGGCGGGGGTTATAGGTAACAAAGCGCGTGAGGGGAAGCCTTGAAGGGCCTCAGCGGCGGGTTCAACCGCCTCATCCAGTGCGCAAAAACCTGTGCGGAAGTCACGGAAAATACTTGTAAACCGTCCTCAAGGACAAGCAGCCGAGCGCTGGCCAGCTGCCGCAGCCCTGGAGCCAAGCTCTCAGCGTGCGCAAAGGGGACGCTACCGTGCAGGCCTTCCAGCCGTCATCGGGCGGTTGGCTGGATCCGCGCGCCTCTCGCGGGGAGGAGCGGTCGTCGCGCCACCGTGCCGGTCAACCGCCACGACTGGATCCCCAGCAGTTCTGGAGCCGCAGGGCTTTCGGCGAAGTCGCCGCGGAAAGCTCGATCTATTTCGATTGCTGACCGGTGTCCGACGGCAGGGGCTTGATGGCGGGGATGGGTGCTGGCTTCGCAGCCGCGGCCGGCTTGCCGCTGTTCGGGGGAGTGGGCTGCTTTTGGGCGGCTGGTGGTTCGGGCGCAGCGGGCGCGGCCTGTCCGATCGACACGGAAAGGCCGAACAGCCGCCATTGTCCATTCACCGGAGCGAACGCTAGATCGAAATTGACCTGGGTCGGCACCGACGGAAAAAAACCGGCCATGCGCATCATGCCGTTGGCCTCGATCTGCGGCAGCAAATTGAGCTGCGGATCGATCACGGCAACGCCGGAGAGATCGAGATTGTCGTTGCGCAGTTTAGCGAAGATCTCGCCGAGCCGCGCCGCCGTGTTGCTCTGGAATCCAGGCGCGCCGATGTCACGCAGCACCGTGTAGTTGCCTGTCTTGTTGGCCTGGTCCAGCGCCAGCAGCGTCGATCTGATCAGGATGACCACCCCGTTACGGTCGATCTGCGCAGGCTTTGGCGCAGGCGAGGCAGGCGTCTGCGCATGGCTGCCGGATGTCATTCCCAACAGCCCGGCCGCGAACACCAGCACTCGCCAGCCGTGCCGCCTGCTTGTCATCACGCTGCCGTCACCATGCGACGGTTACTCCGGCGCGTCCGCCGACGCCGCCTTGCGCAAAGCCGGCGGCGACCCCGCCATTGAGGACAACGTAGTCGTTCAACCGCATCTGTGCGCCCAGGCTCATGGCGTTTTGCCCGCGGAAGGTGCCCCAGTTGGTCGAGATCGCGAACTTCTTGTCCGACGGCAGCGCGGAGCCGCCCATGGCGATGGCGATCGCCGTTCCCTCAAAGGCCTGACGCATCTGCGTCTGCAACGTTGCGACGTTGCCCTGCAGCACGGACACGTTGGTTTGGAGACTTGAAATATCCTGCGTGCTGAAAGGAGCTGCGGCAAGATTGCCGTTGGCGTCGGCGGTGACAATCGAAGTCGGGCCGGACTGCGCCGCGAGACTTGCGGCCGAGGCAATGCCCGACATGCGGTAGGTGTTGGAGCTCGTGCCGATCGAGACCTGGTTGGCGGCGGTCGCGGTCGCGCCGTTGCCGATGGCCGTCGAATTGGCGAATGTCGCCGTTGCGTTCGGGCCGATGGCCGTCGCATTGGAGCCGGTCGCGACCGTAGCATCGCCGAACGCTGCACCGCCGTTTGCTGCTGCGGCCGCGGCACCGACGGCGATCGAACCGGTGGCGCTCGCGCCATTGCCGATTGCGATAGCATTGACGCCCGTGGCGGCAGAATTGACGCCGACCGCGACCGCGCCGAGCGCGGTGGCCTGCGCGCTGACACCCACGGCAGTTGCACCGGTGGCGCTCGCGACGCTGGCTGTGCCGATGGCGGTGGTGCCGTTCCCGATGGCGCTGCTACCCTGTCCATAGGCGCTCGCGGTGGCGCCGTTGGCATTCGCTCCGGCACCCGTCGCGGTCGCGAACCCGCCGTTCGCTAGGCTGTCCTGGCCAGTCGCGGTTGCGAAGGCGCCGTTCGCGTAACTTCCCTGGCCGGTCGCAGTCGCGCTGGCGCCGTTCGCTTCGCTGCCGCTGCCGGTCGCGGTCGCGTTTTCGCCGTTCGCCCAGGCTGCAGCGCCGTAGGCAGTAGCGCTGGCGCCATCCGCGGCCGCCGTTTGGCCGACTGCCGTGGCAAAGCCGGTCGTCGGAAAGGCGTTGCACTGTCCGGTGAGACCTGCCCCGCTGGAGTAACAAAAAGCGAAGGCGGGAGAGATTCCCGCTGCCGTCATGATGCCGGCCGCTGCGGCAAGACTGCGCCGGAGCCCGCCGCCCAGCAGGCTCCTTAGGAGAAGCCACGCGGGCGTCTGGAAGCGTGTCGGTTTCAATCTGTCCCTCATCGACCAGCCCCTGCTGCAAGGCAGCCGCATTGAGATTCCGCGGTGCTCACGCAGGGATTGATCGTTGAAACCTGTGCGGGCCGCATTGCCCAAACGGTAGTGATCTCGTGCTATTGCCCTGCGTGTTGCAGGACCGTCACACCGCCTTTGGATGCGACAAAAACAAGCAGCAGACCCCATTTCGCTGCGGTGCAGTTCCCGCAAATATGCGACTTGCAGTGTTCCGGAAGCAGGACGGCGGCGTGGATCGAGAAGGGCTCGCACTCATCGAGATGTTCTACCAGGCGGCGCTGGAGCCGAGCACCTGGCCCGCGGCCCTCGATGGCTTGAACCGGCGGCTGGGTGCCGAGCACAGCTTTCTTGTCATAGACCATGGCTCGGATGTCACGGCGCCGCTGATCGCGAAGGCCGGAATCGACCAGTCCGATGTCGCGCGCTTGCTGTCGCCGGACGCGGCTCGCATGCTTGGGCCGATCATGGACCGGCGTTCTCCCAGCCTGGCAGCGGGCACCGCACTCACCGGCGATCAGTTAATGGCCGACGCCGAATTCGAGCAAACCGAATTTTATAACGAGATCCTGCGGCCGATGAAAAGATATTACGGCCTCACGGTATGGAACGGCTCGCAGAATCCGTGGCTTCAGATCGCTTCCTGCCGCACCCGCTCGAAAGGCCCCTTTCTGGAGCGCGAGGCGCACGCATTGGAGCAACTGTTTCCCCATTTGACACGCGCGCAACAGCTGCACCGGCGGTTGCGGACCGGGAATGATCGAGTGGCGGGACTGACGGCCGTAATCGAACGGCTCGCGGATGCCGCGATCGTACTTGACGCGGCGGGCCGTCTGCTGGTTGTCAACACGCGTGCACGCCAGATCCTCAATCAACGGGACGGGCTCTCTCAAGTCGCAGGCGCGTTGCAAGCCGCGACCGCAGCCATCACCGATCGGCTCCAGCATGCCATTGCGGAGGCCGCCACGTCGGCGGCCGATCATGGGCGGCGATTGAGTGTGGCGCGCTCTGGCGGGCGATTGCCGTTGCTGCTCGACGTCATGCCGGTCTGGCGACTTGGTCTTCCCGAGCCCGGGATGCGCTCACCGCGCGTCATCATCTTCATCAAGGAGCCGGACGCGCCGCCGCAGATCGACGAAAGGGCGCTCATCGAGACGTTTGGGCTCACGGCGCGCGAATGCCAGATCGTGTGCCTGCTGGCGGGCGGGCTGGGCGTGACGCCAATCGCCGCACGTCTGAAGATTCGAGTCGGCACTGTGCGGCAAAATCTGAAAAGCGTCTTCGGCAAGGCCGCCGTGCATAATCAGGCCGCCCTGGTAGCGTTGGTCCGCAACTTCGGACGTTAGTCTGGGAGCTTGAGGACAGCGCGCGTACGACCGCTTCAGAATTGGCGGCACCAAGAGAAAAGAAGGGCGGGCATCGCTGCCCGCCCCTCAGATTGCCGTGTTCTGCGTCAGACGTTCAGCACAGCCACGATCTCGTAGGTGTCCGGATCGACGATGACGATCTCTTCCCGGACGAGGACGTACTTGTAGCTCCGCCATTCCGGATAGATCGACACGACCCGCGACGGCAGAGCGTGAAGGGTGATGCCCTCCCGCGGAATGCGAGTGCCGACCGAGATCGAGAAGTTCACGTTGGTCACCGGGGCGACGCGCTGCTCGCGGATCACTGACGTGATCTGCGTGCGCTGCTCAGTCGAAAGCTTGGCAGCGGCGCCGGCTTGGCCGACCGTGGTCGAGCTCTGGCCCTGCGCGTTCTGGGTCGAGCTGGTGCCAGTCTGACCCTGCACGTTCTGGTTGGTGCTGGTGCCGGTCTGGCCCTGAGCATTCTGGTTGGTGCTCGTGGTGCCGGTGCCCTGTCGGGTCTCGGTGGTCGAGGTGCCGCTCTTGCTGCCCTCAGCCTTCATGTCCTTCTGGTCCTTAGCACCGGACTTGCTGGTGTCCTGGCTCATGCTCTTGGACTTGTCCTGCTGGGACTTGTCCATCTGGCCCTGCGCGCGATCATCGGTGCGCTGGCCCTTGGTGGTACCAGACTTGTCCTCTGCCGCGTTCTTGTTCATCGCGCCGCCCGAGGAGCGCTCGTCCTTCATCGCGCCGGACTTGTCTTCGGACTTCATCGTCCCGGAGCCGCCGGCCTGGCCAACGGTCCCCTTGTCCTGGCTCATCGAGCCACCGCGCTCAGCAGCGCCGCCGGAAGGTTGCGAATGCTGCATCTGCGCGCCACCGGCGGCGCCGCCGCTGTCGCGGCCCATATTGCCCTGCGCGTTCGCGAGGCCAGTGCCCGCGACGAGCGCGACTGCGGCAACCGAAATCATAAAGCGGTTCAACATCGAAATTCTCCTCACGTGTTCATTCGCGTCATTGCCCGCGCCGACAACGAAAGGGGATTTGAGTTGTTCCGGAACTTCGACTGTTCCGCGGCTTTTGTTTGTTGAACGCCAGATGAATGACTTTGCACGAAGGCGCCAACGTTCAGCGCAAGAAAAAGGGCCGGCATGTCTGCCGGCCTTTTTGTGTTCTCGCTATCGTAAAACTGTGATCAGCAAGTCGCCTTGCCGCAACGGGCAATGCCGATCTTCTCCTTCAGGCTTTCAACACCGACGGCACCGATCACGATCTGCTTGCCGATCACGTAGCTCGGCGTACCGTTCATGCCCATCGCTTCGGCGAGCTTGAAATTCTCCTCGAGGGTGGCGCGCACCTCGGGGCTGGCGATGTCCTTCTCGATGCGAGCCGTGTCGAGACCGGCTTCCTTGGCGGCTTGCATCGCGCGGGCCTTGTCGGCGGCGCCGCGGCCGCTGAGCAGCTTCTGATGGAAGTCGAGATATTTCTTGCCGGAGGGATCCTGCATGCGCACGGCGACCCCGACCTGCGCCGCTTCCACCGAGCCCTGGCTCAGCACCGGAAATTCCTTCAGCACCACCTTCAGCTTCGGATCGCCCTTCATGATGGTCAGCATGTCGTCCATAGCACGCTTGCAATAGCCGCAATTGTAGTCGAAGAACTCGACGAAGGTGACGTCGCCGTCCCTGTTGCCGAGCACGACCTGGCGCGGCGAGTTGAAGATCGCCTCGGCGTTCTGCGCGATGCTGGCCTGGTGCTTCTGCGTTTCGGCCGCGGCCTGGCGCTTGCTGAGCTCGGCCATGGCCTCCTCGAGCACCTCGGGATGGCTGACGAGATAGTTCTTGATGATCTTCTCGATCTCGGTGCGCTGGCTGTCGGAGAAACTGTCGGCCGAGGCGGGCACGGCTGCGCCGAACATGGCGAGCGCGAACAGGGCAGGAGCGAGCAGGCGCAGCGAAGGCATAGTCAAATCCTCTTATCCAAAGCAGGTTTCGAGAACGTCCCGGCGGATTCAGGCCCGGTGTCGTGACGTCGTGGTCGGGCGTCGTTCGAGTTTGCGTCAGTTGCGCGGCGGCTTCGCCGCCACGATGTCGTCGGCCTTGACCCATCCGGGGGTGCCGACGGCGAAACGTGTTTTCGCGCGCGTGGCAAGCTCGCGGGCGGTTTTGTTGTCGCCGCGCAAATATGCGGCCTGGGCCGAGGCGAGATCTGCCTCCGCATAATCTCCCTTCCGGCCATAGGCCATCGCGAGCTGGGTATACCCGAGCGCCGCCTCGGGCTCCCGGGCCACCGCGGCGCGGAGAATCCGAACGGCATCGTCGGTGTAGGCCTTATTATCGGTTCCGACCAGAGCCTGCCCAAGTAACATCTCGATGAGGGGGGCGTTGTTCGAGAGGGCGACGGCCTTGCGCAAGGGAGCGATCGCTTCGGCCGCCTTGCCGCTTTCCAGGAGCGCCTGGCCGCGCACCTCGTAGAAATACGGGTTGTTCGGCTGCACCTGGATCAGCGCGTCGATCTGGGCGAGCGCGCTGCGCAGATCACCGTGCAGATAGGTGCTGATGGCGCGGGCATAGCGCGCCGGCAGGCTGTCGTTGGTCTGGGGATAGCGGCGGTACACCGTCTCCGGCCGCTCCATGAAGGCGGAGATCTTGGCGCGGACCATGTCGTGCCGAAGCTGGAGCGCGGGATCGTCCTTCTTGTTCCAGTAGGGGCTGGAGCTTGCGAACTCCTGTAGCGCGGCGACGCGCTCGGCCGGCATCGGATGCGACTGCAGGTAGGGATCGGCACCGCGCGCGGCGAACAGGCTCTCGCTGGTGAAGCGCTTGAACGTCTCGTACATGCCCTTGGGCGATTGCTGGGTCGCAGCCAGGAACTTCACGCCGGCGCGGTCGGCATTCTCCTCCTGCTGGCGCTGGTAGGACAGCAGCGTGCGGCGGATCACCTCCTGCGGAGCGGCGATGGCGGCCGCGCCAGCATTGGCGAGCCCGTTGTTGCCTACGCTGCTGCGCTGCGTGCTGCCGGCCGCAATCGCGCCGGCGCCGAGCAGCATCGCGATGATCATCTGGGTCTGGGCGGCGGCGAGCTGCTCTCGCAGCTTGGACAGATGGCCGCCCGCCAGATGTCCGGTCTCGTGCGCGAGCACGCCGATGATCTGGTTCGGCGTCTCCGATTGCAGGATCGCGCCCCAATTGACGAAGATGCGGCGGCCATCCGCGACGAAGGCGTTGAACGAGCCGTCGTTGATGATCACCATCTGGATGTTGTGCTTCTCCAGACCCGCAACGCGCAGGATCGGACGCGTGTATTCGCGCAGCAGCTGCTCGGTCTCGGTGTCGCGCAGGACCGGCGGCCCCTTGGCCTGAGCGCGCGCGGCCGAGAACGGCGTCAGCGCGATCGCCGTGGCCGTGACGAGGGCGGTGAGGGCGGAGGCCTTCTTGCGCAATGCGATCTGGAGCGACATCAAGCGGTCTTGGTCAAAAGGGGCTCGGTCAAGTGATCTTGGTCAAGCAGTTCAGTGATTGGTTTTGGTGATTGGCGGCGGACCGGATACGCGATATGCCCTTGTGAACGGTGCCCTTATGAGCCGTACAATGCGGCCAGTCTGGGGCACAAGCGCCCCGTTTACGGACCGGACGGACCGGTTCGCCAGCCAATAGCAGAAATCGATGCGCGACGCGACATTGAGGAACCGGTTGGGGCAGTGGCTCGAGCCCTCCCGCCGCAGCGATGTTCCCCCGTTCATGGTGATGGACGTCATGGCCGCGGCGGCCCGAATCGAGGCCGCCGGCGGTCATGTGATCCATATGGAGGTCGGCCAGCCCGCGGCCGGCGCCCCCAGGACTGCGATCGCGGCCGCCCATGCGGCGCTCGAGGCCGGACGGATCGACTACACCTCCGCGCTCGGCATCCCCGGTCTGCGCGCGCGCATCGCGCGCCATTATCGCGACACCTATGGCTGCGATGTCAGCCCCGAGCGGATCGTGGTGACGACGGGCTCATCGGGCGGCTTCATCTTGGCCTTCCTGTCGATGTTCGAACCTGGCGATCGCGTCGCCGTGACGGTGCCGGGCTATCCGCCGTATCGACATATCCTGACCGCGCTCGGCTGCGAGCCGGTGCTGATCGAGACCACGAACGAAACGCGTCACGCGCTGACCGGCGAGGCCCTGCTCGCGGCGCATCGCAAGGCACCGCTGAAGGGTGTTCTGGTCGGCAGCCCCGCCAATCCGACGGGCACGATGATGTCCCGTGAAGCGCTCGCCGGCCTGATCGCGGCGGCGGAAGATGCCGGCATCCGCTTCATCTCCGATGAGATCTATCACGGGCTCGATTACGCGTTGCCGGCCGTGACGGCGGCCGCGCTATCCGAGCACGCGCTCGTGATCAATTCGTTCTCGAAGTATTTTTGCATGACGGGCTGGCGCGTCGGCTGGATGGTGGTGCCCGAGATCCTTGTGCGGCCGATCGAGCGGCTACAGCAGAACCTCTCGATCTCGGTGCCCGCGCTGTCGCAGATCGCAGCGGAGGCTGCCTTCGACGGCACGGCCGAGATGGAGGCGATCAAGCACGGCTACCAGGAAAACCGGCGCGTCCTGATCGATGGCTTGCCCAAGGCCGGACTGACGAGATTCCTGCCGGCTGACGGCGCCTTCTATCTCTATGCCGACGTCTCGGATTTCACCTCGGACAGTTTTGAATTCGCAAAGCAGATGCTGGAGCAGGCGCGCGTGGCGACAACGCCCGGCCTCGACTTTGATCCTGTCCATGGCCGTTCATTCATCCGCTTTTCCTATGCACGCTCGCTCGATGAGATGCGGGAGGCAGTTGACCGGATCGCTCACTGGCTTAAATAGCCGCCAGTTTCGACAGCCCTCCGGAGTTCGACGTGCCTGACCGTTCCACCCCGTCCGCGGCAACGCCACATTCCTCTCTCGCCGCATTGATGTGGCCGACGCAACCGGGCGAAGCCGTCGGCACGCTGCGTGCCGTCGTGCTGATTGCGCTCGGCACCGCGCTGATGGCGCTGTCGGCCAAGGTAAATCTGCCGCTGCCCTACGTGCCAATGACGCTGCAGACTTTGGTGGTGCTGATGATCGGTGCCGCCTATGGCTGGCGCCTTGGCAGCGCAACCATGATCGCTTACCTCGCCGAGGGCGCGCTCGGACTTCCGGTGTTTGCAGGCCCTGTGGGTGGGATCGCGCCGCTCGTCGGGCCGACCGCAGGCTATCTGTTCGGTTTCGTTGTGGCAGCTTTCGTGACCGGTTGGCTCGCCGAGCGCGGCTGGGATCGCAGCGTCGTGCTGCTGTTTGCAGCGATGGCCGCCGGCCATGTGGTCATTCTTGCCGCCGGCTTCGGCTGGTTGGCCTTTGGCCTCGATCTCGGCGCAGCGAAAGCTTGGCAGGTCGGCATCGTGCCGTTCATTGCGGGTTCGCTGGTCAAGAATGCGCTCGGCGCGGCGTTGATGCCGGCCGCGCGCCGCATCGTCGATCGCCGCGGTTAAACCTGCCACAATTTGCAGCTCCAATTAACGGGCCGGCCAAGTTGATCTTGGCTGGCCCAGCGCTTTGAGGGGAAGTGAAACGATGACGACGACAACAATAGCGGAGGCGCCGGTCGCGCCGCCCGCCGCCAAGCCGTGGTACAAAGTCCTCTACATCCAGGTGCTGATCGCCATCGTGCTCGGCGCCATCGTCGGATGGCTGTGGCCGTCCGTCGCCACCAACGATTGGATCAAGGCGCTCGGCGACGGCTTCATCAAGCTGATCAAGATGGTGATCGCCCCGATCATCTTCTGCACCGTGGTCTCCGGCATCGCCCACATCCAGGACGCCAAGAAGGTCGGACGCATCGGCGTCAAGGCGCTGGTCTATTTCGAGGTCGTCTCGACCTTCGCGCTGGTGCTCGGCCTCGTCGTCGGCAATCTCGTCAAGCCGGGGTCCGGCTTCGGTGGCGGAGCGGCAAACGAAGCGGCGGTGGCCAATTACGCCAAGCAGGCCGCTGGACAAAAGTCCGTCGACTTCGTGCTGCACATCATTCCGGACACCGTGGTCGGCGCCTTCGCGCAAGGCGAGATCCTTCAGGTGCTGCTGTTCGCGGTGCTGTTCGGCTTTGCCTTGATGAGCCTCGGTGAGCGCGGCCACACCATCCGCAGCTTCATCGACGATGCCGCGCACGCGGTGTTCGGCGTCATCTCGATCGTGATGCGCGCGGCGCCGATCGGCGCGTTCGGTGCGATGGCCTACACGATCGGCAAGTTCGGCACCGGCGCGATCCTCAATCTGCTCGGTCTGATCGCGACGTTCTACGTCACGGCTGCGCTGTTCGTGTTCGTCGTGCTCGGCCTCATCGCGCGCATGGCCGGGTTCTCGATCTTCAAGTTCCTCGCCTACATCAAGGACGAGCTGCTGATCGTGCTCGGCACCTCATCCTCGGAAAGCGCGCTGCCGTCCATGATGGAGAAGCTGGAGCGGCTCGGCTGCTCCAAGTCGGTGGTCGGCCTCGTCGTGCCCACGGGCTATTCGTTCAACCTCGACGGCACCAACATCTACATGACGCTGGCGACGCTGTTCATCGCGCAGGCGCTCGGCGTCGAACTCTCCTTCGCCCAGCAGATGACCATCCTGGTCGTGGCGATGCTGACCTCGAAGGGCGCCTCCGGCATCACCGGCGCCGGCTTCATCACACTGGCGGCGACGCTCGCGGTGGTCGATCCGCGCCTCGTGCCGGGTATGGCGATCGTGCTCGGCATCGACAAGTTCATGAGCGAGTGCCGGGCGCTGACCAATCTGTGCGGCAACGGCGTCGCCTGCGTGATCGTCGCCTGGTGGGAAGGCGAGCTCGACCGCGACAAGCTCAACGCCAATCTCGCCAAGGAGATCGATCCGACCGACATGGAGACGGCGATCACCACGGACTGATCGGGCTCTGGCAGCGCGAGCTGCGCTATCAGACTTAAAGCAATAGGGCTGATCGAACTGCTCGATCAGCCCTTCTTCTGTGGGCTAAAATCGCTCGGGCCGATACGGCGTGGGATCGACCGCAGGCGTTTCGCCGCTCATCATCTCCGCGAGCAGGCGTCCGGTCGCAGGGCCCAGCGTGAAGCCCTGATGGCCATGGCCGAAATTCATCCAGAGGCCGGGGTGGCGCGGGGCGGGGCCGAGCACCGGCAGCATGTCGGGCGTGCAGGGCCTCGTGCCGAACCACGGATCCGGCTCGACCCGTTTGCCGAGGTCGATCAGCTCGCGCGCCGAGGCTTCGGCGCTGGCGAGCTGCACTGGTGTTGCGAGTGCGTCCGCGCCGGTCAATTCGGCGCCGGTGGTGATGCGGATGCCCTTGGCCATCGGCCCCATGGCGTAGCCACGGGCCTTGTCGACCAGCGGAAGGTCGAGCGAAGCGCCGCCGCTGTAATGCATGTGGTAGCCGCGCTTGCGCACCAGCGGGATGCGATAGCCGAATTTGTACAATAAATCAGGCGACCACGGCCCGAGCGTCACGACGGCGTGGGCAGCGTCGATGCGGCCCTGGTCGGTGTCCACTGACCAGCCGGTCGCGGTCTGTCGCAGCGACTGCGCATCACCGAGCACGATCCTGCCGCCGAGGCGCGCGAACAACTCGGCATAGGCCGTGACCAGCGCGCCGGGGTCGGACACGGTCCAGGTGTCGAGCCAATGGATCGCTCCCGGGAGATCGTCACGCAGGATCGGCTCGGCTCTGGCAAGCTCGCTGCCCGACAGCACGCGATAGTTCACGCCGAATTCACGCTGATCTTCTTCCGCCGCCTTGATCGAGAGATCCAACGAAGCGCGATCGCGAAACAGCGCTCGGTAGCCGGCGCGGCGGATGAGATTGTCGGCATGCGCCTCGCGGATCAGGGTGTCGTGCTCGGCCGTTGCGTAGGCGATCAGCCGTGCCCAGGCCTCGATCGCCTCGCGATGCCGCTTCGGCGCCGAATGCCACCAATAGCGGAGCAGGGGCTCGACGTGGAGATGCAGCGAAGAGAGGCTGTAGCGCACGTCGTTGGTGCGGCCGGTCGCGATCTTCAAGAGCGAAGCGAGGTCGCGCGGCATCGGATAGGGGCGTACCGCCTCGGCCTGGATCATTCCGGCATTGCCGTAGCTGGTCTCGCGGCCCGGCTCCCTGCGATCGACCAGCGTCACCGACCAGCCGCGCCGCTGCAGATGCAGCGCGGCGCCCACGCCCACCATGCCGCCGCCGAGAATGATCGCGCTTTGCATCGCAGCTGACCTCATCAAATCAAAACCGCCCGGTTGGGCCGGGCGGTTTCAATTCTATTTGTCCCTTTACTCGCCGCCGCCGAAACGGCGTGACCACCAGCCGGCACGACGTGGGGCGGCCGGGGTTTCGCTTGCCGCCTCCGGCGCGGGCTCAGGTGCCGGCGCGGGTGCAGCAACCGGCTCGGTCGCCTCCGCCGCCGGCGTTGCGGGCTCCGCCTGGCTGTTCGCCAGGAAGCTCACCTTTTCGCGCACGGTGGAGCGGCGCCGCGCGGCCCTGTCGCCGGCTGGCTCTTCGTCCGGCGTTGCGGTCGTCGCGGCGGGAGCGGGCTCCGGCTGGGCCGGCGCCTCGGTCCGGATCTCGGCGTGCGGCTCAGGCTCGGCAACTTGCGGCTCGCCGGTCGGCTCGGCCTGCGCGATCGAGGGCGAAGCCTGGCTGCCGAGGCCGTCGAAATCGGCCACTGCATCGGCAGCTTCCGGCGGCGCGTTGGTGCCGAGCTCGTCGCTGATGGAGCCGGCAAGACCTTCCTCGCCGCTACCGCGACGGCGGCGACCGCCGCGGCGACCACGCCGGCGCCGGCGATCACCGCTGCCCTGCTGTTCGCCACGGGCGGCCTGTTCCTCGCCTTCCTCACCGTCCTGCTCGGCCTCGGTCTCCTCCTCGCTTTCGCCGGCGATCATCGCGGGCTCAGGCACGGTCGGCGCCGTATCCTCGCGCAACTCTCCTTCGCGCGGGCCGCCGCGGCCGCGCCGGCGGCGCCGGCGCTTGCGGCGCTGGCCGTCCTGCTCCGAGGCTGCCTCGCCGCCGCCCTGCTCGTCGGCAAGGCCTTCGGTCTCGTCGGTTTCGATCTCGGATTCCGTCTCCAGGTCGAAGACGTCCTCGTCGTCATAGGCCTCTTCGGCCGGTGGCGGCGGGCTCGCAGCGGCTTGCGCAACGAGCAGCGCCTTGGCGGCTTCGAGCGTATGCACCTGCTCGCCGCGGTCGATCACATAGGCCTGCGGGCCGCTGACGCTCGCGTCGGCGATCACCGACAGCGTGACCTTGAAACCGTTCTCGAGATCGCGCAGATGGCCGCGCTTGTGGTTCAGCACATAGAGCGCGACGTCGGTGCGGGTGCGGACCACGAGATTGTGGGTGGCGCCCTTCATCAGGATCTCTTCGAGGCCGCGCAGGAGCTGCAGCGCCACCGAGGACACCGAGCGGACGTGGCCGGTGCCGCCGCAATGCGGGCACGGATCGGTCGAGGATTCCAGCACGCTGGCGCGGATGCGCTGGCGCGACATCTCGAGCAGCCCGAAATGCGAGATGCGGCCGACCTGGATGCGCGCGCGATCCTGCCTGAGGCAATCGGACAGCTTGCGCTCGACCGCGCGGTTGTTGCGCTTCTCGTCCATGTCGATGAAATCGATGACGATCAGGCCGGCGAGGTCGCGTAGGCGCAGCTGGCGGGCGACCTCTTCGGCCGCTTCCATGTTGGTCTTGAGCGCGGTGTCCTCGATATGGTGCTCGCGCGTCGATCGTCCCGAGTTGACGTCGATCGAGACCAGCGCCTCGGTCTGGTTGATGACGATGTAGCCGCCGGAGCGCAGCTGCACGGTCGGCGAGAACATCGCATCGAGCTGGCTCTCGACGCCCATGCGCGAGAACAGCGGCTGGCCGTCGCGATATTGCTTCACCGCGCCGACATTGGCGGGCATCAGCATCTTCATGAAGTCGCGGGCCTCGCGGTGGCCGGCTTCGCCGGCGACCAGAATCTCGTCGATCTCCTTGTTGTAGAGGTCGCGCAGCGAGCGCTTGATCAGCGAGCCTTCCTCGTAGACGAGGGTCGGGGCCTGCGATTTCAGCGTGAGGTCGCGCACCGTCTCCCACATCCGGATCAGATATTCGAAGTCGCGCTTGATCTCGGGCTTGGTGCGGGCGGCGCCCGCGGTGCGCAGGATGATGCCCATGCCCTCGGGCACGTCGAGGTCCTGCACCACTTCCTTCAGGCGCGAGCGATCCTGCGCGCTGGTGATCTTGCGGCTGATCCCGCCGCCGCGTGCGGTGTTCGGCATCAGGACGGCGTAGCGGCCGGCGAGCGAGAGATAGGTCGTCAGCGCCGCGCCCTTGTTGCCGCGCTCTTCCTTGACGACCTGCACCAGCATCACCTGGCGGCGCTTGATGACTTCCTGGATCTTGTACTGGCGGCGCGGGCGGAAGGTGCGCTCCGGCACTTCCTCCAGCACGTCGTCGCCGCCGACGGATTCGACGACTTCCTCTTCGGCATCCTCGCCGTCCTCGTCCTCGTCGTCCTCCTCGGCTGCTTCCCCGGCGTCCGCTTGCGGGGCTTCCGTGCTTTCGCCGGCGGCGTAGACGGCATCGGCCGGTTCGGCGGCCGATGTCACGGCTTCCGCCAGAGGCTCCGCCTGCGCTTCCGCGGCATGAGCCTCGGGAGCGGAAGTCTCGAAGGTTGGAGCCGGCTGCGGCTCGGCAACGGTCTCGACCGCGGGCTCGGCGCCGACCGCCGCGACAGGCGCGGGCGTCTCGTCGGCGTGTTCATGATCGTGATGATCGCGTTCGTCCTCGCGGCCGTGGGCATCATCGTGAGCGTGATGGTGCTCGTCATCGCGGGCATGACGATGTTCGTCATGATCATGGTCGCCATGATCGTGGTCGCCATGATCGTGGCCCTCGTGCTCGCCGTGATGCTCGCTATCGGCGTGCAGATGCTCGCCCTCGGCATGCTCCGGCAGCGCGGCGCCGTCGACCGGCTGGGCGGCGGGATCGGCGCCGGCTTCGAGACCTTCGACGATGTCGCTGCGCACGCGCTCGCCATGACCGCGGCGGCGGGCGTTGCGGTGCCGCGAGCGGCGACGGCCGTGCGAGCGGTTCTCGCTTTCTTCCTCGGCCTCGCGATGGGCCTGTTCCTCGGCCTCGATCAGCGCCTGCCGGTCGGCGACCGGGATCTGGTAGTAGTCGGGATGGATTTCGCTGAAGGCGAGAAAGCCGTGGCGATTGCCGCCATATTCGACGAAAGCGGCCTGGAGCGAGGGTTCGACCCTTGTGACCTTGGCGAGGTAGATATTCCCGCGCAATTGCTTGCGTTGCGCGGTCTCGAAATCAAACTCTTCGACGCGATTGCCGCGGACCACGACGACCCGGGTCTCCTCCGGGTGGGTGGCATCGATCAACATCTTGTTGGGCATGTCTTAACTCTTGGCGGCGGCGGACGCGATAAGCCGTGGGCGCGTATCGCGCCGGCGGGTGACGCGACGGTCCACCTGATTCGGGGCTGAGGGGAAGGCCGAAACGCCGTCTCTCGCGCCTTGCCGAACCGGAAGCTTCAGGACCATTGCGACGCACGGGATTGTCACTCCGCAGCGTCGCGAATGCTCCTTCAGATTTCGTCGGCACAGTCTGGCGCATCAAGCGTCGGCCCGTATGAAACACTGGGCGGCGAGGCCGCCCTTCAATCAGTTGCTGCTGGCCAGGCACGGCGCGCGCGCTCGCCTTGGGGATCACGAACCGCCCCCTTGGGATCAAGGGACCGGGTAATGGGTTACGCCGCTGTCAGAACCGTCCCGGCAACATGAGTGGTAGCCCGAGACCGTCCGCCGCCGGGGCTTGACCCGCTCCACCTCGCTGCCGCGCACCGCGCTGGTCATAGAGGGAAGCGGAAAACGCTGGAATTCTCAAACCTTGAGAGTTCCGGCGCTGCACCGGGAGGCTGAATGCGACACAACCGGAAATATCGGCCGTCAGCATTCCGTACATACGAGGAATGAGCCATCCGTGCAAGGGAGCGTCGCACGGCGGTCACAGTCGCCGAGTTTCGCGTTTCCGTCATTAAGGATCGATTAACCCTGTGGTTCTATTGCGTTAAGAGAGCTGCTCGGAGGCACGGAATCGGTGGCGAGCCGCACAAATCGACGGATTTTGCTGGGGGGCGTGTTGCTGTGCACTGCGGCATTGCCCTGTGCCGATTCCGCGCGCCTGATCGCTGCGGAGAGCCGGCTGCAACCTGCTGCGGTTGCGGCGAATTTTCCGGTCGCCTCGGCCGCCCGCCTGGCCGGCGACGGCAAGCAGACCCGCTTCATCCTCGACCTCGACCAGACCGTCACCTTCCGCGCCGTCACGCTGGCCGACCCCTACCGCGTGGTGGTGGACGTGCCGCAGGTCAATTTTCAGCTGCCCGCGGGGACCGGAAGTGGGGGGCGGGGGCTGGTCAAGGCCTTCCGCTACGGGCTCGTCATGCCCGGCGGCTCGCGAATCGTGTTCGACCTGTCCGGACCGGCGAAGATCGCCAAATCCTACGTGCTGGAGGCGGCCAACGGCCAACCGGCCCGGCTCGTGCTCGAGCTGGAGGAGGTCGACCGCACCGCCTTCGTGTCGTCACGTGGCCCCGAAAACCGTCCCGAGCTGCGGCCCGCGATCGCTGAAGCGCCGCCTGCCACGGTTCCCAGCGCCGCGGCCCCGGATGGCGCGCAGCAGAAGGGTGATACTCGACCGGTGGTGGTGATCGATCCCGGCCACGGCGGCATCGACAACGGGACGCAGTCGAGCGGCGAGAGCGAGAAAAACCTGGTGCTGGCCTTTGGCCTGGCGCTCCGCGACAAGCTGGAAAAAGCCGGCAAGTACCGCGTGGTCATGACGCGGGACGACGACACCTTCGTTCCGCTCAATGACCGCACCAAGATCGCCCGCAATCTCAAGGCGGCCTTGTTCGTCTCGATCCACGCCGATGCGCTGCCGCGGGCGGAAGGGGATGCGCAGGGCGCGACCATCTATACGCTCTCCGACAAGGCCTCCGACGCCGAGGCCCAGCGGCTGGCGGATGCGGAGAACCGCGCCGATGCGATCGCCGGCTTCAACCTCGCGGAAGAGCCGACCGACGTCGCCGACATCCTGATCGACCTCACACAGCGGGAAACCCGCACCTTTTCAAACCGTTTTGCTCGCCATTTGATGAGCGAAATGAAGCAGACCGTGCGGATGCACAAGCATCCTCTGAAATCCGCCGGCTTCCGGGTCCTGAAGGCGCCCGACGTGCCATCGGTGCTGGTCGAGATCGGCTACGTCTCCAACAAGGCAGATCTCGAGCACCTGGTCTCCGAGGGCTGGCGGTCCCGCGCCGTGGGCTCGATGGCCCAGGCGATCGACGGATTTTTGACCAAGCGGATGGCCACGGCCGGGACGTCGAACTGAGCCGGTTTGTTCGTCCCGGCCCAAAGGCCCTAGTTTGGCCACAGCGGACGCTTTATAGAAACCGGTAGAGGGTTCCGGAATCGGCGAGAACCTGTTCGGCAAGCGTCTTAAGTCCGGCCTCGATGTGATTGCGTAAGCCGGTGAATTCGCGACGTGAGATTGGTGCCGTTTTGTGTGCCAAAGGGCTGATACTGGGCTGATCCAGAGTTTGAACGGATAAACAGATAATGCGCTTGCTGGTGCGGTTCATGGGCTTCCTGTTCGCCGCGGGAACAGTGGTGTTCCTTGTTGGCGTCGGGGCCGTGGCAGGCCTGATCTGGCATTTCTCCAAAGACTTGCCGGACTACTCTCAGCTTCAGGATTACGAGCCGCCGGTGATGACGCGTGTGCACGCGGTCGACGGTTCGCTGGTCGGCGAATACGCCAAGGAGCGGCGGCTGTATCTGCCGATCCAGGCGGTGCCGAAGCTCGTGATCAACGCCTTCCTCGCGGCCGAGGACAAGAATTTCTACGAGCATGGCGGCATCGACTACACCGGCATGGCGCGCGCGGGCCTGCTCTATCTGCAGAACTACGGCTCCAACCGCCGGCCGCAGGGTGCGTCCACGATCACCCAGCAGGTCGCCAAGAACTTCCTGCTCACCAACGAGGTCTCATTCTCGCGCAAGATCAAGGAAGCCTTGCTGGCGATGCGCATCGAGAAGACCTATTCGAAGGACAAGATCCTCGAACTGTATCTCAACGAGATCTATCTCGGCCTCGGCGCCTACGGCATCGCGGCGGCCTCGCTGGTCTATTTCGACAAGTCGGTGAACGAGCTGACAGTGGCGGAAGCGTCCTATCTGGCGGCGCTGCCGAAGATGCCGGCGACGCTGCATCCGGTCCGCAACCGCGACCGCGCCATCGAGCGCCGCAATTACGTGATCGACCGTCTCCTGGAAAACGGCTGGATCAAGCAGGCCGACGCCGACAAGTCGCGCAAGGAGCCGCTCGCCGTCACCAGCCGTTCCAACGGCGCCCACACCTTTGCCGGCGAATATTTCGCCGAGGAAGTCCGCCGCGACATTTTCGAGCGCTACGGCGAGAAGAAGCTCTACGAGGGCGGCCTGTCGGTTCGCACCACGCTCGATCCGAAGATCCAGGTCATGGCGCGCAAGGCCATGGTCGCCGGCCTCGTGAACTACGACGAGCAGCAGGGTTATCGCGGCGCCATCAGCAAGCTCGACATTTCGGGCGACTGGGGCGTGAAGCTCGCCGAGATCAAGTCGCTGTCCGACATCTCGCCTTGGCGCATGGCGGTGGTGCTGGAGACCAGCGATCAGTCGGCACGGATCGGCTTTCAGCCTGGCCGCGAGCTCGGCGGCGCGGTGAGCAAGCAGCGCGAGACCGGCATCATCACGGTCGACGGCGTGCGCTGGGCGCGGGCGCTGCAGGGCGGCACGAGAGGCAAGACGCCGACAGCGGTGTCGCAGGTGCTCCAGCCCGGCGACGTCATCTATGCCGATCCCCTCTACAAGGACGGCCACCCCGTCGAGGGCCAGTACCGGCTTCGCCAGATTCCGGAAGTCTCCGGCGCGATGGTGGCGATGGATCCCTGGACCGGCCGCGTGCTCGCGATGGTCGGCGGTTTCTCGTTCGACCAGAGCCAGTTCAATCGCGCCACGCAGGCCTACCGGCAGCCCGGTTCGTCGTTCAAGCCGATCGTCTATTCGGCCGCGCTCGACAACGGCTACACGCCCTCGACCGTCGTGCTCGACGCGCCGATCGAGATCGACCAGGGGCAGGGCGCCGGCGTGTGGCGGCCTGAAAACTTCTCCTCCGGCAAGTTCCAGGGACCGGTGACGCTGCGCAATGCGCTGCGGCAGTCGCTCAACACCGTGACGGTGCGGCTCGCGCAGGACATCGGCATGCCCTTGATCGGCGAATATTCCCGCCGCTTCGGGGTCTATGACGAACTGCCGAACTATCTTTCCTACGCGCTCGGCGCCGGCGAGACGACGGCGATGCGCATGGTCACGGCGTACTCGATGCTCGCCAATGGCGGCCGCCGCGTGAAGCCGACGCTGATCGACCGTATCCAGGACCGTTACGGCCGCACCATCTTCAAGCACGACCAGCGCGAATGCCGCGGCTGCGACGCGCCGGGCGGCTGGAAGAACCAGCCCGAGCCGCAGCTGATCGATCGCCGCGAGCAGGTGCTGGATTCCATGACCGCCTATCAGATCACGGAGCTGATGGAGGGTGTGGTGCAGTCCGGTACGGCCACGGTGATCAAGGAGGTCGGCAAGCCCGTCGCCGGCAAGACTGGCACCACCAACGAGGCGAAGGATGCCTGGTTCGTCGGCTTCTCGCCGGACATCGCAGTCGCAGTCTACATGGGCTACGACAAGCCGCGCCCGCTCGGCAAGGGCAATGCCGCGACCGGCGGCCATCTCGCCGCTCCGATCGTGCGCGACTTCCTCAAGCTCGCGCTCGCCGACAAGCCTGCGGTCCCGTTCAAGGTGCCCGCCGGCATCAAGCTCGTCCGCGTCGTCGCCAAGACCGGCATGCGCGCCGGCCCCGGCGAGACCGGCGGAACCATCCTCGAAGCCTTCAAGCCCGGCACGGCGCCGCCGGACAATTATTCGGTCATCGGCGTTGCCGACGCCGACGGACGCGGCATGCCGGTGCAGCAGCAGCAGCCGGATTCCGGCTTCCTCTTCCGGCCGGGCACTGGCGGGTTGTGGTAGGCCGCGGATAAGACCGACGATCACGGTTCGGGCAGTTGCGCTTTGCGGCTGCCGCCGCTACATCCCCTCTCGAACTGCACGCGGGATTCCGCAAGACAGAGAACAACATGCGCGCCGAAATCGAACGGTTGGTAGAAGAGATCAAGCAGTCGGTCGGGCTGCTGAGGAGGCATCTTTGACGTCGAGAAATCGACGGCGCGCCTCGCTGAGCTGAACAAGCTCGCAGAAGATCCCAACCTCTGGAACGATCCCCAGAAAGCTCAGAAGCTGATGCAGGAGCGCACCTCGCTGGAGGATGCGCTCAGCGGAATCGGCAAGGTCGAGCAGGAGCTCGAAGACGACATCGGCATGATCGAGCTCGGCGAGGCCGAGGGCGATGACGGCGTCGTCGCCGAAGCCGAAGCTGCGCTGAAGAACCTCAAGAAGGAAGTGGCGCGGCGCGAGCTCGAGGCGCTGCTGTCGGGCGAGGCCGACCGCTTCGATTCCTATCTCGAAGTCCATGCCGGCGCCGGCGGCACCGAGAGCCAGGACTGGGCGCAGATGCTCCTGCGCATGTACACGCGCTGGGCCGAAACCCACGGCTTCAAGGTCGAGTACCTCGAAGAGTCCGAGGGCGAAGAGGCCGGCATCAAGTCGGCGACCATCCAGGTCTCCGGCCACAACGCCTATGGCTGGCTCAAGACCGAAGCCGGCGTGCATCGCCTGGTGCGCATCTCGCCGTTCGATTCCAACGCGCGGCGGCACACCTCGTTCTCGAGCGTGCAGGTGTTCCCCGTCATCGACGACAGCATCAAGATCGACATCAAGGAATCCGACGTCCGCGTCGACACGATGCGTTCGGGCGGTGCCGGCGGCCAGCACGTCAACAAGACCGAATCCGCGGTGCGCCTGACGCATATCCCGACCGGCGTTGCCGTGGTCTGCCAGGCCGGCCGCTCCCAGCACAAGAACCGGGCGCAGGCCTGGGACATGCTGCGCGCGCGCCTGTACGAGATCGAGCTCAAGAAGCGCGAGGAGAAGGCCGCCGCCGACCAGGCCGCCAAGACCGACATCGGCTGGGGCCACCAGATCCGCTCCTACGTGCTGCAGCCCTACCAGATGGTGAAAGATCTGCGCACGGGCGTGCAGACCTCCGACACGTCGGGTGTACTCAATGGCGAGCTCGACGAGTTCATGGCCGCGACGCTGGCGCAGCGTGCCTTCGGCACCACGACCGGCGACATCGAGGACGTAGACTAGCCGTGCCGCGTGTCGCCTTCATCGGGCTCGGGCGGATGGGCCATGGCATGGCCGGCCGCTATCTCGATGCCGGCTTCACGGTGACGGTGTGGAATCGCAGCAAGACAAAGGCAGCGGACCTGATCGCGCGCGGCGCGATTTGGGCGACCTCGCCGGAGGACGCCGCGATCGATGCCGACGCGGTCGTGACCATGGTCGCCGACGACGAGGCCTCGCGCGCGGTTTGGCTGGCGCCGCAAGGAGCGGCCAAGACGGCGAAGGCCGGCACCATCGCGATTGAATGCTCCACCGTCTCCTATGACCATGCCCGTGAGATGGGCCGCGAGTTCAACGCGCGCGGGCTGATCTACATCGATTGCCCCGTGACGGGATTGCCGGACGCGGCGGCGGCCGGGAAGTTGACGCTCTTGGTTGGCGCCGACGCGGCCGATCTCGAGCGCGCGCGGCCCTATCTGACGCCGATCGGCGCGACCATCCGCCATTTCGGCGCGGTCGGCTCCGGCACGGTCTACAAGCTCATCAACAATCTCATGGGCGCGATCCAGATCGCCGGCCTCGCCGAGGGTCTTGCGATTGCCGAGCAGGCCGGGCTCGACATGAACCTGGTGCTGGAATCGATCCAGGCAGGCGTCGCGGCAAGCCCGCAGGTCGCGCGTCACTCCAAGCGCATGGTCGCCCGGGATTTTTCCGGAGCGACCTTCACTGCAGCGCTGCGGCACAAGGATGCCGCCTATGCCGTGAAGCTCGCCGAGAGCCTGCTCGCGGGCAAGCCGCTAGTCGCGCGCGCCGCAGTCGAGGCCTACGCGCAGGCGAAAGCGGCGATGCCGGATGAGGACGAAGGCAGGATGATCGAGCTGGTGTCGCGGCCAAAGACGCCTGCCTCATAATTTCGGCCTAGCAACGCAAGGCGGCGGACTCCGGCCTTGCAGGTGTTCGGCTTCTGACCCGGGCTCGTTCGTCGCGATAGTGACATAACGCCGTTGTTTATCGTGCCTGCGCTTTTTAGAAGCGAGGAGGAGCCGATCGATGAAAGCTGAAGACGCCGCGGATATGATGGATCAGGAGCAGGTGAACGACCGCTTCAAGCAGCGCGCGGCGGTCGGCATCGCCATTCTGGCGATGCTGCTCGCCATCACCGCGCTTGGCGGAGCCAACGCCGGCAAGGAGGCGACCAACAACAACATCTATGCCGCGAACCACTATGCCTTCTACCAGGCCAAGACCATTCGCCAGACCGACTATAACCTCGCGGCCGACGCGATCGAACTGGCGTTCCTGCAGGACGAAAGCCTCAATGCCGAGGCCAGGACGGCCCTGAAGGCAAAAGCGGAGGCCTATCGCAAGACGGCAGCACGCTACGAGTCCGAGCCCGAGACGCAGGAGGGCAAGAAAGAACTGATGGCGCAGGCCAAGGACTACGAGGGCAAGCGCGACCATGCACTGAAGCAGGATCCCTACTTCGACTATGCCGAAGCTCTCCTGCAGATCGCCATCGTGCTGATCTCGGTCTCGATTGTCGCGACGCTGCCGTGGCTTGCGATCGTCGGCGGCATTGTCGGTGCTGCGGGTGGCCTGCTGATGGTCAACGGCTTCACACTGGCGGTCCAGATACCGTTTCTGGCCGCGTAGAGGTCCGCACGCGGTTGCGGTGCAAGTGCTGCTGGCGCGCTGGATATTCGTGAGGAGCCTACGCGCACGCGGTGATGCCTGATGAGGATGAAGGCAGATGATCGAGCTGGTGTCGCGGCCGAAGAAGCCTGGCTAGGGCGTGTCCTCATACTTCAGATTAGCAACGCAGAGCGGAAGTCTCCGCCTTCAGGTGTTCGGCGGCTTGTGGATCCAAAACGGACGTTCCCATGGATCGGCGCGTACGCTTCGCTAGGCTTTGGCTTTTGGACGTTCGGCGCGCGCCCAGACCTTGAGCTCGAGCGCGTCGGACACCGCCTTGATCAGGAGCGCGCGGCCCTCGCGCACCGCTTGCGAGTGAGTTCGGTCCAAATTCTCGCAGAGTGCCCAGGTTACGAATTGCCCCTTAATCGGTCCCCAACTGATTGCATCCCCCAAGCCATGCTCAAAGACCGAAGAGGCTGGCACGACGGCATATCCGACTCCGCGGCGTGCAAGGTCGAGGCAAAGGCTCAGCGTGTCGGTCTCGACGGCCAATCGAAACTGCATACCTTTGCGTTCCAGGGCGTGCTCGATCTGGATCCGCGCCACATTCGGACGTCCCGGAAGCACCAGCCGCAAGCCGTCAAGCCTAGAAAGTGCGACCGGTTTTTCGGGGTGTAGTGCATCCTCTCTTCGACCGACCAGCACCATCGGTTCGCGCACCAGCGGCGTCTTGCGGTAGCTGGCGGTAGGCGAGGAGTCGTACGGCACAATGGCAATGTCGAGCAGGCGCGCGGACATGTACTCGCGCAAGATATTGCTGACACCCTCGTAGACACGGAGCGTGATACCGGGGTGCCGCTCCGCAAGCTTCTCCACGAAGGGGGATGTCACCACCTGTTGCCATGCGGGCGGCGTGCCGATGGCAAGTTGGCCCGAGGCCTTTTCGCCGACCTGCTCTCTGAGGAGAGTAAGCTGGCGCAACAGAGGACGGGCGCGATCAGAGAGCATCTTGCCAGCCTCCGTGAGGTCGACGCCGCCCGGAGTGCGGATGAACAGCTTGTTGCCCATCTGGTGTTCGAGGAGCGCAATGTGCCGCGACAACGCCGGCTGCGACAGATGCACGCTCGCAGCTGCCTTGTTGATGCTGCCGAGTTCAGCCACGCGCAGGAACAATTCCAGCAGGCGTACTTCAACAGTCATCACGACCTCGAGGGTTATACAGCCAGTGAATAACAATCATAGTCAATTGGCATTATAAGGATAACTCATACTGCTCCTAGAGTCCTGACGTCACGTGCCAACGAAGGGCGGCATTTGAGGAAACTGAAAATCGGCCGTTCGAGCCGAACTTCAGCAAGGGGAGGCGCTAATGCTTACGCGCGCAGGAGCGATTTCAACGGCACTGATGCTCGCAATTGCCATGACGGTGCCGGGCAGGGCGAAGGCGCAGGAATTTCCGTCGCGACCGCTATCCATCCTGGTGATCTATCCTGCCGGTGGTCCCGCCGATCTGATGGCTCGTGCGCTGGCGGAAGTATTGCGAGAGCGCCTCGGCCAGCCAGTAATCGTCGAAAACAAGCCGGGTGCCGGCGGTCAGATCGCGGGCACCGCCCTGATCCGCGCGCCGGCGGACGGACACACGCTTCTCATCGGTGACACCGCTTCGCTCGGAATCAACAAGGCCGTCTATGCGAATTTCAGCTACGACCCGCTGACAGATCTGGAGCCGGTTGCTCCACTGATGTTGATGCCGATGCTGCTTTATGTGCCAAAATCCAGCCCGTTCAATTCAACCGCCGATCTTGTTGCCGCAGCAAAGTCCAAGGCGCTGAATTATGCTTCGCAAGGCAACGGCAGCCTAGGCCACCTGCTCGGGGAAATGCTCAAGGCGGACGCGGCCATCCAGCTGGTTCATGTCCCCTACAGAGGTTCAGCGCCGGCGATGCAAGACCTGATAGGTTCGCAAGTTGACCTGCTGTTCGACGGTTTGGGACCCGGGCTGCCTAACGTCAGTGCGAACAATATCAAGGCGCTCTTCGTTGCGGGGCCTCAGCGCTTGCCGCAATTACCGAACGTACCCACTGCAGACGAGGTCAGGCTGCCCAATGTCGTGATGTCTTTGTGGCTCGGGGTTGTGGTACGGGCGGGTACACCCGAGCCAGTTGTCCAGCGGCTCAGCGAAGAGGTCGGCTATGCGATGCGGCAGCCGCAGGTCACCAAGCGATTTCTCGATCTCGGCTTTCAGATTCTCAACATGACGCGCGCGGAATTCCGCGAATTCGTCAAGAACGAAGCCGGCAAGTCAACCGCGTTGGTGAAAGCCCGCGGCATCTCCGCCGAGTAAGTCCATGACCCTTAATCTTGCCACCCGCACTGTCACCAGGGCGCGAGAACGAATGACCCTGGACGCGGAAGTCTGCGTCGTTGGAGGCGGTGCCGCAGGAATCATGGCGGCCCTGACGGCAGCCAGCCTAGGCCGCAAGACCGTCCTGCTCGACGCCATGCCGACGATCGGCGGCCAGCTTGTCGGGACGTTGCTCGGCACGATATGCGGCCTCTATTCCAACGGCCCGCGGCCATACCGCGTTACGTTCGGCGCGGTCGACGATATGCTGAACGAACTGCATCGCGCCGGCGCAATCCACGCCCGCCGTGCGCTGGACACGATCGTTCTACAGTACGACGAGATGCTATGCGGTCGCTGGAGCGAACGGGCACTCTCGCGTGCAAATGTGAACCTGGTGCTGGGTGCCGTCCTGCGCTCGGCCCGTGTTGAAAGTCGTCGCGTTGTCGAGCTTGATGTGTCGACGCGATGGGGCGATTTGGCCGTCCGCGCGGATGGATTTGTCGACGCCTCGGGCGATGCTGCCGTTGCATGGCACGCCGGATTACCTGTGCGCGAACCCCATCAACCCCAATGGGGCACGCAGATGATCTTGCTAGAGGGCTTCGCGGAAGATGCGATCCCCAATTTCGACGGATTCCATGTCGCAGAGGTTCTGAAGAACAAGAAGGCCGAATACGGTCTGAGCCGCGAGGATGGATTCATCTTCGCATTTCCCGGCCGCGGCGTGGCGACCGTCAACATGACGCACATGCCCAATCCGACCGAGCCAATCGCGGCCACGCGCGCTACGCTCGAGGGCAGGGACCAAGCCGACAAGGTGCTGGAATTTTTGCGGCGGGAGTTTCCGAGGTCGATGGGCCAGGTCCGTATCCGGGCCTACGGTTTGCCCGGAATCAGGCAAACCCGCTGGTTCGTCGGCGCGCACCAACTCACCATCGATGAAGTCCGGACCGGCCATCGCCCCGCCGATGCCGTAGCGCGCTGCTCATGGCCGGTCGAGGCGCATGACAGCGCCGAGACAGTGCATTGGGAAACTTTCGAGGATCGCAACCACATGCACTATGTGCCGTTGGGCAGCCTCGTGCATCGGGATAGCGACAACTTGATCGCGGCAGGCCGATGTATAGATGGCGACGTCGCGGCTCTGGCCTCGGTCCGTGTCATGGGACCCTGCTTTGCGATGGGGCAGGCAGCTGCCCACGCTCTGGATATTTCCGGCGGCAAGTCCCTACACGACGTCGATTCGAGCCGGCTCGCAAATCGCCTGCGCGACAATCTCGACGGCGCGAAGATCGATCGGTGGTGCGATGGTGTCTGACCCTGGCATGCGCTTCGCTCCACCCGCGGAGGTTACGAAACATACCCTTGTTGATGCTGCGTCATACGACGTCGACATCTACAGCGATGAGGTGATCGCCGAGCCCTACGGCCATTATCAGGCCATTCGCGATGCAGGCCCGGCGGTATGGCTGCCCAGGAACGGACTGTGGGCGGTCGGCCGCTTTGCCGATGTACGCTCGGTGTTGATGAATCACACGAAGTTCTCCTCAGCCCGCGGGGTCGCCGCCAATGAATTGATCAATTCTTCTTCGATCGGCAACACGATCACCAGTGATCCACCCGAACACACCAAAATGCGACGAATCATACGCGCGCCGTTGACGGCGCCAGCGCTAAAGGATGTTGCCCCGCGGATCGAGGCCGAAGCCGATGCGCTGGTCGCGCGTCTGGTGAAGCGGGGGAGTTTCGATGCGATAGAAGATTGTGCTCGACATTTACCGGTGTCGATCGTGTCCGATCTGGTGGGGCTGCCCGAGGATGGACGTGCGAACATGCTGCGCTGGGCGGCTGCGACGTTCGATGCGCTTGGTGCCATGAATTCGCGCGGCACGGCGGCCTTGCCGCAGATACAGGAGCTTCACGCTTATTGTCGCGATCCTTCCACCATCGCCCGTCTCAGACCCGACGGCTGGGCGGCCGCGATCTGGAAGGCTGCAAAAGGCGGAGAAATTTCGATGGAGAAATGCCCGGCGATGATGCGTGATTATATCAGCCCGAGCCTGGACACCACGATCTTCGCCACGGGCAGCCTGATCTGGTTCTTCGGCGAGAATCCCGACCAGTGGGACTTGGTGCGACGGGATCCGTCGCTGATCTCCGCAGCCATCAACGAAGCCGTAAGGCTGGAGTCTCCGATTCGGGGCTTCACCCGGGTCGTGGCGGAAGACACGGTTTTGGACGGAGTGAAACTCTCCGCCGGATCGCGAGTCCTCGTGCTTTACGCGTCAGCAAATCGCGACGAGCGTAAGTGGGAAGAACCAGAGAAATTCAACGTGAGACGGGATGTCCGTGATCACCTCGGTTTCGGAATCGGAGCGCATGTTTGCGCCGGGATGCATCTAGCGCGCCTGGAGATCACTGCGTTGATGACGGCTTTCGCACGCCGGGTATCCCGCTTTGAACTGGGGATGCCAACCAGGGCCGTCAACAACGTGCTGCGGGGGTTCACGAGTCTGCCGGTGACGGTTCGATAAGGCGAGGCGAGCAGCACGGCTCCGTTCTTGCCGCTCGATTCGCGAATGGGGTGTATGGGTTCGAGTCCTGGTCGGCCAGCATCGCGTGGGACAATTCGATCACCCAATTCATTGCCGGCATCAGCTTCGTAAAACGGCTCTGCATCGGAAATCGGGTGGCACTGTTCGCCCCGTCGCCCTAGGTCAGCGGGCTCGGCCAAGGGATGTAAGACCTCATGCCCCCAAGCGACCACAGGATCGACGCGCGCGACTGGTCGCTCCTCGCGGTGCTCTCGATCCTCTGGGGCGGCTCGTTCTTCTTCAACGGCGCGGCTCTGCGGGAATTGCCGCCGCTAACGCTGGTGTTCCTGCGTGTCGCGCTTGGCGCGGCCATTCTCGTTCTGTTGCTCCGCATGCAGGGGATCGGCTTCCCCAAGGGCGCGGCGGGCTGGGCGCCGTTCATCGCGATCGGGCTGCTCAACAACGTCATCCCGTTCTCGCTCATCGCGATCGGCCAGACTTTCATTCCGAGTGGGCTGGCCTCGATTCTGAACGCGACCACGCCGATGTTCACGGTGGTGGTGATGATTGCGGCGGGCCAGGAGGGCTTCCAGGTTCGCCGCACGGCCGGGGTGGCGCTCGGCCTTGCCGGCGTGATCCTTCTGCGCGGATGGGGTTTTGAGACGAGGCCGGGGCAGGGGCTCGGCATCCTGCTCTGCCTCGGCGGCGCACTGAGCTACGGCTTTGCGGCGCTGGCGGCGCGGCGCTTGCCGAAGGACGCAGTGCCGCTCGGGACCGCCACGTTCCAACTGATGGCATCGACCGTCATGATGGCGGTCGTCGCTGGCGTGGTGGAGCGGCCTTGGCAGCTACCGATGCCGCGCCTCACGACCTGGCTCGCCGTGCTCGGCCTCGCCGCGCTTTCGACGGCGCTCGCCTACATCGTCTTCTTTCAGATCGTGCGGCGCTCGGGTGCGAGCAACGTGATGCTGGTGACGCTGCTCATTCCCGTAACCGCCATCCTGTTGGGATGGCTGCTGCTGGATGAGCCGATCTCCGCGCGCGAGATCGCGGGCGCAATCGTCATCGGCAGCGCGCTGCTGGTGATCGACGGGCGTGCACTCGGCTCACTGCGCAGGCTCTCGGCCGCCGGTCGCTCCTCTGGCTTTCGGGAAACCCGGCGCTGCGAAACTGAAAGGGGCGGGCCTAACCCGCGCTGAGCCGTACGCCGGCGCGCAAGAACTTCTGCGGATCCACCGCTTCGCCTTCGATGCGGGTCTCATAGTGCAGGTGCGGACCGGTGGAGCGACCGGTCGAGCCGACGAGGCCGATGACCTGGCCGATCTTCACGACTTCGCCGACCCTGACGTTGATCTCGGAGAGATGGCCGTAGCGGGTCGAAAGCCCGTTGCCGTGGTCGACCTCGACCATGCGGCCGTAGCCGCCGGACCAGCCGGCGGAAACCACCTTGCCGTAGGCGGTGACGCGGACGGGATCACCGCTGGCGGCGCGGAAATCGAGGCCGGTGTGCATCGCGGGCCGACCCAGGAAAGGATCGCTGCGCACACCGAAGCCGGACGTGAACTCGACCTCGCCGATGACGGGCTTGCGATACGGCACCAGCGCCAGCGTGCGGTTGAGACGGTCCATCTCGGCGCGCGTGGTGTGGATGCGGTGAAGCTGCTTCTCGAACGGTCCGGCATTCGCCGTCAGCTTGACGGGGACGAACGGTCCGCCCATCGCGCTGCGCGGCACCGCGGCTTCGAGATGGGCAAGGTTCAGGCCGAGATCGCTGACCACGCTGCGCATCCGGCGCATGCGCGAATCCATGCTTTCCTCGGCCGCGTTGAGCGCCGCCATCTGGCGACGCTCAACCTGATCAAGCGAGGCCGTGAGCCGTACCAGCACGTTGTCGAACCCCTGGTTCTTGGCGAACTGTCTGGTCGGCGCCGCCAATACGTTCGGCGCGCGCGATTCGAGGCGCGCTTCGCGATCCGGCGGCGCCACGAAGATCACGGTGTCGCTGATCGGCGACGGTTTTGGCGTGGTCGGGCTTGCATCGCTCCGCTGCGGGGCGGTGCGGGGAATCGAGCCGGTCACGTCGGGCATGGCGCCAAGCGCCGTGGCCCGGGACTCCAGCGCCGTCTGGCGCTTCATGATCTGGTCGAGCTTCTGGTCGAACTGTTCCTGGTCGAGCAATTGACGGCTGGTGGTGCGATCGATCTTGGCGCGCAGCTCGGCGATGCGGTCCTCATAGGCGTATTGCATCTCGGCCTGGCGGGCGATCAGCCGGGTCAGGACGTCGTCACGGAACGCGAAATAGGTGGCGGTGGCGGCCGACCACAGTCCGAGCAGCACGACGGTGCCGACCACGATCCAGAACACCACGGGCCCGAAGCGGACCTGCTTGCCGGCATGCACGATGGTGTAGGCATCGTCGGTGGCGGGCAGGGGAATCGCGGTCACCGCCGCCGGGGCACCCAGGGGGCGCCGGAAAGCCCGTCCGTGGTCGTGAGGATGATGTTGGGGGTACTGCGAGTATTGGGCAGAACTTTTCGACATCGGCACTCCCGCGCCGGTCGGATGGGTTCCTTGCGGCTCAATTGCCGCCGCAATCTGGGCCGCGCATGGTTAATTTTCCGCAAATGGGAACGCGCGAATTTAAAGGATTGGTTAAAGGCTCCTTGCCGCCTCCAGCACTTCGTCGGCATGGCCATCGACCCGGACATTGCGCCAGATCCGCGCTATCTTACCGTCGGTCCCAACCAGGATCGTGGTGCGAAGAATCCCAAGGAAGCTCTTGCCATACATGGACTTTTCGCCCCAGGCCCCATACGCCTCCAGCATCTCATGCGTCTCGTCCGAGATGAGGGGCACGCCGAGCTTGTGCTTGTCGCGGAACTTCTCCTGGGCCTTTAACGGATCGGCGGAGATGCCGAGCACGGCGGTGCCGGCGGCAGCGAAGGCGCCCGCGAGGCGCGTGAAGTCGATCGCCTCCCGCGTGCAGCCGGGGGTGTCTGCGCGGGGGTAGAAGAACAGGACGAGCTTTCGGCCGGCATAGTCGGCCAGCGTGACCACGTCGCCGCCATCGCGCGGCAGGCGGAAGGCCGGGGCCTTTTGGCCCTCGGCCAAGCCGGACTTCAAGCCGGACTTCAAGCCCGACTTGACCGCAGCCGGAGAGGAGGCGGATTTGGAGGATTTTAACTGTTTCGATGGGGCCTTATGTGATCCTGCTTTTGCTATGGTCGCAGCTGATTTGCGTGCCGGTGTCCGCTGCGTTTTCGCGGATCTTGTTTGAGTCGATGCCCGCGTTTTTGCGGACTTCGTTGTAGCGGTCGGACTGCCGGAGGGCGTTTTGGACGATTTCTTTCGGGATTTCTTGGACATACGCCTTCCTTTCGACGCTTTCGACAGGTCAACCGAAGCGGTATTGCAGCTCTTGTCCGGCGAGCCGGAATCGTGCCCTCGGCTGGGCAAGTCTGGCGACGCCGGAGTATGGTTACAAGGAATTCCACGCACCACCCCACTGCTCGTTGAACGCGCTCCCGGGGCGAAATGACGAACAGCAGGAATATTCGAGGTATGGCGGCAGTGCCGGCGCAGGGAGCGTCACTTCCCGCGAACGGCTGCGGTCCCGGCGGCGCTCAATCCTATGACGGGCGCCTGTATCGAGAGGCAATGGCAAGGAATACGTCGCCCCAGGACTACAACCGGGATTTTGATCGGCGCGGCGGCCAATTCGAGCCGCAGGAGTGGGACGACGCCGACTGGGATCCGGATCAGGAAGCGGCTGCACGCAATCGCGCACGCCGGTTGCTGGCGCGTTCCGGCTCGGGCTTTCTTCGCTTCGGTGGTGGATTTGGCGCGCTGCGCCGCTGGACGGGTGGGGGACGCTGGCTGAAGCGCCTTGCGGTGGCCGTCGCCACCGTCATCGTCATTTTCATCGGCTGTTTCGGTGCGCTGTGGTGGCGGCTCGGTGCCGGTCCCATCAGTCTGGACATCGCAACCCCGTGGCTCGCAGCCGCGATCGAGGACAATATCGGCCACGGCAACACCGTTGAGGTCGGCGGCACTCAGATCGAGCGGGCGGGCCGGGTCCGCGTCGCCGTCCGCATCCGAGACATCATCGTTCGCGACCGCGATCACGCCGTCGTCGCCAGCGCGCCGAAGGCCGAGGTGAGGCTGTCGGGTGCGGCCCTCCTGATGGGGCACCTGCGTGCCGAGAGTCTCAACCTGGTCGATGCCGAGCTCGCCATCCGCATTGCGCCCGACGGCACCGTCACCGTGTCGGCCGGCGACACCGCAAAGCCGCTGGCGACCGGTGTCGCGTCCAAGAAGGACGCGGGCCTGCCGCCGACATTCCCACGCAGCGGTGTCCCCCCGCCGCCATTCGCGACCGCGCCTGCGAGCCCGGACGCATCGCAGGCTGCACCGCAGGCGACCGCGCAGAGCGGCATCCTTCAGGGCCTCGACTGGCTCGACAGCCTGAGCATGACGGGCCTCGACGGTCAGAACCTCAACGAGATCGGTCTGAAGAACGGCGTCCTGATCGTCGACGATCAGCAGCGCGGCAGCAAATGGTCGTTCGAGAACATCACGCTCAGCCTGCGCCGGCCGAGCCGCGGCGGCGTCGCGCTCAGCCTCGGCGAGCAGGGCGCGCGCCCGTGGATGCTGCGCGCCACGATCGGCCCGGCCGAGAACGGCGTGCGCTCGGTCGACATCAAGGCCGACAAGGTCTCGACCTCCAACATCCTGCTGGCGCTGCGGGTGAAGGACCTCACCTACACTGCCGACCTGCCGCTGACGGGCGAGCTCAAGGGCGAGCTCGGCCGCGACGGCGTGCCGACCTTCTTCCGCGGCAAGATCGCGGTCGGCGCCGGCAACATCATCGATACCGACACGCCCGACTACCCGATGGCAATCGACTCGGCCGAGATCAACGTCGAGTGGGATGCGAACCGGCGGGTGCTGGTCGCGCCGTTCAAGGTTCTCTCCGGCGCGAACCGCCTGACGCTGCTGGCCCATGTCGAGCCACCCAACGGCAACATCAACGACTGGCAGCTCGGCTTCAGCGGCGGTTCGATCCTGCTCGGCGGCATCGACAACGAGCCGCCGCTCGTCTTCAACCGCATCGCGATCGGCTTCCGCTTCGACACCGACCACAAGCGCATCCTGCTGACACAGGCCGACGTCTCCAACGGCGAGATCGGCGTCGCCGGCACCGGCGCCATCGACTATTCGGGCGAGCCGCGGCTCACCCTCGGTTTTGCGGGCACGCCGATGTCGGCCTCGGCCTTGAAGCGGATGTGGCCGACGCTGATCGTCCCCGAATTGCGTGAATGGGTGATCGAGCGGATCGAGCGCGGCACGCTCCAGCGCATCGAGATCGGCGTCAACTCGCCGACCAGGAACCTGCCGCGCAAGGGTCCGCCCATTCCGGACGACGGCCTGTCGGTCAACATCGTGGCGAGCGGCGTTGCGGTCCGGCCCGTGGACGGCATGCCGGTGGTGCGCGATGCCGATCTGAAGGCGCGCGTGACCGGTCGTACCGCGACTGTCAACATCGGGCAGGGCATTGCCGATACCCCCGCGGGCCGCAAGGTCACTATCTCCGACTTCGTCTTCGAGGTGCCGGACATGGCGCCCAAGCCGTCGCCGTCGCGGAGCAGGTTCCGTGTGGAGGGGCCGGTGCCCGCGGCCGCTGAAATGCTCGCCAATGATCGGCTGAGCGACCTGTCGGCGACCGTCGTCGATCCCAACACCAGCAAGGGAACGTTCTCGGCGAACATTCAGCTTGGCATGCCGGTCAAGGGCGAGCTGACCAAGGCCGACACCACCTACGCCGTCACCGCCGATCTCAACGGCTTTGCCGCCGACAAGCTGGTGATGAACCAGAAGCTGGAAGCCAACAACCTCAAGATATCAGCCAACAACCAGGGCTATCAGGTCAAGGGCGACGTCAAGATCAACGGCCAGGCGGCCTCGCTCGATTATCGCAAGCCGGCCGAGGGCGACGCGGATGTCAGGCTGCAGGCGACGCTGGACGATGCCAGCCGCGCGCGGCTCGGCTTCGATCTCAGCCCCGCCGTCATCGGATCGTTGCCGATCAAGCTGTCGGGCAAGATCGCGAGCGGCGCGGATCAGACGACGAAGCTCGGCGTCGAGGCCGATCTGACCTCGGTCAGGCTCGACAACATCCTGCCTGGCTGGGTCAAGCTGCCGGGCAAGTCCGGCAAGGCCAGCTTCAAGGTGGTGCCGACGGCGCAATCGACGCGTTTCGAGGACATCGTCATCGAAGGCGGCGGCGCCTCGATCAAGGGCTCGCTCGAGCTCGACGCGAACAGCGATCTCGTGAACGCGAACTTCCCGACCTACGCGCCGTCCGACGGCGACAAGGCCTCGCTCAGGGTGGAGCGCAGCCAGGACGGTGTGCTGCGCGGCACCATGCGTGGCGACGTGTTCGACGGCCGCGGCTTCCTGAAGTCGGCGATCTCGGGCAATTCCAAGGACGACAAGAACAAGCTGAAGAACGTCGATTTCGACATCGATGTGAAGCTCGGTGCGGTCGCCGGCTTCAACGGCGAAGCCATGCGCAGCCTCGACGCCAAGATGTCGAAGCGCAACGGTGCCATCAAGGCGTTGACGCTGAGCGGCAAGATCGGCCGCGACACGCCTGTCGCGGCAGATCTGCGCGGTGGCCGCGCCCAGGGCAGCCGCGAGGTGATCTACCTGCAGACCAATGATGCCGGCGCGCTGCTGCGCTTCACCGACACCTACACCAAGGCGGTCGGCGGCCAGATGGTGGTGGCGATGGAGCCGCCGGCCTCCGAGCCGAACACCGCGCGTGAAGGCCTGATCAACGTGCGCGACTTCACCGTGAAGGGCGAGGCGCAGCTCGAGCGCGTGGCTGCCGGCGCGCCCAACGGCACCGGCAACGGTGTCTCCTTCAGCGCGCTGCGCGCCGAGTTCACCCGGCAAAACGGCGCACTCACGATCCGCGATGGCGTGGTCAAGGGGCCGATGATCGGCGCCACCATCGAGGGCTCGATCGACTATCCCGGCAACCAGGTCTGCATGAGCGGCACCTTCGTGCCGATGTACGGCGTCAACAACATCTTCGGCCAGATCCCGCTGTTCGGCATCTTCCTCGGTGGCGGCAACAATGAGGGGCTGATCGGCGTGACCTACGAGGTCGTCGGCACGCCAGCCGCGCCCGTGATGCGCGTCAATCCGATCTCGGCGATGGCGCCGGGCCTGTTCCGCAAGATCTTCGAGTTCAACACCGGCAAGCAGAACTCGCCGTTCGAGGAATTCCCCTCGCATTCGAACGACGGCTCGACCGGATCGACGCGCCAGCTGTCGAGCGGTTGCACCCTCGCGCGGCGGTAGCGGCGATCTGCTTCTCTCCGACGTCATGGCCGGGCTTGTCCCGCCTGCGCGGCCGAAGCCGCTTCGGCGCGGCGAAAGCCGGGCATCCACGCTCTTCGTGCGGGGAGCCAAAAACGTGGATGGCCGGGACAAGCCCGGCCATGACGCAAGTGGAGATATTCGGGCCTGAAGGCTACGCTGCGCGCACGCCCTTCAGGAACGTGCCGACCTCGCCGGAGAGCTGCTCGGCCTGCTTGGAGAGGTTGCTGGCTGCCGCGAGCACCATGCCGGCAGCGTTGCCGGTCTCGTTGGCTGCGGTGGAGACGCCGCCGATATTGGTGGTGACCTCCTTGGTCGCCTCCGCGGTCTGCGAGACGCTGCGGGCGATCTCGGCGGTGGCGGCGCCTTGCTCCTCGATGGCCGCGCCGATCGAGGTGGCGATGCGGCTGACCTCCTCGATGGTGGCGGTGATGCCGCCGATCGCATCGACAGCTTCCTTGGTGGCGCCCTGAATCTGGGCGATCTTGTCGCCGATCTCGCGGGTGGCTTCCGCGGTCTGGCTCGCCAGCGACTTCACCTCGGAGGCGACCACGGCAAAGCCGCGGCCGGCTTCGCCGGCGCGCGCAGCCTCGATGGTGGCGTTGAGCGCGAGCAGGTTGGTCTGCGCCGCGATGTTGGAGATCAGCTCGGCGACATGCTCGATCTGCTGGGCGCCGTCCGAGAGTGCGCGGACGATGGTGTCGGTGCGGCGGGCGCTGTCCACCGCACGTCCCGTGACCTCGGCGGATTGGGCGACCTGGCGGCTGATCTCGGTGATGGAGGAGGAGAGCTCCTCGGCGGCGGAGGCGACGGTCTGGACACGCTGGCTGGCCTCATTGGCGGCCGAGCCGACCAATGCGGCGCGGCGATTGGTGCCTTCGGCGGTCGACGACATCGACTTGGCCGTGGTCTCCAATTCACCGGAGCCGGAAGCCATCAGGCCGACGAGCTGGCCGACGGAGGCATCGAAGCGGTCGGCAAGGGCGATCAGGGCCTCGCGCTTCTCCTGCTCGCTGCGGGCCTTGGCCGCGACCTGCTCGGCCTCCAGCGTGCGGGCCGTGAGCGCGGTCTGCCTGAGGATTTCGAGCGTCTCGGCCATGCGGCCGATCTCATCGCCGCGGTCGGTCTCCTCGACCGGCTTGTCGATGGCGCCTTCGGAAATCGCCTGCATGCGGCTCTTCTGACGGTCGAGCGCGCCGAGCACGTCGCGCGCGATCAGCCAGGACAGCGCCGCCATCAGCAGCATCAGGCCGATGCCGATGGCGCCAAGCTCCAGCGTCAGGGCGCGCACGTCGGCGTCGATGTCGTCGACATATAGGCCGTAGCTGATGATCACGTTCCAGGGCGCGAACTTGCGCGCGAACACGGTCTTGCGGACCGGCTCGGTCTGGCCGGGACGGGGATAGAGATAGGAGGTGACGCCGCCCTGCGCAGTCTCGCTGCCGGCCTTGATGATGGCGTCGGCGATCAGCACGCCGTTGGAATCCTTGGTGCCGGTGATCTTGCCTTCGAGCTGCTGATTGGCGCCGTTCACGACCAGGGAGCCGTCCGGATTGTAAACCACCGGATAGCCCTGGTTGCCGTTGAAGTTCATGCGGCGGCCGCGCTGGTGGAACAGGCTCTTGGCCTCGGCCACCGTCAGCTTGCCGGCAGTCACTTCGTCCTGGAGCGCTTGGGCGTAGTTGTAGAGGAGCTCGACGGCGGTCCGCATCTGCTGGACGCGGTCTTCCATCATCCGGCTCTTGCTGAGCACGGCCGATACGCCGATGATGGCTGTGACCGTGAGAGCCGCAAGGCAGACCATGCTGGCAAGCTTGGTACGGATCTTCAGATGACTCAGCAGTTTCATCACAGCCCCTACGGAATGGTTGTTATTGCTCGCACCGGTAGCATGAAGTTCTTACCAATCATGAATGGAGGCATGCGGCGGCCTGCTGCGAGGACGGCGCAGGCGCGTGCGCAATCGTGCAGGCCAATCGCCTTGCCGATGGGCTCCAGTCCTTCCGGGAGAAGGGAATCGGTCTTGGGTTTTGGCAGCTAGACCGTCTGGACGGACCTGCAATGAATCGATTCGTTCATCGCATCATCATGTCTCTGCTGCTCGTCGCCGCCCTCGTTCTGATCTGGAACGTGCTGGGGACGCGCTGAGACGGCACCGGAGATCTGCCGGTGCCGTCGTCGTGCTTAGCGGATGAGATGTGCTTCAGCGGGCGCGGATGCGCGGCCGGTCCCGCGGCTATTTCTTGCCCATCGCTGCGTCGACGCTGACCGGGCCTCCGCCCGCCGCCGAGAGATACAGGCAGGCGAAGCAAAACAGGATCGCCAGGGTGCCGTTGTTCAGCAGCGGCAGGAACACCGGCGTCTCGCCCCTGAACATGTGGCCCATGAAATAGGCGAACGCCATTTCACCGGACAGGATGAAGGCCGACAGTCGCGAGAACAGGCCGATCATGAGCAGCCCGCCGAGCACCAGTTCGAGCGCGCCGGCCGCGCCGTAAAGCGACATCAGCTCGACCTTGGCGAACATCGGAACAGCCGGAAACTTGAACAGCTTGGCGACGCCGTACTGGAACAGCAACAGGCCGGTGATGAAGCGAAACAGGCTCAGGAGAACCGGTTGAAAGCGAGTGAGATAAGGAAAGTCCATTGGTTTGCCCTCCATCCAATGCTGGACCCAATGCTGCGACTTGGACCGCATTCGCTTCCGCCTCGCAAGCCACCCCGGATCAATTCAGCACTGACATTTTCGTCATGTCGGACAAAACACCGCAAGGCCCGCCGCCAGCGGCACGCGACCCTCCTTTTGGCGCATGTTCGCCTCGCGCTCGTCCGTAGGATTCCGGTGAAACCAGGGTGTGCAGGTTACGTCGGGGAGACCTACTCCCGCAAAGCAGGGACGACCAGGAACGGAATCATTCCGAGGATCACGCTCGCAAGTGCGAAGGCGAGCAGGAGATCGTAGCCGTGTGTGACATCGTGGATCAAGCCGCCGCTCCATGAGCCGAAGGCCGAGCCGAGGCCGCTGCCGATCGAGATCGTGCCGAAGATGGTGCCGACGCGTTCTCCGCGAAAGATCTTCATCGCGGTGGCGCTGATCAGCGGCCCGCGGGAGCCCATCATGCTGCCGAAGCAGATGACGAAGCCGGTGAGCAGAATGACGTTGGGATAGTACTGCAGCAGCCAGAGCAGAACGATGCCGAGAATCGAGATCGCGTAGCTGAGCAGCACCGACGGCCGGCGTCCGATCAGTCCGTCGAGCGCGGAGACGCCGAGCATGCCGAATACCAGCACGATTCCGGAGAAGCCCCAGGCGGTCGCAGCCTGGAGCGGCGGAAAGCCGGCGTCGATCAGATAGGCCACGATCTGCGCCGCGATCGCATACATGCCGACCGCGGTGAAGAAGAAGGTCGAGAACAGCGCCCAGAATGCGTGGTGGCGCATCGCGCTCGCGAGCGTCCAGCCGCTGTCGACGAAGTCAGGATCGCTCTTCTTGGCGATGTGCGGCGAGCCGGCCGCGAACATGCGCCAGGGCAGCAGCAGCAGCGGCACCAGCAGGGCGAGCGCGGCGAGGCCGAACAGCTGATAGGTCTCGCGCCAGCCGAGATGATCGATCAGGAGCTGCGAGGCCGGCAGCAAGGCCAGCACGCCGCCGCCCATCGCCGAATAGACCACCGCCATGGCGGTCGGCAGGCGTGGTCCGAACCAGCGGCCGAGCAGGATCGAATTGGGCACATTGCCGATGAAGCCAACGCCGATGCCGACGCAGATGCCGATCGAAAGCTGGAATTGCCAGAGCGCTTGCGCATGGCTCGCGATCAGAAAGGCCGAACCGAGCAGGAGCAAGCCGACCGCATAGACGAGCCGTGGCCCGGAATGATCGAACAGGCGCCCGACCAAGGGTGCGGTCAGCCCGCTGACGAGCCAGGTGAGGGAGTAGATCGAGACGGCCTGGGCGCGGTCCCAGCCCAGGCTTTCTGAGATCGGCTTGAGGAAGACCGTGAAGCTCTCGCTCAAGCCCCGACCAAGAACAGCCAGCGTGAAGCAGAGGCCGAGCACGACGAGTGCGGTGCGCACCGCGTCCCGCCCGGTGCTACCGATCCGTTCCTTGCTCGTTTCCGCTGTCGTTCCCGCTTTCGTTTCCCTGGGCGTGTTCTGGTCCATTGCCGTCAGGGAGCGCGCATCCGTGCGCCCTGACAAGCAGTGAAAAGCTCATACGCCTATGCAGGCTTGAGTAGCACGTGCTTCTTTTTGCCTAGTGAGACTTTGATAGCCCCGTCCTTGAGGTCCGCCGAAGTGAGCATTTTCATGATGCTATCGACCGTCTCGTCATTGATTTTCACGCCGCGGGAATCGATCAGGCGGCGAGCTTCGCCGTTCGATCGAACCAGTTTGGTGAGTTGAACCGCAATGAGAACCGATAGCCCCTCACCAAACAGGTACTTCTGCTCGTGTTCGGGTATTAGGACCGTAGGCAAAGTCTCCGCGGTTGCCCTTTCCTCGAAGGTGCGGCGCGCGGTCTCCGCGGCTTCGTTTGCGGCGTCGCGGCCGTGCAGCAGCGCGGTCGCTTCGGTTGCGAGCACCTTCTTGGCCTCGTTGATCTCCGAGCCGCCGAGCGCCTCGAGCTTCCTGATCTCGGCCATCGGCAGCGTCGTGAACAGTTTCAGGAACTTGCCGACGTCGGCGTCCTCGGTGTTGCGCCAGTATTGCCAGAAGTCGTAGGGGCTGAACTGGTCGGCGTTGAGCCACACCGCGCCTTGCGCGGTCTTGCCCATCTTGGCGCCCGAGGCGGTCGTCAGCAGCGGCGTCGTCAGCGCGAACAGCTGGTGGGTGCCCATGCGGCGGCCGAGATCGACGCCCATGATGATGTTGCCCCACTGGTCCGAGCCGCCCATCTGGAGGCGGCAGCCGGTGCGCTTGGCCAGCTCGACGAAGTCGTAGGCCTGGCAGACCATGTAATTGAACTCGATGAAGCTCATCTCCTGCTCGCGCTCGAGGCGCAGCCGCACGGAATCCATGGTCAGCATGCGGTTGACCGAGAAGTGCCGGCCGACGTCGCGCAGCATCTCGATCCAGTTCAGCTTGGTCAGCCATTCCGCATTGTCGAGCATGACCGCGTCGCTCTTGCCCTCGCCGTAGCGCAGCACCTTCGCGAACACGCCGCGGATCGATTCCTTGTTGGCCTCGATCTCGGCGATGGTGCGCATCGCGCGCGTCTCATCCTTGCCGGAGGGATCGCCCACCATGGTGGTGCCGCCGCCCATCAGTGTGATCGGCTTGTTGCCGGACTGCTGCAGCCAATGCAGCATCATCATGGTCAGGTAGTTGCCGATGTGCAGCGAACGGGCGGTGCAATCGTAGCCGACATAGGTGGTGGCCTCGCCCTTGGCGGCGAGCGCGTCCAGCCCCTCGAAATCGGAGCACTGATGGATGAATCCACGTTCCTGCAGGGTGTTGAGGAAATCCGATTTAAATGCAGTCATCTGTCGGCGTGCCTGACAATTCTTGGTTTACCGTTTTGGGGGCAATTTAAGGGTCTTCCGCGGGAACCCGGTTGGCCGCCCGCCACTTGGCGCGTTGGCATTATAAGATGTGCCCCTCTGGCACAAGATCGGCATGCCAGCGCGGGTCTCTTGAGGATGCTGGTCCATGATGTTGACAGCACTCGGTTTGATGAGCGGCACCTCGCTGGACGGGGTGGATGTCGCGCTGATCGAGACCGACGGAAAGCAGGTGAAGGCGTTCGGGCCATCCAGTTACCGGCCCTACGGCCCGGCCGAGCGCAACCTGCTGCGCCAGGCCTTGAGCGAAGCCGTGCATCTGCAGCAACGCGACGCCCGCCCGGGCATTCTGGGCGATGCCGAGCGCGCAGTGACGCAGGCCCATGCCGAGGCGGTCGCCGCCTTCCTCGCCCAGAACCGGATGAGGGCGGAGGACGTCGACATTGTCGGCTTCCACGGCCAGACCGTGCTGCACCGGCCCGAAAGACGGCTGACGGTGCAGATCGGCGATGGGCCGGCGCTGGCAAGGGCCATCCATATACCCGTGATGCACGACTTCCGCGCCGCCGATGTCGAGGCCGGCGGGCAGGGCGCCCCGCTCGTGCCGGTCTATCACCGCGCGCTCGCCCATTCGCTGGAGCGCGAAGGGCCCATCGTCGTGGTCAATATCGGCGGCGTCTCCAACATCACCTATATCGACGGCAACGATGCGTTGATCGCCTGCGACACCGGCCCCGGCAACGCGTTGCTGGACGATTTCATGTACCGCACCATGAACCAGGCATTCGATGCCGAAGGCAAATTCGCTGCGCTCGGCAAGGTGGATGATGCCTGGATTGCGCGGGCGCTGGAGCTGCCCTTCTTCGCAAGCCCGCCGCCGAAATCGCTCGACCGCAACGATTTCGCGGCCCTGCGGCTTGGCGACGTGCTGCCTGCCGACGGCGCGGCGACGCTGACCGCCTTCACCGCCGCCGCGATCGCCCGAATCATTCCGCTGTTGCCGCGGCGGCCGCGGAGCTGGATCGTCTGCGGCGGCGGTGCCCGCAACCTCACCATGCTGCGGATGCTGCGGGAGCGGGTGGGCTCGGCCACCGTCGAGGCGGCCGAAACGCTCGGCTGGGCCTCGGACGCGATCGAGGCGCAGGCCTTCGGCTTTCTCGCCGTCCGCGGCATGAAAGGCCTGCCGCTGTCCTATCCGGCGACCACCGGCGTGCCGATGCCGATGACCGGCGGGGTGATCGCCAGGCCCTGAAGATGACTGCCTGAGGATCACGCTCGGTTGATGCGAATGCATTGATCTTGACGAGTTAATGCAGATGCATCTATATTGGATGCAATTGCATCTAACAGCCGGATCGTTGCCATGACATCTTCGCTTAATACGCCCGCTTCACTGAAACTGATCAGCCACAAGCTTTGTCCCTACGTGCAGCGCGCGGTGATCGCGCTGAAGGAGAAGGGCGTGCCGTTCGAGCGGATCGACATCGATCTCGGCAACAAGCCCGACTGGTTCTTGAAGCTCTCGCCGCTCGGCAAGGTGCCGGTGCTGGTGGTGACGACGGAGCAGGGCGAGGTCGCGCTGTTCGAGAGCAACGTGATTTGCGAATACATCGAAGAAACCCAAGGCGCCGCGAAGCTGCATCCGGTCGACGCGCTGAAGCGGGCCGAGCACCGCGCCTGGATGGAGTTCGGCTCGGCGATCCTCGGCGACCTCTGGGGCTTGGAAACCACGACCGATCCGGCGATCTTCGAGAGCAAGCGCCAGGCGCTCGTCGCAAAGTTCGCGCGGGTCGAGGCCGCGCTCGGCGCGGGCCCGTACTTCGCCGGCGAGGCGTTCAGTCTGGTCGATGCGGTGTTCGCACCTGTCTTCCGCTATTTCGACCTGTTCGACGAGCTGACCGAGCACGGCATCTTCCGTGACGTGCCGAAGGTCCGTGCCTGGCGCGCCGAACTCGCCAAACGGCAGAGCGTGCGCACGGCAGTGGGCACGGACTATCCGCAATTGCTGCGGGCCTTCCTCGTGCAGCACGACGCCCATCTGTTGAAGCTGGCGGCCTGAGGCCACGCCGATGTCACCGTCGATGGCTTGGCTGATGCTGGTGATCGCCGGCGCGCTCGATGTCGGCTGGGCGATCTCGATGAAATACGCGGAAGGCTACACGCGCGCAGGATGGAGCATCGTTTCGCTCGTGCTGCTCGCCGCCTTCGTGTTCCTGCTCGGGCGCGCCTTGAAGGTGCTCGAGGTCGGCGTCGCCTATTCGGTGTGGACCGGCATTGGCGCGGCCGGCACCTTCCTGATGGGCGTGGTGCTGTTCGGTGAGACCTTGAGCGCGATGAAGCTTGCCGGCATCGCGCTCGTCTTGATGGGGATCGTCGCGCTCAAGCTGGCGTAGTCAGTTGCTGCGATCAGATGCACCCATCCGCGAGCAGCAGCCTGCTGGTCGTCGTCGCCTGACGCAGTTTGAACAGGGGTTGAATGTCAGGATCATCCAAGAAGGCCTGAGCCTTCTCGCGGTCCGCAAATTCGATGATGACGAGACGTTCGGGCGCCCAGTCGCCCTCAATCGTTGTCGGCTCGACGCCGCGGACGAGGTATCGCCCTGCGTGCTTGGCGATGAACGCCGAAACTTCAGCGATGTAAGTCTTGAATCCGGCGTAGTCGTTCACCGAGAGATCAAGAACCAGATACGCCTTCATCGCTCGCAATCTCCAGCGTGATGGGTCCGCAGCCATGCCGCGAACCCATCCACGTCGGAAGATATTACCGCACGTTGGCGAGCCGCATGTCCAGATACGCCGTGATGGTTTCCATCAGCGGCTCGAGCTTGGAATCGAAGAAGTGGTTGGCGCCGGGGATGATCTGCTGATCGATCACGATGCCCTTCTGCGTCTTCAGCTTCTCGACCAGCGTGTTAACGTCCTTGGGCGGCACCACCGCATCCTTCTCGCCATGCACGATCAGGCCTGAGGACGGGCAGGGCGCGAGGAACGAGAAGTCGTAGAGGTTGGCCGGCGGCGCGATCGAGATGAAGCCCTCGACCTCGGGGCGGCGCATCAAGAGCTGCATGCCGATCCAGGCGCCGAAGGAGAAGCCGGCTACCCAGCAGGCGCGCGCCTCGGGATTGATGGTCTGCGCCCAGTCGAGCGCGGCGGCCGCATCGGACAATTCGCCGGTGCCGTGGTCGAACGAGCCTTGGCTGCGGCCGACGCCGCGAAAGTTGAAGCGCAGCACCGAGAAGCCGCGATGGGCGAAGGCGTAGTAGCACTGGTACACGATCTGATGGTTCATCGTGCCGTGGAACTGCGGATGCGGATGCAGGATCATCGCAATCGGCGCGTTCTTCTGCTTGGCCGGGTGATAGCGGCCTTCGAGGCGGCCGGCAGGGCCGGTGAAAATGACTTCAGGCATCGATGATCTCTGATTTAAGTCCCTTGGAGGTGATCCCTGCGCAATCGTCCGATTGTGGCTCTCGCAGCGTTGCCGCCGACGAGAGCACGGATGAAGGGTGGAGAGGCGCGCCCTCGGATGATGCGCGAGTGGCGCGCAGGTGAACTGACGCGCGCTTCTAACACAAGGCCAGGGTCAAAAAGCAAGCTTCTTCGACATCTCTCAATCAGCTCAAGAGCTTAGCCAGTCATTCCAATGTCATCTCTGGGTGCCTGCCGCGACCTGGACCCGCCTGAATCAACCGAAGCACGGCAAGAGCCGGCCGTCCTGCCGAAGGGCGCTATCCAACTCATTGAAATCACGATTGTTTAGGGGGCGCCTGGGGCGATTCCCGCCGGCGCGGTTCCGCTTCCGAGCGAGGCGACCGCCGGCCGGTAGCGCCGGCTGCCGCCGAGCGTCTGGCCATTGTCGAAGGCGAGCTCGAAATCCCCTGATGGCTTGAGCTCTACGCCGCGCACCCGGTCGAGATTGGCGAGCTTGGTCCGGTGGACACGAACGATGGAAAAGCGCGCCAGCTCGCTTTCCGCCGCCGCCAGCGTGCCCCGTATGAGGTGCTGGGTGCCGTCGGCGAGGCTGTATTCGATGTAATTGCCGGCTGACGCGACCCAGAGGATATCGCGCGGCACCACGCGAATGCGGCTGGTGCCGTCGCGCAGCCAGATCAGATCGGGGGACGATGGCTGCGGCGGGGTGGGCGGCGCCGACGGTGCGACTGCCGCGCTCTTCAGCTCACGCCGGCTTTCGAGCAGCCAGATCGTGGCGGCGATCAGGACAAAGGCCACGGCGTCTTTGCGGAATTCGTATAGGACCGTCGCGAGCGAAAAACGGAAATCGTAGGCGCCGCCGGCGAGCCAGAGCGCGAGCTTCCGCACCCAGACCATGCCGGTGATGTGAAGGGTGGAGAAGCCGAGCAGGGCGATCGCCCCGATGGCCGCCTGGGCGGCGAGGCCGGGTGTCCGGCGCATGCGGCGGACCGCCAAGACCAGGATCGGCAGCAACAGCAGGATGACGGCGATGCTCGACATCTCCCAGAACAGCCGCCGGCCGATGTCGTAGCTGTCGCCGCGCCAGGCCGCGTCCTGGGCGAACGAAAACGCATTGACTACTCCGATCACGAGCGCGACGGCCGCGATCGCTGCGAACATCATCCGGTCGCCGCCGCTGATCCCGAAAGACCCGCGACTCGTCCCAGCCGCCGGCGGCTCATCCCCTCCTGTCCGATTCTGATCCCAAACCGGCTCGACGCGCGCCGCAGGCGGAGCATTTTCGGTGTCAGCCATTTTCGATGTCAGCCCTGGCCCCAAAACCGCGTTTGTCGTCCCGTCAAGGAGCAGAAAACCATGACAACACCACAGCAATCCCAAAGCTCTGAAAGGCGTATCGACCTGGATTGGGTGCGGATTTTAGCCTTCGCGCTGCTCATCTTCTACCACGTCGGCATGCTCTACGTGTCCTGGGGATTTCACATCAAGAGCGCGCACCGGCTGACGTGGCTGGAACCCGTGATGCTCTTCCTCAACCCATGGCGGCTGTCGCTGCTGTTCCTGGTGTCAGGGGTTGCCACCCGCTTCATGCTCGGGAAGTGGAGCCTCGCCTCGCTCGCCGGCGCGCGGTCGGCACGGCTCCTGATCCCGCTGATCTTCGGCATGCTCGTGATCGTGCCGCCGCAGGCCTATCTCCAGATCGTCGAAAGCCTCGGCTACCCCGCGGGCTTCTTCGATTTCTACGCCAGGCACTACTTTGCCTTCGGCGCGCAATTCTGTCCGAAGCCGTGCATCGTGTTGCCGACCTGGAACCATCTCTGGTTCGTGGTCTATCTGTGGGTCTACACCATGGCGTTGATCGGCGTGCTCGCGTTATGGCCGGCCGGCGCTGACTGGCTTGGCCGAAAGTTGGCTCGTGCGCTCACCGGCCCATGGCTCCTGATCGCGCCCTGCCTGCTGTATGCGGCCTGGCGCCTGGTGCTGTTCCCGGCTTTCCCGTCGACACACGCGCTGTTCGACGATTGGTACAACCACGCGGACCACGCCACGGCCTTCCTGATCGGTTTCCTGCTGGCCAAGCAGGACGGGATCTGGCGCGAACTCGAACGCCTGCGCTGGGCGGCCCTGCTGGCGGCCGCCGCCTGCTTCGCTGGTTTCATCCTGGTACGCGCCGGCCTGTTTGCGCCGTCGCCCATGCTGAAGTGGTTCGCCGCCTCGGCCTATGGCTGTTATCAATGGCTCGCGATCGCCGTTGTGCTGGGCTTTGCGCGGCGCACCTTCACAGCCGACAGCCCGGCACGGCGCTATCTGACCGACGCGATCTTCCCGTACTACATCGTGCATCAGACCGCGATCATCGTGATCGCGCATCAATTGCATGACAGCGGTCTGTCGGCTGGGATCGAAGCGTCCATTGTCATCGCCGGAACCGCGCTCACATGTGTGGCGACCTATGAGATCGTCCGGCGCGTTGCCTGGCTGCGGCCGCTGTTCGGATTGCAGGCGGTGCCGCGAAGCGTTGCAAGGATGGAGCAGCATCAACCGGCCTGACGAGCGCGCGCCCTCCGATTGGCCGGACGACAAAAGGTGCTAAGAGGGCCAGATGCCGAACCGTGTCTATCTCGACTGGAATGCGACCACGCCGCTGCGCCCCGAGGCGCGGGCGGCGATGGTCGCGGCCTTCGACCTGGTCGGCAATCCATCCTCGGTCCATGCCGAGGGGCGGGAGGCGCGGCGTTTGGTCGAAGAAGCCCGCGCGAGGGTTGCGGCCGCGGTCGGGGCGCAGCCGCGCAACGTCGTCTTCACCTCCGCTGGAACCGAGGCCAATGCGCTGGCGCTCTCGCCGGGTTTGCGGGGCCCGTCCGGAGGACCTGTCGAGCGGCTGTTGGTCTCGGCGGTCGAGCACGCCTCGGTGCTATCAGGCGGCCGGTTCCCGGCGGACAAGATCGGCCTGATCCAGGTCACGCGCTCCGGCGTGGTCGACCTCGATCATCTGAAGGCGCTGCTGAAGGGCGGCCCGCCGGCCTTGGTCTCGATCATGGCCGCCAACAACGAGACCGGCGCCCTTCAGCCCGTCACGGAGGCTGCAACCATCGTCCACGAGGCCGGCGGCCTGCTGCATGTCGACGCGATCCAGGCGATGGGCAAAATCCCGTTCGATATCAATTCGGTAGGCGCAGACCTTGCGACCTTTTCTGCGCACAAGATCGGCGGGCCCAAGGGGGTCGGCGCCCTGGCGATGACTGAGGGGATAGGCGGGCTGGAGCCGGTGCTGCGGGGCGGGGGGCAAGAGCAGAGCCGCCGGGCTGGAACCGAGAACATTGTCGGGATCGCCGCCTTTGGCGCGGCGGTGAAGGCTGCGCTTCAGGCTCTGCCGGAGGATGTGAAGCGTATGGCAAGTCTCAGAGATCGCATGGAAAATGGCCTTCGTGATATTCCCAGGACGACTGTCTTTGCGAAAGACGTGGCACGGTTGCCGAATACCGTGCTTTTCACGGCGCCGGGTTTGAAGGCCGAAACCGCCGTGATCGGCTTCGATCTGGAGGGCATCGCGGTCTCTTCCGGCTCCGCCTGTTCCTCGGGAAAGGTCCAGCCTTCTCACGTCCTGTCGGCGATGGGCTATGATCCCGCGGTGGCCCAGGGAGCGGTGCGTCTCAGTCTGGGCTGGTCCACGGAACCGGATGACATCAATAGGGCGTTAGAGGCTTGGCGAAAGCTTGGTAATACCCTACTTAAGGGTTGAGCGATGAAACACGGCTTGAACGGTTCTAAGCCCGTGCTTTCCGCAGAGAAATATCGTAATACTCGTCCGAGTTTGATCCACCGCGGTCCTTGAAACCGCGAGCGGAGGATGGAATGCCAGCCGTACAAGAGACGGTCGAGCGCGTGAAGCGCATCGACGTCGACCAATATCGTTATGGGTTTGAGACCCTGATCGAGTCCGACAAGGCCCCCAAGGGTTTGTCGGAAGAGACCGTCAAGTTCATCTCCGAGAAGAAGAACGAGCCCGCCTGGATGCTGCAGTGGCGGCTGGAGGCCTATCGGCGCTGGCTGACCATGCAGGAGCCGACTTGGGCCCGCGTCGACTATCCCAAGATCGACTTCCAGGACCTCTATTATTATGCGGCGCCGAAGCCGAAGAAGACGGTCTCGTCACTGGATGAGATCGATCCGGAGATCCTGAAGACCTACGAGAAGCTCGGCATTCCCTTGCGGGAAGTCGCGATGCTCGAAGGCGTCGAGCCGAAGCCCGGCGAAGAGGATCCCGCCCGCCGCAAGATCGCGGTCGATGCCGTGTTCGATTCGGTCTCGGTTGCGACCACGTTCAAGGCCGAGCTGAAGAAGGCCGGCGTGATCTTCATGCCGATCTCGGAAGCCATCCGCGAGCATCCTGAATTGGTGCAGAAATATCTGGGCTCGGTGGTTCCGACCTCGGACAATTTCTATGCCACGCTGAACTCGGCGGTGTTCTCCGACGGCTCGTTCGTCTACGTGCCGCCGGGCGTGCGCTGCCCGATGGAGCTGTCGACCTATTTCCGCATCAACGAGCGCAACACCGGCCAGTTCGAGCGCACGCTGATCATCGCCGACAAGGGCTCCTACGTTTCCTATCTCGAAGGCTGCACCGCGCCGCAGCGCGACGAAAACCAGCTGCATGCCGCCGTGGTCGAGCTCGTCGCCCTCGACGACGCCGAGATCAAATATTCGACGGTGCAGAACTGGTATCCCGGCAATTCCGAAGGGAAGGGCGGCATCTACAATTTCGTCACCAAGCGTGGCGACTGCCGGGGCGCCAACTCGAAGATTTCCTGGACCCAGGTCGAGACGGGATCTGCGATCACCTGGAAGTATCCGAGCTGCATTCTGCGCGGCGACAATTCGCGCGGCGAGTTCTATTCGATCGCGATCTCGAACGGCTTCCAGCAGGTTGATAGCGGCACCAAGATGATCCATCTCGGCAAGAACACGTCGAGCCGGATCATCTCCAAGGGCATCGCCGCCGGCAAGTCGCAGAACACCTATCGCGGTCTCGTCACCGCGCATCGCAAGGCGACGGGCGCGCGCAACTTTACCGCCTGCGACTCGCTGCTGATCGGCGACAAATGCGGCGCGCACACCGTGCCGTACATCGAGGCGAAGAACTCGTCCGCGACGTTCGAGCACGAGGCGACGACCTCGAAGATCTCCGAGGACGTGCTGTTCTACTGCATCCAGCGCGGGCTCAGCCAGGAAGAAGCGGTCGGCCTCGTCGTCAACGGCTTCGTCAAGGACGTGCTGCAGCAGCTGCCGATGGAATTCGCGGTGGAAGCGCAGAAGCTGATCTCGATCTCGCTGGAAGGATCGGTCGGCTAGCTCGGACCTCATCCTGAGGAGGCCGCGCACGCGGCCGTCTCGAAGGATGGATACCGGAAAGATTGGTGGCCTCAATCCTTCGAGAAGCGCCTGCGGCGCTCCTCAGGATGAGGGGATAGATGGAAAAACATTATGGCTTTGCTTGAAGTGAAAGACCTCAAGGTTCGTGTCGAGGAGCGTGAGATCCTCCACGGGCTGACGCTGACCGTGAACGAGGGCGAGGTGCACGCGATCATGGGGCCGAACGGCTCCGGCAAGTCGACGCTCTCGCATGTCATCGCCGGCAAGCCCGGCTACGAGGTCACCGACGGCCAGATCCTGTTCAGGGGCGAGGACCTGCTGGAGATGGATCCCGACGAGCGCGCCGCCAAGGGCGTGTTCCTGGCGTTCCAGTATCCGGTCGAGATTCCCGGCGTCACCACCATGAATTTCCTGCGCACCGCTCTCAATGCGCAGCGCAAGGCGCGCGGCGAGAGCGAGCTGATGGTGCCTGATTTCCTCAAGAAGGTCCGCGAAGTCTCGAAGTCGCTGAACATCCCGCAGGACATGCTCAAGCGCGGCGTCAATGTCGGCTTCTCCGGCGGCGAGAAGAAGCGCAACGAGGTGCTGCAGATGGCGCTGTTCGAGCCGAGCCTGTGCATCCTCGACGAGATGGATTCCGGCCTCGACATCGACGCGCTGCGCATCGCGGCCGACGGCGTCAACGCACTGCGCTCGCCGGGGCGCGCGATGGTCGTCATCACCCACTATCAGCGGCTGCTGAACTACATCGTGCCCGATTTCGTGCACGTGATGTCCAGGGGCCGCGTCGTGAAGAGCGGCGGCAAGGAACTGGCGCTGGAGCTGGAAGCCTCCGGCTATGCCCAGTTCGAGGATGCCGCGTAAGGAATTCTTAAGATGAACGTTGCTGTGGCAAAGACCGGGAGCGGCCGCGCGGTGAGCGATCTCTTCGCCAGCGCCGAAGGCCGCCTGCCGGGTTCGCCTGATGTGGCAGCAGTGCGCCGCGAGGCATTCGAGACCTATGAGCGTCTCGGGCTGCCGCACCGCCGGATCGAGGAATGGAAATACACCGACCTGCGCGCGCTGGTCGGGGAGGTGCTGCCGCTGGCCGCCGTGCCCGATACGACCGCGCTGAAGCGCGCCGCGGACGCGGCGAAGGCGCATGCAATCGCGGGCGCCTGCAAGCTGGTGCTGGTCGATGGCGTGTTCGCGGCCGAGCTTTCAGACGTGAAGGCGCTTGCGTCCGAGGTCAGCTTCAAGACTCTGCGCGAGACGCTGGATAAGGATGCCGGTCTCCTCAAGACCGCGTCCACCGATGCCGTGATCGCGGTCAACGCGGCGCTGGCGACCGACGGCGTGGTACTGTCGATCGCGGATGGAACGCAGCTCTCTGCGCCGGTCCAGATCATCCATGTTGCGACCGCCGCATCGGCCTCGGCTATCACCCGCTCGCAGGTGGCGATCGGGAAGGGCGCCCGTGCCACCATCATCGAGAGCTTCGTCGCCGCCGGCGCTGCGGCCTACCAGGTCAACGACGCCGTCATCGTCTCGATCGGCGACGACGCCGACGTCGCGCATATCCGCCTGATGGACGATGCGGCCGATGCGGTGAACATCACATCGCAGTTCGTCACCGTCGGCGCCAACACCAAGCTGAACGTCTTCAACATGACCAGCGGCGCTGCGGTCAGCCGCTTGCAGGGCTTCATTACGCTGGCGGGCGAGGGCAGCAAGCTCTCGGTCAACGGCGTCAACCTCCTGAAGAAGACCGAGCATGGCGACACCACACTGGTGGTCGATCATGCCGTGCCGAACTGCGTCAGCCGCGAGATCTTCCGTGCGGTGATCGACGACCGCGCCCATTCGGTGTTCCAGGGCCGCATCATTGTCCGTCCCGACGCGCAGAAGACCGACGGCAAGATGATGACGCGCGCGCTGCTGCTCTCGGACGAGGCCGAGGCCGACAACAAGCCCGAGCTCGAGATTTTTGCCGACGACGTCTCCTGCGGCCACGGCGCCACCGCCGGTGCGCTCGACGACAGCCTGCTGTTCTACCTGAAAGCCCGTGGCCTGCCGGAGAAGCAGGCCCAGGCGCTGCTGATCCAGGCCTTTGTCGGCGAGGCGATCGAGCAGATCGCCGATGATACTTTGCGCGAGCACGTGATCGGCATCGCCGAGCGCTGGCTGGAGCGGCGGTCATGAGCACGCATCCGGCGGTCAAGAACGGCGCCTATGACGTTGCGCGCGTGCGCCAGGATTTTCCGGCGCTCGCCATGCAGGTCTACGGCAAGCCGCTCGTCTATCTCGACAACGCCGCCTCGGCGCAAAAGCCGAGCGCTGTGCTCGACCGGATGACGCAGGCCTATACGTCCGAATACGCCAACGTGCATCGCGGCCTGCACTACCTCGCCAATGCGGCGACGGAGGCCTATGAGGGCGCGCGGGCAAAAGTCGCGCAGTTCGTCAACGCCCGTCGGACAGAGGAAATCATCTTCACCCGCAACGTCACCGAGGCGATCAACCTCGTGGCGTCGTCCTGGGGCGAGCCGAACATCAAGCAAGGCGACGAGATCGTCCTCTCGATTATGGAGCACCATTCCAACATCGTGCCCTGGCATTTCCTCAGGGAACGCCATGGCGCAGTGATCAAGTGGGCGCCCGTCGATGATGAGGGCAATTTCCTGATCGACGAGTTCGAGAAGCTGCTGACGCCGAAGACCAAGCTTGTCGCCATCACCCAGATGTCGAACGCGCTCGGAACGTTCGTTCCGATCAAGGAAGTGGTGCGGCTGTCCCATGATCGCGGCATTCCGGTACTGGTCGACGGTGCGCAAGGCGCGGTGCATCTGCCCGTCGACGTGCAGGATCTCGACTGCGATTTCTACGCGTTCACCGGCCACAAGATCTATGGCCCGACCGGCATCGGCGCGCTCTATGCCAAGCATGAGCACCTCGTCGCGATGCGGCCCTTCAACGGCGGCGGCGAGATGATCCGCGAGGTTGCGAAGGACTGGGTCACCTATGGCGATCCGCCGCACAAGTTCGAAGCCGGCACCCCGCCCATCGTCGAGGCGGTCGGCCTTGGCGCTGCCATCGACTACGTCAACTCGATCGGCAAGGAACGCATCGCCGCCTACGAGGCCGACCTCACCGCCTACGCCCAGGAGCGCCTGCGCGAGATCAACTCGCTGCGGCTGATCGGCACGGCGCGGGGCAAGGGCCCCGTGATTTCCTTCGAGCTCAAGGGCGCGCACGCCCACGATGTCGCCACCGTGATCGACCGCCAGGGCATCGCGGTGCGCGCCGGCACCCATTGCGTCATGCCGCTTTTAGAGCGGTTCAACGTGACGGCGACATGCCGGGCCTCGTTCGGCATGTATAATACGCGGGAAGAAGTCGATCATCTGGCACAGGCGCTGCTGAAGGCGCGGGATTTGTTTGCATGAGTGACACGGCCGAAATCAAAGCCAATCCGATGGAGACCCATTCGGCGTTGCCGCCGGAGGAGACCGAGCGGCTGACCCGCGAGATCATCGCCGGGCTCAAGACCGTGTTCGACCCGGAAATCCCCGCCGACATCTACGAGCTCGGCCTGATCTACAAGGTCGAGATCAAGGACGACCGCTCCGTCGACGTGCAGATGACACTGACAACGCCGAACTGTCCGGCCGCCGGCGAGCTGCCGACCATGGTCGAGAACGCGGTGGCGAGCGTGCCCGGTGTCGGCGTGGTCGACGTCAAGGTCGTCTGGGAGCCGCCGTGGTCGCCGGAACGCATGAGCGACGAGGCCCGCCTCGTGCTGAACATGTGGTGACGGTCTCGGCCCGCATTGAATTCGCTCCGCAACGGACCACATAGACAACATGACCCAGATTTCGTCAGGCTCGACACCAGCATCCACTCCGAAGCCGCGGCGGCCGCGCCCGCAGGTGATGCGGCTGACGGACGCCGCTGCCCAGCGCATCACCGAGCTGACCCAGCGTGCGGACTCGGAAATCGTGGGCTTGCGCGTCGGCGTGAAGAACGGCGGCTGCGCGGGCCAGTCCTACACGGTCGAATACGCCCACGACATCCGCCCGACCGACGAGGTCGTCGAGGACAAGGGCGTCAAGATCCTGGTCGATCCCAAGGCCGTGCTGTTCCTGCTCGGCACCGAGATGGACTACAAGGCCGACAAGATGCAGGCCCAGTTCGTCTTCAACAATCCCAACCAGGTCTCCGCCTGCGGTTGCGGCGAATCGGTCGAGCTGCGGCCGGCAAAGATCGACGGGTAATTTCGGCCTACGCTCTGCTCTCTTGTCCCGGACGCGCTGCAGCGCGCTTGCGCTGCTGCGCAGAGCCGGGATCCACGCTATACTTTCCGTCGCAGAGGGCTGGGCCCCGGCTCTGCAGCGCACCGTTACACGCTGCGCTGCGTCCGGGGCACGAGAGAGCGTCAGCATGGACCGCGAATTCCTGATCGACCTGTTCGTTGATTTCGGCCCGGTCACCATCCGGAAAATGTTCTCCGGCTACGGCATCTCCGCCGACGGCGTCAATTTCGCGCTGTCACTGCGCGCCGGCCTGTTCTTTCGCGCCGACGAGACGACCATTCCCGACTTCGAAGCCGAAGGCTCAAAGCCGTTCCAGTATTCGACCCGCGCCAAGACCGTGGTTGTGAATTCCTACTGGGAGCTGCCGGCGCGTCTGTTCGACGATTCCCAGGAGCTTGCGCAATGGGCGAGGGCGGCGCTCACTGCCGCGCAGCGCGCCAAGGTGAAGAAACGACCGAAGGCGAAGAAGGCGGCGAGGAAGAAGCCCGTTGCAAAGAAGCGGGCGGCCAAGAAAACGGCGCGTAAGGCGGGTCGCCGTAGCTCATAACGCGACGGCGGAAGCTCGCCCGTTGTTGAGGCCAAGTTCTCGCTCCCTTGTCACCGTCATTCCGGGGCGCGGCATAGCCGCGAGCCCGGAATCCATAACCACCGTCGTGAGTATGGATTCCGGGCTCGCACCAAGAGGTGCGCCCCGGAATGACGGCGGTAGATGAATTTGGCGCTACGCCACCCGGCTGTGGCTCTCGATCGCGAATTCCGGATCGGCTTCGCAGATCACGCGGTTGCGGCCGTTGCGCTTGGCGGCGTAGAGGCAGGCGTCGGCGCGCTCGATCAGCGCGTCGGTGTCGTCGCCCTCCCTGAGCATGGAGACGCCCACGGAGATGGTGACGCGGCCGAGGATTTCGCCGGTCGATTTCTTCTTCAATTCCTTGGCCATCACGGCGCGGCGAATGTGATCGGCCACCGTCAGTGCCTGGCGCATCGCGGTGTTGGGGAGAACGACCGCGAATTCCTCGCCGCCGTAGCGCGCGGTGATGTCCTGGCCCTTGATGGTCTGCTTCAGCGAAAGGCCGACGAGCCGCAGCACCTGGTCGCCGGTGAGATGGCCGTAGGAATCGTTGAACGACTTGAAGTGATCGATGTCGAACAGCAGCAGCGACAGCGGCTCGCCCGAGGCGAGCGCGCTCTGCACCGCCATGCCGATCATGCGGTCGAAATATTTGCGATTTCCCAGGCCCGTGAGCGGATCGGTCAGGCTTTCGGCGCGGATCGCCTCCAGGCTCTGCTGAAGATTGCTGATCTCGTTCTTCGACAGCGTCAGCCGGTCTTCCAGCGCCTTGTTGGTCTCGCGCATCTCGCTGGTGGAGCGCAGCAGCGCCTCGACGATCGCTTTGACCTGGTCGCGGTTCTCGGCCGACGACAGTTTCTCGGTCGCATCCGACAGACTGGTATCGTAGGCCCCGGTCATGCCGAGCGCCTCGCCCAACACCTTCACCACGTCGTCGATCTCGCCGACGACGCGCGCGCCGACCTTGTCGATGCGGTCGGTAGTCTTGATGTGGGAGAGATAGGTCTCGTAGATCTGCTCGAGATCGGCCTCGGTCAGCTTGCCGCTGCGCGCCAGCGTCTCATTGATGATCTTATTGAGCGGTGCGTTGTAGCCGGTGGCGTAGACGTACCAGATCTCGTAATTGCGGGGAATGGCCGTCTGTCGAAGCGATCGGATCTGACCGAGCGCCACCTCGGCGAACGCCAGCGTGCGTTCGTGTTCGTCGAGTACCTTGATCACTGAACATCCCCACAGCGGCCGACGCGCCATCGACCGCAGCAATCCTTAAATTATGTTCGTAGGCTAACGGACGATCGTGAACGCCCCGTAAATATACGTTCACGGGGCATCCAAAAAATTGCAGTTCGAGGATTTTCAACCGAAATCTGGCGCGCCAGCGCGCTTCAGGCGCCGGCGGGGGAGCGCACCGGCCGCAGAAGAAACGCCGGCAGATGCGAGTGATCGCCCGGCTCGCTGTCGATCTCGCGCTGGCGGCGCGGCTCGGGACGGCCGATCGAGGGCACATGCGACGAATTCGCTTGCGGGCGCGCACCATTGCGCGGCTCGGATGATTGCCTGGCTTCGCGCGGAGGCCGTGCCTCGCGTGCCGGCCTCGCCTCGGGAGCCGCCCGTGCCTCGCCACGCGCCTCGCGCGGCTCGTGGCTGCGTTCGCGGTCATGACCGCGCCGCTCGCCGCGCTGCGGCTTGCCGCGTCCGCCGCGTGAACGCTCGCGGCCGCGCTGCTCGCGCGGACGCTCGCCTTGTTCGCCCGCTTCGGCGTGGACGTCATAGTCGCCTTCGGCGCGCGGAATGCTCTGGCCGATCAGCTTCTCGATTGCCGCCATCGACTTCTGGTCGAGCGGTGTCACGATCGAGATCGCGGTGCCGGTTCGGCCGGCGCGGCCGGTGCGGCCGATGCGGTGGACGTAATCGTCGGCGTGGTGGGGAACGTCGAAATTGAAGACGTGGCTGACCTCGGGAATGTCAAGACCGCGGGCGGCGACGTCGGAGGCGACGAGGAGGGGCAGCTCACCCTTGCGGAACTGGTCGAGCGCGGCCATGCGGGCCGGCTGGTCCATGTCGCCGTGCAGGGCGCCGACGCTGAAGCCGTGCTTCTGCAGCGATTTGTGAACGATCGCGACCTCGCGCTTGCGATTGCAGAAGATGATCGCGTTCTTGAGGTCCTTAGCCTCGCGTAGCAAACGGCGGAGCAATTCGCGCTTCTCGTGCGCCTCGCGGCCGGCGGGCACCTGGGCTTGCGTCACGGTGACGGCGGTCGTGGCGGGCCTGGAGACCTCGACCTTCTGCGGATTGTGCAGGAAGGCTTCGGTGATGCGCCGGATTTCCGGCGGCATGGTCGCGGTGAAGAACAGGGTCTGCCGCGTGAAGGGGACGAGCTTGCAGATGCGCTCGATGTCGGGGATGAAGCCCATGTCCAGCATGCGGTCGGCTTCGTCGATGACGAGCAGTTCGACGCCGGTGAGCAACAGGCCGCCGCGCTCGGTATGGTCGAGCAGCCGGCCGGGGGTGGCGATCAGCACGTCGACACCGCGCATCAGCTTGGCATCCTGGTCGCCGAAGGAGACGCCGCCGATCAGGAGGGCGACGTTGAGCTTCTGGCCGGCGCCGTAGCGGTCGAAGTTTTCCTTCACCTGGGCCGCGAGCTCGCGGGTTGGCTCGAGGATCAGCGTGCGCGGCATGCGCGCCCGGGCGCGGCCCTTTTCGAGGATGGTGAGCATCGGCAGCACGAAGGCCGCGGTCTTGCCGGTGCCGGTCTGGGCGATGCCGAGCACGTCCTTGCGTGCGAGGACGTGGGGGATCGCCTGTTCCTGAATGGGGGTGGGGGTGGTGTAACCGGTGGCCGCCACTGCGGCGAGGACTTTTTCGGACAGTCCGAGATCTGAAAAGGACATTGAGCCTCTGGTCGAAACCGCCGTTCGGAATCGAGGGTAATAAGGCTGTCGCGTTCCACCCCGAAACGGCGCGCTCTCGAAGAAGCTGGGGGTGCTGACTCACGCGGACAAAGCGCAAGGCTCAGGAATCGCTCTTCGATCTGAGCCGCGTCGACCCGGAACATAGGCGGGAATTGGCCAAAGTCAATGGAGCGGGCGCGGGAAGAGCCTAAAAAGCCTGAGGTTTTTGCCCAAATCACGGGCGCGGCTGGGGTTTTCCCCCGAGCCCCTCCGCCTAGCCGCAACCGCCAAGACAGCAGCTAAGGCCCGTCCGAGCCTTTTGCCCGGAAATCACCTGGGGCCATGCCATAAGCGGCGTTGAATACCCGGTAATAGGTCGCCAGGCTCTCGAAGCCGCACGACGACGCGATGTCGGCGATCAGCCGTTCCGGCGCCTCGCGCAGCAGGCGGCGGCTCTGTTTCAGGCGCTCGTCGGTCACCGTCTGGGAAAAGCTCTTCTCCGCCATCTCGAACAGCATGTGCAGGTGACGAACGGAGACGCCGAGCAGGTCGGCCACCATGGCCGGCGCAAGATTGGGGTCCTGAAGGTGGCGCGCGATCAGCCGCCGGGCTTGCGAGAGGCGGGCGGTCCGCAGTGCCTCCTGTCCTCGCCGGCTTCCGGGCCGCACGATGCCGCGCTCGATCAGCGCCAGGTGGGCCAACGCCTGGACCAACGAGGTCTGGACGGCAGAGGCCGTATCGTCCGCGGCGATTTCGCCGAGATCGGCGAAGCAGGCCGCGAGCAGGGGCGCCAGGGCCGGATCGTTGAAGGTCCGGGGCGCCAGCTCGCGCATGCGCTTGTCCTGTACCGGGATGTGGCTCACGGGGATCTTGAGGATCCGCAGGTGGAAGCCCCCGGTGCCCAGCGGGCCGGTGCGGTAGGGCAGGTCGGTATGGCTGGTGGCGAAGCTGCCATTGGCAATGGCAAAGTCGCTTGCGCGCATGCCGCCGAACCAGCCGCCGCTGCCGAGCTGCTGATAGACGCAGATCGCCTCACCCGGGGCATAGGCGATGTCCGACGCGCTGCGCTCGACCGCGTAGGGCGAGGCCTTCAGCTCGACGAGGCCGGCGCCGCCCAGCTTACGCAGCGAGAATTCGCCGAAGAAGTCCGCGCGCCGTTCGCGCGCGAGCTCGGCGGTGACGCCGAACAACCCCTTGGCGCGCACCTCGCGCCAATAGTCGAATCGATCCTTCGGGTCGACCTCGTCCGTACACCAGTGCAACACGGCAGCCCCTCGCTTCCGGCGAAATTGTCCAAAAGGAAACAGATTCCAGCGGAATCGGCCATAGTCGGATCGTACAATCGGAGCCCCAGCGTCCTTGAACCGTCGTCAGGTCTGGGCCGACTATCACACAGCGGCAGGGGGTCCCATGAACTGCCGTTCGAAGATCGGCGGCAGGGCCGGTTCTGCAACGGGAAATTTTGCGATGACGCGTCGGCTTTTCAGAATTCTGGCGGCCCTTGGCCTCGCGGTAGGCCTGAGCGGCTTCGCAGTGCCCGCCTGTGCCGAGAAGCGCGTCGCGCTGGTCGTCGGCAACAACGATTACAGGAACGTGCCGAAGCTGCTCAAGGCGGTCAACGACGCCCGCACCATGGGCGACACGCTGAGGCAGCTCGGCTTCTCGGTGATGGTCGCCGAGAACCAGAGCCGGCAGCAATTCTCCGAGACGCTGCTCGCCTTCGACAAGGCGATCGAGCCCGGCGACACCGCGTTCTTCTTCTATGCCGGCCACGGCTTCGAGATCGCGGGGCAGAACTATCTGCTGCCGACCGACGTGCCGGCTGCGACCGAAGGGCAGGAGGAGCTGGTGCGTGACGCCTCGATCCTGGCCGACCGCATCGTCGAGCGGCTGCAGAACAAGAAGGCGCGGACCTCGATCCTGGTGTTCGACGCCTGCCGAAACAACCCGTTCGAGCGCAAGGGCACCCGTGCGGTCGCCGGCGCCGGCGGTCTCGCACCGATGACCCAGCTGCCCGAGGGCGTGTTCTCGGTGTTCTCCGCGGGTCCCCGCCAGACCGCGCTCGATCGGCTCTCCAATGACGACGCCAATCCAAACTCAGTGTTTACTCGCACCTTCGCCAAGGAGCTGCTCAAGCCCGGCGAGAATCTGGTGCAGGTGGCGCAGCGTACCCGCCGTGCCGTCAGCGAGCTCGCCGACACCGTGAAGCACAGGCAGGTGCCTGTCTATTTCGACCAGATGGTCGACGATGTCTTCCTCAGCGGCCTCGCCAAGGACACCGCCGCGCGTTCGGACGATCCGCCGCCCACGAAGCTTGCGGCGCTGCCGCCGGTGTCGGTGCCGCAGATGCCCAAGGAGGAGACCCTCAACGCGCCGATCGCGAGCTTCTCGCGTCACAATGGCGGCTGGAGCGTGACCTTCTCTTTCGCCGATCCGACGCTCGGCATTTCCTGGCGCATGGCCGGCGCGGGCGATTTCCGCGAGACCGGATTCATCGACACGCTCGATCCGCGCACGCGCAAGCGGATGCCCAACCCGTCGATCGAGCTGCCGCCGGATGCGCAGGCCGGGACCATCGAGGTCCGTTATGTCGATCAGTCCGGCGACATGCAGGGCCCGTTCCCGATCAGGTTCGATCCCGAGGCCGCGCTGATCCGCGACCAGCGCAAAATCCTCGACATGACCTCGACGAGCTGGCTGTCGTTCCGCGAGTTCAACGGACTGCTCGTCTACTACACGCATCTCGTCTCCTACCGCTGCGCCATTCGCGAGGTGCGCATCGGCGTCGACACCGCCGTGCCCAACCAGGTGCTGAAGATGCCGCCCTGCGACATGCGCGACCCCAGCGCGGTCAGCGCCGGCATGCCGCTCTACATGAAGCTCGCGCCAAGCACGAAATCCGTCTCGGTGGAGCTGACCTATCGCGACGGCAGCGTGTCAGAGATCAAGAGCTTTCGCAGCGCGAACCGGAGCAATAATTGATGCGCTGTTCGATTGTGACGGGATGATCTTGCGCAGCGGCCGAACTTAAATCGGACAAGCCAAGGTGAAAGTGCTAGAGCCGGGAATGACAAAATTCATTATTGTCGCGCTCCTTACGACGCTTCCGGTTCTGGCTCAAACGAATCCAGTTCCCACAGCCCCACCTCTCACCGATCGCGAACGCGTCCAGGCGGACCGCGCGAAGGCCGCCGAGGATGAGAAGGGGGCTCCGGCCACGCGGCCATGGGATCGCGACGCCGAGGGCAAACGGCCGTGGGACCGCAAGTCGCCAAAGTCCTGAGACGAGAAGCTCGCTTCCCCTGCGGAAGGAACAACTCCTGCCGGGCTGGATTGTCTGCCAAACCAGGGAGACGATCCATGATCCGTAAATCCATCCTCGTCACGATCGCTTGTGCTGCGCTTTCGACGGCCGCCCTTGCTCAAGGAGGCGGTGGTGGCGGAGGCGGTGGTGGTGGCGCAGGTGCGGGTGCCGGTGCCGCGGCAGGCACGGGGACCGGCGGAGCCAGCGGCGGATCTGCGGCCAGCTCGGGTGCCGGAATCGGCACCTCGCCCAGCAGTGCCAATTCCGGGCCGTCGGCTCCCTCTGGGATGGGAACGCAGGGCACCACCACAGGCGCCAACATCAACACCAATAACAGCCCGACCAATCCCAACGTTCAGGCGCCGACTGCCGCCGGCAAGTCGCCCACGGCAGCTCAGGCCGAGCGAAACATGGGTGCCGGGCGCGCTCCGAATGGGGTGCCGATCGGCAGTCCGGGGTCCGGGACGAGCAGCGAGGATCAGAAATAGTCGAACGCGATTGTCACGGAAGGCCCGCACGAAACGGGCCTTTCATTTGACGCCGGTCTGCTGCTCCCAACCGGCATTGATCCACCTGCGCCCTGCACAATTAGGACTGTCTTTGACCTGAATCGCGCTAGTATCGGCGGACATCTCTTCATCGATACTCACCTCGCGGATCTCGTCTGCAGTGACACCCGACCAACAACCTGCGAGGACCATGAAGGTCCGCTGCTGCATCGTCGGCGGGGGACCTGCCGGCATGATGCTCGGCTACCTCCTGGGACGCGCCGGCATTGACGTCGTGGTGCTGGAGAAGCATGCCGATTTCTTCCGCGACTTCCGCGGCGATACCGTGCATCCCTCGACGCTTCAGGTGATGGATGAGCTCGGCCTGATCGACGGCTTCCTCAAGTTGCCGCACCAGCGTCTGCAAAAAATGGACGGCCTGTTCGGCGGCACGCCGGTGCGCATTGCCGATCTCAGCCGGCTCCATACCAAATACCCCTTCATCGCCTTCATGCCGCAATGGGACTTCTTGAATTTTCTGCGCGAGGCGGGCAGGCGCTTTGCCTCGCTCGAGGTGATGATGAGCACGGAGGCGATCGATCTGATCCGCCGCGGCGAGACGATCGCCGGCGTGCGGGCGAAGACGCCTGAGGGCATCATCGACATCGAGGCCGATCTCACCATCGCCTGCGACGGCCGGCATTCGACGGTGCGCGAGCGCGCCGGCCTTAGCGTCGAGGAGATCGGCGCGCCCATGGACGTGCTGTGGTTTCGCGCCGGCCGCAGACCCGAAGAGACCGAGAACGTGTTCGCGCGGGTCGAGCCCGGCAAGATGATGATCACCTTCGACCGCGGCGATTATTGGCAGTGCGCCTATGTCATCGCCAAGGGACAGTACGATGCGGTGAAGGCGAGGGGACTTTCGGCGCTGCTCGACGACGTCGTGCGCATGGCGCCGATCCTCCGCTCCGGCATCGCCGAGGTGAAGAGCTTCGACGACGTCAAGCTGCTCACCGTCGCGATCAACCGTCTGACGCGCTGGACGCAGCCAGGCCTGTTGTGCATCGGCGATGCCGCCCATGCGATGTCGCCAATCGGCGGCGTCGGCGTCAATCTCGCCGTGCAGGATGCGGTTGCAACCGCGAACCTCCTGGCGGACAAGCTGCAGCATGGCTGCCCGTCCGAGCACGAGCTCGATGCCATCAGGCGCCGTCGCGAGTTCCCTGTGAAGATGACACAGCGAATGCAGATGGTCGTGCAGAACAACATCATCAGCGGCGCCTTGCAGGGCGGCGATCGGCCGCTGAAGGTGCCGCTGGTCGTGCGCCTCATCACCGCGCTGCCATGGCTGCAGGGCATCCCGGCGCGCCTGCTTGCGCTCGGCGTGCGGCCCGAGCACGTGCATTCGCGCGCCGCACCGCAATCCTAGCGTAGGACTTCGGTGGGGATAACGCGGCGTGAATTCGCGCGCGATGCGTTGCACGCTTGCAACATCGCCATCGGATTCACGGCGTGATGCTGGCCCAACCGCCACGTTAACCGTGTTGATTTCAATTTTAGTAAGAGCCGTCTGTGACCGTGCGTCCATCCAAGGACACGGGGTGTACCATGCGTAATAAGTTGATTGCCGCCTTCGCCTGCACGACGGCTCTGGTTTCGACCGGTGCCTCCGCCGCCGATCTCGGTGCGCGCTACACGAAGGCGCCCGCCTATGTCGAGCCGCTGTTCAACTGGACCGGCTTCTATGTCGGCGGCCACATCGGCGGCGCATGGACCAACCAGCAGTTCATCAACAACGGCACCGGCGCGGCGTTCGGCGATCTGCTGCCGGGAGAGGGCTATCGCCAGCGCAACGCGGGCGTCATGGGCGGCGCGCAGATCGGCTACAATTGGCAAGCCAACAACTACGTGTTCGGCGTGGAAGGCACGATCTCCGGCCTCGATAACAAGGGCTCGTTCACGAACACCGCGTTTGGCGCGGGGGATAACGTGTTCTCCTGGCGTACCAACGTGCTCGCCACCGTGGTCGGCCGCGCCGGCTTCGCCGTGCAGAACAACCTGTTCTATTTCAAGGGTGGCTATGCCGGCGCGAACAACCGCCTCTCGGTCACCGACACCGTCGGTGTGGCGACGGGCTCGGGCGGACAAACCCACTGGGCCAACGGCTGGACCGTCGGCGCCGGCTGGGAGTACGGCGTCACCCGCAATTGGATCGTCGGCCTCGAATACAACTACGCGGCCTTCACCAGCCAGACCTATCAGCTCGGCGGCACCTCCGGAAACTACACCTTCGATGCCAAGCCGCGCGACATTCAGTGGGCCGTGGTGCGTGCGAGCTACAAGTTCGACGCCCCCACCATCGCCCGCTACTGAGCACGTCGACGCAACGCGACCAACGATCAAGAAAAGCACTGTCTCAATTCAAAAGCCCCGGCGTCGTCCGGGGCTTCTTTTTTGCGTTGTTGGATGGCGCGCAGACCGGCCTCAGGCCATCACCGAGAATCCGCCGTCGACCGGGATCGCGGTGCCCGTGACGAAATTCGACGCGGACGATGCCAGGAACACGGCGATGCCGGCGAAGTCGTCGATGTCGCCCCAGCGCCCCGCAGGCGTGCGCGCCAGCACGCGCTCGTGCAGCCCCGAGACCTGCTGTCGCGCGCCACGGGTGAGATCGGTGTCGATCCAGCCCGGCAGGATGGCGTTGACCTGGATGTTGTCCGGCGCCCAGGCATTGGCGCAGGCGCGGGTGTACTGCACGATGCCGCCCTTGCTGGCTGCATAGGCGGTCGCGAAGCTCGCGCCGAAGATCGACATCATCGAGCCGATGTTGATCACCTTGCCGTTGCCGGACGCCTTCAGCGCCGGATAGGCCAGCTTCGAGCACACGAAGGCGCTGGTGAGATTGGTGTCGATCACCTTGTTCCACTCGTCGAGCTCGAGCTCGTGCGGCGGCTTGCGGATGCTCATGCCGGCATTGTTGACGAGGATGTCGATGCGGCCGAGCTCCTTGACGACACGGTCGATCATGGCTGCGACCGCCGCCTTGTCGGTCACGTCGGTGGCGACGGCGATCGCCTTCACGCCGCGCTGCCTGAGATCGGCCACGGCGGTGGCGGACTTGCTCTCGTTGCGTCCGACCACGGCGATATCGGCGCCGGCATCGGCGAGGCCGCGCGCCATGCCGAGCCCGATGCCGCCATTGCCTCCCGTGACGATCGCGACCTTGCCGCGGAGATCGAACCGGCTGGATGTCATGCTTGGATTCCCTGGTTTCTTCTATTGGTTGCTCTGCCAGATCAGCACCAGCCCGAACCCGGCCATGGCTGCGCCATAGCCGGCCCAGTGCAGCTGGTTGACCATGAAGCTCGATCGCGGCCACGGAACCGTGCCCGTGCCCTGTCCGATCCAGAGCAGGCCGAGGGCGGTTGCAAACAGGCCTGCCACCAGCAGAAATCTGCGCATGCCTTCCTCCCATCGGTCCGCTTCTGTCGCGCTCCACGGCATCAATGACTGCCGCAGCCACGAAAACTTGCCGACAGACTAGCCGTAGCTCTGGTACGGACACAATGGGCCGTGGCCGCAAGGACGCTAGAGCCCAAAACGAAAAAGCCCCGGCGATGCCGGGGCTTTGACGCTTGATCGTGAGATCGGATCAGTACTTCGCGACGACCGGACCGGTCCAGTTGAAGCGGTAGACCAGCGAGGTGCTGATGGTCTGGTTCCAGTGGGTGGTGCGGATGCTGTTGGCGAGCGGAACGTTGCCGACGTCGGTCAGCTCCGTGTTGGTCTTGCCGCTGTAGAAGGCCGAACGATACTCGGTCTTCATGAACCAGCCAGGCGAGGTGATGCCGAAGAAGTTCAGGCTGTTCTCGACGCCGCCGCCGACGAACCAGCCGTGACGATCGTAACCGTCGAGGTGGATACCAGCGGGCGTGCCGGCGAGGTTGGTGAAGTTGGTGCGGCCGAAATGCGCGCCCGAGTAACCGCCGTTCACGTAGGAGAGAACGTTCGGTGCGACCAGCCAGCCGAGGCGAACACCAGCAGCCCACGAGGTTTCCAGCTTCTGGCTGCCCGTGAGGCCAAAGATAGGATCCTGGATGGTGCCCTTGATGCTGCCGAACTGACCGTCAGCGAACACACCGGCAACCCAGGTGCCGCTGAACTGCCAGTCGTAACCGGCGCCGACGGTGCCGAACCAACCCGAGCCGCCCTGACGCTGATTGATCGTCAGCGGAACCGCGCCCACCGTGGTCTGCACATGCTGGTCGGTGTTGGAGAGACCGCCGCCGCCGCCGCCGAAGACGTAGAAGCCGGTCCAGTTGGCGACGGGCGCCGGCATCGGAGCCTTCGCATAGGGACGAGCGCCCAAGTCGGCAGCCGAGGCCGAACCGGTCATCGCCGCGAGCGCGGTCAAAGCGAGCAATGTCTTCTTCATTTTAAATCCCCAAACCTTGTCGGCGCGAGCGCACTGAAGTCCGTGTCATCTGATGCCTGAACTATAGACGGTTCTTGCCGAAATGCTGTTGCCGGACAGGCACAGTCGCCGGAAAACGCCGGTGCGCGGGTATTTTGCGGCGGCGTCTCCTAGATCTAGAAAAATTGTTATATTTCAATGGCTTGAGCAAGTTTTGGCGACTTGATCTTGAGTAAGGTTTCGTTAGCAAATTCGGTTTTGTCCGAGACGGAGGCAATCCTGCTCCCGGCCGCAACATCCGCTGAGTCGCTGGCCGAGTCGCCGCGAGGCGCATCCCCGGAAGCAACGAAGATCCCGGCAGCACACAAGGTAAACTGGTCCGAAACAACGGCCGTTGCCCCAAAGACACAGCCCCGGCTTTGGGCCGGGGCTGTGTTGGCGTGCAGCCGGTTTGGTTGCCGCCTCAAACGTCCAGCAGCTCGTCGCTGGCAAACTCGGCCTTGTCCGAGATGAAGGCAAAGCGCGCCTCGGCCTTGGTGCCCATCAGCCGCTCGACCGAATCCGCCGTGGTGTCGCGGTCGTCGGCCAGCAGCACCACCTTGAGCAGCGTCCGCTTGGCCGGGTCCATGGTGGTCTCCTTGAGCTGCGCAGGCATCATCTCGCCGAGCCCCTTGAAGCGGTTCACCTCGACCTTGGCGTTGGCGTTGAACGCGCTCTTGAGCAGCGCCTCCTTGTGGGCGTCGTCGCGGGCGTAGACCGACTTGGAGCCGTGGGTCAGCTTGTAGAGCGGCGGCACCGCGAGGAAGAGGTGGCCTTCGTCGATCAGCCGCGGCATCTGGCGGTAGAAGAAGGTGATCAGGAGCGAGGCGATGTGGGCGCCGTCGACGTCGGCGTCGGTCATGATGATGATGCGCTGGTAGCGCAGATCCTCCTCGCGATATTGCGCGAGCGTGCCGCAGCCGATCGCCTGCACGAGGTCGGAGAGCTGCGCATTCGCCGTCAGCTTGTCCTTGCCGGCGGAGGCGACGTTGAGGATCTTGCCGCGCAGCGGCAGCACGGCCTGGGTCTTGCGGTCGCGCGCCTGCTTGGCGCTGCCGCCGGCCGAGTCGCCCTCGACGATGAACAGCTCCGAGCCCTCGGTGCCGGCATCGGTGCAGTCGGCGAGCTTGCCGGGCAGGCGCAGCTTCTTGCCGGCCGTCTTGCGCGCGGTCTCCTTCTCCTGCCGCCGCCGCAGCCGCTCCTCGGCGCGGTCGATGACGAAGTCGAGCAGCCGGTTGGCCATGTTCGGATTGCCCGACAGCCAATGGTCGAACGGGTCCTTCATTGCCTGCTCGACGATGCGCTGCGCTTCGGCGGTGGCGAGGCGATCCTTGGTCTGGCCCTGGAATTCGGGCTCGCGCACGAACACCGACAGCATCACGGCGGCGCCCACCATCACGTCTTCCGAGGTGACGGAGGCGGCGCGCTTGCCCTGGCCGACGCGCTCGGCGTGATCCTTCAAGCCGCGCAGCAGCGCGCTGCGCAGGCCGGATTCGTGGGTGCCGCCGTCGGGCGTCGGCACGGTGTTGGTGTAGGAGGAGAGGAAGCCGTCGGCATCCGCGGTCCAGGCCACCGCCCATTCGCAGGCGCCGTGCGCGCCGTTGCGTCCTGACTTGCCGGAGAAGATGTCCGGATGCACCAGCGTGTCGGCGTGGATCGCGGCAGCGAGATAGTCCTTGAGGCCGCCCGGGAAGTGGAACGTCGCTTCCGCCGGCACGTCCTCGACGCCTTTGAGCAGCTCGGGCGCGCAGTTCCAGCGGATCTCGACACCGCCGAACAGGTAGGCCTTCGAGCGCGTCATCTTGAACAGGCGCTGCGGCTTGAACGCGGCCTTCTGCCCGAAGATGTCGGTGTCGGGCTTGAAGCGCACGCGCGTGCCGCGGCGATTGTTGACCTTGCCGAGGTCCTCAAGCTTGCCCTTGGGATGGCCGCGCTCGAAGGTCATGCGGTAGAGCTTCTGGCTGCGCGCAACCTCGACCTCGAGACGCGAGGAGAGGGCGTTCACCACCGAGATGCCGACGCCGTGCAGACCGCCCGAGGTCTCGTAGACCTTGCTGTCGAACTTGCCGCCCGAATGCAGCGTGCACATGATGACTTCGAGCGCCGACTTCTTCGGGAATTTCGGATGCGGATCGATCGGGATGCCGCGGCCGTTGTCGGTGACGGTCAGGAAACCGTCCGCACTCAGCTCGACTCCGATGAAGGTCGCGTGCCCGGCCAGCGCCTCGTCCATCGAGTTGTCGATGACTTCGGCGAACAGATGATGCAGCGCCTTCTCGTCGGTGCCGCCGATATACATGCCCGGCCGGCGCCGCACCGGTTCCAACCCTTCGAGCACCTCGATGTCGGCTGCCGTGTAATCGGCTTCCCCGCCACTGCGCGGCGCCGCCTTGACGGCGGCGCGGGCCTTCGGCTCGTCACCGCCGAAAAAATCGTCTTTTGCTTTTGGCTTCAACTGTTTGGACATATATCTTGATGCGGTTTGAGGGCTGCAGAGGCAGCGAATCGGTTAGGCCGACTATGCCACTTCTGACTTGGAAAGGTTACCGCAGGGCGGTCGGGCGCTGTGGGTTGGGAGGCAATCCCGGCGATTTTACGCCGCAGCCTCGCCATTTCCCGGCAATTTGACGCTCCGGCCTGGTGATGTCGGGTTATGTGACTTGATGTCACACAAGTCCTTGGCTTACCAGTCCTTTTCATCGAGCAGCACCTTGAGACGGGGCGGGAAGGCTAATCTGGTATGGAGCAGTTTGCGCACGCCCTCGTCGAATTCGTGCGCGCTCACCAGGCTTGGGCCGCGCCGATCGTATTCCTGCTCGCATTCGGGGAGTCGCTTGCCTTCATTTCGATTTTGGTCCCGGCCTGGGGCGCGCTGGTGGCGATCGGTGCGCTGATCGGGGCCAGCGGCATCAATTTCTTCCCGGTCTGGATTGCCGGCGCACTCGGTGCGGCGCTGGGCGATTGGGTCTCCTATTGGTTCGGCTTCCGCTACAAGGAGCGGGTCGCGCAGATGTGGCCGCTCTCGCGCTATCCGGAACTCCTGCCCAGGGGCGAGGCTTTCGTGCGCAGCTGGGGCATTCCCAGCATCTTCATCGGGCGCTTCTTCGGCCCCTTGCGCGCCTCGGTGCCGCTTGCGGCCGGCATCTTCGAGATGCCCTATTGGACCTTCCAGGCCGCAAACTTTGTCTCGGCCCTGATCTGGTCCGCCGTGCTCCTGCTGTTCGGCGACGTGCTCGCCAAGATCATGGAATGGATCTGGCGCGTGATCTGACCGGGCAACCGGGGCTGCCCGGTCAGGGCGTCAGGCCAAGCCTACTGCGCAAGCCTACAGCGATGCGTTCCAGATCGCGGGGATCCAGCGGTAGCCGGAGCCGTCCTTTTCCTTCTCGACCCGGACGAGACCGGGGAAGGCGGCGTGGAAGGCCTGGATCGGCATCTTCTCGGCAATCGCCATGTCGTAGAGCTTGCGGCGCGTTTGCTGGGCCAGCGGTTTGTCTACATCGGATGCGATGTTCCATTCGGGATGCTTCACGAACAGGAACGCTGCGCCCGCGGTGATGTCCACCTGCACCAGCACCTTCTCGGCGCCGGAGGCGACGATGAAGGAATTGTGGCCCGGCGTGTGGCCGGGGCTCGCCATGGAGGTGATCCCGGGCGCGACTTCCTTGCCGGCCTCATATTGCGTGACCTTGCGGCCCAGGGCATCGAACACGCGGCGGATGTTCTTGAAATTGTTCTCGAGGATCGGATTGCCCATCCCCTTGCTCATCTCGCCGTCATCCATCCAGAACTTCCATTCCACCGCCGGAACCATGATCTCGGCATTGGGGAAGGCGGGCTTGTTCTCGGCCGCCAGCAGGCCGTTGATGTGGTCGCCATGGAAATGGGAGATGATGACGGTATCGACCGCCGCGCGGTCGATGCCGGCGGCGGCGAGATTGTTTTGGAATTGGCCGACCTTGCCCTTCGACTGTGTGAACTGGTCGGGACCGAGCCCGGTATCGATGACGACGAGCTTCGGTCCGGTGTTGACCACCACCGGGTTGAAGGTGTGGGTGACCTTGTCGGCCGGCAGGTGGTGCTCGGCGAACACTTTGTTGATGTCATCCTTGCTGGCGCCGGCGGCGTAATTGTCGGTCAGATTGACGGTCGCAACGCCGTCGCAGACCACCGTGACCTGGTGGGTGCCGACATTGTAGCGATAGAAGCTCGCATTCTGCTTCTCGGCCAGCGGCGCGGCGGCGCCCGCGGGCGAAATCTTCACGAAAGGCAGGAGCGCCGATGCGGCGGCGCCTGCTAGCGTTGCGCGACGAGTAATCTCGGTCATGGTGATGTCCTGAGGCTGGGTGCGAACGGCTCGGGGCCGGCGAAGAGGTTGTGTCCCGCCGGTCGTTCTCGAAAACCCCTACTTTTAGTAGAAATTCCACGGCGGTCCGATGACATCTGTGCGCATCCTGCCGTCCCACTGAACCGATTTACTCTTGACCATGGAACCAGCTGGCATTATAGCCGCGCGCCATGATCAACGCCGCGACCATTCTGTTCGCCCGTCGCCGCCGCCGCAGCTTAGCGGTTTGGGCGGTCGATCGCGTTTGAGATCATCGTCTTTGCCGCTGGACCCGATCCGCGGCATCCTCTCTCCTGTCAGCGCGATCTGATCCGGCGGCCCCCCGAGGAGGCCCAGCAGGAGACCACGATGTACACGCCACCCTTTTTCAAGCAGGACCGCGCCACGAGCCTGAAATTTGCCGAGGAGCGCGGCTTCGGTACGATGTGCGCCTTCGATGGCAAGCGGCCGATCGCCTCGCCGCTGCCGTTCTATTTGACCTATGCCGCGGACGGCACCCCGCAGGCTGCCTTTCATCTCGCCCGTCACAATCCGCTGCTAAAGCTGGCGGGCGGCGAGGCGTCGTGGCTGCTCGCGGTCAACGGCCCGGATGCCTATGTATCGCCGGACTGGTACGTCTCGCCGGATCAGGTTCCGACCTGGCTCTACCAGTCGGTGCATCTGAGCGGGCCGGTTCGGCTGTTGTCGGATGACGAGCTGGCGGTGCAGCTCGAGACGCTTAGCGCCAAGTTCGAGAGCTGGCTGTTGCCGAAAAAGCCGTGGACGTCGGCCAAGATGACGGCGGGTCGGCTGGAGACGATGAAGAAAGGGATCGTTGGGCTGGTCATGACCGTTGAGGAGGTCGAAGGCAGCTTCAAGCTGAACCAGCACAAGTCGGATGCCGATTATGCAGCGATCGCGAATGCGCTTGACGGCGGCGATGCCGATGCCAAGCGGATCTCACAATTGATGCGGCAGGCAAGGCCGCAGATTTTCGCAGACGACACGAACATGCTCGAAGGGAGCGCATCATGAGCCTCGCTGACACCACCAAAGCTCCGGCCACCAGCGCGGCCAAGAAGCCGGCCACCGTCTTCGTCGACGGCGGCTCCGGCACCACCGGGCTCGGCATCAACGAGCGGCTGAAGCTCCAAAGCGACGTCGCGGTGAAGACCATTGCCGACGACAAGCGCAAGGATCCCGCGGCCAAGAAGGCGCTGATGGAGGAGGTGGATCTTGTCATCCTCTGCCTTCCCGACGATGCCGCCAAGGAAACCGTTGCCCTGGTCGACGGCATGGGGGCTCACGCGCCGAAGGTGCTGGATGCCTCGACCGCCTACCGGGTCGCGCCGGACTGGGCTTACGGCTTTGCGGAGCTGACGCCTGACCAGGCCGGCAAGATCAAGGCCGCGAAGAAGGTTTCCAATCCCGGCTGCTATCCGACCGGCGCGATCGCGCTGCTGCGGCCGATCGTCGATGCCGGCCTGCTGCCGCCTGATTATCCCGTCACCGTCAACGCGGTGAGCGGCTATTCCGGCGGTGGCAAGTCGATGATCGCAAGCTTCGAGGATGGTAGCGCGCCGTCCTTCGAGCTCTACGGCCTCGGCTTCGAGCACAAGCATCTGCCGGAGATGCAGCTCTATTCGAACCTGACACGGCGGCCGATCTTCATTCCCTCGGTCGGCAATTATCGCCAGGGCATGCTGGTCTCGGTGCCGCTCCAGCTCGACACGTTGCCGGGCAAGCCAGGCGGCGCCGACCTGCAGGCCGCGATGGCAAAGCGTTACGCCGGCTCGAAATACGTCAAGGTGATGCCGCTGCAGAACGAGGCGAGCAAGGGCGGCCGGCTCGAGCCGGAGGCGCTCAACGAGACCAACATGCTCGAGCTCTACGTCTTCGCCAGCGACAAATATCACCAGGCGCTATTGGTCGCCCGGCTCGACAATCTCGGCAAGGGGGCATCCGGCGCAGCCGTGCAGAACATGCGGCTGATGCTCGGCCTGCCGGAGGAGTGAGGCAGGCACTGCTCGTGCCCCGGACGCAGCGCAGCACTTCTTCAGTGATGCGCTGCAGAGCCGGGGCCCATCTATGCTTCGCTTGTTGCGTTCTGGGTCCCGGCTCTACGGCACGTCACCAATGTGCCGCGCCTTGTCCGGGACACGAGACTAAACCACCCTGAAGATCGCCAGCACCAGCACGGCCTGGGCGAAGAAGCCGACGGTGAAGGCGAGGGTGCGGAACACCGGAATTCCGAGCGCATAGACGATGATGTGCGCGACGCGCGACCAGAAATAGACCGCGCAGGCAAGCACCGTCCATTTCGTGGAATAGTCGATCGCGTTCAGGATCAGCACCAGCGGGGCGAAGATGACGAGGTTCTCGACCGCGTTGTCATGGGCGAACATCAGCCGGTTTGCCCACTCCGCCTGCGGCTTGTCGCCGCGCGCGGGGTTGGCCATGGCACCGCTCAAACCGCGAACCTGGCAGCGGTTGATGATGTAGGGAACCCACAGAACTCCCGTCAGGATCACCGTCAGTGTCAGCCAGAACAATTCGCGTGTCATAGTGCCGGTCCCCTGTGTCGTCGCTGGATTGAGGAGAGAGCATGATCCGGAAAAGTGAGTAGCGATTTTCCGAAAAGATCATGCTCAAACAATTATCCTATACGAAAGCGCGCCGGATTCCGCTACGCGCGAACTCTGACATAGCTGCCGGGCGCGTCCTCGATCGGCGGGAATGCGTCGCTGCCGACCGCGCGCGCCGGGACTTCCTCGGGATCGAGCTCGCCGAGCCACTCCCGCCAGTCCGGCCACCACGAGCCCTTGTGCTCCACGGCGCCCTTCATCCACTGCGCGACGCTGACGTTCTTGATGTTGTCGTTGGTCCAATACTGGTACTTGTTCGCGGCAGGCGGATTGACCACGCCCGCGATGTGGCCCGAGCCGGACAGCACGTATTTCACCGGGCCGCCGAAGAATTGCGAGCCGTAGAGCACCGATTCCGCGGGCGCGATGTGATCCTCGCGGGTGGCGAGATTGTAGACCGGCACCTTCACCTTGGAGAGATCGAGCAGGGTGTTGTCGAGCGCCATCGTGCCGGTGGAGAGCCGGTTCTCCAGGTAGCAATTGCGCAGGTAATAGGAATGGTTGGCCTGGGTCATCCGTGTCGCATCGGAGTTCCAATGCAATAGGTCGAATGCGCTCGGCTGCTGGCCCTTCAGATAGTTGCTGACCACGTAGGACCAGATCAGGTCGTTGGACCGCAGCATGTTGAAGGCCATGGCCATCTTCGAGCCTTCGAGCACGCCGACCGTTTTCATGTCCTGCTCGAGTGCCGCGATCTGCTCCTCGTCGACGAACACGAGCAGATCACCGGCATGGGTGAAGTCGACCTGGGCCGCGAAGAACGTCGCGGACGACACGCGCTGGCGGCGCTTCTCGGCGAGCCAGGCCAGCGTGGTCGCGAGCATCGTGCCGCCGACGCAATAGCCGGCGGTATGCACCTTCATCTCGCCGGTGATCTTCTCGATCACGTCCATCGCCGTGAGCGGGCCTTCCTTCATGTAGTCTTCCCAGCCCTTGTTGCCGAGCCGCTTGTCGGGATTGACCCATGAGATCACGAAGACGGTGATGCCCTGGTCGACGCACCACTTGATGTAGGATTTCTCCGGCTTGAGATCGAGGATGTAGAACTTGTTGATCCAGGGCGGCACGATTAGGAGCGGCGTGCGCAGCACCTTCTCCGTCGTCGGCGAATACTGGATCAGCTGCATCATCTCGTTCTGGTAGATCACCTTGCCCGGCGTCGTCGCCATGTTGACGCCGACGACGAGATTGTCCGGGTTGGACTGGCGGATCTTCAGCATGCCCTTGCCGGCGGCGATGTCCTCGGCCAGCATCTTCAGGCCGCGCGCGAGGTTCTCGCCGCTGGACGCCACCGTCTCGCGCAGCACTTCGGGGTTGGTCAGCACGAAGTTCGACGGCGAGAGCGCGTTGGTGACCTGCTGGACGTAGAACTCGGCCTTGCGGCGCGTGTGCGGATCGAGCCCTTCGGCGTCGCGCACCAGCTCCTGCGCCCATTTGGTCGTGAGCAGATAGAGCTGCATGACGAAGTCGAAGAACTGGTTCGACTTCCATTCCGGATCGGCAAAGCGCTTGTCGCGCGGCGAGGGGGCGATCGCCGGCTCGGCGTCCTGGCCGGCCATGCGACGCACCGCCGAGCCCCACAGGTCGAGATAGTCCTTGGCGAGCTTGGTCTGGAGATCGGACGAGCGGGACGTGTCCGACAGCCAATATTCGGCGACCGACGTGAACGTCTTGACGACCTCGGCAAGCTCGGCCGGCGGACGGTCCTGCACCTCGCCGCTCTCGCGCGGCTTGAGGTAGGCGGCGAGCGCCTTGCCGCCGCTCTCCATCGCCCGCGCGACGTTCATCGCAAAGGCTTCGGCGTCGAACTTCGTCTCGGGTTTCGGCGTATCGGTCGTGGCCATACTCATGAGCAGAACAGTAACGATTCATTCCGTATTCGTCACCGCGAAGCTCGCAGGTTTGACGTTAAACACTCTCGAAGATGTGTTGCACTGCGACAAATCTTCTTGGTTCCGTCACAATCGGGCCGCACGGCTCGGTTTGTTGGGCATCGGCTGTTTTCTCGCTCGCACCATTTGGGCAGCAATGGTTTGAGCTTGCGCACGGTCTTGGGTAAGCTTGCCCGGGGCCGTGCTTTGGGACGAGTAGGGGATTTCCCAAGTGTTGGCGTTATGGGACCTGCAAAAGACGCTGCCGATCTCCGGCGCGGTGCTGATGGCCGCGCTCGCCCTGGGCGGGTGTTCGAGTCAACTCGCGGATCTGGCGCCCGCGGATGCGCCGCCGCGCGCCAGGGAGCCCGGGACCTATCTGCCGGTGCATGATCTGCCGCCGGATCGCGATCAGGCGATTATCCCGCTGGAGCAGCGCGCCAAGATCGAGGCCGAGCTCGCCGCCGCGCGCGATCGCCAGGCCGCCGCCGCCAAGGACGCCAAATAGGCCCGTGGCCGGGAGACCGGCAAGGTAATCGCTGGCGCCTCCGCTTTGCCGTGCTAAAAGACCTCGGTTCAGCCTGGAGTCAGGGCTAACGACTTCAATCTTCGTTGCCGACGATTGCTCTAAGTATCTGATTTTGAGTAATTTTCGCAATGGAGCCTGAGTGCTTTCGTGCCGGCCCTCGCGGCCTGTCGATTCTGTCCTGACCGGTTGCCCGGAGCCCAGAGAGCCATGGAAGAATTTTACCGCATTCGCCGCCTTCCGCCTTACGTGTTCGAGCAGGTCAACCGGGCCAAGGCGGCTGCGCGCAATGCCGGCGCCGACATCATCGACCTCGGCATGGGCAATCCGGACCTGCCGGCGCCAGCGCATGTGCTGGAGAAGCTGAAGGAGACGCTCGGCAAGCCGCGCACCGACCGCTACTCGGCCTCCCGCGGCATCCCCGGGCTGCGCCGGGCCCAGGCCGCCTATTACGCCCGCCGCTTCGGCGTGAAGCTGAACCCCGACACCCAGGTCGTGGCGACGCTGGGTTCGAAGGAGGGTTTCGCCAATGTGGCGCAGGCGATCACCGCGCCGGGCGACGTCATCCTCTGTCCGAACCCGAGCTACCCGATTCACGCCTTCGGTTTCTTGATGGCGGGCGGCGTCATCCGCTCGGTGCCGTCGGAGCCGACGCCGCAATTCTTCGAGACGGCTGAGCGGGCGATCGTGCATTCGATCCCCAAGCCGCTCGCGCTCGTCGTCTGCTATCCCTCGAACCCGACCGCCTATGTCGCGAGCCTCGACTTCTACAAGGACCTCGTCGCCTTCGCGAAGAAGCACGAGATCCTGATCCTGTCCGATCTGGCCTATGCCGAGGTCTATTTCGACGAGAGCAACCCGCCGCCCTCGGTGCTGCAGGTGCCGGGCGCGATGGACTGCACCGTCGAGTTCACCTCGATGTCGAAGACCTATTCGATGGCCGGCTGGCGCATGGGCTTTGCGGTTGGCAATGAGCGCGTGATCGCCGCGCTCGCCCGCGTCAAATCCTACCTCGATTACGGCGCCTTCACGCCGGTGCAGGTCGCGGCGACCGCGGCGCTGAACGGTCCGGACGATTGCATCAAGGAGATGCGCGACACCTACCGCAAGCGCCGCGACGCGCTGGTTGAATCGTTCGGCCGCGCGGGGTGGGAGATCCCGCCGCCGGAGGCCTCGATGTTCGCCTGGGTGCCGCTGCCGGAAGCCTTCCGCAGCGTCGGCAGCATGCAGTTCGCGACCCTGTTGGTGGAGAAATCCGGCGTTGCGGTCTCGCCCGGCGTCGGCTTCGGCGAGCATGGTGAAGGATATGTCCGCATCGCCATGGTGGAAAACGAGCAACGGATCAGGCAGGCCGCGCGCGGCGTCCGCCGCTTCCTTGAAAGCGGCATCGAAACGTTGCACAACGTGGTTCCTCTCGCCAATCGGCGGTAATTCTCTTCTGCAGGTTTTCTGAAGTATCATGGTCGCACCGCTGAAAGTGGGCATAGCGGGGCTCGGCACCGTGGGTGCCGAGGTTATCCGTTTGATCGAAACACAGGCGCGCGTGCTCGCAGGGCGCAGCGGCCGGGGCATCCGCGTGGTTGCGGTCACCGCGCGTTCGAAGGCGAAGAAGCGCGGCATCGACCTGCGCGGCTTCGATTGGGCGAAGGACCCGATCGCGCTCGCCACGCATCCGGAGGTCGATTGCTTCGTCGAGCTGATGGGCGGCGCCGGCGATCCCGCGCTGTCGGCGGTGGACGCCGCGCTCGGCGCCGGCAAGTCGGTCGTCACAGCCAACAAGGCGCTGCTCGCCAAGCACGGCCTCAAGCTGGCCAAGGCGGCTGAAAAGCACGGCGGTGCGCTGAATTTCGAGGCAGCGGTCGGCGCCGCGATCCCCGTCATCAAGACGTTACGTGAAGGCCTTGCCGGAACCGGCATCAACCGCGTCTACGGCATCCTCAACGGCACCTGCAATTACATCCTGACCCGGATGGAGCAGGAGGGCCTGTCCTTCGCCGAATGCCTCAAGGATGCGCAGCGGCTCGGCTATGCCGAGGCCAATCCGTCCTTCGACGTCGATGGCCACGATACCGCGCAAAAGCTCGCCATTCTCGCCAGCCTCGCTTTCGGCACGAAAGTTGCTCAAAGTGCGGTGTATGTCGAAGGCATCTCCTCCATCGCGCCGGAAGATCTTCGCGCCGCCGACGATCTCGGTTATCGGCTCAAACTGCTCGGTGTTGCCGTGCGCACCGCCAAGGGCATCGAGCAGCGCGTGCATCCGACCATGGTGCCGAAATCCTCCTCGATCGCGCAGGTGATGGGTGTCACCAATGCGGTCACGATCGATGGCGAAGGCATTCCGCCGATCACGCTGGTCGGCCCCGGCGCGGGCGGTGCTGCGACCGCATCCGCCGTCGTCGCCGACATCGCCGACGTCGCGCGCGGCATCCGCGCCAATCCGTTCGGCCGGCCGATCGGGCAGCTGCGCGACACCAAGAAGGCGCCGATGGAGCGCCACGAGGGCGGCTATTACATTCGCCTGCTCGCGCGCGATTTCCCCGGCACTGCGGCCGCGATCGCGACGCGGCTTGCCGAGCAGAAGATCTCGATCGAGTCGATCGTGCAGCGTCATCCCAATGGCGGCGCTGCGCCCACTGACGGCAAGGCGGTCCCCGTGCCCGTCATCCTGATCACCTATGCCACACACGAGGATGCCGTGCGCCGTGCGCTCGCCGCCGTGCAGAAGGACAAGGTGATCAGCGGACGGCCGCAGGTGATCCGGATCGAGAAGAACTAGAGCATGACCTCGGACCCGGAGGGCCGCGCAGCGCAAAGTGTTGAGCGTTTTTCCGGAAAGGTCATGCTCAAGCCATAAGGCGGTCGTTCGGTCGAACGAACCGTGGGCGTTGTGAGTTAGCGCGGGCAGGAATCCCGCCCAGAAACGTTTCGAAGGAGTAAGCCGATGTCGACCCATATTGAAGTCCCCCCGCACGCCTTGCTCGAGCGAATTCTCACGCTGGAGATCGTGCGGGTGACGGAGCGGGCGGCGGTGTCGTCGGCGCGGTTGCGCGGCCACGGCAACGAGAAGGCGGCCGACCAGGCCGCCGTCGACGCCATGCGGCGCGAGCTCAACAAGCTGCCGATCCAGGGCACCATCGTGATCGGCGAGGGCGAGCGCGACGAGGCGCCGATGCTCTATATCGGCGAGCAGGTCGGCCTCAAGGCCGGTCCCGAGGTCGATATCGCGGTCGACCCGCTCGAAGGCACCACGCTGTGCGCCAAGAACATGCCGGGCTCGATCGCCACCATGGCGATGGCCGACGGCGGCACGCTGCTGCACGCCCCCGACGTCTACATGCAGAAGCTCGCGATCGGCCCCGGCTACGACAGGGGTGTCGTCGATCTCGATGCCTCGCCGGCCGACAATGTCCGCCGCCTCGCCAAGGCCAAGGGCGTGAAGCCTGAGGGCATCACCGTTCTCGTGCTCGACCGTCCGCGCCATGCCGACATCATATCGAGCGTGCGCTCGACCGGCGCTGCCGTGCGCCTGATCACCGACGGCGACGTCGCCGGCGTCATCCATTGCGCCGACCCCGACAACACCGGCGTCGACATGTATCTCGGCACCGGCGGTGCACCGGAAGGCGTGCTCGCCGCCGTGGCGCTGCGCTGCATCGGCGGCCAGATGCAGTGCCGCCTCATCCTCGATTCCGACGAGAAGCGCGAGCGCGCTGCCAAGATGGGCGTCAACGATCCCAAGATGATCTACGGCATCGAGGACATGGCGCGCGGCGACTGCCTGTTCGCCGCCACCGGCGTCACCACGGGCTCGCTGCTCTCGGGCGTCAAGTTCCGCAAGGACGGCGTGATCGAGACCGAGACGGTGGTGATGCGCTCGGTCACCGGCACCGTGCGCTACATCAAGGCCGAGCACCGCGAGCTGGCCAAGTTCCATCTGGATTGATCCAGGCACGCCAACTGCCGTCATTCCGGGGCTCGCGAAGCGAGAGCCCGGAATCCATCGGGCGGCAGACTCCGACGCGAAATGGATTCCGGGCTCGATGCTGCGCATCGCCCCGGAATGACAATAAGAACAATCGGAGGAAGCGCCCATGTCCGATCTCTCCGCCGTCAAAGCCCTGGTGTTCGACGTGTTCGGCACGGTCGTCGACTGGCGCACCAGCCTGATCACCGACTTCATGTGGTGGAGCAAGCAGCGCGGCATCAGCGCGGATTGGACCGCGCTCGTCGACGGCTGGCGTGGCATGTACATGGCCTCGATGGACGACGTGCGCCAACATCCAGAGCGCGGCTACGTCATGCTCGATGACCTGCACCGCCGCTCGCTGGAGCAGCTCGTCGCGAAATTCGCGATCAAGGGCCTCACCGAGGCCGATCTCGATTACCTCACCAAAGGCTGGCACCGCCTGCATCCCTGGCCCGACAGCGTCGCCGGCTTGAGGCGTCTGAAATCAAAATTCGTGATCTCGCCGCTCTCGAACGGGAACGTCGCGCTGCTCACCAACATGGCGAAGTTCGCCGGCCTGCCGTGGGACCTCATCATGTCGGCTGAGCTGTTCGAGCACTACAAGCCCGATCCCGAGACCTATCTCGGCGCAGCAAAGCTGCTCTGCCTCAGGCCGGAAGAGGTGATGATGGTCGCGGCCCACAATGGCGATCTCGCCGCCGCGCAGAAGAACGGGTTGAAGACCGCCTTCGTGGCGCGGCCGACCGAATACGGCCCGCTTCAGAAGGTCGATTTCGAAGCAACCGGCCAATGGGACATCGTCGCGAGGGATTTTGGCGGCATCGCGGACAAGCTCGGCTGCTAGGATGGGCAAGGGGATTCCCGAGCCGTATCAGCATCTGCGAACCTTCGCGTTCGGTGACAATCCTGCGCTGGCTGACGAATTGGTCGAGCTCGTCGTCATGGGCATCAAGACCGCGACGTGCAGCACCGAAGATGAGCCGAACACGTCTACGCCAGGTGAGCGCTGGGTCGTGCTCGACGGGCGAGCAGAGCCGCGCTGCGTCATCGAAACCATCGAGGTGACATATCGGCGCTTCAATGAAGTCGACGCAGCCTTTGCACATGATGAGGGAGAAGGCGACCGGAGCCTGGGTCATTGGCGCCGTGCCCATCAATCCTATTTCGGCAGGCTCGGGCGCTATAGCGACGACATGATGCTGATGTGCGAGCGTTTTCGCCTGGTCGAGGTCTTCGGCGATGCCGGGAACGATCGATAGCTACGAAGCGGCGATCGGCAGTTCGGGATTGCTCGATGAGCTGCGGGAGTTCGATCCACGCGTGGTCGGGACGCTGCCCTTGGGGCTCTCGACGCCATTGAGCGACATCGATGTCGTCTGCCACGTTCCGGACGCGGCGGCTTTCGCCGAAGTGGTTTGGCGACGGTACCGCGCCTGTGACGGGTTTGCGCTCTACCAATGGTGCTCCAGCCAACGGCCGGTGGTGGCCCGCTTCGAATGGGGCGGCTGGCCGTTCGAGCTGTTCGGGGACCCGAGGCCGGTCGATCAGCAGGAAGGCTGGCTGCACTTCGAGATCGAGCGCAGATTGCTCGCGCTCGGCGACGGGCGTCTGCGCAAAGCCGTGGCCGACCATAGGGCGCGCGGGATGAAGACCGAGCCCGCGTTTGCCGCCGCGCTCGGCATTGCCGGGGACCCGTATTCCGAATTGCTTGCATTGGGCCGTGAGACCGACGCTCAGCTGCGGGCCCGCCTGGAGTGCCTGTAAGGTTCGCCGCGAGGGACCGCACAGGTCCCCGCGCCGCCCGGATCTGAACTGACGGCTACAACGTCATCTTCATCGGCTCCGGATAGTAGCGGAAACCATCTCCGGCCTTGGCGACATGACCATAGCCTGGCCAGGCGAAGTGATAGGACATCACCGGGATCTTGTTCGCGGCCAGCATCGTCAGCAGCTTGACGCGCGATTCGGCCGCCTGCTTCGGGTCGGAATCGTAGGAGAACTCCATCCGTGGCTTCTCCAGCAGCAGCACCGAATGGTGCGAGAGATCGCCGAGGAAGGCGAACGACTTGCCTGCCGACGAGACCATGAAGATGGTGTGGCCGACGGTGTGGCCGGGCGCAGCGATCGCCTGCACGCCAGGCAGGAATTCCTCGCCGTCCTTGAAGAACTTGATCCGGTCTCGGACCGGCAGCAGGTTCTTGCGGGCGTGGACGACGAAGTCCTTGGCCGCGCTGCCGAGCTTGCCTTCGTCGGTCCAGAAGTCGAAATCGCTCTGGGCGATGTAGACTTGCGCGTTAGGGAACAGCGGCTTGCCGCCCTCGTCGACGATGCCGCCGATATGATCGATATGGGCATGCGAGCACACCACGGCGTCGATGTCGCCGGGTTTGATGCCGGCCTCGGTCATGCTCTTTTGCTGGCGGCCGGTGCTGGCACCGAACATTTTCGATGAGCCCATGCCGGTGTCGAACAGGATGAGCTTGTCTCCGGTGTTGACGATCGGGGAATTCTGTTCGAGCACGACATTGTCCGGCGACAGGAAATTGTCGGCCAGCATCTTCTTGACCTCTTCCTTGGAAACGCCGGTGAAGGTCCCGGAGGGATCGCCGAGCGGAAGTGGTCCGTCGGATACGACGGTCACCTCGGCATCGCCGAGAATGAAGCGGTGCCAGTAGGGCGTCTGGGTGCCGAGCTTGGGCGCCCGCGCCATCGCGCTGCTGCCGAGCATGGCGCTGGCGCCGAGGCCGGCGCCGAGTGCGAGTAGGGACCGACGCGAGACGTCGAATGTCATCCTTTTTCTCCGCTTTCGTTTTTCACAACGCGTTGTGCGCGTTGTGTTCGGCGCGCGCCGATAGGCGGATGCTGCTCCGGTTCAGATGAGCTAGCAAGTGGAATTGGTTTTGACGATGAGAGCCGCCTGCCGAAGCGAAAGCCATTCCGGCTGCCCGCCAATAATTGTGTCACCTTTGTGTCTGGTGTGTCTGGTGATCGTGTGCCCGCGGCATCACCAGCTGTATCGGACCACGCCCTTGCCTGCGTAGGAGCGCGTGACGTTCGAGAACTCACCCTCGAACGTCCCGGCAGCCGACCAGCCGGTGAGCCATTTCTTCTCGACCGATCCCGTCACCAGCGCGGAGTCCGAGGCCATCGCCGCACCGTTTACGACAAAGCTCGCGCCGGGAAGAGCTTGGAACGTAGCTCCGATGACGCGGTCCGGATTGAAGTCGTGCGCCCAGGCGAGCCGCCCGCGCAAGGTGACGATCCCGTCAGCCTGGGCGAAGGATTTGTCCGTGCGCAGGCCGAGCTCGGTGCGGGTGTTAGTGACGCTCTTGGCACCATAGGCCAGCGCGAACAGGTTGCCGCCGACGATGGCCTGTTCGGCGTAAGCCGGCAGGTCGAACGTCGTGAACTGCGCTGCGGCGTAAGGCGTAAGGCCGACGCCCTGCGTGACGAAGCGGTAGCCGCCCTCGAGGCGGCCGGAATAGGCGTTGGCGTTGAACTCGGCGCGCAGGCGATCGACGCCGGCAACCGTCACGGTGCGATCTGTGGTGATGTCCTGCCATCCATAGGCCAGCGCACCGGTGATGTAGGCAGGGCCGACGATGTGCCGGAGGAAGGCGCCGGCCTGGAACAGGTCGGACCGGCCGCCGCCGAGCGCGTTCGCCACGGTAAAGTTGGTGCCGCCGCCGGCGAGCGCGAAGCCAACCAGCGTATCCGGCGAGATGCGATAATCCGCACCGACGGCGGTGCCATAGAGGTTGCTTGTGGTGGTGTTCGATCCGACGATGGCGTTGCCGTCGGTCTGCTGCGCGCCGCCGAAGCCTGCCGCCCAGACGCTCCACCGCTGCTCGAACGACGGTGCAACCGGTGCCTTGGTGTAGATCGCAGCCAGTGCGTCGTTCGGCTTGCGCTTGCGCGCGTACGCCAAGGCGGTCTCATCCGCATAGGCATTCGGCGTGCCGCCCGCACTGACGGGATCGCCGCGGCCCGCAATGAACGGATCGGTCATCACGCCCATGAACTGGTTCATCGCGTTGAAGGTCGTCTGCTGCGGCGCGCTGCCGACCTCGCCGGAGAGCTGGGTCAGGCCGGCGGGCGTCAGGCTACCGAACACCAGCGGGATCGTGCCATTGGTGTTGAAATAGTTGATGATCGCGTTGCCGACGTTCTGCTGATTGACGTTGAGGTTGCCCGATGGAGGCACGAAGTTCAGCGCAAGGTTCAGATAGGCGTGGGTTGCGTCGTAGCTCAGCGTGGTATTGAAGCCCGAAGGCAGGCCGACATTCAGGACCGTCGGATCGAATGTGCCGCTGACGCTGCCTGCGTTGAGAATGGTGTACTGCTTGGCGACATAGCTTCCGGCCGCGAAGCTCGCAGCTACCGTGGCACCGCCGAGGGTCGCATTGCCGGTCACATTGGCAAAAGTCGACGTCGTGGGGTCCACGTAGACAAGATACAGCGCCCCGGACTGCATCGCGAGGCTTGCCACGGTCATGGACGTGCCTGGCGCGGCTACAATGCCCGGCGACAAAAGCCCACCCGCGTTGATCTGGGTGGCGCCAACGGTGCCGCTGCCGACCAGTTGGCCGCTTGCGTTCACCGTGGTGAGGACCGAGGATGCAATCGAGCCAATCACGGCGAGGACGCCGCTATTGACGGTTGTTGACCCGGTGTAGGTGTTCGCAGCCGTCAGCAATGTCACGCTCGTTGCGCTGTTGCCATTCTGCTGGAAGGCGCCGGTGCCGCTGATCACGCCTGTGAAGGTGAGAACGTTCGAGCGATTGACGGCGAAAGTGCCGTTGTTGACGACGTTGCCGACAATCGAACCGGTCGTGCCGCCATTGCCGAGCTGCAACGTGTGGCCGGAATTGATGCTGGTCCCACCGGTGTAGGTGTTGGCGCCGGTCAACGTCACAGTGCCGGATGGGCCGAAGCTCAGGCTCAGGCGCCCGGCGCCCTGGATGACACCACCGAAATCGCCGTTCATGATGGATATGGTGGTCGCGGCACTGGATCCGGTGTTTACCGTTCCTGCGCCGAGCAGGTTGCGCAGGGCGCTGGTATGGTCGTTGTAATCGAGGACCGCGCCTGCGGCCACCGTCGTTGAGCCGGCGTTGCCTGTAAGAAACGATAGGATGCTGTCGGTTGCCTGCAACGTGCCGCCGTTGACCGCGAGCGTCGTACCGGTGCTGACGGATGTGCCGACCGCGAACTGCACTTGAACGGTTCCCGTATCCGTTGCGGATCCGAACTGCACATGAGCGTCGTTCATGCTCATGCCGCCCGCGGCCAACAGAGTCGTGCCGGCGCCCGCCGCCAGGGTCGAGGTCGTGGCGGTCGTGAAGGTGATATCGTTCGCTAGCGTCCCGGTGACGGTCGTGCGTAATGTGCCGCCGCTCATGGTGATGGCACCGCCCCCGAACGCGTCGATCGCGCCCGCCGTTGCGTGACCGCCGGTCAGTGTCCCGCCAGTGACCGCGGTGCCGCCCGCATAGGTGTTGGTGCTGTTCAGCGTGACTCTGCCGGGACCGGCGACCGTCAAGCTGCCGGGACCTGTGATCTGGCCGGTGCTGTCGACCAGGAACTCCGCACTCGCGGAGGCCGTCGTGATGACGGTGTTAGAATTGAGCTGAAGAACGCCGCCGGCCGTAATATCGCCGGTCAGGAACGGATTGCTTGATTGCACATTGATCGCGGCCGAGCCCGCGCTGGTCTGCATGATCAGGGTGCCGTTGACGAAACCGAAATTGCTGTTCGTGGCCGAAGAGTTCAGATTCAACGTGCCAATCGTGAACGTCCCGGCCTGCAGATTGACTTGTGGACCTTGATTCGGGACCGTCGCATTGAATGTCGCAACAGCGTCGACTGCGTTGGGAACGATGGCCGGCGTCCAGCTTCCGCCTACGGCCCAAAATCCGGGGCCGCCATTCCAGGTCTGGGCGGCCGCCTGGCCGGAGATCGCCGTGAGCAGAATTGCCGCCACGGCGGGTAGCGCCGCCGTCAATGCGGTACTCGTCAACAGCGCCTTGATTAAACTCGTTCTCCGCCTCGTACGCGAGCCGCCAACCTCAATTGCCAATTCCACAGGGCGCCCCGATGCAATGCGTGGCCAAATGTTCCGAGCGAGACATACGTAGCTGTTTCGCCGCCGGCGGACCACCGGCGCCACTTCTCGTCGCCGACCTCACTGACGATTTCGGGGCGGTGTGATTGCGGGGCAACAGAAGGTTGCTTGTTTTCCGGGCAGCGCGACCACCCGCCGGTGTCTCGCCACTCACGCAATACGCAACGTGGGCTCACTGCCTTCCGTCTCGGCGAAGCCCGCCTGCAGCACCTCTTCGCGCTTGTGACGGAGATGTGCTCGCAGAATATGCGAGAGGCCAACGCCGTCGCGGCGCTGAAGCGCGTTCAGGATCGCCTCGTGCTCCTTCACGGCGAGCGCCCAGCGCTGCGCCGTCATCGGCGTGACATAGCGCGCGCGCCGGATGCGCGCGGTCACCGAGGCGTAAAGCCCGGCGAGCACGGGATTTCCTGCCGCAGTCACGATGGCTTCGTGAATGGCGCGATTGCCACGGTAGTACTGGATCAGGTCGCGCTCACGATAATGCTGCACCATGTCCGCATGTGCGGCGGCGATCGCGTCGATCTCGGCGTCGCTGATGCGCTCGCAGGCGAGTTCGCCCGCGAGAGCCTCCAAGCCCTGGCAGACCTCGAACAGGTCGCGCATGTCCTTGTCGGTCAGCTTTGCTGCCCGCGAGCCGCGATGCGGCAGCAGCTGCACGAGCCCTTCCGCCGCCAGCACCTTGAGCGCCTCGCGCAGCGGCGTCCGCGAGATTTCGAGCCGCTCGCACAGCTCGCGCTCGGGAATCCGCGCGCCCGGCGGGATCTCGCCGTCGAGCAGGATGGCGCGGATGCGGTTGACGACCTCGTCGTGAAGCATGGCTCTGAGCTCAGTTTTGAATGCAAAATCGAGCTTATATGCAGAAACTGTCAAGTTCCAGCTTGAAAATTCCAAGTTTTGCATTCAAAAATGTAAAAAACAGAAAGGTGTGAGGAAATGGACCTGCAAGTGGAGGCTGGAGACCTCGTGTTCGAGCGCGACGGCGGCATCGGGCGGATCACCTTCAACCGCCCGCAGGCCCGCAATGCCTTCACTTTTGCCATGTACGAGCGGCTTGCCGCGATCTGCGAGGAGGTCAACCGCGACCATGACATCAAGGTGCTGGTGCTGCGCGGAGCCGGCGACAAGGCCTTCGCGTCCGGCACCGACATCAACCAGTTTCGCGAGTTCAAGTCGCCGCAGGACGCCATCGATTACGAGAACCGCATCGACCGCGTGCTGACCACGCTCGAGCAGTGCCGGGTGCCGACGATCGCGGCGATCAACGGCTTCTGTACCGGCGGCGGGGCGGGCATTGCCGCGGCCTGCGACCTCCGCATCGGCACGAAAGCTGCGAAGATCGGATTCCCCATCGCCAGGACGCTCGGCAATTGCCTTTCGATGTCCAATGTCAGCCGTCTCACCGCGCTGATCGGCGCCGCGCGCGTCAAGGATCTCATCTTCACCGCGCGCCTCGTCGACGCCGCGGAGGCCGCAAGCGTCGGGCTGCTCGGCGAGGTCGTCGACGATCTTGCCGCCCTTGAACGACGCGCAGACGAGGTCGCCCGGCTCGTCGCGAGCCATGCGCCGTTGACGCTGAATGCGATCAAGCAGGCGGTGGCGCGTCTGCAACGCCGGCTGACGCAGGACGAGGGCGAAGACCTCATCCTGATGTGCTACACGAGCCAGGATTTTCGCGAAGGGCTCGATGCTTTCCTCAACAAGCGCGCGCCGCAATGGCGCGGCCAATAGGACGAGCCGATGCAAAGCGATCCGTCGCAATCCACCTCCCGCCGCTCGGGCCCGCTGGCCGGCCTCAAGGTCATTGACCTCACCCACGTCATGGCGGGACCGACCTGCACCCTGATGCTCGCCGACATGGGCGCCGACGTCATCAAGATCGAGAAATGGCCGAACGGCGACGACACCCGTCATTCGGTGCCGCCGAAGATCGGCGACGAGGCGGCCTCGTTCCTGATGATGAATCGCAACAAGCGCGGCATCGTGCTGGATCTGAAGACCGACGGTGGCAAAGAGGTGCTGCGCCGGCTGATCGCGAATGCCGACGTGCTGGTCGAGAACTTTGCGCCGGGCGCCATGGAACGCCTCGGCTTCGGCTACGAGGCGCTGCACGCGGAATTCCCGGCGCTGATCTATTGCTCGCTGTCGGGCTTCGGCCGCACCGGCCCGTACAAGCATCGCAGGGGATTCGATCTCGTCGCGCAAGCCATGAGCGGCATCATGAGCTTTACCGGCGAGCGGCCCGACGGTCCGCCCGTCAAATGTGGACCGCCGCTGTCCGACATCACCGCCGGCCTGCTCGCGAGCATGGGTATCCTGGCGGCCTACACGCATCGCCTCAAGACCGGTGAAGGGCAGTGGGTCGAGACCTCGCTGTATGAAGCTGCGCTGGTGCAAACCTATTGGCAGTCGACCATCGCGCTCGCCGCGGGCACTGCGCCGCGCGCGATGGGCTCGGCGCATCCACTCAACGCGCCGTATCAGGCGTTCGAAGCCTCGGACGGCTGGCTCGTGGTCGGCGGCGCCAACAAGAAGCATTGGCTGTTGATGCTGGAAGCGCTCGGCGCGAGCGAGCTCGCCGACGATCCGCGCTTCGTCACCGGTGCCGATCGCATGGCCAACCTGAAAGAGCTCGAAGCCGTCCTGAGCGAGCGCTTCCGCACGAAGTCGCGGGCGCATTGGCTGGCGGCGCTGGACGAGAAGGGCGTGCCGTGCGGCCCCGTGCACGACATGCTGGAGGCGCTCGGCGATCCGCAGACGCTGGCGCGCGAGATGGTCGTCGAGGTCGAGCACTCCACGCTCGGTCCCGTCAAGACGATCGGGCTTCCCATCAAGTTTTCGGAGACCCCGGGGAAAGTGCGATCAGGCGCACCGGTCTATGGTGAGCACACGCGAGAGGTTCTGGCCGAGCACGGGTTCGACCAGTCACGAATCGAAGCGCTCGAAAAAGAAGGCGCGATCGTCTCGGCCCAGGAAATACGTGAGGAACACGTCGCCTGACCGGACGCCGATACGACAACAACAAAAGACAAAAAATCAGCTGGAGGAAATCATGGGTCGGACGTCAACATTTCTGCTCTCGGCAGCCGCAGTCCTGCTCGCCGGCACCATGCCGGCGCTCGCCGCCTGGCAGCCGCAAAAGCCGATCGAGTTCATCGCCACCGCCGGTCCCGGCGGCGGCACCGACAATCTCGCGCGCGCGGTGCAGAACATCATCACTAAGCACAAGCTGATCGAGCAGCCGATCGTCGTCGTCAACAAGGGCGGCGGTAGCGGCGCCGAAGGCTATGTCTACGGAAAGGCCTCCGCGGGCGATCCCTACAAGGTCATCTTCGGCACGTCGAACGCCTGGCAGCAACCGCTCGTCTCCAAGGTCGCCTTCAACTACACCGATCTCACGCCGATCGCGGCGATGGCGCAGGACGAATTCCTGCTCTGGGTCAAGCAGGACGCGCCTTACAAGACCGCAGGCGATTATCTGAAGGCGGCCGCAGCGGGCGAATTCAAGATGGGCGGCGCGCAGTCGAAGGACACCGACGAGGTGCTGACGCGCATGATCGAGAAGACCGGCAAGGTCAAGCTGACCTACATCCCCTTCAAGAGCGGCGCCGAGACCGCCGTGCAGCTCGCCGGCGGGCATCTCGACTCCCACGTCAACAACCCGAGCGAAAGCCTCGGGCAATGGCGCGGGGGCACGCAGCGACCGCTCTGCGTGTTCAGCCCGAAGCGGCTGCCGCAGGGGCCGAAGGTCACTGCGACGGATGGCTGGGGCGACGTTCCAACTTGCGTCGAGCAGGGCCTCGACATCAAGCAATATGAGCAGCCGCGCACGGTGTGGCTGCCCGGCAAGGTCACGCCGGAACAGGCCGCGTTCTATGTCGACCTCATGAAGAAGGTGCAGGCGACGCCGGAGTGGAAGGACTACATCGAGAAGACCTCCCAGGTCGACACGTTCCTCACCGGTGCCGAGCTCGAAAAATTCATCAAGGAGGACCTCGAGCGCGTCAAGCAGGTCGCGGGCGAGCAGGGCTGGCTGGTGAAGTAAGGCATTACGCCATGATCTCACGCCGCACGCTTGAACTTGCGACAGCCGTGCTCACCGGCAGCTTCGGCGTGGCCGTCGTCGTCTCCAGCCTCGACAATGGCATCGGCTGGTCGAGCGCAGGCGTGGACGCCGGCACGTTCCCGTTCCTGACCGGGATCATCATCGTGGTCGGGAGCCTCACCAATCTGGTACGAGGCGTGCTGCCGGCCGCGACGCTCGCAAACGTTCCCATCGCGATCACGTCCATCGAGCTGCGTCGGCTCGCCGGCCTGTTCGTGCCGGCTGCCATCTTCGTCGCCGCGATCCCGCTCGCCGGGATGTACGTCGCCTCGGCTCTCTACGTCTTCACCGTGCTGGCGATCCCCCAGCACCAATCGGTGCCGCGCGCGCTCGCCATGGCAGGTGCCACGGCGCTCGCGCTCTACCTCGTGTTCGAGCGCATGTTCCAGGTCAGCCTGCCGCACGGCGCGCTCGCTTCCGCGCTCGGGTTCTGAGGGAGCGGCGGGATGGACAATCTCCAGGAGCTCCTGCACGGCTTCACCATCGCGGTCACGGTGCCGCATCTGGTCCTGATGGTGGTCGGCGTGCTGCTCGGCATTCTCGTCGGCGTGCTGCCGGGGCTGGGCGCGCCGAACGGCGTGTCGCTGCTCCTGCCGCTCACCTTCGGCATGCAGCCGGTCTCGGCCATCATCCTGCTCTCCAGCATGTATTGGGGCGCGCTGTTCGGGGGATCGGTGACCTCCATCCTGTTCAATATCCCGGGGGAGCCGTCGTCGGTGGCGACCACCTTCGACGGCTATCCGATGGCGCGCGACGGCAGGCCGACCACCGCGCTCGCGACCGCCTTCGGTTCGGCGGCGTTCGGCGCGCTGGTCGGCGTCATCCTGATCACCTTCCTCGCCTCCTGGGTGGCGCAGGCTGCGCTCGCGTTCGGGCCGGCCGAGTATTTTGCCGTCTATTTTCTCGCCTTTGCCAGCTTCGTCGGCATGGGCGGTGCGGCGCCGATCAAGACCGTCGTGGCGCTGGCGCTCGGCTTCGCCATCGCCGCCATCGGCATCGACACGGTCTCCGGAAGCGTCCGCCTCACCATGGGCGTGGACGAACTCGTCAAGGGCGTCAGCTTCGTCGTGGCGGTCATGGGCCTGTTCGGCATTGGCGAACTGCTGGTCGCCGTCGAGGAGGAGTTTCACGCCCGCGCGGTCTCTTCCAAGATCGATTGGCGCGAGGTGTTTCGCGCCGTCGGCCGCCTGCCGCGGCACGGCGTTGCGCTGCTGCGCAGTGCCGCGATCGGATGCTGGATGGGCATCACGCCGGGCGGCCCGACCGCGGCCTCCTTCATGAGCTACGGTATCGCGCGGCGCTTTTCACGGCGCGGCCGACATTTCGGCACGGGCGAGGTCGAAGGCATCGTCTCGCCGGAGACGGCCGATCATGCCGCCGGGACCAGCGCGCTGCTGCCGATGCTCTCGCTTGGCATTCCCGGCTCGGCGACCGCGGCCGTGATGATGGGCGGGTTGATGATCTGGGGCCTCAATCCCGGGCCCATGCTGTTCGTGGACCAAAAGGATTTTGTCTGGGGCCTGATCGCCTCGATGTATGTCGGCAACATTGTCGCCGTCGCCCTGGTGCTGCTGACGGTCCCGGTGTTCGCCGCCCTGATGCGGATTCCCTTCGTGGTGATCGCGCCGCTGATCGTGATCATCTGCGTCGTCGGCGCTTATTCGGTGTCGAACTCCTATCTCGACGTCGTCATGATGCTCGGCTTCGGGGTCGTCGGCTATCTCTTCAAGAAGCTGTTCTATCCGCTGGCGCCGCTCGTGCTCGCGATCGTCATCGGCGACAAGGCCGAGGACGCCTTCCGGCAGTCGATGCTGATCTCCAAGGGATCTCTCGGCATTTTCTTTGCGAACAAGCTGGTGACGTGCCTGATCGTGGGCGGCATCGCGCTGCTGCTGCTTCCGCTTCTGTTGCAGCTGCCGCGGCTGTGGCGCAAACCTGCGTCGCCCGCGACCGATGCGCCAGTCCAGGAAAGGGCGATCATATGACCGCAAAGCCGCTGATTGCGCTGGCCATGGGAGATCCCGCCGGCATCAGCCCGGAGCTGACGGCCAAGCTCGTGGCGCAGGACGACATCCGCGCGGGCTGCCGGCTCGTCGTTATCGGCGACCGCCGCATTTTCGACGAGGGCGCGCGCATTGCGGGCGTCAAGCCGGAGCTGAAGATGCTAGAGCAGGGCGCCGATCTTCGCGCAGCGCAGGAAGATGCGCTGTTCGTCGATCTCCGCCACCTTGCTCCCAGGGAGGTCGAGCCCAAGACTGCGACCCTTGCCGGCGGAAAATTCGCGCTGGCCAATTACAGGCATGCGCTCGAGCTCGGCCGCGACGGCCATGTCGACGCGGTCTGCTTCACGCCCTTCAACAAGCAGGCGATGCGCCTTGCCCGCGCCGAGTACGAGGACGAGATCGCGTTCTCGGCCGAGGTCGTCGGTCTCAAGACGCCGGCAAGCGAATTCAACGTGCTCGACCGGCTCTGGAACGCACGGGTCACCTCGCACATCCCGCTCAAGGACGTCGCTGCGAATCTATCCGGCGAACGCATCCATCGCGCGCTCAAGCTGACCGATTTCTGCATGCGGAACGCCGGCTTTGCGCGGCCGCGCATCGCGGTCGCAGGCCTCAATCCCCATGCCGGGGACGGTGGCAATTTCGGCCGCGAGGAGATCGACGTGATCGCGCCGATGGTCGCAGCAAGCCAGCGCGAGGGCATTGCCGCGGAGGGACCGTTTCCGGCCGACACCGTGTTCCTGCGCGCCAAGGCGGGCGCCTTCGATGCCGTGCTGACGATGTATCACGACCAGGGCCAGATCGCGATGAAGCTAATGGGTTTCGATCGCGGCGTGACCTTGCTCGGCGGCTTCCCGTTCCCGATCTGCACGCCCGCGCATGGCACCGCCTACGACATCGCGGGGCAGGGCATCGCCTCGATCGGCGCCAGCCGTGCCGCGCTGCTGCTCGCCGCGGAGATGGCGCGGCGCACCGGCTGATCGCATGCTGATCTAGCGTGCCCGCCGGTGCCTCAGCGGCTCGCGAGCCATTTTGCGAGCGGCGTCGCCCCGAGCCGTGCTTCGCCGAGTGGGTTCAACGACGTGTCGTCGATGGGAGTGCCGTAGTACAGCGCCGTCCGATCTCCGATCACGGGGCGTGGGTCGCCGGACGCCTTCAGGCGGCGCGCGATGAATTCATTGAAGGGGGCCTTCTCGGGGCCGGCGATATCGATCGTGCCGTTGAGCGGCCGGCCGCTTGCGACCTCCGCGAGGCGATCGACGACGTCGTCGGCCGCGATCGGCTGAAACTGAGCCGTGGGAACGACGATCTTCCCCTCGATTGCGCTTGTGTCGGCAATGGCCGCGAGGAATTCGAAGAACTGGGTGGCGCGCACGATCGAGTAGGGCACCGAGGCGGACTTGATGACGGTTTCCTGCGCCAGCTTGGCACGGAAATAGGCGTTGTCGGGCGAGCGGTCGGTGCCGACGATCGAGAGCGCCACGTGATGCTTCACGCCTGCTGCGGTTTCTGCCGCGACGAGATTCTCGCTCGATTGCTGGAAGAATGCGAGCACCGCTGCCGGCTCCCAGGACGGCGCGTTGGCGACGTCGACGACCACATCTGCGCCCGAAAGCGCTGCGGCAAGGCCTTCCCCGGTTACGGCGTTCACGCCCGATTTCGGCGAAGCTGCCACCGCTTCGTGGCCCTGCTGCTTGAGCTTCGCCACCAGTCTTGATCCGATCAATCCGGTTCCGCCGATCACGACGATCTTCATGGCTTGTCTCCTTGCGATTGTGGGGCGGGAGATGATCGAAGCCAATCGAAACTCACGCCTCCCACGTCACTCATGTGGTGCGAAGTGACTCTAGCCGATCCATGGCGCAGGCTCTTGCCTGTAGCGGGCTTACCTTGCCGGAAAATGCTGCCAGCGTTTTGCCCGACGTGTCAAAATGTTTGGTCGCCGCAAGCGGCGGACTGGCCCTTGAAAATGCTAATGAAAACAATCCCCAGGCTACTGTGCATGGGGTTGTTTCGCAGTTTTGGATGGGACGGGCGACGGCCTCCGATTCCGGGAGGCGGCCGCTGCTCGCCTCACGACCCGCAGACGATCACGCCGTACCAGCCGAGCCCTCGATAGGTCTCGTAGCCCGGCGTGGCATGGAACGCGACCAGTGTGCCCGTGCGTTCCTGATAGAAGCCGGAGCGCTGGCCGTTCAGCGACAGCGAGATGCGCTCGCTGAGGATGCCCTGGCCGTCGGACGCCGCGATCACGCGGAAATTCGAATCGACCAGCAATACGCGCGCCTTGTCGCTGTCGCCGACGCGCACGCCCTGCACGATGGCGCGGGCCTGCGGCTCCCAGTCGAAATGGATGGCGAGAACCCCGATCGGCGCGCCATGGGCCTGGCCGCCGGCGCGGACGCTGGCGCAATAGGTCGCGACCTGCGCATTGCCGAGCAGCGGTTGGTTCTCGACGTCCCCGGCGACATAGTCGTCGCCGGAGCGAAGGGCTCTCGCGTCGCGAAACCATTTGGTGTGGGCGACGTTCTGGCCGACGACGCGGAAGCGGTCGGCGCGGCCGTTGGCGACGACGTTGCCATCGAGGTCGCAGAGCCAGAGATCGAGATAGACGGTGTAGGCCCCGAGGATCACGCCGAGGCGCTGCGAGGCATGGGAGACGGCCGCAGCATTGGACGAGGCTGCGCAATCGACCACGGCGGAATCGGTGGCCCACCAGCGCACGTCGCAGGTGCGTTCGTAGAGATTGCGGTCGATCAGCTCGATCGCGTTGAGCGACAGGTCGACCATCCGCTCGCCGCGGGAGCGCTGGCTCATGCGGTCGATCGAGGCGACGAGATCGCCGGTGCGTTTCGTCAATTGGGTCTCGAGCTCGCGGGCGATGGTTTCGACCTGCTGGCCGACGCCGCGCACCTCCTGTGCCACCACCGCAAAGCCCGCGCCTTGCGCGCCGGCGCGGGAGCTCTCGATCAGCGCGTTCAGCGCCAGCATCTTCATCTGGTTGGTGATCTGCTGGATCGACTTGGTCTTGTCGACCGCGATCTGGTTGACCTCGGCGGTGAGACGGTTGATCAGCGCGGAGACGTCGGAATCATCGTCCGCGGGTTCGGTGGCGATCGGCTTGGCTTTCAGACCCAGCGCAGCAGACATCGGGAACTTCCCTTGGCAATGAGGTCTGATCTGCAATGAACGGGGAACAACGACTTACAGATCGAATACGATTCTTTTTCGAGGATTCCGCCTAACGCCTGCTTAATTTGCTGTTTGGCGGGATGCCTAAATGATAGTCACTCCGGCCTGCCTGCTGGCCATCCACCGCTTTGTGCGTCCCGGCCGTTGCAAATCGCCGGGGTTTCCCAGCCAATCCTTTCAAGCCAGTCGCGGCCCCGAGCGTGTCGCCCGGACCCGAGTTCCCAATCGATAGCCCTCGTCATGACGCCTCCCGCATCCGCGCTCCCCGTCGAAGCGCCCCAGGCCTTCCTGGGCGTGGCGCGCTCGCTCACCGACAAGCTGTGGCGCGACCGGCTCGATGCGCGCGGGGCAGCCCAGGCGCTCGCCATCGTGCAGCGGCACCAATTGCCGGAACTGCTGGCGCGGGTGCTGGCCGGCCGCGGTGTCGACATCGATGCCGTCGCCGACTTCCTCGATCCGACCATCCGAAAGCTGCTGCCGGACCCGTTCACGGTGACGGAAATGGAGGCCGCCGCCAAACGCATCGCGGATGCCGCGACCAGGGGCGAGAAGGTCGCGATCTTCGGAGACTACGACGTTGATGGCGCGACCTCGGCGGCGCTGCTGGCCTGGCATCTGCGCCATTGCGGGCTCGATCCGCTGATCCACATTCCCGACCGGATTTTCGAGGGCTACGGCCCCAACACGGAAGCGGTGCGCGCGCTCGCGGGCAAGGGCGCCACGCTGCTCGTGACCGTCGATTGCGGCACCACCAGCATCGAGCCACTCGCCGAGGCCAAGCGCCTCGGCATGTCCGTGGTCGTGATCGACCATCACCAGGCTGGCACGGAGCTGCCGGTGGTGGATGCGCTGGTCAATCCGAACCGGCTCGACGATCTCTCCGGCCTCGGTCATCTCGCCGCTGTCGGCCTCGTGCTGGTGACGCTGGTCGCGGTCAATCGCGAGCTGCGGCAGCGTGGCTTCTGGACCAGCGAAATGCCGGAGCCCGATCTCCTGGGCATGCTGCATCACGTCGCGCTCGGCACCGTCGCCGACGTCGCGCCGCTGATCGGCCTCAACCGCGCTTTCGTCGCCAAGGGGCTGATCGCGATGCGTCGGCGCGACCATGTCGGCCACACGGCGCTGATGGACGTGGCGCGGCTCAACGGCCCGCCGGAGGCCTGGCATCTCGGCTTCATGCTGGGCCCGCGCGTCAATGCCGGCGGCCGTATTGGCCGCGCCGATCTCGGCGTGCGGCTGCTGCTCGAAGGCGACAGCGTCGAGGCGGCGCGGATCGCGGCCGAGCTCGACCGTCTCAACAGCGAACGTCGCGTCATCGAGCAGGCGGCGGAAGCCCAGGCCGAAGCCGAAGCGCTGGCCTCGATCGGGCTGGAGGACAAGCTCGCCGTGATCGTCACGGCCTCGGAAGGCTGGCATCCCGGCGTGGTCGGCCTCGTTGCCTCCCGCCTGAAGGAGAAGTTCTCGCGGCCCGCCTTTGCCATTGCGCTGGAGCCGGGCGGCATCGGCACGGGCTCGGGCCGTTCGATCGCCGGCGTCGATCTCGGCAAAGCAGTGCGGCAGGCGGTCGCCGACGGCATTCTGCTCAAGGGCGGCGGCCACGCGATGGCTGCGGGCGTGACGCTGCGGAAGGAGAAGCTCGCCGAATTCCGCGCCTATATCGAGAGCGCGCTGGCGCGCGACGTCGCCGAGGCGCGCCACGTCAACGAGCTCTATATTGACGGCGCGGTCACCGCCCGTGCGGTGACGCCGGAGCTGGCGACGACGCTCAACCGCGCCGGTCCCTTCGGCAGCGGCAATCCGGAGCCGGTGCTGGCGCTGCCGTCGCACCAGCTCGTGTTTGCCGACGAGGTCGGGCAGGCGCATCTGCGCCTGCGCTTCAAGGCGGGCGACGGCGCCATCGTCAACGGCATCGCGTTCCGTTCGGTCGGCCAGAAGCTCGGCAATGCGCTGCTCGCCAATCGCGGCCAGCCGATGCACGTTGCGGGCTCGCTCTCGGTCGATCGCTACCAGGGCGCCGAGCGTGTGCAATTCCGTGTCGTCGACGTCGCGCTACCGGACCAGGGGCCATCCGTGATTAGATGACGCATGATCCGGAAAAGTGCGAAGCGGTTTTCCGACAAAGATCATGCGCAAAAAATAACGGCCTCGAACGACAAGAAAAGGGAGTGAGCATGGCAGGGCAGGTTGAGGGCAAGGTCGCGCTGGTGACGGGTGGCGCCTCCGGCATAGGCGAGGCCATCGTCGAGCTGTTCGCGCGCGAGGGCGCGAGTGTCGTCGTCACCGATATCGACGAGCTGCGCGGCCCGGAGCTCGCTAGGCGCGTAACAAACGTGGGCGGCAAGGCGATCTTCCTGGAGCAGGATGTCACCAGCGAAGAGCGCTGGATCGAGATCGTCGCCGAGATCGCAAAGCGCTTCGGCCGGCTCGACGTGCTCGTCTCCAATGCGGGTATCGGCATTTCCGTGCCGTCGATCGTCGACATGACGCTCGCCGACTGGCGCAAGCAGAACGCGATCAACCTCGATGGCGTGTTCCTCTCGGTCAAGCATTGCCTGCCTTTGATGCGCAGGACCGGCGGCGGCTCGATCATCATGATGTCCTCGCTGGCGGGCCTGCGCGGCTCGCCCGGATTGTCGGCCTATTCGGCGACGAAGGGCGGCGTGCGGCTGTTCGCCAAGTCGATCGCGATGGAATGCGCGGCTGCGGGCGATGGCATCCGGGTCAACTCGGTTCACCCCGGCATCATCGACACCCCGATCTGGGGCAAGATCCCGACGGGGGCGGCCGGCGCCGGCCAGAACGCTCCGATCGATCCGGAGGAGCGCGCCCGCGTCGTCACGCCGCTTGGCCGCGCCGGCCACGCCGCGGAGATCGCTTCGGGCGTGCTGTATCTCGCTTCCGATGCCTCGCGCTACGTCACCGGCAGCGAGCTCGTCATCGACGGCGGCATGAACGCCGGCGGCGTGCCGCGGCGCGCTTGAGCTGCGCAGGGCAGGGTGGCTGCCACAGGGGCTGACGCGCAGGCGTTGCCCCTGTACAAGATGAGCAACTGCCAACCGACAGAGGTTTTACTCGCCATGGCGCACAGCCTTCACGCGTCCTCGCCCGCGCCGCATCGTTCGAACCGGCCCGATCTCGCCACCGACGCGATCCGCACCGCGCGCGAGGATCTCGCCGCCTGCTTCCGCATGGCCGCGCGCAACGGCTTTGAGGAGGGCATCTGCAACCACTTCTCGGCGGTGGTGCCGGGCCATGACGACCTGTTCCTCGTCAATCCCTACGGCTACGCCTTCCGCGAGCTAACCGCGTCGAAGCTGTTGATCTGCGACTTCCACGGCAATGTCCTCGACGGCGAGGGCGTGCCCGAGGCGACCGCGTTCTACATCCATGCCGAGATGCACAGGCTGCTGCCGCGCGCCAAGGCCGCCTTCCACACCCACATGCCCTATGCGACGGCGCTGTCGATGACCGAGGGCGAGCCCCTGATCTGGGCCGGCCAGACCGCGCTGAAATTCTACGGCCGCACCGCGGTCGACCGCGACTACAGCGGCCTCGCGCTCGACAGCCGCGAAGGTGCCCGCATCGCGTCCGCCGTCGGCGATGCCGACATCGTTTTTATGAAGCATCACGGCGTGATGGTGCTGGCGCCGACCATCGCGGAGGCCTGGGACGATTTGTATTATCTCGAGCGCGCCGCTGAGGTGCAGGTGCTGGCGATGTCGACGGGGCGGAAGGTGCTGCCGGTCGATCCCGCCGTTGCGGCGGAGACCTACAGGCAGATGCGCGAGGGCGATTCCGAATCCGCGCGGCTGCATCTCGCCGCGATCCGGCGGCAGCTCGATGCGGTGGAGCCGCAATATCGGCACTGACCACGATGTCATTCCGCGGCGCGCGAGCTGCGCTGCGTATCAGCGGGCCGCGTTGAACTCTGACTTCAGCCAGTGTCGTACAGCCTCGACCGGCTCGGTGAGCGGCCGGTCGCGGCTGCGGACCAAGTGCAGCGAAGAGCCTTCCAGCTCCGGCCCGAATGGTGCGATCAACGTTCCCTGCGAAAGTTCGTCGGCGACGAGCACAAGACTGTGCAAAGCGATACCAGCACCCGCGACGGTTGCCTGGATGGCATGGGTTTCATCGCTGAAACGCACGCCGGCGCGCGCATCAACGTCGTTAATGCCGGCCGTCTTGAGCCAGCGCCGCCAGGTCGGATTTCGGGCATCACGACGGTGCCAGTCGAAATGTAGCAGCGTTGCTGAGCGCAGGTCGCTCGGTCTTCGGATGCCCAAGCGCGGACTGACCACCGGCGCGAAACGATCGACCGTGAGCGGCTCGGCAATCAGATCGGGATAAGGACCGGAACCGTAGCGAAGTGCGAGGTCCGCGGTCGAATTGAGATCGGCCACCTCCAAGCTCGCAAGCAATGTGAGATCAATGTCGGCTCTGCTCTTTCGGAGCCCAGCAAGACGCGGCACCAGCCATTTGGCTGTGAAAGCCGGCGTCGCCGAAAGTGTGACCACCGCCCGGCGTCGCTTCCGGCTCAATCCTTCCAGAACACGCGCAAACGCATCAAAGCCGTCGCGCAGGACTGGAAGCAGGACCTGTCCTTCCGCGGTGAGCAGAACCTGCCGGGTCCGGCGCTCGAACAGCCTGACCCCGACCGTCTGCTCCAGCTGTCGCACCTGATGGCTGATCGCGGTCGGCGTGACGTGAAGCTCGTCGGCCGCGCGCTTGAAGCTGAGGTGACGTGCCGCCGCTTCAAATGCACGCAATCCCGCCAGCGGAGGAAGCCTTCTCATCGCGAACTCGAGGATGAATGCAGTTCATCCATAAGCTGAGCAACTTTCGTTTGTCAACGACGGGGCCTGAACCGATCTATTGGGCAAACAGATGAGAGGAGTGCTGCAATGCAACTGCTACAAATCGATTCAAGCGCGCGGTTGGAGCCTTCAGATGCAAATCCGCGCGGTTCGCACACCAGGCGTCTAACTCAGCGTTTCGTCCAGCGATGGCTACAGTCGCGGCCGGGGGATCGCGTCGTCAGCCGCGACCTCGGTCGCTTCGCACCGGGCCCGGTGACGGACGGCTGGGTCAAAGCGGCCTTCGCGAAGCCCGATCGGCGCGAGCCATGGATGAGCGAGGCTTTGGCGGAAAGCGATGCGCTGGTCGACGAGTTGATCTCAGCTGATCTGATCGTCGCGGGCGTGCCAATGTACAACTTCGGTGTGCCAGCGCAGTTCAAGGCATACATAGACAACGTCGTTCGGGTCGGACGCACGTTCGGCTTCGACCGATCACGCCCGGACGATCCATATTCGGCGCTGCTTGCGGGCATGGACAAGCGTCTTGTCCTGCTCGGCTCGCGCGGAGACTACGGGTACGATCCGGGCGGGCGCATGGCCGCCGTCAATCATGCCGAAGGAGCCGTCCGGGACGTGTTTGCTTTCATCGGGATCACGGCCTTCCACAGCATCGCAGTCGAGTACGACGAATTCGCCGACGATCGGTTGCAGGCGTCGATTGCCGCGGCCGAGCGTGCCGTGGATGACCTCGTCGACGAGCTGCTGAAGCTCACAGAACAGCGAAACGCGGCTTAAGGGTCGGCTGCAGCTGCGGCGGAGGCGCCAGCGCCGAGCTCCCAGCCGTGCTAGTTGGTTTGCCGCAGCTTGGCCAGCACCTTCAGCCCGCCGTAGCCGTCGGCGGGCGCGATCCCGACCTTCTGCTGAAACTCCTTGACTGCCTTCATGGTGTCGTTGCCAACCCGGCCGTCGGTGCCGCCCGTGTCGAAGCCGGCCTTGGTCAGGCGCGTCTGCATCTCCTGCACTTCGGCGAGCGTCAACGCCCGCTCGGAGCCCGGGAAGGGCTGGATGAAGGGCGGGGCTCCCAGGCAGCGATCCCCGAGATGGCAGATCGCCAGCGCGTAGTTCATGGAAGGGTTGTAGCTCTTCACCGAGTAGAAATTCGGCCCGAGCAGGAAGGTCGGCCCGCCCGCAACCGGCGTCCACATCTGCGCGGATGCATTGGGCTGCGGAAATGATTGGCCGTCGGCACGAGTCACGCCGGCCGCCTGCCAGGCCGCAAACGTCCGGCTGCCGCTCATGTTGGCGGGCGCGCGCACCTCGTAGCCCCAATGCTCGCCGCGGTGCCACTTGCCGCGATTGACGAGATATTTTGCGGTCGAGCCCAGCGCATCGTCGGGCTTGCCGAATGGCGAGACCTTGCCGTCGCCGTCATAGTCGATACCGACATTGAGCCAGACCTCCGGCATCCATTGCGAATGACCCATCGCGCCGGCCCATGATCCGCGCATGTCCTCAGGCGTGGACCAGCCCTTGTCGACGATGCGCAGTGCATTGATCAGCTCGGTCTCCCAATAGGCCTTGCGGCGCGGCTCGTTCCAGGCGAGCGCGGCGAGCGAGGGAAACACCGGCCGCATGTGGTTCTGCTGCACCAGCGGATCGCCATAGGCGGACTCGACGCCCCATAGCGCCAGCAGCGTGCCGCGCTCGACCCCGAAATCGCGCTCGATGCGGGCGAACAGCGCCTCGTTGTTCTTCAGCGCGATCTTGCCGTTGATGATGCGCCAGTCCGAGACGCGGCGGTTGATGTACTGCCAAACCTGCTCGCGGAATTCGGGCTGGTTGCGCATCTGCGCAAACACGCTCATGTCCGGTTCGACCCGTCCCATCGCGCGCTGCCATGTCGCGGCGGAAATACCTTTTGCCATCGCGCGCGCACGAAAGCTCTCGCGCCATTCGTCGAAGCCGGGAGGCGCGGCGAGAGCGCGGGTGGGAAGCGCGAGCAAAGCGGCTGCACCGAGCGTCGACTGGAGCAGGGCGCGGCGTGTATGACGGGGCGAGGAATCAGTGTGCTTCATGGGCACATTCTAGCCGGAAACATGGCACGCGTGAGTCGGTTCCGAAACGGCCGCGTGCGTCAACTCGGCCCGACCCCGTCGGTCGTTCCCACCGGAACAAGTGCCCCACTCCCGCATTCCTCCCACGCCAGAGGAGAATAGTCGGTCCTGGTACGGCCGGCCTTCCTGTTCATCGAATCGTCGGGGTGGAATGAAGATACGCACGCACGCCGAAAGCCATATCGTCGAACTCGACGACGGATCGCAATGGAAGATCTTTCCCGGCGACCTCGCGACGACGCTGAGCTGGAAGCCCGAAACCGATTTGCGTCTGGAGCCGAGCGGTGAGCGGGTGAGTTCGCACGTGCTGGTCAATCCCGCCGACCAGACCCGGGTGCGGGTGATCGCGGCGGACGAGAGCTGGCCGGACGGCGCAGTTAAGAACGCCTTGAAAGGCGGGTAGCACCAGCGGCCACGACAGCCGCGAATGCCGGTCGCCTAGTCCTCCTGAAGGTCAGCCGCGATTCCGGCAAGCCAACGCCGGATCGCGGTTTCCGCCTTTGCATCCAAATTGCGAGCGAGCCGCTTCTCCAATTCGAGCACACGCTGCCGGCACGTCTTCAAAAGAGTCGCGCCTCGCGGCGTCAGCGTCCATTGCTGGATGCGGCCGTGAACGGGATGAGGCGTCATCGCAATCGCGCCGTCGCGTTCGAGATTGCGGATGATGACGCCGACGGTCTGGGGCGTCAGGAAGGTGAGGCGGGCGACATCGGCCCCCGACAAGCCCGGATAGGCGTTCAGCATCGTCAGCACCGCGAATTGCGGCGAGGTCACGCCGAGATCGGCGAGCGTGCGCTCCATCGTCAGGCGAACCGCGGCGTGGGCCTGGCGCAGCAGGTAGCCGAGATAGCCTTGCTCGCCGCGCTTGCCTTCGCCCGGTGCCGGGACATGCACCGCGCCGGCTGCAACGGCCTTGCGGCCCGATTGCAATGTCATGACATTCGTCTTGCGCGACATATAAGAGCTCTTATAATGTATCTGAGCTCTTATAATAAGCCGAGGTGAATGGCAATGGCACACGCCCGCAGCGAATACGAGGATTTCAAGCGGATCGCGCCCGATGCGTTTGATCTGGTGCTGGCGCTGGGCCAGCTTGCGGCCAAGGCCGGCCTCGACAAGCAGCTGCTCGAGCTGGTCAAGCTGCGCGCCTCTCAGATCAACGGCTGCGCGTTCTGCGTGCAACACCACGTCCTGCTGTCGGAACGGATCGGCGTTCCCCTCGACAAGCTCCATCTGCTCGCGGTCTGGCGCGAGGCGCCGATCTTTTCGCCGCGCGAGCGGGCTGCGCTCGCCTGGGCCGAGGCGCTGACCTGTTTGCCGGACGGCGTCAGCGAGGAGGTCTACGCGGAAGCGTCCGGCGAATTCTCCGAGACTGAACTGACGTACCTGACCTCGGCGGTCGCCTCGATCAACGTCTGGAACCGTTTTGGCGCGGCGTTTCGCTGGACGCCTGCAAAGCGGCCGGCGGCCGCCGTTGCCGCTTCGTCCTGACGGGGAGAGGGGAAGATCACGATGACAGCCATGAGCCTTTCAGCCGTGCAGTACCCGTTGCCGTCACGTTCGACAGCGTTCGCCGTCATCGCAGGATTAGTTTGCGCGCTGGCAATCGGCAAAGCTCTGCCGGTGACGATCGACAGCGTGTCCAGCGCCCTCGCGCCGCTCTGCGCGACGGCGGCGGAAGGCTCGCCGCTCGATAAGGTTGAGCCGATCGGCTCCTACGCGCTTCCGAACGTGCCCGGCAAACGCGTTACCATCGTGCGCGTGTCCTATGGTCCAGGCGGGTTTTCGCGCCCGCATCGTCACTCCGGCTCCGTCACCGCCTACATCACCAAGGGCGAGATCCGCTCGCAGCTCGGCGGCGGCCCGGTCGAGACGTTTGGCGTCGGCCAGTCCTTCTTCGAACCGCCGGGCTCGACGCATCTGGTCTCGGCCAATGCCAGCATGACCGAGCCGGCGGAACTGATCGCGGTGTTCGTGGCGGATGAGGGCGCGCAGCTGACGACGTTCCTGGAATAGGCTGCGCGCGTCATCCGCAATGGCTGTGCTCAGGCCGATCGCGATCGCCTCAACCGCTTCCAGGCCGGCGCGAGTCCGTATTGGACGACCGGAATGGCAACCGCGCCGACGAGCAGTCCAAGCGCACCCGAGATGGCTGCCTCGACCGACCATTCGACGATGCCGGCAACGGATGGAAGGAGATGTGCGGCAGCCTCGGTTATGGCATGGACCGTGTGGCCGATCGCGGGTGGGCCGTACTTCTCGATGCCGTGCAGGATGATGCCACCGCCGACCCAGATCATGGCGGCGGTGCCGATCGTGCTCAGCACCGCCAGGAAAACGGGCATGCCGCGGACGAGCGCGCGCCCAAGCAATCGGATCGCGCCGCCGGCGAGCGAGGCGCCGTCGAACCGCGCGAGGGCGATGCCAGCATCGTCCGCCTTCACGATCAGGGCCACCACGCCATAGACGCCAACAGTGATGAAGAGGCCGACCAGCGCCAGCACCAGCGCCTGCGTCCAGATGCTGCCCGCCGGGAGGGCCGCCAGCGTGATCGCCATGATCTCCGCCGACAGGATGAAATCCGTCTTGATGGCGCCAGCGACCTTCTCGTCCTCGACCGACTGGGCATTCAACGCAATCGGCTCGAGCTGAGCTTCGTGCTGGTGCGCATGATGCGGCATCACGGCTTCGAGCACCTTTTCGGCGCCCTCATAGCAGAGAAAGGCGCCGCCCAGCATCAGCAGCGGCGTGACCGCAGCGGGAAGGAAATAGCCGAGCAGCAGGGCAATCGGCAGCAAGATCAGCAGTTTGTTGCGTAGCGATCCGACCGCGATCTTGCCGACGATCGGCAGCTCGCGTTTCGAAGCAAAACCGATGACGTAGTTCGGCGTGACCGCCGCATCGTCGATGACCACGCCAGCCGCCTTTGTGCCTGCCTTGGCTGCCTGGCTGGCGATATCATCGAGCGACGCTGCAGCCACCTTAGCGATCCCCGCGATGTCGTCGAGAAGACCGATCAGTCCGACACTCATCAACCTATCCTTCTTCGTTCGAGCGGGGGCGCGACCAGAGGCTTTCCTGCCCGCTCCGGCAACGAACCAGTACGCTCTCAGTTCTGCTCGCCGCCCGCTCCCTCGCGCAGGTCAGGCTTGAGCACGTCTTCCGGCAGCGCATGGGCCACCGGCTGCGCCGTGACCGCGATCTCCGGGCCGATCTCGCGGCCGCGCGCGCGGATCAGCCGTTCATAGGCCGAGACCAGCGTCACGTAGGGGCTGACCCAGATCCAGCCATCGCGGGTGAATACCTGGACGTCGAAATGCAGGTGCATCGAGGTGCCGGCGGGACGGTCGAGGTAGTTCGAGATCACGCCGATCTTCTCGCCTTCGGTGACGATGCGGCCGTTGAGCACGCCATCGGCGTTCATCGCATGCGGATTCATGTGCATGTAGCGGAAACGAATGTGCTCGGTGCGGCTATTGACCTGAAGCGTTGCGGCCTGGTCCTTGGCTCCACGGATGACGATTGCGTCACGCACGGCGACGACGCCGCGCCGCTTGGGATCGCAGGGCTCGCGGCCTTCACCGGGCGAAGGGCAGTCGGCGGCGCGGATGTCCTCGCCCTGGTGGCCGTAACCTCCGCCGCATTGCCACACCTCGAAACTGCGCGACTCGCAGAAATTGTCGCGCCAGGGATAGGCGGTCGGGCCTTCGCTCTTGTCGCGCTTGCCGAAGGATTGGGAGCGCACGAAGGCGGGCGCCTTCTCCAAGGGAAAGCGGATCTGGGCATAGGCCATGGCGTCGGGATGACCGCCCTGCTTGCGGTAGCCGGTGTTCGGAATGATGTCGCCGCTCGGCCGGTAGCTGAAATCCGGTGAACGCACCGCGGGGCGATCGATAATGTTGGACGCAACGTCCGCCAGGGGCCGCATGCGCTGGCCGCCTGCGACGCGCAGTGCCTTCAGGAAGCGCTCGGCGACTGGATAGGCCTCCTTGCAGGCGAGCCGCCGTGGCCTCGCGACACTGTCGAGGCACTGGATCGAGACCACATAGGCGGCGCCGAAGCGGGTGAAGGCATAGCGCACATAGCCTTCCCGGATGAACCTGCGCAGATCCGGGTAGGTTGCGGCGAGCGGCTTGACTGGCTCGCCCTTGCCCCCGGCCGGATCGGCGATGTCGTAGAGCAGCGCCGAGCCCGTGATCTGCACCTCGACAGGCTTTGCGTACACCCGGCTCGGCATGCCGTCACCGGCGCCGGGCTCGAGCGAGAAGGTCGCGCTGTAGCCGGCAGGACCGGCATCGAACATGTCGACGGGATTGAAGTCGGCTTGGTAGCGCGCCAGCGCGAGCGTCGCCGGCGCGCCGCTGCGCTGCGCATCGAGATACGCGGCGGCGTCGAACGGCAGCAGCACGGGGACGGGACTTCGGGTAATGCCGGTGAAGAAGCGCGAGGAGACCGCGTTGAGCTGCACCAGTGCCGGCATCGCGCGCGGATCGTAGCGCGGCACCGAACGGCGCGGTGCGAAGATGAAGTCGCCCGCAATTTGCGGACGGCTGTTGATCTCGCTGCGAAGCTGGTCGAGCGCCGCGCGCCACTCGATGCGCAGGGCCGTCAGCGAGGGGCTGCGGAATTCATCCGCAGCGATCGGTGCGGCAACGAGAAGCGACGGCCACGCCAGGAGAAGCGAGACGAAGCGGAGACTGTTCCTGCCCACTGCTTCGCCCCCCGGCGGTACCTGTTCCGATCCTCGATGGCTCGCTTAGTCCTTGGCACGCTCGGAGTAGGAACCGTCTTCGGTCATCACCACAATGCGCGTGCCGACCGAGATGTGCGGCGGCACGGTGGTGCGCACGCCGTTGGACAGCACCGCCGGCTTGTAGGAGGAGGAGGCGGTCTGGCCCTTGGTCACCGGCTCGGTCTCCACCACTTCCAGCGTCACGCGCTGCGGCAGTGCGATCGACACCGGATTGGTGTCATGCATCGACAGTTTGACGGTCATATCCGGCTGAAGATACGCGGCCGCGTCGCCGACGACGTCCTTGGAAACCTGAACCTGGTCGTAGGTCTCGGGGTTCATGAAGTGGTAGCCATCGCCATCTTCGTAAAGGAAGGTGTAGTTGCGCTCTTCGATGGTGGCCTTTTCGACCTGGTCGGTGGTCTTGTAGCGTTCCGAGATCTTTACCCCGTCCGAGATTCGGCGCATTTCGATCTGGCTGACCGGGGTTCCCTTGCCGGGATGGATGTTCTCGGCGCTCACGACGACATAGAGCTTGCCGTCTTGCTCGATCACGTTGCCCTTGCGAATAGAACTGGCGATGACTCTCAAAGCTGTATTTCCTGCTTGCTTGGCCCGGCACCAGCCAGGACGTGGTCGAATTGCTGGGGGACTTGGGGCCTCAAATCGGACCTCGGCACCCGTTTCGGGCCGCAACATACTGATTTTGCCGTTGGATGCCAGCATTTTGCTGCCGGCCGGGGCGGTGGGTTGATGGCTGGGGACAAGCCGATGTCGCCGTTTTGGTCGCCCGCGCGCCACCTCGACCGACGGCCGTTCCTCCAGGCAAGGGGCGCCGTGACCGGAGCTTTGCGGGGGTTTTTCGCCGAACAGGGGTTTGTGGAGGTCGAAACCTCCATTATCCAGGTCTCTCCGGGCAACGAGACCCATCTGCACGCCCCCAGGACCGAGATCATGCGGCCCGATGGCAGCCGGGCCAGCCGATACCTGCGCACCTCCCCCGAATTCGCCTGCAAGAAGCTGCTGGCGGCGGGCGAGACGCGGATTTTCGAGTTCGCACGGGTGTTCCGGGACCGCGAGCGCGGCGACCTGCATCTGCCCGAGTTCACCATGCTGGAATGGTACCGGGCGGGAGCGCCCTATGATGCCATCATGGCCGATTGCGTCGTCGTGATCGCCCGAGCGGCGCAGGCGACCGGGATCGAAGCCTTCTCCTTCCGCGGCCGGACCGCCGATCCCTTCGCCGAGCCGGAGCTCCTGACGGTCGCGGGCGCCTTCGCGCAGTTCGCCGGCATCGACCTGCTGTCGACAATCTCGGGCGGCGAGGGTAACCGTGCGGCGCTTGCCGCTGCGGCAGCCGGGAAGGTCCGTGTCGCCGAGGACGACACCTGGTCCGACATCTTCAGCAAGGTCCTGGTCGAGCACGTCGAGCCGCAGCTGGGGCAGGGGCGTTTGACCATCCTGTTCGAATACCCATCTCCAGAGGCGGCACTGGCGCGGGTGAAGACGGACGATCCGAGGGTCGCCGAACGTTTCGAGGTCTATGCCTGCGGCGTCGAGCTCGCCAACGGCTTTGGAGAGCTGACCGATGCCGAGGAGCAGCGCAAACGCTTCACGGAATCCATGACGGAGAAGCAGCGCCGCTATGGCGAAGCCTATCCGCTCGACGAGGATTTTCTGGCGGCGGTCGCCGCAATGCCGGAGGCGAGCGGTGTCGCGCTCGGCTTCGACCGGCTGGTGATGTTGGCGAGCGGCGCCACACGAATTGATCAGGTGGTGTGGACACCGCCTGCGGATGAGAGATGACAAAGACGAACCTTGCACGCACCCTGCGCGAACCTGCCGAGCTGGTAGCCGAGGGCCTGGCGCCCGCATCGGCGCTGCCGGCGCTCGAACGCGTCGCCGCGCGCTATGCCGTGGCGATCACGCCGGATCTGGTCGGGCTGATCGATGCGACGGATCCCGACGATCCCATCGCGCGGCAGTTCGTTCCTGTTTCGGCCGAGCTCGAGGCGCAGCCGGGCGAGAATGCCGATCCGATCGGCGATCACCCGCATTCGCCGGTCGCGGGAATCGTGCACCGCTATCCCGACCGCGTGCTGTTCAAGCTCGTGCACGTCTGCGCGGTCTATTGCCGCTTCTGCTTCCGCCGCGAGATGGTCGGGCCCGGCAAGGAGAATGCGCTGTCGGAGAGCGCCTATCGCGCCGCGATCGACTACATCCGGTCGCATGGCGAGATCTGGGAAGTGATCCTGACCGGCGGCGATCCCCTGATGCTGTCGCCCCGGCGGATGAGCGAGATCATGGCCGACCTTGCGGCCATCGATCACGTCAAGATCATCCGTCTCCACACCCGTGTCCCGGTGGCCGAACCCGCGCGCGTCAGCGCGGAGATGGTTGCAGCCCTGAAGGTTGCGGGCGCGGCCACCTGGGTCGCGGTACACGCCAATCACGCGCGCGAACTGACGGGAGCCGCGCGCGATGCCTGCGCGCGGCTCGTCGATGCTGGAATTCCCCTGGTGAGCCAGTCCGTGCTTTTGCGCGGCGTCAATGACGACATCGCCGCTCTCTCGGATTTGATGCGAGCTTTCGTCGAATGCCGGATCAAGCCCTATTATCTGCACCACGGCGATCTCGCCCCGGGAACGGCGCATCTGCGCACGACGTTGGCAGCGGGGCAGGCCTTGATGCGGCAGTTGCGCGGGCGGGTGTCGGGTTTGTGTCAGCCGGACTATGTCATCGACATTCCCGGCGGTGCCGGCAAGTCGCCGGTGGGTCCGAATTACGTGTCGGCGGTGAAAAATACCGCAAACGAGACAAGTGAAGCGGAATCAGAAACGCGCTATCGTATCGTCGACTATTGCGGCGACGTTCATCTCTATCCGCCCGAAGCATGAGTGGCGATGGCATCGACGCTGACTTGAGTGCTGGGCTTGGACGCTGATTTGAGAATGGAGAAATGGACATGACGAAGATCATGCTGGCAGTATCGCTCGTGGTCTTGCTTGGCGGCGCGGCTGTTGCGCAGACCGGCGGCTCCAAGGGGTCGACCTCAAGCGGCGCATCGTCCGGATCGGTGTTGCCGGCGCCGGTCGGTCATCGCCAGCCGCGTGCCAGCGATGTGCCTAGCGAGAAGAATCTGAGCGATGCGAACGATCCGCTCAGCAAGGAAAACCAGGCGCTCGACAAGAAGATCAAGAGCATCTGCCGCGGCTGCTGAGGCTTTACACCTCTCCCCGTCGGGGAGAGGTGAGGAACGAGGCATCCTAAACTCGTGATCCGTCAGGCTGACCTCTCGTGCAGTCCGGCGCGCTGGATATTGCGGCGAATCTCGACCGCGTCGGCGAGCTGCTCGAGCGTCTTCGCCGTCGTTGCCCAGTCGATGCAGCCGTCCGTGATGCTCTGCCCGTAAGTGAGCGGCTTGCCCGGCACGACATCCTGGCGGCCGGCGACGAGGTTGCTCTCGATCATCACGCCCATGATGCGGCTCTCGCCGCCAGAGATCTGGCGGGCGATGTCGGCCATCACCAGCGGCTGGTTCTCCGGCTTCTTGCTCGAATTGGCATGGCTGGCATCGACCATCACCAGCGGGGCAACGCCGGATTTGGTCAATTCGTTGCAGGCCGCCGCAACGCTTGCCGCGTCGTAGTTCGGCTCAGCTCCGCCGCGCAGGATGATGTGGCAGTCCTCGTTGCCGGCGGTCGAGGCGATCGCCGAGCGTCCGAGCTTTGTGACGGCCATGAAATGATGGGGATGCGAGGCTGATTTCACCGCGTCGGCCGCGATCCGCACATTGCCGTCGGTGCCGTTCTTGAAGCCGACCGGGCAGGACAGGCCCGAAGCCAGCTCGCGATGGATCTGGCTCTCGGTCGTGCGCGCGCCGATCGCGGCCCAGGAGACGAGGTCGGCGATGTATTGCGGCGTGGTCATGTCGAGGAACTCGGTGCCGGCGGGCAGGCCGAGATTGTTCACCGCCGCGAGCACGTTGCGCGCGAGCCGCAGCCCCTTGTTGATGTCGAAGCTGCCGTCGAGGTCGGGATCGTTGATCAGGCCCTTCCAGCCAACCGTGGTGCGCGGCTTCTCGAAATAGACCCGCATCACGATCTCGAGCTGATCGGCGAGATCCTCGCGAAGCTTTGCGAGCCGCTCGGCATAGTCGAGCGCCGCCTTGGGATCATGCACCGAGCAGGGGCCGACGACGACCAGAAGGCGGTCGTCCTGATTGCTCAGGATGGCATGGATGGCGTTGCGCGCGGCCATCACCACACGCGTCGCAGTGAGCGTGCGCGGGACCTCCCGCATCACCTCTTCCGGCGTGCTCAGTTCTTTCAGTTCGCGGATACGAAGATCGTCGGTCGTGCTCAGCACGGCGGGCTCCTGTCTGTTTTAGAACCTGCCGGCCAATAAAAAAGCCGCCAGGTCTGGCGGCTGTTCGGACGTTTGCTGCAATGTTTCAGATTGAGCGCGATCCTCCCGCCGCCAGCGAGCTGTCGTAGCTAAAATACCAAAAATAGCTGGTGGCGACGGTGATCATGGAAAGGCCATATAGCGTGCCGCTGACGCCTTGTCACCCCCCAATCAGAATGTGGAGCGACGAGGCGCCTCAACTGTTGCCTTTGCGTGCCGCCAGCGCCATTCCGATCAGGGTGGCGCCGCCGAAGAGCAGGTTGATACCGACGAGGACGCCAATGGCCCACTCCGCCGAGCTCGGCAGCCCCGTGATCACCATGAACGAGATCGCGATGTCGACGAGGCCCGAGATCAGCAGCCATGACCAGCGGCCGCTGAGCTCACGGCGGTGCTCCAGCGCGTACATGATAGTGGCGACGCCCTCGGCGAGGAAATAGGCGCCGAGCACGATAGTCAGCGTCAGCACGGCCTGCATCGGCCGGGCCAGCAGCAGCAGGCCGGTGAGCACGGCCAGCGCAGCCGAAATCAGCGACCACCAGAAGCCCGGCGTGCTGCGCGCCCAATAGGTCGCGATCAGTCCGCCGATGCCGCCGATCAGGAACATCCAGCCGAGGAAGATCGCAGTCGCAAGACTGGCGAGCGGCGGCAGGATGAGCGCAGCAATGCCGAGGACGGCAAGCAGGATCCCTTCGAACAGAAAAGCCTTCCAATGTGCCTTGACCGCCTGGTTCATCTCGGATTGGAGGCGGACAAATTCCTCGGGCGATGTCATCGTCTGGCTCCGGAACGAGAGGATTGCGTCCCAATCTAGTGGGCCTGTCGCGCGTTCGCCATGCGTTGGATCAAGTGCCGCCGGGCGCCGACGAAAAGCCTTCTGCGTTGGTGCGAATGCGGTTGCGGCCGAGAATGTAGATCGCCGATGTGACAATCAGAAGCGCTAGGCCGAGCAGGATCGAGACGAAACCGATCGGAATCAGCGCCAGCGTCAGGTTGCGCTCGGGGTTGATCAGCCAGTGATGAATCGAGGTCAGGACGAAGGCGAGCCCGACGAAGCCGATGCCGCCGCCGGCGAGCAGCAGCGCCCACATCCGGCGCAGCTGGCTGAGCCGCTCGCGCGCGACATCGGTTCGCGGCGCGTGGTGGCGCGCGACGCGCCGCACCAGGCGGATGGCGAAGGCAATCGAGCTGAAGCCGATCAACAGGCTTGCAGCGCCCAGCCACATGCGGAGCGTCGGATCGAGATCGGGCATGCGCTGGAGCGTCAGCAGCGGGAAGTCGAAGGCCGTATGGAGCGCAAGCGGGCCGCCGAAGATCAAGAGCCGGCTGGAGAGACGGGCCCAATCGCGATGGTGGCGGTTTGCGCCAAGCGCCGTGCCGGCGCGCGCGATGGTCAGGTAGGCGCCGGCGATGATGCCGAGCGCGCCGTGGAACGGCACGGTCAGGACGCTGCGCAGCGCGGCGAGCGAGCGCCACATGTCGGCGTGATGGACCAGGTAGGCGAGATTCTCGTAGGCGGCGAAGCCGAGGCCGACCGCGGCGCCGTAGACCACTGTGTCCATCGGATTGGCAAAGGTGCGCCGCTTGGTCGAGGAGACCAGCACGATGGCGAGCACCTTGACTGCCTCCTCGGGCAGCGCGACGCCGAAGATCGAATGCATGGCCAGCGCCGCCCAGGGATCGTCGGGGGCGGCGACCATCTTGGCGAAGGGGGCGCGGGCGAGACCCAGCAGAGAAATGCTGGCCGCGCCTAACAGGAATGCGGTCCAGACCTGGGCCGGCGGCCCGGGGCGTTCCTCGGCAGCGATGACGAGCCAGAGCAACAGCAGCGCCGGGGCGATAGCGGCAGTTCCAATGACGGTGGGGAGCGCTTCGATCAGGTACATTGGCGCCGAAAATAGGTTCCCTTGATCCGCTTATCTACGCTCACCGATGCGACCATGTGTCATGCGCCGGCTGTCGGCTTCCTGAAGGCGTGCGACAGCTGCCGTTCATCCGGGCTCATTGTGGGGAGTAGAATGCGAGCGCAATCAATCGCATGATGGCAGAAGCTCGCCAGTCACGGCAACGATTGCCCGGCACGCTGGGGATTGTGATTTGCAAGCCAGTTCAAGGAAATGCGCGGGATTCCTCGATTCCTGGCTTACCCGGCCCATCGGCCCGCGGGCGCGAGGCCCTCGCCTGGATGCAGCGCCAGCGCCTTCCGAGCTCAGTGCGTGGTGATCGCGGGCGGCGCGTCGGGTGCGACGTCGAAGGCGCCGAGATGGAATTCCTCGCCGGCGAACTCGTTTGACTCGGAACTCTGTGCCAGCAGCGTGAACGCGGCCTGCGGGTATCGCTTCCAGATCTCCAGATCGCCGGCGGTGATGGTGAGCCAGCCGAACGTGTACATGTAGCGTCCGGGCTCGGTGACCCGGCCGACCCTGTCCCAGGTGATCTTGTCGACTGCCATTCGGTCCCCCGATCGCAAGTCTGCAAAATGACGTCCGGCCCGAGGCCCAGACCTGCAAAAGCTGATCCGGCATTGGGGCCGCTATAGGGCGGCGAATTCAGGCCGACTTCAGCAAGGGCGCGCGGACGATCAGGCGGACGAGGTCGTCCCGGTCCAGCTTTTCGGCGAATTTGACCGCAAAGCCGTGCTCGAACTTGCGGATCACCCGCCCGACACAGGCGCCGACCGCAAGCGGGGTTCCGACCACCGGATCATACTCGGAGGACACCGCGACGCCGGCCGTCGAGACGTCGATGATGAAGCACGGGTGACTGCTGCCGTCCGCGAGGGTCAGCACGGTGTGCGAGACCTGCGGAACGAAACGCGCGTCGCGCCGCAGCTCCCGAACATTGGCATCCTTCTGCTTCTTCTCGAGCCAGGTCAGCTTTTCCGACATCCAGGCGCGCCGCGCCCGCGTCATCTCGAGCTCCATCAGGAAGCCCTGCTTCAGTGTCGCGCTGATCGTGCCCTGGAATTCGCCGAAATCCTCGAAGTAGGAGGTCAAGCGCTCGCCGACCTTGCCGACCACGGGCACGTCCACGATCATCCGGAACGGCGAGACGCGCTTGGTCCGGCAGGCGAAGCTGCGGAGCTTGCCCTCGCAATCGTACCAGCGGGGCAGCGAGTAGCTGCCGCTGACCGCAACATCCACTGCTCGCTGCCTCAGGAAGTCTGCGACGGACATGAGCGCTGACCGGGGGTTCGGGTGATTGCCGTAGTTCCACGGTAGCGAACAAATTCTAAGCAAATGATACTGCTGCCTAAGAGCTGGGGTGAATTTTCGGTAAATGGCCCGGGTCGGCAGAGCAGCGGGAAGCGCGGCATAAGCGACGGCTAGCGAGGTCCGAACAGCACCAGGATCGCCAATGCGGCAAAGGCGAACTGGATCATCGTCCATATCAGTCCGTTCGGACGGATCTCCCATCGTAGGCGCGGCAATGCGCGCCGGAGCGCGAGCGCCGTCAATGCTTCGATGAAGGCGAGCAGAATGGCAATGCCGGCCAGGGAAGACCAGGACTGGGTCGGAGGCATCCAAGACGCGAACCAGGCGGGAACCGAGGCTTTCAGGGGGCCGAGCAACGCGAACCATCCGAACCAGAATACAAAGCGCTTGACGAGGTCTTGGCCGATCGTTTCGGGCTCGAGGCGGATACCGATGCTTGCCAGCGAGCTTTCGATGCGCTCGCCATCCGTCAGGAAGAGAAAGGCACCGAGGTAGAGCGGAACGCGCGAATGGAAGAGCAGGGCGATGACACCGAACAGCACGATGTAGCCGAAGGCATCGCCGAGAATGTCAGCGACGGCCTTGCCTGACCGCTCCGGCGAGGGCGGCGTCAACGCCGCCTGGCGCTCCGGCAGTGATTGGAGGTGGGCCATGTGCGCGAGCATCTTGGCGCGCCGGTCCGGCGCATGCCGGCGCGGGTGGCGCAGCCATATGGGAAGCGCCGGCATCGGGGATGCGTCTGCGATGTCGTCATTGTGCTGCGGCATGGGCCTCGACCGTTTCGACCTGACATTGGTCGGAGACGAGGAGCGAGGAGGTTCATGCTGCCACGGCGGCTTTGCGCCTCTGGCGCCCCCTAGCGGAATCGAACCGCTCTCTCCACCGTGAAAGAGATGAGAATAGGTCCATGGCCGTCCACCTCCGTAACAATAGACATCGACAAGGCACAAACGAAGCTCAGGAAGATCCGCGGGCAGTTGACACGCGACCAAGAGAACTGGGCCGCCCGGGTTGGTCAACTCACGGCAGCGGCCAAGAGGTTGAGCGCTGCGATCATTGCGGCCCGGTCGATGGAGGGCTGAGGCATGGCCAAGGCAAAGGAGAAGCCCATCACCCGCGCGGGCATCACGCGGCGTCGCAACGCCGCCAAGCGTCGCCGGCTACGTCTAAGGACACCTCTGGGCCGGCTCGACGCAGACGGTGCATCGTGAGCGCAGAACATCAACCGGCGCCTGTTGTGGCTCGCGATCGAATGGGGACTGGAGCGAGCTCCGAAGGTCGGTCCCGCGCCCAGCGCCGAGCTGTGCGACTACTGCCGGAAGCACGGGATCAACGTCGACTGGATGCTCGACGGCGATCTAAAGGGCCTCAAGAGGATGATCGACGAACGCCGAGGGCACCAGAGGACTGAGCGAGGCCTTTGGCGAGGTATGCCCAGCTCACGCCTGAGCACCAGCTGATCGTGACGGCCGAGATCAACCGCATCCTGGCGAGCGCGACCAATGAAGCGCCATTGAGCAGGGCCCGCCGGTTCACGCTGGCGGGCCGTTCGTTTTCGGGCATCTCCGCGTGGAACAACCGCCACTTGCAATGGAACCGGAATTAACATATGATATTTTTATTTCAGTTCAGAGTTGTGTTCATTGAAGCAGATTGCACCCCAAGGGCTCTGTCGGCGCCCCGCTCTCGTCACGCCTGAAATGGTTGCACTCGCGATACTCGGGGGTCTGGCCCTGCTTGCTGTGCTTTGGGGGTGGTCGAGCCCACGAGTTGAGACGCCCCAGCACGTGGTCACCAAGCGCAATCCTCCTGATTGCTACTCAATCGCCAACAGGGTAGCCGCTGGCTGTTTCGAAAAAAATAAATGAGCGATGCCGGCGGCTGGCCTCGCGGCGACCGCAGGTTGCACAGGAGGCGCGACCGGCCGCGGCTGATGACGCACCGCCCCGGGCTCAGTAAGCACGAGGCCCGCTGGTTTACGCTGGCGGGTCGTTATTTTTCCAGACTTCTGCCAAGCTGGCCTTATGATCTAGGGGATTCGGAGACATCTCGGTTAAGCGAGCATGGGCATGCAAGCGATGACGCGGGTGATATTGGTCGGCCTTCCTAGCCTACTTGTCTCTGCTTGTGTGAGCTCTAATCAAGTCACTTCCGGTCCGACAGCCCGATCGGGGGCACCATGGGCGCGAGATCTCAATGAACCGCCCCCTCGACGACAGGCGGCTGATGCAGCGATCTCAGGCATAAAGGCGGACCTGAATGCTGCGCGCGAAAGAGCTTCGCACTAGGGCTTGGCCCCCGGGCTGCGCCCACAACGTCCGCCGGCCGGCGCGCTTTCCATTACTCAGATTGTAAATGCTTTATTTCGCTACCGCTCGTTCTGTGCCAGCATCGCGGCGCAATAGACCGGCCGATCGAATAGCAGGAAGGTGGAGCCGCTTTAGACGTCGCGCGCTTGGCTGTCTGGTGCTCCGGATTCAGCAGGCCCCAGAGTACCGCTAGAGCGGCCATGGCTCCGACCATCGCTAGGGCGAGCTTGTCGAGCTTCGTGAAAGCGGTGCGGCGATCGAGCCCACGTCCATGGGTGTTCGCACGGGTTTATTGGCCACACGTTGGACACGGCGGCAGAGTGGATCTTCAAGTGATTGGTTTTGGTGGCGCTCCCTAGCGGAATCGAACCGCTCTCTCCACCGTGAAAGGGTGGCGTCCTAACCGATAGACGAAGGGAGCAAACGCAGGGCCCTGCCGATTGTCCCGGCACGGCCGCTGGCCGGCCGAACAGGGCCCGGCGGCTTGCAGCGGGCGAACGTATAGTGGCCTTTGCGCTCCCGGGCAAGCCGTTCGGGAACGGTCTTTCGGCCCCGGTGGATAGCCCGGGGCGCGGGATCATTCGGAGGCGATTTCAACGGTTTGTTAGCGTTCCCTGCGTAGCGCTGGACGGGGAGATTTTGCCGATGCCACCGCCGAAGAAGCGCGCAGCCCGCAAGCTGCTGTCGCAGCATGCCTGGATCACGCTCGACGGCGGCTTTGCCGCTCGGCACTGCCTGGTTCAGGACATCTCGGATTCGGGCGCCAGGATCACCCTGGACGAGGACGCGAGCCAGCTTCCCGGCGTGATCCGGATGGCCTTTGCACGCGATGCGCGCACCGGGCGGAGCTGCCAGGTGGTCTGGCGCCGTGGCAAGTCGGCCGGCGTCAGGTTCCTCTGATCGCGGACGGTTCGATGGCGCGCGCGACCGGTCCGGGCTACAAGGCGGCGATGCGCACGCTGCTCCTCATCCTGCTGTCCTTGCTGGCCACGTCCGCGACCGCGGCGGAGAGCCTGCGCCTGCCGTCCGCCGAGCGGCCGCAGGCGGGCAAGGCGCTGCCGCTGAACGGCAGCACGGCCGGCAAGGCGCGGGCAGGCGCCTGCGCCGCCTATGGCGCTGGCTTCGTGATGGCCGAGGGCACCGGGACCTGCGTCAAGCTCGGTGGCTCGACCAGCCTCGACACCAACATCCGGCGCTGAAGCCCATGTCCGCGGATCTGGTGCGGCTCGACATCATCGTCCCCGTGCTGATGTATTGCGCACTGCTCTGGTGGGTCGGCCGCGGCCTCAGCTGGACCGCGCGGCTCGCCACGGCCGCCGTGACTCTGGTGCTGATCGTCGTCGTGCTGCTGGTCGAGCGCGGCTGGCGCTAAAGCCTGAAACAAAACCCCGAAAACAACCCCATGCACAGTAGCCGTCAAGCGTGGCCGTGACGCCGCGGGGCGCGCGCCCGAACGCGGATTCCCCGCGCGATCGCCGCAGCTTAAGGCGCGCGAGGGGCTCACGACATCGGCGGTGCGACGAATTGCGCAAATCCCGGCCGTTTGCCGAGCTCGGCGAGCCAACGGGTGAGGTGCGGCTGGGCCGGCCGGCTGATGCCCTCGACCCCGAGCCAGCGCCGCGCATAGGATCCGATCGCGATGTCGGCGAGCGTGAACGCATCGCCCTCGATGAAGCGGCGCGTGGCGAGCAGGCGGTCGGCGATGGCCCAGACCTCGGCGGCGGCATCGGCATCGCGCTGCACCTGGATCATGTCGCGCTCGGCGGGCGCGGTGCGCACGATGCCCCAGAATACCGGGCGGTCGACCGGCTGCACCGTCGACAGCGTCCAGTCGAGCCAGCGGTCGACCGAGGCGCGCTGCTTCGGCGCCTCGGGGTAGATCGGCGTGCCGCGCCCATGCGCGAGACAGAGATAGCGCATGATGGAGTTGGATTCCCACAGCACGAAGTCGCCCTCGACCAGCGTCGGGATCCGCGCGTTGGGATTCATCGCCAGGTACTCGGCCTCGCGCGTCTTGCCGTATTGCATGCCGGCATCGATGCGCTCGTAAGCCAGGCCAAGCTCGGTGCAGCACCACAGCACCTTCTGCACGTTGACCGAATTGGCGCGTCCCCAGATCGTCAGCTTGGCGTCAGGCATGAAGCGTCTCCCCGCATTGTCGCTTGCTGCGGGTGATAGCGGAATTCGGCGCGCCGGGCGATGCGCGATTGCATCGCGCCCGTCATGCAAAAAGCTCCGCACGCGGCGGAGCTTTCCTTGCAAAGTTCAAGCTTTTCGCTCAGCGGCCGAAGAACAGCCACAACAGAATGATCACCGGGATAGGCACGCCAATCATCCAAAGCAACAGCCCTCTCGCCATCGCATCCTCCTCCAAATCGGTTTCGTGAAAGGAGAACGTCCGGCGAGGGGCCTGGTTCCTGCCTGTGGCTTACCAATGGCCGGTGTTCGGCATCGACGCCCAGGGCTCCTGCGGCGGCTTCGGATCGCCCTTCTGCAGCAGCTCGATCGAGTGCAGGTCCGGCGAGCGGACGAAGGCCATGTTGCCGTCGCGCGGCGGACGGTTGATGGTGACGCCCGCCTTCATCAGCTTCTCGCAGGTGGCGTAGATGTCGTCGACCTCATAGGCGAGATGGCCGAAGAAGCGGTCCTCGCCATACGTCTCCTCGTCCCAATTGTAGGTGAGCTCAACCAGCGGCGCCCCGCGCGTCGGCGGCTGCTTCTTCAGGGCTTCGAGATCGTCCGCCGAGCACAGGAACACCAGCGTGAAGCGCCCCTTGTCGTTCTCGATCCGCCGCACCTCCTTCAAGCCCAGCGCATCCTGGTAGAATTTCAGCGCGACATCGAGATTGCGCACGCGCAGCATGGTGTGGAGGTATCGCATTTTCTTGTCCTTCTGAGAACGTTGTAAGAATTTCCGTCCGTCTCGGCACGACGGGGCACAAAATAGCAGTAAATATCGTATTGGTGCACTCACATACGTGCGGAATACGTGCGGGTCCGACCCGCTTTTGTTCTGGTGGCCCAAGCGCAGAATCTTGGGCGGATGTCGCATCGAGCGCGTGTCTGTGTCCAGCCTCTTGAGCCCTCGGGCCGGGGCGGGCATAGCCGCCGAGGCGGGCGTTCCAGAAAATGTTAAGCGGATTTCCGGCGACGATGTAGCTAGCTGCGTCTGTGTCGGCGAATGCTGCTGGGTATTTGTCTAAGCGTTTGCTGTTTAATTCTGGTGATCGTCGTGATGGTGATATTGGTGGTCGTTGCGATGGTTACGTTGATTGTCAACAGAATTGGCTTGCGTTGATCGTTTCGGTGAAAATCCACCCACAGCCTAGGACATTCTGTCCTTTGAGTTTTTTGCCTTATCCACAAAAGCCTCCCATTATTCCCCAAGGAATAAGGGGGATAACCGCGACGAAATCCGAATCGCCGCTGTCCGGGCGCGCGACTCACAGATAGAAAAGGCGCCGGTCGATGTTGGAAGCATCGGCCAGCGCCTGGGGTGGAGATTCCGAGGACTCTCCGCCTGAACACCGTAGGTTCTCGCTCCCTCCAGGCATTCTGTCAATCGAGTAGCGCGCGGAGAAAGCCGCTTCGCGCGACGGAGAAGCTTGGCCATGTCGGATAAGTTGTCGGTGCACTTCTGGTTGCTGAGTGCGAATGCGGAGGGGAACTGGGCAATCGCAGCCCTCATCGTCTTGGTGGTGGTGCTCGCCATCATCATGACCTGGCGGAGGAGGGCATAGCATCCGGTAACTGATCTAAGCGTTCGGCAACCTTCGCCTAGCCGTGCGCTCCAACTCATTCACGGCCTTCGCCAGCTTCCGCGCCGCGCTGTTGAGTTTGTCGATGCGGGACTGTGTTTCAGTGCTGAGCCGGTTGAGGTCAGGGTTAGTCTTCATCGTGCGAGCCGGTTGGCCGGCGCGGACGAAGAATCCCAAATCTTCCAGGTCGACAAACTTGCGACTTAGCCCCTTCACCTTCACAAGGAGCGCGTTCAGCTTCTTATCGAGGAACTCGTATTGCGCGCCCTGCCAGTGATCCGAAACGATTTCAACGTTGCTGATGAAGCCGTTGTGCCAGATATGGTGAAAGTTATGGGTGGCGAGGAACTCGACCTGCTCCGCTGTAAAAACCCTCCGAAACTTTACGATCAGATCGACATCATTGGGGTTAGGAGGCTTCCGTTTGTACGTGCCAATACCCAGCACCACCAAGCCAAGCGCGATTAAACTCCAGCCGATGCGCTCCGGGGTATCAGTCCAAGCTGATTGTGGTGTGCTCGGGAAAAGGACCGTCAGGGCAAACCTGACGAACTTCTCTATCCAGCCGACAAGCGTCGAGATGCCTGCCGCGACAAGGAAGAGGCCGGCCTTATTCCACGCATTTCCGAACCAAAGTCGGAGTAGCTCGATGGCCTTCTCGCCCCAATATTTCTGATCCACGAGCGCCCCCTGAAAAGGGTATAGCAACACCCTACGTTGCGCTCAACTCGCTCGCTACCGTGGCGTTATCGCTCCTTTTCCCTTGGTGGTGACCGTGCTGGATGTCACCGTAAGAAAAAGTCCCCACCCTGGTGGGCGGCCGTACTCGCCGCTCTAGTTGCACTTGCCGGACTGGCGCCACGGGTTACCGGCGTTATTTTGACCCGATCTCCGGCTGGGGCGGTTTATTGCCCAGATCAGCGAGTGACATCTGTTCGACCGCCGGACCCGTCTTATGAGTAAACCCAGCTATTTCCTTCTCCAACTGGCGCTGTAGCTCCAATTCCTCTTTTTTCTTTTTGTCTTCTTCCAGGATGATGATGAGAGACTGCCTCAGCACACGGAAGAAGCCCAAGCACTGCTCTTCCTCTAGCTCGTGAATGCCCAAGCTGAGGATCGAGTAGATCTTGGCGTTCTTGACTAGGAAGGGCGGCAGGTGATCCTTGAGCAACTTGATCTTGTCGTCCATGCGGACGCCGTAGAACTCCTCGTCCTTCCACCCCTCGGTCTCTTTGAACTCCTTAAAGCGCTTGACGATCAGCCGCTCGAATATGCGGCGCAGGTAGACGTAAGAGCCAATGCCGACGTTATGCGCGGCGAGGCCGATGGCTTTATGGAATTCGGACGAGTCCCCTTTATCTAGTAGCTTCGAATAGTCCTTGCTTTCGTCAAGCGCTATGTCCGCGAAAGATGGATACTGACCCCACTTACGCAATACGCCATCGGTGATGAGAATGAGAAATCGCAGCATGTGCTTTTCGTTGAATGTGCATCTAAACTGAATCTCATTCCAAACAGAACCAACTGAGTGGTCGTATTTTTGCAACCAGTTAAACGACACCTCTCCGCTCGTGCGGTTAAACACGCGCAGTTGCCTGCACTCGGGGCAAAACCCCTCCATGCGCAACGGGTTATGGAGCAAGTTGGTGATATCATCGACGGTTGTCTGTATCCGGTCGTAGGGTGGCGTCTTGAAAAAGAAATCGGCAGCCGTTGTGTAGGCGGGCAGAGCTTTTTCTTTTTTCGGCGTGTTCAAGATCAGCTCCTAAGGCTGCGGCGGTTTCATCGCGCCGAAGACGATTTCGACGCAGTCTTTGCATTCGATCAGGTCAGGCGATGCGATGTTGACCCGAAGGTTGATCGGCTTCAGGTTCATGCCCTGTAACGCCTCCGATAGGCGATAGGCGCAGTTAAACGGCGTTCCGTTGTCTGTGCCTACATTGATAGTAATTCCATCAGGAAACACGTTCCTGGCGTTGCGTCCGCCCTCAAGTCGCCAGCTGCCCATAGAGAGGATGTTGGTCATCTCGGCCACCGTCTCGGTCGCAGATTTGTCAGCGGGCTTCTCCCACATGCGCGCCTCGCAGGGCTTGCCGTTGCCCGCATTCACGGTCTGAAAGCGCAGGTTGCTAGCGTACTTCCAACGATCGATGTCAGTCCATTTGAACAAGCCGCTCGATGCCGTATTTTGCTGTGTAGCTCTACTTTCGGCGGCAGCGAGCTTTTGCTTAAGGTCGCGAATTTCGTCTGCCTGCACGATTTCGTATTTGTTGTAGAGAATCTTCCCAGTGTCGTACTGATGATAAAGGCCGGCCGCTGAGGTTATAAAGGCTCCAACGCCGGTGATGACGGCTGCCGAAACTCGGCGAAATCTTTCCCAATTAACCGCTCGGAAGAAAGCAGGGATCTTCTGAATTCCCGACGCCTTACCCCAGCGAGTAAGATTCTCTTTGGCATCGTCCGGCGAGACGCGCGCAAAGGCGATCACTAGGCCTGCGATAGTGATACAGGCGCCGATGATGGTCCAAATCGTCTGAAAAACGCTCATGGCCGAACTGATGCGTCTGGAATCGGGTGGGCAAGGAAAAAGCCGAAGAATATCAGCTCACTTTGAGGTGGCAAGATGGTTGCCAAGCGCCCGCCCGTTGAGGGAGTAATTGGCTTTAAGCCCCGGCCAGTGACATGGAAAAAGGTGTTACCTCCCTAAGCGTCCTCGCGCCTTTACGCTGCTCGCCATCCTGCTCGGGGTGGGACTGCCTGTCGTCAAGTCGGAAGCGACGCTAGCCATGCAAATAGACCTGTAGTCCGAGCATGATGTCGCTTGAGCCGGTCGTAAGAAAACAGCGCTAACCAAAATCTCAAGCGCCCAAAATCCTATTCTCATCAAAGTTGTCTCTATCCAAAAGTACACGGGAGTTGTAGCCGGTGAGAGTGCTTGTCACTAGGCCGCAATGCGTGAACATCCGGAATATCTGACAGATTGACGGTGACAATGCAGTCCAGTGCACACGAAAATCCCACTGCGGGCAGCGATGTTTCACGCCGGGCACCAAGTGACCCTTTCCGTGATTGCGTGAAGGGTGCCGGCTCGCTACGCACTGCATCACGTTCGAAGCAGTGCCGCCATCTCTTTCCAATGATAGATTCGCACCTTCTCGGTTTGATGCCGCGCGGCTTTGGCGATGGCGTGCGCGATGTCGTTGCCGGCGAGCCCGCGATAGCGGTCGGCGGGGCCAACGAGCAGCGGATTGAGCGCGCCCCATAGCGCGATGATGAGGCGTTCGCGCGGGCGGTCCTCGTCGCGCGCGCCGAGGATCATCGACGGGCGGAAAATATGCGTGTGCTCGAAATCGAGCGAGAGAATGTCGCGCTCGACCTCGCCCTTGGTCCTGAGATAGAACACGCCGGACCCGGCGTTGGCGCCGACGGCCGTAACCAGAAACACCGACCGCGCGCCGTTCGCTTTGGCGATCTCGGCCGCGAGCACCGGATAATCATGATCGATCTTGTAGTACTCGGCCTCGTCAGGGGTGTGCTTGCGCGTGGTTCCCAGCGCGATGAAGATCTCGTCCGCAACCAATTGCGGCTTGAGTGCGGGCAGGGACGCGCGATCGCCGATCAGCACCGTGAGCTTCGGATGGCTCACCGCCAGCAGCTTGCGGGCCACCGCCACGACGCGCGAATAATCGGGACTGTCCAAGAGGTCGCGCAGCAATTGCGAGCCGATGAAGCCGGTGGCGCCGAAGACAAGTGCGGTTTTCATTCGAGCACCTTTTTTGCGTTGATCATTTAATCGCTATTCTGTGCAAATTCACTGTCGTCTCTGATCGTTCTCGATCCGCCGCACCTTCCGCAATCGCGGCGCATCCCGCAGCTTGGCTTACAGACGTGCTGTCGCGCCTAGCGGATCACCCTGCCAAGCGCATTGACGAACCGCTGCCTTGGAATTGGCGCCCCCAGAACGTCGCTCACGTGGCGTGAACGCGGTAGCCAGGCGGCACCTCGCCGCGCTGCGCATTGCCGAAGGCCACCACCCAATCGCGCTGCTCGTCGGTATCCGGCACGATCAGGCCCCGCGAGGCTCTGATCAGCTCAAGCGCTGCCTCCGCCTCGATTCCGGAACAGATCAGTGCGCACGCTGCAATTACCGAAGACCGGCCAATCCCCGCCCGGCAATGGATCGCGATGGAACGACCGTCTCGCAAGCCGGTGGCCAACAAGTGAGCGATCTGCGAAGCCTCATGCCAGGATTCTGGTAATCCACGATCTGGAATCGGGAAAGAAATGAAGTCGATCCCATTAGAACGGCAAAGCTCGGCTTCACGCTGCAACCCAAGCTCCGAAATCTCCTCGTGCTCCAGAAGGCTCACCACCACATCGACGCCGGAGTTCTTCCACTCGTTCACCTCCGTCTCCAACCAGTCCTCAGCGCGAGGACGCGCCATAGTCGCTATCCGTCCAACCGCTTGAATCTCAATCCAATGTAATCGGGACATCCAAACCCTAGTTGTGCAATCCACTACACGGCAGCATCGCATAGTCCACGCCTTACTGGCAGGGTGCGGCCTTCCCCGGACGGCTACTCTTAACGAGATTGCGGTGACAGTGCACTTACTCGACTCTGTTGACCTCAGCTGGGCGCGGAGCCCAGCGCAAGGGCGGCCGGGCCCGCAGCGCCGGCGCCGAGCGTGGGAGGCCGTCGTCGTAGCGGCTCGCGCTTGGCCGATCGAGACACCGCAATTGCGGTGCCAGTGCACTCAATTGGCGCTGCAGCTATTCCCTACCTGCACTCGAAACTCGCCGCGCTCTCGGGATCGCCTTGGCCCTTGTACCGCGCATGTTGCGGATAGGCGCAAAGCGGCCGGCTGCGGCCGGGAAAGGCTGGTCCCGTCGCCTCCACCATTTCGGGCGCCTTGCCGTCTTCCACCCAGTTCACGACCGCGGTGAGGAGATCGAAACGATCGAGCGCGGCGCCGCTCGAGCAGTGACCCATGCCGGGCACCAGGAAGGCCCGGCTCGATTTCTCCCGCACCAATTCCATGCCGCCGGAATCCGCCGCCATGCGCTCGTAGTAATTCACGGTGTCGTTCGCCGAGAACCAGGGATCGCTCACACCGTGGTAGAACAGCAGCTTGCCGCCATGGCCGAAGTAGCTCGAGAGGTTGGTCCAGTAGGCGGTGTTGGTGAGGCGATCCATCCCGCTCGCGTTGACCCGGTCTTCGAGCTGATCGACGTTGATGCTTTCCCAAACAGGCGGTCCGACCGGACTGCGCGCGCCTGTGGCCAGGATGCCGGGAATGGCAACGCCTTCGGCTGCCACGCCGCTGTCCCACGGGAACGGCGGGTAGACCTGCGTGCCGCGTGAATTCTTCGGTCCGGCAAAAGCCTTCTTCAGGGCGTCGACCTGCGGCGGCGCCAGGCAAGAATCCGTCTTGTCGCCCTTGCAGGTGAGCACCGCGGGATCGAATTGACAGGCCTTGCCGTCGAAGATCAGGCCATCCTTGACGCCGTCCTTGGCGTCGCAGGCATCGAGGATCGCGTTCGTGATCAGCTTTCGCTCGCCTGCGGAAAACGTCTTGGCGGGCTCCGGCTTGCCGGACGCATCTTTCGGCGCGATCTGGCTGAAGGCAGCGTTGGCCCAGGCGAGACCGATATTGGAATTGCCGGTGCGCATCGCAGGCGCGCCGGCGACGATGCCGTCGAATTGCTCGGGATAGCGCGCCGACGCCAGCATGCCTTCGCGGCCCCCGGTCGAGCAGCCCGTGAAGTAGGAACGCTTTGCGGGCTGGCCATAGTAATGCGCGACGATCGCCTTGGCGGCCATCGTCACCTTGCCGACGGATGCATGGGCGAAGTTGAGCGCGGCTTCCTGGTCCTTCAGGAACGAGGCATCGAACACCGCGCCCTGATGACCGCTATCGGTCGAGACCACGGCAAAGCCGCGCGCCAGCGCCGGCACCTCGCCGGCCGCGTGGTAACCTAGCGGCGGCCGGATCGAGCCGTTCAAACCGCCGCCGCCCTGAAACAAGAACCGGCCGTTCCAGCGATCGGGCAGGGCAATGGCAAAGCCGATCGCGTAGGACTTGCCCTCGACCCCCACGCGCTGATCGATCACGCCATCCGCGCGGCAATTCGGCGGCAGCGCCACCGAGACGGTGGCCGGCGCCGGCGGTGACGGCTGCACGGTTCCCGGCGGCGCCTCCGGCACCATTTCGGCCTTGGTGATCGTTGCCGTCGATCCCGGCATCGTCCAGCCGGTCAGGTCAGCGCATTTGAGCGCAGGTGGTATGTTGGCTGAATCGTCGGCGCTTGCCGGCGAGATCGCAATGACCGTGATGGCCGCTATCAGACCCAGGCCAGCCATCGCATCATCAAGCGCCACCTTTCTTTTTCGCTGCATCGTTCCTCCCTGCGCTTTCTGAATTTTATTGCGGCACTTAACTCACGCCGGCCGCCGGCCGATCTGCTGCAGCGACACTGAAACTATCTTGTGTTATTCGGCAGGTGCAGTCCAGCGGCGCAGGCTTTCAACCGCTCTCGTCATTGCCTCCGCACTTGAACCCCGCCAGAGGTCGCGCCGACCAAACGGCATGGCCGCACTCGTTGCAGAACTCCTGTTCGATCTCGTCAGAACCCTCGTGGGTAGCTGGCTGAGACAGGCTGTAGTGGCCATCTGTGCGTGGCTCGATACCAAGATTCACGGCCGCGCGGCACGCTTTGTCGTGGGCGGGTTGCTCGGGATCGCCGCTTTTTTCCTCGTTCCTGTTATCGCTGGCTTGCTGGGTCTTTGATGCCCTGGCTGAGGACGTACCTTGTCATCGCATTGGCCATCGGGGCGCTCGTCTCGACGGTGCTCCTCGTCCTGGAGCCGCTGACCGACTTCGCGTTTCTTTGGCTGGAGTGGCCGGGTATCAGCGCAGCGTATTTTTTCCGGGGAGCGGTCGGAGGACCCATTGTCGGCATCGCCATTTCCTGGGTCGTGAATGCGCTGACTTACGGTCTGGGTGCTTTCGTCATTCTCAGCGTCATCAAGGTGCTGAGGGAAGCATGATCCCTCACGCCGTCTCCTCGTCACCCTTGGCCACGATCTCGACTTCGAAATAGCCCATGTCGCGGAGCTCGGCGGCTTTCTTCTCGGCCGCTTCCCTTGTGTCTCGCTTCAAGATGATCTGGCCCGCTCCGTCGCGGGCACAAACGAAATAAGGCATTTTCGATTCCCAATTTCGTTTGCATACGCACGGAGCCGGGTTCCCGCAATTGGACGGCTCACTCGTCCAGCCCGGCCTTTTGCCGCATCTTGTCGATCAGCTCCGAGGCCTCGGCCTTGGTCAGTTCTTCCTCGGGCAGGTCCTGGTGAGCCTGCTCGGCCAGGGTCTTGAGATAGGATTCCTGGGCTCCGGTCATCGGGTCGTCGCCGGAAACCCAGTCCTTCGGGTCCTTCCGGGTGTTGTCGGCCATCGCGCATCTCCTATTCGGTTTTCCGTAGAACGTCAGACTCGACTCTTCGTTCCGTTTTTGTTCTCATGGGCCATATCTAGAATTTGCGAGGCGGAACAATGCCGGACCTGGACTTTCTCAGGCGGGAGATCGAACGGATGCGCATCCAGATGGGCAGGCAGAGGAAGGAGATCCTCCAGCTGCAACGGGCGGGTATCGGCACGGCCTCGGCCGAGGCGTTGCTGTCGCGGATGCAGGCGAAGGTCGAGAGCCTGTGCGCGGAACGCGATGCGCTGAAGGCGGCAGAGCCGCGCCAGTCCAAGGGCAGGGTGCTCGGCGGGAGGACATGGTGAGCAGGCGATGGTTCGACGATGAGCGAGACCTGTCGCCCTTCCTGACCGCGCTCGAGGACGTCCGCCGCAGGGCGACGCGGGAAGGGTGGTGCTATGCCCACGTCCAGGCCATCATCGTCGCCATCGACCAGTACGCGGAAGCTGCGACGGGTAACCGCGAGTATTTCCTCAACAAGCCGGTTTCGATCGGGGACAACCGGAAGGCCGCGGACATTCCGTGAGCGCCCGAGCGGCTCTCGGGACTGCGCGGCTATCGTTGCCGATCAGCGCGGTGAGACCGAGGAGGAGGGCGCTGACCTCATGCGTTCCGCCGAAGCGGTCTTGCTTCGCGGCGAAGGCCTGGCGCGGCGCTTGCCCGACTTCGGACCAGCTTTTGGTGTGATCCCGTTCTGCTCGTCGAACTGCTTCAGCCAGGCCGCGATGTAGCGCGGGTCGTCGGGACAAAGCCGCTCGAGCAAACGAAGGTTCTGCGCTCTGAATTCCACAAGGGTTTTCGGCATCACGGCTCCTCAAAACCCTGCCCGTCGCAAAAAGTGCGGCCGGACGGCCGCCGGGTCAACGGCAAAGAGCGCTTGAAATCCCGAGCGAGCTGATGCAGCGCCAAAAGCGAAAACCCCGCCCTTTCGGGAGCGGGGTTCTCTGTCGAGGTGAAGCTTAGGGACGCTTCAACTGTAAGACGCGCGAGCGGCTAAGAAAGTTCAAACGAAAGTGCGCCGCTTCGATTGCAAGCGAATGCACGCGCGCCGGGCCATTACAAATCCGTAAGTCGGTTGAAAATCGACGCCGCAAAACTATCTCTGCGTCAGGCGGCAGCGTAACAAGCCGCCCCTCAACTGACACCCAGCCGCCGCGCTCAGAAAAAAGGCGAAGCTGGGTCCTTTGACATTCTCCGGCTCAGGTCCAGCCTCATTGGCCTCAGAGGCAAACGTCCATGGCCGCCCGCACTTACAACCACGAACGCTGGTCGGAAGACGACGACCGGCTGCTTCGATCCATGTGCGAAACCGGAAAGAGCCTCACGCTGATGATCGTGAAGCTCAAGCGCCCCATTGCATCGATCAGGTCGCGCGCGATCGAGCTTGGCATCAATCTGCCGGGCACGCGCATCGGTCTGCGACGGAAGCGGCGAACAGCCCGTACGCCCAGACAAAGCCGCTGAAGGCACCACGACAATTCAGCCGCGCCGCTCTGCTGCGGAGCGGTGCGGCTGCAACCAAGCTCAGGCCGCAATCCGGTGTTCGACGGGCGCCGTCAGGAACTTGAGCGCTTCGGCATGGGCGAGATCCGGAACCGCGATCGCCGTGTGGCTGTACATCGCGTGTGTGCGCGACGTCGCGATCTGGTCCAGGATCCCCTTGCCCTTGATGACGTGGAGGCCCATGCCGTCATCGACGGGGAAGATCGCCAGCACCACGTCGTAGGCCGCGATCACGGCTCTGAGCGCCTCGGCCTTGTCTTCGGCGACATCGACGAAAATACGAACATCCGCCGCGAGTTCACGCAGCTCGTTAAAATCCAGCACTTTGAGGATACTCCAACGCAACCAACCTGAGTGAAGCTTGGTCGCGTTAGGTTACTGAAGCGTCAACAACGGATCGCCGAGCCACAAGTTTCACGACGAGGTGACGCCAAAGCGCGATGCTATCTAGCGCTTGGCGTCCTCCTTGCGCAGCCTGGCCTCGGCGGCCTCGTCCACGAGGGTCAAGCTGGCGCCGTCATAGCTCAGCTTGAAACCGCGGCCGACGATCCAGGTCCAGCCCTCCCGGTCCTTGATTGCCGAGGCGTTGAACTGGTCGGAGATGGATTTGACCGCAGCTTCCTGCGATCCCGGATTGTTCAGCGTCGCATTGACGCGCCAGATCGGATGCCTGGGGTCGGTCTCGTCGCTGTCGACGGCGACCTTGGCGCCGTTGATGTCGCATGCGAGCGTGTACGGACCTCGGCTCGGCCGGCAGAGATAGTGGCGTCGCGCGACGAGCTTGTTGGCCTCCTCGAATGACATCCCGGGCGAGAAGCCGAACATGTCGGACTTTTTCACGAGGGCGAAGGACGCGGGCTTCAAGAAGCTAGGCTGGATCGCGACGAGGGCTGCGACGGCGACCACGATCAGACCTGCGATGACGATAGCGACCTTCATCAGAACCCCATCAGATACCTTTCCTGGCTTATAGCAGCCGCGGCGCTGTGCCAGGTTCGAGAAATTGCAGGTCCTAAAATTGCAGGTCCTGCAACGTCTTGCACAGGAAGTCGGGAACCTCGCGGAGCCCGTGCTTGCGTTTTTGGCCTCGATAGGGTCTAAGCCCGATCGCTTCATGACTTCTGGCATGAATCAGCAGCGCGCACTCGCGGGTCCGGCCGCGTCCCCAGCAGCAGAATTGCTCCGCGCACCCATTCAAAGGAATTCAGACCATGGCGAAGATGACGAAGACCCAATTGATCGATGCAATTGCCGAGGGCACGCAGCTTTCGAAGAACGACGTGAAGTCGGTGATCGAGTACATGGCGACGGTCGGCTACAAGGAGCTCAACGAGTCCGGCGAGTTCGTCATTCCCGGCTTTGTGAAGATGTCGGTCGTGAACAAGCCGGCGACCGAAGCCCGCATGGGCATCAATCCCTTCACCAAGGAGCCGATGCAGTTTGCGGCGAAGCCCGCCAGCAAATCGGTCAAGGCCTCGCCGCTGAAGGTGGCCAAGGACGCCGTCTGACGTGCCGGCGATGTCGGTGCGGTGGGCTCATTGACGCGCCGGCGCAGCAATCAACGGCCGAGGACCAGGTGGTGCTCGGCCATCGCGATGCCCGAACATCAAGACGACCATCAGGGTAACCAGCACGCGGTACTCGCTTCGTCCTGAACGACGAGCTTTGTTCCCTCACCATCCTCATCCGCTTCACAAGAAAAAGCCCCGCGCTTTCGCGCGAGGCTTTTCTGGCTGACGGCGTTGGGATTTCAGCGCCTGGCCGACAGCCATGGCTTTAACCTAAAGTTGAAATCGCAAAAAGCAACAGCGCCGCCACGACGGAGTATGTTCGTCAGGCGGCGCTGCCGTGTAACTGGGCGCTGAAATCCCCAGCTTCCATAGGTGCTTGTCGCGCCGAAAAGGTTCAACGCCGCCCCCCACCAAAATTTTACGTCCGGGGCTGGACTTTTTGTTCTCATTTTGTTCTAGTGAGACGCGTTGATGGACCGTTGGAGGTTGCTCATGACCGTCGAAAAACAGCGCGAAGTGATCAGGCTCTGGAACGAGCTCAGAAAGGTCGAGGGCCCTGCGGCGGAGGAGCTGCGCATCCAGATCCTCGAATGCTTCTCGAAGGAGAAGCCGAAGCGGGCGGCCTGACTTTGTCGACGCCACGCGGCAACGCGCAAGCGCGATCCGCTCCGAGGGGGCGCGCTTGATATGTCGCCGCGTTGCTTGCCGGCGAAGAGTCTTCTCGAAGTTGTGTCGAAGAAGAGTCTTGTTGCAGAAGAGACTTGTTGCAGAAGACACTCGTCGAAGAAGGGTCCCGCCGGGTCGACGGTGTGAGCGTGCGCGCTTTCATCGATCGTTAGGAGTTGCTCTCCGCGCATTCTTGCGACTCCGATTCGTTCTTCGCGAACGAAACGGAGTCGAAGCTGGAACAAAGCCGGGCGTTCTTGCGCCGCTCTCGCCGCGAAGGTGCCGGATGCGTCTGGCTAACGATAGCTTATGCGGATGCCGATAACCCTATTCGGTTAGGTTAAAAGCCCAATCGCGTTGCGCTTGCTGCGCCTTGGGGTAGGTGTTCGGCAACGACAAGCAAGAAACGCCTTTGCCAAAAACGATTTGCGCAAGCAGCAATTTGCCATGATGCCTTTTTCAGCTCCGTCCTTTTTCCAAGGCGACCGGCACACCTACCGGCGCGTCGCGGTCGTCGGCACGCTGTTCTGTATTGCTTTCGTTGTGATCAGCTTCTCGCTGCGGCCGCAGGCCGAGGACACGCGCGTTGCGGTCAAGGCCGACCGTTTGGTGCGTACGGCAGGTCAAGCCGCGCGCGCCAACTAACGCTCGTCGCCGCAACGGCGGTCATCGGCCCGCGCCTGCGGGCATCCGGCGCCGCGCGAGGCGAGCGCCACGAAGCCGGCATAGCCGGACAGGTTGAGCAAGACTTCGAGCCAGGCGGGCATATCTCTTTCTCTCCGCTCAGCAGGGAACGGACTCAACGTCCGCGCGCATTCCTGGTTCCATACTCCCGCGAAGAAACTCAGAGCCGGGTGGACGGGTCGAGCCGGCGGCCGAGGGTCACGACGGATTCGCTCGACGGCTGCTCCTTGAGGAACTCGGCGATGGCCTGCGCCAGCTCGCGGTCGCTCATCGGCGTCGGCGGCGGGCGCAGCGTGCCGACACCGAAGCTGCGGACGATCTCGTCGTAATGTTCATCCTCGGATTTGGGAACCAATTTGCGGATACGGGCCAGCAAAGCGGATAAGGGCAAACTCTCCTCCATGATTGTTGTCCCCGCTGGCAACCGTCATGGTCTGCTGCCATCTGCTCCCGTGAAACTGAAAACCCCGCCAGCACCGCGGAGATGCTGACGGGGTCTTCGTGCTGTCGCCTCGACCCGGATGGCGGAGGCTCCCGCACTTGAGACGCTAACCCTCGTCTCGCCGTTTCGTTCCCGCTTCATCGACATTTCTTGCCTGCGGGCTGGTTCCATCCATGCGCAACCATCGCAGGCGCTCGCCGTTGTCTCCGCGACACGCGAAGGAGGACAAGCATGAAGAAGACACTGGCAGTTCTGGCCACCATCGCGGCGGTCGGTGTGACCGCGGTCGCGGCGCCCGCGCCGGCTGAGGCGCGCGGCCGCGGCGGCATCGGCCCGGGCCTGGCGTTCGGCCTCGCCGCCGGCGCGATCACCGCGGGCGCAGTCGCGGCTTCCCAGCCCTATGGCTATTACGGTCCCCGCTACCGCTATTACGACGGTCCCGCCTATTACGGACCGGGTCCGTACGCCTATTACGGCGGGCCGTACTACCGTCACCACCACTACCGTTATTGGTAGTCGGCGAATAGCGAAAAGCCCGGAGCGGTGCTCCGGGCTTTTTTCGTTCGCATGTCGTCATTCGTATGTCGTTGCGCCTGCCGGCGCGATGATGCCTACGGCCAGAGCGAGGGCCGCTCGACCTTGCGGGCATTCTCCAGCGTCGCCACGAAGTATTCCTCGCGCTCGCGCTTGAACTTTTCCTGTGTGGCACGGAAGGCGGCGACACGGGCGGCGATTTCTTCGCGTTCGCGCTCTTTGCGCTGTTCGTCTTCGGTCATGTCAAATCCCCTCGACACCTGAGTATGTGCACATCCGAACTCAAGCACTGCCGCCGCAATCACGTTGAGTCGCGTCAACACATCCATTGGCACTTCCGAATGGGGCGTCAATGGGGAGGAGGCATTGCAGGATTGTGATATGCGAAGGTCGGAAGAAATTGCCGAGTGCATTGCATTGGCGCTTGATAAGAGCGTCAACGATCTTGTCGCTTGCGTATGTTGCTGTCAGGCCAAACTATCGGGGAGGCGCGATTGATCGCATCGGATCTGCAGAGCGGTATCGAACGGCTCGGCGACATGATCGCCGAGGCCAGGACCATCGTGCCGTTCACCGGTGCCGGCATCTCGACCGAATGCGGCATTCCCGACTTCCGCTCGCCGGGTGGAATTTGGACGCGTAACCGTCCGATCCCGTTCGACGAGTTCGTCGCGAGCCAGTCAGCGCGGGACGAATCCTGGCGCCGCCGCTTTGCGATGGAGGAGGTCTTCGCCGCAGCGAAACCCGGCCGCGGCCATCGGGCGCTGGCATCGCTCTACCGCGCCGGCAAGGTTCCCGCCGTCATCACCCAGAACATCGACAATCTGCACCAGGCCTCGGGATTCGCGCCGGAGCACGTGATTGAACTTCACGGAAATACCACTTATGCGCGCTGCATCGGCTGCGGGCAGGACTATCCGCTGGACTGGGTGAAGCGCCGTTTCGACGGCGATGGCATCGCGCCCAACTGCACCGCCTGCGACGCGCCGGTGAAGACCGCCACGATTTCCTTCGGGCAAATGATGCCGGACGAGGAGATGCAGCGCGCGACAGCGCTGTCGCAGGCCTGCGATCTCTTCATCGCGATCGGTTCCTCGCTGGTGGTCTGGCCGGCGGCCGGCTTTCCGATGATGGCCAAGCGCGCCGGTGCACGTCTCGTGATCATCAATCGCGAGCCGACCGAGCAGGACGACATCGCCGACCTCGTCATCCACCACGACATCGGCGAGACGCTCGGGCCCTTTGTCGGCAATTGAGGCATCAATTTGATTCGCGGCTGTGCAAGCTGTTCATAGGTTCCGGCGAATCTCTTTTTTGTCTATGCGTCTCAACCGGGAGTGTTATCTTTTGAGTCGAAAGATTCGCGTCGCGTCGAATTGAGAACATTCTCTTAAGACGCGTGATTCGAGCGCCGCCAATGTGGCGGGTTGCATGGCAGTGTGGGGTCCGGGGTTATGGGGTCGTCGGACGGATTTGAGTCCAAGAAGCTTGGAGTTCCCGGACAGGGCACCTCGCCAGGGCGATTGACGCCGGGCGAGCATGGCGGAGCCGGCCGCGACAATGCGCTCAATCCCTTCACCGGATTGGGCGAAGCCAGCGCCAATCTCGTCGAGGTCACCGGCGTCATCAAATGGTTCGACGCCTCCAAAGGTTACGGCTTCATCGTTCCCGACAACGGCTGGCCGGACGTGCTCCTGCACGTTACCGTGCTTAGGCGCGACGGCTTCCAGACCGCTTATGAGGGCGCCCGCATCGTCGTCGAGTGCATCCAGCGCGCCAAGGGCTACCAGGCCTTCCGCGTTGTCTCGATGGACGAGTCGACCGCGATCCACCCGGCGCAGATGCTGCCGCCGCGCACCCATGTCACGGTCACCCCGACCAGCGGGCTGGAACGGGCCCAGGTCAAATGGTTCAACCGGCTGCGCGGATTCGGCTTCCTGACCTGCGGCGAGGGCACGCCCGACATCTTCGTGCACATGGAGACGCTACGCCGCTTCGGCATGACTGAGCTGAGACCGGGTCAGTATGTGCTGGTCCGCTTCGGGCCCGGCTCCAAGGGCATGATGGCGGCCGAGATCCATCCCGAGACCGGATCGCCGGGATTGCAGTCGCACTAAGGCTATGAATTCCAGCAATTGTGAGCAGAGGCGCGCCGCAAGTCCGGCGCGCCTCTTCCTTTTCCGGCGGTCGCCGCGTAAGGACTGACTGAAGTCCCACGCCATGAGAGCCCCCATGACTTCTGATCGAAAGGACGCCTGGTCCGCTCTGAAGGGCTGGCTTGCCGCCATCCTCGTCATCGCCGGCTGGGCCGTCGCCGGCGCGCCGGCCGGCGCCGCCAGCTTCCAGCCGCTCGAGATCGTCACCAAGAACGGCGTGCAGGTGTTCTCGGTCGAGATGGCAACGACCCCGGAGGAGAAGGAGACCGGCCTGATGTACCGCAAGGAATTGGCCGACGGCAAAGGCATGCTGTTCGACTTCAATCCCGAGCAGGAAATCTCGATGTGGATGAAGAACACTTATGTGTCGCTCGACATGATCTTCATCCGCGCCGATGGCCGCATCCTGCGCATTGCGGAGAATACCGAGCCGTTGTCGACGAAGATCATCTCCTCCCGGGGACCCGCCCGGGCCGTGCTGGAGGTGGTGGCGGGGACGGCGCAGAAGTACGGCATCCGCCCCGGTGATCGCGTCGGCCACCCCCTGTTCGGCGGCAAATAGGACGGGCAGGGGCGATTGCGGCCCAGGCCGGCGGCTTTGGAAAGCTTGCTGGCGCTCCGGGAAGCGTGTATCGACGGGGCTCGCCGGACATTCGGGGTATAGCGCAGCCTGGTAGCGCGGCAGTTTTGGGTACTGCAGGTCGTTGGTTCGAATCCAGCTGCCCCGACCATTCCCCGGGCGGCGCTGGCCTAGAGGTCAGCATCGAACCGGCATGGCCTGGCATCCACGCGTCCGGCCTTCGCTTCGCCTGGAAATCAGCAAAGCCTCATCGAACCTTCGTCCGTCGCGATAGACAAATCCGTGTTGGGGATTTCAGCGCCTAATGTCTAAACGGACGCCGCCAAGCGATGAATATTCCGCTTGTGCGGCGTTGCGTTTTGCCCGGCGCGCTCGTCAGTTCGAGGCGTACCAGCCGGGCGGAAATGGCACGTACGGCCAGGCCATCTGATTGTCGTTGGCGGCTTGCGGCGGCCGTTGCGAGGCCGTGCTCATGATTGGCGCGGGCGGGATCACGCGCAACGCGAGGCGCAGACGCGCACATTGCAATTTCATCATTGTCGTCCCCCCAGCAACCTACTTGCTTCCAAACGTCCGATCGTCTGCAAAGTTCAGTCTTAAAATCACCCTGCGCCGAAACGGCGCGCTCATCCTCAAATCACGGGCATTCTAGAAAAACCGGCGCAAGCTTTCAACCAAACGCGCCGCTCCATCCCAAGAAGTAAGGTTGATCGGCAAGGTTAAGGGCGAGCGGCTGTTGCGGCCGTTTGGCTGGCTGCTATCAGGTCGGTCCCGGCTCGCGATGGGCTGTCCACTCTGTGCCACCACAGATGACTGTTCGTCGCGGCGCGCGGATCAGCCTAAGTTCTGCGCCAGCGAGTTCTGCCATGGCTATTGACCGCAACATCGGGGCCATCGGTCCGCAGTCAAACTGGACCGAGATCTGGCACCTCTGGACGGTGATCGTGCCGCGCCGCTCCATCAACGGGCAGTTCGTGCTCGGCAAGGTCTGGCGTCGCCACGACGGCCGCGACTGGATCTACAAGAAGTTCACCGAGTTCGACGGCGAAGAGGCGGCTTAACTGCCGCCTCTCTCAGGCCGCCTTCGCTTCCGCAGCCGGCTTGGCCGGCGGCGGCTTCAGCGGCTTGTCCTGCTTCTTCGACCACGAGATGTAATAAGCCACGGTCGTCATGATCGCGATGCCGGCGACACTGACGAAGATCTGCGCGAGCAGCGACCCCGAGCTCATCGACAGCTCGAAATGACCGACGAAGGACAGGAACACGCCGACGCAGAACACGGCGAGCGACTGCTGGCCGCAGACGATCAAGGGGTCGAACACCTTCCACTCCAGCCCGGGCCACTCCTTCGGCACGAAGCGGATCACCAGGATCACGATCACCACGAAGTGGAGGAAGCGATACGGCGCGAGGTTGGTCTTGTCATTGGGGTTGAAGGCCGAGAACAGCCATTCCGGGAACATGCCGCCGAAGGTGGGGAAACGGCCGGCCATGGTCATGACCAGCGCGAACAGGAGATAAGCGAGGCAGACCCACAGCGTAACAGGCGAGTTGATCAGCGCCATCGAGCGCCGCGCACCGCCCATGGAGCACCAGGCGCCGAACACGAACAGCACCTGCCAGCAATAGGGGTTGAAGTACCACTGGCCGGCCGGATAGGCGGTCAGGTTCCAGCCGTTATGGCGCGCGACGAGCCACAGCACGATCGACAGGATCATCGTCAAATCGGGCTTGCGCAGCATGAACCAGAGCACGGGCGGAAACAGGCCCATCAGCACGATGTAGAGCGGCAACACGTCGAGGTTGAGCGGCTTGAAGCGCAGGAACAGGCCCTGGCGCAGCGTCTCGGTGGCGTTGTCGACGAGGCCGGCGACGTTGAACTCGTTGATCATCTCGGAATCGCCGAAGCGCAGCGCGAGATAGCTAATCGAGGCGATGTAGATCACGAACAGGATGATGTGAGCGACATAGAGCTGCCAGACCCGCTTGGTCAGCCGGGTGGCACCGACGATGAAGCCGCGGTCCAGCATCATCCGCGCATAGACGAAGGAGGCGGTGTAGCCGGAGATGAAGACGAACAGGTCGGCCGCGTCGGAAAAGCCGTAGTTGCGGGTCGTGATCCAGTTCACGACATTGTCGGGGATATGGTCGAGAAAGATCGCCCAGTTCGCGACACCGCGAAACAGGTCGAGCCGGAGGTCGCGACCCTTGTCGGGAAGCGTGGCGCTGACGTTCAGGAAGGCCATGCGTCGGGAGCTTTCAGAGAGGACAGAAGCGCGGAGATCGATGAAAACCGGGCCGCCAAAAGGGGTCCCAGGATGAGACGCGGGTACGCAATTGTCACGGTGCAGCATAATGACTATACCGTTGGCGAGGGTTGCCGGGGCCGGAATCAGGATCAGTTCCCAACCGGCTTCTCTATACTATCCCCGAGATTTCCACCAACTGCCACCGTGACGCATCGAAATCGAACGGAAAGATCAAGAGGCCCGGACCAGTCATGACCGCACGCATTTTCAAGCCCGCCAAAAACGCGATGCAATCCGGCCGGTCCAAGACCAGGGAATGGCAGCTCGATTACGAGCCGGAGCAGCCGCGCTCGGTCGAGCCGCTGATGGGCTGGACGTCGTCGGCCGACATGAAGCAGCAAATTACGCTGCGCTTCCACAGCAAGGAAGAGGCGATCGCCTATTGCGAGCGCAAGGGCATCGCCTATCAGGTGATCGAGCCCAAGGAGTCGATCCGCCGGCCGGTCGCCTATGCCGACAATTTCTCGTTCCGCCGCGGCGAGCCCTGGACGCATTGAGGGGCCATTCTCACCCGAAGCATCGAAAGTGCCGTCATGCCCGGGCTTGTCCCGCCTGCGCGGCCGAAGCCGCTTCGGCGAGGCGAAGGCCCGGGCATCCACGTTTTTGGCGGTAGACGAAGAACGTGGATGGCCGGGACGAGCCCGGCCATGACGAAGGGAGCGGCTGGTCGCCCGCGCCTGAGAACCCTTGGCACCAATTCCGCCCCGTGCTTCGCTGCCCGCATGACACGACCAGGACGAGGTGGGGGATGGCGGGGCGTGACCAGCTCGACGGCGTCGATCTGAAAATCCTATCCGAGCTGCAGCAGGACGGGCGGGTTCGCAACAACGAGCTGGCGCTGCGGGTCGGCGTGTCCGCGCCGAACTGCCTGCGGCGGCTGAAATCGCTGTTCAGCCGCGGCGTGATCCGGGCGGTGCGCGCCGTGATCGACGAGCGGCTGCTCGGCTATGAGGTGGTGTCGTTCGTGTCGATCCAGCTCGGCAGTCAGGCCCAGCCGGTGCTGGAGGCGTTCGAGAGCTCGATCGCCGCGATCCCGCGCATCCAGCAATGCTGGCGGATTTCCGGCGACACCGACTATCTGCTCAAATGCGTGGCCCCGAGTGTCGAGAGCATGCGCCAGCAGCTCCTGCACTTCGCCGCGATGCCCAATGTGAAGAACGTCCGCAGCTTCCCCGTGCTCGGCGTCGCCAAGGACGTACCGCTGCCGTTGCACGAGGTCGCGGCGGCATAGCCGGTAGGGCTGCGAATATCCCAGCGGAAACCGATCTGAACTTCAGCGAAGCGCCTCAGCGATACCGCCCCCGAAACTCGCGCGGGGAGGTGCCGGTCCAGGTTCGAAAGGCCCGCGAAAAGCTCTTCTCGTTGCGGAAGCCGGCGATTTCGGCGATGCGCTTGATCGGCGTGCGGCCGCGCATCAGCTCCTGTTTGGCGAGCTCGAATTTCGCCTCCTCCTTGAGATCGCGCAGCGAGGTGGACTCCTCGCGCAGGCGGCGATGCATCGTGCGGGTGGAAAGCGCGAGCTCGCGCGCGACGTCCTCGGCGCCGAGGACCCGTCCGCGCGCTTCTCGCAGCACGCGGCGGACGCGCTCGACCAGCAGGCGGTCGCGCCGGTAGGGCAGCACGGTGAGCCGGAGCGCGCCCTTGAGCATGTTGTCGAGATCGGCTGCGCTGCGCGTCAGCGGCAGCGAAAGATAGTGCTTGTCGAAGACGATGGCCGCGCGGTCCGCGTCAAAGCGGAGGCTCCGGCAAAAGATGGTCGGATAGACCGAGACGTGGCCGGGCTCGGAGTAAGGAAACTCAGCCGCGCGGAGCGCGATCTGGGAGTCGACAGCCCAGCATGAGAAGCCGAGCACGTAGCGGAACAGTGTGACGAGGCAGAACTCGCGGAACGGCCCGAGGTCACGGAGCTGACGGATCGACACGACGGCGGTCTCTTCGCCGACCTCGAGATCGAGCAGCACATCCTCCGTGACCAGGCGGTGATGCCGGCACCAGCGCTTGAGCGCGACCTCCAGCGTCGGTGCGGTGATCGAGGCCCGGCACAGCATGCCGTAGGTGCCCCATGGCAGCCGGCGCGAGAACCAGCCAAGCGCCTCGTCATCGAGCTCGCGCATGGCATGGCCCGCCAGCGCCTCGAACTGGGCCGCGGTCACACGCCCATCAGGAGAATTCACAAGCTCCGGCGCGACCTGACCCCGGCTCAAGGCCTCGGCGGGATCGCGGCCGTAATGCTCGTACGCGGCCACCACGCCGCGGACGAAGGCGGCGGGCGTGACGGCGCGGCGCGGAATCGCGGTGGCGGCTTGAAAAGGCATCGGAATTCCTTTCGGAAATCCTCGCCAAGTTTGGCGGAAAATGCAACCTTTTCGACTGCAAGAGGGCCGGGACCGGGCTAGGTTCGGAGCCCAAAATAGGGAGGACTCGCCTTGAACATCCCGAGCATCGATTTCGATCTGGGCGAAGACATCAGCCTGCTGCGCGACACCGTTCGTTCGTTCGTGGAGGCGGAGATCACCCCGCGTGCCGCCGAGATCGAAAAAGCCAATCTTTTCCCCGCAGACCTCTGGAAGCGCTTCGGCGACCTCGGCCTGCTCGGCATGACCGCGCCGGAGCAATATGGCGGCTCCAATATGGGCTATCTCGCCCATATCGTCGCCATGGAGGAAATCTCGCGCGGTTCGGCGGCCGTGGCCCTGTCCTACGGCGCCCATTCCAATCTGTGCGTCAACCAGATCCGCCGCAACGGCAATGACGCGCAGCGGCAGCGCTATCTGCCGAAGCTGATCTCAGGCGAATATGTCGGTGCGCTCGCGATGTCCGAGCCGGGCGCCGGCTCCGACGTGGTCTCGATGAAGCTGCGCGCCGACAAGCGCGGCGACCGCTACGTGCTCAACGGCTCCAAGATGTGGATCACCAATGGCGGCGATGCCGACGTGCTGGTGGTCTACGCCAAGACCGATCCGGAGGCCGGCCCGCGCGGCATGACCGCGTTCCTGATCGAGAAGGGTTTTAAGGGCTTCACGCACGGCCAGCATCTCGACAAGCTTGGCATGCGCGGCTCCAACACCTATCCGCTGTTCTTCGATGATTGCGAGGTGCCGGAGGAGAATGTGATGGGCAAGGTCGGCGAGGGCGTCAAGGTGCTGATGTCCGGCCTCGATTATGAGCGCGCCGTGCTCTCGGGCGGCCCGCTCGGCATCATGGCGGCCTGCATGGACGCGGTGGTGCCCTACATGCACGAGCGCAAGCAGTTCGGCCAGCCGATCGGCGACTTCCAGCTGATGCAGGGTAAGCTCGCCGACATGTATTCGACCTGGCAAGCCACGCGCGCCTATGTCTATGCGGTGGGCCGCGCCTGCGACCGCGCCGATCACGCGCGCACCTTGCGCAAGGACGCGGCTGCTGCGATCCTCTATTCCGCGGAGAAGGCAACGTGGATGGCGGGCGAAGCGATCCAGGCGCTGGGCGGGGTTGGCTATACCTCCGAATTCCCGGTCGGGCGCTTGTGGCGCGATGCCAAGCTCTACGAGATCGGCGCCGGCACCTCCGAAGTTCGGCGCATGCTGATCGGCCGCGAACTGATGGCCGAGACGGCTTAAGTCCTTCACCTCATTGGAATCACCATGCCGCTCCATTCCAGCATCGATCCGTCGTCATCAGATTTTGCGCGCAATTCCGAGGCCATGCGCGGTCTCGTCGCGGACTTGCGCGAAAAGCTCAGCCTGGTCGCCGGCGGTGGGGGCGAGGCTTCGCGCAACCGCCACACCGCGCGCGGCAAGATGCTGGCACGCGAGCGCGTCGACCTCCTGGTCGATCCCGGCACCTCGTTCCTGGAGCTGTCGCCGCTCGCGGCCTATGGCCTGTATGGCGGCGACGTGCATTCGGCGAGCGTCGTCACGGGGGTGGGGCGCATCTCGGGCCGCGAATGCGTGATCGTCGCCAACGATGCCACCATCAAGGGCGGCACCTATTACCCGATGACGGTGAAGAAGCATCTGCGCGCGCAGGACATTGCGCGGCAGAACAATCTGCCTTGCGTCTACATGGTGGATTCCGGCGGCGCCTTCCTGCCGCTGCAGGACGAGATTTTTCCGGACGAGCGGCACTTCGGCCGCATCTTCTACAATCAGGCGCAGATGTCGTCGCAGGGCATTCCGCAGATCGCGATCGTGATGGGCTCCTGCACCGCTGGCGGCGCCTATGTGCCGGCAATGTCGGACGAGAGCATCATCGTGCGCAACCAAGGTACCATCTTCCTCGGCGGCCCGCCGCTGGTGAAGGCCGCGACCGGCGAGGTCGTCAGTGCGGAGGAGCTCGGCGGCGCCGACGTGCATTCGCGGCAGTCCGGCGTGACCGATCACTATGCCCAGAACGATGCGCATGCGATCGGCATCGCCCGGCGTATCGTCGGCACGCTCAAGCCGTCGGTGCGGCCGAACCTGAACATGCATGTGCCACGCGATCCGCTGTTTCCGGCGGAGGAAATCTACGGCGTGGTGCCGGTCGACGGCCGCAAGCCGTTCGACGTGCGCGACATCATCGCGCGCATCGTCGACGGCTCGGAGTTCGACGAGTTCAAGAAACTCTATGGCACGACGCTGGTGTGCGGCTTCGCCCATATCTGGGGCTATCCGGTCGGCATCATCGCCAATAACGGCATCCTGTTCAGCGAGAGCTCGCTGAAGGGCGCGCATTTCATCGAGCTGTGCTGCCAGCGCGGCATTCCGCTTGTTTTCTTACAGAACATCACCGGCTTCATGGTCGGCAAGAAGTACGAGGCGGGCGGCATCGCGCGCGACGGCGCCAAGCTGGTGACGGCGGTCGCGACGGCGTCGGTGCCGAAATTCACCGTGGTGATCGGCGGCTCCTACGGCGCCGGCAATTACGGCATGTGCGGGCGCGCCTACGCGCCGCGCTTCCTGTGGATGTGGCCGAACGCGCGCATCTCGGTGATGGGCGGCGAGCAGGCCTCGATGGTGCTGAGCCAGGTTCGCCGCGACAATATCGAGGCCAAGGGCGAGAGCTGGTCCAGGGAAGAGGAAGACAAGTTCCGCGAGCCCATTCGCGCGCAATATGAGAGCCAGGGCCACCCGTACTACGCGACCGCGCGGCTGTGGGACGACGGCGTGATCGATCCGGCCGACACGCGTCTCGTGCTCGGCCTTGGCCTCTCGGCGGCATCGAATGCGCCGATCGAACCGACGAAGTTCGGCCTGTTCAGGATGTGATGCGATGGACCGCTCAAAGCTCTACCGGCGTTTTCGCACGCTCCTGATCGCCAACCGCGGCGAGATCGCCTGCCGCGTCATCCGCACCGCCCGAGCCATGGGCCTGCGCACGGTCGCGGTCTATTCCGAGGCCGATCGCGAGGCGATGCATGTCGCGCTCGCGGACGAAGCCGTGCTGCTGGGGCCCGCGCGTGCCCGCGACAGCTATCTCAACATCGAGCGTTTGATCGAGGCCGCACACAAGACCGGCGCGGAGGCCGTGCATCCCGGCTACGGCTTCCTGTCCGAGAATGCCGAGTTCGCGCAGGCGTGTTATGACGCCGGCCTCGTCTTCGTCGGGCCGACCGCCGGGATGATGACGGCAATGGGCTCGAAATCCGGCTCGAAAGAGCTGATGGAGAAAGCCGGCGTGCCCTTGGTGCCCGGCTATCACGGCGAGGCCCAGGACGACGCAACGCTTTCGAAAGCAGCGGACAAGATCGGCTTCCCCCTGCTGGTGAAGGCCTCCGCCGGCGGCGGCGGCCGCGGCATGCGCATCGTGCGCTCAGCCGACGAGTTGGCGCCGGCGATCGTCAGCGCCAAGCGTGAGGCCAAGGCCGCCTTCGGCGACGACCGCATGCTGATCGAAAGGTATGTCGATAATCCCAGGCATATCGAGGTGCAGATCATCGGCGATAGCCATGGCAATCTGCTCTCGCTGTTCGAGCGCGAATGCACCTTGCAGCGCCGGCACCAGAAGGTGATCGAGGAGGCGCCGTCGCCGACACTGAACGCTGCCCAGCGCGAAACCGTCTGCGCCGCCGCGCGAAAAGCGGCGGGCGCGGTGAACTATGTCGGTGCCGGCACCATCGAGTTCGTCTCCGACGGCAAGGACGTGTTCTTCATCGAGATGAACACGCGCCTGCAGGTCGAGCATCCCGTGACCGAGCTGATCACGGGCATCGACCTCGTCGAGTGGCAGCTGCGCGTTGCCTTCGGCGAGGCGCTGCCACTCAAGCAAGACGAGATCAAGCTCAACGGTCACGCGGTCGAGGCGCGCGTCTACGCAGAGAACCCGACCAAGAACTTCATGCCGTCGGTCGGCAGGATCTCGACCAGGCGGCTGCCGGCCGAGACGGGCGGCCTGCGCATCGACGCCGGCTATCGCGAGGGCGATACGGTCTCGCCGTATTATGACGCCATGCTCGCCAAGGTGATCGCCTGGGCGCCGACGCGGGACGTCGCGATCGAGCGGCTGAATCGCGGGCTGGAAGAGACAGACGTCCGCGGCATCGTCACCAACATCCCGTTCCTGTCGGCGCTGATGACGCATCCGAAGGTGCGGGCGAATGCGATCGACACCGGCTTCATCGAGCGCGAGCTGGCCGTGCTGACCGAAGCGGCGCCGGCACCCGGAGAGCTCGAGCTCTGCGCCGCAGTCGCCGCAATCGTCAACGAGGAACAGCAGGCCGCGCAGGCCGAGACGAGTTCGCCCTGGCAGACCTTCGGCTGGCAGCCGGTGGGTCGCCGCCAGCGCAGCTTTGCCTTCCGCGTCGGCCATGGTCCGGAGCAGAAGATCATTCTGAACTACGGCAGGGGACCGTCGACGCTGGTCGTCGGCGAGCGCGAGCTGGCGTTCACGATCGCAGCGAGGGATGGCGGCTTCGATCTGACGCTCGACGGCGTCAAATCGTCGGTGGCAGCGGTCATCGATGGCCATGAGCTGTACCTGCGCACGCGCAACGGCCGCTTCGACCTGCATTGGGTCGATCCGTTCGGAGGCGAGAGCGAGGAGCATGTCGGCGAGGACAAGATCGCAGCGCCCTTGCCCGGCACGGTGGTTGCCGTGCTGGCCGAGGAGGGGGCCAAGCTGGAGAAGGGCGCGCCGATTCTCACGCTCGAAGTGATGAAGATGGAGCAGACGCTACGCGCGCCCTATGCCGGCGTGCTGAAGTCCATCAAGTGCAAGGTCGGCGACATCGTGCAGGAGGGCGTCGAGCTCGCGATGGTCGAAGCTTCAGGGGAATGAGATGAGCGATCCTGTCCGCATCATCGAAATGGGGCCGCGCGACGGCCTCCAGAACGAGAAGACCCCCGTCAGCGTCGAGGCCCGCATCGCCTTCATCGAGGCGCTGGTCGGGGCCGGTCTCGACACGGTCGAGGTCGGCGCCTTCGTCTCGCCCAAGGCCATCCCGCAGATGGCTAGCTCGGACGCCGTGCTGCGCGGCATCGCGCATGTGAAGGGCGCCGAATTTCACGTGCTGGTGCCGAACGAGAAAGGCTACGAGGCCGCGCGTGCCGCGGGCGCCAAAGTGGTCTCCGTGTTCGCGGCGGCCTCCGAGGGGTTTTCCCGGGCGAACATCAACTGCACGATTGCGGAGTCCATCGAGCGGTTCAGGCCGGTGCTGGCACGCGCCAGGGACGATGGTATCAATGTGCGCGGCTATATCTCCTGCGTGCTGGGCTGTCCGTTCGATGGCGAGATCAAGCCGAAGGCTGTCGCCGATCTCGCGAGCACGCTGTTCGAGCTCGGCTGCTACGAGATCTCGCTCGGCGACACCATCGGTGTCGGCACGCCAGCCAAGGCCAGAGAGATGCTGCGCGCGGTTGCCGCCAACATTCCCGCAGCCAGGCTCGCGATGCATTTCCACGACACTTACGGCCAGGCGCTCGCCAACCTCTATGCCGGATTGGAGGAGGGCGTCCGCGTCATCGACGCCGCCGCCGGCGGGCTCGGCGGCTGCCCCTATGCGCCGGGCGCGACGGGGAACGTCGCAACGGAAGACGTCGTCTACATGCTCGAAGGCATGGGGATCACGACAGGTGTCGATATGGAGAAGCTGCTGGCGGCGACGAACGCGATGAGCGTCGTGCTCGGCAAGCCGCCCGTGAGCCGCGTGGCGTCCGCGCTAAACGCGAAGAAGAAGCGGGCGGATTCGTAGCACCAGATCTGGTAGGGTGGGCAAAGGCGCATTGCGCCGTGCCCACCATCTTTCGCAATCATTGGCAGAAGGTGGGCACGCTGCGCTTTGCCCACCCTACAAAGCGTGCCTTCAAGCCGCCTTCAGCCCGACATCCGGCAGACGCGGCCGGTTCTTGAGCGCCTTCGCCATCATGGCCTCGACCTCTGCCTTTTCATGCGGCAGCAGTGCGAGGCGGGGCGGGCGGGTCAGGGCGGTGCCGCGGCCCATGATGTGCTCGCACAGCTTGATGCACTGGACGAGGTCCGGGCGGGCATCGAGGTGCAGGAGCGGCATGAACCATTCGTAGAGCGGCATCGCCTCGGCGAAGCGTCCAGCCTTGGCGAGGCGGAACAGCGTCTCGCCCTCGCGCGGGAAGGCGTTGGACATGCCGGAGACCCAGCCGACGGCGCCCATGGCGACGCTCTCGACGATGACGTCGTCGAGACCTGCGAACAGCACAAACCGGTCGCCGACCATGTTGCGGGTGTCGATGAACCGGCGCGTATCGCCCGAGGAATCCTTGAAGCAGACCACGGTCTCGACGTCGGCGAGCGAGGCGAGGATGTCTGGCGTAACGTCGTTCTTGTAGATCGGCGGGTTGTTGTAGAGCATCACCGGCAGGTCGGTAGCGCTGGCAACCGCGCGGAAATGCGCGGCGGTCTCGTGCGGCTTGGACGAATAGACCAGCGCCGGCATCACCATCACGCCGTCGATGCCGACGCGCGCGGCTTCCTTCGCGGTCTCCACCGCAAAGGCGGTGGTGAATTCGGCGATGCCGCACAGCACGGGCACGCGGCCCTTCGCGACCGACTTCGCCGCTTCCATGATCGCGACCTTCTCCTTGCGCTCCAGCGAGGTGTTCTCGCCGACCGAGCCGCAGACGATCAGGCCGGAGACGCCGTCGCGGATCAATCCGTCCATCACCTTGGCGGTTGCGTCGATGTCGAGCGAGAGATCGTCGTGGAATTGGGTGGTGACGGCCGGGAAGACGCCTTCCCAGGAGATGCGTGGGCTCATTGTTTGGCTCCGATTGGAATTGTGCCGGCGGATCGTTCGATCCGCCGGGCATTGACGTGAAGAGGATGGATGAGGGTCAGAGCGTCGCGCCGACCTTGCGCAGCTCGGCGAGAACGGGGGCCTTGGGCAGCCAGATCTTGTCGAACTCGGCAATCACGGCCTCGGTATCCTTGGCGTCGACCTGGCGGATCGGGATCGGCGCGTTCTTGAAGTTCTGGATCAGCGTGGGCTCGTTGCCGGCGAGCTCGTCGATCTGCGCGTCCAGCGTCGTCTTGATCGTTTTCGTGATCAGCTCGCGATCGGCGGCGGGCAGCGATTGCCAGACGCGGCCGGAGACGACCGCGGCCATCGGCATGAAGACGGCGTTCATTTGCAGGATCACCTTCGACACCTTGTCGAAACGCTGGTTCCAGGAGAATTCGAGATCGGCCTCGAGGCCATCGACCTGGCCGTTGGCCATGGCGTCGAACACTTGCGGCGTCGGGATCGGCGTCGGCGCCGCGCCGAGCGAGGAATAGAAATCGCGATAGACCGGGGTCGGGTTGATGCGCAGCTTCATGCCCTTGATGTCGGCGAGCGAATTCAGGTCCTTGGAGGAGAACACCGCGCGCATTCCGGTGATGCCCCAGCCGAGCCCGATCGTGCCGGTCTCCTGCGGCAGCACATCGAACAGCTTCACTGCCGCCGGATGCCGCACGAACTTCGCCACCGCCGGCGTCGAGCGCACGATGTAGGGCGCGTTGATCGCGGCGATGTGCGGCACGCGCGAGCCGAGCTCGGCGGCCTGGATGAAGCCCATGTCGAGCGCGCCGGACTGCAATTGCTGCATCATCGCGGTCTCGTTGCCGAGCTGGCCGGCGTGGAAGACGGTCAGGGTCAGGCGGCCGTTGGTGGCGGCCTTGAGCTCGTCGCCGAATTTGAGCGCGGCCTTGTTCCAGGAATGGCCGTTCGGCGTGATCAGGCCGAGGCGAAATTCCTTGGCCTGGGCGAGCGCCAGCGACGGGGCGAACACCGAGGCGGCGGCACTGGCGGCGAGAAAGCGGCGGCGGGAAAGCGGCATGGTCGGGCTCCTTTCGGATGGGTCTATTTGACGAGGATCAGCGAGAGCGAGGGATAGAGCGAGAGCAGCACCAGGAGGATGCAGGCGATGACGAAGAAGGGCAGCGTCACCATGAACATCCTGCCGGGCTTGGCGCCGGTAACGGCGGCCGCGACGAAGAAGCAAAGCCCGACCGGCGGCGACAACAGGCCGAGCACGAGGTTGATCACCACGACCACGCCGAATTGCCGGGGGTCGATGTGATAGATCTCGGTTGCGACCGGCAGCAGGATCGGCACCGTCATGATCAGGCCGGGAATGCCGTCGATCACCGTGCCGATCAGCAGCAGGATGACGTTGCAGATCAGCATGAAGCTGACCGGATCCTTGGCGACGGTCTGGATCCAGGCGGCGGTCTCCTGCGGCACCTTGCCGAAGATCAGCACCCAGGAGAACACCGCGGCGGCCGCCACCAGAAACAGCACGATCGCCGAATAGATCGCGCTGCGCAGCATCATCTGCGGCAGCTGCGAGAACTCGAATTCCTTGGTCCAGAACTTTCCGACCAGGGCCGCGGCCACCGCGCCGACGGCCGCCGATTCCGTGGCGTTGGCGAGGCCGCCGAGGATGCTGCCTACGATGACGATCGGGATCAGCAGCGTCGGCGAGGTCCGCAGGATCGTCATCACGCGCTGGCGCGGCGTCTGATGGTCGGCGCGCGGATAGCTGTAGATGTAGCCCATCAGCGCGATGACGAGGCAGAACATCACGGTGAGGATGACGCCCGGGACGATGCCGGCGATCAGCATGTCGCTGACCGAGACCTGCGCCAGCACGCTGTAGACCACGAACATCACCGAGGGTGGGATGATCGGGCCGAGCATGCCGCCATAGGCGGTGAGGCCGGCCGCGAAGGTCTTGTCGTAGCCCTTCTTCTCCATCTCGGGGACCATGATCTGCGCCATGATCGCGACCTGCGCGGTCGCCGATCCCAGGATGGACGAGATGAACATGTTGGCGAGGATGTTGACGTAGGCGAGCCCGCCCTTGAGCGAGCCGACGAAGGCCATCGCCATGTCGACGATGCGCCGCGTGATGCCGCCTCCATTCATGATCTCGCCGATCAGGATGAAGAGCGGGATCGCGATCAGGCCGTAGCTGTCGACGCCGCCGAACAGCTGCAGCGGATAGGACTGGAACAGCACGGGATTGCCTGAGGCGGCGATATAGACAAGGCCGGCTAGGCACAGGCAAAGGCCGATCGGTACGCCGACCAGCATGAACGCCATGAAGGCTGCTGACGTGATCATCAATTGACCCCGTCGAGCTCGGAGAGCTGGAAGCCTTTTGGCGCGGTGCGCGGGACCAGCTCGAGATCTTCCAGCAGATTGGCGAGGCCGTGAACGGTCATCGACACCGCGAAGATCGGCAGCGTCAGATAGAGCACCCAGGTCGGCCAGTTCAGCGTTTGCGTGCGCTCGGTGTAGAGGAAATTGAACGTCTCGGCGGCGAGCTTGCGCCCGTCGAAGCCGGCGCGGGTGAGGCCGATCGGGTCCATCCAGAGCACGCAGGTGACGATCAGGGCGATGCCGAACACCACGACGAGGCCGGTCGAGATCACCTTTGCAAATTTCTGGTGCTGAGCGGAAAGTCGCTCCGTCAGCATGGACACCGCAAAATCGAGCCGCAGCCGCGTCATCGCGGATGCTCCGATGAAGGTCAGCCAGACCACGCAATAGACGGCGGATTCATCGATCCAGTAGATCGGGAAATGCGAGTAGCGGGTGACGACGTTCACCAGGATCAGGCCGGTGAGCAGGTACATCAGGCCCATCAGCGCGAGCCGCTCGCAGGCGAGCAGGGCACTCGACATCCGGACGATCATGCGTCGGAGGCTGAGCGCGCGCGTGGCCGGCATGGTCTGCTCGATCATGAAAGAGGCCCCAACCCCCTGAAGATTTGTCGTGCGATTGCCAAATGTATAATTTATACATTTTGGGAGTCAAACGGAGTTTGCGGTCATTTGGGCGGCAGGGCGCGTGTTTGCTGGGCATTAGGTTTGTGACGCCCGGCTTTTGCCGGGCAGCTCGACATGCAAGACAGGGACCGTGTCGGCCGCGCGAGTCGGGAAGGACAACGGACGATCAGATGAAGCAGCCTCTGAAGCATCGCACCCTGTCGGCCGCGATCGTCGACCAGCTCCGCCAGGCGATCCTCGACGGCACCTATCCGGCCGGATCGCAGCTGCGCCAGGACGCGTTGGGCGAAGCCTATGGCGTCAGCCGCATCCCGGTGCGCGAGGCGCTGTTCCAGCTCGAGGCGGAAGGCTTGGTGCGCATCGTGCCGCAGAAGGGCGCCATCGTCTCGGAGCTGTCGTTGGACGAGATCAACGACGTGTTCGACCTCCGCCGTATCCTGGAGCCGCGGCTGCTGGCACAGTCGGCGCCGCGCTTCACCACGCAGGATTTCGACGGGCTCGACGACATCCACCGGAGCTTCGAGAAGGCGATCAAGGCGAGGAACGTCAGTGAGTGGGGCCAGCTCAACGCCGACTTTCACATGGCGCTCTACGTCCACGCCCCGCAGCCACGCACGCGTGCGATCGTGCTGTCGCTGCTGCAGACCAGCGACCGCTACACGCGGCTACAGCTCTCCAACACCAAGGCGATGGGCATTGCCGAAAAGGAGCACGCCCATCTGATCGCGCTCTGCCGCGCACAGAAAGTGGAGGAGGCCTGCCGATTCCTGGAGCGGCACATCGAGGCCGTGCGCAAGGACCTGCTGCAGGTGGTGGCGAACGCGCCGAAGTCGCGGCGGAAGGAGAAGTCGTAGGGTGGGTTAGCCGAAGGCGTAACCCACCGCTGTTCGTCTCCGCAGCGACAGAAGGGTGGATTACGCCTTCGGCTAATCCACCCTACAGACCGGCGATCGCTTCTACCTGCCCCCGTCCGGCCCCATCACGAGGTCCGGCAGCCAGGTCGAGATCCCCGGCACCAGGCACAGCAGCAGCACTGCGAGCATCATCAAGAGCACGAAGGGCAGGGTGCCCCAGATCACCTCGCGCAGGGGAATATCGGGCGCGACGTTGCGGATGACGAAGATGTTGAGGCCGACCGGTGGGTGGATCAGCCCCATCTCCATCACGATGGTCATGACGACGCCGAACCAGATGATGTCGAAATTGGCGGCGCGGAGCGGCGGCAGGATGATCGGTGCGGTCATCAGGATGATCGAGACCGGCGGCAGGAAGAAGCCGAGCACCACAACCATGACGAGGATCGCGAACAGCAGCTCCCAGCGCGGCAGATGCATCGCGACGATGGATTCGGCGACCGATTGCGAGATGTGCAGATAGCTCATCACGTAGGAATAGAGCAGGGACATGCCGATGATCATCATCAGCATGGTCGATTCCCGGATCGTCGACTTCATGATTGGCGCGAGGTCGCTCGGCCGCCACACGCTGTAGATCGCAGCGATCAGCGCCAGCGCCAGGAGGCCGCCGAGGCCGGCGGTCTCCGACGGCGTGGCGTAGCCGCCATAGAGCGCGACCATGACGCCGGTGAGCAGCAGCACGAATGGGATCACGCGTGGCAGCACGCTGAAGCGTTCGGCGAGCGTGTACTCGTCACGATGCAAGATCGGAGCCTCCGGTCCGCCGTTCTTGTAAGCCACCTCGGCGGCGGCATATTCCTGGCGGAAGCGAACGACGGCATAGGCGCCGAATAGGAAGACCAACAGCAGGCCGGGACCGATGCCGGCGAGGAACAGGCGGCCGAGCGACTTCTCGGCGGCGACCGCGAACAGGATCATCGTGATCGAGGGCGGCAGCAGGATGCCGAGCGTGCCCCCCGCTGCGATGATGCCGGCGGCGAAGCCGCCGGAATAGCCGCGCTTGCGCATCTCGGGGATGCCGGCCGAGCCGATCGCCGAGCAAGTTGCCGGCGAAGACCCCGCCATCGCCGCGAACAGCGCGCAGGCGAACACGTTGGCAACGCCGAGGCCGCCGGGCACGCGGTGCAGCCAGGCATGCAGCGCCAGATAGAGATCCTGGCCGGCGCGGGACTTGCCGATCGCCGCGCCCTTCAGGATGAAGAGCGGGATCGACAACAGCGTGATCGAGGCCATCTCCTCGTAGACGTTCTGCGTCACCGTATCGAGCGAGGCCGAGGGCATGAAGATGGCCATGAACACCACCGCGACCGCGCCGAGCGCGAACGCAATGGGCATGCCCGAGAACATCACCAGCAGCGTCACAATGCCGTAGGCGAGGCCGATGCCGAAAACGCTCATGGCCGCTTGGCTCCGGTGAAGGGCAGCGCAAGCTGCACGAGGATCTGGAGGCAGAGCAGGCTCATCCCGAGCGCCATCAGCGAGTAGGGGATGGCGAGCGGCGGCGACCACATCGAGTTGGAGACCTGGCCATCGACATAGGCTTCGTGCGCCAGTGTCCACGACTTCCAGGTGAAGAAGGCGCAGAACAGGAACGTGGCGGCATCGACCAGCCAGAGCCGGACCTGGTTCGCGAATGGCGAGAGCAGGCCGACGAAGGCCTCGATGCCGATATGACCGCGATGCTGCTGCACATAGGCCGCCGTCATGAAGGTCGCGCCGACCAGCAGGAACACGGCGGCTTCGTCCTGCCAATAGTTCGCGGCCTTGTACAGCGCGCGGCTGAGCACGCTGTAGCTCAGGATTGCACAGGCCGCGACAAGTGCGATCGCGGCGAACACGACGATGATGCTGTTGAGGACGGCGAGACCGCGATCGATCGCCGCCGCAGGGCCGGTCCCCGCGGCAACGCTCGTCCGGTCGTCACGATCCGGAAGCGGACCGTGGCTCATGCTGCGACGTCGATCGCTAGCTTGAGCAGGTTTGCGGCGGTCGCGGTCTTGGCGCTGTAGTCCTTCCACGCGGTGTCGCGGGCGATGTCGCGCCATTTTCCGACGGTGGCGGCATCGAGCGCCGAGACCTTTGCGCCAGCCTTCTCGTAGACCTTGGCGACATCGACATCGTCGTCCTGCGCGCCCTTGCGGCCAAAGGCTTCGAGCTCGGTACCGACCGCGAGCAGAATGTCCTGATGGTTCTTCGGCAGCTTGTCGAAGATCGCCTTCGACATCATCAGGGGCTCGAGCATGAACCAGTAGGACGTGCCCGCGCCTGATGTCAGCGACTTCGCGACCTCTTCCAGGCGGAACGAGATCAGGCTGGTCGAGGAGGTGATGCCGGCATCGCAGGCGCCGGTCTGCATCGCTGCGTAGATCTCGTTCGACGGCACCGACAACACGGAGGCGCCGGCGGTCTGCAGCACCATGTCCATCTCGCGCGAGCCGCCGCGCACCTTGAGGCCCTTGGCGTCTTCAGGAGCGACGATCGGCTTGGAGCGGCTGGCGACGCCGCCGGCCTGCCAGACCCAGGTGAGCAGGATGATGCCCTTGTCGGCGAGGAAGTCGGTCAGCGCCTTGCCGACCGGTTCCTTCTTCCAGCGCAGGCCCTGGTCGTAGGTGGTCACGAGGCCCGGCATCAGGCCGATATTGGTTTCCGGCACTTCGCCGCCGGCATAGGGCATAGGATAGAGGCTGATATCGAGCGCGCCCTTGCGCATGGCGGAGAACTGCGCGTTGGTCTTGATCAGCGAGGAGTTCGGATAGATCTCGGCGGCAATGTCGCCATTGCTGCGCTTACTCACTTCGGCGGCGAACATGCGGCACAGCCGGTCGCGGAAATCGCCCTTGTCGATGGTGCCGCCTGGGAACTGATGCGAGATCTTCAGCGTGGTCGCGGCCTGCGCGGTGCCGGTGCCGAAGCGGAGAATGGCAGGTGCCGCGACGGCGGTCGCGAGCAGATGGCGGCGCGTGAACATGATGTAATCCCCTTGGGCGTTTCTTTGGGCGTTTCTCGGAGTGTTTTTGGCAGAGGTGATTTGAACTGGGTTCTTCGCGACCGCGGGGCCAATCCAAGCCGGTCTCCATCCGATGGTCTTTCATCTGATAGTTCGAGACAGAGTGCCGCGGCAAGTGCCGGTTGTGCTGCGCTGCAGCACTTCCGATCCATGCGGGCTCGCCAACTAACGAGGGCGGCTGGCCGCAGAAATTTATCGATGGTCAGCGTAACAACGCCACACAGCTATCCGTCGAGACAGGATAGCGGCGTCCGTCGCTGACAAACACCATCACGAAGGAAGATGAACCATGACCATTCGCACCCGCATCGTGCTCGGCGTCTCGGCTGCCGCTCTCTCGCTAGGCCTCGCGTTTGCGCCGGCCGCCTTTGCTCAGGACAAGATGGGCAAGGATGATGGCATGATGAAAAAGGACACGATGTCCAAGGACGGCATGATGAAGAAGGACACCATGTCCAAGGACGACGGCATGAAGAAGGATCACATGTCGAAGGACGGCATGAAAAAGGACGACGGGATGATGAAGAAGAACTGATCCCGGGTCGTCATCGCGCAACGCCCCCTGGGCGGGCCGCGTCCTCTCGAATTCCGGCGGCATTTGAGGCCGCCGGAATGATGGCTCAGTTCAAGTTCAATTGAACGTGACCAGCGCGCTTTACTTGCGCTTCGCCTTGCGGGCGGCGTAGCGCGCGTCGCGCTTGGCCTTCTGCTCGGCCTCGATCGCAGCCTGCCTCTCGGCGGCTTCCTCGGCTTCCCGCGCGATCCGAGCAGCTTCGGCTGCCTTGGCCTCTTCCTCGAGGCGCTTCTGCTCGGCCTTTTCGGCCTCCCGCGCGGCCTTTGCCTCGGCGCGCTTGGCCGCGAGCGCCTCACGCTCGGCGCGCTTCGCCGCCACCGCGGGATCATCGGGCCCCGGCTGCGACTTGAACTTGTTCAAAAGATTTTTGCGGGCGTCTTGCGCCGCCTTTTGCCGGTCTGCAAAGCCGGGTTCCCTGAATCCACTCATCGACGAGCCTTGTCTTCCTCGCTTTCGATCCTACATCGGTGCCTGTTGGTAAGTCGGCTGGGCATAGCAGGCGCCACGCGACGCAGAAGCGTGTACATCGGCGCGCGTCGCGAAGCCACCCATAATCGCAGCCGATCAGGTCAACGAAAAATCGCCCCCCGACGATCTCTCGTAGCCCGAAAAAACTGCCGAATTGTGATCTCCCTCATAAGGGAGCACATGGGCGACGCCTAGCGTCCGCCCGCGACGAGACGGAGCACGGGCATGACGATCTCAAGACCGAGCCTGAAAGTGCTGGCGATTGCCTTCGCCTTGGCGGGCGCGGCCGGCGCCGCCTTGCTGCTGGCTCGTCCGCAGCCCATCGAAAGTGCCGTGCTGGGAGCGGATTGGGAATGCACCCAGACCGCATTCGTGCTCACGAGCTGCGCACCGCGCGTTCAGGAGGCAATTCCGGCGGTCGAAACCTTGCGCAAGGATGCAATCCAGCAGACCCGGGGCTGAATGGGGCCGGACGATCGGGATGTGACGCGACGCCGCAGAGGTGGTAAAGCCAGCGCGCCAGCGTGACCAGGCGGCCATGTCGAAGCCAGAGTCCAGATCCGAACCGGGCGACGAGCCCCATCCTCGACCGAACCGTCAGCCCAAGCCTCCGTCCGGCGACCGCCGCGGCGCGCTTGCAGGATTGATCATCGCGGTCGTGATCCTCGGCGTCGGCTGGTGGCTTGCCCGGGATCTGACGGCAGCCAGCAAGATGCAGGATTGCCTGATGTCCGGGCGAAGCAATTGCAATGTGATCGAGCCGGCTCGCTAGGCGCGCGCTACAGCATGGCCGATGGGACCGAAAAATTGCCCTGATCTTAATCATTTGTAACGGGACTTAGCCGATCAAGCAGGGCAGTGAATTCGGCCGGCATCAGCCCGGCGCGCGGCGATTCGTCGATCGCGCGCGGGATTCACGGCCATGAGCGAGCAGGGGGCGAGCACGCATGAGTGCGTCCAAACATATGAAGATCTTCATTCCCTTGGTTTCGGCCACGTCGCTGCTCGCGCTGTCGGCGCAGGCGCAAGAGGCCAGGTCCCGGCAAGAGGTCGTCCAACCGCCGGCCGGGCCGGCAGCAGGCGCGCCGCCACAGGCCAATCCGCCTATGCGCAAGGGCCCTCCGCCGCAGCAGGCGACCAGGCCTGCGCAGCCCGGCGGTCAGCCCCATGCCGGTCACAACGCCGGGGGCCCGCCGCCCGGACGTCACGTCGCGCGCGGTCCTGCTCCCACACGTGATTGGGGTGGGCACACCTATCGCGGCAATCTTGCCTGGGAGGGTGGACGCTGGCGCCACGAAGTCCGCCATGGCCGATCCGGCTGGTGGTGGGACGTTGGCGGTGTCTGGTATTATTATCCGCAGCGTATGGCCGGCCCGCCGGCCTACATCTCGGAGGACTATATCGACGACGTGCCGGTGGTCTACGCCCGGCCTCCGGTGGCCTATGCGCCGCCCCCTCCGCCCCCGCCACCGCCGGCCGATCCTGGCGCCAGCGCGCTAGGCGGTGCGATCGTCGGCGGCCTGCTGGGCGGCCTGATCTCAGGCAATGCAACGGGGGCCGCCGCAGGCGCGGTCTTCGGGGGCGCAACGGGTGCGATCGCCGGCGCGACCGCGGCGTCCCAGCCCGGCTATTACTGGGCGCAGGGCACCTGCTATTACCGCTATCCGAACGGCCAATATGTGCAGGCCGATCCCCGCGCCTGCTATTGAATTCGCTTGGCCGGTTTGGAGCATGGAGGCGGGCTTCGGGCCCGCCTCATCCTTTTGCACGCGGCGGTTGCATTGAAATAGCCCTGGTGCTCGTCGCCCCCTCACGTCAATTTCAAAGAAAAATGGCGGGATGATTCGCGGGGGATGTGGGACATGCTGGATGCCATCCAGATCAGCGTGGCGCTCTGGGCCATGATCGTTTGCGGCGGAATTAAACTCTCGCAGGCGTTGCCCTACCTGCTCTAAAGCGCGATGCGATTAGGATGAATCGTCATCGCGCTTTAGATTATGTTTGAGCATGATCTTTTCGGAAAACCGCTTCACACTTTTCCGGATCATGCTCTAAAGGCGGGATCGGCGGGCAGGCGAATTGCCTTGCTCCGTCAGGACACGAGCCAGTCGAAGAATGCAATCGAGGCCCAGACCAGGCCGGCGATCCAGGCCACCATGACGACGCCGATGGTGCCGAGATAGGCGATGCCGAGCAGGTCCGCGCGATGTCGCTGCCTCGGGACGATGACTTCGGTTGCTGCTTTGCGTGTCATGACCGGACATCACCCATGAAGCCTGGACACGTAGTTTAGCGGAGATGTCGCGGACAGGCTGTGACGTGGTTCACAGACCGGTGCAGGAAGGCTGGTGGTTACCCCGCAATCATACGGACGAAATTGCCACGCACTCGTCCAGATGGCCGGCTAGAGTCTGCGCATGTACACCGAGTACGATCCGCAACACGAGGCCGAGGCCGCTATGAAGCGCGCCGCGGAGGCCGAGGGTGCCGACAGGCAACGGCTGATCCAGCTGGCCCTGGCATGGCACGAACTCGCCCGCGATCTGCACGATGAGCAAGCCGGCCCCTCACATCCAGCCGGGCGCAGGCCTTTGGCCCGATAGCGCTGAGATGAGAAAAACCCCGTGCTCGGGGGCAAGCACGGGGTCCTTCAAAGCCGACCGGGGCTGGCGGGTCGGCACCACTCTGTTCGGTTATCCAACGCGCGGACCGCGCATTCGTTCCGATCAATCTGCAGCGCTGAAATCCGATCGCATTGCAGCGACCTTCCGCAGAAAGTCAGCGTTAACGAATGCTCCGCGCAATCGAATTGCGGTCGCGATTCGTGCTTGCGAACGAAGCGGAGTCGGACCGTGAACAAACAAAAAGCCCCCGCAGGGGCTCAGTGTTTCACGCGGCTTCCGTCTTCGGGACGGCGTCGGCATTCACCGACAGCTTGACCACGTCGCCTTCGACGGCACCGACATATTTCGTGTCGATGTAGTGATGATGGTCCTTGTGACCTTCCGGGCTGTCCTTGCGCGTCAGCTTGATGCGGTTGCCCTCGAGACGATCGACGGTGCCGACATGGGCGCCGTCCTTGCCGATGATTTTCATGTGTTCTCTGATGTCAGCCATGCTGTCCTCCTTGCATGGCTTCAACTGCGAAGGCGCCGGTTCGTTGCAGCAGGCACGTTGGACCCGTTGGGATTTCCGGACGTTGACGCCTGATTGGATCTGTCAAGAAGCGCGATGGAGACCGTTCGGGCCTATCTGGAACGCAAGCACTGGGAACTCAAGCTGTTGAACGACGGCCTGAGAAACCCGCTCGATTTGGCGTCGCCGAGTTCCGTCGATGACGTCGTCAGATCCAAATTCCAGATCACGGCCGCGCTCAGGGCGGAGCATGAATTACACGAGTGGAAGGCGACGGAAACAGCTTGGTCGCACACGGCCGATCCCGCAAGCGGGCCGTTCGAGTTCAGCTACGACTACCAGCGGGCCGATCTGACAGTACGCGGTCCTTCATTCTACGAGCTCGATGGTGGCTGCACGAGCACGGCGATCTACACCGCCTCGGGGATGGCGGCGATCTCCGCCGTGCTGCTTGCTTCCGCGCGGATCGTCGCGAAAGCCGATATCCTGGTGCTGCCGGGCTCCTACGGCGAGACGCTGGAGCTGATCCGAAGCTTCATGCCGCATTTGCGGATCGAACCCTTGCCGCTGCCGCTCGGCGATGCGCTTGCTCCGGAGAAGTCACCGCGTATCTTGCTGCTGGATTCCTGCTCCGTCGCCGGCGCCATCGAGGCGGTGTTGCGCCGTGACGGCTCGGGCCTCGATCTCCTGATTTTCGATACGACGTGCTTCGCCGGCAGGTCGGGCCGCATCAGGCGAGTGGTGGGGTGGGCCAGGCGACACGGAATTGCGCTGGTGCTGGTGCGAAGCCACAACAAGCTCGATTCGCTCGGAGCGGAATATGGCCGGCTCGGCTCGGCCGTCTTCGTGCACGGGCATGAGCGTCCACCGCGGGCAGGGCACGCTGAATGGTCAGGTCTCGCGTCCGAAACGCGTAACGCAGTGCGGCTGCTCGGCGGCGCGGCCTTGCCGGCCCACTTCCCGCCGTTCGCAGGCAGCGCGGCGTATTGGGCGCTGACGAAGCGGCGCGTGGCGGCGATCTTGCGCAACGGCCGAAGCTCGGCGCGATGCTTTGCCGCCGAGATCCCGGCGCTCTCGGCTCAGCTTCGCTTCGCTCACGGCCTCTACGTCACCCTTCGCGGAAGGCGCGCGCTCGACGAGGCGGCCGCGCGGCAGGCTGCCGAGGACATGAGCTGCGAATTGCGCCGCGCGGGCTTTCCCATCCGCCACGCCGGCAGCTTCGGCTTCGATTTCGCCGCGACCGAGTGGTTTCACGACGGGACGACGGACCAGTACAGCGTCCGGGTGGCTGTTCCGGACCTGCCGACGGAGGTGTGGGACGATCTCACCGCCGCTATTGCGCGGTGGTGGCGCGGTCGTCAGTAGGCGGGGGCTGGATAGACGGCAGGGCGGGCGGCGTGGATCAGTCGACCGCCAGGCAATATTCGAGTCGCGGTTTCTCCTGGCCGCGGCGCGCCCAGTCTTCAACTGTAAACGCAGGCTGACGTTGTCCCATGGCGGCGCCAATGATCGAGGCCTGGACGACCTTGATGGGCCTCGTGACCACGTTGGTGTTCACCACGCCTGCATCCACGGCCAAATACGATATCGCAACGACCGCGACCGCAGACGCGATCGCCATTCTCGTCAGCTCGGATTGCTGCATTCCCAAACCTATCGGGCACGTCTCGCCCGGCGCTTAGATAGGGGCGATCGGCGCCGTTCAAAGGCTGGCATATGGTTACCCACGCGTTCGTGAAGAGCGGCGGCGAGGCAACGAGCTGGCGATCCCGGCAGGACTCGAACCTGCAACCCGCGGAGTAGAAATCCGCTACTCTATCCAGTTGAGCTACGGGACCGTCTTGAGCCGGCCGGCTTGGGCCGCTCGGATTGGGCAGCTGGCCGTTCATGTAGCATGCCAATATGAAAAAACTGGTGTTTCGCCAAGCCTGAACCGAACCGTTTTCCTCATTGCGACGACAAAGCGGAACGGTGGGGTGTCAGGGTGCCGGGTTGAGCGGCAGCGGACTGGACGATGGATCACATCGCCGGGAACGCTGAACAGCTTCCGGGACACGGCCGCCGGTCGACTGGTCAGGTAGTGCTGCGCCATCAGGACGGCGTGCGCGCCTTTATCTCGGCCGGTCTCCTCTGGGCTTGCCTCTGTCATGGCGAAAGCGACGCTTTGCACCTTCTGGTTCCATCGCCTTGAGTCCGTCACCTTTCCGCGCATTTCATTTGCCGCCGCGGCGTTCGTCCGCGCTTTCCGGGAGTCCTCCATGATCGGTCTTGTTCGCGCCGTCACAATCTGCGCCGCGCTGGCGCTCGGCCTCGTCGCTGCGCAGGCCGCCGACAAGGCGTTCAAACGCGACGACCTCGCCGATTCCGCGATCAAGCTGGAGGCCCAGATCAAGAGCGAGGCGGGGCCGGTCGCCAAGTCCAACGCGGCGCTGAAGACGGACGCCGACGCCGCCTTCCGGCGCAATGATTATCGCACCGGCCTTTCGGTGCTCGGCCAGATCGCCACCACGACGCCGGAGGACGCCGGCAACTGGCTGCGGCTCGCCAAGGTCATCTTCCAGATCCCGCCGAAGAGCTCGAGCGAGCAGACCTTCCTGCTGGAGCGCGCCTCGACGGCGGCCTATATCGCTTACATGCGCGCCGGCAATCCGGGCGAGGAGGCGGACGCGCTTGCCGTGCTCGGCAAGGCGCTGGCCGACCGCAAGCTGTGGCGGCCGGCACTGGATGCGCTGCGGCTGTCGCTCGACATGCGCGAGGTCGCCGAGGTCCGCGGCCAATATGAGAAGATGCGCGACGAGCACGGCTTCCGGCTGCTCGACTATACCGTAGACTCGGATTCGGCGAGCCCGCGTGCCTGCTTCCAGTTCTCCGAGGAGCTCGCCAAGCGCACCGACTTCGCGCCGTTCCTGGCTCTCGCCGGGCAGGACAAGCCGGCGCTGTCGGCCGAAGGCAAACAGCTCTGCGTCGACGGGCTGAAGCACGGCGAGCGCTACAACATCAACCTGCGCGCCGGCTTGCCGTCGACCGTGAAGGAGGGGCTGCCGAAATCGGCCGAGTTCAACATCTATGTGCGCGACCGCAAGCCGTTCGTGCGCTTCACCAGCCGCGCTTATGTGCTGCCGCGGACCGGCCAGCGCGGTATTCCCGTCGTCAGCGTCAACACGCCCGCGGTCAGCATCAACGTCTTCCGGATCGGTGACCGCAACCTGATCAACACGGTGGTCGACAGCGATTTCCAGAGGACGCTGTCGAAGTACCAGCTCAGCGAGCTCGGCGACGAGCGCGGCGTCAAGGTCTGGACCGGCGAGCTTGCGACTGCGACGACGCTGAACCAGGACGTCACCACGGCGTTCCCGGTCGACCAGGCGCTCGGCGAGCTCCAGCCCGGTGTCTACGTCATGACGGCCGCGGCGAGGGCTTCGGACGAGGACTACCAGCTCGCCACGCAATGGTTCATCGTCTCCGACCTCGGCATCGCCGCTTATTCCGGCAATGACGGCATCCATGTTTTCGTCAATTCGCTGGCGTCGACTGATCCGGTCGGCAAAGCCGAGGTGCGGCTGGTCGCGCGCAATAACGAGATCCTGGCGACACGCAAGACCGACGATGCTGGTCACGTGCTGTTCGAGGCCGGCCTTGCGCGCGGCGAGGGCGGATTGTCGCCGGCGATGCTCACGGTCACCGGGGAGAAGGCCGACTATGCCTTCCTGAGCCTGAAGACCTCGGCCTTCGACCTGTCCGACCGCGGCGTTTCGGGGCGCGCGGTGCCCGCCGGCGCCGATGCCTTCGTCTATGCCGAGCGTGGCGTCTACCGTTCCAGCGAGACCGTGTTCCTCACCGCGCTGCTCCGCGACGGGCAGGGCAATGCCGTCAGCGGCGGGCCGATGACACTGGTGGTCGAGCGCCCGGACGGCGTCGAATATCGTCGCGCCGTCCTGGCAGATCAGGGCGCCGGCGGCCGCACGCTGTCCGTGCCGCTCAACTCGGCCGTACCGACCGGCACGTGGCGGGTGCGTGCCTTCACCGATCCGAAGGGAGCTTCGGTCGGCGAGACCACCTTCATGGTCGAGGATTACGTCCCCGATCGGATCGAATTCGACTTGTCCGCCAAGGACAAGCTGATCAAAGCTAACGCTCCAGTGGAGCTTAAGGCCGACGGTCATTTCCTCTATGGCGCACCGGCCTCGGGCCTGCAGCTCGAAGGCGACATGCTGATCGCGCCCGCGCCCGAGCGGCCCGGCTTTGCCGGCTACAAGTTCGGCGTCGACGACGAGGAGACCACCTCGAACGAGCGCACGCCGCTGGAGAACCTGCCCGAGGCGGACGCCAATGGCGTCGCGACCTTCCCGGTGACGCTGGACAAGCAGCCGGCCTCGACGCGCCCGCAGGAGGCGCAGATCTTCGTCCGCATGGTCGAGACCGGCGGCCGCGCCGTCGAGCGCAAGATCGTGCTGCCGGTCGCGCCCGCCACGGCGCAGATCGGCATCAAGCCGCTGTTCGGCGACAAGAACGTCGCCGAGGGCGACAAGGCCGAGTTCGACGTCGTGTTCGTCTCGCCGGAGGGCGAGAAGCTGCGCCGCGACGGTCTGCGCTACGAGCTGCTGAAGATCGAGTCGCGCTACCAGTGGTACCGCCAGAACAATTACTGGGAGTACGAGCCGGTCAAGTCGACCTCGCGCATCGCCGACGGCGACGTCACTGTTACGGTCGACAAGCCGACGCGGATCTCGCTCACGCCGCAGCCCGGCCGCTACCGGCTCGACGTCAGGTCGAACGAGGCTGACGGTCCGGTGACTTCGGTGCAGTTCGACGTCGGCTGGTACTCCGACGGCAGCGCCGACACGCCGGACCTGCTGGAGACCTCGATCGACAAGCCGCAATACGCCTCCGGCGACACCATGACGGTGTCCGTCAACGTCCGCAGCGCCGGCAAGCTCACCATCAACGTGCTCGGCGAGCGGCTGCTGACGACGCAGACCATCGACGTCAAGGAAGGCACCGCGCAGGTCAAGCTCCCGATCGGCAAGGATTGGGGCACCGGCGCCTATGTGGTGGCGACGCTGCGCCGTCCGCTCGATGCCGCCGCCCAGCGCATGCCGGGCCGTGCGATCGGGCTGAAATGGTTCGGCATCGACAAGCAGGCTCGCACCTTGCAGGTCAAGCTGTCGCCCCCTTCGCTGATCCGGCCGAATTCGACGCTGAAGATCCCCGTCAAGCTCGATGGGCTCAATCCGGGCGAGGATGCCAAGGTCGTCATCGCCGCGGTCGACGTCGGCATCCTCAATCTCACCAATTACAAGCCGCCGGCCCCGGACGATTATTATCTCGGCCAGCGTCGCCTCAGCGCCGAGATCCGCGACCTCTACGGACAGCTGATCGACGGCATGTCGGGCACGCGCGGCCAGATCAAGTCCGGCGGCGACGCCGGTGGCGAGCTCCAGGGCTCGCCGCCCACGCAGAAGCCGCTCGCGCTCTATTCCGGCATCGTCACCGTCGCTGCCGACGGCTCGGCCGAAGTGAGCTTCGATGTTCCGGAGTTCGCGGGAACCGCGCGCGTGATGGCGGTGGCGTGGACCGCGACCAAGCTCGGCCGCGCCAACACCGACATCGTGATCCGCGATCCCGTCGTGCTCACGACGACGCTGCCGCGCTTCCTGCTCAATGGCGACCGCGGCTCGGTCAATCTCGAGATCGACAATGTCGAGGGCCAGGCCGGCGACTACGTCATCAACGTGAAGGCGGGCGGCCCGGTGAAGATGACCGGCAATCCCGCAACCACGGTGAAGCTCGCCGCCAAGCAGCGAAATTCGTTCTCGCTCGCGCTCGATGCGACCGCGGCGGGGCAGGCGACGCTCGACGTCGACATCAAGGGCCCGAATGGCCTCGCGCTGGTGCGTCACTATGCGTTCGACGTCAAGCCAGCGACGCAGGTGCTGGCGCGGCGCTCGATCCGGACGCTGGCGAAGGGCGAGAGCCTGACGCTGACTTCGGACATGTTCTCCGACCTCGTGCCGGGCACCGGCGCTGTCTCAGTTTCGGCCAGCCTGTCGACCGCGCTCGACGCGGCAACGATCCTGAAGGCGCTCGACCGCTATCCCCATGGCTGCTCGGAGCAGATCACGAGCCGGGCCATGCCGCTGCTCTATGTCAACGAGCTCGCGGCCGGCGCGCATCTTGCCATGGACACCGAGGTCGACCAGCGCATCCGCGACGCCATCGAGCGGCTGTTGGCTCGCCAGGGCTCGAACGGCTCGTTCGGCCTGTGGTTGGCCGGTGGCGACGATGCCTGGCTCGATGCCTACGTGACGGACTTCCTCACCCGCGCCCGCGAGAAGGGCTTTGCGGTGCCGGACGTGCTGTTCAAGAACGCACTGGACCGTATCCGCAACTCCGTCGTCAATGCCAACGAGCCGGAGAAGGACGGTGGCCGCGATCTCGCGTACGGCCTCTATGTGCTCGCGCGTAACGGCGCAGCTCCGATCGGCGATCTCCGCTATCTCGCCGACACCAAGCTTGCCAACCTCGCGACCCCAATCGCGAAATCGCAGCTTGCCGCGGCGCTGGCCTTGGTCGGCGACCGCAACCGCGCCGAGCGGGTCTATGGCGCAGCGCTCGACAGCCTCGCACCCAAGCCGGCGCTGGAATTCGGCCGCACCGACTATGGCTCGCAGCTGCGCGATGCCGCTGCACTGGTGTCGCTGGCCAGCGAAGGCAACGCGCCGAGGGCGACGCTGACGCAGGCGGTGTCGCGGGTCGAGACCGCCCGCGGGCTGACGCCCTACACCTCCACGCAGGAGAATGCGTGGCTGGTGCTAGCGGCACGGGCGCTCGCCAAGGAGAACCTCTCGATCGAGGTCGATGGGCAGCCGGTCAAGACCGCCTTGTACCGCAGCTACAAGGCGGACACGCTGGGCGGCAAGCCGCTGAAGATCACCAACACCGGCGATGCGCCGGTGCAGGCGGTCGTCTCGGTGTCGGGCTCGCCGGTCACGCCGGAGCCGGCGGCGTCCAACGGCTTCAAGATCGAGCGCGGCTACTATACGCTCGACGGCAAGCCCGCCGACATCAGCAAGGTCAAGCAGAACCAGCGCTTTGCGGTGGTGCTGAAGATCACCGAAGCCAAGCCCGAGTACGGCCACATCATGGTGTCGGACTATCTGCCGGCGGGTCTGGAGATCGACAATCCGAACCTGGTGTCGTCCGGCGACAGCGGCACGCTGGACTGGATCGAGGACGGCGAGGAGCCGGAACATACCGAATTCCGCGACGACCGCTTCACCGCGGCCGTCGACCGGGCCTCGGATTCCAAGTCGGTCTTCACGCTCGCCTATGTCGTGCGCGCGGTCTCGCCCGGCAAATACGTGCTGCCGCAGGCCTATGTCGAGGACATGTACAATCCCTCGCGCTATGGCCGGACCGGCACGGGCAGTGTCGAGGTGCGGGCGGCGAAGTGAGTGCTGGTGGGATGAGCGAGGTCGCGCCTCAAACTCGGTCGTCATGCCCGGGCTTGACCCGGGCATCCACGGACTTTGCCGCGGCGACGAAGAACGTGGATGGCCGGGACAAGCCCGGCCATGACGGAGCAAGGGGCGGGGGGCTTCGCATCCTCTCCACCCTCGCACTCACCCTCATCCTCGCCATCATCGGCTTTGTCGGCTGGGTCTACTCCCTCGGCCCGTTGCCGCTCGATGAAGCGCGGCAAGTCTCCACCACGATCGTTGACCGCAACGGCAAGCTGCTGCGCGCCTACGCCATGGCTGACGGGCGCTGGCGGCTGCCGGTCGATGCCAACACAAACGTCGATCCGACCTATCTGAAGCTGCTGTTCGCCTATGAGGACCAGCGCTTCTACGCCCACAACGGCGTCGATCCGCTCGCTCTGGGACGCGCCGCGTTGCAGCTGGGAACGCGCGGCCACATCGTCTCGGGCGGCTCGACCATCAGCATGCAGCTGGCCCGTCTGATGGAGCCGCGCCGGCAGCGCTCGCTGTACGCAAAATTGCGGCAGATCGTGCGTGCCATCGAAATCGAGCGCAGCATGAGCAAGGAGCAGATCCTCGATCTCTATCTGGCGTTGGCGCCCTATGGCGGCAATCTCGAAGGCATCCGCGCGGCGTCGATCGCCTATCTCGGCAAGGAGCCGAAGCGGCTGTCGCTGGCGGAGGCCGCGTTGTTGGTCGCGCTGCCGCAATCGCCGGAGACCCGCCGGCTGGATCGCTTCCCGGAGGCAGCCCGCAAGGCGCGCGACCGCGTGCTCGACCGCATGGTCGAGGAGCACGTGGTCAGCACTGAGGAGGCCAATCAGGCCAAGGCGGTACCGGTGCCGACACTGCGCAGGCCGATGCCGATCCTGGCGCCACACGCCTCCGACGCCGCGCTGTCGACGGTCAAGGACACGCCGATCATCAAGCTGACGCTCGATGCGACCTTGCAGAAGGTGCTGGAGCCGCTGGCGCGCGACCGCGCAATTGCGCTGGGGCCGAACATCTCGGTCGGCATCGTCGTGGTCGACAATGAGAGCGGCGACGTGCTCGCGCGTGTCGGCTCGGCCGATTATTTCGACGAGAGCCGGGCGGGGCAGGTCGATATGACTCGCGCCATCCGCTCGCCAGGCTCGACGCTCAAGCCCTTCATCTACGGGCTGGCCTTCGAGGACGGCTTTGTCCATCCCGACAGTCTGATCGACGACCGCCCGGTCCGCTTCGGCTCCTATGCGCCGGAAAATTTCGACATGACTTTCCAGGGCACGGTTCCGGTGAGGAAGGCGCTGCAACTGTCGCTGAACGTGCCGGCCATCGTGCTGCTCGACCGCGTCGGCTCGAGCCGGCTGACCTCGCGGCTGCGGCAGGCCGGCGGCAACCTCGTCCTGCCCAAGGACGAAGCGCCCGGCCTCGCCATGGGCCTCGGCGGCGTCGGCGTGACGCTGCAGGATCTGGCCCAGCTCTATGCCGGCTTTGCCCGCCTTGGGACCACCAAGCCGTTGCGCGAGATCGTCACGGCCAAGGACGAGCGGGAGCCGCTGCGGCTGCTGGATCAGGTCGCAGCCTGGCAGGTCGGCAACGTCTTGCTCGGCACGCCCCCGCCGGAGAACGCCGCCCACAACCGCATCGCCTTCAAGACCGGCACCTCCTACGGCTATCGCGACGCTTGGTCGGTCGGCTTCGACGGTCGCATGACCATCGGCGTCTGGGTTGGCCGTCCGGACGGAGCGCCGGTTCCCGGCCTGATCGGACGCGTCGCCGCCGCGCCCATCCTGTTCGATGCCTTCGCCCGCAGCGGCAAGACGCTGGCCGCCTTGCCGAAGCCGCCCAAGGGAACCCTGGTCGCAAGCAACGCGAAGCTGCCGCTGCCCTTGAAGCGGTTCCGTCCGGTCGGCGAACTGGTGCGAAGCGGGGGCGAGCAGCCGCTGCACATCCAGTTTCCGCTGAACGGCTCGCGGATCGACGTCGATCGATCGGGCGGCCGGGAGAGCGCGGCCATGCCGGTCAAGGTCGCCGGCGGCGTGCTGCCCATAACCGTTATGGTTAACGGCACCGCGCTCGGCGAGATCGACGGCCGCCGTCAGCGGCTGATCGATCCGCCCGGCCCGGGCTTTGCTCGGCTCACCGTGATCGACGCCACGGGCGCCGCGGACACAGTCGTCATTCGAATTCAATGACCCTGCCTTAAGCGGTTGTGGCCATGGCGGTTTCAGCGTAAGCGGAACCAATGGCCGACACCTACCCCAGCCCCCGTTTTGGTGCCCCCCGCGAGTCGAAATCGCCCACAAATCCGGGCAGCGGGCTCGTGCGCATGCTCGACATCGTCACGGCCAGCCACCCGCGCGCAGTCGGCTTCCTGGTGCTGTGCGCGCTGCTGCTGTTCCTGCCGGGCTTCTTCACCATCCCGCCGATCGACCGCGACGAGGCGCGGTTTGCCCAGGCCACCAAGCAGATGGTCGAGAGCGGCGACTATGTCGACATCCGCTTTCAGGAGGACGTCCGCTACAAGAAGCCGGTCGGCATCTACTGGTTGCAATCGGCGACCCTCGAAGCCGCATCGATGCTCAAGCTGCCGAAGGCCGAATTGCGTATCTGGGTCTACCGGCTGCCGTCGCTGATGGGGGCGATCGGCGCCGTGCTGATGACCTATTGGGCCGCGCTCGGATTCATCACACGACGTGCCGCGGTGCTGGCGGCGCTGATGATGTGCGCCTCCGTGCTGCTCGGCGTCGAGGCGCGCCTGGCCAAGACCGACGCCATGCTGCTGCTCTGCGTGGTCGCCGCGATGGGCGCGATGGCGCGGGCCTATCTGTCCTGGCAGCGCGCCGAGGACGAGACGCATCCGCCCTGGAGCTGGCCCGCGATCTTCTGGACCGCACTCGCCATGGGCATCCTGATCAAGGGCCCGCTGATCCTGATGTTCGCAGGCCTGACCATCGTCGCGCTCGCGATCCAGGACCGCGACGCCTCCTGGCTGTGGAAGCTGCGGCCTGTCTGGGGCCTGATGTGGATGCTGGTGCTGGTGCTGCCCTGGTTCGTCGCGATCTTCTGGCGCGCGGGCGAGACCTTCTTCACCACCTCCGTCGGCGGCGACATGCTGAGCAAGCTCGGCGCCCAGGAATCCCACGGCGCACCGCCCGGACTTTACCTGGCGCTGTTCTGGATCACGTTCTGGCCAGGTGCGCCGCTGGCGGCGATGGCGGCGCCCGCGGTGTGGCGGGCCCGCCGCGAGCCCGGTGCGCAGTTCCTGCTGGCCTGGCTGATCCCGTCCTGGATCGTGTTCGAGGCGGTGCTGACCAAGCTGCCGCACTACGTGCTGCCGCTGTATCCCGCGATCGCGATCCTCACCGCCGGCGCGGTGGAGCGGCGCGTGCTGTCGCGCTCCTGGCTGATGCGTGGCTCGGCCTGGTGGTTCGCGATCCCCGCAGCCGCCTCCATCATTGCGGTGGTCGGCTCGGTGATACTGACGCGGCAGCCCGCTTTCGTGGCCTGGCCGTTCATCGCGGCCGCGCTGATCTTCGGTCTGTTCGCCTGGTGGCTGTTCGATACCAACCGCGCCGAGCGCTCGTTGCTCAACGCCCTGGTCGCAGGCCTGATGCTCGCCGTGACGATTTACGGCATCGTGCTGCCGTCACTGACGCCGCTGTTTCCCAGCATCGAGATCGCGCGCGCGCTTCGCAACGTCACCTGCGTCGGACCGAAGGCGGCTGCGGCCGGTTATCACGAGCCGAGCCTCGTCTTCCTGGCGGGCACCCGGACCTTGCTCACCGACGGCTCCGGTGCGGCGGATTTCCTGCGGCAGGGCAGCTGCCGCTTCGCGCTGATCGAGCAGCGCTCGGAGCGCAGCTTCGTGCAGCGTGCCGAGGCGATCGGGCTGCGCTACAAGGTCGGCGCGCGCATCGACGGCTATAATTTCTCGCAAGGGCGCGCGATCTCGATCTCGATCTTCCGCTCGGAAGGAACCGAATAGGGTGCGGGCCCCGACCGACATTGCGCCGCATGCCGGCTATCCCGCGCAATTGCTAGCGGTATCCTGGCGCGCGCTGGCGCAGCTCGTGCGGTCGCCCTCGCATTCGCGCCGCGCCGAGGCCGCCCGGAAGCTGGCGCGGCATTCGCTATGGATTGCCACGGCGGGTGCAGCGCTCGTCATCGTGCTGATGATCGCGTTCGATCAGACCGAAATCCTGCTGATGCCGCCGCGCGGCACGCCGAGCCTGTGGCCGATCCGCATCCTCACCGATTTCGGCAAGGACGAGTATATCCTCTCGGTGCTGGGTGCTGCGCTGGTGGTGCTGGCGCTCGTTGCGGCAGGGCTGCACGGGAGGCGTCGCGCGCTGTTGCTCGGCTTCGGCACGCGGCTGCAATTCCTGTTTCTGTCGGTTGCCGTGTCAGCCTTCGTCGCCGAAATCCTGAAATATGTCATCGGCCGCGGACGTCCGTTCGTCGGGGGCAAGGCCAATCCGTTCAACTTCGTCCCGTTCGAGGGGACGGGGGCTTATGCCAGCCTGCCGTCAGGCCACGCCGTGGCCGCGTTCGCCCTGGCGTTTGCCGTCTCGGCACTGTGGCCGCGTCTGCGCGTCTTCATGTTCACTTACGCAATCGTGATCGTGCTGACGCGCCTGGTGTTGCTGGCGCATCATCCGAGCGACGTGGTCGCAGGCGCTCTGGTCGGAACGGTGGGCGCCATGGCCGTTCATTACTGGTTCGCGGCCCGAAAGCTCGGATTTGCCATCCGCGCCGACGGCACCATCGTGCCGCTTTCAGGGACGTTTTCCGACCGCCTCAAAAGGGTTGCTCGCCGGGCATCCGCCCCATAAAAGCGGCTGCCTGCCGGGACCGCCGGTTCCCCTGGGCAGGTCAATTCCAACCACGAGCCTCGATTTGTCGACGTCCCAGCCTTCGGTGTCCATCGTTGTTCCCGTGCGCAACGAAGCCGACAACATCGCGCCGCTGATCGCGGAGATCGGCGCGGCACTCGATGGCCGCTGGCCCTATGAGATCATCTACGTCAACGACGGCTCGACCGACGCCACCGGCGAGCGGCTTGGCGCCATCATGAAACAGCGGAGCAATCTGCGTCAGCTTCGCCATGCACGATCGGGCGGCCAGTCGGCGGCCGTGCGCAGCGGCGTGCGCGCGGCGCGCGGGGAGATCGTGGCGACGCTCGATGGCGACGGCCAGAACAATCCGGCCTTCCTGCCCGACCTGATCGCGGCAGTCGAGAAGGGGGCAGGGCGCGTCGGTCTCGCGGCCGGCCAGCGGATCGGGCGCAAGGACACCGGCTTCAAGAAATTCCAGTCGCGCGTCGCCAACGGCGTTCGCAACGCCATCCTGAAGGACGGCACGCGCGACACCGGCTGCGGGCTGAAGGCGTTCCGCCGCGACGTCTTCCTGATGCTTCCATATTTCGACGGGCTGCATCGCTTCCTTCCCGCGTTGGTCCGCCGCGAAGGCTACGACATCGCCTATGTCGACGTGATCGACCGGCCGCGCCATTCGGGCGTGTCCAACTATGGTTTCTTCGACCGGCTGTGGATCGGCATCATGGATCTCGCCGGCGTCTGGTGGCTGATCCGCCGCAAGAAGGCGACGCCTGAAGTGACCGAGGTGAACGCATGATCATTCAATACGGTCAGGCGCTGAGCAATTATCTCTATGACGTCTTCGTCGCCAAATTCGACTTCTGGCTGGCATTCGGCCTGGTCGCGCAGCTGTTCTTCACGGCGCGCTTCCTGGTGCAGTGGATCGCGAGCGAGCGCGCCGGCAACAGCGTGGTGCCGATGGCGTTCTGGTTCTGCTCGATGGGCGGCGGGCTGATGACGCTGGTCTATGGCGTCGTGAAGCGCGAGCCCGTCATCATCCTCGGACAGTCGCTCGCGACCATCATCTATATCAGAAACATCATGCTGATCTGGAAGAACCGCGGCACCGCCTCAAAGACGCTGGACCGCTGACCGAGCGTTCGGCTCCGCTTGTTGAAGCCTGGCACGTTGCTGGGCGAGATGCCCAATCCTGATGCTCACATGGCCGCTTTCAGGGCAGCGAAGCCGCGATCGAGATCGGCCTTGAGGTCGTCGGTGTTCTCGAGCCCGATGTGGAGACGCAGCGTCGGGCCGCCGGGCGCCCATTTGGTCGCAGTGCGATAGGCATCGCAATCGAAGGGAATTGCAAGGCTCTCGAACCCGCCCCAGGAAAAGCCCATGCCGAACAGCTTCAGCGTATTGAGCATGGTGTCGACCGCCTTCTGCGGCGCCGGCTTCAGCACGATGCTGAACAAGCCGGAGGCGCCGGTGAAGTCGCGCTTCCAGATCGCATGACCGGGATCGGTCTCGAGCCCGGGATGCAGCACCCGCGCAACCTCAGGCCTCGCCGCCAGCCAGCGCGCCATCTCGAGCCCGGAGCGATGATGCTGCGCCAGCCGCACCGATAGCGTGCGGAGGCCGCGCAGCGCCAGGAAGACGTCGTCGGGACCGGCGCAGACGCCAAGCAGGCGGATGCCTTCGGCAATCATCGGCCAGGCCTTGGCGTTGGCCGAGATCGTGCCGAACATGATGTCGGAATGACCGCCGATATATTTGGTGGCGGCCTGCATGCTGATGTCGACGCCCTGGTCGAGCGAGCGGTGATAGAGCGGCGTCGCCCAGGTGTTGTCGTCGATGACGAGCGCGCCGCGCCCATGTGCGACTTCGGCGATGGCGCGAATGTCGGGCATCTCGAACGATTGCGAGCCCGGCGCCTCCACCAGAACGGCCCGGGTGTTGGGCTTGAACAGCTTGTCGATGCCGGCGCCGATCATCGGATCGAAATAGGTGGTCTCGACGCCGTAGCGCGTGAGCATGCCGTTACAGAAATTGCGCGAGGGCCGATAGATGTTGTCGACCACCAGGATGTGGTCGCCGGCCTTCAGCACCGAGAGCAGGGTGGTGGAGATCGCCGACAGCCCCGACGGCACGATACCGACGCCGGCGCATTGCGGACCCTCCAGCGCCATCAGCGTCTCCTGGAACGCCTTGGTGGTCGGGGAACCGTGACGGCCGTAGGTGAACTCGCCGCGATGGGCGTGCAGGTCCTCTGCGGTCGGATAGAGCACGGTCGAGCCGTGGAAGACCGGCGGATTGACGAACCCCTTCTGCGCCTTGGTGTCGCGGCCGGAGGTGACCAGCCGGGTATCGGCGTGCTGCTCTTGGGGGGACGAAGAATCCATGCGCCTGCTTTCAAAACCGCGTTTCCACCGGACGCATCGCGCCCCTGGGCCGACCGAAAGGCCGCGGTCGTTAATAACAGAACACAGAAGAGTCCCGTCAACCCCTTGACCCGGAACGCTAGTCGTTCTGTGATGCGCAGGTGCTATTCAGTCGCCGCATGTTGAGGGGCCTGCCGCGACCTTCGATCCATTGCCTGACCGGACGTCGCGTCACAGCCAAGAGATGGCGGGCGCCGGCGGCGGGGATGAAGGTATGGCCTCCCGAGATCGGCGAGTGTTCGGCAAGGTTTTCCAGCATGACTCTTGCAAGGCCGGATTCTTGAAGGACCTGGCTTGGCAGAGACGATCCTAAGACAACATTCCTGACCTTGAGACGACCTTGAAAGGCCCAAAGCCCATGAAACGCGTAACCCTGGCTCTCTCCCTTGCTCTCGCCGCCGGCCTCACCGCCCAAGCCGCCGATGCGCAAACGCTCAAGACCGTCAAGGATCGGGGCATGGTGTCCTGCGGCGTCAGCCAGGGCCTGCCGGGCTTCTCGTCGCCCGACGATAAGGGCAACTGGACCGGCATCGACGTCGACGTCTGCCGCGCCATTGCCGGCGCCATCTTCAACGATCCGACCAAGGTCAAGTTCGTGCCGCTGTCCGCCAAGGACCGCTTCACCGCGCTGCAATCCGGCGAGATCGACGTGCTCTCGCGCAACACCACCTGGACCATCTCGCGCGACACCTCGCTCGGCGCCAATTTCACCGGCGTGACCTATTACGACGGGCAGGGCTTCATGGTGAAGAAGTCGCTCAAGGTGAATTCGGCGCTCGAGCTCAACAGCGCATCGGTCTGCGTGCAGACCGGCACCACCACTGAGCAGAACCTCGCCGACTACTTCAAGGCCAACAACATGAAGTACGAGGTGATCGCGTTCGCCACCAACGACGAGACCGTCAAGGCCTATGAAGCCGGCCGCTGCGACGTCTTCACCACCGACCAGTCGGGCCTGTACGCCAACCGCCTCAAGCTCGCCAGCCCCAACGACCATATGGTGCTGCCCGAGATCATCTCGAAGGAGCCGCTCGGTCCGATGGTGCGCCACGGCGACGACCAGTGGTTCGACATCGTGAAATGGACGCTGTTCGCGATGCTCACCGCCGAAGAGCTCGGCGTGACCTCGAAGAACATCGACGAGAAGGCGAAGCTGGAAAATCCCGAGCTGAAGCGCGTGCTCGGCAGCGACGGCAATTTCGGCGAACAGCTCGGCCTGACCAAGGATTGGGTGGTGCGGATCGTCAAGACCGTCGGCAATTACGGTGAGGTGTTCGATCGCACCGTCGGCGCCGGTTCGCCGCTCGGGATCAATCGCGGTGTCAACAATCTCTGGAACAAGGGCGGTCTTCAGTACGCGCCGCCGATCCGCTGATCAGCCCTGATCGGCCGGCAGCGGCATGAGCACCGAGGCTCGAAAACCGCCGCCCCAGATCGCGCTGAAGATCCGGCGCATTCTGGGCGGCAAGGCAGGCTGGAACGGCGTTGCCGTCCAGTTTGCCTTCGCGGCGATCCTGGGCTGGATCGGCTACGAGATCGTCTCCAACGCGCGGGCCAATCTCGAGAACCAGCACATCGCCGCCGGCTTCGGCTTCCTCAGGAACAATGCCGGCTTCGACGTCAACCAGACCCTGATCTCCTATACCGGCTCGGACACGTTCCTGCGCGTGTTCGTGGTCGGGCTGTTGAATACGCTCGTGGTCTCCGTGGTGGGCATCGTCTTCGCCACGGTGATCGGCTTCATCGTCGCGCTGTGCCGGCTGTCGCCCAATTGGCTGCTGTCGCGGGTCGGCGAGATCTATGTCGAGGTCATCCGCAACCTGCCACTGCTGTTCCAGATCCTGTTCTGGTACCTGGCGGTGCTCGCGGCCCTGCCCAATCCGCGGCAGAGCATTTCCCTGTTCGGCATTGCCTTCATCAGCAATCGGGGCCTCGTCATTCCCAGCCCGATCGGTCAGAGCGGTCTCGCGCCGTTCCTGGCGGTGCTGGCGCTCGGCATCGTCGCCTCACTGGCGCTGCGCGTCTACGCAAGGCGAGCGCTGTTCCAGCGCGGGCAGGTGATCCGCATCTGGCCTTCCGTGCTGGCCCTGCTGTTTGGGCTTCCGCTCGCCACGATGCTGGTGTTCGGTCTGCCCTTCACCTTCGAGCTGCCGCAGCTGAGGGGGTTCAACTTCGCCGGCGGCTCACGCATCATCCCGGAATTCGTGGCGCTGACGGTGGCGCTGGCGACCTATACCGCCGCCTTCATCGCCGAGATCGTGCGCGCTGGCATCCTGTCCGTTCACAAGGGGCAGATGGAGGCGGGATCTTCGCTCGGCCTCAGCCGCGGCGCAACGCTCCGCCTCATCGTCGTGCCGCAGGCCATGCGCGTCATCGTGCCGCCGCTGACCAACCAGTACCTCAATCTCACCAAGAACTCGTCGCTGGCGGTCGCGATCGGCTATCCTGACCTGGTGTCGGTGTTTGCCGGCACGTCGCTGAGCCAGACCGGGCAGGCGATCGAGATCATCGCCATGACGATGGGCGTCTATCTCCTGATCTCGCTCCTCACCAGCGCGATCATGAGCGTCTACGGTTGGCGCGTCAGCCGGAGCCTCGGCGCATGAGCGATGTCATGTCATCCAGCTTCGTTCGCCAGGATCTGCTCGCCGAGCGTCCGGCGCCGGTGAAGACGACGGGCTTCATCGGCCTGATGCGCACGCGCCTGTTCAACTCGCCGACCAACATCCTGCTGACGATCGTCGGCGCCTTGCTGCTCTGGTTCACCATCGTCCCCTCCGTCAAGTTCCTGATGGTCGATGCGGTCTGGAGCGGTAAGGACCGCACCGCGTGCCTCGCCGAGAACGCCGGCTTTGCGGTCGGCGCCTGCTGGCCCTACATCCAGGCGAAGCTCCCGCAACTGATCTACGGCTTCTATCCCGAGGCCGAGCGTTGGCGGGTGAACCTGACGCTGTTGCTTGCAGTGGTCCTGCTGTTGCCGCTGCTCATTCCGCGGCTGCCGGCGAAGAGCCTGAATGCCGGCCTGTTCTTCGTCGCCTTTCCGATGGTGGCGTTCTTCCTGCTGCACGGCGGCGGCATCAAGGGCTTCGGGCTGAGCTGGACGGCCGGCCTGCTGCAATTGTTCGACGAGAGCATCGTCGGTGCCGGACAGGCGCTGCTCACCTCGAGCAGGACCTCCGCGGTCGGTCCGCTGCTGTGGGCGCTCGGGAGCCTCATCGTGCTGCTCGGAACGGTGATCCATTGGCTGATCTTTCCGCTCACCTGGCTGCGCGATTTAATCCAGGGCACGGGCCAGCCGGTCTGGGCGGATTTCGCCGTCACGGGCGCGATCGTCTGCCTGATCGCCTTCGTTCTCGGCGGTGGTGTTCGCACCGGCGGGCGGGCTCTTGCATCGAGCGTCGCCACCTTCATTGGCATCGCCATCGTCATCAGGCTGATGGACCTCGACCACGGCGGATTGCCGATCGTGACGACGAATCTGTGGGGCGGCCTCCTGGTGACGCTGGTGGTGTCCGTCACCGGCATCGTCACCTCGCTGCCGATCGGCATCGCGCTCGCGCTCGGCCGCCGCTCGACCATTCCCTTGATCCGAATCTTCTCGATCGCCTTCATCGAGTTCTGGCGCGGCGTGCCGCTGATCACCGTGCTGTTCTTCGCAACCTACATGCTGCCCCTGTTCCTGCCCGGCAATTTCACCGTCGACGGCTTGGTGCGTGCGCTGATCGGCATCGCGCTGTTCACCGGCGCCTATCAGGCCGAGAACGTCCGCGGCGGGCTCGCGGCCATCCCGCGCGGGCAGAGCGAGGCGGCCGCCGCCCTCGGACTGTCCTGGTGGAAGACGACCTCGCTGATCGTGCTGCCGCAGGGGCTGCGGCACGTCATTCCGAACCTCGTCAACAGCTTCATCTCGCTGTTCAAGGACACCTCGCTGGTCTCGATCGTGGCGCTGTTCGATCTGCTCGGCTCGCTGCGCGCCTCGTTCGCGGATCCGAAATGGTCGACGCCGTCGACGGCGTTCACCGGCTTCGCCTTCGCCGGGATCATCTACTTCCTGTTCTGCTTTGGCATGTCGCGCTATTCCTTGTTCGTCGAGCACCGCCTCAACGCCCACCGCCGCAACTGATCGAGGCCACCATGTCCGAGCCCATCGTCAAGATTTCCGGCCTGAACAAATGGTACGGCGAATTCCACGTCCTGCGTGACGTCGATCTCGCGGTGCAGAAGGGCGAGCGCATCGTGATCTGCGGCCCCTCGGGCTCGGGAAAGTCCACGCTGATCCGCTGCATCAATGCGCTGGAGGAATTCCAGGAGGGCGAGATCGTCGTCGACGGCATCGAGCTCGGGCCGAACCTCAAGCACGTCGACGCGGTCCGCCGTGAAGTCGGCATGGTGTTCCAAAGCTTCAACCTGTTCCCGCACCTGACCGTGCTCGACAATTGCACGCTGGCGCCGATCTGGGTCCGCAACATCCCCAAGAAGGACGCGGAGGAGACCGCGATGAAGTTCCTGGAGCGGGTCAAGATCCCGCACCAGGCCAACAAGTTTCCGGGTCAGATGTCCGGCGGCCAGCAGCAGCGTGTCGCGATCGCGCGAGCCCTGACCATGAACCCGAAGGTGATGCTGTTCGACGAGCCGACCTCGGCGCTCGACCCCGAAATGGTCAAGGAGGTGCTCGACACCATGGTCGACCTCGCCGAGGAAGGCATGACCATGCTGGTCGTCACTCACGAGATGGGCTTTGCCCGCGAGGTCGCCAACCGCGTCGTGTTCATGGACGCCGGGCAGATCATCGAGGCCAACACCCCGAACGAGTTCTTCGCCGCCCCGCAGCACGCCCGCACCAAGCTGTTCCTGAGCCAGATTCTGCGCTGAGCCCGGCAAACTGTGGCCTCGCCGGTCTGACCGCAAGCCTGGCACCATCCGAATCGGCTTGCCTCTCTTCGGACCATCCTCCGGAGAGAGACCTTGCAGAGCAGTGCCGGCGTGCGCGCATACCAGAATGCGCGACTGGAAAAGAAGCTGATGAAGCAGGCGGACGCCGTCATGGCCTTCGCGATCGAGGCACTCGGGCAGGGCAGGCCCGATGAGGCCGAGATGCTCTGCCGCGAGATCTTGAAGGAGGTGCCGGATCATTTCCATGCCACGCACCTGCTCGGCCTGCGCGCGTTCGACGGCGGGCGGCTCGAGGAGGCGGAATTCCTGCTCGAGCGTGCGATTGCGCTCGATCCGCGTTCGCCCGATGCGCACGGCAATCTCGGGGCGGTCTATTTCGCGCTGGAGAAATTCGCTGGCGCCCGCGCCTGCCAGGAGAAGGCCATCGCGCTCAAGCCGAACTGTCCGATCACCCTGACCAATCTCGGCAATACGCTGCTGCACATCGGCCTCGGCAACGAGGCGATCGGGCTGCACGAGCGGGCGATCAGGCTGAGGCCGGATTATGCCGATGCGTTTTGCAACCGTGGCATGGCGGAATTGATGACGGGCCAGTTCGAGCGCGCCAAGGCGAGCTTCGACCGTGCCCTGACATTTCAGCCATCGCACGCCGAGGCGATCGCGGGCAGGGGGATGGTCAGCCTCGAGCTCCGGCACTTCGCGGAAGCGGGCGCCGCCTTCGACGCCGCGCTCGCGATCAAGCCGGCTTCACCGCGGATTCTGCTGCAGCGTGGACGGCTCAATATGAGTTTAGCTCGGCTGGAGCAGGCGGCCGCGGACCTCGACACGGCGCTGGCGCAATCGCCACGGCTCGAGCTCGCGCTGTGCTGGCGGGCGCAGATCGCCATTCTCGCGGGAAACACGGCGCGGGCGATGGCAGGCGTCAAGACGCTGCTCAAGGTCAATCCGCGATCCGAAATGGGGCTGGCGCTGCTGGCAGCTTGTCACGTGAACCAGGGAGACATCGCGACCGCGCTCGCGCACCTCGACGCGGCGCTCGAGATCGCGCCCGACTTTCCGGAGGCGATCGGATACAAGATTTTCGTGCTGGACTACCTGCCGGCGGCCGATTTCGCCGCGCAGCAGGCCGCGCGGAAATACTGGTGGGACTCGATCGGCGCGAAGTTGCCGCAAAGGGCGCTGGCACCGCGGCCGCTCGATCCGGACCGGCGGATCGTGATCGGATACGTCGCGTCCGAATTCAGGAACCACTCGGCGGCATACTCTCTGTTGCCGGTGCTGCGTCATCATGATCACGCCCAGTTCAAGATCGTCTGCTATTCCTGCTGGCCGGTGCAGGACGAGGTGACGGAGAGATTCAAGCCTCTCGCGGATGTCTTCGTCGATGCCGCACAATTGTCCGATGACGAGCTGGCCGACCGCATCCAGGCCGATGGCATTGATATTCTGATCGATGTCTCCGGGCACACGACCGGCAGCAGGCTTCATGTCTTTGCCCGCAAGCCGGCGCCGATCCAGGTCACAGGCTTCGGGCACGCCACGGGGACAGGCCTTCAAACCATGGACTACGTGCTCGCGGACCCGATCTTCATTCCGCAATCGGCGCGTCATCTCCTGGCCGAGAAGGTCCATGACCTGCCGTGCCTGATCACGATCGATCCGATTCTGGACATTCCGCCTTCAGAGCCACCCATGCTCCGCAACGGCTACGTCACTTTCGGGGTGTTCAACCGCATCTTCAAGATTTCGGACGAGGCCATCCGGGTGTGGTCGAACGTCATGCATGCGGTGAGGGGATCGAAGATCGTCGTCAAGAACGGGCTGCTTGACGATCCATTGCTGCGCGATCGACTGGTCGCGCGGTTCGCGGCACAGGGCATCCCCGAAGAGAACGTCATCTGCATGGGCTCGACCTCGCGCCCCGAGCATCTGCGGGCCTTCGCGATGGTCGACATGTCCCTCGACACCTTCCCGCAGAACGGCGGCATCAGCACCTGGGAGTCCCTCTATGCCGGCGTTCCCGTGGTCGCCAAGCTCGGCAGCGGCGCCTCGTCGCGCGCCGGCGGCTCCATCGTCGCGGCCGTCGGCCTGGAGGACTGGGTCGCCGAGGATGACGCGGGCTATGCCGCGATCGCGTGCAACTATGCGGCGCAGCCGGCCTACCTGGCAAAGCTGCGGGCGGATCTGCCGGCTCGGATCGCAGCCTCGCCGGCCGGCGACGTCGAGTTTTACACGCGCGAGGTCGAAGCGGCTTATCGCCGGTTCTGGCGCGATCATTGTGCCGCCGCTTCGGAGGTGGCGTAGGAGGATCTTGCGCCGGGCCCCGGGAAATCCCGGAGGCGATAGGACTCCGGTGACCGGCGGGCCAAGCTCGCGAATCAGTTAGACTCTGCTGAGGGCATCCTCCGGAGATACACCTTGCAGAAGAGCGTCGGCGGCGCGCGCGCGTTCCAGAATGCGCGATTGCAGAAGAAGTTGATGAAGCAGGCCGACGCCGTCATTGCCGCTGCGGCGGACGCCTATGGCCAGGGCCGATATGCCGAGACCGAGGCGCTGTGCCGCGAGATCCTGAAAGCGCTTCCGGATCATGTCGATGCCATGCACCTGCTCGGCATGTGCGCCCATGACGGCCGGCGCCTGGAAGAGGCGAGGGAGCTGCTCGAGCGCGTGATTGCGCTCGATCCGCGCCTGCACGATGCCCACAACAACCTCGCGACCGTGCATTTCGATCTCGGCAATCTCGAAGAAGCACGGCGCTGCCAGGAGAGGGCGATCGCGCTGAAGCCGAATTTCGCGGTCGGGCTGACCAATCTCGGCAACACGCTGATGCATCTGGGGCAGTACGTGCAGGCGCTCGAGATGCACGAACGCGCCATCAAGATCAAACCGGATTACGCCGACGCGTACTGCAATCGCGGCATGATCGAGATCTTGCTGGGACAGGTCACGAAGGCCAAGGAGAGCTTCGATCGCGCCTTGCTGTTTCAGCCGCGCCACGCCGAGGCGATCGTCGGCCTCGGCATGGTCGCCATGGAGCTCCGGCACCACGAGGAGGCGGCGGCCAAGTTTGCGATGGCGCTCGCGATCAAGCCGGGCTCGCCGAGGATCCTGGCCCAGCGCGGGCGGCTCAGTTACGAGCTGCAGCGCCTGGAGCCCGCGCTTGCGGACTTCGATGCGGCGCTCGCGGTCTCGCCCAAGCTCGAGCTTGCGCTCCGGGGCAAGGCGCAGGTCTGCCTCGTGATGGGAAAGACCGCACAGGCGACGGCGGCGGCAACGGCGTTGATCGAGCAGAATCCGCGCTCCGAGATGGGGCTGGCGCTGATGGGCTTTGCCTATTCGAACCAGGGCGACATGGACTCTGCGATCGAATATCTCGATCGCGCGCTGGCGATCAGGCCGGACTATGGGGATGCAATCAGGGGCAAGATCTTCCTGCAGGACTATCGTGCCGAGGCCGATTTCGCCCTCCAGCAGGCGGTAAGACGCGAGTGGTGGGACCGGATCGGCTCCAAGCAGCCGCGGCGGACGCTGCCGAAGCGGGCGCTCGACCCGGACAAGCGGATTGTGGTCGGCTATGTCGCGGCCGAGTTCCGGCAACACTCGGCGGGGCTCACCTTGCTGCCGGTGCTGCGCCATCATGATCACGCCAAGTTCAAGATCATCTGCTATTACTCCTGGCCGGGCGCGGATGAGTACACCGCCAAGTTCAAGGCGCTGGCGGACGTCTGGGTCGACGCCTGGGACCTTTCCGACGACGAGCTCGCCGATCGCATTCAGGCCGACAATGTCGACATTCTGATCGACGTTTCCGGCCACACGACCGGCAACAGGCTGCAATGCTTCGCGCGGAAGCCGGCTCCGATCCAGGCCACCGGCTTCGGACACGCGACGGGCACGGGCATGCCGACCATGGATTACGTGCTCGCCGATCCCATTTTCATTCCGCCATCGGCCCGGCACCTGTTTCCCGAGAAGATCCACGATCTGCCGTGCCTGATCACGATGGAGCCGGTCACCAATCTAAAGCCCTCCGAGCTGCCAATGCTCCGCAACGGCTACGTCACCTTTGGTGTGTTCAACCGCATCTACAAGATCTCGGATGATGCGATCCGCGTGTGGTCGCGCATCATGCGGGAAGTGCCGGGATCGAAGATCATCCTCAAGCATGGTCTGCTCGACGACGCCCTGCTGCGCGATAGCCTGATCGCACGCTTCATCGCACAGGGTATTGCGGAGGAGGACATCACTTGCCTCGGCACCACCTCGCGTGACGACCATCTGATGGCCTTCGACAAGATCGATATTTCCCTCGACACGTTCCCGCAGAACGGCGGCATCAGCACCTGGGAATCCCTCTACAAGGGCGTTCCGGTCGTGGCCAAGCTCGGCATTGGAGCCTCCTCGCGTGCCGGCGCCTCCATCGTGGCGGCCGTCGGCCTCGGCGACTGGGTCGCGGAGGACGACGACGGCTATGTCGAGATCGCCCGCAAGTTTGCCTCGCAGCCCGAATATCTGGCGAAGTTGCGCGCGGGCTTACCGGCCCAGATCGCAGCCTCGCCCGCCGGCAATGTCGAGATCTACACGCGTGAGCTCGAGGCGGGCTACCGAAAGTTCTGGCGCGACTATTGTGCCGCTGCCGCCGAGCACGGCGACGCTGCGGTCAGCGGGGCGGACGCACCTGGCGGCTCCTGAGCCGCGTCCTGCAGGCGACCCCCGGGATATCCCGGACGGATTTCTGGTCCGGCAGCCCGGCCGGGTCGGTGCGCGAATCAGTTAGACTCGGCCTTGGGCCATCTTCCGGAGAGACACCTTGCAGAGCAGCGTCGGCGCGCGCGCATTCCAGAATGCGCGATTGCAGAAGAAATTGAAGAAGCAGGCCGACGCCGTCATCTCCGCAGCGGCGAGCGCCTATGGCCAAGGCAGATATGCGGAGAGCGAGGCGCTCTGCCGCCAGATTTTGCAAGCCGTTCCGGATCATTTCGACGCCACACACGTGCTCGGCCTCAGCTTGCAGCAGGGCGGGCGCCTCGACGAGGCGCAACAGCTGCTCGAGCGCGCGATTGCGATCGATCCGCGTTCGCATGAGGCTCAGAGCAATCTCGCGGCGCTCTACTTCGTGCTTCAGAAATTGGAAGCGGCGCGCGCCTGTCAGGAGAAAGCGATCGCGCTGAAGCCGAATTTTACGCCGGCCCTGGCCGGTCTCGGCAACACCCTGCTCCAGATGAACCTGCCCGAGCAGGCCATCGAGGTCTACGATCGCGCCATCAAGCTGAAGCCCGACTACGCCGACGCGCTTTGCAATCGTGGCGTGGCGGAGCTGGCGCTGTTCCGGTTTGACCGTGCCAGGGAGAGCTTTGATCGCGCTTTGTTGTTTCAGCCGCGCCACGTCGAAGCACTCATCGGCAAGGGCGTGGTCAGCATCGAGCTCAAGCGCTACGATGAGGCGGAAGCTGCGCTCGCAGCGGCATTCGCGATCAAGCCCGATTCGGCCAAGATTCTGGCGCAGCGCGGACGCCTCAACTCGGCGCTGTCGCGGCTGGAACAGGCGGCGGCGGACTTCGATGCGGCACTTGCGCTTTCGCCCCGGTTCGAAATGGCCTTGCGGGGAAAGGCGGAGGTCTCGCTCAGCCTGGGAAATACCGCACAGGCGATCCTGGCCTCCACGACCTTGCTCGAGCAAAATCCACGTTCCACGATCGCATTGGCGTTGCTGAGCTCCTGTTTTGCAAATCAGGGAGAAATCGCGTCCGCAATCGAACATCTCGACGCCGCGCTGGCGATCTCGCCGGATCCAGACTTGATGGCGCGGAAGATCTACTATCTGGACTTTCTCCCCGACGCCGATTTCACGATCCAGCAGGCGACGCGAAGGTCCTGGGGCGAGGCGATCGGTGCCTGCGTGCCGCAGAGGAAGCTCGCCCCCCGCCAGCTCGATCCCGACAGGCGGATCGTGATCGGCTATGTTTCCGCCGAATTCTGGTATCATTCGGCGGCGTTCGGCTTGCTGCCGGTGCTGCGCCATCACGATCATGCCAGCTTCGAGGTCGTCTGCTATTCGTGTTCGCCGACACGAGATGCGATCACAGCCGAATTCAAGTCGGCGGCAGACGGCTGGGTCGATGCCTGGCAGATGTTCGACGACGAACTGGCCGATCGTATCGAGGCCGACAAGGTCGATATCCTGATCGACGTGTCCGGGCACTCGTCGGGCAACAGGCTTCAGGTCTTCGCCCGCAAGCCGGCTCCCATCCAGGTCACGGGCTTCGGGCACGCGACCGGTACGGGCCTTCGGACGATGGACTACGTGCTCGCGGATCCGGTCTTCATTCCGCAATCGGCGCGGCATCTGCTGGCCGAAACAGTCTATGACCTGCCGTGCCTGATCACGATCGATCCCATCCTGGATGTGCCGCCTTCGGAGCTTCCCATGCTTCGCAACGGCTACGTCACTTTCGGCGTGTTCAACCGCGTCAACAAGATCTCGGACGAGGCCATTCGCGTGTGGTCGAACGTGATGCGGGAGGTGGCCGGATCGAAGATCATCATCAAGCATACGCTGCTCGACGATCCCCTGGTGCGCGACGGCCTGCTCGCGCGCTTTGTCGCCCACGGGATCGCCGAGGAGAGGATCACCTGCCTCGGCTCGTCCGAGCGCGCCGATCATCTGCGAGCCTTCGCGCTGGTCGATATTTCGCTCGATCCGTTTCCGCAGAACGGCGGCGTCAGCACCTGGGAATCCCTCTATGCGGGCGTTCCGGTCGTCGCCAAGCTCGGCCACGGCGCATCCTCGCGCGCCGGCGGCTCCATCGTGGCCGCCGTCGGTCTTGACGACTGGTTGGCCGAGGACGACGAGGGCTACGCCGCTATCGCGTGCAAATTCGCTGCCCAGCCCGCGCATCTGGCAAAGCTGCGCGCGGAATTGCCGGCCCGGATCGCGGCTTCGGCCGCGGGTAATGTCGAAACCTACACGCGCAGGGTCGAGGAGGGTTACCGCAAGTTCTGGCGCGACTATTGTGCCGCGGCCTCGGAAAGCGGGCGGGTCGCTTGAGCCGGCCGAACTGCGCAGATTTTGTGGATCTGCGCCCTCGGCCCGATGATGCGTGTGACGATCAGACGAAGGGCGGCTTGATGTTGCTGCGCTTCTCCAGCCATTCCGGCACCGGCAGGTTCTTGGCGCGCATGAAGTCGGCGTTGAACAGCTTCGACAGATAGCGGCTGCCGGAATCGCACAGCACGGTAACGATCGTCTTGCCGGGCCCGAGCTGCTTCGCAAGCCGCATCGCGCCGACGACATTGATGCCCGTCGAGCCGCCGAGGCACAGACCTTCGTGCTGGAGCAGCTCGTAGATCGCACTGACCGCGTCGGTGTCGGGAATGAGATAGGCATCGTCGACCTTGGCGGTCTCGACGATGGCGGTGGCGCGGTTGAGGCCGATGCCCTCCGTGATCGAGCCGCCCGGCGTCGCCTTGGGATCGCCGGTCCTGAAATATTCGTACATGCCGGCACCGTGGGGATCGGCGCAGGCGATGCGGATGTTCTTGTTCTTCTCCTTCAAATAGCGGCTGACGCCGGCGAGCGTGCCGCCGCTGCCAACCGAGCAGACGAAGCCGTCGACCTTGCCGCCGGTCTGCTCCCAGATCTCAGGCCCCGTGGATTCGTAATGCGCCTTGGCGTTGTCCAGGTTGTTCCACTGGTCGGCGAACAGCACGCCATTGGGCTCGGTCTTGCGCAGCTCGTCGGCGAGCCGCCGGCCGACATGCTGGTAGTTGTTGGGGTTGGCGTAGGGAAGGGCCGGCACCTCGATCAGCTCGGCACCGCAAAGCTTCAGAAAGTCCTTCTTCTCCTGACTCTGCGTCTCCGGGATTACAATCAGGGTGCGATAGCCGCGCGCGCTCGCAACCACGGCAAGGCCGATGCCGGTATTGCCGGCGGTCGCTTCCACCACCAGCCCGCCGGGCTTCAGCTCGCCGCGCTTCTCGGCCTCCAGGATCATCCATTTGCCGGCGCGGTCCTTCACCGACTGACCGGGATTCATGAACTCGGCCTTGCCCAGGATGGTGCAGCCGGTCAATTCCGAAGCCTGCTTGAGCTTGATCAGGGGGGTGTTGCCGATGGCTTCGACAACGTCGTTGCGAATGGTCATGTCGGGGGAAATCACTACCAAGGGGTTGATCGGCTTTGGCCCGAACCTAGTGCTTGGGAGGCCAAAGGGGAAGGCTTTTGCGCTGCGGCGAACCTGACCGAAACGCCCGCGGAAACAGTGATATGCCCGAGACGAGACCGGCGCTGATGCGCGCGGCCGCGAGGCGGGATATCGGTAGGAGGAAACGACCGAACCCCGGCCAGGGCACGAACGATTGCGCTCCCCATCAGCACTGTCGCGACCGATTCTTGCCACTGGCGAGACGGGTCGCGACAGGACACGTGGACGCGGTGACGGCCAAAGAGATATCGGTACGTTGGACGGCTTCGTTTTCGGCAAGATTGGCTGGTGTTGTGCGTCGCCCAGAGGGTGGGACTGAGCTGAAGGCGTGCAACGCGTTGGGAATAAAGAGCGAAGCTAAGGGTGTGGCCGCGATATCACATGAAATCTTGGTAAGCTTGCTTACGTTTCCCAATGTTTCGCAATGAAGAAAGTCTCTGCGAGACAGGCGCTTTTCGCATTCTTGTCAGTTCGCTCCCGCCTCGTTGGCACGGGCATCTCGCAATTGCGGCACTGTCCCGCCGTTCCGGGCCCGGCTAGTATGAAGCTCAGGTTCCGCAGAAAGCATCATTACTGTGAGCGCGTCGTCCAAAGCCTCCCGACCGTCCCGCCGCGAATCGGTTAATCCGGCAGCGTTGCGGCGGCTTGATCTGCCCGGCGGGGGGTGGATGTGACACAGCAAGTTCCAGTGATCGCCTCGCGGCGGTCTCTCGGTTCTGCATTCGGAACGCTGCGCGCGGCGCGATGGATTGCGGTGCTCTGTCTCGCCGCCGGCTCGGGGGCGTGCGTGCTGACCCAGGATCTTCCCGATCCCGCGCTCGACGTTCCCGCGCACTACAAATATGCCGGCAAGGGCGATGCGCCGCCGTCGCTGGATTGGTGGCGCGGCTTCCGCTCCGCGGAGCTGACGCAACTGATGGAGGAGGCGCAGACCGTTAATCTCGACATTGCCGCAGCCGTGGCGCGCATTGTCCAGGCTGACGCGCAGGCGCGACAGGCCGGCGCGGCGCTGCTGCCGAGTGTCTCGACAGCCGGATCGGAGTCCTATTCACGCACATCCGGCTCGAGCGCTTCGGGGCTGTCCATCGGCGGGCGCGAGGTCGTCAATTACTCGGCCTCGCTGAGCGCGAGCTATCAGCTCGATTTCTGGGGGCAGAACCGCGACGCGCTGCAATCGGCGGAGGAGACGGCGAACGCCAACCGTTTCGATCGCGACACGGTCGCGCTGACGACGCTCGCCGCCGTCGCCAACGCCTATTTCCAGGTGCTCGCCTCGCAGGACCGCATCAGGACCTCACAGCGCAACATCGCGAGCGCGCAGCGCATCCTCGATGCGGTGAGGGAGCGCCGCAGGGCGGGCACCGGCACCGATCTCGACGTTGCCCAGCAGGAGAGCGTGCTGGCGAACCAGAAGGCGCTGGTGCCGCCGTTGCGCCAGACGCTCGACCAGAACGTCAACGCGCTCGCCGTGCTGGTGTCGCGGCCGCCGGAGAGCGTGCGCGTGCACGGCGGCTCTCTGGACCGGATCGCGATCCCGCGCGTGACGCCCGGCCTGCCGTCGGAGCTCCTGACGCAGCGGCCGGACATCCGCCGACAGGAGGCGCAGCTCGCCTCGGCCACCGCCAACATCGGCAATGCCCGCGCTCAGTTCTTTCCGACCATCCAGCTCACCGGCAATGGCGGCTACCAGAGCTCGGCGCTGGTCTCGCTGTTCCAGCCGCATGCGGCCTTCTTCCAGCTCGTCGGCAGCGCGACACAGCCGATCTTCGACGGCGGCAGGATCCTCGGCAATTTCGAATTGGCCAAGGCGCGGCAGGACGAGCTGCTGCAAACCTATCGCAAGACCATCGTCCAGGCCTTTGCCGACGTCGACAACGCCCTGTTCTCGATCAAGCAGACCACGATCAGGCTGCAATTGCAGCGCGACGTCGTCGCCGCCTCGCGTCGCGCCTTCGATCTTTCCGAGCAGCAATTGCGTGCCGGCACCGCCGACATCGTCACAGTGCTCAACACCCAACTGACCCTGTTCCAGGCGGAAGACGCGTTGTGGCAGGCCCAACTCGCACGGCTTCTGGCCATCGTCAGCCTGTACCAGGCGCTCGGCGGCGGCTGGGAGCCGCGAATGGAGAAACCGGTCAATGCTCTTTAAGCCGGACACCAAGCAGGGCGCGGGAGAGGGGACGACGAAGAGATCGCGCGGCCGTGGCTTCGTCATGACCCTGATCACGCTCGCGATCCTTGGCGGCCTTGGTTACGTCGGCTGGATTGCAATGCAGCAGCAGCAGGCGAACAACCGCAATCAGCGCCCCGATCTGCCGGTGCCGGTGCTGGCGGCGAGCCCGCGCATCCAGGACGTGCCGGTTTATCTCGACGGCGTCGGCGCGATCCGCGCGCTCAACACCGTAACCGTGCGCTCGCAGGTCGACGGCAAGCTGATCGCGGTCAACTTCACGGAAGGCCAGGACGTCAAGAAGGGCGACGTGCTCGGCGAAATCGATCCGGCGATCTATCAGGCTCAGTACGACCAGGCGGTTGCCAAGAAGGCGCAGGATCAGGCCCAGCTCGCCAATCAACGCATCGACCTCGCGCGCTACGAGCAGCTCGCTGCCTCCAACGCCGGCTCCAAGCAGCAGGCAGACACCCAGCGTGCGCTGGTCGCGCAGACCGAGGCGTTGGTCAAGGCCGACCAGGCTGCGATCGACAACGCGGCGGCGACGCTGAGCTACACCAAGATCGTGGCGCCGATCTCGGGCCGTGTCGGCCTGCGCCTGGTCGACCAGGGCAACATCATCCATGCTTCCGACACCACGGGCCTCGTGGTGATCACGCAATTGCAGCCGATCGCGGTGTGGTTCAGCCTGCCGCAACAGCAGATCATGCGCGTCAACGCGGCGGCGGCGAAGGGGCCGCTCGCGGTCGACGTGTTCGGCAATGACGGCATCACGGTGATCGATACCGGCAAGCTCACCGGCATCGACAACCAGGTCGACCAGACCACCGGCACGCTCAAGCTCAAGGCCGAATTCCCCAATGCCAATTACCAGCTCTGGCCGGGCCAGTTCGTCAATGTCCGCCTCAAGGTCGAGACCTTGACGCAGGCGTTGGTGGTGCCGACCTCGGCGGTGCAGCGCGGCCCGATCGGCACTTTCAGCTACGTTATCGGCGCGGACAACATCGTCTCGGCCAAGCCCGTGACGGTGACCCAGCAGAACGAGCATGACGCCGTGATCGCCAGCGGCCTGTCGGCGAGCGAGAGGGTGGTCACCACGGGCTTCGCAAATCTGTCCGACGGCTCCAAGGTGATCGTCGGCCGCGACGACCAGACTCCATCGGCCGATCTTGCCCCGCGCAAGCGCTCGCGCGCACCGGACGCCCAGAAGAAGGATGGTGCCAACGAAGGCCAGAAGGACGGCCAAGCCAAGGACGGCGAGTTGCGCGCCAAGCGCAAGAGCAGCGAAGGCGACCAGAAGGGGCAGACGGGACCGGCGCCGGGGCCGGGGGCATCGGAAAGTGGAGCCAAGCAGCCATGATCCCGACAACAGCCGCTTGAAGCGGCAGGCATAACCAATGGGCGTCTCCGAACCCTTCATCCGCCGGCCGATCGCGACCTCGCTGCTCGGCATCGCGCTTCTGATCGGCGGGCTGCTCGGCTATTTCGCACTGCCCGTCTCGGCGCTGCCGCAGGTCGATTTCCCGACCGTGCAGGTGACGACGCAGCTGCCGGGCGCGAGTCCGGACGTGATCGCCTCGCTGATCACCGCGCCGCTGGAGCGGCAGCTCGGGCAGATCCCGTCGCTCTCGGCGATGAACTCGACGAGCTCGTTCGGCGTCAGCCAGATCTCGCTGCAGTTCGAGCTCAACCGCGACATAGACGGGGCGACGCAGGACGTGCAGGCCGCGATCAATGCCGCCGCGGGCGTGCTGCCGAGGACGCTGCCTTACCCGCCGACCTACGCCAAGGTGAACCCGGCGGATGCGCCGGTGATGACGTTGGCGCTGCGCTCGGACACGATCTCGCTGCGGGTGATGAGCGACATCGCCGACACCATTCTGGCGCAACGTTTGAGCCAGATCTCCGGCGTCGGGCGCGTGTCCGTGCTGGGCGGGTTGAAGCCGGCCGTGCGCATCCAGGCCGATCTGGCGCGCCTTGCAGCCTACGGCATCGCGATGGAAGATCTGCGCACCGCGATCGCCAATGCCAATGTCTCGGGGCCGAAAGGCTCGCTCGACGGCGCGCAGCAATCCTACATCATCGCCGCCAACGACCAGATCGCGGCGGCCGAAGCCTACAAGCCCGTCATCATCGCCTATCGCAACGGCTCGCCGGTGACCATTGCCGACGTCGCCCAGATCGTCGACGGCCTCGAGAACGACCGCACCGGCGGCTGGTACCAGGGCACGCCGGCGGTCATCCTCGACATCCAGCGCCAGCCCGGCGCCAACGTCATCGACGTCGTCAGCCAGATCCGCGCCGAGATCCCGAAACTGCAGCGCGCGATCCCGGCCGGCGTGAATCTCACCATCGTCTCCGATCGCACCGTCACCATCCGCGCCTCGGTGCGCGACGTACAATTCACTCTGGTCCTTGCCGTCGTGCTGGTGACGCTGGTGGTGCTGCTGTTCCTGCGTTCGTTGCGCGCGACCGTGATCGCCGGCGTGGCGCTGCCGTTGTCGCTGATCACGAGCTTCGGCATCATGTATTTTGCCGGCTTCAGTCTCGACAATCTGTCGCTGATGGCGCTCACGATCGGCACCGGATTCGTCGTCGACGATGCCATCGTGATGATCGAAAACATCGTGCGTCACATGGAAAATGGCGATGGCGCGATGGAAGCCTCGCGCAAGGGCGCCAGCGAGATCGGCTTTACCGTGATCTCGCTGACGGTGTCGCTGATTGCGGTCTTCATCCCGCTCCTGTTCATGTCGGGCCTGGTCGGGCGCATGTTCCGCGAATTCGCGCTGACCTTGACGATTGCGGTCGTGACCTCGGCGGTGGTCTCGCTGACGCTGACGCCGATGATGTGCTCGCGGCTGCTCAAGCACGCGCACGAGGAGCTGGCCGTGCCGGGATTGGCCGCGATCAGCCGCTTCATCGACCGTACGGTCGACGCCTATCACACATCGCTGTTGTGGGTGCTGGAGCGTCAGCGCGCCACGCTGGTCGTGACGTTCGTTACGCTGATCGCGACGCTGGTGCTCTATGTCGTCGCGCCCAAGGGCTTCCTGCCGCTGCAGGACACCGCGTCGATCACGGCGGTGACCGAGGCGGGGCCCGACGTGTCGTTTGCGGAAATGAAGAGGCGGCAGGCCGAGGCGGCCGAGGCCATCAGGGCCGACCCTGATGTGGTCGGCGTGGTGTCGGTGATCGGTGCGGGCTCCGTCAACCCGACCACCAATGTCGGCCGGCTCGTCATGAGCTTGCGGCCGCGCGGCGAGCGCCAAGACGATGTCAGCGTGGTCGTAACTCGGCTGAAGGAGCGGGTCTCCGGCATCCCCGGCATGACCGTCTATTTCCAGCCGGTGCAGGACGTGCAGATCTCGACCCAGTCGAGCCGCTCGCAATACCAGTACACGCTGACCGGCACCGATGCGGCGCTGGTCTCGGAATGGGCGCGCAAGCTGGTTGCGGAGATGCGGCGCGATCCTCTTTTCCGAGACGTCTCCTCCGAGGCGCAGGAGGGCGGCCTGCGGGCGCAGCTCGATGTTGACCGCACGCGCGCCGGCCAGCTCGGGGTAAGCCTGCAAGCAATCACCGACACGCTGAACGATGCCTTCGCGCAGCGGCAGATCTCGACCATCTACGGCCAGGCCAACCAGTACCGCGTGGTGCTGGAGGCCCTGCCGATGTATCAGCGCGATCCCTCGATCCTGTCGAAGCTCTATCTGCCGGGCGCCGCGAGCGCCACCGCCGGCGCGCCCAATGCCCAGGTGCCGCTGTCGGCCGTGGCGACGCTGAAGCGGACCACGGCGCCGCTCGCGATCTCGCACCAGGCGCAATTCCCGTCGGTGTCGCTCAGCTTCAACCTGGCGCCGGGCGCGGCGCTTGGCGATGCCGTCGAAGCTGTGAAGGTGATCGAGACCCGCATCGGCATGCCGGGCAGCATCGTCGGCGTCTATGCCGGCGACGCCGCCGAATTCGCCAAGGCACTCGCCGGCCAGCCGTGGCTGCTGCTCGCCGCCGTCATCACGATCTACATCGTGTTAGGGGTGCTCTACGAGAGCTATATCCATCCGATCACGATCCTGTCGACGCTGCCCTCGGCCGGTGTCGGCGCCATCCTGGCGCTGATGCTGTGCGGACAGGACCTCTCGGTGATCGGCCTGATTGGCATCATCCTCTTGATGGGCATCGTCAAGAAGAACGCGATCATGATGATCGACTTTGCGCTCGAGGCCGAGCGCGGGCGGGGCATGTCGCCGAACGAAGCGATCGTGCAGGCGTGTCTGTTACGCTTCCGTCCGATCATGATGACGACGCTGGCGGCGCTGTTCGGGGCGCTGCCGCTCGCGATCGAGAGCGGCACCGGCGCCGAGCTGCGCTTTCCCCTCGGCATCTCCATCATCGGCGGTCTGCTGCTCAGCCAGCTCCTGACACTTTACACGACGCCCGTGATCTACCTGGCGCTCGACCGCATCAACCGCCGGTTCGAGCAGGCATTGCCGCCGGCCGAATCCGGCGGCCCGCCGGTCGCCGGCGCGACCGAGGGGATGCAGTGATGGCATCGATCTCGGAGCCCTTCATCCGCCGTCCGGTCGCGACCACGCTGCTGTCGATCGGGCTGTTCCTGCTGGGTATCGTCGCCTACCAGTTCCTGCCCGTCGCCTCGGTTCCGAATGTCGACTTCCCCGCCATCTTCGTCTCCGCCAGCCGGCCCGGCGCCGATCCGTCCGTGATGGCGGCGACGGTGGCGTCGCCACTTGAGCGGCGGTTGGGAGAGATCGCCGGCATCAACCAGATCACCTCGACCTCGAGCCTCGGCACGACCAGCATCCAGCTTCAGTTCGACATCGGCCGCAACATCGACAAGGCCGCGCGCGACGTGCAGGCGGCCATCAACGCCGCGATGGTCGACCTGCCGAGCGACCTGCCGACGCTGCCGCGTTTCCGCAAGGCAAACACGGCCGGCGCACCCATCTTCGTGCTGGCGTTGACCTCCAAGACGATCTCTCCGTCGGCGATCTACGACGTCGCCGACAGCGTCTTGGCGCAACGCATCTCGCAGGTGCCGGGCGTCGGCAACGTGTCGATCTCCGGCGCCGACCAGCCGGCCGTGCGCGTGCAGCTCAACCCGGTTGCGCTGTCCAATGCTGGAATCGCCACTGACGACGTGCGAACCGCGATCATCGCCGCCAACGCGCTCGGCCCCGTCGGCATCTTCGAAGGCGAGCGCCAGAGCGAGACGCTGTCGCTGAACAAGCAGATGCGCACGGCGAAGGAGTTCCGCGACATCGTCATCAAGAGCTCGGGCAATAATTTCGTGCGGCTGTCGGACGTCGCCGACATCGAGGATTCCGTCCGCAACGTCCGCTCGATCGCCTGGTTCAACAGGCAACCGGCGGTTCTGATCCAGATCACCAAGCAGGGCGATGCCAACGTCATCGACACCGTCGACCGGGTCAAGGCGCTCATCCCCGAGCTGAAGCAGTGGATCCCGGCCGGTGTCGAGATCTCCACCCTGGTCGATCGGACCGGCACGATCCGCGCCAGTGTGCTGGACATGCAATGGACGCTGCTGGCAACGTCCGTCCTTGTGATGGTCGTCGTGTTCGTGTTCCTGCGGCGGCTGACGCCGACCATCGCGGCCGGCATCTCGGTGCCGCTGGCACTCGCCGGCACTTGCGCAGGCATGTGGGTCGCAGGCTTCTCCATCGACAACCTGTCGCTGATGGCGCTCGCCATCTCCGTCGGCTTCGTCGTCGACGACGCCATCGTCATGATCGAGAACATGTTCCGCAACCTCGAGCAAGGCATGCGGCCGTTCCGGGCGGCGCAGGAGGGCGCCAAGCAGATCGGCTTCACCGTGGTCTCGATCAGCCTGTCGCTGATCGCCGCCTTCACGCCGCTGATCTTCATGGACGGCGTCGTCGGCCGGCTCCTGCGCGAATTCTCGCTGACGCTGACCTTTGCCATCCTGGTCTCGACGCTGGTGTCGCTGACGGTCACGCCGATGATCTGCGCCCATTACATCCGGCAGACCACCTCCGGCACGGCAACGCTGTTCGACCGCATTATCGAAGGCGCGCTATCGCGCACCGTCGCGTTCTACGCCCGCAGCTTGCGCACCGTGCTGGAATTCCCGCTGCTGACGCTGCTGGTGTTCTTCGCCACCATCGCGCTCACGGTGACGCTCTACATCAAGGTCCCCAAAGGCTACTTCCCGACCGACGATTCCGGCCTCATCATCGGCGCGACGCGCGCCTCGGCGGACATCTCGTTTCAGTCGATGCTCGGCCTGCAGCAGCGGCTCGCCGAGATCGTGATGCGGGATCCGGCCGTGGCCGGCATCGGCTCGACCGTGGGCAGCGGAGGCGGGGGGCCGGGGCCGGCAACCTCGAACCGCGGCACCATGTTCATCAGCCTGAAGCCGCCGGAGGAGCGTGGCCACGTGTCGACTGAGGTCGTGATCGACCGGCTCAGGCGCGCGCTGTATCCCGTGCCCGGCATCCGCCTCTTCATGTTCGCCGCCCAGGACGTGCGGGCCGGCGGGCGTCAGAGCGATTCCGACTACCAATATACGCTCACCAGCACCGATCTCGGCCTGTTGCAGAAATGGGCGCCGATCGTGGCCAAGCGCCTGGAGAGCGTGGAGGGCATCACCGACATCTCCAGCGATCGCGATCCCGGCGGGCTGCAGCTGACGCTCGCCATCGACCGCCAGAAGGCGTCCGCGCTCGGCGTCAGGGTCCAGGACATCGACAACGCGCTGAACAACGCTTTCGCACAGCGGCAGATCTCGATCATCTACACCCAGCGCAATCAGTACATGACCGTGCTGGAGATCGACCCGAAGTTCCAGGTCGACCCCTCCAATCTCGATCGCATCTACGTCGCCGGGGCGGGAGATGCGCAGGTGCCGCTGTCGGCCGTGGTGCGCGCGACGCGTGGGCTCGCTGCGCTTGCCGTCTATCATTCGCAGTCGTTCCCATCGACCACGGTGTCCTTCAACCTGATGCCGGACGTGCCGCTTCAGGCGGCGACCCAGAACATCCAGCGCGCGGTCGACGAGTTGCACATGCCCGAAGGCATTCGTGGCAGCTTCGACGGCAATGCCGGCGATTTCGCCAGGACCAGCGGTCGTCAGCCGCTCCTGATCCTCGGCGCGCTGGTCGCGATGTATATCGTGCTCGGGGTGCTCTATGAGAGCCTCGCCCATCCGCTCACGATCATCTCGACGCTGCCTTCGGCCGGCTTAGGTGCGCTGCTGGCCTTGCAGCTCACCAACACGCCGCTGACGGTGATCGCCTTCGTCGGCATCATCCTCTTGATCGGCATCGTCAAGAAGAACGGCATCATGATGGTGGACTTCGCGCTCGATGCCGAGCGCCAGCGCGGCCTGTCCTCGGCCGAGGCGATCTTCGAGGCCTGCCAGGCGCGCTTCCGCCCGATCCTGATGACGACCATGGCGGCGCTGTTTGCCGGCATTCCGCTGGTGATCGCGACCGGCCCCGGCACGGAGTTGCGCCGCCCACTCGGCATCACCATCATCGGGGGCCTGTTCGTCTCGCAGATCCTGACGCTGTACACGACGCCCGTGATCTACCTCCTGATCGACCGCCTGCGGCGGCGATCCGAGCCGCGTCCGCTGGCGGCCCCGGCGGAATAGGTTGTTGCAGCGCCGCGTCAAGCGTATAGCGGCGCCATGTCCAATCCGTCCGACACTACCGCCGCGCCGGCCGAGCCGATCCCCGAATGCCCGCATTGCCAGAAGCCGATGCCGCTGTGCATTTGCGACAGCGTCACGCCGATCGAGAACCGGCTCTCGCTCCTGATCCTGCAGCATCCGCAGGAGCAGGACAGGGCGCTCGGCACGGCGCGGCTGCTGGCCAGGCATTTTGCCGATGCCACGGTGCGGGTCGGCCTGTCCTGGCCGAGCCTGTCCAAGGCGCTGGGACGTCCGGTCGAGAATGCTTCGCACTGGGCGGTGCTCTATCTCGGCTCGGCACGCGCGGCCGATCTCGATGCCGAAGCTGAGATCGTCGCGCTCAACCGCAAGGGCGAGGTCGCGGAGAACCAGCGCGCGATCCTCGGCAAGCTCGAAGGCGTGGTGCTGCTCGACGGCACCTGGAGCCAGGCCAAGGCGCTGTGGTGGCGCAATCCCTGGATGCTCAAATGCCAGCGCGTGATCCTCAATCCGGCGCATCCCTCTCGCTACGGGCGCTTGCGCAAGGAGCCGCGCCGCGACGGCCTCTCGACCATCGAAGCCGCCGCGACGATCCTCGCCGGCCTCGAGCGGCGCTCTGATATCGCCGAGACGCTTCATGCCAGTTTCGAACGGATGCTGGCTCGCTACCGCGAGGTCCAGGCCGAGATGCCGGAACTGGCACCCAAGCCCGCGCCCAAGGGCCGCCGGCGCGACTTCCGGCGCGGCAAGCGCGCCTGATTTTGCCTGGACATTTCGCTGTGCTACCCGCGGGCCGTGGGGTTGCCTAAGCCATTGATCCCCTATATTGGTCCGCCCTTACGGGGCCACGTGGCGGAGTGGTTACGCAACGGTCTGCAAAACCGTGTACACCAGTTCAATTCTGGTCGTGGCCTCCATCACAAGTCTCTGATTTTCCGCAAAATTTTGACTTTTGGGCGGTTTCGCCGAGCCGCACGCGCCAGCCAGTCACCGGGTTTGCCCGGGGCTTGGCGGAAAGGTGCGATTCAGTCCTCTGGCATAGACTTCGCATCTGCGAAGAGACGCATCCAAACCCTGGAGCTGGAGAGCACGTGGGCGACGTCGTTCGATTTGTCCCGAAATCCGAGCTGGAGCGGGCCCGCCTCATTGCTGAGGCGCGCGCGATCTATGACAGCATCTTTCCGCCGGCTGCACCCGACCGGGCGCCGCAGCACGGCGAGGAGCGCGTCAAGACTTGATCGGGCTGCGCCGGTCCCCCCCGGCGCTCGGTCACGCCGAACCGCCCGCAAGGCGGACGCATCGGTTCACTTCAAGGCGGACCTCAGCAGGCCGCGTACCAGTCGTCGGGAAAGGGCAGGAGGGGCCAGGCGCCCTCGTTGTCATTGGCAGCGTTGGGCGTCGCGTTGAAGCTCCACGAGCGGGGCACGTATTCCTCCACCGGCACAGGCGCGAAATCCTCAAACACCATGGCGTCCCGGACAGCATCCAGCAGCAAATTGAATTCGGCTTCGCTCATCACACCCTCGCAGAACGCGGACGGCGCAATGTCGCAAAGCCGATTTGTTTCCGTATTGACCCGATCGTTCGCATTTTAACGATGCGGCGATCGGGACCCGAATGGTTAGCGATTCCTGAAAATCCCCGGGGCAACCCTATGTGCCGCCGCCGCGCGGCGGGTGTGAAGGAGATCACGTCCCTGGCGGTTTATTTCTCGTAACCCCTTTGCACCGTGCCGGCCAATGCAGGCCGGAGCGGGCAGTGCAGAGCGGGAGACCGGTCATGAAGGCGAGGTTCTTGCGGTTTGCGGGCGTGAAGAGCCGGGCGCGGAGCGCCTCGACGGTCGGGCTGTTCCTGACGCTGTTTGCCTCCGCGGCCCATGCACAGGGAACGGCAGAGCAGCGGCGGGCCTGTACGCCCGATGTCTACCGGCTCTGCGCCGGCGAGATCCCCAACGTCCGCGCCATCACCGCCTGCCTGCGTCGCAACCGCGCCAACCTCAGCGAGGCCTGCCGATCCGTATTCGACCAGGCGGGTGGCTGAACGGCCCGCCTGTGGGTTTGTGCGCAGCAAGTGTCTCGCAGAGGCTCGCGAATCGGTCACAGGCACCCTGTGGATATGCTGTGGATTTGCTGCGGATGCCGGACGTGAATGCTTCGTACCGTCGTCGCATCTTGGTCGGCGATCGTCATATCTCCGTCAAATGAGCTCACCGAAATAATTGCGCGATCTGGCAGATCGCTGCTGCGGCCGGAGCTCCGCGCAACGGCGCGTCGAGAGAATGACGGCTTACCGAACACCCACAGCATTCGTCTCAAATTTCAACCGAAGCGTGCATCAAATCTTGATCGGCCGTCCGCTAGGGATGATCGGCAGCCTTGAACGCAGGCCCTCGTCGCCGCGACTAACCTACAGAGTGTATGGGAATCAGCAGAACGTGATCGAGTTTCCTCTTCCGAAAGTACCAAAATGGTGCTTTAGTGCTTTCTATGAGCCCATCTCGCAAAAACGCGCCGTCCGCGCTGCGTTACCGGCTTGCCCCTGACCCGGCCGCCAAGGCCGCCATCGAGGCGACATTCCAGGCTTATGACCGCATGATGGAAATCCTCGATGAGGTGGCGCGGACCCACAATGTGGGTTCCAATGTGGTCCTGCTCCATGCCCATGCCTATGAGCCGATCCGCAAACAGACGGCGCTGCCTTCGCGGCTGGTGACGTTGGGGCTCCGCGACCGCGCGGAGTATCGCGCCGCGCAAGGGCGCCGCCTGCCGCTCGACGACAAGCTCGCCAAGATCAAGGGGCCCGCCACCATTTCGATTGCGACCGTGCAAGGGCGCTTCAGCGTGCCCTTCGACTACGCCGGCTATGCCGAGGGCTGGGGGCAGAGCGTGCCGGCGCGCCTCATCCGCACCGACGACGGTTTCGAAGTTCACTACGGCGTCACGCCGAACAGCCTGCCAGAGGAGGAGAACGCCATGGATAACATCGCTGCCGCTCCCGACAATTTCCTGTCCCGAGTCGGGCGCCTGATTGCCGGGATCGCGTACGATGCGATCGAGCAGGCGGAAGGCAAGAACAAGCTGAAGGTGGTCGGCCAGGCCATCCGCGAAATCGAGCGCGCCGAGACCGAAGCGCGCGATGCGCTCGCCGCTGCGCGGGCCGAGGAATATCGCCTCAACGCGCGCCGCAGCGAGATCGAGCGGGCGATGACCGATCTGACCGCCAAGATCGAGGCCGCGATCGCAGACGGGCGCGATGATCTCGCCCGCGCCGGCATCGCGCGGCAAATGGACCTGGAGGCGCAGTTCGAGGTGCTCTCTCGCGCCATCGACGAGAACAACGAGAAGATCGAGCAATGCGTCACATCGCTCCGCGCGGTGCTGTCGGCGCTCCAGGATGCCGAGCAGCGCCGGGCCGATCTGGAAAAGAGCGAGGCACAGGCCAGCCCACAGACATCGACGTCGTCGCGGAAATCCGGCGGCACCTCCGCTGCCGCGAAGGCGCTGCGGGCGGGCAGGGCAGTGGCACGGGCCACCGGCGTGCCGCCGGGAATTCCTTATTCGAGCGACATCGACGAGCTGAGCACGCTCCATCGCGACAAGGAAATTGCAGCGAGGCTGGCCCGGTTGAAGTCGGGCTCCTGAGTGCGGTGTCATGAGCGCTTTGCTCGAACACGTCATGGCGCCTGAAGTCAGGCCGTTCGCGATCGCGGCGGCTATGATCATCATCGTCGGCTCGGTCGAGGTGATCTCGATGCTGGTCGGGGCCTCCTTGAGCGAGATGCTGGGCACCAACATCGATTTTGCTCATCCCAGCGACAACGGCGTGCTCAACGCTATTTCATGGATCAATGTCGGCGGCGTGCCGCTCCTGATCTTCCTCTTGCTGCTGCTCGGCGCCTTCTCCATCACCGGCTTCCTGATCCAGGACCTCGCGCGGATGGTGGCGGGTCCCTTGCCGGCGGCGGTCGCCTCGATCGGGGCAGTCGCCGCATCGGTTCCACTGGTCCGCGTTTCCAGCCGTGCCATCGCGCGGATCATTCCCAAGGACGAAAGCTACGTCGTCGGCCTCGGCGATCTCGTCGGCCGCATCGGCGAGGTCGTCGTCGGCCCGCTCGACCAGGGGCCGCCCGGCCGCGTCAGTGTCGCCGACGTCCACGGCAACCGCCATTTCGTCTCGGCGGTCGCGGCGCCGCAATCGGGACCTTTGCCCCAGGGAACCATGGTTCTCCTGGTCGACCGCGACGGCACGCGCTTCGTCGCGGTGAAGGCCGACGATGAACTCAAGCCGTCGAAGCCCACTCTAAGCAATTAGCAAGTCCCACAGCGGAGAAAGTCATGTTCGACATCGCAGTCCCGGCCGTGATCGGCGTCGCGCTGATCGTCGTCCTGGGGATCGTCTTCACCATCCTCTACAAGCGCGCCACCCGCGACGAGGCCTTCGTGCGCACCGGGCTCGGTGGCAAGAAGGTCGTGCTCGACGGCGGCGCCATGATCCTTCCGATCTTCCACTCCTGTGCCAGCGTCAACCTGAAGACGTTGCGCCTCACCGTCGAGCGCAAGGAGCGGGAATCCCTCATCACCAAGGATCGCCTGCGCGTCGACATCGTCGCCGAGTTCTATGTGCGTGTCCGTCCCGACGAGGAGAGCATCGCGCTCGCGAGCCAGACGCTGGGTGCATTGACCAACGATGCCGAGGCGCTGCGCAACCAGGTCGAGGCGAAATTCGTCGACGGCCTGCGCTCGGTCGCCGCGACCATGAGTATCCTGGAGCTCCAGGAGAAGCGCTCGGACTTCGTCAAGCACGTGCAGTCCACGGTCGAGTCTGACGTGAAGTCGAACGGGCTCGAGCTGGAATCGGTGTCGCTGACCAAGCTCGACCAGACCGACGTCAAATTCTTCAACCCGGAGAATTTCTTCGACGCCGAAGGTCTCACCCAATTGAAAACCGTCACCGAAACCCGGCGGCGCGATCGAAACGCCATCGTTCGCGACAATGAGGTGGCGATCGCGCAAAAGGATCTCGAAGCCCGGCAGCAGACCCTCGGGATCGAGCGGACCAAGAAGGAAGCCGAGCTGTCGCAGGAGCGCGACATCGCCAACAAGACGGCGAGCACCCGCGCCGAGGTCGCGACCGCGACGCAGACAGCGCGTCTGACCGAGGAGAACGCTCGCATCGACACCGATCGCGCGGTTGCCGAGAAGGAGGCGGGTGCCAAGCAGGTCAAGGAAACCGCGGTGATCGAGTCGGAGCTGGCAATCAACAAGCGCAAGACCGACGCCCAGCGCGAGATCCAGATCGCGACGCAGGAGAACGAGATCCAGATCGCGGCGAAGAGCAAGGAGACGTCGGAAGCCGTCGCCGAAGCCAAGACCGCCGAGGCGCTGGCCGTCTCCGCGGAGGAAAAGGTCGTCACCGCGCGCGCCATCGAGGTCGCCGATCGTGCCCGCCTGACCCAGGTGCTGGCCGCACGCACCGAGGCCGAACGGAAATCGACCGAGCTGATCGTCGCCGCCGAGGCCGAGAAGAAGGCCTCGCTCGATCGCGCCGAAGCCGTCAAGACGCTGGCCACCGCCGAAGCTGAATCCAACAAGATCAAGGCGGTCGGCGTCCGCAACATCGGCGAGGCGGAAGCCGCCGTCATCACCATGAAGAACGAGGCGCAGAACAAGCTCGGCAGCAACGTCATCGATTTCGAGATCGCCAAGAAGCGGATCGAGACCATGCCGTCCGCGCTGGCGGAGATGGTGAAGCCGATCGCGAACCTCAAGGATGTCCGCATCCTGCACACCGGCGGCGCGTTCGGCGGCAATGGTGCGAGTGGAGGCAATGTCGGCTTCGGCGAAGGTCTGGCCGGCGAGCTGCTCAAGGTTCACGCGCTGCGTCCGATGATCGACGAGATCCTGCGCCAGAGCGGCTTTGCGCCGGGCGACGATCCGGTCAAGGCGCTGGTCGGTGCCGTGACGGGCAAGAGCAATGGCGCGGCCGTACCGGTGCCGGTACCGGAGAAAACAAACTCTGCCGATCTATGAATGCCGGTTCATTGCTGCTGAGAATTCGAAACGATAAACAGGTTGGGCGCGTCTCGCGTCGCGCAGCCGTCCCGGAGTGCAGATCGATCGTTTCTTGAACATGGCGATCGCGCTCCGGACGTGTCTCCAGGCAACGCATTTCCCTGCCGCGGCGCCCGCGCCGATCCATGCCGGTCGCCGAGGCCTGTTTTGATCGGAGGATTTTCAGATGAAGCATTTTCTGTCCGGATTGATCGCGATCGCCCTTTCGATCGCCGCCACGCCGTCACTTGCGACCGATGCCCGCAACGTCACCGTCGTCAACGAGACCGGCTATGCCATCAAGTTTCTGGGTTTCAACGCGCCGGATGACGGGCTGGACGAATGGGAGAACGAGCTCGACAAGGTGTTGCAGAACCAGGCCAGCACTTATGTCGAGTTCGACGACGACGATGAAGGCTGCGTCTGGAACATCCGGGTCGACTGGAAGAACTATGACGAGTCGGTGCTGTGGAAGAACGTCAATCTCTGCAAGCTCACCGCGCTCCGCTTGCGCTACGACCCCGGCACCAAGACCACCTCGTTCCTGGCGGAATAATCCTTGCCCGGTCCCGGCCGGAGGAGCGGCCGTTCCAGGTCCCTCCGAGCGCGTTGCGGATGATGACGAATTCGTCCTTTGCAAGCGCAAGCGGCTTTGTTATACGCAGCCGCGCGCGAACGAACGGTTCGCCCTTTCCTCGGTAGCTCAGCGGTAGAGCATCCGACTGTTAATCGGATGGTCGCTGGTTCGAATCCAGCCCGGGGAGCCATCAGGCTGTTTCGTAAGCCTCTCCAAACACTCCAAAATCAAACAAGACATTTACGTAGGTCCTTGAAACTTCAGGGCTTTTTGATGTTCTGTTATGTTCTAAGGCTTCCATCGGCGTCCGCCCTCGTCCGGAGCCGTTGGGGGTATGGAAGGGGGGTAGGGGCCTTGCACCCCCCAAATTCACCCCCTCAGATACCCCCAAATTCCAGCCACGGGGGTTTGAATGAAATTCCGGAAGGCGCTCTCTGATCGGCCGTTCTAAGCGCCAAGGCCGAATCGAAGGACATAAAGCTGGCCGATGGCGGCGGCCTATTCCATCTGATCACGACCAAAGGGGCCACGTAGAGGATCGATGTTGGCTCTTGCTGGTCTCGCGGCCGAACTCGACAAGCTCGGTCATCGCAACGACCAAGGTACGATATTCCCCGATCAGCGGTGGCGTCCTGATCGGCGTGAAATACGCCCCAGAATGATGTATTCCGAGGCGATTCTCGCCCGCTGGAACCCACCAGCCGACCTTCCGTGCAAGCTGAGGCTTCCAGCTAAGGCCGCTGCCAAGCGAGGCTGACGTGACTTGCGAGCTTGATCTGGATCAAGCCTCCGCGGTGGGCCGCCCCGCTAGCTGCTCAGCAGCGGTCCGTCGGCCTGGAGGCAACGACCCTTGAAAACGCTTCGCCAGCTTCTGTCCGCGGAGGACATTGTCCAACTCGTGATCCGGCTAGGCTTGCTCGGGCTGCTGATCTTCTGGACATTTGTCGTCCTCCGGCCGTTCGTGCCGATCCTGAGCTGGAGCGCCGTGCTGGCCGTGGCGTTTCATCCCGTCTTCGCCTGGCTCGCCCAACGCCTCGGTGGCCGTCCCCGGACAGCCTCAGCCGTTCTCACCCTGATCACGCTGGGCATCGTCATCGGTCCCGCCGCCTGGCTCGGCCTCAGTGCAGTCGAAGGAATCCGGGATCTTGCGGGCCAGATCGGCAGTGGCGATCTCGCGCTCCAGGCCGCACCGGAGCAGATCAGGAGCTGGCCGTTGATCGGTCCTCAGCTCTACGCGATCTGGAACGAGGCCTACACGAACATCCGTGCGGCGCTGCGCGAAGTGGCGCCGTACTTGAAACCGCTCGCCGGAGTGATGCTGTCGTTTGCCGGTGACACCGGAATTGGCATGCTCCAATTCCTGCTGTCGGTGATCGTCGCGGGCTTTCTGCTCCCGCACGGCGCGCAGCTCGTCGCCGCGCTGCGCGGCTTCCTGTTGCGCGTCGTGCCCGGCCGGAGCGAGCACTTTCTCGAGCTCGCCGGCGCAACCATACGCGCCGTCGCGCAGGGCATTATCGGCGTCGCCATCCTTCAGGCCTTGCTGGCGGGCATCGGCTTCAAGCTCGCAGAGATCCCAAGCGCGGGACTGCTCGCGGTCGTCGTGCTCTTGCTGTCGATTGTCCAAATCGGCGCCGGCCCCGTTCTTTTCCCCGTGCTGGTCTGGATATGGGTGGACAAGGACGTGACCGTCGCCCTGCTCTTGACTGTCTATCTGGTCGTCGTCGGTCTGCTCGACAACGTGCTGAAGCCGCTCCTCATGGGGCGGGGCCTGACGACGCCGACGCTGGTCATCCTGATCGGGGTCATTGGTGGTACGCTCGCGCATGGAATCATCGGACTGTTCATTGGGCCGATCATCCTGTCGGTGGCCTGGGAGCTCGCGACCGCATGGACAGGAATCGACCGCGCTGCGTCAGCGCGGGTCGATCAGGAAACCGTTGTCGCAAAGGAAACGATCGAGGCACGGTTGGCCTAGGCTGAAATGAGGTGTGGTTCACCCCGATGATGCTCCAATTCCTTGTCGGCACGCTCGTCAGCGTGATCAATATCGGAATACACGCGCTCGTGACGGTGGTCGCCGTCACCGTCGCCCGCAGTGCCGTCCCGCGCCATACCAAGCGACCGCGATTGCACCTCATGAGCGTCATGATCACGATCGCCGTCGTGTTGAAGATCGCCCACATGATCGAAATTCTGATGTGGGCGGCGACCTATCATGTCGTCCAGGCCGCCGCCGACGCAGACATGCTCTACTTTGCCTTCGTCAACTACACCACGCTTGGCTACGGCGACATCACGCCGGTGCGCGAATGGCGCCTGCTCGGCCCGCTGACCGCCATGAACGGTGTTCTGCTGTTCGGCTGGTCCGCCGCCATTCTGTTCGAAGTCTTGCTCAAGACGCTCGACCATCTCGGCCTCACCGAAAAACCCGGCGCGGACCTGCCACGCACCTGATGCTGTCGCGTCGGTCAATCTCAACCATTGCGGAAACGTGAACCGGCCTTCGCCGGCTCAGGGCTGCAGATCGAGGCTTGCGAGCTGGTGCCGGTCGAGCAGCACGATCTGGCGTTGGGTGTTGCCGATGAAGCCGAGCACGCCGAGCTCATGCAGCCGCGACAAAGCCCGCGAGACGGTCTCCAGCGTCAGGCCGAGATAGTCGGCGATATCGCGGCGTGACATCGGAAGCGCCATGACGCCTGCAGCCGTCAGGCGCTTGTCCATTTCGAGCAGGAACGCGGCGACACGCTCCAGGGAGGTCTTGCGGCCGAGAAGCAGCATGTGGTCTTCCGCATGCTGGAGGTTATTCGTGGTCATGCTGAGCAGGTTTCTGGCTACCATGGCATCGCTCTCGGCCACGATTTCCAGGCTTTGGCGTTTGATCAGTCGCACCGTGGTATCGACGATGGCTTCCGTCGTGAAGCGGTGCTCGCTGCCGTTCTCGAGCCCGAAGATGTCACCGACGAGGTGAAATGCGCCGATCTGCCTGCGACCGTCCGACAGCAGCTTGTAGCTTCGTACCGCGCCGGACTTGACCTGATAGACATACTCGGCCGGCTCCTTCTCGCCGTAGATCTCGGAGCCTTTCCGGTAGGAAAATTCGCTTAAATTGACCAGTGCATTTGAATGACTTGCCATACCGAGGTCGCGGAGAGTATTGGGTCGCAGCGTGGAATCCGTCGTGATGCGAACGAACATAGGCCAACTCCTCAGCTTTTCCGCCGAATTGGTCTGTCAGACGAAATACGTTGCCGGAAATGCGCCGCGCAATCCCGCTCCCGCCGAAGTTGATTTTCGGCCAGCGAAGTATTGTTATCCATTGTCCCAAGGTTCATTGTACCAAAGGACAGCACGGACGATTGCTGCGCTGGATGAGAAGCCCTCTGCGCAGGGTAGCTGCGACGAATTGCGAAGCAGATATTTCGACTTTCAGACGTGAGGATCGCTTTGAACAATGAGAAGGACGTCGAGCGTCCTCATTGAGTTGGGCGAGAGGTAGAAGTTGCCAGGCCTTGTTCACGTTGTTGACGACGACGCGTCCTTTCGGACCGCGATCGAGCGCCGGCTGAAGCTCGCGGGGTACGAGGTGGCGACATATGCTTCCGCACTGGAGCTGCTGGACTCGCTGTCGGATGACGAGCGGGCCGGGTGTATCCTGCTCGACGTCCGGATCCCTGGCCTGAGCGGCCCGGACCTGCAGGCCCGGCTGGCCGCGTCCGGTTCGATGTTACCCATCATCTTCCTGACTGGTCATGCCGACACGCCAACGACCGTACGTGCAATCAAGGCCGGTGCGGAAGACTTCCTGACCAAACCAGTTTCGTCCGAGCAACTGCTCGATGCCATCGAGCGGGCGCTGGCCAGTCAGCGGACGGCGCGGGCCCAGGCCAGCAGGCTTGATACGCTTCGTCGTCATCTGGCCGCGCTGACCCAGCGCGAGCGACAGGTGTTTGATCTGATCGTGCGCGGCCGGATCAACAAGCAGATCGCGCATGAGCTGGGGACCACCGAGCGCACCGTGAAAGCACACCGCCATCAAGTGATGGAGAAGATGCAGGTTCGCTCGCTGGCGGAGCTCGTTTCGATCGCAGAGCGTCTCGGAATGCTCAATCCCGACGAACGCTGACGGCTTCGGAACGGCGTAAAGTTCCCTCGATGCGCCTGTCCCAAAGGACAATGCCGAGGCGTGTTGACAGTGCGCGACAAGCTGTGTGCAAGATGCACACATAACCGCGTCAGAATGCAGAGCCTTCGCAATCCAATATCCCAACGGCGTCTTCCAGAAAGGCAAATCGCCTTGCCCCTGCGCGAATCCGTCTTTGTCGTAGATGACGATCTGTCCATGCGGACCAGCATGGACCGGCTTCTGCGGGGACACGGCTTCGCAACGACTCTGTTCGACTCTGATAGCGCCTTGCTCGATCATGGCAGGCTCCATACGGCGATCTGCATCATCCTCGACATCAATCTGGGTGTGAGGTCCGGCATCGAGGTGCGGCGAAGTTTGGCCGGGAATGGCATCGCAGCGCCGGTGATCTATGTCACCGGCAATGACAGCCCGGCGAACCGCGCCGCAGCGATTGCTTCAGGCTGCATCGCCTATCTCATCAAACCGTTTGCGGCTCAGTCCTTGATCGAGTCCGTCGAGCGCGCACTCGTCTCGTAGCTCCGCCTCGGCCGTCATTCGTCGACATATTGCTCGAGCGTCCTGGTCGGCGCCCCCTTGTGGGCGGAAGCAAATTGCGCGAGCGGAATCGAGGTCGTCACGGCAAGAAGATTTGAATCGACGAGTTCGAGCAGAAGCGTCTGACCGTTTTCCATTTCATCAATGATTCTCGGCGCCACGACGTCCGCCGCGACGCATAGATTGGTGAGACACCAGGTATAGGGAACGCGAAACGCGGTGCCCTGGTCGACGGCTAATTTCGGGGATTGTTGCAGGTACATCCCGACCGGTACGAAAAGTTGCAGGCGGGCTGTGGGCGCGTCCTCCCGCTCGATCAGATCGATGCGCACGGCGGTCTGCCCGGTCGCGAAGCGCCCAGTGATCGAGGTTCGGCAGAGGGTGGGCGCACCTCCAGCCCTGAAGCACAGTTTTTGCCAGCCGCCATAGCTGATGTCGTTGGCGTCACGCTGGCCGCGTGTTGCGACCTCGGCGGGCTTTTCGGATTGCGCTGCCATGGGTGAGGCGACGCTCGAGATCGTGGCGGCCCCGATTGCTGCAACCATCAGGAGGCCAGAGAGACAATCAAGAACACGGGCCATCGCTGCAACTCCGAAATCCGGACTCAGTTCTGCGCATCGAGAAACCTGGCGACCAACGGCGACCAGAGCGGAACCGCGTCCGGCGAACCGAGGAAGAAATGTCCCTCGTTGCCGAACGGCGGCATCAGGTGATATTCGGCCCGGCCGCCGGCGGCGAGGAAGGCCGTGTGCATGCGCTTTGACAAGTCGGGACCGAAGAACGTGTCGTTCCCGATGTAGATCCACAGCATCGGCACGCGCGATGTGCGGCCGAAATCGGCGGTGGCCTCGACCAGCCGGTCGGGTGCGCAATTGTTGTTCGGCTTGCCGCCGACCCGTCCGCCGCGCCCCCCGGCAAAGACAATGATGGCCTTCACCTGCGGCGGGTTCACGCTCGACAGGGCGATCGCGCCCCAGCCGCCGGCGGACTGCCCGACGACGATCACGTCCTTCGGGATGATCCGCTTTTCGGCGGCCAGGTAGTCAATGATCCAGAGGTCGACCTGGGCGATCGCGAGGCCCGCATCACGGAAATTGGGATTGGTGCACTTTCCGATTTTCGAGAAGAACGGGCCGAACAGCCCGCGTTCGGGGATGTCGATCGCTTGCGCGCCATAGCCGCTGCCTACCGGCGCCACCACAAGATAGCCGCGCTTCGCAAACCATTTGGCGGCGTCGCGAAATTCGACCAGCGGGAAAAGGCTGCGCTCGGTCGCGTCGAGCGAGACGCCGTGATTCATGATAACGAGCGGAAACGGACCGTCGCCGACTGGGCGCACCAGATAGGCGAACATCGGGAGCGGCAGGGGCAGCGCCCAGATTTCCTCCTGGATGCGGACCTCGTCCCCGGCGCGCGTAGACGATGCGGCCATGATGAGGGCGAGGAAGGTGATCGCGAGAGAATGGAGCAAGGCAGGTCCGCGTCGCATCTGGGCCCCCTCAACCTGCGTAGGTTGCGGCCACGACGATCGGGCCGAGCACCGTGAGGACGACATTGCCAACAGCGTAGGGGACGGCAACGCCGAGCACCGGCGTCTGGCTCTCGGCAACGTCGCAGGCGCCGGTGACGGCGGCATCGACCGTCATCGCGCCGGCGAGCGCGCCGCAGGTCACGACGGGGTTCATGCGCAGCAGATAGTAAGCAGCCAGCGTTCCGACCGTCATCGGAACCAGCGTGACCACGATGCCCATGCCGACCAGCAACAGACCGTGCGCCTGGATCGCCGACCAGGCGGCAAGGCCGTTGCCGAGTCCGATCGCCGCGATGAAGCCGCCGAGGCCGATGTCGCTCAGGGTCTGCTGCGCGGCCGGCGGCATTGCACCGATTCCGGGTCTGCGCGTCCGCAGCCAGCCGCAGACGAGCCCGGCGATCAGTGCGCCGCCGCCACCACCCAGCGTCAATGCAACAGTGCCGACTTTGAAGCTGGCAAGGCCGGCCAGAAGACCCACTGCGATGCCGGCGGCAAGATAGGCGATGTCGGTGCGATCGCTGCTATTGAGCGTATGTCCCACTTGCGCCGCTGCACGCGCGATATTGCTGGTGCTGCCGACCAGCGTCATGACGTCGCCGAGATAGACCCGCGTGTCTGGACCGAGAGGCACTTCCCGCCCCATGCGCGTGAGCGCACGCAGGAATACGCCGCGCGCATCGGATCCAAGCCGGTCAACGATCTCGCGAAGTGAGCGGCCGTGCAACTTGCGGTTATCAACGAGCACCTCGATCACATTGCCCGGCAGGTTGCGCAGCAGCTCGCCGGCGTCGATCTCGGCGCCGATTATCGGCTTGGCCGCAACGATCGCGGCGGTCGGTCCGGCAATGACGATGTCGTCGCCGGCCTCCAGCACGGTGTCCTGCTGCGGCTTGATGTCGGCCCCGCCGCGCACGATGCGTTCCACGACCGTGCGGCTGCCGATCTCCGCCTCGATCGCGCCGATGGTGCGACCTCCGCCGGCCGACACGCGATAGGCGCGGGCCTGAAATTTGCGATAGGACAGGTTTTCCGCCTTTGGTGGCGCACCACCGGCGAGCTCGGCCTCGAGCTTTTTCGCCTCTACCTTCAGATCGATCCGCATCAGCCGTGGCGCGACGAATGGCACGAACAGGAGCGTCAGGATGTAGCCGAGCACGTAGGTCACGGCATAGCCCCGCCGCGATGTTGGCTTCCTGCTGCTTCAGCACGTCGCTCGGCAGGCCGAGCTGCTGTAGCGCGCCGGATGCGGTGCCGATCACCGAGGATTGCGTCAGCGCCCCGGCGGTCAGTCCTGCCGCTGTCCCCGTGTCCAATGTGAAGACACGAGCGAAGGTGAGCACCAGGACGAGCCCCGTGGCGCCGATCACCAGCGCGAGCACGACCTGTGCCAAAGTCCGCACGCTCAGCGAGGCGAAGAATTCCGGTCCAGAACGGTAGCCGATCGTGAAAACGAACAGGCTGAACAGAATCGCCCTGAGGATCGGCGGGAACGTGAAGCTCCCGAGCTGTCCGATCAGCACGGCGACGATCAGGATGCAGGCGGTAGTTCCGATCGAGAAGCCGCGAACCCTGATGCGGCCGAGGATGGTGCCGATCGCGATCGCGAGCAGCAGGAAAATTTCCGGTGCGGTGGCGATGATCCACCTGACGGTTTCCATGGCATTCCCCAGGCACTTCGGCGTGATTTGATTGGCGGCGGCGGGATGTTGCTTGATCCAGATCAAGCCTTCGCGGCGACGTGGCGGCGCCTATGACCCGATGGAATGTTCGCGACAGCCCATTTTTCCGACATGAGTACCATGGACCTCGCAGCCGGCGCGATCCGCCGCGATGAGACGGTCGGGATCGTCCTGCTGCTCGCCTTTGCCGGCGGCTATATCGATGCCTATACCTGGATCATCCACGGTGTGATGGCGAACGCCCAGACGGCCAACCTGATCTTCCTCTGGGTCTATGCGATGGCTGGCAACTGGGCGAAGGCCTTGCACTTTGTGCCACCAATCCTGGCTTTCGCGATCGGAATCGTGCTTGCAGCCTGGCTGCGCCGCGTAGCGGGCGAGCGGGCCAGCGCGATCAGCACGTTGATCGAGATCCTGCTCTTGATAGCGATCGGCATCCTGCATAATCGGTTGCCCGATCTGGCCGGCACGCTCGGTATTTCCGCCGTGGCGGCGATGCAGGCCGCGATGTTCGTCAAGGTCGAAGGCACTGTGTGCAGCACGGTGATGATCACCGGCAATATGCGTCAGGCGATCGAGAATGTCTTCGCAGTCGCAGCAGGCGGCGCGCCGTTGGGAGCGCTGCGCCGCTCGGGCATCTTCTTCGCATTGTGCGCCGTGTTCGGCTTCGGTGCCGCCGCCGGTGCCTTTGCGACCAAGAGCATCCCCGATCTCGCGTTGGGCCTGCCCGTGGTGGCGCTGTTGATTGTGCTGCTGCGCTGCGAGGCGTTCCGTTCGGAGGAGGGGCGATGAACCGGCCATCCGCCCCGACCTGGACGCGATTCTTTCCACCGGCCGAATGGCTCGCGGCCTACCGACGCGAATGGCTGCCCTCCGACGCGGTCGCCGGCATCACGCTCGCCGCCTATGCCATTCCAGTCTCGCTCGCCTATGCCGCGCTCGCCGGCCTGCCGCCGCAGATCGGCGTCTATGGTTACATGCTCGGGGGCATCGGCTATGCCTTGTTTGGGGCGTCGCGCCAGCTCGCGATCGGCCCGACCTCGGCGATCTCCCTGATGATCGCCGGGACGGTCGGCGCCCTCGCGGGAGGCGATGCGGTGCGCTATGCGCAGATCGCGAGCCTTACGGCCTTTGCAGTGGCTGTGCTGTGCTTCATTGCCTGGCTGTTCAAGCTTAGCGTGCTGGTGCGCCTCGTCAGTGACAGCATCCTGGTCGGCTTCAAGGCGGGGGCAGGGCTCACCATCATCATGAGCCAGTTGCCGAGCCTGCTCGGCATCGCTGGCGGCGGCCACAATTTCTTCGATCGCGCCATCAAGCTGTCCGGGCAGCTCGGCGGCATCGATCTGCTTGTGCTGGGCATCGGCGCGATCGCGCTGCTGCTGCTTCTGCTTGGCGAACGGCTTCTGCCGGGAAAACCCGTCGGCATCACCGTCGTTGCACTCGCGATCGCATCGGCAACGCTCCTGGGCTTGCCCGCCCTCGGTGTGCCCGTCACCGGGAAGATACCGGAAGGGCTGCCGACGCTGGGACCCCCGACATTCGGGCTGCTGGAATTCGACGACCTGTTCCCGCTCGCGGCAGGCTGTGTGCTGCTGGCCTATATCGAAGGCGTATCAGCGGCGCGCAGCTTTGCCGCCAAGCACGGTTATGCGCTCGACGTTAGACAGGAGTTCCTGGGGCTGGGCGCGGCGAACCTCGCGGCCGCCTTCGGCCATGGCTATCCCGTCGCGGGCGGCCTGTCGCAATCGGCGGTCAACGACAATGCCGGTGCACGGACGCCGCTGGCGCTGATAATCTGCTCGGTGGCGCTCGGGCTGTGCCTGCTGTTCTTCACGGGGCTGCTGACCAACCTGCCCAAGGCGGTGCTCGCGGCGATCGTCATCGCCGCCGTCTACAGGCTGGTCGACGTCCGGGCGCTGCTGCGAATGTGGCAGGTCAGTCGGATCGATTTCTACGCAGCGGCGATTGCGCTGATCTCCGTTCTGTTGCTCGGCATCCTCCAGGGCGTTCTGCTGGCGTCGATCGCCTCGATCTTCCTGTTGTTGGCGCGGGCCTCGCAGCCGAATGTCGCGTTCCTCGGCCGCCTGCCCGGCAGCGGCCGTTATTCGGATAGCGCCAGACATGAGGGCATCGAGCCGCTGGTCGGGATCATCGCTTTCCGGCCCGAAGCCTCGCTGCTCTACATCAATGCCGAGACGATCCTGGAAACCGTCCTGACTGCGCTCCGGAGGTCGCCCGGCGTCCGGCTGGTCGCCTGCGACCTCTCGGCGTCGCCCTATATCGATCTGGCCGGTGCGCGCATGCTGCGTGATCTCTACGACGAGCTTGCGTCACGCAGGGTGACCTTCTGCATCGTCGGCGCTCATGCGCAGCTCCGCGACCTCCTGCGCGCCGAAGGGCTCGCAGACAAGACCGACAGCGGCCAGTGGCTGCGGTCGCTCGACAGCCTGCTCGGCGATGATCAGACGAGCGTCGCGCAACGAAGGAGCTGATGTTTTCGTGTTGCGCTGCGAAGGCATCGTATCGGCGCGAACAATGCACGCGTCCGTTGACTTGGATCAATAGAGCGACCGGCGCCGAACCCACGATCCCGCATCACCTTCGGTAAAGGATCGGGAGAGAGAGATGTCCAAAGACGCCAAGCCCGCACAGAAGCGTATCGACCAGTTCTTTTCCGGCCCGGGCGCGCGGGCAGACGACTGGCGCGAGCTTGTGGAAGCAGCAAAGACCTGGGCGCGCGTGGGCAATCGCGCAGCCTATGACGCGGCACTGGCCGATCTTTCGATCACCGAAGAATTTCACGGCTATCCCGGTCCGCACCTCATGGCGGCGCTGCGGGAAGCAGCAGTCGCCGGCGATGGCGCGTCATCGTTCGCCCTTGCGACGCGAATTGCCCAGGCACTGGCGACACGATCCTTCCGCCAGCATGCCGGCGACTGGAGCGCCAAGGATGACGGCGATGTCGATGCGCCCGAACTGGTGCCGCCGGCCTTTGGCGCGCACAGCGCGCGCAGGCCGTATTTCGAGACCCTGATCGTCACCGGCGTATCATCGAGCCAGTGGCCGGCACTGGCTGCTGAATGGCGCAAGCTGCGGCGCCCGGTCGATGCCTTTGTGTACGAACCTGTCATCGTCGGCAGCCTGGAGGACGCCTTCTGCGCGACGATGCTCAATCCGAACATTGGAGCCGTCATCATCAACGAGGGCTTTGGCCTGCGTTCGCGCCACGATGCGCCGGTGTTGCGCTCGATCATGGCCTCGGCCGGTCTCATCGACGAAACCGACGCCTCGGCGCTGCGGCTCGCCCAGATCATCAAGCGCGTCAGGCCCGAGCTCGACCTTTACATGATCTCGAACCGGGACGTGGAGGAGCTCGCAGGTAATCCCGAGGCGGATGTGGTCCGCCGCATCTTCTATTCCGTTGAAGAGCTGCTGGAGCTGCATCTGTCGATCCTGGAAGGCATCCAGGATCGCTACGACACGCCGTTCTTCGACAATCTCAAGAAATACGCCCAGCGTCCGATCGGTACCTTCCACGCGCTGCCGATCGCGCGCGGCAAGTCGATCTTCAAGTCCGATTGGATCCGGGACATGGGTGAGTTCTACGGCCCGAACCTGTTCCTGGCCGAGAGCAGCGCCACCACCGGCGGTCTCGACAGCATGCTGGAGCCGACCGGCAACATCAAGAAGGCGCAGGAAAAGGCGGCAAGGGCGCTCGGTGCCGACCGCGTGTTCTTCGTCACCAACGGCACCTCGACGTCCAACAAGATGGCGGTGCAGGCGCTGCTCGCGCCGGGCGACATCGCGATCGTCGACCGTAATTGCCACAAGTCCCATCATTACGGGATGGTTCTGGCCGGCGCGCAGCCGCTCTACGTCGAAGCCTTCCCGATGACGGAATACTCGATGTACGGCGCGGTGCCGCTGAAGACCATCAAGCAGGCGCTGCTGGGCGCTAAGGCCGACGGCCGGCTCGACCGCGTCAAGATGGTCGACCTGACCAACTGCACCTTCGACGGCCATATCTACAACACGAGGCGGGTGATGGAGGAATGCCTCGCCATCAAGCCCGATCTGATCTTCCTCTGGGACGAAGCCTGGTTCGGCTTCGCGCGGTTCTCGCCGTTCCTACGCCGCCGCACCGGACTTGGCGCCGCCAACGAGATCGAGGCATGGATGCGCCATCCCAAGTCGGTCGAGGCCTATGAGAAGCAGCAGGCCGAGCTCGGCAAGAACCCGTCCGACGAGATGCTGCTCAAGACCCGGCTGATCCCAGATCCCAGACAGATCCGGCTGCGCGTCTACCAGACCAACTCGACTCACAAGTCGATGTCGGCGATCCGCCAGGGCTCGATGCTCTCGGTCAAGGACGTCGAATTCCACACGGTCGAGCAGCAGTTCAAGGAGGCGGTGTTCACCCACGCCTCGACCAGTCCGAACCAGCAGCTGATCGCGAGCCTCGACATCTCGCGGCGGCAGATGGAGCTGGAGGGCTATGGCCTGGTCGCCAATGCCATCGAGATCGCTTTCGCGATCCGCCAGGCAGTCAACAACAATCCGCTGATCTCGAAATATTTCCGCATCCTCGGGGCCGACGCCATGGTGCCGGCGCAGTACCGCCAGAGCGGCTTCACCGACTTCCTCGCCCCCGGCGTCAACTGGGCGAATACATTGAAGAGCCTGGACGAGGACGAGTTCTGCCTCGACCCGACCCGCATGACGCTGGTGTGCGGCATGGCCGGCTATGATGGGACGCAGTTCAAGGGCATTCTCGCCAACGAGTACAACATCCAGGTCAACAAGACCTCACGCAACTCGGTCCTGGTCCAGTCCAACATCAACAACACCCGCAGCGACGTCGCCCATCTCGTCCGCGTGCTCGCCGAGATCGCGGGCGAGATCGACCGCGGCCTTGCCCAGGGCGGTGCCAATGCGCGGAAGACCTTCGAGGCACGGGTGACGAGCCTGATGAAGGACGTGCCGGACCTGCCGAATTTCTCGCATTTCCACCCGAGCTTTCGCGGCGATGCCGGCACCAAGACCAATGAAGGCGACATCCGCAGCGGCTTCTACGCGGCCTATGACGTCGCCGGCTGCGAGCACCTCCGCCTCAATGATCCCGAGATCGACGGGCGGCTGAAGGCCGGGCCCGAACTCGTCTCGGCCAACTTCGTGATCCCGTATCCGCCGGGCTTCCCGATCATGGTGCCCGGCCAGGTCATCACGCAGGAGACCATCGACTTCATGCGCAAGCTCGATGTGAAGGAGATCCACGGTTACGACGCCAAGGAAGGCTTGAAGCTCGTGCGCACCGAGGCATTGGCCAAGCTCGGCCGGCCAAAGCCCGGCGCGCAAACGAAGCTCAAGGCCGCATCCTAGGGCTTGGAGGGGACCAATATGCAGTCATTTTTCCAGTTCCTGCAGCAGTATCCATATCTGCTGCTGTTCTTCGTCGTCGGTCTCGCCGTTTATATCGGCCGGGCCAGCATCAAGGGCTATGGCCTCGGCATGGTCGCCGGTGCCATCGTGGTCGGCGCGGGCATCTCGGTCTGGGCATCCAGCTATGGCGTGAAGCTGGAGTTGAACAACTTCGCCAAGAGCCTGTTCTACTATCTCTTCATGTACGGCGTCGGCCTGCGCGTAGGTCCGTCCTTCGTCAACAGCCTGCGGGGCGACGGGATCAAATTCTTGTTCCTCGCGGTGGTGTCGAGTGTGATCGGCCTGACCCTTGTCGTGCTTGGAGCGAAGCTCTTCGCGCTCCCGCCCGGTGCGGCCGGCGGCATGCTTGCGGGCTCTCAGACCATGTCGGCGGCGATCGGTTCGGCCGAGCAGGCCGTCACGTCGGGAGTCGTGAAACTGCCTGCCGGGATGAAGCCCGAGGATGCCTCCGGCATGATCGCTTTGTCCTACGGCATTACCTACATTTGGGGCACCGTCGGCATCATCCTAATCTGCAAATACCTGCCGCGCTGGTGGGGCGTCGATGCCAAGGCCGCCGCCAAGAAGTATGAGCAGGAGTTCGGCGTCAAAGATCTCGAAGGCGGCGCCCTGACCGGCTACCGTCAGTTCGGCCTGCGGGCCTATCGGCTCGAAAATCCCGCGACGGTCGGAATGAGTATTGCCAAGTTCCGCTCGATGAATCCGGAATACCGGATCGTCAATGTGGGACGTAACGGCGAGCCGCAGGGTGCTGATCCCGAGCTCGTGCTGCAGAAGGGCGATATCGTCGCGCTGGGCGGATCGACCGAGCATCTGACTGAGAAGATGGGCCTGATTGGTCCGGAGGTCGCCGATGCCAAGACGCTCGGTATACCCATGGACCAGGCCGAAATCGTCGTCTTCAATAAGGACGTGGTCGGGCGGACCTTCGAGTCCTTCCGCGACACGGCCATCGCCGGCCAGCTGCAGGTGACCAAGGTCGAGCGGGGCGGGGTGCAGATCCCGGCCGGTCTCAAGACCAAGCTGGAGCGCATGGACATCGTCTCGGTGGTCGGCCTCAAGTCGGCGGTCAACGAGCTCGGCGAGATGTGGGGCCGCATCGCGCGCGCCAACACCTCGACCGATCTGCTGACCCTGTCGGTCGGCATGATCATCGGCTTCCTGATCGGCATGATCGAATTCCCCGCCTTCGGTGCCAAGGTCGGTCTCGGCAATGCCGGCGGGCTGTTGCTGTCCGGCGTGATCGTGTCCTCGGTCGTGTCGCGGCTGCGCTTCTTCGGCAATACGCCGAACGCGGCACGAAACGTGCTCGAGGATCTCGGCCTCGTCGTGTTCGTCGCGATCGTCGGGGTCAATGCCGGCGCCGGCCTGTTGGCTCAGCTCACCGGCGCGCTCGCGCTCAAGATCTTCATCGTCGGCTTCATCGCGTGCACGATCCCGCCGTTCATCGTCTGGGCGATCGGATACCACGTCTTCAAGATCAACCCGGCGGTGCTGATGGGCGGCGTTGCCGGCGCGCGCTCGCATTCCGGCCCGTGCCGCGAGGCCGCGGTCGAGATCCAGAGCTCCGTGCCCTGGATCGGATTCCCGGTCGGCTATGCCGTCTCGGGCATCCTTCTCACCATCTTCGGCTACTTCGCGATGATCCTGGCTCAATAAGGGGGAAGACACGTCATGAGAAAATTGTCCTTCGGCGCCGTCCTGGTCGCTTCGCTCGCCGCCGTTTCTGGCTTCAGCACGTCCGCGCGTGCCGACACCGGTCAGGTCGCGGTCGTCTTCACCAAGGGTGGCTTCATCGTCGGCGCCGGTGGCGGTGAGGGCGTTCTGGTCTACCGGGGCAAGAAATACCCATTCACGGTGTCTGGCATGAGCGTGGGCCTCACCATCGGAGCGTCGACCACGAAGTTCGTCGGCCGCGCGCTCAATCTGAAGGGGCCGGCGTCGATCGAAGGCTCTTATGCCGTGGGAGGAGCGGGCGGGGCAATCGCCGCAGGTGCCGGCGCCGTTCAGTTGCAAAACAGCAATGGCGTGATCCTCCAGCTCAGCGGCCCGCGGGTCGGCGCGGAAGTATCGGCTGCCGTCGGTGGCGTCACGATCCGCCTGAAATCGAGTTGAAGGGGTCGTATGGTTATTGAGCGATCGACGGCAGCATCGGGCCCCTAAAGCATGATCCGGAAAAGTGTGTAGCGGTTTTCCGAATAGAACATGCTCAGACAACAACCTAAAGCGCGATGACGATTCTTCCCAATCGCGTCGCGCTTTAGCGGCCCGATGCTGCTCAATAGCGCTGCGCGACGAAACTCATTTTCTTGAGGCTGGCCTGGTCGTTGTAGCGTCCCTTGTCGGAGCGCTTCGGCAGCGTGATCTTGTCCTTCTTGATGCGCTGGTAGGGGATGGCGCCTAGAATGTGGGCGATGCAGTTCAGCCGCGCCCTTCGTTTGTCGTCGGAGCGGACGATGTGCCAGGGCGCATCCTTCGTGCTGGTCTTCTTCAGCATCAGGTCGCGCGCGCGCGAATAGTCGTACCAGCGACGGAAGGATTCCAGGTCCATCGGGCTGAGCTTCCACTGCCGGACCGGGTCGTCGATGCGGGCCTTGAAACGGCGCTCCTGCTCGTCCATGCCGACCTCGAGCCAGATCTTGATCAGGATGATGCCGCCGTCGATGACGTATTTCTCCATCTGCGGGCACAGGTTGAGGAAACGCTCGTGCTCGGCGGGGGTGCAGAAGCCCATGACGTACTCGACACCGGCGCGGTTGTACCAGCTCCGGTCGAAGATCACGATCTCGCCGCCGGCCGGAAACCTCTCCATATAGCGCTGGAAGAACAACTGCGTCTTCTCGCGGTCGGACGGCGCGGGCAGGGCGACGACCCGGAACACGCGCGGGCTGACCTTCTCGGTGATCGCCTTGATCGTGCCGCCTTTGCCGGCAGCGTCCCGACCCTCGAACAGGACGATGACGCGGAGCTTGTTTTCCCGCACGTAGTCCTGGAGATGGCACAGCTCGACCTGGAGCTTCTCGAGCTCCTTCTCGTAATCCTTCCGCTTCATCCGCTCTGCAGGGCCGTCCTTCGCCATGCCGATCCCACCTGTTGCTAATCGTCCCAGGAAATGGTCACGCCGATGTCGCCGGGCACGCCCCCGGGAAAATCGATGATCTGATAGGCGATGCGATAGCCGCGCGGCTTCAGATAGTCGGTCCAGAGCTGGAAGATTTCCTTGGGAATCCCCGTCAGGGTGTTCTCCCAGCCCTTTTCCATCTGATTGATGGCGCGGCCCTTGTCCGTGCACAGCGAGTTGGGGAAACGATAGACCAGCACTTCCGTGAGGCCGTTGCGCACCGCGCGCTGGATGACGGTCGAGGCGAGCTTGATCTTTTCCTCCTCGGTCTTTCCCGAGGGTTTGCTCAAGCGCTCGATCAAGGCATGCTTCTCCGCCTCGGCCGCGGCGGCAAGGCGTACATATTCCTCCGCCTTTTCGGCCTCCTTGAGGGCGGCTTCCTTACGAATCTGGGCAGCGCTGGGGATGAGATCGTCTAGGCCGGGCATGGGCGGCTCCTGGTGATTGCGCGATCAGCATGCTGCAGATGCTAGGTTGGCTCGGCTGCGGTTCCTTGACTCAAATCAAACAAATGCGAACATGCCCGACCACAGTGCCGCCCATGTACGTTTTAATCGGGAGAGACGTTTGAGCGAGCAGCTTCATCCGATGGCACCGCATCATCTGCCGTTCTATCTCGCACCGGGAAGCGGGACCGACACGCTGATGGTGGTGATGGGCGTATTCCTGATCGGCACCGTGCTCTGGATCGGCACGCTCTATTGGAAGCTGCACAGCCTGCCCGAGCGCATGGCGCACAAATCGCAGAAATTGCAGTTCGAGCTCGTTGCTGTGCTCGGCCTGATCTCGCTGTTCACGCACATGCACATCTTCTGGATCGCCGGCCTGCTCCTCGCGATGATCGATCTTCCGGATTTCGGCACGCCGCTGCGCAGCATTGCCGGATCGGTCGAGAAGATCGCCGACGCGACGCCGGCCTCCGATGCGGAGGAAGTCCAGGCCGAGGCAGCCGTCGCGCCGCCTCCTGCGGGCAAGCCGGGACCCGCCAAGGAGAAGGAGCGCAGTCATGCTTGAGCTGCTGATCTGCTCCCTCGTCACGATCCTGCCGGATTACCTCTACCGTCGCTACGCCCAGGGCAAGCGCTTCGGCAAGGAAATCACCTTCTTTTCAGTCTGGTACGAACTGCGCTGGGGCATCACGGCCTGCCTGATGCTCACGGTGTCGTTGATCACCATGATCTTCTACTTCCATCCGGCGACGTCGTCGGCGACACTGTACTTCCGCACCGTGCCGATCCTTCCCGAGGGCTCGGGCCGTGTTGCCGAGGTCAAGGTCCCCTTCAGCGCACCCGTCAAGCAGGGCGACGTGCTGTTCATCCTCGACAGCGCGAAGCAAAAGGCTGCGGTCGAAACCGCCAGGCGCAAGATTGCGGAGGTCGATGCCGCCGTGCAGACGGCGCAGGCCGATGTTGTCAAGGCCGAGGCGCAGCTCGGGGAGGCGAAGGCGAACTACCAGCAGGCCAAGGACGAGCTCGAGGTGAAGACCGAGCTGCAGCGCCGCAATCCCGGCATCGTTCCGCAGCGTGACATCGACAAGCTCCAGGTGCTGGTCGATCAGCGCCAGTCCGGCATCGATGCTGCAACGGCCGCGAAGCAATCGGCGTCCTTGCAGGTCTCCGTTCTGCTGCCGGCCCAAAAGGCCAGCGCAGAAGCCGCGCTCGATCAGGCTCAGGTCGACCTCGACAAGACTTATGTGCGTGCCGGCGTCGACGGACGGGTCGAGCAGTTCCTGGTTCGCCCCGGCGACGTCGTCAACCAGCTGATGCGCCCGGCCGGCGTTCTCGTTCCGGAGGGAGCGGGCCGCAAGGCGCTCCAGGCCGGTTTCGGCCAGATCGAGGCGCAGGTCATGAAGGAAGGCATGGTCGCGGAAGCGACCTGCATCTCCAAGCCATGGGTGATCATCCCGATGGTGATCACGACGGTGCAGGACTATATCGCGGCCGGACAGTTCCGCACCGGCGAGCAGCTCATCGATCCGCAGAACGCGGTCCGTCCCGGCACCATCCTGGTGTTTCTGGAGCCGCTTTACAAGGGCGGTCTCGACGGTGTCACGCCGGGCTCGAGCTGCGTGGTCAATGCCTACACCAGCAATCACGAGGAGATCTCGGCCAAGGACACCCCGACCAGCCGGAAGATCGCGTTGCATGTCGTGGATGGCGTCGGCCTCGTCCATGCGCTGCTGCTGCGGATCCAGGCGCTGTTGCTGCCGATCCAGACGCTCGTGCTGAGCGGCGGGCATTGAACTTACCCGGGGCACACCAGCAGGCGCAAGAAACGATCATGCTGCAGTCCGGGACTGTCCGCATGGGGCGATCCGGGCTAGAATTGACTGGCAAGCAGCTGCGGTAACCTGCGAGTGTCTAGCATGAGCGGGGGCGCGTCCATCGTCCGGCTGAAGCTGCGGCTCGCGGCCGCGTTGCTCTGTCTCGGCCTGCTCATGGCCGAGTGCCTGTCGTCCGGGCAAGCCGGTGCCCTCGAGCGGACCCGGCGAGGCGAGCTCAAGCGCGTGCTGTTGCTGCATTCCTTCGGCCGGGAGTTTCGGCCGTGGAGCGACTATGCGCGTGACATCAAGGCCGAGCTCGAGCGGCAATCGCCCTGGCCACTCGATATCCAGGAGCACGCGCTACTCACCGCGCGCTTCAACAATCCTGGTCCCGAGGCGCCCTTCGTCGAGTATCTGCACTCGCTGTACCACGGCGCGACGCCCGACATCGTCGTGAGCATCGGCGCGCCTGCAGCCCGGTTCGCGCAGAAATACCGCGCCAGGCTGTTCCCCGATGCGCCACTGATTCTATCTGCAGTCGAGGATCGGCTAATCGATCGCGCCGATCTCGGCGACAACGATGTCGTCGTGGCCGTCCGCAACGATTTCGTCGCGGCCTTCGATAACATTCTTCAGGTTCTGCCTGATACCAAATCGGTTGCGATCGTCATCGGTGCCTCGCCACTCGAGAGGTTTTGGACGGAGGAGCTGAAGCGGGAGCTGAAGCCTCTCGCGGAGCGGATCGAACTCGTCTGGTACTCGGATTTGTCCTTCGAGGAGATCCTGAAGCGCTCGTCAAAGCTGCCGTCCCACACCGCGCTGTTTTGGGGGCTGATGTCCGTCGATTCGGCCGGGGTGGTCTATGAGAACGACTGGGCCCTGCGCAAACTGCATGCCGTCGCGAACGCCCCGATCTTTTCTTACCAGGAGCCGTTTTTCGGCGAGGGCGCAGTCGGGGGACCGATGCACTTGGTTCGGGAAACGACGTCGCGGACCGTCAGCGCCGCGATCGGTATCCTCGGCGGCGCGAAACCTTCGAGCATCACATATGTGCCGACCGCCTTCGCTGCGCCGCGTTACGATTGGCGGGAGTTGCAGCGCTGGGGCATCAGCGAGAGTCGTCTGCCGCCGGGAAGCGCAATCCTGTTTCGCGAGCCGAGCATCTGGCAGCGCTATCACTGGCAGATGCTGATGATCGCGGCCGTGTTCCTGGTCCAGGCCGGGCTCATCAGCGGGCTCCTGCACGAGCGACGCCGCCGCCAGGTTGCCGAAGTTGAATCGCGCCATCGGCTGACGGAACTCGCCCACGTCAACCGCTACTCGGCCGTTGGCGAGCTGACGACCTCGATCGCGCATGAATTGAACCAGCCACTCGGATCGATCCTGACCAATGCCGAAACGGCAGAGCTCATGCTCAAGGCTGCCCAGCCGGATCTGGTCGAGATCCAGCAGATCCTCGCCGACATCAGACGGGACGACCAACGGGCGAGCGAGGTGATCCGCAGGCTGCGCAGCATCCTGAAAAAGGTCCCGTTCGAGATCAAGACCATCGAGCTCAACGATACGGTGCGCGAAGCAATCGATCTCGTGAAGGCCCTCGCTCAGGGGCGCCGGATCACGTTGAGCTATGTGCCGGCCCTGGCCGGCCTTCACGTCAAGGGAGATCCGGTCCAGCTTCAGCAGGTCATTCTCAACCTGATCATCAACGCAATGGATGCGATTTCCGATGCGGACGCCGGAAAGCGGGAGGTCAGCGTGTCGACGCTCAGCACCGGCAATCAGGCCGAGATCAGGATCGCCGACACCGGGCCCGGAATACCCGCCTCCGATCTCGCAAGTCTGTTTGATCCGTTCTTCACGACCAAACCGCACGGCATGGGCATGGGCCTCGCGATCGCCAGAACCATCGTCGAGGCCCATCACGGCACAATCGCCGCGGCGAACCAGCCTGCGGGCGGCGCGCTGTTCACGATCAGGCTTCCGACCGCTCGCTGAGCGGGCGGTATCTTGATCTTGATCAAACATCACGACGCTGAAGCCGTTCTCTCTCAGTCGCATGACAAGTACGACGGGCGAGCGTGAGGCGTATGAGACGTCGTGACTTCATGAGGCTGGTTGGTGCTGCCGCTGCATTGCCGGTCCTGGCGAAAGCCCAGGACCGAATGCCCGCCGTCGGCGTGCTGACGGGCAATGTCGCTGGTGATCCCGGGGCGCAAATGCGCGTGGATGCCTTTCAGCAGGGTCTCACCGATCGAGGCTGGGTCGCCAACCAGAACTACCGCCTGGAGGTGCGCTGGCCGGGCCCCGATCCGGCGCGCCAGAAGTTGGAGGCGCTCGAGCTCGTCGCCGCGGCGCCGGACGTGCTGTTCTCGACCAGTACGGGATCAACACGGGCGCTGCGCGATGCAACGCAGCGCATTCCGATCGTCTTCGTGGGGCTTTCCGATCCGGTAGGGACGGGGCTTGTCGCCAATCTGGCCCGGCCGGCCGGAAATCTGACCGGCTTTTCGCTCTATGAGCATTCGATGAGCGGGAAGTGGCTCGGCCTCTTGAAGGACATGGTGCCGGGAATGAGCCATGCGGCCCTGCTGTTCAATCCGGAATCGGCACCCTACGGACCGTTCTATGTTCAAGCGGCGCACCAGATGGAAGGCCGTCTCGGCCTCAAGATTGCCGGTGCGAGCGTTCGCAGCGGTCCGGAGATCGCGGGAGTGATCGAGACGGCGGCGCGCACAGGCGGCGGCCTCATCGTGCTGCCGGATGGCGGCTTCTTCGGAACCCACAGCACGATGGCCATTGCATTGCTGGCGCAGCGGCGCGTGCTCGCCATCTTCGCAGTCCGCTTCTACGCGTCGAATGGCGGACTGATGTCGTATGGTGCAGATCTCACCCAGCAATTTCGTGATGGCGCCGGCTATGTCGACCGCCTCCTGCGAGGTGCCGATATCAGCACTCTCCCGGTGCAATTTGCCACCAGGTTTGAGCTCGTCATCAACATGAAGACCGCCACGGCCCTCGGCCTGACGGTGCCGAACCGGCTTCTGCTGGATGCCGAGCTGATCGAATGATAATCCGATCTTTGCGCTGCAGCAGCCGCGATGACCCGTTTCGTTGATCTCGATCAACAAATGCCTGCGCCCCGGCTTGATCCTTCCGCACTGAAGTCCGAGGGAGGATGTGATGTTTCGTTGCGGCAAGATCCTGATGGCGCTGGCGCTCTTGATGTCGACCTCGGTCGCTGCGACGGCGCAGATCACAACGACACCTGCAGCGCCGACGACGCAGGCGCAGCCTGCCAGTCCGCCTGCGCCGACGGCCGAGCTCTTGAAGCCCGAGCAGCTCGAGGCCCTCGTCGCACCGATCGCGCTTTATCCCGACGAGTTGCTCGCCAATGTACTGGCCGCCTCCACCTATCCGCTGGAAGTGGTGCAGGCCGACCGCTGGCTGAAGGAGCGCAAGGGCCTGAAGGGCGATGCGCTGAAGACGGAAGTGGAGAAGCAGGGCTGGGATGACAGCGTCAAGGCACTGGCCAGCACCGCCGATGTCCTCGTGATGATGAGCGATCAGCTCGACTGGACCAAGAAGCTCGGCGATGCGTTCCTCGCGCAGCAGCCCGACGTGATGGACGCGATCCAGCGTCTGCGCAACAAGGCCTATGACAACAAGAAGCTCGTCACCACCAAGCAGCAGAAGGTCAGCGTCCAGTCTCAGGAAGGCAAGCAGGTCGTCGTCATCCAGCAGGCCGATCCCGCGGCGATGTACGTGCCGTATTACGACCCGGCGACCGTCTACGGCAGCTGGCCCTATGCGGAGTATCCGCCGTATTACTGGGGCTACCCGTCCTATATCGGCGCCGGCGTGGTTGCGGCCGGCATCGCCTTCGGCACGGCCTGGGCGATCGGACGCTGGGGCAATTACTGGGGCGGCGGCTGCAACTGGGGTAACCGCAACGTCTATGTCAACCATCGCACCACGAACATCGGCAATGGCTGGCAGCACAATCCGGCGCATCGCGGCGGTGTCCGCTACAACAACAGCAATGTTCAGCAGCGCTTCGGCAACAACAATCTGAAGTCCGGCGTGTCGGACCGGATGGATTTCCGCGGCCGCGACGGCAACCAGGTGCTGCGTCCCGACCAGGGTGCCGGGGACCGGGCGGGAGATCGTGCGGGTGATCGCGGCGGTCCAGGAGATCGCGCTGGGGATCGCGCAGGTGATCGCGCCGGCAATCGTGGCGACCGTCCGGGCGCGGGCGATCGCCCCAGCGCAGGGACGCGCGACCGGCCCGGCGGCGGCGATCGTGCCGGTGCCGGTGATCGTGCCAAGGGCGCGACCAAGGGTGGCGGCGATCGCGCCAAGGCTGCGAACCGCGCCGGCGGCGGTGCGGCCAATCGCGGCGGCGGCAATCGTGGCGGTGCCATGAACGTCTCCTCCGGCCGCTCGGCTGCCGCAGCATCCGCACGCGGCCGCGCCAGCATGGCGAGCATGCCGCGCGGTGGAGGCGGCGGACCAAGCTTTGCCGGGCGCGGCGGCGGTGGCGGAATGGCGATGCGTGGCGGCGGAGGCGGCTTCCGTGGCGGTGGCGGCGGCGGCCGGCGCTCGGATATCGCGCTCAAGCATGACATCGTCCTGCTCGGACACCTCTCGAACGGCCTTGGCTATTATCGCTTCAGCTATATCGGCACCGATAAGGCCTATGTCGGCGTGATGGCGCAGGAGGTCGAGCAGGCGATGCCCGCTGCCGTGACCCGCGGCAGCGACGGCTATCTGCGCGTCCACTACGAAAAACTCGGCCTGACGTTCCGCACCTATCGCGACTGGCTCGCCGGCGGCGCGAAGATTCCTGCGGAGGTGATGCCATGACCGGTCTGAGATCGTTTAGCCGTGCGCTGATGCCCGGCGTCCTCGTGCTCGCGCTGCTCGGATCGGCCTCTCTCGCGCAGGAATCCTACAAGACACCGGAAGAGGCCGCGTCTGCCCTTGCCGCCGCGGTCAAGAGCGGCCCGAAAGACATCTTGAAAGTGCTCGGCAGGAATGCGGAGGACATCGTGTCGTCCGGTGACGAGGTTGCCGACAACGACATTCGGGCGCGCTTCACTGCGATGTACGACGCCAAGCACGGCATCAAGGCGGAGGGTAACAAGACTGCTACCTTGATGCTCGGGCCGGACGACTTCCCGTTTCCAATTCCGCTGGTCAACACCAGGACGGGCTGGGCGTTTGACACCGACGAGGGACGCATCGAGGTGCTGCGCCGTCGCATCGGCCGCAACGAGCTCGACGCGATCCAGACCGCGCTCGCCTTCGTCGACGCGCAAAACGAATATGCGGAAAAGGACCGCGGCGAAGGCGTCGGCGTCTACGCGCAGCGCATCGTCTCCTCGCCCGGCAAGAAGGACGGCCTGTTCTGGCGCGACGACAGCGACCCGAGTCCGCTCGGCGCGCTCGCGGCCGAAGCCTCGAAGGAGGGCTATCGCGGCGGCGATGTAGGCCCTGCACCTTATCACGGCTATTACTTCCGAATCCTCAAAGGGCAGGGGCGGGACGCACCCGGTGGTGCGCTCAACTACGTCGTCAAGGGCAAGATGATCGGCGGCTTCGCCCTGATCGCCTGGCCCGCGGAATACGGCAATTCGGGCGTGATGACCTTCTTGGTCAATCATGACGGCGTCGTCTATCAGAAGGATCTCGGCAAGCGCACGGCGTTCATCGCCGAGCGCACAACATTGTTCGATCCCGACGAGACCTGGAAGAAGGTCGATGCCGCAAAACCCTGAGCCGCGCGTGCGCGCATTTCGCCTGATCGCGCTGCTCCTGCTCGCGCTCGGGCTGACCCTGCCGGCGGCGCCGTCCTTCGCGCAGGCCACCGGTCAGGTCAGAGTGAAGATCGTCAAAGCGGGAGTCCTGGCCGGCGGTGGCGTGGGCAGCGGCGTGTTGACGTACCGGGGCAAGACCTATCCCTTCAAGGTCAGCGGCGTGAGCTTGGGCATCACGGTCGGTGCAACTGTCGGCCGCCTCGACGGCTGGGCATCCGGCATCCGGGAGGTCAGTGACTTCGCCGGCAACTACAGCTCCGTCGGCGGCGGCTTTGCGCTGGTCGGCGGCGCCAACGGTGTGCACCTCCGCAACGAAAAGGGCGTCACGATGGTGCTGCAAGGCCCGAAGGCGGGGCTCGAGTTGGCGGCCAATATCAGTCGGATCACGATCGCTTTGAGGTGAGGCTCAGGCCGCTCGCGCGATCAAAGCAAGAGCGACAGGCGCACGGTTCTCGGATCGTCACTCCGCGCAGGCTTGAAGCCCGCCTTCGCGAACACGGTTCGCATGGCTCCGTTGTCGGATAGAACCTCGGCCACGAGCTCTCGTAGACCTTGCGCGCGCGCAATCTCCGTCAGATGCTTCAACAACAGCGAGCCCACGCCGCGACCTTGCCAGGCATCCACCACGACGAAGGCCATCTCGGCCTGGCCGGGCTCGATGACGACATACCGGCCGCCGCCGACAATGGTGTATCGCCCCTGTTCTTCGGCGAGAGCGGCCAGCGCGACGTGATTGCTGAAATCCACGTCCATGAAGAAGGCGCGCTCCTTCTCGGAGAAATGCCGTTTCAAAACGAAGAACCGGTTCTGCAGCGACTGCGGTCCTGTACGCGCGACGGCGGCGAGCATGTCCGCCTCGTCGCTGGCGCGAAGCGCGCGGACCTGGATCGGGGTGCTGTCCTTCAGCACGGTTTGCACGCTGTAAGTTGCAGCTTGGGACATTGTCGATGTCGCTCTTTCAAAACCGCCCGGCCGGGTCTCTTGCCCTATAATGCAGGATAGACGCCTCCGAAGCGTGCAGATCATCTTGACCTAGATCAACGTTCGTCCTCGCTCAGCGCCGTCAATTGGCCAAGGCGACGGAGAGGTCGAGAACATGTCCATGCACAAGATGCAAATTCCGGGCGGTCCCATGTCGGGGCTGGTCGCCTCGGCAGTCGAATACCTCGTCGATGCGGGACAGCGCAGTATCCTGTTCCTGGATATCATGCGCCGGCGCGGGGACCAGTACAGGGAGCACCTCGCGCAAACCGCCCCGCATGTTCTGCAATATGCGGCGGAGTTGATCATCGACGGGCGCCAGCTCGCCGAACCCGTCAATTACGCGCTGGTGCGCATCGTTCCGCCCGCCAACGTCGAGATCGACATGAACCGGCGGCCGTTCGTCGTGGTCGATCCGCGTGCGGGCCACGGCCCCGGCATCGGCGGCTTCAAGGCCGACAGCGAGATCGGGGTGGCGATGAAGGCAGGCCATCCCTGCTATTTCATCGGCTTCCTGCCGGACCCGATGCCCGGTCAGACCATCGAGCGCATCGCGCGTGCCGAAGCCATCTTCATCGAAAAGGTCATGAGCCTTCACCCGGATGCCGACGGCAAGCCCTGCGTGATAGGCAATTGCCAGGCCGGATGGGCCGTCATGATCCTGGCCTCGCTACGTCCCGAGCTATTCGGCCCGCTGATCATCGCCGGCGCGCCGCTGGCCTATTGGGCCGGCGTGCATGGAAAATATCCGATGCGCTACTCGGGCGGGCTGTTGGGCGGAAGCTGGTTGACGGCCCTGACCTCCGATCTCGGCGCCGGCAAGTTCGATGGTGCTTGGCTGGTGCAGAACTTCGAGAACCAGAACCCGTCGAATACGCTCTGGACCAAGCAATACAACGTCTATTCCAAGGTCGACACCGAGGCGGATCGTTATCTCGAATTCGAGCGTTGGTGGGGCGGCCACGTCAACCTGAACGCCGAGGAGATCCAATTCATCGTCGATGAGCTGTTCGTCGGCAACAACCTCGCGGCCGGCAACATCGAAATGTCCGATGGCCGGAAGGTCGACCTTCGCAACATCAGATCCCCGATCGTGGTGTTCTGCTCGGAGGGCGACAACATCACGCCGCCGCAGCAGGCGCTGCATTGGATCCTCGATTGCTATGCCGATGTCGATGAGATCAGGGCCTATGGCCAGACCATCGTCTACACCGTGCACCAGAACATCGGCCATCTCGGCATCTTCGTCTCGGGCGGCGTTGCCAAGAAGGAGCACGCGGAATTTTCCAGCAACATCGACCTCATCGACGTTCTGCCGCCCGGACTCTATGAAGCGACTTTCGAGGCGAAGGATGAGGAAACCGCAAGTTCGGATCTGGTCGTCGGCCAGTGGGTGATGCGCTGCGAAGCGCGGACGCTCGACGACATCCGCGCCATGGGCGGCAATTCGCCTGAGGACGAGCGACGCTTTGCCACCGCCAAACGAATCTCGGAAATCAACCTGGCGGCCTATCGAAAATTCGTCCAGCCATGGCTCAAGCGCATGGTGACGCCACAGATGGCCGAATGGGCTCACAACATGCATCCGCTGCGGCTGCAATACGAGCTGTTCAGCAGCCAGAATCCTTTCATGGCGACGGTGAAATCATTGGCCGAGAAGGCCGCCGAGAAGCGCAAGCCGGTCGCTGCGGACAATCCGTTCCTGGCGTTCCAGGAGCAGATCTCGAAGCAGGTCGTTCACGCCCTCGACAGCTGGCGCGATTCACAGGAGGCGCTCAGCGAAGCGATGTTCCTCAGCGTCTACGGATCCCCGGCGCTCCAGGCGGCGGTCGGGATCGATCCGACGTCCACGCCGTCGCGTCGGCGTGAGATGTCCGCCGAGCATCGCACCATGCTCGAGAAGCGCATTGCCGAGCTGAAGTCGCGGATCGGTGAGGGCGGCCTCCGTGAAGCGGCGTTGCGCGCTTTGCTCTATGTCGGCTCGGCACGGGGGATGGTGGACGAACGCAGCATCGAGGCTCTGCGCCGGGTCCGCCGGGATCATGGCGGCGCACGCATGTCTCTTGCCGAGTTCAAGATGCTGGTACGCGAGCAGTTCTTCATGCTGCTGCTCGACCGGGAAGGGGCGCTCGCTGCAATCCCGAAATTGCTGCCTGACGACATGAACGTTCGCCGCGCAGCATTCGAGGCGATCGAGCAGGTGCTGTCGGCCAGTGCGGATGTCACCGGCGAGCGCGCAAACCGGCTGCGGCAGATCGCTGGCCTGTTTGGCCTCGACTCCGCGGAAGGTACCGAAAGGGCGTCGAACGTTGCCCCTTTCGATCCCAAGGCGAAGGCGTCGTAGCGCGAGTTGCAAGGATCGGGAGCGACATCATGTCAGCAGATGCGACGGCCACGCAGTCTCCCAGCAAGTATGATCGTCTGATCGCCGCTGCCAAGGCAATCCCGCCGACGCCGACCGTCGTGGTGCATCCCTGCGATGAGACATCCTTGCGCGGCGCTGTCGACAGCGCGTCTGCCGGCATCATCCGGCCGCTCCTGGTCGGACCGGAGCGGAAGATCCGGGATACGGCTGGCACGTTCGGCCTGGACATCTCGGGTTATGAGATCGTGGATGCCGCGCACAGCGACGATGCCGCGGCGAAGGGTGTCGAATTGATCCATGCCGCGCAGGGCGAATTGCTCATGAAGGGCAGCCTGCACACCGACGAGCTGATGCGGGCCGTCACGGCCAAGGTCGGGGGGCTGCGCACCGATCGGCGCATCAGCCACGTTTTCGTCATGGATGTGCCGGCCTACGCCGAGACGATCTTCGTCACTGACGCCGCCATCAACATCTTCCCAGATCTGGACGCCAAGCGGGACATCATTCAGAACGCGATCGACCTCTACAATCAGGCGGGCTTCGGCAAGTTGCCGCGGGTGGCCATCCTCTCCGCAGTCGAAACGGTCACCTCGAAAATTCCGTCCACGATCGAGGCCGCGGCGCTCTGCAAGATGGCGGATCGCGGCCAGATCACGGGCGGCGTGCTCGACGGGCCGCTGGCGTTCGACAACGCGATCGACCTCGAATCCGCGCGGATCAAGGGCATCAAGTCCGAGGTGGCCGGCCGCGCTCAGATCCTGGTCGTGCCCGACCTCGAAGCGGGCAACATGTTGGCCAAGAACCTCGCCTATTTCGCCAAGGCCGACGGCGCCGGCATTGTGCTCGGCGCGCGCGTCCCCGTCGTCCTGACCTCGCGTGCGGACAGCCCAAGAGCACGGATGGCGTCCTGCGCAGTTGCTGCACTTTATGCTCACGCGCGGCGCCAGAAGGCGCCGACAGTCGCGGCGTGACCGCCATGGACAGCATCCTCGTCGTCAACGCCGGCTCCTCGAGCGTCAAGTTCCAGGTCTTTGCGGTCGAGGGTGAGGGCGTTCTGCGCCGCCTGATCAAGGGGCAGGTGGACGGCATCGGCAGCCGTCCGCGCTTGCGGGCGAGCAGGGCAGGCAATGATCCCATGGCCGACCGGGCCTATCCGATCGAGACCATTCCGGACGTGCCGGCGGCGATGCAAGTCGCGGGGGAATGGCTGCGGAACGAGGCGCGCATCCATCCGTTGGCGGTCGGGCATCGCGTCGTCCATGGCGGGCCGGATTATGAGCGGCCAATCGTCGTCGATCATGGCGTGGTGGCACGGCTGGAACGCTTCGTCACGTTGGCGCCGCTACATCAGCCGCACAATCTGGCGCCGATCCGCTCGATCCTCGCCAATTTCCCGACGATACCCCAGGTCGCTTGCTTCGACACCGCGTTTCACCGCACGCACGGTCCGCTGGCCGATCATTACGCCATCCCTTACCAGCTTCACACCGAAGGTGTGCGACGCTACGGCTTTCACGGGCTCTCCTATGAATACATCTCCAGGGCCCTGCCGCAGATCGCGCCAGACATCGCAAAGCGCCGGGTGATTGTCGCGCATCTCGGCAGTGGTGCGTCGATGTGTGCGATGAAAAATGGGTTGAGCGTCGAGAGCACGATGGGATTTACCGCGCTCGATGGGCTGCCGATGGGCACGCGCCCGGGCCAGCTCGATCCCGGGGTCGTGCTGTATCTATTGTCCGAGAAGGGGATGACGCCATCGAAGGTGCAGGATTTCCTCTATCGCGATTGCGGATTGAAGGGGCTTTCCGGGCTCAGCAACGACATGCGCGAGCTGGAGGCGAGCCTTGATCCGCAAGCGAAACTGGCGGTGGACTATTTCGTCTATCGCATCGGCCTCAACGCCGGCATGCTGGCGGCGGCGCTGCAGGGTATCGATGCCTTCGTCTTCACCGCCGGCATCGGCGAGAACTCGAGCGGCATCCGCGCGCGTGTGGCGGAGCAGCTCGGCTGGCTTGGCGTGACACTCGACCCGGCCGAGAACACGCGCCATTCGCGGCTGATATCGGCAAAGGCGAGTCTCATTCCGGTCTACGTCGTCCCGACCGACGAGGAGCTCATGATTGCGCAGCACACGCTGACGCTGTTGATGAACGGTCAACCCCAGACATGAGAGGGTGTCATGATTCCAGTATTTCCGGACAGCAAGGTCGCACTAAAGGGGAAGAAGGGCCTCGTCGTCGGCATCGCCAACGACCAGTCGATCGCCTGGGGCTGCGCCAGGGCGTTTCGCGCGCTCGGCGCCGATCTCGCCGTCACCTATCTGAACGACCGCGCCAAGAAGCACGTCGAGCCGTTGGCGCAGGCCCTGGAAGCGCCGATCTTCCTGCCGCTCGACGTCATGGTCGAAGGCCAGACTGAAGCGGTGTTCGAGCGGATCAAGTCGGAGTGGGGGCAGCTCGATTTCCTGCTTCATTCCATCGCCTTTTCGCCGAAGGAAGCATTGCACGGCCGCGTCGTCGACGTCGGCCGCGACGGCTTTCTGAAGACCATGGACGTCTCCTGCTGGTCGTTCCTGCGGATGGCGCATCTTGCCGAACCCCTGATGAAGAACGGCGGCACGATGTTCACCATGACTTATTACGGCAGCCAGATGGTGGTGGAGAACTACAACATCATGGGCGTCGCCAAGGCGGCGCTCGAAGCCGCGGTCCGCTATGCCGCTGCCGAGCTCGGTCCGAAGGGCATCCGCGTGCACGCGATCTCGCCAGGGCCGCTCGCGACCCGCGCGGCCTCGGGCATTCCGGAGTTCGACGAGCTGATGGACAAGGCACAATCCAAGGCGCCCTCGCGCAGCCTCGTCAGCATCGACGATGTCGGCAATGCCACCGCGTTCCTGGCGCTCGACGGCGCCAAGCTGATCACCGGTGGCGTGCTCTACATCGACGGCGGCTATCACATCATCGATTGACCGGCGCAAGCGCGCGTGGTCATGCCGGCGGTGCGCCGATGCCGATGCTCTCGAGTAATTCGCGCCAGAGCTTGCGGACTCCGGCGTGACGCTGCGCGAGCGCCGCACTGACCGCGTCGCGATGCGGCGCAAGGTCTGTGCTCTTCAGAAACAGAATCTGCGCCTGCAACAGCCGGCCGCTCTCGAATTCGATCCGGTGCAGCGCCATAACAAAAGGATCCTGCGCATTGACCTCGAGCGGTAGGAGCGCAGCCGGCCGTATGCCGGCATGCACGGCGTGGGCAAGCGCTGCGAGGTGAATCATTTGGGCAAGGCGAGGGTCTGCGATCCCTTCGACCGGTGCAGGCAGCCAGGCGGACTCCCAGGAGGCAAGCATGTAACCCAGGGAAGGATCCAACACCCAGGACGTGGCGCGCAGCAGCAGCGAGACGATCTCGGTCTCGCGATAAAATTGAGCATTCAATTCGGTCTGCCATGCCGCGTCGAGCCTCGCGGGCAGCATGAAAGCGAATTGCCGAGCCAGGGCGCCGTGCGCCGAAATCAGGAATGCTGCGACCTTCGTCTGCTGGTACGGTGGAATGCGACCGTCCGGCGCGACGGGACCGAGGAAGCCGGTCATGGCAGCGCTCGCTTGACCGGGATGGCACGCAGATGATCGTAGCCGGCAGGAAACGGCGTGAGCTCGCCGCCGGGCTGGTCCGGCGCCACCCAGACCGCTTGATTGCCCTGCCAGCGGCCGGCCAGCACGTCTTCGGCAAAGCGCGCCAGCAGATCGGCGGTCAGTGTCCCTTTCTCCAGCGTGAAGGCGTGATAGGCCCTGGGGATGATCACCAATGAGCTATTCTGAATCTCAGCGCGCAATGTTTCGTGGAGACCCCGCGGCGTGAGAAAGTCGAACTCGCCGTTGAGAATCATGGTTGGAACGGCGATCTTGGACAGGTGCGGCGTGAGCGGCCGGAAGTCGAGAAAGGATTCCATCAGGTTCTGCAGCGCGTAGACGTCGTTGACCAGCCAACCTTGCCGCTTCACGCTATCGAGCTTGTCCAGCAGTGGCTTCAGCCATTGGTCGGAAAGGTTCATGGGTAACAGCAGGTCCTGGAGGTAACTTGTGCCGCCGAGGATCAGCCCGGTCCGCAGCGCATTGCCAAGCAGCAAGAGTTGCGGCGACAGGTCCGCAAAGCAGCTCATCGGCACGAGCCCGGCCAATCGCTTGCCGTGCTCGATCGCATATCGCAGCGCGATCAGGCCGCCAAAGCTGATCCCGCTCAGAAAGACTGGACCGTCCCCGAGTTCGTCGATCAGGAGGCGCAAAGCAGCGACCTGGTCGTCCTGGCTGATGAAGAGTCTCGGCTTGTCGGAGGCGCCCTGGCCGAGCAGATCGAAGGTCGCAACGCGAAAGCCTCGCGCCGATAGGGCCTCGCGATAGGCGCTCCACAGCTCGGAATATTGCGTCAGCCCGTTCACGAGAACATAGGCCGGTGCGCCCGCCGGACCGTCGAGCTCATAGCGGATCCGATATGAGCCGTGGCTTAGGAAAGGCATCGCGAGGGTACTGCCGGTGTTTTGATGCCCGCGATCCTCGATTCCTCCGAGCGGATTCCATTGAGCTAGATCAAACCTTCCGCGGCCGCCCTGCCTAGCGTTTCAGGAAAATCTTCCAGGGAGGATCGCATCATGGCCGGACGAGATGCGTTGAAGCGTTGCCTGTTGAGCCTGATCGTGCTGCTGCTCGGAACGGCGATCGCAACCGCACAGCCGTTCACGCGCCGCTCGTCGCAAGTGCAGCATGACGGGCTGAAGAAGACCTACGAGATCGCCAACTTCCGCCTGGGCGGCAAGTACGACCTGTCCGATCCCTCCAAATGGGAGAACGGCGGCGAGGGCGGCGTCACGCTGGAATCGCTCGGGGCCGGCAAGCTGCGCACGGCATACATTGCTGTCGGCAACGCAAGGCGCAATGCGGCCGGCGAGATCACCAATGCCATCGTGATCAACTCCTATTATTCCGGCGATTCCACCGACATGTACGAACAGTGGGTGAAGGGTGCGGCGTTGTCGGGTGGCGTACCCATCATTGGTCCGGGCCGGCCGATCGACACGGATCGTTACTATGTCATCATGGTCGATCCGCTCGGCACTTGGGGCGCGAGCAAGCCGTCCGACGGCCTGGGCATCAAGTTTCCGCAATACAGCTACTACGACATGGTGCAGGCGAACTATCGCCTGCTGCGTGACGAGCTGAAGGTCGCGCGCGTCGCACTGGTGACCGGCGTCTCCATGGGGGGCACGCAGACCTACGTCTGGGGCGTGATGCATCCGGAATATGTCAGCGCCCTGATGCCGATTGGCGGCACCACGCAATCGGATGGCGACGACCCTGTCGGCAACTGGACCTTCCAGATGATGACGGCCGCGATCCAGGGCGATCCGGTCTGGCAGGCGACCGAGGGCGATTATTACAAGCTCCCGAAGGAAAAGCATCCGGTGCCGGGCGTGGCCTTCGGCTGGTCGATCCTCGGCATGACGGGTTATGACTTTTCCTTCCGCACGACCCAGAACTGGGCGGCGGTACAGCCCGAGATTTTCTATTGGGATCCGCCGAACGAGAAGGCCGGCCTCAACGTCACCAATCGCGCCAAGCTCTACGACGCCGTCGACCTCGTCTGGCGCAATCGGGTCGGCGAGACCCATAACGTCAATCCCTATCTCGGTCGCATTCAGGCTCGCACGCTGGTGATGCACATCACCAACGATCTCTGGCTCAACTTCAAGCTGGCGCAGAAGGCCGTTGATCGCGTGCCCGGCGCTGATCTCATCGCACAGGAGAGCCCGGTCGCGCATTACGGCGTGTTCCCGATCATCAATCAGCGCAAGAACGATCCGAAGTTCGTCACCTTCATGGATGATGTGGCGGCCCTCGATCGCGCCCAGAAATTTGTCGACAAGAACTATCGCGTGCCCGACGTCGCCCAGACGATCGATCCCAAGAAGTCGTTCTGGAAGGCCCACGTGACCTATCCCTATCCGGTCAAATTCGGCAGCGCCAAGGACAAGAGCGGCAACTCCTGGGAAATCGGCTACATGGACGAGTATGCCGGCACCGACAAGGATCCGAAGGTGCTCGTCATCATCCACGGCAAGGGCGCGTTCGGCGGCCATTACGGCAACATCATGCAGTATGCGCTGCGCAGCGGCCTGCGCGTGATCGTGCCGGACCTACCGCATTACGGCATGTCGGGACCCGGGAATCTCGACAAGAACCCCGCTCGCACCATGCAGGACATGCGCGAGGTGATCTACGACCTCGTGGTCAACCAGCTCGGAGTCAAGAAGGCGTATTATCTCGGCCACTCGCTCGGCGGCCAGTTCGTCGTGGGCTACGCCCTGACCTGGCCTGATGCGGTGCAGGGCCTCGCCTTGGAGGCGCCGTCCGGCCTCGAGGAATATCCGCGCGAGATCACTATTGCCAAGGACAAGAAGGCGCCTCTCTTCGCCGACGGCCTCGGCCGAGACTTCGACAAGTGGAAGCAGGTCTGGGACCAGACCGGTATTCTCGCTGCGGAAAAGGCGCGGAGCGAGCAGAACGTCCGCGACTTCTTCTACTTCAAGAAACGTGATCCGGACACCGGCGTGGTATCGGCTGCGAAGAGCGGATACTTCTTCAACGACAGCGAATATGCCCGTTTCCATACCGAGCAGCGCGCCGGGCTTACCAAGGGCAACCCGAAGGAGCTCGATCAGTGGTGCAACGTCTTCATCTTCGACATCTACACGATCGGTGCTGAGCTCCAGCAGGATGACCCGAAGAACCTCTATGAGCGGGTCACCCAGATCAAAGCGCCGATCTTCCTGGCGTTCGGCGACAAGGAGCCGTTCATTCCGACGCCTGCGTTCAACGGCCTGACGGACCTCGGCCGCGACGTCATCACGCCGTTCATGACGCGCATGACCAATGCCGGCAACCGGCCGATGCTCAAGATCTATCCGGAGACCGGACACTTCATCCACACCGACAATCCAGTGGAATACGCTGCCGATGTCGTGGATTTCGTGACCAACGGGGAGGTGGACACATCATCGCCGCTCGGAACCGATCGCATGATCAAGGGCGCCGTCGTCTCTGCCTTGCCAGTGGCGCCGACACCGCCCGGAGCGGCGCCGACGGCTGGCCTCAACAAGTAGGGCCCGGCGATGCCAAGGGTGCAGGCGGGCGAACTCCGACTCGGCTGGCGGGAGTGGGGAGGAGGCGACGTCACCGTCGTCTTCATCCACGGAAACCTCGCCAGCAAGGACTGGATCGAGCTCGCCGCGCCATTGTTTCCGATCGGGCTCCGTGTGGTTGCAATCGATTGGCGCGGCTGCGGCGACAGCGACCGGCCGAAGCCGTCGGCCGACTATTCCAACTACTCCATGCGGCAGCACGCCGAGGACATGCTGGCGGCGCTCGATACGCTCGAGATCGGCTATTGCCATCTCGCGACACATTCCACTGGCGGCATCATCGCCGCCAGAATGCTGCTCGAGCAGCCGCAGCGCTTCGGCCGTGTGTTCGCGCTCGATCCGGTAACGCCGCTCGGCATGGCCTTCGATGCCGATCAGATCGGATTATTCAGGGCCATGATGTCGAGCAAGGAGCTGACGCGGTCCGTGATGGCTACGGCCGCTTCTTCGCTGTTCGTCCCGGAGAGCATGGGGCCGAACATGGTCCCGCGCTTTCGCGAGGGGCTGGGAGAGATCCAGACGCTGTTCGACCGGATCGTCGAGCAGACCTTCGGCGTATCGGAGGGGATCTGGATCGGCACGCCGGTGAACCTGACGCGGGAGAGGGAGAGCCGTGAGCTGGAGCGCCGCATGTCCGGGATCTGGCATCCGCACCTCGTGTTGTGGGGCGAGCGGGACGGTTGGATCGCGCCGGCCGATCTCCGGGCCATGGTCGTAGCGATGCCGGATTGCCGGCTGGTCATCGTGCCAGGCGTAGGGCATTCGATGAACCTCGAATCGCCGGCACTTTATGCTGGCTATTTCGGCGCCTGGTTCGGAGGACGTGCCGCGTCACCATCCATGGCGCCAAGCTGATCCCCGGCGGGGCCTCGACGTCGACGGCGGCCACCACATCGTCGAATTGACGCGCTGAGCAGTCCGGGACCCATGATCGATGGTGACATATTGCCAGTGTTTTGCCCGACGGGGCAACCGGTTCCGGGCGAACAGGAAACATCAATCAGATCAGCCCCATGGCTACTGTGCATGGGGTTGTTCTTCGACTCTTTGATTCAGCGATAGTGAAGCGCGATCAATTCGGCCACGCAGGCCGGCTTCTTGCCTCCCTCGATCTCGATCACGAGGTGGTAGTTGACGCGCAGCCCGTCCGGCGGCACGTCCTCCGCTTCCGCGATCGTGACCCGGCCGCGCAGCTTCGAGCCCGCCGGTACCGGCGCAAGATATCGGATCCGGTCCGCACCGTAATTGAGCGTGTTGCGCAGCCCCTTCAGGCCGATGACCGAGCGGATGAACAGCGGGGCAAGGGCAAGCGAGAGCAGGCCATGGGCGATAGTCTTGCCGCCCGGCATCTCCTGCTTGGCGCGCTCCTGGTCGACATGGATCCACTGCTCGTCGCAGGTCGCCTCGGCGAACTGGTTGATGCGGTCCTGCGTGATCTCGATCCAGTCGCTGGCGCCGATCTCGGTGCCGATTGCGGATTTGATCTCGTTGAAGTCGCTGAATATTCGCATGGGTTGACCTGTTCAGAGCTTCATTTCCGGAACATTGTCGGGAATGGCGAGCTCGGCCTCCGTCAGGGCCATGACCTCGCCGACGCTCATGCCGGGTGCTGTTTCCAGCAACGTCGCCTTGCCGTCGGGAAAACCGATCACGGCCATGTCGGTCACGACAAGGTTGACAGGGCGTGCCGAGGTCAGCGGCAGCGAGCATTTCACCACGATCTTCGACTTGCCCTTGGCCGCGTGCTGCATGGCGACGATCACACGCTTGGCGCCCGTGACGAGGTCCATTGCGCCGCCCATGCCCGGGACCATCTTGCCCGGGATCATCCAGTTCGCGAGATGGCCATGCGCATCGACCTGGAGACCACCGAGCACGGTGACATCGACGTGGCCGCCGCGGATCAGGCCGAATGACATCGCGCTGTCGAAGGTGGAGGCGCCCGGCAGCGCGCTGATCGGGCGCCCGCCGGCATCGGTGAGCGTCGGATGCGCCATCCCCTGCTCGGGAATCGGCCCGGTGCCGATCAACCCGTTCTCGGACTGGAAGAACACCTTCAGGTCCGACGGCACGTAATTGGCGACCAGGGTCGGAATGCCGATGCCGAGATTGACGAGGTTGCCGCTCCTCAGCTCCTTGGCGACACGCCGGGCGATGATGATCTGGGGATCCATGATGTCACCCGTTGGTGATGAGATAGTCGACGAGCGGCGCGGGGGTGACGACGTGGTCGGGCGCGATCACGCCGACGGGGACGATATGCTCCGCCGTCACGATGACGGTGTCGGCCGCCATCGCCATGACCGGGTTGAAATTGCGCGAGGTGAGGGCGTAGGCGAGGTTGCCGAGGTAGTCGGCGAGGAAGGCGTGCACCAATGCGAATTGCGCCCGCAGCGCCGTCTCCAGCAGGAACGGCTTGCCATCGACTTCGATCTGGCGCTTGCCTTCGGCCACCAGCGTTCCGACCCCGGTCGGCGTCAGCACCCCGCCGAGACCGCATCCGCCGGCGCGGATGCGTTCGACGAAGGTGCCTTGCGGCACGAGATCGACCGCGATCTGGTTCGCCAGCATCTGCTGCTGCGCCTTCGGATTGAGGCCGATATGCGTCGCCGTCAGCTTCGACACCAGCGCTTGATCGAAGAGCTTGCCGACGCCCTTGCCGGGCGTGGCCGCGTCATTCGAGATCAAGGTCAGACCCGTCTTCCTCTGACGCACGACTTCGTCGAGCAGCCGCTCCGGCGTTCCAACTCCCATGAATCCGCCAACCATGACGCTCGCGCCTGCCGGGATCATTGCGACGGCTTCTTCGACGGAAACAGCCTTCATGATCGAAACTCCCGGTCGGCCGACGATGGGCTGAAGGGCGGTGATGTGCGGATGTTGGCGGGCGGGCGACGGGCTCCCTTGATATGGGTCAAAGGCCTCTGGATCATTGCGCGCCGTCAGCGAGAAACCGACGTTTCCGTAATGAAACGCGACCCAGCCCAGGGGGGCAAAATCGTGCCCAAAACTCAATGGTTTGTGCTCGCATCCTCATGCGGCGCGCTATCTGCTTTCCCTGATTTTTGAACATTGCATCGGTAGTCCGGCGCGGAATCGCTCACAGAGAGATGAGTGTGTCGGCGTCGTCCCGCCATTGGGACGGCGCCAAATCGACTCAATTCACGTCGAGCGTGCATCCGCCAGACATTTGCGGAGCTGATTCCCCATGCCAGACATCAAGGTCGACCGTTCGGATATGGCCCCCTCGATTCTGCCGGCCGGCATCCCCGAGCTCAGCGACGATGAATGCCTCGCTTGTCTCGCGCGCGCAGTCGAGGCGCCGGATTCGGCGCGGCTGGACGAGGTCGCCGGCCTCATTGGCCGCCTGGCAGTCGCCATCGAATAGGGCCGGCCCGGCCCTCCATCAGGGGTGCGGAGCGCGAAGCGCGCATCGCCAACCGCTATGTTGCGTTTTGACCGAGCATGCTCCAAAAGATGCCGCGATTTTTCTCCGCGGCATCGTCCGCATTGCAGGGTCCGCAAATGTCCGGTTTTTCGACCGCGCGCCAAAAAATGGTCGATGGCCAGGTGCGCACCAATGACGTCACCGACCGTCGTGTTCTCGATGCCATGCTCACGGTGCCCCGCGAGGCCTTCGTGCCGGCCGGCCGGCAGGGGCTAGCTTACCTCGATCTCGACCTCGACGTCAGCGAAGGCGCCGCCAAGCGGTTCCTGATCAAGCCGGCGCTGACGGGCAAGTTGCTCCAGGCCGCCGAGATCGGCGCGGATGACAACGTGCTGGTCGTCGGCTGCGCCACCGGCTATCTCGCCGCACTGGCTGCCAAGCTCGCGCGGCAGGTCACGGCGACCGAGTGCGATTCGGCGTTGGCCGCCAAGGCCAGCGACGCTTTCACCGCCCAGGGTCTCGCCAATGTCGCCTGCAAGGCGGCGGCCTGCACCGAGGGGGATCCTGCTACCGCCCCCTATGATGTGATTCTCCTCAACGGCGCGGCCGAGGTGATGCCGGAAGCTCTGCTCGGGCAGCTGAAGGAGGGTGGGCGCCTGGTGGGGGTGTCGGCCGAATCGAGGCCGCCGCGCGCGATGATCGTGACCCGTACCCACGGCGAATTCGGTCATCGGACCCTGTTCGACGCCGCCGCCCCGGTGCTTCCCGGCCTGGAACGGGCGGCTGCCTTTGTCTTCTGACGGCCCCAAAGCCGCCCCAAATCCCGTTCTGAATCAGAAGTGTGGCCGGGATGCTGCACGTGAAGAGTTTCCACTGAGAACCACCCTCGGGTAGTTCCGTCGCGCTTGACCGCGTCCTATGTTGCGGCGGGGCAACGACTCCATTGGTACGGTACCCCGGCTCGCGGGCACGAGCCGGGCGCTAGAACGAACGGAATTTCACGGATGCATGGGGTGAAGCTCTTCACCGGAGCTGCGGTTTCGGTCCTGCTGCTGGCGCTTGCCGGGACGACGCCTGCCTTGGCGGATACGATCGAGGGCGCGCTGGTGCGCGCCTATCAGAACAATCCGCAGCTCAACGCGCAGCGTGCCCAGGTGCGCTCGACCGACGAGAACGTGCCGCAGGCCTTGTCTGGCTATCGTCCGCGGGTCTCGCTGACCGCAAGCGGCGGTTATCAGTACTCGGACTTCAAGAGTGCCTCTACTAGCGAGCCCGTTAACGGCACGGGCATTCCTCGAAGCGTGGGATTGACTGCTTCCCAGACGCTGTACAACGGCAACCAGACCGCCAACCGGACTCGCGCCGCGGAGAGTCAGGTGTCCGGTGCTCGGGAAGCGCTGCGCAGCCTCGATCAAAGCGTGCTGCTTCAGGCGGCCACGACCTACATGGATTATCTCCGCGACGCGGCGACGCTTGAAGTCCAACGCAGCAACGTGCGCGTGCTCGAGCAGACGCTCAAGCAGACCCGTGACCGTTTCAATGTCGGCGAAGTGACCCGCACCGACGTCGCTCAATCGGAAGCGCAACTGGCGGCCGGAAGGACCCAGGCGCTCACCGCTGAAGCGAATCTGACGACGACCCGCGCAAACTTCCGTCGCATCATCGGCAACGAGCCGACGAATCTTGCGCCTGGCTCACCTGTCGATCGGTTCCTGCCTTCGACACTCGCTTCGGCCATCGAGCTAGGCCTAGTCCAGCACCCCAACGTGACGGCCGCGATGTTCGGCATCGACGTCAACTTTCTGCAAGTGAAGGTCGCCGAGGGCGCTCTGCTCCCGTCAGTCACGTTGCAGGCCACAGCCACGCAGGCATACGAGCAGTCGCTGATACAGTACAGGGCCTTCAACGCGTCCGCGATCGCACAGATCTCGGTGCCGATCTATCAGGGCGGTGGCGAATACGCGCTGATCCGCCAGTCCAAGGAGAACCTGGCGCAGCAGCGCCTCAACCTCGAAACGACTCGCGACCAGACCCGTGCGACCGTTGTGCAATGGTGGGGCTCGCTGCAGGCCACCAAGGCGCAGGTGCAGTCGGCTCAGGCGCAGGTGACGGCATCCGAGATCGCCCTCAACGGCGTACGCGAGGAGGCCAAGGCCGGCCAGCGCACCACGCTGGACGTGCTCAATGCGCAGCAGGCGCTGGTGAACGCGCGCGTCGCGCTGGTGACCGCGCAGCACGATCGTGTAGTTGCATCTTATAACGTCCTCGCGGCGGTCGGGCGTCTGTCGCCGCAAGTCCTCGGCCTTGCGACTACGACCTACGACCCCAGCGTTCACTATCATCAGGTGCGGGACAGCTGGGCGGGTGTGCGCACGCCTGACGGCCGCTGATTCCCGTAATCATCCGGTCGATCTCGGCAATAGCCGAGGTCGACCGGTGCTTTGCTTGCAATCATCAAAATCCCTGACATAGCCTTGCCAAGATGATGCGGGTCGATTCGCCCCGCATTGATGTCACGTGCGTAACGCTTCGGCGCCGGGGCAGGGGCGCACCGCTGCGCGTCGAGCCGTGATCTGGGGACAAGTCGGGCTGCGGCGACGAAAATGGCGGACCCATCGTTGCGGAACCGGCCAATCCTGCCGTGCTTGGTGTAAAACAACGCATGCGAGGGCGTTGATGATGTGGAGTCGGAGATGACGCAGCCTGCAAAGGTCACAGAACCCTCGATGGAGGAGATTCTGGCCTCGATCCGGCGCATCATTGCCGACGACGAGGCAAAGCCTCCGCCGGCCGAGGCCGCCAAGCCCGAGAAGGCTGCTGCGCCCGCTGCGCCGCCGAAGCCGCAGGCGATGAACGACATTCCGCCATCCAAGGTCGCTCCGCCCAAACCCGCCGCCGAGAAGCCGGCACCGCCGCCGGCTGCAAAGCCGGCGCCGGCACCTGCGCCGGCGCCCGCGGCGGACGCATCCAACAGCCAGGACGATATCGACGCGTTGCTTGCGGGTCTTGATGCGGCCACACCTACGCCTGAAGTCCGCGCGCCCGAGCCAGAGCCCGAGCCCGAGCCCGACGTGCTCGAACTGACCGACGACATGGCGATGGACCCGACGCCGCCTCCGCCGCCGCCGAGCTTCCGCAAGGTCGAACCCCGCGACGATCTCGAATTCGCTGAGCCGCCGCGGCCCGCCCCGCCGCCGTCCTACGCGCCGGTGGATTTCGACGCGCCGCCGCTGCCCCCGCAGCAGCCGATCCTCGCGCAATCGACGGTCTCCGCGGTCGAATCCGCCTTCAACTCCCTGGCCCATACTGTGCTCAGCAGCAACGCCCGGACGCTGGAGGACTTGGTCAAGGAGATGCTGCGGCCGATGCTGAAGTCCTGGCTCGACGACAATCTGCCCGGCCTCGTTGAACGCATCGTGAAGGCCGAAATCGAGCGGGTCTCGCGCGGCGGCCGCTGAGGACGGCCGAAAGGCCCTCATAAAGCCTGGCTTCGGGTGTCATATTCGAGCCCGGACCGGGTCGGAAAGCGCTGTCGCCGCCGCGCTTTCCCTGAGCTTTTCGTTGACTTTTCGTTGACTTGGCCCCCTCGCGCGGCTTTCTAGCAGCCCCATGATCGAGAAAAATTACCAACCCGCCGATATCGAAACCCGCATGTCCGTGGTGTGGGAGGACAGCCTTGCGTTCAAGGCTGGCCGGCCCGACCGCCGTGATGCCGTGCCCTTCACCATCGTGATCCCGCCGCCGAACGTGACGGGCTCGCTGCACATGGGCCACGCCCTCAACAACACGCTGCAGGACATCCTTTGCCGGTTCGAGCGCATGCGCGGCCGCGACGTGCTGTGGCAGCCCGGCACCGATCATGCCGGCATCGCCACCCAGATGGTGGTCGAGCGGCAGCTGATGGAGCGCCAGCAGCCCGGTCGCCGCGAGATGGGCCGCGAGAAGTTTCTGGAGCGGGTCTGGCAGTGGAAGGCCGAGAGCGGCGACACCATCATCAACCAGCTCAAGCGCCTCGGTGCGTCCTGCGACTGGTCGCGTGAGCGCTTCACCATGGACGAGGGCCTGTCGAAGGCCGTCGTCAAGGTGTTCGTCGAGCTGCACCGCGAGGGACTGATCTACAAGGACAAGCGGCTGGTGAACTGGGACACCAAGCTGCTGACCGCGATCTCCGATCTCGAAGTGCAGCAGACGGAAGTGAAGGGCCACCTCTGGTATCTGCGCTATCCGATCGAGGGCAAGACGTTCAGCCCCGAGGATCCCTCGAGCTTCATCGTGGTCGCCACCACGCGCCCCGAGACCATGCTCGGCGATACCGGCGTGGCCGTCCATCCGGAGGACGATCGTTACCAGAAGCTGATCGGCAAGAATGTCGTCCTGCCGCTGGTCGGCCGCAAGATCAAAATCGTCGCCGACGAGTATTCCGATCCCGAGAAGGGATCGGGCGCTGTGAAGGTGACGCCGGCGCACGACTTCAACGATTTCGAGGTCGGCAATCGCCACGGGCTGCGCCGGATCAGCGTGCTCGACAGGGAAGGCTGTCTCGATCTCCTCGACAACGAGGATTATCTGCGCGACCTGCCCGAAGGCGCTGCGCAATCCGCCGAGGAATTCCACAAGGTCGACCGCTTCGCTGCGCGCAAGCGCATCGTCGAGCGGCTGGAATCGTTCGGCTTCGTCGAGCGGATCGAGCCGCACACCCACATGGTGCCGCACGGCGATCGCTCTGGCAGCGTGATCGAGCCCTACCTGACCGATCAGTGGTACGTCGACGCCAAGACGCTGGCGAGACCTGCGATCGCGGCGGTGCGTTCGGGCGAAACGACGTTCGTTCCGAAGAACTGGGAAAAGACCTATTACGAGTGGATGGAGAACATCCAGCCCTGGTGCATCTCACGTCAGCTCTGGTGGGGCCATCAGATCCCGGCCTGGTACGGCCCTGACGGCAAGGTGTTCGTCGCCGAGACCGAGGAGGAGGCCATCAGCCACGCGCTCGGCTATTACGTCGAGCAGGAGGTCATCACGCCCGAGCAGGGCCGCGAGATGGCGCTCGACCGCAACAAGCGCGAAGGATTCATCACGCGCGACGAGGACGTGCTCGACACCTGGTTCTCCTCGGCGCTGTGGCCGTTCTCGACGCTCGGCTGGCCCGACGAGACGCCCGAGGTGCAGCGCTACTACCCGACCAATGCGCTGGTGACCGGCTTCGACATCATCTTCTTCTGGGTCGCCCGCATGATGATGATGGGCCTGCACTTCATGAAGGAGGTGCCGTTCTCGACCATCTACATCCACGCCCTCGTCCGCGACGAGAAGGGCGCCAAGATGTCGAAGTCGAAGGGCAACGTCATCGATCCCCTCCACCTGATCGACGAATACGGTGCGGACGCGCTGCGCTTCACCCTGGCGGCGATGGCAGCGCAGGGCCGCGACATCAAGCTCGCCACCAGCCGTGTCGAAGGCTACCGCAATTTCGCGACCAAGCTCTGGAACGCATGCCGGTTCGCGGAGATGAACCACTGCGCCGTGCCTGATGGTTTCGAGCCTGCGAAGGCAAAGGAGACGCTGAACCGCTGGATTGCGCATGAGACCGCGCACACCACGCGCGAGGTGACCGAGGCGATCGAGGCCTATCGGTTCAACGATGCCGCCGGCAGCATCTATCGCTTCGTCTGGAACGTCTATTGCGACTGGTATGTCGAGCTCGCCAAGCCCGTGCTGCTCGGTCCGGACAGCCCTGCCAAGGACGAGACCCGTGCCATGGTCGCCTGGGCGCGCGACGAGATCCTGAAGCTGTTGCACCCCTTCATGCCCTTCATCACCGAAGAGCTGTGGGAGGTGACGGCAAAACGCGACGGCCTGCTCGCATTGGCGCCGTGGCCGCTGAAGCCGGTCGAGCCGACGCCGGAGCAGCTCGCGATGCTTGCGGCGACCACGGGACCGACCGATGCGCTGGTCTCGCCGGCCTGGGTGCTGCCGATCTTCGATCATGCCGACTTCACCGATCCGGCTGCCGAGGCCGAGATCGGCTGGGTCATCGACCTCGTCACGCAGATCCGCTCGGTGCGCGCCGAGATGAACATCGCGCCGGCAACGCTGACGGCGCTGGTGCTCGCAGGCGCTTCGGCCGAAACCAAGGAGCGCGCGCCGCGCTGGGCCGATGTCATCAAGCGTATGGCGCGGCTGTCGGACATCTCCTTCGCCGACCGAGCGCCTGACGGCGCTGTCCAGTTGCTTGTGCGCGGCGAGGTCGCCGCGCTGCCGCTCAAGGGCGTGATCGACGTCGCCGCCGAGCGCACGCGTCTCGACAAGGAGATCGGCAAGGCCGAGGCCGACATCAAGCGCGCCGAGTCGAAGCTGGCGAACGAGAAGTTCGTCGCCAACGCGGCCGAGGAAGTCGTCGAGGAGGAGCGCGAAAAGCGCGAGGCGGCGCTGGCCCGCAAGGCCAAGCTGCTCGAAGCGATGGAGCGGCTGAAGCAGGCGTCTTAGGGCATGATCCGGAAAAGTGTGCAGCAGTTTTCCGGAAAGATCATGCTCAAACAATAACCTAAAGCGCGATGATGATTCATCGCGCTTTAGGCCTATTTCGGAAACGGCTTGCTCAAAAACTTCGAGCCCCTGACGCCGTAGCGCCAAGGCAGCTCGACCGCCTTGGTGATGCCGATGCGGATGCCGGTTGCGACCTCGACATCCTCGGTTCGCGCATGCAGCGCGATGGGAGGCCGATCCAGCGGCAGGGCGTTGTGCGCGATGGTGATGCCGAGCGCCTCGGTCAGCTTGCCCGGGCCCGAGCACAGCGCATGCACGTCCTGCAGATGCCGGCGTCGGCGCATCGCAGCCAGGCCATGCGTCGGCTCCAGAGCACGGATCAGCACGGCGCTGGCCGAGCCTTCCTCCTCGCAGACGAAGTTCACGCACCAGTGGATGCCGTAGGAGCGGTAGACATAGGCAAAGCCAGGCGGGCCAAACATGACCTGGTTCCGCGGCGTCTGGCCATTGTAGGAGTGCGCCGCCGGGTCGGTATGGTGATAGGCCTCGACCTCGACGATGATCCCGCCGACGCCGTCGACGAGCATGGTGGCGCCGATCAGGTCGGGCGCGACCTCATGGACGCTGCGGCCGAAAAAGGTCCGCTTCAGCTGCTTGCCGAGCCGTGGTGTGGAAGGTTTCGAGATTGGAGCCATTCGAGGAGAATCGTCTGAGAACAGAGCAGGATATTGCCCATATCTGCCATGTTCCCTGAAGCGGGGCGAGCCGGGTTGCGATGCCAGGCCAGACCGACTAGGTAGGACCTGAACAGACCGGACACCCCATGGTCGTTATTGTCGATACCATCTCGAACCCGCTGCGCCCGCGCCACCCCGAAAAGGTGAACCGGCCCGATTCCGCTTCGCCGCCGAAGCCGGACTGGATCCGCGTGCGCGCGCCGAACACCCCGCGGCTATGCCGACACCCGCAACATCGTGCGCGCCAACGGCCTGCACACGGTGTGCGAGGAGGCGGGCTGCCCGAACATCGGCGAGTGCTGGGACAAGAAGCACGCGACCTTCATGATCATGGGTGACACCTGCACCCGGGCCTGCGCCTTCTGCAACGTCAAGACCGGCCTGCCGAATGCACTGGATGCGGCCGAGCCGCAGAACGTCGCCGAGGCCGTGGCGAAGCTGGGCCTCGCCCACGTCGTCATCACCTCGGTCGATCGCGACGACCTCACTGACGGCGGCGCCGAGCATTTCGCAGAGACCATCCGCGCCATCAGGGCCGCGTGCCCCTCGACCACGATCGAGATCCTGACGCCCGACTTCCTGCGCAAGGAGGGGGCGCTGGAAATCGTCGTCGCGGCCAAGCCCGACGTGTTCAACCACAATCTCGAGACGGTGCCGTCGCGCTATCTCACGGTGCGGCCCGGCGCGCGCTACTTCCATTCGATCCGGCTGCTGCAGCGGGTCAAGGAGCTCGACCCCACCATCTTCACCAAGTCCGGCATCATGGTCGGCCTCGGCGAGGAGCGCCACGAGGTGCTCCAGGTGATGGACGATCTGCGCTCGGCCGACGTCGACTTCCTGACCATCGGGCAATACCTGCAGCCGACCCGCAAGCATCACGCGGTGATGCGCTACGTGCCGCCGGACGAGTTCGGTTCCTACGAGAAGGTCGCCTACACCAAGGGCTTTCTGATGGTGTCGGCGAGCCCGCTCACCCGTTCCTCGCATCATGCCGGCGAGGACTTTGCGAGACTGCAGGCCGCGCGGGCCGCGATTGCCCGTTGAACCGATATGCCCCGTTTTTCGAGCAAGCGCCGTGTCAATCACAGCGCATCCGAGATGTTCGATCTGGTCGCCGACGTCGAGCGCTACCCGGAATTCGTGCCGCTGTGCAGCGCGCTGAAGGTGCGGCAGCGGATGGCCAAGCCCGACGGCACCGAGGTGCTGGTTGCCGACATGACGGTGTCGTTCAAGCTGATCAAGGAAACCTTCACCAGCCGGGTGACGCTCGACCGCGCCAATCTGAAGATCCTGGTCGAATATCTGCAAGGTCCGTTCAGCAATCTGGAAAACCGCTGGACGTTCGAGCCTAAAGGCGAGGGCGTCTGCGACGTCGGTTTCTTCCTGTCTTACGAATTCAAGAGCCGCATGCTGGCGATGCTGATGGGCTCGATGTTCGACGCCGCCTTCGCGCGGTTCTCCGCCGCGTTCGAGAAACGGGCGGACGCGATCTACGGGCGGCCGAAGCTGGCCTCGACGTAGGTAACTCTCATGTCCCGGACGCGCTGCAACGCCCTTAGCGTTGCTGCGCAGAGCCGGGACCCACAGCGACAGACTCCTCACTCGATAGATGGGCCCCGGCTCTGCAGCGCACCGCTGAAGGAGCGCTGCGCTGCGTCCGGGGCACGAGATCTTTCTCAATCCACTGACGGTGATCCTGGGGTGTCGCTTCGCTCACCCGGGCTAGGCGACTGCGTTCCGCCTCCGCCGTCGCGGGGATCATTTCGCATCGCGGCGCGTTCTCAACCGACTGTCCGGGTTGGAGCCGCCATGACCATCAATTTCGACGCGCTGCAAGCTTCGCTTGTCCTGTATGGCCTGAACGCGATCTACGCGGTCCTGCTGCTCGCGGTCGGCTGGTATCTGTCCGGCGCGATGCAACGCTTCGTCACGCGCGTCCTCAGCGTCACGCATCGCGTCGACCCGCTGGTGACGCTGTTCGTGGGCAGCCTTGCGCGTTATGGCGTGCTCGCGGTCGTCGGCATCGCCGTGCTGCAGCTGTTCGGCATCCAGACGGCGAGTCTCGTTGCCGTGCTGGGTGCGACCTCGCTCGCCATTGGTCTTGCCTTGCAGGGCACGCTGTCCAATCTCGCCGCCGGCGTGATGCTGCTCTTGTTCCGGCCATTTCACATCGGCGACGATGTCGAGGTCGCCGGCAAGGCGGGCAAGGTGAGGTCGCTGTCGCTATTCATGACCGAGCTGGTCGCGCCCGACAACACGCAGATCCTGTTGCCGAATGGACAGGTCTGGGGCGCGGCCATCATCAACCACAGCGCCTATCCTGGCACGGGCGAGATCAAGGTGACGTTTCCGGTACCCGCCGGCGCCGCTCCGGCGCTGGCCGATCGCATCCTGAAGGAGCTTCGCAAGGATTCCCGCATCGACGATCAGGCGCAACCCGCCGTCTCCGTCAGCAAGGTCCTCGATGTCGCCAATCCCGCCGCGCCGATCCTGGAATTGACGGTTAGCGCCAAGGCGAAACCGTCTGAAGCTGGCGCGGTCAAGCAGTGCGTGCTCGATCATGCGAGCGCGCTGCTTGCCACGGCCGCCTGAGACGATTTATCCCCGCGGCGGACGCGGCGGCCTGCGTTTCACCACATGCCGGCGCGGCGAGCGGGTCACACGCGGGCGCAGGCGGCTTGCGGCGGCACGCTGCGGCTTGGCCGCGACTTGCGGGCCGCGGGCCAGATCCATCAGCATGCGCAAAGCCTCGACAACAGAACGGGCGCGCACCGCGCTGCGGCCGATGGCGCCGAAGCGGTGCTCGCGGTGGATGATGCGGCCGTCGCGCGCGGCGGCGGCGAAGTGCACGAGACCGACCGGCTTGCCGGGCGTGGCGCCGCCCGGGCCGGCGATGCCGGTAATGGCGACGGCGAGATCGACATCGGCGCGCTCAAGCGCACCGATTGCCATTGCGGTGGCGGTCTCCTTGCTCACGGCACCGAAATTGGCCAGCGTGCTCGCCTCGACGCCAAGCATCGCGCGCTTGGCCTCGTTGGAATAGGTGACGAAGCCGCGGTCAATGACGTCGGACGAGCCGGGAATGTCGGTCAGTGCGCCCGCAACCAGGCCGCCGGTGCAGGATTCAGCGGTCGCGATCGTCAGCTTGCGCATCCGGCACAGATCGAGCAGCGAGCGGGAGAGGGCGCGTGCGTCGCTGCCGCCCATGGCCTAGACGCCCCAGGGAAGGCGGATGGTGGCGCTCGCGGTCGCCGCGATGCCTTCCTCGCGGCCGGTGAAGCCGAGCCGCTCGCTGGTGGTCGCCTTCACTGCGATGCGCGAGATGTCGACGCCGGAGATCTCGGCGATGCGCGCGCGCATGGTGTCGCGCAACGGGCCGATCTTCGGCCGCTCGCAGATCAGCGTCACCTCGAGGTTGGCGACGCGGCCGCCGCGCGCTGCGACGCGCTCGATGGCATATTTCAGGAACTGGTCGGAGGAGGCGCCCTTCCACTTCGCATCGCTCGGCGGGAAGTGCGAGCCGATGTCGCCGTCGGCGAGAGCGCCGAGAATGGCGTCGACCAGCGCATGCAGGCCGACATCGCCGTCGGAATGAGCCAGGAAACCTTTGGTGTGCGGCACGCGCACGCCGCAGATCATGACATGGTCGCCTTCGCCGAAGGCGTGCACGTCGTAGCCGGTGCCGGTCCTGATGTCGCCGAGCTGGGCGGCCAGGCGCGCTTCCTCGCGCACGAAATCCTCGGGAGTTGTGAGCTTCATGTTGGCAACATCGCCTTCAAAGGTTGCAACCGTCAATCCCGCCCATTCGGCAATCGCGGCATCGTCGGTGAAATCCGAGCGTCCATCCCTTGCCGCGCGACGATGCGCCTCGAGGATGACGTCGAAACGAAAGGATTGCGGCGTCTGTGCGATCCGCAAGGAAGCGCGGTCCGGCGTGGCCTCGACGTTGCCGCTTTCGCCGGTGACCTTGATGGTGTCGGTGACGGCGACGGTGGGGATCGCAGCGCCGGCGCGGCTCGCCGCCTCGATCGCGCGCGAGATCACGCCTTCCGAGACGAAGGGGCGCGCGGCGTCGTGGATCAGCACGATGTCCGGATTGTGCTTGGCCAGCGCTTCGAGGCCGGCGAGCACCGAAGCCTGCCGCGTCGCGCCGCCATTGGTCGGTGGCTCGTGCCTGAGCCCTGCGACCGCTGCGGTGAACATGGCGCTGTCGTCGGGGTTCACCACCGGCTGCACCGCGAACACCTCAGCGTGACGGCTGAAGGCTTCCATGGCGCGGCGGATCACGGGCACGCCACCGATCTCGCGATATTGCTTCGGCCCACCGGCGCCGGCACGCAGTCCACGCCCGGCTGCGACGAGGACGACCGCGGTGCGCTGTGATTTCGCCATAGGACTCAAATACTCAGTTGCCAATAAGAGCAGGGGTGATTTGCCGGCATGCCTCTAGCACGGCAGGCCCGCAAAAAAAGGGGGTTTCCCCGGATTGTGGGAAACAGCATTTTGCTGCACTGCACTTGAAAGATCTACAGAACTGTCTAAACTGTAGGCATGACGCTTGACTGCACAAGAATTGTGCGCAAGATAGATCATGGCAGGCGCGATGAGGCCCTGCCCAGTCAACGGGACCCCTGTGACCGGCTCGGCAGTATCAGGCTCTAAGCCGTTGAAAATAGGCGATATTGAAGTCGCCACCCCGGTCTTCCTGGCGCCGATGTCGGGTGTGACTGACTCGCCCGTCCGCCGGCTGGCCGCCGAGCTTGGGGCTGGTCTCGTCGTGTCCGAAATGACCGCGAGCGATGAGCTCGTCAATGGACACCGGATGTCCCGGTTGCGCTGCGAAGCCACCGGCATCGGCCCGCATGTGGTCCAACTCGCCGGCTGCGAGACGCATTGGATGGCCGAAGGCGCCCGGATCGCCGAAGCGGAAGGCGCCGATATCATCGACATCAACATGGGCTGTCCCGCCCGCCACGTCACCGGCGGCCAGTCCGGCTCGGCCTTGATGCGCGACCTCGACCATGCCGTCAGCCTGATCGAAGCGACGATCGCGGCGGTGAAGGTGCCGGTGACGCTGAAGATGCGCCTCGGCTGGGACGACCGCAGCCGCAACGCGCCCGAGCTGGCGCGGCGCGCGGAGGCCGCCGGGGTCAAGCTCGTCACCGTGCACGGCCGCACCCGCTGCCAGTTCTACAAGGGGGAGGCCGATTGGGATGCGATCCGCGCCGTGCGCGAGGCCATCTCGATTCCGCTCGTCGTCAACGGCGACATCACCTCCTACGAGAAGGCGCTGGCGGCATTGGACGCCTCGGGCGCCGACGCCGTGATGATCGGCCGCGGCGCGCAGGGCCAGCCCTGGCTGCCGGGCCAGATCGGCCGCCGCCTGCAGGGCGGAGCCGAGGAAGCCGTACCCTCGCTCCAGACGCAGCTGCATTATGTCCGCACACTCTATGACGGCGTTTGTGCGCTCTATGGCCTGCGCATCGGGCTGAGGCACGCCCGCAAGCATCTGGGTTGGGCGCTCGACGTCGCAGCGCAGGCGAGCCGTGCGCCGGCCGAGAAGCTGAAATCCTGGCGGCAGAAGATCCTGGTCTCGGAGGATCCGCGCCTCGTTCACGTTTCACTGCAAGACGCCTTCGACGACTTCGCATGGAGCGCTGCTGCATGAGTTCAGCCGCTGAACATCGTCGGCCGCTTCAGTCCGACAGCGACGCAATCCTGGATGCCTTGCCCAACCCCGTGCTCATGATCGGGCCCGACGGCAAGATCGTCGCCGCCAACATCGCCACCGAAGCCTTCTTCGAGATCTCGACGCAATTCCTGAAGCGGCAGTCGCTGAAGGAGCTGGTGCCGTTTGGAAGCCCTCTGTTGGCGCTGATCGACCAGGTGCGTTCCTCGAACGCGCCGGTCAACGAATACAAGGTCGATCTCGGCACGCCACGCATGGGCGGCGACCGCCAGGTCGACCTGCACGTGGCTCCACTCACCGAGCGGCCCGGCCATATCGTCGTGATGCTGCAGGAGCGCACCATCGCGGACAAGATGGATCGGCAGCTCACCCATCGCAGCGCCGCGCGCTCGGTGATAGCGCTAGCAGCAATGCTCGCTCATGAAATCAAGAATCCGCTTTCGGGCATTCGCGGCGCAGCGCAGCTGCTCGAGCAGCAGGCCTCGTCCGAGGACCGCATGCTGACGCGGCTGATCTGCGACGAGGCCGATCGCATCGTGACGCTGGTCGACCGCATGGAGGTGTTCGGCGACGAGCGCCCCGTGGTGCGCGGTCCCGTCAACATCCATTCGGTGCTCGACCACGTGAAGCGGCTGGCGCAGTCGGGCTTTGCCCGCAACATCCGTTTCATCGAGGACTACGACCCCTCGCTGCCGCCGGTCCTGGCGAACCAGGACCAGCTGATCCAGGTGTTCCTCAATCTCGTGAAGAACGCTGCCGAAGCGCTGATCGACGTGCCCGACGCCGAGATCCAGCTCACAACCGCGTTCCGCCCCGGCGTGCGCCTGTCAGTCCCCGGTCAAAAATCCCGGGTATCCCTTCCGCTCGAATTCTGCGTGAAGGACAACGGACCCGGCGTGCCCGACGATCTTCTGCCCAACCTGTTCGACCCCTTCGTGACCACCAAGCAGACCGGCTCGGGTCTCGGCCTTGCGCTGGTCGCCAAGATCGTCGGCGATCACGGGGGCATCATCGAATGCGAATCTCAGCCGCGCAAGACCACCTTCCGCGTGCTGATGCCGATGTATTCCACATCGGTCAAACACGCCGATCAAAGCAGTCGCGACGGCTCTGCCGGGAAGTCGTCGCCTGCGTCACAGGGGGCAAAATGAGGATCAACAATGCCCGCAGGTAGCATTCTCGTAGCCGATGACGATACCGCCATCCGCACCGTTCTCAATCAGGCACTGTCCCGCGCCGGTTACGAAGTGCGGCTGACCGGCAATGCCGCAACGCTATGGCGCTGGGTCAGCCAGGGCGAGGGCGATCTCGTCATCACCGACGTGGTGATGCCCGACGAAAACGCGTTCGACCTGTTGCCGCGGATCAAGAAGATGCGGCCGAACCTGCCCGTCATCGTCATGAGCGCGCAGAACACCTTCATGACGGCGATCCGTGCGTCCGAGCGGGGGGCCTACGAATATCTGCCGAAGCCGTTCGACCTCAAGGAGCTGATCGCGATCGTCGGCCGCGCGCTCGCCGAGCCGAAGGAGCGGACCTCGACGCCGGATGAGGACGCCGAGATGGAGGCGATCCCGCTGGTCGGCCGCTCGCCGGCGATGCAGGAAATCTATCGCGTGCTGGCGCGCCTGATGCAGACCGACCTCACCGTGATGATCACGGGCGAGTCCGGAACCGGCAAGGAGCTGGTGGCGCGCGCGCTGCACGATTACGGCAAGCGCCGCAACGGCCCCTTCGTCGCGGTCAACATGGCGGCGATCCCGCGCGACCTCATCGAGTCCGAATTGTTCGGCCACGAGCGCGGTGCCTTCACCGGCGCCAACACCCGCGCCTCCGGCCGGTTCGAGCAGGCCGAAGGCGGCACGCTGTTCCTGGATGAGATCGGCGACATGCCGATGGAGGCGCAGACCCGCCTGCTGCGTGTGTTGCAGCAGGGCGAATACACCACGGTTGGCGGCCGCACCCCGATCAAGACCGACGTGCGCATCGTTGCGGCCTCCAACAAGGACCTGCGCGTGCTCATTCAGCAGGGCCTGTTCCGCGAAGACCTGTTCTTCCGCCTCAACGTCGTTCCGCTGCGGCTGCCGCCGTTGCGCGAGCGCATCGAGGACCTGCCGGATCTCGTGCGGCACTTCTTCACACTGGCCGAGAAGGACGGCTTGCCGCCGAAGAAGCTCGACACGCTGGCGCTGGAGCGGCTGAAGCAGCACCGCTGGCCCGGCAACGTGCGCGAGCTCGAGAACCTCGCCCGGCGCCTCGCCGCGCTCTATCCCCAGGACGTGATCACGTCCTCCGTCATCGACGGCGAGCTCGCGCCCCCCTCGGTCAGCCCGGGGGCTGCGGTCCAGCAGGGCGTCGACAATCTCGGCGGCGCCGTGGAGGCGTATCTGTCCTCGCACTTCCAGGGCTTCCCGAACGGCGTGCCGCCGCCCGGCCTCTATCACCGCATCCTCAAGGAGATCGAGGTGCCGCTGCTCACGGCCGCGCTCGCCGCCACCCGTGGCAACCAGATCCGCGCCGCGGACCTGCTCGGCCTCAACCGCAACACGCTGCGGAAGAAGATCCGGGATCTCGACATCCAGGTGTATCGGAGCGGGGGCTAGTCTCTCGACGCGGCCGGTGGCTCAGCTCCCCCTACCAAGGCAGAGCTGAGCCTGTCCGGATCGCGCTGGCCGTTGTGGCTGACGCGGTGAGCACAAGTCCTGACGGGACTCTAATGTTCCGCCCGCACATTCAAATTGGTCGTCGGCCGCAGCGCGGCCATTGCGCCTATCTGACCAGTCCGCCGGATGCTGGCACCACGCTCGCGACATTCAGCGGCGGCTGCTGAAGGCCGAGGCCGTTGACCAGGAGGTCGGCGGCCACGATCAGCAGCAGAACGGCCGAAACCATCGTCGCGAGAAAGATCCTATCCATGCGGATTAAGCCGGGACGGCGGGAATCCGTTCCGCCCAGGCGGCATGTGCCTGTGGATTGCGCGGGTCCGCCAGGGCGAACACGCCGCGGAATTGTCGCAATTCGGCAACAATGTGGTACGAATACATCAGTATCCGCCCGTCCGCGGACCCGTTTTCAGCATCATTGCCGGAATGACCAGCGCAGATACCTCGGCCGCACACTTTGACACGGCCACAGCGGAAGAGCCCCGGCGTTGGTCGGTGCGACGCTGGCTGGCACCCTTTGCCGTCGCGCTGGCGCTGTTGTCGGCCTTCCTGACCTTCCTGGTCCTGACGGGTCTGAGCACGATCGAGCCGACGCCCGCGGTGGTCCGCACATTCTATCTGATCAATGCCGCCACGATCCTGCTGCTGGTCGGGATCATCATCCGGGAACTCTGGCAGCTGATCCTGGCGCGGCGGCGGGGCAGGGCGGCGGCGCGTCTCCACGTCCAGATCGTCAGCCTGTTCTCGATCGTGGCGGTGCTGCCGGCGGTGCTGGTCGCCGTCGTTGCCAACGTCACCATCGAGCGCGGCCTCGACCGGTTGTTCTCCGGGCCGACCAAGGAGGTGATCCAGAACTCGCTGACGATCGCGCGGGCCTATATGCAGGACCATGCCCAGCTGATCCGCGGCGACATTCTCGGCATGGCCAACGACATCGCCCATGCCCGGCCGCTCTACGACCAGGACCGCCGCTCGTTCCGCGAGATGCTGACGGCGAGCGCCGCGTCGCGCAACCTGCCGGGCGCGATGATCATCGACAAGAACACCAACATCCTGGAATCCGCCGACACCGGCATGCGGCTCGCTTATTCGCCGCCCGCGCCGGACTTTCTCAGCAACGTCAACGAGAACGAGCCCGAGATCGCGGTCCTTCCCGATGCGAGCTTCGTTGCCGCGGTGATCCGCCTGCGCGCCTTCAACGACACCTTCCTCTATGTCGCCAGGCCGCTTGATCCGAATGTCGTCAATCAGCTCAAGCAGACCGAGGTCAGCGTCGCCGAATACGCCCAGATCGAATCGCGCAGGCTCGGTATCCAGGTCGCTTTCGCGCTGATGTTCGCGGTGATCGCGCTGACCATCCTCATGGCTTCGGTGCTGATCGGTCTCAACTTCGCCAACTCGCTGGTCTCGCCGATCCGGCGACTGATGAACGCGGCACATACAGTTTCGACCGGCGACCTGCACGTCCAGGTGCCCGTGCACCAGTCGGAGGGCGATCTCGCCCAGCTGGGCGAGACCTTCAACAAGATGACGCAGGAATTGCGCAGCCAGCGCGACGAGCTGGTCAATGCCAGCGACCTCATCGACAGCCGCCGCCGCTTCATCGAGGCGGTGCTGTCGTCCGCGAGCGCGGGCATCATCGGCGTCGACGCGTCCGGCAGCGTCGGCATCCTCAACCGCTCCGCAGAGAAACTGATCGGGCACTCCGAAGCCGAGACGCTCGGCCATCCGCTCTCCGACGTGCTGCCCGAACTCGACGAGATGATGAAGACGGCGCGGGAAGGGACCCAGCGCCTGGTGCAGGGCCAGATCACGATCACCCGTGACGGCACCGAGCGCAACCTGTCGGTCCGCGTCAGCGCCGAGAAGAACCAGCCGCATGACAGCTACATCATCACGCTCGACGACATCACCGAGCTGGTCTCGGCGCAGCGTACCTCGGCCTGGGGCGACGTGGCGCGCCGCATCGCGCATGAGATCAAGAACCCGCTGACGCCGATCCAGCTCTCGGCCGAGCGCATCCGCCGCAAGTTCGGCAAGGACATCACCGAGACCAAGGACAAGCAGATCTTCGACCAATGCACCGACACCATCGTCCGCCAGGTCGACGACATCAGGCGCATGGTCGACGAGTTCTCGCGCTTTGCGCGGATGCCCAAGCCCGTGATGGAAGGCGAGGACGTCGCCGACACGGTGCGCCAGGCCGTGTTCCTGATGAAGGTCGCCCATCCCGAAATCGACATCGAGGCCGAGTTCAAGCAGGATCCGCTGCGCGCCCAGTTCGACCGGCGCCTGATCTCGCAGGCTGTCACCAACATCGTCAAGAACGCCACCGAGGCGATCGAGCAGGTCCCGCCCGAGGAGCTCGGCAAGGGGCGTATCGACGTCGTGGTGTCGCGCGAGGGCGACGACGTGCTGATCGACGTCATCGACAACGGCATCGGCCTGCCCAAGGTCGCGCGCTCGCGTCTGCTCGAGCCCTACGTTACCACGCGTGCCAAGGGCACCGGGCTGGGGCTTGCGATCGTCGGGCGCGTGCTGGAAGACCATGGCGGGCGGATCGATCTGAAGGACGCCTCGGACTTCCGTGCCGGCCAGCGCGGCGCCTGGATGCGCATGCGCTTTGCCGTGTCGGGGCAACCCGCGAAGTCCGCGAGAACGGAGCAAGTGCCGGCGGTCAACGGCGCGACCGGGACAACCTCCAAGCCCGACATCACGCAAACGGCGACGGAATCCATCGAGACCCAGGCAACAAAAGAGCCGGCCGCCGGAACCAAAGAGCCGGCTGAAAAGACCAATGATTCAACCAAAATCGAAGCCTCAACAGGCAGCTGACAAGACAGGCGCGATCCATGGCAAGTGAAATTCTGATTGTCGATGACGAGGCCGATATTCGCGATCTCGTTGCGGGCATTCTCGAAGACGAGGGGTTCGTCACCAGGACCGCACGTGACAGCGACACGGCGCTCGCCGAGATTGCCAATCGTCGGCCGCATCTGGTGTTTCTCGACATCTGGCTGCAAGGCTCCAAGCTCGACGGCCTGCAGCTCCTGGAGCAGGTCAAGAAGGACAATGCCGATCTGCCCGTCGTGATGATCTCCGGCCACGGCAACATCGAGACCGCAGTCGCCGCGATCAAGCGCGGCGCCTATGACTTCATCGAGAAGCCGTTCAAGGCCGACCGCCTCATCCTGGTCGCGACCAGAGCGCTGGAGAACTCGCGGCTCAAGCGCGAGGTCAAGGAGCTGAAGCAGCTCGCCCCGAGCGCCAGCCAGCTCGTCGGCCGCTCGCCCAGCATGAACCAGCTGCGCCAGACCATCGAGCGGGCGGCCAAGGCCAACAGCCGTATCCTGATCGTCGGCCCCGCCGGCGCCGGCAAGGAGCTGACCGCGCGCACGCTGCATACCGCTTCGGGCCGCGCCGACGGTCCGTTCGTCGTCATCAACGCCGCCGCGATCACGCCCGAGCGAATGGAGCATGAGCTGTTCGGCGTCGAGCAGTCCAACGGCGAGCAGCCGCGCAAGCCCGGCGCGCTCGAAGAGGCGCATGGCGGCACGCTGTTCATCGACGAGATCGCGGACATGCCGCGCGAGACCCAGAACAAGATCCTGCGCGTGCTGGTGGAGCAGTCGTTCCAGCGCGTCGGCGGCACCGCCAAGGTGCAGGTCGACGTGCGCATCATCTCATCGACCGCACGCAATCTCGAAGAGGAGATCGCGGCCGGCCGTTTCCGCGAGGACCTCTACCACCGGCTCTCGGTGGTGCCGATCCGCGTGCCCGCACTGTCGGAGCGGCGCGAGGACATTCCGGAACTGATCGACTATTTCATGGAGCAGATCTCGGCCGGCAGCGGCCTGCCCAAGCGCCAGATCGGTCAGGACGCGATGGCGGTGCTGCAATCGCATGTCTGGCCCGGCAATGTGCGCCAGCTCCGCAACAACGTCGAAAGAGTCATGATTCTGGCGGCCGGAGGGCCGGAGGTCATCATCACGGCCGACATGCTGCCGCAGGATGTCGGCTCGATGGTGCCGGCGATGCCGACCAGCAACAATGGCGAGCACATCATGGGCCTGCCGCTGCGCGAAGCCCGCGAGGTGTTCGAGCGCGACTATTTGATTGCACAGATCAGCCGTTTCTCAGGAAATATTTCTCGAACGGCCGAGTTCGTTGGCATGGAACGCTCGGCCTTGCACCGGAAGTTGAAAGCACTCGGCGTCGGCTAATGCTGCGACGCTGCGGCGGCATCTCGGGAATAGGCAAAGAAAATCATCGATTTCCGTAGTTTTTCGGGGCAATAGGGCCACGCCTGCCGCTTGAAGCGGCTTGCCTAATATCCCGACCTGTCCTCTAATCCAACCGCTGTTCCTTCCGAGGGGGATCTCATGAAGGACGGCAACCGGAGGAGGCCCCGAACTCCACAAAGAGGGCCGCATCCGGCGCAATAAAAAGAAACTCAAAGCGAGAAAAAAACAATGGCGGCAGACCGCGCACAAAACCTACAGGACACCTTCCTTAATCACGTTCGCAAAACCAAGACGCCACTGACGATCTTTCTGGTCAACGGAGTGAAGCTCCAGGGCATCGTGACCTGGTTCGACAATTTCTGTTTGCTGCTTCGGCGCGACGGTCATTCGCAGCTGGTCTACAAGCATGCGATCTCGACCATCATGCCGGGCGCTCCGATTCAGTTGTTCGAAGGCGGCGAGGACCAGCCGGCTTGAGAGTGACCTGATTGGAACCCCGGAATTTCGACGGGGATGCCGACCGTCCGCGGTCGGCAGGGGCTACGCAGACGGGGCGGGTGCTTGTCATCGGCCCCTACTTGCGCGTGCGCGCGGGCAGCGCCGACGTGCAATCGGTGACTCATGCTCTGCGAGATACCGAGGCCCGGCTCGATGAAGCCGCGGGCCTCGCGCGGGCGATCGATCTCGTCATTGCCGACGCCATCGTCGCGCCGGTCAGCCAGATCCGCCCCGCGACCTATATCGGCAAGGGCAAGGTCGAGGAGATCGCCGGGCTGATCAAGACCCTCGAGGTCGAGCTCGTGGTGATGGATTGCGCATTGTCGCCGATCCAGCAGCGCAATCTCGAAAAGGAATGGCACGCCAAGGTGCTCGACCGCACCGGGCTCATTCTCGAAATCTTCGGCCGCCGCGCCAAGACCCGGGAAGGCTCGTTGCAGGTCGAGCTTGCGCATCTCAACTACCAGCGTTCGCGCCTGGTGCGCTCCTGGACCCATCTCGAACGCCAGCGCGGCGGTTTCGGCTTCATGGGCGGCCCCGGCGAGACGCAGATCGAGGCCGACCGCCGCCTGATCCAGGAGCGCATCTCCAAACTCGAGAGCGAGCTTAAAAAGGTGCAGGCGACGCGGCGCCTGCACCGCGCCGGCCGTCAACGCGTGCCGTATCGTGTTGTCGCGCTGGTCGGCTACACCAATGCCGGCAAGTCGACGCTGTTCAATCGCCTGACCCGCGCCGACGTGCAGGCGGCCGACATGCTGTTCGCAACGCTCGATCCGACCTTGCGGGCGCTCAACCTGCCGCATGGCGGCAAGGCGATGCTCTCGGACACCGTCGGCTTCATCTCCAACCTGCCGACGCAGCTCGTCGCCGCCTTCCGCGCCACGCTGGAGGAGGTGCTGGAGGCCGACGTCATCCTGCATGTCCGCGACATCTCGCATGAGGACGCCGAGGCGCAGCAAAGCGACGTCGACGCGGTGCTGCGCCAGCTCGGCATCAACCCGGACGATTCCGGCCGCATCATCGAGGTCTGGAACAAGATCGACCGTTTCGACCCTGAGCAACGCGAAGAGCTGCTCAACATCGCGGCGCGCAGGCCGGAGGATCATCCGGCGATGCTGGTCTCAGCCGTGTCGGGCGAGGGCGTCGATGCTCTGCTCGCCGCGATCGAGCAGCGGCTCGCGGCGAAACGGACAACGCTCGATCTCTCCATCGACGCCGCCGACGGTGCCGGCATCAGCTGGCTGCACCGCAATGCCGAGGTGCTGTCGAAGGAGCTGCACGACGGCCGCTTCGACATGACCGTGCGGGTGGACGAGACCAAGCGGGATATCGTGGTGAACAGGTTCGACGCGGTGCCGCATCTGCCGGCGTAACCGAGCCTCACTTCGTAGCCCGGATGGAGCGTTAGCGAAATCCGGGATGTCACAGCGCAAAGCGATCCGGATTACGCTTCGCACCATCCGGGCTACGAGCTTCGCGCTTGTGACACCGGCTTCTCATCGCCCTTCGCCGCATTCCACAGCGCGTCCATCTCCGCCAGCGACGCCTGCTCCAGCGTCCGGCCCTGCGCCTCTAGTGCCCGCTCGATATAGGCAAAGCGCCGCTCGAATTTTGCATTCGTCGCGCGGAGCGCAGCCTCCGGATCAGCATCGACATGGCGGGCGAGGTTGACGAGGGCGAACATCAGGTCGCCGGTCTCTTCCGCAATCTCCTGCTTGTCGTTGCGGTCCAATGCTGCCTCGATCTCGTCGACCTCCTCGCGTATCTTGTGCAGGACCGCGCGCGGGTCGTTCCAGTCGAAGCCGACGGTGGACGCCTTGCGCTGCAGCTCCATCGCACGCGTCAGCGCGGGCTGGCCGGCCTTCACGCCCGAGAGCAGCGACTTGTGCGTCGGCGCCCCTTCCGGCGGCCGGCGCGCGGCGCGCTCGGCCTTTTCCTCGGCCTTGATGCGGTCCCAGACTTCCTTGACATGGGAGGAGGCGAGATTGCCGTCCTTGTCGGCGAAGACGTGGGGATGGCGGCGGATCATCTTGCGGGTGATGGCCAGGACCACGTCACCAAAATTGAACGCGTTCTGCTCGGAAGCCATCTGGGCGTGGAACACCACCTGGAGCAGGAGATCGCCAAGCTCCTCTCTGAGATCGTCGAGATCGCCGCGGGTGATGGCGTCGACTACCTCATAGGCTTCCTCGATCGTGTACGGCGCGATCGTCGAAAAATCCTGCTCGAGGTCCCAGGGGCAGCCGGTCACCGGCGTGCGCAGCGCCGCCATGATCTCGATCAGGCGGGAAATGTCGCGGGAAGGGGTCATTGCCGGGCAGTCTCCTGGGATCCAGAGCCTTATGCCAAAAGCGGGCCCCCGATCCCAGCGCAAGGCGGCGGAACTGGCCGATTTCCACCGATTGGCGGGCAAGTCGCGCGATGCTAAAGCGCGGGCCATGAGTGATGCATTTTCCTCACAAACCGCGCTGGTGCTGTTCTCCGGCGGCCAGGATTCCACCACCTGCCTCGCTTGGGCGCTGAGCCGCTTCGCGCGCGTGGAGACGCTGGGGTTCGACTACGGCCAGCGCCACGCCATCGAGCTTGCCTGCCGCGACCGCCTGCTCGACGGCATCAAGGCCCTGCGCGCCGATTGGGCTGCAAGGCTCGGCGAGAGCCACACGCTGTCGATCCCGACGCTGGCGGCGGTGTCCGAGACGGCGCTGACCCGCGACGTCGCGATCGCGATGGGCGCGGACGGCCTGCCGAACACCTTCGTGCCGGGCCGCAACCTCGTGTTCCTGACCTTCGCCGCGGCGCTGGCCTACCGGCGCGGCATCAGCCACATCGTCGGCGGCATGTGCGAGACCGATTATTCCGGCTATCCCGATTGCCGTGACGAGACCGTCCGCGCCATGCAGGCCGCGCTCTCGCTCGGCATGGCCAAGCAGTTCGAGCTGCACACGCCCTTGATGTGGATCGACAAGGCCGCAACCTGGAAGCTGGCGCACGACCTTGGCGGCGACGGGCTGGTCGATTCGATCCGCGAGCAGTCGCACACCTGCTATCTCGGCGAACGCGGCGCGCTGCACGAATGGGGTCATGGCTGCGGCGAGTGCCCCGCGTGCAGTTTGCGGGCGAAGGGGTGGAACGAGTACGTGGCGGGACGGTAGGCTCGCTCTGTCGTCATTGCGAGGAGCCCTTGCGACGAAGCAATCCAAACTGTCACCGCGGAGGGATTCTCGATTCGCTGCGCTCGCAATGACGACGGAGCGATCAGCTAGCCAAAATCCTCTGGCCTGAGCTCGATCGGCTTGCCGTGTGGCGTGCGATCCGCGGCGTGGTCCCACGCATTCCGATAGCGGTGCAGCGTCTCCATCGACGCGACGCCCTTGCGGGCGACGAGGCCCTCCAGCGTGGCGAGCCAGTGCAGATAGTAGGTCTCGCCGGTTTCGGGGTCGCCGGCGGCCTGGGCGCGCTTGATCTCGTCGGCGAGTGCTGCGGCCCATTCCGGCCAGGTGAATACGCCGCGCTCGTGCAGGCTCAAGGCCATCGCGAAGGCATGCGCCTCCCAGGGCGCACGGAACACCGGGCCGTCGTCGTCGCACGGAATGCTCGGGATCGCCGCCGTCGCGGCGGCCGCAAGCGCGCTGCTCATCACGCCGGCTCCAGATAGGGCTCGAACGCGTCGATCGAGACCTTCAGCGTGGGATCGCCGTCCTCGCCCCAGAGATCGCGGCCCTCGAACACCACGGTATAGAGCCATTGCGGGTTCTCGCCGCGCTCCATCGCCGCCGTATCCGGAAAGACGTGGCAGCCGTGGTTCAGCTCGACCACGCCGATATGGCCGCGCACATAGCGCGGCAGCCGCGTGTGCGTGGCAGGGTGAATATTCCTGGCGCGGACGCGATCGCCGATGTTGAATTTCGCCGGAGCCGGGGCAGGGCGGCCGAACTTGCCGCGCACCATCACGCGCTCGACATTGGCGCGGTCGAACTTGCCGTGCTTGAGCGCCTTTGCAGGCTGCATCGCATGGCCGGCGGCGACCTCCTCGCGGGTGAGATAGCCTTTGTCGATCAGCATCTCCTCGAGCCCGAGAAACCATTTCTTGTAATAGGAGCTCGACAGGTAAACATGCGGCGGCAAGGTCTCGCGATAGAAGCGCGAGGTGTCGATGTTGAAGGCGCCGGCCGCGCCCATCGCGCGCACCATGGCCAGCACGCGCGACTCCCATTCCTCGTGAAACATCGGCTCGTTCGGCTCGGGCTCGACCTTGCCGAACCCGTCCATGCCGCCCATGTCGTGCACGCCGTTCACGACGGTGCTCCCGGCGTCCTGGGGAAACCGGTGCCGATCATGGAATCGCGCGTCACGAGGTCGGCGAGCTGCTCCTCGCTCCAGCCTTCCGTGCCCGCGGGGCGCATCGGCAGCACCAGGAAGCGCGTCTCGGCCGTGGAATCCCACACCCGGATCTCGATGTCCTTGGGCAGTGCGACCCCGAAATCGGCGAGCACGCCGCGCGGATCCTTTACCGCGCGCGAGCGGTAGGGCGCGGCCTTGTACCAGACCGGCGGCAGCCCGAGCATTTCCCAGGGGTAACAAGAGCACAGTGTGCACACGACCATGTTGTGCCGCTCGGGCGTGTTCTCGACCACGACGAGATGATCGCCGACGCGGCTGACATGGCCGAGCGTGCCGATGGCCTTGGAGCCGTCCTGCAGCAGCGCCGTCTTGAACGCCGGATCGGTCCAGGCCTTGGCGACCACGCGCGCGCCATTGTGCGGGCCGATCTTGGTCTCATAGGCCTGGATGATGGCATCGAGCGCAGCCGGCTCGACATAGCCTTTTTCGGTCAGGATCGTCTCGAGCGCGCGCACGCGCAGCTCGGTCTCGGACAGCTCGGAACGATCGTGATCGTGGTGATGATGGTCGTGATCTTGGCTCATGTCGCGGAAGATAGGCGCAATGGCTAGGGGCTGTCGAGGGCTCGTTGCAGCGCAGTCCTGGCACATATGCGTGAGGGCATTTGTACGCTAGCATCCCGCAAACAGCGTGGAGATGATGGTGACCGATTACGTGAAGATCGAGAAGGGTCTCGGGCCGGAGGGGCGGATCGCGGTCGTGCGCTTCGACCGCGGCGACGGCATCAACGCGCTCTCGCCGGAGGCGCTGCGCCAACTCACGGCGGCCGCGCGCAGCTTCGAGGACGATGCAGCGACCTCGGTCGTCGTGCTGACCGGCAGCTCGGGCGCCTTCAGCGCCGGCTTCGATCTCAAGGACGCCGAGGGACGCTCGCGCAAGGAGATGGACCTCGGCGCGCTGCGGCGGCACCTCAAGCTCGGGCCGCGCCTCACCCAAGCCTGGCAGGACATGGAGCAGATCACGATCGCCGCGATCGAAGGCTTTTGCGTCGGCGGCGGCGTCGCCCTCGCGGTGGCGCTCGATTTCCGGGTGATGGGGCGCGATGCGCATCTGCGCGTGCCCGAGATCGGGCTCGGCATGAATATGAGCTGGCAGGGCATCCCGCGCATGCTGCATCTGATCGGGCCGGCCCGCACCAAGCAGGCAGTGATCCTGGCCGACCAGCGCATCAGCGCGGACGAGGCCTATGAATGGGGGCTCGTCGAGCAGGTGGCGGATCCCGGCCATGCCTTCGATGCCGCCATGGAGCTTGCCCGCAAGGTTGCCGCGCAACCGCCGCTGTCCGTCGCCATGACCAAGCTGACCGTCAACCGGCTCGCGCATGCGCTGGACGATCTTGCAAGCCACATGGATGTCGATCAGTTCGCGCTCGCCAGCCTCAGCGAAGACCACAAGGAAGGCGTGGAGGCGTTCCTGACGCGCCGCAAGCCGCGGTTCCGGGGTCGGTGATCACAGCGCCGAAATTCGGCGGATAAATCTTCCTCGTCAGGAGACGATCGGGAAAATTTCGTCCACGTCCTTCCAAATATCTGAGATTGCAAGGAAGACCAGAAAGAGCGAAGGTGCGTGCTGCGGTGCAGCGCGCTCGATTGAGCCCTCGTCGCCATTTTCACCACGTCGCAGAGACGCGACCGGTTCCCATGTGCCCTGGGCATGCGGGTGACCGAGCTATCGTGCATGAAGGCCGTCTCCATGAATGCCCACCAATCGCTCGCGATCGGACGACCGATCGAAACGCTCGAAGCGATTTCACCCGCGCCCGCCGAGCCGGACGCGATGGTCCGTTTCGCCGGCATCTCCAAGACCTATCCGGCCTATCGCGGCAAGCCCGGCGTCAACGCGCTGCAAGACATCGACTTCGCCATTCCGCGCGGCTCCATCACCGGCGTGATCGGCCGCTCTGGCGCCGGCAAGTCGAGCCTGGTCCGGCTGATCAACGGCCTGGAGAAACCGACCACGGGCCGTGTGATCGTCGACGGCCGCGATATCTCGGCGCTGACCGGCCGCGAGCTTCGATTGGCGCAGCGCTCGATCGGCATGATCTTCCAGCACTTCAATCTGCTGTCCTCGCGAACCGCCGCCGACAACATCGCGCTGCCGCTCGAGATCGCCGGCTGGACCAAGACCGACATCAAGGCCCGCGTCGCCGAGCTGCTCGCGCTGGTCGGCATCGCCGACAAGCACGACCGCTATCCTTCCGAACTGTCCGGCGGCCAGAAGCAGCGCGTCGGCATCGCCCGCGCGCTGGCGACGCGGCCAAGCGTGCTGCTGTCGGACGAGGCGACCTCGGCACTCGATCCGCAGACCACGCGCGCGATCCTCGATCTGCTTGCGAACATCAACCGCGAGCTCGGCGTGACCATCGTGCTGATTACCCACGAGATGTCCGTGGTGCGCCAGCTCGCCAAGGAGGTGGTGGTGCTGGACGCCGGCCGCGTGGTCGAGAGTGGCCATGTCGCCGATATCTTCACGCAGCCAAGACATCCGATCACGCAGTCCTTCCTGGCGGAGGTGATCGGCGACAGCCTGCCGGTGTCGCTGGCGAGCCGGATCGTTTCGGAGCGGCCTGCCGGCGGGCAGGCCGTGATCCGGATCCAGGTGCGCGGGGCAGGGGCCGGCGACACCGTGGTGGCGCGGCTCGCGCGTGAGCTAGCGCTCGACGTGTCGCTGCTGTCGGCGCGCATCGACGAGATCGGCGGCCAGCACGTGGGCTCGCTGACGCTCGGCATTCCCGTCGGCGAGGACGCGGTGACGCTCGCCTGGCTCTCTCAATATCAACTCTCGGCGGAGCGTCTCGGCTATGTCGCCTGAACTCATCAACCTGATCGTCCAGGCTACCTTCGAAAGCCTGTACATGGTCGGCATCGCGGCGCTGCTCGGCACCGCCTTCGGCCTGCCGCTCGGCGTGTTCCTGGCCACCAGCCGCAAAGGCGAGCTGTTCGCGGCGCCCATCGTCAATCGCGTGCTCGGCATCGTCGTCAATGCGACACGCTCGACGCCCTTCATCATCCTCGTCGTCGCCATCATCCCGTTCACGCGCCTCGTTGCCGGCACCTCGATCGGCTCGACGGCCGCTATCGTGCCGCTAACGATCGCTTCGACGCCGTTCATCGCGCGGCTCGTCGAGGCTGCGATCCGCGAGGTCGACGGCGGCCTGATCGAGACCGCGTCCTCGTTCGGCGCTTCACCGCTCCAGATCGTGCTCAAGGTCCTGATCCCGGAGGCGCTGCCGGGACTGCTGCTGGCGCTGACGCTCGCGGTGGTCAGCCTACTCGGCTATTCCGCCATGGTCGGCGCAGTCGGCGGCGGCGGCCTTGGCGATCTCGGCATCCGCTACGGCTACCAGCGCTTCATGCCGGAGATGATGCTGGCCGTCGTGGTCGTGCTGATCGCACTGGTGCAGATCGTCCAGAGCGCCGGCGATTACCTGGCGCGCCGGGTCAATCGCCGGTTGCGGCATCGCTGAATCCGATCAGGCGGCACACCTCGCGCGACGCAGCGTCTGCGAGGGCAGCTCGCCGAAGTGGCGCTTGTAGTCGAGCGAGAACTGGCTGAAGTGCCAGAAGCCGTGCTGCACCGCGACGTCGTAGACCGAGGTCTCGTTGCCGCCGGCGCCCTTGAGATCGCGCCGCACACGGTTCAGCCGCATCGCGCGCCAATAGTGCATCGGGCTCGTACCCAAAACCTCCTGGAAGCAATAGCCGAGCTTGCGCGGGCTGGCGCCGACGGCCTTGCAGACCTCCAGCAGCGAGAGCGAGCGATCGCCCCTGCCATGCATCAGCTCGCGGGCACGATCCACGGTTCGCTTCCGAGCCGCCGCGCTGCGGCCGGGATCGCTCGGGCGTGCGGTCGGCAGCATGTCCATGATCTCGACGAGGAGGGCGTCTTCCAGGGCCAGCCGCGCCGCCGGATCGTTGAACGTTGCCGGAGCGGTCGTGATCGTCGCTTGAATGGCGGCCAGATGCGCCCGCAGCCGCGCGACCGGCGCTTCCGCCATTTCGATCATCTGCAGCCGGTGCCAGGCGGTGCGCGGCAGCTCGATGTCGAGCCGGGCGGCGAGCTCTGCGATCAACACCGTGCTGGCAACGACGCCGCGCAGCTCGAAGGCTTTCGGCGTACACATGTCGATCTCGGCGTCGATGCTGGCGAGGACGCGGGCGCCGCTGGCACCGGTCCCGTTGAAGCTGAGCTCGCTGTCGCCGTGCCATGGCAGGCCGATGCCAAAACTGTCGGCGCCAAGCTGGCCATATTGACGGACCTGCTGGCTGGTGATCTCGCGGAACACCTCCAGCCGGGGCAAGGAGAGTTGCGTGAAGCTGCCCCGGAACGCGCCGGCGCTGATCTGGTCGTAGCTCAGCCGCCAGCGGCCGAGGCTTGCGCAATGCTCATCGACATCCGTGCTGTTCGCCTGGAGCAGGCTGGCAGCCGAGTCCTGAATCGGAAGAGTTGCCCTTAAGGCCATGGCAATACGTCGAAATCCTTGAGCCCAGCACTGAGCAGGAACCGCGCCAGACTGGCACGGCCATAGACGCTGTCCAGCAAAATATTGCCGGATCTCGATAACGCCTGAGAGCGCCGCGGTGCAGGCTTACGTCCTGCCGTTCCGACATCGCAGCCGGGACGGCGCTTCGCGGAGAGATCGAGATGCGACCGACCGATGTCATGCGCGGCAGCCCGCCCGCACCCGAGGCTCAGGTGACGCGCGCCAATTGGCGCAGCTTTCCCGCGATCCGCTGGGGTTTTACCCACACCCGCGAAGTGCTGCCGACCGCAGAGATCCGCCGCTCCGCCCGGCCGACGCCGATGAGAAGCGCCCCGCGCGAACTGGCAAAGCTCGGCTTCACCGGGCCTGATGGCAAAGCGACCACGATCGAATGTGCGCTGCGCGAAACGTTTGCCGACACGCTCCTCGTGATGCATCAGGGCACGCTGATCCATGAATGGTACGGCGACGGCATGAGCGCGACCACGCCGCATCTGATCTGCTCGATCAGCAAGGCGATCGCTGGCACGCTCGGCGGCGTGCTGGCCGCGCGCGGCCTGGTCGATCCAGAGGCGAGGGTGCTGCGCTACGTGCCGGAGCTGGAGACATCGGTCTACGCCGGCTGCACCGTCCGCAACCTGCTCGACATGGCCGTCGCCATCAAGTTCGAGGAGGATTACGAGGACCCCGCCGGGGACCTCGCGCGCTATCGGTTCTCCTCGGGTTGGGACGTGCCGCCGCCGGGCGTTGAGCCCAGCCATCAGCGCGCTTATCTGACGACGCTGCGCGGCAGCGGCAAACCGCACGGCAAGGTGTTCCACTACGTCTCGCCCAATACCGAGGTGCTCGGCTGGGTGTATGAACGCGCCTGCGGGATGCCCTACCATCTCATTCTCTCCGAGTTTCTCTGGCAGCCCCTGGGCGCGGAGGAGGACGGCTCTCTCACACTCGATAGCCACGGCATGGGCCGCATTGCCGGCGGCATCTCGGTCACGGCGCGCGATCTCGTCCGCTTCGGCGAGATGATCCGCTGCCGCGGCGTCGTCGAGGGCCGGCAGGTGGTGCCGGGCTGGTGGATCGACGACATCCGCGAGAACGGTGATCCCAAGGCGTGGGCCGATGGCGACCTCGCCGAGTTCTTCCCGGGTGCGCGCTACCGCAGCAAATGGTTCACCATCGATCCTTCGCGCAACGCGCTCACCGCGATCGGCATTCACGGCCAGCACCTCTATGTCGACCTCGACTCCGACACCGTCATCGTCAAGCTCGCAACACAGCCCAAGGCAATGGACGTGCCGATCGACCAGCGCTGGTTTGCTGCCTTCCGCGCCATCACCGCACATCTCGCCTGATATTTGGACGTCCTCATGCTTGAAACCGCCAAAGCCCAACCGCGAGCGCAGACCGCGACACCGCATCCGCTCGATCCGCTGACGGCCGACGAGATCACCGCGGCTTGCGCTTTGGTGCGGGCGGGGGCCACCTCGGCGGCGAACTGCCGTTTCCCGACGGTGCGGCTGGAGGAGCCCACGAAGCAGGAGTTGGCCGCAGGCGAGGTGGAGCGCCGCGCCTTCGCGTTGACGCTCGACGTCGCCACGGGCGAGGCGATCGAGCATATCGTTGACCTCGGCCGCGGCGAGATCGTCGGCCGCAAGGTCGTGCCGAACCGCGAGGCGCCCTATGGGCAGCCGCCGGTGATGCTGGAAGAGTTCTTCAAGTGCGATGCCGTAGTGAAGGCCGATCCCGCCTGGCGGGCGGCGATGGTTCGGCGCGGGCTGACCGACAAGGACATCGAGCTGGTTCAGGTCGACCCGTTCTCCTCCGGATTCTTCGACAAGGAGTTCGAGCGCGGCGCCCGCATTGTGCGGGCCGTCAGCTATTTTCGCGAGCATCTCCAGGACAACGGCTACGCCCATCCGATCGAGGGCGTGGTCGCAGTGGTCGACCTCATCGGGGGCAAGGTCATCGAGCTCACGGATGAAGATCCCATCGTGCCGATTCCGCGCAAGAAACGGAACTACGGCGCACATGAGGTGCCAAACCCGCGCACCGACATCAAGCCGCTGCATATCGAGCAGCCGGAAGGGCCGAGCTTCAAGGTCGACGGCTGGAAAGTCGACTGGCAGAAATGGAGCTTCCGCGTGGGCTTCACGCCGCGCGAGGGCCTCGTGCTGCATCAGCTCGCCTACCAGGACGGCGCGCGCAAGCGGTCGCTGATCCACCGCGCCAGCGTCACCGAGATGGTGGTGCCTTATGCCGATCCGACCGCGAACCATTTCTGGAAGTCGGCCTTCGATGCCGGCGAATACGGGCTCGGCATGCTCGCCAACGCGCTGGAGCTAGGCTGCGACTGTCTCGGCAACATCCATTATTTCGACGTGCCCGCAGCCGACAGCAAGGGCGAGCCCTTCGTCATGCAGAACGCGCTCTGCATTCATGAGGAGGATTACGGGATTGCCTGGAAGCACTACGAGTTCCGCAACGGCCTGTTCGAGGTGCGGAGATCCCGGCGGCTCGTGATCTCGTTCTTCGCCACCGTCGGCAATTACGATTACGGCTTCTACTGGTATCTCTATCAGGACGGCACGATTCAGCTGGAGACGAAACTCACTGGCATCATCCAGACCGCCGCGGTCCAGTTGGGCGAAAAGTACCGATGGGGTGGCATGGTCGACGATAATCTCGGCGGCCCCACGCACCAGCACTTCTTCAACGTCCGCCTGCATATGGATCTCGACGGCGGCGGTAACACGGTGACGGAGCACGAGTTCGTGCCGCGGCCCTGGGGCGATGACAATCCGCACGGCAACGTGTTCGACACCACCACGCGCGTGCTGTCGCGCGAGCGCGACGCCGCGGCGGTCGCCAATGGCGAGACCGGCCGGTTCTGGAAGATCAGTAATCCGAACGAGACCAATTCGGTCGGCGGTGCACCGGCCTACAAGCTCGTCATCAATCCGAGCCCCTTGATGCTGGCGCAGGAGGGCAGCTATGTGCGCAAGCGCGGCGGCTTTGCCACCAAGCATGTCTGGGTGACTGCATTCGATCCGGCCGAGAAGTACGCCAGCGGCGACTATCCCAACGTTCACGCCGGCGGTGACGGCCTGCCGCGCTATGCCGCGCAGAATCGCAACATCGAGAATGCCGACATCGTGGTGTGGCACTCTTTCGGCCACACCCATGTCTGCAAGCCCGAAGACTTTCCGATCATGCCGGTGGAATATGCCGGCTTCGTGTTGAAGCCAACCGGATTCTTTTCGGCGAATGCGGCTGGCGACCTCCCGCCGGACCGCAACAGCCGCAGCGTGCTGGCTGGCGAGAAGAGCACGACCTGTTGTCACGCGGACCGGACGTGACCTTCATCCGCTCGCACCCCTGGCTTTGGTCGCAACGCTGATTGCGCGACGCGCGCCGTCGCATCCGGTCGGGCTCCTAGCACACTGACAGAATCATTTTAGAGGGATTCCAATCCCAAAGAAGCAGCGCGCATGAGCGCATGCCTCGCAGGTGCTGTGCACACGTCTGGAGAAATTCTAACGCTGTTCCTATCGCACTCCGAAACCGCCTGAGTTAGGGCGGGCCATCAAGAACGATACCGGCAAAGCCGGCAGTGCGTGGGGCTCAACAGACGTGACCGATTTCCAACCTTCTTCGCGTAAGAACACGCGCCGCCGACAGATTCAGATGCTCTTCCTTGGCGCGGCCAGCACATTCGCTCTCACCGCGCCCTTCGGCTCTGCCCAGGCCCAGACGCAGATTCCTCCGGTCACCGTCGAAGCGCCGGCGCAGCGCGCTCGTCCGGCGGCAATTGCGTCGTCGCGAAGGGCGGCGACACGTACTGCACGCGCCAACCGCCGCGCGCCGGCGCAGCAGGCCGCACCGACCCAGTCGGCCTCATCGAACGGCGCAACGGGCGAACGCGCCAATGGTCCGGTGCGCGGTTTCGTTGCGACGCGCAGCGGCACCGCCACCAAGACTGATACGCCGCTGATCGAAACGCCGCAGTCGGTGTCGGTCATCACCACCGATCAGATCAGAAACCAGGGCGCGGTCTCGATCGGCGAGGCCTTGCGCTACACCGCCGGCGTCAGCGGCGACGTCAATGGCGGCTCGGACACGCGCTTCGGCGGCCTCCAGATCCGCGGTTTCGACATGACGATGCCGGGCCTTTTCGTCGACGGCCTGCGCATTCCCTCCAGCAATTACGTGCACTTCAATGGCCTCGAGCCCTATGGGGCCGAGCGCATCGAGGTGCTCAAGGGTCCGTCCTCCGCGATGTATGGCGGCAGCGGCACCGGCGGCGTTCTCAACTACGTGACCAAGCTGCCGACGGCGCAGCAGTTCGGCGAGGTCTCGATCTCGGGCGGCAGCTTCAATCGCTATCAGGGCCAGTTCGACATGGGCGGCCCCGCCAACAAGGAAGGGACGGTGCTGTGGCGCCTGACCGGCGTCGTGCGTGACGGACAGACCCAGGTGGACTTCAGCAAGGACAACCGCGTCTTCATCGCGCCCGCGGTGACGTTCAAGCCGAACGAGGACACCACCATCACCCTGCTCGCCAACTACCAGCGCGACCGGGCGGGGTGGGGCCTTCAGTTCCTGCCGGCGTCGGGCACGGTGTGGCCGAACAACGGCCGCACTATCCCGGTCTCGTTCTTCGCGGGCGTGCCGGGCTTCGACGCGTTCAACACCGAGATCGCAACCGTCGGCTACCAGCTCGCGCACAATTTCACCGACAACGTCACGTTCCGGCAAAATCTGCGCTACGCCTATCAGCACAACGAGGAGAAGGTGTTTTACGGCGGCGGCTATACCAACGAAGCCGCAGGGCAGCTCGCGCGCTATGGCAGCTACAGCAACTCCTACATCAACTCATTGGCCGTGGACAACCAGCTCCAGGGCAAGTTCACCACCGGCATTCTCAGCCACACCACGCTGGTTGGTGTCGACTATCGCAACACGTCCTTCCGCGACACCGCCTTCGGCGTCACGACCTCGTCCCCCGAGATCAACGTCTTCAATCCGAATTACAGCTACGACTACGCCATCGGCGCTATGAACGACAATACGGGCGTCAAGCAATCCCAGGTCGGCGTCTATGCGCAGGATCAGATCAAGCTCGGCCGGCTCTCTTTCCAGCTCGGCGGCCGCCAGGATTTCGTGACGACGCAGGTCGACAACGGTATCGCCAACACGACGGCCGCGAAGGACGCCTCGGCCTTCACCGGCCGAGCCGCGGTGATGTACAATTTCGACAACGGCATCGCGCCTTATTTCAGCTACTCGGAATCGTTCCTGCCGCTGCTCGCGACCGGCTTTGGCGGACAGATGCTCAATCCCGAGACCGGCGTCCAATACGAGGTCGGCGTCAAGTACCAGCCGGTCGGCTGGAACGCGCTGTTCACCTTCGCCGCCTTCGACCTGACGCGCGACAACGTCGCCGTGTACGTGCCCGCGGCCACCTTTTACGAACAGATCGGGCAGGTGAAGTCGCGCGGCATCGAGCTCGAAGGCACGATGTCGCTCGCCGATGGCTGGAACCTGCGCGCCGCCTATGCCTATGTCGACGCCATGGTCACGCAGGATCCGGTGAATGTCGGCAAGGCGCCAACTACGGTGCCGCTCAACCGCGCCTCGCTGTGGAGCGACTATACGCTCCAGAACGGGCCGCTCGCGGGCCTGCAATTCGGCGGCGGCATCCGCTATGTCGGCGCGACCTGGGGCGACGAGGCCAACACGTTCAAGGTGGGATCGTCGACCGTTCTCGACGCGCTGCTGGCCTACAACAGGGACAATTGGCGCCTGGCACTGAACGTCACCAATCTCGCCGACACCCGCTATGTCGCCGCATGCTACAGCATGTCGGGCTGCTTCTACGCGGAAGGGCGGAAAGCCATCGCCAGGCTGACCTACCGCTGGTGAGCACAATCCGAGGGACAGTCCGGCCTTGGAGGCCGGATCTGCATCCCGCCGATCAGAACGGATAGTGCCGGGGCCCGGTCTGCACGGTGATCCAGCGCAGTTCGGTGAACTCGTCGATTGCGGCCTTGCCGCCGAAGCGGCCATAGCCTGACGCCTTGGTGCCGCCGAACGGCATCTGAGGCTCGTCATGCACGGTCGGGGCGTTGACGTGGCAGATGCCCGCCTCGATCCGCCTGGCAACGCCGAGCGCACGGGCGATGTCGCGGCCGAACACGGCCGAGGAGAGGCCGTATTCGGTGTCGTTGGCCACGCGCACGGCTTCGTCGATCCCGCTCACGCGCACCACGGTCACGACCGGACCAAAGCTCTCCTCGCCATAGATACGCATCGCCGGCGTGACATGATCGACGATGGTGGCGGGCATGATGGTGCCGCTGCCGTGGCCGCCGGCAGCAAGCACCGCGCCCTTGGCGACGGCATCGTCGATCAGGCCCCGGACGCGCTCGCAGGCGGCGTCACTGACCAGCGAGCCGAGCACGACATTGCCCTTGCGGGGATCGCCGAAGGGAAGGCTCCTGGCCTTGGCGGCGAACTTGGCGATGAAGGCGTCCGCCACCTTGTCGTCGACCACGATCCGCTCGGTCGACATGCAGATCTGCCCCTGGTTCATGAAGGCTCCGAACGCTGCCGCATTCACGGCAGCGTCGAGATCGGCATCGTCGAGGATCACGAGCGGGGCCTTGCCGCCAAGCTCCAGCAGCGCGCGCTTTAGGTGCTTTGCGCATGCGAGTGCGATGAGGCGGCCGACGCGGGTCGAGCCGGTGAAATTGACGCGGCGGATCGCAGGATGGGCGATCAGCGCCTCGACCACCGCCTGCGCATCCTCGGGCGCGTTGGTCACGACATTGACGACGCCGTCACCGAGGCCGGCCTCCGCCAGGCAGCTTCCGATCAGACGATGCACGCCCGGGCTCATCTCGGACGCCTTCAGCACCACGGTATTGCCGCAGGCGAGCGGCATCGCGACCGATCGCACGCCGAGGATCACGGGAGCGTTCCAGGGCGCGATGCCGAGCACCACGCCGACCGGCTGGCGAAACGCCATGGCGAGGTTGTCGGGCTTGTCGGTCGGAATGACTTCGCCGGATATCTGCGTCGTCATGGCCGCGGCTTCGCGCAGCATGCCTTCGGCCAGGTGCACGTTGAATCCGGCCCAGCCCGCGGTGGCGCCGGTTTCGGCGACCATCAGCGCGGTGAATTCCGCGGCCCGGCGTGCGAGGATGTCGGCGGCCGCATTGAGCCGCTTGCGGCGCTCGGACGGACCGAGCTGTGACCAGGCCGGGAAGGCGGCGGCCGCAGCGTCCGCGGCCCGCATCGCGTCGTCGATCGAGGCCGCCGCCACGATGGTCGCGACGTCGCCGGAGATCGGGTTGTGGCGCTGGAAGGTGCGTTGATTACTTGCCGACTGGTCCTTGCCGCCGATGAGAAGGTCGATCGCGTTCATGATGCACTCCAAAGGTTGCAGGCGGGATTGAGCGATTATGGTGGGGACGGGGCCGCGCGGGCCTTGCCGAGATAGGCGCGCTGAACCTCCGGATCGTTCTTCATCGCACTGGCCGGTCCGCTGCCGGCGTTGCGGCCGGACTCGATCAGGTAGACACGGTCGGCGATGTCGAGGCTCGCCCGCGCATTCTGCTCGACCAGCAATACGCTGAGGCCGCCGCTGCGAATCTCCGCCAACGCGCGGAAGACCTCCCGGCTGAGCAGGGGCGACAGGCCGAGCGAGGGCTCATCGAGCAGGAGCAGCAGCGGGTTCGACATCAGCGCCCGGCCGATCGCCACCATCTGCTGCTCGCCGCCGCTCATGGTGCGAACGGCCTGGGCCATGCGCTCGGCAAGGCGCGGGAACAGTCGCAGGATCCTCGCGAGCCGGTCTGCCTCGCCTGCGCGGGCGCGGGCGGGGTAGGCGCCGAGCTGCAGATTCTCGGCAACCGTCAAATCGCCGAACACGCCGCGGCCTTCGGGCACCAGCGCGATGCCGCGCTCCACGATCAGATGGGCGGGCAGTTCGCCAATGTGATGTCCCTCGAACCGGATCGTTGCGCCCGGCGCGGGCTTGACCAGCCCGGCGATGCTCTTGAGCAGGGTGGACTTGCCGGCGCCGTTGGCGCCGAGGATCGCGACGATCTCGCCTTGCCCGATAGCAAGCGCAATGTCGGCGAGAGCCTGGTGCTTGCCATAGAAGTGGGAGAGGGCGGCGACCTCAAGCATCGTCGCCTCCGAGATAGGCGGCAACGACTCTTGGATCGGACAACACGGCCTCCGGCGCGCCGCGCGCGATCACGCTGCCGGCATTCATGACGATGCAATGGCTGCACAGCGCTCGGATCGCATCCATGACATGCTCGACCATGATGATGGTGAGGCCGCGATCGCGCAATTTCGCGATCAGCGCGATGCCGGTCTCGAGCTCGCTCGGATTGAGACCCGCCAGCCATTCGTCGAGCAGCACGAGGCGCGGCTGCAGCGCCAGCGCGCGGGCAAGCTCGAGCCGCTTCTGGTCGATATAGGTCAGCTCGCTCGCGGGCGCTTCCTGCAGCTTGCCGAGCCCGACGAGGTCCAGCAGCTCGCTTGCCGTTGCGCCCGAGCCGTTCGAGGTCGAGAACAGCCGCGCCGCCGCAACGTTTTCGGCCACCGTCAGGTCCGGCATCACGCGCACCAGCTGGAACGTGCGCGCAAGGCCAAGGCGCGCGATCTGGTGCGCGCGCATACCGTTGAGGACGATGCCGCCCAGCCGGATCGTGCCCGAGGAGGGCCGCAGCGCCCCGGACAGCGTATTCAGCAGCGTCGTCTTGCCGGATCCGTTCGGGCCGATGATGCCGATGATCTCGCCCGTGGTGACCGTGAAGCTGACACCGTCGACGGCGCGCAATCCGCTGAACGATTTGCTGACGCCGTCGACCGCGAGCAGCGGTGCATCGCCCGCGCGGGCGGGCGCGGTGGCAGGACCGCCGGCCGGAACGCGCCAGCGGCTCACCCCGAACAGGCCGACCACGCCGTTCGGCAACACCATCACGATGAACACGAAGATGACGCCGAGCACGATGCTGAAATGGTTGGGCAGCGTCGCGGTCAGCACCTCGAACAGCAGGACCAGGGGAATGACGCCCAGCACGGGCCCGAACAGCGAGCCCGCGCCGCCCAGCAGGGCCATGATCACGACCTGGAACGAGATGGTTGGATTGAATGCAATGGCCGGATCGATATAGGTCCAGCGTGGCGCCATGACCGCGCCGGTCACCGCCATGAAGGTCGCGCTCAGAATGAAGACGCCGAGCTTGATCCGCGTGGCATCGATGCCGGAATGGCTCGCCGCGGTCTCGTCGGCGCCGATGGCGCGCAGGGCCAGCCCATAGCGCGAGCGCCCGAGCATCCAGCCCACCAGGAAGACGACCGCGGTCAAGCCCAGCAGCTGCCAGTAGAGAACGTCCTGCGTCACCGCACTGAAGAGATAGCGGCCGACCGACTTGTGGATGTTGACCTCGTACCAGATCACGAGCTGCCGGATCAGCTCGGCCAAGCCGAAGGAGAAGATCACGAAATAGATCCCGGACAGCCGCAGCGTCGAAAGCCCGGTGATTGCGGCGGTGAGTGCGCCCACGCCGGCTGCGGCCAGCAGCACGACCGGCCAGGGCATGGTCTCGCCGAGCACCGCAGCCGTGTAAGCGCCGAGCCCGAAGAACGCGACCGTGGCAAGCGAGATGTAGCGCGTCGGGCCCGAAAACATCGCCCACGCGGTCGCCAGGATCGTGAAATAGAGCACGCTGATGCCGAGCGCGAGATAATAGCCGTTGGCATAGAGCGGATAGGTGACGAGGCATGCGGCGAGGGCGAGGCCGGCGCACCACAGCAAAATCCGGACGGGCCCCGTCATGACGCGGCCCTGCCGAACAGGCCGGTCGGCTTGATCACGAGCACGCCGAGAAACAGGGCGTAGGTCGCAGCCAGCGTCAGACCGGGATCGACCAGCCGCGCCACCGCGGTCTCGACCACACCAAGCAGCAGTCCGGCGACCAGCGCACCGATGACGTTGCCGACACCGCCCATGATGACGACGACCAGTGCCTTCATCGTGAAGACCACGCCCATCGCGGCATTGAAGGTGAGGAACATGCTGATCAGCACGCCGCCGACGGCGACGAGGCCGCCGCCAAAGGCAAACGCCAACCCCGACAGGGCCGCGACGTCGATGCCGACGAGACGCGCGGCGTTGGCATCGACTGCGATGGCGCGTACCGCAGTGCCGATCCGGGTGCGGGTGAGGGCGAGATACACGGCGCCGCCGACAAGCGCCGCGAACAGCAGAGCGGCGAGCCGATTGACAGCAAGCGTCGAGCCCATGATCGTCAACGGAATGGAGAGATAGCTATAGCTGTAGTACTGGCCGCCAAAGGCGACCAGCATGGCGCCCTGGATCACGAACAGCACGCCGAAGGTGACGAGGATGCTGTCGATCTCCTGCGCGCCCCGGTCCTTGCCGCGCCGCATCAGCCGTTCCAGCAGGAAGCGATACAGCAGCCAGTTCAGCACCATCGCGACCGGGACCGCCAGCAGCAGCGCCGCGAGCGGGCTCAGCCCAAGGCCGCTATAGAGCGAGAACGCGCCGAAGGCGGCCGCGACCAGCGACTCTCCATAGGAGAGGTTCATGATCCGCGCCACGCCATATTGCAGCGTCAGCCCGAGCGCGATCAGCGCGTACATGCCGCCGAGCACGAGGCCCGGCAGGATGATGTCGACAAGCAACATGAAGCGGCGCCCCCTTGAGCGGACGGCAGGCTCGCCGACGCAAGGCCTGCCAACCAGCCTACTGCCACTGCGGCTTGGGCACGACCGCGGCACGCGCGCCCGGCAGCGAGGTCGGTGCGAGGGCGTAGAACTCGCCGTTCTGCCACTGCCCGACGCTCCAGACCTCCTGAAGCAGCCCGTCCTTCAGCTTGACCTTGCCGATGATGGTCTCGAACGTGCCCGCACGGATTTCCGCCGCGACAGCGGTGCGATCGAGCTTGCCGACCTTTTCGATGGCCTGCTGGAGCACCTGCAGGCTCGCATAGGTGATCGAGCTCGCCCAACGATCCGGTTCCTTGCCGGTCGTGGCCTTGTGGCGCGCCAGATACTCCTTCAGCTGCGGAGACTCGGCATTCCAACCGCCGATGCCCATCACGCCGTCGCTGTTGGCGGCAAACTTGCCCTTGTAAAGCGGGAACGCGGTGCCGACGCCGACGTAGAAAACCTTCGGGTTGAACTTCAACAGCTGCGCCTGCTCGGTCAGCGCGATCGTATCCGGCGGATAGCTGAAGGCGACGAACGCATCCGGGTTCGACGCGATCGCATCCTTCAACAGAGGCTGGAGATCCTGCGTGCCCATCGGATAGGTCTTGTCATAGCCGAGCTTGAAGCCGTGCTTCTTGAAGGCCTCGCGGCCCGCGGCGGACAGCTCGATGCCGAACTGGTCGGCGATGCTGACCATCGCGATGTTCGCCCCGATCTTGCCTTCGCTCTTCAGCTTGCCGAGCAGATCGGCGAGCCCCTCGGATATCTGGGCCGACGTCCCGAGCCAGAACGTCGCGTTCGACCAGCGCTTGGCAAGCTCCGGCGCCTTGTCGGTCACCGACGTGACCGCGAGGTGAGGGTAGCCCAGGCGGTTCAGAGTCGGGCCGACCGCGAGATTGAGACCCGTGCCCCACGGCGAAAGAATGAAATCGACCTTGTCCTGGTTGGCGAGGCGCTCGATCGCCTTGACGGCTTCTTCCGAGCTGCTGCGGTCGTCATATTCGACCACCTCGATCGGCAGCTTCTTGTCGCCGAGCTTGATGCCGCCGGCGGCATTCACGTCCTTCACCCACAGCTCATAATTGGGCAGGGTGGTGATGCCGGCGCCGCCGGCATAAGGACCGGTCTTGGAAATGGCGTAGCCGATCCGAATCTTCTCCTGCGCGTCGGCCGAGGACGTCCCCAGCGTTCCGGCCAGAGCCGCAAGGCCAGCGACGCGCAGCAACGTTCGACGGTTCGCTGAAAACATATCGTGTCTCCCTCCTGTTGCACTCAAGCGATGGTCGGCATCGCAGTGAGTGGTCGTTTCCTCTTGATCCCGACTTTCTCTAGGGCGGCATCATTGAGCCGGCCGCCACCGGGACTTGACCTAGCAAGCATCCCAAGCTTTGCTCGCACAATGGACAAATCCGGTGAAAGATTGGACGTTTCTGGCCTTGATGGCCAAGTGCGTCGAGGCGTCGCGGGCCCAGATCCGGCAACGGCAACCGTCCCGAGTGGGGCTGTGCCTGTGGGCGCCGAGCTGATCGCGGCGCATTACGTCGCGCGGCGATGGACGCTGACCTCGAAAGCGGCCCGTCCGTTCATTCATCTGCTCTGCCTTCCCGGCGGGGGGACCGCTGAGATCGGTCAGGCCGGCAGGACCATGCGGACGGTCGGACCCGCGCTGGTCTGGCTCCCGGCAGGATCCGCCGACTATCTGGAGGTGTCGGCAGGCACGACGGCGCAGCTGCTGCAATTGCGCGCCGGTATCTGGCATCGCTATCTCCCGCCGTCGGCGGAGGCGGCCTATCTCGCGCTCGAGGGCGCAGGCGGCATCCTGGCGTTGCAGGTCGAGGCCGATCTCGCGGCCACGATCGCGCGTTCGATCGCGGCGATCGCCGCCGAGATCGCCTCGCCCGCACGCAGCGGTGCAGCGTCGATCATGTCGGCGGAGCTGACGCTGTGCGTGCTGCGATTCTGGCGCCTGTTCGCTGGCGACGGCAACCGCAACGAGGAGAGCAGCAGCACCGAGATCCTGAGCCGGTTCCGCAGGTTGCTCGAGGAGCGCTATCAACAGCACCTGCGCGTCAGCGATTACGCGAGGTTACTCGGCACCACGCCGGATCGCCTGCACGCACTCTGCAGCCGCGAGCTGAAGCGCTCGCCGAGCGAGCTGATTCAGCAGCGCCTGGTCAGGGAAGCGGCGGCACGGCTGGAGGCGGGAACCATCGCCGTCAAGCAGATCGCATTCGCGCTGGGCTTCACGGACACCGCCTATTTCAGCCGCTTTTTCCACAAGCACACCGGCGAGGCACCGGGCGTATGGCGTCGGCGCGTTGCGGCACGCGCGAGAGCGGGGCGATCGAGACCGACGCTGAATTTTGCCGATTGGCCGTAACGCACGCGGCTGCGCGAACACCCGATCACGCCTGGACGCTTTGTCGCGCAGCTTATTGGCCAGTCTCGACAAATTCTAATGTCGGACCTCTCGCACTGCAACGGTCCCTGCGTTAGGCCGAAGGCCCACCGGCTGAACGGCCGGCGGCGAGTCCAATCGAAAAGCGGTCCGGCAAATGAGGGGCCGGGTCCAGTGGGAATGAGATCTGAGCGATGAGAGCGATATTCGGCAAACTGCATCGCTGGGCGGGACTGCTGACGGCCGCCTTCCTGTTCTTCTCCGGCATCACCGGCGCGATCATCTCCTGGGATCACGAGCTCGACGACGTCCTCAACAGCCACCTGTTCGACGTCTCGACGAAGGGCCCGGCCATTCCCTCGCTCGAGCTTGCCAAGATGATCGAGCAGCGCGATCCGCGTGCGCGCGTCGTCTATCTCTTCATGACGCCTGAGGAGGGGCACTCGCTGTGGTTCTTCGTCATGCCGCGGATCGACCCCGCGACCGGCAAGCGTTACCCGCTCGACTACAATCAGGTCTTCCTCGATCCCAACACCGGTGCGGAGCTCGGCCGGCGCTATTGGGGCGCGGTGTGGCCCGTCACGCGCGAAAACTTCGTCTCGTTTCTCTACAAGCTGCACTACACGATGCACATCCCGGAATTCTGGGGCAGCGACCGCTGGGGCATGCGCGTGCTCGGCATCATTGCTATCATCTGGACCATCGATTGCTTCGTCGGCTTCTACCTGACGCTGCCCTCGCGCCGGCGCGCCAAGGCCGCGCGGGCGCCCGAAGTCGCGCGCCAGCTCGAGCGCGGCTTCTGGGCGCGCTGGGCGCCGGCCTGGACTATCAAGACCTCGGGCAGCGCCTACCGGATCAATTTCGACATCCACCGCGCCTTCAGCCTGTGGACCTGGGGCGTGCTGTTCATCATCGCCTTCACCGCGTTTTCGCTGAACCTCTATTTCGAGGTGTTCTCGCCGCTGATGAAGATGGTGTCGAACTACACCCCGACACCCTATGAGCAGCGGCCCTATCGCGATCTCGATAATCCGATCGAGCCCAAGATGACGTTCGCCGAGATTGCTGCCCGCGCGGCCGCCGACGGCAAGGCGCGAGGCTGGACCACCCCAGTGGGCGCGCTCAGCTACGGCCCGGCCCATGGCGTCTATGCCGCCGCCTTCTTCCATCCCGGCGACGATCACGGCGCCGGCGGCGTGGGCCCGGCGCAGCTCTATTACGACAGCGAGGACGGCCGCCCCATCGGCGAGCGGCTGCCCTGGGTCGGCACCGCCGCCGACATCTTCGTGCAGGCGCAGTTTCCGCTGCATTCGGGCCGCATCGTCGGACTGTTCGGGCGCATCCTGATCTCGGTGATGGGCCTCGTGGTCGCCGCGCTCTCTGTCACCGGCGTCGTGATCTGGTGGCGCAAGCGCCGCGCCCGCGTTCGCGTGCGCGAGACGGCGGCCGTGCGGCTGAACCGGGAGCAACTGACGCCGGCAGAGTAGGGCACCCGCGTTCCGCCAAGGGATGAACCTTGGCACGCGGCGTCGGCACAAAGATGGGAGATCGCTCTCCAGTCTTCCCGGAATCGCAATGAGATTGCCTGCCTTGCTCTGCCTGCTCGTCCTGGCCGCGCCCGCCGGGGCGGCCGCGCCCGAGCAGCATTATCTCGACCTGCGCGACCGCTACATCGCAAAATTCTCGAACGCCAAGGAGAGCGACGAGATCTACAAGCAGCACGATGCGGCCCTGAAGGAGCTGGCCGGCGTGCTGCGCGGCCTGGTCGGTCCGGTCGCGATCAGGGGACTCCCGGCCGAGGGCAAGTCGAACGTCGATACGCTGTTCAAGGACGACATCGGCTTCGGCCATCTCGATGGGCTGAGCTTCGCATCCGAAGGCGACAAGATGCAGGCTGTTGTGACCACGACCGGGCTGCTCAAGCACTGGCTTGGCGAGCATCGCGCCGACGGCATGCCTCAGGACAGTGGCGCCGCGTTGAAATCCGACCGCTTCTATTATTACGCCATCCAGGACGCCGCCTTCGCGATCTACGCGGAGCTGCCGATCACCAAGCCGGCAAGGGCGAGCGTCGCAGCCGCTGTGCTCGGCGTGCGCGGCAATGGCGGCCTCAAGGGCCCGCCGGACGAAATCGACGTCGTCGCGATCCAGGGCGACAAGGTCTATTTCCTCGCGGCAAGGGAGGCCGTGAAGACCGCCCCGATCGCGACCTGCGAGAAGGTCTGGAAGCAGATGATGGCCAAGCCCGTCGACAAGAAAGACCCGCGCGGCGAGATGGCCCGCGAGGACAAGGCAATGACCGCCTTCACGGCGTGCTTCGCCAAGGAAGCCCCGAGCCAGAGCTGGTATGCGGCCGCCGTCAAGAAGGCGCAGAGCCAGCTGGAGCGGCTGCCGCTTCCCTAGGAACGGCAGCTCGATATCCTCCGCCGTGATCCTCCGGCTTTGAACCACCGGCTTTGAACCACGCCTTGGCCTGCGCAGGGCGAGGCGGGGCCGCGCCGTCGGCAAACGGAAGACACGAGGTTTTTGAATAGGTTAGGCCAATGCGGTCGTCCTGATCGTCATATTCGGCGGATGCAATCCCCGCGAGCTTCCACTTGCGGGTTGGGCGAGTTACTATGGCCTTTTGCGATACTTGCTGCATCCGGTCTGGCACCCGCTGGAGACCGTTCTTGCGGTTCGTCAACGAGTTGGCTGCGATTGACGATGATTACGCAGACCCGCGACCCCAGAGGCGAACGTCATCGATTGACGGTGCTGTTCTCCGACCTTGTCGGATCAACCGCCCTGGGCCGGGATGTCGAGTCCGAGCACCTTTCCGAACTCCTCAGCCAGTTGCGGCAGATCTGGCATCGCGCGGTGGCGAAGCACGGTGGTCGTATCATCCGCACGCAGGGAGACGGTGCCCTCGCCATTTTCGGCTATCCCCAATCCGGCGAAGACGACGGCCGTCGTGCTGCGGAAGCAGCGCTCGATATTCATAAATGGGTTGGAGAGCTGCGCCACGATGGCGTATCGCCGGCGCTGATGCCGCTTCGAATGCATTCGGGTATCCATGCCGGCACCGTGCTCCTGACCCAAGGCGACATCGAGTCCGGCCGGTATGACCTGATCGGCGATGTCGTGAACACGGCAGCGCACCTGTCGCGCCACGCCGGTCCGGATCAGATCCTGGCCAGCCTCGATGCCCTTGGGCCGCATGCCAACTTCTTCGAGCTCGCCGCCCACCTCCCGGCGGCTTCGGGAATGCCGCCGGCGAGGCTGGTGTTGGGTCGAAGCACGGCGACCCGGCGCTTCGAGGCAACCTCGCGCCGCGGCCTGACGCCCTTCATCGGCCGCAACGAGATATTCGGCTTCCTGACACGCTTTCTGAGCGAAGCACCTGCGCAGGCGCAACGCTGCGCGGTGGTCGTCGGCGGACCCGGACTCGGCAAGACGCGCCTTCTGGAAGAAGTGCTGGGGCACGTCGGCACCGAGCGCATCAGGCTGCTGCGAGGCAGTTGCGAGAGTTACGTCGGTGCAGAGGTCCTGCAACCATTCCTGCAGATGCTGCGCGCTGCACTGGGAATTCGAGCGGACGCCTCCCTCGTCGAGGCAAAGGAGACGGCGCGCGCGGCTCTGGAGCCCTGGGCGGCCCAACTCGGTCCGAACGCAGAATCGATTCTCGCACTGGCGTCGGCCGGCGCCGATGCGCGCGGCGGCCGCATCACCGTCGATGGCGTCGTCGGCGATCTGCTCGGGTTCTTCACCGGACTGTCGGCACATGGCCCGCTGGTGCTGGTGATCGACGACTGGCAATGGTCTGATGACGCGAGCCGCCAATTGCTGCAGGCTTTGCTGGAATTGCCCAACGGACCTCGCGTCATCCTCGCCAGCCGGCCGCGCGAGGACGGCACCGAATGGATTTCCGGCGCGCCGCACCTGTTTCTCGAACCGTTTCAGGGGCCGGAAACCGACTTTGCCGTACGACGCTGGGTCCCGCAGGCCGACCCCTTCCTGGTAGCCCGCATCCATGCCTATGCGGGCGGGGTGCCGTTGTTCATCGAAGAGCTCTGCCATTCCATCGCCGCCAACGATCCTGCCTCGTTCGAAGCGCGCAGCAAACAGGGCTGGATCGCAACCCTGGTCGCTTCGCGCCTGGCACGCCTGCCGCCCGACGAGGCGAACGTGGTTCGCGCCGCGGCCGTCATCGGCAACACCGTGCCGCACGGGCTGCTGGTTTCGGCCTGCGGCAGCGAACCCAACCCGGCCATCGTGCGGGCATTGGCGGATGCGGACTTTCTCTTTGCCGATCCAGCGGGCGGCGTCCTTCGCTTCAAGCACGGCATCACGCGCGATGCGGTCTACGACACCATTGGCCTGCACGAGCGTCAGGCATTGCACAAGCGGATCGAAGACACCCTGCTGGCGCGGTCCGAGCAGGCTGATCGCGAGGATGCGATGGAAGCTCTGGCCTACCATTCGCAAGGCGCGGGTCATTGGGAAAGCGCAGCCCATTATGCCGAACGTGCCGGCGACAAGGCCATGGCTGCATTTGCGCTCGATCGTGCCAGCGCGCAGTACCAGGTTGCGATGCAGGCGCTGGATCGCGTGCCCAATCGCTCGCGCGAGCAATCGCTGCGCTGGTGCTTGCTGGCCAACAAGCTGGGTATGGCCAACATCTTCGACCCGCTGTCGCTGACCGACGACACCTCTGTGTTCGAACGCGCGGTTGCAATCGCGTCCTCCCTCGGCGAGACCGCCGCGATGGCCAGCGCCTATGAATGGCTCGGCTGGATGTGCTACGGGTTCGGCCGCTTCCGCGAAGCCGTGACGCACACGCGGACGGCACTGGAATTGGCGCGCAAGCTCGAAGATCGTCGCCTGATCGCTCAGATCGAAGCGACGCTCGGTCAGATTCTTGCTGCAAGCTGTCAGTACGACGAAGCCATCGCCCTGATCGACGCCGCCATTTCGACCAAGCAGCAACGCAGCCGGCGGCATGGTGCGATATCCTTCGGAGCCGCCTATGCGCTATCGTGCAAGGGCGGTGTCCTTGCGGATCGCGGCGATTTCGAGGACGCCCACGCCTGTTTCGGCGAAGCCATGGCTCTGGTCGGAGGCTCGACCCATCCGGTCGTCAATTCCGTGCGCAACTGGATCGCAGTCGCGCTGATCTGGCAGGGCCGCTGGCAGGAGGCGGAGCAGCTTGCCGTGGAAGGGGCGCGCATCGCCGAGAACACGCGCAGCCTGCTGCTTCTGGCGGATTGCCGGGCCGCCTCGGGATTTGCCCGCTGGTCGGCAACCGGCGACGCCGAGGGCCTGCTGCAGTTGCGCAACGCCGCCGAATGGATGGAGCGGCGCAACTTTCAATTCTACACGTCGGTTCAATACAGCTGGCTCGTCGAGGCGGCGACCGCCGAAGGCGATGTCGAGACGGCGCGGCGGTATGCCGCCCATGTCCTGCGGCGCGCACGCGAAAGCGAGCGACTGGGCGAAGCCGCGGCGTGCCGCGCGCTGGCGAAGCTCGCAGCTTTGCGCCAGGATCTTCGCCTCAGCGAGCGCTGGTTGCGCCGGGCCGAAACCTCCGCAGGGTGGCGCCGGTCACTGCGCGATGCGGCCCTGAATCTTTCCCTGCGGGGCGAGCTCCTCGCAGGGCAGGGCCGGGGCGAGGCGGCTCGCCAGACCATGATGGAAGCCGCGGAGAAACTGCGCGCGCTCGGCATGCACTGGCATGCGGAGCAGACGATCAGGCGCGTCGCCGGCATACCCGTCATCCACGCGAACGATCAGCTCGCTCGGCATTGTGCCGTCTGATCGCTGCGCACCTGCCCACGGCTCTAGGGTGGCGGTGGGCTCGGCGCGGGAACTCTTCCGTCCATCGTCAGGCTCATTGGAATGGGGCCGGTCCGCAAGGGCAGCTCCGTCTCCACCAGTGCGCTGAAGAAACCCAGCATCACCGCCAGTGCCGGGTCTGCTCCGGGACATGAATGCGTGGGATGCCCCGCGACCCTGCGGTTGCCGCCGAAAGCGTGGTAGATGTCCTGACGGCCTTCGGCGAGACTTTGCTGGGTGGCGGAGACCGCGCCGGCGACGATGACGTCTCCGGGCCTGACCTCGACACCTCCGATGGTCTGCGAAACGACGGCCGTCCGCCAGATCAGTTCGGGCACCGCGCGAAGTTGCATCGCGGGGATGAAGTCGTCTCTCAGCCGGTTGAGAGCGTCCATATAGTTCTTTGCCTTCGTGCCGGCATAGCGAGCGCGCAACGCCCATAGCGTTCCTTCGCGCAGCCATTCGTTCAATATTCGTCGCAGGTTGCCGTCAACGGTCGGAATGAATCCCATCATGGCGCCGGCGACCGTGCGCGCCACGAACGGAATGTCGCCGGTGCCCCGCGGCGAGTTATAGACTGCCTTCGTCACTGGCGCGTTTGTCGGCCCGAACTGCGTCAGGAAATTTTCCATGGCACGGCGTGCAGCGTCGCCATGTGCCGCGCCGATCGCCTCCACTGTCGCGTTCGGGTGCGGCTGGAAGATGTAGCGCGAAGGCGACAGGAAATGCCCGGGATAGCCGGGCGGCTCGCCCGGCGTCCAATCCCAGCGATAGCCGACGCGGCGGAAATGGCCCCCGTCTTCGCTCAACCCGAACCACGCTTCGCAGAAGGCGGCGAGCAGCGGATCCACCAATTCGTGCACGTCGACGGTCAGCTCCCAGCTCGCTTCGCCGTCGCTGGCGGCATAGTCGATCGTCTGCTTGACCATGAAGCCCAGCACCTTCTGTGTGACCGCGCGCGCCAGCTCGAATGCGGCGGGTTGGTCGAGGGCCATGATCGCGGCATTGCAGGCCTCGGATTCCTGCTCGTAGACTTGGTCTGGCTGCCCGGCGTCGCGGCCAAGATAGAGGATGCCGAACGACCGCAGCATGCGGGGAAGATAGCCCGTGATGGTCAGCTTGGTGTCGGAGTCGGCGAACACCTTGTAGACCATGTCGCGGTCGGCCACCAAGACCCCGAAGGGCGTGCGAAGCGCGCCGCCGTGGCGCTCGCGGATCGCAGCCCAGATCGAGGCGTTGACGAAATGCGAGGCTGAATCCGGATCTTCGAGCGCTGTCTTCCACGCGGCCATCGCCGCGGCTTCGCCCTGCTGGCGCTCGATCAGGCGCAGACGCGCGATCTCTTTTTCCCCCTGATCCGCGCACCACGTCACCGCCGGTTTGTACCCCTGGCTCGCCGCCCATTGCTTTAGATCGGCAAGCGCCTTCTTCGATGGCGCAAAGAAATATGCTCCCCATTCCAGACGGACGAACGGACGAGGTTCGTCGTGGAGCCGGTCCGAGCCGTCCAGTGCCACACGAATGGTTTGGCCTCCATGCTCGAAACGGAAATGCCGGAGCCGGCCAGGCTCGGCGACGCCGAGGAAGGGATCGCTGACCCCCGAGGACGCACCCGAGCTGTTGCCGCCAGAGAGCCAGCTCTGCACCACCTCGAACTGCTCGCCGAGGCTGGCATTGTAGGCCATGAAAACCAGGCCGCGCTCTGGCTGCTGGCCGGATTTGGCGGCTTGCGGGTCGACGGGCGGACCGTAGGACATGCCGCGCCTGACGATCCGTGGGGGCCGGGCGCCGGCATCCGCCTTGGTGATCGACACGCGCGGATTGGCGCGCCGTATGTGCGCGTGAAACGGACACGATTGGGCCTGCGGGTCGGCGTCGTAGTTGAAGTCGTTGTGGCCTTTGTCAGGGGGCGGAGTAGGGGTCAGGGGTTGCCCGGCCTGGGAATGGCCGGTCGGCCAGCGTCCCATCATCTTGGCCATCAGCGTCTCACGCGTCAGGGCAGGCGCGTCCGGTCCGACCATCTCGGCTGCCTGTCGCGTCGCGCGGGCGAGGACATCCTCGAGCTGCTCGACGTCCTGCCGCAGCTTGCGCAGCGCCATAAAGCTGCCGTCGCGGAGCATCGCGTGAGCACGATTGGTCGCGTTGCCGAACGGCGCCGTCTCGTCGGCGATGTTCGGATAGCCGCACAGAATTTCGCCGAGATGCACCCGATTGGAATAGTGCGTGCCGGCCTCGCACTCACGCAGCACCGGGTTCGAACTGCCGTCGGCGAACCCGAAATGGTCCTGCATGTCGCGGGATATCTTGTCGCGCTGCCGCTGCATCCATTGGATCGAAAGGGGCCTGATACCCGCATCGACCCCGACCAGGCGGTTCATTTCGGCCATCAACGCATGTCTCGCATCCGCCGTCGTCTGCGCGTCCTTGGGTAGCAACAGGCGGAGCTGGAGGACGGCATGGACCGAGCTCATGCTGATCCGCGGCGCCGGGTCGCCGTCGGGCAGGTCCGGCGCGTCGGTCCCGAGCGCCCAATTGCTGGCGGGAAGGCGCCATCGCAGGGGATGATTCCAACGCACATCGCCGAGCAGGCCGGCGCGTCTTTCCATGCCCTGCACGAACTCTTCCGGCAGAGTGCGCACCTCTTCGTCGGACAGGCCGGCCTGACGCAGTCCCTCGACCGTGAATGCGATGTTGGTGACGATCTGCCCCGGCGTCAGAACGTCGGCTTCGGAAGTCACCTGGAGGACGTCGAGAAACGCGGCCAGTGCGGCCGGGTTGGCGAACTGCAGCAGCAACAGACAGCCGTGATCTGAATTGTAGGCGGTCAGAATTCCGCCTTGCACGTTGCCGGGATCCTGCAACGGCAGGTCGGCCGGCGGGGCGAGGGGCAGGTTGCGCCGTACCGGCGCCACATCGGGCGGGGTCATCAACCAGCGCAGGGCCTCTTCATAGCGCCGGCGAGCGCGCTTGACGCCTTCCGCGTAGGTGGGGTCGTTGATCATGGTGACGAATTCGGGCAGCAGCTCGTGGCCGGCCCGATGCAGAAGCACCCCGTCATGCGTGCCCGGCGGATAGAAGTCGGCCAGACGGTAGAGTCCCGCCAGTGCGCGGATGCCGTGGCGAAACGGAGGCCGGGCGGCAGCTTCGATGCTGAGTGGTTTGCTGAAGCCGGCATTGGTCGGATCGACGCCGACCTGGCCGTCGACCTCGAATATCGAGTGTCGCGCGATGTCTTCCGGCGAGGGAATCCTGATCCGCGTGACGATCTTGTCGGCGCCGGCGCCAGAGGCGCGCCGATAGACTCGCTCCTCCATCCGCAGGAAGCGCGTGTCATCCACGGTCAGGTCGGGGGTGGCATAGAGGAAATAGGCTTCGGTCTGCTTGCTCTTGAGCCAGATACCCCAGTTTTCGTACGTGTTCTCGTATCCGAGCACATAACCATCGGTATTGCAGAAGATGAGGTCGAGCAGCCGGGCGGCCTTCTGCCATATGACGCGGACATAGGCTTCCCACGACCCGTCGAACGTCGCGGTCAGAAGCACATAGTCCACGCCGTCAACGGATTCGTCCTCGGGTTCGAGCACGGCGATGCCCACCGAGTGGATCCGCCCGACGCGGTCAACGGAATCGGTCAGCACGCGGGCGAGCTCGTATTCATACGCGTTGGCGCGTCCGCCATTCAGCGCCCGCAGCACGTATTTGACGCGGGTCTTGTACGTGGTCGCATCCAGTGACGGCACGAACCCCTTCTTGATCGGAGCCATCACCCTGAAATCGGACGTGCCGGCCATGCTGCCGGTTTTGATGGTCAAATCACGACGCATGTTTTTGGCTCCCCCGGGTCGCACGCGGCTCAAAGCGCCTTCGCGCCAGGACCGGCCGGCACCCAAAACGTGTTTCGTTATGCAACTTATTTGGGGAATAGTGCGGCTCGCGGCCGCTCGATTGTATGAACTGGCACACACTTTCCGAACTTTCCACTGCGGCATGCGGGCGGAAGATGCGCCGGAGCACGCAATCAGCCAGGACTGAGCTACCACGGCTTTGAGCTCGGGCAGGGGCGATATCGGCTTCGGCCATCTCGACGGACTGAGCTGGGCCTCGCGATATAGCTCGCATGGTCTTGAGATTCAAAACGAGGGCGCTCACCGATTTGTGGTCGAATCCCGCCGATCATTGCCGTGAATTAACACCACACCGCATTCACTTCTGATCTGCTGTTGCCATGTTTGCTCACGACTGCAATTCCGGACGCCCGAAGCCGGGAGTGTGAGCGGGGTTCATCGTTGACCCTCGAGACCAAGAACCATCCAGGAGCGCACGAGGTGGCCGCACCGGCAACACGCCGCGTGCCATGCGTCAACGCTGATCTGGACAGCCGTGGTGGCCGCAACAGGCTGCGACGCGCGAGGAGTGCTCGATGGGTATCGTTCGTTTCGCCTTGCGATTTCCCCACACCTTCTACGTGGTCGCCGCGCTGATCCTGTTCCTCGGCGCAGTCACCCTATTCGCGATGCCGACCGACATCTTTCCGGATATCGACATCCCGGTCGTGACCGTGATCTGGAGTTATACCGGCCTCAGTACGCCGGAAATGGAGCAACGCGTCACCACCTACAGCCAGTACTCGATCAGTTCGAACGTCAACGGCATCAGGAACATCGAGGCACAGACCATGGCTGGCCTGTCGGTGCAGAAGATCTACTTCCAACCCGACGTCAATCTCGACCTCGCCATTTCGCAAATCGTCTCCGCCACCAACGCCATCCGCGCGCTGATGCCGCCCGGCATCCAGGCGCCGGTCGTCGTTCAGTTCAACGCCTCGAGCGTGCCCGTGCTCCAGGTTAGTCTGAGCTCCGATACGCTCAGCGAGCAGCAGCTCTACGACTACGGCATCTATCGCATACGTCAGCAACTGGCGCCCATTCCGGGCATCACGCTGCCGACGCCATCGGGCGGAAAATACCGCCAGATCATGGTCGATCTCGATCCAGCCAAGCTGGTCGCCAAGGGGCTGACGCCCCTCGACGTCGTCAATGCGGTCAACGCCCAGAACCTGACGCTGCCGGCAGGCACCGCAAAGATGGGTGACAAGCAATATGTGGTCCGGACCAATGCGACGCCGCCATCGATCAAGGACCTGAACAACATCCCGATCAAGGTCGTCAATGGCGCCACGATTTTCGTCAGGGATGTCGGGCAGGTTCACGATGGCTGGCTGGTGCAGCAGAATGTCGTGCGCCAGAACGGTCGCCGTTCGGTGCTGCTCAGCATCATCAAGAACGGCAACGCCTCGACGCTCAGCGTGGTCAACGCGGTTCACAAGGCGCTCGCAGCCGCACGCGCCGCCGCGCCTCCGGGCATGCGTATCGACGAGCTGTTCGATCAGTCGGTGTTCGTCAAGCAATCGGTGGAAGGCGTGCTGCGCGAGGGCGCTATCGCAGCCGCGCTGACAGCGCTGATGATCCTGCTGTTCCTTGGATCATGGCGATCGACGCTCGTGGTGATGATCTCGATTCCGCTATCGATCCTCACATCGCTGATCGTGCTCCACTTCCTCGGGGAGACCTTGAACACGATGACGCTGGGAGGACTGGCGCTCGCCGTCGGTATCCTGGTCGACGATTCCACGGTCACGATCGAGAATACCCATCGCCTGCTCACGGAGGAGGGAGAGCCTCTGTCGCAGGCCACGCTGCACGGCGCGGCCGGCATCGCCATACCCACGCTCGTCTCGACCCTGGCGATCAGCTGCGTCTTCACGTCGGTCGTCTTCCTGGAAGGACCGGCCAAATATCTGTTCACGCCGCTGGGCCTTGCGGTGGTCTTCGCGATGCTGGCGTCATACGGGTTGTCGCGGACATTGACGCCGATCATCATCGGTCTCCTGCTCGAGGGCGAGCGCCACGGCGAGACCGGTGCTGAACCACGCGGTCCCTTCGCGCGCTTTCATGCGGCCTTCGAGCGACATTTCGAGGCGATGCGCCATGCCTATTCGCATATCCTGACCGGATTGATCGAGCATCGCTTCATCATTCCTGCGGGCATGGTCGCCGTTCTGGCACTGGGCCTCGTGCTGTTCCCCATGGTCGGCCGCGATTTCTTCCCGGTCATCGACGGGGGACAGATCCAGCTCCATGTGCGCGCGCCGGCCGGAAGCCGGATCGAGAATACCGAGGCGATCTTTCAGCAGGTCGAGGACAAGATCCGCGAGATCGTTCCGGAGAGGGATCGCGCGCTGATCGTCGACAATATCGGCCTGCCGGCGCGCTCCTATAATCTGGCATTCAGCGACGGTTCGACCATCGGCGTCAATGATGGTGTCATCCTCGTTTCGCTGAGGGAAGGCCACCGGCCAACGGCCGACTACGTGCGCAAGCTGCGCGAGGCCCTGCCGGCTGCGTTTCCCGAAGACACTTTTTACTTCCAGGCAGCCGACATCGTCACCCAGATCCTCAATTTCGGGCTGCCGGCCCAGATCGACGTGCGAACCGTGGGCTACGACAAGGCAAACAACCTGAAGGTCGCCACCGAGCTGCGCCGGCGTCTCGCCGCGATCCCGGGAATCGCCGACGTCCATCTCCAGCAGGAGGTCAACGCACCGGCCTTTTACGCGAATATCGACCGCACCCGCGCTGCGCAGCTGGGGCTCAATGCCGACACGATCGCAAGCAACCTCAACGTCAGCCTGAGCTCTTCGGAGCAGGTCATGCCGAATTTCTGGACCGACCCTACCTCCGGCATTCCCTATTACTTGGCCGTGCAGACGCCCGAGCGGCAGATCGCATCGCTCAACGATCTCGCCAACACGCCGGTATCGACCTCGCTGGCGTCACCGCAGACTGACACGCCCATTCCCGGCTTGCTTGGCAACGTCGCCACATTCCAGCGCGGCACGATCCCGACCAACGCCAACCAGGCCAATGTGCAGCCGGTCTACGAGGTCTATGCCAGTGTCCAGGACCGCGATCTCGGCAGCGTGGCGAGCGACATCGCCAAGGTAACGGCCGATCTTCAGAAGCAGCTCAAGCCCGGCAACACGATCCAGGCCACCGGCCAGATCCAGAGCATGAACAGTGCCTTCATCAACCTCGGCACAGGACTGCTGTTTGCCGCCGTGCTCGTCTACCTGCTCATGGTCGTGAATTACCAGAATTTCGGCGATCCCTTGGTCGTCATTCTGGCCTTGCCGGCCACGCTCTGCGGCATCCTGACCATGCTGTTCATGACCAGCACGACACTCAATGTGCCCTCGCTGATGGGAGCGATCATGGCGGTCGGCGTCGCCTCGGCGAACTCGATCCTGCTCGTGACCTTTGCCCGCGAGCAGCAGCTCGCAGGCAAGACCGCCTTTGAAGCCGCGGTCGAGGCCGGCCATACCCGAATCCGGCCGGTTCTGATGACCGCGGCCGCGATGATCGTCGGCATGATCCCGATGGCGATCGGCGCCGCCGGCGAGGAACAGAACGCCGCGCTGGCCCGCGCCGTCATCGGGGGGCTGCTGTTCGCAACGCCGACCACGCTGCTGGTCGTGCCTTACCTCTTCGCGGTTCTTCGCAAGGGCAATGACGGGAAGACACACCACGGGGTATTCGACGAGGTGCTGGAATGAACTTCAACAGACCAATCGAACCCGAGCGCCTGGCCGAACCTGGTCAGAACCAGGACGTCACACCTCGAGGGCAGACTCGTCGGGGAGGGCGCCTCGCCGGCTTTAGCCTGATCCTCATTTCCGGCGCGCTGCTGGCGGCGGGGGCCTGGCGCCAATATGCCGAGCACCGCCAGGTCCTAGCGACAGCCGAGCAGCAACGAGATTTTGTTCCGCAAGTCCGTGTGGCCACCGTCGAGCCCGCCGATCAAGTCGAGGTCGTCGAGTTGCCGGCCACGACCTCCGCATTTGCGAGTGCCAACATCTTCGCCCGCGCCAGCGGTTATATCGCCATTCGCGCCGTCGATATCGGCGACCACGTCAAGGCAGGGCAGCTGCTCGCCGAGATCAATGCCCCCGAGCTCGATCACCAGATCGCCCAGGCGGAGGCAACACTCGCCCAGCTCAATTGGTCGTACCAGCAGGCGCAAGCCAACCGGGAACTCGCCAAGGTGACCTGGGACCGCGATCGGCCGCTGGTCGACAAGGGATGGGTGACCGCGCAGCAGGGCACTATTGACGAGCAGACACTGAAGGCCCAGGAGGCGGCGGTATCCGTGGCGCAGGCGAACATCACGGCCGAGCAGGCGCAGTTGCAGGTGCTCCGCCAGCAGAAGCTGTATCAGCGCGTAGTGGCTCCGTTCGACGGCGTCATCACCCAGCGCAATGTCGACGTCGGCAGCCTGGTCCAGGCCGATGCCACCTCGGGCACGTTCATGTTCACCCTCCAGCAGGGCAGCGTCATCCGTACCCAGGTGTTCGTGCCGCAGGACGCCGCATTCAACCTCAGGCCTGGCATTGCCGCGATCGTCCACGTACCCGAGATCCCGGACCGGACCTTTCCCGGGACGGTGACCCGGATAGCGGATGCACTCCAGCCCGGCTCGCGGACGCTGCTGACGGAGGTCGATATCCCCAATCCCGATGCGGCGCTCACGTCGGGGATCTACTGCACCGTGGAACTTCGTATCCCACGCCGGACGCCAAGCTTCCAAATTTCGGCTGACGCGGTGATCTTCAATGCCAAAGGAATGCAAGTCGCCGTGGTCGCGAATGGAACCGTGCATTTCAGGACGATCCACGTGCTGCGCGATCTCGGCCGTCAGCTCGAAGTCGACAGCGGGGTCGAGCGCGGGGATCACATCATTCTCAATCCGTCGGTGGACCTTGCCGACGGAGCCAAGGTGCAAATCCGGACGACGAGCGCCGCTTCATAGCTCGCTAGGCCGGATCAATCGAAAGAAGGTGAGTAGTGGTTCGAGGCACGGCGCGGCCGGACCAGTCTGGACCCGCGTATCCGTGATTCGCATAAGGTATATTATGGAATATCTTTATGTACAATCCGATCAGTTATTTAGGCGCAATTGCTGACATCCGACCTTCGCCAAAACCTGTACCTCCGTCTGCGCGTCGGCCGTCGTCTTAGCTCTTGACGTCTACTGTGCATGGGGTTGTTTTTCAGGTTTTGAATCGGGGTCGAGGTCTGCGAAAGCCGATATTGTCGTGACCTTGTCCGGCTGCAATAAGCGAGGCATCCGCGAGATCGCAGATGACCTTAAGGCCGACCGTCCGTATAGGTTTGCATCTCAGAACAACAACAACAAACCTTCCGAGGAAGCAGACTCATGGTCCCGTCCACGCGCTTTTCCCGACGCACGCTTCTCAAGGCCTCCGCCGCGACCGCAGTCCTGGGCGGCCTCGGTGCGCCCCATGTGGCGCGCGCCCAGAGCGCCGAGTTCACTTACAAGTACGCCAATAACTTGCCCGACACACATCCGCTCAACGTCCGTGCCAAGGAGATGGCGGCGGCGATCAAGACCGAGACAGGCGGCAAGTTCGACCTGCAGATCTTCCCGAACAACCAGCTCGGCTCAGACACCGACATGCTGAGCCAGATCCGCTCCGGCGGCGTCGAGTTCTTCACGCTGTCCGGCCTGATCCTGTCGACCCTGGTGCCGGCGGCGTCCATCAACGGCATCGGCTTTGCGTTCCCGGACTATGACACGGTCTGGAAGGCCATGGACGGCGATCTCGGCGCCCATGTCCGCGGCGAGATCAAGAAGGCCGGGCTCGAGGTCATGGAGAAGATCTGGGACAACGGCTTCCGCCAGACCACGTCGTCGAGCAAGCCGATCACCGGGCCTGACGACCTCAAGGGCTTCAAGATCCGCGTGCCGGTGTCGCCGCTGTGGACCTCGATGTTCAAGGCGTTCGATGCCGCGCCGGCCTCGATCAATTTCAGCGAGGTTTATTCCGCGCTCCAGACCAGGATCGTCGAGGGTCAGGAGAACCCGCTGGCCATCATCTCGACCGGCAAGCTCTACGAGGTGCAGAAGTACTGCTCGCTGACCAACCACATGTGGGACGGCTTCTGGTTCCTGGCCAACCGCAGAGCCTGGGAAAAGCTGCCGCAGGACGTGCGCACCATCGTCGCCAAGAACATCAATGCCGCCGCCGTCAAGGAGCGTGAGGATACCGCCAAGCTGAACGCCAACCTGCAGCAGGAGCTCGCGGGCAAGGGCCTGGCCTTCAACCAGCCGGCCATCGCGCCGTTCCGCGACAAGCTGCGCTCGGCCGGCTTCTATGCCGAATGGAAGGGCAAATATGGCGATCAGGCCTGGGAGCTTCTGGAGAAGGCCGTCGGCAAGCTGTCGTAGCGCGTTGGGGCCGTCGAGGTCGGTATCAGGATGGCTCACGTCGAGATCGAGGTGACCGAAGTGGTGGGCGAGGTGACGTTGCAGTCCCCTCGCCGACCTTCGCTGCTGGCCTCCGTCGAGCGCGTGCTCGGCCTCATGGTCGAAATCCCGACGGCGCTCCTGGTGGTCGCCGAGATCGTGATCCTGTTTGCCGGCGTGGTCGCACGCTATGGCCTGCACCGGCCGCTGATCTGGTCGGACGAGCTCGCCTCGATCCTGTTCCTGTGGCTCGCCATGTTGGGCGCGGCGGTTGCGTTCCGCCGCTCCGAGCACATGCGCATGACGGCGATCGTCGCGAGCGCCAGGCCGGCTATGCGGGCCTATCTCGATCTGGTCGCGACCTCCGCGGCCCTGGCGTTCCTGATCCTGATCGTCTGGCCGGCCTGCGACTACGCCTATGAAGAAAGCTACATCACGACGCCGGCGCTGCAGATCTCCAATATGTGGCGCGCCGCCGCGCTGCCGGCCGGCATTGGCCTGATGGCGGCCTTTGCCCTGCTGCGGCTCGTGCGCGCCGCCGACCACCGAATGGTTGCGGCTGCCGTGCTCTCGGTTGCGGTCGTGATCGGCCTGTTCTGGCTGGCCGAGCCATTGCTGCGGCCGCTCGGCAATCTCAACCTCATCATCTTCTTCGTCGGCGTCGCCGGCTTCTGCGTGTTTGCCGGGGTTCCCATTGCGTTCGGCTTTGGTCTTGCGATCTACGGCTATCTCGCGCTGACCACGCGCACGCCGGTCATGGTGCTGGTCGGACGGATGGACGAGGGCATGAGCCACCTCATCCTGCTTTCCGTGCCGTTGTTCGTGTTCTTAGGGTTGCTGATCGAGATGACCGGCATGGCGCGGGCCATGGTGGCGTTCCTGGCAAGCCTGCTTGGCCATATCAGGGGCGGCCTGCATTACGTGCTGGTCGGCGCCATGTACCTCGTCTCCGGCATCTCCGGGGCCAAGGCGGCCGACATGGCGGCGGTCGCGCCCGTGCTGTTCCCGGAGATGAAAGAGCGCGGCGCCAAGCCCGGCGATCTCGTCGCGCTGCTTGCGGCCACCGGAGCCCAGACCGAGACCATCCCGCCCAGCCTCGTGCTGATCACAATCGGCTCGGTCACGGGCGTCTCGATCGCCGCCCTCTTCACCGGCGGCCTCCTGCCCGGCGTCGTGCTCGCCGTCACGCTCTGCATGCTGGTGTGGTGGCGCTACCGCCACGAGGACATGAGCCACGTCCGCCGCTCGACGGCATCCGACATCGGCAAGACCTTCGTCGTCGCCCTGCCCGCGCTCGCGCTGCCCTTCGTGATCCGCTATGCCGTGGTCGAGGGCATCGCGACCGCCACCGAAGTCTCCACCATCGGCATCGTCTATGGCGCCCTCGTCGGCCTCCTGATCTACCGCCGCTTCGACTGGCGGCGGCTGTTTCCGATGCTGGTCGAGACCGCCGCGCTGTCGGGTGCGATCCTCCTGATCATCGGCACGGCGACCGGCATGGCCTGGGGCCTGACCCAATCCGGCTTCTCGCGCTCGCTGGCTGCGGCCATGACGGGATTGCCGGGCGGCGCTGCGACCTTCATCGCCGTATCGATCCTGGCCTTCGTCGTTCTCGGCAGCGTGCTGGAGGGCATCCCGGCGATCGTGCTGTTCGGACCGCTGCTGTTTCCGATCGCCCGCGCCGTCGGCGTGCACGAGGTGCACTACGCCATGGTGATCATTCTCGCCATGGGTATCGGGCTATTCGCCCCGCCCTTCGGCGTCGGTTATTATGCCGCCTGCGCCATCGGGCGCGTCGATCCGGTCGAAGGCATCAGGCCGATCTGGGGCTATCTGCTGGCGCTGCTGGTGGGATTGATCATCGTCGCGATCTTCCCCTGGATTTCGATCGGATTTCTTTGATGCGGTTTAAGGAGGGTGTCGATGAGTGAGCGACAGAATCCGTACAATATCGGCCTCGACAAGACGCAAGCCAATTATGTCCCGCTGAGCCCGCTGAGCTTCCTCGCGCGCAGCGCCGCGGTCTATCCCGATCACGTCAGCACGGTCTATGAAGGCCGCAGCTTCACCTGGGCGCAGACCTATGAGCGCTGCAAGCGCTTTGCCTCCTGGCTTTCGAGCAAGGGCATCGGCCTCGGCGACACCGTCGCGGCGATGCTGCCCAACATTCCCGCGATGAACGAGGCGCACTTCGCGGTGCCCATGACCGGCGCCGTGCTCAACGCGCTCAACATCCGTCTCGATGCGCCTTCGATCGCGTTCCAGCTCGATCATGGCGGCGCGAAAATCATCCTGGTCGATCCAGAGTTTTCAGGCGTCATCACTGCGGCCCTGGCGCAGATGACCGGCCCCAAGCCGCTGGTGGTCGACGTCGACGATGCATCGTTCAAGGGCGGCACGCGCATCGGCGAGATCGAATACGAGGCAGCCGTCGCCGAAGGCGATCCAGGCTTCGCGCCGATCACGCCGAGCGATGAATGGGACGCGATTGCGCTGAGCTACACCTCGGGCACGACGGGCAATCCCAAGGGCGTCGTCACCCATCATCGCGGCGCCTATCTGAACGCCGTCAGCAACATCCTCGCCGGCAATCTCGGCCAGCATCCGGTCTATCTCTGGACGCTGCCGATGTTCCACTGCAACGGCTGGTGCTTTCCCTGGACCATTGCGGCGGCCGCCGGCATCAATGTCTGCCTGCGCAAGGTCGAGCCGACCAGGATCTTCGAGCTGATCAAGAGCCACGGCGTCACCCATATGTGCGGCGCGCCGATCGTCTACAACACGCTGATCAACGCGCCCGATGCACCAAAGGGCGATGCGGCCCGCCGCGTCATCGGCCTGATCGCCGGCGCCGCGCCGCCGGTCGCGGTGCTGGAAGGCGCCGAAAGCATCGGCATCAAGCTGACACATGTCTATGGCCTGACCGAGGTCTACGGCCCCGCCTCGGTCTGCGCCGAGCAGCCGGGCTGGGATGACCTGCCCGCCGCCGAGCGCGCGCGCATGAAGCGCCGGCAGGGCGTGCCCTACCCGCTCCAGGAAGCCGTCACCGTGATCAACCCGCAAACGATGCAGCAGGTGCCGCGCGACGGCGAGACCATCGGCGAGGTTATGTTCCGCGGCAACATCGTGATGAAAGGCTACCTGAAGAACGAGAACGCGACGAAGGAAGCTTTCGAAGGCGGCTGGTTTCATACCGGCGATCTCGGCGTGCTCGACGAGCACGGCTACGTCATCATCAAGGACCGCTCCAAGGACATCATCATCTCCGGCGGCGAGAACATTTCCTCGGTCGAGGTCGAGGACATCCTATACAAGCACCCGGCCGTGCTGTTCGCGGCCGTGGTGGCAAAGCCCGATGCGAAATGGGGTGAAGTGCCCTGCGCCTTCGTCGAACTGAAAGAGGGCGCCAGTGCCAGCGAGGCGGATATCATCGCCTTCTGCCGCAGCCAGATGTCCGGCTTCAAGACGCCGAAGGCGGTCGTGTTCGGGCCGATCCCGAAGACGTCCACGGGCAAGATCCAAAAGTTCCTGCTGCGCAACGAAGTCGGCTCAGTGAAGGCGATCTCGGCCTGACCAGCGGCCAAAGAAGCTTCCGCCCGCCTGCGGCGGGCGGAAGCTCTCTCATCCTCACATCTTCTTGTAGGCGTCGAGCACCGCCTGACCGTCGGCGCCGGCCTTCTTGAGCCAGTCGGCCGTGAGCTGGTCGCCGATCTTCTGGAAGCCGGCCTTCAGTGCCGGGCTCGGCGGCTCGACAGTCATGCCTTTGGCCTTCAGCTGACCGAGGTACCAATTGGCCTTCTCTTCCCAAGCCTTCCAGCCGCGCGTCTCCGCGGTGGCGGCGGCCTTCAGGATGGCTTCCTGGGTCGGCTTGTCGAGCGCCTCGAACGCAGCCTTGTTGACGAAGGTGTAGTTCTTCGGAATCCAGGCCTGCACGTCATAGAAGTATTTGAGCGACTCCCACGCCTTCGAATCGTAGCCGGTGCCGCCCGACGACATGAAAGAGTTCACCACGCCGGTCGCCAACGCCTGTGGCAGTTCCGCGGCCTGGATCGTGACCGATTGCGCGCCGACCAGTTCGCCGATCCGCGCGGTCCCGACATTGTAGGCGCGCCACTTCAGACCCTTCATGTCCTCGATCGTGGCCAGCGGCTTGTTGACGTAGACGCCCTGCGGTGCCCACGGCACCACGAACAGCAGCTTGAGACCTTGCGCGTCGAGCTTCTTGGCGATCGCAGGCTTGGAGGCCTGATACAGCTTCGCCGCCTCGGGGAAGCTGGTCGCGAGGAACGGCACGACGTCGACGCCGAAGATCGGGTCTTCGTTCTCGTGGATCGACAGCAGCACCTCACCCATCTGCGCCTGCCCGGTCACCACGGCGCGCTTGATGTCGGGCGCCTTGAACAGCGAGGCGCCCGGATGAACCGTGATCAGGAGCTTGCCCGAGGTGGCGGCTTCGACGTCCTTGGCGAACGCCACCAGGTTTTCGGAGTGCGGATTGTCCGCAGGATACGCTGCCGGCAGATTCCATTTGCTCTGAGCCAAGGCAGGTGTCGCGGCCAGCACAACGCCGGCAATCAAGGATGCGTGGAATAAACGAGACATCATCGGGCTTCTCCTCACAGTCGATCTAGAGAACGGGTACGCTCAGTCTGGGAAAGCGAGCTTCGGCAGGAACAACACGATCTGCGGATACTCCGTGATGATGAACACCGCAGCGAGCAACAGCACGAAGAACGGGAATGCCGCCCGCGCGACCGTGAACGTATCGCGGCCGCTCATGTTCTGGAGCACGAACAGGTTGAACCCGACCGGCGGCGTGATCTGTGCCATCTCGACATGGATGATCAGATAGACGCCGAACCAGACCAGGTCGAGGCCGGCCTGTCTGACCATGGGCAGCACGATCACCGCCGTCAGAACGATCATCGAGATGCCGTCGATCAGGCAACCCAGGATGATGTACATGATGCTCAGATACAGCGCCAGCATGCTCGGCGTGAGGTGCTGCCCCTGGACCCAGGTGGCGAGCGCGGCCGGAATGCCCGTATAGGCCATCGCAGCCGTGGTGTAGGCCGCGCCTGCCAGGATCAGCATGATCATGCAAGTCAGGCGCGTCGCGCTCATGATGCTCTCGAGGAAGTTCTTGCGCGTGAGCGTGCCGCTCCACCACGCCAGCAGCAACGCGCCGGAAACGCCCCAGGCCGCGCACTCCGTCGCCGTCGCAAAGCCGAGAACGAGCGACAGGAACACCGCCAGGATCAGCAGCAGACAGGGCGCGAGCTTGGCTGACTCCCGCAACTTCTGTCGAAACGGCATCGGCGGATCGCGCGGCGGGACCTTGTTGGGATTGAGCAGCGACCAGATGATGATGTAGCCGGAATAGAGCGCGATCACGAGCAATCCCGGCAGGAAGCCGCCGAGAAACACTTGAAGCACGGAGACGTTCGCCGTGACGGCATAGACCACCATCGGAATCGACGGCGGGATCAGCAGGCCGAGCGTGCCCGAGCCCGCCAGCGATCCGAGGCTCAGGCCCTTGTCGTAGCCGCGCTTGTCGAGCTCCGGCAGCGCGATCTTGCCGATCGTCGCGCAGGTCGCCGCCGACGAGCCCGATACCGCCGCGAAAATGCCGCAGCCGATCACGTTCACATGTGTCAGGCGGCCAGGCAGCCACTGCACCCAGGGCGACAGGCCGCGGAACATTTCCTCCGACAATTTGGTACGGAAGAGAATCTCTCCCATCCAGATGAACAACGGTAGCGCCGCCAGCGTCCACGATGAGCTCGCGCTCCAGGTGGTGGTCGCAAGTACGGTGCCGAGCGGCAGGCTCGTGGTGAGCGCCATCGCCACGAAGCCGACCAGTCCCAGCGAGACCGCGATCCAGACGCCGCTTCCTAGCAGCAGGATCATGACGCCGAGCAGGACGAACGACAGCTCGATCATGCCGAGATTGGCCATGGTCAGCCTCCACCGCCCTGCGAGATGCGCTCAACGAACTCTTCCGGAGTCTCGTCGGGCGAGCCCTTCTCGTAGCTCGGACGGTTGCCGCCGATGACGTTGACCATCTCGTCGATCAGCGCGATCGAGAGGATCACGAGGCCGCCGGCAAAGCCGAGCTGGGGAATCCAGAGCGGGAGCGCCACGACGCCCTGCGCCACGTCGTTGAAGCGCCAGGAATCGTAGGTCATCTGCACCGCATGACGGGTGAAGTAGAGGATGAAGGCGGCGGCAATGCCGAGCGCCACGACCTCCGCGATCTGCTTGGTCCGCCCGTGCAGACGTTCCAGCAGGAGGCCGACACGGATCATCTCTCCGCGCTTGAAGGTGTGAGCGAGACCAAGGAACGCCATCGCCGCCATGCACCAGGACGCAAAATCATCGCCGGCGGGAATGTTGAGCGCAAACTGGCGCCCGACCGACATCACCATCATGATTGCGAAGATCGCGACCAGGAAGACGCCCGCGGCATAGCCCGCGCCGAGATAAAGGAGGTCCAGAGCGCGTCGCACCGGTCCTTGAGTCGCTACATCGTCCTCTGCCAACGCAATCCCCATCCTCACACGCGGCGATTCGACCGACCGATTGCACTGGGTTGTGCCGGTTCCGTTTTGAGTATCGCCCTGCCCAGCGCCTGTCTTTCAGACGTTAGATCAACATGATGGGGCCGACGCAAGCAAGGTCTATGCCGGCTGCCGCAGAATTTCCACCGCGGGTTTAGGGCGTCTCCAGCCGCAGCCCATCATAGGCTGGCACCACGCCAGGGGGCAGCGACTGCCGGATGACCTCGTAATCGACGTCGGCGGTCATGTTGGTGATGACCGCACGCTTCGGCTTGAATCGCTCGATCCAGGACAGCGCATCGTTGATGCTGAAATGACTGACATGGCTGGTGTAGCGCAGGCCGTCGACGATCCAGAGATCGAGATCTTCCAGCGCCCCCCAGCTCTCGCGCGGGATGTCGTTGAGGTCTGGCGTATAGGCCGCATCCCCGATGCGGTAACCGAGGGCGGGAATGTTGCCGTGCTGCACCAGAAAGGCGGTCATCGTCACCGCGCCGCCCTTCCCCAGAATGGTCTGGCTTTCTCCCGCCTCGATCGAATGCCGCGTCAGGATCGGCGGATAATCGCTGCCCTCGGGCGAGATGAAGCAATAGGAGAACCGCGACAGGATGTCCTTGGCGGTCGACTGGTTGAAATAGGTCGGAATGCGCCGGCGCATGTGCATGACGACCGAGCGCAGATCATCCATGCCGTGGGTCTGGTCGGCATGCTCGTGGGTCAGGAACACCGCGTCGATGTGATCGACATTGGTCGAGAGCAATTGTTCGCGCAGGTCCGGCGAGGTGTCGATCACGATGCGTGTCGTGCCGTGCTCGGACGTCCGTTCGACCAGCAGCGAGCAGCGGCGACGGCGGTTCTTGGGATTGCTGGGATCGCAGGCGCCCCAGCCGAGCGCCGGGCGCGGCACGCCGGCGGAGGAGCCGCAGCCCAGGATCGTCAGCGTCAGCGTCATGTGGCTCCCAGTCTCAAGCTTTCACCTTCGAGAACAGGCGGAAGAAGTTTTCGCTGGTCTGACGCGAGATCTCGTCAAGGGACACGCCGCGCGTCTCGGCGAGCACTTTTGCGACCTCGACCACGTAGGCCGGCTCGTTGCGCTTGCCCCGAAATTTGCCGGGCGCAAGATAGGGCGAGTCTGTTTCAACCAGGATACGATCGGGCGGCAGTTCGGCTGCGATCGCGCGTAAGGCCTCCGATTTCTTGAAGGTCAGGATTCCCGTGAAGCCGATATAGAGCCCGAGCGACACCGCCTTCAGTGCCAGCTCGCGCCCGCCCGTGTAACAATGGAGCACGGCGCGAAACGATCCCTTTGCGGCCTCCTCTTCCAGGATGCGCGCGCAGTCCTCGTCGGCCTCGCGGGTATGGATCACCAGCGGCAGGCCGGTGGTGCGGGCGGCGGCGATGTGGGCGCGAAAGCCCCTCGCCTGCGCCACCGGCGAGCCGTTGTCGTAGAAATAATCGAGCCCGGCCTCGCCGAGCGCGACGACCTTGGGATGCTGGGTCAGCCCAATCAGCTCGTCCGGCGCGATGCCGTCCTCCTCGTCCGCATGATGCGGATGGGTGCCGACCGAGCAATAGACGTCGTCATAGCGCTCCGCGATGGCGAGCAGGTCCTGCAGCCGGCGGACCCGCGTCGAGATCGTGACCATGCGGGCGATACCGGCGGCTCGCGCCCGCGACACGATCCCGTCGAGATCTTCCGCAAAGTCCGAAAAATCCAGATGGCAATGACTGTCGACCAGCATCGTGCGAACGCCTTCAGGCCGCCGGCTCGACGTAGCGCGGGAACGCCGGCATCGGCGCCGGCAGCGTCGAACCGGGCGCGATGCGCTTCGCGCCGCCGAGCATGTCAAAATTGCGCTCGGCTTCGGGGATGCCGAGGCTGTCGAGCAGCTTGCCGGAGGCGGTCGGCATCGCGGGCTGAGCCAGGATCGCGATCTGGCGCACGACTTCGGCGGTGACGTAGAGCACCGTCTTCTGCCTGGCCGGGTCCGTCTTGGCGAGCGCCCACGGCGCTTCACCCGCAAAATAGCGGTTGGCCTCCGCGACCACGGCCCAGACGGCGTTGAGCCATTGATGAATCTGCTGCGTCGCCATGGCTTCACGCGAGGCCGCGATCATGCCGTCGGCCATCGCCAGGATCGCCTTGTCGTTGTCGCTGAACTCGCCGGGCTCGGGCAGCACGCCGCCGAGCTGTTTTGCGATCATCGACAGCGAGCGCTGCGCGAGATTGCCGAGATCGTTGGCGAGATCGGCGTTGATGCGCGCGACGATCGCCTCGTGGTTGTAATTGCCGTCCTGGCCGAACGGCACCTCGCGCAGGAAGAAGTAGCGCAACTGGTCGACGCCGTACTGGTCGGCGAGGTTGAAGGGATCTACAGTGTTGCCGACCGACTTCGACATCTTCTCGCCCCTGTTGAACAGGAAGCCATGGGCATAGACCCGCTTCGGCAGCGGGATGCCCGCCGACAAAAGGAAGGCCGGCCAATACACCGCATGGAAGCGGATGATGTCCTTGCCGATGACGTGCACGTCGGCCGGCCAATAGCGCCAATTCCTGTCGCTCTCATCGGGGAAACCGACGCCGGTGATGTAGTTGGTCAGCGCATCGACCCAGACATACATCACGTGCTCTTCGTCGCCGGGCACCTTCACGCCCCAATCGAACGTGGTGCGCGAGATCGAGAGATCGCGCAGGCCGCCCTTGACGAAGCTCACGACCTCGTTCTTGCGGGAATCCGGCCCGATGAAGTCTGGCTGATCCGCATAGAGCTTGAGCAGCTTGTCCTGATACGCCGACAAGCGGAAGAAATAGCTCTTCTCCTCCACCCATTCCACAGGCGTGCCCTGCGGCCCCAAGCGCACGCCGTCATCGTTCACGCGCGTCTCGTCCTCGGCGTAATAGGCCTCGTCACGGACCGAGTACCAGCCCGAATAGGTGTCGGCGTAGATGTCGCCATTCGCTTCCATGCGGCGCCAGATCTCCTGGCTGGAGCGGTGATGCTGCTCCTCGGTGGTGCGGATGAAGCGGTCGAACGACACGTCTAGGCGCTCGTCCATCTCCTTGAAGCGGCCGGCATTGCGCGTCGCGAGCGCAGCGGTGGACATGCCTTCGCTCGCCGCCGTCTGAATCATCTTCTGTCCGTGCTCGTCGGTGCCGGTCAAAAAGAACACATCCTTGCCGTCGAGCCGCGCAAAGCGCGCCAGCGCGTCGGTCGCGATCGCCTCATAGGCATGACCGATATGCGGGCTGCCGTTGGGATAGGCGATCGCGGTCGTGATGTAGAACACGTTGTCGCGCGGGGCGGCCACCGCAGGCGCGGCAGCTTGCGGAGAAGCGACGGGCTTCGGCGCGCGCGGGGCCTTGGACTTCGGCGCCTTTGGCTTCACAGGCGCGACGGGAGCCGGTGCGGCGGTCACGGCAGGCGCAACCGCCTTTTTCGCGGCCTTCTTCGCCGGAGCCTTGGCCGGCTTTGTGGCAGCCTGCTTCACCGCCTTCCTGGCGACGACCTGCTTCTTTGCGGCCTTCTTTGCGGCGCCCTTCTTCACGCTCTTCTTGACGGCAGCCTTCTTGGTCTTCTTGACCTTCTTGGCAGCTTTGGCCGCGCGCGCCTTGGCCTTTTTCGCCGCTTTCTTGACGGCCTTCTTCGCAGCCTTCTTGCCGCTCTTGCGTTTGACGGATTTCTTAGCTCGCGTTGCCACCACGAATTCCTTTACCGGCTTCTCGAATTTTGGAAACGGCTCGGCGTTCCGTTATTGTTTTGCGCATGATCTTTTCGGAAAACCGCTGCGCACTTTTCCGGATCATGCTTTAGCGCGTTGCGTCCGCCAGCCAGCCGAACACCGAGAAAACCAAGGGCTTTCGCTCCAGATTGTAGGTTTCGGTGTCGCGCGCGGCGCGGACGATCTTTTCCCATACCTCAGCTAGCCGCGCAAGGCGCGGCAGGTTCTGGTTGGCATTGGCCTCATCCGCATGCAGGCGCTCCGCAATCCAGCGGTCGATGCCGTCGATGAAGGCCGCAAGCGCCACGCGGTCGCTTGTGCCGAGCGAATCGCCGAGCGCGTGCAATTCGCGCGGATCGACCTGCGGCAGGCGCGCGAGCAGCGCCGCCGTGCGCTGCTGAAGCTTCAGGGCCTCGCCACCGAGCAACGTCAGCGTCCGTGCGACGCTGCCCTCGGAGGCCTCGGCCGCCTCGCGCAGCGCGGCATCGTTCGGATCGAGCTCAGCCGCCGAAGCGGCGGCGCCGATCACATCGTTCGTGGCGAGCGGCCGCAGGCGCAGCTTGCGGCAGCGCGACTGGATCGTGGCGAGCACCCGCGCGGGTGCGTGGCTCACCAGCAGGAACAGCGATTGTTGCGGCGGCTCCTCGAGAATCTTCAGAAGCGCGTTGGCCGCGTTCGGATTGAGCTCGTCGACGGTGTCGACGATGCAGACGCGCCAGCCTTCGGCCGCAGCGGTCGAGCCGAAAAAACCGATCGTCTCGCGCGTCTCGTCCACGGTGATCACGGTGCGCATCACGCCGCGCTCGTTGGCGGTGCGCTCGAGCGTCAGCAGGCCGCCATGCGAGCCGGCCGCCACCTGCCGCGCCACGGCGTCGTCGTGATCGATCGCAAGGCTTTCGGCGCGCTGCACGGCCGGCGCCAGCGGCTGCGCATGGGTGAGCACGAAGCGCGCCATGCGATAGGCCAGCGTCGCCTTGCCGATCCCCTGTGGCCCGCCGATCAGCCAGGCATGCGGAATGCGTCCGCTGCGATAGGCATCAAGCAGCGCGGCCTCCGCCTCGCGATGGCCGAACAACTGCGACGTCTCGCGCGGATGCGGTATGGCGGTTTCGCGCTCGGCCTGACGCGGGCTCATACCGACACCACTGACGCAGGCGTTGGCAGCAGGCGCTCGCGCAGCGCCGTCCAGATGCGCGCGGCGACCGTGTCCGGATCGGAATTGGCGTCGATCAGCACGCAGCGCGCGGGATCCTCCGCCGCGATCTTGCGATAGGCTTCGCGGAGGCCCTGGTGGAAGCTGAGCTTCTCGGCCTCGAACCTGTCGGGCGTGCCGCTGCCGCGGCGCGCGGCGGCACGTTGCAGGCCGATCTCGACCGGCAAATCGAGGATGATGGTGAGGTCCGGCTTGAGGTCGCCGATCGTCACCCTTTGCATCGCGTTGATCAGACCATCGGGCACCTGGCCGAGGCTGCCCTGATACGCCCGCGTCGAGTCCGCGAAGCGGTCGCACAGCACCCAGACGCCCTGGCTCAGCGCCGGCTGGATCACCGTGCGGACATGGTCATCGCGCGCGGCGGCAAACAGCAGCGTCTCGGCCTCGGGGCCGAGCAGCTTGCCCATGCCCGACAGCACCAGATGACGCATGATTTCAGCGCCCGGCGAGCCGCCCGGCTCCCGCGTCACGCGGATGCGCAGCTTTGCCGCCTTGAGGCGGTCGGCGAGCTTCTTGATCTGGGTCGACTTGCCCGTGCCCTCGCCGCCTTCAAAGGTGATGAAGCGTCCCCGTCCGGACGGTCGCTGTGCAGCGCTCTCACTCATGATCAGAGCTTCTCGGCGCCTGCGCGGAACATGCCGATCACGAGCTCGCTGGCGCCGTCGATCGCGCGGCGCATGGTCGAGCCGGTGCCGATCGCCTCCGCGGCATAGACCGGCGTCTCGACCGCGATGTTGCCGCTGCGCCAGACCCTGACCACGCCGACCCGCTGGCCGGCCTCGATCGGCGCGCGCACCGGGCCACTATAGACGATGCGCGCAATCAGCTTGTCGCTGCCGTTCTTGTGCACCATCACCTTCACAGGGGTCTTGGCGATGAGCTTGACCGACCGGCTCTCGCCGCCGAACACCTTGGCGTAGCCGACGGGCTGCTCGGCTGCGATCAGGGTGCGGGTCTCGAAATTGCGAAAACCCCATTCCAGCATCTTCTTGGCTTCCGTGGCGCGGTCCTCTGGATCGTCAAGTCCGTTGACGACGACGATCAGCCGCGTGCCGTTCTGCACGGCGGAGCCGACCATGCCGTAGCCGCCTTCCTTGGTGTAGCCGGTCTTCAGGCCGTCAGCGCCTTCCATCGAATTGAGCAGCGGATTGCGGTTTTGCTGGCGGATCTTGTTCCAGGTGAACTCCTTCTCGCCGAACAGTTTGTAGAATTCGGGGAAGTCCAGGATGATGTGCCGGGCAAGCATGCCGAGCTCGCGCACCGTCATCTTGTTGCCGGGATCGGGCAGACCGCTGGAATTGGCGAAGGTCGACCTGGTCATGCCAAGCTCGCGGGCGCGCTTGGTCATGAAGTCGGCGGCAAAGATCCGCTCATTGCCCGCCATGGCTTCGGCCAGCGCGATGCAGGCGTCGTTGCCGCTCTGGATGATCGCGCCGCGCAGGAGATCGTCGACCGAGACCTTGCTGTTGATGGCGGCGAACATGGTCGAGCCGCCCGAGGGGGCCCCGCCTCTGCGCCAGGCATTCTCGCTGATCCGATACTCGTCATTCAGCTTGATGTCGCCCTTCTTGATGGCATTGAAGACGACCTCGGCGGTCATCAGCTTCATCATGCTCGAAGGCGCGCGCAGCTCGTCGGCGTTCTTCTCGAACAGCACGCTGCCCGAGGAGGCTTCGATCAGGATCGCGGTCGGGGCATCGCCGTCGAAGCCGGCATCTTCCGCTTTCTTGCCGCCCTGGACGCTCTGGTTGGCCGCATGGAGCGCCCCGCCCCATCCGATAGCCGCCGCCAAAACAGTCGCGATCAGCCCGCGCGCCAGCGTTCCGGCGGTGAGCCGGTTGCGACGAAGCAAAGGAAGACGAAGTGTCATGGCGAAGCCCTGAGAGAGGCGTTCTAACAGCTGGAACAGATGCGAACAACACGCGGTTGGACGCTTGTCGCCGAGATTGCACGATTCTCGCCGCGCCCCTATCGTGACGCCTCATATTTTTCGACCAAACCCCTGAAACAAGGCGGAAAAGCGAATGCCCTCAACCCGCATGATCAAGGCCAACGGGATCGAGCTGTTCGTCCGCGAAGCCGGCCAGGGACCGCTGGTCGTACTGTGCCATGGCTGGCCGGAGCTGTCCTATTCCTGGCGCCACCAGATCCTGCCGCTCGCCGAAGCCGGGTTTCACGTCGTCGCCCCCGACATGCGCGGCTATGGCCAGAGCGCGGCGCCGCTCGACGCGAACGCCTACTCGATCTTCGACACGGTCGGCGACGTGGTCGGCCTGGTCCAGGCCCTCGGCGAGACCAAGGCGATGGTGGTCGGCCATGATTGGGGTGCACCGGTCGCCTGGCACGCGGCGCTGTTCCGGCCGGACATCTTCACGGCGGTCGCGGGCCTGAGCGTGCCGCCGCCGTTCCGGGGCCGCGGCAAGCCGCTCGACCTGCTGCGCCAGGGCGGCGTCACCAACTTCTACTGGCAGTATTTCCAGACGCCCGGCGTCGCCGAGGCCGAGCTCGAGCGTGACGTCGCACGCACCATGCGCATCGTCCTCGGCGGGCGGGGCCTCGCCGATCCCACCGCGGCCATGTTCGTGCAGGAGGGCAAGGGCTTTCTCGGCCACGCCGGCGCTGACGAGCCGCTGCCTGGCTGGCTCAGCGAGGCAGACCTGGCCTATTTCACCGAGGCCTTCCGCAAGTCCGGCTTCCGCGGCGGGCTGAACTGGTATCGCAACATCGACCGCAATTGGGAGCTGACCGCGCCCTGGCAGGACGCGCAGATTCACCAGCCTTCCCTCTTCATCGCAGGCTCGAAGGACGCCGTCATCACCGGCCTGATCGGGGCCAAGCGGGTCAACGAGCTCGAGCGCGTGCTGCCCAATCTGAAGCGCAAGCTGATCATCGAGGGCGCCGGCCATTGGGTGCAGCAGGAGCGGCCCGACGAGGTGAATGCAGCGCTGCTGGCGTTCCTGAAGGAGAGCGCGGGCTAGTACAGGCCGCGGCCGCTGAGGATGCTGCGGGCTTCGGCCGCGCCGTCCGAGGCATAACCGACGGAGGGAGCAGTCTCGCTCGCGTAGCGGCCGTCCTCGCCATAGGACACCGCGCGGGTGTTCTGGAGCGCCCGGCCCCGGCTGCGGCTCGAAGCCGACATTTCCGAGGTAGCATTGAGCGAAGCCATATCGGCCGAGGTACTGCCGAGATTGTACGGCCGCCCCTCCGGCATCGGGACCTCGCCGCGAATGGCACCGCGGGTCGAGGACGGCAGCTCCGGCACAAACGGCTTGGCCGAGGCGACCCGGACCATCGAGGGCGACGGCGCCGGGACGCCGGTCCGCAGGGTCGCCAGAAGCTGACGGTCGTCGGAGCCTTCGAGCGGCGCCCGGCCGACATATTCGACCCGGACCTTGGCAACGCCGTTCCCTTTGAATTCAAGGAGTTCGGCGGCCTTGTTCGAGACATCGATGAGGCGGTTGCCGTGATAGGGCCCGCGGTCATTGACGCGGACGATCAGCGACTTGCCGTTCGAGACGTTGGTCACCCGCGCATAAGACGGCATCGGCAGGGTCGGATGCGCGGCGGTCAGCGAGGTCATATCGAACACCTCGCCATTGGCGGTCAGGCGGCCGTGGAAACTGTCGCCGTACCAGGAGGCCATGCCCTCAGCTCGGTAGTTGACGTCCTCCTCCGGCACGTAAGTCCGGCCCGCCACGACATAGGGCTTGCCGACGCGGTAGGTGCCGCCGCCCTTCGGGACCGGATCGCCAAAGGCCACCACCCGCGGGCTCGAGGACACGCCGTATTTCGGATCGACCCGGCTGGCGAACTTGTTCGAGGAGGCGCAATTGGCGAGCGCAAGGCAGGTCGCGACCGCCGCAACACCGCGCGCGGCTCGCAAAACCGAATCTGACCGACGGATCCCCATGCGCCCCAAATACCACTTCGCCGGAGGCGTACCCAACCCGCTTTGGCTACGGGGAGCGCTGTCCGGTCAGTCATCTCATCCGAGGCGGCCCACCACCGTCTCGGAAGCGGTAACGATAACGCAACCCGAACGCGGCGGAAATGGGGAGCCCACGGCGATCACGCCGGGATGGTAAACGAGACGTTCGCATTTTTCCGTTGTTCTACGGGGCGATGGCCCCCGCACTGTGCCAGTGCCGGACAGTCTGTTGCGCCAAATCCTCACTCCACCCCCATTGTCGCGGCGCTCACCGAAATTCTTTTGACTGTGCAAGGCCGCCCGCGTTCTCTCGGATGCGAGGGCAGGATTTGGAATTTAACGATGATCGAGACGGTTTCGGCACTGATGGGTCTGGTAAGCGCGGGGATCTTTCTGGCCCATGCGTTCGAGGGTTACCGCACGAGGGCCTGAAGGCACTCGCGCGGACGGCAAGCATCACCTCTTTCACAGCGGCGCGTTCGGACGGTCTTGGTCGATCCACTCGCGCATCGAACACGAGAGCGGCAGGTGTCCCATGCGTAATCATGACCTCGTATCCGATGGCTTCCTGGCCTTGACCGCCGGCGGCTTGGTGCTGCTCTGCTCGAGTCTCGTCGCGTTGGCGTTTGCCTGAACCGCACGTCCTCCTGTCCAACACGGGTTCTCTCCATTGCGGCGCAGCAGGCCCGGCTGTCCCCGCTCCCATTCAGTTGATTGAATTATTGCGTTCGGCGCCTCGACCAATTGCAAGAGGCCATCACCAACGAGGGTGACGCAAATGCTTGCCGAGAAGTTCTTCCTGGTCTTGGAATCCCTGATCCGCGGCAACCGCACCTATCCGGATGGAAGCCCCCGGGTCATCAGCACCTCCCCGCATGTGCCGGTCAGGCTGCCGTCAGCGAAATAGCCGGCGGGTCCGCCAGCCGCCGAAACCCGCCGCTCAGCGCAGGCCCAACAGCGAGCGGCGGTAGAAGCCGCCGCGGGCCTCGTTCTGGCAGACGAAGCTGCCGTCGAAGCCCTGGCCGTAGCGCTTTTGACCCTTGCGGTAATAAACGCCCTTGCCGAAGTCGAGCCAAACCACCTTGTCGCGCGGGCAATGACGCTGGGCCTGCGCCTCGTAGCGAAACGGCGTCAGCGGCGTCGCCGAGACCTCGGCGCCACCTGCAGCGACCAGCATGGCGCCGGCGCATGCGATTGCGCCGGACCATTTGCCAAAGCTGACCCGTGACATGCCCCCACCTCCCGCTCGCCGCCGTCTCCGGCGGCTGGCACGGTAGCACGAAACGGCACAGCCCGCGGAAGGCGGCAAGCGCGCCGAATGAACGCGGCAGCGGGTGTCATTGCCGATCCGCTTCGAGCTGCGCCAGCGCCTGGTGCAGACATTCCTGAAGCCTCTGCGCGACCTGCTCGCGCGCGATCCCCTTGCCTGCGAGATCGCCCGCCACCTTGCCGACCACATCGTCCATCGTCCGGCTATCCAGATGGTCCGTCACCAGCGCAGCCGCGTAGCTTGCAGCGGCATCGCCACTGAGCCCGAGCTGGCCCGCGGCCCAAAGCCCGAGCAGCTTGTTGGACCGCGCCGTGGCCTTGAACATCAATTCCTCGTCGTGGGCGAATTTGGCTTCAAAGCCCCGCTCGCGCTTGTCGAACGTGGTCATGGTCAGCTCCATTCTGCGTCGCTGATGAGGATCGGACTTGTCGGGAGCGAACGTCTCCGTGGTTCAGGTCAGTTTTGGATCATCAGAAGCTTCCTCCCGGAAGCGAAGCTCCGTCAAGCCTGCCGATGGGAAGCAGACACCCAAGCGACATTGGCGGCCGACAATCAAACGCAGGCCGCCAGCAGATGCGATTTTTTGGAAATTGCGCGGCTAAGCGCGTTCGCTCAGCCCTTCGCCGCCGCCGCTTCGCGCGCCAGCCGCTCGGCCTTGAGCCGTTCCTTGTTGGCGTAGAACGCCTTCTGCGCCGCTTCGTGGTCGCGCATGGCCTTCTCGGCCTCCACCCGGCGAGCCGCATCGCGGGCGTGGCGCTGTTCGGGGGTCAGGGGTTTGCGTCGGAAGGAAAGGTCTTCAGTCATGGCGAGATAACGCGGCGGTGCGAGAAAAGTTCCGCATGGTCCCGTGAGGAGCCGGGTGCCGACACGAGACTTACGAAAATAACCCCATGCACAGTAGCCAAGTCTTTCTGACTCAAAGCCTTTTCCAGAGAGCACGAGGCGGCTGCGCAGTCGGGCAAAAAAGTCGCCTTCCCCACCTTCGGAAACTCCTCAATCCCTGCCTGCCCCCCAAGATAGCAGGCCTGCGAGCAGATCAGCTGCCCGCGGCGATCTCGATGTCTGCAATCACGGGCAGATGGTCGGAATAGGCCGTCGCCGCTTCGTCGGTCCAAGCTCTCCCGATCCGACTGTCACCGGTTGCATAGATCCGGTCGAGCCGCATCAAGGGCAAGCGTGATGGGAAGGTTCGCAATCGCGTACGGTTGGGACAGACCTGCGCGAGCACGCGCCGCACAGATCGGACCCAGAACCAGTCATTGAAATCACCGAGGACCACGGTTCTCGCCGGTTTCACCAGGCTCACCAGGGACTGCGCCTGGGCATGGCGCTCATGGATACTCAAACCGAGATGCGTGGCCACGACGCGGACGTCACCGGCAGGCGTCAGCAAGTCGGTGGCGATCGCCCGGCGTGGCTCCCGCTCTCGATAGGAAACGTCCACGATTTCAGGCACGCTGCAGAACGGAAAGCGGCTCAGCAGCATCTGGCCATAGTCACCATCCTCGGTGACGATCGACTTGGCGTGCACGCGGTGATCTCCGATCACGCTTGCCAACTTCCCAAATGGGTCGTCCGATCGCGACCGCGAGTCGACCTCCTGCAGTGCGACGACATCAGGGGCCCATTTGCGCAGGATGGAGCAGACGCCTTCCAGGTCGAATTTCGGATTGAGATTGAACGTGCCGTGCACATTCCAGGTCATGAAACGCACGGCCGCCATCAGCGCCTCCCGGCGAGCCATGTCGTCACGAATTGCGCGCCGGCGCAGACCCCGAGCCAGCCGAGGAACGCCAGTACCAGCAGCAACATGTTGCTCCAGGACGCATTTCTGGCGAGCTCTGCAATCTGCGAGCCGAGAACCGCCATGGCCAGGATTCCGGGCGTGCTGCCCAGCAGAGTTCCCACCATGAAGTCACGAAGAGGCAGCGTGCTCGCACCTGCCACGACGTTCACCACCGAGAACGGTGCTATGGGAAGCATCCGGATGACGACAACCGCCAGGATGCCCTTCCCGACCACGCGTTCCTGGATGCGCGCGGCACGTCGACCCAGCAGACGCTGAAGCCGTTCCCGGCCGAGGAAGCGGCCGATCGCAAACAGGATCAGAGCGCTGAGCAGGACGCCCGCCATTGCGGTCGCGAACCCCAGCCACGGCCCGAGTGCGGCGGCCGTTGCCGCAATGAGGACGAGAACCGGAAAGACGACGAGCCCGCCAAGGACGAAGGCTGCGATCGCCAATGGCGGCCCCCAGATGGACTGCGAATAGGCAGACAGAAGCGCCGAAAGATGACCTGCATCGGCGAGATCGCTCAAGGACGTGTACGACCAGGCCAGCGCCAGCCCGAAAAGCGCCACGGCAATCGCAACGATCCCGATGATGGTTTTCGTCGTCCACATGCGAGATGCCGCGCGCTCCAGATGAAGGGGCAGCTCAGGGTCCGCCACAGGCTGAACCAAGCTGGCCAGCGTGCTGGTTAGAACCGAAGACTCGACTTTCCGCAACGTCTTGGCGCCACGAGATGTGGAGACGTCGTCCAGCAGTGCGAACAGCCGATGCTCATTTTCGCCAATGGCCTGTTCGTCGAGACCGCAGAAATGCGCGATCAGGCGACGGCGGACCGAGGCGATGAAATCCCGATGCTCCTCGGATTCAGCTTCGAAAATGAGGTCGCATTCGCTGTCGGCGCCCATGGACCGATTATTCAGATTGGCCGAGCCGATCCGCAGGACCCGGTCATCGACCACCATGAGCTTGCTGTGCACCATCACGGCAGCTTCCTTATTTCCGCTGCGGGAGACCGGATGGACGAAGCGGATGCGATCGGCCACTCCGGCCGAGCTGAAGCAGTCGATGAAAGCGCCGCGGCCGTTCTGCATGGCCTGGGATTCCAGCCACGAGGAATGCAGTTTCGGAGCGACGACCAGAACCCGAAGCGACGGCACGCGACACATCTGCTCCGCCAATTCGTGCGCCATCCTGGTCGCGCTGGTGAACTGATTTTCGATGTACACGAAGCTCGTTGCCGAGCGGATCGCCGCAATGAAGGAGCGTTCGACCTCCCTGATGGTCGAGCCTGCCGGACAGACCACCTCGGTCCTGGCGATCCCGACCGGCAAATGCTCGGCATCGACAGGCACGTTCGCCGGCCAGCATCCGTTGTTCGGCGCGCGCCGCTCATCGGACTGTTGGCCTGCAGCACGCCAGCGTTGCTCGACGAGGGCGAACAGCTGCTCCGCGGCATCCCCGTCGACCAGGCACTGAACATCGTGAAACGGCGGATAGGGCTTGCGCTGAGGATCGCAGCGCAAGGCGTTGTCGGCGCGGTGGTCGCTCGTGTCCCAGCGCCTGATCGTCAGATCAAGGCCGCCGACGAACGCCAGTGAACCGTCGACACAGACGATCTTCTGGTGTTGCGCCGAACCGAACGGAAGCGTGGCGTCCAGATGAAACCGGACACGGCCATCGGTATCGGCAGTGAATTTCGCCGCGGAATTCCACTCCCTCTCGGAAGCGTAAAACGAGACGAAGTCCCAGACGAGAATGTTGATGCGCAAGGCGGGCCGGCGCTGCACTAGGGCGCGCAGGAACGGACCAAGCTCCTCAGGCAGGCCATCATCGGCACGTCCGGAATCTCCGACCAGCCGCGTCCTGCTATGGATATCCCAGCCGACGATATAGACGAGATCCTGAGCCTCCAGCAGGGCCTCCCGCAGGGCTGCGAAATAGGCCGCGGCATCGTTCAGAACCGCCACGCGCCGCGCCCTGCACCGCCGCCAGACGGTGTCGCCGGGAGTGAGTGTCGATGCGCTCTGAAGCAGGTGGACCTCGCAATTCGCGTTTGCGTCTAAACGCGCTGGAGGCTCAAGGGGTTCCACGCGGACAACGGCTGCGGTTCGATGCGAATGCCGAATGTCCGGCGTCCTCTGTGCCCGTCGCACAAGTCGTCATTTGGTGCGGACAAACTTCGCGCCGGCGCTCCTCAACACATCGACAATTTTCTCAGGGGCATCGCCGTGAAAATCGACGGACACCTCTATCACACCTTCCAGCTTCTGGCGCCCCTCCGGCGCGGGCGCAGTCTTGACGTCAGGCCCTGCCGGGCGTGTTCCCACCGTGTTCGCATCGCCGGCGGGTTGGACGAACACGTCGCCCCGCGGCACGCCGCATTCCTGCACGACATGCTCAACCGCAAGCTCGGCGCCGCGGCGCGTGTCGAATTCTCCAATGATGGTGCTTTCCAAGGCTGCTCTCCATGTGGTCGAGAGTGCGAACAACAGGCGAGCTGGAGCCAAGTTCCTGAAATTACCGGCACCGTCTCGAAGCTAAATGACCGTTTGAAGCCGCCGTCTCAGAACCGAACTACTCCGAGCAGGAAGAGCAGCACCACCGTGACCAGGCCGGAGATCAGCAGCGAGCCGAGACATCCCAGCCGGTTCGAGAAAAAGAAGAACATGCGTTGCCCGCTGTGAAGCTTGCTGTCGGGCTAATCTCTCACATTCGATAGCGTTCCTGACGCAAGTCCGTGCGTCCCTTGGCTCGAGCGCGCTGCGCTTTCGTCCACGGTGTCATTGAGACAGGTCAACACAGGCAAGCCGAAGCTCTGGAATTCTGATCGCGACAACGCAACGGAGGCGGCCATGCCACAGCAGAGCAGCATGCATTTCCTTCTCAAGCGGGCCAAGGAGCGGATCGACGAGATGGACGCCGCGTTGGCGTCGTTCGAGGTCAAGGCCGGCCAGGCCAAGGCTGAGTCCAAGGTCAAGACCGATCAGCTCCTCGCCGATCTGACCCAGCGCCGCGACGAGTTTCAGGCACTGCTCAAGGCCAAGGCGCAGGCGGGTGAAGCGGCCTGGGCCGACGCCAAGGCCGATCTGGAGCGGCAATGGAATGGATTCGAAGCCCAAGTGAAGACCTATTTCGAAGACGCTGGCAAGCAGCTCGAGCAACAGCAGGTCACGTTCAAGGGCATTGCGGCAGCACAGGCCAAGGCCTGGCGCGAAGCCGCAGACAAGTTCCGCGAGGCCGCGGGCAAGGTTGCCACAGCCCGCGCCGCGGACGTCGAAGCCGCGCTCCAGCAGTTGAAGTCCGACGCCTCCGAGGCGGAAGCACGTCTGCAGAAGTTGAAGCAGGCGGGCAGCGATTCCTGGTCTGTGATGAGCGCCGCACTCGCCGAGTCCCGCAAGGCCTTCGATCAAGCCAATCAGGCCGCGTGGAACGCGCTGAAGGGTAGTGATACCAAGAGCTGAATTGAGAGAGGCGGCCCCGCATCGGCCGGGGGGCATGATGATGCAGGGCCGCCGGACGGCTCCTGCCCCGTGAAACCGAGACCGTCGCCGGTGCAACAAGCCACCTGCCGAGAGGACGTTCCCGCCCTCTTCTCAATGTCTTCAGCTGTGACCCAATTCCCACACACAGCCTGCGTCGTCGAACGGGTCGCGGGCGCCGCTCTGGTGCGACGGCCGCGACCTGCGCCGCGGTGGTCGGCACGATTGGCGCGGCACTGCAAGAGCCGGCATGGACGCTAGAGTCGGCGTGAGCGTCGGGACGCCCGCCGATCGGGGCGATCCCATTAATTGGAGGGCTTTTGCTCCCGGTTGAGCAGCCCCAAGCGTCGTTCGAGCTCTTCCTTCTTGGCCACGAGTCTCGCGGCGAGAATGTCATTGACGACCGTGTGGAGTCGCCACAGCTCCTCGAGAGACATGCTCTCAAACGGCTTCCGTTCCATGAATCCCCCGACTCACGAATCGCACATAGCTTGAGGATAGGAGGGGCAGATGGCAACTCGGGGATTGGTTGCGCGGAAGTTACCTACACCTACGCGCCTATCTGCTTCATCGGGAGCTGCACGACCGACCTTGTCCGCGAACGGCGCAGCTGAGCTTGCGCAAGGCCGATGGCGGGAGTTCTCGAGCGCCGCGATCGTCGCACGGTCACGTGGTTAATTTTGCCCACGGCTTCGAGGAGCGCTTCGGCGTGCTTCTTGCCAAGGAGATCTCCAACCCAAGGAGGCGTACATCAATGGCACAACGAGGCCGTATTCTTACAAGCCGAAGTTCCGATCTGAAACAGATCGCCCGCGAGTTGGTGAGACTGCTCGACGCCCTCGAGGAGCTTGACGCCCTGAGAGAGAAGGTGCGGCTTGCCGAGGCCGCACGGGTGCTACATTAGCGCGCTCGCCGATTACGGAGTCCGCGGCCTGCCGGATCAATACACTGGCGGAAGGGGTGTCTTGTCAACTCTATTGATTGTGCACGCTTTTCTGCGCAGGTGCGAATAAATACTACGGTGTTTTCAACGGTTGAGTCGGCACTACCGAAACCGTAGTTTTTGTCCCAGAGGTGGGCCCCTTCCCTGGCCAAAACGGGTGACGTGCAATTTTGCTGTCTCTCTACGGCAAAGTGCGTGAAAGAGCGGATTGCTGAGCCCTTCGATCCGCCCTCTCCTTCTATTTGAGACCGTGAGACAATCGCCAGTCGTGAACCGACCGGCTAGCGTCCACCGTTAGATTCTCAAGCACGACGGGCCCTCTCACACGTGCCTATGCAGTCCCCAGAACGCAATAAGGAGAAGGGCCACGGCTCCAATTCCCAGTAGCATGAGAATAGCTTCCAGCATGACGAATCAAGCTCCGCCCGTGCCCAGGCTACACTCCGGTGGGGAATTGTCATCAAAGGCTGAGCCGCGCGCGCAGATCGAAGGTTCTGCAAGTTGGCACGCGCGTTCAAATCGCGTGCCGGGCGGCTCCCTTTCGCGATCCCGACATAGCGTGCTCGAAGATGAGCGCACCGAGCATCGCATTAGCCACTCGTCGTGAGCTTTAACGTCCAGAAGACCGGTGCAGAGTGAGAGACCTTGCGAGACGGAAACTGAAGGCCGAGATGGATCGCGCTGAGCGAAAATTTAGATAGGAGATTGCTTTATGACTATCGTCGCAGAGTGGAATTCGGCGAACCGACGCCGATGATCAGCGGGCCTGAGTTGGTCTTCGGGCGCTTTGCGGGCGCGCGTCGCGAGCTCATGAAGCCGTCGAAACTGCTGGCAGCAATATCTCATCCGTTGTCAGTGGATATTCGAAGTCAGGATATCGGGGTAAGCCGCGGCCCATCTTCGTAGCTACTCACCGTAGCTATTTGTGCGACGTTCCCGTTGATCTAAAGAAATCGATGTCTTTTCAGTATCCTGTCGTTGTTGGTGTGGAGGAGCGGATGTCGTCCGACTGCTGATATCGCGGTAGCACTGCTCATCTCCTTGGCGCCGGACAAGCCGACTGCAAGTCGATGTCGCCGATAGCGAAAGCCGCTCTACGATGCGCGTCGGAGGAGACGGCTAAGCAGCTCCAGTCGTCGTTCCAACCGGTCCTTCTTCGCCAGAAGCCTAGCGGCGAGGATATTGTTGACGAGCCTGTGGAGTTGCCACAGCTCTTCAAGCGGCATGCTCTTGAATGGCTTCTGTTCCATGAATCCCCCTGACTCACAGGGCCATAGCTTGGAGTGAACAGACGGGCCCGGTAATCGGACGCCGGTTGAGCGCGAAGGCTTTCTACACCTCGTCCGATTCCTCTCCACCGAGCCAAACTCGCCTGAACAGGAAGGGCGCGCTTAGGCTCAAAGATGATGAGCTTTCGTTAGACTGCTTCGGTTGCAACCGAACTGTTTCAATCAGGGATGGGAAGCGGCCCAGCCCCGAGGCAACGCCCGTATTCGGAGCTTAGGCGCAAGTCGGATGAAAGATCCACCGGCTCGTTCGCACCCCGTGCTCAGATGGCGCATAGCTACAGAACAGGATGCGACGCGACTTCCATGACGGCCATGATGCAGTGAGCTGCTTTCCGCGCGGTGACACCCGCCTATGGATCCGAATACCCCCAGAACTCAAGCCCTGCTCCGCCATATCGCCCTGAGACAGCCTCGCCATCCCTCGGATCGTGCAAGAAGAGACCACCAAACCCGATGATCTTCGGCTCGCTCTTGTCAATATCGGCTGTCAGCGTTCGCGGAAGGCACGATTCATCTGATCAGTGAATGGTTTCGCCAGATACGAGGCGGCGGTTCTCTCCAGGGTCGAAACAAATACCTCGGCTGGCATGCCGGGCACCAGCTTCATGCCATTTAGTTGAACTACCGCATCCTCGGTCGGAAGCAGGTGAACGTGCGCGATGTAGTGCTCTTGGCCGTTGGAGGGATCGCGGGCCGAGGCCGGCGACACCATCGCGACCCTGCCCTTGAGTTCCGGCGTGGTGGTGCGGTTGAAGGCGGAGAGGCGGATGCGCGCCGGCTGTCCAACTCTGACTTGGTCGATATCCGCAGGCGAGATCCGGATCTCGAACTTGAGGTCGGCGTCCTCTGGCACCACAGTGGCGATCTTGGCCGCCGGCGTGATGACGCCGCCGACGGTGTAAGCGAACAATTCATTGATATACCCCGACGCCGGAGAGCGTATCTCGGTGCGGGACAGGCGGTCCTCGACAGCGAGCTTGCGTTCCTGGAGTTCGGCGATGCGTGCCTCCACCGTGCGAAGATCCTTCTGGGCCTCGGTCGAAGCGTTCTGGTCCACGGCGATGATTTGCACACGGATTTCGCTGGTCCGCACCCTGGCGCGGGCGATGCTCGCCTGGATCTCGCCCTGCTCACCCATGATGCGCGCATAGTCACGCTGGGAAGTGTAGACACGCTGATACTCGACGATCTTGCGGTCGAACAATGACTGCAGCTTCTCGCGTTCGGCGCCGACAAGCCTGCCTTCCTCCTCCTTGGCGGCAAGGCGGGCTTCCATGCCTCTAATTTCTTCGCCTGTCTGGGCGATGCTGAGCTCGAGCTGCTCCTTCTGGCTGTCGCGCGCAGTCTTGTTACCGGTGAATAGCCTCGTCTCGCCGTGGATCACCGCCCCGGCAGTCGATGGAAACAGCGTGTGCATGTCCGAGGGGAATTCGATCGACGGCAAGTTGTCGCGCTCGGCCACCAAACGGGCGCGGCGTCCGAGCGCCTCGACCATCTGCGCACGCACGATCAGATGCTCGGCCTTGATCTGGACGTCGTCCAAGGTCGCCAGCACCTGACCTTCCCGCACCTGGTCGCCCTGGCGCACCGCCAAAGACTTGACGATGCCGCCATCGCGATGCTGCACCTCCTTGAGGTTCTGGTCGACCTTCACGGTACCGGCCGCGACCACAGCGCCTTCCAGCATCGCCCAGGCCGCCCAGCCGCCGCACCCGGCCACCAGCAACGCAGTCAGCACAAGACCAGCCAGAATGCGCGGCCACAGTCGCAGCGGCCGTTGGCGGACCGCGTCCCGCCGCGGGACCGGCTGCACGAATTCGGATGCATCGACGTGCTTCATGGTTTCGCTCTCAGAAGTGGAGTGGAGTGAATTGTAGATTGTGGTGGCCCGCGACCTCGATGGTCATGACGTCCTCGTCATCGCTGCGCGCGACGTCGATCGCGGTGTATTTGCTATCGGCGAGTTCCTCAAAACGGAAGCGCACGGACCGGTTTTGCTGGCTGCCATCCTTTTCGTCGAGGTAGATTTGCTCGAACAAGTCGGCGACCTTTTCCTCGGCATCGTCGCCGTCCTTGATGGTGATCTGATAGGTAGCCGCCACGATTTTGTCGCCGACGGTGAAGTCGGTGATCTTCTTCACGGTGTTCAGTTCCGAAACTCCGTCGTCGTCGCACTGGAACGTGAAGCAGTCGTCACCTGCGCCGCCGGTCAAAACCACCGGTCCATTTCCGGCGTAAATCATGTCGTTGCCCGAGCCTGCGATGATCTCCTCGAAGCCGTTGATCAGATCCTTGCCGATTTCGACCCCTTGCGCGGTGCCATTGCGCAGGTCAATGGTGACGGTAATCGTGGTCTCCGAATAGTCTAGGACGTCGTTGCCCGAATTGCCCTCGTATTGGTCGTCGACGCCGTCGGCGGACGCCAGCACGACGTCGTCGCCGCAACCGCCCTCGACCTTGTCCGAGCCCGCGCCGTCGGCGATGGTGTCGTTGCCGGCGCCGCCTACCAGCACGTCGTCCCCGGCGCCGCCGGTCAACCCATCATCGCTCGCACCGCCGATGACGATCTCGAGTTCGACAATGTGGTCCGCGCCGATACCCGCGCCGGAGGCCCGCTGCGCGGCGAGATTGACGGTTACGGCGGAGGTAGCCGAAGCATAGCTCAACGTATCCGTCCCGGCTCCGCCCTTCAGCGTGTCGTTGCCCGCGCCGCCGGTCACGACGTCGTCGCCACCGCCACCGTCGATCGAAGCCGCGGTCGCCCCGGCCGTCAGTTCGTCGTTCGCCCCGCCGCCGATGACGGCCTCGATGTCCGAAATCACATCGTTGCCGATGTCGGCGCCAAAGGCCCGGCCCGCGGCGAGATTCACGGTCATGGGTGAGCTCGCTGCTGAATAGTCCAGCATGTCGTTGCCCGTCCCGCCGCTGAAGTTGTCGTCCGCGGCGTCTGCCGACGCCAGCAGATGGTCGTCGCCATCACCGCCGTGAACTTGGTCAGGGCCCGCCCCGTCGGACAGGATGTCGTTACCTGCACCGCCCGCTATTCGGTCCGCGCCGCCGCCGCCATCGAGGGTGTCATTGCCGGCGCCGCCGTCGAGAGTGTCGTTCCCGGCTCCGGACAACAGGATGTCGCGGCCTGCGCCGCCATCGAGATGGTCGTTGCCGGCCTCACCGATCAAAGTGTCGTCGCCGTCCTCGCCGAACAAGCGGTCGTTGCCGGCGCCACCGAACACCACGTCGTCACCAGCGCCCGCAAATACGATATCGTTGCCGTCGCCGGCATAGACCACATCGTGGCCAGCGCCCGCCAAAATATGGTCGTCGCCGGCGCCGCCCGAGATGCGGTCGTCGCCACCTCTGGCGTCGATGTTGTCGGCGCCGCCGAGCGCCACAATGGTTTCGGCGCATTGGGTGCCGAGTAGGTTTTCGTCCGCATCGGTTCCTGTGATCGGCAGCGCCTCGACGACGTTGAAGTAGGCCGTCTGCATTACGACGTGGGTGCCGTCGCTGATCGCATAAGTCAGCTTGACCTCACCGAGCATGCCTTGGTCGCGGTCGAATTCCCAGCCGTCCTCGGCCGGGGTGAGCGTGCCGGAGGACGAATAGATGCCGACCACGGTTAGGGTGTCGCCGTCCGGGTCGATGGTGCCGGCCAAGAGCGCCGCTAGCGATATCGCCAGCCCGTTGCAAGCCACAGCGTCAGGAAGGTGCACGGCGCCCGAGACGCGCGGAGCGCGGTTGCGGTGATCGGGTGACGGAGGCTCGCGCTCAGCGCGCGGATTTGGGCGCCTGTCGTCGCCCCCTCCGCCACCCCCACCGCCACCGCCAGCTCCTCCTACAGAAGGGTTCTCCTGGCGCGGCAGCGGTCGGTTGTCATTGGCGATCTTCGGGCTTTCACCCGACCCTCTTTCCAGCATGGGTCTATCAGTGCGAGCCCGAGCACTGAAATCGGTTGCTCCGGACGAGCCGGGTTGCTCGTCGGTAGGGGCCGAGATCCTGACCTTGTCGCTTCGCCCGGACGCTTCGGCGGGCGCGGGCTCCTCTCCAGGTCCCGGCTCCTCGGCGGTCGCCAGCGCTTCCTCCCTCAAGGTCCCCTCCTCGGCGCCCGAGCCGCGGGGCTGGCCGCGGGCCTCGCCGGCGTCCAGCGTCGCGGGCAGGAAGCTCTTGAGATAGGCCGAGAACGAGCCAACGATCAGCAGGAAGATCAGCGGCACGAAGCGGCGGCCGCGATCCTCCTTCTCCTGATAGTCCTCATGACCAGGCACGGCCGCCTTGATACTCTGCCGGGTGGCCTGGACGTTGATTGTCATGCAGGTCTCCGGATCTTCGGCTCGGGCATTTTGGGATCAGGAAGCATGTCGGCCGGCGCCGTCGGCGCAGGCTGCAGGGCCGGGGTCATGATGTCCTGCTTCTTGCCGAAGGCGATCATGCGGCCGGCCTGGACGATGGCGACGAGATCGACCGCCACCAGCGCGCTCGGCCGGTGCGCGATCACAATCGCAATGCCGCCGCGGGCACGGATGCCCTCGATGGCCGCGGTCAGCGCCGCTTCGCCCTCGCCGTCGAGGTTCGAGTTCGGCTCGTCCATCACTACCACGAAGGGGGCGCCATAGAGCGCTCGCGCCAGCGCGATGCGTTGGCGTTGCCCGGCAGAGAGCGCGCTGCCCTGCGGCCCCAACCTCGTCCGGTAACCTTCCGGCATCTTGACGATCATTTCGTGAACGCCTGCGGACTTGGCGGCCTCGATCACTTTACGGTAGTCGGGATCGGGTTGGAGACGACAGATGTTCTCCTCTATGGTGGCGTCCATCAGGGCGACCTCCTGGGGGAGGTAGCCGATGTGTCTGCCGAGGTCTTCCTCGCGCCACTGGGTGAGGTCGGCGCCGTCGAGCCGGACGCTGCCGCGCACCGTTGGCCAGATGCCAGTCAGCGCCCTCACCAGCGTAGTCTTGCCGCCGGCGCTGGGGCCGATGATGCCGAGGGCCTGTCCAGCCTCGAGTTCGAAGCCGACCTCGCTCAGCACCACCTGACCGGATCCCGGGACGGCGATGGTGATCTTTTCGACGGAGAGGCGTGCAACCGGGTCGGGCAGCTGCATCGGCTCGTCGGCAGCGGCGAGTGCGATTACAGTGTCGCGCAGGCGATGATAAGCCATACGCGCAGCGATGAAGGCTTTCCAATTGCCAATTGCCAGATCGACGGGCGCCAGCGCGCGGGCAGAAGCGACCGAGACGGCGATGATGGCGCCGGCCGAAAGCTCCCCCTTGATGGCGAGGTAGGCGCCGAGCCCGAGCAGAGCCGACTGCAGTATCATGCGGAGCACGCGCGAGATCGCAGCGAAGGTACCGGTGATGTCGTTGGCCCGGGTCTGCAAGTCGAGATGCTCGGCATTTGCCTCGTTGAAGCGGCCGACGGCGCGGCCGGCGAAGCCCATCGCCTTGAGGACTTCGGCGTTGCGGGCGTTGCAGTCCGCGATGCCGTTGCGTTCCATCGCCGCCTTGCGGGCGGCCAGGATGAGGCGCCGAGTCATGACCTCGCTGACGACGGTCAGCACGACGAGAACCAGAGCGCCGGCGAAAGTGAGTGCGCCGAGCAGCGGATGGAGGAAGTAGATGAAGGCGAGGTAAATTGGCATCCACGGTAGGTCGAACAGCGCCGAAGGGCCCTGGCTGCCGAGAAAACCGCGTACGGTGTCGACGTCGCGCCCGCGCTCCAGCGCTTCGGAAGTAGAGAACCCGAAGCGCGGCATGTCGATGGCAACGCGGTGCGCCAGGGGCGCGATGTTGCGGTCGATCCGGGCACCGACCCGCACCAGCACCTGGGAGCGGACGACGTCGAATCCGCCCTGACACAGATAGAGCCCAATCGCGAGCGCCGACAGCACCAGCAGGGTCGGAATGCTGCCGCTGGTCAGAGCGCGATCGTAGATTTGCATCATGTAGACGGAGCCGGTGAGCGCCAGCACGTTGATCATGCCGGAGATTACGAAGAGGAACAGGACAATGCCGCGGAAACCGCGCGTCAGTTCGGCCAGGCGCCGCCGCTTGGCGGGGGTAAGCTCTTTTGACTTCGGCATTTGACAGGAGCCATGTGGTACGAGGGAGCTGACACGGGCAGGAACGGGATGCAGCGCGCCTCCCGTTCCGACGACTCGTGGGCTAGAGCGTGACGTTGGAGCCGAGGTTCTGGTGGCCCGCGATCTCGATCTTGAAGTCAGCGGCGGCGTTGCCGTCGACATTGCCCTGGACGACGGTAAATTCCTGGCCGTCGCGCGTCTCGAAGGTCACGGCGAGCTGCCCCGCCGCGGTGAAGGCGGCGTCCGAAACCAGCGTAAAGCTCTGGTTGCCGTCTGCGGCGTAGTTCGCATCGATGCCGCTGAGGTCGATCCGGTCGCCCGGCTCGAAGTCGACGATGGTGTCGCCCTTCGCCGCTTCCACCGAGTTGAAGCGGAAGGTGTCGTCCCCGAGTCCTCCTTTCATCACGTTGACGCCGGTGCCGGCGACGATGACGTCGTTGCCGGAGCCCGTCGTGACGTTCTCGATGCCCCATAGCGTGTCATTGCCGGTCTGTGAGCTCGAGGCGCTACCGTTCATCAGAGGTCCGGAGCTTAGATTGACGGTGACGGCTACACTCGCCGCCGACATGTCCAGCGTATCGTTGCCGGAACCGCCGGTGCCTTCGTCGCCGAAATAGGCGTCGTTGCCGTCTCCGATCTCGGCCACGATCAGGTCGTTGCCAGCACCGCCGAACACCGTATCGTCGCCCTTGCCGGCATTGATCAGGTCGTTGCCCTCCTCGCCGAAGATGCGGTCCGCTCCGTCATCACCGTAGACGATGTCTGCATCCGACCCGGCCAACACGTGGTCGTCGCCCGCGCCGGCGGAGATCACGTCGCGGCCGCTGCCTGCGTTGACAAAGTCGGCACCCTCGCCTGCCACGATCGCATCTGCCCCGGCACCTCCGATGGCGATGTCATCTCCGGCGAAGGCGACGATGTTGTCGTCGGCCGCGGTGCCGACGAGCGTGTCGGTCTGCGCGGTCCCGGTCCGGACTACACCGGTTGCCGTGGTCTCCTCGTCGTCGCCATCATCGTGCGGCGTTTCGTTCTCGTCTTCGTCTTCGTCCGGTTCGTCTGTCCGGAACTGGGAGGGCACGACGCCGGTGAAGGTGACCGAATGGGTCCCGTTCGAGATGGTTCGGGTGCCATTCTGGTTCTCGACCAAGTGGTAGGTCGTGAGATCCGCTCCTTCCGGAAGCTCGATCACATCTTCGGCCTGCAGGGCGCCTATGATGGTATCGTTGCCGCCGTTGGACTTGAACACGATGCGATGGGCCGAAGTCAGGGCCGAGATGTCGATCGTGTCGTCACCTTCCTCACCATCGATGGTGATGGTGTTGAGGCGCAGGCTGGTGCCGGAGAAGTCGCCGATCACCTGGATCGTGTCGCCGCCTGCGCTGCCGCTGCCGACGGGTTCCGAGTTGTTGATTCGGATCTCCTCGATCTCGCGCAACTCGGCGATGACCGAATTGGCAAAATCGGTATTCGCGCCGCGCGTGACGACAATCTCCGTGGCCCCATTGAGGTTGGCCCCGATGTTGCCGGGCAGCGCATCCCAGGCGGCACGGGTGTAGATGCGGTAGGTCTCCGCGACGGCGGCGTTGCCGGTGATCACGAAGGTATCGCCCAGAGCTCCCTCGGCTCCGCCGTTGACGATATCGCGACCGTCGGAGTTGGTCAGCGACGTCGCGGTCGCGGTGTTGGCGTTCCAGTTGAAAGTGTCGTCGCCATCATCGCCATTCAGCGTGTCGTTGCCGGTGCCGCCATTCACGATGTCGCTTCCACCACCGGCATTGACCGAATCGTTGCCAGCAAGGGCATTGATCGTATCGGCATTGACGGTCCCGTTCAGCGGGACGTTGTTGCCTGCCGTTCCGTTGATCGTCGAGGCCGGCGTCGTCGCCAGGGTGAAATCGTTGATGTCGATGGAGGCGTTGCCGATGCCATTGATCGTGATCGTGCCTTGGATCGGCGAGGCCGCACCGCCCTCCCTGATCGTGAGCACGGTGTTGCCACCGGACGCGCTCTCGAAGACACGGGTGGCAAAATTGGCCGCCGTGACTCCAAGACCCGAGAGATCGATCTTGTCCTGGGTGGCCGCGGTGCCCCCGTCTGCATCGAAGCTGCTGATGGTATCGTTGCCGAAGTCGCTCGCGTTGTAGACGATCGTGTTGAAGCCGGTGCCGACATCGATGAGGTCGTTGCCTTCGCCACCTATGATCACGTCGTTGTTGTCGCCGCCGGACAGGGTATCGTTGCCGGTACCGCCGTCGAGCAGATCGTTGCCGCCGTTGCCCGTCAGGACGTCGAGACCGCCGCCACCGAACAATTGATTGGTGGCGTTGTTTCCGACGATCGTGTTGTCGAGAGCGTTGCCGGTTCCGTTGATCGTATTGCCTCCGACCAGGTTCATATTCTCGACGTTGGTGCCAAGAGTGTAGCTGATGGACGAGTCGACCCGATCGATTCCGCCCGAACCCGCGGCGATCTCATTGACCACGTCGCCGGCATCATCAACGACGTAGATATCGTTGTCGGCGCCGCCCGCCATGGCGTCGCCCCCGGCACCGCCATTGAGCGTGTCGGTGCCGATGCCGCCGTTCAGCGTATCGCCATCGTCGCCGCCGTTCAGCGTATCGTTGCCGTCGCCGCCGAGCAGGCTGTCGGCGCCGAGCCCGCCGGTCAGCGTGTCGTTGCCCAGAAGTCCGCTCAGGGTGTCGGCGAGGTCGCCGCCGGTGATGACGTTGTTGAGATCGTTGCCGGTACCGACGAACGGATCGGCATCAATGCCCGTGTATGCCAGGTTCTCCACGTTGGCGACCGCTTCGATCGACAACACGGCCATTTCGGTCTCGATCGTGTCGGTGCCCTGGTTCAAGGCTTCGACCACGACGTCTGCGATATCGTCGACGACGTAGGTGTCGTTGCCGTTCAGGCCGATCATCACGTCCGCATCGAGCCCGCCGTCGAGAAGGTCGCCATCACCGGCTCCCGAACCGCCGACCAGAAGGTCTTCGCCAGCTCCGCCTTGCAGCTCGTTGTCGCCGGTGCCGCCGAAGATCAGGTCGTTTCCGCTGCCGCCGATGATCTCGTCGTTGGTAAGGTTCTCGCCGGCGACGAAGTTGTTAGCCGTAGATGCCGCGAGGTTGATCGTGCGGCTGAAACCGGTCGGATCGGCACGGTTGACGATGTAGTCCTCGAAACCGAGCAGATAGCCATTGTAGGTGGCGCCGGTGAAGTTGATGCTCTCGATGCCCCGCTGCGGATTGCCACCGTCGAAGTGATTGATGGCGGTCACCGTCTGTCCGTTCACGGCGACGACAAGGTCGCCATTGGCCGTGCCGGTATCATTGTCTGCGGCATTCAGCGTCGTGAGCGCAACCGGGAGGTCCTCTGTGCTGCCCGTCTGGATCACGAGCCGATCGGCCGAACCGCCGTTGTCGAGTTCGGTGATCGTGTCGTTCCCGTCGCCCAGGCGGACGTTGTAGGTGTCGTTGCCGAGGCCGCCGTTGAGCGCATCGTTACCGAGACCGCCGTCGAGTGCATCATTGCCGTCGCCGCCGTTGAGCGTGTCGGTTCCGTCGCCGCCAATCAGGATGTCGTTGCCACCAAGACCATTGAGCACGTCGTTTCCGCCGAGCCCCACGACCAGGTCGTTGCCGTCGTTGCCCACGGGGGCGCCCGGGTTGGTGCCATTGAGAGCCGGATCGTTGCCCGGCGTTCCCATGATGATGTTAAATGACTCGCCGCCCGCGAACTCGACCCGCTCGATGCCGCGCAGCTTGTCGGATCCGTCGCCATCCGCGACGGTGTGTGTCACCTGTATGGTGCCGTCGGCATTGCCGGCGAAGATGTATTCGCTGGCAGCGCCCGAGAACACCGCGGTATCGGTGTCGACGACCGCGTCGCTCGTAGCCAGGATCTCGCGCACGATCACGAGCTGACCCGGATTGTACGTGCCGGCAAACATGGCGGCAGCGAGCGTCGTCATGCTGCTGTGCGAGTCGACTTCAGGGCCGGTTCCGTCCGAGTTTTGACGGACGCTGATCCGGACGTTCAGCCACTTGTCGCCATCGATGATGTCATCGCCCGCGCGGCCCGTGATCCTGTCGCTGCCGTCGCCACCGAGGATTATGTCACCCGCGGAGTAGGACGTAACGCCGGTCCCCAGGACTGCATCGAGGCCGTTGATCAGCGCAAGGCTCTCGGCCGTGACTGTGCTGCCGGTGTAGCCTTCCGAACCGCCGAGAGATGACGGCAGACGATCGGCGGCCAGGGTATCGGCGCCGGTGAGGATATCGTTGAACCTCGAGCCCGACACGCCTTCGACCGACTCGTAGGCGTCGAGCGTGCCGTTCACGGGCGGGTTGGGGAACTCATCAAACACGATACCGCGCGTCAGGTCCGCGTCGACGCCGAAGGTGTTGTCCTTGTACGTCACCCAGTCCCAACCCGACATACCGGCCAGCTTTCCACGGCCGGGACTGCCAACCATGACGTCGTCGCCGCCCTCGGCGATGAACTCGTCGAAACCGCCATCACCGAGGAACACATCGTGTCCGACGACGCCATCGCGCGCAAAGAGCTCGTCGAAATTGTCGCCCGGCGCGCCATCGAAAGTGCCGGTCTCGATCCAGTCGTTGCCCTCATTGCCCAGAAGGCGTTCGGCGTTCTTGTTTCCGTATATGAAGTCATCGCCTTCACCGCCGAACACCTCGCCGCCGGCGTCGTTGCCCAAGAAGACAAAGTCCTTGCCGGCACCGCCGAGGACGAGATCTAGCCCCGGTCCCGAGTTGATGACGTCGTTGCCGGCGCCGCCCTTGATGTTGTCGTCGCCGCCGAGATCCTTGATGATGTCGTCGCCGTCGCCGCCATTGTGGACGTCGTTGCCGGCGCCACCCTCAAGGAAGTCGTTGCCGGCATCGCCATGGAGCGTGTCGTCACCTTCGCTTGCGATAAGGATATCGTTTCCGGCAGTGCCGCCGAGCACGACGTGCTGATCGCCCGTGTATCGTAGGTAGTTGGTATCCGCACCCGGCGTGGCCGGATTGTTGCGGATGACCAACGGAGTGAGGATTCCGCCGCCAACCGGATCGTTGCCGAGATTGTCGGCGCTCTCATCGACTCCAACGGTCAGCGGATCATCCGCCAGGATGCCATCCGCACCGGCCGTCTCACCTAGTCCCGGATTGTATTGCTTGGTTCGGTCGATCTCGAGAATCAGGCCGGGGACCGAGAACACGTCCGATGGCAGATGGGTGGCGTCCGTGTTGCGCATGATCATGGCGGCGAAGGAGTTCGCCTCCATCTCCCCGAACAGATGCAGGCCGTCGAGCCGCTGCAAGTAGTAGAAGCGGTCGCCGTTCTGAAGCTGCTCCAGCGACACCTCGAAAACGAAGTTGAAGGTTGAACCCAGCATGCCGCCGAACGGCAAGATCTTTTCGGCGAGGCCGCCGATCCAAAGATCGACATTCTCCAGGCCCCCCAGGGCGTTGTCGACCCCGTAGGCACCGATGCCGTTGAGGAAGTCCTCGGCATCCGCGGGAACCAACAGGCCGCCGACCGATTGCCCGGTGATGATGGTCAGCGCCGCGTCACGCTTGCCCTCGATGGTCGTCTGGCCGGTGATCAGCGCGTGGTTTCCGTACGCCGCGATGAAGTTGATGATCGACGCCTCGTGCTTGAGGTTGGCAGCGAACTCAACCCAGCTCTCGTAGGGCTTGAGCTCGGCCGCGCTGTTGGTCACCTCGTAGAACTCGCGCCGCGCGGCGTTGAGCGACGGCACGCCGGTATCGCGGCCACGCGCCAGATTGATGGTGGCGAGATCGAGCGGCAGGCCGAGCAGGTTGTTGCGCAACGCACTGGTCACGAACTCGTCGATCTCGTTGCCGACCTGGCGGGTCATACCCCGGATGATCGCGCCGGCCGCGACTTCGTCGGTGACGCCGTGCGCGGTACCGCCCACTTCGTCGAACTCGAATGGATTAAGGAAGCCCTCGATAAGGCCGATATGGCCGGCGTTGAACGACGGATCGAACCGGTCAATCGTCTCGGTCAGCATCGAGTGACCGAAGCGGTAGACGACGTGAGCGAACTCGGCGACAATCGACGGATTGATCGTGACGTCGTAGCCGTCGGGAACAACAAACGGGTTGATCTGGGGCTGAACCTTGCGTGCGAATTCCTCGAACACGAGATGCTGGTACTGCATTTCGGTGCCGAACTTGGCGGCTTGGAACAGTCGTTCCCCGTTCCATTCCAAGTCGCTGACGCCGTCACCGATCACGGCACCTGGCACCAGCCATTCCTGGATGAACGCGTTATCGCCGGTGGCCAGAATGACCGCCTTGGTGTGCTCCACCAAGCGGTTGTGCTCGGCGTGGAAGACATGATGGACCGCGGTCAGGCCGATGTTCTCGTTCACACGGCCGTCGCCCGCGATGAAATGCGCGTCGAGCAGCTCGTTGTCATATGCGCCGGGATCTGCCGGTTGATTTCCTGGATTGCCGAGCCCGATCTCGATGTCGCCATCCGCCAGGCCGGTCGGAACTGCATCGTGAGCGATGTCAGCGAGGAAAGCGTGGCCAATGCGGATGGCACCGGCAATGCCGACAGGAGCATCCGGCGTCCCGGAAATCGTCACATCGTCGGCGGTATTCGGGATGCCATCTGGGCCGATGCCGATGATGACCTGCGGTGTGCCATTCGCTCCGGGGATGAAGTTGCCGTACTGGTCGGTTCTCAGCAGGGGCACATTGCCGACGTCGGAGTCGGTCAGGATGATCCCCAGCATATCGCGAGCCTGAGCCTTTAGCTCGCCCCAGGTCGCCATGCCGCCGTTGGCGCCTTCGATCAGCCTGCCGGTAGCAACCGGCTCTCCATCCGCGTTCAGCACGTATTGCCGCAGGAACACCTGATGCGAAGAATGGGAGGTGTAGGTCTGGTTCTGATCGACAAACGATGTCGTCGTGTTGATGGGTCTAACATCGTCTGCCGTACCCATGATGCCATCGGCTCCGGGCGTAACGGTCGCGCGAGTCAGCACCATGAAGTTGGTGTGGCTGCCCGGTACATACAGCGGATCGTCGGGCTGCAGGGGAATGTAGACAGTACCGCTGCCACCCTTCCCCACCAGGTCGAGGCCGTGGTCGAAGAATTGGCCGAACAGAGTGAACCACGAGTTGAAGGATGCTGACAGGCCGCCGTCCGGCGCGATGTTGGGCAGGCTGATGTTCTCGCCGTCGAATTCGATGCCGAATTCAGCCAGGGTTGTTGCCAGTCCTGCGATAGCCGCCGCTGCCGCCGCGTCTGCCGCATCGCTGGCGGCTTCGGCTGTCGCCTCGTTTGCCACTGCCGTCGCCAGCGCGTCGTTGGCGGCTGTCAGAGCGGCAAGAGCTTCCGCGACAGCATCGGGATCAACCAACGCAGTCAGATCGGCCGTGAGACTCTCGGCAGGCGCAACATTCTCATCCGCCAACGTCGCCGCAGCAGCGATCGTTGCAAAATGCGGTGCTGCAGACTGACCTTCGACCAACGCTCCCCGGATCGCCACCAACTGCGAGTGCAACGTCAGCGCGTTCGTCTGGACGGCCTGCGCGTCGGCGAATTCGGCATGGCCCACAGATAGCCCAGTCACAACGGCGGCGGCAGCGTTGGAGGCGGCGAGCGCCGCTGTGACTGCGGCCTCGACCGCGGCGATGTCCGCAGCGCTGATGTTGCCACCGACGAACAGTGCAATCGCGGCCGCTTCTGTCGCAGCATCGGCGGCCGCGGCCGCATCGTCGGACGTGGCGGCCAGCGCTGCGACAGCCGCGCCGTTATTCGCAAGGGCAGCGTCATAGGCGGCCTGCGCCGCAACCTGAGTTGCCGTTGCCGCCGCGACGGCTGCCTCGGCGGCAAGCTCGGCAGCCTGTGCAGCGGTAGCGGCAGCGGTTGTCGTGATGATCAGCTCGGCTGCGTTCTGGACAATCACCAGGTCCGCAAACGGATCTGCCGAACCGGCGCGCTCAAGCGCCGTCACGATCGCCGCTGGATTGTTCAGCGTCTGGTCGACGATAAGGTTGGAGATCGTACGGATGCTGCCGTCGACGACAAAGGAGTTCGGATCGTTGGAGGGCGCGTAGGTCGACTGAGTCGGGATCGGGGGCATTCCTCCCGGGCCGTCGAAGTCCAACGGCGTGCCGCTCGCCGGCCGGAAGTCCGTCCCTAGCCCTTCGGGGAATTGGATGTCAGCAGCACCCCACCGCTCCTGCCCCGGCAGCAGATTGTTGTAGGTGCCATCAACCGTACGAAGACCCAAAGAGAGGTTGTAAGCCGGCACAAGCCCACCAACGCCAAACAGCGGCTGACCGCTCGCGTGCGCCTCAGAAATCTTGATCTGCTCCAGGATGAATTCCAGATCGCTCTTGATGTAGGAAACCATGACGCGCTCCCGATGTTGGGCACAGACGCCGCCTAAAGGAGTGAGGTGTCCTGAAGGTGCAGCCGTGAACTCTTGAGCAACTTTGAGGCTTGGAAGCCGTGTGCGGAATGGAGGAAGGTCCGACCGCATTTCAGACAAAGGTCGGAGTGAACTTCAGACCTTGGTCCGAAAAGGGGGCTGGCGCCGCCTCATGTCTTGAAGACGTTTGAAAGCTTTCAACGGCACAGGCCGTTTCTGTGCCAAGCCCAGGCGGAGGAATTGGTCTCGATGTCGCTGAGGTGCGCGGATCTGCCGCGGATCTGCAAGACTGTCCCGGGCAAACGCAAGGACGAGCATTCCTGCAAAATCGGGATGTCCTGTTGCTGGAAGAAAGATCGAGCGCTTTCGATGCGCATGGCTACCTTGTAGAACAAGGTCCTGAAGCCGGATGTTCGAACGTGGTCACCGCCGTGGCCCCCTCGCGACCTGGCAAGCTCTCAGCTGTTACCAAATGCAGAGTCGCCGGCTCATTACTGGAGCCCATCGGCTTTGAATTGGTGTGGCTCAACGAGCCTGCTGCCAAACTCTTGGCCATGCTCGACGCAAACAGCGCACTGACCGATTTTCTTGACGCTTCTTCGTTCTGTCCCGTGAACAGCATCCATGCATGAACCAACATGGCTTGTGCAAGAACCTGGTCCGAGACGCCCTTGTTTCGCGCTTGAGTTTTGGCGAGCTGGATGAACTCACGTGCCCAGAACAAATGCTCTCTCGTTGAGCCATTTCGTTTGGTTGTTTCGTTTTCTTGCTTGATCATTGGGATCATTCCGAAGTTGATCGGCAGCATCGATGTGGAGTTTCTCAATTGAGCGTGTGCGCGCCGAAATTGGAATCTTGCATCTTCTGAGCGGCGACAACGACCTCCAAGCGATTGCGAGCATTCATCTTTTGCATGAGGATCGTCATATAATGTTTCACCGTTTTATCGCTCAGCTTAAGGCGCGCTGCGATTTCCTTGTTCGTATTGCCACGGACCAGAAGCTTGACGATTTGCTCTTCACGGATGGTAAGGTTGATGATGGCTGCAGCCTTCCGCCGAAGCGTTTCATCCCGCAACCCCGCAATGACTTGGCTGGCAAAGCTCCGGGTGATGTAGTTTTCACCCCGTGCAACGGCTTGGATGGCTTCGATCAGCTCGCAGGACTGACCTGCCTTCAAGACGAATCCAACAGCGCCTGCGTCAAGCGCTCGAATCGCACTTGCAACCCCGACCACTCCTGTGAAGGCCACAACTTTTACGGTAGGCACGCTGCTGACTACGTTGGTGATTGCCTCGAAAGCATTGCCTGGCATACCGACTTCAACAATCAAAATGTCAGGTCTGCAGTCAGTCGCGAGTTGGAGAATATCGGGGACGGCCGATCCGGTTCCCAGCAGCTCCAAGTCGGCGTTGCGGCCAATGACGCTGACAAGCGCTTCTTGTGTAATCGGATGATGATCAACGATGGCCACCGAAATGCGACGCATCAACCCCCTCCATTTAAAAGCGAGATAAATATTAAAACAAGCGCAGAGATAAATGATTTTAAATAGAATGTAAACGGTCCGGTACCGGCAGTGGGCATGGAGGAAGAGATAATGAAGATGGGATTCGCCCTATCTCGCAAGTGCGTAAAAACTGCGAAGACTTGGCCCGGTTGATGACGTGAACACTACGGCGGAAGGATCTTTGCAATTGTGTCGGTCCCCTGGCGCGATGCCGAGACTGCATCGGGTAAACGGGGCCTCTGATTGCTCTCAGCTAGGCGGACTTTCTCTCTCAGCCTCTCTAGGTTCTCCATTGCTTTAAGCAATCTCACCAGATCGGAGACCATATGTGCCAAAGTGGGCTTGCGCGGCTTTGGAACTCGAGATTTCTGCTTCATCGCGAAACGGCTCCCTGCCAGACCGACGGAGATGTGGCTTGATCCGCAAGGACCGTGCCAACGCAAGCCGACCGATTCACGCAGAGAGGGGCTGTAGGCGGCGCGAGGTTATCGGGTGGGTGAACTCAGCGCACGGCACGTCGTGCAAACAGAAGAGGATACTTGCCATGCTACCCATGAAGCCCATGATCGTCGTGGCGGCATTGAGAGTGCCAAAGCAAAATGCGCCGATTCGTAGCTCCTCACCGTAGCTCCCCGGAACACTTCAAGCTCGCTTTCGAAAGACTGGCGAATAACCAATGGCTGGGCTGTAGTAGTTTGGAGGAGTGGATATCCCCAGGATGAGACGAGCAACGACTTCGCGCGAGCTAGCAGGAGTTGCAGCCGCGAGCCTCCGTCTTGTGAGACGTCCTCCACCTTGATCCCGGCGCTCGTGTCGGCGTAATTGCTCTCGCGAGAACCCCGTCAGTCGCTTGAACCAGTCCATTCCGCCCTCGCCCGCAAGACGTCATTCGCGAGCTCGAAGGCGCCGGGATCGCCCTTTGCGATGGTCCTCACTCCTGCCTTTTTGAGCTCCAGCCGTTTGTTCTTGATCCGGCCTTTCTTCTCATCCTCGCCGAAATCGTAGATCAGCAGATAAACGTGGGGATGAATCGACAGCTCGAGCTTCCCCTCGGCCACCTGTCTGACGAGATCATCGACCCGCCTGCCCCGGCTTTGTCCGCTGATCTCCACCAGATTCCTGCAGACTCTGACGTAGCCCTCAATCAGGGTTTCTTGGGTTTCCTTCGCCTGAAGGAACTGCTCATACTTCCTGACTTGGGCGATCACGGCTATCAAACGCTCCGGCGAAGGAAGGCTTTTGGTTCCCTTGGGAAGCTTTTCCAGGCCCCACAATTCGGGATTGTCCGCGCATTTCGCTTCGCAGAAGACCAGCTCCACCTCGTCCGGCTTTACCCGCACCAGTACGGCGATATCCATCCGCGGCGCAGACAGATCGCCGTCCTCTCCAGCCTTGGTGAAGGCAATTTCGAGATCAACGACCTTCGGCTCCTTCCTGGCGATCTTGTGCACGCCGCTTTTCTCCGGCCCGGCAAATCGCGCTGCCGTTCTGATGAGTTGCGGCAAGGTGACCTTGGACTCGTACTCTGTGTTCACGATGTCGGCAGGCTTGAGATCGAAGGTCTTTCCATCAAACGCCACATACGGATCTTTTTTCTCAAGGTCCGGCTTCACCAGATATTTGTAGTGGATAGCGAGGCGGGGCTGGCTGACAGCGCTGCCGCCTCGGTCGAAGGCAATCTTGAAGACGCTTTGACCTTTGACATATGCGTTCAGGTATCCGTTCCGGACTGCAAGCAACAGGTCCTTGCTCTCCAGAACCTCCTTCCACCAATTGTCCGCGGGGCTCGCCGCGAGCTCCTTCAAACCCGCGAGCTGCGGACTGGAGAGACCGCGCTTGAGGAAGTTCAGTTCAGACGTCGATCCATTCGCCATCGTTTGCCAATCCCACGTTGCTAAAGAGATCCGGGAATCTAAGCCGTTCAAATGTATGGATGGGGATCAGGCGCTTCGCCGCCACGGCGGCGGCAAGGCGCTTCAGGTCGGACGCTCCGGCGTGTCCCGAGGTATGAATCGTTTCGAACGGGATGCCGCGGCGCTCGCAATCGGCCCGCAAGGCAGCCCCAGCCTGGCCGGCGGCCAGATAGCCATCCCACTGCGACCAGAACACTCGCGCGCCTGTGAGCGCGTTCGCCTGCGCGAGATCGGACATCATCCAGCCCCGAAACAGCATGACCGAGCGCGGGGCGCTCCCGGCGAGTTGACCGGGCCAGATCCGAAAGCCGCGATAACCATCGACCAGGGCCGCGATCCCCTTGGCCTTCAATTGCACGCGCTGTCTTTGCGGGATGTAGACTGCGATATTCGACCACCCCGGCGCGGGTTGGGGAATGCTGTCGCGCCCCGTGGCCTTCAGCACCTCGGCGGCGTAGGCATCGATGACGAGGGTACGGCCCGTTCGCTTCACTGCGCGATAGACGGTGACCACCCGGTCGATGTTCTGGGCCGAGCATGCGACCAGGGCGAAGCCTTCAGTATGCTCGAAGCGCGTGACGAACGTCTCCTCCAGGTCCTCCTCGGACGGAAACGTCGCATCGTCAGCCAGGCGGCCGAGGCTCGATCCTTCCAACAGCATCAGGTCGATGTCGCGGGGCGGATCGCTGATCAGCGCGTCGAATAGCCTGCGCTTACGGCCGTGGGCGCGCAGATCGCCGGAATAAAACACGCGCTTGCCGCCGGACGAAATTTCCATAGCATAGGCATCGAAGCCCGAATGATCCACGAGGCGGGGTGTGATCGTGAAGGGGCCAAGCTTGATTGGTTTGCAATGCTCGAGGTAATGGCTCGCATTCAGAGCCACGCCATCGGGAACGAAATCGGCGGCCGCCCGGATGATGCTCTCGGTCGCCTGCCCCATCGCGAGTGGAATCGCAGAATTTGCCTTCGGCACCAAGCCCCAATGGTCGCGATGACCATGAGACAGAACGATACCGAGAAGGCTGGCGCTGGGCGCGGAAAGCCCTTCGACTTCGGGCAGTGGTGTTGAAGCAAGATCCTTGGCGTTCAGCGGAAGACCGAGATCGAGCAGAATTCGGGCCCCCTCGCTCTCCAACTCAATACAGCTGCCGCCAATCTCGCGCGTCCCCCGATGGATTCGCAATCTCACGACGCGACCTCGCCCCCGCTCATTCCAATCTTCCTATATTCAATCCAGACCCCGAGAAATTTACGCATTATGGAACATTTGCGAAAAATATTTGCCTAGCGAAGCACGCCCGCTGATGTCAGCTAGATTGATTTGCAATGGGAGGTCAATATGAACGAACGCATGACCTTCGCGGTTGGAGACATCCACGGATGCTTCGAGGAGCTCAAGTCACTGCTCGACGTGTGCCGAAAGAGCGCGGGCGACATCGAGCACGATTTCATAATTCTGGGCGACTATGTCGACAGGGGCCCGCCTCTGACCAGGTGATTGGCTATTTGATGCGAGAGCAGATCAGCGCCCCCTCGCAGTTCCGCTGCCTCATGGGGAATCACGACAATATGCTTTGCTGCGCCGCCGATCAGAGCCGATCCGATGCCGAGCTCATTGAGTGGTGGGCGAACGGCGGCGAAGAGACGCTGGATGCTTACGGCATAGATGACCCCTTCGATCTCCGGGCGGAGCACCTTGCGTGGATGAGAGCGCTGCCACTTCAAATTCGCGACAAGCACAGGTTGTTCGTTCATGCCGGAGTAAGACCCGGCGTTTCCTTGGAGGCGCAGTCCAAGGAAGACATGTTGTTGATCCGTGAGCCCTTCCTGTCCTCAAGGCTGTGGCACGGTGCTCTGGTGGTGCATGGCCATACGCCAACTGCAACTCGCGCCCCCGACGGCAAAGCCAATCGCATCAACCTCGATACGGAAGCCGGTTTCGGGGGACCTCTTGTGGCTGCAGCGTTTGGTCCGATACAGCTAGGGCCCCTGTTTTTTCTCAAAAGCGACGGCTTGAAGTTTGAACCGAAGTCCGAGCCGGCAACACGGCGAACTCCTTTATGAGCTTGAGAAATGCCCCAGTCGCGCCTAGCCAGCCCCATGAATTATTACGTCTATGTCTACATAGACCCTCGCAATTACGAGGAATTCTACTACGGAAAAGGCAAAGGATCGCGCAAACTCGCGCATCTTGTAGATACCACCGACAGCGAAAAGTCCAGGCGGATAAAGGCCATCCACGCAGCCGGACTTAAACCGATAATCCGGGTAATCGCGCGCAATCTGACCGAACAAGAAGCGCTGCTTGTTGAGCGCACTCTGCTCTGGAAGTTGGGAAAACAACTTACAAACATCGCGTCCGGGCATTTCGCCAACAATTTTCGTCCTCACGATAAGCTCCATTTGGAGCTATCTGGCTTCGACTATAACGCGGGCGTTTACTACTACAACGTAGGCCATGGGCTCGTCCGAAAGTGGTCCGACTTCGTGGAGTTCGGTTTTATCTCGGCTGGGCAAGGTGCGCGTTGGCGAGACGCTATTTGCCAGTTCAGTGAAGGCGACATCATCGCGGCCTACCTCAAAGGGCGAGGATACGTGGGCATAGGGCAGATAGTTGCGCGCGCAAAACCGGTTCGCGATGTCAAAATCAAGAACAAACCACTACTGAGCCTTGGGCTCTCCAGCAAAAAGATGGACCGCAACGTTGAATCGGACGAGCTATGCGAATACGTCGCCTTGGTAGATTGGATAAAGACAGTCTCCTACTATCAGGCGAAGAGCGTGTCCGGCAAAAACCTGTTCACAACAACACATGTACGCGCCTCGCTAGACGGGCAACCGAAGACAAAGGCTTTTCTTGAGAAATCATTCGGCGTCGATTTCGCTAAGCTAGCGCGTTAGCAACATTGGCATCCGTCGCCGCCACGGACCAAGAGATCAAGTACTTAGGTGGCGCCTCTATCCGTAACAACAACGCTTCGGTCGAGGCGGCTTCTATACCCCGCCGGACCGGCTCGTAGTTTGTCTCCGTAGCTACTCACGAGCGTCTAGCCCGCACTATCAGAAATTGGCGATGCTCCAATGGCTTATCAATTTGGGTGCGGAGGAGCGGTGATCCGCCAACGGCCTCGCAACCGCTTTCGCCGAAACCACATCAGTGCGATAACTATCCCTTCGCAACTTGCTCACCAGACACGCATGAAACAGCGCGGTTCAAGAACCCAAAAGGGCCTTAGCGTAGGTGCTGTCAGGTCAAAGCAAAGCTATCGCTCCCATCGCTCGTGGACGATGGCGCAAATCAAGTCAAAAAACACCACGCCCGAGCTCAAGCGTGAGGCGCGCGGCGCACGGATTAGGACTGCGTTTCCGGCTTCATAGCAAAGATCTTCCTGGCAAGCCCGATCTCGTCTTCCGGCGGTGGAAAACGGCGGTGTTCGTCCACGGCTGCTTCTGGCATCAGCACCATTGCAAGAGAGCGCGGCAGCCCAAGACCAACATCGACTATTGGACAATGAAGCTGAAGCGCAACGCGCAGCGCGACAAGTCGACTGTCAGGATCCTCAGAAAGTCCGGTTGGCGATGTGCGGTCATCTGGGAATGCCAGGCGAATGATCCGGCAAAACTAGAAAGGATCCTCCGTCGCATTTTCGCCCAGGGCCAGCGGGGCTAGTCGGCAACGTTGGCACGGAACGGCGGCGCGGGAGCCCGGTCGTTGGCCATCTCCAACGCGCGGAGCGGCCGTCGCTCAAGATCGAATGTGTCGATCGGGATCGAGCGCGTGCCAGGAGACGAGACGCCCAACCGGCTGAGAAGCGTCGGATCGGCGCGCCAAAGCGGGTGGATGACGACCAGCCTGCGGTTCACGCGTTGCTGGCCGTCGGTTTCGACGAGGCATGGCAGCCCCACGGCCCCCGCACGCTCCGCCCGCCAAAACTTAGGCCGCATCGACACCACCGTTTCTGCCAGCGCGCGCGCCTTGGTCAGCCATCCCTTTAGTTCCGGATGGGATCCGAAGTCCCCGTCGAGCCCGCACTGGAAGTCAGGGTCCGTCATCGCGCGCAGATACGCGAGCCCGAGCCGCCAATCGAGAAGCGGATGATAGCGCCGGTTCTGGTACTGCTGGATGCACATGTAGCACGACGTCGAGCACTGCGCTTCGTGATCCGCGTCCATGAAGTCGACAAGCGGCCATTCATCGGCCTTCTCTAGGATTTCGTCGATCAGGCGCGCGATGTCAGGCCGGCCGTCGGCGCCCGTCTGGCAAAGCCGCCGGCAAAGCCCGGAGCCGTTGATCAGCGTGTCGGCGATTTGAAGCAGCGGGCGCCCATGCCTAAGTCGCGGCTCCAGAGCTTCGAATTCGTCCGGCGCCACGTCGAGTTCGAGCGCGGCCTTCTGCACCAGCAGGTGTGTCGCACTGATGGCCGCGGCTCGAGCAGCGATATGCGTCCGGTCACCCGCTTTAGCGACGAGATCGATGCTGAGCCGCTCGTTGAACCGGATGGCCTCGACGAATACGGCGTCCGTCGCCTTGCGCGCGAAGAGGCCGAATTGGCCGATGCCGTCGTCGGTCTTCAGGAAGCGCCGGTTCTTGTCCTTGATCGACACGCTGGTGTCGATGGCCTGCTCCGGAAGGTGGATGCCGCGTGGGAACGTCGCGACCTCCTGATCGGTCATGATGTCCACCTCGAACAGCTGCTGCTCGCCGAGCTCGTTCGGACGGCCGTCGTTTAACTGCATGATGGTCGTACCGGCGCCCGCGTGCACCCGGATGCTTCCGACATCCTGCGGCTTGCCCTCCTTCGCGACGGTCGCGACCGTCCTTGTCGACATCACGCCGACCTCGTCGAGATCGCCATCCTCAGGGCGGAAATCGGTCCTGAAGGCGGAGGGCGAGATGTAGTGTCGGAACTCGCCGGGAGAGACGTCGCCGCGGCAATCGTCGCATTTGACGTTTACGGCAGGCCGCTCACGTTCATGCTTGGCGGCACCGCACGCGACGCACCAGCCGACGAACCCGTACTCGCTGATCCAATCAGTCATGGGAGGCTGGACGACGACGTTCCGTCCCCTCCGCTCTGGATCCAGGAGACTGCCGGTGAAGCCGATCGCCTTGTGCTTCTCCTTGTCTTTCACAAGGAGGCTCCCAGGTGCGAACTCGAAGATCGCCATCTCCAGATCGCGGTCCATCGAAAGCCACGACAGTTCCTCGTCCGAGCCACTGCCTTTCGTAAGCATTCCCAGGTAAAGATTTCGAACGCGGGTGGGCATCCCGTACATAGGCAGCAGCCCCTGCTCGGCCAGGAACTGCGCCAAGCCGGCATTGTCGCGAGGCGCCGCGTCCCGCCTCGCCATGATTTCGTCGAGCAGCGCTTCGGGCGCGGACGCCGCGAGTAGCCGCGCTCTTTGAGCACTATCCAGAATGGCGGAATTGACGAAGCCGTCGCGGACATGCTGCGTTTGGCGAAGGGCCGCCAGCAACCGATCCGGCCAAGGAGAGCCGGCGATATAGAACGGCCCCGTCGGGATGTACTCTCCGTGGACGTCCGGAGGCACCAGGTCGTCGCCTGGAAAAGTCTCGCCGCGCGTGATGCAGTCGTCGCGGACGACCGCGAATGCCGCCCGCAGCCAGACCTTCCTGAGAAGCCTGTGCGGTATCGGATCGTGATCCACGGCGAGGAACGGCGGCGGCGGCGCATCGCCGGTGATTGATTCAGGATGGCGGAAATAGAACGCGTCGTGGCTGCGCCCGCGGCAGAATGTCGTCACGAACGAGAACGCCTGGCCGCGGCGCCCTGCCCGGCCGACGCGCTGTTGATAGTTGAAGCGCTGAGGCGGCATGTTGGCCTGGTACACCGTCTGCAGTGAGCCGATGTCGATGCCTACCTCCATCGTGGTCGTCACGGACAGCATGTCGATCTCTTCCGCCAAGCGGCCGACCTCGTTGGATTGTCCGACGAAGATGTCCTTGAAACGCCGCAATCGATCCGAGAAGTCCTCGGTCTGACCGCTTAACTCCTCGCACTTCAGGCGGAAGCGCTTGATGCCCTGGTCATGTCCCCGGACGATGCGCCGGCCTAGGAAGTTTGAATCCCACAGCGCATCGACCGTCCCAGTCGGATTGTCAGGCAGCGGCATGTAGCAGCGGGTGCATATCTGCTCGCCGCGATGCAGATGGACACGCTCGCAAGACACGCACCTCCAATACGGGTCTCCCGGCTGCGCCACGCGCAGGTGAAGCTTTCCGACCTCTATCACGCCGCCGAGGTGACCGATCGCGGCAAGGTCGTCGAGGACTTGCTTCAGGCCGTTGTCGAACGAGGCTCCGAACACCTTGTCGGCGAACCGCCGCACGCGGTTGTTCTTCGGCACGGCTTGCGGCCTGTCCCAGGTCATGTAGCTGTGGACGTCAAAGAACTTGCCTTCCCGGACCCTGGACGCGCTGGCGAACACGCGCAGCCACGCGTCGAGCTTGCGGGTCGCTTCCGAAGAGTCACGCGAAAGCGACGGATACGCGAGCCCGGTCTCCTCAAGCGCAAAAAATGTGTTCGCGAAGATCACGTCCTCCACAAGTTCGTACTGGTTGGTCATGATCTTCCGCTCGAGCTCGAGACGCCGGTCGGCCGGAAGCTGGGGCGAGAATTGACTAACGCCGGCCGTACGGACGAATGCCTCCCACCAGGGCTTGTTGTCGAACTTGGCCCTGCCGACCTCGTCGAACGGATGGATACCGAGCCCCACGAATTCGGCGGTGATGCGCGATAGCGAGCGGTCCCTGCTGCCGTATTGCAGAAGGTAGTCAAGACGGATCTTCTTCGAGCCGAGGTCGATATCCTTCAACTCGTCCTCGATTCTCGTCCACTCGGCCATGCGCGCCATCATGGCCATCATGTCGCCTTTGAGCTCGGCGTAGACCCGCTCCTTCTCTTTGTCGGTGACGTATTTCGCCTGAGCCTCGGCAAGGCATTCACGCGCGGCGGTGACCAGAATCTCTCGGCGCAGGTCCCGAAGATGAAGGCGCTCGATCTCCAGTGACTGGTTTGCGGCGTCCTGCCGGCTGTCGGAGAACACGATGCTCTTCGGCTCCGCGCCGATCGCGTGGAGCAGTTCGAAGAGCTCCGTGGCCACCATCTGCGACGCCTTTCCGACACCGGTCCGGAAGGCCCTGACCGGGGAATTCGCGCGGCCGGACCGCGGCCGCAACGAATAGTCCGTGCCGCACTTCGGGCAGCAGAAGGGCTGCGCCATTCTCAAACGGTCGACCTGCCCGCGCGAATTCGTGATCGCGGCGTCCGTCTGAAAGTAGACATGCCCGCCGATATGGCCTGCCGGGACGTCGTCGCGCTCGGTCACGGCTCCGGACGATGGGTCCAGCGCCGCCTTGGTCCAGTGGTCGTAGCCGCGCTCGGAGGTCCGGGGGTCAGCAGTCTTCGGCCAGAAGACCGCGAACTGCGCCCAAGTCATCTTGTCGTAGTATTCCGAACCGACCTTCTCCGGGATGGCCTCGAGATCGGCCGCGGAAGGCAGAAGCTCCACGACATTAGTGTTGCCGGCAGACGAGCCGCGCTGCCCGCCAAGAAGAAGCTCGCCGCATGCCTCGCAATAGAGAAGCTCGAAAAGCCGGCGGCCGCGGGCCGAGTCCGCGGACGGCTTGCCATGCGAAACGCCTCGCTCGATCGTCAAGTCGCGCACGCGGATCCCCTCGTTGCCGAGATCGACCGAACCGAACAGCCCCTCGACGTTTCGGATGAACCCATGGAAACGGAACGATGGAAGCCCGATCGGCGTATCGGCCACGTAGCCGTCGCTCTCGGGCAGCGCACGGGCCAACATCAGGCCGCGCAGAGCCTTCGCCGCGTCCTTCGCTCCGAAGATCTTTTCAGCGAGTCGGTCGATCGACGTCGCCCTAAGATTGCCCCCTGCGATGCAAGCGCTCGTCAAAATCTCGGCCGCGCGGCGCGACAGCTTCTGCACGAAGTCGGAGGCGGCGGAGTCCAAACCGAGTGCGACGGCGACGGCGCTGAGCGCGGCTTTGACGCTATCGGATCTCGGAACGTCCCTGATCAAGCCTTCCGCCTTGGGATCCGAGGCATTGACTAAGTTCTCGAAAGGCTCGCGAGGGAGCCTGACGAGCGCGATCTGGTCGAGGTGCGGTTTGCCGGGCACGACGCAATCGCGCCAGAACGCAGGATCCTGGGTGCCTGAATCGGCTGGGCCTTGGCTAGTGCCGTACGGCGCGAATAGATCGCGCAGATATCTGAGACTGTGGCGTTCGTTCTCCTCGTCGAGCGGAAGAGACGCGCTGGAAGCCAAAATGCGCAGCTTATGGAGCTTGCTTGGGTCATCGAGCCCCAGGCGCTGCAGCAGCGACTTGATGAGGAAAGACACTTCGGTCCCGGCCGAGCCGCGGACGAGATGCAGTTCGTCGATGATAAGGAAGAAATACGAGTCCGGATCGCTGGCGAGCCACTGACGTGTCGCTTCGAAGACCTTGTCCTCCACTTCGCGCGACAGCATCGTGCCCAACATCGAAGCGTTGGTGACCAGGATGTCGGGCGGCGCCCGATGCATGTCCCATCGGCTCACCATCTCCCCGCCGTCGACCGACGGGAAGATGAATCTCGTCGGCTCCGGCGGCTTCTTGCCGGTGTCTCGCGCTTTCCGGCGCTCCTCGGCGTCGTGCTGCCGCGCGGCGTCCTGATCGCTCTCGAACCCACGCATCCTATCCCTAAGCTCGGCACCGCGCCTCGCCCTGCGCGCCTTCTCACCTTTATCCTGCGATTTCCGCGGATGCTTTTCGTATCCAGTGACGGGCGTCGAGCTCGTGTATTGCCCGAAGAAGATCCGGTTGCCGGCGAACCGCTCGTCCATCACGGCTCGGGCCTCGTCGGAATCGAGCGTGCGGCGCAAGCGGACCATCTGATCGTCCACGAGCGCGTTCATCGGATAGAGAACGATCGCGCGAAGCGCCTTAGGCCTTTGCTGGCTCTCATGGCGGCGCATCTGGACGAACGCGTCGCCGCCGGCCCACCAATTCTCCTGCAGAAAACCAGGTCCAGGCGCAGGCCACTTCACCGCTTCGTTGGCGATGGTGGCCAGGACCGGCAACATGAAGCTTTCGGTCTTTCCCGAACCTGTGCCAGACGTGACGACGCCCGGCTGTCCCGGCTTCGATCCCCGAAAGAGCATTTCGACCTGGTGGATGTACGGATTGTACGTCGACTTCTTCCTGATCGGGCCATTGACATCCTTGCCGTCGAACAAGCCTGATAACGCCAGTTCGACGAAAGCCTCGCGTCCCGCCTGCGACAGATGGCTCAAGCGCGGGTCATCGATCACTTTCTCCAACGGATGGTCGTACTGCTGATAGCGCGGAACGGGCTCGATGAACGGTGCCGTCGCCAGAGCGCCGTCGGACTCCAGCAGGCTTCTGCGCTGGCCGGCAGTGTCGGCGCTCGATATACGGAACGCGGTCTCAACGTATGAAATGAAGAAGTCCTTGATGCGTTCGAAGCCGCCGATTGGATCCCTGAGGACATTATTGAAGCTGTGAGTGGTTTCGCTCACCACGCGGAAGTTATTTGGCACGTTCCTCCTCAACCAGGATCCCTCACTTCCAACGATCACTACGAGGTGGTTCACCATGTAGAAGGAGATGAGGAGAAAGGAGAGCGGCTTGCTCAAGAAGGTGGAGAACCAAGAACGGCCGGTGAGGCGCTCGCGTTTTTCCTGGCCCATGAGCTGAAAGCTCTCAAGGAAAACGGAAATGCTCCTGTGAGGAGTGGCGGACGCCTGCCTCACTCGACCATTGCCTATATCGCATTCGACCTGCTTCAGAGCTATATCGTGGCTCCGCCGGGCCCTTACCTCCGTCGTCTTCTCCAAGGGCTCCTGAAGATATCTACTGCAGCGAATGAGACAGTTAGCTCGTATATATCTCGTGAGAAGGCAGCATATATACTGGCCCAAGCCCCAGACTTAAGCTTGAGCTCCATCGCCGGTTTAGTAGACGTCGATCGAACGAACGTCTCCCGATGGACAAAAGAACAGAAATTTCAGGCTCGAATATCTCAATTGCGCGAGTATATGAAGTCACCGCAATGGACGCAGCTCAGGCAAAAGAAAGACCGCTTCAAATTAATCGAAGCACCTCATCAACCTAAAAAGTGAAAAACGCTTTGAAGGATACTCCCTCCTCCAAATCGCCTTGATAGCGTTCGTTCTTTTGCGGCTCAGATTCATAGCTACGGTTGAAAACTACGATCTCGGGCGCCCTGCAGCGTCCCGCACCCAGTAAGTGCCGGGATGTCGGCTTTTCCAGCCAGAAGCGGACTAAGTTCTGAGAAAGCCGGGATGCCCGATTCTGACCCGGAGCGGAAGTCAACCGGCGGCGGTCTTTTCGTAGGTCTGCATCTCGGCTAGGATTTGGCGCATGCCGCTCACCAGCCCAATACGGCACTATGATCCGAGGTGGCCGCAAGAATATGCGAAGGAGGAAGCGCGCCTGCGACCTGTCTTCGGATCGGCTCTGGTGGAAATCCATCACGTTGGAAGCACCGCGGTGCCCGAATTAGCCGCGAAAGGCGAAATCGACATACTTGCGGTGATCACTCTCGCCGGAGCGATAAAAGATTGGACGCAATCGCTTGAAGAGTTGGGCTATCGACGCGGAGGTGATCTGTCGGACGGCCATCATTTCTTCAAACGCGATGTGGCCGGTCTCCGGGCGCACAAACTTCATATCTGTCGGGAAGGCCACGCGCAGATCGATAGAATGTTGCTTTTTCGAGAGCACCTGCGAGAGCACCCAGTGGATCGGATGAGATACCAAGAACTAAAGCTTAAGCTGGAACGGGACAATACTGGCGGCATTCAAGAGTACCTCGCCGCTAAAGAGCCATTCATCAGCAAAATTCTCTCTGGCCTCGCTTGATCCGCTGCAATCCTCGATCTGAATTGCACCGTAGTGCGGCGAGCCGTCAAACTCATACTTGACGACGTACCTGATGCGCGCGACCGACTTCTTCTTGGCTATTCGCAGGTTCTCCTCACATCGTCCCATTTCATAACAGTCAACTCGCCCTATGTCGCCTAAGGGGCCGATTTTGTTGAAAAACGCGGCAGTTGCGACTCAAGGATAGCAGTGATTCAGTCTGTCTAATTGGCAGGACTGAAGATCATGATGGGGCATCAGCAAGTCGAGCAGGCTGCGTTGTTCTATGAGTTCTCGCTCGAGAAGCATATTCCCTCCGACCATCTTTTGAGATCGGTCGACAGGTTCGTCGACCTGCAAGAGATCAGGCGGGAGCTGGCACCTTTCTACAGTAGCATCGGCCGACCTTCGATCGATCCCGAGCTGATGATCCGGATGCTCCTGATCGGCTACTGCTTCGGCATCCGGTCGGAGCGGCGCCTGTGCGATGAGGTTCACCTCAATTTGGCCTACCGGTGGTTCTGCCGGCTCGGTCTGGATGGGGCGGTGCCGGATCATTCGACCTTCTCCAAGAACAGGCATGGCCGCTTCCGGCAGAGCGACCTCTTCCGTCGCGTGTTCGAGAGCGTGCTGCGCCGCTGCATCGAGGAACGACTGGTCGGCGGTGAGGGATTTGCGGTTGATGCGAGCCTAATCAAGGCCGATGCCAATCGGCAGAAGGGCATCGAAGGCGATAAGGGACTTCCGCCGGAGGCTGCCGGCCGAGCAATCGATGAGTATCTGGCTGTCCTCGATGATGCCGCGTTCGGAGCGGCGACCGAGGTTACCCCGAAGTTCGTATCGCCCTCCGACCCGGCGGCGCGCTGGACGGGGGCGCACGGTGGCCAAGCGTTTTTCGCTTATTCGACGAACTACCTGGTCGACGTCGAGAACGCGATCATCGTCGATGTTGAGGCAACGACGGCGATCCGGCAGGCGGAGGTATTGGCCGCCAAGCGCATGATTGAACGATCGCTGGAGCGGTTTGATCTCTATCCGAGCCGGCTACTCGGTGACAGCGGCTATGGCTCGGCCGAGATGCTCGCTTGGCTGGTCTATGAGCACGGCATCGAACCGCACGTTACAGTCTTCGATAAGTCCGCCCGCACAGACGGTATCTTCTCGCGCGACGACTTCACCTATGACCATGCTGGCGACATCTATCGTTGCCCTGGTGGCAAAGTTCTTACCACCACCGGAACGTTGGTGAATGATGGTGCCACCATGCTTTACCTCGCCAGCAAGCGCGATTGTGATCGATGCGCATTGAAGGCTCGGTGTTGCCCCAAGCAGGCATCACGGAGGGTGCCGCGCTCCATCTACGAAGGCGCTCGCGACATGGCGCGCCAGATCGCCAAATCGTGGGAGGGAGGCACCTCGCGCCGGCTTCGCAAGAAAATCGAGATGTTGTTCGCCCACCTCAAGCGCATCCTCAAGCTCGACCGTTTGCGTTTACGAGGCCCGAACGGCGCGCGCGATGAGTTCATCCTCGCGGCCACCGCCCAGAACCTTCGAAAGATGGCCAAGCTCATCCCGATGCCCATCGCGAGGCTCGCATAGGGTCGATGGAGCAGTTCGGTCACGTCGCGACGGAGCTATTACAACAAAATACTGCCGGCCTTTTTCAACGGAATCGGGCCCGAAGCGGAAGTCGCTAGCCGTTAAGTTGGATTCTTGATGAGCACCTTCAACATAGGGTAGCCAGAGCTAGTACCAAAGTTGCCGACCGGCTGGCCATCGGTCGTGTAGCCGTTCGATTTATAGAATTGAAGGGCGGTTTCAGTGCTCGTGAGGATGCACCGCGTATTGCCTCGCTCTAGTGCCCTCTCTTCGAGCGCCCGAAGCAAGGCACGGCTGACGCCTTGAAATCTCACATCTGGGCAAACGTAATTCAGAGTAATTTGGCCTGCGTCAGTGACCGAGCCCACGGCAAGAACTTTGCCTTCATCCGTGGCGACGAGCAACGAATTACCGGGCTGCTTTATCCAAGCGGAGAAAATCTCGGGAGTCTTGTTTCTCAACCAACGCTCCAAGATGCCCCTATCATTTTTATGATCAGCCTCGCACAGTTCTGCGATCGACCGCCTCATCACAAGGCAAGCAGCTTCTGCGTCCTCAATCTTGGCATCCCGAATTTCCATTCGACAATTATGTACAGAATCATGAGGGGTGCAACCATAAGATGCGATGGCGGTTCGACCGCTTTTGGCCCATCTGCGAAGTTGCGCCCTGTCTGACGGGAGTCCGCTCATCGTGGCAGAGCGGACCAGATTTTCTCAACCTGAGTTCTTCGCATTTCGACCCACTTACGAGATGGGCCACTCGCCTTCCCGGGTGGCGCACCAAGACCGCCCAGCTCGGGATGGATGCGTACTTCGCTGCCGCCGCCACGCAGTTGCAAACGCGCTTACGCAACCTACCGGGACCGCACCGCACATTGAGATTGAGTACTAACGCCTCGCGATGCTGCCTGTGGGCGCGCGACTGAACAAAGGTGTCGATTGCGACATGTCGCCACCGTGGCTAGGCGGCTTGGCGCCCCTGACCAAGGTCGGGATGCTGCATGTCCCGACTTCCAATCCACACTTTCAGCGCGTTCGCTGGGCTTAGCAACGCGGTTGGCTGTTGCATAAGGTTGGCGACTTCCAGGAACCTGGTTGCCAGCGCGCCGTCACGTTGTGCCGCTCGGTAAAACTTCGATATGTACCAGTTGACAAAGCGCACCTGCGCCGTCCGCTTGCCCTCAACGCGCGGGTTTTGCAAATCACTGCCCACGGCGATTTGCCAGGGAGTTTCGATGACCCGACTGGCCATCTGGAAGAAGCGGCGAGCAATCCCTTGTTTTCCTTTTGCCAGGCACTCGCGCAAGGCCAGCGATTCCACACAAGCTACCGTCATTCCCTGACCATAGACCGGATCGAAGCTGCACAAGGCATCGCCATACACCAGATAGCCTTCCGGAAAGTGAGTCAGTTTCTCGTAGTGACGTCGTGTGTTCGAAACAAACTTGTATGGCGTGAGCGGAGTAAGCGGCTCCGCATTCCGGATCACGTTGAATATTTCCGGCTTTTGCAAGCCACGTGCAAACTCAAGGAAACCAGCATCATCCAGTGGTGCTTGATCGTCCATGTAACCGCCTAATGTCACGGTCCAACGTTCGCGCTCCTGTGGCAGAAGGGCACCGAAGCGAAAATCAGGCAAGCACGCCCCCATAAGAACGAATTTCCTGCCATGCAGGTAATTCTCCATATGTTCGGGCTTGAGACGACAGAAGCGGGTGACATAGCCGAGATTGACAGTGACCTGCTCCTCCGGCGGTTTTGCGAAACCAAACGCATTGAGCCATGTGGGGCTTGATGACCCGCGACCACTTGCATCAACGACGAGATCGGCTTCCAGGCTTTCCTTGTCGCCTGAGCCATTTTTTGACTGGACGCGAACACCGGTCACGCGGCCGGAGGGGAGATCAAACACCGGCTCCACCACGTCACGACGCTCCTGCACCCGAATGTTGGGTAGTTGAAGGAGCCGCCGTCGCACGAAGCCTTCCAGCGTCGGTCGGCTCACCCCGAGCCCAACCATCTTGCTGGGGGCATTGTGAAGATAGACGCCGTAATTGAACCAAAGCCCATCGTTGACGATGTCCGCAGGTACCGCTCCCTGAGCGATTATTTCCTCAGTAAATCCGGGAAACGACTGCTCGAGTACCTCGCGCCCGCGGGCAAGCAATCCGTGCGTATGCCGTCCTTGCGGTACGCCTTTGCGCGCATCAGCCGAATCCGGAAACGAGTCACGCTCAAGTATGGTTACTTCGTCGAAATGATCCGCCAAAGCGCGTGCGGCTAAAAGACCGCCCATTCCCGCGCCCACCACAACCGCGTGCTTGCCAACGTGTACCATCGACCCCTCCCGGCATTTACTTAACTGCAGGACGAAGCAGGACACTCGTTGAACATTCGCCGGTACTACGCCCGGTGCAATATCATCGCGCCTTTCGGCACCAGTCGCAAGGCTGCTCGAGAACGTGTTTCGGTTCTTTGATACCGCCTGGCCAGGGTTCGCGATTGAGGGAACTCCGCAGAGCTGAACGTCTAGCCGAGGACAGTTGAGGCGCCTTGGCCTTGATCTACCGACCTCGAAGCTGTTGCAGAGGTAATCGCTTTTCCCCATGAGTCCGAAAATGGCCCATCGGCGAAGTGGAGACGCCTTTCAATGTGGTCCGCTTGGTGGCGTCGAGCGGACTGACTTTGCTCACTTTGAGCACTTCGCATTCTGACGCATTGCGGACCTCATCGACAGTTCTCATGGTTTGCCTTGGCGGGTGTCCAAGTTCGCCATTCAGCCAAAGCGGATGTGGGATAGACTACTTGTCCATTAAAGAGATGCGGGCCCATCTAGAACTGCTCCGCGTGCAAATGGCCGAATGCGAGCGCCTTCAACAGGCAGCAAGGAGCCAACTCAAGCGCGACGTCTATGCGCGGGCGCTCACTCGTTACAAGGCAATCGCAAGAGAGCTGGAACAAGCAATAGCATGCCTGCCGGACTTTAGGACCCCTGCGTCGGCCGCAAAGGCAACATGAGGAAGAGTAAGGCCGCCTCGGTTGCCTCTTCGTCCCCTCGTTGACGACTGCCGCTTCCGGACCTTGACCGAACAATGCTGAGACCATCGTATTGTCGGCTATCGGCGGCAGACCGGACGCGGCGCCGTGCTCACTTCGACCGCTGCTTTTGACCCTAAACGGACTCTGGATGTGCGGCCGGCGATTCATGATCAGTTCTGCGTTGCTTAAGTGTTCTCATGCCCTCAGGGGGCGCTGGCCTGTTTCCGACGCTAGTGGCCTAAGTTGAAAACGGGTGTGGCCCAACTTGACTTTTCACCCGCTTGGCGCCGGGTATAATCGTTCGAATAAAGGGAACGACTACGATGGACTACCGCGCTTACATCATGAGCGAGGACGGGCATATCAGCGGGGTTCATGAGTTCGAATGCGCTGACGACGAGGAGGCCAAGGCCAAGGCCGCCCAGATGCTCGACGGGCACGACTTAGAAGTGTGGCAGCGTGAACGGCGCGTTGCGATTTTGAAGCGCCATACCCGACAGTAGGGCCGCCTCAATTGGCAAGAGCATGAGCAATTTTGCTCAGATCACACGATGCGGATATGCAATCCGTTGGGCACCGGGGTTTTGCAAACCCACCCGGGGCTGGGAAGCCGCTGCCCGCGACACAGATTAAGCGGGCGGCCTTGTCCGCGCAACCGTGGGCGGCGATTGTGCACAACCGACCGGAGAGCCTGTAATGATTAGCGCCATTGAGCGTCGGAAGGCCGCCAAAGCCCTCAAGATTGAAGCTGGCGTCATCGGTATCCCCAAAGAAAGTCGCCCTGCTCACCAACATCGCCCACAGCTTGCGAGCCAGTTAGAAATGCTCGATGACCATGAACGGGAAAGCAAGCGAGGAGAGTAAGGCCGCCTCACTTTGCGGCCGCTTTCATGTCGTCGATGTGGTCCAGGTCGCCTATTGCCCCATCAGCGAAGTCGCGGCACCTCGTTGAGGTCCGCTTATCGAGGCGAGGCAGACTAGATTTGCTCAGGTTGAGTTCTTCGCATTTTGACTCAATTGAGACATCTGCTGCGCTTCGGTGACGTTTGATTGACGCTAGTGCTACACGGCAATCTCGGTCCTCGCCGCCAGCAGGGCTCGCGCCCGGAGGTCCACTATGAGTGTCAAGCGCGTCGGTCTCGATCTCGCCGCATCGATCCTTAAGTTCCGGGATGAACTCTGCTGGCCAAACCGCCCTCAGCCGACGCTTGGGCCGCAGCCAGCTGCCCTGACTTTTTGTTCACGCTGCCAGCGATCCTTGAGACGTTCTTTCCGCGCGTCCCGTGCGAATGAAATTGCGAAGCACATCGCAAAACTCGTCCGTGGCCGAGAACATCGGATTGTGCCCCTTGCCGTCGAAGACATAGAGCTGCGCGTCCGGGATGCGGGACGCGATAAATTCGCTCGCGGCGCTGGTGACCAGCTGGTCTTCTCGGCCGTGCGCGACGAGCGTCGGAACAGCGATCGATTCGAGCAGCGGCGCGATGTCCATGCCCGGATCCGGATCGTAGAAGCTGAGGATCGTCTCGGTCGGCAACCTGCACATGCGCTCGATGGCCATCCGCCGCAAATCTTCGGCATCTGGCTCGCTGTAGACGTACCGAGTTTGCAAGCGGATCAATTCCTCAACGTCGCCCCGAGCGTAGGCGTCCTTACGATGAGCCATGTAATCCGGGTTAAACACCGGGCGCCCATCCGGTAGCGCTCCCATCATCGGCGTGCCCACCGTCATCATCTTTCCGACGAGTTCCCGGTGCGCATGGGCGAGCTGGATAAGCAGGTTGGAGCCGCGCGAGATGCCGACGCCGATGATTGGGACGGCACCGGCGGCCTTGATGATCGCGCGGAGGTCCTCCATGTGTTGGAGCGTCGAGTAAGGACGCATCAGAGGTGATGATCGTCCGGCGCCGCGGCAGTCAACCGTGATGACACAGAATTCTTGGCGAAGCTGCTCGAGAATCGGTTCAAAGGTCGACAGCCCGTAGACAATGGGATTGATGAATACGATCGTCGGCTCGCCGCTGCCGTGCTCATAGAAGACGAGACGCGCGCCGTCCCGCTCCGCGTACCGGGCGCGGTGAACGCAGTTGCGCGCGCGGTCGCGGTCGGCATCGGTCTCGCCGAGCGCCATGGCGCGCTCGTAGTAGTCGTTCGCTCTGTCGAGATCGTCCTCGACGCCGGCCAAGTCACCCAGCATCAGGAGGCACTCGCGCTCGGTGCCTCGATCGGCCGATGCTGCACTGTCTCGAGGACGCGCCGTGAGCTGCAGGCACGTTTCAAGTTGGGAGACCGCCTCTTTGACGGCATGCCGCGCTTTTGCCAACCGACCGGCGGCCAGAAGATAAATTGCCCCTTGGTCGAGCAGGCCGCCTTCGACGAAATGATGGGCGACGATCTCGGGCTGGCCCGCCGCGATCTCCGGCCGCAACTGCTCGATCGCTTGCGCGATATGCGCATGCAGTTGCTGACGCGGTGATTTAAGCAAGGTGGCGTAGGCCGCGTCGCGGACGAGCGCGTGCTTGAAGCTGTACGTATGATGCGGCGGCATCCCACGTCGTTGGATGAGCCCCGCGCGACACAGTTGATCGAGCACCGCCGTCAGCTGCAGCTCCGGGTATCCCGCGATCGCGCCAACGACCTCCTCGTCGAACTCCCGGCCGATGCAAGCAGCGATCTGCGCCACCTCGCGTGCCGGAGCCAAGCGATCGAGGCGCGCCATGAGCGACTCCTGCAGCGTCGCCGGAATGGCCAGCGGCGGAAGTGGGCCGACGAGCTCGAGATGACCATCGCCGGCCGTTGTCTTCCAGATCACCGATTCGAGGACCGCTTTCGTCAATTCCTCGACGAACAGCGGCACGCCCTCGGTGCGGGAGAGGATGGCTTCGATGACGATGGGCGGAAGCTGCCGTCCGCCCGCTGCTCTCTGGATAAGCGCTCGGGATGCTGGCCGCCCCAAGCGATTGAGGCTGAGGAATGTGACATGCGGGAAATTCGTCCAAGGCGTCGGCACGTCAGGCCGCAAAGTGGCGACGAGAAGTATCGGCAGAACCCGGATCCTATCCACCATCCGCTCGAAAAGCTCCGCCGACGTCGGGTCGAGCCAATGCGCGTCCTCAAGGACCAGGAGCATCGGCCGCTGGTGTGAGAGCCCCTCCATTTGCGCCAGGAGAATGCCAAAGACCCGCGCCTTTTTCTCCTGCGGTGTCCCGCCGCGCGCCGCGTAGCGTCCATTGAGCGGCAGCCCCATCAGCTCGGCGAGCAGCGGCGTCGCGTCCTCCCCTAACCCACCCGCTTTGTCGAGGAGCTGCTCCAGCTTCTCGAGCTTCAATGAGGGTGCATCCTCACGCAGGTACCCTGCCGCCCGTTGGAGCTGGACGCTCACCGGCCAGAGCGCGCTGTCCACATGATGGGGCGAGCAGGAATATCCGATCCGGAACCGAGGTTCGTGGCGGAGACACTCACGCAGCGCGAGGACAATCCGAGACTTGCCGATGCCAGCTTCGCCAGACAACAGTACGACCTGACCTTCGCCGCCTTTGGCCATCTCCCAGCGATCGAGAAGGAGAGCGAGTTCGTGTTCGCGGCCGATCAATGGACCTACCTCGGCTCGTCGCAGGGCCTCGAACCGACCTTCGGCCGCCGCTTCCCCAACAACGCGGAACGCCGGTTCCGAGGCTTTGATCCCTCGCATCTGTTGCGGGCCCAGGTCGGTGAGCGCGAACCAGCTGCCAAGAAGGCGCCGCGTGCTCTCGGAGATCACCACAGCTCCGGGCTCCGCGAACTGCTGCAGACGCGCGGCGAGGTTCGGCGTGGCGCCGACAATCCCTTCTTCCTGGGCAGCCCCTTCCCCCATAACGTCGCCAACCACGACCAGGCCGGTTGCGATACCGACGCGCGCGGAAAGAGTACGGCCCGCTCGATTCTCTAGCCGCTCTACGGCTTCCACGACTGCAAGCCCGGTGCGCACCGCACGTTCGGCCTCGTCCTCATGCGCCTGCGGCCAGCCGAAATAAACCAGCACGCCGTCACCCATGAGCTTGGCAATGTATCCCTCGAAGCGGGCCACCTCCGCCGCAACCGCTTGGTGGTAGGCCGCAAGGATCTCACTCATGTCCTCGGGGTCGAGGCGCTCCGAAAGGGCAGTCGAACCGACGAGGTCGGCGAACATGACCGTCAGATGACGGCGCTCGGCGTGCCGCGTTTTCATCAATGGTCGTGAACTACCGGCTTCCTTTGGCGGAGGCCCGCGATCATCCTCCAGGTCCTTGCCAAGCGTCGGGGAAAGGGCGGCGATCGCCGAGAGGAGCTTCTTGCGGTGGCCCAACGATGTGATGCCGAGTTCACGCAGATCGTCTGCGGTCAAGCTGGGCAGGGTCTCCGCGTCTACGTCGTTGTCGCGAAACACGCTCTCGTACTGATACAACCCGAGGCGGCGCAGCCAATCCGTTATGTCCACATCGACCTCCCACAGGAGAGCGTCGGTCCTTGGTCGCAAGGAAGTCTACCGCAGCCTGCGACAGCACACCATCCCCGGTCCCGCCAGCTGGCAAAAGATTAGACTAGCTGCGGTCGGCGCCGGCTCGAGTTGCCGACGCAATCCCAGTCATCATCTTGCCCGACATGCCCCACTGGGGAGCCGCGCCTAATGTCGGCTGCTGGGCCCTGAGCCGACCTTTTGCCGAGCGCGTCGCCATGTCAGCTTCTTGGGGCAGACCGTACACTTTAAGATTGGACGCAACCAACGCTTTTGACCCTCAGTGTCTGCTCGACGCCTACCCTGTCCTCCGGTCATCCAATTGGGTGACATTGGCGCCGCTCAGGAATACGGCCCAATCCTTCATTAGCCCCCGGCGCTTTTCGAGCTTATGACCTCGTTGATAGGCTGCGGTGGTCTCGCTCTTGTATTTGTGGGCCAGTGCAGCTTCGCGTACGCCATCCGTCACATGTCCGTAGCCGAGTCGATCAAGTACCGCGAGCATCGCGTTTTCGGAGAATGCCCCGCTGTCCGGATTGGTGAAGATCAGTTCGCCTTGGCGGCCGTTTCGCATCTCGTCGAGGACCGCCAACGCGGGATCCGTCAAAGGAACGTAGTGGTCCTGGTCCATCTTCATTCGTTCGCCGGGGATTTTCCAAGTCGAGCCTGACCGATCGATCTCAGACCACCGCGCTTCGACCGCCTCGTTCGTGCGGCAGGCCGTGAAGATGAGGAATCGGAGCATGGCGGCAGCTGTTCCGGGTGCACCGGCAAGGAGCTTCATGAACGCCGGCGCCTCAGTGTACGGCAAGGCCGGATGATGACGGACGACCCGCTTGGGGCGCTTTGGTAGCTTTTCGCGCAACTGCCTCGTAAGCTCGGCCGGATTGCGGAAGTCTGGATCGTCGATGTCAACGTTCTTCGCAATGATCGTTTCGATCCGGCCGCGAACCCGGTTTGCAGTCTCGCGCTTCTCCACCCAGATCGGCTTGAGCAGATCGTGAATGTGGCTCGGCTTGATCTCCGGGATGGTCAGCTTGCCGATTGTGGGATAGGCGTAACGCTTGAGGGACGATGGCCACTGATCGCGATGCTTCTCGCTCCAGGTCGACCAATTCGTCCGGATGTAGGCTTCCGCGCATTCCTCGAACGTTGGCAACACAACCTGGGCCTCGACGGCTTTCGCTTCTTCACGCGCCTTTCGCCTCTCCTGCACTATGTCCACGCCGGCGGTGCTGCGATCGCCTTTCACGCGCAGCCTCGCCGCATCCCGTGCCAGCCGTGCATCTTTTAGCGACACTTCCTTCAAGGAGCCCAGGCCGTGCCAGCGCTCTTTGCCGTCTTTCCAATATCTGTATGACCAGCTCTTCGACGTTGGTCCGGTGATGATCAAGTAGAGCCCATCACCATCGGCGTATTTACCGGGCTTGCTTTGGCGCTCTACGTCGAGCGGTTTGAGCCTTCCAGCCATTGTTCCTCCAGGAAAACCGTCCTCCGAACCCACGGGCTAATGCTACGGTCAGTGCCCCGATTAGGGGGAACACCGGCGAACTGCAAAGTACAGCTCTTCGGCGCAAGTCACTGATTTTGCTGTGGAGTTCGAACGACTGCGAACAGTGGAGAACAATATACTGGCGGAAGGGGTGGGATTCGAACCCACGGTACCCTTGCGGGCACGCCGGTTTTCAAGACCGGTGCCTTAAACCACTCGGCCACCCTTCCAAGCCTGGAACGGCTGTCGCTTAACCCAGTCGCCTGCACAAGGCAACGCGAAGTTGGGCCGCCCTCACCTCCGGCTCCCTGTCAGGCGAGTGTCAGCGTGTTCGCTTAGGCTACGCCTTCGCAAATCCGCAGACGCTGGCGACATCTCCCATGGCGTCGCCGGTTGCGAGGCCCGGCTGGATTGGTCTCCATACCCGGGCCTCGTTTTGCACTTAGCCCAAAAGCAAACGGCGCCCCGTGGGAGCGCCGCTCGAAACCGGTTCTCTTGGGGGTGTCAGTAGCCGCAGGACGCGCAGTTCATCTGCACCGGGGCGTAATAGGAATACCCCGGCGAGACCATCTCGACTCGCTGCCGGGTGGCGTATTGCGGCGGGATGCGCTCGTACTGGACGCTGGGGGGCGCGACCATCACGGTCTGCGGCACCATCACGGTGCGATACTGCGCCGGCGTGCGGTGCGCGACCACGGAGCCGGGCGAGACCATCACGGTCTCGTCGACGGTGCGGTATTGCGGCGGCACATATTGTTGCTGGTAGCAGGTCGTGCACGGCGGCGGCGTGTAGCAATTGTAGCAGCCGGCGGAGGCCGCGCCCGTCATGGAAATGGCGGCGACGGCCGTTGAGAAAACGACAGCGAGAGTACGAGACATTGCGGTGGTGCCCCAGTTGCCCGAAACGGATCTGCGAAGGTCGCGGGAGTATACGGCGCAAAACCTTGCCTTGCCGAACTTCGTCGAGGCATCCTTAATGCGAACGATCGATCGCGGCGGAGCGGTAAGAACTCATTGACCACGCGCATTAACGCGCGGGATGTTTGCGCGGGGGGCGCATGACAGCGAGTCCGCGATCGGACATCGCCGCGGTACTCGTTCGAGCATGATTTGCAGTTCATCCGCGTTCGATGTTCGACCTTTCAACGCCTCGCTGCTCTTTCCAGAAACTCCAACAGCGAGGGATCGGTCTCCTCGAGTTCGACGAAGCGGCGGCGCAGCTCATCGGCGATTTCGGCGGTGGCATCGCGCGACCATCCCTCCGCGGTATTGAAGGCCACAATACGTGCGGGATGGAGATATTGCCCTTCGGCGAGATGTCTGAGCAGGGTCGCGCGATTGGCGTCCTCCTCGGCCGTCTCGCACCAAGCCCGGCCCAGGCGGCGGCCGAAATCATCGAGCACAAGATAGACGTCCCGGTCTGTCGTGATTTGCGGCACGAGTGATGGAGAATGACTCATGGCTAACTCCGCTATTGGCAATCCGGACCCTTTGCGGACGAATCTCGATACGGCGACCGCCTCGGCTGGATTCGGAAAAAATGGATTTCGACGATTTTTCTTAGGATGGCACGATTAAATAAAAATAAAAACACATTAATAAAAATTAAATAGCAAAATGTGGACAATGCACTAAGTTGATGATGCCTGGCGGGCGAGCCCGCACGTCGGGTGCCCACTGAGCAAACGGCTCCCGCTCCCCACCCCAACCAGCCCCACGCCCTAGGGAGGCGGGGGCCGTTCTTTCCCGATCTCCGTTCCGGCTACTTCCTGCAACGGCGCATCCGGGTGGTCGCACGGAGCCGCGAGGCGTTCCGAAGATCGCCGATCCAGGCCAGTGGCGCCGATGCTGCCTACTTCGGACGCCGCTTGACCTCGCGCACCGCACCACGCGCGGCACTGGTGGTGAGCGCGGCGTAAGCCTGCAGCGCGGTCGAGACGTTGCGCTTGCGGCCTTGCGCCTGCCAGGCGGCATCGCCCTTCGCCTCCTCCGCGGCGCGGCGCTTGGCGAGCTCCTCGTCGGAGACCTCGAGGCTGATGCTGCGGTTCGGGATGTCGATGGCGATGATGTCGCCCGTCCGCACCAGACCGATATTGCCGCCTTCGGCGGCCTCTGGCGACAGATGGCCGATCGACAGGCCGGAGGAGCCGCCGGAGAAGCGGCCGTCGGTGACGAGCGCACAGGCTTTGCCGAGGCCCATCGATTTCAGATAGCTGGTCGGATACAGCATCTCCTGCATGCCGGGGCCGCCGCGCGGGCCTTCATAGATGATGACCACGACCTCGCCGGCGACGACCTTGCCGCCCAGGATGCCGTCGACGGCCGCGTCCTGGCTCTCGAACACGCGCGCGGGGCCGGAGAATTTCAGGATCGAGGCATCGACACCGGCGGTCTTCACGATGCAGCCGTCCTGCGCGAGATTGCCGTAGAGCACGGCGAGGCCGCCGTCCTTGCTGAAGGCGTGCGCGAGATCGCGCACCACGCCCTTCTCGCGGTCGGCGTCGAGCTCGTCGTAGCGGCGCTCCTGGCTGAAGGCGACTTGCGTCGGGATGCCGCCGGGCGAAGCGCGATAGAAGGTGCGGACCGTCTCGCTCTTAGTGCGCTTAATGTCCCAGCGCTCCAGCGCCTCGTTCATGGTCGGCGCGTGCACGGTCGAGACCGAAGTGTCGATCAGCCCGGCGCGGTCGAGCTCGCCGAGAATGCCCATGATGCCGCCGGCACGGTGCACGTCCTCGACATGCACGTCGGCGACGGAAGGCGCGACCTTGCAGAGCACGGGCACGCGGCGCGACAGCCGGTCGATGTCCTTCATGGTGAAGGCGACCTGCCCCTCATGGGCGGCGGCCAAGAGATGCAGCACGGTGTTGGTCGAGCCGCCCATCGCGATGTCGAGCGTCATCGCGTTTTCGAACGCCTTGAAATTCGCGATGTTGCGCGGCAGCACGGAGGCGTCGTCCTGCTCGTAATAGCGGCGGACCAAATCGACGATGGTGTGACCGGCCTCGACGAAAAGGCGCTTGCGGTCGGCATGTGTTGCGACCACCGAGCCATTGCCGGGCAGCGCGAGGCCGAGCGCCTCGGTGAGGCAGTTCATGGAATTGGCGGTAAACATGCCCGAGCAGGAGCCGCAGGTCGGGCACGCCGAGCGCTCGATCACCTTGACGTCCTCGTCGCTGACCTTGCTATCGGCCGCGGCAACCATGGCATCGATGAGGTCGACGGCCTTGGTCTTGCCGGCCAGCTTGACCTTGCCGGCCTCCATCGGCCCGCCCGAGACGAACACGGCGGGGATGTTGAGCCTGAGCGCGGCCATCAGCATGCCGGGCGTGATCTTGTCGCAGTTGGAGATGCAGACGAGGCCATCGGCGCAATGCGCGTTGGCCATGTATTCGACGCTGTCGGCGATCAGCTCGCGCGACGGCAGGCTGTAGAGCATGCCGTCATGGCCCATGGCGATGCCATCGTCGACCGCGATGGTGTTGAACTCCTTGGCGACGCCGCCGGCCTGCTCGATCTCGCGTGCCACGAGCTGGCCGAGGTCCTTCAGATGGACGTGGCCGGGCACGAACTGGGTGAAGGAGTTGACCACCGCGATGATTGGCTTGCCGAAATCGGCGTCCTTCATGCCCGTCGCGCGCCAGAGGCCGCGGGCGCCCGCCATGTTGCGGCCGTGGGTGGTGGTGCGGGAGCGATAGGCTGGCATGGCGGTTTCCGTCCTCGGGTTTGCGTCGGCCGGGGCGGGAAAATGTGGAGCCACCTCAGGCCTTTCCGGCCGGATAGCGCACGGGGGCAGCCCGCGCAACGGGAACTTGGGTCGGACAGGGCTCCCCTGCTCCCGGCGCGGGGGGCATAGGCGATCTCAGCCGTCATGCCCGGGCTTGTCCCGGGCATCCACGTTCTTGGTTCTGCGCGGCAAAGACGTGGATGGCCGGGACAAGCCCGGCCATGACGAGCATTTATTGCAGCGTCGGATCAAGCCGATCGCGCAGCCAGTCGCCTATGACCGAGACCGCCAGCGTGGTGACCACGATGGTCGTCGCCGGCGCCAGCATGATCCAGGGCGCCCGGGTCAGATATTCGCGGCCATAGCCGACCATGTTGCCGAGGCTGGTCATCGGCGGCTGCACGCCGAGGCCGAGGAAGGACAGGCCTGACTCCATCAGGATCACCTCGGGGAACACCAGGGTCGTCGAGACGATCAGGGTCGAGGCGATGTTGGGCAGGATGTGGCGGAGATAGATCCGCGACGGCGTCGCCCCCAACTGGCGGACGGCGGCGGCGTAGCCTTGCGCATTGGCGGAGATGGCAAGGCCCCGCGCGATGCGGGCGTAGCGCTCCCAGCCGAACAGGCCCATCAGCCCGACCAGGAGCGGCAACGAGTTGCCGAAGAAGGCGAGCACGGCCAGCGCCATGATCAGGAAGGGCATACTGGCCTGGAAGTCGGTCAGCATCAGCACGAGCTGCTCGACGAACCCACGAAAATGCGCGGCGAGGAAGCCGAGTGTGGTCCCGACCACGGCCGAGATTGCGGTCGCGCCGAACGCGATCAGGAGCGAGATGCGAATTGAGACGAGCAGCCGCGACAGCACGTCCCGGCCAAGCTCGTCGGTGCCAAGCCAGTGCGCGGCATTGCCGGGCGCAGCAAGCCGGTTGCGCAGGTCGAGCTGCGTGAAGCCGTAAGGCGCAATCTTCTCCGCGAAGGCCGCGATCAGCAGCATCGCGACGATCCAACTGATCGCCAGCGCGACCGAGACCGGAATCGCCGGCAGGCTGAAGCGGCGTGAAAATGCTTTGGTATCCTTCAGCGTCGCGTCGGTCATGCATGTGCTCCCTTGCTGCGCAGGCGCGGGTCGAGGAAGCCGTAGAGGAAGTCGACGATCAAATTGGACGTCACCATGGTCATCGCGACCAGCAGCAGGATGCATTGCACGACGGCGAGATCGCGGTTGGCAACAGCGACGACGAGAAGCCGCCCTACTCCCGGCCAGGCGAACACGCTCTCGACCACGACTGCGCCTGCGATCAGCGTGCCGACCATGAAGCCGAGGATGGTCACGGTCGGGATCGCCGCGTTCGGCAGCGCGTGCGAGGTCACCACCTTGCGCCACGGCACGCCTTTTGCGGATGCGGTGCGGATATAGGGCTGGCCCAGCACCTCCAGCATGGCGCTGCGGGTGAAGCGCGCCAGCACCGCCGCGCCGCCAAGGCTGAGCGTTGCGATCGGCAGGATGGCGTGGCGCCAGCTGTCCTGCCCGCCCGAAGGGAGCCAGCCGAGCTGCACGGCGAAAACGAGCACCAGGATCAGCGCGAGCACGAAGCTCGGGACGGTGAAACCGGCGACCGCCGTCATCATCACGGCGCGGTCGATTCCCGAGCCGCGATGCAGCGCGGCGTAGATGCCGGCGGGGACGCCGAGCGCGACCTTGAAGAAGAACGCCGGCAGGGTCAGCGCCAGGGTCGCGGGGATGCGCTCCAGGACCAGCTCGATCGCGGGGCGGCCGTCGCGCATGGAGCGGCCGAGCTCGCCCTTGGCGATGGCGCCGAAATAATCGAAATACTGCGCCCAGATTGGATCATCGAGGCCCCAGGCCTTGCGGAACGCCGCGAGCACCTCCGGCGGCGCCTCCGGTCCCAGGATCATCAGCGCGGGATCGCCTGACAGCCGCAACACGACGAAGGCGAAGGTGACGACGAGCACGATCGTGAGCGCGGCGCGTCCGATCCGAATGGCGAGATAACGTCCCATCACGCGGCGTCCCGTGTCGCAGCGCCGGTGACGAGATGGCAGGCGACCTGCCTGTCGCCGCCGACGGCGGACAGCGCCGGCATCTCGCGCGCGCAGCGCGCGATGGCGCGCGGACAGCGCGGATGGAAGGCGCAGCCCGTCGGGCGCGCGGCCGGATTCGGCGGGTCGCCTGACAGCACGATGCGGCCCGCACTGCGGCGGCCCGGCGCGGGCGAGGCCGAGACCAGCGCCTGAGTGTAGGGATGCTCGGGTCGCGCAAACAGATCGTCGGCGCTGCCGATCTCGACGATGCGGCCGAGATACATTACGGCAACGACATTGCTGATCTGCCTGACGACGCGCAAATCGTGACTGATGAAGAGCAGCGTCAGCGACAGCTGCGCCTGCAGATCGCAGAGCAGGTTCACCACCTGCGCCTGGATCGAGACGTCGAGCGCACTGACCGGCTCGTCGCAAACCAGGAAATCCGGGTTCGTGGCCAGCGCCCGCGCCAGCACGATGCGCTGACGCTGCCCGCCGGAGAGCGCGCCGGGATAGCGCGCGCCATGCGCCGGCGTCAGCTCGACCGCGCGCAGCAATTCGCGAACGCGCTCCTCGCGCTCCACGAGCGTGCCGATGCCGTGAATGTCGAGCGGCTCGCGGATCTGCGTTGCAACCGGCAGCCGCCGGTCGAGTGCGCCGAGCGGATCCTGGAAGATCATCTGCATCCGCGCGCGCTGCGCACGCCAGACCGTCGTCCCGGGCGCTGCCATCGCCTTGCCGCCAAACCGCACCTCGCCGCTATCAGGCGGCTCGAGGCCAAGCACGATGCGGCCTGTGGTGGATTTGCCCGAACCGGATTCGCCGACGAGACCCAGCGTCTGGCCCCTGGGAATCGTCAGCGACACGCCGTCGACGGCATGCACGGCCGCAGCTCGCCCGAACATTCCAGAGCGCATCGCATAGGTGCGCGAGATCGCGGAGACCTCGACGAGCGGCGGACTCATTCGGCGGCAATCCCGAGCAGCGCGCGGCGCGAGGTCTCGGCACGTACGCAGGCGACGCTGCGATCATCGGCGATCGGCGCGAGGGTCGGCGCCGCAAGGCCGCATGCTTCCGCGACCAGCGCGCAGCGCGGCGCGAAGGCGCAGCCCCCGGGCATGTGCGCGGGATCGGGCACCGTGCCGGGAATGGCGGTGAGGCGCCGCCGCGGACCGTCGAGCGGCGGCAGCGCGCCGATTAACCCTTGCGCGTAGGGATGTACGGGATCGGCGAACAGCTGATTGCTCGGCGCCTGCTCGACGATGCGGCCGGCATACATCACCGCGACGCGGTCGCAATTCTCCGCGACGACGCCGAGGTCGTGGCTGATCAGCACCATGGCCATGCCGAGCTCGCGGCGGACCGTGGAGAGCAGCTCCAGGATCTGTGCCTGAATGGTGGCATCGAGCGCAGTGGTCGGCTCGTCCGCGATCAAGAGATCGGGATTCCCGGCCAGCGCCATCGCGATCATGATGCGCTGGACCTGGCCGCCGGAGAATTCGTGCGGATAGGCCTCGAGCCGGCGGCCAGCGTCGGGAATGCCGACGAGATCGAGCAGCCGCCGCGCCTCCGCCTTCACGGCGTTGCCTTGGAGATCGCGATGCAGCGCCAGCGCTTCGCACAGCTGCTTGCGGATAGTCAGCACCGGGTTGAGCGCGCTCGCCGGATCCTGGAAGATCATGGCGATGCGCCCGCCCCTGACCTGGTCGAGCTCGGTGGCGGGCGCGCCGAGAATCTGGCGCCCGTCGAGCCGCACCGAGCCAGAGACTTGCGCATGGCGCGGCAACAGGCCGAGCGCGGCGAGCCACGTCACCGATTTGCCGGAGCCGGACTCGCCGACGAGGCCGATGGCCTCGCCCTTCTGCAAGGCAATGTCGACGCCGCGCAGGACCGGCACGCCATTGAAGGCGACACGCAAGTCCTCGATGCTGACCAGCGGCTTCACCTTCAGACCTCGAAATTGCCGGCGCGGAAATCCATCGCGAAGGCGGGCGCTGCCTTCCACTTGATCGATTTCGGCTTGGCCGTGAAGGTCGCGTTCTGGTGCAGCACCGTGTAGGCGGGATCTTCGCGCTCGGCGATCTCCAGCATGCGGCGGAACGCCTTCTTGCGCGCGGCCCGGTCGGTCGAGGTCTCCAGGAATTCGGAGAGCGTGTTCAGCTCGGCATTGGTCCATTCGCCGATCTGCTGCTGCTGGCCGTTAGGGCCGTGCTGGGCGACCAGCGACGACACCGGATCGTTGAACGCGGCCGAGTTCGACCAGTCGCGCACGGCGCGTACCGGCCCGCGCTCCATGATCTGCGACCAGTTCTCCTTGGTCTCGATCTGCACGTTGAGGCCGACCGACTTCCACATCTCGACCAGGATCTGCGCGGTCGCGACCTGGTTGGTATAGTAATTATTGAGCAGGCGGTACGGGATCGGGTCGCCCTTGTAATTGGCCTGCTTGAGCAGATCCTGCGCAAGCTTGGGATCGTAGGCCGGCACATTCCAGTCGGCGTTGAACATGTCGCCGTAGAATTCCCATTGCAGCCCCTTTGGCACGCGGGTGCGGCCGGCCCACAGGCTGTCGACGATCGCCTGGCGATCGATCGCGTGGGTGAAGGCGCGCCGCACGAGCGGATTGGCGAGCACGGCGTGGTTCTTGTCGAACACGGTAAGGCGGTGATTCTGAATCGTGCCGCCCTGCACTTCGAACGCGGAATTCTTCTCGATGCCGGCGATCTGGTCCGGCGGGATGTCGCAGGCGAACTGGTATTCGCCCGAGAGCAGGCCGTTGATGCGGCTGGCGACCTCAGGCGCTTCGAGGAAGCGGATGCGCTTCAGCGGCGGCCGGCCGCCCCAATATTCGTCGTGGGCTTCCAGCGTCAGCGAGACGTCGGGCTTGAGTTCGACGACCTTGTAGGGACCGGTCGTCACCGGCTTGCGCGCCCAGTCGAGATAGCTCGCCGCCTCTTCCCAGGCGCGGCGGTTCATGATGTCGGAGCCATAGCGCGACAGCCGGCCCTCGATCGTGACATCTGGCGTCGCGTTGTAGAAGCGCACCGTGTACTTGTCGACGGCATCGACGCGCACCAGGTCCGGCCAGATGCGGCGGGCGACCGCGGGGACGTCCGGCGGCAGCTCCTTGCCCGGGCGCGGCGTCGGGATCTTCTCGAACGCCTTGATGGTGGAGCGGTTCTTGGCCTCGGTCTCGCCGAACATGCGCTCGCGGCTGAAGGTGAAGACGACGTCTTCCGCCGTGAGCTCGTCACCATTGTGGAACTTGACGCCCTGGCGCAGCTTCACCTCGACGGTCTGGTCGTCGATGCGGCGCCATTCGGTGGCAAGGCCCGGCACGGCTTCGAGCTTGCCGCGCCAGTTCTTGGAGATCAGGCCTTCCCAGATCGAGGAGAAGAACACGCGCTCGCCGACATTGGACTGCTCGCGCAGCACGTCGAGCACGTTCGAATTGGTGACCTTCTGCACGGCGACCGTCACCGACGGTCGATTGTCGCCTTGCGCGATGGCAAAGCGCGGCAGCAGCAAGGTGCTTGCGGCAGCGCCGCCGGATTTCAGGATGGTGCGACGGGTGAGCTTGCTCATGATGTGACCCTGCCCTTTGTGATTGCGGTTATTCGGCGAGACCGAGCGCGGCGAGATGCGCCGCGCCCTTGCGGACATCGTCGTGGTTGCGGAGTTCGAGGATCAGCCGCGGATTCGACGTCAGCCGTCCCAGCGCGCGGAATACGGCGACCCAGGGAATATTGCCCTCGCCCGGCGCCCAGTGCCGGTCGGCAAAGCCGTCGGTGTCCTGCAGGTGCACATGCGTCAGCATGTCGCCGGCGGTCTCGACGTAATAGTCGACCGGCGGCGCGCCGGTGGAGATGTGCGCGTAATTGGCGTGCCCGGTGTCGAGCGAGACGCGGACCTTACTGCTTTCCAGCGCCTTGGCGAGGCGCACGCGGTCGCGTGGATCCTTGTCCTCGATGTTCTCGATGACGATCTCGCAGCCGATCGTCTCGGCACGCGCAATCACCTCGGCGAGCGTCGCCTTGACGCGCTCGACGATATTGGCCCGGTTATCGGGATAGAGATCGAGATTGTTGTGGTCCCAGGTCGTGAACGGCGAGTGGATCACCATCTGCGTCGCGCCGAGGAACTCGGCGGCGTCAAGGCCCTGCAGCAGGCGCTTGGTCACGGCCTGGCGGATCATCGGATCGTGGCTGTCGATCTTGAAGCCCCAGAACGGACCATGGATGCCGAGCCGGCCGGTGTGCCCGGTGAGCATCTGCTTGATCTCGCCTGCCGTTGCGCGCCAGTCGCTATCGAGCAGATCGGCGCGGAAGAAGTCCTGGATTTCCAGATCGCGCTGCTTTTCGAGAAGCCAGTCACGATGCGCGGGGATCGATTTGATGGACAATGCGGCGCCCAGCACCGGCTTCGACATGGCATGCTCCTTCGTCGTCAGCGATGACGGGAGCAGCGCTAGACCAGTTCAATGACAGGCCGGTGAAATGCGCCTTCCGCAGCGTGGACGAGATGTGGACATCCCGCCCGCGCGTGCTGCGATCGCTGCCACCGATGCAGAACGGGCACATGGCAAGCGCCATCGTGTCCGTAGTGATCCGGAATGGAATCCTAGCGGTCCTTCGCGTACATCGCGGGACATCGATCGGCGGCCACTTCCACGGGCATCACCCTCTGATCGCGCTACATGGGGTTGGGGGACCACATGGGGCGGGGGATTGAAGGCTGGGGCAAGGTGACGAGGTCCGGACTCCTAGGCACTCCGGACCTCGAAACTTTTTAGATTGAACGCAGCAACGCGCCGTCCGGTGGGCATCCGGGCGGCGCGCTGTCGTTTCAGAGCCTCTTTGTTTCGGCTTAGCGCGTCTGCGGCTCCAGCGTCACCGTGCAATCGCCCTGCCCTTGCGTCGCGACCACGACGTTACCCGCGGGAGCGCCGAGGGCGATCGGCGCGGACGAGCCGCCGCCAGGCATCTGGACGATCACGCTCAGGGAATCGGTGCGCGCAGTCGAGCCCACGGTGGTCGGCTCCGCCTGGGCGACGTTGCCGGAGGCATCACGTCGCATGATCTGGCAGTTCACCATGTTGTTTCCGCCGGCCGCCGCCATGCCTGACGACGAGGAGGCGCTGCCACCCATTTGGGCCCGGGCCCGCGACGGATCGCGGGGTACCTGGCTGACGATGCGATGCGAGCGCGGCTCCACGATAATGACCTCGTCTTCCGTCGTGAAATATTCGTAGCCCCGATATGCAGGCTCGATCGAGACGATCTCGGGCGGAAGCCGATGCAGACGCACGCGCGAGGGAATCGTTTCGCCAACCCGGATTGAGATATTCAAATTGCGCTCCGGCTGCGCCAGGCGTGCGCGGCTCACAGTTTCGGAGATCCGCACCTGCCTCTCGGTCGTCACCTGGGCCTGCTGGTTGACCTGCGTGTTGGTCTGCGTGGTCTGATTGGCCTGGTTGGTCTGCGTGCCCGTGGAGCCGGGCGCGGTCTGTGCGTTGTTAGTCGGAGCCGCGCGGCTGGTATCCGTCGCAGTGGCCGGCTGGTTGCTCTGTTGCGCCGGCGGCTGCTGCTCGGCGGCACTGCGCGGCGGCTGGGCCTGGTTGCGCTCGTTCTGGTTGGCTGTAGCTCCCGTGCGCTCGTTCTGCTGGCCAGCCGGACCAGTCGTCGGGCCAGTCTTGGATCTCTCGGATTCGGCGGTTGATTTCTGCGGCGCAGCCTTGTCCTGCGCAGCCTTGTCCTGCTTGGTTTCCGCACCGCTCTTGCCCGCATCGCGTCCGGGCTTGGTGCTCTCGGCCTCCCGGTTGCGATCGCGCGAAGGCTCGCGAGAGTCTTGTGCCTGGTCCCTGCCCTTCGGTTGATTGCGCTCCGAGGCCGCCGCCGGCTGGCGCTTGTCGTCACTTGCCTCGCTCTTGGCAGCGCCGCCTCGATCCTCGCGGCCTGCGCCCTGAAGCCGCTCCTGGGCGCCTTGCGCGCGCTCTTGAACGCGTTCTTGAGCCGCACCACCGCGCTGCGGAGAAGCGCCCTTGGCCGGCTCCTCGGTCCGTTTCGGCTCGTCCCTGCGCTCACCGGGCGCCTGGGCATAGGCAAGGCCGGATGCGAGCATGAGCCCGACGGCCGCAGTCGATAACATCAAATGTTGACGCATGGTCCCTCTCCTCGACAATTCGCAACAATAAACGCGAACGTTCTGTTCGTACGAAGGTTCCTGAGCAGGAACGCAGTCGTGGAGGTGAGCCAATCAAGTCGCCATTACATCGCATCCTTCAGCGTCAGTCGCGCCGTGAACGTCACGCTGGTCTTGCCGACCAGCGCCATGCCTTCGACTTCCGCACCGCCTGGGAAATAGTCGCCGGAAAAGCCGCAGGTGACCTCCCTGCCGCCGAATGCGAGCGTCCTGCCGACCGCCTCGGTGTGCTGATTGACGATCATGTCGCCCCGCCACTTGCCGTTCCGGAAGGTGTAGCTGCCGGTGTAGTAGAAGTAGCTGTCGCCGCCCATGATGCGGCCGTCGCTGAGCACGACCACGCCCCTGGCCTGCCCACGCTTGCCGTCCCGCATCTCGATGTCGAAGATGTAGAGGCCGTTGACGACCCTGGCCTCCTCACCCGCTTCCGCTTCATCGCCAGCTGACATCCGATCATCCCCACCGATCCGCTGCCCCGATCAGTTCGGCACGTTCCGCTCGAGATCCTCGAGCCATGCCGCTGCACTCGAATCCGAGGGCGCGCGCCAATCGCCACGCGGCGACAATGAACCGCCGGCCGAGACCTTCGGCCCGTTCGGCATGGCCGAGCGCTTGAACTGGCTGAAGGCGAAGAAGCGGCGCAGGAACACGTCGAGCCAGCGGCGGATCTCCGGCAGGTCATAGGCCCGGCGCCGGTCGCTCGGGAAGGCCGGTGGCCATTCGCCCTTGGCAACGTCCTTCCATGCCTGAAGCGCCATGAAGGCGATCTTGGACGGCCGCATGCCGAAGCGCAGCGTATAGAACAGGTTGAAGTCCTGCAGCTCGTAAGGTCCGACGGACGCTTCCGTGCTCTGCGGCTTCTGGCCGGCCTCGACCGGCACGAGCTCAGGCGAGATCTCGGCCACAAGGATCGAGCCGAGCGTCCGGTTGACGTCGTCGCTGAACTGCTTGGAGGAGATCACCCAGCGGATCAGATGCTGGATCAGCGTCTTCGGCACGCCGGCGTTGACGTTGTAGTGCGCCATCTGGTCGCCGACACCATAGGTGCACCAGCCGAGCGCGAGCTCGGAGAGATCGCCGGTTCCGATCACGATGCCGCCGTGATGGTTGGCGAGCCGAAACAGATAATCCGTGCGCAGGCCGGCCTGCACGTTCTCGAAGGTGACGTCGTAGACCTTCTCGCCCTTGCCGAAGGGATGGCCGATATCCTTCAGCATCTGCGTGGCCGTGGTGCGGATGTCGAGCTCCTGCCAGCTCGTCTGCAACGCCTTCATCAGCGCGAGCGCGTTGGTCTTGCTCTCGCTGCCGGTGGCAAAGCCCGGCATGGTGTAGGCCAGGATGTTCTCGCGCGGCAGGCCGAGCAGGTCGACCGCCTTGGCGGCGACGATCAGGGCGTGGGTGGAATCGAGGCCGCCCGACACGCCGATCACCACGCGCTTGGTGCCGGTGGCGCGCATGCGCTGCACCAGCCCCGCGACCTGGATGTTGTAGGCCTCGTAGCAGTCCTGCTCGAGCAGGCTCTCGTCGCTCGGCACGAATGGAAAGCGCTCGACCTTGCGCAGGAAGCCGATATCGGCGGCCGGCGGCTTCAGGGCAAATGTCACCTTGCGGAAAAACGCCTCGCGCTGCCGCCGGTTGTCTTCGAACGTTCCCATCAGCGCGCGCTCCTGCCTAAGCAGGTCGAGGTCGACGTCAGCCAGCGTGATCTGACCGCCCTGGCGGAACCGCTCGCCCTCGGCCAGCAGCACCCCGTTCTCGTAGATCGAGGTCTGGCCATCCCAGGCAAGATCGGTGGTGGATTCCCCGGCCCCGGCCGCGGAATAGACGTAAGCCGCGAGGCAACGCGCCGAGGTCGATTGGCACAGCAACGCGCGCGAGCGCGCCCGGCCGATCGTGATCGGACTGCCCGAGAGGTTGATCAGCACGCTCGCGCCCGCAAGCGCGAGCTCCGAGGCCGGCGTCACCGGGATCCACATGTCCTCGCAGATCTCGACGCCGATGGTGAGGCCCGGAACGTCCTCGGCCGCGAACAGGAGGTCCACCCCGAACGGCGCGTGCAGGCCGCCAAAGGCGATGGTCTCGCCGGCCATGCCGGCGCCGGAGGCGAAATGCCGTCCCTCGTAGAACTCGCGATAGGTCGGCAAGTAAGATTTCGGCACGACGCCGAGGACGTTGCCGCGATGAATGACGACGGCGCAGTTGTAGATGCGATTGCCAAAGCGCAGCGGCGCCCCGACGATCAGGACCGTCATTAGCCTCGCGGAAGCTTCAACGACGCTTGCGAGCCCGCGCTCGACCGCATCGAGCAGCGGATCCTGCTTCACCAGGTCCTCGATCGCATAACCGGACAGGCACAGCTCGGGAAACACCGCGACCGCGACCGATTGCTCATGGCAGGCATTGGCCGCCGCCAGCACGGCCTTCACGTTGGCGCTGGGATCGGCGACGTGGGAGGTGGTCACGCAGGCTGCCACGCGCGCAAATCCGTGGGCGTAAATCGAGTGGAAAGTCATCGAGCGCCGTACCCTCAAATCTCTCGCCGGCGGCCAAAGCCGTCAGCTCCGGTCATATTTAGCCCATCGGTCTGGCCCCGTGCAGGCCATCCGCCATCATGCATAACGGATTTGCGCCCCATCCGGTCCAGTGCCGGCGAGCTCAGGCGCTGCGGGCCAGCACGCCGGGCAGATCGCCGCGCAGCCACCCGGCGATCCGGGGCCAAGCATGCGCATGGGTGCGCGCGCCCATGAACAGGCCGAGATGGTTGCTGGGCTCGGATGCCGCTGCAACGAAGGCAGGTGGCGTACCGACGAGCCCCGCGGTGGCCAGCGCTTGCGTCGCCGGCACGACATCGTCGTCGAGGCCGGCGAGCAGGAAGATCGGCGCCTTGACGTCCTTCAGATCGATCGGGCGGCCGAGCGCGACGAAACGGCCCTCGGCGATGCGGTTCTCCCGGAAGATCGCGTTGACGATCTCGAGATAATAAGTGCCCGGCAGGTTGAGCGTCTCGGCGTTCCAGCGGTCGAACCGCGCCAGCAGCTCGGCGCCCTGCTCGTCCGAGAGATCCCGCTGCAATGCCGTCCTGATATCGTCGTTGTCAGGCGTTTTGGACCAGAGGCGCAGCATCTCCTCGCCACTGACATTGCCGCCACCGCGCGCGACCAGCTGGTCATAGACCAGCTCGGGCGCGTTGCGGGCAAGCCGGGACAGCGAGGACTCGATTGACAGGTCCACGGGAGCACCGACCAGAACCAGCCGCCGCACCTTGGCTGGAAAGCGCGCGGCATAGAGCAGCGACAGCCATCCGCCCTGGCACAGCCCGACGAGATCGACCGGCGCGCCGATCTCGTCGATGGCGACGTTGAGATCGCCGAGATAGCTGTCGATCGAGAGATAGCGCATGTCCGGCGTCGCCGACCGCCAGTCGGTGAGATAGACCCGGTCGATGCCGCCATTCTGCAGCGACTGCACCACGCTGTGTCCCGGGGCGAAATCGGCGATCAGGGCCCGGTGCAGCGCATAGGGCGCGCAGACCAGCGCCGGCTGGCCCGACCGGGTCTGCGAGCAATCGCGCAAGCCCATCGTTGCGAGCTCCAGCGCAATGCGGCTCGGCGTCGTCCATGGCAGGCTGCTGTCACCCTGTTGCTCGGGTACCCGCTCCAGCCACCAGAAGCAGGCGTCCATGGCGAGCTGCGCTGCGGCAAACGGCCAGAGCCGCGGATCATCAGGAGCCTGCGCTGGCCCACGTGGCGGTTTGGCGGTCTTGTCCACCATGGCTACCTCGACATCCTCACAGAAACGCCTCGAGGCTCACGACGGCAATGCCGAGGTCCCGAAAACTCCGATGGGTCGCCGCGACCGAGCCGCCCAGATCGATGCCGCGACAGGCATCCTCGATGACGGCCACCTCCAACCCTGCCTTGCGCGCATCTTCCGCCGAGAAGCGGACGCAGAAGTCCAGCGCCAGACCTGCGACAAAGACGGTCTTCAGCTCGCGTTCGCGCAAATAACCAAGCAATCCAGTCGGTGTCCGATGGTCGTTCTCGAACAATGCCGAGTAGGAATCGATGCCGCGGCGAAAGCCCTTGCGCACCACGAGGCTCGCTCGTGTCACGTGGAGATCGCGATGAAATTCCGCGCCGGCCGTGCCTTGCACGCAATGCGTCGGCCACAGCACCTGCCGGCCATAGTCGAGCTCGATGGTCTCGAACGGCTGCTTGCCGGCATGGTTTGGCGCGAACGAGACGTGGTCGCTCGGATGCCAGTCCTGGGTCAGCACCAGATTGGCGAATTTTTGGGCGATCCTGTTGATGGCGGGCACCACCTTCTCGCCCCCTGGTACCGCCAGCGCCCCGCCGGTGCAGAAGTCGTTCTGCACGTCGATCACCAGCAACACGTCGCGGTCGGAAATCTTCATCGCCGTCCCATTTCGATCTGCCGGGCGCGAGGGCGCCGGGCGACCACCTCAGTGTCGGCCTTCCCGCGCGGCTTCGCAACCACTGGCACGCGCGGCAGCTGCGCGAATTGGTCACCGTGGCCGCCACGATGCAACGGTTTGACCTCGTCCGTGTTGACTAGGCGCACCCAAGGGCAGATTCTCGCACCGCCCGCGCCAGGCGGATCGGGTCGAAGCAGCGGAGGACAGGGCTGCCAGGGCCTGAAGGTCGTGGCGGCGATGAGGCCATGAATATCGGCAAGACCGGAAAAATTCTTCTCGCCGATATCGGCGGCACCAATGCGCGCTTCGCGCTGAGCCCGAGCGGTCAGACCGGACCGATCGACTATGTCAAGGTCGCCGACTTCCCGACCGTGCGCGAAGCCATCGCGGACGTTTTGGCGCGCCGGTCCAACGGCGAGCAGCCCCATCGCGCGGTGCTGGCTGTGGCCGGTCCCGTCACCAACAATCGCTGCGTCATGACCAATAGTCCCTGGGTCATCGACGGCAACGAGCTGCAGTCCGCGCTCGGCTTCGACAGCGTCCATGTGCTGAACGATTTCGAGGTCGTGGCCTGGTCCCTGCCTGCCTTGGAGCCTTCGGACCTGGTCCCACTCGGCGGCGGCGACGGCCTGGCCGGCGAGCCGTTGCTGGTCGTGGGGCCTGGAACCGGATTTGGTGTGTCCTGCCTGGTCGACCGGCATGGTTCGCGCCTGGCCGTCGTTACTGAGGCTGGACATGCGACCCTGCCGGCGGAAAACGAGCGCGAGGAGCGCGTGATCGCCTGCTTGCGCCGGCGCCTCGGCCATGTCTCGATCGAGCGCGGCGCCCTCTCGGGCTCCGGGCTGCAAAATCTGTATGAAGCGTTGGCTGAGATCGACGGCGTCCAGGTGCCGCATCGCGATGCCGCAGGGATCACCAAGGCCGCGCTGGAGAACAGCTGTCCCGTCAGCCGCGCGACGCTCGATATGTTTTGCGCCATCCTCGGCTCGGTCGCCGGCAATCTCGCGGTGACTTTCGGCGCCCGCGGCGGCGTCTATGTCGCCGGTGGAATCGTGCCGCGCTTCCGCGAGTTCCTCGCGGCCTCTGCGTTCCGGGCACGCTTCGAAGCCAAGGGACGGTTCCAGGATTACCTGCGCAACATCCCGACCAGGCTCGTGATCAAGCCAGATGCGAGCTTCCTCGGCCTGACGACGTTTGCCGAGCACAATTCCGGCTGAGTAGCGGTTTCAGGCGGCGAGTTCCCGTCATGCACAGCTGATTGCGGCGCACCTGCGGTTCCACGCAGGTTCTGCTTGCCTGCGTGTTCCCGATGAGAAACAATCTAGCCGTGTGTGGCGTAGTTGCGGGGGCGTGACATGCGTAAGCAGGATTCGGGTTTCGACTATCACCGCTATCATCGCCTATTGCGCGAAGCGGACAGCGAAGACAAGCGGCTGGCGCTCATCGAGCTCCTGATCGAGGAAAAGGCCCGCGACCAGCTGGCTGCCCAGCGCGCTTCGGACCGCGCGGCCATGACGGCGCATACCATTGCCAGGGTGCTGAGGAACGGCCGCAGCCCCGGCGGTTGAGTTCTTCCCGCCAGGCGGCAAAAGCGCGATCGGTCAGCTCGGGATGGTGGCTGACGGCTCGGGAAACATTGAATCGATCATCGCCTTGAGCTGATCCATCGCGATCGGCTTGCGCAGGATCGGCCTGCGCCGGAGCAAGGACGGCAGCAGCTCAGGACCGTAGCCTGTGGCGAAGAGAAACGGTTTTCCGCGACGTTCGATCAAATCGGCGACGGGGTCGACATAGACGCCCATCAGATTGATGTCGAGGATGGCCAGATCGTACTGTGCGGTCATGGCAAAGGCGCTGGCGTCGCGCACATTGTCTGCCTCCGCAACGACGTGGTGGCCGAGTTCCTCCACCATGTCGGCGATCATCATCCGGATCAACGCCTCGTCTTCGACCAGGAAAACGGAGAGTCCGTCCGCCATATCAACCCCGCAATCAGCCGTGCGAAGCTAAGCATAACCGAATTGCGCTGTAGATACACGAATTCGTGGCGGGCGCCGTTAATTCACACGCGCCCGAACCGATTCAACTTGATCAATCCAGTCCGCGCTCGTGGCTGAGGCGCACCATTGCCTGGATGAACACCTGCTTCTGCTTGTCGTCGAGGCTGGAAAAGAGCGGCTCGGCGGCATCGGCGACGTTGCGCTGATCGCCGGCGCGATCGATCAGGAACTGGGCCTCGTTGCGCATCTGCTCGATGATGTCGTCGGGCGGATCGCGCTTGGCGCGCGCAATCCGCAGGTTGAGCCGCTCTGCGCCATTATGCCCGAGGTAGTGCATCGCGCTCGAGAATCCGTACCAGTGCTTCTCCTGATCCGGCGTGAGATTCAGCTCGCTCTTGATCCGCTCGATGTAGGAATCGCTGTTGGCGACGATCTGCTCGGCAGTCAGCTGCGGCGCACCGGGCTGGGTCAGAACCGTGACTTCCTTGTTGTCTTTACCCTTGTTGTCCTGCGGCGCGTTCTTCGCCTCCTTGGTCGCCTTGGCGCTCTTGCCCTTGGCGCTCTTGGCATCCTTGTCCTTGGCCCCGCCCTGCTGCTTGGAATCTTTCGTCGCCTCCTTGCCGGCCTCCTTTGGCGGCGGCGCCTGATTGCCGGTGTTGGTGTTGCCGACACCGAGCACGCCGGTGAAGACGCCGACCACGCCGCCGATGGCGCCACCGAGCACACCACCGACCGGACCTGCCGCCTTGTTGCCGGCCGCGGCGCCTTCCTGAACGCCCTTGACCAGACCTTGAGCATTCGCCACCGCGGCGGCCCCGAGCAACAGCGCGAGCACAGACGCCAGCGCAAGACATCGCCGCAGATGAAGCCGCGCGGGTGCCGCCGGTTTGATCATTCTCGTCTCCATCATCGATCGGACCTGTCAGCGGGGATCAGCCGCCAGGCGCAACTCTATCGTTTCCACCGCTCCGAGGTCCAGACGCGGCCGATTGCTGTCCACGCTCGAAAAGTCTTTCACGCGAAGCGCTTATCCAGGCTTATGCGAAACTGCGGCGTAAATGCGCACGCAGCGTTCAGACCGTTTGGCGCGCGAAGTGTGCGTCGCAAAAAAATACCGTGTCCCGCACCTGAGGCGCTTCGACTCGACACGCGTTGTGGCGTTTCCAGGCACACCATTAGTTTTAGACGCAGAGTCCTTCGGCTTTCTCGACAGACGCGATCAATCATGATCTGATCGCGCTACCAATTTGCTGCGACAGGCGTGAATTGCAAACGCAGGCCGACGGCACCAACAAGAAAATCGACCAACAACAACTCAAGAAACAAGAGTTCAAGAAAGAAGTCTCAGAGGAAACTCCAACAACAACACCCAAGCGAGGAAACGAGATGTCACGCAAGAAACTGACGCGACGTCAATTTGTGGCTGCCACTGCAATGTCCTCCGCGGCGCTGATCTCGGCGCCCTATGTCCGGGGCGCTTACGCCGCCGGCAAGCTCTCGATCGGCTTCTGGGACCATTGGGTGCCAGGCGCCAACAAGGCCTCGACCGACATCGTCAACGAATGGGCGGCGAAGGAGAAGGTCGAAGTTACGATCGACTACATCCCCAGCCAGGGCAACAAGAACCTGCTCACCATTGCTGCCGAAGCGCAGGCAAAGTCGGGCCATGATATTTTTGCCATGCCAACGTGGTGGGCCCACGCCAATGCCGACCAATTGGAGAACGTCAGCGACATCATGGGGCCGATCATCGCCGAGAATGGCGACGTGAACGGCACGGCCAAGTATCTGGGTACGTCCGGGAGCAAATGGCTTGGAGTTCCGGCTTCCGTCGGCAGCCAGATCAAGGGTCCCTGCTCCCGCATCGACCTGATGAAGAAGCATGCTGGCATCGACGTGCAGGCGATGTATCCGGTCGGTTCTGAACCAAAAGCTGATGACTGGACGCTCGAAACATTCCTGAAGGCTGCCGAAGCCTGTCACAAGGCTGGCGTCCCGTTCGGCATCGGCCTCGGCGAGACCACCGACAACGTCGATACGGCGGGCGCGATCTTCCTGTCGTTCGGCGCCCAGCTCGTTGACGCCAAGGGCAATCTCACCGTCAAGACCGATGCGGTTCGTCAGGCACTCGAATTCTACAAGAAGCTGATTAGCTTCCTGCCGCCCGACGCCGCAGCCTGGGATGACGCATCCAACAATAAATGGCTGGTCTCCGGAAGGGGGGCGATGATCATGAACCCGCCGAGCGCCTGGGCCGTTGCCAGGCGCGACGCGCCGCAGGTTGCGGAGCAATGCTGGACTCACGGCTTCCCGGCCGGACCCAAGGGGCGTTTTGCCCCCTACCTGCCGTACTTCTGGAGCATCTGGAATTTCTCGAAGAACAAGGACGCGGCGAAGAGCCTCCTGGTCCAGCTCTCGAAGCCGGCGTCCATCGAAAAGATGGTGGTCGCAAGCGGCGGCTACGATCTACCGGCCTACGAAAAGCTGACGACGTTGAAGGTGTGGCAGGAGGAAGGGCCGCCGAAGGGTACGCTCTATCACTATCCCAACCCCTACAAGCATCAGACGCTGTCGATTGCAGCCTCTCCCGCGCCGCCAAAGATTGCACAGCAAATCTACGCGCAGGCCACGCTGACCAAGATGTGTTTGCGTTATCATCAAGGTGAAGCGATGGAAAAGACGCTTGCCTGGGCCGAAGGCGAGTGTGAAGGCTTCATGCGGAGCTGAGACGGCCAAGGTGTCGCCGCAAGCGGCCGCAAGTCGTCTTGCGGCGACCCCTCGCCTCGGCACGAGCCACGAGCAGTTCGGCTCTCGTTCCGACATCGAGCTCTTTGTACTAAATCGCGCGAGGAAAATGCATCATGGCTGATGTGGCAGTGCGGCCGGACGGGATTGGCGCCACGCGACCGGCGCGAAAACGCTCCGGTTTGCAAAAGGCGCTCAAGCGCAGATCAACCGCGGCGTTCCTGATGACGCTACCGCTGATCATCCTCATCGCACTTCTGGTGATTTATCCCGCGTTCTATTCGCTTCACCTGGCGACCCTCAACAAGTCGATGCAGAAATTCATCGGCCTCGGCAACTTTGAGTTCCTGTTCAGGCGCGACACATTCTGGCTGGTCGTCAAGCAATCCTGCATCTTTGCCATCACCGCCGTGGTCTTCAAGGCGCTGATCGGGTTCATCGTCGCACACTTCGTCCACAACATTCCGGCCAAAGGCCAGCGCAAATGGCGCGGCATGCTGCTGGTCCCATGGGTGATCCCGCCCGCCATGAGCACACTGGCATGGCTCTGGCTGTTCGATCCCTCCTACAGTGCATTCAACTATACACTGTCGTTCTTCGGGATAGGCCCGATCCCGTGGACCGGCGACGCAGCCTGGGCGCGTTTCTCCGTCATTCTGGTCAATGTCTGGTACGGCGCGCCGTTCTTCATGATCATGTATCTGGCGTCCCTCAAATCGGTGCCCGAGCAGCTCTATGAAGCCGCGGCAATCGACGGCGCCAATTGGTGGCAGCGGATCTGGTACGTGACGCTGCCGATGATGCGCAACATCATCGCGATCACGACGCTGTTCTCGCTGATCGTCACCTTCGCCAATTTCGACATCGTGCGAATCCTGACCGCCGGCGGCCCGCTGGACCACACCCACATCTTTGCCACCTGGGCGTTCAGGATCGGCATCGAGGGAAGCGACATTCCGCTCGGTGCCAGCGTCTCCCTGTTCATGGTGCCAATCCTGGCGATCGCAGCGATCTTCATCCTGCGGGACGTCAACAAGCGCGGGAATGAAGCCTGATGAGCTCAGTCACGATCGACAAGGCCGCGCCGACACGCACGGTCAAATATGGCAGCATGAGCCGCGACCGCAAATGGGCGCTGAGATGGTCGTATTTCTTCCTGACGCTGTTTGCGATCTTCTCGCTGCTGCCGCCCATCTACATGCTGATCACCTCGCTCAAGAGCAGCGCCGAAATCTCTGCGGCGACTAATCCCTGGTGGGTCTTTCACCCGACTCTCGAGAACTATATCGGCCTGCTGACGTCGAACCAGTTCCTGCGGTTCTTCTGGAATTCGGCGCTGGTCTCGATTTTCGTGGTCACCATCACGATGCTGATCAGCGTGCCCGCGGCGTTCGCCCTTGCCCGGATGCGGTTCTGGGGTTCGGCGACGCTAGCGACCGGCGTGTTCCTGACCTACCTCATTCCGGACAGCCTGTTGTTCATTCCGCTGTTCAAGGTGTTCGCCCTGTTCGGCGACTGGACCGGCATCCAGCTCATCAACCGCTGGTATGTGCTGCTCTTCATCTATCCGACGCTGACGGTCCCATTCTGCACCTGGATCATGATCGGCTATTTCGCCTCGATCCCCAAGGAGCTTGACGAAGCCGCCATCATCGATGGAGCGTCCTGGTTCCAGACTCTGACCCGGATCTTCATTCCGGTCGCGCTGCCCGGGCTGATTGCCGCGACCATCTTCGCCTTCACCGTATCGTGGGCGCAATTCCTCTATCCGCTCGTGTTCACGACCTCAACGGACCAGCTTGTTCTGCCCGTCGGCATCATCACCACGCTGATCAAGGGCGACGTCTTCAACTGGGGACAGATCATGACCGGCGCGCTGCTCGGCGCCGCACCGCCGCTGATCATCTACGCCTTCCTGATGGACTACTACATTGCCGGCCTGACTGCCGGTGCGACAAAGGGTTGAAAGCGAAGGGTTGAACTGAAATGGCCGACGTTTCCTTGCGGAAGGTAGTCAAGCGTTACGACGATGTCGAAGCCGTGCGCGGCATCGACCTCGACATCGCCGACCACGAGTTCATCGTGCTGGTCGGCCCCTCCGGCTGCGGCAAGTCGACCACGCTGCGCATGATCGCGGGCCTCGAGGACATCAGCGACGGCGACATCATGATCGGCGGCGACATCGTCAACGACGTGCCGCCGAAGGACCGCGACATCGCCATGGTGTTCCAGAACTACGCGCTCTACCCGCACATGACGGTCGCAGAGAACATGTCGTTCGGGCTGCGGCTGAAGCACTATCCCAAGGCCGAGATCAAGGCGCGGGTGACCGAAGCCGCACGCCTCCTCGACATCACCGACCTGATCGACCGCAAGCCGAAGCAGCTCTCCGGCGGCCAGCGCCAGCGCGTCGCCATGGGCCGCGCCATCGTGCGCAACCCGAAGGTCTTCCTGTTCGACGAGCCGCTGTCCAATCTCGACGCGAAACTGCGCGTGCAGATGCGGATCGAGATCAAGAAGGTGCACCAGAAGGTGCGCACCACGACGGTCTACGTCACCCACGACCAGGTCGAGGCGATGACGCTGGCCGACCGCGTCGTTGTCATGAACAAGGGCAAGATCGAGCAGATCGGCACGCCGAACGAGCTCTACCACAAGCCGGCGACGCGCTTCGTTGCCGGCTTCATCGGCTCGCCCGCGATGAACTTCATCCCGTGCCGGCTCGAGGATGTCGGCGGCACGCTTCAGCTGCGCCTCACCGACCGCATCGCCTTCCCGCTGCCGCCGGCTCGCGCCGCGCGCTACAACGCGCTGCCGCGCTCGGACAAGCTGCTGCTCGGCATCCGTCCCGAGCATCTCACCGAGTGGCATGCGCATCTGGCGCCCGGCGTCGAGACTTTCGACACCGTGCTCGACGTCACCGAACCGATGGGGATGGAGACGCTGGTCTATTTCGGGCTCGAGGGCACGCCGGTCTGCGGCCGGGTCGATCCCAATGCCGGCGCCAAGGACGGGGCACCCATGCGCCTGGCGATGGACCTCAACAACATGCACCTGCTAAATGAGGAGACCGGCGTCGTGTTGTGACGCCGCGATCCAAGAAAAGCGAGCAGGTAGGGGAGCGATGGCGACCAATAAGAAGAAGATTTTCGTTACGCAAACTTTGTCGCAAGGGGCACGTGCCGTCCTCAACCAGCGGGACGATATCGAGCTCGTCGAGTTTCCGAACCTGATCTCGGCGAAGGATTTCGAGGCCTTGTTGAAGAGCCATGCGCCGGTCCATGGCGTGGCGCTGGGCGCCACCGCCTTCGGCGAAACCGAGCTCGAGGCCGCGCGCGACATGAAGGTGGTGACCCGCATCGGCGTCGGCTACGACGCCGTCGACGTGCCCGCCCTCTCCCGTCGCAAGGTGCCGCTGATGGTCGCCGGCAGCGCCAACTCGCCCTCGGTTGCGGAAGCGGCGCTGTTCATGATGCTGACGCTGGCCAAGCGCGCGCAGGAGCTGCATTCCTGCGTCAAGGAGGGCACCTGGGCCGACCGGCTCGGCATGCTGCCGTTCGATCTCTACGGCAAGACCGTGCTGATCGTCGGCTTCGGCCGCATCGGCAGCCGCACAGCGAAGCGCTGCCTGGCGTTCGAGATGAAGGTGCAGGTCTACGATCCCTACAAGGATGCCGCCAACATCAAGGCGGCCGGATGCGAGCCGGTCACCGACCTCGACGCCGCGCTGCCTCACGCCGACTTCGTCACCATCCACTGCCCGAAGACGCCGGAGACCGTCGGCCTGTTCGATGCCGACAGGATCGGCCGCATGAAGGATAGATCCTACCTCATCAATACCGCGCGCGGCGGCATCGTGAAGGAAGCGGCGCTCTATGACGCACTGACGTCCGGAAAGCTCGCCGGCGCCGGCATCGACGTGTTCGAGGTGGAGCCGCCGCCGGTCAGCAACGCGCTGTTCGCGCTGCCCAACGTCATCATGGCCCCGCATGTCGCCGGCGTCACGGTCGAGGCGGTGAGCCGCATGAGCGAGCAGACCGCGCGCAACATTTTGAGCGTGCTGGACGCGGATCCCATCAGGCAAAACGTCATCAACCAGGACGTGCTGGGCTGAGATCGCGAAGGTCGGCGGCTCCCCCGGCCTTCGGAAGGCCAGAAAGCGTCCCATTTTGGTGCAGATCGGGCCCCAACTCAGCCTTAATCAAACGCGCGTAATGGAGGCGGAAGCGCGGCGGCAGTGGGACAGACTGGCCGGCGTGCCGAGCTGGAGGATGGACCCTTGACCGAGATCGACCCGACCGACCAGACACTGGCCACCATCGCCAGCATCCTGGAGAACCCCGAGCCCGTCCTCGTCATTCGCAAGACCGAGACCGAGATCGTGGTTGCAGGCGAGCGCGAGCACATCGCGTCTGACGAGCCGCCGATCGTGGACGAGCATCCGGCGATCGACGAGCATCAATTGCTCGAAGAGCATCCCGTGGTCGAAGAGCAGCCGCTGGCGCCGGAGCACACCGATGCCGACGGCTACAGCAAGGTCGGTCCGGGACCCATGGTCGCGATCCGTCTGAAATGGACGGTCCACCGCGGCGATGACGGCCAGTACTATGTCCACGAGACCATCGGCGAGCAGTCCGCGCCCGTGGTCAGCGGTCCCATGACGAGCGAAGCCGCGGTGCGTTTCGTCGACACCCAGCAGGATGAGGCGAACAGGCGCTTCGAGCTGCTGCGCAGCGAGATCGCCGGCCGCAGCTCGCTCGCCGATTACGAGCGCAAGGGCGAAGCGTAGGCTCTCGCATTTGAACATCTAGTAGTCGTCGTCATGCCCGGGCTTGTCCCGGGCATCCACGTTTTCTGTGCTGCGAGCACAGGCGTGGATGGCCGGGACAAGCCCGGCCATGACGCTGTGGAGACAAGCGTGCCCACGGCCCACGCCTCATCTGCGATTACCCGTCGTTGGACAGAGTTGAGCCTGCCGGCCTGCGCTGGGCCGCGTCCTCCTGTCGCTTTGCCTCGCCAAACTTTGGACCGGCTCCGGGCCTATTGAACCCGGAACCGCCGGCAGACGACTCATAACAACGACAGTGATCTAGATCACTTTCTGCAAGCGAGCCGGCGCGTAAGCGTCGATGCGGGGACCACCTGTTCAGGAGACGGAAATGAGGAAGCTGTTGGCCACGGCCGCATTCCTTTTGGCGAGCACTGCCGCGCAGGCGCAGTACACGTTTGAATATGGCGGGCGCACCATCCGCATCGATCCGGACCGCGGCACGGTGCAGATCCCCGGCGTCTACGACAACACAGGCCAGAATAAGCCCAAGAAGGCCAAGAAGAACGAGACGGCGCCGCAGCAGGCCACGGTCGATCCGCAAGCGCCGGCTGCTCCGGCCCCACCCCCCGCTCCTGCTGCGCCGCCCGCAGCCGTGCAGGCGCCCGCGGCCGCCGTCGCGCCGCCTCCTGCGCCGCCGGCTCCGCCGACGGCCGCGACTGCGGCCAATACGCCGGCCCAAACGGCCGTTGCGCCGCCGCCTGCACCACCTCCGGCCCCTGCGCCGGTCGAGCAGCAAGCCGCGCCCGCCGTGGCCCCGCCGCCCGCCCCGGCCGTGGCTGCGGCTCCGCCGGCCCCGCCTCCGCCACCTGCGCCTGCTCCCGCTCGCGTTGAAGCGGCCGCAGTGCCGCCTGCACCTGCAACCGCGCCGACGCGCGACCTCAATTCGCCGGTCGGCGTCTGGCTCACCGAGGAGAAGGAAGGCAAGGTCCGCATCGAGCAATGCGGCACCAACCTCTGCGGCTATTCCGTCGACAGCAAGTCCAACCAGAACGGCGAGCAGGTGCTGATCAACATGAAGCCGGGCAAGGACCAGAAATGGTCGGGCCGCATCCTCGATCCGAACTCGGGCTCGACCTACGATTCGACGATCGCCATGAAGGGCACCGACCGGCTACGTGTGCAGGGCTGCGCCTTCGGCGGAATGTTTTGCGGCGGCCAGACCTGGACGCGGGTGAATTGAGATCCGCCTGATCGTTCTTACGCAGACAAGGGGCCCGCGATGCGGGTCCTTTGCTTTTGCGCCCTGGCGTGCCGGCGTGCGCAGGCTCACACAGCCTCCTGCGCACGTGACAGCCCTCACATCGCCGGTTCCGCGCACGTGTCACGGTCCCCCGCATGGTCAACCACAGGGGCGTGTCATGAACGTGTTTCGCAAGGCTCTATTCGCCACCGCCGTCGTCATCGCTGTCCCGCTCGCGCAAGCCGACGCTGCGACAAGCACGTTCGATGGCGCATGGAATGTCCGCATTGCCTCCTCTAGCCAGGCTTGCGGCAACGGCGCGACCGTCGCGATCGGCATCAATAATGGTCAGATCGCCTCGAGCAGCGCCGCAGTGACGGCGTCGGGGCGCGTCGTCGAGGCCGGCAACATCAAGGTCACCCTGAGCACCGGCATCAAGCGTGCCGTCGGCTTCGGCCGGCTCAGCGGCGCGTCCGGCTCCGGCACCTGGCGCGGCGCCATGTGCACGGGCACGTGGACGGCGGAGAAGATTTAGGTGCCGTGTCCCGGACAAGCGGCAGCGCGAAGCGTTGCCGCGCAGAGCCGGGACCCAGTGCTCTCAGCGGGTCGAAGATCTGGGTCCCGGATCGGCGACGCATTGCCTTGGGCGATGCGTCTTGTCCGGGACACGAGAGTCAGCCCACCGCCGCGCCATACTCCGCGTCAGTGACCGGCTCCAGCCAGGTCGAGTAGACGCCGTCGAGCGCTTCCTGCATGGCGATGTGGCACATGCCGTTGGTCGGCGATGCGCCGTGCCAGTGCACTTCACCCGGTGGAATCCAGACGGTGTCGCCGGGACGGATTTCCTGGACCGGGCCGCCCTTGGTCTGAACGCGCCCGACGCCCGAGATCACGTAAAGCGTCTGGCCGAGCGGATGATGATGCCAGTTGGTGCGCGCGCCGGGCTCGAATGCGACGCGCGAGACGTTCAGTCGTGCAGGCTCGGGGGCCATGTTGATGGGGTCCTGCCACACGGTGCCGGTGAAGTGTTCCTTCGGCGCGCGGCGGGTCGGCCGCGTGCCGGCGAGCGTGATGTCCATGAGGGTCCTCGTTCCTTGTCCGTTACTTCTTGCTGGCGGCGTAGCGCGCCTTGGTTTCGGCGTTCATGGGATAGAGGCCCGGCAGCACCGCGCCGTTATTCACCTCGTTGACGATCCAGGCTTCCATCCGCTCCTGCTCGACGCCCTCATTGAGGACGTGATCGAGCATCGCCTGCGGGATCAGCACGCAGCCGTCCTGGTCGGCGACCACGATGTCGTTCGGGAAGACGGCAACGCCGCCGCAGCCGATCGGCTCGCCCCAGCCGACGAAAGTGAGGCCTGCAACCGACGGCGGCGCGGCATAGCCGTCGCACCAAACCGGCAAATTGGTGCCGAGCACGCCCTCGACGTCACGCACCACGCCGTCGGTGACAAGCGCGGTGACGCCGCGCTTGACCATTCGCGCGCAAAGGATGTCGCCGAAGATGCCGGCATCGGTGATGCCCATGGCATCGACCACGGCGATGCAGCCCTCCGGCATCGCCTCGATCGCGGTGCGGGTCGAGATCGGCGACGACCAGGATTCCGGTGTCGCCAGATCCTCGCGCGCCGGCACGAAGCGCAGCGTGAAGGCCGGTCCCACCAGCCGCGGCAGGCCCGGCCGCAACGGACGCGCGCCGCGCATCCACACATTGCGCAGGCCCTTCTTCAGCAGGACCGTGGTGATGGTGGCGGTGGTGATGCCGGCGAGGGTCTTGCGGGCTTCGGGGGACAGCGACATGGACGAGAACGAGCTCCAAGGTGCGGGAAAGAACGCGCGCATCTTGCGAGCCGCGAGCTTTGCGTCAAGGGCCAAGAGGCTAGCAATTACGCAGGGCCGCAGCGCCGTTATGCGATGCGATAACAAGGCTTTATCGCTTCCCCTTGCATTAATTTATTGGACTTGCGGGCACATTTACGCGAAGCAGGGACAAGCGGAACTCAAGGTCGAGCCCGCGTTCCCGAGAAGCCCGATTCCGACAGCGCTCTGACAGCTCAATGGCCGCGACGCTTCCCCCGCCCCGCCTTCTGCCCAGTGGCGACAGTGCCGTCACGGTCGAGTTCAGCCGCACCATCGACGACGATGCCAACCAGCGCGTGCTGGCGCTCGACAAGGCGCTGCTAGCTGCGCCCATCGACGGCATCACCGAAACCGTGCCGACCTATCGCTCGCTGCTGGTCCATTACGATCCCGGCAAGATCGGCTTCGATGCGCTGGGCGAAAAGATCCTCCCGATCGCCACCCGGCCGCTGCCGCCGGTCACGAAAGCGCGCCGCTGGCGCGTTCCCGTCGCCTATGGCGGCGAGCACGGCATCGACCTCGAGGACGTCGCCAAGACGTTGGGCACCACGCCGGATGACATCGTCATCAGGCATTCGGGCGGCGATTACAAGGTCGCCATGATCGGCTTCACGCCGGGCTGGTCCTATCTCAGCGGCCTCGACAAATTCCTGCACATGTCGCGGCGGCAATCGCCGCGACTGTTGACGCCGGCCGGCACGATCTCGATCGGCGGCGTCCAGGCCGGCATCCAATGCCTGGCCGCCCCGAGCGGCTGGCATCTGCTCGGCCGCACCCCGGTGCGAACCTATCAGCTCCACCGCAATCCGACCTTCCTCACCGAGCCCGGCGACCGCGTCACGTTCTACCCGATCGACCACAAGACATTCGAGGACATGGACCGCGCTGCGGAAGCCGGCGAGATCGTCGCTGAGCAGGTGGACGCATGAGCCGGCTCGTCGTTGCCAGCATCGGCCCTGCCAGCTCGGTCCAGGACGGCGGCCGCCACGGCGCGCAGCGCTACGGCTTGACCGTGAGCGGAGCGATGGACCGGCTGTCGCTTGCGGCGGCGAACACTCTGGTCGGCAACGAGCCGTTCGCGGCCGCCATCGAGATCGGCCCGTTCGGTGCCTCCTTCACCGCCCGCGACGGCGCCGTGCGCGTGGCGATATCGGGCGCGCCGCGCAATGCGGACATCGCCGGCAGCGCGGTCGCGATGGACACCTCGGTGACGCTCAAGGATGGCGAGACGCTGACGCTCGGCTTTGCCCGCGGCGGCGCCTTCACCTATCTCGCGATCGAAGGCGCCATCAAGGGCGAGGCCGTGTTCGGCAGCCTTGCCGTGAACGCCCGCGCCGGCCTCGGCAGCCCCTACCCGCGCCCGCTCCAGGCCGGCGACGAATTCACGGTCGATGCCGCGAGCGGCGCACCGGAGCTGCGCATCGAGCTGCCGAAGTCGGCGAGCGGCCCGATCCGCGTGCTGCTAGGGCCTCAGGACGACGAATTCGACGACGCCAACAAGGCGCTGTTCCTGGATAGTGAGTGGAAGATCTCGGCGACCTCGGACCGCATGGGGTACCGGCTCGAAGGCCCTGCGATCAAGCATCTCCACGGCCACAACATCGTCTCCGACGGCACGGTCAACGGCAGCATCCAGGTGCCCGGTAACGGCGCGCCGATCGCGCTGATGATGGATCGCGGCACCTCCGGCGGCTATCCGAAGATCGCAACCGTGATCACGGCCGATATCGGCCGCCTCGCCCAGACCTCGGCAGGAACCGCGTTCCGCTTCAAGGCGGTCAGCATGGCCGAAGCGCAGGACGAGGCGCGCAAGTTCGCGCAAGCGATCCGCAGCCTGCCCGATCGCCTGCGCTCCTCCGACATCGTCGCGCTCAACATCGAGGCGCTCAGCGATGCTAACGTGGCGGGCTATGCGGTCAGCGCGGTCGATGCTGGGACGTGGCAGGTCACGGCGGAGCCATAAGCGACAACAAGACCAGAGGCGGAGAGCAACCCATGAAAACAGTCGATCTGAATTGCGACCTCGGCGAAGGTTTTGGCGCGTGGGAGATGGGCAACGACGCCGCGATGATCGAGCTGGCAAGCTCGGTCAACGTCGCCTGCGGCTTCCATGCCGGCGACCCCGACATCATGCGCCGGACGGTGGAGCTTGCGAAGGCGCGCAGCGTCTCGGTCGGCGCGCATCCCGGCTATCGCGACCTGCACGGCTTCGGCCGGCATCCGATCGCAGGGCTCAAGGCCTCCGAGATCGAGAACCTCGTCGCCTACCAGATCGGCGCGTTGCAGGCTATCGCGACTGCGGCCGGCCACAAGGTCACCCATGTGAAGGCGCACGGCGCGCTCTCCAACGTCGCCTGCGAGGACGACATGACGGCGAAGGCGATCGCTGCCGGCATCAAGGCGGTGGATCCCAGCCTGATCTTCGTCGTGCTCGCCAATTCGAAGCTGGTGAAGGCCGGCGAAGACGCCAACCTGCCGATGGTCCACGAGGTGTTCGCCGACCGCGCCTATGAGGATGACGGCAACCTCGTCTCACGCAAGAAGCCCGGCGCGGTGCTGCACGACGCCAAGGCGATCGCCGAGCGCGTGGTGCGCATGGTGCAGGACGGTGCGGTGGTGTCCGTCACGGGCAAGGTCATCAAGATGCGCACGGATACGGTCTGCATCCATGGCGACACGCCCGGCGCGGTCGAGATCGCGCGCGGCGTGCGGCAGGCGTTGAAAGCTGCGGGGATCGATGTGGCGCCGTTCAAGCGCGGGGCGTGACAAACGCTCGGTAGCGTAGGGTGGATTAGCGAAGCGTAATCCACCTCTTCTGCTGCATCCATACAAGTGGTGGGTTACGCCTTCGGCTAACCCACCCTACGCAGACACATCAGAACGGATGCACCGACAGCGTCCCGAACACGATCGCCGCGATCACCGCAAACGCGCTGTACATCGCAACGTGGTGCATGCTCGCCCCGGTCCGGCGCGAGAGCGAGCGCGCGTAGAAGTGCAGCCTGGCTTCCGCCGATAGTTCGCGCATGGTCGATCTCCAACGCCCCATTTGCGGGAGTATGAAGGATCAACCAGGACGGGAGGCAAGACGGTGGCGGAAATAGCGATGAGGGTTCTCTGGAGGCCCCCCATCGCAGACGCAAATTCTCTTGACCAGCAGGTTCCGAGAATCTTATTCGTTAAAGTCCGAGCCAGTTGGAACCGACTCGGATGACAATCGGATGACACCGAAGGCCGAAGCGCGATGATCCGACGTTTCAACCGCTAATACACATCAGCCTGGAAGCGGCCGGTCTTCTTGAGCTCGGCGACGAAACTGACGGCTTCATCCGTCGAACGTGCCCCGAACTGGGCGACGATGTCGACCAGCGCGCGCTCGACGTCCTTGGCCATGCGCTTGGCATCGCCGCAGATGTAGAGATGCGCGCCCTCGGCGAGCCAGGTCCACAATTCGCGGCCAACCTCGCGCATGCGGTCCTGCACGTAAAACTTCTTCTCGCCGTCGCGCGACCAGGCCAGCGACAGGCGCGTCAGAAGCCCTGAGGTCTTCATGGCGTTGAGCTCGTCCTGATAGAAGAAATCGCAATCGCTGCGCTGATGGCCGAAGAACAGCCAGTTCTTGCCGGGCGCGCCGGTCGCCTTGCGGTCGAACAGGAAGGCGCGGAACGGCGCGATGCCGGTGCCGGGACCGACCATGATGATCGGCGTCTTCGGGTCCTGCGGCAGGCCGAAATTGTGCGCCTTCTGCACATAGACCTTGAGCTTCTCGCCTTCGTTGATCCGCTCGCCGAGGAAGGTCGAGGCGACGCCGAGCCGCCTGCGCTTGCCGATGACGTAGCGCACCGAGTCCACCGTCAGTGACAGCTTTCCCGGCGTCGCATTGTGCGAGGACGAGATCGAGTAGAGCCGCGGCTGCAGCGGCTCCAGCGCCTCGACGAAGGCCTCGGGATGCGGCCGCGTGCCGGAAAACTTCTGCAGTGCCGCCATCACGTCGAGCGTCGCGGCATCGCCATCGGGATCCTCCCCCTGCGCCAGCGCCCGCGCCTTCTCGCGCTGCGCGCCGCCGGTGATGAAGGAGATCAGCTCGAACAGCGTGTCGGGCGCCGGCGACAGCGAGACGTCGTCGATCAGCACCTCGCGCAGCGTCTTGCCGTTGACCTTGGTCGTGTGGGAGGCGCCGAGCAGCGCGATGATCTGGTCGACGAGGCCGACGTCGTTGCGCGGGAAAACGCCGAAGGAATCGCCAACGACATAGTCGAGCTTGCCCTCGGAGAGATCGAACTCGATGTGATAGGTCTCCTTCTCCGACTTGCCCTTGTTGAGAAGACGGCGCGACAGGAAGGTCGCCTGGATCGGATTATCCCGCGAGCGGCCGGGCTCTGCGATCGTCACGGTCACGGCCGGCGCCGGAGCGCCGGCCTTGTCAGCGGTCTTGTCCGTGATCTTGGCCGCGGGCGCCTTGTCGAGCTCCTCGTACAGCGACTTCAGCATCCGCGCAGTTTCCTTGCCGCCGGGGACGCACAGATTGAGCCGCGCTTCGCTGCGGGACGCGATCGCTTCCGAATAATCGTGGCAATTGTAGCCGCACTGGCCGCAATCCTGCTGTGCCATCGCCGCCATCATCTTGCGGCGCAGGGGACGGCCTTCGGCAAGCTTCATCCGCTCGGCGATCGGCATGGTCTGATCGTGCCACGGCGCTTCGCCGTCGTCGCCGTCACCGGCCGGCATGACCGCGGCGCCCTGCTCTGGCGACAGCGGCGTTGCGACATCAGGCGAGAGCAGTCCGGCAAAGAAGCCGTTTAGCCAGGAGCGCTGCGCGTCGGAGAATGGCGCGCTGGCGGGGATGATATCGAGTTTCGGCGGAGGCGTGATCTGGTTCATGCGGACACCTGTGCATCGGCAAGCTTGCGCAGCGTTTCGCCGTCATGGCGGCGCGCGAAGGAGAGGAAGGTTTCGTCGGGCGAGGCGCGATTGGCGAGATAGGCCTTGAGCAGCGCCTCGACCGTCTTCGGTGCGTCCTCGGCCTTGAGGTCGTGATAGACTTCCTGCCCGACATCGGCGTCGGGGCCGAACCCGCCGCCGGTGAAGAGGTGATAGCCCTCGACGGTGTCCTCCTCATTGACCGGCACGCGCGCGCCGATCAGTCCGATGTCGCTGATGTAATGCTGCGCGCAGGAATGATGGCAGCCGGTCAGGTGGATGTTCACCGGCTTGTCCATCGCGACGCGCGGTTCGCACCAGTCACCGATCTCCGCGGCATTGCGCTTGGTATTGGACGCCGCGAAGCGGCAGCCGGCATTGCCGGTGCAGGCGATCAGGCCGGCGCGGATGTGCGAGGCCTCGACCGCGAGCCCGATCTGCTTGATGGCGGCAATGGCAAGCTCGACATTCTCGTCGCGCACGCCCGAGATCAAGAGGTTCTGCCAGACCGTGAGGCGGATCTCGCCGTCGCCGAGGTCGCGCGCGACCTTGGCGAGGCCCCGCATCTGATCGGAAGTGAGCTTGCCGAGCGTGAGCGATACGCCGATCCAGTTGAGGCCATCCTGCTTCTGCTTGTGCACGCCGATATGCGCCATGCGATCCGCCGCGGGCCGCGGCGCGAACGCCTCTTCCGGCACGCGCGTGAACGGCGTCTTCAACCGCTCCTCGACCAGCTTGAGGAAGCCGTCATGGCCCATCGCGTCGAGCACGTATTTCAGCCGTGCCTTGTTGCGGTTGGTGCGGTCGCCATGCTCGATGAACACGCGCACGATGGCGTCGGCGACGGCGGTCGCCTGCTCCGGCCTGACGATGATGCCGGAATATTTCGCAAAATCCTTGTGGCCGGTGATACCGCCGAGGCCGAGCCGGAACCAGACCCCCGGCTCGACGCCGAAACCGTCCTTTACCTCATAGGCCGTGAAGGCGATGTCGTTGGTCTCTTCCAGCACCGCGATCCGGCCGGCGCCGTCGAAGGCGACGTTGAACTTGCGCGGCAAGCCGTAGAGCGAGCGGTCGTTGAGGATGTGGTAGTGCCACTCGCGAGCATAGGGCCGCGTGTCGATGATTTCCTGCGGATCGATGCCGGCGGTCGGCGTCCCCGTCACGTTGCGGATGTTGTCGGCGCCGGAGCCGCGCGAGCACAGGCCGAGATCCTGGATGCCCTCGATCATTCTGATCGCGTGCTTCGGCGGGATCTCGCGCAGCTGGAGATTGGCGCGCGTGGTCACGTGGCTGTAGGGGCCGCAGAGCTCGTCGGCGAGATCGGCAAGGCCTGACAGCTGCCAATGCTTCATGATGCCGTTCGGGATGCGCAGGCGGCACATGTAGGAGTCCTGCGTCGGCGCGACATAGAAGATGCCGTAGTAGCGCCAGCGGAAATTGTCCGCCGGGCTCGGCGGGGTGTTGTCGAGCGCCTGCTGGCGCAGCCGCGGATAGGCGTCGAAGGGATGCTCGTCGCGCTTGAACTTCTCCTGATCGGCGAGCTTCTTGCCCGACGCGATCACCTTGTCCTGCGCCTTGATGTGCACGGCATCGGGACCCACAGGCTCGGCATTCGCCTTGCCGCTGCCGCCACCGAGGCCGCGGCCGACGCGGCTGATCTGCAGGCCGGTCGTGAAGCCTTCGAGATAGCGTTTCTGCTCGTCGGTAAAGTCGACTGAGAGCGTATCGATTTTCATGGTCGGTAACGAAGCTCCTGCGGCCACCAAAGTGGCTTCGACGGATTGGCGCGACCCGCGAGGAACTGAAGGCTGGCTCAGAAGCCGGCTTCGTCACCCACGGTCCGATCAGCTTCGTTGCTGCGGGACTTGGCTCAGCAGGCACCTATGACAAGCTGGCCGCAGCGCAACATTCAAGTTGCGTGCCAGCTTGGTCGAAATAAAAACCAATGAAGTTTCAGATAATTAGGATGGGACCCGGAAACTGCCGGCTTGGGAACTCTCCCGAAATACGAGCAGCCAGCTCAAACATTAGCCAAGGATCTTAGATGCTCAAAAGCGAAGCAACCGCGAATCAGGCCTTCCAGCGGCCGACTCCGAAGGCCTCGAGATGCCCACGGATATCGGCGGGGTCGAAGGCCGGACCGGCAAAGGCGCCGAACGCTGCGGGAGCCTCAAGCGGCGCCCTGTTGCCGAGCGCCGCGTCGTAGAGATCGGGCCTGAACACCGCCATCGCCGTCTTGACCCCGTCAGGGGTGAGCGCCGTCTGGCCCCAGCGCACCATCTGCGCATAGAGCCAGGCGGCCTGGACCGGATCGGGCCGCCCTGCCCCTTCGCGTCCGACCAGCAGGTAGCGGCCGCTTTCGCGGAAGGTGCCATCGGGCGAGATCTTCAGGCGCCCCGTGAGGGTGCGTTGGATGACCTCGGCGTCGACGCCGATCCGTTCGGGTTGCGCCAGGATCTGCGCCGCCTCGGTCCGGTTCTCGGGATGCTCGATGAACTCGGCGGCCTTCACGGCTGCCCGCACCAGGGCTGCGACCACGTCCGGATTCTTGTCGGCCCAGGTCTGGCGGATCGCCAGCACCTTCTCCGCCGCACGGACCAGAATGTCGGCGACGAAATGCAGGATATGGCCGACGCCGAGATCGACCGCGACCGAGTTCCAGGGCGCGCCGACGCAGAACGCATCGACATGGCCGTTCTTCAGACTGTCGACCATATAGGGCGGCGGCAGCACCACGAGGCGCACGTCCTCGTCGGGATCGACGCCCGCCGCCGCCATCCAGAACCGCAATTGATAATTGTGGGTGGAGAACGGGAAGGTCATGCCGAAGGTGAGCGGCTCGGCCCCCGCCTTGCGGCGCTTGGCAACCACCTTCGCCAGCGCTTTCGCCGTCGCCATCGGGTCGAAGCGATCGCCGTCGATCTCCTCCATCAGCGCGGCATGGAGCGCCGGCGACACCGTGATGGCATTGCCGTTGATGCCGAGATTGAAGGCCGCGGCGATCGGCACCTTGACGTGACCGAGGCCGAGCGAGGACGCGATCGCCACGGGCGCGAGCAGATGCGCCGCGTCGAACAGGCCGATATTGAGCTTGTCGCGGACGTTGGACCAGGAGACCTCGCGCACCAGCTCGACCTCGAGCCCCTCGGCGGCGGCAAAGCCTTTGTCCACCGCGACGATCAGCGCGGCGGCATCGACCAGCGGAATGAACCCGATGCGGAGGGGAACGGTCATTTCAGCATCTCCGACGCGGTGATGATCGACTGCGCGATCTCGCCGATTTTCTTCTTCTCGCGCATCGCGGTGGAGCGCAGCAGCACATAGGCCTCGTCCTCGGTCAGGCCCTTCACCTTCATCAGAATGCCCTTGGCGCGCTCGATGATCTTGCGGTCCTCGAGCTGCGACTTGGTGCGCTCCAGTTCCTCCTGGAGCTTGGCGAAGGCGTTGAAACGGGACACGCAAAGGTCGAGGATCGGCTTGATGCGCTCCTTCTTCAGCCCGTCGACGATATAGGCCGACACCCCCGCCTCGACCGAGGCCTGGATCGAGGCTGAATCGCTCTGGTCGACGAACATGGCGACCGGCCGCTTCACCGCGCGGCTGACCTGGAACATCGCCTCCAGCACGTCGCGGCTGGGGTTTTCGAGATCGATCACGATGATGTCGGGGTCCGCCGCATAAATACGGGCCAGCAGGCTCTGCATCTCGCTGATATGGACGACTTGGGTAAACCCGGCCTCGCGCAATCCCTCCTCCAGGATCGCGGCCCGGATCGGGCTTTCGTCGACGATCACGATTTTGGGCGACTGTTCGGCGCTCATGGCTCACTCACGGCAGCTGATTCATCCATAGCACGCCGGATCGCCCTGCAAAGGGTTGTAATTATGCGCAATTGGAACTAGCTCAGGCAGGTCAATCAGGCAGATCCGATATGGATCAGACGGCTGCGCCCAAGGTCAGCTTCGTGTCGCTCGGGTGTCCTGACACAACGTAAACTTTCCGTGCCACCCACCCGCAAGAAAACGCTCACGCAGGTCAGCCTTCAGCTGCGAAGCAGAACTCATGCTCTCACGGAATCTTCGCGCCAACGATCATCTTGTCGAGAAGTGGCACCGCGGCCAGCACCGCCGCCTCAGTGCGGCCGGAGACCGCTAGCCGCACGACGTAGGAATTGCCGTCCTTGTCGCGGTCGGCGTAATGCGCGATGACTTCGATCGGCTGGTCCTTCAAGGACGGATTGTCGTAGCGGTTGATGATGACCTTCGGGCTGACCGAGGGAAGCGTGGTGATCTTGGCATGGTCGCCGGATGTCGTCGCCCAATCCTTATCACTCGTTGCGATCCATTGAACCAGTTCGGTCCGGTCCTCGTTATAGCGGCCCTCGGCATAGATGATTGCTTCTGCTTTACCGAATGTCTTCCCTTTAGGAACGAACATCGATGCGCCGTATTTGAGACTCGCGGCCTCGTCCCTCGCCCAACCATGAGGTGCTTTCACGCGTGGCCTGAATTCCGGGCACAATCGTTCCTGCCGATCGCAGACATGGATGATCTTGTCGACTTCAGCGCGGGCCGGAAACATGGCGCCATAAGAAACGGTGACGAAAGCCAAGCCGAAGATGAAGCGGCGCATCGTGGTTAAGCTCCGTGAAATCAAGCAAGAAACCGAATAACAACCAAAACGGGCGTGTTCGAGCAATTCACCTCGGATCCTCCACTCGCTCGATCCGAATGAGCTTCCAGACCAGGAACCGTCAGTCAGTAATATCGTCGCTGGTGACTGGCCGATCACGCCAACTACGCGCGCGTACTGCTTTAGCCGCGCGCCGCATACGTTAGTTGTTGAATTTCGCCATCGGTTCAATTACTTGGATCGCAAATCCACACAATTCAGATAGGCTCCAGGCGATTACATGGACAGAGCGCCGCGCATTTCATTCACGTCACTCGGCTGCCCCAAGGCCTTGGTGGATTCCGAGCGCATCATCACGCGCCTGCGCGCGGAGGGCTATGAGCTCGCCCGCAAGCATGACGGGGCGGACATCGTCATCGTCAACACCTGCGGCTTCCTCGACAGTGCCAAGCAGGAATCGCTCTCGGCGATCGGCGAGGCCATGGCCGAGAACGGCAAGGTGATCGTAACAGGTTGCATGGGCGCGGAACCGGAAGCGATCGAGCAGGCCTATCCGGGCGTGCTCTCCATCACCGGCCCGCAGCAATATGAGAGCGTGCTCGACGCCGTGCATCGTGCACTGCCGCCGGCGCACAATCCGCATCTCGACCTGGTGCCGCCGCAGGGCATCAAGCTGACCCCGCGCCACTACGCCTATCTGAAGATTTCCGAGGGCTGCAACAACCGCTGCACCTTCTGCATCATTCCGAAGCTGCGCGGCGACCTCGTCTCGCGTCCCGCCGATGACGTGCTGCGCGAGGCCGAGCGCCTCGTCGGCGCCGGCGTCAAAGAGCTCCTGGTGATCTCGCAGGACACTTCAGCCTACGGCGTCGATCTCAAATATGCCGAGAGCCCGTGGAAGAACCGCCAGGTCCGCGCAAAATTCCTCGACCTCGCGCGCGAGCTCGGCGAGTTGGGAGCCTGGATCCGGCTGCAATATGTCTACCCCTACCCGCATGTCGACGAGGTCATTGCGCTGATGACCGAGGGCAAGGTGCTGCCCTATCTGGACATCCCGTTCCAGCATGCGAGCCCCGAGGTGCTGAAGGCGATGAAGCGTCCGGCGGCGCAGGACAAGACGCTGGCGCGGATCAAGCGCTGGCGCGAGGAATGTCCCGATCTCGCCTTGCGCTCGACATTCATCGTCGGCTTCCCCGGCGAGACCGATGCCGACTTTGCCTATCTGCTCGACTGGCTCGAGGAGGCCGAGATCGATCGGCTCGGCTGCTTCAAATACGAGCCGGTCGCCGGCGCCACCTCGAACGCGATCGAGAACCCCGTCCCTGAAGAGGTCAAGCAGGAGCGCTACAACGCGCTGATGGCCCGGCAGCAGAAGATCTCGGCGCGGCGGCTGAAGCGCAAGGTCGGCACGCGGCAGCAGGTCATCATCGACGAGGTCGGCCCAACCGTGGCGAAGGGCCGCTCCAAGGCCGATGCGCCGGAGATCGACGGCGCGGTCTATCTCTCCAGCCGCCGCCCCTTGCGTGTCGGCGAGATCGTCACCGCCAAGATCGAGCGCGCCGACGCATACGATCTGCACGGCAGCGTCGCCGGGTTCTGACCGCATTCCGTCATTGCGAGCGTAGCGAAGCAATCCAGAATCCCTCCGCGGGAACAGTCTGGATTGCTTCGCTGCGCTCGCAATGACAGTGTGGAGACGATCACGCCAGCCATTTCGGCACCCAGCGCTCCGGCCTTGGTGCGCGGGCGAGATCGGCCTGAGCCTCGGATAACTTCGCCGGTTCGCCGTCGATGGTCGGGCGCGCATCGTATTCGAAGCTCGGCATGACGCGGCCGTCGGCGTAGAGGCCGAACCTCATCGCATACCATAACCCGAGCTCAGGCTGAGCCTTCCACATCTGTTCGCGCAGATCGCGCAGCAGGGATTCGATCGAAGCGGCTTCCTCGAACGGCTGCGGTCCGCGCGTCAGCACGCGCGCTTGGTATTGCTTGCCGACGATCGCGACCTCGAAACGCGTCTTATCCCAGGCATTCTTGCCCTTGGGCAGATGGGCGGCCAGCCGCCAGCCGAGTTCGGCCATCATGCGATGGTTGGCCCAATAGTCCTCGCGGTCCCGGCTCCATTTTTCCATGAAGCCGCGGAAATCAGGCAGCTCCGGCGCTCCGTCGTCACACGTCGCCTTGTCGACAACGGGCTGGCCAGCGAGCCATTGCGCAAGTTCGACGGTCTGAGGCTCGACGTCGTCACGCGGCTTCAGATCGCTCCAGGCCCTGTCGAATTGCTGCGACGTCAGCCTCGTCAGCAGCGCATCGAGGCTCGGCGCCAGCAGCTCGTAATCACCCTCGGAGCCCAGACCGACGATCGGCGGATTGTCGCGATCAAGACCCGCGCCATACCAGCCGCCGACGACCGAGCCGTCAGGCAGGCGCATGAACAGCGAGAACCTGTCGCGCAAGGGACTGCCGTCGACGATCGGCGCGGAGTCCGAGAATTGGCCCTGCAGCGAGAAGCAGCCGACGCTGCCCCACGGGCGCCCTTTCAGCCAGGCCGCAAAGTCGACCAGCAGCGGCGGCGCCTCGATGCCGGGCGGAAACGCGCCGCGAATGCTGTCGAGGTCAATCGGATAGGGCGTATCGGACAAGGCTTTGAGCTATTTGGTTGGTCCCGCCTTCTTGGTCTGGGCGGTGGCGCATTCGGTTCGAACCAAGTCGCGTCCTTCGATCACAAACGCGCTAGAGGCGCAATGGTTTCGACGCGGGAAACAATGAAACACGATGAAACGTCAGGGATTCTCCTCAAGCTGTCTGCAATCGGCCTGACGATGGCCCTGCTCGCGTTTCCGGCCCCCGCCGACGCGCGATCGCCATCCACGGCGCAGGCCCGCCAGTGGTGCTTCGCAAGCGACGGCGGAGGCAGCGACGACCGGCGCTTCGCCGGCTGCTCGGCCCTGCTCAAGGCCAATCCCGACGATGTGCACGCGCTCGCCAATCGCGGCGAAATGTTTCGGCGACGTGGCGAGCCCGAGCGTGCCGTGGCGGACTTCAGCCGTGCCATCGAGCTCGGTGCCAGGGATCCCGACCTCCTGTATAATCGCGGCATCGCCTATGACGATCTCGGCGAGGCCGATCGCGCCATTGCCGACTACACGCGCGCCATTCGGCTGAACGCCCGCGACCCGCTCTATTTCAACAACCGCGGCAACTCCTACATTCACAAGAAAGCGTACGAGCTCGCGATGGCCGACTACGATCGGGCCATCAAGCTCGATCCGAAATTCGCGCTCGCCTATTTCAATCGCGGCACCGCCTTCAGCAACCACGGCGACGATGCGCGCGCACTTGCGGACTTTAATCTGTCGATCAAGTTCGACCCGAACTACGGGCCGGCCTACGGCAACCGTGCCCGCATTTATCGCGACCGCGGCGACCGCCCCCGAGCGCTGGCCGATTTCGCCAGATCAGTCGATCTCAGTCCGAACAACGACCGCGACTATTATGCGCGCGCGAACATGAATTTTGATACGCACGATTATGCGCTGGCGCTCGACGATTACGACCGCTCCATCAGAGCGAATGCGAACCGCGCGGACGTGTTCAATTCGCGCTGCTTCACCCGCGCGATCGTCGGCCGCCTGCAGGAGGCGCTGGCCGATTGCGAGCAGTCGCTCAAGATGACTCCCAACGAGGCCTACACGCTGGACAGCCGCGCCCTCGCCCATCTCAAGCTGGGCAACCTCGACGCGGCGATCGCCGATTACGATGCCGCGCTGAGCATCAAGCCGGGGCTCGACGGCTCGCTCTACGGCCGCGGACTGGCGAAGCGCAAGAAGGGTGACAGCGAAGGCGCCGAGCGCGACATCGCGGCCGCAAAGGCGATCAACGCCGGCATCGCCGATGTGTTCTCGCACTATGGCGTGGAGTAAGCGTCACGTTAGGAATGTGACACTATAATGCATTCACGCAGCGGTCACGGACTCGGCCTAACTCTGCCCGCGCTGTCCGGAATTCGCCGCTCAAGCTGCTGCGCGTCGGGCTGATGACACGGATTGGGGCGACGAAGAAGCCGAGGAAGCCGCGCACCCGACCTGACCGATGCACGCTCGGCGAGCATCTTGCGAAATGCCTGCTTGACAAGTCCTGCCATTCGGCTGTACGGACGCGCCCCATGATCAACGCTCGGACCAACCAGCGCACCGAAATGCTCCGCCGTCGCTCGCGCGACGACGAGAGGGTGCGCCATGTCCGAGGACGCCGCTGAACCACTGAATTCAGCCAGTTTTTCGAGAAAGGCCGCACCCGCAAGGTGCGGCCTTTCTGCTTTTTGCGCCCTTTTTCCACCCCGCCTCCAGAGGAGTACGACATGACCACGCATCCGTATGACGCGCTGATGGACATCACCGCACGGCCGAAGACCGTGTTCGTCCGCGGCGCCGGCTCCTACCTCTGGGACGACAGCCGCAAGCGCTATCTCGACTTCGTGCAGGGCTGGGCCGTGAACTGCCTCGGCCATTCCCCGCCCGCGATCGCCGACGCGCTCGCAGCTCAAGCCAGGCGGCTGCTGACGCCGAGCCCGGCCTTCTACAACGAGCCGAGCCTGAAGCTGGCGCAGGCGCTGGTCGAGAACAGCGCCTTCGATCAGGTGTTCTTTGCCAATTCGGGCGCGGAAGCCAATGAGGGGGCGATCAAGCTCGCGCGCAAATATGGCAGCCTGCACAAAGGCGGCGCGTTCGAGATCATCAGCTTCGAAGGCGGCTTCCACGGCCGGACGCTGGCGACGATGTCGGCCTCGGGCAAGAAGGCGTTCGAGCCGCTGTTCGAGCCGAAGGTCGCGGGCTTCAAGAAGGCCAAGCTCAACGACATCGGCTCGGTGGAAAAGCTGATCAACGCCAATACCGTCGCCGTGATGCTCGAGCCGATCCAGGGTGAATCCGGCGTATGGCCTGCGACCGATCAGTTCCTGCAGCAGCTGCGCGCGCTGACCGAGGCGCATGGCCTCTTGCTCATCTTCGACGAGATCCAGACCGGCATCGGCCGGACCGGAAAGCTCTTCCATTACGAGCACACCGGCATTGCGCCCGACATCATGACGCTCGGCAAGGGCATCGGCGGCGGCGTGCCGCTCGCGGCCCTGCTCGCGAGCGAACGCGCCTCATGCTTCGAGCACGGCGATCAGGGCGGCACGTTCAACGGCAACCCGATCATGTGCGCGGCGGGCCTCGCGGTGCTCGAGGAGGTCAAGAAGCCCGACTTCCTGAAGGCGGTCACCGAGACCGGCCTCCTGCTCGAAAGCGAGCTGCAGAAGGTCTCGGCCCGGCATGGCCTCGGTGGCGTGCGCGGGCGCGGCCTGTTGCTCGCGCTCGATCTCAAGCTGCCGATCGCACCCGGCATCGTCGCGCAGGCGTTCGAAGCCGGCGTGCTGCTGAACGCGCCGCAGGTCGACAGCTTGCGCTTCATGCCGGCATTGAACGTCACGAAGGAAGAGATCGCCGAGATGATCGAATGTCTCGACGCGATCTTGACCAAGGCCGGCGCGGCGAGACGCGTCGCATAGTGCTGTAGGGTGGGCAAAGCGAAGCGTGCCCACCATTTTTCACCGCAATGAAGATGGTGGGCACGGCGCTCCGCGCCTTTGCCCACCTTACGAAACCGCCGATGCCGAAAGAGTTACGGCTTCAAGATCGAAGCCCCCGTCGTCTTGCGGCTTTCGAGATCGGTGTGCGCCTTGGCGGCGTCCTTGAGTGCGTAGGCGTGGTTGATCGGCACGTGCAGCTTGCCGTTGATGACCGCGGCGAACAGGGTGTCGGCGCCTTCGAGCAGTTCCTTGCGCGTGCCGACATAATCGTTGAGCTTCGGTCGCGTCGCGAACAGCGAGCCGTGATTGTTGAGCTCGGCAATCGCGAATGGCGGCACGGGGCCCGAAGCATTGCCGAACGAGACGAACATGCCGCGCGGCTTCAGGCAGGACAGCGAGCCCGGGAACGTCGCCTTGCCGACGCCGTCATAGACGACGTCGCAGCCCTCGTTGCGGCTGATCTGCTTCACGCGCGCAACGAAATCCTCCTCGTTGTAGAGGATGACGTGATCGCAGCCATTGGCCTCCGCAAGCTCGGCCTTCTCGCGCGAGCCGACGGTGCCGATGACATGCGCGCCAAGCGCCCTCGCCCATTGGCAGGCGAGCAGGCCGATGCCGCCGGCGGCGGCGTGGACCAGAACGCGATGATGCGGCTCGACCTTGAAGGTCTTGTGCAGCAGATACCAGACCGTCAGCCCCTTCAACATCAGCACGGCGCCCTGCTCGTAGGTGATGTGATCGGGCAGCTTGACCAGCTTCTCCCAGGGGATGTTGCGCTCGCCGGTATAGGCGCCGAGATTGTGGTAATACGCAACGCGATCGCCGGGGTGAAAATTCGTGACGCCTGGCCCGACCGCTGTGACCTCGCCCGAGGCCTCATTGCCGGCGATGAAGGGAAGCCCCGGCGCCTTGTAGAGGCCGGTGCGGTAATAGACGTCGATGAAGTTGAGGCCGACCGCGTGCTGGCGGATGCGCACCTCGCCGGGCCCGGGCGCCGGCACGTCGACGCTCTCATAGACCAGGGCTTCGGGGCCTCCGACCTTGTGCACACGGATGGCTTTCGTCATCACCTGACCTCCTCTTCTTGCGGCTGAGCGAAAGCCATCGCGCCCGCCTTGTCAACTCGACGCCGACTGGAACGACCCAACGCGACTACTTGGCGGCTTTCCGGCGGTTGCGCCTCGCCAGCACGTTGAAGAACTCCACCGCCGCCGAGAACGCTATTGCGAAATAGATGTAGCCGCGCGGAATGTGGAAGTGGAATCCGTCCGCAACCAGCGCGACGCCGATCAGCACCAGGAAGGCCAGTGCAAGCATCTTGGTGGTCGGATGCTCCGCGACGAATCGCGCCACCGGGCCCGCCGAAACGTACATGACCGCGCATGCGATCACGACCGCCGCGATCATGATCTTGATGTCCTCGGCCATGCCGATCGCGGTGATGATCGAGTCCAGCGAGAACACGATGTCGATGATCACGATCTGGACGATCACCCAGAAGAAGGCGCTGCCTGTGGAGTCCTTCTCGCTCGCGTCGTGATCGGATTCGACCTCGCCGTGAATCTCATGTGTGGCCTTGGCGATCAGGAAGAGGCCGCCGCCGATCAAGATGAGGTCGCGCCAGGAAAAAGCATAGCCCTGGATCGAGAGCACCGGAGCGGTCAGGCCGATCAGCCAGACCAGGAGACTGAGCAAGATGAGGCGAAAGACCAGTGCCAGCGCAAGCCCGATCTGGCGCGCGCGCTGCGCCGGTTTCTCGGGAAGACGCGAGACGAGCACCGAGATGAAGATGACGTTGTCGATGCCGAGCACGATCTCGAGCGCCGTCAAGGTGAGCAGCGCGGCCCAGGCTTCCGGGCTGGTCAGCAGCTCCATCACGCCGATAATCTCGCCAGGGATTTCGCCAACCGGATCAAGGCATCGCTGAAGCTGATCCAGAGCGCGATGGCGCAGAGCACGATGGTCACCCCGGTGCCGACGCGAAAATCCATTTGCAGTGTGTAGAAGGCGAGCACCGCCCAAATCGCGATCAGCGACATCGTCAACCAGCGCAGCCGCACGACCCTGACAGGGTGCAGCACATGGAACGGCACGAACGTCAGCACGACCAGCGCGGCGACCAGCAGCGTCGCCCACAGCGGCGGCCAATGCAGCAGGAACAGATAGAACGCGGCCGCGTTCCACAGCGCCGGGAAGCCGCGGAAATGATTGTCGTCGGCCTTCATGCGCTGGTCGGCGAAGTACAGTGCACTGGTGACGATGATGGCGATGCCGAGCAAGGGAGCCGCGACCGGCAGCAGCATGCCGCTCGCGACGATCGCATAGGCCGGCACGAAGACATAGGTGCAGAAGTCGACCACGAGATCGAGCACGTCGCCCGACCAGTTCGGCTGCACGTTCTTGACGTCGAGTCGGCGCGCGATCGGCCCATCGATCGCGTCGATGATCAGGGCGACGCCCAGCCATTGAAACATCGCCGCCCAGTGCTCGCGCACGGCCTCCAGCATCGCCAGGAGCGCGAGCGCCGCGCCGAACGCGGTGAAGATGTGCACCGAGAAGGCTGCGGCGCGGATCGCCGGTCTCGGCTTCAGGGAATCCTGCTGCGTATCCATGGCTTCTGCTATCAGAATGCGACCGGTTTGCACATCCGCCATTGCGGCGCACGATCGCAAAATTCGCCATAAAATCAGGGAAATATAGGTGGGCTTGAATTTGCCGCCCGGCGTGTCAAATGTCGTTCCATGATAGACGCATCGACACTCCATGACGCGGCCGTGATTGGCGGCGGACCTGCCGGCCTTGCCGCGGCGATCGCCCTGGCGCAGGCGGGTGCCCGGACCGCACTGGTGGCGCGCCGCGTTCCCTATGCCGACAATCGCACCACCGCATTGCTCGGCGCCTCCATCGATCTATTGGAAGGCCTCGACGTCTGGTCGCGCTGCAGAGACAAGGCGGCTGCGCTGGAAGTCATGCGCCTCGTCGACGACACCGGCCGGCTGTTTCGTGCGCCGGAGGTGCGCTTCTCCTGTCACGAAATCGGCCTCGATGCGTTCGGCTATAACATCGACAATCGCTCGCTGATGCTGGCGCTGGAAGCGCGCGCGGCCGAGCTGCCCAATCTCGTCCGCTTCGACGACGAGGCCGAAAGCGTCGTCATCGAAGCCGTCGACGTCGCGCTGCGCACGGCGTCCGGACAGTTTCTCTCGGCCCGCCTGGTGGTGGGCGCCGACGGCCGGCACTCGCTGTGCCGCGAGGCTGCTGGCATCGAGGTGACGCGGCGCGAGTTGAACCAGACCGCGTTGACCTTCAACGTCAGCCATGCCCGGCCGCATCGCAACGTCTCGACCGAGTTCCACACGCCGCACGGGCCTTGCGTGTTCGTGCCCCTGCCCGGCGACCGCTCCAGCATCGTCTGGGTCGCAGCGCCTGCGCAGGCTGAACGGCTGCGCGGCTTGAGCGACGAGGAGCTGTCGGCGGCGATCGAGAAGCAGTCGCATTCGATCCTGGGCCGGATGAATGTGGAGCCGGGGCGCAACCTGTTCCCGCTCGCGATCGAGCGGCCGAAATGCTTCGGCCGCGACCGTATCGCGCTGGTCGGCGAAGCCGCCCATGTGGTGCCGCCGATCGGTGCCCAGGGACTGAATCTCGGTCTGCGCGATGCCGCCGACATTGCCCGGCTCGCGGGCGAGGCCATCGCCGCGGGACGGGATCCGGGCGCGGACGACGTGCTCAAGCGCTATGACCGCGCGCGCCGGCCGGACATCTTGAGCCGCACCTTTGCGATCGACATCGCCAACCGCTCTTTGCTCAACGACTTCCTACCGCTCCAGCCCGTCCGCGCCGTCGGCATGCACCTCCTCGGCGCCATCGGCCCGCTCCGCCGCTTCGCCATGCGCGAAGGCCTGACGCCGACCTGGCGGCGGTAGCCTTATAGCCTTTAGGTTGAACAGACATGCCGCGGGCTCGGTGCAACCTCTCCCGCTTGCGGGGGAGGTCGGCGCGAAGCGCCGGGTGGGGGCTCTCTCCGCGACGGGATTTTTTCTGCACTCTCGACAATCCCGACGCGGAGAGAGCCCTCTCCCCGACCCTCTTCCGCAAGCGGGAGAGGGAGCGCACCGGCCCCGCGGAAGAGATCAAGCCAATCTCATCACCATCAAGGAAACGCCAACCTTCCCGTCTGGATCGCCCACATCACGCTGGTCAGCGTGACCACCGAGGCGAAGGTGCCGAGCAGCACTGCGACGGAGGCGGACTCGATCCAGGCATCGTTCTGCCGGGCGATGACGAACACGTTGAGCGCCGGCGGCAGCGCGGCCATGAGCACGGCGGTGGCCGCCCAAGGCTGCGCAAACGGGCCGAACGCCAACATCAGGGCGAACGCCGCGAGCGGATGGATCAGCAGCTTGACCGCGATCACGCCCGGCACCTCCCACGGCACCCGATCGAACGGGCGGAGCGCCACGGTGACGCCGAGCACGAACAGCGCGGTCGGCGCGGCCGCGTTCTGCAGGAAGGTGATGGTGCGGTCGAGCGCGACCGGCAGCTCGATATGCAGCGCCGCCACCGCCGCGCCGAAGCAAGCCGACATGATCAGCGGATTGAGCACGATCTGCTTCAGCACGACGCCGAAAGCGTGGACGAGCGAGGGATGGTCGCGGTCGGAAAGCTCGATCAAGAGCGGCACGATCGTGAACAGGAAGATGCTGTCGCAGCAGAAGATCAGCGCGGTCGGCGCAGCCGCCTTCGGCCCCAGCACCGCGAGCGCAAGGCCAGGGCCCATGTAGCCGATATTGCCATAGCCGCCGGAGAGGCCCGCGAGCGTCGCCTCGCGCAGCGTCAGCCGTCCGAGCAGCTTGCCGACCACGAGCGCTAGCGTGAACGCCGCGACCGTCGACAGCGTCGTCGCCACCAGGAACGGCGGGTTATTCAATTCCGAAAACGGCGTCTTCGACATGATCGCGAACAGCAGCGCCGGCAGCGACACGTAGAGCAGGAAGAAGTTCATCCAGGCGAGCCCCGATTCCGGGATGGACTTGACCTTGCCGCAGGCAAAACCGACGAAGATCAAGCCGAAATAAGGCAGCGCCAGATTGAGGATATCGACCATTGCTGAAGTTTTTTCTGAAGGCTTGGGGGCTATCCGCCCCGGAGACGAAGGTTAATTCCAGCTGAGGGCACTAGCATCGGCCACAATCCTGGTCTATCGACGGGGGATGATTAAAGCGCGGACCGCCAAATTCCAGATCGGACAGGTCGTTCGCCACCGGATCTTCTCGTTCCGGGGGGTGATTTTCGACATCGATCCGGAATTCAACAACACCGAGGAATGGTGGTTATCGATTCCCGAGGAAGTGCGACCCCACAAGGACCAGCCGTTCTATCACCTGCTCGCGGAGAACGCGGAATCCGAATACGTCGCCTATGTCTCGGAGCAGAACCTATTGCCGGACGATTCCGGCGAGCCGGTCCGGCATTCCCAGGTCGCCGAGATCTTTATCAAGGACAAGGCCGGCGGCTATCGCCCGCGCAATCCCTCGCTGAACTAAAGCTTCAGAAACCGGGCCGGCGCCTCGGCTCCACCTCTCCCCGACGGGGAGAGGTCGGATTGCTATGGCGCGCATTGCGCGCCTGAGCAATCCGGGTGAGGAGCCGCAGCGCCCAGTGAGACTGTAACCCCTCACCCGGATCGCATCTTGCGATGCGATCCGACCTCTCCCTTCGGGAGAGTTGAACGGAGCCCGATAGTCGGCACCGCGTCCGTTGAGAATTGCGCACCATCGAGCGGCCAGCAAAAAAGGCGCTCCAACCGAGCGCCTTTTTCACGTCCGGGATTTTATCCCGATTACTTCTGACCGGTCGGAGCCGCGCCGGGCGCGCCACCACCCTGCTGCTCGAGCTTCTTGCGTTGCTCTTCGGCCTTCTTCTGCAGCTCTTCCTGCAGCTTCTTCTGGGTCTCCTCGAACACCTTCGGATCGGTCGGCGGACCGTCATAGGCCTTCTGGAATTCGCCGGTGAGCGGCAGCGGCAGCGTCAGCGGCGCGCCGTTGGCATTGATCGCCTGGACAACGAGATTCTGGCCCTTCTTCATGTTGTTGATGAGCTCGGGCGTGGCCTCGTAGTCAGACATGCAGCCGTTCTGGAAGCAGATCACATAGGGCTGCTGCAGCGGCGCGTTGCTGTCGACGATGATGCGGGTGCCGTGCACGAGCTGCATGCCGAGCGGCAGCGTCACGCGCAGGATCTTCTTCGGTTCGCCTTCCGGCTCAATGATCACGGCCGCGATGACCGGCTGGCCCGATTCGATGCGGCCGTCCTTGCCGGTGAAGCAGACCTGCTTGGCATTGGCGTCCTGGCCCTTGAGGCAGAACTTGGTCCAGGGCGCATAGATCAGCTGGATCTGCTGGTCGGCGGGCTGGGCTCCGCCCTGCTGCGGGGCGCCTTGCGCCGGAGCCTGCTGGGCCTGCGGGGATGCTGCGGGCGCCGGAGCCTTGGGAGCTGCCTTGGGAGCAGCCGCCTTCGGAGCCGGGGCCGGGGAGGCCTTGGGCGCGGCGGGGGCGCCTGGGGCCGGCGCAGGGGTCTGAGCCTCGGCGGCAAACGGAACGGCCAACGCCGTCGCCGTCAACAGGGCGAGAAGTCGCCCGCGCGGCCGGACGGACGCGGCCAAGTAACGGAAATTCATTGCGGAAAACCCTTTCTGAACGGGAAGTGCCCGAACCGCTCCGAAGCGCCGAACCTGGCCGCCTTGGGCGCGGCTCTCTCCCCGTCAATTGAGGCGGATAAGTGACGGGCTCGACGCTCTTGCGCGATTGGGTGCCTTCTTAACGTGGCCGACGAAAAGATCAATGCCGACAAGCGTCTTTGGCCGGTCTGGTGCGAAAGCCCCATCAAATTCCCTGTGATAAGATTCGCCCGACGGTCCTCGAATCACCTTGTGCCGATGTTCATGTTCCAGCGCCTCTTCGAGGGCCCCGGCCTCGGCCTCCGCCTCTATACGCTTGCCCTTGCGCTTGCCGGGATGCTGTCGGCGGGCACCGCCGCGGCCGAGGAGGCCCATGCGATCGCCATGCACGGCAAGCCGGCGATGCCCGCCGGCTTCAGCCACATGCCCTACGCCGACCCCGATGCCCCCAAGGGCGGTCGCCTGACCTGGGGCATTCTCGGCACCTTCGACAGCCTCAATCCCTTCATCGTGAGGGGATTGGCGGTGCAGCCGGTCCGCAACTACGTGGTCGAGAGCCTGCTGGCGCGCGGACAGGACGAGCCGTTCACGCTTTACGGCCTGCTCGCCAGGACCGTCGAAACCAATGACGAACGAAGCTTCGTCACCTTCCACCTCGATCCCCGCGCTCGCTTCTCCGACGGCAAGCAGGTCACGGCCGAGGACGTGCTGTTCTCCTGGCAGCTGCTGCGCGACCACGGCCGCCCCAATCACCGGCAGTACTACGGCAAGGTCGCCAAGGCCGAAGCGCCCGATCCCCTCACCGTCCGATTCGACCTGACAGGCGCCAACGACCGCGAGCTGCCGCTGATTCTCGGCCTGATGCCGATCCTGCCGAAGCACGCCATCGACGTCGCGACCTTCGAGGAGACGACGCTGACCGCGCCGATTGGCTCAGGCCCCTATCGCGTCACCGCGGTGAAGCCCGGCGCCAGCGTGACGCTTGCGCGCAATCCCGATTATTGGGGCCGCGACCTCGCCATCAATCGCGGGCTCTACAATTTCGACGAGATCCGGCTCGACTATTTTCGCGAGGCCAACGGGCAGTTCGAGGCGTTCAAGCGCGGCCTCTACGATTTCCGCGTCGAGCACGAGCCGCTGCGCTGGCACGACGGCTATGACTTTCCGGCAGCCAAAAGCGGCGAGGTGATCCGCGACACCGTCAAGCCCGGCCTGCCGCAGCCGTCCGAATTCCTGGTGTTCAACACCCGCCGTCCTGTCTTCGCCGACATCCGCGTGCGGCAGGCTCTGACGCTGCTTTTCGACTTCGAGCTGGTCAACCGCAGCTATTTCTTCGCCCTCTATTCGCGCGTGGCCGGCTATTTCGCCGGCTCGGAGCTGTCGGCCTATGGCAGGCCTGCGGATGCGCGCGAGCGTGAGCTGCTCAAGCCGTTCGCCGCAAAGATTCCGCCCGACATCCTGGACGGCAGCTACCGCCTGCCGGTCACCGACGGATCAGGCCGCGACCGCACCACGCTGCGCGCGGCGCTGAAGCTGCTGTCGGAGGCCGGCTACGATCTCGACGGCACCGTGCTGCGCAATCGCGCGACCAAGAGCCCCTTCACCTTCGAGATCATGGTCACGACGCGCGACCAGGAGCGCATCGCGCTCGCCTTCCAGCGCGACCTCAGACGCGCCGGCATTGAGGCCAGCGTGCGCTCGGTCGATCCCGTGCAATTCGACCAGCGCCGGCTCGCCTACGAGTTCGACATGATCCAGAACCGCTGGGACCAATCGCTGTCGCCCGGCAACGAGCAATATTTCTATTGGGGCAGCGCGGCCGCGGACAATCCGGGCACCCGCAACTACATGGGCGCCAGGGATCCCGCCGTCGATGCCATGATCGCCGCCCTGCTCGAGGCCCGTGAACATACGGATTTCGTTTCGGCGGTGCGCGCGCTCGACCGCGCCCTGATCGCGGGCTTCTACACAATCCCGCTGTTTAACGTATCGGAGCAATGGATCGCGCGCTGGAATCGGATAGAACGGCCCAAGACCACCTCGCTCTCGGGCTATTTGCCGGAGACCTGGTGGTCGAAGGGGCAGCCGCAAGCTCATCAAGCGAAGTGACGCCGTGAACCAGCCAGCAATATCGCCGACGCTCGACACACTGTTTCAGCGCACGCTGATGCGGCAGCCCCACGCGACCGCCCTGCTCGATCCGCTCAACAAGACACGCATCACCGGGCACCATCCGCGGCGGATGACCTACACCGAGGCCGATACCGCCATCGAGGCGCTGTCGGCGCATTTCGTCGAATCGGGCCTGCCGGCCAATTCCGTGATCGCGATCCAGTTGCCGAACACTGTCGAGTTCGTGCTGACCGTGCTCGCCGCCCATCGCGCCGGCCTCGTCGTCGCCGTGCTGCCGCTGCTCTGGCGCCATGCGGAACTGACCGCCGCGCTCAACCGCACCGCCGCGCGCGCCATCGTTACCATGAGCACGGTCGACGGCGTCAGCTATGCCGATCTGGCCATGCACGCCGCGGCCGAGGCGTTCTCGATCCGGCACGTCTACGGCTTCGGAAGCGACCTGCCCGAAGGCATGGCTTCGCTCGACGACGTCCTGGCACGCCCGCCCGGCACCACGCGCGCCGTGATCCAGGACGGCCGCAAGGCGGCCATGATCTCCTTCGACGTCACGGCGGAGGGCTTCCGCCCGGTGCCGCGGCCGCATTTCAGCCTGATCGCGGGCGGCCTTGCGATGTCGCTCGAAGCCGACATCAAGCAGGGCGCGACCGTGATGGCGGCGTTCACGCCGATGTCGTTCGCAGGGCTCGCCTCCTCGCTCGCGGTGTGGCTGCTCTCGGGCGGCACGCTGGCGCTGCATCATCCGTTCGAGAACGATGTGCTGGAGCAGCAGATCAACGAGCACGAATGCGAGGTGCTGATCGCGCCGGCGCAGCTCGCGCTGCGGCTCGGCGATGCCGACCTCGCGGCGCGGATGCCCACCTTGCGCAACGTCATCGGCCTGTGGCGCGCGCCCGAGCAGGTCGCGGCGAGCGATGCCTGGATCGCGCCGCATGCGCCGCTGACCGACGTCTATCTGTTCGGCGAGGCCGGATTGTTCGGCGCCCGCCGCGGCGAGGACGGCATGCCGGTGCCTGTCATGCCCGGGCCGCACGGCGCTCCGCGCGAGCAGTCCGGCTCCTCCATCGCCGGCGAGATCCTGCTGACGCCGAAGGGCACGCTCGGCCTGCGCGGTGCGATGGTGCCGATCGCGGCCTACGCCCCGCCGCAGCCGGTCGGCGAGACGCTGACGGCGCAGCCACCGCGTGACTATGTCGACACCGGCTATGCCGCGCGGCTCGATCGCCCGAGCGGCGCGATCTGCATCACCGCGCCGCCCTCCGGCATCATGGCGGTCGGCGGCTATCGCTTCCTCTCCAACGATTTGCAGGAATGGGCGCGCCGGCTCGGCCAGGGCGCCCTGCTCACGGCGCTGCCCGACCGCCTCTCCGGTCACCGGCTCGCCGGGCGAGCCCAGGACAATGCCCGCGCCCGCGAGGCGCTCAGCGAGCTCGGGCTTAACCCCCTGATGGTCGAGGCTTTTCGCGACCGCTCCGGGCCGGTCTAGGCGCGGTTTCAGCGCCTGCGTTGACGCAGCATTAAGGCGGCCAAACTAGATTGCGGCGGCAAATTGTTGCGCGATCAGAGTTTTTACATGTCCCAGGCGGGCCCGATCCTGTTTGTGTCCGATGCCGAACGCCCCGCCTTCGTGGCGGCGCTGGACGAGGCCCGGCTCTTTCCCGTCGTCGACACCGACTGGACCAGCGCGCCGCGCGCGGTCGAAGAGGTGCAGCCGGCCGCGGTTCTCGCTGCGGTCCATGCCGGGCACGAGCCGCATGTGACGCGGCTCGCAAAGACGATCGCCGCTCAATCGCTTTACCTGCCCTTCGTGGCCCTGGATGCGGCGGGCACGCTGCCGCACAACGCCCTGCCCTTCTCCTCGCGCGGCGGCAGTCCCGACCGGCTGATCGCGCGGCTCCGGGCGGCGCTGCGCGTGCGGACATTGCACGCAACGGTTCTGCGCCGGCTGCCCGAAGTGAAAATCGCGCTGCCGCAGGGCGATCCCGCACGCGATGCCACCGTGCTCCTGATCGGCCGCGGCGCGGCTTACCCTGCGCTCTCCGTCGCGTTCGGCGAACGCGTCGGCGTGGTCGGTGCGCTCTCGATCGAGGCTGCCGCAAAACACCTCAATACCCGCGACCTCGACGGCGTCGTGCTCGCCGAAGGTTTTACCGCGCGCGTGACCGATGCGTTTCTGACCGTGCTCGCCGAGGACACCCGCTTCCGCAGCCTGCCCGTGGTCGTCACCGCCCACCACCTCACCCAGAGCTACGACCTGCCCAATCTCGAGCTGATCACCGGCGAGCCGCCGAGGATCGCGGCCAACGCGCTGCCCTTGATCCGCCAGCACGCCATGGAAGCGCAGCTGAGCCGCACGCTACGCTCGATCGATGCCGGCGGCTGGCTCGATCCACGCAGCGGCCTGCTCACGGTGGAAGCCTTCGCCCGCGATTTCGCCAAGGCTGTCGAGCAGACGCTGGCCCGCGGCGGCGGCCTCTCGGTCGCGCGCTTCGCCTTCGATCCCAACAATCCTCGCGCCCAGCTCGACGCCGCCCGCATCCTCAGCCGCCTGATGCGGCAGATGGATTTTGGCGCCGCGCAGAAGGACGGCTCGGTCATCGTCGTGTTCGCCGAGACCGACTTCCGCACCGCGCATATGATCGCGCGCCGCCTGTCGGCGGTGATGCGGCACACCTCCAACGGCAAGCACGAGATGCGCAGCGATCCCGTCGTCAGCGTGGACTCGCTGTCGCCGTCGGACACGGCAAGGTCCTTGCTGGCGCGGCTGTCGGCGGACGCATCGAGGGCGGCGTCGTAGTTTTTCGCGAGCTGCAGCAACGAGCACCGTCATTGCGAGCGCAGCGAAGGAATCCAGATTCTCTGCGCGGAGAGACTCTGGATTGCTTCGTCGCAAGGGCTCCTCGCAATGACGTGGTGAGAGCCGGGCCTACGCCGCCTTCTTGCTCTCTGCGAGCTGCGCCAGCTGCCGCATGATCTCCGTCGTGCCCGCGAGCCGCTCTTCCGGCGTCTCCCAATCCTGCAGGAACACCACCTTCATATCGGGGCGCACCTTGGCAGCCTGGCCGTAGCTGCGGATGAAGGTCACGAGGCGTTCCGGATAGGCGAAGGAATTGTCGCGGAAGACGATGACGGCGCCCTTTGGACCCGCGTCGATCTTCTCGACATTGGCCCTGCGGCAGAACGCCTTGATCGCGGCGACCTTGAACAGATAGCGCACCTCGTCCGGCAGCACGCCGAAGCGGTCGCGCATCTCGGCGCCGAAATTCTCGATCTCCTCCTCGGTGTCGAGATCGGCCAGGCGCCGGTACAGCGACAGCCGCACCGAGAGGTCGCTGACATAGTCCTCCGGAATCAGCACGGGCATGCCGATGGTGATCTGCGGCGACCAGCGATCGGCGGCGGGCTCTGAGACGCCGGCCTTGAGGTTGACGATCGCCTCCTCCAGCATCGACTGATAGAGCTCGAAGCCGACCTCCTTGATGTGGCCGGACTGCTCCTCGCCGAGCAAATTGCCGGCGCCGCGGATGTCGAGGTCGTGGGACGCCAGCTGGAAGCCGGCGCCCAGCGTCTCCAGCGACTGCAGCACGGTGAGCCGGCGCTCGGCCTGCGCCGTGATCTTCTGCTGCGCCGGCAGCGTGAACAGCGCATAGGCCCGCAGCTTGGAGCGGCCGACGCGGCCGCGCAGCTGGTAGAGCTGGGCAAGGCCGAACATGTCGGCGCGGTGGACGATCAGCGTGTTGGCGTTGGGGATGTCGAGGCCGGACTCGACGATCGTGGTCGACAACAGAACGTCGAACTTGCCGTCGTAGAACGCGGTCATGATGTCCTCGATCACGGCCGGCGGCATCTGGCCATGCGCGACCGCGACCTTCATCTCGGGCACGTTCTTGTCGAGGAAGTCCTTGACCTCGGCGAGGTCGTCGATGCGCGGCACGACGTAGAACGCCTGGCCGCCGCGATAGCGCTCGCGCAAGAGCGCCTCGCGGATCATCAGGGGATCGTGCGGGGCGACGAAGGTGCGCACCGCGAGGCGATCGACCGGTGGTGAAGCGATGATCGAGAGCTCGCGGACGCCGGTCAGTGCCAATTGGAGCGTGCGCGGGATCGGGGTTGCCGACAGCGTCAGCACGTGCACCTCGGCGCGCAGCGCCTTCAGCCGCTCCTTGTGGCTGACGCCGAAATGCTGCTCCTCGTCGACGATGAGCAGGCCAAGGTCGCGGAATTTGATCGCCTTGCCGAGCAACGCGTGGGTGCCTACGACGATGTCGACCGAGCCGTCGGCGATGCCCTTCTTGACCTCGTTGAGCTGCTTGGTCGGGATCAGGCGCGAGGCCTGTGCGACATTGACAGGAAAGCCTTTGAAGCGCTCGCTGAAGGTCCGGTAGTGCTGGCGCGCCAGCAGCGTGGTCGGCACCACGACCGCGACCTGCTTGCCGTCGAGCGCCACGGCGAAGGCGGCGCGCAGCGCCACCTCGGTCTTGCCGAAGCCGACGTCGCCGCAGATCAGGCGATCCATCGGGCGGCCCTTTTCGAGATCCTTCAGCGTCGACTCGATCGCGCCCAGCTGGTCCTCGGTCTCGTCATAGGGGAAACGTGCGCAGAACTCGTCATAGACGCCCTGCTGCACCGGCAGCTTCGGGGCCTCGTGCAGCATGCGCTCGGCCGCGATCTTGATCAGCTCGCCCGCGATCTCGCGGATGCGGTTCTTCAGTTTTGCTTTTCGGGTCTGCCAGCCCGAGCCACCGAGGCGGTCGAGCTCGACCGTGGTTTGATCAGAGCCGTAACGCGACAGCAGCTCGATGTTCTCGACCGGCAGGAACAGCTTGGTCTCGGCGGCATAATGCAGCTCGAGACAGTCATGCGGCGCGCCGGCGACGTCCAGCGTCTGCAGGCCGATGAATCGGCCGATGCCGTGATCGACGTGGACGACGATGTCGCCGGCGGTGAGGCTCGTCACCTCCGAGATGAAATTGTCGAGCTTGCGACTGGCCTTGCGCGGCCGCACCAGGCGGTCGCCGAGGATATCCTGCTCGCTGATGACGGCGATCTCGTCGGTCTCGAACCCGCTCTCGAGGCCGAGCACCGCGAGCATGGTCTCGTTGCGCGGCGTCGCCTGCACCGTCCGCCAGGAATTGACGCTGGTGGTGTGGGCGAGCTTGTGGTCTCGCAGCATCGAGGTCATGCGGTCGCGCGAGCCCTCCGTCCACAGCGCGATCACGACCTTCTTGCGCTGCGCCTGCAAGGCCATCACATGCGCGACGACGGATTCGAATACGTTGACCTTGCTGTCGTTGCGCTCCGGCGCGAAATCGCGGCCCTTGCGCGCACCTGCATCGACGACGCCGGTGCCGTCGGTCGGCACCGAGAACGGCGTCAGCCGCGCCAGCGGGATATCGCCGAGGCGCTTGGCCCATTCCTCCTCGGTCAGATACAGCCGGTCGGGCGGCAGCGGCTTGTAGATCGCGCCGCCGCCGGGATGCTCCATCGCCTCGCGCCTGGCCTCGTAATAGTCGAGGATCTGCTTGAATCGCTCGCGCACGGCGTCCTCGGCCTGCGGCTCGATCGCGATCGCAGCGCCTTGCAGATAATCGAACAGCGTGTCCATCCGGTCCTGGAACAGCGGCAGCCAGTGCTCCATGCCGGGATGGCGGCGGCCCTCGCTGACCGCTTCGTACAGCGCATCGTCGCGCTCGGGCGCGCCGAACTCGGCGACATAGCCCATGCGGAATCTGCGGATGGTGTCGGTGACGAGCTGGAACTCGGAGACCGGCACGAGGTCGAGCGAACGCATGTCGAGCAGCGTGCGCTGGGTCTCGGCGTCGAAGGAGCGGATTGATTCCAGGCTGTCGCCGAAGAAGTCGAAGCGCACCGGCTGCTCGAGGCCGGCCGGAAACAAATCCAAAATGCCGCCGCGCACCGCGTATTCGCCGGGCTCGCGCACGGTGGAGGAGCGGTTGTAGCCGTTGTGCTCGAGCCAGGCGACAACGGTGTCCATCGGCACGACGTTGCCCGGCGCGACCGACAGCGCCTGCGCCGCGACCAGCTCGCGCGCAGGCACGCGCTGCACCACCGCGTTCACCGTCGTCAGCACGATCAGCGGCTTGTCGCTGCCGGTGAGCGAGGCCAGCCGCGCCAGCGTGGTCAGGCGCTGGGCGAGAACGCCGCCATGCGGCGAGACGCGGTCATAGGGTTGGCAATCCCAGGCCGGAAAGGCCAGCACCGGCAGATCGGGCGCGAAGAACCGCAATCCGCGCTCGAGCGACTGCATGCGCCCGCCGTCGCGGCAGACGACCGCAAGGCTGACCGCCGGCTTCTTCGGCCGCCCCGCGATGGCACGGGCGAGATCGGAGACGATAAGGCCTTCGGCACCTTCCGCGACATTGGCGAGCGTCAGCGCGCGGCCGGGCGCGAGCAGCTCGGCCGGAGATTTCATTCCCTGCTTCATGCGTTGCCGTCCGCGATCGGAAACGCCGCCTTGATGCGGGCAAACAGCGCGCCGGCGACGTCGGCCGGCAGCACCTTGTCGCCCGTGATGGCGGCATAGAGATCGGGATCGTTGACCTCGAGCAAGGTTTCGAGCTGGCTCAGGTCGTCATCGGACAGATTGCCGATCTCGGCATCCGCGAAGCGGCCGAGGATCAGGTCCATCTCGCGCGTGCCGCGGTGCCAGCAGCGGAACAGAAGCCGCTTGCGGCGGTCATCCAGCCCGCTGCTCGATCGTGTCGTTCCCGTCATGTCTCAAATCCAGTCAAACGCAGAAAGCCCGGACGTGCCGGGCGGGGGTGATATAGCCACTCGAAGAGGCCATGTCAGCCCTTTGTTGTTGCAATTGTTTATGCTCGTCATTGCCGGGCTTGACCCGGCAATCCATCCTCTTGAATAGATGGATGCGCGGGTCGAGCCCGCGCATGACGATTGCTGCACAAATGCGCCCCAGCCTGCTCAATCCGCTGTTTGCTCCCGTGACCAGCCTGTCCGGCGTCGGTCCGAAGCAGGACAAGCTGCTGCAGTACCTGCTCAGCCGCAGCGAGACGCCGCGGCTGGTTGATCTGCTGCTGCATCTGCCGAGCCAGGTCATCGACCGCCGGGCCCGGCCGAAGATCCGCGACGCGGCCGTTGGAACCATGGTGACACTGGAGGTCACCGTCGATCGTCACCGCCCGTCCCCGCCGCGCAACGCGCGCGCGCCGCATCTGGTCTACGCCAGCGACGATACCGGCGACGTTGTGCTGACCTTCTTCCGCGCCAAGCCGGGCTATGTCGAGAAGCTGCTGCCGGTCGGTGAGAAGCGCTACGTCTCCGGCACGCTGCAGATGTATGACGGCATCCCGCAGATCGTGCATCCCGATCGCGTGCTCGACGAGGAGGCGATCGCAAAGCTCTCCGGGATCGACCCCGTCTACCCGCTGACGGAAGGCCTCGCGCTCGGCTCGCTCCGCCGCGCGATCGCGCAGGCGCTGCAAAAGCTTCCCGCACTGCCGGAATGGATCAGCCCGGAGGTGCTGCGCCGCTGCGACTTCCCGCCGATTACGGAAGCGCTCAACCGCGTGCATCAGCCGGTCGAGCTGACCGACATCCTGCCCGACCGTCCCTTCTGGTCGCGCCTCGCTTTCGACGAGCTGTTGGCCGGCCAGCTCGCGCTTGCCCTGATCCGCGCGCAGCTGCGCCGCCCCGCCGGCGTGCGCAATGCCGGCGACGGACATCTGCGCAACAAGATCATCGACGCCCTGCCTTACGCGCTGACGCCGTCGCAGCGCAACGCTGCGGCGGCGATTGCCGAAGACCTCAAGCAGCCGCTGCGCATGCTGCGCCTGCTGCAGGGTGACGTCGGCTCAGGCAAGACCGTGGTGGCGCTGCTCGCGGCCGCCGCGGTTGCAGAGGTCGGCAAGCAGGCGGCGCTGATGGCCCCGACCGAGATTCTGGCGCGCCAACACATCAAGACCATCGCCCCGCTTGCCGAGCGCGCCGGCATGCGTGTCGCCATCCTCACCGGCCGCGAGAAGGGCAAGGAGCGGCGCGAGATCATCAGCCAGCTTGCCGACGGCGAGATCGACCTGCTCGTCGGCACCCATGCGCTGATCCAGGACGATGTCGTGTTCAGGGATCTCGCGCTCGCCATCGTCGACGAGCAGCACCGTTTCGGCGTGCGCGAGCGCCTCGCGCTGACGTCCAAGGGCGAGGCTGTCGACGTGCTGGTGCTGAGCGCGACCCCGATCCCCCGCACGCTGGTGCTGACCTATTTCGGCGACATGGACATCTCCGAGCTGCGCGAAAAGCCGGCCGGCCGCCAGCCGATCGATACCCGCGCCGTGCCGATGAGCCGCATCGGCGAGGTCATGGAAGGCGTCGGCCGTGCGGTCGAAGCCGGCAAGCTGGTCTACTGGATCTGCCCCCTGGTCGAGGAGTCCGAGGCTGAGGGCACCGAGCATCTCACCAACGCCACCAAGCGTTTCGAGACCCTGCAAAAGCGCTTCGACGATCGCGTCGGGCTCGTCCACGGCCAGATGAAGGGCACCGAGAAGGACCGCGTTATGGCCCAGTTCGCCGCGCACGAGATCGGCCTGCTGGTCGCGACCACCGTGGTCGAGGTCGGCGTCGACGTTCCGGCCGCCACCATCATGGTGATCGAGAACGCCGAGCGTTTCGGTCTTGCCCAGCTCCACCAGCTCCGCGGCCGCATCGGGCGCGGCTCCGAAGCATCGACCTGCATCCTGCTGTATGGCGAGCCGCTCGGCGAGATGTCGAAGGCGCGGCTGAAAGTGATCCGCGAGACCACCGACGGCTTCCGCATCGCCGAGGAAGACCTGAAGCTGCGCGGCGAAGGCGACGTGCTGGGCGTACGCCAGAGCGGCCTGCCCGGCTACCGCATCGCGCGCCCGGAGGTGCATGGCCAGTTGATCGCCCAGGCAAGAGACGAGGCTCTGCGAATCCTTAAAGAGGATCCGAAGCTCAAAGGCGAGCGCGGTGAGGCGCTGCGGTGCCTGCTGTATCTCTATGAACGAGACGAAGCGATTCCGCTGATCGGAGCGGGTTAACATTGAGGCAGTGCCGCAAGGTTCGTGACAGACGCAAAGGCACCGGATCCTCCACGTCATTGCGAGCGCAGCGAAGCAATCCAGACTGCCTCCGCGGAAAGATTCTGGATTGCTTCGCTGCGCTCGCAATGACGTGTTGAGGGAGCGAGAATGCGCGCGATCAGGCCTTCTTCCGCGCGATGCTCGCCGCGAATGCCTTCATCAGCTCCGCATCCACAGCCTCCCCCATCGCATCCTCCGCCAGATGCTCGAACCACCGCGCAAAGCCCTCGTAGATCTGGCTGGCCGGATGATCGGGCCCGAGGAATCCTGAAATCTCCCGCATCTCGGCGACCCAGCGATAGGCCTTCGGAATCATGTCGGGCAGCGCGATCTCGAGCCGCGCCAGGATGGCGGGTTGGCTCAGCGCGAGCTCGTCGCGGAGCGCATCGGCTGCGCCCGCCCTCGTGGCTGCGATCACCATCGCCGAGCCGATGCCGGCGAGGCCCTTGACGATGCCGGCATAGGACATTTTCAACGCGGACGCCGCGCCGACCGGGCCTTGGACGATCCGCACGTCGAGGCCGAGATCCCCAAGCACGGCAACGTCCTTGGCGTGCTCGCCCGACATGTAGAAGGCCGGGCTCTTGCCACCTGGCTGCGGCGGAAAGCCGATGATGCCGGCATCGACGAACGGCGCCTGCACCGAGCCGATGATCTCCTCGATTCTTTGCACGGTATCGACATTGACGGCATTGCAATCGACCACGACCGGCTTCTTCTCGCGCCTGACGATCAGCGCGGCCAGCCGTTCGGCCAGCGCGACGGCCTGGCCCGGCGGCACGATCGAGAGGATGATGTCGGCGTCCGCGATCGCGTCGTCCTCGGCGCCGACCATGCCGGCGTCCGCCGCACGTTTGCGCGTCGCCTCGCTCCGCCCCTGCAGCGACGTCAGCACGCGCGCACCGTTCTCGCTGAGGCGGCGGGCCACGGCGCTGCCCATTGCACCGGGCGCGAGGATCGCAATGGTTTTGGACATCGTGCACTCCAGGTCGAATTCCGAGCGGCAGGTTCGGTCGAGCTGAGCCTAGCAGAGGACGAATGCGCCCGCGTGAACGCGACCATCCCGCAACGGAATGGCCCTACTCCGCCTTCGCAGGCTCGGGCCGGAGCGTGGAGGCATTGGCGATCCGCGCAGCATTCGCCATGCCCGCAAGCGCGGCCGCCTTCTTCGGATCGGGCGACGAGCCCGGCTGCACCACGCCGGCCGACATGATCAGCGTCGCGGCGTCCTCGGCGGTGAGATCGACCTCGATGATCTTGCTCTTGGGGACATAGAAGAAAAAGCCGGTTGTCGGATTCGGCGAGCACGGCAGGAACACCGACACGTGCTCCTCCTGCCCCGGCAGGCTGCGCGAGATGTCCTCGTTCGGCGATTGCGAAATCAGCACGATCGACCACATGCCCGGCGAAGGAAACTCGACCAGGCCAACTCTCCGGAAGCTCGAGCCCTTGCCCGAGAACAGCGTCTCGAACACCTGCTTCAGGCCGCGATAGATCGCGCGCACCGCCGGGATCCGGCCGAGAAAGGTCTCGCCGACATCGACCAGCGTGCGGCCGATCAGATTGGCCGCGAGGAAGCCGACCAGCGTCAGCGTGAAGAATGCGACAATCAGTCCCCAGCCGGGAATGACGTAGGGAAGATAGGTTTCCGGCCGGTAGGCCAGCGGCACAAACGGCCGCACCACGCCGTCGACCCAGGTGACGAACCACCAGACCAGATAGAGGGTGATAGCGATCGGCCCCGTCACCACGAGGCCAGTCAGGAAATAATTGCGGAAACGGCCCATCAGACCGGTATGCGGTTCCGGAACGGGATCAAGAGGCGCAGGCGCGTCGTCGCGGGGGGTCATTCGGGTTCCAGGTCGGTCGCTACCACAAGCTAGAGTCTTCTAGCAGGTTTTGGAAGAGAGCGGCCGATCGATATCCAGATTGCCTATTCCACGGTCACCGATTTCGCGAGATTGCGCGGCTGGTCGACGTCGGTCCCCATCACGACGGCCGTGTGATAGGCGAGCAGCTGCACCGGGACGGCATAGACCATCGGCGTGAAGGCTGCTGCCATATCGGGCATGACGATGGTGACGAGGGACTCGACCGTCGCCTCCGCCGCGCCCATGGCATCGGTCATCAGGATGATGTTGCCGCCGCGCGCGGCGACCTCCTGCATGTTGGAAACCGTCTTCTCGAACACGCGATCATGTGGGGCGATGACGACGACCGGCATGGTCTCGTCGATCAGCGCGATCGGGCCGTGCTTGAGCTCGCCGGCGGCATAGCCCTCGGCGTGGATGTAGGAGATCTCCTTCAGCTTGAGCGCGCCTTCGAGCGCCAGCGGGAAGCTGGTGCCGCGGCCGAGATAGAGCACGTCGCGCGACTTGGCGATCCGGTGCGCCAGCTTCTCGATCTGGAGCTCGCTCGTGAGCGCATCGGCCATCAGGCGCGGAACCTCGACGAGCCCGTGGACCAGCTTGGTCTCGTCGTCGTCCGACAATTCGCCGCGCGCCTTGCCGGCCGCGATCGCAAGGTTTGCCAGCACCATGAGCTGGCACGTGAACGCCTTGGTCGAGGCGACGCCGATCTCCGGTCCCGCCAGCGTCTGCAGCACCGTCTCGCTCTCGCGCGCGATCGTCGAGGTCGGCACGTTGACGACCGCGATCGTGTGCACGCCCTCGGCCTTGGCATAGCGCAGCGCCGCCAGCGTGTCGGCGGTCTCGCCCGACTGCGAGATGAAGATGGCGAGGTCGCCCTTGCGCAAGGGGGCCTCGCGGTAGCGGAATTCGGAGGCGACGTCGACCTCGACCGGCAGGCGCGCAAAGCGCTCGAACCAGTATTTGGCGACGAACCCGGCATAGCTCGCTGTGCCGCAAGCGGTGATGTTGATGCGCTGGATGTTCTTGAAATCGAACGGCAGCTTGACCGGCAGCGCGACGCGCTCGGTCGCCATGTCGACGTAGCGCGCCAGCGTGTGGCCGACCACCTCCGGCTGCTCGTGGATCTCCTTGGCCATGAAGTGACGGTAATTGGCCTTGTCGACCAGCGAGGTCGAGGCGGCGTGCCTGATCTTGTCGCGCTGGACGGCATGGCCGTCCTTGTCGAAGATCGCGGCGCTCTTGCGGGTCAGCACCACCCAGTCGCCGTCCTCGAGATAGCTGATCGTGTCGGTGAACGGGCCGAGCGCGATGGCGTCCGAGCCGAGATACATCTCGCCGTCGCCGTAGCCGATCGCCAGCGGCGGGCCGTTGCGGGCACCGATCATGAGGTCGTTGTCGCCGGCGAAGATGAAGCCGAGCGCGAAGGCGCCGCGCAGGCGCGCCAGCGTCAGCTTCACCGCTTCCACTGGCTTATTGCCGCGCGTGAGCAAATCGTCGACGAGATGCAGCACAATCTCGGTGTCGGTCTCGGTGTGGAACACCGTGCCCTTCTTTTCGAGCTCCTCGCGCAGCTCGCGGAAATTCTCGATGATGCCGTTATGGACCACGGCGACGCGCTCGGTCGCGTGCGGGTGGGCGTTGTTGACGGTCGGCTTGCCGTGGGTGGCCCAGCGGGTGTGACCGATGCCGGTGGTGCCCTTGAGCGGCTCGGCCTCGAGCCGCTTCTCCAGATTCTTCAGCTTGCCCTCGGCGCGGCGGCGCTCCAGGTGCTTGCCTTCGAGCGTGGCAACGCCCGCGGAATCGTAGCCGCGATATTCGAGACGTTTGAGCGAATCCACCAATTGCTCTGCAACCGGCGCGCGCCCGAGAATGCCGACAATCCCGCACATGCGGATCACTATCCCCCAAATCGTCGAAAAATCGCCTAAACGACGCGCCCGGTTTTTAGCGAAAATCGCAGGGAACCAGATACTCAATAATTATTGCTGATTGAGACAGCACGGGCGCGACCGCTGCGTCGATTTGGCGGGCTTAAACCGCGCGCGTTAACCTATTCTCAATACATTTGGCCAACGATTCCGGTCGGGAGAACCAGGCCATGAAAGGCTCATCCGACCGCAAGGGTCTGTCGTCGATGTATCTGCGCGCCAGCGAGACCACGGGCACGCACCTTGCGCATTGGCCGCCGCCGCTGCGCGGCAAAGAGAACAAGCCCCTCTTCATCAAGCATCCCGAAGGCGAGCCGGTGAAGCGCGCCAAGCCGCGCGGCTGGCGCCTGACCCGCGCGATCTTCTCCGAATTCGCCGACGAAGAATAGCGCCGCTCACGTCTCCGGCTTCTTGCCGCCGGTCTTCATCTCGCGATAGCGCGCCGCGCCGCCCTCGCGAATGGTCTGCTGGTTGCGCTCCAGCGCCATCGCGTCGTCGGGTACGTCCTTCGTGATCACCGAGCCCGAGCCGATATAGGCGCCATTGCCGATCGTCACCGGGGCGACCAGCGAGGAGTTGGTGCCGACGAAGGCGCCCTGCCCGATCACCGTCTTGTGCTTCTTGAAGCCATCGTAGTTGCAGGTGATGGTGCCGGCGCCGATGTTGGAATTGGCGCCGACGGTGGCATCGCCGATATAGGAGAGATGGTTGACCTTGACGCCGGCCTCCAGCGTCGCCGCCTTAGTCTCCACGAAATTGCCGATGCGCGCGCCGTCGCCGAGCGAGGTGCCGGGACGCAGCCGCGCATAGGGTCCGATCGAGACCTTCTTGCCGAGCGTGGTCTCGACGATGTGCGAGAACGAGTGGATCACCGCGCCGTCCGCGATCGACACGCCGGGGCCGATCACCACGAACGGCTCGATCGTCACGTCCTTGCCGAACACGGTGTCAGTGGACAGATACACCGTCTCCGGCGCGATCAGCGTGACCCCGGCCTCCATCGCCGCCCTGCGCAAACGCGCCTGCATTACGGCTTCGGCCTCGGCCAGCTGCGCCTTGGTGTTGATGCCGCGCACCTCGTCCTCGCTGGTCTCGATCACCACCGACTCCCATCCCTGCCTGCGGACGATTTCGACCGCATCCGTCAGATAATATTCGCCCTTGGAATTGGCATTGCCGATCTGCCCGAGAATGTCGAGCGCGCGGCTTCCGTCGATCGCCATCACGCCGGCATTGCACAGATCGATCTTGCGCTCGTGCTCGCTGGCGTCGGCTTGCTCGCGGATCGCAACCAGGCGGTCGCCTTCGACGATGAAGCGGCCGTAGCCGGTCGGATCGGCGGCGCGAAAGCCGAGCGCAGCAATGGCAGCGCCGCGGGCAAGCGGCGCGCGAAGCCGCGCAAAGGTCTCGGCCGAGATCAGCGGCGTGTCGCCGAACGCGATCAGGAGATCATCGGCGCCGCGTGCGATCGCCTCGCGCGCCGCCAGCACCGCATGCGCGGTGCCGAGCCGCTCGGCTTGCACGAAGGTCAGCGCGTCGGGGCGGATGCGCTTGGCTTCATCCGCGACTGCCTGATGATCGGGGCCGATCACGACGGCAAGCGAGGTGCCGGTTCCCTTGGGTGCGGCGGCGAGCACATGCGCGAGCAGACTCTGGTGCGCGACCGGATGCAGCACCTTCGGCAGGCTCGATCGCATGCGCGTGCCTTCGCCGGCGGCGAGCACGATCGTGAGGCTGGAACGGGCGGTCATCGAAATCCTGACAGCTATGGCCGAATCAAATTGGCGCGGACGGGCGGCAACGCCCTCGGAAGCTATCGCCTAGCTACCCCCGCAAACGCCCGGAATTCAAGTGCGGCGCCCTTTTCCTGTTAATGTTCCCTGATTGATTCGGGGAAGCCGGACGGGGCTGGGCGCTTAACATTCATGGCAAAGGATTCCGACCCACTGGCGGACGCCTTCTCCACCAAGGAGACCGGCGGGCTGTTCTCCGGACTTTTGGCCGAGGAAAGCACTTTCGACCGGCGCTTGATGTGGCGGCTGGGCTCGTGGGGCGTGGCGGCCGTCGGCGCCGTCGTCTTGGCCGTGATGGCCAACCAGGCCCAGCTCGGCTGGCGGCGCGACCAGGTTGCGTCCGCCGATCTCGTGCGCCAGGCCGACCGGCTGCAGCTGCTGACCAAGGAGAGCCAGAACGAAGCGCGCCGGCTCGCCGCCGCGATCGAGACGCTGAACAGCGACCGCGACCGGCTGTATTCGCGCGTCACCGTGCTGGAGCAAGGGCTCGATTCCGTCACCGGCGCCATTGCCAAGCAAACGGCCACGCCGCCGCCGGGCGCGAAGCCGCAGGACGCAGCACCCACGGCTCCCAGTGTCGCGCCGGTCGCTTCGACGCCGACGGCGACGAGCGAGAAGCCGCGCAGCGAAGCCGCCAAGGATGGTCAAAAGGACGCTCAGAAGGATTCGCCAAAGGATGCCCAGAAGGAAACGTTGAAGGAGCCGCCGAGCCCGCCGCCGCAGACCGCGGCCGCCGCCTCGCTCGTGCAACAGACTCCAGCCATGACTTCGGCGCTGCCGACCATTCCGCTGGTGCCCGCCAAGTCGCTCATGGCGCCACCTGATCCGGCCGCATCGAAACTGATTCAACCTGAGACAGCCGAGCAGAAGGCCGAGCCGGCAACCGCCGCAGCCGAAATCGTGGCGGCAGCAACCAAGCCGCAGGACGCCGCCGAGAGCGAATCCCCTGCCATCGCCGTTCAGCAGACGCGCTTTGCGATCGATCTCGGCGGCGCCAACTCGGTTGACGGCCTGCGCGCGCTCTGGCGCGGCGTGACCAAGTCCAACCCGGAGATCGCGGCGCTGCGGCCGATCATCATGATCAAGGAAGGCAACACCGGCCTCGGCATGCAGCTCCGCCTGGGCGCCGGCCCCCTGGTCAATGCCGCCGCCGCCGCAAAATTCTGCGCGGGTCTCGTCGAGAACGGCCGCCCTTGCGAGACCACCGTGTTCGACGGCCAGCGCCTGTCGATGCGCAGCGGTCCGGACAAGGCGCAAGAGAAGACTCAGGACAGAGTCCCGGACAAGGGTTCGGAGACGAGCCAGGACGCTGGCCCTGCAGCCGAAACGGCGCCTGTGTCGAGCGCGAAGCCTGAAAAGCCGCAACGCCGCCGCAGCTACTCCTCAAAACGCACCAAGCGCGACGAGCCCGCCCCCGCTCCCGCCGCGCAGCCGGCGCCAGCACCGGCGAAACCGGAGGCGGCAGCGTCGTCCGCGGGATCGACGCTGTCGTCGTTCTTCAGGCGGCCATGACGCCTCGGTCCCGGCGCGCACGCAGCCAGCATGCGACCAACGGACGCTTGGACCTCGGCCGCGCTTGGCAGCAAGTTCGCAGGTCCATGTCCGACGCGCGCGAAGCGTCGCCCCTCCAGAAACGCGGGTCTTGATGAACGAACTGGATGATGTGCTGAGGCTACTCGTCGCGGCGGCTACGGGCCTCGTGATCGGCATCGACCGCGACATGAACGACAAGCCGGTGGGCATGCGCACCCTGGCGCTGGTGGCCTTGGGCTCTGCGCTGATCTCGATTTCCGTGATCGAGTTTCAGAATTTGCGCGACCACCCGGATGCAGTCTCGAGGGTGGTCCAAGGCATTGTTACCGGCGTGCTGAGCGGCGTCGGCTTCATCGGTGCGGGCGTCATCCTGCACGACGTCAAGGCCAAGACGGTTCATGGCCTCACTACGGCGGCGACTGTCTGGATCGCTGCCGGTCTTGGCATCGCCTGCGCGCTGGGCGCCTGGCTGCTGGTGGGCGCCGCCATCGCAGTCACGTTATTCGTGCTGTTCGCGCTCAGCTGGCTCGAACGTCGCTTGGGGTTGAAGTAAGTCTGGTAGTCGCACATCGCCGGTGAGCGGCTTCATGCCTCCGCCCAAGTACCAAATGATACGAACGAGACCAACCAGACACGGCACACTCCGCACCGGACTTGATTCGGAGCGGAGATGACGGACGCGAACTTTCTGCGGGAGCAACTCGCGTTGATCCGCGAACTGGCCGAGCGGGCCGATCCCCACATCAGGAAGCGACTGCTCGCCTTGGCTGAAAAATACGAGCGCCGGCTGGCGGAGCAGAGCCGGAACACGCAAGGTCGCAATTGATCGCCCGCTGATCGTCCTTGGCGCAGGCGATGACTATTCCATGCGCGCCTTTTCCTTCAGATCGCGGATGCGCATCTCCGCCTCGTCCTTCGAGCGGACGATTTCCGACCAATCCTCGACCCGCGCCTCCCTGCTCAGCCTCTTGAGCTCGCTCAGCTGCTCCTGCGTCGGCTTCTCCATGCCTCACTCCTAGGCGGTGTTGGCAACACAACGTTGAGAACCAGCGGGAGGCTCGCGTGTTCCTGGAGAGTGCCCGGGCGGATCAACAGAAACCTCGCCTGCCCTGTTGCCTGGCCGCGCCTTCCCGACCATATTGCCGCCATGACAAAGAAGCCCTTCCGCCTCACGCCCTACCAGGTGCAGTTCCTGCTCGTGGTCGGATTCGTCACCGTCGGCTCTGCGCTCTACGTGCGCTATCTCGCGATCGAGTTTTCGCAAGTAGCGCTCGCCTGCGACGCCGGGCTTCAGACCCTGGTCTGCAAGTCGCGCTCGGTCTCGACCGTGCTGTTCAAGAATTCGGTATTCGGTATCGTGGCGCTGGTGGTTGCGACGCTGAACCTGATGCGGCCGTCGATCGTGCTGCTGACCGTCGGCCTCATCGCCGCCGGCCTCGGCATCGTGCTCTACAATGTCGTGCTGTCGGGCCTTGCGATCGGCCTGCTTATTCTTGGCTTTGCTCGGCCCGCGCCCGCCACAGCGTGAGGGCGAACAACAGATAGATCGCGCAGGTCCATAGCGACTGCCAATTGTCGCGGCCTTCGTTGAATAGCACGTACACGGCCGACAGCGCCAGCACCCCCGCGAACACGGCTTCGGCGATCGGACGCTGGCCGATCTGCGGCCGGTTCAGCATCAGAAGTGCAAACGGCACTACCGCCATCGTCAGCGCGGCGTAGGGAAAATCCTTGTAACGCGGGTCGAACACGAAGCCGAGCGCGGTCGCGGAGGCGATCACCGCCGTCACCGCCAGCGTCAGGCCGAGCACCGCGGTGAGCTTCGACCATTTCCTCCCCTCGCGCGGGCCGAGGAGGTCGAGGAAGGTCGGCAGGCTGCGGCCGATCACCATCGCCTGCGCGCAGAAGATCGGCGACAGGATGCCGGCCAGCAGCAACGCGCCCCAGAGCAGCCAGCCGCCGATCCCGTAGCTCTCGTAGTACATCTTGTCGGCGCCGATCCCGAGCAGGATTCCGGCGGTGGTCGCCGAGATGCCGACGCCCAGCCAGGCCGGGAAACGCGGCGTCCACGGCCGGCGGCGCAGCGTGATCAGCGCGACCGCGAACACCAGCACGGAAAGGCCCATGCCCGCGCCCATGTACCACTTCCAGTACGGGAAATTGCTGATCGGCTGGCCCGGCGGATATTTCAGGCTCCGGCGCACCGAGTCGTAGAGGCCCCAATAGCCGCCGACGGTGCCTTCCAGCCTGCGCTTCCAGGGCTGGTCGTAGGACTCGATGAGGTTGACGCGGAACTTGTTCGCCTTCGCGAGGCCGAGGATTTCCGAGACGACGCGCGCCTGATTGGTGCGCGAGGGCAGTGCGCCGTCGCGCATGCGGCCCGCGCTCGGCCAGCCGGTTTCGCCGATCAGGATCTCCTTGCCGGGAAACGCCACCGCCATGCGCTCGCGGATCTGTTCGACATGGGCGGCAGCGAACTTCGCCTTGATCGGGAAATCCTCCCAATAGGGCAGGATATGAATCGTGACGAAGTCGACGGCGTCATACACCTCGCGGTTCTTCAGCCAATATTCCCACACATCGGCATAGGTGACGGGCACGCCGACCTGGGTCTTCACCAGGCGGATGAGAGCGACGAGGTCCGCCGTCGTCATCTCACCGCGCAGCAGCACCTCGTTGCCGACGATGACGGAGGTGATGACGTCAGGGAATTGCTTGATGAGGCGAATGGCCAGCCCGGCCTGCTCGTAGTTCTTGGTGCGGTTGCTGGAGAGCCAGATGCCCTGCAGCACCTTCATCCCGCCGACCTTGGCGGCGATCGCCGGCACCTGGTCGAGCCCGTTCTCCAGCGAATAAGTCCGGACGCAGTCGGTGATCTCCTTGAGTTGGCGCAGGTCCTGCTCGATCTGGTCGGCCTCGATATGGGTCCATGCGTCCAGCGGCGACTGCTCGCCGCGGAACGGCGCGTAGGAGACGCATTGAACCTTGTCGGCGGGATCGATCGGGGCGCGCGCGAGCGTGATCGGCGTGGCAAGCCACCACCACACGGCAGCGATCGCACCCAGTGAGACGAGCAGAAGCGCCAGTGGCGTACGAAGAGAAATCGGTTCCGTCCTCCGCGAAGGGCCGTCGATTACCTTCTCGCACGCCGTCTGCCAAGGGGGCACGTCCGGTGGATCCCTCGCGCCCCCAGGGAATTTACCTGCGCCGGTTCAAAGGTGATCTAGGATCGTGACTTTGCTGGACAAAATTCGAAATACAGGTCATGGACTCCGAAAGACTTTTCCGCCGCATTGGAGACCCATTTGGACGCCATCAGCTAGCGCGTCCGCGGGGCTCCTGACGCGGACGGCCAGCGGATACATTGGGGAATTCATGCGGCAACGGGTGTTCGAGTCACGAAATGCGGTCCTGCGGCAGTTCGCCGCCACCTTGGCCGTCTGCTGCCTGCTCGTTCTGACCGGTGCTGGCGGCGCCTCCGCCCAGAGCGGTCCGCCGGGCCCCGAACAGGGCAAGGCGGCCGCCCAGCCCGCCGACGCCGCCAAGGACGCCGCCCAGAATCAGCGCCGCACCGACGAATTCGCGGAAGCCGCCCAGGTCATCAACGGCCCGGCCGGCAATCCCGAATGCGTCTGGCTCGGCCGGCGCGTGGTGCGGCTGATGTGGCGGGATGACCTCGATACCGCGTTCCGCCATCTCGACCTCTACGACCGCTTCGGCTGCCCCGGCGGCCACATCCAGGCCGCGTTCCGCTGCCTGACCCGCTTCGGCGGCCAGATCGATCCCAAGGTGGCGGAAACCCTGGATAGTCGTGTGCACGCGTGCTGGATCAACCCGGCCGCCCAGCCGCAGCAGGCGGCGGCTGCGGCCGCCCAGCCGGCAGCGCCGGCCGCCAATGCGCAGCCGCAGCCGGCCGCGAGCCCCTCGCCTGCGGCAAGCCCGTCCCCCACGCCGGCGAAATAGCCCAAGCCAAAATAGCTCCGGTCGTTTCAGCTGCCGTTCAGGAACGACCGGCCATAGAGACGGTTGGCACTGCCGCGCGTCGTTCGAAAAGGCCATGCCCTCATAAGGACATGAGGCCATGACAGTTGTGAAACCGCGCGGCAGAGATATGCTCCCTTTGCCGCGGACTTGGTCGGATCTCGGGGTCGGATCCGCTTCCCTGCCACCTCAGCCCCTATTGGTTTAGCCGCGATGCGCGTTGTCGCCGCCGTTCTGTTGCTCGTGTCTGCGCTCCACGCAGGCAGTTGGGGAGTCCTGCGCGACAGGGAACCTGCGCCGGACTTCAAGGGCCTGGTGCCGAGCCTGTCCTATACGCCGTTCGAACCGGGCCATGTCGTCGACCTCAACGTCGACCCCGACAAGATCCGCTCGGACTTGAAGAAGCTCTCGACCCTCACGCGAGCGATCCGGTCCTACACCGCGACGGAAGGCAGCGAGCTGGTGCCGCCGATCGCGGCCGAGTTCGGCCTCAAGGTCACGGTCGGCGCGTGGATCGACAAGGACGAGGATCGCAACGAGCGGGAGATCAAGGCCGCCATCGAGCTCGCCCGCAAGAACAGCAACGTGATCGGCATCGTGGTCGGCAACGAGGTGATCTACCGCGGCGAGATGAAGGTCGAGGACCTCATCAGCAAGATCAAGAAGGTCAAGAGCGCGGTCCGTGTTCCCGTGACGACGGGCGAGATCTGGAACATCTGGCGTGATTTTCCGGACCTCGCCTCGAGCGTCGACTTCATCGCCGCGCACGTGCTGCCCTATTGGGAAAATTTCCGTTCGGATCAGGCCGTCGACCAGGCCGTGGACCGCTACAACCTCCTGCGCAATCAGTTCCCGGGCAAGCGCATCGTGATCGCCGAGTTCGGCTGGCCGAGCGCAGGCTACAATTTGCGCAACGCAGATCCAGGTCCGTTCCAGCAGGCGCTGACCTTGCGCAACTTCGTCACCCGCGCCGAAGCGCTCGGCATGGACTACAACATCGTCGAAGCCCTCGATCGGCCCTGGAAGTTCTTCGAAGGCGGCGTCGGTCCGTATTGGGGCGTCCTCAATGCCAGCGGCGAGCCGAAATTTGCCTGGACCGGCCCGGTCGAGAACCCCGACTATTGGAAGCTGATGGGCATCGCGCTGCTGGTCGGGGTGCTGCTGTCGCTGCCGATCCTGCGGATCGAGAAGGCGACCGCGAGGCAAGCCTTCCTGCTATCGGCGACCGCCAACGGCGTCGGCGCCTGGGCCGCGACCGTGTTCGCCTATTGGAACGGCCACTACTTCCTGTTCGGCTCGGCTTTCGCGCTGACGCTCGGCATGATCCTCCTTGTTCCGCTGGTCCTCATCGCGATGGCGCGCATCGACGAGATCGCCGCGGTTGCCTTCGGCCGGCCGCCGCAGCGCCTGATCGCCAAGAACAAGCCGGTCGAGAGCGTGCCTGAGGATTACTGCCCGAAGGTCTCGATCCATATCCCCGCTTATTTCGAGCCCGTCGAGATGCTGAAGCAGACGCTCGATGCGCTGTCGCGGCTGAACTACCCGAACTACGAATGCGTGGTCATCATCAACAACACGCCGGATCCCGCCTTCTGGCAGCCGATCCAGGACCATTGCCGCGCGCTCGGTGAACGCTTCAAATTCATCAACGCCGAGAAGGTGCAGGGCTTCAAGGCCGGCGCGCTCCGGATCGCGATGGACCGCACCGCGGCGGATGCCGAGATCATCGGCATCCTCGATGCCGACTATGTCGTCGAGCCCGACTGGCTGAAGGACCTCGTGCCTGCTTTTGCCGACCCGCGCGTCGGCCTCGTGCAGGCACCGCAGGAGCACCGCGACGGCGATCTGTCGATCATGCACTACATCATGAACGGCGAATATGCCGGCTTCTTCGACATCGGCATGGTCCAGCGCAATGAGGCCAACGCCATCATCGTGCACGGCACGATGTGCCTGATCCGCCGCGCCGCGATGGACATGGCCGGCGGTTGGTCGAGCGACACGATCTGCGAGGACAGCGATCTTGGCCTTGCCATCCAGGAGCTCGGCTGGACCACCCACTACACCAACACCCGCTACGGCGCAGGCCTGCTGCCGGACACCTACGAGGCCTTCAAGAAGCAGCGACACCGCTGGGCCTATGGCGGCCTGCAGATCGTCAAGAAGCACTGGCGCCGCTTCCTGCCCGGCGCGAGCCGGCTGACGCCGGACCAGAAGCGCGAATATGGCCTCGGCTGGCTGAACTGGCTGGGCGCCGAAAGCCTCGGCGTGGTCGTGGCGCTGCTCAACCTCATCTGGGTGCCGATCGTCGCCTTCGCCGACATCGCCATTCCCGACAAGATCCTGACGCTGCCGATTATCGGCGCCTTCATCGTCTCGCTGGTGCACTTCCTGTCGATGTACCGCGCCCGCGTCGCCATCAAGCCCGGCCAGATGCTGGGTGCCATGATCGCGGCGATGAGCGTGCAATGGACGGTGTCGCGCGCGGTGGCGCAGGGCCTGATCACCGAGCACATCGCCTTCGCCCGCACCTCCAAAGGCGGCCTGTCCCGCATGTCGATCGAGTTCCAGGCGTTCTGGGAGGCCGTGATCGGCACCCTGCTCCTGGTCGGCGCCGGCGTGCTGATCGCCACCAACAGCTACAAGCAGATCACCGAGATCTACATCTTCGCCGGCGTCTTGGTGCTGCAGAGCCTGCCGTTCCTCGCCGCGGTCGCCATCGCCATCCTCGAGCTCAGCCGCATCAACTCGTTCCAGTTCTGGCGCGACAGCGCGATCCGCACCGCCGAGCTGATCGGCCTGCGCCCTGTCGCGCTGCCCCACCCGAGCGCAACGCCGCAGCCGGTGCCGAGCGAGGTGCGGCGGGAGACGAACTGATCCTGCTCCACGCCGGTCTTCGGACCTCGTGCTTTGAAGTCACGAGGTCTTCGGCGTGGATGGCCGGCCGCCAATCGAGGTGAGAATTTTGGCCTAAGCGACGGATAGCCCAGGCCAATCCCCGCTCCTGCCGCGATCTTCGGCAACCACCCGCACTATTGACCTCGGCAGCCACTCCCCCTACACAGCGCGGGCCGAAGGCATGATCCGGAAACAGCCGGTTTTCCCCGCAACGCGATCTCTAGGCGAAGCGGCAAGACATGCCTCTCGAATGTCCGAACACGATGGCGATCTCTTATCTTAGCCATCAGCGGCCATGGGAGCGCGTAGCTCAGCCGGTAGAGCACGTGACTTTTAATCACGGGGTCCTGGGTTCGAGCCCCAGCGCGCTCACCAATAAAATCAAGTAGCAAAAATCGAAATGCCGTCCGGCTCACCAGGAGGGCAGGAACAAAGGCCACCCGTTCCAGCTTGAGTCTCGCTGGCTCGTTGGCCGAGGCGGCCCGACCAGCCGGCACTACGTTTTCTGCGCATGGTCCTCACGTCGTGGACGAAGAGCGCGACTGGAGGGAGACTTGCGGGTTCTTGTAGCCGAAGACGAAGACCTGATCCGGGACGTGGTGGTCGACATCCTGGAAACTCACGGGCATGAGGTGATGGAAGCTGATAGCGGCGAGCGCGCGCTCGAGCTTTGTGCCGAAGCCACACCCGATCTCTTGTTCACCGACATCAGGTTGGCAGGTTCGCTGACGGGCTGGGATGTCGCCATCCAGTGCAGGCAATCCAATCCGCGCATGCCTGTGATCTACGCGACCGGCTATACGCACGCCGCTCCGCGTCCGGTGTCCGGGAGCATCATGCTCCAGAAGCCGTTCGGGCTTGAACGCCTCTTGGAAGCGATGCAGTCGCTCGCGGGCGATTAGCTGCAGCCAGCCGCGGTCATGCTCCGCAGACTGACAATTGTCAGTCGTTCGACTCCACGCAGGAATGACGGGCCTTCCGCACGCTTTGGCAGGAATGCCAAATATCTCGCCCGGGATGATCAAGCCGCTGCGGCTCGCTCTGCTGTATGGGCACCTGATCGCGCGGGGCGCGCGGCTGTATCATCCGGGCGGCTCGCATCCGGTGTGCAGCCTGTCATTAGCCAAGCAAATGGTCGCGGCTGGTTTGCTCCACGCAAATGGCGAGAGCTTCGAGCTGACGCAGGAAGGCCGAACCTTCGCCGGTTGATGCACACTGCATCATCGGCTTCCCCATGAACTCAACGCCCGCTGGCGCGTGACCACGGTCGTGAAGTCAAGGGAGGCGTTCCAAGCAGCCCGCCCACCGGATCTGCCAAAACCGCTGACAAACTACGGTGACAGTGCACTCAACTGTGAACGAAAACCCGACCAATTACCACTTTTTCCCGAAACGATTCACATATGCGAATGAAGCTACAAAGAAGAATGCCACTTCTGAGAGGTGCTGGGCAAATCGGGAGCATGCTTCATTGACTGACGAGGTTCCGCTGCAAAGCCGATTCTTCATTCGCATGGGCGGCAAGGGTTGGATGGTCTACGATCGAGAACGCAGGGGCCCAGCACTGATCGGGACCGACATGGCGGCCAATCTGACCAAGGAGCGAGCTGAACAATTGCTACTTCTGCTGATGCCCTCGCGCGCGGAGAAACCGCGTGCGGCGAATGGGGGTGGCTCGCGGGCGTGAACCGGCGGGCCTCCAAGGTTGCGGTCCACTTTCTCGGGCGCCGCATTCGAACGTGTTCACCGGCCACCGTTCGCGTTGCCGTCGGGGCCGGTTCTGGCCTAGACCTCGAAGATTTAATTCTAGACGGTATCTTTTGAGACACCCAGCTCGAATGTTTGAGCAGACGATATCACCCGGCGTGCCACGCTGAGTGGTGCGTCGGGCGGCCTCGGTGTGTCCGCAGCCAGCCCCGGGACGCCCGGGGCCGTTCCTTTGGATTCACGTTTGTTGATGCAGGAACATCCCTCCAGGACGAACCTGTCGTTACCAGGGCTGGCAAGTTTCATGTCGGACCTATGGTAACCAGGTAGGACCGCTATCCAGAGCGGCGGCCCTCGTTCTGAAGCGTGGCACGGGGGCCGCGCCTAGCGCCTCTTTGGCCGATCGGTTTCTGCTGATCGCGATTTAGGGTTGGCACCCTTGCGTATTGTCGGGGGCGGCTTGCCCTCGTGACTATGTCTCTCTTGCATTTGCTCGGCTGCGACTACGCGCGAGCGCAGGTCTTCCAATTCGGAAAGCCCAGAAGCAAGCTCATCGAAACGCTGCTTCAGAACAGCGGTGTGATCGAAAGTGCCCATGTACCCCCTCCGTCACCCGAGCCGACCAAAAAGTGGGAAAATCATGCAATCGAGGAATGCAGAGGCATGGAGCCAGTTCCTTTGAACAGTGCTGCGCCGTTGTCGCAGTTCGAGCGATGCGACTCGGCTCCTCCATCTGCGAACGTTCAGGGGCAGGCGTCACGGCTGCGATCCAATGACGGCCCCGACCGTGGGGGGCTTTTGGGGTGTGAGGCCGGGGCCGCTGGAGGTGCTTGGACCTTGGGGAAGGCCAAAGCCATCGAAGACTAGGAAAAATCGGCAATCGCTTCTGCTCGCTTTCGCACATTGCTTGTACGTTTTGTTTGCGCAAACGGAGCCAGTTGCCAATGAAGGACTATCTGGCGCAGATCGAGAAACTTCGCAAAGATGCGGCCGAACGCGCCCTGATCCGCGACTTGGCTACCGATCCAGCAAAGCGCGAAGTATTCGACAGTTCGGTGGTGGTCGACATGCTGAGCGGAGCTGCGGAGATGCCGATGCACGGCCAATCCAGATCAGCATGGGAACGTTTCGAACGGCGGTGAGTCCTACAGGCGCAATCCATCCCGTTTCCTCGTGGATCGAACGATGGAAAAAGCACTCGCCTATGCCATCTCGGCGGCCCTTGTGGGCTTCGGTCTCTTGATCTTTTTCGCCGGTCTGTCTTCCAGCTCGCCCGCCTTATGGACGATCGTCGCGCTGGTCCCGATCACGATCGGGATCGTGAGCGCCTTTGGTCCTGTGTGACTTGATGTGGAAACCAGGGCTTTAGGTCAGCCCGTCTGTATTTTCCGAATCGGCAACCCGTGTTCGCTCTCTCGTAGCCTCCAACCGCTGGTGACCCGCGTGAGCCATTTCGTCTCGATGCTTCTGCTTGCGACGGCCCTGGTCCTGACGTTGTGCTTCGGAGTGGCGGCCTGGCGCCTCTCGGCAGACAAAGAGGCCGACATCACCGCCACGATCTCCCATCAGGAATACGGTTGGAGGCCAAGGCCCAGCAACTGAAACTTTGACAAACCCGCTGACATCGCGCCGGAAACGTGTAGCATTCCTCAAAACCGGAGGAACGGCATGTTTGAAATCAACGGTTTCGACACGGCGGGCGTCGTCAATCTCAAGCGGTCCTCACTCGCCGCGGCCCTCAAAAAGGCCAGGGAGCTGGTCCAGGACGGGTGCTGGGACGTTCAGGTAGTTGATCCCACAGGCCGGGTCTATACCTCGTTCGAGGAGGAAGCGGCCTAGCTAGGACGCATCCTCAGCTCTCCGGCCCCGCCACCGCAGCCGGGACGCTCAGCGGCGCCCCTCCGATCGACACCGGGCCCAGAGGCCCCAGAGGCTTGGGCTCACGCACCAGCCGCTTGCGCATCGCGGCGGACAGTCCGTAGCGCGCATTCGCTCTGCGAACGGACGACGTCACGTCCGACATCATCACATTCTGCAGCGAGTCGACCTTGGCGATCAGCGTGGAGAGCTGCGACGAGATCTTCTTCACGTCGACCCGCTCCTCCGTGATGCTCTGCCGCAGGGACAGCAGCACCAGCGAATCCTGCTGCAGCAGGGCTGCATTCTGCTGCAGGGTCTGGTTGTTCTCCTGCAGCGAAGCCGTGTGCTGCTGCTGGGCCGACTGGATCTCTTTCAGCGCGGTGACGACCGGATCCGGCTTCGGTGCCGGTGCCTCCTGCCGCGGCAGCAGTTCGGCGAGGCTGGCAACATTCAATGACGGCATGCCGGAGGGCGACGTATAGATGGCCGCCGCGCCGTTGATGGCGAGCGCACACACCGCCAGCGGCAGGATCGTCTTGCGGCGGGGCGTGATTGGCGGCGTTTCAGCTTCCGGGCCTGCGGGCTCCTGCGCGCCTGCAGCGTCTGCAAGGGCGACGGCGTCGAGCTCTTCGGCGAAGCTTGGCGTTTCGAAGGACGTGGTCATTTGCACTGACCCCCATGGAGCGAGCAACAGGAAGCCGCCCCTGGAACGCCCTCGCGACGATCCGCTTACGCAGCACCCATACACAACTGCCTAAAATTGTCGGCTTTCTGGATTAATTCCGCGTTAGCGGCGCGGCCGGCGGACGGCCCGGCAACCCCGGCCGATTACGGATCCGGTGCAAGCTCCTCGCCGCGCACCGGCAACAGCCATGCTAGCAGCGGATTTTCCGAAGTTGGCATAATGCCACTGTTGCCCGACAAATCAACGGCCAAGTGACGGCGCCTCCGTCACGGACCCGGCACGATAGGCCTGATCCGGGTCGTGGACCACGCTTGCTTGGGCCAACCTCGGCCGCGATGGACGCGCCGATGCAGAACGCCTTATCGCACAAGCACATAGCTACTGTGCATGGGGTTGTTTTCGCACTTTCCGGTTTACCCCTCGTCCAGCAACTCGAACAGCTCGTGCGTCCGCTCAAACGCGAGCGCCACATTCCTTTGGAGAGCGCGATGCACCGAATCGACCTGTTCCCCCGTCGCTCGCAGATTACAAACCTGGTCCTATCGGGCTCGTAACGCGTTTGGGCGACACAGTCGTTCGTCGCTCGACCTGGGCCTTGGCATCCAGCACCTTGTCTCCAGCTCGTGCGGCTCGCGGCCGACTGATCTGGTCCGAAAGGCTCGAGCCTCTCCCTGACAGACGATTTGAACCAACACTGGCGTTTCCTTGAGCCTGTGTTGCCGGTCGGAATCTGCTTTGGGAGAACGCCGAACCAGCGGCCTTTTGATCTTCATTGCTCGTGCCGCTGCCAATCGCGCCGATCGGGAGGCCATTTTGAGCGTGACCAGCCCCGGCATTTCTCGCGGCCTGAGCTGCCGCCCGCGACCTCGCAGGCGTGGCGGGCTGGACGTTCGAATTGGTCGCTCCGCTGTTGGTGCGCAGATCTCCGCCGGGCGCGGTGTCCTTCGTCCCCATCCCTGGGGGAGCTGAGGGACCTGCATTGCCCGCACTCGTCCCCATTCCAGAAGGCGCCGAGCCGCCAGCGCTACCCTGCCCCGTTCCCATGCCCGCTCCGGCGGAGCCGGCATTTGCGCCGCCTGCTTGCACCAGGGCCAACAGACATGAGCTTGCGACAATCGTGGCAATCACTGGACGAATGGCATGTGACATCGGACGATCTCCTTCGCCACGCCCAAATTAACTATAATGGTGAAGCAGGGTTTCCGCTACGAATTCGCGGTTGTGCGCGCTGACGAACGCGCAAGCCCCTACCCCTCATCCAGCAGCTCGAACAGCTCCTCCACCAGCTCGAACGGCGCATCACGCATCGGGCTGTGATAGACGACGCGGTCGCCGTCGCGTTGCAGCGATTTTCCGCGCGACTTGCGCAGGCGTCCGGGCAGGAACGTCGCGGCGGCAGCTTCAGGGCCGACGTCGAGGCGGATGATGCCGCGTCGCTTGCATTCGATCCTGAGCTTGGCCGCGGCGAAGAAGTCGCGCGCGAGCTTTGGCAAGGGTCCGAAGCGGCGGGAGGTTTCCTCCTCGAGGTCGTCGAGATCGTCCTCGTCGTTGCATCGAGCGGCGCGGGCATAGAGCTCGAGCCGCACCGGCTCGGACTGCACATAGCTCTCGGGCAGCATGTCCCCGACCGGCAGGTTGAGGTCTGGCACCCACAGCTGCTCGTCGCTCTTCTCCGAGGCCATTTTCAGCAGGTGGCTGTAGAGCACCGGCCCGAACACCTGGACGTGGCCGGATTGCTGCTCCGAGAACAAATCGCCTGCGCCTCGCAGATCCAGATCGCGCTCGCTGATGGCAAAGCCCGCGCCCGGCCGGCTGAACTCCTCGAGCACAGCAAGGCGCTTCTCGGATTGTCCGGACTCCGTCTCGGTGAGCAGATGCGCGTAGGCGCGGATGCCGCCGCGGCCGACGCGTCCGCGCAGCTGGTGCAGCTGCGCAAGGCCGAACTTTTCCGGCCAGCACACCACGATGGTGTTGGCGCGGGGAATGTCGAGACCGCTCTCGACGATGTTGGTGGCGAGCAGGACGTCGGCCTGACCTTCGACGAAGCTCATCATGCGGTCGTCGATCTCGTCGGCCGCCAACCTGCCGTGCAGGCAGACGATGCGAAGATCCGGCGCCACGGCCCGCACCCGCGCCAGCATGGGATCGAGATCCTGGATGCGCGGGCAGATCAAGAAGCTTTGGCCGTGGCGGCGCTGCTCGCGCAGCAGCGCCGAGGCGATCGCCGCATCCGACAGCGGCGCGATCCGGGTCGCCACCGGAAGCCGGTGCACCGGGGGCGAGGCGATCACGCTGAGATCGCGGAAGCCGGCAAGGCCGGCGGCCAGCGTCCGCGGGATCGGCGTCGCGCTCATCATCAGCACATGGACGTTCCTGGCGAGCCCGGCGAGCTTGGCCTTCTCCGCCGCGCCAAAATGCTGCTCCTCGTCGACGATGACGAGGCCGAGATCGTCGAACCTGACGTCCTTGCCGGTGAGCGCCTGCGTGCCGATCACGACCTTGATCCGGCCGCTGCGCAGGCCCTCCCTGGTCTCCCGCAGCGCCGCGCCCGATGTCGCGCGCGAGAGGTTGCCGACCTCGATGCCGAACGGGGCAAAGCGCTTCTGAAACGTCGCGACGTGCTGGCGCGCCAGCACCGTCGTCGGCACCGCGACCGCAACTTGCTTGCCCGACAGCACCACCGCGGCCGCAGCGCGCAGCGCGACCTCGGTCTTGCCGAAGCCGACGTCGCCGCAGATCACCCGATCCATCGGATGGCCGGATGCGAGATCATCCAGCACGTCCCGGATCGCCTGGGCCTGGTCGATCGTCGTGAAGTAAGGAAAACGCGCGACGAACTTCTCGTAGGCCGATCCCGGCGGCACCAGCTTTTCGCCGCGCCGCCGCCGGCGCTGGCTGATGTGCTTGGCGAGCGCCTTGCCGGCGATCTGGATCTCGCGCTCGGCCTCGCTGCGGCGCGCCCACCACGTGCTGCCGTCCGCCTTGTCGAGCGAAAGCCTGCCGAGCTCGGCGGCGTAAGGCCACATCAAGGCGAGATCGGGCGGCGGCACCAGCACCGCATTGTCGCCGGCGAACTTCAGGCGGATCATCTCGCGCATCGCGCCGCCGCCGGTGTTGACGGTCTGCAGGCCGTCGAGCACGGCAAGGCCGCGCTGGAGATGAACGACCACCGTGCCCTGCTCCGGCGCATCGGCATGGTCGAAGGCCGCGCTCCAGGCGCGCGCCATCGGCTGCGGATGATGCGCGCGGCTGCCGAGCACGTCGGACGCCGTCACCACCACCAGAGGCTTCTTCGCCGGCACGACGAAGCCGGCATCGAGATCGGCGAGCAGCGCCATCTCACCGCCCCGCCCGCGCGCCGCCTCCTCCCAGTCTTCGCAGCGCTCCGCCTTGACGCCGCTCATCCGCTCCATCACGCGCAGATCGTCCTCGTGCGCGGCAACGAGGATCAGCCGCGACCCGGCCCGGCGCGTCTCCTCGACGAAGCCGCGCAACGCCTTCCGAGAGGATGTCAGCTTCGAAAATTCCGGGATGGCCTGGAACGGCGCCGTCCGCGGCAGCACCTTGATGCCCTTGGAGAGCCGCTTCCAATCGCTGCGCCCGAGATATTCGCGCTCCCGCTCGCTGCGGGGCGCGGCCTCCTCGATCGTATCGAGCCATCCGTCGGCATGCGACGGCACGCCGGCATCGGCGATCCATCTGGCGCCCGCGCAATAATCGAACAGGCTGGCGCGCTTGCCGCCTTTGCCGGCAAGGCCGAGCCGCTCCGACATGGGATCGACGAGCAGCTCCTTGGTCTCGAAGATGATCCTGTGCTCATGCGGGTCGAAGGCCACGATCCGTTTGATCGTGTGCTGCGAATGCTCGATCCGGAACGGCCCCAGCGCGCCTGCGGGAAATATCTCGAAGGTCTGGCCGTGGAACAGCGCCCCGCCCGGATAGTCCGGCTCATCGTCGAGATCGTAACCGAGGGCTTGGAGGCGGGACTCCAGCTCCTGCTCGGCGAACGTGCCGCCCACCTTCAAGCTCAGGCTCAGGCGCGACAGGCTGGCCGGTGGCGGCATCCGCTCCATCACCGCTTCGGCCGTCGATACCAGAAACACCGGCTTCTTGGATTTCGCAAGGCGCCTCAGCACGGAGGCTCTGCGCCCCGCGAGCTCGTGCGAGGGCTCAAGCTGATCGAACGGCAAGGTGTTCAAGCGCGGAAACACCAGCACCTCGCAGGCGGCGTCGAGCGCGTGAATGACGCTGCCGAGCCGCTCCGCCCTGTTCTCGCTCTCGGCGAGAAACACGATGCCGCTGCGTCCGGACTGCTTCCATTGTGCAAGCAGATGAAGGGCCATCATGCCGAGAGGCGACGAAGACGAGATCGTGCGCTGCGATCCCTTGCTCTTCTTCGGCGGCTTCTTGGCCACCCTTGCCTTCGTGGAAAGCCTCACTTGGACCCGTTTCTGCTCTTGAACCGCCGCAAACTGAATGCGAGCCGCCTTGCCCCTCGAATCGGCAGCTCGGCGCCATGCATATGGGATTTGCCCTGCGAACGCACCCCTCCTCAACAACGTTCGAGGCGGCGGCGCGATCCCTTTCGATCTGCTCTTGGCTGTGAGAATGGAGGCACGAAAAAGCCCCAGCGCTTGGAGCCACGCTGGGGCGTTTCGTTCGAAATGAATCGGTTAAGCAATGACGTCTTCATAGCAGCGGTTTCGCCACGCGCTTGTGAACTGGTTCACACGCCTTGTTGGCTCGGCGATATCTGGCGGCATCCAGCCACGCCGGCATTCAAGCTTTCTTCAGACATTTCGGATCAGCTGACGATCCATTTCAAAGTGATTGTCATCCGCGCATGAGTTCGGTCCAGGTTCAGTGCACGCGGTGCAAGAACGTGTTTCGCGATCGCGCCGGCCGGTTGCAGGACGGCTATTCCAGGCAATGTCCGAGCTGCGAAGTCGTGCTGTTCTTCGCCGAGGACTCGCAGCATCCTTTCATCAAGCGGGCAATGCGCAGTGCGCGCCAGGTCCGCAAGGAGATGCGGGAGCTCCAGGCCGCGAAGCTCGCCGCACCCGAGCCGGAGGTGGCGCAGTCGAGGAGGTTTGCCGGCAGGACGCGATCGGCGACGCGGGAGGACTAGCGGCTCAACTTCGCCGCCGCTTGCGCGGAAACAGGCGGTCGCGGATGTAGCGCGAGGTCGCCGTCAGGCGGATGCCGCGGGGCTTATGCCAGGCGGCGCGGTCGATCTCCTTCTTGTCGCCGATCGCCAGCCTGCCCTTGGCGGACTTGGCGATGAAGATCGCGTCGCTCATCTTGCGGCCGGAGCGCTTGTTCCTCGCCTTCACTTCCTTCCAGAGGCTGATCCTGCCGAGCTTCAGCTTGGGCAATTCCTCCTTGATCTCGCGCCGCAGGCAGTCCTTCTCCGACTCGCGCGCACGCTTGCGGCCGCCCGGAAACATCCACAGGCCGTCCGACCGGCGTCTGACCAACAATACCTTGCCGCGCCTGGCGGCAACCAGCTTGGAAGACTTTGCCATTGCTGCCGTTGTCGAAAACAGAATCGACCCAATGGTAACTTGTCTAGTCGAACAGACAAGTTAGCGACGCGCCTTGATCACAGGCCACGAGCTATCCGGCATGGGCGGCTGACACTGCGCTGGCGGGCGCGAGATCACCCCTTCCCCGCCTCCGCCCGGTCCTCGGTCCTGATCCAGGCCATCATCATTTCCCAGGCCACCGACAGGATGATCGGTCCGATGAACAGTCCGACGATGCCGTGGGCCAGCGTACCGCCGATCACGCCGACGAAGATCACGATGGTCGGGGTGGTCAGGCCACGGCCCATGACGAGCGGCTTCAGCATGGTGTCGATGAAGCCGACCAGGACGAGGAACACGGTGAGCAGCAGCGCCGTGGTGACGTCCTTGGCGGTCCAGATCCAGATGATCACAGGCAGCAGCACCAGGAAAGCACCGATCTGCACGATCGAGAGCAGCAGCACGATGAAGGCAAGGAGGCCCGCGCTCGGCACCGAGGCGAGCTTGAAGCCGATTCCGGCGAGCAGCGCCTGGACGATCGCCACGCCAATGACGCCCTGCGCCACGGCGCGGATGGTCGCACCGGCGAGCGAGAGGAAATGCTCGCTTTGCTCCGGCACGATGCGAAACAGGAAGTTGCGGCCGGCCGCGACCAGGCGTGGCCCATGCGGAAACAGGAAGCCGGCCACGAACACGGAGACGAGAAACTGGAGCGTGCCAAGGCCGGCGTCGCCCGCGAGCGAGAGCAGCGGGCCGGCCAGCGGCTGAAGATACGGCGCCACCTCGCGCACCGCCGTCCGAACGTTGTTGTAGGCCTGATCCCAGAGCTCGTAGAGCCAGGGGCCGACCAGCGGCCAGGATTTGAGCTGCTCCGGCGCCGATTGGAGCACGAGGTCGCCGGTGCCGAGCTGGTGCGCCAGCTCACGCACGCCGTCCACCGCGCTGATGCCGAGCCAGGTCGCCGGACCGATGACGATACCCAGCGTGACCAGGGTCAGGATTGCTGCTGCGGTTTTGGGCCGGCCGCCCAGGATCTTTGCAACCCAGCTGAACGCCGGATAGAACGCGACCGCCAGCACGCCGCTCCAGGCCAGGATCGGCACGAATGGGCGGATGATCAGGAAGGTCCAGATGATCAGCAGGGCGAGCAGGCCGAGGCGGATCACGAGCTGGATGACGTCCTCGCCCGTCAGCAACTGACGGAGGCTTTTCACGGGCACAGCTTTCCTTGCGGCATGAACGCAACTTCCGCGCTTGCGGGCTCAGCCGTTATTGCCAGCAACGCATCTGGCGTCAAGACGACCGGGTGCCGGATACCGCATCGTCCGTCCCAACCCGGCTTGGCTAACGCGGGTTAACCGGATTTCCCCGCGCCGGTTTACGCCGCTGCAAATGCTGGTGACTACCTTCCATCCGCAGTCACCGAAATGCATTCTGGGCCATGGCCAACAGCATCTGGACGATCGAACAATTCACCTGTGCGAGTTGCGGCATGAACTACACCGCGACCAGAGAGGAGCACAGCGAGGCTCACAGCGGCAGCTTCAAATGCGGCATCTGCAGCGGCATCGTGCATGCCTGGTCCGGCAAGCACCACTTCTTCGGCTGGCAGGCCGTGAAGACGAGGCCGCCCGTGTTCGGGCGGCGCTGGGCCGGCGTCGAATGGTAAGCCGCCTGCGGTGACGCCGGATCCGCCGAATTGCGCCGGCGCCGTTTGCACTCCGTTCACCGATCGCGGCTAGATCAGGACGGATCCTCCGCTTCGAACGCCATGGCCGACCTCAACGCCGTCCTGACCAGGCTCAACGACCGTCTGCTTCGCCTTGAGGGCGAGCTGTTCGTGCTGCGCTCGCTGGCGCGCGCGACATTGACCGCGGGCGACGACCATGCCGCGCGCATGCGCAAGCTGGTCGAGGCCGCAAAAGTCGCGCTCGACGACGAGGCCAAGCGCCCTCTCGACAAGCCGACCCGAAAATATGTCGATGCCGCAACCGCACTGGTGGAGGAGCTGCTGGTCGAACCCACCCCGGCGCGGCCGCTGTTCACGGTGATCGACGGCGGCCGGCGCGACTGAGCGCGCCCGCCTCAGCACGGCGATGATTACCGCCCATACATGCCCGGCGCACGTGCCCCGTGCGGGTAGCACTGTCCCTGCGAGTAATTGTAATCATAGCCGTCCGGACACAGCCCGCCGCGTCGTCCGTAATATTGAGGGCGACCGTAAGTGCCGGGCGCGTGCGCACGATTCGGGTAGCACTCGCCTGTCGAGTAATTATAGTCGTAACCGTGCGGGCACAGGCCACCACGGCGCCCATAGCCCGAGCCGTGGCCCCCGGTGTAGACACCCGGCGCGTGACGGTCGTTGGGATAGCAGCGGCCGTTCGAGTGGTTGTAATCATAGCCGTGCGGACATTGCCCGCCCGGACCGCCCCTGAACTGAACCTGCTCCACCATGGGCGCTGTCGGTGCCGCAGGCACGGTTGCAAACGCAAGCAAGCCGGCCAGCGCAAGCTCGATCATGACGATTCCTCCAAATCACGTGGACAAGCCTATCAGGATTCGCGTCCCACGAAACGACATGACAATTGAGGCAAAGCTGGGCTGAACCCTGCATGAACCGAGCTTGGACTGTGACAATGCGTCAACGCCAAGCCCCACGCACGATGCCGACGTCTAGATCGTGGATTTGTCCGCCTTGAGCCGGCTGAGCCCCGCCTCGATGATCGCGATCTCCTCGTCGATCTGGCCGATCGGCAGGCTGAAATCATAGCCGGACCGGCTCTTCAGATCGACCGCGAGCCGCTGCCTATGCATCATCAGCTCGTCCAGTCCACGGCGGTTCTTCAGACGCACATAGGCGTCGACGATCTGCTCGATCGCGTTCGGCATGAGATCTGTCCCGGCGAAAAGGCCCGGCGGCGCGCCCACGCAGGCAGACGATTTCGGTGTCGCGGTACGCAGTACAAATCCGCGACGGATTCGTCGATACGCCAAGCTGGTTGAGATCGTGTTACCGTTCGATGATTTCGTCAGTCATGGGCATGAAAGGCCGCCGGCGGCCAAAAGCCGGGGTCGAAAACGGATGCGGGTTGAAATGTCACCAGCCCCCGTTGGCGCACCCTTATCAGCCAATCCGAGGCATCTCTGTTAAGAACGAACACAGGAACCCGCTACATGCGCGCGTCGACGACACAGAAATAGGTGCGCGGCAATTTGCGATAGGCGCGGTAACGGTAATACGGCCGGTAGGCGCAGCCGCGATAGAGCGCGGGCGGCTCCTCGCCGTAATAAGCGCCATGATAGAAATTGATCACCGGCCCCTGGGCGGTAGGCATCCCAGATCGGCCCCACCGATGGCGCGACGCCGGTCTCGGGCCGGGACCGCCGGGTAAGGCCCGCCAGCTTGGGCCGATGTGGCCGCCAGCAGTGTCGCGACAAGGAGAAACCCGACGCTGCGCATGCCTTCGCTCCCGAGCCGGTGTCATGCCCGAATGGAAGCACCGGACAGTGCGAATCCCGGCGTTCGCGCAAGCGGCGCCCGGCGCATTGTTGATAACCCACGCAAACGCTGCGCGGGTGGTGACAGGGCACGGGGACGTGTTATCGGGGGATGACGCAGTTGCGAGACGGATCGGACACCCATGCGAATTACCCTCGTCGGCTCCCGCCATTTTGGCGTGACCACCCTGAACATGCTCCGGGAGCACAGCGTCTCGGTCGTTCGGATCGTGGTGGCGGACGCCGATGACCGCCTTGCCGCGGCGGCCAAGGCGGCGGGCATCGAGGTGCAGGTGCAAGCCAATCCCAAGCTGGTGGTGGCCTCCGAGATCGCCCCGGATACCGATCTGATCATCACAGCGCACAGCCATGCCAGGATCGGCAAGGATGCGCTCGCCGCCGCCAGGCTCGGCGGGATCGGCTATCATCCATCGCTGCTGCCGCGCCACCGCGGCAAGGCCGCGGTGGAATGGACCATCAAGGAAGGCGACCCGATCGCCGGCGGCACGATCTACCATCTCGCCGACCGCATGGATGCCGGCGCGATCGCCGCCCAGGACTGGTGCTTCGTCAAGAAGGGCGAGACCGCACGAGAGCTTTGGGAGCGCGCGCTGGCGCCGCTCGGGCTCAAGCTGCTGGCCGATGTGATCGATTACGCCAAGGTCCACAAGGCGCTACCCGCCAAAGTCCAGGACGAGCAGTTCGCGACCTCCGCGCCCAGCCTCTCCTGAGCCAAGCCCCTCTGAGCCAGCCCTCTGAGCCGAAGTCTCCTGGAGCAAGCTCTTTCCGAGTCGTCCTGACGTTTACCCTTAACGTGCGGCGCTCTTGATTCTGCTTCGGAAATTGGAGCCAAAAGCGCAAATAAACCATTGTTCCCAAAGGAACAATTTTCGCTTTGGCATCGCAACAAATTTCCGTCACATTTCGTCCGAATAAGCGTCAGCAACTCAGACACATTCAAGGACGAATTCATGCGTTTTGGTCGCATTGCGGTGTTCTGTGCCGCCCCAGTTCTCGCTGGCACCCTCGCCGCCCCCGCGTTCGCCCAGAATCCCTATGACGGCAATTGGCAAGTCACCATCGTGACCAAGACCGGTTCGTGCGAGCCGACCGCAAGCTCGATGCTGACGGTTGCCGACGGCAAGATCACCGCGCCCGGCGCTAACGTTTCCGGCACCATCGGCAGCGGGGGACTTGTGAAAGTTTCGATCAATGGTGCATATGCCAACGGTCAACTCAGCGGCAACGCCGGATCGGGGAAGTGGAATGGAGCATCTGCAGGCATACCGTGCAGCGGGCGGTGGGAAGCATCGCGTCAATAAACCAATTGAGGCTCGCGCCCGGAACCGGCGGCTGCTGATTGCGGCCGCCGTTTTGTTTACGGCGGGGATCGCTACCACCCAAAGCAAGGCCCAGTCCGGCCCGTTCGCCCCGCTGGCGGGCAGCTGGAGCGGCGGTGGCACGGTTACGCTCGATGACGGCTCGACCGAGCGGATCCGCTGCCGGGCCAAATACGCTCCGATCGGACCGACCATGGAGATGTCGCTGACCTGTGCCAGCGATGCCTACAAATTCAACCTCGGCGCCAACGTGAAGGCCGAAGGCGGCGCCATTGCAGGCAGTTGGTCCGAGACCAGCCGCAATATCTCCGGTTCGCTCCAGGGCCGCGGCAGCGGCGGAAGCTACGAGCTGGTGGCCTCAACCGCGGGCTTCAACGCCAACATCTCTCTCAAGACGTCCGGCAACAAGCAGAACGTCACGATGCGCGCGGACAGTCAATTCCGCGGCGCGAACATCTCGATGTCGAAATAAGACGCAAGTTGACGCGACAGTCGATCCGGCGCCCGCGCCGGATCGATTTTTTTATGGGCCGGGCACGTACGCGGTGACCTCGATCTCGACCTTGGCACGCTCGTCCACGAGGCCTCCGATATAGAGCAGCGTCGAGGGCGGAAAATTGCGGCCGAGCGTTTCCTTCCAGGCCGCGCCAATGCCGGCACCTGCCGCTTCGTACTCGGCGCGGCTGGTCAGGTACCAGGTCAGGCGGACGATGTGCTCGGGGCCGGCACCGGCCTCGGCCAGCAGCTTGACGATCCGCTTCAGCGCCGTCGCGACCTGGGCTGCCATGTCGGGATCGTAACTGCCGGCCTCGTCGCCCCCGGTTTGGCCGGCGAGTACCACCCACCGGCCCGGCCCCTCGGTCACGACGCCATGGGAAAAGCCGCGCGGTTTTTTCCACTCGGCCGGCTGCAAGATGCGCATGGGCAATGCCTCCCGATCTTTGTCGTTGTTCGCTGATTGCCTTAGCATGCAGCCCAGCATCGCTGCATCCACAGATTTGGCCGTTGCAAACGGCGGCAATGTCGCCGATACCGGCCGCCCCTCCTCGGTCTATCCGTCCACATCCGCCGCAGATGAGCACCACACCGTCGAAAATGATGGCTGCACTGTGGATGGCCGGCTGGCTGTCGCTGATGCTGATCATGGCGGTGGCCGGGCGCGAGACCACGCGCGAGCTGAATGTTTTTCAGATCATGGAAATGAGGTCGCTGGCCGGCTTCGTCTTGCTCTCACCGATCATCTACCGCGCCGGCGGCTGGAAGGTGCTCAAGACATCGCGCCTGCCGCAGCATGTCGGCCGCAATTTGGTGCACTATGTTGCCCAGCTCGGCTGGTTCTTCGCACTGACACTGATTCCGATCGGCCAGGTGGTGGCAATCGAGTTCACCATGCCGATCTGGACGGCCGTCCTCGCGGCGAGCTTCCTGTCCGAGCGGATGACGCCATGGAAGATCGCCGCCATCGTGCTCGGCCTCGTCGGCGTTATCGTCATTGTCCGCCCCTCGACCGGGGAGATCAATCCAGGGCAGCTCATCGCGCTTGGCGCCGCCATGGGATTTGGCGTCGCGATGGCGCTGGTCAAATCGCTGACCCGCACCGAGAGCGCGCTCTCGATCCTGTTCTGGATGCTGGTGGTGCAGTCGGTTGCGGGCTTCATTCCGACGCTGATGGTCTGGACCTGGCCGTCGCTCTATGTCTGGGGCTGGGTCGGCGTGATCGCCGTCTGCGGCACGTTCTCACATTATTGCCTGGCCAGTGCGATGCGCTACGCCGACGCGACGATCGTGGTGCCGATGGACTTCCTGCGGGTTCCACTGACTGCAACTGCCGGTTGGCTGTTGTATTCCGAGCGGCTCGACTCCTGGACCGTGCTCGGCGCCGCGCTGATCCTGTTTGGCAATTTACTCAATTTGAAGCCCGCTTCGTCGGTTCCCGCCCGCGCCAGGTGAACCTCGCGCCGCCTCGCGCGACAAAACCAAGTGGCCGTGTGATTTGGATCACGTTGGAGCGACACTCCATCGTGCACATTCGGCCACACAGCAGCGGGTTGAACGCAACGGACTGCCGTTTTGGTGGCGCGAAGTCGGGCACTTCGTGTAGGTTCTTTGCCGATCTGTTGCTGCCTGCAATTCGATTCTGGGGATTTCAGAATGCGCTATCTCACCCTCCTCGCTTCGCTGATGTGCATGGCGCTGTCAGTCAGTGCCGCCAAGGCTGATCGCCGCGTCGCTTTCGTGGTCGGCAACGGCTCCTACAAGAATGTCGCACAATTGCCGAACCCGCCGATCGACGCCAAGGCGATGGCGGCCACGCTACGCAATGTCGGTTTCGAGGTGATCGAAGGCTCCAATCTCAGCCGCGACCAGATGACCGAGAAGCTGCTTGATTTCGGCCGCAAGGCGCAAGGCTCCGATATCGCGCTGTTCTATTATGCCGGCCACGGCATCGCCGTCAGCGGCACCAATTACCTGCTGCCCGTCGACGCCGACATCAAGTCGGAGATGGACGTCAAGCTGGGCGCCGCCATCAACATCGACCTGACTCTCGAGCAGACCATGGGCGATGCCAAGGTCAAGCTCGTCTTCCTCGATGCCTGCCGCGACAATCCGTTCGCCGCCAAGATCAAGTCGAATTCGGCGACGCGCAGCGTCAACGTCCAGAGCGGCCTCGCCGAGATGAAGTCCGGCGAAGGAACGCTGATCGCGTTCGCCACCGGCCCGGGCCAGACCGCGCTCGACGGCCAGGAGGGCAACAACAGCCCGTTCACGCGGGCGTTGATCGACAACATCACCAAGCCCGGCGTCGAGATCCAGCAGGCCATGACGTCGGTGCGCGCTCAGGTCAATGAAGAGACCCGCAAGGGCCAGCTGCCCTGGGGCCACACCAATCTGACCGGCTCCGTCTATCTCAATCAGGCGCCGACCACCCAGGTCGCCGCTGCGGCCCCGACCGCGACCGGCATCGTGCCGGCGGCGACCGGAAGCTCGGACGGTGTCGAGCTCGAATACTGGCGCTCGGTCAAGGAGTCCAACAAGGCCGAGGAGCTCAATGCCTACCTCACCGCTTACCCGAACGGCCAGTTCAAGGCGCTGGCGCTGGCGCGGCTGGCGGCGATCAAGAGCGGCCCCTCGACCGCGACCCGCACGCTCAATGCCGGCGTCGATCCCGCCACCTTCACGGATGAGGCTACCCAAGTGACCGAGGACCAAATCGGTCTCGACAAGAACAAGCGTCGCGACGTGCAGCGTCGACTCACGGCGCTCGGCTTCGACACCAACCAGACCGGCGTATTCAACGACGAAACGCGGTCCGTGCTCAAGCGCTGGCAGACGGCGCGCGGCTACCCGTCGTCAGGCTACCTCAACAAGCACCAGCACAAGGCCCTGCTCTCGGAAATCGTGGCTGCCCCGGCAACGGCGAGCGACGGCAGCCAGAAGCCGGCTCGGCGCGCCGCCACCGCCCCGGCTCAGAGCAGCGCGCCGGCACCGGCTCCCCAGCCACGCAGCAATCCCGGCGATGCTGCCGGTGCGGCCTTCGTCGGCGGCGTCGTCGGCGGCATGATGGGCGGCATGTTCCGTCGTTGAGTCGAAACGAGATCGACAATGCAAAAAGCCCGGCTCGCGCCGGGCTTTTTCGTTGGTGCGATGATGCTGCCGCGTACTCCGTCATTGCGAGCGCAACGAAGCAATCCAGAATCTCTCCGCGGTGACAGCCTGGATTGCTTCGTCGCAAGAGCTCCTCGCAACGACGATGATAGAGATGTGCGCCAAACGGATGTCACAGTCTGCGGAGAGACGCCGCTGGTCGGACGTGTCCGGTCGGAGCCTACTTCCCTGCCACCTTGCGCAGCGCCTCGTTGATGCGATCCTGCCAGCCGGGACCGCCCTCCTGGAAGAACTCCAGCACGTCCTGGTCGATGCGCAGCGTGACCTGCTCCTTGATGCCGGGCACGGCGTTTTGCTTGGGCGGCGCGGCGGCGACCTTGGCCGTTACCTTCTTGAACGCCGCCTCGGCCTCGGTCCTGGCATCGCCCAGCGTGCGCGGCCGTCTCGTTTGATCCGCCATGTCCTAGATTCCCTCAAACAGAGCCGTCGAAAGATACCGCTCGGAGAAGGACGGCACGATCGCCAGGATGGTCTTCCCGGAAGCTTCCGGCCGCTTGCCGATCTCGAGCGCGGCGGCGATCGCAGCGCCTGAGGAGATGCCGCCCGGAATGCCCTCATGCCGCGCCAGCGCGCGCGAGGTCTCGATCGCCGTGGTCGAGTTGATCTTCACGATCTCATCGATCACGGAGCGGTCGAGGATGTCAGGGACGAAGCCGGCACCGATGCCTTGGATCTTGTGGGGAGTATGCTGTCCCCCCGAGAGCACCGGGCTCTCCTCCGGCTCGACCGCAACCACACGCAAGCCCGGCTTGCGCGGCTTGAGCACCTGGCCGACGCCGGTGATCGTGCCGCCGGTGCCGACGCCGGCCACAAAGAAGTCGATGCTGCCGCCGGTGTCGCTCCAGATCTCCTCCGCGGTGGTGCGGCGGTGCACCTCCGGATTGGCGAGGTTCTTGAACTGCTGCGGCATCACTGAATTCGGCGTCGTCTTCAAGAGCTCCTCGGCGGCCGCGATGGCACCCTTCATGCCCTGCGCCGCCGGCGTCAGCACCAGCTCCGCGCCGAGAAAGGCCAGCATCTTGCGTCGCTCGATCGACATCGATTCCGGCATCACCAGCTTGAGCCGGTAGCCGCGGGAAGCCGCCACGAAGGCGAGCGCAATGCCGGTATTGCCGGAGGTCGGCTCGATCAGCACGGTGTCCGGCTTGACGATGCCCGCCTTCTCCATCGCGATGATCATGGCCGCTCCGATACGGTCCTTCACGCTCGCGGCAGGATTGAAATATTCAAGTTTTGCCAAAATGGTCGCGTTCACGTCGTGCATACCGGGCAGCCGGCGCAAGCGCACGATGGGCGTGTTGCCAAAGGCATCGACGATCGAGTCATAGATCCGGCCACGGCCGGGTTGGTGCGCTGCACCCGTGTTGGACGATGCGTCCATGATGAACTCCCTGTGGCGACGATCTGCACGTCTGTCGCGGCCTTGCGCAGTTACGGACAGCTTGCGGCGACGCGCAAGCGGCAATGCAGCACATGTTAAATACGCTGCATCGCAAAATCGCGTGAGCTTTAATTAGCAGAAAACCAACGCATTTGTGTTGCGACCTCGTCAACTGATTCTGCTTATGTTAGACTTAGGTCTAGAAAGCAGGGAGGTCACCACGATGTCAGCGGTTGCTGAAGTGATGTCGACCGTAGCGCTAAGGCGTGATCCGCGTTGCAGCGAGTTGCCGACCTGTCCCGTCTGCGCCGACTCCATGGTCGCCGCTGAAGCGTCTGCCTACGTCTCGGACCACATCATCAGCTATCTCTGGACGTGCGACAATTGCGGCTACGGCTTCGTGACCAAGCATGCCGTGAAGCGGCGGCTCGTGTGCAACTGAGTTTGGACCATTGATCTAGCGCGGGGCGATATCGCCCCTCGCCCAGTCCGCGCGCGTACGCTGATAGAACTCCTCGAAATTTCCTTGTGCGATCGCGTCCCTGATGCCCTGCATCAGGGACTGGTAGTACGCGACATTGATCTCGGACAGCAGCATCGCGCCCAGCGTCTCGCCCGCCTTGACGAGATGATGGAGATAGGCGCGCGCGCAGTTCCGCGTCGACGGCCATGAGCTCTCTTCATCGAGCGGACGCGGATCGTCCGCATGGCGCGCGTTGCGCAAATTGACCTGGCCGTGGCGCGTGAAGGCGACGCCGTGCCGGCCGTTGCGGGTCGGCATCACGCAGTCGAACATGTCGATGCCGCGCCTCACCGCTTCGAGGATGTCATCGGGCGTGCCGACGCCCATTAGATAGCGTGGCCGCTGCTTCGGAAGCAGCGGCGCGGTCTCGTCGATCATCGCCAGCATGACCGCCTGCGGTTCGCCGACGGCGAGCCCGCCGATCGCATAGCCATGGAAGCCGATCCCGACCAGGCCTTGCGCGCTCGCGTGTCGTAGCTCGGGCACGTCGCCGCCCTGCACGATGCCGAACAGCATGTAGCCATCCGGGGCGCTCGCGAAGGCGCGCTTGCTTCTCTCCGCCCAACGCAGCGACAATTGCATCGCGCGCTCGATGTCGGCGCGCTCGGCAGGCAACCGCACGCATTCATCCATCTGCATGGCGATGTCGGAGCCGAGCAAACGCTGCACCTCGATCGACCGCTCCGGCGACAGCTCGACCTTGGCGCCGTCGATGTGCGAGCGGAACGTGACGGCGTGCTCGCTGACCTTGCGCAAATCCGCCAGCGACATCACCTGAAAGCCGCCGGAATCCGTCAACATCGGTCCGTTCCAGCCTGTGAACGTCTGCAAGCCGCCGAGCGCCGCGATCCGCTCGGCGCTTGGACGCAGCATCAGATGGTAGGTGTTGCCGAGCACGATGTCGGCGCCGGCATCGCGCACCTCGCGCCAGTGCATGCCCTTCATGGCACCGGCGGTGCCGACCGGCATGAAGGCCGGGGTCCGCACCACGCCATGCGGGGTGGTCAGCCGCCCGGTGCGCGCGGCCCCGTCGGTGGCGAGCAACTCAAAGTGATTGGGAAGGTCATTGTCGGGATTCATGGCGGTGCTTATTGCGTGTCGGAGCAGGCTGATCAACCCGCCGACCGCGCTTGGGCCGGTTCGTGCATCAGACTGGGACACCGACCACACAAGGATCGTACGCCGCGCCCTTGTCAAACGAAACGATACAGTGTAGTTTTGTACGTGGGGCTGGACGAGATGCCGCGGCGAACTTGCCGGCGGCGGTAGATACGTGATCGCCAGCCACCGACAATGCCGTACCCTTCGTGTTCGACCGACGCATCCGTCTCCTCGCGTGACCGGATCAGGCAGACTGGTGTCGGCCTGATCGGATTAGTGCTCCTGATCTGCAGCCTGGCGCTCGGCGCCTGCACCTCCCTGCCCCGCACGCCCTATACCGCCGCGGAGGCGAGCACGTCGCGCGTGCTCGATATCGAGGGTCTGCGGCGCTACGCCGACGAGCCGGTCACCAAGTTCAGCTTCGAGAAGGACAACAGCACTGCCACGAGAACCTATCTGGCGCTCTCCGGCGGCGGCGCTGACGGCGCCTACGGCGTCGGCGTGCTCGCCGGCTGGACCGCGACCCGAACCCGCCCCAGCTTCTCGGTCGTCTCGGGCGTCAGCACCGGCGGCCTGATCGCACCGTTCGCGTTTCTCGGACCGCAATATGACGACACGCTGAAGGAGGTCTACACCAGCGGTATCGCGGAGAGTCTCCTGAACGATCCCAGCATCATGCGCGTGCTGTTCGGATCCGGCCTATTCGGCAACACCAGGCTGCGCGAGCTCGTCGCACGCTATGTCGGACCCGAGATCATGGCGCAGGTCGCGCGCGAGAATGCCAAGGGCCGCAGGCTCTTGGTGGTGACGACCGACCTCGACACGCAGCGCACCGCGATCTGGGACATGGGCAGGATTGCCGCGGTCGGAACGCCCGAGGCGCTCAAGCTGTTTCGCGACGTGATGGCAGCCTCCGCCAGCATTCCCCTGGTGTTTCCGCCCATCATGATCGACGCCGAAGGCGGGGGCCGCAAGTTTCAGGAGATGCATGTCGACGGCGGCGTGACCGCGCCGGTGCTGACCTTGCCGGAAGCTCTGCTGTTCCAGAGCGGCCGTCTGCCCGGCAATGCGAGGATGGACATCTACATCCTCGTCAACAAGAAGATCGAACGCAATTTCGAGCTGGTGTCCAATGGCACCATCGACGTCGCTTCACGCAGCTTGTCGGCGATCACCCAATCGCAGACGCGCTCGATCATCTTCTCGACCTACGATTTCGCCAAGCGCAACCGGCTGGGCTTCCATCTTTCCTACATCGCGCGCGACTATCCCGCCCCGCCGTCGGAAGGATTCGATACCGGCTATATGCGGGCGCTGTATCAGTACGGATACGAGAAGGCTGCATCCGGCCAGGCCTGGTCCTCGACGCTGCCGTGATCCCTCGTGACGGAACGAGGCAATACCGAAACCGTTGACGATATGGCCAATTCGGCCAGATTCGCGATGACGCTTCCGCTCCTGCGCGATATAGAGCGAATGACCGATATCACGACCGCGCAGGAATCATTGGGCATGGGATTGACTGCGACCAGGACAAGACCGGCAGCGCCACGGCGCGAGGTACCGAAATCGCGCGGTGGCCGGCCGACGAAGACTGCTGCGATCGAGCGCGATCTGCGGCTGATCGAGGTCGCCACCCGCCTGTTCCTGGACCGCGGCTTCGATGCGACCTCGCTCGATGCGGTCGCGGAAGCTGCGCGGGTCAGCAAGCCCACCGTCTATTCCCGCTATGGCGACAAGCGCGGCCTGTTCGCGGCCGTGCTGAGGCGCGAGATCGAACGCTGGCTTGCGCCGCTGTCGGCGGCGGCGGAGACGCAGCTCTCCAGCGCCTCGAACATCCCGGTCGAGCAGCGGCTGGTCGAGATCGGACGCGAGATGCTGACCTTCACCTGCGGCCCGGATGCCGTCGCCTTCAGCCGCATGATGACGGCACAGGCGATCAACTTCCCCGACGTCGCCAAGCTCGGCAAGGAGGAAGGCTGGCTGAAGGCCGTCGCCACCACGGCGCGCTTCTTCGACCATCTGGTGGCGCAAGGCGCGCTCGATGTCGACGACACCACCATCGCAGCCGAGGTGTTCCTCGACGTCGTCGTCGGCCACACCCATCGTATGGCGACGTTCGGAACGGCGCTGGAGCTGAAGGCTGCCGAGAAGCGCATGCGCGCGGCGATCAAGCTGTTCCTGGCCGGCGCGCTGGGACCTGCCGACCGCGTCCAGGACACCTCGAAACTCGCGCCACGGCGCCGCTCCTCCCGCTGACAATTCCGTGAGCTTGCGTGCTTTCCCCAAGGGGCGACGGTGCGGCGTCATTGACCGAAATAAAACGATACGGTATGGTTTAGTTATAAGGCGATGCGGACCGCTTTTTTCACCAGCCCCAAAGGAGGCCCGTATCACCCAGATCGCCGCGCCGGGTACAGCCTGCCGCGGCGCTCCGCGGCCGGCCGATGCCCAAGGCCGGCCGCGAATTCTTTACGATCATCCGGCACACTCGCTGGCCGAGGGTTTCGAGCATGACGACTGCCAAACGATGGACCTCGCACCTGCTTGCGATCGCATTGCCCGCGCTGCTCATCGCCGCGCCGGCACAGGCTGTCGTGACCGCGAGCACGCCGACCGCGCTTCACAGCGACACAGATGGTGATGCCGAAGCGGACCGCCAGGCAGTCAGCCGCGAAATAGAGCGATTCCGCAGCTCCTCGATCACAATCAGCCAGGCCATGGCGATTGCCGAAGCCCGCCATGCCGGCGCCACCACTGCCGATGTGAGCTTCGACGGCGGCTCGGGCGTGCCGGTCTACCGGGTGAAGACCCTGCACAACGACCGGATCTGGCGCCACACCATCAATGCTTCGACCGGCGAACTGGTCGGCGGGGAAGCCGCCCTGCCCCTCACCGAGCTCGACCGCGAGGACCGTAGCAACCTCGCAGCGCTGGGTGCGATCAGGCACCGCCTCTCCGATGCCGTGCGCGTCGCCGAGCGTGCCGCCGCGGGCAAGGCCATCAGCGGCGGGCTGGTCCGTGAACGCGGCCGGCTGAACTTCTCGATCGTCGTCGTCAGCGGCGACGACCTCAAGGAGGTCACCCTGGAGCCGCCGGGCGCCAAGGGGAAATAGCGGGTGCCAAATAGCGGCAGGCTGCCCCCGGCATCGTCCGGACCGAAAAGCCATTGACGGCCGCAAAACTCTCCCGCATAAGTCGCCGCCATGTTCACGACCACCAAACGCACGATCAAAACCACCACGGCCGAAGGGGCCCGGGGAGGCGTGCGCGCGTAGGTCGTCGACTTAAACGCATCAGCTCTACGGCAAGCCCCGCCCTCGATGGTCCGGGGCTTTTTTGTTGTCTAAATTCTCAATGCAACGGAGGACAAAGTGAGCAACGATCCCGTCGTCGCGATTGTCGGCGTCACCGGCGCGGTGGGCGCCGAATTCATCGCCACCATGGACAAGCGCGGCTTTCGCGTCGGCAAGCTCAAGGCACTGGCGAGCGCCCGCTCGGCCGGCAAGACGGTGTCGTTCCGCGGGCAGAGCGTGGTCATCGAGGAATTGACCGAGCGCTCCTTCGACGGCGTCGATATCGCGCTGTTCTCCGCCGGCGGCAGCATCTCAAGGAAGTATGCGCCGATCGCGGTGAAGGCCGGCGCCATCGTGGTCGACAATTCCTCGGCCTTCCGCATGGATCCGAACGTGCCGCTGGTGATCCCCGAGATCAACGCGAGCCGCATCCGCGACCACAAGGGCATCATTGCCAACCCGAACTGCGCCGCGATCACCGCCCTGGTGCCGCTGTGGCCGATCCACCAGCACAACCGCATCAAGCGCGTGATCATCTCGACCTATCAGGCGGCCAGCGGCGCCGGCGCCGCCGCGATGGAGGAGCTCGTCGAATCCACCCGCGCCAACCTCAACGGGCAGGTCTATACGCCCAAGGTGATGCCGCACCCCTACGCCTTCAATCTGTTCAACCACAACACCGCCATCGACCCCGAGACCGGCTACAACGACGAAGAGACCAAGGTCATCAAGGAGACCCGCAAGATCTTCGAGGACGACAGCATCGCCGTCGGCGTCACCTGCGTGCGTGTGCCGGTGCTGCGCGCCCATTGCGAAGCCATCACCTTCGAATGCGAGAAGCCGATCAGCGAGGACCAGGTCCGTGCCATCATGGCGCAGGCGCCCGGCGTGAAGGTGGTCGACGACCGCGCCAAGAACTACTTCCCGATGCCGATCGACGCCTCGGGCCAGGACGACGTCCTGGTCGGCCGCATCCGCAAGGATCTCAGCGACCCCACCGGGCACTCGATCTCGATGTTCGTGGCGGCCGATCAGCTGCTCAAGGGCGCGGCGCTGAATGCGGTGCAGATCGCGGAACTCCTGCCGCAGCGGGTGATGGCGTAACGAAGGTTGCGTAGGGTGGATTGGCCGAAGGCGTAATCCACCTCTTCGCTTCCGCGGAGACGAGCAGTGGTGGGTTACGCCTTGCGGCTAACCCACCCTACCGCTCGGCCCGAAACAGCAAACACGCATCGCCATACGAATAGAAGCGATAGCCCTGCGCGATCGCGTGCGCATAGGCCTGCTTCATCGTCGCGAGCCCCGAGAAGGCCGACACCAGCATGAACAGCGTCGACTTCGGCAGGTGGAAATTGGTTATCAGCGCGTCGACCGCGCGGAAGCGGTAGCCGGGCGTGATGAAGATCGACGTCTCGGCTGCGAATGGCTGGATCGTGCCGTCCTCGCTCGCGGCGCTTTCGAGCAGCCGCAACGACGTCGTGCCGACCGCAACGATGCGGCCGCCGTTCTTCCGCGCAACGTTGAGCCGCTCCGCCGTTTCGGCCGAGATCGTGCCCCACTCGGCGTGCATCTTGTGGCCGTCGGTGTCGTCGACCTTGACCGGCAGGAACGTCCCTGCCCCGACATGCAGCGTCACGCGGTTGAGGGCAACGCCGCGGTCGCGCAACGACTGTTCCAGCGCCGGCGTGAAATGCAGTCCCGCGGTTGGCGCTGCAACTGCGCCTTCACTCGCCGCGAACATGGTCTGGTAATCAGCGAGGTCCTGATCGTCTGGCGTGCGCTTGGAGGCGATGTAGGGCGGCAGCGGCGGGCTGCCGAGATCGGCGATGGCCTGGTCCAGCGCCGGGCCGTGGAACGAGAACGCCAGCGTCACCTCGCCCTCGGTGCCCTTGGCCTCGACCTCGGCGTCGAGATGACCGAGCAGGCAGACCTTGCCTTCGTTGCCAAAGCGGATGCGGTCGCCGGGGGCGAGCTTCTTGGCCGGCTTCACCAGCGCCTGCCAGCGCGAGCCGTCGAGACGCTTGATCAGTGTCGCCTCGATCTTCGGCTCGGTGTCGCGGCCGATGCGGCGACCCTTCAATTGCGCCGCAATCACCTTGGTGTCGTTGACGACGAGCTGGTCGCCGGGCTTCAGCCATTGCGGCAGGTCGGAAATGATCTGGTCGCGCAGCGCGCCATTCTCGACGACCAGCATCCTCGCGGAATCGCGCGGGCTCGCCGGGCGCAAAGCGATGCGCTCGGGCGGCAGATCGAAATCGAAGAGATCGGTGCGCATGAGCAGGCTTGGCGCGACACAGCCAGACCCTCATGGTGAGGAGGCGCTTAGCGCCGTCTCGAACCATGAAGGCCGGGTTGCAGCAGTGGGGCCTTCATCCTTCGAGACGCGCGTTCCGCGCTCCTCAGGATGAGGATCGAGTGACTATTCCTTGTCCGCGGCCATCCGCGCCTTGACGATCTTGTCGGGGTTCTGCACCGGCTCGCCGCGCTTGATCTTGTCGACGTTCTCCATGCCCTCGGTGACCTTGCCCCACACCGTGTACTGGTTGTCGAGGAAGCGGGCGTCGTCGAAACAGATGAAGAACTGGCTGTCGCCGGAATCGGGATTGGCGGCGCGGGCCATCGAGGCGGTGCCGCGCACATGCGGCTCCTTGTTGAACTCGGCCTTCAGCTTCTTGCCGGAGCCGCCGGTGCCGGTGCCGTGCGGGCAGCCGGTCTGCGCCATGAAGCCCTCGATCACGCGGTGAAACACGATGCCGTCGTAGAAGCCCTCACGGACCAGCTCCTTGATGCGCGCGACATGGCCGGGCGCGAGGTCGGGGCGCATTTCGATGGTGACGGGGCCCTGCGTGGTCTCGAGGATCAGGGTGTTTTCGGTGACGCTCATGCTCGTCTCTCTTGCGTTGGGGGTGAAGTCTTCTCGGGTGACGTCTTGCGGCTGCGGAACTGGATCGCGAATGGACGTCCCGCGGCGGCGCCGGCCATTGCATCGGTAAATGGCACCGGCGTGCAGCGTTGCAACGCCTCCATCACCGCGATCCGGTATTGCAGCCGGTCATTGTCGGAGGCCTCCGCGGATTCATAGGTAATCCTCGGATGGCCCAGAATGTTTCCGGCCCGGTTAAAGCTCACGAGGACGGTGATGTCGAGTGGGCGGGCCCTCGCCGGCGACGGCGGTCTCCAGCAGGTGCGCAGGTGCCGGAAGATGTCCTGGATCGTGTCGACCTGGGCGGCCTCCACGGCCGCACGGGAGGTGGCGAGCAGCAGCACCACGGCAACCAGCAGGAGCCTGCCACCGCGGCGCGCCATGGCCCCCGCCTATTTGATGTCTGAGGCGACCTGCACCTTCACCATCTTGTCGGGATCGGTGACAGAGCCGCCGGGCGAGCCGGCGGGCGCCTTCTTGAGCTTGTCGACGACGTCCATGCCCTGCACCACCTCGCCGATCACGGTGTACTGGCCGTCGAGGCTGCCGCCGTCGGCGAACATGATGAAGAACTGCGAGTTGGCGCTGTCGACGCTGTCGCCGCGTCGGGCCATGCCGACGATGCCGCGGGCAAAATGCACCTTGGAGAATTCCTGCTTCAGGTTCGGGTATTTCGAGCCGCCGGTGCCGTTGAATTTCTCGCCATCGCCGGTCTGCGCCATGAAGCCGTCCATGACGCGGTGGAACGGCACGTTGTTGTAGAAGCCCTCGCGCGCGAGCTGCTTGATGCGCTCGGCATGCTGGGGCGCGATGTCGGTCCTGAGCTTGATGACGATGCGGCCCTTGGTGCTGTCGATGACGATGGCGTTGGCCTTGTCGAGATTTGCCGGCAATTGCTGCGCCACCGCCGGTACCGCGAACAGAAGCGCGGCAAGAACTGCGAGAATTCGGATCATGACAACTCCGGATCAGAGAGAAGAGGAAGCGCGCCGTTTTCAGGCGAATTTGGCCTTGAGCTGTGCCGCGACCTGCGGCGGGACGAAGGCCGAGACGTCCCCGCCCATGCCGGCGATCTGGCGCACCAAAGTGGCGGTGATCGGGCGGACCATGGGAGAGGCCGGCAGGAAGACCGTATGCACCTCGGGAGCCATGGCCTCGTTCATGCCGGCGAGCTGCATCTCGTAGTCGAGGTCAGTGCCGTCGCGCAGGCCCCGAATCATGATGGTCGCGCCGTGCTTGCGCGCTGCGGTGACCGACAGATCGTCGAACGTCGTCGCCTCCAGCACGCAGCCGGCCTGCGCCGCGATCGGACCGCAGACGTCCTCGAGCATCTTGAGGCGCTCCTCGGTCGAGAACAGCGGTTTCTTGCCGGGATGCACCCCGATCGCGACCACGAGCCTGTCGCACAAGGAAACGCTGTGCCGGACCACGTCCAGATGGCCGTTGGTGATGGGGTCGAAGGAACCTGGGTAGAAGGCGATGCGCGGCATGGCCCCGTCCTACCGCGCCCGGCCCGGGCCGGCAAGCCGGGCAGGTTCCTTGCCCGTTTCCGGTCCAGCCCCTCCGAAAATGTCCCGTCGGGCGTCAGCGGCAGCCGGTTTGTTTCGCCCTCGGGGCGACCACGAAACAAAACGGAGCGGGAACGAAACCATTTCCCACATCGGCGAAGACGTCCGGAAACTGGCCATGGTTACTAATCCGGGCCAACGAACGACGGGCCGCGTACTGGGAGTAGGCGGCCGCATCACAGGGGACTGTCATGATCAAGACCATTTCAGCGATCGCTCTGTCTGCGTGTGTTGCCGCGGCCCTCACCCTCCTGCCCGGCTTTGCCCCGAAGGTTGAAGCCAGCGTGCCGCAGCCGCTGGCCAAGAGCGACCGGCTCGACATCCGCAGCATCGGCCGTGACTGCTCGCAGCAGGCCTGGCCGAACTTCGAAGCCTCCTGCCTGCGTAGCGCCGGCACTAAGGCCAATGTCCGCGAGGCACGCCTCGTGACCGCCAACCGCACGCCGTAATCGGGCTTGACGATTTCGCGTCAGCTAGGCGGTTCACAGCCCGGATCGAGCGCAGCGCAATTCGGGCTGCCTGGCTGAACGTTACTCCCCGTTGGCTCCGTTGCCGTTCTCGGCCTCTTCCGTGATGTGCTCGACTGACACCACGTGCTCGTCCTCGGCGGTGTCGAACACGATCACGCCTTGCGTCGAGCGGCCGGCGATGCGGATGCCTTCGACCGGGCAGCGGATCAGCTGACCCTTGTCGGTGACCAGCATGATTTGATCCGCCTCCTCCACGGGGAACGAGGCGACGAGATTGCCGTTGCGGTTGTTGACGCTCATGGCGACGATGCCTTTGCCGCCGCGGCCGGTGGTGCGGTACTCGTAGGACGAGGTCCGCTTGCCGTAGCCGTTGACGGAGACGGTCAGCACGACCTGCTCCTGCGCCGACATTTCGACATAGCGCTCCTGCGGGAGCTGGAAGCTGCCCGAGGTCTCCTCGGCCTCGGCATCGGCCGGTGCCTCTTCCGCGGCGGCTTCGCCCGCGACCGCGCGGCGCATCTTCAAATAGGCCGAGCGCTCGTCCGAGGTGGTGTCGACGTGGCGCAGGATCGCCAGCGAAATCACCTTGTCGCCTTCGCCGAGCGCGATGCCGCGCACGCCCATCGAGGTGCGCCCGGTGAACACGCGCACGTCGGTGACGGGGAAGCGGATGCACTGGCCGCCGGCAGCGGTCAGCAGCACGTCGTCGCGCTCGGTGCAGATCTGCACGTCGACGATCGCCTCGTTGTCGTCGAGCTTCATCGCGATGATGCCGGAGCGGCGGACGTCGACGAAGTCGGACAGCTTGTTGCGCCGGACGTTGCCGCCCGTGGTCGCGAACATCACGTCGAGCTGGCCCCAGGTCGATTCATCCTCCGGCAGCGGCATGATGGTGGTGATGCGCTCGCCCTGCTCCAGCGGCAGGATGTTGATCATGGCCTTGCCGCGCGCGTTCGGCGCGGCCATCGGCAGCCGCCAGACCTTTTCCTTGTAGACCTGGCCGCGCGAGGAGAAGAACAGCACCGGAGTATGGGTCGAGGCGACAAAGAGCCGGCTGACAAAATCCTCATCGCGGGTCTGCATGCCGGAGCGGCCCTTGCCGCCGCGGCGCTGCGCCCGGTAGGCCGACAGCGGCACGCGCTTGACGTAGCCGGCGTGCGAGACCGTGACGACCATGTCCTCGCGCTGGATCAGGTCCTCGTCCTCGACCTCGCCCTCCTGCTCCATGATCACGGTGCGGCGGGGCGTTGCGAACTCGGCCTTCACCTCGGCAAGCTCGGTCTTGATGATGTCCAGGATGCGCGCGCGTGAGCGCAGGATCGCGAGATAGTCGCCGATCTCCCCGGCGAGCTTCGACAGCTCGCCGCCAATCTCGTCGCGGCCGAGCGCGGTGAGACGTGCGAGACGCAATTCGAGGATCGCCCTCGCCTGCTCCAGCGACAGGCGGATCGTGCCGTCCTCGTTGATCCGGTGACGCGGGTCATCGATCAGCGTGATGATGTCCTCGACGTCGCGCGCGGGCCAATCGCGCGTCATCAGGGTATCACGGGCCGCCGCTGGTGTCGGCGAGGTGCGGATCACCTTGATGATCTCGTCGATGTTGGCGACCGCGATGGCGAGGCCGACCTGCTCATGGGCGCGCTCACGCGCCTTGCGCAGCTTGTACTTGGTGCGCCGGGTGACGACCTGCTCGCGGAAGCCGACGAAGATCGTCAACATATCCTTCAAGTTCATCGTCTGCGGACGCCCGGAATCGAGCGCAACTGCGTTGACGCCGAAGCTCGTCTGCAGCGGGGTGAACTTGTAGAGCTGGTTCAGTACCACGTCGGGCACGGCGTCGCGCTTGAGCTCGACGACGACGCGATAGCCATCGCGGTCGGACTCGTCGCGCAGGTCGGAGATGCCCTCGATCTTCTTTTCCTTGTAGAGTTCGGCGATGCGCTCGACCATCGTCGCCTTGTTCACCTGATACGGAATCTCGGTGATGACGATCGCCTCTCGATCCTTGCGAATGGTCTCGAACGTGACCTTGCCGCGCATGACGATGGAGCCGCGGCCGAGATGGTAGGCGCTGCGGATGCCCTGGCGTCCGAGGATGATGCCGCCAGTCGGGAAATCCGGGCCGGGAATGATGTTGATGAGCTCGTCGATGGTCAGCGAGGGATTGTCGATCAGCGCAATACAGGCGTCGATCACCTCGCCGAGATTGTGCGGCGGGATGTTGGTCGCCATGCCGACGGCAATGCCGCCGGCGCCGTTGACCAGCAGGTTCGGGAACCGCGCTGGCAGGACCACCGGCTCCTTCTCGGAACCGTCGTAATTGTCCTGGAAGTCGACGGTGTCGCTGTCGATGTCCTCGAGCAGCTTCAGCGCGATCTTGGTCAGGCGGGACTCGGTGTAGCGCATGGCCGCCGCCGGATCGCCATCGACCGAGCCGAAATTGCCCTGCCCGTCCACCAGCAACTCGCGCATCGAGAAGTCCTGCGCCATGCGCACCAGCGCGTCATAGATCGCCTGGTCGCCATGAGGGTGGTATTTACCCATGACGTCACCGACGATACCGGCGGACTTCTTGTGCTTCTTGTCGGGCGTGAAGCCCTGCTCGTTCATCGAGAACAGGATGCGCCGATGCACCGGCTTCAGGCCATCGCGCGCATCGGGCAGCGCGCGCGATACGATCACGCTCATGGCGTAATCGAGGTAGGACTTCTTCATCTCGTCGAGGATGGAGACGGGGCGAATGTCCGAGGGTTGCGCCGGCTGGTCGCCGGGCTTGTTATCGTCGTCAGCCAAGGGGAAATCCGGTGAGGTTTTATCTGGGAATCATATAGCGCATCGAGGGTTGGATAACCACCCTGACAGGGCCGCCGGAGGCGCTTTTTCCCTTCGTTTTTTCATGCACTTACCGGGGTGACGAGAGGTCATTTCCGGACAGCCCTCGGACGTCGGCAACCCCTGCGCCGGAGAGTGGATTTCGGCCACGGCTCAAGGCCCGAAAACCACTGTATGCATGAGCCGGCCGGGCATGAGGGTGAACAGCCCGGCAATGACGAGTGCGCCGAAGAAGATCGAGGCCATCGTGATCTTGTGGCGGCGAACATTGTGAGCTCTTGCAGCCGTCACGCCCAATACGAGCATCGCCAACGCGAAGATCGAGAGCAGATGGATCGGGCTCCATTGACCGACCAGACGGATTTCGTGAATCCAGAACGAGGTGAGCGCCACGACGAGCATCAGCACCACCCAGACCCAGCCCAGAGCCCGGTGCGGAAGGGTGCCCTTGGGGGCGATGAGCTGAACAATTCCGAGGACGAATGCAGCCATCGCGGCAAAGGCATGCAGCGGGATCGCCGGAGCAGCAGCAAGAAGCGGTCCAAGACTCATGCAGCAGTCCCCGATCGGCAGCGGCTCGCCGTCTGACGCACAACATGAGGCAAGCTTAGAAAATCAAGCTTTGCCCGTTGATTGACGAGAAATCCAAGCGCGGCACGCGAGCACACCGATGCAAAGGACGAGCGCCCGCTATTTGACCTCAGAACGGGATATCGTCGTCCATGTCGCTGTTGCGGCCGCCGCCGGCGGCAACGGGACGGCGCGGCGCGCTGCTGACGGGTCCGGAGGAGCCGAAGTCGCCGCCCGGCTCGTCGCCGAAGCTGCCACCTCCGCCGCCGCCACCGCGGCCGTCCAGCATCGTCAGCGTCGAGTTGAAGCCCTGCAGCACGACCTCGGTCGAATATTTCTCGACGCCGCTCTGGTCGGTGTACTTGCGGGTCTGGAGCGCGCCTTCGATGTAAACCTTTGCGCCCTTCTTCAGATACTGTTCGACGATCTTGCAAAGCGGCTCAGAGAAGATCACGACGCGATGCCACTCGGTCTTCTCCTTGCGCTCGCCCGTGTTCTTGTCGCGCCAGGTCTCCGAGGTCGCGATGCTCAAATTCGCGATCGGCCGCCCGTCCTGGGTGCGGCGGATTTCGGGATCCTTGCCGAGATTTCCAACCAGAATGACCTTGTTGACGCTTCCCGCCATCGCCGCTCTCCACTCCGAATGCCACTGAATTTCAAAAGGGCGAATCCGCTGCCCGCGTTCCTCTGCGCCCGCTAGGGCGACCCTATACGCTTGCGGGCACCGATCAGCCTGCCACCCCCGGGGTTATCCCCATATATAGCATCCCCTTCCGTTTTGTTCCAGATTTGTTCTTCATCGCAATAGGACAGCCATTCTGGCCCATTGCCAAAATAATGAGCAGCGCTCCGATGGAACCTTCTTGGGTTCCCCTGAACGAGAAAAACCGCTTAACATTCATTAAGTTGTTCCATTCACTTGAGTGGCGAGTGTGGCATTCCGGAGACGGACTCTGCCCCATTCTTAGGCTACATTCGCGTTGGAATTGATTCATATGGGCGTCGCGCCTGATCAGCCGCTTCGGGGAGTTTCAAGAAGCGGACGAAACTGGGGAGACTGTAATGAACAAGGTTCTGTTTGGTGCAATCGGTGCAATGGCGTTGGGGCTGTCGGGGCCGGCAAGTGCAGCGGATCTTGCTGCGCGTCCCTACACAAAGGCTCCGGCCCCTGTCGCTACCGTTTACGACTGGAGCGGCTTCTACATCGGTATCAACGGCGGCGGCGGCACGAGCCGTAAGTGCTGGGATTTCGTCGACACCACGGGCCTCGTCACCGGCGCCGCCGGCACCCTCGTCGGTGAAGGATGTCACAACGCGACCGGAGGCACGGTCGGTGGCCAGGTCGGCTACCGCTGGCAGTCCGCTAATTGGGTGTTCGGCGTCGAAGGCCAGGGCAACTGGGCCGACTTCTCCGGCGACAATGTCAGCCTCGTCTTCCCGGGCTCCGCGCTCGTCACCGGCAGCCGCAACCGGTCTCAGATCGATGCCTTCGGCCTGATCACCGGCCAGGTCGGCTATGCCTGGAACAATATCCTGGTCTACGTCAAGGGCGGCGCCGCCGTCGTCAGCGACGAGTTCGACGTCTACGCGGCGCCAGGCACGCCCGGTGCGGGCACCCTGCTCGCCTCGGCCGATCACACCCGCTGGGGCGGCACCGTCGGCGCGGGCGTCGAGTTCGGATTCGCACCGAACTGGACGCTCGGATTCGAGTACAACCACCTCTTCCTGGGCCACCAGACCCGGGACTTCACGACGCCAGGCGGTGCCTTCTTCGGATCCGATCGCATATATCAGGACGTCGACATGGGTTTGGTCCGGCTGAATTATCGCTTCGGCGGCCCGCTGGTCGCGAGGTACTGATTCCCTCTGATTTCGTGAGCGATGGAAGGGCCGGCCCCAGCGCCGGCCCTTCTTTTTTGCGCACGACGGCTGGACGTCAATAAGTCAGCAACCATCACCTTTTCGGCTGTTGTGGCTTTTCGGAGACACAACTTGCGGCTTTGGTGGTGTAAAGACGGCGCCAGTTGGGCCGTTGAGTCCGCTGCCCTTCCGTGAGGGAAGGCAACAACAGAAACTGGGACTGGGATTAAGTTGAAAATGAAAAAGGTTTTGTTGGCTTCGGCCTGTTTGTTCGCTCTCGCGGCCCCCGCTTCGGCTGCTGATCTGGCAGCCCGCCCCTACACCAAGGCGCCCGCGCCTGTGGCCTCGGTCTACAACTGGACCGGCTTCTATCTCGGTATCGTCGGCGGCGGCGCCTGGGAAAACAGCTCCGATGATCCGCGCATGCAGGGCGGTTTCGTCGGCGGCACCGTTGGCTACAACTGGCAGACCTCCAACGTCGTGTTCGGCATCGAAGCTGATGGCGCGTGGGCTGACGTAAACGCCTCAGCGACCGGTCTTGTTGATTTTGGTGGCGCCCTCGTTCCCACGACGGTCAGTTCGCGTATCGACGCGCTCGGCACCGTGCGTGGTCGCATCGGCTGGCTCGCTTCCCCGAGCGTCCTGCTGTACGCCACGGGTGGTTACGCCTGGATCAACAACAAGATCAGCGTCAGCGCGCCCCCTGTTCTGAGCCTCTCGGAGAGCCAGTTCCATTCGGGCTGGACGGTCGGCGCGGGCGTCGAGGCGATGTTTGCTCCGAACTGGTCGGTCAAGGGCGAGTACCTCTATCGCAGCCTGGGCGGCGAGACCTACTTCTCGGGCGTCTTCCCGGTCAACACCGGCACTCTCGACCTCCACACCGTGCAGGTCGGCGTGAACTACCACTTCGGCGGCCCGGTCGTCGCCAAGTACTGAGCTTCGTCTCTGACGCATCATCGTCACGAAAGGCCGGCCTCGCGCCGGCCTTTTTGTTTGTTGCGGCCGCCCGTTCGCTCGCGTTTTCGAAGGGGTGTGGCCGCTGGGTGACACAACCTTTGGCTTAAATGGTGTAAAAGCAATGACGTTGCTTGAGTCATAAGGTCCGCTGCTCTTCCGCTCTCCGGAAGACCGGAATGAGAAATGGAAGTGGGGAATGGATATGAAGAAGCTTTTGCTGGCTTCGGCCAGCTTGTTCGCACTCAGCGCGTTGTCACCGGCCTCGGCGGCCGATTTGGCGGCCCGCCCCTACACCAAGGCTCCGGTGGCGCCGATCGCGGTGTACAACTGGAGCGGCTTCTACCTCGGCGCCAACGCCGGCGGTGGCTGGAGCCGCAACTGTTGGGATCTCACCAGTGTCGGCCCCGTCGTGGTCGCTCCGGCGGTGGCCGAAGGTTGTCACAATGCGACCGGCGCACTCGTCGGCGGCCAGATCGGTTATCGCTGGCAGTCCGCCAACTGGGTGTTCGGTCTCGAAGCCCAGGGCGACTGGGCTGACCTGAAGGGTTCGAACATCAGCTCGCCTGCCGCGCTCGCGCCGCTGGTGAACGAGACCAGGATCGACGCCATCGGCCTCTTCACTGGCCAGGTCGGTTATGCCTGGAACAACGTGCTTTGGTACGTGAAGGGCGGCGCTGCCGTCACTCACAACAAGTACACTGGCAGTTTTGGCGGCGTTACGCTCGACACCGCGAACGAAACGCGCTGGGGCGGTACGGTCGGCACCGGCATAGAATTCGGCTTCGCCCCGAACTGGTCGGTCGCTGTCGAATACAACCACCTGTTCATGGGCAGGCACAACGAGACCTTCACCTTCCTCGGCGTGACCACTCGCACCGACAGCATCAAGCAGGACGTGGACATGGCTACCGTTCGCCTCAACTACACCTTCGGTGGCCCGGTCGTCGCGAAGTACTGATCAAGACCGACGTCACATCGTCACGAAAGGCCGGCCTCGCGCCGGCCTTTCTTTTTTGGCCGGGTTGCTCCGGGAGCGGTTCCGCGCGTTCCTGCTGCCAGATCCCGCCAGCACGCCAACAATCCGTTGACGATTCGCAAGTCCCACTGGAAATCCGCCGCCGTTCTTCCTACGTTCGCTGCCATACCCATCGGCGCCGATCCCGGTTCCGGGCGCAGCGCGCCTTTTTTGTTGGCGCGATCGCGCACCTTTGGGCTTCCTTGAGGGCAACTCGGATGGATGAAGTGATCAAGGCGAAGCGCCAACAACAGAACGCGGGCTCGAGCCTGCGCGCAATTACGATCCGCGGCGCGCGCGAGCACAACCTCAAGAATATCGACGTCGAGATTCCCCGCGACAAGCTGGTGGTGTTCACCGGGCTATCCGGCTCCGGCAAATCCTCGCTCGCCTTCGACACGATCTATGCCGAGGGCCAGCGCCGCTACGTCGAATCGCTGTCGGCCTATGCCCGCCAGTTTCTGGAGATGATGCAGAAGCCCGACGTCGACCAGATCGACGGCCTGTCGCCGGCAATCTCGATCGAGCAGAAGACGACGTCGAAGAACCCGCGCTCCACCGTCGGCACCGTCACCGAGATCTACGACTACATGCGCCTCTTGTGGGCCCGCGTCGGCGTGCCCTATTCGCCGGCCACGGGCCTGCCGATCGAGAGCCAGACCGTCTCCCAGATGGTCGACCGCGTGCTGGCGCTGCCCGAGGGCACCCGCCTCTATCTGCTCGCCCCCGTCGTGCGCGGCCGCAAGGGCGAGTACAGGAAGGAGCTCGCCGAATGGCTCAAGAAGGGCTTTCAGCGCGTCAAGATCGACGGCACCTTCCATGAGCTGGCGGAAGCCCCTAGCCTCGACAAGAAATTCCCGCACGACATCGACGTGGTGGTCGATCGCATCGTGGTGCGCGCCGATATCGGCCAGCGCCTCGCCGAGAGCTTTGAGACCGCGCTGAAGCTCGCCGAAGGCCTTGCCGTCGTCGAGTTCGCCGATGCGCCCGCGGCTTCTGCGCCTGCGGAGGAAAAGAAGAAGACCGCGAAAATCCACGACAAGAGCGGGCCCGAGCGCATCCTGTTCTCGGAAAAGTTCGCCTGCCCGGTCTCCGGCTTCACCATCCCCGAGATCGAGCCGCGCCTGTTCTCCTTCAACAATCCCTATGGCGCCTGCCCCGCCTGCGGCGGCCTCGGCGTCGAGCAGCATGTCGACGAAGACCTCGTCATCCCCGAGAAGGATCTGACGCTGCGCAAGGGCGCGATCGCGCCCTGGGCCAAATCGTCGTCGCCCTATTACGTGCAGACGCTGACCGCGCTCGGCAAGCACTACAAGTTCACGCTCGACACCAAGTGGAAGGATCTGCCGAAGAAGACGCAAAACGCGCTCCTCTACGGCTCGGGCGAGGACGAGATCAAGTTCTCCTACGAGGACGGGGTGCGCTCCTACGACACCAAGAAGCCGTTCGAGGGCGTCATCACCAACATCAACCGCCGCTACCGCGAGACCGAGAGCGAGTGGGCGCGCGAGGAGCTGGCGAAATATTTCCACGACGTCCCCTGCGAGGGCTGCAAGGGCTTTCGGCTCAAGCCCGAGGCGCTCTGCGTCAAGGTCGGCGGCAAGCATATCGGCGAAATCTCGGAGCTGTCCGTGAAGGGCGCCGGCGCGTGGTTCGAGACCGTGCCGGAGGCGCTGAACGCGCAGCAGAACGAGATCGCGGGCCGCATCCTGAAGGAGATCCGCGAGCGCCTCACCTTCCTGCTCGACGTCGGCCTCAATTATCTGACGCTGTCCCGCTCCTCCGGCACGCTGTCCGGCGGCGAGAGCCAGCGCATCCGCCTCGCCTCGCAGATCGGCTCGGGGCTCACAGGCGTGCTCTACGTGCTGGACGAGCCTTCGATCGGCCTGCACCAGCGCGACAACGCCCGCCTGCTCGATACGCTGAAGCGGCTGCGCGACCTCGGCAACACCGTGGTCGTGGTCGAGCATGACGAGGACGCCATCCGCCTTGCGGACTACGTGCTCGACATCGGCCCCGGCGCCGGCATGCATGGCGGCAACATCGTCGCCGAAGGCACGCCCGCCGAGATCATGCGCAACCCGAAATCGCTGACCGGCAAGTACCTGACCGGCGAGCTCGAGGTCGAGGTGCCGGAGCGGCGTCCGCCGAACCATCGCCGTACCATCAAGGTGGTGAACGCGCGAGGCAATAACCTCAAGAACGTCACGGCGGAAATTCCGCTCGGCCTGTTCACCTGCGTCACCGGCGTCTCCGGCGGCGGCAAGTCGACGCTGCTGATCGATACGCTCTACCGCGCCATTGCCCGCAAGCTCAACAACGCCAGCGAAGGCGCGGCGCCGCACGACCGCATCGAGGGCCTCGAGCACGTCGACAAGATCATCGACATCGACCAGTCGCCGATCGGCCGCACCCCGCGTTCGAATCCGGCGACCTATACCGGCGCGTTCACGCCGATCCGTGAATGGTTCGCCGGCCTGCCGGAAGCGAAAGCACGGGGCTACGAGCCCGGCCGCTTCTCCTTCAACGTCAAGGGCGGCCGCTGCGAGGCCTGCCAGGGCGACGGCGTCATCAAGATCGAGATGCACTTCCTGCCCGACGTCTACGTCACCTGCGACGTCTGCAAGGGCAAGCGCTACAACCGCGAGACGCTGGAGGTGCTGTTCAAGGGCAAGAGCATCGCCGACGTGCTCGACATGACCGTCGAGGAAGCCGCCGAGTTCTTCAAGGCGGTGCCGCGCGTGCGCGAGACTTTTCAGACATTGCACCGCGTCGGCCTCGACTACATCCATGTCGGCCAGCAAGCGACGACGCTCTCGGGCGGCGAAGCCCAGCGCGTCAAGCTCGCCAAGGAATTGTCAAAGCGCGCCACCGGCCGCACGCTCTACATCCTGGACGAGCCCACCACCGGCCTGCACTTCCACGACGTCAAGAAGCTGCTGGAGGTGCTGCACGAGCTGGTCGCGCAGGGCAACACGGTCGTCGTCATCGAGCACAATCTCGAAGTCATCAAGACCGCCGACTGGGTCATCGACTTGGGGCCCGAAGGCGGCGACGGCGGCGGCGAGATCGTCGCCTGGGGCCCGCCGGAGGACATCGCCAAGGCGCCGCGGAGCTATACGGGGAAGTTCCTGGCTCCCGTGCTGGAGAAGGCGCGGAAGCCGAAGCGGAGGCGAACCGCGAGCGAGGCGGCGGAGTAGATTGCGCTGCATCGAAGCCACAGGGCTGTAGCGCGGATTAGCGGAGCGTAATCCGCCACTATTCGATCGGGAAAGAACCGACATGTCCGCTGGACTCGTCCAAACCTACCGCGCCTTCGCCCACAACAACGCTTGGGCGAACCATCGCCTGCTCGCCGCCTGCGCTGCGCTATCCCAGTCTGAATTCGAAGCCCACCGCACCGGCTTCTTTCCAAGCCTGCAGCGTACGCTGAACCACATCTACATCATCGACTTCTTCTACATCGATGCGCTTGAAGGGGGCTGGCTCGGACCGGCAGCCTGGAAGAACGAGGTGCCGTACCCCTCGTTAGCCGAGCTCAAAGCTGCCCAAGCCGCAATGGACAACCGCCTGATTGCGATCTGCGATGCGCTGACAACTAAACGGCTCGACGCCTTCGTCCGGATCAACCGCGACACGACCGTGCAGACCGAACGCTGCGACCGACTGCTCATGCATCTCTTCCAACATCAAATTCATCATCGCGGACAGGCGCATGCCATGCTGTGCGAAACGGATGTCGCGCCCCCGCAGCTCGACGAATTCTTCGCGGAAGGCGAAGCGCCGCTGCGAGCCGCCGAATTCGCCGAACTAGGCTGGACCGAGGAGACTGTTTGGAAATCCAGGACGTAAGCTAGGCCAGGAACTCCGGCGGCACATGGTCGGTCAGCCACACACCGTTCTCTGCGCGAAAAAAATTGAATCCCTTGGCATGCATGCTGCCGGCATCGACCTTGAAGATGTGCGGCTTGCCGTGGCGCTGACCGACACGCTGCGCCGTTGCCTCGTCGGAGGACAGGTGCACCTGCTGGCGCGCCTGCGGCTTCAGGCCCTCGGACAGGATCGCCTCGACAAACCGTGTCGCCGTGCCATGATACAGGATCGACGGCGGCTCCTGCGGCGCCAAGCCAAGTTCAACCGAGACGGAATGTCCTTGCGCGGCGCGAATGCGATCAGTTTCAGGGGATAGCGAGAAACGCTTCTTGTCGCTCTCTGCGACGACACGCAGCAGATCGTCGCGGCCAAACTTTGTGCCGGCGGCATTTCCCTTGGCGATCAGGTCGTCGATGCTGGCCCACCCGTGCGAATCCAGTACCAACCCGATCGTTTCCGGCTGGTGGCGCAGGATGAGGCTCAGAAACTTGCTGAGCTGGGTGTCATTGATCGGCATGGTTACCCTTCCAGTCCCGCATCACTACACTCAAGTGGTTGGCAAGGCCAGATGATCGATCTGGAGGGAGCAATGGCCAGTCGAACCTATACGCTATTTCGGAACGCGATCCTTGCCGAGCAACAGGTGACTTGCGTCTACGAGGGCCGCCGTCGCGAGCTCTGTCCGCATATCATCGGCACCAACAAGTCCGGCGAGGAAGCCGTGCTGGCCTGGTAGTTTGCAGGCGAAAGCAGCGGACCGCTGCCGCAATGGCGGTGCCTAAAGCTGGCCAATGTCAGTGGTGCCCGGGCGCGGGATGGCCGCTGGCATGAAGGCGGCTCGCATCGAACAATTCAGACTTGCGTCAGCAACATCGATCTCGACATCAACGTTGACGTCCGCGGGCTGCGGTCTCGCTAGCTTCCGACGAATTCAATCACCGCCTCGCCCCGTGCGACGGCTTCGGCAATTTGAGGCATGGCGGCTAGAAACTGGCGGATCAGCGCGCGATTATCGATGTTGCCCACGCGCACCCATAGCACGATCGGTCACCCCGTCGATCGCATTTGCCATCCCGAACTCGGCCACATGAACCGCGTCGTATCCGGCGCGACGCATGGCTTCCGCGAGTGCCGAAGGAAGCTGAGCATCGATCAAGTATGGCAAGCTATTTGGCCGCTATGATCGGGTGGTCGACCTGACGGGCGGCGTAGGCGAGCACCGCGTCGATGTCGGCCTCTTCCAAATATGGATAATCCTCGAGAATACTCTCGCGCGACTGTCCCGCGGACAGCAATCCCAGAATGTCGGCGACCGTAATGCGCAGATCGCGAATACAGGGGCGTCCATGCATACGCTGCGGATCGACCGTAATCCTTGCCAGTAGCTCCGACATCTGTCACCTCTGGATCTCAATATAGCATTTCCAATCACATCTGTCAGCGCGTCGCCGGCTGGACACGACGTGCCAGCCCCCGGTGCTTCCGTCTCCTCATGCCCTACGCCCTCGCCATCTTCGATCTCGACGGCACGCTCGCCGACAGCTTTCCCTGGTTCCTGCGCACCATCAACGATGTCGCTGATCGCTTCAATTTTCGTCGCGTCGCGGATGGGGAGATTGAAGAGCTGAGGCACGCCTCGAGCCGCGAGATCCTCGCCCGACTCGAGGTGCCTTTGTGGAAGCTGCCGGCAATCGCGCGGCATGCGCGGCGGCTGAAGGCGGAGGCTGCAGCTGAGATTCCGCTGTTTGCCGGCGTCGAGGCGATGCTGCGGACGCTGGCCGAGAACGGCGTGCAGCTGGCGCTGGTGACGTCCGACAGCGAGGCCAATGCGCGCGAGAAGCTTGGCGAGGCTGCAGCGTTGTTCGAGCAGTTCGACTGCTCTGCCTCGCTGTTCGGCAAGGCCGCGAAATTCCGCCGGGTCATCCGGCGCGCGGGCGTTGAGCCCGACAAGGTCATTTCGATCGGCGACGAGGTCCGCGACATCGAGGCGGCACGGGCCGTTGGAATTGCCTGCGGCGCGGTATGCTGGGGCTATGCGGCGCCGGCGGCGTTGCGGGCGTTCGGGCCGGATCATGTGTTCGAGCGGATGGATGAGATTGCATCGACGCTAGCTCGGACTCGTAGGGTGGGTTAGCCGCGCATTCGCGGCGTAACCCACCACTTCTGTCTCCGCTGAAACCAAAGAGGTGGGTTACGCCTTCCGACTGCGCTCCGCGCAGCCGCAAGGCTAACCCACCCTACACACCCCCTACTCCGCCCTGCGCAAGAACGCGCCGAACGCACGCGGGCCGTCGCCGGTCTTGATCTCGCCAATGACCTTGAGCTCGGCCGCGTCGATGATACTTAGCGTGTTGCTTTCCCAGCAGGCGACGATGACGCGCTTGCCGTCGGCAGTTGCCGCAATGCCTTCGGGATAGTCGCCGACATTGATGCGCTTGACCGGCTTGAGGCTCGCCAGGTCGAACACGCTGACGGTGCCGCCATATTGGTCGCTGACGAAGCCCCGGCCTTGCGTCAGCGCCACCGCATAGGGGCGCATCCCCGCCGGCACGCGGCCGATCTCGCGGGCCTTCGCGATATCGATCACGGAGACGTCGTCGGAGCCGACATTGGCGGTGTAGGCGCGCTTGCCCTCGACATCGATGGTGACGCCGAACGGGCGGGTGCCGACCTTGATCACGGCCTTGCGTTGGCGCGTCGCCGTGTCCACCACCGAGACGCTGTCGTCGTCGCGGTCCGCCGAGAGCAGCAGCTTGCCGTCGGGCGTCACCGCAAGACCCGACGGCGAGGCGCCGACCGCGATGCTGGCGACAACGCTGCGCGAGGCCGTATCGATCACCCGCACCGCGGCCGCGTACCAATCGGCGACATAGACCGTCTTGCCATCGGGCGCCACGGCAATGCCGAGCGGCCCGCCACCGACCTCGACGCGGCCGGCGACCTGCCGCGTGGCAGCGTCGACCACCGTCACCGCCTTGGCATCCGGGCTCGTGACATAGGCAAAGCGCCCGTCGGCGCTGACGGCGACGCCCGCCGGCTTGCCCCCGATCGGGATGGTCGCAACGCCGCGCGCGCCAGCGAGATCCACCACCATCAGATCTTCGCTGAGCTGGTTGGTGACGAACGCCTCGTCGGCGCGCGCGCTTCCACAGCCGGCTTGACAAAGGCTGGCGGCGAGCGCCGCCAGAACCAGTACCCGCACGTTCAGCTGCCGCTCTCGATCTTCTTCTTGAGCGCCTCGAGCCCGGTCTTGTAGAGCCCGCTCACCGCCTTGATCGCGGCCTCGTCGCTCAGCTCCGGCGGCGGGTCGTTGTTGGGATAGCCGCGATAGAATGCGCCGGCCCATTCCAGCTTCGCCTTGCCGTCGGGCGCGGGCGAGACCGTCAGGGTCGAGGAATAATTGGTCACCGGCAGCACCTTCACGTCGACCTTGGTGATCCGGTACGAATAGCTCTGCATGTCGGGCTCGTATTTGTAGAGCTCCTCTTCGACCGTCCCGCCGCCCGTCAGGGTCAGCTTGCGTGTGGCGCCGATCTCGTTGCCCTTCTCGCCTTCGGTCTTGGTGACCGGCTGAAGCCAGCTCATGTCCTGGAAATTGCCGATCACCGCCCACACCTTGGCCGGAGCCGCGTTGATCTCGATGGATTCCCGCACCTTCTGCCGCGTCGGTCCATGGGCCCGGACCGGCTCGAAGGCCGTCATCAGAGCCATCCCCGCCACCGCCAGCGCCGCCACCCCGGCGATCGCCGGTCCGCTTCTCATCCTCATCTCGTTTCCTCGTTTCTCAATCTGCGCGACTTGGAACGCGCGCTGAGGTCATGCTAGCGCATTTTTGGGCCATGGGGAGACCCGTTCGTGGCACGGCGGTGGCAAAGCCAATGCACACCATTGATTGGGTTGGCGGACGGGCAAAACACCAGACCGGGGTCAACCATGCCAAGCCGAAATAATTCGCTTTACTCGAATTCGGAATTATCGCATGTTGCGACCACCCCAACCCGGGCCGAGGGGCGCATCGCGATCGTCACGAACGCGGGATGGGAGGTGGTGGACGCAGGCAGCGTCGCGCGCAAGCGGTTTGCAGGGCGGATCACTCCGTGAGCAGGCGAGGCGCGCACACGACGGGCGCAGTCTCGCGTACGGCAAAATCGTGTGGTCCTGGCGCCCGGGGTCTGTGCGCCAAGGCTTGCGGTGACGTTGCGGGCCGACCGGGCCCCGCACCGTCAGTCATCCGCAAGGCGACGGGGGCAATAGTGCATCGCTCCCCGGGGAGAGCACGACATAAGCCGTCAACCCACTGCGCAGGGAAGGCCGGATGTTTGGCTTCACCTGTATGCCGCTGTGCAGCTTTTTCAAGCACACGCTTCGCACAGTGGACCGCGGGTGCCAGCCGGCACCCGGCCTTCCCTGCGCCCTCGGCATTTTCGAGGGTGGTGAATGCAGCAAAGCTCGGGCGGACTCTGCCGCGAGGATGCGAGCCTATGCCAGCCAATCGACGACGGTCTCGTGCCCCGGACGCTGCGCAGCACGAAGTGATGCGCTGCAGAGCCGGGGCCCACGTATCCGCGGTATTGGGAGTTGCTGGGTCCCGGCTCTGCGCCGCAACGCTCACGCGTTGCAGCTTGTCCGGGACACGAAGGTTGGCCGCTGGATTGCTTCGTCGCAAGAGCTCCTCGCAATGACGGCGGAGAGAACGACCGTCGACTACGACATTCACTCCCCCAGCGTCGCCTCCACGAACCCGCGCGGATCGGCACAAAACTCGCGCATCAGCCGGTAATGGTCGGTCTGCTCCACCGTGACAAGCTCCAGGCCGTATTTGCCGAGCCGCAGCAGCCGCGCGTTGGGATAGGCCATGAGCATCGGCGAATGCGTTGCCATGATGACCTGGCAGATGCGGGACTCTTCCATGCGCCGCAGCAGCTTGAGGAATTCGATCTGGCGCGCTGGCGACAACGCCGATTCCGGCTCGTCGAAGATGAAGATGCCCTGGCGCTGGCAACGCTCCTCGAAGAAACGCAGGAAGCCTTCGCCATGGGAGTGCGACAGGAAATCGGGGCCGACCTGGCCGGCGTCGCGCGCAGCCTTGTCCAGATATCGCGCGACCGAGAAAAAGCTCTCCGCACGAAAGAACCAACCGTTCGTAATCTTCGGCAGCCAGCTTGCGCGCAGCGCCTTGGAGAGTTGGCCGCCCATCTCCTCGCGCGCTTCGGAATGATCGACCGGCCTGTAGCCCTTGCCGCCGCCGGCATCGTCATAGCCGGCGAGCGCTGCGATGCCTTCGAGGATGGTCGACTTCCCGGTGCCGTTTTCTCCGACGATGATCGTGATGGGGCTGTCGAAGCTAAGCTCGAAATCATCCGGGAAGATGGGCAAGCAAAACGGATAGGCCTCGCGGTCGCGAACCTGCGACGGGTCGAGCCATATCCGCTTCAGATACGGCGCTGGCAGGTTGATCGTTCGATTGCCTTTTCGTGCCATGACGTCCTGCCGCTACTCGCATCCGCAACGGAACATGACAGGAACATCCGGATTGCAAAAGCGCTATCTTGCACCCGCCACGTCACGGCGCACGAGCTAGTCCCCTGCCTCCAGCACCAGCTCCATCGTCATCAGCACCGGATTGTCGCCACGGATCAGACGCCCCTCCGCAACGCCGCCGGTGTAGTCGATCAGGGCGACATCGAGCGCAGCTTCCAGCGCGCCGGAGGCGCCGGGCGCGATTGTCCCTGCCGTGATTGCCAGCTCCGTCGCAAACGGCTCGGTCACGCCGCCATGGCTGAAGCGCGCGCCGATGGTCGAGCCGACGCCGCCATGGATCTTCGCGCGGGCGATGCCGTTCGTGCGGCAGAACGCTTCGAGTGCGCCGGCAAAATCCTGGTTCGGGCGCAGGCGGAGCGCGAAGGCGCGGCTCGTCGTGCGCGCGCCGGTGCTTGCAGCCGCGACCGGTCCGAACAGCTTGAAATTGGTCTCCGCATCCGGCTCGGCCGTGAACATCGCACCGTCCAGACCGAAGGCCTCGACCTCGAACGGCTCGGCGACGACGGTCTCGTCCGGCATCATGTGGCCACCGCTCGTCTTGCCGTCAGCCTCCGTCCACAGTCCGTGGCAATGAAAGAACGGCGCACCGTCGCGCGTGCCGAGCGTCATGCTGCCGAGCCTCAAACGCGTCGCGCCGGCGGGCCGGAACGTATCGCTGTAGAACGCCGCATTCTCACCGGTCTTCGACAGCGCCGGCATGACATAGGCGAACGGCCCCAGCGCGCCGCGGCGGAAGTTCAGCACGCCGCCAGCAAAGCCCTCCGACGCAAAGCCGCGCCGCGCTGCCTCCAGAAGCGGCATGCCGGCCTGAAGCGTGAAGGAAAAGGCGCGCCCCCTCGCCTCCACCCATTGAATGCGTTCGGGAGGCGGCGCCCCCGGCTGCTTGATACTCCGCATCTGCTGTGCTCAGCCGGTCTTCGCCTTGTCGAGGTCGAGCAGCCCGCGCGCCTCGAGCTCGTCGCGCACCATGCGCTTCGGCACCTTGCCGTAGCCCGATTTCGGCAGCGCGTCCCAGAAGAAGAAGCGCTTCGGCATCTTGTAGCGCGGCACTTTCGGCGACAGGAACGCCGCCATCTCCGCTTCGGTCACCGCCTTCGCGCCTTTTCTGACGACACAGACGGCGACGCCGACCTCGCCCCAGGTCGCGTCGGGCACGCCGAGCACGGCGACCTCGCCGATCCCGGGATGGGTCAGGATCTTCTCCTCGATCTCACGCGGATAGATATTGGAGCCGCCGGAGATGTACATGTCCGACGCACGTCCGGTGATGTACACAAAACCCTCCTCGTCCATGTGGCCGAGATCGCCGGTGCGGAACCAGCCGTTGCGGAACGCCTTCGCATTGGCTTCGGGGTTGTCGTAATACCCGGCGAACACGGCAGGCCCGATCACGCAGATCTCGCCGCTCTGGTTGGCCTTGAGCTCGCGGCCCTCATCGTCCTGAATCGACACCTGCATGCCGGTACGCTCGAAGCCGCAGGTGCCGATCCTGGCGTGCGGGCCGTCCTCCGGGTCGTGCAGCGCCGCCGGCAATACGGTGATGTTACCGGTGACCTCACCGAGGCCAAAATACTGCACGATCACCTTGCCGAGCTTCTTCAGCGCCGCCTTCTGGTCCTCGCGATACATCGGCGCGCCCGCATAGATGACGTAGCGCAGCGAGGAATGGTCATACTTGTCGGCGGCGGGATGCTCGACCATCATCTTCAGGATGGTCGGCACGGTGAAGAGATTGCTGACGCGATGCGCCTCGATCAGGCGGAACGCCTCGTTGATGTCGAATTTCTCGGTCGGCAGCAGCACGGTGCGCGCGCCGCGCGCGGTCTGCATCAATTGGTGCACGCCGGCGCCGTGCGACAACGGTGCCACCACCAGCGAGGCATCCTGCTCGGTCGTGCCGGGCGTCAGATCGGCGAGATGATTGGTGACGACGAATCCCATCTGGCCATGGGTGAGCACGGCTGCCTTGGAGCGTCCGGTGGTGCCGGAGGTGAAGAAGAACCAGCAGGGATCGTCATGCTCGACGGCGACATTCTCCACAACGGCGCCCGCATGCGAGGCGATCGCATCGGCCACCGAGCGCTCGCCGAACGCGGCCTTGCCGTCGACGCTCCAGGTGAACTCCAGCGCACCGTCCTTCACCGCCGCGGCGTGCTCGGGGAAATCGACATGGCACAGGAACGCCTTGGCGCCGGAGGCCTGCGCGAGATAGCTGACTTCATCCGGCATCAGACGGAAATTGGTGGGCACCCAGACCGCGCCGAGGCGAAACGCGGCGAACATCGAGACAAACATCTCATCGCCATTCTTGGAATGGACGAGGATGCGATCGCCCTTGGCAATTCCCCGCGCGGCGAGCGCCGCGGCCAGGGCGGAGACCTGCGCATCGATCTCGCGCCAGGTCCAGGACTTGTCTCCCCAGACGAAGCCGGGACGCGCGCCATGCCGCCGCGCATTCTGAGTCAGCATATAGGCGAGATTCATGACGCGGCGGGACATGCGCAGGGGCTGCATCGGGCTTCCTCTTCGACGACGGGCGGCACGCAAGCCGTCCGTTCATTGCAGCCCATTTATCGCCATCGCCGTTGCCCCCGCAAGGCCGGCTGCCGCGGACCTGGCCTACTGCTTGAACGCAAACGGCGTCGCGGTGATGGCCTTGGTCTTCCAGCAGGCTTGCGGACCAAAGCCGCCGCAGAAACTGCCATGCAGGTCGAAGCGGATCGTGCGCGCGGCGCCGCGCTTCACCGGCGGGGCCATGATCTTATAGCGGAGCACGTAGCCGTCGAACACCTCGCGCACGCTGCCGTCCGGCAGCGTCACCAGGATCTTCACGACGCAGCCGCCGGTTCCGCAGTAGGTCGTCTCGCGATCGCCGCATCTGGTGTCCTGGAAATCGACGATGTAGTCCTCACGACCATCGCCGGTCAGGTCGATCCTGCGCACCGTATCATGCGCGAAGGTCACCTCGCCGCCTTGCTGGCTCTCGCATTCCTCATTGGCAAAGCGCACAGCCTTCTGCACGCCGGGCGGATAATCGGCCGGATTGAACGGCTTTGCGTCGTCGGCACGCGCGCCGGTCACGAGCAAGCTGAGCAGAAGGATCAGATATCGCATGGTCGTTGGTCGCAACCACAACCGCTATCGTTCAGAGAATCTTAAACATGATCGACGCAACCTCGCTCAGTTCTCGCGTACAGAGTGCCGCATCATGGTCAAAGCGCCTGCCCTCCTTCTGTTGTCACTGGCGCTCGCCGGATGTGCCGCGACTCCGCAAGCGCATCTGGCATCCGATCTCGCCGTCAAGCCTGCGCGCTATGCCTGGGATGGCGCCGGCGAGGATCCCAACCGGCCGCGCGCCGCCTCGCAGCCGACGCGGACTGCCGGCCGCGCCGCGCGCAACAGGTCGCAAGCCGAGGCTCAGCCCCATTCGAGGGAATGGTGGCAGGCGGATGGCATCGAGGCCGAACAGGATGCCAGGGTCAACCGCTCCCTGGTCATCTGCCAGGGCTGCCTCCGCCCGCAGCCACAGGCCGAAGATTCCAGGCTCGCCAAAGCGACCGATTGAACGGAACAGCTTCGGATTGGAAACCCCGGCCGGACCGTGCGTTACGATCTCGTGCGCGAGGCCGGCAGCTGCAAGGCAACGATATGAGCGACGTCATCAACAACAAGGCCCATCACCGCTATGAGCTCGACGTGGAGGGTCATCTTGCGACCGAGCACTACCGGCTCGACGGCGGTGTCATCACCTTCGAGCACACCGACGTGCCGAAGGAGCTTGGCGGCAAGGGCATTGGCTCGAAGCTGGTGCAAGGCGCGCTCGACCAGGTCCGCGCCGAGGGATTGAAGCTGATCCCGCAATGCCCGTTCGTGAAGGCGTGGATCGACAAGCACCCGGACTATGCAGATCTCGTGACACGGTGAGTGCATAGGCCCGCCGCTCGTGGCCGGCGGGCCTGCCGTAACTTAGGGTCTATTGTCCGTGCTTGAGCAAGTCCTGGTCATTCATATCCCAGTCCTGCCACAGCTGGAGAATGCCGAGCAGCACCACCACCGCACCGAGGGCCGTGTGATAGATGCGGAGAAATCCCTCACCGGAATAGCCGATCACGTATGGCGAGGCGATGAGCCACAGTCCGACCAGGATGGTCGTGACCTCTTGCCAGCGCTGCAAGGCGACATATTCGAGCTGGCTGATGCCAAATACGACGAGACCGATCGCAACGGTGTTCAGGATGGCCGTCTGGTGACCGGAGATCGCCTGATCCTGGATCGGGAACCACGGCGAGGCCACGATCAACGCGCCCAGCAGCATCCCACACCAGTCTTCCCATGTTCGATGAGTATTCAAGAAACCAGAATCCGACATCGTACCCTCCTGCAAAAGAGGCATACGTCTGCGGCTGGCGATCATGACACTCCGAATGTCTAGCGACCCTGCCGGCCGCATTCGGGCGTATGTCCTTTCCAGGACGTGGGAACCGAACCCCGGCTTGCAAGAGCGGTATCGGGAATTATTTGCGGAGCCGCGGACCATGCTCGCCGGGCGCCATGGCCATACCGCAGTGCGGTGAGGGCGGCGCGCATTTGCAGATATCTCATCTGCACCAATCTCCCCTGGTCTCACCTTGGCAAGGGCCGTGTCAGCCCCCTAGATCAGGAGGCATCTGCAGTTCGGAGGGATCCCGCATGGCGGCTTCGGTACGCGACAACAAGGACAGGAGCCGCTTCGAGCTCGATGTCGGCGACGACATCGCCTTCGCCAATTACCGGCTGACTCCGTCGGCCGTAATCATCACCCACACCGAGACGCCGCGCGCGTTGCGCGGGCGCGGCATCGGCTCCGAGCTGGTCAAGGGCGCGCTCGACCTGATCCGGCGCGACGGCAAGAAGGTGATCGCCGGCTGCGGCTTCGTCGTCGACTATCTCGACCGGCATCCGGAGGATGCGGATCTGGTCGCCTGAACGCAAAAGGGCCCGCGGCGATCGCGGGCCCTGCGGCACTACCCCAGGTCCGGTCAGTGCTTGATCTCCGGCGGCAGCTTGCCGCCATTAGCGGCGAGCTTGGACATCACCTGCTTGTGCAGCCAGACGTTCATGCTCGCCGAGTCGTTCATGTCGCCGCTGTAGCCCAGCTCCTTGGCGAGATCCTTGCGCGCAGCGAGGCTGGAATCGATGTCGAGCGCCTTCATGAGATCGACGATGGAGGTACGCCATTCCAGCTTCTCGCCCTTGTGCGCGGCCGCCGCCTTGTCGACGATCGCCGCCACGTCGACCGCGGCCATGGGCGCGCCGGCCGGAGCCGAAGGACTTGCCGACCCTGCGGGGGCGCCCGGCGAAGCGGCGCCACCGGCCGGTGCAGCGGAGGCCGGCTGGCCGCCGAAGATCGCGCTGATGATTTTCCCGAAAATGCTCATGTCTGCTCCCCGAAAAGGAATCCGTTGGAAGGGCCTTGCGTGGCACTTATAGACGAAGTTGGTGCGCCGCGCCCGCGAACTTCCGCGAGCGGACAGCAGCATCAGCTTATCTGCGGCGAAATGACGACAGAATGACGCCGCATTGATTGCGCCGCGGCATCGAATTTCATCCAAGCGTGAGGGACAGGACTCGGACTTGGGAGTATGCTTGCCGTTCAGCTCGCGATGCCATCCGGAATTCGCGTCTGGTCGGGATCGCGGGATTTCAAGAGAATGGGCGGCCGCTTGCGCCGTTTGCCGGCGCCGGATGCAGCCGCTTGGCAAGGGAGCTAGCGACCATGGCCACACTCTACCAGGGCAATGTCCCCACGGTGGCCCAGCCCACGGATGCGGCTGGACCGGTGATCCGAACCATTCAATTGTCCGATCTGCACGACGCGCTCAGGCGCGGCTGGGAGGATTTCAAGGCCGTTCCGAGCCACGCGATCATCCTCTGCGTGATCTACCCGGTGCTCGGCCTCATGCTCGCCCGTGTGGTGATGGGCTATTCGGTGCTGCCGCTGCTGTTTCCGCTCGCCGCGGGCTTCGCGCTGATCGGGCCTTTCGCTGCGCTCGGGCTCTACGAGCTTTCCAGCCGACGCGAGCGCTATGAACCGGCCAGCGCCTGGGATGCCATGGAGGTGCTGCGATCGCCGTCGTTCGGCGCGATGCTCGGCCTCGGTACGTTGCTGCTCGCCCTGTTCGTCACCTGGGTGGCGACCGCGCAGGCGATCTATGTCGCGGCGTTCGGCTACGAGGGCGTCACCGGATTCTCGGACTTCATGATGCGCGTGCTGACGACGCAGCAAGGCTGGTGGCTGATCGTGGTTGGCTGCGGCACCGGATTCCTGTTCGCGCTTGCCGCGCTCTGTCTCAGTGCCGTGTCGTTCCCCTTGATGCTGGACCGCCATGCCGGTGCGTTCGAGGCGATGAGCACCTCGCTGCGCGTGGTCGCAAAAAACCCGGTGCCGATGGCGGCCTGGGGCCTGATCGTGGCGGTGCTGCTCGCGCTCGGCACGATCCCGGCCTTCCTCGGCCTCGCCGTTGTGGTCCCGCTGCTCGGGCACGCCACGTGGCACCTTTACCGCAAGGTGATCGTGTCCGATCCGGGCGCACGTCCGGTCCCGCCTCCGCCGCATCGGCCGCGCAAGCCGGCCGCCGACTTCCCGGCCAACCTTTTCCCGTGGCGGAATCGGACTGACGTCTGACAATCTCGTGACGTGCGGCCCTGGCCGGTTCGGACAGGGCCGCACGCCTTGCTTTGGCCGCGGTTACAGCCGAGATTATGCTGCCGGTCAGGTCAATTCACGGAAATCCATTTCATCTGATGACTCCGACGATTTCTCGTCTTGCTCTCGCAGCCTTGGCCGTCTCCGCGTCCCTTTTCTCAGTCCAGCCAGCGCCCGCCGCGGTTGCCTGCGACTCGGGCAATTTCGACGCTTGGCTGGCTGATTTCAAAACCGACGCTGCGGCGAAGGGCATCTCGCAGCAGACCATCACTGCCGCGCTTGCCGGCGTCACACTCGACCAGAGCGTGCTTAACCGCGACCGCTCGCAAAAGGTATTCACCCAGAGCTTCGAGGAGTTCTCCGGCCGCATGGTGCCGCCACGCTTGGAGCGCGGCTCCAACAGGATGAAGCAATACGGCTCGGTGCTGTCGCGCATCGAGCAGGCCTATGGCGTGCCGGGCGAAGTCCTGGTCGCGATCTGGGGCCTGGAGACCGATTTCGGCGTCAACACCGGCAAGTTCGCAACCATCCGCTCGCTTGCAACGCTCGCTTACGATTGCCGTCGCTCCGAGCAGTTTCGCGCCGAGCTGTTGGATGCGCTGCGCATCGTCCAGCGCGGCGATCTTGCGCCCGCCGAGATGAAAGGCGCCTGGGCCGGGGAGCTCGGCCAGACCCAATTCATGCCGTCATCCTGGATGAAATATGCCATCGACTTCGACGGCAACGGCAAGCGCGATCTTCTGCATAACGTGCCCGACGTGCTCGCCTCCACCGCCAATTATCTGGTCGGCTATGGCTGGCAGAAGGGCAAGGACTGGCAGCCGGGCAGCCCGAACTTTGAGGTGCTCAAGCAGTGGAACAAGAGCGAGGTCTACTCCAAGACCGTGGCCTATTTTGCCGCCCAGCTCGCGCGCGCCCCTTAGACTAAACACGTCAAAACGCTAGGGCCGATCGCAAGGCGACCGGCCCTCTTGGGTGAATTTACTTGGGCGCGTTTACTTGCCCATGGTGGCATGCATCGCCTTGTTCAGGTGCGCACCGCATGCACCCATTTTGCCGTTGAGCAGCGAGTCCTGAGCCGCAGCGATCTCCTTCTGCGCGACGAACTTGCTGTCGCCGTCGGCCATGTTCTCGATCGCAGTTTCGGTTTTCTCCAGATTGGCCCCGCTGCAACCGCCGATGGCGTGCTTGGCGGCCTCGGCGGGCGCGACGGCGAACGCAACAGCGGCGACGGCGATAACCCCGAGTAACTTCGTCATGACGTTACTTCCTTCTTCAGATGAGGCAGACCAGCGAAATTGCCGGAATCTGCAGCACGACTTTTCTCAGGGCGCGGCAACTTGCCGCAATCAACTCCTCGCGAGAACTGCGTGATGTTGCACTCGGCACAGAGCAGCATGCAGAGATTCGGTGCGCCGATGTACGAATATCGGTGCCGGAACGGCTTTTGAATGAATCAATTTTCACTTCTAAGATTTCGGATGCATGCAAATCATGCATACGTGTTTTGGGCTGAGTCGCTATTACGCTCGCTAGCGCACTGTGAAAAGCACCCTATGTCCACGTGGGCGTTGCACGTCTAGGGTTTGAGCATAAGCCCGTGAATTCACGGTGATTTGTGGCTCCCAGTCGGACATAGTGCCCGGCGGACGAGCAGGAGCGCCCGTCAGTTAATCGTTGGTTACGATCGATATGCGTACAGCGCTTAGCTGCATCGCAACATCGGAACTTTCGCACTGCACCACTCTCACTTATATTCATTTCAACGATGAGGCCTCAAGCAAAGGCTGAATCGAACTACAGGAGACTACCAATGCTGCTCTCGCTCATCCGCATGATCCAGGCCTTCCGGGACTATCAGCGCAATGTTGCCGAGCTGTCCCAGCTCAGCGATCGCGAATTGGCCGACATCGGCCTCGATCGCTCGGACATCCCGCGCGTTGCCGCCGGTCAGTATCAGGGCTGATATCCTTCAGCCCTCCACTAGAACGGACCGATAGCGCCCGCCTCGTGCGGGCGTTGTCGCATCTGGTGGCAGAAAACTCGATCTCGGCGATTCCACTCTCCGCCGAAAAGCGCTACCTGTCCGCCCCATGACAGGACCCCAATCCAACCTCGTCCACGTGATCGGTGCCGGCCTCGCCGGTTCGGAAGCTGCCTGGCAGATTGCGAAGTCCGGCGTGCCCGTGGTGCTGCACGAGATGCGGCCGACCCGCATGACCGAGGCGCACCGCACCGACGGACTTGCCGAGCTCGTCTGCTCCAACTCATTCCGCTCGGATGACGCCGCCAACAACGCCGTCGGCCTGCTCCATGCGGAGATGCGCCGCCTCGGCTCGCTGATCATGCGCGCGGCCGACGCCAACCAGGTGCCCGCCGGCGGCGCACTCGCGGTCGATCGCGACGGCTTCTCGGCGGCCGTCACCAAGGCGCTGAACGATCATCCCCTGATCGAGATCGCGCGCGGCGAGATCGCGGGCCTGCCGCCGGCCGCGTGGAGCAACGTCATCGTCGCCACCGGCCCCCTCACCTCCGCGCCGCTGGCCGACGCCATCCGCGAGCTGACCGACGAGAACGCCCTCGCCTTCTTCGACGCCATCGCGCCGATCGTGCACCGCGAATCCATCGACATGTCGGTGGCCTGGTTCCAATCGCGCTACGACAAGATCGGCCCCGGCGGCAACGGTGCCGACTACATCAACTGCCCCATGACCAAGGAGCAGTATGAGGGCTTCGTCGCCGCACTGATCGCCGGCGAGAAGACTGAGTTCAAGGAATGGGAGACCAACACGCCCTATTTCGACGGCTGCCTGCCGATCGAGGTGATGGCGGAGCGCGGCCCCGAGACGCTGCGTCATGGTCCCATGAAGCCGGTCGGCCTCACCAATCCGCACGATCCCACCACCAAGCCCTACGCAATTGTTCAGCTGCGCCAGGACAACAAGCTCGGCACGCTCTACAACATCGTCGGCTTCCAGACCAAGCTGAAGTATGGCGAGCAGCAGCGCATCTTCCGCACCATTCCGGGGTTGGAGAACGCCGAATTCGCCCGCCTCGGCGGCCTGCATCGCAACACCTTCCTGAACTCGCCGAAGCTGCTCGACGGCCAGCTGCGGCTGCGCGCACAGACGCGGCTGCGCTTCGCCGGCCAGATGACGGGCTGCGAAGGATATGTGGAATCCGCCAGCGTCGGCTTGATCGCGGGTCTCTATGCAGCCGCGGAAGCGCGCGGCGAGACGCTTGTCAGCCCGCCGGCTACGACCGCACTGGGATCGCTGCTCGGTCACATCACCGGCGGCCATATCGAGACCATCGAGCCGGGCACGCGCTCGTTCCAGCCGATGAACATCAATTTCGGCCTGTTTCCACCGCTCACGAGCGTGCCTACGAAGAAGCCCGACGGCACGCGGCTGCGCGGCAACGAGAAGACGGTGGCCAAGAAGCAGGCGCTGAGCGCACGGGCGCTCGCCGATCTCGATCGCTGGATCGCCGATCACCTGCGCATTGCCGCCGCCGCGTGAGTTTGCAATGAGCTTGCCCAAAGACGACGCCGCAGAGCTGTCGGCGCGCTGGACCGAAGGCGTGATGCTCAAGCGCGACGTGTTCTCGACTGTCGAGCGCGGCCGTTTCCGCAGCGAAAGCGGCGAGATCGACGCGGTGCTGCGCCGGCTCGACGAGGTGCCATGGTGGTCGTTTCTGCTGGCACGCCACCTGTTCGCCCGCGAGAAGCAGGCCCTGGTGCGGGCCAAGGGCCTCGACGTCGGCCCCGAGCTGCTCTGGGCCGGGCGCCGCGCTCTGGTGCGCGGCTTCGTCGACGGCGTCGCGCTGCACCTGGCAAAGCCCCATGGCGATGTCGCCTATTTCCGCTCCGCCAAGGCCGCACTGCGTCGGCTGCGCCGCGCCGGCATCTGCCACAACGATCTCGCCAAGGAGCAGAACTGGCTGGTCGGCCGCGACGGCCGCGCCTATGTCACCGACTTCCAGCTCGCCGCGTGCTTCAAGCGCCGCGGCCGGCTCTATCGCATCCTCGCCTATGAAGACCTCCGGCATCTGCTCAAGCACAAGCGCTCCTACGCGCCCGAGGCGCTGACGCCGCGAGAGCGAAAGATCCTGGCGAGGAAGTCGTTCGCCGCGAGCCTGTGGCTCGCCACCGGCAAGAAGGTCTATCGCGCCATCACCCGCGGCCTGTTCAACTTCACCGACCGCGAGGGCGGCGGCCGTCGGCTCGTCAACGACGCGCCGGTGCTGGCCGAGTTGATCCGCCGGAATCCCGCCGTGCGCGACGCCGCCATCGTCGCCTTTGCCGACCGTCGCTCCGGCGTCGGGCTTTACGCCTTCGTCGAAGCCGATCAGGCCGCGCTCGAGGGCCAGCTCCGCAGCGAGCTTGCCGCCGCCAAGGGACCGAAGCCGCCCGAGCACATCCAGGTCGTGCACGCCCTGCCACGGAACACCAGCGGCAAGCCGCGCATCGAGGTCCTGCAACTGGTCGCCATGAACCAGCTCGACCTGATCGAGCCGATGATGAAGAACGAGCAAGATCGCGCCTTCCTCAAGGATATCCTGGAGCAGCGCAAGAACCTGCGCGACCGCTTCAATTTCGAGGCGAAGCTCCCGACGAGCTAGCGCGGAATCTGCGCCTTGAAGCCTCCACAATGGCGATCGAGAAGCGCTTGGATCACGCAGAATTGGCAGAGATCATGGGCGCTCGGGGGACGATGATGCATCGTATGGTTGGCGGAACGATCGCCGGCCTTGTGCTGCTGGCAGGGGCGCCTGCGCTGGCCGACTCACCGGCGGAGCTGATCTCCAGCTTCCGTCTCAAGCATGGTGAGGCCCGCGTTGTCCGCGACGCCACCCTCGATCGCATAGCCATGGATCAGGCCCGCGCGATGGCGGCGAAGGACGACCTCAGCCACGACGCACTCGGCCCATTCAACCGGCGCGTCGCACCGGCCGGCGCGGGCCGTGCCGCAGAGAACATCGCCTACGGCTACGAAAGCTTCGAGAAGACGCTGGGCCAGTGGATCGACTCCTCCGGGCACCGCAAGAACCTGTTGCTGCACAACGCCTCGCGCGTCGGCATTGCCAGCGCCAAGAATGCGAGTGGCAAGCGCACTTATTGGGCAATGGTGATCGCGGGCGATTACGGGCTCAAGGGCAAAGGCAAGAAAAAGGACAAGGAGCCCGTCGTCGCGGTGAAGCGCGAGGTACCGCCCGCGAGCAAGCCGAAGTCCGGCAATTGTCACGTCAAGCTGCTCGGCCTCTGCATCTGAGGCGCGACCGTCTCAGCCGCGGCGCGCGGCTTCGATCGCGGCGACGTCGATCTTCGTCATCCCCATCATCGCATCGAAGGCGCGCTTGGCCTCCGTGCCACCGGCGGCCAACGCCTCAGTCAGCACACGCGGCGTGATCTGCCAGGAGACTCCCCATCTGTCCTTGCACCAGCCGCACGCACTCTCCTGCCCGCCATTGCCGACGATGGCGTTCCAGTAGCGATCGGTCTCCGCCTGATCGTCGGTGGCGATCTGGAACGAGAAGGCCTCGTTGTGCTTGAAGACGGGTCCGCCATTGAGGCCGAGACAGGCAACGCCGGCTACTGTGAACTCGACGGTCAGGACATCGCCTGCCTTGCCGGACGGATAGTCGCTGGGCGCGCGATGGACCGCACTCACCGCGCTGTCGGGAAACGTCTCGGCATAGAAGCGGGCCGCGGCTTCAGCATCCTTGTCGTACCAGAGGCAGATCGTGTTCTTTGCCATTGGGTATTCCCTGTGATTCCGTGCCAGATTGCGCTTCCGATCAGCATAGGCATCCCGATCCGCATGCTCCAGCTGGAACAGTCGTTTGCCCGAGCTTGCTCGCGTACGTCATTGTGTCTACGAGGAACCTGACGATGGAGGCTCTGACGTGATCGACATCAACCAGATTCGTGCCGACACGCCTGCTGCCTCCCGGCTCGCGTATCTCCACAATGCCGGTGCGGCTCTCATGCCCGCGCCCGTCGTCGCGGCGATGAAGGGACATATCGATCTCGAGACCGAGATCGGCGGCTATGCCGCAGCCGATCGCGCGTCAGATCGGCTCGAAGCCGTTTACGGCTCAGTGGCCCGGCTCCTGAACGCATCGCCGGATGAAATCGCCCTGGTGGAAAACGCGACGGTTGCCTGGCAGATGGCGTTCTATTCGCTTCCATTTCGAGAGGGCGACCGGATCCTGACGGCCGAAGCGGAGTACGCCGCCAACTATGTTGCGTTTCTTCAGGCCGCCAAACGCACAGGCGCGGTCATCGATGTGGTACCGAGCGATGCGACGGGCGAGTTCGATGTCGGCGCACTCGAACGTATGATCGACGAACGCGTGAAGCTGATCGCCGTCACCTGGGTTCCGACCAATGGCGGGCTAACCAATCCCGCAGCGGCCATCGGCAGAATTGCGCGAGCACACGGCATCCCCTATCTGCTCGATGCCTGCCAGGCGATCGGCCAGATGGAGGTCGACGTCGAGGCGATCGGTTGCGACATGCTGTCGGCCACGGGACGCAAATTCCTGCGGGGGCCGCGTGGTACCGGCTTTCTCTATGTGCGCGGCCCGCTGCTGCAGCAGCTCGAGCCACCGATGATCGACCATTTTGCAGCGCCCTGGGTCTCGCGCGATGAATATCGGCTCCGCGACGATGCCCGCCGCTTCGAGACATGGGAGAATAATTACGCCGCCCGGCTTGGGCTCGGCGCTGCCGTCGATTATGCGCTCGACATCGGCATGGATGCCATCGAGGAGCGCTGCCGGCTGCTCGCGGGCCGCCTTCGCAGCGGCCTCGCTTCCATTCGCGGCATCACTATTCACGACCTTGGCCGCAAGCCTGGCGCCATCGTCAGCTTCACTTTGGATCGATATGAAGCGGAGGCCATTGTCAGCAGCGCCGCGGCGGCGGGCATCACAATCGGCGCTTCAGACCCGTCGAGTACCCGCATCGATGCCGAGATCCGCGAGCTGCCGCCGCTCGTCCGGGCTTCTCCCCACTACTACAACACCCAAGCCGAGATCGACCGGCTGATCGACCACGTCGCGGATTTGGCGTCACGTTAGCGCGTGCTCAGGTGCAGCGCGCGCTCAGTCCGGATGCGCTGAGCCTGGCCATCACCTCGTCGAGATGCGCGGCATCGCGGGTCTCAATGACAAGCTGCAGCAGCGTCGCCTTGGCCGGCAGGTCGGAGAAGGTCCGCTGGTGTGAGACCTCGATGATGTTCGCACCCGCCTCGGCCAGCAGTGCCGCTACCGCGGCGAGCTGCCCCGGCCTGTCGGGGATATCGAGCGACAACTGCGTCAGCCGCCCCTCGCGCGCCAGCTCGCGGGTGAGCACGGAGGCGATCAGCCGCGTGTCGATATTGCCTCCACTCAGCACGAGGCCGACCTTCTCGCCGGCAAAGCGGGACGGATCGGACATCAGCGCGGCGAGGCCGGCGGCGCCAGCGCCCTCGACGACGGTCTTCTCGATTGAGATCAGGGTCGCGACTGCGCGCTCGAGCTCGGCTTCGTTGACGAGCGCAATATCGTCGACGAGGCGCCGAACGATTTCGGTGGTGATCTTGCCCGGTGATTTCACCGCGATGCCCTCGGCGAGCGTATCGCCGCGCGCCGGCAGATTGCCGTCGTGAATGGCGTTGTACATCGAGGGATAGAGCCAAGCCTCGACGCCCAGTATCCTGAGCGACGGCTTGATCGACTTCGCGGCAATGGCAATCCCGCTGATCAGACCGCCGCCGCCGATCGGGACGACCAGCGTGTCGAGTTCCGGGACCGCCTTCAGCACTTCCAGCCCGATCGTGCCCTGCCCGGCGATGACGAGCGGATCGTCGTAAGGATGGACGAAGACCATGCCGTGCGCTTCACCGTGGCTGCGCGCAAAGGCGGCCGCCTCCTCCAGCGTCGCGCCCGTGACCACCACCTCGGCGCCGTGATGCCTGGTGTTCTCGATCTTCACCATGGGCGTGCCGATCGGCATCACGATGGTGGCGGGAATGCCGAGCCGCTTGGCGTGATAGGCAACGCCTTGCGCGTGGTTGCCCGCGGACATCGCGATCACGCCCCGCGCGCGCTCGTCCGGCGTCAGCGCGGTGAGCCGGTTGAGCGCGCCGCGCTCCTTGAACGAGGAGGTGAACTGCAGGTTCTCGAATTTGAGCCAGATGTCGCAGCCGCAGATGCTGCTCAGCGTCCGGCTGTGGCTACAGGGCGTCTCGACAACGGCGCCTTGGATGGTCTTGGCGGCGGCGTGAATGTCTTCCGGGGCGACCGGAAGGCCGCTGAGATCGAACGAGCTTTGGGACATGTCAGCCATAGGACAGCATAGAGCATTTGGGCGGGCCAGGCGATAAGCCGGCGTCTATTTGGTAAATTCACGCGATCGCGAGGCGCGCCACAGCGTCCAGAGCGTGCGCAACCGCGAGGTCGGCTGCAACCTAAACGGATTGCGTCCCGGGCGCGACAGGCGCTCGAGATCGGCCTGCGCCTGGCGCAGCGGCAGAAACGCCGGCCGCAACGGCGGCGCCAGCTGCGCCAGCAGCGATGAAGCCGCGGTCATATGCTGCCGGGCTTCGCCCGCGAGCTGCTCCAGCACCGCATGGAGATTGGGCGTCTCCTTGCCGGCGAAGACATCCCCCATGCTGCAATCGTGCTGCTCCAGCACCTGCTGCGGCACGAACAATTGCCGGTGCGCGGCATCGCGCGGCAGATTGGCGATGACCTGCACGATACCCTGCGCCAGCCCGGCATGGCGGGCGACATGCTCGGCCGCCTCCGAAGGCGGTCCCAACACTTGCGCTGCCAGGGCAAACAACGCCGATGAGGTCGCCGCGAGGTAACCTTCCAGCGCGGCCATGGTCGGCATCGGGTCGTTGTAGAGATCGAACTGGTGCTCCTCGGCAAGCAGCGACAGCGGCTCGACCGGCAGGTCGAAATCGCGGATCGCACGAAGCAGCTCCGCCGCCACCGGATTACCCTCGGCGCTGCCATGGACATGGCCCGACAGCATGTCGGTCCACCATTGCAGGCGGATCTCGCCGGGCAAGGGCTGGCTCACCTGGTCGCGGACGCGGACGATCTCGACGTTGAAGGCGTACAGCGCCAGCAACGCGCGGCGCTCGGCGGCCGCCACGAATAGGGTCGCGGCGTAGCGCGGAAAGTCATGGCTGCGCACGAGATCGGCGCAGAACGCGGCGGAGTCGGATGGCGGCGCCGGGCTGCTCATGGCACGGCGATCAGCGCGGCGGCAACCCGCCGCCGTTCGCCGATCATGATGTTGTAGGTGCGCACGGCCGGGCCGGTCTGCATCGTGTCCAGCACCACCCTCACCGCCTTGAGCGCCTGACGCAGCTCCGGCGGCGGCAGCCACAGCCCCGTTCCAGTGCCGACCAGAAGCGTGTCGATGCTGTTGGCCGCCGTGAACACCCGATCCAGCGAGTAGCGGTCGATCTTCGCGGGGTCGGTCACGTCCCAGGCCCAGATCGCGTCGGGCAGGCAGAGCAGCGAGCCCCGATGGGACATGCCGGCAAAGGCGAAGCCGCCTTTGCCATAGGCGTCGATCGGCGCCGAGCGCGGGAAATGCGGAGCGTTGGGATCGCCGGCCATGAGTTTCGTCCGAATGGGCTTACTGCCCTCGCAAACGCCTGCGAGGGCACGAGGTTCGGATCATGCCTTGCTTTTCTTCGCCGGCGTCGTCGTATCGGGCGCGTCTTCGCGGTGCTCGCCGACGCCGAGATAGATCAGGATCGGCGCTGCAATGAAGATCGAGGTGTAGGTGCCGACCAGCACCACGCCGAACATCATCACCGCGGTGAAGCTGTGGATAGCATGGCCGCCGAACAAGAGCAGCGCGAGCAGCGCGAGCGTCACCGTGACGTGGGTGATGATCGAGCGCGACAGCGTCGAGTTGATGGATTCGTTGAGCAGCTGGGGCATCGGCATCTTCTTGTAGCGACGCAGCATTTCCCGGATGCGATCGTAGATGACGACGGTGTCGTTGAGCGAGTAGCCGAGAATCGTCAGAAGCGCGGCGATGCTGGTCAGATCGAAATCGACCTGGCTGATCGACATGAAGCCGATCGTTAGCACGATGTCGTGCACGTTGGCGATCATCGCGCCCAGCGCGAACTGCCATTCGAACCGGAACCAGAGATAAATCAGGATCCCGACGATCGCGAGCATCAGGCCGAGCATGCCGTAGGCCAGGAGCTCGCCGGCGACGCGCGGACCCAGCACCTCGGTGCGCTGAATGTCGACACTGTCGCCAAGCGCGCCACGAACCTTCTGCAGGGCTGCCTGCTGGGCCGCGTCGCCGCCCGGCTGCTCCGCAACGCGGATCAGGACGTTCTCCGGACCGCCGAACTGCTGCAGCTGGACCTCGCCGAGGCCCAGGCCGTCGAGCGAGGTACGCATCGCCGCGATGTCGGCGGCGCCGGACTTCGCCTTCACCTCCAGCAGCGTGCCGCCCTTGAAGTCGATACCGAGGTTCAGGCCGTGGGTGAAGAACAATACGATCGCGACGATCGACAGCGCCGCCGAGATCGGAAAGCTGATGCGACGGAAGCGCGTGAAGTCGAAATGCGTATCGTCGGGGACGATGCGCAGCGACGGCAGCAGGCCGAGCGCCGAGACCACGGTGAGAATGGCGATGAGAACGCCGAGCCCGATGAGAACGGTCTGAGTCACGATCAGGCTCCTAGATCGGCACGCTCTGCGGCCGCTTCCACCGCACCCACCAGGCGACGATCAGCCGGGTCAGGGTGAAGGCGGTGAACACCGTGGTGATGATGCCGATGCCGAGCGTCACGGCGAAGCCGCGCACCGGACCGGTGCCGATGTAGAAAAGCACCGCGGCGGCAATGAATGTGGTGATGTTGGAATCGAGGATGGTGGCGAGCGCCCGCTTGAAGCCGGCGTCGATCGCCGAGATCGCATTGCGTCCGCCGCGCAATTCCTCGCGGATGCGTTCGTAGATCAGCACGTTGGAATCGACGGCGATGCCGACGGTGAGCACGATGCCGGCGATACCAGGCAGCGTCAGCGTGGCATTGAGCAGCGACAGCAGGCCGAAGATCATTGCGACGTTGATGGCCACCGCGATGTTGGCGAACACGCCGAACAGCCGGTAGGTCACGAGCATGAAGATGATGACGAGGATCGAGCCGACATAGGCCGCCAGCTGACCCTTCTCGATCGAGTCCTGGCCGAGTCCCGGACCCACGGTGCGCTCCTCGACCACCGTGAGCGGAGCCGGCAATGCGCCGGCGCGCAACAGGATGGCCAGATCGTTGGCCGACTGCACCGTGAAATTGCCGGAGATCTGGCCCTGGCCGCCGGTGATGGGCTCGCGGATGACGGGCGCCGAGATCACCTTGTTGTCCAGCACGATCGCGAACGGCAGCCCCACGTTCTCCTGCGTGGCCTGCGAGAATTTGCGCGCGCCCGAGGTGTTGAACTTGAAGCTGACGACCGGCTCACCCGTGCGCTGGTCAAAGGTCGCCTGCGCATCGGTCAGGTCGCCGCCGGCGACCAGCACCTGCTTCTTGACCACGTAGGGCGTCGGCGGAGGCGAGGCGCTCATCAGCAGTTCGGATTCCGGCGGCACCCTGCCCGCTTGCGCCTGATCCGGCGGCACGGAGGTGTCGACCATGCGGAATTCCATCTTCGCGGTCCTGCCCAGCAGTTCCTTCAGGCGGGTCGGGTCCTGAAGACCGGGGACCTGCACCAGGATGCGGTCGTTGCCCTGGCGCTGGATGACGGGCTCGACGGTGCCGAGCTCGTTGACGCGGCGTTCGACGATCTGGATCGACTGCTCGATGGTCTTTCGCAGGCGATCGAGCACCGCGGCCTGCGGGACGCTCAGGCGGATCACCCCGCCGCCGGCATCAGTCACCTCGAGGTCACGCTGACCGCTGGATCCCATCAGGCCGCCCAGCGGCTGGGACAGCTCGCGCAGCTTGGCGAGCGCCGGCTGCACGTCGGTTTCCTTGGTGATGCGAACCTCGACCGCGTCATTGCGGACGGTGACGCCGCCGGTGAAGCCGATCTTGGCGTCGCGCAACGTCCGGCGAACCTCGTCGCGGATCTGATCCAGCCGTTCCTTCTTCACATAGGCAGCGTCGACCTCGAGTAGCAGATAGGAGCCGCCCTGGAGGTCGAGGCCGAGCACGAGGCGGCGCTGCGCCCAGGCGGGCCAGCTCTTGACTTGCGCCTCGGGGAAGAAGTTGGGGACCGCGCAGAGGCACACGATCAGCGCCGTCAGGATAATCCCCAGCGCCTTCCACCGCGTGAAATACAACATCGACTGGACCTGTCAGATCAGGAGACTTGAGACTCGCGGTGAAGCTCTCACTTCGCCGCGGTGTCGTCCTTGGCGCTCTCTTTTGCGCTTTCCTTGGCCGGCTCGCCCTTGGCACGAACGCCCGAGATCATCTGGCGCATCTGCCGCACGCGCACGCCGTCGGAAATCTCGAACTCGATCTGGTCGTCGTCGACCACCTTGGTAACCTTGCCGACGAGACCTCCCGAGGTCACGATGGTGTCGCCGCGGCGGATATTCTTCACGAGCTCGGCGTGGTCGCGGACCTTCTTCTGCTGCGGGCGCAGAATCAGGAAGTACATGATCACGAAGATCAGGGCGAACGGCAGCAGCGACATCAACATGCTGTTGGTGTCGCCAGCGGCCGCGGCCTGGGCATACGCAGGGGTAATCAGCATTCGGACGATCCTCGTGAGAACGGGGGAAAGCCGGTCAGGCCCTCGAAGGCGACCGGTTCGGTCAAATTCGCGCGGACTATAGCGGCCATTGCCCCAATTGCAACGCTGCCAGACTGCCCTTTTGGGCCACCTTGCGGCGGCCCGTGAGGCCCGATAAGGCTGCGTTCTCAGGAACTTCGGACATGCCCAAAAACCATAGCAAAAGCCCGGCCGGCAAAGGCCCCCGCACCCCTGCCAACAAGCCCACCCGTGTCGCGGCAAAACGCCCCACGGCGGCGGTCACCAAGGCAGAGCCAGACCCCGCGCAGGAGCGCATCGTCCGTGCCCTGGAGACCATTGCGGCGCACCTCTCCGCCCAAGGCAAGCCGGCGGTCGAGGCCGAGTCGTTCAAGCGGGCGGACGCCTATGTCTGGCATCCCGACGGACGCCTCTCGGCGGTGCCGCGCGTGAGCCGCGTCGAGCTGTTCCTGCTCAAGGGCGTCGACCGGATGCGCGACATCCTGATGGAGAACACCGAGCGCTTCGCCAACGGCCTGCCTGCCAACAACGCCCTGCTCTGGGGCGCACGCGGCATGGGCAAGTCGTCACTGGTGAAGGCAGCGCATGCCAGCATCAACGCGGAGCGCAAATCGGCCGACAAGCTCAAGCTGATCGAGATCCACCGTGAGGACATCGAGAGCCTGCCGGCCCTGATGGAGCAGCTGCGAGCCTCTTCCTTCCGTTTCATCGTGTTCTGTGACGACCTCTCCTTCGACGGCAACGATGCCTCCTACAAGTCGCTCAAGGCGGTGCTCGAAGGCGGCATCGAGGGCCGGCCAGAGAACGTCGTCCTCTACGCCACCTCCAACCGGCGCCATCTGCTGGCGCGGGAGATGATCGAGAACGAGCGCTCGACCGCGATCAATCCGGGCGAAGCGGTGGAGGAGAAGGTCTCGCTGTCGGATCGCTTCGGCCTCTGGCTCGGCTTCCACCGCTGTAGCCAGGACGAATATCTCGCCATGGTGAGCGGCTATTGCAGCCATTTCGGCATCGGGATCGACGACGAGGCGCTCGAGCGCGAGGCGCTGGAATGGTCGACGACACGCGGCTCGCGCTCGGGCCGCGTTGCCTGGCAGTTCGTGCAGGAGCTGGCGGGACGGCTGGGTGTGAAGCTGACGGCGTAGTAGCGCGAGCTGTTACCCCGAATTCAACTGTCATCGCCCGCCTTGTGCGCGCTTGCGCACTGGAGCGGGCGATCCGGTATTCCAGAGACCGTTGTGATCGATCGAGAGGCTGCGGCGTACTGGGTCGCCCGGTCGAGCCGGGCGACGACACTGTTCGTGCGGAGGCTACGTAAGTCTCACGCCCCGTTGAGGAATTGAAGCGGGTCAACCGGGCTCGATCCCTTGCGGATCTCGAAGTGGAGCTGCGGCGACGCCACTTCCCCGGATTGACCCGACTTGGCAATGACCTGGCCGCGCTTGATGGTATCGCCGCGCTTCACCAACAGCTCACTCGCATGGGCATATGCGGTGACGTAGCCGTTGGAGTGCCGAACCAGAACCAGATTGCCGTAACCCTTCAGCTCGTTGCCGGAATAGGCGACGACGCCATCTTCGGCCGCCTTGACCGGCGTCCCCTCGGGCACCGCGAGATTGATGCCGTCATTGGACTTGCCATTGGTCTTGGCACCGTAGCTCGTGACCACCTTGCCGCGGACGGGCCAGCGGAAGGTCGGCAGCGCGCCGGTGGCCTCCGCAGCCTTCGCCGGCGTCTCGGCAGCCTTCTCTTCCACATTGCTCGTGGCCTGGGCGAGCCGCGCGCTCTGCACGGGCGCAGCGGCCGTGGCCACCTTGGTCACGGGCGCCGGAGCTGCCGCGACGGGCTGGAGCGTTCCGGCCACCGGTGCAGCCGCGATCGGAGCCGCAGCGACCGGCGCCGCGACGGCGGCTGTCTTGGCACCGGGCACGGTCAGCTTGGTGCCGAGCTTCAGCTTTGCCGACGGATCGAGGCCGTTGGCACGGGCGAGCTCTGCCGCCGAGATGCGGTTCTTGCGCGCGATGCTGGCGAGCGTGTCGCCGCGGTTGACGAAGTGCGTGCTCGGCGGTGCCGCGACGGCAGCAACCGGCTTCGCCGCAGGCACTGCCGCGACCGGGGCCATCGCGGGCGCCGGTGCAGCTGCCGTCGCCGGCGACGGAATGATCAGCTGCTGGCCGGGCGAGAGCGTCCGCGGACCCTTGTAGCCGTTGGCGGCAAGGATCGCCTGCGGCGTGACGCGATAGCGCTTGGCGAGCACGTCGAGCGTGTCGCTGGTACCGACGATGATCTTGGTTCCGCCGGCCGGCTGGGCGGCCGCGACCGACCGCGGCGGGACGGTGGCCGTGGTCTCCAGGTGCGGTTGCGCCGGGGGCGCATATGAGCTGACGCCGCGTCCGCCACCGGACACCCCGCCCCCGGAGGCAACGGGATAGGACTGCGGGGCAGACACCGCGGGCGGAGGCAAAGCCTGCGACTGGTAGTAACCGGGCTGCGTCTGCGGCCGCGCATATTGCGGCAGCTCACGCTGCGGCGGCGGTGGCTGCTGCACCGAACCGGTCTGCTCGGAGGCGAAAGGATTGGAGAAGTTCGTCTGGGACAGCCGCGACGACATGTCGGCGCTGCACCCTGCAAAGCTGAAGGAGATCAGCGCCAGCACCGCGACCTGCGGCACGCGGCGCGAGTAAAGCAACTCGGCGACAGCGGACATGGTTACTCACTCGTACGCAACAGAACTGGTGTTTTAAGTAAACACGCGCCGAGTAAATAACGGCTTAACCCTCACAATAAGATGTTGGCGGCACTGCCGATCCGGGATTCTACAGCTCCCGCGCCACCCCGGGCAGTGCCGGCACGAAGCGGACCTCGACGAGTTCCTTGCGCTCGATTCCGGTTTCGCTGCGGGCCAGGCGGGTCAGCGTCTGCACGCCCTGATGCGGGCCGACCGGGGCGATCAGGATGCCCCCGACCTCCAGCCGCTCGACCAGGTTCTCCGGTATCTGCTCCATCGCGGCGGTGACGATGATGCGGTCAAACGGGCCGATGTTGGGAGGCAGATTGAGACCGTCACCGAGCATCACCTCAACATTGTGACAATCGAGCTTCTCAAGCCGGGCGCGTGCCGTGTCGGCGAGCTTGCGATAGCGCTCGACGGTCAGCACCTGGCCGGCGAGCCGCGACAGCACGGCGGCCTGGTAGCCGGAGCCGGTGCCGATTTCGAGCACCCGGTGCTGCTTCTGGAGCTGGAGCTGCTCGGTCATGTAGGCGACGACGAAGGGCTGGCTGATGGTCTGCCCGCAGGCGATCGGCAGCGCGCTGTCATGATAGGCGCCCTCGCGATCGGCCTCGTCGACGAAAAGCTCGCGCGGCACCTCTTCCATGGTCCGGAGCACGGCCTGATCGCTGATGCCCCGACGCCTCAGGGTGAGCTGAAACATCATCTTTTCCGGCGGGTGCTGGTGGGGCGTCATTGCTGCTATTGCTCATCTCGTCCGGGCGGATCGCGGCACTGCACCGCAAGAACCCGAGACGAGAATCTTGTTCCGGCTCAGGAACTCATGATAGCGTTTCAGTGCAGCATTTGACCACAACAAGGCTTTCAAAGCGCTAAGCCATTTGCGAGGTTTGCGTTCGCCGAAACGCGCATTGCGTCGCCTATCGTTATCTGCGAACGTTTACGGGAATGGGCAAGGACTCAACCATGACTGCGACAGGGCTTTCGGGCCGCTCTGTTTTCCTCGTCGAGGACGAGGTCATGATCAGAATGATGGTTGCGGACATGCTGGAGGAGCTCGGCTACAGGGTTGCCGCCGAAGCGGGCGACATCAATGAGGCCATGCGGCTTGCGCAATCCACCGAGTTCGATCTCGCCATTCTCGACGTCAACGTCAACGGCAAGGTCATCTCGCCGGTCGCCGATGTCATCATGGCCAAGGGCTGCCCGTTCATCTTCGCTACCGGTTACGGCTCCTCCGGCTTGCCCGAGCAATATCGCGACCGGCCGGCGCTCCAGAAGCCGTTTCAGCTCGACGCGCTCGGCAAGACCATCGAGGCCGCGCTTCGCGGCAGCTAACCCTTATTTCAGGGTGAGGCCAAGCGCTTCCGAAAACGCCTCGTCGGTGCGGTCGAGCCTGAGCGGGGTGACCGAGACGTAGCGCTCGCGCAGCGCCGCGAGATCGGTGCCGTCGGCGGGCGTGTCGAGCATCGCGGTCCGCTCGAATCCGATCCAGAAATAAGGATTGCCGCGGCCGTCCCGGCGCTCGTCGATCCTGAGGAAGCCGAGATTGCGCTTGCCTTGCCGCGTGACGCGGATGCCCAGCACATCCTCCGGCGCGCAGGACGGGAAGTTGATGTTGATGACGGTGTCCTTCGGAACGCCGGCGGCGATCACCTTGCGCAGGATATCCGGCCCGAATTTGCGGGCCGTGTCCCAGGGCGGCCGTTCGCGGGTCTCGACGCTGAACTCCTGCGACAATGCGAATGACGGCAACCCCAGGATGGTGCCTTCCAATGCGCCGGCAATGGTGCCGGAATAGACCACGTCCTCGGCGACGTTGCGGCCCTTATTGACGCCGGACAGCACGACATCGGGCAGCTTGGCTCCCAGAATATGGCGCGCTCCCATGATGACGCAGTCGGTCGGCGTGCCGCGCACGGCGAAGTGCCGTGGGCCGACCTCGCGCAGACGCAAGGGATCGTTCAGCGACAGCGAGTGCGACACGCCAGACTGGTCGAGCTCGGGCGCCACCACCCAGACATCATCGGTCAAAGCGCGCGCAATCTCCTCCACGACCTTGAGGCCGGGAGCGTGGATGCCGTCGTCATTGGTGCAGAGAATGCGCATGCGGAAGGTTCGATTCCTGAAAGCGGGTCTGAGCCGTCTTATCCGGCCAGCGCCGATCAGGCAAACCGGACGATTGCGGCGGGCCGGCGGCTGGTTCCCTGGCTGGTCCCGCTAGCGGCGAACGCGCCATTGCGGCAGGAAGCGCGCAAGCCGGCCTTCTGCACGCAGTTGCATCGCCGGCACGACCGGGTTCACGACGGAAGCCTCGATGACGCCGAGCGCCTTTAGCTGCGCGACGAACGGATCGGACGTCGGCTCCTGCGGAAAGCGTTCGCGTGCCACGCTCAGCGCCTTGTCGAAATCCGCAGCATTGACCCCGGGCTTGGCCCGCCGGCTCTGCACGAGATCGTCGTCCCAGAGCCGCGCGATCTCGATGTCGAGAACGCCGCGGAGGCGCTGATCGATGGCCTGGATCCCGGCCCCCGTCACCGCCCATTGTCTGCCGACCCAGAAGATGTCGCGGTGCAAGGCCATGAACGGAGGGTTCGCGTGGACGGGCCGGCAGGATAGCGGGCCGCCCGATCTTCGCAACGCGATTCTCGTCATGCCGCGTTTTCGGACGCGAACCGGTGTCCACTTCGCAGGAAAACGCTTTAGTCGCGCGCGATCACCTTCAGCCCGCCCATATAGGGCTGGAGCACGTCCGGAACCGCGATCGAGCCGTCCTCCTGCTGATAGGTTTCCATCACGGCGATCAGCGCGCGGCCGACGGCGGTGCCGGAGCCGTTCAGCGTGTGCACGAAGCGCGGCTTGCCGTCGGGCCCGCGCGAGCGCGCATCCATGCGCCGTGCCTGGAAGTCGCCGCAGACCGAGCAGCTCGAGATCTCGCGGAACGCCCCGCCCTCGCCCTGCCCGGGCATCCAGACCTCGATGTCGTAGGTTTTTTGCGCCGAGAAGCCCATATCTCCTGCGCAGAGCGTCATCACACGGTAATGCAGGTCGAGCTTCTGCAGCACCTGCTCGGCGCAGGACAGCATCCGCTCCAGCTCGTCCTTGCTCACTTCCGGCGTCGTGATCGAGACCAGCTCGACCTTGGTGAACTGGTGCTGGCGGATCATGCCGCGGGTGTCGCGCCCCGCCGCACCCGCCTCGGCGCGGAAGCATGGCGTCAGCGCGGTCAGCCGCATTGGCAATTGCTTCTCATCGAGGATGGATTCGCGGGCGAGATTGGTGAGCGACACTTCGGCGGTGGGGATCAGACCGAGGCGCTCGGTCTTCAGCCGCTCATGGTCCGGCGAGGCGAGCAGCTCGCCCTTGATCGCCCAGAACTGATCGTGCTCGAATTTCGGCAATTGTCCGGTGCCGAACATCACCTCGTTGCGCACCAAGAGCGGCGGATTGATCTCGGTGTAGCCATGCTCGGTGGTGTGCAGATCGAGCATGAACTGGCCGATGGCACGCTCGAGCCGCGCCAGCCCCTTCTTCAGCACGACGAAACGCGCGCCGGAGAGCTTTGCCGCCGCTTCGAAATCCATGTAGCCGAGAGCGGTGCCGAGATCGTCATGCAGCTTCGGCGCGAATGCGTAGTTGCGCTTGTTGCCGTACACGTGGTGCTGCACGTTGCCGTGCTCGTCGACGCCGTCGGGCACGTCGTCGAACGGGATGTTCGGGATCGCGGCCAGCTCTTTGTTCAGCTCATCGTCGGCGGCTTTCGCCGCCGCTTCGAGCTCGGGCATCGTGGTCTTGAGCTCGGCGACCTCGGCCATCAGCTTGGCCGCACGCGCCTCGTCCTTGGCCTTCTTGGCATCGCCGATTTCCTTCGAAGCTGCATTGCGCCGCGCCTGCGCCTGCTCGGAGGCCAGGATCGCCGCACGCCGCTTCTCGTCGATCGCGAGCAGCGAGGCCGACATCGGCGTCAAGCCACGCCTCGCGAGGCCGGCGTCGAAGGCTTGCGGATTGTCGCGGATCGCTTTGATGTCGTGCATGGCTGTCTTCCCGTCATGGCCGGGCTTGTCCCGCCCATCCACGTATCTGCCGCCTTAGATCAAGTCGTGGATGCCCGGGTCAAGCCCGGGCATGACGAATCATGGGCTGGACAACGACATGATAGTGCGAAAGTGCCCTACTCCGCCGGATTGGCCGGCGTCGACACGTCAGTGCCGGTGGCAGCCTGTGCGGCGGCCGCTTTCCTCTCCACCATCGCCACCGCGAGGATCGAGCCCTCGTAGAGCGCCATCAGCGGAAACGCGAGGGAGCACTGGCTGAGCACGTCGGGCGGCGTCAGCACGGCTGCGATCACGAAGGCCATGACGATGAAGTAGCGGCGCTTCTCGCGCAACATTGTCGAGCTGACGATGCCGATCCGCCCGAGCAGCGTCAGGATCACCGGCAATTGGAAGGCGATGCCGAAGGCAAAGATCAGCGACATCATCAGCGACAGATATTCGCCGACCTTGGGCAACAGCTGGATCTGCGCAGTCTCGTCGCCGCCGGACTGCTGCATGCCGAGCGAGAAGCGCACCAGCATCGGCAGCACGACGAAATAGACCAGCGCCGCGCCCAGGACGAAGAAGAACGGCGTCGCGACCAGATACGGCAGGAACGCCTGCTTCTCGTGCTTGTAGAGGCCGGGCGCGACGAACTTGTAGATCTGCGTCGCCACGATCGGGAACGAGATGAAGCCGGCGCCGAACAGCGCGAGCTTGAGCTGGGTGATGAAATATTCGAGCAGCGCCGTGTAGATGAATTTCGAGTTCTCCGGACCCGCAATCCACACGAACGGCCAGACAAGGACGTTGTAGATCTGCTTGGCGAAGAAGAAGCAGAAGATGAACGCAATGCCGAAGCCGAGCAGCGCCTTGATCAGCCGCGAGCGCAGCTCGATCAAATGGTCCATCAGCGGGGCTTTGCTGGCCTCGATATCGGCGTCGGTCATGACGCTTTGGCGTCCTTGATCGCTTCGGATGGCGCGGTGTCCTGCGCAACCTTTGCCTGTTCGACCTCACGGGTGATCGCGAGCGGCTCGTCCGCGGCCGCATGCGCTTCGGCTTCCATGAAGGTCGACGGCGTCGGGGTCTCCGGTGTCGTGGGCGTGACGGGCGGATCGACGGCGGTGGCCGCCGGCGTCTCGGCCGGCTTGTCCAGCGCATCGATGCGAAGCGCGTCGCTCACGTCCTTCTGGAGCGAGCTCATCGGATTAAAACCCGTGGCGGCTTCCTTGACCTCGTCGAAGCTTTTCTTGAGGTCGGCCATCTCGGCCTCACGCATCGCCTCCTGGAACTGGCCTTGGAATTCGGCCGCCATCTTGCGCGCCTTGCCCATCCACTGCCCGACCATGCGCAGCACGCCCGGCAGCTCTTTCGGGCCGATGGCAATCAGGGCCACGACCCCGATGAGGACCAGTTCACTCCACCCGATGTCGAACATGAGGTCTTCCGTTCACGCGAAGCCGGAGCCGGCCCATCCCTTGCGCGCAGGATCGGGCCGCTACCCGCGTCTCGCGTGCTTCTTCCGGCTCAGACGGCCTTGCTGCCGACGTCGGACCGTGTCGCGGTCGGCGCAGCATTGTGCTCGATCGACTTCGCCGGCTCGGGCTTCTCGGCAGCCTTGTCGTCGTCCTGCATGCCCTTCTTGAACGCCTTGATGCCCTGAGCCACGTCGCCCATCAGATCCGAAATCTTGCCGCGGCCGAACAGCAGCAGGACCACTGCGATCACCAAGATCCAGTGCCAAATGCTGAGTGAACCCATCCTGCAACCCTCCAAACGCGCATAGCCGGGGACCCGGCCGATCTCACCGAAACCTAGGCTTGGCAGGCCTCAAAAACAAGGACCAAGGCAGCGCCAATTCGCTGTCGGTGCTACGCAATCTTGCTAGTGTTAACTGGTCGCAGGGGCCCGTAATTCGCCGGTACGTCAGTCCTCGGCGCCGCCTTCGCTGCCACCCTCATTGCCGCCTTCTGGCGGGCTCTCAGGCTCGACCGCAGGCGCAAGGGCGAGATCGAGGTCATCGCCGGGTTCCAGCGGATCCTCGTCCTCACGCAGCGCCGGATCGTCCGACGGCGTCGGCACGCTGAACCCGGTGGGCAGGCGCGAATCCAACAGGCCCGTCCCCTTCAGCTCTTCCAGGCCCGGCAGGTCGCCGAGCTGTTCCAAGGTGAACTGCGACAGGAACTCCTCGGTGGTTCCGAAGGTCAAGGGCCGGCCCGGCGTCTTGCGTCGGCCGCGCGGCTTGATCCAGCCGGTCTCCAGCAGCACGTCGAGCGTGCCCTTTGACGTGACGACGCCGCGGATCTCCTCGATCTCGGCCCGCGTCACCGGCTGGTGATAGGCGATGATCGCGAGCACCTCGATTGCGGCCCGCGACAGGCGGCGGGTCTCGGTGCTCTCCCGCGTCATCAGCCAAGCCAGATCGCCCGCGGTGCGGAACGTCCATTTGTTGGCGACGCGAACGAGATTGACGCCGCGCGAGGCATAATCGGCTTGCAATTGCTCGAGCGCCGTCTTGACGTCGACGCCCTCGGGCATGCGCTTGGCCAGCGTCGCGGTGTCCAGCGGTTCATTCGAGGCGAACAGCAGCGCCTCCAGCAGCCGCAACTCCTCAGGACGCGCCTGGGATTCGTTCTCCATCGGCTCGGCCTCTTCTACCCGCACTTCAGCCAGGCTTGCCATGGCAGATTCTCCTTCTTGCACTTAAGCGACCGGCGCATCAGGCGCAGGAGCTGCGTCCGGGACCGGTTTTGGGCGCCCCTTCCGGAAATAGATCGGCGCAAACGCTTCCTTCTGATTCAGCTCGAGCTGACCTTCGCGCACCAGTTCGAGCGCGGCGGCAAAGCTTGAGGCGAACACCGTCGCGCGCTGCGTCGGGTCGGCGACATGCCGGATCAGGAAGTCGTCGAGAACACCCCAATCGTCCTGCTCGGTGATGCTGCCGACCAGCCGCTCCAGCGTGGCGCGCGCTTCGGCGAGCGACCACACCGTGCGCTTGGCCAGATGCACGCTCGCCAGCACGCGCGACTGGCGTTGCGCGGCATAGGCGGTGAGCAAATCATAGAGCGTGGCCGTGTATTTCGGGTGCTTGATCTCGGCGATGTGCTCGGGCTCGCCACGCGGGAAGATGTCGCGCTGCAATTGCGGCCTGTTCATCAGCCGGTTGGCGGCTTCGCGGATGGCTTCCAGGCGGCGCAGCCGGTTGGCGAGCGCCGTCGCCATCTGCTCGGCGCTCGGGCCTTCCGCGCTCGGCGGCTCCGGCAGCAGCAGGCGCGACTTCAGGAAGGCAAGCCATGCGGCCATCACCAGATAGTCCGCGGCGAGCTCCAGCCGGATCTTTCGCGCGGCTTCGATGAAATGGAGGTACTGGTCGGCGAGCGCGAGGATCGAAATCTTGGCGAGATCGACCTTCTGCTGCCGCGCCAGCGCGAGCAACAAATCGAGCGGGCCCTCATAGCCCTCGACGTCCACCACCAACGCCGGCTCACCCTCGGCGAGCTCTGCGGGCCGCCCGGTTTCGAACGATAGGATTTCTGCAGTCATGCCGATGCCGTGTTTGCCCGTGCGATCAATGCATCCAGTTCGGCGCGTGCGGCCACGCGGTCGAACGGCTGCGGCGGCTTGCGTGCGGCGAGCGCGGCGTTCGCCCGCTCCAACGCCCCACCGGCCAGTTCAGGTGTCTCGCCGGCGACGTCGCGCATCTCCTCGATGTTGCCGTTGCAATGCAGGGCCACGTCGCAGCCGGCCGCCAAGATCGCGCGAGTCCGCTCGGCGATATTCCCCGACAGCGCGTTCATCGACACGTCATCACTCATTAACAAACCCTGGAACCCGATTGCGCCGCGAATCACGTCAGCAATCATTGTCGCAGATGTCGTCGCCGGATGGGCGGGGTCGAAGGCGCTAAACACAACATGTGCAGTCATGGCCATCGGCAGATCAGCCAGCGGCTTGAATGCGGCGAAATCGGTCCGCTCCAGCTCGTCCCGGGGCGTGTCGACGGTCGGCAGCTTGAAATGGGTGTCGGCGGTGGCGCGGCCATGCCCGGGAATATGCTTGAGCACCGGCAGCACGCCGCCCTGCTCCAGGCCCTCGGCGACGGCGCGGGCGATCGCCGCGACCTTGCCCGGCTCGGTGCCGTAGGCTCGGTTGCCAATGACCGCATCGGCGCCCGGCACCGGCACATCGGCCAGCGGCAGGCAATCCACGGTGATGCCCAGATCGACGAGATCGGCTGCGATCAGGCGGGCACTGAGGCGCGCCGCGGTGAGCCCGAGGGCCGAATCACTGTCGTACAAATTCGCGAATACGGCCCCCGGCGGATAAACCGGCCAGTGTGGCGGCCCCAGCCGCTGCACCCGTCCCCCCTCCTGGTCGATCAGGACCGGCGCGTCGGGGGCCTTCGCGACCGAACGCAATTCCGCAACCAATGCAGCAACTTGAGCCGGTGTCGCGACATTGCGCTTGAACAGGATGAAGCCCCATGGGCGTTCGGCACGGATAAACTCCCGCTCGGCGGCGGTCAGTTCCGTTCCGGATACGCCGGTAATGAAGGCCCGCGTTCTCATAACGGCCGATTAACCCTGCCCCGCGAGGGGGTCAAGGAAACGGCCGTTAATTCCTCTGGACGAAGCAGGCAGACAGGCCTGCGGACTTCAGATTGTTGCAGGCCTGCGTCGCTTCCTCGGCCGAACCGTAGGGGCCGGCGAAGGCGCGGTAGACGACTCCCTTGCCCTTGTCGGTGAGGTCGACACGCTTGATGACGGGCGAACGGGAACCGAGCACGCTGCCGTATTTGCTCTGAAGCACCCGGTAGGATGCGGCGGCGCTATCCTCGCTCTGCTGCGAGGAGACTTGCACGATGTAGCCGCCACCGCTGCTGGTCGGCGCGATCTGCGTCGGGTTGGTCGCAGCCATCCGCTGCGGCGGCTCGGCCGCCGGGGACGATTGCGGCGCCAGCGACATCGGCTGGTTGGCGCTGGCATTGGCCGAGGTCGGCGGATTGCGCGGCGCGGCGGGCGCAACCGGCGCGGCAACGGGCTTCGGCGCCGCGGGCGCCGGCTTGGCGGCGGCAGATTGCGGCACGGCGCTATCGGTCTGATCGCCCTTCACCGCAACGGTCCTGATCGCGCGCGGCGAATTGTTCGGCAGCGTGCCGTTGCTCGGGCTCGGACCCGCGCTCGGCGGCGGCACGGTGGATGGCGACACGCTCGCCACCGAGGGCGGGTTCGCATTCTGGTTCAGCGGCGGGAACACCACGCGCGGCCCGCCCGCCGTGGCGTTGACGTCGACGGGCGCCTCCTCGCGCGGCACGATCTTTTCAGTGCCGTCACCGCTGACCATGCGGTCCGGCACCTTGGCCGCGGAGTCCGTCGGCGCCGGCACGATCTTGGTCGGGGTGTTGTCGGCCTTGATGATCGGCGGCTCGCCGCTACGAGGCGAGCCGATATAGGTCTTGTAGGCGAATGCAGCACCGGTGCCGAGCACGGCAAGCGCCAGGATCGCCGCAACCGTCATCATGCCGCCGCGCTGCTTCTTCGGCTCCTCGACCTCTTCCTCGGGATAGTCGCTTTGGTAGGCGTAAGGGTCGTCGGGATAGGCCGGCTCGCGCTGATAGTCCTGCTCGCTCGTCTCCAGCCGACCATAGAGCGCATCGTCGTAGCGCGACGGATCGGGCTGCGCATACGGTTCCTGATAGGACTGCTCCTGGTAGGCCTGACCATGCTGCTGATAGGCCTGCTCCGGATGAGCCTGATCTTGATAGGAGTCCTGGTAGGCCTGCGGCTGATGAACGACAGGCTCGGGCGCGGCGGGCTTGGCCGCGTAGCGATGCAGCGGATGAACCGGGCTTACGGTGACCGGATAGTCAGGCTCGGGCGCGGGTGCCGGCTGCGGTTGTACGTTGGCACGCCGCATCCATGAAGGCGGCGACGGTGCCTGCTCCGCGTAGTCCTGCTGATCATCGAGCTGGCGGTAATCGTGGTCCTGATAGCTATGGGCGGGCGCCGCCGGCGGACGCGACTGCGCTGCAAACGGATCGGTCTGCCCGATCAGACGGGCGAGCTCGGCCAAGGGATCGCTATCCGCCTTCCCATGCTGGTCGCCGCCGCGACCATAGTCATCGGAAGGAAACGGTCTGTCCTGATATCGTTCGGCCATCGTGATGATGCGTCCCTTCGGGAAAGCCGCGCGCCCCTCGACCAAGGCACGGCTTTCGACCCACAAGGCTTTCAACCAAGTCTAAGCGATCCGGCTTCTGCCGGTTACCCCCGAATTCCCCTTAAGTAGTTCGCCCCAAACTACCGCATCTCGTCCGGGGCATGGACGCCGAGGATGGCGAGGCCCGATGCCAGGACCGAGACGACGCCCTGGACCATTGCCAATCGCGCCTTTGTAAGATCTGCATCATTATTGATAATGAAGCGTAAATAGGGCAAATCGCGCCCTTTCGTCCAAAGTGCATGAAATTCGCTGGCTAAATCATAGAGATAAAAGGCAATTCGGTGCGGCTCATGGGCAGCGGCGGCAGCTTCTAGCATGCGCGGATAAATTGCGAGGCGCTTAAGAAGATCGAGCTCGACAGGGTCCGACAGGCGTTCCATCGCCGACTCAGCGAGCCATGCGATCCGCGCGCCGGCATCCTCTGGGAGTTCCGGGAACACCTCGGCGCGGGCATTGCGGAAGATCGAGTGACCGCGGGCATGGCCGTACTGGACGTAGAACACCGGATTGTCGCGCGACTGTTCCATGACCTTGGCCAGGTCGAAATCGAGCACCGCGTCGTTCTTCCGGTACAGCATCATGAAGCGGACGGCGTCCTGGCCGACCTCATCCACCACTTCACGCAAGGTGACGAAGTCCCCGCTTCGCTTGGACATCTTCACCGGCTCGCCGTTGCGCAAGAGCTTCACGAGCTGGACGATCTTGACGTCCAGCGCTCCCTTAGCCGACGTCGTCGCCTTCACCGCGGCCTGCATGCGCTTGATGTAGCCGCCGTGGTCGGCGCCCCAGACGTCGATCATCTCGGCAAAGCCGCGGTCGAACTTGTTCTTATGATAGGCGATGTCGGAGGCGAAGTAGGTGTAGGAATTGTCCGACTTGATCAGCGGACGATCGACGTCGTCACCATAGGCGGTCGCCCTGAACAGCAACTGCTCGCGGTCTTCCCAATCCTCGACCGGCGCGCCCTTCGGCGGCGGCAGGCGGCCTTCGTAGATGTCGCCTTTGGCCTTCAGGAAGTCGATGGTCTCGGCAACCTTGTTGTTGCCGGTCTCGATCAGGGAGCGCTCGGAGAAGAACACGTCGTGGCGGATGTTGAGGGCGGCGAGATCGTCCTTGATCTCGTCCATCATCATCGCGATCGCCTTGGCGCGCACGGTCGGCAGCCACTGGGCCTCGCTCATCGCGAGCAGCTTGTCGCCATGCTCCGTCGCCAGCGCCTGCCCGACCGGCTTGAGGTAGTCGCCGGGATAGAGCCCTTCCGGGATCGCGCCGATGTCCTCGCCGAGCGCTTCGCGATACCTCAGGAAGGCTGAGCGCGCGAGCACGTCGACCTGGGCGCCGGCGTCATTGATGTAATATTCGCGCGTGACATCGTGGCCGGCGAACTGGAGCAGGCTCGCCAGCGCGTCGCCGAACACGGCGCCGCGGCAATGGCCGACATGCATCGGCCCGGTCGGATTGGCCGAGACGTATTCGACATTGACCTTGGCGGCGCCCCGGATGCGGCCGTATTCGGCACCCTCGCGCAGCACCGTGCGCAGCGCCTCGGCCCAGGCGGCGGGCTTCAGAGTCAGATTGATGAAGCCGGGACCGGCGACATCGACCTTGGCGATCAGCGCGTCGGAACGCAGCCGTTCGGCAATCTGCTCGGCGAGATCGCGCGGCTTTGCCTTTGCCTCTTTCGCAAGCACCATGGCGGCGTTGGTCGCCATGTCGCCATGGGAGGTATCGCGCGGCGGCTCGACGACGACGCGGGAGAAATCGATGCCCTCGGGCCAGCTGGAATCCGCCGCAAGCGCGCGGCAGGCGCCGTGCACGCGTGCGAGCACGTCGGCGAACAGATGCAGCGATGAGGATGTCTGGGGCATGGCCGCCGCCTAACGCAAATCCGGGGTCGAGTCAAAGAGCCGCTGGTGCTCGGTCAGGGCGAAGCGGTCAGTCATTCCGGCAATGAAATTGCCGATCCGGCGGGCCCGGTCGCCCTCGTCGTCCGCCTCAGCCCCCAGCAGCCATTCCGGCGGCAGCTCGCTGGGGGATTTCAGGTATTTCGCGAACAGGTCAAACAGGATCTGCTCGGCCTCGCCCATCACCCGCATCACCCGCGCGTGGCGATACATGTGCTGGTACAGGAAGCGTTTGATGGCGGCCTCTTCCTCCGCCACCTCGGCGGGAAACGCGACCAGCGCCCGGCTCTGCCGCCGGACATCCTGGGCCGATTGCGGCTTCACGGCCGCGAGGTTCTTCTCTGTCTCCGCAAACACCGCTCCGATCAGGTGCGAGATCAGCTCCCGCACCAGCTCGGCACCGCGCCGGACGTCTTCAAGATCGGGATAATGCGCCGCAGTCTCGGCGATGATCTCGGCCGTCAGCGGCATCACCTTGAGATCGTCGAGCTGGAACAGGCCGGCGCGCAGACCGTCATCAATGTCATGGGCGTCATAGGCGATGTCGTCGGCGATCGCGGCGACCTGCGCCTCCAGCGAGGCGAAGCTCCACAATTCGAGATCGTAGGTCTTGACGTAGTCGGCGATCCCGACGGGAACGCCATGCTCGCGGTAGCGCCCGACCGGGGCGCCGCTGCGATCGGTCAGCGGCCCGTTGTGCTTGACGATGCCTTCCAGCGATTCCCAGGTGAGGTTGAGCCCGTCGAACTCGGGATAGCGGTGCTCGAGCGAAGCCACGACGCGCAGCGTCTGGGCATTGTGGTCGAACCCCCCGAACTGCTTCAGGCAAGCATCCAGCGCCCGCTCCCCCGCGTGCCCGAACGGCGGATGACCGAGGTCGTGGGCCAAGGCCAATGTTTCGGTGAGATCCTCGTCGAGCCCGAGCTGGCGGGCCAGCGCGCGGGCGATCTGGGCCACCTCCAACGAATGGGTCAGCCGGGTGCGGTAGTGGTCGCCCTCGTGGAACACGAACACCTGGGTCTTGTACTTCAGGCGTCGGAACGCGGTGGAATGGATCACCCGGTCGCAATCGCGCCGGAACGGGCTGCGGGTCCGGCTCGGGGGCTCGGCGACCAACCGGCCGCGGCTGCGATCGGGGTCGCAGGCATAGGGCGCTCGGGGGGCTGCCATTCCGACGGACACGGCGAATTTAGTCCCTATCCATTTGATTCTGCGTATGGTGGCACTTAACTATGTCGGGTGCGGGATACCAAATGAATTGGGTATGACGCCGGGACTATCGGAGACCAGCAATGACGACTGCCGTGACCATCAGCGACCGGGCCGCACGCCGGATTGGGGAGATCCTCAAGGGTGAAGGTTCTGGCGCGATGCTGCGCATCTCCGTCGAGGGCGGCGGCTGCTCCGGCTTCCAGTACAAGTTCGACATCGACCGTGCCCGCACCGACGACGATCTCGTGATCGAGCAGGACAATGCGGTGGTGCTGGTCGATTCCGCCTCCCAGCCGTTCCTGGCGGGGTCGCAGGTCGATTTCGTCGATGACCTGATCGGCGCCTCGTTCCGCGTCAACAATCCCAACGCCACCGCGTCCTGCGGCTGCGGGACGAGCTTCTCGGTCTAACGCGGCTACGCGCCCGTTATCTGCCTTTCCTCGTCCGTCCAGGCCACCTCGGTCGGCATCAACGCCGGCTGGAGCGGCGCGTCCTCCGACATGACGTGGCCGTCCAGCGCCCGCAGCAACGCTCCGACCAGCGCCGGCTTGCGCAGCGGCTTGGCCAGGAAGTCCGACATGCCGGCTTCGCGGCAGATCTTGATGTCCTCGGGGAAGGCATTGGCGGTCAGCGCGACGATCGGCAAGGTCTCGAAGCGCCCGCCTTGCGCGCGGATGGCCCGGGTGGCGGCGAGCCCGTCCATGTCGGGCATGCGCACGTCCATCAGCACGACATCGTAATTGCCTTCGCAGGCAGCCGCGACGGCTTCGGTCCCGTCGGTGACGACGCGCTGCTCGATGTCGAAAGCCCCCAGCATCTTGCTCACGACCATGCGGTTGACCGCATCGTCCTCCGCGACAAGCACCTTCAGCGGCCGGTCGAGACCGGCGATCCGGGCCTTGAGCTCGTCGGCTTCGTCGCGGCCGCCAGCCTGATCGGACGCCTGCGCCTGGCTCCAGGGCAGGACCAGCGTGAAACGGAAGGTCGAGCCCTCTCCCGGCGTCGAGATGACGCCGATCGTGCCGCCCATCTGCTCGATGATCCGCCTGCTGATGGCAAGGCCGAGGCCAGTGCCGCCGAAGCGGCGGCTGATCGAGGCATCGGCCTGGGCGAAATCGCTGAACAGCAGACCGAGCTTGTCGGGCGCGATACCGATGCCGCTGTCAGTCACCGTCCATTCGACGGTCGCCAGCAGGTCGCGCCGCGCCTGGCAGGTCGCCGATATCGTCACCTCGCCTTCGTCGGTGAACTTCACAGCGTTGGAGGCGAGATTGAGCAGCACCTGGCGGATGCGCGCGACGTCGCCGCGGAGCGTCGGCGGCAGGTTCGGATCGAGCTCGACCTTGACCGTGAGCCCCTTGCTCTTGGCGCTGGCGCGCACCACGGTCGCAACCGTCTCGACCAGCGCTTGCGGCGCGAAGTCGATCGCCTCGAACTGGAAGCGGCCAGCTTCCAGCTTGGAGAGGTCGAGAATGTCGTTGAGGATGCGCTGGAGGTTGTCGCCGGACTCGCGGATCGTGGCGACGGCCTCGCGCTGCTCCGGATCGAGCCTGGTTTCGAGGAGCATGCTGGCAAGACCGAGCACGCCGTTCATGGGCGTGCGGATCTCGTGGCTCATCACCGCCAGGAAGTCGGACTTGGCGCGGCTTTCGGCCTCGGCCTTTTCCGCGCGCCAGCGTTCGGTGACGTCGCGTCCGAAGCCGCGATAACCGAGGAAATGACCGTCACGGTCATGGGCCGGCTTCGCCGTCAGCGACCACAGCCGGGCCTCGCCGCCTGCGACGACCTTGAGATTCATCTCGTGCAGCGGCTCGGCCTGCTCCATCAGGCCGACGATGTTGTAGGCCGCTGACTTGTCCTCGGGGCAGAGCATGTCGAGCACGTCGGCGAACTGCGCGCCTTTCAGCAGCGGAAGCGGCAGCTGCGCGACGTCCGCGAATCGTTGCGGCACGTCGACGAGACGTCCCTCGGCATCGGTCTGCCAGAGCCAGTCGCTGGCGTTCTCCTGAAAATCCTTCAGCAGCAGCGAGATGATCTCCGTCTGGCGCTCGAGCTCGAGCTGGGCCTTGAGATTGCCGAGGAAGAGGTTGCCCTGGGAGACGATGTTACGCGCCATGAAGAATGCGAACAGCAGCAGGAACACGGCGGTCACCAGATATGGGCCGGTGCCGCACAGGAGCAGCGCGCCGGCGCAGGCGATCGTCATGGTCGCGAGATAGACGAGGCCCGCGCGCGGGAAGGTCGAGAGCGTGAAGGCGCCGCCGGACATCATGCCGACCATCAGGCAGGCGAGGAGCAATTGACTGGTCGGCTCGATGCGGCTGAACAGAGCGAGCGGCAGCGCGCCCCAGATCGCGGCGAGAAAAAACGCCTGCCGCAGCGTCTGCCGCGCCGCGCGGGGCGAAGCCTCCTGCGGCGGGTCCTGATGCGACCTGTGCCACGCGCGCACCGCGAGCGAAGCGGTGACGGCGAGCGTCAGGCCCCAGATCGCGAGGAAGTCGTTCCAGCCCCTGCCCCAGAACAGGATCAGTACGATGGCGACGTTCAGCATCGTCACCGCCATCGTCACGGGGATCAGCTGGGTCACCGCGTCGATCTGTTTGGCGCGGATGCGGCGGATCTCGCGCTCGCTGAGATCGGCGGTCAGACCGTCCTCGATCTCGAAGCCGCCGAGCCAATACAGGAACGCGCCGATCAGGCCGTCACGCGGCTGAGTTCGATTCATCGCCTTGTCCGGCCATCCATCCGAGGAACCTCTTGACGATCAATGGCCTGCGGCCTGCTTAAGCCGGGTTAATTTTGTGGGAGATTTTGCGGACGGCTTGACGGGCGCGTTTGCATTTTGTTCTAACCCAAGACCCCCTGCGCGGAGCCCTCCCAATGCCCATCAGAGTAGCCACCTGGAACGTGAACTCGGTCCGGCAGCGGATCGATCTGCTCCTGACCTGGCTGAAGGAGTGCCAGCCGGACATCGTCTGCCTGCAGGAGATCAAGTGCGTCGACGAGGCCTTTCCGCGGCTGGAGATCGAGGCGCTCGGCTACAACGTGGTGACGCACGGGCAGAAGACGTTCAACGGCGTCGCCCTGCTCTCCAAGCTCAGGTTCGACGAGACCAACTCGGGCCTCGCCGGCGACGACGAGGATAGCCATGCCCGCTTCCTCGAAGGCGTGGTGACGCTCAAGCGAGGCGTGCTGCGCATCGCCTGCCTCTATCTGCCCAATGGCAACCCGGTCGGGACCGACAAATATCCCTACAAGCTCAAATGGATGTCGCGGCTTCTTGATTATTCGAAGGAGCGACTCAAGGAGGAGGTCCCGCTGATCCTGGCCGGCGATTTCAACGTCATCCCGCATGCCCGCGACGTGCACAATCCGGCCGCCTGGACCGAGGACGCGCTGTTCAAGACCGAGACGCGGGAGAGCTTCCAGTCCCTGCTCGGCCTCGGCCTCAGCGACGCCTTGCGCGCCGTCACCGACGAGGGCGGGCTCTACACGTTCTGGGACTACCAGGCCGGGGCCTGGCAGAAAAACCAGGGGCTGCGGATCGACCACCTGCTGCTGTCGCCGCAGGCCAGCGACAAGCTCGCCAATGTCGGCATCGACAGCTATGTGCGAGGCTGGGAGAAGCCGTCGGACCACGTTCCGGTGTGGGCGGATCTGGATCTCGAGGCGGCTTGAGGCCGCCTCAGCCGATCACTCCCGACGCCCCTGCACCCATTGCTCCAGCATTTGCAGGGCCATGGCGCGGTCGTCGTCGGAGGCCTTGGCGAAGGCGCGGTTGTAGCTTTCCTTGATCCAGACCTCGTCGGCACCGGCGCTGTCGCGCGCCAGCGTCAGCCACATCAGGCCGCGCGCGGCCTGCCGCGGCAGGCGGTCGCCGTTGAACAGCATCTGGCCGAGCAAGGCCTGGGCCTGGTGCTGGCCCTTCTGCGCGGCGAGGCCAAGCCAGCGCGCGCCATAGCGGTAGTCCTCGCGCGAGGCGTCCGGGGTCTTCAGGTACAGACGGGCGAGGTCGTATTGCGCGTCCGCGTTGCCGAAATAGGATGCGGCATAGGAGAACATCTCGCGGGCGCGGTCCGGGTCGGCCTTGACCTTCGAATTCGGGATGCCGGCCAGATAGTAGCGGCCGAGCGCGACGAAGGCGTTGGCCACGATCTGCGCCTGCGGCGCCGACGGGCTGTCCTCGGCATGCGCATTGGCGATCCGGCTGAAATATTCGAAGGCCCGCAGGTCGTCCTGGGCGACGCCGTCGCCGTTGGCGTACATGCGGCCGAGCTTCCACTGCGCGATGGGGTGGCCGCCCTCGGCGGCATATTGCAGGGCGCTGAGCGAGGTCTCCTGGGTTGCGACCTGCGGCGGAACCTTGGTGCGCACCGCACCCGCAGCGCCGGGCAAGGTCGTCACGACCGGGATTGTCGCATCCTTGGGATTGACCGGCGAACCGTCGAAGGCGAACGCCGGCACGGCCAGCGCAGCCGCCCCCAACACAAACGCAACTGTGGCACGCCTAAATGTCCGCATAGCACTGTTTCTCGTGCGCGCCGCCCGGATGGGTCACTGCCCCCCCGATCGCCGGTCCAACCTGCTGAGCATATTTCCAGAGCGCACCCGACGTGTGGTTAGTCGCGCGGGCGCTCCATTTGGTTCTGCGCTGGGCGAGCTCGGCGTCGCTCAATTTTACGTTAAGGGTACCGGCCACCGCGTCGATTTCGATGACGTCGCCGTCCTCGAGCAGCCCGATCGGGCCGCCGACCGCCGCCTCCGGCCCGACATGGCCGATGCAGAAGCCGCGGGTGGCACCGGAAAAGCGACCGTCGGTGATGAGCGCGATCTTGCCGCCCATGCCCTGGCCGGTCAGCGCTGCCGTGGTCTGGAGCATTTCCCGCATGCCGGGACCGCCCTTCGGCCCCTCGTAGCGGATCACGATGACTTCGCCTTCGCGGTAGGTGCGGTTCTGGACCGCCTCGAACGCGTCCTCCTCACGGTCGAAGCACCTGGCTGGACCGGTAAACCTGAGGTTGGACATTCCCGCGACTTTCACGATCGCACCTTCTGGCGCCAAATTGCCCTTCAGGCCGACCACACCGCCTGTCACGGTGATGGGCTTGTCTGCCGGGTGCACCACGTCCTGGTGCGGATTCCATTTCACGCTCTTGAGGTTTTCAGCGATCGTGCGGCCCGTGACGGTAAGGCAATCACCGTGCAGGAAGCCGTTGTCGAGCAGCGTCTTCATCAGAAGCGGTATGCCACCTACTTCAAACATGTCTTTGGCGACATAACGGCCACCCGGCTTCAAATCCGCGACATATGGTGTCTTTTTGAAGATTTCAGCGACGTCGAACAGGTCGAACTTGATGCCGACCTCGTGCGCGATCGCAGGCAGGTGCAGCGCAGCATTGGTCGAGCCACCGGACGCGGCGACCACGGCGGCCGCATTCTCCAACGCCTTGCGGGTGACGATATCGCGCGGCCGGATGTTCTGGGCGATCAGGTCCATCACCTTCTCGCCCGCGGTCATGCAGAAGGCGTCACGAATCTCGTACGGCGCCGGAGCACCGGCCGAGTACGGCAGCGCCAGCCCGATCGCCTCTGAGACGGTCGCCATGGTGTTGGCGGTGAACTGCGCGCCGCAGGCGCCGGCCGAGGGACAGGCGACGCGCTCGATCTCGTCGAGGTCCTCGTCCGACATGGCGCCGACCGAATGCTTGCCGACCGCCTCGAACATGTCCTGCACGGTGACCTGCTGCCCACGGAAATTGCCGGGCAGGATCGAGCCGCCATAGATGAAGATCGAGGGCACGTTGAGGCGGACCATCGCCATCATCATGCCCGGCAGCGACTTGTCGCAGCCGGCGAGCCCGACGAGCGCGTCATAGGCATGGCCGCGCACGGTCAGTTCAACCGAATCGGCGATGCATTCGCGCGACGGCAGCGAGGAGCGCATGCCGTCATGACCCATGGCGATGCCATCGGTCACGGTGATGGTGCAGAATTCGCGCGGCGTGCCGCCGGCGGACGCGACGCCCTTCTTCACCGCCTGCGCCTGACGCATCAGCGCGATGTTGCAGGGAGCAGCTTCGTTCCAGCACGAGGCGACGCCGACGAAGGGCTGGTGGATCTGCTCGGTGGTCAGACCCATGGCGTAGAAGTAGGACCGATGCGGCGCGCGCGCAGGGCCTTCCGTCACGTGACGGCTCGGCAGCCTTTGCTTGTTGATCTTCGCGCCCATCGCAACCAGCTTCCCCTGCCAACCCTTTCAGACCCGAAAAATCAGAGCCAAGATTTGAATCGACCTTGGGATTTTCTCGTCGCCTTCGAAGACCGCCACTGCCCTTAAAACATTAGAGCGATTTTATTCATGTTCGGGTGTGGCCAAAAAGCGGCGGCGATGCGAACCGCCGGTGATGAGGGTTAAATCCGATGTGGGTGTTGCACAGGCAGCACAATCGTTACCGGGAAGACACGGGCTTCCTTACGTGGATACCTCGCTAAAATGACGATCCACAACCTGAGATCTTTCGGAAGGCACAGAACATCCGCTCTGGACGACAGGCGGCATACCGGAAGTGAGTCGGCGGCGGCCCCACGCGAAGCGATGCACATCGCTCGTGTCCCGGACAAGCTGCAACGCGGGGCGTTGCGGCGCAGAGCCGGGACCCAGGGTGACATGGTACGGCGCAGATTGATGGGCCCCGGCTCTGCAGCGCATCGTCGAACCGGACGATGCTTCGCATCGCCGGGGGGACGCTGCGCTGCGTCCGGGGCACGAGAGAGTGTAGCGCTCGCACTCTCCTCCTCGTCGTTGCGAGGAGCCCTTGCGACGAAGCAATCCAGAATCCCGCCGCGGAAAGATTCTGGATTGCTTCCGCCTTCGCCAAAGGCTTCGGCGGACAAGTCGCTGCGCTCGCAATGACGGAGTGTGAGGCGACGCTGCGTTCTCCAAGTAACACTTGTCATTCCCCGCGAAGGCAAGGAATCCAGCACGCCGCGCCCCCTCGTTTCAATCACTGGCGTCTCGGCGTACTGGATCGCCCGCCTTCGCGGGCGATGACAGCGAGTGTGGAGGTGCAGACATGCCTTCGCATTCTCGCGGCTGATTTCGCCCGAGCTTTGCTTGGTCACTTCACCCTCTTTTCCAAGAGGGCGCAGGGAAGGCCGGGTGCCGGCGGCACCCGCGGTCCGCTGCGCGAAAAGCACACGCAGGAAGAACCGCACAGCAGCATACAGGTGAAGCCCAACACACGGCCTTCCCTGCGCGATGGTCGGACGGCTTATGCCGCGCTCTCCCGGGAGCCGAGTTCCCTCTGGCCTCCCTCGCTCCCGCGAAAGTCACCGGCACCGCGCCGGTTGACGCCAATGCCGCATTCGCCAGAGCTTGACCGTAGCAACGACGGCCAGGACCACACGGTTTTGCCGTACGCGCGGTTCGTTGGCGCCGCAGGGTTCGACGGCGTTGTGCACGTTGCCATCGAAATGCCGGCGCGACGAACCTGACAGCGCCGCTCGTCCGTACGAAGCTTAGGGGCTCACGGAGAGCAATCCGCCCTGCCCTCAGCTCTTGTACACGACGCTGCCGCGTCCACCGCAAGCCCGGCTCGCGACAATGACGACCTCATGATCGCCCCTCGAGATTGAGCCGGGATGGGCGACACATACGCCATTTCCGAATTTCGGTAAAGCGGAATATTTTTATGCGGGCGGGTTGACAGAGAAGCGAAACACCGACGAGACGACGACGCCGAACATCAGGACCGCCCGCGCGAGCGTTGCGCCTGGGCCCAGGCGACAGCGACATCGCGTGGCGGGGCATCCACGCGCTTGATGGGGGTCAATTCGCCGGAGGCCGAGACGATCGCCGTTTCTTCGCGGCGGCAACGCGTGCAGACGAAGCGGACCTCGTGCGGCGACGCCGACCAGCTCGACCGTTTCACATTGGCCGCCATCGGCCAGGCATCGCAATGCGAGCACGACACCAGAAATCGACCGGGATCGAGCATACCCATTCCATTGGACTCCGCGTCCTGCCGCCTCCTTCAATGATTAATGCATGTGAATCGTTCCGGTGCTCCAGCACCGCCGGCATTGGCTCGAGGGCCCTACCGGTTCCGCGCATCCGCAAAATGCTCAGCGAGCGCCCTTGAGGGTGCAGGAGGTCGTGCAGGTGACCGTCGTGCCGCGGTCGCACGTTTTGCAGGCGCTGACGCACTGGTTCATGTCGCGTGGATTGTAGCTGTAGTTGCGCAACGGACAGGCCGGCGTCGTCGAGCCGGTGATGTCCTGCTCCTGATCGCAGGCCGCCGTCATGAGCGCGAATATGATCACTGCAACGAGGCGCATGGGATTGCCCTGTCAGACATGGCAAATCACACTCACGAGGCGCGCTGCATTGCAGCGAACCCCGGCCTTCCCACCAACGAGTGTCGCCGACCGGCGGTGCTCGCTTGCTCCAAGGATGCGCGCCAAACGTTAAGAACGGATTTCAGCCGGCTCAGGCCGCAGCCGTCGTCGCGATCGCCTGCCGGATATCGACGGCCAGCTGACGGTACTGTTCCCCGAGCTTCAAATAGAACTCGCGCTTGCTGCTGTCGGTGGCGAGCTTGGCGATCAGCTCGCATTCGGCGGTGAGCGTCTCGAACCGTTCCAGCCTGTCTTCGAGATGTGTCATCGGCGTGTCCCCATCAGACGCCTCATGGACATCCAACCTAAGCCCGGGAAATAGGTCACGGCGAACATCGTTATGGAGTAGCATCTTTTTTCCGGCGCGGCGTGCCCGACCGCAAAGCACGGCTATTTCTGCTCCAGCCGCCAGACGCCGTCCCAATCGGGATCCGGCGGATTGGCCACAAATTGAGCGATGCGGCCGAGCATCGTGCGCGAGGGGCCGTCGCCGGGGACTGCCTCGAGCGCCGCGTTGAAGGCGGCGCGGGCCTCGTCGAAGCGCCGCGCACGATAGGCGGCGAGACCATCGGCATAATGCGTGCGCAAGCTCACTTGCGCATTGCTGAGCGCGCCTGGTCTCGCCATCAGCTCGAAGATCGCCTGCGGCGCGCTTTGGCCCGCGACCGCCAGACGATCGATCTCGCGCAATTCCAGGCGCGATCCGATCCCGTCCGCGGTCGCCTGCGAGATCAGGATGCGGGTGCCGTAGACCTTGTTGACGGCCTCCAGCCGCGAGGCGAGATTCACGGCATCGCCCATCACGGTGAAGCTCATCATCAGCTCGGAACCGATACTGCCGGTCAGGACCTCGCCCGTGGCGATGCCGACGCGAAGATCGCACGGCGCCGGCATGGCGCGGATGCCGAGCAGGTCCGGCAGCTGCTTCTGCAGCGCGGGCACCTGATCGGTCATCTCGACGGCGGCGAGCCCTGCGAGCAGACCCTGCTCATCCTCCTCGATGAAGGGCGGCCCCCAATAGGACATGATGGCGTCGCCGATATATTTGTCGATGATCCCGCGATTGTTCCTGATGGGAGCGGACATCACGGTGAAGTAGTGGTTCATCACCTTGACGAGGCCGCGCGGCGTCATGCCCTCGCTCATCGAGGTGAAGCCGCTCATGTCGCAGAACAAGATGGTCATCACCCGGCGCTCACCGTCGATGGCGACCTCCGGCCGGTCGATCAGGCCCTGCACCACCTTCGGGTCGATGTAACGGCCGAAGGTCTCGCGAATGCGCTCGTTGTGCCTGAGCTGCTCGATCATGCGGTTGAAGGCGGCAGCGAGCTCGCCGATCTCGTCCTGTGTCGAGACGGTGATGGGCTTGTCGAACCGGCCCGCTTCGACCTCGCGGGCGCCGGCCAGCAGCAGGCGCACCGGTCGCGTGATGCCGCTACTCACCAGCAGCGCAAACACGAAGCCGACGATCGCCGCGAGCAGGGTTACGACCCCAGAGACGATGATCGTCTGGTGCTGGCGGCCGATCACCTGAGACGTCGAGAAATAGACCTGCGCCAGCATGTCGGCGCGGATCGCATCGACCTTCCGGTTGAACGCATCGCGCAGCGTGTCGAGGTGTTCCAGCGTGCCGCGGGCCGCGGCCATATCCTTGGCCTCGACCTGCTTGAGCAGTTTCGCATTGCCCTCGTCGAGATCGCGCCGCAGCTCGGTGACGGAGCTTTCGATCCGGACGTCGAGCCGTGCCAGCGCGGCGTTGTCGGAATACGTCCTGGAGTCGTCGATGATCGCGTTGATGAGCTTGCGAGCGGCCTCGGCCTCCCGCTCGAAATTGCGGTCCAAGGCCTCGAAGTCGCGAAGCCGCGCCGTGTAGGCCTCCTCGTCCGACGGCGCCTCCATCCTGGTCATCACCATCCGCCGCTGCGCCAGCGCCCGTTCCAGCGAGCGGATGTTCGCGCGCGCCAGATGGCTATAGGCCGGGATGTAGCGGTTGGTCAGCTCGTCGAGCAAAATGCCGACCTGGCTGGACATCACCATCGACAGGATCGAGGTGACCAGCATCAGAACGATCAATCCGAGCGCGATGCCGACGATCTTGCGCCGGATCGACTGGTTGAAAATCGGCATAGGTACAGGGCAAAGGCTGAAAGGATGAAGCGAGGGAACTCATACACCGGATTTGGCCGAGGCAACACGTGCAATCTGGCCGTTCTGGCGTCCTGTACCGCGCGCAATCGTCGCGCGAAGCCTGCTCGTTAACAAAAGGTTAAAACCGCTGCCTCTTCCGTCCTTTCGGAAGTTCCCCAGCTCCTATCCGTATTTTGCCGCATTGTTGCGACAGCTTGAGGATGCGACACGATCCCGACGCATCGTTCGGTGTTTTGATTCGCAAGCCGCATGTCGCGGACCTTGGTTTGTAGTGGTTTTCGCAGGGGGGACCATCCAATGAACCAGTGCCTACGCTCGCTCGCGTGTGTCGTTGCCGTGGCCGCGATGGCCCTCCTTCCCACCGAGCTGGCGGCGAAGAGCAGTCAAAAATCATCCGCACCGAAGAAGACGCATGAGGCGAAAGCGGGCAAGCACCGCCACGCTTCCGCCGGCAAAGCGCGACACGGCAAGCACGCCGAGGCCAAGCGCAAATCGAAGAAGGCGGTCGAGGAGCCCGCGGCCAAGCCGGCGCTGACCGGCGATCTCGCCGCGCTGAAGGACGCCATCGACCTGACGCGCAAGGGCAAGACCGAAGACGCGAGCGCTGCGCGCGACCGCATCACGGACCCTGCCGGACAGAAGCTCGCCGACTGGTTCATGCTGCGCCATCCCGACAGTACCGCGAATTTCAAGCGCTACGCCGCCTTCCTCGCCGCCAATCCCGGTTGGCCGAGCAGCGCCCTGCTCCGCCGCCGTGCCGAGGCACGGCTGTGGCAGGAGAAGGCCGACGCGGCCATCGTGCACAAGTTCACGATGGATCGCCCGACCAGCGCCAAGGGCAAATTCGCACTCGCGCGCGTCCTGCTCGCCGAAGGCGAGACCGACAGGGCTGCGCGGCTGGTCCGGGAAACCTGGCGCGCGGAGGAACTGTCCGAGCGGAGCGAAGAGGATTCCTATGCGGCGTTCGGCGACCTTCCTGTCCGCCGACGATCACCGCGCGCGCATGGACAAGCGCCTCGGCGCCAAGGATTATGCAGGTGCGCGGCGCGCGGCGAAGCGGCTCGGCGAGGACGCGCTCGCGATCGTGAAGGCCTGCGCCGCCGTCACCGGCAAGGCGAGCAAGGCCAAGGATCTGCTCGAGGATGTCGCGGCCGAGGAGCGACGCGATCTCGGTTACGTGCTGTGCCGCGCGCAGTGGCATCTTCAGAACGACCGCATCGACGACGCGGCCGAGGTGATCCTCGCTGCCAAGCCCGACATGATGGCAGCCCAGGACACCGACGCCTGGTGGCGCGAGCGCCGCATGCTGGCGCGCAAGCTGCTCGACCAGGGCAAGGCCAGGACCGCCTATGACGTGGTGCACACGGCCGCGGTGCCGGAAAAGGAGGTCTACCGCGTCGACTATCACTTCATGTGCGGCTGGATCGCGCTACGCTATCTCGACGATCCCAAGACGGCGATGGTGCATTTCGCCTCGATCGACGCTGGCTCGTCCAATCCGATCGCGCTGTCGCGGGCGCATTACTGGCGCGGCCGCGCGGCCGAAGCCATGGGCGCGACAGCCGACGCGCGCATGAGCTACCGGGCGGCGGCGCGCTATCACACCGCCTATTACGGCCAGCTCGCCCGCGCCAGGCTCGGCCTCGACGGCATCGAGCTGCGTCCGCCCTCGCCGGTGCTGGCCTCGACCGATGCGCAGCTTGCGGACGAGCGCGTGCGCGCCGCCGACATGCTCTACGGCATCGGCGAGCGCGACATGGTGTTCTATTACGCCGAGGATTTCGCCAAAGAGAGCACCGACGTCGCCGCGCTGGAAGCGCTCGGCGAGCTTGCGGGCCGGCGCAACGATGCGCGCGTGATGCTGGAGGTCGGCAAGACCGCGCTGGCGCGCGGGCTCGCGCTCGACCATTACGCCTTCCCGACCATCGGCATCCCCGAGCACAAGCAGGTCGCACCGGCGATCGAGACCAGCGTGATCTATTCGGTGGCACGCACCGAGAGCTCGTTCGAGCAGCGCGACAAGTCGCATGCCAACGCGGTCGGGCTGATGCAGGTGACGCCGGAAGCGGGACGCGACACCGCGAAGCGCTTCGGCCTGACTTACGACTGGGACAGGATGGTCTCCGACCCCGTCTACAACACGCAGATGGGCGCCGCCGAGCTCAGCGCGCTGTTCTCGGAATATCGCGGTAACCAGATCATGACCTTCGCCGGATACAATGCCGGCCGCGGCCGCGTGCGTGAATGGGTGCAGAAGCGCGGTGATCCCCGGGACCCCAACGTCGATCCGGTCGACTGGGTCGAGCGCATCCCGCTGTCCGAGACGCGCAACTACGTCCAGCGCGTGATGGAGAACGTGCTGGTCTACCGGGCAAGGTTCGAGGGCAGCAGCATGATCGCCGGCAAGAGCGACCAGCGCGTGGTGACTCACGAGGCCAGCGCAACGGAGCCAGCGGCGGCCGCAGCACCCATTCCCTGATCGACGCCGCCGGGGCTGGACGCGGCGCTTGCAAGGATACGGTGCTGCGGCTTCTACGCGCGTGCAGTCGCGCAGCTAAAGCGCGATGCGATTAGGATGAATCGTCATTGCGCTTTAGATTATTGTTTGAGCATGATCGTTTCGGAAAACCGCTTTACACTTTTCCGGATCATGCTCTAGGTGTCACCTCCTTCCATCGTGATCGGGTCGCGACTGTCCAAATATGCGGCGGTCAAAGCTCTCGCGAAGGTCCAGGCAGTGATCGTGCAGCTCCAGCACCAGACGGCACTCATCACCGTCAACGTCTGGATCATGCTGCCAGCGGCGAGCTCGACCTTGCCGGCAATTGGTTCCGTCCGCCCAGGCACCGGCCAGTGCATGAACAGCGTGGAGAATTCGCCGCGCCGGTAACAATCGTCGTCACAGTAACGGCGCTGCGTCCGCGCATGGCGGACATAGCCGGAGCGGAGCGACCGCGAGCATGTGCTGCACGCGGCCGCGTGCAACGGCGGCTCGTGATTGACCACCACGAATTTCATGAAGCCGCTCTCACGCCATCTTTCGCGAGCGTCTCGCAGAACAGCGCGTAGCACTGATGATCGCAGTAAGGCAGACGGGTCGCGATCTCGCGCAAATAACTGCTGCTGATCGGCTCGCAGCACTGCATACACGAGGTCTGCCGGAACGGGGTCCGGCCGTTGACCAGCACGAACGCGAATCTCATGTGGCACCTCCCAAAGCGAAGCAGTAAACGCTGTCGAGCGGAGACAGGGCGGGCGGTGGAGCGCACAGATGATTCCGGCCGTCCGGATTATCCCTGTTTCTCTCCACCTTTTGCGGTGGGATCAGAATGTATCTCCCGTCCTCCCGGCGCCGTGCATAGATCTGGTCGCCGATGTACTTGATGTCGGTCGGATAACAGTCGGCGCTGTTGCAGCAACTGACGCCCGGATTGTCCGGCATGCGCCAGGTCGAATAGAATTTTTCGTGCAGCGCCTGGTCCTGGGGCGGATGCCGGCGATGAACGGCACCGTGTCCTGCCTCCTGTCCGTGGGCGGCCGCGATGGGGGCGATGAGAACGATCCAGCAGAAGAGCTTGCATGAGCGGTTCAACGCACGGCCTCCCGGATCAGCTCTCCAATCCAGCCTTATGCGACCTGGGCCCGAAACAACCACCGGCGGTCGCGTTCGCTTCGCGTGCGGAAACGATCAACGCACTTCTTGGAGCAGAGCGCCGTGCGCCAGGAATAGTAGCGGATCAGGCCAAACTTGCCGCCGCACACCGCACAGCCATTCCCTGAGGAGCAACTTTCGGACTCCGATAGGCGACGCTCAGGAAGTACCGACATATCACACATTGCTGTCTCCCTCTGTTGCTTGCGCTTTTCTCAGTTGTTGCCTTCGAGACTTCCGATGGTCGCGAGGCTAGTCCGCCGGGCACGAAACGCTCAATTGTACGGAGGTAAATGGCCGACATGACTAGGAATGGAGGAGCTATACCTAGGTTTGTCCCGTATTCGCCCGGGGCCCACCCTGCCCGAGTTCAACGTGATGGCGCATGACCCTCTGGCTGCACGGTCACCGTGAAACGTTGGCCGGCACGGTGTCCTTGAGGCGCCGCCATGGACTTTGGCGGCGAGCGGACAGTCCAAAGGCGAACCATGACCGCCGATCCGACTTTGGCTGGAATTGCTCCTCTCGTCGCAACGTGCTCTACTTCTGTTCACGCAGAGAGTGCCGGGAGCGCCAGCGATGAAGCCTGGCCGGGCAGCGACATTCGGGAAGTCAGCCGCGCAATTCCTCGTCGGCTGCCTGAGGCAAACTGTTCCCGCCAAGCAGCACACCGAGCCCAGTGGTGCCGACTTGCTCGAGGCGGTCAAGCAGTGGCAGCAGGTCTTCGAGCACACGCCGGTCATGTACTTCATGGTCGATCCGGCCGGTACCGTGATCAACGTCAACACCTTCGGCGCCGAGCAGCTGGGCTACACGCCGGGGGAGTTGATCGGCCGATCCGTGCTGGATGTCTTCCTCGCCGAAGATCGCGCCACTGTCCGCGCCTGTGTCGCGTTGTGCCTCAAGACCCTTGATCAGTCACACACCTGGGAGATCCGGAAGGTTCGCAAGGACGGCTCGATGTTATGGGTGCGCGAGAACGCCAAGGCCATGCTGCGAGCCAATGGCGGGCCGATCGTGCTGGTCGCCTGCGAGAACATTACCGAACGCAAGGAGGCCGAGAACGCGCTGCGACAGAGCGAGGCTTATCTCGCCCAGGCGCAGGAATTGAGCCACACCGGCAGTTTTGGCTGGAAGGCCAAAACCCGCGAGATCACCTGGTCCAAGGAGACTTATCGCATCTTCCAATGCGAAGAAGGGACGAAGCCCAATATCCCGTTCATGCTCCAGCGGATCCATCCGGAGGACCGGCTCGCCGTGCAGCAGACGACGGGCCAGGCGGCGCGCGAGGGGAAAGACTACGATCACGAATACCGGCTGGTGATGCCCGACGGTTCCATCAAATACGTTCGGGCGGTGGCACGGGCGACGCGAGATGCAAGCGGCTACGTCGAATTCGTTGGATCAGTCAGCGACATCACGGCGGCCAAAGAGGCAGAACGCAGGCTCCGCGACAGCGAGCAGCGCTTTCGCGATTATGCCGAAACTGCCTCTGACTGGTTCTGGGAAACCGGGCCGGACCACCGGGTCACCCAGGTATCGGAACACTCGGATACCAACACTGTTCCCGCGGGCCTGATCGGGCTCACGCGGTGGGACATTGCGCCCGACGCCGCTCTTGAGCCCGAGAAATGGCGACAACATCGCGCGGCCCTCGACGCCCACGTCCCGTTCCGCGACTTGGTGTATCGCAGCAAGGACCGCAACGGGCAGCCGATCTATGTGCGGACCAGCGGCAAGCCGTTCTTCGACGCGGACGGCGCTTTCCTGGGCTACCGTGGCGTTTGCACGGACGTAACCGCGGCCATCCGGGCCAATCAAGCCGAAGACGCGCTACGGAAGGCCCAGGCCGAGCTCGCCCATGTGACGCGTGTCACGACACTGGGTGAGCTGACCGCTTCGATAGCCCACGAAATCAATCAGCCGCTCGCTGCAGTGATCGCAAACGCCGACGCCTGCCTCGCCTGGCTGCAGCGCAATCCACCGGACCTCAAAGCGGCCCGCCGCTCCGTCGAGTGGATCATCGAGGACGGCAGGCGTGCCGGCGACGTGATCCGTCACGTTCGGGCGCTCGCCAAGCGTTCTGACATCGAGATGGTACCGCTCGACGCCAATGCGGTCGTGCGGGAGGCCGTCGCGCTCGTTCAGCGCGAGATGGCCAGCCACGGCGTGTCCGTCCGCATGGAGCTGTCCTCGGCGCTGCCGAAGATCTTTGGCGATCGCATCCAATTGCAGCAGGTCCTGATCAACCTGATCATGAACGGGATCGAGGCCATGGCAGACGTCCACGATCGCCCGCGCGAACTGGCGATCCGCTCACAGGCGAGCGGCGATGGCGCGATGCAGGTGAGCGTTTCCGACTGCGGAACCGGCATCAGCGAACAGGCGATAGACCGCCTGTTCACGCCGTTCTTCACCACGAAGTCCTCCGGCATGGGCATGGGCCTGTCGATCTGTCGATCGATCATCGAGGCCCATGGCGGGCGACTTTCCGCCATACCAAATCAGGAGCGCGGCGCGACTTTTCAGATCACCTTGCCCCTCCACCGAGAGGAAGCACCGTGACCGAGCGCGCGGAATCTTCGCCACCGCAGAAGGACGGCGATCAGCCCCTTGTCCTCATCGTCGACGACGACGCGTCCATGCGCCGTGCGCTCACCAATCTGTTCGAGTCGGTCGGTCTCAAGGTCGAAGCATTCGGCTCGGCGCCGCAGCTCCTCCAGGCCAAGCCGCCAGACGTCCCGAGCTGCCTGGTGCTCGACATCCGACTGCCCGGAACGAGCGGCCTCGAGCTGCAGGCCGACCTTGCCAAGGCAAATATCCACACGCCTATCATCTTTATTACCGGTCATGGCGATATTCCCATGACGGTTCGGGCCATGAAGAGCGGGGCGATCGACTTCTTGACCAAGCCGGTCCGCGATCAGGACATTCTCGACGCAGTCCAGGCCGCCATCGAGCGAGACCGCAAGCGCCGCGACCTCAACAGGACGGTCTCGACGGTCAGATCACGCTTCGAGTCACTGTCCTCGCGGGAGCGAGACGTATTGTCACTGGTGACGTCCGGCCTGATGAACAAGCAGGTCGCCGCCCAGCTCGGATTGGCCGAAATCACCGTCAAGATCTACCGCGGCCAGATCATGCGGAAGATGGGCGCGAAGTCGCTGGCCGATCTGGTGAGAATGAGCGAGGCGCTCGGGATTGGCCCGAACAAGCCCGATGCACAAACCTAAGTATGAGTTTCCAATCGTGACCGGCAGGTCCACCTTGCGCCTTTATGTTCTAGCCGTGGCGACGGCAAGCGTAATTCCCGGCGAGGAGCGGACGTCTTGTCAGTGGCTTCGGTCATCTCGGTGCTTGACGACGACCCCTACGTTCGGGCCGCGATCAACAATCTCCTGGAATCGCGCGGATACAACGTCCACACGTTCGCCTCGGCGGAAGAGTTCCTGAGCTCGACCGATTCGAGCGACACCTCGTGCGTGATCGCCGACGTACAGATGCCGCTGATGAGCGGAATCGATCTGTTGACGAAGATGCGGTCGCAGGGTTCGGCTACGCCGTTCATATTCATCACAGCTTTCCCGGATGAGGGCGTGCGTGTGCGGGCGCTCGATGCGGGCGCAATCTGTTTTCTCGGCAAGCCGTTCGCCGCCTCGGATCTGATGCAATGCCTGGACCGTGCGCTGGCACCAGGTCACCAAACCACGTCTTGAGCGCCCGCCGCCAGCAAACGCGGCGGTGACGCCGCGAGGAGTGCGCCGCCCGGTTCAATCTACCTTGATGTTCGCCGCCTTGATGATCGGCCACCATTTGGCGATCTCGGCCCTTTGCTGCGTGCCGAGCGCTTCGGGCGTGAGCTGATCCTTGGGTGTCATCTCGAGACCCTGGCTTTCCAGCTGCTTCCTCACTGCCGGATCGTTCAGCGCCTCCACGGCCGCAGCGTTGAGCTTTGCGACGATCTCCTTTGGCGTGCCCTTCGGCACCCACATGCCCGACCACAGCGTCATGTTGAAGCCTTTCAGGCCCGCCTCCTCCGCGGTCGGGATCTCGGGCGCGGAGGCGAGGCGCTTGTGGTCGGTGACGGCGTAGGCGCGGATGGTGCCGGCGCGGACCTGGCCGATGGAATTGGAGGTCTGGTCGACGATGATGTCGATCTGGCCGGCGATGAGATCGTTCAATGCCGGCGCAGTGCCGCGATAAGGCACGTATTGCAGCTTGATGCCGGAGACGCTCTCGAAATAGACGCCGGCGATGTGGCTGCCGGAGCCCGCGCCGGCCGTGCCCGCGGTCGGCGGCGATGGCCGCGACTTCAGCCAGTCGATCAGCTCCTTCAGCGAGGTCGCGGGCACCGCATTCTTGCTGACCACGATCATCGGGTTGCTCGGCAGCAGCACCACCGGCTCGAGGTCGGCGACGAGGTCGAATTTGAGCTTGTAGACGGCGCCGTTGGCGACATGGGTGCCGAGATGGCCAAACGAGATGGTGTAGCCGTCGGGCGGCGATTGCACGGCACGGCCGACACCGATCGAACCGCCTGCTCCGGTGACGTTCTCGACCACGACCGGCTGGCCGAGCGGCACCCGCATACGCTCGGCGAGCACCCGCGCCATCGCGTCCGAAGGCCCGCCCGCCGCAAACGGCACGATGATGGTAATGGGACGCGAGGGAAAATCGTCGGCGCGCGCGGCGCCTGCAACAGCGAGAACAGCAATCAGCGCAGCCCAGACGGCCTTCTTCATTGTCTTCTCCCCAGATGTTTTTTTCTTCACCTCGCCCCGCTTGCGGGGAGAGGTCGAATTGCAAAGCAATTCGGGTGAGGGGGAGTCTCCGCGAGCTCAACTTTCACTGTGTTTGCGGAAGCAGCCCCTCACCCCGACCCTCTCCCCGTAAGAACGGGGAGAGGGAGAAGCAAGTTAGAATTTCGAATAGTCAATCGGCTTGTGGCGATCGAGCGTGCGGGTGACCGGCGGCAGCGGGTATTTCAGGCCGGTCGCGCAGTTGAACAGCATGACGCGATCGGTCTTGCTGACCCGGCCGTCGGCGAGACTTTCCTTGTAGGCGGCGTAGGTCGCGGCACCCTCGGGGCAGAGCAAGAGCCCCTCCTCGCGCGCGACCTCGCTCAGCGCCGCCGAGATCTTGTCGTCATCGACCGCAATGGCAAAGCCCTTGCTCTCGCGCACCGCGCGCAGGATCAGGAAGTCGCCGATCGCTTGCGGCACGCGGATGCCCGAGGCGATGGTGTGGGCGTCCTCCCAGCGCGTCGCGTGCTCGGTCCCGGCCTCATAGGCGCGCACCATCGGCGCACAGCCGGAGGCCTGCACCGCAACCATGCGCGGGCGCTTTGAGCCGATGAAGCCGATCTTCTCGAGCTCGTCGAACGCCTTCCACATCCCGATCAGGCCGGTGCCGCCGCCGGTCGGATAGAAGATCACGTCGGGCACGTCCCAGCCGAGCTGCTCGGCGAGCTCGAGGCCCATCGTCTTCTTGCCCTCGATGCGGTACGGCTCCTTCAAGGTCGAGGTGTCGAACCAGCCGACTTTCGCCTTGCCCTCGCCGACGATCTTGCCGCAATCGTCGATATAGCCGTTGACGCGGTAGACGGTCGCGCCCTGCAGCTCGATCTCGCTGACGTTCACTTCGGGCGTATCGGCCGGGCAGAAGATCGTGGTCTTGATGCCGCAGGACGTGGCGTAGGCCGCCAGCGCCGCGCCGGCATTGCCGTTGGTCGGCATCGCCATGTGCTTGATGCCGAGCGCCTTGCCCATCGACACCGCCATCACGAGGCCGCGCGCCTTGAATGAGCCGGTCGGCAGCCGTCCCTCGTCCTTGACGATGATCTCGCCGCCGCCGAGTTTTGCACCGAGCTTCGGCAGTCGGATCAGGGGCGTCGTGACTTCGCCGAGCGAGACGATGTCCTTGCATTTGCGCACGGGCAAGAGCTCGCGGTAGCGCCACATGTCGCCAGGGCGCTGGGCGAGCGCATCCTTGGTCAGCGCCTTCTTCACGCCCGCGAGGTCGTAGCGCACCAGCAGGGGCTTGCCGGCCTTGGAGAGGTTGTGGACCTCGTCGGCCGCGTAATGATCGCCCTCCATCGCGCATTCGAGATGGGTGACGAAGGTCGGGCGTTCGATGGTGAGATTGTCGTTGTCGTGCATGGGATGATTTCCTTCTTGTTCTGCAAACAGCTCTCTCTGCTCGTCATTGCGAGCGAAGCGAAGCAATCCAGAATCTTTCCGCAGCAGCAGTCTGGATTGCTTCGCTTCGCTCGCAATGACGGCGGCGGGCGACGCGCTCGCCCCTCAAATGTTTAACACCCGTCCATAGGCATCCAGCACGGCTTCCTTCATCATCTCCGACAGGGTCGGATGCGGGAACACCGTGTGCATCAGCTCTTCTTCCGTGGTCTCCAGATTCATGGCGACGACGTAGCCCTGGATCAGCTCGGTGACCTCCGCGCCGACCATGTGGGCCCCGAGCAGTTGGCCGGTCTTCTTGTCAAAGATGACCTTGACCAGGCCCTGATCCTCGCCGAGCGCGATCGCCTTGCCGTTGCCCACGAAGGGAAAGCGGCCGACGCGGATCTCGCGGCCGCTCTCTTTCGCTTTGGCTTCGGTGAGGCCAACCGAGGCGACCTGGGGGTGGCAATAGGTGCAGCCCGGGATCATGTTCTTGTCCATGGGATGCGGATTGAGGCCCTTGATCGCCTCGACGCAGATCACGCCCTCATGCTCGGCCTTGTGCGCCAGCATCGGGGGGCCGGCGACGTCGCCGATCGCGTAGATGCCGGGGACGTTGGTCTTGCCGTGACCGTCGACCACGATGATGCCGCGGTCGGTCTTCACGCCGACTTTTTCCAAGCCGAGATTCTCGATGTTGCCGACGACGCCGACCGCCGAGATCACGCGCTCGAACTCTGATGTGACGGGCTTGCCCTTGCCGTCGTCGATGGTGGCGAGGACGCTGTCGGCCTTCTTCTCCAGTTTTGTGACCTTGGTCGAGGACATGATCTTGATGCCCTGCTTCTCCAGCTGCTTGCGGGCGAGGCCCGCGATCTCGGCGTCCTCGACCGGGAGGATCTGCGGCAGCACCTCGACCACGGTGACGTCGCTTCCCATGGTGTGGAAGAACGAGGCGAACTCGATGCCGATCGCGCCGGAGCCGACCACCAGCAGCGACTTCGGCATCCGCTCCGGCACCATCGCCTCGAAATAGGTCCAGACCAGCTTCTTGTCCGGCTCGAGGCCCGGCAGCACGCGCGGCCGCGCGCCGGTGGCGACGATGATGTGCTTGGCCTGATAGGTCCCCTCGCCTAGCGCGCCCTTCGGGCCCTCGACGTCGGACTTCTTCACCGTGACCTTGCCGGGCGCGTCGATCGAGGCGGCGCCCCAGATCACGCTGACCTTGTTCTTCTTCATCAGGAAGCCGACGCCGTCGTTGAGGCGCTTGGAGACGCCGCGCGAACGCTGCACCACCGCCTTCGGATCAAACGAGACCTTCTCGGCGGAGAGCCCGTAGTCCTTGGCGTGCTGCATGTAGTGGTAGATCTCGGCTGAACGCAGCAGCGCCTTGGTCGGAATGCAACCCCAGTTCAGGCAGATGCCGCCGAGATAGGACTTTTCGACGATCGCGGTCTTGAAGCCGAGCTGCGCGGCACGGATGGCGGTGACATAGCCGCCGGGGCCGGAGCCGATGATGATGACGTCGAAGGATGTGTCGGCCATAGCGGCTCCCGTTCAACTCAAGAAGCGCCGCGGGCGCGGCGCTTGACCAGAAAAGACCTCACCAGCCATTCGAACAGCACCACCAGGACTATGATGGCAAGCGCGGTGAGCACGATCGGCTGGGCGATGTTTCGTGCCAGCTGCTCGCCGGCAAAGAACGCAGAGTGAAGAAAATCGAGCCCGACCGGGTTGAGCGCGACGATGGCTCCGAGCAATAGCGATATCCATGGCCAGCGGGTCCGGACATGCAAGGTTGCCCCCTCTGCCGCCGCGTCAGACCATCATCATGACGGGGTTTTCGATCAGCTGTTTGAACGCGCCGATCAGTTCGGCGCCGAGGGCGCCGTCGATGGCGCGGTGATCGCAGGACAGGGTCACGCTCATCATGTGCGCGATCTCGATCTTGCCGCCGCGCACGACGGGACGCTCCTCGCTGGTGCCGACCGCAAGGATGGTCGCATGCGGCGGATTGATCACGGCGGTGAAGTGGCTGATGCCGTACATGCCGAGGTTGGAGACGGCGGTGGTGCCGCCCTGATATTCCTCAGGCTTCAATTTGCGGGAACGAGCCCGCGCGGCAAAATCCTTCATCTCGTTGGAGATGGTCGAGAGCGTCTTGGTCTCCGCTTTCCGGATGATCGGCGTGATCAGGCCGCCGGGCATCGCGACGGCGACGCCGACGTCGGAATGGTGGTGCTTGACCATGCCGCTTTCGGTCCAGCTGACGTTGCAGTTCGGGATCTTCTGCAGCGCGACCGCCATCGCCTTGATGACGAAGTCGTTGACCGAGATCTTGTAGAGCGGCTTCTTCTCCTTGTCCTTCGGCGCGGCGGCATTGATCTCCTCGCGGGCCGTGAGCAGCTTGCCGATGTCGCAGTCGATGGTGAGGTAGAAGTGCGGGACGTTCTGGATCGACGCGGTCAGGCGCTGCGCGATGGTACGGCGCATGCCGTCATGCGGGACGATGTCGTAGGAACCAGGCTCGAACAGCGACAGGATCTGCTTGTCCGACATGGTCGGCGCGATCGCGGGCGCGCCTGACGGCGCAGCAGCGGGCGCTTTCAGACCCTTGCCGGACTTGGCCTGCTCGACGTCGCGCGCGACCACGCGGCCGTGCGGGCCGGTGCCGGTGACCATGCCGACGTCAATGCCGGCTTCCTTGGCGAGACGCCGCGCCAGCGGCGATGAGAACACACGACCGCCGTGGCCATTGGCCTGCGCGGCCGGAGCTGCGGGCTGCGGCGCGGGCGCAGCTGCCGGCGACGCCGCGGCCTTGGGCGCAGCAGGCGCCGGCGCCGGCGCAGCAGCAGGTGCTTCAGCAGCTTTCGGCGGCGCGGCCGAAGCGCTGGGCTTGGCGCTCCCTGCAGCCTTCACATCCTCGCCCTCGCCGGCGAGCACCGCGATCACGTCGTTCACCGGAACGTCCTGCGTGCCCTCGGGCACCAGGATCTTGGCGATCGTGCCCTCATCGATCGCCTCGACCTCCATGGTCGCCTTGTCGGTCTCGATCTCGGCGATGACGTCGCCGGACTTGACCTTGTCGCCCTCCTTCTTCAGCCACTTGGCGAGGTTGCCCTTCTCCATCGTCGGCGAGAGAGCGGGCATCAGGATGTTGATGGGCATGCTGACCTCAAGAAGAACTTTGCAAAACGTCGTCTTTCGACAGCGAAGACGAACAGACCAGGTTTAGTTGCCGATGTCGCCCTGCCACAGGCGCTCATTGGCGGGGATGGAGCGCCAATTCTTCATCATGGTGATGGAGCGGTCGTCGGCAAGGTCGATCCAGGGGATGCCGAACTTGTCGAGGATGTCCTTCGAGCCGGGGAAGGTGATGGACTCTCCGATCACCACCAGCTTAACCTTGAACAGCGCGAGCGCGCCGGCGCACATCGAGCAAGGCGACAGCGTGGTGTACATGACGGTGTCATGGAACGAGATCGCGCCGGCCTCGCGCAGGCAGCTCATCTCGCCATGCAGGATCGGATTGTTCTCCTGCACGCGGTTGTTGTGGCCGCGGGCGATGATCTTGTTGTCGCGCGTCAGCACCGCGCCGATCGGCAGGCCGCCCTGCGCGATCGAGGCTTCCGCCTCGCGGATCGCCTCCAGCATGAAATCGTAATGATGGGCTTCGATCGCCATGGTCAGTGCCCCTTGCCGCGCGGCGTGGTGGTGCCGGTGTCGGTGGGACGCTCGATCTCGGCCTGGAACATGTCGAGGATCCGGTTCAGCGCGTCCTCCTCGGTATATTCGCTCTCGCGCGCATAGGCGCGCGCGGCATGACGTGCGAGATCGACGAGCAGGAGGCCCCACATGTCCGGCTCCTCGAAGGCGCGCTGGAACGCCATCGACAGCCCGCCGTCGAGCACGAACACGCGCAGGATCTCGACCGCGTCGTCGCGGGTCATGACGTCTGGCGGCAGTGGCTGCTCCTTGGGGCCTGCCATGGTCTACCTGTAGCAGACGGCTTTGGCGGCCTCGACGACGTCCGCCGCCGAGGGCAGCGCGAGCTTCTCCAGGTTCGCGGCATAGGGCATCGGCACGTCCTTGCCAGACACGCGCGTCACCGGCGCATCAAGATAGTCGAAGGCGTTCTCCATGATGCGCGCGGCAATCTCGGCGCCGACGCCGCTCTGGGCCCAGCCCTCTTCCACGGTGACGGCCCGGCCCGTTTTCTTGACCGAGTTGATGATGGTCTCGGTATCCATCGGGCGCAGCGTGCGCAGGTCGATCACCTCGGCCTCGATGCCGTCCTTGGCAAGCTCGTCGGCGGCCTTCAGCGCATAGGTCATGCCGTTCGACCAGGAGATGATGGTGACGTGGCTGCCGGCGCGGACGATGCGTGCCTTGCCGATCGGGATGATGAAATCGTCGAGCTTGGGCACTTCGCCGGTGTGACCGTACAGCACCTCGTTCTCGAGGAAGATCACCGGGTTCGGATCGCGGATCGCAGCCTTGAGCAGGCCCTTGGCGTCCGCGGCCGAATATGGCGCAACCACCTTGAGGCCGGGGACGTGCGAATACCACGCCGAATAGTCCTGGCTGTGCTGCGCGGCGACGCGCGCGGCCGCACCGTTCGGTCCGCGGAACACGATCGAGCAGCCCATCTGGCCACCGGACATGTAGAGCGTCTTGGCCGCGGAATTAATGATCTGGTCGATCGCCTGCATGGCGAAGTTGAAGGTCATGAACTCGACGATCGGCTTGAGGCCGGTCATCGCGGCGCCGACGCCGACGCCAGCAAAGCCGTGCTCGGTGATCGGCGTGTCGATCACGCGCTTGGCGCCGAACTCCTGGAGCAGGCCCTGGGTCACCTTGTAGGCGCCCTGATATTCGGCCACCTCTTCGCCCATCACGAACACATCCGCGTCGCGGCGCATCTCTTCGGCCATGGCATCGCGCAGCGCTTCGCGGATAGTCTGCGTCACCATTTCAGTGCCGGCGGGGACTTCCGGATCGGGCTCGGCGACGGCCTGCGGAGCAGGCGCGGCTTTCGGCGCGGGCGCCTCGGCCTTTGCTGCGGCCGGCGGCGCGGACTCCGCAGCCTTCGCCGCCGCTGCGGGTGCCTTGGCGAGATCAGCCGCGCTCTCGCCGTCGGCGAGGATGGTCGCGATCGGGGTGTTCACCGCGACGTCGGCGGTGCCCTCGGGGATCAGGATCTTGCCGAGCGTGCCCTCGTCGGTCGCCTCGACCTCCATGGTCGCCTTGTCGGTCTCGATCTCGGCGATGACGTCGCCAGACTTGATCGTCTCGCCCTCTTTCTTCAGCCATTTGGCGAGGTTGCCCTTCTCCATCGTGGGCGACAACGCGGGCATCAGCACTTGAATTGGCATATCTTCTCCAAAGAAAGCTTGCGCGCGTTCAGCGGTACACGTCGGTCCAGAGCTCGGCGGCATCCGGCTCGGGATCATGCTGGGCGAAATCGGCGGAGGCGTTGACGATGTCGCGCACTTCGGCGTCGATCGCCTTGAGATCGGCCTCGCTGACCTTGGCAGCGAGCAGGCGATTGCGAACCTGCTCGATCGGATCCTGGTCGTGGCGAACCTTCTCGACCTCCTCGCGTGTGCGATATTTTGCGGGATCGGACATCGAGTGGCCGCGATAGCGGTAGGTCTGCATCTCCAGGATGAAGGGACCCTTGCCGCCACGGCACCAGGCCGCCGCCTCCTCGCCCGCCGCCTTCACGGCGCGGACGTCCATGCCGTCGACCTGCTTGCCCGGGATGTTGAATGACGCCCCGCGCTTGGAAAAATCCTGCTGCGCCGAGGCGCGCGAGACCGAGGTGCCCATGGCGTAGCGGTTGTTCTCGATGACGTAGATCACCGGCAGCTTCCAGAGCTCCGCCATGTTGAAGCTCTCATAGACCTGGCCCTGGTTGGCCGCACCGTCGCCGAAATAGGTGACGCTGACATTGTCGTTGCCGCGATAGTGGTTGGCAAAGGCAAGGCCGGTGCCGAGCGAGACCTGGGCGCCGACGATGCCGTGACCGCCGTAGAAGTGCTTCTCCTTGCTGAACATGTGCATGGAGCCGCCCTTGCCTTTGGAATAGCCGCCGCGACGACCCGTCAGCTCGGCCATGACACCGTTGGCATCCATGCCGGTCGCGAGCATGTGACCGTGGTCGCGATAGCCGGTGATGACCTGATCGCCCTCTTTGAGGGCCATCTGCATGCCGACCACCACGGCCTCCTGGCCGATATAGAGGTGGCAGAAGCCGCCGATGGCACCCATGCCGTAGAGCTGGCCTGCCTTTTCCTCGAAGCGCCGGATCAGGAGCATGTCGCGGAGCGCCTTGAGTTCCTGCTCCTTCGTGAATTCCGGGGGCGAACCGCCGTCGGTCTTGTCCTGTGCAGCGCTTGCGGCGGCTTTCTTGAGTGCGGCCATGGGAATTCCGGGTCAGAGAAAACTTTCGCCCTCTCTAACCCAAGTCAAACGCCCTTGGAAAGCACCGCGGCGGCATGGCACGACTTTCATTATGCCGCACTGCAACGTGATCGAAATATTGCAAAATCTTTGGCGCTGATCGGGCAACAAATCTATGCGCGCCATCGTGCGCGCAGATTCGTGACCGGATCAAGAAGTGCTGCGCAGTCATCCTGCCGCCAAATCTCATAAATTGAGCGCTACAGCTTCCACGACGTCATGGCCGGGCTTGTCCCGGCCATCCACGCCTCGCCCCGCGCACGAAGAACGTGGATGCCCGGGACAAGCCCGGGCATGACGACCTCGTGAGTGCGGCTTCCCGATCAGAAGAAGCCGAGCTTCTTCGGGCTGTAGCTGACCAGGAGGTTCTTGGTCTGCTGGTAATGATCGAGCATCATCTTGTGGGTCTCACGCCCGACGCCCGACTGCTTGTAGCCGCCGAACGCCGCATGGGCGGGATAGGCGTGGTAGCAGTTGGTCCAGACCCGGCCGGCCTGGATCTCCCGGCCGAAGCGGTAGCAGCGATTGGCGTCGCGGCTCCAAACGCCGGCACCCAGGCCGTAGAGCGTGTCGTTGGCGATCGCGAGCGCCTCTTCGTCGGTCTTGAAGGTCGTGACCGAGACGACGGGGCCGAAAATCTCCTCCTGGAAGATTCGCATCTTGTTGTGACCCTCGAACACGGTCGGCTGGACGTAGAAGCCGCCGGTGAGATCACCGCCGAGATCGGCGCGTCCGCCGCCGGCCAGCACCTTGGCGCCCTCCTGCTTGCCGATGTCGATATAGGAGAGGATCTTGCTGAGCTGCTCGCTGGAGGCCTGGGCGCCGATCATGGTCGTGGCATCACGCGGATCGCCCTGCTTGATCGCGGCGACGCGCTTGAGCGCCCGCTCCATGAAGCGGTCATAGATGTCGGCGTGGACCAGCGCCCGGCTCGGACAGGTGCAGACCTCGCCCTGGTTCAGCGCGAACATGACGAAGCCCTCGATCGCCTTGTCGAAGAAATCGTCGTCCTCGGCGGTGACGTCCTTGAAGAAGATGTTCGGCGACTTGCCTCCGAGCTCGAGCGTGACCGGGATGAGGTTCTGGCTGGCATATTGCATGATCAGCCGGCCCGTCGTGGTCTCGCCGGTGAAGGCGATCTTGGCAATGCGCGGGCTCGACGCCAGCGGCTTGCCGGCCTCGAGGCCGAAGCCGTTGACGATGTTGAGCACGCCAGGCGGCAGCAGGTCGGCGATGATCTCGGCGAAGACCATGATCGAGGCCGGGGTCTGCTCGGCGGGCTTGAGCACCACGCAATTGCCGGCGGCCAGCGCCGGCGCGAGCTTCCAGCAGGCCATCAGAAGCGGGAAGTTCCAGGGTATGATCTGGCCGACCACGCCGAGCGGCTCATGGAAATGGTAGGCGATGGTGTCGTGGTCGATCTCGCCGATCGAGCCTTCCTGCGCACGCACCACACCGGCGAAATACCGGAAATGGTCGATCGCGAGCGGCAGGTCGGCGGCACGCGTCTCGCGGATCGGCTTGCCATTGTCCCAGGTCTCGGCAATCGCGAGGCGCTCGAGGTTCTCTTCCATGCGGTCGGCGATCCGGTTCAGGACCGCGGCGCGCTCGGCGACGCTGGTGCGGCCCCAGGCGGACTTGGCGGCATGCGCCGCGTCGAGCGCTGCCTCGATGTCCTGCGCGTCGGACCGCGCGATCTTGCAGACGACCTGGCCAGTCAGGGGCGAGGCATTGTCGAAATATTTCCCGGAGATCGGCGCGACGAACTTGCCGCCGATGAAGTTGTCGTAGCGTTCGGCAAAGGGCACTTTGGTGACGCTGAGGAATTCCACCTTGTTCATTGATCACTCCCGATGTTGCTGTTTGCGCTTGTCGTCGCCTGTTCGCGACTTGCGCAGACGATGATGCGGGAGGCGTTTTCTGTCAGCCCGGGTGGACGCGATCGCGGAGCGGACCTGTCGCAGTTCTGCGACAGTCGTGGCGCGGCGCCGCTCAGTGGTTCAGCTCGAACCGCTTGAGCTTCCGGTGCAGCGTGGCGCGGCTGACGCCGAGGGCCTTGGCGGCTGCGGAGACATTGCCGCCAGCGCGCAGCAGCGCGCGCTGCAGCACCGCACGCTGGCCACCGACAAGATGATCGCGCGCGGCATCGCCGCCGAGAAGATCGGCCGCGGGCACCGGCCGCAACGCACCGCCGGGCACGATGCCGAGCGCTGCCCGCGCGGAGCGCGTTGCGCCGATCACCAGATCGTCCGCATCGACCGCAACGAGGCCGCCGCAGCTTCCATCCGCCGCTTGTGTCAGCACGATGCGGGCATGGGCGAAGACCTTGCGAAACAGGTCGGCCTCGATCCGCCTGGCCGCCTCGCCTGCCGCGAGCGCGATCAGGCTGGCGAAGGCATCGGTGCGGTCGGCGCGGCAGGAGGAGACGTCGAGCACGCCCGCGAGCGCCGCCTCGTGATCGTAGATCGGAACGGCGGTGCAGCTCAGAAGCGTGTTGCGCGCAAAGAAGTGCTGGTCGCGATCGATGGTCAGCGGACGCTGCTCGACGAGGCAGGTGCCGATACCGTTGGTGCCCTCGTGCTCCTCGCTCCAGAGTGCACCGGTCCAAAGGCCCCAGGACTGAAACGTCGCATCGTCCGCCACCGTGCCGCGGCGATCGACCGGCACGCCCTCGCGATCGGCGAGCAGCACGCAGCAGCCCGCTGCGCCGACCGCCTGGTAAAGCCGGTCCATGGCGCCCTGGGCGGCCGCCAGAAGCGGCGCGATGCGCTCGCGCGCCTGCTGCAGCTCGGCTTCGGTCAGCCGCATCGGCGCGGCGTGGCCGCCGGGATCGAGATGATGCAATCGGGAGGAACGGCGCCACGAGGCCACGAGCGCGGACCGGGCCGCCTGGCCTGACGCGATGGCGGCCTCGACGCGGGCCGCGTGATGCCGGGGCATTGTCCCATTCACCACAGTTTCCTCCGGATATCGATTGTAGGACGCGCCGCTGCTCCCCGGTTGATCTACGTCAACTTCAGCCAGCGCCTGCAAATGGCATGAGCCCGCCGCGGCGCCGCCGTCAAGGCGACCGCCCGGTTCCGGAGTTACGACCTTCGCAGGAGGAGGCAGGTTGCCGGATCCCAGCAGCGGCTTTCGGAAGCTGCGGATGCGCTAATTCGCCGGGATCATCCGAACGAGATCGCGCGGATGGACATAGTCGAGCTGGAAGCGCGCCCGCTCGTCCAGCATGTCCGGGTCGATCTTCTCGGACCGCAACAGCGACACCCGTTGTTCGCTCCTGGCGCGCTCGCGCTTGAGCTGAGCCAGCTCACTGGTCAGCGCGATGATCTCCTGGTCGAGCTCTTGGCGGGCGTTGAGGCCGTATTTGCCGGTATAGGCGTTGACGCCGAAATAGCCGACGATCGCCGCCGCCATCGCATAGAGGGCAAGACCGGTCAGGATCGATTTCAGGCGCGCGCGGGAGACCATCTTCGGAAGATGGGACAGGTTGGTTAAGGGAGTGCTAATTGCCAGAACGAGGCACTATCCCCACGACGCGTCATGGCCGGGCTTGTCCCGGCCATCCACGTGCTTTGCCGGCGATAACGAAGAACGTGGATGCCCGAGACAAGCCCGGGCCTGACGGAGCGTCGGCTTGGCCGGAAGCTCAACCCTGATTCTTCGCCACATGCGCGGCGAAGGCGTCGATATATTGCTGCAGCACCGTCTTGAGGGAGTCCTTGGTCAGGTTGCCCTCCGCATCGAAGGCATCGCCGACGCCACTGAGGTAGATTTCCGGCTGCTGGAGGACCGGACCAGAAATGCCCGGCAGAATGTTCTGCAGATGCTTGGCCGCGCTGACGCCGCCGAGCAGCCCCGGCGAATTGGAGACGATGCCGACCGGTTTGCCGAGGAACGAGCTCTTGCCATAGGGGCGCGAAGCGACATCGATGGCATTCTTCAGAACGCCCGGGATCGAGCGGTTGTATTCGGGCGTGACGAACAGGACGCCATTCGACGTCTTGAGCTTCTCGCGGAAGGCGAGCCAGTCCGCGGGCGGCGCGCCCTCTAGGTCCTGGTTGAAGAACGAGATGCCCGCCGGCGTGATCACCTCGAGCTTGAGCGAGGCAGGCGCGAGCTTGGCGAGCGCATTGGCGATCTTGAGCGAGAAGCTGTCCTTGCGCAGGCTGCCAGCGATCGTGACGATGTTGTAGGCCATTGGGTGTCCTTGAAGGCTTGAGCGGGAATGCCGGGACGGCACTTAAGCCATCCGGGCCAATAGATGCAAGTGCATGAACTGGTCCGATTTGGAAACGCTGCGTTTCTGGAAATGGGTCCGCGTGCCCTCCATCCGGGCCAATACAAAAAGGAATCAGGCCGCCAAGCGGCGGCCCGATGTGTCACGATAACCGTCCAAGCCGATCACTTGTTCGGGTTGATCAGGAATTTTTCGCCGGTTGCGCGCTTAGCGTAGACCGCGATGTTGGCGGGATCGAGCGCCTCGGCGAGCGACACCACCTTGGTGTAGTGGCTGGCGAAGGTGGTCTTGAGCTCGGATGCCACGCGCTGGCGCAGGCGGCCGATCTCGGCCGGGCCGATGTTCTGAAGGAATGGCGTGAGCAGCCAGCCGCCGACGCCCCAGCTGAGCCCGAACGAGCGGTTCAGCTCCGTGGGCCGGGTGTCGAGGCTGCCATAAATATAGACCTGCTTGTACACGTTGGAGCCGTAGCGGCTGTATTCCTTCGTGGTCTTGTTGGCCGCGATCTCCATCGCGGTCAGGATCTGGCTCGCCAGCTTGCCGCCGCCGATGGCGTCGAAGGCGATGGTGGCGCCGGTCTCGACCAGCGCGTTGGTGAGATCGTCCATGAAGCTGGGCGCGCTGGAATCCACGACGTATTTCGCGCCGATCTTGTGCAGGATGTCGGCCTGCTCCTTGTTCCTGACGATGTTGACGAGGCCGATGCCGTCCTTGATGCAGATCTTGTTGAGCATCTGACCGAGATTGGAGGCTGCGGCCGTGTGCACGAGCGCCTTGTGGTTCTCCCGCCGCATCGTCTCGGTCATGCCGAGTGCGGTCAGCGGATTGACGAACCAGGAGGCGCCGTCCGCCGCCGTGGTGCCCGGCGGCAGCTCCATGACGTCGCGGACCTTGAGCACGCGGTACTGCGTGTACATCCCGCCGCCGATCATCGACACCGTCTTGCCCATCAGGGCCTTGGCCGCATCCGACGATCCGGTCCTTATCACCGTGCCGGCGCCCTCGTTGCCGACCGGCAGCGACTGATCGAATCTCGCCGCCATCATCCGCATCGCCGCCTCCGGCATCGTGGCGGTGATGACCGGCATCTCCTTGGTGCCGGAGGCCTTGGCGGCCGACATGTCGGCGGGACCGATCAGGAGCCCGAGGTCGGATGGATTGATCGGGGTGGCCTCGACGCGAACCACGACCTCATCGTCGGCCGGCTCCGCGGTCGGGACCGTCACGAGAGACAATTCCAGCTCGCCGCTCTTCTTCAGCAGCGAACGCAATTCCAGTCCGGTCTTGCCGTCACTCATGTCGATCCTCCCCTGTCCTTCCGTTTGCGCGGATCGAGACGCCGGCTTACGCCAGCGCCTTCAGTGCCGCCTTGCCGCCATAGAGCGCCTGCTTGCCGAGCTGCTGCTCGATGCGCAGGAGCTGGTTGTATTTGGCGGTGCGGTCGGACCTTGCAAGGGAGCCGGTCTTGATCTGACCGCAATTGGTGGCGACCGCGAGGTCGGCGATGGTGGAATCCTCGGTCTCGCCGGAACGGTGCGACATCACCGAGGTGTAGCCGGCCTTGTGCGCCATCTCGACCGCGGCGAGCGTCTCGGTCAGCGTGCCGATCTGGTTGACCTTGATCAGGATCGAGTTGGCGCGGCCGGTCTTGATGCCTTCGGCGAGGCGCTTGACGTTGGTGACGAAGAGGTCGTCGCCGACCAGCTGGCACTTCTTGCCGATCAGGTCGGTGAGCTCCTTCCAGCCGTCCATGTCGTCTTCCGACATGCCGTCCTCGATGGTCACGATCGGGTAGCGCGCGACGAGGTCTGCAAGATACTTCGCCTGCTCGGAGATCGAGCGGGTCTTGCCCTCGCCCTCATAGACGTATTTGCCGTCCTTGAAGAACTCGGTCGAGGCGCAGTCGAGGCCGAGCATGATGTCAGTGCCCGCCTTGAAGCCGGCCTTGCCGATCGCGTTCATGACGAAGTCGAGCGCGGCGTCCGCCGACGGCAGGTTCGGGGCGAATCCGCCCTCGTCGCCGACATTGGTGTTGTGGCCGGCCTTCTTCAATTCGGACTTCAGCGTATGGAAGACTTCCGCGCCGTAGCGGAGACCTTCGGCGAACGATGATGCGCCGACCGGCAGGATCATGAATTCCTGGAAGTCGATCGGGTTGTCGGCGTGCACGCCGCCATTGATGATGTTCATCATCGGCACCGGCAGCAGGCGCGCGGAGGTGCCGCCGACGTAGCGATAGAGCGGCATGTCGAGCGAGTTCGCGGCCGCCTTGGCGCAGGCCAGCGAGACGCCGAGAATGGCGTTGGCGCCCAGCCGGCTCTTGTTCGGCGTGCCATCGAGGTCGATCATGATCTGGTCGATCTGGGCCTGTTGCTCGACGTCGAGGCCGCTCAGGGCCTCGAAGATCTCGCCGTTGACGGCGCCGACCGCTTTGGTCACGCCCTTGCCGAGATAGCGGGTCTTGTCGCCGTCGCGCAGTTCCACGGCCTCATGGGCGCCGGTGGAGGCGCCGGACGGAACCGCGGCGCGGCCAAGCGCCCCGTCCTCCAGCACGACATCGACCTCGACGGTGGGATTGCCCCGGCTATCGAGAATTTCGCGGCCGATGATGTCGATGATGGCGGTCATGATGTCCACTTCCGTTCGTTAGGGCTGATCGGTGCCGCGGGTCTTACACGGGCCGCAAGCAAATGTGAACGCTTGGACGCACCGCTCCGCCTGACGCGCAAGGCGCCTCAGAATATGCTCGACCGCATCTGGTCCGCGTGCCCAACCTCAATCTCAAACAGTCGGGGTAACGCCATGAATCGCCGCCAATTTCTTGCCTCAAGCGCCGCGCTGCTCGCCGCCCGCCCAGGTTTTGCGCAGGAAGGCGCGTTCCGGACGAGATACTACCCCATCAGCCCGGGTATCGGCCTGCACGATCTCACGCCCGCCCCTGACGGCACGATCTGGTTCACGGCGCAGGGCAAGGGCCTGCTCGGCAGCCTCGATCCACGCGATGGCCGCTTCAAGACGGTCAGCCTCGGCCAAGGCGCGGCCCCACACGGCGTGACCATCGGGCCCGACGGCGCGCCCTGGATCACCGAGGGCGGACAGAACGCGATTGCGCGGGTCGACCCTGCCGATCTCAAGGTGACGTTGTTCCGCCTGCCGGAAAGGTTCGCCTCCGCCAATCTCAACACCGGCGTGTTCGACAAGGATGGCACCTACTGGTTCACCGGCCAATCCGGCTATTACGGGCGGCTGTCTCCGAAGACCGGCGAGATGAATGTGTTCAAGGCGCCGAAGGGGGTCGGCCCCTACGGCATCACGGTCACGCCCAACGGTGATGTCTGGTACGCCTCCCTCGGCGGCAGCCATATCGCGAAGATCGACCGCGCGGGCGGCAATGCGACCGTGGTCGAACCGCCGACCCCGAACCAGGGGTCGCGGCGCGTCTGGTCGGATTCGAGGGGCCGGATCTGGGTCAGCGAGTGGAACAGCGGCCACGTCTCGGTGCATGATCCCGCCGACGGCTCGTGGAGGACCTGGAAGCTGCCGGGCGAACGTCCCCGCGCCTATGCCGTGTACGTCGACGACAAGGACAAGGTCTGGCTGACCGATTTCTCCGCCAATGCCATTGTGCGCTTCGATCCCGCCACCGAGAAGTTCAACGTCTTCGCCAGCGACAAGGCCAACGCCAATGTCCGCCAGCTCGACGGCCGGCCGGGCGAGCTTTGGGGCTGCGAGTCCGGCAACGATCGCATCGTCATGATCCAGACAATCGCCGCCGGTTGACGACGAGCCCGTTTGCGTCCATCCCGGCATCCGAAACAGGATGTTGACGACGATGGCGAAAAAGTCCCTCCAGCTCGGCCGCGCGGTCGAATGGCCGCACACGCCGGAAGAGGCCCAACTCGACCGCGTGCCCAATCCGCAGAAAGGCACGGATTATCTGATCCGCTTCACGGTGCCGGAATTCACCTCGCTCTGCCCGGTCACGGGCCAGCCGGATTTCGCGCATCTGATGATCGACTACGCGCCAGGCGCTTGGCTGCTGGAATCGAAATCGCTCAAGCTCTACATCGCGAGCTTCCGCAATCACGGCGCGTTCCACGAGGACTGCACCGTGATGATCGGCAAGCGTATCGCGTCGGAGATCAAGCCGAAATTCCTGCGCATCGGCGGCTATTGGTATCCGCGCGGCGGCATCCCGATCGACGTGTTCTGGCAGACCGGCCGCGTGCCGAAGGGCCTTTGGGTGCCCGAGCAAGGCGTCGCGCCCTATCGCGGACGGGGCTAGTTAGAGGCGAAGACGATGACATCAATCTCGGCAACATTCCGTAATTTGGCGCTAGGCCTCTTCGGCCTCCTCTTGCTGACCGGCACATCAGATGCCGCTGAGGTGCGGGTGATGATTTCGGGCGGGCTGACGGCGGCCTACAAGGCGCTCGTGCCGGAATTCGAAAAGACCAGTGGCCACAAGGTGCTCACCGAATATGGGCCGTCGATGGGAATGACCGCGAACGCGATTCCGGTCCGGCTCGAGCGCGGCGAGCCGGCCGACGTCCTGATCATGGTGGGCTATGCCCTCAGCGACCTCGCGAGCAAAGGCAAGGTCGTCGCCGGCAGCCAGGTCGATCTCACGAAGTCGCCGATCGGAATCGCGGTGAAATCGGGCGCGCCGAAGCCGGACATCAGCTCGGCCGATGCGGTCAAGCGCGCGCTGCTGGCGGCGAAGACGATCGCCTATTCCGATAGCGCCAGTGGCGTCTACGTCTCGACCGAGATGTTCGACAAGCTCGGCATTACTGAGTCCATGAAGGACAAGGCGCGCAAGATTCCGGCGACGCCGGTCGGCGAGATCGTCGCGCACGGCGAGGCCGAGCTCGGCTTTCAGCAGATCAGCGAGTTGAAGCCCGTCAAGGGCATCGACATCGTAGGTCCCCTGCCGGACGAATTGCAGAGGATCACGATCTTCTCGGCTGGGATTGCGACGGGCGCGAAGGAGCCGGAGGCTGGCCGCGCCTTGATAAACTTCCTCGCCTCCCCCGCCGCGCACGACGCCATCATCGCGAGCGGGATGGAGCCCATCGCGACCGGCGGGGCGAAATAACGCCTCTCTCAGTGCGTCTGTCCAGGTCCTGTCCCGACAGGATCCGTTTCACCACGCGTACCGCACCACGCCCTTGCCTGCGTAGGAGCGCGTGACGTTCGAGAACTCGCCCTCGAACGTACCGGCAGCCGACCAGCCGCTCAGCCACTTCTTCTCGACCGATCCCGTCACCAGCGCGGAATCGGCGGCCATCGCCGCGCCGTTCACGACAAAGCTCGCGCCGGGCAGAGCTTGGAACGTGGCTCCGATGGCGCGGTCCGGATTGAAGTCGTGCGCCCAGGCGAGCCGCCCGCGCAAGGTGACGATCCCGTCGGCCTGGGCGAAGGATTTGTCCGTGCGCAGGCCGAGCTCGGTGCGGGTGTTAGTGACGCTCTTGGCACCATAGGCCAGCGCGAACAGGTTGCCGCCGACGATGGCCTGTTCGGCGTAAGCCGGCAGGTCGAACGTCGTGAACTGCGCTGCGGCGTAAGGCGTAAGGCCGACGCCCTGCGTGACGAAGCGGTAGCCGCCCTCGAGGCGGCCGGAATAGGCGTTGGCGTTGAACTCAGCGCGCAGGCGATCGACGCCGGCAACCGTCACGGTGCGATCTGTGGTGATGTCCTGCCATCCATAGGCCAGCGCACCGGTGATGTAGGCAGGGCCGACGATGTGCCGGAGGAAGGCGCCGGCCTGGAACAGGTCGGACCGGCCGCCGCCGAGCGCGTTCGCCACGGTAAAGTTGGTGCCGCCGCCGGCGAGCGCGAAGCCAACCAGCGTATCCGGCGAGATGCGATAATCCGCACCGACGGCGGTGCCATAGAGGTTGCTTGTGGTGGTGTTCGATCCGACGATGGCGTTGCCGTCGGTCTGCTGCGCGCCGCCGAAGCCTGCCGCCCAGACGCTCCAGCGCTGCTCGAACGACGGTGCAACCGGTGCCTTGGTGTAGATCGCAGCCAATGCGTCGTCCGGCTTGCGCTTGCGCGCGTACGCCAAGGCGGTCTCATCCGCATAAGCATTCGGCGTGCCGCCCGCACTGATGGGATCGCCGCGGCCCGCGATGAATGGATCGGTCATCACGCCCATGAACTGGTTCATCGCGTTGAAGGTCGCCTGCTGCGGCGCGCTGCCGACCTCGCCGGAGAGCTGGGTCAAGCCGGCGGGCGTCAGGCTACCGAACACCATCGGGATGGTGCCGTTGGCGTTGAAATAGTTGATGATCGCGTTGCCGACGTTCTGCTGATTGCCGTTGAGGTTGCCGGACGGGGGCACGAAGTTCAGCGCGAGGTCCAGATAAGCATGTGTGGTGTCATAGCTCACGCTGGTGTGAAAACCTGACGGCAGGCCAATATTGGTCACCGTAGGACTGAACGCGCCGGTGATGCTGGTCGCATTCAGGATCGTGTACTGCTTGGCGACGTAAGAGCCGGCCGCAAAATTTGCACTAACGGTGGCGCCGCCAAGCGATGCATTGCCGGCAACATTGGCAAAGGTGGAGGTTGTGGGATTGACGAAGACATTGAAGTACGCCCCAGGTTGCATCACGAGGCTTGTCACTGCCATCGAGGTTCCCGGGCTACCCGGCGCACCCGGCGAGAAATAGCCTCCCGCGATCAGGGCGGCTCCGACTGCACCGTTTCCGGTCAGGTATCCATCGGAATTGACGGTGGTGAGAGCCGACGACGCCATCGATCCCGACACGACGAGCGTGCCGCCGTCAACCGTGGTGGTGCCGGTGTAACTGCTGCTATCGCCGGACAGGATCAGGGCGCCGGACCCGGTCTTCACGAAGCTGCCGGTGCCAATGATGGATCCGGCGAACACAGACGTCGAATTGTCGCCCCCGACGGTGAAGGCAAATGCGCCCGTATTGAGCTGGGTGCCCGCCACGCCGGCGAGTGAGCCGTAGGTCGCGCCGCCCGAGGTCGAGTAGACATTCGCACCGGCAGCCGTCATGTCCACCCGCCCCGTGACGGTGCCGCCATAGGTGTTCATCGAAGCGAGACCGCCGGACAGTGTCACGTTGCCGTTGATCGTCCCATAGAGCTGCGTGTATCCGCCGGCGGCGTTGATCGATCCATTGATCGTCCCGGTGGGGTCGACGACGATATTGGCGCCGATGGCGTTGCTGATCGTGTTTGTCGCATTCAGCGTTCCCGTGACTCCAAGATTGCCGTCGTTGGTCACGGTCGTCGCATTGACCGTCCGGCCGGCGTCGATCCAGGTGGCGTGAATCATCGCGCTGGCCTGGTTGATCAGCGTCGTTACGGTGAGATCGCCGCCTGAGACAAAAAGGTCGGATATTGCACCGGTGGTCAGGGTCCCGTTGACGGTGAGCGCACCGGTCACCGTGAAGGTACCGCCTTGATGGTCGACGTTGCCGTTGATCGTGCCGGCTGCGTTCGTCGTGCCGGAATTCGTCAGTCCGCCATTGACCGTTCCAGTCGTCGTGAAGGTACCGGCGGCTGCGTTCGTCGTCCCGGCGGTCGTCGTCACCGTACCTGCGTTGGTGAAGGAACCGGCGTTGTTGACGATGCTGGTCGCGCTCAGCGTCCGGCCTGCCGCCACCTGGACCGCCGTGGCCGAGGTCGAATTGTTCGTCAGCGTCGTGATGCCGGTGAAGCTGCCGAACTGCACGGCCAGGCTCGATGTCCCGTTGTTGGTCACCGCACCATTGGTGGTCAGGTCGCCGCTCAGCGCGAAGGCGCCGCTGCCCTGGTTGGTGATGCCGTCATTGAACACGCCCCTCGCGTTGGCCGTGCCCGCATTCGTCAGTCCGCCGTTGACCGTGCCCGTCGTGTTGAAGGTGGCGCCGGCGGCATTGGTCGTGCCTCCGGTCGTCGTGATCGAGCCATTGTTGAAGAACGTGCCACCGTTGTTGGCAATCGTCGTCGCGGAGATGATGCCGGCTGGAAGATTGGAGAAACCGGTGGTGGTGGTGATGTCGCCGATCAGGGTACCTTGATTGCTCGCGATCGCACTGACGGTCAGCGACGTCGTCAGGCTGCCGGTGTTGACGAAGGTTCCGGCGGTAACGCTGGTGGTGGTGAACGAGTTGGTGCCGGACAGCGTCAACCGGCTCGACCCTGCCTGCGAGATCGTCGCGCCCGTCATGTTGTTGCTGATCGAGATGAAAGTACCGACACCGACGGCATTGTTGGTGATGCCGGCGACAAAATTCACCGCCTGACCGCTGATTGTGTAGCCTTGTGAGGCAGCGTCGAAAATCCAGGACTGGGGCGCGATGGGGCCAAGGGTGACTGTGACGGCCGTCGTGCCAGTCGAGGAAAAGGTCGCGGTTTCACCCGCGGTGTCGGGGACCGTACCAGTCGACCAATTGGACGGCGCGTTGTAATTGCCGTTGTCGATGCCACCGTCCTGCCAGACCTGCGCTCGCGCCAGGGACGGCACCAAGGCAACCGTCGCAAGAGCTGTGCCGGCGAGAAAAGCCTTCAAGAGCGCCCCACGCGTGGGCCCAACCCCGTCCGCCCGGATCATTGAAAATTCCGCTGGGCCCTGCGCTGCAGCTGCCCTCGATTGTCAGATAATTCAAACAGCGAATATCTAGCTGCTTCGCCACCCGCGAACCATCGATGATCGGTGTCATCACGCATGGCTGAACGATTTTCGGCGCGATGTGTTTGTCGAGCAACAAAAATTTGCATATTTTCTGAGCACCCGCGACACCGGAACAGCGCGAAGCGGCGCAGCCGGCGCGGCTCGTCGGTCCGGACGGCGATCGCGCTCCCCTACCGTGGAAGTAGTCTCGAAACCGGAGAGGATGGTGGTGAGGCCGGCATTGCCGAGCGCGGTCAGGATGGGGAGCAATGCCTCCCGGCCTCGCGCCTATCGCGGGCGGGGCAGATCGGGCGGCCTTTCGCGGGTGCGCGGGGAAGCCCGCCCACCCGCGTTTTATCCGCCTCAGGTGATCGCGATCGGACAGCCATTGCTGCCGGTCGCGCCTTTGATCGGCGACGGCGTGAAGCAGTAGACGAACTGGTACTTCTTGTCGGCAATCAACTCGTCGAAGATCAGGTTCTCGTGGTTGAGAATGCCGTGCTTGGTCTGCAATTCGGAATGAACCGCGAAAGCGAGCGACTTGTCGGGATTGGGCACCACTTCGACCGCCCAGGTGTCGGCCGCAGTCAGCGCGAGATCCTTCTCGATGATCCACTTCGCGGCATCGAGGCCGATCCCGGGCTCGCCGCTATTGTAGCGATCATTGTTCTTCATCCACAGGGAGCCCCAGCCGGTGTGGAACATGATCGCATCGCCTGGCTTGATGTCGCTCTCCGCGATGCTTTGCTTCGCCAGCGCCGCCTTGATATCGGCCGAGGTGATCTCTTGGCCCGCATCCATCATGCCGCCCTTCAGCGCGACCATATCGATCAGGTGGGCGCGTGTGAACAGCGGCTTGAGCTTCTCGGTGCCAAGCTTCTTCAGGCCGTAGGCGTCGCCGATCTCAGCGGCAGTGAAGCCGTTGTAGAAGCGCATCTCGCTCTTGTCGCCGTCCTTGCCCAGCTGGATACCGATATGGCCGAGTCCGTCGAATTGTGTGCCGGTCTGGCCGATTTCGGTGGCGAGAAACTCGTCGTGATAGACGAGCTTGTTGTCGCCGAACGGGCCGCCAGTCGGCCCGCCGGGAATGCGCAACGAGAATGCGCGGGCGCCGAACAACGGCATGCCTTGCTCGTAAACGCGGCCGATCTTGTAGATCTTGCCATCCTTGATCCACTTCACGGCATCGAGAACCTTCGCTGGCGTGATGTGGTTCGACGCGCCAGCCTCGTCGTCCTTGCCCCATTTCGAGGGCCACCAAGGCTTGTCCACGCCCCTTGGCATCGCCGGGGTTTGGGCTTGGGCCGCGGTGATCGGTGCGAGTGAGAACTTGCCGTGCATCGCACCTGCGAACGCCGCCCCAGCCGCACCAGCAAGACCTGCCGTGCGGAGCAAGGTCCGCCGATCGGTCGCCGCACCGCCCTTCTCTTCATCGCCTTTGGTATGGTCCATCGCTTCCTCCCGGGGTGTGCCCGCTGAGATCGGGCTTAAGATCCTGTTTTCGGAATGCTCGTCCTCCATTAGGCTGTTGTCCAGCGACAAAAATAAGACCAGGGTTGAGGACGCCGATGAGCCTGTTCGAGAGCGACAAATCCGCCGAGCGGACTCCGGTGTCACTGATCACCGGCTTTCTTGGCAGCGGCAAGACCACATTGCTCAACCGCCTGCTGCGCCACGACGCGATGAAGGACAGCGCCGTCATCATCAACGAATATGGCGAGGTCAGCCTCGACCACCTCCTCGTGGAACGCGTGGACGGCGAAGTCGCCGTGCTTGCGAGTGGTTGTATTTGCTGCACTATTCGCAGCGATCTGGAAGAGACCCTGCGCGCGCTGCTGGTGCGCCGCGATCGTGGCGAGGTCCCGCCGTTCCGCAGGATTTTGGTTGAGACGACGGGGTTGGCTGACCCCGCTCCCATCGCTCAGCTGCTGCTGAACAACCCCTTGGTCTCGCATTTCCTGCGGCTAGACACCGTGGTGACCACCGTCGACGCGGTCAATGCAGCGCGGCAGCTCGACCGCCAATACGAGGCGGTGAAGCAGGTCGCGCTCGCTGACCGGCTGCTGATCACCAAGCGCGATTTGGTCAATGACACTGACGCACTGGACTTGCGGCTTCGTCGGCTCAATCCCAGCGCCAGGATCGAGAACGTGGCGCATGGCGAGGTCGATCCGGCTCAACTGTTCGGCGCCGCCCTCATTGACCCCGAAAAGAAGACAGCCGATATCGAGCGCTGGCTCAACGAGCAGGCGTTCGCCGACATCGCCAAGGCTGCGCATGAGCGCGGCCATCATCACGATGACGGTCATGCCCATCACGAGCATCATAGCCACGACGCGTCGATCCTCAGCTTCATGATCGCATTCGACGATCCCCTTGACTGGATGGCCGTATCGCGCTGGCTCGCACATCTGCGTGCCACCCGGGGCGAGGACCTCTTGCGGGTCAAGGGCATCTTGAATCTTCGCGATGAAGCCACACCGGTCGCGGTCCATGGCGTCCACCACGTCTTCCATCCGCCGGTGGCGCTGGCAAAATGGCCCAATGCCGACCGCCGTTCACGCATCGTGTTCATCACCCGTGGCATTACGCGCCACGAGGTGCTTGACCTCTGGCGGGAGGCCCACGCGAGCGCCTGAGCACCACAAAGACTGCTCGCGAAGCTTTTTGAGAGGGCGCTTCTTCCGGACGCGCGCTCAGACGCGGGCGTCTGACGGCGCCCGCTGCTTGAGCAGCCGCGCGCAGACGAGGCCGAGCAGCACCATGATCGCGGCGCTTGCAGACAAGGTCGCCATCTTGCCGGCATGCTGGAGCCCGAATCCGTAGGCGAGCGGCCCCACCGTCTGCCCCATGAAGAAGAAGAACGAATGCAGCGACATTGCTGTGGCGCGCGCCTCGACCGAGAGCTCGCTGGCGAAGACCTGGAGACAGCCATGGGCGATGTAGAAGCCCCAGCCCATCACGACGAGATTCAGCGCCTGCACTTCCCAGCGTGGACCGAAGGCGACGGCGATGAGCTGTGAGGCGACCAGCGTCATCCCTGCGATCATCATGCCCTTCACGCCGAGCCAAGGCAGCAGGCGCGACACCGTGAGCGTGTAGAACAGGCCGCCGACCGCAAAGCCGGCGATGACGATGCCGGCGATCGACAACGAGGTCTGGCCGAGCTCGAACAGGAACGAAGCGATGTAGGGAAACAGGCCGAGCACGCAGCAGCCTTCGATGAACACAGCCGAATAGCAGACATAGGCATTCGGGTTGGTGAAGATGGTGCGATAGCCGGCCTTCAGCGCCGACAGGCTCGTCTTCGGCGGATGCTTGACCTTGGCGCCACGAAAGCCGGCAGCGACTGCGATAGACGCGACGATCACGAGCACACCGAGCACCGCCAGCACGCCGCGCCAGCCGAGGAAATCGCCGATCAGGCCGGAGGCCGAGGCGCCGAGCAGATTGCCGGTCATGGCGCCGGCGAGCGTGCGGCTGATCGCAACCTGGCGTTTCTCGGACCCGACGAGATCGCTGGTCAGGCTGAGCGCCACCGGAAATACGCCGCCGGAGCCGATGCCCGCGAGGATGCGGGTCGCAAACAGAACCGAGAACGACGTCGAGAATGCGCCCAGGATGTTGGCGAGGCCGAGCAGCGCGAGGCAGCCGATCATCAGCCGCGTCTTGCCGAACAGATCGGCGGCGGCGCCGATAATCGGCTGGATGATCGAGAAGGTGAAGGCGAACACCGCGGCAAAGCCCGCGGCGGTCGCGATGCTGACGCCAAAATCCTCGGCGACGTGCGGCAGCACCGGATCGAGTGCACGGGCCGACAAGGCAGCGGCGAAGCTTGCGCCTGAGATGACGTAGAGCGCCGTCGGCAAGCCGGGATCTGGCGGCCGCGCCTCGCTCTGCTGCATCAGCGCGGATTCTTTGCCAGCGCGTCGAACGCGATCAGCCGGGCGATGAGCCCTTCGAACTCGCGCAGCGGCACCATGTTAGGACCGTCGGAAGGCGCGCGATCGGGATCGGGATGGGTCTCGATGAAGACGCCGGCAACGCCGACCGCGACAGCTGCACGCGCCAGCACCGGGACGAATTCGCGCTCACCGCCCGAGGACGTCCCCTTCCCGCCCGGCTGCTGCACCGAATGGGTGGCGTCGAAGATGACGGGTGCGCCGGTGGTGCGCGCCAGGATCGGCAGCGCGCGCATGTCGGAGACGAGCGTGTTGTAACCGAACGAGGCACCGCGCTCGGTGACGAGCACGTTGGGATTGCCGGCGCTCGTGATCTTGGTCACGACGTTGGCCATGTCCCAGGGTGCCAAGAACTGGCCCTTCTTGACGTTGACGACCTTGCCGGTCGCGGCCGCCGCCAGCAGCAGATCGGTCTGCCGGCACAGAAAGGCTGGAATCTGCAGGATGTCCACGGCCTGCGCCACCTCGGCGCATTGCGTGGCTTCGTGCACGTCGGTCAGGACAGGCAGGCCGAGCGAGGATCGGATCTCGGCGAAGATCGGCAGCGACTGCGCAAGGCCCAGCCCGCGCGCCGCCGCCGCGCTGGTGCGGTTGGCCTTGTCGAACGAGGTCTTGTAGACGAGGCCCAAGTTCAGCCGCGCGGCGATCTCCTTCAGCGCGGAGGCGACCTCCAGCGCATGCTGGCGGCTCTCGAGCTGGCAGGGCCCGGCAATGACCGAGATCGGCAAATCATTGCCGAATTTGACCCTGCCGATGGTGACGACCGGCGCCGCTGAATTCGAAGAGCTCAAGGCAAATCCCTCGTTTCGGCGCGACCATAGCCGCCACGAGGGTCGGATCAACCCTCTTCCGCCCGGGCGGTCCGAATATCAGGGTTGCGCCAGGGTTCCCTGCCCGCCGCCTGCTACTTCACCGCCGAGAAGGCGGTCGGGGTCAGGATCTGGCTGACGATGTTGGCGACGATCTGGCCGTCGGCTTCGCTCTCGGCGCGCGCCTTCATCCAGTCCGGATCGGTCATGAACGCGCCCCACTTCTTCTCGCGCTCGGCAAGCGAGTCCCAGGCGAGGAAATAGGTCAGGTCCTGGTTGGATTCGCCGATCAGGGTGGTGAAGAACCCGGCCTGCTTGATGCCGTGCTTCTCCCAGATTTTTAGCGTGGCGGTCTCGAAGCGCTTGAGCAATGCCGGTAGGCGGCCGGGCACGCAACGATAGATACGCATTTCGTAAATCATTCTTGCTCCCTCCCTGGCAGGAGCGGCGGTTATACCCGCTGGCCACAACTCTGTCTTGAGCCTCACCCGGGCGACCTCATGGCGTTTCGCGCATAGCTCGATAGCGCGGAGCCGGCGCTCTTGATAATGTGCAGGCTCGGTCCGGACGGATCAGCCGCCGACGGCCCGAGCAATCGGCAAAACGACCGAAGCGATCAAAGGGGGGCAGAGGCAATGACCTATTTTGATCTCGGACCCTACAGCCGCAAAATCACGACGACCTCGCCCGATGCGCAGCTCTGGTTCGACCGAGGGCTCAACTGGGTGTTCGGATTCAACCACGGCGAGGCAATCAAATGTTTTCGCAAGGCGCTCGAGTTCGATAGCAGCTGCGCCATGGCGCATTGGGGCATCGGCTACGCCGCGGGTCCCAACTACAACCTGCCCTGGGTCCGCTATGACGCACAAGGCCGTCAATTGGCGCTGGCGGCATCATACGATGCGACGCAGGACGCGCTCGCGCAGGCGGATAAGGCGAGCCCGGTCGAGCAAGCGCTGATCCGCGCCTTGTCGGTGCGCTATCCGCAGCGTGAAGCGATCGAGGACATGGCGCCGTGGGACAAGGCCTTCACGCGAGAGATGCGAAAGGTCTTCGCCACGTATCCCGAAGATCTCGATGTCCGAGCCATCTTTGCCGAATCGATCATGAATGAGACGCCGTGGCTGATGTGGGACCTTGAGTCTGGAGAACCCACCAAGGGCGCTGGCACCGAGGAATGCAGGGCCGTGCTCGAACAAGCTTTCGATGGATGGCCGGCTGCGTGGAATCATCCGGGGCTGCTCCATCTCTACGTCCACCTCATGGAGATGTCGCCCTTCCCGCAACGGGCGATGCGGGCTGGGGACCGGCTGCGCGGGATCGCCCCCGATAGCGGCCATCTGATCCACATGCCGACGCATCTCGACGTGCTGTGCGGGCAGTACAACGACGTCCTGCTCTACAATCAGAAGGCGCTGGCGACCGACCGCAGATTCCTCGCTTATTCGGACGATCCGGGTGTCTACCTGGTCTATGTCATTCACAACTTCCACTTCGCCATCTACGGCGCGATGTTCCTGGGTCAATACGCCCCCGCTATCGCAGCGGCCGAGGAACTCATTGCCACCGTGCCCGAGCCAGTGCTGCGCATTCAATCGCCCCCCATGGCGGACTTCCTGGAAGGCTATTTGACGATGAAGCAGCACGTTCTCGTGCGTTTCGGCAAATGGCACGACATCATTGCCCAACAGCTGCCGGAGGATCGCGAGCTATACTGCTCTGTGACGGCGATGATCCACTACGCCAAGGCGGTGGCTCATTCGGCGCTTGGCCACGTCACTGAGGCCGAAACCGAGAAAGCGTTGTTCGCACAGGCGAAGACGCGCGTGCCGGAGAGCCGGCTCGTGCACAACAACAAGGTCGTCGCCCTGCTCGGCGTGGCCGAAGCCATGTTGAATGGCGAACTGGAATATCGCAAAGCCAATTACGACTTCGCGTTCGCTGAGCTGCGCAGATCGGTCGCGCTCAGCGACGCCTTGCCCTATGACGAGCCGTGGGGATGGATGCAGCCACCGCGTCACGCACTCGGCGCGCTGCTGCTGGAGCAGGGACGGGTCGAGGAAGCCGAGGCAGTGTACCGTTCCGATCTCGGCCTCGATGGAAAGCTGAGCCGGGCCTGCCAGCATCCCGACAATCTGTGGTCGCTTCACGGTTTGCACGAATGTCTCATGCGGCGTGGCGACAAGGCCGAGAGGCCGCTGATCAAGCAGCGACTTGACCTCGCCCAGTCGCGGGCGGAGGTGCCGATCGAGGCATCTTGCTTCTGCCGCAGGATGGACATCGCGGCCGCGTAACCGGACGTGCGAGCAAGACTTTGGTCAGGGCAGACCGAGCCGGCTACACCAGCCGGCTCTGCTTCGCCGCTGCCTCGATGAACGAAGCGAACAGCGGATGCGGCTCGAAGGGGCGCGACTTCAGTTCGGGGTGGAACTGGACGCCGATGAACCAGGGGTGGTCCTCGTACTCGACGATTTCAGGCAGCACGCCGTCGGGCGAGAGGCCTGAGAACTTCAGGCCGTGCTGCTCGAGGCGGTCCTTGTAGGCAGTGTTGACCTCGTAGCGATGGCGGTGACGCTCGGAGATTTCGGTTGCACCGCCATAGACCTGCGAGACGCGGCTGCCGCGGTTGAGCGTTGCCGGATAGGCGCCAAGCCGCATCGTGCCGCCGAGGTCGCCGGCCTGCGAGCGCTTCTCCAGCTCGTTGCCGCGCAGCCACTCCGTCATCAGGCCGACCAGCGGCTCCTTGGTCGGGCCGAACTCGGTGGAGTTGGCGTCCTCGATGCCGACGAGGTTTCGCGCGGCCTCGATCACCGCCATCTGCATGCCGAAGCAGATGCCGAAATACGGCACGTCGCGCTCGCGCGCGAACTGCGCCGCCTTGATCTTGCCTTCGGCGCCGCGCTGGCCGAAGCCGCCGGGCACCAGGATGCCGTTGACGTGCTCGAGGAACGGCGCCGGATCCTCCTTCTCGAAGATCTCGCTCTCGATCCAGTCGAGATTGACCTTCACCTTGTTGGCGATGCCGCCATGCGAGAGCGCCTCGATCAGCGATTTGTACGCATCCTTCATGCCGGTGTACTTGCCGACGATGGCGATGGTGACGTTGCCCTCGGGGTTGCGGATGCGCTCGTTGATCTGCTGCCAGCTGCGCAGCTCCGGCGGAATCCGCGAGCCGATGCCGAAGGCGGCGAGCACCTCATCGTCGAGGCCCGCATTGTGATAGGCCTCGGGCACCGCGTAGATGTTGTCGACGTCGCGCGCCTCGATCACGGCGCTTTCGCGCACGTTGCAGAACAGCCCGAGCTTGCGCCGCTCTTCCTTCGGGATCTCGCGATCGGTGCGGCAGAGCAGGATGTCCGGCTGGATGCCGATCGAGCGCAGTTCCTTCACGGAGTGCTGCGTCGGCTTCGTCTTCAATTCGCCGGCGCTGGGAATATAGGGCAGCAGCGTCAGATGGATGTAGACGGCGTGATCGCGCGGCAGCTCGTTCTTGAGCTGGCGGATCGCCTCGAAGAACGGCAGGCCCTCGATGTCGCCCACGGTGCCGCCGATCTCGACCAGCACGAAGTCGTAATCGTCGTTGCCGTCTAGGACGAATTCCTTGATGGCGTTGGTGACGTGCGGAACCACCTGGATGGTCGCGCCGAGATAATCGCCGCGGCGCTCCTTGGAGATGATGTCCTGGTAGATGCGCCCGGTCGTGATGTTGTCGGCCTTGGTCGCGGGACGGCCGGTGAAGCGCTCGTAGTGACCGAGATCGAGATCGGTCTCCGCGCCGTCATCGGTCACGAACACTTCGCCGTGCTGATACGGCGACATCGTTCCGGGATCGAGGTTGAGATAGGGGTCGAGCTTGCGGAGGCGGACCTTGTAGCCTCGGGCCTGCAGCAGGGCACCCAGTGCCGCCGAAGCCAGACCCTTGCCGAGCGAAGAAACCACGCCGCCGGTGATGAATATGTACCGCGCCATGGGACTTAACCTCTAATCCCCTAAATACGATTCGCCAAAGCGATTCGCATTCCGCCCCAAAGATTTTGCGGGCCTGTGGGTGAGCCGAAACGAAGAGTGATGACAGTGCCTTGATGGGGATTGTTGATGCAGGACGGTAGCCACCGCCCTGCATGGCCCCCCTGCTTTATTGCGAGCGCGGCACCTGAGGACCGGTCGGAGCCGGTGCCTGCTGCTGCTCGTCAGCCTTCTTCAGCGAATCCAAGATGCCGCCCGAGGTCGGCGGCGCGATCGGCGACCCGCCGGCCGGCTGGGTCTGCGAGGGCTGGCCGATGATCGACGACGGCTTGCGGTCGTAACCGGCATACCAGGACAGGAACAGGCTGGTGAGGAAGAAGCCGACGGCCAAGATCGCGGTGGTCCGCGTCAGAAGGTTCGCCGTGCCGCGGCTCGACATGAAGCCCGCGCCGCCGCCCATGCCGAGGCCGCCGCCTTCCGACTTCTGGAGCAGGACGGCACCGATCATGACGGCGACGATCATGAGGTGGATGACGATGACAACGGTCTGCATGATATCCTTCCGTCACAAGCGGGCGGCGCCTGACGGCGGCCGATCGCGCTTCGCGGGTTTTCCTGAAGTTGCGCGGTGTTACACGATCGGAGGTGGCAATGCCACCCCCGATCGGGCCCGGTCCCGCGGTTTGGACTTAGCTAGGGGCAGCCCTTGGCGATCGCAAGGAAATCGGCCGCCTTCAGGCTGGCACCGCCGACCAGAGCCCCATTGACGTTCTTCACCGCCATCAGTTCGGCCGCGTTCGAGGGCTTGACCGAGCCGCCGTAGAGGATTCGCATCTTCGCGCCCTCAGCCTTGAACCTGATGGTCAGGAGTTCCCGGATAAAGCCATGAATCTGCTCGACATCCTTGGCTGTGGGGGTCAGCCCGGTGCCGATCGCCCAGACCGGCTCATAGGCCACGACCAGATTGGCCGCCGTCGATCCATCCGGCAGCGAGCCGTCGAGCTGGCCGCGCAGGATGTCCAAGGTCTGGCCGGCGTCGCGCTGGCCCTGCGTTTCGCCAATGCAGACGATCGCAACGGTCCCGGCGCGCCAGGCCGCCTCGGCCTTCTGCCGGATCAGCGCGTCGCCCTCGCCGTGGTCGGCGCGGCGCTCGGAATGGCCGACGATGATGGCGGTCGCGCCTGCATCGGCGAGCATTTCGGCGGCGATATCGCCAGTGTGGGCGCCGGAGGCCTTGGGGTGGCAGTCCTGGGCCCCGACCGCGACCTTCTTGCCGCGCGCCTTCTCGGCGAACGCCGCAACCAGGGTCGCCGGCGGGCAGACCAGCAGGTCGGCCTTGCCAGCCGCGTCTGCCGCGTCGTTGAGCATGGCGTCGAATTCAGCAGCCTGGGCTTTCAGGCCGTTCATTTTCCAATTGCCCGCGATCAGCGGTCGGATGGCGTCGGTCATGTCAATGTCCAGCAGAATGAGGTTTGTTCATGCGCTAGCAGAGGTGCTCCTGCAGTTCCAGAGACCAGAGGCCCTTTCGCCGCAGCTTCAAGTGGTCGCCCGGGGCGAGGTTGCGGGGGGAAAGCCGCCACTTTATGATGATCTATCAATTTGGTGACGCGCTTTTGCGGAATCTGCATTAAGACGCGCTCCGTTCCCCTCCTGACCAAACAAGTTGGACCAAATGCTCCGAGGAATACGCAAGGCCTCATCGAACTGGCTCGGCAAGATCATTATGGCCGTGGTGATGGGCGTGTTGATCATCAGTTTCGGCATTTGGGGCATTGCCGACATCTTCAAGGGCTTCGGCCAGTCCACGGTCGCCAAGATCGGCAGCACCGAGATCTCGCTCAACGAGTTCCGCCAGATCTACACCGACCGCCTGCAACAGATCAGCCGCCAGTTCGGCCGTCCGTTGACGTCCGACCAGGCGCGCGCGTTCGGCCTTGACCGCCAGGTGCTGCAGCAGACCATTGCCGAGGCCGCGCTTGACGAAGAGGCGCGCCGGCTCGGCCTCGGCCAATCCGACGAGCAGATCCGCCAGCTCATCATGAACGACCCCAACTTCAAGGGTATCGGCGGCAATTTCGACCCCAATCGCTTCCAAGCCTTGATCCGCAATTTCGGCTACACCGAGCAGCGCTATGTCGCCGAACAGCGCAAGGTATCGCTGCGCCGGCAGATCACCGGCACGGTCGGCGCCGGCCTCGAGCCCCCGAAGGCCATGGTCGACGTCCTGACGCGCTACCAGAACGAACAACGCTCGATTGAATTCGTCCGGCTCGACGCCGCGCAGGCCGGTCCGATCGACCCGCCCTCGCCCGAGGCGCTTGCCGCCTATTTCGAGGATCACAAGGTCCAGTTCCGCGCGCCCGAATATCGCAAGATCTCCTTCGTCGTGGTCTCGCCGGAAGAGATCGGCAAATGGACCGAGGTCTCGGACGAGGATGCCCGGAAGGCGTTCGAGCAGCGCAAGGATCGGCTGGGCACGCCGGAAAAGCGCCAGATCCAGCAGATCGTGTTTCCGAACGTTGCCGAAGCGCAAGCCGCTCGCGAGCGCCTCGTCGGCGGGACGTCGTTCGAGGACATCGGCAAGGAACGCGGGCTGAGCGCCTCCGACGTCGACCTGGGACTGGTGACCAAGTCTTCGCTCACGCCCGCCGTCGGCGATGCCGCGTTCGCGCTGCCTGCCGGCGAGATCAGCCAGCCGATCCAGAGCGGACTCGGCGTCGCAATCGTCAGGGTCGACAAGATCGAGCCGGGCGCCGAGGCCGACTACACCAAGCTTGTCGGCGACATCAAGCGCGAGATCGCGACTGAGCGTGCGCGCGTCAAGGTCGCCGACCTCCGCGACAAGATGGAAGACGAGCGCGGCGGCGGCTCCAGCGTGATCGATGCGGCGCAGAAGCTCGGCCTCACCGCCGTGACCATCGAGGCCGTCGACCGCTCCGGCCGCGCCCCGAACGGCCAGCCGATCGCCAACATCCCGCAGGGCCTCGACGTGGTGTCGCAGGCCTTCAACACCGACGTCGGCGTCGACAACGACGCGATCTCGTTCAAGGGTGGCTATGTCTGGTACGACGTGCTCGCCATCACGCCCTCGCGCGACCGCAATCTCGACGAGGTCCGCGACCAGGTCGAGGGGCGCTGGCGCCAGGACCAGATCGCGGCCAAGCTGAAGGCCAAGGCGACCGAGATGGTGCAGAAGCTCGAAGCGGGCGGCAAGCTCGCCGACGAGGCCGCCGCTGTCGGCGCCAAGGTCGAGACCGCGACGGGCTTCAAGCGCGACGACTCGCCCGCCGGCGTGCCCGGCACCGTCGTGGCGGCGGCCTTCCGCACCGCCAAGGACGGCATCGGACAGACGGCCGTGAGCGGCGGCGGCGAGGTGATCGTCTTCCGCGTCACCGACATCGTCGATCCCGCGGTCGACTTTGCCTCCGACGCGGTCAAGAAGCTGAAGGAGAGCCTCGACCGCGCCCAGACCGAGGAGCAGGTCGCTTCCTACGTCAACAAGCTTGAAACCGACATCGGGACCACCATTAATCAGGCCGCCTTCGCGCAGGTGACCGGCGCGAACCAGTGAGTTGAAAGCACGCGATGGACGACCTGAAATCGATCATTGGAAAAGTGGCGACCGGCGCCAGCCTGTCGCGTGACGAAGCCGCTTCCGCCTTCGATGCCATGATGAGCGGCGAGGCCACGCCCTCGCAGATGGGTGGGCTCTTGATGGCGCTGCGGGTGCGCGGCGAGACCGTGGACGAGATCACCGGCGCGGTCGCGGCGATGCGCGCGAAGATGCTGACCGTGCAGGCGCCGCCGGAGGCGGTCGACATCGTCGGCACCGGCGGCGACGGCTCCGGCTCGGTCAACGTCTCGACTTGCGCGTCCTTCATCGTCGCGGGCGCCGGCGTGCCCGTAGCCAAGCACGGCAACCGCGCGCTGTCGTCGCGCTCGGGCGCTGCCGACGTGCTGGCCTCGCTCGGGGTGAGGATCGATCTCAAGCCGGAGCAGGTCGGCCGCTGCGTGCGCGAATGCGGCATCGGCTTCATGTTTGCCCCCGCCCACCATCCCGCCATGAAGAACGTCGGCCCCACCCGGGTCGAGCTCGCCACGCGCACGATCTTCAATCTGCTCGGTCCCCTGTCGAATCCGGCCGGCGTGAAGCGGCAGATGGTCGGCGTGTTCTCCAGGCAATGGGTGCAGCCGCTGGCGCAGGTGCTGAAGAATCTCGGCTCCGACTCCGTCTGGGTGGTGCACGGCTCCGACGGCCTCGACGAGATCACACTCACCGGCCCGACCTTCGTCTCCGCGCTTCACAACGGCGAGATCCGGAATTTCGAGGTGACGCCGGAGGAAGCCGGCCTTTCGCGTTGCGAGGCCGGTGCGCTCAAAGGCGGCGACGCCGATGCCAACGCGATCGCGCTGCAGAGCGTGCTCGACGGCAAGCCGAGCCCCTTTCGCGACGTGGCGCTGCTCAACGCCGCCGCCGCGCTGGTCGTGGCCGGCCGTGCCAAGGACCTCAAGGAGGGCGTCGCGATCGGCGTCCGCTCGATCGACAGCGGCGCAGCCAACGCGAAGCTGAAGCACCTGGTCACGGTCTCCAAGAGCTGAACTCCCGCATGTCCGACATCCTGACCAAGATCGAGACCTACAAGCGCGAGGAGATCGCGGCGGCGAAGCGAGCGCGTCCGCTCTCCACCGTCGAGGCGCAGGCCAAGGCCGCCTCCGCGCCGCGCGGCTTCCTGCGCGCGATCAAGGCAAAGCACGCCAAGGGCGGCTACGCGCTGATTGCCGAGATCAAGAAGGCCTCGCCCTCCAAGGGACTCATTCGCGCCGATTTCGACCCGCCGGCACTCGCCAGGGCCTATGAGGCCGGCGGCGCCGCCTGCCTGTCGGTGCTGACCGACACGCCCTCGTTCCAGGGCCATCTCGACTTCATGATAGCCGCGCGCGAAGCAACCTCGCTTCCCGTTCTGCGCAAGGATTTCTTGTTCGATCCCTATCAGGTGGTCGAGGCCCGCGCGCACGGCGCCGACTGCATCCTGATCATCATGGCGGCGCTCGATGACGCCGCCGCAAGAGACCTCGAAGACGCCGCCCTCGCCTACGGCATGGACGTCTTGATCGAGATCCATGACCGCGCCGAGCTCGACCGGGCGCTGAGACTTCGCTCGCCGATGATCGGGGTCAACAACCGTAATCTTCGGACCTTCGAAACCACACTCGCGACCAGCGAGGCCTTGGCGCCGCTGATCCCTTCGGACCGGCTGATGGTCGGCGAGAGCGGCATCTTCACGCCCGAGGACCTCGCCCGGCTGGAGCGCGTCGGCATGGCGACGTTCCTGGTCGGCGAGAGCCTGATGCGGCAGGCCGACGTCACGGCGGCGACGCGCTCGCTGCTCGCGCGCCAGGCGACGGCGCGCGCGGCGGGCACGCGCTGACATGGCGCGCCAGCCAGCGAAGAGGTTGGCCAAAGCGAAGCAGGCCAAAGCCGAGGCGGGCCCGGCCCTCACCCATATCGGCGCCTCCGGCGAAGCGCGGATGGTCGACGTCTCGGACAAGCCCGCGACGGAGCGGCTTGCGGTCGCCGAGGGACGCGTCGTCATGACCAAGACGACGCTCGATCTGATCGTGTCCGGCAACGCCAAGAAAGGCGACGTACTCGGCACCGCGCGCATCGCCGGCATCATGGCCGCCAAGCGCACCTCGGAGCTGATCCCGCTCTGTCATCCGCTCGCGCTGTCAAAGGTCATCGTCGATATCGAGCCTGACGCCAAGCTGCCGGGCTGCGTGGTACGGGCCAGCGTGAAGGTGACGGGACCGACCGGCGTCGAGATGGAGGCGCTCACGGCGGTGTCGGTCGCCTGCCTCACCATCTACGACATGATCAAGGCCGTCGAGCGCGGCGTGCGCATCGAGGGCATCCATCTGGTCGAGAAGCTCGGCGGCAAATCCGGCCATTACCGCGCCTGACGCGGGTTTGCGCAAGCACGCCGGTTTCGCGCCGCGCGCATGGATTGCTTTTGCGCGCGAGCATTCACGTCTCGTTAACCGCGCTTCCTAACTTTACTTCCACACCGTCACCGTAAACCAACGGATGTTCTCAGGGTCCTGAATTGATCCTGACGTGTGCGCGGCAACGAATCCAGCATGAAGATGAAATTCGGCAATCGTCTGTTTGACCAGGTCTTCGTGCGCAGCGGTCCGATCCGCTGGCTGGTGGTTGGCGGCACGCTGCTGATCGCGGCCATCGCCATAGGCTCGGTCCTGATCGCGCAAAATTTCCGGGAGCGGGCGCTGCGCAATTCCGGCCGCGAGCTGGAAAACACCGTACTGCTGCTCGCTCATCATTTCGACCAGCAATTGCAGGACTTCGCCGTCATCCAGAAGGATTTCGTCGATCACGTCCGCACCACCGGAATTGCGACCGGAGAGGACTATCGCAAGCGCCTCTCGGGCGAGGACGTGCATCGGAGGCTGCGGTCGAAGATCGAGGCGCTGCCCTACATGGGCGGCGTCAACATCATCGATGCCGAAGGCAATCTGATCAATTCGTCGACGGCGTGGCCGGCCCCCAAGGTGAATGTCGCCGATCGTGCCTACTTCCGCACCTTCAAGTACGATCCCAATGCGCCTGATGTCCTGATCGAGCCGCTGCACAGCCGCGTCTCCGGTGCGTGGACCATTCTGGTGGCCCGGAGGGTCGTCGGGCCACGCGGCGAGTTCCTCGGTGTGGTCGGACGCGGAATCGAGCCCGCCAACTTCGAGAAGTTCTTCGCCTCCGTGGTGCTCGGCGAAGGCGCGACGATCTCGATGCTGCATCGCGACGGCACACTGCTCGCCCGCTATCCGCAGTCCGGCGAATTGATGGGGCGAAACTTCAAGACCGGACCGTTCGAGCATCAAAGGGTGTTCGGGCTCGATCATTTCGCCGGCCGCTTCAACAGCCCGGTCGACGGCGAGGACCGGCTGATCTCCTCCCGCGCCCTGCCCCACTTCCCGATCCTGGTGATGGCCACCACGACGCGCGCAGCAGCCCTGGCGGACTGGCGCGAGCAGATCGGCATTCTGATCTCGATCGCAGCCTCTTCCGCGCTCGCGATCGCAGGCGTGCTGATTGCCGTCGTGCGCAAGCTGCTGGAGCAGCACCGCCTTTCGCGCGAACAGCTGACGCTGGAGAAGCAGCGGCTCGACCGCGCCGTCAACAACATGACGCAGGGCCTGTTGCTGTTCGATTCCGAGCAGCGGCTCGTGGTCTGCAACCAGCGCTACATCGAGATGTACGGCTTGTCGGCCGAGATCGTGAAGCCCGCCTGCAGCTTTCGGGACATCATCGCCCATCGCAAAACGACCGGCTCGTTTACCGGCGACGTCGATGCCTACGTCGCGCGCGTCCTGAAGGACATCCATCTCCGCAACTCCATGGTGGTCGATACCGCCGACGGCCGTTCGATCCACATCCTCAACGAGCCGCTCGCGGATGGCGGCTGGGTGGCGACCCATGAGGACATCACGGAGCGCCGGCGCATCGAGGAGCGCATCACCCACCTCGCCCACTACGACGCGCTGACGGACCTGCCCAACCGCGCCATGTTTCACGAGCATCTGCGGCAGGAGCTGGCTGCGGCCCGCCACGGCGAGCAGACCGCGGTGCATTACATCGACATCGACGAGTTCAAGGGCGTCAACGACGCGCTCGGCCATCTCGTCGGCGACGAGCTGTTGAAATCGATCGCGACGAACCTCCGCCGCTGTGCCGGCCCGGCAGACTTCGTGGCGCGCCTCGGCGGCGACGAATTCGCCATCGTGCAAGGCGCGGTGACGTCGTTGGATCAGGTCAACGAGCTCGTCGCGCGTGTCTTCGAAACCATCCGCACGCCGGTCGACTGCATGGGCCATCATCTCACCAGCGACGCCAGCATCGGCATCGCGCTCGCGCCGGAACACGGCACGGCGCTCGACCAGATCCTGAAGAATGCGGACATGGCAATGTACGCGGCCAAGTCCGCCGGACGCCACACCTACCGCTTCTTCGAGCCGGCCATGGACGCCAAGGTCCGCGAACGCCGCGACCTCGAGGGCGACCTGCGCCACGCCATCGCGCAAGGCGGCCGCGAAGGCGGGCTCGAGGTGTATTACCAGCCCTGCCTCGGCCTGAAGGACGACCGCATCACCGGCTGCGAGGCGTTGGTGCGCTGGCGCCATCCCGAGCGCGGCTGGGTCTCGCCGGCGGATTTCATCCCGATCGCCGAAGACACCGGCCTGATCAACGAGATCGGCGAATGGGTGCTGGCGACCGCGTGCCGGGACGCGGCAAGCTGGCCCGACGACATCCGCCTCGCCGTCAACGTCTCGCCGGTGCAGTTCAAGAGCGGCACGCTGGCGCTGAAGATCATGGCGGCGCTCGCCGCGTCGAACCTGCCGGCGAGCCGGCTCGAGCTCGAGATCACCGAGGCGGTCCTGATCCGCGACGACGATGCCGCGCTTGCCATCCTGCACCAGCTCCGCGCCATCGGCGTGCGCATCGCGCTCGACGATTTCGGCACCGGCTACTCGTCGCTGAGCTATCTGCACCGCTTCCCGTTCGACAAGATCAAGATCGACCGCTGCTTCGTCGAGGACATCGCCCGTCCCGACGGCTCCGCCAGCATCGTTCAAGCCGTCGTCAACCTGGCGGCCGCCCGTCGCATGACCACGACGGCCGAGGGCGTCGAGACCGAGGAGCAGCAGCGTCTGCTGCGCACGCTCGGATGCTCCGAGATGCAGGGCTATCTGTTCAGCGCCGCCAAACCCGCCGACAAGATGCTGGAGCTGTTCGCGCTGCACCGCAGCCGGCTCGCCCGGCGCGAAAGCCGCGAGAGCCGCCGCCGCGAGGTCGGTTAGGCCGAAACGGCGCTGCAAACCAAATCGCCCGGAAGCGGTCCTCCGCTCCCGGGCGAAACATGATCCGAAACGTCGTAAGATCTAGTTCGGCACTGCAGACTTCGTCGCTGGCTTGGCAGCGACGGCATTTGCCGTAACGCCGTGGAGGAAGTCGTAGGCTGCGTGCAGAGCCTTATCGTCCTTCTCTTCCGGCGGAACGTAGGACTGCGATCCGGTCTGCTCGGTGCCGTCGGCCGACAGATGCCCGCGCATCTGGGATTCCGCCATGGTGTCCATCCGCCCCTTCAGCTCGGGCGGCACGTCCTGGAGGATCTCGATGTCGGGCGCGATGCCCTGGGCCTGGATCGAGCGGCCCGACGGCGTGTAGTAGCGTGCCGTGGTCAGCGCCAGCGCGCCATTGCCGGAGCCGAGCGGAATGATGGTCTGCACCGAGCCCTTGCCGAACGATCGCGTGCCGATCAACGTCGCGCGCTTGTGGTCGTGCAGTGCACCGGCAACGATCTCCGAGGCCGAGGCCGAGCCGCCGTTGATCAGCACCACGATCGGCTTGCCTTTGGTGAGGTCGCCGCCATGGGCGGTGAAGCGCTGGGTTTCTTCCGGACTGCGGCCGCGGGTCGAAACGACCTCGCCGCGCTGCAGGAAGGCGCTCGACACCGACACGGCCTGGTCGAGCAGGCCGCCCGGATTGTTGCGCAGATCAACCACGTAGCCGGCGAGCTTCTCCGGCGGGACCTGCTTGGAGACCGAGGCGATCGCCTTCTTCAGGCCGTCGGCGGTCTGCTCGTTGAACGAGGTGATGCGGATATAGCCGATGTCGCCGTTCTCGACGCGGAAGCGCACCGGACGCACATGGATGATCTCGCGCGTGATCGCAACCTCGAGCGGCGCATCCGCGCCCTTGCGGATGATGGTCAGCTTGGTCTTGGTGTCGACCGGTCCCTTCATCTTGTTGACCGCCTGCTCGAGCGTCATGCCCTGCACGGCCTCGCCGTCGATCTTGCCGATGAGGTCGCCGGACATGATGCCGGCCTTCGAAGCCGGCGTGTCGTCGATCGGCGAGACGACCTTGACGAGGCCATCCTCCATCGTGACCTCGATGCCGAGCCCGCCGAACTCGCCGGAGGTGGTCTCCTGCATCTCGGTCCAGGCCTTGGCGTTCATGTAGCGCGAATGCGGGTCGAGCGAGGTCACCATGCCGGTGATCGCCCCCTCGATCAGCTTGGCATTGTCCGGCTTCTCGACATAGCTGGCCTTGACCCGCTCGAACACCGCGCCGAACAGATTGAGCTGGGAATAAGCATCATTCGCACTCACTGCCGCCCGCGCTGCCCATACGCCGCCCTGCGGGCTGGCTACCAGAAGGGTCAGGCACGCTCCCGTGAGCGCGCCCAGGGGGAACAGCAGGGTTTTCCGCATGAAGGTGCCTTTTGCTTGGCGTTTCTCTTGAGGCTGGGAAACGCCATGCAAATGGCGATCCAGTCCATCTCTCACAATACCATTCTGGTTTCTTCAAGGCCGGGATGCCGCGCTGGCGGGTACACCGAAGAAATCTCTTCGCCTTGGCCTAAACTTTTGGCAACGTTCCGAAACTGTTTCGAAGCAACACGACGCCGGTCCGAGCCGCTCACGCCTCGCAGCTATGCGATTTTAGGATGGTTTTGGAGGGCCGGACGCGATAGGCGATGGCGACAAGACTTCAAATTCTCGGGAGGACAACAATGAATGAAGCGCCCCGCATCCGGCCGGAACGGAACGTCGAGCTCGGCGCCAGCGACGAGCCGTTCCAGAACCTGCACGAGTTCATCCGGAAGGCGCGCGCCAACCTCAACCAGAATGCCTGGGACTACATCGTCGGCGCCGCCGAGACCGAGACCACGATGCGGCGCAATCGCATGGCGCTCGACGAGATCGCCTTCCGCCCGCGCGTGCTGCGCGACGTGCGCAGGATCGATGGCAGCGTCGAGCAGTTCGGCCGCAAGCTGCGTCTGCCGGTGGTGCTGGCTCCCGTCGGCGCACTCGAGATCTTCGATCCGGATGGCGCGGCGAGCGTCGCGCGCGCTGCAGGCAGGTTCGGCGCCGCGCACATGCTGAGCTCGGTGTCCGAGCCCGGCCTCGAGACGACCGCCGAGGCTGCCCCCGATGCACTGCGTCTCTATCAGCTCTATGTCCGCGGCGACGATGCTTTCGTCGCCGATGTCGTCAGCCGGGCCGAGAAGAACGCCTATGCCGCCTTCTGCCTGACCGTCGACACCGCCCATTACAGCCGTCGTGAACGTGACATCGCCAAGCGCTACGTTCGCGAGAGCCGCCTGCGCGCCACCGGCGGCGATTTCCAGAAGGGCCTGGAGTGGCGGACCGTGAAGATGATCAAGGATACGTTCAAAATTCCGCTGATCCTCAAGGGTATCGCCACGGCCGAGGATGCGCAGATCGCGCTCGATCACGGCGTCGAGTGGATCTACGTCTCCAACCATGGCGGACGCCAGCTCGACCACGGCCGCGGCGCCATGCACGTGCTGCCGGAGATCGTCGACGCCGTGAAGGGCCGCGCCAGGATCATGGTCGACGGCGGCTTTTGCCGCGGCACCGACATCGTCAAGGCGATCGCGGCGGGCGCCGACCTCGTCGGCATCGGCCGGCTGCAATGCTGGGCGCTGGCGGCAGCCGGCGAAGCCGGCGTCGCACGGATGCTGGAGCTGCTCGAAGACGAGGTGCTGCGCTGCCTCGGCCTCCTGGGCGCCACCTCATTCGCCGAGATCGATAAATCCTGCCTGCATCCGGCGACCGCCACCAACGCGCCCAGCGTGTTCAGCGCGTTCCCGCTGTTCGATCACGAGCCCTATCGTTACTGACGCGCCATACTGAAGTGAAGGACGCAATGACATCGCTCTCTCCCGGCAGCGCGGATGCGCTGCTGTTCGACCTCGGGCGCGTTGTGCTCGACATCGACTTCTCCAAGGCGATCGCCTGCTGGGCGGGACATGCCGGCTGCCAGCCCGAGGCCATCATCGCGCGCTATGTGCGCGACGAGGCCTACCGGTTGCACGAGATGGGCAAGATCAGCGATGCGGACTATTTCGCCTCGCTGCGGTCCTCGCTCGGGATCGGCATCTCGGATGCGCAATTCCTGGAAGGCTGGAACGCGATCTTCGCCGGCGAGATGCCTGATATCGCCGAGCTGCTGCCGCGGGCGGCGAAGCAGATGCCGCTCTATGCCTTCTCCAACACCAATCGGCCGCACGTCGACTATTTCTCGAAGGAATATGCCGGTCTGCTCGGCCATTTCCGCGAGCTGTATCTGTCCTCCAGCATCGGCCTGCGCAAACCGGATGCCGAGGCCTTCGACCATGTCGTGGCGGCGATCGGCGTGCCGGCCGAGCGCATCGTGTTCTTCGACGACCTCGCCGAGAACATCGAGGGAGCGCGGGCGCGGGGGTTGACCGCCGTGCATGTCACCTCGCCGCGCGATGTCGGGAACGCATTGAAAGCACTGGGGATCTGAGCCGCGGGAAAGCCCGGAGCGCGCTCACTTGCCGGAACAAAAACTGCTGAAATTGTGGAACCTGATCACTTTGTGCATTTTTATACAGAGTTCCGGGAACGGAATACCACCTTTCGGACTCATGAGTCCGTTGGGACTTCTACATTGGACTGATCGACGTGCTGGGCAAGACCTATCTCACCAAGCAAGCCTCTCTCCTGCTCGAATTCGCTAGAACCACCTCGGATTCTGACCTCTCCGCCAAGCTGATCAGCAAGGCCGCCGACCTGAAATCCCAGGCCGATCCGCTGCCCGACAAAGATCAGGGTCCCAAGGCGCCCGACGTCGCGGATTTCAGTCCAGGCGATCCGACGGAGCGTTGACCGATGCTGGCCGTGGCGCTCGTCATTCTCGTCCTTGCCATGGCAATCCTCGTTCCGGTCTGTCTCGCCTTCCGCATCATGCCGCGGCGGAGTTGAGCCGACCTCCTCCACCCCGCGATCACGCAGGATAAATCATCCCGCGTGCTGCTTTGCCTCACGCCTGCACTCGGCTAGAACTCTCGCCGCCCATTGACTGATGTGCTCAGCAGGAGTTCGCCCGTGGCCCTGATGCCGGTTTCTGACGCGCTTGCCGCGGTGTTGGCCGGCGTCGAGCCGCTGGCTGAACAGATGGTTTGCCTCGACGAGGCCTACCATCGTGTGCTCGCCCGCGATGTCGCGGCACGGCGCACGCAGCCGCCGGAGGCAATGTCGGCGATGGACGGCTATGCCGTGCGCACGGCGGACGCGGCATACGATTCGAGGTTGACCGTCGTCGGTGAGGTCGCGGCGGGCCGGCCGTTCGCGGGAAGCGTCGGCCCCGGCGAAGCCGTGCGGATCTTCACCGGCGGCGTCGTTCCCGACGGCGCCGATGCCGTCGTGATCCAGGAGGACACGGCTGCCGACGGCAAACATGTCACGATCAAGGAAGCCGCCATTTTCGGCCGGCACATCCGCCCTGCAGGCGTCGACTTCCGCGAAGGAGACGTGCTGCTGCGCAAGGGAATCCGTCTCACCGAGCGCGATCTCGCCCTTGCCGCCGGAATGAATCATCCGCATCTCGCCGTCATCCGCCGCCCGAGGGTTGCCGTTCTCGCCACCGGCGACGAGCTCGTGATGCCAGGCACCACGCCTGGTCGTGGCCAGATCGTCTATTCCAACGGCTATGCCCTGCATGCGCTCGCCCGCAGCGAGGGCGCCGAGACCATCGACCTCGGAATTGCCGCCGATACGCTGGAGGCGACGTCCGCCGGCATCCGCAGCGCGCGCGAGAGCGGCGCCGACATCCTGATCACGACCGGCGGTGCGTCGGTCGGCGACCACGACCTGGTCCAGCAGGCGCTCAAGGGCGAAGGCATCGCGATGGCGTTCTGGAAGATCGCGATTCGGCCCGGCAAGCCGATGATGCACGGTCGACTAGGCGCGATGCGCGTGATCGGCCTGCCCGGCAATCCCGTGTCGTCCTACGTGTGCGCCTTCCTGTTCATGGTGCCCTTGATTCGCGCCCTGTCGGGCCGTTCAGCGATTCATCATCAGCGCGAGCGCGCCGTGCTGGGCCGCGATCTCGCCGCCAACGACCAGCGCGAGGATTATCTGCGTGCGCGACTGGAGGTGCGCGACGACGGCACGCGCGTCGCCCTTCCCGTCAGCCATCAGGACTCCTCCCTGCTTGCGAATCTCGCTGCGGCACAGGTACTTCTCGTGCGTGCACCGTTCGCGCCGAAGGCCGAGGCAGGGACGCCTTGCGAGGTGCTCCGGCTGCCCGTCTGAGCCGCCCAGCCACACGCATTCCGCGAGTTTGGCCGCGTTCACCATAAATTAAGCAGTTGCGGAACACATATCGAACATATAGTGTCCGTTCATGATTTGTTTCGAGGATGTAGCGGCTTATTGCCGACTTCATCGTCTCGGAATCGAACGACATCAACCGGGGGACTTTGGTCGAGATGTTGACGCGCAAACAATACGAGCTTCTGCGGTTCATCAGCGAGCGTCTGAAGGAAAGCGGCGTGCCGCCGTCCTTCGACGAGATGAAGGATGCGCTCGACCTGCGCTCGAAGTCAGGCATCCATCGCCTGATCACTGCGCTCGAGGAGCGCGGCTTCATTCGCCGCCTGCCCAACCGTGCCCGTGCCATCGAGGTGATCAAGCTGCCCGAGCTCCAGGCCGCCGCCGGCAATCGCCGCGGCTTCACCCCGAGCGTCATCGAGGGCAATCTCGGCAAGGTGCGCGCGAGCTCCAGCCCGCCCGCGGACGAGGGCGAGCGCCCGGTCGCGGTGCCCGTGATGGGCCGCATCGCCGCCGGCACGCCGATCGAGGCACTGCAGACCCGCAGCCACACCATCAGCGTGCCGCCGGACATGCTCGGCTCGGGCGAGCACTACGCGCTCGAAGTGCGCGGCGATTCGATGGTCGAGGCCGGCATCCTCGACGGCGACATGGCGCTGATCCAGCGCAACGAGACCGCAAATACCGGCGACATCGTGGTGGCATTGATCGACGACGAGGAGGCCACGCTCAAGCGCTTCCGCCGCCGCGGCGCCTCGATCGCGCTCGAGCCCGCCAATGCCGCCTACGAGGTCCGCATTCTTCCGCCGAACCGCGTGAAGATCCAGGGCAAGTTGATCGGGCTTTACCGGAAGTACTGATACCGGAAGTCTCAAGCGCCGCGCGCGCTTCGATCGGCATCGGCGATCCAGGATCGGAGCGGATACTTGTCCGCTCCGGCTGGACGGTTTCTCTGGTTCTGCGCCGGCTGTCCGGTCCATCTTCCCGCGCGACATTCGCCCGCGCAGGCGCGCAGCCATTTCTGCTTCGCCGGTAGAGTTGTGCCGGCAGTGCTGATAGCTCCGGCCGAATGCAAGGACGCGAGGTTTGTTCCTATCGAATCCGGGAAAGATAATGTGATCGCGTGCTGCGAACGCGAGCCGCAGATTTGCCCATAACCGAGCAGAGCGTTGTATGCTTCCACTCTGATAGAGGCCTGCGCCTCGAAAGAGACGCGGGTCGCTATCCCAGCATGAGGAGCACCCGATGTGTGACTACAGCTTGCATGCCGTCGCGACGCGCCCCGCCGTAGTCGGCGAGACGATCGTCACGACAACCTTCCGCGGCACCTCGACGCGCGGCTTCGCTTCTGAAGCCGATCCCTCCGTCGCGGTCTGTCTGCTGCCGGGAACGGAGCTCGCTTTCGCCGACGACGTCCGCTACGACAACCGCTGGATCTGGACGCGCACCGTGAACTCTCGCGTCGGCAAGTTCGGCAAGATCGACCCGCACATTCCCGATCGCCATCATGACGCGATCGAATTTCCCGACGGCAAATATGTGCTGGTGACGCAGCTCGTCGAAGGCCAGCGCGCGACCGTGCTGCAATTGCCGGTGACGCAGCCGGCCCCCGAGCGCGAGCACAAGCCGCAGACCGTCGCCGACACGCGGCCCACGATCACGCGCCTGCCGATCGGCTGACGCCCTTCGGCCGAAAGGCCGAGCCCGGGATTGAAATTGCCGTCGCCGGCCGAGGCCGGCGAGCCCGGTGGGTTTTTGTTTCAGGACATTCGATCGGCGAGCCCGCCGCCGCGCCTCGTCGCCGCATGAAGTTTGGGCCGTCCTGCCTGAATTTTGAACGTTCGCTCCGCAGCCAAATGACCGATGCTGCAGTGGCTTGAGGCGGCGGACAGGCTCGATGAAGACCTTCATTCGCGTCGTTGAACTCTGGGTACCCGACCGGACGCGCATGCGGCTGGAATTCGGCGGCGGCCTCTACGACGAAGGGCTGTCCGCGTTCAAGGCCGTCAGCGAAGAGCTGCACTTCGGATATGACGAGGGACTTCCAGGCAAGGCCTGGGCCTGTGGCCACCCCGTCATCCTCACGAAATTCGCCAACTCCTATTTCAAGCGGACCGATCAGGCCGCTGCGGCCGGCCTCACCTGCGGCGTGGCGGTGCCGGTGTTCGCGGGCGAATTCCTGCAAGCCGTGCTGGTGCTGTTCTGCGGCGACGACGAGGCGCACGTCGGCGCGATCGAACTCTGGCACAACGATCCTGATCTCTCGCATGAGATGGGGCTCGTCGATGGCTATTACGGCACCGCGGACATGTTCGAATTCAACTCCCGCCACACCAGATTTCCGCGCGGCTTCGGCCTGCCCGGACGCACCTGGAAGGCGGGCCTGCCACTGATCATCAAGGACTTGCACGACGCCAAGAGCTTCTTGCGCTGGGAGGACGCCGCCAAGGTCGGGATCAATCTCGGCGTCGGCGTGCCCTACGGAACCGGTACCGACCAGACCTGGGTTCTGACATTCCTGTCCGCGCAGGCAACGCCGATTGCACGACGCTTCGAGATCTGGGTCCCGAACGAGGACCGTTCGGCGCTGGTCTTTCGCGCCGGCGATTGCAGCGCACAGACCGACCTCGCCGCACGCTATGCGGCGCAGTCCATCGCCAGGGGCGAAGGCAGCATCGGCGGCGCCTGGGCCGCCGGCATGCCCGCGCTCAACGACGATCTCACCCGTGACGGCTCGATAGCCGGCTCCGAAGCCTGCGCAGCCGGGCTGAGCCGAATGGTGGCCCTGCCGGTCATCGGCAACGGAAGGCTTGACGCCGTGCTGGCCTGGTATTTGTGATCCGCGTCAATCGTCGGCCTGCAAGTCGGCCTCCGATGGCGTTGCGTCCCGGCTGCGGGGCACGGCCGCCTTCGGCACCAGGCTGCCGTCGAAATCCCCCTCGCCGGCGCCGGCAGGCAGCCAGGGACGGCTTGCCCCTCTCGCTCTCACCGCCTGCACCGAAAAACCCTCTCCGCTTCGCGTCAGAGCCAGTGCGCCCTGACCGGCAAGACGCGCCCGATCGACCACCATCGCCGCGCAATCGGACGGCGCGGGCCGCGCCGTCACCACCAGCGCGGCGCGGCTGCAATCATCGGCCAGCGCGTCGATGCGCGTCGCCAACGCGATCAGTCGTCCGTCCGCGAGCGGCGCCACGCAGCCGGACTCGTCACACGACACCCCGCTCGCCATCGAGGCGTTACCGGCATCGCGCGGATCGGCATCGGCAGCCAACCACTCCTTCAGCAGGAAGCTGTCCTTGCTGGCGCGGATCACCTGCAAGCGCCCATCCCCGCCCCGGACCGCGACGCTCGCGCCGTCCCCGGCAATCAGGATATCCGGCTGCCGTACCGACAGTCCCCAGAGGATCGCTGCCAGCAGCACCAGGGCGCCGGACCAGCGCAAGGGCGTGCGCAACAGGCCCATCACGATGAGCCCGAGGCTCGCCGCGATCAGCGGCGCGATCCCGAAGGCGGGAATGCGGCCGACGGCGCCCGGCAGGGCCGCCACCCAGCGCGCGACCAGGACCATCCACTCGATGCCGATCCCCATCAACCACCAGAACACGCCGTCGAGCCCGAAGGGCGCCGCGAGCAGCCCCAACAGCCCGGCCGGCATCACCAGCGCCGAGACCACCGGCATGGCGCCGAGATTGGCGAGCACGCCGTATGGCGTCACGCGATGGAAGTGGAAGGCGGCGTATGGCGTGGTCGCGAGCCCCGCGATCAGCGAGGCCAGGAACAGCATCGCGATCTCGCGGCCGCCCCACAACGCGATCCGCGCCGTTGCGGAATGATCGGGCGAGGCGAGCAGGTTCGGCATGCCGATCTGCACCAGCGCCACCAGCCCGAGCGTTGCCGCAAACGACATCTGGAAGCTCGGATGCACCAACGCCTCCGGCGCGACCGCGAGCACGATCAGCGCCGCCACCGCCAGCGTGCGGAAGGTGATGGCGCGGCGGTCGACCATCACGGCGATCAGCACCACCGCCGTCATGAAGAAAGATCTTTGCGTCGCGACCTCCGCGCCCGACAGCAGAAGGTAAAACGCGGCCGCGACCAGCGCCGCCGCCGCCGACCACTTCTTGATGGCAAAGCCGGCCGCCAGCCCCGGGATCAAGGCCAGCAGCGCGCGCACCGCGAAGAAGACGACGCCGGCGACGACCGCCATGTGATAGCCGGAGATCGACAGCACATGGCCGAGTCCCGAGACGAACATGGCATCGTTCACGGGCGCGGTGATCGCATCGCGCCGCCCCGTGAGCAGCGCCGTCGCAATCGCGCGGTTGTCGCCTTCGAGCGTTGCGCGGATGCGCGCATCGATCGCGTCGCGCAGGCCCTGCATGAAGGCGGCATAGCGCAGCCGCAGGCCGCCGCCATCCGGCGGCGAGGACGCCGTGATCGCGCCCATCACGAAGCCGGAGGCGCCGATGCCCTGGAAGAACATGTCGCGCGAGAAATCGTAGCTGCCGGGGCGCACCGGTGAGATCGGCGGCATCAGCCGCGCCTTCAATTGCACGAAGCTGCCGACCTCCGGCGCCGTGCCCTTGCGCACCGAGAGGCGGACGCGCTCGAGCTTGACGTCGCTGCGCTGCGCCTCTATCGCGCTGACGCGCAGCACGAAGCGATCGGTGCGCTCGCGGATGTCGCGCGCTTCCACGAAGCCCGACAGCGACACCGAATAGAGCGGTTTTGCCAAAACGGTGTGCGCGATACGCGCGGTCTTCCAGGTCGCCACGGCAAAACCAGCCGCGACCGCCGCGAGCATGATAGCAGGCGCAAACAGCCGACTTCGCCGCAGCAGCAACGCGCCGAGCATCAGCGCGATGGCTGTGGCGGCAACCACCCACAGCACCGGCTCATGATCGGCGGCGAAATAAAGCGCGATGCCGCCGCCGAAGGCGACCGGCACCCACGGCAACAACCGGCCAGGCCCGGCCTCGGCCCGCGCCCATTGGCGCAGCGTGTCGACGATCGCCGGCCAGATGCCGAGGCCCGCTGGCGCCAAGCCGCCGGCCGGGGCGGCGCGGCCGACCGGCCACGTCCCGGCAACTCCCTGGGACCGTCCTGGCCGGCCCGGCTCCGCCATTCCCCTGCACCTTACGATACGCGACGGCTGCAGAGGCTACCGGACCGTGCGGCTGCGCGAATAGCGGTACAGATCAGGAACAGGCGTGGACCGGCTTACTTTTCCTCTTTCATCGTCACGGCGACGTCCGCCTTGGCAGACAGCCTCACCTTGTGTCCTTCGACATCGGCAACAACGCCCTTGTCGATGAAATGATGGTGCCCTTTGGAGTCACCTCAACCCTCGGAGAGAACTCCGGTTCGTATCCTTCCGTCATTCCGGGGCGCGCCACTTGGCGCGAGCCCGGAATCCATAACCACGAACTGGGGTTATGGATTCCGGGCCTGGCCCTTCGGGCCATCCCGGAATGACAAACTGGTGAAGAGAGTCCTGCTCAGATCAGCGGCGCCTGCGACGAGGCGTGGTGATTGACGATCTTCCAGTCGCCGTCCTCGCGGATGATGACCCAGCTCATCTTGACGACGAGATCATCCCGCTCGCCCGCGAGATCGAACGTGATGGTCGCGGCCATGTTGATCAGATCAGGGCCGGCCTGCGCGGCGTGCACGTCGGAGAAGGTCGCGCTCGGCCTCCCCCAGCGCGGCAGGCCGTTGAAATAGTCGGCGACGCCATCTCGGCCGTGATAGAGCTTCGGGTTCGAACCGAAGAAGAACGCGTTCCTCGCATAGAGCGACGACAGCGCGGCTGCATCGAGCGTCGCGAAGCCGGCGCACCATTTCGCGATGATGGCGGAAACGATGGCGTCGGCTTCGCTGCTCATGTCCTGCTCAGCCCTTCTCAACCCTTGGCGACTTCCTTCGCGAACGTGTCGCGCAGGCCGATGGTGCGCGAGAACACCGGCTTGCCGGGCGTCGAGTCCTTGTCGCGCACGAAATAGCCCTGACGCTCGAACTGCATCGGCTCGGTCGAATTGCTCTCCGCAACGGATGCCTCGACCCGCGCATCGGCGAGGATCTCCAGCGAGTTCGGGTTGAGATCGGCCGCGAAGTTTGAGGCATCCGGGCTCGGATTAGCGAACAGCTGGTTGTAGATGCGGATCTCCGCCGGCTTGGAGGCCGCTGCCGGCAGCCAGTGCATGGTCGCCTTGACCTTGCGGCCGTCCGGCGCATTGCCGCCCTTGGTCGCAGGATCATAGGTGCAGCGCAGCTCCACCACCTCACCCTTGTCGTTCTTAATCACGCCGGTGCACTTGACGAAATAGGCATAGCGCAGCCGCACCTCGTTGCCAGGCGACAGGCGGAAGAACTTCTTCGGCGGGTTCTCCATGAAGTCGTCCTGCTCGATATAGAGCTCGCGGCCGAACGTGATCTTCCGCGTGCCTGCCGAGGGATCGTCGGGATGATTGATCGCCTCGAGCTCCTCGGTCTGCCCTTCCGGATAATTCTCGATCACCACCTTGAGCGGCTTCAAGACCGCCATGCGCCGCTGCGCCGTGCGGTTCAGCTCCTCGCGGATGCAGAACTCCAGCATGCCGACATCGACGACGCTGTTGGCCTTGGCGACGCCGATGCGCTTGACGAACTCGCGCAGCGCGGCCGGCGGCACGCCGCGCCGGCGCATGCCCGCCATGGTCGGCATGCGCGGATCGTCCCAGCCCGCGACATGGCCGTCGCGGACGAGCTGCGTCAGCACGCGCTTGGACAATAGCGTGTAGGTCAGGTTCAGCCGCGCGAATTCGTACTGATGCGGCTGTGAGGGCACCGGCAGCTTCTCGATGAACCAGTCGTAGAGCGGCCGGTGGTCCTCGAACTCCAGCGTGCAGATCGAATGCGTGATGCCTTCGATGGCATCCGACTGGCCGTGGGCATAGTCGTAGCTCGGATAGATGCACCATGCGTTGCCGGTGCGCGGATGGTGCGCATGCAGGATGCGGTACAGCACGGGGTCGCGCAGATTGATGTTGCCCGCGGCCATGTCGATCTTGGCCCGCAGCACGCGCGCGCCGTTGGGGAATTCGCCCGCCTTCATGCGGCGGAACAGGTCGAGGTTCTCCTCCACGGAGCGTTCGCGGAACGGCGAATTCTTGCCGGGCTCGGTCAACGTGCCGCGCGAGAGGCGGATCTCCTCCTGGGTCTGGTCGTCGACATAAGCGAGGCCGTCGCGGATCAGCTGCTCCGCCCATTCGTACAGGCGGTCGAAATAGTCCGAGGCGAAGAACAAGTTCTTGCCCCAGTCGAAGCCGAGCCAGCGCACGTCGGCCTGGATTGAATCGATATATTCCTGCTCTTCCTTGACCGGGTTGGTGTCGTCGAAGCGCAGGTGGCAGCGGCCCGGAAACTCCTGGGCGACGCCGAAGTTGAGTGCGATCGACTTGGCGTGGCCGATATGCAAGTAGCCGTTCGGCTCCGGCGGGAACCGGGTCACGATCTCCTTATATTTGCCCTGATCGAGGTCGGCCTGGATGATGTCACGAATGAAATCGCGCCCAACCTCAGCTGCCACCGGTTCTGTCATTACGAAAATCCTGTAGGGAAATCAGCGGTCCTTCTGCCAAATTCGCGTGGCCGCGCCAAGAGCATAAGCAAGGCCTGCCGGGTCCGCAGTCGCCCTTTAGTTATGTCCCGTTCCTGCTATACACCACCGCCTCCAATGCATAGGCCCTGCCAAGAATGTCCGATTCCGTCGTCACGCGCTTCGCTCCCTCGCCGACCGGCTTCCTCCATATCGGGGGCGCCCGCACGGCGCTGTTCAACTGGCTCTATGCCAAGAAGCACGGCGGCAAGATGCTGCTGCGGATCGAGGACACCGACCGGGAACGCTCCACGGAGGCGGCGATCGGCGCCATCCTCGACGGGTTGAAGTGGCTCGAGCTCGGCTGGGACGGCGAGGTCATCTACCAGTTCGGCCGCGCCGCCCGGCACCGCGAGGTCGCCGAGCAGCTGCTGGCCGACGGCAAGGCCTATCGCTGCTACGCCACCGCCGAGGAGCTTGCCGCCATGCGCGAGAAGGCGCGCAGCGAGGGGCGCACCCGCCTCTATGACGGCATGTGGCGCGACCGCGACCCGGCGACGGCTCCGAGCGACGTCAAGCCCACCATCCGCCTGCGCGCGCCGCAGACCGGGGAGACCGTGATCGAGGACCAGGTGCAGGGCCGCGTGGTCTGGCAGAACGAGAACCTCGACGATCTCGTCCTGCTGCGCGGCGACGGCAACCCGACTTACATGCTCGCCGTGGTGGTCGACGACCACGACATGGGCGTCACCCATGTGATCCGCGGCGACGACCACCTGATCAACGCCGCGCGCCAGAAGCAGATCTACGATGCGATGGGCTGGGCGCTGCCCAGCATGTCCCATATCCCGCTGATCCACGGCCCGGACGGCTCGAAATTGTCCAAGCGGCATGGCGCGCTCGGCGTCGATGCCTATCGCGCGATGGGGTACCTGCCGGCTGCGCTGCGCAACTATCTCGTCCGGCTCGGCTGGAGCCACGGCGACCAGGAGATCTTCTCGACCGAGGAGATGATCGACGCGTTCGATCTCGGCAGCGTCGGCCGCGCCGCCGCCCGCTTCGATTTCGCCAAGCTGGAAAACCTCAACGGCCACTACATCCGCCACGCGGACGATCAATCGCTCGTGAAGATGCTCGAGGACGTGCTCGACCACATCGTGCCGAGCCGCGACGAGATCAAGGCCAAGTTAAACGACACCACGCGCGCGCAGTTGCTCAAGGCCATGCCGGCCCTCAAGGAGCGCGCCAAGACCTTGATCGAGCTGATCGACGGCGCCCATTTCATCTTCGCCGACCGGCCGCTGGCACCGGATCCAAAGGCGCAGGCGCTGCTGACGCCCGAGAACCGCAAGCTGATCGGCCAGCTACATTCCGCGCTGGAGAAAGTCGAGACGTGGAGCGGCGCCAGCACCGAGGCCGCGCTGCGCGCCTTCGCCGAGGAAAATAGTCTCAAGCTCGGCGCTGTCGCCCAGCCGCTTCGGGCGGCGCTCACCGGACGGACGACGTCCCCTGGTATATTTGAGGTTTTGGACGTGCTGGGGCGCCAGGAAAGCCTCGGCCGGCTTAGGGATCAGGCTACAACGTAAGTCGACCATGCGTGCGGCGATCTTGCAGCGCACATAGCAATAATATACCCATCTCCCCCACATTCTGGAACATCCGGCCTGCCCCTATGGTCGCCCTGGGGGTCTCCGGCTCCGGCCCGTCTCACCACACATCGGGGACCTCTGATGGACGCAAAAGAAAGCCCAAAGACCGCGACGCTGACGGTCGGAAACAAGAATTTCGATCTTCCGATACTCAGCGGCAGCGTCGGGCCTGACGTCATCGATATCGGCAAGCTCTACGGCCAGTCCGGCCTGTTCACCTACGATCCGGGCTTTACCTCGACCGCGAGCTGCCAGTCCAAGATCACCTATATCGACGGCGACGCGGGCGTGCTGGAATACCGCGGCTACCCGATCGAGCAGCTCGCCGAGCACGGCGACTTCCTGGAGACCTGCTACCTCCTGCTCTACGGCAACCTGCCGACCGCCGCGCAGAAGAAGGATTTCGACTACCGCGTGACCCATCACACGATGGTGCACGAGCAGATGGCCCGCTTCTTCCAGGGCTTCCGCCGCGACGCCCATCCGATGGCGATCATGGTTGCGGCCGTCGGCGCGCTCGCCGCCTTTTATCACGACTCCACCGACATCAACGATCCGAAGCAGCGCATGATCGCCTCCATGCGCATGATCGCGAAGATCCCGACGCTGGCTGCGATGGCCTACAAGTACACCGTCGGCCAGCCCTTCATTTATCCGAAGAACTCGCTCGGCTTTGCCGAGAACTTCCTGAACATGTGCTTCGCGGTGCCCTGCGAGGACTACAAGGTTAGCCCGGTGCTCGCCGACGCGCTGGAGAAGATCTTCATCCTGCACGCCGATCACGAGCAGAACGCCTCGACCTCGACGGTGCGCATCGCCGGCTCCTCGGGCGCCAACCCGTTCGCCTGCATCGCGGCCGGCATCGCCTGCCTCTGGGGCCCGGCCCATGGCGGTGCCAACGAGGCCGCGCTGAACATGCTTTATCAGATCGGCACGGTCGACAAGATCCCCGAGTTCATCGCCAAGGTGAAGGACAAGAACTCCGAAGTCCGCCTGATGGGCTTCGGCCACCGGGTCTACAAGAACTACGATCCGCGCGCCAAGATCATGCAGAAGATGTGTCATGCCGTGCTCAAGGAGACCGGCCATGGCGACGATCCGATGCTGAAGGTGGCGATGGAGCTCGAGAAGATCGCGCTCAGCGACCAGTACTTCATCGACCGCAAGCTCTACCCGAACGTCGATTTCTATTCGGGCATCACGCTGAAGGCGATGGGCTTCCCGGTCTCGATGTTCACCGTGCTGTTCGCGGTCGCCCGCACCGTCGGCTGGATCAGCCAGTGGAGCGAGATGATCGAGGATCCCCAGCAGAAGATCGGCCGCCCCCGCCAGCTCTACACCGGCGTCGCAAAGCGCGATTACGTTCCGATCGGCGATCGCAAGTAAGTCCGGATTTATCGTCCTGCGAAACGGCGTCACCCCACGGGTGACGCCGTTTTCATTTTGCGTGCCGTCCGGATGGCCGGCATGATTTCCTTTCAATCTACGCGAGTTTTCTGGCATGCTGCATCCGTGCTCGCGAAGCCCGGAGACCGGTCATGTCCGCGAAGACTGTAGCGTCCCCACGAGCGAAGGCCGGCCGCCGGAAAGCCAAGAGGCCCGCCGCCAAGGCGCGAGCGCGGCGGCGCCGCACGACGGACGCGACGGCCAACGACACCGGCCAGGATTTACCGCCCGTGCCCGCGGTCGAAGAGCAGTCCGGGGAGTACGTGGTGCGAATCCGCTATGGAGGCAGCAAGGGCATGGACGAGATCGTCATTCCGATTGACGATCGGGCATTCTACCCCTCTGTCCAGCGCTGGCGCTACGTGATCGCCAACCGGAGACGGATCGTCCGTTCGACACGCGACGATCTCAGCCGGGAGCTTCAGCAGCTGATAAAGGATCACGCTCGCAATTTCGACGAAGACCAGATCCTTTCGCGGATCAAGGATATGGCGGCCGCCAAACTTGTTGAAGTCGGAATCCCTTACATTGCGGAGGAGGTCGGGCGGTCGGCAAGACTGTTCCCCTGGGAGAGCGCGCTGTGGTTGGCCACCGCCCCCTATCGCAGCGAGCCAAGCGAATTTGCGGTCGTCCGCCATCTGGTAGTTGGATCGCCATATCATCACCAGCTGGCACCCTTGACGGCGCTCGCGGTCGACAGCGGACCCGGAAAACTGCGCGCGCTCTACGAATTCGCGCGAGAGATCGAGATGGTCAGCAGCGCGCTGAAAGAGGTCCGGACCGAAATCATCCGGGATCCAGACCGTCAAGGCCTTCGCGCGAGGATCGAAGCGCTTTCCCCTTCGATCGTGCATCTCGTGGGCGTAGACCCGATGTCTCTGGTCGAGCAAAAGCTCATCGACCAGGCGACCAACGAAGAGGACGGCTTTGTCCTCCGCGCAAGCCCGCAGGGAAGCTCCCAAGGAAGCACTCAAGCCTACGACGCCGTCGGTTCGGTCGACCTGGCCTCGATCGTCACAGCCGGCGCGCAGAAACCCCTGCTGGTGGCAATCAGCAGTTGCTACAGCGCGCAGAGCCTTGCTCCTCTTGCCACCGCGCAAGGCGCCAGGCACGCAATCGGTTTCGTCGACACCATCACCGATGCCGACGCCATGCTGTTCTTCAGCGTCTTTTATCGGACCTTGACGCAGGATTGGAACGTCAAGGACGCTTTCCTTCGTGCCCGGCAACAGTGGATGTCCCAGCCCGGCGGCGACAACGAGCAGCGCTCGGGAGTAGCACTCTGGAGCCAAGTTTCGCTCCTCGACAGCTCTCAGGCTGGAACGATCGCGGCCCGCTCCGCGCAGTCGAGAAGAGCCGCGAAGCACAGGGCAACCTACAAGGACCTCAGGCTGGACATCACTTTGGTCCAGGACAAATCCGTTCCCGGTCGGATGCGTAAGACCTCGAGCGCGAGTTTGAACTACTCGCTGCTTCACAACGACCGCTCGCCGTTCAGTATCTTCACGGTCCACAAAACCAAGGCAGGTCCGCTCGATCTGCTTCAAGTCGAAGTGGTGCTGGAAGTCGGTACGGAATCATGCCGCTGCCGCTTCTCAGAGGAACTGCCGGAGGAAGACGCCACACTCAATCTTCTCGACAAGATCCGGCTCCCTCTCGTCGCGGGCATGCTGCGGCAGACCAGCGAGAGCTTGAGGAGCAACCTCTATATCAAGGTCCAATGCGGCGACCGGATCTTGCGCGAGTCCAGCGAGCGCGTGACCGTGCTTCCGGCAGACGAGTGGCGGGACGACGGCGAGGATCATCGCTGGCTGCCCAGCTTCGTTCTGCCCCGAGACCCGACGGTGTTGAAGGTCGTCGCCTGTGCCCAGCGTTATCTGCAAACATTGCTCGATGATTGCTCTGCAGGCTTCGACGGCTACCAGCAAGTGGTTGAGGACGATTCCAATTCTCCCAACGTGGTCGATCCTCAGGTTCAGGCGATCTGGGCGGCCCTTCAGCACGATCTGCCCGTCAGCTACATCAATCCGCCGCCGTCCTACACCAGCCAGTCGCAGCGGCTTCGAACGCCGACGGAGATATTCAAGGGCAATGCAGCCACCTGCATCGATCTTGCGCTTCTGTTCGCATCGTGCCTGGAGTTCGTGGGCATCTATTCGTCGGTGTTCCTGATTACGGGACACGCGTTTCCGGCCTACTGGAGAAGCAACAAGGCCTGGTGGCGCATGAAAAGCTTTCGATTCGACCAGAGCGAACAGCAGATGCCCGGGCAGATCGGCCGTAGTCAGGACGGCTTCACGACGGGGCAGTCGGCCAATACCAAAGGCCAGACTGAGAGCTGGATGTTCACCGGTACCGACAATCTCGCCGAGCTCCTGAGCTACGTGCAGAAAGGCGAGCTCGTACCGTTCGAGAGTACCTTCGTGACCGCGCGGAAGGGCTTCTTCCAGGCCCTGGAACGGGGCGCGAGCAATCTGCATCCGCACAGCTTCGACGCAATGATCGACATTCAATCCGCCCGCGGCGAAAGCGTCACCCCACTTCCCCTGCTGGACCGGCTCGGCTAGCGCCCCGCGACAAAACACGGAGCCCGCATGACTACGCTCCTTTCTTTCGACGATTGGCTCGCGTCGATGCCGGAAATTGAAGGCGTCCGGCCGCTCGATCGGCTCACGGACGGCATGCGGCCGCAATCCTACCGGCCGACCTATCGGCGCCAGCGCCCGCCGACGGATCCACGGAACGGCTGCCGGATCAGCAGATCATTTCACTCGTGCGCGACGGCGGGATCCTGAGATGGCGCCTCGGCGCCGCCATTCCGATGATGTCCAGTCGCGCCGGATCGCGCGCCGCGCTCCCGACGGGACAGATCGTAAAGCAGTACGCCTTTGAGACTCTCGACACGTCGCAGGTCTATGATGCGCTCCTCAAGCTCGACAGGACGCTGACTCCTGATGCGTCTTATGCGGTCAAACCGTCGACGGGCCTCAGGCGGTTGGTACAGGGCCAACTCCAGCCGCTGACACTGGCCGACCTCGCCGATGTTGCGGGAAAGCGCGTATTGCTGTTGATCCACGGGACGTTCAGCGGATCTGCGGCTCTCATCAAGAACGGACTGGCGAAAGTTCCCGAGGGGCAGCAGCTGCTGACGGGAGCGGAGGCGAAATACGACCTGGTGATCGCCTACGACCACCCCACCCTCAGCGTGAGCCCGGTGATGAATGCTTTCGATCTGGCTGCATTGTTGCGACCTGCGCCGAAGGAGCTCGACATCGTCTGCCACAGCCGCGGCGGACTGGTGGCCCGGTGGCTGTGCGAAGGATTTTGCGAGCCCGCACTGAAGCGCCGGGTGATCTTCGTCGGCTCGCCCCTGGGCGGCACCAGCCTGGCGGCTGCCCCACGTCTCCGCAGCACGCTCGATCTCTTGACGAACATCGCAGACGTCTTGCGGGCGGGCGCGGATCTCGCCGCCGCCAACCCCTTCTTCCTTGCGGCGAGCGGATTGCTGCGGGTGTTCAGCACCGTCACCAATCTCGCCGCCAAGACACCGATATTCGATGCCGCCTTGGCTCTCGTTCCCGGGCTCGATGCGCAATCACGCACCGGCAACAATGAGGAGATTCGACGCCTGCGCATGAATACCGGGAGCGGCGAGTTTGGCGCCCAGCCCATCCAGTACTTCGCGATCAAATCGAATTTCGAGCCGACGGAGATCGGTTGGAATTTCCTCAGGATATTCTCCAAGCCGATGCAGCGTCTCGGCGACCTCGGCGCCGACATCATCTTCGAGTCCGAAAACGACCTGGTCGTCGATACTTCGTCGATGTCCGAAGTCGCGGACGGGCGCCAGGTGACGATCGTCCATGATTTCGGCACGAACCCCCACGTGCACCACACCAACTATTTTGCCCAGAAGGAGACGGCCGCGGCGATCGCGAAGACGTTCACGATCTGAGGTGCGTGACGAGATCGCATCATTGCGCGCTCATCCTCATCGATTGCTGACGTCGCTTCGCCGCGCCCCCTAAATGAGCCGCCGGTGGTGGGTACGCCATCGGCCGGTTTGCTGCCACGCACAACAACAAGTCCGTGCTCACGGCGGCAAGCGCCTTGACAGCCGAAATGCTCCGCGCGCATTCTTACTCTAAGTAAGAATGACGACAGGGATGGAAATGCCGGAGCAGCCGAGAAGTCGGCGGCAGACGCGCGCTGCCATTTTGACTCATCTGCTTCAGTCGGGCGGCTCGTTTCGTCCGCCGCTGGCCAAGGCCGTGCGTCTATCGGAAGCGAGCCTGTCGCGCATCCTGCTTGACCTGAAGGCCGAGGGCCTGATCGAGGAAGTGCGGCGCCCTGCCCCTTATGTCGGCGGCCCGACCGGTCTCGTGTCGCTCGACGGCGCGGTGGCGCTGGCAGCCTTCGAGCTGACGGCGCAGCGGCTCAGCGTCGGGGTCGGCGGCCTGTCGGGTGAACTGCACTACACCGAGCGCGTGCCGCTCCCGAAGACGCCTGACGTCGAGACCGTCGGCCGGGCATTTCGCGAAGCGATGACGTTGTTGCGCGACTGGACGCGACGCCGCCGGATCACCCTCTCGCAGATCGGCGTCTCGATTCCCGGCCTCGGCCGTCTCAGCATATCGGCCAATCCGATCATTCCCTGCGACGTCGCTCGCATCAGCGACATGTTCGGCGCGATGTTCGCGGGCGTGCCGCTCGAATTCACCAATTCGGTCGTCGCGCATGCCACCTTTCACCGCTGCCGCACGGAAAACTACCCGTTCAACGACACGCATCTGTTCGTGCTCGTCAGCCACGGCGTCGCCGGCGCCTGGATGGATGATCCGGCCGAGGCCGATGCTCTGCAGCCGATCGAGCTCGGCCACATGGTGTTCGGGCCTGACGGACCGCGCTGCCGCTGCGGACATCACGGCTGCGTCGAGGCCTATACGTCGATTCCCGCGCTGGCCGCGCTTCTCGGCGTTTCCGAGACCGAGCTGCTCCAGCTCGGCAACGAATGGGTCAACACGGTCCCGATCTCAGCGCGCGTGCGGCAGGAGTTGCGCCGGCGGCTGTTCCGGCTCGGCCTTGCGATCGGCAATACGCTGAACGTCAAGCCGTGCGGCGGCGTTGCGATCAGCGGCTGGCCGTCGCTTCTCGCTGAAGAGGATCGGAAAGCACTGGTCGATGGCATCGACGCCTGCCTGCTGGGCGGACGCAAATTGGCACAGGTCTCCCTCGCCTTCGTGCCGCCGTCGACGGGCAACGACCCGCAGGCTGCGCTCGCCTTTGCCGCCTTCTGTCTCGCCAGCCGTGGCGGCATGCCCGCGGCATCGACGGAGGCGGCCTGACATGCGCTGAGCCTGAACGGCCCGCAAGGGCGAAAGATTTCACACCGGGAGGAACTGCCATGCCGATCACAACAACAAGGCGTCGTCTGCTCGCTGGATCTGCTGCCGCGCTCGCATTTCCGCACCTTGCCCGCGCGCAAGGCGCGGCCAAGCCGCGACTGACCGCAATCTCGCAATGGTCGGCGGGCAGCGATGGGGCCGCCATTACGGCGCTCGGTAAGAAATTCGAGGAGAAAGGGGGCGTCTGGCAGCACTCGCCCGTCCCAGGCTTCACCACGGAGATGATGAACAAGCTGCGGGCCCAGATCATTGCCGGCGATCCGCCGGCCTGTTCGCAGCTCAAGGGGCCCGAGATCGCGGCTTGGTCGAAGATTGCTCCGACCGTGGATCTCGACAGCATTGTCGCCGCCGCCGGCTATGAGAAGGTGGTCGCGCCGGACCTTGCGAAATTGCACAAGCCGGGAGGCAAGTGGATCGCCCTGCCGCTCCAGATCTACAGCACCAACATGCTGTTCCTCTCCAAGCGCGGGATGGACAAGGCTAAGGCCGACAAGATCCCCGTCACCTGGGCTGACTTCAACGAACTTGCCGACAAGATGAAGTCGGCCGGAATGAACTACCCACTCGCCAATGGCGGCACCCGTCCCGATGACGGGCAAAAATTCGAGGCCTCCTTCGCCGGCATCAGCCCGACCGCATATCGCGCGGCGATCATGAACCTCGACAAGAAGGCGCTGGAGGGGCCCGAGATCAAGGCTGCCTTCGCACAAACCCGCAAGATCGCCGACTGGTGCGACCCCAATGTTGGCGCACAGCCCTATGCCACCAATCTGAAGCGCTTCATCGATGGCGACATGGGCATGATGATCCAGGGCGGATGGGCCCAGGGCGTGTTGCGCAACGCCGGGTTCAAGTTCGACGATTTCATCATCGCGCCCGGGCCCAGCGACAACGGCAAGCCGGTCTTCCTCTTGAATGCCGATGCCTTCATCTTCTGGCAGCGCAAGGAGCCTGACTTGCAGGCCGGCCAGATGCTGATGGCCCAGCTCGTCATGGATCCGGCGATCCAGACCATGTATTCGCAGATCACCGGATCGATTCCGGTGCGCACCGATGTCGACCTCTCCGGCGAAGGCTGGTCGGACGGCCAACGGCGGACCGCAGCCGCGCTGAAGGACGCGGTCGCCAACAATCAGGCCGTCCTCAGCCTTGCCCACAACATGGCGCAGCAAAACGGCCTGACCGCCGCGATGATCGACGTGCTCACCGAGTACGTGAAGAACAAGACGATCAAGCCGGAGCAGGCGGTCACTCGTCTTGCCGATGCCGTCGAGGGTGCGCGTTGACCGACGTGGTCGCAACAGCAGCGCGGCCGGGCGACGCCCGACTGGGTGCGCCGGCTGCCCGAATATCTGATGATCTGGGTGCCGCTGCTCCTGTCCGCGGCGCATCTGGTGACGTTTTCGCTCTGGACGATCTGGATCTCGTTCACCCCCTCCACCCTGGTTCCTGTCACTGGCTGGGTGGGTCTGCGCAACTACTCGGCGGTCCTGGCGAGCCGGAACTGGCAGATCGCCTTCGACAATCTGCTGCTGTTCGGCAGTGCTTTCGTGCTGCTGAGCCTGGTGACCGGTCTCCTGCTCGCGATCCTGCTCGATCAGCGCATTCGCGGCGAGAACGTGCTGCGCTCCATCTTCCTCTACCCCCTGGCCGTGTCCTTCGTGGTCACCGGCACGGTCTGGAGCTGGCTGCTCAATCCCGGCATCGGCATCCAGAAGCTCGTTCACGACCTCGGCTGGACATCCTTCAGGTTCGACTGGCTGGTCGACCGCGACATGGCGATCTGGACCATCGTCATCGCCGCGATCTGGCAATCCTCCGGCTTCGCCATGGCGCTCTTTCTCGCCGGTCTCAGATCCGTCGACGCCGACATCATCAAGGCGGCGCAGATCGACGGCGCCGGGCCGATCCGAATCTACCGTCGCGTCGTCTTGCCCACACTCTGGCCGATCACGATCACCGTGGTCGTAGTCCAGCTGCAATTTGCGATCTCGGCCTTCGATCTCGTCCGCGCGCTGACCAATGGCGGGCCTGGAATCGCGACCCAGCTGCCGGCGCTCGTCGTCTACGACCTCATGTTCCAACGCAGCCAGCTCGGCCGCGGCGCGGCAGCGGCGGTGCTCATGCTGCTCATTCTGCTCGCGGTGCTGCTGCCCTATGCAGCCTGGCGTTATCTCCGTCGACGGCGGGCCACCCATGCGTGAGCGAACCTTCGCGCCGAGCCGGCTTCTGATCTATCTCGTCGTGTCGCTGGTCGCGGCCGCCTATCTCGCGCCATTGGTTGTGGTCGTCCTGAACTCGCTCCGCAGCAACGAGGAGATCGCGCAGGCCTCGATGATCGGCTGGCCGCAACAATGGGCCTGGAGCAACTACGCGAGGGCCTGGAGCGGTTTCTGCGTCGCCGAAACCTGCGCCGGCATCCGGCCCTACATGCTGAATTCCGCGCTCGTCACGATACCGGCGACGATCATCTCGACCCTGCTCGGCGCAATCGCCGGTTACGCCGTGTCGCTCTGGCGTTTTCGCGGCGACAACTGGATCTATGGCATCGTGACGCTTGGCCTGTTCCTCCCCCAGCAGATGCGTCTGTTGCCCTGGACCATCGTGCTGCGGGACGTCGGCCTCATCAACACGCTGACCGGCCTCGTGCTGATTCACACCATTCAGGGGCTCTCCTTCACCACGCTGTTCTGCCGCAACTATTACGTCGCCGTTCCCCATGAATTGATCAGGGCCGCGCGGATCGACGGCGCCGGCTTCTTCCGCATCTTCTGGCGCATCATCCTGCCGCTCTCCGGGCCGATCCTGATCGTCACGGTGATCTGGCAATTCACCCACATCTGGAACGAGTTCCTCTATGGCGTGACGTTCACCACCGGCCAGCAGCAACCCGTCACCGCAGCTCTCATCGCGCTGTCCGCCGCAATCGCCGATATCCCGCAGCATGGCGTGCAGAGCGCAGCGGTGATCATCGCCGCGCTGCCCACGCTGTTGATCTACCTTCTCGGCGGCAAGTACTTCGTCCGCGGCCTGACTGCCGGGGCCGTGAAATGATGGAGTTGTCATGGCAGCACTGAGCATTCGCGCCCTGTCCAAGCGCTACGCCAATCTGGAGGTGCTGAAGGACATCGCGCTCGACATCGAGAGCGGCGAGTTCACCGTGCTGGTCGGACCGTCCGGCTGCGGCAAATCCACGCTGCTCAACATCGTCGCCGGGCTGGACCGCCCGAGCGCGGGAACGATCGAAATCGGCGGCCGCGTCGTCAACGACGTCGCGCCGAAGGACCGCGACATCGCCATGGTGTTCCAATCCTACGCGCTCTATCCCTCGATGACCGTGCGCCAGAACATCACCTTCGGCATGGAATGCCGCCACATTCCCAAGACCGAGCAGGACGCTGCGGTCGCCAATGTCGCAAAACTGCTCCAGATCGAGCCGCTGCTCGGCCGCAAGCCCTCGCAATTGTCCGGCGGCCAGCGCCAGCGGGTGGCGATGGGGCGCGCGCTGGTGCGCAATCCCCTGCTCTTCCTGTTCGACGAGCCGCTCTCCAATCTCGATGCCAAGCTGCGAGTCGAGATGCGGATGGAGATCAAGCGCCTGCATCAGCGCATCGGCGCCACCATCGTCTATGTCACCCACGACCAGATCGAGGCGATGACGATGGCGACGCGGATCGCCGTGATGCATCAGGGCAGCGTGCAGCAATTCGCCGATCCCGACACCGTGTACCGCTATCCCGCCAATCTGTTCGTCGCACGCTTCATGGGCTCGCCGCCGATGAACACCATGCCGGCGCGGCTCGAGGCCGAAAATGACGGGCCGGTCGTCGTGATCGGCGCAGGACGGCCCGACGAGCTTCGTCTGCGCCTCAGGGGATATGACGCCGCAGCACCCTTTGTCGGGCGCAAGGTGCTGTTCGGAATCAGGCCGGAATGCATTGCCGAGGGCAGCCGCACGTTTTCCAGCGAAGCGCCTGTCCTCGTCGAGGCGCCGGTGGAGCTGGTCGAGCCGACCGGTGCCGAGACCATGGTGCTCCTGCGGCTCGGCGGCGAGCCCGCGATGGCGCGAGTCTCGCCGGATATCCGCCCCGCGCCCGGCACGTCCGCCGCCTTCGCGCTCGACACTCGCCGCATTTGCCTGTTCGACCCCGAGACGGAGCGCCTAATCGCATGACGAAGACGACCTATTCCAGCCTTGCCGGCCGCGTGGTGCTGATCACCGGAGGCGCCAGCGGCATCGGCGCCGCCTTCGTCCGGGCCTTCGCGGGCCAAGGCGCGCGGGTCGCCTTCTTCGACATCGATAAGGACGCCGGCGAAGCCCTGGTGCGGGAGATCGCGGCCCCGTCCGGGCCCGCGCCGCTGTTCGTGCCCTGCGATCTCCTCGACATCGATGCCCTGCGCAGCGCGATGGCAGAGGCCCGCCGCTCGCTTGGCGACGCCGCCGTTCTCGTCAACAACGCCGCCAACGATCAGCGCCAGGCTCTCGCCGAGGTCACGCCGGCCGAGTTCGACTGGATGATCGGCGTCAATCTCAAGCACGTCTTCTTCGCGGCGCAAGCGGTGGTTCCGCAGATGCAGGCGCGCGGCGGCGGCTCGATCATCAACATGTCGTCGATCGCCTGGATGCGCGGCGCGCCGGCACTGCCGGTCTACGCCGCGGCGAAAGCGGCGATCGTCGGCTTCACCAACTCGCTGGCGCGCTCCGTCGGCCCCGACCGCATTCGCGTCAACGCGATCGCGCCGGGCATGGTGATCACCGAGCGCCAGCGCAGGCTGTGGTATCCGGACGATCGGGTCATCGCCGAGATACGTTCGCGCCAGGCGGTGCCCGATGCGGTAACGCCCGAAGACATTGCCAATATGGCACTGTTCCTCGCATCGGACGAAAGCCAGCGCATCACCAGCCAGTGTTTTCGGGTTGACGCGGGACTCGGCTAAGAGGTGCCCGTTTCGCGCCTTGAAAGATGATCAGAATGATCCGCCCGTCCTGAAGTCGCCGTCCCCAAACGACCCTCCGGTCCCGAAACCATCCGGGGGCGGGATCGGCAACCCTCCGCCAAAGCCCGAGTCCCATGGGCTGGGCCCATGGTGGAAGCCATCACGTAAAACCTGCCCCAGTATCGCACCTCCAACAGCGCCGGTCAGGATACCTCCAAGCACGTTTCCGAGCGATGCCTCATTGCCGAACGTCCCGTAAGGCGTGTCGTAGCCTTGATGCCTTAGTTGCTCCCATTGTTGTTCGACTGTCGCGCGGCGCTGAGCAAGCTCCTTGAGCTTCTTGTGAGTCTCGACTGCCTGGCGAAGCGCTGAATTCATCAACTTATCTGTAGACTGAATGCGGCGCACGATCTCCTCGTCCTTGGGGGTAGGCGTGCGAGTAGCCTCCTCGTAGAGTCTGTGCAGGTCTTCGCGCTGGTCGGCGGCTGCCAGCAGCTCGACCGCATCACGGTAGGGGGCGTCCCCCTCGAGGATCGATGCGTCATAAGTTCGGTCCTGAGCAGCGAGAGCCTCGCGCGCCTTGGCGAGCTGGGCTTCGCGGTGCGTGACGACATCGCGTGCCTTTGCGACTTCAGCTTCAGCGGCCTCGGAACCTGCCTCCACGAGCGCCTTGCGTTCCAAGACCTTCAGGTTGGATCGTTCCTCCTGCAGCTTCGCGATAATCGTCCTGGAGTGGTCCCGCAGCCGCTCAGGGATTTCGTTGAGAAGGGCGTAATTGGCCCGAGCCTGGTCAAACCGGACTACGCCGCTCACCAGCCGGTCCATGTAGCGGGTGAACGGGTTCGCTCGGTAGGCGGCGGTCCCGAACTTCCGACGCCACAGGTACATGAACAGAGGATCGGCTTCGTAGGGACGGCGCTTCTCCTCGCGGTCGGCTTCCGCCTGTATGGCCTTCTTCTCGGCTTGCTGGGCTTGTCCGGCGATCTCGTCAACTCGCGCCCGCACAGAAATCCACTCGGCGTTGGTGCTGATCTTGGCCTCGACGCTCTTACGAATCGTCTCCGCGTCAGCCAAGGCCCGTTGCAGATCATCCAAGGCGGCTTGCCGCTCGGACTCCGCTTGCCGCACCTGTTGCTCGGCTTCGTGCCGCCGCTCGGTCAATTGCTGCAAGGCTTGCTGACGGCTTTGTAGCAGGCTGATGGCCTCGCGCTCCGCGCTATCCAGTTCGCCGACGACTTGGTTCTGTCTGATTGCGTCGAGCTTCAGCCGTGCGAGCTCGCGGAACGCTTCCGTGCGTTGCAGGCGGAGGCGGCCCACTTCTTCAGTGGCCTTCGTATAGGCTCGCTCAACCTGCGCCTCCTGCTGGCGAGCCTTCTGAATGAACCGTTCGATCTCGGCAAGCGCCTGTCTTCCGGATATCATGGCCTTACCATTGCGTGATCGCCCCGCCAAGAACCGGCAACTTGTAATCCACCTCGAGCTGGCCGCGGTGCTTCTCGCCGAGACTGCTTTGCTGCACGATCCCGTCGTCGTTCTTGTCTCGCTGCACTTGCATGGCCGTCGCCTCGCTCACACGCACGCCCCATTTCGAGACCTCTACGGTGCGGCCGTCCTCTTCGCTCGTCACGGGCAGCTTCAGAACACGCCCGTCGGGCGTGACCGGTTCAACGATCAAATAATAGTTGCGGCTGGTCGGATTGCGTTGCGGGATGCGCCAGACACCAGTCGCCTCGCCTGGTCGTGAAACGATGCGCAGAACATATTCGCGGCGCAGCTCCGTGCGCAGCACGTCGAGATCGTTGACAGCCTGCCGTGCGCCGTCGGCATCGCCGCGGGCAATGGCGGCCTTTCCGTCCGCAAGAAGGCTATCGGCCCTCTCCCGCGCTGCTGGCACCTTCGCCTCCCGCAGAAGGTCCTCATACTTCTGCTCCAAGGCCGCCGGCAGCTTCTCGGCCAGATCGACCCTGGTCCGCTCCGCTTGGGCCTGCTCCTGCGCTGCCCGTCGTTGTGCGGGCTCGACTACGCCGAAATGGTAGGCGCCCCAGCCGAACGCCAGCAGCGCCAGCAAAGACAGTACACGGCGACCGATGCTACCACGATTGACCCAGGCGTGCGCGATCGTGCGGGCGAAGCTGGCAGGAGGCGGAGTGTAGACGAAGCGCTGTTCCTTGAGGGCCTGCACCCCCTCGACCAGGATCCGGTCAGGCACTTCGATACCTTGTCCGCGATAGATCTCGCGCAATCGCTTAAGGAGCTGGGCGTCCCGCTGCTCTTCGCCCAGCTCTCGACTGACGAGATTCTCCTGGTGGCGCAGCGTGTCGACGACGTCCATCGCGAGCATCACGTCATTGAGGCTCGACGGAGCCTTCGATGGCTCCTGCCCGATCGATGCAGCTTGATCAGCCATTGGCCGGCAATGCCTGTCCTTCCGCTACGAGACGAGCGATGCGGCGCTTGCCCTCCTCGACAGCGTCACGGATCTCAGCCGAGTTCCGGGTCGCAAGTTGTCGCATTTCCCCAATGATTTCCTGGGAGCGCTCCTGAAATGTGATCACGGAGTCGACGAGCTTCTTGACCGCATCTGCGCGGATCGTCGGGCCATAGCCCGCCCTGATCGCCGCTTCTCCGACCTGATCGCCAATTTCGGCGAGCACTTCGAGACTGCGGGACACGCCCTCCTTCATTTCATTCAGGGTCTGTGTCGACTCATTGAGGCCGAACATGCCCGTGAACGAGGCTTTCAGAGCCGTGAAGACGGAATCGTTGGTCGAGAAGAAGGTTACGGCTTGCGCGTAGACGCGCTCCTTGGCGTTGGTCATCTGCATCAGCCGCGCCATGACGACCTCAGAGGTGTTGTAGCCAATCGTCAGGTTGTCCGAGAGGTCCTTGGCGATCTGGTAGCGTTTCTCCTCGTCCTGGGTGCGCCGAAGTTGCTCGTCCCGGGCAAGTTCGAGCCGCGCGCGTTCAGAGACCTCCTGTCCTGTGAAGTTGGCCACGGCATCGGACGCCTTCTGCAACTCGGCTTGAGCGCCCTCCAGCCTCTGCTCGGCGATCTTGAGCACCTCCAACGCCATGACCTCGGCATGTTTGAGCGCGCCGCGGAAGTCGCGGTAGGCGTCGAGGATGACTTGCTCGCGCTGGATCTGGTCCTTCGTTGAGCGTGTGACGTCCAGATAAACTTGCCTGATCTCATCGAAGCGATCGGCCACATCTCCGCGAGACAGCTTCATCCAGACGTTGTTGATGCGTTCGAAAAGATCGATCTTCTGGTCTTCCAGCTGGTCGACCATTTTCTTGGTGTCGTCGCGAATGGAGTTGAAGGATTCGGTGATCTGACGGTAACGTTCGCCGATCTCCATCGCCTGAACCTGCTCGCGGACGACCTCGTTGAAGACGCTGGTCTGGCCCAGAGTGCGAGCGATGATGACGATCCGATCCTCATCGAGAGTGGTAATTTTCTCCAGCAACCCGGCAATTGGAGCCTCTATGGCCTGGGGCGGCGCAATTCCGATTGCCTGCAAAGCCCGGGTCGCTCTGTCAAGGTACTGCATGGGCGACGTTGCTACGACGTCAGACATTGGCGCCTCGCTTGGAGTTCTTTGATAGGGTTCCTGAACGCTCTCCTGGAATCGACGCTTACGGCACGGAAAGCGCCTCCCTGAAGAATTGCATCCCAATTGCGTGCCGGTCGTCTTGGTTCCAATGGGCCGCCTGACAGCTGTGGCGCCATCGTGGAACGATGCGTTCGCCGCGCCCCACGAAGGCTCTCGTGGCTCACTCGTCAACAACGCCGCCAACGATCAGCGTCAGGTTCTCGCCGAGGTGACGCCGGCCGAGTTCGACTGGATGATCGGCGTCAATCTCAAGCACGTCTTCTTCGCGGCGCAAGCGGTGGTGCCGCAGATGCAGGCGCACGGCGGCGGCTCGATCATCAACATGTCGTCGATCGCCTGGATGCGCGGCGCGCCGGCGCTGCCGGTCTACGCCGCGGCGAACGCGGCGATCGTCGGCTTCACCAACTCGCTGGCGCGGTCGGTCGGTCCCGACCGCATTCGCGTCAACGCGATCGCGCCGGGCATGGTCATCACCGAGCGCCAGCGCCGGCTATGGTATCCGGACGATCGGGTCATCGCCGAGATACGCTCGCGCCAGGCGGTGCCCGATGCGGTAACGCCCGAAGACATTGCCAATATGGCACTGTTCCTCGCCTCCGACGAAAGCCAGCGCATCACCAGCCAGTGTTTCAGGGTCGATGGCGGACTCGCCTAGGCTTGGTGCGCATAAGACCGTTCGAGTGCCCTTTGCTTAGTCCTACGTGACGTTCGACAATAGTGGTTGGAACTAGGAAACCTTGGGAGGTTCGCGCGTTTAGGGGCCGGAGCAAGCCGTGGAGGAGAAGCATGCGAACAGCAATTCTCGCATTGATTGTAGTTGCCGGAAGCGCAATGACCTTCCAAGCAACGGCCCAACAGCAAAAGGCCGCACCCAGTGAGCAAACCAAGGAGGAGATGAAGCGCGACGTGGACCGGGAGCTCAAGGCCGGCCAGCCCAACGAGCAGATGCAGCGCGATGCGGACAAAGGGATCAAGACCCGCAACTCCGGAGAGTCCGGATACGTGGCCGATCAAGACAAGCCGGCCGCTTCGGCGCATCCTCCGGGCCGGCCGGGAAGTGAGCAGACCACCGGTTCGGGTGGCCAGACCGGAACTCCGAAATAGAACACTCGGCGTTCGCTGCGTCTACGGCGAGTTGCGCGGACACCGGAAGTGGCCAGTTCACGGGCCGCATGCGGTCCTGGGTTAGCGTGTCGTCCGCTTGGTTGCCGCCCAAATGTCCTCCCGGGGTCAGTATGTCGCGCTCAGCGAGACCCCGGCGGCAAGTGGCGGCCGTCATAGGGCACACAAGCGCCGGTTGAGGCCAAGACGGTCCCCCGCGTTCTGTCCACCGCCGATAGACGACATCCCAACTGCCTCAAATGATCGGGCTAAGGGTCACGAGGCGACATGGAGCGGGATGTTACTCTATGAACAGCAGTCCCCTCTTCTTACCGCCGTCAAACGTATTTACAGCGTCGAACAGCCGCTTCCGTTCGACTAGCCACGGCTGGAAATCGAAATTGACATCGAGCACGAAAACGAGGTCTTCGGCTTCGAAATAGCCCCCGATTGGGGAATGGTGTCCACTACCAGCACCAAAAATATGCGCGCGATCGAAATTCACGATGTAGCGTCGTCGCGGATCGTTGGAGCGACGGAGATGCTCCAGAAACTGGTTTTCGCTGAGATCGCGCAAGACCGTAACTTTCCGGCTGGTGTTGGACTGGGCGACGTTGGCCAGTTCATCAAGCGTGAGCCCCATGATGCATACGCCTGTCCAGCAACTCCACGTCCCGGCCAGCACCTTGCCTTCCGTCCTTGCCGCCTCGCCAAGGGACCGATACGCATTTGCAACAGCGGCGGGTCCGCAGCGAGAGCCATTTGACTGCCAATCAACGTGTCGTTCAAATGTTGCTGCCACGGGCAGGTGCCACGCACGCTCAATAAGCTCCGGAGTACGTGTGACCGATGACGCTATGGCCTCTGATGGCACGTGCGATTGATTGACCACCAGGGCCCCGGCACACACCAGACTCAGGGCAATCACCAAGCTGCTGATGCTTACGCGGTGCCATCGCTTCATGGATCGGAACCTTGGCGGCAATGACGACTTAGGCGCGCAAAATTATACTGGGAAGCCGGAGAGCGCGAAGGTCCGCGTTCGTCCGGGCTGAAAATGCGAGCGTAATCTCCGACAGGACGACCCGAGTTCTTCTTTGGATCGAAGAGAAAAGCGACAGCCAATCGGACCCTTTCCGCGGCACCCCCGAGACGTATCAGCGTCGAGATCCCAGTGCTAGACTTCCTGCTCCTACCGATTAGGAGGACGAACATGCCCGATAGCGTCTACAAGGTCATTGAACTGGTCGGTACCAGCAGCGACTCATGGGAGAAGGCGGCCGCTAACGCAGTCGAGCAAGCTGCTAAATCTCTCCGAGATCTTCGCATTGCAGAGGTCGTCAAGCTCGACATGCAACTGGATGACCAGGGAAAAGTTGAGGCCTATCGCGCCAAGCTCAACGTATCGTTCAAGTTCGAGGGCTCCTGAGCCTCAGCACCTCGCCCCTTCGGGCGAGGACGGCTCATTGGACAGGCGCGTTGCGGTCCGCCAGCCGGACGCTGTGGCCCATCCCGGAAGTTGGCACTAGTCCGAGCGGGACCGAAGTGCTTTGATGCGCAGGAGCGTATGGCGCGTGGTGCCCCCATGTACATGGTCATTCGCAAGTACAGCAAGGTTCGTTCGGTCGCGGACGCCGCTCGTCGCGCCAAGAGCGGCGTTGGTGAGATCCTAAGACAATCGCAGGGATTCAAATCTTACCATGTGCTGGATGCGGGCGACGGTGTCGGTATCGCGGTGATGATATTTGACGACCGCGAAAGCGCCAACGCAGCGAACGCCAAGATACTGGCATTTGTTCAAGCCAGTCTACCCGACCTCGAACTTGGAGTTCCTGAAATCGCTGCCGGCGAGGTTTTGGTAAACATAGAGCCTAATGGATCCTCGGGGATCAAGTAGTCTAGAGTGCTGCCTGTTGCAGGGGCCTGCCGCCCGCTGATCATGCAGTCTACCCAACCCGCATCGCGTTTGCGGCGGTCGCGCCCCGGCACCGGCATATGCCGGCCAAGAATCTGGCGACTGCGCCCATTTTTCGAGGAGCACAATGCCATGAAGCAACACACCTCCGAAGCATTTTCCACCACAGCCAGGAAACTGCTCATACGGATGCGCATCGTGATGCCACCCAGGGATCCCGATGAAGACGAGGAGGACGAAGACGAGGATGAGGAAGATGATGCCGACGAACCGGCGGTCGTGCGCGAGCCGGACGAAGACTAGACTAGCCGGTGTCTGGCAGGCGGCGTTATACTATCTCTCATGGGCTGGGATGCGAAAGACATAGCGCTTCTCAAAAGGCTCTGGTCCGCGGGACAGAGCGCGGCGCAGATTGCGCGCCATCTCGGCTGCAGTCGTAACGCGGTATGCGGTATGCTGAACCGTCTGGGCCTGAAGCGCGGCCACAAGCCGCCCACAGCGCAGCCCCAGATAAGGCCGGCCCCGAAGCTGAGGCCGTCGTCGGCCTCCTGCGCCCGTCCCATCGCGCGGAGGGTGTCGCCGAGTACAGCAGAGAGGGAGCTGCCAAAGGAATTCAGCCGGCAGCAGCTTTACGCCATTCTGGCTGAGGCGGTCAGAAACACTGGTTAAGAGCTCGCCACGAACCTCCTTGCCCTCCCGTCCATGTCAGGCCCGCCTCGACGGTTCGGAGGTTCATGAGTACGCGCCTTAGCTCGTTCGCCCGCTCTTCCGCCCGCGAGACAAGAAAACAGGGCCCACCTCACACGCATGCGTTGAGGGAACCGGGTTTTAGCTCGCGTTGTTTCGGCTCGGGGTCGTCACAGCCACGTCGCTATAGAGAAGCCCTGTATACGGAAGTATAGTCGCCAAAGGCATATTCCCGATCGATCTTGACCGACTCCGGGGGGATGCGATCCGGCACGAGAAATCTGTCGATTGATCCATCACGCGTAAGCAAGAGATGATCATGCAACATGCGATTGAAGTGCCCTCGGTCGCGCTCGACTCGAATGAATGCAAGCGCCCCGAGGAGGCGCTGCGCGAGAGCGAGGAGCGCTTTCGCACGCTGGTGCAATTCTCCTTCGACGTGTACTGGGAAACGGACGCGGAGCATCGCTTCATCCGCCAGGAGTTCGCCGAGACGCTTCCCGAGCCGCCGGTCTCCGAGATCGGCAGGACTCGATGGGAGGTCCCGTATCTAGAGCCTGACGCAGATGGCTGGCGCAAGCACCGGGAGATACTCGACGCTCACCTCCCGTTTCGCGATTTCGAGCTCGCGCGGCCGATGCCCGACGGCGGCAAGCGCTATATTTCCGTCTCTGGGCTGCCCATCTTTGACAAGACAGGGAACTTCGTAGGTTACCGAGGTGTGGGGCGCCACATCACGGAGCGCAAGCGCGCCGAACAGGCGCTGATCGAGAGCGAGGCCCGCTTCCGTACCTTCGTGGACCACGCGACCGATACGTTCATGCTGCACAGTGAAGATGGTCGCGTTCTCGATGTGAATCGGAATGCCTGCGAAAGTCTCGGCTACAGCCGGACCGAACTGGTTGGGGCAACTGCGGCCTTGTTCGATCTGGAGATGGATGAGGCGACTTGGCGTCGCAACCGCGAGCGTCTCAAGGCCGGCGGCATCGCTACGCTCGAGAGGCGCTATTGCCGAAAGGATGGCACTGTGTTTCCCGTCGAAGTTCGTATGCGGGAATTCTGCGAACACGGCCAGTCACGAATCATTTGTCTGAGCCGCGACATCACCGAACGCAAGCGAACCGCCGAGACGTTCCGAGAGATGCAGGCTGAACTAACACACGCCAATCGCGCGGCGGCAATGGGCCAGGTCACGGCGTCGGTGACACACGAATTAAGCCAACCAATCACCGCGGTGCTCTGCAACGCAGAGGCCGCACTGAACTGGCTAGGAACACAATCTCCGAATTTCGAAAAGGCACAGCAGGCGCTCGCATCCATTGTCGCAGAAGCCAAGCGAGGCGGCGAGATCATCAGTTGGATCCGTTCCTTGATCAAGAAAGCTCCGGCGCCGAAGGAGAGCGTCGATGTCAATGGTGCAATCCTGGACGTGATCACCATAGCCCGTAGCGAGCTGCTCAAACATGATGTCTCGATCCAGACCGATCTCGTTCCGGGCTTGCCGCTCGTGAAGGGCTATCGCGTTCAGCTGCAACAGGTGGTTCTCAATTTGATCCTCAATGCGATCGACGCAATGAACTGTGTCGACCTTGGCGGACGAGAGCTGCGGATCAGCACGGCTGCAGATGCTTCAAATCGCGTTGTTGTCGCCGTACGGGATACCGGACCTGGGCTTGACGTCGCAATCGTTGACCGCCTGTTCGAGCCCTTCTACACCACCAAGCCGGACGGGACCGGCATGGGCTTGTCGATTTGCCAATCGATCATCGAGGCGCACGGAGGACGACTTTGGACTGGTGCGAATGAACCACGGGGGGCCGTGTTTCACTTTAGTCTGCCTTCGCAACAGGGGTGATCCACGTCGCTTTAGCGTAACTCACGCCTTCGCCGTTGCGTTTCCTGGCGTCGGTCTTTGAAGGGCCGCTCACGCTTTGGACGGGGCGGCTCAAGCAGACTTTTATGAAACACCCTAGCTCGTTCGCCGGCCCTGGCGCATCGTTGCGAGCACGATGTCGGCGGCGAGCACGCTCGGCGATTTGTTGCCGGTCGACATGATCTGATCGAGCCTGGCGAAGGCCTCGACCTGCTGCCGGCGCAGCGGAGACTCCGTCAGCACGTCCCGAAGCGCCGGCGCCAGCTTCCCCGGCGTGCATTCCTCCTGCAAATACTCGGGAATGACATCCTTGCCGATCACGAGATTGGCAAGGATCACCGAGGAGACACGGATCGCGCGTCGCAGGATGAACGCCTCGATCGCGCCGACGCGATAGGCCGTCACCATCGGAATGCCCGCCAGAGCGAGCTCGAGCGTCACCGTGCCGGATTTCGCCAGCGCGGCGTGAGCGATGCGGAAAGCCGCACGCCGCTCGTTCTCGCCGATCACGATCTGAGGCTTGACCGGCCAGCTCGCGATGCCTTCGCGGATGGTGGCTTCGAGATGCGGCATGGTCGGCAGCATCAGTTCGAACGCACAGCCCTCACCCCTTAAGCGGCCGAGCGTTGCGCCGAACACGTCGAGATGATGCCTGACCTCGCTGCGGCGGCTGCCGGGCAGCACCAGCAGCACCGGCGGCTCACTGTCGCGGCGCGTCTGCTCCTCCGCACTCGGCCGCAGCGAGCCCAATTGCTCGATCAGGGGATGGCCGACATAGCTGCAGGGCGGCCCGCCGAGCTTGCGGTATTCCTCGGGCTCGAACGGCAGCAGGCCGAGCACGTGGTCGACATAACCGAGCATGGTCCGCGCCCGTCCCGGCCGCCATGCCCAGAGCTGCGGCGAGACGTAATCGACGATCGGGATCGCGGGATTGCGCGCGCGAACGCGGCGGGCGACGCGGTGGGTGAAGTCGGGGCTGTCGATGATGACGAGCACGTCGGGCGCGGCCTCGGTCACTGCGTCGGCGGTCTGCCGGATCAGCCGCAGGATCTTCGGCAATTGCTGCACCACCGCGGCAAACCCGACGATCGAGAGCTCCTCGATCGGAAACAGCGATTCCAGGCCCTCGCGCGCCATGGTGCGGCCGCCGACGCCAACGAACTGCACGCCGTCGCCGAGGCGCTGGCGCAGCACCTTCATCAAGGCGCTGCCGAGCCTGTCGCCGGATTCCTCCGTCGCGATCAGGAAGATCTTGCGCTTGGGATCACGCGACATCACGCGGGCAGGCCGATGACGAAGAGATATTTGGCATCGGCAAGCGCGATCATCGCCTGCGGCTCGGCGGCGATGGTGTTGCCCGCGATGACGGCGATGCCGGCAAGGCCGGCGGCCGCGACGCCCTCGATGGTGCGCGGGCCGATCGTCGGCAGGTCGAAGCGCAGGTCCTGGCCGCTCTTCGGCGCCTTCACCAGCACGCCGCGTCCGGTAGCGGCGCGGATGCGGCCCTCCTCGCGCAGCCGCGCGACGCGGGCGAGCAGCGCGTCGGTGCCCTCGATATCCTCGACCGCCACCACGTGGCCATCGATCACGACCACGGCCTGGCCGATGTCGAACGGGCCGAGTGCGGTCAGCACGGCCCGGCCGCGCGCGATGTCGGCCTTGCTGGCATCGCTCGGCCAGGCGCGGCTGATGCAGCCCTCCGGCATCAAGAGATCCGGCGCGACGTCCTTGATGCCGACCATCCGGAAGCCGTCCTGCTCGAGGATGCGGCCGACACCCGACAGCAGATGATCGTCGCCGCCGCGGAAGGCGCGAATGACGTTGCCGAGCAGGCGCAGCGTCGTGAAGTCGAACCGGATCTCGGACAGCGAAGGCCGCACCAACGTGCCGATGAAGATCAGGTCGCGGCAGCCCTCCTCGCGGAACAGCCGCATCGCGCGTCCGAGCTGGCCGACCGAGATCCAGCGATGCCGGTACTTCTCCACCCGCTGGGGATCGCAGGCCCCGCGCAGCGGAAACAGCACCGGCGTGATGCCGTGCGCGGCGAGCGACTCGGCGACCGCGAACGGCATGGCGCCGCCGCCGGCGACGATGCCGACCGGTGACGAAACCTGCAAAGCCGCCGATGTCGTGCCCGCGGCCATCCCAAGGTCACTCCAAGATCACTTCGCGATGGCGGGAAGACAGAGCGGGCGCTTGCCCTTGCCGATGAAGTCGAGGATTTCGGCGATCGCGGGGTCCTCGCCCGCGAGCGGCCGCGCCGCCTCCAGCCGCTCGGCGAAGGTGCCGGCGCCATGGAATAGCTTCTGGTAGAACGCACGCACGATGGCAAGCCGCTGCTTGGTGAACTTGCGACGCTTCATGCCGATCAGGTTGAGGCCTTCGAGCACGGCATATTGGCCGTTGACGAGACCGAACGGAATGATGTCGTCGCGCACGCCACACACGCCGCCGACCATGACCTGCGGTCCGATGCGGGTGAACTGATGCACGGCGGACAGCCCGCCGATGAAGACGAAGTCGCCGATCTCACAATGGCCGCCGAGCGTTGCCGAGGTCGCGAAGATCACGTCGTTGCCGACATGGCAGTCGTGGCCGACGTGGCTGCAGTTCATGAAATAGCCGCGGTCGCCAACCGAGGTGACGCCCCCGCCAGCGACGGTACCCGCGTTCATGGTGACGGATTCGCGGATGGTGCAGCCCGAGCCGATCCTGAGCTGTGTCAGCTCGCCACGATAGCTGAGCGATTGCGGCGGCGTGCCCAGCGAAGCGAACGGATAGATGGTGCAGCCATCGCCGATCGTGGTTTGCGCCGTGATGTGCACGTGCCCGATCAGCTTGCAGTTCACGCCGATGACGACGTTCGGGCCGATGATGCAATAGGGTCCGATCTCGGTGCCCTCGCCGATCACGGCGCCGTCCGCGATCCGCGCGGTGGGATCAATCTTGCTCATCAAGCCAATCTTACTCGTCAAGAAGGTCGGGTTATGTATTGAAGTCGCTCGGTTTTCGGCTGGTTAGCGCGACTATGCCCGATCTGTCCAGTGACGTATCATCTCGCCGTGTTTCAAGTGCCGGATGAGGCGGCCTTCCCGTCCCGTCGTCAGGTTCATGTGGAGCTTCAACGATCGTGGTCAGGGCCCTGATCCTTCTGCTGGCGCAGCTCGCGGATACTCCGATCGTGTCGGAGGCGGTCGAGACCGGCGAACACCGCCTGGTCGATCTCCAGACATTCGAGTGCCGGGACATCACCCGCAGCACGGTGCTTCAGCGGGTCTGTTACGATCGCGCGCAGCAGGACCTGATCGTCGCGAGCAACGGCGCCTATCACCGCTATTGCGGCGTGACGTCCGACACCGTCGAGCGCCTCCTCGGCGCGCCCTCCATGGGCCAGTTCTTCAACCGGACTATCAGGCGGGAGGCGGCCGGCAGCCGCTACGATTGCACCTGAGCCCAGTGCCGCTCAATCGGTCAACATGGCGCCGACGTCGGCTTCGGCGACGACCTGACCGTTGACCTTTGCATCGCCGTGAAACCACCACATGGTCTTGCGGCGGCCGAGCGAGCGCATGTGATACTCGATCGTATCGCCCGGCAGCACCGGCTTGCGAAACTTGCACTTGTCGATGGTGAGGAAATAGACCGCCCGCGGCTTCTCGGTGCCCTCGACCGACTTGATGCCGATCACGCCCGCGGTCTGCGCCATCGCCTCGATCATCATGACGCCGGGATAGACCGGACGCTCGGGGAAATGCCCCTGGAACGCCGGCTCGTTGAAGGTGACGTTCTTGATGCCGATGCCGCTGTAATCGGCGCGGATGTTGATCACGCGGTCGATCAGCAGCATCGGAAAGCGGTGCGGCAGTGTCTGGAGGATCGCGTTGATGTCCACCAGCTCGAACTTAACAGGTGATTCCGCCGTCATTCCCGTCCCTCGTCCTTCGGATCGGCCTTACTGTCGCGTACCAGCCGCTCCACCGCGATGATCTCCTTGAACCATTGCTTGGTCGGCTTGGCGAAGTGCCCGCCCCAGCGGCCGCCCGGCGGGATGTCGTCCTTGACCGCGCTCATCGCCGTCACCTGCGCCCCGTCGCCGATCTTGAGGTGATTGTTGATGCCAACCTTCGCTCCGAGCGCCACGTTGTCGCCGATGGTCAGGCTGCCGGCGAGGCCGATCTGCGCCGCGAGCAGGCAGTGCCGGCCGATCGTCACATTGTGGCCGATCTGGACCTGATTGTCGATTTTGGTCCCCTCGCCGATCACGGTGTCACGCAAGGACCCCCGGTCGATCGTGGTGTTGGCCCCGACCTCGACGTCGTTCTGAATCAGCACACGCCCGGTCTGCGGCACCTTCAGATGGCCCTCCGGGCCGAAGAAGATGAAGCCGTAGCCGTCCTGGCCGATCGAGCAGCCGGGATGGATCAGCACGTTGTTGCCGATCAGGGCGCACTGGATCGCGGTCCGGGCGCCGACATTGCAATCCCGGCCGATCTTGACGCCGGGACCGATCACCGCCCCGACGCCGATCACGGTGCCGCTGCCGATCTCGACGTCCGGGCCGATCACAGCCAGAGGGTCGACGACCACACCGTCCTCGAGCCGGGCCGTGGGATCGATGATGGCCGATGGCGCGATACCGTCGTTGCCGACCCAGGATTGCGGCCGCAGCGCGTCGGGGTGCCATTCCCGCGCGATCCGGACGAAGGCGCGGAATGGCTGCGCCACCCGCAGCACGGCCACATGTTCGGGCACCTCGGCCTCGAAGCGCGGACTGACTAGACAGGCCCCCGCCTTGGTCGCCCTGAGCTGATCGGCGTATTTGAGGTTGTCGAAGAACGCCAGATGCATCGGGCCCGCTTCGTCGAGCGAAGCAAGGCCCGTGATGACGTGGCCGCCCCTCGCGGGATCGACCAGCTGCGCCTTGGTCAGCGTGGCAATGTCGGCCAACGCTGCGGCAGGCGGCTTTGTGAAGAAGGTCGGCTGCGCCATTCCACCCCGTCGCGGTCCGGCTTCGGCATGAAGCGGTCAGGCCGCATCATGCCTCATGTCTTGGATCGGCACGATCCCTTTCGGAAACCGGCTCCGGGTGATCCGGATCGTGCCGTGCTGATCGAATTAGAACGTGGTGCCGCCGCCGAACCGGAATTCCTGCGTGCGGTCATACCTGCCCTTGCTGAGCGGCACAGCGTAGTCGAAGCGCAGCGGTCCGAACGGCGACTGCCAGATCACGCCGACACCGACCGACGAGCGGACGACCTTGCTGTCGTCATAGACGAGACCGGTGCAGGTCCCCGTGCTCGAGGGATTGATGGTCGACGGGATACAGCCCGGCGCGTTGACTTCGTTGGTGGTGGTCCAGCTCGTCGGCCCCCTGTAGTCGTAGAGGCCGCCGGCGTCGGCATAGACCGCGCCCTTCAGACCCACTTCCTTCGGCAGGAACCAGAACGGCATCTGCAATTCGAACGAAGCACCCCAATACTTGGTGCCGCCGAGCGCATCCTGCGTACCGAACGGATTCAAGTCGCGCGGACCGATGCCGTTCGGGGAAAAGCCGCGGACGAGGTTCGGGCCCATCTGGAAGTGGTCGAGCATGCGCAAATCGGTGCCGATCTTGTTCAGCATGCCGCCTTGCAGGCGGACGAGGCCGACGATGTCGGACACCAGCGGAGTGTAGTACTTCGCGTCGACGACCGACTTCAGGTAGGAGACGTCGCCGCCGACGCCGGCGAAGTCCTGCCGGAAGTCGACGAGCAGACCGTCGGTCGGGTTCTTGTTGTTGTCCAGCGTGTTGTAGGTCAGCGTGTAGCCGAGCGCCGAGGTCAGCGTCTTCCCGCCGGCGAGCTCCTTGCGCACCGGCAGCGAGGCTTCGCCATCGTTGTAGCAGCCGAGGCCATTGGTCGACGACAGATCAATCGGCGGCGTCTGAGACGCGGCGAAGGCTGGGCTGGGGTTGAAGGCAGACGAACCAAGGACGTTGTTACAGTTCGCCAGATACGACGGCAGGGTGATTTCCTGCTGATAGATCGAGTAGCGCACCTGCAGCGAGAGATCTTCACGCAAGGAGAAGCCGAGGCGCGGCGAGAAGCCGAGCGTCTTGGTGCCGTAGGAGATGTAGCTGTTGGACTTCTGCTCACGCTGATAGAGGTCGAGGCCGAGCGCGACGCGGTAGTCGAGCAGGTACGGCTCGACGAACGACAGCGAGTAGCCGCGCGCATACTGGCCATAGGTCACCGCAGCCTTGGCGAACAGGCCGCGACCGAGCAGGTTGCGCTCGGAGATCGAGACTTCGGCCAGCGCGCCGTCGGTGGTGGAGTAACCGCCCGAGACCGAGAAGTCGCCGGTCGACTTTTCTTCCATGTCGACGATCAGGATGACGCGGTCGCTCGACGAGCCCGGCTCGGTCGTGATCTTCACGCTCTTGAAATAGTCGAGGTTCTTCAGGCGCCGCTCGGCACGGTCGACCAGCGCGCGGTTGTAGGCGTCGCCTTCCGAGATGTCGAACTCGCGGCGGATCACGTAGTCGCGCGTGCGGGTGTTGCCGCGCAGGTTGATGCGCTCGATATAGGTGCGCGGGCCCTCGTCGATGTTGAACACGACGGACACGGTGTGCGCTTCGAAGTTGCGGTCGCCGCCGGGCCGGACCACGGCGAAGGCATAGCCGCGGCGAGAGGCTTCGATCTGCATCTCCTCGACCGACTTCTCGACCAATTCGACGTTGTAGAGCGAGCCGACATTGAGACGCGAATAGGCGCGCATCGAGCTCGGATCGAAGTTCGGAATGCTGCTGCGGAAATCCACCGCGCCGACACGGTATTGCTGACCTTCCTCGATCTTGAAGGTGACGTTGAAGCCCTTCTTCTCCGGATCGTACTCGGTGAGCGCCGCGACGACCTGCACGTCGGCGAAGCCGTTCTTGAGGTAGAATCGGCGGATCAGGTCGCGATCGGCTTCGACGCGGTCGGGATCGTAGACGTCACCGCTGCCGAGGAAGCTCAGCAGATTCGTCTCGCGCGTCTTGATCACGTCGCGGAGGCGGTAGGACGAGAAGGCATTGTTGCCGACGAACTCGATCGACCGGACGCCGGTCTTGACGCCCTCCTCGACCGTGAAGATCAGGTCGACGCGGTTGTTGGGCTGCTCGATGATCTCGGGCGTGACGCGCACGTCGTAGCGGCCGGAGCGGCGATAGATTTCGGCGATACGGAGCGTGTCCGACTGCACCATGGCGCGGGAGAAGGTGCCGCGGGCCTTGGACTGGACTTCAGCGGTGAGCTGCTCGTCCTTGATCTTCTTGTTGCCCTCGAAGGCGATGCGGCCGATCACCGGGTTTTCCACCACGGAGACGATGAGCTGGCCGCCGGAACCGCGGTTGATCCTGACGTCCTGGAACAGGCCGGTCTCGATCAACGCCTTGAGGCCGTCGTCGATGGCGGCCTGATCCAGCCGGCCGCCGGGACCCGGCTTGAAATAGGAGCGGATCGTTTCCACCTCGACGCGGCGATTCCCTTCGACGGAAATCGACTGAACGGTCTGAGCGAGCGCAGACGAAGACACGAAAACAGCCCCAACTGGGGCAACCACCGGCGCGCCGAACAAGATCAGGGTCGCGAGCAAGCCCCCCCGGAGTCGCAGTCCAAACTTCATCGCGCAACGCGCCCTTATCATTCCCTGCCAGACCCAACCCCAACGCCGGTCCGGAGATTCCCCAAGTTCAGGCCGCTTGTAGCCAATTTCGCCGACGCCGCAAACGGCCGAAAGCGCCGTAATTCCAATTTCATTCCAAGACGTTGCTCAACAGCAACGCCACAAAAAAGCCCCTATCAGGAAGCTGCCATCCGCAGGATGTCGTTGTAGGTCGCAAACACCATCAACATCAGCACCAGGCCAAGCCCGATTCGGAACCCCATTTCCTGGGTCCGCTCGGACAAAGGCCGGCCCCGGACCACCTCGGCCGCATAGAACATCAGGTGGCCGCCATCGAGCAGCGGGATCGGGAACAGGTTCAAAAGGCCGATCGACACCGACAGCACCGCGCAGAGATTGATCACGAACTGGAACCCGGCGCTGGCCGCCTGCCCCGACATTTTCGCGATTCCCAGGACGCCGCTGACCTCGTTCGGATTGCCCTGGCCGGCGAACAGCGAGCCCAGGAACTTGAAGGTGCTGGTGATGATGAACCAGACCTGCTCGACGCCGATCTTGAGCGCTTCACCTACGCCGACCGGGGTGGTCGAGGCCTCCCCGGCCTGCGACTTATGCTCGATGCCGAGAACGCCGAGACGATGGCTGTTGCCGAAGGGGTCCTTGCGCTCCAGCAGCGCCGGGGTCGCGGTCAGCGAGACGACGGCGCCGTCACGCTTCACCTGGAAGGTAAGAGCCGAACCGGCGTTCATCGCAACGATTCGCTGCATGTCGGCAAAGCTCTCGATGGGCTTGCCGTCGATCTGGATGACGACGTCGCCCACCTTGAAGCCGGCGGCAGCGGCCGCGCCGTTGGCGACGACGCCGTCGACCCGGGCGATCGTGCTCGGCTTGCCGTAATAGAGCGCCATTCCGGCGAAGATCAGCGCGCCCAGGATGAAATTGGCGATTGGTCCGGCCGCGACGATCGCCGCCCGGGGACCGACCTTCTTGTGGTGGAAGCTGCCGGCGCGCTCCTCGGCCGACATAGCCGCCAGCGTCTGGGCCGACGGGGTCGAGGCCTCGCTCTCGTCGCCGAAGAACTTGACGTAGCCGCCGAGCGGGATCGCCGAGATCTTCCAGCGGGTGCCACGGCGGTCGTTGAAGCCGACCAGCTCGGGGCCGAAGCCGAGCGAAAAGGTTAACACGCGTACGCCCGCCCAGCGCGCGACTAGGAAATGGCCGAGCTCGTGGAAGAACACGACAATGGTCAGGACGAACAGGAAGGGAACCGCGTAGCCGAGGAGCCCATGGCTCAACGTATTGAAACTATGGACGAAAAAGTCGATCATCGAATTCCCTCACCCAGCGCCGCAAGGCCCTGGTTCCGAACCAACTAGGATGCCTTTAAGGCAATTTGAGGCAATAGGGCGGCAGCCCTATTTCGCGCAACATGGTCAACAGAGATTGCATCGTCTGCGGAGGTCAGGGGCGCCTGGTTGCCGCCTTTGATCCAATCCTCGAGGGTCGCCTCGACCAGCCGGGCAATCGCACCGAACCGGATCTTGCCGCCGATGAAGGCGGCCACCGCGACCTCGTTGGCGGCATTGTAGACCGTGGTCGCGCCCTTCCCGGTCCGGAGCGATTCGTAGGCCAGCCGCAGTCCGGGGAAGCGCTCGAAGTCCGGCGCTTCGAAGGTCAGCTGGCCGATCTTGGCAAGGTCGAGCTTCGCCGCCGGGCCCTTGATTCGATCGGGCCAGCCGAGGCAATGGGCGATCGGCGTCCTCATGTCGGGCGCACCGAGCTGGGCCACCACCGAGCGGTCGGAAAACTCGACCATGCCGTGGATGATCGACTGCGGATGAACCAGCACGTCGATCTCGTCCGGCGAGAGCGCGAACAGATAGGACGCCTCGATCACCTCGAGCCCCTTGTTCATCATGGAGGCCGAATCGATCGTGATCTTCTGGCCCATGCTCCAGTTCGGATGCTTCAGGGCCTGCTCGAGCGTCGCCTGCTCGATGTCTGAGGGCTTCCAGGTCCGGAACGGGCCGCCGGAGGCGGTGATGATGACGCGGACGAGCTCGTCGCGATTGCCTGAGCTCAGCGCCTGAAACAGCGCGTTGTGCTCGGAATCGGCCGGCAGGATGCAGGCGCCGGCTTTTGCCGCGCGCTGCATGAAGAAGTCGCCGGCGCAGACCAGGCACTCTTTGTTGGCGAGCGCGACATGCGCGCCGCGATCGACCGCGGCCAGCGCCGGCTTCAGCCCGGCAGCGCCGCTGACCGCCGCCATCACCCAGTCGGCCGGACGCGCGCCGGCTTCGATCACCGCGCTTTCGCCGGCGCCGCATTCGGTGCTGGTGCCCGCGAGCGCAGCCTTGAGCTCGGCGAGCTTGGAGGTGTCGGCGATCGCGACATAGCGTGCGTTGAATTCCTTGGCGAGCTTGGCGAGCGCTGCGACATTGCCGTTCGCCGTCAGCGCCTCGACACGGTAGCGCTCGGGCGAGGCGCGCAAGAGATCCATCGTGCTGTCGCCGATCGAGCCGGTGGCACCGAGGACCGTGACGCTGCGAATGTCGGACGCAGCAAGCCTGTTGTTACGCAAGGGAACGGCGCTCATATCCTCACCAAACCATAAGACCGCTTCCGGCGCTATGCACACCATGGCGGAAAAAGCCGATAAACCAGGCCGCCAGGATGGCGGCGACAAAACCGTCCAGGCGGTCCATAAGCCCGCCATGGCCGGGAATTAAGTGACTGGAATCCTTGACACCGAAGCGCCGCTTCACGGCGGATTCGAAGAGATCGCCGAGCTGCGACACCACCGACAGGACGGCGCTGACGAGCAGCAGCGGAACCAGCTTTCCGATCCCGCAGGCGGCGAAGCCGGCCGCGACCGCAAGGCTCGCCGCAAAGCCGCCGAGCGCGCCGGCCCAGGTCTTTTTCGGGCTCACACGCGGCCATAATTTCGGGCCGCCGATGCTGCGTCCGGCGAAATAGCCGCCGATGTCGGTCGCCCACACCACGAGCAGCACGAACATCAGTGCGGAGAAGCCGTTGACGAGATCCTTGCGCACCAGGATCGAGGCCAGCAGCGCCGCCGCCGCATAGGCAAACCCGCTCGCCGCCCACAAGAACTTGCCCCGCGCGATCAGCGTCACGATGGCACCGCCGATGAGGCCGGTGACGACGGAGGTCTTGAGCGCGCCGAAAGCGACGGAGGCTCCCATCATGGCGATCACGACCGTCCCTGCCCCGGTCAGCGCGGCCGATGCTGCGCCCACCACCATCAGCCATTCCGCGAACAGCCCGATCGAGACCAGGGTGACGAGAAGCGCCCACAACCAGCCGCCGGCATAGGCGATCGCGATTGCCAGCGGCGCCAGCACCAGCGCTGCGAGGACCCGCATCACCAGATTGCTCGGGGCAGGCTTGGCGCCCGCCGATGCAGGATCGGGTTCGTTCACGAGGCGGTCTTCGCAACCAGGCCGCCGAAACGGCGCTCGCGCCTGGCAAATTCGGCGATCGCGCTTTCCAGCGCCGCCTTGTCGAAGTCGGGCCAATGGATCGGCACGAACACGAGCTCGCTATAGGCGGCCTGCCACATCAGAAAGTTGGACAGGCGCTGCTCGCCGCTGGTGCGGATGATGAGATCGGGGTCCGGAATGTCGGGCGCGTCGAGATGCGCGCCAAGCGTCTCGGCGTCGATCGTGGCAGGATCCCGCCTGCCCTCCGCGACCTCGTGGGCCAGCTTCTGCGCCGCCTTCGCGATCTCCTGCCGCGAACCGTAGTTGAAGGCGACGACCAGCGTCAGGCGCGTGTTGTCGCGCGTCAGCTCCTCGGCCTCGTTCAGCAAGGCGCAGATGTCGCTCTCGAGCCCCTCGCGCTCGCCGATGATGCGGACCTTGACGCCGTCGCGATGCAGGCTCGCCAGGTCGTTGCGGATGAAGCGCCGCAGCAAGCCGAACAGGTCGCCGATCTCGCTCGCCGGGCGCGACCAGTTCTCCGAAGAGAACGAGAAGATGGTGAGATAGCGGATGCCGAGCTCGTGCGAGGCACGCACCACGCGGCGCAGCGCGTCGACGCCGCGGCGATGCCCTTCCGCCCGCGGCAGACCGCGCGCGGCCGCCCAACGCCCGTTGCCGTCCATGATGATGGCGACATGTGCAGGCGCCTCGGACCTGTCGGGTCCTTCCGTTGCGGGCGCGGCGGCGTTGGACATGAAGGCGGTGCCTTAAACGGTGAGGATTTCTTTTTCCTTGGCGGCCAGCAACTGGTCGATCTCGGCGATGGTGCCGTCGGTCGCCTTCTGCACCTCGTCGGCGTGACGCTTCTGGTCGTCCTCCGACATCTCGTGATTCTTCTCGAGCTTCTTGAGCACGTCGAGCCCGTCGCGGCGGACATGGCGCGCGGCGACCTTGGCGGCTTCGGCATATTTGTGCGCGACCTTCACCAGCTCCTTGCGGCGCTCCTCGTTGAGCTCGGGAATGCGCAGGCGCAGCACCTGGCCCTCGGTCGCGGGCGACAGGCCGAGATTGGAATCGACGATCGCCTTCTCGACGGCCTTGACCATCGACTTGTCCCAGACCTGCACCGAGATCAGCCGCGGCTCCGGCACGCTGACGGTGGCGAGCTGATTGAGCGGCATGTGACTGCCATAAGCCTCGACCTGCACCGGATCGAGCATCGAGGCGGAGGCGCGTCCCGTGCGCAGGCCGCCGAGCTCGTGCTTGAGCGAGGCGACGGCGCCCTGCATGCGGCGCTTCACTTCGTTGAGATCGAAATTACCCGTGGCCATCACGTTTCTCCTTCAAAATCCCGGCGACCGCTCCGCACCGTCCTTTCGGCGCGTCAGATGAGCCGTCAGCCGGCGACGATGGTTCCGTGGCCGACGCCACGCAGAATCGCGCCGATCGAGCCCGGCTCCGCGATCGAGAATACGATGATAGGCAGCGACGTCTCGCGGGCAAGCGCGAAGGCGGTCGCATCCATCACCTTGTAACCGCCCTCGATCGCCTGCGAATGCGTCAGGCGGTCGAACCGCGTCGCGGTCGGATCCTGCTTCGGATCGGCCGAGTAGACCCCGTCGACATTCGTCGCCTTCAGGACCGCCTGCGCGCCGATCTCGGCGGCCCGCAGCACCGCGGTCGTGTCGGTGGTGAAGAACGGGTTGCCGGTCCCGCCGCCGAGCAGCACGATCCGGCCTTCGGCCAGGTATTTGTGTGCCGCGGTGCGGGTGAACAGCTCGGAAATCTCGGGCATGACGAAGGCCGACAGCGTCCGGGCCGGCGTTCCCTTGCGCTCGATCGCCGCTTCCAGCGCGAGGCAATTCATCATGGTGGCGAGCATGCCCATGGTGTCGCCGGTGGTGCGCGACACCCCGCGGGATGAGACCTCGACGCCGCGGACCATGTTGCCGCCGCCGATCACGACCGCGACCTCGGTACCGAGCTTGCGGGCGGCGATCAGATCGTCCGCAACCCGGTCGATGGTCGGCTGATCGATGCCAAAGCCTTGCTGTCCCGCGAGATACTCGCCGGACAGCTTGATCACGACGCGACGATAGACCGGATCAGTCATGAGCACTTTCCTTGTCGGGCGCCGCTTCCGGCGGCACGCCGGAAGGAACTTCCGGCGCTTACTTCTTGCCGCTGGCCGCGGCGACCTCGGCCGCGAAGTCGCTTTCCTGCTTCTCGATTCCCTCGCCGAGAGCATAGCGCACAAAGCCCGCGATTTTCACAGCGCCGCCGACCTTGCCCTCGGCCTCCTTCACCGCCTGCGCCACCGACTTGCCGCTGTCGTGGATGAAGGCCTGCTCGAGCAGGCAGACTTCCTTGTAGTAGGTCTTGAGGCCGGACTCGACGATCTTCTCGATCACGTTCTCGGGCTTGCCCTGCTGACGGTACTTGTCGGCCAGCACGTCCTTCTCGCGCTTGACCACGGCCGGATCGAGGCCGGACGGATCGAGCGCCAGCGGGTTGGCAGCCGCAACGTGCATCGCGATCTGACGGCCGAGCGCTGCGAGCTCATCGGCCTTGCCCGGCGATTCCAGCGCCACGATCACGCCCATCTTGCCGGCGCCGTCAATGACGGCACCGTGGACGTAGTGCGAGACCACGCCCTGGCTCACCTCGAGCTGGGCGGCGCGGCGCAGCGTCATGTTCTCGCCGATGGTGGCGATCGCATCATTGATGGCGGTTTCGATCGTGACGTCGCCGACCTTGGCGGCCTTGATCTTCTCGACGTCGGCACCGACGTCGAACGCGACCTGGGCGATCATCTTGACGAGGCCCTGGAACTGGCCGTTGCGCGCAACGAAGTCGGTCTCGGAGTTGACCTCGACCACGACGCCCTTGGTGCCCTTGGTGAGCGCGCCGATCAGACCCTCGGCCGCGACGCGGCCCGACTTCTTGGCGGCCTTGGACAGGCCCTTCTTGCGCAGCCAGTCCTGCGCCGCTTCCATGTTGCCGTCGTTTTCGGTGAGCGCGGCCTTGCAGTCCATCATGCCCGCGCCGGTCGATTCGCGCAGGTCCTTGACCATCGCAGCTGTGATCGTTGCCATCGTTGAAAATCCTTTGTGCCTGCCGGTTTGCCGCGGCGCGGCATCGAATCGCCCCGCCGCGGTCCATCTCAGGAATTCGCGTCAACTGAAATGGTGGCCGGACCCTATCCGGCCAACCCATCGCTCTTTTTGACTATTCCGCTTCCGCGGTCAGCGCCTTGGCCTTGGCCACCCAGGCATCCGCGCGGCTCGGCAGACCGACTTCCTCGCCGATCGTATGCGCGGTGTCGTGGTCGAGCTCGGCGAGCTGCCAATAGTGGAAGATGCCGAGATCGTTGAACTTCTTCTCGATCGCACCCGACACGCCCGGGAGCTTCTTGAGGTCGTCGGCAGTGCCGCGAGGACCCGCAAGGCCCTGGAAGCCGCTCGAGGACGCCGCCGGCAGCTCTTCGGCGACCGGCTGGGCCGAAGCGCCGATGTCGATGCCCGAATCGCCCTGCGCGCGCGAGATGCCGTCGATCGCCGCACGCGCGACGAGATCGCAGTACAGCGAGATGGCGCGGCCGGCGTCGTCATTGCCCGGCACCACATAGGTGATGCCCTTCGGGTCCGAATTGGTGTCGACGATCGCAGCGACCGGGATGTTGAGCCGCTGGGCTTCCTGGATCGCGATGTCTTCCTTGTTGGTGTCGATCACGAAGATCAGGTCGGGCAGACCGCCCATGTCCTTGATGCCGCCGAGCGAGCGGTCGAGCTTGTCGCGCTCGCGCTGCAGCGTCAGGCGCTCCTTCTTCGTGTAGGAATTGGCTTCGCCGCCCGAGAGCACGTCGTCGAGGTGACGCAGGCGCTTGATCGAGGCCGAGATCGTCTTCCAGTTGGTCAGCGTACCGCCGAGCCAGCGCGAATTGACGAAATACTGCGCGCAGCGCTTGGCCGCGTCGGCAACGCCGTCCTGCGCCTGGCGCTTGGTGCCGACGAACAGGATGCGGCCGCCCTTGGCCACTGTGTCGCTGACGGCCTGGAGGGCCTGGTGCAGCATCGGCACGGTCTGGGCGAGGTCGACGATGTGGATGTTGTTGCGGGTGCCGAAAATGAACGGAGCCATTTTCGGATTCCAGCGGTGAGACTGGTGACCAAAGTGCACGCCAGCTTCGAGCAGCTGACGCATAGTGAAATCGGGCAGTGCCATGGTTCTAATTCTCCGGTTGGTTCCTCCGGAAACGTGTGAGCAAAACGGAGCGTTCTCGCCCCGGTTGCCACCGGACGGCCTTGTGAGCCATGTTTCCGTGTGAGATGGCGCGCTATATAGCGCCATTTCGGCCAGAAGCAAGGAAATAACGGCCTTCGGGGACGCCTCTAGGCTGCTGTCGCATCCCGCATCCCTGCCCCTTGCGCCTCCTAACACCTGGGCTGGCCCGGGGGGCAGCTCTTCGGTGGCGGGCCGGCCGGCCGCGGAGGAGCATGCGGCGCCGGATGCGGCGCGGCGGCCATCGGCGGCGGCGCCGGTCGGGTGACCGGAGGTGGTGGCGGCGGCGGCGCTGGCCGCGCAACCGGCGGCGGCGGTGGTGCCGGCCGCGCCATCGCTGGCGGAGGCGGCGCCGGCCGGGCAACAGGTGGCGGTGGCGCCGGCCGCGCCACGGCCACGGGCGGAGGCGCCGCTCGCGGCGGCGGAGGTGGCGCAACGCGCGGCGGAGGCGGCGGCGTCGGCCTTGCCAGGGCCTGAGGAGGCGGCGGCGGAGCGGCGGGCCTGGCGGCCTGCGGTGGCGCTGGCGCGGGCCGATGATCCTGAACTCCGGACGGTGTCCGCGCCGCTACAGGCGGAGGCGGAGGTGCCGCGGGTTTGACTGCAGTCGGGGCCGCGGGCTTGCCGGTAGCCGCGCTCGGCGGGGGCAAAGCGCCCGGCTGGGGCCCGCCCGGCCTGCCGCGCAGGTCAGGCGCAGGCTGGGTCGTTGCCCCCGGCGGCCTGGGCAGGGCCGCGGACGGGCTCGCCGCGGTTCCGGAAGCCGGCGGGTGATTGGGCGTCGTTGCCGCGTTCGGCTGCGCCGGCGGAACGTTGCCGCTCGGCGCCGTGGCGGTCGCGGCGGGCTTGCCAGGGGATGGGACGGTCCCGGGCACAGCCCCTGCCCTGGCCGGCGGCGGCCCGCCGGGGGTGCCGGGCACGGGCAGCGTATTGGCCGGCGGCAGCTTGGTCGGGGCCAGCGCTTGCGGGGTTGCTGCGGCGTTGCCGGTGGGAGCATTCGCGCTCGGACTGGGCGTGCCGCCGGGCGTCCCCGTCGCGGGCGGCGCTCCGGCCGCTGGGCTGCCCGAAGATCCCGGCACCGGCAGCGTATTGGCCGGCGGCGGCTTGGTCGGGGCCAGCGCTTGCGGGGTTGTAGCGGCGCTGCCGGCGGGAGCGTTTGCGGTCGGACTTGGTGTGCCGCTGGGGGTGCCCGTCGCGGGCGGCGCTCCGGCCGGCGGGCTGCCGGGAGCTCCCGGCGGCGGTACAGTATTGGCCTGCGGCAGCTTGGCGCCGGCGGGCGGCGGCGCTGTCGTGCCAGGCGCGACATTGGCAGGAGCTGGTGTCGCGATACCGGGCCTCGCCGTCGGCTGGATGGTCGCGCTCGGCGGCATCGGCGCCTTGCCCTGCTGGATCAGGGCGGCGCGCTGAACGACCGCCTGCGGCACGGCCGGTCCTGCCGGCGTGGCGCGGCCGGCAACCGCCGGCGCCAGATTGCCAGGTCCGATCCCAGATCCGAGCGCCGGCCCCGTGGCCGGCGGCGGCGCCGGTGGGCGGTTGATGACGGTGTTGATGACCGTGGTATTGTGGATGTTCTGGTAGATGATGTTGTTCGGTGGCGGCGCGACATAGACCGGCGGCCTCACGAACACCGGGATCGGCACGAACACCGGCTGCGGCAGCACGAACAGGCCGACCACCGGCAGCGGCGGCGGCAACACGACGAAATCAGGCGGCGGCGGCGGCAGATAATAGACCGGTGGTGGCGGTGGCGGCGCGAAACCGAAATCGGGATCGCTGAAATACAGCACCGGGCGATCGACATAGACCACCTCCTCCGGCGGCGGTGGCGGCACGTCGTAGTCGATCATCGCGAAGGTCGGCGGCGGCTCGGGCGGCGCGGTGAGGATCGCAAGGCGGCGCCGCGCATCCGCCGCATGCGGCCCGCGCGGATAGCGGCGCAGATACGACCAATAGGCCTCCGGCGTGTCCGTCCGGTAAGTCCGCCGCCAGGTGATGGCTTCGCGGCGCGCGGCAACGATCGCCATCACGCGCTTGGCAAGCGGATCATTCGGATAGGCCGCGAGAAACTCCTCATAGGCCGCCAGCGTGTCGCGCTCGAGCGCGGCGGCATAGGCGTCCTGCACGCCGAGATCGCGGATCGGCTTGCTCCGGATCGCGGCGACCTGGTCGGGCGCAGCCGCCGGCGGCGCATCGGGCGCGCGCTCGAAGAACGAGAATGGCGCCGAGATCTTCTGCTCGTTCCAGGGCACCTGCGCACCCTTGGAGGCCTCGTTGACGCGCAGGCGGACGCGCTCGAACACCTCGGGCAGCGGCAAGCCGCCGGTGCGGATCATCTCGGCGAGCGACTGCGCGTAGATGCCGTAGGGCCCCGGCTCCTCCGGCGCCACCGTGCCGGGCGCGGCATTGAAGGCGATCAGCATGTTCGCCTCGGGCTCGACCAGCGCCAGACCGCTCGCGATCGGCTGACCGCCCTCGATGAAGGGCTGCGCACGGGCTGCGTCGAGCACGACGATATTGGCCTTGAGCGGAATCGATGCGAGCTGGCGCGCATAGTCGCTGATGCGCAGGGCCTCGGTCGGTATGTCGGTGTCGCGGCTGATGTTGGAATCGACCGGGATGAAATAGTTCTCACCGGCGAGCTGCACGCCGTAGCCGGCGAGATAGATCATCGCGACGGTGCCCGGGCCCGACGCCTGGGCCTTCTGGATGAAATCGCGCAAGCTCTTGCGCAGCGTGTCGCCGTCGAGATCGCGCGCGCCGACCACGTCGAAGCCGGCCGCCTGGAGCGTCTGCGCGATCAAGCCGGCATCGTTCGCGGTGGTCGCCAGCGGCGATTTGGCATAGGCGCCGTTGCCGACCACGAGCGCGATGCGCTTCTCCTGCTGCTGGGCGCGGGCCTGATGCGGCGTGCCCGCGGCAAGGGCCACCATCGGCAGGAGAAGGCAGAGAAAGACTTTGAGCGTCCCGCGCATGGCTGTGCCCGCTTTTGTCGTTGAGGTGGCCACCGCGTATCAGGCGCGCGGCGAGCTGAATGGCACTTGAACGAGATGACCGGATTGAGGCGACGACATGGCCGCGCCGCTGCCTGCGCGAGCCCAGCGTAAGATGCAAGACGAGGTGGGCTTCCCGCCTTTGGCCCTCAATTCACGCCATGCCGCGATGCCGAAACCAACAAACGCCTCCCGCTCGCCTATTCGGCCAGTCGGAGCTCTGCAACCGTCGTCCGCGCAGCCTGCTCCTCCAGCGGCATGAAATCCAGCGGCCCCTGATTTTTGTACCCAGAGGTGATCGCGAGCGTGAGGCCCCAGCCGAGCAATCCCGTACTCGAATTTGCGATCATCGCGTTTTTTCGCTCGCTGTAGCGCGCAACGAAGAACAAGGTCTGGCCCGATCGCGCGGTGAAGTCCACGCGCGTGACGCCGAGCGCTGCCTCTTCCGCCACGAATTGATGTTGCCCTGCGGGCCGATCGACATAGACGTATGTCCCTGTCTTCAGACCTTTGACCGGTATTCCATCGATGCTGAATGCCCAGTCGGGATCGCCGATCCCGCCGAAGCCCTTTTCGCGCAGGACGACCACACGTGCTTGCCCTGCTTTCGGTGGGCCGATCTTTCGCTCTGCTGCCGCATAGTCGAGCCCGCTCCTTGCGGTTTCGCAGCCGCACAGCAACAAGGCGGCCACGAACAGTACCAGTCCACGCAGCAACATCACGCCCCCAGAAATTCCCCGGAAGCATCCTAGTGGGAAACACCACTTGGTTGCAACAGCATCCGGCGACCACTGTGTCGAGCGTCAACGGGATAATCCGCCGGCCGGCCTCTCCCTGGAAGAGGCGCGACCATCCCACGCCCGATGCTCTCAGCCCTGGGCGAGCAACTCGACGGTCCCGGTGCTCAGCCGATAGATGCCGCCGACCACCTTGAGCTTGCCCTGCTCGACTGCCGCGTTGAGGATCGGGGCGGCCGATTTCAGCTTGGCGACGTTGTTCATGACGTTCTGGCGGATGGCGTTGTCGAGCGCATTGCCGCTCTGCTGCGCCGCCGCCTTCACCGCCGGCGCGATCGCAGCGACCAGCGAGGGGATGTGTCCCGGCAGCGGCTTGTCGTCCTTTAGCGACTTGATCGTCGCATCGACGGCGCCGCAATTGTCGTGCCCGAGCACCAGGATCAGGGGCGTTCCGAGCACCGCGACAGTGTACTCCATGCTCGCTACGGTCTCATCGCCGGCAAAATTTCCGGCAACGCGGCACACGAACAGGTCGCCGCGTCCGCTGTCGAAGGCATATTCGGGCGCGATGCGGGAATCCGCGCAGCTCAGAACGGCCGCGTAGGGATTCTGGCCGCCGACCAGCGCCTCGCGCTCGTGCTTGAAGTCGTGGCGGCGCGACACGCCCGAGACATAGCGCGCATTGCCTTCCATCAGCCGCTTCAGCGCCGCATCGGGCGACAACACGTTGTGCGGCTTCGGCGGCGCCTTCGCCTCTTTGGCCAACGCGGAGCCGCCAATGGCGGCGGACGCAAATGCTGAACCGGCCAACAGCATCATGGCGCGCCGGGAGGGAGTAACCGGCTGATGCAGGTCGTCAGAGCATTGGTCGCACATGGTGTTTTTCTTCCGTGGTTTCCGGTCCGAACGAGATTGCCGAGACGACAACTGATAGCTGCGCTGGCGCAACTTTGAAACCAGGTGCGAGCCAAATAGTTAAGCTTTGGTTTGCAGCGATGCGCGCAATGTCAGAGCTGCTGCACGTCGACCACGCCCGCCACCGCCTTGATCGCGCCAGCGATCTGCGGCGAGACCTTGAAGCGGCCGGGCAGCTTCATTTCCACCTCGGTCTCGAGGTCGAGCATCAGCACCAGCGAGACCTCGCCGTCGCCGTTTCCGCGCGGTGCGATGCCGGGACTGCCGACCTTCGGCACGCCGCCGTTGGCGGCCGCCATCTCGGGCCCGGCGAGCCGCTTGGCGATCGAGTCCAGCGGCTTGGTGTCGCGCAGGAAGATGCGCAGCCCCTTCTGCGTCTTCGCCGCGGCGTCATCGAGCGGCTCGGCATGCAGCACGCGGGCGCGGACGTCCTCGCCCTGAAGCTCGGCCCCTAATTGCAGCAGCACGGCCGCGCCCGGCTCCAGCACGTCTCGATATTGCGCAAGGCCTTCCGAGAACAGCACCGCCTCGAAATGGCCGGTGGGATCGGACAGCCCCATGATGCCCATCTTGTTGCCGGTCTTGGTACGCCGCTCCATGCGCGAGACCACGGTCGCGGCGACCTTGCCGGCGGTGGCGCCGGTCTTCACCGCGCGCGAGAACTCGGCCCAGCTCTGCACCCGCAGCCGCTTCAGCACGGTCGCGTAATCGTCGAGCGGATGCCCCGACAGGAAGAAGCCGATCGCGTCGTATTCGCGGCGCAGCCGCTCGGCCGGCAGCCACGGCTCGACCTGCGGCAGCATGATGGTCGGCGCATCCGCCGACATGCCGAACATGTCGTTCTGGCCGATGGTCGCAGCTTCATGCGCGCGCTGGCAGGCGGCGAGGATCGCGTCCGCACCGGCAAAGACGCGCGCCCGGTTCGGCTCGAGCGTATCGAAGGCGCCGGCGGCGGCGAGACTTTCGATGATGCGCTTGTTGATCGCGCGCGGCGAGACGCGCGCGGCGAAATCCGCGAGCGAGGTGAACAGGCCGCCCCGGGTGCGCTCCGCGATGATCTGCTCGATCGCCTGGATGCCGACGCCCTTGAGCGCGGCGAGCGCGTAGTAGATCGTGTTCTCGCCGACCTCGAAGGTCGCGCCCGATCGGTTGATGTTCGGCGGCTCGACCTTGATGCCGAGCCGCTGCGCCTCGGAGCGGAATTCGGAGAGCTTGTCGGTGTTGTTCAGATCGAGCGTCATGGACGCGGCGATGAACTCCACTGGATAATGCGCCTTCATGTAGGCGGTGTGGTAGGACACCAGCGCGTAAGCCGCCGCGTGGCTCTTGTTGAAGCCGTAGTCGGCGAATTTCGCGAGCAGCTCGAAGATGGTCTCGGCCTGCCCCTTCGGCACGCCGTTCTTCACCGCGCCCGCGACGAAGATGTCGCGCTGCTTGTCCATCTCGGCGCGGATCTTCTTGCCCATGGCGCGGCGCAACAGGTCGGCGTCGCCGAGCGAATAGCCCGACATCACCTGCGCGATCTGCATCACCTGCTCCTGGTAGATGATGACGCCGAAGGTCTCCTTCAGGATCGGCTCCAGCACGGGATGCAGATATTCCGGCTCCTCGTCGCCGTGCTTGCGCGCGCAATAGGTCGGGATGTTCGCCATCGGGCCCGGCCGATAGAGCGCGACCAGCGCGATGATGTCCTCGAAACGGTCGGGGCGCATGTCGATCAGCGCCCGCCGCATGCCCTGGCTTTCAACCTGGAACACGCCGACCACCTCGCCCCGCGCCAGCATCTGGTAGCTCTCGGCGTCGTCGATCGGCAGCGTGGCGAGATCGATATCGATGCCGCGCGGCTTGAGCAGCTTGCAGGCGACGTCGAGCACGGTGAGCGTCTTCAGGCCGAGGAAGTCGAACTTGACGAGGCCCGCCGGCTCGACCCATTTCATGTTGAACTGGGTCACCGGCATGTCGGATTTGGGATCGCGGTAGAGCGGCACGAGCTCGCTCAAGGGGCGATCGCCGATCACGATGCCGGCCGCGTGGGTCGAGGCGTGGCGGGTCAGGCCTTCGAGACGCTGGGCGATGTCGAAGGCGCGCGCCACCACGGGATCCTCGTCGCGGAACGCCTGCAGCTTCGGCTCGCTCTCGATCGCGGCCGCCAGCGTCACCGGCGCCGCCGGATTCTGCGGCACCAGCTTGGTCAGCTTGTCGACCTGGCCATAGGGCATCTGCAGCACGCGGCCGACGTCGCGCAGCACGCCGCGCGCCTGCAGCGTACCGAAGGTGATGATCTGCGCGACCTGGTCGCGGCCGTAGCGCTGCTGCACGTAACTGATCACCTCGCCGCGGCGGTCCTGGCAGAAGTCGATGTCGAAGTCCGGCATCGAGACGCGTTCCGGATTGAGGAAGCGCTCGAACAGCAGGCCGAACCTGATCGGGTCGAGGTCGGTGATGGTGAGCGCCCACGCCACCAGCGAGCCCGCACCGGAGCCGCGGCCCGGCCCGACCGGAATGCCGTGAGCCTTGGCCCATTTGATGAAGTCGGACACGATCAGGAAGTAGCCCGCGTACTTCATGCGCATGATGACGTCGAGCTCGAACGCCAGGCGCTTGTTATAGTCTTCTTCCGTCGTGCCCTGAGAGAGGCCGTGCACGCGCAGACGGTTGGCGAGCCCCTCCTCCGCCTGCCGCTTCAGCTCGGCCGCCTCGACCGCGGCGGCGTCCGAGCTCGCCGCGGCGCCGACGGTGAAGAACGGCAGGATCGGCTTGCGCGTCATCGGCCGGAACGAGCAGCGCTCGGCGATCTCCACCGTCGAGGCCAGCGCCTCCGGAATGTCGGCGAACAGCACCGCCATCTCGGCGCGCGTCTTGAAGCGATGATCCGGTGTCAGCTGCACACGGTCGGTCTCGGCGATCAGCCGGCCGCCGGCGATGCAGAGCAGCGCATCATGCGCTTCGTAATCGTCAGTGGTCGCGAAATACGGCTCGTTGGTCGCAACCAGCGGCAGTCCCTTGGCGTAGGCGATGTCGATCAGGCCGCCTTCGACGCGCCGCTCCTTCTCGGCGTTGTGGCGCTGCAATTCGATGTAGAGACGGTCGCCGAACAGAGCAGCCAGACGCTCGCACCGCGCGCCGGCGAGTTCGGCCATGCCGCCGGCGAGCGCCAGCGAGATCGGCCCGTCCGGCCCGCCCGTCAGCGCGATCAGGCCCTCGGTCTCGCCTTCGAGCCAGTCAAACTTGATGAACGGAGCATGGCTGTCCGGAGATTCCAGAAACGCGCGCGAGTTCAGCCGCATCAGGCTGCGATAACCGCGTTCCTGCGCGGCGAGCAGCACCACGCGCGACGGCCCCATCGCGTTGCGCGCGTTGGGATCCTGATCGCCGAAATCGATGGCGAGCTCGCAGCCGACGATCGGCTGGATGCCGGAGCCCGCCATCTTGTCGGAGAACTCCAGCGCGCCGAACAGATTGTCGGTGTCGGTCAGCGCCAGCGCCGGCTGGTGGTCTTTCTTGGCAAGCTCGGCGAGCTTGGCGATCTTGATCGAGCCCTTGAGCAGCGAATAGGCCGAGTGAACGTGAAGGTGGACAAATCCGGCGCTCGGCATGGTCGCGTGACGGCCTCTTGCAGATGAGATGGAGCGGTCGTCGGCGCCTCAAGGCATCATGCACTCGCGGCCGACTCGCCTCTCAATGGTGGGGTCTCACAGCTTGAGAGTCCACGCCGGAGCGGCCGCTTGGGCGCGTCGTCCCGCTTTTCCCCAAGAGGTCGGAGAAAGCCGGCCTAGAGCTGCGGAATGACCTGGGCCCAGATCGCGATCATCCCGACGAACAGCGTGATGGACGCCAGTGCGGCGGCTTCTTCCACGAAAACCCTGAACATGGCCTGCTCCCTTGTTGGAACGTATGAAGAACATTGTTCTCATTTCGTTCTATGGAGTCAAGCGATCCGGAAGCCGCCGAAAGGATATGGTTAACTCGCTGAAGACAAACAGCAAAAAAGCCCCGGCCGAGGCCGGGGCTTTCGTCAGCCGCTCACGTGGAGCGGTCAGTCTCAGTAACGGCCGATCATCGGGCCGCCGAACTTGTAGTTCAGGCGGACGAGACCCATGTCGATGTCCTGCCCGATGCGTTCGACAGCGCCACTGGCGAAGGTGACGTTGTGGTCGCCGAGGAAGATGTGGTTGTACTCGACGCCGACCGTCCAGTTCGGAGCAAAACCAAACTCGAGGCCCGCGCCAACCGTGGCACCCCAGCGGGTCTCGTCGGCCCGGTCGAGATTCGCACCCGTCACGACGCTGTAGACGTCGTACTTGTTGCTGACGACCGCCGCACCGCCCTTCGCGTAGAGCAGGACGTTGTTCCAGGCGTAGCCAACCTGACCCGTGATCAGACCGAACGCGTCGACCCGCGTACGATTCCGGAGTCCGGTGAGGCCGCTGATGTTGTCACCCGAGAAGTCGGCCCAGTTGCCCTGGCCCTCGAGACCGAACACGAACTGGCCGGACTGAAAGCGGTAACCGATCTGGCCACCGACGGTGCCGCCGGTCGAGTTGTGGGAGCCTTCCGGACCGAAGCCGACCAGATCCCACGACGTGTCAGCCGAACCGCCGCCGCCGTTGATACCGATGTAGAAGCCGCTCCAGTCGTACACCGCAGCGATCGCCGCCGGCGGTGCTTTGGTGTAGGGCCGTGCCGCGAGATCTGCCGCAAGTGCCGGCGCAGCCGCGCTGAGCGCGACGAGGCTGACAGCTGCAAGCAACAAATTCTTCTTCATTTGATTCCCGTTCCAGTTTCTTCAGTGGGCCCCCCGGCCGTGGTGTCGTCATAACAGCGATCGACGGAATTGCTGTAACCACGAGGCAACAGGTGCGATCGAAAGGACCTTGCTCACTAACAAATGTTTATCGGCACGTGCGCGGAAACCCTTTGAAACAAGGGTCTTCAGCACTTTCAATGTCGCCGAGGCGAGACAAACTGCATGCGCGCGCAACATCGTCGCGCGCACATTCGCGTGATGGGAGAATCGAAAGACACGCTCGAGTTCCGCATCCAAATTGTCGCCATGTTTTCGCTCGCTTTCATCACATTCGCGCTCGCATCAATCGCACGCTCGCCCGCGCGCGTTCAGACGATCATCCCTTCTGCTGCCTCGCTGAGAGCACCGCGCCTCGCTCATGCTCGCCCCCACCGGCATTCTCCCGACAAGCGGAGCTTCACGCGCGAACCTCTGATCCGAGCGAACGTCCCCCCTCGCCGCCCGGGCCGCGCCGCCAGTACCAGAGCGTTCTCGGACGCAGCATTGCCGGCCGTTGTCCGAGTAAATGCGCATGGCGAGCGCAAGTTGTGACCGCGCCAGTCATCGTATAGCGTCCGGTCAAACTTTCCTTTCGCGCAGTCGATCCATGCTCGCTCGCATCCTGCTCCTTGCCTCGCTCTTGCTTCCCGGCACTTTGCGTGCCGAAGCAACGCCGACCGAGAAAGCAGGATTCGCCTCCAGGCTGACGATCTATCTCGCCAAGGGGCCAGCCGACGCATGCGGCCCGGGCTGCGATCGCTGGATCGCCATCGAGGGCGAGATCGATCGGGAGGCTGCGCTGCGCATTCGCCGCTTCCTCGCCGCCGTCAAGGACCTGCAGCGTCCGATCTATCTCCATTCGCCAGGCGGCAACGTCGAGCAGTCTTACGCGATCGCGCGGTTGCTGCGCAGCCGCAAGGCGGTTGCCAGGGTTGGCCGGACGATCGCGACCGCCTGCGCCGCGGGCACGCAGCGAGACGCCGCTTGCCTGAAGCTCAAGAACGCGAGCGGCGAGGTCAAGGCCGAACTCGCCACGAACCGTGCCATGTGCAACTCGGCCTGCGCATACCTGTTTCTCGGGGCGGCATCGCGCGAGGTCGCCCCCGACGCCACAATGGCGGTCCATAACTCCAGGCTGGTGCTCGCCTTCGACGGACGGCCCGATCCGGCGGCGGTCGCAGAATACAGGCGTCGCCGGCTCCTGGCGGCCGATCGCGATCGCGCCGCGTTCATCGCGGCGATGGGAATTAGCCGCGAGCTCGACTCCCTCGTCCGAACGGTGAAGTTCGAAAGCCTGCACGTGCTGACGCGATCCGAGCTGTACGGTTTCGGCATTGACACGCGACCGCTCGCTGAGACGAACTGGTCGCTGGAGAAGGAGGCCCGGCCGTTCGTCCGCAAGATCGCCACGGCAAAGAAGGCGAACGGCTCCGCGTTCCGAACGATGGAGCTGCGGCTGTCTTGCGAAAGCAGCAAGGGCGCGCCGCTGACATTTGTGGCCGAGGTCGACGAAGCGGCCGCCGGCAAGAGCACGATCCTGATCGCGGCGGATGCCGACAAAGAGAAGACCGCCGGAGGAGCTCCGCTGCGGACCGGCAAGTACGAGGTCTGGCGCGGCAACATCGATGCCGACATGATCAAGGCGATACTGGCCTCCCGCTCCCTGCATGTCCGCGAAAGCACGCCGATCGCGGACGACAAGACGGACATCATGACATTCGAGCTCGACCTGGCGGGCCTGCCGTCACAATGGGCTCGGCTCAAGGCATCCTGCGCATTGCCGACGCCGGGCCCGACAAGCTCCTGGCCGACGACGCCTGGGAAAGCGGCTCCCTGGCAGGCACCTCATTGGCCCGAGAGCCCTTGGACGCCCGCCCCCCAACTGACCGTCAGCACAAACCCTCGGCCCGCTCCCTCGCCTTGAAATGAGGTCGGACATCGCCCCGCGGGGCGATTCAACGCGCAACATTCATTCACCCCTCGTCGAGCAGCGAGCGGACCTTGGCGGCCAGGTCTTCGATCGCAAAGGGCTTGGACAGCAAATGCTTGCCGGCATCGAGCACGCCATTGTGGACGATCGCGTTGCGCGTGTAGCCGGTGGTGAACAGCACTTTCAGATCCGGGTATCGTCTCGACAGTTCGGCCGCGAGTTCGGCACCGGTCATGTCGGGCATGACGACGTCCGTGAACAGCAGATCCGGAACGAAGCCGCCTTCGATTTTGCCGATCGCCTCCCGGGCGCTGGCGGCCTCGACGACGGTATAACCAAGCTCGCGCAGGCTTTCGGAGGAGATGCCGCGGACCCGCTCGTCGTCCTCGACGACGAGGATGGTCTCGCTCTGCAGACTTGCACCGGGATGTGGTACGCCGTGCGACGGAGTTGAGACAGGCTCCTCGCCCGCGAAGCGTGGAAGATAGATCTTCACGGTCGTACCGACATCCACCTCCGAATAGATTTTGACATGGCCGCCGGACTGCCGCACGAAGCCGTAGACCTGGCTGAGGCCAAGGCCAGTCCCCTTGCCGACGATCTTGGTCGTGAAGAACGGATCGAAGACCTTTCCCAGCACGTCCGCCGCAATGCCCGTGCCGTTGTCCGTCACCGCAACGAGAACGTACTGCCCGGGCTGCAGCGCGTATTCGCGGGCATATTTTGGGTCTATCGAGGCGTTGGCGGTTTCGATCGTCAGCCTGCCCCCCTTCGGCATGGCATCGCGTGCATTGACCGCAAGATTGACGAGAGCGCTTTCGAGCTGCGCGGGGTCTGCCTTGACGCGCCATAGGCCGGCCGCCAGCACCGTCTCGAGACGGACGAGCTCGCCGAGCGAGCGCTCGAGCAGCTCACTCATTTCACCGACCATCTTGTTGATGTCCACGACCTCGGGCGCAAGAGGCTGCTGTCGCGAGAACGCCAGCAACCTTTGCGTCAAGGTGGCGGCGCGGTTCGCACCATCCATGGCGCTCTCGAGGAAGCGGTCAATGTCGAGCTCGCCCTTGCCGAGCCGCCGTTTGGCGAGATTCAAGCTGCCGAGGATGACGGCCAGCATGTTGTTGAAGTCGTGGGCGATCCCTCCGGTCAATTGCCCGACGGCTTCCATCTTCTGCGATTGCCGCAATTGCTCCTCGGCCTTCATGCGCTCGGCGATCTCGTCGGCGACACGTTGCTCCAGCTCGGCATTGAGCGCTTCGAGCCTGGTCAGCAGCCGGGCGTTGTCGATCGCGGTCGCGGCGTGGCCGGCAATGCCGAGCAATGCGGCCTCGTGCTCTTCGTGGAATCGACCGACCTCCGCATGACCGAAGAAAAGCCCACCGAGCACTTCGCCGCTGCGCGAGACCACGGGGACCGCCAGGTATGACCGGACCGGAAGATGGCCCTCGGGCATGCCTTTCCGCGGCGCATTCTTGCCATAGCGCGGGTCTTGCAGGATGTCGTCCGACCTCACCACGCCCGTGCCTTTGAACGTCGGCTCGAACACGGCGGTGGCGCGCGGCATCGGGAAGTTTTCGAAAGCGGATCGCGGCACGCCGGACAGCGAATACAGCATGTAGCTGCCGCCGTCCGCCGACAGGACGTTATAAAAGAACGCTCCGAACTGGGCACTCGTCAGCTCGACGCCGGCATCGGTCACGATCTGGACGATCTTGTCGAGATCGCGTTCGCGGGCGACCGATGCTCCCGTATCGTTGAGGATTCGCAGATGACGTTCGGTCTTCTTTTGGACGGAGATATCGAGCACAGTCCCGATGAATCGTGTGGCCTGACCATTGGAAAAGATCGTGTGGCCCGTTGCGGCGATCCAGCGCTCGACGCCATCCTCGATGCCGACGGTCCGGTATTCGATGTTGTAGCTTCCCGGAGAATTGGGCTGTAGCGCGTTCGAGACGGCCTCATGAGCGCGCTGCCTGTCGTCGGGATGAATGCCTTTCAGGAATGAGCCCTCATAGCTGACCTCGGTATCCGGCGAGAGACCGAACACCTCCTTGCAGCGGGCGTCCCATCGAAGGATATCGTTGACCGGATCGTAGTCCCAGGTGCCGATCCCTGCGGCCTTGTTGGCGAGGACCAGCCGTTCGGCAGCTTCGCGCGCCGCCTGCTCCGATCGTACGCGCTCGATGTGGGCCCATGATCGCTCCGTCACTTCGGTGAGCAAGGCAAGTTCGCGCGGCGTCCACAGATGGGGGCCACGGTGATGAATGGCCATCAAGGCGGTCAGGCGCCCCTCCTTCACCAAGGGCATGCAGATCGTCGAACCGATCCCGATGCGCTGGAAAGTGGCGGCTTCCTCGGGAGCGATTTCCTTCAGATTGTCGTTGATGATGAGGGGCCGCCCGGCGCCCAGCTCTCGCACCGCCTTCTCGCCGAAGTCGGCAAGGCTGTAGTGCCCCAATATGTGCATCGCACCGGGGGCCGCCCAATCCCCGCGGATGGTGAAGCCGTCCTGATCAGGATCCATGTCGGCATAGGCGCAGCTGGAGACGCCGAGATACTCACCGACCATTCTCGTCGTCACCGCCATGACGCCGTCCGCATCGCGCGTCTTGGCCGTTTGCTTGTTGAGAGCGTCTAGGAAGAGGAGCCGTGCTTCGTTCTCGCGCACCGCGCTCTCAGCGCGCCGACGTTCGACCGCGGTGCGGGTGCGTTCGGCAACCTCGCGGATGAGCTCCAGCTCCGCTGGGCTCCATTCGCGGAGCGTGGCATTGTTCAGGTACAACAGCGCCACAACCCCGTCGGGCTCGGAGATCGGCATGTTGACGAATGCGCGCGCCGAGATCGCCTCGAGAGCTCGGGCGCGGTCGCCGACGCGAGGGTCCTTTTCAGCATCGGCGCAGACGACCGTCTCACCCCGCTTCAAGTCTTCGATATAGCTGCCATAGTCGCGAAAGCGCAGCACACCGGCCAGGCTCGAGATCCCAGGCGCATTCCAGTCGCGCGCGATCGTGATGGTCTCTGCTGAGGTGTCGACGGTGCCGTAACCTGCCCGGCTGACATTGAGACTGCGGCCCAGCAGCTCCGCCGCCGCATAGGCGAGATCGTCGGGGCTGCCGATCTCTCGAATATGATCGCCGAGGGTAGCCAAGACGGCGTTGCGATCGGCCGAGGCCCCCTCGGTCGCTCTCGTCATCGGTCAACCCCGAACACGTCCCTCGCTCCACCTGCATAATGATGAAACGGTAACCGTAGGATGGCCCTTAGGTTCCCCGGCTAAGGGAGCACCTCGCGGTCCTGCAGAGCGGACGTGGCGTGATACGGCGGAAGCGCGCTCTGAAGCGGGCTTAGACCGGCGTATAGATCACGAGCTTCAGCGCGGGATCGTCGTTGGCCTGGAAGCTGGTGTGCTCGAACTGCAGCACGCCCTTGCTCGGATGGTTCATGGTCTTGCGGCCCGAGATGGTGCTGCGGATGTCGTGCGCCCCCCACCATTTGACGAACTCCGGACTGCCCTCGCGCAGCCGCATCAGCAGCTCCGTGAAGGCGGGATCGCCGGCCCAGACGTCGTGGGTGGCGCGAAACATCGCCACCATGCGCTTGGCAACGTCGGTCCAGCTCGCGCCGTAGAATTTTCGCGTCTGCTTGTTCGTCAACACCAGAAGCAGCGTGTTACGATCCTCCTCGGGGAACTGACCGAAGCCAAAGACCTCCTCGGCCGCCGCGTTCCAGGCCAGCACGTCCCAGCGACGCCCGGTGATGTAGGCTGGCTGCTCTAGGCTCTCGATCATCCGCCGGATGGGCGGCGGCACGATCTCGCGGGTGAACGCGTTTCTCGCACCGTCACGGGCCAACGCTTTCAGATGCGCATGCTCGGTCTTGCTGAGCCGCAGCGCACGGGCGAGCGCATCGATGGTGGCGACCGACGGGCTGACCGTTCGGCCCTGCTCGAGCCGGATGTACCAATCGACACCGATCCCGGCGAGTTGAGCCACCTCCTCGCGACGCAGCCCCGCGGTACGCCGCCTGGAGGTCAGGGGAAGTCCGACCGCTTTTGGCGTGAGCTTCTCGCGGCGGGACCGCAGAAAGTCGCCGAATTCGACGCGGCGGGGGTCGGCCATGACGTGCTCCCGTAGGGAGGGACAAGACAATACTAGGATAATACCAGGCCTTCCTGCCCGCCGACAGCCCTTGCATATTCCGTGCACCTCACAATGAGGTGCGAACGAAGGTCAACATCATGAAGGCTGCCGTACTTAAATCTTTCGGATCCCCGCTGGTCATCGAGGACGTCCCCGAACCGGTGCTGGGCACCGGCGAGGTGATCGTCGATGTCGTCGCCACCCGCGTGCTGTCCTATTCCAAGGAAGTGTTCAGCGGTGAACGCAAGTACGCGTTGGACTTGCCCGTCATTCCCGGAGCCGGCGGGGTCGGCCGGGTACGCTCGGTCGGCCCGGACGCAACGAAACTGTCCGTGGGCGACTGGGTGCTCTGCGATCCCACGGTGCGCTCGCGCGACGACGCGATCGCTCCCGACATTCACCTGCAGGGTGTGAGCGCGCGCGGCGAAGGCGGCATGCGGCTACAGAAATATTTCCACCACGGCTCCTTCGCCGAGCGGATGATGGTACCGACGGAGAACCTCACGCGGCTCGGCGAACTCAGCGAAGCAGAAGCCACGCAATGGAGCGTGCTCGGCACCATGCTCGTGCCCTATGGCGGCTTCCTTGCCGCAAAGCTGCAGGCCGGCGAGACCGTGCTCGTGAGCGGCGCGACCGGCAATTTCGGCAGTGCCGCCGTGGCCGTGGCGCTCGCGATGGGCGCGGCCTGTGTCGTGGCGCCGGGCCGAAACGAGAAGATGCTGGCCGAGCTCGTGCGTCGCCATGGCACGCGCGTCAGGCCGGTGAAGCTGACGGGCAACGAGAATGACGACCGCGAACTGATGAAGCGCGCCGCGCCTGGCCCGATCGATTGCGCGTTCGATATCATGCCGCCCTCCGTCGCCACGACGGTGGTGCGCGCCGCGATCATGACGGTGCGGCCCAACGGCCGCATCGTGCTGATGGGCGGCGTCAACATGCAGGGCGGTCCAGGGCTGGAGCTGCCCTACAACTGGATCATGCGCGAATGCATCACAATCCATGGCGTCTGGATGTACCCGCGCGATGCCGCGGCTCGCCTGGTCGCGCTGGTACGCGCGGGACTGCTCAAGCTGGAGGAGTATGAGACGACAGCCTTCGACCTCGATCACGCCAATGCCGCCGTGGAGCACGCCGCGGCCAATGGCGGGCCGTTCAAATCGACGGTAATCAGGCCCTGAGTCCCGAGGCGCGCGGCGCAGCGCCGTCGCCGATTTTTTCGGAAGTCCCACCAAGCACTTGGCTACTGTGCATGGGGTTGTTTTCGCAGTTGTTATTTTGACGTTGAACGCACGCCGCGTCGGGACTGCACCTCTCCCTCCGGAGAGGTGAACGCGCCTGCGACTGGCTTCGGTTAGCTAATCGAGCTCGACCACCTGACCGTGCGACAGGGAGACCCGCCGGTCCATGCGGCCGGCGAGCTCCATGTTGTGGGTCGCGATCAGCATCGACACATGCGTCGCCTTGACCAGCTGCATCAGCGCCTGGAACACGTGCTCGGCGGTGCCGGGGTCGAGATTGCCGGTTGGCTCGTCCGCAAAGAGCACGCGCGGCGCGTTGGCCACTGCACGGGCGATGGCGACACGCTGCTGCTCGCCGCCCGACAGCTCGGCCGGACGATGGGTGATGCGGTCGCCGAGGCCGAGATAACCGAGGATCTCCTTGGCACGCTTGACGGTCTCGGACTTCTTCAGGCCGCGGATCATCTGCGGCAGCATGACGTTCTCGAGCGCCGAGAACTCCGGCAGCAGCCGGTGCGACTGGTAGACGAAGCCGATATCGGTGCGGCGCAGCTGCGTGCGCTCGATGTCGGGCAGTTGCGAGGTCGGCGCGCCCGAGACATAGACCTCGCCGGAATCGGGGGCTTCCAGCAGCCCTGCGATGTGCAGCAGCGTCGACTTGCCCGAGCCAGACGGCGCCACCAGGGCGACGGACTGGCCGGCCCACAGCGCCAGCTTGGCGCCGTCGAGGATCGTCAGCGGCACCTCGCCCTGCAAGTACTGCCGCTTTATCTCGTGGAGATAAATGACCGGCACATCTTCTGCCCCCTGCTGCTGCTCCATCAGTCCCTCACTCGTACCGGAGCGCTTCGACGGGATCGAGGCGCGCGGCGCGCCACGACGGATAGAGCGTCGCCAGGAACGACAGCGTCAGCGCCATGATGACGACGGCCGTGGTCTCGCCGACGTCGATCTCGGCGGGCAGTTTCGACAGGAAGTAGAGCTCCGGCGAGAACAGCTCGGTCGAGGTCAGCCAGGACAGAAATTGCCGGATCGATTCGATGTTGACGCAGATCACGAGGCCGACGCAGAAGCCGACCAGCGTGCCGACGACGCCGATCGAAGCGCCCGTGATCAGGAAGATCCGCATGATCGAGCCCTGCGAGGCGCCCATGGTGCGCAGGATCGCGATGTCGCTGCCCTTGTCCTTCACCAGCATGATCAGGCCGGAGACGATGTTGAGCGCGGCGACCAGCACGATCATGGTCAGGATCAGGAACATCACGTTGCGCTCGACCTGGAGCGCGTTGAAGAAGGTCGAGTTGCGCTGCCGCCAATCGACCAGGAAGATCGGACGGCCCGCCGCCTCCGTCACCGCCTTGCGGAAGGCGTCGATCCTGTCGGGGTTGGTCGTGAACACCTCGATCGAGGTGACGTCGTTGCTGCGGTTGAAGTAGGCCTGCGCTTCGGCAAGCGGCATGAACACGAAGCCGAGATCGTATTCGGACATGCCGATCTCGAACACCGCGACGATCTTGTACGGCTTTATGCGCGGCGTCGTTCCCATGGGCGTCACTGCGCCCTTCGGCGCCACCAGAGTGATGCTGTCGCCGGCATGCAGCGAAAGCTGATCGGCGAGGCGCCGGCCGATCGCAACGCCCTGCCCTTCGTCAAACCCCTCGAGCGAGCCCTGCTTGATGTTCTTGGCGATCGAGGTGAGGTTGTTGAGATCGTCGGAGCGGATGCCGCGCACGAGGACGCCCGAGGCGTTCCATGGCGATGACGCCAGCGCCTGACCGTCTACCACCGGCGCCGCGAGCCGGATGCCCTGGACCTGGCTGAGACGGTCGGCAACGTCCTTCCAGTCGGTCAGCGGCGATTCCAGTGGCTGGACCAGGATGTGGCCGTTGAGGCCCAGGATCTTGTCGAGCAGCTCCTTGCGGAAGCCGTTCATCACGGCCATGACGATGATCAGCGTCGCGACGCCGAGCATGATGCCGAGAAAGGAGAACCCGGCGATGACCGAGATGAATCCTTCCTTCCGGCGCGCCCGCAAATAGCGCGCCGACAGCATCCACTCGAAGGGCGCGAAAGGCGCGGTTTGCACGGTTTCGGTCATGGTCTCATCCATCGCTCGATAATCCCATGATTCGGGGTCAATTGTGGCCGGATTGGCGGCCGCGATATCGCGCGATGAACAATATTCAGCCGACCGGCCTCATCAGCCCACAAGTCTTGCGACCGCGTCGGCAGGCGACATGGTCTCGCGCGCGCCGTCGCTGCGCCGCTTGATCTCGACCTTGCCGTCGGCAAGGCCCTTCGGCCCGATCATGATCTGCCAGGGGATTCCGATCAGGTCGGCGGCGGCGAATTTGGCACCGGCGCGTTGGTCGGTGTCGTCATAGAGCACGTCGACACCCCTGGCCGTAAGATCGGTATAAAGCTTCTCGCAGGCCGCATCGACCGCGGCGTCACCCTGCTTGAGGTTGAGGATCGAGACACGGAACGGCGCCACCGCCTCCGGCCATTTGATGCCGGCATCGTCATGGCAAGCCTCGATGATGGCACCGAGCAGGCGCGAGACACCGACGCCGTACGAGCCGCCATGGATCGGCACGTCGACACCATCAGGCCCCGCCACGAGCGCCTTCATCGGCTCGGAATATTTGGTGCCGAAATAGAAGATCTGGCCGACCTCGATGCCGCGGGTGTTCACCCGCTTGTCCACGGGCACCTCCTGCTCGAACCGCGCGGCATCGTGGACGTCTTCGGTCGCCGCATAGAGCGAGGTCCATTGCTTGATGATCGGCGTCAGATCGCTCTCATAATCCACGTCCTCGCCCGGCACCGGCAGGTCCAGCACGTCGCGATTGATGAACACGCCGGATTCGCCGGTCTCGGCGAGCACGATGAACTCATGGCTGAGGTCGCCGCCGATCGGGCCGGTCTCGGCGCGCATCGGGATCGCCTTCAGCCCCATCCGCGCGAAGGTGCGCAAGTACGCGACGAACATCTTGTTGTAGGCGACGCGCGCCGCGGCCTCGTTGAGATCGAAGGAATAGGCGTCCTTCATCAGGAACTCGCGGCCGCGCATCACGCCGAAGCGCGGACGCTGCTCGTCGCGGAATTTCCATTGGATATGATAGAGATTCAACGGCAGGTTCTTGTAGGACTTCACATAGGCGCGGAAGATCTCGGTGATCATTTCCTCGTTGGTCGGTCCGTACAGCAGCTCGCGCTTGTGGCGGTCGGCGATGCGCAGCATCTCCGGGCCGTAGGCGTCGTAGCGGCCGCTCTCGCGCCAGAGGTCGGCGAGCTGGAGCGTCGGCATCAAGACCTCGATCGCGCCGGAGCGATTCTGCTCCTCGCGCACGATCTGCTCGATCTTCTTCAGCACGCGAAAGCCGAGCGGTAGCCAGGCATAGATGCCCGCCGCCTCCTGCCGGATCATGCCGGCACGCAGCATCAGCCGATGCGAGACGATCTCCGCCTCTTTCGGATTTTCCTTCAGGATGGGCAGAAAGAACCGCGACAACCGCATGGTAATACTCTGGGAATCAGTGATCGCCTGCAGTGAAACCGGATTGGGAGCGAAAACACAAGACGGGAATGAGGAAAAGCCGCTAACGCGGCGAAATACCTGTCATCTTTCCGTTGCCTTCAGGTTTGACTTCAGGAGCACCGTGCTCAGCAAAGCCGGTGAGCCTAGGGCGGTGGCACCTCGAGTTCATCCGCCAGCGTGATCTTCTCGAAATCGCTCACGAGCGCCTCGATGCGCACACGCCAGCGGCCGGCGAAGGGCAGTTCGACCTTGCGCACGTGCCAGTAGCCATCCGGCCCGAGCAAGGCGTCCCGTTCCATCGGCTCGATGCCGCGCTCGGGCAGGCTGAGCGTCAACGTCACCTCTTTGGCCGCCAAGGGCGTCCCATCGCCGGTCATGAGCTGGAGCACGAAATCGTCCTTGCCGACCTTTCCAGGCGACACCAGCACCTGGAACATCGCCTTGTCGCCGTGGATGTGGATCGCCAAAGGCGTCTCGGGAATGATCATTCGCGGCGGCGGCGTGAAGCGCCAGCCGGCGACGACGGCGAAGATGGCGAGGGCGATCACGCATTCGAGGAGGATCGAGCGCTTGAGGATGGCTTGGGCTCCACGATCGCGGGCGAGTGCCGGAGTGAGGCGGAAGCGGTTGAGCGCCGCAAGGGCGAGCAGCATGAGAACCAGGCCGAGCTTGATCGAGAGGATGAGGCCATAGCGGGTCTCGACCAACGCCGAAACTTTTTCGAGCTGAACAATCGCAAGGGCGAGGCCCGTCAATGCCAGCACGCCGACCGCCGGCATGGCGATGCCCGAGAAGCGCTTCACGACGGCGAGTGTTGCCGGCGTCGGCTTCGACAGCAAAGCCGCGAGCGGAGCAAGAGCGCCGATCCACAGCGCAACGCAGAGGCCGTGAAGAAACATCGCCGGGCGCATCATCATTCGAGGCGGCGCCGTTGCGGCATGCCCGCTCATGGCGAGCGACAGGCCCACGCCGACCATGGCAATGATCGCAAGAGCCCGCGAGGACCATGCGCTGCGCAGCGCCAGCAGAGCGAACAGCATCGCGGCGGCAGCAACTAGAAACGCGCGGCCGGCGCTGGTTGCCACCGCGACCTTCCAAGGCGCGGCCGTCGCGAGCGCCGCCGGCGGCAGGCCGAGGAGATCGAGGCCCAGCGCACCTAGCGACACCACCGCGCTCGAAAGGCCGATCGCGAGCGCCACGCGCGGCACGGTCATGCCGGCCAGAGACCATGATATCCAGCGCGCAAACCACACACCGCCGACGCCAACGAACAGTCCGAGATAGAGGCCAACGCGCGCCAGCCAGATCAGCGCGGCCAACCATTGGTCCGTACTCGCGGGCAGCTTCGTTTCCGACGGCATGCCGACTGAAAACATCACCGATCCCACGATCGGATGGCCATCCTGCGAGACCACGCGATAGCTGACGACCGCGGTCCCCTCAGGCAGATCCGCTGGTATCTGGATCGAAATCGTGTCGCCGGACGCACTGACGCGCGTCTCGTCCCGCGCCCTGCCCGTCCCGTCGATCAGCCGGATCGCGCCCGGCGTTACCGGTTCGTTGAACCGCAGCTCGACCACCTTCGGCGCGGTCGCGAGCGTGCTGCCATTCGCAGGCTCGACCGAGATCAGCGCCGCATGCGCGAGCGCACCGCTCGCGAAGCCCGCAGCGAAGAGCAGCGTCGCGAGCGCGGCGAGGAGGCGCATCAGGGTTTCGGCAGGAGCTTGACGCCAGGCGCCGGCGACTTGCTCTCATGCGAATGGCTTGACCCGTCGGTTGGGATCTCGATCCAGCGACGAACGCCGGTCTCGCATTCCTGAACCACTGGGAAGTACAAGGTCGTGTTCGCCTTGAGCTTGTCGGTCAGCACCGTCTGCATGATGAACTCGTCATAGTTCTTGTCCGGCAGCTTGCCGCCGGACCACGCCACCTCCTTGACGCCGGACGAGAGCTTGTTGCCGTGATAGTCGTATTCCCCGGCATATTTTCCCTCCACGATATCGATGGTCCAGCCGGCCTTGGGCATCGGCTTCACCGCGATCACCCCTTCCGGAATCTGTACGCGGATCTTCACCGTCGGCGAGCCCGCGCAGCCATGCGGCACGGTGAACACCGCCTTGTAGGACGCGCCGATCGTGGCTTGCTTGGTCTCAAGCGAGACATGCGCCGCCGCTGGTGTTGCGGCGAGCGCGGCAATCAGGACCAGACAGGATCGCTTCGACATATTCGGCCTCCCGAGAATCCAGAACAGTCTCATTTCATCTTCATTCCCGAATGATCCGGCATTTTCTTCATGTCCATGTGGCCCGAGTGTCCGCCATCGCCCGGCGCCTGCGCGCCGACGCCCTGGACGGCGAGCGCAACAGTGACCTTCCCGGCCTTCTCGAACTGAAGCGTCACCGGCACCTTGTCGCCCTGCTTGAACGGCCCCTTCAGCTCCTGAAGCATCAAATGATTGCCGCCGGGCGCGAGCTTCACGGTCTTGCCGGGCTCGATCGCCAGTCCCTTGTCGAGCGCGCGCATCTTCATCACGCCATTGTCCATGGCCATCTCGTGAATCTCGGCCTTGCCTGCGATATCGGCGGACACGCTGACCAACCTGTCGGCCGCGTTGCCCTTGTTTTCGATCGTCAGATAGCCGCCGGCGACCTTGGCGCCACCCGGCGTCGCCCGGCTCCAGGCCTGCGAGACCACGAGATCGCCGGCCTTGACGTCCTCGGCTGCGACCGCCGCGCTGGTGCCAAGCATCATGGCGGCGGCGAGAAGTGATAGCTTGATCCTGTTCATTTTGTTCCCTCGGTTTTGATCTGATCGACCACGGTCCGTCTTGGTGGTCTCGGCAGCCTCAGTGCGCTTACCATCGATACCTCATTCCGGTGTAGACCGCCCGGCCGGCACCTGGCTCGAACAAGGCCGACGTCGCCGTGGCGCGATCGATGATACTGGCGCTTGCAATGTAGGTCCTGTTGGTGAGGTTTCGACCCTCGATATAGGCGGAGAACGGCCCGCCATTGTCGAAGCCCGCTTTCAATCCGAGCAGTGCATACGGCTCGGTCGTCAACGTGTTCATACTGTCGACAAAATAGGCCTGCGGCACCCATTCGACGTTCGGACCAGCGTAGAATCCGGTCGGATGCTTGTAGAGCAATTCGGCGCGCAAATAGTGACGCGGCGCGCCGGGCAGCTGGTTGTTGCCGAACGCCGTGTCGCTGTCGAAGCGAAAATCGCTGTAAGTATAAGCGAGGTTGAGCCACACCTTATCGGGCGCGCCTCCTGTCACGAAGATATCGCGGAAGATTGCTGCCCCTGCCCCCGCCTCGACGCCCTGGTGGACGGTTCGGTCGGCATTGGTCACGTTGCAATTGCCGAACGCGCTGTACAGGCACAGCAGCTCATCGCGGATATCGGCACGATAGGCGGTCAACTCCCACGAATAGTCGGGCCGTCGCATGCGGGTCCCTATCTCGTAGGTCGTCGCAATCTGCGGGCGGATGCTGGTGAACGGAATCGTCGGAATGCCAGGACCGCGCGCGCTCTCGCCGAAGCTCGGCACTTCGGCGCTCCGCGAGACATTGGCGAAGGCCTGCCACGTCGGGTCGATCTGCCACAGCAGGCCCGCCTTCGGCGACCAAAGATCAAAGCGGGTTGCTCCCGACTGGTCGCCGTCGCTAAGAAACCGGTCCCGCCGATTGCGGGTCGCATGCAGAAATTGCGTGCCGGCAATCGCGGCGACGTTCGGCAGAAAATAGAAGCTGTCCTCCACGTAAACCGAGGTGTTCTCCGAGCGATCGAACGACGACGACAGCAATGCCCCCTTCTGTCCGGCAATGTTGGCGAATTGCTGGTTGTCGATGCTGCCATTCAACAGGTTGACGCCCGCGACCAGCCTGTTGCGGTAACCGCCGATCATGCGGTCGTCCGTGACCTTCGCGAAGCCGCCGTAATCCCTGTAGCGATAATCGAGCCACTGGAAGATCGGATGCATGAGGTGCCGGTCGAGGCCGAAGGCGCCGAACTCGAACCTGGTGTCGTCGAATCGGATCGTCGTTTTGTTTGCCAGCCTGACCGTGTCGATGTTGCGCTGCTGGTCCAGCGCAACGTTCGCCGGAGCCGCGGCCTCCGGATTGCTCAAGGCAGACGCCTTGGTGACGGTTCCTGGAATGCGTTGCCGCACCTCGTTGGCATTGAGATAGAATCGCGTCTCGAAATCCGGCGAGAACTGGTAGCCAACATTGCCGCTCACGCGGTTGCCCGAGCCGAAGCTGTGATCGCGGAAGCCGTCCGTGGCCTGCGTTGATGCGGTGACGAAACCATCCCACGGCCCGTTGGCGCCTCCTGCATTGGCCTGCAGTCGCCTGAACCCGAAGGCTCCCACGTCGAGCGAGACGCCATTCGGAAATCGGTCGCGCCCCGATGGCGTCACGAAGTTGACGGCGCCTCCCAGCGAATTGGCTCCGAACTGCAGCGCGTTCGCGCCCTTGTACACCTCGACATATTTGTAGGCGGTCGGGTCGATCTCCTGGAAATCGCCGTAGCCGTCCGCCGTATTGATCGGGATGCCGTCCATGTAAAGCTGCACGCCGCGCAGATGGAAATTGCGCGACAGGCCGGATCCGCGGATCGAAAGCCGGGTGTCGTCGCCCCATTTCGGTTGCGCAAATACGCCGGGCACGTAGTCCAGGACATCCTTGATCGTGCTGGCGGGAGTCGAGTTCCGGTAGGCCTCCGCTGTGACCAGCGCTACGCCGCCCGGCGTCTGGTTGATCTCGCTCAGCGCCTGCTGGGCGGTGAGAACCGTCAGGGCACCAGGGCCGGGGCCCCCTTCGGAAGCTGCCGTCGGTTGCGGACGCGCAGTTGCGGGCGCGCGGGCCCGCGTTGATCGCGCGGCGGTTCGCTGTGCGCGGGCTGGTGAGGCCCGTTTCTCCCGCGGCGCGTCGACCGTGACGGGAGGAAGCTCGCGTCGGTTTTCCTCGGCGATTGCATTGGACGGCACGACGAGGGCAGAAGCTGAGGCAAGCAGAATCTTACGTGCGGAAAGCAGTCGAAAGAAGCCTGAACGAGGCATGAGGTCATTCCTGATGCCGGCAGAGAGCCGGCGCATTGCGATCCCGGCACGGCGGAAGCCGGCGCGGAGCTGAAGGTTTCGCGGATCAGGAAATGCGAGGGGGAGCGCGCGCCCAAGCGCTCGAACCGTCGATGGCGGCGAGGACCGGCGCGTTCGCCACGTGCCAGACGATGCGGGCGATGGGGCGGACGGGCGTTGAGAACGCCGCATGGGGCGGCGCGTCAAGCGAGGCGTCAGCGTGCGCGAGGCAACAAAGCGCGCATGCGCCAGCTTTCGCGGCCGGTGTCCCGGTCTCGTCGACCGGGCCGCCCTGCTCACTTGCGCTGTGGCAGATGACGCCTGCAGAGAACGGATCGGCCGCAGCCTGGCCGGCCGCGAGACAGGCGGCGATCGGCGCCAGCACCTGCATCACAAGGGCGAGCAGGACCAGAGGCAGGAATTTTTGCAGGCGTGCGCGCATCCGCCGGACCATTCGTTCGTGCGCCAACTAATCACTCGGGCGCAGCTGAGTCGAGGCCAGTTCCGCCGCCTGTTGGGCCCTGCGCAAACTGCTCGAAAAATTGTGGTCGGACGACCCCCACCCCCGGCGGGCCGGTATCTAAGGCAGGGAGACCCGCCCGGCAATCCACAAATTTCTTATATCTGTCATATATTTAGGGGAGCGAAAGCCCGATCGTTTCGTCAGCTGCTCCTATTTTGAACATTCGTTGCCGAAAATGATGACAAGTGAGAAAAGTTGATCTAGCATCCCTCTTGCTCAGGCGCTGACCGCGAGGTCGAGGCCTGGTGGTCCAAGTCTCGGGAGGAGCCCCTGGCGCGCAAAACGCAGCGTCGCCCCGTCAATCAAGATCAAATCTTAAGATCGGGGATAATAGGGTCGACACAATTTTTGAGCGGGGCCAGGGCCCCGCTCTTTTTTTGCCCGCGGCACTGAACTGTCGATGAACGCGGCCTTTCATCCCATCCACGACAGCTTTGAACGTGCGGCCTCGCGTTGCGCCGACCTCACGCCGCTCGTCTATCGACGTCTGTTCGAACTCCATCCGGAAACGCAGGCGATGTTCCGCGCGGATAGCGGTGACCTCGTGAAGGGGTCGATGCTAGGGCTGACGATCGAGGCGATTCTCGACTTCGCCGGCGAGCGCCGCGGGCATTTCCGGCTGATCGCGTGCGAGGTCGCCTCGCACGATGCCTATGGCACGCCGCGCGAGCTGTTCATCGCGTTCTTCGTCGTCATCAGGGACGTGCTCCGCGATCTGCTCGGCGATGAATGGACGCCCGAGATCGCGCGGGCCTGGGATACATTGCTCGCCGAGATCGACGCATTCGCCGCCGCGGCCAGCTGACGCTTTGCGCTGCACCAACGCGCGGGCTGCGACGACGCTGCGGCTGAATGCAGATTGAGTGCGAACAACTCTTGTGAGAGACTTTCGGAGATCGGTAGCGCTACCAATGACGCGCCGACGACAAAATATATGGGAGCGAGCGATGTCCGGGACGAAAGATTTCTCGACGACCAGGCGCGATCTTCTTCAGGCGGCTGCGGCCGCCGGCGCCGGAGCTGCCATCCTCGGCAGCATGGGCATAAACCCCGCACTGGCCGCAGTCGGACGCAGCGAGAAGCCGTTGAAGGCGGCCTTCTCCAACGCCGGCCTCCAGGCCACCTGGTGCGCGCAAGGCAAGCAGGCGGCGGAATTCTGGGGCAAGCTGTTCAATGTCGAGGTGACCTGGTTCGACGGGCAGCTCGATGCGGTGAAGCAGCGCGCGGCGATCGACAATATGGCCTCGCAGAAATGGGACTTCGTCGCGATCCAGGCCTTCGGCATCGGCACCCTCACCCAGCCGGTGCAGAAGATGATCGACGCCGGCACGCCCGTGATCGACATGGACACGCTGATCGCGCCGCTCGATCAGATCAACGTCCATTCCTTCCTCGCTCCCGACAACGAGTTCATGGGCGCTTCGGTGACGCAGGCGCTGTGCAACGCCATGGGCGGCAAGGGCAAGATCATCATGACGCAGGGCGCGCTCGGCCACACCGGTGCGCAGGGCCGCGCCAAGGGCTTCAACTCGGTCGTCAAGCAATTCCCGGGCATCGAAGTGCTGGACACCCAGCCGGCCGATTGGGACGTGTCGAAGACCGCCCGTCTCTGGGAGACCTATCTGACCAAATACCCGCAGATCGATGCGGCCTTCTTCCACAATGACGACATGGCGCTGGCCGCCGCCAACATCATGAAGGCGCGCAATCGCACCAACATCCTGATCGGGGGGGTCGACGCCATGCCGCCGGCGATCCAGGCGGTCAGCGAAGGCCGCATGTTCGCGACCGTCCGCAATCCGTCCTGCCGCATCCATGGCGGCGCGATCGTCGCGGGCGTCTCCGCCGTGATCGGTGGCGAGAAGAGCGGACAGGGCATCCCGAAGAACGTCGTCACCGACGGTCCGGTCGTGACCAAGGCCAACGCCGCCGGAATGCAGTGGATGCAGGATCACTTCCTGATCTGAGCCTCCAGATTTTTCATGAGCGTGGGACAACAGCCCATCCTGGAACTGCAGGGCATCACGAAGAGCTTCGGCGGCGTCGAAGCGCTTCGTGGTGTCGACTTCGCGCTTTATCCCGGCGAAATCCACGGTCTCGTCGGCGAGAACGGCGCCGGCAAGAGCACGCTGATGAAGATCATCGCCGGCGTGCACACCGAGTTCTCCGGCCGCTTCCTGGTCGACGGCCAGGAGATGCATTTTCGCTCGGCGCGCGATGCGCACGCCGCCGGCGTCGCCATGGTGCACCAGGAGCTCAGCGTCGCGCCCGACCTGACGGTCGCGGAGAACGTCTTCCTCGGCAACCAGCCGACCAACGCCTTCGGCCTCGTGCAATGGCGGCGGATGGCGCGCGAGGCGGGCGAGCAGCTTGCACGCTTCGGCATCGACGTCGACCCGATGGCGCGGCTCGGCGACCTCCCGATCGGGCTGCAGCAGCTGATCGAGATCGCGCGCGTGCTGTTCTCCGGCGCGCGCATCGTCATCCTGGACGAGCCGACCTCCGCCCTCTCCCCGCCCGAGGTCGAGCGCCTGTTCGCAACGCTCCGGCGGCTGCGCGAGGAAGGCACGGCGATCGTCTTCATCTCGCATTTCATCGAGGACATCCTGCTGGCGTCCGACACGGTGACCGTGTTCCGCAACGGCCGCAAGGTTGCGGAGACGGCGAGCGCCGCGACCAGCAAGGGCGCGCTGATCGAGGCCATGATCGGCCGCGGCGGCGAGGCGCTCGAGCACAGCTATACCGACGACCTGATGCTGCCGCAGCCGAGCGACAGCAAGGTCATTCTCAGCGTCGACCAGCTGTCGCTGTCCCGCAGCCTTCAGGACGTCTCGTTCGAGGCCCGTGCCGGCGAGGTGCTCGGTATCTACGGCTTCATGGGCTGCGGCCAGCAGGAGCTGTCGCGCATCCTGTTCGGCAAGCTGAAGCCGGACGGCGGCACGCTTGCAGTCGAAGGCGTGCCGAAAACTTTCGCCAGCACGGCGGCGGCGCGGCGCGCCGGCGTGGCGCTGGTGCCGGAGAGCCGGCGCGACATGCTGTTCCACCAGGAGCCGGTCTACAAGAACATCTCGATCAGCATTCTCGACCGCATCTCCTCGCTGCTGCTCAAGCCGGCGCAGGAGCGCGACATCGCCAAGCGCCAGGTCGAGCAGCTGCAGATCAGGCCGCCAGTGGTCGGCCTCGATCTCGGCATGCTATCGGGCGGCAACCAGCAGAAGGTCGCGCTGGCGAAATGGCTGACCTATCCGCCCAAGCTGCTGGTGCTGTGCGAGCCGACCCGCGGCATGGATGTCGGCGCCAAGAACGACGTCATCAACATCGTGCGCGACCTCAGAACAAAGGGGCTCGCGATCATCGTGCTGTCGACCGAGCCGGAAACGGTGCTGTCGCTGGCCGATCGCATCCTCGTGCTCAAGCGCGGCGCCTTGGTGCGTGAATTCAAGAACGAGCCGGTCAGCAAGGACCGCCTGCTGGAAGCGGCGTGACGGAGAAGCACATGAGCAGCGAGACGGCTTTGCCGACAGGACAACGGGCACGGGGCCTTGCGCCCTTCCTGCGCTCGCAGATGCGCAACATCGCCCCGTTCCTGACGCTGATCTTCCTCACCGCCTTCTTCGCCTTCGCCAGCCCCTCCTTCGCGACGCTCGACAATCTCGGCAACATCCTGACCCAGGTGTCGGTGACGGGCATCATCGCTGTCGGCCTCACCTTCGTGATCCTCTGCGCCGAGATCGACCTGTCGGTCGCCAGCATCGCCAACGTCACGGGCATTGCCGTCGCCTACTTCACGCTGCAGGAATCCTACGTCAACATCGCCAACGTCCCGCTGCCCGGCGCGGTCGCGATCATCCTGTCACTCCTGCTCTGCGCCCTGCTCGGTCTCGTCAACGCCCTGGGGCTGACCGTGATCGGCATCCCCTCCTTCATCATGACGCTGGCAATGATGCAGATCGCCGCCGGCATCTCCGCGCTGCTGGTACGCGGCCAGATCGCCTACAAGGTGCCGAGCCTGATCACGACGCTGGGCTCGGGCTCGATCGGCGGCATCCCCTGGATCGTCATCGTCGCCGCCATCATGCTGCTCGGCGGCCATCTGGTGCTGACCTACACACGCTTCGGCCGCTACGTCTACATGGTCGGCGGCAATCGCGAAGCGGCCGAATATTCGGGCCTCAACGTCAAGCTGATCCTCGGCGCGGTCATGGTGATCTCGGCGGTGTGCTCGGGCCTCGGCGGCATGCTCGGCGTTGCCCATTTCGGCAGCGCGCAGCAGAACGAGTTCGACACCTACCTGCTCGATTCCATCGCCGCCGTCGTGGTCGGCGGCACCAGCTTGTTCGGCGGCCGCGGCGGCATCGGCAACACCATCGTCGGGCTTTTCGTCCTCGGTGTTCTCAATAACGGCCTCGACCACGTCAACATCGACAGCTTCCTGAAGATCCTGATCCGCGGCCTGATCCTGCTGGCGGCGCTGGTGATCAACGTCTACGCGCAGCGCTTGAGGGAGAAAGCGGCGGAGTAGACGGCCGGCAAAACAAAAGTGCGAAAACAACCCCATGCACAGTAGCCGGGGCCAGCGGAATCAATGACTTGCCGACGGGTGTCGTGAAATTGCGGATTTTGCGAAGTCGATTTGCTCCGTCGGGCAAAACAGGGGTATAGTGGCATCATCGGCAGCCCGCTTTGAAAGGCCGGTGCACGCCCGTCCCCCGTCATTGCGAGCGCAGCGAAGCAATCCAGACTGCCGCCGCGGAACGATTCTGGATTGCTTCGCTGCGCTCGCAATGACGACGTGGATTCGGGATCAGCTATATCGCGGTCAGCGGGTGCGGTCCAATCGCGAAAATCGAAAATTGCAGTGGCTGGCGCCGCCCGCGAGCGTCTGGGTCCGCTCCAGGCGGATGCCTCGCGTGGCGTAGGCGACGAAGTCGAGGCCGCAGATGTTCGGCAGGATTTCCGTGTCGCCGCGGCGCGCCGCGAGCTTGCAGAAGCCGCAGGCCTTGTAGTCGATGCCGAATTCGAAAGTGTCCTGCGGACCCGGCTCGACGAAATCGTAGACGAAATCTTCCGGAAACTCCGCTTGGTGATCTTTTGTATCGCTCCTTGCCGCCTGCTCGCGCATCAAGGCCTGGTTCTCACGTGACATGAACTGACGCCCTGCGGCGAGACGCTCGGCTTCGGGAATCGTCAGCAGCTGCGCCTTGTAGATTTCCCGCTCGATCTCCCCGATCACGGGTACCGGCACGCCGTGGCGCCGCAGCACCCGACTGATGGCCATAAAGCCGGTCAGGCGCATGAAGAAATCGCTCATGCGGCTTGCCGCGCCGCCGACATAGGGCATCTGGGTGAGGACGATCTCGAATTCGTCCATCACCTCCCGCCTGATTGCGTCGATGTCGGAGAGATGCGCTCCCTCGCGGAGCATCGCTTCGGCACGGTCGATTCGCTCGCGCATGGCGGCCTCCATCGCCTGCCGGTGCGTCTGGTAGAACGGATGAATCTCAGCCATTGGACACCCGATATGATTGGCTCATTGCAACGTCGACGACGCCGCTCATTCCGCGGCGATCGCCTCGATCTCCAGCAGCCAATTGCTGTCGACGGTCTCGACCACCACGACGGTCAGTGCCGGCTGGTGCTCCCCGAGCATCGCGCGGCGAATGGCGCGATTGGCGACGACTTGGCTGCGATCGGTCAGGAACGTCGTGACCTTGACCAGGTGCTCGACGCCAAGGCCTGCCGCGGCGAGCACCTCCCTGACATTGCGCCAGGCCTGCTCGCATTGCGCCTCGAAGCCATCAGGCACGGTGCCGTCGGAATTTTGAGGCACCTGGCCGCTGATGAACAGCAGGCGGCTGCGCTGCTTCAGCTCGAGTCCCATGCAGTAGCCGCCGGCGGGCGGGTGAACCGTTGCGGGATTGTGGCTGACGATGTGGGCTGGGGGCATGGCGTTTCTCCGGATTTGCCCCTCGAACGTATCCGCCGGTATCCCTGCTGCGCAAAGCATCATTGCTGCGGTTCAACGCAAGAAAATCTATTGCAAGGCGGCGGCCCATCGGTGTCAAAGTGAAGTTGCGATGACCTACGCCCTTCCCCCACTCAACGCACTCCGCGCCTTCGAGGCCGCTGCGCGCCATCTCAGCTTCAAGCTGGCCGCGCACGAACTGCACGTTACGCCCGCGGCCGTAGGACAGCAGGTGAAAGCGCTGGAGGCGCGCCTCGGCGTGCAGCTGTTCGAGCGTCTGCACAAGCAGCTCATCCTCACGGAGGCCGGCCGGGCCTATCTGCCCGGGATCTCCGAAGGCTTCCGCCACATTGCCGAGGCGACCTCGCAGCTGAAGCCGGCAGGCACGGTGCTGCTGCAAGTGGGGATCCACGGCAGTTACGACCTGCGCCGCCTCGAACTTGCGGCGTTTCGCAGCGCACATGCAGAGATCGGTTTGAGCGTGCTGCAGCCCGCCGGCCTGCACGAGCTCGTCGAAGGCAAGGTCGACCTCTTGATCGCCCGCGGCGTGAGCCACCATCCGGGCTATCGCTGCGAGCGGATCGATGAGGGATCGGGCGCGGGTGATTGGCTGGTTGCGCCGGAAGGCACGGCAGATTGTCCGGAGATCGTGAGTTTTCGCGTGTGGCTACGCGCGCTATCGGCGGACAATCCGCTCGCAAACCGCCGCCCGCGTCTGGTCGGCGGCGTCGGGAGCTGAGGGGGCACAACGTTGCGCGTCGAGGCCCGGACTTTCTTTCAACTCAACGCCCTACCCGTAAAGAGAAAATCGCGATGACCGTCTATGGCGCGTCGTCATAAACCCGCGCCCTAGATGAGGTCCGCTGTGCAGGGCCAGGAGCTGAATTGCGAGAAGTGGCAGCTGCTGACGTAAAACGGACATCGGCCGGCGAGTTGGCTTCAGCAATAGGACAAAGGGACCATCCTTTCTCTACCCCAGCAGTTCCTTCTGCGGACCGCATTTTCTTGATGCGGAGGTTTGTGGGCGCTTCTCATCCGCGAGACATTCTGTCGCAGAACCATTCGATTTGCCGGAGGACTAATCTCTAGGCGGAAATCTGTCGTTCGCAAGCCGAACGGCATGCAACGGGCGATCTGCGCCGTCAAGGTTGCAAGAGCCGTGGGCGTGGTCGCCCCTTTGCCGATCTGTCCAAGAGCGTGAAGTGGACTGCCGCAATACTGACCACTAGTCACGGAGGAGATACCATGACGGAGATCCGGCTGGCCTCGCTGCAGGGCGGGGCGATTACGCTTGAAAGCGATGCAATTGCTGCCTTTCGTCAAACCTTGCGAGGCAACGTCTGTCTGGCCGAGGAGCCGGGCTATGATGAAGCACGTACGATCTGGAATGCAATGATCGATCGCTACCCGGGCGCGGTCGTGCGCTGCAGAGGGGCCGCTGACATCATTCGTGCTGTACGCTTTGCCCGTGCGCATGGCCTCTTGATCGCCGTGCGCGGCGGCGGCCATAACATCGCGGGCAATGCTGTTTGTGACGGCGGGCTCTTAATTGATCTTTCCCTCATGCGCTCCGTCAGGGTTGATCCATTTCACCGCACCGCGCAAGTAGAGCCGGGCGCGACGCTTGGCGACTTCGACACGGAGGCGCAGGCTTTCGGCCTTGCGACCCCGCTCGGGATCAACTCGACGACCGGCGTTGCGGGATTGACACTGGGCGGCGGCTTTGGGTGGCTCAGCCGCAAGTTCGGGCTTGCCGCTGACAATCTGATCTCGGCGAACGTGGTGACGGCCGAAGGCGAGCTTGTCCGGGCGAGCATCGCCGAGAATACCGACCTGTTCTGGGCGCTCCGCGGAGGCGGAGCCAATTTCGGGGTGGTGAGTTCGTTCGAGTTCCGCCTGCATCCTGTTGGCCCAATGGTTCTGGCCGGACTCATCGTCCATCCCTTTGCGCGGGCGAAGGAGCTGCTCGCGGGCTATCGCGACGTCGCCGCCAAGGCGCCGGACGAACTGACGGTGTGGGTGGTGCTGAGGCAGGCGCCGCCGCTGCCGTTCTTGCCAGCCGAGGTTCACGGCAAGGAGATTGTCGCGTTCGCCGTCTGCTACACGGGAGAGGAGAACGAGGGCAAGCGCGCATTGGAGCCGCTGCGCGCGCTCGGAGAGCCGATCGCGGACGTGATCGGCATGCAGCCCTTCGCGGCTTGGCAGACCGCCTTTGACCCACTGCTTACGCCCGGCGCCTACAATTACTGGAAGTCGCACAATTTCGTTGAGCTCAACGACGGCCTTCTCGATACGCTGGAGAGCCATACGACCAGCCTGCCGACCGGAGAGTGCGAGATTTTCATTGGTCAGCTTGGTGGCGCCACCAGTCGCATGGCCGTCGACGCCACGGCGTTCCCCCACCGCGACGCGAACTTTGTCATGAACGTTCACACGCGATGGCGCGATCCGGCAGATGCGCAACGTTCGATCGCCTGGGCGCGCAGGCTCTTTACCGAGACCGCACCTCACGCAACCGGCGGCGTCTACGTTAACTTCATGCCGGAGGACGAGACCGATCGCGTCGCTGGCGCCTACGGCGCCAATTACGCTCGTCTTGCCGCGCTGAAGGCCAAGTACGATCCCGGCAATCTGTTCCGGTTAAACCAGAACGTCAGGCCGTCCACCGCACAGCGACCGGCCGCCTGACGGGCTACGGAGACGAAGTTGGACATCGGAGAATGGCTGCGCAGCCTAGGCCTCCAATCCTATGAGCAGACATTCCGCGACAACGGAATTGATCTCGAGATCCTGCCCCAACTGACGGTTGAAGATCTCAAGGAGATTGGAGTCCAGGCCGTCGGCCACCGTAGGAAGCTTCTCGATGCAATCGGTCTACTACCAGCGAACCTGGCGGCGCGGCCGCCCGCGTTGGTGGAGCGCCGTCGGCTCACGCTCATGTTCGTCGACCTCGTCGGCTCGACCGACCTCAGCCGCCGACTCGATCCCGAGGAGCTGCGCGAGGTCATGCGAGCCTACTCGAACACAGTGGCGGCAGAGATTGTGCGACTGGAGGGCCACGTCGCGAAGTTTCTGGGAGACGGTGTGCAGGCCTATTTCGGCTGGCCGCGCGCAAGCGAAGATGCAGCAGAGCAAGCAGTCCGGGCAGGACTTGCGGTCGCAACAGCGGTCAGCGGCATGTCATCAGGCGCGGGAGGTCTGCTGGCAGCACGCGTCGGCATCGCCACCGGCCTGGTCGTGGTAGGTGATCTGCTCGGGGAAGGTGCTGCGAAAGAGGAAGCGGTCACTGGAGAGACCCCTAATCTCGCGGCCCGTCTGCAGCAGGTTGCGGAGTCTGGTACGGTCGTTATCGCCGACAGCACGCGCCGGCTGGTCGGCGATCTCTTCGAATTTGTTGAGCTCGGGTCCCTTCAGCTCAAGGGCTTTGCGGAGCCGGTGCAAGCGTGGCGGGTCATCGGCGAAGGCAGGGCAGAGAGCAGGTTCGAGGCGTTGCACGGCGCCCACGTCACGCCACTCGTCGGGCGCGGCGAGGAACTCGATTTGATGATGTCACGGTGGCGGCTTGCAGAAGGAGGGGCTGGACAGGCCGTCCCTATTTTTGGCGAGCCGGGAATCGGAAAATCACGATTGGTGCGCGCGCTGCGCGAACGGCTACAGGCCGAACAAATCACGCTCGTTAGCTACGCCTGTTCGCCGCATCACCTGAACAGCTCGCTCTTTCCCTTCATCTCGCAGCTCGAGCGGGAGGCGCGGTTCGCACCTGAGGATGCTGCGGAAAAACGGCTCGAGCGCCTCGAACTACTCCTTGGCGAAAACGGCGAGGGGCTATCTGGCGATGCAATCCAGCTCCTTGCCGATCTGCTCGGCATTCCAACTGAGAGGCCGAGCACCCAGCCAGAGATGTCGCCGCAGCAAAGGAAGGCGCTCCTGTTTCGCACGTTCGTGGCCCGGCTCGATCGACTTGCCGGTCGTGGCCCGGTGATGATGGTGCTTGAAGATGCGCACTGGCTTGATCCGACCTCGCGCGAGCTGTTCGACCAGATCGTGGATCGTATTCAGGACCTGCCAGTGCTGCTCGTCGCTACATTCCGCCCGGAACTCCCGCCGCCATGGACCGGTTTTCCTCACGTCACGTTGCTCATGCTGAATCGCTTGCCAAAGGCGCAGGTGGTTGTACTCGTCGACCGGATCACCGAAGGCAAAGCGCTTCCCGCCGAGGTCCTCGACCAGATTCTGGCGCGGACGGAGGGAGTGCCGCTCTTTACAGAGGAGCTCACGAAGGCTGTTCTTGAAGCCGGGATCCTCCGCTACACCGGCGCTCGCTACGTCCTCGCGGGCGTATTCCCGTCGTTGGCGATCCCCGCGACGCTGCACGATTCATTGATGGCGCGGCTTGACCGTCTTGCTCCAGTCAAGGAGGTCGCCCAGATCGGAGCCTGTATCGGCCGCGAATTCGATCACGAGTTGCTTGCTGCGGTCGTATCGATGCCAGAGGTGGAGCTCGCCGCGGCGCTTGATCGCTTGGTAGCGTCGGAGCTCGTTTTCCGGCGGGGCCTCGCACCTGCCGCCACCTATGTTTTCAAGCACGCCCTTGTGCGCGACGCCGCCTACGAAAGCCTTCTCAAGCGGCGCCGCCAGGAGCTGCACGCACGGATTGCCACATCGATCGAAGCGCTCTTTCCGCAACTTGTCGAAGCGCAGCCGGAGCTGGTCGCCCGTCACTTCGGCGAGGCGGGCTTGGCAGAGAAGGCCATTCCATACTGGCTGAGGGCGGGGGGACTTGCGGCCGCCCGATCCGCGAATATGGAAGCAATTGCCCATCTGAGATCGGGGCTAGAGTGCGCCCAGTCACTTCCTTCCGGAGCATCACGCTCGCGCTTCGAGCTTGATTTACAGCTCGGACTTGGAGGACCGCTGATTGCAACAAAAGGGTTTGCTTCAGACGAGGCAGAAGCGGCATTCCAGCGGGCGCAGGAGCTCAGCCGTGAGCTGCAGAGCGAGGCCGATCTCTCCGCCGCGCTGAAGGGACTCGGCCACGTCTACCACGTGCGCGCCAAATTGCGCGAAGCCGCGAGCATCGTCGCGGAGACGGAGGCGATAGCAAAACGAAGCGGTGATCCGGTACGCCAGGCCGAAGCCGATCATCTTGCGGGCGTGCTCTCATTCCACCTCGGCCAGTTTCAATTCTCGCGCGACCAGCTTGAGAGAAGTGCGCAAGCCGGCGAATACCGCGGCCGCTATTATTCCGAGGTGTACGGAATCGACATGAGCGTATTCTGCCGCGCCTACATGAGTCATTGCGACTGGCATCTCGGTTATCCGATTCGTAGTCTTAAGATTGCTGAGGAAGGGCTCGCCATCGCGCGCGAGATTTCACATCCATTCAGCATCGCGCTCGCGCTCAATTATCTGGCCATGCTCTGTCAATTCCGGCGAGAGCCCGATGCCGCACTGAAAGCCGCGGCAGAGTCGCGCGACGTCTGCACCGAGTACCGCTTCGACTACTATCGTGCATGGGCCAGCCTCGTTCGCGCCTGGGCGATCGCTGAATCCGGCAGGCTTGAGGAAGGTCTGGCGGACTTTGATACTGGGCTTGAGGATCTCCGGCGAACCAGCGCGGGACTACGCATTCCGCACCATCTTGGGTTGCGCGCGGCGCTTCATCGCAAGGCCGGAAACGCCATGACCGGGCTTCGGATCATCGACGAAGCGGTCGCAATTGCGGACGCAAGTCTCGAGAGCTGGTGCGCCGTCGAGCTTCACCGGGAGCGCGGTGAACTGCTGTTGCTGACAGGCGGGGAGCAGGCGGAAAATCAAGCGGACGCGGAGTTCGAGACCGCGATCAAAATCGCCGCCGCCCAGGGAGCAAAGTTGCCCGAGCTTCGCGCAAGCATTGCGCGCGCCAGGCTGCAAGCGTCACGCGGCATGCGGCGAGAGGCGCGCGACGTTCTTGTGCCGATCTACAGCTGGTTCAGCGAAGGCTTAGAAACGCTCGATCTCGTGGAAGCCCGCAAGATGCTAACAGACTTGTGACGAAGTTATCGCCATAACCGTGCGATCAGGTTCCGGACAAGTCTGAGCTTTCGCATGCTTTGGAGTCAAAGTGCTACCTGGCCCAACCGGCCTGTAATGGCGCCAAGCGGACATCCTGCTGACGCGCCACTTCTGCTGCGTAATTAAAACGCGAAGAACTCAGATTGAGCAAATCTGGTTCGCTCTGGCTCAACGAGCGGACTACCTACTGCCGAGGCGCAACTTCGGGGCATCAGCCCTCGGTCGATGCTAGCGCCGTCCGCCCCGCAATCTCCTCGCTCCGCCAGCACCGCACCACATGCCCATCGGGTCGCGTTTCCAGCGTTGGCCCCGGCTCGCTCCGGCACACCGCCTCCGCATATCGGCAGCGCGGGCTGAAGGCGCAGCCGTTCGGCGGGTTAAGCGGGTTGGGCAGGTCGCCGCCGGTCGTTGCCAGCGGAGCGTGGCGCAAGGGATCGGGGATGGCCGCGATCAGGGCCTGCGTATAGGGGTGCGCCGGACGTTCGAAAATCTCGCGCCAATCGCCGTTCTCGACGATGCGGCCGAGATACATCACGGCGACGCGGTCGCTCATGTGCTCGACCACACCGAGATCGTGGCTGATCATGATGTAGGACAAGCCGAGCGTGTCCTTCAATTCCAGCAGCAGGTTGATGATCTGGGCGCGGATCGAGACGTCGAGCGCCGAGACCGGCTCGTCGCAGATGACGATTCTGGGGTTGAGGATCAGCGCGCGGGCGATGCCGATGCGCTGGCGCTGGCCGCCGGAGAATTCATGCGGATAGCGGTCGGCCTGCTCGGGGCGCAGGCCGACATGCCTCAGCATGCTCGCGACGCGGTCCTCGATCTCGCTTTTCGCGGTTACGCCGTGCACGCGCAGAGGATCCTCGAGCGTGCGGCGAACTGTCTGGCGCGGATTGAGCGAGGCGTAGGGGTCCTGGAACACGATCTGCACGATGCGGGCCAGCGCCTTCCGGTCGCCGGATTGCCGGTTCGTGACGACCTGTCCGTCCAGCACGATGCGGCCGCGCGTCGGCGTGAGTAAGCCGAGGATCGACAAAGCGACGGTCGACTTGCCGGAGCCGGATTCGCCGACGAGGCCGAGGCATTCGCCGCGCTTCAGTTTGAGGTCGACGCCGTCGACGGCGCGGAGCAGCCGACGGCCGCGGCCCAGCAGGCCGCCCCCGAGCGGAAAGTGAACGGCGAGATCCTCCACGCTGAGGATCACATCGTCGTCCGCTCTCCCCTTTGGCTCATGCATGGTGGTGACACCGGACGAAACCGCCCGCCTCCAGCCCATCCGTCTGCGGCGCATTGGTTCGGCAAATATCCGTCGCCTGCGCGCAGCGCGGATTGAACCGGCAGCCGTCGGGGAAACGCGTGATCGCCGGCACGACGCCCGCGATCTCCTTGAGCCTGCTGCGGCCGAGCGCAGCGCGGCTGCCGAGCCGCGGCAGCGAGTCGACGAGGCCCTGCGTATAGGGATGGGAGGGCGCTCGGAAGATGTCGGCCGAGCCGCGCTCCTCGACGATGCGACCGGCATACATGACGGCGACGCGGCGGCAGACGTTGGCAACAAGACCGAGATCGTGACTGATCATCAGGATCGCCGTTCCGCGCTCGGCGCACAGATTGCGCATCAGCTCGATGATCTCCGCCTGCACGGTGACGTCGAGCGCCGTCGTCGGCTCGTCCGCGATCAGCAGGTCCGGACCGCAGGCCAGCGCAATGGCGATCATCACGCGCTGGCGCATGCCGCCGGACAGCTGGTGCGGATAGTCCTTCACGCGCCGCTCCGGCGCTGGGACGCGGACGCTCGCGAGCGCCTCGACAGCCAGCTGGTTGGCCTCCCGCCAGCTCTTGCCCTTGTGCAGCACGAACATCTCGGCGATCTGCCGCCCCACCGGCGAGACCGGGTTCAGTGCCGTCATCGGCTCCTGGAAGATCATGGCAATGCGATTGCCGCGCAGCTGCCTTTGCCGGGCGGCGGACAGGTGCTGGATCTCCTGGCCCTGGAACCGGATGACGCCGCCGGCGATCGACAAGGGTGGCCGCAGCAGGCGGATCAAAGCGAGCGCCGTGATGCTCTTGCCGCAACCGGACTCGCCGACGAGGCCGAACGTCTCGCCGCCATCGATGCGGAATGAAATGCCTTCGGCCGCCGCAACGCGCCTCGCTCCGTCATCGAGATCGATGCGGAGATTCTCGACCTCGAGCAGCGGCGCGCCGGTCATATGCGCCGGCTCCGCGATTGCGGATCGAGGATGTCGCGCAGGCCATCGCCGAGCAGATTGAGGCCGAGCACGGTCAGGAAGATGGCAAGGCCGGGAAAAATCGAAAGCCACGGCGCCGTCGTGATCTGCTCGCGCGCTTCCGACAGCATGCTGCCCCAGCTCGGAAAGGGCGGGCGGACGCCGAGGCCGAGGAACGACAATGCGGCTTCGGACAGCACCGCGCTGCCCATGCCCAGCGTGCCGATGACGACGATGGGCCCCAGCATGTTCGGCAGGAGCTGCGTGATCATGATGCGGATATCACCGTAGCCGAGCACGGTGGCCGCCTGCACGTAGCCCTGGCTCCGCAGCGACAGCGCCGAGGCCCGTGCGAGCCGGCAGGTGAACGACCAGTTGGTCAGCCCGAGCGCGATCAAGAGGCTGGTCAGGCCGGGACCAAGCACCGCCATGATGGCGAGCGCGAAAATCAGCGAGGGGATCGCGAGCATGAGATTGGTCAGGGCGTTGACGACATCGTCCCACCAGCCGCCGAAATAGCCGGCGCTGAGGCCGAGCGCCACGCCGATGACGCTGTTGATGAGCTGCGAGACGATGCCGACCGTCAGCGAGACGCGCGCGCCGTAGAGGACGCGCGAATAGATGTCGCGGCCCTGCGCGTCGGTGCCGAACCACCAGGTCCAGCTCGGGGGCTCCTCCGCATTCATCAGGTTGGCGTCCATCACGGGATCGGTGTGTGCCAGCCAGGGCGCGAGCAGGCCGACGACGATCGCCAGCGCGAACAACGCTCCCCCGATGACGAGATTGGCGCGGAGCTTCATGCGTATCTGATCCTGGGATCGATCACGCCGTAGAGCACGTCGATCAGGAGATTGATCGCGAGAAAGAACAGCACCACGACGAGGATGGAGCCCTGGACGGCCGGAATGTCGCGCTGGAGCACGCTGTCGACCAACAGCGAGCCGATGCCCGGCCAGGAGAACAGTTTCTCGACCACGACCGCCTGCCCCATCAGCGCGCCGAACTGCAGGCCCATGGTCGTGAGGATGAGGACGAGCGCGTTGCGCATGACGTGCCACTTCACGACCCTGGTCTCGCTCATGCCCTTCGAGCGCGCGGTGCGGACGAAATCCGCGGTCATGATCTCGAGCACTGCGGCGCGCGTCGTCCGCGCCAGCAGCGCCATCGGCGAGACGCCGAGCGTCACGGCGGGCAGGATCAGATATTTGAGGCTGCCGTCACCGTAGCCGAAGCTCGGCAGCCAGCCGAGCTTGAGCGCGAACAGGTACATCAAGAGCAGTCCGAGCCAGAACTTGGCCAGTGACAAGCCCGACACCGCCAGCATCATCGAGACGGTGTCGACGAGGCTGCCCGGCCGCAAGGCCGCGACGAAGCCGAGCGGCACGCCGAGCAGGATCGCAAACGCCATGGATGCGAAGATCAGCTGCAGGGTCGGCCAGGCCCGCTTGGCGATCATGGTCGTGACGGGCTCACGGGTCCGGAACGAGGTTCCGAAATCACCGGTCGCGAGCCCGGCGATGTAGGTGCCGAAACGCATATAGACGGGCTGATCGAGGCCAAGCTGCTTCTTCATGCGCAGCTCGACCTGCGGATCGCTGTCGTCGCTCATGCTCGAGACGATGCTACCGGGAACGACGCTGAACAGCACGAACACCAGCAGCACCACGGCGAGCACGGTCGGGATGGTCTGCAGGACGCGGCGGATCAGGAACGCGAGCATCTCAACTTTTCCCCGCTCCCTCCCTCGCCGGTCGCGCTGGAGGGAGCGCGCGTGTCACTTCGCGGGCGAGGTCTCGTCGACCCAGAGGTCCTCGACGTTCTGGTGGGTCAGCTCCGTCGCGTTGAGCTGAATTCCCTTGAGCCAGGGCTGCACCGCCATGACCGCCTTGTTGTAGTTGAAGAACCAGACCGGCGCCTCCTCGTAGAGCAGCGCATTGGCCTTCTGCATCAGCTGGATGCGCTTTGTGGGATCGTCGGCCTGTCCGGCTTCATCGAGGATCTTGTCGAAGTCGGGATTCTTGTAGGTCGTGTAGTTGCAGGCCGCCTGCGGCGTCGCCGAATGGAAGCATTTGAGCGCGGCCTGAGGATCCGGGCCGCTCGCCTGGGAATAGATGAAGGCCTGGTAATCGCCGGTGCGGACCACCTCCGCCAGCACCGCGGTTTCGACCTGCTTGACCTTGGCCTTGATCCCGACCTTGTCCAGCATCGGGATGACGGCCGAGACGATCGGCAGGCCCCAGCTTTCATTCTGGCTGGTGGTCCATTCGAACTCGAAGCCGGATGCGTAGCCCGCCTCGGTGAGCAATTGCTTGGCCTTGGCGGGATCGAAGGGGTAAGGCTTCATCGCCTTGTCGTAGGCCGGCGAGGTCAGCGGCAGCCAGCTGGTGGCGCGGTAGGCCTTGCCCTTGACCAGCTTGTTGATGATCAAATCGGTATCGATGGCGTAATTGATCGCCTGCCTCACGCGCTTGTCGGAGAACGGCTTGACCGCGGGATTCATCCCCATGTAGCGCGTGAACACCTCGGCGACCTCGACGATGGTGCCCTTGAGGTCGGCGTCGGACTGGTAGGCGACGTACTGCGCAGGTCCCAGCACCGAGGTGTCGATCTCCTTGTTGCGGAAGGCGACGTCGCGCGCCGCGGCCTCGCCCATGACCGACACGACGATCTTGTCGGCATAGGGCTTGCCTGGCTTGTAGAACCGGTCCCAGCGCTCCAGGACGATGCGTGATCCCGGCACATGCTCGACGAACTTGAACGGACCGAGACCGATCGGCTTCTGGATGAAGCTTTCCTTGGCGGCCTCGTCGGCGGGATAGATCGAGGTCAGCGCGGTGAAGAAGTAGAAGCCCGGATCGACCTTCTCGGTCAGCTTCATCTCGATGGTGAAGTCGTCGATCTTCTTCAGGCCGGAGATCTCCTTGGCCTGGCCCTTCTCGACTGCGGCCGCGCCCTCGATGACGCGAACGTAACGCGCGCCGGGATAGGCCTTGCTGCCGTCCATGATGCGGTTGTAGGACCAGATGATGTCGTCGGCGGTCATCTTGCGGCCGCTATGGAAATAGGCGTCGTCGCGCAGCTTGAAGGTGTGAACGAGGCCTCCGCCCGAGACCACGCTCTCCTTGGCGAGCTCCAGCACCGGCTTGCCCTCCGCCGAATTCCAGATGTAGAGCGAACGGTGCAGGGCCTTGGCGTAGATCTCGTCCTGGGCCCGCTGCGTGGTGTGAATGTCGAGGCTGGTGAAGCTCGAGCCGTAGGGCGCCGTCATGCGGATGGTTCCGCCCTTGCGCGGTGTCTGCGCCTCCGCTGTGGCGGCGAGCGCCAGTCCCAAACCGGCAACGATCGCGATGGTCTTGAACATCATGTGTCCCCCCGACGCAGGCTTATTCCGACAAGTGATTTGATCATTCGTCGCCTGCCGAAAGCAAGCTTCGTTTTGACGGCAAATGATGCCGGTTCCTGAGGCATGCTTTCGGCGGAGGCGCAATGACGCGGTGCGTCATCGGGCGGGTAGGATCGATGAACATTTTTCGTGATCGAGGCGACCAAGCTCAGGATCATTATCTGAGCCCCAAGGGATGGCGCAAAAATGCATCGCCGAACGCTAGGTGCCCTGCTCGCCACGGGTCTGGTCGCCGCGACGGCCGTGCTGGCGCGCCCGGTCGCGGCCGGCCTGGGTGGAGAGAGCGCGACAAACGCTATCCAGTTCGGCTGGAGTCGCACCTCCGGCGCGAACGACAATGTCGACCAGACCTGGTGGGCGGTCCGGAGCCATGACGCTCTGGACAATTTCGTCGAACGACTGCTCAGCATCCCCGTCGGGATGATGGCGCGCGGTGCGGGGGCACGTTTCGAAGCCAAGCTCTCCGAGCATACCGGCCTGCCGCTGCCCGAAGGGTGGGCCCTCGCGACGGCGAAAGAATCGCCGCAGATCCGGTCGATCTACGCCGAGACGCCGCGCGATTTCGCCTCTGTGCTCGGCTTCTATCGCGACGCACTCGGCAAGCGTGGCGGGACGGAGAAAGACGGTGCGCTCGAAGAGCCGGACCGGGCCGTGATCACGTTCCTGACGAGAGAGGGACCGCTCCTGCTCCGGCTCTCACGTCAGGACGGCAAGACAATTGCCGAGCTGTCGAGGCGCAAATTCGCTCCGGCGACCATCGGCCTGCTGCCGAAGCCGGGGCAAGTGAGGCTGATGCTCGGCAACAAGACGGATGAAGCGGCGGTGATCACCGTCGCCGACCAGGCCGTCCATCTGGCGGCGCACGCCGGCGAAGAACTGGCGAACTCCGACGGTGCCGCAGGCAAATTGCCGGACAGCCAGAAGCTCGATCTGCCGCCCGGCAGGTACAAGGTCACCCTCAAGGTGGATGGCGGAGCGGCAGTGAGCCGGGAGTTCGAGGTCGCGGCCAACGAGACCTGGGGTTTGCTGGCCGGCGCGGACGGCGTCCTGCTGCCGATGCGGCTTTACTAACGTTCCGGGGACGATCTCTCATCTCGTAATGACGGAGCGTGGGGCGGGCGCCTCATCATGTGGCTGGTTCAGCCCGACAATTCCGGCATCCAGTCCCGCAGTTTTCGCGCGGCATTCGTCACATCCGCGATGGTCCGGAACGACGCCGTCTCCACCATCATCGCCCTCGCCAGCCGCACGGCACGGGCTTCGCTGACCGCCCGCGTGCGCGGGTCCTCGATCAGCTCGAAATCGATGTTGTGGGCGAGGCCGAAGATGCGGCGGATGATTTTTGCGGCTGCGAAGCCGACAGCGTCGGCGAACAGGCGTTGCATGTAGCTTTGTCGCTCGGCTTCCAACCGCGCGGCACCCTGTTCGCCGGCGAAAAGCGAGACTGGATAGGCATCGCCGGTGCCTCCCGCCCGCCAGAGATCGAGGAACTTTCGGGTAAACTCGGTCCAGACCTGCTCGACCGTCTCCAGCACCCAGGCCTCGAATGCCGCCCGTTCGCCCGGCGCGCGCTCGTGGCCGGCGGAAGCGAAATAGGCCATCAGGAGATTGGCCAGCACCGCGCCGACGTCGAAGCCCATCGGACCGTAGAACGCGAATTCCGGGTCGATCACGCGGGTCTGGCTATCCGTGACCATGATCGAGCCGGTGTGGAGGTCGCCATGGATCAGCGCTTCCGGACCCGCCATGAATTTCAGCTTCAGCCGGGAGATTACGACGTGCAGCTCCAAGTCCTCGCGCAAGCGCGCGGCAAGGCCGTCGAGATGGGGCGCGGTCCAGCGGTTCTGCTCGGCGATGCGGTAGGGATCGGTGAAGATCAGGTCCTCGGTGATCTTGCAGAGCGCATGGTTGCCGGCAAAGGCCGCGATGGCCTCCTTCTTCTCGGCCGCGGATAGCGCGAGGTCGGAGGTGAAGAACAGCGTCCGCGCCATGAAGGTGGTGATGTCGTCCACGAAGCGTGGATAGCGCGTTGCCGCGACCAGGCCCTTGCGCATGATGATGTGGGGCTCGAGCAGCTCCATCACGGTCAGCGCCAGGGTCTCGTTGTGATGCAGCACGGCCGGCACCAGGCTAGGCGCGAGCTGGGCCTGGCGCGACAGCGCCAGATACTCGTAATGGGCGCGCGACAACGGCAAGGGCCAGCTCTCGCCGACGAGGCGGACGTAAGGCAGCGCCTGCTTCACGGCGATGCCGCCGCGTGCGCCCTTGACGATGAAGACGAGGTTGAGGTTGCCGTCGCCCACCTCGGTGATCGCCCAAGACGCCGGTTCGCCGCCAAGGAGCGCGGAGATATCAGGCAAGCCTGCGAGATAGTCCCGCAAGTCCGCCTCGTGCAAAATCCGATAGTCCCCTGCCCGGTCCCCGGTCATTGCGATCCCATCCCATGTCTGGGCCGGATCGCTACTCCCGATGCTGGCAAGCTCGAGCCGATCCGGCCATTCTTTTCATCGGATCGTAGCCACAATGTACGCTGTCTGCCACCCGCTGCTTTGGTGGCGGCCAAGCTGGGACGCTTGGTCGCGAGCTCCGATTGGTCGATTGAGGAACCCAAGCAGGCTGAGACGGTTTTGGGTTTCTGACCTTCTAAAAGGAGCTAGCGATGAGCCGCGGAATGCCTTCCATGACTGCCCTGCTGGCGATGCTGGCCATCGCCGGGTATCAAAATCGCGACAAGCTGGCGGAGCTGCTGAAAGGCGCCGGCGCCGGCTCGTCCACGGGCGGCCAGCAGCCGCTCGGAGGCATGCTCGGCAATCTCGGCGGCATGCTCGGCGCTGGCGGAATCGGGGGCCTGCTCAATGGCGGGATTGGCGAGCTCCTGGAGAGGTTCAACCAGAATGGGCAGGGCGAGATCGCCGATTCATGGGTGAAGCCAGGCCCCAACAAGGAGATCTCCCCGCCGGAGCTCAAGCAAGCCATCGGCAGCGACGTCCTTGAGAAGCTCGCGCAGCAGACCGGGCTTTCCCAGGAGGAGATCGTCTCACGGCTAACCCGCGAGCTTCCTTCCGCCATCGACAAATACACGCCGGATGGACGCCTGCCCGACGCATAGAAGCAGCGGCTCAACTCGAAAAGGTGTACTCATGAGCATTCTCTGGACCATCATCATTGGCTTTCTCGCCGGCGTGATCGCCAAGTTCATCATGCCGGGCGACAATGAACCGTCCGGGTTCATCCTGACGACCATCCTCGGCATCGTCGGCGCCTTCGTCGCTTCGTATCTTGGGCAAGCGCTGGGCTGGTATCGCCCTGGCGAGGGTGCGGGCCTGATCGGTGCCGTGGTCGGCGCGATCGTCGTGCTGTTTGTTTACGGTCTCTTCGCCGGCCGGCAGCGCCGCGCGATCTAGCTAGAAGGTCTCCCGCTCCAGGAAGCTGGAGCCGATGTCGGCCTTTCTCTTGATCGGATCGTAGTCGCAATAGACGCTGTCCGCGACCAGCGTGTAGCTGGCGCTGACCGTGTATTTGTCCGTCTTGACCGAGTTCAGGCCGATCACCGAGGTGCTCTTGCCGCCGTTCCATTTGAACGGCGTCGAGCTTTTGGCCTGCTCGCAGGCCAGCACGGCCTCGTTGAAGACATAGCCCTCAACGAACGCCTTCAGGGTGCGCACCTGCACCGCCATCCGCCATTCGAAATAGCCGATGGCACCGAGCCCTGCGACGATCAGCACCAGAAGCGCAATGACGATACGCTGAAATGTCATTTTTGACCCCATAACAACGCCAATCAAAACTTAAAATGGCATTCCCATCATCTTCGACAGGCGCTCGATCGAGAGATAGCCGGCATGATAGGCCGCAAGGCCAATGCCGAACACGATTGCCGAGATGATCGTGGTCCAGATCAGCTTGTGCCCCATGCGGGTGAGGATGGGAGCACCGGGGTCGGTGCCGGGCGCGCCAACACCGTCCTCGTGCTGGCTGCGCACGCCAAACGGCAGCGTCACGAACAGCATGACCCACCACAGCACGAAATAGATCGCGAGCCAGGTTGAAATCTGGATGGCCATGACGCGGCCCTATGCCTGCTCGATCTCGACGAGAGCGCCGGAGAAATCCTTCGGGTGCAGGAACAGCACCGGCTTGCCGTGGGCGCCGATCTTCGGCACGCCGTCGCCGAGCACCCTCGCGCCCTCCTTCACCAACGTGTCGCGCGAGGCGATGATGTCGACGACCTCGTAGCAGACGTGATGGATGCCACCGTCGGGATTGCGCTCGATGAACTTTGCGATCGGCGAGGCCTCGCCGAGCGGCTCGATAAACTCGATCTTGGTGTTGGGCAGGGTCGCGAACACGGTGGTGACGCCGTGCTCGGGCAGCGGCACGGCCTCGGAAATCTGGGCGCCGAAGGCCGCACCGTAGATCTTCGCGGCCTTGACCGCGTCCCTGGTCGCGATCGCGACATGGTTGAGCCTGCCCAACATGTTCCCCTCCCTATACCGTCAGTACATGTACCAGACAGGGGGGCTTTTTGCCCCAATGTTCGTTGATCACGGCCCGGACAGCGCGTCGCACCGACTCGGCCAAGGCGTCCGGATCGCGCCGGCGCGCCCTCGGCAGGCCTTCGATGGTCGACATCACGGCATCGAAGACGATGTCGTCGAAGGTCTCGCCGGCCCTGTTCTTCTCGGGGATGCCGACCAAATCGAGCTCGGGATCACCGGCGAGCTCACCCTGCGCGTTCATGGCGATGGCGACGAAGGCGCAGCCGGAAAAGCCCATGCGGCGCCGCTCCACGACGGCACGGGACTTGGAGTCTTCCAGGATCGTGCCGTCCTTGTAGAGCCGCCCCGATGGCACCTCGCCGACGATGCCGGGATCGCCGGGGCCGAGCTTGACGAGGTCACCGTTGCGGCAGACCAGCACGCGCGGCACGCCGGCGGCGCGGGCGAGCTTGGCGTGCTCATGCAAGTGCAGGGCCTCGCCGTGGACCGGGATCAGGATCTGCGGCTTCACCCACGAGATCATATCGCGCAGCTCGTCGCGACGGGGATGGCCGGAGACGTGGACCAGCGCATCGCGGTCGGTGATGACCTCGACGCCCTGCAGCACCAGATTGTTGATGATCGAGCCGACCGCCTTCTCGTTGCCGGGAATGGTGCGCGAGGAGAAGATGACGCTATCGCCGCGGTTCAGCGTGATTTCAGGATGGTCGTCATTGGCGATGCGAGCCAGCGCGGCGCGCGGCTCGCCCTGGCTTCCGGTGCACAGCGCCAGCACCTTGTCCTGCGGCAGGTGGCCATAGACCTCGGGCGAGCGGAAATTCTGCACGCCCTCGAGATAACCGGTCTCGCGCGCGACCTGCACCACGCGCTCCATGGCGCGGCCGACCACGACGACCTCGCGGTCCGCGGCCCTCGCGGCGTCAGCCACCGCTTTGACGCGGGCGACGTTGGAGGCGAACGTCGTCACCGCGACGCGGCCCTTGGCGGATTTGACGAGGTCGATGATGGTTCGGGCGACCTCGGCCTCCGAGGGCGAACGGCCGTCGCGCACGGCATTGGTGGAATCGCCGATCAAGGCGAGCACGCCCTCTTCGCCCAATTCCCGCAGCCGCTTCTCGTCGGTCGCGGCTCCAAGCGTCGGGGTCGGGTCGATCTTCCAGTCGCCGGTGTGCAGCACGATGCCGGCGTCGGTGTGGATCGCCAGCGCATGCGCTTCCGGAATCGAATGCGCGACCGGAATGAACTCGACGTTGAACGGACCGATATCGACACGGCCGCCTGAGGGCACCACGGTGACCGGAATCTCGGGCGCGTTGCGCTCGGCGGTGCATTTGGCCTCGAACAGCGCGGCGCTGAACCTGGTGGCGTAGATCGGGCATTTCAGCTTCGGCCAGAGGTCGATGATGGCGCCGAAATGATCCTCATGGGCGTGGGTCAGCACGAGGCCCATCAGGTTCTTGCGCTCCTTCTCCAGGAAGGAGATGTCGGGCATGATCAGATCGATGCCGGGCAGATGCTCCTCATCGCCGAAGGAGACGCCGAGATCGACCGCGAGCCAGGCGCGCTGGTGACGGTTGCCGAGGCCGTAGATCGACAGGTTCATGCCGATCTCGCCGACGCCGCCGAGCGGCGCAAACACCAATTCGTCCGGCCTTGCCATCACGCTGCTCCCACCGAGGCGGCGGGGCCGAAGAACACCTCGCCGGCCGCCACCGGCACGAGGCGGCCCTCCGCGGTGCGGACGATCAGGCAGCCGGTGTCGTCGATCGTGTCAAAAACACCTTCCAGCGTCATGATTCCCGTGTGGATGGCAACCTTCTCGCCGAGACCGGCGGCGCGCTCCAGCCAGAGCCTGCGGATCTCGGCAAAGCCGCGGCCATTGTCCCAGATGCCGCGGAACTCGACCCAGGCATCCGACAGCGCCATGAATAGCTCCTCGGCGCTGATCTGGACGCCGAGGGCGGCCAGCGACACCGCGGGCGTCGGGGTGCCCTCGGGCGCGGCGACCACATTGGTCCCGATACCGACCACGACGGCAAGGCCGCCACCGACGGCCTCGGCCTCGAGGCCAATGCCGACCAGCTTCTTGCCGCCGGCGAGCACGTCATTCGGCCATTTCAGCGCGTAGCGGGGCCGGCCTTCGCCGAGACGGAGCGAAGCCTCGAGGCTCACCTTCTCCAGCGCCGCCTCCTCGGCCAGCCCCGCGGCAAAGCCGAGCGTGGCGGCGACGGCGGGGGCAACGTCCATGACTTCGAGGATGCTGGCAGCGAGATTGCCGCGCGGCGCGATCCAGGCGCGCTGGCGCCGGCCGCGGCCGGCGGTCTGCTCGGACGTGACGAACCACATCGGGCCGCGCTCGCCGGCCCTGGCGTAATCGATCGCCTCGGTATTGGTCGAGCCGGTCCGTTCGAACGCCGCGAGCCTGTAGCCCGCAGCCGATGCGCGAGGACCGAGCGCGAAGGCCATCCTAGAACAACGACTTTGCCGCGGCGGAGGCGACGCTCACCACGGGCCCCGCGAACAGCGCAAACAGCAGGTTGAACAGGCCAGCGACCGCCAGCACCGTCCGCACTTCGATGCGGACCGGATCGACCCGGCCGGCCGGCTCGTCGAAATACATCGTCTTGACAATGGCGAGATAATAGTAGGCGCCGACGACGCTGGTCAGCACGCCAATGACGGCGAGCGTGAACAGGTTCGCCTTGATGGCGGCGACGAAGACGTACCATTTGGCGAAGAAGCCGGCGAGCGGCGGGATGCCGGCGAGCGAGAACAGCAGCATCGCGAACATGAAGGCGAGCAGCGGATTGGTGCGCGACAGGCCGGCGAAATCGCTGATCTGCTCCACGGCCTGGCCGTTGCGCTTCATGGCGAGAATGATCGAGAACGAGCCGAGCGTCATCGCGACATAGATCACGATGTACATCAACACGCCCTGCGCGCCTTCCACCGTGCCGGAGGCAAGGCCGACCAGCGCAAAGCCCATGTGGCCGATCGATGAATAGGCCATCAGGCGCTTGATGTTGCTCTGGCCGATCGCGGCGAAGGAGCCGAGCGCCATCGAGGCGATCGACACGAAGACCAGGATCTGCTGCCATTGCGAGACGATGCCGGGGAATGCGGTGAGCGTCACGCGGGTGAAGACTGCGAGCGCGGCGACCTTCGGCGCGGACGCGAAGAAGGCGGTGACCGGGGTCGGCGCGCCCTCGTAGACGTCAGGCGTCCACATGTGGAACGGCACGGCCGAGACCTTGAAGCAGAGGCCGACGAGCAGGAAGACCAGGCCGAAGACGAGGCCGACATTCGAGACCGTCGCGGCCGCGGCAATGCCGGTGAAGCTCACCGTGCCGGTGAAGCCATAGACCAGCGACGCCCCGTACAGCAGCATGCCCGAGGACAGCGCGCCGAGCACGAAGTACTTCAGGCCGGCTTCGGTCGACTTGGCGTTGTCGCGGTTCGAGGCCGCGACGACATAGAGCGCCAGCGACATCAATTCGAGGCCGAGATAGAGCGAGATCAGGTCGCCGGCCGAGATCAGCACCATCATGCCGAGCGTCGAGAGCAGCACGAGGATGGCGTATTCGAAAATCCGGCGCGACGGGTCGGACAGGAACTCGGTCGACAGGACGAGCGTCACGGCCGAGCCGATCAGGGCCAGGATCTTCATGAAGCGGGCGAAGTCGTCGACGATGAAGCTGCCGCCGAACGTCACCTGCTTGCCGGCGGGTTGCATGTAGACGAGCGCACCGACCACGATCAGAAGCACCACCGCCAGCGACGTCACGGTCCTGGTCGTCTCCTGCCCGCGATAGGCGCCGAGCATGAGAAGCGCCATCGCGCCGACCGCGAGCACGAGCTCGGGCAGCACCGGCGCCAGTTGATAACCTGCAGTCGAAAAGCTCATGGCGATATCCTGACCTGCCCGATCACTGGAGCAGTGCGGCAGCCTTCACGGCCGTCACGGCGGTGTTGTAATTGTTGACGAGTTGCTGGACCGAGGCGGCCGACATGTCGAGCACCGGCTTCGGATAGACGCCGAACAGGATCGTCAGCGCGATCATCGGGAATAGAATGACGCACTCCCGCAAGGTGAGATCCTTCATGCTCGCCAGCTGCGGCTTGACCAGCGCTCCGAACACGACCTTGCGATAGAGCCATAGTGCGTAGGCCGCCGAGAGGATCACGCCGAAGCTGGCGAAGAACGCGGTCGGGATCGAGACCTTGAAGGTGCCGAGCAGCGTCATGAACTCGCCGACGAAGCCGCTGGTGCCGGGCAGACCGACATTGGCCATGGTGAACACCATGAAGGTCATCGCATAGAGCGGCATCCGGTTGACGAGGCCGCCATAGGCCGCGATCTCGCGGGTGTGCAGGCGGTCGTAGACGACGCCGACGCAGAGGAACAGCGCGCCGGAGACGATGCCGTGCGAGATCATCTGGAACACGCCGCCGGCGACGCCCTGCATGGTGCCGGCGAAGATGCCCATGGTGACGAAGCCCATGTGCGCGACCGAGGAGTACGCGATCAGCTTCTTCATGTCCTCCTGCATCAGGGCGACCAGCGAGGTGTAGATGATGGCGATGGCCGAGAGCGTGAACACCAGCGGCGCGAAGTCGTGCGAGGCCAGCGGGAACATCGGCAGCGAGAAGCGCAGGAAGCCGTAGCCACCCATCTTCAGAAGGATCGCGGCGAGGACCACGGAGCCCGCGGTCGGTGCCTCGACGTGCGCGTCGGGAAGCCAGGTGTGCACCGGCCACATCGGCATCTTCACCGCAAAGGACGCGAAGAAGGCGAGCCACGCCCAGGTCTGCAACGACCGCGGCACCGCGGTGTGCATCAGGGTCGGGATATCAGTGGTGCCGCCGTTCCAGTACAGCGCCATGATGGCGAGCAGCATCAGGACCGAGCCGAGCAGCGTGTAGAGGAAGAACTTGAACGAGGCATAGACCCGGCGCGGACCGCCCCAGACGCCGATGATCAGGAACATCGGGATCAGGCCGCCCTCGAAGAACAGGTAGAACAGCACGAGATCGAGCGCCGAGAAGGTGCCAATCATCAGCGTTTCCAGAATCAGGAACGCCATCATGTATTCGCGGACGCGGTTGGTGATCGCCTTCCAGCTCGCGACGATGCAGAACGGCATCACGGCGGTGGTCAGGATCACGAGCGGCAGTGAGATGCCGTCGACGCCCATGTGGTAGGTGATGCCGGTGGCGAGCCAGTTCGCCTTCTCGACGAACTGGAAGTCGGGGTTGCTGGGGTCGAAGCGCATGACCAGGATCACCGACACCGCGAAGGTGATCAGCGTGGTCCAGAGCGCGATCCAGCGCGAATTGCGCCGCGCCGCTTCGTCGTCACCGCGGCTCAGATAGACGATCAGCGCGCCGACCAGGGGCAGGAACGTCGTGACCGAAAGAATGGGCCAGGTTGTCATTTACTGGCCTCCAAAGCCGAACATGAACCAGGTGATCAGGCCGGCGGCGCCGATCAGCATGGCGAAAGCATAGTGATAGAGATAGCCGGTCTGGATCTTGACGACGTTGCGGGTGACGTCCAGCACGCGGGCCGAGACGCCGTCGGGGCCGAAGCCGTCGATGATGAAGCCGTCGCCCTTCTTCCAGAGCTGGTAGCCGATCCACTTCGCCGGACGGACGAAGATGATGTCGTAGAGCTCGTCGAAGTACCATTTGTTGAGCAGGAACTGGTACAGCATCGGCTGGGTGTTCGCGAGCTCGACCGGCAGATAGGGCCGGCGGATGTAGAACAGGTAGGAGACGAGGAAGCCCAGCACCATCATCACCGTCGGCAGGAAGGCGATGGTCTGCGGGATGTGATGCATCTCTTCGATGATGTGCGGGTTCATCTTCACGGACTCGCGGAAGAACTCCTCGACCCCGTGACCGGCGAACAGCTCCTTGAACGGCAGGCCGGCGACGAACGAGCCGACTGCGAGCACGCCGATCGGGATCAGGATCCAGAGCGGAGCCTCATGCGCGGCCTCGTAATGATGCTCGTCATGCGGCTCGCCGTGGAAGGTCTTGAAGATCAGGCGCCAGGAGTAGAACGAGGTCAGGCCGGCGGCGATGATCGTCATCAGGAAGCCGTACACCGCGAACGGATTGTGCGAGGCGTAGGCGGACTCGATGATCGCGTCCTTGGAGAAGTAGCCGGCGGTGAGCGGGAAGCCGGTCAGCGCCAGCGTGCCGACCACCATCACCGCATAGGTGTAGGGAATCTTCTTCCAGAGGCCGCCCATGTTGCGGATGTCCTGCTCGTGGTGCATCGCGTAGATCACCGAGCCGGAGCCTAGGAACAGCAGCGCCTTGAAGAAGGCGTGGGTGAACAGGTGGAACATGCCGACCGAATAGGCCCCCGCCCCCATCGCCACGAACATGTAGCCGAGCTGCGAACAGGTCGAGTAGGCGACGATGCGCTTGATGTCGTTCTGGACGAGGCCGATGGTCGCCGCGAAGAACGCCGTGGTCGCGCCGAAGAACATCACGACGGCCTGGGCGGTCGGGGCGAGCTCGAACAGCGGCGACAGGCGCGCCACCATGAAGACGCCGGCCGTGACCATGGTCGCGGCGTGGATCAGCGCCGACACCGGGGTCGGGCCTTCCATCGCGTCTGGCAACCAGGTGTGCAGCAGGAACTGGGCGGACTTGCCCATCGCGCCCATGAACAGCAACAGGCAGGTCAGGGTCAGCGCGTCGGCGTGCCAGCCGAGGAAGTTGATGGTCTTGCCGGTGAGGCCGGGCGCGGCGTGGAAGATGGTCTCGAAGTCGGTCGAGCCGACCAGCATGAAGACCGCGAAGATGCCGAGCGCGAAGCCGAAGTCGCCGACGCGGTTGACCACGAAGGCCTTGATGGCGGCGGCGTTCGCCGAGGGCTTCTGGTACCAGAAGCCGATCAAGAGATAGCTGGCGAGACCCACGCCTTCCCAGCCGAAGAACAGCTGCACCAAATTGTCGGCCGTCACCAGCATCAGCATGGCGAAGGTGAACAGCGAGAGATAGCCGAAGAAGCGCGGCCGGTTCGGGTCCTCGTCCATGTAGCCGATGGAATAGAGGTGCACGAGCGAGGAGACGGTCGTCACCACTACCAGCATCACGGCCGTGAGCGTATCGACGCGCAGCGTCCACCAGACCTGGAGATCGCCGGAGAAGATCCAGGGCAGCAGCTGGATCCTGTAGTCGTGATGCATGAAGCCGACGTCGACCAGCGTCATCCAGGACAAGGCCGCCGAGACGAACAGCAGCCCGGTGGTGATCAGCTCGGCTGCGCGCGAGCCCGCCGCCGGCGGCTCGGTCGGGCCATGGCCGTGATCGTCGTGAGCGTCGTCGTGATGGCTCTCGTGGATGACGGAGGCATCCTCGTTGATCTTGTCGGACGCATGGGCATGAGCGCCATGGCCGTGGTCGCCGTGATGCTCGAGCTCGTCGCCCGAGGGGTTGCGGGCATGCGCGCCGAACAGCGCGATCAGGCCAGCCAGAATGGCGCCCAGCAGAGGCAGAAAGACAATTGCCTGAACCATGACTTACTCTTTCCGCATGATCTGATCGGAAAACCGGCGTCCACTTTTCCGGATCATGCGCTCAGCCCTTCATCAGATTGACGTCCTCAACCGCGATCGAGCCGCGGTTGCGGAAATAGACCACCAGGATGGCGAGACCGATCGCAGCTTCGGCAGCCGCGACCGTCAGCACCAGCAGCGCGAAGACCTGGCCGACGATGTCGCCGAGGAAGCTCGAGAACGCCACGAGGTTGATGTTGACCGAGAGCAGGATCAGCTCGATCGACATCAGGATGACGATGATGTTCTTGCGGTTCAGGAAGATGCCGAGGATGCCGAGCGTGAACAGGATCGCGCCGACCGCCAGATAATGTCCGAGCCCGATCGTCATTTCACCCACTCCGCCGCGTCCGCGTCCGAGAGCCCCTGCCCCGGCGCCACCTTGCGCACCGCCATCGCGATGTCGGGCGTGCGCGCGTTCTGAACGTTGATGTCCTGCCGCTTGACCTTCTCCTTGTGGCGGAGCGTCAGCACGATGGCGCCGATCATGGCGACCAGGAGCACCATGCCCGAGAGCTGGAAGTAGTGGATGTACTTCGTATAGAGCACGAGACCGAGCGCCTCGGTGTTGCTGACGTTGGCCGGGATCGCCGCCGTGATCGTCTTGGAGACGCCGGGATTGATGACCCAGAAGCCGACGGTGAGCAGCAACTCGAACATGAAGATGCCGCCGATCACGAGGCCGACTGGCAGGTACTCGATGAAGCCCTCGCGCAGCTCGAGGAAGTCGACGTCGAGCATCATGATCACGAACAGGAACAGCACCGCGACCGCGCCGACATAGACGACGATCAGCATCATGCCGAGGAACTCGGCGCCCATCAGCACGAACAGGCCGGAGGCGTTGACGAAGGCCAGGATCAGGTACAGCACGGAGTGCACGGGATTGCGCGAGACAATCACCATCACGGCCGAGGCGACGCAGACGCCGGCGAAGAGATAAAAGAAGAGCGCGGGAAGGATCATGCCCTCACCTCACCGGTACGGCGCGTCGAGCTCGATCGCCTTGGCGATCTCGCGTTCCCAGCGGTCGCCGTTGGCGAGCAGCTTGGCCTTGTCATAATAGAGTTCCTCGCGGGTCTCGGTCGCGAACTCGAAGTTCGGGCCCTCGACGATGGCATCGACCGGACAGGCCTCCTGGCAGAGGCCGCAATAGATGCACTTCACCATGTCGATGTCGTAGCGCACGGTGCGGCGGGTGCCGTCGTTGCGGCGCGGGCCGGCCTCGATGGTGATGGCCTGCGCCGGGCAGACCGCCTCGCACAGCTTGCAGGCGATGCAGCGCTCTTCGCCGTTCGGATAGCGCCGCAGCGCGTGCTCGCCGCGGAAGCGGGGCGAGATCGGGCCCTTCTCGAACGGATAGTTCAGCGTCGGCTTCGGCTGGAAGAAATAACGCATGGCGAGGAAGAACGCCGAGACGAATTCCGACAGCAGAAGCGAGCGTGCAGTGGCGTTGACGTTGATACCCATGACGGCCCTCACTTCGGCGCGATGCCGGCGAAATGCAGCACGCCGGCCACCACGATCACCATCGCCAGCGACAGCGGCAGGAACACCTTCCAGCCGAGGCGCATCAATTGATCGTAGCGGTAGCGCGGCACGATCGCCTTCGCCATCGCGAACAGGAAGAACATGAAGAACAATTTCAGCGAGAACCAGATGATCCCCGGCACCCAGTTGAAGGGCGGCAGGTCCACCGGCGGCAGCCAGCCTCCGAGGAACAGGATCGTCGCCAGCGCGCACATCGTGACGATTGCGACATACTCGCCGAGCATGAACAAGAGGTACGGCGTCGAGCCGTACTCGACCATGAAGCCGGCGACGAGCTCGGATTCGGCTTCGACGAGGTCGAAGGGCGGACGGTTGGTTTCCGCCAGCGCCGAGACGTAGAACACCACGAACATCGGGAACAACGGCCAGACGTACCAATTCAGGATCGTCAGCTGCGGCAACCCGATCAGGCTGGCGAGGCCGCGCGCGTGCTGGGCCTCGACCACCGCCGTCAGGTTCAGCGTGCCGGCGCAGAGCAGCACGGTGATGATGACGAAGCCGATCGAGACTTCGTAGGACACCATCTGCGCGGCCGAGCGCAGCGCGGCGAGGAACGGATACTTCGAGTTCGACGACCAGCCGGCCATGATGATGCCGTAGATCGACAGCGACGAGATCGCGAAGATGAAGAGGACGCCGACATTGATGTCGGCGATCACCCAGCCGAGATTGGTCGGGATCACGGCCCAGGCGGCGAGCGCGAGCACGCATGAGACTAAGGGAGCAAGAAGAAACACGCCCTTGTTGGCGCCGGCCGGGATGATCGGCTCCTTCAGCACGAACTTCAGCAGGTCGGCGAAGGACTGCAGCAGGCCCCACGGGCCGACCACGTTCGGGCCGCGCCGGATCTGCACCGCCGCCCAGATCTTGCGGTCGGCGAGCAGGATGTAGGCGATCGCGACCAGCAGGACGACGAGCACGAGAACGCTCTGCGCGACCATGATGATCAGCGGCCAGAGGAACCCGGTCCAGAATGCGCTTTCGAAGAATTCCATCAGATCACGCTCACTCCGCTGCGGTCAGCATCTGCCCGGAGGCGAGGCGCGAGCATTCCGCCATCACGGCGGACGCACGCGCGATTGGGTTGGTCAAATAGAAGTCCTCGACCAGAGGCTTGAACGGCGCCTTCTCGGGCGAGCCGCCCTTCCCCGCCAGCTTCTTGATCTGGTCGGCCGAGCCGGCCTCGATCTGGTCGAGACGGATGAGATGCGGCACGGCCTTGAACATCGCCTGGCGCAGCTGCGCAAGCGAGTCGTAGCCGAGCTTCTTGCCGAGCGCTTCCGACAGCGCGCGGATGATCGCCCAGTCCTCGCGGGCCTCGCCCGGCGGGAACGCGGCGCGGCCCGTCATCTGCACGCGGCCTTCGGTGTTGACGTAGATCGCGGATTTCTCGGTGTAGGCGGCCGCCGGCAGGATGACGTCGGCGCGGTGTGCGCCGCGATCACCATGGGTGCCGATATAGACGACGAAAGTGCCGTCCGGCGCCTTGATCTCGTCGGCGCCGAGCAGGAACAGCAAGTCGAGCGTGCCGAAGGTCGTCATCTGCGCAGCATTGAGGCCGCCGCTGGTTGCGGCAAAGCCGATGTCGAGCGCGCCGACGCGCGAGGCGGTCTCGTGCAGCACGCCAAAACCGTTCCAGCCGTCCTTGACTGCGCCGACATCGAGCGCGAGCTTGGCGCTGGCGGCGAGAATGGCGGCGCCGTCGTGACGGGCGGCCGCGCCCGCACCGACCAGGATGATCGGTTTCTCAGCGTTCTTCAGCACGTCCATGAAGGAATGCTTGCCGGCCGCGAGTTCGGCCAGCGTCTCGGTACCGGCACCGAGATGGTCGAAATCATAGGTCAGGTCGGCCTTGGCACCGATCACGCCGACCTTGAAGCCGCCGGCGCGCCAGCGCTTGCGGATGCGGGCGTTGAACACGGCCGCCTCTTTCCGCGGGTTCGCGCCGATGATGAGCAGCGCATCGGCCTGCTCGACGCCGGCGAGCGTCGGATTGAAGATGTAGGAGCCGCGGCCGAGCGCGGGATCGAAGGCATCGCCGCCCTGCACCGCCAGATTGCTCGAACCGTATTTGCCGAGCAGGTCCTTCAGCGCGAACATCTCCTCGACGCCGGCGAGATCGCCTGCGATCGCGCCGATGCGCTTGCCGTCGGTGCGCGCCGCCTTGGCGGCGATCGCAGCGAAGGCCTCGGTCCAGCTCGCTGCGCGCAGCTTGCCGGCTTCGCGGATATAGGGCCGGTCGAGACGCTGGGTGCGCAGGCCATCGACCACGTGCCGGGTCTTGTCGGAGATCCACTCCTCGTTCACGGCCTCGTTGATGCGCGGCAGGATCCGCATCACCTCGCGGCCGCGGGTGTCGACGCGGATCGCAGAGCCGACGCCGTCCATGACATCGATCGACTGGGTCTTGCCGAGCTCCCACGGCCGCGCCGCGAAGGCGTAGGGCTTCGAGGTCAGCGCGCCGACCGGGCAGATGTCGACGAGGTTGCCCTGCAATTCCGACGTCAGGGCGTGCTCGAGATAGGTCGTGATCTCCATGTCCTCGCCGCGGCCCGTGGCGCCCATCTCGGGCGCGCCGGCCACTTCCGCCGAGAAGCGGACGCAGCGCGTGCACTGGATGCAGCGGTTCATCGAGGTCTTGACCAGCGCGCCGAGATATTTGTCCTCGACGGCACGCTTGTTCTCGGCGAAGCGGCTGGTGTCGACGCCATAGCCCATCGCCTGGTCCTGCAGGTCGCACTCGCCGCCCTGGTCGCAGATCGGGCAGTCCAAGGGATGGTTGATCAGAAGGAATTCCATCACGCCTTCGCGTGCCTTCTTCACCATCGGCGAACGCGTCGAGATCTCCGGCGGCTCGCCCTTGGGGCCCGGACGGCAGTCGCGCACACCCCAGGCGCAGCTCGCGACCGGCTTCGGGCCGCCCTTCACCTCGACGAGGCACATCCGGCAATTGCCGGCGATCGACAGCCGCTCGTGATAGCAGAAGCGCGGAATCTCGGCGCCGGCCGCCTCGCATGCCTGAAGCAGCGTGTACTCGGCGGGGACATCGATCTCTTTGCCGTCGATGATGAGCTTGGTCATGTCTCTTACTCCGCCGCGACCATGTTCACGGGATCGCGGACGCCGATGTCATCGACATCGGCCTTGTGCGAATATTGGTCGATGCGCGCTTCGATCTCGTGGCGGAAGTGCGTGATCAGGCCCTGGATCGGCCAGGCCGCGGCGTCGCCGAGCGCGCAGATGGTGTGGCCTTCGACCTGCTTGGTGACCTCGAGCAGCATGTCGATCTCGCGCTTGTGGGCGCGGCCTTCAGCCATGCGGGTCAGGACGCGCCACATCCAGCCCGTGCCTTCGCGGCACGGCGTGCACTGGCCGCAGCTCTCGTGCTTGTAGAAATAGGAGATGCGGGCGATCGCACGGATCAGGTCGGTCGACTTGTCCATCACGATCACGGCGGCGGTGCCGAGGCCCGAGCGCAACTTGCTCAGGCTATCGAAATCCATTGGCGTGTCGATGATCTGCTCGGCCGGCACCATGCGCACCGACGAGCCGCCGGGGATCACGGCCTTGAGGTTGTCCCAGCCGCCGCGAATGCCGCCGCAATGCTTCTCGATCAGCTCACGGAACGGGATGCCCATGGCCTCTTCGACGTTGCAGGGCCGCTCGACATGGCCGGAGATGCAGAACAGCTTGGTGCCGACATTGTTCGGGCGGCCGATGCCGGCGAACCACGCCGCGCCGCGGCGCAGGATATCGGGCGCAACGGCGATGGACTCGACGTTGTTGACGGTGGTCGGGCAGCCGAACAGACCGACATTCGCCGGGAACGGCGGCTTCAGCCGCGGCTGGCCCTTCTTGCCCTCGAGGCTTTCGAGCAGCGCGGTCTCCTCGCCGCAGATATAGGCGCCGGCGCCGTGGGCGACGTAGAGGTCGAACGGCCAGCCGTTGAGATTGTCCTTGCCGATCAGCTTGGCCTCGTAGGCCTGGTCGATCGCGGCTTGAAGGCGCTCGCGCTCGCGGATGAACTCGCCGCGGACATAGATGTAGCAGGCATGCGCATTCATCGCGAAGCTCGCGATCAGGCAGCCCTCGACCAACAGATGCGGATCATGCCGCATGATCTCGCGGTCCTTGCAGGTGCCGGGCTCGGATTCGTCGGCGTTGACGACGAGATAGCTCGGACGGCCGTCGGTCGATTCCTTCGGCATGAAGGACCACTTGAGACCGGTCGGGAAGCCGGCGCCGCCGCGGCCGCGCAGGCCCGAGGCCTTCATCTCGTTGATGATCCAGTCGCGGCCCTTGTCGATGATGTTCTTGGTGCCATCCCAAGCGCCACGACGCCGCGCACCCTCCAGCCCCCAATCATGGAGGCCGTAGAGGTTCTTGAAGATGCGGTCCTTGTCCTCGAGCATATCAGTGCTTTCCGATCAACGAATGGACTGCTTGTAGGCAAGTCCGGCGGCGCAGACGGCGAAGAACAGCGCCCAGAGCAGACTGGTCTCCTGCGAGGCGTTCATGAAGAAACGCTGCAGCAGGAACATGAAAGCAGCCGCGATCGCGGCGTGCATGGCGACAAAGCCCCATTTCTTCACGGCCGCGGTCCCTCCGGTTATGGCGAGATCACGCATCAGGTGATCTCCTTGAGCGTGGTCGGTCCGGTCATCGGCGCCGAGAATTGGCGGCCGTTCTGCGGACCGGGCTTGGGCGGATTGCCCGAAGCGAAGCCATCGAGCACCTTGCCAAAGCTTTCCTTGGTCAGGTCCTCATAGGTGTCCTTGCCGATCAGCACCATCGGCGCGTTCACGCAGGCGCCCAGGCACTCCACCTCTTCCCAGCTGAAATTGCCATCCTTGGAGAGATGGAAGGGCTCGTGATGGATGCGGTGCTCGCAGACGTGGATCAGATCCTCGGCGCCGCGTAGCCGGCACGGCGTGGTGCCGCAGACCTGGACGTGGGCCTTCTTGCCGACGGGGGCGAGCTGGAACATGGTGTAGAAGGTCGCGACTTCCAGCACGCGGATATAGGGCATGTCGAGCATGTCGGCGATGACGCGGATCGCGGCTTCCGACACCCAACCCTCGTTCTGCTCCTGCGCACGCCAGAGGATGGCGATGACGGCGGAGGCCTGACGGCCTTCGGGATATTTTGCGATCTGCTGCCGGGCGAATGCGAGGTTCTCCTCCGTGAACGCAAAGCTCGCGGGCTGGACTTCCTTCGGTGCTAATCGGCGAACGGACATCTCTTCAATCTCTCACTGCATGCGGCGCGCGGACTTGGCATTCAGATTCTTGGCATTCAGGTTCTTGGCGTTCATGGCCTCGATCCTGTCCTGCCAGAATGCGCTTGCGGTGCCGAAAACGTTGTAGCCGACGTGGGTCGAGACCTTGATGCGGTCGAGGATCGACAGCTCGGTCACGGTCTCCATGCGGTTGCTGCGCGGATCGAACACGATCAGCTTCAGCGGGGTCTGTTCGAGGATGAAGCGCGACACGGCGTGAGAACGGTCGCTGCCGTGCTCCTCGCACATGATGACGCTGTCGGCCTGCAGCAGTCGCGCCCCGCCCTTGATCGCCTCGATCTCGACACCCTCGACGTCGAGCTTGATCAGGTATTTGCCGGTGGCCGCGACCTTGCCGTCCTCGATCAAATTGTCGAGCGCGATCACCGGCACCTCCTCGCCGCCCGCCGACTGATCGCCGGCGATGCTGAAGGCTTCGTGCTTGGTGCCCGACAGACGCGCGGTGCCGCGCGCCGCGCCGATGGCGCATTTCATGGTCTCGAAGCGGCCAGCGTTGATGCGGGCATTGTTGGCAAGCTTCGAATAGTTCTGGCCCGACGGCTCGATCGCGATCGCCTTGTGCGCGCCGAATGGCTTGCTCGAGACCAACACCGACCAATAACCGTAATTGGCGCCGCAATCGAGCAGCGTGTAGTCGACGTCGATGGAATCGGCGAACAAGAGCTCGAGCTCGTCCTCGTAAATGTAGGAGCGGTTGAGCAGCTTGCTCCAATAGCCGTCGCCGTAAGGGAATTCGAACACCGCGTCGGGATTGAGCCTGATCGCGATGTTGCGCTCGGGCAGCGTCTTGCGCAGCAAATTCGCGCAGGCGATGTAGCCCATGTGCGAGAAGTGCGAGGAGATCTTCGATCCGGTCACCAGCGCCAAAGGCAGCCGTCCGCTCCCACAGGTTCGCCCCTTCAAGGGCCCCCGAGGCACGGTCAAACTGGATCGGCGCCTGCGCCATCACCGATCGACCTCTCCGAACACGATGTCGAGCGAGCCCAGGATCGCCGAGACGTCGGCCAGCAGATGGCCGCGGCAGATGTGGTCCATGGCCTGCAGATGCGCGAAGCCCGGCGCGCGGATCTTGCACTTGTAGGGCTTGTTGGTGCCGTCGGCGACGAGATAGACGCCGAACTCGCCCTTGGGCGCCTCGACCGCGGCGTAGACCTCGCCGGCCGGCACGTGGACGCCTTCGGTGTAGAGCTTGAAGTGGTGGATCAGCGCTTCCATCGAGCGCTTCATCTCGCCGCGGCGCGGCGGCGCGACCTTGTTGTCTTCGACGACGACCGGGCCCTTGCCGTCGGGCGCGTTCAGCTTCTGGATGCACTGCTTCATGATGCGCACGGACTGGCGCATCTCTTCCATGCGGATCAAATAGCGGTCGTAGCAGTCGCCGTTCTTGCCGATCGGGATGTCGAAATCCATCTCGGCGTAGCATTCATAGGGCTGCGACTTGCGCAAGTCCCAGGCCGCACCCGAGCCGCGCACCATCACACCCGAGAAACCCCATTCCCAGGCTTCCTTCAGCGGCACCACGCCGATATCGACGTTGCGCTGCTTGAAGATGCGGTTGGCGGTGAGCAGACGGTCGAGATCGTCGACCACCTTGAGGAACGGATCGCACCAGGCCTCGATGTCGTCGACCAGCTTCTGCGGCAGGTCCTGATGCACGCCGCCGATACGGAAATAAGCCGCATGCATGCGGCTGCCCGAGGCGCGCTCGTAGAACACCATCAGCTTCTCGCGCTCTTCGAAGCCCCACAGCGGCGGGGTCAGCGCGCCGACGTCCATCGCCTGCGTGGTGACGTTGAGCAGATGCGAGAGGATGCGGCCGATCTCGCAATAGAGCACGCGGATCAGCTGGCCGCGGCGCGGCACCTCGATGCCGAGCAGCTTTTCTGCGGCGAGGCAAAAGGCGTGCTCCTGGTTCATCGGCGCGACGTAATCGAGGCGGTCGAAATAAGGGATCGCCTGCAAGTACGTCTTCTGCTCGATCAGCTTCTCGGTGCCGCGGTGAAGCAGGCCGATATGCGGATCAACACGCTCGACGACTTCGCCGTCCAGCTCCAGCACGAGGCGCAGCACGCCGTGCGCCGCCGGGTGTTGCGGTCCGAAGTTGATGGTGAAGTTGCGGAGGTTCTGCGGTTGCTCGTTCATGATCAGACCTTCGGCCCCGCTTTTTCATCGCCCGGAAGCACCGGATAGTCGGCTCCTTCCCAAGGAGACAAAAAGTCGAATTTGCGGAATTCCTGGTTGAGCCGGACCGGCTCGTACACCACCCGCTTCTCCTGGTCGTCGTAGCGGACCTCGACGAAGCCGGTGAGCGGGAAATCCTTGCGCAGCGGATGGCCCTCGAAGCCGTAGTCGGTGAGGATGCGGCGCATGTCGGGATGGCCGACGAAGAACACGCCGTAGAGGTCGTAGGCTTCGCGCTCGAACCAGTCGGCGCCCGGGAAGACGTCGATCAGCGAGGGCACCTGCGTGGTCTCGTCGGCTTGCGCCTTGAGCCGGATGCGCGCGTTCAGCGTCGGCGACAGGAAGTGATAGATCACGTCGAAGCGCTTCTCGCGATCCGGGTAGTCCACCGCCGTGATGTCGGTGATGTTGACGAACCGGCAGTTCGGGTCATCGCGGAGGTACTTGACCACCTCGACGATCCTGGCGGCTTCGACGTCCACGGTGAGCTGGTTGAAGGCCACCGAGTGACCGGTCGCGGCGCCCGGAAGCGCGCTAACGATCGTCTGCCCCAGGGCGTCGAGCTTGGCGTCGTCCATGACGTAAAACCTTAGCGTTCGATGGTGCCGGTGCGCCGGATCTTCTTCTGCAGCAGCAGCACGCCGTAGAGCAGCGCCTCCGCCGTGGGCGGGCAGCCCGGCACGTAGATGTCGATCGGCACGATGCGGTCGCAGCCGCGCACGACCGAGTAGGAATAGTGATAATAGCCGCCGCCATTGGCGCAGGAGCCCATCGAGATGACGTAGCGCGGCTCGGGCATCTGGTCGTAGACCTTGCGCAGCGCCGGCGCCATCTTGTTGGTCAGCGTTCCCGCAACGATCATCACGTCGGACTGACGCGGCGAGGCACGCGGGGCGAAGCCGAAGCGCTCGACGTCGTAGCGCGGCATCGAGACCTGCATCATCTCGACCGCGCAGCAGGCAAGACCGAAGGTCATCCACATCAACGAGCCGGTACGCGCCCAGGTGATGAGGTCGTCGGTCGCCGCCACGAAGAAGCCCTTGTCGGACAGCTCGGAATTGACCTCGAGGAAGAACGGATCATTGGCCCCGACTGGCTTGCCGGTCGACGGATCCAGAATGCCCTTCGGGGCCGGTGCGATCACCGGACCTGCGGACTGCGTATTCGGGTTCAATCCCATTCGAGGGCCCCTTTCTTCCATTCATAGGCGAACCCGACCGTCAGTACGGCGAGGAACACCACCATGGACCAGAAGCCGGTCGCGCCAAGCTTGCCGAACGCCACCGCCCAGGGAAACAGAAACGCCACCTCGAGATCGAAGATGATGAAGAGGATGGCGACGAGATAGAAGCGGACGTCGAACTTCATGCGGGCGTCGTCGAAGGCGTTGAAGCCGCACTCGTAGGCCGACAGCTTTTCGGGATCCGGCTGCTGGAACGCCACGATGAACGGCGCGATCAACAGCACGAGGCCGATCAGGCCCGCTACCCCTATAAAGACGACGAGTGGAAGATAGTTCTGCAGAATGCCGCTCATTGGCGAGCCCTTTTCCCGCAGCCTCGGGACAGCCACGGATTCGTCCGATTTGGAATTATTCTGAGCCTTAGCGCAGTGCACCAATGGGCGCAAGACACGCTCTTTTCAGGCCCTTTGCCGCCCCCAGAGCGGTGAAAATCCCGGAATCACCCCGCGGCTGGTATGGAGCAGATCGCCAGTGCCAGCAAGGGCTGCGACGGTCTCGCAGGTCAGCCGTTCTGAGATTGCGGCACTCGGGCCGAGGCAGCTATTCGCTGCGCGCTGACCGACCAAATGCTCGGGTTTTGGTGCGGCAGTGCAGCGCCGTAGGGGCAACTTCCCCCTGTTGTCGCGGCGACAGATTTGCCGATCGGCGCGGCCCCGACACCAATGCTGGTGCCGCCGCCTCAGGTGCAGGAAAGACCTGTCCACAGCTCAGAGTAATCGGAGGAGCCATGCGTCATCACGGGACCGGAGCTCGTCCGGCGAATGTATCCGCGACTGGCTCCAAGCCGACCGCGGGCGCGGCGGCGACCTGCCGGTCGCTCGCGCCGCGCCCGGATGAGCTTTGGGCCGGGGGGCATGGCCCGCGAAGCTCATCTTGACGGTGGATCAGCGGACGCCCAGGCGGAGCCGGGCGAACGTCACGGTCGGTTTCTCCAAGTCCCAGAGCCTTCCGGCCCTGCCCTCGGCTGCCCTCACCATTTGTAGGAGACGCTGGCGGTGACGCGCCGACGGTCGCCGTAGAAGCAGGATGTGGCTGACGCGCAGCTTGCGACATAGATCTTGTCGGTCAGGTTGATCACGTTCAGCGCCGTCCGCCAGTTCTGCCATTCATAGTGGAGCGCGAGATCGCCGAGCACGACCGCGGGAACCTCGAGCGTGTTGGCCTGGTCGGCCCAGGACGAGCCGATGTAACGCACGCCGCCGCCGAAGCCGAACCCTGCGAGCGGTCCGTCCTTGAAGGTGTAGTCGGCCCAGCCGGACACCAGGAGTTCGGGTGTGTTGGTCGGCGTCTTGCCGACGAGCGTCGGATCGAGATCCTTGCTCACAAAGAGATTATAGGCCGTGAAGGCGCCGATGAACTTCAGCTCCTTCGTGGCATTGGCCACCGCTTCGAGCTCGATGCCGCGCGAGGTCACCTCGCCGGTCTGATTTTGCAGGAGCGGAACGCTGCCCGGCAACGTGGTCGCGACATTCTGACGGACCAGATCGAAAGCCGAGACCGTGAAATAGCCGTCGAATCCGATCGGCGCGACCTTCACGCCGATTTCGGCCTGCTTGCCGGTCTCCGGCAGGAAAAGCTGGTTCGACGCATTAAGGCCGATGATTGGATTGTAGCTGGTCGAATAGGAGACATAGGGCGCGATGCCGTTGTCGAAATTGTAGATCAGCCCGGCGCGACCACTGAACCTGCTGTCGTCGCGGCTGGCGAGGTTGGCGCCGGTGTCCCGAGCCTCCTGCGTCGTCTCGACCCAGTCATTGCGGCCGCTCAGCACCAGCGTGAAATTGCCGAGCTTCATCTGGTCCTGAACGTAAGTGCCAGCCTGTTTCTGCGTGATGAGGAAGTTGCGGAACGGCGAGCCGGGTAGCGGAACCTCAGCTCCTCCATAGGCCGGATTGAAGACGTTGATCGAGGGCACACCGAACCCGAAGGCCTGGTAATCGTCGATTTGATAGCCCCGCAGATCGACACCGAACAGCATCGTGTGCCTGACGGCGCCGGTGTTGAAACGATACTCCAGCTGGTTGTCGAGATTGGCCTGGTTCGCGGTGTTTTTCGCATACCAGTTATAGCGGCCCATCGTCGCCGTGTTGATGTTGTCCCAGCCGTTGCCGACATAGCCGCGATAGGTGATGTCGACATGCGCGAAGCGAGCGTTCTGCCGGAACGTCACATCGTCGGTGAGATGGCGCTCGAACTGATAGCCGAGCATCTCCTGCTCGCGCGTGAACTTGTCGACACTGGGATCGCCGACGAAGAAGCTGGTCGGGATCTTGCCGAACGGCGCGCTGGTCACTGTGCCCTGATACGGCAGGAAGTTGATGCCGCGGGTATCCTGCTTCGAGGCCGAGGCCAGCACTGTGAAGGTCGTGTCGGCATCGGGCTTCCACGTCACCGACGGGGCGATGAAGTAGTTGTTGTCAGGCGTGAAGTTGACCTGCGTACCGCCGTTCTGGACCTGACCGACCACGCGTGCGAACAGCTTGCCGTTGTCAGGGCTGGTCGCGACCGGGCCGCCCATGTCGAAGCTGACATAGGCGTTGCCGAAATTGTTGACGCCCGCCTCAATGTAGCGGATCGGCTCCGCCGGCGGCATCTTGCTGATGACGTTGACGATGCCGCTCGGGCTCGATCCGCCGTAAAGCACTGCCGACGGACCACGCAACACTTCGACCCGCTCCATGTTGGGGGTCTGCAGCTTCCAGCTTGCGTAAGACGTATAGAACAGTTGCATGCCGTCGAGGAACAGGCCGATATCCTCTGACTTGAAGCCGCGGATCAGCCACCAATCGTTGCGCGTGTCCGTGCCGAAAGTCCCTGCCCGCACGCCGGCGGTGTAGCGCAGGACCTCGTCGAGCTTGTTCGGCTTCTGGTCGCGGATCTGCTCGGCACCGATGACGGACACCGCCTGCGGCGTCTCCATGATCGGCGTGTTGGTCTTGGTGCCCGACGAGCTGCGGCCGGCGACGTAGCCGTTCACCGGCCCGCGCGGCGTCTCGACGAAGCCGACGTCGCGCCGTGGCTGCGGCCTGTTCGTGGCGGGGGTCTGCACCGAGATCCGCGTTGCGCGGCGCTGAGGCGTCGCCGCGGTGCGGCGGCGCGCTTCCGGCGCCGTGACCGTCACCGGCGGAATGTTCTGCGCGCCACTCTGCGCGGAAGATTGTGCAAGCGATGCCTGAGGCATCAAGACCCAAGCGGATGCGGTCGCCAACACGGCCGACCGCAGCATTCCAAGACTGTTCAACGCGCCACCCCAAAGCTGCATGTTCGATGCGTCATGCCGCCTGTTCCCCAACGGCATGCGCTTGCAGTGACGCTTATGTGAGGGCGCGCGATTTCCCTAATTGAAAGCTTCTTAGAAAGACTCTTAGAAGCAGTCCAGATGAGCTTGGCGTCCGCCCCTCCGGGGCCCCCTCGCTCCGGATCGACATGCCAGGCCTCGGAAGGGCGCCGCCTCCAACTCGCACTCCGGGCGAGCCCCGCCAAGCAGAAGATGAAACCATTTTGCGGAACCCGCGAAACCATCCGGAAACAGATGGCCCGTAGAAGATAAGCCTATAGACGGCGGCAAAGCCCGTCGGGAGGCTCAGATGAACCACTCAATTCATTCCGCTGATCGTGCGACCCACCTAAAGATCGTGGTGGTGGCGCTGGTGGCCGGCATTGCCGTGGCCGGCTTCGGGATCGCGGCCCGCACCCACGCCGATTACAGCCAGACCGCCCAGTCCACCCAGGTCATCAAGGCCGGCAAGCCGGTGGTCGTGACCAGCGCGGGGACGTCGGAGATTCGCTGACCTACCGGAAAAGGTCCGGTTTGACACCAAACGGCCGCCTTCGGGCGGCCTTTTCGTTTGGTTTCGCCCATGCGACGGCGCCGTGGGGGATGTTGCCCTCCGCCAGACGCGAGAGGAGCGCAACAAGATGCCCGCCGGGCACGGCGGGCATCCGTCTTCGAGATCACTTACCAGGTATAGCGAAGGCCGGCCTGAGTACCGGCGATCGAGGTTCCGAGTCCGCCAACCCCAGGCAGAAGCGGGTCCGGCACGGTGATGCTGCTGCCATGAACTTCGAGGTAGGACGACAGCTGCGGCGTCCAGAGCACGTTGACCTTTGCGGAACCGCGAAGGCCATTGGTACCGATCATGCCGGCCGCAACGGGGACCGCACCTCCCACGGCGCCGGCGCCGCTCGCATCCACGATCCTGTAGTACTGACCCGAGATCGACGGCTGGACCTTAAAGCCCAGCCAGTCCGCCTCGAATCCTACGCGCATGCCACCGTGAAATTCGGTTGAATCGCCCGTCTTGCTGCCGAAATTGGCGGTATAGTTCTCCGAATAGGTTACGCCGACCGTGGGCTCGAACCACACGGTGTAGGGGAAGTCGAACCGGTATTGGCCGTTCCAGGTATAGGCGATGCCGCTGCCGTCCGCGGTCGCGGCAAGGGGCAGATTGGATGTGCTGCGAGTCCAGCTCGCGAGCGCGGTGAAGTCAGTCGAGAAACCGCCGTTGAGATACGACAGGGTGCCGGAAGTCGATGGAATTGAACCATCGGTAGTCAGTCCGCCATTCGTGAAGGTGTGCGCCCATGAGTGGGAGCCAGTCCCGATGAAGGTCAGCGCGTCGGTTGCAGTGAAGATACCGATCTTGGTCACATCGACTGCGCCGGTCACCGTCGCAACGCTGACCTGGACCCCGCTCGATTGCGCACTGTCGCCACTGCCGACGAGGTTCGCGCCGTAAAGCCAAGCCGCCGGGGGCGGCGCTGCAAGTGCCGGAGCCTTGGCGTAGGCCAAGGCACCGAACGGATTGCTGACACCCCTTGCGGCGAACGGATTACGACGGTCGAAATCCGACTCCTCGCCGCTGAAGCGCAGCATTCCAGGAGGAGCAACGACCCTGCGATGCTGGACCTGGTCGCGGACGTTCTGAATGATGTTCTGGACGGTGTTGTTGATGACTTGCTGCGGAACATTGACCTCCTGTGCCGAGGCCGGTCGCGTCGCAAACAGACTAAGCAAAAAAGGTACGGCAACGGCAAAGCCGCGGCGGAGAACTCCTGCCCTCATGGTCTTCGATCAGCCCCCTGCTGGTTCAGCCCGAGCCTTGGCGGGAGACAAATCCCGCAAGCTTCTGGCGCAGAGTTTTATTGGCACAGCACCCGCCGCGTCTTCACCCGATTGGCTGAATTGTGGGGGCGGGTCCATCAAGCGCGCCCACCTGATGCTCATTTGCAACACTTTCCCGGGCCACGGGGGTGCGCGCCGATCTCCGTCTACTCCGCCCTCGCGCGGTTTCGCTTCTTCGTGGCGCGAATCTGCGTTGCCGCTTGGCTCTCTTCCGGACGTTTCGTGGCCTTGCCTGCATCGCGTGCCCGGATGTGCCGCCGCACGTCCTCTCGAACGTTCTGAATGATCGAGTCGCGTGACGATTCGGCCGGATCATTGCAGCGGGCCACGCTGCACAAAGCGACGAGCAGCGGCAGGGCCAGAATCGGCGCACGGGCGAACTTGACTGTCCTGGTCATCCGCAGTCTCCGAAGATGTCGCCGGCCTCGGCCGCCTGCGCCATCAACACCAGCGCAGCGCGACTGGTTTCACCGCTCGCGATGTGCAGCCTTTTGGTCGAAGCATCGCCACTCCCGGTTCACGAAATCCTGAACACCGAGGCCTTTGATGTCGTCATCCAGCATCCCCTGATGTAAAATCGACGAACAAGCCGCCTTAGCCCACCTCTGCGATTTTTCATTTTCTGAGTTTCTGCCGATGCCTGCCCATTTCGGGATTTTCGTTCTCGCGAGCTCGCGTCCCGTCTTCATGTTGCAGGATCTGGCACGCCGGATCGCCGTTCTCGGCTGCGTAGCGTTGTCGCTGCTCGTTTCGACAATACTGCAGGCGGCCGCCGGAGACAGGATCGCGCTCGTTGTCGGCAACAGCAACTATCGCAAGGTCCCAAAACTCATCAACCCGGCCAACGACGCCGCCGACATGGCGACGTCGCTGGGTCGTCTGGGATATTCCGTCAGGCACCTCGCCGACCTCGACTACAATCATTTCCGGCAGGCCCTCATCGAATTCGGCAATGCGGCGAAGACGGCCGACAAGGCGGTAATCTTCTTCGCAGGCCATGGCGTCGAAATGGACGGAAAGAACTGGCTGATTCCGGTCGATGCCGAAATCAAGTCCGAGATCGATGTCTATGCCGAGGCGATCAATCTCGAGACCCTGATCGATATCTCCGTGATGCCGAAGATCATCGGCCTCGTGGTTCTCGACGCCTGTCGCAACGACCCGTTCGAAACGACGAAGGTCGCCGCCGCGGGACGCGCGCTGTCGTCGCGGCCATCGAAGGTGGCCGCGCCAGTGTCCGGCACACCCCGTTCCCCGACGCCTTTCGCGGCCGACACGCGCGGTCTTGCCCCTGTCGAGGTGAGCGACAACGTGCTCGTTGCCTTTGCGGCCGCTGCCGGCACGACGGCGAGCGACGGGGCCGGGCGGAATAGCCCCTACTCCGGCTCGCTCCTGCGCCATGTCGAAACGCCGCAACTCGAGATCAACTATCTCTTCCGGATCGTGCACGACGAAGTCTGGAAGGAGACCGGGACACAAGAGCCGGCAATCTACGGGACGCTGCCGAAGGGCGACATCTATCTCAACGGCGAAGCCGCCATCGCAAGCGGCGATGGTGGAGCAGATGCCGAGCAGCTCGCCTGGGAGTTCGTCCGCTCGACCAACGAGATCGCGACCTTGCGCCGTTTCGCCCAGCAATTCCCGGCGAGCGCGCATACGGCCGAAATCGACCAGCGCATTGCGCAATTGCAGACGGCTGAAACGAACGCCTGGAAGATCGTCGAGCGACAGAAGTCGCTCGCGGCCTACCGCGCCTATTTGGATCTCTATCCGTTTGGCGAGCATGTCGAGAGCGCCCGGGTCGCGCTGGCTTCGCTCGAGAAGTCGGCTAAGCCGGGCCAAGCCACCGGGCAGATCGACATGCCCGGTCCGCCACCGGCGAGCTATCAGCTCGCCTCGGCCGAGACAACCACCGGCAATTCGGAGGCAGTCGAGAAGGCATGGGACGTCCTCAAGGAATCACGCGACAAGAGCGTGGTTGGCAGGTTTGCCGAGCGCTATCCGAGCTCGCGCCATAACCGCCTGCCGCCGGGCAGCGACCTTGCCCTGCGACCGGTCAATTCCACCGAACTGATGCTGCAATCAGCGCACGACAGCGACGTGAACGCCTGTTTCGACGGCGATTCCGGGGCGTGCGCCAGATCCATCAAAAAATACCCCGACTACGTCCAGCTTCAATTCCAGCTTTGCCGGACCAAGGGCAATCCCAAGGGATGCATGATCAACGCGGTGACCGAGGCGCGCAGGCGCGGGCTCCTGGTTTCCGCCTACACCCGCTCGGAACAGGAAAAGGTTCGCAATCGCGAATATCGGCGAGTGGTTGCACGCGTGAACCAGAATGTCGGCAATGTGGTCAGCGGCGTCGTCAGCAACGTCGTCGGCAATGCCGTTTCGACTGCGGTCAGCAATGCCGCGTCGAGCGCAGCAAGCCGGGCGGCATCGCAGGCGGCATCATCCGCGGCGTCGAGCGCTGCCAGCCGATCAGCCTCGAGCGCCGCATCGAGCGCGGCCAGCAGAGCGGCCTCCACCGCCGCTTCGAATGCCGCGAGCCGCGTCACCATTCCATCGGACATCCGCCTCAAGGAAGACATCACGGCACTCGGCTGGACCGATACTGGCCTCCGCCTCTATCGCTATCGATACAAGGGCGATGCGAGGTTCTATGTCGGCGTGATGGCGCAGGAGGTCGCGCTGCAGACTCCCGCGGCGGTGTCGTCTGGAGTGGACGGGTTTCTGCGCGTCGACTATGGTCTGCTCGGCCTCGATTTCCTCACCGACCGCGACTGGATGAGGCGGCAGCTCCGTTCGGGCATCGACTAAGGGACGCGACTCCATCTTGCGCTGGCTGGCACTGTTCATTGCCATCGGGCTTCTCTTCGACTGCGAAGCGGAAGCTTCCAACCGTCGTGTCGCCTTGGTCATTGGAAACGCGAGCTACGCGAACGCGCCGCCGCTCGGCTCTCCCGTCAACGATGCCGAGGACATTGCCGCGGCTCTCGCCGGCCTCGGCTTCGACGTCGATCTGCGCAAGAACACGACCATCGACGATCTGCGCGTGGGGCTCGTCGCCTTCACCGAGAAGTCCGCCGCTGCGGACATCGCGGTCTTCTATTTTGCCGGATACAGCGCAGCTGCCGGTGTCGGCAGTTACCTGATCCCCGTGGATGCGCATCTTGCGACACCTGAGTCGGCCAACGCAGAGACCGTTCCCCTGGCTGCGGTGACCGCTGCCGCAGGGCGGGCGCGCAGGCTGGGTCTGGTGATCCCGGATGCCATGCGGGAGAACCCGTTCCCTGCGATACCGAATGGCCGCAGCAGCAGCTCTTCCCTGACCTCAGCCGGAAGCGCACCGATCCGCAACACGCTCGTGTTCTTTCCAGCGGAGCCGGGGCGGACCGCGGAAGAAGGCGAAGGCCGCAACAGCCCTTTCGCTGCGGCGCTGCTGAAATACCTCCGGCAGGCCGACCTCGAGATCAACTTCGTGTTTCGCAACGTTCGCGACGAGGTTCGGCAGGCAACGCACCGGAAGCAGACGCCCTACATGTATGGTCAGCTTTCCAAGGACAAGATCTATCTCCATCCCGTCAAGCAAGTCGTCCAGGACGGTACCGCCGTCATGCAGCACTGCGACAGCGCCGTTGCCGGGCTCGCGGATTTGAGGGCAGCCGGCGCCGACCAAGGCGAGACGCGCGACGATACAAAGGTGGCGGGCGCGGTTGCGGCGTGCGCGGAGGCGGTCAAGCGGTCGCCAGGGGTGGACCGCCTGCACTACCAGCTCGGGCGTTCATTGTTCGCCATGCGCGATTACGCGGGAGCCGTGGCGAGCTACAAGGCGGCATCCGAGCTCGGCAACGCACGCGCGCTCTACGAGCTCGGATTGATGTATGAGAACGGCAACGGCGTCGAGAAAGATCCGGCCCGCTCGCGCTTCTACTACGAAATGGCCGCCGAGAAAAAGATTGCGCCAGCACTCGTCAGCCTCGGCCTACAGCAGGAGCGTGGAATCGGCGCGGCCAGCGATCCCGCAAAGGCCTATGCGTTGTATCAGCGGGCCGCCGAGCTCGGCGATGCGACGGCCATCAACAGGATGGGGGAGCTTGCCGAGAAGGGACTGGGAGCCAGGCGAGACCTGAAATTGGCTCGGGCGCTGTACCAGAGGGGCGCCGCGATGGGCGGGCTCGAAGCCCTGGTCAATCTCGCCCGGTGCAACGCCAACGGAATCGGCGGCCGACGGGACCTTGCCGAGGCCAGGCGGCTCCTGGCCAAGGCGGCGCAGGCCGGCAGCACCGACGCACGGCGCATCCTCGCGCATATCGAGGAGTCCAAGCCGAAATAAACGCATTCTGGCGGGGAGGAAGCGATCGGGATGAAACGGCCGTCCAAGCGGCGCTCTTGGCCGCAAAAGACAGCAACTATTTGATCTATTTGCCAAAAATGGCGCGAGAGACGGGGCTCGAACCCGCGACCTCCGGCGTGACAGGCCGGCGCTCTAACCAACTGAGCTACTCCCGCGTGACACGCAATGTCTGCGGAACGAGGGGGGACTTAAAGGCCCGATCTGGTGAAGTCAAGGATGTTGCAGCCGCAGCCCAAACCGGCGGATTCCACTGCTGGCACACACGAACGCGGCCCTCGGCAACGCCGGCGGCGTAGTCAGTCCGGTCCCGAATCGTCTACGCCTCCGGGAACTTGCGGGTCACGGGCCATCTCCCTGCGGACGACCTGCAAGATCGAGGAGGCCAGACATGTCCAAGAAGGATTTGGCTAAGAAGGATCCGGCTAAGAAGGATTCGGCGAAGAAGGCGGCCGCGCCAGCCACGATCACGCTCAAGCACCTCGCCGCCGACATTGCCGAGCGCCAGGATGTCTCCAAAAAGCATGCCGAGGCCGTCCTGACCGACATGGTCGATCTGATCACCAAGCACCTCAAGAAGGGCGACCGGGTCCGCATCGTCGGCCTCGGCATCCTCCAGGTCCGCAAGCGCGCCGCCCGCACCGGCCGTAATCCTTCCACCGGCGAAGCGATCCACATCAAGGCCACCAGGAAGGTCGCGTTCCGCCCGGTGAAGGAACTGAAGGAAGCGATCTGAGGCCACTAAAGCCTGCCCCCGAGCCCGTTCCGGCCGCATCCCGGCCCGCTTTTCTGATATACCGCCTGCTTCCCGAACATTCGGCGGTTTGACCAGAAATGTCCTCCCTCTCCTTTTCGCATACCGTGACCGAGCGCTTCCTGCGCTACGTCACCATCGATACCCAGTCCGATCCGGCATCTCCCAGCTCGCCGTCGACCGAGAAGCAGAAGGATCTCGGCCGCGTGCTCGCTGCCGAGCTGAAGGCCATGGGCGTTGTGGACGCGCATCTCGACGATTACGGCTACGTCTACGGAACGATCCCGGCCAACACCGACAAGAAGGTGCCGGTGATCTGCTTCTGCTCGCACATGGACACCTCGCCCGACGTCACCGGCAAGGACGTCAAGCCGCAAATCGTGAAGAACTATCGCGGCGGCGACATCGTCCTGCCCGGCGACACCAGCCAGGTGATCCGCTTCAATGAGCATCCCGCGCTGAAGAACCAGATCGGCAACGACATCATCACCACCGACGGCACGACGCTATTGGGCGCCGACAACAAGGCCGGCGTCGCCGAGATCATGGATGCCGCGCATTTCTTCATCAACAATCCCGACGTGAAGCACGGCACCATCAAGATCCTGTTCACGCCGGACGAGGAGATCGGCCGCGGCGTCGACAATGTCGACCTGAACAAGCTTGGCGCCGATTTCGGCTACACCATGGACGGCGAGAGCGCGGGCTGCGTCGAGGACGAGACCTTCTCGGCCGACGGAGCCACCATCACCATCAACGGCGTCAGCGCCCATCCCGGCTACGCCAAGGGCAAGATGGAGCACGCTATCAAGATCGCCGCGGCCATCGTCGAGCGTCTGCCGAAGGAGGGCTGCTCGCCCGAGACCACCTCGGGCAAGCAGGGTTTTCTGCATCCGATCGGCATCGACGGCGCGCTCGAACAGGCGACGCTCTCCTTCATCGTCCGCGACTTCACCGAGGAAGGGCTGAAGGAGAAGGAGGCGCTGCTCGAGGGCATCGTCAAGGACGTCATGAAGGATTATCCGCGCTCGACCTACACGTTCGAGGTCAAGGAGCAGTACCGCAACATGAAGCAGGTGATCGATCGTCACCCGCACGTGCTGGAATACGCCATCGAGGCGATCCGCCGTGCCGGCCTGCGCCCGATGCGCACCGCGATCCGCGGTGGCACCGACGGCTCGCGCCTGTCCTTCATGGGCCTACCCTGCCCCAACATCTTTGCCGGCGAGCACGCGTTCCATTCGCGGCTCGAATGGGTCAGCCGACAGGACATGGAAAAGGCGGTGCAGACCATCGTGCATCTGGCGATGATCTGGGAAGAGAAGGCTTGAAGCGCGACGAGACTGGAATGAATCATCACCGCGCTTCGATGCAATACGTCGCGTCCGGCCGTGCCAGCCTTGCGACAGAAGTGGCAGGCGACGGTCCTGCCGTCGTCTTTCTTCATGCGAATGTGTGCGACCGGCGCATGTGGCGCGCTCAATGCGATGAATTGAGCGCCACGCACAGGGCGGTCGGGTATGACCGACGCGGGTTCGGCGAAACCCGCGCCGAGCCCGAAGACTTTTCCGCGCTTGCTGATCTCCTCGTAGTGCTGGAAGCAACCGCAGGCGGCGAGCCCGCAATCCTCGTCGGCTGCTCACTTGGCGGGCGCATCGCGCTTGATGCCGCCGTCCGGCATCCCTCGCGCGTTCGCGCCCTGGTTCTGATCGCCCCCAATGTCGCGGGTGCACCCGATCCGGTCTATCCCGCCGACATCGAGACGCTGATGATGCGATGGAAGGAGATCGAAGCGTCAGGCGATCTTGATCGGATGAACGCGATGAAGGCGCGCCTCTGGCTGGACGGACCACGGGCTGCCGAAGGTCGCGTTGGCGGTCCGGCTCGCGATCTGTTCCTTGATATGAACGGCATCGCACTCCGCTCGCCGCCGTTCGGATCGGACGTCGATATTAGACCCTTCTTCAACCGGCTTCATGAGATCGCAGTGCCGACCCTCATCATATGGGGCGACCTCGATTTCCCCTATGTGCAGGACCGCTGCCGTCATCTCGTCGCGGCAATTCCGGGCGCGGAAGGCCATGAGGTTCGTGATGTGGCCCATCTTCCGAGCCTCGAGTGCCCAGCGGAGATCACAGCTCTCGTTGCGGCGTTCGTTCAGCAACATGCGGGGGCGGACAGGTAGGTCCACCCCCGATTTAGCCTACGGCACCGGCATCGCGCGCGGGTTGCGGTGGAAGCGGTTGGCTCTCGCCATCCAGTTCGGCAACGGCTCTCCATCGCGATGGCGTCCGCCGGCAACCGCCGCGGCCCAGGCCACTGCAGCGCCGATCAAGGTCGCGGCTGCGACCGAGAACGCCACGATGATCGAGTTGCGTCGCGCGCGGTTGATCGCCGTCTTCGCGTCTGCGATCAGGGCGTCAACGCGCTTTTCGGCGTCGGGGGCCGCCAGCCCCGTGACCGCGGCGACCTGCTGCACGAGGTACGTCCGGTCATCGGCGGCGACGCCGCTGTGGCTGGACGACGTCATCAGGATACGTCCGGCTTCGGCGCGCGCTTCCCTCAGGTCGGTGTTCGCAGCGCGGCGCGGCGCGCGGAACAGCTTGTCGAGCTCATAGCTCAACAAGGGCTCGGCCGCCGAGGTGTTGCTCGCCGAACTGCGCATCGGCGAGCGGTCGATCGCGGCGGCGCCGAGAAGCGCCAGCAGCGCGGCGCCGGCCAGGACCGCCAGCGCCCAGGCGGTCAACCCGTGAAGCCCGTCCCGCCGCTCGCCGTCATCCTCGATGGTTGTGAGAGTGGGCTCGGGCCGGGTGGTCCGGCCGGCGATGTAACCGCCAAAGCCAAAACTGACGATCGCCTGGATGATCAGATACAGTCCGGAAAGCAGCGCCAGCGCCGCCGACGCATCGCGCCAGGTCGGCGAGGCCGAACTGACGCCGAGGCCGACCGCGACACCAAAACCGATCAGGATGAACGACATTGCGCTCGCAGCAAGAGCGCCCGCAAACACCGAGCTCCACTGGATCGTTCGAGGCGCCTCGGCTGCCAGGCCGCCTTCGATGACCTCTTCCCGCATCAGAGTTTCGACCGTCATCGCGGCGCTCTCAGCGCAGGCCGAAGAACGACAGGATCGCCATGATGACGACGATCAAGCCGATCAGATAAATCAGTCCGTCCATTGTCCGTCCTCCTCAGTTTCTTCTGCTGGCTAATCGCGAGGTATGAGGAACGTTCCAAATTGGACAGATCGTATGGAACGAACTTGGAGGATGCGGGTTGTCTGTCCAAGTCCTAGGGATAGAGATTGTGAGCACATGAGGCCTCAGCTGGCTCGTCCGGCTGGGGCCTTTCCGCGTTGCGGCCGGGGCGTCTCCTTCTGTCGTATGTTAACGACGCCGGGGCCGGGATCATCAATGATGCGATCAGGGGCGGAACCTCCGGATCAGGAGTGGCGCGTGGACCGCAGAACGGCGTGCCTGCATCAGGCGAATGCATTCCGGGAGAAGGCCCTCGCCGATCCCGAGCACCACGACCAATGGATCGACGAAGCCATCAAATGGCTGGAACGGGCGATGGAAGCGAGCTGTCGGGCTGTCATCACCATGGAAGGTGACGATGGCAGCGACGCTCCGGCCCCCGCGTTCGAAACCATCGCGCCGCATCGGCGCGTCATTGTCCGCCAGTGAGAGGCGCAGGCAGCGTATGCGCTGCTGCGGCAATTGTTCCAGGGATGTAACAATGTTGCGGGTCGACACTGTTCCCGCGCCCATGCTAGGCCGGGCACAGACCGCAACCAGAGTGACCTCGTGCTCGCAAACCGCCAGCCCTCAGGATCCCGCCGCTCGCGCCCCTGGCGCGGGCTGCTGTCCGTCCTGATCGCGGCGGTCTATCTGCTCGCGGGCGCGCTGCACGGCGCGCACGACATCGACGTCACCACGCCCCGCGGCGGTTCGGAGATCGCCGCGTTCCTCGATGGCGCCACAGGCCATGGCGACCACAAGGCCATCGGCGGACATCATTGCCACGGCTGCTTCTCGCTGACCGTGGCGCAGCCGACGCCGTCGACCGCGGCGATCGTGCTGGTGTCGGCCCCGAGCCCGCAACAGGCCCCCCGCCTCGCCGGAATTGTGCCCGATACCGACTCGCCCCCTCCCAGATCCATTGCCTGAACGGATTGGTCGGGCGCCGCGCGCCCATTAGGTTCATCCTTCACAGGTCGATTTCATGTTTTGCAGGGGAATGACCGCGCGTCTCGCGTGCGCGGCAGCGTGTCTGATTGCAGCATCGGCGCTTGCACCGGCTCACGCCCAGACTTTGACGATGCGGAGCGCGCTGTCGCGCGCGCTGGCGGCGAGCCCGCGCCTGACGGCGGCAGAGCGCGACGTCGGCATCGCCACCGGCCAGCGCATCCAGGCGGGCGCCCTGCTCAATCCGGAACTGTCCTACGAACAGGACGATTCGTTTGGCTCCGGCAGATATCGCGGAACGCGCTCGGCCGAGACCACGCTCCAGATCAGCCAGGCCTTCGAGCTGTTCGGCAAGCGCGAGGCGCGGATTGCCGCAGGCGCAGCCGGCGTCGAGGTCGCGGCGATCCAGCGCAAGGCGATCAGGCTGGAAGTGCTGTCGGAGACCGCGATCGCCTTCCTGAGCGTGCTCGGCGCGCAGCGGCGCATCCAGATCCTCGACGAGCAGATCGCCGCGATCGACCGGCTGACGCCGCTCCTGCGCCGCCGTGTCGAGGCCGGTGCCTCCTCGCCGGCGGAGACCGGCCGCGCCGAGGTCGCCTCCGCCCTGGTGAAGGCGGACCGCGAGCGCTTCAAGGCGACGCTGGCGAGCGCCCGGCGCGAGCTTGCGGTGCTAATGGGCGATCCCGCCGCCAAATTCGGCGAGGTGTCCGGCCGGCTCGACACCACCGGACGCCCACCGGCGTTCCAGGCCGTGGTCGCCGCCATCGACGCCAATCCGCAGCTGGTGCGCTGGACCGCGGTCTACGCCCAGCGCAATGCCGAGCTCCTGCTGGCACGGCTCAGGCCCTATCCGGACGTGCGGATCGCGGCCGGCTGGCGCCACTTCAACGAAACGGGCGACGATGCGGCGCGGCTGACCGTCTCCGTGCCGATCCCCGTGTTCGACCAGAACCAGGGCAACATCCTTTCGGCCCAGGAAAGCCTCGCCAAGACCAAAGCCGAGCGCGAGGCCAACCGCAACGCGCTGATCGTGATCGCCGGCCGCGCCTATGACTCTCTGCAAGGCTCCCTGCGCGAGCTCGCGGTGCTGCGCGAGACCGCGATCCCCAAGGCCGTCGAGGCCTCCGAGGCGATCTCGCAAGGCTACGGCCAGGGCCGCTTTACCCTGCTCGAAGTGCTGGATGCCCAAGCCAGCGTCGCGCAGGCGCGGCTTCGCGAGCAGGAGGCGCTGCAGAATTTCCATGCGGGCGTAGCCATCATCGAGGGCCTCGTCGGCAATCCGTTCACGCTGGCGCGGGAGAGCGCACGATGAGGACCTTCTCCACCATTCTCGTCGCCATCGTTGCCGCCGCGCTCGGGGCTTACGGCCATTCCCTGCTCGCGCCGGACAAAGTTGCGCACACCGAGCATGCCGAGCATGGCGAGCATTCCGAGCACAAGAAGCCGAACGATCGCGTCGAGCAGGACGAGCATGGCGCCGACCGCATCCGCATCTCCGACGTCAAGCTGGCGGCCGCGGGCGTCACGCTGGCGGAAGCCGCGAGCGCCACGCTGACCGACACGCTCGCCTTCAACGGCATCCTGCGCGCCAACCAGGAAGCCGTGGTGCAGGTGACGCCGCGCTTTCCGGGCCTCGCCAAATCCATCCAGAAGCGGATCGGCGACAAGGTCGGCAAGGACGACCTGCTCGCCGCGATCGAGAGTAACCAGAGCCTCACCGTCTACGAGCTGAAGGCGCCGATTGCCGGCACCATCATCGAGCGGCAGATCTCGCTCGGCGAATACGCCTCCGAGCAGAAGCCGGCTTTCGTGGTCGCCGACCTCTCCACCATCTGGGTCGACCTGTCGATCTACCGGCAGGACCTCCGCCGCGTCCGCCTCAACGACGAGGTCCTGATCGATCCCGACGACGGCCGCGGCGAGATCAAGGGCACGATCTCCTACATGGCGCCGATCGGCTCAAGCGAGACCCAGACCGCGCTGGCGCGCGTGGTGCTGCCAAATCCGGACGGCCGCCTGCGGCCCGGCCTGTTCGTCACGGCGCGGCTGATCCTCGCGGCGCGCAATGTCGCGGTTGCCGTGCGCCGCAGCGCGATCCAGACGCTGGAGAACAAGACCATCGTGTTCGTGCGCGAGGACGGCGACAAGATCGAGGCGCGCCCGGTCGAAACAGGCGATTCCGATCCGCGCCATGTCGAGATCAAGGCCGGCCTTTCGGCCGGCGAGCATTACGTCGCGGAGAACAGCTTCGTCGTGAAGGCGGAGATGGGCAAGGGCGAGGCCGAGCATGATTGAGCGTCTCATCGCCGTCTCGCTGCAGCAGCGCTGGCTGGTCCTCGTCCTCGCGCTCGGCGCCGTCGCCTTTGGCGCCTGGAATTTCCAGCGCCTGCCGATCGACGCCGTCCCTGATATCACCAACGTCCAGGTCCAGATCAACACCCGCGCCCCCGGCTATTCGCCGCTCGAGACCGAGCAACGCATCACCTTCCCGGTCGAGACTGCGATGGGCGGCCTGCCCAAGCTCGACTACACCCGCTCGCTGTCGCGCTACGGCCTCAGCCAGGTGACAATCGTCTTCAAGGACGGCACCGACATCTACTTCGCCCGGCAGCTCGTCGGCGAGCGCATCCAGCAGGTGAAAGACCAGCTGCCGGCGGGTGTCGAGGTCGCGATGAGTCCGATCTCGACCGGCCTTGGCGAAATCTTCATGTACACCGTCGAGGCCAAGGCGGGCGCGAAGACGCAGGGTGACCGCGACTATTCGCTGACCGATTTGCGCACCGTGCAAGACTGGATCATTCGACCGCAGCTTCGCAACGTGCCGGGCGTGATCGAGGTCAACACGATCGGCGGCTTCGAGCGGCAATTCCACGTGCTGCCGGATCCCGGCAAGCTGATGGCCTACCGGCTCGGCTTCCGCGACGTGATGACCGCGCTCGCCGCCAACAACGCCAATGTCGGGGCCGGCTATATCGAGCGCAACGGCGAGCAATATCTGGTTCGCTCGCCGGGCCAGGTCGGCAACGTCAGCGAAATCCAGGACATCGTCATCGGCTCGCGCGGCGCCAATCCCGTCAGGATCAGGGACGTCGCTGCTGTCAGCGAGGGGCGCGATTTGCGCACGGGCGCTGCGACCTGGAACGGCGAGGAAACCGTGCTCGGCACCGCCATGCTGCTGATCGGCGAGAACAGCCGGACCGTGGCCCGCCGCGTCGCAGCCCGTCTGGAGGACATCGCCAAGTCGCTGCCCGAGGGCGTCGTGACGCGGACCGTCTACGACCGCACCGACCTGGTCGAAGCCACCATCCGCACCGTCCGGAACAACCTGCTGGAAGGCGCGGCGCTGGTGGTCGCCGTGCTGTTCCTGATCCTCGGCAACTTCCGCGCCGCGCTGGTCACGGCCTGCGTCATCCCACTGTCCATGGCGTTGACGATCACCGGCATGGTCGAGACCAAGGTCAGCGCCAACCTGATGAGCTTGGGGGCGATCGACTTCGGCATCATCGTCGACGGCGCCGTGATCATCGTCGAGAACTGCCTGCGCATGCTGGCGGTGGCTCAGCGCGAGAAAGGCGGGCTGCTGACGACGCCCGAACGGCTGCGCGCGATCCTGCGCGGGTCGAGTGAGGTCATCAAGCCGAGCCTGTTCGGCACGCTGATCATCGCGGTGGTCTACCTGCCGGTGCTGACGCTGACCGGCGTCGAGGGCAAGATGTTCACGCCGATGGCACTGACCGTGCTGATGGCGCTCGGCGCTGCTGTGCTGTTCTCCATCACCTTCGTGCCGGCGGCTGTTGCCATTTTCGTCACCGGCAAGGTGTCCGAACATGAGAACCTGTTCATGCGTGCGGCGAAGCGCGCCTACCTGCCCCTGCTCCGCTTTGCCATCGACAATCGCGCCGCCGTCGCCGTCATGGCCGTGATCATCGTGGTCGCGAGCGGCATCGCCGCTTCGCGCATGGGCGGCGAGTTCATCCCGAGCCTGGACGAAGGCGACGTCGCGCTGGCCTCGATCCGGATTCCCGGCACCAGCCTCACCCAGTCGCTGGACCTGCAGAAGGCGCTGGAGAAGCGCGTCATGCAAATCCCGGAAGTGAAGGAGTTCTTCACCCGCATCGGTACCGCGGAGATCGCCACCGACCCGATGTCGCCGGCACAGACCGATGGCTACGTCATGCTGAAACCGCGTGCCGAATGGCCCGACCCCGGCAAGTCGAAATCGGAGGTGGTCGGGGCCATCGAGCATGCGGCAGACGAGATTCCCGGCAGCGCCTACGAAATCTCCCAGCCGATCCAGTTCCGCGTCAACGAGCTGATCTCGGGCGTCCGCACCGATGTCGGCGTCAAGATCTTCGGCGACGATCTCGACATCCTGCAAGGCGCCGCAAAACAGGTGGAGGCCGCGATCCGCGGCATCCGCGGCGCCAGCGACGTCAAGATCGAGCAGGTCTCGGGCTTGCCGATCCTCACCGTCCGCCTCGACCGTCAGGCGCTCGCCCGCTATGGGCTCAGCGTCGCCGAGGTGCAGGGCATCGTCGAGATCGCGGTCGGCGGCAAGTCGGCCGGCAAGCTGTTCGAAGGCGATCGCCGTTTCGACATCGTCGTGCGCCTGCCGGAGCACCTGCGCGGCAATCTCGAGGCGATCAGGGCGATTCCGATTCCGCTGCCGCCCGCCGAGGACGCAGCAATCGGCAGCGCCGTTCGAACGTCGCTGGTCAGCTCTCCCCTCGCCCAGATGCGCTACGTGCCGTTGTCGTCGGTCGCCACCGTCGATGCGACGCCGGGGCCGAACCAGATCAGCCGCGAAAACGGCAAGCGGCGCATCGTCGTCACGGCCAATGTCCGCGCGCGCGACCTCGGCTCTTTCGTCGCGGAGGCCGAGGCGGCCGTTGCCGAGAAGGTCAAGCTGCCGCCGGGTTACTGGATCGGCTGGGGCGGCCAGTTCGAGCAGCTGGTCTCGGCCACCAAGCGGCTGACGATCGTGGTGCCGGTTGCGCTGCTCTTGGTGTTCCTGCTGCTGTTCATGGGCATGGGATCGGCGGCGGATGCGGCGCTGGTGTTCTCCGGCGTGCCACTGGCGCTGACCGGTGGCGTTGCCGCGCTGCTGCTGCGCGGCATTCCGCTATCCATCAGCGCCGGCGTCGGCTTCATCGCGCTGTCCGGCGTTGCCGTGCTCAATGGGCTCGTCATCATCGCCTTCATCGAGCGTCTGCGCAGCGAGGGACGCTCGGTCGCGGAGGCCGTGCGCGAAGGCGCACTGACGCGGCTGCGCCCGGTGCTGATGACGGCGCTCGTCGCCTCGCTCGGCTTCGTGCCGATGGCGCTCGCCACCGGCGCCGGCGCCGAGGTGCAGCGGCCGCTCGCAACCGTGGTGATCGGCGGCATTCTCTCCTCGACCGTGCTGACGCTGCTGGTGCTGCCGGCGCTCTACGTGCTGTTCCGCCGTGACGTGGCAAAGGAAACGCCTACAATGGCCCCTGATTTGGCGGCGTCTGCGGAGCGCTAGATTTGGGCAGCCACGACCACCACGGTCATCACGACCATGATCATGCGGGCCACTCGCATGCGCATGGCCATACGCACGATCATGGTCATGGACACGGCCATGTCCATGCACCCGCCAATTTCGGCAAGGCGTTCGCGCTCGGCATTACGCTCAACATCGCGCTCGTCGTCGCCGAGGCGGTTTACGGCTATGTCGGCAACTCCACCGCCCTGCTCGCCGATGCCGGCCATAACCTGTCGGACGTGCTCGGCCTCGTCATTGCCTGGGGCGCCTCGATCGCAGCCCGCCGCGCGCCCAAAGGCCGCTTTACCTACGGCTTTCGCGCCTCCACCATCCTGGCGGCGCTCGCCAATGCGGTGTTCCTGCTGGTCGCGACCGGCGCGATCGGCTGGGAGGCGATCCTGCGCCTGCGCGAGCCGGAGCCGGTCGCAGGCGCCACCGTCATGGTGGTCGCCGGCATCGGGATCCTCATCAACGGTTTCACCGCCCTGCTATTCGCGAGCGGGCGCAAGGACGACATCAACATCGAAGGCGCGTACCTGCACATGGCCGCCGACGCCGCGGTCTCGCTCGGCGTCGTGGTCTCGGCCGCGCTCATTATCTGGACCGGCTGGCTCTGGCTCGATCCCATCACCAGCCTCGTCATCTGCGCCACCATCCTCTGGAGCACGACCAGCCTGTTGCGCGGCTCCATCGACATGTCGATGGCGGCCGCGCCCAAGGGAACCGACCTCGCCGCAATCAGGGCGTTTTTGCTCGCTCGTCCCGGCGTCTCGGGGATTCACGATCTTCACGTCTGGCCGATCTCGACCACCGAGACGGCGCTGACCTGCCATCTCGTCATGCCCGCGGGCAGCGACGACGCATTCCTGATGCAGACGACGCAGCTCCTCAAGACATCCTTCCGCATCGGTCACACCACGCTCCAGGTCGAGACACATCCGGACAACGGCTGCGCGCTCGCGCCGGATGATGTGGTGTAGGAGTCCCCGGACTATCCGCGTCATTGCGAGCGCAGCGAAGCAATCCAGACGTCCTCCGCAGAGATAGTCTGGATTGCGTCGTCGCCGGCGCAAAATTGCTTCGGAATTTGTCGCGGGCTCCTCGCAATGACGGCGGAGGAGCAGCGCCTACGCAGCCTTCGCCGTCACGATCCAGATCGCGCCCTGCAGCGTCACGCTCTGCCCCTTCAAAAACGGCGCGAGCGCTTCGCGGATCGACGCCTTGGCTGCCTCATACGTCTCAGGGGGTTGGCCCTGGAGCGCGCGGCTGGCCGGGCCGATCTGCAGCGAGCCCTCCACGGCCGCATCGAGACCGCCGCCGATCGCGATATCCATCGGAAGATCATGCGGCTCCATCGCCGCGTCGACGAAGCCTGCGCCTCTCAGGATGCGCATCACGCGCTCTTCCGAGGCAAAGGCGAACGGGCCCGGCTCTTCGGGGCCGACCGGCGGCATCTTGGGCACGTGCTTGTAGACCGCCATCAGCGGCGCCATCGCCCACGGATTCTCCTTCGGCTCTCGCCAGCAAGCAAAGGCGAGCCGTCCCGTCGGCTTCAGCGCGCGGCGAAGATTGGTGAAGGACGCAATCGGGTCGGCGAAGAACATCACACCGAAACGAGAGGCGAGCAGATCGAAGCTCGCCGGCTCGAACGGATGCACCGTCGCATCTGCCAGGATGAAATCGAGCGGCAGGCCTTTCGGCGCAAGCGCGCGCGCCTGCGACAGCATCGGCCCGGAGACGTCAAGCCCGAGCGCAAGACCATCGGGCGCCACCGCCTTTGCAAATGCAAATGTTGTTGCACCAGAGCCGCAACCGACGTCGATCACGCGCTCGCCCGGCCTTGGTCCGGCGCGATCGATCAGCACATCGGCGATCGGCCCGAGCAGCTTCTCCTGCACCGCGTGGCGATCGGCCCAGCGTTGCCCGCTCGGGCCGTTCCAATAGGCGATCTGGTCGGCGTTTTGCTCGTGTCCGCTCGGCTGTTGCATCGGAACCTCATCACGTACCCTTGCCCTGTTCAGCGCCATATCACGAAGTCAAGTCCCGGCGCATCAAATTGAAGGATCGGCGCACAGGCCTCGGATGCTTCCGCAGCTCGCCTACGAATTCGCCCAGGGCAGATGCGCCTTGAGCTTCTCGCCAAGCAATTCCTCGCCGCAAGCGCTCAGATGATCGGGATCGCTGAACGTCAGGCAATCGCCGGTCACCAGGAAATACTGATCAACCTTGAACACGTCATAGAATGACAGGTACTTGAAGGTCTGCGGCCCCTCGGCGACCTCCTTGGCAATCTCGCTGTCAAGCGCCTTGAAATGATGGAGCGAGACGGGGTTCATCCTGAAGCCATCCCTGGCGATTGAGGGCGGATCGCGGAAATTGACCCGTGCTTCAACAAAAGGACCGAGCCATACCACCTTCGCCAGCGGCGCGATGGTCCGGAGATAATTGATGGTGAAGCGCACCTTCTCGTAGTTGATGAGAAAACCAGTCTTCCACTCGAACAGATGGTGGTTCTCCGAGTTACCCTGCAAGTCCGTCAGAAGGTGAGCTCCCGACACGTTGAAGACAATGCCGCGCACCGAAGCGCCGTTGCGCTCCAGGAAGCCTGCGAGCCTGGAATACGGGCAAGCATCGCTGTCGTTCCACGCTCGGCAGCCTTCGTTGACGAGGCCAACGACGAACTCGCCGGGCTTGGCTTTCGCAACCGCGTTGTAGACGTTCTCGCCATGCGAGTCGCCGACGACCATGGTCGCCGCGCCATGCTTCTCGGCACAGGATCGAAACCGCGCCTCGAACGCCTCGTCCGGACGGGGAGACCAGAACCGGCAGCCGCTGTCGATAAGTCGGGCCTTGATGTCGCGCAAGCCGTATTGCTTGATGAGCGCATAGGCCCGCTGGGTCGCCATGTCGTTGCGGGCGAGATAGTTGTTCTCGAGCCCGCCCGTGAAGATGCCGACGAGGCCGAGGCAAGCAAGTCCAGCGGATGCAGCGCCGCAATAGGCGAACACCTCGTTCCGGGTGAAGCGCTTGCGATCGCGCACCGGGCGTTCGACCAGCACGTAGGTCAGGTAGGCCAGGAGCAATGTAATTGCCGAAAGGCCGATGAAGACCGGGATGTTGGCATCATAGATTGCGCCGAGCCGCGCGAACGCGAACACAGGCTGATGCCAGAGATAGGCGCTGTAGCTGATCAGGCCGATGCCAACCAATCCGCGCGTCGCAACGATACGGCCCGATAGCGTGCCAGGTCGCAGGAACACGATCGCCAGCGCCGTGCCGAGTGTCGGCGGCAGCGTGTAGACGCCGGGATAGGGAATGTTGTGATAGGTGAAAATGGGGATCACGATCAACGCAAGGCCGAGCAGCGCTAGCGGCTCCGCGACCAGACGCGGCAAGCGCCGTGCTCCGGCCTCGATACGGCACAACGGCAGCAGTGCACCGATTGCAAGCTCCCAGAACCTTGCCGGCAAGAGGTAGAAGGTCGCTGCCGTCGCGTGATGCGATCCCCACACAGCGAGGGCGAAGCTCAGTATCGCGGTTGCGACAAACAACGCGATGGCGTGACGCCGACCGAGCTTGAGAAACCAGAACAGCGCGATCGGAAACACCAGGTAAAATTGCTCTTCGACCGCCAGACTCCAGGTATGGATGAGCGGCTTGAGCTCGGTTGGCCCGTCGAAATAGCCGCTTTGCGACCAGAAGAAGAAGTTCGAAACGAAACCGCAAACCGAGAGCAGGCTCTTGGCGAACTCCTCGAGATCGTGCGGGCTCAGCGAGTAGATCGCGAACGGAATGCACACGAGGCAGACCAGGAACAGGGGCGGCAGAATGCGCCGGGCGCGCCGCTCGTAGAAGCGGACAAAGCTGAAGCCGCCGTTCTCATATTCGTCCAGGATGATCGATGTGATCAGATAGCCGCTGATCACGAAGAAGACGTCGACACCGACGAAGCCGCCCGAGAATCCGGGAATTCCGGCATGATAGAGAATGACGGGCAGGACCGCGATTGCTCGCAGGCCGTCGATCTCCGGTCGGTAGGGCAGCTTGGTCGGCATATGGCCGGCGTCGGATCCAGATGGTGCTTGGGAGGGCAGCCGCTCTACGCGTCCCGGTTCGGGCCGATATGCCCGAGGCGAAGACAGGCCGCAAGCACAAGATGCGGCCGGAACCGACGGCAGTCGGCCCGTTCCATCCGGCCCGTCCGAGCCGCGTCGGATCGCAGACTGACGCTCGGAGATGTCTCGACGGGCCGCACACTTGGCCCTCTGGTAGCAAAGACATTCTTCCGAACGCCACCCGGTCCCTTCGAAGGACCAAGCGCCGTAGCCTCTGCGTCCGCGAGACCGACACCAGAAACGGAATGTCGCAAAAAGCCCGGCTCGCGGTTGGAAATGCACAGGCGAGCAGCACACTTTCCGCGATTGTAGCCTTCCTGCAACAGCATTCTGAACCAAACTTCGTATGTTGTCCCCGAGGAGTCGACTTTGGCGGGCGAGCGGTCGCTGAGCCACGGCTTGGTGGAATGGGGATGTTGGAATGAAGCAGGTTGCGCCCGCCCTCGTGGCATTGGTGACGTTTTCCGGATCAGCATTGGCAGCCGACCTTCCGCGCAAATCCTCCAGGCCACCGGCTGTCGCCGCAGCAGTCGCCAACTGGACCGGCTGCTACGTCGCGGGCGGCGGCGGCTACGGCATGTGGAATCAGGAAAATTCGACTTTTGTCGACGGTCCGGCCCGCTTTCAGAATGCCGATACCACCACCACGGGCGGCCGCGGATACTTCGGCACGGTACAGGCGGGATGCGACTATCAGTTTGCCGCGGCCGGCGAGCGCTTCGTGATCGGAGCTTTCGGTGATTATGATTTCTCCAGCCTGACCGGACGGCTCACTCCCTCCGGCTTCTCCATGGTTGGTGACGAGAAGATGAGCTCGGCCTGGGCTGTCGGCGGCCGTCTCGGCTGGCTGGCGACTCCCAGCCTGCTGACCTATGTCTCGGCGGGTTACACCGAAGCAACCTTCGACCGCACGAACTTCAATCTGAACTTCCCGCCGTTCGGCGTTTCGGCCGGACTTTATCAGGACAAGCGGACCTACAATGGTTGGTTCATCGGCTCCGGCGCCGAATATGCGCTGGGCTTCCTGCCGGGTCTCTTCTGGAAAACGGAATACCGGTTCTCCGACTTCGATGTCGGGACAAATCCGATCCGGGACACGGCGAGCGGCTTGCCGATCGGCTTTTCCGAAGATTCGAAGAAGTACGTCCACACGGTCCGCAGCGAGTTGGTTTACCGCTTCAATTCGAGCGGATCGGCCGCCGATGTAACTTCCCCTGCCTACCTGAAGGCGCCTCCGACTCCGATGCCGGTTACGAATTGGACTGGCTGCTACGTCGGTGGTGGCGGCGGCTACGGGCTGTGGAATCAGGACAACACGACCTATCTCGACGGACCGCCAAGGACCCGCTTCAGCGATACGGCAACGACCGGAGGCCGCGGCTTCTTCGGCACGGTGCAGGGCGGCTGCGACTACCAGTTTGCGGCAGCGGGCGCCGCCTTTGTCGTCGGCGCATTCGGCGATTACGATCTCAGCAGCCTGAAGGGCCAGCTCAGCCCGCCGCGCTTCGGGATCGTCGGCGAGGAAAAGATGAGCTCGGCCTGGGCGGGTGGCGGCCGGCTCGGCTGGCTGGCCGCCCCGAGCCTTCTGACCTATTTCTCAGTCGGCTATACCGAAGCCAACTTTGACCGTACTGATTTCACCCTCAACGCTGCGCCATTCGGAAGACCAAGCGGCGAGTTCATGGACAAGCGTACCTACCGTGGCTGGTTCATCGGCGCCGGCCAAGAACACGCGCTGAAGATCGTGCCTGGCCTGTTCTGGAAGACTGAATATCGATTCTCTGAATTCAACACCGGGACGAACGCCATCCGCGACACTGCAACGGGTCTGTCGGTCGGAGCGTCAATCGATTCCGAGAAATGGGTTCATGCCGTTCGCAGCCAACTGGTCTATCGCTTCAACTGGGGCGGAGGCCCGGTTGTGGCGAAGTACTGATCTTCCATGCTGATCTCTCGCTAACGCAAAGCCCCGGTTCCTCCGGGGCTTTCGCTTTCTGCATTCGATCGTGTGGAAGTCGGGAACAGAGTTGCGCTCTGGGCTCCAGACCCGACACGAGCGCCCATCCGCGCATTGCGGCCGCATTGGTTTCACCGAACGGCCACATCGGAATCAGACGCCAACCAGATTTCCTCGCTAGGTTCGCGGGCTTCTCAAATAGGAAAGGCATGACCATGCGCAGCTTCACGGCATCCGTCATCGTTGCAGCTCTCTCGCTGGGAACACCTGCCCTGGTGCAGGCACAGGGCGCATCATCGCAATCCGACACGGAGCAACCATCCACGCAGTCCAGCACGGTGATCCGGAGCATACAGGTTGTGGACCTCAAGGAATTGCAGCCGGCCGTGCGCGCGAAGGTCGATGAACTCGTGGCGCATACCAACGAAAAGGACATCCAGTCGCTTCGGCAGTCCATCGACGCCACACCGCAGGCCGCATCCGTGCTCAAGGCCAAGGGCTTGAGCTCGGCACAAGTCGTCGCGATCAACATCGTCGACGGTGTTCTGACGATGTTCACCAAGACGGCCTGACACCCGGAGCATGATCGCCAGCTCCTCGGCCGGACGTCGAGATCCGCGCTGCGAGAAGATTGCCCTGCAGCGGACCTGCTGCAGGGCTGGCCGTGTCCGACATGAAAGCTCTCACCGGGCCGGCAATTGCAGCCGGGTCGGGCGCGCTCGGCCCTTGCTTCGGCACCCGCCGGGGCGCTAAAGAGGCGCCATTGGGCGGTTAGCTCAGCTGGTTAGAGCATCTCGTTTACACCGAGAGGGTCCGCGGTTCGAATCCGTGACCGCCCACCAGCCTTCGCTCGCTTCGCGAGCTACGGCTCGGCAGGCCAGCACAGCAGGTCATGGGCGCGAAGCGAGCGAAGGCTGCCGCGCCGAAGCCCAACGGGCGAAGGCGGGCTTATCGCGGCGAAATTCAGCCCGGCAATCTCAGCCATCAATCCTGCGGACGCCCCGGCAGCAGGGGCACGGCGTCGATCCACACCGCTGCCGATTGGCACCAGATCTGCCTCACCGGCCGCAGCGCGCCGCGCTGGCGGATCGAGCCCCAACGGATGCCCCAATCGTCGGCCTGATCGCCCTCGCCGCTGGTGAACAGCGGGGAACCGCAATCAGCACAGAAATGCTGGAAGCGCATGCGGCCGTTGTCGCCGCGCTTGCCGTAGATTTTGGGCGAGCCACGGGTCAGTCGGACATCGGCCTTGGTGCAGATGGCCGTCACGCGGAACGGCGAGCCGGTCAGCGTCTGGCAATCGGTGCAGTGACAGACCGAGACAGCCTCCGGATCGACCTCGGCCTCGAACGCGATCTTCCCGCAATGGCATTGCCCATCGACGTGCATTGCCTCCTCCCCTTCCCCAAACAAAAACGGCGCCCGAAGGCGCCGTTTTATCATCATTTTCGAGCAGCGATCTCAGTGAGCGGTCAGACCGCCGGCGGCTTCATCGCCGTCCGGCTTCACCGTCACTTTGGTGTCCTCTTCCCAGACGATCGGCGTAGGCTTCTTCACCAGGGCCTTGGCGACGACGTCATCGAGGCGCGAGACCGGGATGATCTCCATTCCGCCCTTGATCGCATCGGAAATCTCCGTGAGATCCTTGGCGTTGTCCTCGGGGATCAGCACCGTTTTGATGCCGCCGCGGGCCGCAGCCAGCAGCTTCTCCTTGAGGCCGCCGATCGGCAGCACGCGGCCGCGCAGCGTGATTTCGCCGGTCATCGCGACATCATGGCGAACCGGGATGCCGGTCATGACCGAGATGATCGCGGTGGCCATCGCAACGCCTGCGGACGGACCATCCTTCGGCGTCGCGCCCTCCGGCACGTGCACGTGGATGTCGCGCTTGTCGAACAGCGGCGGCTCGACGCCGTAGTTGATCGCTCGCGAGCGGACGTAGGACGCCGCCGCGGAGATCGACTCCTTCATGACGTCGCGCAGATTGCCCGTGACCGTCATCTTGCCCTTGCCGGGCATCATGACGCCTTCGATCGTCAGCAGCTCGCCGCCGACATCGGTCCAGGCAAGGCCGGTGACGATACCGACCTGCGGCTCGCTCTCGATCTCGCCGAAGCGGTACTTCGGCACGCCGAGCAACTCTTCCAGAGTCTTCTCGGTGACCTTGACCGACTTCTTCTTGGAGATCATCAGCTCCTTCACCGCCTTGCGGGCCAGTGTAGAGAGCTCACGCTCCAGGTTACGCACGCCCGCTTCGCGGGTGTAGCGGCGGATCAGCAGCAGCAGCGCCTCGTCGTCGATCGAGAACTCCTTGGAGTCGAGGCCATGCTTGGACACCGCGTTCGGGATCAGGTGCTTGCGCGAGATCTCGACTTTCTCGTTCTCGGTGTAGCCCGCGATCCGGATGATCTCCATGCGGTCCATCAGGGGCCCCGGAATATTGAGCGTATTCGCGGTGGTGATGAACATCACGTTGGACAGATCGTAGTCGACCTCGAGATAGTGGTCGTTGAAGGTCCCGTTCTGCTCGGGGTCGAGAACCTCGAGCAGCGCCGAGGACGGATCGCCGCGGAAATCGGCGCCCATCTTGTCGATCTCGTCCAAGAGGAACAGCGGATTGGACGACTTCGCCTTGCGCATCGACTGGATGATCTTGCCGGGCATCGAGCCGATATAGGTGCGGCGGTGACCGCGGATCTCGGCCTCGTCGCGCACGCCGCCGAGCGAGACGCGCACGAACTCGCGCCCCGTCGCCTTCGCGATCGACTTGCCGAGCGAGGTCTTGCCGACGCCGGGAGGCCCGACCAGGCACAGGATCGGCCCCGTCAGCTTGTTGGCGCGCGACTGCACCGCGAGGTACTCGACGATACGCTCCTTGACCTTCTCAAGACCGTAGTGATCGGAGTCCAAGATGGCTTGCGCCTGCTCCAGGTCCTTCTTCACCTTGGACTTCTTGTTCCACGGGATCGACAGCAGCCAATCCAGATAGTTGCGCACGACGGTCGCCTCCGCAGACATCGGCGACATCTGGCGCAGCTTCTTCAATTCATGCTGCGCCTTCTCGCGCGCTTCCTTGGAGAGCTTGGTCTTGGAGATCTTCTCTTCGAGATCGGCGAGCTCGTCGCGACCGTCGTCGTCGCCGAGTTCCTTCTGGATCGCCTTCATCTGCTCGTTGAGGTAATACTCGCGCTGGGTCTTCTCCATTTGTCGTTTGACGCGAGAACGGATGCGCTTCTCGACCTGCAGAACCGAGATCTCGCTCTCCATCAGGCCCAGCACCTTCTCCAGGCGCGTGGTGACGGACAGCGTCTCCAGGATTCCTTGCCGATCGGCGATCTTGACGGCGAGATGCGAGGCGACCGTATCGGCCAGCTTGGCGAAATCAGTGATCGCCTGCACGACGCCGACGACCTCGGCCGAGATCTTCTTGTTGAGCTTCACATAGCTCTCGAAGTCGGACACGACCGAGCGCGCCAGCGCTTCCGCCTCGACCGATTTCGCATCGGTGTCGGCGAGCGCGACGGCGGTCGCCTCATAATAGTCGGCGCGGTCGGTGTACTTCGCCACGCGCGCACGCTCGAGGCCCTCGACCAGCACCTTCACGGTGCCGTCGGGAAGCTTCAGGAGCTGCAGCACGCTGGCAAGCGTCCCGGTCTCGTAAATGGCATCGGGCGCCGGATCATCGTCGGACGCGTTCTTCTGCGTCGCGAGCATGATCAGCGCGTCGTTCTTCATCACCTCTTCGAGTGCGCGGATCGACTTCTCGCGACCGACGAAGAGCGGAACGATCATGTGCGGAAAGACGACGATGTCGCGCAGCGGCAGCACGGGATAGGCGTGCGCTTCGCCATGAACGATGGTTGGCCGGGGTTTTGGATTGGTCATGGCCTTTTCCTTTTGCTTTGCCCCCTTGCACGCAGCCCGCGATCATGCGCAACCGCCACAAGGTGCCGAGGTGATCCGCAGAACCGGTCGGTCCTCTACAAGTTGGACCGGCTCGCCGGAACGGAACTGAGGCGAATCTTGAAGAGAATTTTCGCTCGCCGCCGACATTAGGTGGCTATCGACCCGGGGGGTGTCAAGTCATTGAAAAACGCGCGCCATCAGGCGCTTACGCACGCAACAAGCGACGCAACACCGGCTGCGGAAATACAGTTCCGCAGCCCACTTCGAGGAGACGATTGGAGCGTTCCAGCGCCGTCAGATCAGGCGCTGGCGTTCTCGACGGCGCGATCGGACCGATCGGCGTAGATGTAGAGCGGACGCGCCGTGCCTTCCACGACTTCGCGGGAAATCACGACTTCTTCCACACCCTCCAGGCCCGGCAGGTCGAACATGGTCTCGAGCAGGATCGCCTCGAGGATCGAACGCAGGCCTCGCGCGCCGGTCTTGCGCTCGATCGCCTTGCGGGCGACCGCGCCAAGCGCCTCGTCGGCGAAGGTCAGCTCGATGTTCTCCATTTCGAACAGCCGCTGGTACTGTTTCACCAGCGCGTTCTTCGGCTCGGTCAGGATCTTCTTCAGCGAGGTCTCGTCGAGGTCCTCGAGCGTCGCCACAACCGGCAGACGGCCGACGAATTCGGGGATGAGGCCGTACTTCAGGAGGTCCTCAGGCTCGACGTGACGGAAGATCTCACCGGTCCGGCGATCCTCCGGCGCGAGCACGTGGGCGCCGAAGCCGATCGAGGTCGACCGACCGCGGGCCGAGATGATCTTCTCCAGGCCGGCGAAGGCGCCGCCGCAGATGAACAGGATGTTGGTGGTATCCACCTGCAGGAACTCCTGCTGCGGATGCTTGCGGCCGCCCTGCGGCGGGACCGAAGCCACCGTGCCTTCCATGATCTTGAGCAGCGCCTGCTGCACGCCCTCACCCGACACATCGCGCGTGATCGAGGGGTTGTCGGACTTGCGGCTGATCTTATCGATTTCGTCGATGTAGACGATGCCGCGCTGGGCGCGCTCGACGTTGTAGTCGGCGGCCTGGAGCAGCTTCAGGATGATGTTCTCGACGTCCTCGCCGACATAGCCGGCCTCCGTCAGCGTCGTGGCGTCGGCCATCGTGAATGGCACGTCCAGGATGCGGGCGAGCGTCTGAGCGAGCAGCGTCTTGCCCGAGCCGGTCGGACCGATCAGCAGGATGTTCGACTTCGCGAGTTCGACGTCGTTGTGCTTGGTCTGATGGTTGAGGCGCTTGTAGTGATTGTGCACCGCGACCGAGAGGACCTTCTTCGCATGGCTCTGGCCGATGACGTAATCGTCCAGCACCTTGCAGATTTCCTTCGGCGTCGGAATACCGTCGCGCGACTTGACCAGCGAGGACTTGTTCTCCTCGCGGATGATGTCCATGCAGAGCTCGACGCACTCGTCGCAGATGAAGACCGTGGGACCCGCGATCAGTTTGCGGACTTCGTGCTGGCTCTTGCCGCAGAACGAGCAATATAGCGTGTTCTTGGAGTCGCTCGTGCCGACCTTACTCATTCATGTCTCCGTCCGCGGTTCGATCCCGTTCCGCTCGATCGCTCCATTCCGACACGATGGTCGGCATGAAGCTTAAGTAGAGCAAATTCCGTACCAAAAAAGACCCTACGCTTTACTACATTCCGTGCGAATCACGGTGGCTCGATTCTCCCGCGATCATAGCCGATCAATCGTAGCCAACCATGCTGTCACCCGACTATCAAGAATTCGCTAATCGGGGGTCGCCGGCTACCCGTGACAATACCGTGATTTCCGGTCTTGGCACGGGCGAAGTGATCGAAAACACCCCGGCGTTGCTGGATTGCCACGAAAAACAAGCACGAAAGCGGAACTTTCTGCTTGTCGCAGGGCGCAAAACCGCGTTTTGCGCCGTGCGCACGCGCACCTAACGTGAACGCCGCCCTGACGGGTCCACGGCAAACCGAGGGCTCGTCGTGACGCCCCAGTAGTGCTACGGGGCCTTCGCCGGCGCCGGCTCCTCGGCGCGCTTGTCGATCACCTTGTCGACCAGGCCAAACTCCTTGGCGTCGTTCGCGGTCAGGAACTTGTCGCGCTCCAACGCATCCTCGATCGACTTGTAGGTCTGGCCGGTGTGCTTGACGTAGATCTCGTTGAGCCGCTTCTTCAGGTTCAGGATCTCCTGGGCGTGCAGCATGATATCGGTCGCCTGGCCCTGGAAGCCGCCGGAGGGCTGGTGCACCATGATGCGCGCGTTCGGCAGCGAGAAGCGCATGTCCTTCTCGCCAGCGCAAAGCAGCAGCGAGCCCATCGAAGCCGCCTGACCGGTGCACAGGGTCGAGACCGGCGGGCGGATGAACTGCATGGTGTCGTAGATCGCAAGGCCCGACGTCACCACGCCGCCCGGCGAGTTGATGTACATCGAGATTTCCTTCTTCGGATTTTCCGCCTCGAGGAACAAGAGCTGCGCGACGATCAGCGTCGACATGCCGTCCTCGACCGGGCCGGTCACGAAGATGATGCGCTCCTTCAAGAGGCGCGAGAAAATGTCGTAGGCGCGCTCGCCACGGTTGGTCTGCTCGACCACCATGGGCACGAGGTTCATGTAGGTTTCAACCGGATCGCGCATGAGTCACCTAGGGTTTCGGAGACGGACATCGCCGGGCAGGCTTGCCAGCTTGGCTGGATTTGCCGGAAGGCGAATGGACGTCCTGTGATGCAGGAACTTGGGTAAGAAGTAGAAAGGCGTAGCGACAGATATAGCCCATTTCGCTTCTGACAAGTGCGCAGCGCATTAAGGCTTAATCCGTGGCGGCAGTTGAACTGATTCGCACAAAGAGGCCCAGCCGGCCACCTGGCTAGCTGGGCCTCTTCGCTCATCATCCTTAATAGCGGACTATCTCAAACCCTTCAGGCCGCGGTCTTTTCCGCGTCGTCGTCCTTGTAGAGGTCCTCGCGCGAAACCTTCTTCTCGGTCACGTTGGCGAGCTCGAGGATGAAGTCGACCACCTTGTCCTCGTAGATCGGTGCACGAAGCTGGGCCAACGCCTGGGCGTTGTTGCGGTAGAAGTCCCAGACCTCCTTTTCGCGGCCGGGCATCGAGCGCGCGCGCTCGATCACGGCGCGGCCGACCTCGTCGTCGGTCACCGTGATCTTGTTCTTCTCGCCGATCTCGGAGAGCACCAGGCCAAGCCGCACGCGGCGATCGGCGATCTTGCGATACTCCTCCTTCGCCTTGTCCTCGGTGGTGTCCTCGTCGGCAAAGGTCTTGCCGGCGGAGTCCATCTCGGCCTTGACCGAGTTCCACATCAGGCTGAACTCCTCGTCCACCAGCGAGGGCGGCGCCTCGAAGCGATGCGCCTCGTCGAGGCGGTCGAGCAACGCGCGCTTGACGCGCTGGCGCGTAGCGGTGGCGAACTCGGCGGTCAGGCGCTCGCGCGCGGCTTCCTTGAGCTTGTCCAGCGATTCCAGGCCGAGCGACTTGGCGAACTCGTCGTCGATCGCAAGGTCCTGCGGCGCCTCGATCAGCGTCGCGGTGGTCTCGAACTCGGCCGGCTGCCCGGCGAGCTTGTCGTTCATGTAGTTCTTCGGGAACGACACCTTCAGCGTGCGCGTCTCACCCGCGCCGATGCCGATGAGCTGCTCCTCGAAGCCCGGAATGAAGGTATTGGAGCCGATCAGGACCTGGATGCCCTCGCCGGTGCCGCCTTCGAAGACTTCGCCGTTGATGCGGCCCGTGAAGTTGATGGTGACGCGGTCGCCCTGCTCTGCCTTGGCGCCCTCGCCCTTGTCGGCGTAGGTGCGATTGGAATCGGCGATGCGCTTGATCGCCTCCTCGACGTCGGCGTCGGTGACCTCGGCAACGGGCTTCTCGACCTGGAAGCTCTTGAAGTCGGCGAGCGCGATCGCCGGCACCACTTCGATGGCCACCGTGTAGGTCAGATCCGTCTTGCCGCTCAGCAGCTCCTCGACGTCCTTCTGCTCTGTCGGCATGGTGATTTTCGGCTCGGTCGCGAGGCGGAAGCCGCGCTCGGAGAACAGCTGCGTGTTGGTGTCGCGGATGGTCTGGTCGATGGTCTCGGCCATCACCGAGCGGCCATAAACCTTCTTCAGGTGCGAGACCGGCACCTTGCCCGGACGGAAGCCGTTGATGCGGACCTTGTCCTTGAGGTCGACGAGCTTGGCGCCGGCCTTGGCGTCGAGATCAGACGCGGGAACGCTGATCTTGAACTCGTGCTTCAAACCTTCCGAGAGGGTTTCTGTGACCTGCATGGCGTCCAATCTTCTTTTCGTTCGGCCCCGGCACGTCGCGCGTCGGGACGCTGTCGTTAATCGATCCGGCGCGAGGCGATCGCCTCCACGCCGGTGGTTCATCGGACCCGCTCCAGGCGGATGATCATCCGCGCGAAAGCAGGCCTCGTAATCCGTGCAAACGCGATAAGCGCTTGGTGCGGGCGGAGGGACTCGAACCCCCACAACTTTCGTCACTGGAACCTAAATCCAGCGCGTCTACCAGTTCCGCCACGCCCGCGTGAATTCGCATCAAGACCGGCCGCGATGCCGCGGGCGGCCGGGCTTATAGCATGTGCCTGACTGTTCGCAGCAAAAAAATGGCCTGATGGAGGCAAGCTTCAAGTAGGCACTGCGGCTGGACTTATCCAGCACGGCGTGGTCCGGATCGTGCCATGACAACGCGGATCCATGCTCCCCATCGGCGCGAGGTTTTGGCCGGCTTAGGGGCCTCGGCAGCCGGGCTGATCGTGGGCGGCGCGGGCCCCTCCGTCACGGCCCAGCTCGCGCTGCAGGCGAGGCCGGCAACGCTGGCTTTGAGACCGGGTCAGCCGGCTACACCAATCTGGGAACTGGCCGCGGTAAGCCACCTCAAAGACGTGCGTCTCAAGCGTTTCGACCGGTGCCAGGTGGTCTTCAGCAACAACCTCCCTGTGCCGATTGCGCCAGTCTGGTACAGCCTCCACGCGCCGATGGCCGCCGACCCGCTCCGCGGCCGCGCCCCGGCAGCGCCGGATGCGACGGAAACATCAATTATTTCAGTGCCTAATGCAGGCACCCTGCTGGCCGACTTCCGCCTCTTCGAGCACCGCCTGCAGCAGCCCGCACGCGCGCTTCCGATCATCGTGGCCGAAACCGGCCCGGTCGCCGTCGATCGTGACGAGCTCCTGCTGATCCAGGAATGGCGCCTACGGCCGGATGGCACCGCGGTCCCGCCGGGCCAGGACCCGAAGGACACGACGCCGCTTTACACAATCAACGGAGAGACTTCATTCGAACTCTCAGCTTCGGCGGGCGAGCGGCTGCGGCTACGCTTCATCAACGGCTCGCAACGCTCTGTTCTCGCAATCAAATTGGAAAAACACGAAGTCCGCGTGATGGCCCTCGACGGCCAGCCGGCCGAGCCGTTCCCCGCGCGCAACGGCGCGTTGGTGCTGGCCCCTGGTGCGCGGGCCGACGCCTTCGTGGATGCGGCCACCTCGGCCCCATTTCTGCTGCATGATGGCAAGGAGGCGCGCCGGGTCGGAAACCTGACCGTCTCCAGGACGCTGGAGCGCGCCCCGCTGCCGCCGCCCCAACCGCTCCCGCCGAATGATCTGCCCGAGAAGCTCGATCTGAGAGGCGCCCTGCGGTTCGATGTCGCGCTCGGTACAACCGATGCCGGCTGGGCACGGCCCGCGACCTTCTCCACCGCCTCCGCCCCCGCCTTCCGCGCCAAGACCGGCCGCATCGTGGTGCTGGCGCTGCAGAACCCCGCCCCCATCACCACCGTGTTTCACCTGCACGGCCACCATTTCCGCCTGCTCGACAAGCTCGACGACGGCTGGAAGCCCTACTGGCTCGACACACTCGCGATCGAGCCCGGCCAGACCCAGCGCATCGCCTTCGCCGCGACCACGCCCGGACGCTGGCTGATCGAATCCGTCGCGACCGACTGGGCCGCGCAGCGCCTGGTGCGGTGGTACGGGGTGGAGTGAACGTTCAGTATTCGATGCCCAGCGCGTCATAGATCCGCCGGTGCACGGCCGGCAGCGTCTCGGTAAGGTCCTCCGCGATCAGGCCAGGACCGGCTTCGCTCGCCGCCTCGCCGTGCATCCAGACACCGATGCTGGCGGCCTCGAACGCCGGCACGCCTTGCGCCAGGAGCCCGGCGATGATCCCGGACAGCACGTCGCCGGCGCCGGCCGTGGCGAGCCAGGGCGGCGCATTGGCGGCGATGGTGGCGCGGCCGTCGGGGGCGGCGACGGTGGTGTCCGGGCCCTTCAGCAGCACGACGGCGCCGCAGCGCTCGGCGGCGGCGCGGACGCGCTCGAGCTTGGAGCGGCCGGGATGCTTGTTGCTGAGGTCGGAGAACAGGCGCGGAAACTCGCCTTCGTGCGGGGTCAGCACCACCGCATTGTCCTGCGAGGACTTGATCGATTCAAACAGGCGCTCGGGCGTTGCGGCAAAGCTCGTCAGCGCATCCGCATCGAGCACCAGATGCCGGTGCGCGGTAAGCGCGGTGTGGACGAGATCGCAGGTGCGCTCACCGATGCCAGCACCGGGGCCGATGATGCAGGTGTTGTAGCGCTTGTCGCCGAGCAGCTCGCCGAACTCGACCGCGGTATCGAGGGGGCGCACCATCACCGCGGTCAGCGCGGCAGCATTGATCGCGAGTGCATCGCGCGGGCTCGCCAGCGTCACGAGGCCCGCGCCGGCGCGAAGCGCGCTGCGCGCGGCGAGCCGTGCCGCGCCGGTCGCGGCTGCGTCGCCCGAGACCGCGAGCACGTGCCCGCGCGCGTATTTGTGGCCGTCGATGCGGGGCACCGGAAAGGCCGCGCGCCAGAGATCCGGATCGTTCTCGAAGGTCTGCGGCGCGATCTCCTCCAGCACCTGCCCATCGATGCCGATGTCGGCAACGCGCACGCGGCCGCAATGCATGCGCCCGGGCAACAGCAGATGCGCCGGCTTCTTGCGGAAGAAGGTGACGGTCTCGGTGGCGTTCACCGCCACGCCCAGCACGGCCGCGCTGGTGCCGTTGATGCCGCTCGGCAGGTCGACCGCCAGCACCGGGGCACCGTTGGCGTTGATCGCCTCGATCATGGCGCGCGCTTCGCCATCCACGGTGCGGCTGAGGCCGGCACCGAACAGCGCATCGATGATCAGCGCAGGCCTGCCGATCGCCTGCGGGTTGAACGGCAGCACCGGGTGCTTCCAGCCGCGCGCGGCCGAGGCGGCATCGCCCTGGAGCTGGTCCCGCTCGCACATCAGGATCACCGAGACCTCGCGCCCCTGCGCGGCGAGCTCGGCCGCGGCCACGAAACCGTCCCCGCCATTGTTGCCGGGGCCGGCCACGATCAGGATCGGCCCCTCCTCCACCAGCGCATGGGCGGCCTCGGCGACCGCCTGGCCGGCGCTGAGCATCAGCTTGAAACCGGGCGTGCCGGCCGCGATGGCGAGCTGGTCGGCGCGCTGCATTTCGGCGTTGGTCAGAACTTCCATGCCACTTCCTAGTACAAACGCCTCTTGAACAGGCATATTTGGCGCCGATCCGGCGGCGGGAACGTCGAACTGCACATATATTGAACCGTTTGCCTATTTTGCGGTCTTCGGTATTTTGTGCAGGTCGGCACCATCACTCAGAGATGCTCGTTAAAAGGCTGATAACGCTCCGATAATCAGGGCATTTGCAACTTGGCATAGACCCTGCTTTCGAGGAAGCCGCTTCGGTTCGTCGTGCTCACTGACATCTTGAAGGGCGTGGCCGGCCGTTGTTGCCGGACGGGTCAGGGATCCCGGCACAGAGAAGACAAGATCGTGCGTTGAGAAATGCGCGTCCTGACGAAGACGTTGCTATTGGATCGAAAGGCCGGGAGTCGCGCAGTGAAGAAAATCGAAGCCATCATCAAGCCATTCAAGCTCGACGAGGTGAAGGAAGCGCTTCAAGAAGTCGGTCTGCAGGGCATCACCGTCACCGAGGCCAAGGGCTTTGGCCGGCAGAAGGGTCACGCCGAACTTTACCGCGGCGCAGAATACATCGTCGACTTCCTGCCGAAGGTCAAAATCGAGATCGTGATCGGCGACGATCTGGTCGAGCGCGCCATCGACGCGATCCGCCGCGCCGCGCAGACCGGCCGCATCGGCGACGGCAAGATTTTCGTCTCCAACATCGAAGAGGCGATCCGCATCCGAACCGGCGAATCCGGGCTGGACGCTATCTGAGCCGGGTGCTATCCCGCATTTTGCGACACTCTGACAAGAAATAAGGCTGCTTCGGCGGCCTGATTTCGTTTGTGCGGTCGCGCGCGAACTCGCCAAAAGCGAGAACAATCTTGCTCACCTGGAAACCGACCCGCAGAGCCATAAGGGGTATGCATGAAGACCGCCAAAGACGTCCTGAAATCGATCAAGGACAACGACGTGAAGTACGTCGACCTGCGCTTCACCGATCCGCGCGGCAAGTGGCAGCACGTCACGTTCGACGTCAGCATGATCGATGAAGACATCTTCGCCGAAGGGACGATGTTCGACGGCTCCTCGATCGCCGGCTGGAAGGCGATCAACGAGTCCGACATGTGCCTGATGCCCGATCCGGTGACCGCGACGATCGACCCGTTCTTCGCCGAGACCACCATGGTCATCACCTGCGACGTGCTCGAGCCGACCACCGGCGAGCCCTATAACCGCGACCCCCGCGGCATCGCCAAGAAGGCCGAGGCGATGGTGAAGTCGATGGGCGTGGGCGACGCCGTGTTCGTCGGCCCCGAGGCAGAGTTCTTCGTGTTCGACGACGTGCGCTTCTCCTCCACCCCCTACAACACCGGTTTCCGCCTCGACTCCTCGGAGCTGCCGACCAACTCCGACACCGAATATGAAGGCGGCAATCTCGGCCACCGCGTCCGCACCAAGGGCGGCTATTTCCCGGTTCCGCCGCAGGACTCGGTGCAGGACATGCGCTCGGAAATGCTCGGCGCCATGGCCAAGATGGGCGTCAAGGTCGAGAAGCATCACCACGAGGTCGCTTCCGCCCAGCACGAGCTCGGCATGAAGTTCGACACGCTGACGCTGATGGCCGACCACATCCAGATCTACAAGTACTGCATCCACCAGGTCGCGCACATCTACGGCAAGACCGCCACCTTCATGCCGAAGCCGGTCTACGGCGACAACGGCTCGGGCATGCACGTGCACCAGTCGATCTGGAAGGACGGCAAGCCGGTGTTCGCCGGCAACAAGTACGCCGACCTGTCGGAGACCTGCCTCCACTATATCGGCGGCATCATCAAGCACGCCAAGGCGATCAACGCCTTCACCAACCCGTCGACCAACTCCTACAAGCGTCTGGTCCCGGGCTATGAGGCCCCCGTGCTGCTCGCCTATTCCGCGCGCAACCGCTCGGCGTCGTGCCGCATCCCCTACACCGCTTCGCCGAAGGCCAAGCGCGTCGAGGTGCGCTTCCCCGATCCGCTCGCCAATCCCTATCTCGGCTTCGCCGCGATGCTGATGGCTGGCCTCGACGGCATCAAGAACAAGATGGATCCGGGTCCGGCGATGGACAAGGACCTCTACGATTTGCCGAAGGAAGAGCTGAAGCAGATCCCGACCGTGTGCGGCTCGCTTCGCGAGGCGCTCGAAAACCTCGACAAGGACCGCGCCTTCCTCAAGGCCGGCGGCGTGTTCGACGACGACTTCATCGACGCCTATATCGAGCTGAAGATGACCGAGGTCGAGCGCTTCGAGATGACCCCGCATCCGGTCGAGTTCGACATGTACTATTCGGGCTGATCGGCCTGAACCATCCGCGACAAGCAAAAGGCGCTTCCGGAAGGAGGCGCCTTTTCGTTTTGGCAGCTCGCAGGAAGACCCGACAGAAGGCGGGGATCCGTGGCGGCGTTCGCGAGCATTTATCGTTCGGCGCGGCTCTATCCACCTTCTGGCTGGCCGAGCAGCGGCTTTAACCATTCGCGCGTCAGGCCAATGTCGTCCTCCGTGATCGTGTGCCCCGTCGGCAGCAGGTGATGCGTTACATCGGCGCCCATATGCGCCAGCCGTTGCGCCAGGCGAGCCCCGTCGCCGCGCAGCCGCCGCGCGTCGTTGTCACCATCGATCAGGAGAGCCGGGAAGCGCGAGAGGCGCGTGTCCGGGTCGACCGCGAACGGCGACAGCGGCCTGAGAAGAACGGCACCGGAGAGACAGCGAGGATAGAGCATGAGCAGCGCAGCGGCCATGATGGCGCCGTTCGAAAAGCCGATCGCGACCGGCGGCCTCGGGAAGCGACAGTTCTTCCCGATCCGGACCACCTCGGCGGCCAGCACCTCGGCTCGGGCAAGTAGATCGCGTTCATCGATCGAGCGATCCTCGAACCGGCGAAAGAAAGCGAAGCCGGCCTCCCAGGGCACGGCGCCTCGAAGCGCGACGGCCATCGAGCCCGGGGCGAGCAACCCAGCCAGCGGCACCATGTCGCGCTCCGTACCGCTCGAACCGTGAAGCATCAGCAACGGGGTACGATCCGGAGCGGCACTCTCGATGAAACAATGGTCATGAACCGACAATGGCAATTCCTCGGGCGGACCGAATGGTCGAGACGGCAGGGTGAGTCCATACCCTCGAACCATGCAACAGAAGATGGGATCTGCCTGCACTCTACCACGTCGCCGTGAACGCCCGCTGCAGCTCGGTCGGAGCCGTGGCGCCCGCTCGCGATCAGCACCTCGCCGCTTTCTGTTATGGGTTGTTAGGTCGCGGCATCAAATGGTCGAGCAGGCCGGTGGGGAGCGGAAACACCACGGTCGACGAGCGTTCACCGGCGATGTCGTGCAGAGCCGCGAAGTAACGCAGCTGCATTGCCTGAGGCTCCTGCGCCAGGATCCGGCCGGCTTCGACGAGTTTTTCGGCGGCCTGCTGCTCGCCCATCGCATTGATCACCTTGGCTCGCCGCAAGCGCTCCGCCTCAGCCTGTTTGGCAATCGCGCGAACCATGGTTTCGTTGATATCGACGTCCTTGATCTCTATGCCGGTGACCTTGATGCCCCAGACGTCAGTCTGCTTGTCGAGGATCTCCTGGATATCGGCGTTCAACCTGTCGCGCTCGGCAAGCATCTCGTCGAGCTCATGCTTGCCGAGCACCGAACGCAACGTCGTCTGGGCGAGCTGGCTGGTCGCCGCCATGTAGTCGCCGACCTTGATGATGGCGCGCTCGGGGTCGACGATGCGGAAGTACAGGACGGCGTTGACCTTGACGGAGACGTTGTCCCGCGAAATCACGTCCTGCGGCGGCACCACCTGCACCATCACCCGCAGATCGACCTTGACGAGTTGCTGCACGATCGGGATGAGGAGTATCAGGCCCGGGCCCTTCACACCGGTAAAGCGGCCGAGCGTGAAGACGACGCCGCGCTCGTATTCGCGCAGGATTCGAATAGCCTGGGATAGAAACACGATGACAAGCAGCGCAAGCGCCGCATACGTCAGATATTCCAGCGTCATGATGTACCTCCCTCGCCTGTCCGGGCGGGTGTGCGGCGTATCAGCAGCGTCAGGTCGACGACATTGGCGACCTCCACCGTCTCTCCGGGCTTGAAGGTTTCGGCGCCGCGCGCCTGCCAGCGCTCACCATGGGCGAAGACATGACCTTCGTTCCCGTTCCAGTCGAGAACCTCGGCGGGCAAGCCGCGCATGGCCTGTGCGCCGACCAGCGCAGGAGCTTTGCGGACGCGCCGAAGCGAGCCAAGCACGACCAGAGCAAAGCCGCTGAACACGACCGCGGTGGTGCCGATCACCCACCAGGACAGTTGGTATCCAGGCGCCTCGCTCCTGAAGAGCATCATTGCTCCCAGCACGAAAGCGATGATGCCGCCGAAGCCGACCACCACGGTCGGGTTGAAGGCTTCGACGGTGAGAAGCACGAGTCCCACCAGCATCAGGGCGAGGCCGGCATAGTTGATCGGCAGCAAATTGAGCGCATAGAGGCCGATCAGCAGGCAGATCGCGCCGACGACTCCCGGGGCGACGGCTCCGGGAGACATGAACTCGAAGATCAGGCCGTAGATACCGACCATCAGGAGAATGAACGCCACGTTCGGGTTGGTGATGACCGCCAGGAACCGGGATATCCGTCCGGGCTCGATGGCTTCGACGACAGCATCCTTTGTTGCGAGGCGTTGCGTCTTGCCGCCTGCGAGCTCCACCACACGGCCATCAACCTGCCGCAGCAATTCAGCCTGATCGCGCGCGACGAGATCGATGGCATGTGCCTCCAGCGCGCCGTTGGCAGAGAGTGTTGCGGCCTCGCGGACCGCCCTCTCCGCCCACTCCGCATTGCGGTTGCGCAGCTCGGCGAGGCTTCGGATGAAGGCGACGGCATCGTTCGTGGCCTTCGCCGTCATCGCGTCCTTCGGCTCATCCCTCTTGTCTTTGCCATCCTTGTCGGGTGTGCCGCTCGGCAGGCCCGGCAGCGGCCCGCCAATCTGGACCGGCGTCGCCGCACCGATGTTGGTACCTGGTGCCATCGCCGCGATGTGGGTCGCGTAAAGGATATAGGTCCCCGCACTCGCCGCGTGGGCGCCGGAGGGAGCGACGTAGCCAATGACAGGGACGGGCGAGGCGAGCACATCCGCGATGATCTCGCGCATGCTGGAATTGAGCCCGCCGGGCGTGTTCATCCTCAGAAGCACGACCTCGGCGCGCCGTTCGCTCGCCATGGCCAAAGCCTCTCGCACGTAACTGGCTGACGCCGGGCCAATCGCCCCGTCGATCGAAACAACAAGGGCTACGCGCTTGCTCTCCTCCGCTGAGCTGGGAAGGAGGCAGCAGCTCAAAGCCACGGCGGTGATCGCCGCAACGAGGGCCGCCTTCATGGTCTGCACGGCACGGGCTCCCTTGCAGAGCATATGGTATTCTTCTCATGAACCTCAATGCTGCGCGTGGAGATCAACATTGCGATTGTGCAACGCAATGGGAATGCCCATGCAGGATTGCCGACGCGCTCGGCCTCGGCCAGCGTACGTTGAACCGAAAATTCCAGGACTCACGCACGAGCCGCCGCAATCCTTCATCATGCGCCGCCGTGTCGAGCACGCGCGCACCCTGCTGGAATCGAGGACGCAGCCGATCAAGACTATCGCGCGCGCTGCCGGCTATGAGGATGAGAGCAGCTTCCGCAAGCTGGCACTGATGTCACGCAATCCTATCGTGCGCGACGGATGGAGCGGGCGGTGTGAGGCTGGTGCCGGTGGCATGACCGATGGACGCAGTCCGGTCGCGGCGCTTCGCTGGGCACAGCCTGTGCGCACCTACGATTCAACACAGTAGAGAAACCCCGCGCCACGGAGAGGCCATCAGCTTTCGTTCTGCATCTGACTCCAATTCGTTCTCGAAGAACAAATCAGAGCCGCAAAAACCAGGACGGAGCAATTCCTACTGATTGGTTTACTCCGTCGGAAATTCGGGATGCACCTTGGATAAACAGTCCTCGTAGGGCGGATTAGCCGAAGGCGTAATCCGCCTACTGCGTGCGACGCTCACGCACGTTCGCCAAAGTTACCATCCGCGTTGCTATCTCCTGCCCAATCCGCCGGAAACAGTCCGGCCTCGACATCTCGGTGAAATGACGAATGCGGCCAATCCAACACGCGGGTCACATATCCGCGCTTGACTGGGTTGATGTAGCAATACTCGATATGGCGTGCATAGTCGGTTTCGTCGCGGATGAGGTGCTCCCAGGACCTGTTCCCCATGAACTAAAGATGACGGATTACGCCTTCGGCTAATCCGCCCTACTCAGTCCAAGCCGAGTGCAACGTGGCAGAAGCTGGATTCCCGGCTCTGCGCCGCAACGCTCCGCGTTGCAGCTGGTCCGGGACACGACCGCGGCTACGCCTCCGCCTTCTGCCTTGTCACCAGCGCCTCGCCAAAGGCCTCGAACAGCTTGCGGTTGATCGGATTGTGCTGCGGGTCGTACTCCGCGTGCCATTGCACGCCGAGGGCAAAGCTCGGGGCTTCCGCGATGCGAATCGCCTCGATGGTGCCGTCCTCGGCGATGCCCTCGATCAGCACGCGCTTGCCGGGATCGAGAATGCCCTGTCCGTGCAGCGAATTGACCCGGATCTTCTCGCAGCCGAGAATCGTGGCGAAAGCGCCGCCGGGCGTCAGCTCGACGTCGTGGCGGTCGGCGAACACCACGGTCGGATCGGGATGGATCTCGCCGTTCTCGAGCCGGGGCATGCGGTGGTTCATGCGGCCGGGGATCTCGCGGATCTCGGGATGCAGCGAGCCGCCGAAGGCGACATTCATCTCCTGCAGGCCGCGGCAAATGCCGAACAGCGGAATGCCGCGGGCGACGCAGGCGACCGAGAGGGCCAGCGCGACCTCGTCGCGGTGGATGTCGTAGGGTTCGTGCTTCTCGCAGGGATCGACGTTGAAGCGGGTTGGGTGAACGTTGGCCCGGGCCCCGGTCAGGATGATGCCGTCGACGGTATCGAGCAGCGCCGGGATATCCGTGATGTCGGGGGCTCCAGCGAACATCAGCGGCAAGCCGCCGGAGACTTCGGCCACGGCGCGCAGGTTTCGCTCGCCAACCATCTGGACCTGAAATCGATTCTCGACGCGATAGGAATTCCCGATCACGCCGACGACCGGCTTTCTCATCTCTCGTTCCGCGCCTCCGGATAAGAAGATTCCCCGAACATGCCCCTCCGATGGAACAAATTCAACAGAGGGGATCGCGGGACGGCAATGCTATTTCCGCGCAAATGCCTCCCGGGCGTCCAACCCACCCTCGACGGGCAGGCCCGCGGCCTTCAGCGCAATTGCCGCTGTCTCGCCCGGCGCGGCCAGCCAGGGAAGCTTGGCCTCGATTCCGCGCGTCACGGGCTCCCCGAGCGCGCCTCCGAAGTCGATCGGCCAGAGCCCGTTGGGCACCACCTCGGCGGAGAAGCCGCGGATCGCATAGCCCTCGCCCAGGATTGCCTCTGCCTTGTCGCTGGCGACAAGGCGCGCGGTGTTGGGATCCCTGAGGTCGGCAAAGCTCACGAGCACGGGGATGAGCTCCCCCTGCACCGGGACAATGCCGGTCTGCCGGCTCATGTCCTTGAACGACACCCGGCTGCCGCGCGCGGCGCCATAGGCGCGGAGCGCCACATAGTTGATGTCGTCGAGGTCGAGCTTGGCGCCCTGCTGGTGCGCCAGCAACACCACGATGTTCTTGCCTTGGCCGAGATCGACGAACACGGCCTCCCCGCGCGTCGTGGTGCGGCCGCTGCGGTTATAGTTGCGATCGGGCACGACAGCGAGAATGGCCGACCCGGTCTTGATCCCGGCGGGCGTCGTCACCTCGACCGTCAGGCGGTATTTGTGGTCCGGCCTGTTGATCCGGATCTGGTCGCCGCCGACGAGCAAAGCCAACAGCCCGAGCAGACCCGCCCACTTGCTGATAATGCCCAAGCGCCCCTCACTTCCTTTCGCCACCGCTCTGCACCGTTCGCGCGGCAGCGTCAAACCGGCGCGTTGCCGCTCTTGATCGGAGGCGCGTTTGTCGAAAGAGTGCCCCCCATTGCAGCCACCAAAGACAGGATACGATGTGACCTTTCCCGCAGATGAACGATCCCGCTCCCGTGCCGACCTCGCGCGGGATCAGGCCTGGGCGATCGCGGTCGGAGGCATCGGCGTCGTGCTGTTCACCGCGCTGCTCGCCTTCACCTGGTATTTTGCCGCCACCCTGCTGCTGATCTTCACCGGCATGCTGCTCGGCCTCGGTCTCAACGCTCTGGTCAATGCGCTCGGCCGCCGGGTCCAGCTGCCTCACACGATCCGGCTTGCAATCGTCTGCGTCGCGCTCGCTTTGCTGCTCGCGGGCGTCGCCTATCTCGGCGGCGCTACCATTGCCGAACAGGCCTCGCTGCTGAGCAAGACCATCAAGTCGCAGATCACCAATGTCAGATCCCTGCTCGAGAGCCACGGCATCGACACCAGCTTCTTCGATCTCGGCAACGCTGCATCGGACCCCGCCGCCAACACCTCCTCGGAGGCAACGCCCGCGCCGGCAACTCCTTCGCGCGCTCCGCTGCCCAGTGCCGGCACGCTCGCCTCCAGCGGCGGGGCGATCGTGAGCCAGACATTCAAGCTGCTGCTCGGCACCATCCACGGCGTCGGCAACATCTTCATCGTACTGTTCCTGGGCCTGGCCTTCGCCGCCCAGCCCAGCGTCTATCATGACGGCCTGCTGTTCCTGGCACCGGCGCGGCACCGTACCCGTGTCGCCCTGGTCATCGATCGTATCGCTGAAACGCTCGAGCGCTGGCTGATCGCCCAGATCATCGTCATGATCGCGGTCGGTGCCGTAACCTGGATCGGACTTGCCGTCATCGGCATCCCCGGCGCGTTCATCCTAGGAATCCAGGCGGGCCTGCTCGCCTTCATCCCCACGGTGGGAGCCATCATCGCCGGCGTCATCGTGGTGCTGGCGAGCCTCGCCTCGGGCTGGATCCCCGCTTTGTCGGCATTTCTGCTGTTCATGGGCGTGCACGCGATGGAAAGCTACGTGCTGACGCCGATCCTGCAGCGCCAGGCACTCGACATCCCGCCGGCCACGCTGTTCGCGTTCCAGATCCTGCTCGGCGTCGTGTTCGGCATCTGGGGCCTGGCGCTGGCGCTGCCGCTGGTCGCGATCGCCAAGGTCATGATCGACCACGTCAAGACCTACGAGGCGTCGCCTCTCGCGGAGGCGGCCTAGAGCATGATCCGGCCCCGGAGGGCCGCGTTAGCGCAAAGTGTGGAGCGGTTTTCCGATCATGCTCCCGACATAAAGCCTCAGGTCGTCAGCACGGTCTCGGTGTGCTCGACCTCGGGGGGCGCGGCAAAATACTGGCCGACCAGGCCGCGCCATTCGGTGAAATTCTCCGAGCCGCGGAAGTCCACGGTGTGGTTCTCCAGCGTCGCCCATTTCACCATCAGCCGGTAACGCTGCGGCTTCTCGATCGACTTGTGCAGCTCGAAGCCGTGAAAGCCCTTGGAGCGGCCGAAAGCGGCCTTGGCCTTGGCAACGGCCGCCTCAAAGTCCTTCTCGCTGCCCGGCTTGACGTCGATTTGCGCGATCTCGGTGATCATCGGCTTTCCACCCTGTTTGTTCGATGCCCGTGTCTAGCGTAGCCGGCGCCAAAGAAAAAGGCGCCGAAACGGCGCCCTGCCCGGCCAAATTGCGGGTGCGTCAGGCGAACAGCAGGACGGTGCCCGTCACAATCAGCGCACAACCCGTGAACAACACGAACGGCCAGTAGCTGCGTTGCTGCGTGTAGCGCCCTTGCGCGCGGCGCTCGGTGATCAGCGCGCTCTCGTATTCGTCCGCGGTGGAGAACAGACAGGCGAAACCGCCGCGGGCCGAGGCAGCTTCGGCTTCGAGCGACATCAGGGCGGCTTGCGGATTCCGTCGACGGATCGATTCCATGACCACGATGGTAGGGATCGAATGGTAAACAGAGATTTACCGCAAGCCCGCCCTGCATTCTCACGCGGTGACCGGACGCGCCTGCGGTGCGCCGGTCCGCGCCGCGCTCTGGCGGCGCCAGTTCTCCAGCGACAGCGGCAGCTCCTCGGCCGCCTCGACGCGGTTGCGGCCGCCGCGCTTGGCCTGATAGAGCGCGGTATCGGCCGAGGCCAGCAACACCTCGAGCTCGGTGCCGGCCGGACCGCCGGCGACACCGATGCTGACGGTGGTATCGACCGGGCCTTCATCGACGACGACGCCGGAGGTCTCGAACGCCTCGCGCACGCGCTCGGCGACCAGCACGCCCTCCTCCAGCGAGCACGGCAACAGCGCGGCGAACTCCTCGCCGCCGATGCGGCCCGACAGGTCGGAGATGCGCAAATTGCTGACCACGACCGTCGAGAACAGCTTCAGCATCTCGTCGCCGGCGGGATGGCCGAAGCGGTCGTTGATCGATTTGAAATGGTCGATGTCGAAGATCATCACGGTCACCGGCCGCCCGGCCTTGGCCTCGCGCTCGATCACGCGCGCACAGGCCTCCGAGAAGCCGCGCCGGTTGAGCATGCCGGTCAAGGGATCGGTCGATGCCGCCGTTCGGTGCGCGGTGACGGTGCGTTCCGACACCAGCATGAAGATCACGAACACGGTACCGACGGCGTAGAGTATGAGCTCGACCGCGAACACGGTGACCCAGATGCTCGAGGAGAAGCCGGCATCATGCGGGCGCAGGAAGCTGCCGATCAGGATCGGCAGCATCAACACGCAGCCGTGCATCACCGGCATCACGAAGGCGGGCCAGCGCCGTTGCACGCTCTTGCGCCGTTCGGTCCAGAGCTCGCTCGCAGTCAGCGCCGCGTACACCGAGACGATGCCGGCACCGACGAGCATGCGCAGCATCGATGCCGCGGGATCGAGCAGCGTCGCAGCAGCGACCCAGGCGAGCGCGCCGAGCACGAGCCCCGGCCAGTTCGGGTTGCGGCCGTGGAAGACGCGCGCCGCGTTCCAGACCATGCCGCAGGCGACGAAACCAACGGCGTTCAGTGCAAGGTAAATGTGCGGCCCCAGCTTGTCGCCCGCCGCGGTCCATAGTGCGACGGAGGCGGCACCGAGCAGATAGGCGGTGCCCCACCATTTCAGCGCCGGGCTGTTCTCCTGCTTGCCGAAAAACACCATCATGGCGCCGAGCAGTGCGGCAACCATTGTGGCGACTAAATAGAGCGTGATGCTATCGAGCGACATCATGTCGGCCCCCTCTAGAACATAGCAGTTACGCGATCGGCCCAGCCGATTTGCGCGCCCTTCCGAAGGCGACGCTAGGTCTCGCGAGTTCCATTCAGGTTTTCGCCGGTCCCTAAGTTTTCGGGAAACACGCCATCAATTTGCATACAAACGAACAACAAAAAGGGCGCTGAAATCAACGCCCTTTTGCATCTCATTGAAGCCGCTTTCGCGGCGAATGCGACAAAAGCGATTAACGCTTCGAGAACTGGAAGGAGCGGCGGGCCTTGGCCTTGCCGTACTTCTTGCGCTCGACCACGCGCGAGTCGCGGGTGAGGAAGCCACCCTTTTTGAGCACGGAGCGCAGCTCCGGCTCGAAATAGGTGAGCGCCTTAGAGATGCCGTGACGGACCGCGCCGGCCTGGCCGGACAGGCCGCCGCCGGCGACGGTGCAGATCACGTCGTACTGGCCCGAACGCTGAGCCACGGAGAACGGCTGCTCGATCATCATGCGCAGCACGGGACGGGCGAAATAGACCTCGACCTCGCGCGAGTTGACGGTGACCTTGCCGGCGCCCGGCTTGATCCAGACGCGGGCGACCGCGTCCTTGCGCTTGCCGGTGGCGTAAGCGCGATTGAACTTGTCAACCTTCTTCTCGTGCTTGGGCGCCTCGGGCGCGGCCGCCGTCTTGAGCTGCGAGAGCTGGTCGAGCGACTGAATGGATTCGGCCATGTTATGCGGCCCTCGTGTTCTTGCGGTTCAACTTGGCGATATCGATCTTCTCGGGCTGCTGCGCCTCGTGCGGATGATCGGCGCCGCCGTAGACACGGAGGTTGCCCATCTGCACGCGGCCGAGCGGACCACGCGGGATCATGCGCTCGACGGCCTTCTCGAGCACGCGCTCGGGATGACGGCCTTCGAGGATCTGGCGCGCGGTGCGCTCCTTGACGTGGCCGACATAGCCGGTGTGCTTGTAGTAGGTCTTCTGCTCGCGCTTGCGACCGGTGAGGACCGCATGCTGCGCGTTGATGATGATGACGTTGTCGCCGCAATCGACGTGCGGGGTGTAGGTCGGGAGGTGCTTGCCGCGCAGGCGCATGGCGACGATGGTGGCGAGGCGGCCGACGACCAGACCCTTGGCGTCGATCAGCACCCACTTCTTCGTCACCTCAGCCGGCTTTGCCGAAAAGGTTTTCATGTCGGAGTTTCCGTGGACGGGAGATATCGGCGCGAACACCGCACCAGACTGCGCGCGGTTCTAGAGAAGAGCGGCGCAACGGTCAATGCCCCAGATCTGAAAATAGCTAAGCAAATTCAATAACTTAAAAATATGGTGCGATATTACCTGCAAAAAGCTCAAACGTTTGGAATGGAATAGGTCGAGGTGACATGGGCGATCGGATCGGGTGAGGTCCCGGACAAGAGGTTCACCTCCCCGACCGCAAGGCGCTTGCCGAGCTTGAGCAGCCGGGCCTCGGCCAGCACGTCCTGCCCGGGCTGGCCCTTGCGCAGGAAGTTGATGTTGAGATTGGTGGTGACGGCGAGCCCGATCGGCCCGATCGCGGACAGCAGCACCACGTACATCGCGAAATCCGCGAGCGCCATCAGCGTCGGCCCGGACACGGTTCCGCCGGGCCGCAACATCCGCTCGCTGTAGCGCTGGCGCAAGAGGCTGGTCTGGCCGTCCGCGCTCTCGATCGTGATGTCGTCACCGCTGAAGGCCTGGGGAAACTCATCACGGAGGAACCGCTCGAGCTCCGCCACGCTCATTTTCGCTAACGCCATGCCGTCCCCACCCTCGCTTCGCCTGCCCTGTTACATTAAGTTATCGGTGTCATCCAATTGCAATCATTTAGCGGAAATCGCGTCAATGTCCGTTCAGGCCGCCCGCGCCCCCACCCCGCAACCGCCGATCCTGCTGCGCGAGATCGTCGGCAGCGTCGCCGTGCTCACGCTGAACCGACCAGCCGCGCGCAACAGCCTTTCCGAGGCGATGATCGGACAGCTGCATGCGAGCCTCAACGCGATCGCGGAAGACAAGCACATCCGCGCGGCCGTCATCGCGGCCAACGGCCCCGCTTTTTCCGCGGGCCACGACATAAAGGAACTGACCGCGCGCCGCACCGATCCGGATCGGGGCCGGGCTTATTTTGCGCAGATCATGACGGCCTGCAGCGCGATGATGCAGGCGGTCGTGCATCTGCCGAAGCCCGTGGTCGCGGCCGTCCAGGGCATCGCGACCGCTGCCGGCTGCCAGCTCGTCGCCAGCTGCGATCTTGCGATCGCATCGGAGGAGGCGAAGTTCGCCACACCCGGCGTCGATATCGGCCTGTTCTGCTCGACCCCGATGGTGGCGCTGTCGCGCAACGTCCCGCGCAAGCAGGCCATGGAGATGCTGCTGACGGGCGAGCCTGTCACGGCCGAACGCGCCCGCGAGATCGGGCTCGTCAACCGTGTCGTTCCCGCCGGCACCGAACTCGGCGCCGCGATCGAGCTCGCGCAACAGGTCGCGTTGAAATCCGCCTACACGATCAAGCTCGGCAAGGAGGCCTTCTACCGCCAGGCCGAGATGAGCCTTGCAGACGCCTATCGCTATGCCGCAGAGGTGATGACCGAGAACATGATGGCGCGCGACGCCGAGGAAGGCATCGGCGCCTTCATCGAGAAGCGCGCGCCGACATGGCGGGATGAATGACCCCCGCCAACAAGAAAAGATAAGTGATGAACCACGACGCCTATCCCGACAATTACATCCGCGGCATCCTCAACAGCGTGAAATCGATCGCGATGGTCGGGGCCTCGCCGGTTAACGTGCGGCCGAGCTATTTCGCGTTCAAATACCTGATGCAGCGCGGCTACGACATGATCCCGGTCAATCCCGGCCATGTCGGCAAGGAGCTGCTCGGCAAGCCGTTCGTCGCGTCACTGTCGGACATCGGCCGTCCCGTCGACATGATCGACATCTTCCGCAACTCCAGCCACATCATGCCCGTCGTCGAGGAGGCGCTCACGCTCGACCCGCTGCCGAAGGTGATCTGGATGCAGCTCGGCGCGCGCGACGACGCGGCAGCGGCGAAAGCGGAATCAGTCGGGATCAAGGTGGTCATGAACCGCTGTCCCAAGATCGAATATGGCCGCCTGTCGTCAGAAATCTCCTGGATGGGCGTGAATTCGCGCACGCTCAGTTCCAAGCGCGCGCCGGTGCCGACGCAGGGCATGCGGCTGTCCCTCAATCGGATGAGTGTCGGCGGTGGCGACACCGCCGCATCGGACCGCGCCGCGAAGAACAAGAGCGAGCAAAGCTGACGCGATTGCGAAGGCTTCGTTTCGCAAACGCGACAATGCGCAGCACGATCGTTCCCAAAATGATTCCGATGTGACGCCGCGCCTTGACGGCGGGCACGGCGCCGATCAGCATGCCGCGCGAATTTCAGGCCACAAGAACAGGACGCCCAAATGAGCGATCGCCTTCCGGGATTTTCAACGCTCGCCGTGCATGCCGGTGCACAGCCCGACCCCACCACCGGCGCGCGCGCGACTCCGATATATCAAACGACCTCTTTCGTCTTCAACGATGCCGACCACGCCGCCTCGCTGTTCGGCCTGCAGGCGTTCGGCAACATCTATACCCGCATCGGCAATCCCACCAATGCGGTGCTGGAAGAACGCGTCGCCGCGCTCGAAGGCGGCACGGCCGCGCTCGCGGTCGCTTCCGGCCATGCCGCGCAGGTCGTGGTGCTGCAGCAGCTGCTTCAACCCGGCGACGAATTCATCGCCGCGCGAAAGCTCTATGGCGGCTCGATCAACCAGTTCACGCACGCCTTCAAGAGCTTTGGCTGGAACGTGGTGTGGGCCGATCCCGACGATATCGCGAGCTTCGAGCGTGCGGTGACGCCGCGCACGAAAGCGATCTTCATCGAGTCCATCGCCAACCCCGCCGGCAGCATCACCGACATCGAGGCGATCTCGACCGTGGCGCGCAAGGCGGGCGTGCCGCTGATCGTCGACAACACGCTAGCCTCGCCCTATCTGATCCGCCCGATCGATCATGGCGCTGACATCGTCGTGCACTCGCTGACGAAATTCCTGGGCGGCCACGGCAATTCCCTCGGCGGCATCATCGTCGATGCCGGCACCTTCGACTGGTCCACGGGCGGCAAGTACCCCATGCTCTCGGAGCCGCGCCCGGAATATCACGGCATCCGCCTCCAGGAGACGTTTGGCAATTTCGCCTTCGCAATCGCCTGCCGCGTGCTCGGCCTGCGCGACCTCGGCCCGGCGCTGTCGCCGTTCAACGCCTTCATGATCCTGACCGGCATCGAGACGCTGCCCCTGCGCATGCAGAAGCACTGCGACAATGCCAAGGCCGTTGCCGAATACCTCGCGGGACATCCGGCGGTGGCCTCGGTGAGCTATGCCGGGCTGCCGAGCGACAAGTACAATCAGCTCGCGCGCAAATACGCGCCGCGGGGCGCCGGCGCGGTGTTCACCTTCAGCCTGAAGGGCGGCTACGACGCCGGCGTCAGCCTGGTCTCGAAGCTGCAGCTGTTCTCGCACCTCGCCAATGTCGGCGACACCCGCTCGCTGGTGATCCATCCGGCCTCGACCACGCACAGCCAGCTCGACGATGCCGCCAAGATCAAGTCCGGCGCCGGCCCGGACGTGGTCCGGATCTCGGTCGGCATCGAGGACAAGGAGGACCTGATCGCGGATCTGGAACAGGCGCTGGGGGCGTAGCGCCTGGGAACGACGGCGGCCGTTTTGGCCGCCGCCGGTTAACCCTCATTAACCATATCTGCCCCATACGTCGTGCTTGGATCGCCCCTTTTGATTCGGAGCCGACGATGCTGCGCTGGATGGTGCCCGCCCTGGCTGTGATGCTGACGGCCTCGGCGGCCATTGCCGCCGATCTGCCGGCGACGCCGAAGCGGCGCGCGGCCGGGCCGCCGCAGGAACCACCTCAGGTCTATGTCGAAACCGATCCGGATGCGCTGATCTCGCCGGCCTACGGCATCGGCAGCTACATCCGCAACCTGCCGGGCACGCCGCTGCTGCCGGGCTCCCACACCTTGCCCGGCTATTACGGCCGCCCCTGGAGCTACGATTATCAGGGCGCCTATTACGGCGGGAAACAGGTCGATTATTTCTGGCGCCTGCCCTATGCGTGCGGCGTCTACGGCTATTGCTGATCAGCCGGGCTGATGGTGATCAGCCGGGCTGACCCACGGGGACCGCGCGCGGCTGCGCCTGCGCCGACTGCCGTGACGCCAGCCGCTCCACCTGCACCACTGCCAGCGTCAACACCACGATCGCAACCGCCTGATGGGTCAGCGCGAGATCGATCGGCACCTGGTTGAGCAGCGTGAGGATGCCGAGCACCGCCTGCACGCTCACCGCCGCGAACAGCCACAACGCGCCGCTCGCTGCCGCACCTGCACGCGAGCGCACCGCGTCGATCGCATGCAGCAGCGCCAGCACGATCAACACGTAGGCGGTCATGCGATGCTCGAACTGCACCGTCAGCACATTGTCGAACATGTTGCGCCACCACGGCGTCTCGAACCACAACCGTTCCGCCGAGGGGATGAGCGCCCCATCAATCTCAGGCCAGGTGTTGTAGGCCCGCCCGGCCCGCAGGCCCGCGACCAGCGCACCGAAATAGATCTGCACGAAGGTCACCACGAGCAGCACCGCGCTCGTGAACCGTAGCCGCGCGGACGCCGCGATCTGAGGTCGCTGCTCGAGCCGCCGCACCGTCCAGACGATACCGGCGAAGATCAGGAGCGCGAGCGAAAGATGCGTCGCCAGCCGATATTGCGACACCTCGGTGCGTTCCGTCAGGCCCGAAGCCACCATCCACCAGCCGACCGCGCCCTGGAGGCCGCCGAGCGCGAACAGCAGCCACAGCCTGCGCTTCAGCTCAATCGACAATCCGCCGCGCCAGAGGAAGAACAGGAACGGCAGCAGATAGGCGACGCCGATGAAACGGCCGAGCAGCCGGTGGCTCCACTCCCACCAGAAGATCGTCTTGAACTCGGACAGGCTCATGCCTGAATTGAGCTCGCGATATTGCGGGATCTTCTTGTAGGCCTCGAACGCCTCGGCCCATGCCGCTTCCGACAGCGGCGGAACACTGCCCGTGACCGGTTTCCATTCGACGATCGACAGGCCCGATTCCGTCAGCCGTGTCGCGCCGCCGACCAGCACCATCAACGCGATCAGCGCGGCCACACAGATAAGCCACCAGCGCACGGCGCGATGCGGCTCGGATGGGGCGGAATTCGTCGTCATTTCAAGGACAAAACCAAGCCCGTGGCGAAGAGACTTGAACCGGATTGCGTGCCCCTTATAGTCCCCCGCTCCCGCAGCGCAAGTAACGCGAAAGCCTTAAAGTTCCCGCCATGACGATCCGCACCCGCAAGTTCCTCGGCGCCATCCTGCTGCTGGTGCTGGCCACCGTTTGGGCCCTGCTCGGCATGGCGGTGGCGCAGATGCCGTGGATCGCCGAATCCGGCTGGCGGCAGGCGATCTACTACGTCGTGGTCGGCATGGGCTGGGTGCTGCCGGCGATGCCGATCGTGAGCTGGATGCAGCGGCCCGATCGCCTCAGGTCTGGCTCGTAGCGCTCCCGGTCGGCCGCACCGGCGCAAAGGCGGCGCCCGACACCAGCACGCGCAGCATCCGCAGCGAGCGCACGCGCCCGTCCCAGGAGATCCGCGGCAGCGCGCGCAAGTTCGTGCGTCCCTCCGCCTCCACGATGCCCGGGATCGTCGAGGCCGCGCTGGCGAAGCCCGCCTGCTCTGCCATCACGACGTGGCTGCGCCGGAACGAAGCGCGGTCGCCGAACGGATAGGCGAAATGCCTGATCTCGCGCTGGAAGGCCGATTCCGCCACGGCCTTGCCCATCGTCATCTCGCGCAGTGCGGCCGCGTCCTTCATGTTGGCCAGCATCGGATAGTTCACCGTTGCGCTGCCGATCGTCACGAGCGGATCGCCGGCGAGCCTGGCGAGGTCCTCCCAATCCATCGACGCCTCGCGCGAGAGCGCAGCGAGGTCGATCCGATAGCGCGTACAGAGATCGGCGATCGCTGCCGACACATCCGCCGGCGGCAGCGAGCGCAGCCAGCTCTCCAGATGCGAGAACAGCGCCTGCTTTCCGGCCTTGTCGGCCACCGTGAAGCGCTGCTCCTTCTCGCCCATCATCAGGTCGATGCGGCTCTCGCGCGCAATCACCTGCTCCAGCCCGAGCCACCAGGCCTCGCCGACCCCGTCGGGAAAAGCGGTCGGCACATAGATCGTGAATGGCACGGCGTGACGCGCCAGCACCGGATAGGCGAAGCTGATGAGATCCTTGCCGGCGCCATCGAAGGTCAGCGCCACGAAGCGCCGCTTCTCCGGCAGCGTCACCGCACGCCGGCAGACCTCGTCCATGCCGAGGAAATCGTAGTTCCACCGCTTCAGCGCGCGGATGGCGCGGTCGAGGAATTGTGCCGTGATCTCGTGCTCGCGCAGCGGCTGAAATCCGCGCCGCCGCGGCCGCACGTAGCGGAAGCGCAGGATGGCGCCGGCACCGCGACTACGCAGCGCGGCCTGGCCGGTGAACCAGGCCAGCTCGAGGCGCAGCCGTTCCAGCCATCTGTCGTCGGAAGCCAAAATCCCACCCTTCGCGCGCGCCGGCGGTCAGTTCCCTCGCCCAAGTCATTACCCTTTGTTGACCTTTGTTTGCAAAGGTCGGCCACGGGCCGAAGTACGTATTTTCGATTTCTCGACAGGTTTCGCGAATGACCATGGCTGCGGCGATGCAAAGCCGGACGGCAGAAGCGCCAGCGCGGTCGAGAGCGAGCCGTATCGCACAGGTCGACATCGTCACCGATCTCGCTGAGGCCGAGGCGGTCTGGCGCGGCTTCGAGGCCAGTGGCCATCTTTTCACGCCCTACCAGCGCTTCGATCTGCTCGATCCGTGGCAGCGGCTGGTCGGCGCCCGTGAAGGTGCCCGGCCGTTCATCGTGATCGCCCGCGACGCCGATCGCCGCCCGCTCCTGCTGCTGCCGCTCTCGCTGCGGCAGGGCCACGGCGTGCGCACCGCCGGCTTCATGGGCGGCAAGCACACCACCTTCAACATGGGCCTTTGGAACGCCGAGTTCGCAGCCGAGGCCGCCAGCGCCGATCTCGATGCACTGCTTGCGCCGCTCGGCGAGCACGCCGACGTGCTCGCACTGACACAGCAGCCCGAGCGCTGGCACGACCAGCAAAACCCGTTTGCAGCCCTGCCGCGGCAGCGCCCGATCAACGGCTGTCCGCGACTGGTGATGGAGCCGGACGGCCCGCCGGCATCGCGGATCAGCAATTCCCTCCGCCGCCGCCTCAAGAGCAAGGAGAAGAAGCTTCAGTCCCTCGCCGGCTACCGCTATCACCTGGCGACGTCGGACGCAGACGTCATTCGCCTGCTGGATTGGTTCTTCCGTGTCAAGCCGGCGCGGATGGCGGAGCAGAAGCTGCCGAACGTCTTCTCCGAACCCGGCGTCGAGCAATTCGTCCGCAGCGCCTGCCTCGCGCCGCGCGGCGAAGGTCACGTGATCGACATCCATGCGCTCGAATGCGACGAGGAGGTGATCGCGATCTTCGCCGGCGTCGCCGACGGCGAGCGCTTCTCGATGATGTTCAACACCTACACGATGTCCGAGCACGCCCGCTACAGCCCCGGCCTGATCCTGATGCGCTACATCATCGACCGCTACGGCGAGCGCGGCTACCGCTCGCTCGACCTCGGCATCGGCTCGGACGATTACAAGCGGATGTTCTGCAAGGACGACGAGGAGATCTTCGACAGCTTCGTGCCCCTGACCTCGCGCGGCAGGCTCGCGGCGATGGCGATGTCCTCGCTCAGCCACGGCAAGCGGCTGGTGAAGCAGAACCAGATGCTGTTCGACATGGCCCGCCGGCTGCGGCAGGCGTTCGGGTAAGACCTCTCCACCAGCGAGCCTTGCACCCTCCCCTGGAGGGCCCTGGAGGGGGAGGGTCGTTACGCATGCAGCGAAGCGAAATGCGTAACGGGGTGGGGTGACGGTCCCTCCACATCCAACAGTGCCCGAGTGGAGAGATCACCCCACCCCGCTCGCGCTGCGCGCGATCGACCCTCCCCCTCCAGGGGAGGGTAAGAGCAGCACCAATTTCACTCAGTCTCTCGAACGCCCGGCAGCGGCGTCCCTCACCTACGCCGCGACAACGCGCGGCGTCTCGGCGGCATCGGACGGCTGCACCGGCTTGCTCAGCATCGCCACCGCGCTGAAGCCGACGGCTCTCAGCTGCTCGCACATCTGCGCGCGCGCATCCGGTGCCATCGCGGCGTCGGGCACCACGACGGCGCGGGCATGCGCCGTCAACAGCTCGGCCGGAAGGTCGGAGGCGCTGCCGGCATCGATCAGCACGTGGTCGTAAGCCCGCAGCAGCGCGTCGATCGCGAGTGCGACGCGCGGCGATTGCAGCAGGCTGCGGTCGAAGCCGGGACGGCCGGCCATCACCAGATGCAGCCGCGACAGCTTGTCCCGGGTGATGACTTGCGCGAACGAGGCCTCGCCCTGCATCAGCTCGGCAAGGCCGGGAGCCTGCGCATCGGCGGAGACTGCGGCAATGGTCGGCGAGGAGGCGGCGAGATCGACCACGACGACGCGTGCATCGCGCGCCAGGTTCCGCGCCAGCGTCAGCGTCGACAGCGTGATGGCTTCGCCGGGCGCCGTGCCGAGCACCGTGACCTTCTTGGCCGCAGTGCCTGCGGCACGCAGTTCGTCGGCCAGACGTTCGATCTCGGCGAATTCGCTCGTATCCAAATCGGCCGTTATCTCCGGCTGCAGCGGCGCGGGCTCCGCCAACATCGGATCCAACATTGGTTCGCCGCCCCTGTCGACCACGGGTTCGATGGCCCGCTGAACGACCAGCGGCTCCTCGCGCACCGGCGCCGGCGCAGAGCTCATCGCCGCGCCCGGCGCGGTCTGTCGCAGCAGCTCGCCGGTGACGACGACGCCGGACGAGAGCAGCAGCGTTGCGATCGTCGCGATCAGCACGATCGGCAGCTTCTTCGGATAGGCCGGCGTGTTCGAGACGATGGCGCGCGAGATGATGCGGCCGTCGGTCGGCGCGGTGTCGATGGTCTCGCGGGTGTTGGCCTCGCGGTACTTGGCGAGATAGGTCTCGAGCAGATCGCGCTGCGCCTTGGCTTCCCGCTCCAGCGCGCGGAGCTGGACGTCCTGGCCGTTGGTGGAGGCCGCCTGCTTCTTGAGCTGCTCGAGACTCACGGTGAGGCCATCGACCCGGCCGCTGGCGATGCGGGCGTCGTTCTCGAGCGAGCGCGAGATCTTGGCGGCTTCATCGCGGATCTGATTGTCGAGGTCGCCGAGCTGCGCCTTCAGCTCCTTGATCCGGGGATGATTGCCGAGCAGCGTCGACGATTGCTCGGCGAGCTGGGCGCGCAGCGTGACCCTCTGCTCCGACAGCCGGCGCATCAATTCGGAGTTTACGACCTCGGATGCCTCGATCGGCTTGCCGCTCTGGAGCATCTCCTTGATCAGCCGTGCCTTGGATTCCGCATCCGCCTTCATCGAGCGCGCATTGTTGAGCTGGGTGTTGACCTCGCCCATCTGCTGGTTCGACAGCGTGGTGTTGTTGGTACCGATGAACAGGCTGGACTTTGAACGGAAGTCCTCGACCCTGGCTTCGGCGTCCGAGACCTTCTTGCGCAAACTCTCGATCTCGCCGGCCAGCCATTGACTGGCGTTCTTGGCCTGCTCCTGGCGCGCCCCCTGCTGCAGCACGAGATAGCCGTCTGCGATCGAGTTGGCGACGCGCGCGGCAAGCTCGGGATCGGCGGACTGGAATTCGACCACGATCACGCGCGACTTGTCGACGGCGTAGGCCTGAAGGCGTTCGTAATAGGAATCGAGCACGCGCTCTTCCGGCGTCATCGCGAACGGATCGCGGACGATGCCGACGAGCGCGGCAAGCGACTTGAGCGGCGAGATGCCCTGCAGCACCGGATCGAATTCGGGGCGCTCGGCGAGCTTGTTCTTCTTGATGATCTCGCGCGCCAGATCGCGCGATAGCACCAGCTGCACCTGGCTGGTGACGGCCTCGGCATCGAGCGCCTGCCGCTCCTCGGTGCGGTCGCTGTTCGGACGCAGGAACACGTTCTCGCGGCCGTCGATCAGAATCCGGGTTTCAGATTTGTAGCGCGGCGTGACGAGATTGACGATGGCGAGCGAGGCAACGAGCGCCAGCACCGTCGGCACGATGACCCAGCCGCGCTTGCGCGCCAGGGCCGCACCGAGCGCGTGCAGGTCGATGTCGCCGGATTCGACCTGCCCAGGCTTGGCGATGACGGGAGCGGACTTCGCTGCGGGCTTCGCTTCGATCTTGGCCTCAACCTTGGCTTCGATCTTCTCGGCCTTCGCTTCGCGCTTTTCAGCCTTCGTTTCGCTCTTGGGCGCAGCTTCGCCTTTGGACTTCGCGACGGCCCGCGCGATCACAGCCTTTTCCTTGCCGGCACGCCAGAACGCTAAACGCATCGAACACTCCCGCAGGGCAACGCTGCGACTCTACCTCAACCGGGGCGATTACACTCCATTAAGGTTGCCGCTGGGTTAATCGCCACGACACGCGCCTTGCGCGCGCCGAGCCGTCACCGTTTGTTAACCACGAGGCCCCTTAATCCATCTCGATTATTTCGTGAGAATTGTTCGGCAGTCGCCGTCGAGCTGGTTTTGATCATGCCCCCCTCTCCCGACCGGCCGCTTCGCATCCTTCACGCCGTGCGCGCTCCGGTCGGCGGGATCTTCCGCCACATCCTCGACGTCGCCAACGGCCAGGTCGACCGCGGCCATCATGTCGGCATCCTCGCCGACAGCCTCACCGGCGGCGAGCGCGCCGACAAGGCGCTGACCGAGCTTGCGCCGCGCCTGAAGCTCGGCGTCCACCGCATGGCGATCCGCCGCGAGCCGTCGCCCGACGACGTCCTGGTATGGCTCCGCATGCGGCGGCTCATCGCCACGCTCAAGCCCGACGTGCTGCACGGCCACGGCGCCAAGGCCGGTGCTTTCATCCGCATGCGGCGGCGCTCGGACGACACGATCCGGATCTACACCCCGCATGGCGGCTCGCTGCACTATCCGCTCAACACCTTCAAGGGCGAATTCTACGCACGGCTCGAACGCGCGCTGATGGACTCGACGGACCTGTTTCTGTTCGAGAGCGCCTTTGCCCGCGACACCTATCAGCGCATCGTCGGCACGCCCAAGGGCGTGGTGCACTGCGTTTTCAATGGCGTGACGCCGGAGGAATTCGAGCCGGTCGTCACCGCCGAGGATGCGACCGACCTCTGCTATGTCGGCGAGTTCAGGCACATCAAGGGCGCCGACCTGCTGGTCGATGCTGTGGCGCGCCTGCACGAGGGCGGCAAGAAGGTGACGCTCACGCTCGGCGGCGACGGCGAGGAGACGGCCGCGCTGAAAGCACAGGTCGATCGGCTCGGCCTGGCGAGCGCCATCCGCTTCATCGGTCACGTCAAGGCGCGCTACGGCTTCTCCAAGGGGCGGCTGCTCGTCGTCCCCTCGCGCGGCGATTCCATGCCTTACGTCGTGATCGAGGCCGGCGCCGCGGGCATTCCGATGATCGCATCCAAGATCGGCGGCATTCCCGAGATCCTGGGCGTCGACAGCCCCGCGCTGTTCGCGCCCAGCGATCCCGAGGCCATGGCGGAGGCGATCGCCGCAGCGCTGGACGATCCGCAAACGACCGCGCAACGCGCACTCTCCTTGCGCGAGCGTATCTCGGCGCACTTCTCGCAAGCCGCGATGGTCGAGGGCGTGCTCGCCGGCTATCGCGACGCATTTGCCAATCATTAACCATCCTTAAGCCAGCTTTAGAAAATCTTCCGATTTGTTCGATAATCGAAGCGCCAGGGGATGCTTGCCCGGGCGCGTAAGGCCGTGCCGCGGGTCTGGAATGGACGTGAACGCCCGTGGAACCGCTCAACGCACGCTCGATGCTCGATGCCGCGGCCAGCGCTGCGGCAAAGCCTGCTGACCAGCCCTTCGTGGAGCGCCGTCGCCGGCTCTCGCCTGCCGCGCTCGAAGTCGTCAACCAGAAGGTCGCCCGCGCCTATTCGCCGATCGTGATCGCCGGCTTCGTGCGCCTTGCCGATTTCGCGCTGCTGAGCCTCGTCGGCATCGCAATCTATCTCGGCTACGTCATGCCGCTCGCGGGGGCGTTCAGCTGGATCTATCCGGCCGAGGTCATCGCCGTCGCCATCGCCGCCGTGGTCTGCTTCCAGGCCGCCGACATCTACCAGGTGCAGCTGTTCCGTGGTCAGCTCCGGCAAATGACGCGGATGATCTCGTCCTGGTCGTTCGTCTTCCTGCTCTTCATCGGCATCTCCTTCTTCGCCAAGTTCGGCAGCGAAATCTCGCGGCTGTGGCTCGCCGCCTTCTACTTCCTCGGACTCGCCGCGTTGATTGCCGAGCGCCTGGTGCTGCGCGCGCTGGTCCGCGCCTGGGCGCGCCAGGGCCGGCTCGACCGCCGCACCATCATCGTCGGATCCGACAGCAACGGCGAGGAACTGGTCGAGGCGCTGAAGGCGCAGGAGGATTCCGACATCCACGTGCTCGGCGTGTTCGACGACCGCAACGACAGCCGCGCGCTCGACACCTGCGCCGGCGCGCGCAAGCTCGGCAAGGTCGACGACATCGTCGAGTTCGCCCGCCGCACCCGCGTCGACCTCGTGCTGTTCGCGCTGCCGATCTCGGCGGAGACGCGCATCCTGGAGATGCTGAAGAAGCTCTGGGTGCTGCCGGTCGATATCCGCCTCTCCGCGCACACCAACAAGCTGCGCTTCCGGCCCCGCTCCTATTCCTATCTCGGCGAGGTGCCGACGCTCGACGTGTTCGAGGCGCCGATCACCGATTGGGACCTGGTGATGAAATGGCTGTTCGACCGTATTGTCGGCAGCCTTGCGCTGCTCGCAGCCCTGCCGGTGATGGCGTTGGTTGCGCTCGCCGTGAAGCTCGACAGCCCCGGCCCGGTGCTGTTCCGACAGAAGCGGTTCGGCTTCAACAACGAGCGCATCGACGTCTACAAGTTCCGCTCGATGTACCACCATCAGGCCGACCCGACCGCCTCGAAGGTGGTGACCAAGAACGATCCGCGCGTCACCCGCGTCGGCCGCTTCATCCGCAAGACCAGCCTGGACGAACTGCCGCAGCTCTTCAACGTGGTGTTTTCAGGCAATCTGTCGCTGGTCGGCCCGCGCCCGCATGCGGTGCAGGGCAAGCTGCAGAGCCGGCTGTTCGACGAAGCCGTGGACGGCTATTTCGCCCGCCACCGCGTCAAGCCGGGCATCACCGGTTGGGCCCAGATCAACGGCTGGCGCGGCGAGATCGACAACGAAGAGAAGATCCAGAAGCGCGTCGAGTTCGACCTCTATTACATCGAGAACTGGTCGGTGCTGTTCGACCTCGTCATTCTCCTGAAGACGCCGATCTCGCTGCTGACCAAGAACGAGAACGCGTATTGAGTTGAGTTTTTCTGTCATGGCCCGCGAAGGCTGGGCGATGACGGCGTTGTGCGGCGTGCGAGTAGCGTGAGCGTGTGATGGCGTATGCGGCGACAGCCGGTGGAGTGAACGCAGCCGCAACGGCCGCGCCCGGCGTGCTGGCGTTGCAGCGCGCGCTGGTGTGGCTGGTCGGCGCCTCTGGCGCCATCGTCTTCATCGAGCCGAGCCCTTACGAGATCGCGACGCTGCTCGCGACCGTCGCCTTTTTCGCCACCGGCCTGCGCCTGCGTCTCGTGCTGATGCCGCTGCTGTTGATGCTGATCCTGCTCAATGTCGGCTACACCATCAGCGCGATTCCGCTGTACGAGCGGACGGAGGTGGTGAGCTGGATCGCGACCTCCTGGTACATGGCGGTGACCGTATTGTTCTTCGCCATGGTCATCTCCGAGGACACCGAGGCCCGGCTCGACATGCTGCGCCGCGGCCTCGTGGTCGGCGCGATGATTGCCGCGCTCCTGGCGATCGCCGGCTACTTCCACCTGGTTCCCGGCGGCAACGACCTCTTGACGCTCTACGGCCGCGCGCGCGGCACCTTCAAGGACCCGAACGTGCTCGGCGCCTACCTGATTTTGCCGGCGCTGTTCGCGCTTCAGAGCGTGGTCTCCGATAAATTGGCCAAGGCATTCCGCAACGTCATCGCCTTCGGCATCATGTCGCTGGCGATCCTGCTCGCCTTCTCGCGTGCGGCCTGGGGCGGCCTGGTGCTGACCTCCGCCTTCATGCTGGCGCTGATGGTGCTGACCAGCCGCACCAATGCGCAACGTTCGCGCATCGTCATCATGGCGATCGTCGCCGCGGTGCTCGGCCTCGCGCTGATCGCCGTGCTGCTGTCGCTCGACTCCACGGCGGAGATGTTCAAGCAGCGCGCGAGCTTCGGCCAGAGCTATGACGAAGGCCGCTTCGGCCGGTTCGGCCGGCACATCCTGGGTGCGGAGATGGCGCTCGATCTGCCGTTCGGCATCGGTCCACTGCAATTCAACCGCTACTTCCCCGAGGACACCCACAACTCCTACCTCAACGCCTTCATGTCCGGCGGCTGGCTCTCCGGCGCGTGCTATCCCGCGCTGGTCTTCACCACCGTCATCATGGGTTTCCGCCACGTCTTCATCCGTGTGCCGTGGCAGCGCGCCTACCTCGCGGTCTTTTCCGCCTTCCTCGGCACCGTCGGCGAAAGCTTCGTGATCGACACCGACCACTGGCGGCACTTCTGGATGATGCTGGGTGCTGTGTGGGGCATGATCGCGGCCGCGCAGGTCTACAAGGCTAGGATTGGTGAGGACGCTTCTTCAGCTTGAGCTCGGGCCGCTTCTCCGGAGGCGTATCGAGCAACCCCTTCAGCGCCTCGGTTGCTGCCAGCACACCCTTGTAAGCCTCATTGGCAAAGCGCAGCAGCAAGCGCAGTTCCTCGTCGGAATAGACACCGAAGACCTTCTCCATCGCCTGCTGCATCGGCACGTAGAATTGGCCGAGCATTGCGATCGCCTCGGGCACGACCGCGATGAACACCTTGCGACGGTCCTTCTCGTCGCGCTCGCGGCGCACGAGGCCAGCCTTCTCGAGCCGGTCGACGACGCCGGTGATCGCACCGGTCGTCAGGCCCGTAACCTCGGAGAGCCTCCCTGCGGTGACGCGCCCCTCGAGATACAGGATGTCCATGCATTCGAGGTCGGAATTGGCAATTCCGGCAACGTTGGCAACGGTCTGTCCGTAGAGCACGCCCTGCGCGGACGACCTGCGCATGGCATCCTCGAGCTCCTGCAGCAGCGCAGCGCGCGCCTTCGTCCTTGACAAGGCCCACCTCATCTCTTAGGCAATATATATCTTAGTTACTAAGATAATTAGTGACCGTAATTTCTCCTAGCACCACGGAAACGTCGGGAGCAAGCCATGGCCCACCGTCCCCGCAAGGCGCTGATCATCGGCGCCGGCATCGCCGGCCCCGTCGCCGCGATCCTGCTGCGCCGCGCCGGCATCGAATCCGCGATCTACGAGGCCTGGCCCTATTCGAAAGGGATCGGCGGCGGCCTGCAGATCGCACCGAACGGCATGCATGTCCTGGACGAGATCGGGCTGGCGAAGCAGCTGATCGACCGCGGCTCGGTCGCGGAAGCCTTCGACTTCTATTCGCAGGGCGGCGAGAAGCTCGGCTCGATCAACCGCGACCTGGCGCGGCGCTTCGGCCAGCCGGCCGTCAACATCGCGCGCGCCACGATGAACGAGATCCTGATCGACAAGGCCTGGTGCGCCTCTGTCTCGCTCTATTTCGAGAAGCGCCTGATCAAGATCGAGGATCGCGGCGACCAGCCGATCATCGCCTACTTCGCCGACGGCACCACCGCCGAAGGCGACTTCCTGATCGGCGCCGACGGCGTGCACTCGGTCGTGCGCCGCCAGGTCGTGCCTGACGGCCCGCAGCCGTTCGACACCGGCCTGATCGGCTTCGGCGGCTTCGTGCCGCGTGCCGTGCTCGACGGCAGATCCATCGGCCAGCACGTCGAAACGACCTTCGGCCAGAGCGGCTTCTTCGGCTATGGCTATTGCAGCTCCGATCCGAAAGACGGCGTGATGTGGTGGAGCACGCAGCCGGCGCACGGCATGGACGCGGCGACGTTCCGCGCGCTCGACCATGCGACGCTGAAGCAGCATCTGCGCGGCGTCCATCACGGCTGGCATGATCCGATCCCCGCCATCATCGAAGCGGCCGAGAACATCGTGGTCACCGACACGCTCGACGTCGCGACCCTGCCGACCTGGTCGCGCAAGCGTTCGGTCTTGATCGGCGATGCCGCGCACGCGACCAGCCCCCATGCCGGCCAGGGCGCCTCGCTGGCGCTGGAGGACGCGATGCGATTTGCTCGGCTGATGCAGGAGGGCCAGGAGCTCGGCGCCACCTTCCAGGCCTTCGAGGCCGAGCGCCGCCCGCGCACCGAGAAGATCGTCGCGATCGCCCGCCGCAACGGCAACAGCAAGCGCGAGTTCAGCGCCACCGGCGCCTGGATGCGCAATCAGATGCTGAAATGGCTGCTGCCGCTGGGCGCCAAGGGCATGGACTTCATGTACGCGTATGATGCCAGGGCGGCGTGACAGAGACGGTGCCGTAGGGTGGGCAAAGCGCAGCGTGCCCACCACTGAGAGATGGTGGGCACGGCGCGTTGCGCCTTTGCCCATCCTACGAGAGCCGACCTAGCTCTCCACCCCAAACGTCAGCCCGGCATTGTCCTGCAGCCGTTTGATCAGCTTGTGCTGCATCGCCGCGCCTGGCGTCCAGAAGCCGGCGGGAACGTCGCTCGCATCGCGCAGCAGGCAGATCGCGCATTCGGAGATCATCTTCGAGGTCGAGCCGTAGCCGGGATCGCGGTCGCCGGTGACGCCGGCGCGGACCATGCGGCCGTCGGGGGCGATCGCGACATAGAGCAGGTTGAACAGGCCGTTCTCCCGCTCCTCTTTCGACGGGCCCTCGCCCGGCTTCGGCGCGTTCGGCCCGGTCTTCTCGGCATTGGCTGCCATCACGCGCTTGGCGTTGGCCTCGCCCTTCTCGCCGGGACCGGTCAGCACCATCTCGTCGTAGACGAAGTCCTTCCCGTAGGGAAAGCCCATCAGCATGTTGGAGCGATGGACGTTGCGGGTGTTGATCAGAGCCATCATGAACGGCGCGGCCCAGGATTGCAGGTCCTCTTCGAAGACCGCCCTGTTGCCCTTGGGCTGTTTCGGGCCGGTGAAATCAGGTGTCAGCGCGAAGTGGTCGTTGAGGATGGCGACGAGGCTGAGGTCCTTGGCGACGGCATCGAAGGTCGCCTTCGCGCTCGCCGCGGTGCCGCCTGACAACGTGCCGCGCATGTCGCGCACGCGGCCCTTCACACGTGGTGCCGGCGCGCCGAACACGCGCTTTGCCTCCTCCTGCACGAAGAAGGTGCCGAGCTCGAACGGCACGGAATCATAGCCGCAGGAGAACACGATGCGCGCGCCGCTCGCCTTGGCCGCCGCCTCGTACTTGTCGATCATCTGCCGCATCCACACCGGCTCGCCGCAAAGATCGAAATAATCGACGCCCGCAGCGACGCAGGCAGCGAGCAGATCCTCGCCGTAGAACTGGTAGGGACCGACGGTCGTGATCACCGATTTGGTCTGCGCCACCATCGCCTTCAGCGACGCCGCATCCGACGCATCCGCCACGATCAGCCGCGTGTCGGCCGGCGCGCCGATGGCGTCACGCACCGATGTCAGCTTGTCGAGGCTGCGGCCCGCCATCGCCCATTTGAGCGCCTTGTCGTCCTTGTAATGCGCCGCCAGATATTCGGCGACGAGCTGGCCGGTGAAGCCGGTCGCGCCGTAGACGACGATGTCGAATTTCGCAGAGCTCATGATCGGCCTTTACTTCTTCGCGTAGCTCACGCCCATGCCGGCACGGACGTCGCTTTGAATGCCATAGGGCGGGATCGGATAGCGCAGGCCGTTCTTGGCCAGCGCCTTCATGCCCTCGATCGCCCTGGCGAGATGGGAGGGCTTCAAGGCCATCAGCATCTCCTCGTCCGGCACGCCGCCATAGCGCCGTTCGGCATAGCATGGCAAGGACAGGCTGGGCTCCCCGGTCTTGAGCGCCCGCCCCCAGGAATCCGCGCAGGCGGTCTCGCCGACCACGCCCCATTCGAACTTCTTGTAGCCGGTATATTGCAGCCCGTTGATCAGGATGATCATCTGCCCCGGCGTCGCATAGACGAGGCAGATGTCGGGCGGATCGAGCCGGCCGCTGGCGAGCGGACTGACGGCGAGCGCCTGATAGTGTCCGAACGGAACCACGTCCAGCGCCTCCTGGCGCTTGCGCGCGTCGTCCGCCGTGCCATGCCACACCCCTACATAGTTCTCGCCGGCGAGCCATTTCTCGTCCTGCGGCGCAAGACCGATCACCGCACGGCATTGGCTACCCACGAGATCGTCGGCGGTGATGCCGACGGTCCAGCCCAGGCGCGCGGCCATGCTGACGATCTGGTCGGTGGTGTGAATTGCGTTCGGGCGGCGGATCTTCGGGATCGCCTCCATCTCCGCGATGCTCGCGAACAATTTCATGCCGATCACGTTCGTCTTCAGCCGCAGCAGGCTGTTGAGATCGGCGACGAGGCCGGCAAGGTCGATCCTGTCCGTACTCTGCTGTTGCATGGCTTCCTCCGCGCCGGCGATGGTGCGCCGCGTATTCTTGTTTTGCGGCTTTGTTCTAGTCCCTGCCCGGTCCCGGAAGCAACTCGGAGATCCTGCCCATCAGACGGTAAGCGGTAAGACCGATCCACTCGCGCACCGCAACTTCGGTTCGTCTCAAGCCGTCCGCGCCCATGTTGGTGAAGGAGAATAGATCCTCACGTCCCCCCATCCGCCAGTCCACCGGATAGGCCTCGACGTCAAATCCGGCCTTGCGGAAGATTCCCATCGAGCGCGGCATATGGAAGGCCGACGTCACCAGGAGCCAGCGCTCGCCGGGCTTTGGTGATACCAATTGCTTGGTGAAGATCGCATTCTCCCAGGTGTTGCGGGAGTTACGCTCGAGGATCAGGCGGTCCTTCGCGATGCCGAGATTCTCCAGGATCGGCGCGGAATAGTCGGCCTCCCTGGCCTCGCTCGATACCAGGTTCGCGGAGCCTCCGGTGAAGACGATGCGCGCATTGGGGTAGCGGCGCGCAAGCTCGGCCGGCGCAAACAGACGATCGGCCGCGTGCGCGACGACCGGCGTGCGATGCGCCGCCGACAGATCGGTGTCGACCGAGCCGCCGAGCACGATGATGCCGTCGGGCGCGCCGCGCGAGGCGTCCCACGCCGGGAAGCGCGACTCCAGCGGGTAGATCAGGAGATTGCCGAGCGGCGAGAACGCCGCGAGCGCCAGCAGCACCAGCGTGGTCACGGCAAGCCGGCGGCCAAACGCGGCAAAGCGCGTCGCCATCAGCAAGACAGACACAATTCCGAGCTCGACCAGAAGATTGATCGGCAGCAGCGCGACGCCGATGGTCTTGGAGAGAGCGAAAAACAGAGGAGCCTCGCTGGAATGATCGTGCCTGCCATGCGCGGGCTTGGCCGGCCCGGCCTTGTTCGGAAATCCTTCTTGAAAGAGGATCGATCGCCGGGTCAAGCCCGGACCGATCAAACCAACCGGACGCGGCAAATGACCCATCATCACCTGCATTCCAGCCCTGAAACCTGCCATTGGGGCTTCTTCGAAGCCGCACTCAAGCCCGTCCTCACCGTGGCCAGCGGCGACGAGGTCACGGTCGACACCATCAGCGGCGGTCCCGACATGCTGCCTGATCGCGACAGGTTTCACATTCCGCCCGAGATGCACCAGGTTCATGCCAGAAACGAGCGCATGCTGCCGGGCCACATCCTCACCGGTCCGATCGCGGTCGAAGGGGCCGAGCCCGGCGACGTGCTCGCGGTCGAGATCCTCGACGTGCAGCTCCGGCAGGATTGGGGCTGGAACATGATCAAGCCGCTGTCCGGCACCCTGCCCGACGATTTCCACGAGACGCGGATCCTGAACATTCCGCTCGACCGTACCAGGATGGTCGGCCGCATGCCGTGGGGCCTCGACCTGCCGCTGAAGCCGTTCTTCGGCGTGATGGGCGTATCGCCGCCGCCAGCCTGGGGCCGCATCTCCTCGCTGATTCCGCGCGCGATGGGCGGCAATCTCGACAACAAGGAGCTCGGCGCAGGTGCGACGCTATATCTGCCGGTCTTCGTGCGAGGGGCAATGTTCTCCTGCGGCGACGGCCATGGCGTGCAGGGCGACGGCGAGGTCTGCGTCACCGCAATCGAGACCGCGCTGCAGGGCCGCTTCCGCCTGACGCTGCGCAAGGACCTGAAGCTCGACTACCCCCGCGCCGAGACGCCGACGCATTACATGACCATGGCGATGGACCCCGATCTCGACCAGTGCGTGGTGCGCGCGCTGCGCGACATGATCGCGCTGCTCGGCGAGACGCGAAATCTGTCGCGCGAGGACGCCTACACGCTGTGCAGCCTCGCCGCCGATCTCCGGGTGACCCAGACCGTCAACGGCGCCAAAGGCATCCATTGCATGATCGAAAAGGCGATCGTGCACGGCTGAGCCGGGCCGCCCCTTCCCGACCGATTGACGACCCCCGCCGCCCGGTCTACCGCGCGGCGCGCTGAGTCGTGGGTAATTTCCCGTGCGATTCCAACATGCTGAGCGTCACGCACAGCCTGCATTTGACTTCCGCCCCCGAACCTAAATAGAGTCTTAATCGTTACTTTTATGTATCCGAGTAAGAGGCTAGCGTTCGGGCCATGGCCACCGAAAAAGCCGAGACTGACCGCATTCCCGTAACCTTGGCGCTCTCGACCATCGCGTATCTGGAGAAGCTGGTGAGACAGGGCACCCACGGCACCAGCGTTCCCGGCGTCGCACGGACATTGATCGAGGAAGGCATCCGTCTCGCCATCAAGGACGGTCTTCTGTCGATCCGCGACAATGGCAGGACGTGAGCGCGCTCGGTACGTGAGGCGGACGGATCTCGAGACCGCGGATGGCCGACATCTGCAACCTGGGATCGCCGACAAATGCCTGTTCTCTCACCGACCTGGACCGACGAACGAATCGAACTCCTGAAGCAGCACTTCGAGGCCGGCCTCTCCTGTCGCGAGATCGCCGCCGACATCGGCGTCAGCCGCAACGCGGTGATCGGCAAATTGTCGCGGCTCAATCTGACGCGCGGCCGGACGGTCGACGACCGCAAGGTCCAGGACAGAGGCCTGGCGCCGGCGCGGATGCGCAAGGCTGTGCCGCGGCTGCAATACGAGATGCTCGCCACGCTCTATGGCGAGACCGATGCGCCGGTGGTTGCCGGCCCGATCGACGAGGCCAACCGCTGCTCGCTGCTGGAGCTGTCGGAGAATCGCTGCCGCTGGCCGATCTCGACGCCGGGCGCAGACGATTTCTGCTTCTGCGGCAACACGGCGCCGGACGGCCAGCCCTATTGCGCCGGCCACAGCCGCCTCGCCTACCGGCCGCCGGCGCGCACCCGCGCGATACGCGGCTGACGTTGCGCGCAGCTGGACAACAAAAAACCTCCGGCGGGGCATCGCCGGAGGTTTCTGGAGGCTTAGCATGAAGCTAAGAGCCGCAACTTTCGTATTTGGCTGAGAGCTATATAGCTTAGTAACTCAGGTAAGTAAATAAGTTTGATGCATTCGAATCGCATGGCTCGCCTTCGTGTTCCGCATCAGCAATTTGATTTTCCGAAACGATGCCCATGAAAAAACCCCGGCGGTTTACCGCCGGGGTTCTCCGATCGATTTGCGCGATCGATGATCAGAAGTTGCGCTGAGCGCGCAGCAGCATGCTCACCGAATCCTGGTCCTTCAGCTCGTACACGGCCGCCGGCTTCGCAGCCGAGGGAATGCCCGGGCTGTTGATGGCGCCAGAGTACTTCTGGTCCAGACGCGACCAGCTGAGGTCGGCCGTGAACGCCAGGCCCTTGACCGGGGTCCACACGGTGTTCACACCGACCACCGCGAAGTTGAAGTCCGGATTACAGGTCGAACCGGCCACGGCGATCGCGGCGAAGTTGGTGCAGATCAGGCCTTTGCCCGTCGTGCCGTACCTCAGCTGAGCATAGCCACCGTAGATGGCGCTGGCCCAGTTCGGGCTCCAGTTGTGGGTATAGCCACCACGAAAGCCCCAGGTCTTGACGGTGTCGATACCGGTACCGGTTCCGAACACGCCGTCGGCGACACCGGCGAACCCGGTGCTCTGATAGGCGCCGTTGCCGCTGCCGCTGAACATGAAGAAGCTCTGCGGGAACAGGCTCTGGAAGTTGTAGCGGGTCGCACCGTCCGTGTAGACGGCCTGCAGGTTGATGACGTCACCCGCGCCGGTCGGGATGTTCTTGATCGACAAGGCGCCCTGCACGGCCCAGCCCCACTTGTCGGAGGGATGACCGGAGACTTCAGTCGCGCCGTAATAGGCTGAATGCAGCTCATGGGCCGCGACCGAGATCTGCGCCAGACCCCAGGCCTGGTCGACACGAACCTGACCGATCACCTCGGGCATGCGCGTGCCGCCCCAAGCGCTGGCGCCATAGACGCCGGTCACGAACTGCGCCGCCGTACCCGACGACACGTTCCAGAGGTTCGACTGACCATTGTTCGCCGACGTCTCGTCCTGCAGCGCGAACGAAGCAGTGATGCCCTGGCCGAAGTCGGCCGTGTAGGCAACCTGGTTCACGCCGTTGACGTGGTTGGAGCCGCCCGGAATGGTATCGGGGCCGCCCGCCGGATAGCTCTGCCAAGGAGCGTCGAAGATCGAGACCGTGCGGCCGAAGGTGAAGCCGGCGAACTGGATGAACGCATGGTAGAGACCGAGCGAAGCCGAACTGGTCGAGAACGCCGAGGGATTGCTGCCAGTGACGTTCGTGGAGTCATAGCTGACGACGAGGTCGGCGTAGGTACGAACGACGCCGTATTCGGTCGCCGTGCGGGTATCGATGTTGAAGTCCAGACGAGCGCGGGTGTAATAGTAGTTGGTCAGACGGTTGTTGGACCCGCCGTTCACACTGCTCGAGCTGTTCCTGAAGCCATAGTCGCCGCCGCCGCCGAGAAGCATGTCGGCGCGGACGTAACCACCGAGCTTGATGCAGGTATCGGTGCCCGGCATGTAGTAGAAACCTGCGCCGTAGAGCGAGCAGATCTTCACGTACTCGACCGCCTTGGCCTTGACCGGAAGATCAGCTGCCTGAGCTCCACCAACGGCGATCAATCCCGCCGCAGTGCCGAGCAAAAGGCTCTTCACCACTTTCATTTAAAACCTCCAAGTTGCTCATTTAACGGAGACCGGACCATGAGGCCCCCCAGATCCCCGTCTCTTCATCAAATCCGCTCGGCCGCTTCGCGTTTTCGGACGTACCCGCATTCGCGAGGGACGTGAGCGAACCACCTGCAACGGGACGATCGAGAACCCCCCACCGTCACGGATCAATATGCCCGCGCAGCTCCGTTAATCAAAATAGTTTATTAGATCAGCTTTGTAGTTTCACTAACCGTGTGTCCGCGGCGCAACACCGGGGGTGGGCCGAGAAGGTTGATCGGGTCATATTTGTAGTTTTCGTGACACAATTAGCCTGCTCTGCACTTGCGTCAGAGCAGAGTTGCGTGGACTATGCCCACAAACGAACGATCGAAAAGAGAATCAGCTTGCGGGAGTGACGCTGTGTCCGCGACGAGGAAAGAAGGGGCGCGCCTGCGCACCATCGGCAACCTGGATATCATCAGGCGATTCACCTGGGAGATATCGTCGATCAACATGTATCTCGAGGAGCTGCGTCAGTTCTGGGCGAGGACGCTCGGCATCAGCGGGCCGCAATGGCTGATCCTGATGGCGATCTCCGACCTCGACAAGGACGACGGCATTCCGGTCAACGTCGTGTCCAAGCTCCTCCACGTCGATCCGTCCTTCGTCACCACCCAGTCCAAGCTGCTGGAAAAGAAGGGTCTGTTGCGCCGCCGCCCCTCGCCGACAGACGCGCGCGTAGTCCGGCTGTCCCTGACCGAGAAGACGCAGAAGCACCTGGCGAGCCTCAACGAGCAGTACAAGACCATCAAGGAATTCGTCTTCCGGGAGTTCGACGAGGCCGAGCTCGCCGAATTCACCACCAAGCTCGCGACGCTGAAGACCCGGCTGGAAAAGGCCTGCGTCCGCCTGAGTCTCGACTTCTGAGGCGGAAGCCGGCGGCTAGACCCGCCTGGGCGCGCGAAGGCGCGATTCGAGCCAGTCGAAGATGTACTCGTTGGCAAGGCTCGGATTGTCGGCATGGGCCTGTGCCGCGCCGGTCTCCGCCGCAGTGAACACTTTGAGCATGACGTCCGAGCTGCCGAGCCGGGAGTTCTGGACCAACTGACGCGCCCGGTCGGCCTTGAGCCAGCCGTCCTCGCCGAGGGTGATCAGCACCGGGCAGTCGGCGCTGGAGGCCATCAGCGGCGCATGCGGCACCGGCACGATGCTGACGTCGCTCATCGCGAATCGGCTGGCGAAGAAGGCTCGCTCGTGCAGGTCCCACAGGCCGCCGTCGCAGACGGCGGCGGCAAGCCGCGGCTCCTGCAATACCGCGCGCGCCACGAAGGACGAGCCCCAGCCATCGGCGACGATTGCGACGCGCGCGAAATCGACGTCCTGCCGCGTCTCCAGATAGTCCATGACGCCGGGGATCGCGCTCTCGAGATCCCTGCGCCGCAAGAGCGTATCGAGAAAATCGTCGCGCTGGTCGCCGAACAGGTCGAGCGCCAGCATCGAGAAGCCGCGCTCGCGCGCGTGCGGCTCGAGCTTGAACAGAAATTCTTCCTTGCGGTGGCCGGGCTCGCCGATGCAGATCACAGTCGGCGCCGGCTCCGTCCCCGACGACGCAGGAAGGAAATAGCCCTGCAGCGAATGCCCGTCGAGCCAGGGTATCGTCACCACCTCGCCGGCCGGCCTGCGCGCGGTGAGGTAGCTGCGCGCGCATTCCTGCGTGGCCAGCACCGCCACCCAGCGGCGCTCGTCGGCGGCGTCGAGCGGCATCGCTGCGGCCCCATAATAGTTCATGGCGCGCAGCCAATTGCGCTGCGCACTGGCGCGGTGGCCCTCCGCGAACGCGGCCTCCGCGCGCTGCCGATTGGTCTGCGCCAGCTTCTTCCACTCGCGGTGCCAAGAGCGGTCGTCGTCGGGCTTCAGGTGCCGCGCGATCATCAGGCATTCCGCGATCGTGGCGCCGCCCTCCTGGGCCGCCGTGAGCAGCCGCGTGAACTCAGCTGAAATGTCCTCTCGCTCCGGGCAAAAGGTCCAGTCGTCGGAGAGGCATGCGGGCATCATCGAAAGCTACGCTCTAAAAGCTACGCTCTAATCGTCGCGTTACGCGATTGACTAAACCATTTCAGATCGCCGACCAAGCCGCCTCGCGCGGCATTACAGGCATTTGAGATCAACATCGCTTGAACATCGTCATGACGGATGGATGACATTCCAACAGCTCATGGTGCGCGACGAACATTGGCAGCAGCTGACACATAGAATTGTCCGAGCGTCTCTTGCCATGACGACCATCATAGCCATATTAGCGCGCCTCGTTGGCGCGCTAACGAATATGACCCCTAGCGGCGGCGTGCGCGCACGCCTCTCCTTCGAGACGGCGCTGACGCGCCTCCTCGGGCTTTCGGGTGCGATGGGTGGGCGCCCCGCCGGCGGCCTCAACCAAGCCGCCAGCCGACCTCCTGCGTAAAACTTTCGTAGAAGGCACGGTCGTAAGCCTGCTCCGGCGTGGCGCGCACACGCTCGTCGAGGCGCTCGGCATCCTCGCCGACGAGGATGCGCCACCGCTCCGCCTTGACGCCGTCCAGAATGATCTTCGCCGCCTGGGCGGCCGTGGTCGGCGCGTCCTCCAGGAAGCTGCGGGCGCGCTCGGCGAACGCGGCCTGGATGTCCTCGTCCGACATCTTGTCTGCATCCGGCACGCCGGCGGCGGCCATGCGCTTGCGGGTCAGTGCCACCTCGTCGGCGTTGAGCCGCTCCGAGCCGTCGCCGCTCTGCACCTTGCGCGAATTGGAGACGATCGACGTGCCGATATGGCCGGGCATCACCACCGAGCATTTGACGTGTGGGGCGTGCAGGCGAAGATCGTTGATCAGCGCTTCGGTAAATCCCTTCACCGCGAACTTCGCGGAGCTATAGGCGGTGTGCGCCTGCCCCATGCCGATCGAAGCCCAGAAGCCGTTGACGCTCGCGGTGTTGACGATGTGGGCCTCGTCCGCCGCGACCAGCATCGGCAGGAAGGTGCGCACGCCGAGATAGACCCCGCCCCAACAGATGTTGAAGGTGCGCTCCCATTGCTCGCGGGTGTTGGTGAACAGGCTGCCGCCGCCGCCGATGCCGGCATTGTTGAACAAGAGATGAACCTTTTCGGTCTTCTGCTGCTCGGCGACCTCATCGCGAAACCGCTTCAGATGATCCTCGATCGCCACGTCGGCGACGTGCGTCGTGACGCGCAGGCCCTGCGGCAGCTTCTCGACTTCGCAGAGCCGTTTGGTCTCGGCCATCGCCGCTTCCGAGACGTCGCACATCGCGACGTTGCAGCCTTCGGCGACGAGCTGCCGCGCGAGCTCACGCCCCATTCCCGTGCCGCCGCCGGTGATGACCGCGATCTTTCCAGCAAAATCCTTCATGGGACTTCGGTCCCTCCCCTTGTCGGTGTGTTTCTTGGTCACGGCGCCGCTGACCGCGGCGCGCGCAAAACTGTAGCAGCGCGACATCCGCGGGTAAAAGCCGCGCGTTGCCCTCTTCGCCTTCGGTAATTTCGGCGGGCGGACTACGCGCGATGCCGCGCGCGGGCCTTGTGAAGTGGCTCATAGGCGACACGGCCCGGACAATCGATCATTCCCAGGTGTTTTCCAGCGGGTTCCCCGTATTTGTCCGGCTTCGGGTTAATGGCAATTTTTTTACAATCCGAATCGCCAAATGGGGGGTGGACGCTGGATTTGAGTCGGCCAGGCCAGCGTGTTGTTTGCGTGTCACAGGCTCTGGCACTCCGCTTGCATCCTCTTCGTGGTCAGAAACAACCAACGAGGTGATAGGAATGTTCGTGACCGTCGTTGCCGTGCTTTGCCGGCTTGGCGCAGCCAGCTCAGGCAGTTGTGTCGAGGAAATCGTGACCGACAGCAACATGACACCCGAGATTTCGCTGATGCAGTGCGCGATCGGCGCACAAGCGCCTCTCGCGAAGTGGATGGGTGAGCATCCGATTTATCACGCGAACTGGCGCCTCGAGCGCTACAAATGCGTGCCGGGTCACTATGAGATCAAGGGCCACGCCTAAGGCCCCGCAAAACCACTGGTACCGAGACCACGGATACCAGAACGATCAATCCAAGAGGAAACGCCCGTGGGCCGCTTATCCCTCCGCGCGGACACGGCGCCAGACCGATCACGGCAGGCGCTCTGTGACCATGATCACGCCCTCCCTCTAAGCCACTTCACGCAAGATGATCGCGCGTGCCCGCCGTCCTTCCGGCGTCGGCATCAGCGCGAAGTTGTGCGGCTGCTCGCGCAATAGATGCAGCTCGATCGGCACGCCCACCGCCCTCGCCCTTGCGGCAAGGTCGACGCTGTCGGGATAGAGAAGATCGCGCGTGCCCGAAAAGATCGTCATCGGCGCGAGCCCGCGGAAACCGCCGTTGAGCGGGCTGACGAAGGGATGGCCGACCTCGAGCTCGCCGGCATAGAGCCGCGCGGCCTCAACGATGCCCGGAATATCCTGGATCGGATCGCGCGCGGCGATCGCAACCTGCTCCGGACGGCTGACCGAGGCATCGGCCGCGGGCGAGATCAGCAGCATCCGGCTCGGCTGCCGATGCCCGCGATCGCGCAGCCATTGGCAGGCGGCGAGCGCAAGGCCAGCGCCGGCCGAATTGCCGACGACCGTCACCTTTGCATCGGCCGCGTCTTCCAGCAGCATGCGCAGCAGCTCGGCCGTCGCCGGCACGACGTCCTTGGCGGTCGCCCGCGGCGCCAGCGGGTAGATCGGCACGACACAGCAGACGCGCGCCTTGCGCGTCATCTCACCGATGAAGCGCCAATGCGCCGGCGCGATCTCGTTGATGTAGCCGCCGCCATGCAGGAACATGACGTAGTTGCAGCCCTCGTAGCCCGACGCCGGAGCAGTGTAGTAGACCGGCCAGCCGCCCATCTTGGTCAGCGTCACCTCGACGCCGCCGCCGACCCCGATCGGCTCGTGAGAGGCCGGGGCCAGCGCCAGCTTCTGCACACGCGCCTGCACCGCTTCGGCGGATGCGAGCTGCGCCTTGTACGGAAGCTGGCGCAGCAGCAGGTTGAACGCCCGGCTTTGCAGGCTTGGTGCAGGATCGCGCGACGTCCGCGCGCCGAATACGCAGCCGCCCGGACAGAATTGAAAGGCCGACACAAGTCTCGCAACGCTCATCGCCACATCCCCATCCGGCTGTTTCGACCCGGCGACGAAGAGGGTTGCCGACCCGCCGCCATTGGACGATATAATGCGAGCATTCACTCGCTTTTCCTACTCGCATTCAGATCACAAGTCCGTGGCCCGCAAACCGTCCACAACACCCCGGAAAAATGCCTCGCAGAAGCGATCCCGTGCCACCGTCGACGCGCTGGTCGAGGCAACTGCTCGCATTCTGGTCAAGGAAGGCTTCGAGAAGACCAGTACCAACCGCATCGCCGAGATCGCCGGCGTCAGCGTCGGCTCGCTCTACCAATATTTTCCCAGCAAGGAGGCGCTCGTCGCCGCCGTGATCGACCGCCACAACGAGGCGATCATGAATGTCGTCCGCGCCGCCTTCGCGGAGGTCGCCGATCTGCCGATCGAGAAGGCTGTGCGCCGCCTCGTCACCGTCGCGATCGAGGCCCATCAAATCGACCCGAACCTGCATCGCGTCCTCGCCGAGCAGATCCCCCGCTCCGGCCACCTCGCCGAGGTCGAAGCCTACAGCCACGAAGTCAACGCCCTCGTGCGCGCCTATCTCGAACGTCACCGCAAGGAGATGCGCAAGCTCGACCCCGCGCTCGCAGCGTTCATGTGCGTGAGCGCGATCGAAGCCATCGCGCACAACACGGTGCTGAACGGCGAGATGCTGTCGGAGAAGATGGTGAAGGTGCTGGTGGACGAGACGACGCGGATGGTGGTGGGGTATTTGAGGTAGGTGGGCGACAAGCCAGGGCACTTGCGATCTAGCTCCGCACGATCCTTCTTGAGCTTCGCATCTGGCCTGATGACGATCGCACTGCCCGCGTCCAAAGCTGATCGTATTTGCGCGACTCATCCTCCGCCGGGACGCGACCGCGTCAGTCGTCGCGCGGTAACTCGCCTCGCCAATTTAAATATTTAAATATATTTAATTTTGACAAATTAAATCATTATTATTTGAGGCCGGGGAGAGCCGGAGCGTGGTCAAGCACGCTCTTGCTCCGCGATGTCGGTATGTCATCACCGTTTTTGCGCGTCTTAAGGAACGCGACCTCTGAGCTTGCATTGTCGGCTTGATCTTCAATCGTTCATGAGGTCGACAATGCATCTTCTCGTCAGAATGGCGGCGATTGCGACAGTCCCTGCTTGGATCGGGTTGAACGCGAACGGCGCTCAAGCACAGGATTTCCATGACCGGTGGTCCATCATTCCGAAGGCTCAGGCAGAGCCGGCGCCTGCTGGACCCGAACAGCCGAAGAAGGATCAGATTGAGGCGCCACCTCCAACCGCACAAGAGCCATCGGCTGATCGCTCGGGCATGCGATCTTTCAATCGAGTCTTTACTGGAAAGGCCTCCTATTATTCATATTCCAAAGGCAAGACAGCGAGCGGTTCGACATTCAATCGGAATCACCTCACGGCGGCGCATCGCACCCTACCGTTCGGCACCAAGGTCCGCGTGACCCATGGAGGAAGCAGCGTCATCGTCACCATCAACGACAGAGGCCCGTTCATTCGTGGCCGCGTCCTCGATCTCTCGCTCGCTGCCGCGCGCAGCTTGGGGATTACGAGTCGCGGCGTAGCCCAGGTTCGTGCCGAGGTGCTGTAGCAGATGACTCTTGAAGCGCCGTGACATTGAATAACCGGACGCGCTTGTGGATCTGCCCGCTCGAGTGGCTCGCCGCCTTCATCGGCATCAGCGCGATTGAGCCGGTCGCGCAAAATACCGCACTGGCGCGATGGCCACGTTGTGCGCCACCGACTCGATCGTGCTGACGCGGATGAAGGTCGCCGGATCGAGGTCGATCTTGCGCATCTCGTTGCGGCGGCTTTCGAGATAGGTGCGCACCAACGCGTGGACCTCGCAGTAAAGGCTTCGCCTCCCGCTTATCTGGGCGACAAAGGCCGCCGGCTCTGCCTACGAACAGGAGGTATTGAACAGCGTACCGGGGGCGACCTTGTCGAGGCACTCTTCGTCAGCGCCGGCGGCGGTTGTCAAACCTCGGTTAAGGGCGGCTGCCGCGAATCCGTCCCGCGAGCGACCTGCGGCACCCTTCCGCCGCCGCGCAGGACAAGATGCTCGACGGAGCCGGTGCTTTCCGGCGCTCTCTTTCCATCTACCGGACTCTCATGTGAAGATTTCTCCACTCGCTTTGACCAGGCTCTGTAGTAGGCAACCGCCGTCATGATCGCGATTCCTGCCGCTCCGACGAGCAGTTGAGCGAGGATGCCGTTCCCTGCCAACTGCAGGATGAAGTACCCGATGAAGGCCAGCAGAATGCCCACACAAAACACTTCGAGGGACTGCTGGCCGCACTTTATCAGCGGTCGCCAGATGGTGGCTTGTAGCCCGCGCGCATCGATCGGTATGAACCGGGCACCCAGGATAATCAGCACCATCAAATGAAGATAGCGGTAGGGCGCCAGATTGGTCTTGTCGTTGGGATTGAAAAGCTCGAACAAGGCGGGCCCAAACAAGGCCCGGAGCTGAGGCTGGTGAGCAGCTAACGTCATGAGCGCCCCAAAAATCAAATAGGCAATCGCAACGACCAGCACGAACCTGGACCGTAGCAGGAAATGCAGGCGCCCCGCACCGGTCAACGCGAGCCATGCGCCCGTCACAAACAGAAGCTGCCACGCCAGCGGATTGAAGTACCAGCTTCCCGACGGGTAGGAAGGCAGATTCCAATGGAATTGCCGCGCAGCCAGATACAACAGCACCGACCCGATCATGACGGCGTCGGGAAATCTCAACATCAACCAGAGGATGGGAGGAAACAGCCCCATCAAAACGACGTAGAGCGGCAGCACGTCCAAATTCAGAGGCTTGTATCTCAGCAAAAGCCCCTGCGTCATCATCTCTACCGGCGCGCTGGTGACCGGTCCGGCGTTGAACAGATTGACCAGATCAGGGGCGTTGAACCTTTCCGACAGGAAATGGACAAAAGCCAGGTAGATCAGGAATAGCAGGATATGCGCCGTGTAGATTTGCCATACGCGCCTGAATAGCCTGCTGGTTCCGAACACAAAGCCTCGCTCCATCTTTCGCGTATATACGAGCGCTGAGGTGTAGCCGGAGATGAATACGAACAGGTCGGCCCCGTCGCTGAATCCATAATTTCGGAACGAACACCACACCAGCACCGTGCCGGGGACATGGCCGAGAAACATCGCCCAGTTGGCGAGGCCGCGAAACAGGTCGAGACGCAAATCACGTTGAGGTGGCGGCAGCGCAAGCCCGAGCTTCATTCTGCTTTCCGTCGTGCAACGATTCGCGATCGATGTACGCGACCCAGCACCGAGAAGCTGCCGAGATCGCTCACGCTAGATGCCGGGCTGAGAGCCTCATTTGAGGAGCGACTTCGCCCAAAGGCAATTGCACCACGTCGGTCTCGCCGAGAGCGAGTGAAGTTTGATGCGGTCAATAGAACAATGTTGGCGCACTGAGGTCAGCCGGATATTGACCTGAGTCAAGCGACCCGCCGAGTGCCCCAGTACTGTACATGCATGACCTCGAACGCGCGGAGGCTAACCGGCGTTCGGATTTTCCCACGGATAGCTGGCAGGGAATCTTGGTTCCGAGCAAAACGCGCGCGCTGTGTCATCGGGCCTGACCTGATGGGCGTTTCCTCGGTTGGTCGTGGGAGATGGTGCGCACGCTGGTGGACCACGCGGATCGCGATGGGGTATTCGAGGTGGTGGCGTCAGTCCTCGGCGCGTGTGCCTTTATGGAAGCCGGCGGAAGCTCCTCGCAGGATAACAATTAGTCTATCGTCGATGCTCCGCAACGCCGATCATTTCGGCGGGCAGAGGAAGGCCGTCAGGCTTCCTTCTTTTTCACGCTAATATTTCCATCGCCCTCGATATATGCTTCTACCACGTCCGAGGGGCTCGCTATGCCCTCCTCGCGCAGCTTGCTCATCAACTCGTCCATCGTCACCAGTTCCTGCCGCATGTGGCGGCGAAGGACCTGCCCGTTTTTGATGAGCAGGAGCGGCGCCGGGCGAGCAAGCCGCTCCACGAAAGGCACGTGATACCCGACCCAGTCGATGGCGAGATTCCAGAAAATGATGGTGGCAACGAGCACGATACCTTCTGTGATCGAGCGGTATTCGCCCGCCATGCCATTCTGCGCCGCGTCCGCCAGCAGGACGACGAGAAGCACATCAGGGATGCTGAGCCCGCCGGTTTGCCGCTTCAAAATGAAGCGCATCAGCGTGAAGATGCCGAGATACATGATGGTGCCCCGCACGATTATTTCCGTGACGGAATGCGTCGGGACGAAGATCTCGCTCCACGATAGCTGAAACATGTTGCCCTCGCCTAAATGGAAGCGTCCTGATGCCGCGTATCGAAACTCTTATCGACACGAACGGTTTCGGATTGCGAGGAGAATGGTCAAGATTGAGCCTCTCGCCGACAGCTCGGTCGTCATTGTCCGACGATCCGCTCCTTACCCCGGTCCGACGAGTCACATCGTTTCGGAAAAACCTTATGTCCCAATGACATCGCTACTGTGCATGGGGTTGTTTTCGGCGTCTTGATGTACCGCCCGCCGCAGGCCCCGCTTCTGGTCACAGGCATCCCTCGCGGCCCGGAGCAGGCTTCGCGCCGACGGTCAACCCGACAGATGTTGAAAAAATGGTCGGAGCGAGAGGATTTGAACCTCCGACCCCTAGTCTCCCAGACTAGTGCGCTAACCGGGCTGCGCCACGCTCCGAATGCCGTTCCATTAGCTAGGATCGCCGCTTTGCGCAAGGCGAGGCCGCAGCATTTTGCTGGATCCGCCAAAGCTTCCGGAACTGCCCCGGAAAGCCCGCGGGACCGCCCTAGCCCTCCTTCAGGGCCTGATCCAGCATCTCCCGGCAGGCGACGAGGTCGCCGAGGACCCGCTCCAGCCGCTCCCGGTCGAGCGCGCTGGGGCCGGCGGGCGCGGCGGCGCCGCCTTTGCGGAAGGTGGTGAGGATCTCCTCGTCGTCGATCTCGGTGAAGCGGAAGTCGATGCCTTCCTCCTCATCGCCCTGATAGTCGTCATCGTCGGTGTCGGTGACGCCCTTGATGGGGGCCTCGTCCTCCGGCTCCATCAGGCTCGCGCCGATCGCGTCCTCGATCGCGCCGAACGAGACCGCGGCCGCGCTGTCGGCGAGGCCCTGCACCGATTTGACGCCGTGCTCTTTCAGGATGCGCTGCACCCCGCGGATGGTGTAGCCCTCGCCGTAGAGCAGCCGGCGGATGCCCTTGAGCAGGTCGACGTCGTCGGGGCGGTAATAGCGGCGGCCGCCGCTGCGCTTCATCGGCTTGATCTGGGAGAAGCGGGTCTCCCAGAACCGCAGCACGTGCTGCGGAATGTCGAGTTCCTGCGCTACTTCGCTGATGGTTCGGAACGCATCCGGCGCCTTGTCCAAAGGCCAGTCCTTTCCGAAAGGCGGTTACGCCTCTTCTTGAGCCTGGGTGGCGTCGCCGTTGGTGCGGTGCTGGGCGTTGATCCGCTGCTTCAGGATCGCCGATGGCTTGAACACCATGACGCGGCGCGGCGAGATCGGCACCTCGGTGCCGGTCTTCGGGTTGCGGCCGATGCGCTGGCCCTTCTTGCGCACCATGAAGGAGCCGAACGAGGACAATTTCACCGTCTCGCCCTTCTCCAGGCAGTCGGTGATCTCCTTCAGCACGAGTTCCACGAAGGCAGACGATTCCGTGCGCGACAGGCCCACCTTCTGGTAGACGGCTTCGCACAGATCGACACGCGTTACGGTTTTGCTGGTCTCGCTCATCGCCCTGCCCCACCTCACGGCGAACAATTCTTGTCTGAAATTATGAGCTTACGATACGGCGGTCAACACCGCACATCAATGCAGACGTAGCGATAATCGGCGGTGATTCCGGCAAAATTTTATCGGTGTGGCTTACCAGCGCACCAGCGCCGAGCCCCAGGTAAAGCCGCCACCCATGGCCTCCAGCAGGACCATGTCGCCCTTCTTGATGCGGCCGTCCTTGCGCGCCACCGAGAGCGCCAGCGGGATCGAGGCCGCCGAGGTGTTGCCGTGGCGGTCCACCGTCAGCACCACCTTCTCCGGCGCGATGTGCAGCTTGTGCGCGGAAGCATCGATGATTCGCTTGTTGGCCTGGTGCGGCACAAACCAGTCGATGCCGTCGGCATTGAGCCCTGTCGCCGCAAAGGCATCGACGATGACGTCGGTGATCATGCCGACCGCATGCTTGAAGACCTCGCGGCCCTCCATGCGCAGATGGCCGACGGTCTGGGTCGAGGACGGCCCGCCGTCCACGAACAGCTTTGCCTTGTGGCGGCCGTCGGAGCGCAGATGCGTGGTCACGATGCCGCGGTCGGTCGCGGCATTGCCGGGCTGCTCCTGCGCCTCCAGCACTACGGCGCCGGCGCCGTCGCCGAACAGCACGCAGGTGCCGCGATCGTTCCAGTCGAGGATGCGCGAGAAGGTCTCCGCGCCGATCACCAGCGCCCGCTTGTAGGCCCCGGTGCGCAGGAAATTGTCGGCGGTGGCAAGCGCGAACACGAAGCCCGAGCACACCGCCTGCAGATCGAAGGCCGCGCCATGATTGATGCCGAGGCCGTGCTGCACGGCGACGGCGGTCGCGGGGAAGGTGTTGTCGGGCGTCGAGGTCGCCAGCACGATCAGCTCGATCGATTGCGCGTCAACGCCGGCATCGCGGAGCGCCGCCTGTGCCGCCTTGATGGCGAGGTGCGAGGTGAACTCGCCCTCGGCCGCGATGTGCCGCTCGCGAATTCCGGTGCGCTGCACGATCCACTCGTCGGAGGTATCGATGCGCGCCGCCAATTGGGCGTTGGTCACCACCTGCTCCGGCAGATAAGAGCCGCAGCCGAGCACGACCGAACGAATCTGAGTCACGAAACATCCTCCGGCGCGGGCTGCACGAATTTGAGTGCACCACCCTCGCGGTTGAGCATCTGATTGATCTTGTTCAGGAGATCGTAGTGAGCCATCTCATAGCCAACATCGATCGCATAGGCAAAGCCTTCGGCGTTGGTTCCGCCGTGGCTCTTGACCACCACCCCGTTCAGTCCCAGCAGCACGCCACCATTGGACTTGTTGGGGTCCATTTTGTCGCGCAGGGCCTGGAAGGCGCTGCGCGCGAAGAGATAGCCGAGCTTGGACATCCAGCTCCGCTGCATCTCGTGACGAAGCAATTCCGCCATCTGCCGTGCGGTTCCCTCGGCCGCCTTCAGCGCGATGTTGCCGCTGAAGCCTTCGGTGACGATCACGTCGGCGAGCCCCTTGCCGATGCCGTCGCCCTCGACGAAGCCGATATATTCGAGCTCCGGCAGGTTCCGCGCCCGCAGGATCTCGCTGGCCTCGCGGATCTCCTCGTGCCCCTTGATCTCCTCGGCGCCGATATTGAGCAGCCCGACCGTGGGCCGGGTCTTGTTGAACAGCACGCTCGCCTTGGCCGCGCCCATCACCGCCATCGACACCAGATGGTGGGCATCGCCGCCGAGGGTGGCGCCGAGGTCGAGCACGACGGACTCCCCGCGCAGGGTCGGCCAGATCGCCGAGATCGCCGGCCGATCGATGCCCGGCAGTGTGCGCAGATGGAAGCGCGCCATCGCCATCAGCGCGCCGGTGTTGCCGGCGGAGATCGCGACGTCCGCCTCGCCCTTCTTGACCGCGTCGATCGCGAGCCACATCGAGGAGGTCTTGCGGCCGCGCCGCAGCGCCTGGCTCGGCTTGTCCTCCATGCTGACGGCGACGTCGGTATGGACGATCTTGGAGGCGGCCTTCAGCTTCGGGTGCTGGTCGAGCTCGGGCTCGATCCTGGCGCGGTCGCCGACCAGCAGGAACTCGGTGTCGCGATGCCGGCCAAGCGAGATGGCGGCGCCCGGAATGACCACGGCGGGGCCGACATCGCCCCCCATGGCGTCCAGCGCGATGCGAACCTTGCTTGGCATGTAAGTCCTGGAAACCTGGTCTGGTGCGGTCTTGGGATCAGCGGGGCCGCAAAATGGGTTCGCCACCGGGACGGCGGCCGGCCAAGCGCCACGCCGCACCCGGACCGGGGCGCGACAATAGCGTTTTGTACCCCCGAAACAACCTCTTGCCCCCAGCCTTTTGCATTCGGGGCAATCCGGCCGCCGGCCGTGGATTTCGCGAAAAATCCATTGAATTCAGACAGATCAACAGCTGCCTCAAACCATCAGGGCAAATGGCTCGCGTCCCCTGGCAAGGCAGCCGCGAGCCAAAATGCCCCTCATTGGCCCTTCTTCTTGTCCTGCAATGCCTTCAGCACGGCGAAGGGATGGTCTTCGGGATCGGGAGCGGTGACCTCCGCCTCGAACACGGCCCCCTCCTTGCGCGGATAGGGATCGATCGCCAGGAACAGGACGTCGGTGGCGAGCCGGCCGAGGTCGATGATGCCGCCCGTGATCGGCTCGGGCGGGTCGGCAACCTCGGGCGGCGCCTCGTCGTCCTGCCCCTCCTCGATCAGATCGGCCAGGCGGCGCGCCTCGGCCTCGGGGGCGAACATCAGGTCCACCTCCTCCTCGATCTCGCTCTCGATCGGATCCAGCGTGACGACGCAGGTCTGGCCGATCCGGCCACGAACCAGGCCCGTGACCTGGACCCGCCCCCCGCTTTTCGGCACGACATCGAAGCTGGCATCGGCGGACAGGATCTCGCGCAAGCCCGCGACCTCCGCCATCGCCTGCCGCTCGGCCACTGAGGCCTCGAGCTCGCGGTGCAGCCCGCCGTCCGGGATTTGCGCAACGATGACGGGCGCCCGCCAGGGATCGCGCTCGGTATCTGGTCGGCTCATGGCGTGACATCCTCTGACAGCGCCCGGGGAAACTTGAAGGACGCGCGCAGCAGCGCGGCCTCGTCGGTCCGACCAAGATCGGCCTCGCTGGCCCTCGCATAGGCCGCGAGCCGCTCCGCCTGGTCGAAGCCGGTCCCATTCAAGATATTCTTGCAGATCGCCGCTGCCAGCGCCTCGCCGCCGGCTTCCATCGCCTGGTCGTAGGCCTGGACGCGGCCGTAGAAAGCCTCTCCGAAGGCCCGCATCCGCTTCGGCACGGTCTGGTCGCCCACCCCCATCTCGCGCAGATTGTCGTCCATGTCCTCGCAGAAGCGGTCGAACAGCGCCTGCGACAGCTCCGCGGCGCCCTGAACCGCGCGCAGACGGCGCAGCAGCAGCCAGAGATGCAGCAGCAACAGGTCGAAACGCCCGTTAACCGTATCGGGCACACCCAAGACCCGGTAAAACAGGGGTTCTCGCGCCTGCGTCACGATCATGCCATAGATCGCCTCAATGGTGCCGGGCGGGGTTCGCCGGGGTTTCCTGAAGTGATTGAACGGCCAAAGCATTGTGGTTTCCGCAAGCGGGCGCGCGCGAGTTGCATTCAGACGCCCAGCCCGGTACTTCAGCGCCTCGCGCGACGCAAGGGGACGGAATCAGTTCCGCTATGACGACAACGAACCAGATCAGCCTGCGCGCGGATATGCGGCGCGGCCTTCATGCCTGCTGGCGCGGCCTGCGCATGCTCGCGGCCACCGCCGTGATCGGCGTGGCCCTTGCAGCCTGCACCGGCGAGCAGTTCCAGAAGGGTTACATCCTGCCGCCCGGCGCGCTCGAGCAGATTCCGATCGGCGCGAGCCAGGATCAGGTGCTGATCGTGATGGGCACGCCTTCGACGGTCGCGACCCTCGACGGTGAAGTGTTCTACTACATCTCGCAGCGCTCGGAGCGCCCGGTCGCCTTCATGAACCAGAAGGTGGTCGATCAGCGTGTCATCGCAGTCTATTTCGACAAGACCCGGCGCGTGCGCCGGCTTGCGAATTACGGTCTCCAGGACGGCAAGATCTTCGACTTCATCAGCCGCACCACGCCGACGTCGGGTCAGGAGATGAGCTACCTCACCCCGCTGTTCAAGCTGCTCAGCTTCAACTGAGGCCGTCGAAGGATTCGATCGAAGCGGCTTGTCGCTTCGATCGAAAATGCGCGTCGAACGAGACTCCTGAAGCCGTTTAATTCCATCGCAAGGTATATGAGCTTACGTCTGCGTCGTCGTGCCGCTCTCTGCGCGGCACTTGTCGTCGCGCGCGACTTGCGGTCGCACGTGCCGTTCCCTACGGTTTCCGCAAAGCAAGAAGCAGGAGTGGATTCGTGCATAAGCCTTTGTTGTCCCGCCGTCGTGTGCTCGCCGGTGCTGCCGGCCTTTCGGCCGCAGCGATTCTGCCGCGATCGAGCCTTGCCGACTGGAAGCCCACTGAAAACGTTCGTCTCATCGTGCCGGCCGCGGCCGGCGGCTCGACGGACGTGATGGGCCGCCTCCTGGCCGCGCATCTGCAAGCCGCCTGGGGTCAGTCGACTGTGGTGGAAAACCGCTCCGGCGGCGGCGGCACGATCGGCACCGCCGAGGCCGTGCGCGCCAAGCCGGATGGTCACACCATCCTGGTCGGCAACCCCGGCCCGAACGCGATCGCCTACAGCATCTTCAAGAACCTCAGCTACAAGCCGGACCAGCTTCAGCCGGTCTCGAACATGATCCGGATTCCGAACATCGTCTCGGCGCATCCGAAGACCGGCGTCAAAACGATTCCCGAGCTGATCGCGTATCTGAAGGCCAATCCGGACAAGCTCAGCTACGCCTCCTCCGGCGTCGGCCAGAGCCCTCATCTCACCGGCGCCTGGTTTCTCCAGCTCACCGGCTTGAAGATGACGCACATCCCGTTCCGCGGCGCCGGCCCCGCGCTCCAGGCCGCCCTTGCCGGCGACATCCAGATCCTGTTCGACAATCTCTATCCGACCCTGCCTCAGGTGCAGAGCGGCACGCTCAACGGTCTCTGCGTCACCACACCCGAGCGCAGCGACCTCGCCAAAGACCTGCCGACCATGCGCGAGAGTGCGCCGGAGCTGGCGAATTTCGACGTGTCCTCCTGGTTCGCCGTCTTCCTGCCGAAGGGCGCCTCACCCGAGGTGCTGGGCGCGCTCAATCTCCAGGTCAAGGCGATGCTGGAGCGCGAGGACGTCAAGAAGCAGATCGCCGCCATGGGCGCCCGCGCCGACTACGGCACGCCCGAGCAGTTCGCCGCCTTCGTGGACGCCGAGACGAAGAAGTTCGCCGGCATCATCCAGAAGGAAGGCCTGCAGATGGACGTGCAGTAGGTCCCTCCCCGTCATTGCGAGGGGAGCCGATAGTGCTCCCTCCCCTCCCTGCCGGGCCACGCCGCCCCCTTCCGGCAAAAAAGTGAAAAACAACCCCATGCACAGTAGAGGCGCTGTCGCAGGACGGCACGATGTCCGCTCGATCAAGCTATTGCCGTGTCGAGCAAATCAGCGGCAAGGGAGCATGGAACGCAGCAAACGCAGCTCGTGTTGTCCGTCGCGAAACATCGACGCGCAACGCCGATTGGTCAAGGCGCAGGAATAGCTCCGGAATCGCAGCTCAAGGCCAGCGCGCATTTGGCATTTTACGAATCCCGTGGGACGCGTCGGGCAAACTCGGAGATCTTCGTATCGGCGCACCTACTTCGCCCGGGGGTGCCGATCGCCACACCGGTGAGCGTTCCGTTCATGTGCATCGGACCATACAGCTCACCATAGGTATTGCACCCAAACACGCGATGGGTTCGGTACAGTCGTGACATGTCGCGGGCGCATTGATGCTCGACGCCCATACGCCTCTGAACGGACTCGAATCCGATATAGAGCGAGACCTCCCCGATTTCTTGCTGGATTTGCGCGAAAAGGTTGCCGGTTGGGTCGACCGGGTCACGCAGAGTGGCCACAGTGAACACGAGGCCTTTGTCGATGGCGGAGGCAAAATGCAGCGTGCCGTCCGCATCGACCCGTCGTATCGCACGTGCAAAATACGCATCGCCGATCCGTACGAGCACAGGATGGGATGCAAACGCAGCGAGATCGAGTACACTGTCGGTGATGCCCGCCATGCGCGAATATTCGGCTGCTGCTGGCTCGGCATTCAACTCGCTAACAGTGCGTCGATCCGGATCAGCCTCCGTCACCACCATCTTTTCTGCGCAAGGCTCGCAAGTGTCGCAAGAAAAGATAAGGAACGGCAACGCTGTCTTAAACACAAGGAGCACCGCCGCATCCGTATGGGCGCGGCCCCCGAAATAGACCCAGCTGCGGTCAAATCGCAGACCATCTGCGGCCGAGCCGCCGACCAGCGGAATATGACCAAGCGAGGCATGAATCGCCGCCAAGACGACTTCTTCTCGCTGGCACATGCCATCGATGAGCAAGAGCCCGAAGCAGCGCTCACCGTCGGCATTGCGGCCCTTTCGGAAGAAGCTATGTCGAAGATCTGCGCCAATCGCGCGATGGTCTTCGATGCGAAAATTTGAGAGCCCCAGGATGGGGTGAGCGGTCACGTCGAAGTCGGCAGCGCTGAAGGCGAGCGCGACGATGCTGTTTTCATCCCATCCATTGAGCGCAATCTCGCCGGCGGTCGTGCAGCCGAAGACGGGGATGCCCACAAAGCGGGTCCTCATTTCGGCCGCAAACCGTTGCGGATCGTAACGCGGTGAAACAAAGACGAGCACCGCCGCAACACCGCTGGCCGGGAGAACGCTTGCCAGCTCCGCTGCCGCACCGGCGGGGGTAGACGCCTTGCTCTCGACGGCTACAACGCCGAATGAGCATCGATCGAGCATCCGCGTCAAGAACCTGATCGCTGAAGCGCGACGAATTCCGATTGAATCATCATCGCGCTTTAGCTCGTTCAGTTTACACGCGTGGCGAGCAACTCGGACAGGTTGGCGTCGAGCTGCGCGAGCATCTGCGGATCGGTGCCGAACAAGCCCAGGTGCCCGTCGATGCTGGCCAGCGGGCGCAACTCGCTCCCCGGAATGAGCCGTTGCTCGGCCTCGCAGTCGGCCGGCGGGAAGAACATGTCGTGACTGATCGGCATCACGAATGTCTTCGCCTTGATCCGCCCGAGAGCGGCAGCAAGGTCGCCGTCGGCGTTGCGGCTGACGTCGCCGCGCTGCCACTTCCACGCCATGGATAGCAGATTGTTCGGGTCCATCGGCGCGAAGTATCCGGTCATGAAGGTGTCGACAAAGCCCTGCATGGTTTCGAAACCTAGCGCCTTGTGTCGGTTGGCACGGAAGAAGTCGGTGCTCCAACCCATCACGGTCCAGAGCTTCGCCTGTCGCTTGAGGCCCGCAGCGACATCGGCCGGCGAGCCGTAGTGTCCCCCGCTGAAGCCCGGATCGGTCGTGATGGCCTCATTCAGCGTCTCCGCGAAGAGGAAGTCGTGCTCGGTGTTTTTCGCCGTACCGGCGATCGGCGCCGCGCGTTTGACGAAATCCGGATAGCGCACAGCCCATTCGTAGGTTTGCTGCGCGCCCATCGAGCCCCCGACCACGAGAGCAAGGCTCGTTAGCCCGAAGTATTCGGTCAACAGCCGGTGCTGGGCGCGAACGTCGTCCCCGATGCGGACCTTTGGGAAATTTGGTCCGACCATCGCTCCGCTGGCGTTGTGCGGCGATGTCGACAATCCACTGCCGATTTGGTTGACCACGATGATGAAGTATTTCGTGGGATCGAGTGCCCGGCCCGCGCCGATATAAACCTGCTCCATGATCTTGCTCGTGCCCGAGTACCAGGTGGGGACGAGAATGGCGTTGTCCTTCGCAGCGTTGAGCGTGCCGTGGGTGGCGACGGCGAGCTTGCAGTCGGGAATGGCCCCGCCATCCTCGAGCAGAAGGTCGCCGATGTTGATCATCTCGTAGGGGCCGTGACCTTCAGGCCCGTAATAGGGATTGTTGCTCATTTGGCTTTTCCTTTGGAGCCGTAGGGTCAGGTCATCGCGAGACCGGGATAGCCGCTGGCGGCGAGCTCGTCGCATTGTCGATTGTAGTTGCCGACGCCGCCGATATAGGACAACAGCCGGCGCGGCTTGCCGTCGACGTTAGAGCCCATGTACCAAGAGTCGGTTTTGACCACGAGCGTCGCCGCAGCGGTGTCGTCATGGTGCTTCACCCAATTGTCTTCGAACTCGCGGGTGGCCTCGATCGTTTGCTTGCCTTGCATCCGCGCGTAGTCGATGCAGTCGGCGATCCAGTCGACTTGCTGCTGCAGACAGGTGGTCATGTTGCAGAGAGCAGCCGAAGGTGCGAGCGGCGCGCCGGTCGTGAACAGATTCGGATAGCCATGGACCTGAAGGCCCATGGCGGTACGGATCTCCTGCTTCCACTGTTCTTTCAGCGAACGACCGTCGCGGCCGCGGAAGTCGATCCGGCTCAGCGCGCCGGACCCGGCGTCGAAGCCGACAGCGAGGATGATGACGTCGACCTCGTGAACCTTGCCGTCAGAGGTTTGGATACCCTCGGGCACGATGCGCTCGATCGGCGTGGACCGGCAGTCGATTGCTTCGACGTTGTTCTGCAGATAGACCTCGAGATAGCTGTTCTCGAGCGGCACGCGGTGCGTGCCGAAGCCATAATCGGACGGGATCAGGAGGCTGCACAGTTTTGGATCGTTGCGCAGGCGCTCACGCATCTTGCCCCGTACGAAATCGGACACGACGGCGCTGACCGATTCGTCGAAGAACATTTCCGGGAAGGTCGCCAGCCACATCGACAGCGAGCCCTCTTTCCAGAACTTTTCCAGTACTTCCGTGCGCTCTCCGGGCGTCAGCTCCGCCCAGGGACGGTTCTCGAAGTCGTAATGGAAGCCGGCGAAGGTCGAACGAACGCGCTTCTTCAGATCGTGGAATTGACTGGCCCAAAGGTCCCATTCGGCCTGGCTGTACTGCGGATTTTTCATCGGCACCACGTATTGCGGGGTCCGCACGAAGATCTTCATTTCGGCCACGTCAGGGGCGATGGTCTGGATGACCTGGATTCCGGTCGCGCCGGTGCCGATCACCGCGACCCGTCTGCCTTTGAGATCGACGCCCTGTTTCGGCCATCGTCCGGTATGGTGGATCTCGCCGCGGAACGTCGACTGGCCGGGAAAGCGGTCCACGAGCGGAGCCGACAGCATGCCGCAACAAGCAAGGACATATTGAGTGTCGATCGTCTCGCCAGCCTCCGTCGTGACCGTCCAGCGGCCGTCCTTCTCGCGATAGTGGGCCGAGACGATGCGGCTGTTGAATTGAATGTCCTTCTTCAGGTCGAGGTGGTCCGCAACGAAGTTCAGCCAGCGCTCAGTCTCCGGCTGCGCGGGAAATCGCTCGCTCGGCTTCCAGGCCTTGTACAGCTCCTCGGAGAACCAATACTGGTAGACCTCGACTTGGGAGTCGAAGCGCGCACCCGGATAGCGGTTCCAGTACCAGGTGCCACCCACCCCCGATGCCGTATCGTAAGCGCGGACGCTCAGTCCCATCTCTCGCAGGCGATACAACTGATAGAGGCCGGCGATCCCGGCGCCGATGACCAGTGCGTCCAAGTGCGTCGTCGGTGCATCCGCACGCGACGCATGTGTCGACTCCAACAAGGTGCCCATAACGTTTCCCCTCTTTTGTACCGGCCGCTTGAGCGACCGAATGGCCATTCGGCTGTGGGAAGGACGTTAGAAGCGACGTGCAGTGTCGTCTTGAAGGAACCAGTGAGCTTGTTGAAGGATCGGGTGAAGAAGCGCTAGCGAGGACTATCGTCCCTGAGGGCGGCCGGTGTCCGGCCCAGCCGTGCGCGCATGACGCGCGTTAAATGGGCCTGATCCGCGAAGCCGCATTCCGACGCGATCGCCTTCACCGGCAGGCGGCCAAGAGCCAGCATTTGCTGAGCTTTTTCGAGCCGACGGTCGAGGACATACTGGTGGGGGCTGGTCTGAAACGAGGCACGAAAGCGCTTCCCGAAAGTCCATACGCCCATCGAGGCGACTTCGGCGAGCTCTTCGAGCGAGAGCGCCTGATCGATCCGGGCTTCGATGTAGTCGACAATGCGTTTGCGTATTGCCGGGGGCAGTTCGCCCCTTCCGGACTTGTCGACAAACTGAACGGATGCAAAGTTGCGAAGCAGATTGACGACGAGCTGCGTACTCAGCGCGTCGACGTATAACGCACCTCCGATGCCGTTGCCGCCGGCTTCGCGAGATATGACCTCGACGGCTTCGGTCACGATCGGACTTTGCGTGCGCAATATGTCGTGCAGCCGCACCGCTGCGATCGGCCGCTCAAGGACGTCGGCAGCCACGCGGGAGACCACAGTGTCCGAGAGATAGACATGCGAGACGTCGATCTGCTCGGTCCAGTGCCAGTGCGATGCCTGCGAGCGGGTCAATAGCGAAATATCGCCCGGATGACACTCGGTCCGGGTCCAGCGCCCCTCGAAACGCCGCTCCATCATGGTGCTGCCGCGCTTGTAGGAGACGATCATGAAGTCGGCCATCGCGGGCACTGGGACGTCGAGACCACGATAGCGATAGGTCCGCAGCTCAACGCCCCTCCAGCCTTGACCGGCACTGCAGCGCAGCAACTCGCCCGGTACAAAGCGCGGCAGTTCATCCGGTCGAATGAGCAGTGCCATGGGATTTTTCCAACGTCGCGGACTGACGGCACCTGTGCGAACTATTGTCAACAGCAGGTTTGTACGTGTCAAGCTGAGCCTGAATTGCGCGGCGTGCGCCCGCCAGAACCAAGCCCTACAGATGGACATGCGGTGACGCGCAGCGTCATTCCGGGGCGGCTCGAAGAACCGAACTCCGGTGCGCAAATTGCGCACCTGAGAATCTCGATATCCCGGGTCTGGTCCTTCGGGCCATCCCGGAATGACAATGCAAAACAAAAACCCCGCGGCTCACGCCGCGGGGTTTTGCCTTTCGTCGTTTGCAGTTCAGTGCGCCAGGATCGCCAGCAGCAGCAGCGCCACGATGTTGGTGATCTTGATCATTGGGTTCACCGCGGGTCCCGCCGTGTCCTTGTAGGGATCGCCGACGGTGTCGCCGGTCACCGCGGATTTGTGGGCATCAGAGCCCTTGCCGCCGAAATGGCCGTCCTCGATGTACTTCTTGGCGTTGTCCCAGGCGCCGCCGCCCGAGGTCATGGAGATCGCGACGAACAGGCCCGTCACGATCACGCCGAGCAGCATGGCGCCTACGGCCGAGAACGCCGCCGACTTGCCGGCCGCGCCGCCGCCCGCGATCGCATAGATCAGGAAGTAGACGACGATCGGCGAGAGCACCGGTAGCAGCGAGGGGATGATCATCTCCTTGATCGCCGCGCGCGTGAGCAGGTCGACCGCCTTGCCGTAGTCAGGCTTGTCGGTGCCCTGCATGATGCCCGGCTTCTCGCGGAATTGCCGCCGCACCTCCTCGACGATCGCGCCTGCCGCACGGCCGACCGCGGTCATGCCCATCGCGCCGAACAGATACGGCAACAGACCGCCGAACAGCAGGCCCACCACGACGTAGGGATTGTTCAGCGAGAAGTCCGGATTGACGCCGGCGAAGTAGGGATACTGCGCGGAGCCGGCCACGAAGAACTTGAGGTCCTCGTTGTAGGCCGCGAACAGCACCAAGGCACCCAGACCGGCCGAGCCGATCGCGTAGCCTTTGGTGACCGCCTTGGTGGTGTTGCCGACCGCGTCGAGGGCGTCGGTCGACTTACGCACCTCCTTCGGCAGTCCCGCCATTTCGGCAATGCCGCCGGCATTGTCGGTGACGGGGCCGAAGGCGTCGAGGGCGACGATCATGCCGGCCAGCGCCAGCATGGTGGCGGTCGCGATCGCGATGCCGAACAGGCCGGCGAGGCTGTAGGTGACCAGGATGCCGGCGATGATGACGATCGCAGGCAACGCGGTCGCTTCCATCGAGATGGCGAGGCCCTGGATCACGTTGGTGCCGTGGCCGGTGACCGAGGCCTGGGCGATCGACTTCACCGGACGATAGTCGGTGCCGGTGTAGTATTCGGTGATCCAGATGATCAGCGCGGTGACGACGAGGCCGACCACGCCGCATTCGAACAGCGCCATGCCGGTGTAGTTGACGCCCTCGAGCTTGCCGAAGCCGATCAGGTAGTAGATCACCAGGGCGATGCCGATCAGCGACAGGATGCCGGTCGCGATCAGGCCCTTGTAGAGCGCGCCCATGATCGACTGGCTCGGCCCGAGCTTGACGAAGAAGGTGCCGATGATCGAGGTGATGATGCAGATGCCGCCGATCGCGAGCGGCAGCGTCATCATGTTGGCGAGGATCGGCGTCTTGGCGAAGAAGATCGCCGCCAGGACCATGGTGGCGACCGCGGTCACCGCATAGGTCTCGAACAGGTCGGCCGCCATGCCGGCGCAGTCGCCGACGTTGTCGCCGACGTTGTCGGCGATGGTCGCGGGATTGCGCGGATCGTCCTCGGGAATGCCGGCCTCGACCTTGCCGACGAGGTCGCCGCCGACGTCCGCACCCTTGGTGAAGATGCCGCCGCCGAGACGGGCGAAGATCGAGATCAGCGAGGCGCCGAAGCCGAGCGCCACCAGGGCGTCGACAACGACGCGGCTGTCAGGCGCCAGCTTCAGCGAATGGACCAGGAAGGCGAAATAGAGGGTCACGCCCAGCAGCGCGAGACCGGCCACCAGAAGGCCAGTGATGGCGCCCGCCTTGAAGGCGAGCTCGAGGCCGCCGGCCAGCGACGTCGTCGCGGCCTGGGCGGTGCGCACATTGGCGCGGACCGAGACGTTCATGCCGATGAAGCCTGCGGCGCCGGACAGGATCGCACCGATGGCGAAACCGATGGCGACGTAGAGCCCGAGGAAATAGGCAAGCAACACGAAGATGACGATGCCGACGATACCGATGGTGGTGTATTGGCGCCGGAGATAGGCTTGTGCGCCTTCGCGCACCGCCGCTGCGATCTCCTGCATGCGCGGCGACCCCGCATCCGCGCCCAAGACCGAAGACGTCGCCCAAATCGCGTAGGCGACGGAAAGCGCTCCGCAGAGCACTATCAACCATAATGCTGTCATGTGATGTTTGCCTCAGATCCTTGATGTACCCCCGGCGCCTTTTGTTGTCCGTCGTGCGGTGCAGCGCCTTGATTTTGAACAAAGCCGCCCCCTTGCCCTTAAGGGGCGGCTTCAGTCGGCCGCGAGCTTGCCAAAATCAAATTGACGGTGCAACGCCGGATGAGGCCGAAAAGGCCGATCTCGGCAGGTATTTAGGACCAAGCGCTGAGAACCAGGATGCCGGTTTGGAGCAATTGCTAGAAATGGCTGTAGGACAGCCGCGTCAAAAGCAGGTCCTGCCCCTGCCCGTCCAGGAAGCGCAGCGGCTTCTGCCCCTCGGTGATCGCACCGATTGCGGTCACGGCAACGCCCAGGGACCGCCCCGCGGCAATCAGCGTCTCGCATTGCGCCGGCGGAACGGTGCAGAGCACCTCGTAGTCATCGCCGCCCGCAAGCAGCGCCTCGACAGACGCGACGTTGCGGGCGCGAAGGCCGGCCGCCGCGGCCGAGAGTGGCAGGCTCGTCACGTCGACCGAAGCCGAGACCCCGGAGGCGGCGCAGAGCTTGGTCAGATCGCCGGCGAGGCCGTCGGAGACGTCCATCGCCGCGGTGGCATGATCGCGCACGGCCGGCGCCAGCACGTTGCGCGGCTGCGGCACCCGATAGCGCGAGACCAGAAAATCCCGTGCCGCGGGATCGGATGTCAGCGCGCTGGCGGCAGCGCCGCCTTTGAGCACGTCGAGGCCGAGCGCGGCATCGCCGATCGTGCCCGTCACCAGGACGCGGTCGCCCGGCCTTGCCCCGGTGCGGCCGATCATCCGCCCCCGAGGCACGCGGCCGAAGGCGGTGATCGAGATCATCTGCGGGCCCGGCGTCGACACCGTGTCGCCACCGAGCAGAGGACAAGCGAAGGTCTTCGCATCCTCGCCCAGCGCGTCCGCAAAGGGACGCAGCCAGGCATCCTCCTTGCTGCGCAGCGCCAGCGTCAGCACGAAGCCGGCCGGCGTCGCTCCTTTCGCCGCGAGATCGGACAGGTTCACCCGCAGCGCCTTGCGCGCGATGGTGTCGGGCGGATCGCCGGCAAGATAATGCACGCCCTCCACCACGGCGTCGGTGGTGACGACGATGTCCTCGCCGGACGAGGACAGCACCGCAGCGTCGTCGACCAACCCGAACGCGCCCGGATCGGTCGCCAGCGGCTTGAAATAGCGCGCGATGAGGGAGTCTTCGCCGGAGGGGTCCTGTGCGTTCGTCATCGGCGTTAACTCCACCCTCCGCCGTCATCGCCCGGCTTGACCGGGCGATCCAGTATTCGAGAGACAGTCGTGTTAGCCCGATAGGCCGCGGCGTACTGGATCACCCGCCTTCGCGGGTGATGACGACGGAGAATGGGGCAGTCGTCTCGCATCACTTCACCGCCCTCGCGGGAAACTACCCCCGCCCGAACTCGTCGCCGCGAAACTGGCGGCCGATCTGGTCGAGCACGGCATTGACCATGCCAGTCTCCTCACGGTCGACGAAGGCATTGGCGACGTCGACATATTCGGAGACCACCACCCGGCCCGGCACGTCCTTGCGATGCTGGAGCTCATAGGCTCCTGCCCGCAGCACTGCCCGCAGGATCGCCTCGATCCGCTTGAGCGGCCAGCCCTTCGACAGCGCCTCGTCGATCAGGGGATCGAGCTTCTTCTGGTCGCGGACGACGCCGGAAACGACGTCGCGGAAAAAGGCGGCTTCCGCCGGCAGATACGTCTCGCCCTCGACCTCGTTGCCGAGCCAATGGCTTTCGAACTCGGCAAAGATGTCGTTGATGCCCGCACCGGCGATGTCCATCTGGTACAGCGCCTGCACGGCTGCGAGCCGTGCCGCACCGCGCCGGTTCGCCTTCTTCTCGACAACGCCTGTCGGCTTCTTGGTGTTATCGGCCATGGCTTCAGGCCTGCGCCAGGCGGCGTTTTATGCGCAGCATCGCAAGCGCGGCGCGCGCGGCATCGCCGCCCTTGTTGAGCTCGCTGGCACGCGCCCGCGCCCAGGCCTGCGCCTCGGTGTTGACGGTGAGGATGCCGTTGCCGAGCGGCAGCTTTCGCGCCACGGCGAGGTCCATCAGCGCGCGCGAGGATTCCTGCGAGACGATCTCGAAATGAATGGTGTCGCCGCGGATCACGCAGCCGAGCGCGATCACCGCATCATAGGGCCTGCCGTTCGCCGCCGCGGCATCGACCGCGATGGCGACTGCCGCGGGGATCTCCAGCGCACCGGGAACCGTGATGACGTCGTGGGTCAGGCCGGCCACCTTCAGCTCCGCAACCGCGCCGTCCAGCAGCGCATCCTGGAGATCGTCATAGAACCGCGCCTCGACAATCAGCGCGCGCGCGCCGGAAATGTCGGTCTGGTCCTTCAGGGGTGCGCGCCGCGCGTCTGCCATCGTTCAATCCGTTTCGAAAGGGGTCGGCGCTATGTAGTAGCCGGAAGCATGTAAGCCAAGTTCTAAGAGACCGTCATTTCCGTCAGCCGCGCCGCGTAGCGGGCCATCAGGTCGACCTCGATATTAACCTCATCCCCCGCCTTCCAGCTGCCGATTGTCGTGACATCCAGCGTGTGCGGAATGATCAGCACCGAAAAGGTCACGTCTGCAACCGTATTGATCGTCAGCGAGACGCCGTCGAGCGTGATTGAGCCCTTAGTGGCGATGAACCGTGCCAGCTCCCGCGTCGTCGAGAGCACGAACCGCGCCATATCCGGCAAGTCCTCCCGGCTGACGATGGTTGCAATGCCATCGGCGTGGCCGGCGACGATATGGCCGCCGAGCTCGTCGCCGATCTTCAGCGCGCGCTCGAGGTTGAGCCTGGTGCCGACCTTCCAGCGCTTGGCCGTCGTCAGCGCCAGCGTCTCGGCCGCGGTGTCGACGTCGAACCAGGTCCTTGGCTTGGAGTCCATGCCATCCGCAACGCCCGAGCCAACCACGGTCAGGCAGACGCCGTTGCAGGCGATCGAGGCGCCGTCCGCAATCGTGCTCTGATCGTAGCGGCAGGCGATCCGGAGCCGGTGCAGCTGCCCCTGCGCCGTCGGCGTGAAGCTGACGATCTCGCCGATATCGGTGACAATGCCGGTGAACATTACGCGCGCTCGTAGATGGTGAGAGTATCCTTGCCGCAGGTCTCGCTAGCATGAACCTTGTAGGCCGGCGACTGCGTGATTTTCGACAGGGGCAATGCATCGAGCGCATCGACGCCGCCTTCGCCGACTGCTTCCGCTCCGCGGAACAGCCAGACCTCGTCGACGAGATCGGCCGCGACGAACGATGCCGCAACGCGGCTGCCGCCCTCGACCATCAGCCGCGTGATGCCCTTCTCCGCCAGCGCATGCAGCACGGCCGAAAGATCGAGCCCGGATGCACTCCCTGGAGGCATGCGCATGATTTGCGCACCGGCCGCGCCAAGGCGCGTCGCGGCGGCCGCTTCCGCAAGCTCGGAAGCGATCACCCAAAGCGGCGTCTCGCGCGCGGATCGAACCAGCTGGCTCGATGCGGGTATGCGCAGGCTCCGGTCGAGCACCACACGCACCGGCGAGCGCGCCGTCATGCCCGGCAGGCGGCAGTTGAGCTGCGGATCATCCGCCAGCACCGTGCCGATGCCGACCAGGATGGCATCGCTTTGCGCGCGGAGCAGATGCACGCGATTGCGTGCCGCCTCCCCCGTGATCGCAAGCGGCTTGCCGCCGGCCGCGCCGATCTTGGCGTCGGGCGAGACCGCGAGCTTCAGGATCACATGAGGACGCTGGTCCCGGATGCGGCGGAAATGTCCGGCATGATCGAACGCGGCCTCCGCCGCGCACAGACCGACGTCCACATTGATGCCGGCTGCGCGCAGGCGCGCATGGCCCTGGCCCGCAACTTCCGGATTGGGGTCCTCGATCGCCGCCACCACGCGCTTGATGCCGGCCGCGATCAGCGCATCGGCGCAAGGCGGCGACTTGCCGAAATGCGAGCATGGCTCCAGCGTGACGTAGAGCGTGGCCCCCCGCGCCGCTTCGCCCGCCCGCCGCAACGCCTCGGGCTCACCGTGCGGACGTCCGCCTGCTTGTGTCCAGCCGCGGGCGACGATGACGCCGTCCTTGACGATGACGGCGCCCACGGCCGGATTGGGCCAGGTACGCCCCTGCCCGCGCCGACCGAGCGCAAGCGCCAGCTCCATGAAACGGCGATCAGCATCCTTGGCCTCGCGGGCCTTCTGCGCGAACTGGTCTTCCAGGATGCGGAAGATCATTTGCGGATCGCGGCGAGCCGCGCTTCCTCCTCGCCGGAGAGCTCGCCGAGCACGTCGGCGAAATCCTTGGCCTCGCGGAAATTGCGGTAGACCGAGGCAAAGCGCACATAGGCGACATCGTCGAGCGTGCGCAGATGCTCCATCACGGTCTCGCCGATCACCTCCGAGGAGATCTCGGCCTCGCCACCGGTCTCGAGCTCGCGCACGATGGTGGAGACCATCTTCTCCACGCGCTCCGGCTCGACCTGCCGCTTGCGAAGTGAGATCTGCACCGAGCGCATCAGCTTGTCGCGGTCGAACGGCACGCGGCGGCCGTTGCGCTTGATCACCGTGAGCTCGCGCAGCTGCACGCGCTCGAAGGTGGTGAAGCGGAAATTGCAGGCGACGCACACGCGCCGCCTGCGGATCACGGACGAGTCCTCGGTCGGACGCGAGTCCTTTACCTGCGTATCGAGACTGTTGCAGTTCGGGCAGCGCATCCGTGTGACCTTTATTTTCGCATGATCTTTTCGGAAAACCGGTACCCACTTTTCCGGATCATGCGGCGCCTTACTGGTAGATCGGGAACCGGTCGGTGAGCGCCTTGACCCGTTCCTTGATCGCAGCCTCCACCAGCGGCGCCTTGCCGTCGGAGGATTGCGCGATCGCGTTGAGGACCTCTGCGATCATGCCGCCGACCTGCTGGAATTCGGCCACGCCGAACCCGCGGCTGGTCGCAGCCGGCGTGCCGAGCCGAATGCCCGAGGTCACAAAGGGCGATTCCGGGTCGAACGGAATGCCGTTCTTGTTGCAGGTGATGGCGGCGCGGACCAGCGCCTTCTCCGAGACGTTGCCCTTCAGGCCCTTCGGCCGGAGATCGACCAGCATCAGATGATTGTCGGTGCCACCGGAGACGATATCGAGACCATGGCCCTTCAGGGTCTCGGCCAACGCCTTGGCGTTCTCGACGATGTTCTTGGCGTAGACCTTGAAGTCCGGACGCAGCGCCTCGCCGAAGGCGACCGCCTTGGCTGCAATCACGTGCATCAAGGGACCGCCCTGCAGGCCCGGGAAGATCGCCGAGTTGAGCTTCTTGGTCAGCGTCTCGTCATTCCACAGCATCAGGCCGCCGCGCGGACCGCGCAGCGACTTGTGCGTCGTGGTGGTGGTGACGTGCGCATACGGCACCGGCGAGGCATGCACGCCGCCGGCGACGAGGCCGGCGAAATGCGCCATGTCCACCAGCAGGTAAGCGCCGACGCTGTCGGCGATCTCGCGGAAACGCTTGAAGTCCCAGGCGCGCGAATAGGCCGAGCCGCCGGCGATGATCAGCTTCGGCTTGACCTCTTCGGCCTGCTTGGCCACCGCATCCATGTCAATGATCTGGTCCTCGCGGCGCACGGTGTAGTGCGCCGCCTTGAACCACTTGCCGCTCATGTTCACGGGCGAGCCATGGGTGAGATGGCCGCCGGCGGCGAGATCGAGACCCATGAAGGTGTCGCCGGGCTGCAGCAGCGCCAGGAACACCGCTTGGTTCATCTGGCTGCCGGAGTTCGGCTGCACGTTCGCAAAGCTGGCACCGAACAGCTTCTTGGCGCGATCAATCGCAAGGTTCTCGGCGACGTCGACCCACTCACAACCGCCGTAATAGCGCGCGCCCGGATAACCTTCCGCGTATTTGTTGGTCATGACCGAACCCTGCGCTTCCAGCACGGCCCGGCTGACGATGTTCTCGGAGGCGATCAACTCGACCTCGTGGCGCTGCCGGCCGAGCTCGCCCTTGATGGCGGCGGCGATTTCCGGATCAGCCTGCTCGAGCGAGGCGGTGAAAAACGAATCGGGCGCGGAGGCGGACTTGGGTGCGGTCATCTTGCGAATATCTCCACCGCCGCAGCCTTTTGGCGGGCTACGGGCGGGTCTGGTGTGGCGGTCGGAAGCACGCGCGATCTACCACATCGGCCGACCGCGGCCAAGCATTTGCGGGTCGGGCCTGATATTTATGCAAGATATGGTGGGATTGTAGGTTTTCAGCCCGGGAGCGGTTGCGAGACCGCTCCCTGTCAAGATCCGGGCTGGGGCCGCCTTGGGCCTCATTCCTGAAGGTCGTGCTAAAGCCCCGTGTACCCCGCCTTCACTGGGTCGACGCTGCCGTCGAGCTGGCGCAGATAGGTCAGGCCGCAGACGGTCAACCTGTGACTGTCGGTCTCGCCGGCTTCCATCAGGATGTTGAGGTAATTCGTAACCTTTTCACGCGCCTCGGCGCTGGCCGCCGCGGTGCGGTTGGCGAGCAGGTCGTAGGTCTGCATGATGCGGTCGATGGCGGCTTCCATGGCATCCTCTGGTTCGGGGGGATTGTGGGAGTTTCGATCAGGCAACCGCTTTGGCCTCGGTCCGCGCCTGGAACCGGCCGATCGCCTTGTTGGCCAGCCTGATCTTGTTGAATTCACCCTGCTGGAGCAGTTTGACGATCAGGTGAAGCAGGCGGTCGTCGGTAACCAGAGTGTCCGGGATTGCGCCGGAGCGGCGAAGGTAGTTCGCGGCGATGGCGTAGGCCTCGCTGACGAGTTCCACGTTCATCACCCGAAGCCCGCGCTCGACCAGCATCGCCGTTTCTCCGATCCGAAGAAGATAAGCGCCGAGCCCGGAACTGGTTCCTGGCTGCCGGGGGATTTTTTCGCAGGTGCAAAAAAGATATCAACGCACCGGTCCGGGGCAACTCCGGACCAGCGCGCTTGGGGAAGTCAGGCACGTTCGGGAGGGCTGCCGGTCTTGTTGCGGGCCGGCTTCGCCCAGATCCCTTTAGAACTCAAAGGCGATAGAGGATCTGGTCGGTCCAGAACCGCTCCAGGCGGTGCAGCGACTTGTTGAGGGTCGCGAACTCGTCGCCGGAGATGCCGCCGACCTGCTCCACCGTCTTGACGTGCTTCTGGTAGAGCGCATCGACGATGCGGCGGACTTCCTGGCCCTGCGGGGTCAGGCGGATGCGCACCGAGCGGCGATCGACCCGCGAGCGCTGATGATCGAGGAAGCCGAGCTCGACGAGCTTCTTCAGATTGTAGGAGACGTTGGAGCCGAGATAGTAACCGCGCGTGCGCAATTCGCCCGCGGTCAGCTCCTTGTCGCCGATGTTGTAGAGCAAGAGCGCCTGGACCGAGTTGATGTCCGCGCGGCCGCGGCGATCGAATTCGTCCTTGATCACGTCGAGGAGCCGGCGATGCAGCCGCTCCACCAGAGTCAAAGCTTCCAGATAGAGCGACTGCACCGAACCCTGCTGGCCGGAGACGCGCTCTGCGGTATCTGCCGCAGTTGCGACGGCTTTCATCATGACACTTCCCCTGTTGTCGTTTTTATCGACACTTATTCGACGAAACTTTTGTCCCGTCTGATAGGTGCAACTTAAGAGGGGCGTTTGAAGATCGGCTTAAATAAGAGAATAAAGAGATCATGAATTTAAGACAGTGAATTGCGCATTAAGCCTGTGCCACAAGTACTTTTTGAAAGCCTCTGTTGACCTTCGCAAGGTCCTGTTCACCCTCCGTCCGCCCCTGTTGTCGCATTCCAGAACAGCCCCGCTCCGTTTCGAAACGCACGCGTAAGAGCTGTGGCGGAACCGGCTGGTCAATGAAAACTTGCCGCGAATTTTAGGCAACCAGCGGTCAACCAAACGCGCACACTCTCATGTCCCGGACAACATGCAGCGCGCAGCGATGCATCGCCGAGCCGGGACCCAGATAGCCGGAAACGAGATCGCGGAGAGATGGGCCCCGGCTCTGCAACGCATCACGCCGCAAGTGCGGCGCGCTGCATTGCGTCCGGGGCACGTTTGCGCCTACGGCGGCCGCTCGCGCGCGGCCATCCAGGCGAGCGCGAGATAAGCGGCAAGCATGAAGACCTCGACGCCGACCACGACCAGGCTGCCGCCGTAGATTCCCGGGAACATCAGCTCGATCACGGCCATCGACACCACGGTCGTCAGCCACACCACCGCGCCCCAGGGCGTCGCCAGCCAGAGGCCGACCGCGGCGACGAGCTCGATCACCGCGAAGTACACGGTCGCGGCCTGCCAGGCCATCGACTGGTTCTCGAACGCCTCGTCCTCGCCGCCGACGAAGCCCGTGACCTGCGCCCAGTGATAGAGGCCTTTCAGGATCGAGAGCAGCGCCATCACCCGCAGGAACAGCACCAGCCGGCGGGTCCAGACATTGTCGTCGGACTCCGGGCGCTCCGAGGAGATCGCCGCCACCGAGAGCGCGCTCTCTCGGGCAGTGTCACGGGCAGCGTCCCTGGCATTGGCGCCGCCCTGGGCCGCATCGCGGGTGGATATCTCGGACATGGCCCCTTCTGGCTGCTTCGGCCCGCAAAATCAATCGGCTGCCCAAGTCAGGTTCAGATCTGCCTTGCGGCAGGTCAAGCCGCGGTGACGGGAACCATGCGAGCTGGTATAAGAATAATTCCAGCCGGAGGAAGAGTAATGGCGATCAAATACGGACGTCCGATCGAATTGCGCGACGTTTCGCGCCGGGACAGCACCGCGGTGCCGCATGCCCTCGATCTGACCGTTCGTCCGCGCCGCAACCGCAAGGCCGAGTGGGCTAGGCGCATGGTGCGCGAGAACGTCCTCACCACCGACGATCTGATCTGGCCGCTGTTCCTGATCGACGGCACCAACAAGCGCGAGCAGGTCGCCTCGATGCCGGGCGTCGACCGCCTCAGCGTCGACCAGGCCCTGCGCGAGGCCGAGCGCGCGATGAAGCTGACCATCCCCTGCATCGCGCTGTTTCCCTATACCGATCCCTCTTTGCGCGACGAGGAAGGTTCGGAAGCCACCAACCCGAACAACCTGGTCTGCCAGGCCGTGCGCGCGATCAAGAAGGAGTTTCCCGAGATCGGAATCCTCTGCGACGTCGCGCTCGATCCGTTCACCAGCCACGGCCATGACGGCCTGATCTCCGACGGCAAGATCCTGAATGACGAGACGGTCGCCGTGCTGGTGCGTCAGGCCTTGGTGCAGGCCGAAGCCGGCTGCGACATCATCGCGCCCTCCGACATGATGGACGGCCGCGTCGCCGCGATCCGCGAGGGGCTGGACCGCGCCGGCCTGCTCGACGTGCAGATCATGGCCTATGCCGCGAAATACGCCTCCGCCTTCTATGGCCCGTTCCGCGACGCCATCGGCTCGGCCAAGACGCTCACCGGCGACAAGCGCACCTACCAGATGGACAGCGCCAACACCGATGAAGCGCTGCGCGAGGTCGAGCTCGACATCGCCGAGGGCGCCGACATGGTGATGGTGAAGCCCGGCATGCCCTATCTCGACGTGGTCCGCCGCGTGAAGGACACCTTTGCGATGCCGACCTTCGCCTACCAGGTCTCCGGCGAATACGCGATGATCGCCGCAGCCGCCAACAACGGCTGGCTCGACGGCGACCGTGCCATGATGGAAAGCCTGCTCGCCTTCAAGCGCGCCGGCGCCGACGGTGTGCTGAGCTATTTTGCGCCGAAGGCGGCGGAGAAGCTGCGCAGCCAAGCGTAGGGTCTCGCAGCTGTCGTAGGTGGGCCAAGCGAAGCGGGCCCACCGATCCACCCATCGTTTAAGTCGGCGGGCAATGGTGGGCACGGCGCTGCGCGCCTTTGCCCCCTACAGCATCCGCGCTTGTGGCCTCCCTTCGCCCCCGAATCGCCGGAATATTTCGGCTTGCTGCCGCCCGCGCGCCCTTGGCACGGGCATGGCCTGTTCCCATGTCCTGCGAGGGGGCTTCGCTGGGAGAACGGACCATGTCGTACAACTCGGGCAATTCGGGCGGCTGGCGCAATGACGGCGCCATGCAACCGCATGCCTACGACCCCGACCTGCATCCGGAGCTGTTCCGGGGCGTCGCGACGCGGCGGGTGTTCGCCTTCCTGATCGACATGGTCGTGATCTCGGTGCCGGTGATCCTCGGCTACATCTTCATCGCCTTGTTCGGCGTGGTCACCCTCGGCATCGGCTGGGCGCTGTTCTGGATCGCCTGGCCGGCCTCCGTGATCTGGGCCATCGTCTATTACGGCGCCAGCATCGGCGGTGCGTCCTCCGCCACGGTCGGCATGCGCCTGATGGACCTGGAGCTGCGCACCTGGTACGGCGCGCCCGGCTACTTCGTGCTCGGCGCCACCCATGCCGTGCTGTTCTGGGTGACGGTCTCGTTCCTGTCGCCGTTCGTGGTGCTGGTCGGCCTGTTCAACGGCCGCCGTCGCCTGCTGCACGATTTCGTGCTGGGAACGGTCGTGATCAACAATTCGGTTCGGATACCCGCACCGCAGGCGGCGCGGACATGGTGAGCTAATCGATTGACCCGGGGCTTTGGGAGCGCGATGCTGATGCCTGTTTCGGAGGCTCACGACGTCCCTTGACCCAGCACTCGCGCGACACCCCCCAGTTTTACCTCACGGCGCCTTCCCCCTGCCCGTATCTGCCGGGCCGGCATGAGCGCAAGGTGTTCACGCATCTGGTCGGAGACCGGGCCGGCGACCTCAACGACCTCCTGACCCATGGCGGTTTCCGCCGCAGCCAGTCGATCGCCTACCGTCCCGCCTGCGACCAGTGCCGGGCCTGCGTCTCGGTCCGGGTCATCGCCAACGAGTTCCGCCCCTCGCGCAACTTCCGCAAGGTGATGGCCCGCAACGCCGACATCATCGGCGAGCAGCGCAGCGCGGTGCCGACCTCCGAGCAATATTCCGTGTTCCGCGCCTACCTCGACGCCCGCCACCGCCACGGCGGCATGGCCGACATGACGGTGCTCGACTACGCCATGATGGTCGAGGACAGCCACGTCGAGACCCGCATCATCGAATACCGCAAGCGCGGCCCGGACAGCGGCATCACCGGCCGCGGCGAGGAGCTGATCGCGGTGGCGCTCACCGACGTCCTCAGCGACGGCCTGTCGATGGTCTATTCGTTCTTCGATCCTGGCCAGGTCAGCCGCTCGATGGGCACCTTCATGATCCTCGACCACATCGCACGCGCCCGCCGGCAAGGGCTGCCTTACGTCTATCTCGGCTACTGGATCGAAGGCTCCAAGAAGATGGACTATAAGGCCCGCTTCCTGCCGCAGCAGCGCCTCGCCCCGTCAGGCTGGCTCCGCATCGACGCGCAGGGCGACACGGCATCCGAGCCGCAGGATTAGCGAATGGTGAGTGGTGAGTAGCGAATAGGAGAACGACCCCACCTGCTCGCTACTCGCCATTCGCCACTCACCCAAAAAACGTATCGGCCAGCAGCTTCAGATTCAAAATCACGATGATGCCCGCGACGATCCAGGCGACCGCGGCAACCGACATCGGAATCGCGAACTTGCCCATCTTGCGGCGGTCGGAGACGAAGCGGACCAGCGGGATCACCGCGAAAGGCAGCTGCATCGACAGCACGACCTGGCTGAACACGAGCAAATCCGCCGTGCCGCGCTCGCCGTAGATCGCGGTGACGATGATCACGGGAACGATGGCGATGCCGCGCGTCAAGAGGCGGCGCGCCCAGCTGGGCAGGCGCAGGTCGAGAAAGCCCTCCATCACGATCTGGCCGGCGAGCGTCGCAGTGACCGTCGAGTTGAGACCGGAGGCGAGCAGCGCTACCGCGAACAGCGTCGAGGCGATGCCGAGGCCGAGCAGCGGCGACAGCAGCTCGAACGCCTGCTCAATCCCGGCCACGTCGGAATGGCCGCTCTTGTGGAAGGTCGCAGCAGCGACGACGAGGATCGCGGCGTTGATGAACAGCGCCAGCATCAGCGCGATGGTCGAGTCCGTCGTCGCCCATTTGATCGCTTCGCGCCGGCCGGTGTCGTTGCGTTCATAAGCGCGCGTCTGCACGATCGAGGAGTGCAGGTAGAGATTGTGCGGCATCACGGTGGCGCCGATGATGCCGATCGCGATGTAGAGCATGTCGGAATTGGTGAAGATCTCGCTCTTGGGCACGAAACCCCGCAAGACCTCTGCCACCGGCGGAGCCGCCGCCGCGATCTGCACCGCGAAGCAAACGGCGATCACCACCAGCAGCGCGATGACGAAAGCCTCCAGGAAGCGGAAGCCGCGATTCATCAGCAGCAGCAGCAGGAAGGCGTCGAGCGCGGCGATCAATGCGCCGCCAATCAGGGGAATGCCGAACAGCAATTTCAGCGCGATCGCCGTGCCGATCACCTCGGCGAGATCGCAGGCGATGATGGCGGCCTCGCAGGCGAGCCAAAGCAGGAAGTTCACTACCCGCGGATAGGAGGCGCGGCAGGCCTGCGCGAGATCGCGGTCGGTGACGATTCCGAGCCGAGCCGCCAGCGACTGGAGCAGGATCGCCATCAAGTTCGAGATCAGGATGACGGAGAGCAGCGTGTAGCCGAACTTCGACCCGCCGGCGAGATCGGTCGCCCAATTGCCGGGGTCCATGTAGCCGACCGAGACGAGGTAGCCCGGCCCGACGAAGGCCAGCAACCGCCGCCACCACCGGCCGGCGGCCGGAATGGCGACTGTGGAATTGACCTCAGCGAGGCTCTTGGTGATGGGGGCGTCAGCGCGCCAGCCGGCGAGGTCGGGAGTGATGTGGGGTGATCTGGCATCCATGTCGGCAGAATACCCAACTTCGTTCTTATTGCAACTCATTTGCAACTGCATCTAGCGGCGAACGTACCGCCGCGGATTGTGGGGAGATCGCCTCTTGTCGGGAAGCGGGTGGGTTTGGTGGTCATCGGGGGCCAACATCGGCAAATTCGCCTTTACGGGATATGCGCCATGTCAACGCCGCCTCGCCTCCCTGACACTTTCAACCGCCTCGCCTGGTCCAATCTCGCAGCGCAGTCGGCCGAGCAGATTGCGCTCGCGGCAGCGCCCATCGTCGCCGTGCTGACGCTGGGAGTGGCCGAAGGGCAGACCGGCCTGCTCCAGACCGCACTCACCCTGCCCTTCGTCCTGTTCGCCATCCCCGCCGGCGTGCTTGCCGACCGAATTTCCCGCCGCAGGCTGATGGCGAGCGCCGAGGCGCTGCGGGCGGTGGCGCTCGCGGCCGTCGTGCTGCTGCTCGCGCTGGGAGCCCTCAACCTGCCGCTGCTGGCCCTGCTCGGCTTCGCCGCCGTGTGCGGCACCGTCGTTTACAGCGTGGCAGCACCGGCGCTGGTGCCCTCGCTGGTGAGCTCCGACCTGTTGCCGGCGGCCAATGCGCGCATCGAGCTGGCGCGCACCATCGCCTTCGCCAGCGGCCCTGCCCTCGGCGGTGCGCTGGTTGGGTGGTGGGGCGCGAGCCCGGCGTTCGGCTTTGCCGCGGCGCTCTCGGCCATCGCGGTCGTGCTGCTCTCCGGCATCTACGAGCCCGCACGCGCGCCTGCGCCCCGGCGGCATCCGCTCCAAGAGATCCGCGAGGGCGCGGCCTTCGTGTTTCACCATCCGCTGCTGCGGCCGGTCTTCATCACCCAGTTCATCTTCAACACCGGCTGGTTCCTGCAGATCGCCGTGTTCGTGCCCTACGCCGTGCGCCATCTCGGTCTGAGCGCCGCCGGTGTCGGCACGGTGCTGACGATGTACGGCGTCGGCATGGTGATCGGCGCGCTCCTCGCCACGCGCGTGATGAAGCGCATCGCCTTTGGCACTGTGGTGGGCCTCGGCCCCGTCGCCGGCTTTGTCGCCGCCTTGGTGATGGCGCTGACGGTGCTGGTCCCCTCGCCCTGGCTCGCGGGCTTGAGCTTCTTCCTGCTTGGCGTCGGCCCGATCCTGTGGGTGATCTCGACCACAACGCTGCGCCAGTCCGTGACGCCGCCGCGCCTGCTCGGCCGCGTCTCCGCCATCAACATCATGAGCTACAGCGCCCGCCCGCTCGGTTCAGTGCTGGGCGCGCTCGTCGGCGGCCTCTGGAGCGCGGAGGCATGCCTCTATGTCGCCGCCGCATTGTTCGGCATGCAGGCGCTGGTGATCCTGCTGTCCCCGGCGGTGGGACTGGACCGGCAGCCGGACATGGTGGGAGACGAGGTGGCGGCGCGGTGCTGACCACAAGTGCATTGCGAGGAGCGTAGCGACGAAGCAATCCAGGGTCCCTCCGTCGCGGGACTCTGGATTGCTTCGCTGCGTTCGCAATGACGGCGTCTGTTGAGGCCGCGGAGACTAACCCGCCAGATAGCGCTCGTAGCTGCCCCTGACCGGCTCGCTCGCGTCGACTTCCGGATCAAGCGTGTAGAGATCCTGCGCGCGGCCGATGCCGCGCAGCGCGTAGCGGCCGGTGGAGACGAGGTAGCGGCGGCCGGCGGCATCGAGGCCCTTGTAGAATTCGGTCGAGGCCAGGAGCTCACGATCGACCGAGCGGCTCATCGAGGCGATGCGGCTGACCTCGTTGACGGTCGGGCCGACCACGGTGAAATCAAGCCGGTCCTCGCTGCCGATATTGCCGTAGAAGACCTCGCCGACATGCAGGCCGATATAGGCTGACGTGGTCGGACGGCCCTCCGCCGCCCGCCGCTCGTTCAGCGCAGCGACATTCTTGCGGAACAGGTGCTCGGCGCGGAGCGCGGCCCGCCGCGCATCCGCCATGTCCTCGCCCCAGAACATCGCGAGCACCCCGTCGCCGATCAGCTTCAGCACGTCGCCGCCGGCTTCGTGGATCGGATCGATCACGGCCTGCGCATAGTCGTTGAGGAATGGGATGATCTCGTCGGGACCGATGCTCTCGCTGATGCCGGTCGAGCCGCGCAGGTCCGAATACCACAGCACGGCATTGATGCGCTCGGTGACGCCGCGCGAGATGCGCCCGCGCAGCACCTGCTCGGAGGCGTCGCGGCCGAGATAGACGCGGCCGAGCGTGCGCGCGATGTCGACCTGCTGCGCCGACTTGATCGCGAGCCCCAACACCGGAACCAGATCGCGCAGCGCTTCCAGCTCCAGTCCGGAGAACCCGCTCGCGCGGCGGGTGGTCCAGCAGGAATAGAGGCAATCCATCAGGCCGAGCGCGCCGTTCTCTCCGAAGCGGTGGACGAAGGCGAGATAGTGCTTGTGGCCTTTCTCGGCGAGCTCGCCGATCTGCGAGAAATCCATCGACGGCGCATCGGCGAGATCGATCACCATCTCGTCGTGGCCATTCTCGAGCATGTGGAAGAACACCGAGCGGCGCCAGCTCTTGGGCGGCGTCGCCGTCGGCGGTCGAGCCGTATTCGAAGGCATCGCTCTCGTTGCTGGGACGATCGCTCCAGCGGAAGCCGCGGCCTTCATAGATCGGATGCAGCGTGTCGATGACGACGAGGCCACGCGACAATTCCAGCCCCTCGGCGCAGCAACGCTCGCAGAAGCCGCGGAGCAGTTCAATTTCGGGCAGGCCCGTGAGCCCCTGGCCGGTCAGCCAGTTCATCAGCGTAAGGCGCGAGGTCAATTGCATGCGCCATTATGGCGTGCATTCGTGACGAGCGGAAGGCGGATGTCCGCATACAACCCAAAGGCTCCCCGCCGGCAGCAGGTCGAATATGCCGCAGACGCGGTTGACGCGCTCTCGCCGCGGGCTGCAAATGCGCCGATGACACGGCCGATCGGAAATACGAGGACATGACCCAGCGCCAGCTTCCGATCATCCTGGCGCTCGGCACCACGCAGACTCTGGCCTGGGCCTCCAGCTATTATCTGCCGGCGCTGCTCGCCGATCCAATGGGACGCGAGCTCGGTGTCTCCTCCAACTGGATCTTCGGCGCGTTTTCGGCCGCGCTGGTGCTCTCCGCAATGCTGGGCCCGCGCATTGGACGGCAGATCGATCTCGTCGGCGGCCGTCAGGTGCTGTCGGCGTCCAACGTGACCATTGCCGCCGGCCTCGTGCTGCTTGGCATCTCGCAGTCGGTGATGGTGATGGCGATCGCCTGGCTGGTGCTCGGCATCGGCATGGCAATGGGGCTCTACGATGCCGCCTTCGCCGCTTTGGGGCGCATCTACGGCACCGAGGCGCGCAGGCCGATCACCGGCATCACGCTGATGGCGGGCTTCGCCTCCACCGTCGGCTGGCCGCTCACCGCCTGGGGCCTGTCGCATTTCGGCTGGCGCGAAACCTGTTTTGCCTGGGCCGCTGCCAATATCCTGATCGGCCTGCCGCTCAATTTCTTCATGCTGCCGGTCATCAAGGGCGCCAAGCAGGCGGCAGCCGCGGCCGCGAAGCCGCATGTGCCGCTCGACCGCACCATGATCTTGCTGGCCTTCATCTTCGCTGCGGTCTGGACTGTCACCGGCGCGATGGCCGCGCATTTTCCGCGCATCCTGGAGGCGATGGGGGCAACGCCCGCCGAGGCGATCGCGGCCGGCGCATTGATCGGGCCGGCGCAGGTCGGTGCACGCATGTTGGAGGCCGGCTTCCTCAGCCGCTTCCATCCGCTGTGGTCGACGCGGCTCGCCTGCCTCACCCACCCGCTCGGCGCCGTGATCGTCGCAATCTTCGGCGGCGCTGCGGCGAGCGCGTTCGCGTTGTTCCACGGCTCCGGCAACGGCATTCTGACGATCGCCCGCGGCACCCTGCCGCTGTCGATCTTCGGCCCGAAGGATTTCGGCTACCGCCTCGGCATCATCGGCGCGCCGGCACGGATGGCGCAGGCGGTGGCGCCGCTCGCCTTCGGCCTGCTCATCGACCTCATGGGCGCCAAGGTGCTGATTGTCTCATCCGCGCTCAGCCTCTCGGCGCTGGCCGCGCTGTTCCTGATCCGCGCCGGGCGGCGGCCGGATTGACCAGACCTTAGCTTTCGCGCACAAGCGGGCTATGAGCGACGACAACAGCCCGCCCCGCACATTCAAAGGCCTCGTGCGCTGGGCGACCACGCCGCCGCAGGCTTGGGGCGTTTATCTGCTCGCGATCCTCCTGGTCTGGCTGATCTCGTTCTATGCCGGCACGCTGAAACCGAAGAAGACGCCGGAGGCGAGCCCGCCGACAGCAACCGCGCCGAAGGGCTAAGCCACCCTTAGACGCCGGCAATCCATTGTGCCGACGTGAAGTGCTCGAGCGGTGCAAAGCTGCCCTTCGCCAATCCAGCCAGCACCAGCACGACGGCGAGCGTGTCGGCAATCTTGTGCATCGAGGCCGGGCGGCGGCCGGATTGACGCTTGCCCCGACCGGATGCCCTTCCTGTTGGCGCGCTCTTCGACCACATCATGGCGGATAGAGATCGCCATCACCTCGCTTCTCGTCCGGAGGACTGGTTGGCGGATCGTGTGCCGTTAAAGGCACCCCGTTCGCAACCAGTCGCGCGAGCTGCGGCGCGGCGGCGCTGGTACCGACGAGGCGAAACACGGCGCCGCTTCGATTGCCACCGGCGCGTACGCCCTGGAGAGCATCCGACTCGTCGCAAAACAGCGCGTAGTCGGGACCAACTCGCCGTGGGAGGGGCCCGGTTCGTGCGCGGCCCGCCGACGAATAAGGCGACTTGCGTTTCGGCGCCGACAGAATATAGCCGCCCGCCACGTGCACACCCGCGACGCTGTCCGTACCAATCCCGTTAAGGGTGCCCAGGCGAGAAACAAGCGACCCGGTCTTGTCGAACTCTCCACCGGCATATTTGCAGCCGGCCTCGGCCGCGCGGGCCGTCTCCCAGCCGGCATCGACAAAATACGAGCGCTTCGCGCCGGTGCGCATGTTCATGTTCGGATCGGTACGAGCCACATAGGCATGAACCTCGTTCCCCGCCTCGATGCCCTCGACCTTGATCTTCCAATTCCCATGTTTGGGCACCATCCCGGCTCCGGCGATGGTGGGCTCGACCGCAAGCAGCCACACCCTGTTGTCACCCCAGTCAACCGGGGCATACGCGCCGGTGTAGGGCGGAAGAGCGGGTACCGCGGGCGGTGGAGGTGGGGGGCCGGGGGGCGCAGGACCGGTGGTCGACGAGGAGCTACAACCGCCCGGCGAGGTGAGCGTAACAACGACATCGTCGCTGTGGTTCTTCTTCATCCAGACTTCGACAAAGCAGAGCACGGTGTTGTCGGGAGGAAGGCGCCAGGTCCATTCGACATGATCGGGGTCTGCCATGGATTGCCTGAGGAAACGGACGTGGCCCTCGCTCAGATACGTGTTGCCGGCGGACAGGAAGATATCAAGCTTTGGATTTCCGGAAGTACCGTCATAGTAAGTGACAAGCTCCCTCAGCTTCTCCTCGAGCGGCGCGGTGCCATCGTGAGGTCCGGTCGTCGGTCCGTAGCTGACATTGATCACCACGTTCGTTATGCGGGAATCGACAAATGACATGATGTATTCGATTGCGTCCGCGACGTAACCCTTCAGCCAAACGCCGGTCGCATCACGAAGACAACTCTCCGGAAACTGCACGAACACGATATCGGCTTCGCAAGCGGGATCGGTCAAGGGATCTCCGGGATTCCAACTCGGCGGATCGCGCCGCGCGATGCGCGCCGAGGGCGGTATGCGTCCCGCGAGGACGTCCATCACGTGTGCGCCATGCGAACGCTGATGCTTCAAGCTCCTGAAACCCGCATCGGCGTAGCAGCCATCCTCGTCGACCGTGTTCGCCCTCTTGTGCAACAGGATCCAGTCGTCGAGCCCGATCACGCCTGGTACGGATTCGCGAAAGAACTCGAGGCCGTAATTGAAGTCGAACGGCTTCTCGCCGAAAACGTCGGCGCCGACCGGGATCGGGGCTCTGGCTGGATCCTCGTTCTGGTCCCAGATGCCGCGCACGCGTGTCCCGGTTGCGACACCCGCGGTCCATTTGACAAACGGAGCGGCGGCGAACGGACAGCCATCGTCGATCACGCCGATGAGGAGAGATGTTGGTGGTTGTTCGCTCGCGGACCTAACCCGCTGCGCCCCCTTTTCTATGGCTGTCGGCTTCAACGGAAGCGACAACTCGACCCGGGATACGTTGTCGTTCCATGCCCGGAAACTTTCCGACCTGACGGCCGCCTTGTAAGCCCGTATGGTCAGATATCGCGAGTTCGGACTGGTCAATCCGAATTCGGCGCCGAAGATGTCACGACTTAGAGCTCTCACAAAGTCACCGGCCAGCCCGGCGTGCTTAAGCTCCACGAACAGGAATAGCTTGGACTCCCGCTCGTCGAAAAAGTCGAAGTTCTTGAATTCGCTCGCGATTGCGTATCGGAGATACGGGTCAAAGCATCTCGGCAATTCCTCGGCCATGGAATGCACTCCACTTCGGCTGCAGGGACGTGTTTCCTACGGAAATCTTGTCGAAACTTCGTAGTAGGCCTTGTCCCATAGTTCCTTCATTAGGAGGGACTGCGTAACAGTCCCTCCTGTGGTTTCCGAATAGAACTTGTTGGCATTGAGCGCCTGGTCAGCGTGGAAGGGATTGAAGTCCGTCCTGGAGTTGCTGTCCGCGTAGCCCGCGTTGAACGTGCGGCTCTTGGTCCCTGTGCTCCCCAGACAACGGCCGACGAAGTACTCGCCCAAGGCGATACCCAGCATCCGCCCTGCCATGCTGTCGACCGGAAAATGAACTCCGGCCACGACCCGATTGGTTGCGATCCGTGCGGCCTGCCGGTCGAGCTGCTCGACGATCTCCGGGAATCCGGATGTCGACTTCTGCAGGCTCAATAGCCGTTTCAGCACGTAGGCCACCGCATAGGCCTGCGTTGCATGTCCGCTCGGGAAGCTTCCGTGTCCCGGCGTCGTGAGCATCGGCTGTATCTCGGCGTTGTATTCGACCGGCCGCCAGCAGGCCAGCGCATGTTTGAAGCGCATTTCCACGTAGACGCAGAATTGCAGGACCATGTTGATGAGCTCGAACGTGCGCCTGGTCCTCTCGGGATGCAGATAGACGATCGAAGACCAGAAGGCATACTGGGGATCGATCTGCGCCATGATTTCCGTGGCGCGTTCGTTGCGCAGCTCGGCCCAACTCAGGACCATCGCAATCTGGTCTTGAAACGTCGACGCGCTCGGACGTCCGATCTCCGCAATCACGTATGCGGGCGACCGAACCAGGAATGCGTTTGGATCGGTAGCCGACACCTGAAGGGTGATGCCCTGCAGCATCTCCCCGACCGCCGTGTAGGCGCGCACCCACGGCTCCCAGCGATCCAATTGGGCGGGGTCGTCGATCGTTGTCGGCAAGCCCGGCGCGTAAAAATAAAAGTATGGAGGTGTCGAAATTTCGGGAACAACGATCGTCCCTTCGCGAGCGTGGATGAGTGCATCCACCATGATGGGATTGGCCCAGACGTCGCCGAGCGTGCCAATTATCGCCCCACCGGCCCCTCCAGCGCCGCCCGCTCCGCCTGCACCTCCTGCCCCCCCTGCGCCGCCGGCTCCGCCAGCACCACCTGCACCGCCTGCTCCTCCCGCCCCGCCTAGTTGAGCCATTGCCTGCCTCCTTATGAAAACAAGTCGGTATGAGGTTAGTTAGCCTGTCGTCGGTAGTCCTGCCACTTCGAGGCAACGAGCCCAGTGCCTGCCTGTTTCGAGATGCGCATTGGGGAGGCGCCCGATGTATCGATCTACGGTCAAATGCGGCTCGAGCTCGCGCATCTTGCCCAAGGCTTCGCGGGCCTCCGCGACCCGTCCCTGCGAAACGAGTGCGATAGCGAGGACCCGCCACGTGGACGGATGCATGCGATTGAGAATGAGAGATGAGCGCGCGAGCTCTTCCGCCTCGTCGTATCGATGCGCCGATAGAAGCGCCGTGGCGCCCAGGGACTCGAAATAATACCGCTGCGGATCGAGCGGGGAGAGTTTCAGAGCGCGCCGCGTTGCGTCCACGGCTGCCTCGCCGTCGCCTTTGAAGGCGTCGACGGTGCCGCGGTAGAGCCAGCCCAACGCGTGGCTGGGGTTGGCATCGACGGCCTGCTCACACCGCTTTCGGGCAGCGTCCAGGTCCTTCAACATGTGACAATAGACGAAGCCTTCGGTCGCAAGCGCAAGCGCGTCGGACGGGTCACGGTCGAGCGCCGCGCGAGTGGCGCTCAAGGCCTCGGCGGCCTCGCGTTTGCGGTCCTCGGACCAGCCGCGCGTCATGCGCAGGATGTACCAGTTGGCGAGCCAGGCGCGCGGGGCAGCTATTCGGCCGTGGCGATTGATCAGTTCCTCCAGCACCGTCCGGGTCTGGAGAAACTCCTCTCTGCTCGACCGGTGCATCAGGCGGATGCTGCCAAGCAGCAGCGAGTAGCTTTCTAGCGTCGGTAACGGCTGGGTCAGGATATGCTCGACCTCGGCATCGAAGACCGACAGATGCACTGCAGCGGCGATGCGGTGAGCCAGTTCGCTCTCCGGCTGCAGCAGATCGCCGATATTGCCGCTCAGGCGGTCGGTCCAGACGACTTGATTGGTTCGCGCCGCGGACAGCTCCGCCGTCACCAGAATCCGGTCCGCATCGACCACATAGCTGCCGCTGAGAATGTAGGTGGCACCGAGATGCGCCGATACTTCCGCCACATCGCTGACCCTGCCGCGAAATATATTGGTCGACAGACGCGAGATCACCTTGAGGTTCGCCGATCTGGAGAGGCACCAGATCACGCTGTCCGCGATCAGGTTACCGACGTCGAGATGCTCCTCCGCGTCCTTGCGCGCGTCGAAGGGGATGACGGCGATTGTCGGCTCCATGGGAGTTCCATAGTCTCGCCGAGCTGCGAGGCTTGGGTGTGGACTGGCCGGACCAACGCGGTAGGCGCGAACCGGCTTGTCAAAGTGCTTGAGGATACAGTCGCCCAAATCTTCGCACAGCGCATCCACTCCGTGCGTCAGCTCGTCGCGCGCCGCCTCGCTGCCAATCGTCTCCCCCGGACTGGCCAGGCTGGCAAGAGCTGTCGCCAGTTGCTCATGCGCGGCCTCGCTGGCGATGGTTTCACCGGGACCGGCAAGAGTTGCGAGCCGGGCTGCGAGGTTGATACCGGTGCCATAGATGTCGGTGCCGTCACTCCAGGCGGTGGAGGAGTTGATCCCCGCACGAAGCTGGAAGTGTTCATCTTCAGGCCGCCCGGTGTTCTGAACGGAGATACTCCGGTGCATTTCGGCGGCGGCATTGACGGCATCGCGCACGGATTCGAAGCGGGCCATGAGCCCGTCTCCGAGGCTCTTCACGAGGCCGCCGCGATAACGCGGCAGAATTTGGCCGGTGGCAAGTTGGACGAAGTCGGTCCATCGACGCACCGCGGACGCCTCATGCTCCCGCATCAGACGCACGGACTCGACGAGGTCGACCAAGAGGACCACGGTGTCCTGCTGCACGAGGCCCATTGCTCGTCTCTCCGAAGCCCGGCCTCCGCTGACCGGGCTCTCAGGTGAATGGCCCTTAAGGCCGGTACTGCTTCACTTCCTTGATGTTGACCGGACCTTGCCCGGCAGTTGCGAACTCAGCGCACGCACGCCCTCATCGAGCGCACGTCAATCCATACTGCGCAGCTGGCCGCTCGGTTATGAACCAGATCACGATTTGCGAAACGCCCGGGTGGGTCGCAATCGCGACAACTCAAAATGAAAACGCAAACTTCTTCTCGTCATGCGCGAAGTCACGTTCACTCACCGCTAATGCGGGCAGGTCTCGACCTCGACCGTGACGTGGCTGAGGCCCTTCAGCCCCGCGAGCCGCCGCTTGTAGACAGCCGGCTGCTTCGGCTTGTCCGACACCACCGAAAGCAGCACGGCACAATGGCCGGGGCCGACCTGCCAGAGATGCAGGTCGGTGACGCGATCCTCACCGACCTCCATGCGGGCGCGGATCACCCGCTCCAGCTTCTCGTCGGCGCGCACGTCCAGCAACACCGCACCCGATGATTTGATCAGGCCGAATGCCCAGCTGGCGATCACGGCGCTGCCGATCAGGCCCACCGCCGGGTCGGCCCAGATCCAGCCCGAATACATCGCGACGGCAAGCGCTGCGATCGCCAACACGGACGTTGCGGCATCGGTCATGACATGGACATAGGCCGCGCGGAGGTTGTTGTCGTGGTGATGGTGGTGACGATCGTGCTCGTGGTCATGCCCGGCGTGGTCGTCGTGCGCATGGCCATGACCGTGATGGTGATGATCGTGGCTGTCGCGCAGCAGCCACACGCTGGCGAGATTGACGCACAGTCCGAGAGCAGCCACGGACATGGCCTCGCCGTAGACGATCGGCACCGGATTGATCAACCGCAGCACGCTCTCATAGGCGATCTCGACCGCGATCAGGCCGAGGATGATCGCGCTGGCGAAGGCGGCAAGATCGCCGAACTTGCCGGTGCCGAAGGTGAAATGCGCATTCCCCAGATGCCGCCGCGCGAAGCGATAGGCGAAGGCGGCAATGCCGAGCGCCGCCGCATGGGTGCCCATGTGCCAGCCGTCGGCGAGCAGCGCCATCGAACCGAACAGCGAGCCGGCGACGATCTCGCCGACCATCATGACCAGCGTCAGCACGACCACGAACCAGGTGCGGCGCTCGTTGTCGTCGTGCTTCTCGCCCAGGAAGGCGTGGTCATGGGTCCATTGCTCGATGGAATGGGAATGCATCGAATTCTCCCGAAGATTCAGCTCTGTTGGCCTCCAATATAGACGGCAGGCACCAATTTTCTAAGGACCAATGGTCCCGCGGATTGACAGTGCTTCTTAGTTTCGCTGTAATCTGTGCCATGGGGATTTGAGCGATCTCCCCACGAGGCGACAGGCCCAAGCATCGCGTCCCGTTTGGTTCTCGAGGACGCATCATGTCTACATTCACGACCATCTCATCCGACAAAATGGCACGGCTGATCGGCACGGCGAATGCGCCGGTTCTGATCGATGTGCGCACCGAGCAGGATTTCGTCGCCGACCGGCGGCTGATTCCCGGCTCCATCAAGCTCGGCCACGACAACGTGGCGGAATGGGGCGGCGCCTTCGGCGGCCGCCGCGCCGTGGTCTCCTGCCTCCGCGGCGAGAAGCTCGCGCAAGGCACCGCGGCCTGGTTACGCCAGCTCGGCGCGCAGGCCGAAACGCTGGAGGGCGGCTTCGAGGGCTGGAAGGCGGCCAAGCTGCCGCTGGTCGACGCCCGCAAGCTGCCGCCGCGCGATGCCAAGGGGCGCACCGTCTGGGTGACGCGGGCGCGGCCGAAGGTCGACCGCATCGCCTGCCCGTGGCTGATCCGCCGCTTCATCGATCCGGCCGCAGTGTTCCTCTATGTCGCGCCGTCCGAGGTGGTCGCCGTCGGCGAGCGGTTCGGCGCAGCGCCCTTCGACATCGAGAACGTGTTCTGGAGCCACCGCGGCGAGCTCTGCACCTTCGACGTGATGATCGAGGAGTTCGGCATCGCGACTCCGCCCCTGCTGCGCCTCGCGACGCTGGTGCGCGGCGCCGACACCGCGCGACCCGACCTCGCACCGGAGGCGCCCGGCCTGCTCGCAGCCTCGCTCGGGCTGTCGCGCATGTATGACGACGACCTCGAGCAGCTCGAGGCCGGCATGCTGCTCTATGATGCCTTCTACCGCTGGTGCCGCGACGCCACCACCGAGACCCACAACTGGCCGACCAACAAGGTGAAGGCGTAATGGACGTTCGCGCCGATCAAACGGGAGCTGGTGCCGGTCACGGCATCAGCTTCAGCGAAGCTTTCCGCGTCTGGCTCCGTGTCGCCTGCTTGAGCTTTGGCGGGCCCGCGGGCCAGATCGCCGTGATGCACCGCATCCTGGTCGAGGAGAAGAAGTGGATCTCCGAGGGCCGTTTCCTGCATGCGCTGAACTATTGCATGCTGCTGCCGGGACCCGAGGCGCAGCAGCTCGCGACCTATGTCGGCTGGCTGATGCATCGCACCGCCGGCGGGCTGATGGCGGGCGGGCTGTTCATCCTGCCCGGCATCATCGCCATCATGGGCCTCAGCTACATCTATGCTGCCTTCGGCAATGTCAGCTTCGTCGAGGCGCTGTTCTTCGGGCTCAAGGCGGCCGTGCTCGCCATCGTCGTCGAGGCCGTAGTGCGCGTCGGCAAGCGCGCGCTGAAGAACCGCATCATGATCGCGCTCGCGGCCGCGGCCTTCGTCGCGATCTTCTTCTTCGCGGTCCCCTTCCCGATCATCATCATCGCTGCCGGCCTCATCGGCTATGCCGGCGCCCGAAGCGGCCGTCCGGAATTCGCGCCGGCCGGCCACGGCCATGGCGGCGGCGGCGCGATCGACAGCATGCTGGGCGAGGCCGTGCCCGATCACGTCCGCCCCAACACGGCGCGCGCGATCCGCGTCGGTGCATTGTGGCTGGCGCTTTGGCTGGTGCCGGTGATCGCGCTGCTAATGGGCTTCGGCGAGGCCAACGTATTTAGCCAGATCGCCTTGTTCTTCTCGAAGATGGCGCTGGTCACGTTCGGCGGCGCCTATGCGGTGCTGGCCTATGTCGCCCAGCAGGCGGTCGAGCATTATCATTGGCTCAAGCCGCATGAGATGCTCGACGGTCTCGGCATGGCCGAGACCACGCCGGGCCCGCTGATCATGGTGCTGCAATTCGTGGGCTTCATGGCGGCCTATCGCGACCCCGGCGGACTGTCGCCGATGCTGGCGGCAACCTACGGCGGCCTGCTCGCGACCTGGGTCACCTTCACGCCCTGCTTCCTCTGGATCTTCGTCGGCGCCCCCTATATCGAGCGCTTGCGCGGCAACACCGGCCTCGCCGGCGCGCTCAGTGCGATCACCGCCGCCGTCGTCGGCGTGATCCTCAACCTCTCGATCTGGTTCACGCTGCATACCCTGTTCCGCGAGACGGTGCCGGTGCATGCGTTTCCGCTGAACTTCGACATGCCGGTGCTGAGAAGCGTCGACGTGCCGGCCCTGGTGCTGGCGATCGCGGCGGCCACCGCGATCTTCCGCTTCAAGCTCGGCATGCTGACGGTGCTCGCGGGCAGCTGCGCGGCGGGCGTGGCGTTGCGGATGGCCGGGGTGATCTGATGCCAGGGACGTGACTAATCGTGAGTCCAGGATGAGTTGGAACGCCGCGGCCGAACGCCACCTAAGCAGGGGGTTTGGAGAAACAGCGATGCGTTTCATTCTGGCTTTGAGTTTTCTGATCACCTTGGTCGGCGCTGCCGACGCCGCACAGCCGCGTCATTCACACCGGCGGCACGCGATTGTGCATTCCGGTCAGGGTATGGTCCCGTCCGGTCCAGCTTCGGGCTTCGCCTACGCGCCGCCGCCGGAAACCTCAGCTTATCCTGGCGCCACTGAACCTTATTTCGGCGCTTCTCAAGGTTACGCGCCCGGCGAAAAGGAGCGGTTTCTCCGCAGCTTGTTCAGTCCATAGACCCGTTCCACCTTGGGCCGGCTCGCTGATGCCGCGGGAAAGCTGCTGAGTCGAACTCAGCAGCCTTCCCTTATTCATGTATAAGCTTCACGTATAAGCGCCGACGTTTGTTAGCGTCGGGTTGGATCGTTTGTGCCGCCCGGACGGATGGTCTGAGGACCGCCCTGGCCGGAACCCGCGCCACTGCCGCCGGCGCCTACGCTGGATCCCGTCGAACTGCCGGTACCTGCATCGCCCGCTCCTGTTCCACCCGCCGCGCCGCTCGTTCCGCCGCTGGTTCCTCCGGCCCCGGCGCTAGCGCCCGCACCTGCGCCGCCCGCTCCACCTGCGCCTGCCCCGCCTCCGGCACCTCCGCCCGCCTGCGCATGGGCGAACCCGATCGACGCGCCAGCAAGCAACGCACACATGGCTACTGAGAAGATTGTCTTTCGCATGGTTCAAACTCCGATTGACGATGACATGCCAATCGAAGCCGCGCGCAAACGTTCCTGATGATATTCGTCGGAGGCTTTCAACATCGCTAGGAACGATGTTGCGCAACGTTCAATTGATTCCAGTCCCGCGGCCACTCGACGTACCCTTCCGCGTAGCGCGCACGACTCATCACATGGCGGGCTTCGATCCTGGCCGCCGGCTACCGCATCATCATCCGCGCGATCGCTTCCCCGATCGCCACCGTCGTGAAGTGCGTGTTGGCGCGGCAATCGGACGGCATGATCGAGGCGTCGGCGACGCGAAGGCCGCTGATCCCTTTCACGGTACCGTCGGGGTTGACCACGCCATCGTCGTTCCCGCCGCTCATGCGGCAGCTGCCGGCGGCATGCTGGATGTCGCCGGTCTCGCGGCGCAGCACCGCGTCGAGCTCGTGATCGGGCAGGCTGGCGGCCTGCGGCAGCGTCAGATCCGTGTCAGCGAGCCTGATCCAGTCGGCGATGCCTGACAGCGCCGGCTGCGACGTGATGACCGCGAGCCGTTTCACCGCATCGATCATGCGCAGCATGTCGCGCGGATCGGCCAGCATGTTCTCCTCGACGACCGGATCGATCGCAGGATCGGTCGAGGTCAGCTTGAGCGTCCCGCGCGAATAGGCGTTGAACAGCCCCGCGCCGATCGCTCCGGGGTTCCCGATGCCGCGATGATTGAAGGCGATCAGGATCATGTCGCGCTTGCCGCCATTGGCGAGGCCGGAGGAATAGGTCACGCAGCAATTGGTGTGGCGCGTATCGGGATCGGTGGGACGAAGCTCGTCCCGGAGCTGGATCGTGGCGCGAAACAGCGGATGATCGAAGAAATGGCGGCCGACCGGCAGATCGCGCGCGACCGCGATCCCCATTGCCTTCAATTCCTCGGCCGGCCCGATGCCCGAGCGCAGCAGGATCGCCGGACTGTGGATGGCGCCGGCGCACAGCACGATCTGGCGTGCGCTGATCTCGTGGGTGCCCTGCCCCTCGACATGAACGCGGACGCCGGTCGCCCGCCCGTCGCTGATCAGCACGCGATCGACCAGCGCATGCCCGCGGATCTCCAGGTTGGCGCGCCCGCGCGCGGGCTCGAGATAGCCCTCGTTGGTGGTGATGCGGCGCAAGTTGCGGCTGTTGATGGGGTAGCACGCAACGCCCTCGCCGTCCGGACCATTGACGTCGGCGCACCAGGGATAGCCGCTCGCCAACGCCGCATCGCGCAAGCCGCGATCGATCGGGCCCCACTTTTCAGGAGGCGCGCGGTAGACCGGCAGCGGCCCGCCGCGGCCATGGCCCTCGACATCGCCGAATTCCAGATCGTCCTCGATCACCGAGAACAGCGGCATCACCTCTTTCGCCGACCAGCCGGTGCAGCCATTGGCCGCCCATTCGTCGAACGCGTCGGCAACGCCGCGGATCGCGATCTGGCCGTTCATCATCGACGAGCCGCCGAGCCCCTTGCCGCGCCAGTAGAAGCGCGGCTCCTGCCCCGCGACGCGGCGCGTCAGAAGATCGGGCCATTGCCATTTCTCCTGATACTCGCGCTTGTGGATGATCGGGATCGGATTCGGCGTCCTAACCTCCCAGGGCGCCTCGTCGGCGCGCCAATCGAGCCCCGCTTCGAGCAGCAGGACCCGCCGTGCGGGATCTTCGGAGAGCCTTGCGGCCACGGCGGCGCCGGCGGAGCCGCCGCCGACAACAATGACATCGTGCATCGCGCTACTTCTCAACGTTCCAGAACACCGGGATGGCGGACGGTATCAGACCGCGCAAAGTCGCGCGATAGGCGGCCGGCTGCGCGAACTGGCCCCACGGGATTCCGGGCGCCTGATCGTACATGACGGCCTGGATCTCGCCCGCGATCTTCTTCCGGTCCGCCTCGGCCGGCGCCTTGGCGAAGGCTTCCATCAGCGGGGTGATACGCGCATCGCATTGCCAGCCGGTGAAGTCGGCACAGTTGAAGGCGACCATGACATTGGTCAGCGGCGAGCCGAGGTCAAAGCCGCCGGCGTGAACGCCATAGACGCTCCAGCCCTCCTTCTTGGCGCGGCGCGCCAGCACGCTCGCCCAGTCCATCACCTGCAGATCGACATTGAAGCCGGCCGCCTTCAGCCGCTCGGCGAGCACCTGCGCCGAAACGCGCGGGGCTTCGAGATCGTTGGCCTGCATCACGATGACGGGCTCGCCGGCATATTTGGTCGCCTTCAGTGCAGCCTTCGCCGCTTCGATCGAAGGCTTTGCGGCGGCTTCCGTGCCGGCCTTGCTCTCGTATGTGGTGCCGCAGGTGAAGTAGGTCGCGCAAGGGGTGGCGTATTTGGCGTCGAGCCCGAGCGCATCCAGCACTTCGCGCTGGTCGACTAGCTTCCACAGCACGCGGCGGATTTCCGGATCATCGAACGGCTTCGATGCGGCGTTGAGACGGTAGGCGCCGGCGAACATGTTGCCGCCGGTGAAGTTGACGAGCTTGACGCGCGAGTTCTTCTCCAGCTGCGGCAACAGATCGAACGGCGCGTACTGCATGAAATCGACTTCGCCGGCCTGCAGCGCAGAGGCTGCGGTCGCACCATCGGGAATGACGCGGATCTCGAGCGTGTCGACATTGACGCGCTTGCCGCCGGCCAGGAAGTCCGCGGGCTCGGGGCGCGGCACATAGTCGCCGAACTTCTTCAGGATCATGCGGTCGCCGGTGCGGTGGTCGGCCTTGCTGTAGACGAACGGGCCGGAGCCGACGATCTCGGTGATGCGCTGGTCGCCGGGCGTCTTCGCGATGCGCTCGGGCATCATGAAAGCGACCGGGCTGACGGGATTGCCGAGCGCGTCGATGACGAGCCCGGACGGCTCCTTCAGCGTCAGCACGAAGGTTTTCGCATCGACCGGCTCGAGCGACGCCGTGATCGCAAAAATGCGGCGGCCGAGCGCGCTGCGGGTGCCCCAGCGGCGCAGCGAGGCCACGCAATCGGCTGATGTGACGGGCTGGCCGTCGTGCCATTTCAGGCCGTCGCGCAGCGTGAACGTATAGGTCAAGCCATCGGGCGAGACCTTCCAGTCCTGCACCATTTGCGGCTTGATGTCGCCCTTGGCATCCTTCGCAAACAGCGTGTCGAACACCATGTAGCCGAACGTGCGCGAAATATAGGCCGTGGAGAAATGCGGATCGAGCGTGACGATCTCCGCCTCGAGCACCGCGACGAGATTGCCCGCCGCATGCGCGGGCGCCGCCACCAGCGCAAGGCCGAACAGCGCGGGAATAAAAGCCTTCAGTTTGAGCATTGGGTGTTTTTGCCTTTGACCAGCCGTTTGCAGTCGTCAGGAAAAAGCAATGTTCGTGCCCGCACGTATGCGCTCATAGCTAGCTGCCACGCGTTTGCAGGATTCACACTTTTAAGTTGGTGAGCGGCGCTATCGCACCTCGTCATTGCGAGCGCAGCGAAGCAATCCAGAGTGTCTCCGCGGTGGGATTCTGGATTGCTTCGCTGCGCTCGCAATGATGGTGGGGAAGCAGAGTGCACAACACTCTCGTGCCCCGGACGCAGCGCAGCGTCACTTCGACGGTGCGCTGCTGAGCCGGGGCCCATGTCGCCGAGCAATCCGTGCAGCGTGGGTCCCGGCTCTGCGCAGCAACGCAAGATGCGTTGCAGCGCATCCGGGACACCAGAGTGCCCTACCCGATCACCCGGCCGAACTTGTTCGACTTCGGGAAGCCCTTCGGTGGCAGGCGGCCGGCGTCGGCGCGCGTGCCCTGCCACTCCGCCAGCTCCTTCATGGTCGCGGAGAATTCGCGTCCTGCGGAGTCCTTCCAGGTCAGGCCCGCCTTGGCGTCGAATACCGTAACGTCGGACAGGCCGCCATCCTTATATTTCTGCAGGCGCACGCCGCGGCCGCGCGCCATTTCCGGCACCTGGTCGAGCGGGAAGACCAGCATCTTGCGGTTCTCGCCGATGACCGCGACGGTGTCGCCCGTCACCTCGGTGATCGCGCGCGCCTCGTTCGGCATGTCGACGTTGAGGACCTGCTTGCCCTTCTTCGTGGTGCCGACGCAATCGTCCTCGTTGACGACAAAGCCCTGGCCTTCGTGGCTGGCGACCAGGAACTTGCGTCCGCCCTTGTTGACGAACAGCGCGACGGGCGCGGCCTCCTGCTCCAAATCGATGAACAGGCGGATCGGCTCGCCGTGACCCCGGCCGCCAGGCAGCTTGGCAACGTCGAGCGAGTAGAACTTGCCGTTGGTGGCGAACAGCAGCAGCTTCGAGGTCGTCTCGGCGAAGAACGCGAAGCCGAGCTTGTCGTCCTGCTTGAAGGCGAGGCCCGAGAGATCCTCGACATGCCCCTTCATGGTGCGGATCCAGCCCTTGTCGGAGACGACCACCGTCACCGGCTCGCGCTCGACGAAGGCCTCCTCGATCGCGGCGAGGTCGTGCTCCGGCGCATCCGCAAAGGTGGTGCGACGCTTGCCGAGCGGCGTTTTCGGTCCGAACATGTCGCGGACCTTGCCGACCTGCTCGCCGACCTTCTTCCACTGCTCGGCTTCGGAGGCGAGCACCGCATTGATGCCCTTGAGCTCGGCGCGGAGGTTCTTGTCCTCGGTGCGGATCTCCATCTCCTCGAGCTTGCGCAAGGAGCGCAGGCGCATGTTGAGGATGGCTTCCGCCTGTACTTCGGTGAGCCTGAACGCCTTCATCAGCTCGGGCTTCGGCTCGTCCTCGGTGCGGATGATCCTGATCACCTTGTCGATGTTCAGATAGGCGATCAGGAAGCCGCCGAGCACTTCCAGCCGGTGCTCGATCTGCGCCTTGCGATAGTTGCTGCGGCGGATCAGCACGTCGCGCAGATGGTCGAGCCATTCGCGCAAGCACTCCGCGAGCCCCACGACCTTGGGGATGCGCCCCTTGATCAGGACGTTGAGGTTCAGCGGAATCTTGTTCTCGAGCTCGGTGAGGCGGAACAGTGATTCCATCATCAGCGCTGGATCGACGTTCTTCGACTTCGGCTCGATCACGATGCGGACGTCTTCGGCCGACTCGTCCCTGATGTCGCCGACCAGCGGCAGCTTCTTCTGGTCGAGCAGCTCGGCGACCTTTTCGATGAGGCGCGACTTCTGCACCAGGAACGGAATCTCGGTGACGACGACCACCCAGGTGCCGCGCGAACCCTCCTCCTGCGTCCACCGCGCCCGAACGCGGAACGAGCCGCGGCCGGTGGTGTAGGCCTCCGCGATCGCCTGCTTGGAATCGACGATGATGCCGCCGGTCGGGAAGTCCGGGCCCTTGACCCACTTCAAGAGTGCCTTCGACTTCGCGTCGGGCTTCTCGATCAGGTGCAGCGCGGCATCGCACAGCTCGGCGGCGTTGTGCGGCGGGATCGAGGTCGCCATGCCGACCGCGATGCCCTGCGCACCATTGGCGAGCAGGTTCGGGAAGCCGCCGGGCAGCACGATGGGCTCTTTCGACTGGCCGTCGTAATTGGCGCGGAATTCGACGCCGTCCTCGTCGATGCCCTCGAGCAGAAGCCGCGCGACGTCGGTCATGCGCGCTTCGGTGTAACGATAGGCGGCGGGGTTATCGCCGTCGATATTGCCAAAATTACCCTGGCCGTCGACCAGCGGATAGCGCGAGGAGAAATCCTGCGCGAGGCGCACCATGGCGTCGTAGATCGCCTGGTCGCCGTGCGGATGGAACGAGCCCATCACGTCGCCGACGATCTTGGCCGATTTCTTGAAGGCCGTGCCGGGGTCAAGCCTGAGCAGGCGCATGCCGTAGAGGATGCGCCGGTGCACCGGCTTCAGGCCGTCGCGCGCGTCCGGCAGCGCACGGTGCATGATGGTCGAGAGGGCATAAGCGAGATAGCGCTCTTCCAGCGCCTCACGCAGCGGCACCTCGTGGATTTCAGCCGGTTCTTCCGGCGGAACGATTCGTTTTCCCATGCCGCCCGGTTAAACCGTGGAAGCGAATCGGGCAAGGATCGAATGGTTCCCTGTGGGCGGCCTGCTAGCCTGCCCAGCCGGCTGTGACGGTCTGGGTTGGGGCCGGACCAGGTGTTTGCGCAGGCGCCGGCGCATTGGTCAGGCAACGGCGGGCGGTCTCGATCTCGGCGTCGGTCGCGCCCCGTGACCGCGCCCATGTCTCTGCAGTGGCAGCGGAATATTTCGCCACATAGTACCGCACCACCGTGCACGAGGCCCGGCGAAACGCCCCGGGCTGCGGCTCACCGGCCATGGCGTCGGGCGCGAACGCAAGCAGCGTCGCGGACAAGGCGAATCCCTTGATCAACATTTGGGCTGTCCCCCGATGTGGAACCTGACGGCCAATCCGCTCAGGCCGATTTCGTTCCAGGGAACTGCATGCTGCTGGGCAAGGCTGGCCAGCTATTCCGTCATGGCGCCGGGATCGCCGCTCTCGCCTGCTGCCGCATCAGGGCGTTGATGAAGCCGGCCCGCGCATCGGAATGGCCTTGGCCGCGCGGCTCCAGCACGTGGCGGAGCAGGAACAGGCCGGTGAGCCGAAAACCGTCCTGGAGATCTTGCTCGGTGAGATCGCCCGCCGTTTCGCCCTTGCGCAGGAATGGCGGCAGGCGCAACAGCCGGTCGCGCCACGGCTCGCCCGCTCCGCGCGATACCGCGCCGCCGGATTTTGGCGAGACATAGATCAGGTTCGTGGTCTCGCCGGTCACCGCGCAATTGTCCAGCGCCAGGCCGAAGCCCAGCTCGGCGAGCATCGCCAGCTCGAAATGGATCAGGTGCACGGCCGCGCTGCCGATGTCGTCGAAATCGTCGAGCGAATGTTCGAGCAGCGCAAAGATGTCCTCATGCGGATCGCGCTCCGGCAGCAGCCGCGCGATCGAGGCGAGATGGGTGACGCCATAGACGCCGTGGGACGATGCCAGCAGCGTTGCCGCGCGCAGCTTCAATCCCTCGATCGCATAGGTGCCCAGATGCTCGTCGAGCCGCGCCCGCCACACCGCACTGACGCTGTTCCCCGGCTGCAGCAGCGGCCGCATCCGCGAGCCGGCGCCACCGCGGACGAGGCCGAGATGCCGGCCATGCGCGCGCGTCAACAGCTCGACGATGGCGCTTGATTCGCCATGCCGCCGGACACCCAGCACGATGCCTTCGTCGGTCCATTCCATGTGCTAAGTATAGCGGGATATGCCTTTATGCAGAAGTTCGGACACGCCCGGATTACGATGGCCAGCATCATTTTCGACTTGATCGCGCTCGTTCTCGAATTGGTGTTCTGGGTCGTCTGGGCGGCCTTGCCGACCGTTTTCTATTTCACTGCACTGGCGCTGCTATTCGTAACCACCTTCGGCAGGATCACTGTCGAATTCCCGGAAAGCTTGAGCCGGATCGGCTGGACAGGCCTCTTGCAGATCAGGCGCCCGGTCGAAGGCCGGATGACACTGTCCCCAGCGCTCGGCGTGATCGTGGGCTTCGTCGTCTGGGCCATCGTCGTGAGCGCGGTCGTCATCTTCCACGCCTACCGGTCGTAACGCCTCAGGCGTTGAACCAGCCCTTCGCATCGCCGGTGAAGGAGAAACACAGGCCCAGCGTCGTCAGCACGCAGGAGACGATCTCAATGGCGCTGTCGAGCTCCAAGCCGTTTTGGGCTATGATCCGGGCAAGCCCGATCACCGACAGTGCCTGCGCGACCGTCAACAACAAGCGCGGCCAGTTCTTGCGCCCATGCGCAGCCAGCCAGACGAGATAGACGAAGAGCAGGATCATGACCCCTCCCGTTAACGTCCTCGTCATGATCACCTGCTCGGTCAGCTCGGCATTGGGCGTGCGGTCCTGCACCGCAACGGACAAGGCGTCCAGCATCAACGATGCATAGAGCAGCGCTTCGAAGCGCTGGACGTTGGTAGGTAGGCTCATCGAATGCCGATCTATTCTTGGCTATTCTTTTGGGAAGTCCAGGCCCATCTCGCGATAGCGATCGGGATCGTCGCCCCAGTTCTCGCGTACCTTGACGAAAAGGAACAGGTGCACCGGCATGTCCAGGATCTGCATCAGCTCTTTCCGCGAGTCGGCGCCGATCGACTTGATGGTGGCGCCGCCCTTGCCGAGCACGATCTTGCGCTGGCTTTCGCGCTCGACGTAGATCGTCTGCTCGATCCGCACCGAATGATCCTTGCGCTCCTCCCACTTGTCGGTCTCGACCGTGGACTGGTACGGCAATTCCTGGTGCAGCTTCTGATAGATCTTCTCGCGGGTGATCTCGGCCGCCAGCTGCCGCATCGGCGCGTCCGACATCTGGTCCTCGGGGTAGAGGAACGGACCCGGCGGCACCATGTCCGCGAGCGTCTTGCGGATGTCGTCGACGCCATCGCCCGAGATCGCCGAAATCATGAAGGTCCTTGCGAACGTCATGCGCTCGTTGGCGGCCTGCGCCAGCGCCAACAGCTTCTCGCGCTGGACCAGATCGACCTTGTTGATGACGAGGATCTTGTCGTGATTGACGCTGGCGGCCTTGGCGAGGATCGCCTCCGCCTCCTCGTCGATCCCGGTCTTCGCATCGAGCAGCACGCAGACCAGATCGGCATCATGCGCCCCGCTCCAGGCGGTCGAGACCATGGCGCGGTCGAGCCGGCGCTTGGGCGAGAAGATGCCGGGCGTGTCGACAAGGATAATTTGCGCGTTGTTCTCGATGACGATGCCGCGGATCAGCGCGCGCGTGGTCTGCACCTTGCGCGAGACGATCGTGACCTTGGCGCCGACCAGCGCGTTGACCAGCGTCGACTTGCCGACATTCGGGGCGCCGATCAGCGCGACGAAGCCGCAGCGCGTCGCGCCGGGTGCCCCGCCGCTTGCTTCAACCGTCATTGCTGCCGCCGACGCCTTCGCGTTCGATCATCACTGACGCTGCCACTTTCTCTGCCGCGCGCTTGCTGCCGCCGATACCCTCGGCCGGGGCCAGGCCCGGCAGATCGACGGCGACACGGAACTGCGGATCGTGATGCGGGCCGGTGCGCTCGACCTCGCGATAGACAGGCGTCGGCAGTCCCTTGCCTTGCGCCCATTCCTGCAGCACGGTCTTGGGATCGCGCAAGGGCCGGCGCGGCTTGTGCATCCGCTCGGTCCAGTTGCGCTTGACGAATTCGGCTGCCGCCGCATGGCCGCCGTCGAGGTAGATGGCGCCGATCACGGCCTCGCAGATGTCGCCGAGGATGGATTTGCGCAGGCGGGCATCGGCACTGGAGCCGACCGAGCCCAGCTTGATGTCGTCGACGAGACCGAGCGACTTGGCGACGTCCGCGCAGCTCTCCTTGCGCACGAGCTCGGCAAGCCGCTTGGACAGCTCGCCCTCATCTGCGTTCGGGAAGGCGTGATACAGCATGTCGGAGACGACGAGCCCGAGCACGTGGTCGCCGAGGAATTCCAGCCGCTGATAGCTGTCGCCTCGCTTGCGCCCGGACTTCAGGGCCGAGACATGCGTGATCGCCTGCATCAGCATATTTGGATCGGCGAAGCTGTGGCCGATCCGCGCCTCGAGCGCCGCGTTGGCATTCGTGCCCTTGGCCTTGCTGCTCCGCGGCCGTTTCTTCTTGGCAGGCGCCTTCGCCGCAGCTTCGCCCTCGGGAGCGGCTTGCGCCTCGGTCGGTTGGATCGCGATGTCCTTGGCTTCGTCTTTCATCGGACGATTTTGAAGAACCGATTCCAGCGCACCGCCCACGGCCAGCGCCAGAGCATCCAGGCGTGCTCGCCTTCAGCGATGGAGAAGAAGATCATCTGGGCGCGGCCGATCAAGTGCTCCTGCGGGACGTAGCCGACCTGGCCGAGAAAGCGGCTATCGGTGGAGTTGTCGCGGTTGTCACCCATCATGAAGAAGTGGCCGGCCGGGACGGTGTAGACGTTGGTGTTGTCCATGTAGCCGTTGTCGGCGCAATCCAGCGTCTCATAGGACACGCCGTTCGGCAGCGTCTCCTTCCAGCGCTTCACCCGGGAGATGCCGCCGCCTTCCGAGCCGCAAGGGTCCTCGCCGACATATTCGCTCATGCGCTGCCGCTCGACGGGCGTATCGTTGATGTAGAGCAGCCCGTCCCGCATCTGGACACGGTCGCCAGGAAGCCCGATCACGCGCTTGATGTAGTCGGTGGAATCGTCCTTCGGCAGGCGAAACACGACGATGTCGCCACGAGCGGGGTCCGAGCCCCAGATCCGCCCGGAGAACAGCGGCGGCGAGAACGGAATCGAATAATGGCTGTAGCCGTAGGAATATTTCGAGACGAACAGATAGTCGCCGACCAGCAGCGTCGCCTTCATCGAGCCGGACGGGATGTTGAAGGGCTGAAACAGGAAGGTGCGGATCACGAGCGCGATCAGGAGAGCATGAATGACGACCCGGATCGTTTCGCCGACGCCGCTCTCAGTTTTCGTTCCCGAAGTCACGCTCATTGCTCTCTCAATTCCGGCCGGCGATCATAGAGCGCCCTCCTCCCGCGAACGGCCCACCGGTTCGCGGCGCAAGGAGATTGTCCTGATTCTGATAGTGAGGGCCAATTCCGGCGTAAAGCCGAATTCGCCCAGGCTGATTTGCGTTCGCGGACTTTTAGACGGTTGTCGGAGGCCACGCAATCAAGGATCGCATCAAAACTGATTAAGATATTGATTTACAAAGAAAAACACAAAACGCCCGAGCCGCGATCAAGGTTTCGGCAGCGGGACGGCGGAAATCACGACAAAGGCCTGCGCCAGCGGCCAGTCGTCGGTGATCGAAAGGTCGATCCGCGCCTCGAACCCCTCCGGCGTCAGGGCCTGGAGCCGCGCCAGCGCGCCGCCGGTCAGCTGCATGGTCGGCCGCCCGCCCGGCAGGTTGACCACCCCCATGTCGCGCCACCAGACGCCGCGCCTGATGCCGGTGCCGAGTGCCTTGGAGCAGGCCTCCTTGGCGGCGAAGCGCTTGGCGTAGGTCGCCACCACCATCTTCTCGTTCTTGGCGCGCCGTTCCGCCTTGGCCCGCTCGGCCGCGGTGAAGATGCGGTCGAGAAAACGCTCGCCGTGGCGCTCGATCACCTTGGCGACGCGGGTGATGTCGATCAGGTCGGAGCCGATGCCGATGATCATGCCCGGCTCCGGCCACGATCCATCGCCGCGCGCATGCTGCGCACGGTCTCGGCCAGCCCCACGAACAGCGCCTCGCCGATCATGTAATAGCCGATGTTCAGCTCCATGATTTCGGGCAAGCTCGCGATCTTCTCCGCCGTCGCATAGTCCAACCCGTGGCCGGCGTGAACCTCAAGTTCGGCGTCCTTCGCCAGCTTCACCCCGGCCACGATCCGCTGCCATTCGGCCTCGGCCTTGTCGGTGTGGCCGTCGACGACGGCATCGCACCAGGCACCGGTGTGGATCTCGATCACGGGGGCGCGCAGCCGTGCCGCCATCTCGATCTGGGCGGGATCGGCCGCAATGAACAGCGAGACGCGGATGCCGGCTTCGCTCAGCCGCGCGATATAGGGCGCGAGCGCGTTGTGCTGGCCGACCACGTCCAACCCGCCTTCGGTCGTCACCTCCTGGCGCCGCTCCGGCACCAGGCACACCGCGTGCGGCTTGGTGGCGAGCGAGATCCGCATCATGTCGTCCGTCGCGGCCATCTCGAAATTGAGCGGCTTGGAGATCTCCGCCTTCAGGCGCGCCATGTCCTCGTCGCGGATGTGCCGGCGGTCTTCGCGCAAATGTGCGGTGATGCCGTCGGCGCCGGCCTCGATCGCGAGCAGCGCGGCGCGCACCGGATCGGGATGGCGGCCGCCGCGCGCGTTACGCACGGTTGCGACGTGATCGATATTGACGCCGAGGCGGAGCGGAGGTGCGGGCATTTCAGAACTCGCGAAATCAGAGGGAGCGGCGCATGCGAGATGCGCCTATCCATTAACACGTTCGACTTTGGCGACGACCGCCTTCGCGCGCAGCTGGGCCAGGATCGCGCTGAGGTGCTTCAAGTCGTAGACTTCGAGATCGATCGTCGTCTCCGTGAAATCGGGCGAGCGGCGCTGCATGCTGATATTGTCGATGTTGCCGTCGTGCTCGGCGATCACGGTCGCGATCTGCGCCAGCGCGCCGGGCTCATTGACGTTCTCGACCTTGATGCGGGCCGGGAAGCGCTGCGGCGCGGAATCCTCGATGTCCCAGCGGACGTCGAGCCAGCGCTCCGGCTCCTCCTCGAAATCCTTCAGGGCCGGCGCCTGGATCGGATAGATCGTGATGCCCTCGCCCGGCGTGACGATGCCGACAATGCGATCGCCGGGGACGGCGCCTCCGTTCGGCGCGAACTTCACCGGAAGGTCGGAATTGATGCCGCGGATCGGGATCGCGACCGGGCTGCGCGCTGGCTCGGAGACCCCCTTCTCCTTGAGCTTGGCCGCAAGCCCCTTCTTGACGCCGTAGCGCGCGATGCGTTCCTCCTTATAGTCGGGGTACATCGCGCGCGCGACGTGGGAGGCCTTGATCTCGCCGCGCCCGACCGCCGCCATGACGTCCTCGATCGAGGTGCGCGCGAGCCGCGGCAGCGCGCCCTTGAGCTTGTCGTCGGCGTATTCAATCTTGGCGCGCTCGAACAGGCGCTCGACGATGCGCCGGCCGAGCCCGACATATTGATCGCGTACCGCGGTGCGCGTGGCGCGGCGGATCGCGGCGCGCGCCTTGCCGGTGACGGCGAGCGTTTCCCAGGCCGACGGCGGCGCGGACTGCGCCTCCGAGGTCAGCACCTCGACCTCGTCGCCGTTCTGAAGCTCCGAGGACAGCGGCGCGAACTTGCCGTTGATCTTGCAGCCCACCGCGCTGTTGCCGACGTCGGTATGCACCGCATAGGCGAAGTCGATCACGTTGGCATGGCGCGGTAGCGCGATCAGCTTGCCCTTCGGGGTGAAGCAGAACACCTGGTCGTGGAACAGCTCGAGCTTGGTGTGCTCGAGGAATTCCTCCGGGTTCGCGCTTTCCGAGAGGATGCCGATGGTGTGGCGCAGCCAGGCGAACGCGTTGGACTCGCGCTTGAGGAATTCGGTCGGCGAACCCACGCCCTCCTTGTAGAAGACGTGCGCGGCGATGCCGCGCTCGGCGATCTGGTCCATCGCCTCGGTCCGGATCTGCAGCTCGACGCGCTGGTTGCCGGGGCCGATCACCGTGGTGTGGATCGAGCGGTAGTCGTTCTGCTTCGGCGTCGAGATATAGTCCTTGAAGCGTCCGGGCACGACCGGCCAGGTGGTGTGGACGATCCCGAGCGCGCGATAGCAGGCCTCGACGTCGCTGACGACGAGGCGGAAGCCGAAGATGTCGGACAATTGCTCGAAGCCGACCGACTTGCGCTCCATCTTGGTCCAGATCGAGAACGGCTTCTTGCGGCGGCCATAGACCCGCGCCCCCAAGCCCCGGTGGCGCAGATTGTTGGAGAGCTGGTCCTCGATCTCGCCGATCAGGTTGCGGTTGCGCTCAGCCAGCGCGTCGAGCCGCTGCATCACCACCGAATAGGCTTCGGGATCGAGGGTGCGGAAGGACAGATCCTCCAGCTCCTCGCGCATTTCCTGCATGCCCATGCGCCCGGCCAGCGGCGCGTAGATGTCGAGCGTCTCCTCGGCGATGCGCCGGCGCGATTCCGTCGGCACGAAATCCAGCGTGCGCATGTTATGCAGGCGGTCGGCGAGCTTGACCAGAAGCACGCGGACATCGTCGGCAATGGCCAGCAACAATTTGCGCAGGTTCTCGGCCTGCTTGGCCTCGCGCGAGACCAGCTCGAGCCGCTTCAGCTTGGTCAGCCCCTCGACCAGCGCGCCGATTTCAGGTCCGAAGATCTGGTCGATCTCGGCCCGCGTCGCCTCGGTGTCCTCGATCGTGTCGTGCAGCAGCGCCGCCACGATGGTGGCGTCGTCGAGCTTGAGGTCGGTGAGAATCGCCGCCACCTCGAGCGGGTGCGAGAAATACGGATCGCCCGAGGCGCGGGTCTGCGAGCCGTGGGCCTTCATGGCGTAGACGTAGGCACGGTTCAGCAGGTCTTCGTTGGTGTTGGGGTTGTAGGACCTGACGCGCTCGACGAGGTCATATTGACGCATCATCCGGGCGCGAGGCCTGGCGGGGCGCGCGACCGGCGCAGTCGGGGCCACGGCAACCGATTCGGTTGCGGCCTGCATCTGCGTGGATCTGCGGCGCCGATATACCATGCCGTCCTGCCTTCAAACGGGCTTGAACCGGCCCGTTGCATACATCCTAACTCCGATCGCGCTCGTGTCCGATCAATTCAGTGACAGGGCCAAGCGCCGACCGCAGCGCTATGGTAACCACGAAAAGGTCAACAAAAGCAAAGGCCCGAACGATCGTTCGGGCCTTTGATATGATCACAAGAAGAAGATGATCGCGATGGAGGAATTACTCGTCTTCCTCGGGCTGCTCCTCGGGAGGCGCGAGGCCTTCCAGGCCCTTCAGCAGCTCCTCTTCGGTCATGCGCTCCACGGCGACCTCGGTGTCGTCGGCATCGACGCTTGCCCCCGCGGAACCGATCAGCGGCACCGTATCCGGCTCGGGCTCGTCCACCTCGACGAACTTCTGCAGCGAGTGGACCAGCTCCTCGCGGAGGTCCTCCGGCGAGATCGTCGTCTCGGCAATTTCACGCAAAGACACAACAGGGTTCTTGTCGTTATCGCGGTCAACCGTTAGTTGTGAACCGGATGAAATCATGCGGGCACGGTGGGCGGCCAGCAGGACCAAGTCAAACCGGTTGTCGACCTTGTCGATACAATCTTCTACGGTGACGCGAGCCATGGACTGTCGCTCCGTTGTGGGTGGGACGAATTATGTGGATGATTGGGGCTAGTTATAGGGGGCGGGACGGTTTCGCAAGACCATTTTGTGATTTGGCCTCGCCAAACCGCTCTGCTACCCCCACATTGGGGTTGGGACGGGTGGTTTTCCGGGCTGCCGTTGGGGGCGGCCCCGGGGTGTATGCAAGTCCGCCATAACTATACCTTGATTGCCCCGACTTCTCCGGATTTGCGGTTTCGACGGGTTTCTGCGGCACTCTAGAACTGCGCGGCCTGTTGTCGCCGCGCCAACAAAAAACGATCAATCACGAACGCTACGCGAGCAAACTGAATGTCACCTTCTTCTACCAACAAGATCGCGCTCTTCATCGACGGGGCCAATCTCTACGCGACGGCGAAAACCCTCGGCTTCGATATCGACTACAAGCGCCTGCTGAAGGAGTTTCAGAGCCGCGGGACGTTATTGCGGGCGTTCTATTACACCGCCATCATCGAAGACCAGGAATACTCCTCGATCCGCCCGCTGATCGACTGGCTGGATTACAACGGCTACACGGTCGTCACCAAGGCGACCAAGGAATTCATCGACGCCTCCGGCCGCCGCAAGGTGAAGGGCAACATGGACATCGAGCTCGCCGTCGACGCCATGGAGCTCGCCGAGCACATCGACCAGATGGTGCTGTTCTCGGGTGACGGCGACTTCCGCTCCCTGGTCGAGGCCGTCCAGCGCCGCGGCGTGCGGGTCACGGTGGTCTCCACCATCGCCAGCCAGCCGCCGATGATCGCCGACGAGCTGCGCCGCCAGGCCGACGTCTTCACCGACCTCGTCGAGCTGCAATCCAAGCTCGGCCGCGATCCGTCCGAGCGCCCCGCCCCGCGTGACCGCGGCGAGCGTGGTGAACGCCACCACGCCCCGCAATTCCTCCAGCGCGCGACCACGACGGCGCCGAGGGGCGATGACGACTTCGAGGAGTGAGGCGGCCCGGTCAAGCCGCCAGCCTCTCACAATCGTTCCCGACCGTGACTGCCCGCTCTGTCCGCGCCTGGTCGCCTTCCGCCAGGCGAACCGCGCGCGCGAGCCCTCGTGGCACAATGCGCCGGTTGCGCCCTTCGGCGACATCAAGGCCCGCCTCCTGATCGTGGGCCTCGCCCCGGGAATGCAGGGCGCCAACCGCACGGGGCGGCCGTTCACGGGCGATTATGCCGGCGACCTGCTCTATGCCACGCTGATCGAATACGGCTTTGCCCGGGGCACCTATCAGGCGCGTCCCGACGACGGCCTAAAACTCGTCGACTGCCGGATCGCCAATGCCGTGCATTGCGTGCCGCCGCAGAACAAGCCGCTGCCGATCGAGATCAACACCTGCCGCCAGTTTCTCGTGGCCAATCTGGCGACGATGCCGAAGCTGCGCGCGATCGTCGCGCTCGGGCGAATTGCGCACGACAGCGTGCTCAAGCCGCTGAATCTGAAGGCCTCGCAAGCCCCCTTCGGCCACGGCGCGGTGCATCAGGCGGGCGCGTTCCGGCTCTACGACAGCTATCACTGTTCCCGCTACAACACGAACACCGGCGTGCTGACGCCAGACATGTTCAGATCCGTGTTCGCGAAGGTGAAGGCGGATCTCGATTAGCTAGAGCATGATCCGGAAAAGTGCGTAGCGGTTTTCCGAAAAGATCATGCTCAAACAATAAGCTAAAGCCCGATGACGATTCACCCTAATCGCATCGCGCTTTATTGACGGGATTCGCCTTGAGCCAGGCCAGCACGTCGCCGGCGTTCCGGTCCGGTGGAAACACCGGATAGAACACGTGCGTGATCCTGGTGTCGTCGATAACAAGCGCGAGGCGCTTGATCAGCGTCAAGCCCGCGACCTCCATGGTCGGCAAGTTCAAGGCGCGCGTCAGCGCCAGCTTCTCGTCCGAGAGCACCGGGAACGGCAGATGCAGGCGCGAGGCCATCTCGATCTGATAGTCGTTGCTCTGGGTCGAGAGACCGAATACGTGCGAGGCGCCGGCGGCCTTCAGCTCGGCGTAGAGATCGCGAAAGGCGCAGGTCTGGGGCGTGCAGCCGCGCGCTCCGGGGATCATGTCCCAATCGTCGACCAGCGCGATCTTGCCGGGCTCGCCGGTGCGGGGATAGGCGAACACCACGGTGCGGCCGCCCAGCGCCGACAGGGTGACCGACGTGTCGTCGGTCGCGAGCAGGCCGATCGGCGGCAACGTCATGCCCTCAAGATGCGCGGCGGCGCCATCGTCGGAAGGCGCGGGAATCTGGCTCCAGTCGACCTCGAGCAGGTTCCGTTGATTCATCTCGTCATCCCCTCGCCCGCAGCAGCCGGCCCTTCTCCCGGCTCCAGTCGCGCTTCTTCTCGGACTCGCGCTTGTCGTGCAGCTTCTTGCCCTTCGCAATCGCCAGCTGCAGCTTGGCCCGGCCGCGCTCGTTGAAGTAAAGCTTGAGCGGGATCAGCGTCATGCCCTCGCGGTCGACCGCGCCGATCAGCTTGTTGATCTGGCGGCGGTGGAGCAGCAGCTTTCGCGGCCGCTTCGGCTCATGGTTGAAGCGGTTGCCTTGGAGATATTCGGGAATGGTGGCGTTGATCAGCCAGATCTCGCCGTTCTTGGAATCGGCATATGATTCCGCGATCGTGCTCTTGCCGTTGCGGATCGACTTGACCTCGGTGCCGGTCAGCGCAATGCCCGCCTCGATCGTGTCCTCGATGGCGTAGTTGAAGCGCGCCTTGCGATTTTCCGCCATCACCTTGATCGGACGTTCGTTCTTATCGGCCATGACGGGCAAACCTGATCGAGATGCGCTCGGATTCTAACAGTTCGGATGAAGTGGGCGCGTCACTTCTTGAGGAGATCGCGGATCTCGGTCAGCAACTCGACCTCGGCCGTCGGCTTGGGCGGAGCAGCGGGTGCCGCCTCCTCCCTGCGCTTCAAGGTGTTCATGGCGCGGATCACCAGGAACAGCACGAAAGCGACGATGATGAAGTTGATCGTCAGCGTCAGGAAGCTGCCGTAAGCAAGGACGGCGCCTTGCTTTTTGGCATCCGCCAAGTTGGTGGCGGTGACCGCCTTCGACAAGGGGATGAAGTAGTTCGAGAAGTCGAGGCCACCGGTGACGGCGCCGACGATCGGCATGATGACGTCACCCACCAGCGAGGTGACGATGCCGCCGAAGGCCGCGCCGATGATGACGCCGACCGCGAGATCGACGACGTTGCCCTTCATGGCGAACTCGCGGAACTCCTTGAGCATCCGCGCGCCCTTTTCCTCCACGCTCATGAAAGGCTCCCCGAACGTCTCATGCGTCAGTTGATCAGGCCGGCGTGAACCATCGCGCTGCGCACGGCAACCCGCGTCGGCTCGGACACCGGAACCATCGGCAGCCGCAGCGTCTCGTCCAGCTTGCCGAGCAGCGACATCGCGTACTTGATCGGCGCCGGATTGCTCTCGATGAAGAGGTTGTTGTGCAGCGGCATCAGCTTGTCGTGGATCGCGAGCGCCGCCTTGGTGTCGCCCTTCTGCCAGGCGGCGTGGAACTCCGAGCACAGGCGCGGCGCGACGTTCGAGGTCACCGAGATGCAGCCATGGCCGCCATGGGCCATGTAGCCGATGATGGTGGCGTCCTCGCCCGAGAGCTGGTTGAAGTCCTCGCCCATCGCCGCGCGCTGCTGCGACACGCGCACCATGCTGGCGGTGGCGTCCTTGACCCCGGCGATGTTCTTCAGCTCCCACAGCCGCTTCATCGTGTCGACCGACATGTCGATCACCGAGCGCGGCGGGATGTTGTAGATGATGATCGGAATGCCGATCGCATCGTTGATCGCCTTGAAGTGCTGGTACATGCCTTCTTGCGTCGGCTTGTTGTAATAGGGCGTGACGATCAGCACGGCGTCCGCGCCCGCCTTTTCCGCGTGCTGGGACAGCTCGATCGCCTCCTTGGTCGAGTTGGAGCCGGCCCCGGCGATGACGGGCACGCGGCCCTTGGCTTCAGCGATGCACCATTCCACGACCTTCTTGTGCTCGTCATGGCTGAGCGTCGGGCTCTCGCCGGTGGTGCCGACCGGAACGAGGCCGTTGGTGCCCTCGGAGATCTGCCAGTTGACCAGGGAGCGGAACGCCGCCTCGTCGAGCGAGCCGTTCTTGAACGGGGTGACCAAGGCGGTGAACGACCCTCGGAATTTCGTCTTGGCTGCCATGGACTTCCTCCGTACGCGGCGATCTCTTGAGCAAGCCCCCTTCATATCGGGTCTATCCGGCTGGTAAAAGACCCGGGGTCGGTGCGAGGCTGCGTTTAGGCCGCGATTTTGCCGCGGTGCTGGTGCAAATCGGCCCCGAGGTAAGCGGCTGTTGGTATTTTCTCCGCATATTCAAGCAAATTCAGCTAGGTCTTGAGCCACTTCACTGATTCGGGGCGACGAAACGCCGTGACCTCCTTTGCTTCTGCCGCGTGGCGATCCCTGGGTATGGCATTGTGCCTGATGGCCGGCCTGTCGATGGACTGCGCCGCGTTCGCCAAGTCCAACGAGACGGCCGCGGCGACCAAGGATCCCGCCAAACCAGCTGCCAAGGACGCGGCGAAGGGCCCTCCCAAGGGGTCGACCAAGGAAACGGCGAAGGACGCAGCCAAGGGAACCGGCACGGACGCCGCGAAGGCTGCAAGCAAGGGCGCGCCTGGCGCCCCCGCCAAGGACGCCGCGAAGAAGCCGGACCCCGGCAAGACCGCCAGCAAGGAACCGGCGAAGGACAAGCCCAAAGACCAACCCAAGCCTGCGGCCGCCGCTCCCGTTGCGACAGCACCTGCTTCCGCACCAAAGGCAGCGCCGACTGCGAGCGGCGCGCCGCCCAAGGCAGCCCCCGCCCCGGCCGTGACTGCCACCGTCAAACCGACTGCGCCGGCCCCAGCGAGACCGGCCGCAGCTCCCATACTGGCGCCTGCAACGCGCCAGCATGCAGCGCCGCGCAAGCCGGTCATCCCGGCCGCCGTCGCCGCGACGTCATCGACGTCGCAGGCTGACAAGGACACCCTGGAGAGCGTCATCGAGCTCGTGCGCAAGCGCAAGGCCGCCGACGCCACCAATGCCGCGGCCGGCATCTCCGATCCGGTCGCGCGAAAGCTCGCCGAATGGATCATCCTGCGCAGCGAGGACAACGGCGCGACCGTGGAACGCTATCGCGCCTTCCTCTCAGCCAATCCGAGCTGGCCGTCGCAGACCTTCCTGCGCCGGCGCCTCGAGGCCGCGATGTGGGACGACAGGCGCGACGAGGCCGTCGCGTGGTCGTGGTTCGAGAACGAATCGCCAATCTCCGCCAAGGGCCGCTTCATGCTCGCCAAGGCGATGCTGGCGCGCGGCGACCGCGCCAATGCCGAGCGGCTGGTGCGCGATGCCTGGCGCGCCGATCCGATGTCGGAGGACACCGAGAACAACGCGCTCGATCAGTTCGGCGCCCTGCTCACGCCGGGCGACCAGAAAGCGCGGATGGACAACCTGCTCTACGGCAGCGAGAACGAGGCGGCGCTACGCGCCGCCAAGCGTCTCGGCGCCGGCTATGTCGCGCTCGCCAAGGCCCGCATCGCCGCGGTCAAGAAGGCGCCGAACGCGCGGGCGCTGCTCGATGCCGTGCCGCGCGAGCTGCACGGCGATCCCGGCTTCGTCTTCAGCAAGATCCAGCTGCTGCGTCGCGAAGAGAAGTTCACTGAAGCCGCCCAGCTGATGCTGTCCGCGCCGAAGGATCCGGGTCGCCTCCACAATCTCGATGAATGGTGGATCGAGCGGCGCCTCCTGGCGCGCAAGATGATCGACACCGAGGAATTCCGTAGCGCCTATCTGATCGCGCGCGACGCCGCCCTGCCCTCGCGCGACATCTACAAGACCGAGCAGGAGTTTACCGCCGGCTGGATCGCGCTGCGCTTCCTCAACGATCCCGCGACAGCCGCGCAGCATTTCGCCCGCATCGGGGTCGGCAGCGTCAATCCGACCGCGCTGGCGCGTGCCGGCTATTGGCAGGGCCGCGCTGCCGAGGCGATGGGCCGCCAGCAGGAGGCACGCAATGCCTATGCGCGGGCGGCCGAGCAATCGACCAGCTATTACGGCCAGCTCGCGCGCGCAAAGCTCGGCCTGCCGCAGATCGAGCTCAACAGCCAGCCGCGCGGTCGCGGCGCCGAGCGGCTCGAGATCGTGCGCGCCGCGCAACTGCTCTACGAGCTGGACGAGCGCGAGTTCGCGATACCGCTGCTCGCCGACATGGGCGAGAACGGCGATCCCGAGGCGCTCGCCGGCCTCGGCGAGCTCACCCAGCGCTACAGCGACGCGCGCGGCATGCTGCTGCTCGGCAAGGCCGCGCTCAACCGCGGCCTGCCGTTCGACTTCTACGCCTACCCCGTCAACGGCATTCCTCAGTTCACGCCGATCGGCCCCGAGGTCGAACGCAGCATCATCTATGCGATTGCGCGGCAGGAGAGCGCGTTCAACCCGTCGGTGGTCTCGCCGGCGCAGGCCTACGGGCTGATGCAGGTGACGCCGGATGCCGCCCGCTACGTCTGCAAGCGCCACGGCGCAACCTACGACCTGGGGCGGCTGAAGAACGACTCCGTCTACAACGCCACGCTCGGCTCGGCCGAGCTCGGCGGACTGCTCGAGGATTATCGCGGCTCCTACATCATGACGTTCGCCGCCTACAATGCCGGCCGCGGCAGCGTGAAGAAGTGGGTCGAGCGTTACGGCGATCCGCGCGACCCCAAGGTCGACGCGGTCGACTGGGTCGAGCTGATTCCGTTCTCCGAGACGCGCAACTATGTGCAGCGGATCATGGAGAACCTTCAGGTCTACCGCGCCCGTTTCGGCGGCGGCACCCGCTTGCAGATCGAAGCCGATCTGCGCCGCGGAGCCGTCAGCGTGCAGTAACGGGCGTCGATGGCCCGATAGAAACAGAGCCTGGTTGCTGGGCAGGGCTCGGCAGGATTCGTCGACGGCACCAGCGACCTGACGATAGAGTTGGAACGAGCGTTTCGTTCCCACGCTCCGGCTAGCTTATACCTCAACTGCCAGTGTTCCACTTACAGCAGTGCATGGCGATCGCGTCGGAACAATCGGTGCCTGCGGTCTCAACCCGACCTATGCCTTCAAGGAGTGAAGGGGCCAACATGGTGACCTGATCGCTCTCGTCGAGAGGGCGCAGCTCGCCCGCGAATGCGAAACGCCTCAAGCACGGGATCCGATTCTCACCACATCCTGTCGGGGGCGGACCGGCCGTGAGGCGGGCGGACCGGGCGGGCCGAAGTCGGCTGGGACCAATATGGGTTCGCAAGGCACATCGCGGGCAATCCCATCGCAGAAGCCTTGCAATCCTCCCAGGACCGGTAGCTGCAGTAGATCCGGTTGCTGCCGCCCCACTTCCATTGCTGGAGGCACACCGGATAATTGGGGTTCAAGGGTTCGGCAGCTGCCGGTGCGAACACGGCCGTAACCCCGGCGACCATTGATGTCACGGCCAGCACGCTCAGCATCCGTCCCCAGCTCGTCGAAATGGTCATGGTCAGAAGCTCCCTTACCGCGGTCTCGAACGATCTGCCTTTTAGGTGCCCGCTTCATGACCCGCAAAGAAAAACCCCGGCAGTTTCCTGCCGGGGTTCTTCGATCAACCTAGGGTCGATCTTAGAAGTTGCGCTGAGCGCGCAGGAGCATCTGGAGGTTACCCTGATCCTTCAGCTCGTAGGTCGCTGCGGGCTTGGCAACAGCCAGGTTGGCCGTGTTGGCGCCCGTGACGACGCCAGAGTGCTTCTGGTCGAGCCAGACGTAGCTCACGTCAGCCGTGAAGGCGAGACCCTTGACCGGAGTCCAGACCAAGTTGCCACCGACAACCGCGAGGTTGAAGTCGGGGTTACAGGTCGAGCCAGCGACGGGGGCCAGAGCAGCAGCGAAGTTGGCGCAGATCAGAGCCTTGCTCGCATCGCCATAGCGGAGCGATGCATAAGCACCGTAGATGCCCGACGACCAGTTCGGGGACCAGTTGTGGGTATAACCACCGCGGAAGCCCCAGGTCTTGACGGTCTCGATCCCGGTACCGGAACCAAACACGCCATCAGCAATACCGGCGAAGCCGACGCTCTGATAGGCAATGCCGCTGCCGCCGTAGATGAAGATGGTCTGCGGGAACAGGCTCTGGAAGTTGTACCGCGAAGCACCGTCGGTGTAGACCGCCTGCAAGTTGATCGAGTCGCCCGCACCGGTCGGGATGTTCTTGATCGACAACGCACCCTGAACCGCCCAGCCCCACTTGTCCGACGGATGACCAGTGGGCTCCGTCGTACCGTAATAAGCCGAATGGAGTTCGTGCGCCGCCGCCGAGATCTGGAACAGACCCCAGGCCTGATCGACACGAACCTGACCGACGATGTCGGGCATGCGCGTGCCACCCCAATCGTTGACACCGTAGATGCCCTGGATGAAGGCAGCGCCCGCAGCTGCGGTCGTGGCGAAGCCACCAACTGCACCCGCAACGCCCGTCACGCTTGCGTTCCAAAGGTTCGACTGGCCGCCAGCGGCGGTCGTCATATCCTGCAACGCGACCGAACCCGTGATGCCCTGGCCGAAATCAGCCGTGTAGGCGACTTGGTTCACACCGGTGACGTTGTTGCTGCCGCCCGGAAGGAAGTCGGGACCGCCAGCCGGATAGCTCTGCCACGGTGCGTCGAAGATCGAGACGGTGCGGCCGAAGGTGAAACCAGCGAACTGGATGAACGCATGGTAGAGGCCGAGCGAAGCCGAACCGACCGAGAAGGCAGATGGGGCGCTGCCGGTCACCGACGTGGCATCCCAGCTGAAAACCGTATCGGCGTAGGTGCGGACCACGCCGTACTCGGTTGCCGTGCGGGTATCGATGGTGAAGTCCAAACGAGCGCGGGTCTGGTAGTAGTTGTCCAGACGGTTGTTGGCGCCGCCGGGAGCGCCCTGGCCAATGCCGTAGTCGCTGTTCGTGTTAAACAGCATGTCGGCACGCAGATAGCCGCCGAACTTGATGCAGGTGTCGGTGCCCGGAATGTAGTAGAATCCAGCACCGTACAGGGAGCAGATCTTCACGTACTCGACCGCCTTGGCCTTCACGGGGAGATCGGCTGCCTGAGCTCCGCCCACGGCGATCAGACCCGCCGCTGAGCCGAGCAAAAGGCTCTTAACCAACTTCATGTTAAACCTCCAAGTTGCTCTTCAGGGAAGGTCACTGACCGGACGGCCAATTCCCCAACCCCCTCTAAATCACCGCTTTCGGCCCCTTCGCGTCTTCGGACACACCCGCATGAACGCGAGGGACTTAAGCGAATGACCTAAACGGGACGACCTCGGGATGCCCCCCTCCGTCGCTCAGTCACAATTACCGAACGTCCTTGCACACACAACAAGAGAACGCTCCGAAACGGGCCGTTGCAGCGTGTTTTCCAACGGGTGTTGCACAAATAACACGCAGATGTGATCAAACCGCTCTCATAACGCGTTGTTTACATTGAGGTTTTCGGAGCGGTTCCAAATGCCATCAAAGTTCCGCACATGAGGCGCCGCGCGCGAGAGCTCGGCTTGAGCCAGCTTTGAGGCGCTCGAATCGTGGAATCAGAAGGAGACTCAATGGGCAGGCATCGACCTGCCTCCCCGCCGCAATCTGACGAAGCAGGTCCCTGCAATGCCTCGGCCGCCCGGGTCGCGCGCTCTATCCCTCTCTATATGGAGATATGGAGGTTGCGGGGCGGGACGACCGGGCCGGACAGCTCGGCGAAGCAGGATCTGGAGGTGCTCGTCCTTTCTTTGCACCTTTGAATTTCCTCGCAAATTCAGCGCCATGCCCTCGTTCGAGCGCAAACCCGTCTCGTTTCGCAAATCACTGGGAATATTCGAGCGAAAACACGCGCTTCCAAATTGACCAGCCCGAGCAAATAGATGCATAAGGCTCGCACCGGAGAGGTGGCCGAGTGGCTGAAGGCAACGCTTTGCTAAAGCGTCATACGGTCTCAAGCTGTATCGAGGGTTCGAATCCCTCCCTCTCCGCCACCCCAGAATCCCGGAAGCAGAATCAAGGTCTCTGCGCGCGTCCAGCGGAAGGCGAAGGGCGACGCCGGCACGAAAGTTCCGCAGAAGGATGAGGGCGGCGAGCCCCCCGATTCGCGCGCTCCCTATATATGTGAGCCCCCACCCAAAATGCCGGATCGCCAGACCCGCCAATGCGAGGGCGCTATCAGCACGGCCTCGTCGGCCCAGACATTGAGCAAGATGCCGCTCTTGCGCCGGCATGGAAAGGACCATGGCACAATTCCTGTTTGGTGCAGACGCCCGAGCTCCAGGTCGCACTCGTCGGGAGCGATCTGAATCGGCAGCCATCGTCTATTCGTAGCCTGGTTGCTCATGCCGTCGGATTCCAGGCGGCGGTGTGACGGAGAAACTTCACGGCACCGGGCCTGCCCGTGCGAAACAAGCGCAGGCGGCGCGGCCGTTGTTCTCGCGGGCAAAGGTGACTAGAGTTTTTGCACCATTTCGCCCGAGCACAGACCCCCCTACGTCGGGTCGAGAAACCCATCGCATGTCGCAACAAGGCCGCAACAAGGGAGCCTCGGCCCCCTCCTCACTCCATCCGTCGGCTATTCTGGACCAGGCAATTGCGGCGCACCGTTCGGGCAATCTGTCGGAAGCGGAACGGGCCTACACGACCATCCTGAAGGGGAGCAGAACGCATGCCGTCGCGCTCCATATGCTGGGACTGTTGCACGCCCAGCGCGGACAGTTTGCCGACGCCGAGCCTTTGCTGAAGAAGGCTGCGCGCGTCGACCCCGGCAATCCCGACGTGCTTTTCAACTATGCCAACGTGCTGCGCGCGCTGAACAAGCCGGACGATGCGCTCGTCTGGCTTGCGAAAGTGATCGCCCTGGCTCCGAACTTCGCGGACGCGCATCTCAATCGCGGAGCGATCCTCATTGCACGGCAGCAGCTTGGCGACGCCATAGCCGAGTTTGATCGCGCCATTGCGGTCGCACCGTCGAGCGCCGCGTTCGCCAACCGAGGCAGCGCATTGCACCAGCTTGGCCGACTCGAGGAAGCGCGTGACAGCTACGGCCGCGCCATCGAGCTTGCAGCGGGCGACCCACAGAACCATTTCGCGTTATCCGAGGTTCTTGGCCAGCTGGGACGAGACGACGAAGCGATCGTGGCTCTGGAACGAACAGTCGCACTTGATAAGACGTTCCCGTTTGCGCTGAGCAACCTGGTTGCTTGCAAGCGGAAGCGCGCCGACTGGAGCAGTTTCGAATGTGAACAGGCCGCCATGGACGAAGCTGTCGAGGCGGGCGTGCCGATCGACCCCTTCGCCTTCTTTCATGTCTCCTCATCGCCTGCACGCCAATTGACCTGCGCGAAGGCCTATGTCGCCAAGGTGACCCCCGACGGCGGTGCCGCCAGGCCCGCAACGCCGCGTCCGGCGCCCCGGCTCCGGGTCGCGTACATGTCGGCCGATTTTCGCAGTCATGCCACCGCGTATTTGATGGCCGGAATCTTCGAGGCGCACGACCGCGAGCGCTTCGACGTCACCGCCATCTCCTGCGGGCCCGACGACGACAGCCAGATGCGCGACCGCCTGAGGGCCGCATTCGAACGTTTTGAAGATGTCGGCGATCTCGCCGACGAGGACGTCGTCAAGCTGATCGGCCAGCTCGAGATCGAGGTTCTCGTCGATCTCGGCGGCTTCACCGCCGGTGCACGGCCGAAAATCATTGCGCGCCGGCCGGCTCCTATCCAGGTGAGCTATCTCGGCTTTCCCGGCACGATGGGCGCCCCCTATGTCGACTATCTCATGGCCGACCGGATCGTCATCCCCGAAGCAGAGCAGCCTTATTACGCCGAGAAGGTGATCTATCTTCCCAATAGCTACCAGGCGACCGACGCGAAGCGACCGCTCCCCTCAAATCCACCGAGTCGGAGCCAGCTCGGACTGGCGGACGATGCGTTCGTCTACTGCGCGTTCAACAGAAGCCCCAAGATCACGCCGCCATTGTTCGGCGTCTGGATGCGGCTGCTCGACAAGACCCCCGGAAGCGTCCTTTGGCTGCTGGATGGTGACCCGGTCGCCACGGAGAATCTGAAGCGCGAAGCCGTTGCGCGGGGGATTGCCGCCGAGAGAATCGTGTTCGCTCCGCGCGTCCCAGCTGACGAGCATTTGGCGCGCCACCAGGTCGCCGATCTGTTCCTGGACACATTGCCCTACAACGCCCACACCGGGGCCAGCGACGCCCTCTGGGCTGGCCTGCCGGTCCTGACGTGCATTGGGACCACTTTTGCCGGACGCGTTGCAGCCAGTCTCCTGAACGCCGTAGGCCTTCCCGAGCTGGTGACGCGATCGCTGGAGGAATATGAGGCTTTGGCGCTTCGGATCGCGCACGATTCCGAGCTTCGCGTCGCGCTCAGGAGCAAGCTGGCGGCGCGCCGGACCACTTGGCCGCTTTTCGATACTGTCCGCATGACGCGGGATATCGAAAAGGCATTCGACGAAATCTGGCGCAGGCATCGCGCCGGCGAAGCGCCGGCCTCGTTTGCCGTGCAAACCTTACTATGAAGCCGCCGCGGCGCGATGGCGCCGCACGGTCAAGGTCCGGTTCCCAAGCGACGTGACGCTCAGTGCGCGCAGACCCAGGCTCTCGCCTCACGCTGCGCGGCGGAGATCTCGGCGTCCGACATCTGGCCGGCGATTTCCTGGCGCAGCACCACGGCGTCCTTGCGGCCCTTCAGCGCGGCGAGATTGAACCATTTGTGCGCGGCGACGAGATCGACGATGCCGGAGCGGCCGCTCGCCCAATAGATCCCGCGCTCGAACAGCACGTCCGACAGCGCGCTCGCATCGACCGGCGTCGCCGTCTCCAGATCGAAAGTACCCTGAAACATCACGCATCCCCTTTGTTCTTATGCCGCCTCGTCCCCCGAGCGCGGCTCCCGTCCAACTCTGATGTGCATGACCCTTGCCGGGATCGTGCAACGTTCAACTCTTCCCCACCGCCGTTTGCCGGCTTGTTGGAGGCGATGATGGCGGGCAAATTTGAATGGCAGTTTAAGCATCGCGATGAAGCAGACGTAAACGCGAGCGGGCGCCTCCTCTGCCGAGAATTCAAGAAGTCCTTGATTCGCAGGCGCTTCTGTCATTCGTCAGATTCGGTTTACCCTGGGATTTCAGGACATCGATAACCATCGCGCGCGGTGGCGCAGGTCATGTGGCTGCTTTTCTTGTCGTCATCCGCGCCCCGGCTTCGCCCTAGGCATTCGGTCTCGGGCCGTCCAAGTTCGGCGAAGGCGGCAGGCGGGTGATCCAGTATCCAGCCGCCGCAATCGTTCCACGACAAGCCGCGCGTGCTGGATCGGCCCGTCGGAGCCGGGCGGCGACACCGCAGGGCGAAACGACGCGCGATCACGCCACAGGCCGCCTTGCCTCTCCAAGCCAAGCGATCAAGCCGGCATGACAGAAGCGCGCTCGGACGCGACGCGGTCAAATCAACGATGTGAGGGAGAGGAATGCCGGCAATGCCCCGGCTTCAAGGGAACGAGGGCGTCGGCGAACACGTCAGGACCAGATTCCACTTTGGCCCGAAGGCCTGTCGTGAAATTGCGGAGCCCGTTTGAGGAGAACCGCACCGAACGAAGAAAACTCGTTTCTTCTGCCGGACCGCGAAAGAGAACGGTCCGACCGTTGACCTGATGTCTCGCCGACACCCTCTATCGTCGACCAGAACCTCTAGGAGGCGCTGATGACGTGCCGGCTATCTGGAGCCGGCAACTTCAGAAGCGAAGTTACTTCTTCTTCTTCGCGACCTTGCGGGTCTTCTTCGCAGTCTTCTTCACTGCGCTCTTCGCCTTCTTCGCCTTCTTCGCTTTCTTGGCCATGTTGCCCTCCGATGTGTGAGATGGCTTTAATCGCTGCGTGCACTCGGGGATCGAATGCACTTCATCCCGAATACACCAACACGAAGAAAAAAACAGCTTCTCGCTTAAAGAAGTGTTGACGCAGCAAGGCGCCTGCGCTTGGCGGGCGCGACGCAGGCGCTTCGCACGACGTGCACTTGCGATCATGCCGAGCGCTCGCATCGCCGACGTTCGCGAACGATGCGATTGCACGAAAACACTATGCAGCAAGTATTTTTTCGCACGCGCGCATCGCGCGCGACCAACGCAGCGATGCGCATCGACAATCGTGCGGTCGCCTCGCAAAGGCGTTTCGCGGACTCTGAGTCGCGATTTTTGGCAACGAAAATATTTTCATGCTTAACGGCGCGGGCGCTCGCCGGAGCGCGTCCAAGCCGCCGTTTCGGGCGAATCGCGCGGCGGCGATTCGCCCCGCCGCATCGCCGTCGATCAGGATGAAGTTTGCCGTCGAGGATGCGCGAGCGTCGCATCGAGAACCGAAAGCGAGGTGACGAAACGCGTCCGTCACCTCGTTCGAATGCGTGAGGCTTAGACGCCGAGCTTGGACTTGAGCAGGTCGTTGACGCTCTGCGGGTTGGCCTTGCCGCCGGATGCTTTCATGACCTGGCCGACGAACCAGCCGAGCGATTGCGGCTTGTCCTTCACCTGCGCCGCCTTGTCGGGATTGGCCGCGATGATGTCGTCGACCACCTTTTCGATCGCAGAGAGATCCGTGACCTGCTTCATGCCACGGCTTTCGACCAGCGCGCGGGGATCGCCACCCTCCTGCCAGACGATTTCGAACAGATCCTTGGCGATCTTGCCCGAGATCGTGCCCTCGCCGATCAGGTCGATGATCGCAGCCAGTTGCCCGGCATTGACGGGCGAGGCCGTAATATCCCGGCCTTCCTTGTTGAGACGGCCGAACAGCTCGTTGATCACCCAGTTCGCCGCCATCTTGCCGTCGCGGGCGCGGTTGGCGAGCTTGTCGAGCACCGTCTCGTAGAACAGCGCGCTCTCGCGCTCGGCGACCAGCACGCTCGCATCATAGGCCGACAGGCCGAAATCAGCGACGAAGCGCGCCTTCTTCTGGTCCGGCAGCTCCGGCAACTTCGCCTTCAGCGCGTCGACGAAGTCCTGGCTGAACTCCAGCGGCAACAGGTCGGGGTCGGGGAAGTAGCGATAGTCGTGCGCCTCCTCCTTCGACCGCATTGAGCGCGTCTCACCCTTGTTGGGATCGAACCGGCGCGTCTCCTGCTCGATCTCGCCCCCGTCCTCCAGGATCTCGATCTGGCGCCGCGCTTCATACTCGATCGCCTGGCCGATGAAGGCGATCGAGTTCATGTTCTTGATCTCGCAGCGGGTGCCGAGCGGCGCGCCGGGCCTGCGCACGGAGACGTTGACGTCGGCGCGCAGGGATCCCTTCTCCATGTCACCGTCGCAGGTGCCGAGGTAGCGCATGATCGAGCGCAGCTTGGTCACATAGGCCTTGGCCTGCTCGGCGTCGCGGATATCAGGCTTCGAGACGATCTCCATCAGCGCCACGCCAGAGCGGTTGAAATCGATGTAGGACAGCGACGGCGACCGGTCGTGCAGCATCTTGCCGGGATCCTGTTCCAGATGCAGCCGCTCGATACCGATGGTGGCCGTCTTGCCGCCATCGAGATCGATGATCACCTCACCCTCGCCCACGATGGGCGATTTGTACTGGCTGATCTGGTAGCCCTGCGGCAGGTCCGGATAGAAATAGTTCTTGCGGTCGAACACCGAGCGCAGGTTGATCTGCGCGTTGAGGCCGAGCCCGGTCCGGACAGCCTGCCTGACGCATTCCTCGTTGATGACCGGCAGCATGCCCGGCATCGCGACGTCGACCAGCGAGACGTGGCTGTTCGGCTCGCCGCCGAAGGCGGTGGACGCGCCTGAGAACAGTTTGGCGTTCGAGGTCACCTGGGCATGGATCTCCATGCCGATGACCATCTCCCAGTCACCGGTTGAGCCCTTGAGAAGCTTGTGCGTGGCCGTGCTCATGTCCTGCTCCCGAGCAGCGTGGCAGCGATCCGCTCCCACTCCGCTTCCAATGAATCCTTTGCCACCGGCTGACCGGCCTGGCGATACCAATAGCCGGCATTGCCGAGATCGCCTTCGACACGGTGCAAATAGGCGTGCACCCAGGCGGCCTCGCGGCTGCTCTCGTCCTGAACGATCGTGTGCGCGCGGTCCCAGTCGCCCTTCGCCGCCCACCAGAGGCCGGCGAGCGGCGCGTTCAGGTCCGGCGCGGGCGCCGCGCCGCCGAGGCTCGCGATGAAATCAGCGACATTCACCACCACCTCGCGGGCGTGAAGCGGCCGGCGGCCTGCTCGATCACCTCGCCGAGCGAGAACAGCGTCTCCTCATCGAACGGACGGCCGATCAGTTGCAGCCCGAGCGGCAGGCCCTGCGCGTCCTTGCCGGCGGGCACCGCGATGCCGGGCAGGCCCGCCATGTTCACGGTCACCGTGAAGATGTCGTTGAGATACATCTCGACCGGGTCGGCGCCGCCCTTCTCGCCGATGCCGAAGGCCGCCGACGGCGTCGCCGGGGTGAGGATGGCGTCGACGCCCTTGGCGAAGCAGTCCTCAAAATCCTTCTTGATCAGCGTGCGCACCTTCTGCGCGCGCAGGTAATAGGCGTCGTAATAGCCGGCCGAGAGCACGTAGGTGCCGATCATGACGCGGCGGCGCACCTCTGCGCCAAAGCCTTCGGCGCGGGTGTTTTCGTAGAGCTCGGTGATGTTCTTACCCTGCTCGCGCAGGCCGTAGCGTACGCCGTCATAGCGCGCGAGATTCGACGAAGCCTCCGCCGGCGCCACGATGTAATAGGCCGGCAGCGCGTATTTGGTGTGCGGCAGCGACACCTCGACGAGCTCGGCGCCCGCCGCTTTCAGCCACGCCGCGCCCGCTTCCCAAAGCTTCTCGATCTCGGCCGGCATGCCGTCGAGGCGATACTCCCGGGGGATGCCGATCTTCATGCCCTTCACGGATTTGCCGATCGCCGCCTCGTAATTCGGTACGGGGATATCGACCGACGTCGTGTCCTTGGGATCGTGGCCCGCCATCGAGCGGAGCAGCATCGCGGCATCGCGTACGCTGCGCGCGATCGGACCCGCCTGGTCCAGCGAGGAGGCAAAGGCGACGATGCCCCAGCGCGAGCAGCGGCCATAGGTCGGCTTGATGCCGACGGTCGCGGTGAACGCGGCCGGCTGGCGGATCGAGCCGCCGGTATCGGTCGCGGTCGCGCCCATGCAGAGCAGCGCCGCCACGGCCGAGGCCGAGCCGCCGGATGAGCCGCCCGGCACCAGCGTCGTGTTGCTGCCCTCGCGCCGCCAGGGATTGCCGACGGGGCCGAAGCACGAGGTCTCGTTGGCCGAGCCCATCGCGAACTCGTCATTGTTGAGCTTGCCGAGCATCACCGCGCCGTCGCGCCAGAGCTGCGAGGTGACGGTGGACTCATAGGTCGGCACGAAATTGCCGAGGATCTTCGAGCACGCCGTGGTGCGCACGCCCTTGGTCGCGAACAGATCCTTGATGCCGAGCGGGATGCCGGCGAGCGGGCCGCCCTCATCCCTGGCGATCTTCTCGTCCGCCGCCTTGGCCATGTCGCGCGCCTGGTCCGGCGTCTCCATCACGAAGGCATTGAGCACGCGCGCAGCTTCGATCGCGGACAGATGCGCATCCGTGAGCTCGAGCGACGTGAAAGTTTTTGCCGCGAGACCCTTGCGGGCCTCGGCGAGCGTCAGCGATGTCAAATCGGTCATTTATTGATCGGGCTGCAGAAGAACGGAGACAGGGTCTTGTCGTCGGCCGGGTCGTCTTGCATGACGTTTTTCTTGGCGGCGGCTTTCGCGGCCGCCTCGATCTCGTCGAGCACGGCATTGACGGCGACGTCGGGATCGGCAGCCTTGCCCTGCCGCTCCATCTTGTCGAGGTAATTCATGTAGGCCTGATAGGCCTTCTCATCGTCGCAAAGCAGGCACATCGAACCTAACCTGTTTATTCAACGACCTTCGGCACCAGGAAGAAGTGACCTTCGGTCGCGGGCGCGTTGGCAACGATATCGTCGGCGATCCCGCCGTCATCGACCACGTCCTGCCGCTTCTTCATCTGCATCGGGGTGACCGAGGTCATCGGCTCCACGCCCTCGACATTGACCTCCGAGAGCTGCTCGACGAAAGCGAGCATGGTGTTGAGCTCGCCCTGCAGATGCGGAACCTCGTCCTCGGAAACCGCAATGCGCGCCAGATGCGCGATGCGGCGGACGGTAGCGGCGTCGACGGACATTATATAAGGCCTCTTACGGCAAAACCTATGTGCCGTATAGCAGAGGCCGGTTTTGCGCCGCAACCGGCGCTTCCCCCTATCCGGCGAGGGCCTTTATGCGCCCCAGCGCCGATTTGGCGAGGTCCCGGGTCAATTCGGCGGCGGGAAGCTCGCGGCCCAGCGCAACGGCCTGCCCTGCCCAGAGATTGGTGAAATCCACCATGCCCTGCTTTTCGGCAGCCGCCTTCAGCGGCCCCAGCGCCGTCGCGGCGTGGGGAAATGGCGGCGCATCCGGCGAGATCGGGCCGGCCTCGCGCATCAGCCGGTTCTGCATCCCCCGCGCGGGCCGGCCGGTCATGACATTGGTGATCACGGTGGAATCGTCCCCCGCCTCAGCGAGCGCCTTGCGGCCGGCCGCGCTGAGCTTGGATTCCGGGCAGCGCAGATAGGCGCTGCCGATCTGCACGCCGGCGGCACCGAGCGCGAAGGCCGCGGCAATGCCGCGCCCGTCGGCGATACCGCCCGCCGCGATCACCGGCACCTTCACGGCATCGACGACCTGCGGCACCAGCGCGAAGGTGCCGGGCTGCTCGGCGATCTTGTCGGTCAGGAACATGCCGCGATGGCCACCCGCTTCCGCTCCTTGCGCGATCACGGCGTCGACGCCGCGCTCTTCCAGCCAGACCGCCTCTTTCACTGTGGTGGCAGACGAGATGACGAGGCAACCCGCCGCCTTGACGCGCCTCAGCAGCGCTTGCTCCGGTAGGCCGAAATGGAAGCTGACGACCTCCGGCTTCAGCTCCTCGACCACCTCGCAGAACGCCGCATCGAATGGCGCGCGGTTCGCAGCCGCGATCGGCGCGGAGGGATCGAGACCGTGCTCGGAATAGTATTCCGCGAGCCGCTGCTTCCACCGCGCCTCGGCTTCGCGCGTCAGATCGACCGGCGTATGGCAGAAGAAATTCATGTTCACCGGCGCCTTGACGCGCTGGCGGATGAGACCAACTTGCTCGCGCGCCTTCTCCGGCGAGATCATCGCACAAGGCAGCGACCCCAGCGCCCCGCCCTGCGCCGCTGCAATCACCAGCTCCGCATCCATCACGCCAGCCATCGGCGCCAGCACGATCGGGAATTCGGTCTTGAAGAGATCGATCAGTCGACGGTCAGGCCACATGGTTGTTCTCTCTCTCTTTTACCCTCCCCCTCCAGGGGCGGTGAAGAATCCTACGCCGCGATCACCGAGTTTCTCCGCCCGGCGATCAACTGCTCCGCCTCCGCCGCAATCCGCTCGACGATCTCCGCCGCCGGTGGGATATCATGAATCAACCCAACCGCCTCGCCGGCGATCACGGCCGCGACATCGAAATTGCCCGCCGCTCTTGCTGCCGCATACTCGGAAGCGACTGCGGCAACATTCTGCATCAGCTCGACCTCGCGGCCGATCCAGCGCCTGGCATGATCGTTGACCAGGCACCGCCCGGTAAACGGCGCCGGCCAGACGTTGTTGCGGGAGAGATCGAAGATGATGCCGCGCACGGTCGAACCGGAGCTCGCCGCGCAGATGCGGCGCTTGGCCTCCTCGGCGCCGTCGGCCTCCTGGCTCGCATAGAAGCGCGTGCCGAGCAGCACGCCACTCGCGCCCAGCATCATCATGGCAGCGAGCCCGCGCCCGTCCGCGATGCCGCCGGCCGCCACCACGGGAACGCGACCCGCGGCGAGATCGACGATGGCAGGCACGAGATCGACGGTGGTGCGCGAAGCGCCATGACCGCCCGCCTCCGTGCCTTGCGCGATCAGGATGTCGGCACCGGCATCGAGCGCCTGCCGCGCCATCGCTTCGTCCTGAACCTGGCAGATCAGGCGCGCGCCGGCGGACTTGATCTTGGGCGCGAACGGCGCGGGATCGCCGAACGACAACATGATCGCATCCGGCTTTGCAGCGAGCGCGAGATCGAGAAGCTCGGGCCGCTTGGCGAGGCTCCAGGTGATGAAGCCGATCCCGAACGGCGCGCTGAGGTCGGCGAGCTTCGCCGTCTCCTGCTCCAGCCAGACCCGCTCGCCATAGCCGCCGCCAAGAATGCCGAATCCGCCGGCGCGGCTCACCGCGGCGACCAGACGGCTGCCGGCAATGACATCCATCGGCGCCAGCAGGATCGGATGCTTGATCCTCAGCAGCGTGGTCAGCGACATCGTCATCGGCATGGCTCCTCCCCGATCTGGACAGCGAGATTAGGCGCGACTAGCATTCTCGAAAATTGAATTGTTGCGAACGCTGCCATCTCGAAAGCGAAACGACGCCATGGAACTCAGCGATTTCAATACCTTCGCCGCCGTCGCCCGCACCGGGGGCATCACCCGCGCCGCCGAAGAACTCAACACCGTGCAGTCGAACGTCACCCAGCGCGTGAAGGCGCTGGAGGCGGAGATCGGCACACCGCTTTTCGAACGGCATTCGCGCGGCATGACGCTGACCGGTGCCGGCAAGCGCCTCCTCCCCTACGCGCAAAAGATGGCGGCGCTGTCGCGCGAAGCCTTGCTCGCCGCGCGCGACGATGGCGAGCCGAAAGGACCGCTCGCGATTGGATCGATGGAGACCACGGCAGCCGTGCGATTGCCGCCGCTGCTCGCCGATTTCCACCGCCGCTTCCCGGCCGTGCGCCTGTCCTTGCGCACCGCGCCGACCGCCGACCTCGTCGCGAGCGTGCTCGACGGTACGCTCGACGGCGCCTTCGTCGCCGGACCCATCGCGCATGACGACCTCTCCACGACGAGCGCGTTCGGCGAAGAGCTGGTGCTGGTCAGCGCGCGCCGCTGGGCCTCGCTCGCCGAGCTGCGCGCCGGCACGTCGGAGTCGGGTCCGACCGCGCTGGTGTTCCGCACCGGCTGCACCTATCGCCAGCGGCTCGAACAGATTTTCGTCGAATTCGGCTGGCCGTCGGCGGCGCGCTTCGAGCTCGGCACGCTCGACGGCATGATCGGCTGCGTCGCCGCCGACATGGGCGTGACGCTGCTGCCGCGCGCCGTCGTGGAACGCAGCGCGATGAACGGCGCCGTCGCCGTCCACACGCTGAGCCCGTCACATGCCCGTGTCGAAACACTCTTCATCCAGCGCCGCGCCGGACATCAATACAGCGCGCTGAGCGGTTTTGCCGATTGCCTGAAGAAGGACGAGGACGTCATCGCGGCATGACGGAGCGCCAACGTTCCACGCCACGAAATTCGTCACAAATCCATCGCGTTTGAATCGATCCGCGCTGCGTGCCGCCATCGCAGCGCAGCACTTCGAAAAGCTTTGAAGCCCCCGCTTCTTCTACGTTAGGATGAGTGACTGGCCAGCGCGAAACCATAAACGAAGCCAAACACCGGCAGAAACATCGGGAGGACTATTGATGCGCAATACGCTCGTGTTGTGCTGCGTCGCTGCGTTGTCGGCGATTTCAGGAACCGCAAGTGCACAGGACTGGACCAAATCGAAATGGGGGCCGAACGACGAGATCGGCGCCGCCAACTACATGACGCCCGAGCTCGTGGTGAAGGCGGCATCGCTGGTGAAGACCGGCAAGACCTACGCCCTCGGCATCCCCGTCACGCCGCAGACGCCCGCCTACCCGCCGCGCACCTTCAAGCTCACCATCGTGCAGCCCGGACAGGCCGGCACCCCGGGTCTCGGTCCGAACAAGGCCACTTACAACGATGACATCCTCGACAGCTGGGTCGGCATCGGCAGTCAGCTCGACGGGCTCGGCCATCTCGGCGTCGAGCACGTCTACTACAACGGCAACAAGCTGGCCGATTTCGCCGATCCCAATGGCTTGAAGAAGCTCGGCATCGAGAAGGTGCCGCCGATGGTCGCCCGCGGCGTGCTGCTCGACATGGCCGCCTATTTCAAGACCGACGTGGTGAAGGAAGGCACCGCCTTCAACGTCAAGGAGATCGAGGAAGCCGCCAAGCAGCAGAACGTCGAGATCCGCCAGGGCGATGTCGTCATCTTCCACACCGGCTGGCTCAGCCTGATCGGCAAGGACGACAAGCGCTACTCGGCCGGCGAGCCCGGCCTTGGCGTCGAAGGCGCGAAGTACCTCGCCGGCAAGGGCGTCGTCGCGGTCGGCGCCGACACCTGGGGGCTCGAGGTGCTTCCGTTCGAAGGCAAGACCGTGTTCGAGGTCCACCAGATTCTGCTCGCGATGAACGGGACCTATATCCTCGAGAACATGGACACCGCCGCGCTCGCCCGGGACAAGGGCTACGAATTCCTGTTCGTGCTGGGCCAGCCGCGCTGGACCGGCGCCGTGCAGGCCATGATCAACCCGATCGCGATCCGCTGACGCCACACGCGCGTCCGTCGAAAGAAGCCGGGTGAGGTCTTGCAGTGTCTCGATAGAGCGCACCGCTGCCCTCACCCGAACGTCGCGTCGGTTTCACTGCTTGGCGAAACAAGCGCTCCTCAGAGTCGAATGTCCTCGTAGGACTCGATCCGCCGCGGACCGACCGAGGTCGCCTCGTGCGAATCCGCATCAGTGAGATTGCCGAAATCCAGCTTGGTCAACCTCGTCAGGTCCGCGATCGAGACCTGGAAGACGCTGACATCCTCCTCGGACATCCGCTCGCGCAGATCCGCCTCCTGGATGCGATCGATCTCCATGACCTGCTTTCGCTGGCTCATCAGGAAGGCCGCCGCCTTGAGAGCATCGTCATCCTCGTTGCGTCGGATCAGGATCTTCCAAAAATATTTCGGGATTTGGACGCCGCCGAAGCTTGGATCCTTGTGCGGCCGCCCGGCCGGATTGGGCAGATCGGATCCATCGGCGTCGGGCCCGTCGAACACCGGACCGTTCATGACGATGCCCTTCTCCTCGCCTTCGAGCAGGACATCGCGTGTATAATCCTCCAATCCCGCCCACAGCTGCTTGCCCTGGTTGAACGAGAAGAATTGCGGCGAGCAATTGGTGAAATGGAAAGAATCGTCGCCATGCTGCTTGGCCGCGGCGACGGTCTCGCCCCACGTCGCATCCAGGCGGCGCACGAGATGACCGCGGTCGAACGGATTCTTGCTACGATCCGCCTCGAAAGTGGCCTGCTTGCGGTAGAACTCGTCACCGATCTGGGCATCGTCGTCGATGCGCGGATCGCGCAGCCAGGAATCACCCTCGCGCTTGCCGACGTCCTGCTGCTTGCCGCCGTCGATGTTGACGCAGCTGAAGAAGGCGAGCCGGCGCTCCTTGTTCATGACAACGCTGTAGTTGAAATATTTCAGCTCGGATTGCCTGGAGCTTCCCTTGAGCATCGCGATCCTGGGCTTGAGCGAGGCCGGAATCTTCGGCAAGGGCACCGAGAATCTGCCGGTGCCAAGGAAGTTCGCCTTGTATCCGGGACGCGATTTCAGCGTGCTCTGATCGATGTGCACGGCCTCCATCGGGAGGCCGTTCCTCGCGCTGATGTAAGGCAACAGGCCGGTCGGCGGAGCAATCAATGGCGTGCCGCCGTTCCGCTTGCCGCCGTTCGTGCCGCCGTTCGGCGTCCGGCCATTGCCATGACCTCCCGCCGGGCTCGGTAGCGGCGGCGTTGGAGCGAGAGGAATCTCCTTCCTGAACATCGGCAGCGGAACGCGGATCGGGACCACCAGAGACGTGCCGTCGACGGATTGCTCGACCCAGACATTGGCGCCGTACGGAGTTGCGTCAATCGGGGGCCGCAAGGCTCGCTCGATCTCGGGCCGGCCTGGCGGGTCCATCTCGTCCAGCACAGGCCTGATCAGAGGGTGAGAGCCGACGGCCACCTTCAGATCGGCGACGATCGCGCTGATCCGAATGCCTTCATTGGCGATCCATTCGATCGAGGATTCGTCCATCGACGGCTTCCACACCTTGCCGTCCTTGGTCAGGATGCGACCCTGCGCATTCTTCCGGGGAACACCGCTGTGGTGCAGCGCAACCACCTGCCAGAAGCGGTTGAACGCCGGCGACCCTGACGATCCGGCCGTCGTGTCGGTATTGTACCAGAGGAAGTCACCGACATATTTGAGCAGCTTGTTCTCGCGGACGCAGACCTGCTTCATCTGCCCGCTGGGATGCTGGATGATGGTGAGATACTCGCCCGGATCTGCCTTGCCGGGCGCGTCACTGAGCGGCAGCCATCCCCAATCCTCGAGTTCCTCGTGGCCTGACAGCGAGGCCGGCGCCACCGCGACGACCGAGAAATCCAGCCGGTCATTGGTGTAGAAGAATCTGCCCGGCTCGAATCCGAACCTCACCGGCACACGCTCTTGTCCCGAAGCGTCCAGTTCGTAGTTGAAATCGGCGATCGAATGGGCTGCGTCGGAGGGCCGGCCGAAGACATGATGATTGGTCAGCAGCAGACCGGGCCCGATCAGAAAGCCGGAGCCATAGCCGAGCAGATTCGACTTGGCATCCCTGAGCTGGATACGGCAGACCGAGCGCGAGGCTGCGGTCCCCTTGGCAAGATAATTGATGCTGTCGAGATCATTGCCCTGGATGATCCGCTCCAGGCCAATTTCGGCCTTCTCCACGTCCCGCGTCTCGGCCAGCAGTTGTCGCTGGCGCAGACGCATCTTTTCGACCGACATGTCGATCGGACCGTCGCCCAATTTCCGGTTCAAGGCTTCGGGTGAGAACTCGGCTTGCTTGAATCGCCGTTCTGAGCCCGCGATCAGACTTGGCTTGATGAGCATCATGACCTCTCAAATGATTGGCGAATATTGGACGTCGTCGGCGCCCCCAAAAAAATTGGCGCCAAGTTGCAGCGGCGGGCCGGACCGCCGGTCGCAGCCGATCGTTCCCGAAATCGGGGGCATGCACCCAATACTACTTTAGACCGGTAACTCTATTGCCACGCAACCACGCGGCATCATGCCATGGCCTGCAGCATCACCAGTGTGAGATTTCCCACATTTGATCGATACAGCCGTGCATCACGATTTCGCGCGCTGCTTGCGGCCCTCTGGCGATCTACGGCTTCAGGTACCAGCGCCGCAATGCCACGACGGCCCAGATCGCCTCGACGAGGCCGAACGGCCAGGCGCCTTGCAGGAAGCCATAGGCGGAACCGAGCGCGCAGGACGCCGCGAACAGCAGCACGAACCAGTGGCTGCGATCCTCCAGGGCATAGCAGACCAGCATCGCCGTCACGGCAAACAGGCCGAATAGTGTCAGTGCATCCATGGTTATCAGTTCACCCCGCAGCGCAACGCGTGATATGCGCTAAAGCCATGCCGGCTCCTATCCTGCCTCTCATCGATGCTGCAACCCACTGGCCCGCGCGCGGCGCGCTGGTCGGGCTCGACTTGGGGACCAAGACCATTGGCGTTGCCGTATCCGATCCGGACCGGCGGCTGGCGACCGGCGTCGAGACGATCCAGCGCAAGCAGTTCAAGCAGGATGCCGCCAAGCTGCTGGCCATCGCCACGGAGCGCAAGGCGGTCGGCTTCGTGCTCGGCCTGCCCATCAACATGGACGGCAGCGAAGGTCCACGCGCGCAATCGACCCGCGCCTTCGCGCGAAATCTGGCCGGATTGACCGCGCTGCCCATCGGTCTCTGGGACGAACGCCTTTCGACCGCGGCGGTCGAGCGCGAGCTGATCGGCATGGACGTCAGCCGCGCCAAGCGCGCCGAGGTGATCGACGAGCACGCCGCGATCTTCATCCTGCAAGGCGCGCTCGATCGCCTTGCCAATCTTCGCACGAGCCCGGGACCGGACTGATCCATGGCCGTCGTCATCGCGGCGCTGCTGCCGGTCTTCATCCTCATCGTGCTCGGCGTCGTGCTGAAGCGCAGCCTGATGCGGCTGGACACGCAATGGCACGGGTTGGAGCAGCTGACCTATTTCGTGCTGTTTCCGATGCTGCTGATCCAGACCCTGGTAAAAGCCGACCTCTCCAAGGTGCCGGTGACTGGCGTCGGCAGCGCGCTGCTGCTGTCGGCGCTGGCGATGTCGCTTTTGTGCCTCGCGCTGCGCCCTGCGCTTTCGCGGCTCGGCATCGACGGCCCCGCCTTCACGTCGATCTTCCAGGGTGCGACGCGCTGGCAGACCTTCGTTGCCCTGTCGATCGCCGCCAATCTGTTCGGCGATGTCGGGCTGGCGCTCGCCTCCGTGGCGATGGTGGCGATCATCCCGCTCGTCAACGTGTTCAGCGTCTCGGTGCTCGCTCGTTACGCATCGCCGGAAAAGCAATCCGGCCGCGCCATCGTCATGACATTGGTGCGCAATCCCTTGATCTGGGCCTGCATCATCGGCCTTACTTTCAATGTCACCCACCTGCCGCTGCCAAGGCTCTGGCATGAGGTTGCAGACGCGCTCGGCAGTTCCTCCCTCGCCATCGGCCTGCTCGTCACAGGCGCGGGCCTGCATCTCGAAGGGCTCTTCCGTCCAAGCCTCGGCGCAGCCGTCGGCGTCGTTTTAAAGCTCTTGCTGATGCCCGCGCTCGCGATGGGGCTCGGTCTCTGGTTCGGGCTTTCCGGCAACAGCCTGGCGATCGTGGCGATCTGCTCGGCGGTGCCGACCTCGTCCAGCGCCTATGTCCTCGCCCGCCAGATGGGCGGCGACGCCCCGCTGCTGGCGCAGATCATCACGCTGCAGACGATCTTTGCAGCCATTACGATGCCGATCGCGATCGGGCTGGCGGCCTAGCACTCGTCATGACGAGCGCACCTCTCTCACCTCGTCATTGCGAGGAGCTCTTGCGACGAAGCAATCCAGACTGCCGCGGCGGAGAGATTCTGGATTGCTTCGCTGCGCTCGCAATGACGGAGTTGCGGCCTAGCTCCCCAGCCACATCGTCAGCACCACCGCGGTGAGATTATTCAGCGCGTGCAGCACGATGGTGAGCCACAGCGAGCCGGAGCGGTAGCGCATGTAGCCGAACCACAGGCCGATGGCGAAAACTTCGGCGAGGAAGTACATGTCGTACTGCAGATGGACGATTGTCCAGACCAGCGACGACAGCAGGATCGCGCCGGGCGCGCGAAGGAAGCTCGCCGACCAGCCACGGAAGAGGAAGCCTCGCGCCAGAACCTCTTCCGACATCGGCGCCGCCACCGCGAATGCGGCGAGCAGCAGCAGCGCGGCGCCCTTGTCGCGGCCCGATTTCAACAGATCGGTCATGAAGCCCGGCGTCGCCTCGCGGCCGAGCGCACGCGACATCGTCTCCCAGAGCAGCACGATCAGGATGAGGCCGACGGCGCCGAACAGCAGTTGCTTCCAGGACGGCCAATGCAGCGCGAGATAATCGACGAACGAAGCTTTCTTGATGCGAATGGCGAGCCAGACCGCGGCCAGTGTCGCCGGCAAGCCCATGATGACCGAGAGCGCAAGCGTCTGGGGCTCGCGGCCGACGACCTGCAGCGAAGCGAGGTCCATGGGTAGTCCACGCTGCGCCGCCAGCAGAAGGACGGCGCCGATCTGCCCGACGAACATCGCGACGAAGATGAAGAGGCCCCACAGCGCCGTGCCCCAGAACTTCCAGACACGCGGTGTCGCCGGCGTCGCGGTCAACGGCGGATGATCGGGGTTGAGGGAGTCCATCAGCAGGCTTTCGTTGGAGAGCGCAAACTATCGAGCGATCGTCATGCCCGGGCTTGTCCCGGGCATCCACGTTCTTCTTGCCGCGCAGCAAGACGTGGATGGCCGGGTCAGGCCCGGCCATGACGCTGCGGAGAGACCGTGCCCAGTCACGGCAGCGCCCGCTCCAGCAGGGCGCGCACGTCGGCGCCATCGAGTTCGACTGCGCCGTACATGCTGGCGTGATTGGTCGCAAGGCGCGTGGCCGCGAACAATTCGGCCTGGCGCGACGACGCGCCATTGAGCGCGGCCGTCGCGGCCAGCAATGCCAGCCTCTCGACCGCAAGCCGCGCGACGCGCTCGCCGTCGGCGCGCCGAAACGTCTTGCCGATGAAGCTGGCCGCCTCGCCCGCCCCCGGCAGCCCCTTGGTCTCGGCCGCCAGCGCTTGCAGCACCGCCGTCGCCGCCTCGCCCTCGCGCGAGAGCGCGCGGAGCACGTCGAGGCACATCACGTTGCCCGAGCCCTCCCAGATCGCGTTGACCGGCGACTCCCGATAATGGCGCGCCAGAATGCCGTCCTCGACATAACCGTTGCCGCCGAGGCACTCCATCGCCTCAAACAGGAACGGCGGCGCGCTCTTGCAGGTCCAGTATTTGATCGCGGGCGTGAGCAGTCGCATATAAGCCGCCTCCGCCGCATCGTGCGGCGTGCGGTCGAAGGCACGGCAGAGCCGCATCACCAGCGCCGTGCTCGCCTCCACATGCAGCGCCATATCCGACAGCACGGCCTGCATCAGGGGCTGATCGGCCAGATGCTTCTGGAACACGCTGCGATGCCGGGCGTGGTGCAGCGCATGCGCAAGCCCCGAGCGCATCAGGCCAACGGAGGCGATCGCGCAATCCTGCCGCGTCAGCTGCACCATCTGGATGATGGTGCGGATGCCCTTGCCTTCCTCGCCGACCCTTTCGGCATAGGCGCCGACGAACTCGACCTCGGACGAGGCATTGGAGCGGTTGCCGAGCTTGTCCTTCAGCCGCTGGAACTGAACGGCGTTGACCGATCCGTCCGGCGCGAAGCGCGGCATGAAGAAACAGGTCAGCCCGCCATCCGCCTGCGCCAGCACCAGGAATGCATCGCACATCGGTGCCGACATGAACCATTTGTGCCCGGTGATGCGATAGCCGTCCGTCTCGCGCACCGCGCGCGTCATGTTGGCGCGCACGTCGGTGCCGCCCTGCTTCTCGGTCATGCCCATTCCGAGGGTCATGCCGCGCTTCTGCCACCACGGCGCAAAGCTCGGATCGTAGCTCTTGGTCGACAGCACCGGCATCACCCGCGCGAGCAAGTCGGGCTGCATCGCCAGGGCACCGACGGAGGCGCGCGTCATCGTGATCGGGCAGAGATGGCCGGTCTCGACTTGCGCAGCCATGTAGAACTTTGCGGCGCGAATGACCTCGGCGCCATCGCCGGCCGGCTTGCCATCCGCGGTCCAGGTAGAATTGTGAACGCCGGCATGCGCACTGTGCGCCATCAGTTCGTGATAGGCGGGATGAAACTCGACCTGGTCGCGGCGATTGCCCTTGGCATCGAAGCTGCGCAGCTTCGGCGTGTTCTCGTTCGCCACGCGCCCGCGATCGGCCATCGCCGCCGAGCCCCAGTGCCTGCCGAACTCCGAGAGCTCACGCTCGGCCGCTGCGCCGCCATTGGCCCTGACCGCCTCGATCAGCGGTCGGTCCACGGCGAAAAGATCAATGTCCTCGAATGGCGGCGACTGGTTGAAGACCTCGTGGGTCGCAAATGTGGGCTGGGTCATTTTGCTTCCATCGAATCTATCTCGGCTCGGGCGCCACCTCTCCCATTGGGAGAGGTCGCGCCGGAGGCGCGGGTGAGGGGCTACGCTCTATCGAGGGACCTGATCCCCTCACCCGGCGCTTCGCGCCGACCTCTCCCCTTGGGAGAGGTAACCCTGCTCGCAGGTGCTTCCGTTTCAACCGAACTCTACCTCGTCCGCGGCTGGATCGGGAAATCATAGGCCGCCCCGCCCGTCCCCGGCAGGGAAAAATGCCACCACTCCTTCGAATAGTTCACAAAGCCTTGCCTGGCCATCGCAGCCACCAGCCGCTTGCGCCAGGCACGCTGCTCCGGAGTGATCGATGGTGCCGCAGTGTGCCCCTTCGGGTCGGTGCAGTCGTAGCCTGTGCCCATGTCGACGCTGCCCTCCGGCGCCCGCGCCTCGACCGGCGCCGTGCAATCCGAATAGGTCTTGGCTGGATCATATTTGGCGGAATTGTCCGCCCTGAGATCGACCAGCGTGAGATCGAGTGCCGCACCGGTCGAATGCTGCGAACGGCTCGCAATGTAGCCGAGGCGGAACAGCTCGGTCTTGGGGATCTTCGGATTGTAGCGCCGCTCCGACGCGGTCTCGCGGCCGTTCTGCGACCACTTGACCATGTCGAGCGAGGCCCGCGCCGGCCGGTAGCAGTCGAACATCTTGAGCGAGAGATTTTGCGCCGCCAGCTCCTGCTGCACCGCTTTCAGCCGCAGCCCCACCTGGCGCTTCACCACGCATTCGCCGGCATCGTAGCCGGCGAGCGGACGGCCGACGAAATTGTTCGACGTGGCGTAACGGATGTCCTGGATGATGCTGGGATCGATGTCGCGCAGATAGACGAAGTCGCCGGGCAAGGTCTGCGCCCGCACGGGAACGAGAAACGATAGTGCGAGCAGCACGACAAGCGCGGCGCGCGCCGCGGTTCCGGTCCTTGCGGTCATTGCACCGGATCCGAGTTGACCAGAAGCTTCGTGATCGCGGTGTCCGTATATTTGTTGCCGGCCCAGACGTCGTCGATGATGAACTGCATCCAATGGGCCGACACGGGCGGCCGCAATGTCAGCAATTGCGCCGACAGCTTGTCGTCGAGAATGAAGGTCTGCGACTCGCCGCCCGAGAACAGTACGCGGATCTGGCGGACCCTGTTGTTCTTGGCGAAGATGTCGGGGCTTTTCTGGTAGCCGTTCTGCACGTGGATCGATTTGACCCGCCGCACGGTTTCGAACTCGATGGTGATCCATTCGCCGATGCCGTTGCCGGATGCGCCCTCCACCCAGGCCGTCCCCGTAGAGGCGTCGAACAAATTCGCTGCGCCGTACGAATTGCCGAATTGCGGCTTCAGCATCGAGCTGACGCAATAGGTCTCGAAGCCGCTGCGGGCGCAGCTTTCGCCTGCCGCGGAGGGACGCGGCGGACGCATGGTGGCGCGCTCCGCGACCGCAAGCCTTGCCGGCGGCTTCGCCAGCATGCCCGCCACTTTCGGCGTCCCGTTCGACGATTCCGCATTCCAGAGAAAAATGCGCCCGCCGAGCGTCTGGTCGTAATAAGCGGGCGTCTGCTCGTGCGGTGCTGCTTGTCCTCCGGCATCCGTCGCCGTCAGCGCCAGCGCCGCCACGCGCTCGCGCACCTCGACCGCGAGGTCGCCGAGATGCAGCTCGGGCCGCTTGAGCTGCTCGACGAATATCCGCGTGAACACCGAGTTGTGCGCCGTATCGTTGCTGCCGAGCTGGTCGAGCGCGGTCTGGCCGATGCCTGCGGAATAGAGCGTAAAGATCCCGCGCGCGGGCCGGGCGTCAGCAAGCCCCCGCCTGTTCCCGATCGAACGTCCCGCGGCGCGCGGAAACGGATTGTCACGGCAGGCATCGATGACGACGAAGGCGACCCGCACTGCCTTGGCCTGAAGCTCCGAAATCACGTCGGGCTCGGCGATCGAGGCCCCGCGCACCCGCGCCTCGGCGCCCTCGTTCACGGTGGGAACGTCGCTCGGCACGAGGTAGTTCACGCCTGCGATCGCAACGCCGTGTCCGGCATAGAACACGGCGGCGGTATCGCCCGGCTCGAGCCGCGACGTGAAATCCGCAAGCCGGTCGATCATGCCCCGGCGGCCAAGATCGGTCCCGAGCACGATGTCGAACCCGAGCGACCTCAGCGCGTCGGCCACGGTCGTTGCGTCATTGGCGGCCTTCTTCAATTGCCGGTCGGCCGGCAGGTTCGGATAGAGATCGTTGCCGATCACGAGTGCGACGCGTTTTTCGGCCCAAGCCGGTGTCGCAAGGCCAGCCATGCACGCGGTCGCGAGCGCAGCAACATTGCGCGCCAGTCGATTAAAATACCGCGTGCCCGTCATGATCCAGCCCGTGACGCAACCAATGTTGCGAGTCTAGCGCAAAGCGGCTGCCCCGAACACCGGCTGGCGGCGCCGCCTCCGCCGCAAAGCGCCGTGGATAAGTCCGGCGGCCGGATTTGAAGCTTGCTCCCCCCGCCGTCCGCCCCTATAGCTCTGCTTTTAATGACATCGAAATCGACCTTCGTCCTCGGCCACCGGCATTTGCTGGGCATCGAGGGCCTTTCCGCGGCCGACATCAGCGGCCTCCTCGACCTGTCCGAAGAATATGTCGAGCTCAACCGCCAGGTTGACAAGAAGCGCACCGTCCTGCGCGGACGGACGCAGGTGAACCTGTTCTTCGAGGCCTCCACCCGGACCCAGTCCTCGTTCGAGCTCGCCGGCAAGCGGCTGGGCGCCGACGTCATGAACATGTCGGTCGCCTCCTCGTCCATCAAGAAGGGCGAGACACTGATCGACACCGCGATGACGCTCAATGCGATGCACCCGGACATCCTGGTGATGCGCCATCACGCCTCCGGCGCGGTGGAACTGCTGGCCCGCAAGGTCGACGGTTCCGTGATCAATGCCGGCGACGGCGCGCATGAGCATCCGACCCAGGCGCTGCTCGACGCGCTCACCATCCGCCGCAACAAGGGTCGGATCGAGGGGCTCGTGGTCGCGATCTGCGGCGACGTGATGCATTCGCGCGTCGCCCGCTCCAACATCATCCTGCTCAACACCATGGGCGCCCGCGTCCGCGTCGTCGGGCCCTCCACGCTGCTGCCGCCGGGCATCGAGCGGATGGGCGTCGAGGTCGCGCGCGACATGCGCGAGGGTCTCAACGGCGCCGACATCGTCATGATGCTGCGGCTGCAGCGCGAGCGCATGAACGGCTCCTTCGTGCCCTCGTCGAGCGAATACTTCCACTATTTCGGGCTCGACCAGAAGAAGCTCGCTTACGCCAAGCCGGACGCGCTCGTGATGCATCCCGGTCCCATGAACCGCGGCGTCGAAATCGACACGGCGGTCGCCGACGGTGCGCAATCGCTGATCCGCGAGCAGGTGGAGATGGGCGTCGCCGTGCGCATGGCGGTGCTGGAAGCGCTCGCCCGTAACCTGCCGAACGCGTGATGCCGATGTTGACCGATCGCCGCCCCATCCTGCTGGGCAATGCCCGCGTCGTCGATCCCTCCAGGGATTTCGACGGAATCGGCGACGTCCTGATCGCCGACGGCAGCATCCGCGAGACCCGCCGCGGCATCGGCGCGGCCGGCGTCCCCGAGGGCACCGACATCGTCAATTGCTCCGGCAAGATCGTCGCACCCGGCCTGGTCGACATGCGCGCCTTCGTCGGCGAGCCCGGCTTCAGCCACCGCGAGACCTTTGCCACGGCGAGCCAGGCGGCTGCGACCGGCGGCATCACCACCATCATCTGCCAGCCCGACACCTCGCCGGTGATCGACAATTCGGCGACGGTCGACTTCGTGATGCGCCGCGCCCGCGACACCGCGATCGTCAACATCCAGCCGATGGCCGCCCTCACCAAGGGCATGCACGGCCAGGAGATGACCGAGTTCGGCCTGCTCAAGGCCGCGGGCGCCGTCGCCTTCAGCGATGGCGCCAGAAGCGTGACCAATGCGCAGGTGATGCGCCGCGCGCTGACCTATGCGCGCGATTTCGACGCGCTGATCGTGCATTACACCGAAGACCCCGATCTCGTCGGCGAAGGCGTGATGAACGAGGGCGAGTTCGCCTCGCGGCTCGGCCTGATGGGCATCCCGAATGCCGCCGAAGCGGTGATGCTGGAGCGCGATCTGCGCCTCGTCGCCCTCACCGGCGGCCGCTACCACGCGGCGTCGCTGACCTGCATCGATTCCCTCGACATCCTTCAGCGCGCGCGCGATGCCGGGCTCGCCGTCAGCGCCTCGGTCTCGATCAATCATCTGGCGCTGAACGAGAACGACATCGGTCCTTACCGTTCGTTCCTGAAGCTGTCGCCGCCGCTGCGCACCGAGGACGACCGCCGCGCCCTGGTGGCGGCGATCGGCTCCGGTCTGCTCGATGTCATCATGTCCGACCACAATCCGCAGGACGTCGAGGGCAAGCGCCTGCCGTTCGCGGAAGCCGCGCCCGGCGCCGTCGGGCTCGAGACCATGCTGCCGGCCGGCCTGCGGCTGGTGCACAATGGCGAGATCGAGCTGAAGACGCTGATCCGCGCGATGTCGACCCGCCCGGCCGAGCTGCTCGGGCTGTCGGGCGGAACCCTGCGCGCCGGCAGCCCCGCGGATGTCATCGTGATCGACCCCGACGTGCCCTGGGTGGTCGATCCCGCCGACCTCAAGTCGCCCTGCAAGAACACCCCGTTCGACGAGGCCCGCTTTACAGGCCGGGTGGTGCGCACCATTGTCGGCGGACGAACGGTATATGAGCATGTCTGACGTGCGGCTTCGTTCGACGTGGAGAATGGGCCTTTGGAGATGCCGCCATGGCGCTTGAACCGTTTCTGCCGGTGGCTTTCGTCATCGGCTATCTCCTCGGCTCGATTCCGTTTGGGCTGATCCTGACCAGGCTCGCGGGCACCCAGGATATCCGCTCGATCGGCTCCGGCAGCATCGGCGCCACCAATGTGCTGCGCACCGGACGCAAGAGCCTCGCCGCGGGCACCCTGCTGTTGGACGCCCTCAAGGGCACCGTGGCGGTGGTGATCGCCGGCTACATCGCAGGCCCCTATGCCGCAATGGTAGCCGGGCTCGGCGCTTTCCTCGGCCACCTCTTCCCGGTCTGGCTGAAGTTCAAAGGCGGCAAGGGCGTCGCGGTCTATATCGGCATCCTGCTGGGGCTGTTCTGGCCGGGCGCCGTCGTGTTCTGCCTGCTCTGGCTGGCGACCGCCTTCACCACCCGCTATTCCTCGCTATCGGCGCTGGTGGCGGCATTCATCACGCCGATGTTCCTTTGGTGGTTCGGTCATCTCGCATTGTCGGCACTTGCCGCCGTGCTGACCCTGCTGTTGTTCTACGCGCATCGCGAGAACATCAAGCGCCTGCAAGCGGGCAAGGAAAGCCGGATCGGCGAGAAAGCCTAGAGCATGATCCGGAAAAGTGCGTAGCGGTTTTCCGAAAAGATCATGCTCAAACAATAACCTAAAGCGCAACGACGATTCCTAATCGCATCGCGCTTTAGAGCGCTTTCGGCGAAGTGGATGCCGGTTCGCTCAAACAAGAATCTGAAATCGGAAGAAGTACGGATACCGTCGCACCCCTTCTGCATTATATGCCAAATCCTGTTCGCAATTGCCGTGCGAGTCACGGCATGCTGTAGCGAACGGGTTCCATGCCTGTCATCCTGACACGGGAAACGGCGTTAGGCGGTTGCTCAGAATGAGCGAGAAGATTGTCGGCGTGAATGACGGGATCGGCTCGCTCGGTGCTTCCGGCACTGCAGCAAGCCGGCTGCTCTCGGCGACCAATATCTGGTCCGACGCGCCGCTGCCCGCGCCTGCTGCACGGCCAGCGCCGCAGCCGGAGCCCGCAGTTAAACCTGACGCTCCGCTCGATGTCGTCGTCACCAAGGCTGCACCGGTCGCGCCCGCGCGGGCGCGTTCCGAGCAATGGCCGCCGCGAAAGCTTTCGCTGGCGCTGCAGGGCGGCGGCACCTTTGCGGCCTTCACCTGGGGCGTGCTGGAGCGCCTGCTCGAAGAGACGTCCATCGAGATTGACACCGTCAGCGGCGCCAGCGCCGGCGCCATCAATGCGCTGCTGCTCGCTTGCGGCCTGGCCGAAGGCGGCCGCGAAGGCGCCCGTTCCAGGCTGAACCGGTTCTGGGTCCGGCTGATGCACGAGGCCTCGTTCCGCTCACTGATGCTGATCGGCGGCTTTTCGCCCGCGGGAAGCTCGGTCGCGTTCGGCCCGACCCTGCGCTCCGGCCAGTTCGATCCGTTCGATCTCGATCCGCTGCGGCAGGCGGTCTCCCGCGACATCAACTTTTCCGTCCTGCGCCATGTTCGGTGCCCAAAACTGCTGATCGCGGCGACGCGGATCCGCGACGGGCAGCAGCAGATTTTCGGCAACGAGGCCATCACCGCCGACGTCGCGCTGGCCTCGACCTGCCCTCCGCTAGTCCATTGTGCGGTCGAGATCGACGGCGAGGCCTATTGGGACGGCGGCTTTGGCGGCAATCCGCCGCTGCTGCGCCTGGTGCAGGACACGGCGGCAACGGATCTGCTGCTGGTCCAGGTCACGCCGACGCGCGACAGCTACGTGCCGATCACGCTCGCCGCGATCGACCGCCGGCTCGACCAGATCGCGGCCAACGCCGCGCTCAAGGCCGAGATCGCCGCGATCGAATGGGCGCAGTCGCACATGGCCTCTCCGCTGCGGCTCACGAGGATCGCGGCGGAAGACTCTTTTGACGGTCTGGCGCAGCGCTCATCCACCGATCTCGGCCGCGGCTTCATTCGCCTGCTGCACCGGAGCGGCCGCGCAGCCGCCGAGCAATGGCTCGGGCAAGGCGCGGGCGCCGGCGCAGCGCCCTCAGCGCCCGCTCAGGCCCTCGCTCCTTCCGAACCTGTGCTAGCCTGATTTCGCCAGCGCGTCCTCCAGGAACCAGGCCGCCGCGAGCGCGAGCGGATCGTTGCCGAAGCGTGCGATCACCTGCACGCCAACTGGCAGGCCACCGACCTTGAGCACCGGCACGTTGACGCAAGGATTGCCCATCAGCGTCCACAGCCGGTTGTAGCGGGGATCGCCGGTGCTCGCGAGCTCCTTGGCCGGCGCAGTGCCGGGCGCGGAATAGGTCAGCAGGACGTCGACGCTTTCGAACAATTCACTGAGCTCGCGGCGGCCGCGACGGCTGATGCGGCGCGCCTCGTCATAGTCTTTCGGCGTCAGCCCGACCGTCGCATCGAGACTGGCGCGCAGCATTGGCGCGATCTCGTCGTGACGTTCCGAAAACTCCCAGGCGAGCGCGCGATGCGCTTCATAATCCTGGATGATCGGGTGGATGCGCCAGGCCTCCTGCACCGCCTCGGGCAGATCGATGGTCTGCACCTTGGCACCGGCGCGCATCGCCGCCTTGATCGCAGCCTGCAGCCCCTCTTCGGCCGCTGGCTCCACGGCGCCTGCGAACTCCTGCCTGACCACACCGATGCGCGGCGACTTCGCCGGGGTGATACCGGAGAATTCCGTGCGCCCCGTCATCGCCAAGAGACCGCGCGCAAGATCCTCCGCGCGGGCGCCGAACAGGCCGACCGTGTCGAGCGCCCACGAATAGCACTTGACGCCGACGGTCGGCAGCATCCGGAACGACGGCTTGATCGCCGCCGTTCCGCAATAGGCCGCCGGCCGGATCACCGAGCCGCCGGTCTGAGTACCCAGCGCCAGCGGGATCATGCCGGCGCCGACGGCCGCCGCCGAGCCCGAGGACGAGCCGCCGGGCGAATGCGCCGTATTGTGCGGATTGCGCGTCGGCGTCGGATCGCGCGAGGCGAACGCGGTCGTGGTGGTCTTGCCGATGATGGTGGCCCCGGCGCGCTTCAGCATCATCACCACCGGCGCATCAGCGCGCGGCTGCCAGCCGCGATAGATCTCCGAGCCCATCTCGGTCGGCATGTTGGCGGTGTCGATGATGTCCTTGATGCCGACGGCAATGCCGCGCAGCGGGCCCGAGGCTTGCGCCTTCGCGGATTTGTCGTGCCGGACGAAAGCCTGAACGTCCTTCTCCTTGGCTTCGATCGCCGCATGCGACTGAGCGATGGCGGCGTCGGGCGAAAGCTCCCCCGCTTCGATGCGGCGCTGGAGGTCGGCAAGTGAGATCATGGCAACATCCTTCTTATTGCGATCGCTTTTAGCATCGCAGCGAGGTCGTGCAAGCGTACGTCCCTGTTGCGCAACGCCCTCAGGTTGTTCCATGCTGTCCCTGCAAGGAGCCGCCGTGGACGCCATCAACAGAAGCGTGGAGCTGACCGAGGCCGAGCGGATCGACCGCCTGCGGCTGATCCGTTCCGACAATGTCGGGCCGCGCACCTTCCGCTCGCTGGTCGATCATTTCGGCGGCCCACGCGCCGCGCTGGAGCGGCTGCCTGACCTTGCCCGGCGCGGCGGCGCGGCGCGATCGGGGCGCATCTGCAGCCCGGATGAAGCAAAGGCCGAGCTCGCCGCGAGCCGCAAGTTCGGCATCGCCTGGCGCGCGCCCGGCGAGGACGGCTATCCGGCGCGGCTGGTGATGATCGACGATGCGCCGCCGCTGCTCGCGGTGCGCGGCGACACCAAATCCCTGATGCGGCCGATGATCGCGATCGTTGGCTCGCGCAACGCCTCCGGCGCCGGACTTAAATTCGCCGGCCAGCTCGCGCGCGAGCTCGGCGAAGCCGGCTTCGTCGTCATCTCCGGGCTCGCCCGCGGCGTCGACCAGGCCGCGCATCGCACCAGTGTCGAAAGCGGCACCATCGCGGTGCTTGCCGGCGGGCACGATTGCATCTATCCGCCCGAGCATGGCGACCTGCTCGCCGCGATCCTCGACCACGCCGGCGCTGCGATCTCCGAAATGCCGCTCGGCCATGAGCCGCGCGCCCGCGACTTTCCCCGCCGCAACCGATTGATCTCGGGCGCTTCGCTCGGCGTCGTCGTGGTCGAGGCGGCGCACCGCTCGGGCTCGCTGATCACAGCACGCATGGCGGCCGAACAGGGCCGCGAAGTGTTCGCCGTTCCGGGCTCGCCGCTCGATCCGCGCGCCGCCGGCACCAACGACCTGATCAAGCAGGGCGCAACGCTCGTCACGGAAGCTGCCGACATCATCAACGCGGTTCAGCCGATCATGGAACGGCCGCTGATGCATCCCGCGAGCGAGCCCGACAGCGAGCCGTTCGAGAGCGATCCGCAAAACCATGATCGCGACCAGATCACCGCCCTGCTCGGCCCGGCCCCTGTTACAATCGACGACCTCGTCCGGATGTCCGGCGCCTCGCCTGCGATCGTGCGCACCGTGCTGCTGGAGCTCGAGCTCGCCGGCAAGCTCGAACGCCACGGCGGCGGATTGGTGTCGCTGGTTTAGCGTCTCCAGATGTCATTCCGGGGCGGCTCGAAGAGCCGAACCCGGAATCCATTCGTCCACTTGCTCTGCCGCTGGATGGATTCCGGGCTCCCTCGCTTCGCCCGGGTCCCGGAATGACGGATTGGAGGCCGCACGCTAACCTTCCTTGCGTCGATCGAACCGCGTTCGTGCCGCCTCGATTTGCTCCAGATGCGCGATCGCCCATTCTCCGAGCGCTTGCACCGGCTGCTGGAGGCCGCGGCCAAGCTCGGTCAGCTCGTAGTCCACCCGCGGTGGGATGGTCGGAAAGATCGTGCGCGTGACGAGGCCGTCGCGCTCGAGGCCACGCAACGTCAGGGTCAACATCCGCTGCGAGATGCCGTTGATCATGCGCTTGAGCTCGTTGAAGCGCTTTGGCCCGTCGCTCAGCATCATGATGACGAACACGCTCCACTTGTCGCCGACGCGGGACAGCACGGAGGCGACCCCGCGGCAGTCCGCATGGTTGGGATCCGGCATGGGCCTGGTATCCGGCCTCGGATTTGGCCGCGGCGGAGCAGGCAAATCGGTGTGCGCAGGTTTCAATGATGTGCCCATGGCTCAAAAAAGTGCGTTCTTGCGGGGATTTCGATAGTCACACATGTAGCGCTGGTTACAAACTTATACCAGGGTGACCCCACATGAAACTCCTCCATGTCGACTCCAGCGTGCTCGGCCCCCACTCCGTTAGCCGGCAGGTTTCCGCCGCCATCGTCGACCGGCTCCGGCAGGCGACGCCCTCGCTTCAAGTCGTCTACCGCGACCTGACCGAGACGCCGCTCGCCCACCTCTCCGGCTCGCACCTCGCCGCCGCGCAAGGCGCCGCCGCGCCGGCGGAACTCGGGCCCGACCTTGCCGCAAGCGCGGCGGCGCTGGAGGAGTTCCTGGCCGCCGACATCGTGGTGATTGGCGCGCCCATGTACAATTTTACCATTCCGAGCCAGCTCAAGGCCTGGATCGACCGCATCCTCGTGGCGGGGAAGACTTTCAAGTACGGCGCGGCCGGGCCGGAGGGACTCGCCGGCGGCAAGCGCGTGATCGTGGCCATCTCGCGCGGCGGCCACTACGGCGCAGAGACGCCCTACGCAGCCGGCGAGCATCTCGAAACGTATCTGCGCTGGGTGTTCGGCTTCATCGGTATCACCAGCGTCGAATTCATCCCGGCCGACGGCATCCAACTCGGGCCGGAGCACCGCGAGAAGGCGATCGCCGGTGCGCTCCAGTCGGCAACAAGCCTGCGCGCGGCCTAGGACTCGCGACAGCCAAGCCGTCCGGCGCAACTCGTGTGTTGCGCCGGACGGAATCAAGTTTGATGGATTAAGTCAGCCGCGATAGATCGGCGCGCCGCTCGGCGAGGCCACCGCGCCGCCGTCGACGAAGATCTCCTGGCCCTGCACATGTGCGGAATCATCGGAGGCGAGGAACAGCACCGTCTTCGCCACGTGATCGGTCTCGCCGATGCGGCCGAGCGGCGTCGACAGCGCGATCCGCTTCTCGAACACCTTTTCGGCTTCCGGCGTCGCGGTCGCGGGTCCCCAGATCGGGGTGCGGATCGCACCGGGCGCGACCACGTTGACGCGAATGCCGCGCGGCGACAGTTCTGAGGCCATGATCCGCGCCATCGCCCGCACGCCGGCCTTCGCCGCGCCGTAGGCCGAGTAGCCGGGAATGCCGAGCACCGAGATCACCGAGCCGTTGAGGATGATCGAGGCGCTGTCCTTAAGAAAAGGCAACGCGGATTGAACGGTGAAGAACACGCCGGTCAGATTGGTGCTGATCACCTTCTCGAACACTTCGAGCGTGGCCGAACCGAGTGGCGTGCCGCCGGCGATGCCGGCATTGGCGAACACGATGTCGAACTTGCCGAACTTCTCTGCGCCCTGCTTGATCGCAGCTTCCGTCGCCGCGATGTCCGTCGCGTCGGCTGGCAGCGCGAGCGCGTTCGGCCCGAGCTCCTTGGCGGCCGCCGCCAGCGTCTCCTTGTTGCGCCCGGTGATCACCACCTTGGCGCCCTCGGCCACGAAAAGTTTTGCCGTTGCCAGCCCGATGCCGCTATTGCCGCCGGTGATCAGCGCCGTCTTGTCCTTCAGCCTCACGCTTGCCTCCAGTAGTTGCATTATGAAACTACGTTGCCATCTAGGCCATTTAGTTTTATGATGCAACCACACAAGCGCGTGATCGGCGCTGGAGCCGTGTGAATGCGAAAGGACGAACGAGAGTGGTGAAACGGACGAGCTTCGAGGGTGATGCCTGCCCGATCGCGCGGTCGCTGGAGGCGCTCGGCGACTGGTGGTCGCTCTTGATCATCCGCGAGGCGCTGTTCGGCGTCCGCCGCTTCGGCGAGTTTCAGAGCAAGCTCGGCATGGCCAAGAACATCCTGGCGGCGCGGCTGCGATCGCTGGTTGATCACGGCATTCTCGAAACCGCCCCCGCTTCCGACGGCAGTGCCTATCAGGAATATGTGCTGACGCCGAAGGGCCGCGGCACCTTCCCGATCCTGGTCGCGCTGCGACAGTGGAGCGAGGAGTTCGACGACCGCCCCGAGGAGATTGCGACGATGCTGGTCGATCGCGCGAAGGGCCGTCCGGTGAAGAAGCTGGAAATGCGTGCCGAGGATGGGCGGCTGCTCACGCCGGCGGAGACCACGCTGAAGCCACGACCGTCGTCGCGACGTCGGTCGGCGTGATTGTGGCGCACCGCCCCCACGACGTCCTTGCGAGGAGCCCTTGCGACGAAGCAATCCAGAATCCCACCGCGGCAAGACTCTGGATTGCTTCGCTTCGCTCGCAATGACGGGGAGAGAGCGGCGCCCAGGTCTCTCACGATCACCGGGGAGCCCACTCTCACGACAGCTTGCGCTTGGTCCGTAGCCGCAGGTGCTCGTCGGCCTCGAGCTTGGTCATGCCCAAGAGATAATGCAGCACGTCCAGCTTGTGGCGCTCGGCCAGCTTGCGTAAGGCCCCCGTCTGCTCGGCGATGAAGGCCACGGCCTCGTCCGCACCGCCCTCCCCCGGTTCCTCGTGACGCGTGCCCCCCGGCGCGCCGGACCCGGCGCGCGCCCGTTTTTTTCCTGGCTTGGTCACCAGTACCCCACCCGAATCCATGCCCCGACAGGACATTACGCCCACATCAACCGCAACTCCAAGGTGGTATTCTGCAACTTTTTCGATATGAAACTTTTCCCATTGCGGCGCCTTTCAACACCCCACGATTTGACAGGGGGCCGCTCACCACCCATGTTCGGGTCGAAACGGCCGACCCGAGTCCTTTCGTTTTCGGCCCAAGATTTTCCCGTAAGCCACTGGAACTAAATGAATATCGTCATTGTGGAGTCGCCGGCGAAAGCCAAGACGATCAACAAATATCTGGGCTCGTCCTATGAGGTTCTGGCCTCGTTCGGCCATGTCCGCGATCTCCCGGCGAAGAACGGTTCCGTCGATCCCGACGCCAATTTCAAGATGATCTGGGAGGTCGACCCCAAGGCGGCCGGCCGGCTCAACGATATCGCGAAGTCGCTGAAGGGCGCCGACCGCCTGATTCTCGCCACCGACCCCGATCGCGAGGGCGAAGCCATCTCCTGGCACGTGCTGGAGGTGATGAAGGAGAAGCGCGCGCTGAAGGATCAGAAGATCGAGCGCGTGGTGTTCAACGCCATCACCAAGCAGGCCGTCTCGGAGGCGATGAAGCATCCGCGCGAGATCGACGGCGCCCTGGTCGACGCCTACATGGCGCGCCGCGCGCTCGACTATCTGGTCGGCTTCACTCTCTCCCCCGTGCTGTGGCGCAAGCTGCCGGGCGCCCGCTCGGCCGGCCGCGTGCAGTCGGTGGCGCTGCGCCTCGTCTGCGACCGCGAGCTCGAGATCGAGAAGTTCGTGCCGCGCGAATATTGGTCGTTGATCGCGACCCTGCTCACCCCGCGGGGCAATGCCTTCGAGGCGCGCCTCGTCGGCGCCGACGGCAAGAAGATCCAGCGCCTCGACATCGGCACCGGCGCGGAAGCCGAAGACTTCAAGAAGGCGCTGGAACTGGCGACTTACGCGGTCACCGCGGTCGACGCCAAGCCGGCCCGTCGCAATCCGCAGGCGCCCTTCACCACCTCGACGCTGCAGCAGGAAGCCAGCCGCAAATACGGCTTTGCGCCGGCGCACACGATGCGCATCGCCCAGCGTCTTTATGAGGGCATCGACATCGGTGGCGAGACCACCGGACTCATTACTTATATGCGTACCGACGGCGTGCAGATCGCCCCGGAGGCGATCACCCAGGCGCGCAAGGTGATCGGCGAGGACTACGGCAACGCCTACGTGCCGGATAGCCCGCGCCAGTACCAGGCCAAGGCCAAGAACGCCCAGGAAGCGCACGAAGCGATCCGCCCGACCGACCTCTCCCGCCGCCCCGACAGCATGAGCCGCAAGCTCGATGCCGATCAGGCCAAGCTGTATGAGCTAATCTGGAAGCGCACCATCGCGAGCCAGATGGAATCCGCCGAGCTCGAGCGCACCACCGTCGACATCACGGCGAAGGCCGGCTCCCGCACCCTGGAGCTGCGCGCCACCGGCCAGGTCGTCAAGTTCGACGGCTTCCTCGCGCTCTACCAGGAAGGCCGCGACGACGAGGAGGACGAGGATTCGCGCCGCCTGCCCGCGATGAGCCCGAACGACGCCCTGAAGCGGCAGAGCCTGTCCGTCACCCAGCATTTCACCGAGCCGCCGCCGCGCTTCTCGGAAGCTTCACTAGTCAAGCGTATGGAGGAGCTCGGCATCGGCCGGCCCTCGACCTATGCCTCGATCCTGCAGGTCCTGAAGGACCGCGGCTACGTCAAGCTGGAGAAGAAGCGTCTGCACGGCGAGGACAAGGGCCGCGTCGTGGTCGCCTTCCTCGAAAGCTTCTTTGCCCGCTATGTCGAGTACGACTTTACGGCGAGCCTCGAAGAGCAACTCGACCGCATCTCCAACAACGAGATCTCCTGGCAACAGGTTCTGAAGGACTTTTGGACCGGCTTCATCGGCGCCGTCGACGACATCAAGGAGCTGCGCGTCGCCCAGGTGCTCGACGTGCTCGACGACATGCTGGGCCAGCACATCTATCCGCCGCGCGCCGATGGTGGCGATATCAGGCAGTGCCCGAACTGCGGCACCGGCCGGCTGAACCTCAAGGCCGGCAAGTTCGGCGCCTTCGTCGGCTGCTCGAACTATCCGGAATGCCGCTACACCCGTCAGCTCGCCGCCGATGGCGAGGCGACTGCTGACCGTTCGCTCGGCCAGGATCCCGACACGGGTCGCGATGTCTGGGTCAAGGCCGGCCGCTTCGGCCCCTACATCCAGCTCGGCGAGCAGAAGGATTATGAAGAAGGCGAGAAGCCCAAGCGCGCCGGCATTCCGAAGGGCACCTCGCCCAGCGACGTCGATCTCGAGCTCGCGCTGAAGCTGCTGTCGCTGCCGCGCGAGATCGGCAAGCATCCGGAGACCGGCCAGCCCATCACCGCGGGCCTCGGCCGCTTCGGACCGTTCGTGAAGCACGAGAAGACCTATGCCAGCCTCGAGGCCGGCGATGAGGTGTTCGACATCGGCCTCAATCGTGCCGTGACGCTGATCGCGGAGAAGGTTGCCAAGGGCCCGAGCCGCCGCTTCGGCGCCGATCCCGGCAAGGCGCTCGGCGATCATCCGACGCTCGGCACGGTCACCGTGAAGAGCGGCCGTTACGGCGCCTATGTCACCGCGGGCGGCGTCAACGCGACCATCCCGGCCGAGTTCGAGAAGGACACCATCACGCTGCCGCAGGCGATCGCGCTGATCGACGAGCGCGCCGCCAAGAGTGGCGGCAAGGCCAAGAAGGCGGCGAAGCCGACCAAGGCCAAGAAAGCGTCAGAGAAGGCTGCGGACGGCGAGGACGCCGCACCGAAGCCGAAGAAGCCGGCTGCGAAGAAAGCCTCGGCCAAATCCAAATCCGAATCCACCAGCAAGGCGCGCGCCGCCGTGCCGTCGACCGCAAAGACGTCGCCGACCAAGGCAGCTGCCACCAAGAATCCGGCAAATACTCCGGCCAAGAAGAGTGCCGGCAAGACCTGAGATCAAGAATTAGAGGTTAAGTGAAACCAAAGAGAGACCGTGGCTTTCCCGACAGACAAGCCATCGTCGCCTTCATCAAGGCAAATCCAGGAAAGGTCGGGACTCGGGACATCGCGCGCGAGTTCGGCCTGAAGAACGCCGATCGCGCCGAGCTCAGGCGCATGCTGCGCGAGCTCGCCGACGACGGCATCATCAAGAAGAAGCGCCACAAGGTCTCCGAGCCGGACGCGCTGCCGCCGACGCTGCTCGCCGACATGACCGGCCGCGACTCCGATGGCGAGCTGATCGCCTCCCCCGCCGAATGGGACGAGGTCGAGAACGGCGAGCCGCCGAAGATCCTCATCGAGATGCCGCGCCGGCCGAGGCCCGGCACCGCCGCCGGCGTAGGCGACCGCGCGCTGCTGCGCGTCGAGCGCAGCGATGACGACGAAGGTCCCCCCTATCGCGGCCGCATCATCAAGGTCATCGACAAGGCCAAGAGCCGCATCCTCGGCGTCTTCCGCAGCCTGCCCGAGGGCGGCGGCCGGCTCGTTCCCGTCGACAAGAAGATGGCGGACCGCGAGCTGAACATCGCCAAGACCGACACTAGCGGCGCTGAGGATGGCGACCTCGTCAGCGTCGACATCGTCCGCAGCCGCGGCTTTGGCCTCGCCTCCGGCCGGGTCAAGGAGAAGCTCGGCTCGGTCAAATCCGAGAAGGCGATCAGCCTGATCGCGATCTACGCCCACGACATTCCGCTGCAATTCTCCTCCGCCGCCGAGCGCGAGGCGGACGCGGCGGAGCCGGCCAATCTGAAGGGCCGCGAGGACTGGCGCGACGTCCCGCTCGTCACCATCGATCCGCCCGACGCCAAGGATCACGACGACGCGGTGCATGCCGAGCCCGATCCGGATCCCAACAACAAGGGCGGCTTCATCGTCAACGTCGCCATCGCCGACGTCAGCTTCTACGTGCGGCCAGGCACGGCGCTCGACCGCGACGCGCTCGACCGCGGCAACTCGGTCTATTTCCCCGACCGCGTCGTGCCGATGCTGCCCGAGCGCATCTCCAACAATCTCTGCTCGCTGGTGCCCGGCGAGCCGCGCGGCGCGCTGGCGGTGCGCATGGTGCTCGGCCCCGACGGCCGCAAGCGCTCGCACAGTTTTCATCGCATCCTGATGCGTTCGGCCGCCAAGCTCGCTTATGCGCAGGCGCAGGCCGCGATCGACGGCCGGCCTGACGACACCACCGGCCCCCTGCTCGATCCGATCCTGAGGTCGCTCTATGCCGCCTATGCCTGCGCCAAGCGCGCACGTGACGAGCGCGATCCGCTCAATCTCGACCTGCCCGAGCGCAAGATCCTCCTGAAGAGCGACGGCACCGTGGACCGCGTCGTGGTCCCCGAGCGTCTCGATGCGCACAAGCTGATCGAGGAGTTCATGATCCTCGCCAACGTCGCTGCAGCGGAGACATTGGAGAAGAAATCGCTGCCGCTGATCTACCGCGTGCACGACGAGCCGACCTTGGAGAAGGTTCACGCGCTCGCGGAATTCCTGGAGACGCTGGACGTTCCCTTCGCCAAGTCCGGCGCGCTCCGCCCGACCACGTTCAACCGCGTGCTGGCTCAACTCGAAGGCCACGACTATTACCCGCTGGTCAGCGAGGTGGTGCTGCGCGCGCAGGCGCAGGCTGAATATTCCTCGGAGAATTACGGTCACTTCGGCCTGAACCTGCGCCGTTATGCGCATTTCACCTCGCCGATCCGCCGCTATGCCGACCTCGTCGTGCACCGCGCGCTGGTGCGTGCGCTTGGCCTTGGCGAAGGCGCCCTGCCCGACAGCGAGACGCCGGAAAGCTTGAGCGAAGTCGCCGCGCATATCTCGCTGACCGAGCGGCGCGCCATGAAGGCGGAGCGCGAGACCGTCGACCGCCTGATCGCCCATCACCTCGCCGACCGCATCGGCGCCAGCTTCCAGGGCCGCGTCTCCGGCGTCACCCGCGCCGGCCTGTTCGTGAAGCTCAGCGAGACCGGCGCTGACGGGCTGATCCCGATCCGATCCCTCGGCACGGAATATTTCAACTATGACGAGAGCCGCCATGCCCTCGTCGGCACGCGCAGCGGCACCATGTACCAGCTCGGCGACGTCATCGACGTCCGCCTGATCGAGGCCGCTCCGATCGCGGGCGCACTGCGCTTCGAGCTGCTGTCGTCGGAGAGCGACGGCGGGCCGCGCGAGCGCAGGCCGCTCCGTCCGCAGCGCAAATCGTCCAAGCCGCATCCGGGGCGCAGCCCGGAGCGAAAACGCAAGCCGGAGAAGCAAAAGTCCGGCAAGGGAAAGAAGGCCAAAGGAAAGAACAAAGGCAAGGGCAAGAAGGGCAAGGCGTGGTGACGATGAGGACGGCCCCGAAAATCTGGACGCGCGAGAGCGGCCTCGTCGAGAAGCGCGACGTCTGGTCGGCAATGAAGCGCGGCTTCCGCGGCCGCTGCCCGCGCTGCGGCGACGGCAAGCTGTTCCGCGCCTTCCTGAAGACCGCCGATCATTGCGCCAGGTGCGGCCTCGACTTCACCCCGCATCGCGCCGACGATCTGCCTGCCTATCTCGTCATCGTCATCGTCGGCCACATCGTGGTGCCGGCCATCCTCTGGATCGAGACCAATTATTCGACCCCGGTCTGGCTCAGCTTCGCGGCCTATCTGCCCTTCACCTTCGTCGCCTCGCTCGCGCTGCTGCAGCCCGTGAAGGGAGCTGTGGTCGGCTTGCAATGGGCTCTGCGCATGCACGGGTTTGACGACAACCCTCCCGATGGTATTCCGCCTGTGTAAACACGTACAAGAACAGTTCGGGTGAGGACATGACCGATATTTCGCAGGCCGAGGAGAAGACCAGGGTTCACGAGGAGAAGGAAGCCGACCATCATCCTTACTTCCGCCCGAAGGATGCAGCGACGCTGATCCTGGTCGACCGCAGCGGCGCCATTCCGAAAGTGCTGGTCGGCAAGCGCCACGACAAGGTGGTGTTCATGCCGGGAAAATTCGTCTTCCCGGGCGGGCGCGTCGACAAGGCCGATTATCGCGTACCCTGCGCTGCGCCGATCACCGCCGAGCTGGAAGCCAATCTCGCCAAGGGCAGTCCGAAGACGCCGGCCTCGCGCGCGAAATCGCTCGCCATTGCCGCCATCCGCGAAGCCTGCGAGGAGACCGGCCTCTGCCTCGGCCGCAAGGCCGAAGGCAAAGTGCCGAAGCTCGAAGGCCCCTGGCAGCCGTTCGCGGATGCGGGCCTGCTGCCTGATCCCTCCAGCCTGTTCCTGATCGCGCGCGCGATCACCCCGCCCGGCCGCGTCAAGCGCTTCGACACGCGTTTCTTCACCGCCGATGCCTCCGCGATCACCCACCGCGTCGAGGGCGTGATCCATGCCGATGCGGAGCTGGTCGAGCTGGTCTGGGTCGAGCTCGGCTCAAAACCGCTCGCCGACCTGCATCCGATGACGCGCAACGTGCTCAACGAGCTCGACACCCGCCTTGCCACCGGCCCGCTCCGCCACGACGCGCCGGTGCCGTTCTTCCACTTCTACGGCGGCAGGATGCAGAAGGATATTTTGAGCTAGGCTTCGAGGTGCCAAGCCCTCGTTCGTCATCCAGCGCGGCTCTCTCCTCCGTCATTCCGGGGCGCGCGCAGCGCGAGCCCGGAATCCATTCATCCATTGTCTCCGCAATTCGATGGATTCCGGGTTCGCGCCAAGAGGCGCGCCCCGGAATGACGTGCTGAGAGAGCATCGAAAAACAAAATAATCTTCCCGTCTCCCCCAATGGCGGAGTTCCGCTGCGTCCCTATGTCTTTGCGAGCGTCACCAAGAACGGACACCGGTCGATGGCACAACTCAAGCTTGGCGCGTTCATGCGCCCGATCAGCATCCACACCGGCGCCTGGCGCTATCCCGGGGCCTGGCCCGACGCCAATTTCAATTTCGGCCACATCAAGACGCTGATCCGAAAGCTCGAGGCCGGCAAGTTCGACGCCTTCTTCATGGCCGATCACCTCGCCGTGCTGAACATGCCGATCAACGCGCTCAAGCGCAGCCACACCGTGACCTCGTTCGAGCCGTTCACGCTACTATCGGCTTTGTCAGCCGTGACCGAGCGCATCGGCCTGATTGCGACCGGCTCGACCACCTTCGACGAGCCCTATCACGTCGCGCGCCGCTTCGCCTCGCTCGACCATCTCAGCGGCGGCCGCGCCGGCTGGAATATCGTCACCACCTCGAACCCGGACGCGGCGCTGAATTTCGGCCTCGACGATCATATGGAGCACGCCGAGCGCTACAAGCGCGCCCGCGAGTTCTACGACGTCGTCACCGGTCTCTGGGACTCCTTCGCCGACGATGCCTTCGTGCGCGACGTCGAGAGCGGGCTGTTCTTCGATCCCGCCAGGATGCAAACCCTCGACCACAAGGGCAAATACTTCAAAGTGCGCGGCCCCCTCAACATCGCCCGCCCCGTGCAAGGCTGGCCCCTGATCGTGCAGGCCGGCGCCTCCGAAGACGGCAAGCAGCTCGCCGCCGAGACCGCGGAAGCGGTGTTCACCGGCGGCGGCAGCCTCGCCGATGGCCAAAAACTCTATGCCGACATCAAGGGCCGCATGGAGAAGATCGGCCGTGACCCCGAGCACCTGAAGATCCTCCCCGGCGCCTTCGTCGTCGTGGGCGACAGCGTGGACGAGGCCAAGGAGAAGCGCGCTTTGCTCGACAGCCGCGTGCATTACGACAGCGCCATTGCCTCGCTCTCCGTCATCCTCGGCACCGATGCCTCCGGCTTCGATCCCGATGGGCCGCTTCCCGAAATCCCCGAGACCAATGCCAGCAAGAGCGGCCGGCAGCGCCTGGTCGATCTCGCCGCCCGCGAGAAGCTCACCGTGCGCCAGCTCGCCCAGCGAGTCGGCGGCTATGGTGGGCTGTCCTTCGTCGGCACCGCCAGGACCATCGCCGACCAGATGGAGGAATGGCTGGTCGGGCGCGGCTCGGACGGCTTCAACATCATGTTCCCGTTCCTGCCCGCCGGCCTCGACGATTTCGTCGACAAGGTGGTCCCGGAGTTGCAGAAGCGCGGGATTTTCCGCAAAGAGTATGAAGGGCCCACTTTGAGGGAGAATCTGGGCCTGCCGCGGCCGAAAAACCGGTTCTTTGCGGCCTAATGGGCCCGATTTGAGCAGTTTCCGCAGCCTGAAACCTTGACTTCCCGCCGTTTCTGACTAGGTTGCCGGCCAACGCGGGCCGTTTGGCCGGCTCCAGATTCCCCCTGATATTCTGAGGTTCAGAACATGGCCAAAGCGGTCACCATCAAGGTCAAGCTCGTGTCCTCGGCCGACACCGGCTTCTACTACGTCGCCAAGAAGAATTCGCGCACCATGACCGACAAGCTGGTCAAGAAGAAGTACGACCCGGTCGCGCGCAAGCACGTCGAATTCCGCGAAGCCAAGATCAAGTAAGATCGCGGCGTAGCGCTAAGGATTTTTGCGGGGCCCTTGCGGGCCCCGTTGTCGTTTCGGCGCACGTGCCCCGGGGCCAAGCTATCGGGCGCTGCGCTGCATCGAGAGCACGAGACCAAACTGATGTGCTCCTGACGTCTCTGCAGAAGGATCTGGATTGCTTCGTCGCAAAAGGCCCTACTGACGGCGCGTGGCGACAACACCGCTCGCACGCCTCTGCGAGCGCCTACCTGCGACACTCCGGCGCGAGATAGGAACCCGCTTGAGCCATCATTGTTGAGCCACGATCATCGAGCGGCTATCTTTCGAGAGTGAACCTCTTGCGCCGCTCAGACATGATGGGAGAATCGCATGCGCACCGCCCTACTCATCGTCGTCATGGTCATCGGATTTTCTTCCGCAGCAAAGGCTGAGCGTGAATATCCCTGGTGCGTCTTTGGCGGGCACCTCGGCTATCCCGGCGAATGCATGTATTCGACGCGAGAACAATGCCTGGCGTCGGCGTCCGGGCGATGGAACATGTATTGCGATGTGAACCCACGCGTGAGGTTCAAGCAGCCGCCTCCGCCCCGGCAGCGCTGATCGTGGTGCGCACGCTTGCCTGTCTCCTCTTCGTCTTGATCACCATGTCCGCGCCCAGTCCAGCCGCAGCGCAGCGGTTCGGCGGCAACTCGCCGGTATGCCTTCAGAGCTGGAAACGGGGCGGCATCACCTGGATCTCGTGCCAGTATCGTTCATGGGACGAGTGCAGAGCGAGCGCCGCGGGCCAGTCGGCAATGTGCCTGGAAAACCCCTACGTGCAACAGCCGCCCCAGCCACGCCGCAGCCCGCATCCCCGATAGAGGCGGTCGCGGAAGGGAAGCGTCAGGCAGCGATTGTCGGAGCATTCGCCGGCACCGGTACGATGTCGTGCTCAAGCATGATCTGGAAAAGTGCGAAGCGGCTCCGGAAAGATCATGCGTGAACGACAACCTAAAGCGCGATGATGATTCATCCCTAATCTCATCGCGCTTTAACGGGCGAGCGCATCCTTGTAGATAATCCCATCTTTCATGATGACCCTGAAATTGTTGGCGGGGTCGGCAAGAAGGCCGATATTGTCCAGGGGATTTCCGTCGACGAGCAGCAAATCCGCGAGCGCGCCCTGCTCCATGACGCCGAGTTTGCCGGGATAAGGATTCCGCTTGCCCGATAGCGCCAGCAGTTCGGCGTTCGTCGATGTCGCCATCGTCAGCGCTTCGGCGGGCGTGTACCAGCGAGCGAGCGAGGCCAGGATGGCCCCCTGTTGGCGCGCGAGCGCTGCAGAGAACAGGACGTCGGTGCCCCACGCCGTCTTGATCTTGTACTTCTTCGCCAACTCGTAGGACCTGACTATGCCGGGCCAGACCTCATCCGCCTTGGCTCGCTGGACCGAGCCTACAGGAAAGCCCAGCCTCAAATCGTCGGGGAGAGGCTGTAGACTCAGCCATACACCCTTCTCCGCCATCAGCTTCGCTGTTGCCTCGTCCATCAGGAAGCCGTGCTCGATACACTTCACCCCAGCCGCAATGGCTCCCCGAATGGCAGCAGGCGTAAAGGCATGCGCAGCGACATAGGTGCCCCAGTTCTCGGCCGCTTCGACGGCGGCGCGTATTTCCGGTTCGGTGAAGGTGGTCACGTCGATCGGACTGAAAGGCGACGACACCCCGCCGCCAGCCGTCAACTTGACTTGGGAGGCGCCTTGCATGAGCTGTTCGCGGACACGGACGCGGACCTCGTCGGGACTGTCCGCAACCATTGCCCCGCCGGTCTGTTCCATGCGGCTGAGCATGCCGCCGATCGTCCGCGGCAGGTCGGTAAGCTGGCGGAAGTCGCCATGCCCACTCGTGACCGTAATGATCGCGCCGGACGGAAAAATGCGCGGCCCCTTGATGATACCCTCGTCGATGGCGCTCTTGAGCCCGAACACCGGCCCGCCCACGTCTCGAACGCTGGTAAAACCGCGCATCAGAGTGTGCGCAGCCTCGTCGCCAGCGACAAGATTGACGTAGCCGACGTCGCCGAGCGACTGTTCCGGCGTCACTCGGATCAGCATCGCATGCCAATGGTTGTCGATGAGGCCGGGCATCAACGTGCGCCCGCCGCCTTCGATGATGCGAATCTCCGCCGGGCTATCCACCGCTATCGGCTGGAGCGAGATTGATTCTATCTTGTTGCCGCGCACCAAGACGTTGGAGGAGGCAGACAGCGTGGCGCTCTTGCCATCGAAGATGCGGACGTTCTGAAAGAGCGTGCCCGCGCCACCGGTCTGAAGCGCTTGCTGCGCCAGGCTCGCTCCACCGGGCCAGGCCGAGAGCATGACTGCGATCGACAGCGAGCGACATGTTACGCTGATCGGCGGTCGGATGCGCCGCGCACTGTACAACGCATTCAAGAGAGTTCCTGCCATCATCGCGCACGGCCCCTCTCCGAACGAAATGTCGCGCGGCCCCTTGAACGCAACGTAAAAGACGAGGCCTTCGCTTCTCGTTCGCGAAGACTACTGTAGCGTGTAACCATTCATAATGAAACGACAAGTGATTTGACGCAACGGGGCTGTCGAAGGCATCGCCGAAACGTCGCGGCAGGAGCAGGCCAGGTAACTTCAGTGCGTAAATTCGTATCAATGTTGGTGATGTGGCCGAGAAAGCCGATCGGCTTTCTCGTTCGGAACATGCTCGTCACATGGGCCGTACTGGCCATCTGCTACGCGAACTTGCCTTGGTCCCGGCTGCGCGCGATTTCGACCGCAGCCCTGCTACGCCGTCCGCAACACCGGCGCCGGCGGCTGCGACGGCTTGATCAGCGCGAACGCGACCTGCACGATGCCGCCGGCAAGGCCCAGCGCGACGCCGATGCGCCAGGCCATGGTGTAGGAGCCGAGCGCGTCGTAGAGCAGCCCGCCTCCGTAGGCGCCGAGGAAGCTGCCGATCTGGTGGCTCATGAAGGCGAGGCCCTGGATCATCGCCTGCCAGCGCAGGCCGAACATCTCGGCGACCGCGCCCGCGACCAGCGGGCCGACGCCCATCCACAGAAAGCCCATGATCGCGCCGAACAGCAGCGTCGAGAACGGGCTTGCCGGCAGCATGAAGTACCAGGCGAGCGCGAGCGAGCGCAGGATGTAGATCCCGCCCAAGAGCGCCAGCTTGTTCCAGCGTTGGCCGGCCCAGCCGAAGAACAGCGAGCCCAGCACGTTGAAGCCGCCGATCATGCCGAGCGTCTGCGCGCTCAGCATCGGATCGAGGCCGCAGATCGCGAGATATGACGGCAGGTGCGTGGTGAGGAACACGAGCTGCATGCCGCAGACGAGATAGGCGCAGGTCATCACCACGAAGGAGGCATTGCCGAACGCGGTCCTCGCCGCGGCTGCAGCCGTGGCATCATCGATCTCGTCGGCCGCCGGCTTCGGCAACGGAATCTTGTCGACGCGCCCGGCATACCAGGCCGCAGGGATCATCAGCACCGACATGATGACGAAGCCGGCAAGCCCGACGCGCCAGCCAAAGCCCTCGTTGAGCATCTGCCCGATCGGCGCCGACAGCAGCGCGCCGAGCGAGCCCGCGCCGGAGACGATGCCGAGCACGGTCGAGCGCACCGTCTCTGGCACCGCACGTGCCGCCACCGACATCGCGATCGCCGCCGCGGTGCAGGCGAGCGAGGTCCCGATCAGCACGCCCGCGCCGATCATGATGCTGAGAAGCCCATTCGCCGTTGCCATCAGCGCGAGGCCCGCGATGTACATCAGCGCGCCCGCGATCATGATCGGTCGGAAGCCGTAGCGCACGGTGAGTGCACCGGCGGGCGGCTGCAGGAAGCCCCAGGCGAGGTTTTGCACGGCCAGTGCAAGCGTGAAATCCGAGATCGAAATGTGGATGTCGTGCGTCAGCGGCTGCATGAAAATGCCGAGCGACTGCCGCAGCCCCATGCTCAGCGTCAGCATGATCGAGGCGCCGATCAGGATCGGCAACGTCGGACGCAGGACCTGCAGCAGGGGCATTTTTCTTCTCCCTTTTGGGCGCGGCACGCGTGCCGTCGTCTGCTTTTGCCGATGTTTTTGGGTACACAGACCTGTCTACTTAGGCTATAGATGGAAGCGGCTGTCAAGCGAACAGGACGCATTCCGCTGCATGGCTCCCCCGCCTGCCCCACAGACGATGAAAGAGCGGATCCTTCAGACCGCCGACAAGCTGTTCTATCTGCAAGGCATTCGCGCCATCGGCGTCGACACCATCGCGGCCGAGGTCGGCATCAGTAAGCGCACGCTCTACAATCACTTCCCGTCCAAGGACGCGCTGATCGCGGCCTATCTCGAGCGCCGCTTCGTCAGCGCACGCCCCTCCGACAAGCCGCCCGCCGAGCAGATCCTCGCAACGTTCGATTCGCTGGAGCGACGCTTCGCGGCGAAAGACTTTCGCGGCTGCCCGTTCGTCAACGCGGTCGCCGAGCTCGGCCCCGCCGACCGCGCCGTGAAGAAGATCGCGATCGCCTTCAAGGAAAGCCGCCGCCTCTGGTTTCGCGACCGCCTGACCGAGCTCGGCGTCGCCGATGCGGAGGCTCTCGCGACACAGCTGGTGCTGCTGGTCGACGGCTCCATCGCGCAGGACTTGGTGCGTGACGATCCCGCGATGGCAAGGGCCGCGAAGGAAGCGGCGAAGGTGTTGTTGCGGAATGCGGGGGTGGATGTGGGCGAGGATGCGAACCCGGCGGAGAAACGGAGCAAGCGCGCTCCAGACTAACCGCTCTCGCCTGATCGCTCGCTGTCATCACCCGCGAAAGCGGGTGATCCAGTATTCCAGAGACAGTGAGGCTAGACCCGAGAAGCTGCGGCGTACTGGATTCCCCGCTCCAGTGCGCGACTGCGCACAAGGCGGAGAATGACACCGGAATTTGCGGAGGAAGCGCGGGCGCCTGACTACCCGTCAGGACCATTTCGCGACCCTACCAATATGCTCCTGTTTTGCCCGACGGGTCAAATGACGCTGCCGCCGGCGCAAGCCAACTCGCCACCCGCGTAACCCATTGATCCGGCTCGCACCGGCTACTGTGCATGGGGTTGTTTTCGCAACTTTGCGCGGACGGCCCTTACGCTGCGTGCGACACCACGCGATTGCGGCCGTCGTGCTTGGCGCGGTAGAGCGCGGTGTCGGCGCGCTTGAGGACGTCGGCGACGGCCTCGCCCTTGCGCTCCAGCGTGGTGAGGCCGATCGAGATCGTGACCTCGATGCGCTTGGCACCCTTGTGGATCGCGAACGGCTCGCCCGCGATCGAGCGGCGAAGGCGCTCGGCGACCATGCCGGCGACGTGGAGATCCGTCTCCGGCATCACGATGACGAATTCCTCGCCGCCGTAGCGGCAGGCGAGATCAATGCCGCGGATCGATTTGCGCACCCGCACCGCGAACTCGCGCAGCACGTCGTCGCCGGCATCGTGGCCGTAATTGTCGTTGATCGACTTGAAATAGTCGATGTCCAGGATCATCAGCGCCAGCGGCTTGCCGCGGGTCGCGGCCTGCTCGGCGAGCGTCGCCAGATGGCTCTCCATGTAGCGGCGATTGTGCAGGCCGGTCAGCGCGTCGGTGATCGCCATCTCGATCGAGTTCTGCACATTGTCGCGCAAATGATCGGTGTAACGGCGGCGGCGAATCTGGGTGCGGGCGCGCGCCAAGAGCTCGGTCTTGTCGATCGGACGCAGCAGGTAGTCGTTGACGCCGATCTCGAGGCCGCGCAGCAGCCGCGTCGAGTTCTCGGGGTCGGCGATGGCCAGGATCGGCACGTGCCGCGTGCGCTCCAGCGAGCGCGCCTGGCTGCACAGGCGCAGGCCGTCGAAATTGTTGAGGTCGAGCGAGACGATCAGGAGGTCGTAATTGCCTTCGGCGGCGTGGAACAGCGCCTCCGTCGGGTTCGGCTCGACGTCGATGGTGTGCTCGGCAGCGAGGATCGTCGCCAGCCGCTCGTAGGAGGACTGGCGGTCGTCGACCAGGAGGATGCGGCCGCCCTTGCCGGTGTCGGCGATCGCACTGCGCTCGGGCGCCTGCATGCCGATCTCGAGCGAGGTGATGGCGCGCATGCGCAGCTCATCCGTCATCATCTTCAGCCGCGTCAGCGAGCGCACCCGCGCGATCAGCACGACGTCGGAGACGGGTTTGGTCAGGAAGTCGTCGGCACCGGCCTCGAGCCCGCGGTTGCGGTCGGCGGGGCTGTCGAGCGCGGTGACCATCACCACCGGGATGTGATGCGTAGCCGGATCGGTCTTGAGGCGGCGGCAGACCTCGAAGCCGTCCATGTCGGGCATCATCACGTCGAGCAGGATGATGTCGCATTCGGCACGCCTTGAGATCGCGAGCGCCTCGGTGCCGTTCGCAGCGGTCATCACGTCGAAATATTCGGCGGAAAGGCGGGCCTCTAACAGCTTGACGTTGGCGGGAACGTCATCGACGACCAGGATACGCGCGGACACTGTGAACTCACTTCCTATCCGATAAAACGCCGGACCGTCTCAATGAATTTGCCGACCGAGATCGGCTTGGACAAATAGGCTTCGCAGCCGCCCTCGCGGATGCGCTCTTCGTCGCCCTTCATCGCGAACGCCGTGACCGCGACAACGGGAATGGCACGCAGCTCCGGATCGTCCTTGATCCAGCGTGTCACCTCGAGGCCGGAGACCTGCGGCAGCTGGATGTCCATCAGCACGAGGTCGGGCCGCATCTTGCGCACGAGGTCGAGCGCCTCGTAGCCGTTGCTGGTGCCGGAGGTCTGGTACCCGTGCGCCTCCAACAGGTCGCGGAAGAGCTTCATGTTGAGCTCGTTGTCTTCCACGATCAGGACGGTCTTAGCCATCCCGCCCTCCTGATTGGTCCGAAGGACCGGTACATATGACGCCTCAGACGCCGCTTCCCGGCGTTTCGAAAACTGGATTCAAACTAGCCTCAGATTCGCTTGAGTTTCGTTAAACCCGAGGGTCCACTTTCTGCGATGTGGTTTCCAGTTGCTTGTCCGGGGCCGGAAGACTTGAGCACGAGACTCGGGCATGATGATTCCAAATTAGAGACCGAAAGTTAACGGAAAGGCAAACCGTCCCCGTGAAAAAGCCTGTTCACAACCCCCGCGAAGTCGCTGAAATCGTTGCGATTCAGGCCCTGTCCTTCGTCGCGGGCGAGCCTGAGCGGCTGGGCCTGTTCCTGGCCGAGACGGGGGTCGGTCCGGAGACCCTGCGCAACGCCGCCGCGAACCCGAATTTCCTCCTCAGCGTGCTCGATTTCGTGATGCGGGACGATGCTACCGTGAAGGCCTTTGCCAAGGCCGCGGAACTGCACCCGACCAACGTTGCCGCGGCGCGGCAGGTCCTCGGCGATGCGCTCGGCGACCCCTCCTGGGAGCGCGACGTGCCGTGAGCGTCCCAGAGCCGGCCGGGCCCCGCTGCTTCTGCCGGGATTGTCTGGCCGACCTCGACATGGGCGTACAGAACCTCGGCGTGCGGCGCTGCACGGCCTGCGGTTCCCCCCGCCTCGTCCGCCACCGCTCGCTCGCCGGCCTGACCATCGCCCATATCGACTGCGACGCCTTCTACGCGACGGTCGAGAAGCGCGACAACCCTGACATCGCCGACAAGCCTGTCATCATCGGCGGGGGCAAGCGCGGCGTGGTGTCGGCGGCCTGCTACATCGCGCGCACCTATGGCGTTCGCTCGGCGATGCCGATGTTCAAGGCATTGGAAGCCTGCCCGCATGCGACCGTGATCCGCCCGGATATGGCAAAGTACGTCCGGGTCGGCCGCGAGGTCCGCCAGGCCATGCAGGCGCTGACGCCGCTAGTCGAGCCGCTCTCGATCGACGAGGCCTTCCTCGATCTCTCCGGCACCGAGCGCGTGCACGGCATGATCCCCGCCAAGGTGCTGGCGCGCTTTGCCCGCGACGTCGAGCGCGACATCGGCATCACCGTCTCGGTCGGCCTGTCCTGCAACAAGTTCCTGGCCAAGATCGCCTCCGACCTCGACAAGCCCAGAGGCTTTGCCGCGCTCGACCAGGAGGAAGCGCGGTTGATGCTGGCGGAAAAGCCGGTCGGCTTCATCTTCGGCGTCGGTCCCGCGACGCAGGAACGCCTGGTGCAGCGCGGCTTCCGCATCATCGCCGATCTGCAGAAGGCCGACGAGATCGAGATGATGCGGCAATTTCCGAGCGAGGGCCGCAGGCTGTGGCGGCTCGCACGCGGCATCGACGACCGCCGCGTCGAGCCTGACCGCGGCGCCAAGACGATCTCCAGCGAGACGACGTTCGAGACCGATATCCGCGATTTCGCGACGCTGGAGAAGATCCTGTGGCGGCTCTGCGAGAAGACGTCGTCGCGCCTGAAGAGCAGCGAGCTCGCCGGCTCCACCGTGACGCTGAAGTTGAAGACCGCCGATTTCCGCCAGCGCACGCGCTCGCAATCGATCGCCGCCCCGACGCAGCTGGCCGCGAAGATCTTCTCGATCTGCCGCGAGATGCTGGCCAAGGAAATCGACGGCACCGCCTTCCGCCTGATGGGCGCCGGCGTCAGCGCGCTGCGCGAGGGCTCCGCGATCGACGACACCGACATGCTCGACCGCCGCGCCGCCCACGCCGAACGCGCGGTCGACAGCCTGCGCAAGAAGTTCGGCAGCGCCGCGGTGATCCGCGGCATTGCCTATCAGGGCCCGGAGAAGGCGCAGGAGTGATGACGGGCGAACGCGATCTCAATGCGCTGCTGAGACAGATGAAGCCGGAGCTGCGACCGGGCACCTTCGCATTTTGCACGATCGCGGCAGACGAGATTATTCCCGCAGCAGTCGATCCGCTCCTGATCTTCCGCGAGCAGGAGAGCACAACGGTCGTAGCACCGCTGGAGGATGCCGAACGGGCGGGACTGCGCTACGAATTCGCCTCACGCCTGATCACGCTCACGGTTCACTCCGCGCTCGATGCCGTCGGCTTCCTGGCGGCAATCACGGCGCGCCTCGCCGACGCCGGCATCAGCGTGAATGCCGTGTCGGCGTTCCACCACGACCATCTCTTCGTACCCGTTGGCCGTGCGGATGAGGCGATAGCCGTTCTGCAAGAGCTGTCGGAGGCGAAGCACTCATAGCACCTGTAGCCCGGATGGAGCGCAGCGCAATCCGGGACAGTGCTCCGTGGCGACAGGCTTCCCGGATTACGCTTGCGCTTCATCCGGGGTACAGGAAAACCTCAATCCGCAACCGCGACCGCCTCGATCTCGATCAGCCATTCCGGCGCAGCGAGCGCGGAGACGCCGACAAGCGTCGAGGCCGGCGGCTCCATGCCTTCGAAGAAGGCCGAACGGGCTTTGCCGATGATGGGGCGCAGCTCCGGCTTGTAGTTCACCACGAAGGTCGTGATCTTGACGATGTTGGAATAGCTTGCCCCCGCGGCCTTCAGCGCGAGGCCGAGATTCTGCATCACCTGCGTCGTCTGCGCGGCGATATCGCCCTCGCCGACGATCCGCCCCTCCTCGTCGGTCGAGACCTGGCCGGAAATGTAGATCGTGCGCGCGCCCGTCGCGGTGACGACGTGGGAATAGGCTGGATTGTGATGCAGGCCGCTGGGGCGGAGATGGTCGAGCTTCGGCATGGGCTGGCTCCCCGAGTTTGTGGTTGTGAGGGAGCGTAGCGGGAGAGTGTGACGAGAGCTAGCCCTGTCACGGTGAAGCGGCGAAGAGGCATCTTGTAGGGTGGGCAAAGGCGCCCTTGCGCCGTGCCCACCATCTTTCATCACTCGCGCCTCGAAGTGGTGGGCACGCTACGCTTTGCCCACCCTACGGGCACTGCGCGCGCGGAGAGCTCTGTGCCTCAATTACAGGGCTTGCTGTCCTTCACGTCGAACTTGCCCATGGCGCCGGAGATGACGAAATCGTTGTAGTCGAGCATGAGCTGGCGCGAGACGCCGTTCTCGTAGAGCTCGAACGCCATCGCATAGACCGGCGTCTGCTCGCCCTCCTTCTGCTGGGCGTCGCGGTCGAAATAGCTGACGGTGACCGGCCAGCGCTTGAGCGACTTCATGTGCTCGTCCGCAGTCGACGGATCGGACGAGGTGGCGCGGTCGGCGGGGATCGGCTGACCGATCACGGTCAGCGTGTTGTAGACCTTCTGGCCGTCATCGGAGCCGTCATAGACGGAGAGTTCGAGCAGCGATTTGCCTTGCCTCGCCGCTGCGATGATGCGCTGGATCTGCTCGGTCGGGAACACGATCTTGCCGTCGAGCGTGAACGTCTTCGGCGCCGGAAGCTTCAGCTTGACGTTGATGTGGTCGCCGTCGCGCTCGGCAGAGCCGTCGACGCGGCCGGCATCCGTCTCGTTCATGCGCGTCTCGATCTTGAAACGGTAGCTCTTGCCCGCGGCATCCTCCCAGGAGTTGGAGCGGAGGTCGCTGAGCGTGACCTTGCCCTCGCCGCTGTCGAGCTCGGAGACCTGGCGGAATTCCGAGGTATAGCCTTCACAGGCGTTCCCCGTGAAATTGTAGAGGATCCGGCCGCGGGCGCTATTGACCGAATTGGTGCGCGATTTGACGAGGCGGAGGTCATAGAGCGCCTGGTGCGCAAGAAACGGACCGTTGGCGGCCTGGGCTTCGCCGCCAAGGCCAACACTGGCTGCGGCGAGCGCCATCACACCGAGCGAAGTCCGGAAAAGGTGCAACATGTCTGTTCCCTGAGGAAAGCGCAGATTCGACATTTTAATGACCGTTCCATTGCGCCGCAACTGAGGCCGTACACGTAAAATTGCCCCTCCACGTTGAACCTGCTGCCCCCCAACACAATGCGCCCCCCTCCGGTTGCTTGCATGTGGCGGCACGATGGGCGAAACAGGGCGCGCCCGGCCATCCAGGGGACGCGCCGGAACGAAGGATTTTTGGACAACGAGGTCGGACATGGCGGGCACGGTCGAGCAGAAACTGGCGGAGCAAGGCATCAAGCTGCACGAGGCCCCCTCCCCCGTCGCCAACTACGTGCCCTTCGTGCGCACGGGCAACCTCCTGTTCGTCTCCGGCCAGGTCTGCTTCGACCCCGCCGGCAAGCTGATCGCCAAGGGCAAGCTGGGCGCCGGCGTCTCGATCGAGGACGGCGCCGCAGCCGCGCGCGGCTGCGCCGTCAACCTGCTGGCCCAGGTCAAGGCGGCGCTCGGCGATCTCGACAAGGTCGTACGCGTGGTGCGCCTCGGCGGCTTCATCAACTCGGCCCCGGATTTCCTGGATGCGCCGAAGGTGCTCAACGGCGCCTCCGACCTGATGGTTGCCGCCTTCGGGGACAAGGGCCGCCACGCCCGCACCACCGTCGGCGTCGCCTCGCTGCCCGCGGATGCGGCGGTCGAGGTCGAAGGCGTGTTCGAGGTCGCCTGACGCCAAATGCGCGCTCCGGATTGGCTGACAGCGCGGCCGGTCGCCCATCGCGGCCTGCATGACATTTCGCGCGGCATCGTCGAGAACATGCCGGGCGCGGTGCAGGCTGCGATTGCTGGTAATTTTGCGATCGAGGTCGATATCCAGCTCTCGGCCGACGGCGAGGCCATGGTCCATCACGACCATGCCCTGGGCCGACTCACCGAGGCCACCGGCGAGGTGATCGCAAAGACCGCGACCGAGCTGAAGGCCGTCAGGTTCAAGGACACCGACGAGCGGATGATGTCGCTCGCCGACCTCTGCGCCATGGTCGCCGGACGTGTGCCCCTGGTGATCGAGGTGAAGAGCCATTTCGGTGGCGATCGCAAGCTGGTGAAGCGGATGGCCGAGGTGTTGGCCTCGTATGACGGCCCCGCCGTCGGCATGTCCTTCGATCCCGACCAGGTGCTGGCGCTGCGTGACCTGTTGCCCAACCGTCCGCGCGGCATCGTCGCGCAGCGGAGCTATGAGGACGAGTACTGGGCCAACCTCACCCAAGAACAGCGCGACAGCATGCTGTACCTGCGCCACGGCTTGCAGACCCGGCCGCATTTCGTCGCCTTCAAGGTCGACCACCTGCCGGCCCCCGCCCCCTGGATCGCCCGCAACCTGTTCGGCTGCGCCCTGCTCGGCTGGACCGTCCGCACCCCGGAGCAGCGGAGCCGGGTCGGGCGGTATGCGGACCAGATGATCTTCGAGGGGTTCGTGCCGTAGCACCTCGCGTGTCCCGGACAAGCTGCAACGCTTCAGCGTTGCGGCGCAGAGCCGGGACCCATCTCTCCGCGGGCGCGCTGCCACATGGGCCCCGGCTCTGCAGCGCACCGCTGAAGGAGTGCTGCGCCGCGTCCGGGGCACGAGACCTGTGTTCCCCCGCCCTCTTGAAGTCGCTGCTGCAATGCACGATCTTGGGCACGATGGCATCATCGGAAATCACGCTCGAGGCCGTACCTTCGATTGGCGACGTGTCACCGGAGGATTGGGACGCCTGCGCCAATCCCGGCGGACGGTGCAACGGGGCTGGCGCCGGAACCTCATCCGCTCTTCCAAGCGATTCCCTCGACCTCTCAAGACCCGCCTATAACCCGTTCGTCTCCCACGCCTTTCTCTCTGCGGCCGAGAAATCGGGCTCGGCCACGATCCGGACTGGCTGGGGACCTCGGCATCTGGTCGCCAAGCTCGGCGGCCGCGTGGCTGGCGTCGTGCCCTGCTATCTGAAATCGCACAGCCAGGGCGAGTACGTCTTCGACCGCGGCTGGGCGGACGCCTATGAGCGCGCCGGCGGACGCTACTATCCGAAGCTCCAGGTCTCGGTTCCCTTCACGCCGGCCACGGGGCCGCGGCTGCTGGTGCGCGACGGCATCGATCGCGAGCGCATCAATGAGGCGCTGGCGAGCGGGCTCATCGCGCTGTGCGGCGTCAGCAAGGCCTCCTCCGTTCACGTCACCTTCGCGCGGGAGTCGGAATGGAAGCTGCTCGCCGAGCACGGCTTCCTCCAGCGCACCGACCAGCAGTTCCACTGGCACAATGAGGGCTTTGCGAGCTTCGACGACTTCCTGGCGACGTTGAACTCGCGCCACCGCAAGTCGATCAAGCGCGAGCGGCGCGATGCCCTTGCGGCCGGCATCACGATCCATTGGCTCACCGGCAAGGACATCACCGAGGATGCCTGGGATGCCTTCTTCGCATTCTACATGGAGACCGGCTCGCGCAAATGGGGTCGGCCGTATCTGACGCGCGAGTTCTTCTCGCTGATCGGCGAGACCATGAACGAGGACGTGCTGCTGGTGATGGCCCGCCGCAACAATCGCTGGATTGCGGGCGCGATCAACTTCATCGGCTCGGACACGCTGTTCGGCCGCAATTGGGGCGCGGTCGAGCATCACCCGTTCCTGCATTTCGAGGTCTGCTACTACCAGGCGATCGATTTCGCGATCAAGCGCGGCCTCAAACACGTCGAGGCCGGCGCGCAGGGCGAGCACAAGATCGCGCGCGGCTACCTGCCGCGCACCACGCATTCCGCCCACTTCATCGCCGATCCTGGCCTGCGCCGCGCCATCGACGATTACCTCAAGCGCGAGCGCGCCTATGTTGCGGAAGCCGGACGAGAGCTCGCCGAGCTCGGCCCGTTCCGCAAAGGGGCCGACGAGGCGCCTTGACGCCTCGCCACGGCTGGTGACAGTAAGCGCAAATCGTCCGAGGAGCCGCCGCCATGACCGCCTACGACAGCAACAACATCTTCGCAAAGATCCTGCGCGGCGAACTGCCCTGCTACAAGGTGTACGAGGACGAGCACGTCTTCGCCTTCCTCGACATCATGCCGCGGGTGCCCGGTCACACGCTGGTGATCCCGAAGGCCCCTGCCCGCAACATCCTCGACATCAAGCCCGACGATTACGCCGATGTCGCCCGCGGCGCGCACAAGATCGCGGCCGCCGCGATGAAGGCGTTCGACGCCGACGGCATCACCGTGCAGCAGTTCAACGAGCCTGCCGGCGGACAGGTGGTGTTTCACCTGCACATGCACGTGATGCCGCGCCACGACGGCGTCGCCATGTTGCCGCCGGCGAGCCGCAAGGAAGACGACAAGGTGCTGCAAGAACACGCGGCGAAGCTGATGGCGGCGTTGAAGGGTTGATCGTCATTCCGGGGCGCGACGAAGTCGCGAGCCCGGAATCCATTTCACTACCGTCACTGCCGCCCGATGGATTCCGGGTTCGACGCTTCGCGTCGCCCCGGAATGACGGAGAAAGTCACTCCGTCTCGAAATCACCCTTTTGCGGCGCGGCCAGCGGCGTGAACTCGCAGCGGTCGGGCTTGATGTCGATCAGCGGCGTGTTGTCGATGCAATCGAGGCCGCGCACCAGGATGGCATTGCCATCGATGCCGACCAGCTTGACGATCGAGGTGCCGATCGGATTGGGCCGCACCGGCGAGCGCAGCGAAAACGTGCCGCGGGTCTTCTCGTTGTTCTTCGGGCTCTGCAGGATGATGTCGCGGCGCGACTTGTCGAGCCAGTACAGGACCTCGAGATTGCTGTAGAAATCGACGCCCTTGATCGCGGGCACGAACGGCTCGAAGATCTCGAGCCGGCAGATCGGGCCATCGTGACGCCCCTGCCGCGGCGTCTCCAGCCGCGACGACCAGGGCGTGCGGATACGGCCGATGAAGACGAGGCCGGCATCTTGCGGCGGCGGCAGCTCGATGGCGACCTCGCCCTCGCGGAGCTCCTGTTCGCGAACCATATGTCCTATTCCCTGGCTGTTCGCTGGCGGTTTTAGCCCAACCACCACTTGCCGGCCAGCATGAAGACCTCGCCCGTGACCACGCCCGCGAAGATCGAACGGCGGGTCAGCAGGAAAACGACGAGCCCGGCACCGACCGCGCCATAACGCAGGACGTCAGGCACGCTGGCCAGCGCGCCCGGTGGCTGGACCACGATCTGGGCGATGACGCCGGCCAGGATCGCGGTGGCGACCGCCCTGACCCAGACCAGCAGCTCCGAGCCCTCGTCGATGCCGCCGCCGAACCACAGGCCCAGCATGCGCCAGATCTGGTTGGGAACGACGCCGGCGACGAACAGGACGGCAAGCGCGTGCCAGTCGCCGATGGCTTGCGCAAAGCTCATGCGCGCACCTCCCGCCACCAGTGCACGCCATAGGCGATCGTCCCGGCGACCACGCCGCTGACGAGGATGTCGAGACCGGAGTTCATCTTCGCCGCCAGAGGATAGAGCACGATGCCCAGCACGAGCGCGACGACGTCGGCGGCTTCGCGGCTGTTGCGCGCGGTCGAGAACAGGAACGACAGCGGCGTCAACAGCAGGATCGCCGCACCAAGCGTCTGCGTCAGGTTGGCGGCGAGGAAATAGCCGACGATATTGGCGGCGAGGCACACGGAGACGAGCCCGCAGCCGAGCCCGTGGACGAAGGCGATCCGCCGTTCGCGCGGCACCTGCGGCAGGAAGCGATGGCATTCGACCCACAGCGTCACTGCGGTGAGATGCGCGGCGAAAATCAGCTCGCGCCGCTTGGTCGTGGGTGTGCGCATCAGCGGCAGCACAGAGACCACCATCGGAAACAGGCGGATGGCGCTGACTGTCACCGCGATCGCCGACTGGATGATGGTGGCGCCCGAGCCGAGCGTGGTGATCAGGATGATCTGCGCCGGACCTGCCCAGACGAACAGCGTCGAGCACAATGCCCAGAGCAGGCTGAATGGGTGTCGTGAGCGAGCGCACCGATGCCGAGATAGGTCACGAACAGCACGATGGTGAGGATCGTCTGCGTGATCGAGCGCAGTCCCCACGCGAAGGCGCGCCAGGGACTATTCCATTGCGGTGAATCGAGCGGAGGAAGCGCCACGGAAGCTTTGGCCGTTGAGGAATCGTGCCGGCATAACGGGCGAGACGGGGGCGCGCGTCAAGGAAGGGTGCGGCGGGGCTGGCATGCGTGACACACCCACCGCCGTCATTCCGGGCGCGCCACTTGGCGCGAACCCGGAATCCATCAGGCCGCAGGAATCGCTGTGGATTCCGGGTTCGCCACTTCATCGCGCCCCGGAATGACAGCTCATCCTACCCCGCCACACCCCTGTTTCTCAGAACGAAGCAGGCCCCGCCCGCCTTGCGGATGCGGTTGCACAGATCATCGGCCTCGGCGCGTGTATCGGCGCCGATGCGGACCTGATAGAAGGCGCGCGTGCCGCGGCTGCGCACCACCGAGGAGAGCAGGCTCGGATCGCGCTCGCCGATCACGGTGCTCAGCTTCGTCACGGCCCGGGAATACATTGCGAGCGCCCTGTTGCGGTCGAAGCCGGCCGCGAGCTGGACGCCCCAGATCTTTGCGGCCGCGAGCTCGACATGCTGCTCGAGCTCGGCGACGAACGGATTGGGAGCACGCTTGAGCAGCGCCATCAGATCACGGCAGCTCGTCGGGGGTGAGCTGGGCGGTCCCTTGCCGGTGCTCCCCGCCTTGGCCCAGGCATCGACACTGGTGCCGGTGATGGCATAGACGTAATTGCGGGTCTGCTCGGGCATCGGTCCGGTGCCGGCGAGCCATTCCTGCACCCGCCGAGGGCCGGCGTTGTAGGCGGCGGCGGCAAGGCCGAGATTGCCGAACTGGTTGCGCAGCTCATTCAGGAATTCGGCCGACTTCGGCAAGGCCTGCACCGGATTGAACGGATCGAGCAGCCCGCGCTCGCTGGCAGTGCCCGGCATGAACTGCGCGATCCCCTGCGCATGCTGGCCGCTGCGCGTCATCGGCCCGACCGCATCGGCCTGAAAGCGGCTTTCCTGCCAGATCACGCGCGCGAAGAATTCCAGCGGCAGGCTATTGTCGCGCGCGGCCGCCTCCACGATCAGGCAGATCGACTCCCGCGTGTCGCTCTCGCGCGCGTCGTTTGGTTTCTCCGGCGGCCTCTCGGGTTCCTCGGCCTTCGGAGGCGCATCGATGGGGGGCGCCTCCTCTGCAAGCGCTGGCGACTGCACGAGGACCTGGCACAAGACAGCAATGACCCGAGCTATTCGCATGGCATCGACGTAATAGGACAAATCGGACCTTGACTTGGAACCAGAGCCAACTAGCAACAGACGGCAGTATCGACACCGGTCCCGCCCGATGGTGACAATCTTTTTTGATCTCGACGGCACGCTGACGAACCCGAAGCCCGGGATCACCCGCTCGATCCAATATGCGCTGGAACGGCTCGGCGTTCCCGTGCCGAGCGAGGACGAACTGACCTGGTGCATCGGCCCTCCGCTGCTTGCCAGCCTGCGCAAGCTCACCGGAGCCGATGAGCTCGCCGACCGCGCACTGCTGCTTTATCGCGAGCGCTTCAGCGATATCGGCCTGTTCGAGAACGAGGCTTACAGCGGAATTACGGACACGTTATCTTCGCTCGCAGCGACACGTCAGCGCATGTTCGTGGCGACCAGCAAGCCCGCCGTCTACGCCAGCCGCGTCGTCGATCATTTCGGGTTGAAGCCGTATTTCGAACGCGTGTTCGGCTCCGAGCTCGACGGCACGCGTGTCGACAAGCGCGACTTGCTTCGCTACGCGCTCGACGAGGCCAGCGTCGATGCGAACAGCGCGATCATGATCGGCGACCGCAGCCACGACGTGGTCGGCGCCAGGACCAACGGGATGACTGCCATCGGCGTGCTCTACGGCTACGGCAGCGAGGCCGAGCTGCGGGAGGCCGGCGCGCATCACATCTGCGCGGCACATCCCGAGCTGCTCGGCCATTGCGTCGCTTAGGTGCTGACCGTTTCGACCGCAGCAAGCATACCCGTCTTCGGGTGACAGTTCAGATATTCGAAGAACTGTTCATCGGCGGCTGCCACCGTCACCTCGTGATAGAGCCGCAGCTTGGCTGACGGCCCGAGCGTCGACAGATATTTCATAGCCGCGCCGAAGATCTTGACGTGAGTGGGATGCGACTCCGCCCAGCGTTCGAGCGCGGCGAGGCTCTTCCACCAGCTCTGACCGTAGGACTTTTCGCTCGCGCTGCCGTCGGCCGTCAGCACCTGCATATAGCGGTTGGCATAGCAGCCAATCGCGAGGCCATCATCGCGCAGAAAATCCATGCCCTCGCGTAGCACCGGTTCGACGTCGTCGAGATAGAGCTTTCGCTCGGATGCTTCCGTATCGCTCCAGTCCTGCCCGGACCGGATCAGGCAGAGATTATCGTGCGCCACGACTCTCAGCCGCGCGCCGTCGCGGATCAGCCCTAGAGTCCCCGCGGGCGCCATGGCATCGGTCTGTGATTGCGGGATGCGATCGCGCATGCCGCCCCAATAGGCGTGCTCCTGCACCTCACCGCTCATGCCCTCCGCAACGACGGCGATACCTTCCGGCCGATCGGGCGAGGAGAACAGCGTCTCGTGACGGGTCACAATGGGACGCAACACCTCGATGAAGGTACCGATGCCTTCGCGCTGCCGCCCGGTCCACATCTCGCGAGCTCGCGCGAACCAGGCATCAAAGCGCGCGAGATTGTCCCAATAAGCGACTGTGACAACATTCTCGGAGCCGGACTGATCGGCATAACGCGCACGGTCCCAATGTGACGGGCCGCCATCCATTGCGAACAATCCTGCGAGTTCTTTCAACGCGTCAATTGCTGCCGCCGGTGCCGCACCGCCATACTGAACACCGAAATAGGCCATCACGACCCGGCTGACCGAAGGCTTGTAGCGCGCCACGAAGGACGGATATGGCGGCTGGTAATCGTCCGGCACGCGCTTGTGGCGCGTGCGTGGCGTCTCGAGATGAGCAGGAACTGCGGATTCCATAGCCATGCCCTCCCCGTGATCGCCGCGATCAGCTTGCCGCCGCGGCAATGTCCATGGGCTCGACGGTGTCGGCCGGCAGCGCGAACTGCTCGACCCGCTGGTACCGCTTCTTGTTGAGCAGCAGCCGTGTGACGTCGGGCCGCGAATAATGGCCTGCGGGATCGGCGGCATTCTTGGCAACGCCGATGGCGCCGAGATCGATCTCTGCGATCAGCAGGCCTTCCTGATCGGGCGCCAGCTTGTCCCCGATCTGACTGCCGTCGGGGCCGTAGATGGCCGCAAAGCCGCCGCCGGCATGCAACAGCGCATTCTTGTCCGGCCGGTCGCAGAGCTCGTCGATCATGGCCTGCGAGACGGTGGCGCAGGGCGCGAGCACGAAGCAGGAGCCTTCCACCGCATAGACGCGCGAAGCCGCGTTGTTGACCTCGGCCCCTAATGCCGGCGCGAAGGGATCGTAGAGCGAGAAGCTCGGCCAGGCCGCGACATGGACCTGCTCGTTCTGAGCGTACATCGCGTATTTCGACAGCGGCTGCAGGTGCTCCCAGCAGCACAGCGCGCCGAGCCGGCCGATGTCGGGCCGCGCATGCACGGCAAGGTCGCTGCCGTCGCCTTCGCCATAGACCGTGCGCTCGGCATGGGTCGGCCGCAGCTTGCGGCGCTTTGCGATGGTCTCGCCATCGGGACCGATCAGCCATTGCGCGAGGTAAAGGCTGCCGCCATCGCGCTCGGACAGGCCGATCACGGCGGTGAGCTTTGCCTTGCGCACGGCCTCGCGCAGGCGCTCGGCCTGTGGGCTGTCATAGGACAGCGAGTTGTCGAAATAGCGCTGCACGAAGCCCCGCCCGATCGCCCAGGCCGGGGAATCCAGCCAGATGTGCCAAGGGTAGCCGGGGATGAAAGCTTCCGGAAAGGCGATCAGCTTGGCGCCCTTTTCCGCGGCCTCCCCGATCAGCGCAATCGACTTGTCGATCGAAGCGTCGAGATCGAGCCAGGCCGGAGCCGCCTGCACCACCGCAACCTTGTATTTCGGATGTTCGATGCCCATTGCCGCCTCCATTGCCGGTTGATCGCAAGCCACGTCCGATGCAGTCTATTTGGCCAAGCCGGGCGGCCAGGCGCTCGACCACGGCGGAACAAAAACTCGACTGGAAGGGATCGCCCGGTACGGAATTTGCCTCCGGTCAGGCTCGATCTGCGCCAACATGCGGTTTTGCAGGATGTGAAAGGGAGGCTGTCCTGATGCCAATCCAGTTCACGACAGACGGCAGTCCCGGCTACCGGCGGCTCGCGCTCTGGCAGGACATCGTCTGCGACGTCTTCGTCGGGCTCGACTGCAAGTCCGACCTCGGCAGCGCCTTTCATGGCTCGGTCACGCAGGCCTCGCTCGGCAAGGCCGTGTGCTCCGAGGTCTGCTCGGACCGCCAGCACGTCTTCCGCACACCGTCGCGCATCGCGCGCTCGGATCAGGACTTCGTCCTCGTCGCGCTCGGCAACCGCGGCAACGGTGGCGTTGCGCAGGACGGCCGCGAGACCGTGATCCACCCTGGCGAGTTCGCGATCTACGACACAACGCGCCCGTACGAGCTGAAGTTCAACGACAGTTTTACGCAGACCATCTTCAAGGTCCCACGCGAGATGCTGCAGCGGCGGCTCGGCGGCACCGAGACGCTGACCGCAATGTCATTTGGCGTCGACGCACCGCTCGAGCGGCTCGCCTATGATTTCATTGTCCGGCTCTGCCAGAATGCGGATAGCTTGGCTCCGGATACGGCCACGGCGCTGTCGGAGCAGGCAGTTGATCTGCTCGCGATGGCGTTGAGCGAGCGGCTCGGCAAGTCACCGCTGCCGTCCTCGACCCACCGCTCGGCCCTGCTCTACCGAGTGAAGGCGCACATCCGCGCGCACCTCGCCGATCCCGATCTCTCGGTCGCTGAGACCGCAGCCGCGCTCGGCATCTCCCCGCGCTATGTCAACGATCTTCTCGCAGACGAGGACACCTCCTTCCAGCGTCATGTCCTTGCCGAACGCCTCGCCCGATGTCGGAGGGATCTCGCCTCGCCTCTGCTCGCCCATCGCCACATCAGCGAAATCGCCTTCGCCTGGGGCTTCAACGACCTCTCGCATTTCGGCCGCGTCTTCCGCGATCATTTCGGGATGTCGCCGCGCGACTTCAGGCAGAGCCAGTTGCGGCATTGACGCTCCTACGGCGCGAGCGTTTCGCTCGGTGAGGCGACGCGGGCCTTCATCGCCTCGCTCATGGGAAGCCGGAGGTTCTGTCCCTTCGGCGGAATCGGCGCCTCGAACCATTTGGCATAGAGCTTGTCGAACGCGCCGGAGGCCATGTTCTCCTTGATCGCGGTGTCGACCAAGGCCTTGAACTCGGGATCTTCCCGACGGGTCATCAATCCGTAGTAGGACGGCGCATAGGTCGCGCCCAGCATCCGGAAGGCCTTCGGATCGGACGCGTTCGCGACGAGCCCGGCGATCAGGATGTCGTCCTCGAACCACGCCGCGGCGCGGCCCGTTCCCAGCATCAGCAGGGACTCGGCGTGATCCTTGGCCTGGATGATCGTCACGTTCAGTTTCTGCTCGCCGAGAACCTGCTTTGCGACCGCAACGTTCAACGAGCCCTGCGTGATGACGACCGTCTGCCCGTCGAGGCCCTTCGGCTCCATCACCCGCGACGCCGCAGACACCAGCCAGCGCGGTGATGCCACATAGGTCGCAACGGAGAACGAAACCTGCTTCTGACGTTCGGCAGTGTTGGTCGTGCTGCCGCACTCGACGTCGATGGTGCCGTTCTGGAGCAGCGGGATGCGATTGGACGCATTCACCGGGACATAGTCGATCCCCAGCTCCGGCCGCTGCAGCACGATCCTGATCTTGTCGGCCACCGCGGAGCAGAGATCGAGCGAGAGCCCGATCGGCTTCTGGTCCGATCCGAGATAGGCGAATGGGATGGAAGCCTCCCGATAGCCGAGGCTGATCTTGCCGACCTCTCTGATCTTGTCGAGGGTTGGGCTGGCCGCTTGCGCCGTCGGAACGTCCAACAGCGCAAGCGAAAGTACGGCCAGGGCAAGCGTCGGCGCGTGTCTGCGGATCATGTCGGCCTCCGGACTGTTGATCATGCGGCGGAATTTCGCGACAACTCGTCGAGGCTTTCCCTCAAGGATCGATCCAGGATCTCGACGGCGCGGTCGATCTCCTCGGTCGAGACGGTCAGCGGCGGGGCGATGCGCCACACCGATCCGCGCTCGGGCCGGCGGCGGATGTTCATGCTCAGCCCATGTTCAAAGCACTTCTTCGTCGTCAGGCCGCCGAGCTGGTGGGCCGCGCGCCGACTGTTGCGGTCGGTGACCAGCTCGACGCCGAGCAGAAGCCCCATGCCCCTGATGTCGCCGATCTGCTCGTATTTCTGCTGAAGACCCTCGAAGTGGTCGCGCAGATAGGCGCCCATGACGTTGGCACGCTCGACCAGCTTCTCCTCCGCGATCACACGCAGCACCGCGAGCCCGACCTCGGCCAGCAGCGGATCGGAGACGTGGCTGGTGTAATAGGTAAAGTGATCCTCGTGCAGCTTGCTCTCGATCGCCTCGGTGGTCGATACAGCCGCGAGCGGCAGCCCGCCGCCGAGCGTTTTCGACATCGTTATGATGTCAGGCACGACACCGAAATGTTCCGATCCCGTCTTCCGGCCGATGCGTCCGAACGCCGTCTGGGCCTCGTCGAAGATCAGCAGCATTCCGCGGTCGTCGGCGGCTCTACGTAGCGCCTCCATGAAGGCCTTTGGCGGCACCAGCACGCCGCCGGCGCTGATCACGGGCTCGGCGATGATCGCCGCGCCCCGCCCGCTCGACTGCATGTCGAACATTTTCAGCGCCAGCTCGAGATTGGCGAGCGCGGATGCTTCCTCACTCCCCTTGTCGATGTAGGGACGATAGGCATTCGGCTCGGGGATGACGAACACGCCGGGCGGCGGCACACCATAGCCCTTGCGGTCGCTCGCCATCGAGACCGAGGCGGCGCCGCCGGTGATGCCGTGCCAGGAGCCGCCGAGGACAAGGACCTCATAGCCGCCGGTGTACATCTTGGCCATCCGGAGCGCGACTTCAGTCGCCTCCGAGCCGGTGTTGATGAAGATCGAGCGCTTGAGATCGCCGGGCAGCCAATCCGTCGCCAGCACCTGGGCGAGCTCGGCCACCACTTCGGGAATCATCCCGCTGAACATATGGAACGCCTTCTTCCCGGCCCGCTCCACCGCCGCGACAATAGCAGCGTGGTTGTGGCCGATCGTCGCGCACATCTGCCCCGAGGTGAAATCGAGATAGTCGCGCCCGTCGCTGTCGGTGACGATGGTCCCCTTCGCGGTCGTAAAAAGGTTCGGGAACACGTCTCCGCCGTACCGCACCAGGAATTCGTCGGCGGCTTGTTTCAGCGCTGAAGTCATGGCGTCTCCTTAAGCAAGCGGCATCTGCCGCGCGCGGGGCACGGGCGGCGATGCGGAGCCTGCTCGCCGGTCTCGGGTCAGGTTGTGGGCACGCAGCTGTTGCGTCGGGGCGTTCGCGGTACGAAACTTGCCAGTGCAATGGAGAAATTCGTAACCGGGCAGACATGATGGGCGCCAGTTCAAAAAACTCAGCAGCCGATGAAGCAAGCTCAACGGGGCGGCCGCGCATGCCGCCGCTGAAAGCGCTGTCGGCGTTCGAAGCTGCTTCCCGCCACGGCAGCTTCAGCCGCGCTGCCGAGGAGCTCGGGGTCACGCCTTCCGCGATCAGCCATCACATCCAGAACCTCGAAGATTTTCTCGGCGTGCGCGTGTTCTCGCGGCAGGCCGGCCGTGCCGTACTTACCAACGCCGGCCGCCTCTATGCCGGCGAGATCGAGCGCGCGTTCGGCACGATCATGGGTGCGACGCGGCTGGTGGCGCCGCAATCGCAGCGTGATCATTTGTTCATCGCCAGCGGACCGAGCTTTGCCGCCAAATGGCTACAACCGCGGATCGGAGATTTCATCGGCCAGCATCCGGAGATCGGGATCAGACTGTCGACCATCGCCGATCTGCGCGATCTCGAAACCATCCGCTTCGACCTCGCGATCGCCTATGGGCGCCCACCAGTCGTGAACGACAGGCAGATTGAGCCGCTCCTCGCCGAGCGCCTGCGCCCGCTCTGCAGCCCGCGGCTGATCGAGCAGCTCGACCTGCGCGAGCCCGGCGATCTCGCGCGCGCCACGCTGATCCATTCCTCGAACGCGCTGACCTGGACCGATTATCTGCGCAAGGTCACAGGCGCGATCATCAAGGCGCGTCACGAATTGTGGTTCGACCGCTCCACCATGGCGATCGATGCAGCCGTCGAGGGGCTTGGCGTGGTGCTGGAGAGCGAGATCCTTGCCGCCGAGGAGCTGGACAAGGGCACGCTCATCGTACCGTTCCGCGAACCCAAATTCGAAGTGGAGACGATCTCCTACTATCTGGTGCGCTCGGCTGAGGCGAAAGGGCGTAGCCATGTCAGCGCGTTCGAGGCTTGGCTGCGCGCGAAGATCTCGGCTGCAAACTTGCAGACCACGAGCGTAGCCTAACAAATACGGACTACCAAGCAGAGCCGCCATGTGAGCGCGTGATAGGACAAGGCACCCGCTTGCGCTAAACTCGGCACCAAGGCCGTACCGATCAACGAGCGGCCAGCCGAGGAGCAGATCGATGGAATACCGACGCTTGGGCCGGTCCGGCCTCATGGTGCCTGCCTTGAGCCTGGGAACGGGCACGTTCGGCGGCGTCGGCCGCCTTGCGGCATGGGGCACGACGGACGCGACCGAGGCGCGGCGTCTTCTGGACATCTGCCTCGAGGCCGGCGTGTCGATGTTCGACACCGCGAATGTCTACTCGCTCGGCGAGTCCGAGCGGGTGCTCGGTGAGGCCATCAAGGGTCGCCGCGACAAGGTCCTGATCTCGACCAAGGCGACCTTCCGCTTTGGCGACGGTCCCAACGATATCGGCTCGTCGCGTGAGCACCTGCTCAAAGCCATCGACGGTTCGCTGAGCCGGCTCGGCACCGATTACATCGATCTGTTCCAGCTCCACGGTTTCGATGCCTTCACGCCGCCCGAAGAGGTGCTCTCGACTCTCGACGTGCTCGTGCGCGCCGGCAAGATCCGCTATGTCGGCGTCTCGAATTTCTCGGGCTGGCACCTGATGAAGTCGCTCGCTGTCGCCGACAAGCACGGTTTTCCGCGTTACGTCGCCAACCAGACCTACTACTCCCTGATCGGGCGCGACTACGAATGGGAGTTGATGCCGCTCGGCCTCGACCAGGGGTTGGGCGCCGTGGTCTGGTCGCCGCTCGGCTGGGGGCGCCTCACCGGAAAGATCCGCCGCGGTCAGCCGAAACCGGAAGTCAGCCGCCTGCCCAAGACGGCCGAATTCGGACCGCCCGTCTCGGACGAGCACGTCTACCGTGTCGTCGATGCGATCGACGAGATCGCAAAGGAGACCGGCAAGAGCGTATCGCAGATCGCGCTGAACTGGCTGCTGCAGCGCCCGACGGTCTCGACGCTGATCATCGGCGCACGCAACGAGACCCAGCTGCGCGAAAATCTCGGCGCGGTCGGCTGGTCCTTGACCAAGGACCAGGTCGCAAAGCTCGATGCCGCGAGCACGGTGACGCTGCCCTATCCCTACTGGCACCAGCGCGTGACCTTCAGCGACCGCAATCCACCGGCGGTGTAGGACAGCTGCATCAAGCGCGCTTGGGTAAGCCGGCGCGCTGGCAGCGCGGTTCCGGAACTATCGCGACCCTGCCCTGTTGGCGCAATACTCGGCATGTGGCCGAGTTCGATTCGCCAACGATACGCCGCTCACGATGTCGACAGTCACCATCGAGCATGCCGACGGCCTGCCGCAGCCGCAACGCAATCAGGCGGTGCTGACCATTGCGTTCGGCATCGTCATGGCGGTGGTCGACAGCACCATCGTCAATGTGGCGCTGCCGACGATCGCGGCCGATCTCGATGCGACCCCGGCCTTGTCGATCTGGATCGTCAGCGGCTACCAGCTCGCGATCACGATCTCGCTGCTGCCGCTGGCTTCGCTCGGCGAGATCGTCGGCTATCGACGCGTCTATCTGGTCGGGCTGGCGCTGTTCACGCTGTCATCGGCCTTCTGTGCGCTGGCCCACACGCTGCCGACGCTGACGATCGCGCGCATCCTCCAGGGCTTTGGCGCGGCCGGCATCATGAGTGTCAACGCGGCGCTGGTGCGTTTCACCTATCCGCGTAGCCTGCTCGGCCGCGGCATCGGGCTCAACGCGCTCGTCGTCGCCTTCTCGGCCGCGATCGGCCCGACGCTCGCCGCCGGCATCCTCGCAGTCGGAAGCTGGCCCTGGCTGTTCGCGATCAACGTGCCGCTCGGCGTGGTGACGCTGGTGCTGGGCCTGCGCAGCCTGCCGCACACCAAGCCCGCGAGCCGCTCCTTCGACTGGCAGAGTGCGGGGCTGTCGGCGATCACGTTCGGCGTCGGCATCGCGGCGGTCGACAGCGTCGGTCATGGCGAGGCCGCGATCACCTGTCTCGTGCAATTCGCCATCGCGATCGCCGCGGGTGCGCTGCTGATCTATCGCGAGACTCACATGACCTCGCCGCTCTTGCCGGTCGACCTGCTGCGTATCCCCGTTTTCGCGCTGTCGATTGCGACCTCGATCGCGTCGTTCTGCGGGCAGATGCTCGCCTTCGTCGCTATCCCCTTCTATCTCCAGAGCCGCTTCGGCTATTCGGCCGTGCATATGGGCCTGTTGATCACGCCATGGCCGATTGCATTGGCGTTTGCGGCCCCCCTCGCCGGCCGCCTGGTCGAGCATTATCCGGCCGGCCTGCTCGGCGGTATTGGGCTCACGCTATTCGCCTGCGGCCTTGGCGCGCTGGCCTTCTTGCCGGCGACGCCAACGCCGCTCGACGTGATCTGGCGGATGGCGCTCGCCGGCGCCGGCTTCGGTCTGTTCCAGACCCCCAATAACCGTACCATGATCGCAGCCGCCCCGCGCGAGCGCGCCGGCGGCGCCAGCGGCATGCTGGGAACGGCGCGCCTGCTCGGCCAGACCACCGGAGCGGCGCTGGTGGCGCTGTTGCTCGGACGGTATCCGGTTGAGGGGACCAGGCTGGCGCTCCTTGTCGGCGTTGGATTTGCGCTCTGCGGCGCGATGCTGAGCATGCTGCGGCTTTCCACAGCCGGCGCGCGCGGTGCCGAGCACGTCCGCGTGCAGGACGATCAGCGCCTCCGGGGCGACTGAAACCGGTTCACTGTACGGATAGCCAACAAAAAAAGGCCGGCTCTCAGCCGGCCTTTTTCGATTTGTCACCTGTGCCGATCAAACCTTGACCAGCGGCCCCTTGGAGGTCGGCCCCTTCGAGCCGCCGGGGCCACCCGGCTTGGATTTGCCCGGCGGGCGCTTGCGGGTGCCGGGCAGCTTCTCCTGCTTCGGCGTGACCGGGCCCTCGACGAATTCGAAGCCGATCTTCTCCTTGGTCTCGTCGGCCTCGTCCTTGACGAGCACGACGCGAACGTGGCCGCCGCCCTTCAGCTTGCCGAACAGCACCTCGTCCGCCAGCGGCTTCTTGATGTGCTCCTGGATCACGCGCGCCATGGGACGTGCGCCCATCTGCTCGTCGTAGCCGTGCTGGACCAGCCAAGCCTTCGCCGGCTCGGACAGCTCGATAGTCACGTCGCGGTCGCCGAGCTGCGCCTCGAGCTGAAGCACGAACTTCTCGACCACGGTGCCGATCACCTCGACGCTGAGATGGCCGAACGAGACGATGGCATCGAGACGGTTGCGGAATTCCGGCGCGAACTGCCGGTTGATCGCCTCGTGGTCGTCGCCTTCCCGCTTCGACCGGGTGAAGCCGAACGCCTGCTTGGCGAGATCCGCCGCACCGGCATTCGTGGTCATGATCAGGATCACGTTGCGGAAGTTGACCTGCTTGCCGTTGTGGTCGGTGAGCCGGCCGTGGTCCATGATCTGGAGGAGCACGTTGTAGAGGTCGGGATGCGCCTTCTCGATTTCGTCGAGCAGCACCACGCAATGCGGATGCTGGTCGACGCCGTCGGTGAGCAGGCCACCTTGGTCGAAGCCGACATAGCCGGGAGGCGCGCCGATCAGGCGCGACACGGTGTGCCGCTCCATGTACTCGGACATGTCGAAGCGCAGCAGCTCGACGCCGAGCGTCGCCGCGAGTTGTTTTGCCACTTCCGTCTTGCCGACGCCGGTGGGGCCCGAGAACAGGTAGCAGCCGATCGGCTTCTCCGGCTCGCGCAGGCCGGCACGCGCCAGCTTGATCGAGGCGGCGAGTGATTCGATCGCCTTGTCCTGCCCGAACACGGTGCGCTTCAAGGTCTGCTCGAGATGCTTGAGCACCTCGGCGTCGTCCTTCGACACGCTCTTCGGCGGGATCCGCGCCATCGAGGCGATCGTGGTCTCGATCTCCTTGATGCCGATGGTCTTCTTGCGCTTGTTCTCGGCGACCAGCATCTGCGCCGCGCCGGACTCGTCGATCACGTCGATCGCCTTGTCGGGCAGCTTGCGGTCGTGGATGTAGCGCGAGGAGAGCTGCACCGCCGCCTCGATCGCCTCATTGGTGTACTTCAGCCGGTGATAGTCCTCGAAGTACGGCTTGAGGCCCTTGAGGATCGCGATGGCGTCCTCGACCGTGGGCTCGTTGATGTCGATCTTCTGGAAGCGCCGCACCAGCGCGCGGTCCTTCTCGAAGTGCTGGCGATATTCCTTGTAGGTGGTCGAGCCCATGCAGCGGATCGTGCCCGAGGCGAGCGCGGGCTTGAGCAGGTTCGAGGCGTCCATCGCCCCGCCCGACGTCGCGCCCGCACCGATCACGGTGTGGATCTCGTCGATGAACAGGATGGCGTTGGGATGCGCCTCGAGCTCCTTGAGCACCTGCTTCAGGCGCTCCTCGAAGTCGCCCCGATAGCGGGTGCCGGCAAGCAGCGTGCCCATGTCCAGCGAGAACACGGTGGCCGCCGCCAGCACCTCCGGCACTTCGCTGTCGACGATGCGCTTGGCGAGCCCTTCTGCGATCGCGGTCTTGCCGACGCCGGCTTCACCGACGAACAGCGGGTTGTTCTTCTGCCGGCGGCACAGCACCTGGATCGCGCGATTGATTTCGGAATTGCGTCCAATCACCGGATCGATCTTGCCGTCGCGCGCCTTCTTGTTGAGGTTGACGCAATAGGTCTCGAGCGCCTCGCCCTTCTTCTTGGCGTCCTCGTTACCCTTGGTCTCGGTCTCCTCGTCGACGCCGCGCACCGGCCGCGCCTCGGAGACGCCCGGCCGCTTGGCAATGCCGTGGCTGATGTAGTTGACAGCGTCGTAACGCGTCATGTCCTGCTCCTGCAGGAAATACGCGGCATGGCTCTCGCGTTCGGCAAAGATCGCGATCAACACGTTGGCGCCGGTCACCTCTTCGCGACCGGACGACTGCACATGGATCACCGCGCGCTGGATCACGCGCTGGAAACCGGCGGTCGGCTTAGCGTCGTCGGCGCCATCCGTCACCAGGTTCTCGAATTCGGTCTCAAGGTAGTTGACGAGGCTCGTACGGAGCTTGTCGAGATCGACGCTACAGGCGCGCATGACCGCGGCTGCATCGGAGTCGTCGATCAAGGAGAGCAAGAGATGCTCGAGCGTCGCGTATTGGTGATGACGCTCATTTGCGATCGCCAGCGCACGATGCAGGGATTGTTCAAGGCTTTGGGAAAAAGTCGGCATTCGCGTCCTCTATGGCCCCCACCATCATGATCGTCATCGCCCGGTCAGGCAACAACAACCTTTGTCACATATAGTTATACAAGACCGCGGCGAAAGACCGGTTCCGCCACTCGGCGGCGACACACTTGCGGCATTTTTCGATGCAAAACCCGTTCCGGTTTGGGCGGGATCGGCGCCGGCGCAGAATTCCGTAGTTTTGCCGGCTGCAGCCCACCGCGCGCAGCCGCTACGCGACAATCACACTGCGGCTTGTACAGGAGCGGGCTTCAAACGCGCCGCAAGCCGTCTTACTTCTTTTCCATCACGCATTGCAGCGGGTGCTGGTGCTTGCGGGCGAAATCCATCACCTGCGTCACCTTGGTCTCCGCGATCTCGTAGGTGAACACGCCGCACTCGCCGATCCCGTGATGATGGACGTGCAGCATGATCTTGGTCGCGGCTTCGATGTCCTTGTTGAAGAACTTCTCCAGCACGTGAACGACGAACTCCATCGGCGTGTAGTCGTCGTTCAGGATCAGCACGCGATACAGGTTCGGCCGCTTGGTCTTGGGCTTGACCTTGGTGATGACCGACGTGCTCGGACCCGAGGGAGTACCCGAACGGTTGTCGTCATTGCTCATGCGAGGCGCGTCGGCAGCGGCTGGCGCGGACAGATCGAGGCTGGAAGTCAATTGCAGCATGGCACAGGCGTTCAAATTCCCCACGGAAGCGAATGGCGGTCACCGCGCGACCCCGCCCTTCGGAGCCTGGCGCAGGCGCGCCGCCTTGGATCGCCGCTCCCGGCAAATGCGGTCGAGGCCGGATCGCTCGCCAGCAATATGGCCCTGCCCCCGGCCCGCCGCAAGCTCGCGGGGGTTCAGCCCAGGCGGTCGCAGCAGTCCCGATTCCCGGTCCGGGCGATCCTGATTAGGTTAATCAATCCGGAGCGATTTGACAAAAACTTCCGCCGGGCACGTTTAGAACGTATTGACCAGGAACCCGGCCGTTAACCCGGCTGCGACGGTTTTCCGCAAAACGCTCCGGTTTTCTACGGTCCAATTTACCTGCCATTCAATGGCATGGCGCGAAATCGGGCAAAATACAGATTTCGGGGATCGTCATGTCTGGTCTGCCCCTCGTCAGCCGCCTTGGTCGACAACTCGCCCGTTTCGCAGCGGCCGAGCAAGGCAACATCGCAGTGATCTTCGCCATTGCGCTCGTTCCAGTGCTGAGCTTCGTCGGCGCGGCGATCGACTATAGCCGTGCGGCCCAGGCGCGTACCGCAATGCAGTCGGCCCTCGATTCCACCGCGCTGATGCTGTCACGGGACCTGTCCGCCGGCACCATCTCGACGTCTCAGATCGCCACCAAGGCCCAATCCTATTTCAACGCCTTGTTCACGGACACCAAGACCCTGCCCTCGGTCAGCGTCGGCGCCACCTACAACGCGAGCACCAGTATCGGCTCGACGATCCAGCTGACCGGAACCGGCACCTACACGACCAGCTTCATGAAGATCGCCGGCTTCCCGACCCTCGACGTCGGCACCTCATCCACCAGCGCCTGGGGCCTGACGCGCATGCGCGTGGCCTTGGTGCTCGACGTTACGGGATCGATGGCGTCCGACGGCAAGATGCCGGCGATGCAGACGGCCGCGAAGAACCTGGTCGACCAGCTCAGCGCGCTCGCGAAGACCAACGGCGACGTCTATATCTCGATCGTGCCGTTCGCCAAGGACGTCAACGTCGGCAGCAGCAACTACACGAAGAGCTGGATCGACTGGTCCGACTGGGAGGCTGTGAACGGGACCTGTAGCAACTCTTCCTACACGAGACAGTGGACCTGCGTTAACAACGGCAAGACTTGGACACCGAGGAACCACAACACGTGGAACGGGTGTGTCACCGATCGTGACCAGGACTATGACACCAAGAACACGACTCCAGTGAGCAGCAATTCGGCTACGCTTTTCCCGGCCGAGCAATATTCCTACTGCAACTCCAGCAATTCGGCCTACATCCAGCCGGTCATGCCGCTCAGCTACGATTGGACCTCGCTCAAATCTCTGATCGACAAGCTGGTTCCGACCGGCAACACCAACCAGGGCATCGGCCTTGCCTGGGGCTGGATGACGCTGTCGGCGGGCGAGCCCATGAATGCCCCGGCCAAGGACACGAACTACACCTACAAGGACGCAATCGTCCTGCTCTCCGACGGTCTCAACACGCAGAACCGCTGGTATAGCGGCGCTTCGCAGATCGACGCCCGGCAGAAGATCCTCTGCGACAACGCCAAGGCCCAGCCCAACAACATCACGATCTATACGGTGCAGGTGAACACCGGCGGCGATCCGACCTCGAGCGTGCTGCAATATTGTGCTAGCGGCAGCGACAAGTTCTATCTGGTCACTTCGGCGAGCCAGACGGTCTCGGTGTTCAAGGATATCGGCACTTCGCTGTCGAAGCTGCGCGTCGCACGCTGACGGTCGCATCGCTCACAACAAAAAGCCCGGCTGGTTCAGCCGGGCTTTTCGATTCCAGGATGTCTCGAGACGTTACTGAGCGGCCGGGGTGAACTTCGACACGATGGTCTCGACCGGCTTGAACGCCTGCTTGGCGAGGTCGCTGTAGAGGCCGGCAATCTTCTGCGATTCCGCGACGAAGGTTTCGTAGGCGGAACGGGCAAAATCGGTCTGCGCTTCCATCGCCTTGTCCAGCGACTTCACGCCGGAAAGCTTCTCGACGAAGGACTTGGTGTCTTCGAACGACTTCTTCGTGTAGTCGCCATAGGCGCTGGCGATCGCCTGGAGGCCGTGCTGCACCGAGGTCGCGGAGGCAACGCACTGCTCGAACTGCTCTTTCCCGTAGCTCTGGAAGTCTTCAACCTTGAACATTTCGGAATCCTTTTCCCTGGCTCGCGTCGGGAAGCCCCGGCTCCCTGACTCCGCCCAAAATTAGTGCAACGCACAAAAAAAGTCAAGAATCTTGTGCGTCGCACAAATCCGGCGCAAATCGCAGAGATTCCCGGGGTTTCCCGCAAGGGTTCCTTAAGCTTTTGGAAACCGGGCCACCCTACCTTGATTCCCTGGACGTGGTCACTTCCGCGAGCGGCCAAAAGCCGTTTGAGAACATCACCTTAGCCAGAACAGCGGCTCGGGTCCAACTTCCCCCGCGGCCAACACCAGCGGAGGGACAGCCTGAGCAGGTAATGATCCCGGGTCGGTCGGGCACAATTTCGCCTCACGAGCCGGTGATCAAGTCAGAAACGGGGACGGGGTTCCATGCTTCGTAAAAACTTGTCTGCCTCGCGCTGGGCGCGGGTTGGCGTTTTCGGGCTTCTTACGGTCACCACCGCAGTCATCTTCACCATCGACGCAGCCGAGGCGCGGCGCCATCGTCGACATTATGCGCACCACCGGGTGCAGCACGACGTGTCCGAGAGCTCCAGCTCGAAATTCGCGTCCATCATCATCGACGGCAATTCCGGCGCAGTGCTCCAGGCGACGAGCCCTGACGCGATCCGCCACCCGGCCTCGCTGACCAAGATCATGACGCTCTATCTGCTGTTCGAGCGCCTCGAATCCGGCAAGATGAAGCTCGACACCGAGATGCCGGTGTCCAAGCACGCCGCCGACCAGGATCCGACCAAGCTGAATCTGCGTGCCGGCCAGACCATCCGCGTCGAGGACGCGATCAAGGGCCTCGTCACCCGTTCGGCCAACGACGCAGCTGTGGTAATCGCGGAAGCGATCGCCGGTGACGAGGACGACTTCGCCCGGATGATGACGCGCAAGGCGCGCTCGCTCGGCATGTCCAGGACGGTTTACCGCAATGCCAACGGCCTGCCCAACGACGAGCAGGTCACGACCGCGCGCGACCAGGCCACGCTGGGTCGCGCCATTCAGGAGCGCTTCCCCCGCTACTATCGCTATTTCGCGACCTCGACGTTCAATTGGCGCGGACAGTCGATCCGCAACCACAATCGCCTGCTCGGCAGTGTCGAAGGCGTGGACGGCATCAAGACGGGCTACACCCGCGCCTCCGGCTTCAACCTCGTCAGCTCGATCCGCCGCGGCAATCGGCACCTGATCGGCGTGGTGCTCGGCGGCCGCAGCGGTGGCTCGCGCGACGCCATCATGCGCAACCTGCTCGCGGAGAACCTCGACAAGGGTGCGACCGTCCGCACCGTCGCCGCGGTCACGGAGCGCAACGGCACTGAAGCCAACACCGATGTCGCCGATGCCTCGGATATGCCGGCACGGCCCGCCCTGCCGGTCCAGGCCGCGGCGGCCCCTGCTCCCGAAGCCGCCCCGTCGCGCCTCGCCGCGCGTCTGTCGACGCTGGCCGCAGCGACTGCGGCGATGCCGCCCGCTCACTCCAAACCCGAAGCTCGGCCGACGGAGTCCAAGGTGGAGCCGGCGCCGCTCACCAATGGCGTGATCTCGAGCCAGCCGCTCTCCATCATCCCCGGCTCGTCCGAGCCGATGAAGCCGGTTCGGGTCAAGACCGTTCAGGTCAAGGCCGGCGCCGTGAAGGTCGCCTCCGCGGCTCCGGCCCAGGGTGGTGTCCAGGTCGTTGCGCCACCGGTCACCAGCACCGTCCCGCACCGCTCCGACGTCGCGGAAACCTCCGGCGCCGTCGTCGCCAGGGCAGATCTCATCAACAAGCCGGAGGCGGTGAGCCAGCCCGAAGCGCCGAAGGCCGAGATGGCCCGCACCGAACTGCCGCGGCAGCCGGCGGGCTTCGGTACCGGCAACGGCATTCTCGGCGTGCTGCCGGCGGCAACCGCCGCCACACCGGCTCCCGCCGCACCCAAGCTCGCCTCGGCCGACCCGACGCCGCAGCCGATCCAGATGAGCGCCACCGCCAAGCCCGCCGTCACCCACAGCGGCTGGATCGTCCAGGTCGGTGCGCTCGAGAGCGAGAACGAAGCTCAGCAGCGCATCGACGCGGCCCGCAACTCGGCCCGCGGCCTGCTCAGCAAGGCGGACCCGTTCACCGAGCCCGTCGTCGCCAAGGACAATCGCAAGCTTTACCGCGCCCGCTTCGCCGGGCTCGAGCGCGATCAGGCCGAAGCCGTCTGCCGCACCTTGAAGCGTGCCGAGATCTCCTGCATCACCGTTCGCAACTGATTTCCTTCTCCGCTCCAGACCAAATGCCCGCGCCTTGCGCGGGCATTTTCGTTTTGGTGCGGCGGTGATGCGCAGGCTGTTCCGGACAAGGCTGTTCCACGACAACCTCTCGTCAAGGATTTACGGTTAAAACTTTGCTCAAGGGGATCGACCACGCCGACAAGGGCGGGCAACGGCAGACAGAGCAAACGGAGCTCACGCGGTACGGGCGTTTGTAGCGTTGGTGCCGGAGTTAGCCGTTATGCGTGCGAAGCAGAGTATCCTTGGCCTCGTTTACCCGGGCAGCGAGATACGTCGAGCCCCCCTGGTCGGGATGGAGTTTCTTCATCAGGGACTTGTGGGCCCGGCTGATGTCGTCGCGCCCCGCTCCCGGCTGCAAGCCAAGGATCTGATAGGCTTCCTCCGCCGTCATTTTGCTGCTCGCCGCCGTGCGGCGCTGCCGCCCTGCCGTATCGCCCTGCGCGTTCTGACGCCAAGCGGGAAACCGGCGGTCCAGATAGCTTTCAAGTAAGGCCACGCTCTCTGCGTCGAACGTCGAGACCATCGCGAGCAAGCCGGCGAGATCGAATTCGTCGAGATTGCGCCCGGCATGAGGCCCCGCAACGATCTGGCCGGAAAGCTGGCCGGAATCGTGGTCGAGCCGCATGTCCAGGAATTGCGAGCGCACCCGCGAGGCCTGCCCGGACGGGCGCGTCGCACCGCCGCCGAACACCCCGCCGACATTGCCGAAGCCGGCTTTCGCGAGTGGTGTCCAGCCGAGCAGGCCCGCGCCGAAAATTCCGAGCGGGATCGCAACCGCCAGCTCGCCGCGCAAGCCGGTGAAGGCCGCAACCACCAGCGCCAGCACGCCGCCGCCGAACTTGAGGGTGCGCGCCAGCACCGCTGGATTGGCGGAGCGGAACATCTGGAGCAGCAGGTACAGCGTGATAACGGCGACAGCGCCGGCGATCAGGGTCATGGCCGGAATATAGTCGTGCTGTTGTCAAAAAGCATGGCGTCCAGCGCCGCAAGCCGCACCGGCCGGGCCGCTATTTCATCTGGCTGATCAGCTTCGCCGCGCCACTCACGCTTCCGGCCAGCTTCAACAGCGCCTCACGTCCACCCGCGGCATAGGCCGCAGCTGCCCGCAACAGCTCGCGCAGCTGCGCCGCCGCACCGGGATCGAACCGGCACCAGGCACCGCCAGTCAGCCGCGTGATCTCGCGGAACGCCTGTTCGGCGACCGCGTCATGGCCTTCCTGAAAGACGAATACGGGCACCTTGAGCATGCCGAGCTCGCCGGCCTTGGCGCAGAGCTCGTCGATGTCTTCCTCCATGGCATCGCCGACGAAGACCACGGCCCGCACGCCGGATGCGACTGCCTCGCGCCTGGCCTCGCTCAGGACCTTGCCGATCTGGGTATCGCCGCCGCGGCAATCGATCTTGCTCATCAGCGTCGCCAGCCTGGCGCTGTCTGAAATCCAAGCCGTGGCGCGGCACTCGTTGAGGCCGCGATAATAGACCAGCCGGATGTCGAGACTGCCGAGCGCTGCGGTCTCGCGAAACATGTCAGCCTGGAGCGCGCAGGCCATGTCCCAGGTCGGCTGCCGGCTCATGGTCGCATCCAGCGCGAAGATCAGCCGCCCCCTCGCGCCCGGGGCATGCGGCGAGAGGGTCCGCGCCTTGGCAACGAACGCGGCGATGTCTTCCGAGGTCGAGGTTTGCGCTTGCGGCAGCACGCTGTCTGCTCGCGCAGTGACGGCATCGCGGCCGCGCGGTTTGATGGGTTCGCCCGACATCGCTGCTACACCTTGCGTCAGCAGCTAATGTGGTCAGCACATGCGGCCCGGTCAATGCGCAAAGCCTCCGCAGGCGGGTACCGGCGGAGGCTTCGAGGATTGGTGCAGTCGAGCGGCGACGTCAGCTCGGCAAGCTCTTGGAAGTTAGCTCTTGGAGGTCAGCGCTTGGAAGTCAGATCTTGGAAGTCAGCTCTTGGCAGGAGCCATCAAGGCAACCGGGCCCGGCTCGAGGATCTTGGGCGGGGCGGACTGCGTGTCGACCGGCGCGATCTCGCTGTCGGTCGCGCTCAGGAACTTGTCGAGCATGCTCTGGATCGAGCTTTTCGCCACATCCGGACCGGTATCACGCATGTCGTTGTGCTGGAACTCGGTCTTCACGACCTGAATGCCCGCCTTCTCGCATTCCTCGTCGGTCGGAATCACGCCGGCATCGGCCTTGAACTGCGGATCCTGGGAGCGGAACGACAGGATCTTGAACTTGCCGGCGGTGACGAAGGGCACGCGCAGATTGTCGAGGGTGACGACCTTCTTGACCTCATCCGGATACTGCTTGGCGAAGTACATGGTGATGTCGCCGCCCATGGAATGGCCGACCATCGTCACCTTGTCGTAGTCGGCGTTGGGCTGAACCTTCTTCATCTCCTGCACGGCGAGATGGATGTTGGCGACACCGCGAAGTATCTGCGGCAGCCGGCCGACATAGAGCTCGCCGGGCTTGGTGACCATCGGAGGATCAGTCGGCAGATCGTGCTGCGGGCTCATGACCATGTAGCCGCGCGCAGCGAAGATGTTGGCGAGGAAGCCATACTCGGTGTTCTTGACGGTGTTGCCGTGATTGATCACTGCGACGGGCAACTTGATCATGCCGGCATTGGCCTGCATTTCCTTGTCGCGGCGCACCGCGATGGACACGGGCACCGGACGGTTGTCGCGCGAGGCATCGTAGAACGTGATGGTCTCGTGCCTGATCGCCCACTTGCTCGCCGTGAAATAGGCGATGCCGCAGAGGGCACTGACCGAAACCAGAACGGCAATTCCACGCTTCATTTTCGTCCTCAGCCTCAGGCCTAAGCGGCCTGAATCCCTGTTGAAAATCGTGTTCTCCGGGGCTCTTCGTCCCCTTGTCGCCTATTCCCTAATATATGTCACAGCAGCGTGACAGGAAGGCTAAATGTTGTGAACCGGCAGCCCTTTCATTGTGCGTTGCACTCGTTCGGTGAGCACCCCATTCTCATACCGCTACGTGAGGGTGCAGGTCCCTATTCGACGCAACCGGTCTTGATCGGGTTCGACTCGCGGTAAACGCAGGGTGAAAACGCACGCGGCGCAGTCCCGGTTCCCGCGCCAGCCGAAGGCCCGGATCGGCCGGGAGTAGCCTTATACCGCGAGGTCAGGCGCCAAGGATATCGTGGACCTCGAGCGGCTTGTCGACCTGGCTGAACCACTCGGCCCGGTTGGCCGCGCGGCGGCGGCCGCGCTCGTCGAGCGGGAGCTTGAGCTGGCGGAGCAGGCTCGTCACCTCCTCCCGCGCGGTGAGATGGCCGAGATTGGGCCGCATGCCCAGCGTGGCCTCGTCGATATCGTCCAGGGCGGTCAGACCCCGCGGGAAGAATTCGCGGTACACGACGCGCTCGGCGAAGCCATCGACGTAGCGGAAGCCGAGCCGCAGCGACAGATCCTTCAGGCCCTCGGCGACGAGCTGCTTGTTGCGCGAGCCGAGCATCGACAGGCGGTTGCGCACGACGATCCAGTCGGTGGTCGCGCCGTCGAGCTGGCGTCGCTTGCGCCTGACATCACGCACCATCTCGGCGTAGTGGCTCTCGCCCGTCACTGCGTAAGTCGCGGGATCGACGGTGCCGAGCACGTCGAAATCGAGGAAGCTGTCGTTGATCGGCGTGACCAGGGTGTCGGCCATCGAATGCGCGAGCCGCATCAGATAGCTGTCGGTGCCGGGCGTATCGATAACGATGAAGTCGAAGCTGCTCTCGACCGCGGAGACGGCTTCCATGAACTGCTGGAACTCGGAATTCTCGTTCTCGGCAATCTGCATGGTCTCGCCGAGCTTGATGCAGCGATGCACCGGAAGCTCGAGGTCGAGCTTGGTACGTTGCGCCCAGGCGGACCGGTTGCCGATGTAGCGCGTGAAGCTCTGCTGGCGGCAGTCGAGGTCGATGGTGGCAACGCGCTGGCCGGCTTTCAGAAGCGCAACGGCGATGTGCAAGGCCGTGGTCGATTTGCCGGAGCCGCCCTTCTCGTTGCCCAGCACGATCACGTGCGCCGAGCCGGATTGGCCTTGGCTAGCCTGCACAAGCATGGCGATCCTCAACACCCCTTGCGAATATCTTCGAGTTGACCGCGTCACCGGTCAAGTGAAATGCGTGACAGGAAATGCAAATTGCAATGCGCCGTTCTTCACGATGTATCGCGGCGCCGTCTTTCGTCTGTGAACCAGTCCACAACGTCGCGACGTTCTACGCCGCCTTGCGCGGGATGCTGTGCCGCATCCGGATGCATGGCGTCCACGATCTCCGCTTGTTAAGGTTAGCCGGCCGGGGGCGACGCCCGCACCTGCGCCCCTTCCCAATCGTCGAGTCCCGATGTCAGCAAGCCCATTGATCGCCCGCACGGTCCCTGCCCTGCGACGCGCCGTCGACAATCTCCGCAAGCGAAAGGCCACGATCGCGCTGGTCCCGACCATGGGGGCGCTCCATGACGGGCATGTGTCGCTGGTTCGCCTCGCCAAGCGGCGCGCCAGCCGCGTCGTGGTGTCGATCTTCGTCAACCCGACCCAGTTCGCTCCGACCGAGGATTTCGGCGCCTATCCGCGCACCTGGAAGGCAGACATCGCCAAGCTCGCGGCCGAGGACGTCGATATCGTCTGGCACCCGGGCGTCGCGGCCATGTATCCGGAGGGGTTTGCCACCCGCATCGTGCCGGAGGGGCCGGCGCTCGCCGGCCTCGAGGACCGCTTCCGCCCGCACTTCTTCGGCGGTGTCGCCACTGTCGTCGGCAAGCTGTTCACGCAAGTCCGGCCGGATGTCGCGATCTTCGGCGAAAAGGATTTCCAGCAATTGCGCGTGGTGACGCAGATGGCGCGCGACCTCGACCTCGGCGTCAAGGTGATCGGCTCCCGCACCGTGCGCGAGCGCGACGGACTCGCGATGTCCTCGCGCAACGTCTACCTCTCGCCCGAGGAGCGCCAGACCGCCATTGTCCTCTACCGCGCCATGAGAGAGAGCGCCGGGCGCATCCGTGCCGGCGATTCGATCGCGCCGGCGATGGCCGGCGGTGCGGAGATGATCAAGGCGGCCGGCTTGGTGCTCGACTATTACGAGGTCCGCCATGCCGAGACGCTGGCACCGGTCACCTCGCGCAAGGACGGCCCCTTGCGGATCCTGGTCGCGGCCAAGCTCGGCACCACCCGGCTGATCGACAATATGGCTGTTTAGAGCAGTCCGAGGTCACGCAGCTCGCGCCGCATCGGCTCCGGCATCGCCGCAATCGAGCCGGCCGCGGACTTGCCGAGATCGGCCGGCACGGAATCGTCGGTCAGATAGCGCCAGCCCTGGAACGGGCGCATCGGCCGCGGCGAGACCGAGATCACTTTCGGCTGCATCACGATCCGGCAGCGCCCGATGCCGTCCTTGTCGCGGAACGGCTCGATGCCGATGATCTTTTCGCGCGCGGCAATCTCGCCCTTGATCACCCAGTAGAGCGAGCCGCCGGCGAGGATCTCGGCGTCGCGCTTGGGCACCATGCGGGTGATGTGGATGTGATGTTGCGGCAGACCCTTCTTCTTGGCGGTCTGCATCCGTTCGGCCACCCACTCCTTCAATTCCTTGACGGAGTCGCAGCCGACGGCGAGCTTGATCAGATGGAGTGGCATGCCCAAGCATTAGCCGGGCAACCCAGCATTTGGAATGCCGATCTACTCGTTATCCGCAGGCGCGGGGGCGGCGGTCGAGGCCGGCGGCGGCGCGAGCGGAACCGGCGCCGCAGGCGCACGCGCAGCCTTTTGGGGCGGCGGCTTCTTCGCAGCCGGCGGGCTCGATGCCGGAGGCGCTGCGGCCTGTGCGGAGGCCGCGGCCGGCGCACGCGGTGCTGCCGCCGCATTTGCGGCCGGCGCGGCCTGGCGGGTCGCCGCCGTGGGCTCCGGATTCATGATGCTCACCGGCGGCGTCGAGGACGCGCTCGGGAACTCGGCATTGGTCGGCCTGCCCGTCGGCATTGACGGCGGCAGTCCGGCGAGCGCGGCGTTGGCGGGCATCGCCGCTGAGGCTGCTGCGGGCGCGTTCCAGGTCGGCGCATAGCGCGCGACCAGGGTCTCGTAGAGATGGGAGTCCATGTTGGCGGCAACCTGCTGCTGGTCGGTCAGCGAGCGGAACGCAGCGCAATCGAACTGCGTGCAGCCGTCGCGCGCCACCAGCACATGTGCAACGAGACCGTAACGATCCCGCTCGAGCGACTTGCGCAGCACCTTCATGTCGAGGGTCAGGCTCTTCTCCGCCGTGGCGACATCGCCGAGCGCGGTCAGGCGGTCGATCCTGGCGGCGGTGTAGGAGACCGCCGCGGCCGCAGCGTCAGGCGCGCCGAACAGCGCCTTCTCGCAGCCGGCGCCAACGGCATCGCCGGCGAGATCGTCGAGACAGGACAGCGCAGGCAGGCTCGCGCTCACCACAGCTTGCGCGCGCGCCTCGGCAGGAGCGGACGGCGCGTCCGGTCCATAGAGACGCACCGTGGCTGCGCCGGCGATCGCGATGGATAGCAGGGTAATGACGGTCAGCGCGCCATTCGCGACCGATCTGTCGGCGCGCAACAGCGTGATCAGCAGAATCAATCCGAAGAATCCGGCAGCCGCCAGGGTCATCCAAATCGGGAAGGCCGGCGAGAGCCAGATTTGGTCGAGCGAAGTGGCCCATGCCCAGTTCATGCGCGACGTCCCCTCACGCGAGCAAAGAGCGGATGGTCAAGCGAGCACCGCGAGTCGGCAACTGCCCCGCCCACCCTTGTGAAGGTGAAGCGGGCCTTTTGACGGCGGCAGAGTACAATTCCCGGAAGGCGCCTATGCACTGACGGCGTCGGCCTTCAGGAGAGCGCGAGCTGGCTTTCCTTGGCGACGCGCTCGAAGGCTTCGGTCGAGCTCTTGATCCGATACTGGCAGTCGTCGCCTTCGGTCGGGAGCAGACGGATGACCTCATACGCGCCGCTCGCAGCCGGACGCGCGACATTGCTGGCCGTGAACAGGACGCGCGTTCCCACGGGGAATTTGTGCTTCAACACCCTCTCCATTACTCAAACAGCGCCCGCCTCGCCCAGTGTCCCACTGCGAGGGCCGGCCGGAAACCCGGGCGGGTGTATAGCACGCGTCCGATGCTTTTGGCCAGCGCCATGCCGGCATGGCCCGCGCACAATTTTTCCAGTTATTTCAGGATGATAACGGGGCAGCCGGTGGGGCGATGATACCGGCGGAGCTGCTTATTCCGCCGACATGTCGCAGGCCTGTCGCACCCTCCTCCCGATCGGCTGGCGTCCCCGCCTCCGGCCGGCGCCGGTCGGACTGCCGCTCAGGCGTCCTCGAACTTGGCTATGACGAGCGTTTCGGCCAGTGCATCCCGGGTCCATTCCTGGAACGCCGGCAGCGCCATCATGGTCTCCATGTAGGCCCTGGTGTCCGGCGCCACCTCGATCGCGTAGGTGCGAAAGCGGTGCACGACGGGGGCATACATGGCGTCCGCCGCACCGAAACGGCCGAACAGGAACGGTCCCTGTGCGCCATAGCGGGTGCGGCACTCGCGCCAGATCTCCTCGATGCGCGCGATGTTCGCTTTGGCATCCGCCGACAGCGCCACGGCGCGGATCGGCCGATGCAGGTTCATGCCGCATTCGTTGCGCAGCGCCACAAAGCCGGAATGCATTTCGGCGCATACCGACCTGGCATGCGCGCGCGCGGCGACGTCGTCAGGCCAGAGCTTCGCTTCCGGATAGCGCTCGGCGACGTACTCGATGATGGCAAGCGAATCCCACACGGTGACGTCGCCGTCGACCAGCACGGGCACCTTGCCGGCGCGGCTGAAGGACAGGATCTGCGCCTTGTCGGCGGGATCGTCGGTGTAGAGCGGGATCAACGTCTCCACGAACGGGATGTCGTTGGCGCGGAGCGCGAGCCAGGGCCGCATCGACCATGACGAATAGTTCTTGTTGCCGATCGCGAGTTTCAGCGCAGCCATGTCACTGGTCCTTCGTTGAGTCCTGCAGTTGCAGCCGCTTTTAGCGCCATCGCCTGCCGCCAATCAATCGTTGCTGCGTCCTCTCCTGCGTGGCAATCGTTGCGATCCTTGCCAAGAGACAGACATGAGACAGACATGAGCAGGCATTGGGTCGACATTACCGCCGTCGGCTTCTTCATCATCGAATGGCTGGCCTATGCCTTGACGCTAGAGCACTCGGCCTATGGCCGCGACAGCCTGTCGGCGCGCATGAACCGTTATCGCGAGGTCTGGGTACGCCGGCTGCTCGAGCGCGAGACGCGGATGGTCGACATGCAGATCATGGCCTCGCTGCAGAGCGGCACCGCCTTCTTCGCCTCCACCAGCCTGTTCGCGCTCGGCGGCGCGCTGGCGCTGCTGCACGCCACCAACGACGCGATCACGATTTTGAGCAAACTGCCGATCGACCTCAGCACCTCGCCCGCTTTGTGGGAGCTGAAATGCGTCGGCCTCGTGCTGATCTGCGTCTACGCCTTCTTCAAATTCGCCTGGGCCTATCGCCTGTTCAACTATGTCGCCATCCTGTTCGGCGGTATGCCGCCGGCCTCGCAGCGCGACACCCCCGAGGCCGAAGCCCACGTCATCCGCACCTCGCGCCTGTTCGAATCCGCCGGCCGCCACTTCAACCGCGGCCAGCGCGCCTTCTTCTTTGCGCTCGGCTATCTCGGCTGGTTCGTCAGCCCCTGGGTGCTGTTCGTGACCACGGCAGCGGTCGTGGTCGTGACCTGGCGCCGGCAGTTCGCGTCCAGCGCCTGGGCCGCGATGGCACCGGAGGCGGTGAATGGTGATGAGGGTATGAAGCGCGATCATTGAGGCACGTGTCCCGGACGCGATGCAGCGCGAAGCGCTGCTTCGCCGAGCCGGGACCCAGCGCCACACGGATTGCTCGGAGACATGGGCCCCGGCTCTGCAGCGCACCGTCGAAGTGACGCTGCGCTGCGTCCGGGGCACGAGAGAGTGTAGCGCTCGCACTCTCCTCCTCGTCGTTGCGAGGAGCCCTTGCGACGAAGCAATCCAGAATCCCGCCGCGGAAAGATTCTGGATTGCTTCGCTGCGCTCGCAATGACGGAGTGTGAGGCGACGCTGCGTTCTCCAAGTAGCACTTGTCATCCCCGCGGAGGCGGGCGATGACAGCGAGGGGCTACAGACGTGCGTACTCGGCCTCGCGGCGCATTTTGCCCGAGCTTTGCTTGGTCACTCCACCCTCTTGTCAGGAGGGCGCAGGGAAGGCCGGGTGCCGGCAGCACCCGCGGTCCGCTGCGCGAAAAGCACACGCAGGAAGAACCGCACAGCAGCATACAGGTGAAGCCCAACACACGGCCTTCCCTGCGCGATGGTCGGACGGCTTATGCCGCGCTCTCCCGGGAGCCGAGTTCCCTCTGGCCTCCCTCGCTCTCGCAAAAGTCGCCGGCACCGCGCCGGTTGACGCCAATGCCGCATTCGCCAGAGCTTGACCGTAGCAACGACGGCCAGGACCACACGGTTTTGCCGTACGCGCGGTTCGTTGGCGCCGCAGGGTTCGAAGGCGTTGTGCACGTTGCCATCGAAATGCCGGCGCGACGAACCTGACAGCGCCGCTCGTCCGTACGAAGCCTCGGGCTCACGGAGAGCAATCCGCCCCGCCCTCAACTCTCGTACACGACGCTGCCGCGTCCACCGCAAGCCCGGCTCGCGACAATGACGACCTCATGATCGCCCCTCGAGATTGAGCCGGGATGGGCGACACATACGTCATTTCCGAATTTCGGTAAAGCGGAATATTTTCGCGTGAATGGATTGACAGAGGACCGAAACAGGCACGATGTCGTTGCCCGGATCGAGCGCGAGCGTAATTCGGGACGGTGCGAGACGCCGGGCGAGCGGCCCCGGATTACGCTTCGCTCCATCCAGGCTACGGCAGCGCTATCCGCCGAAATCCTTCGGGCTGAACGGCAGATCCAGCACCTTCCATTCCCCGTACAGATTGGCCGGCAACATCTTGTAGGGTTGGCAGTTCTGCAGCGCGCTCGTTGCGGACTTGACGATGGCCACGCCCTTGGCGGACGGCGGCGCCTCGATCAGGATGGGCTCGCGCGCCAGCGTGCCGTCGGTGGCGAACACGGTGCGCAGCTTGACATGGACGTTGTCGGTCGGTGCGACGCCGGGCGGCAGCTTGGCGCAGCCGCGCAAGTGACGGCGAAGCTCCGCGATGACCTCGGGCGGAAGCTTCGCAGCGATTGAATCGTTGGCATCCCCGCCGTCGTCCTTGGCGCCTTTCGGCTCGACCGGCAATTCGGGCGGCAGGCCCAGCATGACCCCGTACTTGATGGTGACGTCCGGTTGCGGCGTCTGGTAGGCCGGCGGCGGCGCGGCCTGCGGCATGGGCTGTGGCTGGGCTTGCGCGTTGGCCTCACGCTGCTTCGAGGCCTGCGAAGGTTGCGGCTGCTTCTGCTGCGGCTCGGGCGAGGCCTGCTGTGATGGCGATGGTGCTGCCGCCTGCGGCCTTGCCGCGGGCTTCGATGCCCCCGCCTGGTCGATGATATCCGGCTTCGGCAGCTTCAGATCGGGCAGCGGCTCCGGCGGCATCGCCTCTTCCTTCTTCTCCTCGGCCTTGGTTTCCTCCTGCTTCACCTGCTCCGGCGTGACGATGTCGACCGCGACGGTTTCGGGCGGCTGGCTATGAAACGGACGGACCTCGCTGATCACGATGATCAGCGCCACCAGCGTCAGATGGGCGATTGCCGAGGCGGCAATGTCCGTCCGTATGATCTTCCCCAGTTCCATCGACCGATCTTGGGTTGCCGCCGCGGTCCTAGCATACCCCGGGTCCCTCTCAATCCCATTTCGGGGCGAAGCCAAAGTCGGTCAGGCGTCCCTTCGGATTGGCGAGCGCGGCGATCCGGTCCATCTCGTCTTCCGACAGCTCGAAATCGAAGATCTCGATGTTCTCCGACAGGCGCTCGATGCGCGAGGTGCGCGGGATCGCACCGACATTCTGCTGCACCAGCCAGCGCAGGCAGACCTGCGCCGGTGTCTTGCGGTGGACGCGACCGATCTCGGCCAGCGTCTGGTCGGACTTGATGCGGCCCTTGGCGATCGGGCTGTAGGCGACGAGGGCAAGGCCATGCTGGTCGCAGGCTGCCCTCACCTTCGCCTGATCGAGATAGGGGTGATACTCGACCTGATTGCAGACCAGCGGCTCCGCCGACAGCGCGACCGCCTGCTCGATCAGTGCCACGGTGAAATTGGAGACGCCGATGTGGCGGGTCAGGCCCATCCTCTTCGCATGCGACAGCGCGCCCAGCGTCTCCGCGAGCGGCACATGAGGATTGGGCCAGTGCAGCAACAACAGATCGACCGAGGGAAGCCGCAGACGAGCGAGGCTCTCCTTCACCGAGCGTTCGAGATCATGGGGTGCGAAATGGTTGGTCCAAACCTTGGTGGTGAGGAATACGTCGTCGCGGCGCACGCCGGAGCCGCGCAAGCCGTCGCCGACCTCGCGCTCATTGTCGTAGACCTGCGCGGTGTCGATATGGCGATAGCCGAGCCGTAGCGCCTGCTCGACCACGCGCGCGGCCGGCCTTCCGCTCAGCTCCCAGGTCCCGAGACCGATCGCCGGAATCCTTGCGCCATTGGCCTCGACGAACAGCATGAGGAATCCTCTTCCGTTGCGACAGCCCCGGACGTCATTATGGACCCGGTCGATGATGCTGCCAACGGAAGCCGCGGCAGCCAGGCGGGATATTCGATGCAGGCCTAACGGGAGGTTGTGCGTCAGGCTTTGGCGTCAGGCCTTGGCGTCAGGCCTTGGCGAGCGCCTGGAACACCGTGTCGGGGGCATGCGCGATCACCGTGAGCAGTGCGCGGGCCGGGCCGCGCGGGGCGCGTTTGCCCTGCTCCCAGTTGCGGATGGTCTCGACGGGAACGCCGAGCCTGGCGGCGAACTCCATCTGGGTCAAGCAGGCGCGCCGGCGCAGATCGCGCACCGCGAGCGGGCCGCTGTCAGCCGGCGCCGCATTGGCCGTCGGCTGAACCGCAAGCGGCTGGACCGGAAATTCCTGCCCATCCCGCAATTCGACGATCCGTCCATCCGCCTTCAGCCGCAACCGCATGCCCATTCCCCCAAGCAAAGGCGATGATGCGGCAGGTCGCTTAAAGTCGGATTAAAGATGACGGTCTCATGCCCCGGACGCAGCGCAGTGCGCCGCCTTTGCGGCGTGGTGCGCTGCTGAGCCGGGGCCCATCTTGCCGCAGCCGACCCTGACGCTTTCTGGGTCCCGGTTCTGCGCAGCAGCGCTACGCGCCGCAGCGCGCCCGGGACCCGAGAGCGAGGCAACCCTACTTCAACCCGAACCAGAGCGTCGCAATCCCGAGGAAGGAGAAGAAGCCGACGACGTCGGTCACGGTGGTCACGAACGTGCCCGACGCCACCGCCGGGTCGGCCCGCACGCGATCCAGCGCCATCGGGATCAGGATGCCGCCGAGCGCGCCGGCCACGAGGTTGCAGACGATGGCGAGCCCGATGACGATGCCGAGGCCCGGGATCTTGAACCAGGCCACCGCGGCGATGCCGGTGATCACGGCGAAGGCGAGGCCGTTGACGAGGCCCACCAGGGCCTCGCGCATCACCACGCGCCAGGCGTTGGAGGAACCGAGCTCGCGCGTCGCCAGCGCCCGCACCGCCACCGTCATGGTCTGGGTCGCGGCATTGCCGCCCTGGCTCGCCACGATCGGCGCCAGCACCGCGAGCGCGACCATCTTCTCCAGCTGGCCCTCGAACAGGCCGAGCACGGAGGACGCCAGGAACGCGGTGGCGAGGTTCACCAGCAGCCAGTTGAAGCGGCCGCGGGCGATGGTGAGGAACGTGTCCGATAGCTCTTCGTCGCTGGTGACACCGCCGAGCGCCTTGAGGTCCTCGTCCGCCTCCTCCTCGATGACGTCGACGACGTCGTCGACGGTGATGACGCCGACGAGGCGGTCCTGGGTGTCGAGCACGGGTGCGGCGACGAGATTGTATTTGCCGAACATGCGCGCCACCTCTTCCTGGTCCTCCAGGACGGAGACGCGGCGGCGATCCTCGTCGGTGAGCTCGGTCAGCGCCACCGGCCGGCGCGTGCGCAGGAGCACGTCGAGCGGCACCGCGCCCTGCCAGTGCTGCTCCTTGTCGACGACGTAGATCTCGTAGAAGCGGTCGGGCAGATCCGGCGTCTCGCGCATGTAGTCGATCGCCTGGCCGACCGTGAAATCCTGGGGCACGGCAATGAACTCGGTCTGCATGCGGCGGCCGGCGGAGTTCTCCGGGTATAGCAGGCTGCGCTCGAGTGCGACGCGCTCCTTGAGCGGCAGCTTCTCCAGGATCTCTTCCTGCTCCTCGGCACCGAGGGTTTCCAAGAGCTCGACCGCATCGTCGGATTCGAGCTCACGGACGCCCTCGGCGACCGTCTCCGGCGGCAGCTCCTCGAGGATCTCCTCGCGCACGGTCTCGTCGACTTCGTTCAGCGCCGAGAAGTCGAAATCGCGGCCGGTGAGCTCGACCAGGCGGACGCGGTCGTCGGGCTCGAGGGCGCCGATCAGATCGCCGAGATCGGCCTCGTGCAGCTCCGCGACGCAGGCACGCAGCGCCGCGCTGTCGCCGGCCTCGATCGCACGGGCGACTTCCTCGACGAATTCGTGCCTGATATCGCCGTCTTCATTGCGCATCGGCACGTGGTCGAGTACCGAATCCGCAGCGGGTGTGGCAACGTCCAGATGTTCATCCATGGCGCGCCTCGCCGTTTGACAGGTTGGAACCGGTGGTGTGAGCTGAGGCTTCAGGCAATACCCACAAGGCAAAGCCGAGCGCAATGGCAAAGATGCTGCGACTGAGGTGGACCTCGACCATGGCGGGCGCGCTCGCGGCGACCATCGGCGGCACTGCCGCAACCGTCATCGGCGCCGCCGAGACGAAGGCCGCCGAGTGCCCGCGCAAGGATGCGCTCGGCACCTCGCGCGTCCTCAGCGTCGATCCCAAGACCTATCCGCGCGTGGGCCTGAAGAGCTTTCCGCAGACGCTGCCGCTGGCCGATCGCGAGGTCGTGCTGACCTTCGACGACGGGCCTAACCCGCCGACGACGTCGAAGGTGCTGGCGGCGCTGGCACAGGAATGCGTGCGCGCGACCTTTTTCCTGATCGGCCAGCACGCCTCCGAGCATCCCGACATGGTCAAGCGCATCGCCCGCGAGGGCCACACCGTCGGCCATCACTCCTACTCGCATCCGTTCATGGGGCGTATTCCGTTCGAGAAGGCCATGGCCGACATCGACCGGGGCATTGCCGCAGACGAGATGGCGCTGCGCGGGGCCCCGACGACGACACCCTCGACGCCGTTCTTCCGCTTTCCCTATTTCGAGTCGACCCAAGCGCAGCTCGACCTGCTCCAGTCGCGCGGCATCATTGTGTTCGGGGCCGATTTATGGGCCAGCGACTGGGAGGAGATGACGCCCGAGCAGCAATTGAAGCTCGTCACCGAGCGCCTCGCCGCGAGCGGCAAGGGCATCATCCTCTTCCACGACAACAAGGCGCGCACGGCCGCAATGATGCCGGCGTTTCTCCGGTATCTGAGGGAGAACGACTATCGGGTGGTCCACATCGTCCCGGCGGGCACTTCACAGAAGAGCGCCGATACGCGCTGATGCCGGAATGTCACGCCCGGGCAAAATGGGGTGATTTGGGGCCAATTAACACTCTGTTCATGCTACCCCGTGAAGATGAGAGCGGCTGCGGCTGAACCGTTTTGAGCCATCTCCGACCTATCTAGGGCGCCAAATTGCATGGGGGCAGACGAGGTTCATGATCGGAAGTAGCGTTGTTTTGCGGACGCGATCGTGGATCGTCCTCTGTCTGGGAATGCTCATCGCCGGTTCGCCGGCCGCGCTCGCGGCGGAGTGTCCCGGCCACCCCGACGCCCTCGGCACCTCCCGCACCCTCGTTGTCGATCCGCGCGAACATCCGCTGATCGGCACCATGCAGTACCGCGAGACGCTGCCGCTGAAGGACCATGAGGTCGTCCTGACCTTCGACGACGGTCCGATCCCGAAATATTCCAACCAGGTGCTCAAGATCCTGGCCGACGAATGCATCAAGGCGACCTTCTTCATCGTCGGCAACCAGGCCAAGGCCAATCCGGAAGGCGTGCGCAAGCTGGTCGCGGCGGGCCATACCGTCGGCACGCACAGCATGGACCATCCGCTGACCTTCGACCGGATGCCGATCGAGAAGGCCGAGGCGGAGATCAATGGCGGCATCGAATGGACCGCAGCCGCGATGACCGATCCGTCGCAGCTCGCCCCGTTCTTCCGCATTCCCGGGCTGATGCGCGCCGAGGGCATCGAGAACCATCTGATTGCGCGCGGCCTCCAGGTCTGGAGCGCCGACTTCCCGGCCGACGATTGGCGGCACGTGTCGTCCGACCGCGTCTACCAGCTCGCGATCCAGCGGCTGGAGGCCAAGGGCAAGGGCATCCTGCTGCTGCACGACATTCAGGCTCGCACGGTGGCGGCGCTGCCCAAGATCATCCGCGACCTCAAGGCACGCGGCTATCGCATTGTGCATGTGGTGCCCGCCAGTCCCGAGCGGCCGGCGACGCCGACCACGCCGGTCGAATGGCTGATGCATCCGCCATCCGAGACGACGCCGATCGCGCGCTGGCCGCGCGTGCCGCATTTCGTGTTCACGCAGACCAGGACGCTGCCGGCGCCTGCGCTCGCGAACCTCAATGTGCAGGGCGAGCATCAGTCGCTGCTGCCGCGCCGGAGCAAGGGCCAGATCGACCTCGCATCCACCCTGCCCGTCCCGGGTCGCGATCTGTTCGCGATTCCGGAAGGCTCGGTCGAGGTGCTGATGTCGACGACCTCATCGCGGCGCGCCGCGACCCGGCTCGCCATGGGGGCCGAGAGGCCGCATCCGGCCAAGGACAAGGCAGCACAGGGCAGAGGCGCGAAGGGCAAGACGGCCAAGCTGCATGGGCGGCGTACCGCCCAGGCGGCGCCGGCTGCAGCGGATCATGCCGCGCAGCCCGTCGACATCGTACCCAAGAGTACCGCAGCGAAGAGCGCCGCGGCAAATGGCGCGGCCTCCAAGGGCGTGCCGCCCCGTCCGACCCGCGTCGCCAGCCTGAAAAAGCGCGCCTGAGCTGCTATTGCCGCATGATGGCGGCGACGCAGAGCAGCACGATCAGCGCCAGGAAGAACAGGTCCATGTAGGACTTGAGCTCGCCGTCCCGCCGCAGCCGCGCGACGTCGGTGATCACCTGCTTGCGCGCAGTGGTGCTGCCCGAACCGTCGTTGAGCGGAGCCTGAAGGCGCTTGGTCTCGGCCTCCAGCTTCTCGATCTTCTGGAAGAAGTAGAACGCCCGCAGCGTCGAGGCCGCGCGCATGGCGGCATAGACCAGCACCAGGATCGCCAGGATCGCGCGGTTCGGATACTTTTCCATGAAGTTCAAGCTGAAATAGACCACCGCCATGAAGGCGAAATTGGTGAGGAAGCGGTAGACGAAACTGAGAAAAACCATGCTGGCTCGAAGCTTGAGGGGGTCGCAACCCTATGGTGTTGCGACGCGCGGGATCGGGACCAGACCGGAACGGCGAGCCTGGATACGGCCCGTCTACGCCAAGTTTGTTTCAACAAAGATACTGCCGCCCCCGCAACTAGCTGCCTTTTAGCCTGACGCGGCCATAAGGCAAGCCGGAGCATGGCCCCCTGGCCTCGCGCGCGCGAACGGCCCGCAACGGCTCAATGGCGATTTGGCCGAAGGCGCGGTAAACTGTGACCGCCACCAGATGTGGGGTTCTTCCGATGTCGAAGAAGGGAATCACGGGCCACGACGACTGGGTTCTGACCGAGGCACTCGCGACCGCCCTGGTCGCGCTGGAGCAGCTCGAACCGAAGCACCAGCCGAACGCGCATATGGAGGACATCCGCAAGCTGCTCGCGAACGGCAAGGAGCCGGCTGCGGTGAGCCTGCATCTTGCGCAGGCCAAATGCCGTCTGTTTCCCGAGCTTGACCCGCTGCAGATCTACCGGGAATACGGCATCGGCGAGGAGTATGGCTGAGGCCGCCGGTCGACGATCGAGCTCAAGGCCCGCCGGCGACCGATCCTGCGATCACCATGACAAGCGCGCCGAGGTCGATCTTGCCGTTGACGGTCAGCTCCTCCGAGGCCGCTGCGTCTCCCGCGCCCTGCACCTTCAGCGATTGCGGCCGGTCGGCGGCCTGACGCTGCAATTCGCCGACGATCGCTTCCTTGAGTTTCTCTTCCAGCATGGGCTCTTCCTTCGGATCCGATCAGTCAAGACGGCAGCCCACGCTTCGTTCCCATCACGCAAATCGCGGCGGCAGGCTGTTGTGGATCGTGCAGGCCGCGATGGCCGCGTGGCCGAACGCGACCGAGATCTGGTGCAGGTCGGTGACGACGTCGCCGATGCCGTAGAGCCCGGCGATCGACGTGCGCTGGTGATCGTCGACCTTCAAATGACCGTCCGCAGTGTGGTCGGCGCCCAGCGCCGTCGCGAGCTGGGAGCGAACCTCCGCGCCCATCGCAGGATAGACGATGTCGAATTGCGCGGTACGTCCGTCGGCGAAATCCGCTTCAACGCCGCCGTCTCGCCGCGCCAGGCGCAGCTCGGGCGCGAACACGATTCCGACGCCCGCCTCGGACAGCTCCGACGTTGCGGCCTTCGCGTCGTCCGCGCCGGTCGCAAGCAGCGTCACGTCGCGCGCATAGCCACGCAGGAAGAGCGCCTTTGCGGCGGCACGATCCAGCGGCCCGACGACGCCGATGCGGCGGCCGGTCGCCTCGAAGGCGTCGCAGACCGGGCAATAGCGCAGCAGGCCATCCGCGACGGCGGCGCGCCAATCGTCGAACGGCGGATGGGTATCGACGATCCCGCAGGCGAGAATGACGGTGGCGGCCGCATGCATGCCGCCATTCCAGCTCGCTTCGAAACCGTGTTCGTGACGCTGCAACGCCGTGACCTCGGCCTCCACGCGTGTGACGGCGAGCTCGTTCAGCTGGGCCGACATCCGCTCGATCAGCTCCGCGCCGGACAGGCCGTGGACGAAGCCGGGGACATTGTGGCTGCGCGGGATCAGGGCCGCCCGGCTCGCGCCGGCGTCCACGACGCAGACGCGGCGGCGGAAGCGCGCCAGATAGATCGCGGCCATCAGTCCTGCCGGCCCGCCTCCTACGATCAGGCATTCAAGGGGTGGCGCGCCGGTCATTTGGGGTTCGGGTCCGCAAGACCGGCGCCGGGCTCATCGAGGCGCCCGCTTCGCGCGAGCCGGACGGCATTGCCGAGCGCGCGCGCCGCATTCTGCACTTCCTGCTGGAATTCGCGGTCCTCATCGAGCTCGCGATGGGATGTGGCGTATGGCTCGTCGTAGCCGACATAACCGTCGAGCTCGGCGTAGCGGCCTGCCGAGATCAGCTGCATGTCGGTCAGCCAGTCGGACAAGGCCCGGCGCACGCCCTCGGCGCCGACCGCATCGCCGTGAACGACAAGGCCGAAATGGCGGCCGGCGAGATGGCGCGGATAGGGCCAGCCCTTCATCTCGATGGCCTTCGCCTCCGCGGCGTTCTTGCCGTGGGTCGAGGTCGGATCGGGATTGCCGCCGTCGGCGCAAACCATCCGGTCCATCATCGCCTTGAGCCCGGCGGGCACGTGATACCAGTTCACGGGTGCCACGATCAGAATGCCGTGGGCCGCAACCCAGAGCGGATAGATCTCGTTCATCCAGTCGTGGGTCTGGCCCAGCGAGTAGTTCGGATAGCAGCTGCACGGCCAGTGGCACAGCGGCATGGCGGTGCCGACGCAGGACTTGCAGGGATGAATGGTCTTGCCGAATTCCGAGGCGAGGCGCGACAGATCGAGGATGTCGACAATAAATCCCATCTCGATGAAGACGGGCTCGGCCAGCTTGACCAGTCGCCAGGTCTTGGACATCTCGCCGGGACAGGTGTGCTCGCTGCGGGCCGAGCCGTTGATGATCAGGATGCGCGGCGTCTCGTCGGCATCGTCGTGGCGACGCTGCGCCTCCAGGATTTTTGCGCGCGCATCGAGCCAGTCGACGGCGAGATCGTAGTCCGGGTCGGAAAAGCCTGCGCCGGCCTTCCGCGTCAACGGTGCCTTGCGCGAATGGCTGTAGGCATCCCAGGCCGCCGCAGTGATGGCGTCGAGCTCACGCCCGAGCGGAGCAAAGGCGGGATCGACGAACTGGCGCTTGTAGCGCTGCGCGAACTCTTCGCGCGACAGCTTGACGGGCGGCATCCCCTTGCGAATGTCGGCATCCGTCATGCTGGCTCCTGGCGAGGTCGGTGTCCTCCGACCAACCCAGCGCCGAGCGCACGGTTCCCAAGCTTTACTGGCGAGCAAGCTCCTGCGGTGCATCGAACTTGGCGATCCTTTGATCGAGCCGCCACAGCTCGATACGATGCACGAGCACGAGCGCGGCGGCTTCGCGCTTGGCCTGTTCGTCATTGTCGCAGACGAGGTTGATGCATCCGAACACATGTCCGTCCGGATCGATCTGGAACGCGCGGTAGTGCTTGAAGCTTCCCGTCATGACGGTCCTCGTCGCGGCAACACGGGTGTGCTCAGCCAGTCTGTAAGGTTCGAGGTCATTTCGTTCTGCTTGGCGCGCTGCAGCAGCATCTCGCGCTCCCTACCGGGCGGCAGGCTGCTTGCGCGCTCGCGGGCCTTCTCGGCGAAGGCAGCAAGCCGCTCCTGGAGCGACTGAGTCTGTTTCCTGCGGTTACGTTTGGCGGTCATGGGACTCACGCATGATGCGGGGGAAATTGGCCCCGGCGGGGGATCAGGCGCCGGGGCCCAAGTTCTCTAGTGTCTCAAGTCACTTGCCGGTCGGGGCGGCCCAGCCCGGCAATGCTGGTAGCTTCCGCCGCAATTCGCGGTTCCAGCATTTCAATAAGTTAACGCTGCGCGATTTTGCGCAAAGCACAACCGCAGCGTCCGATCGATCCGGGCTGCGCCGGAACCGAAATGCTGATTCGTATGTTCAAGAACGACTTGAAGGAGATCATCATGGCAAAAGCAGCATGGAAGCGGCCGGGCTCGCCGATTGGCCGCAAAGGACCACGCAAGGCAAATCCCGCTTACAAGCGCCGCGCACGCGAGCCGTGGACGCCTGCGGATGTGAGCAAGTTGAAGCAGCTTGCGAAAGGCAACACGCCAACCGGCGTGATGAGCATCAAGCTTCAGCGCCCTGTCGCGGCCATTCGCAGCAAGGCGCAGCGCGAAGGAATTTCGCTGCGGCCCGCCAATCGCTCGCCCTACAACCGGCGAACCAAAGCCGCGAAGCGGCGTTGATTCCCCGCACCGCCGGGTGACAACCGGACGCAACGGGGAACGATGGACGTGGCGCTCATTTTTCCGGTTTCTGCCCACGATATCAGCGCATCGGTACGCGCCGACATCTAACCCGTTCCCGGCGCGTGCAGCCCTGCCAGGCTGCAGGCGCTGCGCCCGTCAATTCGGCGGCTGCAGGCCCGGTGAGCGCAGCCATTCGCTCATTTGAGACCCCGTTTCCGCCTGTCGCGCCTTGCGCAACATTTCATCGCGCGCCGCGCCGGGCGGCAGCAATTTGGCCTCTTCGCGCAACCGCTCCGCTTCGGCTGCCAGCCGGGTCTCCAAGGTATCCTCGTGTTTGATCCGACGCCGCATCATCGTCATGGGCGTATCCCTGTAGTCAGCGGAACGCGCCACTGCGTTCATATGGTGATAATGCCAGGCAAAGTCGCGCTGACCTGCATCTAACGTTCTGGAACCGAAACGGTTGCCCGCGCTGCCCAAAAAATCTGCTTGGAGCCTTAAGTGACTGAGGAAACATCATTCCTCGGAGACGCCAACTGCGCCAAACGCGGGTTAATTGTCCTCATTCTCGCGGCAAGCCTTGATTTCCGTACGAAGCATGGCGCTCTCAAACACGGCCAGGCGCATCTCGGCCACGATTCGATCGCGATGCTCCATGAGCAGCCGACGCTCCTCCCGCAGAGCGTGGTTGGCATCGATCGCGCAAGAGGCGCGAAGAAAGAGGGCGTCGCGCATGGTCGCATGGTCGCATGGTCGCATGGTCGCATGGTAGCCACGTGTCCAAGCCGCGCATTTACCTAGGTTACTCAAAATGAGTAATTGCGCAGATGTGCACACTTTCATTAGGTCGAAAGTTGCGCGACCTCATGGATCGAAGATGGGTGCACGACCGCTCGCTGGGTCGTGCCTCGCCAAGGACTCGGCAAGCTGCTGTTCCATTTCATAGCGGGCCCACCGGAGCTGCCGCCTGACTTCGGCATTGATAGCCCGCAGGCGAATGCTCTCTTCGATGGCTCGATCGGCACGTGCCAGGAGTTGCCGAGTTTCCAGACCAAGATGATCACCATCCATGGCCGCGCTCCTCATCATGCAGGCGGGAGCGCGCGATCTCTCAGCCACCGGCGCCTACGGACAGGGCCTTGGCCGGTGATACCGGTAGACTAGCTCAGGTAAGTCGCTGTTCCTAGTGTGCAGACGGCCGACGGCGGCTTTTCATCCGCGCTTTCGACCACCGCGATAGACTTGCAGATAACCCGGCGAGAACAGAGCCACATCTTTGAGCGCGTCGAGATTCTTGATGACCAGGGTACGGTCGCGCAGCACGATCAGTCCTGATGCGCGCAGTTCCTGAAGTGTGCGATTGAGATGGACCACCGAGAGGCCGGTGGCGTCGGCAAGATCCGTCTGCGTCACGGGCATTGCGCAGCTGTTGCCGTCGACCATGCCGACGGGACGCAACCGCTCGAAGATCTCGCAGAACAGATGCGCCACGCGCTCGAGCGCGACGCGACGGCCGAGATTGACGGCCCATTCGCGCTGAACCGCGTTGTTGACGAGCGTCTCGCAAAGGAATGCTTCGGCAAGCGAACGGTCGGCCGCCAGCAGGCTATCGAAGCGCGCGCGCTTGACCTCGGCGTAAACGACCGGGGTCAACGTACCGATGGTGTGATCCATGGTCGAGAGCAGGAATACATGAGCGTCGCAGCTTTCGCCGGGAAAGATGAAGTTAACGATCTGGCGCCGGCCATCCTCGAGCATCTTATAGCGGCAGAGCCAGCCCGACAGCACGATGCGGACACTGTCGACGGTGTCTCCCTCGGAGATCAGGTCCTCGTTTGCTCCAGCGTGCTGCACCCCTTCGAGCATCGCATATTCAAGTGACGCGCGAGCCTCCGACGAAAGCGGCCTCAGCGCATTCAACCGGCGAATGGCCGGGTCCAAAACGCTGCGGTCGGCGATCGACAAGGACATCACTCAGCCACAGGGGGAGTGTGGAAGGAGCCCTTGGTCACTGGGATCATGATCGTGCATTGCAGCCCCCCCGAATGGAAGGTCAGCGTGGTCTGGCCCTTCAGCTCGAACGCCAGTGTACGCTCGAGAAGCTCGGTTCCGAAACCTTTCCGCAGCGGCGGCGGCACCTGCGGCCCCCCACGCTCCCGCCATTCGACCGTCAATTGTGCGGGTTCCGTGCTTTCGTCGATGCGCCAGGACACGTCTATGCGGCCTGACGGCTGACTCAGCGCTCCGTATTTCAGCGCGTTGGTCGCGAGTTCGTGAATGGCTAGAGCGAACGTTTCGGCGGCCTTGGGCTGGAAGCGGACCTTCGGGCCCGAAACGCGCATCTGCTCGCCTTCGCGGGCATTGTAGGCGAGCAGTTCCTCCACCACCAGGTATTCGAGATCGACACCGCCCTCGGGATCCCGCGTCACCAGTCCCTGGGTCCGGGCGAAGGCGTTGAGCCGTCCGTCCAGATGGGAGGCGTATTCCTCCACGGTGGTGCTCGTCTCCGCCGAACGGCGGGCGATCGAACGCACGACACCAAGCGTATTGCGGACGCGATGCTGCAATTCGGCCAGTAGCAGGCGCTGCCGCTCCTCGGCGCGGGTAATCTCCGTAACATCGATGAACGTGATGACGACGCCTGCGATGAAATTGTCGACGCTGCGGTACGGCAAGACGCGCGCGATATATCTCTTGCGGTCATCCGGCGAGGTCAGCTCGCGCTCGGCGCTGGCCAGGGTGCGCAGCACGCGGCGGACATCGTCGTAGAGCGCCTCGATCGGAATGCGCGCCTTGATGTGAGATATCGGGCGGCCAGCATCGGTTTCCACCAGGTGCAAGACTTGCGTGATAGCCGGGGTGAAAGTCATCACCCGTAAATCGTTGTCGAGAAACACGGTCGCGATCTGCGTGCTTTCGAGGAAATTCTTCAGATCGCTGGTGGCGCGCGTCAATTCCTGGACGCGGTGCGCCAACTCGCCATTGACCGTCGTCAGCTCTTCGTTGACCGACTGCAACTCTTCGCGTGAAGTCTCGAGCTCCTCGTTGGCGGACTGAAGCTCTTCGTTGAGCGATTGGTATTCCTCGTTGGAGGATTTCAGCTCTTCATTGGTACTTTCGAGCTCCTCGATGGTGGCCTGGAGGCGCTCACGTGTCGCGCGCAGCTCGCTCTCGAGGCGCTCGACATGCTCGGTGCGAATGAGGGCGTTGGACTTGCCCTGGTCGTCCCTGATCGGTTGGGCCGGTCCGTCCTTGAACAAAACGACGAAGTTCCGGTGACCGCCGGCGTCGTCCTGAATGGGCTCCACCGTGATGCTCACAAGGATGCGGTGCCCGTTCACGCCGAGGTGCACCTGCTCGGCATTGACAGGCTCGTTGGTTTCCGCCGCGCGGCCGAGCGCGGTCCGCAGCTCGAGGCGGAGATCGCGATGCACGAGCTGAAGCAGATCGAGGCTAGCGGCGCCGGCGGTTGGCTCGATGTACCGACCGGTACGTCCCGAAAAGTGCAAGATCTGGAAATTCTCGTCGGTGATGACGTAAGCCGGGGCATATCGGTCCGCGATCCGTTGCGCGCGCCGCTCCAGGCCGACGTCAGGGCTGAGCGAGCGCACCGGCGGCACGTCGACCGGCGCCCTGCTCGCAGCGGTCGTGATCGGAAACTCGGGAGGCAGCCGCGTTCCGGTATCGAGTTTCCTGAAGATGCGTGCACGGCGGTCGATTGGCACGAACAGCTTTGGATGCCGCGTCACATTCTCCGAATTTCCGAGGAATAGATAGCGGTCGGGCAACAGCGCAAAGTGAAACAGCGGTATGACGCGGTTCTGAAGCTCCGCGTTGAGATAGATCAGCAGATTGCGGCACGAAACCAGGTCCAGCCTGGAGAACGGCGCGTCCTTGATGACGTTGTGCTGGGAGAAGATGCACATCTCGCGCAGCTCCTTGACCACGCAATAGGTGTCCCCCTCCCGCACGAACCAGCGCGCCAGGCGTTCGCTGGTCATGTCGCCCTCGATCGAGGTGCGATAACGGCCGACCCGCGCGGTGGCCAGCGCCCGTCCGTCGATGTCGGTGGCGAAGATCTGCACCTGCGGCAAGGAGTCCATCCGCGCCATGTGTTCGCGCAGCAGGATGGCGATCGAATAGGCCTCCTCGCCAGTGGCGCAACCGAGCACCCAGACGCGAACCTGCTGAGCGGCCCCCTTGCCCTCGAATATCTTTGGAATGATCTGGGTCTCCAGAACCTCGAATTCGCGCTTGTCGCGGAAGAATTCGGTGACGCCGATCAGGAGATCATTGAAAAGGTGTTGCGCCTCATCCTTGTCGTTGCGCAGGAAATCCACGTAGGCGGGGATGTCCTCGATCTGGACGACCTGCATGCGCCTTTGCACCCGGCGCAGGAAGGTATTTTGCTTGTAGCCGTGAAAATCGTTGCCGGTCTTGTTACGCAGGATGTCGGCTATCCGCGAGAGCGAGGTCGCAGCGGCGGCGAGCACCTCGTCGAACCCCTGCTTTTCCTCCAGACGACGCAGATGGCGAGCATAGACATGGATGTGCTCGGGAATCTCCTCGGCCGGCAACACATAGTCGGCGATCGCCGCCGCCGTGTTGGCATCCTTGAGAGGAGCCGATTTTTCGCTGGCGACCCTTTCAGCGATGGCAAGACCGCCGTGATCTTTCAGCGTCGCAGTACCCAGCGTGCCGTCGCCGCCGGTCCCGCACAAAATCACACCGATGGATTTCTCGGCGTGCTCCTCCGCCAGTGATACCAGGAAGCTGTCAATCGTGGCTCGCTCGCCCGGTGCCTGCTCGGCCTTGCGGATCGCGAAACGGCCGCCCTGGATCGTCGTAATCATCGCCGGCGGGCACAGATAGATGTTCCCGCCTTCGATCGGTTGGCCGTGACGGGGGTCGGACAACCTGCAGCCGTTCGAGCCTTGCACGATCTGACGCAGCTGAGCCTCGTCGAACGCCTCGTGGTGCTGAAGCGCCAGCACGATCGCCTGGTCGTCGCTCAAGGTCATCTTGGCAAAGAAACGCCCGATGCTGTCCAGAGCGGCCGGTGAGGCGCCGACGCCGATCACGAGCGGGGACTTGGTCTGGCGCTCTCCTTCCGCCGCTTGCTCGCCGACTTCAGTCATGGACCTGGTAGCTCTCTCTCACTGGCCGGCACCAACGGGCGCCCGATCCTTGCAGATAGCAGAAATTAGCTCGATCCCAACAGTTGAAAGACAATGATGTCACAGAGCTTCCTTCGATCTCTCGCGAGTCTCGGCCCAGGGGGCTGCGCAGCATCTCGGCCAGCTAGGCGACGAGCGGCGTTGAACGCTGGGATCATCAACCAGCTTCCGGCTGTTCTGCAGCCAACTGCCGTTGCAGATACGTGATGCGCTGCGCGATCAGAACGCGGTGGCGCTCCCACTCGGCAAGGTTCTGCTTGAACACGTCGACCAGCCGTTCCGCCTCGCGGGTATCATGACCGCCGGCGCGAAGTTCGCGCACACGATCCTCCTGCTTGCGGATGCGCTGCGAGCCCTCTTCGATGTCCCGGTCGGCCTTGACCAAAAGGCGCTGCTCGACACCGAGCTGCTGGGCTTGTTCGGAGATGGCCATGGCAGTCCCTTCACGTCTCCCGCTTGCGGCCGGGAGCATCGAGCGATTGTAGCACCACCCGCCGGATCATATCGGCATATTCGCGATATTCGACCGCCCTCGCCTGGTACATCTCGGCGACCGCGGACCGGCCGCTGCGCCGGCCGTCGGCAGCCATGCGCTGGACCAGCTCTGCCCGTTCCTCGATGATGCGCAAGGCGACACGCAAGGCCTCGTCGACGCGTCCCTCCTGCTCCTTGGCGAGCGTATCGACCGAGAATCCATGGCCAACCTGGCAACGGAAGCGCATCGGACGCGACTCCTTCACCTCGGACAGAACGCCGCCGCAGGCCGGACAGGTCAGCGCGACGGGATCGGCGAATGCGAGCAGCTTGTCGCTGCCAATCCGGTCTCCGGCCGCGATCTCGACCTCCAGCCTGATCTCCGGCGGGATCGGCAGCGCCGCGCCGGCCTGCTCCCGGGTGAGCTCGGACAGGACGTCACCCATACTGGCGCCGGGAACGCAGAGGTCGACCGTGGTCTCCTCCATCGCGCGCCGCGGCATCTCGTCGGAGATGGCATCCGTGGGGTCCTGGACCACCGCCATCCCGCCGCAGCGTTTGATGGCGTTGAGACCCGCCGCGCCGTCGGACAACAAGCCGCTCAGGAGCACGCCAATCACCCGCGGCCCGTAAGCGATGGCTGCGGAACGAAACAGGGCGTCGATGGCCGGCCGGACCAGGTTCTCGCGCGGACCGCGCCCGAGCAACACCCGATCCCTGGACAGCAGCAAATGGTGGTCCGGGGCGGCTAAATAGATCTGCCCCGGCTCGATCTCCATGCCGTTTTCGGCCTGGCGGACCGGAAGCGGCCCGGCACTCCTGGCGACCGTTGACAGAATGCCGATGCCCTGCGCGGGAATGTGCAGAACGATGAAGACGGCTGCGGGCAAATCCGGCGGCAAGCGGCTCAGGATCTGCTTCAGTGGCTGGGTCGCTCCTGCCGAGCCACCGATCACGATGATGTCGCGGTTGCTCATGGAACCTGTTTTCGATTTGATCGTTTCGGATCAAGGCGGGGCCCCGTTTTATGTTCCTACGGGGCCGAAGCGAAGGCTGAGGCATCATAACGATGTTGCGCACAACATCCGGTCAGCCTGCGCCTTTCACCGGGCGCAGGGTTTTCGTGGTCGAGGACGAGTATTTCCTCGCCGACGACATCAGCGAGGCATTCCGGGCGCTGGGTGCCGAGGTGGCAGGTCCTGCCGGGCACATCGAGGATGCATTCAAGATCCTGCGTGACGGCAGCACGCTGGATGCGGCGGTCCTGGACGTGAACATTCACAGCGAGAGGATCTTTCCGGTCGCTCGCGAACTAAGGGCGCGCAACGTGCCGTTCGTGTTCACCACGGGGTACGATAGGGTCACCGTCGGACCGGAATTTCAGGATGTACCGCTTTTTGAAAAACCGATCGATCTTGCCAAGATGGCGCGTCAGCTCGCGGCGCTGCTCGTTGAGCCTGGAAGCTGACGACGATCGACTACGATCAGAACAGATGCGCGAATGCGAGCCAGGCGGTCACCGCCAGGCAAAGGATGACTGCCGCATAGGGCAGAGCGATCCGCAAGACTGCCTCCTGCCCCATCAGCTCAGCATCATCCAGACGATCGCGGCCATCATCACCAGGAAACCTGTAATAGCGGTCGCCACAAAGGCTATTTCAACGCGGTCCATCGCCATTACAGCCCCGTCCTGACGAATGCAGTCTGGCCTGGCGGCGAACCCAGCGCATTAGGCTATGTGAATCAGCCGCCGCGCCTTGTCCAGCATTTCGTTGGGCGGCTGTTGGTCGCGGGGCTTGCGGCGAACTTCAGCTCACGACCTTGCCGTACCCGGCTCGGCCAACTTGCGATGCCGCTTGGCCAGCATCTCGTTCGGCGTGACATTGGCGACCGTGGTCTGGATCTTGTTCTTCAGCCCGGTGACGATGTCGGCCTCCCCGCGCAGCATGGCGTCGAAGCCGGCCTTGGCGACGTCGTAGGCGCCATCCTTCTTCTCGGTGCCGACCTTGGTGTCCATCATGTCGGCGCGGCGGAAGAACTCGGTGTCGGTCGCACCCGGCATCAGGCATGTCACCGTGACGCCGCTGTCGCGCAATTCCTCGCGCAGCGCAAACGAGAATGAATCGAGGAACGCCTTGCTGGCGTTGTAGGCGGCCTGGAAACTGCCGGGCATGAAGCCGGCGATCGAGCCGGTGATCAGGATGCGGCCGGCCTTGCGGCGGAGCATCTCGTTGCCGACGCGGTGGATCAGATACAGCGTGCCGGTGATGTTGGTGTCGATGAGGTGTTTCACTCTGGCAAAGTCCTGGTCCAGGAACGCCTTGCCGAGGCCGATTCCGGCATTGGCCAGCAGCGCATCCACCGGCCGGTCACTGATGGCGTCGCAGAGCTTGTCGACGCCCTCGGTGGTGGCGAGATCGGTCTCGACCGGCTCCACGCTGCCGCCATGCCGGCGCAGATCGACGGCCACCCGCTCGATCTGCGGCTCGTCCGCCGCGATGACGAGGTTGAACCCGGCCTGCGCGCAGCACCTTGCGAGTTCCAGGCCGATGCCGGTGGAGGCGCCTGTGACGACGGCGAGTTGATTGGCGGGCATGGCATAGGTCCTTGAGAGGAGGATGATGACGCCCAATCGCGCCGCCGCCATCTCGTTCCTATCGGGTGCGCTTGCGAAGAAATGCACGTCGATTAGCAACCATCGTTCATTCCTGGACTTAAGTGCCAACTGGTTCAGCCGAGAGGACGGAAGATGAAGGCGCTGGTTTGGCACGGCAAGGAAGATATTCGCTGCGACACGGTCACCGACCCCGAGATCCAGGACCCGCGCGACGCCATCATCAAGGTCACGAGCTGCGCCATCTGCGGTTCCGACCTCCATCTCTTCCACAATTTCATTCCGGGCATGCTGCCCGGCGACATCATGGGCCACGAGACCATGGGCGAAGTGGTCGAGGTCGGCTCCGGCGTCGACGGCAAGCTGAAGAAGGGCGACCGGATCGTGGTGCCCTTCACGATCATTTGCGGTGAATGCGACCAGTGCAAGCGCGGCAATTTCTCGGTGTGCGAGACCACCAACCGCAAGCGCCACCTGGCCGACAAGGTGTTCGGACACACCACCGCCGGCCTGTTTGGCTACACGCATCTGACCGGCGGCTATCCGGGCGGCCAGGCCGAATATCTCCGCGTGCCCTTTGCCGATGCCACGCACATCAAGGTGCCTCCGGGCATTCCCGACGAGCAATTGCTGTTCCTCAGCGACATCTTCCCGACCGGCTGGCAGGCGGCCGTGCAATGCGACATCGAGCCGACCGACACTGTCGCGATCTGGGGCTGCGGCCCGGTCGGGCAGATGGCGATCCGCAGCGCCATCCTGCTCGGCGCCAACCAGGTGATCGCGATCGATTGCCTGCCGGAGCGGCTCAGCATGGCCGAGGCCGGCGGCGCCACCACGATCAACTTCGAGACCGAGAGCGTGGTGGAGCGGCTCCAGGAGCTGACCGACGGCAAGGGTCCGGAAAAATGCATCGATTGCGTCGGCATGGAATCGCATGTGATGCCATCGCTGCCTGACACCCTGCTCGACCGCGCCAAGCAGATGGTGATGGCCGAGAGCGACCGGCCCCACGTGCTGCGCGAGATGATCTATGTCTGCCGTCCCGGCGGCATCATCTCGGTCGCAGGCGTGTACAGCGGCCTGTCCGACATGCTCCCGATGGGCGCCTTCATGAACAAGGGCCTGACGATGCGGACCGGCCAGACCCACGTCAACCGCTGGACCGACGACCTGCTCCGCCGCATCGAAGAGGGCGAGATCGATCCGTCCTTCGTCATCACCCATACCGTCCCGCTCGCCCAGGGGCCGGAGATGTACCAGGTGTTTCGCGACAAGCGCGATTCCTGCGTCAAGGTCGTGCTGAAGCCCTGAAGGAGCCAGCTATGTTTCACTTCTCCAACATCGTCCGCACCAAGGGCGACCCCAAGATCGTCGAGGGCGGACCGAGCCTGAAGCAGCCGGCGGACCAGCTCGCGCGCGCACTCGGCTGGTTCAGCATCGGCCTCGGCGTCGTCGAGTTGTTCGCGCCGAGGCGCGTCACGCGCACGCTGGGTATGGAAGGCCATGAGACGCTGGTCCGCGCCTTCGGCGTGCGCGAGATCCTCGCCGGGATCATGTCACTCTCCGTCGACAAGAACGCCGGCCTGTGGGCCCGCGTCGGCGGCGACGGCCTCGATGCCGCCGCGCTGCTGTCCGGACTGACGTCGGACAATCCCAAGAAGGGCAATATCGCGCTGGCGCTGCTGATGGTCGGCGGCATCGCCGTGCTCGACTACCGTGCGGCCCAGGACACCAAGCCGCGCCGTCCGCCGCGCGATGCGCGGCGCAAGCTCTATCCGAACCGCAGCGGCTTTCCCAAGGGCATCGAGAGCGCCCGGACTGCGGCAAGGCAGATCGCGGCCCATGCCAAGACACATGCCGAGACAAACGAGGTGAAGCAAGGTGATGAGCGTCGAGTCCCGTGACGAAGCTGTGTGGTGGGAATCCGCCGTCATCTACGAGATCGCGCTGATCTCATTTCAGGACTCGAACGGCGACGGCAAGGGCGACCTTGCCGGATTGATGTCACGCATCGACTATTTGAAATGGCTCGGCGTCGACGCGGTGTGGCTGACGCCGATCTACAAAAGCCCCTTCCGCGACCTCGGTTACGACATCTCCGACTATTGTTCGATCGATCCCGCCTTCGGCAGCCTCGAGGAGTTCGATCGCGTGCTCGAAGCGCTGCACGCTGCGGGCATCCGGCTTATCCTCGACCTCGTCCCCAATCACACCGCGAACGATCATGCATGGTTCGTCGAGAGCGCAAGCTCGCGCAACAGCGCGAAAGCCGATTGGTACGTCTGGGCTGATCCGGCCGAGAACGGCGGGCCGCCCAACAACTGGCTGAGCCGGTTCGGCGGCAGCGGCTGGGAATGGTGCGAGGCGCGCCGGCAATATTACTATCATTCCTTTCTGGTGGAGCAGCCCGACCTCAACTGGCGCAACCCGCAAGTGCGCGCCGCGGTCGCCGATTCCATGCGGTTCTGGCTCGACCGCGGGGTCGACGGCTTTCGCGTCGACGCCAGTGCGGTCCTGATCAAGGACCGGCTCTTGCGCGACAATCCGTCGAACCCCAACGCAGAGGGCAAGCCGCCGCCGCAGCGGCACACACCCGTGTTCACCGATGACCGGCCCGAGACGATGGATTGCATCGAGTTCATCCGTGAGGTGATCGACGCCTATCCTGGAAGGATGTTGTGCGGCGAGGTCCAGGGTGAGACCGATCGCATCGGCCACTTCTACGGCAATGACCGGCCGCGCCTGCATCTGCCGCTCAACTTCGCCCTGCTCGATTCCAAATGGGACGCCCTCTCGCTGCAGGCCACGATCGACGCCTATTTCAACGCCATCCCCGACGATGGCTGGCCAGTTTGGGTCATCGGCGGCCATGATAAGCAACGGATCGCGAGCAAGATCGGCGAGGCGCAGATGCGCGTGCTGGCGATGCTGCTGATGACGCTGCGGGGAACGCCGTTCTTCTTCATGGGCGACGAGATCGGCCGCAAGCGTGTGCCGATCCCGCCTGGCCGCGTCCGCGATCCCTTCGAGAAGCTCGTGCCCGGCTACGGCCTGTGCCGCGATCCCGAACGCGCACCGATGCGGTGGGATGACAGCCCCGACGGCGGCTTCACGGCGGGCCACCCATGGCTGCCGCTCGAGCCGCCCGATGGTGCGGCCAATGTCGCCGCACAGCAGCGCGGCGAACGCTCGATCCTCGCTCTGTTTCGTGCGCTGATGACGCTGCGGCGCGAGCATGCCGGCCTGCAACGGGGCGGCTACGAACCGTTGCGGTCGCAGAACGATGTCCTGGCGTACAAGCGGAAGGATGGCCGTAACGAAATCCTGGTCGCGCTCAATCTCGCGGCCGAACCGCGGAAATTCCATTGGCAAGGTCGCGGCCGTCTTTTGATGTCGACGCATTTGGATCGGCCTCCCGAGCCGGTGCCGGATGCGTCCATCCTGCTCCGGGGCAACGAAGGCGTGATCATCGCGCTCGAGCCTCGGTGACGTCAGGAGGAACCATCCGCGTCGCGAAGAGTCTGAACAACGCTTCCGGCGTCTCCCCCCGCCGCCGGAAGCAATTTGCAAGACCGCAGCCCCGGCGCCCACGCCCCTTCAGGCGCCGGGGTAGCGGCGTGAGCCACGGCAGGACATATCGGAGGCAGCTCATGGGCAAGACCAAAGGTCTGCAGCAGCGGATCGCCGGCAAGACCAAGCAGGCCGTCGGCGAGATCATCGGCGACCAGGATCTGCACGATGACGGCAAGGCGCAGGCCGAGCGCGGGCGCGACGAACAGGACAAGCCGAGCGAACTCAATCCGCTGAAGAAGCTCAAGCAGCTGACGTGAACGCGGAGCCGCGACCAGCACTCACGAGTGAGGCGCGGCGCACCACTGGCGAGCGGCGGCGTTCGCGCTGGATTGCCGCGGCCGCACTCGGCCTGATCAGCAGCACTTTTTCGACCATCGTCAGCCAGCTCTTCGCTGCCCGCATCGGCCGCGATGCGGCGGTCGACTGGATGACCGTCGCCGCAATTCCTGCGCGCGACTGGGCGATCAGCTCCGAGCCATCCTGGAGCGCGATCCTGGCCGGGATCGCCTTTCACCAATGGGCCGATTTTTCCTGGGCGTTGGTTTTCTTCGGCGTGCTCGGACGCTGGACGGCCGACTTGCGGCCGATGACGATCCTGCTGCTGGCGCTGCCTTGGGCCGTGTTCTCCTCGGGCATGGAATGGTTCGTGCTGGTGCCGCTGTTTCCATTCTGGCAACCGCTGTTCACGCTGCAACAACCCTACTGGATCGGGCTGCTGGTCCACGGCTCCTCGGCCGTGATGTATCCCCTGTTCGCGCGCCTGCGCTGGCGACGCGGGCTTGCGCCGGCGCGCGACGTGCGCTTCACCAACATGTGGACGACCGGCGCGTTGGCCGTGATTGCGCTACTTGGGGCGGTCGCATTGTTCGGCGGTCATGGCTACGAGCTGCCGTGGATGGGCCGCGACAGGGATCAAGACCAGGCCTACATCCGGCACATGACAACGCATCATGCCCAGGGCATCGAGCTGGCGCGGACGGCTGCCGAGCGCGCGCAGGATCCGCATCTGCGCAAGCTCGCAATGCTGATGGTCGCGAGCCAGACCGGAGAGAACCGGATCTTCGAGAATTGGTGGCTGAGCTGGTTCGACACGGAGATGCCCGATTGCAGCACCGAGGAGCGGGCGGCGATGCCGGGCTTCCTGACGCCGGCCGAGATGCGCCAGGTCAAGACCGCGCCACCGGACCAGTTCGACATGCTGTTCGTCGAGGCGATGAGTCGGCATCACCGCGGTGCGGTCAGGATGGCCGACCAGATGTGGCACAGCCGCGGCGACCCTCGGCTGCGCATCATGGCGCACGCCATCCGCCACGAGCAGCAGGGCGAGATCGCGCTGATGCACGGCACGCGCGGCCTCGCCGCCGTGACCACAGGCGTCCGCAACATGCTCGGCGACAACGTCAATTGAACGTGAGGATCTTGTATCGGCAAGCGGCCTGCTGCCTCGCCGATACTCCAGACGAACCTATCAAACGTTAATGCTTTCCGCCGTCGTTATAGGCCACACTTGGAGCCGATGGGGGCCGTCGGAGATCAAATGCAGGCAGGATTTGCTTTCTCGAGGCTGGCCGACCGCCTGACGAGCCTCGTCGAACTGACCCCGGAACATCTCGATCTGCTGGCGGACATGCCGAGCAGCATCGCGCATTTCGGCGGGCATCAGACCATCCTGCGGCACGGCGATGAGGCAACGCAATGCTGCCTGGTGCTCCAGGGATATCTGTCCTGGCAGAATGACGAAAGCGCAGATGGCCAGATCACCGCGATCTGCGTGCCCGGCGACATCGCCAACCTGCAAAGCCTGTATCGCCCACGCATCGAGGGCAATCTGACCGCGCTCGGCTCCGCAATCGTCGCGCTCGTACCGCACCGCTTCTTTCGCGAGCTCGCGGCGCGTTCTCCGGCGATGTCGCACGCCCTGCTGTTGATGCTGCTTGCCGATCACGCCATTCAGCGCAACTGGACGGTCAATCTCGGCAGCCGGGACGCGTTGACGCGCGTGGCGCATCTGCTCTGCGAGATCACGGTGCGGCTGCAAACCGTCGGGCTTGCCCGGGATTTCAGGTTGTCCTCGCCCTTCACCCAGTCCGACCTCGCCGCAGCCTGCAGCATCTCCCCGGTCCATGCCAACCGCACCATCCAGGAGCTGCGCCGCTGCCATCTGCTGCAATGGCAGGGCAAGACCTTGACCATCGCGGACTGGCCGGGGCTGGTCCGGCTCGCCGGCTTCGACCCAACCTACCTGAGCATGCGGTCCGGCGCGGACGATGCTCGGCCGCCGCATGCGAGACCGGTGGCGGCAGACGTCGCGGTTGCTTGATCCGCCTCGTGGGACGCGAGGACCTTGCGCGGCTCAATGACGTCGGGAGCCTACTCCCGCCAGACCTCGGCCAGCTCTTCTGCTGTCACCAGGTCGACCTGGCCGTGGAAGCGGGTGCGGTACATCGTCATGAGCGCATCGTGGCCGACGTCGGACGAGCTGCACAGCGCGTCCTCGATGATGACGATCCTGAAGCCGAGATCGACGGCGCTCAGGACCGTCGAGAGCACGCAGACGTCCGTCTCCGCGCCCGATATCACGACGGTGCCGACGTTCTTCTCGACCAGCAGACTCGCAAGACCGGGATTGCTGAACGCGGAATAGGCCGGCTTGTCGATCATTGCCGCCGGCGGAACGAAACGTGCCAAGGCCGGCACGAGCTCCAGAGCCGATGACGGCAGATGCCTGCGCGTCGCCTGGCGCCAGCGGCGGAAATAACTCTGCCACTGCCCCGGGCGATCCTCGGGATTCTGCGGGGTGATGAAGCGTGTGAAGATCGTTCTCTCCGCATGGCGCGCAACGACCGAGACGATCGTCGGCAGCACCCGCTCCATCCAGGGCGTCGCCCAAAGGCCATCGGGGGCGAAAATGTTCTGCATGTCGATGCACAAGTGAACGGCGCCGCGGATCTCGGCAACATCGGCCATAGCGTCCCTCATCGTCCTCCACCTTCAAGCGCATTCGGCGACCAGTTGCGAATGCGGCGCGAGGGCTTTGGTTCCGAATCGCGGCGTGCAGCGCGAACCCCGCCCAGAAAAGCTACAAAATGAAGGTGGTGCGCTCGGAGGGCGGTCGCATTTTCTGTGATTTCAATGAGTTATCGAGGACTATCAATGCATAAGGGGCATTTCAAGTCTAAGAATATCTTTCAGGAAGGCCACCCAAGGCGCGTCTTGTCGGGTGGCGCTTTTCGAGAGATCGCGCTGTCCCACGGCACGGTTTGGTCCCACGGCCGGCCACTCAAGGATCCAGGCCGCATATCAACCGACCAGTATACGGAGCAAGCTGTTCAACATCGGCCCTGCGTCCTGCTCGCGAGACAATGCAACATTTCAAATCAGCAGGTCATGATGCGCAGCTACAGGGGCGTGATGGGGACCGTTATTGCCATGGTTGGCCGCGGGATCATCCAGTCCGTTGGGCAGGATTTTGACGAGGATATCGAGGTTGGCCGCCTGACCGGGCTTGGCGCGTGGATCGAGCGGAATGTGGACCTCTCTAGGTTCAATCGTGACGATGGGAGTGAAAGGAGTTGCGTCGCTGTCGAAGCGGAACACCCGCTCTCGATCGGCGCCGCCGGCCTCGAACGCAGCTTTAGCCGGCTGTGCGGCCTCCGATGCGATTCCAGCAGGTTGCGCAGCGTGCTGCGAGTTTCCGTTCCCTGCACTATCGCCTTTTGTGGCGCTCGATTCGGCAATCTCGGCTGCTGCTGATGCCTTTGCGGAGGTCGAGTGTGACGAATGTGAATTGTATCCTGAATTACTGTGCTGCAGGTCAGCCAATTTTGCCGTGGCCACTGCTGCCGACGCGCTTGCGTTCGATGCACGATGATTGCCGCCATCGCCGACACTCATCTCGGACATGACAGTTTCAGCCAACTCGGTGGTTGTCGCCTTTACATGCTCCGGCTCCGCGACGTTTTGCGTACTACCGCGATCCGCGCGACCGGCCGTTGCAACACTTTCGTCAGCCTTCGGCCCGTGAGCAGAGGTCGAGTGCCACCATTTGTTGCTGTGCTCCATGCCGCTGGGCTCTGCCATTTTCGCTGGCCCAGGCGCATCGGCCGGAGTCCAGGAATGATGCTCATTGTCATTGCCGACGCCGTTGCCCGGTATGGCCTTAGCTTCGGCCGTCTCGGTGGCCGCCATTGCCGCCCCTCGCTCCGACGCGTGCGAGTTGCTGTGGCCCAGGCCGCCTGGTTCGGCCGTTCTCGCTAACCCCGACGAATCGTCCGAAGCCAGTGGATCATGCGCGTTGTGCTTGTCGGCGCGATTGTCCGGTACGAACTTCGCTTCGGCCGTCTCCGTGGCCGCCTTTGCCGACCCTCGCTCCGACGCGTGCGAGTTGCTGTGGTCCAGGCCGCCTGGTTCGGCCGTTTTTGCTGGCCCTGACCAATCGTCCGAAGCCAGTGGATCATGCGCGTTGTGCTTGTCGGCGCGATTGTCCGGTACGAACTTCGCTTCGGCCGTCTCCGTGGCCGCCTTTGCCGACCCTCGCTCCGACGCGTGCGAGTTGCTGTGGTCCAGGCCGCCTGGTTCGGCCGTTTTTGCTGGCCCTGACCAATCGTCCGAAGCCAGTGGATCATGCGCGTTGTGCTTGTCGGCGCGATTGTCCGGTACGAACTTCGCTTCGGCCGTCTCCGTGGCCGCCTTTGCCGACCCTCGCTCCGACGCGTGCGAGTTGCTGTGGTCCAGGCCGCCTGGTTCGGCCGTTTTTGCTGGCCCTGACCAATCGTCCGATGCCAGTGAATCATGCGCGTTGTCCTTGCCGGCGCGATTGCCCGGTACGGACTTCGCTTCGGCCGTCTCCGTGGCCGCCTTTGCCGACCCTCGCTCCGACGCGTGCGAGTTGCTGTCGTCCAGGCCGCCTGGTTCGGCCGTTTTTGCTGGCCCTGACCAATCGTCCGATGCCAGTGAATCATGCTCGTTGTTCTTGCCGGCGCGATTGCCCGGCATGGACTTCGCTTCGGCCGTCTCCGTGGCCGCCTTTGCCGACCCTCGCTCCGACGCGTGCGAGTTGCTGTCGTCCAGGCCGCCTGGTTCGGCCGTTTTTGCTGGCCCTGACCAATCGTCCGATGCCAGTGAATCATGCTCGTTGTTCTTGCCGGCGCGATTGCCCGGCATGGACTTCGCTTCGGCCGTCTCCGTGGTCGCCTTTGCCGACCCTCGCTCCGACGCGTGCGAGTTGCTGTCGCCCAGGCCGCCCGGTTCGACCGTTTTCGCTAACCCCGACGAATCGTCCGAAGCCAGTGGATCATGCGCGTTGTCCTTGCCGGCGCGATTGCCCGGCATGGACTTCGCTTCGGCCGTCTCCGTGGCCGCCTTTGCCGACCCTCGCTCCGACGCGTGCGAGTTGCTGTCGTCGAGGCCGCCCGGTTCGACCGTTTTCGCTGACCCTGACGAACGGTCCGAAGCCGGTGAATCATGCGCGTTGTCCTTGCCGGCGCGATTGCCCGGTATGGACTTCACGTCGGCCGCATCTCTGGCGGCGGCCATTGCAGACATTTGCTCGGGAGCGTGCCGCGTCCCTTCGCGGTCGTCCCTGTGCGCTGTCGCGAGGCTCGATTCACCAAAATCGGCTGCTTCCGGTGCGCTTTTAGAGGTTGAATGCACCGGCTTGCCATGTTCCGCGCTGCCTGTTTCTGACTTTCCCGAAGGGTCCGAAGCCGGGGATTGATGCTCGTTCTCATCACCGACATCACTCCCAGGTATGAAGCCACCGTCCGTCTGCTCCGCACCTGTTTCCTTTGCAGGCCATGGCTCCAGAACATGCTGTGAGTTACTGCCGCCCGCGCTACCGGCCGCTGCGATGCTGGGGCCGGTGCCTGCATCGTTCCGCTGACTCTTCAATGTAAGACTTTCAACTTCCGTTACCGCTGCAGCATGAGCAAGCACGATCGGTGATATGCGAGCCGACCCCTCGGTCCCATCGACGCTCTCTTCCGTTGTGCGGGCCGGCGCGAATTCAGTCCTCAAGCCGGCATCAGCCAGACTGTCCCAAACTCCAGCGGTCCCGAATGTGCTCTCTCTCGTCCCGATACTTGCATGGGCACTGTCGGTACTCAGAATAGCTTCGATTGCAATTACGGATGTCAGCGCTTCTTCGAGCTGCTCCAAGGTGAGAGCGGCCGCCGCGGCTGTCGGCTGGCCGACGACATCCGATTCTGCGATGGATACAATCCCCTGCAGATGGATTTCCAACAGGTCGCGGTCTCCGATCTCCAGAACACGATCGGTCGCATTCACATAGACGATCGTTTCATTGGTTGTGGAGTTGAAGATCCAAGCGACGGTGTGTGGCGGTATGGACTTGCTTGCTGCTGTCATATGAAGCCTTGCAAGGGCTCCGAAAGCCGCAAGATTGATCCTGCTCGGCCCAGACGCGAAGTTGAAGACAGAGTCGGAAGAGGTAGAACTGGAATCGGTCGGGTCGCGATGAACAACGTTTTCAGCGACGTTGCCGCCCATCAGCTGATCGTGGCTATATCCGCTACTGCCGGCATCGTGACTGAAGTGCACGAGGCCGGCAAGTTTTTGGAGAGTCTCCCCTACGATACCATCACTCGAGTGGCCCCGAGTGCCTTCTCCGGCGGCGCTTTCGTTTTCAGCGGCCACAAACGCCGAAGGCAGGCGAGAAGCCTGCGCAACGAAACCCGGGACTGAATCGTCTACATGATGATCGTCGGCATTGGTGATCGCAGCCAGTTTGGTGGCCGCATTGTATCCGGTAACGTCCACGAAGCTGTCGAGCGGCGCTTTGGCCGGGTCATGCGACAGCGATGCCAAATGGGGATCGCTGAGTGTGTAGATCAACGCACCGGTGAGAGTGGCGAAAGTACCATACCCTCCGTGAATCAACGTCGGATTGGATGTCAGCCGCGAGAATAGATGTTCCGCGGTGGAGTCACCTCCAATCTTCGCGTCGTTCACTCCTCGCAGGGAAGGTGTGGCCAAACCGGGCGTGCTTGATCCAACAGAACTGTAGTCCTTCCACGATTTCGAGCCTGCGGATTGCTCAGCGGTGCGAGGCGCTTCCATTGCCGATGCCGCGGTCGAGATTTGGCTCGCCCCGACAAAAACGCCTCTCTGAGTGAGCGACGGCTTTTCGTCGGAATCCGCGACGATGGCGTGACGGAGGATAGCTCGCTTCCAGAGCTCATATTCGGCATACTCCACCGCGGGGCCGGTGCTGTCGTCATGCGGAAGCATGTCGTTTGCCTCCGACGCCTTGAGTTCGTCCGCAATGGCGACCGCCAGGAGTGCAAGCGAGAACATTCCGAACCCGGACGGGCGTTGCAGCAATGCGAGGGTGGCGAGCACCGTCCTGTTGGTTATTTCAAGCTTCTGAAATATGTTGTGCAGGTGTACTTTAACGGTTCCATCGGAAACGTTTAGCTGGTGCGCGATCTCCTTGTTCGACATTCCTTCTGAAACAAGTCGTACAACTTGACGTTCGCGCGGCGTCAATAGCTCCAGTAGGTTCTCGATTTTGCTGCTGTCGGTTTTCTCGACGGTTGGCGAGAGATCGGACTGCTCCAAAAAGCTACGCTTCGTCATCAGTCGCAGCGATCGGAGCACAGCGTCCGGTGCGACATACTTCGCGATTGCATCACACGCGCCAGCAGCGATGGCTAAGGTTAGATCGTGGTCCGTGTCGGAATCTGTAAAGAACACCAGGCGCGTGGGCAGCCGATCAGCTTTCGCAATGGCGAGGATCTCGGATGCCGTCAGATCTGGCAGGGTGTCAGCAAGAAGTGCAACGTCGGGTGTCAAATTCCGCATCGCTTGGATGCAGCTTGTCCCGTCGCTGCACGACGCGATGACGTCGAAGTCCGGCTGTGCCCCGAGTACCGACTCAAGCCCCCGTAGAACGATCGGCTGTCGATCTACGATCACAAGCCGGACGGGCTTGAGTACCCGCTCTTTCGCAGACGTGTCTAACATGGACTCTGCCTCGACCCGGCCGTCTATGTCCTTCGGCATATAGCCGAGGCCGAGTGAGGTCATTAAAATACAACGAATAGAATAAAGAAAGAGATTTAATCAGATTTAACCATATCTAAAATCGCAAATTTGACGGCAAATGTGCCCATTTGCCGTAAGTTCTAGCCTTTTGCCGAATAGTACGGCGACGCCAAGCCGTTGGGTGGGCTTCGAGTGGGGCACACGAACGGCTCACGGCCGTCATTCCAACGCTTTTGGTCCCGGCGCCCAGAACACCATCTTGGAAATTGGCCGTCCCCGAGACGAGACTTTCAGAGCGCGCTCGCGATGCGCGCCTGCGCGCTTCACTCTCAAGGCCGATCAGCTGTTCGGAGAATGATCGTTGGCTGGGATGCCGTTCAGCCGCAGCGCAGGCTGCCGTCGGCGAGTCGGCGACATCAACTGCAGGTCCGCGACAGGTCCGTATAAGCGCAAGCTGGAGTCGCGGGCGCAGGCCGTCCGTTGAATGGCAGACCAACGCGTGCTGGCTTTCATCGCAGGAACCATATCTGTGGTTGCCAGTTGACTGCTGTTGAGCTGCACGCCGGACAGCAGCTCGACGAGCCGGCATGAGTTCTCGCGCCGAACATCCGTCGGGGGGTTGATCCCATGATGGACCACGCGACTAGGGTTGGTAATCGGTTGTTAGCAGCGTTGCCGCCGGCGGATTTTGCTTTGCTTGCACCTCATCTGCGGAAGATCGGGATCGAGCGCGATACGGTGCTCGTCCGATCAGGCGATCGGATCGAACATCTTCTCTTCCCCCTGAGCGGCGCGATAGCCACTATCATGGAACTGCCGAACGGGCAGACGGTCGCCACGACGATAGTGGGCCATGAAGGGGCTGTGGGTCTGACATCAGCGCTTGGCGCCTCCCACTCGCCCGTGACGGCCATTGCTCGCATCGCCGGGACCGCGCTGCAGATCTCGCCCGCGCAATTCCTGACAGCGCAACATTGCAGCCCCGCCGTCGCAGCGATGGTGCAAGTGTTCACGAGATCGTTGCTGACGCAACTCCAGCACGTGGCTGCCTGCAACGCATTACATTCCGTCGAATCCCGCTTGGCGCGCTGGCTGCTTCACATTCACGATCGGGCAAATGGCAGCGATCTCCTCCCGCTGACCCAGGAAACGTTGTCGGAATTGCTGGGCGTCCGCCGCACCACCGTCACACATGTCGTGAGCACAATGCGGACATCGAGAGCGCTAAGATCCAATCGACGTGGCCAGCTTGAAATCGATCGGCCGCGGCTCGAAGCCATGGCATGCGAATGCTACAAGGTCATGAGCCGCAGAATCGATCGGATCGTCTCGCAGAGCACGGTCGGGCTCGTTCATAGGCCTCCAGCGCGGAGCGCCTCCCGCTCGCCTGGCAGTCGAATAGCCGGGACAGGCTCTTAGAACCAGTTCGTTTTCGCGAACCACCCGCATGTGCCCGCGCCATCCGGCAAACCGCGCGAAGCTCAGTCGCTGCAAACGTCCGATCCTGCGTGGCATTTTTTCGACTTTGCGGCCGGCTCCCGGCCGAAGCGAACAATGACGAAAATTCCTGTCATCCATTCGCCTTGGGACGCTCGTCACAACAGCCCGACTTCTTGCGAATAAGCGGTATGGCCATGAGCTTTGCCTGTGCAAAGCCGGAAGGCTCACCCGCGGTCCGAGCTGGGTTATTGGCGCCGCCCGCCTTGCGCAGCTTGCGCTGAAGATTCTCCTCTCGACCTACCCGCTCTCTGAGCTTTTCAAGTTCCGCAAGCTCTGCGACCAGCGCCTCGAGACGCTCTCGAAGCAGCGCCGCAGGTCTCTCCGCTCGAACGCGGATATTCATGACACGCTCCTGATCGAGGTCTTGAGGAAAGTCGCCTACTGATAAGGTCAGAAAAAGTATGCAGTTCACCACAATCGCATGAACATTTGGCAGTATTTGCACCGCAAATCGCGCTGCTGCGGTGCAACAAGGGACGACTCGGCCGAACGTTTAAGAAAGGTCCAGCCCTGCTAAACCGTACGGCGCCGCAGGCTCACGCATGGGCTGAGAAGACTGCTATCGGCTGGATTCGGCTGCACTCGAAATCCTGGTGTTGGCTCCCGGACACTCGGCCTTGCGCTTTTCCTCATCTTCTTCTGCGCAATCGAGCCCACCTTGTGCGTTTGGAATTCCAGAGCCGCCGCCAGTTGCGAAAGGCCCTTTCGCATTGCCTCCGCCACCACCAGACCCGCCGCTACCGCCGGATCCGCCACCGGCTGCCCCTCCTCCGGCGCGAGATGATTTAGCAGAGCCCCCGCCAGGGGCTCCCCCGCCCCCTGTTGACCCGCCGCTGGAGCTCCCCGGTCCCGATACGGACGACCGGTCGTTATCGAAGAACGACGATTGCCTCCCGTCCTTCTGCGTCACTCGATGCAGCCCCCCCGAGCTTGCAATGGCTCTTGAGGTCAGGGAAGTGGATAGAAGCAGAGTCATCACTGGGGGTGTGACGGCCGCAAATCTTCCGCAGGTTTTCAAGAACGCCCGCCGGTCGTCATCTTCGTTGCCGTCCCGGGTCACAATACGCTCTCCTCGGTTTAAAATATCAATTTATGGTATTATACATTAAATGTATTTTCAACCGATAATTTTCTTTATCCGAGTGGCGTTGCTTGACGTGCGCTGTCAATTGATCGTGGCAATTTCCGTACTCGTTCCTGTACTTCCTGGCCTTTCGGGCGCAGCTTCGGAGTTGCGCTCGCCATTTAATATGATTAATTTACGTTTTAACGGACGTCGAGCGCAGGGCTCGATTGCAACGGATGCAACGGATGATGACGATGCCACTGCAATTCCACCGGTCTGTCCGCGACATGGAGATCTGGAGCGCGACCAGCGAGGGCTTCTCGTTCGTGATCAGCTTCGAAAGCCCGAGAGGCCCCGGCTTTCATGGACGCACCGGCTATTTGGCGAGTTGGCGTCCGCTCCACAGAAACCAAGCCGCAATCAAGATCGGCGGTTCGCCCTTTCAAACGTTAGAAGAGGCCGAAGGGGCCTGCAGCGACATGGCTGGGCATCTGGCGCCACGATAACCCCCCGCGCACGCTCGGGAAGAAGCCAGACGCCCCGGTCATTTCACGCCCGCCGGATCCTGACGCAACAGATCAGGGGAATCCAGCTCACGTGACGGGGCATTCAGCTCGTTTCGCGAAATCGCCAATGCCGCGAGAACCGTGCGATTGCTGATGTCCAGCTTTTGGAAGATATGATGAAGGTGGACCTTGATCGTGCCGTCGGCAAGGTTCAACCGACGTCCAATCTCCTTGTTCGATAGACCCTCCGACACGAGCCGCATGATTTGCCGCTCCCGGTCCGTCAGTTGTGTGAGGGGCTTCTCATCGGGACGGGGCTCGTCATTGGTTTGCCAGGGGCCCGGCGATGCCGCTGCTTGGCCCTGGGCGGCCTTCCGCAGGGTTGAGACCAGCATCTCGGCATCCGAATCCTTGGAGAGGACGATGCAGGCGCCGCTCAAGGCTAGCCTTTGCAACTCACAATCGGCCGCGACACCGGCGAAGAAGACCACCGCGGGAGCTGGGCCTGAAGCGTTCGCAGGAGCGAGGATCTGCTGCCGGCTTACATCGGGCAGTGCAGCATCGACAAGCGCGACGTCCGGCACAAGAAGTCGGATTGCCTCGTTGCAGCTTGCACCATCGCTGCAGGACGCAACGATCGCAAAATCGCGCTGCGCTGCAAGAACGCTCCTGATCCCTTGCAAAACGATCGGATGTCGGTCCGCGATGACAATTCTGGTGCGGTGCATGCTTCCCCTGCCTATCGCTAAAAACCCCCCGTGCAGCCGTTTAATCCAACAATTTCTTCGAAACGCGAGGATGACCAGTCCGCTCGGCCACAACGTCACACTGCCTCAAAACCATGACAGCCCAACATTCGGCGACCGCGCCACCGTAACTTGATGGGCAAGTATGCGCAGCACCGTAAGAATGCGGTCAAGATTCGAGGCCGCAAGCTCGACCAAACCGGCGTTCTTACGACAACGTCTGATAGATTCAATCAGCAAATTCTCCCAAAGAATGTCATCGGCGCGGGGATAGACTGCTGTGTTATGATGGTCAACATTCAATTAACTAGGGTGGCACTGTTATTACCAACGATATATTGGGTCATTCACGATTCAAATCTAACATTCGACGAAATTTCGACGAACGCGAGACCGTTCAACAAGCCGCGCTTCTGAAAGGAGGAAAAGTAATACTATTCACCAAGGCCGAGCTGGGTAAAAACGGCTGCGCCGCGCAGCCAGTGTAGCAGCGATGAAAACCGGTCACCCAAATTGGAGCTGCATCTTCGTAATTCAGCAACTTCAATGAGCGGTCATGGAGGGCATCGTTGGCAATGAGTAGGTGGTCACATGTATTCTTCAGCAGTTTTGCGTCAAACTCATCAGGCTCTCATCGTTCAATTCACTGAATTGCAGAACTTGCGTAACCGCGTGTTGAAGGCCGAGCACCGATTGCTTGCGCCGAAACGACGAGCCCGGGGGCGGGGGAAGCGACCGCTCGTTCGGAGGTACAGCCTCAGCCGGTAACTCCATTACCGCGTTGCACAACTCACGAAGCTGCGCGAGTGGATCGTGCTTGCCGGACCCCGGTTTGACCTGATAATCCCCCTCCTGATTTGGTTCGGAGGTAGTGGGGACGGCTTCCATGGGGAATGAGGACTGGGGATCCATGACCACAGCAGAGCTGTGGCAGCTCTATGATGAGGTCACGGCTGTTCTCAGTCGAAGGATGACCGCGGAAAAAGCCAAGCTTGAAGAGCGGCTTCGCAGGATTGAGGGGAAGGCCGGGGGGCAGAACGAGGGGCGTGCACGTCGCCCCTACCCTCCCGTGCTACCGAAGTATCAGAACCCTAAGAACCCGTCCGAAACCTGGTCCGGCCGTGGTAAGCAGCCTCGATGGCTGAAGGCGCAGCTTCGCGCCGGCAAGAAGCTGAACGATCTCCTGATCGACCGTTCGTCCGCACAACGGCGCCGCAGGGCCGGCTGAACCTCGGGCGGTCAACGCGGCAGCCTTCAGGACTTGGCCGCGGGCGCCACTCTAGCGAGTGCTATCTTCTTTCCCGTTAGGACTGCCGTCGCCACCACGGTTGCCCTTGCCATTGTTGCCCTGCACAAGTTTTCCGCCAGAACTAGCGATGGCGGTTGAGGTCAGAGAGGTCGAAAGCAGCAGCGTCATCACGGGAGGAGTCACGGCGGCAAACTTTCCGCAGCTCCTCAAGAACTCACGACGGTCTTCACTATTGGAGTCGAGTGGATTCATCGGCGCTTTCCCTGCAATGGTCGAGGACAGAAAATAAGCGGATTTGGATGCGCCGCAAGTTAAATATGTTAATCTCGAATTTTAAATCCCCCGCAAACGACACCTCGAGTGCTATTGCATGCCAGCATCCGTCACGACATCGGTGAAGTCCCGCGCAAAGCGAGATCCAGAGGCAGCTTATACCGAACGCATTATATGCACAGGGCGCGTTTGTAACTATTGTAATTTCAACTGCATTAAATGATGCGATATCGCTCTTTAGCCGCCGCTTCGGCACAGAACGGGGCTAGAGCAGTCGCCGCACATGCGCCCAAACGGCCGCTTTCCCAACTGGCGAAAACGAGAGGCGATTCATGATCGGGGCCGAGTCCGGTGCAGCATTCGGCCAATTGCGGTCTCGCCTCGACGCCACCTTCCGACCAGGCTTCTCATTGCCACGTTTGGGCGCCCTGATGAGCCGCGCCCTCACCGAAACTCTCTTAGACCTTTCGGAACTGACGGTTCTCACCGAGGCTGCGACCGGGGCGTATGCCGTGACGGCCGTTCTCGCAGCGATGGCCGGAGCCAGGCACGTCTATGCCTTTACGAAAACTACGCAGCACGGCACCTCAGCTGAAGCCAGGGACCAGACCCTCAAGCTCGCAGATTCCGTCGGCGTGGCCCATCGCATCGAGATCCTGGAGCAGATCACCCTCGATATCATCCATCAGACGGATATCGTAACCAACAGCGGCCATCTTCGGCCTCTTACCGCTTCGCTTATTGATGAGCTACCGAGGGAGGCCGTCATCGCCTTGATGTTCGAGGCCTGGGAATTTCGCTCCGAGGACCTCGACATGGACGCATGCTTGCGGCGCGGAATTCCAATCGTCGGCGTGAACGAACGTCACCCGTCAGTCGATATCTTCTCGTTCCTCGGTCCGCTGTGCGTGAAGCAACTGCACGATAGCGGCTTATCCGCTTACAAGAATCGCATTGCCCTGCTGTGCGACAACGACTTCATTGGCTCGCTTCGCTCCGGTCTCGTGAGCTCCGGAGCGAGCGTGGTCGTCTTCGAGGACGTCCGGACCTTGTATCATGACCAATGGGACGCAATCATCGTTGCGCTGCGACCGGCGGCTGAGCCTCGCATCGGCTCGGCTGAAGCAGCTCACCTCGTTGCGTGCGCGCCCCCTGGCGCCATTGTCGTGCAGTTTTGGGGCGACATGGATCGAACCGCATTGTCAGCAAACGGGTTGGGTGTTTGGCCAACAACGCCTCCGGAACTGGGGCACATGGGCATTCTGCTGTCCGACCTCGGCCCCGAGCCGGTCGTGAGACTGCAGGCCGGCGGCCTGCGCGCTGCTGAATGGGTTCGGCGCAGCGGAGCTGTGTCGTCTGACGGGCTCGCGCAAATCGTTACCTGGCATCCGGATCAATCGCCAACTCGCGCTAGGCCCTCGCCTCGATGAGCTCAACGAGCGTGAGCGTCGCGGAGGCAAGAAACACTATGCGGCGCATGTCGAACGCGACCGCCGGCGCGGGTGACGATACAGGAAGATATTGCTGCGCCCTAAAGCAAGCGATCGCGTCGTCGAAGCGAGCCGCCTCGTAAGCAAGATGATAGAATTTGCTGCCGCGCTTCAAGATACCCGCCACCGGCGATTGTGCGCCGGTCGGCTCAATAAGCTCCAGGCGCGGACCGCCGCCCGACACAAACTGAATCCGAACCTGCTGGATGGGGTCCTCAAACATGGGGCCTTCAGGACTGTAGCCAACGACCGCGAGTTCGGGCAGTTCCGCCGCAATCTTTCGACACGCCATTCCCACGTGATGAAAGTGCAAATCCATGCGCTGCTCCTCCCTTCCCTGGCAGCCTAGGGAGACGGGCGGCGTCGAACGGACTCTGGCGGGTTGCTCCAACAGTTTAACCTTCTCGTGCATCGAGGAGCAGCGCGGACCAGACCTGTTTTAGCCGTGGATAGTCTGCGCGCGACATCCGAAACGTAATCACGTCGTCGCCGTTCCACCAAGCTTTCGGCGAAACCTTTTCAGTTTGGAAGCCGAGGCGAATATGAAAGTTCTTCGCGGCTTTATTCCTGCCTTGAACATTGGCCACGACGGCCGAAAGCCCCAGCTGCTCGAATGCGAATTCAAGTAGAAGGTCGAACATCTCTGCCAGAAAAAGGCGCGCGGCAGGATCAACGATCAACCGCGCAACTTCGCCCTGTCCCGCCGCGAAATCCAGGTTCGCAAGCGCGATGCTGCCAGCCGGCTTCTTCGAGCGTTTGAATTCGGCAATGAAATAGTAATCGTCGACCCTCGCCTGATATTTCCGGAAAAACTCTTCCTGCTGAGCCAAGGTCAGCTTCTCGCGGGTCAGGAACTTGCCGAGAACGGGATCGTTCCGCCAGGCGATGACTTGCGCGGAGTCCTCCAGCCGAAGTTCTCGGAGAAGCAGGTTGTTTCCTGCGGGAAGCCGCTTCAGATTCTCAGCTTTGGTGGAAGGCGTATTTGGGCTCACCGGCTCCGGCCTGTCATGCACCATCATCTATTTATTGTACCTTAATTTAAGCTTTAATTCATTTAATTGACCCAAGCCATATCATCATTTAATGTAGGGGACAATCACGTGATGTCGCTGTCCTGAATGGAGGCTCGCCATTCTAGCTGCAGTACCCGTGCCGGACCGGCCCATCAATGATGCCGAACTCAAGTCCCTGGCGTTGTCAGGCGATGCCACGTTCTGGGGGCATCTTGTCGCCCGCTCGCGGCAAGCGACGAGCTTCTCCGAGCTGTTCTTTCTGTCGACCCTTCGAAAAAAGACGAAGCTTTATGCACCCGGAAGCGTCCAGCCAAGACTCCGCCTCGCCCTGATAGGCGGCTACAACCTTTATCCATTGCACGAACTGGTTGAACATCTCCTGGCCATTCGTGGAATCGAGTGCGAACGTTTCCTCGGCGCGTACGATAATTTCGTCTCGGAGATCCTAGACGGCTCGAGCTCACTGTACGCCTTCAGGCCGGATCTCGCCTTCATACTGCCGAACGCGAGCCACTGCCGGTTTTCCGGCTCGCTCCTCGATGCCGTCGAACATCAGCGCGAAGCCGCAGTCTGCGCCGCTGAGCACCTCCTCAACCTCGCGCGGACTTTCACCGCGCGCTCCGGCGCGGCGGCGATCCTCGCCAACCTTGCGCTGCCCGGCGACCTCGATCTCGGCTCGTTTCGTTCACGCACGCTTGGCACCGACTGGAGTTTCCGAAAGGCGGTCAATCTCGAGCTCGGGCTTCGGGCCCCAGCTGAGGTGCAGATCTGCGACGTCGAGTTCCTCTCGGCGCGGCGAGGGATCTCAGCCGCGGCGGATGCGCGAGCGTGGTATGAATCGAAGCAGCTCGGCTCACCTGACTTTCTCGTCGACATCGCGCAAGAGCTAAGCCACCTGATCGCCTCCCGGAAGCAGAGTCCCAAGAAGGTCCTGGCGATCGACCTCGATCACACGCTATGGGGCGGCGTGATCGCGGAGGACGGTATCGAGGGAATCGAACTTGGCGACTCGTCCCCCCGTGGTGAAGCGTTCAAGGCTTTCCAGAGATACCTGCTTGGACTTTCCCAACGCGGCGTCCTGCTTGCGGTATGCAGCAAGAACGACCATGCACGCGCAATCGAGGTATTCGAGAAGCATCCTGAGATGGTTGTCCGGCTCGAGCATTTCGCGGCCTTCAAAGCCAATTGGGACCCGAAGTCCGACAACCTGCAGAGAATCGCGGAGGAACTCCGCCTTGGCCTGGACAGCTTCGTGTTTGCCGACGACAACCCGGCGGAAATCGAGATCGTGCGCCAGTTTCAACCGTTGGTGACAGGTGTACTCCTCGGGCCGGACCCCGCCGAATTCATCGTTCGCATCCAGGCCGGACGTCATTTCGAGCCACGGACCGTCACCGAGGAGGATCTCGAACGGACTGCGCAGTACAGGCAAGAACGGCGACGCGCAGAACTCGCAGCGAGCGTCACCGACATGCCTGCCTACCTCGCCTCGCTTGAGATGCGAGGCACGATCAAAGAATTCGATTCGCTCGACGTTCCTCGCATCGCCCAGCTGATCGCGCGCAGCAACCAGTTCAACCTGACGACGACGCGTCGGTCCGAGACTGAGATCAAGGCACTGCTGGGAAGGCCGGACTACCGGTGCTTCACGATGCGGCTCGAGGACAAGTTCGGTGATTCCGGGCTCATCTCCGTAGTCATTGCAAAGGTCGATGGCGGCGTCTTCGTTCTCGATACGTGGCTCATGAGTTGCCGCGTGCTGAAGCGCCAGGTCGAGGACGAGATCATGAATGAGATTTTTCGACTCGCAGAGGTGGCCGGTTGCACGACAGTGCGCGGCATTTATCTTCCGACAACCAAGAACGGTATCGTCGCGGAAGTTTACGAGGAGTTTGGTTTCGCGCGCACGGAAGACTCCGCAACCCGAAAAGAGTTCGAGCTGGAGGTGAGGAAGTATCAGGTGCGTTCGACAAAGATAGATGTTGCCCGGAGAGCTTATGAAGCAGGCTGAAATATTGGCGAAGTTGCAGGAAGTATTCGACGGAATCTTCCTCGAGAAGGTCGCGGCCACCCCCGAGCTCTCGGCGGCGGACGTCGATGAGTGGGACTCGCTCATGCAGATCTCGCTCGTCATCGCCGTCGAGCAGAAGTTTCGCGTCCGATTTCGCGTTGGCGAGGTCGAGGCGGCGCGGAATCTGGGTGAGTTCGCCGACCTGATCGCGAAGCGGATGAAACCATAAGAGTTGGACATAGCGAGTGCGTTCGAAGCTGCGTCCCGCTGAGTGCACGAGATCCGCGCGCCGGCTTCTTCAAAGCTCAAGAGAAATTGACGAACGGCGCTACTCCCAAGGCAAAATCCGCTTTTGATTTAATATTTTTAATGGTATTTAATATTATCTGTGAATAACATGACAGCCGCGACCGAAACTACAACCCGCACAGTTGGCGTTGCTACGTTAGATAGCATTTGATCACGCTGACTAGCTGGGGAGTGCAACTGACGTGCCGGTGAAGTCCAATAACCGCCCCGGTGTGGTAAGCGTCAGCGGGACGCCGACGCAGAACCAGACCTTGACCGCGACCGTGAGCGATGCGGATGGAGTGCCGGGCACCGTCTCCTATCAGTGGCAGCAGAGTGCGAACGGCAACTCGTGGAGCAACATCAGTGGCGCGACCGCGAGCACGCTCGTCCTCGGGCAGGCTCAGGTCGGCAGCTTCATACGGGCTACCGCCAGCTACACGGACCTCTCGGGCAGCACCGAGGCCCCGGTGAGCACCGCGACCGCCACGACAGTGGCCAACGTCAACGACCCCGGCGCTGTCACGATCAACGGCACCGCGACCCAGAACCAGACCCTGACAGCCAGCGTCACGGACCCCGACGGCGCGCCCGCCAGCATCACCTATCACTGGCAGAGCAGCCCCGACGGCACCACTTGGACGAACCTGGCCGCCACGACCTCGAGCCTCACCCTCGACAGCAGCCTGGTCGGCAAGCGGATCCGCGTGAATGCCACCTACACCGACCTGCTCGGCGCCAGCGAGAATGTGACCAGCGCGGCCACGGCGACGGTTGCCGCTGCGAGTGCCACCACTACGCTGTTCACCACCCAGACGCCTGTCATCACCAATGCCAACGACGGAGTAGGTTATGAGCTGGGGATGCGCTTCACCAGCGACACCTCCGGCTCGATCCAGGCAATCCGGTACTACAGGGCCCCGGGCGAGACGGGCACGCATATCGGCCACATCTGGTCGGCCACCGGCCAGGAGCTGGCGACGGTCACGTTTACCAACGAAGGCGCATCGGGCTGGCAGCAGCAGGCGCTCGCCACGCCGCTGACCATCCAGGCCGGCACGACCTACATCGTCTCCGTCAACATCAACAGCTCCTACGTCTCCACCACGCAGGGCTTCGCCTCACCCATCAGCAATGGCGGCCTGAACGCCCCGGTCGGTGCCGGCGTCTTCGACCTGTCCAAGGGCGCCTTCCCCACCAACGTCTATCAGAATGCAAACTATTTCCGCGACGTCGTGTTCGCTGCGGGCTCGTCACAGCCCAATAACCGCCCCGGTGCGGTAAGCGTCAGCGGGACGCCGACGCAGAACCAGACCTTGACCGCGACCGTGAGCGATGCGGACGGAGTGCCGGGCACCGTCTCCTATCAGTGGCAGCAGAGTGCGAACGGCAGCTCGTGGAGCAACATCAGTGGCGCGACCGCGAGCACGCTAGTCCTCGGGCAGGCCCAGGTCGGCAGCTTCATACGTGTCACCGCCAGCTACACGGACGTCATGGGCAGCACCGAGGCCCCGGTGAGCACCGCGACCGCCACGACAGTGGCCAACGTCAACGACCCCGGCGCTGTCACGATCAACGGCACCGCCGCCCAGAACCAGACCCTGACGGCCAGCGTCACGGACCCCGACGGCGCGCCCGCCAGCATCACCTATCACTGGCAGAGCAGCCCCGACGGCACCACTTGGACGAACCTGGCCGCCACGACCTCGAGCCTCACCCTCGACAGCAGCCTGGTCGGCAAGCGGATCCGCGTGAATGCCACCTACACCGACCTGCTCGGCGCCAGCGAGAATGTGACCAGCGCGGCCACGGCGACGGTTGCCGCTGCGAGTGCCACCACTACGCTGTTCACCACCCAGACGCCTGTCATCACCAATGCCAACGACGGAGTAGGTTATGAGCTGGGGATGCGCTTCACCAGCGACACCTCCGGCTCGATCCAGGCAATCCGGTACTACAGGGCCCCGGGCGAGACGGGCACGCATATCGGCCACATCTGGTCGGCCACCGGCCAGGAGCTGGCGACGGTCACGTTTACCAACGAAGGCGCATCGGGCTGGCAGCAGCAGGCGCTCGCCACGCCGCTGACCATCCAGGCCGGCACGACCTACATCGTCTCCGTCAACATCAACAGCTCCTACGTCTCCACCACGCAGGGCTTCGCCTCACCCATCAGCAATGGTGGCCTGAACGCCCCGGTCGGTGCCGGCGTCTTCGACCTGTCCAAGGGCGCCTTCCCCACCAACGTCTATCAGAATGCAAACTATTTCCGCGACGTCGTGTTCGCTGCGGGCTCGTCACAGCCCAATAACCGCCCCGGTGCGGTAAGCGTCAGCGGGACGCCGACGCAGAACCAGACCTTGACCGCGACCGTGAGCGATGCGGATGGAGTGCCGGGCACCGTCTCCTATCAGTGGCAGCAGAGTGCGAACGGCAACTCGTGGAGCAACATCAGTGGCGCGACCGCGAGCACGCTAGTCCTCGGGCAGGCCCAGGTCGGCAGCTTCATACGTGTCACCGCCAGCTACACGGACCTCTCGGGCAGCACCGAGGCCCCGGTGAGCACCGCGACCGCCACGACAGTGGCCAACGTCAACGACCCCGGCGCTGTCACGATCAACGGCACCGCCGCCCAGAACCAGACCCTGACGGCCAGCGTCACGGACCCCGACGGCGCGCCCGCCAGCATCACCTATCACTGGCAGAGCAGCCCCGACGGCACCACTTGGACGAACCTGGCCGCCACGACCTCGAGCCTCACCCTCGACAGCAGCCTGGTCGGCAAGCGGATCCGCGTGAATGCCACCTACACCGACCTGCTCGGCGCCAGCGAGAATGTGACCAGCGCGGCCACGGCGACGGTTGCCGCTGCGAGTGCCACCACTACGCTGTTCACCACCCAGACGCCTGTCATCACCAATGCCAACGACGGAGTAGGTTATGAGCTGGGGATGCGCTTCACCAGCGACACCTCCGGCTCGATCCAGGCAATCCGGTACTACAGGGCCCCGGGCGAGACGGGCACGCATATCGGCCACATCTGGTCGGCCACCGGCCAGGAGCTGGCGACGGTCACGTTTACCAACGAAGGCGCATCGGGCTGGCAGCAGCAGGCGCTCGCCACGCCGCTGACCATCCAGGCCGGCACGACCTACATCGTCTCCGTCAACATCAACAGCTCCTACGTCTCCACCACGCAGGGCTTCGCCTCACCCATCAGCAATGGCGGCCTGAACGCCCCGGTCGGTGCCGGCGTCTTCGACCTGTCCAAGGGCGCCTTCCCCACCAACGTCTATCAGAATGCAAACTATTTCCGCGACGTCGTGTTCGCCGCGGGCAACGTCATCTCGCTACTTAGCAGTTCCACTGTCTATGTCAGTGAGACGGGAGGGATGGCTACTATCACCGTCGTACGCTCCGGCGACCTCCAATCTCAAGCGACCGTGGAGTACACGACGAACGAAATCGGCACCGGTGGCACAGCTACGGCGGGCCAGGACTTCATCCAGCCCTCGTTTAATGGCCGGTCGAACACCGGTCAGGTCGTCTTCAACCCCGGGGAGAGCACCAAGAGCTTCACTATCCCAATTGTGAACGATCAGCTCACCGAGGGTAACGAGACGTTCGCGGTCGGGCTTCAGAATCCCGGTTCCGGCTCCCTCGGGACCCCGCGCACAGTGCTCGTGACCATCATCGACAACGACTCGCCCGTCGCGATCTCAATGGCGGACGCGGCGATAAGCGTTACCGAGAATACACAGACGGCAACGATTACGCTGCTGCGCAGCGGCAGCACCAGTCAAACCGCTACTGTCGGCTTCACGACAAGCAACGGCAGCGCCCTCGCGGGTTCCGACTACAGCGCCTCGTCAGGCACGGTGACTTTCGCTGCTGGCCAGGTGACCCGGACGATCACGGTCCCGATCATCAACGATGCGACGCCGGAGAATGACGAGACCTTCACGGTCACCTTGAGCAACCCGACCGGCGCCACTCTCGGCGCCGAGACGACGACGACCGTGAAGATCCTGGATAATGACAACCCCGATCTCGGCAATCTGGCGGGTGAGACGTACGTGACGGGACTGGGCCAGGGGTATGCCGGCGGGCCAACGGCGATCGATTGGACTCCAGACGGCCGCTACATGCTGGTTGCCCAGAAGGACGGCGTGGTGCGGGTGGTGGATAACGGAGAACTTCGATCAACTCCGCTGATCGACATTTCGAGCGAGGTAAATGGCGTCAATGATCGCGGACTGCTGGGTATCGCGGTGAACCCGAATTTCGCAACGAACCACTATGTCTACCTGCTCTATACCTACGATCCACCCGAGACGGCGGGCCAGCCCGGCCTTGCCGGCCCCGATCAGGCCGGCAACCGACCTGCTCGCCTGGTGAGGGTCACCGTTGACCCAACCACAATGATTGCCGATCCGGCGAGCGAGGTAGTGCTGGTCGGAAAGAACAGCATCTGGGCCTATACGAGCCGTCCAGACGTAAACAGCACAGGCGATCCGAGCATCGCCCCTTCCGGTATCGTCAACGGCACCACGATCACAGCTCCGGCGAGCCACATCGAGAGTGGATCGCAGGACAACGATCCGGACCGGACCGGCATCCAGAACCAAAACATTCGTGACTATCTGGCGACTGATAGCGATTCGCACGGCGTAGGCGCTGTTCATTTCGGCCCGGACGGCTATCTCTACCTCACCGTCGGCGATGGCGTGTCGTACAACTTCGTCGACCCCCGGGGAGTGCGCGTCCAAGACATCCACAATCTATCGGGCAAGTTGTTGCGGATCGATCCCGTTACAGGTGAGGGAGTGCCCGGCAATCCGTTCTATCAGGCAAGCGATCCAAACAGCAATGCGTCGAAGGTGTTCTACTACGGTGTTCGCAACGCGTACCGCTTCAGCTTCGATCCAGTTACCAATCTTCCCGTGCTCGGAGATGTGGGCTGGAACAGCTGGGAAGAGCTGAATACGGGGCCAGCCGGCTCGAACTTCGGATGGCCCTATCTCGAAGGCCCCGACAGGACCGGCAGCTACCAAAATCTCGCGCAGGCGATCACCTTCTATAACAATGGCAATCGGAACAATACGTCAGACCCGCCCGCCGTATTTCCGATCCTGTCTCTAAGCCACGGGGCTCCCGACAATGCCCACGTGATTACCGCGGGAGATTTCTACAATCAGAACACCATTTTTTTCGACGATGTCCAAAACGGAACGATCTTCGCTGCGACCTTGAACGCAAGCCGGCAGGTCACCAGCGTCCAGTTGGTGGACAACGTACAAGGCATCGTCGACATGCAGAAGGGTCCCGATGGCTGGATGTACGGGGCCAATTTGATTGATGGCACTATCCGACGTTGGGTCGACCCCTCAGCGGTTACGGCGCTGGGGCTCGCAGCGTCGTCCTAGTAGACGCCGGTCACGGCTTTCGTTCATCGATGACGATCTGCTGGGGCGGCTAGTCGGCGCCGCCCTCAACGACGACTTCGGCCGGTAAGGCGAGTTTTTGCACGATCGCCCGTCAGCGAACTGCCCTGTCGTTTTGACCAATGATCGAGGTTTCGGCGATGGACCTCAGACGGGCGAGCCGGCATCGCGCCACCAATTCCGGACCAATGGTTAAATCGGCCCCACGGTACTCGCGCCCAAGATTGAGATCTTGCGAAACTCCGCTCAAGGTGCCCGCCACATAGCGTTGAACCACTCGTACATACGCTTCGGCACCGACCATCACGGCTCGGCCAAAAATCGTATGCAAGTCGTCCCCTGGTTCGTATCTCGAATGCACTGTCTCAAAGATCGGCCCGCTGTCGACACCGGACGTGCATTCATGAATGGTCGCACCGAGCATGTCCAACTCGTCGTTGACTACAGGCCAAAAGCTGCACGCGGTTCCGCGATACTGGGGGCTAATACCTGTATGCAGGTTGACACACATATCGCTTGCAGAGTCGAGGACCGCATTCTTCACGACCGACGTGCCGTAAATAAGAATCGCATCGGGGCGCCTCTGCCGCAGGACTTCCAAGCTTTCGGCGCCGTTTATGCCTTCGACATAGTCGATTCGATCAGATGCATAGAATGCTTGAGCCTTTTGCCCCAACAGACTTTCAAGTGACCGAGTTCGGGCCTCATCGTCTCGAATCAACTTGAGAAACACAGCACGGGTTGCTTTTCCTAAGAAGTGCACTAACCCTTTCCGTACGGCGCGCCGCAGTCTTGTCCTCCGTGTCGACCGGTCCACAATGATGCGGTCAATGGAGAGTCCAGCGCAAAGCATGTTTGCGACATAGCGATGTTCTGGGCCATCCCGCGTCAGAATCACTATTCTCTTTTGTTCGGGCTGCGCAGCTACCATAGCCAATCTCTCGCACACCGCAGTACAGGCATAATCCGGAGCTTGAAGGGAATCTCTTCTGGGGCGGCGTTCCCCAGGCTAATCCGATAGAAAATGTCAGCCGCCGGTTTAAAGCGGTTGCTTTTCGCATGCACCAGAAAGATCGCCTTGTGATTACGCCGTGCGGCGCGCAGCGCACCTTCGGTCGCGTCCAATGCATTCCCATAAGGAATACTTAGGCATTGAACCGTTTGTCCGGATAATTTCTCCAGAAGCTCTCGGCTTTGCACGATCTCGGTCTCCAACTCGCTCGATGAAAGCGAACGGAAGAACGTGTGGCTCATCGAGTGGTTTCCTACTTCAATCCCTAAGCTCGCAAACCGCTTGATGTCGGTGATATCAAGAAAGAGCTTCGATGTACGCCGGAGCTCCAATTCGTTGGTGCCCATTGCGGTACACAGCTGCTGCTTCGCCTCCGCAATTTGCGCCTGAGTCCATTTTGAAATCACGTTGGCGATGAACCTAGAGACTGATGTTGTTCCGGTTTCGTTGATGTTCAGGAGAGCTATCAGTTGCTGTTTACCGAGCACCACCGCTGCCAACGAAAGGATGTTATCCACTGGCAATCTGCTTCCGAGCAACGTTGTCGGATTGACGAAGAACAGCGAAGGTGCGTTTGCCGCTTTCAAGACAGTACTTGCGGTATCGAGGACCGAGCGATATGCGTCATCGAAGGTGATCAGCAAAGGTTTACGCGGCAGAGCGCCGCTTACAAGGTCCGATCCGCTCACCACGTCAAAATGACGCACGAAATACTTGACGTGCTTCTCAAAAACCTCTGGCCTTGTAACAACTCCAAGCTTGCTGGTTAACGGGTCTTCATAGTCCGCGATATGATGATAGACCACAATGGTAACGTCGCGCCGCATCGGTGGCTATCCCCGGCGCGAGCGGGATAACGCGTCCCCTGACGGACGTTCCACAGCAGCTATCTCCTCTGACAGGTTGTTGCGCGGATTGCCGCGCGCGCTCCTCACGCCGACATTGCTCCAGCCATTCACCCAGCGTTGGCGATGCTGCCAGACATAGCGCCAGTTTCGCGCCTTTTCACGCAAATCACTTCTGCCGGAGACCAGGCCGGCCGTTCCGTACGCAAGCAAGCGCAGGAGGGGAAGCATCATGTACAGTGACTTGCCTGCGAGAATCGTCGCAGCGGAATTGTGACGCCGCAGCAGCGTGATCCGGCCGGCAAGGACCTTGATGCGTTGCTCTGCTTGATCGGGCTCGGAAGACTGGCCGTAGTGAATGATGGTAGCTGCAGGCGTGATGGTCGGGGATGCACCAAGCTTGCGCGCCCGGCGGCACAAGTCCGCTTCTTCACCGTACATGAAAAACTCGGGGTCAAAGCCGTCAAGTTGCTTCCAAAGTTCGCGGTCTATGAGAAGAAAGCAGCCCGTGACAATGTCGACTGCACGAATGCTGTCACGCTTCCAACCACCGTATCCTTCGGGATTGAAAACCGCGCTGCTGCGCTTCAAGCTGGTCAGACCAGTAGTAAAACAGAAGATGCTCCATAAGGTGGCATCTCCCCAACAGGAGCCAGGATTCAAACGGCCGTCAGACAGCACGGTGCGCCCGCCCCAGATCCCAAAGCGCGGATTCGCATCGGCGAACTCATGCAGATGATCGATTGCGTGATCCAAGATCAGGGTGTCCGGGTTGAGCAGCAGAAACCGGCGCCCCCGCGCCCTCATCGCGGCGATGTTGTTGGCGCCGGCAAACCCAAGATTTTCTTGCGACGCGATGAGCTCGAGCTGAGGGAAGTTCGCGCGAATGGCTTCCGGAGATCCGTCTGTTGAAGCGTTGTCGAAAACGATGACTTCGTAGAGTACCGTCGTTGTTTGTGCCAAGATCGTTCGAATACATTCGAGCGTCATGGTGCGCGTGTTGTAGCTCACGATGATGATCGAAATGTCGGGCTCAGCGGCTCGATAAATGGCATCCGGCATGGGATTCAGTCTCGTGCGATACGTCAGGACCCACTCCCGCTCAATGTTCGACCGAACCCATCTTCGACAACCAACTTGCTCGAGCGCGACTTGTCAGCTCGTCCTTCCGAAGGTCGCCAACGCCGCGCGCGACCCCGGATCGCGTACCATTTTACCACGCGCCTCCACTCCAAAAGCCCAGCTCAAATGGAAACGACAGCTCTCCTCGTCTTCTGTATGGCATAACCTACCGGAGCTCACGAATTAAACATTTATATTATTAAATTGGTTTAATTTGCAAGCTGATATTTCATAACGAGCGACCTTAATCCGAGGATGCAAGCCGCGAGCGTCCAAAAGCGCGGGGGCCTGGCAGGAAAATGGATCAGCGGATCCGAGGCTGAGGAAGCAAACTGCCCGGGACGAGCCGGCCATTGACGATGGTTGCACTCCTGACGTTCTCCCATTTGGTGATCGTCATCGTTCCGCCGCCCGCATTGTTGATCAGAAATGCGCCGTATAGGAACGGGCCAACGAAATACACATCCTTCAGGGAGACGGCGACGTTCATGCCATCGGGATGCATTCGCAACCCATACGGTCCACCCCAGAACAAGACGTTCTCAAAGCTAACTGAGCCCCCTAGTCCATCAGCATAGAAGAATCCGGCCGTTGCATTGGTGTTGTTATAGGTCTTGAATGTTGTATTGCGAACCGTGATGGTGTTGGTTTTGCCAGGATCATAACACTGAAGCCCGTCTGCGTGATCGCCCGGCAGACCTTTGGTCTCGATGTAAACGCCATCAATCTTGATGCCGCCAGCACCGTCGGTGCCAATACACCGGAATCCCTCGTTGGATCGAATCCGCGAATTTTTCAGAGTGCAATCGCCGCAAACGACCGAGCTTCCATCGTTGTTGTGATCCCAGGAACGATGCTCGACGACTTCACCGTTGCTGAAGAACTTCCCGTAACGGGTGTATGGCTCGGAGGCATTTCCAGCAAAGCGGGCGTCATCAAATGAGAGTGGAGGAGTCGACGCCGGAGCAGGAAAAGGCGAAGGCGAGGAGGCAGGACCTGGCGCTTGGCTGGTGGAAAGTGATTGATCCGCCAGTGCGGAACCGGCGTAACACAAGCCGGCGATTATCTGCGCCCAGCCAAAGCCTCGCCAACGCGTTACTTTCTTCACGGATTTCCCCTTCAAACGATTGCGACCATGCGGATTGCGCGTGCCACAGACCGCAGGCGATCTTAACCAGAGACATTTCATTGAATGGCTGTCGGGCTCACGCTCCCTTCCCGTCGGTTCTCGCCCAAAGAATGTGCCGTGGCATTTGCACCCGAACCCAGCGATAGCGAACTTGCGACCATGGTTTGATTTCGGGTGAGAGATTGTCGAGGACGAAATCGCCATTTCGCGTGCGCACGAGAAGCACGAGGTGGTGCTCTCCGGAACTGACGACGACTTCGCTCAATAGCAGGACTCGCGCAGGCCAGCCGCGCCGAAGCAATTCGTGGCGCTTGCTCACCGCGTAGTCATTGCAATCGCCGTGCTTGGGGTTGATGACCCATTCCTCGCCGGCAAGGCCGAGCTCGTTGCGCGCCGGCACGATGGCGAGATTGACCGCGCGATTGACCTCCTGCAGAGCCGCCCAGCGGTCCTCGGTCAGCCGGATCGGCCCGCCTCGAAACGAGCGCGGCGGAAGACATTCCGCCTCGTAGCGCAGGCAGAACACGGTGTACGCAAGGGGCGGCAGCGTCGGGTTTCCCAGTTCGATGTGCTGCCCTGCCCGCGGCGTCGCCGGCAAAGACAGGCGCCCCGCTCCTGCCCATTGAACTCCTCCGAGCATGATAGCGACCGCCACGACGGAGCCGAAGGTTCGATACATCTGCCGATCCCCTCGCAAACGCAAAACTGAGGCTCGGATCCGCTGGCCGGGCTGACACCGTCAGTCCCGCGGCAACCACATTATCTTCATTAATTTATCCTATTTAATTGTCAATTAAATATTATAGCCAAACCAAAATAATTCGCTCGCGCATTATCAGTACGGCCACCAGATGGCCCGCATACGCGTCCCGTTGCGACCGCATCGCCGGCCGCTATGAGTTGCTCGGCCGCGCTCAGAATTAAGGCGACAATTTAACGATTCCGGTGAATTAATCGTTGATTCAATGCGCCCCTCGGCACATCGTATTCCGAACAACTTCTCCGCCTCACATCGAGATTGCGCATGCCGGAAGAACTGCTCGTCATTCTGGGGGCTGAAGCTATCCTGCTTGTCTTCGTCACAGCGATGACCCTGCACAGCAAGCGAATGGATGTGCTGAGCGGGCTGCACCGCCGGGCGGTTAGCAGGTCCGCCGGCCAACACAGCAAGCCCGCGCCATACTCGGTCCGTGCGCGCGCAGGGGCTTTGCTGCCGCCGCTGACGACGTGGGTGGGTACGGCCAGACTCACCCCAGCCAATCTCTCGCGGCTGCTCAGACACGCCCAATCAAGCCTGACGAAGGTGCGAAAGCTGTCCACCCTTGTGGCTCGTTCCTGGCGGCCAGAGCCCCCTCAAGCCACGCCGTCCACCTCCAGGCGCATTGCAGGGGCTCGTCGTCAGCTCGGTGCTCGTTGATGCGGCCAACGCATCACCTTTTTTGATCGCGACCTCGGTGGTCGCTGATCTGCAGCCCCGAGTGCGCGTGCACTCGGGGCTGTGTCATTTCACCCAGCAAGGGCTCAGCGCTCTTTGAATGCGCGCTGCGCCTGATCGTGTAGCGGCTTGAGCAGGTAGGACAGCGCGGTCCGCCCTGCCGTCTTGATGAAGACCTCGACGGGCATGCCGGGCAGCAACTTGGCCGAGCCGAGCTTCGCCAGCTCTTCCGTCTTCAGCAAGACGCGGCCTGTGTAGTAACTCGTGCCGGCACGCTGATCCTGCGTGATGTCTGCCGAGACCATGCTGACCTCGCCGTCGATTTCGGGCGTGGTCTTCTGGTTGAATGCTGCGAAGCGCATTGTCGCGGTCTGCCCCACGTAGACCTGGTCGATATCCTTCGGTGCGATCTTGACTTCGACCGCGAGCGAGTCCGCGTCAGGGACAATCAGCATGATTTGCTCGCCCGGAGAGATCACCCCCCCGACCGTATGGACGCTGAGCTCGTGGACCCGACCGGATTGTGGCGCCCGGATATCGACCCGATTCAACTGATCCACCGCCGCAGTCTTGCGCTCGCCCAGCTCGGAGAGTTTCGAGCGGGTTTCGATCAAGTCCTTGCCGACCTCGGTTCGGAGGTCCTGGTCGATCTGAATGATCTGGAGTCCGATTTCGGAGATCTTGCCCTTCGACTGAGCGATCATTCCTGCGAGCTGGCTGCGCTCGCCCTCGATGCGGGCGGAGTCGCGCTCGAGGGAATTGAGCCGGGTGATCGGCACCAGGTTCTTCTGCCAGAGGCTGCGCACGCCCTCCAGCTCCTGTCGGATGAATTCCACTTCCTTCTGCTTGGCCTCCGTCTGCCCCATATAGCCCTTGATTTCGTTCTCCAACTGCGCACTCTTCTCCTGCAACTGCGCTTTTTGGCCGCTCCTCGCCTGACGACGCAGATCGAACAGCTTCCGCTCCGCGGCGATTGCACGGCTCGCCTCGGAGTTGCTTTCTTTGGCCCGGTCGAGCAGTACCTTTGGAAACACGACCTGCTCGGCACCATCGCGCTCGGCCTCGAGACGGGCCTGCCGCGCCAGCAGTTCGTCAATGCTATTCGTGACGATCGTTGCATTCGCGAGCGTCTGCGTCTCGTCGAGGCGGATCAGGATGTCGCCTGCATTCACCCGATCGCCCTGGCGCACCCGCAACTCTCCGACGATTCCACCCGTGGCATGCTGGACCTTCTTGACGCTCGAATCCACCACGACCACGCCCTGCGCGATCACCGCGCCCGACAACTGGGAAGTCGTCGCCCAGCCGCCGACCCCAAAGGTCACCATAGCGAACATGATCATTCCGACGATCATGTAACGTTGGATGGACTGCAACGCCGGCGTTACCTGACCGTTCATCGGCCGCCTCCTTGAGCTTCCGCGACGACCTTCAGCGGCACCGGATTCCGCAGCACCCTCTTGAGAACCTCCTCTCGCTTGCCGAAGGACTGAACTCTGCCTTCGCCGAGGCACAATACGTGGTCCACACCTTCCAGCGCCTTCGGCCGATGAGCGACAACGGCCACAATCCCTCCGCGGCGTCGCACGTTCAGGATCGCCTCGGTCAGGGCCTCCTCGCCCTCCGCATCGAGATTGGAAGAGGGTTCGTCAAGCACGACCAGGAAGGGTTTGCCGTAAAAGGCGCGCGCAAGCCCGATACGCTGCCGCTGCCCCGCCGACAGCGCCAGCCCTCCCTCGCCGATCTTCGTGCTGTACCCGTCCGGCAGTGAGAGCACGAGGTCATGCGCGCCCGCGGCACGGGCGGCTTCCAGAACAGCGGCGGCGGTTGCGTCCGGGTCGAAGCGTGCAATGTTCATCGCAATGCTGCCGTCGAACAATTCTACGTCCTGGGGCAGATAACCGATGTGCTTGCCGAGGTCGTCCGAAGACCAGTGATCGAGGGCGGCGTTGTCGAGCCGGATCCTGCCTCGAATGCACGGCCACACCCCAACCAGCGCACGCGCCAGCGTCGACTTGCCGGATCCGCTCGGACCGATGATTCCGACCGCCTGCCCACTCCGCAGCTGGAATGACACGTCGCTGAGAGTGGGTCTTTCGGAGTTCGGAGCACCGATATAGAGGTTCTCGGCGCTAAGGGTTTCAACAGGCGCAGGCAATGCCAACCGCTCCTCCTCCTGAGGGAGAAGTTTCAGCAAGTAATCAAGCCGTTGTCCCGATTGGCGCGCCGCGACGAACCCCTTCCAGTTCGCAATTGCCATTTCGACAGGCGCAAGGGCCCTCGCGGTGAGGATCGATCCGGCAATGATGATGCCAGCCGTCGATTCCTGGTTGATGACGAGGACGGCGCCAACGGCAAGAACCAGCGATTGCAAGATCGCGCGGAAAATCTTCGAGGCACCACCGAGTCCGTTTGCGACATCGCTGGCCCGTTCATGGGCTGCGAGGTACTTTGCGTTGGCATCCTGCCAACGCAAAGCCGCTTGTTGCCGCATACCCATGGCCTGCAGAACTTCGGCATTGCGCCGTCCCTCGAGCGCGAGGGCCGTTCGCGAAATGGCAAGACGCGAGCTCGCCTTTGCCGGACCTCGGGTACGCGTTTCCGTGAGCATCGTAATGCCGACCAGCACCAACGCACCAGCCAGCGCAGTGATGCCAATCCAGAAGTGAAAGAGGAAGCAGACGCCGAGATAGATCGGCATCCAGGGCAGATCGAAGAGCGCCGTCGGCCCTCCGCTCGACAGGAAGCTGCGGACCTGATCGAGGTCCCGTACCGGCTGCAGGCCGTCGCCATCCGCTCTGGTCTTCAAAGGCAGGCGAACAAGAGCGTCGAAGATGCGAACCCCGAGACTTTCATCGAAATACCGGCCCACCCGGGCGCTGATCCTGCTCCTGACGAAGTCGAGCCCGCCCTGAAACAGGTAGAGCACCGTTGCCAGAGCCAACAGAGCGACAAGAGTCGGTATACTGCGTCCGGGCAGCACCCGATCATAGACTTGCAGCATGAAGAACGAGCCGGTGAGCATGAGTAGGTTGCTCATGCCGCTGAAGGCCGCTAGCGCCCAGAAAATCCGGCGGCAAGACCGCAGGAACGCCGACAATTCTGACTGCGACTCGTCATAGTGATCCACTGGCCGGGGTCGACCAGGGAATATCCGTGGCCGCAGCACTTCGATCAGGCCCTTTGCCCGGCCGATCAGTTGCGACGTCCGCCGTTGAGCGTTTTCCGCCCACTGCCGTCCGGCTGACCAGAGTCCTGATATGTGAAGAAATGGAATTCGATAGAGATTTGCGGGCGGGGGGAATACCCCCCGCCGTCCAAAGTCAATCATGGCTTCTGCCCCTGAAACGCGCCTTTGTTGGAAGATCCCTCAAGAGATCCCCCAAGGCAGTTGTTGAAGATTGCTCTCTGTGGATGCCGTCCCCTACGCGAAGTGGAAGTCGTTGCTGGTCAACGAGCCGAGCTTGGCGTTCTTCAGCGTGAGCGTATCGCTCCCCGTCGCGATCACGACATCGGTGCCGGACTGGGTCGCGTGGGAAAGAACGCTGGCAAAACTGTCGAACACACTCTTGCTGAACTCGATCGTGTCGTGAGCAGGTCCGCGGGCAACGAAGCCCTTGATGACGTCGTTGCCGAAGTTCGCGCCAAACACGAAAGTATCGGCCTGGCTGCTGCCAACGAAGGTGTCATCGCCGGAAGTGCTGGTCAGGGTCGTGTTGCCCGGCGAAGCGATGAACGTACTGCCCGCAATAGCCGCGTTGCTACCGGTTGCAGTGGACGACGTAGCTACGCTGGACGTACCGATCTGCCCGTCACTGTTCAGGTCCTGATGGAAGCTGGTCTCCAGCGTCTTGAGGCCAGAGTCCGTACCCGACACCGAGCCACCGTCTGTGGAGCCGGTCAGGGAGCTGACATGAGACACGTAGTTGCCGTTATTGTCGGTGTTCCACGCCGTGTACTGACCGGTGCTCGTCTCCTTCCAGGCAACTTGATAGCCCGTCGCCGTCTTCTCCGCGCCAATGGGAGTCCAGGTGCCATCGGACCCGCCCACGAAATCCACGCCGTTATCCTTTAGCGTCGGGCCAGTGCCGGTGCTGCCGTTGAGGTAGTATTTGCCGCCACTCTCAACGAGACTTGTCACACCAGCCGATTCGACGACCTTGCCAGTCGTCGGGGTTGGCGACGTCGGGGTGGTCGCAGTGGAAGTACCTACCTGCCCGTCACCGTTCAGATCCTGATGGAAGCTCGTCTCGAGCGACTTAAGGCCAGAGTCCGTACCCGACACCGAGCCACCGTCTGGGGAGCCGGTCAGGGAGCTGACATGGGACACGTAGTTGCCGTTATTGTCGGTGTTCCACGCCGTGTACTGACCCGTGCTCGTCTCCTTCCAGGCAACCACATAGCCCGTCGCCGTCTTCTCCGCACCGATGGGAGTCCAGGTGCCATCCGACCCTTTCACAAACTGCACACCGTTATCTTTCAGCGTGGGGCCCGATCCGGTGCTGCCATTGAGGTAATATTTGCCGCCGCTCTCAACGAGAGTTGTCGCGCCAACTGACTCGACTACCGTGCCGGCAGTCGGCGACGTCGGTGACGTCGGCGAGGTCGGTGTGGCTGGCGCCGAGCTGCCGGTGATGCTGGCGGTGAACGCAGTGGACGCCGGGCCGGCATTGCCTGCTGCATCCGTTGCCGTCGCGGTAAGGCTGTGCGAACCGGCCGCAAGGGCGCTGGTTGTATAGCTCCACCCGCCGGTGCTGTTGGCAGTCGCGGTCCCGATCTGGGTCGTGCCGTCGAACACCTTCACGACGCTGCTCGCTTCGGCACTGCCCGACATCACCACCTGATTGGCGGTGTTCACGGTATGGCTGGCAATGGTCGGCGCAGTCGGAGCCTTGGTATCGACAGTGATTGCCAACGCAGACGACGCCGCGCTGGTCTGACCCGACGAGCTGGTCGCCGTTGCGGTCAGCGTATGTTTGGCGTCGGTCAGGACCTTGGTGATGTAGTCCCAACTGCCGCTCGAGTCCGTAGTCGTCGAACCAATTTGGGTCGTACCGTCGTAGATCTTGACCGTGCTGCCGGCAGCCGCGGTGCCCTTGAGCTCGATGGTATTGTCGTTGGTAATCTTGTCGCCAGCGGTGCCGCTGTCGGTCGAGAACGACGCGATAGTCGGAGCATCCGGCGCGGTCGGCGTGCTGGGTGCGGTCGGTCCTTCTACCGGAAGGGGAGGCGGGATAAGATCGCCGGGGATGAGTTGACCGTCCACGATCGTGGCGTAACGAACATTCTCCCATTGCGTGATGTGTATGTTCGCATTGACCTCCTCCAACCAGAGCGCGCCATACGCAAATGGCCCCACAAAATACACGTCCTTGAGGGCGAGGTAGTCATCGTGACCGGCTCCTGCGTCCGCGGCAATGCGCAGACCAAATGGGCCACCGTCGAACACCACGTTATTGAAAGTGAACGTTCCGCTATAACCATCTGCGATGAACAGCCCAGCAGTGGCATTCTGGTCGTGCGATACAATCGTCGAGTTTGTAATGGTCAGATTCCCGGTGGCGCCGGGAGCATAGGCCTGAATTCCGTCGGCGTGATCGCCCGACAGTCCCGTTGTCTCGATGTACGAATTGTTGATGGTGACATCACCGCTGCCCCCAATGCGCACGCCTTCCCTTGAAGAAATACGGACGTCGTCGATGGTGAACGAGCCGCTCCCTCCGACGGCGACAGTGTCGCTCTGGTCGGAAATGCTCACACCCGAAATCGTCTCTCCATCTTGAAGCCAGACCGTCCCCGAATTGGTCTGGTCGCTAAACATCGGATCATTCCATGTCAGAGGAATGGATGCCATCTAGTTTTCTCCTGTTAATTTCAATCTAGTTTGCCCCTGGTACGCGCCCAATTGTTTCCCCAAGCGACGCGACCCCAAGTGCGACTCTGCTGGCGCAGCGCCGTTGGAGTGCGTCTTCCCGGCGGGTGGAGGCTTTTTTGCGACGACACGACGGCTCACCCAAGGTAATTTCCTGAGCTACCCTAGACACATTCGCATCGCGCGAATTAAATGCCGGAAATTTCTTCAGTCCGATCAACCACTCGTGCACCGCATTGAACGAGTGCCACACGGAGCGATCGAAGATATACAAAAGTATGCCGGAATCGATGTTACGCCTTCGCCACTCGACAACAGCTTACTAGGAGCGTCGTCGACGGCGCCACAGCAGAAAACCAATTAAATAGTTCGATCCACAAGATTATCTGCCGCTAAATACGACATAACTTTTGTCTCGGACAATCAAGAGAGCGACCGTTCAGCAAGGGCATTTGAGCACACATCGCGCTGCGAACAATCCGAACCGTATGGCACGATTCAGGTAATGGCCCATCCAGCGCCATCCGCAAAGCGCCAAGCAAAGCGAATGCCGTTGCGGACACACCACTCAGATCGAGAGTTACGAGCGCGCGCCGATTATCCTGATCGTTGATGTCCCCGAGCCCAGCACACAACCACCTGCTGCCCCGGCAAAGTCGCAACGCGCGGACGTTCGATCAGGTCCCGCCGGCGACTACCGTCGCGTCCGACTGATGCAAAGTCAGGCCACTGTCGCCGGTCTGCACCGATCAGAAGCTCAGATCTCGGAAGCTCGCGTCAAGGAACTCGGCAACGTGCTTTCTCGCCAATAATGCGTTCAAGCCCGCGATCTGCTTCTCATCGATAGCTCGACTGCTGACAGATTTCACGTTTGCCACAACATTCGACGGATTGGACGAGAAAAAGATGACGATCCCGTTTTGATTTGCATTCAGCGCATGAGCCAGCAGTAGATGAGCCAGTTCTGTCGAATCGCGTGGATCTACCTCAGCGAAGCAGTAGATGAGCCAGTTCTGTCGAATCGCGTGGATCTACCTGCGTCAGCGAACGCCATTCAGCTGCAATCCGCTCATCGGACAACAATCTATCGAGCAGTACTTTAAATCGGCTGGTAAGGGACGAATGCGTAATCACGAGGCGGTTGGTTGCCGGAACTTTCCTAACGTTCATATTCCAGATGGCACTTGGAATCTGCACAACGTCGAACAGGGCTGCATTCCTTTGGAGGATGGACATCGTCTCCTCCATGCCTGTCGCTATGCCAACGGCGCGAACCTTCCCTTCACGCTTAAGATCATCGAGAAAACGGATCAGGTCCGTTTCCTCTATGTCGGCAGCGCTGCACTCGTGCAGGAGTAGAATATCGAGATAATCTGTACGCAATTCCTTGAGACTGGTCTCGACACTTTTTCGGAACTCCACGAGACCAAAGGCTCCGAAACGCGGCAGATAGTTGGACGGCACAGGCAGGTAATTCTTTGAACTTGGTGCGACATTGTGCAGAAGCCGAATGCTGCGACCCATTGCGCGGACATGAAGTGCGCGACTTTGTGGGACAATGCCCGCCTTGCTTGCCAGAACCAGGCGCTGCCGCTTTCGCGCCGCCAACTCTCCCAGAATGCTCTCTGCGCGACCGGCACCGTACATTCGCGCAGTATCAAAATATGTGACCCCACAATCCATGGCTGCTTCGAGCAACTTAAGAGCCTCACGGCGGGTTCGTCGCTTGCTCAACAGTGCGCCGGATCCAAAACCTAGGGGAAGCATGTTTCGCGGAAGGATTTCTCGAAACGGCGCGGCAGCAGCAACCGTCATGACGCGCCTCCGGCTAGGCCGAATGCAGCTTCTCGCTTTGGTTGGGCGACGGTGCCCACCGCGTGATGGCATGCGCGCGCGGTTAGAGCGAGAATGGTCAACGTGGGATTTTGCGTGCCCTGGGACGGGAAACAGGCGCCATCCGTAACGTACAATCCCTGTGCGTCCCAGCACTGGTTGTTTGGATCGAGCACGGAGGTCGCGGGGTCGACACCCATCCGGGCGGTCCCGCATTCATGAATCGCGGAGCCAGGCGGGGCCGGCCGTTCATTGACGCGGCTCAACGTCACGCCAGCTGTTGCGGCGATCTCGCGTATGGCAGCTGCCTGATCGCGGGCACGCGCCAAGTCTGCTTCGCTATAGCGGCAGTCGATATGCAATACGGGGATTCCCCATATATCCCGTCGCGTAGGATGTAGCGTTACTCGGTTTTCGGCACGAGGAAGCATTTCACCGAAGCTAACCGCGGTAAAATGGGAGCGCCCGTGCCCTCCTGGAAATTGATACAACTGCACGCCAAAACCTCGCCCGCCGAGGGGCGCGGGCCTGTCGCGCGCATCGAAGCGTGGAAGGTAAATCGCGCATCCATCTTCGAGCACTGGACTAGGCTTCAGCGATGCCCCCCCACCCCACCCAGTTACGACAATATGGTCCATCAAGTAGCGCCCCAGCGCGTCAGATCCTGCACCTAGCCCCTGGTCCCCTTTGGATGAACGTGAAAGCAAGAGTATTCGGGTCGACTCTAACGAGGACGCGCACAGAAAGACCAACGGAGCGGAAGCCCGTACGTCGGCTCCACTTTGCTGATCGAACCAGACTACGCCGCGTACGCGACCTGATCGATCAACATCGATTTGCCGTACGACTGCGCCCTCACGGCATCGAAGGCGCCCTGTAAGAGCAGCAGTTTCCAAGGCATCCAGCGGTGCCGCAAAGCGCGTGAGCATCGGCCGCGAGTGAGGCCACCGTGCGCGAATCGCTGCCATCAGCGCGAACTGATTCAGTGAAGGGGCAAGTTCTCGCGAGAGGTGACTGTCAGGCTGCCATGGTACGCCATCCATGGCACCGGCAAGCGCTAGCCGTCGCTCGACCATCGAATACCAGGGGTCCAACTCACCCGGCTCTAGCGGCCAAGGCTCGCTCAATCCATCGCACGGCGTAAGGTCGGAGGAGTTCAGCCGATAGTATTGCCGGCCGTGCCCTGGAAGGCCCACGCGTCCGCCGAGCGTTCGCGCGCGTATCCAGACAAAAGGTTGGTTCCGTGGCGTCACGTAAGGCAGGTCATGATCGTCTACAAACGAGTCCGGTGCTCGGCCCCAGATGCTGCAGCGAGATTGGACGGGCTGGCGCAACATGCCGAGGCCTCTCAAGGCCATCTTGCCAAAGGGAACGACCGCAGGAGGGAGCAAGCGAAGTGTCGCAGGGTCCGCGAGCCTACGGCTCACGCTGGCTATGGCTCGGCGCATCCCGGTCGTTCGCGGCGAATTCTGCCACCCGGCCTCGAGCACGAGCACGCGCAGGCCAGCCTCGGCGAGTAAGAGCGCCGCCAATCCTCCGGCGGCTCCCCCGCCGATCACGATCGCATCCTGCGCTCCGGCGCGCTGCAACTCCTCAATCGTCGTGGTACCTAATACACCTGAAAGCGCCGGCCCGATCTGCATAACAACTCCCTTCAGGCGAAAATTGGTCGAGGGCTAGCATGCCAAACGGATAGCGATGGGCCACCAGCTGTAAGCAGCGATTTAAGACAAATGCATCGACGAACCCGGTAACCGAGTGCCCCGGGTCTAAGCCTTAGGCGCAACCGCCCCGGCAATGCACGCAATGAAAGGGAAATTATCGCTTGGGCAAGTTCTGCAAAACCACTACTCATGGCTTTGATTTTCTGTGACAAATTGAAAAATACAAATAATGATAGGCGCAGTTAAATACGTCCGTCAACTGTTAATAGGCATTTAATTTCTGCACTGCACAACCCAACCCATTTCTCGGAATATCTGGGGTGTGTAGCTCCTGCCAAAAAGGCACACGGGAAGACCCAATGTGGCAGCGTCCAGCCATTACCTAATGATGCTCGCGCGTTGGCAGCGGGGGCGAGTTACCGGGGACGTGCCGTGATTCTGCGGGGCGTGGTACTTTCGATCCGATCACCGAAGGATAGGAGCCAAGACGTTTGCGGTAATCGTTCCTTGGCGGCCCACGGACAAAGGTTCGAGATGCGCCAGCGAATTGGCTGGGCGAAAGCTCACCTCACAGGTACCATGAAATCCGCAGTTCTCGCCTGCCGTACACTCTTGATCTGTCGATAACTTCACCTGTATTAAACTATCTGACGTCGAATACGCGTTGGCAGGTTGGGAATGCTCGCAGCACTTCACTACCACGCATGGCGCCGGGTGCGCGCCGCGTACTATGCCTTCGGATTGGCCCGGCTGCCTTTTGGCGACGCGCTGGGGCGCGCCGTTAGCGAGTGGGAGACTGCGCAGGGGTTCGGTGACAGCCCAAAAGCAAAATCCACTTGGGACGCCGAGTACAGCGATGGTCTCTGGACCTACATGCAGCGCGAAGTAGCTCGCTACTGGACACTCATTGGTTTCATGGACGCTTTTAGACGTGGCGGCGAGTACCTGGAAATCGGCTGCGGAGACGGCATGCTATTCGAGCGCTTCAAGCAGCTTGGATATGAACGCTATGTCGGAGTGGACATCTCTGACGTGGCAATCGAGAAGCTCCGTCTGTACAACGACGATCGCACTGACTTTTCTCAGGCTGACGGCGACGTGTACGAGCCCGACGGCCGTTTCGATGTCATCGTCTTCAACGAGTCTCTCTTCTATTTGCGCGACCCCGTTCGGTCGCTCGAGCGCTACGCACAATCACTCAAACCGGGGGGCTGCATCATCGTCTCGAACTACACCGCATCGCGGCGATCATTGGCAGTGTTGCGGGAGGCAAAGCGCGCATTCGAGGTGATCGACGAGGCCAAGACGACTCAACGAGCGATGTCCTGGCTTTGCACAGCACTGAAACCGCCCAAATACTAAAGCGCTAGTGATACCGCAAGCGCATCAGTTGGCGATAGAGCCCGAGCCTTGTGCTGATTTTCCAGGAAACGCCGCGCATCGCATCCGGATCGCGCAAGTGGCGGCGCATGTACTCCGCATCCATGTTGTTCGTCAGACAAAGGCGGGAGTACAGAAAAGATTCGAAGCCGCGATGATATCCAAGCTGGATTGTAAAGAGGTGTGTGTAGCCAGCCCTCAACGCCGCCTCCCAGACCCGTCGGGAAAACCGTCCATATGGGAAAGCGAAGAGAGCTACCTGTCGGCCGAGGCGATCCTCGAGCATCGACTTGGACACACCGAGCTCGCGCTCGAGCTCTGCGTCCGAGACAGTCGTCAAATCGACGTGGGCCATGCCATGTGAGCCGATTGCAACACCCCCCTTTGCAAGCTCTTCGATCATCTCCCAACTCATACGTCCCGGCGAGCCTACAAAATCTACCGGGATAAAGGACATGAAACCCGGAATACGACCGGCCGTCATGTAACGGGCGTAGACATGCGTATAGTCCGAAAGAAATCCATCGTCGAAAGTCAACAGGACCGTGCCGGTGCCGTAGGATGTCGGATCGGAGCAGTGCTCCAGAAAACTCCGAGGCGAGACCAGCGCTTCCCCGCAAAGTGCGAGATGCGCTTCGAACGTTTCATGAGTCAGGCACCACGCGTTCGACGGCGAGGCTTCCACCAGCTCATGATAGTTCAAGACGATCATAGAGTTTCTATCAGATCTGAAACCCGCCGGGCCCAAGCCTGCCAGTTCAATCGGGCCTCGAAGGCGTCGCGGCTTGATTGTCTCAGGCGTGCCAGCCGATCCTGGTTAGCAAAGGTCTCGAAGATGACCGCCGCATAGTCCGCCCTCGTCGCTTTCGGTGGCAACAACAAGCCCGTCTCCCCGTTGCGGATAGCACAGGGGACGCCGCCAGTGGCCGGCGCAATGCTCGGTACTCCATGGGCTGCGGCTTCACAGAACACGATTCCATAGCAATCCGCCCGGGTTGGCAGCAGAAATAGATCCGCGTCCCGATACAGTTGATCCAATCGGTCGCGCTGTTCGCGATCACGCTTGTCGAGATAAGGGATGATCGTCAGGCCATCCTGAGCGACTGGCTTCGGCGGAGTACATCCGCAGATCACGAGCTCCGCTTCCATGCCCCTCTTCCTCAGTTCAGCGAGGACGCCGACCGCGATGTCAGCGCCCTTCTCCTCCCAGTTGGCGCCAATGAAGAGGAGACGGCAGGGACCCGGCTTGCGGCAACCTAGCACGGAGGCACGATCCGGCGCTTCTTCGAGGTTGGCGCCCCAAGGAATGACATGCACCCGGCTACGGTCGGCACCGTAGTCCCTGATGGCAGATTCGGCTGCCCATTCCGACGGGTAGAGGATCAGATTCGCACGCGCGATCGTGTCCCGCTCCACGCGTTCAGCGACGTCCCGAGCACCTCGCGACAAGTTTCGATAGTTGGGATGGTAGTTCTCAATGAGCCGAAAGGTCGCGTCGGACGCATAGACGAGCGGAACGCCGTTAGGCACACTCCATGCAAAGGTAGACCCGGCCGGCGCGAAGACGATATCGGGCGACACCGCTCGGATTTTACGCGCTGAGTCCGCGGCATATTGTGCAACGACCGCCCCCGCATGCAAAGGGGAACGACCGCGCCCGCGAAAGGCACGGCAAAGCCTGGAATACGCCTTGTAGAGAGGCAGTATCGGTGCGCTCAAGGGACCGATATGGACCACCTCGTGACCCTCACCTGCGAGCGATCTCGACATGTGAAACGGGGTACCGGACCAGAACCTGACCAGGCGCCCATCCCCGATCGTGGCGAATGCAATCCGCCGTGCCGCCGGCCTGTCGGAAATGTGTTTCTGAGTCATTCTATTCCCGCACACACGGCCATCGACCACTTCGCCGGAAAGATCTCTCATGGAGCGAGCGAGCGATCGCTGGATAGAAGTAGCTTTTTCAAACCCGCAGTAAGCGACAGAGGTATAAGAGCCACGCCGGCTCTCATAACGAGAGGTACGTGCCCCGTTTCGGCAAATCCTCGAGCGTAGGTTGAGATCGATTTCATTCGTCTTCCCGAGTGCAGATAGATCCATCCCAGATCCTTGCAATGCCGAGCGATTGCACGATTTGCCGCCTCGAGTGCTTCGCGATCTCGCCGAAGCCCCTTCTTCTCGCTCACTGCCAGCTGCAGCAAGGACAACTTATCCTCCTCCTGGAGTCTCGATAGGGTTGAATCCTCGAGCACCCGCATAACTGCAAGCTTGCGATCGACGTATCCAAATCCGTAATGCTTCGAGATTCTCAGGTACAGTTCCCAGTCCTCGCCCGAACACCATGATTCATCATAACCTCTAAACTCATCCAGAACAGTACGCCGGATCAATACCGCAGTCGGTTTGATAGGCACTTCTTCCAACAAACACAGATACATCTCACGGCTGCTGAAGAGAACAACATCGAAATCAGAGCGCGCGCGCGATGCGAGCAGTTTCGGAAATGCACGCATGCTTGAAACAATTGACGAGACGGATTTGCCGCGATCGACCTCAACGTCACAGAACACCGCGCCAACCTGACGATGACGCAGCAAAACATCGACGAGACTGCTGAGCATCTCCGGCTTCCACAGGTCATCCGAATCCAGATGAGCAATGATATCGCCGTTGGCGGCCTTTATGCCCGTGTTGCCTGCCGCACTGACCCCGCGATTGCGATCGTGCCGAATGTAACGCACTTTATCGCTTCGAAACTGTTCCACCGCCGCGGCCGTGCCGTCTGTAGATCCATCATCAACGACGATTATTTCAAAATTCCCATACGTCTGATTCAAGGCACTCTCGATCGCTTCGCCGATGATGTACGCACGATTGAAAGTTCGTATGATAATGGAAACTTTCATGCTTTAGTCCTGCGCAGCGAGAAATCCTGATCGGCATCCCTGCCAGCGTAATGACCTCGCGGTCCACCGTCCTCAAATGCCTCCGCTAATGGGGTCGCACCTCGTTTGCGCCGCTGGTGCGGCTCTATCGCGCAATATCGCGGTCTCCGCGAGGTTCGCTCGCATTCCGGTAAACACGGCGATGAGGATCCAACAGATGCCCCAAAAGTGCACAATGAACCCTAGAAAAGCGATCGTCGTTATTACAATTCCGAGCGCCACTGATAGCCGTCGCTCTTCGGAAGTAAGACTAGGCGATTTGTCGATCGAGCCGAGCCAGCATGCGCTGGCAATTGTCAGAAGGATCAACGCGCTCCCCGGAATTCCATACGACATTGCGGTGGCAAGCCAAAAGGCATCCACGCTCGAACTCACGAGCGCGCCATGCGACTGCCAATTCCAGTCGCCGTTCAAACCAATTCCGAAGATCGGCGAACCGAGGACCACAGGCCCTCCCGTGTCCCAAATTGCTTGACGGGCCCAGGCCGCCTCCGGGCTTACTCCGCTGAGTCGCACAAGGGTTGCGACCGGGCTGCCCGAGAAAGTGAAAACAACAAGGAGTAGAGCGGTTACACACAACCCGACTAACTTCCATCGGGCAGTGAAGCGAGGGCTTGCAGCATAGAAACTCGCCAGCGCAAACCCGATCAGATAAGCCAGCAATGGACTGCGCGCCTGCGAAAACCACACACCGATGAGGGCGATGCCCGCCACACCCCAGCCGAGTGCCTGGTGCCTGAACGTAGTGAAGGCCACGACCCCAAACCAAACGCAAACAGCACCGAACAATATGGAATGCTCGAGCGGCCCCATGGCGCGAGCGACACCATCCCGGTAGAACGTGTCAGCCCTGATTGCCAATGGTCCATCGTAACTGAGCTTCGTATAGCCAGTAATACCTTTGATGAACTCATAGGTGAACAGCTTATCACTCAGCGGGTCGAGAAGCGCTATGCCGACGATCAGAATCATCAGCTTGCAGGAGAACCGTGCTATTCGAACGGAACTATCGACCGGACCGAGGAGAAACCGGAACGTCAAGTATGCGCCCACAAACGCAAGCGCCTCGATTCCGGCTCCTTTAAAACCTGCCGGACCATCAGTGACTGTGGCAGCCAACATCATCCAAACGCCCGCAAGCGGGGCCAAGATATCCGATGGGACGCAGACGACGGTTCGCGTGCCTAGACGCTGTCCAAGCTGCTGTAGCGCGGCGATGAAGGAGCAGAAAATTAGAACTCGAGCAACCGAGAGGCGAAAATCGCCGACGAAGAAAGACAACCCTTCGGGCAAAAAAATAGCGACCAACAATAACTTCAGATACAGTTCGGTCCCCCAACGCGACGCCCCCGCCGCGCGAACAACTGGACTCCGCTGCCGACCGTACAGATACGTAAGCTGAGAACCCGGCTCCAATTCTAAGCTTTTGCGAGTCAACGCGAGTACCTCAAATATCTGAGACGTTTCTGCAAACAGCCAACGCGCTCGAAGCCGAGGCGCCGCACAAAGGGACGGTTCCTCGCTACGAGGCGCTTCATTTCGTCGTCTCCAGGGGAGTCGCCAGGAAGTCACGACGCAGGCGGCTCGCTACGCTGGGTGAAATCAAGGCGTAAACCAGCGCCTTATAGTAGTGCGGATCCGCTGGGTGCAAACACGCGCATTGCCAACCCGTCTTTAATGCAGACAACCGACGGTTCGACTTACGCCAATCCAGCACGCTCTTGATGAAATGGGCGGCGATGTTGTTGTCTAGTAAACTGTTGTTAGACCGTCTGTAGCCGCACATCGCATCTGCGCAGCCCTGCTCAAACCGCAAACCGCGCCGCTCGCATGCTCGCTTGAAGACATCGACCTCAAACTGCTTCCGCCAGGTTGGCGCCCGCCGGCTGAGGGAATTGGGAAGAATGCGGTAGGCATAGAGGCACTCCCCCAATACGACCATCGGATGCACCTCCCCGATTCTCCATATGTAATCGCAGGTCTCGGCAACCATTAACGACGGCTCGAACCGGATATCGCCAACCAACGACATTCGAAACATTCCCGTGGGATCGAGAGCCGGCATTTGAAAGGCTCTGATCTCGGACTGGCAGTCGCTCTCGCTTTTCGGCGAAAACACGGGTGCCATGAATCTCTCGTTGATGATGAGCTCGTTACCACAAAATACGGCAGCCAAATGCGGGCTGTTGAGCAGCGCACGAACCTGCTTTTCTATTCTTGTTGGATAGCTGATGTCGTCCGCGTCTTGAATTGCGTAAAACTCGCCACGGATCTGATCGAGCGCTCGATTGACAGCAACAGGCTTGCCTGAGTTCGCTTGATGGATCACGCGAACGCGCTCATCTACCAGCAAATCCTGAACTGAGCTGAAGCAGCCGTCCGAACTACCATCGTCGACGATGAGAATATCGAGATTCCTGTATGTCTGATTAATTATGCTCAATAGCGACGGTCGAAGATACTTGCCGGCGTTGTACACGCACATCACGACCGTAACCAAGGGACCTTCGGCCATTCCTCCAGCCTTGGGCGGATGTGCCTTGGACATCACGAAATGCTCCTGGTCAGTCGAGCCTGACACGCCAGCGCCATCTGCAAGACCTCCCGGTTCGCTGGCCCAGACTTTTGCAATGCTTCAGCGCACAAGCCAAGAATGCCTTTCTCGGGTTCCGCCGGTGACGCAGTCCGCAAGCACATCAAACTTCGCCTACTCACCGCTTTGTCTGCGCTCAAGAATAAACCTCGGCGTCACCTCGGGAGGCATGGCATACCGCCTGTCAGACCCGGAGCCCCTCGGAAGGCCCCCTCGCCGCCCAACATAATTAAATCGATTTTAAATTTCAATCGCCTTCTGATTAAATGCAGCAAAAGCGTCTTTGGTTATATTATAACAGGGGGCTTCGACTGAAGTACCGGCCCCGCACCCCCGATCACGCTCCACATTCACGGGGTGCGGCCGGCGAAGCCCACGCCGGCGCAGCCTGATCCCCCGGCAATGCGGACTTCGGTTGACTACAGAGAGAGTTCCTGGGATTAAAACATGCGGCCGTCAACGATTTAATTTGGACAACATTCAATTTGTTTATTATATTCACGACAAATACAAGAAGCTTCGACCCCGGGCACCAACGGAGTTCCACTTGATTGCCCGCGGGCCGCGACCCGGCGAGAACGACAGGCGGGGCATGCGAAGTGACAGCCCGATCAAAAAGTTGGACAGAGGGATCCGGCCGAAGGCATAGCAAGTTCGTCAGTCTCGCATCATAGTTAGGACACTGCACCTCTACGGCCGCACCGATCGCTGTGCCGGAATTCGATCCGCCGTTGTGGCTAGGTACTCGATATGATTTGTAAAACTTGCTTGTCTGACGGCAAACATCGCCGCCACGTGTTCATTGAAATGATGTTTGGCACAAGAGAGCGGTTTGAATACCAGGAATGTAGTGATTGTGGGACGATCCAGCGCCTATCGGATGTAGCCGATGAGAGCTGCCTTTACCCCGATGGGTATTACTCATTTTCCAAACCTTCGCGAAATTCGCGTATTACCGCCGTCAGGGACGCGCACGCGCTTGGCACCAAAAGCATATTGGGAGCCCTGGCGTCCTTTGTGAGGTACGACCCCATCGTAGCGGTCATCGGATCCTTTGGAATTGATCCCAGTTCTCGGGTGCTGGACGTAGGCTGCGGGTCCGGGAAACTTCTCTACAGAATGTCTGCGGCAGGGTTCAAGAACCTTACAGGGGTCGATCCCTACATCGTCGAACCGACAGCAGGTGCCGTGACGATTCAAAAATCGGATCTTCAGAGTATGTCCGGCGAATTTGACTTCATCATGTTCAATCATTCACTAGAACACGTGCCTGAGCCGGACCACAGTCTTAGCAATGCAAGAAGGCTACTTGCGCCCGGCGGTCGCATTCTGGTTCGCATTCCAACCTCATCCTCGCATGCGTGGAGAGCGTACGGCCCGAACTGGGTGCAACTGGATGCGCCACGCCACGTTGTAATACCCTCTCGCAAGGGAATGAATGCATTGGCGGAGCGCTGCGGTTTGCGCGTAAGGCAATCAATCGACGATTCGACTGCATTTCAGTTCTGGGGGAGCGAAATGTACAGGAGCTCCAAGCCGCTCGCGTCATCCAGACCAAATGACGTGTTCAGCCGGCGGGAAATGAGAGGGTTTGCCAAGAGAGCGGCAAAGCTGAATATTGAACAACAGGGCGACCAGGTCGCTTTCCTGCTGAACGCTGCCTAGGGCTGGATCACCGTAAGTCCGAGCCGAGGCTCAGGCCTGAAGTGCAAGGGCATGAGAGTGATTGCCTGAGGGATCGGCCAGCCTGCGACATGCGGACTGTAGGGGCGCTTGGACCGATGAGAACTCGTAGCTAATTGAAAGCTTCATCGGAAGGTTGCCCTGGGGCGGCGTGAGACCTCGGCGAGGACTCTTTTGCCTTCCTTGCATCGACATATGCAACCACTTTGCTCATTGAAGCAGAAAGAGCGCTGTTCGAATATTCTTCTCGAACCATGCTTTCGGCGTTTGCCACAAGCGCGTCATAGACCGTTTCGTTGCTTAAGGTTCTATACGCCTCGCAAAAGCTACGATCATCACTGAACTCCAAAAAATGGACGCCAGACACCACATCCAGCCCTTCTACACCTTTCCTTGTAGACATAATGGGCCTCTCCAAGAGTGCCGCCTCCAGAACCTTTAACCGCGTCCCACTACCCTCAAGCAACGGCACAATAACCGCTCTACATTTCTTGTAATACTCGATCACATCAGGGACATCGGGATGCAACTCGACTCCCTTTGAGCGAGCGCAAGCTTCGATCACCTCTGGCAATGGCTCACGTCCAACAACCAAAAGAACGGCATCGGGGTACATATTCCTATAGAGCGGATACACGTTCTCCAAAAACCAAAGCAAGCCGCTGACATTAGGCTGATAGTGAAGCGCACCAATGAACAACAGAATGTGTCGCCTGGCGAACCCGCTCCCCATGGGAAGTTTTCCTGAACTTCGCATCCCCAACGTGTTTGGCACAACGAAGATACTTTCAGAGGCCCTTTCACCCCACAGATCTGATTTATCCTTCTCGGAACATACCAAGCAGGCGCCAAAGCCGGTCACACAACGCGTTTGATAGTAGGTCAGAAGCAGCTTGTTTATGGCGCGGAACAGTTTCCTTAGGGCATTATTCGTCGGAGTAAACAGCGTATCATAGAGTGAAAGAGTCAGGACGTCATCAATATCAACTATGACCTTCATTTTCGCCGTCTGTGACAATCCAAAAAAGCCGGCGGTATTCCGGAGGTATCGCACCAGCACAAAATCGTAGCCGCCAAACTCTATTAGCGCGACCAACTTCTCCATCGAGGCTTTGCTATACTCTCTAACGGGATACGGAAAGCCACGAACCGAAATTCCGAACCGTCCCCGCAAGGTTCTAGGGTACTCCAGCTTCTGTAAACAATACTTCCCAGAGAATACGTCATCCTTTTCGAGATGTTCCCCCGCTCCTGCCATCTGTCGCAGACTGGAGGGCAAATCCGAGAGATACGCAATATCGACGGGCCCAAGGCCGGCAAAGTAACGTGCGAGATTCATGGTTCTGATGTCAGCGCCAAACTTCTCAGGCAGAGGAAACCTGTCGCTGATCACTAGGGTCTTCTTCATCGAACTTACAGCAAAAGAGTCGGTTAAACTCGGAAACTGATCCTTCAATCAGCCTCGCACCAAATGCTCTCGAGCGGTTCGCAGCAACTCGCGAACCTGCCGGCCTGGACCACCGAATGAAAGAACAATCAATTTCAAGAACACCGGCAGCATGAAAGGCTTCAGCTTCAATCCCTTCAAATAATATGATCTCGCTGATACAGAATCGCCCTCTGAATAATAGATCTCAGCCAACGCCACCATGATGCGTGAACGGATCCACGCCTTCTCCTGCTCGGTATAAGGGCTGCGATCGAGTGTCGCTTCCACCTGCTGAAGATCTATAGTGGACCAGGATGTCTGCCCCATCCACGAATAGGGTTTTGAGGCACAATGTTTGGCATAGAAGTTGGCGAGCGCACCCAAGCAAGCCTTATATACTGTCAGGGCGCCTTTCTCCTTGGCAGCCTGCGATATCATCGTGATGACGGCCAACTCGGAGTGCCAGCAGATATCGATCTTCTCTTGAGTGATGGCGTTTGTCATACTGAGTTCATGTTCACGGTAACACACCATCGGCTCTGCAAAGTATGCGACGTGATAGTTCAAGGAGAACAATAGCCACATGTACCAATCGCCGCCCCATATGAAATCGACCGGAATTCCGGCCCATACCACGTCGACCGGATAGAGGCTCAGTTTCTCGTAACAGTCACGTCGAACAAGCACCGACGCAGCCAGAATCGCATTTCCTTTTACTTTCAATGAGTGCTTGATGATCTCCTCTCCCCTGACGATCGTATCGACGTCTCCATAGGTCGAGTAATCTATCACTGCACCTTCTTTTCCACGTCTCAGGCTAACCCCGGGGCAGAAGGCAAGGCCGACCTCCGGATGATTTTCCAGGGTTTCGACGTATCTTTGCAGTATGTACGGTCGGCGCAAGCGATCATCGGCCGATATAAGCCAAACGTACTTCCCTCGACTTAAAAGTATTCCCTTGTTGTAATTCCGGAGCGCTCCCAGATTCTGCTCGTTCCTGACATAGGTAACTCGGCTATCTGTGAATGTTCTGGCAACTTCTTCCGTGTTGTCCGGAGAGCAATCATCCATGATGAGGATTTCGAAGTCCTCAAAGGTCTGCGAGAGGATGCTGTCGACACATTCTGGCAGGAAAGCAGCCAGTCGGTAGCAAGGGACGACAAAGCTAACAAGCGGCTTTTGCATTTGGAATAACTCGCCTATTGTGGATCCGCACTTTGAAGAGCCTAAGCCGTAACTTGCTCGATGACGCGCCATGAAGAGCGCACAGGGCGTCTTGGGCCTTGAGGAACGCGGCCTATTACAATGCAGAGGCTTGGAGCTCCCTTCGCAACGCGCAGGCGACCCGCTCCTGATCTTCCTCGTTCATCTGCGCGTAAATTGGCAACAGAATCGAATTGTCCTGCGCGAACTCGGAGTGCCGCAGATCATGGCGGTGCTTGTCCTTGGCGTAGGGCGCTTCCCGGTGCGAGCACATAATGCCGCGTCGAGTCGCGATGCCCTGATCGAGCAGGCTTTGCATGATCTTGAGCTGGTCGACGCGGTCCGGCAGCCCAACGCAATAGCTCTGCCAGTTGGACCGCGCCCATTCGGGCTCGATCGGCAGTCTCAGGCCTCTGAAATTGCCGAGCATTTCTCGATAGCGGGCCGCGATCGCGCGGCGTCGAGATACCAGTGCAGGCAGCCGCTCGAGCTGCTCGCGTCCGACCGCGGCCTGTATATCGGTCATGCGGTAGTTGTAGCCGACTACCAGATAGTCCTCGAAGATCACCTGCTGTGAGCCGTGCCGCACGATGTCCGGAACGCTCATGCCATGCTGGCGCAACAGCCTGAACTTATGGTCGAGCTTCGGATCGGAGGTGGTGAGCATCCCACCCTCGCCGGTCGTGATGACCTTGCGGGGATGAAAGGAGAAGCATGCGATCCGCCCATGCGGCTTGCCGACGCGCTCCCAGCCGCCATCCACTCGGATCTGGCTGCCAGCGGCGCAGGCCGCATCCTCGATCAAGATGATGCCCTGGCGATCGGCCAGCGTGGCGAGGGCTGTCAGATCGCAGGGCATACCCATCTGGTGGACGGCGATCACCGCGCGTGTGCGCCGAGTGATCGCTTCGGCAACCCGCTTAGGGTCGATATTGTATGTACCGGGATCGATGTCGACAAAGACCGGAGTCGCGCCGCAATACCGGATGCAATTGGCCGTGGCGATAAACGAGTGGCTGGCCGTGATGACCTCGTCGCCAGGCCCAATCTCCAGGGCGACGAGCGCCAAATGCAGGGCGGTTGTGCAGTTGGAAACGGCGCAGGCATAAGGCGCACTAACCAGGGCCGCAAAATCGCGCTCGAAGGCTGCCACCTGTGGGCCCTGCGAGACCCAGCCGGAGAGTACAGCTGCGCGAGCTGCGTCGGCCTCCTCCTCAGCAACGAACGGTAATGCGATTGGAATCATGGGATTATCGCCCTCCTGCTGGCGAGCCGCCCAGACCAACCCCCGCCCCCGGACCTGGCGCTACATCGATCTCAGAACTGGCCCGACGATCTTGAGCTTTCAAACCTGACAAGGGCATCAAGGACTATTCCTATCCTGGAGCGCGATGCGGTGTGGCGATTTATTTGTCATAGATTATTATATTAAGTCAATAAACCCAAAGATAATAAATCAATCTAATGTAGATGTCCGCCACTGTCGGGGGCAGCTTCAGGCGCCAACCTGCCTTCCTTGCAGCCGACGCGCACGCACTACGGTCGCCTAGCCGAACGTCACGCGACACCACCGCGTCAGCGCAGATGGTCGCCCGGGGGCAGCCGCGATCCAGTCCCCCTCGAGGAGGCATGACTATCATCCACTTTCAAGCTTGAGGTAATCATGCAAGCAATGCCGTCACGAGAAATCACGGTGCGCGAAGACATGGAGCTGCTGGTCCAGCTGCGACGGCATTCCGACCGCCAGGAAACTCATAGCACCGCGCCTGTGTAATGAGGTCCCTCAGGTCGCGCCAGATGGGGCCACTGCGTCAGCCAGAGGTCGGCGCAATGACCAATACGGTCGCCCGACATCGAAAGCTGCTCGATGTTGGCGATGCTGTCGAGCCAGATAGTGCGCGCACCCATCATTTGTCCAAACCGTAGTGCCAAATATCCCGGAGCGGCACCCGTCGAAACGACAATGTCCGGCCTTTCATTCCAAACGATCCAGGCCATTCTGCGCGCCGCCTTCAACAGCGCGAGTTTGGTCAACCGGTTAGCATCATTGACAAGGTAGAATTTGTGGTCGGGCACCTGCGCTTGATAGGAGTCGTGGACGGTAACGAACGTGACTTCGCAATGCTCGAAGGCGGGTTTGATTCGCAACAGCTGCACCCAATGGCCCCCACCCGAAGAGACCGCCAGCAGTTTCGGCCGAGTGCCGGGTGACCGCGGCGTGTTGTTCTTGAGCAACGGCTTGCGGTGAAAGACCGGGCTGAGAAGCATGGGCTGGCCTCCCTCGAACGCTGCAGGCTCGCAAGCTCCCATGAACGGATCGGGTCCTCGACGCCTGCATTTAATATTTAAATTTAAATTAACAGGCCGCCATTTATAATCAAGTGATTTATATGCCCGCAACGTCCGATTCCCTGCAATGCGGCCACTCAACTACAATCCTATTTGATTGAATCTGGTAGCATCGCGCGGGAAGTTTCGTCGCGCTGCCAAGGATGAGCTCCACGTCGGGAGCCCAGGGTAGCCTTACAGCGAGCAGCAATGTTGACCCCACAATAAATCAAGAGTCCGGCCCATAAGCGAGGTTCCTTGAACAGCGCAATGAGGGCCCGGCCATTCGCCGGTCCTTTGTTGACGCGCAATTCAGGAAAGCGCCGGGCGAGCTCGAATGTTCCCCTGTAGGCACGAGTTCTGACGGCGATAAGCTGCAGCAGAGTGCGTGGGGCGAATACCGTGGACCTAACGCGGGGCAGTGTCTCCCGCTCTTCTGGTCTGAACTGAAGTCGAACAAAGGTGTCATCAGCGGTGATGTCTGGAAATTGGCCGAACCGCTTGCGTCCCGCCTCAGATAAGGCATAGACGCCAGAACCGCCGATACCTTCCCGCGAAGATGGCAGCCGTGACCGGATTCCGAAGTATTTACGGACGAGCCAGGAACACCCTGCCAGATTGATGTCGGCTGTAGGCGCAACCGCCAGAACGTCACCTTCATCGAGGCGTCTTGCCAAAGCCAGAATGGCATCAACGGTAATCAGAATATCGGCATCAACATAAATCCGCGGAAAAGCGTCCGCGATTTGATCGCCAAGGTTCAGAGCGTGGGTCTTCCTTGCGATGTTCGATTCCACAACATTGACGGCTGGGCCGAAACGCCGGGCGACGTTCGCAGTGTCGTCTGAGCACCCGTTGCAGACGACGACCACACGGATCTGGTCCGAAGCTGGGTTGCCAACCCATTGCCTCAACGTCCGTGCGATCACAGAACTCTCATTGTGGGCTGGGACGACGATCGAAATCATGAATGGTCCGGTCGAGATCGATCAAATTTGCGTACCTCTCTGAGGCTGCCACAGGTTCGATCAGCCTCATGGGGTGGTTCAGCCTCACAGGCGATGGCTTTGCGGGGGCGCGGCACAGGCATCGACCGAGCCGACAACAGGGGCGAACCCGTGCTCACCCCCGTCTGCGGACTCTACCTAACCTAGCCGGATGGCAGGGCCGCGCGTTCCGCCTCGCCCTCGAACGCTCCGACGCCCAAGCAGAGAGAACGGCCGGGCGCGCCGCTGCGATCGGAATCACGATGCCGCCGCCTGCCGCTGATGATCCGAAGCGAGCTCGCGCTCGGATCGCCACCATTTCACGAGATCTGCGAGCCCCTGCTCCAGCGATACCGTGGTGCGGAAGCCCAGCAAACGCTCTGCCTTACCCGTCGAGGCCAGCCGTCGCGGTACCGGATTGACCGAGCGCTCCGGCGCGAATTCGGGCGTGAGGCCGCGGTGCCCCATCACCGAGGCAAGCACCTTGGCCAGCTCGGTCAGGCTTGTTTCAGTGCCGCTCCCGACGTTAAAGACCTCATCGGTAATCTTTGCCCTGGCGGCAAGGATGTTGGCACGCGCGACGTCACGGACGTGGACGAAATCCATGGTCTGACGGCCGTCGCCAAAGATAACCGGAGGCAATCCGGCTTCCAGCCGCTCCATCCAGCGGATCAAGACCTCGGTGTACCGTCCGTGGATGTCCATCCGGCTGCCATAGACGTTGAAATACCGGAATGCCACATAGTCGAGGCCGCATGCATCGTTGAAAGCCCGCAGTAGCCCTTCGTTAAACGCCTTGGCGGCCCCATAGAGGGTTCGGTTATTGTAGGCATTCTGCCGCTCTGTCGTCGGAAACTCCTCGGCCATTCCATATACCGATGCCGAAGAGGCCGCGATGATCTTCTCAATATCGTGCTTGATGCACAGCTCCAGCAGGTCGTAGGTGGCATCCACCATGACCTCCTTGGCCAGGCGCGGTTCGGCCGCACAATGAGTGATGCGGAGCGCGGCCTGATGAAAGACGATGTCGGCAGCCTTGACTAACGCTTCCATCAGCTTGCGATCGCGAATGTCGCCGTGAACCAGCCTTACGGGCCCACGCCCGAGCGCCCGCCGGAGATTTTCCGGGCGGCCTCTGATCATGTTGTCGAGGGCAACAATCTCGATGCAGCCCTCGTCGCAGAGCAAATCAACGATGTGGGAGCCGATAAATCCCGCCCCGCCGGTGACCAGAACGCGTTTACCCTTGATATCGATCAAAACGCTCTCCTGTTGTGGGACCATGTGAAGCTTTGTGGATGCTCCGACCGGGTGCTGATGGCCGCGCTAGGCTGCAGCGCCCCACTCCTCAATATTCCGACAACCTCGGCCGTCCGTTCCGGCGGCAGCTCGGGATAGATGGGAAGAGAGAGGAAGTCGTTCGCGAGCATCTCAGTGACGGGGAGATCACCGGCCCGATAGCCGAGTTCTGCATATGCCCTCTGCAGATGCACCGGGACGGGATAGTGAATCCCGGCGCCAATCCCGGCATCACGCAATCGCTTCAGCGCGTCGTCGCGGCGCTCCGATCTGACCGCATAGACGTGATACACGTGGCGGGCGTACTGGGGCGGCTGGGGACGCGCGAATGGAAGACCAGAAAGCAGTGCATTGTATCGCTCAGCCAGCGACCGACGTGCATCCGTCCAATGCTCAATATAGTCCAGCTTGACATTCAGTACCGCACTCTGGATTTCGTCCATGCGATAGTTGTATCCGGCGATGACGTGGTCGTACTTCGCCTCCTGCCCCCAATCCCGCAACAGGGATACGCGGCGTGCGAATTCAGGCCGGTCGGTGACGACCGCCCCACCCTCGCCAAACGCTCCGAGGTTCTTGCCCGGATAAAAGCTGAAACATCCCAGATCGCCGATCGAGCCTGCGCGACGTCCGCGATATTCCGCGCCGTGCGCCTGCGCGGCGTCCTCAATGACCACCAGCCCGTGACGACGCGCTATGGCCATTATCGGATCCATGTCGGCCATCAGCCCGTGGAGGTGAACTGGCAGAATCGCCTTGGTTCGCGGCGTGATCGCAGCTTCGATCAAGCTGGGATCCATCGTCCATGTTACCGGGTCAACGTCGACAAATACCGGCCTGGCGCCGCTGTAGAGAATAGCTGCGGTTGTTGCGACGAACGTCATGGAGACCGTGATGACTTCGTCACCGGATCCGACGCCGGCCGCCAGCAGAGCAAGGTGAAGCGCCGAGGTGCCACTGTTCACCGCGCGACAAGCGGTGGTCCTGCAATAGTCTGCAAAACGTTCCTCGAAGGCTGTGACCTCGGGTCCGAGCACAAAGAGCCCGCTACTGACGACCCTCGCCACTGCGGCGTCGATTTCCGGCTTGATCTGGCTGTACTGCGCTTTCAGGTCCAGGAAGGGTATCAAGATTCAAAGCCTTGATTTGACCGAGATTATATTGGCCATTTAAATCCACCTATTAAATTTAATCAAGCGCTAATTCAAGCGGAATATATATTACCGGTGATAGTCTTTCTGAAGCGACTCTGCTGAGCTACGACCGCTTGGCACCCCGTCTTCAGCAGCGGACAGAATCCGAGCGGGCACGCCGGCCACGACTGCGCCGGGGGGAATGTCCTTTGTCACGACCGCTCCCGCACCTACGGAGGCCCCCTCTCCGATCGTCACGCCGCATAGAATGGTCGCGTTCGAGCCGATGGAGGCTCTCCTGCCGACGTGAGTGCGCTGAAGTGTCCAGTCCGAAGCCAGCTGAGGACGACCATTTGCGGTTGTCGCCTTCGGATATTTGTCGTTCGTGAACATCACGCCGTGACCCACGAAAACTTCGTCTTCGATCGTGACGCCCTCGCAGACGAAGGTATGCGACGAAATCTTACAACGCGCACCTATCTTTGCCCCCGCCTGAATCTCGACGAAGGTTCCAATTTTGCTCTCGTCGCCAACGGTGCAACCATACAGGTTGACCAACTCGGGATGAAATATCCTGACGTCACGGCCGAGCTTTACATCCTTCGTTATGGGCATGGTTGTTCTCCAGATTATGCCGGACGTGATCGACGCAGCCTCGGCGCACTCCGGAGGAGCCCGTCTACAAGGTGGCGAAGCTGATGCAGCAGCGGATGGTCGGTCATTATCAATCCGCACCACCAGCCGAGGCCGGCAATGGGGAACGAGAGTATCAGGCCGGTCAGGGAAGTTAGCATGCCCACTTCGATCAACGCGGCGCAAGCCAGTACACCGGGGGCCATAGTGAACGTCACCAGGCCGCTCTTCAGAGAGGCGCGGAAAAACTCCCCTGAACTGAAGGCCAGATGACGTTTGACGAAATATATCACCACGGCTGCCTGGAACGGCAGTGTTGCGAGGGCCGCGCTTGCGACAGCCTCTACGCCGAAAAACGACGCGCACAGAACCACCAGAAGCGAAGGTGGTAGCGAGATGAGCGAAGACACCAAGGCGTCGCGCACGCTTCCGACCGCGAGGAACACGGGATAGGTAAGGCAAGCCGCGAATAGCGCGAGATTTGCAATGCAGAGAATGCGGACCAAAGGAACTATTTCCAGCCACGTCTGCCCGAGCCAAATCAGAACGATCGGCCGAGCCATGAGCGCGACAAAAATCAAGAACGGCCACTGCACAGCCGAAAGGAGTTCAACGGCCTCGAGATAGACGGCCTTCAGATCCGCCCCTGCCCTGCGTTGTGCGACAATCGCCGGCATGATGACAGGACTTAGAGCCTGCGCGACGAGCCGGTCGAACATTTGTGTCAGATTGGTAGCCCGGGTGTACAGACCGACAGATCCAAAATCCAGGATCTTGGCGAGCAGCAGCTGCGGCGCCAGATTGTAGATGAGATTGATGACGCTGACCGCGCTGGAGTAAAGACCGAAGTTGACTACCTCGCGATGCCCGAGCAGCGATGGACGCAACGCGCCCCAGTCACGATGATTGGCTAGCAGCATCACGGTGAATACAATGCTCCCCGCCAATCCGCCCCAGATCGGCGCCATGTAGCTGAATCCCGCCATCGCAAGCACGATCGATGTGAGCGCAGTCGCCGCCCCGGTTGCCAGGTTGCACACGGCCAGCGTGCCGAATTTCATGTCGCGGCGGAGCAGAGCAGATATGGTTCCGTGAAACGGGACTAGAACGAAATTCAGCGCTGACACCTGTATGCCCTTTCTGAGACTGTCCTGGGCGAAGAGCTCCGAGAGCGGGCTCGCAAGCACGAACAGCAGAAGCGCAATTGCTACCGATATTCCGAGCGTGATGGTGAACGCGGAGCGAACGTCCGCCGTGGATAATTCACGCTTCTGAATCAGGTAGTTTCCGCCCCCGAACTCAAAAAAGGATGCGCCAATCACCGTCGTGATGGCAGTGACGACTGCGTAGACCCCGAATTCTGCCGGCGAAAGCAGACGAGCGAGGATAGCGGTGGCAACGAAGACCAGGATAAGGCTGCCATAGCGATCGGCCGCTGAAAACAGGATGGAACGTTCTACCGAATTCATCGCGAGACCGTCGCGCTGTTCGCGGATAGCGTGTCGCCTGCCAATGCTTCAGACCGTCGCCGTCGCACGATCCGGACTCCTGTACTCCTGCCGCTTCAGTAGGACTGGCTTGCCGTGTTCGGCGATCGACCGAGATGCAGCCTCCAGGACCTCGATCACCCGCAGTCCGGACATGCCGCTCGAGATCGATGGCGTCCCATTGCGCACACAAGCGACGAAATGCTCGACCTCGACCTGCAGCGCTTCCTTAGGGGCGACGTGGGGGGCCCACATATCGCCAGCCCGATAACCGATCCGGAATTGATGGGCGTGGTCGGAGGGGCCGTCCACGGTGATACCCTTGTCATACACCTTGATCTTTTCCGTCGGTTCAAGGTCGTCATAGACGATCATCTTCTTGCTGCCTCCAATGAACGTCTGGCGGACCTTGATTGGCGAGAGCCAGTTGACGCTGATATGGGCAACGCATGCGCTATCGAAGAACAATGTGATATGGGCCATGTTTTCCGGCGAGCCGGCCACATGGCACGATCCCGTCGCCGAAACTGCAACAGGCTTCTCATCCAAGATATGGTGGATAATCGAAATGTCGTGCACCGCTAAGTCCCAGATCACATTGACGTCGCTCTGGAACAGGCCAAGGCTGGCCCGCGTGCTGTCGTAGTAATAGACTTCACCGAGCTCTTTCTTAAGCAAGAGCTCGCGGATTTTCCGCACGGCTGGCGTATAGACGAAAGTGTGATCCACGCTCAATATCAGACCGCGCCGAGCCGCCTCATCGATCAGGCGTCGGGCCAAATCTGAATTCTGTGCCAGCGGCTTTTCAACCAGAACGTGCTTTCCTGCCTTGAGCGCGGATAGCGCCAATTCATAATGTGTATGAACCGGCGTAGCGATGGCCACGGCATCGATGGCCGGGTTCTTGAACAGTTCGTCGTAACAGGACGTCGTTATCGCTCCCGGATAGAGACGCTTGCTGGTCGCGAGCTTCTCCGGATCAAGGTCGCTTATGCCGATTAGACGTACCGAAGGATGAGCAGCGAAATTGCGGACCAGGTTCGGTCCCCAATAGCCGTATCCGATAACCCCAATTCCAACTGTATCGCTCGACATAATTGCACCAGTGATCAAAACTCGCGTGAGGTTTTCAACTTGCTTGGTTAGTTCGATAGTCCTGGCGATGGCCACACCGGTGGCCTACGCGGCCAAATGAACGCGGACAGACGCTCAGTGTGTCTAGGACATTCCAGCTCACGGTTGCCATGGCGACGCCGAGCATGGCTGTGCGCTTTTTCTGGCAATCTTCGTTGCTGGCTTAGGCGGAGGTCTCCGTCATCGTTACGGCACGACTGGAGAGGAGAAGAAGCTCGGCCGTATTGTAACTTCATATCCACCGCCTAAGCTGAAGCGCTGTTAGGTCCGGAACGAACATGTCCCGTTTCGATGAAAGTCCGAATTGCCATGATCAGCTGCGGCGATGCTTCACCACCGAGGCGTTCGCATCGATTGACGATGTCCAATTGATCCAATTTCTCCGTTAATTCCCGTTCTTCGAAAGCGACTTCGATACGGCCTTGCGCAGCGAACTGTTTTGCCGTTGCGATCTGATGATCGTTTCGGTGTTCACCCAGGCACGCACGACGTGGCATGACAATGATTCGTTTTCCGAGCTCGAGGGCGGTGATAATGGAGCCCATGCCTGCATGAGCGATCACCACGCTTGCCGCCTCGACGCAACTTTTGAATCGACTTGGGTCAATGAATCGTTCGGTACGGATGTGCCTGAATGGATAGTTTGATGGCCCGATCTGAGCGAAAACATCGCTTCCTGCGTGTGCACCGGCCCATTCGTCGACCGTTCGGATCAGACGGTCGAATTGCACTTGCGTACCGACTGTTACGAAGATCATAACGCGGATCCTTCATAGATGCGTTTGACATGCGAACGAGGAGACGTACCTCCACCACACGCGCCTTGGCTCCTGACAAATGCGGTCCCGCCATTCGCGGTCGAACTACATACGAGGCGACGCCCTCTGCGCCTGCGAAGATGTCGTACGCCGGCCAGCCCACAACCGCGCTCGCGAGATCGACCGTGCCGGCCATACCTTGAGTATCGAAGGACCATCGCACCATCCACGCACGCACCGCAGCCTCGCAGAAAACTGTTTCATTCAATTGAATTTCAGTTTAATTATTATTTTATAGTACCGCGCGAGAGGCTATTTTCAAGAAGATAAATAATAATAATTTTAAATCTAGCCTGGACAGCGTGCGGCGCTCTTGCCGCAGCCGCCGCGACTCGCTCCGTCGGTTCGATGCAAGTTCCGACCACGCGCTCCCGACGCGCGCGCAGCATTCTTCGACAATTGCCTGTAACGCCACCCCGAAGGCATGCTTCGACTCCTGAAGTGGAGTCCAGCTGAGGGACGTTGGACGAAGTATTGCTAAGGCCGGTGCTCTCAGGCGGCGGGTAGACAGACAAGCAACACATTGAGCGTTTGGAGATCACGCTTCTGTGCGAGGGATTTTATTGGGCGAGGAACATCCATCCAGACGATGGACGTGCGACCGGCGGCCGGCATCTACGCTGAATTGCCTAGTATTCCCGGATGCTTTCATCCAATCCGCGCAGCAATGGGTAGAGGAAGTAAGAGATCACGGTGCGCTTGCCGACTTTCAGTTCGGCCGTCACCGCCATACCCGGAATCAGTTGAATGCGTTCAGCCGGCAGCCGAAGGTGCGTGTCCGACAAATCGACCAGTACGCGGTAATAGGGAGCTGGCGCGCGGCGCGCACCTTCGGCCTTCGTATCCGGCGAGAACGTATCCTGACTGATGACGCGGACTTCTCCCGTTGCGGTTCCATACTTCTGGAACGGAAACGCTTCGAACTTGATCCGAACCGACTGTCCGAGCGCCACCTGACCGATATCCCGCCCCTCGACGTTGACCTCCGCCTGAAACGGCACGTCGCGCGGAACCAGCACAAACAGCGTTTCGGCTTCGCGAACAACCGAGCCGACTGTCCGGTTCGCGATATCCAGCACCACGGCATCTGCCGGCGCCTGCAGTACGATCAACTGTCGACGGAGCTCGGCCTTCTTCAACTCCTCTGCTGCGCTATTGCGCTTCGGCAACGTCTCCACCAGTTCCTGATAAGTGGTGCGACGCAACTCCTCGGCGAATACTTTTCGGTCGGCGCGGGCCTTCTCCAGCCGATGGGTACTATCGGCGATACTGCCGCGAACACGCGCCAGATTGCTTTCGACCTCGAGTCGTGCATCGCGAGACAGTAGGAAGTTCAGCCTCGAACCGACCTCCTTATCCATCAGCGTGGTTCGCATCGCTTCAATCGAACGCATCGTGTCGAGCCGCTGAAGGAGAACCGCCTCTTCATTCTGTGCTGTCTTGAGATTGGCTTGCGCGGAAGCGATCTGTGCGTCGTAGTTCTGGATCTGCGCCTCGTAGGCGACTCTCCTCTGCAGGAACAACTTGCCTTGCAGGATCTGATCCGCATTCGTCAGCTCTTTGGCGGTATACTCGATTCCATTCAATTCAGCGCTCAGACGATCGATCGACGCATCGAATCCAGCCACTCTGCCGCGCAGTTGGTCGAAATCCGCCTGCGAGAACGTCGGATCGAGGGTCGCCAGAACGTCGCCGCGGTTGACGCGATCACCGGCCTTGACGTGGATCTCGCGTATGACCGACGTTTCCAACGGCTGCACGACCAGGTTGGGACGCGTCGTGGTGAGTTTTCCCTGCGCCGTGACGATCATCTCCACCTGCGAAACGGAAGCCCAGATGACCGCGAAAGCAATCAGTGCAAGTACGCTGTAGAGGGTGAAACGCGCGAGCCGCGGTGGCGCTTGCTGCTCGAGTTCGGTCGCATCGGACTGGAATTCGGCGATGACTGGCGCTCGCCTCGGTCCTGGCCTGAATAGCTTGCGGCGGCGCTCGACAGATCTGGCCGGAACAAGTCCGTTCGGCTTCACATCCGCGCGTGATGGCCCTGTCTCCCTCATGCAATCTGCTTCATCTGTTGATTCCACAAATGCCTGTAGATGGTGCATTTCGATAGCAGGTGGTCGTGGCGATCCAAATCGACGATTCGGCCGCGGTCCATCACCAGGATCTGGCTTGCTTCGGTCAGCATCGACAACCGATGCGAAACGACGATAACGGTACGTCCTGCCGCCAAACGGCGGAGATTGCGCCTGATGATCATTTCGCTTTCGGCATCGAGGGCACTCGTCGCTTCATCGAAGATCAATATCCTTGGATTGACGATCAGAGCTCTCGCGATCGCGAGCCGCTGCTTCTGCCCGCCGGACAGGTTCGAGGCATCCTCCTCAAGCGTGGTGTCGAAGCCACGCGGCAACCGTTCGATGAACTCGTCGGCGCCTGCGAGCTGCGCTGCAGCGACGACCTCGGCAAAGGTGGCATCACGTTTCACGCAGGCGATATTGTCGCGAATCGTCCCACGAAAAAGGAAATTGTCTTGCAAGACAATCCCAAGGTTTCGGCGCAGATGCGCGAGGTCGAGCTCCCGCGAGTCATATCCGTCGATGCGCAGCAGTCCCTGCTGCACCGGATACATGCCCGAAATCAGCCTGGTGAGAGTCGTCTTGCCTGAGCCGCTCCGTCCCACGATCCCGAAGATCGATCCTGGCTCGACAGTGAAGGAGACATCATCAAGCGCCGGCGATCCCTCGGATCCGTAGCGAAAAGAGACACCTTCGAACTCGATTTTGCCGGCAAGGTCGGGCCGCAGCCCATCTTTCCGACCGTCGCGCTCAGGCTTCTGATTCATCACCTCGCCGAGCATTTTGACGGCAAGAGCCACTTCCTGGTATTCGTGCACCATGGTCACGAGCTGAACCAGGGGTCCGGAGACCCTGCCGGCCAGCATATTGAAGGCGACCAACGCGCCGATTGTCATTTCGCCGGCGAAGACATCGAGTGCCCCGACGGAGATGATTCCGAGCGTCATGATCTTCTCGAGAAGCCCGGTAAGTGCCTGAGCGCCTGCGGAGATCTTCTCGACACCGAATCGCATGGTCACGGACTGCGCGCAGCGGCTATCCCAAACTCTGCTCTGCGCTGGCTCCATCCCCAGCGATTTCACGGTGCGCATGCCGTGAACTGTTTCGACGAGGAGAGCCTGCCGCGCACCTTCCGCTTGGTACAGATCGTACAGTCGTCGCCGAAATGGACCCATAAGCAAGCCGACGACGGCGCCGCTCATGGCGGTGAAGGCCAGGACCATCAAAGTCAGTTTGACGCTATAAAGCGCAAGGACTGGCAGGAAGACGAATAGCGAAAGCGCATCGAGGATCGTCAGAAACAAGCGCCCAGTCAGAAACTCACGGATCCTCGCCGCCTGCTGCATGTGCTTGACCAGGACCCCGGCGGCCATGTGCTCGAAAAACGTGACCGGCAGCCCGAGGAGATGACCGAACGTCTTCGTAGCAACGCGAATGTCGACCCTGTTGGTCGCATATAGCAACAAGTAGCGCCGCAGAAAGCCGAATATCGCGTCAAAGACGAGCGCTACGGCCGCTCCTGCCGCGAGTACGTACAGAGTGGTGAAGCTCTCGTGAACCAAAACCTTGTCGATGACGAGCTGGAAAAATATCGGGATGACGAGGCCCAACGCATAGAGCAGGATGGCGGCAATGGCGACGTCCCTGAACAGCCGCCATTGAAGAAGCAGTTCCGGCACAAACCACCGGAGGCCGAAACTTCCTCGGCCATCCTGTGTCAATTGCTCGCGCTTGATCAGGATCGCGTCACCGATCCACTGCGCACAGAATCGATCGCGCTCGACAACCAAGACCTCGTGCTTGCGGTCGGCGAGCGGGTCGAAGATGCTGACGACCTCGGTGCCATCAGTTCGCTGTCCTGCACCAAGGACAGCGATCCAGTTGCCATTGGCGAGCCTCGCGAGCGCCGGATAGGCCTCTCCAAGACGAATCAGCGCGCCCCAATCCAGCTTCGTGCTCCTCGCGCGCAGGCCTGCATCCTTCGCCATGCGCAGCAGGAGATTCAACGAGAGCGGGCCGGCTACCGCATACGCATGCTTCAAGCGTTCGACCGGCAGATCTATGCCATGGTGACTGGAAACCTTGGACAGGCATTCCAACGCCGTCTGGGTCGACAATTCGGGCGCGGGCGCGTCCGCAACATGATCCTTCGCGCCGCCAGCGGCATCGATGTCAGCGGAAGTTCGAAGAGACATTCAAAGACCGTGTGTTGGGCGCCAGCGTATCACGTACTCCCGACGCACCGTTGTGCGATTGAGCTGGCTGGTTCCGCCGGACCACGCCCGCATCAACCAGGCCTTGAAGCGCCTTCTGCATCACGTCGACCGAGTTGGCGAAGGATTCGACCGAGAAGATCAGCCGCTGAGAAAATACGCGCTTCGGGGCGTTGTTGGCGTCACGCTCTGTCGGTGAAAGACTGACCAGATCGACGCGGACGATGGTTCCGCTGACGGTGATTTCTTCGATTCCATCGGTATAAAGTTCGGCGTGCATCTTACGTCTCCTATGCTGCTAGCTGGGGTCTGAATAGGACGTCCACGGCGTAACTCGTCGCGTTGAAACTGCTCGTCGGGAACAAACTATCGGTCCCATACGCGTAGACGCCGTTGCCGCCGCTCGACGACGACGACGGAGCCGTTAGCGGTCCGCTCGTGAAGGAGCTGGCGAAGAGGTTTGGATCCGCAGAATAGCCTCCCGCACTGTGGTAAGACGCAATATACGTGGTCCCCGCCGCGATCGTCACCGGAGTGCTGAAGTTGACCTGCTGCCAGCCGCTCGCCGTTTCGTTGGTGAACGTGGCCGTCGCCAGAAGCGTGCCGGTACTGCTCCACAGATCGGCAACGTGCGTCCCCGTGTTGGACGGTCCCTTGTAGAAACGTAGCCCCATGATATCACCTGGGGTGGAGGCCTGGAATTTCATACCAACCTCGATCGCCTGGCCATCATTGGCCGATACAACACTCGGCGTGGGATTGGAGCTGAACAGGCTAACGACGTTGGACGATGGGGCATGCACCGTCACGTTGACGGAGGCGCTTGCGGTGCCGCCCCGGCCGTCTGAGATGGAGTAGTCGAAAGAAGTCGGCCCGGTAAAGCCGCTCGCTGACGTAAACGTTACCGAATTGTTCTGGGCGTTGAAGCTGGCGGTCCCATTGGCGGCACCGCTCACGCCAGTGATCGTCAGAGCGTCTGCGTTCGGATCGGTATCGTTGGCAAGCAGTGCCGCCCCGTCGATAGTAAAAGGGACGCCTTGAGTGGCGTGGAAGCCGCTGTCAGTCGTAGCCACCGGCTGCTGGTTGCTGCCGCTGGTTCCGTTGAAGACGACGTCGACCCAGTAATTGCTGGCGTTGTACGTGCTGGTCGGGAACAGATTGCCGGCGCCGTAGGTGTAGACGCCGTTGATGCTCGCAGGAGCCGTGAGCGGACCGCTGGTGCGCGCGGTGGTAAAGTAGTTGGTGGTGGACGCATAATGGCCATTGCTGTGAAAGCTCGCCACGTAGGTCGTGCCAGCCGAGATGGACACGGGATTGTTGAATGTGACGGTCTGCCAGCCACTGCTGCCCTCGTTGGTGAACGTCGCGCTCGCCAGCAGCGTGCCGGTACTGCTCCACAACGAGCCCGTATGAGTTCCGGGATCGTTTGCACTCTTGTAGTACTTGACGCCAGTGATCGTGCCGGCCACGGAGGACGTGAATCTCACGCCAAGATTGACTTGCGACGCATCGGAATCCGACAGGATGGCCGGCGTGTCCGAGCTCGAGAACAGGCTCACGGTTGAGGGCGTTGTCGTCACCGTGAGATTGAACGTCTCGCTGGCTGACAGGCCGCCGAGATCGGTGACCGAGGCCTTGATGCTGAGGGTGCCAACATTGCTGGACGTTGGTGTACCGCTGAAGGTCCGCGTCGAGGCATTGAAGGTCAGCCATGCGGGAAGTGCCGTGCCGTCGGCGGCTGTCGCCGTGTAGGCGAGCGAATCCCCGGAATCGACGTCGGTGAAGGTACCCGCAGGCAGCGTCAAGGAGAATGGCGTACCGACCGTTGCGGTCTGATTGCCGGTCTGGGCGGCCAGCACCGGCGCGTCGTTGGCGCCATGGATTGTGACGGTGAGCGTGGTCGATGACGTAGCGCCGGCGGCATCGCGCATCGTATAATTGAAGATATCGCTGAGCGTGTCGCTCGATTGCCGCAAGGCCTGCACGGCCGCATTGGTCTCGTTGACCGTATATGTGAAGCCGCCCGAGGCATTGAGCACAAGGCTGCCGTGGGCTCCAGACAGCGCTGAACCGAGTGTGCCGCCGGTCGAGCCGAAGCTGACGGCGGTGACCGTCTTGGTATCGCCCGCGTCGGGATCGGTATCGTTGGCCAGCACGTTGCCAGTCGCCGCCGTGCCACCGACGCTGTTGCTCACGCCGCCCTTTTCGGTGGCATCACCGCTGTCGGCGACCGCGGTTGGCGCCGTATTGTTGGGACTGGAGGAGCCGTTGAAGACGACGTCGACCCAGTAATTGCTGGCGTTGTACGTGCTGGTCGGGAACAGATTGCCGGCGCCGTAGGTGTAGACGCCGTTGATGCTCGCAGGAGCCGTGAGCGGACCGCTGGTGCGCGCGGTGGTAAAGTAGTTGGTGGTGGACGCATAATGGCCATTGCTGTGAAAGCTCGCCACGTAGGTCGTGCCAGCCGAGATGGACACGGGATTGTTGAATGTGACGGTCTGCCAGCCACTGCTGCCCTCGTTGATGAACGTCGCGCTCGCCAGCAGCGTGCCGGTACCGCTCCACAACGAGCCCGTATGGGTTCCGGGATCGTTTGCACTCTTGTAGTACTTGACGCCAGTGATCGTGCCGGCCACGGAGGACGTGAATCTCACGCCGAGATTGACTTGCGACGCATCGGAATCCGACAGGATGGCCGGCGTGTCCGAGCTCGAGAACAGGCTCACGGTTGAGGGCGTTGTCGTCACCGTGAGATTGAACGTCTCGCTGGCTGACAGGCCGCCGAGATCGGTGACCGAGGTCTTGATGCTGAGGGTGCCAACATTGCTGGACGTTGGGGTACCGCTGAAGGTCCGCGTCGAGGCATTGAAGGTCAGCCATGCGGGAAGCGCCGTGCCGTCGGCGGCTGTCGCCGTGTAGGCGAGCGAATCCCCGGAATCGACGTCGGTGAAGGTACCCGCAGGCAGCGTCAAGGAGAATGACGTACCGACCGTTGCGGTCTGATTGCCGGTCTGGGCGGCCAGCACCGGCGCGTCGTTGGCGCCATGGATCGTGACGGTGAGCGTGGTCGATGACGTGGCGCCGGCGGTGTCGCGCATTGTGTAATTGAAGATATCGCTGAGCGTGTCGGTCGACTGCCGCAAGGCCTGCACGGCCGCATCCGTCTCGTTGACCGTATATGTGAAGCCGCCCGAGGCATTGAGCACAAGGCTGCCGTGCGCTCCAGACAGCGCTGAACCGAGTGTACCGCCGGTCGAGCCGAAGCTGACGGCGGTGACCGTCTTGGTATCGCCCGCGTCGGGATCGGTATCGTTGGTCAGCACGTTGCCAGTCGCCGCCGTGCCACCGACGCTGTTGCTCACGCCGCCCTTTTCGGTGGCATCACCGCTGTCGGCGACCGCGGTTGGCGCCGTATTGTTCGGACTGGAGGAGCCGTTGAAGACGACGTCGACCCAGTAATTGGAGGATCTGAAGGTATTCGTCGGGAACGTGCTTCCGGATCCGTAGGCATAGACCCCGTTGCTGCCAGCCGGAGCCGTTAGCTGCCCGTTGGCAAGCGATGTCGCGAAATAGTTCTGGGTACCGGAATAATTGCCGTTGGTGTGGTAGGATGCGACATAGGTGGTGCCTGCCGTAATCGCCACAGGCGTGGAGAAGTTGACCTGTTGCCAGCCGCTGGCTGTCTCGTTCGTGAATGTCGCAGTTGCGAGCAGGGTTCCGGTCGAGCTCCAGAGATCCGCAATATGGGGACCCGTATTCAACGATCCCTTGTAGAAGCGCAGGCCGGTTATCGTCCCGTTTACCGATGCGGTGAACTTGACTCCGACTTCGACGGAGCTGGTATCCCCGGAATTGGGGACGCTTGGCGCATCATTGGTGCCGAACAGGCTCTGCGCGAAGACCGGATAGTTGACCTTGAGGGACACTTGGCCGGAACCACTTTGGCCGCTCGTGTCTGTGATCGTGTACGTGAAACTCGCCGCGCCGGCATAGCCATTGGTAGGAGCAAAGGTCACCGTCTGGTTCTGCGAGTTGTAGCTTACGCTTCCGTTGACCGAGTTACCGACGCTGGTGAGCGAGAAAGCCAGCCCGGAGGGATGGGTGTCGTTCGCAAGCAACGTCGATGCCGCAATATTCAGCAAGCCATTCTGGGTAACCGTGAAGCCACTGTCGCCATTAGCTTGTGGCGAAGCCACGCCTGAATCATCGAAAACGACGTCTACCCAGTAATTCGGGGCTTTCGTGGAGGAAACGTTGCCGGGGAAGGTCGGGCCGCTGCCATAGGCATAGACACCGTTAAGGCTGCTACCCGGCGCGGTGAGCGCACCTTTCGTAACGCCTCCATAACCGATGAAGTAGAAGTCGGTTGCGGAATAGTGACCGGTGTTCGCGTGGTAGGAAGCAACATACGTCGTGCCAGCGTTCACACTGACAGGCGTGGCGAAATTAACCTGCTGCCAGCCGCTCGCGGTTTCGTTGGTGAAGGTGGCGCTCGCAAGCAGCGTGCCGTTTGCGGTCCAGAGATTTCCGCTGTGGGTGCCAGTATTCTGAGGCCCTTTGTAGAAGCGAATGCCGGTGATCTTCCCCGACACGGCCGGGACGAATCTGACGCCAAGCTCAACCGAGGCGGAGTCGCTGTCTGAGAGCAACGCAGGCGTATCGGTGCTACTGAAGAGTGTCAGGTTGGAAGATGGTGTGACCGTGTAGGTTGCGCCCGCACCGGATGTTTCCAGGTTCAGGCTGTCGTCCACCGCCCTGGTTTTGAGATTATAGGTCCCTTGGGCCCCTGTGACGAACGTGTATGACCAGGTCACGGTCGCCGCGCCGACATTGCTGTTGGTTGGGTGCCAGGTGCTTCCACCATCTGTAGAAATTTCGACGCCGGCAATCTTTCCGCCCGCGTCATTGGCCGTTCCCGTCACCGTGATCGATTGCCCCTCGACAACGCTGGCGGCGGAGAGATTGCCGATACTAGACGTCGGCGCCGCTGTGTCGGTCGACCGAATCGCGGCCGTCAGGTTTGCTTGCAGCGTCGCCGGCTGAACGCCCATATCAGCGAAAAGGTTGACCATCGCCTGCTGGACATTAGGGTCTACCGGAGTCGCAGGTCCGTCGTGGTCGCTTGCAAGCGCCCACGGCCAGTTGATCGAACCTGCCGAGAATATCAGTGCGCCACTGACGGGATCCCGATGCAGCACGAGATTGTGGGTTGCCGTGCCGTTTGCGAACGAGTTGCCATAATCGAGGAGAAGCTGTCCATTCACCTGCAATGTGGTAGATGAGACACTCATCAACCCCGCTGGGCGAAATCCGTTGTCCGGCGCCGTGTCCCATTCAACGCCTAACAGGCCAGGTACCAGCGAGGCGGTCTGCCCGGGTGACGTTTGCGCGACGGCCGTATTGCGCCAGAAGCGCAATTGGGTCATCGGATACGGTATCGTGATCGTATCATACCGGAATGCATTGACCGCGAACAATGTACCGGTCAACTCGTTCGAAGGGAGAGGCGGACCGAACCGCGGGTCAGAGTAATTGCCGGTCGCCTGTCCTGTTGGATCAATCAACGCATTTGCGTGCGTATCCTTGTAGCTAATGAGTGTGCGATTGGCTGATCCGCTGCCATCGATGCTGGGTGCCAACCTTGTTTTCCAATAGATCTCGTTGCCCGTGAGAAAGGCAAGGTTCACGCCAGCATGCGCTGCGGCCTGTACGTTGGCACGCTGAGCTTCGGTCCAATACTCGTCATGCCCCGCGTCCATGAAGACTTTGTGATTGAGCAACAACGAGCCGTTCGTCGCAGCATCGATTCCCGAAATGTAAGAAACGTCGTACCCGTTTTGCTCGAGCCACTGAATGGCTGCAAACTCAGCCGTGAACGGGGAGTCTCCCCCCTCGGAAAAGGTTCCCTCGCCGTCACGCGTTATGAGGGGACGATTGTAACTGACCGCGTAGGCTGATCCACGGACGCCCGGACCATTCCCGAAATATAGGTTGGCCCCTCCCCAGCCGTTGTAGGCTTGCCAGTCCTGATCACTTGTCTGGAGGACGATGTCGCTGTGCGATGCGTCGTTCCTTATGATGAATGGGATCTGGAAAATCTCGTTGCCGTTGACGACGCTGGCGATGTAGACGCCCGAGACCGCATCGCTCGGTACGCTCCAGGAATCGGTCACGCTCCAATTGCCGGCATCGACGAGGCCGGTCGACGGATCGCGCAATGGATCGGGTTGGACGACCGCCGTTGCGGCCTGATGCTGCAGGCTCGTAACCAGCCTGGCACCATCCCCGCCGTAATAGCCGAGCCGGTAGACATCGACGCGATAGTTCGGGTTGCCGGTCAGGTTGTTGATCTTGAATTGGACCGTCCCTCCGACATTGGTGCTGATCGCTGTCGCAAACCCTTCGGTCAGAGTTGAATTCTCGCCCGGCTGAATCTGCCAGACACTCTTCGGCGTACCTGGCTTCTGGTTTTCCAGCACGATGGGATTCGTGGGCGGATCGGAAACAATGGTGCCTCCCTGCCCATTGCTTTCAAACTTCCAATTCGAGTTCATCCCCGAGAACAGCAAGGAGACATTGGCCGCACCATTGCTGAAATCGACCGTGCTGATGTTCGAGCTATTGTCGTAGTGGACGGTCGCCGACATCGACGATGTAAAGGGAAGATCCTTCAAGTCGATGAGGTTGCCTGGCGCAAGCGGCGCTCCCGGCGACGAACCCGCGATCAAGCCGTGGAAGTTGGCCGACTGATCGAGGACAAGCGTGCCAGTTCCCGTTTCGAACGACACCGTTATGCCGGAGAACGATCCATTCAAGAACTGGCCGGAAACCGAACCTCCGATATCCAGGATCGCCTTGTCTGCAATCTCGAAAGATCCAGAACCGCTGACGTCACCCTTGAACTCCCCGGTCGGAATGCGATTGCCGAGGAACGCTCCTACCTCGACTGTCCCATTGTTCAGCACATCGCCTTCGACGATAAACGGCGAGCCGGCATCCAACGAAAGCGTCGCACCTGCATCGAGGATCAGACTCCCAATATCAACACCGGCCGAGCTCGTGACGACATACGTTCCTGCCGCATCGAGGAAGGCAGCGTCGATGGCGCCTGGGAGCCCGGCGCTCCAGTTCGCTGCGACATTCCAGGCGCCGTCAGTCGGATGGACCCAGTGAGTGGCGCCGGGAGTGGAAGCCGATTGTGATTTCTGCGCCGCTTCGCCCGCCACAGATGAGAACGTTGGCGCCAGGCCATTATGACCGCTCGTCAAAGACGTCGAAGACAGCAGCGCAGGCAGTCGCGAGCGGGAAGGTGCAGCGAAGAGAGCGGGCATAACGCCGCGCAAGCCCGCCGAGTCGGCCCGAGACGTCCGTTCGAAGAACGAGGCGTCCCCCCCTGCCGCGAATGACCCGCTTACTGACCGATCAACAACCCGCGGAGCCCAGAGGCCAAGTGCGTCGAAACTCGCGAAAGCGCTGGCGAACGGCGATTCCTGCCAAAGGGCTGGAATATCCTGCTCCCAAAAAACGTGCCGAGTTCCCCGGCCGAAGGCGGTCGCCTTTTGAATCAGCATGAGCATACCGATTAAATGATTAATCGCCTCTTAATATTTTAATTGCATTTTAAACCACGGTCAATTCAATACATATAATTTAAGCCGGCATCGATATCGGCCGAGTGGTGCTAACGCGAGGCAAACTGCGGCAGTCGCGTGATTTCGCTCAGATATTTGCCGTAGCCGCTCTTCTCCAACGGTTGAGCCAACGCTAGAAGTTGATCGCGATCAATGAAGCCAAGTCTGAACGCGACCTCTTCGAGGCACGCAATCTTCATTCCCTGCCGCTTTTCCAGGGTCTGGACGAACGTCCCTGCGTCGATGAGAGATTCGACCGTGCCGGTATCCAACCACGCAAATCCCCGCCCCATGCGTTCAACGTGGAGCGTATTGGCCGAAAGGTAACGCATCTGAAGATCGGTAATCTCGAGCTCGCCGCGCGCCGATGGCTCGACACGGCGAGCGTAGCGGACGACGCGGTTGTCGAAAAAATACAGCCCTGTGATTGCCCAGTTCGAAGCCGGCCGTTTGGGTTTCTCTTCGATCGACACGGGGCGGTCCGCTTCATCAAACGCGACCACGCCGTACCGTTCTGGGTCTCGCACGTGATAGGCAAAGACGGTTGCGCCTTCCGCGCGACCTGCCGCCCTGGCAAGCAACTCGCTCAGGCCATCGCCGAAGAAAATATTATCCCCAAGCACCATCGCCACGCGATCGCTTCCGATGAAATCGGCCCCGACAATGAACGCGTCTGCCAGACCAGCGGGTCGGGTTTGTTCGGCATAGCTAAGCTTGATCCCCCATTGGCTGCCGTCGCCTAGCAATCCCTCGAACTGAGACCGATCCGAAGGCGTGGTAATGATCAGAATTTCGCGGATCCCTGCCAGCATCAGCGTCGACAGGGGATAGTAGATCATGGGCTTGTCATAGATCGGGAGCAACTGCTTGCTGACCACTCGTGTGATCGGATAGAGGCGCGTTCCGCTGCCGCCAGCCAGCACGATTCCCTTCAGCATCGGTTTCTCCTCCGACCAGCTGGTCCAGACAAGCTTGGAGTGAATGGCGCCAAGGCGCCAGGCGAATCCCGAACACGCGTTCGGCCTTGGATGAGTCCAGGCGCGAGTTCCGAGGCCGACGCGCAGCGGTCGGAAACTCCTCAGTCGTTATCGCCTCGAGCGCCCGAATCCGCGCTCCACGACGGGAACACTCGTGGAAGATTGCCTGCGCAAAATCGTGCCAGCTTGCCTCACCTTGGCCACCGAGATGAAAGATCCCGGCGGTGGCCCTGCGATCTTCCGTTACTGACTGTTGTGCGATCCGGAGGACGGCTTCCGCGAGGTCGAACGCGTAAGTCGGGTTACCATGTTGGTCGCTGACAACCCTCACGACCTGCTGCGTCTCGCATAGCCGCAGCATCGTTCGGACGAAGTTGCTGCCATAGGGACTGTAAAGCCAGGAGCATCTGATCACGGTCGCGAGCGGGTGCGCTGCCAATACAGCAGCCTCCCCAGCAAGCTTGGATGCGCCGTAGACGTTCAACGGCGCCGGAATGTCGCTTTCGTCGTACGCCTCGGGTTTCGCACCGTCGAATACATAGTCGGTCGAGAGATGGATGAGCGGAATGTTCATTTGCCACGCGACATCCGCCAGCGCGGCCGCGCCATCGCGATTGATGCTGAAGGCCCTCGCCACTTCAGATTCGGCCTGATCTACCGCCGTATAGGCGGCCGTGTTGATGATCGCAGACGGCCCGATCGACGCAATGAGCTTGTCGATACCTTCCCGGTTCTCTAGATCGAGTTCTGGGCGCCCGAGAGCGATCGCAGGCAAACCGCGCCTTGTGGCAAGATCACGAAGGCACATTGCCAGCTGACCATTCCGTCCGGCAAAGAGGATTGGTCGATCTGTCATCTCGACCTCAGCTTTGGGCGGCCAGGAGACCCAGACGCGAGCCGTCATAGACTCCGCTGCGAGCACGCTCCCACCAGGCACGGTTCTTGAGATACCATCCGACGGTTTCGAACAGGCCGTGTTCGAAGGTTCTGATCGGTTTCCAGCCGAGCTCGCGATGTGCTTTCGATGCGTCTATTGCATAGCGGGCATCATGCCCGGGTCGATCCGGCACGAACGTAATGAGAGAACGTCTGCACCCTGCGCCCGGAGATAAGCGATCCACAACGTCACAGATCCGGGTGACGACCTCCAGGTTGGATCGCTGGGCATCTCCGCCGAAGTTGTACTTCTCGCCGGGCCTTCCTTCGTGCAAAAGTCGTATCAAGCCCGCGGCATGATCATCGACGTGAAGCCAGTCGCGGATATTCCTTCCGTCGCCATAGACCGGCAGAGGCTTCCGGTCGATCGCATTGAGAATCGTCAGCGGGATGAGCTTTTCCGGAAACTGATACGGCCCGTAATTGTTCGAGCAGTTCGACACGATCACCGGCAGGCCGTAGGTCCGAAACCATGCGAGTGCGAGGTGGTCCGCGGCGGCCTTGCTCGCCGAATAGGGCGAGCTCGGCCTGTAGGGCGTATCCTCGCGAAATAGATCATCTGGTCCCAACGAGCCGTAGACTTCGTCTGTCGACACATGGATGAATCGGAAGTGCTTCCGCCTCGAAGCCGGTAGGCGTTCGTAGTAGGCTCTGGCCGTCTCCAAGAGCGTGTAGGTGCCAACCACATTGGTATTGACGAAGGCGTCGGGTCCGTTGATGGAGCGGTCGACGTGGCTTTCGGCGGCCAGATGTATGATCGCGTCAGGCTCATAGTCGGCGAACGCAAGATCCATGGCCGCGCGATGGCAGATGTCGGATTGCAGGAACGCATAAGTCTCCAGCTTCTCGATGCTCGCGAGCGAAGCCAGATTGGCTGCATACGTCAACTTGTCTATGTTGATCACTGCGGCACCAGTCTGTAGCACCAAACGGCGACAGACCGCAGAACCGATAAAGCCCGCTCCGCCGGTCACCAAGATACGCATTCTACTCGTCTCCACTAGTCGAAAACGCAACCGAGCTGGCTGAGCGTAGGAAGAGTCTGATCCTTTGGCGACACGTGGGCTTCTGAGGGCGTCACGGGCCACTCGATCGCTAATGTTGAATCAGCCCAGTAAACGCCGCCGTCATGACTTGGGGCATAGACCTGGTCGACTTTGTATAAGACGACGGTTTTGGGCTGCAGCGTACAGAAGCCGTGCGCGAACCCCTTCGGAATGAATACCTGCTCGCCGCGTTCACTATCCAGCTGTATCGAGATGTGCTTGCCGAAGCTGGGCGATGAACGCCGAAGGTCAACTGCAATATCGAGAATCGCCCCGCTCAACACCCGGATCAACTTCGCCTGGGCGAAGGGCGGCCGCTGGAAGTGCAGGCCGCGCACCGTGCCGATCCGATCCGAGCTGGACTGATTGTCTTGAACAAAGTCATGGAGAATTCCCTTCTCTGCAAACGCTGATCGCTGGAAGGTCTCAGAGAAGTAACCGCGGGCGTCGGAAAACCGATCTGTGCGAATGACTTTGACATCAGGGATCGCCAAGGATCGCAGCTCCAACATTGGGTACCCTTCTGCCCGCTCTCAATTCGTTGAGGCGGACCATAATCCCCGTCGAGATTAATCTTTCACGCTCACAATCAACCACGAAACCGTCGCACGATTTCGGCGAAAGCCGTTGATCAGCCTGCAAGTCACGGAAATCTCAGGGCATTAGCAAACGCCCCTTTGAGCAAAACCGCCACACCTGCATTTTTCATCTCCGCTTAGATTAATATATTGTCTATTTAATTTGGCAAGCAGGTTTTTATAAGGTATATAATTTCATACCATCTCGCAGATCGCTTTAAATGCCGCCTGCGGGCGGGCGGGCGCAATGTGACCAATCGTCGGACAGGTACGTGATGCTTCAGAACAATCTTCAACATGCGGATAGAATGCGGCTGCCGGTGAACGGACCGGCTCAACCCGCCCAGGCAGACGGCGGAGGGATCACCGACATCATCAATTTCGGCATCGGGCTTCTACGGCGCCAGTATCTCGTAATCCTTGTTACCGCCGTACTCGCCACTGCGGCCAGCTTGCTCTATCTCCGTTTGGTCTCCCCAACCTATACGGCGCAGGTTCAGATCCTGTTGGCCAATCCCAGGCCTCAATTTGTCCAGCAGCAATCACTCCTTGCCGAACCGGCCTTCGATCTCAGTCAAATCGAGACCCAGCTTCAGCTCCTGAGGTCAAAGGCCAATGCGGTTGCGGTAATCGACAAGTTGAAACTGGCCGACGATCCGGACTTTAGCGCGTCCGGCCTCACTTTGCAGGCGATCTGGCAACGAATTTGGCCATGGCCGTCGATCAGATCGAAGAAGGATGCGCCACACGAGACGAATGGCGAACCGTCGGACACTCTCGTAGACGCATTTCTCAGTCGGCTTTCCGCTGGACGTGTCGGGTACAGCCGGGTCATTGAGATCAGCTACAGTTCGAGCAACGCAGCTCGAGCCGCGGAGATCGTGAATGCGATAGCCGACACTTATGTTGCAGACCAGCTCAATGCAAAATTCGACGCCAATCGCAAGGCAACCAGTTGGCTGCAGGAGAGGCTGCGTGATCTCGGCGACCAAGCCCTCGCCGCGCAACGTGCCGTCGACGTCTACAAGGCTCAGAACAACATTGTTTCTCTGGGTGGAAAGCCCATCGACGAGCAGCAGATCACGGAGATCAACAATCGACTGGCCGCCGCACGTGCTCAGACATCTGAAGCCACCGCCAAGTTGGCTCGTTATGAAACTCTCCTTGCCGTCGACCCGAAAAGGCCGTCCTCGATAGACAATCTGGATGCTATCGGGACGGATGCGCTGAACAGCCAGATTATTACGGGGCTGCGCCAGCAATATCTGGAGCTCACCAGGCGTGAGGCCGAGTTGGCCGCGAGAGTCGGTCGTGACCACTTGGCAGTCGTCAATATCCGGAACCGCGCACGAGAGTTCCGCGTCTCCATTTTTGACGAGGTCAAGAGACTTGCCGAGGTCAGCCGAAGCGAATTCGAACTGGCTAAACAGCGCCAGGAAGAGATCGAAAAGCAATTGACCAAAGCCGTTTCGCAATCCCGTTCGGTCAATTCTGCTGAGCTGACCATCAAGGACTTGGAAAGCAGGGCAAAGGGCCTGCATAGCTTGTACGAGACCTTCCTTCAGCGTTACATGGGCTCTACACAGCAGGAGACGTTTCCCACCTCGGATACGCGGGTACTTTTTCCGGCTTCGCCGCCGGCGAGCAAGAGCAAGCCGAAAGCAAGGTTGATCCTGGCGTTTGGTATTCTCGGCGGCCTCGCGCTGGGCATCGGCTTGGCGCTCCTCAGAGACCTCATGGACCGCGTCTTTCGGACCTCTTCACAGGTGGAAACCGTACTGGAGTTGCCTTGTCTATCTTTGGTCCCGTTGCTGCCGGCCCGCAAATCTCCCAAACCACCAATCCGCCTTCAGAAGACCGATGATGATGTTCAGCGACGAATAGCCTCGTCTCCAACCGCAATTCATCAGACCGTGGTCGGGATGCCACTATCTCGATATACGGAGGCCATTCGTTCCATCAAGCTAGCCATCGACCACAACCCGGCGAAAATTTCCTCCCAGGTCATCGGCATTACCTCTGCGTTACCGAATGAGGGGAAGACCACGATTGCAGCCTCGCTCGCACAGTTGATCGGGCACACCGGCAAAAGAGTTATCATCGTCGATTGCGACCTCAGGAATCCCTCACTGACCGGCATCTTCGCGCCCAAGGCGGCCTGTGGGATCATCGAAGTTGCAAACGGTAGCCGGTCGCTCGCCGACGCTGTCTGGAGGGACCCGGCGACCAATCTTGCATTTCTGCCCGCCGTGCGCCGGGGACCTTTGCTTCACACCAGCGAAATTCTTTGTGCGGACTCGATAAGCAAGCTCTTCGACCGTTTACGGGCCGAGTATGACTACATCATCGTCGACCTTCCGCCATTGACACCGTTGGTGGATGTTCGAGCCACGTCATCCCTGATTGACTGCTACATTCTCGTTGTTGAATGGGGCCGGACCAAGATTGATGTAGTGCAACACGCACTGCACACGGCACCGAACATTCACGAATCTCTGATTGGGGCAGTTCTCAGCAAGACCGATACCAAGGCGATGGCTCGATATGACGGGCATCGGAGCTACTACTACCATGATAGCCATTACATCCGTTATGGCCTTTCTGGCTCTTGAGGCTGGCTCATAGCGGCCTGCCCCTTTAGCTGGCCTGAGGGACCAGCGGAGTGGCCGCACAACACCACGGGTGTTCACATGATGGTCCGGCTTGTCATATTGGCCGAGTTGGTGGCGATTGCCGCGGCGTTCGCAATGCCGGAGAGCCTGCAGGCCTGGGTATTGATATCGGTGGTACTCGCAACCGCGGCGCTAATGGTCGCGATCTTTCCACCGCCCTCCTCCCTCGGGCTCGCTAAACTACTCCGTCCTAGTCTCGTCGTTGTACTCGCGGCTCCGGCGCTCTGGATGGCTTTGCAGGCGGTGCCGATGCCGATTGGCAAACTCGGCAATCCCATTTGGGCAACTGCATCGGCGACCTTAAACGAGCCCCTCGCCGAAAAAATCACAGTCGACACCACGGCGACCATGGTCTCGCTCGTGCAGTATTGCGCCGTGCTTGCTGCAGCTCTCGCTGCAGCAGTCATCGCGCTTGACCGGTATCGCGCAGCGCAACTGCTACATATTCTGCTGTCGATAGCCACAATCGTTACCGCCTTGTGGTTCGGCAGGGAAATAGCCGGTGTGGCTGGGCCCGATGGCTCGACCGTCGCGGTGCTCGGTGTGTTGCTCTCCTGCGCAACGGCAATTCGTGCGGTCGATCAAATACTCCGACGCAGTCGACCAGGGACAATTGCGCTAGGCCCGCTCCCTGCGCTGTCAGTCGCGACCATCGCATTGATTGTCTGTATGGCGGCGCTGCTCATTCGGGGCAACGCGACTGCAGTCGTCTCGGCCATCCTCGGCTTAGAAATCTTGCTCTCGGTGTTCGCGGTTCGCAGGTGGTTCCCGGGATTGTGGGGTACTGCTGGCGTCCTTGCGACTGCCACGATTGTCTTCATTGCCACGGCTACGGTCATTCCCTTCAGAACGAACACCGACCTGACGATCGTCTTGTCAACGAGCAGTCAGGCCGCAACAGAACGGATGCTGCAGGACGTCGCGCCGGCAGGATCCGGTGCGGGTGCTTCGACGGTACTTTTGCCGATTTACCAGGACGCCGGCGTTGGCGACTCGCCAGAGAGACCAACCGCCGCCGCCACAATCGTTATAGACATGGGATGGGCTTTTCTTTGCGCCGTCGTGGTTGCTGCCTTGCTCTGCGCTACTGTGCTGATCCGACGTGCTCTGTTACGTGCTTACGATTACGTCTTCCCAGCGCTGGGCGCCGGCGCTTTGATTGCAGTGACGATACTCGCGTTCTCCGATCATGGAATTCTGGGATTGGGAGCATCGCTTTTGGTCGCTGCGCTTATTGGTCTGGCGTTCGGTCAAAGCCTCTCCGACGCAGCACGTGATGCCATATCGTCTGGGTCGAAAGCGACGTCTGACCAAATTGCAGATCAAGCACCTGCGCCTCGCCGAACGTTGACCCCAACGCTAGTCGCCATTTGGCCCCGCGTTAGCCTGATGGTACTTGGTATTGTGCTGATCGTGGAAGCAGCGTGGATGGCTCTTCCTGAGCGGTATCTCGGCGCAAGATCGTCTTTGCCGTCAGTTCTGTCGACTGCAGCAGCAGGGCCGAGCGCGATGTCAAAGACGAGTTCCCTTGCGGCAGCGCGTGAAGATCTATGGATCCGAGGGGGATCAAGATTCAACCGGGATTCGGCTCTGGCTGCCGACGAACAAAGGACAGCTCCCCCCATGACTTCGGACGAGTTTGCCCGCGCATTGCGCTCTTCGCCACTCCGCGGTGACATTTGGCTCTTGCTCGCGGCGACGTCGAAGCACAGTTCGCCTCAGCCCAACACGGCAGCGATGCTTAGAATGTCATACTATACTGCGCCGAATGATTTGGACCTGCTTCCGTTGCGCGTATCGGTCGCACTCGCCGCAGATGTCATGGTGCGGGAGCCCGACCTGCGTGAATTGATCAAACGGGACGTCAGCCTCGTCGTTAGACATCGGCCTGCCCTCAAGCCAGCCCTTGTGACCGCGTACCGGTTAGCCTCGGCTGATGGGAAGATCTATTTCGAAGGCCTGATTTCGGAACTCGATCCGGCGTTCCTCGACCAGGTGCACGCGCAGAGTTCGCGAAGGGGTTCTCGCTAACTTCAAGAGCGCGCCTTCAGCCCAAGCCGCGATCGCAGATCGGCGACAAAGGGGCGCACGCCATTAAATGCGCGGAACCGGGGTTTTTGCTTGATAAGAGCGATTAATTAATAAATAATTAAATATTAAATAGCAGAGCCCCGGCACATGAACTTCGTGAACCGACATTTCCCCAATCGGGAGGTTACGGATCGTCTCAGTCCCGAACCGACGGTATCCCGCGAGCCCAAATGGCCCCTCCGTTATGACGCGGTCGAGCACGTGGTGCTCGGTGCTGATGTTGCGACTATTCTGTTTGCCAGCCTCGTCTCTACATTGCTTTACCAAGCTCAGTATGGGCAAGCCGCGGCCAACTTCGCCAACGCGCTTGGCCTGGCGCTGGTTAGCGCAGCTTGTCTCGTTTGCCTGCTGAAGACCTACGGCCTTTATCAGCCGGTTGAGCTCCTCGTCCTCCGGAACCAGATGCGCGCGGTCTGTTTGGCTTGGATGTCCTCAGTACTTTTCATCTTGGCGGTGTACGGCTTCGCAATTCGCCCGGACACCTCTCAGCACCCAGTCCTGCTCTTCGCCGTCTTGGGCCTGAGCTTACTTTTGGGCGAACGGTGGGGAGTCAAGGTGCTTCTCGGAAGGGCCCTGAGCGGCAGGAGGTTCGCCACTACAAACATTGTTCTGATCAGCGATCAACCATTGGCGAAGAACGTGGGATTGTCCGAGACCTTGTCGATGCACGGGTATCTCATCAAGGGACGGTTCAGCTTGCCTCCGTTAGGCTTCGGTCCTGCCTGCCGAAGGCGGCTCACGACGCGCGTCATCGACTACATCCGCACCTGCAATCTCGATCAGGTGGTGGTGGAAGCTGAACCGGAGCGATGGCCCGAACTGCGAGCCTTTGTTGCCGATCTGCGCGTTTTGCCCTTCCCGATTATATTCGTGCCCGTTGGCACGACATCCGAATTGCTTCGACACCCCAAGCGGAGTCTTGGAAGCGCCGTTTGTGTAGAACTCCAGCGTGGCCCCCTCACACCGCTGGAGTGCGCGATCAAGCGGACGATTGACGTAATCGGTGCGGGCCTCGCATTGGTGATGCTCGCCCCGCTGCTTGCGCTCACCGCGGTGGCGATCAAGTTAGATTCCCCCGGGCCTGTATTCTTTCGGCAGCAACGCTGTGGCTTTAACGGCCGAATCTTCTTGATCCGTAAATTCCGGACCATGCGTGTGCTCGAGGACGGACCCGTAATCCTTCAGGCCAACCGCGCCGATCGACGCGTTACCCGCGTCGGCAAATGGCTGCGCCGAATGAGCTTCGATGAATTGCCGCAACTGTTAAACGTTCTCGATGGCAGCATGTCGCTCGTGGGCCCACGTCCTCACGCCGTGGCTCACGACAGTGAATTTGACAAGCTTGTGCGAAACTACGCGCTTCGGCATCGGGTCAGGCCAGGATTGACTGGCTGGGCTCAAGTCCATGGCTGCCGGGGCGCCACTCCCACAGCAGTCATGGTCGAAACACGTGTCCAATATGATCTCTGGTACATCGACAACTGGAGTCTTGGGCTGGATCTCGCAATCCTCCTGCGAACTCCGGTAGAGGTCTTGCGAGGGCGCAATGCCTACTAGAGCACAGATCATGCGAGTAGCGCCTGCCAATCGCCGACTAGTCACGCCCGCTGGCGAAGCTTCGGACTTGCTGCGCCAATGCGAAACTCTTCAATTCTCCGGCCAGACTTCATTGCGGCAACCAACCAGCGCGGCCGCTTACCACGTCCCGACCAGGTCTCGGCCGTCTGCGGATTCCGATACTTCGGCAGCACCCGAGGATATTTGCGTCTCGGCTTGCCGGTCGAAGACGCGCCTGCCGGGCTCGAATCCGCCAAAACAGCCATCCCGCCCCCAAGTGCCGCTAAGCGCTTTTCCAGCTCGTTCTTTTCCGCCTTGATCCGGTCAGACAGGATCCCGCTGATTTCCTCATGAAGCGACCAGAGATCGTCAAGGGACATCGCCTCTAACTCAAGTTTCTTAGCCGACATGGTCTCACCGTGTAGTTGCGCCCAATCAAATATCGCCTCTGTCCATATATTAATCAAGACAGAGAATCCCGATTATCCCAAGAGAATGTGGGGAACCGAACTGGAACTGTCGCTCCAGATAACTGGGTCCACGTTAATAATCAAGCCGGGAAAATGAGCGATCCGCACAATTTAACTACGGACAGGACATGAGCACATCTATTTGCTTAATCGCCGTGCGGGAACTGCTCAAGCCCCATCAGAGATGGCATATGAGCCGATCCCGTCAGGGACCTGCCACGCCGCAGCATTAGATGCTGACGCGCCGGACTGCTTTTTGTTAAGCCTCGGCTTGCCTACCGCCTTGCGGCCTCCCCCGAGACGCAAACGGCAGCTAATAATCCCAATCTCCTTCAGCGCGCGCCGTCTGAGCTCGATTTGGAAGCTCAGGGCCCGGATATTGGACAACACGGTCGGCGGAGCCGCAAACCGGCCGACTGAATCCTGAAGACGTTCAAGAGGATACTCTATCAAACCATGCCTCCTCTACGCATCTTCGCAAGATTCTTTGCCACCGAGATCAATTAATAAAATAATCGTCGCAATAATTATTAAATAATATATAATAGATTTATTGCATGGTCAATTTGAGCACTGATTTGGTCAAACATTCATTCGTCACTGACGAAGAATGGCTGGATGACGACGGGTCAGTCGAGAGATGCTAATGCGAAGGCAAGATCTCGAAGCCATGGATTTTGAGGAACTTTGGCTCCTTCACGAGGAGCTGACAAAGATTCTCGCCGAAAAGATCACCGCCGAAAAGCGAGAGCTAGAAAAGCGTCTTGCGCAGCTCAACCAGCCGGATCAACTCGGTGGAGCTGAAAGCGGGGCGACTGAGGCGGGAACAGGCCAGCCGCCCCGTCGCAAATACCCGAAGGTCGTGCCGAAGTACTTCAATCCGCTTCAGCCAACAGAGACTTGGTCCGGACGTGGTAAGCAGCCCCGCTGGCTCGTTGCCGCCCTGCAATCGGGCCACACGCTCGAGGAGTTCAAGATCCCCGAGAACGGTGAATCGTCCGAACGGAATGCTGGTGGTCGAGAGCATTCCTAGAAGCGCGAAAGTCGGACACACCGCATTGAGCTGGGAATTTCCACCGTGCGTCCCGAGCGGCGAATTCCGCCTCGAACAGGCGGCGGATCGAAAACCCGCTTGGCCAACCGACGCCTCAATCGCGAAAGCGCTGAAGTTCGCTGGCCTTAGACCTTGCCCGCACGAGCTGCGGTCGTCGCATTCAAAAGAAGTCGTAAGGTGCTAGCTCTTGGCACAGTCCACAATCCCCGTCGGTTCGCCCCTGTTTTTGTCGAGACGATAGTTGCCTCTCTGCGGTAGTTTCTGAAGTCCAGAAGGCTCATCGCCAGGAGAGGCACGCGCGTAGCCGGAAAGCGTGCTTGCATCAACTGACGCATGAACTGCAGGCGAGGAATCAGTCGGGAGCGCAACGCGTGTGGAATATCGACGCCAAGCAGCTCGGCAACGGCGATCAGCTGGGTTTCAACCGCGTTCTTCATCAAGTCGCCGGAGACACGAGAGGTAAGCTTCTCCCAATCGACAGGCTCGGCTGAATGGCTTAGGTCGCGCAGTTCAACAAGGTGCCGCAGGTCGAGGTCGCCAAGCCAATAACCATAGTCTTGAAACTGGTCATGGATGATCAACATCAGCGCTTGGAAGGTTGGCGTAGGGATATATACGCGTGCCCGTCCGAGCGGCGCAGGAATACAATGGTTCAGCGCATGCCCGAAGTTCTGGTAGAGGTACGCAGGACCTGGAGCTGCCTGCTGCAGGTCGATGGACCCGACATCCTGGGGGCGATTCAGATCGGCATACCATCTATGGCTTTCGGGAGGGGTCTGGTTATGGATATCGTAACCAATTCCAGATAGCGCGGCGACAGCCGTTCTGGCCTCGTCCGGCATGACCATGATATCCAGATCGGACATTATCCGAACACCTCTTCGCGCCTCGGGCGCGGTCGCCAGTGTCGAAGCTCCCTTGAGTAGGACCGGCGTAATGCCATGACCGTTCAGCGCAACGACGGCCTCTTCGAGTTGAGCGACGAGGCGGTCATTGCGCAGCCCGTTTCGGCGGTGGATATGGCGAATATAGGCGCAGACGTCCTCCGGCAGCACCGACGCGAATTTGTCGACAAAGTCGATGAGCGCCGGCGTCGTCAGGGTCTGATTTGCGAGCCCGATGACGGAGGTCCACTCTACGTCGACGGGCGGCATGCCGCGCAAGCAGTTGCAGAGGCTCCTGACCGCGCTGCTATGCCTTGCCATTGCACAGATCCACAAGCAGGCGCCGAGCCTCTCCGGCCTCGCAGTAGGTGAGTTGAAGCGATTGCGCGCCGGCGACAATCCGCCTTAAAGCAAGAAAGCCAGTCTGCGACAGTCTACCATCGCCGGCGAATGCGTGCTCGATGAGCCGCTTCATCGAATCCACACGATCTATTTCGGTTAGCTCGGTCGGACCGTTCGCGACCCGGTTCAAGAAGATGATCCAGCCTGCGGAGAAGCTTTCGTTCTGCGCATCAGGAATGGGTACGTACCGCACCCGAACGCCGTCGGAGCGGCAATGCGTCGCATCGTAGCGGTCGCCATGTAGTCGCGAGAGCAAGTCCCACGATCCTTCCTTGAGGGTGAGCGCAAACGGGACTCCGCAGATCGTTCCGTCACCGCCAACCAGCGCGACGTCATCGCCAGCGTACCGAAATCCGGCGTCCACCAGCTGCAGTGTGAGGGTAGACTTTCCTGCTCCCGGATGGCCGCATAACAACAGGCCCATGCCGTCGTTCACGAGAGAAGCGGCATGAAGGGAGAACACCCAACGAATGTTTCGAATAAGCCGCTCGGTGACGTGAGCTTTGATCGTAGGGGCTAGTGCATCGACTTCGCATCTGGAAATGCTGGAATCCTCTGCGCGCAAGAACACTTGCTCATCCAGTATCATTGCCTCGATCGCGATGTCGCCGTCGCCGCCGGCACTCTGGTCCGACACACTGAATGGCGACAGCAGCCGCCTCAAGAGGTCCGGATTTGCAGCCCGGATGTCTATTCTGTGGCGACCGAGATGAGCTGAGAAGGCGCAATCGGTCGGCATTCGCCAATCGACTTCGAGCAACGCTCGATCGATCCAGACATCTACGACCTGTCGCGTGAACTGGCGTGCCGTGTGCTCGTCAATGCCTTGCGCGGCAAGCCCCCGATAAATGTCTCCAAGCGAGGCGCCTTCCCCTAACTTACACCAGATGAATGCCCCTACTCGGTCGAGTTCAAAAATCTTCTGCCCCGCTTCGCTGAAGATCATTGGTCGACCATCCAACAGCGCGAATACTGCATCCGGAGCCGGTCTCAACACTATCTCTGCCGACGATCTTTCCAGCACGGCTTCCACCAATGTGAACCATTCTGCCTCGCCTGTACCGGCGAGGCGGCGACAGCCTCCGGGATGCGATGTTGTCGCGGCACCGGACAAGCGGACCGCCGCCACCTGCGAGACTCAATCTAGCCCGGCCTGCGGCGCCTGCGATTTCGTTCACACGAACATACACGACCCGGTCCGGCTCGTTTGGACATGTCAATCCGGCTGGTCATGCCGCGAGCTGACCGTCCTTGCCCCCGTCTTGAGGAGAAATGTTCAACCCCTGCTCTCCCATGAGGTTCGGCCTGGCGATCAACCGATGAGCATCCAATAGGTACCGATAAGCTTCGCGATCGGCACTCCGTTCTCTTAGAATGCGCTCCTTCTCGCCAATGCTGACCAATTCTGCGCGCATCTGAGCCAGCTGCAGCGTCTCCGAGGTGAGGTTGCACTGGTTAAGAATTAATTCCCACATTGTCTCCTCCAGCCGAAGAAACCTGGACGAGTGTACCTTACGTGATCGGCAGCAATTAACCAACGGATTTACAGATTTTGCTTATAATCAAAATTTGTTTCATATTTGAACCTCGGGCGAGCATTCAATACCGTGACAAAGCGCAACCACGTGCCGAACCGACTTGAATGATGGCCTGCAGAAGCCTACGAGAAAAGGGACTGACGTTTTTCGGTAATGCATCGCGCCGCGCAAAAAAGATAAATCAGCCGAGAGTCGTAAATCAGACCGACAAGGCGAGTTTTAATTTGCACAAATAATAAAAAAGAGAATAGTTAACGGACTGCACCGAGGGGAGTGACACCAGTGATGCGGTTGGCTGATCTGTCCGTCGAGAGGAAATTGATGGTTTCGTCGCAGGGGGAACGTTCGACACGAAGTCGCGGGTATTTCGACATGACGGTTATTAGGCGCCTCCCAGAAGCGTTCGGTTGAGGTCGGACATTATTCAGAGTTGCGGCGAAAGCCCGCAGCTATCCCAAGAATTCGCCAAGCAGGAATCCGGTCGGTTGGAGAAGCGTCGTCACGAGCAAGCTGCCCTTTTGCTCGAACAACGACCCCAGGTGCGATGCCCCCCAAGTCACCCGCACCGACGAGAGCGCACTCCAGCCGGCCGGCCCTTTTACCCGACAAATACGTGTTTCAGGGAGGCTCGTATGGGCATGATCATGGTCAAGTGTCCGCAATCCGGCCGCGCGATTCCGACCGGCATCAAATCCGATCGTGAGACTTTCCTGCGAAGCATCGTGTTTTTCGGCAATACTCTTTGTCCGGACTGTCGGGCCAATCACAACTGGTTTGCCCGCGAGGCCTGGGTCGAGGAGCCGATCGTCAGAACAGTAGAGGTAGCTCGTACAGCGCCAACGTGCTGATGCAAATGACGCGCGCGCTTCGGAGTGTGTGTCGATATTCCCCTTCCGATAGCGCGTTGCTGTTGCAACGCATTGCAACCATTTAGAATATTTTCGCGCATTGTCGTAAAACGAACCGACGCCCTCGGTGGCCATCGCTTAGACGTTGTTGGCACGTCGCCACAAATCCGAGCTTCCGTCACGAATTCGGCAAAGGCCTGTTTGGGGGTGTTGTAGTGAGTAGTGGGATTTCCAGCCTGGCTGTTCTGCGTGACACAAGAATCGAGCTCGTCAGCCTGCTGGCTCAATTGAGGCGGCTCCGCGAGAGAGTAAGAAGGGCGGAAGCACGGCGCTCGGGACAAAGACGATCAGCGTCGGCATCGCGCGCCCGAGGCCGCCGAGCATGAGACATCGCACGCAAGACATCCGCAGTTCAGGGCATTTGTGACGACTATGCTCCCTGGAGTTGAAGGCCAGCATGGAATTGCAAGCGCTCTTCTGGACCCCGTTAGTGTAGGACCACTTCATCGATACCCAACGGCCGAGGAGAACATTGGTGGCCCCCGGTCGATAACAAGCGACGGTATCGCCTCTTTCGTTGCCATTCTGTTCTAATTGGTATGTCTGACCGACCCGCGAGCTGGCGCATGCCCAACCCGCAACTGACAACCCCTCGCCAGGCACCTTCCGGAACCTGAACGTGTGCAACCTCTACTCGATAACGAAGAACGTGGACGCGATCCGCCGCTTGTTTGGCGAGCTCAACAGCAGCGTCGGCAACTTGCCGAGCATGCCAGGCATTTTCCCGGATTACCCCGCCCCCGATTGTCCGCAACGTGCCCGAGGGCGTGAGGTCATTGCGGCCAGCTCTCCGCTGAAACTCATCATTACTTAGGATGGGGGTGAAATCTTGAAGGCAACGAGCAAGCCACACAGTGAGCTTGCGTTCACTTTCGACAGCTCTGGCACACTCGTATTCACCGCCGCGGTGGGCAACCCGCCATCGATTTGCAAGTTATGGTGCGCTCGGAGGGACTCGAACCCCCACGGTGTTACCCACTGCCACCTCAAGGCAGCGCGTCTACCAGTTCCGCCACGAGCGCTAGGAGATGCCGGCCTGAGGTCGTTCGGGCGGCCGGATCAGCGGCGCCGATCTAACAAATCCACCAGGGGGATACAAGCCTGCAAAAGCCCTGAATTCCACAAGCTTGGCAGGAAAAACGCCGCCCTCCCCCAGGAGATCGGCCTTATAGGATACCCTGGCCGCTACCGCTTGCCCGGTCCGTGTGACCCGGGGCCTACCGCGTCCCCGGCGAGCGCGGCAGCATCTGCTTGACCTCGACCGCGATTCTGTTGCGGTCGACCAGCACAACGCCGGAGGCGACCGGCAGATTATTGGCGAGCACCTTGACCTCGTCGGCCTCAGTTGCGTCCAGCTCGATGATGGCGCCGCGGGAAAGACGTAATACCTGATGGATCGGCATGGTGGTCGTCCCGAGGACGACCATGAGATCCACGGTGACTTTGTCGAGAGTGGGCACTGTCAGGACCGCCGTAACTTGAGACTTGGGACTTGGGACTTGGGACTCTTCATTTGCTCCAGAGATCATCACCACGTTATGGTTAGCCAATGGTTAATTTCCCTGAAAGCCACCGCCAACACCTCGATTTGACGTCGTTTTCCGCCGCAGGCGGCGAGGTCGTCGAATGGCGGATTTCGGACGCACCGGTGCCCTATCCGGAGGCCGTGGCCGCCATGGAGGCGCGGGTCGCGGCGATTGCCGCGGGCGAGGCGCCGGAGCTAGTCTGGCTGCTCGAGCATCCCCCCCTCTACACCTCCGGCACCTCGGGCAAGGAAGGCGACCTGCTCGAGGCCCGATTCCCGACCTTCGCGACCGGGCGCGGCGGGCAGCTCACCTATCACGGGCCCGGCCAGCGCGTGGCCTACATCATGCTCGACCTCAAGCGCCGCCGGCCGGACGTGCGGGCCTATGTCGCGAGCCTGGAAGAGCTAATCCTGAAGACGCTCGCCGCCTTCAACGTCCGCGGCGAGCGGCGCGAGGACCGGGTCGGCGTCTGGGTCAGGCGGCCCGACAAGGGACCTGAGCACGAAGACAAGATCGCGGCGATCGGCGTCCGCCTGAAGCGCTGGGTCTCGTTTCACGGCATCGCCATCAATGTCGAGCCGGAGCTGTCGCATTTCGCCGGCATCGTGCCCTGTGGTGTCGTCGATCCCCGTTACGGCGTCACCTCGCTGGTCGATCTCGGCCAGCTCGTGACCATGGCCGATCTCGATATCGCGCTCAGGCAGGCGTTCGAAGAGCTGTTCGGACCGACCCGCGCGCTGCTGCCGGAAGCGGCAGTCTAATACTTTTTTGTTTGAGCCGACCGCGCCGCTCTCCGCCCGCCGCGGAATCAGCTACGCTTCATTTCGGTGCCGCCCACGCCTCCCCCCTCCGCCGGGAAAGCAGACCTCATGCCGGGCGAGTTGATCATCGGCCGACTGTTCGAGCGCCAGGCATCAGGAGGGGTTGCGATCCATGCTCGCAATGGGAGGTTTTGACGATGAAACTGTCTGCGCCCATCTACCATCTGAAGCGCAAGGCCAGGCGCCTGTCCCGCGAGGCCGGCATTCCGCTCCACGACGCGCTTGACCGCATCGCTGCGACGGAGGGCTTTTCCGCCTGGAGCATGCTCGCGGCGAAAGCAGCCGCACTGACGCCCGCGAGCAAACTGTTCCCGCAATTCCGGCCGGGCGATTTGGTGCTGGTCGGGGCCCGTCCCGGACTGGGCAAGACGCTGATGAGCCTCGAACTTGCCGTCGAAGCCATGAAGTCCGGCCATCGCGCCGCGTTCTTCTCGCTCGAATATACCGAGAAGGATGTGTTGGACCGCCTCCGTGCGATCGGCGTGGAGCCTGCACAGTTCGTCAAGCTGTTCGAGGTGGATTGCTCGGACGCAATCAGCGCCGATTACATCGTCAAGCAGATGGAAGCGGCGCCGCGCGGCACCTTCGTCGTGATCGACTATCTGCAACTGCTCGATCAGAGGCGAGAAAACCCCGACCTGACGGTGCAGGTGCGCGCGCTGAGGTCGTTCGCGCGCGACACGGGGCTGATCGTCGTCTTCATCTCGCAGATCGATCGATCCTATGATCCCGCAGCGAAGCCCTGCCCCGATCTCAGCGATGTCCGCTTGCCGAACCCGCTGGACCTGAAGCTGTTCGATAAAACATGCTTCATCAACAACGCCGAAGTGCAATTCCGCGCGGCGAGCTGATGGCTGCAGGCCGCGGGTGAGATGGCTCACCCGCGGCCTCTCGCATCACGCCTGCAGCGAAACCTCGAGCTTGCCTGCGATGTAGCGCCGCTCCTGAGACAGGCCGCCAAAGCCGTAGGCGTCGCCCTTGACCTCGTCGACATGCAGATAAGTCTCGGGATGCAGCGGCCCCAGGATCTCGGCCATGCGCTTGAACATGGCGGCGAGATAGGTTGCCTTCTCGTCCTTGGTGTTGGTGCCTTCGGTGACGTGGATATCGATCCAGTAGCTTGCAAGCTTCTGCTCGGCGAGCGACTTGCCGCCAGCGAACCAGTCGCCTGCCTCGACCGACTTCACGATGATCGCGGTCACCTTGGGATCCTTGTGCAGGATACTTGCTGTGAGCGCGGATACCGCGCTCGCGATATCGGCCTTCAGCGAGGGGGACTGGCGGGACGTGGTGTAAGACACGGTGATCAGGGGCATTGTCTTTCTCCTCGATATGCCGCGCAACTTGCGCGGCGTCGGGAAGAAACTAGACCTGCCGCTGTCATTTTGGTATCTTATCAATATTGATATCAGTGATAACAGATTATAATGACCGCCACACTCGACATCGCTACCGTCCAGGCCTTCCTTCTGGTCGCCGACCTCCAGAGCTTTACGCGTGCGGCCGAAGCACTCGGCACGACGCAGGCCGCGGTTAGCCTGAAGCTGCAGCGGCTGGAGACCGTACTGGACAAGCGCCTTGTCGAGCGCTCGCCGCGCGCAGTCCGCCTTACCGCCGATGGCGCCGCGTTCCTCGATCGCGCCCGCGCGCTGATCGCGGCGCACGATCTCGCATTGTCGGGCGGCGCGCCGGCCGCGCAGTCGCTCTCGCTCGGCATCTCCGATCACGCCGCAGGGCCCGAACTGGTGCCGCTACTTGAGCGCCTGCATGCGATGTCGTTGAACCTCACCCTCGCCGTCACCATCGGCTTCTCACGCGAGATGCAGGATGCCTACGATTCGGGCGAGCTCGATGCGGTAATCGTGCGCCAGGAAGGCAGCCGCCGCGGCGGCGAGAAGCTGGCTGAGGACGAGTTCGGCTGGTTCGCCGCACGCCGCTTCACGCTGCCGAAGGGCGAACCATTGCCGCTTGCGACCCTCGCCCCACCCTGCGGGGTGCGCGCCGTCGCCGTGCGCGCGCTCGACAAGGCCGGCATCGCCTGGCGCGAGCGCTTTATGGGCGGCGGCGTCACGGCCGTGGTCGCAGCCGCACTCGCCGGTCTCGCCATTGCGCCGCTGGCGCGACGGATCGCGCCACCTGGGTTGATCGACATCGGGCCCACGCACAAGCTGCCGAAGCTCGGCAGCTCGAAGGTGATGCTGCATTCGAAGATCAGCGATCCCGCGAAACTTGCCGCGCTGCGTGCGGTGGCGGCGACATTCCGGAGCCTGGCAGCTTAGGGCGCCAAGCCAACCTCGCCTTGTTCGTGCGCAAGTCGCGCAAGGCATATCATCACCTCACAGGATCGCCTCGAACGCGCTGCGCAGCGTCTCGTGGCGGAACACGAAGCCGCGGCTCAGCGCCTTGTTCGGCAGCACGCGCTGGCCGCCAAGCAGAAGCTCGTCGGCAAAGCCGCCGCCGATCCGGCGCAACAGGCCGCCGGGAATGCGGAACACGACCGGCCGGTGCAGGCGGCGGCCGAGCTCTTCGGTGAATTTCGCATTGGTGACGGGGATCGGCGCCGTGGCGTTGACGGGACCCGACAGATCCGGCGTCGCGATCAGATAGGCGATCAGCCGGATCAGATCGTCGCGCTCGATCCAGGACATCCACTGCCGCCCGGTGCCGAGCGGGCCGCCAAGGCCGAACTCGAACGGCGTCAGCATGCGCGTGACGAAGCCGCCTTCCGTGCCGAGCACGAGGCCGATGCGCAAATACACCACGCGCACGCCGAGCTCCTCCGCCGGCCGCGCCGCTGTCTCCCAGGCCGCGCACAGCTCGTGGCTGAAGCAGGCATGCGACTTTGCCGATTCCGTCAGCACCTGGTCGGCCCAAAGGCCGTACCAGCCGATCGCGGAGCCGCTGATCAGCACCTCTGGCTTGCGCGCGAGCCGCGCGATCAGCCTGACGACCTCACCGGTCGTGTCGATGCGCGAGCCGACGATCTTCGCACGCTTCGCATCGGTCCACAGGCCGTTGCCGATCGGCTCACCCGCGAGATTGACTATGGCGTCGATCTGTATGTCCGAGGCGAGCTGATCGAGGCTGGTGATCAGCGTCACCGGCAGCGGCAGCATCTCGGCTTTCGCAGGATTGCGGATCAGTGCGATGACATGGTGCCCTGCCCCGCTGAGGCTTGCCGCAAGCCGGCTGCCGATGAAGCCGGTGGCGCCGGTGATTAGCACGGTCTTGCGGCCTGGTAGCTGTTCGACAAGCCCGGCCGCCGGCGCGCTTCGCATGCGGCCGAGCCGGCGCATCGCCGCAAAATCCCTGATGCCGCACAGTGCCGCGCCGACTGCGCAGGCCGTCGCGGCGATGCTGAGCAGACCCTGATAGACGACGATCACGCCGACGGGCTGCATCGCCCAGGCGATCAGGACGGGCATCAACAGCACCAGGATGGCGCCGTAATTGATCGCAAGCAGCGTGTGATTGATGCGCTCGCTCGGCGGCAGCTTGCGGCTCAGATCCTCCTCGACGAAATCCATCAAGGTGATGACGATCTCGGCAACCAGCACCGCGACGATCAACAGCGCCAGCACGCCGTGCACCTCGAGCCAGCCGAGCACCAGGAACAGCAGCGCATAGAGCATGTTGCGGATGCCGTGCAGCTTCAGCTCGAAGCGCTGTGATGGCCGCCAAGCCAGGCGCTCGGTCAGTTCGTGATGATAGAAGGTGTCGAACACGCCCATCACGATCTGGATGGCGATGAGTGTCCACAACAGCGGCGTCATGATACGGCCTCCCTGAACAGGACGGATTGATGGATCAGCGCGCCGCGACGCGGGTGAGTGACATCGAGGGTGAAGCGGAAGGCGCCCTCGCCGAGATCTCGATGTGTCACGATGAGCTCGCCCGGCGTCAGCCAGCGCGGCACCGGAAGCCACAGCCGTCCAAGCTGGAGGCCGTAGCCGGCGCTGCGAAAGATTAGCACCTGATCCTCGACCGCGATGCGCAGCGCCATCGACACGCCGAAGCCGACATATTCCTCGAGCCCGGTTGGGCCGGCAAAACGCTTTGCGGAATGGATCACCTGAGGAAAGCCGCGCTTGCGCGCGCAGATGCGTGTCCAGGTCTGGCCGCCGGTCGCGCCGTCCTCGGTGACCGTGACGATCAAGGGCATGCCGATATCGCGGCCGGTCGGCAATGGTCCGCCGATCAGGCGTGCGGCCTGCGCAAACCACCAGCCGAAATCGCTGAAGGCGATCTCGTCGACCACGCCGACATAGACGATAATGTCGCCGTCGGCGACGCGTTTCGAGAAGCGGCGCCAGGTCGCGAGCGGCAGGCGGCCCCAATCCTCGTCCGACAGCAGCGTGCGGAAACGCCGGTCGTCGAGCAGTCTTACGTGAGCGGAGGTCGATGCGTTGGAGCCCGATAGTCTTGCCGACGTCATCGCAACCTCCTCGATCCTATTTGACCTTGCCGATCGGCAGCAGGTTGGCGATCTTCTCGCCAAGCCGCATCAAGGCGACCAGCCGCGGCCGCGGCACCTTCAGCATCTGCATGAACCAGTGGTCGGCGAGTTCGGTGAACGCCAGCATCTCCTTCAGGCGCTTGGCAGCGACGGGACTGATGCCGGGATCGTCCGTGGCATCGGACACGCAGGCGCGAAGCGCCGCGATCGCCGGGTCGATCTCCCGCTCCTTGCGCCGCGCCGCGATCCTCGCGGCGATCTCCCAGATGTCGGTCTCAGCCTCGTAATGGTCGCGGCGGTCGCCCAGGATCGGCACCCGCCGGATCAGATTCCAGGCGAGCAGCTCCTTCAGCGAGTTGGAGACGTTGGACCGTGCCATGCCGAGCGTCTCGGCGATGTCCTCGGCCGTCATCGGCGCCTCGGCGAGATAAAGCAGCCCATGAATCTGGCTGACCGAGCGGTTCACTCCCCACTCGTCCCCCATGTCGCCCCAGTGCAGGATGAAGCGCTCGACGGCAGCAGGGAGTTTCTTCTTTCCGGTTATTTCTGTCATGACAGAAATATCTGACGAACTCGCCTTCTTGTCAAGACGCCTTGCATGCCGCCCGTCAGTCCTGCCTAAAAATGTCCCACAGAGCGGGAACCATCCCGCAATTGGCGCGTTTGCTCCCGTCGAGGCGGGGTCCGGAATGGCCGAAAAGTTCAGTCAACAGAGAGACCTGTTCGAGAGCGAGCGCAGTTTCCGGCTGTTAGTTGAGGGGGTTGCCGACTACGCCCTGTACATGCTCGACCCCAACGGGGTCATTACGAGCTGGAACATCGGCGGCGAACGCATCAAGGGTTATTCCCCCGAGGAGATCCTCGGCCAGCATTTTTCCCGTTTCTACACCGAAACCGACCGCGCCAACGGCAAGCCGGCGCGGGCGCTCGGAATCGCGCGCGAAAAGGGCCGGTACGAGGAGGAAGGCTGGCGCGTCCGCAAGGACGGTACGTTCTTCTGGGCGAGCGTCGTGATCGACCCGATCTACGAGGACGGCAGGCTGATCGGCTTCGCCAAGATCACACGCGACATCACAGAGCGCCGCAATGCCCAGCTCAAGCTCGAGGCGATGCAGAGGCAGTTGGCCGAGTCGCAGAAATTCGATGCGCTCGGGCAGCTCACCGGCGGGGTCGCCCACGACTTCAACAATCTTCTGATGATCATCAGCGGCAGCCTTCACATCCTGAAGAAGGGCGCTGCCGACGATCCCAAGCTCGAGCGAGCCATCTCGGCGATCGACACCGCGACCAAGCGCGGCGCAGCGCTGACCAACCAGCTTCTCACCTTCGCGCGGCGACAAAGCGTCAACCCGCAGGCAATTGATTTTAGCGAACGCATCGCAGCCATTCGCGAGGTGCTCGACGCGGGCGTCGGCAGCTCCGTGCGTCTCGCTTTCGAGATCGACTCCGACACCTGGCCGATCAAGGCCGACGTCTCCGAGCTCGAGACCGCGCTGCTCAACCTCGTCATCAATGCGCGCGACGCGATGCCGGACGGCGGCACGGTGACGATAGGTGCGCGCAACGTCATGCTGAACGAGGCCCCCCTCATCGGCGATTTCGTCGCAATCGACGTCCGCGATACCGGGCTCGGAATTCCTTCCGATGTTCTCGACAAGATCTTCGAGCCGTTCTTCACGACCAAGCCGATCGGAAAGGGCACCGGCCTCGGCCTTTCGCAGGTCCACGGCTTCGCCCACCAGGCCGGCGGCACGGTGAAGGTCGCGAGCGAGCTCGGCAAGGGCACGACATTCACCATCGTCCTGCCGCGCGGCACAGATGTGCCGTCGCGGGAGGTACCGGAAGTGGCGTTCCGCGGCAGCGGCACGGTGCTGCTGGTCGAGGACAATCCCGACGTCGCGCTGGTCAGCATCGGTCTTCTGGAGCAGCTCGGCTACCGGGTGCGCCGTGTCGCCGATGCCGAAGCGGCATTGCGCGAGCTCGAGAGCGATGGCGTCGATTTCGTGTTCTCGGACATTGTCATGCCCGGCAAGATGGACGGCCTCAGCCTCGCCCATCACCTCCGTCAGATCCGTCCCGGCCTGCCGATCCTGCTCGCCACCGGCTACAGCGAGGTCGCCGCCGGCGTCCGCGGCGATTTCCCGATCCTGCGCAAGCCTTATGAGATCCACGAGCTGAGCGAGGCGATCGCGAAATTGCCGAGGTGAATGTTCACCGCTTACCAAGGCCAACTCGCCGTCATGGCCGGGCTTGTCCCGGCCATCCACGCCTGGACACGTGCACCAAGAACGTGGATGCCCGGGACTAGCCCCGGCATGACGATCGCTTGTGAACTATCACACCGTCGGCAGCACCGAAAATGCTTCCCCTGCCCTGCGCAAATTCAGCTCATCCACGCTTGCCGTCTCGCTGGTGACACTGTCGACGCGCGAGGATGGCGGCCCGTGGCGGCACAGCGCGACCATGTCGGCAACGTGCGTCGGCGCGCCGGCGAACAGCGCTTCCACGCTGCCGTCACGGCGGTTGCGGACCCAGCCTTCGAGGCCATACGCGGTGGCCTGAGACTCCACCCAGGCTCGATAACCGACGCCCTGCACGCGGCCGCGGACCATGACTTGGAGAATCGCCCGGCTCATGGCTTCGATCCGAGCAAATCGGCGCTGCGCGCCTTGACCGCGGCCTCGCGCGTAACGCGGGCCATCAGCTCCGACGATGCCAGGCCCTTGAGGCTTTTTGGCGCCATACCCTCGCGCAACGCCTTCTGCGTCTCGTAGACGGCTTGCGTCGCGGCGGCGATCGGCGCATGGCCCTGCAGCGCGATGCGCACGCGCTGGCCCTGGAGATAATCGAGCCCACTCAATTCCTCCGGCGCGCCGCCGAGCACGATCGGCAGCCGCGTGGCGGAGACGATGGCCTCGAGCTCGGCGCGCGACTTGATGCCGGTGAAAAACAGCGCATCGACGCCGGCGGCCTCATAAGCCTGGGCGCGGCGCACCGCATCCTCGATCGAGGTGATCGCGGCTGCGCCTGTGCGGCCCATGATGACCAGCGAGGGATCGCTGCGGCCCGCGAGCGCCGCCTTCATCTTGCCGACGCCTTCCTCCAGCGAGATCAGCTGCGCCTTCGTCTCACCGAATGCCGCGGGCAGCAGCGTGTCCTCGATGGTGAGGCCCGCCGCGCCTGCCGTCTCCAGCTCCTGCACCGTGCGGCGCACGTTCAGTGCGTTGCCATAGCCGTGATCGGCATCGACGAGCACCGGCAGCGCCGAGGCCCGCGACATCCGCCGCATCTGCTCGGCGAGCTCAGTGAGCGTGATCAGCGTGACATCGGGATCGCCGAGCACCGCGAGCGAAGCCACCGATCCGCCGAACATGCCGAGCGGAAAGCCGAGATCCTCGGCAATGCGGATCGAGATCGCATCATAGACCGAGCCGGGATGGACGCACGTCCCGCCCGACAGGATCGATCGCAGTTTCTCGCGGCGGGAACGAAAGGCCATGGTTGCCCTCCCAATTATTGCGACGCAGCCGCAACGTACTCCGTCATTGCGAGCGCAGCGAAGCAATCCAGTGTCTTTCCCTAGCGGCGGTCTGGATTGCTTCGCTGCGCTCGCAATGACGGTGAGCTTGGGGCCCGGCAAGACCCCCACTCACATCTTTTATCTTACGCAAACTCCAGGATCAGCGCGTCGACCGCGAGTGTCGCGCCGGCGCTGGCGTGGATCTTCTTCACGGTTCCGTCCTGCTCGGCGCGCAGCACGTTCTGCATCTTCATGGCTTCGACCACCGCCAGCGTCTCGCCGGCCTTGACCTCCTGCCCCTCGCTCACCGCGATCGAGACGACAAGGCCCGGCATCGGGCAGAGCAGCTTCTTGCCGCTGTCGGAGGCCGTGGTCACCGGCATCAGACGCGCGGAGGCCGCCTCGGCCTCGGTCCAGACATAGACCGGCACCTCGACGCCCTGATGCGCGAGGCGGATGCCGTTGGCGATCGGGCGGGCCTGCACGGCCACGAACTGACCGTCGATGGTGCCCTGCCAGACCGGATCGCCCGGCTTCCACGGCGACTGCAACAGATGCGTGTTGCCGGCCTTGCCGTCGGCGTCGATGAAGCGGATCGCGATCGCCTCGCCTTCGCGCGCGACCTCGAGCAGGATCTCCTGGCGGTCGAGCCAGACCGCGCGACGCCGCTCGCGCTGCACGACGCGGCCGCCCATCTGGCCGGAAATCTGCCGCTTGCGCGCTCCGAGCACGTGATCGATCGCGGCGCCGACCGCGGCGATGCGACGCGCGACCTCGCCCTCGGGCACACGCACCGCAAAACCCTTGGGGAATTCCTCGGCGATGAAGCCGGTCGAGAGCCGTCCCTCGCGCCAGCGCGGATGATGCATCAAGGCCGACAGGAACGGGATGTTGTGGCGGATGCCATCGACATAAAACGAGTCCAGTGCAGTCGCCTGCGCCTCGATCGCCGCCGCGCGCGAGGGCGCATGGGTAACGAGCTTGGCGATCATCGGATCGTAGTGGATCGAGATCTCGCCGCCCTCCTGCACGCCAGTATCGTTGCGGATGGTGATGCCGTCGTGGCTCGCTTCCGCCGGCGGACGATATTTCACCAGGCGTCCGATCGAGGGCAGGAAGTTGCGGAACGGATCTTCGGCGTAGAGGCGCGATTCCACCGCCCAGCCGGTCAGCGTGACGTCCTTCTGCGCGATGGCGAGCTTCTCGCCGCTCGCGACGCGGATCATCTGCTCGACGAGATCGATGCCGGTGACGAGCTCGGTGACGGGATGCTCGACCTGGAGGCGAGTATTCATCTCAAGGAAGTAGAAGCTCTTGTCCTGGCCTGCGACGAACTCGACCGTGCCGGCGGAATCGTAGTTCACGGCCTTGGCCAGCGCGACCGCCTGCTCGCCCATCTTGCGGCGGGTCGCCTCGTCCAGCAGCGGCGACGGCGCTTCCTCGATGACCTTCTGGTTGCGGCGCTGGATCGAGCATTCGCGCTCGCCGAGATAGATCACGTTGCCGTGCTTGTCGCCCAGCACCTGGATCTCGATGTGGCGGGGATCGACGATGAACTTCTCGACGAAGACGCGGTCATCGCCGAACGAGGCCTTCGCCTCCGCCTTGGCGAGGTTGAAGCCCTCGGCAACCTCGGCCTTGGAATGGGCGATGCGCATTCCCTTGCCGCCGCCGCCGGCGGAGGCCTTGATCATGACGGGGTAGCCGATCTCGTCGGCGATCCGCACCGCGTGCTTGTCGTCCTCGATGACGCCGAGATAGCCCGGCACGGTCGAGACTTTTGCTTTTGCGGCGGCCTTCTTGGACTCGATCTTGTCACCCATTGCGGCGATCGCGCCGGGATTCGGGCCGACGAAAACGATTCCTGCGGCCTCCAGCGCCCGCGGAAACGCCTCGCGCTCGGACAGGAAGCCGTAGCCGGGATGCACAGCCTCGGCGCCCGCCTTCCGGCAGGCCTCCACGATCTTCTCGATCACCAGGTAGCTCTCGGCCGCGGCCGGCGGGCCGATCAGCACCGCCTCATCGGCCATCTCGACATGGAGGGCATCGCGGTCGGCCTCGGAATAGACCGCGACCGTCTGAATTCCCATCTTGCGGGCAGTCTTGATGACCCGGCAGGCGATTTCGCCGCGATTGGCGATCAGAATGCGTTTGAACATGCTTTTCTTGAGTCTCGACCTTGGGCGGGACCCTTCCCTGGCCGTTGGGGCCTTTGGGAGGGGCCGTGTGGCTCCCGTGGTACATCAAAATGGGCCGGAGGCAACGGTCTAAATCGGGCCGCCTTTGGCGTACCAGCGCAAGACCGAAATGCGCCGGGCGCGCCCGCCGTGCGGCATCCCTAGGGCTTCCCGACCTTGGCCGCGTCCCGGACCAGGTCATGAATGAAGCCCAGCTTGCCGACCACCGCGGGCGACAGGATGAAAGGATAGAGGTCGCGCAGGCCCATGGCGCGGTTGACGCTGTTCATGGCGAAGGTGAAGGGCAGCCATGCGTTGACCAGCACCTCGACATCTCTCGCCTCGTACGGGTTGAAGCGGATGCGCGCCGTCAGCTCCCCGTCGCGGTCGACCTTGGGACGCACCTCCATGCCGAACTCGGCGGCCATTTCCAGGGCATCGACGATGTGGAGGTAATGCGCCCATGTCTCGGCAAAATCCTCCCACGGATGCGTCGTGGCATAGGCCGAGACGTAGTTCTGCTGCCAGTCCGGCGGCGCGCCCTCGGCATAATGGCGCTGCAGTGCCTGGCCGTAATCGGCGCTATCGTCGCCGAAGACGGCGCGGCACTGGTCGAGCTTGCCGCCATCGCGCACCAGAACATCCCAGAAGTAATGTCCGACCTCGTGGCGGAAATGCCCGAGCAGCGTCCGGTAGGGCTCTCCCATCTCGAGCCGGCGCCGCTCGCGCTCGATGTCGTCGGCCTCGGTCAGCGCGATCGTGATCAGGCCGTTGTCATGGCCGGTCATGACCTTCTCGCCGCTGTGCGGATCGTCGGCGAGGAAGTTGAAGATCAGGCCATGCTCGGGATTGTCCTGGCGGGTCTGGAGCGGCAGCTTCCAGCGGATCAGGGAATAGAACAGCCGGTGCTTGGCCACCTCCAGCTCGCGCCAGCCGGCGAGCTGCGCCGGATCCGAAAGGTTTGGCACTGTCCCATTGTGGCGGCAGGCGCGGCAATAGCCGGTGCTATCGCCTGCGTCGGTCAGCCAGTTGCAGGCGTCGTACTCGGCATTCCGGCACAGCATCCGGCTCTCGCCCTTGTCGGCGAGGATGCTCCAGGCCTCTCCGTCGGCCTCAATCGCCGACATCGTCTCCTTCTCTGGCAGGAAGGCGATCCGATGGCCGCAGCGTTCGCAGGCGCGGTTCTCGAAATAAAGGACGTTGCCGCAGGCCTGGCAGATAAAGAGCTTCAAGATTTAGCCTCGTGGGAAAGGAAAGCTTATGAGCGCGCTGGTACGTCGCGACGACGCCTCAATCCGCCGATCGTTCCAGTATTCGGAACAAATTGCCATACCGGACGTTACCCTCGCGTACTTCTCCGCGTTCAGGCGCGCGCCCCCATTTCCCGGCACCACCTGCCCTCTAAACAATGGCCATCACGCTCCGTCTGTGTGAATATCGGTCCGGCACGTGCGCACCTGCATGACAACGGCCGATGCCTTGAACGATCCCTTGCCCGAGACCATCGCCGCCGAAAGGCTGCGCCAGCACCTCGAAGACGTCGCGCGCGAGCGCGACAACGCCTATCGCGCGCTGCAAGAGCGCGAGGCCGAGCTGGCGCGCATCCAGCGCATCGGCAAAGTCGGCGGCGTCGAGGTCGATTTCCGCGAAGGCTTCAAGAACCGACGTTCGCCCGAATATCTGATGATCCACGGCCTTCCGCCGGAAGCCGCCGAGGAGTCGCACGAGGATTGGGTCAACCGTATCCATCCCGACGACCGCGACGCCACCGTTAAGCATTTCTTCGAAGCGCTCGCCGGAGCGAGCGAAGACTATAGCGCCGAATACCGCATCGTCCGCCCCAGCGACGGCGAGACCCGCTGGATCCGCGTAGTCGCAAAGATCGAGCGCGACAAGGACGGCCGCGCCATCCGGCTCGTCGGCGCTCATATCGACATCACCGATCAGGCGCTGGCGCGCGAGACGCTGCGCGAAAGCGAGGAGCGCTTCCGGCTGATCGCCGACAGCGCGCCGGTGCCGATCTGGGTCACCAAGCTCGACCGCAAGCGGTCCTTCGCCAACCAGGCCTATGTCGATTTCGTCGGCCTGCCCTACGACCAGGCCATCGACTTCGATTGGCGCAAGGTGCTGCATCCCGACGACCTGCCGCACGTGCTGCAGCAATCCGTGCAGGGTGAAGCGTCCCTCAAACCCTTCGTGCTGGAAGCGCGCTACAAAAACGCCGGCGGCGAATGGCGCTGGCTGCGCTCGGAATCGCAGCCGCGCTGGGATGCGACAGGCAAGCATATCGGCTTCATCGGCGTCGCCCACGATATCACCGTCGCCAAGCAGGCGGAGATCGAGCTCCGGCAACTCAACGAGACGCTGGAAGAGCGCATCGCCCAGCGCACCGCCGAGCTCGAAGCCAACGAGGCGCGGCTGCGCGCGATCCTGGAGACCAGCAATCAGTATCAGGGCCTGGTCAATCTCGAGGGCCAGCTGGTCTACGCCAACAAGACCGCGCTCGCCGGCATCAAGGCGAATTCCGCGGACGCGGTCGGAAAGCCGTTCTGGGACACACCCTGGTTCACCGGCACGGAGGGCATGAGTGCCGCCGTGCGCGAGGCCTTCGACACCGTGCTCAAGGGCGAACCCGTGCGGCTGGAGATGCGCCTGCGCCTTCCGATCGGCGAGCGCGATTTCGACTTCGGCATGCGCCCCGTGCTCGACCGCCACGGCAACATCACCGGCGCCGTGCCCGAGGCGGTGGACATCACCGAGCGTCGCCGCGGCGAGGAAGCGCTGCGGCAGTCGCAGAAGATGGAGGCGATCGGCCAGCTCACCGGTGGCGTCGCGCATGACTTCAACAATCTCCTCACCATCATTCGTTCCGCGACCGATTTCCTGCGCCGGCGCGAGCTGCCGGAGGAGCGCCGCCGACGCTACGTCGATGCCATCTCCGAGACGGTCGAGCGCGCCTCCAAGCTGACCGCTCAGCTTCTGGCCTTCGCGCGCCGGCAGCCGCTGAAGCCGCAGATCTTCAACGTCGGCAGCCAGGTCGAGGGCGTGGCGCAGCTGGTGCGGCCGCTGGTCGGCGCCCGCATCGATATCGCCGTGGAGCTTCAGGATGCCGATTGCTTCACGGTGGCCGACATCGCCCAGTTCGAGACCGCGCTGATCAACCTCGCCATCAACGCCCGCGACGCCATGGATGGCGAAGGCCGCCTCACCATCGCCGTGCGCAAGGTCTCGGGAATACCGAGCCTGCGCGCACAATCGGCGCGCCGCGGCGACTATGTCGCGATCTCCGTCACCGACACCGGCAGCGGCATCGCGCCGGAACATCTCGACTCGATCTTCGAGCCGTTCTTCACCACCAAGGAGGTCGGCAAGGGCACCGGCCTCGGGCTCAGCCAGGCCTTCGGGTTCGCAAAGCAGTCCGAGGGCGACATTGCGGTGACGAGCACGCAAGGTGAAGGTACCACCTTCACCATCTACCTGCCGCAGGCGCAAAGCCCCATCACGGAGAAGGAAGCCGCGGCCCTGAGCCACGAGGCGGCCACGACCGGGCGTGGCTATCGCGTGCTCGTGGTCGAGGACGACGACGAGGTCGGCCGCTTCTCCACCGAGCTCCTGGAGGATCTCGGCTATGTCGTCCGTCGCGTCGCCAATGCCAACGCGGCGCTGGCGATCCTCGGCGAGAATGAATTCGCCGTGGACCTCGTGTTCTCCGACGTCATCATGCCCGGCATGAACGGGGTCGAGCTCGCCGGCATCATCCGCGAGCGCTATCCGGGCCTGCCCGTGGTGCTCACTTCCGGCTACAGCAACGTGCTGGCCGAGAACGCCCACCGCGGATTCGAGCTGATCCAGAAGCCGTATTCGGTCGAGTCGCTCTCGCGAATCCTGCGCAAGGCGATCATGGAGAAGTTATCGGTGGCAAGGTGAGCGTGGGGTTCTCGCCAAGGTGCCACATACTCCGTCATTGCGAGCGCAGCGAAGCAATCCAGACTGTTACCGCGGCAAGACTCTAGGGGAAGACAGCCGTTCCCGCATCGGTTATCGATGCCGAATGACTGACCGAATCTCAAGGACTGACCGTGCCGTCTGACGCCATCTGGGCCTGGAGCATCATCGCCGTCGCGACCGCCTGCGTCATCATCCGGCCCTTATCCCTGCCCGAAGCGATATGGGCCGCTATCGGCGCGAGCGCCCTGGTGCTATCAGGCCTGCTGCCATGGCAGGACGCGCTTGTCGGCATCGAGAAAGGCCTCGACGTCTATCTCTTCCTAATCGGCATGATGCTGATCGCCGAGCTCGCGCGGCTCGAAGGCTTGTTCGACTATCTCGCCGCGCTTGCGGTGGAATACGCACGTGGCTCGCCGCAGCGGCTGTTCCTGCTGATCTATCTCGTCGGCACGCTCGTGACCGTGCTGCTCTCCAATGATGCGACCGCGATCGTGCTGACGCCGGCCGTCTATGCCGCAACGCGCGCAGCCGGCGCGAAGCCGCTGCCTTATCTGTTCGTCTGCGCCTTCATCGCCAATGCCGCGAGCTTCGTGCTGCCGATCTCCAACCCCGCCAACCTCGTCGTGTTCGGCGCGCGCATGCCGCATCTGACGGAATGGCTGCGCCTGTTCGCCTTGCCCTCGGCGGCGTCGATCCTGCTGACCTACATCGTGCTGCGCCTGACCCAGCACCGCGCGCTGAAGGAAGAGACGATCGCGCACAGCGTGCCGCATCCCAAGCTCAGCCGCGGCGGCAAGCTCACCGCAATAGGCATCGTCGCGATCGGCGTCGTGCTGGTCACCGCGTCTGCGCTGGACAAGCAACTGGGCCTGCCGACCTTCATTTGCGGCGTGGTGACAGCCGCTCTCGTGCTGCTGCTCAGCCGCCAGTCACCACTGCCTATGCTCAGGGGCGTATCGTGGAGCGTGTTGCCGCTCGTCGGCGGGCTCTTCGTCATGGTGGAGGCGTTGATCAAGACCGGCGTGATCGGGCAGCTCAGCGCGTTGCTGCACCAGGCGGTGGCTCAATCGGTCCCGCAGGCGGCCTGGAGCGTCGGTATTGCCACCGCGCTCGCCGACAACATCGCCAACAACCTTCCGGTCGGCCTCGTCGCCGGCTCGGTCGCCGCCAGCGATCATCTGCCCGCGCCCGTGGTCAGCGCCATCCTGATCGGCGTCGATCTCGGCCCCAATCTGTCGGTCACCGGCTCGCTCGCAACAATCCTCTGGCTGGTGGCGCTCCGGCGGGAGAAGATCGAGGTCGGTGCCTGGCCGTTCCTCAAGCTCGGCTTCCTGGTGACGCCGCCGGCCCTGATCGCGGCATTGGCGGCTGCAATCTGGTGAGAGATCGCCCGTGCGCTCGAGCCCTACAAGCCGGCCTGGTACCAAAACCCGATGGAAGGACCCGGCCTTGGCGTCGACCTCCTGCTTCCGTTTTCGAGCGCACCGATCTACCGTGCGCCGCTCCAACGTCTGAGGAATTCTTGAGATGAGCACTTCCCTCTTCGATCTCTCCGGCCGCACCGCGCTCGTGACCGGCTCGTCCCGCGGTCTCGGCCGCGCCATCGCCGAAGGCATGGCCAAGGCCGGCGCGAAGATCATCATCAACGGCGTCGATCCTGAGCGAGTCGAGCAGGCCGTCGCCGAGTTTCGCAGCGCGGGCCATCAGGCCGAAGGTGCCGCCTTCAACGTCACCGATGAGCCCGCAATCGTCGCCGCCTTCAACGAGTTCGACAAACAAGGCCTCGCCGTCGATATCCTCGTCAACAATGCCGGCATCCAGCACCGCAAGCCGCTGGTGGAGTTCACCACCGACGAATGGCGCAAGGTGATCGAGACCAATCTCACAAGCGCCTTCGTGATCGGCCGCGAGGCGGCCAAGCGCATGATCCCGCGCAAGCACGGCAAGATCATCAATATCGGCTCGCTTGGCAGCGAGCTCGCCCGCCCCACCATTGCGCCCTACACCGCGGCCAAGGGCGGCATCAAGAACCTGACCCGATCGATGGCGGTGGAATGGGCCCAGCACGGCATCCAGGCCAATGCGATCGGCCCCGGCTACATGCTCACCGACATGAACGAGGCGCTGGTCAACAACACCGATTTCAACAATTGGCTGATGGGCCGCATCCCCTCCAAGCGCTGGGGCAAGCCGGATGAGCTGGTGGGCGCCGCGATCTTCCTCGCCTCGGATGCCTCCACCTACGTCAACGGCCAGATCATCTATGTCGATGGCGGCATGATCGCCGCGATGTGACCGCCAAGACTACGAAGGAGCAAGCCATGCGCGCCGTCGTCATCCACGCCCCGAAGGACCTGCGGATCGACAACTATGCCGATCCCGCCCCCGGCCCTGGCGAGGTCCGCGTCAAGATCGCCAATGGCGGAATCTGCGGCTCCGATCTGCACTACTATCATCACGGCGGCTTCGGTGTCGTGCGGATTCAGCAACCGATGGCCCTGGGTCACGAGATCGCCGGCGTCGTCGCTGACGTCGGTGACGGCGTCGCCAATGTCAGGCCGGGCACGCGCGTCGCGGTCAACCCGAGCAAGCCGTGCGGGGCGTGCCTGCATTGCCAGGAGGGCATGCGCAACCAGTGCCTCGACATGCGCTTCCTCGGCAGTGCGATGCGCTTTCCCCATGTGCAGGGCGGCTTTCGCGAGTTCATCACGGTCGACGCGACGCAGGCCGTGCCGATCTCAGACAAGCTGTCGCTGGCGGAAGCCGCGGTCGCCGAGCCGCTTGCGGTGTGCCTGCATGCCGGCAAGCAGGCCGGTCCCCTGCTCGGCAAGCGCGTGCTGATCACCGGCTGCGGTCCGATCGGCGCGCTGATGATTTTGGTCTCGCGCTTCGGCGGCGCGTCGGAGATCGTTGTCACCGATGTGGCCGACGCCCCGCTCGCGGTCGCGAAAAAGCTCGGCGCCACGCATGCCATCAACGTCGCGACCAATGCCACTGCGCTCGATTCCTGGCGCGCCGGCAAGGGCGTGTTCGACACGCTGTTCGAGGCCTCCGGCAACCAGGCCGCGCTCCGCACCGCGCTCGACGTGCTGAGGCCCGGCGCGACGCTGGTGCAGCTCGGCCTCGGCGGCGAGATGACGCTGCCGATCAACTCCATCGTCGCCAAGGAATTGCAGCTGCGCGGCACATTCCGCTTCGATCCCGAGTTCGAGCTGGCGGTGCGCCTGATGGGCGAAGGCCTGATTGACGTCAAGCCGCTAATCACGGCCACCATGCCGTTCGAGAACGCGGTCGCCGCCTTCGAGCTCGCCAGCGACCGCGCGCAGTCGATGAAGGTCCAGCTTACCTTCTAGGCGCGTCCTTGGCCTGTTGCCCCTCGATCAGCCGGTCGGTGACCAGCCGCACGGCCCCGCGCTTCCACGAATAGTCCGCGCCCATGCGCAGTCCGCTGTCGCCGCGCGCCAGCACCGCGCCTGTCCTGGCATCGCGCACCTGGAAACCAAGCGTGTATTCGGTGCGGCTGACGCGGCGCACTACGCCGATCAGTGATTGGTCCGCGCCGAGCTTGCGCGCAATGGAGGCCTCGCAGCCGCCGCAATCCCGCAAAGCGCCGGCCTTCCCCGCCTCTGCGCCGACCTCGACGATGCGGTAACGGCCGGATTGGCCGAGCGCCTCGCGCACACCGCCAGTGACCTCCGCGAGATATGACGAATCCGACGCAGCGGACGCCCCCGCTGAGGCGGCCGTCATGTCCTCGAGCTCGAAATCGAACACGGCCAGCGCGACCGGCGCAGGCGCGCCGAGCGCGGCCATGACCTCGCGGGACACGAACATCTGGGCGCGCTCCCATGCTTGGTCATTGTCGCCGCGGAAGCTGTAGAGCTTGTCCAGCACGAGCGTCTTGGCGCCGACGTCGATCACGGCGACCTTGGCCCATTGCACCAGCGTGCTCGTCTTCTGAATGCCGCCGACCACCTTGAACACCGCTCCGTCCTGGGCGGATCGCACCAAGCGGTAGCGCTGGTCTGCCTCAATGTCCCTTCGAAGCGCGGCCATGAACGCCGCCAGCCGCCGCTCGTGGGCCGCGGTCTGGTCGGTCGGCTCGCCCGAAGTATCGGTGTAGCTGAAATCGTCCATGGCGACGCCGATGGCGGCCTGCGCAGCGAGGGGCGAGCAAGAGAGGACGAGGAGGAGACAGGCAGAGAGAACCAGCCGGCAGCGGTGCATGAACGGACCTCGTGGATGCAACGCAAATCTGGATGGGCCGCCTGAGGCCCCGCAGCTGCCACTATCCCGACCAATGCCGGGAAATTTTCACGACATTGCGGTGCGGCAAGTCGGGAACGCTTCCCGCCGCCGGCGTTCTGCCCTTTAATGAGGCGCGACAAGCCCGTTCGCACCAGGTGCAAGCCGATGTGGAATCGCCCGAGATTCGATCTCAAGGTCCGTCTGACGCTGCGCGTGGCCGCGATCTCGGCTGCCTGCTTCGCCGTGATCTCGACCTATTTCCTCGTCGCCGCCGATAACGCCGCGCATGCGCGGATCGACGGGATCGCCGCCATCGTGGCCAAGACGCTCGAGCTGCAGCAAGGCAAGGTGCAATGGGGGGCGAGCCCCCGCTCGGACTTTCCGGACCTCGACCCGGTGTCGGCCCATGTGATGACGCCCGGCCTCTGCCTCGGCTTCCGCAGCGCGAGCGGCGACATGCTGCAGCGCTTCTGTAGCGGCGCGCCTGCCCCGGCGAGCCCGCCGCCGCAAGCCTTCGCCGCCTTCTATCGCAGCCTGTTCGACCCCGGCCGCGAGGCGGCGCGGCCCGTGATCGTGCGCGGAACCAAGCTCGGCGAGACCGTGGTCTCTATCGATCCGGCGGTGCAGACGGCGGAGGCCTGGCACGAGGCCGGCCGCCTGATGATCGCGCTTGCGATCGCGCTGCCGCTGCTCTGCGCGCTGGTCTATGCCGCACTGGCCCGTGCCCTGCGCCCCACCCGCATGATCGGCAGCGGCCTCGAACGCATCGCCGCCGGCGACCTCACCACGCGGCTGCCGCCGTTCGACCTCGCCGAGCTCTCGGCTATTCGCGACGTCTTCAACCACCTCGCCGAAAGCCTCGACACGGCGCTTGCCGAGCGCAACGAGCTGACGCGGAAGCTGATCGCACTCCAGGACGAGGAGCGCCGCCATCTCGCCCGCGAACTGCACGACGAATTCGGCCAGTCCCTCGCCGCGATCCGCGCACTGGCCGCATCCGCCCGCCAGACTGCGGCGCAGGACTGTCCCGACCTGCTCGGCGAATGCGACAGCATCGCCCGCACCGCGACCGGCATGATGGAGACGCTGCGCGGCGCACTGTTCCGGCTGCGGCCGCCCGATGTCGACGAACTCGGCCTCGTCGCCAGCCTCGAAGGTCTGGTCTCGGGGTGGAACGGCCGCAGCCGCGGGCAGCCCCGCTTCGAGATCCGGTTCGACGGCGCCTTCGACAGCGTGCCCGCCGACGTCAGCGCCAATCTCTATCGGATCGTGCAGGAGGCGCTCACCAATGCGGCCAAGCATGCCGGCGCAACAAGGGTCAGCCTGCATCTGACGGCGACCGGAAGCGAGATTGCCCTCGTGGTCGAAGACGACGGCCGGCCGAACGAGGCTTCGGCCAAATCGGGCATGGGCCTGCTCGGCATGCGCGAACGCGTCGCCGCGCTTCGCGGCCGGCTCAGCTTCGAGACCAGCCCAGAGGGCTCCTCGCTGCGCGTATTCATTCCGCTCGCGGCTGCCGCGTCTGAGGCCCTGGAGCACGCGGCATGAGTGCGGCGGATGCGACCATCCTGCTGGTCGACGACCATTCCGTCGTCCGCGAGGGCTATCGCTCGGTGCTGCAGAAGCAGCCGGGCCTGCGCGTCGTCGCTGAGGCGGCCGACGGAGCAGAAGCCTATCGCCTCTACAAATCCGAGACGCCCGATCTCGTCATCATGGACCTCAGCATGCCCGGCATCGGCGGCATCGAGGCCGTCAGGCGGATCCGGCAGTGGGACAAGGCGGCGCGAATCCTCGTTTTCACCATGCACGAGAATGCCGGCTTTGCCGTGCAGGCGATCCGCGCCGGTGCACGGGGTTACGTGACCAAGACCAGCCCGCCCGAGACCTTGGTGCGCGCGGTCAAGGACGTGCTCGCCGGCAAGATTGCCATCAGCCCTGACATCGACCACGAGCTTGCGCTGAGCCGCATCAGCGGCGAAACCTTCGCCGCCGACGTCTTGACGCCGCGCGAATTCGAGGTGCTGCGGTTGCTGCTCGCCGAGAACACGACGGAGGAGATCGCCGAGACGCTGCATGTCAGCCCGAAGACGGTGGCGAACCTGCACTCGCTGATCAAGGACAAGCTCGGCGTCGGCTCCGACATCGAGCTGGTCCGCCTGGCGCTGCGCCAGGGCATCTTGACCGAGGTCGATCTCGGCGAAGCCTGATCGCGGCGTCGCCGCAGATCACTCACGCGCGACCACCGAGTCCAGCCACGCGCAATTGAGCGGCGGCACGCGCGGATCGGCGACGCGCACGCCGCGGGCAGCCGCGTCGAGCCGCATGTCGCGCAATCGCGTGCGCTGCTCTTCCGGCATATGCAGCCGCTCGTGGCCCCAAAGGGAGGGCCCATCAAAGGTCTCGTGCGGCTGCCAGTTTTCGGGATCGATGACGCGTCCGCCCCAGCCATATTCGATGAAGAAGCCGGACGGCGTATTCACGTAGAACGAGGTCATGTGGTCATTGGTGTGCCGGCCCAGTGTGTAGGCGATGCGTCCCTCGTCCATCTGCGCGAGGTCGTAGCCCTGCCCGACATCATCGAGGCAGCCGAGCTCGACCATGAAATGATGCATCGCCTTCCGTCCCGAGCCGACCATCGCAAAGGAGTGGTGGCGGCCGTTGACGTGGAAGAAATAAAGCCCGTAAGGCTTCAGCGCGAAATCGGAGACGTGAAAGCCGAGCACGTCGCGATAGAACGGCAACAGCATCTCGACATTCTCCACGTTGAGCACGACATGCCCCATGCCGAGCGCCCCGGTGCGGAAGCCCGAGATCGGACGGCCTGGCCTGAACGGCTCGCTCGCAAGCTCCGGCTTGCAAAAAGCCTCCAGCCGGTTGCCGGCGGGGTCAGTGAACGCGATCAGCTCGGCGACATGCCGCTCGTCAGCGAGTGCGCGCGAGCCCTTCGCCACCTTGATGCCATGGCTTTCGAGCCGTCCTGCCAGCTTATCCAGTTCGGCGGTCGAAGGAACTTCCCATCCCATCACCGCAAGACCGGCATCGCTGCCGCCGTCGACGATCAGCCGCTGCTTGCGGTCGTCCATGCGGAAGGCCCGCATCTTGCCGCCGCGATCGACCTGCTGCATGCCGAGCAGGCCGGTCGCCATCCGGCTCCACTGGTCGATCTGGGATGAACTGATTCCGATATATCCGAGCGCTGCGATTTCCATCGAATTCCTCCCGGAGGCATCGCGGTCGCCGTACTGCGGCGAGCTTGATACCGGCCGCGCGCGATCCTACGGTGGCGTTCCGCAATCGCCTCGCGTTCGCAACGACAATAAGCGCGCCGCGATGTGCCACAAGGGAGGAAATAGGAAGTGTCCAAGGAGCGGACGCGAAACGGCCAGCCCCGGCAGTCTGAGGGCGTCCGCGCCTTCAAGCGCGGACTCGACGTGCTGCAGGAGGTCAACCGCTCCGGCGGCATCCGCGCCGGCGACGTTGCCCGCGCGCTCGAGCTGCCTCGACCCACCGTCTACCGCCTCCTCGAAACCCTGGAGGAGCTCGGCTATATCGCCCGAAGCGCCAGCGACGACCGGTTTCGGGTCACCCGGCGCGCATTGAGCCTCGGCGACGGCTATGATCCCAGCGTGGTGATCTGCCAGGCGGCGGCGCCTTATCTCGCCGATCTCAGCAAGAAGCTGGTCTGGCCGGTCGATCTCTCGACTTACGAGAACGCGGCGATGGTGGTGCAGGAGACCACGCACTCTCGCAGCCCGCTTTCGATCGATCGCGGCATGATCGGCAAGCGCCTGCCGATGCTGCGCACGTCTGCGGGCCGCGCCTATCTCGCCGCCTGCCCGGCGCGCGAACGCGATCTCATCATCAATCATCTCCGCCGCATCGATGAGGCCGACGACCGCCCCTTCCTCGACCAGGGCCGGCTCGACCGCATGATCGCTGAGACCGCCGCGCGAGGCTACGCCATCCGCAGCGAGGGCGAATACAATCCCAAGACGGCGTCGATCGCCGTTGCCATCGTGCGGGACGGCGCCGTATTCGGCTGCATCTCGATCATCTGGATCCGCTCGGCGCTGGGGATCGAGGAAGCGGTCGCGCAGTTTGCGAGCCAGCTGCTGGAAACGGCGTCGGCCATTCCTGTTGCGGAATAGAGGCCGTCCGCTGGGCGGACACTTGCCACGCCGGCGTTGAAGCGCCGGCCCTGCTTGGGGAAGAGATACCCCATGCAAGATAAATCCACGTCTGAAGAGTTTGACGTCGTGATCGTCGGCCGCGGGCCGGTAGGCGCCACGCTCGCCAACCTGCTCGGCCTGTGCGGCGTGCGGACGCTGGTGCTGGAGCGCGAGGCGCGGACCTATCATCTGCCGCGCGCGGTGCATTTCGACGATGAATGCATGCGCGTGTTCCAGACCATCGGGCTTGCCGAGGCGATCCTGCCGCACGTCATTCTCAGTCCCGGCATGCTGTTTCTCGATGCAGCCGGCCGCATGCTGCTGGACTGGTCCCGTCCGCAAACGCTGACGCCGATGGGCTGGCATCTCAGCTACCGCTTCCACCAGCCGGATTTGGAGGACGTGTTGATCGGCGGCCTCGCCCGCTGGCCGCACGTCACCTTGCGCAACCGCTGCGAGGTGTTCGCGCTCGATCAGGACGAGCACGGCGTGCGCGTCCGCTGCGAAGACCTCTCCAACGGGAGGCTCAGCGAGGTCCGGGCCGGTTACGTGATCGGCTGCGACGGCGCCCGCTCGCTGGTGCGCCGCTTCATCGGTTCTGGCATGGACGACCTCGGCTTCCACGAGCGCTGGCTCGTGATCGACGTTCTGCTCAAGCGCGCGCGCGACGACCTCGGTGATTACAGTCTCCAGCATTGCGATCCCCGCCGGCCCGCAACCTACGTGCGCGGCACCGGCACGCGGCGGCGCTGGGAGATCACGGTTCTCCCGGACGAGGATTCGCAGGAGGTCGCGCAACCCGCGAAAGTCTGGGAGCTGCTGTCGCGCTGGATCACGCCCGACGATGCCGAGATCGAGCGCGCTTCTGTCTACACGTTCCATTCGGTCATCGCGCAGCAATGGCGGAACGGGCGATTGCTGCTTGCCGGCGATTCCGCGCACCAGACCCCGCCCTTCCTCGGCCAGGGCATGTGCGCCGGCATCCGCGATGCCGCCAACCTCGCCTGGAAGCTGGCGAGCGTGATCCGCGAAGGCGCCGCGCCCGATCTGCTCGACACCTATCAGAGCGAGCGGCTGCCGCATGTACGCGAGTTCATCGCGCTCGCCATTCGCCTCGGCGGTGTCATCAACACCAAGGCGATCGAGGCCGGCCTTGCTGCCGGCGAAGCGCGCGAGAACGCGCCGGTCAAGCTGGACGTGAAGAAGCCCCTGCTCGGCCCTGGACTCGCGTTCGGCGACCCGCCGCTCGCCGGACATCTCGCGCCGCAGTTCACGTTGACCGACGCCAGCCGCAGCGATGACCGGACCGGCTACAGCCACGTGCTGCTCGTCGAGACGGCGGCGGCACTCTCATCGCGTCTCGCGCTGTCGCAGACGGAGATCAAGATCCTGACCAGCGACGATACCAACGGCCTTGGGCCCTGGCTGCGCGAGCACGGCATCATTGCCGCACTCGTTCGCCCCGACCGTTACATCCGCGGCTCCGCCCGCAACGAGACCGAGCTCGACCGCCTCATCGCCGCCATCGCGCCTCCAACCCATATTCCCTCAGCCCAAGCGCCCTCCGCGGCCTGACCGAACCCTCTCAAGGACATTTCATGAAGCTGCTCTCATTCAGTGTGGATGGACGCCCCACCTTCGGCGCCGTCAAGGACAATGGTGTCGTCGATCTCGGCGCGCGGATGGCGGGGTGCGCCACGCTGCGGCAGCTGTTCGAAACCGGTCGGCTCGCCGAGGCGGCAAGGCTGGCCGCCTCCGCGGCCCCTGATCATCCGCTCGACAAGATCAGCTTCGCGCCCGTGATTCCCGATCCCGGCAAGATCATCTGCGTCGGCCTCAACTATCGCGATCACGTCGCCGAAACCGGCCGCACCGTCACCGAAAAGCCGGCGCTGTTTGCGCGATTTGCCTGCAGCCAGGTCGGCCATCTCCAGCCCATCGTCAAACCTGGGGTGAGCGACGACTTCGACTACGAAGGCGAGCTCGCGCTCGTCATCGGCAAAGCGGGCCGTCACATCCCGGCCGACCGCGCGCTCGATCACGTCGCCGGCTATTCCTGCTACAACGAAGGCAGCATCCGCGACTGGCAGCGCCACACCAGCCAATTCCTCGCCGGCAAGACCTTTGCCGAGAGCGGCAGTTTCGGTCCGTGGCTGGTGACGACCGACGAGATTCCGGATCCGTCGAAGCTCACCTTGCAGACAAGGCTGAACGGCAATGTCGTGCAGGACACCACGACGGATCTCCTGATCACCGCCATCCCCGAGCTGATCGCCTACATCTCCACCATCTGCCCGCTCGTGCCCGGCGACGTCATTGTCACGGGCACGCCGGGCGGTGTCGGCGCCAAGCGCACGCCGCCGCTGTGGATGCGCCCCGGCGACACTGTCGAGGTCGAGATTTCCGGCATCGGCATCCTGCGCAACACGGTGATCGCCGAACCGGCCTGACCGTCAACATCGATCAATCAACGATAACATCAAGGAAACGCCATGGGCACGACCCGCACCACCTCCGTCGCCACCCTCCTGATCGCACTTGCGCTCGCGCCCCTCCCCGCGCGGGCCGAGATCAAGGGCGAGGCCATCCGCATCGGCGTCCTCACGGACATGAACGGCGTGTTCGCGACCGCCATGGGTCCGGGCTCGGTCGAAGCGGCGCGAATGGCCGCCGAGGAGTTCGGCGGCAAGATCAACGGCAAGCCGATCGAGATCTTGCAGGCCGATCACCAGAACAAGCCGGATCTCGCCGCATCGCTGGCGCGAAAATGGTTCAGCGATGGGGTCCAGGCCGTCGCCGATGGCGGAAGCTCCGGCTCGGCGCTGGCGGTGCAGGAGCTGGTGCGCAGCAACGGCAAGATATTCCTCATCTCCGGCGCCGGCGCCAACCAGCTGACCGATGAAGCGTGCGCGCCAACCAGCGTGCAATGGACCCAGGACGCCTATTCCACCGCGACCGCCGTGGTCTCCGGCATCATGCAGACCAGCAAGGAGCCCTGGTTTTTCATCACCGGCGACTACGCCTTCGGCCATTCGATCGAGGTGACCGCACGCGAGCGCATCGCCGCACTCGGCGGCAAGGTCGCCGGCAGCGTCAAGGCGCAGCTCGGCACGCCCGATTACAGCTCATTCCTGCTCCAGGCGCAGTCGTCGGGCGCCAAGATCCTGGCCATCAACGTTGCCGGCGATAATGCAACGGCGATCAAGCAGGCCGAGGAATTCGGCCTCGCCAGCCAAGGCATGAAGATCGTGCCGATGTCGTTCCAGAACGTCGACATCGAAGCGGTCGGGCTCAAAGCGACGCGCGGCGATCTCATCGTCACCTCCTTCTTCGAGGATGTCTCGCCGGCCGCCCGGAAATTCTCCGATGCGTTCTATGCTCGCCGCAAGGCGATGCCCTCGCAGATCCAGGCCGGCGTCTACTCCGCCGTACGCCACTATCTGCAGGCTATCAAGGACACCGGTTCCGACGAGAGCGCCATCGTGATGGCCAAGATGAAGGCGACGCCGGTGTCGGACGCCTACACCCCCAACGGCCGCATCCGCGAGGACCAACGCATGGTGCACGATCTCTATCTGGTGCAGGTCAAGACACCCGAGGAATCCAAGGACCCGTGGGACTTCGTCAAGCTGGTCGCGACGATCCCGCCCGACCAGGCCTTCCGCCCGCTCGATCGCAGCAAATGCAGCCTGGTCGGCAAGTAAGCCCTCTGATGCGAAGTGGATACCGCTTCGCTTCAAAGAACGCGTCAAGTTGGAATCTGACCGTCAGGCGAGATAGCGCGTCAGATAGCCTTCCATCGCGTAGAGCGCGCAGAGCGCGAGGCTCGACCACACCGCCGCGCTGAAATACAGGAACATCCAGGTTAGCTCGCCCTTCCAGTGCGCGATGTCGTGGGTCACCACCCAGCGCGTCGAGACGTCATGCAGCCCTTCGAGGAAGCCGAGGAATGTGTTGCCCTCTTCATGCCCTGCCCGCCAGCGGCTGAGATACATCGGCACGTCGACTGTGATGAGGAAGGCAAGGAAGCAGGCGATGCCGACGATACCTGACATCAGCGCCCAGCGCACTACGCCCTGGAATTCCGGCATCAGACGGCACAGCGCGATGCCGGCCAGGAAGAAGGTCACAGCCCACAGCGAATTCTCGATCGCGTTGTAGAGGAAGTTGGTCGTCACCACCGCGTACCAGGAGAAACATTCCGCGATGATGATGATCGGCACGATCACGAGCGCGATGTTCACCGCGGTCTCCGCGCCCGTCATCTTGCCGAGCTGATGCAGGATGATGGCCCATTGCGCGGCGAAGCAGAGCTCGGCCACCGTCGCCACCGTCCGGCCGACGGCGACGCTGGAGAGCCAGGTGTCGAACAGGCAGATGCGCTGCACGTCGGCGCGCGGCAGCACCGAACGGAAGGCGCAGCCGAACACATAGCCGGCGCACAGCAGGAACATCAGCCCGATGTCCGAGCCGCCACCGAGGCTGGCCGAAGGCGTCGGATAGAACTCACGATAGAGCATGAACCAGACGAGGATATTGGCGCTGCTCACAAGCGTGAGGGATCCCCACCACCACGCCAGGGGATTTGACCGCGCCTGCCACTGCAACATGAACCGCTCCGCAAAAATTATCGATCTGACACGTCGTCGTAATAATCCTGTCACAGAACGGCATGCAATCACGACAAAAATCTGTGTGCCCAGTCGTTGCAGCGGTGCCCGGAAGGCGCAAGAAGCGCTGCGAGCCGAGTGTCCACATATCGGACAATTTTGTCGCAGATGGCGAATCTATTGGACATTCGAAATCTGTCCGTCTGATATTCCGGGATGGCTCCGACTGACTCACCCAAGCCGCAGCGCCCGCTCTCCTCTGCCGCAGCCGTGCTGGCCGAGAGCGCCGATGACGCCGCTTTCGCCACGACGCTGGCAAAGGGGCTCGTCGTGCTCGAGGCGTTCAAGGCCGGGAGCACGCTGCTGGGCAATATGGAGCTGTCGACGCTGACCGGCATCCCGCGCCCGACGGTGGCGAGGCTGACCCATACCTTGGCCGAGCTCGGCTATCTCCGTTACGACGCCGAGCGGTCGAAGTACCGCGTCGGTGCACGGGCGCTGCGGATGGCGCATCCCCTGCTCGCCGGAATGCAATTCCGCCAAGTAGCGCGGCCGATGATGCAGGAGCTGGCGCACAGCGTCCGCGGCACGGTCTCGATCGGCCTGCTCGATGCGACATCGATGATCTATGTCGAGACAGCGCGCTCCGGCGATGTCGGCCCGCACGTGCCCGACATCGGCATGCCCATTCCCGTCGTGATGACCGCCATGGGCCGCGCTGCGGCGGCGAGCCTGCCGCCGGCCGACGCAGACCGGCTGGAACGCAATCTCGCCGCCGAGGATGCCGGATTGTGGTCGGCGCTCCGCGACAAATACCGCGCCGGCATCGCGCAATGCAAAAGGCGCGGCTTTTGCACCTGCTGGGGCGAGTACATGGCCTCGATCCATGCCGTCGCCGCGCCGCTGTTTCACATCAGCGAAGCGAAACAATCATTCTCGATCAATTGCGGCATCCCCGCCTTCCGGCTCCAGCCCGGGCAGCTCGAGGGCGAAATCGGTCCGCGCATCGCGGCGCTCGCCGATAGCATCCGGACCATGGTCGACGCGGCGATGCCGACGGCCGAGACGCACAAGCAGAACAAGAAGAGCGCCAGGACATGAACAAACAAGCTGGCGCCCATCCCCGGGAGGCCGTCATGACCATCACACGCCGAGCACTGCTGGGCGCCGTCGCCGCCGGCGTATCGGCCTCACCATTTTCCTTGCGCGCTGAGGAGGTCTGGCCGTCGCGGATGGTGCGGCTGATCTCGCCTTACGGGCCGGGCGGCTCCAACGACATCTCGCTGCGCTTGCTGGCCGAGGAGTTCGGCCGCAGCCTGCGCCAGCAATTCATCGTCGAGAACAAGCCGGGCGCCGGCACGCGCATCGCTAACGACATGGTCGCCCATGCGCCGGGCGACGGCTATACCATCCTCTATGTCGCGGCGCCCTACGCGACCGCCGAGGCGCTGTTCGGCAAGCTGACCTATGAGCGCAAGGATCTGCAGCCGGTGGCGATGGTGGTGATCGCGCCGCTCTTCCTCATCATCAGCGCCGACGCGCCATTCAAGACGCTTCCCGACCTGATCGCCTACGGCAAGTCGAAGCCGGACGGACTGACTTTCGCCTCCCCCGGCGCCGGCTCGCAGCCGCATCTCGCCGGAGAGCTCCTGTTCCGCGATGCCGGCGTCAAAGGCCTCAACATCCCGTTCCGGGGCGATGCGGCTTCTTACACCGAGTTGCTCGCGGGCCGCGTCGACGCCACGCTGACCGCGCTGCCGACCGCCTTGCCCTACATCCAGAGCGGCAAGTTCACCGTGCTCGGCGTCGCCTCGGCCGAGCGCAGCGCGCTCTACCCGCAGGCGCCGACGCTGCGCGAGCAGGGCTTTCCCAACGTCGCCGCCGCCGGCTGGTACGGCTTCATGGTGCCGTCCACGACGCCGCGCGCCATCGTGGACAAATTCCAGGCCGAGGTTTTGCGCGCGCTCGCCGAGCCTGCGATCAAGGACAAGCTGACCGCGCAGGGGCTCGAAGTGCGCCCAGGCACCGCCGCCGAGTTCGGCAAGTTCATCGACGCCGAAACGCAGAAATGGACCAAGCTGATCCGCGACGCCGGCCTCAAGGGCGAATGAGGATTGCTGGGGGAGACCGACATGAAAAACGTCGTCACAAAATTCGTCGCAGCCTCCGCGCTTCTCCTCTCGGTCGCGGCAGCGCAGGCACAAATGAAATACGATCCCGGCGCGTCCGACACCGCGATCAAGGTGGGCCAGACCGTGCCGCTCAGCGGCCCGGCCTCGGCCTATGCGGTGATCGGCAAGACCCAGGCCGCCTATATGAGGATGATCAACGACCAGGGCGGCGTGAACGGCCGCAAGGTCGAGCTGATCCAGTATGACGATGCCTATTCGCCGCCAAAGACGGTGGAGCAGGTCCGCAAGCTCGTCGAAAGCGACGAAGTGCTTTTGACCTTCCAGATCATCGGCACCGCGCCGAACGTCGCCGTGCAGAAATATCTCAACGCCAAGAAGATCCCGCAGCTCTTCGCCGCCACCGGCGCCGCACGGTTCACCGATCCGAAGAACTTCCCCTGGACCATGGGCTTCAACCCGTCTTACCTCGTCGAGGGCCGGATCTACGCGCAGTACCTGCTGAAGAACCATCCGAACGCCAGGATCGGCGTGCTCTACCAGAACGACGATCTCGGCAAGGATTATCTCGCCGGCCTCAAGGCGGGCCTCGGCGACAAGGCGAGCATGGTCGTGGCCGAGACCTCCTACGAGATCAGCGAGCCGACGATCGACTCGCAGATCCTGCGGTTGAAGGATGCGGGCGCCGACGTGCTGTTCAGCGCGACGACGCCGAAGCAGGCGGCGCAGGCCATCAAAAAGGTCGCCGAGATCGGCTGGAAGGCGCTGCACATCATCGACATCAACGCCTCCTCGCTCAGCGCCGTGCTGAAGCCCGCCGGGCTCGACAATTCCAAGGGCATCATCAGCGTCGGCTACGTCAAGGATGCCGCGGATCCCGAATGGAAGGACGACCCGGGCATGAAGCGCTACCTCGCCTTCATGGCCAAGTACTATCCCGAGGGCGACAAGGATTCGAACCTGAACGTCTATGGCTACATCACCGCGCAGCTCCTGGTGCAGGTGCTGAAGCAATGCGGCGACGCTCTGACCCGCGAGAACGTGATGCGACAGGCGGCCAACCTCAAGAACGTCGAGCTCGACCTGACGCTCCCCGGAATCTCTGTGACGACCACGCCAACGGACTATCGCGTCAACAAGCAGTTCCAGATGGTACAGTTCGATGGCGTGCGCTGGCAGAAGCTCGGCGACATCGTCACGGACAAAGCCAGGGAGTGAACCCGCTTCGCGGCGCTCAACGCCCTTCGGCGTAACGGCCGCCGCCACGGATGATATCGTCGCGTTCCGCGGCATGGCGCTGAAATTCGGAGATCGCGCGGTTCGCCATGCGGATCCGATTCGTGTGTCCCTCCTCGACCATCACGGTGATACGCTGCGCCAGGAACACGCAGGCGTCGAATTCGTCGCTGATGGCGCCCGTTCGCACCAGAAAGTCCCAGGCGATCTCGTAGGCTTGCTCCGCCGCGGGGTTGCGGTAGTCGCTGAAGATGATGTGCGTCATCACTGCCAAAGCCTGATCGCAGCGATCGTTCCTAGGCTCACGCGCAGATGGCAGGGAACCCGGCGGAGCGAAAAAGCCACCGGCCGCTGTGCGTGCCGGTGGTTCGCTGTCGGCGAGGAACGCGAAGAACTACGCGGCCTGGCGCTGATGCGTCAGATACTCCATGGTGACCTTCTCGACATTGGAATCGATCCAGGCCGCCATGCGCTGCTCCTCCTTCAATGACGTCTCGAGCGGCTCCTTCGCCTCCGGCATGCCGGCGGCGCCGCACAGCGCGAGCAGCGACTTGTAGGCGGCGATCTCGAAATTCTCGAAGGCGTTGTTCGCGAAAGTGTTCTTCAGAATCTCGTCGCCGGCAACCGAATGCGCCATGGCCATCATGTTGGCCATCACCGACTGCGCCGTATCCTTCAGGCTCGACGTACTCTCGCCACAGGCTTCCAGGCACTTTTCGAGGCGACGCAGTTGCTCATTGGTCTCCTGAAGGTGCGCCGTGATCTTCGCCTTGACCTCGGGATATTCGTCCAGCCGCTCCGACTGGCGCTCCATCAATTCTCGCGCCTGCACTTCCATCGCATGCGCATTGCGTAGTCCCACCACGAACGTATCGCGGGCTGCATTGGCCATTTTCCTGTTCTCCATTTGACTGGCGTCGTTCGCGCAACCGGCAAGCACAGGCGATTGTTCCTAACAATGCCGCGCTGATTGCCGCAGGAGAGGCGACCGTCTTCATCGCCTGTTCCGGCCGAGGGATCCGGCGCTAACCTGCGATAGAACGATCACCTCGCATCACCGCTTCATGCCCGCCACATAGGCCGCCAGCTTGTCGAGCGTCTGGTAGCCGTATTCGACGGCGCCGAAGCCGATCATGCCATCGCGCTGCTCGGTGCTCGAGGCCAGCTGGCGCATCATCAGCACGGTCTTGCCGTTGCTCTGCTCGGCAAAGGTGACGGTGAAGCGGAACATGCGGGGATCGTCATCCTGGTCGATACCGTGATCCATCTCCATCAGCGACGGCCGCTCGATGCGCCGGAAGCGCATCCGGTTCGGATAGACCGTGCCGTCGGGGCCGATCATGTTGAAGCGCCAGACGCCGCCGACACGAACGTCGATCTCGAAGGTCTCGACCTTGAATCCCTTCGGGCCGAACCATTGCGGCAGATGCTTCGGGTCGGACCATGCCTCGAACACCAGATCGCGCGGCGCGTCGATCACGCGCGACATCACGATCTCGCGGTCGAGCGACCATTGCGACAAAGCGGGATTGGCAGAACTCGTCATTGTCAGGAACCTTTCCGTTTGGTTGCTCGGGACGGCCGCTTGGCAGCCGCCCTTTCCTTCTCATTCTTGAGCTTCATCACATAGGCCTCGAACCGGTCGAGCCGCGCTTCCCAGACCGCGCGCTGCTGCTGGAACCAATCCTCGGCGCCGACAAGCGCATCCGCGCTGAGACGGCAGGTGCGCACGCGTCCCGATTTCTCGGACTGAACGAGCCCGCTCGTCTCGAGCACGTGGATGTGCTTCATGAAGCTCGGCAGCGCCATATCGAAGGGATCGGCGAGCTCGCCGACCGACGCCTCGCCCGCGCACAGCCGCATCACGATCGCCCGCCGCGTCGGATCGGCGAGCGCGGCGAAGATCTGGTCGAGATCGGATAATTGGTTAGCCATGAAGCTAACTATACACGCCGGGTCCCGGACGTCAACAATTGTTAGCCGAACGGCTCAGTTTTGTGATCTGGATTGGCGGGAACCCACAACGCGCAATCGTGAATTGGGACCTCGCGCCCTCCTCGCTAAAACCATCCCGGGGGCGCACAGCATGATCGATCAGAGCACGTGGCGCCTGTCATCTCATCCCCGATCACCCGGCGAGGCTTCGCCCAGGCCGCATCCATTGCTATGGCGATGGCGCTTTGCCCCCGCCGCGCCTCGGCCGATTCCGACATGATTGCGCAAATGCGCGACATCGTCGCCGGCGAGCTGGCGCCGACCGCGACGGCGGACCATGCGGGCGGCCTCGCCGCAGCCATCTATGCCGGGCGCCATGTCGAATTCTTCAGCTACGGGTTCACCGATGATGCCACCAGGCGGAAGGTGACGCCCGACACGCTGTTCAACCTCGCCTCGTTGCGAAAGCCGTTCGAGGCCACGCTCGTGGCGCTCGGCGTGCTGCGCGGCGAGCTGCGGCTCGACGATCGTCTGGCGAAATACCTGCCCGAGCTGAGCGGCAACTACATCCGCAACGTCACTGTGGGCCAGTTAGCAACGCACACTTCGGGCCTGCTGCTCCCAACCGATCATCCGCCCTGGCCGAACGAAGAGTATACGCGCGAGCAGTTCATCGCGATGCTGAACGCCTTCACGCCGGCACCCGGCATCGCACCCGGCCGGCAACGCGTCTACACCCATGCCGGCTATGTGCTGCTTCAGCTCGTGCTCGAGCGTTGCTACGGCAAGCCGATCCATGCGCTGATCCAGCACCGCATTCTCCGCCCCCTCGCCATGGGCTCCACTTTCGTCCCCGAGCGCGGCCCGGACAATCGCGCCGTCATGGATGCGGCGGCGATGCAGCGCGCGGTCCAGGGCTATTCCGACCAGGGCATGGCGATCGGGCCGATCGGCAATCAGCAAAGCTACTTTGATTTTCCCGGCACGGGCCAGATGTTCGCCTCCGTCCGGGACCTTGCCGCCTTCGCGGCCGCCTGCGTCGATGGCCGCGCGATCGATCCGCATCTGCGCGAAGCCCTGCGGCTGACGCAGCGCGAGGCCTTCCGCGTCGACGAAAAATTCGGACAGGGCCTAGCCTGGGAGACCGTGCGCCTTCCAGGCATCACCATCGTCGACAAGCCGGGCGGCCTCAACAACGCCTCCGGCTATATCGGCCTGGTGCCGGCGCGGCGGATCGGCATCGTCCTCTTGGCCAATCGCGGCGAGTATCCGCACGAGATCGCCCGCTACAAGATCCTGCCGGAGCTGGCGCAGCTTATCGCCTCACATTGAGGCGGCCGCCTCAGACCGAGCGCGTCAGCCCGCCGTCGACGCGGATGTTCTGGCCAGTGATGTAGGCGGCGCCGTCGGAGGCCAGGAACGAGATTGTCGCCGCGACCTCTTCGACCTTGCCGTAGCGCTTCATCGGCACGCTGTCGCGCCGCGCGTCCTGTTGCGGCAGGCTGTCGATCCAGCCCGGCAGCACGTTGTTCATGCGGACATTGTCGGCCGCGTAAGTGTCGGTGAAGATCTTGGTGAAGGCGGCGAGCCCTGCGCGGAACACCGCCGAGGTCGGGAACATCGCGCTGGGCTCGAACGCCCAGGCGGTCGAGATGTTGATGATGGCGCCGCCCTTCTGCGCCTGCATCAGCGGCGTTACCAGCCGGGTCGGACGGATCACATTCAAGAGGTAAGTGTCGAGGCCGGTGTGCCATTGCTCGTCGGTGATCTCGGTGATGGGGGCACGCGGCCCGTGCCCGGCGCTGTTGACGAGAACGTCGATCCGTCCCCACTTCGCCATCGCAGCCTCGACGAGGCGCTTCAGGTCGTCGTTCGACTGGTTCGAGCCGGTAACGCCGAGCCCGCCGAGCTCGGCCGCCAGCGCCTCGCCTTTGCCCGAGGACGACAGGATCGCGACGCCAAACCCGTCCGCCGCCAGCCGCCGCGCAGCCCCCGCCCCCATGCCGCTGCCGCCGGCGGTGACGAGCGCAACCTTCTCTACTGCCATGATCCGATGATCCCTTCAGTTGAGGCGAGCCGCAGGCTCGGCCTATCATGAGGCCTTCTACAGCCAGACCCGTCGGCAGGTCCATGGCCCAAGGCATCCATCATCCAGCCACCATCATGAGCGGCTTGAAAATGAGTGATTTGCAGATCCGCAATTTGCGTCCCGACGAAATCGCCCTCGCCGTCGACTGGGCCGCGGCGGAGGGCTGGAATCCGGGGCTGGCGGATGCCGCCTGCTTCGCGATCCCCGACGCCCGAGGCTTCTTCGTCGGCGAGATCGAGGGCGAGCCGGTCGCGACCGTCTCCTGCGTCAATTACGACGACCGCTTCGCCTTCCTTGGCTTCTACATCGTGCGCGAGCGCTTTCGCGGCGCGGGCCATGGCCTGCGCATCTGGAATGCCGCGATCGCGCATGCAGGCGCGCGCGTGATCGGCCTCGACGGCGTGGTGGCGCAGCAGGAGAATTACAAGAAGTCGGGTTTCCAGCTCGCTTACGCCAATATCCGCTATGGCGGCACCGTCGCGGGATCGGTGAAGCCGCCCGCCGATGTCGTTGCGCTCGACAAGGTCCCGTTTGCGCTGGTGGAAGCCGATGACGCCCGTGTATTCCCCGCCGCGCGCAGCGCCTTCCTGCGCGCCTGGATCAACACGCGAGGTCATGTCGGCCGCGCGTTGCTGCGCGAGGGCAGGCTCGCTGCATGGGGCGTGATCCGCCCCTGCCGGACGGGCTACAAGATCGGCCCGCTCGTAGCCGACGATCGCGCCGCCGCGGATGACGTCGTGCAGGCCCTAATGGGAAGCGCGGGCGCCGGCGAGGTCTTCCTCGACGTCCCCGCCGTCAATCCCGCCGCGATCGCGCTCGCCGAGGCGCTCGGCCTCGAGCCGGTGTTCGAGACGGCGCGGATGTATACGGGGCCGATCCCGCCGCTGCGGCTCGACCGCGTCTTCGGCGTCACCAGCTTCGAGCTGGGTTAGCTCAGTAGCACCGCATGATGTTGACGGTGTGCTCGCTGCCGCCGCGGCCGGGCACCGTCACCTGCTCGGTCGGGCAGCTCGGCACGTAGGGCCGATTGGACGGCACGACGTTCGGCGGATAGCGATGCGTCCAGTCCCAGGGCACATCATACGTGTAGGTGTAGCGCACATCGGCGGAGAGCGACTGGTTCACATCGGCGAAGGGCTGGCTGTAGCCGGCGCCGTCGTAGAAGTAGCTGCCGCCGCCCGGCCAATAGACCCAGGGAGCGCTGCGGCGGTGGAACCTGGCGCCCGGCCCAACGTGCGGACGTGCCGCAGCCGGCGGGGCAGCAACGGCGGCGACGCCGGACGCCGTGGCGCCAGCAGCTCTGGCAGGATTGTCACTGGAGCTAAGCAGCAGCGCAGCTGCGCTGAGCGAGGCGAACAACGCCCCATATGATCTGGCAATCATGATACGCACCACACTCGTTTGGCTTCGCGATAGCGGCTCCCCGGAAGGAGGCTAGGCCGGGCTGTCGCCCACCCGCAAACGTATAATTAATTATTGGTTAAGGCACGCGAATAACCGGGAACAAGAGTGCGGCAGAACGCCCGGAATTCCCCTCTCATTTCAATGGCTTCGTGCGTCAGTGGCCCTGCAGCTTGCGAAGCCAGTCGAGCATGTCCTGCGGGCTTGCGCTGCCCTGTGTCACGATCGCGGTGTTGCCGCCGCTGCGGCGAGTGACCGTCGTGCGCCCGGGCTCCTTCTCGATCTTGACCTCGGCCTCCGCCGGATCACCGCTCTGCGTGATCACCGAGGTGCCGTTCTCGTCCTGGACCACGGTGGTGTGACCGTCGCCGGCGCCGGCCGGCGCCATTGCAACCACGGTCATGAATCCCAGTCCGGATGCGAGCAGAAGCAGCTTCATCTTACACCTCCATCATCGGCCGAACTGGAACATCGCCAGCCAGTTGAAACGCCCGAACTGCCTCACCGCTCCCGTGTTCATGTCGCCGATCTGGAGCAGGAGCGCATTGGTGGAATTGCCGATCTGGGTGATCTCGGCGGTGTTGCTCACCCCGGATTGACCGATCGCCGCATTGGTGGTGCCGCCGACCTGGATCACATTGGCATAGTTGTGCGTGCCGTTCTGGATGATGGTCGCGTCCACCGTGCCGGTCCCGCCGATCTGGATCACCCGCGCGATGTTGATGCGGCTGTTCTCCTCGATCGTGACAGGCTGAACATTGTCGCCGAACTGCACGACCGTTTGGATGCTTACGTTCCGGTTGGTCACGCTGCGCTGGACGGTCCCGGCGCATGCCTGCGTTGCCGCACCGACGGCGGCGAGCATCGCCGCCAGGACCAAAGCCCGCCTCAGCACCTGTCTGCCGCCTCGCATCGCGCTTCCTCGTTCGCTGTCGACACTGGCGAGATCGCTCGCGCATCAGGGACCGGTCTGGACGATGGTCGAGGCGTTGACGGTGCCGAACTGCGCCACCGTGCCCGCATTCATCGTGCCGAGCTGCGATATCAGGCTGGTCGCCGACTGACCGGCCTGGCCGACATAGGCGAAGTTGTTGACGCCGGCCTGCCCGATCGATGCGGAATTCGTTCCGCCGAACTGCAGCACGCCGGTGGCGTTGTTGGTGCCGTTCTGGGTGACCGTCGCGCTGGTCGTGCCCCCGATCATGAACACGCCCGCCATGTTGAGCTGGCTGTTCTGGTTCAGCACGACGGGCGGCCCGCCGACCGACACGATGGTCTTGATGTCGGCCGTCTGCGCTTGCGCCGAAAGGGCGCCGGCCAGGTACAGAGCGAGCGTTGCGGCACATGCGCCGCCAAAATGACGTTTCATGACATGCCTCACCACTTCGGATCAGCTCACGGAGCCTGCTGGAGGACAGTCGATCCGTTCAGGATCCCGAGCTGTCCGACGCCGGCGGTGTTGTTCGCGCCGATCTGGCCGATCAGGCTCGAATTGGAGCCGCCAACCTGGCCGGCCAGTGCGGTATTGGTTGCGGTCGCAGTGGTGCCGCCCTGCCCGATCACGGAGGTGTTGACGGTGAGCAGCGAGCCCGTCTGCAAGGTCGTCGCGGCATTGGTGGCGCCGAACTGCATCGTGGTGGCGTTGTTGCTGGTGCCGCCGCTCTGCGAAATGAACGAAGAGTTGGTCGTGCCGAATTGCAGCACGCTGGCCGAGTTGCCGGCCCGGGCATCGGCTGCCGTCAGTGCACCGAATGCTGCGAGAGTTGCAATGAAATAGGTGATCCGCATGTCCTGTCCTCCGCGAGAATGAGCCGGCGTCGCAATTGACCGTCCTGCCCGGTAGCGGTGCTCTAGAGAGTGGCCCGGACGCACCAACCTGGTGCGTCCGACCCAAACCAACCGTGGCTCAGTTCGCCGTCTGCGAGACGGTGCTGCCGTTGATGCCGAACACGCTGAGCTGGCCGACGGCGGCGGAGTTGTTCTGGAGCGCGGCCGGCCCGAACGAGTTCTGGGTGATCGCGCTGCCGTTGTTGCCGAGCGCCACCTGGCCGGTGGCCGCCGTGTTCTGCACGCCGATCTGGTTCACGGTGCTGCCGTTGTTGAGCGAGGCAGCACTGGTGCCCTGCATCGTCGTCGCACCGTTGATGATGCCGAGCTGGCTGGTCGACGAGGTCGAGTTGGTGAGTCCCTGCTGCGAAACGCTCGAAGAGTTCACGACGCCGACCTGCACGGTGGTGGAGGTGTTGGCGGCCTGAGCTGCGGAGGACAGAGCGAACACGGCAACGGAAGCAAAAAACAATTTACGCATGGAGTATCCCTTTCTGGCCAAGTTGTCTGACTGGTTTCGGATGCCTTCCCGGAAACAGGCCGACATCGTAGGGGTGAGACTGAACCGATCGCGGCCGGCGCGACAGACTGCAGTTCATGCTAGTCGCTACGGACTAGACGCTGCGTGTCGTCTCGGCTTGGCGCCCCATGCTGTCGACCAGCCGCACCACCTCGATCGGCGTACGCAGCTGCAGCTTTCGCATCATCCTGGCACGATGAACCTTCGCCGTCACTTCGCTCACGCCGAGTCTCGCGGCGATCTGCTTGGCGACGAGCCCTTCCGCCATCAGCAGCATGATCTCGCGCTCTCTGGCCGTCAGCGTCTCGACGCGCTGGCGGGCTTCACGGACGCTATCCTCGCGTTGCAGCCGCCTGCGGTCGCGCTCGATGCCGTGCCTGATCGCATCGAGGATCTCCTGCTCGCGAAACGGCTTTGGCAGAAACTCGACCGCGCCGCGCTTCATCGCCTCGACCGAGACGCGGACGTCGGAGTAGCCGCTGATGAAGACGATCGGAATGGATACGCCCGTCTCGGCCAGCCGGCGCTGAAGCTCGAGCCCGGTCGGCGACGTGCCGGGAAACCTCACGTCGAGCACGAGGCATGACGGCCCTTGCGAAACGGTCTCGGTGAGGAACTCGTCGGTCGAGGCGAACAACTTCACCTGATGCCCGGTCTCCTCGCAGAGACTTCCGATCGCGGCTCGAATCTGGGCTTCGTCGTCAACGACATAAACTGTGGCTTGGTCCGAACTCATGGCAATGGGCTCCCCGGCTTGGGGCTCGATGAAAAGGCAGCGAGCTATCCATTCTTCTTGCAAGCGAGATCAAGGTGCTTGGATGATTCGCGCAGATCGAGCGAAGCGCGTCGGTCCGCCGGTTCGAAGTCATAGGGCCAACGCGCGCCGGAGGCGAGTGAAGGCGTTCACATATCGGGCTTCGTGATGGAAGGGCGTCCATCTTGCCGCCGGCGGCATCGGGGAGCAACGACATCGAGAATGCGGCAATGCTGCGTCGTGGTCTCGCCGGCTGCATCATGGCACGCCACCCATGTGACGACTCGACGCCAGCTGCTGCCGCTCCGGCCGGATCAGACGGGACGTTCAGTCAGCTTATCGAGTTCGATACCGCGCGCCTCATATCGATACGCTCCGTATGCATCCTGATCAAATCACGAAAAGTAGCACCCCACCTGCTTTACCACTGGATGATGCGCCACGCCCGACCGTCAGCCCGGCGAGGACGACATACTGACATTCGATACAACCTTAGACGTTTTACAACCATAGCGAGTTTGCCACTTCTTCCCGATTACCCGAAGTCAATTCAATCGGCGAGTTTTGATATGCGATTTGTGCCAGCATTTGCCTTGCTCGGAGCTTCATGCGGCCTCGCTGCGATCCTCTACGCCGCTCCGGGCACGATCGCCGGCGCTGCCGGGAGCGCGGCGGACACGGCGACTCGCGCCTATGAGCAGACCAGGCGGCTGCTCGTGCCCGGCGGCCGCGAAGCGCCGACCTTCGGATCGGATGCCCCCTTGTTCCGCTATGCCTCGATCCAGCGCGGCAGCATCGAGCAGACCGTCACCGTCACCGGCGCCCTGCAGCCGGTCAAGACGATCGAGGTGGGATCGCAACTGTCGGGGCAGCTCGCCCGCGTCTATGTCGACTTCAACGACGCCGTCGCCAAGGATCAGCCGCTCGCTCTGATCGATCCGCGCAGCTTCGCGGCCAAGGTCGACGAGGCCCGGGCGTCGCTGGCCGTCGCCAATGCCCTGGTCGACATCGCCAGGGCCAAGCTCGACCGGGCCAGGATCGATCTGCAGAACGCGAGGGGCAGCCGCGACGTGCTCGCGGCCAAGCTCGAGAGCGCGCAGGCGGTGAAGTCCTCGGCTCAGAAGACGCTGCAGCGCAAGCTGGCGCTGCAGTCGCAGAACGTGGTGGCGACGACCGCGGTCGACGACGCGCAGACTGAGTTCACCGCGCGCCTCGCCCAGGAACGTGAAGCCGAGATCCTGATGTCCCTCAACTCCTATTCGGTGGAGGGTGCACAGGCCGACGTCCGCCGCATCGAGGCGGAGTTGCAGCAAGCGCGCATGGCGGTGCCGGAGAAAGCCGCCGTTCTCGCGGCAGCCCAGGCCGATCTCGACCGCACCATGATCCGTTCACCGATCGACGGCGTCGTGGTCGGCAGGTTCGTCAACGAGGGGCAGACGCTCGCGGTCGGACTTGAAGCGCGCACCACCTTCATGGTGGCGCACCGCCTGGAGGACATGGAGATTCACGCGCAGGTCGATGAAGCCGATATCGGCCGCATCGCACCCGGGCAGCGCGCGCATTTCACCGTCGACGCCTACCCGGACCGCCGCTTCGAGGCCGTGGTGCGCCAGGTGCGCAAGGCGCCGCAGACCCAGCAGAACGTCGTCACCTACACCGTGGTGCTGGCGACCGCCAACCTCGACGGCGCGCTGCTGCCGGGAATGACTGCCCTGGTGAAGATCGTCATCGAACGCCAGGACGACGTGCTGAAAGTGCCGCTTGCAGCGCTGCGATTCCAGCCGACCGGCACGCGGCCGGACGCCGGACGCAGCGGCGTGTGGGTGCGCACCGCCAGCGGCGCGCTGCAGCGCGTCGCCGTCACGGTCGGCGCCGCCGGCACCGAGCAGGTCGCGCTCCGGAGCGGAGACCTCGTCGAGGGCAGCGAGGTCGCGGTCGGCCAGGCCATTCGCCCGGCGGGCATGGAAATTCTCGGAATCAGGTTTGGGTCATGACCGCCGCTGCGCCCCTCATCAGCCTCCAGTCGGTCAGCAGGACCTATCGCACCGAGGGCGTCGCGGTGGCCGCGGTGCGCAATGTCAGCTTCGACATCGCGCAAGGCGAGATCGTCGCCGTGATGGGACCGTCCGGCTCCGGTAAGTCGACGCTGATGAACATGATCGGATTGCTCGACCTGCCGAGCGCGGGCGCGGTCTATCTTCAGGGCGCCAACGTTGCCGATCTCACGGAAGATCGCCGGTCGTCCCTGCGCGCTCGCAGCATCGGCTTCGTGTTCCAATCCTACAATCTGCTCGCCCGCCACGATGCCATCGAGAACGTCGCATTGCCGCTGGTCTATTGCGGCATCGCGCGCAAGGAACGCATGGCGCGCGCGGAAGCGAGCCTTCAGGCGGTCGGCATGCTGCACCGGGCCCATCACTTCCCGCGGCAACTCTCCGGCGGCGAGCAGCAGCGCGTCGCGATCGCGCGCGCACTGATCGCCTCCCCCCTGATCGTGCTCGCCGACGAGCCGACCGGCGCGCTCGACAGCCGCACCGGTGCCGAGATCCTGTCCCTGTTCGCCGCGCTCAACCGGATCGGCCAGACCATCGTCATGATCACCCACGATCCCGGCATCGCGGCCCAGTGCCGGCGCACGATCCACCTGCATGACGGCGAGCTCGTCGGCGACGAAACGCAGGCCCCTGCTCTGCCGAAACAGAGCGCTGTGTCATGACGATGCTGCAGGGCTTCCAGATCGCATTGCACGCCCTGCGCCTCAATCCGCTGCGCAGCTTCCTCACCATGCTCGGCATCGTGATCGGCGTCGCCTCGATCGTGACGGTGTTCGCGATCGGGGCCGGCGCGCAGCTCCGCCTCCAGGAGCAGATCCGTTCGATCGGGGCCAACGTGCTAATGATCACCCCCGGCGCGGTCTACCAGGGCGGCGTGCGTCTCAAGGACGGCAGCAAGCTGACGATGACCGAGAGCGACGTGCAGGCCATTCTCGAGCAGATCCCGGAAATCCAGGCCGCAGCCGGCTCCATCGCGGGAACGGCGCAGGTCATCCACGAGGGCAAGAACTGGAACACGACGATCAACGGCACGACCACCGGCCACTTCATGGTGCGCGACTGGCAGCTCGCGGCCGGGCGCTATTTCTCCGCCACCGAGGAAGCCGGCGCCGGCAAGGTCGTGATCCTCGGAAGCACGGTCGCGCGCGAGCTGTTCGCACCCGGCGACGATCCGATCGGCGCGCAGATCAGGATCATGAAGGTCCCGCTCGAGGTGGTCGGCGTGCTCGACCGCAAGGGACCGGCTCAGGACGACGTCGCCTTCGTGCCGCTCACCACGGCCAAGCTGCGCTTCCTCGGCAGCGCCAGCAAGATCAACCGCGACGCGGTCGCCTACATCATCGCCAAGGTGGCCGCAGACGGTCAGATGGCGGGCGCGCGCGCGGAGATCGCGAACCTGCTGCGGCAGCGCCACCGCATCCCCGCCGGCCAGGACGACGACTTCAAGGTCCAGGATCCCGCCGCCGCCATGGAGGCGCAGCAGGGCGCGATCCGCACCGTCGCGCTGCTGCTCGTCGCCATCGCCTCGGTTTCGCTGCTCGTCGGCGGCATCAGCATCATGAACGTCATGATCGTGTCGGTCACCGAGCGCACGCGGGAGATCGGCATCCGCCGGGCGCTCGGCGGGCGAATGCGCGACATCCGTCTGCAGTTTCTCTGCGAAGCGCTCGTCCTCTGCCTGCTCGGCGGCGCCATCGGCGTCACCGGCGGCATCACGCTCTCGATGACGGTCGCCCGCATGGCCGGTTGGGTCACCTCGATCGACGGCCAGGCGATCGGCCTGTCTCTCGTCTTCTCGATCGCGACCGGCCTCGTCTTTGGCTTCTATCCAGCCCACAAGGCGTCCAAGCTGAGCCCGATCCAGGCGCTCAAGACGGAGTGAGAGCATGCCGGGATGTTCGCAAAGGCCAGGGAGGCATCAGCCATGAGCTCGGATCCGAAGGACTTGATCGCACCGACGCCGCGCGAACGGGAGCTGATGACGCTGATCGCGCGGGGGATGCAGAACAAGAACATCGCCTACGAGCTCAACATCTCGGAGAACACGGTGCGGGCGCATATCGGCAACATCATGCGCAAGTACCGGCTTCAGAACAGAACGCAGATCGCGATCGCCTTTGCCCTGCACACCGCACCATCGTCGCTCCGCCGTGATCTCGCCAAGACCGAACTCTATCCGGCCGCGACGAAGCCGGCGCAGGCGCTTGCACCGAATCCACCGGCGGCGCAGACCGCGCCGGATTGAATGGTTGCAGCTACCATCCCTTGCGTTGCCCGACGGGCAAAACATTCAATCTATGGGTCAACGCGCGCGGCCTAAAATATTCCACTTTACCGAAATTCGGAAATCACATATGTGTCGCGCAACCCGGCCCAAGGAAGAGGGGCGTATCGCGATCGTCACGAACGCGGGCCGGGGGGCGGTGGACGCTGATGGCGTTGGCGCGAAAGGGTTTGCAGGGCGGAGAGCCGTGAGCAAAGACCTCGCGCATACGACCGGTGTCATCGGCGTACGGCAAAATCGTGTGGTCCTGGCGCCCGGGGTCTGTGCGCCAAGTCTTGCGGTGATGTGAGCGGCCCAACCGGGCCCACGCATCAGCCATCCGCAAGGCGACGGGGGCAATAGTGCATCGCTCCCCGGGGAGAGCACGACATAAGCCGTAAAGCCACTGCGCAGGGAAGGCCGGATGTTTGGCTTCACCTGTATGCCGCTGTGCAAATTCTTCGTTGCCACTTTCGCACAGTGGACCGTGGGTGCCCGGCCGGCACCCGGTCTTCCCTGCGCCCTCTTTCAATTATGAGGGTGAGCAAGAAGCAAAGCTCGGGCGAGTCCGCCGCGAGGATGCGAAGGCGTGTCCGCGACCGAAATGCGAATTGAAGAACGCGCTGCCCACCACACACTCCGTCATTGCGAGCGCAGCGAAGCAATCCAGAGTCTTTCCGCGGAGGGATTCTGGATTGCTTCGCTGCGCTCGCAATGACGGTGTTGAGACAGCGGTGTCACAATGCAGTAGTCTCGTGCGCTGGACACGAGCGTGAAACGAAGCTGCGAGCCGCGACCGCGGCCCATTTGCCTTACATCCCGATGTCGAACACGTTCGGCAATTGGCCCGCCAGAGGCAGTGCGGTGGCGCCGAGGAAGGTCGCCACCATCGCCATCAGGCGACGGTTGTTCTGGCGCTTGCCGCGCATCTGGCCGGCGATCCACTCCAGCATCTCGCTGTTGACCTTGGAAGCATAGGACGGCGCCCAGCTCTCGATCTCGGTGTCGGCCGACAGCGCGACGCTGCGCGGCGGCACCTTCAGGCCCGAGGCGCTCGCGGCATAATGGGCGACCGCCTTGGCAAGCAGGTCGTCGAACCGGCCGCCATCGGTGCGCTCGGTCGCGGCCTCGTTGATCTCGAACAGAACTTCGGCCTCGGCGCGGCTGACCGGCTGGTCGTTGACGGCGGTGGCGGTGAGGATGCGCATGCACCAGGCGGTGTCATCGGCGTCGAGCGAGCGGGAGAAATGCACCCGTCCCTTGGTGGTCGGGCCTTCGCCCGTGATCACACCGTCGCGCACGACGGAAAGGGCATGAGCTGCAGTATCGCGGCAGGACGGCACGAGGGACGACGGCTCGGTAGGCTTAGGCGCAGCGGCGGACATAGTTCACTTCCAGACTTCTTCTGATCGACCAGCATTTCCATGCCGGCGTAAAGGGGTGGTTAACGATTCGATACGGGGATCGCGACTTTTCTAGATGGTTGCCAATTGGTCGCTATCAGGACCAATCTGGTTCTAGAACGCGCCGGGCGAGCGTGATGAAAGTCATAAAAGGCATTATCGGGGCGAGCGAGACCGTGTGACCCCGGGTGGAGCTGTTTCGCCGCAGCTGCCGCTGTAACAATAAGGTTGCTAGAAAATCGGCCCTTCAAAGAAGGAATTCACATTTTGCTTGAGCCGGTTCAGTTGGCGTTCACTTAGGCCGGCGAAGCCCTTATAATGGATGTGACGGCCGGAGACGAATTCTCGATTAGATTCAATGAGATGAGGTAAGATCATGACACTTCCGATCGGCGCCACCGCCCCTGACTTCGAAGCCGAAACCACCGAAGGGAAGATCAAATTCCACGACTGGATCGGCGACAGCTGGGCCCTCTTGTTCTCACACCCGAAGGATTTCACGCCGGTTTGCACCACCGAGCTCGGCGCCCTCGCCAAGCTGAAGCCGGAATTCGACAAGCGCGGGGTGAAGCTGATGGGCCTCTCGGTCGATCCGGTCGACCGTCATGCCAAATGGTCGGAAGACATCATGGAGACCCAAGGCGCCGCGCCAAACTACCCGATGATCGGCGACACCGATTTCAACGTCTCCAAGCTCTACGGCATGCTGCCGGCCTCGACCTCTGGCGATCCCCTCACCCGCACGCCGGCCGACAACCAAACCGTCCGCAACGTCTTCATCATCGGCCCGGACAAGAAGATCAAGCTGGTGCTGGTCTATCCGATGACGACGGGCCGGAACTTCCAGGAGATCCTGCGCGTCATCGACTCGCTCCAGCTGACCGCCAAGCATCGCGTCGCCACCCCGGCCGACTGGTCGCAGGGCGACGACGTCATCATCGCGGGCTCGGTCTCCAACGACGAGGCCAAGACGATCTATCCGCAGGGGTGGAAGGAGCCGAAGCCCTACATCCGCATCGTCCCGCAGCCCAGATGACTTTTGGCGGTCGCGGATAGCGGCCGCAAAAATCATCCCGGGGCGATGCGTCAGCATCGAACCCGGGATCTCGAGATCCCGGGGGTGGTCCTTAGGACCATCCCGGGATGACGACCCAGAATCACGCCGCGTGCACGCGGTCGAGGAAGCTCTCGACCTCGGCCTTCAGATGCAGGCTCTCGCCCGACAGCGCCTGGGCGGAAGCAAACATCCGGCTCGACGTTTCACCCGTCTCGCTGGCGCCCTTGGCGGCGTGACGGACATTGACCGCGACATCGGCCGTGCCTGACACCGCGGCGCGCACGCTGGCCACGATGTTGTGCGTCGCGCTTTTCTGTTGCTCGACCGCCGCCGAGATCGAGCCTGCGATGCCGCTGATGCGCTCGATGGTCTGGCTGATCGCCTTGATGGCTGCAACCGATTCCTCGGTCGCAAGCTGCATGCTCTCGATCTGGTTCGAGATCTCGTCGGTCGCCTTCGCGGTCTGGCCGGCGAGCGTCTTGACCTCCTGAGCCACCACCGCGAAGCCGCGGCCGGCATCGCCCGCGCGCGCAGCCTCGATGGTCGCATTCAGCGCCAGCAGATTGGTCTGCTCGGCGATCGAGGTGATCAGCTTGACGACGTCGCCGATGCGCGAGCCGGCCTCCGAGAGCTGCGCGATGCGCTGGTCCGTCGCTTCGGCCTGCCGCACCGCCTCGGCGGAGATCTCGTTCGATTCCTGCACCCGGCGGGTGATCTCGGAGATGGATTGAGACAGCTCGTCGGAAGCGGACGCGGCCGAACGCACATGCTCGGAGGCGCTTTCGGAAGCTCCCGCCGACTGCGCCGACAGATCTGCCGTGGAGCGCGCGGCGTCGGTCAGTTGTCGCGCGGCGCGCTCGAACTCGCCGGACGATGCCAGCACCTTGTCGAGAATGCCGCCGACGCTGCCGCGGAACCCCTCGACGAAGTTGCGCAGCTCGGCCTTGCGCTGCTCGGCTGCGGCAGCGGTTGCCGCCGCCTGCTCGGTGCGTAGGCGCGCCCGCTCCTGCGAGTTGCTCTTGAACACCGCGAGCGTGCGGGCGATCTCGCCGATCTCGTCGGCACGGTCCTCGCATTCGATCGCGACGTCGCCCTGGCCGTTGGCAAGCGCGGTGAGCGAATGCGTCACCGAGGTCAGCGGCCGCGTGATGCGGCGGACGACCAGCAGGGTCAGGACCAGCACCAGAAGCGCGGCAAGGCCGGCAGCGGCAGCCATGCTCTCCATCGCCTGGGACAGCATGCCCTCGAACTGCGTCATGGGGATGCCGACATAGAGAATGCCGGCGACCTTGCCGGTGCCATCGGCGATCGGGAAATAGGCCGTCATGAACGTCTTGCCGAACAGCGTCGCCGGCCCCTTATAGGCCTCGCCACGGCGCAGCGGGGCCTGCCCCGGATGATCGGCGGCAAGCTGGGTCCCGACGGCGCGGTCGCCGTTTTCCTTTTTCACGTTGGTCGAGCGGCGGATGAACTGTCCGCTCGCCGCGTCGAACACGAACAGCGTCGCGTTGCCGCCGACATAGGACACCGCCCTGTCGACGATGGCGTGATCCCTGAAGTCGGGCATTTTGGGGATCTCGGCGCGGACCACCGCGCCGTCCCGGATCGTGATCTTGGCCTCGGGAACGGTCTCCGCAAAGGCCTGCGCCAGCGTGCGCAGATTGACCTCGATGTCGCGCAGGGCGCGGTCGTTGAAGGCGGATGTCAGCGACCAATAGCCGGCGCCGACAACGAGCGCCGTGTTCATTGCGATCAGCAGCACCGCGCACAGGACCGCCTTGGTGCCGAGCTTGAAACGCGGCAGGAACTTCGCCGTTAGAAGATTGGACATGGATGGAATGACCCCCGTAATTCCTGCATATTGGTGCAATTGACTTACAGCCGCATTAACGACGGGTTCCCACCGCGGCGAGCGGCATGGTTTGCAATTGGTAAACGAGGCCTTCCCTGACCCGGCCCCAGTCAGCCGTCCATCATCGTCTGGTTTCGCGACGATCTCCGCCTGTCCGACCAACACGCCCTCCACGCCGCCACGTCCGGAGCGCCGGTGCTTTGCCTCTACGTACTGGACGAGGCGGCGGGGCGAGCGCCGGGCGGCGCGGCACGCTGGTGGCTGGCGCAGTCGCTGCGGGCGCTCGGCGCCGAGATCGGCGCGCGCGGCGGCTCGCTTGTCCTGCGCAGAGGACCGGCGGCCAAGGTGATCCCTGAGGTGGTGCGACAGAGCGGGTGCCCGCGCCGTCTATTGGAACGAGATCGCGCAGGCGCCTCATCAGGCGGTTAATCCAGGGCGAGAAGTTCGATCCTGACGGAGCCTATGTTCGACGCTGGGTTCCGGAACTGAAGGCCCTGCCGGCCAAGCTGATCCACCGGCCCTGGCAGGCAACGCCGATCGAGCTTGCGAGTGCGGGCATCATCGGCAAGACCTATCCGCAGCCGATCGTCGATCATGCCGAGGCACGCGAACGCGCGCTGGCCGCCTACGCAGAAATTCGCAAAGGTTGAGCGTCGCTTTGACACAATTTCGAAACCCGCTATCGTCATCGCTCCATACAAACCGTGGGGGACGATATGGACGACGAGAAGCCGATCACCGAACAGGCGATGGAGACGATCACCACTGCCGTGGAAACGACGAAGGACGCGGCAGTCACCGCAGTCAAGCAGGTGAAGAAAGCCGCCAAGAAGGTCGCGAAGAAAGTAGCGCCGAAGAAGGCGGCCAAGAAGAAAGCCAAGAAGGCTGCGAAGAAGACGACGAAGAAGGCCGCAAAGAAGTCGTCCAAGAAGGCCGCGAAAAAGTCTGCGAAAAAGGTAGCCAAGAAGGCCGGCAAGTCGAAGAAGAAGGCCAAGAAGGCCAAGCGCTGATCGCACCGGAAGACGTCTCCGGGTGCGGGCGCGCCCGGAGACAGCCCGCACCTATCCTCGCCGCTTGCTCGGCGTTGAAGCACTTCCGCGTTTCCGGCGAGCCGAACTGCGTGCCGTCAGGACCGCCAATTGACCACAAAGACCGCCGCGGCGCAGAGCGCCATGCCTGCAATGGCAATCGCGTCCAGCGTTTCTCCGAACAGCAGATAGGCCATCAGGGCCGTGACGGCCGGAACCAAATAGAACAGGCTTGCGACCGAGGTCGCCGCGGCGTGGCGGATCAGCCAGTACAACAGCCCGATCGATCCGATCGAGAGCGCGACGGCGAGCCAGGCGAGTGCAAGCACGAACTCCCGCGTCCAGTGCACCACGCGATCCTCGAACAGGAAGGCGCCGACCGCGAAGAAGATGGTGACTGCCACATACTGCACGAGATTGCCGGACCGCCAGTCGATGTGATTGCAGTAGCGGCGCTGATAGAGCGTGCCGAGCGTGATGCTGACCAGCGAGACCACCGAGGCGAGCCAGCCGAGCCCGGCTTCGCCGGTCATCGGGCGGTTGTGCAGGATCAGCACCACCCCACCGAGGCCGAGCACGAGCCCGGCCCATTGCAGCGGCGTGACCCGTTCGCCGAGCCAGCGATTGGCGATGGTCGAGGTCAGAATCGGCTGCAGACCTGGAATCAGCGCCGACAGGCCGGCCGGAATCGAATGCGCGATCGCAATCGCGGTGCCGCCGAGATAGAAGCCGTGGACGAGGATGCCAGCGACCGCGCTGTGCGCGATGCCGGCGCTATCAGGCCATTTCGGCCGCGCGATGCCTGCGATGATTGCCATCAGCCCCACCACGATCGCCATGCGAATGGCGAGATAGGTCAAGGGATCGGCATTGTTGACGACGTATTTGGTCCCGATGAATCCGGTGCTCCAGAGCAGCACGAACAGGATCGGCGCGGCGTGGGCGGCCAGGGTTTCTTGATTATGGTTCATTGCCGCCCTCATTGCCCGACCCTCGGCCATGCGGCAATGCGAATTTCGTGGTGACGATATGCTGCGCTGCGACGGAGGATCGCGGTGCGTCTCAGCCGCTCACCATTCTTCCGGGCAGGGATTGACGATCTTCCAGAGCTCGACGCCGTTCTTGATCTTCTTCATGTCGGTGGTGAGCCCGCCATTGCGGCGAATCCAGTCCTTCACCGTGTCGGGGTAGTAGGACATGAGATCGGAGGTACCCTCGGCGCTGGTGACCTTGATGCCGAAGGTGAACGCCTTGTCGTAATAGGCCTGGTGGAAGCCGAGGCTCGCGCGCGGCGTCACGCAGATCTTGTTCATCGGCACGATGCCAAGCACGAGCGTGCAGGCCGAATTGCAGATGCCGTCGATGATGACCCGCTCGCCCTTTTCGCGCACCCGCTTGTACTTGGCCTTGTACTCCTCGACATAGCCGCCGTGGTCGCGCGTGATGTGCAGCTCGGCGCGCGCGGGCGTGGCGGCGGCGAAGCAGAGCAACAGCAGACTCGGAAGCGTGATGCGCATGGCGAGATGACGACGAAGGCCTTCAGGAATGTACCGGACTCGAGGGGCCCGCAAATGATCCCCCGGGGCCGGCGGCAGAATTCTTAACCGAATAGTCTTTGGTCATACTTGTGTGGGGAATTCGTTAAGCATCCCGAAAAGGCCAAAAATGGGCAGCTTTGGCCGCATGTCCGGCAATTCTGTCACACCCACCCGGAAATCTGCGGGATTGGCCGTGATTTCGGGCCTCCGGAGCGATGCTTGGCCGCTCGAAATTGCTATAACAGGCTGACCTATTCGAGCGGGTTCCGGAGAATCGAGATGAGCAAGTTGACGCGTGTCGCCGCGGTTGCGGCCTTGACGGCTGCGGTCTTGGCCCCCGCCCTCGCGGAGGCGAACGGCCGCCACCGCTACCACCGCTCCTACGCCAACCCGCTGCCCTACCCGATCAGCTACCTGCACAATTACGGCCCGGGTATCACCCCCGGCACCTTCGCCTACTATGACGGCCCGGCGACCAACCACTGCTACCGCAGCGCGGCCGCCTATATCGGTCAGGACGGCCGGCGGCACCCCTGCTACTGAGGGGCCGCGGCCGCTGCTGCTCCTCTGTTTGGCCAGCGGCAAATTCGCCGGGATGATGGAAGCCTTGGGCACGTGCGCAGGATGTTCGTCGGATCATGGCCGGCTCGAGATGTTTGCACTTTCATGTTGATGGTACCGGTCAAGTCACGACAAGTGGCCTTATCCGCTGACCTCATCTTTTGATGCTGCAGGCCAGTGATCATTGCGCAAGACATGACCTCGCAAAAGCGAAGGGGCCTCGAGGGGCCCCTTCAAACGTTACCAGCGGCGATAGCCGTAGTACCCATAAGGGCGCGGACCGTAATAGCGCGGCGCGTAATACCGCGGGCCGTAATATGGCCGCGGCCTGTAGTAGCCATAGTAGCTTGGCCGCCACCAGCACCGTCCCCAGGCGTCGCAAACCATGCGGACCTGCTCGATGCCGGAGACCTGCGGTGTCGCAGGCGCAGGCGCGATGGGCATGGCGGATGCCGTCGATGACGCAACGAGAGCGCCGAATAGGGACGTAGCCAATCGGCCAGTATTGAGTTTCATGATGTCTTCCTCCGCTTGCGCGATGCAGGATATCGAGGTCGTTCTGATCAAATTGTGGCCGAACCGAAATGTAATACAGATGAACAAACCTTCGGCGAGCTGACCGGGACATCACGGCTCGGCAGCCGCTGAATGCCAGTCATCCATATCTGTCGATCTCGCCGGAGAAGGTCTTCTTCATCATCTCGAAATCGAGTGATCCCACCGCGAAGCGGGGGGAGTGGCGTCGTTCTGGACATCGGTGACGACGACTTGAGCTGCGGCGGCGGTGGGCGCGGCGAAACCACCGTGCGGAGTTCGCGGGCTTCATCCACACGCTCTCAATGTTGAGATCAATCTGGGTGGCGCTGACCCGGATTGGCCACGGCGACGGTGATCTCTCCGATTGGCGTCGACTGCGCGCTCAGGCCGCGCAGACGCACAACCAGGGGGACCGCCTCTCACCGAACTACGAGATCGAGAAGCAATTGCTGCGGTCGGGCGCGCGGCGGCAAACCGGCGTCCCGGCAACCTGATGCACGCGCCGCCGGCCCATCGTCGGCGATCCGCCGCCCGCGCCGCTTTAGAACATATATGGAACAAAGAAGACTGGCGCGCTCGGAAGGATTCGAACCTCCGACCCTCGGAATCGAAATCCGATGCTCTATCCAGCTGAGCTACGAGCGCCCTGGCCCGAGTAGCGGGCCACCGAGATCCGCCGGCCGGCGCTGGCGAGGAGCCAGCACACCCGACGGCGGTCGGATTGGTTTGAATTAGCAGAGAGGCCGGCCAATAAAAAGCCCTTGCCACCTCGATCGAGGCAGCCGAAGGCGCTGTTACCAGGTCGTGTTGAAGAGGCCGAAATGCGGCTGCTGAGCGACCAGCATCATGGGGCGGCCCGGCTGATGCGCCGGATAGGTCCTGACGATCTTACGCTTGGGCTGGGCCTGGACCGGAGAAGTTTGAGCTTGGGGCGTCTGCGGCTGGATGGCCTCGGACTTCCTGGCTGCGGCGGTCCCGGCCCTCGGCTCTGGCGTGAACTGGGCGAAGGTCTCGCGCACCCGCGTCTTGGCCGACATTTCGGCAAAAGCCGGCGACAGGCTCTCCTGTACCGGCGGCTGGGGAGCCGCAACTGCGGCAGTCTGAACCGCGGGTGCGGCAATCGTCGGCTGGCTCGTGTCGAGGACGACGCGCTCAGGCAGATGACGATCGGACCGGATTCGGATCAGCGGCTGGTCGTTGCTTGCGGTCGCAACGGCCTGCGCTACGGGCGCCGCCGGGAAAACGAAATCCGCCGCGAACAGCAGTGTGAGCAAAGCTCCACCGACAAAGATGAGATACCTAAAGATGGGCATTGGCCGCGCTCCGCCCCCCGCATCCCCGCGTGGGCTCTGCTCGCCTCAACAGGCGATCTTCCAATTGGTTCCTGGCCCAGCCGTTCGGTTCAAATGGTGATGCATGGTTTTCGGCCAAGGACCGCAGAAGGTAACTTTTCAGCTACCGGGACAGGCCGCCTTCAAGCGCGGCGTGCTGCAACCGGGGAACATTTTGCCTGATCGGCATTCACGTTAACGAAGCCGATTGGGATACGCACGAAGGTCTTGCGGCTCTTCATGCTGACCGGATCCGCCAGCACGCGGCTGCGGTCGGTCAGATGACTTCCGTCGCGCCGCGTGAAGGCACAGACGATCTCGACATCTTTTACGGCATAGTCGTTGTCGTTTCGCAGCGTGAACGTCACCAGGGCTTTGGAGCCGAGGCCGCCGCGACGCCAGGTCTGTGATGAAATCCTGAGACGACCAAGTCCTGCTGTCGCCGGCACCTGAGCTTCGGACACAGGCGAGGCCACTTTGGACGCATCGCCGGAGGGAGGCGCTTCAACAGCCGCCAGCTCAGGCCTCACCGGCTCAGCACTGTTGCCCTTGGAGAGAGGTAGCAGCATCCAAATGCCGCAACCGACGATGATTGCCGCCAGCAGCCATAGAAGGCTTCGGCCAAATGAGACGCTCGCAATCGTCACGGCCCGCGCCAGTCGTTCGCCGGTGCCGGCCAAGCGCCCCAATCCGAGTCGGTCGAGCCTCGCATTCATGGTTGCACACCGATCGCGACCGCAAGCAGCATCGAAGATGGATTTAGTCACAGCTTACCTTAATTCGGGCGACGAACTAAGGTTCCCCCAACGTCATGCGAGTCGGCAACGGCGGTGGTGACCACCGGCGATACTGCTAGCATGCGCCGTAGCATCGAATAGACCCGTTGGGAGATTATGAAATGCCGTTCGCCGTCGCTTGGGATCACGTCCATCTGCGCAGCCCCGATCCGGAGGCCACCGCGGCCTGGCTGCGGGACATCCTTGGTGGCGAGATCGTGCACGCGCCAGGACGAATCGACGTGAACCTCGGCGGAGCCAGCATCTTCATCGCGCCGCTCGAGGGCGACAGCGCCGTCAGCCCGCCACCTCCGCACCCACATCAGGGCCTTGACCATTTCGGCTTGACGGTGAAGGACATCGACGCGGTCGCCACCGAGATCAAGGCCAAGGGTGTCACGTTCACGCGCGAGCCGACGACCATTCGTCCCGGCGTACGCATCTGCTTCATCCGCGGGCCCGAAGGCATCTCGATCGAGCTGCTCGAGCGCGACAAGAAATATACCTGACGCGACGGGGCGCCCCGCCGTCCAGGCACCGAGCCGGGGACGACGTCACGCCCGAAGGCTAAGTCATGCTACCGGGCATAAAGCAGCGGATGGTGACACCCATGTAGCCGTAGATCGGCCAGACCATGGTGCGTCCCACCCGGTTCGGCTCCGAGATCACGGCCTCCGCGGGCACGTCGACCCAGACGAGCTCCTGCTGCTGGCCATCGAGCGCATAGCCATAGCGCGGGACGCGGACGCGATAATGCCCGTCCTTGCTGTCCCAGTCAGAGTCCGAGAGCGCCGAACCGTCGGCATCGGAGCAGCAAGGCCCCTTGCCGCTGCGCAGACTGTCGAACCAAGCCTTCAATTCGGGATTGGTGTTGGCGAACTGCCCGCGGTCGCGCGCGTGCCCCGAGGGGGCTGCGAGCGCGATCAAAGCCAACGCCGGCGCCAGCCTCGTCAGGTTTGCCCGGCGTATCGCATCGCCAATCCGCCGTTGTTCGCTTTTGCAATTCGTGGGACGCGCACTGTACAGACGCGGCTCATTGCCGCCGGAATCGATCCAGTTGGTCACGTTCGTCTTGCTCCAGCACCCAGCGGCCAGTGCAGCAATGGTTATGCATTTCGCGGGCCAACTCTGATTCGCAACGTCGGGCCTCGCCTCACCATCAGAGCGTCACGACGGTGTCATGGACAAATTGGAACAACTACGGCTCGCAGGCCGCCGCGACCGGCAAACTGCCTCGTTGCGCGCAGGGATGGGCTTTGGCATAAAAGCGGGACCGGTTGCGCCATTGGGCGATGGCGGCCGGCCTACGGGACGTTATGAAAAACGGCCTCTATTCAATTCATGTCACCCTGCTCGATGGTCGAGTCGGCAAGGGCAGCGGCGTGATTCTCTTCCGCGACGGCAAGATTCTCGGCGGCGATGCCTACCTCTATTACACCGGCAGCTACACGGTGAAGGACAACAACAGCTTCAAGGGCGAGGTGCTGGTGCAGCGGCACACCTCGCCTCGAGGCGATGACAATCCGCTGTTCGGCGGCCCTGCCCCGGTCGGCATCGGCGTCACCGGCACGTTCACGGACACGCGCGGACAGATGACCGGCACCGCGCTGGTCGGCAAGGCCAGCCAGATCTTCGGCGCGACGCTGCACAAGCTTGCAGACGTCGATTAGCTATTCCGCGGCCTGTTCGAGCGGCGCCACACGCGGCAGGATCATCTGGATGCGCGTACCGCCACCCGGTTCGGAATCGAGATCGAGCCGGCCACCGAGCCGGTTGGTGACGATGCTGTAGACGATGTGCAGCCCGAGGCCGGTGCCGCCTTGGTCGCGCCGCGTGGTGAAAAACGGATCGAAGGCGCGGCGACGGACGTCGAGCGACATGCCGCAGCCATTGTCGGAGAAGATGATCTCGACGTTGTCCTTGCCGGACTCGCGCACCTGGATCTCGATCGTCCCGGGCCGGCCGTCCGGGAAGGCGTGCGCCACCGAGTTCAGAAACAGATTGGTCAGCACCTGGCCGTACGGGCCGGGATAGCTGTTCATGGTCAGGTCCGGCTGACACTCGACGTTGAGCGTCAGATTGTGCTTACGCAGGCCCGGCCGCAGGCTCATCACCACCTGCTCGGTGAGGTCACCGAGATCGAAAGTACGCTGATCCGAATAGTTGCGGTCGGCGGCGACCTGCTTGAACGACTGGATCAGCTCGGCGGCGCGGTTGAGATTGGAGACGAGCTGCGAGGACGCATCGCGGCTGGTGCTGAGGAAGTCGTTGAGCGTGGAGCGGCGCAGCTCGCCGCGCTCGACTTCGGCGGTGAACATGGCGGTCTTGCGCTCCAGCGCGGAGGCAACCGTGAGGCTGATGCCGACGGGATTGTTGACCTCGTGGGCGACGCCGGCGACGAGGCGCCCGAGCGCGGCCAGCTTCTCGGCCTCGATCAGGGAGGCCTGGGTCTCGCGGAGATTGCGCAGCGCGGTTTCGGCGGCTTCCTTGGCCTTGCGCATCTCCTGCTCGCCGCGCTTGCGCTCGCCGATATCGAGCGCAACGGTCACGATCCGCTCGATCTCGCCCTCGGCGTCGAGCAGCGGCAACTTGTTGACCAGCCATTGCCGCATGTTGCCGGAGGCGTCCTGATACTCCTCCTCATAGAAACCGAGACCTTTTCGAAGCTTGAGCACCCGCTTGTCGCTCTCGTCGGACTTGGATGCGCCGTAGCGCGACATCAGGTCGGCCGTGGTGCGGCCGAGCGCCTCGCCGGGCTCGATGCCGAAGATGCCGGCCATGTAGCGGTTCATCAGCACGTAGCGCAGATTGCGATCCTTGACGTTGATCACCGCCGGCACGGTGTCGATGACCTGCTGGAGCAGGCGCCGGCCTTCGGCGATGGCTTCCTCCGCCCGCTTCTGGTCGGTGATGTCGCGTAGCGTGCCCTCGTAGCGGATGATGTTGCCCGCTTCGTCTCGCACGCCCGTGGCGCTGTCGGAGAGCCAGAGGACGTCGCCGCTGCGCTGGCGCACCTGATACTCGAACTCGCGCACCATGCCGTCGCGCGCCATCAGCCGCTGGTATTCGGCGCGCGCCTCGGGGTGGACGTAGATCGTGTGGGCGATGTCGCTGATGCTGTCGATCAGCTGCTGCGGGCTGTCGTAGCCCATCATGCGCGCCAGCGCGGGATTGGCGTTGAGGAGGTCACCGGCCGGCGTCGTCACGTAGATGCCGTCGATAGAGCCTTCGAACAATTTTCGATAGCTCTCCTCGGCGAGCCGCTGCTCGGTGAGCGCGCGCACCGCCGCCTCGCGCGCGGTGTCGGCCTCCTCCAGCGCGCGGCGAAACACTTCGGCCGCCCGCGCAATGTCGCCGATCTCGTTGCCGAGGTCGGCGGACGGAATTGAGACGTCTTTCCGCCCGGCGGCAAGCGCGCGAATGGATCGCGCGATCTGGGCGAGCGGACGCACCGTCCTGCGCACCACGAACCAGGCAGCGCCGATGCCGATGAGCACGCCGACCGTGCCGAGCACGATGCTTTGCCATCGCGCCTCGGTCAGTGTCCGGGCGAAGTCGCGCGACAGCACGTGGCCGCGCCGGGAGCTGACCTCGCGCAGCAATTCGGTGACGCGGCCGATCAACCGGCCTTCGGTTCCCAGCACCTCGCGATCGATGTCGGCGATCTGCCGCTCGCGGACGGCGACGGCCATGATCGCCTCTGCATAGTCGTTCACCGCCGACTTCAGCTTGGCATCGGCAATATCGAGCCCCCGCATTCCCTGTGCAGCCTGCTCGGCTGCGGACGGGTTGCGCGCGAGCAGCCCGATCGCGATCCGGCCCTGTGCCTCGGACAAGCGGGACGCCAGCTCGCGGTCCGCGGTGCCTTCAACCGCTGCGTCGAATTGTTCGCGCAGCGGCGGCAGTCCGGCGAGCAGCTGGGCGCGGCGGTCGATCAGCGTGGAGATCCGCTCCAGGCCGGAGCGATAGGTTGCGAGCCGCTCGGTGACCCCGTCGAGCATGTCCTGCTGCTCGGGCGCGAGCTCGATGCGGGTCTTCTTCAGGATGTCGCTGAGCGTTGAGGCCGCCTCGCCGACCTGCTGGAACTGGATGCCGGCACCGGGATCCGTGACGAAGTCGCGCGCGGCAAGACGCAGTTCGTTCATGCGGCGATCGATGTCCTCGGCGAGGTCGCCGACGCTCTGCAGCCGCTGCAGCTCCGCGAATGTAGTATCGATGTGCCGGATCGCGATCACGCTCGCCGTCGAGGTGACTATGATCACCGCCAGCACCAACAGGAAGCTACCGAAGGTGAGCTGGCCGATGGAGAGCGAGAAGGTTCGCCTTTTCTCAGGGGACGGCGTCAATTCGGCGGACATTGGTGGTTTGAGGACCGGACTGCTGGAGGTCCAATATACGACGTATTCCTGCCCGGGGGGAACATGCCTCGGGACGCGGAATATCGTTAATATCAGGACCTGCCGCCCGCTTCAGGTTTACGACAGTTTGACGCTGGCTGCCCTGCGGGCCGGGATTCGTCGATACTTCGTTGCGTGTCGAAGTGTATTAGCCGACGGCCCCGACCTCGAACACCTCGCCGTCATAGCCGGCCTCGCTGGGGATGCGGAGCTGACGGCCGGTTTCGGTCTTGGTCATCACCGGCATCACCGTGACGATCGAGAGGCCGCGGGCGTGCTCCAGCGCCGCGCTCACGCTTCCCTGCTTGGCGAGGCGGATCAGGTTGCGTGTGGTCGGGAACGGCAGCTTGAAGCGGCCGCTCTCCCCGCCCTCCACCGCCTCGCGCGGCGAGACCCAGATCGAATCGGTGGATTCCCGTCCGTCATGGGCACCGAGCTGGTCGGGCGGTGCCGCGGCCAGGAAGAACCAGGTGTCGAACCGCTTCGGCATGCCCTCCGGCGTGATCCAGTGCGCATAGGGCACGAGCGTGTCGAGCGCGAGCTGGAGGCCGTTGTCGTCGAGGATCTTCAGGAAACTGATCTTGTGCTCGTTGAGGGCGACGCGGTGAGCGTCCGCGATCTCGCCGGCGCGCTTGGCGTCGATTGGCGCGCCGGTGTCCTTCGACCGCGCCAGCAGGATGCCGCTTTCCTCAAAGGTCTCGCGGATCGCGGCGATCCGGAAGCCGCGGTCCGCTTCGCTGAGGCTTTCGCCGCCCGAATAGAGGTCGGCGCGAGCAACGATCTCGTTGTCGCCGGCATCGACGCTGCCACCGGGAAACACCAGCGCGCCCGAGTTGAACTCGATCTGATGATGGCGGACCATCATGAAGACTTCGATTTCGCCGCGGCTCTTGCCATCGGCCTTCGCGCCGTCGCGCAGCAGGAGGATCGTCGAGGCCGGGCGTGATGCTGATGATTCGGCCATGCAACTAGCCTGCGGCGCTGGATTGCGGGCCGAGATTGGCGCGCTTGTCGAAACGGGCGACGCGCGACAAGAGATAATCGACCTCGGCCTTCGCCGTCGCCGTCATGGTCGCACCGGGCTTGCGCTGCGCACTGGAAGCGATGATGCCACGCTTCTGCAGCACGTATTTGCGCACTGTGAGGCCGACGCCGGGCTGCTGCTCGTAGCGAATCAGCGGCAGATGCGCGTCGAAGATGTCATGCGCGGCGTCGCGCTTGCCGGCCTTGGAGAGGTTCACGACATCGATCAGGAGCTCCGGGAAGGCGTAGCCGGTCATGGCGCCGTCGGCGCCCCGCTCCATTTCGAAGTCCAGGAAGGTGCCGCCATTGCCGCAGAGGATCGAGAGCGGACGGAGCGAGCCGTCCTTCTGGAAGCCGCGCAGCGTCGAGATCTTCTCCAGGCCCGGCCAGTCCTCGTGCTTGAGCATCACGCAGTTCGGATTGTCCATGACGATCTTGCGGATCACGGCGGGGGTGAACACGACCTGCAAGGTCAGCGGATAGTCCTGGAGCACCCAGGGCACATCAGGGCCGATGGCTTCCGCCGCCTGCTTGAAATAGCCGATGATCTGGTCGTCGGTGCGAAGCGAGGGCGGCGGCGCGATCATGACGCCGGCCGCGCCCGCATCCATCGAGGCCTTGGCCAGCGAGCGCATGGTGGCAAAGCCCGGCGCGGAGACGCCGACGATCACCTGCATCTTCTTGGCACGCTTGACGTAGCGCACCGCCACCTGCTCGGCCTCGGCGGCGTCGAGCTTGGGGGCCTCGCCCAGGATGCCCAGCACCGTGACGCCGTCGCAGCCGACCTCCTCGTAGAAATCGGTCAGGCGGTCGATCGAGCGCTCGTCGATCCGGCCGTCGTCATGGAACGGCGTCGGCGCGATTGCGAAGGTGCCCTTGGCATCGGCGGTGAGTTTCATTGGGTCTCTCTGTCCTATCAATTGTCGTCATTCCGGGATGGCCCGAAGGGCCAGGCCCGGAATCCATAACCCCGGCTAGTGGTTATGGATTCCGGGTTCGCGACTTCGTCGCGCCCCGGAATGACAGTTTTGGCTAAAACCGCCGCGCCCCCATCTTGATCTGCTCCTCGGAGAAGAAGATCTCCTTGGCGTGATCGACGATGTCCTGGGCCTTCCAGCCCGAGTGCGGCGGCTTCCAGCCTTCCATTTCCATCATCCGCATCTCGCGCACGCCGCGGGGCCCGGACACGCCCAGCACCTTGCCGGTCTGGTCGCCCGACAAGTCGCTGACCATGTATAGCACGGCCGGCGCGATGCCGTCCGGCCCGAGCGCGGCGCCGGGGTTCTCCTTATAGCGGGGCAGGTCTGCGGTCATGCGGGTCAGGGCGCCCGGGGCCAGCGTCCAGATCCGGATGTTGTACTTGCGGCCCTCGATCGCGAGCACGTTGGACAGGCCCCAGATGCCGCCCTTGGCCGCGCCGTAATTTGTCTGGCCGAAATTGCCGATCAGCCCCGACGTCGAGGAGGTGTTGACGATGACGCCGCCGCCGTTTTCCCGCATCCAGCGAAACACCGGCAGGGTGCAACAAAAGGTGCCCTTCAGATGGACCTTGATGACCTTGTCCCAGTCGGCTTCCGAGGCTTTTGCGAAGGTCTGGTCGCGCAAAATGCCGGCATTGTTGACCAGGATGTCGGCGCGGCCAAAGTGCTTGATGGCATCGTCGAACACCGATTGGCCGCCCTCCATGGTGGAGATGTCGGCGCCGTTGGCGACCGCCTTGCCGCCCTCGGCCTTGATCGCATCCACCACCTGCTGCGCCATGGACTTGTCGGCGCCGGAGCCGTCGCGGGGACCGCCGAGATCGTTGACGACGACCGAGGCCCCTTCCCGCGCAAACAGCTTTGCGTAGGCCTCACCGAGCCCGCCGCCCGCGCCGGTGATCAGCGCGACCTTGCCGTCGAGTAGTCCCATGGTGGCGTCTCCCTGTTTTTGTTTCTTGCTCCGTCATGGCCGGGCTTGTCCCGGCCATCCACGAACTTGAGCGCCAACTGCACGAAAGAACGTGGATGCCCGGGACAAGCCCGGGCATGACGAAATAACTCAGAGCCGCGCAAGCGGCCCTATCACCCCAGCACCGTCTTGCCGTTCTTGATCACGGTGACCCCGCGCGACTTCACCTTGGCTTCGAACGAGATCACGTTGCCGTCCTTCCAGAGGTCCATGGTCACGGTCTCGCCGGGATAGACCGGCGAGGAGAACCGCGCGACGTGCTGACGGAAGGCGCTCGCATCGTAGTCGGCATAGGTCTGGAGCACGCCGCGGCAGGTGATGCCGTAGGTGCACATGCCGTGCAGGATCGGACGCGGGAAGCCGGCTTTCTTGGCGAACTCGGGATCGGAGTGCAGCGGGTTGCGGTCACCGCAGAGGCGATAGACCAGCGCCTGGTCGGGGCGCGTGGTGATGTCGATGGTCATGTCCGGCTCGCGCGATGGGATCTTGTGCGGATCCGGCTGGGTCAGGTTCGGCCCGCCGAAGCCGCCGTCGCCGCGGGCAAAGCGCGAGGCGACCAGGGTTGCGAGCTTCTCGCCCTTCTCGTTCTTCAGCACGGTCTGGTGAACGATGACCACGCCCTTGTCCTTGCCCTTGTCGTAGACTTCGAGCACCGAGGAGTCGGCAGTGATGTTGGCGGCGACCGGCAGCGGCTGGTGGAAGGTGATGTCGCGCTCGCCGTCGACCACCATGACGCGGTTGAGGTTCATCTCGCCGGGCCCCGAGCCCCAGGCAGCGACAGAGGCGAAAGTCGGCACCACCTTCAGCGGCCGCGGCGTGAACGCGCCCTCGTTGACGAAAGCGAGCTCCTTCTCGTCCATGGGATCGGCGCCGAGGCCGATGCCGTAGGCGTAGAGCATGACTTCGCGATCGGTGTAGGCGTATTTCTGGCCGAGATTTTTCAGGCCTTTGAGCTCTTCGTATCTGGCGGACATTCTTCTGGTTTCCTCTCCGGATTCTTGTGCGCCGCTGCCAGTCGAAGTGCCCTCTCCCCTTGTGGGAGAGGGCTGCGAGAGCCGTGCGGCAAACTCGTTTGGGTGAGGGGTTGGCTCCGCAGTGACACTTCTCGTGTGGAGAGAGACCCCTCACCCGGCAGCCTTCGGCTGCCACCCTCTTCCACAAGGGGAGAGGGTCACATCTTGCTTCGCGTCAGGCGATCGTGAAGAACGGCAGCGGGGCGCCGTCGGTCGGCTTGAACACCACCTTCACCTTCAGGCCGATCTTGAGCTTCTCCAGATCGCAGTCGACGAAATTGGTCTGCACCGACGGCCCCTCCTTCAGCGTGACGTAGCCGATGGCGTAAGGGCCGGTCGGCGATTTCCGCATCAGGCTGTAAGTGTAGATCGTGCCCTCGCCCGATGCCTGTTCCCACACCGTCTTGTCGGAGTAGCAGAACGGGCAGATCGAGCGCGGGAAGTAATGCGCTTCGCCGCAGGCGGTGCAGCGCTTGATCATGAACTTGCCCTCTTTCGCGGCGTCCCAGAACGCTGATGTCTCGGGATTCGTCACCGGGGCCGGATACTTTTTCACTTCGCTCATCACACGCGCTCCAGAATGGCGGTCGAGGCGGCGTGGCGAACACCCAAGAGGCCGCCGGTGCCGTGGGCGATGGCAAGATCGCAGTTCTTGACCTGCACCTTCGGATGCGCCTCGCCGCGCAGCTGCCTGACGGCCTCGAGGATCTTGGTCATGCCGCCGCGGTTGACCGGATGGTTGCTGCACAGGCCGCCGCCGTCGGTGTTGAACGGCAGCTTGCCGACGCCCGAGATCAGATTGCCGTCGGCGACGAACTTGCCGCCCTCACCCTTCTTGCAGAAGCCGAGGTCTTCGAGCTGCATCAGCACCGTGATGGTGAAGCTGTCATAGATCGAGGCATATTTGATGTCCTTCGGCGTGATGCCGGCTTCCTCGAACGCACGCGGGCCGGACCACACGCCGGCGGAGTACGTGAGATCGAGATCCTTGCCGCCGCGCGGGCCCTTCATGGCCTCGCCATGGCCGATCAGGCGCACCAGCGGCTTCTTCAGGCTCTTGGCGATCTCCGGCGTCGTCACGATCAGCGCGCCGCCGCCGTCGGAGACGACGCAGCAATCCATGCGATGCAGGGGATCGGAGATCATCGGCGAGTTCAGGACGTCCTCGACGGTGACGACGTCCTTGAGCATCGCATGCGGATTGTACTGCGCGTGATGCGAGGCCGCGACCTTGATCCAGGCGAGTTGCTCGCTTGTGGTACCGTAGTCGTGCATGTGGCGCATGGCACACATGCCGTAGGCATTGTGCGTGGTCGCCCCGTAAGCGGTTTCGAAATCGACCTCGGCGCCGGCGGCGCGCGGCGGCATCGCGCCGGTGCGCGGCTTGCCAGCGAGCGTCACGAGCGCGATCGAGCATTTGCCCGCGGCGATCGCCTCGGCGGCATGGCCGAGATGGATGATGTAGGAGCAGCCACCGGTCTCGGTGGAATCAATGTGGCGAAGCTTCTTGGTGTTCAGGCCGAGATAGTCGACCATCGGCCAGGCGCCGCCGGGCGCGTCGCCCGCGCAAAAATAGCCGTCGATATCGTCCTTGCTGATCCCGGCATCCTCGATCGCGCCCTTGGCGACCTCGGCATGGAGCTGGGCGGTGGATTTGTCCGGCGCATGCCGGGTCGGGTGTTCGTAGATCCCGGCAATGTAGGCCTTGCCCTTGATGGTCAAACTTCAGTCTCCGCTCGCGTCTCGTCGTGGCTCTTTTTTTGGCTCTTTTTTCTGAACCGCACCGGGCTGATTGGCAAGCGCGGAAATATTCCGCCGGGCGAGAGGGTGGCGGGTTGGTGCCAGGGAAGGATACTCTCGTGTCCCGGACGCGCTGCAACGCTTAAGCGTTGCTGCGTAGAGCCGGGACCCAGGAGGCCGCGGACTCAGTGCGACATGGGCCCCGGCTCCGCAGCGCATCACTTCGTGCTGCGCAGCGTCCGGGGCACGAGGCTTTAACTTGCAGCCACAGCGCCGCGTCCCCGCGGCGTATCTCGCCCGAGCTTTGCGTCCGTCTTGCTACCCTCCCAAACAGAGGGCGCAGGGAAGACCGGGTGCCGGCTGGCACCCACGGTCCGCTGTGCGCGAATTGCGCGAAGAACAGATGCACAGCGGCATACAGGTGAAGCCAAACATCCGGCCTTCCCTGCGCAGTGGCTTTACGGCTTATGTCGCGCTCTCCCCGGGGAGCGATGCACTATTGCCCCCGTCGCCTTGCGAGCGACCCGCAAGACTTGACGCACAGACCCCGGGCGTCAGGACCACACGATTTTGCCGTACGCGAGACCGCGCCCGTCGTGCACGAGACAACCGCTCGCGCGACGCAGCCCGCGTCCACCGCCGCTCACCCCGCGTTTCGTGACGATCGCGATACGCCCCTCTGAGAGGGATGAGGTGGCGGACAGATACGATAATTCCGAATTTCGGTAAAGCGGAATGTTTCTGCCCGGCCGGATTGACCATGGCGTGGGTGTTTCGCCCGACGGGTAGCGCAAGCGGTGGTGTCGTAGGGTGGGCAAAGCGAAGCGTGCCCACGTCTTCTGGCTCGACTTGGAGAGATGGTGGGCACGGCGCAAGCGCGCCTTTGCCCACCCTACGAGACCTCCCTACTCCGCCGCGATCTGCCTTGGCGCGGGCGGCGGATTGGCGAGGTCGGCGGCGAGCTGGGCGTGTCGGGCCTTGGCGTCGTGCACCGCCTTCTCCTTCACCGGGCCGTAGCCGCGAATGCGGTCGGGCAGCGAGAGCAATTCGACCGCGGTGTCGATCGTGAGCGGCGACAACAGGCCGAGCACGGTGGCGACGTCCTTCTCGTAGCCGGCGATGAGATCGCGCTCGAGCTTGCGGTCGGCGCTGCGGCCGAAGATGTCGAACGGCGTGCCGCGCAGGAACTTGAACTTGGCCAGGACGCGGAAGACCTTCAGCATCCACGGGCCGAAGGCGCGCTTCTTGGGACGGCCCATGGCATCGACACCGCTGCTGAGGATCGGCGGCGCGAGATTGAAGTTGAACTTGAAGTCGCCCTCGAACTGGTCGCGGAGCTGCTGCTCGAAGGCGCCGTCGGTGTAGAGGCGCGCGACTTCGTATTCGTCCTTGTAGGCCAGGAGCTTTGCATAATTCACGGCGACCGCGCGCGGCAGTGCGTCGCCATAGCCGCCCTTCGCGGCGGCATCGCGGACCTGGTCGACCAGCTTGCGATAGCGCTTGGCGAGACGAGCGTTCTGGTAGGCGGTCAGATGCTTGGCGCGGTGCTCGATGACCTCGTCCAGCGTCATGGCATCCAGCGCCTTCGGCGCGACCACTTCGTCCCCGCCCTTCAGCATGTCGGCCAGCCGCTTGGGATCGGCGACTGCGAGGCGGCCGAGACGGAAAGCTTCCTTGTTCATCTTGATCGAGACGCCATTGACCTCGATGGCCTGCTCGATCGCTTCCGCAGAGAGCGGCAACAGACCCTTCTGATAGGCATAGCCCATCATCATCATGTTGGTGGCGATGGCGTCGCCGAGCAGCTGCTCGGCAGGCTTGGTGAAGTCGAAGAACACCGAATCCTTGTGCAGCGCGGTTTCCAACAGTCCGTTCAGCTTGCGGGTCTGGAAATTGAAATCGCGATTGAGGATGAAATCGGCGGTGGGAATGACGTGGCTGTTGATGATGCCGTGGGTGCGGCTGCTGTCACAAAGGGTGATCGTGTCCTTGGCGACTGCGACGACTTCGTCGGCGGCGAGCACGAGATCGGCCGTGCCGGTGACGATGCGCGAGCAGGTCACCTCGGCCGGATGATCGGAGAGGCGGACGTGGCTGAGCACCGCCCCACCCTTTTGCGCGAGGCCCGACATATCCAGGATCATCGAGGCCTTGCCCTCGATGTGGGCGGCCATGCCGAGCAGCGCGCCGATGGTGAGCACGCCGGTGCCGCCGACGCCGCCGACGGCGATGTTATAGGGTTTGTCGAGCGTCGGGCGCGAGGCCGGCTCGGGCAGCGCGCCGATTTCGGCGAGCTCGGCTGGCGCGCGGTGGCGCGGAGCGCCGCCGTCGATGGTGACGAAGGACGGACAGAATCCCTTCAGGCAGGAATAGTCCTTGTTGCAGGACGACTGGTTGATGGCGCGCTTGCGGCCGAACTCGGTCTCCAGCGGCTCGACCGAGATGCAGTTCGACTGCACCGAGCAATCGCCGCAGCCTTCGCAGACGGCCGGATTGATCATGACGCGGCGCGCCGGGTCCTCCATCAGGCCGCGCTTGCGGCGACGGCGCTTCTCGGCGGCGCAGGTCTGCACGAACACGATTGCCGAGGTGCCCTTGAACTCGCGGCACATCTTCATGACGTTGTCGAGTTCGTCGCGGTGATACTTCTTCACGCCGGGCGCGATGGTATCGGCGGGGTAAGCGTCGGGGTTTTCCGAGACCAGATAGAGCTCGCGGATGCCTTCGGCGTACAGCTGCTGGGTGATCTGCTGCGGCGAGAGATCGCCGTCGTGACGCTGGCCGCCGGTCATGGCCACCGCGTCGTTGTAGAGGATCTTGTAGGTGATGTTGGCCTTGGAGGCGATCGCCTGGCGGATGGCGAGAATGCCGGAGTGGAAGTAGGTGCCGTCGCCGAGATTGGCGAAGATGTGGTTCTCGTTGGTGAAGGGCGCGATGCCGACCCAGGGCACGCCCTCGCCGCCCATATGCGTGAACGTCTCGGTCGAGCGGTCCATCCACAGCGCCATGAAGTGGCAGCCGATGCCGGCAAGCGCGCGGCTGCCTTCGGGGACTTTCGTCGACGTGTTGTGGGGGCAGCCGGAGCAGAAATACGGGGTTCGGGAGACAGGAGCGACCGCCTGCATCTGGGTCGCCTGGCGGCCGTTGAACCAGTCGGCCTTGGCGCGGAGCATCTCCGCGATTTCAGGGTTGAGATCAAGTCGAAGCAGCCGCTCGGTGAGAGAGGTCGCGAGCGAGGCGACGGTGAGCTCGGCGGCGAAGGTCAGGAAGCGCTTGTCGTGCTCGTCCATCTTGCCGACGATGCGCGGGCGCACGTCGTCGCGCCAGTTGAACAACACCTGCTTGACCTGGTTCTCGACGATCTCGCGCCGCTCCTCGACGATGAAGATCTCTTCCAGGCCGACGGCGAATTCATGCACGCCTTCCGGCTCGAGCGGCCAGGGCATGCCGATCTTGTAGAGACGAAGGCCGATTCGAGCGGCGACCTCCTCGGTGATGCCGAGCTCGCGCAGCGCCTGGCGCACGTCCTCGTAGCTCTTGCCCGAGGCCATGATGCCGAAACGCGCATTCGGCGAATCCATGGTGACGCGATTGACCTTGTTGGCGCGGGCAAAGGCGATGGCGGCAAAGCCCTTGTAGTCCTGCAAGCGGCGGTCCTGCTCGAAGCGGTCGTCGGGCCAGCGCAGGTTGAGGCCGCCGGGGGGCAGCTCGAAATCGGTGGGGATGATGAAAGGCTTCATCTCGTCGGTGAGGTCGATCTCGGCGGTGGTCTCCACCGTCTCCGTGATCACCTTCATGCCGACCCAGCAGCCGGAATAGCGCGACATCGCGATGCCGAGCAGGCCCATCTCGATCATCTCGTGGATGCTCGAGGGATAGAGATACGGCATCAGCGCGGACATGAAGGCATGGTCGGACTGATGCGGGACGGTGGAGGATTTTGCGCCGTGGTCGTCGCCGGCAAGGCAGAGCACGCCGCCGTTCTTGGCCGAGCCCGCGGCATTGCCGTGACGGAACACGTCGCCGCAGCGGTCGACGCCCGGGCCCTTGCCGTACCAGATGCCGACCACGCCGTCGTATTTGGCGCCGGGCGAGAGGTTGAGCTGCTGCGAGCCCCACACCGCGGTCGCGGCGAGGTCCTCGTTCACCCCGGGCTGGAACTTGATGTTGTACTGCTCGAGGTGCTTGCGGGCGGCGAAGAGCTGCTGGTCGTAGCCGCCGAGCGGCGAGCCGCGATAACCGGAGATGAAGCCCGCGGTGTTGAGGCCGTTGGCGCGGTCGCGCCGGATCTGGGCCATCGGCAAGCGGACCAGAGCCTGGATGCCCGTGGTGAAGACGTGTCCGGTCTGCTGGGTGTACTTTTGATCGAGACTGATCGGACCCTGGTTGATGCCCATGCTGTCCTCGCTTCGCGCCCTGTTCAGGTCTTGCTGACTTAAGTCGTTGCCTGCCCGTTGTTTTTAGCTAGGGCGCGCCGACCACCTCCGCCACTCTATGTCGGATATTTCATGATCCGCATCACAATTCTGGACCAAAGGAGGCCTCGGGTAAAAATCGCAATTTCGTGGCCTGAAACACGTTGGCGATTTTCAGTTTGTGTCACCATACCCCCATCGTTGCGAAATGAATCGACGCTTCCCTTCACGCAGGTAGGGTCGATGGGTCGCAGGAGAGGCTGTCGATGCGGACGATTCTGACGGGCCTGGCGCTTGTGGGCCTGGCATTGTGCAGTGCGGTTGCAAGTACGGTCACAAGCGCGGCCGGCGCCGCCGGACCATCGCCCGAGCTGATCGCCTATGGCAAGGCGCTGGCCGAGGCCGGCGACTGCGCGGGCTGCCACACCGCCGATCCGGCAAAACCGTTCGCGGGTGGCAAGCGCATCGACACGCCCTTTGGCGCGATCTATGCGCCGAACCTGACGCCGGACCGTGACACTGGCATCGGCGGCTGGACGGATGCCGATTTCACCCGCGCCCTGCGCTATGGCATCGCGCCCGACGGCTCAAACTATTACCCGGCGTTTCCCTACCCCTACTTCACGAAGATGACGAAGGACGACACGCTGGCGATCCGCGCCTATCTCGGCACGCTGGCGCCCGTCACCAGCCGCAACAAACCGCCGGAGCTGCGCTGGCCGTTCGGCTATCGCGGCCTGATGCGGATCTGGAACGCGATGTATTTCCAGCCCGGCCTGTTCGCGCCGGACCAGACCAAGAGCGCGGCCTGGAACAGAGGCGGCTACCTCGTCACCGGGCTCGGCCATTGCGGCGCCTGCCATACCCCGAAGAATTATTTCGGCGCCGACCGGGATGCACAGGCGCTGTCCGGCAACGCGGTCGGCGGCTGGTTTGCCCCGCGGCTCGATGGCGCCCCCCGCACCGGGCTGAAATCCTGGAGCGAGGCCGATATCACGGAGTACCTGCAAACCGGGCGCAATGCCAAAAGCCACGCCGGCGGGCCGATGGCGGAGGTCGTCGTCAACTCGACCTCGAAGATGAGCGATGCCGACGTGCGCGCGATCGCGACCTATCTGAAGAGCCTGCCGCCGGCCCGGCGCGAGACGATCGTAACGCCGCCGGACGCAGCCGAGATGAAGGCCGGCCAGGCGGTCTACGCAAAGCTCTGCATCGCCTGCCACGAGGCCGACGGCACGGGAGCGCCACGGATTTATCCGCCGCTGCCGGGCAATGCGCTGCTGCAATCGAACAATCCGTCCTCGACCTTGCGCATCATCCTCGACGGTGCTCACACCGTGACGACGCCGCGCGCGCCGAACACCGGCGAGATGCCGGCTTACGCCAAGCAGCTGTCCGACGCCGAGATCGCCGCGGTGACGAACTACATCCGCAATTCCTGGGGCAATGCAGGCCCGCTGGTGACACCGGCCCAGGTGGCGAAGGCGAGGAAGCGGGAGGCGAATGGGGAATAGCGAGTGGCGAATGGCCCAGAACCATTCGCTAAATCGCCATTCGCGCGCGACAGCGCTACCGCTCTTCATCCCCCGTGAACACGAATTTCGGCATCTCCCATTTGTAGCGCACCGCAAGCAGGCGGAAGCTGATGCCGAGGACGAAGGTCAAAATGGTCCAGAGCTCCGCGTTGAGCTTGAGACCGAATGCGGTCGCATAGAACAGTCCCGTCACCACCGAGACGCTGGCATAGAGCTCGGAGCGAAACAGCAGCGGCACGTCGTTGCAGAGCACGTCGCGCAGCACGCCGCCGGCGCAGCCCGTCACCATACCCGAGACGATGACGATCGGCAGCGAGGCACCCATCTGCCAGGCCACGTCGCAGCCGGTCATGGTGAAAACGACAAGACCGATGGCATCGAGCACGATGAAGGCGACCTTCAGCCGGTGCACGAGGCGCGCAAACAGGATGGTGAGGAGGGCGGCGCCGCCGGAGAGCGCGAGATAGATCGGGTTCTGCACCCAGGCCAGCGGATAATGTCCGAGGAAGAGATCGCGTAGCGTGCCGCCGCCGAGCGCGGTGATGCAGCCGAGGAAGCAGACGCCCAGCCAATCCATGCTGCGGCGTCCCGCGGCGAGCGCAGCCGTCATGCCCTGCGCGGCCACCGCGACCAGGGACAGGAAATGCAGCACGCTATCTGTAGGCGGCAGGCTCCACATCGCCGAGTTCCCTCCTCCGCGTTCCTCGAACTCAGGCGCGGGTTCCCATGGAACAGGTTCCCGATTCCCCACACGGAGGCAACATGCGACGAAAGCATTAAGGAGGCGGAACAGAATCTCGCACCTGAGGGTTGTCCCGGGGTCACAACCGAGGAGACCAATCGATGGCAGACGACCGTCTTCCCAACGATCCGTACCGCCCGAACCTCGCCGACGATGAGTATTCTCGCGCGGCGCGCCGGGATGCCGACCTACAGGCCGATCCCGAGCTCGGGGAAGGCCCCGCTTCCAGCGGCAAGATCGCGATGTTCGCGGTCGCAGTCGCCCTGGTGCTGGGCGCGGTGTTCTACGGCTTGAATAATTCCAGCACCACCAACGAGGCCAGCAACACTCCGGCCTCACAGACTGCGCAGACGCAGCCAACCAATCCGGCCGCACCTCCCGGCATGCGTGACGTGACGCCGCGTAGCAACACCGAGCCGGGCGTGACCACGGGTGCAGCGCCGAGCAGGCCGGCCCCGAATACGCCAGCTCCCTCTGACGGCGCGAAGTAACATTGCGCAATGAAGCGCGAGAGCGGCGGGATGCAACATCCCGCCGCTTTTCGTTTGGCTAGCGCGCGATGGGATTAGGATGAATCGTCATCGCGCGCTAGGTTATTGTTTGAGCATGATCTTTTCGGAAAACCGCTACGCACTTTGCGCTAACGCGGCCCTTCGGATCCGGATCATGCTCTAGCCGAACATCTTGTTGAGCTCGCCGCCGGGATAGCCGCCGCCGAGCTCGGTGAAGGTGCCCTTCTCCGCCATCTCCTTGGCCGCGCGCATGAAGCCGCCCCAGGCGGCGCGGGCGAGCGAGCCGCCGACGCTGATGCGGCGCACGCCGAGATCCTGGGCTTCCTGCAGCGACAGGCCGGAGCCGCCGATCAGAAGATTGAACGGCTTCGGTGCGACCGCCTTGACCACCGCCGCGATGTCCTCGCGGCTCTTCAGACCCGGCGCATAGAGGCAGTCGGCGCCGGCATCGGCGTAAGCGGTGAGCCGGTCGATGACGAGCTTGAGATCTGTCACGCCCCACAGATACGCCTCGCAGCGGCCGACCAGCAGCGTGCCGCTGTCGCCGATCGCCTTGCGCGAGGCCTTGATGCGCTCGACGGCGAGGGCACGATCGTAGAGCGGCTTGTCCTTGTCGCCGGTGGAATCCTCGATCGAGAGGCCCGCAACGCCGGTGCGCACACCGCGCTCGACATTGTCCGCAACCTTGTCGGGCTCGACCGCAAAGCCACCCTCGAAATCGGCGTTCACGGGAATGTCGACAGCCGAGCTCAATGCTGCCAGATGCTGACAGACGTCCTCGACGGTGACCTGATTGTCGGCCTTGCCGATGGTCCAGGCAAAGCCGGCACTCGATGACGCGATCGCCTTGAAACCGAGATGCTGCAAGGCTTTCGCACTGCCGACATCGACCGGATTGGGCAGAATGAAGCAGCCGCTCTCGTGCATCTTCTTGAACGTCGCGCGCTTGTCAGCGGTCGTCACGTGCATGTTTCTCTCCCTTGTTGGCCGCGCAGAGATAAGGCTGCGTTTTCGAGTCCGCTAGTGCGCGTCGTGCACGACGCGGCTGTCCTTCGGCGCCTGCTCGCGGTCGGCCATGCTGTAGTCCCGGATCACAGTGGCGATGCGCAGGTGATAATCGGCGAAGATCTGCGCCCTGCCCCTGGCCTGGGTGCGGCGGTGCTCCATCGTATTGCGCCAGGCGGCGACCGCCGCCTCATCGCGCCAGAACGACACCGACAGGATCTTGCCCTTATCGGTCAGGCTCTCGAAGCGCTCGACCGAGATGAAGCCGTCGATGGTCTGCAGCAGCGGCTTCAGGTCGGCTGCGAGGTCGAAATAGGTCTGGCGGTGTTCCGGCTTGGGCCAGACCTCGAAGATCACGGCGATCATGGGCGTCTCCTGCTGTTGGTGGGCCTACAATACCACCTTGCGCAGGAAGGTGCGTTCTTCGGCGAGGATGAATTTCTCCGCCTCGGCAAAGTTGAAGTTTGCCATGCCGTCGAGATCGGCGCGCAGCCGTTTGCGATAGGCTTCATAGGCGGCCAGGCTATCGAACGAGATCAGGGCGGACGCGATGTTGTTGGTACCCTCATGCGGCATGAAGTAGCCAATCAACTCGCCGCCACATCTCGGGATGATGGTGAGCCAGCGCTTCGAATATTCCTCGAACTGCGCGCGCTTGAAGGGATCGAGCTGGTAGCGGATGAAGACGGTGACGGACATGATGGGCTCCCTTGTTTTCGCCGTCATTGCGAGCGTAGCGAAGCAATCCAGGAGTCCCTCCGCGGACGCAGTCTGGATTGCTTCGCTACGCTCGCAATGACGACTTGGTGACACGCTACGCCCTTGCCCGACACCAACGCTTCGGTTACCATCGAAGCATGAAATCAGGACCCGACATCGCCATGGTCGCCTCGCTGGTCGGCGATCCCGCCCGCGCAAACATGCTCACGGCGCTGCTGAACGGCCGTGCGCTCACGGCGAGCGAGCTGGCTCAGGAGGCCGGCATCACGCCGCAGACCGCGAGCTCGCATCTGTCGAAGCTCGAGGCCGGCGGCCTGATCGAGCCGGAGAAACAGGGCCGCCATCGCTATTACCGCCTCACCGACGACGACGTCGCCGGCGTGCTCGAGGGGCTCGCCGGCCTTGCCGCGCGGACCGGCCATATGCGCGTGCGCACCGGTCCGAAGGATCCGGCGCTGCGGCGCGCGCGGATCTGCTACGACCATCTTGCCGGCGATCTCGGCGTGCAGATGCTGGACTCCTTGCGCGAGCGGCATCTGGTCAGGCAGAGGAAGCAGGAGATCGAGCTGACGGCCGAGGGCGAGCGCTTTCTCGCCAAGCACTTGCAGATCTCGCCCGACATGCTCAGCCATCCGCGCCGCCCGGTGTGCAAGGCCTGCCTCGACTGGAGCGAACGGCGGCACCATCTCGCCGGCACTTTGGGGGCCGCCATGATGCAGCGCTTCGCCGAGCTGAAATGGGCCGCGCGCGATCCCACGCCCGGCAGCCGTATCGTGAATTTCACCCGTACCGGCGAGAAGCAGTTCGCTGCGCTGTTCGGCGGTGGGAAGGACTGATCACACAAGCTGCGTGAGATCGCACGTTTGCGTGTGAATGCGCACTCTCGTCATGGCCGGGCTTGACCCGGCCATCCACGTCTTTATTGCGGCTGGCACGTGGATGCCCTGGACAAGCCCGGGCATGACGGAGACTGTGATGAACCGCATCTTCCTGGCCGCGCTCGCCGCCGCCCTTCTTACTTCCCAACTCACATCGACCCACGCCGCCGATGCCGCGCCCCGCGAGCCCTACGGCATCGCGCTCGAAGGCTTTGCCTATCCCTACCCCGTGCACATGCTCCCCATCGTCAACGACGGCGAGCAGCTCAGCATGGCCTATATGGATGTCGCCGCGGCGCGGCCGAACGGTCGCACCGTCGTGCTGCTGCACGGGCGCAATTTTCCGTCGAGCTATTGGGCGCCCGTGATCAAGATGCTGAGCGAGGCCGGCTTTCGTGTCGTGGTGCCGGACCAGGTCGGTTTCGGCAAGTCTTCCAAGCCGGCGGGCGAGCTGCATTTCGACAATCTGGCGCGCAACACCATTGCGCTGCTCGATCACCTCAAAATCGACAAGGCCGAGATCGTCGCGCATTCGCTCGGCGGCATGCTCGGCGTGCGCATCGCTCGCGCCTATCCGGACCGCCTCGCCCATCTGGTGCTGACCGCGCCGATCGGGCTCGAGGACTACCGCCTCTACGTGCCGCCGACGCCGACCGAGAAGATGATCGAGACCGAGGACAAGCTCACCGCCGACGGCTATCGCAAGCAGCTCCAGACCAATTACGCAATCAAGCTGCCGGCCGAGGCGATCACGCCGTTCATCGAGGCCCGCTTCAATATCAAGGGCAGCCCGGACTATCCGCGCTGGCTGCGCGCCTTCGTCTCTTCCGGCCAAATGATCTATCGTGAACCGGTGGCGCACGAGATCCCGCTGATCGCGACACCGACTCTGTTCATCATGGGTACGGACGACCACAACGCGCCGGGCCGGCCGCTCGCGCCGGAGGCGCTGCGGGCCAAGATGGGGCAGAACGCGGAGCTTGCGAAGCAGCTCGCCGCGAAGATGCCGAACGCGCGGGCCGAGGTGATCCCCGACACCGGCCACCTCGTCTTCCTGGAGGCGCCGGAGACGTACAGGGAACTGGTGCTGAACTTTCTCGGCCGCTAGCGACACCTGCGTGTCGTCCGAGGCAGGACGCGGGGAACGTTCATGCCGCATTCAGGTCATGATTGGCAGGTTTGGATCGCGACGTATCGGCACGAGTCTCCCAGATTTAACGTGTCGAATCGTGTCTGTTGATTCATTGTGCGTCTCAAGCGCCGTGCCCCAAGAATCTGCCCCAAGGACGAGAAGGAAGATCAAATGAAATATCTCTTCGCTGCCGTGATGCTCGCGAGCGCGGTCGTCGGTTTCAGCGAGGTGGCAAGCGCCGCCGGCGGTTGCGGCCCGGGCTGGTATCGCGGCCCCTACGGCAGCTGCCGCCCGATGCGCGCCCCTGTCGTCGTTCGCCCCGCCCCGGTGGTGGTCGCGCCGGCGCCGGTCGTCGTCGTACCCCGTGCGCGCGTATGCCCCTACGGCTTTCGCTGGTACGCCGGCCGCTGCCGCCCGTACTGATCTCCTCCATTCCGTTGCAAATGGCCGCGCGGCGAAAGCCTGCGCGGCCGTTTTTTATTGCTGATGATCCATCCGCCGCGGAACCCGAGCGCTCCCCAAAATCGAAACGGGGATCGGCAGTGGCGATCCCCGTCGAGTCCGCGAATGGTCGCGAGCTTACCAATAATGACGGCGGTGCCAGCGCCGGCGATGCCGGCGCCAATGACGGCGGTGCCAGCCCCAATGGCGGCCACGCCCACGCCAGTGGACCTGCTCGGGAGCGAGCTGCGCAGCTTCCTCGCTGGTGGTGACGGCGGGATGAGCGTCGGGATTGCCTTGCGGCGTGCGGGCGGGATCAGCGAGCGGCTGCGGTGACAGCGGCGCGGCCTGCGCGGCAGTCGCAGCGAAAGCGGCGGCGCCCGCCGTCAATCCCAAAGCAAGTTTCAAAAAGTTCCGGCGCTCCATCGTTTCTTCCTTCTTGGATCATCGTGCACGTGATGCAGAAGGAATGTCGCCGCAACGCCATGAACCGAAGCTGAAGCTGGCGTTCAGATTCATGCGAGCCCGGATGAGGATTTCGTAGCCTGGATGGAGAGCAGCGCAATCCAGGATTCGTGCGCGAAGACCCCGGATTACGCTTGCGCTCCATTCGGGCTACAGGACCTCGCTACGTCGCGAACTCCTGCGCCAGCACCAGCGTCTCGCGCGAGCGCTTCACGTCGGGCCAGTCGCGGTTGAAATCGGCGACGAGCTTTTTCAGCGCGTCACCTTTCAGCATCGCGTTCAGCTTGGCCTCGTCGTCGAACTGATACATCGCCTGATGCAGCGAGGGATCGTCGAGACTCCAGAACCGCCACGCCTTGCTCACGCCGAAGGCCTTCACCGCGTCAGGCAAGTGTTCCGTCTCGTACCACCGGTCGAACGCAGCGCGCTTTTCGGCGTCGGAGACGACGGCGCGAACGACGAAGAAGGCTGCTGGCATCGGATTTCCTCCTGTTGTTTGGGGCGAGCCTAGCCGGTTAAGCCGCCGGCGACAAAAGAGTTGGCCTGGATGTCGGAATGAACGACCTTCGTTCGTCCTTTGCATCGAACCAGGACGGAGACAGCAAATGGCCAACCTGACCCTGACCACCTTCGATTGGGTTCCCGAACCGCCGCGAGGCTTCGTGCGTGACTTCCGCGTGCGCTGGGCCCTCGAAGAAGCCGCCTTGCCCTATCGCGTCGCCAGCGTGCCGTTCGACGACCGCGGGCCTGCGCACTTCGCCCACCAGCCGTTCGGCCAGGTGCCGTGGCTGACTGATGGCGAGCTCTCGATCTTCGAGACCGGCGCGATCCTGCTGCATCTCGGCGGCCTCAGCGAGAGGCTGATGCCAAAGGACCAGCGCGGCCGCACTGAAGCGGCGGAATGGGTGTTCGCGGCGCTCAATTCGGTGGAGATGGCCAGCCTGCCATGGGGCATGTCGAAATTCATGGGACATCCGACCGACACGGCAGCATGGAAGTTCGTGAATGACTTCCTCAAGCTGCGCCTGAAGCACCTCGAGCCGGTGCTGGCCAGCCGCGAATGGCTGGTGGGCTCCTTCTCCGTCGCCGACATCCTGATGGCGGACGTGCTGCGCGTCGTCGATAGTTTCAACGGGCTGACGGACAGTCCTGCCTGCCGCGCCTACGTCGCGCGTGCCACCGGACGTCCGGCGTTCGCCAAAGCCCACGCCGACCAGCTGGCGCATTTCGCCGCGGCGGATAAGGCGCGTGGGACGTGATGTGGCTCACATAACCGGTCCTGTGCTTGGCATAGAGTCGCCGGCACCGGAACGATTCAATTCGACAGGTGACCCATGGTCCGCATCGAATATCTCAAGCGACAGATCGCCCGCGCCGAGCGGCTGGCCAAGGCCATCCTCGACCGGCAGACCGCCGACCGGCTCCAGGCCTACGCCGCCGAATGCCGCGCCGAATTGTCGGAGCTGACGGTCAAGCAGGCCGCGTGAGGCTTGCTGGCGCTGGAGGCGTCCGATGTGTAGGGCGGATTAGCGATAGCGTAATCCGCCACTTCTCTATCCGGTGACGCAAACCTTGGTGGATTACGCTGTCGCTAATCCACCCTACACCTCACATCAGTTTCAGCGGCGCATCGGCGACGAGGCGCAGATCGATGCTGCCGATCAACGCCGCCCGCCGCGCCTCCGCAGCACTGATGGCCTCCTCCGTCTGCCGCAGCGTGCTGATGTTCGAGCCGAGCGAGACGATCCCGCCCAGCACCAGGGCGATTGATCCGAGCGCTGCGGTCTGACCGAATCCGAACACACCGAGGATCGTCACGAGCAGCAGCGCCGCCCCGCCTCCGACGGCGATCTTGGACGCCAGGATGTACTTGCGGCACCGCTCGGCGGTCTCGGCGAGCGCCTCAATTCGATCTTCGATATCGGAGATTTCGTCGGTCGGATCGTCTTCGGTCATCGTGTCTCAACCGGGACGCTAGCGGCGATAGGGTAAAGGCTTGGCCATGCCAGCGTCGACCAACTGCAAATACTCTCGCTGCAGAATTGGACCCAGCAACTCCCATGCCCATTGCGCGTTTTGCAAGTTCAGGTGCTCGAGGAAGGAAACGCCGATGGCATTTTGCAAATGATCATTCCCATCCCTGAAGTACTTCTCGGCAAGCTTGAAGCACGAGGCGACTTCCTTTGCATTTCTCGCGGCGATGCCTCGCTGCACGAGGTCGGTAAACACGTGCATCTCTAGATTCAGCAGGCCGTGCTGCGCGTCAATCTCGGGCCTTAAGTCCGGAAAGGAGTCCTTCAGCTCCTTCAGGAAGACACTTCGATGAAGATCGCCCACTTGGTATCCTTAGCGAGTAGCCCGCATGAGCGAAGCGACATGCGGGACCTGGGCAAATACCCGGATGTCGCTGCGCTTATCCGGGCTACACTTCGCTCACAACGGCAAATTGTCGTGCTTCTTCGCCGGCATTTCCGTCTTCTTGTCCTTCAGCATCGCCAGCGCCCGCGCGATGCGCTTCCGGGTCGAGTGCGGCATGATGACGTCATCGATATAGCCGCGCTCGGCGGCGATGAAGGGGGACAGGAAGCGGTCTTCGTATTCCTTGGTGCGGGCGGCGATCTTGTCGGGGTCGCCGATGTCGCTGCGGAAGATGATCTCGACCGCGCCCTTGGCGCCCATCACCGCGATCTGGGCGGTCGGCCAGGCGTAGTTCATGTCGGCGCCGATCTCCTTGGAGGCCATGACGTCGAAGGCGCCGCCATAGGCCTTGCGGGTGATGATGGTGACGAGCGGCACGGTGCATTGCGAGTAGGCGAACAAAAGCTTGGCGCCGTGCTTGATCAGGCCGCCATATTCCTGCGCGGTGCCCGGCAGGAAGCCGGGCACGTCGACGAAGGTGACGATCGGGATGTTGAAGGCGTCGCAGAAGCGGACGAAGCGTGCCGCCTTGCGCGATGCGTCGCTGTCGAGCACGCCGGCCAGCACCATCGGCTGGTTGGCGACGAAGCCAACGGTGCGGCCCGCAATGCGGCCAAAGCCGGTGACGATGTTCTTGGCGAAGGCTTCCGCAATCTCGAAGAAGTCGCCCTCGTCCACGACCTTCAGGATCAGCTCCTTCATGTCGTAGGGCTTGTTCGGATTGTCGGGGATCAGCGTGTCGAGCGACATGTCGACCCGCTCGATGTCATCGAAGCTCGGCCATTCCGGCACGCCGTCGGTGTTGTTGGAGGGCAGGAAGTCGATCAGGCGGCGCATCTGCAGGAGCGTCTCGACGTCGTTCTCGAAGGCGCCGTCGGCGATCGAGGAACGCGTCGCATGCACCGAGGCGCCGCCGAGCTCCTCGGCGGTGACGACCTCGTTGGTCACGGTCTTCACCACGTCGGGGCCCGTGACGAACATGTAGCTGGTGTTCTTCACCATGAAGATGAAGTCGGTCATGGCAGGCGAATAGACGTCGCCGCCGGCGCAGGGGCCCATGATCACGGAGATCTGCGGGATCACGCCCGAGGCGAGCACGTTGCGGCGAAACACGTAGGAATAGCCGGCGAGTGCGGCGACGCCTTCCTGGATGCGGGCGCCGCCGGCGTCATAGAGGCCGATGATGGGCGCCCTCGCCTTCATCGCCATGTCCTGGAGCTTGGTGATCTTCAGCGCATGCGTTTCCGAGAGCGAGCCGCCGAACACCGTGAAGTCTTTGGCAAACACAAAAGTCTTGCGGCCGTTGACGGTGCCCCAGCCGGTGACGACGCCGTCGCCCGGCACCTTGGTCTTCTCCATGCCGAACTCGGTGGAGCGGTGCTCGACGAACATGTCGAACTCCTCGAACGATCCCTTGTCGAGCAGCAGCTCGATGCGCTCGCGCGCCGTCAGCTTGCCGCGGGCGTGCTGCGCCTCGATGCGCTTCTCCCCGCCGCCGAGCTTTGCGCCGGCACGACGATCTTCAAGGGCGTCCAGGATGTGTTTCATTTGCTCCCGCCAGTTCTTAAGTGATGGGCGGGTTCTAACACGGCATTTTGCGGCCCGGAAAGCCGGTTTCGCGGTCGCAGGGCTGCCCTGCCGTAGCGGGAAAGCGCAAGGAATTACAAAGTTTTGCCCGGGAGGCAAGCGTGAGCGAAGGAACGGCCGAGACGGGCGCTGCGACAGGCGGCGTCAACATCCTGCTGCGGCTGGAGGGCCTCACCCTGTTTGCTGGGATGGTGACGCTCTATGCGGCCTGGGACGGGTCGTGGCTGGTGTTTGCGCTGCTGTTCTTCGTACCCGATCTGAGCTTCCTGGCCTACCTGTCCGACACCAGGTTCGGTGCGATGGTCTACAACGCCGCCCACAGCTACATGGCGCCGGTGGCGCTGCTGACGCTGGGCTTCGCCCTCGCCTCGCCCCTCACCCTCTCCATCGCCTTGATCTGGCTTGCCCATATCGGCATCGACCGGGCGCTCGGCTACGGCCTGAAATATTCCGCCGGATTCGGCTTTACCCACCTGGGGCGGATCGGGCGGCAGAAGGACTCCTGACCTCAAATTTGGCAGCCCGGCAGGTTGACCGGGCCGACCGATTCAGGCTTGCTCCGAGTCAGATCAGGCGCCGAATGTTGCGTGAACCCAATCGGTACGGCGGTGATCATCATGCCCTGGCTCCAGCATCTACCTACTGGCATCACGCAAGATGTCCGCGACGGTCGTCCCCTTGCCGCCGAACCCAGCGTCCGAAACCATCGACTTCCTGCGCCGCATGGCCGGCATGGTGTCAGGACGGAACGGCGAGATGCTGCTGCGCGCGGCCGGCATGATCGAGCAGCTCGGCCAGCGGGCGATGTCGGCCGAGCGGCTCTATCATCAGGCGCAGGAAGAGAGCACGCGCAACGCCGAGCTGCGCGAGTCCGCCGAACTCGCCTCCGACGCCATGGTCGGCCAGATCGCGGCGCTGCGGGCACAGCTCGCCGAGCTCACCGCCGCGACCGCAGCCGAGCGCGCCGCCTTCGATGCCGAGCGCGGCAAGCTGCTTGAGCTGATGCAGCATGCCGAGAGACATATCGGCAAGCTCACGACGGAGCTCGACAGCTTGCGCGCCTCCGTCGACAGCTTCAACGAGAGCGCGGTCTCGGTGCCGATCGAGGTGCTGCGGCTGGCGCGAACGCAATTCGATTATCTCTCCAGCGGCTTTGCCCGGCGTGGCGATCCGATCTCGCAGGCCATGAGCGAGATCGGCGGCTTTGCGATTGACCGGGCGCTCACGGCAAAACCCGACAACGCCTGAACTCCGTCCCCGAAATCGTCGACTTTCAGCTCGAGCTGGACCGCCGGGTTGGCGCTCAGAATTGCCGAGGAGTTGCCGATGGCCGCTTGGTGTTGCCATGACGTCATCATAGCGGTGACACCGAAACCACTACAACGCCGGCCGTTCGAAAGCGATATCAGCACAGCAAGAACCCACGACCGGAGAGAACAATGTTCGTCGATATCGATCATGCATCACTCGACATGGCAGCCTCGAGTTTGCCCGGAGATCAACCCATCTTCATGCTCAATCTTCTACGCTATCGGGATGAGGCCTTGTACCCAGACAAATCCGAGCTTCCGGCCTGTAGCGGCCGCGACGCCTATTACACGCGCTATGTCCCCACATTTCGCAAGGTCGCGATTCCGCAAGGGGTGACGCCAACTTGGCTTGGCTCTGTCGGAGCTCTGCTGGTGGCAGCACAAGGCGAAGCCTGGCACGACGCCGCAATCGTTCGCTACCCGGACTTCGCGACCTTTCGAGTCATCGTCTTGAGCTCCGATTACCGGCGTGAGGCCGAACCCCACCGCTTGGCCGCGCTCGCCGATTGGCGTCTGATTGCGACGACCGAGGTTCAGGTGCCGGCTTGACGTGCACACGGTCGCGCTAGAGCGCGCCGATCTCGGCAAGGCAGGCTTGGGTCAGCGTCATGCGAGCCTCGATGTGGCGCGGCTCCTTGCAATCCATGTTGAGCGCGAACACTGTATGTGCCTCGCCCTTCTCGGCCCAACCGACCATCCAACCGAGCGACGGCTCGCCGCGCTCGGCGCCCAGGAGACCAGACTTGGCGCGAATGACGGCGTCGCCGACCTTCGTCGCCGGCAGGATATCGGCAACGAGATCCTGGCTGCGCTTTGAGATCGGCAGCGTACGGCGGCGCAGCCGGTCGACGAAATCGATCTGCTCGACCGGATCGATCCGCAAGGCCCCGGTGAGCCAGAACTGGTCGATGCCGCCGCCGATGTCGCGATTGCCGTAGTCGAACGCGTCGACATATTGCTGCATGCGCACCTCGCCGATGCGGCGCGCGATCTCCTGATAGACCGGCACCGCGCTCACCGCGATTGCGCTGCGCAGCGTGTGATCCTTGTTCCAGGCCTCGATCGGGCGCTTGACGCCGTCCCAGGCAAACACGTCCTTGTCGGGGTCAGTGATAACACCGGTCTCGAGCGCAATCAGCGAGTTGGGAATCTTGAAGGTCGAGGCCGGCAATTTGCCCGCGCCCGAGCGCTCCTTGTCGCTGGCGACGATCAGATAGTCCTCGACCTTGTAGCCGACGAAGGTGCCCGACGTGCCGAGATCGGTGAAGCGCTTTGCAAGAGCGTCGCGGATTTCATTGCGCGGCGGCGCGACATGGGCGCGCGCGCGTCCAGGCAGGATCGCGGTTGCGGCGAGGAGGCCGAGGGTGGAACGGCGGGTCAGCAAGGGCGGTGTCCGTTAGACGATGAAAGCGACGGCTACAATGCCGACGATATCTGGTCAAACGATGACAGCGCTCAGTGCCCCCGGCCCGACAGCCGCAGCACGAACACCAGCACCTCGGCGACGGCCTTGTAGAGATCCGGCGGGATCTCGTCGCCGAGTTCGACCTTCGACAGCGCGCCGGCCAGGACCTCGTTCTCCTCGATCGGAATATCGTGGGCCTTGGCGATCTCGACGATCTTTTCGCCGATCGTGCCCTTGCCTTTGGCGACGACGACGGGCGCGCCGGATCCCTTCTCGTAATGCAGCGCGATCGCGAGCTTGGAGGGATCGCTCATGTGGCGCGATCCAGGAAGTGGCCGGCGCGGGCCGGCGCCGGTGGCGGCGGCATGCCGTCGCGGACCACGATATCGCCGGGCTTGAGCTCGGCCTTCGTCAAGGCCTGGCTGAGCTCACCGATGCCGGCGCGGAGCTGCTGCGCCGTGGCCGGCCGCTCCGCCCACATCCGAACGAAGGTCTTGTCGCCGTTCAGCGTGATCAGCGCATGCACGGGTCCGGCCGGCTCGACATCAAGAGAGAAGCGTGCGCGCCAGGCGCGCTTGGCGAAATCGGCCGATTCGTTGCCGCCATCGCGCGAGATCTCGAACTGCGCCATCGCGGTGCCTTGCGGCGTCGCGAACGGAATCTCGAAATTCCACTGCGGCGCGGCCGGATCGATGCGGTGGCCGCTGGCGTCGCTGCGATCGGGAAGCGATGCGATTTGCAGCAAAGTCTGCCGCGCGATCGCCGCATCGGTGTCGTCGAGCAGACGATGCACGGTCGCAGCCAGCGGCGCGTCCGGCGCGAGCGCCGGTGCGGCGATGGACTGAGGCGCCGGCAGCGCACCGCGGATCGGCGGAGGTGTCGGATGTGCGGCCGCCTCGAAGAGATGGGCGTCCGGCACGGACTTGTTGGAGCCCGGCACGTTGCCGGTCAGGCGCGGCAGATTTTCCGTGACCTCCTGCAGCAGGCTCGCGGCAAGACCCGCGGACATGGTGCGCGACGTCAAAGCTTGCGGATTGTTGCCCGCCACATCGGCCAGCAGAGCGGCAGCAAGTGCACCGCGCGACGCTTGCGCCGGCCGGGCCAGTTCCGGCAACGCCGCTTGGGCCGTTTCGCCCGCCAGCGCGGAGGCTGCGGTCTGCGTCGTGGCCGCAGCACTCGCCGGCAGCGCCACACCTTGCGCAGTTGCCTGCGGCGCGCCGGAGGTCGATGCCAGAGTCTGGCGCAACACCAGCAGTGCGGCCTTCAAGTCCGGGATCGCGCCGGAGGACGGCGTTGTGCCTGCGGCCAACGAGGCCTCGAGAAACAGTCCGGACTTCTGGAACGCGGATTCGATATCGCCGCCGTCGAGGGCTGCGTTGAGCGGCGTCTGCTGCGCCAGCACAGCGAGCACGGCCTGCTTCAGCCCAGCGGGCAGATTGCTACTCGTCACGACGGAGGCCAGGTTGGCGAACAGCGGCGCCTGGCTGCCCTGCTTGGTCGCGGCCTCGGCGGAGGCCGTTGCAACGGCGACCTGCTCGGACGGAGTGAGGGTGTTCCGTGCCGTGGCCACCGGCGGCGCCAGCGGCGGGCTCTCCACCAGCGAGGCCGCCCGCGGCGTCAGCGTGACCTGATCTCCCGCCGCCTCGCCTGCCCCGCCCATGACCGCGAGGCGAATGGTGCCGTTGCTCTGCGAGACCGCGAGCTGGAGATTCTGCCCCGGCGTCAGCGCCACCTCCGACATCACGTCCATCGAGAGGTTGGCGATCGCGATCCGCACCAGATTGTCGGCGAGCACGCTGACCACCCTGGCATCGACCACACTGCCGGCCTGAAGCATGAGATCCGGCGTCGCCGCATCAGCCGGGCGGCCGGCAGCGTTGACGGGAGCAATGGAGGTGACCGGCGTCGGCATCTCGGCAGCCTTAGGGAATGCCGGCCACCGTAACCGCTGCGTCGTAAACCTCTCGTTAAGGACCTCAGATGGCCGGCTGCTTCACCGCCGCCAGAACCGTCACGGCGGCCTGGAAATCCTTCAAGCGGGCGGCACGGCGGGCGGCCGCCTCCTCGTCCACGCCCCATTGCTCCACGTTCCAGTCCTCGTCGACATGGGCGGCGGCCCAGACCTGATCGGCATCGCGCACGCCCTGGTCCAGCGCCAGCGCGAGCAGCGCCGAGCCGGTCAGGGTGGTCACCATGTGGAGCGCGGCGACCGACCAAGGGTTGCCGGGCAGCGCGGCCCGTGCGGCCTTCACCGCCTCGTCCGGCTGCTTCACGTGCATCACACCCTCCGACAGGATGAAATGCGCACCCAGCGTCTGCGCCGCCCAGAACAGCACGGGATCCCAATGCGCGGCCTCGCGGGCGACCAGTCCCTCGGGATGGCCGGCGCGATAGAATAGCAGGTCAGATTCGAAATATTTGGCGAGGTCGTCGCTGACGTCGTCGACGCGGTCGATGACGCCCTCGACCACGCTGTTGGCGATGCGCGTCAACGGCATGGTCATGGGATCGATCGTGTCACCTTGGGCGGCCCATTCCGCGGCGACGCAATCTGCGAGCGCGCGCGTCGGGATCACCACCTGGCGGCCGGAGGGCGTGCGGATCGGCTTGCCGTCGAGAGTGATGGCGAAGCCGCCCTCGGCATCGGCGACGCCGGCTTCCTTATAAAAGCGCTTGCGCAGCGGCGTGCGGGTGGACGCGCGCGCCGATTCCTGGGGATCCGGCGCGGGCTGACTTGCTGCTTCTTCGAACAATTCGCGCATGTCGGTTTTTGGTTCCTGTCGTCAGTCGAATTACCAGTGTCGTCACGGCCTCGCCAGTAGGACCAGGAGTGCTGCTAGCTAGTTCGCACACATGCGCGCGTACGTGCCGCGATCGGCCGGGCCCAGTCCTGCGGCTGCGCCGTCGTGGAGACATTTCGTGACGCGATCGCTGAACGAATTGCGCGGGAGCGGCTGGTAGTTGTAGCGCGGCGGCGCGTCGAATTGCGGAACCTTGGGCACCTCGATCTTCGGCGGCGGTGGCGGCGCAGGCAGCGGCGGAGCAAGCCGCGAGGCGCCGGGCGAGACATATTGCGCGTGGGCAGCCTGCCCTACGAACAGCGCCGCCAACAGCGCAAAGCAGGTCGATGCTCGTCTCATGGGGGACATTTCGTGCGCCTGCCGCCCCCATTCAACCTCGCTATTCTTCCGGCGCGTTCTCGATCGGATCAAATCTGGTTGCGTCCAGCCCCAGCAGGTTCCACGACTGCTGCATGTGCGGTGGCAACGGCGCGGTGGCGTCGATCACGCCGCCGCGCGGATGCGGGATGACGATGCGCCGTGCGAGCAGATGCAACCGGTTCTGCAGGCCGCCTGGCAACTGCCAGTTCTCGATGTTGAAATATTTGGGATCGCCGACGATGGGATGGCCGATATGGGCCATGTGGGCGCGCAGCTGGTGGGTGCGGCCCGTCACCGGCTTCAGCGACACCCAGGTCAGCTTGTTGCCGGCGGTCTCGACCACGGCGTAGTACGTCACCGCGTGACTGGCGCCCTCATCGCCATGCTGGGCGATGCGCATGATGGTGTCGTCCTCGCCCTCCTCCTTCGCAAGGAAGGTCGAGATGCGGCCCTGCTTCGGCTTCGGCAGGCCCGGCACCAGGGCCCAATAGACCTTTCGCGCCGAGCGCGAGCGGAACGCGCCGGTCAGGTGTGAGGCAGCGAAGCGCGTCTTGGCGATCAGCAGACACCCCGAGGTCTCGCGATCGATGCGGTGCACGAGGCGCGGCTTCTGGCCCTTGGCATCGCGCATCACCTCAAGCATCTGGTCGATGTGCCGCGTCATGCCCGAGCCGCCCTGCACGGCAAGGCCGGCAGGCTTGTTCAGGACGAGAACGTCGTCGTCCTCCCAGATCGTCATCTCCTTCAGCGCCTTCAGCGTCTTCTGCGCGGCCTCCGAGAGCGGGCCTGCCGCCTTCGGCGCGTCGAGCTTCAGCGGCGGAATGCGGACGCTCTGTCCCTCCTCCAGCCGGTCTTTGCTGTCGACGCGCTTGCCGTCGACACGCAGCTCGCCTTTGCGCACGACACGCTGGATGTGGGAGAACGACAGGCCGGGAAAGCGCGCTTCCAAGAAACGGTCAACGCGCATGTTGTTCTCGTCCGCCGTGACCGTGACGGTCTGCACCTTGGTCGGCAGCAGCGCCTCGACGGACTTTTCAGGCGCAGGCCTCTCCTGGACCGCTTTGGGCGGACGCCGCTCGGCGCGCTCGCCGACAAAGCGCTGCGGCTTCCCGCCGGGCTTGCCGCCCGGACGCGGCCCGGCCCTCTTCGCGCTACGCGCCTGATGCGCCTGCGAGTCGTCGCGTTCGTCACGCGACCGCGGCTTTGGGTTCATTCTCTTGATGCGGCGGCTCATGGTTGCCTGCGTACCCTAAAAGCGGCCTTCCGTCACGACGAAATGGCCGCTTCTAGCGCGAGTCGCCCCGCTCCTTGCGCAGCTTGGCCCAGTAATCCAGCCGCTTCCTGATCTCGCGCTCAAAACCGCGCTCGGGCGGGTCGTAGAAGGTTTGGCGGCCGAGCGCTTCCGGGAAGTAGTCCTGGCCGGAGAAGGCGTCCGGCGCATCATGGTCGTATTCGTAGCCGGAGCCGTAGCCTTCGGACTTCATCAGCTTGGTCGGGGAATTGAGGATGTGCTTTGGCGGCAGCAGCGAGCCGGCCTGCTTAGCGACCTGCATCGCGGTGCCGAAGGCGGTGTAGACCGCGTTCGATTTCGGCGCGGTGGCGAGATAGACCACGGCCTGGGCGATGGCGAGCTCGCCCTCGGGATGGCCGAGGAAGTCGAAGGCGTCCTTGGCGGCATTGGCGATGACGAGCGCCTGCGGATCGGCCAGCCCGATGTCCTCGACCGCCATGCGCACAACGCGGCGGGCCAGGAACAGCGGGTCCTCGCCGGCGTCCAACATGCGCGCGAGGTAATACAGCGCGGCATCGGGATCGGAGCCGCGCACCGATTTATGCAGCGCCGAGATCAAATTGTAGTGGCCGTCGGCCGATTTGTCGTAGATCGGCGCGCGGCGCTGCAGGATCTCCTGCAGCTGCACGGCATTGAAAATCTCGTCCGCCCGCGCCGAACGCCAGACCTCTTCGGCGAGCGTCAACGACGCACGGCCATCGCCGTCGGCCATGCGCACCAGCACCGCGCGCGCCTCCGCATCGAGCGGCAGCTTCCTGCCCTCGACGGCTTCGGCATGCAGGAACAGCTTTTCGATCGCGGCGGCATCGAGCGAGCGAAACACCAGCACGCGCGCACGCGAGAGCAACGCCGCATTGAGCTCGAAGGACGGGTTCTCGGTGGTGGCGCCGACCATGACGACGGTGCCATCTTCCATCACGGGCAGAAAAGAGTCCTGCTGGGCGCGGTTGAATCTGTGCACCTCATCGACGAACAGCAGCGTGCCCTTGCCCATCTCGCGGCGGGCGCGCGCGGCATCGAACGCCTTCTTGAGGTCGGCGACGCCGGAGAACACCGCCGAGATCTGCTCGAAATGCAGATCCGTCGCGTCAGCCAGGAGCCGTGCCACCGTGGTCTTGCCGGTGCCGGGCGGGCCCCAGAACACCAGCGAGCCGAGCGTGCGCGTCTCCAGCATGCGCGTCAGCGCACCGTCCGGGCCGAGGATGTGATCCTGGCCGACGACCTCTGACAGCGCGCGCGGGCGCAGCCGGTCCGGCAGCGGATGCGGAGCATCGTGATCGAGCCCCGCCGCGGCAAAGAGAGTCGGTGTCTCCGTTGGTCGCTTCGGACTCATCCGCCCAGCGTGACGTTGATCTGCTGGCCGCCGCGCACCAGCGTAATGCGCCAGATCCGTGCCCGTTCACCTGCGGCCTTCTCGAGGTCACCGGTCTTGCTGATCTTCTGGTTGTTGACGGCCAGGATGATGTCGCCCTTCTGGAAGCCGACACTCGCAGCCGCCGTATCGCCGCCGATATCGGTGATCACGACGCCTTCGGTGTCGGCATCCAGACGCAGCTCATCGGCGACGGCCGGCGTGATGGTCGAAACCTTCGCGCCCTGGAACGGCGAGCGCGCGGTGACGACGAGCTCGTTGCGCCCGGTGTCGGGCGCGGTCTCCAGCGCTACCGTGAGCTTCACCGACTTGCCGCCGCGCTGCACGTCGAGCTGCGCGGTGCCGCCGAGCGGACGGGTTGCGAAGCGATAGTCGAACGCGTTGGGATCATCCACGATCTGGCCGTCGATCCCGGTGATGAGGTCGGAGGATTTCAGGCCGGCTTTCGCCGCCGGACCGTTCGACACCACGCTCGCGACCAGCGCACCGGTCGGCGAGCGCAAGCCGAGGCTCTCGGCGATGTCGGGCGTCACCGCCTGCAATTTCGCACCGAGCCAGGGCCGCTTCACAGCCTTGCCGCCGCTCTTGGCGGAGGCGACGACGACGCGCACCATGTTGGCGGGAATCGCAAAGCCGATGCCTTGCGAGCCGCCGGAGCGCGAATAGATCGCGGTGTTGATGCCGGCGAGCTTGCCGCCCATGTCGACCAGCGCGCCGCCGGAATTGCCGGGATTGATCGCCGCATCGGTCTGAATGAAGAACTGATAGTCGGTGATGCCGACTTGCGTGCGCGCCAGCGCTGAAATGATACCCTGGGTCACGGTCTGGCCGACGCCGAACGGATTGCCGATCGCGAGCACGACGTCGCCGACCAAGAGCTCATCGGAATTGGTGAAGTCCAGCGTCGGGAACTTCTCCTTGCTGTCCTTCAGGCGCAGCACGGCAAGATCGGTCCGGGAATCCTTGAGCAGGATCTCGGCCTCGAACTCGCGCTTGTCCGACAGCGACACCTTCACCTGGTCGGCGCCCTCGATGACGTGGACGTTGGTGACGACGAGGCCGGAGGCATCGACGATGACGCCGGAGCCGAGCGAGCGCTGCATCTGCTCGGGCTGCTGGCCCGGCACACCGAAGAAGCGGCGGAAGATCGGATCGTCCAGTAGCGGATTGCGGTTCTGCACCACCTTTGCGGCATAGACGTTGACGACCGCCGGCTGCACCCGCTGCACGATCGGCGCATAGGACATCCGCAGCTCGGCCGGCGACGACGGGACCCGACGGTCCTGCGCAGCAGTCGGATTGAGGGTGGCCGAAAAGGCTACGCACAGCGCCGTGAGGGCCGCAGTCCAGGTCGCTCGAAACATTCCTACCTCTTGGAAATGACGCCGGAATATAGGCGCGTTCGCCTCCCAATAGAAGAGCGCCGGAGGGCAATATTCGGCCGCCTCGAAGCCGTGTCCGGGATGCAAGGGTGCCGTGCGAATCGGCAATTTGCCCAGCGGCGGATTGGCATGATGTGCGTCATCTTGCATGGTGGTGTGAGGCGGATTCGGTTGCGGCGAATTTGCATCAGTAGGAACCGACGCAACCGCTCGCAGCGTCGCGGGGCAGTCATCGATCACACCTAGGCTCTCCGTTCGCGACTTGGGGAAAACAGTCAAACGATGGAGGCGTAACGTGAGCAAAAAAAGAACTGCGGCCGCAGCGATTGGTCTCGCCGGCGCGCTGGCGGCCTCGCAGGCCCAGGCCCAGTCGGCAAGCAGCAGCGAGCAGGAGATCGCGCTGTTGAAGCAGCAGTTGAAGATGCTCGAACAGAAGCTCGACAAGCTGCAGAGCCAGACCGCGGCGAACACGGCCGCCGCGGCAAAGGCGAAAGCCGAAACCAAGGCAGAGGCCAAGGCCGAGGCGCGCGCGGAGGCAAAGGCCGCGGTGGCCAATGCCAACGCGGCAATCCCCGTCAAGGGGCCCGCGCTGGCATCCGGCGTCGTCGTGACGATGCCGAACAACCGGCCGACGATCTGCACCGCCGACCAGGCCAACTGCGTCGCCATCACCAGCCGCCTGCATTGGGATGTCGGCGGCTACGACTATCGTCCCAACACCGCGGCGACGGTGCCGCAGAAGCTTGACAGCGGCCAGAACGTCCGCCGCGCGCGCATCGGTGTCACCGGCAAGTTCTTCCACGATTGGAACTTCGCCCTCGTCTACGATTTCGGCGGCTCGTCCGACGGATTTGGCGGCGCCGCGCCGGGATCGCTGCCCGGCGGCGGCGTCTCCGGCGTCGAAAACGCCTATATCAGCTATACCGGCCTGAAACCGTTCGGCGGCAAGATGGCGATCGAGGCCGGCATCATGGATCTGCCATACACGCTCGACGAAGCGACGAGCTCGAACGACATCATGTTCATGGAGCGCGCCTCGCCCGGCGTGATCGCGACCAACATCGCTGCCGGTGACTTCCGTTCCGCGGCCGGTGCGCGCTGGTTCAACGACCAGCTCTGGATCGGCGGCTATGTCACGGGACCGACGACCGGTGCGATCCATTCCGCCTCAAGCGCGGCGCCGCCCGGCACCAGCGAGCAATATGGTGCCGTGGCGCGCGTGGCCGGCAATCCGATCAGCACCAAGGACTACTCGGTGCATATCGGCGCCAATGCGCAATGGCTGATCCAGCCGCCGCGCAATCTGATCGCCAACACCCAGACGGTCACGCTCAGCGATCGTCCGGAATTGCGGCTCGACCCGACCACGCTGATCTCGACCGGCGCTATCGCCAATGCCTCGGGCGCGCAGGTCTACAGCGTCGAGGCGGCGGCGACCTACGGTCCGTTCATCGTCCAGGGCGAGTATTTCTGGTACAATGTCGATCGCACCGCCAACACAGCCGTGCCGCTGACGGGTGCACCGAGCCTGAAATTCCAAGGCGGCTACGCGCAGGCCGGCTATGTGCTGACCGGCGAAGGCCGGTCCTACAATGCGGCGAACGCGGCCTATAGCGGCGTCAAGCCGGCGCATCCGTTCTCGCTCGACGGCGGCGGCTGGGGCGCGTGGGAGATCGCAGGACGGTTCTCGACGATCGACCTCAACGATCAGCTCGCGACGGCGAGCGGCGTCGCAGGCGGCCGGCAGACCGTCTATACGCTCGCGCTCAACTGGTACGTCAACGGCAACGTGCGCGTCATGCTCGACTATCTGCACGGCACGGTATCGCGACAGGCCTCGCCGATCTCGACCGCCGACGTCGGCTCGAAGTTCGACGCGGTCGCGATGCGCACGCAATTCGCGTTCTAAATTTACACCCTCTCCCTCAGGGAGAGGTCGCGCCGAAGGCGCGGGTGAGGGGTTACGCTCCATTGAGGATGCCGCGCCCCCTCACCCGAATTGCTCCGCAATTCGACCTCTCCCCGTCGGGGAGAGGTGACGGCACCGCCCCCTCACCTTCATCACGCCGCGCGCTTCTTCTTCACGACCATGGGCGGCGGCGCGCAGGACAACCGCTCCTGGTGGCTCTCGCCCCAGGCCTTCAGGATGTCGATCACGGGCCTCAGGCTCTCGCCCAGCTCGGACAGGCAATACTCCACGCGCGGCGGCACCTCGGCATAGACCTTGCGGATGACGAGTTGGTCTTCCTCCAGCGCGCGCAGCTGCTTCGTCAACATGCGCTGGGTGATGCCGGGCATCCGGCGGCGCAATTCGCCGAAGCGCTGGGTGCCGCTCTGCAGGTGGTAAAGGATCACGCCCTTCCACTTGCCGTCGATCAGGTCCAGCGTCGCTTCGACCGAGCAGCCCGGGCGCCGGGCAAAATCGCGCCGTTTCATGCGTGTTTTCCCAATAGTATCCAAACAGGGACTATATCCCCGAATTTACAGTACTTGCCAATTTGAAGCCAGGGCGACAGTTAGAGCGGCAGGCGAACAGCCCATCTGATGGAGACAAGCCATGAAGGCCGTCGGCTACAAGAAATCGCTTCCGATTGAGGATGCGGATTCACTGATCGATTTCGAGACCGCCAAGCCCGAGCCCAAGGGGCGCGACATCCGCGTCGCCGTGAAGGCGATCTCGGCCAATCCGGTCGACTACAAAGTGCGCAAGCGCGCCGCCCCGCCCGAGGGCGAGACGAAAATCCTCGGCTACGACGCGGCCGGCGTGGTCGATGCCGTCGGTCCCGACGTGACGCTGTTCAAGCCGGGCGACGAGGTGTTCTACGCCGGCTCGATCCTGCGTCAGGGCACCAACGCCGAATTCCACCTGGTCGACGAGCGCATCGTCGGCAACAAGCCGAAGAGCCTGTCGTTCGCGCAAGCCGCCGCTCTTCCCCTCACCTCCATCACCGCCTGGGAGCTGCTGTTCGACCGGCTCGGCGCAGTGCCGGGCAAGAGCGTCGATCCGCGCACCCTCTTGATCACCGGCGGCGCCGGCGGCGTCGGCTCGATCCTGATCCAGCTCGCCCGCCGCCTCACCGGGCTGACGGTGCTTGCCACCGCCACGCGGCGGGAATCGCAGAAATGGTGTCTCGACCTCGGCGCGCATGCGGTGATCGACCATGGCAAGCCGATGAAGGAGCAGATCGAGAAACTGAAGCTGCCGCCGGTCGCACTCGTGGCCAGCCTCACCTTTACCGACCAGCACTACAAGGCGATTGCGGAATTCATGGCACCGCAGGGCAAGTTCGGCCTGATCGACGATCCTCCGGAGTTCACGATTGCCGCATTCAAGGGCAAGGCGATCTCGGTGCATTGGGAATCGATGTTCACGCGCTCCTCGTTCCAGACCCCTGACATGATCGCGCAGCATCATCTGCTCAATGATGTGGCAGACCTTATCGATAAAGGCGTGTTGCGCACCACACTCGACCAAACTTTCGGCACGATCAACGCCGCCAACCTCAAGCGCGCGCACGCGCTGCTGGAGAGCGGCAAGTCGCGCGGCAAGATCGTGCTGGAGGGGTGGTAGGCTTGGCACTCCGCGTCAATTGAGGCATCATGCATCTGCGGTCCCGGAAAAGAGGGTCGCCCCCGCCCTCCGGGACCAGCAACAAGCAGATTGATGATGACCGAACCATGCGACCTTTCGGCGGTCGCGGCACGCGCGCTGATCGGCCAACGCAAGCTATCCCCCGTCGAGCTCACGGATAGCTGCATCCGCCGCATCGAAGCGGTCGATCCGGCGGTCAACGCCGTCGTTGCGCGCTCGTTCGAAACCGCGCGCAAGTCGGCGCGCGAGCGCGAGGCCGCCGTGATGCGCGGTGACACCCTCGGCGCCGTGCACGGGTTGCCGCTCGGTGTCAAAGACCTGATCGACGCCGAAGAATTGCCGACCAGCTTCGGCAGCGTGCTGTTCGCGGACAATGTCGCCTCGCAGGACGAGGCCATCGTCGCGATGCTCAAGCGCGAGGGCGCGATCGTCATCGGCAAGACGAACGTGCCGGAATGGGGCGCCGGAGGCAATACGCGCAACGCCGTCTATGGCGCGACCGGCAATCCCTTCGATCCCAATCGATCCGCCGCCGGTTCGTCGGGTGGATCGGCCGTCGCACTCGCCACTGGGATGGTGTCGCTCGCGACCGGATCCGATACCGGCGGCTCGGTACGGAATCCGGCATCCTTTTGCGGCGTGGTCGGATTCCGGCCCTCGCCAGGACTGATCGCCAGCAACAGCCGCAACATGGCCTGGCTGCAGATCTCGCAACTCGGACCGATGGCGAGAACCGTGTCGGACGCTTGCCTCATGCTGTCCTGCATGCTGGATCGTGACGCCCGCGATCCATTATCGGCGATCCTTCATGCCGGCGGTGCGCCTTCGCCAGTGCTCTATCGCAATCCGCTGCGCGTCGATCTCTCCGCGCTCCGCATTGCTGCGACCACCGATTTCGGCTTTGCGCCGACCGAGGGGGCGGTCGCCCGCGCCTTCGCGCAGAAGCTCACTTCGTTCGAAACTGTATTTCGCGGAGTCGAATGGACCCATCCTGATTGCACCGGCGCCGACGAGGTGTTCAGCATCCTGCGCGCCGTCGCATTCCTCGGCCGCCACCGCGAGCTCGTGGAGAAGTTTCCGGACAAGGTCGGGCCCAACGTTCGCGACAATGTTGCGGAGGGGCTCGGCTATTCCGCTGCCGACGTGGCGCGTGCGCTCTCGATGCAGACCGACCTTTACCGGCGCTGGCAGACCTTCTTCGCGGATCACGATTTCATTCTCGCGCCTGCGGTCACCATCAGCCCACGGCCGTGGTCGGAGCTCTATCCAGCCGAGATCGACGGCCGGCCGACCAAGAGCTATTTCCACTGGCTCGCGCTCGCCTATGCCGTCACCAATGTCGGCCATCCCACCGTCGCAATCCCGGCCGGACGGGACGAGGCCGGCCTGCCGTTCGGCATCCAGGTGATCGGCCCGCGCGGCGGCGATCTCTTAACGCTCGCGGTCGCGCGCGAAATCGAAGCGGTGCTTGCCGCCAATCCGGACACCGCCCGCCCCGTTCCCGACATTGCATGGCTTGCCAAACAGCCGCCAATTGCGGGCAAGCCGGGATTTCTCGCCTTCGATTGAACCTCACCTGCGGAAAAACGACACGATGAAAACAACCTTCCTGACGCTCGCGCTCGCCGCCATCGGCTCGATCAGCGTCAACTCGCTAGCAACCGCGCAATCGACCTATCCCGAGAAATCCCTGCAATTGATCGTCCCGTTTCCGCCGGGCGGAGCCTCCGACGTGGTGGCCCGCATCATCGGCGGCGAGCTCGAAGCGCGGCTCGGCAAGCCCGTGATCATCATGAACCGTCCCGGCGGCGGCACCACGATCGCCGCCAAGGAGGTCGCGCGCGCGGCGCCCGATGGATACACGCTGTTCTTCAGCTCGAATTCGAGCTTCACTTTGCCGGCCGCCGTGAAGGAGAGCGTTCCTTACGACGCGGCCAAGGATTTTGAACCGCTCGGCCGGGTCGGCAAGATCACCCTGGCGCTGGTCACCTACAAGGACAATCCGGTCAAGGATCTGCCCGCGCTGGTCGCGGAGGCAAAGGCCAATCCGGACAAGCTGTCGCTGGCCTCCTTCGGCGTCGCCACGGTGTCGCATTTCGCCGGCGAGTTGTTCAAGTCGAATGCCGGAATCAAGATGGTCCACCTGCCCTACAAGGGCAGCGCGCCGGCCATGAACGATCTCATCGGCAAGCACATTCAATACCATGTCGACACCGTGATCGCCGTTAAACCGCAAATCGAGGCCGGCGCCGTCAAGGTGATGGCCGTGTTCTCGAGCCAGCGCACACCATTCCTGCCCGAGGTACCGACATTGGCAGAGCTCGGCTATCCCGCCATCGACTTCTCGTCATGGGGCGCGGTGGTCGCACCCAAGGGGCTGCCGCCACCGGTTCGCGACAAGCTCACGGCGACGCTGGAGGAGATCATCAACAGCCCCTCGGTTGCCGAGCGCTTCGTCAAGGTCGGTTTCGAGCCCGGCTTCGCACGCTTCGACGACTGGGCCGGTGCGGTGACCAAGGAGACGGCCAAGATGAAGGAGATCGCGCAGAAGGCAGGGATCAAGGACGAGTAGCCGATCGCCTACGGCGTCAATACGCCTTCGACAAGCAGCAGCCTGCGCTCCAGTGCGCTCGCGCGCAGCTTCAGGGCTTCGGCATACTCGGAGGAGGCGTACCACTCCTTCAGCCGCGCCATCGTCGGGAACTCCGCGATGACGATGGCGTTGGGTGGTGGACCGCCCTCCAGCAGCTCGGCCTGACCGCCGCGGACGAGATAACGCCCGCCATACTGCGTGATCGTCTTGGCAGCCAGCGCGCGATAGGCTTCGAATGCGGCGGGATCGCGCACCTCGACCTCCGAGATCACATAGGCGGCCATGCGCATCTCTCAGGCGATCGTGTTGACGATGCCGCCTTCCGCGCGCAGCGCTGCGCCGTTTGTGGCGGATGCCTCCTTCGAGGCGACATAGACCACCATGTTGGCGATCTCGTCGACGCTGGCGAAGCGCTGCAGCAGCGAGCTCGGGCGATGCTGCTTGACGAAGTTGGCGGCGGCTTCATCCACGGACTGGCCGTTCTGCCTGGCGAGATCCTTGACGAACGTCTCGACGCCCTCCGACATGGTCGGGCCTGGCAGCACGGAATTGACGGTGACGCCGGTGCCAGCGGTGAGCTGCGCCAGGCCGCGCGCGACCGAAAGCTGGGCCGTCTTGGTCATGCCGTAGTGGATCATCTCGACGGGAATGTTGAGCCCGGATTCCGAGGAGATGAAGACGATGCGGCCCCAATTGCGCGCGAGCATGCCCTTCATGTACGCGCGCGACAGGCGCACGCCGCTCATCACATTCACCTCGAAGAATCGGCTCCAGTCCTCGTCGGGGATGTCGAAGAAATCCTTGGGCTCGAAGATGCCGGCATTGTTGATGAGGATGTCGACCTCGGGCAGCGCCGCTACGAGTGCCTTACAGCCTGCCGCGGTCGAGACGTCGGCCGCGATGCCGCGGACCTTGGCGCCCGTCCCTTCCAGCCTGCGCACCGCCGCATCGACCTTGTCCTGGCTGCGGCCGTTGATCACGACGCTGGCGCCGGAGTCTGCGAGGCCCTTGGCGATGGCGTGGCCGATGCCGGCCGTCGAGCCGGTGACGAGGGCGGTCTTGCCGGAAAGGTCGATCTTCATGCGTTATCTCCATGGATGTGGATGGAGATATCGGAAGCGGCTCCTTCAGCCGCAATCAGGGCTCACCGACGCGTGAGGAGCGTGAATGCCGGGCACGGCGCGCGAAGAGCGCGCCTTTGCCAACCCGACCGTTCCAACAAAAAAGCGGCGTCGAAGACGCCGCTTTTGAAACTTCACGCCGGTCGGGCTTACGCCGCCTCGGCTTCCTTCTCCTGCACCGGGCCGGAATCCTGGCCCTTGGCATCGACATCGCGATCGACGAACTCGATCACGGCCATCGCGGCGTTGTCGCCGTAGCGGAAGCCGGCCTTGATGATGCGGGTGTAGCCGCCCTGGCGGTCCTTGTAGCGGGTCGCGAGCGTATCGAAGAGCTTCTTGACCATGTCGACGTCGCGCAGCTCGGAGATGGCCTGACGGCGCAGCGACAGGCCGCCCTTCTTGCCGAGAGTGACGAGCTTCTCGACGATCGGGCGAAGCTCCTTGGCCTTGGGCAGCGTGGTGACGATCTGCTCGTGCTTGATCAGCGCGGCCGCCATGTTGGCGAACATCGCCTTGCGGTGCTCGGCCGTGCGGTTGAGCTTCCGATGAACCTTGCCGTGACGCATGTGTGTAGTCCTTCTTCGATTGTGTCGCGGTGGTTCAGCGACTGGTTTTCAGGTGGGCTTCCTGCGTTCGCCCTAGGCTGCGAGTGGCGAATGGTGAGTAGCGAATAGATCTTCTTCCCCTATTCGCCACTCCCACCTCGCCATTCGCTCAGTAATGATCCTCGAAGCGCTTGGCGAGCTCGTCGATGTTCTCCGGCGGCCAGCCCGGCACTTCCATGCCGAGGTGCAGACCCATCTGAGCCAGCACTTCCTTGATCTCGTTCAGCGACTTGCGGCCGAAGTTCGGGGTGCGGAGCATTTCCGCTTCGCTCTTCTGCACGAGGTCGCCGATGTAGACGATGTTGTCGTTCTTCAGGCAGTTGGCCGAACGCACCGACAGCTCGAGCTCGTCCACCTTCTTGAGGAAGGCCGGGTTGAAGGCGAGGTCCGGGATGATCTCCTGGGCGACTTCCTTGCGCGGCTCTTCGAAGTTGACGAACACGTTGAGCTGATCCTGCAGGATGCGGGCGGCGTAGGCCACCGAATCATCCGGCGTGATCGCGCCGTTGGTCTCGATCGTCATGGTCAGCTTGTCGTAGTCGAGGATCTGGCCCTCGCGGGTGTTCTCGACCTTGTAGGAGACCTTGCGGACCGGCGAGTACAGGCTGTCGACCGGGATCAGGCCGATCGGCGCGTCCTCGGGACGGTTGCGCTCGGCGGGCACGTAGCCCTTGCCGGTCGAGACCGTGAACTCCATGCGGATCTCGGCGCCCTCGTCGAGCGTGCAGATCTGCAGATCGGGGTTGAGCACGACCACATCGCCGACGGTCTGGATGTCGCCGGCGGTGACGACACCCGGGCCCTGCTTCTTCACGACCATGCGCTTGGGGCCTTCGCCCTGCATCTTGATCGAGATGTCCTTGATGTTGAGCACGATGTCGGTGACGTCCTCACGGACGCCCGCGATGGAGGAGAACTCGTGCAGCACGCCGTCGATGTGCACCGACTGCACCGCCGCACCCTGGAGCGAGGAGAGCAGGATGCGGCGCAGCGCATTGCCGAGGGTCTGGCCGAAGCCACGCTCGAGCGGCTCGGCGACGATGGTCGCGAAACGCGAGGGATCGCTGCCGGGCGTGACCTGGAGCTTGTTCGGCCGAATCAGTTCTTGCCAATTTTTCTGGATCGTCACTGTTTCACCCATACAGGCCAGTCAATTTGACGGTGCAAATACTGGCGTTGGAGAAAGGCCGCAGATCATTCCCGCGGCTTCTTGCAAAGTCGCCGCGGGCGCCGACGCGCCCGCAGCTCGTCAAAATCAAACGCGCCGACGCTTGCGGGGACGGCAACCGTTGTGCGGGATCGTGGTCACGTCGCGGATCGAGGTGACGGTGAAGCCGGCGGCCTGGAGCGCGCGGAGCGCCGATTCGCGGCCCGAACCGGGACCGGCGACCTCGACTTCCAGCGTGCGCATGCCGTGCTCCTGCGCCTTCTTGGAGACGTCCTCGGCGGCGACCTGCGCGGCATACGGGGTCGACTTGCGCGAGCCCTTGAAGCCCATCGTGCCGGCCGAAGACCAGGCGATCGTGTTGCCCTGCGCGTCGGTGATGGTGATGGTCGTGTTGTTGAACGACGAGTTCACATGCGCGACGCCGGAGGCGATGTTCTTGCGCTCACGACGACGAACGCGGGTGGCTTCCTTGCCCATTGAGTCCCTTTCCTGAAGATCTCAAACGCCGCCGTAATGCCAGCGGCTACACCTATGGAAGCGAATAGCGAGTAGCGAGTGGCGAACAGGGAAGCCCCCTACTCGCCACTCGCCACGTCCAATTCGCCAGTTTACTTCTTCTTGCCGGCGATGGCCTTGGCCGGGCCCTTGCGCGTGCGCGCATTGGTGTGGGTCCGCTGACCGCGCACCGGCAGACCGCGACGATGACGCAGGCCGCGATAACAGCCGAGGTCCATCAGACGCTTGATGTTGATGCCGACCTCACGACGCAGGTCGCCCTCGACGAGATAGTCGCGGTCGATCACTTCGCGGATCTGGAGCACTTCGGCGTCGCTGAGCTGATTGACGCGACGATCCACGGGGATCTTCACCTTCTCGAGGATCTCACCAGCGATCTTCTGGCCGATGCCATGGATGTACTGGAGCGCGATCAGCACGCGCTTGTTGGTGGGAATGTTCACGCCGGCAATACGGGCCACGGCCTTCTCTCCTGTTGCCGATCCCTCGTCAGGAATCGGGCTTTAAGTGCTTGCTTTCTCGGGCAGGTGTTCACAAACGCGAACACGACGCCCACCCCCGGTCTTCCTGGGGCCCGGCATCGTCTGAAACTATCCGACTTGGATGCGGGGCTTATTAGGGGATTCCGGGGGCTTTCGTCAACCGCTGCTAGCGCTTGGCTCGCTTTTTCGTGACCTTTTTTGCGGCCTTTTTGGCACCCTTTTTGACCGTCTTCTTGGCTGCTTTCTTGACGGTTTTCTTGGTGGCTTTCTTGGCCGCCTTCTTTGGGCCTTTCACCGCCGATTTCGTGGCCTTTTTTACCGATTTTGCGCCCTTTTTGGCCGTTTTTGCCGGCCTTGCCGCCGCCTTCTTCCCCGCCTTGGCCTTTTTGGCCGGCGCCGCCTTGGCGGCGCTCCTAGCATGCGTCTTGGGCTCGACCGCCCCCAGAGCCAGCAGCTGGCGGTGGATGGCGCGGGTGACCTCGTCGATCGTCATCATGCCGTCGATGGTCGAGAGCTTCCGCCGCTCGGAATAGTAGTGAATCAGCGGTTCCGTCTGGCTGCGATAGCTGGCCAGCCGCTTGGTCAGGACCTCCGGCGTATCGTCGAGCCGGACCTCCTCGCCGCGCTCCCGCATCTGGGCGACGCGGGTCTCGACGCGGCTCAGAAGCGCGCTCTCATTGACCCGGAGCTCGATCACGGCGTCCAGCTTGAGGTGCTTGCGCTTGAGCAGTTCGTCCAGCGCCTCGGCCTGCGGCACGGTGCGGGGGAAACCGTCGAGGATGAAACCGCTCTTGGCGTCCGGTTGCTCGATGCGATCGGAAATGATTCCCACCACGACGTCATCGGGCACGAGGCCGCCGCTCGCCATGATCTCCTTGGCCTTCAACCCGACCGGGGTGCCGGCCGCAACCGCGGCACGCAGCATCTCGCCAGTCGAGAGCTGGACGATGCCATAGCGCTGCACCAGGAGCTGGGCCTGGGTCCCCTTGCCCGACCCCGGCGGTCCCAGAAGTATAATTCTCATCGGCGTACGCCCCCCGGATTGGTGAGCGACACCTCGCGCACCTGCGTTTTGATATCAAGAACGGTGCAAACCACAACCAGCACTGCACCACCATTGACGACCATACTATAAGGCAGCCCGATCCCGTAAAGCTCGAACACCTCCGGAATCAACTGCAACGCCGTCAGGTAGACGGCTCCGACGACTGTCGTCAATGACACGACGCGATCGAGATAGTCCGCGGTGGCCTCGCCGGGAGCGACACCGGGAATTGCGCCCTCGTGGCGGCTCAGGGATTTGGCGGTGTATTCGGGATCGATCACATAAGCAGTGTAGACGAAGGCGAGCACGAACACGGCGATCGACACGAGGATGAGGTACGCCGGCTGCCCCAGCTGGAGATGCCGGTAGGTTGCGGCAACCAGGGGATGATCGCCTCCCAGGATGAAGCCCGCAAAGGCAAGCGGCAGATAGAATATCCACGGCGCTACGGTGACGGGAATCACGAACCCGGCGCTGTTGAGCTTGATCGGCAGCATTGCATCGCGCACAGGCAGTTGCCGCGTACCGACACTTTGTGCTGCGAACTGGACCCGGATATCTCGCCGCGCACCTTCGACAAGCACGATCACGACGACGATCGCGATCCAGAACACGACATGGCCGAGCACAAGATTGCCCGAGATCGTCCCGCTCCGCACGAGATCCGCGATACCGCCAATGTTTTGCGGAATGGCGACGATGAAGCCGGCACTCAAGATCAGCGCCAAGCCATTGCCAATGCCGTAGCGGGTCATCTGTTCGCTGAGCCACACCAGCACGAAGACGCCGCCGACCATCGAGGCCGTAGCCGTCGTCACGAACCAGCCGTCGGGATTTTTGACGAGGCCCGGGATCGACGTCAGTGCCGAGGCGATGCCGTAGGCCTGGAAGGCCGCAATTCCGAGTGTAAGCCCGAGCGTGGCACGCGCGACCTTACGCCGTCCGCCCTCGCCGGACCGTTCGAGCGAATTCGGGCCGCGCCACACCACGGCCAGCAGCCGGATGAGGATTGCCGCAGTCAGATAGGGAATGAGGCCGAGCGCAAAGATCGAAAGCCGGGAGACGATATCCAGCGTCGGCGAGACGGCGGGGAGATTCAGTCCCGCAATCGGGATCTGCGTACCGAGCCTGAAAAGGAGCAGCGCGCCGATCGTGAAAGCGATACGGCGCGCGAGCTCCCTGCTCATCTACGGCGGCCTCGCAGCTTGGACTTGCGGATCAGACCTTCATACTGGTGCGCCAGCAGATAGCCTTGCACCTGCGCCACCGTGTCCATGGTGACGCTGACGACGATCAGCAGCGAGGTGCCGCCGAAATAGAACGGCACCGAGGCGTAGGAGATCAGGATTTCCGGGATCAAGCAGACGATGGCGAGATAAATCGCACCCAGCACGGTGATGCGCGACAGCACGTAGTCGATGTATTCCGCGGTGCGTTCGCCCGGGCGAATGCCGGGAATGAAGCCGCCATGCTTCTTCAGATTGTCCGCGGTCTCGGTCGGGTTGAACACGATCGCGGTGTAGAAGAAGGCGAAGAACACGATCAGCGCCAGATACATGATCAGGAACAGCGGACGGCCATGGCCGAGCTGGGTGGTGATCCACTGGAACCATTCCGGCCCGCTGCCCGTGTTGAAGTTCGCAACCGTCGTCGGCAAGAGGAGCAGCGAGGATGCGAAGATCGGCGGGATCACGCCGGACGTGTTGAGCTTGAGCGGCAGATGCGAGGACTGGCCCTCGAACATCTTGTTGCCGACCTGGCGCTTCGGATACTGGATCAAGAGGCGGCGCTGGGCGCGCTCCATGAAGACGATGAAGGCGATCACGACGACGGCCATGATGATGACGACCAGGATCAGGCCGGTCGACATCGCGCCCTGACGGCCAAGCTCGAGCATGCCGGCGAGCGCCGCGGGCAACTCGGCGACGATGCCGGCGAGAATGATCAGCGAGATGCCGTTGCCGATGCCGCGCGAGGTGATCTGCTCGCCGAGCCACATCAGGAACATGGTGCCGCCGGTCAGCGTGATCGCCGTGGACAGGCGGAAGAACATGCCGGGCTCGCTGACGACGTTGCCGGCACCTTCGAGGCCGACGGCGATGCCGTAGGACTGGAATGCGGCCAGGATGACGGTCAGATAGCGCGTGTACTGGTTGAGCGTCTTGCGGCCCGCCTCGCCTTCCTTCTTCAGCGCCTCGAGCTGCGGCGAGACGGTGGTGAGGAGCTGGATGATGATCGAGGCCGAGATGTACGGCATGATGTTCAGCGCGAAGATCGCCATGCGGTGGATGCCGCCGCCGGCGAACATGTTGAACATGCCGAGGATGCCGCCCGCCTGGGAGCGGAACACCTGCTCCCAGATGTTGGGATCGATGCCCGGCAGCGGGATATAGGTCCCGAGCCGATAAACGAGCAGCGCACCCAGGGTGAACCAGATGCGCTTCTTCAGTTCGTCGGCCTTGGCAAACGCGCCGAAATTGAGATTGGCTGCCAGTTGTTCCGCTGCAGAGACCATCTTGGACTTTCTCCCGCCGCCTGTTGCGCCGTCATGCCCGCGGCCGGGCTAGTTTAGCGGACGCCGGACATTATCTGGGGCTCGGCTTCGATAAGTCCACGTCCCGCATGCGTAAAGGCCCGCGCGCCGCGGGCCAATGACGCAGTTGTTACGCCGCCTCGCCTTCTTCCTTGGGCTGGGCGAGGATCTTCACCGAGCCGCCGGCCTTCTCGACCGCCGCGATCGCGGTCTTGCTGGCGCCGTGCACTTCGATGTTGAGCTTGGACTTGAGCTCGCCTCGGCCGAGCAGCCGCAGGCCGCCCTTGGCGCGGCGCAGCACGCCGCCCTTCACCAGGGCCTCGACGTTGACGACGCTGCCGGCGTCGATCTTCTTGGCGTCGACCGCTTCCTGGAGCCGGTCGAGATTGATCTCGGCGAACTCGACGCGGAAGATGTTGTTGAAGCCGCGCTTGGGCAGACGGCGATGCATCGGCATCTGGCCGCCTTCGAAACCCTTGATGCGCACGCCCGAGCGCGCGGTCTGGCCCTTGCCGCCGCGGCCGGACTGCTTGCCCTTGCCGGAACCGATGCCGCGGCCGACGCGCATACGCTTCTTGCGCGAGCCGGCGTTGTCGGCGATATCGCTGAGCTTCATCGCCCTTCTCCTTGTGTCTTGCGCACGATCTTCACCGAAAACCGCTTCCCGCTCTCCGGGACCGTGCGCCTTTGCTTACTTCTCGTCGATGATGCGGACGAGATGGTGAACCTTCTCGATCATGCCGCGGACCGCCGGGGTATCCGGCAGTTCGCTGGTGCGGCCGATCTTGTTGAGCTTGAGCCCGATCAGGGTCGAACGCTGCGAGTGATGGCGGCGGATCGCGCTGCCGGTCTGCTCGACCTTGATCGTCTTTGCGGCCTTGGCCATGGGAGTCTACTCCGAAAAGCTTCCGTTAGTCGGCGGCCGCCTCGGCATCGCCGCCGATACGACGGGACTGGAGGGTGGACACCTTGATGTTGCGGCGGGCTGCGACCGAACGCGGCGAATCCTGGTGCTTGAGCGCGTCGAAAGTCGCGCGCACCATGTTGTACGGGTTCGACGAGCCGATCGACTTCGCCACCACGTCCTGGACGCCGAGCGTCTCGAACACGGCGCGCATCGGGCCACCGGCGATGATGCCGGTACCGGCGGGAGCTGCACGCAGATAGACACGGCCCGCGCCATGACGGCCGGCGATGTCGTGATGGAGCGTGCGGCCCTCGCGCAGCGACACCCGCGTCAGGTTGCGCTTGGCGGACTCGGTCGCCTTGCGGATCGCCTCAGGCACTTCGCGCGCCTTGCCGTGACCGAAGCCGGCGCGGCCCTTCTGGTCGCCGATCACGACCAGCGCTGCGAAACCGAAGCGCTTGCCGCCCTTGACGACCTTGGCCACGCGGTTGATGTGGACGAGCTTGTCGACGAACTCGCTGTCGCGCTCCTCGCGCTCCCTGCGTTCACGTCCGCCGCCGCGTTGATCGCGTCCACCACGTTGTTCGCGTTCAGCTGCCATGGTTTTTCCAATCCTTCAGAGGCTTACGCCCCAATCCTCAAATTCTGTTAGAAGCTCAGCCCACTCTCACGCGCTGCATCGGCAAGAGCCTTGACGCGCCCGTGATAGAGATAGCTGCCGCGATCGAACACGACTTCCTTGACACCCTTCTCTGCAGCGCGCTCAGCCAGCAGCTTGCCGACCGCCTTCGCCGCATCGATGTCGGCGCCGGTCTTGCCGCCGTCGCGCATCGACTTCTCGAGCGATGAGGCAGAGGCCAGCGTCTCGCCCTTCAGGTCGTCGATGACCTGGGCGTAGATGTGCTTGGACGAGCGGAACACCGACAGGCGCGGACGGCCGCCGGCGGAACGGCGCAGCTTCAGCCGCACACTCCGCTTGCGCCGGGCATTCGTAACCTTGGCTTTCGACATGACCGGCTCCGTTACTTCTTCTTGCCTTCCTTGCGGAAGATGAATTCGCCCACATACTTCACGCCCTTGCCCTTGTAGGGCTCCGGCGGACGATAGGAGCGGATCTCGGCGGCGACCTGGCCGACGCGCTGGACGTCGCTGCCAGCCACCGTGATCTCGGTCGGCTTCGGGACGGTGATCGTGATCCCCTCGGGGATCGGATAGATCACGTCATGGCTGTAGCCGAGCGCGAGCTGCAGGTTCTTGCCCTGCATCGCGGCGCGATAGCCGACGCCGGTGATCTCGAGCTTCTTCTCGAAGCCCTTGGTGACGCCTTCGACCAGATTCGCGACCTGGGCGCGAGCGGTGCCGTACAGCGCCCGCGCGCGGTTGGTCTCGGTCCGCGGCTTGACCTTGACCTGGCCGTTCTCGAGCTTCACCTCGACGTCGTCGTGGACGATGAACTGAAGCTGGCCCTTCGGCCCCTTCATCTTGACGGTCTGGCCGTCGACGGTCGCGGTAACGCCCGACGGCACCGTCACAGGCTTTTTGCCAACACGTGACATGGATCGAAAATCCTTCTCAGAACACCGTGAAGAGGACTTCACCGCCCACATTCGCGTCGCGCGCGCTGTGGTCGGCCATGATCCCCTTCGGCGTCGACAACACCGAAATGCCGAGACCGTTGTTCACCCGCGGCAGGTTCTTCACCGAGGCGTAGACTCTGCGCCCGGGCTTGGAAACGCGCTCAATCTCGCGGATGACGGGCTCGCCGTCGAAATACTTCAGCTCGATCTCGATCTCGCTGCGGCCCGAGGAGTGCTCGAGCGTGGCGTAACCGCGGATGTAGCCCTCGGCCTTCAGAACCTCGAGCACGTTCTCGCGCATCTTCGAGCCGGGCGTGGAGACCTTGGTCTTCGAACGCATCTGCGCGTTGCGGATACGGGTGATCAGATCGCTGATTGGATCGTGCGTAGACATCTAAACGACCCTCCTTACCAGCTGGACTTCACGAGGCCCGGGACCATGCCCTTGGAGCCAAGTTCGCGCAGCGCGATACGGGACAGCTTGTTCTTGCGATAGTTCGAGCGCGGGCGGCCCGACAGCTCGCAACGCAGGCGGATGCGGGTCGCCGACGAGTTGCGCGGCATTTCCGCCAGCTTCAGGGTCGCGGCGAACCGCTCCTCCATCGGCAGCGTCTTGTCGGCGATGATCGCCTTCAACCGCTCGCGCTTGGCGGCGGCGTTCTTCACCATCCGCTTGCGCCGGTTGTTCTTCTCGACTGAACTCTTCTTTGCCATGCTTGGCTCCTGGGTATCCGCGTTTGAGAGGCTCTAAGTCAGCGTCTCACTGCCGGAACGGGAAATTGAAAGCGGTCAACAAGGCCCTCGCCTCTTCGTCGGTCTTGGCCGTGGTGCAGACGGTGATGTCCATACCGCGGGCTTCCGTGACCTTGTCGAAGTCGATCTCGGGGAAAATGATGTGCTCCTTGATGCCGAGCGAGTAGTTGCCGCGGCCGTCGAAGCTCTTCGGGTTCAGACCGCGGAAGTCGCGCACGCGCGGCAACGCGACGTTCACCAGGCGATCGATGAACTCGTACATGCGGGCCTTGCGCAGCGTGACCTTGCAGCCGATCGGCTGGTTCTCACGCAGCTTGAAGGTCGCGATCGCAATGCGCGAATAGGTCACGATCGCCTTCTGGCCGGCGATCTGGGTCAATTCGGCGGCGGCGGTCTCGGCCTTCTTGCGGTCGTTGACGGAATCGCCAACGCCCATGTTCAGCACGACCTTGTCCAGGCGCGGAACCTGCATGACGTTCTCGTAACCGAACTTCTCGGTCAGAGCCGTGCGGATCTTCGCGTCATATTCCGCGCGCAGGCGCGGCGTGTAAGCGGCCTCAGCCATCGATCTCAGCTCCCGAGCTCTTGGCGATGCGGACCTTCTTGCCGTCCGCCAGAATCTTGAATCCGACGCGGGTCGGCTTCCCGTCCTTACCGACATACGCGATGTTGGACAGTTGGATCGGCGCCTCTTTCGAGATGATGCCGCTCTCCTGGGCCTGCGTCTGCTTCTGGTGACGCTTGACCATGTTGATGCCACGCACCAGCGCAGTGCCGGCGTCGGGGCGAACCTCGAACACTTCGCCGGTGCGGCCCTTGTCGCGGCCGGTCAGCACGACGACCTTGTCGCCCTTGCGGATCTTCGCAGCCATCACAGCACCTCCGGCGCGAGCGAGATGATCTTCATGTGGTTCTTGGCGCGCAGCTCGCGCGGCACCGGCCCGAAGATACGGGTGCCGACCGGCTCGGACTGGTTGTTGATCAGCACGGCGGCGTTGCGGTCGAAACGGATGACCGAGCCGTCGGCGCGGCGGATGTCCTTGCGGACGCGCACCACGACGGCCTTCATCACGTCGCCCTTCTTCACCTTGCCACGCGGAATGGCTTCCTTGATCGACACGACGATGATGTCGCCGATCGTGGCGTAGCGGCGCTTGGAGCCTCCGAGCACCTTGATACACATGACACGGCGTGCGCCAGAATTGTCGGCCACGTCGAGGTTGGTCTGCATCTGAATCATTGATGCACCTCGTCCTCTTTCTCTTTGCGCCAGCCCAGCCGGCGCTCAACATTTCCCTGAAGTCAGTCGGCTAAAGCCAACAGATCAGGCGCTTTTCTTGTGTTCGCCCCGGATCACGACCCAGCGCTTCAACTTCGAAATCGGCTTCGTTTCCTCGATCCACACCATGTCGCCCGGCTTGAACTGGTTGCTCTCGTCGTGCGCGTGGTAGTTCTTCGAACGGCGGATCGTCTTCTTGTAGATCGGGTGCGTGAAGCGGCGGTCGACGCGCACCACGATGGTCTTGGCTTGCTTGTCGCTGACGACCACGCCCTGCAAAGTACGTTTCGGCATCTTCGTAAGCCTCTTACTTCTTCTTCGCGCGCGTCTGCGCGGCGATGGTCTTGATCCGGGCGATGTCACGGCGGGCCTCGCGCAGGCGCGAGGTGTTCTCGAGCTGCCCGGTGGCGCGCTGGAAGCGCAGGTTGAAGCGCTCCTTCTTCAGGTTCAGGATGGCCTCATCCTGCTGGTCGGGGCTCATCGCGCGGATGTCTTCGATCTTCATCTGTGCCATGGCCATTACTCCGCAATGCGCTCGACGAAGCGCGTCTTGATCGGCAGCTTGGCGGCCGCCAGGGTCAGCGCCTCACGCGCCGTCTGGGTGTTGACGCCGTCGATCTCGAACAGCACCCGGCCCGGCTTGACGCGCGCGACCCACAATTCCGGCGAACCCTTGCCGGAGCCCATGCGAACTTCGGCCGGCTTCTTCGACACCGGAACGTCGGGGAACACGCGGATCCAGACGCGGCCGGCGCGCTTCATGTGGCGGGTCAGCGCGCGGCGGGCGGCTTCGATCTGGCGCGCGGTGACGCGCTCAGGCTCGGTCGCCTTCAGGCCGAACTGGCCGAACGCCAACGTCGCGCCCGAAGACGCAACGCCGTGGATGCGGCCCTTATGCGCCTTCCGGAACTTCGTTTTCTTAGGTTGCATCATGGCTTTAAGCCCTCAAATTCCTGTCTGGCCTTAGGCAGCGGCCGTCTCGCGGCGCTGACGGCCACCGCGATCGCCACTGCCGCCGGTCTCGCCTTCGGCCATTCTCTTGTCCTGGGCCATCGGATCGTGCTCGAGGATCTCGCCCTTGAAGATCCAGACCTTGACGCCGCAGGTGCCGAAGGTCGTGAACGCGGTCGCAACGCCGTAGTCGATGTCGGCACGCAGCGTGTGCAGCGGCACGCGGCCTTCGCGGTACCACTCCATGCGCGCGATTTCCGCACCGCCCAGACGTCCCGAGCAGTTGATGCGGATGCCCTCCGCGCCGAGACGCATCGCCGACTGCACGGCGCGCTTCATGGCACGGCGGAACGCCACGCGGCGCTCGAGCTGCTGCGCGATCGATTCGGCCACCAGCGTCGCATCGAGCTCCGGCTTGCGGATCTCGACGATGTTGATGACGACGTCGGACGAGGTGATGTCCGCGACCCTCTTGCGCAGCTTGTCGATGTCGGCGCCCTTCTTGCCGATCACCACGCCCGGACGGGCCGAGTGGATCGTGACGCGGCACTTCTTGTGCGGACGCTCGATCACGATGCGGGCGACGGCCGCCTGCTTGAGCTCCTTATGCAGGATCTCGCGGATCTTGACGTCCTCGTGCAGCAGCTTGCCGTATTCCTGCTTGCCGGCGAACCAGCGGGAATCCCAGGTCCGGTTGATGCCGAGACGCAGACCGATCGGATTGATCTTTTGACCCATCGTGTTCTCCTGCGCCCTTAAGCGGCGGCTTCAGCTTCGACCTGACGAACGATGATCGTCAGCTGCGAAAACGGTTTGTAGACACGGCCCGAGCGGCCGCGGCCGCGGGCGGCGAAGCGCTTCATCACGAGGCCGTTGCCGACAAAGGCCTGCGCCACGACGAGATCGTCGACGTCGAGGTCGTGGTTGTTCTCGGCGTTGGCGATCGCCGATTCCAGGCACTTCTTCACGTCGACCGCGATCCGCTTGCGCGAAAACTGCAGGTCGGCGAGCGCGGCAGACGCCTTCCGGCCGCGAATGAGCTGGGCGACCAGGTTGAGCTTCTGCGGGCTCACCCGCAGCATCCGGGCGACCGCCTTGGCCTCGTTGTCGGCGAGGCTCCGTTCGCGCTTAGGTTTGCTCATCGTTTAATCCTCAAGCCTTCTTGGCTTTCTTGTCGCCGGAGTGGCCATGGAAGGTCCGGGTCGGCGAGAACTCGCCGAACTTGTGACCGACCATTTCCTCATTCACGGCCACCGGCACGTGCTTCTGACCGTTGTAGACGCCGAAGGTCAGGCCGACGAATTGCGGCAGGATCGTCGAGCGACGGCTCCAGATCTTGATGACGTCGTGACGGCCGGACGCGCGCGCGGCATCTGCCTTCTTGAGCAGAGAACCCTCGACGAACGGGCCTTTCCAGACTGAACGAACCATGTCCGGCGTTCCTTACTTCTTCCGCTTGTGGCGGCTTAGGAGAATGAATTTGTTGGTCGACTTGTTGGTGCGGGTCTTCTTGCCCTTGGTCGGCTTGCCCCACGGGGTGACCGGGTGGCGGCCGCCCGAGGTACGACCTTCACCACCGCCGTGCGGATGGTCGATCGGGTTCATCGCAACACCGCGGTTGTGCGGCCTGCGGCCCATCCAACGCTTGCGACCGGCCTTGCCGATCGAGGTGTTCATGTGATCCGGGTTCGACACCGCGCCGATCGTGCCGCGGCAACGACCGTGCACCAGGCGCTGCTCGCCCGAGTTCAGGCGGATGATGACGTAGTCCTGGTCACGGCCAACGAGCTGGGCGTAGGTACCGGCAGAGCGCGCCAGCTGGCCGCCCTTGCCGATCTTGACCTCGATGTTGTGGATGATCGTGCCGACCGGCATGTTGCCGAGCGGCATGACGTTGCCCGGCTTCACGTCGACGTAATTGCCGGCGATGATCGTGTCGCCCACCGCCAGGCGCTGCGGCGCCAGGATGTAGGCCTGCTCGCCGTCCTGATACTTGATCAGGGCGATGAAACCGGTGCGATTGGGATCATACTCGAGACGCTCGACGGTCGCGGGCACGTCGATCTTCTCACGCTTGAAGTCGACGGTACGCAGCGTCTGCTTGTGACCACCGCCGCGGAAGCGCACGGTGATGCGGCCGGTGTTGTTGCGGCCGCCCGAGGACTTCTTGCCCTCGGTGAGCGCCTTGACCGGCTTGCCCTTGTAGAGAGCCGAACGATCGACCATGACCAGCTGGCGCTGGCCCGGCGTCGTGGGATTGAATGTCTTCAGTGCCATCGTCGTACGACCTTACAGACCGGTGGTGACGTCGATCCGGTGACCCTCTTCGAGGGTCACGATCGCGCGTTTGCTGTTCGACTGCGAGCCGATGGTGCCGCGGAAGGCCTTGACCTTGCCCTTGCGGACCAGCGTGTTGACGCTCTTGACCTTGACGTCGAACAGCTTCTCGATCGCTTCCTTGATCTGCGGCTTGGTCGCCTTGGCGGCCACCTTGAACAGCACCTTGTTGTGCTCCGAGGCGATCGTCGCCTTTTCGGTCACGACCGGCGACAGGATCACGTCGTAGTGGCGAGGCTCGATGTTCTTGCTCATTTGAAGCGCGCCTCCAGCGCATCGATGGCGGCCTTGGTCAGAACGAGCTTCTGACGGCGCAGGATGTCATAGACGTTGATGCCCTGGATCGGCAGCACGTCCATGTTCGGGATGTTGCGAGCCGCAGCGGCGAAGCCGTTGTTGAGCTCGGCACCGTCGATGATCAGCGCGTTGGTGAGGCCGAGGCCCGAGAAGTGGCCGAGCAGCGCCTTGGTCTTGGCGGCTTCCAGCGCGGCCTTCTCGATCACGACGAGATCGCCGTCCTTGGCCTTGGCCGAGAGCGCGTGCTTCAGAGCGAGCGCACGAACCTTCTTCGGCAGGTCGGTCGCGTGCGAACGCACCACCGGACCGAAGGCACGACCGCCTCCGCGGAACTGCGGCACGCGGGCCGAGCCGTGACGAGCACCGCCGGTGCCCTTCTGCTTGTACATCTTCTTGCCGGTGCGCCAGATCTCGGCGCGGCCCTTGGCCTTGTGCGTGCCGGCCTGGCGCTTGTTGAGCTGCCACTGCACGCAGCGCGCGATGATGTCCTCGCGCGGCTCGAGGCCGAAAATGGCGTCGGACAGCTGGACGGAGCCGGCTTCCTTACCTTCGAGGGTGGTGACCTTCAATTCCATCTCACGCCTCCTGCGCAGCCGGAGCGGCTTCCGCGTCGCCAGCAACCTTGAACTTGCCGGGCTTCGGGGCTTCCTTCGGCAGCGGCTTCTTGACGGCGTCGCGCACGCGGATCCAGCCGCCCTTGGAGCCTGGAACGGCGCCTTCGACGAGGATCAGGCCGCGCTCGACATCGGTCTGGACGACGCGAAGGTTGAGCGTGGTGATGCGGTCGACACCCATGTGGCCGGGCATCTTCTTGTTCTTCCAGGTCTTGCCGGGGTCCTGGCGGCCACCGGTCGAACCGATCGAGCGGTGCGAGATCGACACACCGTGCGTGGCGCGCAGACCGCCGAAGTTCCAGCGCTTCATGCCGCCGGCGAAGCCCTTACCGACCGAGGTGCCGGTGACGTCGACGAACTGGCCGACGACGAAGTGGTCGGCCAGGATCTCGGCGCCGACCGGGATCATGGCGTCCGCGGTGACGCGGAATTCCTCGACCCGGCGCTTCGGCTCGACCTTGGCGACCGCGAACTGGCCGCGCTCGGCCTTCGGCATGTAAACGGTCTTGCGGCTGCCAGAACCGAGCTGGAGCGCGACGTAACCGTTCTTCTCTTCGGTGCGGTGGCCTACGACCTGGCAATTGCCGAGCTTCAGCACGGTCACGGGGATATGTTCGCCGGCCTCCGTGAAGACCCGCGTCATCCCGACCTTTTGTGCGATCACTCCGGAGCGCATCGGCTTGCTTCCTGTTCTCTTTGTCCGCTTTTGGCGAACGGGATCCAAAATCTTAGAGCTTGATCTCGACGTCGACACCGGCGGCCAAGTCGAGCTTCATCAAAGCGTCGACGGTCTGCGGGGTCGGATCGACGATGTCGAGCAGGCGCTTGTGAGTGCGCATCTCGAACTGTTCGCGGCTCTTCTTGTCGACGTGGGGCGAACGGTTGACGGTGAACTTCTCGATGCGGGTGGGCAGCGGAATGGGTCCGCGGACCTGCGCGCCGGTGCGCTTCGCCGTGTTCACGATCTCACGGGTCGACGTATCGAGGATACGATGGTCGAACGCCTTGAGACGGATACGAATGTTTTGGCCGTTCATTGCCGAATCTTTCTTAGTGAGTGGCGAGTAGCGAATAGCGAATAGAAACTATTCGCCACTCGCCATTCCCTATTCGCGTTGTTACTCGATGATCGAGGCGACGACGCCGGCGCCGACGGTGCGGCCGCCTTCGCGGATCGCGAAGCGGAGCTTCTCTTCCATCGCGATCGGCACAATCAGGTGCACTTCCATCGCGATGTTGTCGCCCGGCATCACCATCTCGGTGCCTTCCGGCAGGTGCACGACACCGGTCACGTCGGTGGTGCGGAAGTAGAACTGCGGACGGTAGTTGGTGAAGAACGGGGTGTGGCGACCGCCCTCTTCCTTGGTGAGGATGTAGGCCTCAGCCTTGAACTTGGTGTGCGGCTTGACCGAACCGGGCTTGGCCAGAACCTGGCCGCGCTCGACGTCCTCGCGCTTGGTGCCGCGGAGCAGCGCGCCGATGTTGTCGCCGGCCTGGCCCTGATCGAGCAGCTTGCGGAACATTTCGACGCCGGTGACGGTGGTCTTCTGGGTGGCGCGGAGACCGACGATCTCGATTTCCTCGCCGACCTTGACGACGCCGCGCTCGACACGGCCGGTCACGACGGTGCCGCGGCCCGAGATCGAGAACACGTCTTCAACCGGCATCAGGAACGGCTGGTCGATCGGACGCTCCGGCTGCGGGATGTACTCGTCGACGTTCTTCATCAGCTCGAGGATGGCGTCGTGGCCGAGCTTCTTGTCGGAGTCTTCGAGAGCGGCGAGCGCCGAACCCTTGATAATCGGGATCTTGTCGCCGGGGAATTCGTACTTGGAGAGCAGCTCGCGGACTTCGAGCTCGACGAGCTCGAGCAGCTCCGGATCGTCGACCATGTCGCACTTGTTGAGGAACACGACGAGCGCGGGCACGCCGACCTGGCGGGCGAGCAGGATGTGCTCGCGGGTCTGCGGCATCGGGCCGTCAGCGGCCGACACAACCAGGATCGCGCCGTCCATCTGGGCAGCGCCGGTGATCATGTTCTTGACGTAGTCGGCGTGGCCGGGGCAGTCGACGTGGGCGTAGTGGCGGTTCGGCGTCTCGTACTCGACGTGCGCGGTCGAGATGGTGATGCCGCGGGCCTTCTCTTCCGGCGCCTTGTCGATCTGGTCGTACGCGGTGAACGTCGCACCGCCGGCTTCGGCGAGAACCTTGGTGATCGCCGCGGTCAGCGACGTCTTGCCATGGTCGACGTGACCGATGGTGCCGATGTTGCAGTGCGGCTTGGTACGTTCAAACTTTGCTTTGGCCATTTGACTCTCCGTTCAATCGTCAGCTTTCAACCGACGACAATCAGGCAAACTTCTTCTGGACTTCTGCCGACACGTTGGCCGGCGCTTCTGCGTAGTGATCGAACTGCATGGTGAAGGTCGCGCGACCCTGGCTCATCGAGCGCAGATTGTTCACGTAACCGAACATGTTCATGAGCGGCACCATCGCGTTGATGACGTTGGCGTTGCCGCGCATGTCCTGACCCTGGATCTGACCGCGCCGGGAATTCAGGTCGCCGATGACCGAGCCGGTGTAGTCTTCCGGGGTCACCACCTCGACCTTCATGATCGGCTCGAGCAGGACCGACTTGCCCATCTGCAGCGCTTCGCGGAAGCAGGCGCGCGAGGCGATTTCGAAGGCGAGCGCCGACGAGTCGACGTCGTGATACTTGCCGTCGACGAGCTGCACCTTGACGTCGACCACGGGGAAGCCCGCGACCACGCCGGACGACAGCACGCTCTCCAGGCCCTTCTCGACGCCCGGGATGTATTCCTTCGGCACCGCGCCACCGACGATCTTCGATTCGAACTCGAAGCCCTTGCCGGCTTCGTTCGGCTCGACGATGAACGACACGGCCGCAAACTGGCCAGTACCGCCGGTCTGCTTCTTGTGGGTGTAGCTGTGCTCGACCCGCTTGGTGATGCGCTCACGGAACGCCACCTGCGGCGCGCCGATGTTGGCGTCGACCTTGTAGGTGCGCTTGAGGATGTCGACCTTGATGTCGAGGTGGAGTTCGCCCATGCCCTTGAGGATGGTCTGGCCGGACTCGTGGTCGGTCGACACGCGGAAGGACGGATCCTCCGCGGCGAGCTTGGCCAGCGCCACGCCCAGCTTCTCCTGGTCGGCCTTGGACTTCGGCTCGATCGCGATCTCGATGACCGGCTCGGGGAATTCCATCTTCTCCAGGATCACCTGCTTGTCGGGATCGCACAGCGTGTCACCGGTGCGCGCTTCCTTCAGGCCGGCCAACGCGACGATGTCGCCAGCATAGGCTTCCTTGATGTCCTCGCGGTTGTTCGCATGCATCAACAGCATGCGCCCGATCCGCTCCTTCTTCTCGCGGGTCGAGTTCACGACGCCGGTGCCGCTCTGCAGAATGCCGGAATAGATGCGGCAGAAGGTGATGGTGCCGACGAACGGGTCGTCCATGATTTTGAACGCGAGCAGCGCCAGCGGCTCCTTGTCGTCCGCCTTGCGCACGACCTCGTTGCCCTTGTCGTCGGTGCCCTTGATCGCGGGCACGTCGAGCGGCGACGGCAGATAGTCGACCACGGCGTCGAGCAGCGGCTGCACACCCTTGTTCTTGAAGGCCGAGCCGCACAGCACGGGATAAAACGCGCCAGTCAGCACCGCCTTGCGGATCAGGCGCTTCAGGGTCGCCTCGTCCGGCTCCTTGCCGTCGAGATAGGCGGCCATGGCATCGTCGTCGAGCTCGACGGCGGCTTCCACCATCTTCTCGCGGTATTCCTTGGCCTGGTCGGCAAGGTCTTCCGGAATATCGACATAATCGAACTTGGCGCCGAGCGATTCATCGTTCCAGACGACGCCCTTCATCTTCACGAGGTCGACGAGACCCTTGAAGTTGTTCTCGGCACCGATCGGAAGCTGGATCGCGACGGGCTTGGCGCCCAGACGGTCGACGATGTCCGCCAGACACTTGAAGAAGTCGGCACCGATCTTGTCCATCTTGTTGGCGAAGACGATGCGCGGAACCTTGTACTTGTCGCCCTGGCGCCAGACGGTCTCGGTCTGAGGCTCGACGCCCTGGTTGGAGTCGAGCACGCAGACGGCGCCGTCGAGCACGCGGAGCGAACGCTCGACTTCGATGGTGAAGTCGACGTGACCGGGAGTGTCGATGATGTTCAGGCGCTTGCCGTTCCAGAACGCGGTGGTCGCAGCCGAGGTGATCGTGATGCCACGCTCCTGCTCCTGCTCCATCCAGTCCATCGTCGCGGCACCTTCGTGCACTTCGCCGATCTTGTGGCTCTTGCCGGTGTAATAGAGGATGCGCTCGGTCGTCGTGGTCTTGCCGGCGTCGATATGCGCCATGATACCGAAGTTACGGTAGTCCTCGATGGCATGTTGGCGGGGCATAGGGTGTTCCTTGCGAGTCCGTTTGTTTCGCCGTTACCAGCGATAGTGCGAGAAGGCGCGGTTGGCTTCCGCCATCCGGTGCACGTCTTCGCGCTTCTTGACGGCGTTCCCCCGGTTGTTCGATGCGTCCAAAAGCTCCGCCGAGAGCCGCTCGGTCATCGTCTTCTCGTTGCGCTCGCGCGCAGCCGCGATCAGCCAGCGAATGCCGAGCGCCTGCCGGCGGGTCGAGCGGACCTCGACCGGAACCTGGTAAGTCGCGCCGCCGACGCGGCGGGAGCGAACCTCGATGGTCGGCATGACGTTCTCGAGCGCCTGCTCGAACACGCCGAGCGGGTTCTGCTTGGTCTTGGATTCGATGATGCCGAACGCACCATAGACGATGCCTTCCGCAACCGACTTCTTGCCGGCGTACATCACCGAGTTCATGAACTTCGTGACGATGATGTTCCCGAACTTCGGATCCGGAAGAACTTCGCGCTTTTCCGCAGAGTGGCGACGAGACATAGGCTTGGTTCCCGCTTACTTCGGACGCTTGGCGCCGTACTTCGAACGACGCTGCTTACGGTTCTTGACGCCCTGGGTGTCCAGAACGCCGCGGAGGATGTGATAGCGCACGCCCGGCAAGTCCTTGACGCGGCCGCCGCGGATCATGACCACCGAGTGCTCCTGGAGGTTATGGCCCTCGCCGGGGATGTAGCCGATCACCTCAAAGCCGTTGGTCAGGCGCACCTTGGCAACCTTACGAAGCGCCGAGTTCGGCTTCTTCGGGGTCGTGGTGTAGACGCGCGTGCAAACACCACGCTTCTGCGGCGACTGCTGCAGCGCCGGCACCTTCTTGCGCGACTTCTGCACTTCCCGCGGTTGAGCGATCAGCTGGTTGATCGTCGGCATTCTGGCCTTCACCCTTTTTCTGCCGCGGCCCCTCGCGGGTCCGCTGTCTTGCCGCGGCCCGTCACCGGGTCCGCAAATTCTGCTCGAGCTACCCGCCCGAACGGGCCGCCTGGCGCGAATGATCCGCGCAAAGCGAAATTGCGCCAACCGCTCCATCAACGAGCGGAAAGCGCTTCGACGCCACAGAGGACCGCAGTCTCGAAGCCGTTCCAGCGTAACGCCGCGGCCCGCGCACTGAGGTCATGCATCCGAATTCGATCTCAAGAGAACGTGCTCGAGAGAACTAAAGTCGCACTGGCATTGCCTAGCTATGATCGACAGCGTTTGAGCGGCATTCGTCGAGGTTGGTGCCCGTCTTTGCGACCCCTGGCAGATCTAGTCTTTGGGGATCAACGGGTGGCCCGTTCCGACGCTGGCGATGCTCACCGCCTGTCGTTAAGTGAGGCGCTTTCTATAAGTGAGAATCGGTCAAGTCAAGGTGAAACGACAGTCACAAAGCGCTTCATGCGCCTGCAAAAAATAGCCTCTTGGCCGACTCCCCGCACCTGCCTGATATGGGATCGAGGCGATTGACCTGCCAGATCTGAAAACAATTATACCCGGGCTTAATGTAGTTTTATTACCAGGCTCAGGGGTGTTTCTCCTGCCTGCGCTCAGTTTGCTGGCTGGTGGCCGGTCAACCAGGCGCCCGCCGCGATGCCCGGTGTGACGGGGCTTCAGCCCGGACTGGTCGATCCGCGAATGGCTCTTGCCCCAAACCATGCGTGCGAAAAAAAAACGCGGCGTCGCGGCGGCCGAACGCCTTGCATCAGAGAATCGACGAGTCGGCGCTGAACCGCGCGTTGCCTGTGAGACGAGGCGATCAGACGCGGCCCCTCGAAGCTGACCGCCCGCGGTTACTCCTCCTCGTCGTCCTCATCGTCATCGAGGTCTTCGTCCTCGTCGTCATCATCGCGGTCGGCGTCGGCGTGAGCTGCCGCGGCATGGGACTGGTGGATCTGGTCGTTCCACAGCTTGCGATAGGTGCCATTCTTGGCGAGCAGCTCGGCATGGGAACCGCGCTCGATCGCCCTGCCCCCTGAAATCACGATGATCTCGTCCATCTCGACCACCGAGGTCAGGCGGTGGGTCGACCAGATCATGGTGCGACCCTTGGCGACCCTGAGCAGCGTACGGTTGATCGCAGCCTCGGTGGTCTGGTCCAGCGCCGAGGTGGCTTCGTCCAGCAGCAGCACGGAGGGGTTACGGATGATCGCGCGCGCGATCGCGATGCGCTGGCGCTGGCCGCCCGACAGTGTGTCGCCGCGCTCGCCGACCGGCGTGTCGTAGCGCTGCGGCAGGCTCATGATGTAGCGGTGGATCTCGGCCTTCTTGGCCGCCTCCTCCACCTCCTCGTCGGTTGCGCCCTCCTTGCCGAGCCGGATGTTCTCGCGGATCGACATGTTGAACAGCATGTTCTCCTGGAACACCACCGCCATGCTCCGGCGCAGCGAGTCCAGCGTCACCTTGCGGACGTCGACGCCGTCGATGGTGACGCGGCCTTCGTCGGGCACGTAGAGCCGCAGGATCAGATTGAGCAGCGTGCTCTTACCGGAGCCGCTCGGACCGACGATCGCGATGCGCTTGCCGGCATCGAGCTTGAGGCTGAGATTGTCCAGCACCGGCGTCTGACTGCCCTCGTACTGGAAGGTGACGTGATCGAAGGTAATGTCGTGGGTGATGCGCGGCAGATCTGGCGCGCCCGGCCGATCGGCGCTGCGGGTCGGCTCGTCGAGCAATTCCTGGATGTGGCGGATCGCAGCGGCCGAGGAGATCGACACCGGGATGAAATGCATCACATGGGCGATGTTGTAGGAGACCTCCCAGAACGCGCTCTCGAAGGTGACGAAGGTGCCGATGGTGATATGGCCCTTGGTCGCCAGATACGCGCCGATCGCGAGCACCACAAGGTGCAGGAGGAGCACCGAGATGGTGACGGTCCGCTCCACCATGGTCGAGAGGAATGTGGCCGAGGCCATCTTGTTGCGGGTCTCGTCGTTGCGCAACCGGAAGAAGCCGAACATCTTGCGTTGCAGGCTGAACGCCTTGATGACCGCCTGGGCGGCCACGTTCTCCTGGACTTGGCCCAGCAACGCCGATTCATTGAGCTTCTGTTCGTAATTGGCCTGCACCGCCTTCGGCGTCAGGATCCGCGGGCCGATCAGCGTGATCGGGAACACCAGCAGCGCGACGACGGCGAGCTGCCAGTTGAGGAACAGCATCAGGATGATGCCGGCGATCAGCTCCAGGAACGGCAGCGCGGCACTGTTGGCGAACGTCTTGACCGAGCCTTCGAAGGCCGAGAGATCGACCGAGAAGCGCGATAGGATCTCGCCGCGCCTGGTGCGGCCGAAATAGGCGGCGGGCAGGTCCTGGACGTGCTCGAACAGGCGTTTGCGAACATCGGAGATGACGCAAGCGGCGAGTCGCGCGTCCCAGCGTTCGTACCAGACCGCAACGATCGAGGTGAAGATGCCGGCGACGGCGAGCACGCCGAGGATCTTGTAGAGCGCTTGAAAATCCTCCTCGCCGAGCGCATCGTCGATCAGGAACTTGAGGCTGAGCGGCATGATGACGTTGAACAACGTCTCGACCACGACGCCGAATGCCACGAATGACAGCATCCGCTTGTAGTTGGAGAGATAGGGCTTGACGAACCCGACAATGGTCGCAAGGGCCCCGGCGGCTTCGCGCGCGGTAAAGACGACGAGGTCCTCGTCCTCATCGTCCTCGTCGAGCTCCAGCTCGTCATCCCCCTCGTCTTCGGCGTCCTCGTCGTCCTTGAGATCCGGCTTGGCAGCGTCGGCGAGCTTGCCATCGAGCCCGGCCGCCTCCTCCGCGGCGAGCTTCTGTTGATCGGGAGATAGAGGCTTGTCGCCAGGCAAGAAAGGCTTGGATGCCATGAAACCAACCGATGCTGACGGCCGGCATGACCGCAGAGAACGCAGGAAATAGCGGCAACCGCTATTGCACCGATTTTATGCGATCAAGATGAATTCGGCAAAACAATTGGCGAATTCGGTTGGCGTCCCCCAGGCTAGTCCTCGTCCTCGACCTTGTCGAAGAAGGAATAGCGCAAGCTGTCCGCGTCGGCGTACCACTGCCCCGGCCCCTTGTTGGCGGCGAGCGTCGCCTCCCACAGCGCATCGGTGCAATCCTTGCGGTGCATCGACAGGTCGAAGCCGTTGCCGAAAAACAGTTCGGACCATTCCCACCAGGTGCCGAGCTTCTTGACTCCGCGCAAGAGGTCGTAGCGGTCGATCAATGCCGGCGCCATGTCCGAGGTGATGGAGCCGAACACGAGGCCGGTCTTGACCACGCGGTTGAGCTCGCGGATCGCGCGGACCACTTGCTTCGGGGAAACGTGGCAGAGGCTGGTCTCGAACACGAAGTCGAACGTGCCGTCCTTGAACGGCATCTCGGTGATCGTGCCGAGCTTGTTGTACTTCTTCAGCGATTTCGGCGTCCTGGCGTGGATCGCGGGGTTGTTCTCGATTCCCCATGCATCGATGCCGCGATCGCGCAGGGCGCCGACCAGTTCGCCGCTGGCGGAGCCCGCGACCAGCAGCTTGGCGCCCGCCGCCCTGCCCCAGACAATGCCAATCAGCGTCGTCAGGTAGTCGGGATCGGTGAAGTGCCGCCACGCCTGGTGATAGGGGCCGAGACCGCGATAATTCTCGAAATATTTGCGATCGATCTTGTCCGAGAGCGGCTTGTCGTCCTGCGCGCGCTGGCGGCGCAGGCGCATCATCTCGGTCAGGATGATGTCGGTCGCCGCGTCCGAGGAATCGAGCAGGCCGTTGAGCGTCGAATCGAACAGATAGTCGCCAACCACCACGATGCCGGGGTGCTCCTTCGGCTCGGGCCGGTGATTGGTCATGACGTCGCGCGCGGGCAAACCACCAGGCAGCGCGTTCACCGAGGACAGCCAGCGGTGGATCTTGCCTTCCATGAAGTGCAGACGCGCATCGCCGAGAGAAGCCGGCAGCGATTTCAGGGCGGCATCGATCAGCTCCTGGTCCGACAGATTGGCAAAAGCCAGCGCATCGGAGCCGGGAATGAGCCAGTTCAGAACACCATGCTTGCCGACGTCGTGACGTGCGCCCTCGTTGTAGACGCAGCAGCCGCCGAAGGCTTCCGACATGAACCAGGCGCCCGGAATCTTGTCGCCCCAGAACGGCTCGTCGAACAGGATCGAGACGCGCAGATAGTGCGCGGGCCGGTCGAAATAGGCGACGTGCTTGACCATCGACCTGCGCAGCTGCTCGCCCTCCCAGCCGAGAGTGGCGAGCCAGGAATGCGGCAGGCAGACCAGCACGAGATCGAAGTCACGGGTCTCCGGCCCCTTGCCGTTCATCATCTTGAGCTGATACCGGCCGGTCGGCGCCTTGCCGACGGTGAGCACGCGGTGATTGAGCTGGATGTCGGCATTGACCTTCGACTGCAGGCACTCGATCAGCTGCTCGTTGCCGTTCTGGATGGAATAGAGGCCGATATAGCCGTCGACGTCCATCAGATAGTTCTTGAGCGCGTTGAGGCCGTTGGTGTTGTGGCTCTCGGTCGCGATGTCGGAACGCGCCATTACCTTGAAGAAGCGCTTTGCGGTGACGTCCTCGACCTCCTCGTCGAGCACCTGCTCGGCGGTCTTGTAGGCCCAGGGATGTTCGTTGTCGTGCGCGCCGACACCCTCGTAATATTCCACCGGCGACATCACCTCGGCGCAGCGCTTGCGGAAGGCTTCGATCGCGGCGGCAGTCTTGGCGCCGTATTTGCGGCGCATGCCGGGAACGTCGTTGAGCAGCTCACCGCCGAACTGCACCTGCTCGGCATCCATCGGAATGGTCTGAAGGCCGAAATGCTGGATCAGCTCGCGCAGAGGATCCGGGCCTGTCATGGAGTAGTCGTAGATCTCGGCAACGCCGGCCTCGTACATCGCGGGCGCCGAATCGAACTTGCGGGTGACGATCTTGCCGCCGAGCCTGTCGGAGGCCTCGTAGATGGTGACGCGGCAGAGGTCGCCGAGCTTGCGCTTCAGGTACCAGGCGCTCATCAGCCCGCCGGGGCCGCCGCCTACGATTGCGAGATCAAGCATGAGAGTTCCGTGGTCTTCCGGCCCTGCCCCCTTGGCGGGACCACCGGTCTAAGGCGCCATAGCACAAGCGCTTTTGCGGCTGAAGGAAAGATGAACAAAGGTTGATCCCGCATCGCAACAAGCAAACAAAGCAGCAAAAAGGCCGGCGAAAGCCGGCCTTTTCATTGTCCTCGGTATTCCTACGGATGAACGATCATTCCGCGGGCGGCAGCGCAGGAAGCTCGGCTTCCGGCGCCGGCGACACGACGGCGGCCTGCTTCTCGCGCTCGTCCAGGATCAGCTTGTCGCGCTTCATGGCGACTTCGCGGATCTTGGCCATGGAGGCGCCGGTGCCCGCCGGGATCAGCCGGCCGACGATGACGTTCTCCTTGAGGCCTTCGAGCGGGTCGATCTTGCCGTTGACCGCCGCCTCGGTGAGGACGCGGGTGGTCTCCTGGAACGATGCCGCCGAGAAGAAGGAGCGGGTCTGGAGGCTCGCCTTGGTGATGCCGAGCAGAACCGGCGTTCCCGTGGCGGGCTTCTTGCCCTCTTCCTTGGCCTTCACGTTGAGCGCGTCGAACTCGATCTTGTCGACCTGCTCGCCGGAGATCATGTCCGTGTCGCCCTGGTCGGTGATTTCCACCTTCTGGAGCATCTGACGGACAATCACCTCGATGTGCTTGTCGTTGATGAGCACGCCCTGAAGCCGGTAGACCTCCTGGATCTCGTTGACCAGATAGGCAGCGAGCTCCTCGATGCCCTTGACCGCGAGGATGTCGTGCGGCGCCGGGTTGCCTTCCACGATGAAGTCGCCCTTTTCGACGACGTCGCCGTCCTGAAGGTGGATGTGCTTGCCCTTCGGGATCAGGTACTCGCGCGGCTCGTCGGTCTTGTCCATCGGCTCGATCGAGATGCGACGCTTGTTCTTGTAGTCGCGCCCGAACCGGATGGTGCCCGCGATTTCGGCGATGATCGCCGCATCCTTCGGGCGCCGAGCCTCGAACAGTTCCGCCACCCGCGGCAGACCGCCGGTGATGTCACGCGTCTTGGCGCTTTCGGTCGAGACACGGGCGAGGATGTCGCCCGGCTGGACCTTGGCTCCGATGTCGACCGAGAGAATGGCGTCGACCGACAGCATGTAGCGGGCATCGCCGCCACGGGCGAGCTTGAGCACCTTGCCGTCCTTGCCCTTGACCACGATGGCCGGACGCAGGTCCGAGCCGCCGCGCGTCGAGCGCCAGTCGATGACCACACGCTTGGCGATACCGGTGGCCTCGTCGAGCGTTTCCGAGATCGACTGCCCCTCGACCAGATCCTCGAAGCCAATGGTTCCTTCGACCTCGGTGAGCAGCGGACGGGTGTAGGGATCCCACTCGACGATGCGCTGGCCGCGCTTGACCATGTCGCCCTCGTCGACGTGCAGACGCGAACCGTACTGGATCCGGTGCGTCGCACGCTCGGTGCCGTCGGCATCGACGATCGCGACAACCATGTTGCGCACCATCGCGATAAGGTGACCTTCGCTGTTGCGGGCGATGGCCTTGTTCCTGATCACGATCTTGCCGTCGAAGTTGGCTTCGACGAAGGACTGCTCGTTGAGCTGCGCCGCACCGCCGATGTGGAAGGTGCGCATGGTGAGCTGGGTGCCCGGCTCGCCGATCGACTGCGCCGCGATGACGCCAACCGCTTCGCCGTGGTTGACCGGCGTGCCGCGGGCGAGGTCGCGGCCGTAGCACTTGCCGCAGATGCCGTTGACGAGCTCGCAGGTCAGTGCCGAGCGGATCTTCACCTCCTGGATGCCGGCCTGGTGGATGGCATCCACGTGGCTCTCTTCCATCAGCGTATCGCGCTTGACGATCACCTGGCCCGAGCTGTCACGCACGTCTTCGCAGGCCGTGCGTCCGAGGATGCGCGAGCCGAGCGAGGCGACCACAGTACCGGCGTCGACGATGGCGCGCATCTTGATGCCGAGCTTGGTGCCGCAGTCGCTCTGCGTGATGATGCAGTCCTGCGCCACGTCGACGAGACGACGGGTCAGGTAGCCGGAGTTCGCGGTCTTCAACGCGGTGTCCGCGAGGCCCTTGCGGGCGCCGTGGGTCGAGTTGAAGTACTCGAGCACCGAGAGGCCTTCCTTGAAGTTCGAGATGATCGGCGTCTCAATGATCTCGCCCGACGGCTTGGCCATCAGGCCGCGCATGCCGGCGAGCTGGCGCATCTGGGCCGGCGAACCGCGGGCACCGGAGTGAGCCATCATGTAGATCGAGTTGATGTCGGCGTCGGCTCCGCTCGCCGTCTTCTTGGTGGCGGAGATCTCCTTCATCATCGCCTTGGCGATTTCTTCCGTGGCCTTCGACCAGGCGTCGACGACCTTGTTGTACTTCTCGCCATGGGTGATCAGGCCGTCGTTGTACTGCTGCTCGAAATCCTTCGCCAGCGTACGGGTGGTGTCGACGATCTTCCACTTGCCGTGCGGCACGACCATGTCGTCCTTGCCGAACGAGATGCCGGCCTTGAACGCGTTGTAGAAGCCGAGCGCCATGATGCGGTCGCAGAAGATCACCGTCTCCTTCTGGCCGCAGTGGCGGTAGACCTGGTCGATGACGCCGGAGATCTCGCGCTTGGTCATCAGCTTGTTGATGATCTCGTAGGAGATGCGCGGGTTCTTCGGCAGCAGATTGCCGAGCATGACGCGGCCCGCCGTGGTCTCGATCCAGCGCTTGGAGACCTTGCCGGTCTCGTCCATGCCTTCCCACCGGTACTTGATCTTGGTGTGGAGGTGGATGACCTTCGCGTGCAGCGCATGCTCGAGCTCGGCCATGTCGCCGAATACCTTGCCCTCGCCGGGCAGGCCTTCGCGCATGATCGAGACGTAGTACAGACCGAGCACGATGTCCTGCGACGGCACGATGATCGGCTGGCCGTTCGCCGGATGCAGGATGTTGTTGGTCGACATCATCAGGACGCGCGCTTCCAGCTGCGCTTCGAGCGACAGCGGAACGTGCACGGCCATCTGGTCGCCGTCGAAGTCGGCGTTGAACGCGGAGCAGACCAGCGGGTGAAGCTGGATCGCCTTGCCCTCGATCAGCACGGGCTCGAATGCCTGAATGCCGAGGCGGTGCAGCGTCGGGGCGCGGTTGAGCAGCACCGGATGCTCGCGGATCACCTCGTCCAGGATGTCCCAGACCTCGGGCCGCTCCTTCTCGACCAGCTTCTTGGCCTGCTTCACGGTGGTGGACAGGCCCTTGGCGTCGAGCCGCGAATAGATGAACGGCTTGAACAGCTCGAGCGCCATCTTCTTCGGCAGGCCGCACTGATGCAGGCGCAGCTCGGGACCGACCACGATCACCGAACGGCCTGAATAGTCGACGCGCTTGCCGAGCAGGTTCTGGCGGAAGCGGCCCTGCTTGCCCTTGAGCATGTCGGCGAGCGACTTCAGCGGACGCTTGTTGGCGCCGGTGATGACGCGGCCGCGGCGGCCGTTGTCGAACAGCGCATCGACCGCTTCCTGAAGCATGCGCTTCTCGTTGCGGATGATGATGTCGGGCGCGCGCAGCTCCATCAGCCGCTTCAAGCGGTTGTTGCGGTTGATGACGCGGCGATAGAGGTCGTTGAGATCAGAGGTCGCGAAACGGCCGCCGTCCAGCGGCACCAGCGGACGCAGGTCCGGCGGAATCACCGGGATCACGGTCATGATCATCCATTCCGGCTTGTTGCCGGAATGGCGGAACGCTTCCACGATCTTCAGACGCTTGGCGAGCTTCTTGTGCTTGATGTCGGAGTCGGTCTCCTGCATCTCGGCACGCAGCGAGGCCTCGAGCTTCTCGAGGTCCATGCCCTTGAGCAGCTCGCGGATCGCCTCGGCGCCGATCATGGCGGTGAAGCTGTCCTGGCCGTACTCGTCCTGCGCCTTCAGATACTCGTCTTCCGACAGCAGCTGACGGTCCTTCAGCGCGGTGAGGCCCGGCTCGAGCACGACGTAATATTCGAAGTAGAGGATCCGCTCGAGATCCTTCAGCGTCATGTCGAGCAGGAGGCCGATGCGCGAGGGCAGCGACTTCAGGAACCAGATGTGCGCGACGGGAGCTGCGAGCTCGATATGGCCCATGCGCTCGCGCCGGACGCGCGACAGCGTGACCTCGACCGAGCACTTCTCGCAGATGATGCCCTTGTACTTCATGCGCTTGTACTTGCCGCACAAGCACTCGTAGTCCTTGATCGGCCCGAAGATGCGGGCGCAGAACAGGCCGTCGCGCTCGGGCTTGAAGGTACGATAGTTGATGGTCTCCGGCTTCTTGATCTCGCCGTAGGACCAGGACAGAATCTTCTCTGGAGACGCGATCGAGATCCGGATCTGGTCGAAGACCTGAGCCGGCGTCGTCGGGTTGAAGAGATTCATAATTTCTTGGTTCATCGTCTTCTCCTCGCGTGCCGGTCGCCTCCGGCCGCAAATTCGAAAATCACTTCTGCATGGCGCCCTGCCCTCAAGGCCTCGGGCGGGGCGCCGATGCCCGGCCGCGAAGGCCGGGCATGACAGGTCGAGTTACTCGGCCGCTTCCGACGTCGGCGCCGGTCCCATCTTGGAGTTGTGCAGGTCGACGTTGAGGCCGAGCGAGCGCATTTCCTTGACCAGCACGTTGAACGATTCCGGAATACCGGCCTCGAACGTGTCGTCGCCGCGCACGATCGCCTCGTACACCTTGGTACGGCCGGCGACGTCGTCCGACTTCACCGTCAGCATCTCCTGGAGCGTGTACGCCGCGCCGTAAGCCTCGAGCGCCCAAACCTCCATTTCGCCGAAGCGCTGGCCGCCGAACTGCGCCTTGCCGCCCAGCGGCTGCTGGGTGACGAGCGAGTACGGACCGATCGAACGCGCATGGATCTTGTCGTCGACCAGATGGTGCAGCTTGAGCATGTAGATGTAGCCCACCGTCACCTTGCGATCGAACGGATCGCCGGTGCGGCCGTCATAGACGGTCGACTGACCCGAAGCGTCGAGACCGGCGAGCTTCAGCATCTCCTCGATATCGGCTTCCTTGGCACCGTCGAACACCGGGGTTGCGATCGGCACGCCGCGGCTGAGGTTATGGCCGAGTTCGAGCAGCTCGTTGTCGTTGAGTGACTTGATCGTCTCGTCCTCGCCGTAGACCTTCTTCAAGGTCTCCTTCAGCGGCTTGATGTCCTGCTTCGACAGGTACGCATCGACAGTCTGGCCGATACGCTTGCCGAGGCCGGCGCAGGCCCAGCCGAGATGGGTCTCGAGGATCTGTCCGACGTTCATGCGCGAAGGCACGCCGAGCGGATTGAGCACGATGTCGGCATGCGTGCCGTCTTCGAGGAACGGCATGTCCTCGATCGGCACGATCTTCGACACCACGCCCTTGTTGCCGTGGCGGCCGGCCATCTTGTCGCCGGGCTGGATCTTGCGCTTCACCGCGACGAAGACCTTGACCATCTTCATCACGCCGGGCGGCAATTCGTCACCGCGCTGAAGCTTCTCGACCTTGTCGAGGAAGCGCTGTTCGAGCCCCTTCTTCGACTCGTCGTACTGCTTCCGCATGGCCTCGATCTCGGCCATCAGCTTGTCGTTCGGCGAAGCGAACAGCCACCATTGCGACTTCGGATACTCCTCGAGCACCGCACGGGTGATCTTGGTGTCCTTCTTGAAGCCCTTGGGACCTGCAATGCCCTGCCGCCCCTCGAGCAGCTCGGCAAGACGGTTGTAGACGTTACGGTCCAGGATCGCCTGCTCGTCGTCGCGGTCCTTGGCGAGGCGCTCGATCTCCTCCCGCTCGATCGCCAGCGCACGCTCGTCCTTGTCGACGCCGTGGCGGTTGAACACGCGGACTTCGACGATGGTGCCCTGCACGCCCGGGGGAACGCGCAGCGAGGTGTCGCGGACGTCGGACGCCTTCTCGCCGAAAATGGCGCGCAGCAGCTTCTCTTCCGGCGTCATCGGGCTTTCGCCCTTCGGCGTGATCTTGCCGACCAGGATGTCGCCGGCGCGCACTTCCGCGCCGATGTAGACGATACCGGCTTCGTCGAGGTTCTTCAGCGCTTCTTCCGAGACGTTCGGAATGTCGCGGGTGATTTCCTCAGGTCCGAGCTTGGTGTCGCGGGCCATCACCTCGAACTCCTCGATGTGGATCGAGGTGAAGACGTCCTCCTTCACGATCCGCTCGGAGAGCAGAATCGAGTCTTCGAAGTTGTAGCCGTTCCACGGCATGAACGCGACCAGCACGTTGCGGCCGAGCGCGAGCTCGCCGAGATCGGTCGAGGGACCGTCGGCGATGATGTCGCCCTTCTTGACGACGTCGCCGACCTTCACCAGCGGACGCTGGTTGATGCAGGTCGACTGGTTGGAGCGCTGGTACTTCATGAGGCGGTAGATATCGACGCCCGACTTGGTCGGATCGAGATCTTCCGTGGCGCGGATGACGACGCGGGTCGCATCGATCTGGTCGATCACGCCCGAACGGCGCGCCGCGATCGCAGCGCCCGAGTCGCGGGCAACCACGCCCTCCATGCCGGTGCCGACGAACGGCGCCTCGGCGCGAACCAGCGGCACCGCCTGGCGCTGCATGTTCGAGCCCATCAGCGCGCGGTTGGCGTCGTCGTTCTCGAGGAACGGGATCAGCGCCGCGGCGACCGAAACGAGCTGCTTCGGCGACACGTCCATGTAGTCGACCTTGTCGGGCGTCATCGGCACGACGTCGCGGGTGCCACTCGAGCGGCAGACCACGAGGTCTTCGGTGAAGCGGCCCTTGGCGTCGACCGGCACGTTGGCCTGGGCCACGGAATAGCGCCCTTCCTCCATCGCCGACAGGTACACGACCTCGTCGGTGACACGGCCATCCTTGACCTTGCGATACGGCGTCTCGACGAAGCCGTACTTGTTCACGCGCGCGAAGGTCGCGAGCGAGTTGATCAGGCCGATGTTCGGACCTTCTGGCGTCTCGATCGGGCAGATGCGGCCGTAATGCGTCGGATGCACGTCGCGCACCTCGAAGCCGGCGCGCTCGCGGGTGAGACCGCCCGGTCCGAGCGCCGAGAGGCGGCGCTTGTGGGTGATCTCGCTGAGCGGGTTGGTCTGGTCCATGAACTGCGACAGCTGCGAGGAGCCGAAGAACTCGCGCACCGCGGCGGCCGCCGGCTTGGCGTTGATCAGGTCCTGCGGCATGACCGTGTCGATGTCGACAGAGGACATGCGCTCCTTGATCGCGCGCTCCATGCGCAACAGGCCGATGCGATACTGGTTCTCCATGAGCTCGCCGACCGAACGCACGCGGCGGTTGCCGAGATGGTCGATGTCGTCGATCTCGCCCTTGCCGTCGCGCAGATCCACCAGCGTCTTGATGACGGAGAGGATGTCCTCCTTGCGCAGCGTGCGCTGGGTATCGGGCGCATCGAGGTCGAGGCGCATGTTCATTTTGACGCGGCCGACCGCGGAGAGGTCGTAGCGCTCGGCGTCGAAGAACAGCGACTGGAACATGGCCTGCGCCGATTCCAGCGTCGGCGGCTCGCCCGGACGCATCACGCGGTAGATGTCGAACAGCGCGTCCTCGCGCGTCATGTTCTTGTCGGCCGAGAGCGTGTTGCGGATGTAGGGGCCGACATTGACGTGGTCGATGTCGAGCAGCGGCAGCTCTTTGTAGCCCTGCTCGTTGAGCGCCTTCATCAGCTTGTCGGTGATCTCCTCACCGGCCTCGGCGTGGATCTCACCGGTCTTGGGGTTGACGAGATCCTCGGCGACGTAATTGCCGACCAGCTCCTCGTCGGCCATGCGCAGCGCCTTCAGCCCCTTCTCCTGGAGCTGGCGGGCGGCGCGGACGGTGAGCTTCTTGCCGGCCTCGAGCACGACCTTGCCGGTGTCGGCATCGATCAGGTCGTTGACCGTGGAGTAGCCGCGGAAGCGGTTGGCGTCGAACGGAACGCGCCAGCCTTCCTTGGTCCGCTTGTAGAGAATCTTCTTGTAGAACGTGGACAGGATCGCCTCGCCGTCGAGGCCGAGGGCGAACATCAGCGACGTCACCGGAATCTTGCGGCGACGGTCGATACGCGCATAGACGATGTCCTTGGCGTCGAACTCGATGTCGAGCCAGGAGCCGCGGTACGGGATGACGCGGGCGGCGAACAGCAGCTTGCCCGAGGAATGGGTCTTGCCCTTGTCGTGGTCGAAGAACACGCCGGGCGAACGGTGCATCTGCGAGACGATGACGCGCTCGGTGCCGTTGACGATGAAGGTGCCGTTCATCGTCATGAGCGGGATGTCGCCCATGTAGACGTCCTGCTCCTTGATGTCCTTCACCGACTTCGCGCCGGTTTCCTCGTCGATATCGAACACGATGAGGCGCAGCGTCACCTTGAGGGGCGCAGCGAAGGTCATGCCGCGCTGGCGGCACTCGTCGACGTCGTATTTCGGCTGCTCGAACTCGTAGCGGACGAATTCCAGCATCGAGGTGCCGGAGAAGTCGGAGATCGGAAACACCGAGCGGAACACCGCCTGCAGACCCTCGTCGAGACGTCCGCCCTGGGGTTCGTCCACCATCAGGAACTGGTCATAGGACGCCTTCTGAACCTCGATGAGGTTCGGCATCTCGGCGACTTCCTTGATGTGTCCGAAGAACTTGCGAACGCGTTTGCGACCGGTGAATGTCTGCTGCGCCATCGTGGCCTCTCATTTTCGTCGCCCGCCCTGGGCGCACCGTCCGGACCGCGGCTGCCACCGCTTTCCGGGTTGAATTTTCGAACCCGTCTTGGGGGGCCGGAGACGCAGTTTCAGGCGCCGATGTCCTGAATCTGTTCTTCAGACCTTCAAAACGCAAAACGACGCGCGGGGCGCAGATGCGCGCCCGCCCGTCACAACGATCATCTTCACGGACTGCAAAAGCCCGAAATAGCCTGCTCTCCCAACGGCTTACAGGGAAATCCGGCATCCCTGCCCACCGCGCTTTCGTGCTGCCGACCCGATATGGGGCGACAATAGTGCAGATTCGAGGGTCAAACCCTCAAATCCCCACACTTTTTCGTGTTTGGCCTGCGTCGGATCGTTCCGTCGCACGCCTTTTGCATTCCGGTCCACCCTCTCGAAGGGGGACTAGGATCCCGGGCAGAGCTGTTGCCTGCCCGGGATCCCGCCAGTAAGCAGTGCTTACTTGAGCTCGACCTTGGCGCCAGCCTTCTCGAGCTGGGCCTTGATCTTGTCGGCTTCGTCCTTGTTCACGCCTTCCTTCAGCGGCTTCGGAGCACCCTCGACGAGGTCCTTTGCTTCCTTCAGGCCGAGACCGGTGATGGCGCGGACTTCCTTGATGACCTCGATCTTCTTGTCGCCGGCGCTGGCGAGAACGACCGTGAACTCGGTCTTCTCTTCCGCCGGAGCGGCAGCACCGCCGCCGCCAGCAGCCGGGCCGGCCACGGCGACAGCCGCGGCAGCCGAAACGCCCCACTTCTCTTCGAGGAGCTTCGCGAGTTCGGCAGCTTCGAGCACGGTCAGGCTCGAGAGGTCGTCAACGATCTTCTGCAGGTCAGCCATTGTTCAGTTTCCTTAACTGTAAGTCTGGTTCGGGTTTGAGTTTTGCGAAGGGCGTCAGGCCGCTTCGCCCTTTGAGGCATGAGCCTGGATGACGCGCGCGAGCTTGCCCGCGGGCGCGTTGGCGAGCTGGGCCAGCTTGGTCGCCGGGGCCACGATGAGGCCGACGATCTTGCCGCGCAGTTCGTCAAGCGACGGCAGCGAGGCAAGCGCCTTCACGCCGTCGACATTCAGGACGGTCTTCCCCATCGATCCGCCGACGATGACGAACTTTTCGTTCGCCTTGGCGAATTCGATGGCGACCTTTGGCGCCGCTACCGGATCGTTCGAAGTCGCGATCACGGTCGGCCCCTTCAGCATGGGGCCGATGGCAACGACGTCAGTGCCTTCAAGAGCAATTTTGGCGAGACGGTTCTTCGAGACCTTCACCGCGGCACCCGCCTGCTTCATCTGCTGGCGCAGCTTCTGCATCTGGGCGACGGTGAGGCCGGAATATTGAGCAACGATCGCGACGCTCGTGGTCTTGAAGACCTCGTTGAGCTGTTCGACCGCTTCTTTTTTTGCCGCTCGTTCCACAGCAAGCTCTCTCCGGTTGGCGGTCATCGCGAGAAGCGGGACCGCCGGGTTGCACCCATCGTCCCGCCCAAACCTGAACCTCCGGGCCAAAAACCCATCGGACACGCCGGGCAAGACGACAATTCAAAGCCTGCCCTCCGGGAGCCCAAGGGCCCACGGCGTGTCGAGGTCCGAACCAGACCCGTTTCGCAAAACCAGCCCTTAAAGCTGGATGCGAAGTGAAATCCGGTCTTCACCCGTCTATGCAGGCCATGCGATTAAGCCGTTGAGGAATCGAAATTCCCCGCGGGCGCCTGCAGTCTTGGACAGGACGAGGTCAGCCGGCGAACCGCCCGACCTCTGCTCGCATCCCTGCCAAAAGACGGATCTTCCTTCCTTTTCGGGCAAATCCTCACGGACGTCCTGAAAAGGAATGATCTCCTGTCGTGTCGGTTTTCGGAATGCGTGCACGAACGCGCCAGCCGAGGCCGGCACGTCCGGAGGCGGTTCTTTAACCGCTCGGAGCCTGCTTGCCAAGAGCAAAATTCACACCAGTTCCAATCGATTGGCGGTTGGGCTTGAGATGGCCCAACAAGGGCCGATTCAGGCTGATTTGACCCGATACGGCAGCGGTTTGCCCTCGAAGAACGCGGTCAGGTTGGCCAGCACGCAGTTCTGCATGGCGATGTGCGAATCCAGGGTGTGGCCGCCGATATGCGGGGCGAACACTACGTTGGGGAGTTCGGTCAGGGCGTCAGGCGCGTGCGGTTCCTTCTCGAAGACGTCGAGGCCCGCCCCCGCGATGGTCTTGTCGGTGAGCGCCGCGACCAGCGCCTTCTCGTCGATGACGGAGCCGCGGGAGATGTTGACGACGTAGCCCTCCGCCCCGAGGCGCCTGAGGATATCGGCGTTGACGACATGCTGGGTCTCGGCCCCTGCCCGCACCGCGATCATCAGGACGCCGCACCAATCGGCGAGCGCCTCCAGAGTCGGAAAGTACTGATAGGGCAGATCGTACCGAGTGCGGCTGAAATAGCCGACCTCGCTCTCGAAAGCAGCACAGCGCGCGGCGATCTTGCGGCCGATCTCACCCATGCCGTAGATGCCGATGCGGCGGCCGGGGATGCCGGCCTGGGGACGCATCATCGGCGACTGTTTCGAGGCCGCCCAATCGCCGCTGCGGACATATTGGTCGGCCACCAAAATCCGCCGGGTCGTCGCCAGCATCAAGGTCATCGCGATGTCGGCGACGGAAGCCGCATTGGCACCGGGGCTGTGACCGACCGCGATGTTCCGGCTGGCCGCCGCCTTCAGGTCGACGCCATCATAGCCAGTCCCATAGCAGACGATGGCGCCGAGATTCGGAAACAGGTCCATCGCCTCCGCACCGAGTGGCGAGCCGCCAGCAGTCAGCAGTGCGCGGATGCCGCCCAGCTCCTCCGCCGGAAACACCTCCCGCACGGGCTTGCCGCCGGTGTCGAGCAGCTCGAACCGCTCGGCGAAGCGCGCCATCATCGACTTGGGAAAGCGCGAGTAGATCAGGACCTTGTCAGCCATTGTTGTTGTTTCCGAAGAGCGCCGCCACAAACGACGAGGGGCGGAATCGGTCACCCGATCCCGCCCCTCGCCTCATGCAATTTCCAAACCTCAGCCGAGAATGGTGCCCGGCTCGACCTTCACGCCCGGGCCCATCGTCGAGGACACCGCAACGCGCTGGATGTAGGTGCCCTTGGAACCGGCCGGCTTCGCCTTGGAGACAGCGTCAGCCAGAGCCTTGATGTTCTCGACCAGCTTCTCCTCGGAGAACGAGGCCTTGCCAACGCCGGCCTGCAGGATGCCGGCCTTCTCGACGCGGAACTCGACCGAGCCGCCCTTGGCGCCCTTCACCGCACCGGTGACGTCCATGGTCACGGTACCGATCTTCGGGTTCGGCATCAGACCGCGCGGGCCCAGCACCTTACCGAGGCGGCCGACCAGCGGCATCATGTCGGGGGTGGCGATACAGCGGTCGAAATCGATCGTGCCGTTCTGCACCTTCTCGACCAGGTCCTCGGCGCCGACGACGTCGGCACCGGCGGCCTTGGCTTCATCGGCCTTGGCGCCGCGGGCGAACACGCCGACGCGGAGCGTACGGCCGGTGCCGTTCGGCAGGGTCACGACACCGCGGACCATCTGGTCGGCGTGACGCGGATCGACCCCGAGATTGATCGCGACCTCGATGGTCTCGTCGAACTTCGCTTTCGCGCGTTCCTTGACCATCTTGATGGCGTCCGCGAGCGGGTAAAGCTTTTCGCGGTCAATGCCTTCGCGGGCTTTGTTCAAACGCTTTCCGATTGCCATGGCCGCTTACCCCGCAACTTCCAGACCCATCGAACGGGCCGAGCCCTCGACCATCTTCATGGCCGATTCGATGGTGTCGCAATTCAAGTCCTTCATCTTCTTTTCGGCGATCTCGCGCACCTGGGCCTTGGTCACCTTGCCGGCCTTGTCACGGCCCGGCGCCTTCGAGCCGGACTGGATCTTTGCAGCCTGCTTGAGGAAGTAGGACATCGGCGGCGTCTTCATCTCGAAGGTGAAGGAACGGTCCGCATAGATGGTGATGATCACCGGGATCGGGGTGTTCTTCTCTTCCTTCTGGGTCTGGGCGTTGAACGCCTTGCAGAACTCCATGATGTTGAGACCGCGCTGACCGAGCGCGGGACCGATCGGGGGCGAGGGATTCGCCGCACCGGCCGGGACCTGAAGCTTCAGGTATCCGGTCACTTTCTTTGCCATGTATCACTCCTGTTGTGCCGGCAGGACCGGCGGTTTCAGGTTCGTGGTCTGGGTGGGATGCGGCTGGCAACCGCCCCTCCCTCCCACGGCCTCTTGTTGCGCGAGACCGAAGCCTCCCGCGTTACCCGATCAGACCTTCTCGACCTGACCGAATTCCAGCTCGACCGGCGTCGCGCGGCCGAAGATCGACACGGCGACCTTCACACGCGAGCGCGCCTCGTCGATTTCCTCGACCACACCCGAGAACGAGGCGAACGGGCCATCGGCCACGCGCACGTTCTCGCCGATCTCGAACGACACCGACGCCTTCGGCCGTTCCACGCCCTCCTGCACCTGGTGCAGGATGCGCATGGCCTCGGCTTCCGAGATCGGCATCGGCTTGTTCTCGGCGCCGAGGAAGCCCGTGACCTTCGGCGTGTTCTTGATCAGATGGAACGCCTCGTCGGTCAGCTTCATCTTCACCAGCACGTAGCCGGGGAAGAACTTGCGCTCGGCGTCGATCTTGCGGCCGCGGCGCACTTCCGTGACCTTCTCGGTTGGAACCAGCACCAGCTCGAACAGCTCCTCGAGCCCGCGCTGCTTGGCCTGCTCGCGGATCGATTCGGCGACCTTCTTCTCGAAGTTCGAATAGGCGTGGACGATGTACCAGCGCTTGTCGGACACTTGAGCGGTTGCTGTTGCCATCAGTGAATGCCCAGGAGGAAGGTGATGAGGTAGCGGATGATCTGATCGGCGGCGAAGAAGAAGATCGAGGCCACGGCGACCATCACGAACACCATGATGGTGGTGATCGTGGTCTCACGGCGGGTCGGCCAGGTGACCTTGGCAGTCTCCGAGCGCACTTCCTGCAAGAACTTGAACGGGCTGACTGCCATCGCTTGAGGTCCAACGTCCGTCGACAGACGCAAATGAATTTCAGGGATCCGAACAGCCGCCGTTGGCTCAGCCCTCTGTCTCGAAGGATGAGCCGGAAACCGGGCTCGATTGTTCGGGGATTTCAAGGCCGCGCCGGAAATCCGCGTCTAACGGGCCGGCTGCGAGTGCGGGGTATCTACTGCGGATGCGGCCAAAGGTCAAGGTATAGAGAGGTCGCGCCAGCAGGCCGCCCTTCCCCGGACGCCCGTGCAGAAGCCATGCGGATCAAGGACTTGTCGACCGCCCGGAACGCGCCATCCCCGGCAAGGCTATCGGGAGCCGGCAGCCGTCAGTCGGCCCGGTCGACCATGGAAATCCCCGGCAGCGGCACCACGAACTTCCCGCCTTCGGCGAAATAGCGGGCGTGCTTGGCCCGGATCGGGTCGACATAGCGCCAGGCGAAGACCACGACGAACGCCGGCTTGCGCTCGTAGAGGGCGGCGGCAGGCGGCAGGATCGGGATGTCATAGCCGGGGCCGGCCATCACCTTCCCCTTGTTGGGATCGTCGTCCACGAGGAAGTCGATCTTGTTCTCCAGGCCGAACTGCGGCAGCAGGGTCGTGGTGCCCACGGAGACGCCATAGCCGGCGACCAGCTGACCGCGCGCATGGGCGGCATCGGCCATCGCGACCAATTCGTCGCGGATGGCGGCGATCCTCTTCACATAGGGCGCGTAATAAGCCGGCTGATCGACACCGAGCCGCTCCTCTTCGGCAACGAAACGCGCGACCTCTGCCGACGGTTTCTTGGCGCCGCCGGCGCGCTGCACGGTCACGCGGATCGAACCGCCCTTGGTCCAGATGTGCTGGACGTCGATCAGCTCCATGCCCAGCCGGGCGAAGAAACGGATCAGCGGCTTGATGTTAAAATACGACAGATGCTCGTGATAGACGGTATCGAGCAGGTTCTTCTCGGTGACGTCGACGCCGTATTGCGTTTCGAAGACGAACAATCCGTCCGGTGCGAGCACGTCGCGAACCCCGATCACCAGCGGATCCAGATTGTCGACATTGGCGATCATGTTGTTGGCGATCACGACGCTCGCCGCGCCATGGCTCTGCAGGATGCGGCGACCAACGGCATCGGTGAAGAAATCGCCGATGGTCTCGATGCCCGCCTCCGTGGCGCGCCGCGCGATGTCGACGGCGGGATCAACACCCAGCACCCGCATCCCCCGCTCCTTGAAGAAGCCGAGCAGCGATCCGTCATTGCTGCCGAGTTCGACCACCAGCGAACCCGGCGCAATGCCGAAACGGCTGACGACGTCGTCGGCATAGGTAGCGAAATGCTCGCGCAAGCCGAGCGAGAGCGAGGTGGTATAGACGTAGTTTCGGTACTGGATCTCCGGATTGCCGACATGGAGGATCTGGAGGTGGCCGCAGTCCCGGCACAGATGCAGCGCCATCGGCACCGCAGCGCGGAAAACGGGATCGTCGACGCTGGCGTTCGGCACCTGGAAGTTCGGCGTGCCGATCGGCATGCCTGCCATCGGGACGACCAGCTCTTGCTTGTCGGAATGACAGAGGCGGCAAGTATTGCGGACGTAGAACAGGTTTTTCATCGTGCAACCGAAGAATGAGATACGCGCGCGAGTGGGATAATCCCACCCTGTGAAGACCAGATCGGCAACGGGCTCAAGCGGGTCATGGGTGGCTCGAGGCCTCGTTGCCCAGCCCGTAGCTGGGCGCGTCCTCCGCTGCCTTGGCCACCTTGTCGGCCGAATACGAGCCGCGCTCCGGACTTGCCAGCCAGATTACGCCACCGACGAGCCCGATGATCACGCTGATGGCGCCCAGCAGGAGCGATACCGACAGCGCCTGCTCGGACGACACACCCGCCAGACCCAGGCAGGCGACCATCGCTCCCTCGCGAACGCCCCAGCCGCTGATCGAGATGGGGACCGCCGTCAACAGCACCACCGGCGGAATCAGGATGCCGGCATCGAGGACAGAGAGCTGCGCTCCGACACCGCGCGCCAAGGTGTAGCAGGCCGCGGCGGTGACGAGATGGATGAGGAGCGCCGATCCGAACAGCAGCGCACGGCGCTCGGACTGCAGGAGCAAAAACCTGACCAGCGTTCCGAACCGCACGAAGCTCGCGATCGCGGGAAGCGCGATGAAGCGTTTCGGCAGACGGTCCAGCGTCAACAGGACCAGCGTACCGGCGACGCCGGCCACCGTCAGTCCGCCGATCGCCAGGATCGCAGCGTGATTCGACACGCGCGACAGCAGAAACGGCAATCCGGCCACCATCAGCACGACCAGTCCGATCAATGCCGTGAAGCGGTCGGCTGCAACGCCCTTGACCGCCTCCGGCCACTGCACGCCGCGTTGGCGCAGTAGCCAGATCCGCACCGCGTCACCGCCGACCGATGACGGCAACACCTGATTGAACCAGAGGCTGGTCATCAGTATCCGCCAGCCGGCGAGCCAATCCAGCGACACGCCGAGCGCGCGCATGATCAGCTCCCACCGGCCGTTGAGCACGAAGGTCTGGACGAAGATCAGCGCAAGCGCGACGACGAACAGGACCGGATCGACCGAGACGAGATGGTCGCGCAGCTGGCGCAGGTCGAGGCCACGCGCGATGTAGACCAGCACGGCGATCGACAGCAGCAGCTTCACCGAAAACAGGGCCGCATGCTTGAATCGCGACTGCATCGGATGCCCGCCTCAGGACGCCGGATATTCCGCGCGACCGATGACGAGGTCGATTGCGGCCATCATCCAGAACTGGTGCGTGGTCTCGACAATGTTGTAGCTGCGGCTGTCGACCCAGAAATTGACGTCGCCGAGATTGCGCAGCGGATTGTCCGCGTTCATGCCCGACAACGTGATCACGTCGAGCTTCATCTTGCGCGCCCGCGCGACCGCGTTGAGGATGTTCTTCGAACGCCCCGACGAGCTGATCGCGACGAGGCAATCGCCGGCGCGCGCGTTCAGCCGCACGGCGTGCGCGATCCAGTCCTCGAACCCATAATCGTTGGCAAGGCACGACATCATGCTCGCATCGCTGAAGCAGAGAGCGGGCACCGACGCATTCTTCGCCAGATCGATCGCCAGATGCGAAGCGATGCCGGCCGACCCGCCGTTGCCGATGAAGATGACGCGACCGCCCTGCTCGCGCGTGCGCAACCAGGACGCGCGCGTCGCGGAGATCCTCGCAAAAATACCGTCGTCGACCGCCGTCGCGCGATGCAGGCGCCCCACGTAATCGTCGAGGAAAGCCTTGTGATCGGGATCGACGGATTCGGCAGGCATGGGCTGACGGCTCGATTGCAACATTACCGGGTGATACCGGCTATTACCAAGGATTGCAAAGGTATAATACTTGCAAAGTTTGCGGGCGGCTGATAGTCGGCTTTTCGGGTTTCACTCAACATTGGCGGGCCTATTGCGCTGGGCATTCGCGTCACGGATGTTCCCCATGAAATGCATTGTTACTGGCGGCGCCGGGTTCATTGGAAGTCACCTCGTCGATCGCCTGCTCGATGACGGCCATGAGGTCATTGCGCTCGATAATTTCGTGATCGGACGCGCTGAAAACCTCGCCGCACGCGCCGGTTCGAGCCAGTTGAAGGTCGTGCGGGCTGACGTCACCGACCTCGACGCGATCAAACCGTATTTCCACGGGGTGGATTGGGTCTTCCATCTCGCCGCGCTGGCGGACATCGTACCCTCGATCGAATCACCGATCCCCTATCATCGCGCCAATGTCGATGGCACGGTCAACGTTCTCGAAGCGGCGCGGCACGCGGGCGCCAGCCGCTTCATCTATGCGGCTTCCTCCTCCTGCTACGGCATTCCGGATGTCTATCCCACGCCGGAGAGTGCCGAGATCCGGCCGATGTATCCCTACGCGCTCACCAAGAATCTCGGCGAGCAATGCGTCATGCACTGGTGCCAGGTCTACAAGCTGCCTGCCGTGGCGCTGCGCCTGTTCAACGTGTTCGGACCGCGCCATCGCACCACCGGCACCTACGGGGCCGTGTTCGGCGTGTTCATGGCACAGAAGCTCGCGGGCAAGCCCTTCACGGTGGTCGGCGACGGCGAGCAGACGCGCGACTTCACCTTCGTCAGCGACGTCGCCGACGCCTTCGTGACCGCTGCGCGCTCCGACGTCTCGCACGAGATCTTCAATGTCGGCTCGGACAACACCTACAGCGTGAACCGCCTGGTCGAGCTTCTCGGCGGCGACAAGGTCCACATTCCCAAGCGCCCGGGCGAGCCCGACTGCACCTACGCCGACATCAGCAAGATCAAGCGGGTCCTGAAATGGGCGCCGAAGGTGAAGTTCGAGGACGGCGTCGCGACGATGTTGAAGTCGATGGACCAGTACAAGGACGCTCCGCTCTGGACGGTGGACAAGATCGCCGACGCCACCAAGGACTGGTTCAAATATCTCGGTGACGACAAGGTCGCCCCGCAGAAGGCAAGCCGTTGAGCAGATTCGTTCACCCCCCAATTTTGCCGCCAGCCGATCACGTCCGGGCCGGCCAACTGAGACCGTCCGGCGCCTTGGGTCATTCACATGGGTAATGCTGCGACAGACAGGCCGGCCGGCCATCCGGCACCGCACGAGAAGATCAAGACGATCGAGGAGCTCGGCGAGATTGTGCGCGCCGCGCAGGCTGAGGGCCTGACCGTTGCGCTCTGCCACGGCGTGTTCGATCTGGTGCATCTCGGTCACGTCCGGCACATCCTGGCAGCCCGCAACGAGGCCGACGTCGTCGTGGTGACCATCACTGCGGACCGTTACGTCAACAAGGGCCCGGGACGGCCGATCTTTCCGGAGAACATGCGCGCCGAGATGCTGGCCGCGCTCGGCACGGTCGACTGGGTCGGCATCAATCAGACCTCCAGCGCCGAGCCGGTCCTCGATACCGTGCGCCCCGACATCTACGTGAAGGGCTCGGACTACGAGAATCCCGAGGATGACGTGACCGGCAAGATCGCGGTGGAGCGCGAGGCGGTCGAGCGTCACGGCGGGCGCATCGTCTTCACGCGGGACGTGACGTTCAGCTCGTCGTCGCTGCTGAACCGCTATTTCGACATCTACGATCCCCCGCTGCGCGACTACCTCCAGAAGGTGCGCGATGGAGGCGGCGCCGAACGGCTGCTGAAGCTGATCGACAAGATCCAGGACATGCACGTCGTGCTGGTCGGCGACACCATCATCGACGAATACCAATACGTCACGGCGCTCGGGAAGGCCTCCAAGGAGAACATCGTCGCGACCCTGCTCAAGAACGGCGAGCAGTTTGCCGGCGGCGTCATTGCCGCGGCCAATCACGTCGCAAGCTTCTGCAAATCTGTCGAGATCGTCACGACGCTGGGTGGCAACGACTACCCCGAAGAGTTCATCCGCGCGCATATCCGCCCGAACGTCACGCTCACGCCGATCCGCGTTCAGAGCCGTCCGACCACCCGCAAGCTGCGGTACGTCGAGATGGGCTACCTGCACAAGCTGTTCGAAGTCTACACGATGGACGACACGCCGCTCGACGAGGCCGCGCGCACGGAGATCGACCGCGTCACCGCCGAGCGCGTCCGCGGGGCCGACGTCGTCATCGTCACCGATTTCGGTCACGGCATGATCGCATCCAGCACGATCGACGCCTTGATCGCGAATTCCAAGTTCCTGGCCGTCAACGCCCAGAGCAACAGCGGCAACCACGGCTACAACCTGATCACGAAGTATCCGCGGGCCGACTACATCTGCATCGACGCACCGGAAGCGCGCCTGGCCGCCACCGACAAGTTCAACGACATCGCATCGGTGATCGAGGGCGGCCTGCATCGCAAGATCGATTGCGATAACATGATCATCACGCACGGCTCCTTCGGCTGCTACCCCTTCTCGTCGAAGACCGGCGTTGCGCGCGTCCCTGCTTTCACCAAGACCGTCGTCGACACCGTCGGTGCGGGCGATGCCTTCCTGACAATCACGGCGCCGCTGGTGGCGGCCGGCGGCAACATCGAGGACGTCGCCTTCATCGGCAATGCGGCGGGCGCGATCAAGGTTGGCATCGTCGGTCACCGCAACTCGGTCGAGAAGGCGCCGCTGGTCAAGTTCGTCACCGCGTTGTTGAAGTAGCGCGATCGAAGAATCCGGAGAACGACAGTGATTGATCGGAAATGGAATGTGATGGTTACCGGTGGCGCCGGCTACGTCGGCAGCGTGCTGGTTCCGCAATTGCTTGCCGCGGGCCACAAGGTCACCGTGCTCGACTTGTTCATGTATGGCCAGGACGTCTTCGATGCCGTTCGTGACAATCCGAACCTCCGCCTGATCAAGGGCGACATCCGCGATGAGGCCGCGGTCAACGAGGCCCTGCGCGGCAACAACGCGGTGATCCACCTCGCCTGCATCTCCAACGATCCCTCGTTCGAGCTGGACCCGGCACTCGGCAAGTCCATCAACTACGACTGCTTCCGTCCGATGGTGCGCGCCGCGAAGAAGGCGGGTATCAAGCGCTTCATCTACGCCTCCTCCTCGAGCGTCTACGGCATCAAGGATGAGGCCGAGGTGACCGAGGAGCTGTCCTGCGAGCCGCTCACCGACTACTCCAAGTTCAAGGCGATGTGCGAGACCGATCTTGCCGACGAGGCCGCGTCCGGCTTCGTCACCTGCACGGTTCGCCCCGCCACCGTCTGCGGCTACGCTCCGCGGCAGCGGCTCGACGTCGTCGTCAACATCCTGACCAATCTGGCCGTCAACACCGGCCGCATCCGCGTGTTCGGCGGAACGCAGAAGCGGCCCAATCTGCACATCCAGGACATGACGGCGGCCTATCTGTTTCTGCTGCAGCAGGATGATGCGAAGATCGACGGCAAGACCTACAACATCGGCTACGAAAACCACTCGCTGATGAAGATCGCCGACATCGTCAAATCGGTGGTCGGCAACAATGTCGACGTGGCCGTCGAGCCGACCGACGATCTCCGCTCCTACCACGTCTCGTCGGAGAAGATCCGCCGCGAGCTCGGCTTTGCGCCGACGCACACGATCGAGCAGGCCGTGTCCGGCCTCGTGGACGCCTTCAGGGCGGGCCGCCTGCCGAACTCGCTCAACGATCCCAGGTATTTCAACATCAAGATGATGCAGAACATCAGCCTGAAGTGAGCGGCGTGCGGATCGGCATCGATTTCGACAACACGATCATCTGCTACGACAAGGTCTTTGCCGCCGCCGCGCGCCAGCGCGGGCTGGTGCCGGAGGGCTGGGACGGGCTGAAGACCGACGTGCGGGATTTCTTGCGATCCCGCGCCGGCGGCGAGCTTGCCTGGCAGGGGCTGCAGGGCTTCGTCTACGGCAAGGGAATCGGCGGCGCCGAGATCAACCCTGGCGTCCGCGAGTTCCTTGCCGCGTGCCGAAAGGCCGGCGCGAGCGTCCATATCGTCAGCCACAAGACGCAGTTCGGCCATCAGGATCCCGATCGGGTCGACTTGCGCGAGGCTGCGCGTGGCTGGCTGAAGAGCGCGGGCCTCATCGACACCGCCGACGCGGCGATCTCGGCGGGCAATGTCCATTTCGAGGACACGCTGGCGGCCAAGGTCGAGCGGCTGGCAAGCCTACAGCTCGACATCTTTATTGACGATCTCGTCGACGTCTTCGAGCAGCCGCATTTTCCGAAGGCGACGCGATCGATCCTGTTCACGCAGTCGCAGCCGCCGTATCCGGCGCATTGCGAGCCGCTCGCGACCTGGGCCGATATCCACCGCGGAGTGTTCGGGGCATGAGCCAGCCGGACCTCAGCGTACAGGATGCGGTCTCGATCGGCAGCCGCCTCTCCGGGGCGCGGGTCGCGGCGGCGCAACCGGCGCGGGCCGGCGGCAACAACCGGGTGTTTCGGCTGGAGATGGCGGAAGGCCCGCCCCTCGCCCTCAAGCACTACCCGTCCGACGGGCGCGATCGGCTGGGACAGGAGTATGACGCGCTCTCGTTTCTCTCGCGCCACGGCATCAATGCGACGCCGCGGCCGATCGCAAAAGATCCGGCCGCGTTCTGTGCGCTGTATCAATGGTTAGACGGTGAACCCGCGGTCCTGCATCCGCAGCCCGACGACGCCGACCAGTTGGCCGATTTCCTGATCGAGCTGCAAAAGCTGTACGACGCTGAAGGCGCACAGACTCTGCGGAATGCGTCAGCCAGCATCTTCTCGGCCGAGGCGGCCATCGCCCAGTACGAGCAACGCCTCGACGACCTGAGGCGGGCTTCGGATGATCATCCGCACTTGCGCGCGTTCATGGACGGCAGCCTTGTTCCCACCGCTGCCGTCGCGATCCGGCAACTCCGGCGGCGCTATGCGGAACGGGGCCTGGATCCCGCCGCGGACCTTGCGCCCGCCCAACGTGCATTGAGCCCGTCGGATTGCGGACTGCACAACGCACTGCGCACCGACGACGGCAAATTGCGCTTCATCGACTTCGAGTATTTCGGCTGGGACGACCCGGTCAAGCTCGTGTCCGACACCGCGATTCACCCCGGCAGCGGTCTGCCCGTGGCCGATGCGAACCGATTGATCGAGCGGCTCTCGCGCGCCTTCGCGGCTGGGGATGACGCGTTTGCGGTCCGCCTTGACGTACTGTATCCTGTGTTCGGGGCGATTTGGTGCCTGATTGTCCTGAATGCCTATTTGCCGGAAAGCCGCTCCCGGCGTGCCCTGGCTGCGCAAGGTGGCGATCTGACGGTCCGCCTTGCCGGCCAGCTCGACAAAGCCCGTCGGCTCCACCAAACGATTTGCCAACGTGATCCAGATCTCACCCCACGCTGAAGCTGCTCTCACCTGCACGCTGGACGAGCGGAGCCTCTATTTGCGCCGCCTGGTCCTCGGTTCGGTCCGCTCCGCAGGACGCGGCCATGTCGGGCCTGCCCTGTCGCTGATCGAGATGGTCCGCGTGCTCTACGACGACGTGCTGCGGATCGACCCGAAGAACCCGGGCGATCCCGATCGCGACCGCGCCATCCTCAGCAAGGGACACGGATGTCTGGCGCTCTATGCGCTATTGGCCGACCGCGGCTTCTTCCCGCTGTCGGAGCTGGACGGCTTTTGCGGTCCCGACAGCATTCTGGGCGGGCATCCCGAATACGGCATGGTGCCCGGCGTCGAGGCCTCGACCGGCGCGCTCGGACATGGCCTCTCGATCGGCGTCGGCCTTGCGCTCGCCGCCCGCATGCGCGAGCGCAGCTACCGCACCTTCGTGCTGCTCGGCGACGGCGAGATCAACGAGGGATCGGTGTGGGAAGCGGCGATGGGCGCGACCAAGCACGGCCTCGACAACCTCGTCGCGCTGATCGATTACAACAAGCTGCAGAGCTACGGCCCCACCGACTACGTGCTGCCGCTGGAGCCGCTCGCGGACAAGTGGCGCAGCTTCGGCTTCGCGGTGCAGGAGGTCAACGGCCACGACGTCGGCGCACTGCGCATGGTCCTGAAGCAGCTCCCGGCCGTTGCCGGCAAGCCCACCGCCATCATCTGCCATACCGTCAAGGGCAAGGGTCTTCCGGCTGCGGAATCCAATGCCGATTGGCATCACAAGAACAAACTGACCGACAGCGAGCTCGACGCCATTCGCGTCGCCGTCGGCGATTTTTGATCGGCTCCCCATGCGCAACACCGCGATGAACATGGTCCACAAGCTCGCCGCGCGCGACGAGCGTGTGCTTTACATCGGCTCCGATCCGGGTGCCGGCACGCTGCGCGCGATGAGCAAGGAGTTTCCCAAGCGCCACCTGATCGAGGGCATCTCGGAAGCGCATATCATCGGCATGTCGGCCGGTCTCGCGATGGAGGGCTTCGTGCCTTACGTCAACACCATCGCGACCTTCCTCACCCGCCGCTGCTACGAGCAGGTCGCGGTCGATCTCTGCCTGCACAATCTGCCGGTACGGCTGATCGCCAATGGCGGCGGCCTTGTCTACGCGCCGCTCGGTCCCACGCACCAGGCGATCGAGGACATCGCCATCATGCGGGCGCTACCCAACATGACGGTGATCTGCCCGTGCGACGCCGACGAGGCCGCGCGCATGATGGAGCAGACGCTGGATTGGAAGGGCCCGATCTACATCCGGCTCGGCAAGGGCGGCGATGCCATCGTGTCCAAGGCCGAGCACGGCTTTGAGATCGGCAAAGCCATCCTGATGCGGCCGCCCGGCGACGTCCTCATGGTGACCACCGGCATCATGCTCCAGCGCGCCCTCGCCGCAGCCGACCTGCTGGCCGCGCAAGGCATTCGCGCCGGCATCCTGCACATGCATACCGTGAAACCGCTCGATACCGCAGCGCTGCTGCAGGCTATCCGCGGCACCAGGCTCGTGGCAACGCTGGAGGAGCACGTGCCCTCCGGCGGCCTCGGCAGCGCGGTCGCGGAGGCGCTGATCGACAAGCTCGGCTCCGGTTTCCCTGCGATGCTGCGGCTGTCGCTGCCCGACCGCTTCATGCACAATTACGGCTCGCAGGACTCGCTGCTGAAGAAGCACGGGCTCTCCGCCGGCGCCATTGCGACCTCGATCGAGCATGCGCTCGCGGCGTCGCACACCCCCTCACCTCAACTTCATTCCACCTGACGGGTCACATGTACGACGTTCGATATTCCTATCTGCTCGAGCAATTCGCGGATCCCGCACCGATCCTCGCCGAGATCGGCCGGCTGGTTGCGACCGGTGCCTTCACCCTTGGCAAGCCCGTCGCCGAATTCGAGAAACGCTTCGCCGAATTGATCGGCGTCCGTCATGCCATCGGCGTCGGATCCGGCACCGACGCGCTCAAGCTGCCGCTCAAGGCGCTCGGCATCGGTCATGGCGACGAGGTTATCACCGCCGCGAACACCTTCATCGCCACGGTCGGCGCGATCGCGGAAACCGGCGCGACGCCCGTCCTGGTCGATTGCGACGATTCCTTCTGCATGAACGTGGACCAAGTCGAGGCTGCCATCACCGAGAAGACCAAGGCGATCATGCCGGTCCAGTTGACCGGCGAGGTCACCGACATGGGCAAGCTGATGCCGATCGCGCAGCGCCACAACCTGCCGGTGGTCGAGGACGCCTGCCAGGGCATCCTGTCGGAGTTTGCGGGAAAACGCTCCGGCACCCACGGCATCGCGGCCGGCTTCTCGCTGCATCCGCTCAAGAACCTCAACGTCTGGGGCGATGCCGGCGTCGTCGTCACCAATGACGACGGCATGAACGAAAAGCTCCGCCTGATCCGCAACCACGGCATGAAGAACCGCGACGAGATCGCGATCCTCGGCTGCAACTCGCGGCTCGATTCCTTGCAGGCCGTGGTCGGCAACTGGCTGATCGGCCAGACCAGCGAGATCACGCGCCGCAGAATCGAAAATGCGGCCTATTACGACGCGGGTCTCGCCGGCCTGCCCGGCCTGCGCGTCCCGCCGCGCCGTCCCAACGTGAAGCACGTCTACCATCTCTACATGGTGTTCGCCGAACGTCGCGACGAGCTCTACAAATATTGCCTGGACAACGGCATCGAGGCCAAGATCCACTATCCCATCCCGCTGTACCAGCAGGAAGGCCTGAAGCATCTCGGCTACGCGCCGGGCACGTTCCCGGTCACCGACCGCCACGCCAAGGAAGTCATCAGCTTCCCGGTCGACCAGCACCTGACGCGCGCCCAGCAGGACCGCGTCATCGAGACCGTCAGGAAGTTCTGCCATGGACGCTGACACCGGCCGCCGGCGCATCGGCTACGTCAATCTTCCCGCGCAGTTCGAGGAAGAGCGCACCGAGATCCTGCAGGCGGTCGAGGGCGTGTTTTCCCGCGGCGACTTCATCGGCGGCGCCGCGGTTGGAAAGCTCGAAGAAGAATTGTCCGCGTATCTCGGCTCACCGCATGTCGTGACGCTGAATTCGGGCACCGACGCGCTGATCCTCGCCATGCGGGCTCTCGACATCGGTCCCGGCGACGAGGTGATCACGCCGCCAAATTCGTTCGTGGCATCGACCGCCGCGATCATCGCGGTCGGCGCCACGCCGGTGTTTGCGGACGTGCTGCCGGACCAGAACATCGACCCGGCCGCGGTCGAGGCCGCCGTCACGCCGCGGACCAAGGCGATCATGCCGGTGCATCTGACCGGACGCATGGCCGACATGGCTCCGCTGATGGCGATCGCTGCCAAGCACGCGCTCGCCGTGATCGAGGACAGCGCCCAGGCGGTCGGTTCGACCTATGACGGCCGGATGAGCGGCACCATCGGCACCTTCGGCTGCTTCTCCGCCCACCCCTTGAAGAATCTCAATGCCGCCGGAGATGCCGGCTTCCTCGTCACTGCCGACGCCGAGCTTGCCGCAAGAATCCGACGGCTGCGCAATCACGGCCTGATCAACCGCAGCGACGTCCGGGAATGGGGGATCGTGTCGCGGCTCGACACGCTCCAGGCCGAGGTGCTGCGCATCCGCCTGCGCCACCTTCCTTCCGTGATCGAACGCCGGCGGCGCAACGCCGCGCAATACCGCGCCGAGCTCGCCGGGCTGCCCCTGTTCATTCCGCCCTGCAGGAACATCGAGTTCAACACCTTCCACACTTTCGTGGTGCAGACTGAGCGTCGCAACGACTTCCAGAAATATCTTGCCGACAAAGGCATCGAGACCGCAATCCATTATCCGGTCCCGATCCACCTGCAGCCGGCAGCGGCGCATCTCGGCCATGGCCGCGGCGCTTTCCCGGTAACGGAACGGCAGGCGGACCAGATCCTCACGCTTCCCATCAACCAGTTCCTGTCGGCCGCCGACATCAGCTATATTTGCGCGACCGCCCGGGAGTATTTTGCATGACGGACACGGACTTCCTGCACGCCGACGAGCAGGCGCTGGCGCAGCGATTCATCGACGATGGCTTCGTCACCACCCCGGCCGACGATCGCGCCGGGCTCGACCGGATCCAGCGTCGTGCCGCCGAGCTCGCGGCCGACTACCTGAAGCTGCCGCACAGCAACGATCCCTACGCGATGCTCGACACCATCCACACGCGGGTGAGCGTGGATGATCTCAACGGATTGCGGCTGCACGTCTTCAACGGCCTCAACGCCGAGCCCTGGTTCCGCCCGACCTATTTCCGCCTGGCGCGCTCGACGATCGAGACCATCGTCGGCAACGAGCTCTGCATGCAGCGCCGCGTCAATCTTAGCATCCAGCTTCCCGGCGACAGCTCTTCGCTGCTCGCCACCCATTCCGACGTCTGGTCGGGCGACTCGCCGTTCGAGGTCGTGGTGTGGGTGCCCCTGGTCGATGTCCACCGCACCAAGTCGATGTATCTGCTGCCGCCGTCCCTGAACGGCGAGATGCAGGACCGGATGGCGGCCTTGCGCAGCGCCGAAGAGCTCTACAAGACCATCAAGCCGCACGCGACCTTCATCGAGATTCCCTACGGTCACGTCATGCTGTTCAACCAGACCCTGATGCACGGCAATCGCGTCAACGAGGAAGCCGGCACGCGCTGGAGCATGAACTGCCGCTTCAAGAGCATTATGTCGCCCTACGCAGACAAGCGCTTCGGCGAGTTCTTCGAGCCGATCCTGCTGCGCCCCGCAACCCGGGTCGGGATGCAATACAAGCTGCCGGGAGGCTTCCATGGCTGAACGAGCCGGCCACCGCGGCTATATCGGCGCCAGGCCGCTGAACGGCAGCCGCACCCCTCAGCACGTCCAGAACATCGTGATCCGCGACTATGCGCGGCGCAAGAACCTGCACTATCTGTTGAGCGCCGCCGAGCACACCATGCCCGGCAGCTACATGGTGCTGGAAGACATCCTGGACGAGCTGCCGCAGCTGCGTGGGCTGATCCTCTACAGCATTTTCATGCTGCCGCCCGACGAGGCTCGGCGGCGGCAGATCTACGACCGCGTGCTGCGCGAGGGCTGCGATCTCCATGCAGCGGTCGAGGAGATCACGCTGGCGTCTCAGAAGGACATCCAGGCCGTCGAGGACATCCTGCTCGTCAACAAGTTCGCAACCATCCTGTGACGATGCCGCGGAGCAGTTGGGCCCCATGACCGAGATCAACCTGCTCCAGCCGATGCACGCATCGACGAGGCGGGACTACGTCCAGCGCGTGGTCGAGCACGACAAGGCGGAATCCGCCACCGTGGCGCGGCAATGGGGACGCGACTATTGGGACGGCGACCGGCGCTACGGCTACGGCGGCTATCGCTATGACGGACGGTGGCGCCCGCTCGCCCAGACCCTGATCGATCGCTACGGCATCAAGCCGGGCATGAGCGTGCTCGACGTCGGCTGCGGCAAGGGCTACCTGCTCTACGAGTTCACTCAGCTCGTCCCCGACCTCAGGATCGCCGGCATCGACATCTCCGAGTATGGCATCGCCAACGCCAAGGAGGAGGTGCGGCCGCATTTGAAGGTCGGCAGCGCCGTCGAGCTCCCCTACCCCGACCACAGCTTCGACCTCGTCGTCTCGCTCGGCGTGCTGCACAACCTTCCGCTCCAGGACGTGTTCCGCGCGGTACCTGAAATCGAGCGGGTCGGACGCGGCACCTCGAAATATCTGATGGTCGAATCCTTCCGCAACGAGCGCGAGAAGGCCAATCTGCTTTACTGGCAGCTCACCTGCCTGAGCTTCCACGGTCCGCAAACATGGGCCTGGATCTACGACAAATGCGGGTATCGGGGCGACCATGGGTTCATCTTCTTCGAATGAGGCAGGCCTGCACCGGCCGACCTCGTTGCGCGCGCAAAATCCGGAAGTGTACTATTCGGACGACGCCATCGTCACCGCGGATGACGCCACGATCGCGGAGTTGAAACGCATCGCCGCCGGCAACCCGCGCCTGCGCAGCCGGCTGTGCACGCATCCCGATCCCTCGTCCGGACTGCACGAGATGCTGATCGTGCACCATCGCGAAGCCTATGTGCGGCCGCACAAGCACCTTGGCAAACCTGAATCGTTCCACGTGATCGAGGGGACCGCGCAGGTCGTGATCTTCGAGGACGACGGCCGCATACGCGAGGTGCTCGAGATGGCGCCTTACGGTCAGGGCAGGCGCTGCTATTATCGCATGCCGGAACAGGTCTTCCACTCGATCCTGATCACCTCGGAATGGCTGGTATTTCACGAAACCACCGCCGGCCCGTTCGATCCTTCGCGCACCGAATTTCCCGATTGGGCGCCTGATGGCAGCGACGCTGCCGCGGTGCAGGACTACGTGACGAGAATTGGTACGCTCGCCGCGGAGCATCTGGCGAGAAAATAGACTTCGATTGCTGTCGCTGATCGACGATCCGTGAATGATCGAGGACGACACTAGCCGATGAAGCTGCCTGCAAAAGCACTGGTTACTCTGGCCAAGTTCGCGGTCTCGATCGGTATCCTCGCATTGTTGCTGCGGGCCCAGGATTTGTCGTCCCTGCAAGCCGATCTTCTCGCCGTCAAACTGGACATGCTGGCACTTGCCGTGCTGCTGCTGTTCGCCCAGACCTTCATGCTCTGTCACCGTTGGATCCTGATCCTCCGCGCCATGAACGTGCCCCTCGATTGGCTGGCCGGCTGGCGCATTCTCATGGTGAGCATCTTTTTCAATCAGGTGCTGCCCGCGGGCGGTGACGCGGTCCGGATCTGGATGCTGCGGCGGCAGGGCGTGCAATGGTCGCCGACCATCAGCAGCATCGTGGCCGATCGCTTCCTGGCGTTGCTGGCTCTCGGCGTCATCGTGCTGGCGGGAATGCCGTTTCTGCTGCCGCTCGTCCGCGACAACTCGCTGCTTTTCGCGATCTTGGCCGTTCTAGCGGCTGCATGCCTCGGCGCAATCGCCCTCGTGACGCTTAACCGCTGGCCGCAGCGCCCGATCACGGCGGTGCCGGCCAGGATCAGGCAATTTGCGATGCTGATCCGGGCTCCGTTGCTGGCAGCCGATGGGCGAGCCATGCTGGTCGTATCAGCCATTGTCGTCCACCTGATCACCGTCTTGACCTGCTATCTCCTCGCGATCGGGCTGCAGGCCCCCCTCTCCGCGCTCGACGCCTTCGCGCTCATCCCGCTCGTCATTCTGTCTTCCGCGGTTCCCATCTCGATCGGAGGCTGGGGCGTTCGGGAAGGCGCGATGGTGGCCGCGCTTGGTCTCGCCGGAATCGGATCCGACAAGGCGCTCGCAATATCGGTCCTACTTGGACTTGGCGGCCTGATCGTCGGGCTGTTCGGCGGGCTGGTTTGGTTGCTCGCGCCCGAGCGCGCCGGCTTCAGTCCCGAGCAGGCGCGGGCCACCGCCGAGCGAACGGATGCAGCGCCGGTTTAGCATGAGTAACCCTGGACAAGAACAAGCGATGGCAACTGCCGAAGTGCGTTTGCGCACCAGCGTCGAGGCTTGGTGGTGGCGTATCCTCATTTTCGTGCCTGTCGCACTTTCCATCTGGTTCGTGAACCGGCCCGGCACCTACCGTACCCTGCTGTTCGAAGGCGGCTGGACGACGCGATTTTACGTCCTCGCCTGGATTGTCCTGACACCGTATCTCGGCTGGCTCATCATGGCGACCGGACGCCTGACGTTCTCGCTTATCAGGCACGAGCCCACTCAGCGCGTCGACGAGTTCTTTGTCGGGGCGGCCACGCTCATCCTGACGGGATTCGGGCTCGGTGCTCTTTCCATCCTCTATCCGCAAATCGTTCTCGGATTTGCGATCGCGGTTCTGCTGTGGGACAGCCGCGACCTCAGGACGCCGCGCAAGCTCACGGTGACTTTGCCGTTAGTCGCAACATTGTTGCTGGGTCTTTGGCTGCTGGCAACGGTGTTCCTCGATCGCGCCGTGATACCCGACGTCATTTCGACCGACGTTCAGCAGCTTTACGCGCCCTATCTTGCGGAGGTTGCGAGAAATCACAGCATTTGGCTTGCGGCCGACAATCCCATCTTTTCCGACTTCGAGATCGGCCGCGGAAACGGGCTGCATCTGTTCCTGGCGGCGTTCCTGCCGCCCCATGTCGCCCAGATCATTTCGTTTCTCTATTTCGTCGGAATCGGCGCGGTCGTTTTTGAGCTCGCCCGTCTCATTGTGCCGTTGCAGGCCCTTGGACGCCGCTGGGAAGACGCCGCGATACCGATTGCACTTGGATTGGCAATCCTCGGCCTTGCGTGGCCACGGACGATGCCGAGCATCTTGGCCGGCCTCTACATCATGGAGTTCGGCAAATACCACCTTCAGACGGCAGCCTTTTTCGTCTATTTCCTGCTGGTCGTCATTCGGTCCTCCCAGAGTCGCGACAGGTTTGCCGCCGGCATTTGTGGCTTTGCCGTCGCCGGCTCCTATCCGCTCTACGCTGCCTTCGTCTTCCTGATCTCGTCGCTGGGCGTGCTCACCAAGGCGCTTCAGCGAGATCGATCCGGCCTCGTCACTAGTCTGCTGCTGGGGTTCGGGGCGATTGCCGGATGCATCCTGGCTTTCGCCATCAACTATTTCTATCTCGGAATCCCCGCGACCAATCCATACTCGCTCTTTCGAAAAGTCGCGTCGGTCGAACGTTTCTCACAATTCGGCAGCCTGGACATTCTTGATTTCTTCGTGGTGGCGCAGTCGATCGAGGTCACCGACTTCCTCAGCAAGTCGGGATTGGTCGCCGTCGGCAGGCAAAGCCAGTCAGTTCTCCTGGTTGCAGCTCTCCTCGCGGCGGTAACCTGTGCGATCGCTCTCGTCGACTCGAAGCGGTTTCCTGATCGCTCCAGCGCCGCGAAATCGCGGGCATTGCCCGGCATTGCCGGACTTTTCATCATTATCGCCTATATCGCCAGCGTGCGACTGCTGGACATGACGCTGAATATTCCGAGTCTGATCAGACTGTCCATTCACGTCACTGCGCTGTTCCCGCTCGCAACTGTCGCAATCGCTTGCTGGGCGCTCGTCATCGTGCGGCGGCTGGTCCCGGCGCTGTTCGTCGGGCGCTTTGCGCCCAGTGTCGCCATTTTGGCGCTGCTGGTCGCTTGCGCCTGGACATTAATCTCGTTTCCCTGGAAGAGCTTCAAAGAGGACCAGGCCATCGCCTTTGCGCGCGGGCGCCCCCTCGATCAGATGCCCCGCGTCACCCTGAACTGGCAGCGCTGTGACGAACTGCAGCAAACGACGGGCTCCGACCGCATTCTCCCTCTTAATGGCTACCGCGCGATGGTGCCGTGCTATTTTTCGCTTCTGCTCACACGCGGCAAGATCATCCACACCTACGAGAGCGACGTTGCGCGCGACTTCAGGAAGATCGCACTGGGGACCGCCGACACGGCAGAGGCCGCCCTTCGATCCCTCGGCGTTAAGCTGTTCTATGTCCAAAAGCAGAATTGCGATTTCTGGCTCAACGGCTTCTCTGACCTCTTTCAGGGCGCCGAGTTGCAGAAGCGGTTCGCCCTTTTCAGCGAGACCCCGAACTACTGGCTGTTGACGTGGAGGGATGGCGAGCAAACATTGAGCCCCCAAGTCGAGGCCGGTATTTCCGAGCTACGAACCAGGTCGAAAGACATCTACCGGCAGGCCTACGGGATCGAGCCGTTCGAGGTGGTGAAGCACCGCCTGCCTCCCGACGGCCAGCGCGCAGACATCAGGGCGCTCGACCAGCTCTCCACCTGCCACTGAGTCGTGTCTCGCGTGCGATTGCCTCGGTTCCGCGCATGTTCGGCAAGATCGAAGCCTGCGATAGAGGCCCCGGGGTACCAGCTTCAGTTGTGTATAGCCCGCCCGTGGCAACTTAAGAATTGTGGCACGGCCTGTTGCCATATATAGGCTTCAATTGCGCCCACATCGCTTCGAGGCGCCGACGTTCCTCGCTTGTCCTGCCAAGAGCTAGAGCCGTGACCGACCATTGCCGCCTCTGCCATTCGACCGACCTGCGACCGGTCATCGACCTCGGCCTGATGCCGATTGCGCATCGCCTTCGGCACAGCCGAAACGAGCAGGAGGAACGCTATCCGTTCGAGGTGCTCGCCTGCGGCGATTGCGGCCTGCCGCAGATCGTCAAGCCGATCGATCCGGACATCCTGTATCGCCAGTTCAACTACAATTTCAGCAGCTGGAAGCCGGAGCCGCACCAGGTCGACGAGCTCGACACCATCGCGAAATTCTCCAAGCATCAATCCGTGTTCGAGATCGGATGCAACGACGGCCTGTTCATGGACAAGCTGCGCGAACGCGGCGCGAAGGTCCTGGTGGGCGTGGAGCCCAACCCGGTGTCGGGCAAGATCGCCCGCGAGCGCGGCATCAAGGTCTATGCCGACATGATCAGCCCGGCGCTGTGTCACGACGCGGTCGCCCAGGCCGGCAAGTTCGACCTCGTCGTCTCCCGTCAGGTGCTGGAGCACATCGTCGATTTCGAGAACTTCTTCGACTGCGTGAAGATCGCGCTCAGCGACGAAGGGCTGCTGTTCATCGACGTGCCCGACTTTGATCCCGGTTCGACGGCCGGAGACCTCTCCGTGCTGTGGGAGGAGCACGTCAGCTACTTCACCGAGCCGATCCTGCTCGCGCTCTTGGCCCGCCACGGCTTCGAGGCGGTGTCGGTGAAGAAGTACAATTTCAGCGGCGGCAGCCTCGCGGTCGCCGCCCGTCGTGCAGCCCGCGACGTGACGCCGCCTCCTGCGCCCTCCGGCGTCGGTGAGAAATTCGGCCAGCGCGCAAGGGAGTACGGCGCGCGCCTGCGTCCGGTCCTCGCCAAGGCCCGTGCGAGCGGCGCCGAGATCGCGATCTACGGCGCGGGCTGCCGCGCCTGCACCTTCACCAACGCGCATGAGCTGGCGGATCTCGTCGACCTGTCGGTCGACGACCAGAGGGAGCGTCAGGGGCTGTTCCTGCCCGGCACCGGCATACCGATCCGTTCGCCGGACGAGCTCGTCGGCAAGTCGGAGCCGCTCGTCTGCCTTCTCGCCGTGAACCAGGAAAACGAAGCCAAGGTCAGCGGCCGGCTGCGCGAGAACGTGAAGCGGCCGCTGCACATCGTTTCGATTTTCGCGCCCTCCGACATCTGGAGCGAGCTCGACCGGCTCGAGGCGGCCTTGGGTTAGGGACGCGGCATGGCTGACGAGAAGCTCTTCAATTACTACGAACGTCAGGACGTCCTACCGACGTTCGGGAATTTCAAATCGGCCGCGGAACTCGATGCATATGCCAGCCAGCGGCGCGAGCTGTTTTCCGACAAGCTCGTGCTGCCGCCGCGGCTGTTCCGCGATGCGGAGGTGCTCGAATTCGGTCCAGATTCCGGTGAGAATGCGCTGGTGTTTGCCGGCTGGGGCGCGAACATGGCGCTTGCCGAACCGAACCGGCATGCGCATCCGAAAATTGAGGCCTATTTCGCGCATTTTGGCCTGAGCGAGCGCCTGCGCGAACTCGCGTTGGCCGATGTCGAGGGATTTCGCAGCGAGCGCCGCTACGACATCATCGATGCCGAAGGTTTCATTTACACCGTGCAGCCGACCGAAACTTGGCTCGGCGTCTTCCATCGGCTGCTCAATCTCGACGGTTTCGCCGTCGTGTCCTATTACGAGCGCTATGGCGGCTTCTTCGAGCTCGCGCTCAAGGCAATCCATGCCGCCGGCAAGGCTTTGTCGGGCCGTCCCGCACTCGAAACCGCGAAGACGCTTTTCGACGCGAAATGGAACAGCATTCCGCACACCCGCAGCTTCGAATCCTGGCTGATGGACGTGCTCGAGAACCCGTTCGTCCGGCATCGGTACTTCCTCGACGCAGCCGCCTTGTGCACGGCAGCGCATGAAGAGGGATTCGACATCCATTCGGCGTGGCCAGCCTATCGCGACAGCCTGGACGTCTACTGGCATAAGAAGGTTCTCTCAGCCGACGAGAAGCTGCGGCGTGCGGCGCGCCATCTCGACCGCAGCCGCCTCAGCTTCCTCGGCGGACGCAAGCTCTACCTGGTCGGCAAGGCCGATGCCGTGGCGGCGATTTCGACATCGATCGAGACGCTGGTTCTCGACGTCGACGCGATGATCGACGCCCCCTTCGGCGAGAGCCTGCCGCGCGTGATCGCGAGCCTTGCGTCCTTACGCGAGGCGATCCGAACGACGGACATTCTCGCGGACGATGCTTCCGACATCGAAACCATCGTTGCGACGCTCGACAGTTTCCACCGCATCTTCGCCGCGATCGGGCGACGCGATGCGCCCGCGGTCACGGCCCTGACCCAGACAGATCCGGCGTTCATCAACACCTGGGGACAGCCGGCGCATTTCCTCGTCATCCGGAAGCGCTTCAAGGGATCATAGCCGTGAGGCCAGGCATTGGCATCATCGGGACCGGGATGGTCGGCCAGATGTGCCACCTCGCCAATTTCGTCGCCAATCCCGCCTGCCGCGTCGTCGCCATCGCCGATCTCCGGCCGGATCTCGCTGCCGCCGCAGCGCAGAAGTTCGGCATCTCGCAGGTCTACGGCACGCATCGGGAGCTGCTCGCGGACGCTGCGGTGTCCGCTGTCGTGGTCGTGACGAAGCGGCGAGCCACCGGTCCAATCGTGCTGGACGCGTTGAACAGCGGCCGCCACGTGCTGTCGGAGAAGCCGATGGCCTATACGACGGCTCAGGCGAATTTGCTGGTCGAAGCGGCGCGGCAGCGAAACCTCGTCTACAGCATCGGCTACATGAAGCGTCACGATGCCGGTGTGGCGCGCGCGCTCGAGGTGCTGACGCGCTTGCGCAACGACCGATCGCTTGGTCGGGTGGTCCGCGCCAAGGGCTGGTGCTTTGGCGGCGACACCGGCCGGTCGCGCGACAACTTCGTCATGACCGGCGAAACACGGCCGGACGGAATCGAGCTCTGGCAGGACGGTCCCGACTGGATGCCGAGCGCGATGCGGGCCGGCTACGACAACTTTCTGAACGTCTTCAGCCATATCATCAATCTGACGCGCTACCTGCTCGGATCATCGCCAACGGTCGCCGATAGTTCCGTCGAAATTTCGGGAGCCGCGCGCATCACCCTCGACTTCGACGGCATCGCTTGTACGCTGGATCTCGTGAACGGGTCCGACGGAGCCTGGCGCGAGGGACTGACGATCGATTTCGAGCGCGGCGCCCTGACCATCGAATTGCCCGCGCCCTTCGCCGAAGAGGAGGCACGGGTCATCCTCGATCATCAAGACGAGTCCACGCAGCTCGAGCATGCAACCAGCTGGGCATTTCGGCGCCAGGCCGCTGCCTTTGTCTCCGATGTTACCGAACGACGGATGCCCCTTGCGCCTGGCCAAGACTCGGTGACCGACATCGCGCTTGCAGAAGCGATCTGGAAGCGGCGCGCTAGCGGCTAGGTGAGACATCTTCGCTGGCGCCGTTGAGCGGCAAGATTCCAGCGATCGGGCCGACCGTGATCTTGACCTCCGCGAGTTGAGCCAGAAACTCTGCAACGTCACAGCGCGCCAGCAACCGACACGCGTAGTACTTTCGTACCAATGCCCGGTCCGACGCAGCTCCAGAGCCGCCCGCCTTCAACGAGATCGTCGCCTGCGGTCCCGACGGATCGAAATGACGGAATGCAGTTCCCGGAGCAGCCCGCTTCCACTCCATTTCCTGGAGGATGTCGGGCCGCTCGGCACGCAAGGCAAACCCAAAGAAGGGCTGATTGCCCCAGGCGAGCCGGAGCATACCGGTGACTTCGGCCAGGCCGAACGGCACGTCCCGTGACCGATAGTCGAAGAATCGGTCGTCGAGCGCGTAGACCGTCGCCGTGGGCTGGATTCGGTCGGCGAGGCTGCGCGTCAGAGCCTCCTGCTTCAGCGTTCTCGCCTGCATGAAGACGTAGTCATTCCACAGCATTCCGATCCATAGGATCGAGCCCAATCCGAACAACATCGCAACGGCGGCGGTCGGGCCGATCCAACGTTCGGCCTGACGCTTGAACGCGAGAAGCGCCAGCCCCGCCGGCACGCCAAACAGCAGCAGGTGACGGCTTTCGTAGAAATGCTTGGACGAGGGACGCAGGCCGGCAATCAGATAGGGCGAGGACAACGCGAGGAACAAACCAACGGCGAGGATGAGCGGCAAGGCGGTCGCCCGTCTGAGTGCAGTTGCCTCTGTGCCGGGACGAAGTAGCAGCAATGCGACGCCGACGAGCACCGCAGCCAGGATAAAGGGAGCCGGGACCTGGATCGCCGCCCTGATCGCGTGGGCCACGACGTCCCTGTAGCCGGCGTCGAAGAACGCCTTCCATCCGCTCGCCAGCTCCCCGAGGGTCGGCAAATGGGCGCCATAATGCTGCGCGTACAAACCGATGCGCTTGAACCAGATACCAAGCGTGCCCGCATAAACAATAGGAAGGGCAATCAATTCCGGATAGCCCAAAGCACAGCGCCAGGCTGCGAGCCATGCACGACGAACAAAGCCTTGCGCAACGGCTCCGCTCCGCCATGTTGCAACGAACAGTCCGAGCATGACACAGGCATAGAGCACAACCGTCGAGTTGAGCGCGAAGCTGAGCACGAATAGGCATGCACAGGCCACGCGAAGCAACACACGCCGCCAGCCCTGCGCGCTGAAGGCGAGCGTCAGCAGCCATGCGCCGACGAACAGGAGTCCGAAGCTGAAGACATAGACCGCGTTCGCCTTGCCGGCCCAAAGCTGATAACCGGGATAGGTCCAGACGATCAGAGCGAAGCCGACCGCTTCGGCGCGGTCGAGTAGATCGAGCCGTATCGCCGTCAGCATCAGACACACCGCGCCGAAGACGATTCCGGCCAGTGCCAGCGATACCATCACAACGACTGGGGCGCCGGTCCAGTTCGCGAACGTGTCGTAGCTGTAGAAGATCGGATGGCCGGCGCCATTCAACAGGAAATCGATGTCGATGAAATAGTCCGGACGCGGCTTGAGCACCAGCCAGTCGTCCATGAACAGGCCGTCATTGAGAAGCATCGGCGCATGCGCAACCAGCAGCACGACGATCAGGATGGCTATGGCGCGCAGCGACGGGGACAAGCTCGGAGGGGAAAGGGAGGACATCGTCGGCGAGGATTCGCACGCCCAAGCGGCGACCGCAAGGCCGGGGCGCCGGGGCTCCCTTGACCGCAAAAATGCGACCTCCTATAGACTGCCACCCTGGCTGGGCCTTCAGAAGCGTCCGGGACGATTTTCCACAATGAACATGCTACCGGGCCCGACGCAAGCCGCTGCGATTGGTCTCAGCATCGCCTTTCCATTGCTGTTGCTGTGTTACGCGCGCATCGCCGCCACCGGCGGATCCGGCCGCCGCTTCCGGCTGGGCTGCATCAGCGTCGTCATCCTTTACGCGGTCGCGTGTATCGCCCTTCCAGGCCAGCGCCACCTTGGCGACGTGGTTGGCGGTCTCTTCCTGCTCGGGACCGCAATGATGTTCTGCTACATCCTGTTCAGCCTGCTGGCCTGGGGCTTCACGCTGACGCTGCTCACCGCACTCGTTCAGGCTGGACGTCCTCTCACCTTGGAGCAATGGGCGACAGCCTACATGCAAGGTGGAGATCTCGGCACCTTCACGCACAATCGCCTGAAGCTCCTGATCGGGACCGGCATGGTGATCACGGCGGACGGCCGGCTTGCCCCCACCACCAAGGGAGTTGCGGTAGCGCACCTCGTCAAGCTCGTTCGTCTGTCGACAGGCCTTGGGTGAGTCGATGTCCTTTGCTGTCGGACTTGCCGCGGTCGCCGTGTTCGCCCTGCTGGCGCCTGCCCTGCAGTTCATGGCCCGCGCACGCGCATGGCCGCTCGGACCCGTGACCCTGCTGGCGATTGCCACGGTTGTCTCGCACGGTCTCGGGGTGATGCTCGGAATTCTCTTCGTCCCGCAGCTTCAGTACTGGGACGCCGCATCGATTTTCGGATTTTGTGTCATGGCTTACGTGTTCGCCTTTGGCGCCGTTTATAAATCGGTTTCGCTGGGCATCCTGCTCAGTCTCGTCGATCGCCCCGATCGCAGGGCACCGCTATCGGAGATCGCTGACGGGCAGGTTCCAGATCTGTTCCGCGCACGAATTGGGAACTTAGTCGATGGCGGCCTGGTTGAACGGTCCGATTCGCACTTCGCGGCGACGGCGGCGGGCCGGAATATGGCAGGCCACGTCGGACGGCTGCGCCGCGCCTTCGGCATTGGCGACACCAGCCTCTATGATTTTTCCGACTAGTTGCGCGGAACACACACATTGCCGGTTTCATGCAGTTCGTGCGGGGTCCCTACCGGCGAGCCGCATTGTTCGCCCGGTTCAGATGACCTAGACTTGCATGGGGCCACCGGGACAGAGTGGCCCCGCCAACGGGCGCATACAATGACACCTTCGAGAGCGGCAAAAAGGCTTACGATCGTCATTCCTGCACTGAACGAGCAGGACAAGATCGCCGATACGATCGACGGCGTGCTGCCGCTCGCCCGGGAGCTGCTCGACGATTTCGAGATCTTCCTGATCGACGACGGCAGCACCGACGCCACCGGCGCGATCATGGACGAGTTCGCAGCCGGCGAGCCGCGCATCATCGTGCATCACAATGCCGAACCGCGGGGTGTCGGTGCCGGCTTCGAATATGCGCTGTCGCGCGCGAAATTCGATGCCATCACGCTCATCCCCGGCGATCACGCCTTCCAGAACGAAGGTATTGCCCGGATGTTCAAGGCGGCGGGCGCCGCCGACCTCGTCATTACTTATCGCGATAACCAGTCGGACCGCTCGGTCAACCGCTCGTTGCAGTCGCATTCACTGCGGTTCATCCTGAACTGCCTGTTCGGCTTCTGGCTGTCCGACTATCACAGCATGATCGTCTATCCCGTGAAGTGGCTGCGCCAGATCGCGGTCAAGGCCGACGGCTACGGCTACCAGATCTGTGCGCTGATCTCCCTGCTCCAGCTCGGCCTCACCTACGTCCAGGTTCCGGTGAGCCTGAACGCGGAGCTGAGGGGCTCGTCGCGCGCGCTGCGGCTGCGCACCTATCTCGAGCTCGGCGGGACCATCCTTTCCCTGCTGCGCCGCGTTCCCATCCGGAACGTCAACCTCAGACAGATTCCCGCCGACGCGGAACGGACCCCGGCGCGCTAGGCCCGGAACGGCACGTCCAGCACGGCGACTGCAGGATTTCCTGCGCGCGGGACGCCTCCCGCCGAAATCTAGTCTAAGTGATTGATTTGGCTGGCAGGAGTGGCAGGGCTCGAACCTGCGACCCCCGGTTTTGGAGACCGGTGCTCTACCAATTGAGCTACACTCCTACGAACCCGCGTCGCCGCGGATCAGGGGCGCTTTCAAGCACAGAGAGCGGCCGGTTTGCAAGGGTGAACCGCGCCGGCTTCGCTTGTTTGTGCTGGGGGTTCTGGGTCACAGTCCATCGGCCATAACGAAAAACAATCGGGAGTGCCCATGACCGCTACAGCGACCGCCACTGCCGCCCCGCAGGCCGCAAACGCGCCCCACACCCCAGCTTTGCCGGAAGCGCGCCCAGAGACGCTCGGGCTGTCGCGGCCGCGGATCCAGGCCATGTCGGACGCCTTCAAGCGCGAGATCGACAAGGGAACCGTTCCCGGGGTCACCGTCCTGGTGGCGAGGCGCGGCCAGATCGGCTGGTTCGAGGCGCTCGGCAAGCAGAGCCCGGCAGGCGCGGCGCCGATGGCGCGCGATTCGATCTTCCGCATCTTCTCGATGACCAAGCCGATCGTCTCGGTCGGCATCATGGCGCTGGTCGAGGACGGACAGCTCCTGCTCAGCGATGCCGTCGCAAAGTTCATCCCGGAGTTCGCGAGCCAGCAGGTCGGCGTCGTCAAGGACGGCCGGTTGGAGCTGGTACCGCCGGCGCGGCCCATGACCGTGCAGGACCTGCTCCGCCACACCTCCGGCCTCACCTACGAGCACCAGGGCGACGGCCCCGTGCACAAGCTCTACCAGGAGTCCCGCGTCCGCAGCCGCAAGATCACCAACGCCGAACATGCCGCGCTGGTGGCGAGCTTCCCGCTGGTCTGCCAGCCCGGCGCGGAGTTCAACTACAGCCGCTCCACAGATATTTTGGGCCGCATCATCGAAGTCGTCAGCGGCAAATCGCTCGGCGAGTTCCTCACCGAGCGCGTGCTTGCGCCGCTCCAGATGGCCGAAACCGGCTTCTCGACAAGCCAGGCCAATGCCGGCCGCCTTGCCGAGCCGTTCGCGGCCGACCCGTGGACCGGCGAGAAGGTCGCCCTGTTCAACATGCTCGAGCAGCCCGTGATGGAGTCCGGCGGCGGCGGCCTGGTCTCGACCACGATGGACTACGCCCGCTTCTGCCTGATGCTGCGCAATGGAGGCACGCTCGACGGCAACAGGATCATCGGCCGCAAGACCCTGGAGCTGATGGCCTCCGATCACCTCGGGCCAGGCGTGCCGACCAACGGCACGCTGCTATCGCCGGGCCATGGCTTCGGCCTCGGCTTTGCCGTGCGCCGCGAGGCCGGCATCGCGCCCTTCCCCGGCAGCGTCGGCCAGTATTTCTGGAGCGGCATTGCCGGCACGTTCTTCTGGATCGATCCGAAGGAGGATCTGTTCGCAGTGTTCATGAGCCAGGGGCCGGGACAGCGCGACTATACGCGGACCCTGGTGCGAGATCTGGTGTACGCGGCGGTGGATTAGTCTCGTGCCCCGGACGCGCTGCAACGCCCTTGCGTTGCTGCGCAGAGCCGGGGCCCATGCCTCCACAACCGCGGTCTTGGTTTTCTGGGTCCCGGCTCTGCGGAGCAGCACTTCGTGCTGCACCGCGTCCGGGACACGGTCGTTATCTCAACTGATCGTCGCGCCGCCGTCGATCACCATGGTCTGGCCGGTCATGAAGTCGCCGGCCTTCGAGCCCAGGAACACGGCCGCGCCGGCGATCTCGTCGGGGATGCCGATGCGCAAGAGCGGCGAGCGCGAGGTCGAGGCTTTCAGGTTCTCCGGATTGTCCCACAGCGCTTTGGCAAAATCGGTCTTGATGAGGCCCGGCGCGATGCAGTTCACGCGAATGTTGTGCTGGCCGTATTCGCAGGCGAGGTTGCGCGCGAGCTGCATGTCCGCGGCCTTCGAGATGGCGTAAGCGCCGAGGATGGTCGAGCCCTTGAGGCCGCCGATCGAGGAGACGATGATGATCGATCCGTCCTTGCGCTCGATCATCTGCGGCACCACCATCGAGATCAGCCAATTGTTGGCGACGATGTTGTTGTCGAGGATCTTTCTGAACTGATCGTCGGAGATGCCGGCGAGCGGGCCGTAATATGGATTCGATGCGGCGTTGCAGACCAGCACGTCGATCTTGCCGAAGGCGCGGTTGCTCTCGTCGACGAGGTTTTGCAGATTCTCTTTCGAGGAGATGTTCGCGGCGACCGCGACCGCGGTGCCCTTGCCAAATCTGTCGTTGATGCCTTTCGCCACCTGCTCGCACACGTCGGCCTTGCGCGAGGAGATCACCACCTTGGCGCCGTGCTCGGCCATGCGCTCGGCGATCGCAAGCCCGATGCCGCGCGTCGAGCCCGTGATGACGGCGACTTTCCCCTTCATGTCGAACAAGGTCATGTTTCTCTCCCAGATTGATTTTCGTATTCAGTATCAGGCCAGCTTCTTGACTTCCGGTCCCGCCGGCTGATGCATCGCCGCGTGCGCGGGATCGGCGATCCAAGGCTGCTGATTGACCATCGGCAGCCGCCAGACCGTGCGATCGGGACTCGCAAAATAATCCAGCCGCGTCACCGAGCAATTGTCGATGTCGAACGACAGCCCGCGTTCCGGCTGCCCGCCGAGCGCGAAACCCACTGCCGCCCTGATAGTGCCGCCATGCGCGACTGCGATGATGTCCTTCCCGGCCGCCTCGGCGTTGATCCGCTCGATGGTGCGGCGCGTGCGGTTGTACAGGTCCATGAAGCTTTCACCGCCGGGCGCGGGCTCGTTGATGTCGGCGAACCAGCTCGCACCGACGGGGCGGCTGGCAATGAACTGGGCGCGGTTCATGCCCTGCCAGCGGCCGAGGTTCTGCTCGGCGAGATCCGCCTCCCATTTCAGCGCTGCCGGCCTTGGAAAACCCGCGGCCCAGATCGCCTCGGCGGTCTGATGGGTGCGCATCAGATTGCTCGAATACCAGACCGCCTGGCGTGGCAGCACCTTGGCAACAGCATTGAACACATAAGTATCGCTGGTGTCACAGGCGATGTCGCTCTGCCCGTAGATGTTGCCGCCGTCGTTGCGCACCGGCGCGTGACGGACCCACCACCACCGCGTGATGACCACGTTCGGCTTGTCTGCACCTGCCATCGAAACCCTTCCATCCCGTCTATTGTCGCTGTACGTGAGTAGTGAACGTGTCTCAAGACACTTTGCCGTTTGAAATCTTGTTTGAAATTCCGTCGCGCGGCAAGCGTCGTGCACGAGCATAAAGGGAGAAACGCATGGGCCGCCTGCAAGGCAAATCCGTCATCATCACCGGCGCCGGCAGCGGCATCGGTCGCGCGGCTGCGCTGCTGTTCACCAAGGAAGGCGGCAAGCTGATCGCGGTCGATCGCACCGAGGCGGTGAAGGAGACGGTCGAGGAGATCAAGAAGGCCGGCGGCGTCGCGGAAGCGATGGTTGCGGATGCCGGCTCCGAACAAGACGTCATCGCTGTGATCGACAAGGCGGTGAAGACGCACGGCCGGCTCGACGTGATCTGGGCCAATGCCGGCGTCTCCGGCGGACTCGTTCCGCTCGCCGAGCAGACCGTCGAGCATTGGCAGGAAATCCTGCGCGTCAACCTGATCGGGCCGTTCCTCGCGGTGAAGTACGCCATGCCGCACATGGTCAAGCAGCAGTCCGGCGCGATCGTGCTGACCGCCTCTGTCGCCGGCCTCAAGGCCGGCGCGAGCGGGCATCCCTATGCCGCGAGCAAGGCCGGCGTGATCAGCCTGGTGCAGACCACGGCGTATTCGCTCACCGGCACCGGCGTGCGCATCAATGCGGTCTGCCCCGGCCTGATCGAAACAGGCATGACCAAGCCGATCTTCGACCGCGCCAAGGAGCGCGGCACCCAAGACAAGATCGGCCAGCTCAACCCGCTCAAGCGGCCGGGACAGCCGCACGAGCTCGCGGCGATGGGACTGTTCCTGGCGAGCGACGAGGCTTCGTATGTGAACGGCCAGGCGTTCCCGGTCGACGGCGGCTTGACGGCATCGATGCCGTATACGGGCAAGCCGGTTTAGTTCGCGGTGTCCCGGACGCGACGCAGCGCGTAAGCGATGCGTTGCAGAGCCGGGATCCAGCAGGCTGCAGAACTCGCTGCAACATAGGCCCCGGCTCTGCAGCGCACCGCCGAACCGGACGATGCTTCGCATCGCCGGGGAGGCGCTGCGCTGCGTCCGGGGCACGAGAGCGATGCTCGGCGCGATACTGCCTCAACATCGTCATTGCGAGCGCAGCGAAGCAATCCAGGACTGCATCCGCGGAAAGACTCTGGATTGCTTCGCTGCGCTCGCAATGACGGAGCAAGTGGCGCCGGCGCCGTTCTGCGACGGACATCTCATTTGCGGACACACCTTCGCATCCTCGCGGCGGACTCGCCCGAGCTTTGCTCACCCTCAATTGAAAGAGGGCGCAGGGAAGACCGGGTGCGGCCGGGCACCCACGGTCCACTGTGCGAAAGGTGGCAACGAAGAATTTGCACAGCGGCATACAGGTGAAGCCAAACATCCGGCCTTCCCTGCGCAGTGGCTTTACGGCTCATGTCGTGCTCTCCCCGGGGAGCGATGCACTATTGCCCCCGTCGCCTTGCGGATGGCTGACGCGTGGGCCCGGTTGGGCCGCTCACATCACCACAAGACTTGGCGCACAGACCCCGGGCGCCAGGACCACACGATTTTGCCGTACGCAAGCCGCACCCGTCGTTGGCGCGAGGTCTTCGCTCACGGCTCTCCGCCCTGCGAAGCTTTTCGCGCCGATGTGGCCCGCGTCCACCGCCGCCCGGCCCACGTTCGTGACGATCGCGATACGCCCCTCTTCCTTGGGCCGGGTGGCGCGAAAAATATGCGATTTCCGAATTTCGGTAAAGTGGAATATTTTCACTCCGCGTGCGTTGACCTAGCGCTCGCGTGTTTTGCCCGTCGGGCAACGCAAGGGATGGTAGACCTCCCCTCGTCATTCCGGGGCGCGACGAAGTCGCGAGCCCGGAATCCATTTCGCAGCGGGTGATGCGGCCCGATGGATTCCGGGCTCGATGCTGCGCATCGCCCCGGAATGACGGCTGGGGTGTTGATTTGCCCGACCGGCCGCCACATTGGTATGGTTCCTGCAGGCGCTTCAGCCTTCCTGCTCTCCAACAGAACATGACAATGCCAAGCTCAAGACCCGACCGCATCCGAAAGCTCCTCGCCGACCTCGTTTCGTTCGACACCGTCAGCGACCGCACTAACCTGCCCCTGATTGCCCATATCGAGAGCTATCTCGCCGCGTTCGGCCTCAAGGGTGAGCGCATCGTCGACGAGACCGGCGAGAAGGCTTCGCTCTGGGTCACGATCGGGCCGGAGGATCGGCCGGGCTTCGTGCTGTCGGGCCATACCGATGTGGTGCCGGTCGTGGGCCAGGACTGGAGCCATGATCCGTTCAAGCTGGTGGAGCGCGACGGCAAGCTCTACGGCCGCGGCACCACCGACATGAAGGGCTATGTGGCGGTGTGCCTTGCCATGGTCCCTGAGATGGTGGAGGCGAGACTTCAGACGCCGATCCATCTGGCGATCTCCTATGACGAGGAGATCGGCTGCGTCGGCGTGCGGCCGATGCTGCACGAGGTCGCGAAGAAGACGGTCCGGCCGCTCGGCGCCTTCATCGGCGAGCCCACCCAGATGCAGGTCATCATCGGCCACAAGGGCAAGCACGGTGTACGCGCCACGTTCCACGGGCTCGCGCGTCATTCCTCGATCGCGCCCGACGGCGTCAATGCGATCGAATATGCCGCCGAGCTGATCGTCGAGATCCGCCGCCGCGCCGTGGCGCTGGCGGCCGTGCGGTCGACAGACAACCTCTACGACGTCCCGCATTCGACGCTGCTCACCAGCATCGTGCACGGCGGCGCAGCGCTGAACATCGTGCCTGATACCTGCACCGTGGATTTCGAATGCCGCGGCATCGGCATCACCGAGTCCAAGGAGGTGACCGATGCGATCGTCGCCTGGGCCAAGGCCGAGATCGAGCCGGCGATGAAGGCGAGACATCCAGATTGCGGAATCGATTTCGAGGAGATCCTCGACTATCCCGCGCTCGACACCGCCGCCGACGCCGCCATCGTCACCTTGGCCAAGAGCCTGGCAGGGCGCAACGACCACGCCAAGGTCGCCTTCGGCACCGAGGCGAGCTTGTTCGCCGACATCGCCGACATTCCCTCCGTGGTGATCGGCCCGGGCTCGATCGCACAAGCGCATACGCCTGATGAGTTCGTGGAGATGGCGGAGCTGGAGAAATGCGCGGGGTTCGTGGAAAGGCTGATCGCGCATTGTGCGAAAGGGTAGTCCGCCGTCTTTGCGAGGAGCGAAGCGACGAAGCAATCCAGGCTGTCACCGCGGAACGACTCTGGCTTGCTTCGCTTCGCTCGCAATGACGGAGCGCGGGGGAAACACCTGTCCGGATATCGTCGCACTCATTGCGACTACGGGCTCACCGCGCCCTATCGCTCCTGCAAGGCCAGCCGCACGCCGACGGCGCAGTAGATGGTCCCGACCACTTTGCCCTGCCACTTCACCACCGCCGGATAGCGGCGCAGTAGCTTGCCGAGGCGGCCGGCGCCGACAGCGAATACGACGGTACTGACGAGACCGAGCAGCACGAAGACGACACCAAGAATGGCAAGCTGAAGTGCGGTCGCACCGTGCTCCGGCTTCACGAATTGCGGCAGGAACGCCAGGAAGAACAGTGCGGTCTTGGGATTGAGCACTTCGGTCAGTACGGCTTGGCGGAAGGCACGGCCCGCGCCAATCGCGGACGCGGCGCTGTTCAACTCGACCGGCGCCCTGTCGAGCATGGCGCGAATGCCGAGATAGATCAGGAAGGCCGCGCCTGCATATTTGACGATGCTGAACAGCAGCGCTGAGGTCGCGATGATCGCCGAGAGGCCCACGATCGCCATGCTGGTGTGGATCAAGTCACCGGCCGCAATGCCGGCGCCGGTCGCAATTCCCGCCCTTGTGCCGGAGCTTGCGGCGCGCGCCATGGTGAGCAGCGTCGCCGGGCCCGGGATGAACACAAAACCGAGGACGATGACGACGTAGGTGATGAGCGTGGCACGATCGATCATGGTCGAATCTCCGAAGCGGGTCAGCGTAGGAGGCTAGACGACGGCGAATAGTCCACCGGCGCCAGCAGGAGGTCCTCGATCTGCCCTACCATGAGTCCGTGCTCCGCGTGAGTGACCCGCTTGATCTCGGCCCACTCGGCGTCCGCCATGAAGGCCGCCCATCCCGATGTCTTGGCCGCCTCATCGGGCCATTCCAGCAGATAGGCGAACTCGGTGCGATCGCCTGACTTCGTCTCCCACATCGCCACGATCTGGAAGCCGTATCGGGTTCACATAATGCGCGCGGCATGGTCGCAGAACCGGGCGTGAAAGGCAGCCTTGTTCTTTTCGAAGATTTCGTAGATACGCAATTGCTGGATCATGATCATTCTCCGTGCTTGGCGGAGATAGGATCGGGCCACGGGATGTCAAAGGTCGCCGCTCGGTCAGTCCGACAACGCGCGCCTGATGTCGTGGCCGTACAGCGCGTAGATTTCGAGCAATCTATCGAAGGTTATTCCACGCTGCTGCTCCACTGCTAGCGGGTGCTCGGTCGGCTCCAGTTCGACTTTTGGTCGCTGGCGGCCGCTCTGAAAATGCAGCCGGCATTTGAGATTGAGAGTGTCCGGGTAGCCTGCGAGGCGGTTCGAGAACCATCCAAAGCACGGTCCGAGCTTCGCCTGCTCGCCGCTGTCGAAACTCTCGACATAACGCTCGAAGTTTTGGCGCGACAGCGTCCCCCATACACCGAACCCGAAGCACTTGCCCTCACCGCCAATGATGGGCAGTTCGAGCACCGCGCGCACGAAGAAGTGCTCGCCGCGGAGAACGCAGAAATCCTCCGAGAGGAAGTCGCTGTTCAGATCGAGCGCACTGTTCGGTGCACTCCGCATCTTTCCCGGCCATTGCTCGGGATTGTCGCAAGCGAGATCGAATATGCCTTTGTGCTCGCCCTGGCAGGACTCGCAGCGCCATGGCCGCTCCCACATGCGGCGCCAACGCGGGTCGTTGGATAGATCGTTGTCCATCTCTTCGAAGCGGCCTCCACGTCATAAGCGAAAGGCGCGGCCATCAACCGCGCCTTCGCTCTTCCTACACCGCGCCGGCCTTCTGCGCATACTCCCACGACGCCTTCGACAGCGGCACGGTGCGCTTGGCGGATTCGAGCGCCTTGGCGTTGGCGGCGGTGCCGTCGCGGACGCGGCCGGCGATGCCCTGGGTGATGCCGGCGAGACGGAACAAATTGTAGGCAAAGTACCAGTTGAGATCAGGCACCGTCATCTCTGTGACGTTGCAATAGATCTGCGCGGCCTCTTCGAGGCTCGGGATGTTGAGCGCCTTGAGGTCGGCTCCCTCCAGGCCCGGCATGATCCACTGCATCAAGAGATAGGTGAAGTCGGCCATGGGATCGCCGAGCGTCGACAGCTCCCAGTCCAGCACCGCCTGCACGCGCGGTTCCGTCGCGTGGAAAATCATGTTGTCGAGGCGATAGTCGCCATGGACGATGGAGACGCGCGCCTGCTCTGGCACCGTCTTCGGCAGCCATTCGGCGACCTTCTCGAACTCCGGAATGTGCTGGGTCTCGGACGCGCGATATTGCTTGGTCCAGCGGTCGATCTGGCGGGCAAAATAGTTGCCGGGCTTGCCGAAGTCGCCGAGCCCGATGGCAACAGGGTCGAACATGTGGAGCTTGGCCAGCGTCTCGATCTTGCTAGTGAAGATCTGTCGGCGCGCATCGTTGTTCTGGCTCGGCAGCGTCGGATCCCAGAACACGCGCCCCTCCTCCATCGACATGATGTAGAAGGCAGCTCCAATGACGCCGTCGTCCTGGCACAGCGCATAGGCGCGCGCGACCGGAAAGCCCTGCTTTCCAAGCGCCGCGATCACCCGGTACTCGCGGTCGACGGCATGGGCCGACGGCAGCAATTTGCCGAACGGCTTGCGGCGCATCACGTAGGAGCGGTTCGGTGTGTTGAGGCGATAGGTCGGGTTGGACTGCCCGCCCTTGAACTGCAGCACCACAAGCGGGCCTTCGAAGCCTTCGACGTGCTCGCGCATCCAGGCCTCGAGCCGCATCTCGTCGAAGCGATGCCGCTCCTCGACCGGCTTGGTGCCCGAAAACTCCTCGTCTTTCCTGACGCCGTCAGCCACGGTCACGCTCCCTCTTCAGTCCGAACATGATCCTAATCGGTAACCGCTGACGCACTTGCGTCAAGCGGTTACCGCAATTGGATCATGTCCCGTCGTTTCTTCAAGTCGGGAGCGCCGCAGGGCTCCCCCGCTTAGTGATTGGGAGAGTTGGCATACTTCCGAAGTTCGAGCCTGGCAATGGCGCGGTTGTGGACCTCGTCCGGACCGTCGGCGAGACGGAGCGTGCGGATGTGGGCGTAGTCCTTGGCAAGGCCGGCCTCGTCCGAGACACCGCCGCCGCCGAAGGCCTGGATCGCCTCGTCGATGATCTTCAGCGCCATGTTGGGCGCCGCGACCTTGATCATGGCGATCTCGGCCTGCGCGGTCTTGTTGCCGACCTTGTCCATCATGTCGGCCGCCTTGAGACACAGAAGACGCGTCATCTCGATGTTGGTGCGGGCCTCGCCGATGCGCTGCTCCCACACGCTGTGCTCGACGATTTTTTTGCCGAACGCGGTGCGCGAGGCAAGCCGCTTCACCATCTTCTCTAACGCCTCCTCGGCCTTGCCGATGGTTCGCATGCAGTGATGGATACGGCCCGGACCGAGGCGGCCCTGTGCGATCTCGAAGCCGCGGCCTTCGCCGAGCAGGATGTTCTCCTTCGGCACGCGCACGTTCTCGAGCAGCACCTGGGCATGGCCGTGCGGCGCATCGTCGAAGCCGAACACGGGCAGCATCTTCTCGACCTTGATGCCGGGCGTGTCGAGCGGAACCAGGATCTGCGACTGCTGCTGGTGCTTGGCCGCCTTGAAATCGGTCTTACCCATCAGGATCGCGATCTTGCAACGGGGATCGCCGACGCCGGACGACCACCATTTGCGGCCGTTGATGACGTAATGGTCGCCGTCGCGTTCGATGCGAGTCTCGATGTTGGTGGCGTCGGACGAGGCCACCGCCGGCTCCGTCATCAGGAAGGCGGAGCGGATCTCGCCGTCCATCAGCGGGCGCAGCCACTTGCGCTTCTGCTCCTTGGTGCCGTAGCGAATGAACACTTCCATGTTGCCGGTGTCGGGCGCGGAACAATTGAACACTTCCGAGGCCCACGTGATGCGGCCCATCTCTTCCGACAGCAACGCGTATTCGAGATTGGTCAGTCCCGCGCCGCGGAATTCGTCGTCCTCATGCTCGCTCGGCGGCATGAACATGTTCCAGAGGCCTTCGGCCTTCGCCTTCTTCTTGAGCTCCTCGAGAACAGGGATCACCTTCCAGCGGTCGCCGCTCTTGTCCTGCTGATCGTAGATCGGCACTGCCGGGCGCACGTGCTTGGCCATGAAGGACCGCACGCGGTCGAGCCATTCCTTTTGCTTGGGCGACATATCGAAGTCCATGCGACGCTCCTCTCTCTCACTGGTCCTTTTGCGCCGGACTGTCCTCCCGCTTCGCGCGGCCCGCAAGCGCGAATGCGCGTCCTTGCGGACCTGTCGAAACCCGGCTGCAGCTGCGAACGAGTCCCGATTGCGGATTGACTTTTCCGGCCTTCAAACGATAGTTTCATACAACTGTTTGAATTGCAACTCCCCTCCCCGAGGGCACCCATGGCCAGCGATCATACGAGGTCTGCCATTCTCGCCGCCGCCGAGCGGCTCTATGCCGATCGCGGCTTCGGCGACGTGACGCTGCGCGACATCGTCGCGGAGGCGGGCGTCAACCTCGCCGCGGTGAACTATCATTTCGGCTCGAAGGACGAGTTGATCGCGGAATTGTTCGTCTCGCGGTCGATCGCCACCAACCGCGAGCGCCTGCGCGAGTTGAAGGCGGCGGAGGAGCAAGGCGGCGGCCGCGCGTCGATCGAGGTGATCCTGCACGCACTGGTCGGGCCGACCTTGCGCGGCTGCCTGGGACCTGAGAACCAGCGCTCGACCGCGGCGCGCTTCATGATCCGCGCCTCGATCGAATCCGTGCCGCCGATCCGCCGCATCAAGAACCGCGAGATCGACCATTTGCGGAAATTCGCCGGCGCGATGCGGCGATCCCTGCCCGAGCGCAGCGACGTCGATATCTATTGGGGCCTCAATTTCGCGCTCGCGATGGCGCATCACACCATCCGCGAGAGCGAACGGCTGACCAAGCTCTCGGAGGGCAAATGCGACCTCGACGACGTCGAGGACGTGGTCGCGCGCGTCGTCAGCGTGGCGACGATGGCGCTGACGGCGGGACGGACGGAGCCGAAGGCGCCATCAAAGGTGGCGGCGCGTTAGCGCGGATGGGCGTTGACGGTACGGAGCTGGAAGCCGCATTCGCGGTGCGCTCCCTCGCCCCGTTCTTACGGGGAGAGGGTTGGGGTGAGGGGCCTCTCTCCACACGTGCGGTCTTCGGGAGACCTGTACCCCCTCACCCGGATCGCAAGAGCGATCCGACCTCTCCCCGCAAGCGGGGCGAGGTGAAGTAAGCGGCTTCAGGCGATGCAGTCGATCTGATCGGAGAATGCTGGGCGGGACTACACCCGCTGCGGCATTTCCTCGGCCTCTTCCTTGGCGAGCAACAGCAGCATCTCGATGCCCATCTCGCCTTCCTGCGGCGAGCGGATGAACTTGATCTCGTCAGCGCTCTGCCGCAGCGCGGCAATGATGGCGACGGCCTGATTGGCGGTGGCCGCCTCGGTCGCCAGAATGGCCTTCTGGTCCTTGGCCTGGAACCCGATCGTGTAGGACATTCACTTCCCTCCCCGACTTCAAGTGGAGAGATCGAATCAGAGTCGGAGGCAAAGCGGAAGCCTGTGCGACTACGGACCGGGATTACTTGGGGATTGCGGGTAAGCTTCACGCAAGCCCCGGCCTGGCGCGCGCGTCCACGGCTGTCACAATATAGTCGCGCTGCGCATGAATCCCGGCCTCTTGGCCCCAGGCGCGGAACAGAGCGTCAGATGATGCCCTGCGCCTTCAGCTGCTCGATCTTTCCGGCATCATAGCCGAGCTTGCCGCCGAGCACCTCCTGGGTGTGCTCGCCCAGAAGCGGCGGGGCGCGATAGTCCTTGATCGGGGTCGCCGAGAGCGTCAGCGCGTTGCGGACCAGCGACAGATCGGGCTCGAAGGGATGGTTCACCTTCACGCGCATGCCGCGCGACTGGACGTGCGGGTCGGAGAACACCTGCTCGAAATTGTTGATCGGCCCCGAGGGCACGCCGGCCTCCTCCAGCTTCTCCAGCCAGTAGGCCACCTTTTGCTTCAGGAACAGGCCGGCGAAGATCGCCATGATCTCCTTGCCGTGCACGACGCGGTCGTTGTTCTTGACGAAGCGCGGATCGTTCGCGAGCTCGGGCTGGCCGAGCACGGCGCAGGTGCGCTGAAACTGGCCGTCATTGCCGACCACCAGCATCAGTTCGCCGTCGGCACAGCGGAACACGCCGGCGGGCATGCCGCCATTGCCCCAGGTGCCGCGGCGCGGCGGCGTCTTGCCGTTGACGAGGTAAATTTGGAGCCAGTGCGACAGCGATGCGATCACCGTATCGAACAGGCAGACGTCGATGTGCTGTCCCTGCCCGCCATTGGCATCGCGATGGTAGAGCGCCGAGAGAATTCCGATCGAGGCGTTCATGCCGGTCATGTAGTCGACGATCGACGGGCCGACCTTCATCGGGCCCTCGCCGGGCTCGCCGTCGATATGGCCGGTGACGCTCATCAGGCCGCCCATCGCCTGCAGGATGGCGTCGTAGCCGGCGCGCGGCGCGTAAGGTCCGGTCTGGCCGAAGCCGGTCACCGAGCAATAGATAATGCGGGGATTGATCGCCTTGATGGTCTCGTAGTCGAGACCATAGCGCTTGAGATCGCCGACCTTGTAGTTCTCCATGAAAACGTCGGCGTCCTTGGCGAGCTCGCGGACGATCGCCTGCCCTTCCGGCTTGGCGATGTTGACGGTGACCGACTTCTTGTTGCGGTTGGCGCAGAGATAGAACGAATTGTTGTTGTTGGCCTTGCCCTCGGGGTCGGCGAGGTAAGGCGGACCGAAAGCGCGCGCGTCGTCGCCGGTGCCCGGCCGCTCGATCTTGATCACCTCCGCGCCGAGATCGCCCAGCATCTGGGCCGACAGCGGCCCGGCCAGCACGCGGGTGAGGTCAAGGATCTTGATGCCTGAGAGCGGCAGGGCCGACATGTCGATTTCCTCCGGGGAACTAACCTTGGCGCAGCGGCGGGATCGCGGGGCCGCGCTCCCTGCCGATACCACCATTTTCGCACGCTGAGCACTGCACTGGCGGCATACGGCTATCTCCTGCCGGGCCTGAGGTGATCGCCGTCCGCAAACTTTCCGCGCCGCGAATATTGCGTGATCGGCTCAGGTCACGACCGCCGGCTGTCGCGGCCGGCGGCGAGCGAGCAGAACGAGGATCAGCACCGTCGCGCAGGAGAACACCAGCGTGAGACCGAGCGCAGCACGGCTGCCGAACTCCGTCAGCAGGCCCGCGAGCAATGGCGGCGAGATCGCGGAGGCGAGGTTGAGCGGCAGCGAGATCATCGACATCGCCTTGGCGAACTCGGCCTGGTCATAGAACACCAGCGGGATGGTCGCCCGCGCCACCGCCATTGCGCCGCTGCCGGCGCCATAGAGCAGGATGAAGACCGCGACCGCCCAGGTGGCGCCCTCGCTCGACATCAGCAGCAGCATGGCGACCGGCAATGCACTGCCCGCGACGAGCCCGGTCGTGATGCCGTCCCATCGTCCGCCGCCGAGAAAATCCAGCCCGCGGGCGCTGACCTGGATCACGCCCAGCATCGAGCCGAACAAAAGCGCCTGAGCCGGCGCCAGCCCCTCCGCCCGCAACAGCTCGATCAGGATCGCACTGACGCCGAAATTGACGAAGGCGTTCAGCGTGATCGCGGCGACGACGAGGCCGAACGTGCTCCGTGCGATCGCGGGCGGCGGCGATCGCTTGGCCGGCGCGGCGCCCTCGTCCTTTGTGATCTTCCGGCGCGGCGCGCCGAACGCATAGAGCGGGAGGCTGACGAGGAGCATCATCGCTGCGTAGACCAGGCACGTCCCCCGCCAGCCGAGGTGACCGCTCAGGAACGAGGTCGTCGGCCAGAAGATGCTGCTGGACAGGCCCGTCACCAGCATCAGCGCGCCGATCGCGTTCTTGGCCTGCCTTCCTGCGATCTCGTTCAGCATGATATAGGCGCCGGTCGACAGCGTGGCGCTGCCGGCGATGCCCAGGACGATCCACGCGGCGAAATACAACACCGGCTCGCGCGCCAGCGACAGCAGCACGAAGCCCGGCGCAGTGACGATCGTGCCGACCATCATGACCGTCCGCGCGCCATGCCGCGCAAACGACTTGGCGAGCAACGGGCCACACAGCCCCATCGAGACGTAGAGAACGGACGTGCCGGCGAACACCGCCGGCAGGCTCATGCCGAGATCGGCGGCGAGATCGCGCCCGACGATGGCGGGAAGCCCGATCGTGCCCCATCCGACCAGCTGCGTGGTGGCAAGCATCAGCAGGACCCCGATGAGCCTGCCGTCAAATTTCAAGAACTGCATTCCAAACGTCGCCTGCCCGGCAGGCGCAGATTGCGCCGGCGCACATCTCTTAGCGGGAGATCGCAGAACCGAGGAATGTCAGTTCCGAATGCCATGGAAGCCTGCTTCGCAGAGCGGCGACAGCCAGACCTAAATTGACATGGACCACTCTCTGGTCCATTTTATGGAAACGCGAAGAGGGACAATGCGATGCGGGTCTCCGTCACCGAGGCCAAGGGCCAATTGACCGATCTCGTCCGTCGCGCCGAAGCCGGCGACGAGGTGATCCTGACGCGACATGGACATCCAGCGGTGCGGCTCGTTCCGATCAAGCGTCCTGCCGACGCTGCGACCCGGCGCGCGGTGCTCGAGGCCGCCCGCAAGAGTGGTGCGGCCAAAGCTCTTCCCGGCCCGGATGCGGCGCGCAGCCAGGACTTTCTCTTCGGCAACGATGGACTGCCGGAATGATCGCAGTCGATACGTCGGCGCTCATGGCAATCGTGCTCGACGAGCCGCAAGCCGATGCCTGCATCGCTGCGCTTCAGACCGCGGACGAAATCCTGATCTCGGCCGCCACCGCGGCAGAGAGCCTGATCGTCGCTGCACGCCGCGGCGTGTACGAAGAGATGAAGAATCTGATCGCACATCTCGGCCTGAACGTGATCTCGGTGACCCAGGCATCCGCCGAACGCGTGGCGCAGATCTACTCGCTTTGGGGCAAGGGCAATCATCCTGCCGGCCTCAACTTCGGCGACTGTTTCGCCTACGATATCGCCAAGGAGCATGGCTGCGCGCTGCTCTATGTCGGTGATGACTTTGCGAAGACCGATATCGCAGCAATCGCTTAAGTCGACAGGGCGTAACGCCGCTGACGTTCGACGAGCCGATAGCCCGCCACGCCCTCACGCAGTGTGGCCGGGATCCACGTGCTTCGGCGTCTTCTTCTCGCGCTGCGGTGTCATCTTGGCCGGATCGGGCGCGCCCGGCACGCCGCGCGGGCCGAGCTGCTCGCGCTGGATGTCGTCCTCGGAGCGGGATGGCTCGACGCCGTTGGGCTCACGGGGCCTGGTCATCGCGTCTTCCTTCTCAAGCGTTGTCCCGGACGCCGAGCGCGTTGCCTCCCGCCTCGCGGCCGGGCACGCTGACCTGAACTTCATGTCCCTCACGCAGCGCGAGGGATGCGGCGGCGACTGCGGACTCGAACGCGGCTTCCTTGGTGGCGTAGGTGTTCTTGACGTCGCCGTCGTGCAGCACGCCCCATTCGTCCCGCACCGGCACGATGGCATATTGCGCAAGGCCCATTGTCCAAACTCCTGGCTCTAGATTTCAGAAAAAAGGTCTGCACGATAACGCGCCGGCGGGCCTAACGTTGCGTCAGCTGCGGATGGGTCGCGCTCACCCGCCAGACCGTGTTGCCGCTGTCGTCCGCAACCAGAAGCGCGCCGGTCTTGTCGATGGCAACACCAACGGGGCGGCCGCGCGCCTGGTTGTCGCTGTTGAGGAACCCGGTGACGACGTCCTGCGGCGGGCCGTTCGGCTTGCCGTCTTTGAACGGCACGAACACGACCTTGTAGCCGTTCAGCACATGCCTGTTCCAGCTGCCGTGCTCCCCGACGAAGGCGCCGCCGCGATAGGCGGCCGGCAGGCTGGTGCCGGTGTTGAAGGCGAGCCCGAGCGGGGCGACATGCGAGCTCAGCGCATAATCCGGCACGATTGCCCTGACGACGAGATCCGGCCGCTCCGGCTTGACGCGGGGATCGACGTGCTGGCCGAAATAGCTGTAGGGCCAGCCATAGAAGCCGCCGTCCTTCACCGAGGTCATGTAATCGGGCACGAGATCGGGACCGAGCTCGTCGCGCTCGTTGACCACCGTCCAGAGTGCACCGGTCTGCGGCTCGAAGCTAAGGCCGTTGGGATTGCGCAGGCCGCTTGCGAACACGCGCCAGCGGCCGCTGGCGCGATCGACCTCGAGGATGGCGGCGCGGTTGTGCTCGGCCTCCATGCCCTTCTCGGCGACGTTGCTGTTGGAGCCGACGCCGGCATAGAGCTTCGCGCCATCGGGACTGGCGACCAGGCTCTTGGTCCAGTGATGGTTGATCGGACCGCCCGGCAGCGGCGTCAGCACCGTGGCCGGGGCGGTGATCTTGGTATCCCCTTCCGTGTAGGGATATCTGACGATGGCATCGGTGTTGGCGACGTAGAGATCGTTGCCGACCAGCGCGACGCCGAACGGTGAGTTGAGATGATCGAGGAAGACGCTTTGCGTCTCCGGCACGCCGTCGCCATTGCTGTCGCGCAGCAGCGTGATGCGGTTGCTCTCGCCGCTGTCGCCGCCGGAGGTCGCCAAGGACATGACGAAGCCCACCAGGACGTCCTTGGGCCGTTTGATCGGCGCGCGCTTCGGCGGCCTGGATTCCACCACCAGCACGTCGCCATTCGGGAGCACGTAGAGCGAGCGCGGGTGCTGCAAGCCCGTGGCAAAGGCCTTGGCCTGCAAGCCCTGCGCAACCGTCGGTGTCTCGTCCTTCTTCCAGCCGACGATGCGGGCAATGTGGACCGGCGGCAGCAGATATTGTTGGATCTCAGGCAGTACCGGGTTGGCGCCCACTTGCGCGTTGGGATCGCCGCTGCCGTCGTTGCAGCCGGCCAAGCCCAGCAGCGACGCGCACAGCAGCGCGCGGATCATCGCAGATGTCATCGTGCAACTCCCACGCCGTGGCGATAGACCATGGCCCAACCGAGCCAGCCGGTGACGGTGAGGATAAGCGCGGTGATCCCCGACAGAACCAGCCCGCTCGGCCACACCGAGGTCCAGCCATCGCGCATGTGGATCATGAGATTGACGATCGAAAGGATCAGCACCACGGCATTGCCGATCAGATGCGGCCAGGCCGGCGCCTGCGCCCGCACCAGCCGGTTGCCGAGGAAGTCGATCAGGCCCACGATCGCCGCCAGCACGCCGAAGATGATTCCGGCGAGCAGCAGCCAAGCCGAAAAATCCGCCCACATGATCTCGGCGCTGGCGACATAGGCGATGTCGGTCAGCAGCGCCCCGACAAAACACGTGATTGGGATCGGCACCAGCATGGGATGAATCGGATGACCCGCGATCTGCGCGGTGGAACGCACGCGCATGGCGTCTTGCACGGTTGGCCTCGTGACTTTTAGCCTTGCCCCCACGGCGAACTCCCGCTCATGACGAAGGTTCCTCCGCATGCTGCATCAGACCGGAGCGAGGCTGCACCGCGCAAGGGGAACTGAATGGGACATCCGGAAGTCTTGACTGGATCAGGCTTTCGGAGACCGCAGCGTGGATCAGTCTGGCGACGGCGCCTCATTCAACCCAGCATCCAAGCTCGACGGCGTGTCGCGGCGCCAGACCAGGCAGATCGAATCCCAGAGCAGGCCAAGCGCCGCGCTGATCCATGAGACGATCCGCGCCGAAGGCGAGCAGGAGCTGGAGCGGCGATGGTGGGCCATCGTCCTGTCCGGTTTTGCCGCCGGCCTTTCGATAAGCCTGTCGTTGATCGTTCAGGGCGAGTTGCATGCGCTGATCTCGGATGAGGCGACCCGCCGCCTAGTTGCTCCGCTCGGCTACACCGTCGGCTTCCTGGTCGTCGTGCTGGGACGACAACAGCTCTTCACCGAGAACACGCTGACACCGATCCTGCCGCTGTTGCACAACAGGGATCTCGGCACCTTGGCAAGCGTGCTCAAGCTCTGGATCCTGGTTCTCGCCTCGAATATCGCAGGGACCTGGGCGGCCGCCTCCGTCCTCGCTCGCACCAGCATCTTCGAACCTCGCATCGTGGACGCCTTCATCGATCTCAGCCGGCCGACGATCGAGGGGACGTTCTCAAGCACCTTCGTCAGGGCCATCTTCGCCGGCTGGCTGATCGCCTCGATGGCCTGGCTTCTTCCGGCTGCCAAAGGCTCGCGCGCACACATCATCGTAGTGATGACCTATGTGGTCGCACTCGGCCAGTTCTTGCACATCGTCGCGGGTTCGATCGAGTGCGCCTTTCTGGTGCAGAGCGGCCTGGCCTCGTTCAGCCAATATGCCTCCGACTTCTTCCTGCCCACGCTACTCGGCAATATTATCGGCGGAACGACCCTGGTTGCGCTGCTGAACTACGGACAGGTCGCCGCCGAAATCGATAGCCACAGGGAATAGAGCCTGCACGAAGCGGCTGCTTTGGACAGGAACGATAGCGACGAGCTGGGTTTGCCCTCGCAATCAACGCGGTCAAGCAGGATCATTCATGAGCATCGAGAGCAAGAGCCCATTCGACAAGGAACCGGCCGAAGGATCACGCGACATCATTGATCGCGAACTTCAGCGCGGCGACGAGGCCGACAAGAACAAGGTCGATCATCTCCCCGGCGTGAAGGTCGGCGGACAGCTTCAAGGCGGCGCGCTCGATCGCGCACGGAAGGGACGCGAGCGACGGGACGAGGAATAGCTGATCGGCCGTCAAGCCACGGGCGGCTATCGTGGAAACGCCCTGCTGGGATATCGCGTCCAACAGGTTCTGGAGCGGGTGAAGGGAATCGAACCCTCGTATTCAGCTTGGAAGGCTGCTGCTCTACCATTGAGCTACACCCGCGTTACGGGCTCCCTAACACGGCCGGGCTGCGGTCTCAACTGCCCAGGAGGTCGCTTTCCGGCGTCTTCGGCGGCCTAGCGAACCACCCGGGTTCCTGCGGACCCCGCCGCCCCTTATCAGCGGCGCAATCGCCACCTATATCGAGGTTTCCCGAAACCAACGAAAGGAGGTGATCCAGTGTCTTATCTCAAGCGCTGTCACCTCGCTGGGATCGCCCGCTAGGCTTTGAGTAGGGCTTGGCATCGGGGCGCTCTCAGCCCTGGACCAGCGAGCAAGAAATCGGGCGCGGCGGGACCTCCCCGCCGCGCCTTTTTCGTCTGTCGCCGCGGCTCAGGCGGGCGGCTCGCCGGCAAGCACCTCGCGAATCTTCTGCGACAGCTCCGCCTTGCGGTATGGCTTGAACAGCAGCGCCACGCCGGGATCGAGATGTCCGTCGTGGACGATGGTGTTGTCGGTATAGCCGGAGGTGTAGAGCACCCTCACGCCCGGCCGGCGGAGCCTGACGGCTTCGGCCAATTCATGCCCGTTCATGCCGCCGGGCATGATGATGTCCGTGAACAGCAGATCGAATCCGGCACCCTGGTCGACCAGCGTCAGCGCGGACGCGCCGTCGCTCGCAGCGAGCGTGCGGTAGCCGAGACCGCCGAGTTGCGCGATGACATAGCCCTGGACCAGCGGATCGTCCTCCACCACGAGTATCGTCTCCCGCCCGCGCGCCGTGGCGGGCGCTTGAACCGGCGCCGTCCTGGCCACCGCCTCGCCCTTTGCCCGCGGCAGGAACAGCCGCATCGCGGTGCCGCGCCCCTCCTCGCTTTCGATCGCGACGGCGCCGCCGCTCTGGCGGGCAAAGCCGTAGACCATGCTCAGCCCCAAACCGGTGCCGCGGCCGACCCCCTTGGTGGTGAAGAACGGCTCGAATACGCGATCGCGGATATCGGCCGGAATGCCGTGACCGGTGTCGCCGACTGCAACCATCACGAAGGCGCCGCGCACGCCCTCGCCGGCGGTCCCCGTGCCGTCGAACTCGCGGTTTCCTGTCTCGAGGATGAGCTTGCCGCCGCCCGGCATCGCGTCGCGCGCATTGACGGCGAGGTTGACGATCGCGGAGGACAGCTGTGACGGATCCACCATCGCGGACCAGGCCTCGTCGGCGAGCCGCGTCTCGATCTCGATTTGCTCGCCGAGCATCGGCCTCAGCAGCTTCGCGGTCTCGACCACGAGCGCGTTGACGTCGATCTCGCGCGGCTCCAGCGGCTGGCGGCGCGCGAAGGTCAGGAGTTGCGAGGTGATCTCCGCCCCGCGCGCGGCCGCATCATCGATCAATTGCGCGATCGCGGCCAGCTCGGGCTTGTCCGCAAGCCCCTCCTGGATGATCTCGATCGTGCCGGTGATGACCGTGAGCACGTTGTTGAAATCGTGCGCCACGCCGCCGGTGAGCTGGCCGATCGCGTCCATCTTCTGGGATTGACGCAGCCGCTCCTCGGTCTCGTGCTGCGCGGTGAGGTCTGTCGCGGAGCCGCGGTAGCCCAGGAAGCGTCCATCCGCGTCGAAAACCGGCTTGCCGTTGACGCTGAAATGATGCATCCGCCCCCGCGTGTCGCGTCCGCGATATTCGAATTTGCGGAACGGCTCGTGACGGTCCAGCGCCGCCAGATGCGCGCGCCATTTCTCGGCCTCGGTATCGCGATCGAGCGCGGTATCGATGCGACGCGTGCCGATCCGCACTTTTGGATCCATGCCGAAGGCAATCACCCGGTCAGAGAGGTAGGTGAAGCGATGGTCCGGCCCGGTCTCCCAGAACCAGTCGGACGCGGTCTCGGCATAGTCGCGGAAACGCTCTTCGCTCGCCCGCGCTTCCGCTTCGGCGCGCCGGCGGATGGCGAGCTCGCGCTCGAGATTGGCATTGGCCTCGCGCAGCTCGCCATAGGCCTGCTGGAGGTTCGCGCACATGGCGTTGAAGGCCTCGATCACCGTGTCCAGCTCGTCGGCGCCGGAGGACCGCCGGCGCTCCAGACGTAACGGCGGTGGCGGCCGGGTCACGCTGTACTTGCTGACGTACTCGGCAATGGCCGCAAGCGTATCGATGTCGGTCAGACCAGGCTTCGCCGCCATCGGCGCGATGGCGCGGCTGCGCTCGGCGTCCTCGTCACCTGCGTTGACCATGCACCATGTCCCGAAATGGCGGCTCGCTGCTGCGGTCGAGCGGTTGCAGTCTCGCGCATTCCATGGGTTGAGACGCCCGTCTCGTCACCCGATGCAAGCGACATCCCGTCGGCCCGCGAGCTCGAGGTCGGCAAGTCACGTCTTCCGCCCCCGCGGCGGGACTGCTGGGCAAACTACCACTGCCCGTGCAGGAATCACATCGGTGAAAGTCCGGTATGGCTCGCGGAACGAGCGGGGCAGTGATTGCTGGCAGCCGGCGTGCAAGCACCAACTTCCGGTAGATAGCACATGCATTCTGACCCTGGGGTAGCGACGCGCGGCCGACGGCGGCGAGATGCTGCGCGAGCCCTTGGTCAAGCAGGTCTTGAGCGGGCAACGACGAACGCTGCGTCAGCCAGCGCGAAGCCGCTCGCGCAGCGCGACGGCGGCGATCAGCATGCCGACGCACCAGGCCACCACCGCGCGGTGCGGCTCCTCGCCGAGCAGCACCGTGAACAGGCTCGTCAGAAGGCACGGGACGATGGCCTTGGAAGTCCGGCTCATCAGCGCGAGCAGGAACGGCATCGCCGCGATCGAGATTTGCAGAACGTCCATTTCGAACGCCGGCCTCGCCGCAAGGCTTCAGAAGCCGAAGAAGTTGGACACGCGCCGCCGTTTGCCGCGCCGGCTTTCGACGATCCGCTCACCGCCGTTCTCAGCCGAGCTGCCGTAATAGCGGTGATGGCCGGCCTGGTCGTGCAGATCGGCCGGCTCCGACTGCCCTGCCCGCCGCGCGTCGCAGATGATCTTAATGGTATGACCCGACATTGCCGCCTCCAGCAAAGAACTTGTTGTTTATGGTCCATCAGTCGCGACCAGTTCCGGCGGCGTTCACATGGGCGAGGACGCAATCGGGTTTCAGGACGGTTTCGCCGCTTGCCGGCCACGCAATATTTTGCTTCGGAAGTGTCGGCACGGGCTGCCGTGCCACGTCCTCAGGACTTGCGCAGAAACAAAAGCAGAAAAGAACGAGGTGACGATGCTGTACGCCATCCTGGCCTATCACGTGGAAGACGAGGTCCTGTCCTGGACGCCGGAGCAGGACGCCGCGGTCGTCGCCAAGGTCATCGAGGTTCAGGCGCCGCTGCGGGCCAGCGGACAGTTTGGTCCGGCGGCCCGGCTGGATGAGACCCGGAAGGCCCGCACCTTGCGGGGTCCCGGCGCGGGAATGGTGCTGGACGGGCCGTTTGCCGAGACCAAGGAGCAGCTTCTCGGCTTCCACTTGATGCAATGCGCCACCGAGGAGGAGGCGATCGAAGCGGCGCGGAAGCTGCGCGCGGTCAATCCGACGGCGGTGTACGAGATCCGCCCGGTCAAGCTTTACGTGCCGGCCGATGGGTTCGGCGCGACGTAGAAGCGCTGGATCAGGAGCCCCCCAAAGGCAAAACACCAGACGTAGGGCGCGATATGCGGCGCAAACGCTGCAACGATGGTGCCCGGGATGAACACGGCGACCGGAAACAGCGAAGCCATGATCTCGCGGCTCCAGCCGCGCAGGATGGTCCACCACAGCAGGGCATTGAGGCCGCCGATCGTGGTCAGGTGCAGGCCGTAGAGCACCGCCACCGCGCTGCTCATGGCGTAGTTGGTGTAGAGCCCGTTGGTGACCGGCAGCAGCACGATCGAGAGCAGGAAGAACAGGTTGAGGACCACCATGCCGCGGCTGCCGACGGGCTGACGTGCCAGCCGGCGGTGATGGCTGATCCAGAACACCCCCGCGATGATGAAGCTGAGCGCGAAGCCGGCAAGCTTGCCGGAATACACTCGGGCCAGATCGTTCCAGTCGGGCGCGCCACTGAACACTGCCGCCTTCGGCAGATCGTAGGCCAGCAGCGTCATGGCGACGCCGAAAATGGTGTTGCTGAGCGACTCCAGCCGCCGCATCTCGAATTGTTCGGGCTTGAGCTCGGTCATCTCGCCATGGGATGCTGGAACCAAAGGGCTGTCTTCCCCTAAATCCTAATTCCAGTTCCGTCCAGCCGCATTGCGATTCGCGCCGGGATCGCCGAGTCTGATCCTTTCACCGGGGCGATTCGTGGCGACATATCTGGACACGCTCAATGCGGAGCAGCGCCGCGCCGTCGAGCATGGCGTGGCCGACGGCGCAATCGTGGGCGGCCCCCTGCTCGTCATCGCCGGTGCCGGCTCCGGCAAGACCAACACGCTCGCCCACCGCGTCGCGCATCTGATCGTCGCAGGCGCCGATCCCCGCCGCATCCTGCTGATGACGTTCTCCCGACGCGCGGCGGCGGAGATGGCCGGAAGGGTCGAGCGCATCGCGCGCAAGGTGCTGGGCGAGAATAACGCCGCAATTATGCGTGATGCGCTGACCTGGGCCGGCACCTTCCACGGCATCGGCGCGCGGCTGTTGCGCGAATATGCCGAGCGGATCGGCGTCGATCCCGCCTTCACCATCCATGACCGCGAGGATTCCGCCGACCTGATGAACCTGGTCCGGCACGAGCGCGGCCTATCGAAGACCGAGAGCCGCTTTCCGGCCAAGGGCACCTGCCTGTCGATCTATTCCCGCTGCGTCAATGCCGAGATGGAGATCGAGAAGGTGCTCGCCCAGCATTTTCCCTGGTGCGCGGGCTGGGCCGCCGAGCTGAAGGGTCTGTTCGCCGCCTATGTCGAGGCCAAGCAGGCCCAGCACGTGCTCGATTACGACGATTTACTGCTGTACTGGTCGCAGATGATGAGCGATGCGCTGATCGCCGAAGAAATCGGCGGCCGCTTCGACCACGTGCTGGTCGACGAATATCAGGACACCAACCGTCTGCAATCCTCGATCCTGCTGGCGCTTAAGCCCGACGGCCGCGGCCTCACCGTGGTCGGCGACGACGCGCAGTCGATCTATTCGTTTCGCGCCGCCACCGTGCGCAACATCCTGGACTTTCCGCAGAGCTTCTCGCCGCGCGCGGAGATGATCACGCTCGACCGCAATTACCGCTCGACGCAGGCGGTGCTGTCGGCGGCGAACGGCGTGATCGGCCTCGCCCGCGAGCGCTTCACCAAGAACCTCTGGACCGACCGCACCTCAGGTCAGAAGCCGCAGCTCGTCACCGTGCACGACGAGGCCGACCAGGCGCGCTACATCGTCGAGGCGGTGCTGGCGAACCGCGAGCAAGGCGCGCTGCTCAAGCACCAGGCGGTGCTGTTCCGCACCTCCTCGCATTCGGGTCCGCTGGAGATCGAGCTGACCCGCCGCAACATCCCCTTCCTCAAGTTCGGCGGCCTGAAGTTCCTGGATGCCGCGCATGTCAAGGACGTGCTGGCCGTGTTGCGCTTCGCCGAGAATCCGCGCGACCGCGTCGCCGGCTTTCGCATCCTGCACCTGCTGCCCGGCATCGGGCCTGCGACCGCACAGCGCGTGCTGGACCAGATGGCGGAGAGCACCGATCCGCTCGCCGCGCTCGGCCGGCTGCCGGGTCCGGCGCGCACCGGCGAGGACTGGACCGACTTCGTCCGTACGGTCGAAAACTTGCGCTATTCGGAATGGCCCGTCGATCTCGAACGGGTGCGGCTCTGGTATGAGCCGCATCTGGATCGCATGCACGAGGATGCCGAGACGCGCCGCGCCGATCTGATGCAGCTCGAGCAGATCGCGAGCGGCTATGCCTCGCGCGAGAAATTTTTGACCGAGCTCACGCTCGATCCGCCGGATGCGACCAGCGACAAATCAGGTCCACCCTTGCGCGACGAGGATTACCTGATCCTCTCCACCATCCACTCCGCCAAGGGCCAGGAGTGGAAATCGGTGTTCGTGCTCAACGTCGTCGACGGCTGCATGCCGTCCGATCTCGGCGCCGGGACCAGCGCCGAGCTCGAGGAGGAGCGCCGCCTGCTCTATGTCGCGATGACCCGCGCCAAGGACGATCTCCACCTCGTCGTGCCGCAGCGCTTCTTCGTCCACGGCCAGGCCGCCAGGGGCGACCGCCACGTCTACGCCTCGCGCACCCGCTTCATCCCGGAGCAATTGGTCTACCTGTTCGAGCGCACCGCCTGGCCGAAGGCAGCAAGCGGCGCCGCACGCAGCGCGGCGCAGGGGCCGAAGATCGACATCGGGGCGCGAATGCGGGGGATGTGGCGGTAGACGCAAGAGGCTGGTCGCGGCACCTGTCAGGATGACTGGGACAGCAGAGGTCCGACATGAAAGCCGTTGTCGTCGAGCAATACGCCCCCATCGATCAGATCGATCTGAAGGATGTTCCATCTCCGCGCGCGGAGCCCGGGCAGTTGCGCATCAAGATCGAGGCAGCAGGCATCGGCTTCGTCGACGGGCTGAAGATCGAGGGACGCTACCAGACCAAGGACCCCCTGCCCTTCATTCCCGGCACGGAGTTCGCAGGCGTGGTGACGGACGCGCCCGGCGCACCGGGCGGTTACCAACCCGGCATGCGCGTGATGGGCATGACACGATCGGGCGCGCTGGCCGAAGAGATCGTCGTTAGGCCTGAAGCGGTCCATCCCCTGCCGGACGGCGTCGCAGCCGAGGTCGCCGCCTCGTTTCGCGCCAATTACCTGACGGCCCTTTATGCGCTGGGCGCGCGCGCTTCGCTGGCCGCAGGCGAGCAGCTTCTCGTGCTGGGTGCCGCCGGCGGCACTGGGATTGCGGCCGTTCAGATCGGAAAGCTGCTCGGCGCTCGCGTCATCGCGGCTGCATCAACACCGGAGAAGCGCGAGTTTGCGCAGGCGCATGGCGCCGATGCGGTGATCGACTATACGCAGGCCGGCTGGCGCGACACGCTCAAGGAGTTAACGGCAGGACATGGCGCGGACGTGATCTTCGATCCCGTTGGCGGCGAAATCTCGGTGCAGGCATTTCGATCCATCGCCTGGCGCGGACGCCATCTCGTGGTCGGCTTTGCCGCCGGCGCTATTCCCGCGCTGCCGTTCAATCTGCCGCTTCTGAAAGGCGGCGCTCTGCTCGGTGTCGATCTCGCGCAGATTCCCGTGCGCGAGCCCGACGTGCAGAAGCGCCTGATGTCGGAGCTGACGGGCTGGCTCGCCGACGGCAAGCTGAAGCCGGTGGTCGGCCAGATCTTCGCGCTGGCGGATTTTCGCGAGGCGTTCAAGACGATGCAGGCGCGCGCTGCGCTCGGCAAGATGGTGGTGCGGATCGCGCGGTAGCATTCACAAACGGAAACCGAGCATTTCCGAAAGCCACCTTGTGGGCTGGCCGTCGTCCATTAAGTCTCATCGTTCCTCCCACAGAGACCTGATCGATGACCGCACCGCTCGAATTCGGACTGGATACCTTTGGCGACGTCACCAAGGACACCTCAGGCGACATGATTCCGCATGCGCAGGTGATCCGCAACGTCGTCGACGAAGCGGTGCTGGCGGACGAGCTCGGTCTCGATTTCATCGGTCTCGGCGAGCATCACCGCGCCGATTTCGCGATCTCCTCGCCGGAGACCGTGCTGGCCGCGATCGCATCGCGCACCAAGCGCATCCATCTCGGCTCGGCCGTGACGGTGCTGTCTTCGGACGATCCCATCCGCGTATTCCAGCGCTTTGCCACGCTGGATGCGCTTTCCAACGGCCGCGCCGAGGTGATCCTCGGCCGCGGCTCGTTCACCGAATCCTTCCCGCTGTTCGGCTTCGACCTGCGCAAATATGAAGAGCTGTTCGAGGAGAAGCTCGATCTGTTCGCCGCGCTCTTGTCGCAGCAGCCGGTCACCTGGCAAGGCAAGCTGCGTCCGCCGCTGAAAGATCAACTGGTCTATCCGCCGGTCGAAAACGGCAAGCTGAAAACCTGGATCGGCGTCGGCGGCAGTCCGCAATCGGTGGTGCGCGCCGCGCATTACGATCTGCCCTTGATGCTGGCGATCATCGGCGGCGATCCCGCGCGCTTTGCGCCCTATGTCGAGCTCTATCACCGCGCGTTCAAGGAGTTCGGCCACCCGGCCCGGCCGATCGGCGTGCATTCGCCGGGCTACGTCGCCGAGACCGACGCGCAGGCGCGCGAGGAGCTCTGGCCCGACTACAAGGCGATGCGCGACCGCATCGGCAAGGAGCGCGGCTGGCCCCCGATGGGACGCGACGAGTTCGTCCATGAGGCCGAGCACGGCTCGCTCTATGTCGGCGCGCCGGAAACGGTGGCGCGCAAGATCGCGAAGACCGCAAAGGCGCTCGGGCTTTCGCGGTTTCAGTTGAAGTATTCGGCGGGGCCATTGCCGCACGAGAAGCTGATGCGGAGCATCGAGCTTTACGGACGGAAGGTGGTGCCGATGGTGCGGGAGATGATGGGGTAGCGTGCATGAGATAGTCTCAGTCCGCCTACGCCCTGCGGGCTACGGCGTGACAGCCTTCGCTCACTTCGCGCCACGAGCACTTGTGCTGGCTTGCCGAGCCGTAGCTCGCAAAGCGAGCGAAGGCTGGTGGGGGAGGCAGGACTCGAACCTGCGAAGCCATGAGGCGGCTGATTTACAGTCAGCTCCCTTTGCCACTCGGGACACTCCCCCGCTCGACGGCAGCACAATCGGGCCGGACCTTGCCGGCGGACCGAAGACGGCCATGGAACGTGAAGGCCGCGGCAACCCGTATCGGGGCGCGACCGGGCGCGTTTATGGGCGAAGCGGTGGGGCAAAGTCAACCGAGGCAAGCAGCTAAAATCGCCCTCGAAGCCACTCAAATTGCCATATTGGGGCCCCCGTGACACAAGCGAGCCCATGAAGGACAAAAAATTCGCCCCGAGGGGCCCCCGCAGGGGGGCTAAGCCCTTCAACAAACCAGGGAAATCGACCGGCCGGCCGGCTTGGCGCGAACGCGATTCGCACCCCGACGGGCCCGTCATTCTCTATGGCTGGCACACCGTCACCATGGCCCTCGCCAACCCGCAGCGGCGGATCCGCAAGCTGACGCTAACCGAGAACGCCGCGCGGCGGCTGGCGGACGAAAACATCGCGACCCGCATCGCGCCCGAGATCGTCCGTCCCCAGGAGATCGACCGCCTGCTCTCGCCCGACGCCGTGCATCAGGGCCTGCTCGCCGAGGCCGATCCCCTGCCCTCGCCGGACATCGAGACGCTCAAGCAGGAAGGCATGGTGCTGGTGCTCGACCAGATCACCGATCCGCACAATGTCGGCGCCATTCTGCGCTCTGCAGCGGCCTTCGCGGTGAAGGCGATCGTGACCACCGCGCGTCACAGCCCCGAGGCGACGGGCGTGCTCGCCAAGGCCGCCTCTGGCGCGCTGGAGCTTGTGCCTGTCGTCACGGTGCAAAACCTCGCCCGCGCCTTAACGGCTTTGAACGAGCGCGGCTTCCAGACCGTCGGTCTCGACAGCGAAGGCACCGAGGATCTCTCGAACGTCACACTGCGCGAGCCGCTCGCGCTGGTGCTCGGCGCCGAAGGCAAAGGCTTGCGGCAATTGACCCGCGAGACCTGCAGCGTCGTGGCGCGGCTCGACATGCCCGGCGAGATCAAGAGCCTCAACGTCTCGAATGCGGCCGTACTCTCCCTCTATGTCGGCGCGAGCCGGCTGGGGCTGATGAAGCGCTAGCGCTTTGGGCACCCCGCATATCCGGACGATGCCATACTAGGCCTGTTTTGCCCGACGGATCAATTCGAAATCTCTGTTTTTCCGAAATCTAGAGCTCGAACAACGAGCTAATGAGCGATGCTCGCTCATCGCGGGCACATTGCGCTTCAAGTCCTTGATTTCACAGTTGCCGGCTACTGTGCATGGGGTTGTTTTGAAGAAAAGCAAAACGCCCGTCCGCATCACGCGAACGGGCGTCTCTTCACGTAACGGATCAGAGATCAGTAGTAGCGGCGCAGCACGCGGTGACCGCCGTAATAGTACGGCGCGGCGCGGCGGGCGTAGCCGTAGCGGGGGCCGTAGTGCACGCGCGGCAGATAGCCGTAGCGCGGGCCGTAGCCGTAGCGATAGGGACGGAAGTACGGGCGGCGATAGGGATAAGCGGCCGGCGGCGCGACCGCAGCGGCACGATAGCCATAGCCATAGCCATAGCCGTAATTGGCAGGCGCGACGACCGCGTCCTCGCGATAGGTCGGATACGGCGCGAAGGCGCCCGGACCGGTATAGGTCGGACCCTGGTTGACGTAGTAATACTGCGTGGTCGGCTCGGCGAGACGCTCATAGGCACCGTAGCCGTAGCCGTAGCCGTAGCCGTAACCATATCCGCCGCATCCGGTGTTGCAGCCGGTATAGACCGGCGCCACCGGCGCGCATGTGGTGAAGCCGCAGGCCGCGGCAGGCGCGGTGGCGGCGAACATCACGGCAGTTGCCGCGACCAGTCCCGAAATCATCTGACGCATTACTCTCTCCTGTTGATTTCCGTTTTTGGTTTTCACGTTTCTCAACCCGGCGGCCTGCCGGGTATCTCTGTGCGCGGCCGCGGCCGAGGCGGCCGAGGACGGTCGTTGATCTCGGGCGCGTAGATCACCGGCGGCGGATCGACGGGCGGATCCATCTGCGCCGGCAGCGGCGCGGACGAGGCGCCCCAGCTCTGGTGGTAGCTCTCGGCGGGCTTGGGCAATTTGCGGTTCGCCGGCGGCTCGACCTCGAGCCGCGCCGTAGCCCGGCCGCAGGCCCAGCGTCGGATAATAATGGCCGACGTCGTCGGGCTGCCGCTCGGCGATATAGCGTCCGCCATAGATCGTGGGCTGCACCTGCTGGCCCTTGCCGAGGCCCCAGGTGCCCTCGACGACGGCATAGGACGCATCGATGTTGTTGATGATTACAGGCACGCCGGGACGGCCAGGAACGACGATCTCGAAACCGCCGGCCAACGCCGTCGCAGGCAGTCCGATCAGAAAGGCGGCGAGCGCCACGGCACGCATGAGGAGACCCCGGTTATCCGGGCGCAACCTAACCGATCGCGACGCAGAGAGAGTTAAGGCCTGCTCACCAAATTCCGGTAAGCCTAACGTGCAAGGATTGCGCGCCGCTCAAATGCTGCACGGCGAGCTAGCGAAGCGTTAACGGCGCGGAACCGCGCGACTGGAACAACGCATCTGCTCACATCGGTTTGACGGCTCGCATCCGAAAAATCCCAAGGTTGCATCGGAACGTCCTGCGCCGTCAGCGTTTAGCTCCTGTCCACAAAATGGGAGCGAACAACCATGACCATCAAGCTTCTCGGGGCCACGGCGATCGCAGCGACCATGCTGGCAGGCTCTGCCATGGCGCAGACCGTCGTCACCAATCAGGGCCGCTGCTCGGCGCAATTCCCAAACGCCAATTGCCAGACCTTCGGACCGGGACAGGCCACCACAGAGAGCGGTTATCGCCATCGCCGCGCGGCCTATCGCCAGACCAACCGCGACTGGAATAACGACTGGAACAGGAGCCCCACCGGCTTCTGGCCAACCGACGTTGCGGCGGGCGCCGTCGGGACGGCGGCCGGCGTCGCGGGCGCCGCGATCGGCACCGCCGGCGCGATTGCCACCGCACCATTCCGCGGCTGGGACAATTCCTACGCCTACGACAATTCGTGGGACCGCGGCTGGGACAATCGTAACTGGGACAGGCGCACCTATGCCCAGCGCAACGGCTTCGTCTGTACGCCCGGCACCTGGTTCAAGGGCGCGGACGGCCGCCGGCAGCTCTGCCAGTAAGCCGGCTTGAGCCGAACGCAACACATCGGGCGGCCCGCGCGGCCGCCCGATTCACGTGCTGCGACGGCGACCTCCCGGTTCTGGCACTTTCCGATCAAGTCTGGTATTGCGGCGCGCACGGGTGGACGGCCCCGGCGCGAGCCGAGCTCTGCCCCTGCCTCTTGAGGCATCGCCGGCTTAGCTCAGCGGTAGAGCAGCGGTTTTGTAAACCGAAGGTCGGGGGTTCAATCCCCTCAGCCGGCACCAGCTTCTGACGCGCAACTGTTCTCCGGCAATCCATCCGTCCGCCAGAGGCCGAGGCTCTTGTCGCGCCAGCCGCCATTGCCCTCCTCGCAACGCTCGTTGATCAGCGCCTGCGGTGCCGGCCAGTGAAACGGTGCCTTCTCCATGTTGAGCGCGCGCCAGTCGCCATCCTCGCAATCGTGATTGTCTTGCCACTCCGGAAAGGTCGTGACGAGCAGGAAGCGCGCGCCGCTCATCCGAAATTGCGCGAGCGCGCGATAGATGTTCGCAAAGCTCAGATGCACCAGGCAATCCCGGCAGAGAATGACGTCGGCGTGCGGCAGCGCATCGCGCGTGATGTCGGCAACGAGAAACCGACCGGACAAACCGTCGGCTGCGACACGCCGGCGGTTTGCCTCGATCAGCGACGGTACGATGTCGATGCCGGTGTAATCGATATCGAGCTTGAGCCGGCCGATCCAACCTGCATCGCCGCAGGGCGCATCGAGCAGCGAGCGCGCGCCGAGCCGTTGCAGCAATGCAGGCAGCGCCTCCTGGATCGCGGCTGTGGCGACATCCTCCGAGCCGAGGCCGGACACCGAAGTGGCCGCGCCCCAGAGGTTGGTCCGCTCGATCCGCGCGAACCGCGCGGCGAGATCGAGCCCTGAGAAATTGTCACGGTCGGCAAGGAAGCGTTCGTGCGCAAGCACGGGGGGACGATCGGCGGTCATTGGGCGAGCCTTTTGCAGCGCGGGTACACTATACAATCCGGCCGAACTGTTCCAAATTGGCAGCGAACCTACGCACGTCATTCGTCTCGTCGAGACCATGCGCTCCACCACGCCCAAAGAGCAGGCCAAGATCGTCGCCGGCGCGGTGACGGCCGTCGTCACGACGGCCATGCTGTTCGTGCTTGCGCTCGGCCTTGTGCTGTCGCACTAGGCGCGATCTAAAGCCCCCGTTTTCGCATCGAGAAACGCCGGCCCGGAACCGGCTCCCGCGTCAGCCGTTGTCGGCGCATGCGGATCCAGGAAGAAAATCGAAACATGATTCTGCTGGCGACGGTGACGCTGTGCTGTAGCGCCGTGGCTGGGACGTTGGCGCTGTTCGAGCCGGCGCCGGGGCGGGCGCCCGATAAGCTGGTCGCCGATCGAGCCGTGATCGACCCCACTCCGCGCACGCCAGCTCAGATCCCGGTTCGGGTGGTCGGCGCGCCGTTCGAGCCCAACGTCAAGCCACGCGAGCGATAGCGCTCACCTCGGCGAGGCCTTGGCGCCCTCCTCGGGCCGGCCGTGGACACGCGCCAATTCCTCGACAAACGCGATCACCTCCGCCCGCTTGCCGGGCGGCAGCGTCAGGAACGCGCGGATGAGCCTCAGGCCCTCCGCCTCGTTCGGTCTTTCTTTCGATGCATCCATCTGCCCAGTTTCGGACTACCGGGAAAAATATGCAACCCTTGCAAACAGCCTTGATTCGAAGCAGCCGCTTTGCTGGAATACGCGCGGCTGAGGTGGATCATGAAATGGATCAGAGAGCGCGACGCACTGATCGCGCAGACACTGGCCTTCGTCCAATCGGTGACCGGCAGGAAGGATGACGTCCTTCAGCCGGAGGCGCCCGCATCTGGCCCGGCCGTCGCGATGGAGATCGCCACCGTGGAGGCGGTCACCGTCGAGATCGAACCGCCGCAAGCCCCCCTTCCGCCGCGGCCCGCGCCTCTGCCGCCGCGGACGAGCGGCGATTTCCGCGCCGAGATGCAGGCCCGCATCGCCAATTTCCGCAAGCACCAGGAGCGCTTCGAGCGCGAACGTGAGGAATATTGTGCGGCGACCCTGACCAAATTGCGTGCCGCCATCCGCGACGCTTCAGGTCCACCGGCCGAAAAATAAGGCTGGGCCACGGGCCTACAGCCAGGACCCTACAACCACGACCAGACCAGCCAGAGATTGGCCGCGCAGGCGCCGAACAGCGCCAGCGTGAGCGGCAGGAGCATGTGCCCGCAGGATGTGTTCAGGTCGCTCGTCATGGCGGAAAACATCCGCTGATTCCGGCCGAAGAGTCCCAGAGATTCTTTTTTCCGGGATTCAGGACTCGTTAAGGACTCAAGGGCCGTCCCCGACGATCACGGGCGCGTGATCGGGCGGGTGGCCGGAACCCCTCCCCCCGTAAGCTCGTTAACGGGCATTCCTGGAGTCGGGATGCATGCCCTACGCCCTCTTCTGCAATGACGCCCAAATCAGCAAGGCCTATCCGAGCGAGGCCGACGTCTGGAAGCTCGCCGAGCGGAGTGGTCTCGTGGTGGACGTCACGGCGGACGACGAGCGGCCGGGACCGCGCCGGGTGCTCGACAATGATTACAAGATCGAGCCGTGCCAGGCGGCCCAAGGCGAGGACCCCGCCAAGAACAAGGCGGAGGCCGATCGGCAGTCCAGAATGGAGCTCGAGCTGAATTCCTGAGCTCCGGCACGGAGCCGGAGCGAAAGCTCAGGGGGTGGCCGCCACAAGCGAGGCCTGCTCGCCCGGCATAGTCACGCAGGCCTTGCGGCGGTGCAGCCCGCGGATGGCGCCGGTGACCTTCATGACCTTGCCCGACGGACATGAAGCGTCCTTCACGAAGGCGACCTCGTAAGGTGCCAACATCAGAGGCTCGGATCTGAGGATTGTCTGTGCAGAGCACGGCAAGCAGCCGAAGCACGAGAGCACCACTGCCGACACCAAGATACGCATGTCCGTCGTCCCACCTGCCCGGTAATTGTCATATAACGCGTTCCGGAGCGCGAGTTCCGTAAACCGCAAAAATTATTTTTGCTTTACGCCAGCCCCATGACGCGCGTGAGAAGGCGCGCGCCAGCATCGTTTGCAAGCAAATGACGCGCCAGATGGTTCACGGAATGGAAAGACGGCGCCGGAGGCGGGAGGCCGGCAAACGAAAGGCCGGCGGAGCCGGCCTTTGTCAGGTCTTGGATGTTCAGGTCTTGGATCTTCAGGTCTTGGGTCGGCGCTGACCGTCAGTACCGCGAGGCGGCCGGGCCGCCCCAGCCGAAGCGATAGTTCACCCCGGCCTTGACGGTATGCTCGTCCTCCCGGCCACGAACGCCGACGATGTCAGCTGGGCCGGAGGTGAAGGTGGTGCTGCCGAAATTGTAATATTGATACTCGGCCTTGGCCGACCAGTTCGGCGCGAACATGTATTCGAGGCCGGCGCCGACCGTATAGCCGTCCTTGTTGTTGCCGGTGGTGGTGAAGGCCTGCGGCACCCCGGCGATGTTCACGCCAAGGCCGTTATTCCGCCAGGCATAACCGCCCTTGGCGTAAAGCAGCGTCGGTCCCCAGGTGTAACCGATGCGACCGGTCACCGACCCGATCTGGTCGGTGTTGGATGTCACCTGCGTGCCCAGCGGGAAGATGGCGCCATTGTTGTTGGTCGGCAGCCAGGAATACTGGGCCTCGATACCCACCACCCAGTTGGGCGCGAACTGGTAGTCGAAGCCGCCCTGCACGCCGCCCAGGAAACGCGCGTCGCTCGACTGGAAGCTGTTGTCGCCGGCAAACGCGCCGCCGAGATGGCCGCCGATATAGAAACCGGTCCAGTTATAGATCACCTGCGGCGGCGTGACCGGAGCCTTGGTGTAGGCGCGCGGCTGCATGTCGGCCGCTGCGGCCGGCGCAACCAGCGCCAGCAGAGCTGCTGCACCCAGCAAGATCGACTTCATGATCATCCCCGTTCTTTCATTTACGACACTCGGGAAACAACGTGGCGTGAATTGGGTTGCTTCGCGGCAATGCCGGAACGTTGATCGTTCGTGACTGTGACGGCGTGGCAACAACACGAATTTGTTCCGTCAATTCGGCTGCGCAAGGCCGCCGCCACGATTTGTCGCAAGTCGAAACCACCCCGTTCAAAGCTCGCCGAAATGTGATCCCGCGGCTCCGGCTCCTTCTGTCTAACACCGGGCGATGAAGGCTGCCTTTGCGCTACCGCGTCATCTTTTCCAGTTCCGGAAACGGTGCGTAAACCGCACCGGCGCAGAGATCGCTGGTCTGGTCGACCACGCGGTCCGCCCGGCCGTTGACGAAGATCACGGCCCGTTCGCGCATGCCCTTGTAGCTCCCATCCGTCTCGCGCGGGGTGAAGTGCAGGCAGCTCACATAGAACTGCCGGCCGCCGACCTCGCGCTGCACCGGCTCGGCCATGGCGGCATTGCGCACGCCGACCGGATTGTTGAGATAGGCCCGCATCAACGCCACCGTGTCGCTCCGGAAATTGTCGGGAAACGGCTGCGGCCCGCCGGCCTGGGTCCCGCCCATGAAAGTCGGACGGTCACTGTCGCTGCCGAAACACGCCGCAAGCACCAGCGGCAACGCCAGGATCACCGCACATCTCGCCAATCGCCCCACAGGCCCCGCTCTCCGCTCGAACAGATCAGGAGACGTTCTAGCCCCAAGCCTGGATGAAGGGAATTCGCTTGCAGCGCTTAAAACAGCGCACCGGCCAGCCGCCGACATCTCGGGCTTCCGCCCGAGGTGTGGCAACGGGCCAGGCCTGACGTCCGCGCGCGGCGGCGGGCAATGCCAGGGATGCCGCCGCGCGCGATCAGTCGTCAGTTGCGCTTGTCAGACGTCGCGGGCTTGGTCACATCCGGCTGCGCCTTCTGCGACTCCTTGGCCGTGACCTGCTTGTCGTGATGGCGATGCTTGCTCACGCTCTTGTGCTGGTCGGTGGTGACCGCGGCATTGGCGTCCATTGCCTTCGACTTGCCATCCACCTTGGCGTCCGTCTTGACATCGGAAGCCTTCGCGTCCGTCGTCTTCACGTCCGTCTTGGCGTCCGTCTTGGCGTCGGTCTTGGCGTCGGCCTTGACGCCGGCTTCCGGTTTTGCGGCAGTGGTCGCCGCCTTGGTCTGGCTCTGGTCGGCCTTGATCACCGGCGCGGCTGTGGTGGTCTTGCCGGCCTCGGCGGCGAACGCCGGGGCTGCGATCACGGAGGTTGCGAGCAAGGCTGCAGAAATGGTCTTCAACATGGTGGTCTCCTCTTGGAAGATCATCCAGGCGGCGCCCTCTCGCCCGCCCATCGATCGTGGGGAGGAGCCTAGGCGCGGGGCACTGAACCCAGTCTGAAGCCCTCAGCGGGCTTCCGTTCATCTCGATGACACGTTTGTCATCCACGGCCGGGCGAATAGATCGTGCGACGCGGGAATGTTTTTGCCCGAGAGGTGTTCCGGTCTTCGGGCAATCGTGTAGGATCGCCACGTTCCATACCGGAGAACTTAGATGCGCAAACTCTCAATGCTCGTTGTGCCGGGACTCGTCGCCGTGACGCTGGCGGCCGCGCCGGTGCTGTCAAGCGCGTACGCCGCGGGCGGCGACGACCCTTCGTCGCCGCCGAAATCGGACACCTCGACCAAGAAGGGCAAGAAGAAGAGCTCTTCCGTCAGCGACCCCAAGTTCCTCGCGGCCTACCGCACCGCCTATGCCGCGATCTACGACAAGCACGATTACAGGGGCGCGATCGACCAGCTGAAATCGCTCAAGCGCAACGACGTCGCCGACGTCGCCAACCTGATCGGCTACTCCTATCGCAAGCTCGGCGACTACCAGTCGTCGAAGGCCTATTATGAGCTGGCGCTGAAGGACGATCCGAACCACGTCCGCACCTGGCAATATTACGGCCTCTGGCAGCTCGAGCAGGGCAACCGCGAGCAGGCGCAATACCACCTCGACAAGATCGCCTCGCTCGCCGGCACCGGCAGCTCGGAATATCGCTCGCTGGCCGAAGCGCTCGACAAGCCGACCGGCGCGACGCTCGTCTACTGAAGGCACCTACTGAAGGCATCGCATCTTCGAACGACGCGAACGGGCACAACCTTTCAGGTTGTGCCCGTTCTGCTTTCTCGGCTAGCCTTTCGCACCGACCTCCCTCGCAAACCGGTAGCGCAATGGACACGTGGCTGCGATCCGCGATCGACTACATCGGCTCCTGGATCGAATACCAGCTGACGACGATCCAGCAGCCGGGCGTCATCGTGGCTTTCGCTCATCGCGGCGAGGTCGTCGCCGAGCATGCGTTCGGCCTCGCCAATCTCGACACCGGCGAGAAGCTCACCCCGCGCCATCGCTTCCGCATCGCCTCGCACTCCAAGAGCTTCACCTCGGCCGGCATCATGAAGCTGCGCGAGCAGGGCAAGCTCCGGCTCGACGACCATGTCGGCCGATATGTCGGCGGCCTCGATCCGCGCGTCGCCGAGACGACCATCGCGCAAGTGCTGTCGCACAGCGCGGGGCTGACGCGCGACGGCGCCGATTCCGGCCAGTTCATCGACAGCCGCCCCTATCTCGATGCCAAGGAGCTGCTTGAAGAATTGAAGCTGCCGACCGCGATCGACCCCGGCACACGCTTCAAATATTCCAATCACGGCTTTGGCCTGCTCGGCCTCGTGATCGAGGCTGTTGCGAAGGAGCCCTACTCCGTCTGGATCAAGCGCGAGATCATTGCGCCGGCCGGCCTGCGCGAGACCGAGCCGGACGCACCGCTTCCCAAGGGCGCAGCCTTCGCGCGCGGCCACACGCGAAGAGTGCCGTTTGGCGAGCGCTGCGTGATCCCCGGCGACAATCCCGCTCATGCGATGGCATCTGCCGCAGGCTTCGTCGCCACCTCCGCCGACACCGCCCGCTTCTTCGCGCAGCTGGCGCCCAACGCGAAGAAGAGCGTGCTGTCGGTCGCGAGCCGCCGTGAGATGACACGAAATCATTGGCGCATCCCGCAGAGCGTCGAGACCTATTACGGCTTGGGGGTCAATGCCGGCAAGACCGACGGCTGGGACTGGTTCGGCCATGGCGGCGGTTTCCAGGGCTATATCTCGCGGACCTGCTCCATTCCCGCTTGCGAGCTTGCAATCAGCATCCTCAGCAACTCGATCGACGGCGCGGCGCCGTTCTGGATGGACGGCGCGATGCAGATCCTGCGCGTCTTCCAGACCCGCGGCGCCCCCGACCGGCGCGTGCGCGACTGGACCGGGCGCTGGTGGACGATCTGGGGCGCGACCGATCTGGTCCCCGCCGGCAACCGCGTGCTCGTCGCCAACCCGCAGTTCAACAACCCGTTCATGGATGCCGCCGAAATCGAAGTGACCGGCCGCGACACCGGCAAGCTCGCCTGGGCTGCCGGCTATTCCAGCCACGGCGAGCCGGTGCGCCGGATCCGTGACAAGCGCGGCAAGATCAGCGACATCTGGATTGCCGGCGCGAACGTGAAGCCAAAAAAAGTCGTCGCACGCGAGATCGCGCGCCGGTATCCGCCGCGCAAGCGCCGGCCTACTCCCGAATGAGCGCCTCGACCTCGCTTCGGAACGCCTGCCGCGATCCGTCGCGCGAATAGAACATGTGGCCGCCGGGATAGACCACGAACTTCACGCGCTGCGTCACGAAGGCCGGCAGTTGGTCGAGCACCCGCCTCGTTGCGAAATAGGGCGTGGCGAGATCGAACAGGCCGTGCGTGACCAGCACGTTCAGCTTCGCATCGGTGGCGAGGATCTGGCGCAGATCGGAGACCGATTGCGGCGGGTTGATGCCGCGGCCGAAATCCCATTGACCTTCGACGGCACCGTTCAGGACTTCATATGAGCCGCCGGGCCGCCAGTTAAGCTTGCGCGAGAGCACGTCGACCGCGGCGCTCGTCAGCGGTGCCTGGAGCGCATCGCCGGAGGGATCGCCGAAGCGCGAGCTGCTCGAATCCGGATAGGGATCGAAGCCGCGCACCGAGGCATCGTAGCGTCCGGTCACCTTGCCGTTCTTGCGGTCGAATTCGCGGCGGAATTCACCGACGTCGAAGCGGCCGGCGAGGCGGCGGCTCACCGCCTGGTCGATGCCGGTGAGTTCGGCGACCTTGTCGGCCAGACGCGTCGTTGCCTCCTTGTCCGCCTCGCCCCTGACGAGGTCGGTCAGGAATTCGCCGCGCGCGTAAGCCTCGACGTCGGCGAGGTCGGCGCGCTTGACTGAACGTTTGGCTTCGCGCGCCACTGCCACGTAGCTCGGCAGCGTCGCGACATATTGCAGGAGGCTCGTGCCGGTGAACTCGCGGAAATCCAAGAGCGGCGAGACCAGGATCAAGCCCCTGACGCCGACGCCGTGCTGGAGCTGCAACTGGCGCAAGACCTTGGGGCCGCGAATGCCGCCATAGCTTTCGCCGGCGACGTATTTCGGCGACGTCAGCCGCTCGTGCTTTTCGAGCCAGCGGCGGATCACGAGCGCGATCGAGTTGGCGTCACCATCGACGGAGTAGAACGATTTGCGGGCATCCTCGCCGCTCGCCACGAAGCGGCTGTAGCCGGTGCTGACGGGGTCGATGAAGACGAGATCGGTGAAGTCGAGCCAGGTCTCCGCGTTCGGCTTCACCTCGGGCGAGGCCGACGGCGACAGGGCCTCGCCATCGAGCGGCAACCGCCACGGCCCGGCCGCGCCGAACTGAAGCCAGGCGGAGGACGCACCGGGCCCGCCGTTGAACAGGAACGTCACCGGACGCGTGGCGCGCTCGGCACCGTCGAGCTGGTAGGACGTATAGGCGATGTCGGCCAACGGCTCGCCTTTGCCATCGAACACGCGGATCGACCCGGCGGTGGCCGTGAAGTTGAGGGTCCGGCCGGGCAGATCGAGCGTCTGCTTGGTGGTCGAATCCGGCGGCAGACGGTGCGGCTCGGCCGCGGACGACGACGTCTGCGGCGCGCCTTGCGCGCCACCGCCGCGGCCCCCCTTCTGTCCGGCCGGCGCGGCCGCCTCGGAGCGCGGCTGCGGTTCATCCGCATACGCAAAGCCAGCGAACGCGAAAGCCGACACCGCCAACACCAGGCCCGCGCGGCGGAGCGCCGGCAAAGTCGTGACCATGATCGTCCTCCGTGTCCGGCCGTGATCGCCGGGACTCAGAAAGGTAGCGCCAAATTGCGACGGTTTGGGGAATCATTGGCAGTGCGAACCCTGAAGCGGCCGGCCGGGTTCAAATTGCCCGGTTCTGTGCTTAAGTCCGGTTGGACCGTCCCCGTTAGCTTTGGTGGGCGGTCATCCTCGACAATACGGGCCTACCTCGTATAGACGAACCCGGCGGAACCTTCCTCGACCCAGCGGCCCTGCCGAGAAGCCATGACCAAGCCTGCGCGATACGACCGGATCGCCTTCGTCGCCAGCCCGAGCAACGAGGCGCAAGCCGCCTTTGGCCAGCTGACCAGGGACTATGGCAATTGCGATCCCGATGAGGCCGACGTGGTCGTCGCACTCGGCGGCGATGGGCTGATGCTGCAGACGCTGCACCACCATATGCGCACGGGAAAGCCGATCTACGGCATGCACCGCGGCACGGTCGGCTTCCTGATGAACGAGTACTCGACGCATGATCTGCGCCAACGGCTCGAGACGGCGCATGAATCCGAGATCAATCCGCTCCTGATGCGCGCGACCGACGTCAACGACCGCGTTCACCTGCACCACGCCATCAACGAGGTCTACCTGTTCCGCCAGACCTCCCAGGCGGCGCGCTTGCGGATCCTGATCGACGAGCGCGAACGCATGCCGGAGCTGATCGCCGATGGCATTATCGTCGCGACGCCGGCAGGTTCGACGGCCTATAACCTCTCCGCCCAAGGACCCATCCTCCCAATCAACGCCGCCCTGCTGGCATTGACGCCAATCAGCGCCTTCCGGCCGCGGCGCTGGCGCGGCGCCCTCCTGCCCAATACCGCCTATGTCGTCATCGAGGTGCTGGAAGACGACAAGCGCCCCGTCGCCGCGGTCGCCGACCACGAGGAGGTGCGCAGGGTCCGGCGCGTCGAGGTGCTTTCGGACAAGAGCATCTCGATGCGGATGCTGTTCGATCCCGGCCACAGCCTGGAAGAGCGTATCTTGCGGGAGCAGTTCGGCTACTGAGCGTCCTGCCGCCCCACCCCTGGCCGCAACCCTTCGTTAACTCCCGGCACGATATGGTTAACGAAGGTTGACCCGCTTTTGGCCCGGGCGTCATGTTCCGTATCGACTTCAACAAGCTGCGCTTCCTTGTCTGCGACGACAATCCGCACATGCGCCGCATCCTGCGGACGCTGCTGCATTCGTTCGGCGCGCGCGAGGTCTATGAGGCCGAGGACGGCGCCACGGCGCTCGAAATGTACAGCCATTACGTGCCCGACATCGTCATCACCGACTGGGCCATGCCGATCTTCGACGGGCTTGAGCTCGCGCAGATGATCCGGCAGCCGGAATCCAAGGGCAATCCCTACGCACCGATCATCATGCTGACCGGACATTCGGAGAAACGTCGCGTCACGGTCGCGCGCGATGCCGGCGTCACCGAATTTCTGGCCAAGCCGATCTCGGCCAAGGGGCTCTATCAGCGCATCCTCAACGTCGTCGCTAATCCCCGCCCCTTCATCAAGACCAAGACCTATTTCGGCCCCGACCGGCGCCGCAACACCAACTCCGCCTATATGGGCCCGGAGCGACGCGTCGGCGAAAAGCACGAGGTGCTGCAGCAGCCCTCGCTGCTCGACAAGGCCCGCTCCACCATCTAGCGCAACCGCTTCAGACGAGGCAGGCATCATGGCGAAGAACAGCGCAAAGGACATCGAGGTCAAGGCCTTCGCCACGCACCAAGTCATCACGCAGCCCAATCCGCTGCGCAAGGTCCTGCGCCGCGTCGAAGAAAAAGACCTGGACGACCCGGTCGGCCGCGCCGAGCAGGCGCTCGCGCGCCTCTCCGGCGAGTTCAAGGACTGGATGGCGATCGAGGTCCAGCGACTGTCCGCCGCCTGGACTGCCGTGCAGAGGGACGGCTTCACGAAGAAACTGCGCGACGAGCTGTTTCACGCCGCGCATGACATCAAGGGCGATGCGGCGACATTCGGCTTTCCTTCAGCCGCAGGCATCGCCGAAAGCCTGTGCCGCGTCATCGAGCACGCGCCTGACCTGGAAAAGGTGCCGGCCGAGCTGTTCACGCACCACATCAACGCCATTCTCGCCATCGTGCACGAGAACACCAGGCTGGACAGGATCAGCGTCTCGGCCGAGCTCAGCCGCCGCCTGCGCAAGGTCGCCGACGATTATCTTGCCCACGTCAACCGCGACCGCCCCGAGCATCTCGAGGTGATCCTGGCACCGAGCATCGCACCGGCGGAATAAGGCCGAACTCTCTCCTCTCGTCATTGCGAGCGCAGCGAAGCAATCCAGACTGCCCCCGCGGAGGGATTCTGGATTGCTTCGCTGCGCTCGCAATGACGGAGCCTGTCTCTTCCGGCCCGCCTTATCGCGAGCTTCGAACTACGCCGCAATCAGATCGTCATAAACCGGATCGACCACATCATCCGCGACAATCTCGTCGCAGAACAGCCGTGCCTCTTCGCGCGCGGATTCGGTGGCGAAGCGGCGCAGCAGGACCATCAGCGGCTCGGTGGCGCCGCGATCGGACTCGCAATGGGTGAGCACGCGCTCGACCATGCGCCGGCGCAGCCGCACCGCGCCGTCGTCGCTATCGACGAAGCCCTGCTCGTGGCAGGCATCGAGCGCGACCTGGAACGCCGCAAATGTCGCCTCCGGAAGCCCGGCGCGACGGAGCAGCGCGTGCACGCTGTTGCCGCCGCGCTCGTGCAGCAGCGCCGAGACGCGCGCGAGCGGCAGATCGGCGAGCTCGGCGAGTGCCGCATCGAACAAGCCCAGATTGCCGGACAGTAGTGCACGCAGGATCAGGCCCGCGGTCAGCTGGCCGGTGACGCGCAAATGCCGGACCAGGCCCTGCATGTCATCGCCGCGCGAGCGCGCCGCGATGTTCATGGTGGAGCGGTCGCGCGCCTCGATGGTGATGCGGTCGGCGCGGTCGGCGCTCAGCCAGTTCCGCGCCACGACGAATTGCGCCAGCGTCTCGGAGAGCTTTGCCACCAGCGCAGCACGCGTTGCGGCCGGCAGATCCTCCAGCACCAGCATCGCCTCGCGGATCGCGGCGAGATGACCGTGACGCTCGACGATCCGGTCCCAGGAGAACGGGGCGAGCTCGGCATGGGGATTCTCGATCAGCTCCAGCGCGGCAGCTGCGCAGCCGACTTCGGCGATCGCGGCGCACACCGACACCGGCAATGCGATGCGGCGGGCGACTGCGCATTGCACCTCCTCGCCGCCGGTCGCGACGATGTCGACGAGATCGGCGTCGATCAAGAGCGGGGAATGTTCGAGCACCGGCAGCGCGACCGTCGGCTGATCGGCCGACAGCGCCCGCACGATTGCGGCCGGTGCATCGAGGCTGCGGGCAAAAGCTTCGGCCATCGCCTGCCGCACCAGCGGCGAGGCATCGTCGAGCAGCATCAGAAGCGCGCCTTCGGCGGCGATGCGATCGTCTGCAGAAAGGTCGGAGATCAGCCAGGCCCGGGCCAGCGCCCGTGTTGCCTCGGCCCGCTCGCCTGCGGGTGCCGTCCTGATCCAATGAATGAACTGCCGAACAATCATGCTGCTTCGGGCTACACAACAAACGAAAATGATGACGGCTCGTCACCTGCAACACAAAATAAACCACGACGCTTAACAAAGCGTTCACCATAACCGGCTGGTTTCATTGATGATTTGTTAAGGGAACAAAGCCGCTTGGCAGGAGTGCCCCGGACGCAGCGCAACACGCAAGTGATGCGCTGCTGAGCCGGAGCCCAGATGGTCGAGAGCAGTTTTTGTTGCATGGCTCCCGGCTCTGCGCAGCAGCGCTTGCGCGCCGCAGCGCGTCCGGGACACGAGATCTCGGCTAGCTCGAGAACGTGCCGCTGCGATCACTGAAGAGATCGAGCGGTTGCGGCGGCCGCACGTCGGGCGTTGCCGATGCGACCGAGGTGAGCGAGGCACTGTTGCCCCATAGTTTCTGCACCGTGGTCGAGACCGGCTGCGTGGCATCGCCGGGTTGATAGATCGAACGAAACACCGGCGTGCCCGTCGCATTGTCCGCGACATGTGTCGACGAACTCGCGCTGACGGGCGTCACTGTGCGGGCATTCGGGAAGGTCTGGAGATAGGCGGCGTTGTCCACGACAGGCGCAGTGGGCACCACTGCATTGGCACTCGCGACCTGCGTGGTCGAAGGCGTGGCGCCATACATCGCCATCGCGCTGCGGGTTACCTTTGAATTGGCCGCACTGGCATAGCGGCTGTCCAGGACCGAATAGACCTCGGAGACGCTGCGGGCGCGGCCGTCCTTGGCGTAGAAGATCGGGCGGTTGGCCGCCGCCGCGTTGGGAAACAGCCGCGCGCCGACGGCTTGCGGATTGTCCTCGGCATTGGCGATCAATTTCGCCGCGCCGCGGACGCCCATGAAATGGGCCATGTAGAGTTCGCTGTCGCTCGGCCTGCGCCCGAGCAGGCCGGTGAGCTTGAAGCTGTTCGACTGCGTCAGCGCCGCGGCCATGGCGGAAGCGGCTTCGGGATCGTCGCGCAGCTTCATGATCGACCGCTTCTTGACGGGATCGTCGACGGTGTAGGTCCCCGATGACGTCCTGGTGATGGCGTCGGCGTAGCTGCCGTAGCCGAGCTGGGCACCCGCTTCCTTCACCGTGCCGAGCCAGGTCTGGTCGATGAACTGGTAGAGCCCCTGCGCGGACGAGGTGGTGGCGGCGGCCGTCGGATTGAAGTCCGATTCCATCTTGGCCGTGGTCAGCATGTACTGGAAGCTGACGCCGGAGACGTTCGAGGCCTGCTTGATCGCACCGGCGACACGCGCCCGCGACGGATCAAGGCCGGCCGTCTGCGTGGCACTGAAACTGTCGATCGACATGGTGGAGGGCCCGCCCCGCGCGGCGCTGAGCGACGCCGGCAATTCGGCGCCCGTCGTCTCACCGTGGGACAGGTATGGTTAAGGAGGGGTTAATCCCGCCGCCCTGGTCATTCCGGGGCATCGCGAAGCGATGAGCCCGGAATCCATTGAGCTGCCCGTGACGCATTGCGATGGATTCTCAGGTGCGCAATTGCGCACCATAGCTCGCGCTGCGCGCGCCCCGGAATGACAGAGGACTACTTCTTGTAAACGTTGTCGGGATCGAACAGCCGGTCCGCCTCAGTGAAGACCAATCTCGCTCCCCCACCCTCGGCCTCGACCTTGCGGTAGAAGCACGACCGCCGGCCGGTATGGCAGGCCGCGCCGATCTGCTCGACGCGGATCCAGACCGCATCCTGATCGCAATCGGTGCGCATCTCGACCACGCGCTGGGTTTGACCCGACGTCTCACCTTTTCGCCACAAGGCATTGCGCGAGCGGCTGAAGTACCAGGCTTCGCCGGTCGCAATCGTCTTGCGCAACGCCTCTTCGTTCATGTGCGCGACCATGAGCACGTCACCGGTAGCGACGTCGGTGGCGACGACCGTCACGAGGCCAGCGGCATCAAATCTGGGCAGGAAGGCGAGGCCCTCCTCGATCTCATGGGAATGAGCGGACACAGCAACTCTCGCCGGTTTGTCGCGAGGTCAGCGCGTCGTGCCTCGCACCAGGGACAGGAAACGGGCCTGCTCCGCCGGATTGTCGCGGAACATGCCGGTGAAGCGGCTGGTGAAAGTAGAGGCGCCATGCTTGGCGACGCCGCGCACCGACATGCAGGTATGCTCGGCCTCGATCAGCACGGCAACACCGCGAGGCTTGAGGACCTCGTCGATCGCGGCGGCGATCTGCGCGGTCAGGTGCTCCTGGGTCTGGAGCCGGCGGGCGAAAATGTCGGTCAGGCGGGCCAGCTTGGACAGGCCGACGACGCGCTCCACCGGCGTATAGGCGATGTGCGCCTTGCCGTAGAACGGCATCATGTGATGCTCGCATTGCGAGGTGAACTCGATGTCGCGCACCAGGACGAAGTCGTCATAGCCCGCCGTCTCGCCGAAGGTGCGATCGAGCACCTCGGCCGGGCACTGGTGGTAGCCCTGATAGAGCTCGTCGAAAGCCTCGACGACGCGGCGCGGCGTATCGAGCAGGCCCTCGCGCTCGGTGTTCTCGCCGATATAGGCGAGCAGCGTCTTCACTGCCGCTTCCGCCTCGGCGCGCGCGGGGCGCGGCTGGTCGGCGCGGACGGCGGCCGCGAGGAATTCGGCAGGATCAAGCTCGGCCGGGCGGCTCTCGGGCTGCCGGTCGGAGGGCTTGCCCGGGCGGATGGATTTGATTGCAGCGTCCATATCTTCTCCGTTCGACGGCCTAACGGCCGGAGTGTCACCGGCAGACGGGGCGGCAAGCCGCCGGACGCCTGAACAGAACAAGTTTCGGTGCAAAAGTCCCGAGGTCACAACGCCGGCAGCCTAGATCTGGATCACCGCCACCGCATCCCTGGACTGTTTTTCCACCAGTTCCGCCCCTATATAGGACCGTGGGCGGCGCCCGCCAAGGCCGATCCGGCTGGAAGCGGGTGTGGACGCGTTGGACTCCATCACATGCTGAACGACATTTACAACAAGCGGATCATCGAGCTGGCCGGGAATATTCCGCGGCTCGGACGGTTGGCGGACCCCGATGCCTCCGCCACCGCCCATTCCAAGCTGTGCGGCTCGACCGTGAAGGTCGATCTCAAGATGAACGGGGACACCGTCACCGACTTCGCCCATGACGTGAAGGCCTGCGCCTTGGGCCAGGCCTCTTCATCCATCATGGCAAGTCACGTGGTCGGCTCGACTGCGAGCGAACTCCGTGAGTTACGCGAAACCGTTCGCAAGATGCTGAAGGAGAATGGTGCGCCTCCTCAAGGCAAATGGGAGGAGATCAAGTTCCTCGAGCCGGTCCGCGACTACAAGGCGCGCCATGCCTCGACGCTTCTCACCTTCGATGCCGTGGTTGATGCCATCGGCCAGATCGAGGCCAGAACCAAGCAGCCCGCCGCAGCGCAAGGCTGACCCCCTCTTCGTCATTCCGGGCGAACCTGCGTACCTCAGGTACGCACTTGCTTACCAAGGTTCGCGCTGACGCGCGCCCCGGGGATGACTGCCGATATTTAAGAGCTTACTTCGGCGCCGTCGCAGCAGCCGGCGTGGCAACACTACCGGTCGGCACCACGGCTTCCGCCGTCTTGGTCGACTTGGAAGCCTGCTCCGGTTCCGCGCCGAACCTCGCCTGCGTCTTCGGTGCAAGCTCCGCCATTGCCGGCGCCGAGATATCCACGTGCGGGAGCACGTCAGCCACGAGATCGGTCGTAACCAGATTGGTGAGCTTGAGCTCGCCGGCATCGAGCTCGTGCAGGTCCTCCCAGGGCGGGACGCTGAGCGCAAGCGACAGCAGATCCCCGGCGCCACCCATATCGAAGGTGTATTTGGCTAGGCGACCGATGTCGCGCTCCACGATCATCAGGTCCTGTGCGCTATAACTCGCCGCCTTGGCATCGTCGGCGCGGTCGCCCATCCAGATCTGGTGAACCCGGACATGAGCGGCTTCCGGCACGTACCGCTTCTTGCCGGCCAGCAGCAGGAACGCGCACATGGACTCGCAATACGCTTCCGGCGCGACGGCCGGCCGTGTCGACGGCCCGCCGCGGAGGCTCACGCCGACCGTGGTCAAAAGCCCGAGATTGCGGAAGCGCCGGCCGAGCGTGATCGCGTCATTGACGGAGCCGCCGCTGGAATCGAGCACTACGGTGGCGCCGCCGAGCTGGCGGCCCCGCGAAAACTCTTCGAATTCTTTGGGCGTATCGGCGGTGATGATGCCGACCGCACTGATCCAGCCGCGGCAGTTCGGCTCGCAGGCGACCCAGCTGAACTTCATCGGCAGCTTGCGCTCTTCGAGAACAGCGCCTGCGCGGGCCGACGATCCGAATGTCGCGACGGCACCTGCCAGCGCGACCCCACAAACGGCGGTTCCCACCAGCAACCAGCCGCGAAGATTAAGGGAGTTCAGAAGTCTCAATCTGGTTCCTTCCCCAAGCCCCAAGCCCCAAGCCACCAAACATTCCCCGGTAGCGCTATCTGAGTCCATCATACAGGCGTATGTTTCTACACACGGCCGTCATAAAAATGGTATCCGGGCGAATACAGATCGTCCACAGATACTTGCTGCAGTGCTCCCAAAAAACACGCAAAATATGGCGCGGAAACAATAGCTTACGGTTCCCTGCCCCGGAACTATGCAACATCGCGCCTAAGGTCGCAGCAAAGCGCCCATGAAGCATTCAGCCTGCCAGCGCTGTTCCAGTTCGGTCGATGGTGTGCTCCGGCTGCCGCGCAGATTCGGCCGTGGGCTGATCTGGGTGTATCGCCATACGCTGTCGCCTCTGGTCGGGTACAACTGCCGGCATCTGCCGACCTGCTCCGCCTATGGCGATGAGGCGATCGAACGGTTCGGGCTGTGGGCCGGCGGCTGGATGACGCTCGCGCGCCTGCTCCGTTGCCATCCCTTCGGCACGTCCGGCATCGACAATGTGCCCCTCACCGCGCCCAAAGGCGCACGCTGGTATCAGCCCTGGCGCTATGGCCGCTGGCGCGGAGTTAACGCGCCCTGACTTGCGGTGCTCTGAACAGCGCCGCCCTGACCGGAACCTTAGACTTTCCGCCCGCGTTGTTTTGATGCTCCCCACGGGAGGAAACAACAATGCGCTGGAAAATCAGCCCGCATTTTCACGTCAAGCCCGGTCCGAATCTCGATCACAGGGCGCACGATCCAAGAACCATCGACCTGCTCGCCATCATCGCTTTGCTTGCGCTCGTCCTCGGCTCAGGCTGGTATCTTGAGAGAAGCCTTGCGACACAGCCGAGCACGACGACGTTCATCGTGCCGAGCCAGAGCGTGCATTGGTAGTCATCGGAACCAGTAGAACCGTCCCTGTGACGGAGGGATCGACTCCGGCGGTCGTAGCCGCTTCGGGCGCGGCGGCTTTGGCGCCGGCTCGGCGGCCGAAGTGGTCTCTGCAGCCGGTGCGGTCTCGCTGCCCGGCACCTTCACCGCCAGCAGCAAATTCGATTCACGCATGCGCCAGCGATAGCCGACGCCGAAATCGATCGGCTGGGCACGCGTGAACAGCTCGGCGTAGCGCTCCTGGTAGCGGCCGGGGAATTCGTCGATGGGGCCGAGATAGCGGCCGAACGGGAAGAACCTCCATTGCCGCGCATTGTAGTTCGCAAGCGGAATGCCGGAATCGTCCTGGATGATGGTGGCGCTGTTGGCGAGCAACCAGTCGCGTGCGACGGTGAAATTGCCGGAGTGCAACAGGTAGGACGCACTCTTGAGCAGGCTGTTGCCGGGCCCGAGCGTCTCGCAGAATTTCAGGAAGCCCGTGGCACGTGCGCCGGAATTTGAGAGGTCGGTCGCGAAATAATACAGCGTACGCGCTTCCCCGTCGCTGCCGGCAAAGCTGATGCGGACGCCGCGCGTCGCGTTCCGTCCGGGATTGTCGCCGCCGACATGTAGCCCGCCCTTGTCGTCGAGCGCGACCATCTCCACGTTGCGGATGTTCTTGCCGGAGCGGGCGAGAAAGACATAGAGGATCGGCAGGGTGCCGTTCACCTGGTTGGCGCTCAGGTCGACCTTCATCTGCTTGGTGATGAAGAACGAGAAGCTCAGGATCGAGCCAAGCGAGCGTTCGACGTTATAGAGCGCAGCGCCGACCGAACCGCGCGGCAGCCGCGTCAAATCGGGCACCGCGCCGACCGGCTCCAGCGCGCCGAGCACGTAGGTGCTGGCCTTGGAATGGAAGGCGTCGGCGTAGAGGAAATCGGGGCCGCTGAACAAATAGAACATGGTCGGTCGGGGCGCGGCCAGATTGAGGTCGGCCCAGCTGCGGATCTTCGAGAGCTGACGCTGCTCGAGCTGAGCGAAGGCGCCGTCGAAGAATTTGGCGTGACGCTGCCAGGCCGGGTCCCTGGTGAGCGGCACCAGCGGCGAGTCCGCCGAAGGCTGCATGCCCGCAAGGAAGCGCGCCGTGTCATCGAAGGTGACGTCTGCGGCACGCGCGGACGAGACGGCCGTAGCCAGGAGGACGAAAGCAACAGCCGCAATTCTCAGGGGGCGGAGCATGTCTATTCGGGATGCGGTGATGCGGCAGCGACGACGGGCCGCCTGCGGAAAACAGCGTAAATCAAAAGGCCGGAGAGCATGACGAGCATTCCCGACAGCGACTGAAGCGGCCGCTCCGTCAGAAGGTAGTACATCATGAACGCGGTCACGAGCAGAAACACGAGCGGCGTGAACGGGTATCCCCAAGCGCGATAGGGCCGCGGCAGATCGGGATCGGTGATACGCAGCTTGATGACGCCAGCGACCGTGAAGAACGAGCAGAACAACAGCGCGAACTGGATGAAATCGAGCACCGCCTCGAAGCTGCGCGTGAACAGCAGAAGATTGGCGATGGCCAGTTGGAACAGGATGGCATAGGCCGGCGCGCCGCTCACCGACCGTTTGGAGAAAACGCGCAAGGCGGGAATGTCCTCCCCCATCGTCATCATCACGCGCGGGCCGATCCACATCATCGCGCTGATCGAAGAGATCAGACCGAAGCAAATCATGGCGCCGACGATCCGACCGCCGAGACTGCCGAAGATGGCGGTGCCGGCGACACTTGCGACGTCGAGCTGGCCGGCGAGCGCGCTGACCGGCGTCGAATGGAGAAAGACCGCGTTCAGCGCGACATACAGCACGAGCACGATCAGCGTGCCCGCGAGCAGCGCGCGCGGCAGGTTCCGTTGCGGCGTCTTCATCTCGCCGATGATGTAGGTGGCGGCATTCCAGCCCGAGAACGAATACATCACGAAGACGAGCCCGATGGCGAACGGCGCGCTGACGATGTGAGCGATATCGCCGGGCTGCGGCGTGAAGCTGATCGGCTGCGGCACGGCGATGACGAAGCCGGCGACCAGGAAGGCGACGATCAGCACGACCTTGAGGACGGTCGAGATCAACTGGAATGTGGATGAGTGCCTGACGCCGGTCAGTTGCACCAGCGAAACCAGCCACACCACGCCGATGGCGAGCGGAATCGCCGGCAGATCGGGTACGACCGACTTGGCATATTCCCCGAACGCCATCGCGGCGAGCGCGACCGGCGCTGCGAATCCGACCGTGGCCGACACCCAGCCGGCGAGGAAGCCGAAGGCCGGGTGGTAGGCGCGGCCGAGGAAATTGTACTCGCCGCTCGAGCGCGGAAACATCGCGCCCAACTCGCTGTACGCGAACACACCGCACAGCGCGACGACGCCGCCAACCGTCCAGAGGAGCAGGATCGAGAAGCCGGACGGGATGTCCTTGACCTGGAAGCCGAGGCTGGTGAAGACGCCGACCCCAATCATGTCGGCCACGACGATGGCGGTGGCGACCGGAACAGAAACCCCGGCCCCCCTCCCGGTCAGCCGGTCCGTCCAGGGCGGGGTACCCGCATCTGATGCCGTCATCAGGGTCCTTGACCTCAGGCGCTTCGCCTCGTGGGGCCCATCGTGCACTTTGGCCCAGTCAATTCAAGCAGGGTTAACAAGGGTTAAATGAGGCAACGGAGGCAGGTACCAGACCACCGCCTAGACTCTTCTTTGGACGATATCTCTGGATGCACCCGGAATTGCCCGTTCCGCTCCCCCACAATCAGGACACGATTGCATGGTCCTTTCGAGCGTTCCGGATGTGGGGAAGTTTCTCCGGACGCTTAACGTCGCCTAAACGCCAGTCCGCTCAATTGTTTCAAGATTGCCGATGGACGTGTGACTTGGACGTGTGACTTGGACGTGTGACCTGGGATGTAAGACTTGGGTCGTGACTTTGGGGTCAAGGGTGGATGGCCGGGGCCGCTCCTAAACTGAGAGCTGATGATCGTGCCGATCGGACACCGTCCGATCGGCATGATCGTGCGCTCCGGGCCGGTCTGATCTCAGTCATGGTGCCGTTGTCGCTGACGCTGGTTCAATGCGGCAAGGCGCCGGATCCGGCGGCGTTGGCGGCGAACTCCCAGGCGAATGTCCAGGTGGTCGCCAAGACCAATTCGCAGACCTCGAACGCGCGCGTGGCAAGCGGCGACACGTTCGAGGATCGCTTCCCTGCCCCGCAGTTTAGGGAGCGCTTTCCCTCGGCGAGTGAAAGCTTCCTGCAACGGCAGATGTCGGACCTTTCGCCCAAGAGCGCGGTCCAGCGACAGATACCGGAGCAGGCGTCCTACAAGGTGGCGTCGCTCGAGCCGCAAGTCCCGTACAAGCGCCCCGCCCGCGAGGATCTGACGACGCTCGTCAGCATGAAGTCGTCGGCCTTCCCCTATTTCGGCAACAACCCCGCTTCCGACGCGCCCTTCCTCAACATTTCCAAAGGCGACCGCCGCGGCCACCGCAGCTATTCCGGCCGCGTCTACTGGCAGGACGAGACCTACAACGACAGCCGCGTGCTGGCGCACGTGCCCGAGCATTTCGACCTGCGCAAGCCGGGCGTGATCGTGGTGTTCTTCCACGGCAATGGCGCAACGCTCGAGCGCGACGTCCGCGACCGGCAGATGGTGCCGAAACAGGTCACCGATTCCGGCGCCAATGCGATCCTGCTTGCGCCGCAGATGGCGGTCGACGCCGCCGATTCCAGCGCCGGAAAATTCTGGCAGCCGGGCGGCTTCAAGCGCTTCATGGCGGAATCGGCCGACCATCTTGCGCGCCTCACCGGCGATCCCAACAGCGCGCGCGCCTTCGCCAACATGCCGATCGTGATCGTCGGCTATAGCGGCGGCTTCCTGCCGACAGCCTGGAGCCTGGAGGTCGGCGGCATCAGCGACCGCGTGCGCGGCGTGGTGCTGCTCGATGCCGTCTATGGCGAGATGGACAAATTCGCGTCCTGGATCGAGAACCACCGTTCCGGCTTCTTCGTCAGCGCCTACACCCGCCACACCGCGCGGCGCGACCGCGAGCTGATGAGCATGCTCCGCCAGAAGGGCATCAGCGTCGCCGAGGACATGGACGGGCCGCTACGACCCGGCAGCGTGGTGTTCGTGGAGACCGGCGAGGGCATCACCCATCGCGACTATGTCACCCGCGCTTGGACGCGCGATCCGCTCAAGGACGTGCTGGTGAAGATGGCGGCGACGCCGTCGCTCGCGCTGACGCGCGTCGCCTCCACAAATCCCTAGCCGGGCCGATATCAGGTCTCGATATCAGTTCCAAATATTAGTTCCTGGGCAGCTTCGGAATGCTCTCGGCAAAGCCGTTGAAGCAGGCCAGCCGCTCGTCCTCTTCCTTGAAGAAGCGGCAGTCGGCATAGCCCTTGGCCTTGGCCGGCTTCGGCTTCGGCGCCGGCGGGATCACCGCGTCGTAGCAGTTGAGGCGATCCTTGGTACCGTCGTCGATCTCGAGGCAGGCCTGGAGGCGGACGGCGATCGATTGCGGCTTGCCCTTTGGAGCGGCGGCAGCCTCCTTGGCGCCTTTCGGCTTGACCTGCACCAGCGGCTTGTCCCCCACCATGGGTGGCTTCTCGGTCTGCGCAAATGCGGAGGCTGAATAGAGCACCGCGGCAACCGCCAGAATCATCCTCATCTCAGTCAACTCTCTTTGATCCCCACGCCGGCCTTCTACCGCTCCCGCGCGAGGTTTGCCAAGCGCCTTGCGCGCACGACCTGCTGCGTTCAGGCGGTGGCGGCAGCCGCCCGCCGGGGCCGGGTCACGACCACCAGGATCAGTGCCAGCACGACGAAACCGACCGCGACGAAGCCGAGCGCGTGCAGGAGCTCGCGGGCGAACAGCAGCCCGCCGACGGCGGAGCCAACCGCCTGGCCGATATAGAGAACGGACGTGTTGAGCGCCACGGTGGCCGATGCGAGCGGCGGCGCAGCCGCGACCAGCCGCACCTGCTGCATCGAATTGGTCGAGGCGAAGCCAAGGCCCCAGATCGCTACCGCGCCCGCCATCATGACGAGCGAGCCGGCGCCGAGGGCCCACCCGCTCATCCCGGCAAGCAGCAGGCAGGTGAACAGCAACGAGGTGCGATAGGGCCCCGCAGTGTCGACGATGCGCGTGGCGACGACGACGCCGAGGAAGCCGCAGATCCCGTACAGCGCGAAGACCGAGCCGATCGCATCGGGACCGGCGCCAGTGAGCTTGTTGAGCAGCGGGCCCATATAGGTGAACACGACGAACTGCCCCGACATTTGCAGCATCGTGATCGCGAGCAGCAGCAGGATCGTCCTGCTTCGGCCGACGGCGGCCCACGTCTTCAGATCAACCGGTGCGCCCTGCAGACCCGCCGGCAGACGCAGCAGCAACAGCAGCAAGCTGACGCAGCCGAGCGCGCCGACCCCGCCATAGGCCGCGCGCCAGCCGTAGCGGCTGGCGATAAAGGTGATCAGCGGCAGGCCGACGGCGGCTGCGAGCGACCAGCCGAGAAAGAGGTACGCAATGGTGCTGCCGCGCCGTTCCGCCGGCACGATCAGCGCAGCCGTGCCGGCGGCCTGCGGCGTATAGAGCGAGCCGACCGCGAGCATCGCGAGCCGAATGATCAGCAGGCTGGTGTAATCGGGCGCAAACGCGGAGGCGAGATTGCCGAGTGCGAGCACGGCCAGCGTCGTGGCGAGCAGGGTCCGCCGTTCGATGCGGCTGGTCAGCCACGCCGTCAGCGGCGAGCCGACGCACAGCGTCACCGCGCCGAAGGTGATCAGGAGCCCGGCCGCGTGGATGCTGATCCCGAGCCCCGCCGACAATTCCGGCAGCATGCCCGCCGGCGCCAAGACCGAGCAGCCGGTCACGAGATTGCCGAGCATCAGGGCGGTTGGCGCGAAACGTCCGGCGGCTGGGGCGCTTTTCATGCAAGCGCATGTAGCGGCGGCCTGCGACCGGTTAAAGGGTACAACGTCAAATAGTTGCGGGCTCCGCCCCGGGTTTTGCGCGCCACTTTCTTGGAAATGCCGGATTGCACAGGCCGAATCGCCTGATATATCGCTCGTTCCCGCTTACCTGCGCTCGTTCGCAGGAGTGAGCCCCAGGAGAAAAGCAATGTCCGACCAGCCCAAGTCCGAGTCCGGCTTCCAGTACAGCCTGTCCAATTTGAAGCCCGTGACCCCCGCGGCCAAGGTCACCCTCACCTTCCCCGACGGCGCCAAGCGTCAGTTCGACAAGGGCATCACCGGCCTCGATATTGCCAAGGGCATCTCGCCGTCGCTGGCCAAGCGCACGGTCGCCATGGCGCTCGACGGCACGCTTGCCGATCTCAACGATCCCATCGAGGCCGACGCTGGAATCGAGTTCGTCAATCGCGACGACCCGCGCGCGCTCGAATTGATCCGGCACGACTGCGCACACGTGCTGGCGGAAGCGGTGCAGACGCTGTGGCCGGGAACCCAGGTCACGATCGGCCCCGTGATCGAGAACGGCTTCTATTACGACTTCTTCCGCAACGAGCCGTTCACGCCGGAAGACTTTGCCGCGATCGAGAAGAAGATGCGCGAGATCATCGCGCGCGACAAGCCTTTCACCAAGGAAGTCTGGGACCGCGAGAAGACCAAGCAGGTGTTCCGCGACAAGGGCGAGGCCTTCAAGGTCGAGCTGGTCGACGCCATTCCCGGCACCGAGCCGATCAAGATCTACTACCAGGGCGACTGGTTCGACCTGTGCCGCGGCCCGCACATGACCTCGACCGGCAAGGTCGGCAATGCCTTCAAGCTGATGAAGGTGGCCGGCGCCTATTGGCGCGGCGACAGCAACAACCCGATGCTGACCCGCATCTATGGTACGGCCTTCGCCAAGCAGGAGGATCTCGACGCCTACCTCAAGCAGATCGAGGAAGCCGAGAAGCGCGACCATCGCAAGCTCGGGCGCGAGCTCGACCTCTTCCACTTCCAGGAGGAAGGTCCGGGCGTCGTGTTCTGGCATCCGAAGGGCTGGACCATCTTCCAGCAGCTGATCGCCTATATGCGCCGTCGCCTGACCGGCGATTACAGCGAAGTCAACGCGCCGCAGATCCTCGACAAGGTGCTGTGGGAGACCTCGGGCCATTGGGGCTGGTATCGCGAGAACATGTTCGCGGCGCAATCGGCCGGCGACGAGGCCGAGGACAAGCGCTGGTTTGCGCTCAAGCCGATGAACTGCCCTGGCCACGTCCAGATCTTCAAGCACGGCCTGAAGAGCTACCGCGACCTGCCCTTGCGCCTCGCTGAGTTCGGCGTGGTGCACCGCTACGAGCCCTCCGGCGCCATGCACGGCCTGATGCGCGTGCGCGGCTTCACCCAGGACGACGCGCACATCTTCTGCACCGAGGATCAGCTCGCCGAGGAGTGCCTGAAGATCAACGATCTCATCCTGTCGACCTATGCCGATTTCGGCTTCACCGGCGACCTCACGGTGAAGCTCTCGACCCGGCCGGAGAAACGCGTCGGCACCGATGCGATGTGGGATCACGCCGAGCGCGTGATGGCGACGGTGCTGCGCGAGATCCAGTCGCAGAACAATCACATCAAGACCGAGATCAACCCGGGCGAAGGCGCGTTCTACGGACCGAAGTTCGAATACGTTCTGCGCGATGCCATCGGTCGCGATTGGCAGTGCGGCACCACGCAGGTCGACTTCAACCTGCCGGAGCGGTTCGGCGCGTTCTACATCGACCATGACGGCGGCAAGAAACCGCCGGTGATGGTGCACCGCGCGATCTGCGGCTCGATGGAGCGCTATATCGGCATCCTGATCGAGCACTATGCCGGCAACTTCCCGCTCTGGCTCTCGCCGGTGCAGGCGGTTGTCACCACCATCACCTCGGAAGGCGACGAATACGCCAAGGTGGTGCTGGAGCAGGCGCGGCGCGCCGGGCTTCGGGCCGAGATCGACCTGCGCAACGAAAAGATCAACTACAAGGTCCGCGAGCACTCGCTGGCCAAGATCCCGGCCCTGCTCGTGGTCGGCAAGAAAGAGGCCGAGACGCATTCGGTCTCGGTCCGCCGGCTCGGCAGCGACGGCCAGAAGGTGATGACCACGGCCGAGGCGATCGCCGCCCTGGTCGACGAGGCGACCCCGCCGGATGTGAAGCGGGCCCGCGGCGCCGTCTGAGCCCTGAATCGATCTAAATTCGCTTCCGGTTGCGGGCGTGCATGCTTATCTCGGCATGGCACGCCCGCCGACCATTTGAAGAGGATATCGCAGTGCCCGACGCCATCGAACTCCTGAAGACCCGCCGCTCGGTCAAGCCGCGCGAGATGACGGGGCCCGGCCCGTCGGCGGCCGAGCTCGAGACCATCCTCACCATCGGGGCGCGCGTGCCGGATCACGGCAAGCTCGCGCCGTGGCGCTTCATCATCTTCGAGGGCGACGCCCGTGCACGGGCCGGCGAGGTGATCGCGCGGGTCTTCGCCAGGAAGAATCCGGGGGCGCCGGCGGCCGACGTCGAGACCGAGCGCAAGCGCCTGATGGACGCGCCGCTGGTGATCGGCATCGTCAGCTTCACCAAGCCGCACCCGAAGGTGCCGGCGTTCGAGCAGGAATTGTCGGCGGGCGCCAGCGCCATGAACATCGTCACCGCCGCCGCCGCGCTCGGCTACGGCGCCTGCTGGCTGACCGGCTGGTTCTCGTTCGACCGCGACGTGCTCGACGGCCTCGGCCTCAAGCCGGATGAGAAGCTCGCCGGCTTCATTCATGTCGGCACGCCGACCAAGCCGAGCGAGGACCGTCCGCGCCCGTCCCTTTCGGACATCGTGACGCGATTTTAATCGATGTTGTGTTGACGCATCGAGCGTCTTGCGGCTTGATCCCGCCGGGGAGGAAGCTGCGGATGAGACGCCGTGAATTTCTGGTCGGGGCAGCCATGCTGGCCGGCACGATGGCGCGAACCCGGGCCGCGGACATCCCCGCCCCCTCGCCCGACGGGCTCGACCGCATCACGGCGTTCTTCGACAACGAGGTGGCAAGCGGCCGGCTGCCGGGCGCCGTTATTTTGGTGCAGCAGCACGGCAAGCCGGTTTATCTGAAGTGCTTCGGCGTGCGCGATACCAGGACCGGCCTTGCGATGACGCCGGACACGATCTTCGCCATCCACTCCATGACCAAGCCGATCACGTGCCTTGGCGCGATGATGCTGATCGACGAGGGCAAGCTTGCGCTGACCGACCCCGTGTCGAAATACATCCCGCTGTTTGCCGAGACCAAGGTCGGCCTCGAGGTGACCCGGCCCGACGGCAAGCTGGAGCTCGACTTCGTCCCACCTGAGCGCCCCGTCAACATCGAGGATCTGCTGCGGCATACTTCGGGCATCAGTTACGATTACATCGGCAGCGAATGGGTCGAGCACGCCTACAAGGCCGCCAATATTTTCGAGGGTCCCTTCAACAACAGGGAGTTCGCCGATCGCATCGCCAAGCTGCCGCTGGCGCGGCAGCCCGGAACGCTGTGGCGCTACGGCCATTCCACCGACGTGCTCGGCAGCGTCATCGAGATCATCTCGGGCCAGACGCTGTACGACTTCCTGAAAGCACGCATCTTCGATCCGCTCGGCATGAACAGCACCAAATTTACGCTCGCGACCGAGGACGAGCTGGCGCGGATGGCGCGGCCGCTGCCGAGCGACTCAATCCTGCTCGCCGGCGAGCGCGACCGCCTGGACCATCCAGAATGGCAATCGGGCGGCGGCGGCCTGCTCTCGACCATCACCGACTATCAGCGCTTCTCGCAGATGCTGCTCAACGGCGGCGAGTTCGAGGGCAGGCGCTATCTCAGCCCCGCCGCGTTCAAGGCCATGACGACCGATCAGATCGGGCCGGGCTCCGGCGTCGGACGCGACTATTTCTATTTTCCGGGCGACGGCTTCGGTTATGGCTACGGCCTTGCGGTGCGCACCGATCCCGGCAATGCAAAACCGCCCCCGCCGGGCTCGCTCGGCGAATTGAAATGGGACTCGGGGAGCGGCACCTATTTCGGCGTCGATCCCAAGCTCGACATGGTCTACGTCATGATGCAGCAGACCCAGAACGAGCGCGGCCGCATTACCCCCGCGTTCAAGGCGCTGGTCTACGATTGCTATCCGCCCGCATTACGCCGCCCGTGAGGTGCGCTGGCCGAAATCGGCGAGGAGCTTTCCGAGCTCGACCGCCGGCCGCGCGGCGCTGAACAGAAATCCCTGCACCTCGTTGCAGCCTTCGGCGCGCAGCCAGTCGAGCTGATCCTCGGTCTCCACGCCCTCCGCGGTCGTGGTGATATTGAGGCTGCGCCCCAAACCCGAGATCGCGCGCACGATCGCACCGCAGTCGGGCCGCTCGGCCAGATCCTTGACGAAGGAGCGGTCGATCTTGATCTTGTCGAACGGAAAGCTGCGGAGATAGCTCAGGCTGGAATAGCCGGTGCCGAAATCGTCCATGGAAATGCCGACGCCGAGCTCGCGTAATTGGTGCAAGGTGGCGACATTGGCGTCGGTCTCGGCCAGGAAAATCGACTCGGTGATCTCGAGCTCGAGCCGCTTCGGCGACAGGCCGGACTGCGCCAGGGCCGAGATCACGACCTGGACCAGGTTGCGGCTGCGGAATTGTGCCGGCGACAGGTTGACGGCGACCTTGACGTCGACGGGCCATTTCACCGCCTCGGTGCAGGCTTCGCGCAGCACCCATTCGCCGAGCTGGGTGATCAGGCCGATGTCTTCGGCGACGGGGATGAACTCCGCGGGCGAGATCATGCCCTTGTCCGGATGACGCCAGCGCAGCAGCGACTCGAAGCCGGAGATGCGGTCGGAGGCGATCGACACCAGCGGCTGATAGTGCAGCTCGAACTCGCCGTTGGCGAATGCCCGGCGCAGATCCAGCTCCATGTCGCGGCGCCTCTGCGCCTGGAGGTCCATCTCACGCTCGAAGAAGTGGTGCACGCCGCCGCCGTCGGCCTTGGCCCGGTACAGCGCCATGTCGGCATTGCGCATCAACTCTTCCGGCGTGGTGCCATCGCCCGGCGACAGCGCGATGCCGACGCTGGCGCCGATCACCATCTCCTGTCCGTCGACGTCGTAAGGCGCCTTCAGCATGTCGATCAGCAGGGACGCGCAGGCGCTGGCCTCGTTCGGCGAGACGTCGGCAGCCAAGATGACGGCGAACTCGTCGCCGCCGAGCCGCGCGGCGAGATTGGTGCCGCGGACCGCAATGGTCAGGCGCTCGGCGACCTGCTTCAACAGGCGATCGCCCACCGGATGACCGAAGGAATCGTTGATGTTCTTGAACAGGTCGAGATCGATGTAGAGCACGCCGACCCGTTTTCCCGCGGCCTGGTCCAGCGCCTGCTTCAGGCGCTCCTGGAAGTGTTCGCGGTTCGGCAGGTCGGTGAGCCCGTCATGATGCGCCATATAGGCGATGCGCGCTTCGGCCTTGCGCCGTTCGGTAATGTCGACCACCGCCACCAGATAGCCGTCGCGCTCGTCGAAGGCGACGCGACGGCCGAAGGTGAGCACCTCGATCTCGCTGCCGTCGGCGCGCAAGTGCCGCCAATTGCGCGAGGAGTGGTAGGCGTCGCCGAGGCGCTCCAGCGCCGCGGCGTGGCTGTCCCACTCGTCCTCCGGCCATATCTCGTGCAGCTTCATGCGCAGGAAGGTCGCGCGGCTGTAGCCGTAGTGCTGGACCGCGGCGTCGTTGACGCTGAGGAACTCCTTGGTCTCTGCGTCGAACACCCACATCGGCATTGGATTGTTGTCGAACAGGAGGCGGAACGAAGCATCGCGCCGCTTCAGGACGGTGACATCGGAGATGGTCAGCGAGACCACGTCGGCAAAGGCCGTGACGCTGAGCCTGAGGTAGCGCCCCTCGCTCTCGAGCTCGAGCTGCTCGCAGCGGCTGCCCGACACGGCCTTGAGCAGGAATTCCATCACCTCGGGCAAGGCCAGCAGCGTGCCGCCTTCGCCGATCCGCCGCCACAACAGGCTTGCGCCTGCAACCTTCAGCAGCTCGCCCGCGCTCTTGTTGTGGTGCACGACCTGAAGGTCGAACGGCTTGCCGGCGGCATCGCGCAGCGTCGCCAGCGAGACCACCGCGTCTTCGGTCGCTGAAAAGATGGCGTCGAGCAGATTGTACTGCGCGCCGCGCTCGTTGACATAGGCGCCGATCAACGTCGCGCCCCAGCGCGAGGACGTCGGCAGCGCCAGCACGTCGTAGGTTCTGACCATTCCGTCGCGCACGCAATGCGCGCTCGCCAGGTGCGGCCGTCCGGCCGCCAGCGCGCTCGCCGCCGCTTCCGACAGCGCCGTGGCGCAATCGGGCGACAGCTCGGCCAGGGGAATGTCCCAGCGCTCCTCGCCGAGCCATTTCTGCACGTAGCGTCCGCTGCGCGACAGCTCGAGCACGCCATCGTTCTTCAAGAGCGCGATGTGGTCTGCAAGCCGCCCGAGACTGCCGAGCATGACGTCCTCGTAGCGCGGCAGCCGCTCGCCCGGCTTCAACGCCGCACGCCATTTGCGCTGAAGCACCGGGATGTCGTCGAACATTTCGGCGGCCGGTTTTCCCGGCATCTTCTTCGCGGCAGTCATTGCAGTCCCCAACGCACTTTCCCGCCGCATCCAATGCAGGCGCGCTTAACGACATGTAAAAAGCGCGCAGGCGCGGGTTCCATTCAGCGATTATGACAGTTTTAAGTCAGGTGTTGGTTAGTGGGCGTTAGAGACTGTGACGGTTGCGCGAAGCTGCTCTCGTGTCCCGGACGCGACGCGTAAGCGGTGCGGCGCAGAGCCGGGACCCAGCAAGGTACAGAACTCGCTGCTACATGGCCCCGGCTCTGCAGCGGCACGAGACGTTCAGGTACACAGCTGCCTCAACACCGTCATTGCGAGCGCAGCGAAGCAATCCAGAATCCCTCCGCGGAAAGACTCTGGATTGCTTCGCTGCGCTCGCAATGACGGAGTGTGTGGTGGGCAGCGCGTTCTTCAATTCGCATTTCGGTCGCGGACACGCCTTCGCATCCTCGCGGCGGACTCGCCCGAGCTTTGCTTCTTGCTCACCCTCATAATTGAAAGAGGGCGCAGGGAAGACCGGGTGCCGGCCGGGCACCCACGGTCCACTGTGCGAAAGGTGGCAACGAAGAATTTGCACAGCGGCATACAGGTGAAGCCAAACATCCGGCCTTCCCTGCGCAGTGGCTTTACGGCTTATGTCGTGCTCTCCCCGGGGAGCGATGCACTATTGCCCCCGTCGCCTTGCGGATGGCTGACGCGTGGGCCCGGTTGGGCCGCTCACATCACCACAAGACTTGGCGCACAGACCCCGGGCGCCAGGACCACACGATTTTGCCGTACGCCGATGACACCGGTCGTATGCGCGAGGTCTTTGCTCACGGCTCTCCGCCCTGCAAACCCTTTCGCGCCAACGCCATCAGCGTCCACCGCCCCCCGACCCGCGTTCGTGACGATCGCGATACGCCCCTCTTCCTTGGGCCGGGTTGCGCGACACATACGCGATTTCCGAATTTCGGTAAAGCGGAATATTTTGGGCCGAGTGCGTTGACCTAGCGCTCGCGTGTTTTGCCCGTCGGGCAACGCAAGGGATGGTGGCCTACCCCGCTAATCCTCGCTGGAGGCCGCCGAGCGGTTGCGCAAATAGGCCTGGGACAGCAGGAAGAACAACGCGCGTTCGCCCTGATATTTGGCGGACGGGCGCGTGCGCTCGAAGCCGTCGGCAAATATCTTGCCGGACTGGTCGCACACCTGCCACCGCCAGCCGAACCGCTTGCGCCTGGTGAGGATCACTTCGAACATGCCGACAAGCCTGGTCCCCTGCTCCATGCCGGTCCTGCAAGGCATGAGCCTGCTCCGGCTTCCCCCGTTGGACGGACGCCAGACATATAGCGCAGCAGGATGGAAAGAGAATAAAATTGATGATCGGAAATACGTACCGTCCACGGTCGTAAGCAAGACGCGCTGCTGCCGGAATAAGCCGATGCCGCCGGTGCTTCTTGGCCCCCTCCACGCAATGATGACGCTACCAGTGTTCACAACAGAACACAGAGAGGGGCCCGAGGTTACCTGGCAGAAACGCGCTGAAGGTGACGGTAACAGAAGATGCACAGCCGTGCGCGCGATGAGAATCGTCGTGCCGGAGCCTCTCGCCGCCGGCTGGCCTTAGCGCGCGATGACCTCGACTTCGCCGTCGACGCCGTTGACGACGTTGAATCCGCGCTCGTAGACCTTGCCCTCGTTCTTGGCGATGGCGCGGTACTCGCCTTCGGACAGCACGACGCGCGGGAACGCGCCGATCGATTCCTTGATGACGTCGCCGCCCGGGGTCAGCACCGACCAGGCGGTGTTGGCGAGCGCCTCGCCGCCCCTGTCGCTGACCAGCTTGAGCGTGATGACGGCGGCGCGGTGGGTGATGGTGACGTCGGTGAGCTTGCCGGCCTGGACCCGGATGTCCGAGCGCACCACCGAATTGGCATCGCCGTAGTTGGAGACGATGTAATAGGTGCCCTCCGGGATCAGCACGACGTCGCCGGCGGCGACGTTCGGCACCAGGGACGCGCGCTCGCCCGATTCGAACTGGCTGCCCTTGTAGATCGCGAAGGAGATCTGGTTCTGCGGAATTCGGCTGGTACCAACGCGGCCCTCGATGCGCAGGCCGCCGGCCGGCAGCACGAAGGATTCGCGATTGGTCTCCGACTTCAGGCTGACGGTGCGCACCGCGCTGACGAGGCCGAAGGCGACGTGGACGACATAATTGCCGGGCGGCAGCACGATGTTCGGCGTCCCGCTGCGGTCCTCGCGGATCAGCTTGAAGGTGCCGTTCTCGTCGGGCCGGTCGGCAAATACGCGCCAGACCAGGCCGCTGGTGATCGGGGCCGAGTCTTTGCCGTACTTCGCCGTCAGCGACAGCACGCCCTGTCCGGGCACGGCCGCATTCAGCGGGGCGGCGGGCGGCACGGTCGAGACCGCGGGCGGTGGCATGCTGGGGGTCGCCGGCTGCATCAGGGTCGGCGGCAGGCTTGAGGGTCCCGCGCCCAGCCCGGAGGGCGGCGCCAGGCTGACAGCGTTGCCTGGGTCGGGCACCGAGGCCGGCGGGACCGGCGGCGGACGATCCGAGAAAAGCTGCGCCTGGGCGGCATTTCGGCCGGAAGTAAAGAGGCATACGGCAAGGATCAGCGCCGGCAGCAGCCTGCCGCTGCGCCGCCATCCGCTGATGCCGTCACCCCCGCGTGTCATACTCCCTGCTTTTCACCGAAAACGCGGCAAATTCAAGCCTCTGAAACCCCAGGAAAGACGGCCCTAGACCTTCGGTGGAACCGGCTTGACGGCTGCGTGATTAGCCCCTTGGCAACTGGCCCTCGCCATATTCCTGCCCCGTGCCCTTTCCAAAGCGGCATAAACCATGCTTCGCGCCTGATATGGCGGAGCGCAAATGCGATGCCTAGTCTGACGATGCGGGCTGGCCCGGCGTAGGAGAGTTTCGGTGCTGGACAGATTGAAAGGCCGGGGCGCGAACGGCTCGAACGGCGAGAAAGTGGGCGAAAAAGTCGGCGAAAAAGTTGGCCTGGGCAGCATCCGCCGGCCGGTGATCGGCCTTGCCCTCGGCGGCGGCGCGGCGCGCGGCTTTGCCCATATCGGAATCCTGAGGACCCTGATTGCCAATGGAATCGTGCCCGATGTCGTGGTCGGCACGTCGATCGGCGCCGTGGTCGGCGGCCTCCACGCGGCCGGCCGGCTCGATACGTTCGAGGAATGGGGGCGCAGCCTGCAAGGGATGCGCAACATTCTCGGCTATCTCGATATCCGTCTCAACGGCTCCGGCCTGCTCGGTGGCGAGAAGCTCGCGACCCGGCTCGAGGAGGCGATCGGGCAGATCCTGATCGAGGATCTGCCCATCAAGTTCGCGAGCGTCGCGACCGAGGTTCGCACCGGCCACGAGATCTGGCTGACGCGCGGCCGCGTGGTCGATGCCATGCGCGCGTCCTACGCCCTGCCCGGCATCTTCGCGCCCGTGCTGATCGGCGACCGCTGGCTGGTCGACGGCGCGCTGGTGAACCCAGTGCCGGTCTCGGCCGCCCGCGCGCTCGGCGCCGAAATCGTCATCGCCGCAAATCTTTCCAGCGACATCTTCACCCATTCCACCACGATCTATTCGCACGGCGCGGTGCCCGCCCCGGTCGTACCGGTGGCCGAGGAGCCGACGGCGAAGCGGCGCTTCCCGCGCCTGTTCTCGCCCGAGAAGACGATGAAGCGCGAGTTCTTCGGCGGTAACGGCCGGCCCGGCATCTCCTCGGTGATGGTGGACGCCTTCAACATCATGCAGGACCGCATCACCCGCGCCCGTCTCGCCGGCGATCCGCCCGACATGCTGATTACGCCGCGGGTCGGCCAGTTCGGCTGGTTCGACTTCCACCGCTCCGAAGACCTGATCGCACATGGCACGCGCGCTGCGGAGCGTGCGCTGGAGTCCATCCAGGAGGCGATCCACGTGTTGGCGCCGGCGCCCGCGGGCATCGCGCCGAAAGCGGACGAGCCGAAAGCGGGAGACTTGGCCTGATCAGGCAGTCTTGATGTAGTCGCGCAGGGCTTCCTGCTCGCTCTCGTATTCCTGGACGCGGCGCTTGACGATGTCGCCGATCGAGATCAGGCCGACCACCTTGCCGTTGTCGATCACGGGCAGATGACGGAACTTGCCGGTCGTCATCATCTCCATGAGCTCGGCGACGGTGTCGGTCTCCTTGCAGGTCACGACCTTTCGGGTCATCACCTCCGAGACTGGCGCCTCCAGCACGCCGGCGCCGCGCTCGCCGAGCACGCGCACAATGTCGCGCTCCGACAGGATGCCCTCGAGCCGGCTCTGGCTCATAACCAGCACCGCGCCGATCTTCTTTTCAGCCAGCAGCTTGATCGCGTCCGCCAGCTTGGCGTCGGGCTCGACGCTCATGATCTGGTGGCCCTTGGTGTTCAGAATGGAACGTACCGTCATCGTCGCCTCCCTGAATCCGAGCCGTCCGCCTTTGGCGGTTCGGACTTGTTCGCGAGTCTTCAACTAACAGTTACAGCGCCGGTTTCACGCTCGTGCACTTTGCGAAGCATCGTCGCTAAGAACGTGTCGCTTCGGAACATTCTTCGCGGGAATGATGGATGAATTCGGGCCGCGTCGCAAGCGCCGCTTCAGATTCGGTCTGAAACGTCCCGTGATGACGCATCCGCAGCATCGCTTCGCACGCGCGGCACGGGATCGAACAGCGCGAACAACAACAGGCCGGCGAAGAAGCCGCCGATATGCGCCTGCCAGGCCACGCTCGTGGTTTCCGCATCGATGCCGATCGCGCCCACGCCGAAGATGATGTTGACGCCGAACCACACGGCGAGGAAGCCGACCACCCGCCCGTCGCGCAGCGCGCGCGACAGCGGCAGCGCCGGAACTTTCGCGGCGGTATCGGCATCCGATCGGCTGAACGACAGGAAGCTGCCGCGGACGAAGGCAAAGCGCATTGCGGCGGCCATCGCGCCCGACACCGAGGCCGAGGCGCCGATCATCGGCGCCACCGCATGCTCATGGGTGATGAGATGGGCGAGCGCGCCGGCCGCCGCCGTCACGGCCAGGAAGACGAAGAACCTGACGGTGCCGAAACGCCGCGCCAACGCGCTGCCGAACGGCAAGAGCCACAGCACGTTGAAGCCGAGATGGGTGAGATTGGCGTGCAGCAGCGAATAGGTGACGAAGGTCCAGACCTTCGCCCCCGCCCCGCCCGGGATCTGCAGATTGAGCAGCGAGGAATCGTAGCGCTTCGGGATGAAGCCGAAGACGTCGATGGTCCAGTTGTCGAGCTCGGGCGGTAGCAGCACGCGCAGATGGATCGCCGCCAGCAGCAGGATATAGGCGGTCAGCGCCGGAGGCAGCGTCAGGATCGGCTCGCGCGGAGCCTCCACGACGGCCGGCGGGCCCGGCTGAGGACCTTGCGGCGACGAATCTTGCGGGGAATCCAAGGCAGCTTCGCTTTCGGGCGACATCGGGGCGACAGGCTTGGAGATAGGCGCCTTTGCCGTCCCTGCGCAAGTGCACAAAAGGAAATCATGCAGGCTGTATCGTTCGCTGGCAGGCAGATTGGGTCCCGGCTCTGCGCAGCAGCGTTAAGGCGCTGCAGCGCGTCCGGGACACGGAGCACTCGCCGGGTCGAGCCTGGTTTCGTGTCCCGGACAAGGCGCGGCACGCAGTGACGCGCCGCAGAGCCGGGACCCAGTTGGCGGCAAGCTCAAGCCATGCAATTTTAGGTAGTTCAACTCCCGAGCTTCCCCAATGCAACCCGCCTTCTTTGTTTACATCCTTGCGAGCAAGCGAAACGGCACGCTGTATGTTGGCGTCACCAACGATCTCGCCCGCCGGATGGTCGCCCATAAGGCAAAGCTCGTGCCTGGGTTCACGAAACAGTACGGGGTCACCCTGCTCGTCTATTTCGAAAGCTACGGATCGATCCTCGAAGCACGGGCACGCGAGCACTCGCTGAAGCGATGGCGGCGCGCCTGGAAGCTGAAGCTGATCGAGGACATCAATCCGGACTGGCGGGATCTGACGGATGAACTGAGCTCTTTGGCTGAGTAACTGGGTCCCGGCTCTGCGCAGCAGCGCTAAGGCGCTGCAGCGCGTCCGGGACACCAGGCCCCCCGATGCGAACCGGTTTCGTGTCCCGGACAAGGCGCGGCACGAAGTGACGCGCCGCAGAGCCGGGACCCAGATTTCTCTGTCGAGTGCAACATGGGCCGGCTCTGCAGCGCATCACTGAAGGAGTGCTGCGCTGCGTCCGGGGCTCACGAACTAGCCGACAAAAGGAAAAGGCAGGGCCCTGGGAAAGCCCTGCCTGTCCGTGTCGGTCTTCCGATGGCCGGAGAGATAAGGCGTATCCCCACCCCTCCCCGCGGCCCGTGACCAAACTGTTTGACGCCCTGTACAGGCCCCGCCGAGAACCTGGAGAAAGCGGCGAGGCTTGCGACCGCGGTCACCATAGCAGGCGCGCGGCCGGCACGAAGCGCATAGTTAATTTAACGTTAACGACGCAAAGGCCGGCCCAAGAAGCCTGAAAACGCGCCGGCGGCATGGACGCTGCAAATCCCCTCCTGCACAACAACAGAAGGGATCGCGGGTGCACTGAAGCGGGACAAGTCTGTCCCTTCGAGGTTGCACCCCGGGGCGAGCGTTCAGTCATGAAACATCAGTCGAGCCGCGCGTTCTTCGCGTATTGGGACAAGCAGCGCGGCACTGCACGGGCTCCTGACCGGGGCGACATCGACCCGGCCGCGGTCCGCGGCCTGCTCGGCGACATCTTCGTGCTGTCCTGCGAGCCGAACCTCGGCTTCCCGTTCCGCGTCGCCGGCACGCGCGTCTGCGCGCTCGCGGGAACCGACCTCAAGGACCGCAGCTTTGCGGCGCTGTTCACAGAGGCCAGCCGCAGCGAGATCGAGGAGATCACGACGATCGTCGCCGACGAGACGCTGGGCGCGATCGCCGGCGTCACCGCCGCGCGCGAGGACGGCAGCAAGGCGCATCTCGAGCTCCTGCTGCTGCCCTTCAACGCCCGCCCGCATACGCCGGTCAGCGTCACCGGCGTGCTCGCGCCGTTCGACGACGAATGTGGCACGTTGTCCGCCTTCACCCTCACTTCCTGGCGCTACCTGCACCAGCCGGAGAAACTCCTGCCGCGCGCCATCCGCAAATTGCAGATCGCGCGCGGGCTGATGGTGTATGAGGGGCTGCGATAGAGCCCCTGCAGACGTGCGGCGATCCTGCGATGGATCGTCGCGCAGCGTGACCGTTTTTGCCGGATTTGCGTCATTCCTGACGTCGATGCGACCGGATAGCTTCCGCGCCGCGTGAGACGAGCGGGTGACATCATGATGAGCTGGCGCAATCTAGCGTGGACTGCCCTCGGCGGCATGACATTGCTGGTAGGGATCGGCGCGACCTGGCTGCTCCTGCTGCCAGCCGCGCCAGCCTCGGGAACCGCGCCTGCGATTTCCAGAGACGAAACCGAATCGACCCTGGCGGCGCTGAAACCGCCGAAACGCAAGCGCCCCTTAATCGCCATCGTCGGCATCAACGACATGAGCGAGACCACCGATTACCTGATGCCCTACGGCATTCTCGCCCGCGCCGACGTCGCCGACGTCCTCACCTTGTCGACGCAGAAAGGGCCCGTCACGCTCTATCCCGCCCTCAAGGTGCAGCCGCATGCGACCATCGCCGAGTTCGATGCCGCGTACCCCGATGGCGCCGACTATGTCATCGTGCCGGCGATGAGCCGCGACGACGACGCAACGGTCTTGCACTGGATCAGGAGCCAAGCCGGCAAGGGCGCGATCGTGATCGGCGTCTGCGTCGGTGCCACGGTTGTTGCCAACACCGGGCTGCTCGACGGCAAGCGGACCACGACGCACTGGTATTCCGTGGGCGACCTGAAGAAGCATGCGACGATCCGCTACGCGGCGGACCGCAGGCTGGTCGTCGACCAGGGCGTCGCGACGACCACCGGCATCACCGCATCCATGCCGATGGCCCTCACCTTGATCGAGGCGATCGCCGGCCGCGCCAAGGCCGAGGCGGTCGCCGGCGACATCGGCCTTGCGCGATGGGATGCTCGCCACCGCAGCGACGCGTTCAGCTTCACACGCCCCTTCGCGCTGACGGCGATCGCAAACACGCTCGCATTCTGGAAGCGCGAGCAACTCGGCATCGCGTTGACGCCTGATGTCGACGAGGTCTCGCTCGCCCTGATCGCCGATGCGTGGTCGCGCACCTACCGCTCGCGCGCCCTCACCTTCGCCGCCACGGCAGAGGCGCGGACCAGCCGCAGCGGTCTTCGCATCCTGCCGGACCGCATTGCCGGGAGTTGGCCGGCGGAGCAGGCCATGCCGGATTCCGGCGCCTCGCCGCCGGCGCGGGCGCTGGACGAAACGCTGCGCGCGATCGAGACGCGCTACGGAGCACGCACGGCCGACTTCGTGGCGATGCAGCTGGAATATCCGCGATAACGACCGCCAGGATCTTTCCCGCTGCGCGCATCGCCGCGGCGGAATAGACTGGGACACCACGAACGACGGATCGACATGAGCAAGCCGCATTGGCGTCTCGCGCGCGCCTCCGACCTTCCTGCGATCAGCACGATTGCGGCACGCATCCATCCGGCGTTGCCCGAACGCGAAGAGGTGCTGGCGGAGAAGATCAGGCTTTGCCCGGAGGGCTGCGGCGTACTCGATACGGACCAAGGCATCGTCGGCTACGGACTGGCGCATCCCTGGATGCGGTACCGGATTCCGCCGCTCGACGGCTTTCTGCAGGAATTGCCTGATGGCGCGGACTGTCTCTACATCCACGATGTCGCCGTACTGCCGGATTTCCGCGGCGGCGTTATGCGCGCTTATGTCGCCGATATCGAGAAGCTGGCGCGTGCATCACGCATCGCAACGCTCGCGCTGGTCTCGGTCCACGGCACGCCGCCGCTATGGGAACGCATGGGCTTTCGGGCTGTGACGGCCGACGCCGAGTTGCACGCAAAGCTCGCATCCTATGGCGACGACGCGACCTACATGCTGCGCGAACTTGCCGCGACGTAATGCCCGTCCCCGGGCAAAATTGATCGGATTGCTTCGCAGGACGCCGTCAGGCTGCTTCACGCCGCCCCCGCGCGGAACGACTGCCTGCCCCCGGACTTCCCGTTTCGTAGACCCAGGCCTCCTTGGCAAACCACTCGTGCGTTGCCGCACACATCTCGCAATACGTGCGAGAGAAGAACACTGCACTGCACCGAAATCGTTCGCGGTCCATCTCGATGCCGGTCGAAATGGCTCGGCCCGTTTCCGGGCACTTGATCATCACCATACCCATCTGATTTCCTCCAGCTCGGCATCCCTTCACGGAAAGGCGTCGCCGTTATCAGCCGGACGGCGTCTCTTCTGGCGAAGACGCTCGTCCGCCGATTCACGCGGCCGATAGCCTCGATTCAAGCTGCCCTGTGCAGAACCCGGTTGAAGCTCTTCTTGATCGGCTCGGCCGTCTCGGTCGCAACCTTCTGGGCAAGGTCCCAAAGCTCCCGGTTATGCCCGGAAGCCATTTCAAAGGTCCTGCGGGTGTGGGTGGTGGAGAGGTTCACGACATCCGCAAACGACCTCGCATCGGCGAGCTGGGACAGGAATTCCAGGGTGGAGCTGGTATTGATTTTCGATATTTCGATGACCTTGGTGCCGTAGTCGGCGGCACGCGTGGCATTGGTCGCACAGGCTTCGCGGAAAGCGTCGGTGATCTCCTCGGAAGCCGCCTTCATCTGCTCGAGATTTGCCTTGGCCCGCGCGGCGCCCTGCTCGGCAAGATCGCCGAAGATCTCCTGGATATTGAAAAACGGCACGTCGAACTTGAGCCTTGCACCACCATTCCCACCCGCGGGAGTGGCATTCGTCTCGGCTTTCACATTGGCATCATGCATCGTCATTCCATCCTTTCACGCGAAACCAGATGTTGGATTGAAGACTCTCAGAAGCTCCCGGGTGCGGGCCGCACCGGGAAACCAGTGCCCCTACTCTCAAAATGGAGGGATGCTGCTGATGAGCTGCTCTCGCCCCCTGCCGATGCCAACTATGACAAACCAGGATCGGACCTTCAGTTCGCTTTCAGACTCTCGACTTGATTAAATTCGATTCAAGCGACGACTCGCCGCAGGCGCCGCTCTTGCCGCTTTGTTGCGCCATAGCGCACCGCGCGAGCCTTCGGCGGCGTTAGTCTGGCCGGGGCCGGAAAGCGGCAGATCAGCCCCGACGCTTCTTCTTCGCATTTTTTCCGGGCGCGCCCTTCGCAGGCCACGGCGTGACCGAAGGCTCTGCATGGCCGGGCCTGTTCTTGTTCTTGTGCTTCTTCTTTCCGAAGGAAGGCGCATCGCCGAATTTCGGCGCGCGCTCGCCCTGAGGCTTGCTGCGCGGCTTGAATCCGGCTGCCTCGCGCGGGCGATCCTCGCGCCGTTCATGATGAGCGCCGGCCTCGCGCTGCGGCGCGCGGGAGCGCTCCTGAGGAGCTTCTTGCCGGTGCGGCGCATCCGTCATCGGCTCGATCCGGATGCTGTCTTCCTTGTCGGGACGCTTGATCTTCGCCGCAAAGGATTCGGCGACCCGATTCGAGATCTCGAACTCGGTGGTGGTGTCCATGATCTTGATGGCGCCGATGTCGCGCTTGTCGATGCCGCCGCGGCGACAGATCATCGGCAGCAGCCAGCGTGCTTCCGCGTTCTTGCGCCGCCCGATGGCGGCGCGGAACCAGACGCTGCCCTCCGCCATGGCGTGCTTCGACGATTTCCCAGCCTTCGATCGCGGCTTGGCGCGGTCATCGCCCTCTCCGGATCTATCACGCCCGCGCTCCGGCTTGCCGCTCCGTTCGCCGGGGTCGATGATGTCCTCGGGCGACGGCAGCCGCGCGCGATATAGCCGCGCCAGCGCGGCGGCGATGTCCTCGGCCGAGCGCTCCGCCAAGAGCGCTTGCGCCAGAGCCAGATCGTCGGGAGTGGTCTCCTCCGTGAACAGCACGTCCTTCATGCGTGCGTGATCGAGCTTGCGGATGTCATCCGCCTGCGGCGCCGTTCCCCACACCGCGTCGATCCCAGAGAGATCGAGCAACAGCTCGGCGCGCCGTCGCCGCGCGGGCGGCACCAACAGGACGCTCGTCCCCTTCCGGCCCGCGCGCCCGGTGCGGCCCGAGCGATGCTGCATGACTTCGGCGTCGTTGGGCAAATCGGCATGGATGACGAGGTCGAGGCTCGGCAGGTCGATGCCGCGGGCGGCAACGTCGGTCGCAACGCAGACGCGGGCGCGGCCGTCGCGCAGCGACTGCAGCGCCAGGGTGCGTTCGTTCTGAGTCAATTCACCCGACAGCGCGACCACCGAAAAGCCGCGCTCCAGGAGCGCGGCTTGCAAATGCCTGACGGCATCGCGCGTGCTGCAGAACACCAGCGCGCTCGGCGCTTCGTAGAAGCGCAGCACGTTGACGACGGCATGCTCGACGTCGGCGGGCGCGATGCGGATCGCGCGGTATTCGATATCGGCGTGGCCGCCCTCGTCGCCGGCGACCTCGATCCGGAAGGCGTCGCGCTGATATTGCCGCGCCAGCGCGACGATGCCGCGCGGAAACGTCGCCGAGAACAGCAAGGTGCGGCGCGTCTGCGGTGTGGTCTCGAGGATGAATTCCATGTCCTCGCGAAAACCGAGATTGAGCATCTCGTCGGCCTCGTCGAGCACGACCGCGGCGAGTTCGGAGATGTCGAGGCGGCCGCGCCGCAGATGATCGCACAGACGCCCGGGCGTACCGACAACGATATGTGCACCAGCGGCCAGCTCGCGCTGCTCGCGCCGCGGATCCATGCCGCCAACGCAAGAGACGACACGCCCACCGGCATGCCCATAGAGCCAGGCCAGTTCGCGCTGGACCTGGAGCGCGAGCTCGCGGGTCGGCGCCACGATCAAGGCGAGCGGCGCGGCGGCTGGTGCGAACTGCTCGGCGTCATCGAGGATGTTGTTCGCGATGGCCAAGCCGTAAGCGACGGTCTTGCCGGAACCGGTCTGGGCCGAGACCAGGAGGTCGCGGCCGGTGGCTTCATGGGCGAGCACCGCGAGCTGGACGGGCGTCAGTGAATCATAGTTCCGCTCGGCCAAAGCGCGGGCGAGCGGCGGGGTCAGGGCCGGAGGAGACACGAGATGGGAAACCTTGTTTGATTCAGGCGCGCGAACGGTTGAACCGGCGCCCCGAGCTGCGTGCGCGGCAAACGGCCCGACCGCACGCTGATTTGATCTGGGCGCTCTTTACGCCAAGCGCCGGGAAATCACCATAGCCGTGATGCATGGCTTGACGGCGAGCCGCGCCCGAAGCTTGCGGCGGATTTTTGCGGTCAGCTCGATTAACCTTGATGCAGCGGGATCGGCCTATAGCCGAGCCACGCTCACGTCTGACGATATGGGGAATAAAGATGCGATTGGCGGTCATTTCCGACATCCACGGCAATCTTGCCGCCCTGGAGGCGGTGCTGGCGGATATCAAGACGCGGGGCGTCGATCGGATAGTCAACCTCGGCGACTGCGTCACCAGCCCGTTGTGGCCGAGGGAAACGTTCGAATTCCTTCAATCGCTGTCGTTGCCGACCGTGCGCGGAAATCATGATCGCTGGATCGAGGAGTTTCCGGACGACAAGCTCTCGCCGGCAGGCCTGTTTGCGCGAAACGCACTGACTGCGGAGCAGCGTCGTGCACTTCACAACCTGCCCTCCCAGCTGCGGCTGGACGACGGCATCCTGGCTTGCCATGGCACGCCCGAGAACGATACGGCGTGCCTGCTGGAGGAGGCACTCGACGACGGCCGCTTTGTGCCGGCACGCCGCGACGTGCTGGAAGCACGCCTTGCGAGCGAGCCGGCGGCGCGCGTGGTGCTGTGTGGCCATAGCCACCGCCCGGCCGTCGTTCACGGGCCGCGCGAATGTCTGGTCCTCAATCCCGGCAGCGTCGGATGCCCGGTCTTCGCCGACATTCCCTTTGCCGCGAAACTGGAACACCGCTCGCCTCACGCCCGCTACGCGATCCTCACCAAGGGCAAAAAGGGCTGGCAGGTCGAGCTGCTGGCCCTCGAATACGACTGGGAGGCCGCCTCGGCGCGCGCGCTCGCCAACAACCGTCCGGACTGGGCGCACGCCATGTTGTCGGGATACGTCAAATAGAATTTCTCAGATCTCGGCGTACACCTCCAGCAGATTGCCGTCGGGATCGCGGAAGAACAGCGTGCGATGGCCGAACGGCTGGTTCGTCGGCGGCGACAGCAGCGCCACGCCTTGCCGCACGAGTTCATCGGCACACGCGTCGACCTCGGCGACGGAGACCTTGAAGGCCAGTTGCAGCGAGGCGCTGCCCGGCGGCGTCGGTGCATCACCGGCGGTGCGGCTCGGCCTTGCCAGCGCCAGCGTGTTGCTGCCGAGGCTGTACTCGATCCAGTTCGGCGACAGCTCGCGCGAGAGGGGGAAGGCGAGGACGTCTTCATAGAAGCGGCGCATCGCCGCCATGTCGCGCACGAAGACGACGGTGTAGTCGATCGCGCGGATGGCGTGGAAGGGGGAGCTCCGGTTTGGGTCGGCCGTCTCTTCGTTTGTCATTTCGTCGCTCATCTCGGCTACGTCCTTATTCCACCAGCTCCGGCCACGGCACGATGGTCGACTTCACCGTCTTCATCGCCATCGCGTCCTTCACCGCCTGCGCGACGCCCCCTTCCGTGAACGGGTAGATCGTCTGCATTTTCAGCCACGGGTATTTGTCACGCGTGCGGTAGAGCATGTCGACGCCGAGCGGGAGATCATTGCCGGTGAAGCCCCAGGATCCCAGCACGTTGAGGTCCTTGGTGCAGATGCGGTGCCAGGAGGTGTCGATCGAGCCGGCGTCGGTGAACTGGCCCATCTCGACATAGGTGCCGCCGTCGCGCAGCATCTCGATGCCCTCGAGGCCGGCGGTCGGATGCCCCGAGCAGTCCATCACGAGATCAGCGCCGAAGCCGCCGACGATCTTTCGCACGCGATCGATGCGATCCTGCGGTGACTTCAGCTCGTCGATGTTCACAGTCGCCTCCGCGCCGAACTCGCGCGCCAGCTTGAGCCGCGGCTCCTCCGGCGCGCCGACGCAGATCACGCGCCCCGCGCCCATCTCCCTGGCGGCCGCGACTGCCAAGATACCGATCGGACCGGAGCCCTGGATCACCACGGTGTCGCCCCAGCTGAATCCGCCGGCGCGCGTCGCGCGATTGAAGGCACGGATGCAGGAGGTCAGGGGTTCCGACAGCGCACCCAGACGCAACGACATGTCGTCCGGCAGCTTGTAGATCTTGGTGCCCGGCAGCATGTCGAGATCGACATAGACATATTCGGCCCAGCCGCCCCACAGATGCGGCGCCTTGTCGAAGCCGAGATAGCGGCCGTAATAGACCGGCGTCAGGCACTTGTTCGCGGTTTGCGGATAATGGATGCAGTAATAGCAGCGGCCGCAGGGCATTAGCGGCGGGATCATTACTTTCGAACCGACGCTGAGCGGCTTGCTCATGAAATCTTCGGTGAACTCGTCGCCGCATTCGACGATGACGCCGCCGAGTTCGTGTCCCAGCGTGAACGGCCAGGGCAGCGGCTTCGGCCAATGACCTTTCAAAATATGCAGATCGGTGCCGCAGACCCCGCAGGCGCCGACCTTGATCAGTGCGGCCTTGCGGCCGACCTTCGGCCACGGCACCGTGCGGATGACGGGCTCCGAGCCGGGCCCTGCGTGGGTGCAGACGCGGATCAGTTGCATGGCTGTTTCCTCGCTGCCCGCTTGTTGTGTTTTGATCGTGCGGGCCTGCGATCAACCTATGACAGCCCTGCGACATTGGAAATACCAACGCGGCGCGTTGACACGCCGCAGTTGTGTGAGCAGGCTGCGTGTGCCAAAGCGATGCCTGCTTCGGACCTGCGCGGCTCCTCGCGCCGCTGTCAGCCGGGATCAATCGATGGATTTGCGACCGGGTTCGGAACGAATTTTTGTCGCCTCTGACACCGATCCGTTGGACGGATATGTGCAATGGGCGCCGCAGAAGTCGCTGTGGCTGGCGGGCATGACGGCGGCCGGCATCGCGCTCGGACCAATCTGTTGCTCCTGGTCGGCATTGGCGCTGTTCCTCGCGACCAGCGCCGTCACGCTCTGCGCGGGGCACTCCGTCGGCATGCATCGCAAGCTGATCCATGCGAGTTTCGATTGTCCGCTCTGGCTCGAACATCTCTTCGTCTATCTCGGCACGCTCGTCGGCATGGCCGGGCCGTTCGGCATGATCCGCCTGCACGATTTCCGCGACTGGGCGCAGCGGCAGGGCGCGTGCCATGAGTATTCCCGCCACGGCGCCGGCTTCTGGCGCGATGCCTGGTGGCAATTGCATTGCCGGCTGGTGCTGCGCCATCCGCCGGATTTTCGGCTCGAACCGCGGCTTGCCGGTGACCGGTTCTATGCCTTCATCGAACGCACATGGATGTTGCAGCAATTGCCATGGGCCCTCCTCTTCTTTGCAATCGGCGGGCTGGACTGGCTGGTCTGGGGCATTTGCGTGCGCGTCAGCGTCTGCGTCACCGGCCACTGGCTGGTCGGCCACTTCTCCCACACAAGCGGCGATCAGATCTGGACCGTCGATGGCGTCGCGGCCCAAGGCTACAATGTCCGCCTCGCCGCGCTGATCAGCATGGGCGAGAACTGGCACAACAACCATCACGCCTATCCGGGCTCGGCGAAGCTTGGACTTTTGCCGGGACAGGTCGATCCCGGCTGGTGGCTGATCCGATCACTCGAAGCGATCTGGTTGGTCTGGAATGTCAGGACGCCGCACAACCTGCCGGAACGGCCCGGCTTGCGGCGATTGACCGAGGCGAAGCTGCGCGATGGGGTCGCCGATGCTGCGTGATGATCGCAATGACGGGGCCGATGCGGTACGGGCGCCGTCATTGCGAGGAGCTCTTGCGACGAAGCAATCCAGACCCCTCCGCAGGTGCAGCCTGGATTGCGTCGCTGCCCCGGCTCGACGAGAGCGGGCCGGAGCTCGCAAGGCTTGCACCTGAGATCACGGGGCCTCGTGGCAAGCATGCATGGCTGCTGTTCCACCACACCCAATTGTCTTGAGCGCCGGCCGCCGAGCGTGTAACTCGCCACGAGTCTCACCTCAGGTCATCCCGTGAATCCCCTTCCCCAAAATCCCGTGGCCGCGTCCGGATCGTTCGCGGCGATGAGGTCCGTGCCCTACCGTCTCCAGTTCGTCTCTTACGTGCTGGCGATGATGGCGGACAATATCGAGCATGTGATCAGCTATTGGGTGGTGTTCCAGAAATTTCATTCGCCGACGCTGGGCGGGTTTGCCGTGCTGTCGCACTGGCTGCCGTTCCTGCTGTTCTCCGTCGCGGTCGGCGGCCTCGCCGACCGGTTCGATCCGCGCCGCATCATCCAGTGCGGCATGCTGCTGTTCATCGTCGCCTCCGCCGGTTGGGGCTACTTCTTCCTTACCGATAAGATCCAGATGTGGCACGCGATGCTGCTTCTGGTGATCCATGGCTGCGCCGGCGTGCTCTGGCAGACCCCGAACCAGCTCTTGCTCTATGACCTGGTCGGCCCGGCCGATCTGCCGAGCGCGGTGCGGCTGAACGCGATGGCGCGCTATCTCGGCATCCTGGTCGGACCTGCGGTCGGCGGCATCATCATGCTGACGCTCGGTCCCTCGCACGGCATCATCTTCAACACGCTGTTTTATCTGCCGATGCTGCTCTGGCTGTTCTGGGCCCCGATCAGGGACAAGAGCGTGGCGGCGCATCGCTTCGCGGTGCGAGGCCTTGCCGACATCGTGCTCACCATCCGCGCGATCGGCACCCAGCCGGTGCTGTTGGCGATGACGTGGCTCGCCGGCCTCACCTCCTTCATGATCGGCAACGCCTATCACGCCCAGATGCCGGGCTATGCCGGCGATCTCGGCCATGGCGATCCCGGCGTCTCCTATAGCGTGCTGCTCGCCGCGGACGCGGCCGGCGCATTGCTGGCCGGCATCGCGCTGGAATCCTGGGGACGGCTGAAGGGCACCCCGCGCACCGCGATCACGCTGGCGATGCTGTGGAGCGTGGCGCTGCTCGGCTTCGCGCTCGTGCCGGTCTATCCGGTCGCGATCGCGCTATTGTTCTTCGCGGGCTTCTTCGAGCTCTCGTTCAACACCATGGCGCAGGCGCTGGTGCAGCTCAACGCGCCGCACGACATCCGCGGCCGCGTCGTCGGCCTCTACAACATGGCCGGGCTCGGCATGCGGGCCTTCAGCGGCATCACGATCGGGGTAGCCGGTGCGGCGATCGGCATCCACTGGTCGCTCGGGCTCTCGGCCGCGGTGCTGCTGGCGCTGCTGTGCCTGCTGTATCAGCGCGCGGCGAAGCGGGCGTGAGGGCGCAGCGCTACGACACTGCCGATTGACTCCGGCGTCTCCCCACCGCACGCTCGAGACTTGTGGGAGATGAGGCATTGCGCAATCGCTGGGGCATTCTTGCGATCCTGTTCGTCGTGCGCCTCACCATCGCGTTCCAGTTTCAGAGTGTTGCGGCGGTCGCGCCGCTGCTGCAACAGACCTTTGGCGTCGGCCTTGCCGATATCGGCATCCTGATCGGGCTGTATTTCACGCCGGGAGTCGTGCTGGCGCTGCCCGGCGGCGCAATCGGCCGCGCGCTCGGCGACAAGCCGACGACCATCGCCGCGCTGCTGCTGATGACGGCAGGCAGCCTCGTCATGGCCACCGCCGACGTCTGGGGCTGGCAGATGGCGGGCCGGCTCGCCTCCGGCGCCGGCGGAGTGCTGCTGACGGTGCAGCTCACCAAGATGGCCGCGGACTGGTTCGCAGGCAAGGAGATCGCCACCGCGATGGCGATCTTCGTCAATTCCTGGCCGGCCGGCGTTGCGATTTCGCTGCTGGTCCTTCCAGCAATCGGCACCGCCCATGGCGCAGGCGCCGTCTTCCTGTCCGTGGGCGCATTGACCGCGATCGGCATTCTGCTGGTCGCGTTCTACCAGCCGCCATCCGGAGCTGCCGTCAGCGCCGCCGGCTCGAGCCGGCTCGATCCGCTCGCCCTGCTCGCGGTGGTCGTCGCCGGCGTGATCTGGGGCCTCTATAATGTCGGCTTCGCCATGATCTTCTCGTTCGGCCCGACGTTCTTGGCCGAGCGCGGTTGGAGCATCGCCGCGGCAGGCTCGGCGATCAGCATCGTGATGTGGTTGTCGGTCATTTCTGTTCCGGCAGGCGGCTTTCTCGCCGATCGCTTCAAGCGACCTTTTATGCTGGCGATCGCGGCCAGCCTACTTGTGGCCGTGCTGCTGGCCTGGCTGCCGCGATCGGACTGGGTGATCACAATTCTGGTCCTGATCGGCCTCATCGGGGGCCATCCCGCCGGCCCAATCATGAGCCTCGCCGCCCGCGTGCTTGTCCCGGAGACCAGGGCGATCGGAATGGGCGTGTTCTACACGCTATTCTATGCCGCAATGATGCTCGGTCCCGCCCTGGCCGGGCGGCTCGCCAAATCGGCCGGGAGCGCGGCGGTCGCGCTCGACCTCGGCGCACTGACGGTGCTTGCGTGCCCGCCCCTGGTGTGGCTTTTCGAGCGCATCGTGTCTGTCCGCAACCGGCGCGCCCGATCCTAACGCGGCATTAACCCTGTGCACCTTAGGGTCGCAAGGACTCCGCCCGGGCGGGGGGTCGGGTGTTGGAAATGGCGTTGGCGAACAAAAAATTTCTTCCGGCCGCCGAGGAGCGCAGGCGCTTCCAGCGGGTGAAGGTGCACCTGCTCGGCCGCTACATGTTGCCGGACCGCCGGGAATTCCCCTGCCAGGTGATCAACATGTCGCCGGGCGGCCTCGCCTTGCTCGCCCCCGGCATCGGCAATGTCGGCGACCGCGTGGTCGCCTATCTCGACCATATCGGCCGCGTCGAGGGCAAGATCACCCGGATCATCGACAACGGCTTCGCCATGACCATCGGTGCGACGCCGCGCAAGCGCGACAAGCTCGCCGCGCAGCTGACCTGGCTCGCCAACCGCGACATCCTCAATCTGCCGGAGGACCGCCGCCACGACCGTATCGTGCCGCGCAACCCGATCGCGGTGCTGACGCTCGAGGACGGCACCAAGATGACCTGCCGCATCATCGACCTCTCGCTGTCGGGCGCGGCGATCGCTGCCGAGAACCGGCCGCCGCTGAAATCGACGGTTCTGCTCGGCCGGGTCCAGGGCCGCGTGGTCCGAAACCTCGAGGACGGCTTCGCGCTGGAGTTCATGCACGAGCAGCCGGCAGAGACACTCGAAGAGAGCGTTACCGCGCGGTAAAGCGCAAGGACGCGAAAACCTCCATATTTCCAGGCTCGAAGGCGGCTTCCGCGATGCGGACGCCGCCTTTTTCATGTCCAGCGGCGAATGGCCAGCGGTTAACGGAGGGGCTGCAGATAAGCGCAAACAACGCTCCTCCCAGCGCTTCCGCGTTAATAGATAAAATTTGAATCAATTGCAGTCATATCCAATTTTACGCGAATTCTATTCAAGTATAGATCGAATTCGCCGCGCCTTTTACTTGCATTCGTCTCGACTTGACTTGGTCGACTTAGCGGCAACTCAAAAGCTCCGTGCGAAATGTGGTCCCAACAAGAAACGGGGGCCGCAATGTTTGACTTCAGGGGACGGGGGAAGGGACTGGCGCTGGCCGCCATGCTCTTCGGGATCAGCGCGGCAGCGCAGGCCGGCGAAGGCCGTCTGCTCTACGCGAGCCTCGGCGACACCACGCGTGCGCCGATAGGCTGGGTCGAGTTCTGCGCGGACAATGCTGCCCAGTGCCAGGGCGCACCGCTGCAGCCGCGCGACATCGTGATGTCGCAGGCCGCATGGCGCGACCTCATCAAGGTCAATCGCTGGGTCAACGAGACCGTCAAGCCTCTGACCGACCAGGAGCACTGGGGCGTGATCGAGAAGTGGTCGCTGCCGTCAGACGGTTACGGCGACTGTGAAGACTACGTGCTGTTGAAGCGCAAGATGCTGATGGATGCCGGCTGGCCGCGCCAGGCCCTGCTCATCACCGTGGTGCGCGACAAGAAGGGCGAAGGCCACGCGGTGCTGACGGTGAAGACCGACAAGGGCGAGTTCATTCTCGACAATCAGAACGAGAACGTCCTCGCCTGGACGGAGACCGGCTACCGCTTCGTCAAGCGCCAGTCGCAGAGCGATCCCAACGTCTGGGTCTCGCTGGGCGATACCAAGCCGGCGGTCTCCACCGCCAGCGCCAAAGATTAGTAGGAACGAGACAACAGGTTACGCGACCCGGTCACATCCCCACCCCTCCCCGTCCCAGACCGGTTCGCGCGCGCCCAGCCATCCCCCAATGGCTGGGCGCAACTTTTTGGGAAAGCGCGATCAGCTCTGCTCGCCTTGGCGCGACCAGGGCACGCGTGCGGCGGCAAAATCCCGCCAGCTATCCTGCAAGCCCTGCTGCATGCCGATCGATGCCCGCGCCTGCCAGCCGGCGATCGCGGCCGCCGCAATGGCGCTGTCACGATCGTCAGTGCCGAGCCCGTCGAGCAACGAGGCCGTCACCGCCATGTCGTTGAAGACGCCGAGCTCCTCCTGCAAGCCGGCGACCCGGCGCGCGAATTTTCGTGCGGACTTGCGATCCTCGTACAGCGGCAGCAGGAACTCGCTGAGATAGCGCAGCCGCTTGGTGGCGAGCCGCACGCGGTGCAGCTCGTCGACCGTCAGCGACTTGAAGCGGCGACCGCGCTTGAGTGCCTTCGCATACTGCTCCGACAAGACGCGCTCGGCGAAATTGACGGCGGGCTCCGCGAGCCGGCCGAGATCTTGCGCCGCAACGCCGTTACGCCAGCCACGCGTCTCGATCCAACCGCCAAGACTGATCAGGAAGAGCGCGCAGCGGCGATCATCGAGCGCGTGGCGGGCGCTGCGATAAGCTTCCGCCTGACGCTGAGCCGCGGCCCGCCCAAGCGCATCGAAACCCGCGACCGACGGACAAGCTTTTGCGATCGCCGGCAAGGTGGCGAGCTGGAACACGTCCCAGTCGCGCGCGGCAGACAGGCCTTGCGCCAGCCATTTGGCCTCCGAGCGCAGCGCCTCGAGGTTGCTGAGCGCGCCGACCGATCGCATCAAGTCGAGCGCGGATCGCAGCCGGCGCAGCGAGACGCGCAGCTGATGCACGCCTTCCGGATTGCGGCCGTCCTCGGCCGCCGGCAGCGATTGCAGCAGGTGAAGGAAGCAGGCGCGCAGGATGGTCGCGAAGGCTTCGTCGAGCGTCACGGAGGGATCGAGACGAAGCTTGCGCGGCCGGCGAGCCGACGGCGGCAGGTCCGCGGCAAGATCGAATCCGCGCGCGGACTTGCTGCGGATGGACGGCTTCACCGTTCCGTGCTCCGCAAGGCGCAGCGCGATCTCGTAGATCGCGCTGGCGCTGCCGCTCTTCAGCTCCAGCTCGATCTCGCTGACAGGAACCGACCGGTCGCCGGCCATCAGCTCACCCTGGTCGAAGGCGACCTCGACCGTGCCGGACGGCAGGTCGACGATGCGCGTGTGCCGATGCACATCGGCCGTGAACACCGCTTCAAGCGGCTGCGCGTCGAGCTGGCCGCGAAGCTTCTCCGGAATGAACGGCATCGCCAAGGCGAGATCGGGCGCAAGCGACGGCACGCTTGCTTCCCATTCGCCGCGACGCAACGGATCGTCCGCAACCTCGGTCTTCACGGTCTGCACGAAACGCGTGCCGCTCTGGCGGACGCGCAAGCTCAGGCCGGCACGACGAAGCGCCCGCTCGGGCGTGTCGTAGTAGACGGATTTGAGACGTTTGCGCGTGCCCTTGTTGCGTGCGTTCGCCGCGATCACGGGCGCCGCGCCGAAATGCGCCATGCGATCGGCACCGACGAGCAGCTTGAGCTCGATTTCGGCGGCGGGAGATGCGGGCTGGGTCGGGCTCGGCGCGGGCGTCACGTCCTGCGATGGCGTCTGCTCAAGGGGAGCGCGCTCCTCGACCGTCGCGGGTTCCACGCTGACCTCCTCGCGTTGCCCCGGGAAGCCGGTGAGGAGCTGCGTTCTCTTGGTGTTCCCAACAGCAGTATTGGCTTCCGGCGCGCCCGGAGTCTTGCGAGCCGGCGCAGCATCTGACTTTAGCATTTGCGGTAACATGACAGTTCGATGACAAGGCGACAGGATATAGCCGGTACAGCCTGCGAGGACTAGTCACATCAGATCGCCGTGCGATCATGATTCACACGTAACGCGTCACACAAAAGGTGCCAGCCGTCAGCGCAAACCCCTTCAACGCCTGACCACGACGCGCCGAGGGATGCCGCTCATTCTGCCGCTTCAAGATTGGCCGGCTTTTCAGCCCCGCCGAGCGGGGAAACCGCCGGGCCGTTGAGCGCGGTGCCATCGGGTGCAAACTGCGATCCGTGACACGGGCAGTCCCAGCACTGTTCGAGTGAGTTCCAGTGCACGACGCAGCCCAAATGGGTGCAGCTCGCCGAATGCAAATGCAAATGTCCGCTTCGGTCCCGGCACGCCGCGATCTTCTTCAGGCCACTTCGGAAGAGGCGCCCCTCGCCGGGCCGCAGTTGTTCAGCGCTCGCGATTTCACTTGCGGTGAGATACTCCGCGAAATTCTTGATAGGGGTGATGTTCTCGCTGATGAACTCGCCGATGTTCCTTTGAATCTTCCGTGACGGAGCGTAGACGTCCTCCCAGGGACTGGCGCCGCTGGTGATGAGATCCGCGATCAGCATGCCCGCCACGAGCCCGTTCGTGATCCCCTGCCCGGAATCGCCGCTGACAACGAATACATGCTCCTCGTCGGGGCTGCGACCGATGAAGCCGGCGAAATCGACCGGCTCCAGCACCTGACCCGACCACCGATAGGTGACCTCGCGCAAATCCGGCAATCGCTCGCGCGCCCAGCGCTCAAGAGCGTCAAGGCGTTGTGCACCATCATTTGCCTCACCCGACTTGTGATCTTCGCCGCCGATGATCACGATGTCCTCGTCGGCAGACAACGGTTGGAGGCGGACATAATGATAAGGATCGAGCGTATCCCAATAGAGCGCATCCTCCACGGCGCCCGCGGCAATCTTCGCGGCGAGCGCATAAGTGCGGTAAGGCGCCTGCTTGGCGTGGATCGCCACCTGAACATTGACGGGCGAGTTGGTCGCAACCACCACGTCGGCGGCGTGAACCTCGTAGCCTGAGGCGGTGGTGACGACCATGCTACCCTGGCGTTGCTGGATGCTCTCGACGCAGGTGTCGGCATAGAGCTGGGCGCCCCGGCGCTGCAGTGCGCTCGCCAGACCGGCGAGATATTTAGTCGGATGCAGGCGCGCCTGGCGCGGAAAGCGCAGCGAACGCGTCTGCCTCCCGTCATGGAACGGTGTCGGCTCAATGCGATTTTCGACGGGGATCTGCAGCTTGCGACAGCAGCCCAATTCACTATCCAGTTCGGATGCGGACGTTTCGGGTGCCTGTACCCAGTAGCCATCGACGCGTTTAAAATCGCAATCGATGTGCTCGGCGCCCTGGATGGCCTCGACGCAATCGATCGCGGTAGCGACGCTCTGATAGTAACGCCGCGCACAGTCAGGGCCGCGGACTCGCACGAACGCATCGTAACCATCATCGAGCGCGGTCGCCAGATGCGCCGTGGTGCGCGCCGTCATCCCGCTGCCGATGCGGCCGCGATCGATCACTGCGACCGAACGTCCATGGCAAGCAAGCTCATATGCGACCGAAAGCCCGGCTATTCCGGAGCCGACCACGGCAACGTCCACGCCGACCGTACGCGACAGCACCGGAGCTTCGGCGACAGATACGTCCATCCAGAGGGACCGAGTGTGCTCATCCAATACGTTCATGGCGCTACTCCTCGGAAGAAGAAAACCATGCAGCAGAATGACGGTTCCTATGTGCGCTGCCGAACGAAACGTCGATGAGATGGCCGCATTCATTAGGAACCTTCATCGTGCTCGCGCTTGAACCGGCATGAAAAATCCATCACCGGGGATGCGCAGGGCGCTGCGCCAGGCGCGATTGTACGGGCACCTGCTCGTCCGCAACGACAGGCTGTATCACCCGGGCGGCAATCATCCGATCTGCTCGATACAGCTTGCACGAGAGATGGTCAGGTCAGGATGGATGACCAAGCACGACGGCGAATACGAGATCACGGCAGAGGGGCAGCTTGCCGCCGAAAGCGAACTCGGTCGCTGAGGAGCCGATGCGGCACCGTCCAATTCCCGGCCGGGGAGTCGGGCCTGTTGACTGTTCCGGCGATTGCATCATTGACTAGCGGCACGGTCCTCACAAAGAGCTGCCATGCCTTCGTTCCGTCCCGTTATCGCGTTGTCGAGAGGCCTCGAGGTCCTGCGCGTCATCAACCAGGAACGGCAATCGACCGTAGGCTCGCTGCACAAGGCGACGGGCCTCAACAAGGCAACAATCGTCCGCATGCTCGAAACGCTGGAGCATGAAGGATATGTGGTGCGGCGCGCCGAGCCGCCCAGCTATGCCCCAACCGGACGGGCGCTCCTGCTCAGCGCAGGCTACGACGAACCCAATTGGATCGGCGGTATCGCCGAACCGATGCTCAACAAGTTTCGCCAGCAGATTCAGTGGCCCTCGGACGTGGCCGTGCTCGACCAGGAATCCATGGTGATCGCGCACACGACCCGGATCGGCGGCTCGCTGCTGTTCCACCGTCCCCCGGGTTTTCGTTTTCCAGTGCTGGGCACCTCGATGGGGCGCGCCTATTTGGCGTTTTGCGAGCCGGCCGAGCAGGAGCGCATCGCGGCGCGCCTTGCCCTCAGCCCGGAGCCCTGGAACGACCTCGCCCGCAATCCCGCCAAACTCACGAAGGTGCTGCGCGCGATCCGGAAAGCCGGATTCGCAGTGATGGACGAGAGCTACAGCCGCCGCATCTTCGGCGGCGCCGTCTGGGCGATCGGCGTTCCCGTCGCTGTTCCGAACCGCCTGTTCGCAAGCATGAACGTGATGATGCTGCGCGAGGCCGTCAGCACCGAGGAAGGTCTCCGGCGCTTCGTGCCTCAGATGAAGAAAGTCGCCTCCGCACTGGCCGAGACGCTCAGCGCCAGGCTTGCTGCGGCAGGCCCGTCCGCGGCCGCCAAGAGGTAGCCATTTCACACAATGAAATGTTGTTTCTATTTGACTCTGCTCGTGTGACATCTCTGCCCGGCGTCCCAAGGGCGCCCAAAGACGCAACAAAACGGGAGGGGCAAGTGAAGACAATCGTCGCAATGCTGGGCGCTGCAATTGCAGGCCTGGTGCTGGCCACGGCTGACGGGGCTGCGGCCGAAGCCTGGCCGACCAAAGCAATCAAGATCGTCGTCTCGACGCCCGCCGGCGGCATCACCGATGCGTTCGCCCGCGCCTATGGCGATTATATCTCTCAGAAGCTCGGACAGCCGGTCGTCATCGAAAACAAGACGGGAGCGAGCGGCGCGCTGGCAGCCCAATCGGTCAAGGATTCGCCGGCGGACGGCCATACGCTGATGTACACGATCTCGTCCACGCTGCTCGGAAACCGGCTGCTGCTGAAGTCGCTCGCCTACGATCCGGACAAGGATTTCACGATCGTCGCGATGACGCCATCGGGTCATCTGCCGCTGGTCGTCCATTCCGCCACCGGTGCAAAGTCCATCGAAGATTTCGTCGCCTATGCGCGCCGCAACAAGGTCACGGCCGGCTCGTATGGGATCGGTTCGTTCGCGCACATCGCGATCGCCGAACTCAACCGCCAATATGGCCTCGACATCTCCATCGTGCATTACCGCGGCGAAGCGCCGATGTGGCAGGACCTGGCGGCCGGCGTCATCCAGGCCGCGACCGGCAGCTACCAAGCCGCGCTTCCGGTCCTTGATACCGGCGTCGGCCGCGCGATCGCTGTTCCGTCACTGGTTCGCATGAAGAAGCTGCCGGACACCAAGACGTTCACCGAGCAGGGGGTCACCGGCAAGGTCTTCCAGCTGACCAGCTTCACGACCCTGGTGGCGCCCGCTGCGACGCCGACCGATCGGATCGAGCTGCTGGCCAAGCTGATGGTCGAAGGCGGCAAGACCGAGCGTGTCCAGAAGCTGCTGGAGGCCTTCGGGGTCGATGCGCCGGCAATGGACCGCGCATCCTCGGTCGCCCTCTACGAAAAAGAAGGGCCGGTCTGGCTGGAGTCGATCAAGAATCTCGGATTGGAGCCACAATAGCGTCCGGACCCGCCGATCCCGTGCGCTGGCGACGCCCTTCTCACGTCCCCAGCACGTCCGCCAGCCGCAGTTCGTCGGCGGCGGGATCCTTCAGGAACAGCTCCGCCTCGATCTCGTTCAGGTGCGACAGCATCAAGGCGCCTGCGCGCGCCTTGTCGCGCTTGCGGATCGCGGCGGCGATCCCGGCGTGATGATCGGTGCCGCAGGCGGGCGTGTCGTGACGGCGGTAGAGCAGGATGATGAGCGAGGAGCGCGCGATCAGCTCCTTCAGGAAGCCGAGATAGATGCTGTGGCCGCTCATCTCGGCGACGAGACGATGAAACTCGCCGGAGAGCCGCACCGAGGCGCGGGCATCGCCGCGCAACTCGGCCTCGCGTTCTTCCGTGAGATGGTGCTGCAGGCGATCGAGCCAGGCCGGCGAGACCGCGTCAATGGCGCGGTCCACGATGTTGGGCTCGATCAGGCGCCGCGCCTCGAACACCTCGCGGGCATCAGCCGGCGTCGGGCGCGCAACGAAAGCGCCGCGATTCTTCTCGATGTTGACGATGCCCTCATACGCAAGCTGCTGCAGCGCTGAGCGCACCAGCGTCCGGCTCGCGCCGTAGATGTCGCCGATCTCGTCCTCCCCGAGCTTGGTGCCGGGCAGCAGACGATGCTCGAGGATCGCGGCGGTCACACCCTCCCGGATACGGCTGACGCGATCGCTCGCGTCTGGCGCATCGGGTTTCTGGCGGGTCTTGGCGGCCATGATTGTGAGGCTCGATCGACGAACGTTCGGCCTGCAATGTTAGTCGACGAGCTGTATCCAATCACAGGCGAAACTTTATACAATCTTCGCCCGTTTTGTGTGCAGTTGGCTGCACAGGTGACGGCCGGACAAATTGGGCCGGAATCGATCTAACGAACTGACTCCGCTGCACAGTTTTTGAAATTCGCACCGTCGCGGGCTGTTGGCACGGACCTTGCGGAGAGAGGCGGGACGCAACGCCCCTCCTCGGACACGCCATGGCCATTCCCGCCGCTCTCGAACTGGTCGCCGTCACCAAGCGCTACGACGCCACGCTGGCCGTCGACAACGTCAACCTGAAGATCCCGGCCGGCACCTATTGCTGCCTGCTCGGTCCCTCCGGCTGCGGCAAGACCTCGACGCTGCGCATGATCGCAGGTCACGAGGCGGTCAGCGAAGGCGACATCATCCTCGGTGCGCAGAACGTCACCGACCTCGAGCCCGCCAAGCGCGGCACCGCGATGATGTTCCAGTCCTACGCGCTGTTTCCGCACCTCTCCGTGCTCGACAACGTCGCCTTCGCCCTGAAGATGCGCGGCATCGACAAGCCGACGCGGCACAAGCGCGCCGGCGAATTGCTCGAGCTGGTCGCGATGAGCCAATATGCAGGCCGTCTTTCGGCGCAGCTCTCCGGCGGCCAGCAGCAGCGCGTCGCGCTCGCGCGCGCGCTGATCACCGAGCCGCAGATCCTCCTGCTCGACGAGCCGCTCTCGGCGCTCGATCCGTTCCTGCGCGTCAAGATGCGCGGCGAGCTGAAGCGGCTGCAGCGCGAGCTCGGCATCAGCTTCATCCAGGTCACCCACGGCCAGGAAGAGGCGATGGCCCTCGCCGACCACATCGTGGTGATGAACCACGGCAAGATCGAGCAGCAGGGCACGGCGCGCGACATCTTCCATCGTCCCCGCACCGAATTCGTGGCCCGATTCATCGGCGGCCATACCGTGCTCAGCGACGCCGGCAATCTCATCGCCGTTCGCGCCGATCAGCTCGGCATCGTGCCGTTCGTCGACGGCGCCTTCGGCGCGCCGGCGCTGCTGACCCAGACCGAGTATCAGGGCTCCTACATCGCCGTCTCGCTCACGCTCGACGACGGCACCGCCCTGTTCTCCCACGTTCCCGAGTCCACCTTCGACGTGCATCCGTTCCGTCCGGGCGATCGCGTGCTGGCGACCTGGGATCCCGCCAAGGCGCAACGCCTGCAATAGCACCCTTCACCACGGAAATGCGCAACAGAGGAGTGAGCGAAATGACCGAGACGACCAGGAAGACCGGCGTCAGCCGCCGCACGCTATTGAAGGGCACCGCGGGTCTCGCCGGCCTCGCCGCCGGCTCCGGCGCGATCACCGGCTTTCCTTACGTGAAGTCGGCCGATGCGAAGGTGCTGCGCTATCTCGGCACGGCCGTGAACGAGGGCGACGACATCGCCAAGCAGTGCCTGAAGGACACCGGCATCAAGATCGAATACATCACCGCAACCACCGACGACGTCACCAAGCGCGTGATGACCCAGCCGAATTCCTTCGACGTGCTGGATACCGAATATTTCTCGCTGAAGAAGCTTGTGCCGTCGGGCAACATCCTTGCGCTCGACGCCAAGAAGATCAAGGAGTTCGGCAACATCACGCCTGTCTTCACCAAGGGCGAGACGCCCGGCGGCAAGAAGATCGGCGGCCAGGGCACCGCGCCCTGGAAGGTGCTCTATCTGGAAGGCAAGGACTCCAAGAAGTTCGCGACGTCGGCGACCGAATTCGTCACGCTGATCCCGACCGTCTACAACGCCGACACGCTCGGCATCCGCCCCGACCTGATCAAGCGTCCGATCACTACCTGGGCCGAGCTGCTCAACCCCGAGTTCAAGGGCAAGGCTTCGATCCTCAACATCCCCTCGATCGGCATCATGGATGCCGCGATGGTCGTGGAAGCCTCCGGCAAGTACAAATATGCCGACAAGGGCAACATGACCAAGGAAGAGATCGATCTCACCATGAAGGTGATGACCGAGGCCAAGAAGGCCGGCCAGTTCCGCGCCTTCTGGAAGGACTTCAACGAGAGCGTCAACCTGATGGCCTCGGGCGAGACCGTGATTCAGTCGATGTGGTCGCCGGCGGTGACCAAGGTGCGCTCGATGGGCATCCCCTGCACCTTCCAGCCGCTGAAGGAAGGCTACCGGTCCTGGGCTTCCGGCTTCTGCGTGTCCAAGGGCGTCTCGGGTGCCAAGCTCGAATGGGCCTATGAATTCGTGAACTGGTTCCTGTCGGGTTTTGCCGGCGCCTATCTCAACCGCCAGGGCTATTACTCCGCCGTGCTCTCCACCGCGAAGGCGCACATGGAGCCCTACGAATGGGCCTACTGGATGGAAGGCAAGCCGGCCGAGAAGGACATCAAGGCGCCCGACGGCTCGCTGCTGGAAAAGGCCGGCGCGGTGCGTGACGGCGGCTCCTACGAGGATCGCATGGGCGGGGTCGCGTGCTGGAACGCCGTGATGGATGAGAACGACTACATGGTCCGCAAGTGGAACGAGTTCATCGCGGCGTAACGGACATGTCGGAAGAAGTCCTGCAACAGGCAGCCCCGGGCTTGATCCCGGGGTCGGGCACAGCGCGCGCCGCAAAGCCGACGCGCCTGTCGCCGTCCTTCATCTCCTGGCTCCAGGCCGGGCCGATGATGCTGGTGTTTCTCGCGTTCTTCCTCATTCCGCTCGTCTTCGTCGTCATCGTCTCGTTCTGGGACTACAACGAATACCAGCTGCTGCCGGCTTTCTCCGGCCGCGGCTACACCGACACGTTCGAGGGCTGCATCGCGCAGCTCCCTGAGCTCTGCACCATCGCCAAGACCTATCTGAAGACGCTGAAGCTCTGCTTCCTGGTCTGGGCCATCACCCTCTTCATCGGCTTCTGGGTCGCCTACTTCCTCGCCTTCCACGTCAAGTCCAAGACCTGGCAGATGGGCTTGTCGCTGCTCTGCACGATCCCGTTCTGGACCTCCAACGTGATCCGCATGATCGCCTGGATCCCGCTGCTCGGGCGCAACGGCCTGGTGAACACCGGCCTGATGAAGACGGGACTGATCAACCATCCGATCGAATGGCTGCTGTTCTCCGAATTCTCCGTCGTGCTGGCGCTGGTGCACCTCTTCACCTTCTTCATGGTGGTGCCGATCTTCAACTCGATGGTGCGCATCGACAAGTCGCTGATCGAGGCCGCCTATGATGCCGGCGCCAGCGGCTTCCAGACCCTCGTCAACGTCATCATTCCGCTGGCCAAGCCCGGCATCGTGATCGGCTCGATCTTCGTCATCACCATCGTGATGGGCGACTTCATCACCATCGGCGTGATGGGCGGCCAGCAGATCGCCGCCGCCGGCAAGATCATCGAGACGCGGGTCAACGCGCTGCAATTCCCCGCCGCCGCGGCCAATGCCGTGATCCTGCTCGCAATCACCTTCCTGATCATCACCATGATGTCGCGCATCGTCGACATCAAGAAGGAGCTCTAGAGCATGAAGGAAGGACGCCCGCGCTCGTTCTACGTGCTCGCGATCTTCTTCGCGGCCTATGTGCTGTTTCTCTACGGGCCGATGATCGCGATCTACGTGCTGTCGTTCCAGGGGCCGCAGGGCGGCCTCACCTTCCCGATGAACGGCGTGTCGACCTTCTGGATCGCGAAACTGTTCCAGGGCACCGGCATCGTCGATCTCGGTGCCGCCTTCCGCCGCTCGCTGCTGCTTGGCATCGTCGTGATGATCGTCACCGTCGTGCTGTCGGTCGCCGCCGGCATGGCATTCCGGCGCAAGTTCAAGGCGCAGAGCATCCTGTTCTACTCGGCGATCGCCAGCCTCATCGTGCCCTCGATCATCACCTCGCTCGGCATCTCGCTCGAGTTCCGAATCATCGACGACCTGATCAAGGCGCATTGGAACGAGAATTTCGAGACCTCGATGGGCCTGCTCACGTCCGGGCTCGGCGCGCACCTGACCTGGACGCTGCCGTTCGGGCTGCTCATCATGTTCGCGATCTTCAACCGCTTTGATCCGCGGCTGGAAGAGGCCGCGCGCGATCTCGGTGCGACACCGTGGCAGACGTTCCGCTATGTCGTGCTGCCGATCATCCTGCCCTCGGTGATCGGCATCGGCCTGTTCGGCTTCACGCTGTCCTGGGACGAGCTCGCACGCTCCAGCCAGGCGATCGGCGCGGTGAACACGTTGCCGCTGGATCTTCAAGGCCTCACCACCACCGTGACCAACCCCGACATCTACGCGCTCGGCACCGTGATCTCGGCAGTCTCGTTCACGGTCATCACGCTTGCGCTCGGCACCATTCACGTGCTCAACAAGCGGCAGGCGGCCAAGGGCTCGGACGCCGGCAAGGGACTCGTCTGAGATAAGGACTCGTCTGTTCTGATGCGGCTTCACGTCGTCAATCCCAACACAACCGCGTCGATGACGGCGAAGATCGCCGCTGCCGCGCGCAGCGTTGCCCTCGCGGGCACCGTGATCGATGCGCGTCAGCCGGCGATGGGCCCGGTCTCGATCGAGGGATTTTACGACGAAGCTTTCGCGGTGCCCGGCATGCTCGGCTGCATCCGCGAGGCCGATCGCGACGGCGCGGACGCACACATCATCGCCTGCTTCGACGACACCGGCTTGGATGCCGCGCGCGCCGCCGCCAAAGCGCCTGTGATCGGCATCGGCGAGGCCGGCTTCCACCTCGCGAGCCTGATCGCCGCTCGTTTTGCCGTGGTGACCACGCTCGGCGTCTCCATCGTTCCGATCGAGCACAATCTGCGCAAGTACGGCCTGGCCGAACGCTGCGTCCGCGTCCGTGCCGCCGAGGTCCCAGTGCTGGCGCTGGAAGAGCGCAACAATGATGCGCTCGGCAAGATCTCGGCGGAGATCACCGCCGCCATCCGTGACGATCGCGCCGAGGCCATCGTGCTCGGCTGCGCCGGCATGGCCGATCTCGCAGGCGAACTCGCCGCCACGCACGGCCTGCCCGTGGTCGACGGCGTCGCGGCCGCGGTGACGCTGGCGGAATCACTCGTGCGACTTGGACTGAAGACCTCCCGGCTCGGGCCCTATGCGGCACCGCGCGCAAAGAGCTATTCCGGGCCGTTCTCGCAATTTCAGCCTTGAGCCCTGCCCCCCGCGCTGCGCTCCGGGGCTGCAAGGGCCGCTGATCACTGGCTTTTTGCCGCTCAGCCTCTTTTTGGTCCCATTCCTTGCCGAAACGTAAGGCTTTCGGGACGCCCCGGTGACCCCTCTGGGTTGCCGGTCTTCGCCACTCACCAAGTTTCAATTTGGGTTTTGTCAGCGATGATCGATCTCGCCCAGGACAGGCCGTCCAACACCCTCCTTCGCCTTGGCGCCCAGCCGATCGCGCTGACTGCTGCAGCCCTCCTGCTGCTGATCGCCGGCGTGACGTCGATCGCAATCTGGCGGGCCTATACCGGCGCCGCCCCCGAGAGCGACCGGGTGGTGGCCTCGCGGCAGCTTCAGGCCCGCGCCGCCCAGGCCTCCGAGCAGCTGGTCGAGAAGACCAAGGGGCTGGAGGCGACCCAGCAGGAATCGATCGACCAGCTCCAGGTGGTGCAGGACCAGCTTCAGACGATGAAGCGGCTGCTGGCGGCGCAACAGGCCGACACCAAGCGCCTGTCCGAGCAAGTCACGGCCTTGAACGAATCCATCGACGGCCTGCGGCAGTCCTTTGCCAGTGCACGGGCGACCGAGGTCGAGACGCCCACGGTTACCCGCAGGAAACCGGCGCGCCGCGTCCACGCCAGCGCACGCAAGCGCTCGGGCGGCTGAGCCGGTCACGGTGCGGGAACTTTATTTTCGCCACTTGTGAACTGGATCACATTCGCCGGTATGATTCCGCGCGATGCTCGCCGTTACCGGATGGCGTGAGCCGATTTCAATATCCGGGGCTGGCAAGGTCGTTGACGGTATACTGCGTCAACGACCTTGTTTTTTAACAGCTATTCCGCCTCACTCGCAGACGTCGACCTGGCGGTAGCGCCATCCCGACGGGGTCATGACGCGCTTGCGCGCGACGTAGCAGCCGCCATAACCGTCGTTGTAGCCGGCGCCATAATAGGTGGGGCCGCCGTAGTAGGGGTAGCCGTAATAACCGCCGTAGTAGCCGGCGCCGGCGAGACCTACCCCGATCCCGACCCCTGGCCAGAAGCCGCCGCCATGCCAATGACGGTGCCCCCAGCCATGGAAGCCGCCACCATGGAAGCCGCCGCCGTGAAAGCCTCCACCACGTCCGAAACCGCCGCCCGCCTCGGCCTTTTGTGGCGCCGACAGCCCGACCGCCGCCACGGCCAGCGCCGCCATCATCATCCTGCGTAACATCACTCGATCCTCCGCGCGGAGGTCGCTCCACGCTTCAAAGCAGGACCAAGCTACCGTCAGTCGGCCATTCGTGACAGCCACGCTGTCTCACTTCCGCGCGAGCATCGGCGGCAGATGCTCTTCATTGTCCTACCTTGCCCGTCCACTACGCGGCAGCACCCATCTCCGCCCCGAGATCCTCGACCATGGTCACGAAGATATGCGAATCCTCTCCGTCGCCGCCGATTTGAAGGCGCCGCCACGACACCTTGCGCCGGCCGCGGATCGGGTTGTTGATCGTATCGGTGATGGGCTCGAGTTGCTGCTGCTGGGCGAGCAGCTGCTTGTCGCGCCGCTCGATCAGATCGGCAGTTTCCCTGGAGAACAGTTCGCGCGCGGTCTTGCCGACGATTTCGGCGCGCGACATGCCGATCTGCTTCTCGGCAGCCTTGTTGATGAACAGATAGCGCAGGTTGCGCGCATCCTTGGCGATGATGCCTTCGGTCACGTTCTCGACGACGATGGCGAGCAGGCGCTCCATGCGCTCGTGCATGCGCTCGCGCTGACGCTGTTCGGTGATGTCCTCCTGCACCGACACCCAGCCGCCGCCGTCCATCGGGCGCTCGTAGATCTTGATGACGCGGCCGTCGTTCAAGGCAAGCTCGTAGGCCGTCGGTTCGCGCCTGGCGATCCGGTCGAGCACCGCCGCGACATATTTCGCGACGTCGCCGCTGAACAATCCGCTCTTGACCCTGTGCTCGAGGATCTCCTCCAAGGTCGAGCCGGTCTGGATCGTCTCCGGCAGATCGTACATCTTCCGGTAATTGGCATTCATCGCGACCACATTGGCCTTGCCGTCGAGCATGATCAGCCCCTGCGGCATGTTGTTGATCGCCGCCGAAAGCTGCCACTTCTTGGCCTGGTACTTGTCGTTGAACTTGTCGCGCTCGGTCATCGCCGCGTCGCGCGCCTGCGCGGTGCCGAGCTCGAGCTCCTCGAGCTCGAAGATGCGCGCCACCGCGTCACGGAAATTCTGCACCGCGCGCGCAAGGCGCCCGATCTCGTCGTGACGGCGCAGATGCGGCACCTCGCTCTTGACGTCGCCCTGCGCGATCCGGTCGGTCGCCTGCGTGATATCGGCGAGGGCGCCGACCACCGAGTTCCGCATGACGACGACGTTCAACGCCGCGAGCATCAGCGCCACGAGCCCCAGCGCGAACAGATAGGCGGCTGCGTAACGGTGGCTGTCGGCGAGCTCGTCCGCCTCGCGGGCGCGCTGTTCGTAGATGCGCTCGAGCGCTTCGAGATCGCTGTTGAGCTTGCTGCGCAAGGTGCGGTTGGCGTCGTTGTCGCCCCACTCGCGGGCCGCGGCCGGGCTGATCTCGACGCCGCGGCGCACCAGCTCCTTGCGGAAGTCGATGAACTGCTGGATGCGCTGGCGGAAGGACGAGAACAGCTCGGCGTCGTCGTCGCGCACCGTGCGCTCCATGCTCTTCACGGCCTCGGCGAGCTCGCGGTTGCGCCGCACCAGCCCATCCGCGAACTGCTTCATCGCGGCACGATCGGCGGACATGTAGATGCCGCGCGATTCCATCACGACGGCGTAGATCAGGGCGTTGATGCGCCCGACGCCGACCGCCGCGTCGGCGGAGGTGGCATGCAGGTGGCGATACGTCGTCTGCAGGCGCACCGACTGGACCGACATCACCAGCAGGAACGTGGTGACGATCGCGAGAAAGGCGGCGATGCTGTAGACCTTCTCCGCGACGGTCAGCGTATCGACGCCGCGCACGAAACGGACCAATTTCTTCAAGAATTTGGTTCCGGCACTGAAGCCGGATTCCAGCGCCGCAGCGTTCATCGCGCCGCTCCTCCTGGTTGAAAACGCTGGATGATAAGCGTGATCGCGCTAGCAGAGGATTAAAGCGCCAACCTGTATTTTTACGGTCGAGCCGTGGCCGGGCTGGGGAGAAGCGCGGCCGGGCGGGCCGGTCAGTCGATCCGCTTCAGGCCCTGCTTGAAGCGCGGACCGTTGGCTACGTAGAACCGGGCCGCGCTCCCCATCTTCTGCACCTGGGCGTCGTCGAGCGTGCGGATCACGCGGGCGGGCGAGCCGATGATCAGCGAGCGTTCGGGGAACTCCTTGCCCTCGGTGATGACGGAGCCGGCGCCGACGATGCTGTTGCGGCCGATCTTTGCCCCGTTCATCACGATCGAGCCCATGCCGATCAGCGCGCCCTCCTCGATGGTGCAGCCGTGCAGGATGACGTTGTGGCCGACCGTGCAGTTCTTGCCGATGACCAGCGGAAAGCCGAGATCGGTGTGGCAGGTCGAGCCGTCCTGCACATTGGCGCCCTCGCCGACCTCGATCCACTCATTGTCGCCGCGCAGCACCGCGCCGAACCAGACGCTCGCGCCCGGCTTCAGGCGCACCCGGCCGATCACGGTCGCGGTCTCGGCGATGAAATAATTGCCGTCGGCGGGAAGGTCGGGCGCCTGCCCGTCGAGCTCGTAGATGGCCATGGGGGTCTCCTGTCGCGTTGACGAGTGGCATAGCCAAACAGCAGCCGCGACGCAAAGGGCCGGCCGCGCTCGAGGCGCTTCGGATCAGACCAGAAGGCCGGCGGCGCGCAGCGTCATCAGGAAGAAGGTGCCGCTCATCATGCTCCAGAACCCGGCGATGACGGTTGCCATCATCACGAATTCGACGCGGCGGCTTTCCACCCGCACGCCGCGCAGCGTGTTGCGCATGATGATGAAGGGCGCGGCGAACACCAGGAAGGGAACCGCCGCGAAGGTTTTCGGGGCCACGCCGTCCTGCAGCAGGCCGAAGCCGGCGGGCCGCTGCGCCAGCGCCTGGTATCCGTTCACGAGCGCGCCCGCGAGCGCGAAACCGATGCCGATCGAGAAGAAGGTGTTGAGAGCTTCAGGTGTCATCGGAAGTGCTCCGCCCTTACGCAACGCGCGTGCCTTCCTGTGACAAACAGAGCCCGTTAACGCTACATTATCCTTAAGGAAAGGTTAACGCGGCCGGGCGTCCGGTGCAGGGGCGTCCCCGATCCAAGCAGCCGGGAACGCTGCGCGAGAGCGCCGTCGCATGGCATATTCGCCGCTGATTCGTCGGCCATCGGCCGACCTCCGGTCGACCTCGCGCAATTCATGACATTGTTCTCGGCAGCTCCCCTCAGGTCCCCCCGCCCGCGCACTCGGGCGCATGTCGTCCCGATCGTGCTCGGCGGCGCGGCGGCGATCGCAGCTGTCGCGCTTGTCGCCTATCTGCTGTGGCCGACCTGGGGCAGCCGGGGCGCGAACGCGCCGGACAAGCTGCCGGTGAGCGTCGGCGGCACGTTGTTCAACCTGCCGGTGACCGCGATCCGGATGAAGATCCAGCGGCACTCGGGGCCGCAGGAGCGCATCGATCTCGACTTCCTCTATCCGTCGCTGGAGCCGCCGGGCGCGCCCAAGCACGTCACCTCCGACACGGCGGAAGCGGCGCTGCAGTCGATCGACCGCATCTTCCTGTCGATCGCGGCCCATCACGATGCGCTCTCGCCCGAGCAGCGCACGGCCATGATCTATCCGCGCTACCTCGACCAGGCAGCAGTGATGCCGGCGGACGGCCTGACGATGCGGATGTTCCGAAGCGATACGCCCTACGGCAGCGAGGACCTCTATTCGGCTGCGAGCCCGGCGCTGACCGCGCGCTGCACGCGCGATGCCGCCACCCCGGGCATGTGCCTCTCCGAGCGCCGCGTCGGCGGCGCCGACCTCACCTTCCGCTTTCCACGCAGCTGGCTGTCGCAGTGGCGCGAAGTGGCAGAGGCGATGGAGAGGCTGACCGCGCAGCTGCGCGGGCCGCGGGGCTGAGCGGGGTCGGCTGGAGCCTCCAAAAACAAAACGTCGAAAACAACCCCATGCACAGTAGCCAAGCGTTGGCAGCATCGAGTCTTTTCGTTTTTTTCGAATAATGATTGACCCATCGGGCCAAAACAGGGCATGATGGCCGCGATGCGTGGCACGGGGTTGCCCGGAGGGCGCATGGATGTGTGACTGATATCACTGAGCACAGATTGCGATTGGCCATGCTGCGAATAATCTGACGCTATTGCATTCGGGGGCTGGAATGCGGCTTCGGCTGTTTGTTTTGTTGATTGTTGCGAGCTGGGTCGGAGCCGGACCGGCGCTGGCTGAGAAGCGCGTCGCGCTGGTGATGGGCAACTCGGCCTACAAGAACGTGGCGCGGCTGGCGAACCCCGCGAACGATGCCACCCTGGTCGGCGGCATGTTCAGGAAGGCCGGGTTCGATACCGTCGACATCAAGCTCGACCTCAACGGTTCGGAGATGCGCCGGGCGCTGCGTGACTTCGGCGGCAAGGCGCGGGATGCTGGGGTCGCGGTGGTTTATTACGCCGGTCATGGCATTGAACTGGACGGCGTCAACTACCTGATCCCGACCGACGCGACGCTTGAGACCGACAGCGACGTGCTGGACGAAACGATCGCGCTGGACCGCGCGCTGTTCGCGGTCGAACCTGCAAAGCAGCTGCGCCTGATCATCCTCGATGCCTGTCGCGACAACCCGTTTGCCAAGACGATGAAGCGTACCATCGCCTCGCGTGCCATCGGCCGCGGCCTCGCCAAGGTCGAGCCAACCAGCCCGAATACGATGATCGCGTTCGCGGCGAAAGCGGGCTCGACGGCGTCCGACGGCGACTCCAAGAACAGCCCGTTCGCGGCGGCTCTCGTCGAACGTCTGCCGACGCCCGGGCTCGATCTGCGCAAGGCGTTCGGCTTCGTGCGCGACGACGTGCTCAAGAATACCGGCTACAAGCAGGAGCCGTTTGTGTACGGCTCGCTCGGCGGCGACGACGTGGCCCTGGTTCCGGCGAAGCCGGTCGCAGCGCCGGGCCCGCAAGCCAATCCTGACAGCGAAATCCGGCGCGACTACGAACTGGCGCTCCAGCTCGGCACGCGCGACGTTTGGACCGCGTTCCTCAATCGTTATCCCAGCGGCTTCTATACCGATCTCGCCAAGGCTCAACTCAACCGGATTTCTGCCGAAGACGCCCGCGCTGCAGCGGCGGAGAAGGCGCGGGCGGCCGAGGAGGAGAAGGCAAAGCTTGCCGCCGAACGGGCCAAGAGGGCCGAGCAGGAGAAAGCCGCAGCAGCGGCCAAGGCTGCCGAAGATGCTCGGATCGCCGCGGAGAAGGCCAATCGGATCGAAGAGGCCAAGGCGGCCGCCGCCGAGCAGCGCAGGAAAGACGCAGAAGCAGCCGCCAAGGCGCTGGCCGACAAGCAGGCTGCCGAGAAGGCGCTGGCCGAGAGGATCGCCAGCGAAAAAGCAGCGGCTGAGCTAGCCGCCAAAGAGAAGGCTCAGCGTGACGCTGAGCAGAAGGTCGCGGCCCTGGCCCCTGCTCAATCGGCGCCGAGTCTGTCGCCGCAGGAGACGGCCAAACTCGTGCAGTCAGAACTCCGTCGAGTCGGATGCCTCGCGAGCAATGCGGACGGCGACTGGAATGCGAACTCGCAGCGTTCGCTCACCCTCTTCAACAAATATGCCGGCACGAAGTTCGACGCCAAATTCGCGAGCTTCGAAGCGCTCGATGTCATCAAGGCCAAGCCGGGGCGCGTCTGCCCGCTGGTGTGCAATCACGGCTTCAAGGCGGACGGCGATACTTGCTTGAAGATCACCTGCCGCGCCGGCTTCCGCGTCAACGACGACAATCAATGCGAGAAGGTGCAGGACAAGAAGCCGATCGCGACCCGTGAAGATGCCCAAAAGCGAGACACGGAGCGCAAGCAAACCGAAGCTGCACCCGCGAAGCCGCAGTCGTCTGGTCAAATGGTCTGTTCCAGTGGAATCTGTCGTCCAGTTCGGTCAGGCTGTCGCCTTGAATCAAAAAGCACTACCGGCGGCTACAGTATAAACGTCGAAGTCTGCAATTGAAGGCGCGTGCCAGGATTCCTTGCTGCGGAAGAATTCCTGGATTGCTTCGCTTCGCTCGCAATGACGATGGGGAGAGCGCGCGCCTCGATCTCGATGCGTGCCCCGGACGCAGCGCAGCGTCACTTCGACGGTGCGCTGCTGAGCCGGGGTCCATGTCGGAGAGATGGGGTGTGTGGCTTCTGGGTTCCGGCTCTGCACTGCAACGCTAAGCAGCGTTGCAGTGCGTCCGGGACACGCGCGCGACCGAAGGCTCCGCTTCGCTCGCAACGACGGCATGACAACAATTATTCCTGATCGACCAGGTCGTCCTCGAGGATCGCCATCTGGAACTGGAACGAGCGATCGTCGTCCTCGTCGTCGACGAAGAGCACGCCGATGAATTCCTCGCCGATATAGACCTCGGCGGAATCGTCCTTCTTCGGCCGCGGCACGACGCGGATCTTGGGATTGCCGAATACGCGCTTCAAATATGCGTCGAGTTTTCTGACTTCTTTGACGTCCACGGCAAGTCTCCGATCGAAAATGGTCGGCGGGTTTTAGGACGAGATGCGGCGAACCGCCAGCACGAATTGTCAAAGAATTTAGGAACGAAAAGGGCCGGAAAATCCGGCCCTTCGCAGCATCAAGGCCTTCTCAGAGCCCCATCGCGTTGATCATCTGGTCCATGGTGCGCGACGGCTCGGCGCAGCCGGCTTCGCCGACGATCTTGGCCGGAACGCCCGCAACCGTGACGTTGTGCGGCACCGGCTTGACCACGACCGAGCCGGCGGCGATGCGCGCGCAATGGCCGATCTCGATATTGCCAAGGATTTTTGCGCCGGCGCCGATCAGCACGCCGTGGCGAATCTTCGGGTGACGATCCTCGTTCTCTTTGCCGGTGCCCCCTAACGTGACGCCGTGCAGGATCGAGACGTCGTCCTCGATCACAGCCGTCTCGCCGCAGACGAAGCCGGTGGCGTGGTCGAGGAAGATGCCGCGGCCGATGCGCGCGGCGGGATTGATGTCGGTCTGGAACACCGCCGACGACCGGCTCTGAAGGTAATAGGCGAAATCCTTGCGGCCCTTCAGATAGAGCCAGTGCGCGAGGCGATGGGTCTGGATGGCATGAAAGCCCTTGAAGTAGAGCAAGGGATCGATGAAGCGCGAGGTCGCGGGATCGCGATCGTAGACGGCGACGAGGTCGGCGCGGAAGGCGTTGCCGAGATCGGGGTCGTCGCGCAGCGCCTCGATATAGGCCTGGCGCACGAGGTCGCCCGACAGCGCGGAATGATCGAGCCGGTCGGCGACGCGGTGGACCACCGAATCCTCCAGCCGGCCGTGATGCAGCACCGCCGAATAGATGAAGGTCGCAAGCTCCGGCTCGCGGCGGACGATGTCCTCCGCTTCGCTGCGGATCCGGTCCCAGATCGGATCGAGCGATGCGAGCTTTCCTCCCGGATTGACCTGATGCACTGCCATGGGATCTGCTCTTTCGAATTGGCTGATTTTGTTGGCTCTATAGCACAGTCTAGGCGACTAAGTCCTGACGGGCTTGCCTGAGAGTGAACAGTGCCTTGCCCCGGAGAGCAAGCCAAAGCATTGATAAACAAGACTTTCTTCTGACGCCCGAGCGGCAAGGTTGGCTCAAGGTGGTCAGAGTTCCGCCAAATTCAAGGCGGGCCGCGTCAAACTATTGGTGAATTCGCCCCCAACCGTTATTGCGGGCATGATCCGAACTGGGGGCAGTGCCGATTTGACCATCACCACCGATCAACTGCGCGCGCGCGCCGCGGGCTCATTTTGGCTGCGGCTGGCGGCGGTGGCCCTGCCCCTCCTGATGATCGCGCCGGCGGTCTGGAACGGCTATCCGCTGTTGCAATGGGATACCGGCGGCTATCTCGCGCGCTGGTACGAGGGCTATCTCGTCCCCAGCCGCTCCACGGTGTTCGGCCTCTATTTGCACTATGGCGAGGGTTTCGGCTTCTGGATCAATCTCGCGATCCAGTCGCTGGCGACGCTATGGCTGCTGCAGCTCACGCTTCGCGTGTTGGGCTTGATGCAGACCTTCCGCTTCGTCGCGATCAGCCTCTCCCTGATGCTGTCGACCGCGCTGCCCTGGCTTGCGAGCATGCTGCTCACCGACATCTTTGCCGGGCTCGCGGTGCTGTCGCTGTTCCTCCTGGTGGTCGGCGCAAACCGGACCTCGACGCTCGAGAAGATCGCGCTGTTCGTCTTCACCGCCTTTGCCGCGGCAACGCACAGCGCCACGCTCGGCGTGCTGCTCGGACTTTGCGCAGCGGGTTGGATGGCGCGGCCGTTCGTGGGCAAACGGCTGCCCATTGCGGGATTGGCGCAGGCGAGCCTCACCATCGTTGCAGGCGGCCTGATGCTGGTCTCGGCGAATTACGCGCTGTCCGGCAAGCTGGCCTGGACGCCCGGCGGCTACGGCGTCGCCTTCGGCCGCATGATGCAGGACGGCATCGTCGCGCAATATCTCAACGACCGTTGCCCGCGCGAACGTTACAAGCTTTGTCCCTACCGCAACGAGCTGCCGGCGAGCGCCGACGAATTCCTGTGGGGCAAGAGCGTGTTCAACACGCTCGGCCGTTTCGCAGGCATGAATGAGGAGATGGGCACCATCGTCGTGCAGTCGCTGAAGGATTATCCGGCCTGGCAGGCCGGCGCGGCGCTCCGCGCGATGGGACAGCAATTGCTGCACGTGGCGACCGGCGAAGGCACCAACGGCTGGATCCCGCACACCCGCGGCATCATCGAGCGCTATATCCCCGCACAGGCCGCGCCGATGCGCGCGGCGCGGCAGCAGAACTGGGGCGTCAATTTCGATGTCGTGAACTGGCTGCATGTCCCGGTCGCGCTGGCCTCGATGCTGGCGCTGCTGGCGCTGCTCGGCCATGCGCTCGTGAGGCGCCGGCTGGACGATCTGACGCTGCTGGCGGCGACCGTGACGCTGGCCCTGCTCGGCAACGCCTTCATCTGCGGCGTGATCTCAGGGCCCCACGACCGCTACGGTGCGCGCATGGTGTGGGTCGCGACGTTCGTGGTGCTGATGGCGCTGGCGCGGCGTTGGGGCGATGATACCAAAGCGGAATGAACTTTGGTTCGATCGCGACAACGAGATACGCCCCTCTCCCGCTAGCGCAGGGCTATCGCCTATGACTTTTCGGACGGCCTGAGCACGCGCCTCGTCTTTCGAGATGACCGTAATGCCGTCATTTCACATCGCCTTGGCCAGCGCGAACAGCCGGAATTCCTCGAGTGCCGCGTGCCGATGCGGCGCGACTTCGCGCCGATAGGTCTCGGTGTCCACGATCGAGCGGAAGGTGGCGAAATCACCGTATTCATTGATGGCCGCTTCGTCCCAGCGTTCGCCCGGCGCGCCGACGAGGCTCGTCAGGACCGGGCCGGAAAACATCGGCGCGAGCGGCTTACCGGCTGCAAGACGCCGGAATGCCGGCCTGTAGCGTTCGTGAAAGGCTTCGCGGCCCGTGCACGGCGTGGCGTCGAAGCCGTCCTCGTAGCGCGCCTGCGCGCGGTAGCGCAGCAGATTGAGCATATAAACCGGCTGGCCGGGTGGGATTGCGCGCTCGGCGGCGTCGAGGGCTTGCAGCGTGATTTCGACGAGGTTCATGGGACTTCCCGCGTTTCGAGCGCCGCAGAATGCGGCTGACACTCCCTGAGTAGCCGTTCTCGAATGGGTCTTGTAGTGACCGCCTAGCCATGGCTATGTGGACTTTATGTCCACAACGACTTTGCCTCCCGATCTCTCGCGCCTGCTCGCCTTCGTCCGCGTCGTCGAGGCAGGCTCCTTCGCCGAAGCCGCGCGGCGGGCGGGTACGACCACCTCGGCGATGTCCAAGGCGGTCGCCCGCTTCGAACAGGCTCACGGATTGCGGCTTTTGCATCGCTCCACCCATTCATTGGCGCTGACCGAAGAGGGCGACAGGCTGATGACGGCGGGACGCGCGTTGGTCGAAAGTCTCGCCCGTGTCCAATCCGCCCTCGGCGAAGTCGCGCGCGACGATGGCGGACGGGTGCGCGTGACCGCCCCCGCCTCGTTCGCGCGCGCCTGCATACTGCCGCGACTGCCCGCGTTCCTGCGGGAACGGCCGGAAATCGAGATCGAGGTCAAGTTCCGCAACGAGATTCTCGATCTCGCGGCGGAAGGCGTCGACATCGCGATCCGCACAGGGCCCCTCGACCGCGCGCCCGGCCATCAGGCGCGGCGGCTTTGCACGTTCTCCTGGATCGCTTGCGCCTCGCCCGCCTATCTGAAAGCGCGCGGCGCGCCGGCCACTCCCTTCGAGCTCTCCGCGCACGACCACGTCGGCTTCCGCAATCCCGCAAGCGGTCAGATCCTGACCTGGCGCTTCGCCGACCCGCGCGGCAAAGGACCCATTCGCATCACGCCCAAACCCAAGCACATTTGCGACGACGCGCACGCTTCGCTGGCTTTGTTGACGAATGGGTTCGGTGTCGGCTGGGGGCCGGCGTGGCTCGTTGGCGAAGACCTTCGCGCCGGCCGGCTGGTCGAGGTGCTGGCGCCCTGGCGCGCGCCTGGGGAACCCCTATGGATGCTGCGCACCTCGGGCCGCCGCCCGCCCCTGCGCACACAGCGCGTCATGTCGTTCCTCAACACGCTTCCCGCACGGTTCAGCGACAAGGCGGTGTGAAGCAGCGGTCGTCACCCAAATTGAGGCGCTGAGAAACTGAGCTAAAGGTCCTAGGGATTTGCCGACTCAGCCGCGGCGTGAAAGGAAGTCGAGCACGCCGGTCTTGTAAACCTTGTCGCCGACCGCGCGCATGTGGTCGCGGTTCGGAATGTCGAGCACTTCCGCGCCGGGGATGATGGCGCCGAGCGCGCTGGCGCTTCCTGCGACGTCGTCGGCGCTGCCGACAGCGATCAGCACCGGCACCTCGATGCGCGCGGCCTGCTGCCTCGTCATGAGATCGCGCGTGCCGCGCAGGCACGCGGCGAGCGCGCGGCGGTCGGAGCGGGTCTGGTCGGCGAACGCGCGAAACGTGCGGCCGACGGGATCGGTGACGTCGTCCAGCGCGGGCGCCTCCAGCGCTTTGGCAACGTTCTCGCCGGGACCGGTGCCCTCGATCAGGCCGCCGATGCCGATGCCGCCAAGGATCGCCGAGCGCAGGCGCTGCGGCTCGTTGAGGGCGAGCCAGGCCGTCATCCGCCCGCCCATCGAATAGCCCATGATGTCGGCCTGCGGGATGGCGAGTTGATCCATCAGCGCGAGCACATCGCCGGCCATCACGGGTATAGAATATTGCGCGGGCTCGTAGAGCTTTGCGCTCTCGCCGTGGCCGCGATTGTCGAGCGCGATGACGCGGCGTCCGTTCTTGCGCAGTTCCGACACCCAGGTCGGATAGACCCAGTTCACGTTCTTGCTGGAGGCAAAGCCGTGCACCAGGATGATCGGATCGCCCTCGCCTTCGTCTAGATAGGCAATTTCAACGGCGCCGTTGTGAAAGCTCGGCATCAGCAGTTCCGTGAGGTTTTGAGGGGAATGACGCGATGTTAGAGCACGATCCGGCAAAGTGTGCAGCGGTTTTCCGGCAACATCATGCTCAAACAATAGCCCGAAGCGGATCGCGCCTCAGGCCGTCGCGGCCGCGTTAGCCAAAGCAGCGTCGGCCGCCATCTGCGCGCGGCGCAGCCGCCGCGCCCGCCTGCGATCGCACCAGGCCTGGGTCAGGCGCTCGGTCGTCGCCTTGATGGAGGAGAGCAGGCCGAACAGCGTCACGACCGCGCCGAACAACCACATCGCCAGATCGAACGCGCCGCCGACGAGCAGCAGCGCGCCGCGGCCGAGCAGCTTGATGATCGCGCGCGTCTTGCCGCCTTGCGCTTCCGCAAGCCGCACAGCGCGCGCGACGTCCTTGGGACCCTCGGCGATGCGGAGCGTATCCATGGCCCCGCGCGTGCCGGTCTTTCCGGCGACGCGCGTGACGTCCTTGCCGAGCCGGACCAGCGCACCGGCCTTCTCGGCCCGGAACGCGGCCTTGATCGCGCTCACGGTCTGGCCAGGGCGCAGCACCGAGCCCGATGCCACCGCGTTCCGCAGCATCGGCGCGTCGACGACCTCGCGCGCGGACCGACCGGCCCACGCGGCGAGCCCCTCGCCGAGCCGTCCGAGCTTGCGCGCATCCTTCACCAGCGTCAGTCCGGCGCGCACCGGCGCGGCACCGCCGACGGAGACATAGGTCGCCGCCGTCACCGCAAGGCCGACCGCCGCAAGGGAGAGTACGAGGCGGTCGGTGTCCTCGCCCATGGCGAGGTGCTTGCCCTCGCGCACCACGTCCCTGATGTCGCCGAACACGAAGAGATCGCCGGCCACGGTCCCGGACAGGCTCGCGACATCGTCCGCGTTGCCGGTGACGAGACCGGTGGCGAAGCGCTTGGCGAAATGCGCGGTGGAATTCTCCGCTTTCACGGCGTCATTGACGCGGCTCAGGAGGTCGTCGGGAAGCGCGATGTTGCGCTCGCGCGCCAGCGTGACGAAACTGTCGGCGAGATCGGCGTCGCCGGAGGCGAGCGCGGCCTCGATATTGTCCTGAACCAGGCGGTCGTTGTGCCGGAGTAGTGCATCGAGCTTCAGCTCGGAGAGCGCGACCGGATCATCCTGGGCGGCCAGGATCGCGCCGGCCTCGCGGGCATGCGGCGCCACCTGCGCGAGCACGAACCCGCACACGGCCATTCCCGCCAACGCCGTACTGATTCGCAGCCACTTCATGTGGAAAAGCCCGGATGCCCTGAGATCGCTTGCGCGGAACACTACGTCTTTCGTCCCGGTTTCACGCAACCACAGAGATAGTATGCCAAAATTGCGACACAACGTCCCCGACGAAAGAAGGGCTTCTCTCAGGCCGCAAGATTGTGTCGAATTTGCATGAGCAAATGAGCATGGGGCGCTTGCGAAGCTTTTCGGTTCCGCTGGACTAGCAATCACCTGTACCCGCCAGTATGGTCCGCAGCGCCTCAAAGATGCCGCGTCGGTTCGTGATTGTATCTGCCGCCATTGCCACTCCAGGATGAACTTCGATGTCCGACCATGTCGTCCCGCACTTCCATAACGATGCCGGTGTTCCCGTCATCGAGATTGGTTCGCAAGAGTTCATGTGCGTGGGCGCCAATCCTCCGTTCGACCATCCGCACGTCTTCCTCGACCTCGGCAACGACAACGAGATCATCTGCCCCTATTGCTCGACGCTGTACCGCTTCGCGGCCGACCTGAAGCCGGGCGAAGCCCGCCCGCCGGAATGTGTGCTGAAGGACAAGGTGGCCTGACCGCGTCCATCGGTTAAGGGGTGGCGCTCTCCCGAACGATTGTCATCGCCGGTGCCGGCATTGGCGGCCTGACGGCCGCGCTCGCGCTCGCCGCCCGCGGCTTCCGCATCGTCGTGCTGGAGAAGGCCGAACGCCTCGAGGAGGTCGGCGCCGGCCTGCAGCTCTCGCCCAATGCCAGCCGCGTGCTGGTCGAGCTCGGCCTCACCGAACGCCTCAAACTGCGCGCCGTCACCCCCGAAGCGCTCTCGATCATGAGCGCGCGCGCCGGCGGCGAGCTGCTGCGCATGCCGCTCGGCGAAGCCGCCTCGCTGCGCGCCGGAGCGCCCTATTGGGTGGTGCACCGTGCCGACCTGCAAGCGGCCCTCGCCGGCGCCGTCGCCGACCATCCCGACATCGACCTGAAGCTGGGCGCGACCTTCGAGGACGTCGCGCCTCACGCCAAGGGCCTGACCGTGGTCCATCGCAGCGGCACGATCCGCCGCAGCGATCTCGCCAGCGCACTGATCGGCGCCGACGGCATCTGGTCGACGGTGCGCCAGCATCTGTTTCCTGAGGTGCAGCCGCGCTTTTCCGACCTGATCGCCTGGCGCGGCACGCTCGATGCCACGCAATTGCCGAAGGACTATACCGCGCGCCGGGTGCAGCTCTGGATGGGACCGAACGCCCATCTGGTCGCCTATCCCATTGCGGGCGGACGCCAGATCAACGTGGTCGCGGTGCTGCCCGGCACCTGGAACCGGCCGGGCTGGAGCACGCCCGGCGATGTCAGCGAGGTGATGGACGCCTTTGCCGGCCCGCGCTGGCCGCCGGCGGCGCGGATGCTGCTCGCCGCGGTCGACAGCTGGCGCAAATGGGCGCTGTTCGGCGTTCCCGAGGGATGCCCCTGGAGCAAGGGTTCGGTGGCGCTGCTCGGCGATGCCGTGCACGCGATGCTGCCGTTCGCAGCGCAAGGGGCCGGCATGGCGATCGAGGATGCCGCCGTGCTCGCCCGGCATTTGAGCCTGGAAGCCGCCGAGGGCAGCAAAGCGGTTGCCGCCGCGCTGACGCAATACGGCCGTGCCCGCCAGGCGCGGGTACGGCGGGTGCAGCGGACCGCGCGGCAGCAGGGCCGCATCTATCATCTCAGCGGGCCGCTCGCGCTCGCACGCGATGTTGCGATCCGCGCGCTCGGCCCGCAGCGCATGCTGGCGCGACAGGATTGGATCTACGGCTGGCGGCCCTGATGCGGAGCGGCGCCGGCAGCATGCCTCAGCGGGCCGCTTTGCCGGATTTGGCGCTGGCCGCGGGCGATGCCGGAGGCGGCGGCGCCTCGGGCGGCGTCTCCCGGCATCTGTTGCGGCGCCAAGCGTCCTCGGCCAATTGGGCCTGCCCGCGCACGGCGACATAGTCGTTGCGGTAAGCGAGCTCGGACACGACGGCACCGCCCGCCCCGGTCTCGGCCTTCTCCATCAGCCGCTGCAAATCGGCGGTGCGCTTGGCGAGGTCCTTGCGCTCGGTCTCAAGCTGCTTGCAATCGTACAATTCGTATTTGGCGGGATCGGCAAAGGCCGGTGCGATCGTCTCGCTCACGCCGGCGCAGCCGGACAGCGCGAGGCCAGCCGCAAGCAGCGCGAACAGCGCGCCAACGCCGCGCAGCGAAAAGGAAAACGAAGCAGCCATGCCGGATGAATAGCCCCCGTGGATTGAGAATGCCTAAAGCAGCAACAGATGTCCGGATTGAGGCTTTGCCTTGTGCCCCCGGCTCGCTTAAGGAAGAACCGTCCCTCCGGCGAACGCGCCAATTCCAGACCGCCGGAACGGACTTAAGTGTTTGATCTCGTTGGATCAAGCGGGCATGGCGGAATTGGTAGACGCAAGGGACTTAAAATCCCTCGGTGCGCAAGCGCTGTGCCGGTTCGACCCCGGCTGCCCGCACCACTTCCTTGCAAGTACGCCAAAAGGGCCACTGCCGCTTCGCATTGATGTTCAATGCCTCGGGCGAGTCGGCCCGATCTGTGCTATGGTTTGCGTATGACAACCAAGAAATCATCCTCCAAGAAGGGCAAGGGCTCCGGTTTTGTGATCGGCAGCGCACGCTTCAGGAAGATCAGCTCCGTGGAAGGGATCGTTTATTCGGCCGAGATGAAGGGCAGCTCTGCTATCACGGCGAGCAAGGCACGCACGCCCGAAGAGCGCAGGAAGGCCATCATCAAGGCCTGCCGCAAGCCCTAGCCTGATGTACGACGCCGTCGCTGACGACTACTGTTATCCCGGCACAACAGTTCTAAAGAACAAGCTCGATCTCAGAAACCCTGAGGAGCTTCATTCCTTCGAAGCGGAAGTGAGCGATGCCCGGGCCGATGAGGAACTTCCGGCCGGCAAACTCGATTCGCGCATTTCAAGGCAGTGCACGAACACCTTTTCCAGGATGTGTACGACTGGGCTGGCAAGATTCGGACCGTTCGCATGTCAAAAGGCGGAAACCCATTCTGCTTTCCCGAGAACATCGAAGACCAGGCGAAGCTACTGTTCGCACAGCTGAAGCAGGACAAATTTCTGGCCGGCCTTGAGCCGGAGGCATTCGCAGAAAAGGCGGCCCATTTCCTATCCGAACTCAACGTCATCCACGCTTTTCGCGAAGGCAATGGTCGCGCACAGCTGTCGTTCTTCCTGCTGCTGGCGGACCGAGCTGGGCATCCGATTGATCTTAAGGACCTTGATCCCTACGCCTTTCTCAATGCAATGATCACTGCCTTCGATGGCGACGAAGCGCCTCTTGCGGGCGTGATTCAGGTCCTTGTCGAGAACAAAACCGACTAGCTCCTACATTCCGCTTGAAACGGAATGTTGCCTTGGTTGTCGGACGCAAACGCCGTCTGCTGACGGCGAAATCCCTCGGTGCGCAAGCGCTGTGCCGGTTGGCTGCCCGCACCACTAGCTTGTATCACCCTTGCTCGAGTCGCTTTGGCTCTGCGCGGAAATCGAGCAGCACGATCCAGAAGCAGATCAGCGCGGTGACGAGGAGGATGAAGGTGCCCTCGATCGGCGCGCCCAGTAGCGAGATCAGTGCCGGGAAGGCGAGGCCGATGCCGAGACTGGCGGCGAGCGCCAGGGGCGGAAGATCGACGATGAGGATCGCGGCAAGAAGCGCGAGCTCGAAGAAGGCATATTCCTTCAGACGCGGCGAGCTGAGATAGAGCGCGAACATGGCAAGCACCGTGATGCGCATGGCCGTGCGCGGGTGATCCATCAGCCAGCGATCGAGCTGCGTCAGCAGCGATGCTCCTCCCCGCACCGATCCGCTCGCGGCCGCGCGCAGGACGGACAGCGCGAACGGTACGAGCACGAGCGCGAGTGCCGCGAACGCATAGGCCGCCAGCATCGCCGGCTTGCCGCCACCGAAGCCGGCCTGGGCCATGAGGTCACGCGCCAGCAGCAACAGCGACGGATTGGTCTCGACGAGACCGACGGCGTGCTGGCCGGGAATTTGGCCTGCGATCGCGAGCAGCCAGCTCGCGAACAGATCGGGATACAGCAAGCGCGACAGCGCGACCGGCAACGCGAAGGCGAAGGCGGCCACCGCGATCAAGGCCAGCTTGCGGCCACGCGGCAGCGGCAGGAAATAGAGCGCCGCCAGCACCGGGACGAACACCAGCTTGAACGAGGTCACGAGGCCGAGCACCGCAGCACCGGCGAGGCGCGAGGAAAAGTTCGAATTCTGTTCGGATGCGAGCGGGCGTAGCAGGAGCTTCAGCGCGATCGCGGTCAGCACTCCGCTCAGCAGCGCAAAATTCCCCGACGCCACCACGAATTCGAAACCGACGAACGCGCCGAGCGCGCAGAGCACCTTCAAGCCAGCATCGCGCGCGCTGGCACGCGTTCCAAAGCCGGGCAAAAGCAGCGCGCAGAGCATGGCGAGAACGAGAAAGATGCTTCTGTAATGATCGAGCAGAACGCCGCCCGCGCAGAGCGGACGGAAGACGTCCAGCGTCACCGGCAGATAGGGATAAGAATAGGTGGTGCCCTTCAGGTTCTTGACGAAGTAGGGATCGAGCCCGTCGGCATGCGCATCGACGGCCGCGCAATTGACCCGGACGTCCCAGCCATACGGCAGGTCGAGCGAGGCATCGTTGGCGAGATTACCGAGCACCAGCAGCGCGGTCAGCGTGACCACGCCGGCAAGCCAGACGTTGCGCCCGGCAGCCTTGGCCGCAGGCGCCAACCATCGTGCTGCACCTGATATGTCGGACACGGGCGATACCCTGTTTGGCTTCTCGCGGCGCCGTTGCGGCAGCCGGTCCGACCACAATGGACAGGACGGGTTGCCGATTCATCTCCCCGGCGTGCCGGGCGCGTCCTATGGTGAATCCCTGGTTGCCGGCCCCAGCCGTCCGCTGACGCGGCTTCGGAAAACGTTTCGATGTGCGCGGCGATGCGGTCGAGGACGACCATCCGGCCGGCGACGGGCCCTCACCTGATCTTGACCTCTCCTGCCCCGCCTGCCAGCCATCCCGAAACATGGGTTGTGCGACGCAGCATCGAAGCTAGATAAGTGGCTCGATTGCAGAGGTAAGCTTCTTGTCCGACGTCAATGCCGACGGTTGGGTGTCCTCGGGACACCGCCCAATGGGTTTTCCGGAATTCGTCATCGTGATCGCGTCCATCATGGCGCTGAATCCGCTCGCGATGGACATGATGCTGCCGGCGCTGCCCAATATCGGCGCCGCCTTCAAGATTCCCGTCGAGAACCATCTGCAACTGGTGCTGTCGATCTTCCTGATCGGCTTCGGCGCCGGTCAGTTCGTCATGGGTCCCCTGTCGGACCGCTTTGGGCGCCGACCGGTGCTGCTCGGCGGCATGGCGGTCTATGCGGTGGCGAGCGTGCTGGCGGTCGCCGCGCCCTCGTTCGAGACGCTGCTGCTGGCGCGCGCGCTCCAGGGGCTCGGCACCGCGGCGACGCGCGTGATCGCGACCTCGATCGTGCGCGATTGCTATGTCGGCCGCCGCATGGCGAGCGTGATGTCGCTTGCCATGATGGTGTTCATCGCGGTGCCGGTGGTCGCCCCCTCGTTCGGACAGGCGGTGCTGCTGGTGACGGCGTGGCGCGGCATCTTCGTCGTGCTGATGCTGTACGGCCTGCTCGCGCTCGCATGGTGCGTGCTGCGGCTGCCTGAAACTCTCCCCCGGTCGGAGCGCCGATCGCTGGCGCCCGCCGACGTGCTCTCCGCGTACCGGCAGACCGTGACCCATCGCCAGACCATCGGCTATGCCACGGCTGCCGGCAGCGTGATGGGCGCACTGTTCGCCTACGTCTTCTGCGCCCAACAGATCTTCACCGGCATCTATCACCTCGGCCACTACTTCCCGCTTGCTTTCGCGGCGATCGCGGCCGGCGTCGCCATCGCCGGATTCCTCAATGCAAGACTGGTCGGGCGGCTCGGCATGCGCGTGATCTCGCACGGCGCGCTGACGCTCTACACGGCCGTGGCCGGCGTGATGCTGCTGACGGAAAGCCTTAGCGTGCTGCCGCTCGCCTTGTTCATGGTGCTCTCGGCCCTGATGATGTTCTCGTTCGGCATGATGGTCGCCAACTTCACCGCGCTGGCGATGGAACCGCAGGGCCACATCGCAGGCACCGCCTCCTCGCTGTACGGCTCGATCACCACGCTGATCGGGATCGTGGTCGGCATGGCGATCGGGCAGAGCTTCGACGGCACGCTGCTGCCGTTCTCGATCGGCTTTTTCCTGTCCACCCTCGCCGCGCTGGCGATCGTGCTGGTGGTCGAGAAGGGACGGCTGTTCAGGCCGCAACATCGTCCGATCAGCTAAAGCGCGATGAGATTCGGATGGATCGTCATCGTGATAGTTGTTGCGCATGATCTTTCCGGAAAGCCGCTTCGCACCTTTCCGGATCATGCTTTTAGGAACTTCCCGCCCCTCGCGATGTTGTACCGCAGCAATTCAAAGGATTGGCGAGATGGAACAAGAGAACAGGTCGGATCAGCCCGCGTCCGAGATCGAACAGCCGATTTCGCAGCCTCGTTCCGATGAACGAAAGGACTCGAGCTTGGCATTCGTGAGGGAAGGGCTCGAGCAGCTGCGCGACAGCCACTGCTAGACGAGAGCGATCACCGACTGCTTCATAGAAGCGCTGCTTGATAAAAAACGGCGCCGCAGGAGACTGCGGCGCCGTTCGTTTTTCACATGCAAGGCGCGCGGCGCTTACTCCGTCTTGTCGACGTTCCAGAATACCGGGGTCGCGGGACCGTCGAGCACACCGTTCAGCGACTTGCGCCAGCCGCTCGGGATGAGATACTGCCCCAGCGGAATGTAGATCACCTGCTCATAGGCCTGCTTCTGGATGTCGGCCGCGATCTTCTTCTGCTCGTCGACCGAAGCCGTGCGGACGAAAGCGTCCTTGAGCTGCTCGATCTTGGCATCCTCCGCCCAGCCGAACCAGCCCTTCTTGCCCAGGCCGCTGATCGAGAGATTGGCGATCGGGTTCGAGACGTCGGCCGCGACCCAGTTGGTGAAGAACATGTTCCAGCCGCCTTCCTTCGGCGGCTTCTGGCTGGCGCGGCGGCTCACCACCGTTTGCCAGTCGGTCGCCTGCAGGTCGACCTTGAAGCCGGCCTCGCGCAGCAGCTGGGCCGCAACGATCGGCTGCGCCTTCAACGTCGTGACGTCGCCAGGGGCCATGATCACGATCGGCGTGCCGTCATAGCCGGACTCGGCGAGCGCCTTCTTGGCTTGCGCCATGCCGTTCCCCTTGACCAGGGTCTCGGAGCCCACATCGGTCGCGAGCGGCGTGTCGCACACGAAGAAAGCGCCGCAGATCTTTTGGTACTTGGCATTGCCGACCAGCGCGTCGAGCACGTCCTTCTGGTTCATCGCCAGCAAGGCAGCCCGCCGCACCTTCACGTTGTCGAACGGCGGATGAAGGAAGTTCATCCGGCCGAGGGTCTGAAAGCCGAACTTGTTCAGGACCTCGATCTTGAGCTCCTTGTTCGCTTCCAGCACCGGCAACATGTCGAACGGCAGGTTCTCCATGAAGTCGATGTCGCCCGACTGCAGCGCGTTCACCGCGGTCTGCGAGTCCGGCATGGTGATCCATTCGACGCGGTCGACCTTCACCACCTTGCCGCCGGAGGTCCAGCTCGCCGGCTCCTTGCGCGGAACGTAATCGGTGTTCTTGACGTAGACCGCCTTCACGCCGGGCTGAAATTCGCCCTGCACGAACTTGAAGGGGCCCGAGCCGATCTGCTCGGGAATCTGCTTGTCCGCCGGCGTCTCCGCAAGGCGCTTCGGCATCATGAAGGCCACGCGCGAGGACGGCTTGCCGATGGAATCGAGGACGAGCCCATAGGGCTCCTTCAGCTTCAGCGTGATGGTCTTGGCGTCGGTCGCCTCGATGCTGGCGGTGAAGTCCATGAGCTTCTGGCCCATGCCGTCGACCGCGGCCCAGCGCTTCAGCGAAGCGACGCAATCTTCCGCCGTCACCGGCGCACCATCATGCCACTTCAGACCGTCGCGCAGCGTGAAGGTGTAGGTGAGCTTGTCGTCGGAGATCTTCCAGTCAGCCATCTGCGGCTGGACCTTGAAGTTCGAATCGGTGGCCACCAGCGTGTCGTAAACCATGTAGCCATGGTCACGCGTGATGTAGGCCGTGGTGAAGATCGGGTCGATGATGCGCAAATCCGAGTGCAGCACCGCCGTGAGGGTCTTGCCGGCTGCAAACACCGGCGAGGCCAGCGCGGTCGAGAGCGCGACGACTGACAGCGCGAGTGTGGAGGCGAACGCGCGAGGCCCCCGGCGCATGAAATGGAACATGGAAAGTTCTCCTGACGTGAAACTGTTCAAAGGCAGGTTATTGATTGAGCATGAAGTCCGTTCGTTGGGCGAACTAACCTCATGCATGCCTTTATCTTTTCGAGACTTGCAGACAGTGCCGAGCGCGTCAATCCGGTTTCGTTGCAAGCCCTTGCGGCGCAGGCACGGGCTCCACAGGGATCGATTTGGCTCTACAACACCTCCACTCGTCCTGCCCGCGCCGATGCAATGCGCGTTCCATCTTTCCAAGCTCGAGAGACATTGAGATGAATCCTGCCAATCTCCCCTTTGATTCCGAGGCAATGCTCGCGGGCCTGCGCACCTGGGTCGAATGCGAAAGCCCGACCTGGAACGCGGGCGCCGTGGACCGCATGCTCGATATCGCAGCGCGGGACATGGCGATCATGGGTGCGACGATCGAGCGCATCGCCGGTCGGCAGGGTTTTGGCGGCGTGATCCGCGCGCGCTTTCCGCATCCAAAGCAGGGCGAGCCCGGCATCCTGATCGCCGGACACATGGATACCGTCCACCCGGTCGGCACCATCGAGAAGCTGAAATGGCGGCGCGAAGGCAACAAGTGCTACGGCCCCGGCATCTTCGACATGAAGGGCGGCAATTATCTCTCGCTGGAAGCGATCCGGCAGCTGGCGCGCGCATCGTTCACCACGCCGCTGCCGATTACCGTGCTGTTCACGCCGGACGAGGAAGTCGGCACGCCCTCGACACGCGACATCATCGAGGCCGAGGCCGCGCGCAACAAATACGTGCTGGTGCCGGAGCCCGGCCGCGCCGACAACGGCGTCACTACCGGACGTTATGCCATCGCACGCTTCAACCTCGAAGCGACAGGCCGGCCGAGCCACGCCGGCGCCACGCTGTCGGCGGGACGCTCGGCGATCCGCGAGATGGCGCGGCAAATTCTCAACATCGACGCCATGACGACGGAGGACTGCACCTTCTCGGTCGGCGTTGTGCATGGCGGGCAATGGGTCAATTGCGTCGCCACCACCGCGACCGGCGAAGCGCTGTCGATGGCCAAGCGCCAGGCCGATCTCGATCGCGGTGTCGAGCGGATGCTGGCGCTGTCCGGCACCAAAGACGACGTCACTTTCAAGGTCACGCGCGGCGTGACGCGGCCGGTCTGGGAGCCGAATGCGGGCACGATGGCGCTGTACGAGAAGGCGCGCGGCATCGCCAGATCTCTTGGCATGGAACTGCCGCATGCAAGCTCCGGCGGCGGCTCCGACGGCAACTTCACCGGCGCGATGGGAATCCCGACGCTCGACGGCCTCGGCGTGCGCGGCGGCAATGCCCACACGCTCGAGGAGTATATCGAAGTCGAGAGTCTCGTTGAGCGAGGCCGCCTGATGGCGGGGCTGCTGGCGACGCTGGCGTGATCGCGAAGCGATCCCGTAGGTGGGCAAAGGCGCAAAGCGCCGTGCCCGCCGTATTCCCGACTGAAAGCAGGTGGGCACGCTCCGCTTTGCCCACCCTACGAAGATTGGCTGCACCGCAAAAACTGTGGCCCTCGTGGCACGGGAATTGCTGAAATGTTAGGCTGATGGCAGGCTGGCCGAAGAGCCCTGCCCAATTTGACTCTAAACTGACGGATCCAACTTGCTCGGATATCTCCTTCGCCGAATTCTCGCCGCCGTGCCCGTGATGGGCGTGGTCGCGCTGTTCGTTTTCCTCCTGCTCCGCCTCACCCCCGGCGATCCCGCCGCGATCCTCGCCGGCGACAACGCGACCCCGGAACGGCTGGAGCGCATCCGCGAATCGCTCGGCCTCAACGAGCCGCTGATCGTGCAGTTCATCACCTGGGTGAACAAGCTGCTGCACGGCGACCTCGGGACGTCGCTGATCTCCAATTTGCCGGTGATGAAGATGATCGGCCAGCGCGTCGAGCCGTCGATCTCGATCGCGTTGTGCACCATCATCCTCGCCGTCATGGTCGCAGTTCCCTTGGGGGTGATCGCGGCGTGGAAGCACGGCACCTGGATCGACCGTTTCGTGATGGGTCTGTCCGTGCTCGGCTTCTCGGTGCCGGTGTTTGTGGTCGGCTATGTCCTCATCCAGGTCTTCGCGATCGAGCTGCGCTGGGTGCCGGTGCAGGGCTTCCGGAGCATCTTCAACGGCTTCGGTCCGTTCTTCGAGCGCATGATCCTGCCGACCTGCGCGCTGTCCTTCATCTACGTCGCACTGATCGCGCGCATGACGCGTGCGGCGATGCTCGACGTGCTCGGCGAAGACTACGTGCGAACGGCGCGCGCGAAGGGCATCAACGAGGTTGCGGTGATGATGCGCCATGCGCTGCGCAACGCCGCCGTGCCCGTGATCACCGTGATCGGCACCGGCTTTGCGCTCTTGATCTCCGGCGTCGTCGTCACCGAGAGCGTGTTCAACATCCCCGGCATCGGGCGTCTCACCGTCGATGCGGTGCTGGCGCGCGACTATCCGGTGATCCAGGCGATGATCCTGCTGACCTCGCTGATCTACGTCGTCGTCAATCTTCTCATCGACGTCGCCTACACCCTGCTCGATCCCCGGATCCGGTACTGAGGCAAGGACAAGAACAAAATGTCGGTCGATACCCTTCCCCAGTCCTCCATTCCGATCACGTCGCCGCTGCGGCCGCGATTCGGATTCCTCACCTCGACCCCGATCATCGCCACCGCGACGTGCCTGCTCGCGCTGATCGTGGTGGTCTCGATCCTCGCGCCGCTGATCGCGCCGCATGATCCGGTCCAGCTCGCCCCGTCGCAGCGGCTCAAGCCGTCCTCCGCACAGTTCCTGCTCGGCACCGACGCCTACGGCCGCGACGTGTTGTCGCGCGTGATCTATGGCGGCCGCATTTCGCTCCTGATCGGCATCGGCGCGGCGATCCTGTCGATCGCCATCGGGCTCGCGATCGGCCTCGTCTCCGGCTTCTTCAAGCTGGTCGATTCCATCATGATGCGCGTCATGGACGGCCTGATGGCGATGCCGAGCATCCTGCTCGCGATCGCCGTGGTGTCGTTGTCAGGCGCCAGCCTCTGGACCGTGCTGATCGCGATCACGATCCCCGAGATTCCGCGCGTTGCACGCCTGGTCCGCTCGGTCGTGCTGTCGGCCCGCGAGGAGCCTTACGTCGAGGCCGCGATCTCGGTCGGCTCGAGCCTGCCGAAGATCATGTGGCGCCACCTGATGCCGAACACGATCGCACCGTTGATCGTCCAGGGCACCTATATCTGCGCCAGCGCAATCCTGACCGAAGCGATCCTGTCCTTCCTCGGCGCCGGCATCTCGCCGGAGACGCCGACCTGGGGCAACATCATGGCCGAGGGCCGCCAGTACTTCCAGATCAAGCCGTCGCTGATCTTCTGGCCGGGCCTGCTGCTCTCCATCGCCATCCTCAGCATCAACCTGATCGGCGACGCCGCCCGCGACGCCCTCGATCCGCGCATGAAGCAGCGGGAGGGGAAGTGACTTGTCTCGCCGGCCCATCCCCTTGTTCCGTCATTGCGAGCGAAGCGAAGCAATCCAGTCTGCATCTGCGGAGAGATTTCTGGATTGCTTCGTCGCTTCGCTCCTCGCAATGACGACGGAGTGACCTGATGACCAACACCATCCTCGACATCAACAATCTCGTCGTCTCCATCGGCAAGCAGCCGAAAGGCGCCAACATCATCGACGGCATCTCGATCCAGGTGCGCGAGCGCGAGACGCTGTGCCTCGTCGGCGAGAGCGGCTCGGGCAAGTCGGTGACCTCGCTCACCACCATGGGCCTGTTGCCGAAGGGCACGCTGGTGCCGACCGGCGGCAGCGTGAAGCTGGTCGGCGAGGAGCTGCTCACCGCCACCGACCGCCGCCTGCGCCAGCTGCGCGCGACCAAGATGGCGATGATCTTCCAGGAGCCGATGACCGCGCTCAATCCGGTGGTGCCGGTCGGCCGCCAGATCGACGAGGTGCTCCGCGCCCACACCAGCCTCGACGCGAGGGCTCGCAAGCAGCGCATCCTCGACATGATGGAGCAGGTGCGCCTGCCCCAGGTCGAGCGCATCTTCGCCTCCTACCCCCACCGCCTCTCCGGAGGCCAGCGCCAGCGCATCATGATCGCGATGGCGCTGGTGCTGGAGCCGAAGCTCCTCATTGCCGACGAGCCGACCACCGCGCTCGACGTCACCACACAGAAGCAGATCCTGACCCTGATCCGCGACCTCCAGCGCGATCACGGCACGGCGGTGCTGTTCATCACCCATGACATGGGCGTGGTGGCCGAGATTGCCGATCGCGTCGCGGTGATGCGGCAGGGCCGCCTGGTCGAGACCGGCCCGCTCGAGACCGTGCTGCGCAATCCGACCATGGAATACACCCGCAACCTGCTCTCCTCGGTGCCGAGCCTGGTGCCGCGCCCGCCGCGCGAGGAAACCCGCGAGCCAGTGGTGCTGGAGGCCAACGAGCTCGGCAAGGTCTACAAGGAGCGCTCCTTCTTCGGCAAAGGCCGCGAGGTCGTCGCTGCCGACAAGGTCACGCTCACCCTGCGCAAGGGCCGCACGCTCGGCATCGTCGGCGAAAGCGGCTCGGGCAAGTCGACGGTTGCGCGCTGCATCGTGCGCCTGATCGATCCGACCTCCGGCGGCGTGCGCCTCGCCGGCCGCGAGATCGCCGACATCTCGCGTCGCTTGCTGCAGCCGCACCGGCAGAAGATCCAGATCGTGTTCCAGGATCCCTATCGTTCGCTCAATCCGCGCATCACCGTCGGCGAGAGCATCGCCGAAGGCCCGGTCAATTACGGCGTGGCGCACGCCGACGCGATGAAGCGGGCGCGCGAGCTGCTCGAGCTGGTCGGCCTGCCCGCCGACGCCGTGACGCGCTATCCGCACCAATTCTCCGGCGGCCAGCGCCAGCGCATCGCGATCGCCCGGGCGCTCGCGCTCGATCCGGACGTGCTGGTCGCGGACGAAGCGGTCTCCGCGCTGGACGTCTCGGTGCAGGCGCAGGTGCTGGAGCTGCTCGACGAGATCCAGAAGCGGCTCGGCATCGCCATCCTGTTCATCACCCACGATTTGCGCGTCGCAGCCCAGATCTGCGACGAGGTCGTGGTGATGCAGCACGGCCGCGTCGTCGAACAGGGACCCGCCGCCGAAGTACTGACGCATCCGAAGGAGGCCTACACCAAGGCGCTGCTGGATGCGGCGCCCGGGCGGGGTTGGGATTTTGCGAACTTCCGGCCGGTGGCGGAAGGCGTGGGGGCGACGGCTTAACTCTCTCCGCCGTCATTCCGGGGCATCGCGAAGCGATGAGCCCGGAATCCATCAGGCTGCGAACTCTGTCGCACGATGGTTTCCGGGCTCGCGCTACGCGCGCCCCGGAATGACGGCGGAGCAGCATTCCCAAAACGATCTGACCCTATGCGTGGCACGATTGCTTCCTGCCTTGCTCTCTTCGCAAGGCCAAGGCTAACGTCGCGCACTTTCCAACGCTGGACCTGAACTGAATGACACGCATCGCCGTCGGCGGCTTCCTGCACGAGACCAACACCTTCGCTCCGACCAAGGCGACCTTCGCCGACTTCCAGCACGGCGGCGGCTGGCCGGCGATGACCAGAGGTAGCGACGTCTTGAAGGTGATGCGGCGCATCAATGTCGGCCTCGCCGGTTTCGTCGACAGTGCCGAGGCGAACGGCTGGGAACTCGTTCCGACCATCGCCTGCGGCGCGAGCCCGTCCGCTCACGTCACCAAGGACGCCTTCGAGCGCATCGTGAAGGTGATGGTCGACGGCATCGCAGCCGCCGGGCCGATCGATGCGGTCTATCTCGACCTGCACGGCGCCATGGTGACCGAGCATCTCGACGACGGCGAAGGCGAAATCCTCGCGCGCGTGCGCCGCGTCATCGGCAAGGATGTTCCGCTGGTCACCAGCCTCGATCTCCATGCCAACGTCACGCCCGAGATGATGGAGCATGCCGACGCGCTGATCGCCTACCGAACCTATCCGCATGTCGACATGGCCGAGACCGGCCGCGCCTGCGCGCGTCATCTCGCGCTGCTGCTGCAGACGAAGCAGCGCTTCGCAAAGGCCTTCCGGCAATTGCCGTTCCTGATCCCGATCAGCTGGCAATGCACCAACGACCAGCCCACGAAGAGCATCTACGAAAAGCTCGCCGCGCTGGAGGGCGATGCCGTTCCCACCCTCTCTTTCGCGCCGGGCTTCCCCGCCGCCGATTTCCGCGACTGCGGCCCGAGCGTGTTCGCCTATGGCAAGACGCAAGACGACGCCGATCGTGCGGCCGACGCGCTTCTGACGCTGATCGAAAGCCACGAGAACGATTTCGACGGCAAGATCTGGACGCCCGACGATGGCGTGCGCCACGCCATGGAACTTGCCAAGAGCGCGCGCAAGCCGATCATCATCGCCGACACCCAGGACAATCCGGGCGCCGGCGGCGATTCCGACACCACGGGCATGCTGCGCGCGCTGGTGCGCAACAAGGCGAGTGCCGCAACCGGCGCGATCTACGATCCGGAATCGGCCAGGGCCGCGCACGCAGCCGGCGTCGGCGCCACCGTGACGCTGTCGCTCGGTGGCAAGTCCGGCATCCCCGGCGACGAGCCCTATCGCGAGACCTTCGTGGTCGAGCAGCTCTCGGACGGCCGCTTCATCGCGCCCGGTCCCTATTACGGCGGCCGCGAGATGGAGATGGGCCCGTCCGCAGCCCTGCGCATCGGCGATGTCCGCATCGTCGTCTCCTCGCACAAGGCTCAGCTCGCCGACCAGGCGATGTACCGCTATGTCGGCATCGAGCCGACCGAACAGAAGATTCTGGTCAACAAGAGCTCGGTGCATTTCCGCGCCGATTTCGAGCCGATCGCGGAAAAGCTGATGATCTGTGCCGCCCCCGGTGCGATGCCGGCCGACACCGCTTCGCTGCCCTGGACGCGCCTGCGCCCGGGCATCCGCATCAAGCCGAACGGCCCCGTATTCACGCCTCCCTCACGCTAACCGGACAGGACCACATGCCCACGATCGATCGCATCGACGGCTACGCCGACGAGCTCACCGCAATCAGACGCGACCTCCACGCCCATCCCGAGATCGGCTTCGAGGAAGTGCGCACCTCCGGCATCGTCGCCGACAAGCTGAAGAGCTGGGGCATCGAGGTGCATCGCGGCCTCGGCGGCACCGGCGTGATCGGCGTCATCAAGGGCAAGGGCACGGGCAGCAAGCGCATCGGGCTTCGCGCCGACATGGACGCGCTCCCGATGGAAGAGAACACCAATCTGAAGTGGAGCTCGAAGATCCCCGGCCGCTTCCACGGCTGCGGCCATGACGGCCACACCACCATGCTGCTCGGCACCGCGCGGTATCTCGCCGAGACCCGGAACTTCGACGGCACGGTACATCTGATCTTCCAGCCGGCCGAGGAAGGCCTCGGCGGCGCCCGCGCCATGATCAAGGACGGGTTGTTCGAGAAATTTCCCTGCGACGAGCTCTACGGCCTGCACAACGCGCCCGACCTCAACCATGGCGAGATCGCGATCCTTCCGGGCCCGGCCATGGCCAGTGCCGACTTCTTCGACCTGCGCATCACCGGCTACGGCGCGCATGGTGCGATGCCCGAGCGCTCCAAGGATGCGGTGGTCATCGCAACGACGCTGGCGCAGGCGATCCAGACCATCGTCAGCCGCAACGTCGACCCGCTGCAGGCCGCGGTGATCTCGATCACCCAGATCCATGCCGGCTCCGCCTACAACGTCATTCCGGGCGATGCGCATCTGTGCGGCACCATCCGCACTTTCTCGAACGAAGTCCGCGCCCTGATCGCCGAGCGCATCCGCACCATCTGCGCCGGCATCGCAAGCGCCTATAGTTGCGTGATCGACGTCGACATCCGCGACACGTTCGGCGTTCTGGTCAACCAGGTCGAGCAGTCCAAGGTGGTCGAGGAGGTCGCGCGCACGATCGTCGATCCCGCCAACGTGATCACCCGCATCCAGCCGAAGATGGGCAGCGAGGATTTCGCCGACATGCTGGAGACGATTCCCGGCGCTTACTTCTGGGTCGGCCATGACGGCTCGGTGCCCGTGCACAATCCCGGCTTCGTGCTCGACGACAAGATCCTGCCGATCGGCGCCAGCATGTTCGCCCGCATCGTCGAGACGCGCATGCCGGTGGGTGGCAATGCATAAGCGCGTCGAGGAAGCGGTCACCTCGCTGCACGATCTTTCCGCGGTCGACCTGATCGCGGGTTATCGCGCCAAGCAATTCTCGCCGAGCGAGGTGCTGGAGGACGTGCTCGCGCATGTCGCGGCGTGGGAACCGCATCTGAAGGCGCTCTATGCGTTCGACCCCGATGGCGCGCGCGAGGCCGCAAAGGCCTCGACCGCGCGCTGGACCGGCGGCGAGCCCTCCGGGCCGCTCGACGGCGTGCCCGTGACGGTGAAGGACAACATCGCGACCAAGGGCGTACCGGTGCCGTTGGGGGCCGCCAGCGTCAAGCTCGTGCCGGCCGAGAAGGACGCACCGCCCGCCGCGCGGCTGCGTGAGGCCGGCAGCATCATCTTCGCCAAGACCACCATGCCCGATTACGGCATGCTGTCCTCCGGGCTCTCCTCGTTCCACGCGCTCGCGCGCAACCCGTGGGATCTCAGCAAGAACCCGGGCGGCTCCAGCGCCGGCGCTGGCGCCGCCGCCGCGGCTGGCTACGGTCCCCTGCATCTCGGCACCGATATCGGCGGCTCGGTCCGCCTGCCCGCCGGCTGGTGCGGCCTCGTCGGCCTGAAGCCGAGTTTTGGCCGCGTGCCGATCGACCCCACCTATGTCGGCCGTGTCGCAGGCCCGATGACCCGCACGGTCGACGATTGCGCGCTGATGATGAGCGCGATCGCAAAGCCCGACCGGCGCGACGGCATGAGCCTGCCGGCCGAGCTGCTGAACTGGAAGGGGCTGGAGAAATCTCCGCGCAAGCTGCGCATCGGGTTGATGCTCGATCCCGGCTGCGGCCTGGCGCTGGAGAAGCCGGTGCGCGAGGTCGCAGTGAAGGCCGCGAAGGCGTTCGAGTCCGCAGGCAGCGTCATCACCGAGGTCGAGGGCATCCTCACGCGCGAGATGCTCGACGGCCTCGACAATTTCTGGCGCGCGCGGATGTGGGACGATCTGTCCAAGCTGACGCCGGCCGAGCAGGCCAAGGTGCTGCCCTATATCTTCAAGTGGGGCGAGTCCGGGGCCAAGCTCTCGGGCGTCGACGTCATCCGCGGCTTCAACCAGACCATGGCGATCCGCGCGGCTGCGGCAAAGCTCTTTTGCGAGCTCGACTATGTGATCTCGCCGACCGCGCCGAACGTGAACTATCCGGCGGAATGGGCTTCGCCCACCAACGATCCGATGAAGCCGTTCGAGCATATCGCCTATACCGTGCCGTGGAATATGTCGGAGAACCCGGCGATCTCCCTCAACGGCGGCTTCGACGCCAAAGGTTTTCCCATCGGCGTGCAGATCGCCGGCCGCCGCTTCGACGACATCGGCGTGCTCGGCATGGCCAAGACCTTCGAAGGTCTGCGCGGCCCGCAGCGGCCCTGGCCGAAGCCGCCGGCAACGTAGCGGCGCGCATCTAGCGTCTCAGCACAACTCGTCATGCGCGGGCTCGCCCCGCGCATCCATCCTCTTCAAAAAGATGGATTGCCGGGTCAAGCCCGGCAATGACAGAATTGATTCAAGAATGACAGGGAAGGAAACCACCATGGCGTATGAGACGATCAAGTACGAGGTCGCCGATCAGATCCTCACCATCACGCTGAACCGGCCCGACAAGCTCAACGCCTTCAACGCGCAGATGCAAGCCGAGCTGATCGACGCGTTCGACGCCGCCGACAAGGACGACGATGTCCGCGCCATCATCGTCACCGGCGCCGGCCGCGGTTTTTGCGCGGGCGCCGATTTGTCCTCCGGCGCCGACACGTTCGACCGGGACGCGCGGCGCGGGCCGGTGAAGCGCCTCGCTGACGGCAAGGTTGATTATAGCGACCCGCAGGTGCGTGACGGCGGCGGCCAGGTGACGTTGCGCATCTTCAAATGCCTCAAGCCCGTGATCGCGGCGGTGAACGGCCCGGCCGTCGGCATCGGCGTCACCATGCAGCTTGCGATGGATATCCGCATCGCCTCGGAGGCTGCGCGGTTCGGCTTCGTGTTCTCCCAGCGTGGCATCGTGCCCGAGGCGGCCTCGAGCTGGTTCCTGCCGCGCATCGTCGGCATCTCGCAGGCGCTGGAATGGTGCTATTCGGGCCGTGTCTTCCCGGCGCAGGAAGCGCTTGCGGGCCGCCTCGTCAGCAAGGTCGTGGCCCCCGATGATCTGCTGCCGACCGCCCGCGCGCTCGCCAAGGAGTTTGCAGCAAAGACCGCGCCGGTGTCGGTCGCGCTGATCCGCCAGATGATGTGGCGCATGATGGGCGCCGACGATCCCATGGAAGCCCACAAGGTCGACAGCCGCGGCATCTATGCCCGCGGCCGCTCCGACGACGTCAAGGAAGGCGTGGTTTCGTTCCTGGAGAAGCGTCCCGCGCAGTTCAAGAACAAGGTGTCGACCGATATGCCGGATTATTTCCCGTGGTGGACGGAGCGAGAGTATAAATAGCGCTCTCGTAGGGTGGGCAAAGCGAAGCGTGCCCACGCATTTTTTGCAATCGGGAGAGATGGTGGGCACGGCGCAAGGGCGCCTTTGCCCACCCTACGGCACCGTCATTCCATCACCAGCGCGACCCGCCCGATAGCCTTGCGGTCGATTAGCAGCCGCATCGCCTTCGCGTAGTCTTCCAGCGGCAGGCGGTGCGAGACGTTGGGGCGCAGCTTGCCCTCCTCCGCCCATTGCAAAAGCGCCTTCAGGCGGACCTCGCCGAGCGCAGGATTCTTGCGCACCGCTTCGCCGGCGCGTACGCCGAGCACGCTGGCGCCCTTGATGAGCAAGAGATTGGTCTTGGCCGAGCCGATGCCGCCGGTGAAGCCGATCACCAAGAGCCGCGCGCCCCAGGCGATGCAGCGCATCGAATCTTCGAAGACCTGGCCACCGACGGGGTCGAACACGACGTCGGCGCCGCGGCCGTCGGTGATGCGCTTGACGGCATCGCGGAACGGCTCGCGGTCGTAGCGGATGAGATGATCGGCGCCGCGCGATTTCGCGATTCCGAGCTTCTCGTCGCTGGAGGCGGTCGCGATCACGGTCGCGCCCAGCATCTTGCCGATCTCGACGGCGGCAAGGCCGACGCCACCGCCGGCGCCGTGGACCAGCAGCACCTCGCCGGGCGCGACCCGGCCGCGATCGATCAACGCATGATAGGCCGTGCCGTGGCCTGCGAGATAGGTGGCAGCCTCCGCATAGTCGAAGGTGGACGGCATGGGAGTGAGCTGCGACGGCGTGACCACCGCTTCATCCGTGAAGGCACCAAAGCGCATCTTCACGATGACCTTGTCGCCGACGGCAACGCCGCTTGCCTCCGACCCCACCTCGATGACGTCGCCGGCCGCTTCCATGCCCGGCGTGAACGGCAGCTCCGGCTTGAGCTGGTATTCGCCGGCGGCCATCAGCACGTCGGGGAAGTTCAGCCCGGCGGCGCGGATGGCGACGCGCACTTCGCCCGGCTTGAGCGCGCGGGGCGGAAACTCCTCCAGCAGCAAACGCTCGGGCGCGCCGAGCTCGCGGCAGACGACGGCGCGCACCATCAGGCCGCGCTCGCCTTGCTGCGCTGAAGCGCTTCGCGGATCAGCGGCAGGCGGTCATTGCCGAAATACATGTCGGTCTTGTTCACGAAAATCGTCGGCGAGCCGAAGCCGCCGCGCGCGACGACCTCCTCGGTATTGGCCTTGAGCTGGTCCTTGATGCCCTGCTCGGCAATGCCGGCGAAGAACTTCTGTTCGTCGATGCCGACCTTTCTGCAGATCTCCGCAAGCACCGCGTCCTGCGAGATGTCCTTGTCCTCGCCCCAATAGGCCTCGAACACTGATGTCGCGAACGGCACCATGTCCTGACCGAGCCACAGGCAGCCGCGCATCGCCTTCACGCTGTTCACCGGAAACACCGTCGGCGGCATCTTGATGGCAAGGCCCGCCGAGCGCGCCCAGTCGGCGAGGTCCTTCTTCATGTAGCGCGCCTTCAGCGGCACCGGCTTCTCGCGCTGCGCGTAGACGCTCGGATTGACCGAATTGAAGATGCCGCCGACCAGGATCGGACGCCAAGTTATCTCGGCGCCCAGTTCCTTGGCGAGCGGCTGGATGTTGTGGAAGGCGAGATAGGTCCAGGGGCTGGAGCAGTCGAAGAAGAATTCGATCATGGGGGTTCCTTTTTGCTGTCATTCCGGGGCGCGCCCCCTTTGGCGCGAACCCGGAATCCATTTTGCCTCTCGGTACGCTGCCTGATGGATTCCGGGTTCGCGCTTCGCGCGCCCCGGAATGACGAGTCACTTCCTTCCCAACACTTCCTTAGCCCTTTGTCCGAACATGATCTTGCGTGATTCCTCGTCGAACGGCTCTTTCACGAATTTTCCGATCGCAAGCCCCGCCTGCACCTGCGGCCTTGCCCGGACCTCGGCATACCAGCGTTTCACATTGGGATAGTCGTCAAGCGTAAAACCCTGCGCCTTGTGGGTCATGGTCCAGGGGAAGCAGGCGATGTCGGCGATGGAATAATCGCCGGCGACATAAGCGCCGGTCCTGGCCAATTGGCGATCGAGCACGCCGTAGAGCCGCGCCGCCTCGTCGCGATAGCGCTCGATCGCGTAAGGGATCTTCTCGGCCGCATAGAGCGCGAAATGGCCGTGCTGGCCGAGCATCGGCCCAAGGCCCGCCATCTGCCACATCACCCACTGGATCGTGGTGGAGCGGCCGCGCCAATCGGCGGGCAGGAAGCGTCCGGTCTTCTCCGCGAGATAGATCAGGATCGCGCCGGTCTCGAACGCGGAGAACGGCGCGCCGCCATCTGCGGGCTCGTGATCAACGATCGCGGGAATGCGGTTGTTCGGAGAGATTTCCAGGAACTCAGGATTGAACTGCTCGCCGGCGCGGATATTCACGGGGATCACCCGATAGGGAAGCCCGAGCTCCTCCAGCATGATCGAGATTTTCCAGCCGTTCGGCGTCGGCGCGTAATAGAGGTCGATCATGGGCCTTCCCTTGCGCCGTCCCTATCGCTGCCGCCAGCCAATGACGACTTTTGTTGTTCTGTACCTCGACGTTAGGACATGGCAGGAAGGGGCGCAACAACCCGCCGGGAGGGCCGCCATGCTGTTTCCAACCACGATCGCCGGCTCCTTGCCGAAGCCGGAATGGCTCGCCGAGCCGAACATGCTCTGGGCGCCCTGGAAGTCCGAAGGCGACGAGTTGCTCCGCGCCAAGCGCGATGCGACGCTAATCTGGCTGAAGCTCCAGGAGGACGCCGGCATCGACATCGTCACCGAAGGCGAGCAGGCCCGGCAGCACTTCGTGCACGGCTTCCTGGAGAAGATCGAGGGCATCGATTTCGCCCACAAGGTCGAGATGGGCATCCGGAAAGACCGCTACAAGGCGATGGTGCCGCAGGTGGTCGCGCCGCTGCGGCTGAAGGATCGCGTCCATGCCTTCGAGGCGCGCGTCGCGCGCACGCACACCAGGAAGCAGCTGAAATTCACCCTGCCCGGCCCGATGACGATCATCGACACCATTGCCGACCGCTATTATGGCGACAGGGTCAAGATGGCCTTTGCCTTCGCCGAGCTCTTGAACGAGGAAGCCAAGGCCTTGCAGGCCGACGGCGTCGATCTCGTGCAGTTCGACGAACCCGCCTTCAACGTCTACATGGACGAGGTCAACGATTGGGGCATCAAGGCGCTCGAGCGCGCCGCACAGGGCCTCACCTGCGCCACCGCCGTGCACATCTGCTACGGCTACGGCATCAAGGCCAATACGGACTGGAAGGAGACGCTCGGCAGCCAATGGCGGCAATACGAGCAGATCTTCCCGGCCATCGACGCGAGCCCGATCCAGCAGGTCGCAATCGAGTGCCGCAATTCCAAGGTGCCGCTCGACCTGCTCGCGCTGCTGAAGAACAAGATCGTGCAGGCCGGCGTGATCGACGTCGCCAGCGATACGGTCGAGGCCGCCGAGGACGTCGTGAAGGTGATCGAGGCGGTGTCGCAATTCGTGCCGAAGAGCAACATCATCGCCACGACCAATTGCGGCATGGCGCCGATGCGGCGCGAGATCGCCGAAGCCAAGCTGATGACGCTCGGCGCCGGCGCGGCGCTGGCGCGCGAGAGGCTGGGATGATCACGAAACGTCGGCGCTTCAGCCCGACGCCGTCGGATGCAGCACGGGCCGATAGCCGGCCATGATGGCGCGCAGCGTCGAAGGCGGTGTCAACAACATCGCTTGATCGACCAGGCGTGCATGCGACGCGTAACCCGCCGGCGACCACAGCAGCGCCTGTCCCTGCCTCACCAGAAAGCTGTCTTCGCCCTGCTGCACCATTGCGCCGTCGGGCAGGTCTGCCAACGGCATCGGGAGCGGGTGCAATTGCTTGCGACCGCGATCGAGACGCTCGCGATGCAAAACGGCATCCATCGCCTTGGCGCTGATGTCGCTCGCGCCATTGCCCTTCTCCCACGCCGCGCGAAACCGCTTGGCGTCGTCGCGCCGGCAGAAGAAGCAGGGCCGGTGTCCTGCCGCGAAGGCCGTCGCCTCGTCGAGGAAGAACAGCTCGGTCCAGCTCCGCCGCGCCATCACCGGACGACGCCAGCCGCGGAATTCGCACAGGCATGTGATCCAGGCCGGCGTCGACCAGCGCTTCTTCAATAGCGTCTTCGTCGCGGGATCGTGGATGATGCCGCGATTGCCGGTGAACAGACCGCGGTGTGGGGTGGCGATGATGTCGCCGGTGGGCGTGACGCGGTTTTGCAGGGGGTGAGTGGCGAATGGCGAATGGCGAGTGGGGACGGTCTTACTCGCCATTCGCTACTCGCCATTCGCTCTGGTCACGCCGCGCCGTCGCGCAGCGGCGGGTGGTAGGACAGTGCGGTGTCCCAGGGGAAGAAGATCCAGGTATCCTGGGAGACTTCGGTGATGAAAGTGTCGACCAGCGGGCGTCCCATCGGCTTGGCGTAGACGGTGGCGAAATGCGCATCGGGCAGCATCTCGCGCACCATCCTGCCGGTCTTGCCGGTGTCGACGAGGTCGTCGACGATCAACAGGCCTTTGCCGGTGCCGCCGCCGAGCGTCATGGTCGCCTCGGAAATGCCCTTGAGCACCTGGAGCTCGCCCTGCTTGTTGTGGTCGTAGCTGGCGATGCAGACCGTATCGATGATGCGCACCCCTAACTCGCGCGCCACGATCGCGGCGGGCACCAGGCCGCCGCGGGTGATCGCAATCACCGCTTGGAACGGACCGACCTCGTTGAGCCGCCAGGTCAGCGCCCGGCAATCCCGGTGGAACTGGTCCCACGAGACGGGGAAGGCCTTGCCTGCCCGCTCCTGCGCGCTCAGTTCCGGTGCTTCACCAGCCATCGCCTGTCTCCTGCAATCTCCTCCGGCAATTCCCTGCTAGCGGTTGACGTTCAATCCCGCCAGCATTTCCTTCACCGCGGCCATTGCCGCCGCGAGCTTCTCCGGATCGCGCGAGCGCACCACCAGATTGGTGTTGGGCTTCTGCTCCTCGTCCATGAAGGGATAGCTGCCGATGATGGTGTCGGGATGGGCGGCGGCGATCTCCCGCAGCGGGCCGCCGATGTCGCCCTCGCGCGCATTGGCGCGGACCGAGTCCGACAGCATGCGCACGCCGGACTTCAGCTTGGGCGAGACGATGTCCATCATCGCCTGCATGATCGAGGGCACGCCGGCCATGACGATGACGTTGCCGATCTTGAAGCCGGGGGCGAGAATGGTCGCACTCTGGATCAGCTCGGCGCCGTCGGGGATGCGGGCCATGCGCAGCCGGGCCTCGTTGAGGTCCTGCTCGCTCCAGCGCTCGCGGAAGCGGGCGACCACTTCCGGATGATGGTCGATGCCGACGCCGAACGCCTTGGCGACGGCATCTGCGGTGATGTCGTCATGGGTCGGCCCGATACCGCCCGTGGTGAAGACGTAGGTGTAGCGATGCCGCAATGCATCCAGTGCAGCGATGATGTCGGGCTCGTCGTCGGAGACGACGCGGACCTCCTTCAGGTCGATGCCGATATTGGTCAGGTATTCGGCGATGAAGCCGATATTCTTGTCCTTGGTCCGGCCGGACAGGATTTCGTCTCCGATGACCAGAATGCCCGCCGTGACGATCTCGCTCATGCCTTAAGTCCCTCACCTGTGACGCCGACTTTGCCGAGGTAACGCGTTGAAGTCACGCGGTTTTGCTTCTGAAATAAGCAGTCTTCAGCCATTTTTTCAGGCACGCCGTCGGCCGTCGCCGGCAAATGCCCCCTCTCCATGCTTATCGCGCTGGCCCGGCCCTTGCTACCACATGAAAGTCATGCACTGTTGACGCATGGCCATAGGACGTTGCGGTCTCATCAAGGCCGACGCGACCTGGCGCATGGCGCAACGCCTGGGGAGACAAGTCGGGATCTATGGCAGTCGCGTTTGACGAAATGAACATTCCCGGCGGGGACCTCCGCCCCGCCTACCAGGAGCTGGCGCGCTGGCTCAAGGAGACGCCTCCCGAGGCGCTCGAATATCGCCGCCAGGAAGCCGAGCTGCTGTTTCGCCGGATCGGCATCACCTTCGCGGTCTACGGCGATTCCGAGTCCACCGAGCGCCTGATCCCCTTCGATGTGATTCCGCGGATCATGTCCGGCAAGGAATGGGCGCGGCTGGAGAAGGGCCTGAAGCAGCGCGTGCGCGCGCTCAACATGTTCCTGCGCGACATCTATCACGGCCGCGACATCCTCCGCGCCGACATCGTGCCCGACGATCTGATCTTCCAGAACCCGGTGTTCCGGCCCGAGATGAACGGCCAGCAGGTGCCGCACGACGTCTACGTGCACATCGCCGGCATCGACATCGTCCGGGTCGATGCCGAGGACTTCATCGTGCTGGAAGACAACGCCCGCACGCCGTCGGGCGTGTCCTACATGCTGGAAAACCGCGAGATCATGATGCGGCTGTTTCCGGATCTGTTCGCCCGCCACCGGGTGGCGCCGGTCGAGCGCTATCCGGACGAGCTGCTCGCAGCGCTCCGCTCGGTCGCGCCGCAAAGCGCCTCCGGCGAGCCGACAGTCGCCCTGCTCACCCCGGGCGTCTACAATTCGGCCTATTACGAGCACTCCTTCCTCGCCGACAAGCTCGGCATCGAGCTGGTCGAAGGCCGCGACCTCGTCGTCAAGAACAACGAAGTGTTCATGCGGACGACGGAAGGGCTGAAGCGGGTCGACGTGATCTATCGGCGCGTCGACGACGACTTCCTCGATCCCCTCACCTTCCGTCCCGATTCGGTGCTCGGCGTGCCCGGACTGATGTCGGCCTACGCGGCCGGCAACATCACGCTCGCCAACGCCGTCGGCACCGGCATCGCCGACGACAAGGCGATCTACTCCTACATGCCCGACATCGTGAAATTCTATCTCGGCGAGGAGCCGATCCTGAAGAACGTGCCGACCTGGCGCTGCCGCGAGCCGAAGGACCTCGCTTATGTGCTGGACAATCTAAGCGAGCTCGTCGTCAAGGAAGTGCACGGCTCCGGCGGCTACGGCATGCTGATCGGCCCCGCCGCGACCAAGGCGACGATCGAAGCGTTCCGCGACAAGCTCAAGCGCGAGCCGGAAGGTTTCATCGCCCAGCCGACCCTGGCGCTTTCGACCTGCCCGACCTGCACGGCGTCGGGCCTCGCTCCACGTCACGTCGATCTTCGCCCCTTCGTGCTCACGGGCAGCAAGAGCACGACCATCGTGCCGGGCGGGCTCACCCGCGTCGCGCTCAAGGAAGGCTCCCTGGTGGTGAACTCGAGCCAGGGCGGCGGCACCAAGGACACCTGGATTCTGGACGAGTAGAGAGATGCTGTCGCGTACCGCCGAAAACCTCTACTGGCTCGCCCGCTACGTCGAACGGGCCGAATATCTCGCGCGCACCATCGATGCGACGCTGCGCGTCACCGCGCTTCCCGCCGCCTATATCGGCAAGACCAATGAATGGGATTCGGCGCTGCTCACCGCCGGCGTCGCCGCGAGCTTCTATCAGGCCTATGAGGAAGCCAACGAGCACAACGTCGTCGAGTATCTCTCGTTCTCGCAGAACAACCCGTCCTCGATCCGAAACTGCATCGAAGCGGCGCGGCTGAACTCGCGCTCGGTGCGTACGGCCCTCACCAGCGAGATGTGGGACACCATCAACTCGGCCTGGATCGAGCTTCAGGCGGTGTGGAGCAAGGGCACCTCGACGCGCGAGGACCTCGCAAAATTCCTGCGCTTCGTGCAGGAGACCTCGCTGCGCTTCGACGGCTCGGCCTATCGGACCATGCTGCGCAACGACGCCTATTGGTTCTCGCGCATGGGCGTGCACCTGGAGCGCGCCGACAACACCGCGCGCATCCTCGACGTGAAGTATCACGTGCTGCTGCCCGAGGAGGAGCATGTCGGCGGGCCGCTCGACTTCTACCAGTGGAGCTCGATCCTGCGCTCGGTCTCGGCGCTGACGGCCTATCACTGGGTCTATCGCGAGACGCTGAAGCCCTGGCTGATCGCGGACCTCTTGATCCTCAACGACACGCTGCCGCGCTCGCTCGCCAGCTGCTACGGCAACCTCGTGCGCAACCTCGACCAGATCGGCGTCGCCTATGGCCGCCAGGGCCCGGCCCAGCGCCACGCCCGCGGCATCCGCAACCGGCTGGAACACAGCAACATGAACGACATTTTCCAGCATGGCGTGCATGAATTCATTCAGGAATTCATCGCGGACAATTCCAGGCTGGGCGAAATCATCACGAAGCAGTATTTGATCTAGTCGAACAGGGACCTACCTCAGCCTTCGTCATTCCGGGGCGCGCGCAGCGCGAACCCGGAATCTCGAGATTCCGGGTTCGGTCCTGCGGACCGCCCCGGAATGACGGAATCAAAACACCATGCGCCTGCGAATCCAGCACAGCACGACCTATCGCTACGAGCCGCCGGCCACCAGCGTGATCCAGATCCTGCGCATGACGCCGGGCAGCCATGACGGGCAGTACGTCGCGGAATGGCAGATCGACGTCTCCACCGACACCAAGCTCGACATGCATGAGGACGCGTTCGGCAACGTCACCCACGTGCTGTCCTGCGGGCCCGTCGGCGACATCCAGATCATTGCCGAAGGGCTGATCGAGACCCACGACACCGGCGGCGTGCTGCGCGGCAGCGACGAGCGTTTTCCCCCCGGCATGTTCCTGCGCGTCACCGACCTCACCTCGGTCAATCCGGCGATGACGGCGGTCGCGCGCCAGTTGCGCAGCGAGGCCGAGAGCGACACGCTGGGCTTCCTGCACACGCTGATGACCCAGGTGGCCGATCACATGACGTTCGACGAGGACCCCACCAACAGCGGCACGTCCGCAGCGGAGGCGTTCACGCTCAAGCGCGGGGTCTGCCAGGATTACGCGCACATCTTCATTGCCTGCGCCCGCGCCGGCGGCGTGCCGGCGCGGTTCGTCTCCGGGCATTTCCTGCGCGCAGATGATACGGTTCATCAGGAAGCGGGCCATGCCTGGGCTGAGGCCTACGTGCCCGATCTCGGCTGGGTCGGCTTCGATCCCGCCAACAGCATCTGCGCTACCGATGCTCATGTCCGCCTCGCGATCGGGCTCGACTATCTCGGCGCGGCCCCGGTGCGCGGCACGCGCTACGGCGGCGGCACGGAGACGCTGACGGTGGCGGTGAAGGTCGAACAGGCCGGCCGCGGCGGGCAGTCGCAATCGCAGTCCCAGCGGCAGGGCTAGTTAGCAGCCGCCGGCCGAACACATTCGGCGTGCTACAATCGCGGGATCGGATGAGACCCGCGAGGTAGCCATGGCGACTGTGAAACTGCTTTCGGATGATGAACTCTCGGCTGAAGCGCGCGCCGTCTTCGACGACATCCGCAAGGTGCGGAAATCGGACTTCGTCAACAATTTCTGGCGCGCGCTGGCGCATGATCCGAAGACGCTGCGGCGAACCTGGGAGAGCATCAAGGAGGTGATGGCTCCCGGCGCGCTCGATCCCAAGGTCAAGGAAATGCTCTACGTCGCGGTGTCGGTCGCGCACGGCTGCAGTTATTGCATCCACTCGCACACGGCCGCCGCACGGGCCAGGGGCATGACCGAGGCCGAATATGGCGAACTGCTCGCCATCGTGGGCATGGCCGCGGAGACGAACCGGCTGGTGACGGCGCTCGGCGTGCCGGTTGACGAGGTGTTTCTGGTGGATGCGGCGGGTTGAGGTGGGCGGTCGCCGCAGCGTACCTTGCTCGTCATTCCGGGGCGCGTCGCGCGAGCCCGGAATCCATTTATCCACCAACGCTGCGGCTCGATGGATTCCGGGCTCGCGACTTCGTCGCGCCCCGGAATGACAGCCTTCCCCCGCGGGAATCGGGGGTTTCATGGCTCCCTGAAATTGGCTAGTAATTCCGCGCAAACGCGTTCGGGGACTGGAAATGACCTATTGCTGCGGAATCCTGGTTCGGGACGGTCTGGTGATGATCGCCGATACCCGCACCAATGCCGGCCTCGACAACGTCTCGACCTTCCGCAAGCTGCACATCTTCTCCAAGCCCGGCGAGCGCATCATGGCGATCGCCAGTGCCGGCAACCTCGCCATCAGCCAGTCGGTGCTGTCGACGCTGACCGAGGGCCTCGAAGACCCCAATACGGGCGAGATCGAGACGCTGATGAACGCGCCGACCATGTTCCAGGCCGCCCAGCGCATCGGCCGGGCGATCCGGGCGGTGCACGCCACCGAAGGGCCGGCGCTGAAATCCGAGGACGTGTCCTTCGACGTCTCCTTTCTGTTCGGCGGCCAGATCAAGGGCGCGCGGATGCGCCTGTTCATGGTCTACACCGCCGGCAATTTCATCGAGTGCACCACCGACACGCCTTACTTGCAGATCGGCGAGCACAAATACGGCAAGCCGGTGCTCGACCGCGCCATGCATTACGACGTCGAGCTCTATGAGGCGCTGAAGACCGGCCTGATCTCGATGGATTCGACGATGCGCTCGAATCTCGGCGTCGGCCTGCCGATCGACGTGCTGGTGGTGCGCACCGACGCCTGCGAAGCCGATCTCAACCATCGCATCGAGGCGGGCGAGCCCTATTTCCACGACCTTCGCTCGCGCTGGTCGGCGGCCTTGCGCGCGGCTCATCAGAACATTCCGCGCCCGCCCTACAAGAACGACAAAGAACCCAAAACCTGACAGCAGAAGAGAGAAGGCAGGAAACGATGAGTGAAGCGAAAAAGATCGCATTGGTGACGGGCGCCGGCACCGGCGTCGGGCGCGCGGCGTCGCTGGCGCTGATGAACAGTGGCTTCACCGTGGTGCTCGCAGGCCGCCGGCTCGACATGCTCGAGGAGACTGCAAAGCTCGGTCCCGCGGGAAAAAGCCTCTGCGTCACCGCCGACATGACCAAGCCGGACTCCATCGCCGCGCTGTTCGACAAGGTGAAGGCGACCTATGGCCGGCTCGACGTGCTCTTCAACAATGCCGGCATGGGCGCGCCGGCCGTCAACTTCGAGGACCTCAGCCTTGAGCAATGGCAGGCCGTGGTGAACACCAACCTCACCGGCCCGTTCCTGTGCACCCAGCACGCCTTCCGCATCATGAAGGACCAGACCCCGCGCGGCGGCCGCATCATCAACAACGGCTCGATCTCGGCGCACGCGCCGCGGCCGTTCTCGGCGGCCTATACCTCGACCAAGCACGCCATCACCGGCCTCACCAAGGCCTCTAATCTCGACGGCCGCATGTACGACATCGCCGTCGGCCAGGTCGACATCGGCAATGCCGCAACCCCGATGACCGACCGCATGGTCAACGGCCCCGGCGTGCTGCAGCCCGACGGCACCACCAAGCACGAGCCGCGCATGGACGCCAAGGCCGTCGGCGACGCCGTGGCCTACATGGCCAGCCTGCCGCTCGATGCCAACGTGCTGACCATGACTGTCATGGCGACCAAGATGCCGTTCGTGGGGCGGGGCTGAACAAAAAACGCGAAAACAACCCCATGCACAGTAGGCGTCAAGAGGCGCCTGCTGCTGCCGGGCCGCGGGTGTGACGCGAGTTAAGTCTCCACGCCATCTCAACAATCGTCATTGCGAGCGCAGCGAAGCAATCCAGGCTGCCGCCGCGGTGAGATTCTGGATTGCTTCGTCGCAAGAGCTCCTCGCAATGACGCGAAGAGAGCGGAGCCCCAACAACGCGGCCCGCTTCCCCGCCCCGTCGGCATTGCCTTTGCAGCGCAGGCACGGCCATAATCATCGAGGGGCTTGGGACATCATGCTGCGCCTGCAATCTGCACTCGGCATTTTCGCATTGCTGCTGATCGCCTTCGCGCTGGCGGAGAATCGGCGCGCCGTGTCGCTGCGCCAGGCGGCGATCGGCCTCGCCGCGACCTTCGTCACCGCCCTCGTGCTGCTGAAGCTGCCGGTCGTCGCTCATGCCTTCGGCGCCATCAACGAGGCGGTCGGCGCGATCTCGGCGGCCTCGCGGGCCGGCTCCGCGTTCGTGTTCGGCTATATCGGCGGCGGACCCCTGCCGTTCGATCTGAAGGCGCCGGGCGCGGACTTCATTTTGGCGTTCCAGGCGCTGCCGATCGTGCTGGTCATGAGCGTGCTCACGACGCTGCTGTTCTATTGGCGCGTGCTGCCACCGATCGTCCGCGGCATGGCCTGGCTGCTGGAGCGCACGCTCGGCGTCGGCGGCGCGGTCGGGCTTTCGACCGCTGCCAACATCTTCCTCGGCATGGTCGAGGCACCGCTGTTCGTGCGGCCGTATCTGGCACAGATGACGCGCAGCGAGTTGTTCCTGGTCATGACCGGCGGCATGGCCGGCATCGCCGGCACGGTGCTGGTGCTCTATGCGACGCTGCTGGCCCCGCTTATTCCCGACGCCGCCGCACATTTCGTCATCGCCTCGGTGCTCGGCGCGCCGGCGGCGATCCTGATCAGCCTGATCATGGTGCCTGAAACCTCCGACAAGCGCACCGGCGGCGCGCTGGAGGATCCGCAAACGGAGGTCGTCAGCACGATGGACGCGATCGTGAAAGGCACCAGCGCGGGCATCGAGCTGCTGATCAACATCGTCGCGATGCTGCTGGTGCTGGTGGCGCTGGTCTATCTCGTCAACGCAATCCTCGGCCTGCTCCCACACGTCGGCGGCGCCGCGATCTCGCTGCAGCGGCTGCTCGGCCTCGTCATGGCGCCGGTGTGCTGGCTGATGGGGTTGCCGTGGGATCAGGCGATCACCGCCGGCAGCCTGATGGGCACCAAGACGGTGCTGAACGAATTGATCGCCTATGTCGACTTCTCGAAGCTGCCGCCCGATACGCTCGATCCGCGCTCGCGCCTGATCATGCTCTATGCGATGTGCGGCTTCGCCAATTTCGCCAGCCTCGGCATCATGATCGGCGGCTTAGGGGTGATGGCGCCGGAGCGGCGCGAGGAGATCAATGCGCTGGGGCTGAAGTCGATCGTGTCGGGGACGCTCACGACGTGTCTGATGGGAGCGGTGGTGGGGGTGTTGGCGTAGGTCTCTCTCCACCGTCATTGCGAGGAGCTCTTGCGACGAAGCAATCCAGACTGCCTCTGCGGATACATTTCTGGATTGCTTCGCTGCGCTCGCAATGACGACCGAAGGAGTATAGGCCTCAACCGCACAATTTCGACTTCTGCAGGATGCGACGCACCTCAGGCATCTTGGCACGGCACGGCTCGGCCGCCATGGCCTTTGCCTCGTCGGTTCGACCCTGCACCCACAGCAACACCGCCATCAAGCCCTGCGCCCCGGAGCGGACCGGCCCACCCGCCACATCCGAAGCTGCGAGCGACATGGCGGTTTGCGCTTCCCTCTCGGCGGCCTTGATATCCGCTTGTTCCAGGAAGAAGACGGCACGGTAGACGTGAGCCCGCGCGTCTTTCGGGTAGCGATTAACGAGATCGAGCGACCGGCTGGCCATCTCATCGCCCTTCATCGGCACTTCCGAGGCGCGGATATAGTGCGCGGCATCGGCCATGTAGGCCGAATAATGCGCGGCGGCGAAGCCGGCGCAGATGAGAGATCCGATGGATCCTGCCAACAAGGTCATGCTCGCGCTCCGCGGCAGGCTGTCATAGGACCAGAAGGCGAGCCACGGCGTGACGGCGAGCGCGGCGCCGGCCACGGCGCCACCTGCATGGGCGTAATAGTTGACGTTGCCGGACGCACCAAAGGCCATTGGCAGCAGTGCGGGAACGCCGAAAAACAGCGACGTCTTCAGCCGCGATATAGTTTGATCGGCGTCCGCTTCGGGATCGAAGCTCGCCACGAACAGCGCGGCGATCAGCCCGGTGATGGCGCCCGATGCACCGACGCCGACCGTGCCGGGACCGTTGCCCAGCAGCGAGCCGGCCTCTCCGGCCAGTGCACTGGCAACGAAGATCAGCGCAAACCAGCCGCGGCCGATCAGCGACTCCAGCCTGACGCCGACGATGAACAGCGCAACGCAATTGCTCACGAGGTGCCATCCGCTGCCATGCAGAAGCGGTGCAAGGCCGATCCGCCACCACTCCCCCCGTCCGACGACGAGATCGTAGCCGGACGCGCCTTGAGCGATCAACGAGCGGACATCGAGGTCGCCGTCTCGCGCGATGTCGATGGCGAGACTACGTTGCAGAACGAAGATCAGGAGCAGACCGAAGATCAGGCCGATGGTGAGGAAGGGAATGTCGGCCAGAAGCTTGTTGTCGGCAAACAGCGTCTCCTCGCTTGAGGAGGGCTTCTCTATGACGATCGGCGCGGCGGCGGGTCGAAACGATGCTGTTGGAGCTGGCGCCACGGTGCCGCGTCGGCCAAAAGTGTTGGTCGCCATGAAGCATCTCCCGCGTTGTCACAGCCTTGAGTTGACGCGAGAGGTATTTTCGACTGGTTAGCGCCAGGCTTGCGGGGCGGCTGAAATCATCCCGATTGCTGACCGCCCGGTTTCTCGGATCGACCGCATTTTAGCGATCGAGAGTTGCGCTTACGCCTTCAGCTCCACCGTCTTGAACTCAGCGGGGAGGATCACCTCCAGCAGCTCCACGTCGTCCGAATAGTCCAGGATCATGTGCCTGATCTTCGGCGGCTGGGTCCAGGCGCTGCCTTGCTGCATCAAGGTCTCGCCCTGGCCTTCCATATAGGTCTTCACCCAGCCCTTGAGCACGTAGACCATCTGGAATTCGACGTCGTGATAGTGGAGCTTGGAGACCTCGGCCGGATTGCAGGGGCCTTGCAAGCGGATCACATGCGCCTGCGCGAGGCCATGGGTCGCCTCGGCGATGCCGAGATCGCGATACTTCGCGTAGGCGCGCAGGCCGTCGGCCTTGAAGTCTTCCTCGCGGTGATGGCTGACGGCGATGCGCTGCTTCGGACGTGCGGGCTTTTTCGCAGCGGCGCTACGCGCCTTCGCCTTCACGACCTTGCGTGCCGAGGATCGCGCCGCCGCCTTGGCGCCGCTCCGCTTCTTCACCGCGGTCTTCAATGCGGGCCTCGATGCCTTTTGCTTGGCCATTGTGTGCCTCCCTGTTCTGAGCCGCGCCCGTCGCACGGGTATGGCTTGTACGCCAGCTTACCCTAGTCCCGCGCGAGGCAGCAATTGCAGAGCTCGTTGGGTTGAGTAGCGCCGCATCCGCGATCATACCCTCCCCTGGAGGGGGAGGGTCGGTTCACATTGAGCGCAGCGAAATGTGAGACGGGGTGGGGTGACGGTCTCTCCACGTCGCATACTGCCCGTGTGGAGAGATCACCCCACCCCGCTCGCGCTTCGCGCGATCGACCCTCCCCCTCCAGGGGAGGGTAAGAGGATGTTGCCCAGTCACGCGATCGCGTTGTCGATCGTAGCTTGCCCCAAGCTGTCGTGGCGGGCGGGGGTCGTCTCGTCTTCGTTCTCGCGTTCAACTAGTCTCGCCGGGACATTCGGGGAATTGATTCATGGGCAGCAATGTCGGTCAGCGTGCATTTCAAAATGCCCGGCTTCAGAAGCGGCAACAGGCCGACGTGCTGCCGTTGCTCGGGCAAGCGCTCGAGTTGCACAAGAAGGGCCGCCTCTCCGAAGCCAAGGCTGCCTATCGCCAGCTCCTGCAGATCGCGCCCAATCAATTCATCGCGCTGCATATGCTCGGCGCGTTGGAGTCCGATGCTGGGAATTATCAGCAGGCCGAGATCCTGCTGAGCCGGGCGGTTGCCGCGGATCCGCGCTCGGCCGAAGCCCATATGAGTCTGGGCGTCGCGCTGAACGGGCTGAAACGTCACGCTGAGGCCCGCGAGAGCTACCGCAAGGCCCTCGCCTTGCGGCCCAACTACGCCCTCGCCCTCTCCAACCTCGGGAACGCGAGCGCGGCCCTTGATCGCTACCAGGAAGCGCTCGACAGCTACGATCGGGCGCTCGCCATCGACGCAAATCTTGCCGAAGCCTACAACGGCCGTGGCTCTGCGCTCTGCCGTCTGCGCAACTACGACGAGGCTCTTGCAAGCCTGAACCGCGCGCTCGCGATCAAGCCCGACTATGCGGCGGCGCTGGCGAACCGCGCCGTGGCACTCCGGGAGTTGCAGCGATTCGACGAGGCCATGGCGGATTGCAACCGGGCAATCGCCCTCGCCCCTGACGACGTGAACGGATGGCTTTGGCGCGCCAATGTCTTGCTCCAGACCCGGCAGGTGGCCCAGGCACTATCCGATTGCGAGAAGGCGCTCGCGATCGCGCCCGATTCCGATCAAGCTCATCTGGTGCTGGGCCTTTGTCTTGCCGGACTGGGCCGGGTCGACGAAGCCCTCGCCAGTTTCGACAGAGCCCTCGACATCAGGCCCGACCTCGAGAGTGCGATCTCCAGCAAGATCTTCACGCTCGATTTCGTGCCGGACGCCAGCGTCGAGCGGCATCAGCAGGCGCGACGCGTATGGTGGGAGCGGATCGGGGCGAAAATCGCTTCAGAAGCGGCGGCACCGCATGACAACAGCCGCGATCCGGATCGTCGCCTGGTGCTGGGCTACGTCTCCTCAGACTTCAACGCGCATTCGGCTGCGTTCATCTTCAAGCCTGTCCTGCAACACCACGACCGCGCCCAGTTCGAAATCGTTTGCTATTCGTGCTCGGCGAGAGTGGATGCGACGACACGCGAATTTCAAGGCATTTCCGATCGCTGGCGCGACGCCTCGCAATGGAGCGACGATCGCCTTGCCGTCCAGATTCGCGCCGATCGCATCGATATCCTGATCGATCTGTCCGGCCATACAAGAGGAAACCGCCTCGGCGTATTTGCGCGCAAGCCGGCACCGATCCAGGCGCACGGCTGGGGCCACGGCACCGGCACCGGGTTGCCGGCGATCGACTATCTGTTCTCGGATCCGGTCGGGATTCCGCACGAGGTTCGGCATCTGTTTGCAGAGAAGGTGGTCGACCTGCCGTGCTTCGTGACGCTGGCGCCGCTGCCGGCCGGGATTGCGCGAGCCGCAACGCCGGCTCTCTCGAACGGCTTCGTCACGTTCGGTGTCTTCAACCGCATCAGCAAGATCTCGGACGAGGCGGCGGCAGTCTGGTCCAGGATCCTCGAGTGGGTGCCGGGCTCGCGCCTCCTGATCAAGGACGTTGCGCTCGACGACCAGCTGGTCCGCGACAAGCTGCTGGCGCGATTTGCGGCCTGCCGATTGCCGGCCGAACGCGTCGATCTGCTCGGGGCCACCTTGCGCGACGAGCATCTGGCATCGTTCAATCGCATCGATATTGCTCTCGATCCGTTCCCGCAGAACGGCGGCGTCAGCACATGGGAAGCCCTGCAGATGGGCGTGCCCGTGGTGGCGAAGCTCGGCAACAGCCTGCCCGGCCGCGCTGCCGGCGCCATCCTCACCGCACTTGGCCTGCCGGACTGGGTCGCCGACAGCGAGGAGGCCTATGTCGAGATCGCGGCCAGCCGCGCGGCCGAGATCGGCGAGCTCGACAAATTGCGCCGCGAACTGCCCGCAACGATCAACGCCGCGGCCGCGGGCAACCCCATCTCATATGCACAAGCGGTGGACGCGGCCTATCGCGCGATGTGGACACGCTATTGCAACGGCGCTGTCGGTGCGTGACATCGTAGGGTGGGCAAAGCGCAGCGTGCCCACGACTTCTCTCAATCGGAAACAGACGGTGGGCACGGCGCGCGAAGAGCGCGCCTTTGCCCACCCTACGAGACCGGTGCTCCGTTCAATGCAGACGGAACACGCCGTCGACGGCGCGAAGCTCGGCCGGCTTGATCAGCTTGGAATGGGCCACCGTCACCGAATGGAGGGGACCGTCGAGCTTCTCCTGCCAGAACGCCAGGAAATCGGTCAGCGCGGGGAATTTCGGAAACATGTCGTAGTTCTGCCAGACATAGGTCTGGAGCAGCGAGGGATGATCCGGCATCCGATAGAGAATTTGTGCCGTCGTCAGCCCGTAGCCCAGCATCTGTTTCCGGAATTCCTCGGAAACGCCCCCAACGCGCAGTCCCATGCCAAACCTCCTTTGCAGGAGCGCATCCGGCGAGTGGCTTGGTCCGTGCCCCGGGGAGCCACCCGGAAACGATGCGCTCACATGAGAGAAATGTGACGCAAACTGACAACTCATCTCAAGCCCAAAAGTTTAACAAGCTGTTGAAATTCAATGCTTTAGCAGCAGAGACGACTCCGTGCTAATACGGTCACCCAAGAGGCGTCGAGAGGCCTCCAAGGCGGTTAACGATGGCGAGGGGTTTCTGGCAGTCCGCGCTTTCGGCTGCTAATTTTTCTGCTACAAACCCTTGCCCCCGCAAAATTCCTGTCCTATTTCAGGCTCGCCCGTGCTAGCACTCACGGGCAACGACTGCTAACAATCTCAAAATCCTCAACACGTGCAATTGCTTAGGAGGACTGCATGAAATTCCGTCCGCTTCACGACCGCGTCGTGGTCAAGCGCATCGACGCAGAAGAGAAGACCGCTGGCGGCATCATCATTCCCGACACTGCCAAGGAAAAGCCCTCCCAGGGCGAAGTCGTCGCCGTTGGCCCCGGTGGCCGCGACGAAGCTGGCAAGCTGATCCCGATCGACCTGAAGGTCGGCGACCGCGTGCTGTTCGGCAAGTGGTCCGGCACCGAGGTCAAGATCGACGGCCAGGACTTGCTGATCATGAAGGAGAGCGACGTGATGGGCGTTCTCGAAGTCAGCGAGTCCAAGAAGAAGGCGGCTTAAGAGCCCCTCTCCTCCCTCCAGTCAAACTCACCTAAGGAAAACTCCAGATGGCAGCCAAAGAAGTCAAATTCTCGGTTGAAGCGCGCGACAAGATGCTGCGCGGCGTCGACGTTCTCGCCAACGCGGTGAAGGTCACGCTCGGTCCCAAGGGCCGCAACGTCGTGCTCGACAAGTCGTTCGGCGCTCCTCGCATCACCAAGGACGGCGTCACCGTCGCCAAGGAGATCGAGCTCGACGACAAGTTCGAGAACATGGGCGCGCAGATGGTGCGCGAAGTCGCCTCCAAGTCCGCTGACGCCGCCGGCGACGGCACCACCACCGCCACTGTGCTCGCCCAGGCGATCGTGAAGGAAGGCGCCAAGTCGGTCGCCGCCGGCATGAACCCGATGGACCTCAAGCGTGGTATCGACCTCGCGGTCGAAGCCGTCGTGGCCGACCTCGAGAAGAACTCGAAGAAGGTCACCTCGAACGACGAGATCGCCCAGGTCGGCACCATCTCGGCGAACGGCGATGCCGAGATCGGCAAGTTCCTCGCCGACGCCATGAAGAAGGTCGGCAACGAGGGCGTCATCACCGTCGAGGAAGCCAAGTCGCTCGAGACCGAGCTCGACGTGGTCGAGGGCATGCAGTTCGACCGCGGCTACATCTCGCCCTACTTCGTCACCAACGCCGACAAGATGCGCGTTGAGATGGACGACGCCTACATCCTCATCAACGAGAAGAAGCTCTCCTCGCTGAACGAGCTGCTGCCGCTGCTCGAGGCCGTGGTGCAGACCGGCAAGCCGCTGGTCATCGTCGCCGAGGACGTCGAAGGCGAAGCCCTGGCGACCCTGGTCGTGAACCGCCTGCGCGGCGGCCTGAAGGTCGCGGCCGTCAAGGCTCCGGGCTTCGGCGATCGCCGCAAGGCCATGCTGCAGGACATCGCGATCCTGACCGGCGGCCAGGCGATCTCGGAAGACCTCGGCATCAAGCTCGAGAACGTCACGCTCAACATGCTCGGTCGCGCCAAGAAGGTGATGATCGACAAGGAGAACACCACGATCGTCAACGGCGCCGGCAAGAAGGCCGACATCGAGGCGCGCGTGGCCCAGATCAAGGCGCAGATCGAGGAGACCACCTCGGACTACGACCGTGAGAAGCTCCAGGAGCGTCTTGCCAAGCTCGCGGGCGGCGTCGCGGTGATCCGCGTCGGCGGCGCGACCGAGGTCGAGGTGAAGGAGCGCAAGGATCGCGTTGATGACGCGATGCATGCGACCCGCGCAGCCGTGGAAGAAGGCATCGTTCCGGGCGGCGGCGTCGCTCTGCTCCGTGCCTCCGAGCAGCTCAAGGGTCTGCGCACCAAGAACGACGACCAGAAGACCGGAGTCGAGATCGTGCGCAAGGCGCTGTCGGCCCCCGCTCGCCAGATCGCGATCAACGCCGGTGAAGACGGCTCGGTGATCGTCGGCAAGATCCTGGAGAACAAGGCCTACAATTACGGCTTCGACTCCCAGACCGGCGAATATGCCGACCTCGTCAAGAAGGGCATCATCGACCCAACCAAGGTGGTCCGTACCGCGATCCAGAACGCTGCCTCGGTGGCCGCGCTCCTGATCACCACGGAAGCCATGGTCGCCGAGCTGCCCAAGAAGGGCGGCGCCGGCCCGGCGATGCCCCCGGGCGGCGGCATGGGCGGCATGGATTTCTGAGGTCCAACCACCTCGAGAACTACGAAACCCCGGCAGCGATGCCGGGGTTTTTGTTTTGGGGGGCCTCTGTTCTCTCAACCAGTCATTCCGGGGCGCGCCCCTTGGGCGCGAGCCCGGAATCCATAACCACGAAACTCACGGGCGACGGGCATAGCGGGCCCACTCCATCTGGCTGTGATTATGGATTCCGGGCTCGCGCCCAAGAGGGCGCGCCCCGGAATGACGGCGGAAAGGCTCCCCCTCACTCCGCCTTCCCGATCCGCTCGAAGCGCGGCTCGCCGTCTTCGTCGAGCGACCAGAAGATCCGCGTCACCTTGCCGATGAGATTGTCCATCGGCACGAAGCCGAATGTCGACATGCGGCTGTCGGTGGAATTGTCGCGGTTGTCGCCGAGCACGAAGATGTGGCCCGGCGGCACGGTGAAGACGTTGGTGTTGTCAAGATAGCCGTCGTCGAGGCAGTCATATGTCACATAGGACGCGCCGCTCGGCAGCGTCTCGCGCCAGCGCTTGACGGCCGCACCGTCGTCCACGCCGCAGGCCTCGTCGGCAAATGTCGCTTCCAGGGCGACGCGGGTCACCGGGCGATCGTTGAGGATGAGGCGGCCCTGCCGCATCTGGATGCGGTCTCCGGGCAGGCCGACGACGCGCTTGACGTAGTCGGCAGAACTGTCCTTCGCCGTCCGGAATACCACGATATCTCCGTATTCGGGATCGGCGGCGAGGATGCGGCCCGAGATCCAGGACGACGCGAAAGGGAGTGAATAGCGGCCATACCCGTAGGGATATTTCGCGGCGAAGACGTAGTCGCCGACCATCAGCGCCGGTGTCATCGAACCGGACGGAATGTTGAACGGCTGATACAGGACGAAGCGAAACAGGATCACCGGCGACCACAGCACCGGGATCATGAGGATCAGGACGACGATCGCCTTCCAGTCGCTGGATCGTGCTGCGGGGCGGATCGATTCCTGAAGAACGGTCATGTGCCTTCCCTGATCAAGACGTTGCGGCTCCAGGATGACGCAACCTGCGAGCGCGCTCAATCCCCGACGAGCTCAAATTGGTCGCGCCTCGCGCCGATCGCGTTCATCGCAGACCGCGGCAACACCGATGTGAAGGGCCGCTTGCTGCATTGCAGCCCGCCTCCGAACTTTTCGCTGGAGCACCTTGCGCCGCCCGCGTGTTTTCCGTTGCCGGTCCAGAGGCCGGAAGCAACAATTGGCATACATGGGCGGGCAGTCGCTTGAGCAAGGAGCCCACCAATCGCGCATCAGTCTGCCCTCGCTTTCAAATAAGATATAGGCGGGACGGCCGGGCGGCTTGAGGCTCTTGAACGAACCCTGAAGATTCGTGTGCAAAGGACCTAGTCGCAGCGTCCCAATAAGAATTCTTTCCGCTCTTATGGGACACCTTTGGTGGCGAGCTTCCTCTCGGTCACACCCGACTCCGCTACGCTCAAAACAAAACGCCCCGGGCGCGAGGCCCAGGGCACAAATCGGTATTGAATGTGATTTGCTGTTCAGTAGCAGGGCAGCAGCTGCACTACAAAGTTTTTTGTATCGACCTGCAAGTTATCAAGTGCAGCAAGTCGATTCACAACTGATCCTGATCGTCTGGGGCACTATTGGCGGACGACAGCCCAATCCACGGTCACCACAACGTTGAATCTGCCACCCTGAATGTCATAAACGAGAATTTCAAAGGCCTCCTGATTTTTCTCGCTGATGAAGGCGCAATAAAGGGGCCCCTTTCCTTCAGGGCCAGACGGGCCACCGTTCTGCGTGTATGGGGTTAGAAGTATCAGGTCATGGGGTTTCAATCCGGGCACATGAACAACTTCCGTGCCAAATTCTCTATGCCGGGTCTCAATCCTCGAGGTACCAGCCGCAAATATCGAATGGGGCATGCAATTCCTCCAATGATCTGAGTTGAAAGGTTGGTTTTCGAGCGTGTCTCCCGAGAGTTGGGACGCGCACTCACCTTCCGCTTAGGCATCGAACGATTATGGAGATGATTGTTGGCGCTTACGAATTGGTAGCGCAAATAACGGCGGGCTAGGGCAATGACCGGGTTGAATGACACGAAGACCACCACCCGAAAAATACTACCCGCTGAAGTAGCATCCATAAAAGCGGGAGCTAAAGATACAATCAATACGCTCTGCTACTTCTGCGTTCATCGGTCGCATATACGTAAGGGCCGATGACCATTCCAACTACACAGACTTAGCGGCGGCTGCGCCCGAACTTCTCCGTCCACTTCGATCTGCTTGCGCCGTGGTGCGACGATCACGGTAACATGCGATGTCAATTGCGCGAGACGTCCTGGAAGCACGCCCTCACCCACGCGATCGTCACGCGTGTCGCAGGATCGCGCTTGAGGTGGTTCTGCACGAGCAGCCAGACGTCGCGGCGCTTCGGCAGCAGGGTGGCGCGCAGGCTGCGGTCGGCGAGCAGCGGCCCGCAGCTGTGCTCGGGCAGCACGCCGATGGCCTGATGCGACTGGATCATGGTGCGGATGATGCCGATATTGTCGGTGACGCAGCGCACGTTCGTCAGCCGCTTCGCACGCAAGAACTGCGCTTCCGGAATCGCGTCGAGCTCGTCCGGATAGACGCACGCAATGGGCTCACTGCCGCCGCGGTCCGCGGGCTCGAAGAAGTACAGCCTGACGTCGCCGAGCTTGGAGATGGTGAAGTCGCCCTTCTCCGGCTTGCGCAGGCGGATGGCGAGATCGGCCTGCCAGCGCGAGAACTTGACGTTGCCGCTCGCGGTGAGGAATTGCAGCGTCAGTCCCGGATGATCGCGCAGGAAGCTGCTCGCATGCGGCGCCAGCAGCTCCTCGGCGACCGCATTGGTCGAGGCGATGCGCAGCCGCCCGACCGGGCCGACCTGGCTTTCCTTGATGCGGTCGATCGCCGCCGCATGCGCGGCCATCGCACCGACATGCGCGAGCACCGCCTCGCACTGGCGCGTCGGCCGCCGCACGCCGTCCACCGCATCGAACAGCTTCACGCCGAGATCGCGCTGGATGCGCGCAAGCCTGCGGCCGACGGTGGTCTCGTCGATGCGCAGCCGCGCGCTGGCGCCGGCATAGGTGCCCTCGTCCCTGACCGCAGCGATGATGCGCAGATCGTCCCAATTCATCGGGCGAGCCTAGCAGGCGCCGCCGCTGCCTGCAAATTTGCAGCCATCAGCTGCAATAGTCCTGCACAATGGCAGGCTGCTGCTGCGCTAATGTCAACGCATCCGAATTCACGAGGGCCTGACGGCATGACCGCTCCAAAGACGCTGCTCGAACTCGCCGGCGCCGATCTCGATCCGCCCCAGCTCAACGAGACATGCCTCGTTCTGATCGACATTGCGCCGGCCCGCTCGCCCTGCCCGATGCGCAAGCGGCGATCGCCGCGGCTGCGCGCCTGCTCGCGCGCGCACGGGAGAGCAAAGCTGCGATCTTCCACGTCGCGCACAAGGGCCGCGCCGGCGGCCTGTTCGACCGCGAGGCGGCGCGCGGCGCCATCGTCGAGCGCCTGACGCCGCTTGCGACCGAGCCCGTGATCGAGAAGGCGCTGCCGAATGCCTTCGCCGGCACCGACCTGCAGGCCCGGCTGGCCGCCACGGCGCGCAAGAACATCGTGCTCGCGGGGTTCATGACGCATATGTGCGTGTCTTCGACCGCGCGCGCCGCGCTCGATCTCGGCCTGCGCACGACCATCGCGGCCGACGCCTGCGCCACGCGCGATCTTCCCGACGGGCGCGGCGGCACGCTGCCGGCGAGAATTGTTCACGAGGTCGCTCTGGCCGAATTGTCGGATCGCTTCGCGATCATCGCGCAGAGCGACGCACTGACCTGAGGAGACCGTCCCGATGCTGCAGCTCTATTTCTTTCCGATGGCCTGCTCGCTCTCGAGCCGCATCGCGCTGCTGGAGGCCGGGATCGAGGCGCAGTATCACCTCGCCCATATCTGGACCAAGCGGCTCGTGGACGATGGCGGCGATTTCCTCCGCGTGTCACCGAAGGGCGCGGTGCCGGTCCTGGTGCTGGAGAACGGCGAGCGGCTGACGGAAAGCGCAGCGGTGCTGCAATACATCGCCGATGTGAAGCCGGAGGCACGCCTTGCGCCGCGGCCCGGCGACTTCGATCGTTATCGCCTGCAGGAATGGCTGAGCTTCGTCAGCGCCGAGATCCACAAGGCGTTCCTGTTTCCGACCTTCTGGTACAAGGACGACGGCTCGCTGGCCAAGCCGCGCGCGAGGATCATGCAGACCTTGTCGGTGCCGGCAGCGCATCTGGCGGGCCGCGAATTCCTCGTCGGCGACGGCTTCACCGTGGCCGATGCCCATCTCACCTGGACCTTGCTGCTGCTCCGTCCGGCAGGGATCGACATCGCGCAATGGCCATCGCTCGCGGCCTATCTCGAACGCATGCAGGCCCGCCCCGCGGTCCGGCGCGCGATCGCGACCGAGATGGCGCTGCGCAAGACCGTTGCGGCGAGCGCGGCGTGACGGGATGCGGTGCGATCTGCGCCGCAGGCAAGGCAGAGCATTGATGTCGGCGCGGCATGCGCTAATCTCAGGGATATTTTTCGATATTTCCTGGGACGGCATTCATGCGTGCTTCTTCCGGAATGTGCCTGGCACGGACTTGCGTCGCTCTCCTCGCCTGCTGGCTGGGCCTTGCTCCGGCATCGGCGGACACGCGGGTCGCGCTGGTCATCGGCAACGGCGCCTACGTCTCGACCGCGAAGCTTTCCAACCCCCTGCATGATGCCGAGGACGTCGCTGCCTCGCTGAGGCGCAGCGGCTTCGAGGTGCTCCAGGGCATCGATTTGCGCCAGGCCGACATGCAGGACCTGACCATCCGCTTTGCGCGAGCGGCGAGCCGAGCAGATGTTGCCATGTTCTACTACAGCGGCCATGCGATGCAGTACAACGGCGTGAATTACCTCATGCCCGTCGATGCCGTGCTCACGGATGAGGCGGATCTCAAACGCTTCGTGCGGGTCGACGATATCGTGAACGATCTGCAGCAGGCCAAGAACCTGCGCATCCTGGTGCTGGATTCCTGCCGCGACAATCCGCTGGCGGAAACTCTCAAGCGTTCCGCCGGCACGACGCGCGCCGCCTCGATCGGACGGGGGCTGTCGAAAGTCGATGCTCCTCGCGGCACGATCGTGTCGTTCTCGACGCAATCAGGTCAGGTGGCCGCCGATGGCACCGGCCGCAACAGTCCCTATACCACCGCGTTCCTCAAGCACATCGAGCAGCCCCAGGAGATCGGCGATGTCTTCCGCGACATCAGCAGCGACGTCTACGAGAGCAGCGGCAAGACCCAGCTCCCGGAGCTTTCGCTGTCGATCATCGGGAGGTTCTACCTGAACGGACCGGTATCGGTCACGGTTGCGGCTCCGCAAGGTGCATCTCGGCCTGATCCTTGCGCATCCGCGGAAGTACATTGGAGGGCCGCCGATGGAATCGGCACCGTCGGCGCCTTTGAGGATCACCTCGCACGTTTTCCGAATTGCACCTTCGCCAATCTGGCCAGGGCGCGGATCGAAAGCCTGAAACAAAAGGTGGCACTTGCGCCGACGAGCGGCGAGAACAAGACGTTCGATGGCAAGTGGGACGTCACCGTGAACTGCGCCAGCTCGGGCAAGGCATTGGGCTATACCCGCGCGCTGTCGGCCACGGTCGCGAACGGCGTATTTCATGCAGAGGACCGGGACCCGCGTACGAACAGTACGCTCGAAATCGACGGTCAGATATCGGCTGATGGGAAGAGCACGCTCAGTGCACGCGGCCTCACCGGTCCGAGCGCCTACACCATCAACAACGTCGCCCCCGGCTCATCCTACGCATACACGATCGACGCGCAATTCGAGCGCAGTCGTGGCAGCGGCAAACGCAACGAACAGCGTCCGTGCAGCTTCACCTTCGTCAAGCGATAGCTGGCTGTGCCCGCACCGGCGGCCACGCTACGCCTCACTCCACCCGCGCCAGCACCGCGAGCTTGCGGATGCCCTTGTTGCGGTAGGCGTCGAGGAACGCGTAGTAATCCTTGAACGACACGCAGCCGTTGGAATCGCCGCCCGGCCCGAGCATGAAGGTGTGGGCGAGCAGGCCGTCACGGCCGTAGATCGCGCTCTCGCCGCCGATCGGGGTGAGGCGCAGCGCCGGCACGCCGTGGAACAGCGCCTCGCGCGGCTTCAGCGTATAGATGTGCGGCGGCGTCACGCCGCGCATGCGCAGGCGGCGGGAGTCCGGATCGTCGCGGTTGGCGCCAAGGCCGGAATGCGCCTCGAGCCTGGTGCCGTCGGGCAGATACACCATCTTGGCCGTGATGTCGTAGACCGCGGTGTCCCGCTCATAAGGCGGAGCGCCGCCGAACATCGGGTTCTGCTCCTTCGGGGCGATGGACGCGGTGATGCTGGCATCGGCCGAGGCGTAGGCGAGCAGCCCGCCGGACGCTTCGCGCTTGCCCCACAGCTTTTCCACCATTGCCTGGCGCGGAGCGGTGATCGACATCACCGCGGCCTTGGCGCGATCGGCAAAGGATTTTTGCTTGGCTTCGGGCGCCGGCACGATCTCGGCCGGGTCGGCCGAGGCGAGTTGCAGCTGGGCAGCCGGCGCGCGCTTGGTCTTGTCCGCGGCGTTGTCGGCGCCCTTGGCTGCCGGCTTCAGCGCCTCCGCGACCTTCGCGATCACGCCCTGCTTCGGGGCGTCTTTGGCCACCGCAACGACCTGCGCCGGGGGTGCGGCGCTTGTGGCATTCGACGGCACGCCCTGCGTTGCGGCCGCCGCAAAGCGCTCGTTGAACATTTCGCGCGAGATCGGAGCTGCGACCTGGAGGCGGTCGGGCAGCAGCGCGAAGGTTTCCTTGATGGCCTCGCCGGCCTCGCGCAGCACCACCCTGGGCGCGCGCTTGATCACCGGCTCGTCGTAGCCGACGCTGCCGACCGAGGGATAGACGCTCGCGCCGAAGATGTTGCTGTGGATAGTCCAGCCGGCGCCCATCACGGCACAGCCGATCGCCGCGGCGCCAAGCCAATTGGTCGTGGTCATTTTCCGGGAAGATTTCCGCGAATTGGTCTTCGAGAAATTCTTGGACTTCCGTGCCGCGTTACTCTGCGCAGCGATACTCGTACTCATTCGCCTTGCGTCCAGGACGGTGTCACTCAGTCCCCCTTCGAAGTGCCGCTGGTCACGATCCGGGAACAGCATCTCGCAGAGGGTCGGAGCGTCATTAAGGCGACTTTTAGTTAAATGCGGATTAAGTTCGGGCGGATCTGCGGCAGCTCGTTAATGCTGTCCCGTTTTGAGAAAAAAGCCCGCAGAACTACGGACTTAGTCGGGTCTGTTAACTATAATTCTCGGCCGGTTCAGCACGCTCTGCGGACGTCTGCGGCCACATCCATGACGCACTTGAGAACGTCATTTTCGTGGTCCTCAACTGCCCCTGAACGTAACGTGCCAGCGTTGCGCGAGGCTGGTGGACGATGCGTCGGATTGGCCTCGTCGGCCGCGCGGGAATGGTGCATGCTTATGGCGCCGGGCGACCTCACGCGGCACGGCGCCGTGATTGAAAGTTGATCGTCGCGGTTCTGGACATCGCCGCCGCGAGAAAATAGCTCCCACTTCGGCACTTTTCAGCAGCCTCTGCGCGTGATACGGTACCGTATCATCCTGCCCTGAGCTGTGCCGAGCACGCAAAACGGAGGCTGGCATGAGAGGGATCGCGCGCGCAGGGTTTTTCGCCCTGGCGGGGTCGTTTCTGTTGATCGGATCTGCGACTGCGCAGCCTGCGGCGAATGCGGGCTGCACGGCATCGCCGTCGGCTGCCGGGACGCAGACCTGGCGCTGCGACAACGGCATCACCATCGTTGCGGAAAACGGCGCCAGATTTGAACTTAAGGACGCCAACCGCGACGGACATATAGACTCCGTGGAGTTGAGCAGCAAAGCGCTGCTGATCGAGGTGCCCAAGAAGCCGCGCGGCAATCCCTTCAAGGTGCTGACGCCGCAAGCGATTGCCGCGGTGCGCGGCACGAAATGGGCGGTCGATGTCGCTGACGCCAAGACTTCCGTGTTCGTCGCAGACGGCCGGGTTGGCGTGAGCCGCAGGGCTCGTGGACGCGCCGTCGTGCTCGGCCCCGGAGAAGGCGTCGATGTCGAGCCAACCGGTCCGTTGACCGTCAAGACCTGGGGCCAGCCGCGCGTTGACGCGCTCATGGCCAGACTCGGGCAATGAGCCCGGGCCGGCAAAGCCGGGCCCATGAGATTTGGATCATACGATTGCAAGACCGCATGCGCAGCCGACGCGTTCAGATCCTGGTGGCACTCGTCCTCACCGCACTGTGGGGCGCGGGCATCTATGCCATGCACGCCGACGGCCATCTGCGCTTCCTGGACCGCCTCGAAGCCACGTTGACGGATTGGCGGACGCAGGCGCGCGGCGTGCGGCGTCCGCCGGATTTCGTCACCATCGTTGCGATCGACGACACCGTCGTGAAGCGCGGCGGCACCTATCCACTGCCGCGCGCCGATCTTGCCCGCGTCGTCGACACCATCGTGCAGTTCAAGCCGAAGGTCGTAGCGATCGACCTGCTGCTGGTCGACCGCAGCGCCGCGATCGGCGATGCGACGCTGGCCAACACATTGGCCACCGGTCCCATGGTGCTCGCCGCCGCCGCGATCTTCCCCTCCGCCAGCGAAACAGTGGCACCCAGCCGAGAAGGTCCCCTCGCCGTGCTGCCGGAGGCCGAGCGTTTCCTGCAGCCATTGCCCGCATTCGCCGAGCACGCCGAGGTCGGCATCGTCAATGTCGCGACCGGGCAATCAGGCTCGCCGCTCTCGGTGCCGATGCTGTTCCGGACCCGCGACAAGGTCGAGCTGTCGTTTCCGTTGCGCGTCGCGGCCCGCGCGCTCGACGAGCCGCTGACCGTCGCGCCAGGCCATCTCATGCTCGGGGATCGCGTGGTGCCGACCGACAGCAATCTGGCATTGCCGATCACCTATTACGGCCCGCGCCGCACCATCCGCACCGTCAGCGCACAGAGCATCTTCGACGGCACGCTCGATCGCGCGGCCATCGAGAACCGTATCGTCGTGATCGGCGCCTCCGTCGCCGGCGGCGGCGACTTCTATCCGACGCCGTTCGATTCCCTGATGCCCGGCGTCGAGGTGGTCTCGACCGCAATCACGCATCTCGTCGCCGGCGATGCCATCCTGCGTGACCACCGGGTCCGCATTGCCGACGCGCTCACGGCGATCCTGCTGCCGGTGCTGCTGGTCGGCCTGCTCGCCTGGCGGCGCATCGCGCTCGGCACCATGGCGGCGGCCGCGGTGATGATCGCCTGGGCCGGGCTCAACCTGTTCGCGTTCACGCACGGCGTCTGGCTGAACGCCGCGACCACGCTCGCCGCCGCCGTGCCGCCGGTTGCGGTCTTTGCCGGCGTGCAGCTGTGGGCCGGAGGCCGCCGCACGCAATATTTCGCCGCTAAGAGCAGGTCGCTTGCGCAATTCCAGGCTCCGGCGCTGCGGGATTGGCTCTCGCGAGATCCGAACTTCCTGTCGAAGCCGGTGCGGCAGGATGCAGCCGTGGTGTTCGTCGATCTCTCCGGTTTCACCGGTTTGAGCGAGCGGATCGATCCGGACGAGCTCACGGATATTCTGAAGGCGTTTCATGCGCTGGTCGACCGGATCGCGATCGATTGCGGCGGCATGATCACGGGCTTTCTCGGCGACGGCGCCATGATCCTGTTCGGGCTACCGCGCGCGATGCCCGACGATTCGGCGCGCGCGCTGAAATGCGCGGTCGATCTGCATCGCGGCCTCGCACGCTGGATCGCCTCGCTGCCGCCGGCGATCGCAGGTCAACTCGGCTACAAGATCGGCGCACATTGCGGCCCGATCGTCGCCTCGCGACTCGGCGAAAGCCATCAGCACATCACGGCGACAGGCGACACCGTCAACGTCGCAAGCCGGCTGATGGAGATTGCCGCCCAGAACGATGCGCGCCTCGCGCTGAGCGACACGCTGCTGGATGCGGCCGACTTCCAGGGCGCGCCCGACGGTGTTCTGTCCGGCCCCTTGCTCGCCCAGGTCCGCGGCCGTTCCGGCGTCGTAACCGTCTGGTTCTGGCGCGATCGCGACGGGCCGGGACAGGATGCTGACAAGGCCGAGATGATCGACTAAAGCGCGATGAAGTGATGCTCGATCGTAGCAAAGACGGAGGTGCGCTCCCTCTCCCGCTTGCGGGAGAGGGTTGGGGAGAGGGTGTTTCCGCAATGGGACAATCCCCTAGAGGAGAAAACCCTCACCCGCGCCGGAGCCTGTCATCGGGCGCGCCTACGGCGCGACCCGGTGGGCGCGACCTCTCCCGCAAGCGGGAGAGGTTGCACCGAGCGCGCGGCAATTGATTCGACCTCAAGCCATTCCGCTCTAAGGCGCTACCGCGCTTCCGGTGGCGGCGAGCGGTCCAGCACTTCGCCTCTGGCGCCTTCCAGCAGGTCGATGCCGTAGGTCTCGACCACGAGCGGCCCGCGCTTGCGCTGCAGTTGCGCCACCTGCGTCACCTTTGCAAAGAGAGCATTGAGGGCGGGATGACCGTCGGCGCGCAGCTCGTCGACATAGAGCAGCTTGCCCGCGAGCAGCTTGGGATCCGGCTCAGCCATGTTGACCCAGCGGATACGCTGGCTTTGCTGCACGACGCAGGTGCCGCGCGGCAGATAGAAGGCGAGCCAGCTCGTGGTGCCGTAATCCTGTGCAAGCACGCAGCTCGCACCCACGCGCACGCGCACCGCTTCGATCTCCGAGGCGAGCTCGCGCCAGCCGACACCGACGCTGCGGACCGTGGCGTCACGGCGGTAGCCCGAAAGCCAGCCAGTGTTGGCCTGCACGATCAAGGCTGCAAACATCACGATGCCCACAGGCGCGGCCCAGCGCAAGCAGAAGTCGACGAGGCGCCGTTGGCGCGGCTTCCATTGCGCAAGATTGGCAGCGGCGGCCGCGGCAATGACGAACGGCGGATACACCGGCGCGAACCAGTTGGCCTCGACCCGGGCATGCAGCGAATGCCAGACGAAATAGGCGACGATGGTCCAGAACATCGTCTCGATCAGCACGCGCGAGGCGAGCGCGCCGGCGCGCTGCCAGGTCAGCGCGTGCAGGCCCATCGCACCGAGGATGAAGACCAGCGGCGTTGCGAACGCGATCTGGGTCGGGATCAGTTCGGCGATGAAGACGGGGCGGAAGTCCTCGATCTTGGCACGCCCGAGCTGCTTTGCGAACGAGACCCATTGATGGTCGGCATTCCAGAGGATCACCGGCGAGAACAGTGCCAGCGCCACGAGGCCGCCGAGATAGGGCCAGGGCGAGAGGAACCAGCGCCGCAGCTTCGGCACGCAAGCGAGCCAGATCAGGATCGCGGCGCCAAAGAACATCGCGGTGTATTTCGACAATAGCGCCGCGCCGACTGCGGCGCCGACCGCGAGCCACCAGGCGCCCCGTCCCGTCTCCAGCACCTTGGCGAGGAAGAACAGCACGAAGCTCGAGGCGACCAGCAGCGGCGCATCGGGCGTGACGATCAGCGTGCCGACGGAGGCCAGCAGTGTCACGTTGAGGAGGATGGCGCTGGTCGCGGCCACGCGTGTGCCGCCGAACAGGATCGCGGCCGAGCGATAGACCGCATAGCTCATCGGCAGCGCCAACAGGACCGAGACGAGGCGGACGCCGAGCTCGGTATCGCCCGCGATCATGGTGCCGGCGCGGATCACATAGGCGACCATGGGCGGGTGGTCGTAATAGCCCCCGGCGAGGCTCTTCGACCACATCCAGTAATAGGCTTCGTCGAACGTGATCGGCGTGAAGGCGGCTGCGACGAGCCGCAATCCCACCAGCGCGACAATCAGCAGCGCGGTGTTGCGGACGATCCGCGCATCGGCCCCGCCCATCACGCGCTATTTCTTGCGCCAGACGAACAGTCCGGACATCGCGTAGTTCCACACCACGCCCATCAACGCGCCGGCCAGGCCGGCCAGCCACCAGATCGGCTCCTGGTCGTAGACCGAGAAGGCGACGCCGACATTGGCGAGCAGGCCGACGCTGCACACGATGTAGAAGGCGATCAGGCCGCGCAGCAGCGCAAAGCCCTTCAGCCGCTGGTCGCGATAGGTGAGGAAATTGTTGAGGATGAAATTGCTGGTCATGGCGACGATGGCGCCGGCGGCCTGCGCCTCCGGGAACGGCGCGTTGAACAGGCGAAGCGCGATGAACAGCGTGGTCAGGTGCACAACGAGGCCGATGCCGCCGACCATCGCAAACAGGATGAAGCGCAGCGAGACGACGTCGTTGGTCAGCTTGGCGAAGACGAGACCGAGGAAGTCGAGCGCGACCATGGAATCGAGCTTGCTCTCGCCGTGCTGGCGGGCGCCGAAGGTGTAGGGAATCTCGACCGCCCGCAAGCTGCCATGCGCGGTCGCGACGATGTCGAGCAGGATCTTGAAGCCGTGCACGGAGAGTTTTGGCGCGAGCTGCTCGAAGCGGTCGCGGCGGATCATGAAGAAGCCGCTCATGGGGTCGGCAATCTCGACCCGCAGCATCTTCTTGGCGACCTCGGTCGCGAGCGCGCTGGCGCCGGCGCGCTGCCTGTTGAAGCCTTCGCTCCTGTAGCCCTCGATGTAGCGGCTGCCGACGACGAGGTCGGCCTGATCGCTCGCGAGCAAGAGCAGCATCTTGGGCAGCTGCGTCTCGTCGTGCTGGAGGTCGGCATCGATCACGGCCACATAGGGCGCGCTGGAGGCAAGGATGCCCTCGATGCAGGCGCCCGACAGGCCGCGGCGGCCGATGCGGCGGACGCAGCGCACGCGGCTGTCGCGCTGCGCCAGCTCGCGCACGACATCCCAGGTGCCGTCGGGCGAATTGTCGTCGACGAACACGACCTCCCAGGCGACGTTGGCGAACGTCGCCTCGAGGCGCCGGTACAGCACGGTGACGTTGTCGCGCTCGTTGAAGGTCGGGACGATGACCGACAGTTCCGGCCCCTCTTGAGCCCAGTTGTCGATGCCCGGTCTGATCGCTTCGTTCATGACGGCAGCGTATATCCGCCGCATCCTGCGCTGCCAAGCCGAGGTTCTGGGGAATGGCCGAAAAGAGGCCTAAAATGCCAACGACCCCGGAACGGCGGGCTGCGCGTACATCCGGCGCAAGCCTTAAGCTATTCCAAGGTCGTTCCAGCGACGGAGGTCTTTACGCTCAACGCCGCCGTTAGAAGCTAGATGGGGATGGCAAAGGCGTTCCGCAAGGGGGTTGGAAGCCCGATTCTCATGTCCTATTGGTTGGGCACTTCCCGGATGACCGGCCCGCGCGGCGCGGGCGCGACCGGGGCTGCGGGCGCCGCCGCAGGAGCCGGCTCGGCCTTCGCCGGCTTGGGCGGCTTGCCGTACTGGCCGATCGGCCCGAACACGACGGCAACCGCAAGGACGACCGCCGCGACGATCGCCCCCAGAATGCCACCCACCGACTCAGACGACATGCAAGTTCCTGCTCCAGACGGGCTCACTGATACCATGGATGAGCGCGCGACTGGAAGGCCCAGGGCGAATAGCGAATGGCGAGTGGCGAATGAGCATGGCCTGCCTTGTCGCCCTATTCGCTATTCGCCATTCGCCACTCCCCTACTTCTGGGGCGGCCGGTGCTTGACGAAGGCCATCACGATGTCCTTCTGCGCCGCCTCCACCGCTCTATTCGCGGTGGCGAGATGGGCGCCGGCATCGATATCAGGATATTGCGTGGTGAGATAATCGAGCAGCGTGACCCGGTAATATTGCCGCTCCGACGGACAGGCGCCCGCAACCGAGCGGCCGAAATCCTGCTCCGACAGGCCCTGATTGGACTCGCGCGAATATTCCCGCGCGAGGCAATGCCAGTAGCCGTCGCGGCCCTGCTGAGCGAGCTTTTGCGCGCCCTTCGTGTCGTCGTCATCCGCCACGGCAGAACTTGTCACGGCAGAACTTGTCATGGCAGCAGATGTCATCATGACGAGCGCGACCCCCACCGGCAGCATCCGCATCTTGTTCTCCTTCTTCGCGGGTCCGTCGCGAGCTTAGACCGGACCGGCCAACTGGCCAATCACATCTGGTTTGATTAGGATGAGATCCCTCCCCGTCGATGCGAGATACTCCCGTGGCCAAAGCAAAAACTGCGTCCAAAAAATCCGGCAACATCTTCATCGGAATCGGCGGCTGGACCTTCGAGCCCTGGCGCGGCGTGTTCTATCCGGAGAAGCTCGCGCAGGCGAAGGAGCTGTCCTATGCCGCCTCGAAGCTGACCTCGATCGAAATCAACGGTACCTATTACGGCTCGCAGAAGCCGGAGAGCTTTCGCAAATGGGCGAGCGAGGTGCCTGACGGTTTCGTATTCTCGGTGAAAGGACCGCGCTTTGCGACCAACCGCCGCGTGCTCGCGGAGGCCGGCGATTCCATCAAGCGGTTCTACGATTCCGGCGTGCTGGAACTCGGCGATCATCTCGGGCCGGTGCTGTGGCAGTTTGCGCCGACGAAGAAGTTCGATGGTGCCGATTTCGGCAAGTTCCTGGAGCTGTTGCCGCGCAAGCTTGAGGGGCGCGCGCTGCGCCATGTCGTGGAAGTGCGCCATGACAGCTTCTGCACGCCGGACTTCGTGGCGCTGATCCGCGAGTTCGAGACGCCCGTGGTTTTCGCCGAGCACGGCAAATATCCCGCCATCGCAGATGTCGCCGGCGATTTCGTCTATGCACGGCTGCAGAAGGGCAATGACGAGATCAAGACCTGCTATCCGCCGAAGCAGCTCGACGCCTGGGCCGAGCGCTTCCAGGACTGGGCTTCGGGCGGTGAACCCGACGATCTCCCGAAGGTTGACAAGGCCAAGCCGAAGAAGGAGCCGCGCGACGTGTTCGCTTACGTCATCCACGAGGGCAAGGTGCGCGCACCGCACGGCGCCATGGAACTGATCGCACGGGTGAGTTGAGGCCCATGGCAAAGGCGAAGAAGCTCTTCACCATCGGCTACGAGCAGACACCGCCGAAGGCCGTGCTGGACGAGCTGGAACAGGCCGGCGTCAAGCTCGTGGTCGACGTGCGCGCGGTGACCTCGTCGCGCCGGCCAGGCTTTTCCAAGAAGCAGCTTTCGGCGGGCCTCGACGAGCGCGGCATCGGCTATGTCCATCTCGCCGCGCTCGGCACGCCGAAGGAAGGCCGCCTCGCCGCCCGCAGCGGTCAATACGACGTGCTGGAGAAGATATTCTCCAAGCACCTGAAGACGCCGCAGGCGAAAGAAGAGATGGACGAGCTTTCTGCGCTGGTGAAAAAGGCCGGCCCGGTGTGCCTGCTGTGCTACGAGCGCGACCACACCCACTGCCACCGCCAGATGATCGCGGAGATCATCGAGGAGCGCGATGGGGTTGCGGTGAAGAATTTGGCGGGGCGGCAGGTGTAGTTGTCGCCGTCATTCCGGTTCGCGACTTCGTCGCGCCCTGGAATGACGGATAGATTGACCTACCCCTCCCCCGCCAGCCGGAACGTCCCCTCCATCATCTGCACGCAAGCGCCGCCGACGTGGGCGGAGACGATCTTGCCGTCCTGCTTGCGCACGCGGGTCGAGAGGATGCTTGGACGACCCATGTCAAAACCCTGGCCGACGGTCAGCTTCAGCTCGCCGTCGCGCGTGGGATCGAGATCGGCGAACAGCGCGGCGGCGGCAACCGTGGCGCTGCCGGTGGCGGGATCCTCGACGAGGCCGCTGGCACCGCGCATGAACATGCGCGCCTGTCGCTCGCAAGGCGCCTCCGCCGCCGGCACATCGCGCGTATAGAACCACACCGCGCGGGCACCATCGCGCGGCAAGACCTTGCCAAAGGCCGCAGCATCGGGCCGGGCCCGCTTCAGCGCCTCACGCGAATGCAGCTCCATCACCAGAAACGCGTTTCCGACGGTGACAATCTGCGGCTCGTGATTGTCGGCCCTGATGTCGTCGGCAACGAGCGAGATGCAGCTCGCGGCTTCCGCTGTTGACAGCGTTGAGAGCCGCTGCAGCGGCTGCGGCGCGGTGAGCTCGGTTCTGATCACCCTGCCCTGCTCTCGCACGATCTCGACCGGGACCAACCCGGCCTTTTCCTCGAACAGCAGGCGTGGCTTCGGCTCCTTCGCCATCGAGGCCAGCACGAAGGCGGTGCCGACATTGGGATGGCCTGCAAAGGCGATCTCCTGCACCGGCGTGAAGATGCGCACCTCGGCGTCGTTGGCCCTGTCGCGCGGCGGCAGCACGAAAGTGGTCTCGGAATAATTGAACTCGGTCGCGATCGCTTGCATCTGCTGCGTCGTCAGCCCGCCGGCATCGAGCACCACGGCGAGCTGGTTGCCGCCGAAGGCGCGGTCGGTGAACACGTCGACGGTGATGTAGCGGCGCTGCATCGTCACTTCCTCATGCAAGTCGCGGCCGCGACCGGCCGCATCGCGCAGCACTCTACAAGCCGAAAACATCGCCCGTCATGCCCCAAAATTGAGTGCAATCGGAGCAATCGCTTGCATGAAAGTGAACTGCGCGCGCCGATGTGTGATGCAGTTACCCCAGCTGAAACACCGGTACTTTCCGCTCGTAGCCGCGCACCTCGACCTCGCCGAGCGCGACGGCATCGCTCCCGTCATCGCCCAGCGCCTCGCGCACGGATGCGGAGATCAGGAGCTGCGAGCCGAAATCCTTGTTCAGCGCCTCGAGTCGCGAGGCGAAGTTCACGGTATCGCCGATGACCGTGTATTCCTTGCGCCGGGGCGAGCCGATATTGCCGGCGACGACCTCGCCGAAATGGATGCCGATGCCGATCCGCAGCGGCCAGCTCGTCTGCGCGTTGATGCGGTCCATTGCGGTCAGCATCTCACGCCCTGCGGCAACCGCACGGTGCGCTGCGTCGGAGGCCTCCAGCGGTGCGCCGAACAGGGCGAGAAACCCATCGCCCAGGAACTTGTTGACGATGCCGCCATGTCGGTCGAGGATATCCACCAGCACGGCAAAGGCGCCGTCGAGCCGGTCGACCACCTCCTGCGGACTGCGCGACTGCGCGCCGGCCGTGAAGCCGCGGAAATCGACGAACATCACCGCAACGCGGCGGACGTCGCCGCTAGCGCCCGTTCCCGCCGTCATCAGCCGCTCCACCACCTGCGGCGAGACGTGCTGGCCGAACAGATTGGTGACCCGGTCGCGTGCGGTCGCGGCCGCGATGCTCGCGGCGAACTGGCGGCGGAGCTGAGCGCCGACGGCGCCAGCGAGTACGCCGCAGATCAGGATGACGATGCTGCGCACGGCGTGGAGATAGACCAAGGGCTCATCCGTCTCGCCGGTCGAGTTGTAATATAGTGCGACTGCCAGGAGCCCGGCCGCGGCGACGAAACCAGTGAATGCAGAGAGCCAGAAGTCGAGCCGCAGCGTCGAGAGGATCACGAAGATGAAATACATCAGCGGCACGGCGAAGCCGAGGGCCTGGGGCGCGCCCATGGTCCGGATTTGCAGAATGAGAATCAGCGTCGGCAGCGACGTCTCGATCAGCGTGCCGATATAGCGCCTGATCACCGGCAGGTCGCGATCGAGGCGGAGGTTCTTCCTGATCTGGGTGTGGACCCAGGCCTCGAACAGGATGAAGCCGGCCAGAAGGCCGTAGACCTCCATGATCCCCTCCGTTCCGCGCCAGACCCGGTTCACCACTGCGGGATCGATCAGGTAAATGGCCGTCAGTAAAAACATCATGCAGCAGCCGGTCGCGATCAGCGCTCGCACCCGCAGCAGCTCGGTGCGCAGCACCTCCCGCGTCAGCTCGCGCTCGAAGTCCTCCGACAAGACGGCATGCTGCCGCGCTTTCCTGCTCGCAAACTTGGCCATTCCACCCCTCGATTCCGGGATTCCGGGGTATTGTGCCTCAATCCAGCGTGCGGCGGAAGCGCGTCACCGCGACGGTCATGGCGAGCAGCATCAGGGCCGCCAGCGCCAGCGTATCGAAGCGCAAATTCTCCATGGTCGCGCCCTTTAGCATGATGGCGCGGACGATCCGCAAATAATGGGTCAGCGGCAGGCATTCGCCGAGATATTGCGCCCAGGCCGGCATGCCTGCGAACGGGAACATGAAGCCGGAGAGCAGAATGCTCGGCAGGAAGAACATCATCGACATCTGCATGGCCTGGAGCTGGTTCTGAACCAGCGTCGAGATGGTGTAGCCGACCGCCAGATTGGTGGTGATGAACAGCGTCGACAGCAACGCCAGCAGGACGAGATTGCCGAGCACGGGCACGCCGAACAGGCCGACACCGATGCTGATGATCAGGAAGGCCTGGACGAAGCCGACCAGCACGTAGGGCACGATCTTGCCGAACATCACCTCGACCGGCTTGATCGGCATCGACAACAGGCTCTCCATGGTGCCGCGTTCGACCTCGCGCGTGACCGAGAGCGCGGTGAAGATCAGCATGGTCATGGTGAGGATGGTGCCGACGAGGCCTGGCACGATATTGAGGCTGGAATTCGCGGCCGGATTGTAGCGGGCGTGGGCGCGGATCTCGAACGGCATCTCCGGGGGCTCGCCGATATAGAGATCGTGCGCAAGCGCGGTCTGCACGATCATGCCGAGCGAGCCGAGCGCAGCGCTTGCGGCGACTGGATCGGTGGCGTCGGCCGCGACCAGCAGCGCCGGCCTGTCGCCGCGCCGCACCGCCCGCTCGAAGCCGCGCGGGATCTCGACCCCGAACAGCACCTTGCCGGACTTCAGGAGGTTGTCGAAATCGTCGACGTCGTGAACCTCGTAGAGGAAGCGGAAATATTTGGTGTTCTCCAGCGCCTTCAGCACCGAGCGGGCGAGATCGGAATCCTCCTGGAGCAGCACCGCGCTCGGCAGATGGCGCGGCGTGGTGTTGATGGCATAGCCGAACAGCATCAGCTGCATCACCGGCAGCATCACGATCATCGCGAACGAGACGCGGTCGCGCCTCAGCTGGATGAACTCCTTGACCAGCATCGCGTAGGAACGCCGCAGGAAGCCGAAACGCTCGCGGATTTCGCGCCGTGGTTCGGGATGTTCTACCGCGCTCATTGGAAATTGTCCTTGGAGCGTCCCATCAGCTCGATGAACACGTCTTCGAGCGAGGGCTTGGACTTCTGCCAGTGCAGGCCGCCTTTCTCGCGCCAGGGCGCGATGCTGGCTTCGAGCGCCGGGACGTCGCGGCCGGAAACATGCAGCGAGGTGCCGAACGGCGCCACCATGTCGATGCCGGGCTTGCCCGTAAGCGCGGCGCCAAGCTCGTTCAGGGCGTCGCCCGTGACGGTATAGGTCGTGAGCGCGGATTTCGCGATCACCTCCTCCACCGTGCCGTGCGCCAGCAGATAGCCGTAGGCGATGTAGGCGATCTCGTGGCAGCGCTCGGCCTCGTCCATGTAATGGGTCGAGACCAGCACTGTGAGGCCCTCGGCGGCCAGCGCATGGATCTCGTTCCAGAAATCGCGCCGCGCCTTGGGATCGACGCCGGCGGTCGGCTCGTCCAGCAGCAACAATTGTGGATTGGGCAGCGTGCAGGCCCCCAGCGCCAGCCGCTGCTTCCAGCCGCCGGAGAGCTCGCCGGCGAGCTGCTCCTCGCGGCCCGAGAGCCCGAGCCGCTTGATCATGTCGCGCGCGGCACCGCGCGCGTCAGCGAGGCCATAGAGCCGCGCCACGAATTCGAGGTTCTCGCGCACCGAGAGATCCTGGTACAGACTAAAACGTTGCGTCATGTAGCCGACCTGGCGCTTGATCTTCTCGGCATCGCGGCGGATGTCGTAGCCGAGGCAGGTGCCCTCGCCACTGTCGGGCGTCAGCAGCCCGCACAGGATGCGGATGGTGGTGGTCTTGCCCGAGCCGTTGGGACCGAGGAAGCCGTAGATCGAGCCGCGCTTCACCTGCATCGACAGATCGTGCACGACCTCGCGGCCACCGAATGACTTGGTCAGGCCCTTGACGTCGATTGCGATGCCGTTGCCGTTGCTCATCGCTTGTCCGCCACCGGTGTCTTGGTCTCAGGAGTTTTGGGATTGAGGTGGATGTCGATCGGCTGTCCGACGCGCAAAGCATCGGGCCGCGAGGGTCGCGCCTGGATCAGATAGACCAGCTTGTTGCGCTCTTCGAGGCTGTAGATGACGGGCGGCGTGTATTCGGCCGAGGTCGCGATGAAGTAGATCTTCGCGGTGAGGTCGGCGGCGCAATTGTCACAGGAGACACGCACCGTGTCGCCGATCGCGAGCTTCGGCAACTTGGTCTCCGGCACGAAGAAGCGCAGCTTCATGTTGCCGGGCGGCATGATCGAGAGCACCGGCCGCTGCGCCGCCACCATCTCGCCTTCGCGGAAATAGATCTGCTGGATGGTGCCGGCGACCGGCGCAAAGCCCTTGCGCCGCGCCATCCGCGTCTCCGAGGTCGCCACCCGCGCCTCCGCGACGCGCAAGGCGGACACGGCGGAATCGAGATTGGCCTGCGTGCCCGAACCGGTCTTGTTCAGCGAGGCCGCACGGTCATAGGTCTGCTGCGCATTCGCAAGCGTCGCCTTCTGTTGGTTGAGGTCGGCAAGCTGGAGATCGTCATCGACGGAATAGAGGTGATCGCCGACCTTGACCTCGTCGCCTTCGCGGACGTTGAGCTTGGTGACGCGCCCGGCTTCGTCCGGACTGACGAAGATCATGTCGGCCTCGACCCAGCCCTGGAAGCCGGGATCGCGCTTCTCCTTGCACCCGGCAAGCCCGGTGGCCAGCACCGCGAACAATACCACAACAGAAATTGCTTGCGACGACCTCATGTCGTCCTCCGTTCGCCAAAAATCAAATCGAGATGAACGCGCAGCATCTCCTGCGCGTCGAGCGGCGCATGCCGCGCAAACAGGCTCTGCCAGATCACGGCGATCATCGCGGGCGCGACCAGGATCTGTGGATAGCGCGCGAGGTCCTTCTGCCGGATCTCGCCGCGGGCGATGCCGAGCTCGATCAGCGCGCGCATGGCAGTGATCCCGCGCGAGACCACCTCGCGGTAGTAGAAGTCGGCGACGGACGGAAAGCGCGGCCCCTCCGCCACGATCAGACGCACCAGATCGCCCCGCCTCGTGCCGATCACCTCCTTCAGGAAGTTGCCGGCGAACGTCTCGATGAGGTCGCGCACCGAGCCTGCCGGCGGCGGCAGCGTGGTCAGCCGTGCGACCACGGGAACGATGACGACGCGCACCAGCTCCTCGAACATCGATTCCTTGTCCTTGAAGTGCAGGTAGATCGTGCCCTTGGCGACGCCGGCGCGCTTGGCGATGTCGTCGAGCCTGGTGGCGGCAAAGCCGCGGGCGATGAACTCCTCCATCGCTGCCTCGACGATCGCCGCACGCCGCTCCGCCGCGCGCGAGGCGCGGTTCGAGGCAGGCGCTGCATCGGGGCCAGTAGCCGCAGGGCCGTTCGCGAGGGTGGGAGCCGCAGGGGGCGAGGCGGCTTTGGTCGGCTTCTTCGTCATTCGAGATATATGACTGACTAGTCAGTCATAGTCAAGAGAGTTCAACGGTGAACTCGCCCGTCGCAGACGAATTAGCATTGACTAATGCATTAGCATCCGCTAATTTGATTTTATGATCGAAGCCACCCCAAACCCCGTCACCACCGTGATGCGCGCCCTCGCCGATCCGACCCGCCGCGCCGTGTTCGAGCGTGTGTTCGAGAGCAAAGAGATCAGCGTCGCCGAGCTGACGCGCGGCAGCGGCGTCACGCAAGGAGCCGTCTCGCAACACCTGAAATCGTTGAAGCAAGCGGGCCTCGTCGCCGAGCGCGCCGAGGGCCGCAACGTCTATTACCGCGCCGCGCCGCAGGGGCTGGAGCCGCTGGTCACCTGGATGGACCATTACGGCGTCTTCTGGCGCGAGCGTTTCCAGAACCTGCGTGACCTCTTGAAGGAGATCGACCCGTGAGTGCTGCCGCCTTGAAAGCCGACACAAGAGACATCGTCATCGACGAGGTCTTCCCTCACACAGCCGAGACGATCTGGAAGGCGCTGACCAGCGCACAGCTGATCGGGCGCTGGCTGATGCAGCCGACCGGCTTCGAAGCCGTCGAAGGCAAGGCCTTCACCTTCCAGACCACGCCGGGCGGCAACTGGGACGGCGTGATCCATTGCCGGGTTCTCGAGGTCGTGGCGCATCGCCGCCTCGTCTACGCCTGGAAGGGCGGCGACGAGCGCAACACCGGCTATGGCGCCCCGCTCGACACCGTCGTGACCTGGTCCCTCACCCCAGTCGAAGCCGGCACGCGGATCCGCCTCGTCCATGCGGGCTTCGTCCTGCCCAGGAACGAGTCGGCCTACACGGTGATGAGCGGCGGCTGGAAGCAGGTCGTTCGCAAGCTCGACGAGATCAGCGGCGAAGATTGAGCGGGAGAGATCGCGATGGAGAAGCCCTATACCGGCGGCTGCGCCTGTGGCGCGATCCGCTATTCGATCGAAGGGGAGCCCCTCTTCAGCAATCACTGCCAATGCCGCGACTGCCAGCGGGAAAGCGGCAGCGGCCATGGCTCGTACGCGACCTTCGCGCGCGCCGGTGTGACGCTGACGGGCGATGCCAAGCACTGGGACATGGTCGCCGACAACGGCCAGGTGAAGACGCGCAGCTTCTGTCCGCAGTGCGGCGTCGCCGTCTACATGACCTTCGCGGCACAGCCCGACGTGTTCACGATCCGCGCTGCGAGCCTCGACGAGCCCGCCCGCTACAGGCCGCAGGCGGTGACCTTCGCCGCGCGCGCCCATGAGTGGGATCCTCTCGATCCTGGCCTGGTGAAGTTCGACGGCATGCCGCCGGGGTGAGCACACCCTCCGTCATTGCGAGGAGCGAAGCGACGAAGCAATCCAGAAAACCTGCGCCGAACAATTCTGGATTGCTTCGCTTCGCTCGCAATGACGGATGTGGAGGCTATCGAGCGGCAACTAACTATGAAACTTCAACCCGTCGACGATCTTGTCGATCACCTTCCGCTCGGCGCGCATCGCAATGCCAACGAGATTGAGGTCGCCACGCGCAACCGCCCTCACCGCCTCCCGATTGGCAGCATCGTGCGTGGTCTTGAACATGTCCTCGGTGTAGACCGCCGCCTTGACGTTGCGGGTGAGCGCGCGGTCCAGCGCGCGCGACAATGCAGGACCGTCGGCGCCGTAGATCAGGATCGGCTGCCCGATCAGCGCATGATACTTCGTGCCTGAGGCGTCCTCATAGGCTTCGCCGATGCATTCCGGAAAGGCCGCGGCGATGCCGCTGGTGAGGAAGGAGGCTACGTTCAGCTTCTGCCAGGCTTGAAGATCGGTACGGATCACGACCGCGATCTTGGTGTCGAATTGCATGTAATTCCTCAAGTTGTCATTCCGGGGCGCGCCACTTGGCGCGAACTATGGTGCGCAATTGCGCACCTGAGAATCCATTCGTCCACCCGCTCTGCGGCACGATGGATTCCGGGTTCGATGCTACGCATCGCCCCGGAATGACAGCAAGAGAAAATCAGCCTTTCGCGTCGCAGGCCCAGGCGCGGATCACGCATTCCTTGCCGCCGTATTTGTAGCATTCACGCGTGGCGGCGTTGAGCGAGGCGGAAATCTTCGGCTTGACGGCATAGCCATAGGCGCCGCAGGGATTGGTCATATCGACCGACATCGCGGCACAGGCGCGCTTCATCGTCACGGTGGTGCAATCGCCCTTGCATTGCTTCTGCGCGGCGGCGCGGGCCTCGTGCTCGTGGCCATAATCATAGGCCTGGCCATAGGCGCCGCACTTGCCGACCGCAAAGGCGCCGGCGGCATGGGCTTCCGTAATGTGGCGAGCGCCGGCAACGCAAATGGACAACGCAAAGAAAAACATCGCGCAACGGCGCGCGACGATGTTCGAAGCCATGGAAAACCCCTCCCCCCAAGGCAGGTGGAGGCAACTCTAAGCGGCGGTCGTTTCCAGATGGTGAATGAGGCGTTGAAATCGAGAGGATGGGTAGATGCAGTAGGGTGGGCAAAGCGAAGCGTGCCCACCAATTGTCAATCGCCACGAAGAGGCCGTGGGCACGGCGCTCCGCGCCTTTGCCCACCCTACGGCCGTCGGTTACGGCACCTTCAGCCTCGCCGTGCCGCCTCCAGCGCCTGCGGCGTGTCGATGTCGAGGAAGGCGCTCTCGCCGTCGACGGGCACCTCGGCGACGGCCTCAGTGTGCTTGGCGATCAGATGCCGCGCGCCGACGTCGCCGTCGAGCGTCATCAGCTCCTTGAAGAAGCGGCGCGACCACAGCACGGGGTTGCCGCGGCGGCCCTCGCTGACGGGAACGACGATGAGATTGCCGCGGTCGGGCGCGAAACTGTCGATCAGCCTGTCGATCAGGCCGGCGTCGATCAGCGGCATGTCACCGAGACACACGACGGCGCCATCGCAGGTCTCGGGAACGGCGGCGATGCCGGCCTTCACCGAACTGGCGATGCCGCCGGCGAAGTCCGGATTGCGAACGAATGTCACCTTCAGGCCTTGAAGCGCCTGCTCGACGAGCTCGGCCTGATGGCCGGTGACGACGATCACCTCAGATGCCCTAGAGGCCAGCGCCTGCTCGGTCGCGAGGCGCACCAGCTTCTTGCCGTCGAGCTCGGCGAGCAGCTTGTTCGGCCCGCCCATCCGGGTCGAGCGGCCCGCCGCGAGCACGATAGCCGCGACCTGGCGGTTGCCTTCGGTCTCCGGCTTGGCGCGCGGCTGCGGCCGCGTCACGATCTCCATCAAGAGGCCGCCGACGCCCATGCCCATCAGCTCGGAGCGGGTCACCTTGATGCCGGCGAGAAGCCGCATCAAGACCCAGTCAAAACCGTTCTCGACCGGCGAGCGCGCACAGCCCGGCGCGCCCAGCACAGGCACCTCGCCGGCGCGGGCGATCAGCAGGAGATTGCCGGGGTCGACCGGCATGCCGAAATGCTCGATCTCGCCGCCGATTCCGGTGACGGCCGCCGGAATCACGTCGCGGCGGTCGGCGATCGCGGATGCACCGAACACGATCACGAGCTCGGCGCCGAGGCCGAGCAGTTCCTTGATCGCGGCCGACAGCGCCTGCTCCTCGTGCGGGACCCGGCGCTCGGCGATGATGCCGGCGCCGGCCGGCGCCAGCCGTTCGGCGGTGACGCGCAGCGTCTTGTCGATGACCTTGGTGGACAGGCCCGGCAGCAGCGTCGAGACCACGCCGACGCGCTTGATCACGTAAGGCGCGACCTTCAGCACATCCTTGCCCGCCGCCTTCACCGCGGCATCGCGCAAACTCGCCTCGACGCCGAACGGGATGATCTTGACGGTACCGACCATCTCGCCCTCGACGACCGGCTTGTAGGCGGCGAGCGTCGCAAAGGTAATGGCTTCGTCGATGTTGTTGATGCGGTCGACCGCGGCGCGGTCGATCACCAGCACGCCCGCTCGCGCGGCGAATAGATTGGCACGCCCGGTGAAAGCGCGCTCGACATGGATGCCCTCGCCGCCAATGGCGAGCGCAATGCTGGCGGCCGCAACGTCCTCGGAGACGTCGCCCGCCTCCATGCGCACCACGACTATGTCCTTGATGCCGGCGCGTTCCAGCGACTCGACCTCGGCAGGTCCGATCGTCGTGCCCTTCTTCAGCACCAGCGATCCCTGGCGCAGGGTGTGGACGGTCACCCCGCCAATCGCATCCCTGGGGCTCGCCGGGCCGAACTTCATGCCGCTTCTTCTTTTTCCTTTGGAGGCAGCCGAAGCACGGCCGTGATCTCGGCCATGATCGCCACCGCGATCTCGGACGGCGAGACCGCGCCGATAGCAAGACCAATGGGCGCGTGGATGCGCGCGATGTCGCTTTCCCTGGCGCCTTGCGCCCGCAACCGGTCGCCACGCTTGGCATGCGTCTTTCGCGAGCCGAGCGCGCCGATATAGAAGCAGTTGCGCTCGAAGGCGTGCAGCAGCGCGGGGTCGTCGATCTTGGGATCGTGCGTCACCGCCACGAACGCGGTGTAGGCATCGACATTGAGCGGCGGCAGCGCAGTATCAGGCCATTCGGCGATCAACGGAATGTCGGGAAAGCGCTCGGGGCTCGCAAAGGCCGTGCGCGGATCGACCACGGTCACGTCATAGCCGAGCGAGCGCGCCAGCGGCGCCAGGGCCTGGCTGATATGAACCGCGCCGATGATGACGAGCTTTGCCGTCGGGGCGTAGACGTTGAGGAACAGCTTCTTGCCGCCGGCCTCGACACTGGCGCTCTTGCCCATGCGAAGCTGCTTTTCCAGCTCGGCGCGCAGCGGATCCCTGGCGAAATCCTTCGCCTTCACCAGGCGCTGCTCGCCGCTCTCGGTGTCGGTTACCAGAATGACGGGCCGGCGCGCGGCGCGTTCGGCATTGAGTTCGTGCAAGATGTCGAGCTTCACGGCTAACCGACCTTCTCGACGAAGACGCGGATGGTGCCGCCGCAGGACAGCCCGACGTTCCAGGCGGTCTCGTCGGCGACGCCGAACTCCAGCATCTTCGGCTTGCCGCTCTGGATCACATCCATGGCCTCCGTAACCACCGCACCCTCGACGCAGCCGCCGGAGACGGACCCCAGGAACGTGCCTTCGTCGTTGATGACGAGGCTGGAGCCCGCCGGGCGCGGCGCCGAGCCCCAGGTTTCGACGACCGTCGCGAGCGCAACGCCACGGCCGGCCTTCTGCCAGTCCTCCGCCGCCTTCAGGATGTCCTCGTCGCGATCGAGCATGGCTGGCCTCTCAAGCTGCGGAGCGGATCAGGCTGCGGTGATGCGGCGGCAGCGGCTGGGAGAGCGTCGTGATCAGCTCCTGGATCGAACTCAAATTATGCACGGGCCGGAATTCGTCAACGTGGGGCAGCATCATTTTGATGCCCTGCGCCTTGGCCTCGAAGCCGCCAAACCGCAGCAGCGGGTTCAGCCAGATCAGCCGCCGGCAGGACCGGTGCAGCCGGTCCATCTCGAAGGCGAGCTTGGAATCGGCCTCCCGTTCCAGCCCGTCGGAGATCAAGAGCACGATGGCGCCCTGGCTCAGCACCCGCCGCGCCCACAATTTGTTGAAGTTATGCAGCGAGGCCGAGATGCGGGTGCCGCCGGCCCAGTCCTCGACCGAGGCCGAGCAGCTCGCCAGCGCCTCGTCCGGGTCGCGCTGGCGCAGCGCGCGGCTGACATTGGTGAGGCGCGTGCCGAACAGGAACACCGAGACGCGCTTGCGGGCATCCGTGATGGCATGCAGGAAATGCAGGAACAGGCGGGTGTATTCGCTCATCGAGCCCGAGATGTCGAGCAGCGCCACGATCGGCGCCGGCTTCTCGATCCGTCCGAGGCGATGGATGTCGATGATGTCGCCGCCGGTGCGCAAGGAGGCGCGCAACGTGCGGCGGAGGTCGAGGCGCAGGCCGCGCGCATCGGGCCGGCGCCGGCGCGTCAAGAGCTCGGCCTGCGGCAGATGCATCCGCTCGATGGCATGGAGCGCCTCGGCGATCTCCGCCGCGCTCATCTGCGCAAAATCCTTCTTCTGAAGGATCTCCTTGTCGGAAACCGACAGGCGCAGATCCTGCTCCTGGTGCTGCGGCGTCTCGGTCATGCGAGGCTGCGCCATCGCCTCCTGGACGCGGCGGGCGCCGGCCTGGGGCTTCTTCTTGGCCTCTTCCGGCAGCGGCACCGAATCCAGCATGTGCTTCCATTCTTCCGAGGCGCGGAAGAACAGGTTGAAAGCCTGCTTGAAGATCAGCGCATGCTCATGGCGCTTGACGAAGATCGCCTCCAGCGTGGTGAAGACGTCGGATCGGCTGCCGATGTCGATCACCTGCAGCGCGCTCATGGCATCGATGACAGCGCCCGGCCCGACCGGCAGGCCGGCCGCACGCAGCGCGCGGGCGAAGCCGACGATGTTGTCGGCGAACTGCTCGGTCTTTTCGGGGGCAAGGTGGTTGATGGCCATGGTCTACACTCTCAGCCGTCATTCCGGGGCGCGCCTCTTGGCGCGAGCCCGGAATCCATACTCCCGATCGTGGTTATGGATTCCGGGCTCGCGCTGACGCGCGCCCCGGAATGACGAGCTAGTTACGACGCCCGCGCGTCAATTCTCGCTCGTCGCGTCCTTCAACACCTTATGCAGAGCATCGCCCTGCATGCGGGTGATGTCGTCCTGGTACTTGAGCAGCGCGCCCAGCGTGTCGCCGACCACTTGCGGGGTCAGCGAGCGGGCATCGAGCTCGGACAGCGCCGTGGCCCAGTCGATGGTCTCGGCAACGCCCGGCGACTTGTAGAAGTCCTGGTTGCGCAGCGCCTGCACGAAGCGCACGACCTGCTGCGACAGCTTGGCGGAGATGCCGGGCACGCGTGTCTTGACGATCGCGAGCTCGCGCTCGGCGGCGGGATAATCGACCCAGTGATAGAGGCAGCGCCGTTTCAGCGCGTCGTGGATCTCGCGGGTGCGGTTGGAGGTGATGATGACGATCGGCGGGTGCGGCGCCTTCACGGTGCCGAATTCGGGGATGGTCACCTGGAAGTCACTGAGGATCTCGAGCAGGTAGGCTTCGAACGCCTCGTCGGCACGGTCGAGCTCGTCGATCAGCAGCACCGGCGGACCGGCGACATCAGGCTCCAGCGCCTGGAGCAGCGGCCGCTTGATCATGTAGCGGTCGGCGAAGATATCGCTCGAAAGCTGATCGCGATCAGTGTCGCCCGCGGCTTCCGCCATCCGGATCGCGATCATCTGCGACGCGCTGTTCCACTCATACACCGCGGAGGAGACGTCGAGGCCTTCATAGCACTGCAGGCGGATCAGCTTCCGCCCCAGCGCCGCCGAGAGCACCTTAGCGATCTCGGTCTTGCCGACGCCGGCCTCGCCTTCCAGGAACAGCGGCCGGCCCATACGCAGCGACAGATACGTCACCGTCGCCAGTGAGCGCTCAGCGAGATAGCCGCGCGACGTCAGGAGTTCGAGCATCGCATCGACCGATGCCGGCAAAGCACCGGAAGAAGTGGCCGCTGAAGTCATGGAAAAGCCAGTCTCGCTACGCCCTCACCGGGGACAGGTCTGGACCGAGGAATGAGGTCAGCTCATTCCTTGGCATTGGCAGCATCGACGGCGCGCCGCGTCAGCACCCCGATGAGATGCGCGCGGTATTCGGCGCTGCCGTGGATGTCGCTGTTGAGGCCTTCTGCCGGTACCGCGATGCCCTCCAGCGCCTTCGAGGCGAAGCGCTTCCTCAAGGCTTCCTCGAATGCGGTGACGCGGAACACGCCTTCGGAGCCCGCACCGGTGACGGCAACGCGCACGTCCGAAGGACGCCGCGCCACGAACACCCCGACAAGCGCATAGCGCGAGGCCTGGTTGCGGAACTTGACGTAAGCGGCCTTCTTCGGCAGCGGGAACATCACCTTGGTGATGATCTCATCCGCTTCGAGCGCGGTCGTGAACAGGCCCTGGAAGAACTCTTCCGCCTTGAGGCGGCGCTTGTTGGTGACGATGGTGGCCCCGAGCGCGAGCACCGCGGCCGGATAATCGGCAGTCGGATCGTTGTTGGCGAGCGAGCCGCCGATCGTGCCCTTGTGACGCACGGCGGGATCGCCAATGCCGCCGGCAAGGTTCGCCAGCGCTGGAATGGCTTCACCGACGATGGCGGAGGTCGCGACCTCGGCATGCTTGGCGGTGGCGCCGATCACCAGCGAGCGGCCCTTCATCTCGATCGTGTTGAGCCCCTCGATGTGGGAGAGGTCGACCAGATGCGGGGGGCTGGCGAGGCGCTGCTTCATGACTGGAATCAGCGTGTGGCCGCCGGCGATCACCTTGGCGTCCTCGTTCTTCACCAGGAGGTTGGCCGCCTGGCGAACGGTCCCAGGGCGATGATATTTGAATTCGTACATCTGTATGTCCTGATCGCGGGAGGCGCGTTACGCGAGGTCGGATTTGGCCATCGCCTTCGCGCCGGCGGAGATCGAGGCGACGATGTTCTGGTAGCCCGTGCAGCGGCAGAGATTGCCTTCGAGCTCCTCGCGAATGGTGTGGTCGTCGAGCTCGTGGCCCTTGCGGTGCACGATGTCGATCGCGGTCATGATCATGCCGGGCGTGCAGAAGCCGCACTGCAGGCCATGGTGCTCGCGGAAGGCCTCCTGCATCGGATGCAGCGGCGCGCCGTCCGCAGCCAGCCCCTCGATCGTCTTGACCTCGTGGCCATCGGCCATCACCGCAAGCGTGGTGCAGGACTTCACGGCCTTGCCGTCGAGATGCACGACGCAGGCGCCGCACTGCGAGGTGTCGCAGCCGACATGGGTGCCGGTCAGCCGCAGATTCTCGCGCAGGAATTGCACCAGGAGCGTGCGGGGATCGACATTGGCGGTGACTGGATTGCCGTTCACGATGAGGGAGATTTTTGCCATAAGCACTCTCTGTCAGCACCCCGACGGGTCCCGTCGAAGCGGTTCTTATAATTATTCCAACCCATCATATGGGCCATTATGCCCCGGGGCAACATCGCCCCGGGCGCAAGGCGCCATGCCGAAGGCGCTACCCTAAAAGTATTGGACCTTCAGCTCTGTACGGCCTTGGCGAAGTTCGCGAAAAACTCGTCGGCCAGCTTCTTGGCGGCACCGTTGATGAGGCGCTGGCCGAGCTGCGCCAACTTGCCGCCGATCTGCGCCTCGACGTCGTAGGAGAGCAGCGTGCCGCCGTCCTTCTCGGCGAGCTTGACGGCCGCGCCGCCCTTGGCGAATCCGGCCACCCCGCCCTCGCCCTCACCGGAGATCTTGTAGCCGTTCGGCGGGTCGAGATCGGACAGCGTGACCTTGCCCTTGAAGCGCGCCGACACCGGGCCGACCTTCATTTTCGCCGTCGCGCGGAAGCCGCCGTCGTCGGTCTTCTCCAGCTCCTCGCAGCCGGGGATGCAGGCCTTCAGCACCTCGGGATCGTTGAGCTTGGCCCACACGGCCTCGCGCGGCGCCGCAAGCTGGACTTCGCCGTTCATCGTCATGGCCATGAGGGTGCCTCCCTGATCGCGTAACTATAGTACTGATCAAGTAACGCAGCGACGCGGCAAAGGAAAGACCGGCGCCCGGTCACGTGCAATGCATATTCGCAACTGCAAAATGACGTGTGCGGGCGGTGGGGGATTGGCACGGCCGGGCCATGATGATTAGGTCGCGCGCAACATGAGCACATCCATCTCCCCCCTGCTCGCACCGATGCTGTCGAGCGCCGCCATGCGCGTGGTCTGCGACGATCGGTCGACCTTGCAGAACATGCTCGATTTCGAGGCAGCCTTGGCACGCGCCGAGGCGGCAAGTGCGGTGATTCCCGCATCCGCCGTCGGACCAATCGAGGCGGCGTGCAAGGCCGATGGCTTCGACATGGCCGCACTGGCCGAGGCCGCGACGCGGTCGGGCAATCTCGCGATTCCCCTGGTCAAGATGCTAACCGCCAATGTCGGCAAGAATGACGCGGAGGCCGCGCGCTACGTGCATTGGGGCGCGACCAGCCAGGACGTCATCGACACCGCGACCATGCTGATGCTGCGCGCCGGCATCGCGGCGCTGGATGCCGACCTCAGCCGCGCCATCAAGGGCTTTGCCGCGCTGGCGCGCAGCCACCGCAACACCGCGATGGTGGCGCGGACCTGGCTTCAGCACGCGCTGCCGATGCCGTTCGGGCTGAAGGCCGCCGAATACGCCTCGAGCCTTGCCCGCGCCCGCTGCCGCCTGCGGCGGCTCTCCCGCGAGGGCCTCGCGCTGCAATTCGGCGGCGCCGCCGGCACGCTCGCTGCGCTCGGCGACAAGGGGCTCGCGGTGGCCGAACGGCTGGCGCAGGAGCTCGAGCTGCCGCTGCCCGAGGCGCCCTGGCATACCCATCGCGACCGCATCGCCGAGGCCGCATCCTGCTTCGCCATTCTCGCCGGCAGCTGCGGCAAGATCGCGCGCGACGTCTCGCTGCTGATGCAGACCGACGTCGCCGAAGCGTTCGAGCCCGCCGGCGAAGGCCGCGGCGGCTCCTCGACCATGCCGCACAAGCGCAACCCGGTCGCCGCCGCAAGCGCGCTGGGCGCTGCGACCATGGCCCCGCAGCTTGCCGCGACGATCTTCGCCGCCCAGGTGCAGGACCACGAACGCAGTGCCGGTCCCTGGCACGCGGAATGGCCGACGCTGCCGCAATTAATGCTGGTCACATCAGGCGCGCTGGCTGCCGTCGTCGACATCGCCGAGGGTCTCGAGGTCGATGCGGCGCGCATGCTCCGCAATCTCGATGCGACGCATGGCTTGATCATGGCCGAGGCCGTCACCTTCGCGCTCGCCGAAGCCATCGGCAAGAGCAACGCGCATCATCTCGTCGAGGCCGCGAGCAAGCGTGCCGTCGCCGAGAGGAAGCATCTGCGCGAGGTGCTGTCGGCCGATTCGCAAGTCACCGCGCACCTTACGGCGGAAAAAATTGCGGCATTGTTCGAGCCGAGGGCCTATCAAGGGGCGTCACAGGCGCTGATCGATCGCCTGCTCGACAGCCTCGATCAAGATTAGAAACGGAGACGCCGCATGCCCATGATCGATGCCGACGGATGCCTCCTCAACGTCTCCGTCGAAGGCCGCGACGGCAGGCCGACCTTGATGCTGTCGAACTCGCTCGGCTGCACGCTGCAGATGTGGGAGGCGCAGATGAAGGCGCTGACGCAGGTGTTCCGCGTCATCCGCTACGACCGCCGCGGCCACGGTAAGTCGAACGTCCCGCCGGGTCCTTACTCGATGGAGCGGTTCGGCCGCGACGTGCTCGCGATCCTCGACGATCTCAACATCGAGAAGGTGCATTGGTGCGGCCTGTCGATGGGCGGCATGGTCGGGCAATGGCTCGGCGCCAATGCGCCCGAACGGTTCGGCAAGCTGATCCTCGCCAACACCTCCTGCTACTACCCCGATCCAACTAACTGGCACAACCGCATCAAGGCGGTAAAGGAGGGCGGCATCGCCGCCGTCGCCGATGCCGTGATCGCGGGCTGGCTCACCCAGGATTTCCGCGAGCGCGAGCCTGCGATCACCGCGAAGATGAAGTCGATGCTGCTCGCCTCGCCTGTCGAGGGCTATCTCGCCTGTTGCGAAGCGCTGTCGACGCTCGACCAGCGCGCGCTGCTGCCGAAAATCAAGAGCCCGACGCTGGTGATCGCCGGCCGCCACGACGTGGCGACGCCGATCTCGGCCGCCGAACTGATCCGCTCCAGCATTCCCGGCGCCAGCATGACGATCATCGACGCCGCGCACATTTCGAACGTCGAGCAGCCGCATGCGTTCACGGATGCGGTGGTGGGGTTCCTGACGCAGCGCTAGCAACAACCCGTCATTGCGAGGAGCGTAGCGACGAAGCAATCCAGTCCGTCTCCGCGGGCACATTTCTGGATTGCTTCGCTGCGCTCGCAATGACGAAAGAGGAGAAACACCATGGACGACCAGAAGCGCCGCGATGGCGGCATGAACGTGCGCCGCAAGGTGCTGGGCGATGCCTGGGTCGACAAGTCGATCGCGAACCGCAACGCCTTCAACACCGACTTCCAGGACCTGATCACCCGTTACGCCTGGGGCGAGATCTGGACGCGGCCGCATTTCGACGAGCGCACGCGCCGCGTGCTGGTGATCGGCACCATGGTCGCGCTCGGGCAATGGGACGAATTCCGCCTGCACGTGCGTGCGGCGCTCGCTGAGGGCGGCTTCACGCCCGAGGACATCAAGGAGATCCTGCTGCAGCAGGCGATCTATTGCGGCGTGCCGGCCGCCAACCACGCCGTCAAGGAAGCCTCAGCGATTGTGCAGGAGCTCGGCCTGCTCAAGACCTAGAGGCTGAAGATTCGGCGGTGCGGCGACCTCGGCCACCTTCGGCGCAGCTGCCGGCTTCTCGATCACGAGCACGACCGCGGCACCGAGCAGCATCAGGAGCTCGGTGGCGTGCAGCCGAAGCGCAGCCAGCTCGCCGACCTTCGAGGCCATCACCATGCTGGCAAAGGAGATCAGGCTGCCGATTGCCAGCGCAATACCGAGCGCCTCGTCGCTGCCGCCGCCCTTGCGGGTGCGGGGAATGCAGAGCAGCACGAGGTAGATCGCAAAGAACGCCACCACGGTCAGCCGTCCGAGCGCCAGCAGCCAGGCGGCACGTACCGTGTCCATGCCCGCCATCTGCAGATGGTCGCTCAGGTACAGCGCCACCGCGACGCTCGGCCGCTCGTAGAGGCCGCGCACGGGCGCCACGATGATGCTGAAGGCTATGAGGCTCCAGACGGGAATGAAATAGGCCGCCAGCAGCGCGCCGTTGACCGAGCCGATCCGCCAGTTCCTGAACATGCCGCTTCCCGCCTGGTTTGCCGAGCCTTCGATGGAAGGCGGCGGCCATGCCGGAGCTAACTCGCATCAGACTGTGGCGGCAATTTAAACCCTTTGTTTACCTTAACTGCCCGCCCGCTTTCGTCATTCCGGGGCGGCTCGCAGAGCCGAACTATGGTGCACAATTGCACAGCCGAGAATCTCGAGATTCCCCGGTGCGCAGTTGCGCACCTGAGGTCTGGTGCTGACGCACCTCCCGGAATGACGGGCAAACGATGGCCCCAAGAAAAAAGGCCCCGCCTTCCGGCGGGGCCTCTCCTCACTCCTGGGTTCCCAAACTCGCTATTCCTGGTCGCGCTGGCCGCCCTGCTGCTGGCCCGGGCGATCGCCCTGGCGCGGATCCTGCTGCTGCTGTCCGGGTTTCTGACCCCCACCCTGCTGCTGCCCGGGGCGCTGCTGGCCGGGGTTCTGGTTCTGCTGACCCGGATTCTGGTTCTGCTGCTTCGTCATTCGGGGAAACTCCCTTGTTGGACGTCAGAGGCAAGACAACGGCCTGCATCCACTTTGGTTGCCTTGGGGACCAGGTTCCTCGCAGGACCGAGGGAACCCGGCACTGAAATGATCTCTGTACAAGCCTTAAGGCGGAGACCGGGCCAGTTGCAGCCGCCAGTTCCCTCCTGTTACAAAACCTGGTGAACGCTCAAGGGCTGCCGGGGCCCAAGAACTCTCTGCAAGAGCTCCCTTTGAGCCGCGTCAAGTTTGGGTACGGCAGCTTATGGATTATTTCGCCCAGCAGCTCATCAACGGCCTCGTGCTCGGCTCAATCTACGGCCTGATCGCGATCGGCTACACGATGGTTTACGGCATCGTCGGCATGATCAACTTCGCCCATGGCGACGTCTTCATGATCGGCGGCTTCATCGCCCTCATCACCTTCCTGATCCTGATCTCGCTCGGCCTCACGGCCGTTCCCGTGATCCTGCTCTTGGTGCTGCTTGTCTCGATGGCGATCACGGCGCTCTATGGCTGGACTATCGAGCGCATCGCCTACCGGCCGCTGCGCCATTCCTTCCGCCTCGCCCCGATGCTGTCGGCCATCGGCATGTCGTTCGTGCTGACGAATTATTCGCAAGTGGCGCAAGGCGCCCGGGTCAAGCCGATCCCGCCCGTCATCACCGGCGGCTATACGCTGCATGAAAGCGCGGACGGCTTCGTCATCCAGCTCTCCAACATCCAGATCATCGTCGTCATCACCACCATCGTGCTGCTGGCCATCTTCACCTGGCTGGTGTCGAACACCCGGCTCGGGCGCGACATGCGCGCCTGCGAGCAGGATCAGACCATGGCGGCGCTGCTCGGCGTCAACGTCGACCGCACCATCTCCATGACCTTCGTGATCGGCGCGGCGCTCGCCGCCGTCGCGGGCCTGATGTACCTGCTCTATTACGGCCTGGTCGACTTCTTCATGGGCTTCGTCGCCGGGATCAAGGCCTTCACGGCCGCGGTGCTCGGCGGCATCGGCTCCCTGCCCGGCGCCATGCTCGGCGGGCTTTTGATCGGCCTGATCGAGACGTTCTGGTCGGCCTATTTCTCGGTCGAGTACAAGGACGTTGCGGCGTTCTCGATCCTGATCGTCGTGCTGATCTTCATGCCGACCGGCCTGCTCGGCCGTCCCGAAGTCGAAAAAGTCTAACGGATCGGCCGCGTGACAGCACCCTCGACCCACACGACCAAACCTGCAACGGGCACCGCCGCCCTCCTCAAGACCGCCTTCATCAACGCCCTCATTGCGCTGGTGCTGTTCTCGCTGATGGTCGGCATCCGCACCGAGGCGGGGCCCGAGGGCCAGCTCACCTACTGGACGCGATTCGGCGAGCTCGCCTCCCTCGTCGCCGCGGTGTTCGGCGGCTCGATCGCGATCGAGCTGCTCAGGCAATGGATCGGCCCTGCCGGCACCGAGACGCTCGTGCCGCCGGCGGTGCAGAAGGGCATGTCGCTGGTCGGCCGCTATCTTGCGCCCGCGCTGCTGATCTTCACGCTGCTGGTGCCCGTGATCTTCTATAACCAGCGCTATATCCTCGACCTCGCCATTCTCGTGCTCACCTATGTGATGCTGGGCTGGGGCCTCAACGTCGTGGTCGGGCTCGCCGGCCTGCTCGATCTCGGCTACGTCGCGTTCTATGCGGTCGGCGCCTATTCCTATGCGCTGCTCGCCACCAATTTCGGCTGGTCGTTCTGGATCTGCCTGCCGCTCGCCGGCATCCTCGCCGCATTCTGGGGCGTGCTGCTCGGCTTCCCCGTGCTGCGCCTGCGCGGCGACTATCTCGCCATCGTGACGCTCGCCTTCGGCGAGATCATCCGCCTCGTCCTGATCAACTGGCAGGATCTGACCGGCGGACCGAACGGCGTATCCGGTATTCCGCGTCCGACCCTGTTCGGCATTCCGCTCGACAGGAGCGACGATGGGTTGGCCGCCCTGCTCCGCATCGAGTATTCGCCGACCCACCGCATCGTCTTCCTGTTCTATCTGATCCTGGCGCTGGCGCTGCTCACCAATTGGGTGACGATCCGCCTGCGCCGGCTGCCGATCGGGCGCGCCTGGGAAGCCTTGCGCGAGGACGAGGTCGCCTGCCGCGCGCTTGGCATCAACACCACGACGACCAAGCTCACGGCGTTCGCGACCGGCGCCATGTTCGGTGGCTTCGCCGGCGCCTTCTTCGCCACCCGGCAGGGCTTCATCAGCCCGGAATCGTTCACCTTCCACGAATCGGCGCTGGTGCTCGCCATCGTCGTGCTCGGCGGCATGGGCTCGCAGCTGGGCGTCGCGCTGGCGGCGCTGACCATGATCGGCGGGTTCGAGCTGTTCCGCGGCCTCGAAAACTATCGCATGCTGGTGTTCGGCTGGGCGATGGTGCTGATCATGATCTGGCGGCCACGCGGCCTGGTCGGCCATCGCGCGCCGACCGTCTACCTGAAGAAGTCGCAGGCCATCTCCTCCGACCTCGTCAAGGAAGGCCACGGATGAGCCGCAGCACGATCCTCAGCGTCGACCGGCTGACCATGCGCTTCGGCGGCATCGTCGCCGTGCAAGATCTCTCGTTCGCCGCCGAGCGGAAGAAGATCACCGCGCTGATCGGGCCGAACGGTGCCGGCAAAACCACCGTGTTCAACTGCATCACCGGCTTCTACAAGCCGACCGGCGGGTCGATTCGCCTGACCCATGACGACGGCAGGGAAATCGCGCTGGAGCGGCTCAACGATTTCCGCATCGCCAAGCAGGCCAAGGTCGCCCGCACGTTCCAGAACATCCGCCTGTTTCCCGGCATGACGGCGCTGGAGAACCTGATGGTGGCGCAGCACAACGCGTTGATGCACGCCTCGGGCTTCACCTTGCTCGGCCTCGTCGGCGCGCCCGCCTACCGCGAGGCCGAAAAGCGCGCGATCGATCTTGCCACCGACTGGCTGAAGCGGGTCAACCTGCTCGACCGCGCCGACGATGCCGCCGGCAATTTCGCCTATGGCGACCAGCGCCGGCTGGAAATCGCGCGCGCGATGTGCACCGAGCCCGCGCTGCTGTGCCTGGACGAACCCGCCGCCGGCCTCAACGCGCGAGAGAGCGCGGCGCTGAACGAGCTCCTGCTTTCGATCCGCAACGACCTGGGAACGTCGATCCTCCTGATCGAACATGACATGTCGGTGGTGATGGAGATCTCCGACCACATCGTGGTGATGGATCACGGCGTGAAGATCGCACAAGGCACGCCGCGCGAGGTGCGCGACGATCCCAAGGTGATCGCCGCCTATCTCGGCACCGACGAGGAAGAAGCCGCGGCCGTCATGGAGAGCGGATCGTGACGGCGGCGCCCCCCCTGCTCGCGATCCGGGGCCTGCGCGCGGCCTACGGCAAGATCGAGGCTCTGAAGGGCGTCGACGTCGACATCAATGCGGGCGAGATCGTGGCGCTGATCGGCGCCAACGGCGCCGGCAAGTCGACGCTGATGATGACGATCTTCGGCAAGCCGCGCGCCCGCGCCGGGCAGATCCTGTACGAGGGCAAGGACATCACGGCCGTCCCGACCCACGAGATCGCCCATTTGCGCATCGCGCAGTCGCCCGAAGGCCGCCGCATCTTCCCGCGCATGAGCGTCGCCGAGAACCTCCAGATGGGGGCCGACGTCACCGAGAGCACGCCGGCGGAACGGGAGAGCACGCTCGAGCGCGTGTTCGCCCTGTTTCCCCGCCTGAAGGAGCGTTTCGCCCAGCGCGGCGGAACCCTGTCCGGCGGCGAGCAGCAGATGCTCGCGATCGGCCGCGCCTTGATGAGCCGCCCTCGCCTGCTCCTGCTCGATGAACCCTCGCTGGGGCTCGCCCCGCTCATCGCGCGGCAGATTTTCGACGCCATCCGCACACTGAACCGGCAGGACGGCCTGACCGTGCTGATCGTCGAGCAAAACGCCAACCATGCCCTCAAGCTCGCCCACCGCGGCTATGTCATGGTCAATGGCCTGATCACGCTGGCCGGCAGCGGCGCCGAATTGCTGCAGCGCCCCGAAATCCGGGCCGCTTATCTGGAAGGCGGACGGCACTAACCCGGGCCCCGCCCTGCGCGAGGATGCGGCTAGATATCTTGGCGTATGCCCGTATTTTGCCGGTGACTTCTCCTCGAATTCATTCAAGAATGGCGCCGGTTTGAACCGGGCATGCCCGGCAACTTCCACAGGCGACCACCCGCGAGGTATCTCATGAAATCACTGAAGCTCATCGGTCTGGCATTCGGCGCATCGCTCGCGCTGTCGAGCGCGGCATTCGCGCAGGATGTCACCGTCGCAGTCGCAGGCCCGATGACCGGCGGCGAGTCCGCCTTCGGCCGCCAGATGAAGAACGGCGCCGAGATGGCCGTGGCCGACATCAATGCCGCCGGTGGCGTCAACGGCAAGAAGCTCGCGCTCAACGCCGAGGACGACGCCTGCGATCCGAAACAGGCCCGCTCGATCGCGGAAAAGATCGCCGGCGCCAAGATCCCGTTCGTCGCCGGCCATTTCTGCTCGTCGTCTTCGATCCCTGCCTCTGAAGCCTATGCGGACGGTAACGTCCTGCAAATCACCCCGGCTTCGACCAACCCGCTCTTCACCGAGCGCAAGCTGTGGAACGTGGCCCGGGTGTGCGGCCGCGACGACCAGCAGGGCCTGATCGCCGCGCAGTACATCGCCAAGAACTACAAGGGCAAGAACATCGCGATCCTCAACGACAAGACCACCTACGGCAAGGGTCTTGCCGACGAGACCAAGAAGGCGCTCAACAAGGCCGGCATTACCGAGAAGATGTACGAATCCTACAACAAGGGCGACAAGGACTTCAATGCGATCGTCTCGCGCCTGAAGAAGGATAATGTCGAACTCGTCTATGTCGGCGGTTACCATCAGGAAGCCGGCCTCATCCTGCGCCAGATGCGCGATCAGGGCCTGAAGACGGTGCTGATGTCGGGCGACGCGCTCGCCGACAAGGAGTACGCCTCCATCACCGGTCCCGCCGGCGAAGGCACGCTGTTCACCTTCGGTCCCGACCCGCGCAACAAGCCGACCGCGAAGAAGATCGTCGAGGCGTTCAAGGCCAAGGGCATCGATCCGGAAGGCTATACGCTCTATACCTACGCTGCGCTGCAGGTCTGGACGCAGGCGGTCAAGAAGGCCGGTACCACCGACGCCAAGAAGGTCATGGAGACCATCAAGGCCGGCAAGTGGGACACGGTGCTCGGCCCGATCGAGATTGACGCCAAGGGCGACCTCAAGCAGATCGACTATGTCGTCTACAAGTGGGACGCAAAGGGCAATTACGCCGAGCTCGGCGCCAAGGGCTCCTGATCAAGGGCTCTTGATCCAGAATGCTCTTCGGGGATCCCGATCAGCGATCCCCCGAAGGCTCCCGCCATCGCGACCACGCCCCGGCTTGCCGGGGCGTTCTTTTGCCGGTCAGACCGCGGCCGAAATCTCGCCGCCGGCCGCGGCCTGGGCCTTCCGCAGGGCCTGCAGCAGATCGTTCGGCCGAAACGACTTTTGCAGGCCGACCACGTTGGCGAGGTGGGGCGATTGGTCCATGAAATCGAGTGCCGTCATCCCGGATACCGCAATCACCGGCAGCGCCGGCGCGCGTTCGCGCAAGGCGGTGATGACGTCGACGCCGCTGGTATCACCGAGGAAGATGTCCACATTCGCCGCGTCAAAGCGGCCTTCCGCAAAGGCCTTCAGCCCCGCCGCGCCGCTTTCGGCCTCCACGACCTCGAAATGGTTGACCCGAAGCACGATCGCCACATCGCACGGACGTCCTTCTGGTCGTCGATGATGAGAACGCGGGGCATAGGGCAAACTCCCGATCTCGACATCAAAATCGCCTGTTTCAAACCTGGAACCGGCCGCGGCGGCAGGGCATTATGACACCGCCCCGTAAAGCGCCCCTTACCGATCACTGTTCCGTGCGCTCACCGAAATTAGGTAAGCTGTAACCCTCGGTTGAGTCGTAAACCGGTTCCGTTGACCACCCGCGCCCAGAACCCGCTACGATGAACGGACAGCCGGCCAATGAGACTAGCGGAGATGCTTAAGCCCACCGACTCGCGCGAGATGGACGTGCCGGCGGCGATCGACCGAAGCACATTTCTGTCGACCCTGCCGGCCACCGGGGCCGACCGCACCGCAGCATTGACGATCGTCGGTGTATCCTCGCTCCTGTTCGCCGCAGCCGTGCCCTTCGCTGGTACCCCGCTCCTGCCGGTCCCCGCCTTTGTCGCCAGCTATCAATCCGCGCTGGCCGTGAGCGACATCGTCACGGCCGTGCTGCTGCTGTCACAATTTGCGATTCTGCGGACCCGCGCGCTGCTGTGGCTCGCGGGCGGCTATCTCTTCACCGCGGCGGCGGCGCTGGTTCATGCCCTCACCTTCCCAGGGCTGTTCGCCCCGACGGGACTCCTGGGCGCGGGCCGGCAGACCACGGTGTGGCTCTACATGATCTGGCACGCCGGCTTTCCGCTCTGCGTGATGGCATATGCCTGGCTGAAGGAACAGGACGGTGGGCCCCGGATCCGCGGCGCGGTAAGCAAGGCGATTTATGCCTGCGGGCTCAGCGTGGTCGCCGCGATGGCGGTCTTCGCCTGGATCGTCACCGCGCAGCACGATCTGTTGCCGGTGCTGTTGAGCGAGGGCCGCTACACGGCAACCATGATCGGCGTCGTGTCCTTCGTGTGGTCGCTGAGCTTTGCCGCGCTGATCTCGCTCTGGTTCCGCAAGCCGCATACGGTGATCGACATCTGGCTCATGGTGGTCATGTGCGCCTGGCTGTTCGACATCGCCCTGTCGGCGATCGTCAACGTCGCGCGCTTCGATCTCGGATTCTATGCCGGCCGGCTCTACGGCCTCGCCGCGGCGACCTTCGTGCTGGCGGTGCTCCTGGTCGAGAATGTCCGCCTCCAGGCGCGTACAGTGGGCCTCGTCGGAAAGCTGCGCCAGCAATCGGCCTCGGAACGCGACTATTTCGGCAAACGCCTCGCGCTGTACGGCGCCGTGGTCGAATCCTCCAATGACGCGATCATCACCAAGTCGCTCGACGGCATCATCACCGGCTGGAACAAGGCCGCCGAAAATCTGTTCGGCTACGCCGCCGCCGAGGCCGTCGGCAAGCCGATCGACATCATCGTGCCGCCGGATCGCAAGGGCGAAATCAGAAGCATCCTCAACCAGATCGCCAGCAACGAGTCGATCGCCCAGCACGAGACGGTCCGAATCCGGAAAGACGGCCGCCCGCTCAACGTCGTCCTAAACGTCTCACCGCTGCGGACCGACGATGGAGAGATCATCGGCGCTTCCAAGATCGCCCACGACATCACCGAAGAAAAGCAGGCCAGAGAGAAGCTGCGCCGCGAGACCGAGGAACGCCAGCGCATCTTCGAGACATCGCAGGACCTGATCCTGGTCACTGACGGCTATGGCAATTTCATCCAGGTCAGCCCGAGCGTGCGGAACATTCTCGGCTACGCTCCCGAGGACATGGTCGGGCACAGCGCGACCGAATTCATCCATCCCGACGATCTCGAGAAGACGCGGAACGAGATGCGTGCAGCCCGTCGCGGCGCGGTCAAGCGCAGCTTCGAGGCGCGCTACTACCATTACGACGGTCACGACGTCACGCTGAACTGGATGGGCACGTGGTCGGAGCCGGTGAAACGCCACTTCTTCATCGGCCGCGACCTCACCGACAAGCAGGCCGCCGAAGCCCAGCTCCGGCAGGTCCAGAAAATGGACTCGATCGGCCAGTTGACTGGCGGCGTCGCGCACGACTTCAACAACGTGCTGACGGTGATCACGGGCACGATCGGCATTCTCAGCGACGCGGTCGCCGACCGGCCCGAGCTTGCCGCGATCACCAAGCTGATCGACGACGCCGCCGAGCGCGGCGCGCAGCTGACCAAGCATCTGCTCGCCTTCGCCCGCAAGCAGCCGCTCCAGCCGCGGGAGATCGACGTCAACGCACTGGTGCTCGAAGCCGCCAAGCTCTTGCATCCGACGCTCGGCGAGCAGATCACCATCATGCCGCAGCTCACCGAGGATGCCTGGCCAACGCTGGTCGACCCGGGCCAGCTCTCCACCGCGATCCTCAATCTCGCGCTGAACGCGCGCGACGCCATGCCCGAGGGCGGCACCCTGGTGCTGGAGACCCGCAACATCTTCCTCGACGACGGCTATGCCAGCATGAACCCCGACGTCGTTGCCGGCAATTACGTGATGATCGCAGTCAGCGACACCGGCAGCGGAATTCCTGCCGAGCTGATCGACCGGGTGTTCGATCCCTTCTTCACGACCAAGGAGGTCGGCAAGGGCACTGGCCTCGGCCTCAGCATGGTGTTCGGCTTCGTCAAGCAATCGGGCGGGCACATCAAGATCTACAGCGAGGAAGGCCACGGCACGAGCGTGAAGATCTACCTGCCGCGCTCGACAGGTGTGCAGGAGACCGAGTTCGAATCGCTCCAGAATGCGCCAATCACCGGCGGTAACGAGAAGATCCTGATCGTCGAGGACGATGCCTTGGTGCGGCAGTATGTCGTGACGCAGGTCAAGAGCCTCGGCTATACCGCGCTCGAGGCCGCCAACGGCGCAGAGGCGCTCAATATCATCGACAGCGACGAGACCATCGACCTGCTGTTCACCGACATCATCATGCCCGGCAACATGAACGGCCGCCAGCTGGCGGACGAAGCGCACAAGCGCCGCCCCGACCTGAAGACGCTGTTCACCTCGGGCTACACCGAGAACGCCATCGTCCATCACGGCCGGCTCGATTCCGGCGTGCTGCTGCTGGCCAAGCCCTACCGCAAGTCCGAGCTCGCCAAGATGCTGAGGACCGCGCTCGCCGGTTGAGCCTGCGGCATTGCTGCGCTATCGCATATCGCGAATTCTCAAACACGAGGCCGCCTTGAAGAACCTTCTCACCGATATCGCCGGCGTCCGGGTCGGCCACGCCGAAGATTCGAAAGTCGGTTCCGGCGCGACCGCGATCATCTTCGATTCTCCTGCGATCGCCGCGATCGACGTGCGTGGCGGCGGCCCCGGCACGCGCGAGGATGCACTGCTCGATCTCGCCAACACGGTCGAGCGCGTCGACGCCATCGCGCTGTCGGGCGGCTCGGCCTTCGGCCTCGACACCGGCGGCGGCGTGCAGGCCTGGCTCGCCGAGCAGGGCCGCGGCCACCGCGTTCGCGAAGCGCTGATCCCGATCGTGCCGGGGGCGATCCTATTCGACCTGCTCAATGGCGGCGACAAGGCCTGGGGGCGCTTCTCGCCCTATCGCGACCTCGGCTATGCCGCAGCGACTGCCGCCACCAACGCGGATTTCGCGCTTGGCAGCGCCGGCGCCGGCTTCGGCGCCACCACCGCGACGTTCAAGGGCGGGCTCGGCTCGGCATCGGCCGTGACGCCGAGCGGAATCAAGGTCGCGGCGATCGTCGCCGTCAATGCCGTGGGCAGCGTCACCGTCGGCGTTGGCCCGTGGTTCTGGGCGGCGCCGTTCGAGGTGGACGGCGAATTCGGTGGACGCGGCCTGCCGGACAAGTTCACCGAGGACATGCTCCGCATGCGCATCAAGGGCGGTCCTGCCGCGAGCGCGCGCGAGAACACCACCATCGGCGCCGTCGTGACCAACGCGGTGCTGACCAAGCCGCAGGCCAAGCGGCTGGCGATGATCGCGCATACCGGCTTCGCCCGCGCGATCTATCCGGTGCATGCGCCGACCGACGGCGACGTGCTGTTCGCCGCCGCCACCTGCGAAAAGCCGATCGAGCCGCTGGTTGGTCTCACCGAGCTCGGCACGATCGCCGCCAACGTGGTCGCCCGCGCGATCGCCCGCGGCGTCTACAGCGCGACGGCCCTACCGTTTCCGGGCGCGCAGGCGGCTTGGAAGGACCGGTTCGGCTAGAAACGAAACCGTCACCCAAGCGTTACCCGGCGGACAAGGTGTGCGGCCATGCCCTCTTCCGTGATCCGCTTCTTTTGCTATGCGCCAGATAGACGCGAGCTGAAGGTGACGTTCGTCAGCGGGCGCCTCTATGTCTATGAGGATGTTCCGCCCGAGATCGCTGCCGCGTTCAGGGATGCGCGCGCAAAAGGAACGTTCTTCAATCGCGAGATCCGCGACCGCTATGCCTGTCGTGACATCACGCACGAACCTGCCGGTTAGCTTCGGGATGGGCTCACACGCTGATCGACATCGATGAAGCTGCTGATCCCGCGCTGGCCTGCGCCTGGCGCTGCATCATCTGCCCGAACCAATCATAAGGCGAATTGCCGCCTCCTTTCGCATTCGACGAGCTGGCGGCGCCCGGCACCGTGGTCGACATCTTGAAGCCGTCGGCATAGGTGACGGTGGTGGTGGTCGAGCCGTCGGCGTTGGTCGTCGTGGTCGACGTCGAACCGCGGCTGGGTTGCGACGAGGAATCCGAGCCATCGCCCGCGCCTTCCGCGTGATCACGGCCGTGACCGCCCCTCAGCGCCTTCGTCATCTCGCCGAGATTGACGCTGCCGTCCGCATTCGCGTCCATCTTCGAAAACACGTCGTCGGCCTGGGCCAGATTGGTGCCGCCCGCGCCAAGCGCTTCCTCGAACTCGGACTTGGTGATCTTGCCGTCGCCATCCACGTCGATCCGCGAGAAGAGATCCTTCAGCGCAGCCTTCCGGCCCTTCGACGTCGAGGATGTGCCGTCGGCCGACTGGCTCTGCGCCGCGAACAGCGCATTCATCGTCTCCGCCGAGATCTGCGGATATTTACCTGCATTGACCGACGAGGTCGCGCCGGTCGTGCTGCTGCTGCCGCTGTCGATTGCGAACGGATTGGTCGGCGCGCTCTGCGAGGAGCCCGTCTTGTGCGCCGCCGACGACGATTTCGCGTTTGTCAGCGACTGGATCGCGTCGAGCGCGCTCGATACCGCACCAAGGGCGAACAACATTGCACAACTCCAACAGGATGCGGCATGCCGCGACCAATGTTCTGCGGCTGAACTCAGCAAGCGCCGTGCCATCGCGAAAAGCTCAACGATATCCGCATCCGTCGGGTCGTGCAGCCGCGGAAACATCGGCAATTCATGCCGCCGGCGGCAGAAATTTCCGCCCACAGGAAGCGCGCCCCTCCTGCATTGCCCGCCACAAGGGCCCATGTTAGGCGAGGCCATTCGTCGTCCGTCCGTCCCGGGAAAACGCGCCATGACCCAAGCTTTCGCCCCCCGCCCCCTGGCCATCGCGCCCTCGATCCTGGCCTCGGACTTCTCGAAGCTCGGCGAGGAGGTGCGCAGCGTCGACGCCGCCGGCGCCGACTGGATCCATCTCGACGTGATGGACGGGCACTTCGTTCCGAACATCTCCTACGGTCCTGACGTCATCAGGGCGATGCGCCCGCACACCAAGAAGATCTTCGACGCGCATCTGATGATCTCGCCCTGCGATCCCTATCTCGAGGCCTTCGCGAAAGCCGGCTGCGACCACATCACCGTGCACGCGGAGGCAGGTCCCCATTTGCACCGCTCGCTCCAAGCCATCCGCGCGCTCGGCAAGAAGGCCGGCGTCTCGCTCAATCCGGCGACGCCGATCAGCGCGCTCGAATACGTTCTCGACCTCGTCGACCTCGTGCTGGTGATGTCGGTCAATCCCGGCTTCGGCGGCCAGGCCTTCATCTCCTCCGCGATCGGCAAGATCCGGGACATCCGCGCGATGGTTGCGGGCCGCCCGATCGACATCGAGGTCGACGGCGGCGTCGGCCCCGATGTTGCGGGTGCGCTCGCCGCGGCCGGCGCCAACGCTTTCGTCGCGGGCACCTCGGTGTTCAAAGGCGGCACGCAGGAGGCCTACAAGACCAACATCGCCGCGATCCGCAACGCGGCACTTGGGGCACGCGGCGAGGCGATCTGAGACCATCGCGATCCGAACCGGAGCCGCGGCCGCTACGACCAAGTGGAATGGATAAACTCCGCGCCACTCCGTTTACTGCCGGCCTGCTTCGTCTTCTCGCCGAGTCCCTTCAGGATGGAGAGCAAGTGGTCTGGCAGGGGCAGCCCGACGCCATCGCCAACGCGACAATGTGGCGATTTCTCTGGTGGATCGGATTTCCCTGGTTGTTGCTGACCGTCATCGCCGTCAGCAACGATTGGATCGACCAAGCGACCCAACCTCTGGCAATGATTGGAGTTGGGATGATTGCAGCTCCGTTCGTGATGCTGCTGCAAGACCTGCAGACGCTTTATGTGATCACCGACCGCCGCGCGCTGATCGTGCGCACGGCCTGGAGCAGACGCAGCGTGAGTGCTACTTCGTTCGACGCCATGGATGAAGTATTCGAAATCCTCGACATCGGCGGCGGCGTCGGCCACCTCAACTTTGCGTCAGGGCGCTCGACCCGTTCGCCCGATGCCGACTACACCGGGCGCTATGGATTTCGCTGTGTTCGAGACGCAAGGCGCATCCGGGATATCCTCGACGATGCGCGCACCGGCAAAGTGCGTCGGCCGCACGCGGGAAGAACTGCGGCTTCCACGGGTTCTGCAAGGCGCAAACCTTAAAATTGTAGCCTTGGTCCGTACTCATCCGGACTTCACTGATTCGCGCAAATCATTGCTAGTGATTCCTGCCTGTTTTCGCGGGAGCACATCATGACGACGACCCTGGTTTGGACTGGCGTGGCGTTGTGGATTGGTTTCAGTGCGTTCGTGGTGTTCGGTCCCTCGGCCGGACCGGTCGAGGCCCCGGCACGTCCGGCCCGCAACATCCGTCGCGACCGCACCAGGGGCTGACGTCATGCAGATCGCACTCGTGAGGCGTCAGCCGAAGCGCCGGTGCCGGATTCCACGGCGCCCGCATCCGAGCCTCGATTATTTCTTCGGCCGCCTCGAGCGCGCCGATGGCACGCTGGACGACGATGCCGGGCTCGACACTTCGGACCTCGACCGTTCGCTTGGCTCGCCGCGCCGACACTAAGAACTCTTTTCCGGACCGCCCATGAAACCGCATTGCCCGAACTGCCTGAAGGAAATGACCAAGGCGTCCGCGTCGCGTAACCTGTTCAATTGCGAACCCTGCCGCGAGATCATCCAGTATTTCGGCGGCAGCGCGGATCACGGCGAGCCGGGACCGCAATTCGCCTGGCCGATCCGCCGCAAGCGCGCATTTGCCGTCCACGCGGCCTGATCCGGCCTGTAAAATCGCCCCGGCCGGCCTAACCTTCGCCGGCCTCCGGCCCGCCGACGTCCCCCGCCAATCGCGGCGGCCGCACCACGGTGACGGTGCAGCTCGCCTCCGAGGCCACCTTGGCCGATACGCTGCCGAGCAGCATGCGCCGGAACGAGCTCTGTCGCGCGCCGATGATGACATGGTCGACCTGGTTGGCCTTGGCAAACTCCAGGATCGCGGCGGCGGGATCGACCGCCTCCAGCACATGAGCCGACAGCCGGCTCTCATCCAGCTTGAGCGGCGTTGCCCAATGCCTGAGCGCGACCAGGCGATCGATATGCTTGTTGGAGCCCTGCTCGTCCAACGTCCGATCGATCGCAATCCGGTTCAGCTTCAGCACGTTGACGCAGGCAAGCCGCGCCGAGGGCAAGGTGGCGAGGATGCGCTCGGTGGTCACGCGCAGCGCCTCGTTCAGCTCCGGAGCGCCCTCCGCCGTGTCGAGCGCAACAGCAAGGATCGGGCTCGATGCGATCTGGGCTGCGACATCGGATTTCGCGCGCGGCGCCATGGCGCCCTGGTTGAAACGCCGGCGCCAGACTGTGCCGAGGGAATCGCGTTTCACCCGCTCCGAGCGCGCGGTGAGCTTGACCTGGTCCGGATAAGCGAGATCGAAGGCAAGCTGGGACGCGGTCGGATAGCGCCACACCGGCTCGATCTCCAGACAGCGCAACACCACCTCCTGAAGCCAGGGCGGACAATCCGCACGAAGCTTCCGCGGCGGATGCGGATCGCGCCACAGCCGGCGCCGCATCGCCCGCAGCGTCTCACCCTCGCCGAACGGCCGCTCGCCGGTGGTGAAGAAGTAAAGCAGCACGCCGAGCGAAAACAGATCGCTGCGCGGATCGTCACGCACCCCGAGCAGCCGCTCGGGTGCCATATAGGGCGCGGTGCCGTAAGGCAGGCGGAATTCCTCCTGCAATAGGTCCGGCAAATGGTTGTGATGCGACAGGCCGCAGTCGATCAGCACCGCCTCGCCGCTCTCGCGGACCATGATGCTGCTCGGCTTGATGTCGTGGTGGATCACGTTCTGCCGGTGCAGATCCGCAAGCGCTGTCGCGATCCTGGCGACGAGCTGGCGCGCCTCGTCATAAGGCAGCGGCAGGTCGGGGAGCCGCTTGTACAGCGTGGAACCGGGAATGCGCTCGATCACGACATAGGCTTGGCGGGCGAAATCGCCGGTGCCGAAGCAGGCCGGCACGTGCGGCCCTGCGAGCCGCGGCAGGATCATCATCTCCATCTCGAAGGAGACGATCGCGGCGGCGTCCTCGCCCTCCGACACCCGCGGGATCTTCATCAGCAAGGGCACGTCGATGCCGGGATGGGTGACGGTCCACAGCGTCGCCATGCCGCCGGCATGAACGCATTCGCCGATCGTAAAACCGTCGATCTCCGCGCCTGACTTGACCAGGGGTTTGGGCATCCGTCAGCGCCCTTGCAACAAGCGGTCGGCAAGCCAAGGCGGCAGGCCGTTGTCGCGGATCCTGCTCGCTGCGGTCTCGACGTCATAGGGCGCGCGGCAATAGGTGATCTGGCACGATTCGGTGTCGAACAGTGCGAAGGCCGCTGACGGATCGCCGTCGCGGGGCTGGCCGACCGAGCCGAGCACGGCGAGCCATTGCCGTCCGCGCAGCAGCTGCACGGGGACGTCGGACTTCGGCACGAAGCTCGTCATCTTCGCCGTCACCGACATCGAATAGAGCGCCGGCCTGTGGATGTGGCCGCAAAAGGTGACGTGGGCCCGTGTCGCAATCAGGCTCTTGGCGGCGTCCACGGTCGAGCGGACATAGTGCCAGCGCTGGGGATGCGAGGCTTCCGCATGCACGAACAGGCGGCCATCGTCCTCCACCTGCATCGGCAATTCGGCCAGAAACCGCCGCTGCGCCGTGTCGAGGCGGCCGCGGGTCCATTCGATCGCGATCTGCGCCTCGGCGTTCATCGTCTCGGCCGTGGAATTGATCGCCTGGTCATGATTGCCGCGCACCGCGACGGCGCCCTGCGCGACCAGCTCCATCGCGGTGTCCACCACCCATTCCGGATCGGCGCCATAGCCGACGAAGTCGCCGAGCAGGACGAAGCCCTCCGCGCCCTTCGCACGCGCGATCTTCAGGCAGGCCTCGAATGCCTGCCTGTTGCCATGGATATCCGAGAAGACAGCGAGAAGCACGCACCCTCCACCCTCAGATTCTTATTGGAAGCCGATAAGGCCAAATTGAGGGAGGTCAACAAGATGCGCCAGCACTGGGCCGTTTGCCAGCACTGCTCTACGATGATGGCGATGGGCCTATTGCTCGTCCTTGGGCGGCATCCGGGGCGGCGGAATCGGCGTGAACACCGCGTCCTGGGCACCGGCCGGCGGCGCAGTGAACTCGCCGGTCGAGGAATCGCCGCCGCTGGTCTCCAGGATGGTCTTCGGCGTCACATATTCTCGAACCAGGTCGATCAGGCTGCCGTCGCCGCCGCCGAAATCCGCCGCGCGCCCTCCTTGCGGATGTCCGGCCGCGATCTCGTTCTCGGCGGCGTGGGTCTTGTCGGCCAGGCGGTCATTGTACGGCACACGAAAAGCGCGCGGGATGCCGCTCGGGCGATTGTCCTCGTCCAGCGCCTCGACCCAGAGATAGATCGAGCCGGGATCGCCATCAAGCGAATGCGGCTCGACGATGCGGGCCTTCAGGAGCTTGAACGTGGTCGGCAGCCGGTCCGTGCTGGCCCAACCGAGCAGGCCGCGCATTTCCGTGAAGCTGACGATGTAGAAGGTGCTGGTCACGACCACGGCGACCGCCTTCAGCGACCAGTGCAGCCGCGCATAGACCAGAACGACCCAGCAGCAGCGCGCCGATGACGGCATACGCGACCGACAGCGTCAGGATGACCGTTTGCAGGTTACTCACGGCGTACCCTCGTAGCGTTCCTGCTCACGCCGGTCCTGGCATCGAGATCGCCGCCGTTGCGCCAGCTGCTGCGGAACGTCTCCAACAGCGATTTCGGCCGCTGATCGACATCGACGACCTTGCCTTCCGCATCGATCCGGAATCGGACCGCGGTCTTCTCGTCGCCAGTGTGGTCGAGCGTGAACTTGTTGTCGAAGATCACCTGCGCGGTCGGATTAAGCTTCTGCACCTTCACACTGGCCGTCACAGGCTCTCCGGTGGTGGCGACGAAATGCGAGACGTTCACGACGTACTCGCCGGCGAGGATGCCACGCACCGTGACGATCTCCTCGCGGATCGGCGAGGCGATCTTCTTGCCGTTGACGATGATGAAATTGTTGGCGCCACCGCGGTCGTCGCGGTCGAGCGTGAGGAAGCCGGCCTCGCGGTGGCGATACCAGGCGATGTTGCCGGCGGGATCCTGCACGAACAGGTCGAGGTCGTCGGGGTGGTTGTCCGGCCAGTCCAGCGTGATCATGAACTCCGCCTTGGAATCGATCTTGCCGTCCTTGGCGTCGGGGGAGACCGCCAGCAGCGCCAGGAAGAACAGGAAGGCGATCACCTGGAGCGCCTTGAACAGCATCACGCCCAGCGGGTCGAACGGCTCCTCGCGCGGATAGAGACCGAAATCATCCATCATGACGGCGTTCCAAAACCCTTGCGCTCCAGCACCGGCGTCACATAGGTCTCGGTCAGCACCACCGCGTCCGAGAACACCCGCTGGGTCGCGGCGTCGAGCATGTAGTACTGGATGCGGATCAGGATCGAGCCGACAAGGCCGGCCAGCGTCGTGTACATCGCGATCGCCATGCCGTCGCTCATCAAGCCCATCGAGGAGCGCATCGCGACCTTGTCGGCGGCGTCCAGCCCCGCGATCGGCGCCAGCATGATGATGAAGCCGATGATGGTGCCGAGCAGACCGAGCTTCATCAGCGTATCGGAGACGAAGGCGCCGAACCCGTTGGAGCCGCGCAAGCGATCGGCGAGATTACGTAGCAGCAGCGTCTGGTCGACCGGCCGGTAGTCCTGCGCCGCGGCTTTCGTCACCAGGCTCTGGATATGGTCGCGCACCAATCCGCGCGGCAGCACCGCCGCGCTCGCATCCAGCGCCTTGCTGCCGTCCGGTGCCGCCAGCACGGCGCGGCAGCGCCGCGCCGCGGCCCCTTCCCGCGCGATGGCCCGGGTCCGCAGGAAGCAGTGGCCGCAGGTGAGGACGTAGAGCGCCGCGATCACCGCTGAAATGTAGGTGCGGTCCGAGGTCAGCATCAGATGAATCAGGCCGAAGCGCCACAGCAGCACGACAGCGAAGATCGACAGCCCGGTGAAGATCATCCAGAACAGCAGCGCGCTGCGCTCGGATGGATCGGCAGCCTGGCTTGCGATTGGTCCAATCGTCATCGAACTCATGCTGCACCGCTCCTGGCTTGCAGGCGCCGGCCTGCAACGTGTCCTCACCGATTAGATCAAAGCCGCCGTTTCAGGTCCAAAGACCCATGCCCAATCCGGCTTGGGAAATTTGCCCGAGCTGCAATCCCTAGCGTTCCCTGCGATTGGCAAGGCACGGCGGCGTTGTTAGGCTGACCTTAGCAAACGTCGGGGGTGATCGCATGCGCCTCGTGCTTCAGCTTGTAGCCCGCCTGCTTCTGATCGTAGCGCTGTGCCTAGGAGCCGCGACCGTATGGGCCACGTTCGATGCCTACCGCAGCGTCGATCGGGCGACGGCGGCGTCGGCGCAGCGGGTCGCGCAGGCGCTTCAGGCGCTGTATTGGCGCGAGCTGTTGTTGCGCAGCAGCAGGGCCCGCGAGCATCTCCTGCCGGTTCCGGACTGGCGCACGCTGGAGACGATGAAGCTGATCTCGCCCGGCGTCTGCGTCGAGTTCCAGCCCGCTGCGGCCTTCGAGAAGCCGCTCTGCGGCCAGAGCGAGGGGCTGGGCAAGACGCCGCCGCGCTGGTTCGCCGCCATCGTGCCGACCTTCCTCGGCAGCCACGCCGAGGTGGTGCGGCCCGTCAGTCCCCGCGCCGCAGCCGCCGGCACCGTCGTTGCGACGCCCCATGCGGCCGCCGCGATCGCGCTCGCCTGGGACTATGTCCTCAACGTCATCGACGTCGCGCTGCTGATGGCGGCGGCGATCGCCCTGCTTGCTTCGCTCGCCATCGCGCATGCGCTGGCGCCGGCGCGCGCGATCGTCACCGCGCTTCAGCGCATGGCGCGCGGTCAATACCGCACCAGGCTGCCGCGGTTCCGCTCGATGGAGCTGGCGATGATCGGCAGTGCCGTCGACGAGCTCGGCGGCCGGCTGGAGGAAGCGACCGAGCAGCGCGCCGCGCTGACGCGCCGCCTGATCGAGATCCGCGACGACGAGCGCCGCGCGCTCGCCCGCGAGCTGCACGACGAGTTCGGGCAGAATCTGTCCGCCATTCTCGCCTTCGCCAACACGATCGAGACGGCGAGTACGAAGCAGCACAAGGATGATGGGATCGCGCAGGACGCGCGCATGATCTCGCAGGCGACGCACCATCTGATGGCCTCGCTGCGCGACGCGCTGAACCGGCTGCGCAATCCGCTGCCGGAGGAGCTCGGGCTCGAGGCGAGCCTCGTCAATCTCGTCGACAGCTGGCGCTCGCACAGCGCGGCGCGGCCGGCGATCCAACTCGATCTCAGGGGCGACCTCACCGATATCAGCGGCCCGGCCGCCACCACGGCCTATCGGGTCGCACAGGAATGCCTGACCAACGCGCTGCGCCACAGTGCGGCGCGCGAGATCTCGCTCCGCGTCGAGCGGCGCGCAGGCGAGGACGATGCGCTGCTGATCCGCGTCGAGGACGACGGCGGCGGCGATGCGGAGCGCGTCGCGCAATCGGCCGGCTTCGGCCTCACCGGAATCCGCGAGCGCGTCACGGCGGCCGGCGGATCGCTGTCGATCCTGCCCGCCCGCGGCGGCCTCAGCGTTGCCGCGACCATCCCGCTCGCTGCGTGAGGCCGGGATGAACGAGGTGGCGGCAACAGGCATCACCGTGCTGCTGGTCGACGACCATCCGATCGTGCGGCAAGGCTATCGGCGCGTGCTGGAGAGCCAGGGCGATCTGCATGTCGTGGCGGAAGCCGACAACGCCGCCGACGCGTACGGCGCGTTCAAGGCGCATGACCCCGACGTGGTGGTGCTCGACATTTCGATGCCCGGCGCGAGCGGGCTGGAGGCGATCCGCAACATCCGCGCCCGCAGCCCACGGGCGCGGATTCTCGTCTTCACCATGCACAACGAGGCCGTGCTGGTGAAATCGGCCTTCGGCGCTGGCGCCTCCGGCTTCGTCACCAAGAGCAGCGAGCCGTCCGCGGTCGTGAACGCCATCCGCAGCGTCGCGCGCGGCGAGCGCGCCATGAGCGACGACATCGCACATGTGCTGGCGGAGGACAGCCTGTCTCCGACCGGCTCGGTGCTGGACCAGCTGGGCGAGCGCGAGATCGAGATTTTGCGTCAGTTTGCCGGCGGCGCCACCACCGAAGAGATCGCGGCGCATCTCAATCTCAGCGTCAAGACCGTGCAGAATTATCACTACCTGATCAAGTCGAAGACCGGCGCGCGCACCGATGCGCAGCTGGTGCGGCTCGCCGCGACCTGCGGGCTGACGAGGATCTAGCAGCAAAGCTGCCGCACAGCCTCATCCCTCGCAATCCTCAATCTGCTGAACGAAATTGGAACGGTTCCGACCCGGCTCCGGTTAGTACGGCAGACAAGGAGTAAAGGGTCATGAGTAAGGGTCACCCCAAAGCAGTCGACCATCCCCCCATCATCACAGTAGGCGAGCTCATCGACGAACTTTGCCGCCTGCCGGACACCGCCATCGTCCACTTTCGCTGTCCGATGTTCGATCAGGAGCTGACATTCTACCGGCTTCGAAGGCGGTCGAAGGACGCCGTCGAAATCGCGGTCAACGCTTATCCGGATAGTCCGCCGGTCGTGCCATCGTCAGATCCTGCCTTCCACACGCGAAGACATTCGGCATCCGCACCCTTGCCCCGCGACGGCGCCGCTCTCCAGAAAACGCGAGGTTGATTGACAGCACCCAGGGCTGAACGGGTTCTGCAGCCTTAGGCCGCCTTCAGCCCACGCAGCAGCAGCGCCAGCGTCGCATCGAGGCGTGCGGGGAGATCGGCGTCCTTCCATTCCTCGGCATGGGCCGGATGGTGGAAGCGGACGGTCGCATCGAAGATCGCGCGCGCGGTCACCTTGACGTCGCCCACGGCAAACTCGCCCCGCTTCACGCCGTCGGTCAGGATCGCGGCGATCTGGTCGATCATCGCGTCCTTGTGGCACTTGACGGCCGCGCAGGCCTCACGCGCCAGAGTCAGATAAGTCTCGAACATTTCAGGATCATCGAGCACACGCGAACGCTTGGCCGCGAACAGCGTGCGCAGCCAGCGGTCGAGCCTGTCGGGCGCCGACCCCTGCTCCCTGGCGATCGCCAGCAGCGGGGCGTCGATGCGGTCCAGCCAGCGCTTGGCAACGGCCTCGCGTAGCGAAGCCTTGCTGGGAAAATGGCGGTAGACGCTGCCGTGGCTCACGTCGAGCGCACGGGCAACGTCGACCACGGTGGCCTTGGCAAGCCCGTAACGCCTGAGCACGTCCTCGGTGACTTCGAGGATCCGCTCCGGCGTCAAGACAACGGCTTCATTCATGCCAGCACCATGTTCCCATTCAGGGCTCAGTTTACTCCGGCACTAGGGCTGCTTCCGAAGCGCCCTGGCCGGTCTGTTCGGAAAGCCTATGCCTTAATGCGGCAGTTTTGCAGCCTGCGCCGCGATCTGGCGCGCCACCAGCAAATTGAGCCAATGCCCAATCACGCCGGTGAAATTGAGGATTTCGGTCGTCATTGTCTAAGTCTCCATTCGTCCGCGGTCCCCGCTCTTCAATCCGCCCTCCGATCCGAGCGTGGCTCGGATGTCGGGCTCCCCGGGGCTTGTCGCGGGACGCCCAATCGGAGCGTCCGAGAACGGATATACACGTCTCGCTGACAGATTTCAATATCTGTCAGTCAATGATCCGTGATTGACAGTTAATATCTGCGGCCAGGCGCCGCCATCCCGGCCGGCCGGTCCGGTGGAAAGGTCGGCGATGCCCTTCTTCCGGGGCCCAGACCGTTTGTTTCGCCCTGCCTGCTCTGTTACATCACGGCGTAAAAAGCATTTTGGCCGGCGCCGCCGTTCTCGGGACCGCCCGCCCACCTTCCTGGAGCGCCCAATGATCCCCCGCTACACCCGCCCGGAAATGGCCTCGATCTGGGAGCCGCAGACCCGGTTCAAGATCTGGTTCGAGATCGAGGCGCATGCGGCGGACGCCCTCGCCGAGCTCGGGACCATCCCCAAGGAGGCCGCCCGGACGGTCTGGGCCAAGGCCAAGGACGCCATCTTCGACGTCGCCCGCATCGACGAGATCGAGCGCGAGACCAAGCACGATGTCATCGCCTTCCTCACCCACCTCGCCGAGATCGTCGGTCCCGAGGCGCGCTTCGTGCACCAGGGCATGACCTCCTCCGACGTGCTCGATACCTGCCTCAACGTCCAGCTCACCCGCGCCGCCGACCTCCTGCTCGCAGACCTCGACAAGGTGCTGGCCGCGCTCAAGAAGCGCGCCTTCGAGCACAAGATGACGCCGACTATCGGCCGCAGCCACGGCATCCATGCCGAGCCCGTGACCTTCGGCCTCAAGCTCGCTTATGCCTATGCCGAATTCACGCGTGCCAAGGAACGTCTGATCGCGGCGCGCAAGGAGGTCGCGACCTGCGCGATCTCCGGCGCCGTCGGCACCTTCGCGCAGATCGATCCGCGCGTCGAAGAGCACGTCGCCAAGGCCATGGGACTCGTGCCGGAGCCGATCTCGACCCAGGTGATCCCGCGCGACCGTCACGCGATGTATTTCTCGACCCTCGGCGTGATCGCCTCCTCGATCGAGCGCATTGCCGTGGAGATCCGCCACATGCAGCGCACCGAGGTGCTCGAGGCCGAAGAGTTCTTCTCTGAGGGACAAAAGGGCTCCTCCGCCATGCCGCACAAGCGCAATCCGGTGCTGTCGGAGAACCTCTCCGGCCTCTCCCGCATGGTGCGCGCCTATGTGACGCCGGCGCTGGAGAACGTCGTGCTCTGGCACGAGCGCGACATCTCGCACTCCTCGGCCGAACGCATGATGGGCCCGGACGCCACCGTGACGCTCGACTTCGCGCTGGTGCGCCTCGCCGGCCTGATCGACAAGCTGCTGGTCTATCCCGCCAACATGCAGAAGAACCTCGACCGCCTCGGCGGCCTCGTGCACTCGCAGCGCGTGCTGCTGGCACTGACCCAGAAGGGCGCAAGCCGCGAGGACGCCTACAAGCTCGTGCAGCGCAACGCCATGCCGGTCTGGCGCGGCGAAGGCGACTTCCTTCAGCTGCTGAAGAAGGACCGTGAGGTGAAGACATATCTCACCGACGCCGAGATCGAGGAGCAGTTCGACCTCGGCTATCACCTCAAGCACGTCGACACGATCTTCAGGCGCGTGTTCGGGGAAGCGTAGGATCGTAGGGTGGGTTAGCCTTGCGGCCTGCGCGAAGCGCAGTCCGCTGGGCGTAACCAACCTCTTTCGCTCCCACGGAAACCGTGGTGGGTTACGCCCGTGGATGCGCTTGCGCATCCACGGGGCTAACCCACCCTACAAACGACAACCAGAAAACGGATTCCCTCATGCCCATCGTCAATCGCGTCGCCGCCCTCTCCGACGAAATGGCCGCCTGGCGCCATGACTTCCACGAGAATCCCGAGCTGCTCTACGAAGTCCACCGCACCGCCGGCATCGTCGCCGATCGCTTGCGCGAATTCGGCTGCGACGAGGTGGTGACGGGCATCGGCCGCACCGGCGTGGTCGGCGTGATCCGCGGCCGCAAGTCGGCCTCCGGCAAGACAATCGGCCTGCGCGCCGACATGGACGCGCTGCCGATCATGGAGACGTCGGGCGTGCCTTATGCCTCGAAGGTCCCGGGCAAGATGCACGCCTGCGGCCATGACGGCCACACCGCGATGCTGCTGGGCGCGGCCAAATATCTCGCCGAGACGCGCAATTTCGACGGCACGGCCGTGATGATCTTCCAGCCGGCCGAGGAAGGCGGTGGCGGCGGCAAGGCCATGGTCGAGGACGGGCTGATGACGCGCTGGAATATCCAGGAGGTTTACGGCATGCACAACATGCCGAACCTGCCCGAGGGCCATTTCGCCACCACGTCGGGTGCGATGCTCGCCTCCTCCGACAACATCCAGATCACCGTCCGCGGCAAGGGTGGCCACGCCGGCGCCGGCCCGCATAAGTCGGTCGACAGCGTGCTGATCGGCTCGCAGATCGTCAACGCGCTGCAATCGATCGTGGCGCGCAACGTCGATCCGCTGAAATCGGCGGTGATCTCGATCACGCAATTCCACTCCGGCACCGCCTTCAACATCATCCCGGAGGTCGCCGAGCTCGCCGGCACGGTGCGCACGCTCGACCCCGAAGTGCGCGATCTCGTCGAACGCCGCATCGGCGAAGTCGCCGACAGCATCGCCCGCGCCTATGGCGGCTCGGCCGAGACGAAGTACACGCGGATGTATCCGGTGACGATGAACCATGCCCGCGAGGCCGGCCTTGCCGCCGACGTCGCCCGCGACATCGTCGGCGCCGATCGGGTCAACGACAAGTTCGTCCCGATGATGGGCGCCGAGGACTTTTCGTTCATGCTGGAAGCACGCCCCGGCGCGATGGTGCTGGTCGGCATGGGCGACGGCAACGAGTGCCACCACCCAGCCTACGTCTTCAACGACAACATTCTGGGTCACGGCGCCTCGTTCTGGGCGCGCCTGGTGGAAACACGAATGCCGGCGGGCTAGCGGCGCGGGCACTCGCCGGTTCAGTTGCAGACTTCGATCATGCTGGTGCCGCCGCCGGCCATCAAGCCAGCAGCCCTGTTGGCGCCCCACGTCTCGAGCCGACAACCTTGCCGGACCGGCCGGCACCCTGCACTGTTGCAAAAGACCTGACCGGTCGCCTGCGGCTTTGACGGCGCGGACTCGCTTGCCTTCCGCTCATCGTCTCGCGGTCTGGAGTTCTCGCGCGTCGCAACAGGCTTCTTCTCCTGCACCTTTTCGCATTCGTTATCGTCATTGACACGATAACCGGCCCGGCAGGTGATCTTGACGCATTGATCGCCGTCGGCCTTGAATCCGAAATTGCACACCAGCGGACAGACCCGTCCCGGCTTGGCCTTCAGCGCGTCGAGTGCGTCGACGCTGGCCAGCTTCACGTCGAACTTGGTGCCGGCATATTTGTTGAACAGCGTCAGCGAACGCTGAGCGGCCGAACTCCACTCGCTCTCCGCAAACGAGGTCAGGCAGCCGACGCGGCGCAATTCGCTTTGTACCGATTTGGAAAGCTCGGCTGCCGATAATGTGGATGTGGGTCCGGGCGCGAGCGCAGCCACTTTCTGGTTCTCGACTTCGGGCATCTGCCGATCGGCGGCCGGTTTGGCGGCCTGCTCCGCTTTCTCGGCGGCCTGCTTGGCGGCCAGCTCGGCCTTGGCCTTCTCTGCCGCCTGTTTCTCGGCCAGCGCTTTCGCGGCCGCCGCCTCGGCGGCCTTGCGCTGCTGCTCGGCCGCTTCCGCCCTGGCCTGTTCGATCTGCTTTTGCTTCTCCGCGGCGATGCGCGCCTCTTCGGCGGCCTTGGCTGCAGCAGCCGCCTTCTCCTGCTCGGCTTTCTGAGCGCGCTCGGCGATAAGCCTTGCCTTTTCCTGCTCGGCCGCCTTGGCCTTTTGCTCGGCAGCCACGCGTGTCTCTTCGGCGCCGATCTTGTTCAACTGTCCCTTGGCGAGGTTGGCATAGAAGCCGTCCGGATAGGCCGCCAGAAACGCCTCCCAGGCATCGCGCGTCGCAAGCTGGAGCGCGAGCTCGTAGTCCCTGCGAACCGCGTCCTGCGGGTTGGCCTGCGGTCCGGTTGCGGCCGGCTTCACCACGAGCGGCACGTCGTCGCCGCCGAGCGAGCCGTAGACGTAAGGCTCCTGCTTGTAGCCGGTTGTTTTGAGCACGTCGTCGCGGACGAAGCCGAACGCCTTGCGCAGATCGAGGCCCGGCTTCGGCAGGTGCTCGACCAGCGCGGCAGCGAACGGACTGTTGCGAGAATCGCCGTCGGATGCGGTCGAACCGGCCTTCGCAGCGAAGGCAATCATCGTATTCGGGCTGGTTGGCTCGACCTTGGCGAGGCCCCGTCCGATCGCTCGCGAGGCCAGCGTGCGCTTCATCGTCTTCGCAAACGGGTTATCGCGGCAGGCATCGAGAATGATCAGGCGCAGCTGCTTGGCGGGCTCGACTGCGAACAATGCGCGCTCGACAGGGATGGTCTCGTCGAGGACGTCGCCATCCGTCTCCAACGTCGCGTCAGTCGGAATGAGATAGTTGTTGCCGTCGAGCTCGATGCCGTGGCCGGCATAGTAGATCACCGCCATGTCCGCATCGCGTGACCTGCCGGCGAACTCGCGCAACATGCGCCGCATCTCGCTCGCACTGAGATCCAGCCTGACGTCGACGGAATCGAAGCCCGCCTTCTTGAACATGCCGCCAATCAGCGTGGCGTCGTTCGCGGGATTGGTGAGCTTGGGCGCGCTCTTGTAGGCTGAATTGCCGATGACGAGCGCAACCCGCCGATCGGCGTGTGCCGATCCGCAGGCCAGTAAGGTCGCAAAAATCAATAAACCAAACAGCCGCAACGGAATCACTGCAGCCCCCTCGGATGCAATTTCCTGAGACTATTCGGAGCGTCGACGAAAGCCAAATTTTTCTATGTGAGGTCTATCACACAAGCTCCTCGATCGCGACTTATAGCTAATGCAGTCGACCCTCGCCGTGCACGCGCGGCGCGAGCCTGGTCGATCCGACGTGCCATCATACCTATCCCTGCACCACCTCGTGGCGCATCACGAAGGGTGCGAGCAGTGCGTGCACCTCCCCCTTCACCGCTTCGCGCTGGCCTGCCGGCAGGCCCGTCAGCGTTACGGTCGCGATCGAGCCGTGGCTGCCGTGCGGACCGACCTTCACCTTGCAATCAATGCCGCGCTCGACCAGCGGCGCCAGCACCTTTGTGAACACCCGCTCGGCCGCGTCCCAGCGCAGCTGCGGCTTGAACACCTTGCCGACGCCCGTCACCGGCATCGGGTCGATCGGGATGACCTGCACCGGGACGGCGGCGCGCTCCGGCGTGCGCTCGCGCACCCAGGCTTCCAGCTCACCCGGCTCGACCTTTGCGCCGGGCTTCAACTGCACGTAGCCCACCGGCAGTTCGCCGGCGTAAGCGTCGGGCTGGCCGACCACCGCGGCGAAGCCGACGGCGGGATGGCGGAACATGATCTCCTCGATCGGCGCCGGATCGATGTTGTGGCCGCCGCGGATCACGAGATCTTTGGCCCGGCCGGTGATCCACAGATAGCCGTCGGCATCGAGCCGGCCGAGATCGCCGGAATTGACCCAGACCCCGTCGATGAAGGCATTCTTGTTGTGCTCGTCGTTGAGATAGCCGCCGAACACGCCGGGTCCGGCCATGATGACGACGCCGATCTCGTCCGGCTTGCAGTCGCGGATCAGGCGGCCATCGGCGTCGAGCTGCACGATGCGCACCCGCGCATAGGGCATGGGAAGGCCTACCGAGCCGAGCCGGATCGGCCGGCCCGGATAAGCGAGCGTGTGCACGCTCGAGGTCTCGGTCATGCCGTAGACCTCGACCACCGGCAGCTTTAGCTTCTCCTGAATCGCCGAACCGACCGCGACCGGAATCGCCGATCCGCCGCCGGCCGCATATTTCAGGCTCGAGATATCCGCATTCCCCGGCGGCACCGCGAGCGTCGCGGCGAGCACGGTCGGCACGCTCGACAGAGCTTCAGGCTTGAAGCGCGCGACGAGCTGCCAGATGTTCTTCACCGCGTTCGGGTTGCGCCAGCCGCTCGGCGACAGCACGACCAACGAGCCCCCGCCCGACAAAGTCGTCAGCACCTGTGTCAGCGATCCGCCGACGTGAAACAGCGGCATGCCGAACAGCAGGTTGGCGCCGGGCTTGCCCTTCAGCAGCAGATTGAGTGCCCAGGCCTGATAGACCTGATTGGCATGGGTATGCCGCACCAGCTTGGGCGTACCCGTGGTGCCGCCGGTGTGGAAATAGGCGGCGATGTCGCTGCCGCCAATCTTGCGCCCGCTGACCAGCCGATCCGACGGCTGCTGCTTGATCAGGTCGTTGAAGGCGAAGATGCCATTGGCCGGATCGCCGCCGCCGAACACCTGCACGATGGCTTTCAGATGCTTCAGCTGCGGGCGGATCTGCTCGACCTTCTGCCAGATGTCGGTGCCCGGCATCGGCCCCGAGCGCCACCAGGATCTTGGTGTTCGCGGCTTCCAAGATTTCGGCGAGCTGGTGCGGCTCGAGCAGCGGATTGACGGGATTGGCGATGCCGGCGGCCTCGGCGCCGAACAGAGTGACGAACGCATCCGGCACCAAGGGCAGCATGAAGCTGATAACGTCGCCCTTCTCGGCGCCGAGCGCGTGAAACATGTTGGCGGCCTGGGTGACGCGCGCGATGAAATCGCGGTGCGTGACCACCAGCGGCGTGTCGGCAGGATCGGCATTTTGCAGGAACTGGATCGCCGCCCCGTCGGGATTGCGCTCGGCACCAAGCCTGATGGCGTCATAGGTGCTCTTGGCCGCGACGCGGTCGGCGTAGGGGACCTGCTCGAATGCCCGGACCTCCTCGTCCGTCAACAGTTCCGGATAGTCGTTGCCGATCAACCGATCGAGCGCGTGGATGCCCGCCATGAATTCCGTCCTCCCTCAGATGCATGTCCCCGCCGCCGTATCTTTTGACAGTTTGGTTCGGCGAGGCCTCGGCCGTGTTCGGCCGAGCCGGACCAGAATGATGGATGATTTGCCGTTCGTCCATTGCTTACCGGCTGCGCCGCTTGAACCTGTGCGGCTGATCGGGGGACCAAGTACTGGCACTGAATTCGCTCGCCAGCGCCCTGCCGCAAGACTTGAGGTCATCATGACGACGCCCCTGCGGAACCGGATCACACGGCTGGTCGCTGCGTTCACAATGGTATCCGCGATCGCCCTGCCCGGTGCCTCGCTTGCCGACGGCCAGCTCGACAAGGTGCGGGTCAAGGTCGCGGCCTTCATCGCCGACAAGATGGAGAAGCTGGGCGGATCGCGGATCGTCTACAGGGTGGACACCGATGCCTTGCGGGAGGCGGTCGTCACGGATTTGCGCGACGACGTCTACAAGATCCTGCGCGAGGGCCGCATCGCGTTCTCCGGACTTGCGATCCGCGACGGCGGCGTCGACGTGAAGATCGCTGACGGCAAAGGCCGCGAACAGCTCACGCGCAAGCTCGTCGCGGCGGCGGAGGGGCTGCCCACACAAGCGCTCAACGTCACCGACGCCGGCGACGGGCTGCTCAAGCTCGCGCCGACCGATGCCGCATCAGCCGCGCGGCTGCGCGATCTCGTCGAAGATTCCATCGCCATGATCGAGCAGCGCCTCAAGGACGCCGGCGTCAAGCTCGCCAGCGTCCAGCCCGAGGGGATAGACCGTATCCGCATCTTCCTGCCCGGCGTGATGGAGCCCGAGCAAATCACCGCGATCTTCGCCCGGAAGGTCAAGGTCGGCTTTCGCCTGATCGACCTCTCGATGTCCGCGCAGCAGGCGCAATCGGGCACGCCACCGGCGGGCACGGAAGTCCTGCTCGGCTTCAAGGACAAGCTTCCTTATCTCGTCGCCAAGGACAGCGCGCTCGAGGGCGGCGATATCAGCTATGCCGGGCCGGGATTGACCGGCGAGAGCAAGGAGCCGATCGCATCGTTCCGCTTCAACGGCCGCGGCACGCGGCGCTTTGCCCATATCACGGCAGAGAACGTCGGAAAGCCCTTTGCCATCGTGCTCGACGACAAGGTGATCTCAGCGCCCGTGATCCGCGAGCCGATCACCGGCGGCTCCGGCCAGATTTCCGGCAATTTCACCCTGGAAGAGGCCAACAGCGTCGCCATGCTGCTGCGCGCCGGCTCGCTGCCGGGGCGGCTCGGCCTGGTCGAACAGCAGGTCGTGCAGCCCGCCACCAAGCCGTAAGCGAAGGTCGCTTCGGCCCGTCCGCGACGCTCAAGCCCGCAGGGATGGCCCGAATCACGGCTGCCCGCGGCCGGACGCGCAACCAACGGGCAATTGCCGAAACGCCCGATCAGGCTAAAATTTGCCCCTTGCGGCACGATGGCCGGAAGCGTCATTCAAGCGGTCGTCATTCGAATTCGGCTATACGGGTGCCGACCAGGACTGAATGCCTTACGTGGGGTTAGTACCATGCCGTCCGGCAGCGCAGACGTTTCGTCGATCCTCGACCGCATCCTCGAAGCGGCCACGGACAACCTCAGGATCGCGAAAATCCTGGTCCAGATGGGCCTCGATCCCGACAGCGTCACCTACGAGGCGATCTTCAACCGGCTCCTGGAGATCTTCGTCCACAACATCACACTCGCCAATCTGTTCGCCGTGGTCGGGGCGGTCTTCTTCGTCGCCACACTCCTGATGCGGACGATGGTCCCTCTGCGCGTGGCCAACATGATCGGCTGCGCGTTCTTTGCTCTCTTCGGCGCGCTCTCCGCCAACGTCGCGACGTTCCTGCTCTATCTCCTGATGCTTCCGATCAACGCCCTGCGCCTGCGGCAGATGCTCAAGCTGGTCAAGAAGGCGCGGCATGCGACCGAAGGCGACATGTCGATCGAATGGCTCAAGCCATTCATGACCGAGCGCAGATACCGGCGCGGCGACATCCTCTTCAAGATGCGTGACCCAGCCAACGAAATGTTCCTCACCGTCACCGGCAAGTTCCTGGTCAAGGAGATCAACGTCGAGATCGGGCCCGGAGCGCTGATGGGCGAACTCGGCTTCCTCACGCCGGACAACCGGCGCACGGGGACGGTCGAATGCATCGAGGACGGCCAGGTGCTGACCATCACCTATGACCGGCTGCTCGAGATCTACTTCCAGGATCCGCAATTCGGCTATTACTTCCTGGTGCTGACCAGCCAGCGCCTGTTGCAAAACATCGACCGCCTGCAGAAGCAGCTGGCAACCGAGCGCGGGACCACCACCAACAGGATCGCGTGAGCGCCGCGCGGCCGATGTGACGCCGGGGATGACGACGCAGCGCGTCCGTGACACGAGACGCCCCCCGGGTCTTTGCGGGATCGCCGCAAAATCGCCCTAAAAACCGAATGGTAACCATGCCGGGCTAGGGTGGCGACGTGACCAATTCTCCGACGATCCTGGTGTTCGATTCCGGCCTTGGCGGGCTCACGGTGCTCCGCGAGGTCGTGGCGGGGCGGCCCGACGCGCATTACGTCTACGTCGCCGACGACGCCTTCTTCCCCTATGGCCACCACAGCGAGGACGAGATCATCGCCCGAGTCGTGCCGCTGATGGGGGAGCTGATCGGCCGGCATAGTCCAGACCTCGTCGTCATCGCCTGCAACACGGCGTCCACCCTGGTCCTGTCTCGCTTGCGCGCCGCCTATTCCGTAGCCTTCGTCGGCACGGTGCCGGCGATCAAGCCGGCCTGTGCGCAGTCCAGGACCCGCCGCGTTTCGGTGCTCGGCACCAAGGGCACGGTGAAGCGCGAGTACACCAAGGCGCTGATCCGCGATTTCGCGCAAGGATGCGAGGTGACGCTGGTCGGCTCGCCCGAGCTCGCTTCGCTGGCCGAAGCCGCGCTCGGCGGCATCCCGATCAGCGACGAAGCCATCCTCGCCGAGCTCGCTCCTTGCTTCGTGGGCGACGCCTCGGATGCGAGCGCGCGCACCGACACTGTGGTGCTCGCCTGCACGCACTACCCGCTTCTGCTCGACCGGATGAAGAAGCTCGCGCCCTGGCCGGTCGACTGGATCGATCCGGCGCCCGCGATCGCCCGCCGCGTCTCCGACCTGCTCGGCCCGCCGACCGGCGGCATCGCGCAGTCCGGCGCCGAGATGTTTTTTACATCGAACCGCGTGCATGGTCTCAGCGCCACGCTGACGCCGTTCTTCGGCGGACGCGCGGTGGCCTGAGCTTGCGCACTGGCGGCGCGCTGCTAGGCTTTGCCGTCGCCATCGTCCCGCAGGTTTTCCATGTCGGTCCCGACTCCGCCGCTCAACCGTCTCCGTCAGCTCTGGCGCGAGGGTCGCCCCGCCTTCGGTGCGATCGCGACCATCCCGAGCGTGCAGATGGTGCAGATCATGGCGCGCTCGCTCGACTGGATCATCGTCGATCTCGAGCACGGCCCGATCGGATTGACCGAAGCCCACGCGATGATCGCCGCGACCACGGGCACGCCGTGCACGCCTCTGGTGCGGATCGCCGCCAACGAGCCGTGGCTGGCGAAAGCGCCGATGGACATCGGTGCCTTCGGCATCAACTTCCCGATGATCACGAGCCGCGCGGATGCCGAGAAAGCGGTGCGCAGCGTGCGCTACCCGCCGCGCGGCGATCGGCTCTGGGGCCCCTTCCACGCGCCGTTCCGCTGGGGCCAGTCGATGCCTGATTACATGGCCTCTGCCGACGACGAGATGATCTGCATGATCACGATCGAGCACGTCGACGCGGTCGATCGCATCGACGAGATCATGGCAACACCCGGTATCGACGTCGCGGTGATCGGTCCCGGCGATCTCGCCACCTCCATCAACAAGCGCGGCCAGATGGATGATCCGCAATTGCTGGACCTGATCGCGCGCGCCGAGGCCGGCATCCTCAAAAGCGGCGTGCCGATCGGCGGCGTGGCGCGCACCGCCGACCAGGCCAACGCGTTGATCGACCGTGGCTACCGTGCGATCGCGCTGGGCTTCGACTGGTCGCTGTTCCAGCGCGGCATCATGGCGGCCTGCGAGGGAGTCAGGCGCTGAACAAGCCGATTGACGCGTGACGACCGGCGCCGCCAGGACCGCCCGCTCAAGATGTAAATAATTGAAAATAGAGTATTTTTTGGTCTAAAGGAGGCTCCTCATTGGCGATCCCTTCTGCGGCGAACCGACTGGTCCCAAGCGGGTTGGTTCGTGCTAGAGCGAGCGGGCGGGCCCCGCTCGCTGCACATATTTTGATCTTTTGATTTGGAACCGGAGGCCTATGCGCGGGACGCCCAAGACCATTTCGCTGCGGCGCCGTCTGATCTGCGACCTCATGCACGCCTCGATGGGCGTACCTTTCGTTTCGCTGGCCCGTTCGCTCAATATCCGCCCCCTGCTGGAGGCCCGTGCGGACGCAGCCGCACCCGCTGGCTGGGCCGCGATGTTCGTCAAGGCTTTCGCCCTGGTTGCAAAGGACGAGCCGATTCTGCGCACGGTTTACACCAAATGGCCTTGGCCGGCCCTCTATGAGCTGCCGAGGAGCGTGGCGACGGTCGCGATCGCGCGCGTCGATGATGGCGAAGAATGCGTTCTGCCGCAGCGGATCGCAGGTCCCGAGGACCTTTCGCTGGCAGCCGTCGATGCGGAGATCCGACGCGGCAAGATGGCCCCGATCGAGGACGTCCCGATGTTCCGAAAGATCATGCGGGCGACGCGCCTGCCGCTGCCATTGCGGCGCCTGTCCTGGGCCGCCGGCCTGAATTTCGGCCGTCAGCGCGGCAATTGGTTCGGCAGCTTCGGGGTAAGCTCGGTGGCTGCCTATGGCGGCGGCGAGCTCCACCCGATCACGCCGGGCCCCTACGTCTTGAGCTATGGGCTGGTCGAGCCGGATCAGACCATCCATGTCGTGATCCGCTGGGACCACCGCGTCACTGACGCCGCCCCGATCGCGAGAGTCCTGACCCGGCTGGAACAGGTCCTGAACACTGAAATTGCTGCCGAATTGCGGGCGGCGGGGTCAAAGCCGGTCCGGGCGGTCAGGACATAAGAATACCGTCGTCGCAGGTCCCGGAATGACAGGCTAAAGAATTGACAGCCAACCCCAAAGTCCCCTAAAAGCCGCCTGCTCGCGGGCCGGTTTCGGCCCGCGAAGCGTTTCGCGACCCGTGGTCCTCTTCCCTTAAGCTTTGGGGATCGGACCTGTCGGTGCCGGGACCATCCCGTCACACAGGAGGGCGCGTTTCCTCAAACCATGACCTGAAGAGGACGCGATGACTAAGCGCAGTGAGGCGAAGTACAAGATCGATCGCCGTATGGGCCAGAACATCTGGGGCCGCCCGAAGAGCCCCGTCAACCGCCGTGAATACGGCCCCGGCCAGCATGGCCAGCGCCGCAAGGGAAAGCTCTCCGACTTCGGCGTGCAGCTGCGCGCCAAGCAGAAGCTGAAGGGCTATTACGCCAACATCTCCGAGCGTCAGTTCCACGGCATCTATGTCGAGGCCAGCCGCCTCAAGGGTGACACCGGCGAGAACCTGATCGGCCTGCTGGAGCGTCGTCTCGACGCGGTCGTGTACCGCGCCAAGTTCGTCTCCACGATCTTCGCCGCACGCCAGTTCATCAACCACGGCCACATCAAGGTGAACGGTCGCAAGGTCAACATTTCGAGCTATCAGCTCAAGGTCGGCGACGTGGTCGAGGTCAAGGAAGCCTCCAAGCAGCTCGCCCACGTGCTCGAAGCCAGCCAGCTTCCCGAGCGCGAGGTCCCCGACTATCTCGAAGTCGACCACGGCAAGATGACCGCGAAATACGCCCGCATCCCCGGCCTCTCCGACGTGCCGTTCCCGGTACAGATGGAGCCGCACCTGGTCGTCGAATTCTATTCGCGCTAAGATCTGAATATCGAAAGGCCCCGGTTCGCCGGGGCCTTTTTGCTTAAGAGCCACACTTCAGTGGCCGCACTGCTTAGGAGCCGTCGCATGCTCTACACCCCTCCCCCCGTCGATCCCAAGGCGCCGCCGGTGCGCATCAATCTGCTCTCGGACACGCAGACCAAGCCGACGGCAGGCATGCGCGAGGCGATGGCGCGGGCGGAGGTCGGTGACGAGCAGGTCGGCGATGATCCGACCGTGAACGCGCTGTGCGAACGCGTTGCCGACCTGCTCGGCAAGGAAGCGGCGGTCTACATGCCCTCCGGCACGATGTGCAACGTCACCGCGACGCTGGTGCATTGCCGCCCCGGCGACGAGATCCTCGCCCATGAGACCGCGCATATCATCGCGCGCGAAGGCGGCGCGCATGCCGCGATCGGCGGTTTCCAGGTCACCCAGCTCAAGGGCCCCGATGGCCAGTTCACGCCGGAGACTCTTCGCAAGGCGCTGCATCCGCGCACGCGCTACCAGCCGCCGCAGACCGTCGTCAGCGTCGAGCAGACCGCCAATATCGGCGGCGGCACGATCTGGAAGAAGGCGGTGCTCGACGAGATCGTCGCGATCGCCAGACAGCACGGCCTCGTCACCCATATGGACGGCGCGCGCCTGCTCAACGCCACGGTCGCGAGCGGCATCTCGCCACGCGACATGACCGCGGGCTGGGACTCGGCCTGGATCGACTTCTCCAAGGGCCTGGGCGCACCGATCGGCGGCGTGCTCGCAGGCTCGCGCGCCTTCATCGACGCGGTCTGGCAGTGGAAGCAGCGGCTCGGCGGCTCGATGCGGCAGGCCGGCATCTGCGCGGCAGCCTGCATCTACGCGCTCGACCACCACGTCGAGCGCCTGGCCGACGACCACGCCAACGCGCGCGCGCTCGCCCGCGGACTGTCGCAGATCTCGGGCATCGAGGTGCAGGAGCCCGAGACTAATCTCGTGTTCTTCAAGCCCGACGGCGCCGGCATTCCCGGCGACAAGATGGTCCCGGCCCTCCGTCAGCGCGGCGTGACACTCGCGATGATGGACGGCCGCATCCGCGCCTGCACCCATCTGGATGTCAATGCGAGCCAGATCGAGGAGACGATCGGGTACGTGCGCGAGATCGTGCGCGGGGCGTAAAGCTCAGCCCCGTAGCCCGGATGGAGCGCAGCGAAATCCGGGATCTATCCACGCGGTGAGGACGTCCCGGATTGCGCTTTGCTCCATCCGGCTACGCAAAGGGGGAGAGGTCTCACCGCCCCATCGCCTGATAGATCAGCGTCTTCAGCTCGAGCTGGATCCGGCCGCGCTGCGAGGGGGTCTGCACCATGAAGATTCCGAACAGGTCGTCTTCGGGATCGATGAAGAAGAAGGTGCCGCCAACGCCGTCCCAACGATATTCGCCAAGCGGCCAGTTCGTGCCCGGCCGCACCGCGGTACGTACGGCGAAGCCGAGGCCGTAGCCGCTGGTCTCACCCGGATAGTAGTGCTTGTCGCGCGCGACGCGGGTTTCGGGACCGATATGATCCCTCGCCATCAAGGCGATGGTTTCCCGCTTCAGGTAACGTCGACCTTCAAGCGTGCCGCCGTTGAGCAGCATTTGCGAGAAGCGGGCATAATCGCCGACCGTGCCGACGAGGCCGCCGCCGCCCGACTCCCATCGCAGCGGTTTCCTGATATCGCGAACCTGCGTGATCGGGCTGATCGCCCGATCGTGCGGCATCGGCTCGGCGATGCGCGGCCATTTGGCGGGATCGGCGACGTAAAACGCCGTGTCCTTCATCCCGAGCGGGTCGAGCAGCCGCGTCTTCGCGAACTCGAGCAGCGATGTCCCCGAGATCACCTCGATGATGCGCCCCAGCACGTCGGTGGAGTGGCCGTAATCCCAGATCGTGCCGGGCTGTTCGGCGAGCGGCAGCGCGGTGATCTTCGCGACGAATTCGGCATTGGTCGAATTCCTGTCGAACAGACCGGCGTCGGCGTAGAGCTTGTTCACCAGGTCCCCGCCATAATAGCCGTAAGGGATCCCGGCGGTATGCCGCATCAAATCCTCGATCGTCACCGGGCGTTTGAGCGGCTCCAGCTCCAGCGAGACCTTGTTGTCCTCGGCCTTCTTCTCGACTCCGACCTGCATGCCGGCGAAGGCCGGAATGTATTTCGAGACGGGATCGCCGAGCGCAAGCTTACCCTCCTCGACCAGCATCATCGCCAGGACCGAGGTGATCGGCTTGGTCATCGAATAAAGGCGGAAGATCGTATCCGCGCTCATCGAAAGTTGTGTCGCGACGTCGCGGACGCCGAAACTCTCGTAATAGACCGGCTTACCGTGTTGCTGGAGCAGCAGAATCGCCCCCGGAAATTTTCCGGTCGCGATTTCGTTCCTGATGTAGTCGGAGACCTTTGCCAGGCCTTCGGGCGTGAAGCCGTGCGCACGGCCCTCTGAGCTCGCCCGCGCACTTACCGCGCCAAACAAAAGAACGAGCGCCGCGAACAGCGCGCGGCGCCCGTTCATGTCACTTCTCCATAGCTTCATAGACCAGCTGCTTCAACGTCCGCTGCACGCGCTGGCGCTCGCTCGGGGTCTGCTCCAGCAGCACGAAGAACATGTCCTGCTTGGGGTCGATCACGAAATAGCAGCCGGAGGCGCCATCCCACTTGAGTTCGCCGAGGTTGCCGGGCGGCGGCGGCTTGGCGTTGCCGGGCTCGGTACGGACCGCAAGCCCAAGGCCGAAGCCAAAGCCGTCGCCGGGGAAATAGAAATAGTCGCGCTCGACCCCGGAGCCGGGGCCGACCTGATCAGTGGTCATCAGCTTGAACGTCTCGGGCTTGAGGATGGTCTTGCCGTCGAGACTGCCGCCATTGAGCAGCATCTGCGAAAAGCGCCTGTAATCCGCCATGGTCGTGACCATGCCGCCGCTGGCGAACTGGATCTTCTTGACGACCGTCGGATCATTGATGCGGCCGACGCGGAAATCGGCATCGTTCGGCACGGGCTGGGCCAGGAGCTTCTGCTTCGCGGGGTCCGTGACCAAGAAGCCGGTATCGACCATGCCGAGAGGATCGAGCAGCTTCTCGCGCATGATGTCGATCAGCGGCTTGCCGGCGGCGATCTCCATCACACGCGCCAGCACGTCGGTCGAGTGGCCGTATTGCCAGAGCGCGCCCGGCTGGTTGTGCAACGGCAGCTTGGCGATGCGTTCGGCGAACTCGGCCAGATCGAAATCGCCGGCATAGATGTTGGCCTCGCGATAGGCTTTGCGGACCAGGCTGTCGCCATAGAAGCCGTAGGTGATGCCCGAGGTGTGCGTCATCAGATCGTGCACGGTCATTGCCCGCTTCGGCGGCACCAGCTCGAGCGCCTTCGTGCCGTCCTCGGCCTTCTTCTCGACACCGACCTTCACATTGGCGAAGGAGGGAATGTATTTCGAGACGGGATCGTCCAGCTTGATCTTGCCTTCCTCGACCAATTGCATCGCGACCACCGCAGTGATCGCCTTGGTCATCGAGAATAGGCGGAAGATGGTCTTGTCCGTGATCGGAGCCTTGCTGACCACGTCCTGCACGCCGAAGACTTCGTGATAGACCGGCTTGCCATGCTGCTGGATCAGCACGTTTGCACCGGCGATCTTGCCGGTCGCGACCTCGTTCTTGAAGAAGTCGGTGATCCTGCCGAGCTTCTCCTGATTGAAATGCGCGCCGGCCGGAATCTCGTAAGTGCCCTCCGCGTGCGCCGGCGACATCGCGGCAAGCGACACCAACGCGCCGCAGGCGAGCGCACGCAGTCCAAATTGTGAAATCATATCCCCTCCCCGGAACATGGCGCCTCGGAGTGTACCGACCAGCTCAATCGGCACAAGGGCCGCCCTGTCGCGCAAGCGCCTCGGCATGGAGCTTTGCGCCCGGTTCAGAGAAGCAGCAGAACACGACGCGAGCGACGGTAGGCGCCAAAGCCAGCCCTTCGATCGTCGTGCGCACGGCGATATCGGCCGCCCGGTCGGCAGGAAAATGGTAGATGCCGGTCGAAATCGCGGGAAATGCCACCGAGGTCAGCTTGTGCTTCCCGCAAAGCTCCATGCACCGCCGATAGCAGGAGGCGAGCAGATCGTCCTCGCCGAGCGTGCCGCCATTCCAGACCGGACCGACGGTGTGGATGACATGCGTGGCCTTGAGGCGATAGCCCCTGGTGATCTTCGCGTCGCCCGTCTTGCAACCGTGGAGCATGCGGCATTCGGCGACGAGCTCGGGCCCGGCTGCCCGGTGGATCGCGCCATCCACGCCGCCCCCACCAAGGAGCGACGTGTTCGCGGCGTTGACGATGGCGTCAACGCCGAGCGTGGTGATATCGGCGACGATGACATCGAGCTCCGCGCCGCCAATCCGGCGCGTCAGCAGGGTCACGTGTCAGGCCGCGACGACGACGCCCTTCTCGGAGAAGAGCTGCTGCAATTCGCCGGCCTGGAACATCTCACGGACGATGTCGCAGCCGCCGATGAATTCGCCCTTCACGTAGAGCTGGGGGATGGTCGGCCAGTTCGAATATTCCTTGATGCCGTTGCGCAGCTCGGCGGATTCGAGAACGTTGAGGCCCTTATAGCCGACACCGATATGGTCGAGGATCTGGACCACCTGGCCGGAGAAACCGCACTGCGGAAATTGCGGCGTCCCCTTCATGAACAGAACCACGTCGTTCGACTTCACTTCATTGTCGATGAATTCCGCGATGCTCATTTCCGTGTCCTTCTGGGGCAGAGCCCTCACCAATTGCTTCGGGCCGGCTCAGCCGATTTAACCCGATACCTGCCCATATATGTAGCCCAAACCGTTGTGCATCCAAAGTAAAATGGCGGCGACGGGTCTCCGGCGGCCGGATTGACCCCAGCCGGGTCCATAGGCTGATGACATCAATATCATCGCCGCAGAGGACTTTCATACCGTAACGGAGCCCCTATCTAGGACGAACCCTGTTCATGGAACCGGGTCGTGCGAACAACGTTCTCTTGTCCTGTCTGGAGAAAAACGTGACGAAACAAGCCTCAGCCACGGCCTCCCTGCGTTCGTCACCGTCCTCCCGCGAGGACGACCTCGCCCAGCGGCTGGAAGCGGCGTTCTCGACTGTCCGCAATGAGACCGAACGCCGGGCCGCACCGCTGTCGCCCGAGGACCAGCAGATCCAGTCCATGCCCGATGCCAGCCCGACCAAATGGCACCGGGCCCATACGACCTGGTTCTGGGAGCAATTCCTGCTCGGCGAGCATGCTGCGGGCTACCGGCCCTTCCACCCCGATTTCGCATTCCTGTTCAATTCCTATTACGTCAGCGCTGGCCCGCGACATGCCCGCAATCATCGCGGCGACATCACCCGCCCCAGCGCCGACGAGGTTGGCGCCTATCGCAAATACGTCGATGCGGCCGTCGGCAAATTCTTCCGCGAGGCCGGCGCGGACAAGCTCCGCGCAATCGCCCCGCTGGTCGAAGTCGGGCTCAATCACGAGCAGCAGCATCAGGAGCTGATGTTCACCGACATCCTGCATGCCTTTGCGCAGAACCCGATCTATCCGGCGTATGACCCGGCCTGGCGCTTCCCGGCCGCGACGCGCGGCGGTGATGACTGGCTCGCACTGAACGAAGGCATCCACACCGTCGGCCATGTCGACGACGGCTTTCATTTCGACAACGAGAAGCCGGCGCACCGCGCCCTGGTCGGTCCGGTCAGGATCGCCCGCAATCTGGTCACCAATGCCGAATGGCTCGCCTTCATGCAGGACGGCGGCTACCGGACCGCGACCCTGTGGCTGATGGACGGCTTTGCCGCAGCGAGCAAGGAAGATTGGCAAGCCCCCGGCTATTGGCGCGAGGTCGACGGCGCATGGCAGGTCATGACGCTGGCCGGCCTCAAGCCGGTCGATCCGGACGCGCCGGTATGTCACGTCAGCTATTACGAGGCGGATGCGTTCGCGCGCTGGTCCGGCAAACACCTGCCGACCGAGATGGAATGGGAGGTCGCGGCGCGCGCCGGCCAGCTCAACGACGCCTTCGGCCTCGTCTGGCAATGGACCCGCAGCTCCTACGCGCCCTACCCCGGCTATCGCGCCGTCGAGGGCGCGCTCGGCGAGTACAACGGCAAGTTCATGGTCAACCAGCTGGTGCTGCGCGGCTCCTCGCTTGCAACTCCGCAAGGCCACAGCCGTACCACCTATCGCAACTTCTTCTATCCGCACCACCGCTGGCAGTTCACCGGGCTGCGGCTTGCCGATTACGACTAAGTATTCCGACGACAGATGCGCGCCGGACAGCGCGTTCAGGAGAGTATCATGAATGTGCACGCCAGCGCTTTGGCCGAGGCCCATCTTCCCGACGAGCAGACCACCGCTTTCGCCCGTGAGGCCATCGAGGACCTCTCGCAGCACCCGAAAAAGCTGTCGCCGAAATATTTCTATGACGCGACCGGATCGGAGCTGTTCGAGGCGATCACGAAGCTGCCGGAATATTATCCGACGCGCACCGAGCTATCGATCCTGAAGCAGCGCGGCAGCGAGATCGCGAAGATCATCCCGGAGCACGCCGCGCTGGTCGAGTTCGGCGCCGGCGCGACCACGAAGGTGCGCCTGCTGCTCGATCATTGCAAATTCGCGGCCTATGTGCCCGTCGATATCTCCGGCGACTTCCTGAAGGCACAGGCGAGCGGCCTGAAGCGGGATTTCCCGGCGCTCGGCATCTATCCGGTCGCGGCCGACTTCACCACGCCGTTCGAGCTGCCGACGGCGGTCGCCTCCATGCCGAAGGTCGGCTTCTTCCCCGGCTCGACCATTGGCAATTTCGAGCCGCAGGAAGCGCAGGCCTTCCTGAAAAGCGCGCGCAAGATCCTCGGCAAGGGCGCGCAGATGATCATCGGCGCCGATCTCGAGAAGGACGAGCGGATCCTCTTCGACGCCTATAACGATGCAGCAGGCGTCACCGCGCGCTTCAACCTCAATGTGCTGGTGCGCATCAACCGCGAGCTCGGCGGCAATTTCGACCTGTCCGCCTTCACCCATCGCGCGATCTACAACCGCGAGCGGCACCGCATCGAGATGCACCTGATCAGCAGGAAGAGCCAGACCGTGCGCTTGCTCGGCACCAGCTTCTCGTTCCGCCCGGGCGAGAGCATCCACACCGAGAACAGCTACAAATACAGCATCGCGCGTTTTGCCGCGCTGGCCCAGAGCGCAGGCTGGCGCGTGCGCGAGAGCTGGACGGATGCGGCGAAGATGTTCTCGGTGCACGCGCTGGAGGTCGCGGAGTAGACCGGCAGCCGTCGTTTGGCCGGTCTCATTCGAGCGGACACGATTCTACCGACACAAGCCGTTGGTGCCGGATCACGGCACGGAAGCTGTGGGTGCTAGCCTTGCCGCACGACCAGGAGAAATTCTCACCATCTCGCTGGAGTGGCTCGCCGAGCCAGAAAACCACCTTTGAGACGTGGTCGCCTGGCTTGACACGATCGAGCCACTGCGGCGGATAGGCCCAATGCCCGCAATCGCCTTGCCAGTAGCACGCCGGCATGATGCAGCGTCCGGCGGCTGGAGCAGGCTTTCCTCCCATGGCACGGCAGGTGGACGGGATTTGGCCAAGCGCCCAGCCCTGCGTCGCTTCCTCGACGACAAGTATCGCAGCCAGGGCCGCGCCGACGATGAGGAGGTGTCTCATACCCGCCTATTGCTCGGTCCCCAGCGACACCGATTCCCACACCGCCACCAGGATCAGGATCATCGTCGTCGCGACCGAGAGCCAGAGCGGCGACACGTCCGAGGCGAACCAGCTCAGCGCCAGCAGCAGCAAGATGCCGATGCCGTGCGAGAGCTGGAGGAAGCCGCGGATCGCAAGCTTGAACAGGATTGTGCCGATCAGAAAAATCAAGGGCCCACCGATCGTGCTCACGATCGTGCGCATGTCGGAATGGCCGGTCGGATGCTTCAGCACCAATTCGTCCGACACCGCGGTCAGGATGATGCCGGCAACGATCGGCAGGTGCAGATAGGTGTAGGCGAGCCTTGCCAGGCGCCCGGATTCGGCCGACTTCGAGATCCACTCGGCGCCGGCTTCCGCGCCCTTGTGGAAATAGACCCACCACATTGCGATGGCACCGACCAGGGCCGAGACGAAGGCCAGGATGTTGGCCGCGGTCCATTCCAGCGCGGCGAAGGTCGCGCCGTTGACGATGACGGCCTCGCCGAGCGCAATGATGACGAAGAGAGCGCAGCGCTCGGCCATGTGGCCGCCCTCGACGGCCCAGGCCTCGACAGAGGAGAAGCCGAGCCCGGGCACCCAGAAGCGGGCCGCGGGCGAGATGTATTCGATCGCAAGCGCGGCGATCCAGAACCACAGCCGGGCTTCGTGATGGGCGAGGCCACCGAGGATCCAGAAGACGGCGGAGACGGAGAGCCAGACCAGAATTCGAATCGCGTTGTGCCGCACCGCGGTCCGGTGCGGTGGCGTTGCGAACAGCCAGAATGCGGTGCGTCCGACCTGCATGGCTGCGTAGGCAAGAGCGAACCACAGGCCACGCCCCTCGAAGGCGGTCGGGATCGTGGTCGACAGCACGAGGCCGCCGAGCATCATTGAAAACAGCAGCAGGCGGACCGGCGTCAGCTCGGGATTGAGCCAGTTGGTGACCCACGCGGTGAAGACCCAAACCCACCACACTGCCAGGAACAGCACCGCGACATGCACCGCGCCGATCAGCGTGAAATGATGCAGCAGGGCGTGCGAGACTTGCGTGACGGCAAAGACGAAGACGAGATCGAAGAACAGCTCGGCATAGGTCACGCGGCTGTGCCGGTTCGGCGTGATGACGCGGAACATCGCGCCGTGCGGATTGTCCGCAGCCATCATCGTCCCCCGTGGCGCTGGTCAGGTCAGGTGCAGCTTCGTCAGTTACCTGGCACGCCGGTTTGCAGCGCCAGCGCGTGCAGCACGCCGCCCATCTGGCCGCGCAGGGACTGGTAGACGATCTGGTGCTGCTGGACGCGCGATTTGCCACGGAAGGATTCCGAGATCACGGTCGCGGCATAGTGGTCGCCGTCGCCGGCGAGGTCACGGATGGTCACCTCGGCATCGGGGATCGCTGCCTTGATCATCGCCTCGATATCGTGGGCGTCCATGGGCATTCGGGTCTTGCTCCTATCTCGGCTGCAAAGCAGCCTCATCATCGAATCGCTGCCGGGGGTCCCCTCACCGGCAAGGTCAAACTTAGCGTGAACGGCCTTCTACGTCACGCTTTCCGGCACTATATCCCTGATCCCATCAGGACATAGGCACGACAAAGTGCCGCGCGCGGCAGATTGATCGAAAAGGCGTGAAATCATGAAGCTTCCAGGGCCCGACCACCCGATCACGATCACCCCAAATCCCCGGCGCGTCCGCGTCACGGCGGGCGACATCGTGATCGCCGAGACCAGCAAGGCGCTGACCTTGAAGGAGGCCAGATATCCGGCAGTGCAATATGTACCGCGGGAGGACGCCAACATGGCCCTGTTGGAGCGTACCGACCGTGTCACCCATTGCCCCTACAAGGGGGACGCGAACTATTACAGCGTGAAGGCCGACGGCAAGACGCTGGACAACGCGATCTGGACCTACGAGACACCCTTCCCAGCGATGACGGAGATTTCAGGCCATCTCGCGTTCTATCCGGACAAGGTGAAGATCGAGGAAGTGGGATAAGCGCCGCACCCCCAATCGTCATGCCCGGGCAGCCACCATCTGTCCGCGGTAGGCGTGGATGGCCGGGTCGAGCGCGGCCATGACGGCGAAGAGGGCTCAATCAGCTACGCCCTGAAGATCGTGAGTCCCAATATCAGCAGCACCAGGAAGATCACGACGAAGACGTAGAACAGGAAGCGGGCGATGTCGGCCGAGGCGGCCGAGATGCCGGTGAAGCCGAGCACGCCGGCCACGATCGAGACAAGGAGGAAGATCAGCGCCCATTTCAGGATCGACATCGCCAGCTCCGAACTGCCGCGTCTCACGGCCTACGCTGTTTTCGGCCAACGCTAACATCGCTGCGAGGAACTGGTTCCTAGAGGTGGTCGGGGGCGACCTACCGAACAAACTGCCCTTGCTGAATCGAGTTCCCGGCGGCAGAGTCCAGCCGAGGTTAGGATCGGGGCGGCCACGATGACGATGTCACATTCAGCGACGATCGGCGCGGAGGTGCATGCCGCGCCCCAGAGCAAGGTGCGCAACTTGGCGATCGATCGCGCCCGCACCTTCCTCACTCTGGTGGTGCTGCTGCATCACGCGGTGATCCCGTATACCTATTTCGGTCATACCGATCCGAGTTATTTCTTCGGCTTCGACATGATCGTGCTCGCCACCGACAGTTTCTTCATGGCGATGTTCTTCTTCCTGTCGGGACTGTTCGCCTGGTCCGGCATCGCCCGGAAGGGAGTGCGGAGCTATTTGGCAGATCGCCTGCTTCGGCTTGGCCTACCCTTCGCGATCTGCGCCTTTACGGTCATTCCACTCGCCTACTACGCGATCTCCCTGCGGCACCATCCCGAGATCGGTTTTGCGGAATTCTGGTGGAATATGGTCACGAAGGGTCCGTGGCCGAGCGGGCCGATTTGGTTCCTGTGGGTCTTGTTCGCCTTCGACCTGGTTGCCTGCCTTTTGTACCGGCTGTCACCCAATCTGCTCGATCCGATCAATCGCCTCTCGCTGCATGGTCGCCGCCGGCCCGCCGTGTTCTTCGCGGTCATGCTGGCCGTCACCGCCGCGTTCTACATTCCTGGGCTGGTTCACTACGGACACAGCAGCTGGTTCGAGTTCGGGCCGTTCTCGGTCCAGCACGGGCGCGTGATGCTGTACGCGACCTATTTCTTTTTCGGTGCCGGCATCGGCGTTGCGCAAATGGATCGTGGGCTGCTCTCTGTCGACGGCCGCATGGCAAAGGTCAGCTGGGACTGGATGGTCCTCGCGATCGTTCCGTATTGCCTGTTGTGGGGGCTGATCTTCATCAAGCGCGAAATATTGGGCAACCCGTCGCCGCTGCCGGACTGGTATGAAGCGCTCTATGCCATCTGCTTCACCGTCTTCAGCGTGGCCATCATGTTTCTGATCCTGGCCCTTTTCCAGAGGTTCAAGCAATCAGGCTCAGCCAGGCTGCTTGATCCAATGCAGGGCGACGCATTCGGCATGTTCCTGGTGCATTATCCGATCGCATTGTGGCTGCAATACTGGCTGTTCGACTATGACCTGCCGGCGATCGTCAAGGCCACGATCGGGTTTGTGCTGACTGTCGCGGCGAGCTGGGCGCTGACGCGCGCGTTGCGGCAGATCCCGGGCGCGTCACGCGTGTTGTGAGGCGCGGTCTCTCGGTCCGTAGCCCTGATGTAGCGCAGCGCAATTCGGGACCTTGCCACAAGTGATAGGGTCCCGGATTACGCTGCGCTCCATCCGGGCTACAGATCTGATTTGCGGCAGCGCCTTACGCCGCCTTCCCGCCCATATATTCCGGCAGCCAGCGCTCGAACGAGGTCCGCAGCGTGTCGATCGCAACCGGCGCTTCGCCGGCGATCGCGATGGCATCGCCGCCGGTGGTGCCGATGCGCACGCAAGGCACCTCGCAGCCGCGCATCTTGGCGAGCACGCGGCCGGCTTCGGTTTCCGGCACGGTGACGAGATAGCGCGCCTGGTCCTCGCCGAACCAATAGGCCTGCGGCACCAGCGCAGTCGGCGCCGCCAGCAGCTTGGCGCCGATGCCGCCCGCCATCGCCATCTCGGCCAGCGCGATCAGAAGGCCGCCGTCCGACAAATCATGCACCGCAGTCGCGGTGCCCGCATGGATCATGCCGCGCACGCAATCGCCGTTGCGCTTCTCGGCCGCAAGATCGACCGGTGGCGGCGCCCCCTCCTCGCGGCCGCAGATGTCGCGCAGATAGACCGACTGGCCGAGCCAGCCATGGGTCTCGCCGATCAAGAGGATCGCCTCGCCCTCGGCCTTGAAGGCGAGCGACGCCGACTTGGTGAAATCGTCGAGCAGGCCGACACCGCCGATCGAGGGCGTCGGCAGGATCGCGCGGCCGTTGGTCTCGTTGTAGAGCGAGACGTTGCCGGACACGACCGGGAAGTCCAGCGTGCGGCAGGCTTCCGAAATGCCCTTCAGGCAGCCGACGAACTGGCCCATGATCTCGGGCCGCTCAGGGTTGCCGAAGTTGAGATTGTCGGTGATCGCGAGCGGCTTGCCGCCGACGGCGGTGATGTTGCGCCAGGCTTCGGCGACGGCCTGCATCCCGCCTTGATAAGGATCGGCCTCGCAATAGCGCGGCGTGACGTCGACAGTGAGCGCGAGGCCCTTCGGCCCATCCTGCACGCGCACCACGGCCGCATCGCCGCCGGGACGCTGCATGGTGTTGCCGAGGATGACGTGGTCGTATTGCTCCCAGACCCAGCGCTTCGAGCACATATCAGGCGTGCCGATCAGCTTCTCCAGCGCAGCTCCAAGGCCCATGGGTGCCGGCACGTCGCGGGCATGCACGACCGGCAGCGCTGTGGACGGGACGTGCGGGCGGTCATAGACCGGCGCCTCGTCGCCAAGCTCCTTGATCGGCAAATCGGCCATGACATCGCCGCCATGCTTGACCACGAAGCGCTTGCTCGGCGTGGTGTAGCCGACCACGGCGAAGTCGAGGCCCCACTTCTTGAAGATCGCCTCGGCTTCCTTCTCCTTCTCGGGCTTGAGCACCATGAGCATGCGCTCCTGGCTCTCCGAGAGCATCATCTCGTAGGCGCTCATGCCGGTCTCGCGGGTCGGCACCGCATCGAGGTCGAGGTCGACGCCGAGATCGCCCTTGGCGCCCATCTCCACCGCCGAGCAGGTCAGGCCCGCCGCGCCCATGTCCTGGATCGCGATGACGCAGCCCTTTTCCATGATCTCGAGGCAGGCCTCTAACAGCAGCTTCTCGGCGAAGGGATCGCCGACCTGCACGGTCGGGCGCTTCTCCTCGGACTTGTCGTCGAACTCGGCCGAAGCCATCGAGGCGCCGTGGATGCCGTCGCGGCCGGTCTTGGAGCCGAGATAGACGATCGGCATGTTCACGCCGGAGGCCGCCGCATAGAAGATCTTGTCAGAATCGGCGAGGCCCACCGCCATGGCATTGACGAGGATGTTGCCGTCGTAGCGGGTGTGGAAGCGTACCTGGCCGCCCACCGTCGGAACGCCGAAGGAATTGCCGTAGCCGCCGACGCCCGCCACCACGCCGGAGACGAGATGCCGCGTCTTCGGGTGCTCGGGCGCACCGAAGCTCAGCGCATTGAGGCAGGCGATCGGGCGCGCGCCCATGGTGAAGACGTCGCGCAGGATGCCGCCGACGCCGGTGGTCGCGCCCTGATACGGCTCGATATAGCTCGGATGGTTGTGGCTCTCCATCTTGAAGACCACAGCCTGGCCGTCGCCGATGTCGATCACGCCGGCGTTCTCGCCGGGGCCCTGGATCACCCAGGGCGCCTTGGTCGGCAGGCCGCGCAGATGGATGCGCGAGGATTTGTACGAGCAATGCTCGTTCCACATCGCCGAGAAGATGCCGAGCTCGGTGAAGGTCGGCTCCCGCCCGATCAGCTTCAGGATGCGCTCATACTCGTCGGGCTTGAGCCCGTGGGCGGCAACCAGTTCGGGGGTGATCTTGGGTTCATTCTTCATGGATTCGAGGCTTTCGGCGGCGGTTTGGCCGTTCTTAGGAACATCGGACGGCTTCGAAAAGCCCTTTATGGCGCATTTTCCCGCTGTCCCACGTTTTGCGCCGGCAGGGCCGGCGGGAACGGGAATTGCGCGGCGCGGTCGGATCGGATTTAAGGTCTAAAGACCCGCAATTGAAGGCCTATTTCCTTGCACGAATTGACCAAAGCGCCCCCGCCGCGCCGCCCCGACCTCCATGTCGCCACCGAGGGCGAATTTGTGGGCTGGCGGACCTGGATTCGCGACAGTTTTGAGTCCCATGTCGGCCCCTTCTGGCACCGGATCGAGGCGGACGGCAGCGTCCGCAGCGCCTTCCGCGTCGAGAAGAAGCACCTCAACGGCTCCGGCAACGTCCATGGCGGCTGCTACATGGCCTTTGCCGACTATTCGCTGTTTGCGATCGCCACCCATGTCCTGGACAGCCGGGCGGTGACGACCAATTTCGCCTGTGAATTCCTCGATGCGGCACGCGAGGGCGAGCTGATCGAATGCACCGGCGAGGTGACCCGCGCCGGCGGCTCGCTGATCTTCCTGCGCGGCAAGATGATGTCCGGCGAGCGCCTGCTGCTCACCTTTTCCGGCACGATCAAGCGGATGAAGCGGAAGGCACTCCCTCAGCCAAACGCATAGCTCGACGCCTTCCCTTTTCGCGCCCCCTCGCCCAGACTTCCCACCAAGCGCTTTCGCGCCGGGGAGCAAGAACAAGGTGCCGCAGAGCACATCCGAGGCGGGTCGCGCGAGGCCGGCCGCATCATCGCCGTTGCCGTCCATCGCCACCGGCGCACGCAACTGGCGCGATTATGCGCTGCTGCTGGCGCTCGCCTGCTGCTGGAGCTCCACCTATCCGCTGACCAAGCTGGCGCTTCCCACGATCCCACCCATCACCTTCATCTCGGCGCGCTCGCTGATCGCCGCCGCCTTCCTGTTCGCGATCCTGTGGATGCGCGGCACCAGGATCCCCACCGACGCAAAAGCCTGGAAGCTGTTCGCGACCCAGCAACTGATCAACTCGACCTTCCCGTTCCTGATCATCACCTGGTCGCAGCAATATGTGCCGGCCTCGAACACGGTTGTGCTGGCCTCGACCACGCCGATCTTCGCCTTCCTGATCACCTCGCTGATCACGCGGCACGAGCCAGCGACACTGCTCAAGCTCACTGGTGCGATTTTGGGACTCGCCGGCACCGTCGCTATCGTCGGGCTCGATGCGCTGCGCGGCTTCGGTAGCGAGATCGTGGCGGAGATCGCGATCCTGCTCGCCACCATCTCCTTTGCCTGCGCGACGATCTTCGGCCTCCGCCTGTCCGAATACGATCCGATGGTGGTGGCAGCCGGCTCGCTGCTGTTCGGCGGCCTCGTGCTGCTGCCGCCCTCACTACTGATCGACCAGCCCTGGACACTGCAGCCCACGCCGACCGCGATCATCGCCACCATCGTCATGGGCATCGTTTCGAGCGCGCTCGGCCTGATGTTGTTCTATGTCTGCCTCGGCCGCCTCGGCACGCTGACGACGAACGCCCAAGGCTATTTGCGCATCCCGATCGGCGTCGGCCTCTCGGTGCTGCTGCTCGGCGAGAGCGTGCCGTCGAACCTCGCACTGGGGTTATTGCTGGTGATGGCCGGTGTTGCGGCGATGACGGTGCCGGCGGAGGTGTATAAGCGGTGGTCGGGGCGGGTGCGCGGGCTCTGAGCGCTAACGCAACGAGGCGCACGGAGGCACAGTCACAACCTGATTGACACATGTTGGACGAATGTGAGGTAGTCGCGCGCAAGCCTGTCGTGACGCATCCCTCCCTCAAGGCCCAGCATGGAAAGTCGTTCTCCGGCCGCCATTGGTGATTCAAAAACCGATCGCGTGCCCAGCGTCTGGTGGTTCGCACTCGCGCTTGTCCCGCACTTTGCATCCCAGCTCATGCGACTGCATCAGCACACTGCAGCGGGTTGGCTTGTCTGGGACTACGCCGGCCGGATCGCCGCTCTGGCCATTCTTGCGGTGATTCCAGCAGCACGGACCGTTGCCTATCGACGCGAGCAACGCCGAATTTCCTTTCTCGAGATCGGCGTCTGGATCGCAGGAATTGCGCTGCTGGACCGCTTCGGTCAGTGGCCGCAGCATCTCATCAATGCAGCACTTCCGGCTACCGTCATTGGCAAGTATCCGCAGCCGACCGGCTGGCTTAATGTCTTCGATCTCGTCGTTGGCCTCGCGCTGGTCGCGGCCAGCGAAGAGATCATCTTCAGGCGATTGCTTCGGAACGCATCGCAGCCTTACGTGGGTGATGGAGTCGTCGCCATCCTCATCACGTCGCTCGTCTTCGGCGCCTATCATTGGTGGGCCGGGATCGGAAACATCCTGCTCTCTGCAACAATCGGCATCCTTTTCATGGTGATGTACCGGCGCTCAGGCGCGCTTTGGCCGGTTATGCTCGTGCACTACCTGGTTGACCTGATCGCCTTCTCTGGAGTTTGGCGTTGAGGTAGCGATCAGCGTGACGCCGACAATTGCTTCTCGGCGATGTTGAGCCACTCCGCCTGCGCCTTGCGTAGATATTTCGGCGCGCGCCGCATCTGGATCAGGAGCTCGTTGAAGACCATGCGCGCCTCTGCGGTGCGGCCGACCGTTTGCAGCAGCATGCCGTAGCGCACCCGCGCCTCGGCGCCGGGGAAGTAACCGGCGAGCGCGTGATATTCCTCCAGCGCCTCGTCGACACGTCCGACCTCGGCGAGCGCGCGGGCATAGAGCAGATGCGCGTCGGCGGAATCGAAATCGGGCCATTGCTTCTGCAGATCGTCCAGCGTCGCCAGCGCATCGGCTGGGCGGCTGGCGGCAAATTGCGCCTGCGCCCTGCGCAGCGCGTAGGCAGGATCGTGGCCCATCGGCAGCTTCAGGATGTGATCATAGTGCGCTTCAGCTTCGCCGAACCGGCCGATATTCGCGCACTCTTCCGCCAGCGCCGCGCGGTTGGCGATGGTGTCGGTGCCGGCGAGTTGGTCGGACAGCTCGCGATAGCGCTTCTCGGGATCGAGGCGATTGGCGACACGCTGGCGCGCCTGCCGGGCACCGGGGCTGGAAAACCATTCGGGAATGAGCTCGACCGCGATATAGGCGATCGCGCCCATCATCGGCACCAGCAGGATGATGAAGGCCCAGGGCCGCAACCGTCCGGTTCGCGAGGCGTGATAGATCAACGTGATGTCGAGCAGCAGAACGACCAAAGCAACAGGCATGTGACATCCGGACAGCCGGCCTCCTGATATCGCAATCGAACCAATAAAACAACTTTGAGTTGCCTCGACCGGCAAAAATCAGCGAACCCGGACGCGCGCCGTAATGGTGACGAGGAGTCAGTCGCCGCAAAACCTATGCAGGTTCACGCGCCTCGCGTAGCAATCCACTCGCCAGCGCTCGAAACGCGTCGACGGCCTTGCTCAGCACATTCTTGGGATCGTCGGCTGCCGCGACCCACAAGGCGGCGCTGAGCGCAGCCCCGTTCAGCAACCGCCCCGCCGCTTCGACATCGACCGGCTTCACGATTCCCTCCTCGATCAGCGCACGGATCGTTCGCATGGTGATATCGAGACAGGCGTTCTCGCCGGGCCATTTGGAGGGATCGCCGAGCACCGCAGGTCCATCCAGAAGCATGATGCGCTGAATCTCGGGTTCGAGCGCCATCTCGATATAGGCGCTTCCCTCCGCGAGCAGGCCCAGCCACGGGCTGGGCGCTTGCTCCCGGACGATGCGGAGCCGCTCCGCCATTTCACCGTCGATCTGCTCGACAACGGCCCAGAGCAGCCCCTTCTTGTCTTCGAAGTTGTGATACAGCGCGCCCCGCGTCAGACCGACGGCCGCAGTGAGTTCGTCCATCGACGCGTCTGCATAGCCCTGCGTGGCAAATGCCGCGCGTGCGGCGCGGATGAGCCTGGCCCGATTTTCCGCCATGGCCGCTGCGCGCTTTCCCTTTGCCATGCTCCCTGGCCCCTCTTGACATACGCCTCGTATGTAAATTATCACATACGAACCGTATATGAAATGGGCTTGAAACGCCACCCGTGGAACGCCCCGTTCCACCCGCTCCCGATCCGATGAAAGGTTCCTGACATGGCCCAGCGAGAGGCAATCTTCCCCGCGAACCGCCACGCGCTCTATCAACAGCATCGCTACTCCGCAGCGATCCGCTCCGGTGACCTGCTGTTCGTGTCGGGGCAGGTCGGCAGCCGCGAGGACGGCTCACCCGAGCCGGTATTCGAGGACCAGGTCCGGCGCGCATTCGCCAATTTGCGTGCCGTGCTCGCCGCTGGTGGATGCACGTTGGACGATGTTGTCGATGTCACCACGTTCCACACCGATCCGGCGAGCCAGATCGAGACGGTGATGGCCGTTCGCGCCGAGGAGATCGGCGGACCGCCCTATCCGAACTGGACGGCCGTCGGCGTGAACTGGCTTGCCGGCTTCGACTTCGAGATCAAGGTCATCGCCCGCATTCCTGTGCTCCAGTAAGCCTTCCGGGCGGCCATACGCCGGCCGCCACCAGGGTGAGCAGGCTACTTGTTGGCGTCGTCCGCGAGCATCTTCCGGTATTTCTCGACGTCGCGCGTCACGAGCTTTTGCAGCACATCGGGCGCGTGCTCGTCGGCATCGGGCGCGACGGTCGACAGATCCGCGAAGCGCTTCTTCACCGCTTCGGTCTCGACGGCCGTGCGCGCCGCGGCATTCAGCTTGGCGATCACGGCCGGCGGCGTGCCCTTGGGCGCGAACAGGCCGTTCCAGCCTTGTGCCTCGAACTCGGGCAGGCCGGCTTCCGCCGAGGTCGGCAGATCCGGCAGCGTGGCGAGCCGAACGGTCGAGCCGACCACGAGGCCCTTCACCAGCTTGTCGTTGATCGACTGCGACACCGAGGCGGCCGCGTCGCAGACGCCGTCGATCTGGCCGCCGACCGCGTCGGTCAGCGCCGGCGCGGCGCCGCGATAGCCGATCAGCGTCGCGTCGATCCCGGCTGCTGTGACGAAGCTTTTGCAGATCAGATAGTTCGAGGAGCCGACGCCGGCATGGCCGAGATTGATCTTGCCCGGATTGGCCTTGGCATAGGCAATGAACTCCTTCAGGTCCTTCGCAGGAAAGTCCTTGCGCAGCGCGATGATGCCGAACGTCTTCGCCACCATCGCGATCGGCACGAAGGAATCAGGCGTGAACGGCAGTTTTGGATAGATCGTGTAGGTCGCGGCATTGGTGCCGGCATTGCCGATCGCAATCGTATACCCATCGGGCTCGGCGCGGGAGGCCCGCGCCAGCGCGGTCGAGCCGCCGGCGCCTGCAACGTTCTCGATCACGATGGTCTGGCCGAGCGCGATGCCCATCTGCTCGGCCACCGCGCGCGCGATCACGTCCGAGGTGCCGCCGGCCGCGAACGGCACGATCATGGTGATGGGACGCTTGGGATAATCCTGCGCGGATGCGCAAGTCGCGATCGAAAATGTCGCGAACGCCAACGCCGCGATCGCGGCGAGCGCACGCTTCACCACGAACGAGATCACGCGGCTTTTTCCAGATGCTGGGCGAGACCGGCGAACAAGCCGCGACCATCGGTGCAGCCCATGATGTCTTCGACGTGGTTTTCCGGATGCGGCATCATGCCGAGCACGTTGCCCCGGTCGTTGACGATGCCGGCGATCGAATGCGCCGCGCCATTGATGTTGTTGAAATCGTCGACTTCGCCGGCAGCGGAGCAATAGCGATAGAGCACCCGCCCCTCGCCTTCGAGCCGCTTGATGGTCTCTTCGTCCGCCTCGTAATTGCCCTCGCCATGGGCGACCGGCACGCGGATCACCTGGCCGGCATTGTAGCCGCGGGTGAACGGCGTGTCGGAGCGCTCGACGCGCAGATGCACGTCGCGGCAGATGAATTTCAGCCGCGCATTGCGCATCAGCACGCCCGGCAAGAGGCCGGACTCGCAGAGGATCTGGAAACCATTGCAGACGCCGAGCACGAGGCCGCCCTTGGCCGCATAGTCGCGCACCGCATCCATCACCGGCGCACGCGCCGCGATCGCGCCACAGCGCAGATAATCGCCGTAGGAGAAACCGCCGGGCACGACGACGAGATCGGTGCCTGATGGCAGCGAGGTCTCGGCGTGCCAGACCATCGCGGGCTCGCTGCCGGAGATCAGCCTCAACGCGCGCGCCATGTCGCGCTCGCGGTTGATTCCGGGAAAGACGAGGATGGCGGCTTTCATGGCAGGGGTTCCGACGCGGCTGGGAATCGAAGCTGGCCAACGGGCCAATTCGCGAACAGACATAACCATTTGACGGGGATTTTACCAGTGCTAGCGTTGCGGAGCGCCCTTGTACACAGGCCATAGCCACGCGCCCTTTGGCCGCTCGATTTGCCCGGGATTGAAGCCATGAACGTCCCGTCGCTGCCCGCGTCCCTCTCCGAACCGGTATCCGCCGAGGGCGTCGTCGCCGCCGGCGCTTATGTCGACGGCCGCAGAGTCGCCAATATCGCCATCAGCGAGGCCTCGAGCTGGCGAGCCAAGCCCGGCCATGTCGTGTGGATCGGACTGCACGAGCCCGACATGGCGCTGCTCGGCGCGGTGCAGAAGCAGTTCGACCTGCACGATCTCGCCATCGAGGACGCCAACCACGCCCATCAGCGGCCCAAGATCGAGCAATATGGCGAGGCCCTGTTCATCGTCGCGCGCACCGCGCAGCTGATCGAGGGCCGCATCGCCTTCGGCGAGACCCACATCTTCGTCGGCGAAGGTTATCTGGTCTCGGTTCGCCACGGCGCTTCGACCTCCTACACGCCGGTGCGCGAACGCTGCGAAAGCTGCCCGCGGGCGCTCGCGCGCGGCGAGGACTACATCCTCTACGCCATCCTCGATTTCATCGTCGACAATTACTCGCCCGTGCTGGAGAGCATCCACGACGAGATCGAAGGCATCGAGGACGACGTGCTCTCCAAGCAGATCAGCAAGGCGCAGATCGAGCGGCTCTACATGCTGCGACGCGACCTCTTGCGGCTCAGGACCGCAATCGGACCGCTGGTGGAGGTCTGCCGCCGGCTGGAGCACGACGAGTTGTCGATGGTGCGCAAGGCCATGCAGCCGCTATTCCGCGACGTCACCGACCACGTCCGCAACATCCAGGAGCGCATCGATTCCATGCGCGAGGTGCTGGCCTTTGCTTTCGAGGCGAGCCTGCTCGTCGGCCAGGCCCAGGAGACGGCGGTGTCCAAGAAGCTCGCATCCTGGCTGGCCATCATCGCGGTCCCGACCGCGCTCGCCGGCATCTACGGCATGAACTTCAAGCACATGCCGGAGCTGGAGTGGGAGTACGGCTACTTCATGCTGCTCGGCGTGATGCTGACCGCGTGCGGCTCGCTGTACTGGCGTTTTCGGCGGGCGGGATGGCTGTGAGTATGTTGCCTTGTAGCCCGGATGAAGCGAAGCGCAATCCGGGACAGTGCCACCGCGGATAGACCCGGATTTCGCTTCGCTCCATCCGGGCTACAAGCGCGGGTCTAGCTGAGCAGCTCGACCCGGTAATTCTCGATCACGGTGTTCGCCAAGAGCTTGTCGGCGGCCTCCTTCAGCGCCGCCTCCGCCTTGGCCTTGTCGGCGCCGGCGAGCTCGATGTCGAACACCTTGCCCTGGCGGACGCTGGCGACGCCGTCGACGCCGAGCGACTTCAGCGCGCCTTCGATGGCCTTGCCCTGCGGATCGAGGATGCCCGTCTTCAGGGTAACGGTGACACGTGCCTTCACGTCAAAAGTCCTCTTCAGCTCTTCACCAGCACCGGGCCGGTGCCCTGGGGACGCTCATTCTCCATGAGGATGCCGAGACGCTTCGCAACTTCCGTATAGGCCTCGAGCAGACCACCGAGATCCCTGCGGAAACGATCCTTGTCGAGCTTCTCGTTCGACTTGATGTCCCACAGCCGGCAGCTGTCCGGCGAGATCTCGTCGGCGACGATGATGCGCATCATCTCGTTCTCGAACAGGCGCCCGCACTCCATCTTGAAGTCGACGAGGCGGATGCCGATGCCGAGGAAGAGGCCGGTGAGGAAGTCGTTGACGCGGATGGCGAGCGCCATGATGTCGTCGATCTCCTGCGGCGTCGCCCAGCCGAAGGCGGTGATGTGCTCTTCCGACACCATGGGGTCGTTGAGCTGGTCGTTCTTGTAATAGAACTCGATGATCGAGCGCGGCAGCTGCGTGCCCTCCTCGATGCCGAGGCGCTGCGACAGCGAGCCGGCGGCGACGTTTCGCACCACAACCTCCAGCGGCACGATCTCGACCTCGCGAATCAACTGCTCGCGCATGTTGAGGCGGCGGATGAAATGGGTCGGCACCCCGATGTCGTTGAGGTGCTGAAACAGGTACTCCGAGATCCGGTTGTTGAGGACGCCCTTGCCCTCGATCACCTGATGCTTTTTCGCATTGAACGCGGTGGCGTCGTCCTTGAAGTGCTGGATCAGGGTACCGGGCTCGGGGCCTTCGTAAAGAACCTTTGCCTTGCCTTCATAAATGCGACGCCGACGGCTCATGGGGATGTACCGTGTTTTGTTGAAATCCATGAATTTGGTGTGCTCCGGTTGACTAGGATTACGACCCACAGCGGAGCTGCCGTGAACGGCCAGGAACCCATCTATAACCCGTTGGAAACAGAACGGGAACCAAGCCTTAGGCAACCTATCCGATTGGCTGTCCGAGCACAATCGATCCGGCCGTCCGGCACCAACTTATACCGTCTTGCCTGCGGCTTAACGGCCCGTTGTTTTGCCGATTCGTGCTATCTATGTAGGCATGCAGCCGGGTCGCCGCAACGGAAGGCTCCCGCTCCATTCAGCGAGGATTTGGAACAGGCATGAGCGAGTTCGACAAACGCCAGGAAGGCTTCGAGAAGAAGTACGCCCTCGACGAGGAGCAGAAGTTCAAGGCGGAGGCCCGCCGCAACCGGCTGCTCGGCCTGTGGGCAGCCGAGAAGCTCGGAATCACGGGTGATGCCGCCACCGCCTATGCCAAGGAGGTCGTCGCGGCCGATTTCGAGGAGGCCGGCGATGCCGACGTCCTACGCAAGCTGACGGCCGATTTCGCCGCCAAGAACGTTGTCGTCACCGAGCAGACGATTCGCGCCAAGATGAGCGAGTTGCTCGCGGTCGCCGCCGCCGAGGTGAAGGCGGGGAAATAATCGAGTCAACCGACCCGCCGGCGCGCAATAGCCTTGCGCGCCGGCGTTCTTCTTCTGCCTTCCCGCGTGGTCGAGACAATCGGCCCGGCATAGTTGCGGCGGATGGTTTCGAGCAGGCGCTCTGCGGCGGCGCTCAAAAACCCGCCACGACGCGTGACGAGGATGATATCCTGGTGCGCATCAAGGTCGCCCACGGCGACCGTCGCGATCGAGCCCGCACGCAGCTCCTCCGCCACATGGCTTTTTGCCAGCAGTGCAAGACCGAAGCCCGATTCCACCAGCCGCTTCTGCGCAGTGAGGCTGTCCACGGCCGTCCATTCCACCTCGCCAAGTCCCCGCGTCAGAAACAGCGCGAACACGTGAGCCGCGGCAATCTCGCGGCGTCCGCGAATCTCGGGGAATGCGATCCAGCGCTCCCCACCAAGCTCGGCGAGGCGTTTCACACGCTGTCCGGCGCGAGGATGGTCTGGCGCACAGACCACTTGCAACGATTCGCGCAGGACCTGCTCGCAGGCGAGATCGCCGGAGCCGTCGGCGTTGTAGCGCAGGCCTATCGTGGCCTCGCCGCGCCGGATGAGATCGCTGACCTCCGCGCTGGTCGCCGTCCGCAAGCTCAGCACGACGGCGGGATGCTCCTTGGCAAACCGCTTCATGATGGTCGAGAGGCGGCTGTCAGCGAGCGTCCCGGTCACGGCCAGCGAAACCGGCCCTGCATTCTGCTTGGTCAGTGCGCGGATCGCCTGTTCGGCATCCTGCGCCGCGGCCACTGCGCGCTCGGCATAGGGGATCAGCACGCGCCCGGCATCGCTGAGTCGCGTGCGGCCTGCCACCCGCTCGAACAGGGGAACGCCGAGTTCCTGCTCCAAGAGAGCGATACGGCGCGAAATCGCCGGCTGCGAGCGGTGCAGGAATTTCGCGGCATGCGAAATCCCACCTCTGCGATGAACCGCCAGGAAGGTGTTGAGGGCGTCACTGTCCATCGCGACCTCATGCAAAAAGCTGATGATATCTGACAGAATAACAAATTTGGCGGATGACGGAAGTGCGCCTAAAGCTCGTTGGGACGGACAATGGAGACGAGCCATGACGAGCCAGTTGGACAAGGCGAGAGCGTTTCGCGCGTTGCACGAGCGGCCCAGTGCCTTCATCATTCCTAATCCTTGGGATGCCGGCACCGCCAAGCTGCTCGCGGCGATGGGCTTCGAAGCCCTAGCCACTACGAGCCTCGGGGTCGCCAATATGTTCGGCAGCAGCGGCGTCAGCCTCGACGTCATCCTCGCCAACGCGCGCGCGATCGTCGAAGCCACCGACCTTCCCGTCAGCGTCGACCTCGAGAATTGCGGCGCACATGAGCCGAGAGGCGCCGCCGAAGCTATTCGGCGTGCCGCAGACACCGGCGCGGTGGGCGGCTCGATCGAGGATTTCAGCGGCGATCGCGATCGCCCGATCTACGACTTCGCCCACGCCGTCGAGCGCGTCCAGGCCGCGGTAGAGGTGGCACGCGCGCTGCCCATTCCGTTCACGCTGACGGCGCGGGCCGAGAACTTCCTGCACGGCCGCAAGGACATCGACGATACGATCCGCCGCCTGCAGGCCTTCGAGGCCGCTGGCGCCGACGTCCTCTATGCGCCGGGCCTGTACGATCTCGCCACGATCAGGACGGTGGCGTCCTCGCTGGGCAAGCCGTTCAACCACGTGATGGGCTTTGCCGACCCGACGCTAACCGTCGAGCAATTGTCCGCCGCTGGCGTCAAGCGCATCAGCGTCGGCGGAGCCATGTCGCGCTACGCGCTCGCAGCGTTCCTGAACTGCGCGCGCGAGATGAAGGACAAGGGGTCCTTCACCTACATCCGCGAGATGGCGTCGGTCGGCGAGCTGCGCGCCGCCTTCGCCGCGGTCACTCCTCCTTGAAGCCATACTCCGGCACGTTGCCGCTGGCGCCGTAATATTTATACGGCAGGAACTTGCCGCTCATGGTGATCTTGACGCGGTCGCCTTTGGGGTTGGCGACGCGTTCGATGCCCATGTCGAAGTCGATCGCCGACATGATGCCGTCGCCGAACTCCTCCTCGATCAGCGCCTTCCAGGCCGGACCGTTCACCATCACCATCTCGTAGAAGCGGTAGATCAGCGGGTCGGTCGGCGGCATCGGCGTGCCGGTGCCGCGCATCGGCACCTCGTTGAGCATCGCAACTTCCGCCTTCGACAGGCCGAACAGCTCGCCGGCGTTGGCAGCCTGCGGCTTTGTCAGCTTCATCTGGCCCATGATCGCGCCGACGATCAGCACCTCGGAATAGCCGCCGATCTTTTCGCAGATGTGTTTCCAGCTCCAGCCCTTCTCGCGCTTGATGTCGAGCAGCTTCTCGGTGAGGTCTTCGCGTTTCATGTGGGTCTCCTTGGCTTGTTCGTCATGCCCGGGCTTGTCCCGGGCATCCACGTTCTTGGTCGCATCTCAGGAAAACGTGGATGGCCGGGACAAGCCCGGCCATGACGTCTCCCGTGGCGGCTCGGGCTTGGCATCCGAGGCGATCGTCAGCCCGGGCTTGCCGATCTGGATCAGCGGCACGTTGCGCGGATCGTAGCCGGGCGTCTCGGCGGCAAACGTCTTGCTGCGCGTCACCAGAAAATCGATGATGTGGTTGCGCAGCGCGTAGTACAGCGGATGGCGGTGCAGATCGGTGCGGCCGCGATCCCGCGGCAGCGGGTTCTCGACCACCTCCGCCAGCACCGCGCCGGGACCGTTGGTCATCAGAAAGATCTTGTCGGCGAGATAGATCGCCTCGTCGACGTCGTGGGTTATCATGAACGCGGTCTGACCGGTCTCCAGGCAAATGCGCCGCACCTCGTCCTGCAGCGTGCCGCGCGTCAGCGCGTCCAGCGCCGAGAACGGCTCGTCCATCAGCATCATCTTCGGCGTGATCGACAGCGCCCGTGCGATGCCAACGCGCTGCTTCATGCCGCCCGACAGCTCCGAGGGACGCTTGTGCTCGGCGCCGGACAGGCCGACGAGATCGATGAACTTCTGCGCATGCGCCCTTACCTTGGCGCGGTCCCAGCTGCGCCATTTCGAGCTGACGGCATAGGCGACGTTGCCGAGCACCGTGCGCCAGGGCAGCAGCGCATGGCTCTGGAAGATCACGGCGCGGTCGAGGCTGGTGCCCGAGATCGCCTGGCCGTCGACGATGACCGCGCCCTCGCTCGGCGCATCGAGCCCGGCGAGGATGTTGAGCACCGTGGTCTTGCCGCAGCCGGAATGGCCGATCACGCAAGCGAACTCGCCGCGCGCCATCGAGAGCCAGAGGTTCTGGAAGATGGTGGTCGTCGCGCCGCCCGCGCCGGGATAGCGCTTGGCGATGCCTTCGATCGAGATGAACTTGTCGGTCATCGCCTCTACTCCGGAAACGTGACCATGCGCGTGAAGCGCGCGAGGATCTGGTCGAGCAGCATGCCGACAATCCCGATCAGGAGGATCGCGATGATGACGTTGGTGATCGAGAGATTATTCCACTCGTTCCAGACGAAGTAGCCGATGCCGGTGCCGCCGACGAGCATCTCGGCGGCGACAATCACGAGCCAGGCGATGCCGATCGAGATGCGCATGCCGGTCAGGATGGTCGGGGCCGCCGCGGGCAGGATCACGGTGAAGGCGCGCCTGACGGTGCCGACCTCGAGCGTCCGCGCGACGTTGATCCATTCCTTGCGCACGCTCGCGACGCCGAACACCGTGTTGAGCAGCATCGGCCAAATCGAGCAGATGAAGATGACGAAGATGGCGGAGACCGAGGAATCCTTGATGGTATAGAGCGCGAGCGGCATCCAGGCCAAAGGCGAGATCGGCTTCAAGACCTGGATGAACGGATCGAGCGCCTTGCTCAAGAGCGGCGACATGCCGATCAGGAAGCCGAGCGGGATCGCGACCAGCACGGCCAGCAGATAGCCGGTGCCGACGCGCGCGATCGAATAAGCGAGCTGGATGCCGAGCCCCTTGTCGTTCGGCCCGTTGTCGTAGAACGGCCGCTTCAGATGCTCCCAGAGCTTTGCGCCGACATCGAGCGGCCCCGGCATCGCCGATTTGCCCTGCGTCGCGGTTAGGCCCATCAGCTTGGCGTATTCGGGGCTCATCGTCGCCACCTGTGCGGTGGAGCGCGTGGCGAGATGCCAGATGCCGAGAAAGGCGGCGAGCAGCACGAGGGAGACGAGGCCCGCGCGAAGGCGGAGGGAGGCGGTCATCATTCAAACCTCACCGGTTGTGTCCCGGACGCGATGCAGCACGTAGTGCTGCTTCGCAGAGCCGGGACCCAGTTGGGCCGCATGGGTCCCGGTTCTGCGTCGCACCGCTTCGCGCTGCGCCGCGCCCGGGACACGAGAGTGCAACTCATCACGACGCCTTCCTGATCTTGAAGCTCGCCAGATAGTCCTCGGGCTTGGCCGGATCGAAATTCTTCCCCATCACCGCGAACGACTTGTAGGCACTTGCCGGCGGCGTGAGGCCCATCTCGGTCATCAGCTTCTTGGTGTCGGTCGCCAGATACACCTGCTCGGCCACCGCCTTGTAGTCGACGTCGCCCTTGATCTGGCCCCAGCGCTTCATCTGCGTCAGCATCCACACCGCAAAGGACTGCCACGGGAACGGATCGAAATCGACGCGCTTGGGATCGGTCTTCACCCCGCCGAGGCCGTCGGCATAGGTGCCGGTCAGGACCTGCTCCAGCACGGTGACAGGCGCGTTGATGTAGTTCGCAGGCGCGATGGCTTCCGCGATCTGCTTGCGGTTCTCCGCCTTCGAGGCGTAGGCGGTGGCATCGACGATCGCCCGCGTCAGCGCCGCGAAGCTGTTCGGCGCCGTCGTGATGAACTCGCGGCTGGCGGCAAAGCTGCAGCAGGGATGGCCGTCCCAGATCTCCTTGGAGAGCAGATGCATGAAGCCGATGCCGTCATAGATCGCGCGCTGGCAGATGTTGTCGGGCGCGAGGAAGCCGTCGATGTTGTCGGCACGCAGATTCGCGACCATCTCCGGCGGGGGCACCGAGCGCAGCTGCACGTCGGTATCGGGATCGAGACCGTGCTCGGCGAGGTAATAGCGCAAGAGGTAATTGTGCATGGAATAGTCGAAGGGGATAGCGAATTTCAGCCCCTTCCAGTCCTTCGGATCGCGCTTGTCCTTGTGCTTGCTCGCCAGCACGATGCCCTGCCCGTTGATGTTCTCGATGGCCGGGACGGTGAACGGAATGGCGTTGGCGCCGAGCCCGAGCGAGATCGCGATCGGCATCGGTGCCAGCATGTGCGCGGCGTCGTATTCCTTGTTGATGGTCTTGTCGCGGATCACGGCCCAGCCGGCGGTCTTCACCACTTCGACGTTGAGGCCGTGCTTGGCATAGAAGCCCATTGGCGCTGCCATGATGATCGGCGTCGCGCAGGTGATCGGGATGAAGCCGACCTTGAGGTCTTTCTTCTCGGGCGCGCCGGCTTGCGCGAACACCTCGGTCGCCGTCTTGATCGGGAAGAATTGCGACAGCGCCGCGAGCGCGGTCGAGGCGCTGACCGACTTCAGGAAAGCGCGCCGCGCCACGTCTTGCGGAAACATCGCGCGCATCAATGCGGAGGCGACCACGCCCTCGTAGCGCTTCTCTTCGCTTGCGACCGGCTCGCAATGCAGCGCCGTGGCCTGCTCGTGCTCAGCCGCGGAACCATGCTGGCCGCAAACACAGCCGGCTCGAAGCTTGCGATCGGGATCAAACGGATTGTCGAACGTGGACATCGGCCCTCCTGCGCGTCAATGCGAGGAGCAATTACGCAAGGAGCATGCCACCGACGAAGAAGCGGGCATTGCCTTGATGACGCAGCATTTTCACCCGCGCTTGGCCGCTACGAAAACTCGTGATAAACGAGATTTCGTAGTTCAATTACGAGATTTCGCAATGGCAACGACGCCAATGCCCGTCCACGACGAGATGGCCCCCGTCATCGACCCGCGCATCGCGGCGTTCGAATCCTCGGTCGAGGCGATGCTGCTGGTCGATCCCTATGGCGACCAGATCGTCGATGCCAATCCCGCCGCCTGCGCCCTGCTCGGTTACGACCGCGCTTTGCTGCGGCAGACCAGGGCCAGCACGCTCCACGCCGGCGAGCTTGCCGCCCTCACCGTCTTCACCCAGGCCGTGCTGCACAAGGGCGCCTACTGGACCACCGCGCTCAATCCCCGCCACGCGACCGGGCAAGATCTCAAGCTCGAATATGCCGGCTGCCTGCTGCCGCATGACGGCCGCTCGCTGCTGCTGCTGACGCTGACCGACCTCGAAGCCCGCCGCCGGCGCAATGTCGATGCCGCCGCCGAAGACCATATGCGCGGCGGCATCTCGACCTGGCAGCGGGTCGAGCGCGTGTTCCAGGACATCGAGCGCGAGAACCAGCTGATCCTGCGCGCCGCCGGCGAAGGGATCTATGGCGTCAACGCCGAAGGCAAGACCACCTTCGTCAACCCTGCGGCCGAGCGCATGCTGGGCTGGACCGCCGAGGAGCTGGTCGGCAAGGAGATCCACCCGATCGTGCACCACACCCACCACGACGGCCGGCACTATCACAATCATGACTGCCCGATCTATGCGGCATTCCGCGACGGCGCCGTGCACCAGGTCGACGGCGAGGTGTTTTGGCGCAAGGACGGCTCGCCCGCCTGGGTCGAATACACATCGACGCCGATCCGCGATCGCGGCGTCGTGGTCGGCGCCGTCGTGGTGTTTCGCGACGTCAGCCAGCGCCGCGAGGCCGCCGAGAAGCTGCACGCGGCGCTTGCCGAGGTCGACCGTCTGCGCGAGCGGCTCGAGCTGGAGAACGCTTATCTCCAGGAGGAAATCCGCATCGAAACCAACCCGCGCGGCATCATCGGGGGCAGCGAGGCGATCCAGAAGACGCTGCGCCAGGTCAAGCTGGTCGCGCCGACCGCCGCGGCGGTGATGATCACCGGCGAATCCGGCACCGGCAAGGAGCTGATCGCGCGCGCCATCCACGAGGATTCCACCCGCAGCGACCGGCCGCTGATCCGCGTCAACTGCGCTGCGATCCCGCGCGAATTGTTCGAAAGCGAGTTCTTCGGCCATGTCCGCGGCGCCTTCACCGGCGCAACGCGCGACCGCATCGGCCGCTTCGAGCTCGCCGACGGCGGCACGCTATTCCTCGACGAGGTCGGCGAGATCCCGCTCGAGCTGCAAGGCAAGCTGCTGCGCGTGCTGCAGGAAGGCCATTTCGAGCGTGTCGGCGAGGCGCGCACCCGCGCCGTCGACGTTCGCGTCATCGCCGCGACCAATCGCGATCTCAAGCAGGAGGTCCAGCGCGGTCGCTTTCGCGAAGACCTCTATTTCCGCCTCAACGTGTTTCCGATCGAGACCGTCCCCTTGCGCGAGCGGCGCGAGGACATTCCCCTGCTTGCCCAGCATTTCCTGACGCGCGAGAGCAAGGCGCTGAAATCGAACCTGCGTCTGTCGGAGGGCGACGCGCGGCGGCTGACCCGCTACGACTGGCCCGGCAACGTCCGCGAACTGCAGAACGTGATCGAGCGCGCCGCGATCCTGTCGCAGAACGGCCGCCTGCGCATCGATCTGCCGGATACTTCAGGCGCACAAGCGCCTAGCGGCGCCACCCGCCAGAGGCCCGACGCGCGCCCCGCAATCATGACGTCGTCGGAAATGCGCGACCACGAGCGCGCCAACATTCTCGCCGCGCTCGAGGCCTGCGCCGGAAAAGTCTTCGGCCCCGGCGGCGCCGCCGAGATCCTCGACATCAAGCCGACCACGCTGGCCTCGCGGATCAAGGCGCTGGGAATCGCGCCTCGTCCGCAAGGGGCCCATCCTTCGAGACGCCCGCTTTAGGCGGGCTCCTCAGGATGAGGTCGGAGTGCGCGGCAACAGTATCAACAGACACCGGTCCCGCTTAGCCTCATCCTGAGGAGACCGCGAAGCGGTCGTCTCGAAGGACGAGGCGCTTGCTCACGCCGCCTTGGTCGTCACGCCAGCCGCCATCGGGAGGCCCTGCTCGATCGGCAAGGACGGATCGCGCGACCATTCGTTCCAGGAGCCGAAATACATCCGCACGTCCTTCACGCCGGCGTTCTTCAGCGCCAGGAACGTGTTCGAAGCGCGCGCGCCCTTGAAGCAATAGAGATAGACCGGCGTGGTCTGCGAGATGCCGACGGTGGCGCATTCGGCCAGAATCTCATCCTTCGATTTGAAGCGCGGGCCTTCGGCGGTCGGCTTCATCATGCGATACCATTCCAGCCACACGGCGCCGGGAATGCGGCCCTTGCGCGGGCAGAAATCCTTGCCGTACGGGGATGAGCTGTCGCCGATCCACTCGTCGACGTCGCGCACGTCGAGGATCGCGATGCCGGGCTTGCCGACCGCGGCGAGCATGGTCTTGGCGTCGATCAGGATCTCGCCCGCTTCGGGCACGATCACGAACGAGGCCTTCTCAGGCGCGGGCACATCCTTGGTCACCGGGAAGCCCGCGGCCGACCAGGCGTCGAAGCCGCCATGCAACACCTTCACCTTGGGATAGCCGAGCATGGTGAGCAGGTAATAGCCGCGGCAGGATTGGCCGAAGCCGGAGTTCATCGACTGTTCGTAGATCACCGCCGTCTCCTTGCCGGAAAGACCGGCAGCGCCGAACGCATCGGCGAATTTCGTCTTGAGTTCGGCCACGCCTTCCGGCGTCGAGGTCGCTAGGAACGTAAAGATCTCGTGCACGTCCACGGCGCCCGGCAGGTGCCCGGCGGCGTAAGCATCGGGGTTGCGGGTGTCGATGACGACACACGGCTCGGTCTTCAAGAGATCGGCGAGTTCGACGGCAGTGATCAGAACGTCAGTCATGGCAGCCTCTCCGTTGAGGTTGGTGGGGTGGACTCGTAGAACTCAGAAATCGGCGAGCATCTTGCGCAGCTGCTTGGTGGCCGGCGTGACGATCGCGACGAAATAGGCCTCGCGCAGGCGCCGCTGCGCCCGGTGGCTTTTGAGATAGCCGCGGGCACCACAATGCAGCATCGCCGCATGCGCCGCCGCGACACTGGCTTCGCCGGCGCGCAGCCGCAGCGCAATCACCTTGCGCCAATAGGTCTCCTCCTCGTTGTAGGGATCGCGCGCCAGCGCCATGGCCTCGGCCTCGAGCTCGGCGGCGAGCTCGCGGAAATGCACCGGCTGCTGCGGCAAATAGCGGTTGATATGGCCGAGGGGATTGTCGACCTCGTCCATGATGTTGATGCAATCCTTGATCACCCCCAGCGCCATGCCGGCCTGCAGCAAGATGAAGCCGGCGCGGATCTTCTTGACGAAGGGCGCGGCGGGATCGGCCAGGATCAGCTCATCGGGCACGAAAGCGTCGCGGAACTGCACGCCATAGGTGCCGGTGCCGTCCATCGCGAGGAACGGCTTGCACGGCGTCAGCGTGATCGCGGGGTCGGAGCAATCGGCCAGGAACATGACAGTGCCGTGCTCGCCACTTGCGATGCCCGCAACATCCTCGCGTTCGAAGATGGTGCCGAAGTAGTGATCAGGCCCGAGGTTGGAGACCCAGGGCAACGCACCGCGCACGATGTAGCCGCCCTCGACCTTGCGGCCCTTCAGCTTGAGCTTCTCGATGCCGAAAAAGCTCTTCATGGGATTGGAGAGCCCGGTGCCGCCGAGCACGTGACCGGTCGAGAAGGCATCGCCGAAGCGCTTTGCGAGCTTCACATTGGTGGAATTCGCCGCGTACCAGACCAGCGTGTTCTGGCACCAGGCCATGAAGGCCGTCGCACCGCAGACCTCGCCGATCGCCGCCATCGCCTGGATCGCGCAGCGCAGATCGGCGGGGCCTTCGTGCGGTACATGACTGCCCCACGCCCCGACCGCGCCGAGCTTGCGCAGCACCTCGGCCGGATAGACCGAACCGTCGTCGATGCCGGCGGCCAGCGGCGCGAGTTCTTGGCGCGCGATCCGCGCCACCTCGTCCGCAATCGACGGTGCGGGCTGATCCAGAACGTCGGCCCGCGATAAAGCCAGTGAACCCATGATCGTCTCCCGCACCCTGTCCTGATTGCCGCCTGCTAGATGCCGACCTCGAGATTGACCGGCCGGGTGAAGGTGTTGGCGACCGGCGACCATTTCTTCACATGGGCCACCAGCGCATTGATCTCGTCCGGCGAGATGCCCTCGCATTCCATGTCGACCTTGACGCGGACATCGGTGAAGCCGACCGGCTTGTCGGAGGTGTCGCCGGTGCCCCAGACCGCGGTGATGTTGAGATCCCCTTCCAGCTCCAGCTCGAGCTTGTTGACGATCCAGCCGCGATGCACGGCGTTGGCATGCAGGCCGACGGCAAGGCACGAGCCGAGCGCGGCCAGCGAGGCCTCCGACGGATTGGGCGCGGTGTCGTCACCCAAAAGCCCCGGCGGCTCGTCGACGATGTAGGGCGGCAGGTTGCGGATATAGTTGGCGTGGCGGAATTTGCCCTCCGCGACCGTCTTGCACTTCAAGGTCTTGATGACCTTCGGGTTTGCCTTGCCGTTGGCAATCAGTTGCTCGAGCCCGTTCTTGTCGATGGGCGCGAGGCACCCCGTCAGCACTGTCTTCTGAACGACGGCAGTCATCAATCTTCTCCCTGGCAGAAGTGGAAATCGGCAGGATACCGAACGGTCTGTTTCCTTGCATGGAGCGTGCCAGAGCCCGCGAAAAACAAAAGCCGAGGCTTTGGAGCCGCTTAAGCCTTCATGCCTGCGGATTGAACAGCCGGTCCTTGCTCAAACGCGATGCAGAGCGGCCAGGCTTTGCGAATCTTTTCAGCGCGAAACAGATGCGGCTTGCTGATGCGGCACGGCTGCGGGTAAGTTTGAGTCCATGGCAAAGACGTCATCGAAGAAGAATTCGCCCCACGCCGCTGCTGGCGACGACGAATCCGCACGCGGTCGCCTTCTCAACGCGGCGACGCATCTGTTCTGCAAGAACGGCATCAACGCCACCGGCATCGATGCGATCATCGAGGAAGCCGGCACCGCCAAGACCACGCTCTACAAATTGTTCGGCTCCAAGACCAACCTCGTCAACGCGGTGCTGGAGAGCGAAGGCAAGCAATGGCGCGAATGGTTCATCGGCGCCATGGAGCAAGGCGGCGGCGATGCGCAGGCGAAACTCACGCGCATCTTCCCTGCGCTGAAGAGCTGGTTCGCCGAAGAGCGCTTCTACGGCTGCCCCTTCATCAACGCCGTCGGCGAGCACGACAAGGACGCCAAGCAATTCCGCAACATCGCGCTGAAGCACAAGAAGATCGTGCTCGGCCACATCGAGAAACTCGCCGGCGAGCTCGGCTCAGCCGAGCCAGCAGTGCTGGCGCACCAGCTCGGCCTCATCATCGACGGCGCCATCGTCGCCGCGATGATCTCGCGCGACCCGGGCGTCGCGGATACCGCGGCGCTTACGGCAGGTCCCCTGCTCGGCCAGGCCAAGGCGAAGAAGAAGCGCGCGGCGGATCAGCTGGAGGCGGTGTGATCGCGCCGGTCTCGTAGCCCGCATGCAGCGAAGCGGAATGCGGGGACACCGTCCCGGATTACGCTCCGCTCCATCCGGGCTACGAAGATTTCGTAGGGTGGGCAAAGGCGCAAAGCGCCGTGCCCACCATTCTGTCTCAGCTTCGTTGATTGATGTGGTGGGCACGCTTCCCTTTGCCCACCCTACGGCACCTACGCGCTCTGCTCCACCATCCCCTGCAGCCGCACCAGCTCCGCCTCGAGATCGCGCTCCACATCCACTGCCCGAATGTCGAGCACCCGATAGTCGCGCGCTTCCAGCCACGTCCGCCGCGCCGCGCGATCTGCCGCGATCGCCTCGCCCTCGCCCGGGTTCACCAGCTCGATCGCGATCCGGTGCGGGAAGGAGACGAAATCCGGGATGTGCCGCCCGACCGGGGTCTGGCGCTTGAACCCACCTGCGAAGCGGCGATCACGCGTCAGCGCCTGCCAGAGCAGGCGTTCGGCGTCGGTCGGGTTGCGGCGGAGCAGGCGAGCAAGGCCCCGCACGGTCGAGCCGCTGTCGGGGACACCGCCGCCCTGCCCGTGCTCGGCCAGCAGCGCGCGCAGGCGCGTGGCCTGCTCGCCGTCGAGCACGCCGCCCTTGGCCGGCCCCTTGCGCCCCTCGGCGATTGCCATGATCACGCCGTGCAGGGTGTGCATGTCCTGCTTGGTCGGCTCCATCCGGGTGAAGATGTTGCGCAGGTTCACCAGCATGGTGTCGCGCTTCTCGGCCGGACGCAGGAACTCGACCTTGTCGAGCTCGCGCACGAGGTTGTCGAAGAAGGCCTGCATCTGGTGCTGCGAGGCGCGCTCGGATCTTTCAGGCATGGCGTGCGGCAGCGCGCCCGACGTCGCACGCTTGAACCATTCATAGCCGACCAAGAGCACGGCCTGGGCGAGGTTGAGCGAGGCAAAGCCCGGATTGACCGGGAAGGTGATGATGCGGTTGCAGAGCCCGACCTCCTCGTTGGTCAGCCCCCAGCGCTCGCGGCCGAACAGGATGCCGGCCCTGCCGCCGGTCGCGACGTGACCCGCGATCTCGGCCGCTGCGGCCTCCGGCCCGACCACGGGCTTGGCTTGGTCGTGGGGGCGTGCGGTGGTGGCGAACAGGAGGTCGAGATCGGCAACCGCCTGCTCGACCGTGTCGAACAGCTGCGCCTTCTCCAGGATATGGTCCGCGCCGGCGGCCGCTCGCTGGGCGGCGATGTTTGGCCAGCCGTCGCGCGGGTTGACGATGCGCAATCGGCTCAGGGCAAAATTGCCCATGGCGCGCGCGGCCATGCCGATGTTCTCGCCGAGCTGCGGCTCGACCAGGATCACGATGGGACCGTCGAGGGAAAGGCCGGCCTTGCTCTTGTCAGTCCCCGACATGTCGTTTCACTTTCGCGCTGGTTCTCAAGGCCTAGCCAACCAACTTTCTCGAGCCGGCTGTTCAGGAATGGATTGAGAGGGGGCCGTGAGCCGGCCCGTTTCTGTGTCCTTGCGTTTGCCTGTCCTGTCAGAATTCTCAAGCAAAATAATGAGGTTAAATTCCACTTTTCGCGCAGCTCCGGAGCTGCCTTGAACCCGATCGCGGCTTGTAGCGACGCAAGCGCGTGATGTCCGCAGCGCCGCCAATGTCCCGCTCTCGCTCTCCCTCACCCTCGCGCGCCTCGGTTATGGGACGCCACCGTGCGCACCAGCTTGCTGCCACGAACGTTCCGGCGGCGCTCCAGGCAGCGCGCGGCTGCCCAGATGCCTGGTATCGCGTCCAGGCGCTGGCGTCGGTCGCCGAGCATGCCGACCCGAAGCTCGCTTTGTCGATTCTCGAGGAGGCGGCGCGCGAGGCTCTCGCCTGTCACGATGCCTATGGCACGGTCGCCGTGATGTCGTGGCCGCTGAGCGTGGCGATGGCGCGCGGCTTTCGCGATTTCGTCGAACGCGAGTTGCCCCGATGTCTGGCGCTCGCAGGCCAGGTCACTCCCGCAGCGTCGCAGGCTTATGCGCTGGAGACGCTGTGGACCGCCTGTTTCGCGGTCGACGCCCACTGGGCCAAGCCGGTCTGGACCAGGATCCTGGCACTCTGTCATCCCGACCGGAGCTGGCGTGCCGCCCGACTGTACCTCCATGTCGCCGAGCGCCAGCAGGGCAAAAGCCCTGACGGGGCCGCCCGGGTGGTCCGGGCAATGCCCCAGGGCAAGACGCGTTCGTGGCTGGAGCGACGGTTCTGCCTTGCATAAAGGCCAGTCAATTCCTCCGGCCCATTCGCCTTCCACCCTCTTCACCGCGGTGCTATAGGGCCTGACCGGGACGCGCTGTTCCCTACGACACCCTCAAAGTAAGGCCCCATCCGCCATGGCAAAAATCAAGGTATCCAATCCCGTCGTCGAGCTCGATGGCGACGAGATGACCCGGATCATCTGGCAGTACATCAAGGACAAGCTGATCAACCCGTTCCTGGATGTCGAGCTGCTCTATTTCGACCTGGGCATGGAATACCGCGACCACACCAACGATCAGGTGACGATCGACGCGGCCGAGGCGATCAAGAAGGTCGGCGTCGGCGTCAAATGCGCCACCATCACCCCCGATGAAGCCCGGGTGAAGGAGTTCAATCTCAAGCAGATGTGGAAGTCGCCGAACGGCACCATCCGCAACATCCTCGGCGGCGTGATCTTCCGCGAGCCGATCATCTGCAAGAACGTGCCGCGCCTGGTTCCGGGCTGGACCAAGCCGATCATCATCGGCCGTCACGCCTATGGTGACCAGTACCGCGCCACCGACATCAAGTTCCCGGGCAAGGGCACCCTCTCGCTGAAGTTCGTCGGCGAGGACGGCACCGTGATCGAGAAGGAAGTGTTTAAGGCGCCCGGCGCCGGCGTCGCGATGGAGATGTACAATCTCGACGATTCCATCATCGACTTCGCCCGCGCTTCCTTCAATTACGGCCTGCTGCGCAATTACCCGGTGTACCTGTCGACCAAGAACACGATCCTCAAGGTCTATGACGGGCGCTTCAAGGACATCTTCCAGGACATCTTCGACCGCGAGTTCAAGAAGGAGTTCGACGCCAAGGGCCTGACCTACGAGCACCGCCTGATCGACGACATGGTGGCCTCGGCGCTGAAATGGTCAGGCGGCTATGTCTGGGCCTGTAAGAACTACGACGGCGACGTGCAGTCCGACACGGTCGCGCAGGGCTACGGCTCGCTCGGCCTGATGACCTCGGTGCTGCTCACCCCCGACGGCAAGACCGTCGAGGCGGAAGCTGCCCACGGCACGGTGACCCGCCATTACCGCGAGCACCAGAAGGGCAAGGAGACCTCGACCAACTCGATCGCCTCGATCTTCGCCTGGACGAGAGGCCTGTCGCACCGCGCCAAGCTCGACAACAACCCCGAGCTCGCCAAGTTCGCGGCCACGCTGGAGAAGGTCTGCGTCGACACCGTCGAGGCTGGCTACATGACCAAGGACCTCGCGCTCTTGGTCGGCGCCGACCAGCGCTGGCTCTCGACCACCGGCTTCCTCGACAAGGTCGCAGAGAACCTCACGAAAGAGCTGGCGGCGTAAAACCGGCCGCACTTTCGCGCGACCGGGCCAGACATCATCACGGGCCGCGCGACCAGCGCGGCCCGTTTCTTTTTGTGAGCTTTCGCGGAGATGCGACCATGTCGATCAAGCTTGCCGTGCCGTGCCTGTTGCTGCTCGCCGGACCGGCTGCGGCCGCCGACCCGCTCCCCGACGCCATCGCCGCACCGGGCGAGAGCGTCGTGCTCAGCGTCCACGCCGAGGGCGCGCAGGTCTATGAGTGCAAGGCGGGCACCGAGGGCAAGCTCGCCTGGGCCTTCCGCGAGCCGATCGCAACGCTGCTTTCAGACGGCAAGACGATCGGCCGCCACTATGCCGGCCCGAACTGGGAGCATGCCGACGGCAGCGCCGTGGTCGGCAAGGCCGTCGGCAACGCGCCAGGCGCGTTGGCCGCCGATATTCCCTGGCTGAAGCTGGAAGTCACGGCCCACCGCGGCAACGGCGTGCTCACATCAGTCGCCACGGTCCAGCGCATCAACACAAGTGGCGGCAAGCTCGACGGTGTCTGCGACAAGGCCGGCGAATTCAGGAGCGTGCCCTACTCGGCTGACTACGTCTTCCTGAAGAAGGGCTGACCGCTTTCCGGGCCGAACGGCGCGGAAAGGCGCCACGCCGTTGCCATTGAAGCCGCGACGCGCGCCTTAAGCGCCCGCCATCGCTTTTTCGATCGCGCTCAGGGCCTCGGACGCCTTGGCGCCATCGGGGCCGCCGGCCTGGGCCATGTCGGGCCGGCCGCCGCCGCCCTTGCCGCCGAGCGCCTCGGAGGCGATACGCACGAGATTCACGGCATTGAAGCGCGCGGTGAGGTCCTGTGTGACGCCGACCACAATTCCGGCCTTGCCGTCCCCGGTGACGCCGACGATGGCGACGACGCCCGAGCCAATCTGCTTCTTGCCGTCGTCGGCGAGACTCTTGAGATCCTTCATCTCGATGCCTTCGACCGCACGCGCCATCAGCTTGACGCCGCCGGCCTCGCGCACGCCCGACGCTGCGCCATTATTGCCGGCGGCAGCGCCGCCGCCCATCGCCAGCTTCTTGCGGGCATCGGAGAGCTCGCGCTCGAGCTTCTTGCGCTCCTCCATCAGCGCCGAGATGCGCGCCGGCACGTCGTCGAGCGAGGTGCGCAGCTCGTTCGCCGCAACCTTCGCCAGCGCCATGGTGTCGTTGGCATGCTTTCGCGCGTAGTTGCCCGTCAGCGCCTCGATCCGGCGCACGCCCGACGCGACCGCGCTCTCGCTCGTGACCGTGATCAGGCCGATATCGCCGGTGCGCTTCACATGCGTGCCGCCGCAGAGCTCGACCGACCAGCCGAGCGCGTTCGCGCCGCGCTCGCGCGCGGTCCTGCCCATCGAGACGACGCGGACCTCGTCGCCATATTTCTCGCCGAACAGCGCGCGCGCCCCGGCCTCGCGGGCCTCGTCGACGCCCATGACGCGCGTGGTGACCTCGTCGTTCTCCAGCACCACGTCGTTGGCGATGTCCTCGACCCGCGCGAGCTCTTCCGGAGTGATCGGCTTCGGATGCACGAAGTCGAAGCGCAGCCGATCCGGCGCGACCATCGAGCCGCGCTGGGCAATGTGATCGCCGAGCACCTGGCGCAGCGCCTCATGGATGATGTGGGTCGCCGAGTGATGGGCGCGGATGGTCGAGCGCCTGGAATGATCGACCTCGAGCTGCAGCGCGGTGCCGAGCTTCACTTCGCCACTCTCGACCGTGCCGATATGGACGAAGAGGTCGCCGAGCTTCTTCTGCGTATCGGTGACGCGGACCTTGATGCCGCCCTCGCCCGAGAACACGCCGGTGTCGCCGACCTGGCCGCCGGACTCCGCATAGAACGGCGTCTGGTTCAGCACGATCGCGCCCGTCTCGCCGGCCTTGAGGCTCGCGACCTCGGCGCCGTCCTTGACCAGCGCCGAGACCACGCCTTCGGCGCTCTCGGTCTCGTAGCCCAGGAATTCGGTGGCGCCGAGCTTCTCGCGCAGCGGGAACCAGATCGCCTCGGAGGCCGCCTCACCCGAGCCCTTCCAAGACTCGCGCGCCTTGGCCTTCTGGCGCTCCATCGCGTCGGTGAACGCCGCCTGGTCGACGCCGATGCCGCGCAACTTCAGCGCGTCCTGGGTCAGGTCGAGCGGGAAGCCGTAGGTGTCGTACAGCGTGAAGGCGACGTCGCCGTCGAACATGTCGCCTTTCTTCAGACCGGCGCTCTTCTCGTCCAGGATCGCCAAGCCGCGCGAAAGAGTCTTGCGGAAGCGGGTCTCTTCCAGCCGCAGCGTTTCCTCGATCAGCTTTTCCGCGCGGACCAGATCAGGATAGGCCTGGCCCATCTCGCGCACCAACGCCCAGACCAGCCGATGCATCAAGGGCTCCTTGGCGCCCAGGAGCTGCGCATGGCGCATCGCGCGGCGCATGATCCGGCGCAGCACATAGCCACGGCCCTCGTTGGAGGGCAGCACGCCGTCGGCGACCAGGAAGGCCGAGGAGCGCAAATGGTCGGCAATGACGCGGAACGAAGCCGCGGTGCGCTGGTTCGGCCCGGCGCCGAGCGCGGATGCGGCCGCATCGATCAGGTTCTTGAACAGGTCGGTCTCGAACACGGTCTCGACGCCCTGGAGGATGCAGGCCATGCGCTCCAGGCCCATGCCGGTGTCGATCGAGGGACGCGGCAGATTAACGCGCTCCTCCTTCGTCACCTGCTCGTATTGCATGAACACGAGATTCCAGAATTCGAGGAAGCGGTCGCCGTCCTCTTCCGGCGAGCCGGGAGGACCGCCCCAGATGTGCTCACCGCGGTCGATGAAGATCTCCGAGCAAGGGCCGCACGGCCCGGTGTCGCCCATCGCCCAGAAATTGTCGGAGGTCGGAATGCGGATGATGCGGTCGTCCGAGAAGCCGGCGATCTTCTTCCACAGCCCTGCCGCCTCGTCGTCGGTGTGGTAGACGGTGACGAGCAGCTTGTCCTTCTTCAGCCCGAACTCGGTCGTGATCAGCTTCCAGGCGAGCTCGATCGCGCGCTCCTTGAAGTAATCGCCGAACGAGAAATTGCCGAGCATCTCGAAGAAGGTGAGATGGCGCGCGGTGTAGCCGACATTGTCGAGGTCGTTGTGCTTGCCGCCGGCGCGCACACACTTCTGCGAGGTGGTGGCGCGCTGATAGGGCCGCTTCTCGACGCCGGTGAAGACGTTCTTGAACTGCACCATGCCGGCATTGGTGAACATCAACGTCGGGTCGTTGCGCGGCACGAGCGGCGAGGACGGCACGATCTCGTGGCCGTTCTCGGCAAAGAAGTTCAGAAAGGTCGACCTGATCTCGTTGACGCCGCTCATGTTCATCCAATCGGGTGTGCTAGAGCATGATCCGGAAAAGTGCGAAGCGGTTTTCCGGAAAGATCATGCTCAAACAAAGAGCTAAAGCGCGATGACTCATCGTGCTTTAGGGCCCGCTTTTTGCCGTCCAAACCGGACCGTTAAGGCTGATATCTGCGGGCCAAAGCGCTTTTAGACAAGGCCAGCTTCGCTGTCCAGAAACTGTGCAAGGAGATCAGAGGGTTGCCGCAGGCGCGCAATCTCGTTGGATAGGGCGCGCGGACGCGTTGACAGGCTTGGCTCCGCTGTGGTCTCTACCCATCTGTATCGTACGGCCACGTCGGGAGAGACCGGCACCTGGTAGCCGGCGCCGAAGGAGCAACCGCCCCGGAAACTCTCAGGCAAAAGGACCGCGTGGCTTTGACAGCATCTGGAAAGAGGCGCCGACGGGTGTAGACCCGGACAGCGTCCGCCGACGGGATAATACTCTCAGGCACAGCGACAGATGGGGCTTCGACTGGTGTCCATCGGGGAATCCTCCCCGGGGAACCGCCGAGGGCCCTCAAGATGCTAGCGCACGACCAAGACTCCCTGAAACGCACCCCCCTCTACGACCTCCATGTGTCCCTGGGGGGCAAGATGGTGCCGTTCGCGGGCTATGACATGCCCGTGCAGTACCCCGCGGGCGTCTTGAAGGAGCACGTCCATACCCGCACCAAAGCGGGCCTGTTCGACGTCTCCCACATGGGCCAGCTCGCGCTCCGGCCGAAATCCGGCAATGTGGAGGACGCCGCCCGCGCGCTGGAGCGGCTGGTGCCGCAGGATATCGTGGCGATCGCCGCAGGGCGGCAGCGCTACGCCCAGTTCACCAATGACGACGGCGGCATTCTCGACGACCTCATGGTCGCCAATTTCGGCGATCACCTGTTCCTGGTCGTCAACGCCGCCTGCAAGGCTGAGGACGAGGCGCACCTGCGCGCCAACCTGTCCGACGCCTGCGTGATCGAGCCGCTTGCCGACCGCGCGCTGATCGCGCTGCAGGGCCCGAAGGCCGAAGCTGTGCTGGCGAAATTCTGTGCAGAGGCGCCCGCCATGACATTCATGGACGCCGGCCCGCACGAGGTCGCCGGCATCAAGTGCTTCGTCTCGCGCTCCGGCTACACCGGCGAGGACGGCTTCGAGATCTCGGTTCCATCAGGCGATGCCGAACGCCTCGCAAAGATGCTGCTGGAAGATCCCGACGTGCTGCCGATCGGCCTCGGGGCCCGCGACAGCCTGCGGCTGGAAGCCGGGCTCTGCCTGTACGGCCACGACATCGACACCACGACCACGCCGGTCGAGGCCGCGCTGGAATGGTCGGTACAGAAAAGCCGCCGCACCGGCGGTGCACGCGCCGGCGGCTTTCCGGGCGCTGCGAAGATCCTCGCTCATTTCGATGGCGGCGCATCACGCCGCCGCGTCGGCTTGCGCGCCGAAGGCCGCGCGCCGGTGCGCGAGGGCGCGCTGCTGTTTGCCGACGCTGCGGGCGGCGAGCGGATCGGACAAGTCACCTCGGGCGGTTTCGGCCCGAGCCTGAATGCGCCGGTTGCGATGGGCTACGTGCCCACGAATCTGAGCGCGCTTGGCACAAAACTCTTCGCCGAGGTGCGTGGCCAGCGACTGCCGCTCGCGGTCGCCGCCATGCCCTTCGTGAAAAACACCTACAAACGCTGAGGACGAGACATGACCACGACGCTGTACACTTCCGACCATGAATGGCTCGCCATCGACGGCGACGTCGCCACGGTCGGCATCACCGATTACGCCCAGCAGCAGCTCGGCGACGTCGTGTTCATCGAGCTGCCCAAGGTCGGCCGCGCGCTGAAGAAGGCCGAAGCCGCCGCGGTCGTCGAATCCGTCAAGGCGGCCTCCGACGTCTACGCGCCCGTGACCGGCGAAGTGCTCGAGACCAATGCCGAGCTCGTGGCCGAGCCGGCGCTGGTGAACTCGGACGCGCAAGGCAAGGCCTGGTTCTTCAAGATCAAGATGGCCGACAGAAGCGAGCTCGGCGGCCTCATGGATGAAGCCGCCTACAAGGCGCATACGGCGTGAGATGACGAGTGTAGCCGCCCAATACTCAGTGTCATCACCCGCGAAGGCGGGTGATCCAGTACGCTGCGGCTTCTCGGCTCTAGCAATACTGCCTGCGTTTACTGGATGCCCCGCCTCCGCGGGGCATGACAGCGAAATCTAGCGAGGACCCATGATGACCGCGCACCGCAAATCCAACGGCGACACCGCCTCCTTCGTTCGCCGCCACATCGGCCCCTCCGCGCGAGACGTCACCGCGATGCTGGAGGCCGTCAGCGCCAAAAGCGTGGACGCGCTGATGGCGGAGACACTCCCCGCCTCGATCCGGCAGGCCTCTCCGCTCGATCTCGGCAAGCCGCTCAGCGAGACCGAGGCGATCGCGCACATGGCCGAGCTCGCAGGCCAGAACCAGGTCTTCACCTCGCTGATCGGCCAAGGCTATTCAGGCACCATCCTGCCCGCAGTGATCCAGCGCAACATCCTGGAGAACCCGGCCTGGTACACCGCCTATACGCCCTATCAGCCCGAGATCAGCCAGGGCCGGCTCGAGGCACTGCTCAACTTCCAGACCATGATCTGCGACCTCACCGGGCTCGACGTCGCCAACGCCTCGCTGCTCGATGAAGCCACCGCCGCGGCCGAAGCCATGGCGCTGGCCGAGCGCCACTCGCAGGTGAAAGCGAAGGCCTTCTTCGTCGACAAGGACGTGCATCCGCAGACGCTTGCGGTGATGCGCACCCGCGCCGAGCCGCTCGGCTGGACTCTGGTCGTCGGCGATCCCCTCACTGACCTCGACAAATCAGACGTGCTCGGCGCGCTGCTGCAATATCCCGGCTCTTCCGGTGCGGTGCGCGACCTCAGGCCGGCGATCGCGGCGCTGAAGGCCAAGGGCGCGCTCGCGATTCTGGCCGCCGATCTCCTCGCGCTGACGCTGCTGGCCTCGCCCGGCGAGTTGGGCGCCGACATCGCGATCGGCTCGGCCCAGCGCTTCGGCGTGCCGATGGGCTATGGCGGGCCGCACGCGGCCTATATGGCGGTGCGCGATGCGCTGAAGCGTTCGCTGCCCGGCCGCATCGTCGGCCTCTCCGTCGATTCCCGCGGGGCGCCGGCCTACCGGCTTGCGCTGCAGACCCGCGAGCAGCACATCCGCCGCGAGAAGGCGACCTCCAACATCTGCACCGCACAGGTGCTGCTCGCCGTGATCGCTTCGATGTATGCGGTCTATCACGGCCCCGAGGGCCTCACGCAGATCGCGCGCAACGTGCATCGCCGCACGGCGGTACTGGCGAGCGGCCTGCGCAAGCTCGGCTTCGCGCCGCAATCGGACAGCTTCTTCGACACGCTGAGCGTCGATGCCGGCGGCAAGCGCGCCGAGATCGTCGCGCGGGCAGCAAGCGAGAAGATCAATCTCGGTGTCGGTGATACCGCGCTTCGCATCGCGCTCGACGAGACCACGACGCCTGCGACGGTCGAAGCGGTCTGGCGCGCCTTCGGCGGCTCTCTCGCCTATGCCGAGATCGATGCCGAGACGCGCGAGGCACTGCCGGACGATCTGAAGCGCACCACCGCTTTCCTGACCCACCCCGTGTTCCACGCGCATCGCTCGGAGACCGAGATGCTGCGCTATATGCGCAAGCTCAGCGACCGCGACCTCGCGCTCGACCGCGCCATGATCCCGCTGGGATCCTGCACCATGAAGCTGAACGCGACCACCGAGATGATGCCGCTGACCTGGCCGGAATTCGGCTCGCTGCATCCGTTCGTCCCGCGCGAGCAGGCGGCCGGCTACCACGCGCTGTTCGCGCGGCTGGAAAAATGGCTGTGCGACATCACCGGCTATGACGCGATCTCGCTGCAGCCGAACTCGGGCGCGCAGGGCGAATATGCCGGGCTGCTCGCGATCCGCGGCTATCATGCCGCGCGCGGACAAAGCCATCGCAAGATCTGCCTGATCCCCTCCTCCGCCCACGGCACCAATCCGGCCTCGGCGGCGATGGTCGGCATGGACGTCGTGGTGGTCGCTTGCGAGAAGAACGGCGACGTCGACGTCAATGATCTTCGCGCCAAGGCGGAGAAGCATGCGAACAATCTCGCCGCGGTCATGATCACCTATCCCTCGACCCACGGCGTGTTCGAGGAGCACATCCGCGAGATCTGCGACATCGTGCACGGCCATGGCGGCCAGGTGTATCTGGACGGCGCCAACCTCAATGCGCAGGTTGGCCTCTCGAGGCCCGGCGATTACGGCGCGGACGTCAGCCATCTCAATCTGCACAAGACCTTCTGCATCCCGCATGGCGGCGGCGGCCCCGGCATGGGCCCGATCGGCGTCAAGGCGCATCTCGCGCCGTTCCTGCCGGGTCATCCGATGACGAATGCTGAAGCGCCGGTCGGCCCGGCCTCGGCCGCGCCGTTCGGGTCGGCTTCGATCCTCACCATCTCCTACATCTACATCCTGATGATGGGCGACGAAGGCCTGAAGCGCGCCACCGAGATCGCGATCCTCAACGCCAATTACATCGCAGCGCGTCTCGATCCGCACTTCCCGGTACTCTACAAGAACGCCAAAGGCCGCGTCGCGCATGAGTGCATCGTCGATCCCCGTCAACTGAAGACGACCAGCGGCGTCACCGTCGACGACATCGCAAAACGCCTGATCGATTACGGCTTCCACGCCCCGACCATGAGCTTCCCGGTGCCGGGCACGCTGATGATCGAGCCCGACCGAGTCCGAATCCAAGGCGGAGCTCGATCGCTTCTGCGACGCCATGATCGCGATCCGCAAGGAGATCGCAGAGGTCGAGGCCGGCCGCTTCAAGATCGAGGCCTCGCCCCTGCGCCACGCCCCGCACACCGTGCACGACATCGCCGACGACGATTGGAAGCGCGCCTACACCCGCACCGAGGGTTGCTTTCCCGCCGGCGTCTCGCGCACCGACAAATATTGGTCCCCGGTGGGCCGCGTCGACAACGTCTACGGCGACCGCAACCTCGTGTGCTCCTGCCCGCCGGTGAGCGATTACGCGGAAGCTGCGGAGTGAGGTTTCGTAGGGTGGGTTCGCGGGCGGCGGCGCGAAGCGCTGTCGCCTGCGTAACCCACCACGTCTGCTTTCACCGAGATGAACAGTGGCGGATTACGCCTTCGGTTACCCCACAACAGTGAATGTGTCTCTAGGGCGCAACCAACAACCGGCGTTCGTCATCCCAGCGCCAAAGCCGTTCGTTGGCGAGAAGGGTGCCGCCCCACCAGCGCCGAAGCGGATTATGGCGGCAGAAGTCCTCGTCTCCTGCGAGGATCGCCTTGCCGAGATCCGTGAGCGACAAGCGGGATTGCTTGTATCGTGCATGACGGAGGGCATCATCATGCATGTCGAGCGTGAACGGTCCCTCCTCCAGGCCGGATACGGCCGGCACCGGGCAGCGCGCAAGTCCATCGAGCAACGCCCCCACCTCCCAGTAGTCGAAGACGCGACGCTCGTTAGGCTTCTGATATCCCGGGAAGACGTCATAGGGCTGCACCCCACCCGGCGCGATTGATTCCAGCATCCGCATTTCCGTGGCGCCAAGGCCACTGGTCACGTTTGGAAGCTCTTCGAGCAGGGCGACGACGCAATGCTCGAGCTTCGGAAGCAGGCGCAAGTCCGTTTCGAGCAGGCCGAACCAGGCCTGTGGCGTCGGCGCACGATAAGCTCGCCACGCGCGACCCGCCAGGCCAACGTGATCTTGCGTGAGCCTGACCAGCGGCGGGTTCAGCTTCGCGAGGCCCTCGGGACCGAGACCGCTCACGGCGATGTCCAGCGGACGCATCACGAGTTTGGAGGCTGCCGCTCTATCGCTGCCGCAATGGTCGAGCAGCCAGAGCAAGATCAATTGCGCATTTGGCTCTGGCTCCATCCACAGTTCGACCGTGTCATACTCTAAGAACAGCTCGATCAGCCCGTGAGAGCCCGAGCCTTCGAGGCGCCAGAATGCATCGAGTTCCGCGGTGGACGGCAGCGATCCCCAAACAAGCCGGCGCTCGATCGCCATGACGAGGTCGGCGAGGCCCGCCCGCTGTATCGCGCCGGCGGCGGATGAATCTGTCGTCAAGATCAGCCGCTTCATCGCACCACCTGATCAACGCAACGCACAAACGAAACGGGCACCGAAGACGTCGGCAACTCAACGTCCTCAGTGCCCGCTCCTCGCGAAAAGCTCTTCGCGTTAAGGCTTACTCGTCCGCCGGCTCCTCGCCGTCGGCGTCGCGCTCCGGCGTGCCGGCGAGGATCTGCTCGGCGATCAGGCCGGAATTCTGCCGGATCGCGGTCTCGATCTTGGCGGTGATGTCGGGGTTGCCCTTCAGGAACGCCTTGGCATTCTCGCGGCCCTGGCCGAGGCGCTGGCTGTCATAGGAGAACCAGGCGCCGGACTTCTCGACGATGCCGGCCTTGACGCCGAGATCGAGGATCTCGCCCATCTTGGAGACGCCCTCGCCGTACATGATGTCGAACTCGACCTGCTTGAATGGCGGCGCCAGCTTGTTCTTGACCACCTTGACGCGCGTGGTGTTGCCGACCACCTCGTCGCGCTCCTTGATCGCACCGATGCGGCGGATGTCGAGGCGGACGGAAGCGTAGAATTTCAGCGCATTGCCGCCGGTGGTCGTTTCCGGCGAGCCGTACATCACACCGATCTTCATGCGGATCTGGTTGATGAAGATCACCATGGTGTTGGACTTGTTGATGGAGGCCGTCAGCTTGCGCAGCGCCTGGCTCATCAACCGCGCCTGAAGACCCGGCAGCGCATCGCCCATCTCACCCTCGAGCTCGGCCTTCGGCACCAGCGCCGCCACCGAATCGACCACGAGAACGTCGACCGCGCCCGAGCGCACCAGGGTGTCGCAGATCTCCAGCGCCTGCTCGCCGGTGTCGGGCTGCGAGATCAGGAGCTCGTCGATGTTGACGCCGAGCTTGCGGGCATAGACCGGATCGAGCGCGTGCTCGGCGTCGATGAAGGCGCAGATGCCGCCCTTCTTCTGCGCTTCCGCCACCGTATGCAGCGCCAGCGTGGTCTTGCCGGAGGATTCCGGCCCGTAGATCTCGACGATGCGTCCCTTGGGCAGACCGCCGATGCCGAGCGCGATATCGAGCCCGAGCGAGCCGGAGGACACCGCCTCGATGTCCATGGAGCGGTCGTTCTTGCCGAGCTTCATCACCGAGCCCTTGCCGAACTGCCGCTCGATCTGGGAGAGCGCGGCGGCCAGAGCTTTACTCTTGTCCATGGAGGATCCTTCGACGATACGCAGGGCAGTTGCGGACATTGGGTCGTGCTCCTTATGGCGAGGATTCGCGTGAGGGACAAACAGTTGCGAGGCAGCTCGGCGATAAAAGCAATGTACCTCATTTGTTCTCAGTTCGCAATATGTTCTTTTGCGGATTTTGTCTTTCTAACTGGACCAGGAGACAACGGAGCTGGTCGAACCTGCCATGCTGGATCGTCACGCCGTCCGCACTGAGTGCACAACTGAACAGACGCGGATCCATTTCTGGATCCTAATGCATCATCACCGCGCGGACCGTGGCCACTTCGGTGATGAGACCGCTGACCTCGCGCTCCCGCCTCCTGGCACGGAAAGAGCGCGCCATGTTGAAGCGACGACGTTTCAAGCAGCAACTGACCCTTCAGGACCGGCTGTCGGCATGGGTGAAGCAGCTCCGCGAGCAGGCGTCCAAGCTACCTCCGGGGCCGGAGCGGGACGCGCTGCTCAAGAAGGCGCGCCAGGCCGACGTTGCCAATCATCTGAACGATTGGGTCAAATCGCCAGGGCTGCAGCCGCCGAAATAGCCGGGCCTGCGCCGGGTTCCTCGAAGCGAACATGACCGGGATCAACGACGCGCGACTGGGCCGCCGTCATGTTTCCGTAATCCTACGGCACCGAACCTTTTGGCGGTCTCGGGCCTTCTGTGGGGATGGGACCGCAACTTTTGGGGACCTCTGATCATGACGAACAACGACACGCAGCACGATACGCTCAGGCGAAAGCCGCTGCTGGACGCGGCGCACGAGGAGATGGTGAAGTTCGAGCGCAAGGAAAACGAGTTCCGCAAGAAGGACCGCGAAGAGCGCGCCGCCGAGCTCCGTCTGCCGCTGAACGAGATCAAGGTTCATTAAGCACTGCCAGGACCGCCCTCCGGAGCGGGCCTGGCCCGCCCGCGATGCGGCACTCCGCTCCGGTCCTTGGCCGGAACCTCCGATCGGCATCGCCGGTCGGGGCGCCGCGACCGCAGATGCACCGGGTAGCTAAATACTACCAGCGAGCCATTGGCGAAGCGATGAAATCGCCAGGACCTACTGTGCATGGGGTTGTTTTGCCACTTTTGAGAGGCAAGGCGCGCCGGCACCGTCGATGGGACGGCCCGGCACGTCAATTCCGTCCGCAGCAGCGCGCCTGCTACAGCACCGCCAGCAGAACCAGGCCTATCACCAGCACGACGAAGCCAGCCGCCGTCGCGGCGGCGAATGACCGCTCTACGTTATCCATATGATGCCACCCCGTTTCCGGCGCGCCACGTTTCCCCCATGGCTGCGCCGAACGGATAAAATCTTGCCGACGGGTGTGTCCGCAGTGGTGCGGACGGATGTCGAAATTGGGACCGGTACGGGGCCAGTGTGCGGCCTTTCGCTCGCGCGCCTGCTTTCGCCAGCCAGCCGGCTATGGTTCGCCCGGCTACCGGCCGGCGCGGGGCTCCCGCTCCTCCTGGGTCAGGCGCAGCGAGAAGGCGCGGATCGCGGGCGCCGCCAGCAGCACGACCGGCAGCATCGCGGCCCATGCGATCAACCAGGACACCATCCAGTGCCGCACGAAGAGCATCGGGCTGCCTGCGGGAAAGCTGGCCACTCCCGCCGCGATCAGCGAGGTCAGCCCGGATTGGATGATGCCGAAGACGAAATGCGAGTAGCGGCGGGGAATGCCGAGCATGAAGCGCCCATGGTTGCTTGCCCGGGGATCACGCAAGCAAGGCACATGCCGTCGAGCGGATCCGGCGCTTCGATTGGAACCGCGCTGCGGGACCGCCGGATGCACCCCGGCCGGCTCCAGGAACTTTGTTCATGGTCGGAGAACCACGGAGGCCGCGGGCGACATTTTTCTTGCCTGCGGAATATTGCGACGACCAACATGTTTGCAGGCACAAGGGTGAATCGTGGGAGGTGACCATGAATCACAGGGGCGTCGAGTTCACCATCGCCAAGACGGCGATTCCCGGAATCTGGCAGTGGCAGTTCCGCATCGGCGACCGGATCAAGACCGGCAAGACCGAGACCAGGATCGATCTGCTGGCGATCCGGCGCGTGCAGCTGCGCATCGACCGCGAGCTGAAGGCGATCGGGCGAAAGACGGCCTGAACCGTTTCGCCTTCTGCGTCATAGCGCGCGTCAGTCGGCGCTGGGCAGCCGACGCATGGTGAACTCGATATCGCCGCCGGGCAATTCGCGCCAGGTCTCGACCTCGCTCATATAGCCGGCCTTGGGGTAGCGGGCGAAGAAGGCCTGCGCCCGCTCCCGCGCCGCCGCCCGCGGCAGCGTGAAGGTCTCGCGCAGATAGCCGTCGCCGGCGGACTGGCCGGACTTGCCGGCGGCCTTGCGCCGGCGCGCCATCCGCTCGGCGAGATCCTGCGGACGATCGGCCATGTCCTGCCTTCCTCTGCGCACTACGCTACGGACAATGTAGGGCGCCGGCCGGATCAAGAGGAGTCCTTCCGAGGAGCGTTGTGCCTCCCCGGAACGGATCAGTTGGCGGCCGTCCCGCTCTTGGTCTTCTTCGGCGCACTGGTTGCGGCCGACGCCTTCGGCGCCGCCGGCTGCTTCGGCTGTTCGGCGCGCATGCCGCCCCAGGGATCGCTGGACGGCTTGGAATCCGGAATCTTCTTCAGCGTTTCCTTGTAGGCCTTCTCACGCTCGGCCTCGATGGCCTTCTCCTCCGGCGACTTGCTCGGGGCATCCTGCATCAAATTGATGTTGGGCATTTGCGCGTAGGCAGGTCCCGCCAGCACGGCCAGCACCGCGGCCAAACGGAAAAGCTTCATCATCCACTCCTTAAGTCTTCCATGAGGCGCGGATCGCTGCGCGCCGTGTCATCCTCGTCAGCCCGGTCACGACCCGGTGGCCGCTAGTGCCGATCCGATCGGCATGATTTGGGCGCCTGCAGCCAATCGTCCCAGATCGGACCGCATTTGGTGCACCCGCTCAGCGCGAGACCGAGCAGGCCCATGCAAAAGACGAGGACACACCGACGCAACATCATCCACCCCTACCCAAGCGAGGCATCATATCGGGCCAAGTCAGGCATTTTCAAGCCGAGGCGGCCGGCGCGAGACCGGGTGACTTTGCCTCGGCGATGCGCACAATGCGGCGAAACATCCGGCAACACAGGAGAGCGCGACAGCAATGCAAATGCAGCCAGAAGCCGAGTTCGGCCCCGCCGACGCCAGTCGCATCCTCGGCGAGGTCTTTGCGCCCTGGGTCCAGGATCTCAACCTTGCGGTCGAGCGCATCGAGCATGTGCCGCCCGCAGACGTCCCCGATTGGCAGCCCGGCGCGCTGCTGCGCATGCCGTTTTCGGAGCGGCTGTGCCGCAATGGCGGCGTGGTCTGCGGCCAGGCCCTGATGGCGCTCGCCGATACCGCGATGGTGATCGCGATCCTCGCGGCCAATCGCGGCTACCGTCCCATGACCACGGTCGATCAGACCACGCATTTCATGCGCGCGATCGCCGCGTCCGACGTGCTGGCGGACGCGCGCGTGGTGCGGCTCGGGCGCACAATGAGCTTTGGCCGCGTCACGCTGCTCTCGGCCGCCGACGGCAAGCCGGCCGCGATGGTGTCGAGCGCGTTCGCAATGCTGCCGGGGTGAACGCGCCCTGAAAACAAGAGAGCCGCGCGAAGCGCAAGGCTTGGCCCGGCTCTCGATGGAAATCGTGTCGGGACAGCAAGCGCGATCGCGCTTGCCGTCATTGCGCCGGGAATGTCACTTGCCGAGGATCTCGTCGGCCGCAGTGACGACGCTGACGGTCGGATTCTTTCCGCAATAGGCGCCGAACTTCTTGGCATTCTCGATGAAGACGTCGGTGTCGATGATCGCGTTGTCCTCGTCGCCCTTGTACCAGCCCTCCATCCAGGTTAGCACGACGCCGATGTTGTCCTCGCCGCTCTCGAGGAACTGCTTGCAGGTCATGGTCGAGAGGTCCCACTTGACGGCGTGGGCGGGCATCGAGGCCAGCGAGAGCGCTGCGGCGAACAAAATCGAAAGCGAAGTCTTCATCAATATCTCCATCGGCGCGTCGCGCCATAAAGGAAAGGCACTTGTGTGGGCTCTTGGCTCTTTGGGCAGGTTCGTGGGAGCGGCTCGCCGCTCCAACGTCGTAAACAAAGTCTGAAACGCCGTGCAAGTAGCGCCAGTATTGAGTTTAGTTCAACGTAATTTCTCTGCACTACTTCCTACTCATCGGCAGGACTAACGCGGATGATTGAGAAGCGCACATCGCAACGTCACCGTGTTTTCAAGGGTGGAAAGATCACCTTTGAAAACGGCGGCATTGCTTGCACGGTGCGCAACATGTCGGCGGGCGGCGCGGCGATCGACCTCGACACTCCCGTCATGTTGCCGCCATCGGTCACGCTCTCGATCGCGTGCGACGATTTCGTACGGCATTGTCGCACAGTTTGGCGCAGCGACAAGCGCGTCGGCCTCGCTTTCGTGCAATAGCGGGCGCGATGTGAACGAAGGTTCGCATCGCATGCACAACACGATCACGATTGCTTAGATGCGGCGGCGCCGGCCCGCGACTCGCAATCACGAGCCTAGCGACCACGCGCGCGATCGAAGATGAAACCGCAACAGATCGTGTGCGACAGGAGCGACGGCGCCTCGCCGAAACCAAGAGGCAGGTCCGCACCATCCGCTCACGTCATTTCGGCGGCGTCAGCACCAACACGGCGCCCGCGATCACCAATATGCTCACCACAGCAATCCCCCGCCTCTGGGGTAGAAACTAGCCCGCAATCGCGGAATAGCAATGTCGCAGGTTCCAAGACTTCAGCAAATCTTGATCGGCCGCGACTTCGTCGGATCGCAATCGTGCCTATCTGTTGGCCCGCAGGGGACCTTCACGGATGTTGCGGATCATTGCTCATGCGGCGCTGCTCGTCGGCGCGCTTGCGCTCGGTGCCTGCGGCTTTGCCGACAGCCGCGCACCGGTGCCGGAGTTCATGCGCATGAAGGAGGCCGAGCAGCCGCCGCCGGAAGCGCCGCCCGACGTCAAGCGCGTGCTGCGCGAACAGATCGACGTCGTCTTTCTCGCAACGTCCTATCCGCGTGAGGTTCACGTCGCCCCGCCGCATCGTGAGCTGCGAGGACCGGGCTGGACGGCGTGCGTCCGCGCGCAGCTCACCTCGGCGACCGGCACGTCGCTCGGCGCCCAGACCTACGTCGTGACGATCAACGCCGGCAAGGTCGTGGACCGCCGGCGCGCCGACGCCGACGACATCTGCGGCACCGAGACTTACGAGCCGATCTAGGAACCCGCCTTAACGACAGGGTTCCGGGAAAAACCAGTACCGCGACCGGGAACGATCACCGCCTCCCCTTCTTGTTACCGCCGAGGGCAGTTTCGAGGAGGACATGATGAGGACGTTGACTATTGCGCTGTTAGCAGGCGTGGGTGCCTTGGCCGCCGCCTCGGGGGCCAAGGCTTCCGATATCTATACGAGCAGCGAATACACCAATCCGGATCTCGTGCAGCAGGTGCGACTCGTCTGCGACGAGGACGGCCGCTGCTATCGCACTCGCGGCGGTTCGCGCGTGATCGTGCGCGATTCCTATAACTACATGCCGCGCGATCGCTATTACGAGCGCCGGACCTATCATCGCCACTACGACGACGGCCCGCGCGCCGGCGTCGGCATTCGCGCGCCCGGCGTCAGCGTCGGCGTCGGTGTGGACGACCGCTGGTAAGCGATGAAGGCTTGATGGTCGGGGACCGGGCGAGACTATTTGCCCGGTCCGTGACTTCAGGTTTCGAGTGGATCGGCCGGCATGACGTAGCGCGTCGATGACGGCAGCTGAGCGATGAAGCGGGCGAGCACCATGCCGGCGCACATCGCCAAGACGAAGATGACGGCGGAGAGCGAGCCAAATCCGAGCGCGGTCAGCGCCGGCCCCGGGCAAAAGCCCACCAAGCCCCAGCCGACACCGAAGATCGCAGGACCTGCGACGATCCTGGGATCGATGTCTCGCCGAGTCGGCAAATAGAAGCGATCAGCGAAGAATGGACGCGGAAGCTTGAGAACGCGGCTGAAGCCGACGAAGGTCACGGCCACCGCGCCCGCCATCACGAAGGCGAGGCTTGCATCCCATGTCCCTGCCGGAATGCCGGCGACGTCCAGGAAGTTCAGCACTTTCGCTGGGTCCGACATGCCGGAGACAATGAGGCCGAGACCGAAGATCAGCCCGATCGCGAATTGAACCAGGATTGCCATCGCCGTCAGCTCCAGTGCCGCATCAAGAACACGGTCGCCATGCCGGCGGCCATGAAGGTGATGGTCGCAACCAGGGAGCGCACCGACAGCCGCGACAGGCCGCAAACGCCGTGGCCCGAGGTGCAGCCGCTGCCCCACACCGAACCGAAACCCGTCAGCATTCCGCCGATGATCAGGAGGGCCGGCCCCGCCGCGATCGTCTGCTCCGGCAGACCTCCGGTGACGAGCCGCACCAGCACGGGCGCAGCAGCGAGACCGGCGACGAAGGCGAGGCGCCCGGCGAATTCGCGATCCTCATAGGGCGGAAACAGCCGCGCAGCGATGCCGCTGACGCCGGCAATCCGCCCCGTTGCCCACATCAGCAGAACGGCCGCGAGGCCAATCATCGCACCGCCAACGAGCGACGCGATCGGCATAAAAGACGTCGTGACCATGACCTCTCCCGAGCGAGAGCGCCCTTGCGTTGGGCGCAAATACCATGGCGGCACTATTCCAGCATCTCGGAAATGATGCGCGCATTGAGTCTGGTCAAACCGAGGCGGGACGGCCGAACGATATACTACAGCATCGCGAGCCAAAGTCCGCGCAGTGCTGGAGGTTTTGTACCGCCTCTTCTGCGCCGCCAGGTGGGACTCTCGCCTTCGCAAGACGCGGGGAGCACTGCCATGACCGACGACACCTTCATCGAGGGACCTCTCTACGAGAAACGGAAGAAGGTCTATCCGCAGTCGGTCCATGGCCCTTTCCGCCGCATCAAATGGGCGATCCTGTGCGTCACGCTCGGAACCTATTACCTGCTGCCGTTCGTGCGCTGGAATCGCGGACCCGGCCTGCCCGACCAGGCCGTGCTGATCGACTTCCCGCATCGGCGCTTTTACTTTTTCTTCATCGAGCTGTGGCCGCAGGAGGTCTACTACTTCACCGGCCTCCTCATCATCGCGGCGATGATTCTGTTCCTGATGAACGCGGTCGCGGGGCGGCTGTGGTGCGGCTATATGTGTCCGCAGACCGTGTGGACCGACCTGTTCTATGCGGTCGAGCGTTGGGTCGAGGGCGACCGGCGCGAGCGCATGCAGGGCGACAAGCGCTACTGGACGTACGACCATCTTCGCAAGGTCGCGCTCAAGCACTTCCTCTGGATCATGATCGCCTGGTGGACCGGCGGTGCCTGGGTGCTCTACTTTTCCGACGCGCCGACGCTGGTGAAGGAGCTCGCCACCTTCCAGGCCCCGTTCATCGCCTATCTCTGGATCGGCATCCTCACCGCCACGACCTATGTCTTTGCCGGTCATGCCCGCGAGCAGATGTGCATCTACATGTGCCCGTGGCCGCGGATCCAGGCGGCGCTGACCGACGAATGGGCGCTCAACGTCACCTATCGGCGTGACCGCGGCGAGCCGCGCATGTCGGTGAAGAAGGCGGATGCCGCGCGCGCCCATGGCGATCCCGCCGGCGACTGCGTCGACTGCCATCAGTGCATCAATGTCTGCCCGACCGGCGTCGACATCCGCCACGGCATCCAGCTCGGCTGCATCCAGTGCGGCCTGTGCATCGACGCCTGCGACAACGTCATGCGCGAGATCGGCCGGCCCCAGGGCCTGATCGGCTACGACACCGACATCAACATGCAGCGCCGACGCGAGGGCAAGCCGCCGATCTACCGCATCATCCGTCCGCGCACGCTGATCTATGCCGCGGCAATCGCCATTGTGGGCAGCATCATGCTGTACACTCTCGCCACCCGCGCGACGATGGACGTCAACGTGCTGCACGAGCGCAATCCCGTCTTCGTCCAGCTTTCGGACGGCGGCGTGCGCAACGACTACACCGTGCGTATCCTCAACAAGAGTGCACAGCGATCGTTTGCGCTCGAAGTCTCCGGTCTGCCGGGCGCGACCATTCGCGTCGCCGGCATCGAGGCGGAACCCGGCGGCAAGCCCATCATCGAGGTCGGGCAGGATCAGACCCGCGAGGTCAGGCTGTCGGTACAGGTCGGGCCCAGCGACCTGCCGAAGACCTCCCGCGACATCGAGATCACCATCACCGATACCGCCAGCGGCGGCCGCGCAAGCACCCCCGATCATTTCGTGCCGAGAGACTAGCCAAGATTCCTCAGGGTCACCCCCCGCCGGATGCTGAATGGAATGTTAACACTACCGCTCGAATTACGGCGGCGTGCCAACGGTATTTTCCAATCTTTGCGCTAAGCATGACCGGTGGCACGAGCCCAGCTCGTGTGAACGGGGACGACGGGACGTGGTCGACATCGCGCATCAGGCTGCGATCAATCCGGCATCGGCAAGGGATGCCCCGATGGCGCGCGCGCCTGTCCCGCTCGCCGCCGTCGACACCGGCCAATGGCGCGCGCTGGCGCAGCGGGCGATCGAGCCGAACGGATATTACCTGCCCGCCTGGGAGCTCGCCGTCAGCGCAACTGCGCGCGGTCGCACGGATGCCTCGGCACTGTCCGCATTTGACGGCACTTCGGCCCGGCTGATCGGCCTGATGCCGGTGGTCTCCCTCTGGCGCGCCCTGAAGATTCCCCTGCCCGCCCTGGTGAGCGCGCATCCCTATGGCACGCTGTGCAGCCCGCTGCTCGACCGCGACGCTCCGCTCGAAGCCGCTGCGCATCTGCTGCAGCAGGCGCGCAAGGCCGGCGCGCATGCGCTCGTGCTGAGCGACGTCGCGCTCGACGGCGCAGCGATGGCGTCACTCAACCAGGCGCTGAAGCGCGACCGCCTGAAGCCGAGAATCCTCAGCTCCTACATCCGCGCCAGCCTCGATGCGACGCAGGATGGAGACGCACTGTTGCGCGAGGCGCTCGGCGCCAAGAAGCTGAAGGAGCTGCGGCGCCAGCGCCACCGTCTCGATGAGCACGGCCCCGTCGTGTTCGAGATCGCGCGCAGCTCCGACCAGATCGGACGTGCGCTCGAAACCTTCCTGCAGCTCGAAGCCAGCGGCTGGAAGGGCAAGCGCGGCACCGCGCTGGTTCAGCACGCGGGCGACGCAACTTTCATCCGCCGCGCAGTTCCCGCGCTGGCGGAGACCGCGCAGTGCGAGATCGTCACCCTTCGCGCCGGCGCGACGCCGATTGCCGCCGGCATCGTGCTGCGCCACCAGGACCGCGCGTTCTTCTTCAAGCTCGGCATCGACGAGCGCTTTGCAAAGTATTCGCCGGGCGTGCAGCTCACGATCGAGCTCACCCGCCATCTCTGCGCCGACCCCGCCGTCGCCAGCGCGGACTCGACGGCGAATGCCGATCACCCCATGATCAACCCGATCTGGCGCGGACGCCTCGCGATCGGCGATGTGCTGATCCCGCTGCGGCGGCACGATCCGGTCGTGGCGCTCATTCACGGCGCGCTGGTCGGCCTCAACGCCGCGCACGAGGCCGCGCGCGGCGTGGTTCGCCGGCTCCGCAAATGAGCGAGGCTACTCCGCCGCCTGCGCGTTGATCTCCTCGGAGACCTGGCGGATGGCGCGGGCGAGCAGGTTCGGATCCTGCGCGCCGGAGACGGCGTACTTCTGCGCAAAGACATAGGTCGGCACGCCGGAGATGCCCTTGTCGGCGGCTTCCTGCGCATCTGCCGAGACGCGCGCGACGTCCTCGTCGGTGGCGAGGCGCTTGCGCACGTCGTCGGCGTCGAGGCCGATGTCGGCGGCCGCCTGCACCAGCACGTTCACATCGGTGAGATCGCCGCCATCGCGGAAGTACAGCTCCATCAGGCGCTGCTTCATCTCGGGCGCCTTGCCGATCGCGTCCGCCCAGAGGATCAGGCGGTGGCAGTCAGTCGTGTTGGGCTGGCGCGCCACGAGCTCCGGCTTGTAGACGAGCCCCTCCTCGCTCGCGGCCGCGACAACGCGTCCCGCAATGCCCTTATAGGCTTCGACCGAGCCGAACTTCTGGGTGAGATAGGCCTCGCGGCTGATGCCCTCGCGCGGCACCCAGGGATTGAGGAAGAAGGGACGGAAATTGAGCTTGACCGGAACGTCAGGCACCAGCGCCAGCGCGCTCTCGATGCGATGCTTGCCGATATAGCACCAGGGGCAGACCACATCTGAGACGACGTCGATCTGGAGCGGTTTCAGCGTGCTCATGTCAGGCGCCTCCTTCGGGCACTTCGAGGGTCCGCCCGAACATAGGCCGAACCGGGGGCGGCGCAAGGCACCCGTCCCGCATGGCTCACGACTTCACCTCTGCGGTTATTGTGACCGGTTCTCCCCGCCCCGATACTTACGGCCACGATCAAGCCCAGAGGGGAGACCGCGATGAGCGCCATTTTCAAGCCGGACGGCGATCTGTTCCGGGCCACCGAGCATGCCGGCGGGCCGTGGTCGCCGGACATGCTGCAGGGAAGCGCCACCACCGCGCTGATGACCCGCGAGGTCGAGCGCCTCGCCGCCACATCCGGCTTTGCGGTGCGGCGCCTGACCTTCGATCTGTGGCGGCCGGCGGGCCTGCGCCTGTTCAGGCCGGTCAGCGAGCTGCTGCGCGACGGTCGCAAGGCCAAGACCCTGCAGGTGCGGCTGATGGACGGCGAGACCGAGATCGGCCGCTGCACGGCGCTGCTGACGGCGCCGAGCGGCGAGTCGCCCATCGATCCCTTCGCGAGGCCCTTGGCCCCCGACAGTGGTCCCGAGGCCGGCAGCCCGCCGCCCGCCTTCGCCCAGAAATGGAGCCGCTATTTCCAGAACGTGTCGGTGCGCCTCATCGAGGGCGCGCTGGAGAAGCCGGGCCCGGCGGCGGCCTGGATGCGGCTCGATGCGCCGCTGGTCGAGGGCGAGCCGAACACGCCGCTGCTCCAGGCGGTGCAGGCCGCGGACTTCTCCAGCGGCGTCGCGCAGATCGTTGACATGCGCCAATGGACCTTCATCAACCCGGAAATCAGCCTCTATTTCTTCCGTCCGCCCGAGGGCGAATGGATCCTGATCCGCGCCGCGACGCGCGTCGGCGCCCATGGCGCGGGCCTCACCACGGCGACACTGAGTGACCGCAACGGGCCGTTCGCGGAGGTGATGCAGGCCATGAGCTTCGAGCGGCGCGAAGCCGTGCAGGCTCAGGCGTCCTGATCTGCAAGCGCGACCAAGGCGCCTTCCGAGGCGGCATCAACAGGCATGAACATCTCGACGCGAAGCTCCTGCAGCGTCACGTCCTGGGGAGTGCCGAGCGTCAGCACCGCACCGATCAGACCAATGCCGATGTCGCCCTTGCGCAGGCGCACCTCGCACAGCGGCCCCGGGGCGGCATTGTCCTCGGTCGCCGGCGCAGGCAGCTGCGGCAGCCGCATCAATTCGCGCCAGGTCGATTGCAGGGCCTCGTCTAGCGGCGCGGCCATTGCCTCATGCCGCGCCCGCGTCAGCAGCGCGGCCGCAACAATCGGCCAGTTCTCGACGAACGGCTTGAGCTCGTCGGGAGCGAGGAACATGCGCATGTGGTTGAGCGGCCGCTGCATGCGTGCAGGACCAAGCAGCATGGTCATCAGGCGCGAGGCGGCGCGATTGGCCTGCATCACGTTCCAGCGCCGGTCGGTGACGATCGCCGGGAACGGCTCGTGACGGAGAAGCAGAAGATCGATGGCACGCCGCGCCTCGGCAAGCTCCGGCGCCGACAGATCGCGCTCGCCATATTGCCGCGCGAAGCCGCCGGCTTCGAGCAGCGCATTGCGATCACGCAAGGACAGATCGAGCGCGGAGGCGAGCTGCAGCAGGATGTCCCGGCTTGCCGCCGCCTTTCCGGTCTCGACATAGCTCAGATGCTTGACAGAAATGCCGGCCTCGAACGCCAGCTCCGCCTGGCTCAACGCGCGGCGGGTGCGCCAGCCGCGCAGGAGATCGCCGACGGGATTGGCCGGCCGCAATCGCCGGAACGCGCGTGTGTCCATCCGCCAATTATGCGAGCGCTGCTCCGTCCTGTAAACGGCGCTAGCGCAGCCCGGCCGCCATCTGCTTCAGCCGTTCGGCGGTGCGCTCGTCCGCCGGAAAGAACGTCTCCAGCGCCAGCTCCGACAGGGTGATGTCAACAGGCGTGCCGAACACCATGGTCGTGGAGAAGAAGCTGAGGATCTCCCCGCCATGCCGCAGCTTGAACGGGATCGCCACGTTGTCGGCTGGCAGCGGCGCCGAGCGCGCCGGAATCGGATAGCTCTTCAGATCATTGTAGAGCTTGATCAGCTCAGGGTCCGCTGTCGCCTCGCACTGCCGGTGCAGCCGTTCCAGAAGATGCCCGCACCATTCGGCGAGATTGACCGTGCGCGGTGCCAACGCCTCGGGATGGAAGGCGAGCCGCAGCACGTTGACGGGCTGGCCGAGCAGATGCTGCGGGATGCCCTCGAGCAGCGGCGCCACCATGCGGTTGGCGGAGACCAGGTTCCAGTGCCGGTCCACCGCGAGCGCCGGATTGGGCTCATGCGCTTTCAAGACGAGGTCGATCGCCTGACGGGCTGACTTCAAGGCGGGATCCTCCAGCGGGCGCTGCGGAAAGGCCGGCGCGAAACCGGCTGCGACCAGCAGCACGTTGCGTTCGCGCAAGGGCACGTCGAGCCGCTCGGCGAGCCTGAGCACCATGTCGCGCGAGGGCGCGGCGCGACCGGTCTCGACGAAGCTCAAATGCCGTGCCGAGATTTCGGCCTCGCCGGCGAGATCGAGCTGGCTCATGCGGCGGCGCTGCCGCCATTCGCGCAAATGGTCGCCGATATGGACCGGCTGGCTGCGTTCGGTGCGTGCGGTGGATGCATGTGCGTTCATGGTCAAAAACTAGCACGCGGATTTAGGCGCTTCCATTACCACCGAGGTAATCGAATTGGGGGACGAGCACGCGCATCTTCGGTCGCAACAGGAGATGACCATGATCGCGTTGCTGCTCTACCGGACCGTCGCAGACCACGTTTTGCCCTGGGCCATGGCGTTCGCAACGCGGATGCTGGCGCGCAGCCTCAACATGCCCGAGCCGCTGCTGCATTCGACCGGCGACTATGTCCTCGCGCAGGTCATCGCCTTCGAGCACGGCGTCGGCAGGAGCCTCTGCCCGTTCCGGCTCGCCCGTCTGCTCCGCGCCTGGTGGCGCGGTCGGCGCTAAAGTTCCACCCCAGCCCAACCAAGGAGACCCTGAGATGATCGATGCATCCACCTTCCTGCGCCGCGCCCTGTTCGCCGACGCCATCTTCAGCGGCGTCGCCGCACTCGGCTTCACCTTCGGCGCGACCGCATTCGCAGCGCTGTTCAACCTGCCCGAAGCGCTGCTGCGCGAGACCGGCCTGTTCCTGATCGCCTACACCGCCCTGGTCGGCTGGCTCGCCTCGCGGGCCACGGTCGCGAAATCGCTGGTGCTGCTGGTCGTGATCGGCAATGCCGCCTGGACCGTCGGCAGCATCGCGCTGCTGCTCTCGGGCATGGTGTCGCCGAACCTCGCCGGCCAGCTCATGGTCGTCGCGCAAGCCATCGCTACCGGCGTGTTCGCCGAGCTGCAATATGTGGGCTTGAAGAAGAGCGGGCGCGCCGTGGCGGCGTGATCCTTGCGTGCCAGCTCCGCGGCGCAAACCGGGGAACGCGAAGGCTTCGTCATATCGGATCGTACCCGGATGCATGCATGACCTCGCGTTCTCGCGGCGGATTTCGCCCGAGCTTTGCTTCATTGCTTGCGCCCTTCGGTTGCCGGAGGGCGCAGGGAAGGCCGGGCGCCGGCGGCACCCGAGTCCGTGTACAAGGAAATGCACACGGGGTGGACTACAGGTGATGCCGGTCGCCCGGCCTTCCCTGCGCGGATGGTTTTGACGGTGTCCTTCGTGCTCTCCTCGGGGAGCGATGCACTATTGCCCCCGTCGCATTGCGGCTTCTGATGCGCGCACCCGGTCGGGCCGCCGCATCACCGCAAGACTTGACGCACAGACCCCGGGCGTCAGGACCACACGACTTCTCCGTCCGCGGACGATTTGGCCTCAGCACCCGGGGCTTAGTGTGCGCACCCCAGACCATCGACCAAACCGCTGTGACCGCGCCGTGTCGTATGCGCATCGCCTGAGACTCACGATTGCCCGCCCTGTCCTCAAGCAAATCGCGCCGGCGCTACCGCGTCCACCGCACCCCGGCCCGCATCTCGTGACGATCGCGAAGCGCCCTCTGGCAGGACCAGGATGGCGGATGTATGCCACAAATCCGAAATTCGGAAAATCGATATTTCTTACGCGACGAGATTGACAGACTTTGGGTGTTTTGCCCGACGCCTCGCCGGTAGGCAGCGAGAACGGCGAGCGGCGCGGAAAAGCGATAGGTTTCGCAAGGGCTCAATTCATCCGACGGGGCCAGAGGCGCTCGCGCAGCGAGCCTCGAAGTATGAACGACCCCGATGCAAGCGGGCCGCCCCCCTTCGAGGGCCGCCGAAGAGGCGGGCCGCCTCAGGGTGACGGTCAGACATCTGAACGCGCTGTATCAACAGCGTCATTGCGAGCGCAGCGAAGCGATCCAGAGTCTTTCCGCGGTGGGATTCTGGATTGCTTCCGCCTTCGCCAAGGCTTCGGCGGACAAGTCGCTTTCGCTCGCAATGACGGTGCGTGGAGACTCCGCTGCATTTCAGCCGGCAGCCTGAGGATCAATCAGGGGGACTCGTGAAAGCCGGCGGCCGCCGCGCGAGGCTACGCCTTGGCGCGGCCGACCTTGCCGGGGAAGTGCTTGCCGTTCAGCTTCTTCTTTTTCGCAGCGGTGGTTTTCGCGGCCGCCTTCTGCGCCTTGCGCTCGGCCCGCGCCTTCGCCTTGGCGGCTTCCGCCCGCGCCTCGGCACGCAGCTTCTTGCGCTTCTTCTCGCAGGAATCGCACTTGCAGCCGATCGGCTTCAGATAGGCTTTGAAATAGTCGGTGCCGTAATCGTAGTTGATCTCGTCGCCCGGCTCGATGTTCCTGATGGCGCGGATGAACACCTTGCGCTCACGCGGGCGGACGTCGGATTCCGCGTTGGGCCGGCAGGAGTGGTTGATGTAGCGCGCGAGGTTCTTGCGCACCGATCCGTCGATGGTCCAGCGCCCGTTGAGCTCGAACAGATATTTGTTCTCGATCTCGTCGTGCTCTGGAATCCGCGAGTCCAGGATCGGTCCGAAATAGCGGATGATCCGGGTCCCCTTCTTGATCGGCTTGGTGGCGAAGAGGCCGAGCCCGGTCTTGGAGCGGCCGACGCGATAAGGTTTGTTCGAGGTGGCTGGCATGATCGAGAAAATGAGAACGCGAACGAGGCAGGAGGAGCCCAAGCGAAGCCGCTCTTGTAGAACGATTCCGCGCTGCTGTCAGGTATATCCCACCAGGGTTTGAACCTTGCCCACAATCAAGACGTCTGATGGTACGAAGTTCCCACTGCATCGAAGCCGCATATGAACCGCGTTACCAGCATCGGCATGGTTGCCCTGATGACCTGCATCGGCCTGAATTGCGCTGAGGCCCAATCCCTGGGCAGCAGCTACACCTCGACGGCTCCAAAGGATTGCCGGCAAATCGGCAAGCCAAGCGCGCTCGACGGCAGCAGCACACGGGTTTGTCCGGGCAAGGACGGCCTGATCGTGCTGATCGCCGAGGATGACCTTCGCGAGATCGTCTCGGTCGGACGCAACCGCAAGGCAGCAAGCGAGGAACCCGCGGCCAACCTCTGGTTCGCGCCGTTCAATTCGTCCGAGACGACCATCGAATGGCGCGCTGCCGGCGCAAAGCCGTTCGCGATCATCCAACGCTGGCACATCGCCGACAATTCCGATCCCGACAAGCAGGGGCGGCCGAGCACCAAGGCCATGCTGGTGGTGACCCGGCTGCCGCCGGGCCCGGTCTGCCACGTCGCTTATGTCGACGCCGTCGCCAACCCTAACGCCAACGAGCTCGCGCGCAAGGCCGCGGACGATTTTGCCCGCGGCTTCGCTTGCGGCAAGGACGAGGTCAAGATCATCGGCACGCCCGGCCGCGCCGTCGAGCTCGCGATCAGGCGCTAGCCTTCGTGGTTCAACAGCCGGGTAGCTTCGGCGTCACTGGCACCGTCAGCATCGTCTCGAGCAGCCGCTCCGCCGTCGTCCCCTCCGGCAGCCGCGCGAGAATGTCCTTCAGCCGTCCGTCAAGCAGCAGCATGGTGAAGCCGTGCACCAGCGACCAGGCGCGCGCGATTGCCGCGCCCTGGTTCAGCGTCAGCGCGTCGCCGCTGATCTGCTCCTGCCGCATCATGCCGATGGCATTGGCAAGTCCGGCGAAAGACGCCTCGGCCGCCTCGTGCAGCGACGGCCTCGAATAGTCCAGCCGCTCGGTGCGGAACATGATGCCGTACATGCCGGGATGGGCCTGCGCATAGGCGATATAGGCTTTCGGCCGCGCCAGCGCGGCTTCGAGCGGCGTGGTGGCGGCATCGCACGAAGCGGCCATGACCACGTTGAACTGGCGGAAGCCGACGGCCGCGAGCTCGCTGAGCAGGCCCGTCAGGTCGCCGAAATGATGGGTGGGGGCGGCGTGCGAGACGCCAGCCTCGCGCGCCACCGCACGCAATGTCAGGCCGGCAAGCCCGTCGCGCTCCAGCACCCGTTCGGCGGCCTGGAGCAGCGCTTCGCGGAGCGCGCCGTGATGATACGGCGTCTCGGTCTTGGCGCTTCTGGCGCGCCGCGCGGTGCGCGATGCTGCGGTCGAGGTGGTTTTTCTTAGGGTACGCGGGCTGCGCGCCGCGTCGCCCTTGGTGTCTGTCTTAGCCATTTACAAGCTATATGACGCAATATTGACAGTGTAAAGATTTCACTTGACGAAAGCTGCGATCGGGCCTATCCAAATCTTTACGATGTAAAGATATCGGAGGATTCGCCGTGCAGCACGACGCCATGGCCGAGCGCAGCAACAACATCGCGCCGATCCCATTCGAGGCCGACGCGCCATTCCTGAAGATCGTCGGCGAATTGCCGCGCGAGCTGAACGGCACGCTCTATCGCAACGGCCCCAATCCGCAGTTCGATTCGCCCGGCGCGCACTGGTTCGTCGGCGACGGGATGCTGCACGCCTTCCATCTCGAGAACGGGCGCGCCAGCTACCGCAACCGGTGGGTCCGCACGCCGAAATGGCTCGCCGAGCACGACGCCGGGCGCGCGCTGTTCGGCGGCTTCGGCCGCAAGCTGCCGGATGCGCCGGCAAACCTGACCGATGGCGGCGTCGCCAACACCAACATCATCTTCCACGCCGGCAAGCTGCTGGCGCTGGAAGAAGCGCACCTGCCGACCGAGATCGAGCCGGGCACGCTGGCGACGCGCGGCTATCACAACTACCAGGGCCGCGTCGCCGGCAGCTTCACCGCGCATCCCAAGATCGATCCCGTCACCGGCGAGCTGGTGTTCTTCGGCTACAACGCGGCGGGCCCGCTGACGCCTGCCCTCTCCTACGGATCGATCGACGCAACAGGAAAGGCGACGCGCTTCGAGCGGTTCGAGGCGCCCTATGCCAGCATGGTGCACGACTTCATCGTCACCGCGAACCACGTGCTGTTTCCGATCCTGCCGATCACCGGCAGCATGGAGCGCGCGATGAGCGGAAAGCCGCCCTATGCCTGGGAGCCGGACAAGGGCGCCTATGTCGGCGTGATGAAGCGCAGCGGCACGGCCAAGGACATCGTCTGGTTTCGTGCCGAAGCCTGCTACGTCTTCCATGTCATGAATGCGTGGGAGGACGAGAGCCGCATCGTCGCCGACGTCATGCAGTTCGAGGAAGCGCCGCTGTTTCCGCATCCGGACGGCCGCCCCACCGATCCCGAGAAGTCGCGCGCCCGCCATTGCCGCTGGACCTTCGATCTCGCAGGCAATACCGACCGCTTCCAGCAGACGTATCTCGACGATCTCACCGGAGAATTCCCGCGCATCGACGATCGCCGCGCCGGCCTGAAGAGCCGTCACGGCTGGTACGCCTGCGCCAATCCGAAATTGCCGATGTTCGGCGCGCTCGCAGGCATCGTCCATGTCGACGGCAACGGCAGGCGGCTCGGCCAATACCTGCTGCCGGCCGGCGACACCATCTCCGAGCCTGTTTTCGTCGAGCGATCCAGGGATGCCGCCGAAGGCGACGGCTGGCTGCTCGCGGTGGTCTGGCGCGCGCGGGAAAACCGCAGCGACCTCGCCGTATTCAATGCCACCGATATCGAGGCCGGTCCCGCTGCGTTGGTGCAGCTCGGCCACCGCGTCCCCGACGGCTTCCACGGCAATTGGGTCGGCGCGGCGTAGCCCTCGCCAATGGGGACGCGAGGAGATCGCGACCCCGGAATCCACGTGGATATTGCGTGGTCAAAGAAAGCCCGATGCACATGCTCTCGATCACCGCGTATTCCACCGCTGTCATCGCTCCGGCCGGCGCCGTACTTGCATGCTTCGCGATACGGCTGCGCCGGCGCAGCCTCACGTTCTTCGAAGGCGGCGTCCTGCTCGCTGCCGGCCTTCTACTCGCGGCCGCACTCCCGATGGTGTCGCGCCTGCCCTGGACGGGGTTGGTCGACGAGATGACCAGCCAGCTCGTTGCAGCACTTCATTTTCTGGAGGTCGTTTACGTCGTCTTGACATTGTAAGAGACGAGTGGTCCGGCGCGGCTCCCTGTCTCGCGTATCGCGCTCTGCTTGTTGCGGTTCCGAATCCCGCGCTGCTGGTCCCGGCCTGGCATTCTGGTCGGGAGGCTGCCATGCGCCATCTCGTACCAGCACGGTTGTCTTCACAAAGTGATATGCCGGGCATCGCCGGATCAAGTAGGGTGCGCCCGTCTGCGCCCTGCCCACGACCGCGAAACAGGAATGACGATGAAGGACGTATTCGCCCGCCTCGCCTCCGACCTCCTCTCCGTTATCATCTTCCTGGCGGTCTATCTCCTCACCGACAACGTGATCCTCGCAACGGCGGTCGCGATTGCCGGCGCGTTCGCGCAGGTGATCTATGCGCGTCTCAAGGGACAGCCGCTCCACTACATGACCTATGCAAGTCTCGCTCTAGTCATCGTGCTCGGCGGTATCACACTGCTGACCAATGATCCGCGCTTCATGCTGGCAAAACCCTCGATCGCACATTTCGCGATCGGCGCGATCATGCTCAAGCGCGGCTGGATGCTGCGCTATATGCCGCCCGTCATCGTCGAGACCGTCCCGGAATATGTCACCATCGCGGGCTATGCCTGGGCGGCGCTGATGTTCGTGATCGGCGCCGGCATGATGGCAGTCGCCGCCACCGGCGATCTGAAGCTCTGGGCGTTCTATCTTATGGTGGTCGCAGGCGGCGCCAAGATCCTGGCTTTTGCCGTGCAGTACTTCGTTCTGCGGCTGATCGTAACCAACCGCCGACGTGCCGCTGCCCGCGCCTAAATGCCCTACCGGAGCGTTAGGCAGGAGCTGCGAGTTGGGCTATAGGCTCGGCCAGGGACGGCCGCGGATCGTCGCGGACCGCCGCAATCTGTTCGGGAGACGGGAATGGCCGTAGACGGCAACTGGAATCTGACCATGACGACGCCGATGGGCGAGCGCCAGGCGACGCTGAGCCTGAAGGCTGCGGGCGGCACGCTCACGGGCACGCAGGGCGCGGAAGGCAATACCACCGAGATCTTCGACGGCACGGTCTCCGGCGACAACGTCTCCTGGAAGGTCTCGATCGACAAGCCGATGCCGCTCACGCTCGAATTCACCGGCACGGTTTCCGGTGACAGCATCAGTGGCGAGATGGGCATCGGCCCGATGGGCAGCTTCCCGTTCACGGGCGCGCGGGCGTAAAGCCACGCGCTGCACCGATGCGTGCGCTCCTCCTCATCGCGGTGGCAGTCCTGTCTGCCGTAGCACAGGCCGCGCGCGCAGGTGACAGCGAACCGGCGTGGCGCGCGAGCGCGCTCGCTCTGGTGCCGGCAGGCTATGTTGCCGGCACCGCTTATCGAACCGAGGGGTCGACCAGCTATCTCGCGGTCTATCCCGCGACCTCGAACGATCCGAAGACACGGGCAAGCGCCTTTGCAGCGCGCCAGGCTCTGGTCGTCACGCTGACGGCGGACGCGACGCGGGCGACGTCAGCCGAGTTGCAGCCGCGTATCGAGCCGGACCCTGACAACCACGACAATGATTTCGCCAGGCTGCACGCTGAGCTCGCCGCCAAGCGCGCAACGCTGCCTGCTGGCACCGAGCCCTGCGATCTCGGCGCCTGGTCCATCGACAAGGATTCCAGCGGCCTCAACGTGCGTGCCGAACCCTCGGTGAAAGCGCGCGTGCTTGGCACCTTGCCGCCCCTTACCGGCTGAGGCTCGGCGGCGCCGAGAACACGCCTGAGGGCGGCTGGCTCACCGAATTCCGCATCATCGGCTTCAAGGACGGCTGGTTCCTGATCGAAGGCGCGAGGCCGCCCGGCAAGGACTATGAGGACGAGAAGCGATATCCGCGCAACGCGCCGAGGCCCTATGCCGGCCGCGGCTGGGTCGCCTCGAACAAGGTCGGCGCGAACTATGCCAATGGCGCCACGCGCATGGGCGGGCTGTTCCAGGCGCCCTTCACCGATGCCAAATGGATGCCGGCACAGCGCGAGCTCGGCGGTGCGCTCGACACCGACGGCGGCCCGAAGCGCATCTTCGCCTGCAGTGGGTATTGGGGCCTGGTCGAGAGCCACGACGGCGTCCGCGGCTGGTGGCGCGCGCTGTGCTCCAACCAGGTCACGAATTGCAGCTAGCGAAATAGGCGAGCAAGCGCCGCGCTCGTGTCCCGGACGCGGCGCAGCACGAAGTGATGCAACGCAGAGCCGGGACCCAGGCTCCACGATGGACCCCGGATCAGCAGCGCAGCATTTTATGCTGCGCAGCATCCGGGGGAACGCCGCCTCAGCCCAAATTCAACTCCTTGAAGAAGTCGTTGCCCTTGTCGTCGATGATGATGAACGCGGGGAAATCCACGACCTCGATGCGCCAGATCGCTTCCATGCCGAGCTCGGGATATTCGAGCACCTCGACCTTCTTGATGCAGTGCTCGGCGAGGTTCGCAGCGGCGCCGCCGATCGAGCCGAGATAGAAGCCGCCGTATTTCTTGCAGGCCTCGCGCACGGCTGGCGCGCGGTTGCCCTTGGCCACCATCACCATCGAACCGCCGGCGGCCTGGAACTGGTCGACGAAGGAATCCATACGGCCCGCGGTGGTCGGACCGAACGCGCCGGAGGCGTAGCCCTCGGGCGTCTTGGCGGGGCCGGCATAATAGACCGGGTGGTTCTTGAAATAATCCGGCAGCGGCTCGCCCTTCTCCAGACGCTCGCGCAACTTGGCATGGGCGCTGTCGCGCGCGACGATCATGGTGCCGGTCATCGAGACCCGCGTCTTGATCGGATATTTCGAGAAGGTCGCCAGGATGTCCTTCATCGGCTGGTTGAGGTCGATCTTGACGACCTCACCGCCGAGCGACTCTTCGACCTGCGGCAAATATTGCGCGGGATTGTGCTCGAGCTCCTCGAGATAGACGCCGTCCCTGGTGATCTTGCCGAGCACCTGGCGGTCGGCCGAGCAGGACACGCCAAGCCCGATCGGCAGCGAGGCGCCGTGGCGCGGCATGCGGATCACGCGCACATCGTGGCAGAAATACTTGCCGCCGAACTGCGCCCCGACGCCGAGCGACTGCGTCATCTTGTGGATTTCCTTCTCCATCTCGACGTCGCGGAAGGCGTTGCCGTCGGGCGAGCCGTGCGTCGGCAGCGCATCGAGATAGCGCGCCGAAGCGAGCTTCACCGTCTTCATGCACAGCTCGGCCGAGGTACCGCCGATCACGATGGCGAGGTGATAGGGCGGGCACGCCGCGGTCCCGAGGGTGAGGATCTTTTCCTTCAGGAACGCGAGCAGCCGGTCCTTGGTCAGCACCGAAGGCGTGGCCTGGAACAGGAAGCTCTTGTTGGCGGAGCCACCGCCTTTCGCCATGAACATGAACTTGTAGGCGTCATCGCCCTCGGCGTAGATCTCGCACTGCGCCGGCATGTTGTTGGCGGTGTTCTTCTCCTCGTACATCGAGAGCGGCGCGACCTGCGAGTAGCGCAGATTGCGGCGCAGGTAGGCGTCACGCGCGCCTTCGGACAGCGCCGCCTCGTCGTCACCGTCGGTGATGACGTTGCAGCCCTTCTTGCCCATGATGATCGCGGTGCCGGTGTCCTGGCACATCGGCAGCACGCCGCCGGCCGCGATGTTGGCGTTCTTGAGGAAGTCCAGCGCGACGAACTTGTCGTTGGGGCTGGCCTCGCCGTCCTCCAGGATCGCGCGGAGCTGCTTCAGATGGCCGGGGCGCAGATAATGGTTGATGTCGCCAAAGGCTGCCTCCGACAGCGCCCGCAGCGCCTCGCGCGACACCACCAGCATGTCCTTGCCGAGCACCTTCTCGACCCTGACGCCCTCGGACGAAATCTTCTTATAGGGCGTCTCGTCCTTGCCCAGCGGGAACAGCGGGGTGTGCTTGTAGGGCGGAACGGGCTTGGACTGGTCGGGGAAGGCGGTGGGAGCGTTCATGGGGCAAATCTCGGGGTTTTGCGGCCCTGGCGGGCCTCTCAGCATAGAAGCGTTCTAAGCGCATTCCAGCCAGAAAAGAAAGGGAGCGGTGCGCATGGGAGGGGTAGGTTCGGCACGGGAAGGCATTGGCACAGCTCGTGGAAATGCCTCTGACCACCCTTGCGATTCGCGTCCGCCGACGCTTGAATGCGTGCCCTAAGGGACTTTTCATCATGACATTGAAACTGAACGTCCGCGGCGCGATCCTGGTCGCCGCCGCCATCACCGGCCTTGTGGCCCTCACTTCGGCTGCCCGCGCCGATCGCTGCGACGACAGCGCCAAGGAGCTGGCGAGCCAGGTCGATCGCCTCAAGGTGAATTTCCGCGCCGCCAACGTCGTCTATCTCACGCACCCGGCGGCCAAGGAGCTGTCCGTGGGTTGCCGCGGCGACAAATACTCCATCGAGCTCTACGCCAAGGGCGATCGCAAGCCGAAGCCGGAATTCTACGCGCTGGTCGGCTCGATGGCGGCGATCGTCTTCACCGTGACCAAGGACGACACCACGACGGGCGCGACGCGCTGCCTGAAGCGGATGGGCCTGCTCCGCGGCGACAAGGTCACCATGCGCTACCGCCGACTCAACATGGAATGCACCCGCACCAAGACGGAAGCGTCGATCGCGATCACGCGCGGCAAGGACGAATAGGGGCGCAGTTGGGCCGCCACGCGGTCGCCACGCACTCCGTCGTTGCGAGCGCAGCGACTTGTCCGCCGAAGCCTTGGCGAAGGCGGAAGCAATCCAGAACTGTATCCGCGGAAGCAGTCTGGATTGCTTCGTCGCAAGCGCTCCTCGCAATGACGGGGAGAGGCCTCGTCGTCTCGGTTTGCACCACGCGGATGCCAGCGTGCACAGCCTTCACCGCGCCAATTCCCTCACATTTTAACGATTGGCTTGAAGGAAATTTCGCTCCTCGCAGGGCAGGCTTGATTGTTTCCATGTGTGAGGATTTGCGGATGAAGGTTTCTACCGTTGCGCCCCCGCCGATCGCGATCGTGGTTCCGAACTACGACACGACCAAGCCGCAGGACGATCAGACCAAGGTCAAGGACGAGAATCCGACCTTCAAGCCGCAGCCGCCGGCGCCGCTGCCGCCGGGTCAGGGCACGCGGATCGACCAGCTCGCCTGATCAGGCGTCCCGAGACCGAAGCGCCCGATCCGGTCGATCGGGCTTTTGGCGTGTCCGGCCGCATCTTTGCCGGATAGCTGCACGAGGATCATGCGCCGTTCACTCGGGACCTGCGCATGTTCGCACGGCTGCTATTGCGGAACACGGTGTTCGTCGTCGGCATGGGCGCGCTGCTGTTCGCGTGCGCCGGGACGCTGCATTGGCCGTCGGCCTGGGCCTTCCTCGCAACCTCCGTCCTGCTCGGCCCACTCTGCGGCTGGTGGCTCTACCGGACCGATCCGGCGCTGCTCGCCGAACGCCTGCGGCCGGTGCTGCAAAAGGATCAGCCCGCCGCCGACAAGATGTTCATGGCGCTGTTCATCGTCGCCATCCTGGCCTGGCTTGCCGTGATGGGGCTCGACCGGCGCGTTCGATCCTCAGACATGCCGACGGCGTTGCAGGTGCTCGGCCTCGGGCTATTCCTGGCCTCGACACTGTTCACCATGTGGGTGTTCCGCGAGAACTCGTTCGCCGCGCCCGTGGTGAAGCTGCAAGCCGAGCGCGCGCAGCACGTGATCTCGACCGGTCCCTACGCCTATGTCCGCCACCCCATGTACAGCGGCATGACCCTGTTCTTCACCGGCGTGCCGCTGCTGCTGGGATCGTGGTGGGGACTTGCGATGATGCCGCTCCTCCTCGCCTTGCTCGCGGTCCGCATCCCGATCGAGGAGCGCACGCTGCGCGAGGGCCTGCCCGGCTATGCCGATTATACGGCGCGGGTGCGCTATCGCCTCATCCCCGGCGTCTGGTGAACGCGCCAACTGCACGAAGCCGCTATCGATCCAGCTCGCGATAGCGGCGGAAGATGCCCTGCTCGTTGAAGGGAATGCGGCGCTCGCTTGCGAGATAGGCTTTGATGTTGGGCCGCGCGGCGATGCGCTCGTGCAGGCCGACCAGGCCCGGGACATCCTTCTCGAACGCCTTCATGCGCTTGGGGAAAGCATAACGCAGCCCATCGACGAGCTGGAACAGCGAGAGGTCGACATAGGTCAGGCGCCGGCCCGTCACGTAAATGCCGCCGCTCCCGGCGAGAAGCCGCTCGAAATAGCCGAGATATTTCGGCACGCGCTCGTCCCAGAAGTCGGCCGTGCGCTTCTTCGCTGGCGCCTTCTGATCCTCATAATAGAGCGAGGGCCCGAGCGGATGATGGGTGTCGTGGATCTCGACGACGAAGTCGGTGATCGTGAGCTGAAGCTGGTGCACCCAAAGCCTGCCGGCTTCCGTCTTCGGCGCAAGCCCATGGCGGGAGCCGAGATAGAGCAGGATGTTGGCGGTCTGGCCGATGACGAGCTTGCCCGCTTTCAGGAACGGCGGCGCAAAGGGCGGCGTGCCCTTCTGCGCATCCATCATCTTCATCATCGCGGCCGATCCGCGCGGACCGCGCGCGACATCGACGTAAGCGGCACCCGCCTCCTCCAGCGCCAGCCGCACATATTCGCCGCGGCCCTGGATCTCGGGCCAGTAGTAGAGCTCGTATTTCATGGGAGAGGTCCGTGAGCGTGGAGGCGATCGGACCAATGTAGCACGTGGCTGAAGGTTCCGTCAGCGTGAGGCAACGGCCGCGCAACCTGCCCGTCATTGCGAGCGCAGCGAAGCAATCCAGACTGCCTCTGCGGAAAGACTCTGGATTGCTTCGTCGCAAGAGCTCCTCGCAATGACGGCTGGAAAGAACTTAGCGCCCCAAACTCAATTCGTCGCGAAGCAGTACAGCAGACCGTCGCCGCCGGTGGTCTTCAAATCGGCCTGCGAGCAGCCGCCGTCGGGCCCGCGCGAGGGGTGAGAGCTGTTCCAGGATTTCGAGGGCTCATCGTCGCGCAGACCCCGGCGATCAAAATGGCCGACCATCGCGGCGCCTTGCGTGCTCGACGTCCAGTTCTTGCAGGTGCGATCGTCCGGCCCGGCGAACGCGGTGCCGTCCGGTTGCGATCCCGTGAGGATGTCGTGCCGGTTCGGCTGGTCGCCGGCACCATTGATGACCTCGCCCTTCTCGCTGAGCGCGGTCTGCTTGGTGAGATTGTTCCTCGCGCCGTGCAGCTCGGCGACGTCCTTGGCGATCACCGTGCCCTTGGCGTTCTGCCACGGCCCCTTGTCGATGCGATCCTTGGCGTTGATGGCCGGCTTGCCGTCGGCGGCCTGCGTCGACAGATAGGCGCGCCCAGTCTTTGTGCCGGCGCCGGCGGCTTGTGCAAGCTTCTGGCATTGCGCGTCGGCTCCTTCGAGACCGCCGAGATCGGCGCCCTTGCCGGGGCCGTTGGAGGTCACGAAGAAGGTCATGTCGGCCGACTGCGCCAGCGCCGATGGGGAAGCAAGCAAGACCATGGCCAGCGCTACACCGGAAATCGTCATGGATCTCTCGATACGGATCATCCTGTCCTCCCAACGTTGTTTTTGTTCGCCGCCTGACTTCAACCCGAGGCGCCCCCGCTTATTCCGATGCCGTGCTGCGAGAGGCCCAAAAGAAAAGGGCGCCGTGCCGAAGCACGACGCCCTGGTTCCTCATCTCGTCCGCGATCAGTTGGTCTGCTGAATCGCTGACAATTCCCAGCCTGTGCCCGGCCGGCGGGCGAAGGTCCAGATCTCGGTCGCCTCGCCCGGCTGCTCGCTGCCGGCGACGATTGCGCCGGTGTTGCGATCCACCGTCTTGTCGGTGAGCGCGAAGCGCAGCGCCACCGTGGCATAGTCGGTCTCGCCTTCGCGCCAGGCTTCCGCGAGGTCGCCCTGCAACAGCTTCACATCCGTGACCTTGTTGACCACATTGCGGGCGCGGTTCTGGGCGAGGTCCTGCTCGAAATAGGAGACCATTTCCGGCGTCGCGAGCGTGTGCAGCTTGGCCACGTCCTCGTTCGACCAGGCGGCCTGGACGTCGCCGAGCAGGCGCTCGAACGCCTCATAGTCGTCCGGCTTGATCTCGAGCGGCGCGTTGTTGGCGCCGAAGCCGAAGCCGCCGAGGCCGCCACCAAGGCCACCACCGAGACCGCTGCGATAGTTCGTCTGCGGTCCGGGCGCTGCGCCGGCCTCAGCATTGGCGTAAGCCGCCCGCGGAGCGTGACGGCGCTGCCACCAGGACATCGCCAGCCGGACCACGAGCACCACCAGCGCGATCTGGATGATCAGGCCGATGATCGAGGACAGGCCGCCGAGGCCGCCGAACAGGCCGCCACCGAACAGCATGCCGAGCAGGCCGGCGCCGAGGAAGCCGGCTGCAAGGCCGCCCATGAAGCCGCCGGCGCGGCCAAACAGGCCGCCGCGCGCCGGCGCGGTCGCCGCCGAGTTCATGCCTGCGCCCGGCTGGGTGTAGGTGCGGTTGAACTGCGAGGCCGAGCCGGGGGCGGTCGTGGTCGACGGCGGCGCCGAATAGGAGCGCGTACCGCGCGAACCGGACGACATGCCGCCACCCGCGCGGGCGTCGGCCGACGAGATCGTCAGCGCGGTCGGCAGCGCAAGCGCCAGAACGACGGCGATCGCGTTGAAGAATTTCCGGGAGCGAAGCGAGAAAGTCATGTGCGTTTCCCAAATCCCCGGCATGGGGACGTACCCCTAAGATGGTCAGACTTCCCGAAAAGTGAAGCCGGTTTCGAAACTTGCGGCTGCGGCCCTCAGTCGCGGGGATGTGGCAAAAGCCCATATATGACAGGGGTTTTACGGGAACCATTGGAGGATGCTTACCGCCGGGTTTACGACCCGATTTCCGCTTTTCCCCGGGTCCGCGAGCCGAGCTGGCCCACCAGCCGTCATTGCGAGGAGAGCGGCAGGTCTCACCCCTGCTTCGTCATCGTCTCCTTCACCGCCGCCACCAGCTGGCTGAGCGTGAAGGGCTTTGGCAGGAAGTCGAACTGCTGGCCTTCGGGCAGGCTCTTCTCGAAGGCATCCTCGGCATAGCCGGAGACGAAGATGAACTTGATGTCGGGGTTCTTCTCGCGCATGGCCTTCAACAGCGTCGGGCCGTCCATCTCCGGCATGACGACGTCGGAGACGACGAGATCGATCGCGCCACTTTGCTCGTCCAGCACCTCCATGGCCTCGACGCCGTTCTCGGCCTCGACCACGGTGTAGCCGCGCGAGCGCAGGCCGCGGGCATTGAGCGCGCGCAGGCCCTCCTCGTCCTCGACCAGCAGGATGGTGCCCTGCCCGGTGAGGTCGGTACGCGGCTTCGCCTCTGCCGCCGCGGGCGCGGCTTCCTTCGCGGCGCCGCTGGTCGCGCCGATTGCGGCTGCGGGCTGCTCGACCTGCACCTCCGGTTCGGCGATGTGGCGCGGCAGGAAGATGTGGAACGAGGTGCCCTGCCCCGGCTCGGAATCGACGTAGATGAAGCCGCCGGTCTGCTTGACGATGCCGTAGACGGTGGAGAGCCCGAGGCCCGTGCCCTTGCCAACCTCTTTGGTCGAGAAGAACGGCTCGAAGATCTTGTCGCGGATGTCGGCGGGGATGCCGGTGCCGGTGTCGGCGACCTCGATGCGGACATAATCCGCGGCCGGCATGCCCTTATAGGCGAGCTTGCCCGAATCGTCGCTGGTGACGTTGGCGGTGCGGATGATCAGCTTGCCGCCGTCAGGCATGGCGTCGCGCGCGTTCACCGCGAGGTTGACGATCACCTGCTCGAACTGGGAGACGTCGACCTTCACCGGCCAGAGGTCGCGGCCGTGGACGAGGTCGAGCTTGACCTTCTCGCCGATCAGCCGGCGCAACAGCATGGTGAGATCGGACAGCGCGTCCCCGAGATCGAGCACCTGCGGCCGCAGCGTCTGCCGCCGCGAGAACGCCAGCAACTGCCGCACCAGGGTGGCGGCGCGCGTTGCGTTCTGCTTGATCTGCATGATGTCCTGGAAGGACGGGTCGGTCGGCTTGTGCGCGTTTAGCAGGAAGTCGTTCGCCATCATGATGGCGGACAGCACGTTGTTGAAGTCGTGGGCGATGCCGCCGGCGAGCTGGCCGACCGTCTCCATCTTCTGCGACTGGTTGATCTGGTTTTCCAGCGCGCGCCGCTCGGTGGTCTCGAGCATGTGCACGATGGCGGCTTCCGCCTCGGTCTCGGCCGAATCGACCGGCGTCACGAAGAACTGGCCCCAGCGTTCCTTGGCCCCTTCCAGCGCCACCTCGACCGGCGCGATGTCGGCCTTGCCTTCGGCGGCCTGGTTGATGGCCGCGATCAAGAGGTGCCGGTCGCGCGAATTGACCGCGCGGAAGATCGACTTGGAGGAGGTGTCGAGCCCCAGCGCCTGACTGAGCTTGGCGTAGCGCGCATTGGCTCGCACCACGTTGCCGGCGCGATCGACGGTCGCGATCGCCATTGGCGTGTGGTCGAAGAACCGCATGAAGCGCACTTCGGCGGCACGATCAGGGTCGCTGCGCTCGTCGCGGGCGCGGCTGATCACGAGCGTGCGCGAGGGCCCCGGCGCGCCGTCGGCGCCGAAGGCGAGCTTGTGATAGAGCCGCACCGGCATGGTCTTGCCGGTGCGCATGCGCAGGTCGATGTCGAACACCTCGGTCTTCACCTCGCCCGGCACCGCCACGATCGAGGTCAAGAGCGAAGCGCCGTCGCCGGAGACGATGTCGGTGAGCTTCAGGCCGCCGGAGCCGATCTCGGCGAGGTCGTAGTCGAGCCAGTTCGCCAATGTCGCGTTGACATAGGCGAGCTCGCCGGCCGGATTGACCGAGAAGAAGCCGCACGGGGCGTGATCGAGATATTCGATCGCGTGCTGGAGCTCCTGGAACACGTCCTCCTGGCGTTCGCGGTCGCGCGTGATGTCGGCGATCGACCACACCGCGTATTTCGCCTCGCGCTTGCCGGTGCCGAGCGGGCGCACGCGCATGCGCAGCCAGCGGCCCTGATTGCCGTCGTGGCCGGAGATGCGCACCTCTTCCTGCTGCCGCTTGCCCTCGCGGGCGGCCTTGAGCAGCCGGAACACGGCTTCCGAGACGTCGGGATTGCCGATGAAGACGCGCTCGACCGGGCGGACGTCCTGCGGGCCGGTGGCGCCGGTCAGCGTCAGATAGGCGGCATTGGAATAGACCACGTGTCCGCGCGCGTCGGTGACCGCGAGGCCGTCGAAGGCGTGATCGGAGATGCGGCCGATGACGGGATCGTCGAGATTGCGGTCGGCGAAGCGGATGATGCCGGCGGCGAAGGCGAACAGGTTGAACAGGCCGACCATCGCCAGCACGGCGAGGATACCGAGGATATAGGGCTGCGCCTGCGCGCGCCCGAGCGTCATCAGCCCGACGGCCACGGCGACGAGGCCGGCTGCCACCAGCAGCACCAGCGCAATGCTGCCCGAGCGCGGCGACGGCTCGTGCGCCGCAACGGGCTCGCGTGTGAGGTCGTGGTCGGTCTCGGCGGTCATTCTCGAGCTGGCGCAGCCTGTCGGCAGAGAATCAACGCGCCACCGGGCGCGTGGGGTCCTCCCTGCCTGAATCGGACCCTAAGGTGCAAGGGCAGCAAGGGCGAAAGGTACGCTGATTCCCAGATTACGGCCATTTCCGGTACTTTTCGGGCATCTTATCCCCGCCCGGCGCTGAATCCGCGCTTCAGGCGCATGACGTAGCCGATGACTTCGGCAACGGCATGGTAGTGCTCGGTCGGGATTTCCTGGTCGATGTCCACGGTGGCGTAGAGCGCGCGGGCCAGCGGCACGTTCTCCACGATCGGGATGTCGTGCTCGCGCGCGATCTCCCGGATCTTGAAGGCGAGATTGTCGACGCCCTTGGCAACGCAGATCGGCGCGGTCATGCCGCGCTCGTAGGACAACGCCACCGAATAGTGGGTCGGGTTGGTGATGATCACGGAGGCCTTGGGAACCGCCGCCATCATGCGTTTCTTGGCGCGCTGCTGCCGCAGCTGCCTGATCTTGCCCTTGATGTGGGGGTCGCCTTCGGACTGCTTGTACTCTTCCTTGATCTCCTGGAGCGACATCTTCTGCCGCTGGAACCAGCTTCGGTACTGGAAGAAATAGTCGGCGATGGCGACGATCGCCAGCGCGGCGACCACCGCGCCGAGCAGTTGGATGGTCATGCTGGTGCTGGCGCCGAGCATGGCGGCCGGATCGAGCCTGACCATCGCCTCCATGCGATGCCGCTCCGGCCACAGGATCATGGTCATGACCACGGCCAAGGCGACGAGCTTGCCGATGCCCTTGAGAAAATTGGCCGCCGCCTGTTTGCCGAAGATGCGTTTGAAGCCGGCGCCGGGCGAAATCTTGTTGAACTTGGGTTTCAGGGATTCGGCCGACCAAACCAGCCGGTGCTGCAGCATGTTGCCGGTAATGGCCGCCAGCACCAGCATCAACAGGGGCACGCCGACCGCGGCAAGCACGGCGAGCTCGATCTGCTGCATCAGCGCGAGCAGGGCCTTGCCGTCGGTCTTGATCATCCAGGAATTGGCAAGCAGGTTGCGCATCGGCGTCAGCAGCCCGCTGCCGACCGAGCCCGAGAAGGTAGAGACGACGAGCGTGCCGCCCGCCATCATGAACCAGGTGTTGATCTCCTGGCTCTTGGCGACGTCGCCGCGTTCGAGCGCATCGTCGAGGCGCTTTTGCGTCGGGTCTTCTGTTTGACTTTCGGGATCGTTGTCTTCGGCCACCGATCGATCCCCCTCACTTGAGCGGCATCATCTGGTGCATGACACCGATGAAGTAGTCGAGAAAGGTGCCCATCATCGCGGTGAGCACCACGGCAAGCACCAGGAAGCCCGCGAAGATCGACAGCGGCACGCCTACGAAATAGACCTGCATCTGCGGCATCAGCCGCGCCAGCACGCCCAGTCCGATATTGAAGACGAGGCCGAACACCAGGAACGGCCCGGAGAGCTGCAAGCCGAGGCGGAACGCGGCGGAGAAGGCGCGCGTTGCCAGCGAGGCGACGTCGCCGCTCGACACGGTCTCGCCCGGCGAGAAGATCCTGTAGCTGTCGTTCAGCGCCGCGATCACCAGATGATGGCTGTCGGTGGCAAACAGCAGCGTCACGCCCAGCATGGTCAGGAAGTTGCCGACCAGCACGCCCTGCTGGCCCTGCGTCGGATCGACCGAGGTGACGAAGCCGAGCCCCATCTGCTGCGCGATCACGGATCCCGCAACCTGGAGCGCCGACAACGTCACGCGCGCGGTCGCGCCGAGCACGATGCCGATCGCGATCTCATGCAGCATCAGCACCAGCAGCGGCGCCAGCGAGCCCATGTCGACCTGATAGGCGTTGCGATGTAGCGGCAGGATGATCAGCGTGAGCAGCAGCGCGATCGACAGCTTGATCCGCGTCGGGATGTTGGTCTCGCCGAGGCCGGGCAGCAGCATCACCATCGCGCCGACCCGGGCGAAGGCGAGCATGAAGGAAGCGGCGAGCGCCGGCAGCAGCGAGACGTCGATGCGCATAATTCACGCATAGTGCCTCAGCCGCCTATGATTCGCGACGATATCCGCAGCATGTGGGCGTGCATCGAATCGGCCATGAACGGCAGCGCCAACAGCATCGTGGCAAAGATGGCGAGGATCTTCGGCACGTAGATCAGCGTCTGCTCCTGGATCTGCGTCAGCGCCTGGAACAGCGACACGATGACGCCGACCACGAGGCCGACCACCATCAGCGGCGACGACACGATCACGATGGTCCAGATCGCATCGCGCGCGACGTCGAGGGTCTCGGGTCCGGTCATTTGGAGGTTCCGATGGGGTTAGAGGAAGGCGCGAGAAGCGAGTAGCGAATGGCGAGTAGCGGATGGTGGCCAGAGCTGGCCATTCGCCATTCGCCACTCGCTTCAAATCAGATCGGCATCTTCATGATGTCTTCATAGGCCGCGATGACACGGTCGCGGACCGAGACCAGTGTGGACACCGCGACATCGGTGTCTGCGACCGCCGTAACCACGTCCATCACGTTGGCCTTGCCGGAGGCCATTGCCACGGTCTGCGCGTCGGACTTGCGGCCGGATTCCACGACGCTGCCGACGGCGTCCTTCAGCAGCGCGGCGAAGGATTGCCCGTTCGGTTCGCTGCCCTTGCCGGCGCCGGTGTTCTCGAGCACGCGGGCGAGGCTGGCGTAAGCATTGGCGGCGATTGTCGGTGATGCCATGGCTTAAATGTCCTGTTCAGCTCTTGAGGATGTCGAGCGTGCGCTGGATCATCCGGCGCGTCGCACTGATGATGTTGAGGTTGGCCTCGTAGGACCGCTGTGCGTCGCGCATGTCGGTCATCTCGACCACCGAGTTCACGTTGGGATATTTGACGTTGCCGCTGGCATCCGCCGCCGGATTGTTCGGCTCGTATCTGACGCGGAAGGCGGACTGGTCGGGCTTGATCCTGCCGAGGGTGACGACCTGCGCGTCGAGCGTGCGGTCGAGCGCGGATGAGAAGGTCGGCACCTTGCGCCGGTAGGGATCGCCGCCGGCAGTCTGCGCCGTCGAATCCGCATTCGCGATGTTCTCCGAGATCACCCGCATGCGGCCGGCCTGCGCGCGCAGGCCCGAGGTCGCGATTGCCATGGAGCGGGCGAAGTCGCTGCTGTCATTTGCCATGATCCGCCTCCTTTAGGGCCTAACCTTTGCCGATCGCGGTCTTCAGCAGGCGCAGGCTCTTCGAATAGAGCGAGGTCACCGCCGCGTAATCCATCTGGTTGCTGGCGGCCTTCATCATCTCCTCCTCGAGATTGACGGCATTGCCGGCCGGGCGGGTCTCGAAGCCCGCATTCTTGTTCTGGTCGAAGGCGGAAGGGGCCCCCGACGGCGCCAAATGCGAGGCGCTGGTCCGGGTCAGGACCAAGGGCCCCATGGACCCCGTGACGGTGCCGGCCTTGTCGAACTTGGGCTCGACCAGGTCGCGCGGCCGGAATTTCGGCGTGTCGGAATTGGAGACGTTCTCGGACAGGACGCGCTGGCGCTCCTGATGCCACTGCATCTTGGTGCGAAGCACCGACAGTTCCGGAATATCGTTGATGGACATCGTCGCGGCCCCCTCCGCCCCGACGGACCCTAGGGACCGCCGCTAGGCAGAATTTGCCGCCTGTATGGTTAACAGCTGGTTAAGGACCGGTCGTGATGCATGTCCCCAGCCGAAACTGATTCTTGCGCCCCGCCATTCGACGCCGCGAAAAGTGGCATTAACCCAGCCGTTTGGCGAGACGTGCACAGGGCAAGAAGTCGTTTTGGATCGGGCGATTCATGGGTTATTAAGAGTTGGGGACGGCAAAACTTGCCGTGGAACGTTAATAAATCGCAGTTTGGGGCATCGTCCGCCGGTGGTCGATTCGACTGACCATGGGCACGAAAAAAGCGCCATTTGTCGGGGACAAGTATGCAAGGCAGCCCTATCACCTTCATCGTCGCGTTCATCGTCGTTCTGGCGTTGATCGGCGTCGCTGCATGGCTGGTTCGCCGATTCGCCGGAAACCGCATCGGCGCCAACACCCAGCGCGGCCGGATGCCCCGCCTCGCCGTGATCGACGCCGCCGCGGTCGACGGCCGGCGCCGCCTGGTGCTGGTCCGGCGCGACAATGTCGAGCATCTGCTGATGATCGGCGGCCCGACCGACATCGTCGTCGAGCCCAACATCGTTCGCGCCGCGCCCAGCCGCGACCAGATTCCGCAACGTCCGAGTGCCGCCGAACCGCCGCGCCTTGCCCCCCTGCCCGATGCCGGCGGCTGGGCCGACGACGCGCCGCGGCCCGAGCTGCTCGATCATCCCGAACCGCAAATGCCCGAGCCACCGCCGCGGCCCGCGCGGCCATCCTTCGCCGACGAAGTGCGCCGGCCTGCGCCTGCACTGGCCGAACGCCGCAGCGAGCCGGCTCTTGGCGGCTTTACGCCGGAGCCGATCGCGCCACGTCCCGAGCGCGAACCGAGGCCCGAGCCGCTGCCGCCGCGCATCGCCCGCGGCGAGCCGCCGCTGATGCCGCGTCCGCTGCGCGGCAGTGAGCCGATGAAGATGCCGCCGGTGCGGGCCGAGCGCGCCGCGGCGCCACCGCCTCCTCCGCCCGTGCCGCAGGCTGCGCCCGTTCCGCCGCCGGCAGCGGCTGCCGCGCCCTCGAGCGCCGAGCAGAATCTCGCCGAAATGGCGCAGCGACTCGAGGCTGCCCTGCGCCGCCCGGCTGGGGAGGCGGTCGCGCCTCCGGTTGCGCCCGAGCCGCCGCCCGCTCCGGCGCGCGCCGCCCGCAGCGAGCCGCCGGCACCGCCCGCTGCGCCGGCGAAGCCGGCTGCGGAAAAGACCAGCTTTGAAAATCTCGAAGACGAGATGGCCTCCCTGCTCGGCCGTCCGAAGCCGTCTTCGTGAGCTTGCCCGCCCTCCCGCGTAGAGTTCTTTTCCTTTCTGTCCTGGTCGGCGCGGCTTCGCTCGCAATGCCGTCGCATGCCCAGGACATCAGCATCAATCTCGGCGGCGGCGCCGGTGGCGGCGGCGTCACCGAGCGCGCGATCCAGCTGATCGCGCTGCTCACGGTGCTCTCGATCGCCCCGTCGATCCTGATCATGATGACGTCGTTCACGCGCATCGTCGTGGTGCTGTCGCTGCTGCGCACCGCGATGGGCACAGCGACCGCCCCGCCGAACTCGGTGATCATCGCGCTCGCGATGTTCCTGACCTTCTTCGTGATGGGCCCCGTGCTGCAGAAATCCTACGACGAGGGCATCCGCCCGCTTGTCGCCAACCAGATCGGCGTCGAGGATGCATTCCAGCGCGCCTCCGTGCCGCTGCGCGGCTTCATGCAGAAGAACGTGCGCGAAAAGGACCTGAAGCTGTTCCTGGATCTCTCCGGGGAGGCGCCGCCGGCCACGCCCGACGATCTCGCACTTCGCATTCTCGTCCCCGCCTTCATGATCTCCGAGCTAAAGCGCGCCTTCGAGATCGGCTTCCTGTTGTTCCTGCCCTTCCTGATCATCGACCTCGTCGTCGCCTCGGTGCTGATGTCGATGGGCATGATGATGCTGCCGCCGGCGACGATCTCGCTGCCGTTCAAGTTGATCTTCTTCGTGCTGGTCGACGGCTGGTCGCTGGTGGCGGGGAGCTTGGTGCAGAGTTACGGGGGGTAGGGGCTTCGTTCGCTGCCGCGTCCTTTCCGCTCTCAGCGGCAGCCCCCGCTCTCTCCTCGTCATTGCGAGGAGCCCTTGCGACGAAGCAATCCAAACTGCCGCCGCGGAGAGACTCTGGATTGCTTCGCTGCGCTCGCAATGACGAGTTTGCGGCGCGGTCACGGGCCGCGCTTCGCGCGGCACCGAGCTCTACCGCGTCATCTTGATCTGCCGCACGACCGGAATCGTGGGCAGCGAGCCGGTGTGGTCGCTCGTATCTTTGGCCTGCGGCGCGCCGGGCGCGCGGGCGGTGGCGTCGGGGAAGCGCTGCTTCATCTCGCGCAGGAAGCCGTCGAGCGTGTCGACGCTGGCAGCGAGCTTGGCGATCTCGGCGAATTCGGCGCTGGAGGCAGCGGCCGGTTTGCTCGCAATGTCGAAGGCGAGACGGTCGGCGCTCTCGCTCATCAGCGGGGCGTATTTCTCGCGGAAGCGCGACAGGCCGATCGAGTCGTCGGCGAGGGCGTAGCCGACGGCGGCGCGGATGATGTCGCTCTTCTCGACCGCATTGAGCGGCTTGAAGTCGCGGAAGCGGTCTCCGTAATAGAGCTCGATCTGCTCGGCGGACTCGCGCCAGCGCCGCGCTGCCCAGAAGATGTCGGAGCGCAGGCGGAGCACCTCCCGCCCGGCGACGTTGGAGACGATGTCGAGCGCGAGATCATGACGGCCGACGTCGCTCTGCGCACGCGCCTCCAGCAGCAGGCGCTGCTGCCGGAGCTCCCCGGAGAGATCGCTGATGCGGCTGGCGCGCAGCGCGGTGATGGCCAAGTCGGGCTTGCGGTTGGCGAGATAGATCATGGCGAGGCGCGCGGCGACCTGGGCGCGCGCGGCGCCTTCGAGGCGATGATCGATCTGGTATTGCAGGAGCTCGGCGGCCTGGTCGAGCAGATCGATCGAGGCGAGACGGTCGGCGAGACGGCGGATCAGCTCGTCGCCGCGGCGGCCGATCGGCGTCAGCTCGCGGAACTCGTAGAACATCCCGAGCGCCTCGACCGGCGGCAGCTCGTCGCCCTTCGGCCCGAGGAAGATCTGCGTGAACAGCTCGGAGGCGAGATCCTGCGCCTGACGCGAGGCTTCGGCGTTCGGCTGCAGCCTCGTCGCGGTGCGCGCGGCGGTGAGCGCATCGCGGAAGCGCCCGTTCTCGGCATAGAGGCGCGACAGCATCTGCAGCGTCTTGACCTCGATCGCATCGCCGCGCCAGGTCATCGACAGCGTCTCGAGCTCGCGCAACGCCTCTTCCTTGCCGATCTCGTCGCGCTTCTGACGCAGCGCGATCTCGAGCTGCTTGGCCTCGGCCGCAGCCGGACGATCATTCGAGGCGACCGCGAGCTTGTAATCGTCGAGCGCATCCTTGTCGTGGCCGAGCGCCTCGGCGAGCCGGCCGCGCAGCACGGCGAAGCCTGGCGCGGCCTCGGGCGGGACACCGACCACCTCGAGCTCGTTGCGGCGCTTGGAGGCGCCGGCATAGTCCTTCACCTCGAGGGATGCGCGCATAGCGTCCATCGTCACGATGCGCTGGATGTCGAGCGGCAGCGAGGCGATGGCGAATTCGACGTTCTTGAACTTTTCGCGCGCATCGGCCCATTTGCCCTGGCGCGCATAGGCGAGCGCCTTCCAAAGCTGGGAATCGTGGCTATTGCCGATCGCAGGATTGGCGAGATCTTTCAGGCCCTGCGCCGGCCGGCCGATCAGGATGTTGGCGATCGCATGCATGATCAGCGCGCCGCTCTCCTCCTTGTTGAGCGGATCGCTCAGCATCACGTCGGTCACGGCCTTGGCCTCGTGATACATGGCGCGCGACATGTAGAATTGCGCAAGATCGAGCCGCGGCAGCGAACGCAGCGCCGGCTCGACCGCCGAGATCGCCGTCATCAGTTCGCCCTGGCGCGCCATGAAGTTTTCCGACTGGCCCTTGCGCCAGCCTTCGGGACTGAAGATCGGGCGCACGGCGGTCGGCGCCCGCTCGGCCGAGATGTCGACCGGCGACAGGGTCAAACCGCCCTTCTTACCGAGAATGACCTTGTCGGAGCCGACCTCGACGCCGATCTCGTCGGAGTTCGGCCGGATCGCAATGCCGTGCGCGGATTCCAGCAGCGAGAGATCGACGAGGTCCTGCCGCTTGATGAAGCCGCGCACCGGCCGCAGCGCGGTGACGACATAGAGCGTGTCGCCGGCATCGGGATCGGTGAGCTTGTGCAGCTGGCCTGGATTGGCGAACGGGATCGCGATATTGGCGAGCGCGGGATCGGTGATGTTGCGCGACATCATCAGCGGCAGCGGCGTCGCCTGGATCTTGTCGGCGAGCGTCAACATCCAGTTGGTCTCCTTGCCGACCTCCTCGCTCGTCAGCGAATAGACCAGCGGACGTGTGAGACGGATGCGCACCGCCTGTCCCTTGTCGAGCGGGACGCGGCCCACCTCGCCGATCATCGCGCCGCCCTTGGTGCGGATCGCCTCGACATCGACGGGTTTGGGCGTATCGAACACCAGCCACACGGTGTCGCCGCGGCGGAACGCCGCCGCCGGCGTTGCAACCTGAAGCGGGAACGTCACGCGCAAGCCGTCGCTGTCCCGGCGCACATCGACGCTGGCAATCGCGGGCGCGACCGGCACCTCCGCCGGCCCAGCCTTGGCAGCATCCTTGGCAGCATCCTTGACCGGTTCCTTCGCGACCTCCCTGGGCGCTTCGACGGGCGCAGCCGCAGCCGCCGGCGCTGGCGCCGGCTTCGCAGCTTCCTTGGGCGGTTGGGCCGCTTCGGCCGCGGGAGAGGCTGCCGGTTTCGGCGCTTCGGCGGGCGGCAGCGCGGCGGGCGCTTCCACCTTCACCTCGGGCTTGATGTCGATCCTGGCCTCGCGCGCGATCGTCTCGGAGGTCGGCGGTGGGATCTCGCGATGGGCGTCCTTCTTCTCGGCGGCGAGCTTTTCCGGTGCAGGTGCAGGTGCAGGTGCAGCGGCAGCCGCCGGCCCGCGACCGGCCGGCTTCATCTGCGCGATCGTCGCCTCGGGCGTTGCCGCCAACTTACCCTTGTCGGGCTGGAAGGAGACGTCGACGACGTAGTTCTTCTCGTCGCGGAACGAATGCACGTCGGCATCGCCGATCAGCGCAATCTCGACATTGGTCTGGTCGATATCGGACTTCTGCTTGATCGAGGCGACGTTCGGCGGCGCGGCGAGAACCGCGTCCGCCAGGTCGAAATTGAGATTGGCGTTGAAGACGAGCGTCAGCTTCTGCTCGTTGAGCACGGAGGAGACGCCGACCCCGTCGGGCATCTCGAACACGAAGCGCACGAACGTCGGCTGCACCGAGGCGCGCGCGCGGATCGGCGGACGCTTCCTGGACTCCGCGGCGGCACGCTGGGCGCGCAGCGCTCGCTCGGCCGCGCGTGCCCGCTCGGCGAGCTCCTTGACCACGTCCATGGGCAGGCTCGGCGGCGGCCCCTTCCAGCCCTCGGGCAGCAGGTCGATGAAGGTGCGCTCGCCGGCGTTCATGGTGTTGACGGTGACGCGCCGCGCCAGCGACAGGCGGATGGCGCCGCCGTCAGGGTCGCGGCGGGCGGAATTGACGTAATCGGGCGCGCCTTCCGGAATGCGCTCGACGGGAACATCGACGGGCCGGTCGAAGCGGATGACGAGGATCGAGCCCGCGGTCGTCACCTCGGAGGGAACGTCCTCGCCGAGCTTGATGACGAGACGGGCAAAGCCGCCACCGGCTGAAAACGTCGCCTCGCCCCTGATCGGATCGGCCGCCCGGCCGGGCGCCGCAAGGCCAAGCAGGAGACAAGCCGCCAACAAGGCCGCGGCGCGGGCGTGACGCGGCAAGCCCCGCGCCGATGCGCGGGCTCGCGACACAAATCCAGCGGCAGCCTCTCGCGCCATTGGCGGCATTTCTTCCGGTTCGGCGGGCATGCCGGCACTGGCGCCGGCCCGTGCCGTCGACTGTAGGTCTCGCCAATTAAGGACTTGTTAATGCTATGTCTTGATTTGCGGGAACAGCACGCCGTGCCGGATGGAGCGGGGGCCGGTCCGCCAGTTTGAATTTGAGACGCAGGCGGTTAAGCAGTTGTTAACGGCTGCACGACGTCGCGGCCTGTCAGTCCCTTTGCGGCACCCCATAGCGGACAAAATCTTCGGCGATTCGGGCCTCGATCCTTCTGGCTGCCGAGATATCGCTATTGCCGCCCTCTGTGTCGCCGAGCTTGAATCTGGCGACCCCGCGACCGTACAGCGCGCTCGCCAGCTTGGGGGCGTACCGCAGCGCCGCGTTGTAGTCGTCGATAGCCGCGGAGAGTTGTCCCATTTTCAGATTTATCAGGGCTCGCGAATCGTATGTCGCGGCGTTACCCGCTCCCGATCGAAGCACCATGTCGCAGTCCTCCATCGCAGCCTGCAAGGCGCCAAGGACGGCCCGGGCCCAACAGCGTCCGCTCCAAGCCACCTCCATCTTCGGGTCAAGGCGAATTGCTTCGTCATAGTCCTGCGCTGCACGGTCGTACGCATTCCTCTTCAAGAACGCTGCCGCACGGTTGGCAAAGGCAGTGGCATAGTTGGGGTTGAGCTTCAGCGCCTCCTGAAAAGCGCCAAGGGCGAGGTCGTGCGAGCCCGTCCTCAGATAGGCCACTCCGAGGTTGTTGAAGGCTTTCGCATAATTCGGGTTAAGCCGGGTCGCTGCGACGAAGTCCTTGATCGCGCCTTCGTAGTCGGCTTTGGCGCTATGGGCATTGCCCCTGTTGTTGTGGGCGACGGCGAAGCCGTTTGTGCTCCCCTCGCCCGCATCGATAAAGGCCGTGCAGGCCTCGATCCGAGCTTCGGGCGAGACCCGATCTGACCCGTTACATAGCTCGATATTCTTGAGTGAGCTGCTCTTCTTCGACGTCTGCGCCAAGCCTGACGAACCGGACAGTCCAACGATCAGAATGAGCATCCCTGCCCTGATGACACTGGCCCGTGCGATTTTCACACCAAGCGCCGAACTCCGCGAGCGAAACGAAGCACTCATGTTGCGCCTTTCTGCCGGCCGGACGCTGCGCCGGCATCACGGCGGCTTCGATCGAGCAAACTTCTCAGCATCCCCGACAGATAATGAGCCTGCGATTGGCGCTTCGATCGGGCTCCGGCGCCGCGCCGGCCGGCGGCTTCTTCAGGAGCTTGCTTTTGCCCTCTTCGATCAGCGTCGAAAATTTGGCTGACCCGTCATCAGAAATCTCGATGTGCGGCGTCGTACCTCGGATCCCCAACGTGGCGACGGGCGTATCGACCTTCATATCGCCGGTCTTCGCAACATTGCCCGCAACAAAAGTGAACGTTCCCTTGGCAAGACTGAACAGGGTCGCATTGGACTTGCCGGCCGGCTCATACACATAGTGATCCAGCACGATACGGGCGTTGCTCGATAGATTGAACGAGCTGCCGTCGCTAAAATTTATTCCGACCCGGCCGTCGTCTCCGGTCAGCACCACGTCACCAAGATATACGGGATCACCCCTCTTGGCCCGGCCGGGCTCACTTGAGACATTCGCTTGAACGATCACTGCGCCCGCATGTTCGATCGTGACGGAGCCTGTGGCCGTCGCCACCTTCCCGATCGGTTTGGAAGACGAGTTGGCGTCGGCGGGCCCGGCGGAATCGACTTGCGCTTGAGCCGCACTCGGCGAGAAATTTAGAAGCGCCAAGACCAGGCCCGCCGCTATTGAGAATATTTTGGTTCTGCACATGATCCCCCCTTTCTCGAGAGACCTTGTCGGCTGTCGGCGGCTCCATTTTTTGAGTCGCGACGCGCAGCAACAACAAACATAATTCTTGTTTAATATGATTAATCGGCCTACTTTATCGCGGCGGTATGAAAACGCCACAAATTAAATACGTCTGGTTTCTCGATTTAATCACTTTGGCGGGAGGAATGCGCGAATGGCGGCACGCGTTACCGTCGCCGCGCAATGCAACTCTCGATAGCAGATTTGATATTTCGGCGGGCATGCCATCGGCTGCCAGCGCCCAGGATATTTGTCCTTTGGCGAGGGCCGCCCCGAATAGACCACGGCAGCACGCCGAGCCTGAATCGATCACCCAGGCGAGGTCGAGCCATGTCAGCATCCGACATCCAGGTTGGTACCAGGCCCGCAATGGCCTTGCCCGTCCAAATCATCGGACATATTCAGACAGTGATTGGTTGCGGTACGCTTACGCGAGCCAGCGGCATCGCCACACAGGCCGTAGCTGGCGCGCCTGTCTATCGGACTGACGTGATAGAGACCGATGCCGACGGACAGATCACAGTTCGCTTCATCGACGGTACTTCCTTCGACATCTCCTGCGGCACTCGCGTCTCGCTGAGCGCATTCGTGTTCGAAGTCGAAGGCGAGCCATCGACGGCCCTCCTCGACCTGACCCGAAGGAGCTCCACTTCAGCACCAGGCCGGCCGGCAGAAGCCCGGTCTCACCAGACGAACGCGTCAATTGCAGGCATTCGTGGCCGGAGTCACGCAGGCGGGTCCGGAATGTTGACGCTTGCAGCATTGACTTTCTCGCTCGGACGAAATGCCGAAGCCGCGGACCCGGACGTCACGCTCCTGGATGACGACTCCATCACTTACAAGGACCTTGCCCATGGTGCATTTGAGCTCGTAACCAAGGAGCGGATCCCGCGGCGCATCATCGTCGAAGATCCCGGCGAGACGATCGTGCTCAGGAAGGTGGGCTCCAGCATCAGTATCAATCAGGTCACGAACACGGCCGCTCGCATGGATGAGTTGCACGCCGCGCAACAGGACGTGCTCGCCAATCTCGAAGGACAGGGGCCGCATGGCTCAAGCACGCCTCCCTTCGTCAAAACCCAGTCGCTGCAGCCGATCAATTTCATTCAGCCGGATGCGCCCGCGCTGCAGAATTTGCTGGCGCCTGTGTCGCCATTCGTCATTCCCGTTTTCGACCCCATACCGCCGACACTCAGCACCGGAGCGGGGCCGACCGAGCTCGATACGGTGGTGTTTGATACATTCACTGCGACGAGCGGAATCTTCGCTGCCAGCAGCACCAGCGGCAGCGCCAAGCTGACCTTTGGCGTCATAGGGGCGACCGCCGGCGAGACGGTCCTCGGCGGGGTGACATACGACCTGTCAAAGCCCGGTCCGTACGGGACGCTCTACGTCAATAGTACGAGCGGCGCCTACACGTTCGTGCCTGACAGCATCGCAATCAACGCACTGAAGGCGCCCACGACCGACGGTTTCGTCATCACGGTTTCCGACGGCCTCAGTTCTGCGAGCCAGACGTTCACAATCACCGTCAACGGTGTCGACGACGCTGCAATCATCTCCGGCACCACGACCGGCTCGATCGTCGAGGCTGGCGGCATTGCCAATGGAACGCCCGGCACGCCGATTGCGACCGGCACGCTTTCCGATACCGACGTCGACGACCCACCAAATACGTTCACGGCCGTGAGTTCGCCAACGACGAGCACCGGCGGCTATGGCACCTTCACGATGACGGCTGCCGGCGTGTGGACTTACACCGTGGACAATTCGAACCTCGCAGTGCAGAGGCTCAATGCCGGCCAAACGCTGACCGACAGCTTCACGGTGACCACGATCGGAGGCACCCCCCAGGTGGTGACGATCACCATCCAGGGAGCCAGTGATGCAGCGGTCATCTCCGGCGACACGACCGGCGCCGTCATCGAGGCTGGCGGCATCGCCAATGCGAATCCCGGCACGCCTGCCGCGACCGGCACGCTCACCGACACCGACGTCGACACGATCGCAAATGCATTCACGGCAGTCGTCTCGCCAACGGCGAGCACGGCCGGCTACGGCACGTTCACCATGACGGCAGCGGGCGTGTGGACCTACACGCTCGACAACGCCAACAGTGCGGTGCAGGCGCTCAATGGCGGGCAGACACTGACCGACAGCTTTACGGTGACGACTCTGGACGGAACCGCCCAAGTGGTGACGATTACCATCCACGGCAGCAACGATGCTGCCGTGATTTCCGGCACAACCGCCGGATCGGTGACCGAGGCCGGAGGCGTTGCCAACACGACCCCCGGCGCGCCGAGCGCAACCGGCACGCTCGTTGCCGCCGACGTCGACAATGCATCCAATACTTTCACAACTGTGAGTTCGCCCAAGGCAAGCACGGGTGGTTACGGTACCTATACGATCACCGCGGCCGGCGCGTGGACCTACATGCTCGACAATGCGAGCGGCGCGGTGCAGGCGCTGAATGTCGGGGACGCACTCACCGACAGTTTTACTGTCACGACCCTCGACGGCACGCCGCAGGTGGTGACGATCACCATTCACGGCAGCAACGACGCGGCCCTCATTTCCGGCACCACGACCGGCTCAGTGACCGAGGCAGGAACCTTCTCGCCCGGCGCTCCCATCGCGACTGGCACGCTGACCGATACCGACGTCGACAACGCGCCGAATACGTTCACCGCGATCTCTTCACCGACCGCGAGCGACGACGGATACGGCACCTTCACGATGACCGCAGCCGGCGCATGGACGTACACCCTCGACAACAACAACAGCGTGGTTGAGGCTCTCGATTCCGGCGACACCCTGACCGACACATTCACGGTGACCGCGATCGACGGTACCACGCAGACGGTGACCGTCGCCATTCATGGCGCCAGCGATGCTGACCCCAACGATTTTGACAACCTGGCCACCGGATCCGTCGTGATCTCCGATCCCCCGAACGTGTACGGAACGCCGGGGAGCGAAACCATCGCCGGTGGCGGCGACACGGGTCAGGTCATCTATGCGGGAGCCGGCAGTGATACGGTCAATGGGACCGGCAAGACGGACGTTCTCTATGGCGGCTCAGGCAATGACACGATCAAGGGCAACGATGGCAATGATGCCATCTACGGCGGCTCGGGAAACGATACGGTAAACGGCAACAACGGCGCCGATACCATAACCGGCGGATTTGGTGCGGACCAACTCACCGGCAGCAATGGCAACGATCGTTTCGCATATTTGTTCGTCGCCGATTCCCGCGCCGGCCAGTTCGACACCATCACCGACTTCGCGTCGGGATCGGACAGGATCGACCTGACCGCCTTTGGCGCGCTTGGATTTGCCATCCTGGCGTTGAGCTCGACCAGCACGACGGTGCCGGCACATACGATCGCCTGGATCTATGACAGCGCGACGAATGAAACCATCGTGTACGTCAATTCAACGGACCGAACCCTGCACATCGGCGATTCCAGTCTGCTCGAAATCCATTTGCAGGGGATTGCGACCGTCGACGCCTCGGACTTCATCCTGGCACCGGCGGCCGCACCTGTGATCGCCGCCGCCGGCGAGCTCGTCGACCTCACCGCACCCCTGCAGAGTGATGCAGCCGCGGTAGTGACGACCACTTCCGAGATCTCGTCCGTTTCCGGAAGCGGCGACAGCACGCTCCTCGCAGACAGGAGTCCGGAAATTAAGTCAAGCGATTCGACCTACAACCTGAATTCAACTTCGGACCAGATCGGACGAACAGAATATTCCAGCATCTCCGGTTCGGATCCGGTGCAAACGCCCACGACCGAAACGCCCCACATTGATGCGGGAGCTCCCTCGGCCAGCGGAACGTCTACGACCTTGCAATCCGTCGTCGCACCGACGGAGGCCAGCTTTGTCTTCCACTTCACGGGCTTCGACACAGCCTCGGCGGCCGGGAAGAATGGCGCGAATGGTGGTCAGATGCCTGACATTGCCATCGCCGCGCTGAATTTTGATCATATTGCCGCCGAACAGCATGCCGGCCGCGGGCTTGCGCTCGGGAACGATGCTGGGCATCACGGCGTCTCTCCCCAGGAAAGCGCCGACGGGGCGGCTCATGCCCATGGTCGTCGCAGCGATGACACGGCAGACACGGCGCTCAATCCAGGCCTTTCGAAGGCATCGTCCGGAGGTAACGCCCACTCGCTTGCAGGCGAGACGCAGCAGCTCGGCGACTCGTTCCAGTTCAAGGATAACGCTTCAAAGGGCTCACAGCACAACGTCGTGCCGGATCATCTTACAGAGCTTGCCGGTCATCACGCCCACGCAGGAGGACGCGTTGGGTCCGAACCGGCGTTCACGCCTGAACCATCTCCGCCCGATGGTGATCCGCCTCATGGGCCAAGTGCAGCTCACGGCCACGGCTTGCACGATCTGATCGTGTGACGCCCCGAGCCAATGGCGTCTTCAGTGCTGCTTTCCGGCGCCATCGGGCGCCGAGGAACTCTCTTCGTCGAGACAGGATTCCTCATCGTTGCCGGCCTCGCCATCCGGCGGCGCGGCATGCTGATGGCTTAGCGCGGATGTCCATGCGGATGTCATCGCCGTTATGAGCAGCCGGTTGACGGCCTCGATGACGCGTTCTGCTGCGGACGAGTAGTTCATTGCCTCCTCCTGCGCTGCGGACTGCGAATGGGCCGGAGCGTAGGACGACGCCTTGTGCGCCACTGTACGCCACTTCACACCTGCGCGCGTCAAGTCATCGCAGTCCCGGAGGATGCCGCCTGCCCCGGCTGCATCCGCCACGGGATTCTGATTTCCACCTTGACGAGTTGCTGAGCGCGCGCTCACAACCTTCGGCTCGTTGCGGTTCGCGCGCGACTCTGAATCAGATGTGAATCTCGGCGATGCAAATCGCATTGGTTAGCTCTGGGGGTAATCAATGAGCGGAGAAGCCGGTTGCATTGTGTGTAGCAGTGCAAGAGCGGTCGTCGCGATCGTCCCGATTGCCAGAGGATATGCCCTGAAGACATATGAATGTGCCTGTTGCCACAGCACCCTGCAGCTCGTGACCCGCGTCTCAAAGGCGGCGCTGATCAAGCAGCAGGTCAATATCCTCGCCCAGATGGAGCAGCAGTTGCGCCCGCCTGTTCGCAGGGTGCAACAGGCCTTCGCGAATTAGGCGCACGAGTCATTTCGCTGGGCTTCAGTCGAACGACCGCGCGACAGCGCGCGGATTTAAAGCGCGTTTCTCCTCGAGCCCTCAATTCGGCTTTTGCGTCGGCTTGCCGTCGATCTTGGGCAATTCGCCGGCCGAGGCGGACTGATCGCCGCCGCCATTGGCGCGGCGGGCCATCTCGACGGTCAGCCGCTCGGCGGCTTCCGATGACATCAGACCCAGGATGTCCGACATCTTGCGCGGCGCGATCGCCGAGGCGATCTCGATCAGCACGCCCATTTCGAGCCGGTCGAACACCCGCGCGGCATCCTTGGGCTTCATGCCCTCGTACATGGTCACGAGGCCCTTCATGCGCTGGGCTTCGGCGGCCTTTTGCTCGGCCTGGGTCGCGGAGATGCGGGTTTCCACCGCCTTCATCTCCTCGACCTTGGTCTCGATGCGCTTCTCGGCCGACTTGAGCAGGCTTTCGCGGATGTCGATCTCGCGCTGCCGCGCCTCGATCTCCTGCCGCCGCGCCTGCAACCGTTCCAGGATCGCGCGCTCCGCGGCCGAGACCTGCGGCTGGCCCTCGTCGATCTTGACGACGGTGCCACCCTCCATCTTGGTCTCGGGCGCTGCCGGCTTGGGTGCTTCCTTCGGCGCAGGGGTCGAGCCGGTGATGTCGGGATCCTCGCGGCCGGTCGGGAAGTTCAGGTTCTCTTCCGCCCAGGATTTCTTGCCCTGGTTCGGCTTGTAGTCGAAGACGTAGCCGCCGTTGATCGCAAGGCCCGCCACCTTCAGCGTGGCGAGGCCGGCGACGGCGACCAGGACGACCGGAATGACGCGGATGTTACGAAAGGACTTCATACCCAGGCTTCATGCGGCAAGGCCGTTGGATCGTCGGCGCTCGGAGAAGGCTTCGGCGGCCGCCGCCACCGCCTTCGCGGACGACGGCTTGGGCGCGGGCGCGGCGACCGTCTCCGGATTGGTGACGGGACGCGCGGCGATCGCGATCTTGGACAGGCGCCGCACCACGTTGTCGGCCTCGCCGAGCTGCTTGTAGAGCTGATCCGACATCTGCGTCGCGGCGGCGAGCTGGCTGCCGAGGTTCTCGTTGACGTCGCGCACGGCCAGCTTCAGCCCGCCGATCGCGCGCTCGGCGATCTCGGTCGCGGTGATCAGCTCGGCGATGACGGCCTTCAGCGAATGCTCGTCCGCCTTCAGCCGCCTCAAGCGCTTGTTGAGCGTGACGCAGTAGACGATCGTCAGCATCAGCAGGATAGCCACCAGCGTCTCGATCGCCATTCCCAGGGAGTGGTTCATGGGGCCTCCATCATCTTGTTCTGCTCGTCCACCTTTTCGAACATCGCAAGTGTCGTACTTGGCTTGCGCAAGGGTTTCGTCACACGGATCGCGACGCGGTCGCCGACCCGGCCCATCCGCCCCTCGGTCAGCGTGACGTCGCCGCAACGCACGGTGACGTTGGCGTCGGCGCGCATGTCGAGCGGCAGCGTGTCGCCCACCTTGAGCCGCATCAGCTGCTTGAGCGGAATGTCGGCCTCGTAGAGCACGGCGTCGACCGCGATCTCGGCCTGCACGATCTCGGTGGCGAAGTGGCCCTCCCAGACCGGGTCGCGGCCGAACTTTTCGCCCATGAACATCTGGAGCAGGACGCCCCGGATCGGCTCGATGGTCGCGTAAGGCAGCAGCAGCTCGATGTTGCCGCCGCGGTCTTCCATGTCGATGCGCAGGCGCACCAGGATCGCGGCGTTGGCGGGACGGCTGATCGCGGCGAAACGCGGATTGGTCTCGAGCCGGTCGATCGAGAAGGTCACCGGCGACAGCGGCCGGAACGCCTGCTCGGCGTCGGCCAGCACCACCTCGACCAGCCGCTTGACCAGCTCGGTCTCGATCGTGGTGTAGGGCCGGCCCTCGATGCGCAGCTGGCTGGTGCCGCGGCGGCCGCCGAGCAGCACGTCGATCATCGAATAGATCAGGTTGGAATCGACCGTCGCCATGCCGAAGTTCTCCCACTCCTCGGCCTTGAAGACGGTGAGGACGGCGGGCAGCGGGATCGAGTTCATGTAGTCGCCGAAGCGCACCGAGGTGATGCGGTCGAGCGAGACTTCGACGTTGTCTGAGGTGAAATTGCGCAAGGAGGTCGTCATCAACCGCACCAGGCGGTCGAAGACGATTTCGAGCATCGGCAGGCGCTCGTAGGAGACCATCGCCGAATCGATGATCGCGCGAATGCCGGAATGGTCGTCGAGCGTGACGTCACCGACGGTGAAGCCGAGGAGATTGTCGATCTCCTCCTGGGACAGCACCCGCTCGCCGGAGTTCTTGCCGGTGCCGAGATCGCGGCTGCCGTCCTCGACCATGGCGGCCCATTGCAGGGCCATGGTCTCCGATAGTTCGTTCTCGGCGGCAGCCTTTGCCGCCTCGGCGGGATCCTCGCTATCGAGCGAGGCCTCCCACTGGGCGGCAATTGCATCCTGGTCGACTTGGTCGTTGCCCGCCATGATCCCTAGCCCGTCATGCTCACTGGACCACGACTTCCTTGAACAGCACGGCGCTGACCTGGATCGGGGCGACCGCCGCGTTGACGCGCTTGGTCAGCTCCTCCTTGAGGCGGAAGATGCCGGCCGAACCGTTGAGGTCGGACGGGCGCAGCTCGCGCACATAGGTCTGGAAGATGTCGGTGACGCGCGGCATCGTCGGCTTGATCGCCTCGATCTGCTTCTCTTCCTTCAGCTCCAGCACGATCTTCAACCGCAGATATTGCACGCGCTCGCCGGGCGAGCCGGCGAGGTTGACCATGAGGTCGGGAACGTCGACGAAAGCCGGCGGCTTCGGCGGCGGCGCGGCCTCGGCATGATGCTCGGCATCGCCATGACGGAAGAAGAAGAACCAGGTCGCGGCACCGCCGCCGAGCACAGCAAGCACGCCGACGACCATGATGATGAGCTTGAGCTTGTTCTTCGGCGGAGCGGCTTCCGCGCCCTCGGCGGCTGCGCCACCTTCCTCATTCTCTGCCATGGTTGCCGCGCCCGGTTATCTCTCAAAGGGGTCGAAAGAGCGAAGCCTCCTGGCAGACAATGACGCGATACGAATGCCCCAGCGCAATGCGCTCCTCTGATGCGCAAACGCTACGGTAATAATGGTTAACGGAATCTTTCGATTGGGCCGCCGCTAGGAAAAATCTGCCGGGCAAACATGGCTAACAGAACCTTTCTGCCGCCTGCTCCCGCCCCTCGAAAGGCGCCAACACATTGAAGTTACGTGATTTTCCTGATTGGCACGGCTTTCGCTGAGAGAGGCCCGAGACCTCACGGCTTGGGAGAGCCCGACGGTCTCGGTCACGGGGTCCGCCAGGCGCTTGGGAGAGCGAAATGGCAGATCCGCTCAGGGGAGATTTCCGATGCAGAACGCGCGTCTGATCGGCTTGTCACGGCAGATGACGTTGGAACGGCAGATGGATGTCATCGCCAACAACGTCGCCAATGCCAACACCAACGGCTTCAAGTCCGACCATTCGCTGTTCGAGGAATACCTGAACTCGAACGCGCGTGAGGACAATTTCATCGGCCGCGACCGCCGGGTCTCCTATGTCCAGGACCGCGGCACCTTCCGCAACATCAGCCAGGGGCCGCTGGAGCCGACCAACAATCCGCTCGACATGGCGATCAACGGCGGCGCCTATTTCGCAGTGCAGGCCAACGGCGGCGAGTTTTATACCCGCGACGGCAAGTTCTCGCTCAACAGCACCGGCCAGCTCGTCACCGCCGACGGCAATCTCGTGCTCGGCAATGCCGGCCCGATCACCTTTCAGCCGACCGACCACGACATCAACGTCGCGCCCGACGGCACCGTCACGGTGCTCGAGGGCACGGCGCGAACCGACTCGATCCGCGGCAAGATCCGCATGGTCTCGTTCGACGATCCGGCCAAGCTGACCAAGCTCGGCGCCAATCTCTATGCCGCTGGCTCGGCGAACCAGCAGCCCGACACCAAGTCCACCCTGCAGCAGGGTTATGTCGAGAAGTCGAACGTGAATGCGGTCGGCGAGATGACCCGCATGGTCGAGGTGATGCGCAGCTACGCCGCGGTTGCCAACCTGCTGCAGCAGCAGAGCGACCTCCACAAATCGGCGATCGAGAAGCTCGCCGACGTTCCGGCCTGATTGAAGGAGAACTGAGATGCAGGCGCTTCACACCGCAGCGACCGGAATGGCGGCACAGGAACTCAACGTTCAGGTGATCTCCAACAACATCGCCAACCTCCGCACCACCGGCTTCAAGAAGCAGACGGCGGCGTTCCAGGACCTGATCTACGAGCACGTCCGCCGCGTCGGCGCCCAGTCGTCGGACCAGGGCACCATCCTGCCTGTCGGCGTCGACATCGGCGGCGGCGTCAAGACCGTCGGCACGCCGCGCAGCATGACGCAAGGCACGCTGTCGCAGACCGGCAACGACCTCGATCTCGCCATCTCGGGCGAGGGCTTCTTCAAGATCCTGATGCCCGATGGCACCTTCCAGTACACCCGCGACGGCACCTTCCAGATGGACAATCAGGGCCGCGTCGTCACCGCGCAGGGCAATCCGGTGCAGCCCACTATCACCATTCCCAACAACGCCTCGGGCATCTCCGTGAGCGAGCAGGGCCAGGTCTCGGTGACGTTGCCGGGCTCAACCACCTCCTCGATCGTCGGCCAGATCGGCGTCACGCGCTTCATCAACAAGGCGGGCCTGCAGCCGGTCGGCAACAACCAGTTCACCGAGACGCCCTCGTCCGGTGCGCCGCAGGACGGCACCGCGAACACAGAAGGTTACGGCAAGCTCACGCAAGGAAGCCTCGAGCAGGCCAATGTCGACGTCGTCTCGGAGATGAGCGACCTGATCGCCGCCCAGCGCGCCTACGAGATGAACGCCAAGGTGATCAGCGCCGCCGACCAGATGATGCAATCGACCACGGCGCTGTTCCGCTGAGGTGATGACGATGATCCGCGCCACCCTCGCCGCCATCTCCACTCTTGTCGCGCTGGCTTTGCCAGCAGCGGCCGCCAACGATTTCATCGCCGCGCCGACGCTGCGCGCAAGCGTCACGGTGACCTCGGACGTGGTCCGGATCGGCGATCTCATCGACAACGCCGGATCGGCCGCGCTGATCCCGGTCTACCGCTCGCCCGATCTCGGCACCACCGGCACGCTGACGGTCGGCGAGGTGCTGTCGGTGCTGCGGGCCAAACAGGTGATCGGCGTCATGACCGGGGACATCAAGGAGGTCCAGGTCACCCGCCTCGCGCGCACGCTCGCGAGCAAGGATATCGAGAACGCCGTCGCCGCGGCGCTTGAGCGGCGCTTCGGCCTCGGAGACGCCGCCAACATCACCATCACGTTCGACCGCAGCGTCGCCGAGATGCGGCTGGACGCCTCCAACAGCGGCGGGCTGCAGCCGGTCGCAACCCGCTATGATGCCCGCAGCGGCCGTTTCGATATCGCCTTCGAGATCGCCAACGACGGCAACGCCGCGCCGACCAAGCTGCGCTTCACGGGCACCGCGATCGAGACGGTGGAGGTGGCCGTGCTGACGCGTGACATCGACCGCACCGAGTTGCTGAAATCCTCCGATCTGTCGTTGGAGCGCCGGCCGAAGGCCGAGGTCGCCGGCGAGCCGGCCTCGCGCGACCGCAGCATCGGCATGCAGCTGCGCCGAGCAACGCGCGCGGGCACGCCGATCCGCGCCGCCGACCTCGTCAAGCCCGACTTCGTGGTGCGCGATCAGGCCGTCACCATCATCTACCAGGTGCCCGGCCTCTATCTCACCACGCGCGGCAAGGCGATCGAGAGCGGCGCCGAGGGCGACACCATCAGCGTGCTCAATCTGCATTCCAAGCGCACGTTGACCGGGGTCATCACCGGCCGCGGCCAGGTGACCGTCCAGGGCGCCAGCCAGTCCGCGCCGATGGCGCCGGTGGTCGAGCAGACCTCGTCGGTCAAGCGCGACGAAGCGCCGGCGGCCGCGGCCCTGGCGCAGAGCCTGGTCCAGGCGCCCGCGTCCGCAGCCGAGATCGCCCAAGCCCGGATTCCGCAAGTTCGTCTCTCGCAAGCTCCAGCCAAGTCAGAGTAGATTCATGTCCACGTTCAGTTCGGCCTCCCGCCTTCGTCGCATCGCGATCTCTGCCCTGCTGCTGGCGACTTGCACCTTGGCGAGCGGCTGCTCCTCGATCGACCGCCTGTCGCAGATCGGTGAACAGCCGAAGCTGTCGGCCATCGACAATCCGACCGCGCAGCCCGGCTACAAGCCGGTGCAGATGCCGATGCCCAAGCCCGAGGTCGCCTCCTACAATCCGAACTCGCTGTGGCGCAACGGCAGCCGCGCCTTCTTCAAGGACCAGCGCGCCCGCCAGGTAGGCGATCTCCTGACCGTGACCGTGAACATCACCGACAAGGCCAACATCGAGAACGACACCTCGCGCAGCCGCTCCAACAAGGAAGATTCGGGAATCACCAACTTCATTGGCGCCCAAACCATCACCCAGGCCAACAAGATCCTGCCGGGCCGCGTCCTGACCGCCGACTCGACCTCGTCGAGCGAGGGCAAGGGCAGCGTCGACCGCAAGGAAGCCCTGCAGACCAACGTCGCCGCAGTGGTGACGCAGGTGCTGCCGAACGGCAACCTGGTCGTCGAAGGCAAGCAGGAGATCCGCGTCAACTTCGAAATCCGCGAGCTGATCGTCGCCGGCATCGTCCGCCCCGAAGACATCCAGAGCGACAACACCATCGACTCCACCAAGATCGCCCAGGCCCGCATCGCCTATGGCGGCCGCGGCCAGATCACCGACGTGCAGCAGCCGCGCTACGGCCAGCAGGTCATGGACGTGCTGCTGCCCTTCTAAGCCCCTTCAAGAGCTCCCACATCGTGCTCGCGAACTAAAGGCGCGAACGACGATGTACGACGCGGCCCTCGCTAGCTCCCCTGGCGAGGGCCGCATGTATTTTGCCTGCGCCGCCGAAACGGCGCAGGCTTCTCTCACAGCAGCATGATCCCGCGTGCTTGCGCCCATCGCTGGAGGATCTTGTACTCCTCGGCAAGCGGCGGGCGGTTCGCAAACCCGCGAACCTGAACCGCCCTGGAACGGGTATCAAGCTCGATGGTCAGCAGCCGCTGGACGTCACCCGAGGCACGGCGACGGAGCGACCAGATCGAGGCATGCCCGGCAATGCACTTCGTCGCGTAAGTGGCGACGCAGTGACGCATGCTGCGCGTCTCAGCCACGAGATCGGCTGCCGTCCTCAACTGGACCACAACATATTCTTCGCGCTTGGCCCGGTCCTTGGACGACTTGGTCCATGACCAGTCCGCGATCGCTGCACCGAGCCAACGGTCCTCGCTCTGCTCGGGGCCTGCTGCCAGCCCCCGCGCACGGTTTCGCGCCGCCTCGGCGCGACGGCGTGCGGCCTCGATACGAGCAATCGCATCAAGATCGCGATGCCATTCGCGCATCTGCCGCCCAAGGGAGACCAGAGAACGCCCCTTGAGGGTGTACTCGGGATCTCGCCGGTGGCAATCGGCGAGGTAATCATGGAAGTCATCCATGTCCTCGACCGTGGTGGGATGCGCGCAGAAGAAGCGCACCACCTCGCGCCAGAAGCGATGCTGAGCGCGCTGCGTCTGCGTGATCCTGGTGCGCGCGATCCGCATCGCAACAGCGGGATCGGTCGCATAGGAACGCGCAATCGCCTGCCAGATCGCAGCTTCGAAGCCGACCTTCCCGAACGGATTGAGGAAGGCATGGACCTCCTTGCGAGACAGCCATTCGGCCGCACCGGCAGCGTAGAGCGAACCGCCGCCGGCCGCCGCGATGTACCAGCGCTTGCGCAAGTGGATCTCGTCGGCGCCCAGTCCCGCGCCGTCGATCCAGATCTGCTCCAGATGTTCGGCAACGGGATAGCGCGCAAAGAGATAGCGAGCCGCGGCAAGACGAAGACGCGCGGCATCGCGAGTCTTCATTCGCGGCTGCCAGGCCTCGGCATCGCGCACGATGTCTGCCTCGAAGCCACGCCTGGCCTCTTTGATCGCGTTCTCGAAATCCGGTGGAGGACGTGTCCGCTGCGACACATGCCGCAGCGACAGCTCGTAGGCTTCAACCCGCGTGCGCTCGGCCTCCCGCCGGCGCTGAATCAATGACTGTGCCATTGTCGTTCAACATGATTGGATGACTGTCAGCCGGACGCACTGAGAGCGTCGGCACGGAATGTGTCGATCGCCACAACGTACGCACGGCTGGTCTCCTCATTGTTGAACACGCAGGTTGAATGGGACGGGGCTCATAGACCCGATCGCCAGTGGGCGCAAGATGTCTCTGCTGATGGAGCCAGAAGCTGAACATCACGAGCGAAGCTCGCGACATTTTGGCAACGCAGCGACGTCACACGCCGTCATTGCGACGCGCAGCGACTAGCCCGCCGAAGCCTTGGCTGCTCACAATGACGGAGAGTGCCGATGTGCCCCTGCCCCCTCACGTAAACTCCGCCTCCACCACGCCGAGCCCGTCCAGCTCCATCCGCACCTTGTCGCCGGCCTTCAGCCACAGCGTCTTCACCAGGCTGCCGGTGAGCACGAGCTGCCCCGCGTGCAGCCCCTTGTCCTCGGCGGCGAGATGGTTGGCGAGCCAGGCGAGTGCGTTATGGGGATGGCCGAGCACGTCGGCGCCGGTGCCGTGGCTGACCTCCTCGCCGTTGACGATGGCGCGGCCTTTGACCGCCTTCAGGTCCGGCACCGACGAGCGCGGGACCGATGGGCCCAGCACGCAGCCAGCGGCGAAGAAATCGTCGGCGATCAAGGTCGGCGCGCCCATCGTCTCCCATTTCACGTAGCGATCGTCGACGATCTCGATCGCGGGATGATAGGACTCGACCGCCTCGCCGACCCATTCGGCCGTGAACGGCGCCTCGCCGGCGGCAAGGTCCCGCTTCAGCCGCACCGCGATCTCGCATTCGACCCCGACCCGGACATAATTGGAGGCGGCGAGCTTGGCGCCGCTCTCATGGACGCCCTTCTGGAACACGCCGCCGCCGCAGGGGTGCGGGATGCCGATATAGTCCTGCATCACTTGGCTGGTGCAGCCGATCTTGTAGCCGACGAGCGGCCCGACATGCGGCAGCAGCAGATCGTGCAGGGCGCGCTGGACCTGATAACCCTCGGCTTCGTCCGCAGGAGGCCGCTCCAGCGCCGCGAGCGGGGCATGGTTGCGGCGCGCCAGCGCGATCGCCTTTGCGGCTTGGAGAATCTTGTCCATCGGCGCCGCCTCCCACGCTACGCAGTCGCAGGGCGGCACTTCAGCATCCCCGCTCCGGCCTGACAAGCGCGAGTGGCATGCCCTCACCCCTTGACGAGGCCGAGCCGGATCAGGCCCTCGGCGGTCGCAAGGATCGCCTCCTCGTTGGAGCGGGCCTGCCAGCCGAGCAGCGAGCGCGCCTTGGCGCTGGTGGAATGCCTGACCTTTCCGAGCATCGGCACGACCGCACGCAGCAGCGGAATCTGGCGCGCGGCCAGCCGCACCAGCCAGTCCGGCGCTTGAAGCCGCGGAACCCGGCGCGCCCGGGGCCCGAGTTCCCGCCGCAGCACGCGGGCGATGTCGAGGATCGACATCGTCTCGCCGGCGACCGCGATGAAACGCTCGTTCTTCGCCTCCGGCGCAGTCATCGCCCGCAGGTGCAGCTCCGCGACGTCGCGGACGTCGACCACGCCGAGATAGACCCGCGGCACGGCCGGCATGGCGCCGTCGAGCAGCGATCTGACGATCTCGATCGAGCCGGAAAAGTCCGGTCCCAGCACGGGCCCGAAAATGCCGGCGGGGTTGATCACCGACAGCTCCAGCCCATCCCCCTCGCGCGCGACGAAATCCCAAGCCGCCCGCTCGGCCAGCGTCTTGGACTTGACGTAGGGTTGGCCGTCGACACCAGCGAGATTGGTCCATTCGGTCTCGTCGAACGGCTTGTCGCGCGGCGGATGACCGTAGCCGATCGCGCCCAGCGACGAGGTGACGACGACCCTCCTGACGCCGGCCGCGCGCGCGGCCCGGAGCACCCGGAGCGTTCCGTCGCGGGCCGGGATGATCATCTCGTTCTCGTCCGTCGGGACGGTGGTCGAGAGCGGGGACGCCACGTGGAGAACGTAGTCGCAGCCCGCGACCGCCGCCGCCCAGCCGTCGTCCCGGGTCAGATCGGCGGTGACGAAGGCCACGCTCTCGGGCGTCGCCGCCCCGCCCTCGCGCAGCATGGCGAGCACATCGGCCTGGCGCTCCGGCCGGCGCACCGTCGTCCGCACGGCATGGCCGGCGGCCAGAAGTTGCAGGACGACATGGATGCCGACGAAGCCAGACCCGCCGGTGACCAGAACAGTGCTCATGACCCGCTTTCCCTCAGGCTGGAGATCCTGTTTGCGCTGATGAACGGCGCGGTTCGTTTCGGCGCCTTGCGGCGTTCGATCGGCGGCATCACCCAGCACATGCTGACCACGCAGCTGCGCGAGCTCGAGCAGGACGGCCTTGTGTCGCGCACTGTCTTCGCGGAAAAGCCGTTGAGGGTCGAGTACGAGTTGACCGATGCGGCCTACGCCTGTTGCCGGCGTTTAAGGAAATATTGAGCTGGTCCGGGCTTTATGGGAATGCCCGTCTCGAGACGTCGCAGCAGGCCTGATTGCAGCGATGCTTGATGCAGCTGGATCAGCGTCTCAACTTCAGAGTCGATCTCGTTGATGCGACTCGCAAAATCTCCCGCACCTGAAGTGAAGGCTGTTTCTCATCCGAACTCACGTGAGCTCGGAGCAATCCAGTCTAGCCCGTTGATCGCGATTCACTTTTCGCGATCGCGCCGTCGCGATGGTGGGCGCGACGGCAAGCGACGGGCAATATACCGAGCACGGCGCGAAACGGCGCGCCTTGCGTCCAAAAACAAAGAGCCGCATCTCTGCGGCTCGGACCTTATTCGTCGCGATAGACCTTCTCGCGTTTCTCGTGGCGCTCCTGCGCTTCCACCGAGAGCGTCGCGATGGGCCGGGCCTCGAGCCGCTTCAACGAGATCGGCTCGCCGGTTTCCTCGCAATAGCCGTAGGTATTGTCCTCGATACGCTGGAGCGCGGCGTCGATCTTGGCGATCAATTTGCGCTGGCGGTCGCGGGCGCGGAGCTCGATGGCACGGTCGGTTTCGGACGAGGCCCGATCGGCGAGATCGGGGTGGTTCACGTTCTCCTCCTGCAGGGCTTGCAGGGTGAGCTTGGACTCTTTGAGGATCTCATCCTTCCAGGCGAGGAGCTTCAAACGGAAGTACTCCTTCTGCCGGTCGTTCATGAAAGGCTCTTTGTCGGTCGGTCGGTAGTTTTTCAACTTTTCCAAGGGAGGCCTATCTTCTAAAGCAACGACTCGCTGACGGACCGGGGTCCGTTGAGCCGGGCCTTATATAGTGGCCTCCCGTGACAGACAATATTTCCCTCGCCGCCCGGTCCGCGCCCCCAAGCCCTTGCACAGGAAGGTTTATCCTTACGGGCTCGGAGGCGGCTTGCGGACCTTAATAGCCGACCGTGAAGCGCTGCTTCAGGTGGGCCGGCTTTTCGATCTCGTCGGCGAGCGCAATGGCGTAGTCGGCGAAGGTGATCCAGCTCTTGCCGTTCGCATCTGCGAGAAGCTGGTCGGTCCCGAGCCGGAACTTGCCGGTGCGCTCCCCCTCCTCGAACAGCGCCGAGGGCGAGATGAAGGTCCAGTTCAGGTCCTTTTCCTGCCGCAGCAGGTCCAGGAAGGCCGAGCCCGCCTCCGCTTCGGCCTTGTATTGGGCCGGAAAATTGGGAGTCGTGACCAGCTTCACGCCCGGGGCAACCTCGAGGCTCCCGGCGCCGCCCACCACGAGGTAGCGACCGACCTTGGAGTCCTTCGCCGCACCGATCAGCTTGAGCGGATCACTGGCCAGGAAGTGCACGGAACTCACGGCGACGTCGTGACCGGCCCACAGCTTGGCGAGGCCCGCTTGGTCGAGCACATCCCCCTTGGTTGGCGTGACGTTCGGCAGGGCCGCAATCTTTTCCGGGTTCCGGGCGATGGCCGTGACCGTGTGGCCGCGGCGGGACAACTCCTTGGTGATCTCGGACCCTGCCCGGCCCGAGGCGCCGGCGACTGCGATTTTCATGGAAGGCTCCTTTGCTTCTATGGTAACTGACAGAGACTAGATATCGCAAAGAATGCTGGTGTTAAGAGAGCACTTTGTGCTTACCTGATTACGCTGAGGTAACTGATCGCGTACAACCGGCACGCGGATGCCAAGCAACGGTATGGATTTCCGAGAACTGACGATGAAACCCGACGTCTACGCAGCGAACTGCCCCACCCGCCAGATCCTCGATCGCGTCGGCGACAAATGGGCGGTGCTGATCCTCTTGCTCCTGCGCGAGGAGCCGATGCGCTTCAATCAGCTGCGCCGCACGATTGAAGGCATCTCGCAGAAGATGCTGAGCCAGGTGCTCAAGTCGCTCGAACGCGACGGCCTGATCAGGCGCCGCGCCATCGCGACCGTGCCAGTGACGGTGGAATATTCGATCACCCAGCTCGGCCTGACGCTGGCGGCGGCTGTGGATCCGTTACGCGATTGGGCTGAGCAGAACCTGAAAGACGTGCTCGCCGCCCAGCGCCGCTATGATGCGCAGTTGAAGGAGGAAGCGGCGTAAGAGCCTCCGTGACTACGCCTGCCCGGCCTTCGCCAGCTCGACCTCGACCCGCAGCTCGATCTCGGAGAGCACCGCATCGAGGCCGGCATCGCCCGAGGACGATTTCAGGTTGGCCGCCGCATCACGCAGCCGCATCACGGTCGAGGCGTCGAAATTGCCGGACAACAGGCCCATCTTGAGATCGTCGAGCACGTCCAGCGCAGTCCTGCCGCGGGCGACCGAGCGCTTGCGGCGCTCGACCGGATCCTCCTCGACACCCTGCAACGCCAGCAGCGCATCGATGTTGGCGGCCGCCTTCGGTGCGGCAGCGCTCCGCGTCTCCTGCGCCGATGAGGTGTCGGGCAGAACGAAGCTGCCGGAGCCCGTCCGCTTGGCCTGGCTGGCCGGTGTGCCAAGCGTCGTACCGTTCGGTCCGTAGATGCGCATCGGAAAGAATCCGGGTGATCGATGCCTCACCTTCGCTGTCTTATGGTTAACGGTGCGTAAACGGCCCGGCAAAATCTGCCGACAGGCGGCAGTTTCGCTCCCCAGGGCGAACGAGTGCTGACAGCGGTCGCAACAGATTTATTCAAGCTATTCAGCCACCTACCTCGCCGTCGGGCGTTGGCACAGCGCTCGCAAGGAAAGCGCCGGACCAGCTCGTCATGGGAGTGTCGTGCAAGTCCTGTCCGATTTGAGGAGCCTCTTCTAGGGGTCTTGGGGAGCAGAGATGCCAGGCGTTCGTTGGGTGAGGATTGTTGGGTTGGCCTGCGCCGCGCTGTCGGCGCTGGCGCTGTCGGTCACCTCCGCGGCGGCGACCTCGCGCATCAAGGACCTCGCCAATATCGAGGGCGTGCGGCAGAACCAGCTCATCGGTTATGGCCTCGTCGTCGGCCTCAACGGCACCGGCGACACGCTCAACAACATCCCCTTCACCAAGCAGTCGCTGCAGGCGATGCTCGAACGCATGGGCGTCAACATCCGCGGCGCCACGATCCGCACCGGCAACGTCGCCGCCGTCATGGTCACGGGCAACCTGCCGGCCTTCGCCACCCAGGGCACGCGCATGGACGTCACCGTGTCCGCGCTCGGCGACGCCAAGAACCTCCAGGGCGGCACCCTGCTGGTCACCCCCCTGCTCGGCGCCGACGGCAACGTCTATGCGGTGGCGCAGGGCTCGCTCGCGATCTCCGGCTTCCAGGCCGAGGGCGAGGCCGCCAAGATCGTGCGGGGCGTCCCGACGGTGGGACGCATCGCCAACGGCGCCATCATCGAGCGCGAGATCGAGTTCGCGCTCAACCGGCTGCCGAACGTCCGCCTGGCGCTGCGCAATCCCGACTTCACCACCGCCAAGCGCATCGCGGCCGCAATCAACGACTATCTCGGCGTCAAGACCGCCGAACCGATCGATCCCTCGACGGTGCAGCTGTCGATTCCGCCCGAGTTCAAGGGCAACGTCGTCGCTTTCCTCACCGAGATCGAGCAGCTCCAGGTCGACCCTGATCTCGCCGCCAAGATCGTCATCGACGAACGCAGCGGCATCATCGTGATGGGCCGCGACGTCCGCGTCGCCACCGTCGCGGTGGCGCAGGGCAACCTCACGGTCACCATCTCCGAGAGCCCGCAGGTGAGCCAGCCCAATCCGCTGTCACGCGGCCGCACCGTGGTCGCGCCGCGCAGCAGCGTCACCGTCACCGAGGACGGCAAGAAGCTGGCGCTCGTCAAGGACGGCGTCTCGCTCCAGCAGCTCGTCGACGGCCTCAACGGCCTTGGCATCGGCCCCCGCGACATGATCAGCATCCTCCAGGCGATCAAGGCCGCCGGCGCCATCGAAGCCGACATTGAGGTGATGTGATGCAGACCAGCGCGATCAACACCCCTCGCCTCGCCACCAGTTCGGCCTTCTCGGTCGAGAGCCGGAACGGCCGGCCGGACTTCGAGCTCGCCGCCGCGCTGCAAAAGGTCTCGCCGCAGCAACAGGCCAAGGCGCAGAAGACCGCCACCGACTTCGAGGCAATGTTCCTCAACAGCATGTTCGCGCAGATGACCTCGGGCCTGAAAGGCGAAGGCCCGTTCGGCGACACGCCCGGCACCGGCGTATGGCGCTCGATGCTGACCGAGCAATATTCCAAGAACTTCGCCCAGGCCGGCGGCGTCGGCATCGCCAGCGACGTCTACCGTACCCTCATCCTGCAGCAGGCGAAAACGATCCGCACGGCATAAGGTCAAACGAGATGAACCATTTCAACGCCTCACGTCAGCCGATGCAGGCCCAGCGCCCGGGCAGCGCGCCCGTCAGCAGCGAGGCGCGCAAGCTCGCCGAAGACCTGATGGACGCGATGAGCGCGCTGCTCGGATTGATCGAGCGAGAGACCGAGCTCGTCCGCGCCGGCAAGGTCCGCGAGGCGATGACACTCGAGGGCAAGAAGCAGGAATTGTCGCGCAGCTACGTCAGCGCAGTCGGCCAGCTGAAGGCAAACCAGGACCAGCTCGCGAAGTCCGCGCCGGAGCTGCTCTCGACGCTGCATCGCCACCACGATGCGTTCCGCGCGATGCTCCAGGTCAATCTCACCGTGCTCGCGACCGCGCACGCGGTTTCCGAAAGCGTCGTGCGCGGCGTCAACGCCGAGATCCAGAAGCGCAACGTGCCGAACACCTATACCGCCGCAGGGCGCAGCGCGGCGCCAGGTCCGCGCCATATCACGCCGCTTGCGGTCAGCCGCTCGCTCTGAGCAGCACAAGAACAACCGACGATTTTAAGAAAAACCGCGCGGCGATGGCGTCGCGCGGTTAGGCACGTTTCCTTACCAGGTGTTCAGTCCTGGTGTTCCATGCTTGCGTGATTAGAGGGGTTGGGATTTGACTCACGTAAGGCAACCAGGAGGCTGCCATGAGTACAGATTTCAGCATCAGGCCGGTGGGGATCCCGGCCCCCGTGCAGTTCGTACCGACGTCGAATTCGGCGGCGAACGAGGCTGTGCAAACTGATCTTCCGGTGAGGCAAACGGTCGCCGCGAGCGATACGAGCGCGCCGGTGCGCAATGATTTGCCGAACCACGAGAACATCTCGCGCCAGGTCGTGTTCGACCAGGCGGCCGCGTCCTTCGTCTTTCAGGTCGTCAACGACAAGACCGACACGGTGGTCAACCAGTTCCCTGACGAGGCGATGCTTCGCCGGCGTGCCTATTTCCACGCACTGGACATGAAGTCCGAGCCCTCGCGTCCGCTCAGCACGGATCTCAGCGCCTAACGATCACGCGATCGATGCCGATGTTTCTGCTCTGCGCCTGGCCGTCATCGGTCAGCGCGGAGTTCGCGTGCCGAGGCAAGACCACTGGCCGTGATCAGCTCCTGCCGACATTTGCGAGTTTCGCCGATGTGCTCGTGATGGCGACCATCACGAATTCCGTCACGGCCGTCCGGACAGCCCTGCCGCGATATTGCGGTTGATCTCGATCAGCGGACGGAAGTGATCGAACTGCGGGCTCATCTGCAGCGCGGCGGTCTGGCTCAGCACGAACACGCTGATGTTGGCGATCTTCTGTCGAACGTCGATCGGCTGCGGATTGCTGTCGCGCATCGCCTCGCTCAGGAAGATTGTCCAGAGCTTGCGGTTGAACATCAGGGCCTGCATGGTCTGCTCGCTGAGCGGATCGGCGTTGTTCACCGCGTCCTGGAGCTTGTTGGCGGCCTTGAGCAGAGTCTGCGCCTCGATGTCGCGAGGAGATGCGGTGGTGGTTGCAACACGCGCATAAGCCGAGGCAGCGGAATTCGACATCAATCACACCCTGGAGGTTACCTAGCACGTTGTACGCGCTTAAGGATTTCTTTCCCAACCCTAGGCAGCACCGCTTAAGATTTGCTTACGTATCGTGCTTGGAAGTACTCCGCAGAATTACGGGGCACGGAGTCCTTCGTCAGCGCAACGCTAGATCCACGCACGCACGATGTAAACTCGCCTGGCGTGATGCGCGTCGATCTCGGCTAATCTCGTCTTAGCGATCTTCCTCAAAAGAACGGCGGAGCATCAGCTCCGCCGCGTAATCTCGAATAGCGAAGTTGCGCTGCGGAATTAGCGGAGCAGCTGCAGCACGCTCTGTTGCGACTGGTTGGCCAGCGACAGCGCGGAGACCGCGATCGACTGGCGCGTCGACAGCGCCTGGCTGTTCGCCGCTTCCTCGTTGGTGTCGGCGAGCGTCAGGTTGGCTGAGCCGGTCTGCAACACGTTGATCAGGTTCTTGGAGAAGTCCTGACGCACCTGCACGATCGACAGGTTCGAACCGAGCGTGGAGCCTTGCGAACGCAACGTGCTCGAGGCCGCGTTCAGGCTGGCCAGCACCCTGTTGGTGGCACCGTTGTCGATGAAATCGACGCCGTTGACCAGATTGCTGAGACCGAGGCCCGCCGCATTGAACACCACGCCGTTGATGCTCAGCGTGGAGCTGCCGGTCTCGTTGAAGACCAGCTTCAGCGTGTCGCCATTGAGCAGGTTGACGCCGTTGAAGGAGGAGTCCTGCGAGGTCGTGTCGATCTGGGCCAGAATGTTGTTGAACTGGTTGACCAGGTTGGAGCGCGCGGTCTGCGCCACGGGATCCTGGACCGGCGGCTGCGCGGTGGTGAAGGCGAGAACGCCGGTGATCGTGCCGCCGACCGCGCCGCCCGCGATCGTCGAGCCGAGCGTCGAAGAGGCGTATTCATTGACGGTGGTCACCGTGAGCACGCCGTTGGCATCGATCGTGGCCGTCAAGTGATTGGCCTGAAGCTGCGCGTTGAGTTGGTCAAGTGTCTTGACGGTGCCGTTGGTGCCGTCGCCGAAGGTGACGTTGACAGGCGTGCCGCCGTTGAAGGAGGTGAAGGTCAGGGTCTTGCCGCTGATGCCGCCGACGCCCGAAGTGCGCGCCGCGGTGAAGGCCGTCGCCGTTCCCGTGTTGCCGCTGAGGCCGAAGGCGCTGAGCGCATTGCCGGTGCCGGTGATCGACAGGTCGGCATTGATGCCGGTCGAGAGCGCAAGCTGACCGCTGCTGTTGACCGACGACGGGATCTGGCCCGCAGTGGTCGAGATGGTTGCCGCGCCGTTGAAGATGCTGGCGGTCTTGACGCCGGTGGCGAGGTCGACCGCGTTAAGCAAATCGGTCAGCGTCGCGCTCTGGATGTAGACCGTCGAGTTACCGTTGCCGTCTGTGACGACGTTGCCGCTGACGCCATAGCCGGTGGCCACGCTCGCTGTCGATTGCGGCGTCTGCGCGTTCTTGAACGTGATGGTCTTGCCGCCGATGTTCAGCGTCGAGCCGTCCTGGACCAGGGTGCCGAGCGAACCCGCGGTGGTCGAGCGGTTCGCGGTCACGTTCGCATTGCCCGCACCGGTCGCGGAGGTCAGGCCGAGCGCCTTGAGGAAGTCTGCCTTTCCGGTCACGCTGAGATCGGCGCCGGTCGAACTCTTCAGCGTCACCGCGCCGCCGCCCGATATCGACGATGCCACCTGAAGCGTGCCGACAGGGCCGGCCGAGCCGCTGACAGCGAATGTGGCCGCGCCTGCGCTGATGGTTGCGGTCTTGACGCCGCTGGCGAGGTCGATGGCGGTGAGGACGTCGTTGACGGTCGCTAGGGGCGCGGCAGCCGTTCCCTGATAAATGATCGAATTGCCGTTGCCATCGGTGGCGATGTGCCCGCTGGCGTCGAGGCCCCAGCCGGTCGGCTGGGTGCTCGGAGCAGCGCCGGTGCGGAAGGTGATGGTCTTGCCGTTCACCGTGATGGTGTCGCCGTCCGCGGGCGGCGTGCCGAAGGTGGTCGATGCCGTTGTGCCGACCAGCGTCGCCGTGCCGGACAGCGCGGTGGTGCCGTCGGCCGCGAGCGCGGCCGTACCTGTGAAGGTGCCGGCGCTCGAACCGAGCGAGGCGCCGAGTGCGGCAGTTCCCGTGACCGGGGTCACGCCGCCAGCCGCGCCGGTATAGAGCACGTTGCTCTTCGCGGTCGCGCTCGCATACGAGGTCGTGCCGCGCAGGTCGGCCGGGGTCGCGCCGGGAATCGTGGTGGAGACGTTCGACTTGGTGGAATAGCCGACCGTGGTCTGCAGCGCCTGGTTGGCGATCGACTTGGCGCTGTCGATCAGTTTCTGCAGCGAGGTGATGCCTGTGTTGGCCGCCTGCAACACCTGGACGCCGTTATTGATGCCGTCGAGCAGGTTGCTGATGTCGCTCGCCCGGTTGTCCAGCCCCTGCGCCGTGAAGAAGTTGGTGGGATTGTCGAGCGCCGTGTTGACCTTCTTGCCGGTCGACAGCCGCTCCTGCGTCGTGGCCAGCAAGTCGGCCGTCGACTGCAGCGACAACAGGTTCTGGCGAACTGACGCCGAGAGAACGATGTTGGACATTGGCGAGTCTTCCTCTTGAACCAGATACGAATCGGCCGCGCGGACTGGAAAGCCGGCCTTTTGTCCAGTTTTAGAAGGTGTCCTTTAAAGTATGGTTAACGGCGGTTTAAGGGATAGGGTTAACCGCCGATGAACGCCCCTGCCCGCCCCCGGACGCAAAGAAAAAGCGGCGGGGCCAAGGCCCCGCCGCTCGATTTTAGTCAGTGATTTCAGCTGCTTGTTAGCGGAGCAGCTGCAGCACGCTCTGCTGCGACGTGTTGGCCAGCGACAGGGCGGAGACCGCGATCGACTGCCGGGTCGACAGTGCCTGGCTGTTGGCCGCCTCGACGTTGGTGTCGGCCAGGGTCAGGTTGGACGAGCCAGTCTGCAGCACGTTGATCAGGTTCTTGTTGAAGTCCTGCCGGATCTGCACCACCGAGAGGTTCGAGCCGAGGCTCGAGGCCTGCGAGCGCAGCGTGCTCGAGGCGGCGTTCAGGTTGGTCAGCACCCGGTTGGCGGCGGCGTTGTCGATGAAGTCGACGCCGACCGTCAGCGAGGCAAGGCCGAGACCCTTGGAATTATAGGTCACGCCCGTGATGTTCAGGCTCGACTTGGCGGTCTCGTCGAACACCAGCTTGAGCTGGTCTCCATTCAAGAGGTTGACGCCGTTGAACGAGGAGTCCTGCGCGGTGGTGTCGATCTGGTTCAGGATGTTGTTGAACTGAGTCACCAGATTGGCACGCGCCGTCTGGGCAACGCCATCCTGGACGGGCGTGGAAGCGGTCGAGAAGGTCAGGGCCGAGGTGAGCGTGCCGCCGATCGCACCGCCGGCAGCCGTCGAGCCCAGCGTCGAGGACGCATAGTCGTTGGAGGCGGTGATGGTCAGCAGGCCGTTGGCGTCGATCGTCGCGGACAGGTTGTTGGCCTGCAGCTTGGTGTTGAGCTGATCGAGCGTCTTGACCGTGCCGTTGGTGCCGTCGCCGAAGGTGACGTTGACCGCCGTGCCGCCGTTGAAGGAGGTGAAGGTCAGCGTCTTGCCGGCGATGCCGCCGATGCCGGAGGTGCGGGCCGCGGTGAAGGCGGTCGCGCTGCCGGTGTTGCCGGCGAGGCCGAACACGTTGAGCGCATTGCCGCTGCCGGTGATCGACAGGTCGGCATTGATGCCGGTCGAGAGCTTGAGCTGGCCGGACGTGTTGATCGTCGAGTTCGACTGACCGGTGGCGGTCACAAGCGTCGCGGTGCCGTTGGCGGCGATCGTCGCGGTCTGCACGCCGGTGGCGAGGTCGATCGCCTTCAAGACGTCGTTGACCGTGCCGCCCTGCAGATAGACCGTCGAGTTGCCGTTGCCGTCGGTGAGGATGTTACCGCTCGCACCATAACCAGCCGGAACGCTCGGAGCACCGGTCGAGCCCGGGATCGGCGCGTTCTTGAAGGTGATGACGTGACCGTTGACGTTCAGCGTCGAACCGTCGGTGATCGTCGCGCCGAGCGAGGCCGAGGTCGTGGTCCGGTTCACGTTGACGGTGGCATTGCCGCCACCCACCGATGCGCTCAGGCCGAGAGACTTGAGCAGGTCGGCTCTGCCGGTGACGCTGAGATCCGCACCCGTCGAGCTTCTCAGTGTGACGGCACCGCCGCCAACGCTCGAAGCGGTCTGGTTGAAGCTGGTGGCGATTGTCGCGGCGCCGGAGCTGATGGCAACCGTCTTGACGCCGCTGGCGAGATCGATCGCGGTCAAGAGATCGCTGACGTTCGCAGCCGGGGTACCGGCAGTGCCGAGGTAAACGGTAGTGTTGCCGTTGCCGTCGGTGACGAGGTTGCCGCTGACGCCCGAACCAGCCGGAACGCCGGCCGACGTCGGCGCGGCGCCGCTGCGGAAGGTGATGGTCTTGCCGTTGACGGTCAGCGTGTCGCCATCGGCGGGCTGGGCGTTGCCGACGAGGCCGGTGGCGGTCGTGCCGTTGGTGGCGATCAGGGTGATCGTGCCGGTCAGGGCCGTGGTGCCGTCGCCGGCCGTTCCCGCGGTGCCCGTGAAGGCGCCGATGGTGGCGCCGAGCGTCGTCGTGCCGTTCGCAGCGGTCGTGCCGCCGGCCGTGCCGTTATACAGCACGTTGCTGCTCGCGGTCGCGCTGGCGAAGCTCGTCGTGCCGCGCAGGTCGGCCGCGGTCGCACCGGAGATGGTGGTAGAAACGTTGGACTTGGTGGAGTAGCCGACGGTGGTCTGCAGCGCCTGGTTGGCGATCGACTTGGCGCTGTCGATCAGCTTCTGCAGCGAGGTCAGGCCGGTGTTGGCGGCCTGCAGCACCTGCACGCCGTTGGCGATGCCGTCGAGCAGGTTGTTGATGTCGCTGGCGCGGTTGTCGAGCGACTGTGCCGTGAAGAAGTTGGTGGGATTGTCCAGGGCCGAGTTGACGCTCTTGCCGGTCGACAGACGGTTCTGTGTGGTGGCGAGAAGATCGGCGGTGGACTGGAGAGACAGCAGGTTCTGACGAACCGACGCAGAGAGAACAATACCGGACATGACTCTTACCCTTCTGGCTTACGCGTCTTCGTTCGATCGCTTCTGGATCGAGTGACGGGCACAGGGTGCCGTGACATGGCTAATAAAGGGTGAAACGCATGACGCCCGCATAAGCGCCGGTTCACCATAAGCGAGTCGAACGTACGGGCACGGCTCGCAATCCATCTGAAACTATTGGCAATTCCTGACGCTTACGCTCGGTTAACCATAACCGCTGGTTACTTTTCTGCCCTCCTCGAAATCTCCGAGTGCGCAAAAAAGAAACGGCGGGGCCGAAGCCCCGCCGCCGTGATCGTCTTGCGATGTCGTCCGCGCCTTAGCGGAGCAGCTGCAGCACGCTCTGCTGCGACTGGTTGGCCAGCGACAGCGCGGAGACCGCGATCGACTGGCGGGTCGACAGCGCCTGGCTGTTGGCCGCCTCGACGTTGGTGTCGGCCAGGGTCAGGTTGGACGAGCCGGTCTGCAGCACGTTGATCAGGTTCTTGTTGAAGTCCTGACGAACCTGCACGATCGTCAGGTTCGAGCCGAGGCTCGAGGCCTGCGAGCGCAGCGTGCTCGACGCGGCGTTCAGGTTGGTCAGCACCTTGTTGGTGGCAGCGTTGTCGATGAAGTCGACACCGCTGGTCAGTGCGGCGAGGCCCAGACCTTTGGAGTTGTAGGTCACGCCGGTGATGCTGAGGCTCGACTTGGCAGTCTCGTCGAACACCAGCTTGAGCTGGTCGCCGTTCAAGAGGTTGACGCCGTTGAACGAGGAGTCCTGGGCAGTCGAGTCGATCTGCTGGAGGATGTTGTTGAACTGATTGACCAGGTTGGCACGCGAGGTCTGGGCAACCGTATCCTGGACGGGGGTAGAAGCCGTCGAGAAGGTTAGCGACGAGGTCAGCGTGCCGCCGATCGCACCACCCGCGGCGCTCGAACCGATGGTCGAGGACGCATAATCGTTGGTGGTCGAGACCGTCAGCAGGCCGTTGGCGTCGATCGTCGCCGTCAGGTTGTTGGCCTGCAGCTTGGTGTTGAGCTGATCGAGCGTCTTGACCGTGCCGTTGGTGCCGTCGCCGAAGGTGACGTTGACCGCCGTGCCGCCGTTGAAGGAGGTGAAGGTCAAGGTCTTGCCGCTGATGCCGCCGATGCCGGAGGTGCGAGCCGCGGTGAAGGCGGTCGCCGTCCCGGTGTTGCCGGCGAGGCCGAGCGCGTTCAGCGCGTTGCCGGTGCCGGTGACCGACAGATCGGCGTTGACGCCGGTCGAGATCTTGAGCAGGCCCGAGGCGTTGACCGACGAGTTGGTCTGGCCGGAAGCCGTCGCAAGCGTGGCGGTGCCGTTGGCAGCGATCGTCGCGGTCTGCACGCCGGTGGCGAGGTCGATCGCCTTCAGCACGTCGTTGAGCGTGCCGCCCTGCAGATAGACCGTCGAGTTGCCGTTGCCGTCGGTGAGGATGTTACCGTTCGCACCATAACCAGCCGGAACGCTCGGCGCACCGGTCGAGCCCGGGATCGGCGCGTTCTTGAAGGTGATGACGTGACCGTTGACGTTCAGCGTCGAGCCGTCGGTGATCGTCGCACCCAGCGAGGCGGCGCTCGTGGTCCGGTTGACGCTCACGGTGGCGTTGCCGCCGCCGACCGAGCTGGTCAGGCCCAGCGCCTTGAGCAGGTCGGCCTTGCCGGTGACGCTCAGATCCGCGCCCGTCGAGCTCCTCAGCGTGACGGCACCGCCACCAACGCTCGAAGCGGTCTGGTTGACGCTGGTGGCAAACGTCGCAGCACCCGAGCTGATGGAGACCGTCTTGACGCCGCTGGCGAGATCGACCGCGGTCAAGAGATCGTTGACGTTCGCAGCCGGAGTGCCGGCGGTGCCGAGATAGACCGTGGTGTTGCCGTTGCCGTCGGTGACGAGGTTGCCGCTGACGCCCGAGCCGGTCGGAACGGCGGTCGCAGCCGGAGCGGTGCCGCTGCGGAAGGTGATGGTCTTGCCGTTGACGGTCAGCGTGTCGCCGTCGGCGGGCTGGGCGTTGCCGAGCAGGCCGGTTGCGGTCGTGCCGTTGGTGGCGATCAGGGTGATCGTGCCGGTCAGGGCCGTGGTGCCGTCGCCGGCCGTTCCCGCCGTGCCCGTGAACGCCCCGATGGTCGCGCCGAGCGTCGTGGTGCCGGTCGCCGCGGTGGTGCCGCCGGCCGCGCCGCTATACACGACGTTGCTGCTCGCCGTCGCGCTGGCATAGGAGGTCGTGCCGCGCAGGTCGGCCGACGTCGCACCGGAGATGGTGGTGGAGACGTTCGACTTGGTGGAATAGCCGACCGTGGTCTGCAGCGCCTGGTTGGCGATCGACTTCGCAGAGTCGATCAGCTTCTGCAGCGAGGTGATGCCGGTGTTGGCAGCCTGCAGCACCTGCACGCCGTTGGCGATGCCGTCGAGCAGGTTGTTGATGTCGCTGGCGCGGTTGTCGAGCGACTGTGCCGTGAAGAAGTTGGTGGGATTGTCCAGGGCCGAGTTGACGCTCTTGCCGGTCGACAGACGACTCTGTGTGGTGGCGAGAAGATCAGCGGTGGACTGGAGGGAGAGCAGGTTCTGACGAACCGACGCGGAGAGGACGATACCGGACATTGAGTGTTACCCTTCTGGTACGCAACGCAACAGGACTTCGATTAGGATTAATCGATGTCGGGGACGGTGAACGCGGAGGGCTAACAAAGCATGAAGCGTGTCGCGCCAGTCCTTGCGCGGATTCACCATATGCGCCTTCGAGGCCCAAACGTGCTCACCGATATCATCATGATAGGATGATACTTTTTCGGGCAGCTAGGAGGCATTTGCGACTTGTCAACCATAACTCAGAGTGAGCAATTGGCTGCATTCGAATGCAGCACTCCCTCCGCCGAGCAGCATTCCGATGCCGGCACAAAAGAAAGCGGCGGGGCCGAAGCCCCGCCGCCGTGATCGTCTTGCGATGTCGTCCGCGCCTTAGCGGAGCAGCTGCAGCACGCTCTGCTGCGACTGGTTGGCCAGCGACAGCGCGGAGACCGCGATCGACTGGCGGGTCGACAGCGCCTGGCTGTTGGCCGCTTCGACGTTGGTGTCGGCCAGGGTCAGGTTGGCTGAGCCGGTCTGCAGCACGTTGATCAGGCTCTTGTTGAAATCCTGACGGACCTGCACCACCGAGAGGTTCGAGCCGAGGCTCGAGGCCTGCGAGCGCAGCGTGCTCGAGGCGGCGTTCAGGTTGGTCAGCACCTTGTTGGTGGCGGCGTTGTCGATGAAGTCGACACCGCTGGTCAGCGAGGCGAGGCCCAGACCCTTGGAGTTGTAGGTCACGCCGGTGATGCTGAGGTTCGACTTGCCGGTTTCGTCGAACACCAGCTTGAGCTGGTCGCCGTTCAAGAGGTTGACGCCGTTGAACGAGGAGTCCTGCGCGGTGGTGTCGATCTGGTTCAGGATGTTGTTGAACTGGGACACCAGGTTCGCACGCGCCGTCTGCGCGACGACGTCCTGGACGGGGCTGGAAGCCGTCGAGAACGTGAGCGACGAGGTCAGCGTGCCGCCGATCGCACCACCCGCGGCGCTCGAACCGATGGTCGAGGACGCGTAGTCGTTGGTGGTCGAGATCGTCAGCAGGCCGTTGGCGTCGATCGTCGCCGACAGGTTGTTGGCCTGCAGCTTGGTGTTGAGCTGATCGAGCGTCTTGACCGTGCCGTTGGTGCCGTCGCCGAAGGTGACGTTGACCGCCGTGCCGCCGTTGAAGGAGGTGAAGGTCAAGGTCTTGCCGCTGATGCCGCCGATGCCGGAGGTGCGAGCCGCGGTGAAGGCGGTCGCCGTCCCGGTGTTGCCGGCGAGGCCGAGCGCGTTCAGCGCGTTGCCGGTGCCGGTGACCGACAGGTCGGCATTGACGCCAGTGGACAGCTTCAGCTGGCCCGAGGCGTTGACCGACGAGTTGGTCTGGCCGGAAGCCGTCGCAAGCGTGGCGGTGCCGTTGGCAGCGATCGTCGCGGTCTGCACGCCGGTGGCGAGGTCGATCGCCTTCAGCACGTCGTTGAGCGTGCCGCCCTGCAGATAGACCGTCGAGTTGCCGTTGCCGTCGGTGAGGATGTTACCGCTCGCACCAAAACCGGTCGGAATGCTCGGCGCACCGGTCGAGCCCGGGATCGGCGCGTTCTTGAAGGTGATGACGTGACCGTTGACGTTCAGCGTCGAGCCGTCGGTGATCGTCGCACCCAGCGAGGCGGCGCTCGTGGTCCGGTTGACGCTCACGGTGGCGTTGCCGCCGCCGACCGAGCTGGTCAGGCCCAGCGCCTTGAGCAGGTCGGCCTTGCCGGTGACGCTCAGATCCGCGCCCGTCGAGCTCCTCAGCGTGACGGCACCGCCGCCAACGCTCGAAGCGGTCTGGTTGACGCTGGTGGCAAACGTCGCAGCACCCGAGCTGATGGAGACCGTCTTGACGCCGCTGGCGAGATCGACCGCGGTCAAGAGATCGTTGACGTTCGCAGCCGGAGTGCCGGCGGTGCCGAGATAGACCGTGGTGTTGCCGTTGCCGTCGGTGACGAGGTTGCCGCTGACGCCCGAGCCGGTCGGAACGGCGGTCGCAGCCGGAGCGGTGCCGCTGCGGAAGGTGATGGTCTTGCCGTTGACGGTCAGCGTGTCGCCGTCGGCGGGCTGGGCGTTGCCGAGCAGGCCGGTTGCGGTCGTGCCGTTGGTGGCGATCAGGGTGATCGTGCCGGTCAGGGCCGTGGTGCCGTCGCCGGCCGTTCCCGCCGTGCCCGTGAACGCCCCGATGGTCGCGCCGAGCGTCGTGGTGCCGGTCGCCGCGGTGGTGCCGCCGGCCGCGCCGCTATACACGACGTTGCTGCTCGCCGTCGCGCTGGCATAGGAGGTCGTGCCGCGCAGGTCGGCCGCCGTCGCACCGGAGATGGTGGCGGAGACGTTCGACTTGGTGGAGTAGCCGACCGTGGTCTGCAGCGCCTGGTTGGCGATCGACTTCGCAGAGTCGATCAGCTTCTGCAGCGAGGTGATGCCGGTGTTGGCAGCCTGCAGCACCTGCACGCCGTTGGCGATGCCGTCGAGCAGGTTGTTGATGTCGCTGGCGCGGTTGTCGAGCGACTGTGCCGTGAAGAAGTTGGTGGGATTGTCCAGGGCCGAGTTGACGCTTTTGCCGGTCGACAGACGGTTCTGCGTGGTGGCGAGAAGATCAGCGGTGGACTGGAGGGAGAGCAGGTTCTGACGAACCGATGCGGAGAGAACGATACCGGACATGACTCTGTTACCTTTCTGGTAAACGACGCTACTGTTACACGTCTGCTTGGATCGCGATTGATCCAGCGACGGCGGACCGTGGCGCCGAGACCTCTAACGAAACATGAAATGAAATCCGCGCTTTTACCCGGTCACGCGTGATTCGGCCTCGGAAGCGGCGCGCCCAGTCGTACCGCCGCCAAATCCCGCCCTTGAAAGCATTGAGCTTTTTGGCCGGAAGGACCTGAGTTTACAGCTCGTTAACTAGTTGCAAGCGAGAATCAGGGTCTGACAGGCCGCAACGAACGCTCGGTTACGAAAGCGTTGATGGAGAACAGGAATGGCCCTCAAGGTCGAGCTCAAGCCGCACGAACGCATCATCGTCGGCAATTCCGTGATCACCAACACCGACCAGCGGGCCCGCCTCCTGATCGACGGCGAGAACGTTCCGATCCTGCGCGAGCGCGACATCCTCACGCCGGAGACCGCCGACACGCCCGCCAAGCTCGTCTATCTGGCGGTCCAGCTCATGTACATCTCCCCGGATCCGCAGACCCAACACGGCACCTATTTCAACCTGGTGCGGGACATCGTCACCGCGGTGCCGAGCTCCTGGCCGATCATCGAAGGCATCAACAACAACATCCTGAACGGCGACCTCTACCGAGCGCTGAAGGACGCCCGCAAGCTGATCGCCTATGAGGACAAGCTGCGCAACCAGTTCGAGGCCACGCATCCCACGGCGGCAGCGGACAAGGACGACGTCAGCACCGCCGCCGCCTGATACAGGCGTTCGCGCCAACGACAACGGCCCCGGATCGTCTCCGGGGCCGTTGTCGTTTTCAGGCGCTCGTCAAGCTATTGCGCTACGAGCGGCGGCGCGTCGACCTCGATCACTCCGCCGCTCCGCTGGTCACCGAACTGCAGCACGGCAGCGACCAGCGCATCGATGTCCGCCGCCTCGGTGCGGTGATTGACGATCGCGGCGCGGATCGCGAACTTTCCGTCCAGCATCGTGCTCGATGGCGCGGCGATGCCGGACTCCTGGACGTCGGCGACGATCTCGCGATTGACCGCATCCCCGCTGCGATAGCGGAAGCAGACGATGTTGAGATTGACCGGCACCAGCAATTCCAGCCGCGGTTCGGCCAGCACGAGCGCCTCCAGATATTTGGCGAGCGCGCAGCTTCGTGCGATTGCCCGGCCCAGCCGGTCGGTGCCAAACGTCTTCAGCGTGAACCACGTCTTCAGCGCACGAAAGCCGCGCGACAGATCGGGACCGAGATCGCAGGGCCAGACTGTGCCCGCCGCAAGCCCCCTCGCCTCGCGGCTCAGATAGGCCGCCGGCTGCGCGAAGGCCTGCCGATGCTGCTCGCCGTCGCGCACCAGCAGAAAGCCTGCATCGTACGGCACCTGCCCCCATTTGTGGAAGTCGAGTGCGATGGAATCCGCAAGCTCGATGCCGCCGAGCAGCGGCGCAAGCTCCGGCGACAGGATCGCGAGCGCTCCGAAAGCGCCGTCGACGTGAAACCAGATTCCCTCCTCGCTGCACAGCGCAGCGATCGCCCTGAGGTCGTCGATCGCACCGATATCGACCGTGCCTGCGGATGCGACCACCAGGAAAGGCTTGAAGCCGACCTCGCGATCGGCGGCGATCTGCGCGCGCAATGCGGCAACGTCGATGCGATGATCGGCATCGATTGGGATCTTGCGCAGCGCATCGGTGCCGAACCCGGCAATGTCCATCGCCCTCGATATGCAGCCATGCGCTGCCTGCGACGTATAGGCCGCGAGCAGCGCACCGTCATTGCCGATGCCGTGCTGCCGCGCCAGCGTGCCGAGCGCGGTGGTGCGCGCCACCAGCACGGCCATCAGATTGGCCATCGACGTGCCGGTGACGAAGATGCCGCTCGCGCTCTCGGGAAAGAGGAACAGGCGGCGCATCCAGTCGACGATCTGGCGCTCCACCTCGATCGGCATGTGGTCGCGTCCGCCTAGATTGGCGTTGAGGCCGGCGGCGAGCATCTCCGCGAGCATACCGACGGCGGTGCCGCCGCCATGCACCCAGCCCATGAAGCCGGGATGGACGTTGCCCGTCGCATAGGGCGCGACATGCTCGGAGAATTCGCGACAGACCTCGGCAAGGTCGCTCGCTTCGCGCGGCACGTCCGACCTGAATGCCGCACGAACGTCATCGGGAATCGGCCGCCAGACGGGGCGCGCACGAACGTTGGCGATGCCGTCGATCGTCTCGTCCAGCATGCGGTGGGCCAGCGCGCGAAACTCGCTCCAGTCCTGCGGATCGAGCGGGGCATCCGCAACGGAGCTTTGCGTATTGCGGATGATCTCGTTCATGCTGCGCTCTCCCCGCCCGTCTTCGCATGCCGCAACAGCATCGCCGTGAACGCTGAAAAGATCTTGCGCATCTGCGGCGGCTTGTAAGGAAACACGACCGGCGAATCCATGTTGTGCACGACGGCGGTGTTGTCGGCCTCGAACACCAGAAGCTCGCCGCCCGCGTTCTCGGCGCAATCGACGATGAAATAGTCGAGGCCGACGCGCCGGCTCATCTCCTCGATCGCGTTTCTGTGACGCTCGCCGAAAGCATGATCGAAGTCGCGCATGAAGACGGCTTCCTCGGCCCGCTTCTCTTCGCTGAAGGCCATGTAGGCGTTGAGATACCAGATGTCCCAACGGTCGGCGATCGCCATGTGGCACGCGTACGGCTTGCCGTCGACCATGGCAAGGCGATATTTGCGGTAGAGCCCGTCGGGGCTCACATAATCAACGAAGCGTGCGACGAAGAAGTCCTGCTCTTTCCGTTCGGCGAGATAGGCCGCCAGAGCCGCCGCATCATCGAGCTTTGCGAGCCCGACGCCGGCATGCGAGCCGCGCGGCCGCGCGATCATCGGAAAGTGCAATTCGCTTGCGATGTCCGCGCATGCGATCCGCGCCTGCGCGAGGTCCGACAATTGCGCGCGCGTTGCGTGGATGGTCGCGGGAATGTCGAGGCCGGGCACGTCCATCAGCAGCCGATACAGCTTGTCGCGATCGAGATTGCCGATGCGATCGGGGCGATTGAGCAGCGGCCGCGGCCAGTGCGGCGCGGCCCCTTCGATCAGCGCGAGCGCCTCGCGGCATTCCTCGGAATCGGACGCGACCACGATGGCCACGTCGTGCTCCGGCAAGGTCTCGGGCAACCCGACGCCCTTGATCACATAGAGAGTCAACAGCTCGACATCGGAGCCCTCGAGCAGGAAATCGATCGGCGTGTTGCCGCCCATGTCGATGTCGGCTGCAAGCGCGAGCAGGCGCAGGCCCGGCTTCGGGGCGGCGCTAGGCGTTCGGAACAATTGATGGAAGGCCAGCACCTCGGACTGGATCGCAAGCCCCCGATCCTTGTCACCCAGCAGCTGGGTGATCAACGACAGGTCCAGCCCCTCGCCCGCCAGCGCGGTCCCCGCCGCGATGCGCGCGACGAGCTGATCGCGCAACGGATGCAGATCGACGCCTTCGAAGGCCCGGCGCGTCAGCTGCGCAAAGCCGACGCGGTCGGCATAGTTCGCCGCGGTCAGGCCGATCGGCGCGGAAACCGGATGCTGCATCTCACACCTCGAACGCGGACTTTACTGGCACGGCCGCCGCTGCGCCACCGGCGAGCAGCAGCTCGATCTTCACCAGGACGTGGGCGATCTGGTCGAGAAGGCGCTGCACGTTGCGCTGCGCCTCCGCCCTGTCCGGCGACCAGGCCTCAGTCACGAGCCGCGCGCCGACGCAGAGGCGCAGCACGGCCTGCGGCGTCTCGTCCTGCCGCTCCAGCCGCACCGGCTGGCCGATCAGGCAGCGCTGCGCGGCGACCTGACGGTCCTCCGTGCTGCCGTTGGTCCCTTCGCTGACGTCACGCGCCAACGCGCGATGAACAGGAGCGGTCTCGGCAACAGAAACCGGCTTGCCGTCGCGCAGCAGCGTGAACGGAAAGATGGTGGGTTGCGCGAATTCCTCATCGTCGATGCCGGCCGCGTGGGTCGCGGCCGAAACAGCGCGCAACGACGGCGACAATGCGATCATGCTGTCGATGCCGGCAGCGACCTCGGCGAGCATCCCGGCGCGGAAGGCCCCGGGCACGCCGTAGTAGCTGCCGATCTCGGCCAGCGCCGCCTCCCAGCGCAGCCATTGACCGAAATTCGGACGGCGCTCGAAGCGCGAACGCAGCGCCGTCCAGGCCATCGGCCAATCGCAGCGGCCGGCGTAATCACGGATTCCAGCTGCGATCCCCTCGACGCGATCGAGCGACCGCGACAGGCCCTTCGGCACCAGCAGCGCACCGCTGAAGGCAGGTCCGCCGAAGAATTTTGAGCCGGTGATCAGCACCATATAGCCGCGGCCGAGATAGGAGCGCAGCCGTCGGCGGCCGAGTCGGGCCTGGCAGGCATCGACGACGATCTGGACCTTGCGCGGCCAGCGCCGCGCGATCTCGTCGAGGCAGGCCGCGCTCGGCGCACGCCATCCGAGCTTCGAGGAATCCATGATCTGGAGCAGCACCGGCGCGCCTTGCGCGATCGTGGCCTCGACCGCATGCAGCACCGCTTCATCGGCGTCCATGCGCATCGCGATCCCGTCCCCCGCCGCGCGCAGCGGCAGCGAGATGCTGGCGCCGGCCAGCCCCGCGACCGGACCGTCCTTGCGAACCGCGAAGCCGCTCGCCGTCAGGGCGCTGAAATGATGTCCACGCGCGGTATGGACCGTGCCGCTGCCGGTCTGGTCGGCGCCGACCACGATCGTCACCGGCCGCGCGCCGAGCATCGCGCGCGCCAGGAACAGGGCATGGAGCTGGGAGTCCGTGCCGGACGGCGAGAACACCACGTCGACGCGCGGCGAGAGCTGGAGATGACCGCGCAGCTCGTCGCGCATATCTTCGCAGCGTGCATCGAAAGCGAGCTCGACCTCGTCGAGCAGGCACTTGTGCATCAGCTCTTCACGCGCCAACGCGGCGCGGTCATAGGCCGCCTGCGAGATCGTCGACGCGGTCGAGGAGGCGAAATTCCACACCTCCGGCTCCGGCGAAGCCGGGCAGCCATAGGCGTTGGCGCGGCCGGTGGGATCGAGCGCCAGGCGCGGATCTCCGCCGGAAACGAGCAGCGTGTCGAGCGGCGTGAAGAGGTCGCGCAGGCGATAACGCGAGCCGCCGTCGGCGGCGCGTTGCATCTCGCGCCGAGGGGATGGGCCGCCGCTCATCCCGAAAGGCTCACGCCGCGGCATCGGCCGCCGCCGCAGGCACGGCTGCGAATTGCGAGGCGATGTCGCCGTGGAACACCGATGGCCCGACGTGGTCGAGCGGGCTCTGGATGTCGGCCCAGATCTCGCCGCCGATGTCGGTCCAGCGCTTGCAGAAGGCGAAGTCCTCGGACAGATAGGTGCCGGTCGCCGGATCGATCATACATTCGAATAGCGCGAACCGGTTCCGGCTCGCCGCCAGCGCATCATGGGAATGTTCGCGGAAGAACTGGAGGTTCGCGTAGTCGGGGTGGCGGCACATCGCCTCCAGCACGTGACGCCGGATCATCAGGAAGCCGGTGCCGGCATAGCGCACGCGGGTAAATCCGTTGACCACCACGATGCGGTCGGGATCCTCGATCTCGAGCACGTAGTCGAGCGAGGCGGCCGGCACGTCGGCCCGACCCGACTGGATCGCCCGCGCGGCCTTGTCCCAGTTGACCCGCTTGATCGGATAGCAGCCGGCGACGACGTCCGCGCCGCATTCGATCAGGCGGAACACCTGCTCCGGCCGGAAGCCGATATCGGCATCGATGAACAGGAAATGCGTCGCCTTCGGATCGTCCAGGAACATCGCGACCAGGTTGGCCCGCGCACGGGTGATCAGCGCGTCGCCGTCGCGCAGGAGAACCTTGAGCTCGAGATTGGACATGCCGTGCACGGCCCGCTGCAACGCGAAGATCGAGCTCGCATAGATGCTCGACACCTGCCCGCCGAAGCAAGGCGTCGCCACCACCAGCTGCAAATTGTCCGACATCGACCGCTCCGCCCCCGCTTGCAATCCTCACCAAGAGGTAAACAGGCATGGTTAACGGCGTCTTAACGCTTCCTTACAGGAACTTGACGAGCGAGAGCTGCGCCAGGTTCGAGGTCACCTGGTAGGACGCCTGCAGGGCGTTCTGCAGCGCCAGGATCTCGCTCGCGACCTGGTCGGGCGAAGCCGATTCCGCCTGGTCAATGATGGTCTGGAGCTGCGCCTTGGCCTGGGTCTGGCGCGTGCTCGCGTCCTTCATCGTGTTCTGGGCCATCGCGATGTCGGTCTGGATGTCCTCGATGCGCTGCTGTCCGGGCTGCTGGGTCAGCGCCTGGGTCGTGCGCAGGCTCAGCGCCGAGACCTGCCCGCCCGAATATTGCCCGGTCGGCGAGGTCGAGAAGGTGCCGAACACCGCGATCGCCTGCAATTGCCGGCGGATCGCATCCTCATTCGCCTGGGCTCCGTACTGCACCGTCACGGCATCGTCGACCCGCGCCATCGCGGTCGAGCGCGCCGAGCCGGGCCCGTCATTGCCCAAATACCATTTCACCGTATTGGCCGAGCCGTTCACCAGCGTGGTCGCCGAGCTCGCAGGCGAGGAGCCGACGCGCAGCGGCGGCTGCGCGGCGGTCACCGGCGTCGAGCTGAACCCGAGCGCGCTCAGCGCGCCGGTGTTCGACGTCGTGATGTTGAGGCTCGCCGCATCGTCGGTGTTGATCGTGATCGAGCCGCCGTGGACCGTCGAGGGCTTCGACGTGCCCGTGATCGTGTCGATCTTGCTCAGCAAACTCTGGATGCTGTCGGTAACGTTGAGCTGGTTGCCGGTCGCGCCCGAGGCCACGAAGGTCAGCGTGGTCCCGTTGACGGTGATGGTATCGCCTGCGACGAAGCCCGGCGAGATCGAGTCCGAGGGGCTCGCGCCCGACAGCGCCGTCGCGCCGGTGACCGGGGTCGGCGGCGCCGCCTGGTTGTTGACAGGGGTGCCGATCGCAGAGCTCGCGGTGTTGAAGAAGTTGTCGCCCGCAACGATCGCCGATGCCGCCACCAGCGAGGTGTTGGCGAGCTTCTGAATCGCGGTGTTCAGCGCCGTGTTGAGATTCGCAGCGGTATTGTTCGGGTTGACGGGCGTGCTCGCATCGATCGCGAAGCTGCCGAGCGGCGTCGGCGTTGCCGAGGAGGCCGTCAGGTCGATCTGCTCGGTCGTGCCGTCCGGCAGGGTGAACTGAATGCTGAGCTTGTCGCCGTTGTTCGGATTGACGCCGTTGAGATCGACCGAGAATGACACCGGCGAGCCGCTCGGGCCGGTGACGGTCGCCCCGTTCAGCGTCGAGGACACCGCCTTGATCTTGAGGCCGAACGGCGATCCGGCGACGTCCTCCGACACCTGCACGGAGCTCGCCGTCGGCTGCGTCTGCACCAGGCGGCCCATGCCGCTGGCCCCCAAGTCCGCGGCCTGGCGCTCGGCCATGACGGTCTTGAAGCCGGCCTGCGTCGTGGTGCCGTTAATGATGTCGCCGGCATCGGCGACTGACTGGGTGTTGACGGCCGTTCCGGAGAACAGATAGCGGCTGCCGGTCTGCGTGTTGAGGACACCGACCATCGAGCCGAACTGGGCGGCGGCGGTGTTCTGGGCAATCGTCTGACCGTTGACGTTGAGGTCCTGCGCGGTAGAGGCCGAGCCGGTCTGCACCGTGCTGCGGATCTTGGTCAGCGATTGCAGCGCGGTGTTGGCGAGGTTGATGCTGACGTTGACGTTGGTGATCGTGTCGGTATAGCCGGCGATGTTGGAGAGCTGCGCGCGCCCGGCGATCGCAAAGCCCTCGTTCGTCCCCATGCCGGCATAGTTCTGCGACAGCTTGCCGGTCGAGAGCTGCGTCGAGAGGTCGGTGAGCTGCTGATTGATGTTGCGGATCTGCGCGCCCAGGATCGACGAAGAATAGTTGATGCTGCTGATCGCCATCTTTCGGAGCCCTGTTACTGTTTACAGTTGAGCCTGGATCAACGTGTTCATCATGGTCTGCACCACCGACATGACATGGGCGTTGGCGGCATAGGCATTCTGAAGCTGGATCAGGTTCGACATCTCCGAGTCCAGGTTGACCTTGGAGGTCGAGTCGAACTTGGCCTGGAGCGTCGAGACCACGACGCTCTGGCCTTGCTGGAGCTGGGTCGCCTGGGTCGCGGCGTTGGCCTGCACGCTCAGGAACTGCTGGAGGAAGTTCGAGACGCTGCCGGTGAAGGGCTGACTCGCCGAGCCGAGGCCGCTCTGCGGCGAATAGGAAAACACTGCACTGGTGAGCTGCGAGTAGAGATAGTCCGAACGCGTGGTGTCGCCTGCGGGCGTCACCGGCGAGGTATTGTAGACCGACATCCGGGTGGGATCGGTCACGAGCTGCGTGTTCACGGCGATGCGCCCGGCAAGACCGGTCATCTGCGAGCCCGACGCCGTGATTGCGCCGGTGTAGAGCGCCTGCCCGCCGTCGGTGAACAGCGGCAGCTGCGGATTGCCCGAGGTCAGCGACGAGATCGTCTTGGTGGTCGAGGCCGAACCGACCTTGGCAAGCCCGGTGTTGTCGTCGGTCACCCTCAGTGTCGTGGCGGTCGCGGGCGACGGGGCGGCGGAGAACGACAGATGCGTGCCCGACAGCGCGGTGTTCAGCGCAGAGGCGATCGCGCCCATGCCACCGGCGAAGTCGACGCCAATCCGCATCGGGTTGGCGTTGGTCGCGTTCTGGAGCGGCAGCGCGGCTGGGTCGGTCACGTTGACGAGCGTGATCTGGCGCTGCGTGTTGGTCGCCGTGTCCGTATAGGTGATGTTGACCGTGTTGCCCGGCAGCGCACCGGCGAGCTCGAGATCGAAGCCGGCCGGCGGGCCGGTGACCGTGCTGCCCGCCGTTGTCTTATCGGACAGCGCGCTCGCCATCGTGGCGGCGAGCTGGTCGATCTGGTTCTGCGCCTGCACCAAAATGTCGTCGCGCAGCTTCAGATCGGCCGCGATCTGGCCGGACGACACCACGTTGTTGGCGACGACGTCGACTTGCGAGCCGTTCGGCAGCTTGATGTTGAACGCGCCGACGCCGGACTTGGCAGGGTCGATGTTGTAGAGGGACGTTGCCGACAGCGCGCCGGCGGAGGCAAAGGAGAATTCGGAGGCGAGCCCGGCGCCGACCAGCTGAATGCCGGTCGTGGTGTAGATGTTGGCCTGGTTCGAATTGTCGGTGGTGACGCGGACGTCGACATATTTCGACAGCGTGTTGATGGCTTGGTCGCGCTGGTCCATCAGCGTTGCGGCCGAGGGATCGTTGGCCGACAGGCCCTGGAGCCTGGTGTTGATGTCGGCGATCTGCTTCATGGCCGCATTGGCGGCCTGCGCCGAATTGCCGAGATCCTGTTCGACGTTGGAGCGCAGCGACTGGATGCCCTTGGTGGTGACGTTGAGCTGCGTCGCGAGCGCCTGGGCCGCCCCGAGCGCGACGGTCTGCGCCGACGACGCACCCGAGCTGGTCGACAGCGCCTGCAGCGCCGTCGTGAACTTGTTCAGCGCGCTTTCGAGCGTGCCGGAATTGCCGGGCGTGCCGTAGACATTCTGAAGCTGCTTCAGGATGTTGGCCATCTGGTCGGCGTAGCCGCCGCCGCCGGTCTCGGTCCGTAGCTGGTTCTGCACATAGGTGTCGAGCAGGCGGCTGACGCCGGTCGTCATCGCCGTCGCGCCGAACTCGCCGGTGGTGACCTCGATCTGGTTCGGCGTCTGGACGACGTAACCCGGCGTCTGCGCATTGGCGACGTTCGAGGAGACGATCGAGAGCGCGGCCTGGTTGGCACGCAGACCGCTCATCGCACTGGCGAGGGCTGAACTCAAACCCATATCACTGGCCCGCCTTTGTTACGTCACGCGCCGATCAGCGCAACACGTTGAGGAGATCCTGCACCATCGAGTTTGCCGTCGTGATCACCTTGGTGTTGGCCGAATAGGCCTGCTGGGTCACGATCAGCTTGGTGAATTCGTCGGCGATGTCGGTGTTGGATCCCTCCAGCGACGAGCCGCTGATGGTGCCCGAAGCGCCGTCGATGGCGTCACCCGATTGTTCGGTCGCGGCATAGGCGCCGCCGTCCATCGCCTTCAGATAATTGGTGCCGTTGAAGTGCGACAGCTGCACCTGCGCGAGGTTGAGGTTCTGGCCGTTGGAGAAGGTGCCGACCACCACGCCGTTGTTGTTGACGGCGACCGAGCGGAGCTGACCGGCGGCGTAGCCGTTCTGGGTGATGGTGTTGATCGTCACCGCGCCGCTGGTGCTGGCATATTGCGTCAGGCCGCCCGAGGAGATGTTGAAGGCGACCGAGCCGAGCGACTGGCCGCTAACGGTGACGTTGTTGATGGTGATGCCCGAGCCGCTCGGCGAGGTCAGCGAGCCGTCGGCGGCAAAGGTGAAGGTCTGGCCGGTATTGACCCATCCGACCGTCGTGCCGGTCGCGTTCGGGTCGGTCTGGTAGAACAGGTTCCAGCTGTCGGAATGACCTGCGCCCAGCGAGGCGCTGTCGGTCTTGGCCCAGCGCAATTGCAGGTTCACCGGCGTACCGGCGGCATTGTAGGCGGTCACCGCGCCGCCGCTGATCGATTCCTTGGTGAAGGTGGCGATGTCGTTGCCGATCACGCCGCCGGTGCCGGCCGTGCCGCCACCCTCGCGATTCCTGGTGATGGTCGAGGTGAAGCCGAGCGCGGAGAAGGCCGCGCTGTTGGAGCTGGAGACCGTCAGGTTGGAGACCGTGCCGGTGTTCAGCGTGATCACGCCGCCGCTGCTGACCGACGATCCCGAGGCGCCGGAGAGCGCATCGATCTTGCCGAGCAGGGTCGTGACGTTGTCGGTGACGTTGATCTGGTTCGGGCCCGAGGCGCCGGAGTTCATGAAGGTCAGGGTCTGACCATTGACGGTGATGGTGTCGCCGGCGGAGAAGCCGGATGTGAGCACCTGGGCGCCGCCGGCCGTCGCGCTGCCGCTCAACACGGTCGCGCCGGAGATCGCCGGCGACGACAGCACGTTGCCGCCGCGTGTCACGCTGCTGATGCCGAGCGCGGTGGCGGCCGTGCCGCTGCCGATCGCAACGTCCGTGCCGGTGCCGGTCGCGATCTGGATATTGCCGCTGACCGAGAGCGAGGCCGTGACGCCGGCGCCGCCGGCGGTCTGGATCGCATTCAGAATGTCGGCCACTGTCGCCGTGGTGCCCGCACCGAGACCGATCGTGGTGTTGCTGCCGACGGTCGAGACCGTGGTGCCGCCGTTGAACGTGATGGTGTTGCCGTTGATGGTCAGCGTCTGGCCGCTCAACGCGGTCAGAATGCTGGAGGCGAGATGCGTGCCGGCGGCATTGTCGAGCGAGGTGGTGGTCGAGGCGACTGCCGAGGAATTGTTCTGGAGCGCAACTGTGCCCGTGGCCGTCGTCGAAGAATAGGCCGAGCGGATGTTGCCGGTTGCGGCCGCGCCCGAGACCGTCGCGTTGGCATAGGGCGCCGGCGGCGTGCCGACCGGCAGCGGGTTGGCGGCGAAATCGGACGGGTTCAGGCCGCCGGCGGCGAGCAAGGTGCCGGTCGATGCCGTGGTTTTTGCCACCGTGTTCGGCTGGGTCGGCAGGTTCGCCGCGTACTGGATCGAGGTGGTCGCCTGCGCCGGAATGAAGTTGTTCTGGAATTGCAGGACGTTTGCCACGCTGCCGGTCGGGTTGCCGGTCTTCGGGTCGACGGTGACGCCCATCAAATAATAGCCGGCGCCGTTGACCAGGTTGCCGTTGGCATTGAGCTGGAAGTCGCCGCGCCGCGTGTAGTAGGTCACCCCGGTGAAGACAGGCACGTTGTCGACGACGCCGCTCGCCTTCTGGATCGAGAAGAAGCCGTCGCCGGTGATCGCCATGTTGGTGGCGACGCTGGAGGACGAGATCGTGCCCTGCGTCGTGATGGTAGCCTTGGCGTTGGCCTGCACGCCGCCTGCCACCTGCTTGCTCGGGACTGAGGAGTCCGGAATGAGGTCGACGAAGCTGGTGCCGATGCCCTTGTAACCGGTGGTGGATGAGTTCGCGATGTTGCCGGAAATGTTCTGCAGCGCGAAGGACTGCGCCTGCAGGCCACCCACCGAGGTGTTCATTGCATCGAAGATACCCATAACTTTGTCTCCAAATCCGATCTCGGCGGCCGGTCGACCATGGCCGCAATCGGAAAGAGACGTCGCAAGGCCTATGCCAATGCGGGTATCTTCAGCAAATCAATGACTTAATGAAAAAGCCCCGGTCTGACGACCGGGGCACATTTGCCGGGACCGGCAACAATTGCCGGGGCATCCTGTCGTTCCGGAGCGGTCCGCAGGACCGGAATGACTCCCGTGAAACCTACGTCGCCGACGCCGCCGCGGGATGGAAGACCAAGCCGAAACCGTCGATGCAATAGCGCAATCCGGTCGGCTTCGGGCCGTCGTCGAAGACATGGCCGAGATGGCCGCCGCAGCGCCGGCAATGCACCTCGGTGCGGACCATGCCGTAGCTGCGGTCCTCGGTCTTGCCGACATTGCCTTCGATCGGCGCATAGAAGCTCGGCCAGCCGGTGCCGCTCTCGAACTTGGTCTCCGACGTAAACAGCGGCAGGTCGCAGCCGGCGCAGGCGAAGATGCCCTTGCGCTTCTCCTTGAGCAGCGGGCTGGAGCCGGGCCGCTCGGTGCCGTGGTTGCGCAGGATCTCATATTGCTGCGGCGTGAGCTGCGCGCGCCATTCGGCCTCCGTCTTGGTGATCTCGAACTTCTGCGCGGCCTTCTCGCCGGCCTCGGCAGGTGTTCCCCTCAGCCAGCGCAAGGCCGAAAGGCCAAACAGGCCGGCGACAGTCGTGAGCAGGATGCGGCGGTCAAGCATGTCATTCTCCGTGCGCGGGAAGTCCACGCCCTGAGATACGGGCTTCTGCCGGCCCAAGTTACACGTCGGAGCGGAATTTCGCTCAACTTATTGCGAGACGCGGTCCTCGTGCACGACCGGTTCCGCAGCGCCGACCGCGGCTTTCGGCGGTGGCGCCGGCCGGGGTCGCACGCCGGGCGGCGCTCGGCGCGGACCGGTGCCGGCGGCGCGGTTGGCTTCGGCGACGCGGGCCTCGCGTTGCCTGTCCTTGACCCTGGCGCGCTCGCGATAGCGGGCGAGCGCACCTGCGGCGGCGGAGCTCGCCCTGCCCCAGATCCCGACCAGCTGGCCGGCGACGCGCCCCGTGGCGCCGCCCGCCCAGACCAGTTCGAACGGCGAGAACAGCTTCCAGCGCTCATCGCCCCACAAAATGCTGCGTGCGATCATCTGTCCGGCCATGGCGGAGGTGTTCATGCCCTGACGACCGAAGCCGCTCGCCACCCACAGGCCTTTGCGCAGCTGGCCGATCTGCGGCATGCCGTGCACGGTCTGGCCGGTGGCGCCGCCGAAGATGTCGGTGATCTCGACATTGCCGAGCTCGGGAAAGATCGTCCGGATCCGCCGCTTGATGGCGCCGGCGAAGCGCTGCGGACGCGCGGCCCAGGTGGTCTCCGGGCTCTCCCACATCAGCCGGTCGCCGTCGACGACCCGGAAATGGTCGACGCCGTCGGAATCCATCACCGATCCCTTGAAGGCGATGATTTCGTGCACACGCTCGCCGAGCGGCGCGGTCACGCCGGCATAGCGCCAGACCGGAAGCAGCGTCTCCGACAGGCGCTTGGAGGGGGCGCCGAGATGAATGTTGCCGGCGAGCACGATGTGGCTCGCCCGCAGCCGCGCCGAGGGCGTGACGATGCGCTTGCGGATGCCGGAATGATCGATGCTGACGACCGGCGTGTCCTCGAAGATGCGGGCGCCTGCCCGCCGTGCCAGCGCCGCAAGGCCGTGCACATATTTCCGGCCGTCGACCTGGAACGCTTTCGGATAATACACGCCGTGGAAGTAATGATCGGTCTTGAGCGCCTCGCGCACGCGATCGACCTGCCAGCCTTCGACCTCGGTATCGAAATCCTCGTTCAGCATCTGCAGCCGGCTGATCAGCCGGTCGCCTGCATCGACGTTGGAGACCTCCAGCGCGCCGTCGCTGAGGCCGATCCCCGGCATGCTCTCTTCGCTGGCGTTGGCCCGGACGAACGCGGCGCCCTGCTTCGACAGGGTCCACAATTCGCGGGCGTCCTCCAAGCCGATGCGCTCGATCAGGTCCGTGAGCGGCAGCGCAAAGCCCGGCATCACGGTGCCGAGCTGGTTGCCGGAGGCGTTCCAGCCGATATGCCGACCCTCGAGCACCGCGACGCTGGCCCCGAGCCGGGCCGCCTCCAGCGCCACGGTAAGCCCAGCTAGGCCCGCCCCGATCACACAAATGTCGGCATCGAGATCGAACGACAGCCGCACGCGGTCGCGAAAGCCGGCTTCTTCCTGGGACACGCTTGTGAAAGTCTCGCTCATAGCGTTTCTTAAGATACCAACCGGGCGCCTGTCACCTTGTCCTCAACCGGCGCCTGTAGATTATCGTGGACGTGGAACGATTCGAGAATGCCATGCGCCGTTTGATGCTGCTGCGTCACGCCAAGACCGAGACCGACGCACCGAGCGGCCGTGACCAGGACCGCCGGCTCGACGACCGCGGTCACAAGGATGCCGCGCGGATGGGAGACTGGATCGCGGCCCATCCGCCCTTCCCCGATACCGTATTGGTCTCCCACGCCGTGAGGGCCCGTCAGACCTGGGACATCGCCTGGGAGGCGATGAAGGACCGCGTCCCGGCGCCGCAGGTCGAGGTCCTGCCGGAACTCTATGGCGCCGATCCCGCGCAGATCCTGGACACCATTCGCACCGCAACCGCCCCCGCCGATCCGAAGCGGCTGCTGCTGATCGGCCACAATCCCGGCATGCACGAGGTCGCGCTCATGCTGATCGGCGGCGGCGATCCCGATGGCGCCAAGGCACTCGGCGACAACCTGCCCACAGCGGGGCTTGCGATCTTCGACTTTGACGTCAAGGATTGGGATGACGTGGCCTACCGCCGCGGCAAGCTGGTGCTGTTCGTCAGCCCCAAGCTGCTTCGATCGAGCTAGAGACGCGCGGGCGCCGTCTCGACCGGTTGTTCAGCTTGGTCTTCAGGGAGGCGCAGATGTTCAAGTCCATCCTCGTGCCCATCGATCTCGCCGACACCGATCTCGCCAAGCCGGCGATCGCGACCGCGGCGACTTTGTCGCAGACCTGGAGCGGCACCGTGCGCCTGCTCAACGTGCTGCCGATGACGCCGGTGATGCTGGCCGAGTACGTCCCGGCCGATTTCGACGAGCAACAGCGCCAGACCTCGGAAGAGGCGCTTGCCATCGTCGCGCGGGAATCCGGCATCGAGCCGTCCCGCATCTCCAGCGTGGTGCGCCAAGGCGGCATCTATCACGAGATCCTGGAGGAAGCCGTGCACGTGAAGGCCGATTTGATCGTGATGACCTCGCATCGCCCGGCGATGCGCACCTATTTCCTCGGCTCCAACGCCGGCCACGTCGTGCGCTACGCCAAGTGCTCGGTGCTGGTGGTGAGGCACTGAAGGGCAGCAGACTCCGTCATTGCGAGCCACACTCGCGCTCCCGTGCCCCGGACGCCGCGCAGCGTCTCTTCGCCGATGCGCTGCAGAGCCGGGGCCCATGCGTCAGCGAGTGCGATCCGCTGGGTCCCGGCTCTGCGCAGCAGCGCTTCCCGCTGCAGCACTTCTGGACACGCGAGTATCACAGATACCGCGACAGCTCGGTCTTGAACTGCCCGTACACGGCATCCTCGATCTGGCTGCGTGTGATGCCGATGTCGCGCAGGGCGCGGTCGTCGAGCTCGTTCAGGGTCTTGACGGCGGAGCGGCGCTCCAGGCTGTCGAACAGCGCGGTGAGGCGCAGGGCTAGGGCACTGAAAAATCCGCCCGATGAGGATGGGCGTAAAGTCCGCCCGGCAGTTTGCGAGATCGTGGTCATTCTTCTTCTCCGGCCTGTCGTTCCGCGCGGCGAAGCAGGTGCCGTTGGCGCGGACGCTTGCGGGCGCCTGCACCTCATTTGCCATCGGATTGCTCTCGCTCTCCTCGGCTCAATCGCGGAACTTGATGGAACTTAAATGCTCCAGTACACTCCTCGGAGCAAGCAAAACATTGCTCTCGGTGCAATATGTCCAAGTTCGAGTATGTGAAGCTGGCCGACGCCATTGCGGCCGATATCACTAACGGCACGTTAAGGCCCGGCGACCGGCTGCCGCCGCAGCGCAATTTTGCCTATGACCGCGGCATCGCGGTCTCGACCGCGAGCCGGGTCTATACTGAATTGCTCCGCCGTGGCCTCGTGGTCGGCGAGGTCGGGCGCGGCACGTTCATCTCCGGCGACGTCAGGCGTGAAGTCGAGACCATGCGCGAGCCGGCCGACGCGCGCATCAATCTCGAGGTCAATTACCCGCTATTGCCGCAGCAATGGGCGATGATCGCCAAAAGCCTCGCGGGGCTCGAGCGCATCGACGCGCTCGAATCCGCACTGCGCGTTTCCACCAGCACCGGCACCAAGAGCGCCCGCGTTGCCGCGGCTGCCTATCTCGCACGCAAGGATTTTTCGCCGCAGCCCGAGCAGATCTTCTTCACCGCCAACGGCAAGCAATCGCTGGCGGCCGCGCTTGCCGCGCTGGTGCCCACCGGCGGCCGCTGCGGCGTCGAGGCGCTGACCTACCCTTACGTCAAGAGCATCGCCGCGCGGCTCGGTGTGACGCTGGTCCCGATCCCCATGGACGAGTTCGGCGCGCGGCCCGACGCCATCCAGAAGGCCCATCGCGAGGCGCATCTGTCGGCGCTGTATCTGCAGCCCATCATCCAGAACCCGCTCGGCGTCACCATGAACGCGACGCGGCGCGCCGACATCATGCGCGTCGCCGAGAAGCTCGATCTGACCATCATCGAGGACATCGTCTACGGCTTCCTCGCCGACGACACGCCGCTGGCCGCGCTCGGGCCCGACCGCTGCATCGTGCTCGACAGCCTGTCCAAGAAGGTCGCGCCGGGGCTCGCGCTCGGCATCCTCGTCGCGCCGCCGCATCTGCGCGAGAGTGTGATGAGCGCGGTGCGGACCGGCGGCTGGATCGCCTCCGGCCATGCGCTCGCGGCCGGGCAGCGGCTGATGGCCGACGGCACCGTCGCCGAGCTGACCCGACTGAAACGCATCGATGCCGCGCGCCGACAGCAGACCGCCGCTAGGCTGCTCTCCGGCTACCAGCTCGCCGCCGATCCGCGCTCCTATCATCTCTGGCTGACGCTGCCGCCGCACTGGCGCTCGCAGACCTTCGTCGCCGCAGCAGCAAGGCGCGGCATCGCGCTGACGCCGTCCTCGACCTTTGCAATCGCGCACGGTCATGCGCCGAACGCGGTGCGGCTCGCGCTGGCCCCGCCCTCGCCCGAGCAGCTCGATTCCGGCCTGCGCACCATCGTCTCGCTGCTCGGCACCAAGGAGGACGATTTCGATTCGACGGAGTAGGGCTCTCATTTGACGCGTTTTCTTCACGCGAACCGGACCTCACTTCGCTCGCAAACGCTTTAGGGCAGCAGGGCCTTCGGCACGCGATCGAAACTGTAGCTCTGCGGCCGGTTGCGCCGCACGAAGCCGCCGACCTGCCAGGCGAACAGCGCGGCGAAGCCGAGGATGAACAGCACGCCGGCGAGTTCGCCGGTCAGAAGCGCGCGGATCAACAGCCCCGCCATTGCCACGGCGAGCACGGCCAGGAACGCCAGCACCGCCGCATAGGTCTTGCGGCCGAGGCCCGCGGTCAATTCGGCGCGGCTGCCGGCTTTGGCCATCCGCGCATGCAGCTCGATCAGGAAATCGCGAAAGCCGTTGTCCTGCGGCGCCATCAGCGCCGCGGTCTGCCAGCTCGTCGACAGGATCGCGATGCGGCCGCCGCCAGTGCGGCTGATATCGGCGCGGAAGCGGTGCTGCTGCATCGACACCGGGCGGAACGACAGCCGGATCGCCGAGATCTCGTCATAGCGCCACAGGCCGGAGCGGCCGGCGATGTGCCAGGACAGCCCCTGCTCCGTCAGCTCGAAGCGATGCGCCGAGCCGATCAGCGAGGCCTTGTAGGCATAGCTCGTGGTCGAATCCGCTTCCGCTCCCGGCATGTCGTCAACGAACCCATGGGCGATCGCTTGGGCGATCGGCTTGCGCGATCGCCCCCGGCCATCCTACAAGCGAGACATGGCTGAGACGACCTTTTTTCCGCGCCGCCTGATTCTCGGCGCCGCGATGATCTCCGGTGTGTTGCTGGCGCTCGCGGTGCACATGCTGGGCGCGCGCTACGGTCTCGATCTCGGCCGCCTCTGGCGCTCCGACACGCATGAGTTCATTCCGGCGGGCGCCGCCATCGCCTGGTGGCTGATCGCCACCGTCGGATTCTCCGGCGGCTATTTCACGGCGAGCCTGATGCAGAGCGCCGTCTCCGGACAGATCCCGCAGCGGATGCGGCAATTCCTGATCGCGGTCGGCGTGCTGCTGCTTGCGGGAGCGGGTCAGGCGGCGTCGGCGCCGAGCCCGGTCCCGACCGTCTCGGGCGTGCTCGCCGGGCTTGCAGCCCTGTGTCTCGGCGCCGTGATGGCGTTCTGCGGCGCGCATTTCGCGCTGCGCCGAAGCTGACCTCTCAAGCCGACGCGCGCAGCCGCGGCCGTTCCAGCATGATCGCGACATCCGAGGCGGGCCGCGGCTTGCTGAACAGATAACCCTGCGCCTGGGTGCAGCCCTCGCGCCGGAGCAGCTCGAGCTGCGCGTCGTTCTCGACGCCCTCCGCCGTGGTGACGATGCCGAGGCTGCGGCCGAGGCCGGTCACGGCGCGAATGATCGCCATGGAATCCTCGCGCGTCGCCAGCTCCGACACGAAGGAGCGGTCGATCTTGATCTTGTCGAACGGGAAGCTGCGCAGATAGCTCAGCGACGAATAGCCGGTGCCGAAATCGTCGAGCGAGATCCGCACGCCCATGGCACGCAGCTCGTGCAAGGTGGTCAGCGTCGCCTCGCTGTTCTGGAGCAGGACGGATTCGGTGATCTCGAGCTCGAGGCGGCGCGCACCGAGTCCCGATATGGCCAACGCCTCTGTCACCGCCGCGATCAGGTTCGGGCTCTTGAACTGCACCGGCGACAAATTGACGGCGACGTCGACATCGTCGGGCCAGGTGGCCGCGTCGGCACAGGCCCGGTGCAGCACGAACTCGCCGAGCTGGATGATGAGGCCCGTCTCTTCGGCCAGCGGAATGAATTTGATAGGTGCGATCAGCCCGCGCTGCGGATGTCTCCAGCGCAGCAGCGCCTCGAAGGCCACGACGCGCTCGCTGAGGACGTCGCGGATCGGCTGATAATGCACCTCGAATTCGTTCCGTTGGAGCGCCGCGCGGAGATCCATTTCCAGTAGCCGCCGCGCCTGCGCGCGCGCATCCATACCGGTCTCGAAGAAGCGGTAGGTGCCCCGACCGTCCGCCTTGGCGCGGTACAATGCGAGGTCGGCGTTCTTCAACAGCTCGTCTGGACTGCTGCCGTCCTGCGGCGACAGCGAGATGCCGATCGAGACGCCGATCACGATCTGATGCTGGTCGATCTCGTAAGGCGCCGAGATCACCTCGACGAGACGGCTGGCCAGGGATCTAGCCACCGCCTCCTCGGAGCGCCCGATCAGGACCACGGCGAACTCATCGCCGCCAAGCCGGGCCACGGTGTCGTTCTCGCCGACGCTCGCCTCCAGCCTGCGCCCAACCTCCTTCAACAAGGCATCGCCGATGGGATGGCCGAGCGAGTCATTGATGTCCTTGAAGTGGTCGAGATCGAGACAGAGCACCGCAAGCTGGTCGCCCGAGCTGGTCCGGCGCAGCCCATGCTCGAGCTGTTCGTGGAACAGCACGCGGTTAGGCAGGCCGGTCAGCGCGTCATGGCGCGCCATATGGGAGATCTTCGCCTGCGCCTCCAGCCATTCGGTGATGTCCTCGAAGGTTGCGACCCAACCGCCGCCCTGCATCGGCTGGTTGACCACCCGGATAGAGCGGCCGGAGCGATTGAGGATTTCGGTCGTGGTGCGGCCGTCCCGCGCATCGGCGACGAGGCGGGCGAAGAATTCATCGGCATTGCCCTGCCACTCGCCGCTGGCCTGCTCTTCCCTCAGCACGTCGGCCAGCAGGCGGCCGGTCAGGGCGATCCCGGTGCGGCGGAGCAACGATGCATAACGTTCGTTGAACAGCATGATCTTGCCGTCGGCGTCGAACATGCAGAGCCCCTGCGACATGTTTTCGAGCGCCGTATCCAGCACCATCTGCTGGCGGCCCAATTCGCCCTTGGCGCGGCGGTCGAGGAGCGCGGCGAGCAATGCGATCATGATGATCGCAGCCGCGGCGCTCGCGGTCAAAACCGACAGCGACGTCGGCGGGATTGATAGCCCGCTGATCACCAGTGTCGGATCCGGCGTCAGCTGCACCGCCCCCATCGCCGTGAAATGATGCGAGACGATGGCCACGGTCAGCAGCACCGTGGCACCGAGCGCGCCGGACAGGCTGTCACGCCGGTCAGCAACATGGAGCGCGAGCGCGCCGAAGATCAGCCCGAGCAAGATCGACACGGCCACGGTCCCCGTTGACCAGCTAACGCGCGCAGGGATTTCGAGCGCCATCATGCCCGTATAGTGCATCGCCGCCACGCCGCCTCCGACAACTGCCCCCCCGAGGGCGACGAGGCTGGGCCGGATGGTCGAGACCGCAACACTCAAGCCGACAAAGGTGACGGCGATGGCGAAGATCAGCGACACCAGCGTCACCGGGACATTGTAGGCGCCGCCGACGCCCGGTCCGTACGCCAGCATTGCGATGAAATGCGTCGCCCAGATGCCGCAGCCGGCGACGACTGCGTCGAGCGTTAGCCACACCAGGCGCCCCGATCCCTGCGTCGCGCGCGCCCTGTGAAACAGGCTGATCGCCGCCGCACTGGCGAGCAGACACACCGCGCCGGCAAGCGCGACCAGCCGCCAGTCATGTTCGTCGGTCAGACAGTAGAGCACCTGATACATAAGCATTCCCCAAGCCTGCCATCACCAAAGCCGGGAAGTGGTGGATATTAGGTAACGAAGGATGATTGGCGTGCCGGATGGTGAACAGGAGCTTCCAAAATCAACCGATCGTTGCCGGTCAGCACGCGTTCGCTCCCCGTTTTTCAATTGGCGGATGAGCGGGTGCCAATACAATCAACCTTCCCGCGCGCGCATGCCAGCCGCGCCGGGGACACAGGGAACGGGGGTGATTGCTTCGAGTTGGCCGCCGGGACTACATCCATAGGTTAGGCATGGCAACGAAGCACTACTCCATTGATCACACAGTGGGTCCGAATTCGGCAAGCTGGCTACGCTTGCAATCGTCGCCGGCCTGATCGGCGTGCTGTTCGCGGGCAGCACCCTGGTGACGCCGCTTTATGTGCTCTACGAGCGACAGTTCGGCTTCTCGCAAATCACCCTGACGCTGATCTACCTATGTGATCGGCAATCTGGCTGCGCTGCTGGTGTTCGGGCGCATCTCGGACCAGATTGGCCGCCGCCGGACAGCGCTCACTGCAACGGTCGTTGCCATCATCACGCCGTGGCCGGGGCTGTCTTCCTCGAGTTCTCCGCAGTGGTGGCCCATCGTTATCGCGCTGACGCTCGCTGTCGAGCCGCACGGCCATGCTGTGCTCCCTCGGCCTCATGCTCCCGAGCGTGGCACTGATCGTCGCTGCACAATTTCAGGCATCGATGGCCCTGATGATCGCGGCAACTACGCTATGCGCAGTTGCGGTGGGGCTGGGTTATCGTGGCAGCCTGCAGGTGGTGAACCAGATCGCGCCGGAGGATCGTCGCGCGGAAGTGGTCTCGGCCTATTTCATCTGCGGCTTTCTAGGCAACGCGCTTCCTGTGATCGGCATCGGGGTGATCTTGACGCTGGCAAGCCCGCGCCTTGCGAGTATCGTCTTCGCCGCCATGATCGCGGCCTTTGCCGTGATCGCGCTCGGCTTCGGGCTCAAATATAGGCCCACTAAATCAGGAACGCCGCGCTGATGGCGCGGCGTTCTCGGCGTCGGTCCAGTGCAATCGCATCAGCTCGCCGCGCGCAGATTCACCTTGCTCTCGGCGAGCGTCGTCAGCTTCTGGTCGGTCGCCTTCTCCTCCTCGAGCGTCTTGGCGAGCACCGCCGCACAATCGTTGCGGCCGAGCTGCTTGGCCCAGGCGATCAGGCTGCCGTAGCGGACGATCTCGTAATGTTCGGCAGCCTGCGCCGCGTTGATCAGGGCCGCGTCGAGCACCGCCTTGTCGGCAACTTCGCCGGCGGTCTCGTCGGCTTCCTCGATGATGCCGTCGATGGCTGGGCAGTCGACTGCCTTCACCGCGGCGCCGTGCATCTTGAAGACCTCCTCGAGCCGCGCGACGTGCTGCTTGGTTTCTTCGAGGTGCGTCAAAAAGCCCTGTTTCAGCTGCGGATCAGTGGCCTTGCTCGCCATCTTCGGCAGCGCCTTGGTGAGCTGCTGCTCGGCGTAATAGATGTCCTGGAGCTGATGCACGAACAGGTCGTTCATGGTCTTGATGTCTTTTGTGAACAGTCCCATCGTTCCGATCCTCGGGTGTTGGGAACACGGAGGCGCCGGCTCGTGCGAAAATGCCGCGTATTCCGCCATGTTCGATTGCTGATGGAGCCTAACGACCACGCGACATCGACGTTCCAAAAACGTCGATGCGGCCTGCGCTGGAACAATGCGGACGGCGCCGGGATTTGAGATCGTGCCGGCACGGTGAGCGCGCGGACGGAGCCGGGTTTCGCGACTCATATGCTTAACGGGCCGCCGATATGAACCGCGTATGACAAAGTTGCTCGCCGAACGCAGAACCTATTGTTGTCAAGGGCTGCACAAGCCGCTGATTTTGCCTTAAATGAGCTGGATCATGCCTAGCGATCGATGCCTTCCTTTTGGCCGTGATCGCACCCGACCGGCCAATGCCTGGCCCGGTCGATCTTGCCCCCCGCCGGGAGGATGAATGCACGGACTGCTGCCCGCGCTGAAGCGCGGCTTCAAGAGATGGATCGGCTGGCGACGGCTCGGAGTTGCCGCGAGCATCTTCATCATCGCCTTTGCGATCACCACGCTGGTGCGAACCCTCAAGGGCATCGATACCGGGGTCATCCTGACCGCGTTGACGGAGATTCCCCGCGGCAACATCGGGCTGGCGGCGATCTGCGTCGTCTTCGCGTTCTGTACGCTGACCTTCTACGACTATTTTGCACTGCGAACGATCGGCAAGAAGCACGTGCCCTATCGCATCGCGGCGCTATCCAGCTTCACGTCCTATTCGATCGGCCACAACATCGGCGCCACGGTCTTCACCGGCGGCGCGATCCGTTTCCGGATCTATTCGGACTACGGATTGAACGCGATCGACGTCGCGAAGATCTGCTTCCTGTCGGGCCTGACCTTCTGGCTCGGTAACATCTTCGTGCTCTCGATCGGCATGGCCGTCCATCCGGATGCGGCCTCCTCGATGGATCAGCTCCCCTCTTCGCTCAATCGGTTGATCGCCCTCGGCGGCCTCGCATCGATCGGCGCCTATCTGGTCTGGCTCTGCATGGGCGAGAAGCGCCGCGAGCTCGGCCAGAAAGGCTGGAAGGTGGTGCTGCCCTCGGCACCGCTGACCTTGGTGCAGATCCTGATCGGCGTCGTCGATCTCGGCTTCTGCGCCACCGCAATGTACCTCCTGATGCCGGCTAACCCGCCGATCGACTTCATGTCGCTCGCGGTCGTGTTCATCCTGGCGACCCTGATCGGCTTTGCCAGCCACGCCCCCGGCTCGATCGGCGTGTTCGATGCCGCCATGCTGGTGGCGCTGCCCCAGTTCGGCCGCGAGGAGCTTCTGGCCACGCTGCTGGTGTTCCGCATTCTCTATTTCGTGATCCCGTTCGGCCTCGCCATCTCCATCATGGGCATGCGCGAGCTCTGGATGAATGTGGTCGCACCGTGGCAGGAGCGGCGGCGGCTGGCGGAAGCCTGCGCGCAGGCCAACCTGCCGAAGGAGGTGACGCCGATGGAGCGCGAACGGCTGCTGCGGCAGGCCGGCAAGCGCTGAGCCGCCGAAGGCACCTCGGAATCATCGGACAAAGGTTGCGGGCCGGCGCGCAATCCTCTCTTATTTCCGCCTCAACTTTGCCGTTGAAGACGCGGGCCATGATTTCCGTATTCCTTCGCACCCTTTCGGCAGGCGCCGTGCTGCTTACCAGCCTCCTCGCTTTGCCCGAGCGTGCCGCCGCGCAGGACGCCGGCACCATGCAGATCAGCTGGGAGGTGCGTAACCGCTTCCGGCTATTCCGCGAGGAGCGTGATTTCCTGCTCCATGTCGAGAACGCGCGTAACCGCAGCATTCTGGCCGCCGAGCAGTCGCTGGAGCTCCAGAGCGAGGGCCGCGGCTGGGCCCGCAACATGGTCAACCGGCTGTGCATCGATCTGCAGGGGCGGGTCAACCAGCCCTGCACCCGCGACAATGTCAAAGAGAACTACATCACGCCGATCGACCATCCGGTGACAGTGCGCCTGACCGGTGCGGTGCCGGTCGGCGCCACCTGCGCCTGGTCGTTCGATGACGGCGACGGGCCGCAGAGCTCGACCTTCGACTGTGCCGAGCCGGTCAATTTGCGCGTCCGCTACGGCAAGCAGACGGTCGCGACCGTCGATGTCTCGGCCGGCTCCGATCCGACCCAGCGGGTCCAGACCGAGATCCAGGTCCGCGACATCTTCATCGCAGGTCTAGGCGACAGCATCGCCTCGGGCGAAGGCAACCCGGACCGGCCACTGGCGCTGTCGGACGAAGGTTTTTGCTTCCGCTCCTATCTCGGCACCGCCGGCGAGCAGTACTATCGGCCGAGCCGCCACGGCTTCAAGGGCGGCCGCGCCTGCGAGGCGCCGGATACGCTCGCCAACTGGCAGCGCTACAGCGCGCTCTGGTTCAATGCGCCGTGCCATCGATCGCTCTACAGCTATCAGGCGCGCACCGCGCTGGCACTCGCGGTGCGCTACACCCACATCGCCGTGACCTTCCTGCCGCTCGCCTGCACTGGCGCCAGCATCGTCGACGGGCTGCTCGGCTCGCAGCGCGCCCGCGAATGCCCGCCCGGCAAGACCGGCGTCTGCAACACCAGCGTGAACGCGCAAGTCGCCGAGCTGCGGGAAGCCGTCACCGCGGCCAAGAAGCGCCAGCCCGATCGCACGCTCGATCTCGTGCTGCTCTCGGTCGGCGCCAACGACGTCTATTTCTCCGGCCTGGTCGCCGACGTCATCGTCGAAACCGCCACCGAGCGCGCGCTGTTCCGCCGCTCCGGCGTGATGGCAAGCGTCGACGATTCCCGCGATGCGCTCCAACGCGAGCTGCCGCAGGCTTTCGTCAAGCTGCGCGAGGCGTTGAAGCCGCTGGTCGGCGGCGACCTCTCGCACGTGGTCTATGTCTCCTATGCCAATCCTGCACTCGCCGACGGCGGCGCGCCCTGCCGCGGCGGCCGGGCCGGCTTCGACATCCACCCGTCCTTCAATGCCGATCCGCAGCGCCTTTCCCGCGTCTCCGCCTTCGTCGACAGCGAATTCCTGCCGCAGCTGAAGGGGCTCGCCACCTGCACCCGCGGTGCGCTGTGCCGCGATCCCGAAGCCGACCGCATGACCTTCGTCGATGCGCACCAGGCCGCGTTCGCCGAGCACGGCTTCTGCGCCCGTTCCGGCAACGATCCCGAATTCGACCGCAGCTGCTTTGCCGCGAACGGCCAGAGCTTCGATCCCGACATCGTCAGCGCGGCGAGCCAGCCGATGCTGTGCGGCCGCGGCGCCTCGGAATACCGCGCCTACCTGCCCCGCGCGCGCTGGATCCGCGACGCCAATGACAGCTATTTCGCCGCGATGACCTATCCGCAAGGCCTGCCGGCGGCGAGCCAGCCGACCGACATCCACGATGCGGCCTGGGGCGTGCTCTCCGCCGTCTATGGCGGCGCGGTGCATCCGAGCGCCGAGGGCCATGCCGCGATGGCCGACGCGGCGCTGCCGGCGGCGAGCGCCGTGCTCGGTCTCGACGCCGTGCCGCCGAACGTGACGCGCGGACTGCTGCCGCAGTTGCTGCCCAGCGCGCAGCAATAGCGCGCGCTGCCTCCACACACCCACCGTCGTCGCCCGGCTTGACCGGGCGATTCAGTACTCCGTGACAGCAGTGATTGAATCGAGACGCCGCTGCGTACTGGATTCCCCGCCTTCGCGGGGAATGACAGCGCTGGTTTGATAGGGTTTCCCAACACCGATCATCCCCCACTTCGCCGTTCCATCGATCCAAAAACAGCATCGATCGATACTGCCTTGAACTTGGACACTTCGCCGCGCGCACCTCTAGGACTCGTGTCGGGCAAACGGCCGAGGCTTAAGAGAGGCGCGTGATGAGCGCAGTGGCGTCCGCAGCGGACGTCAGGCGGTCTCGCATCAGCCTGTTCCTCCTGAGGGCTCCCATGGGAGAGCCTGACCAGGCAACTCAACGGCGGCCCACAAGGCCGCCGTCTTTGTTTTGGGGGTGATCGATGCTAGAAGTGCCGGGGAAACGCCTTATTCATCTAAGGCATGTATCGATGTTCGACCTCAACCAGCTCCGCTGTTTCGTCACGGTGGCGGAGGAATTGCATTTCGGCCGCGCCGCCATGCGGCTCAACATGACGCAGCCGCCGCTGTCCCGGCAGATCCAGGTGCTCGAGCACATCATCGACGCGCCGCTCTTGGAGCGCACCAGCCGCTCGGTACGCCTCACCCCGGCCGGGCGCAGCTTCCTGCCGGAGGCGCGGCGCATCCTCAAGCTTGCGGAAAGCGCCTCGCAGGTGGCCCGCCGCATTGCGCTCGGCAAGACCGGCTCGCTGAAGGTCGGCTTCACCGCGGCCGCGGCCTATGGCTTTCTGCCCGAGCTCATCGCCGCCTGCCGCGCCAAATTGCCGGAGGTCGATTTCTCTCTGAAGGAGATGGTATCGGGCGACCAGTTCGAGGCGCTGACCTCGGGCCAGATCGATGCCGGCCTGCTGCGGCCGCCGATCGCGCGGCCCGAGCTTGCCAGCCGCCGCGTCGTCGCCGAGCCGCTGCTCGCGGCGATCCCGAAGAAGCATCCGCTGGCGAATGCCGACGGCATCACCATCAAGGATTTCGACGACCAGCCCTTCGTGATGTACTCGCCCTACGAGAGCCGCTACTTTCACGACCTCCTGGTGGCGCTGTTCACCCGCGCCGACGTGCTGCCGCGCTACGTCCAGCATCTCAGCCAGATCCACTCGATCCTCGCGATGGTGCGCGCCGGCCTCGGCCTCGCCATCGTACCGGCGGCAGCGGCGAGCCTGAAGATCTCCGACGTCCGCCTGCGTCCGCTGAAGCTGCGCACGCGCGTTCCGGTCGAGCTGTTCATGGTGTGGCGGCGCGAGGACGAGAACCCGTTGCTGTCGGCCCTAGTCAAGATCGCCGGCGAATTGTCCTCCGCGGAGCTGGCGGAGGATTGATGCTCAATCCGCATCGGTCGATATAGGCTTTGGCTTGGACGCGCATCGAACGGTCTCCTAAACCACGGCGCATGGACGTGCGGCCTCTGCTTGCGTCCTCCGCAACACGAGAAGGGAGCGCCCATGAGCAAGATGACCCCGCAGGAAATGGCCCAGAAGATCGGATCGGGCCTCCTGTCCTTCCCCGTCACGCCGTTTAGGGTGGACTATTCCTTCGACGAGGCGACCTATCGCGCCAACATGGACTGGCTGTGCGGTTATGACGTCGCAGGCCTGTTCGCCGCGGGCGGCACCGGCGAGTTCTTCTCGCTGACGCCATCAGAGGTTCCGCAGGTCGTCAAGGTCGCCGTCGACGAGACCAAGGGCCGCGTGCCCGTGCTCGCCGGCACCGGCTACGGCACCGCGATTGCCCGCGAGATCGCCATCGGTGCGGAAAAGGCAGGCGCCGACGGCCTCCTGCTGCTGCCGCCCTACCTCACCCATTCCGAGCAGGAAGGCCTTGCCGCCCATGTCGAGGCGGTCTGCGCCGCCGTGAAGATCGGCGTCATCGTCTATAACCGCGACAACGCCATCCTCCAGCCCGACACGCTCGCGCGCCTTGCTGAGCGCTGCCCGAACCTCGTCGGCTACAAGGACGGCATCGGCGACATCGAGCTGATGACCCGCGTCTACACCAAGCTCGGCGACCGCCTCACCTATGTCGGCGGCCTGCCGACCGCCGAGACCTTCGCGCTGCCCTATCTCGACATGGGCGTGACGACCTATTCCTCGGCCGTGTTCAACTTCGTGCCGGAATTCGCCACCAACTTCTACGCCGCGGTGCGCAAGCGCGACCACGCCACGATCCAGGCCGGCCTGAAGGATTTCATCCTGCCGCTGATCGCGATCCGGAACCGCAAGAAGGGTTACGCGGTCTCGATCATCAAGGCCGGCATGAAGGTGATCGGCCGCGATTCCGGCCCGGTCCGTCCGCCGCTGACTGATCTCACCGAGCAGGAGATGGCGGAGCTGACCGCACTGGTGCAGAAGCTGCCCGCCGCACGATCGTCACAACAGGCTGCAGAATAATAAGACGAACGGAGGAGCCTGCGATGGCCCAGACTGAGATTTCCGGCGCACCTGTTATCACGGCGATGCAGGTGATCCCGGTCGCGGGCCGCGACGGCATGCTCCTCAACCTGAGCGGCGCGCATGCGCCCTTCTTCACCCGCAACATCGTCATCCTCACCGACAATGCCGGCCACACCGGCGTCGGCGAGGTGCCGGGCGGGCAGAAGATCTGGCAGACGCTCCAGGACGCGCGCGACCTCGTGATCGGAAAGACGGTCGGCGCGATGAACAACATCCTCGCCGATATCCGTACCGCCTTCGCCGACCGCGACGTCGGCGGACGCGGCAAGCAGACCTTTGATCTTCGCGTGATGATCCATGCGGTCACCGCGATCGAATCCGCGCTGCTCGACCTGCTCGGCCAGCATCTCGGCCTGCCCGTCGCAGCACTGCTTGGCGAAGGCCAGCAGCGCACCAGCGTCGAGACGCTCGGCTATCTCTTCTTCGTTGGCGACCGTCGTAAGTCGAAGCTCGACTACGTCACGGGCGAGACCGGAAAGGCGGAATGGTTCAATCTCCGCCACCAGGAGGCGATGACGCCCGAGGCCGTGGTGCGGCTCGCGGAGGCGACCCACGACCATTACGGCTTCGCCGACTTCAAGCTCAAGGGCGGCGTGCTCCGCGGCGAGCAGGAGATCGAGGCGGTTACCGCAATCGCAAAACGCTTCCCCAGCGCGCGCGTCACGCTGGACCCCAACGGCGCCTGGTCGCTGGATGAGGCGATCAGCCTCTGCAAGGGCATGCATGGCATCCTCGCCTATGCCGAGGACCCCTGCGGCGCCGAGGCCGGCTTCTCCGGCCGCGAGATCATGGCCGAGTTCCGCCGCGCCACCGGCCTGCCGACCGCCACCAACATGATCGCGACCGATTGGCGGCAACTCTCCCATGCGCTGCGGCTCGGGGCGGTGGACATCCCGCTGGCCGATCCCCATTTCTGGACGATGCAAGGCTCGGTGCGCGTGGCGCAGACCTGCCGTGACAACGGCCTGACCTGGGGCTCGCACTCCAACAACCATTTCGACATTTCGCTTGCCATGTTCACCCATGTCGGCGCCGCCGCCCCCGGCAAGGTCACCGCGATCGACACCCACTGGATCTGGCAGGACGGTCAGGCGCTGACAAAGGAGCCGCTCCAGATCAAGGGTGGCAAGATCGCCGTTCCGGACCGCCCGGGCCTCGGCATCGAGATCGACCGCCCCGCCATCGAGGCCGCGCACGAGCTTTATAAGAAGCATGGACTCGGCGGGCGGGATGACGCTATGGCCATGCAGGACTTGATCCCCGGCTGGACGTTTGACGACAAGCGTCCCTGCCTCGTGCGTTAGAAACGTTCCCCTGGAGGAAAAAGATGACAGCGATCCTGAAGAACTTCATCGGCGGCGAATGGGTCGACGGCTCCGGCGTCACCAGGAACATCAACCCCTCCAACACCAATGATCTCGTCGGCGAATATGCCAAGGCCGACAAGGCGCAGACCGAGAAGGCGATCGCCGCCGCGAAGGCCGCCTTCCCCGCCTGGGCACAGTCGACCCCGCAGGCGCGCTACGACGCGCTCAACAAGATCTCGACTGAAATCCTCGCCCGTAAGGAAGAGCTCGGCCGCCTGCTCGCGCGCGAGGAAGGCAAGACCCTCCCCGAAGGCATCGGCGAGGTCGCCCGCGCCGGCCAGATCTTCGCGTTCTTCGCCGGCGAAGCGCTGCGCCTGATCGGCGAGAAGGGCGCCTCGGTGCGTCCCGGCCTCGACGTCGAGCTCACCCGTGAGCCGGTCGGCGTCGTCGGCATGATCACGCCCTGGAACTTCCCGATCGCAATCCCCGCCTGGAAGATCGCGCCGGCGCTCTGCTACGGCAATACCGTGGTGTTCAAGCCGGCCGAGCTGGTGCCCGGCTCGGCGCATGCGCTGTCCGAGATCATCACCCGCTCCGGCATTCCCGCGGGCGTGTTCAACCTCGTCGTCGGCTCCGGCTCGGTCGTCGGCCAGACCCTGCTCGAGCATCCGGACGTCGCCGCGATCTCCTTCACCGGCTCGGTGCAGACGGGACGCAAGATCGCGCAGGCCTGCGTGCTCTCGAACCCCATGAAGAAGTTTCAGCTCGAGATGGGCGGCAAGAATCCGCTGGTCGTGCTCGACGACGCCGACCTCAAGACCGCCGTCGAGGTCGCCGTCAACGGCGCTTATTTCTCGACCGGCCAGCGCTGCACGGCCTCGTCCCGCCTGATCGTCACCGAGGGCATCCACGACCGCTTCGTCGCCGCCATGGCCGAGCGTCTGAACAGTCTGTCGGTGGACGATGCGCTCAAGGCCGGCGTGCATATCGGCCCCGTGGTCGACCAGAACCAGCTCGACCAGGACCTGCGCTACATCAAGATCGGCCAGGACGAAGGCGCCAAGCTCGCCTTCGGCGGCGAGCTGCTGAAGCGCGAGAATCCCGGCCACTATCTCCAGCCGGCGCTGTTCACCGAAGCCAACAACAACATGCGCATCGCGCGTGAGGAGATTTTTGGTCCGGTCGCCGCCGTCATTCGTGCGAAGAATTACGAAGAGGCGCTCGCCATCTCCAACGATACCGAGTTCGGCCTCGCCTCCGGCATCTGCACCACCAGCCTGAAATACGCCTCGCACTACAAGCGCAACAGCGAGTCCGGCATGGTGATGGTCAATCTGCCGACCGCCGGCGTCGACTATCACGTGCCGTTCGGCGGCCGGAAGGGCTCGAGCTACGGCGCCCGCGAGCAGGGCTCCTACGCGCGCGAGTTCTACACCACGGTGAAGACGGCTTATACGTTCCCGGGCTGAGATATCGTTGAGATTGTAGGGTGGGTTAGCGCAGCGTAACCCACCTCTTCTGCTTTCCGCAGATACAGACATTGGTGGGTTACGCCGAGTGATTGCGCTCCGCGCAATCACGGGGCTAACCCACCCTACACTTCGGAGTCCTCGATGGACCAGGACGTCGCCGCGAAAGAGCAGCCCCGCTACATCAAGCTCAACGAGCGCGACAATGTCGCGATCGTTGTCAATGATTTCGGGCTCCCCGCCGGCGCGCGGTTTGCCAGCGGCCTGACGTTGCGCGCCTTCGTGCCGCAGGGACACAAGACCGCGCTGGTCGACATCGCGGAAGGCGAACCGATCGTCCGCTATGGCGAGATCATCGGCTACGCGCTGTCGCCGATCCTGGCCGGCGAATGGGTCGACGAGGCGCGCATCCGCATGCCGGAGGCCCCTGCCCTCGACAAGCTCGAGATCTCGACCGCCGTCCCCGCACCGCTGCCGCCGCTCGAAGGCTTCACCTTCGAGGGCTACCGCAATCCGGGCGGTTCGGTCGGCACCAAGAACATCCTCGGCATCTCCTCCTCCGTGCAATGCGTCAAGGGCACGATGGAATATGCGGTCAAGCGCATCCGCGCCGAGCTGCTGCCGAAATATCCGAACGTGGATGACGTCGTGCCGCTGACGCACGCCTATGGCTGCGGCGTCGCCATCACCGCGCCCGACGCGGTGGTGCCGATCCGCACTCTGCAGAACCTCGCGCTCAACCCGAATTTCGGCGGCGAGATCCTCGTTGTCGGCCTCGGCTGCGAGAAGCTCGCACCCGAACGCCTGGTGCCGGAAGGCGTGGGTGACGCGATCATCCGCATGCAGGATGAGGCTTTCGACGGCTTTGGTGCGATCGTCGAGGCGATCATGACCCAGGCCGAGGCGCGGCTGAAGGTGCTCAACACGCGCAAGCGCGAGACCTGTCCGGCGTCCGACCTCGTGATCGGGCTGCAATGCGGCGGCAGCGATGCCTTCTCCGGCGTCACCGCCAATCCCGCCGTCGGCTTCGCCGCGGACCTCCTGGTGCGCGCCGGCGCGACCGTGATGTTCTCGGAAGTGACTGAAGTGCGCGACGCGATCCAGCTGCTCACTCGCCGCGCCATCAACGAGGACGTCGGCCGCGCGCTGGTGCGCGAGATGGCTTGGTACGATTCCTATCTCGCCCGCGGCGGCGCCGACCGCAGCGCCAACACCACGCCCGGCAACAAGAAGGGGGGCCTTGCCAACATTGTCGAGAAGTCGCTCGGCTCCATCGTCAAGTCCGGCTCGAGCGCCATCACCGGCGTGCTCTCGCCCGGCGAGAAGGCGACGCAGAAGGGCATGCTGTTCGCCGCGACACCCGCCTCCGACTTCATCTGCGGCACGCTGCAGCTCGCCTCAGGCATGACGTTGCAAGTGTTCACCACCGGCCGCGGCACGCCCTATGGCCTTGCTGCAGCACCGGTGATCAAGGTCGCGACGCGCAGCGAGCTGGCGCGGCGCTGGAAAGACCTGATCGACTTCGACGCCGGCAAGATCGCAACCGGCGAGAAGACCATCGAGGAGACCGGCTGGGACCTGTTCCGCCTGATCCTCGATGTCGCCAGCGGCCGAACCAAACCCTGGTCGGACCGCTGGGGCATCCACAACGACCTCACGCTGTTCAATCCCGCGCCGGTGACCTAAAGCGTTTCCGAGCGAAGTGGGTCCCGGTTCGCGTCAAGACAACGCGTCAAGACAGAACCGTCACTGCCCCTCGATCAAGTGCATGTCGCCCAGCGTGAGCGGCAGGCTTCGGACGATGAGGTTCGCGATCGCCGCACGCAGCCGTTCGCTCGAACCCGCCTCCTCGAACGTCCCTTCGATCGGTCCGCTCGGGCCGGCGATCCGCACCGTTCCAGTGTTGTCGAGCGGCGCGGCCGCCCTCTTCTCGATCACGTCGAACGACTTGCCCTCGATGATGCGAACCTCGTACAACGCGTGGATCAGTCCGTAATCCGCAAGCAACGTCCGATATTCGGCGAACCCGACGCCCTCGACGTTGCGGCCGTTTCCAAGCTTCGATCTCGCCCGGGTGATGACGATATACGCGTCCAGTCCCTGCGGCGTGACATCGCTGCGAACCAGCTCCTTGAACGGGTCGCTCCGCAGCAGATTGACCGGGGCGACCGCCGAATCCCTGATCGCGGCGAAGGCCGCGCGCCGGTAGCTCACCGGCTGCACATGAAACCGTCCGCTCAGCAGCTTCGTCGCCTGCTGGACGATCAGCTCGTCCAGCCCCCATGCGCCGATCGAGGCGGTCTGCGCGGCGTTGTCGAGCCCGGTCAGGCCGGCTCGCGTCAGGCTGATCTCCTCGCCGATCGCCGAGATGATGCCGACGGTCTTGATCGCCTGGAGCCGGCTCGCACGCGTCTCGAACGCCGCGGCGGCACCGAGCGCGACGCTGGCGATCGCGCAGGCGAGAGTTAGGATTATCTTGCCGCGCATGGTCTATCGGATCCTGAAATCGAACGAATAGGACGCACCGAGACCGATGGTGGTCTGGTTCGAGGATCCCCGCAGCTTCACCAGTGGGCTGTCCGCGACATCGCCGAGCAGCTTCTGGTACTCGACATAGGCGTGGACCTCCCACTGCGGGTTGATGCGGTAGGAGATCTGGCTGCCGAAACCGACCGAGTGCGCACCGCCCCTGGCATCGTATCTCGGAAGCCCCGATGCCAGTGCCTGCGTGTCGGTGACGCCGAAATATGGCGCAGTGGCATTGGCGCTCTTCCAGGTGAAGCGCGGGCCGGCCGAGATCGTCAGCCTTTGAATCAGCGGCACGATGACGTCGGCGGACACATCCGCGACGGTGCCGGTATGGCCGCCCATGCCCTGGCGCAACTCGCTGCGCAGGCGCAGCCAGTCGACCGGATAATACTCCACGAAGCCGCCGAGCTCATAGGCGGCGTCGACATTGCCAAGGCCGGTCAGCTCGGCATATTTGTCGGCCTTCCTTGAGGCGACGTATTTGAACGCGGGGCCGGCGCGAAAATTGCCGACGTCGAGCAGCGCGATGCTGGCGCTGTCGCGCGGTCCGCGAAACTGGTCGATCGATCCGGCGCGGCGGATGGAGAAGATCGGGATCGGAAGAAACTTCCCGTTGTTCGATCCGACGAACTCGGGCTTGTACTCACCGCCGATGCCGACCATGACGGTCCAGTTTCCCGACGGCGAGGGCAACATCGGCAGCTCCAATGGCGGCGCTGGCAGCGTGAAGGCGGTCTGCGCCGAGACTGATGGCGCAGTTGCCATGATCGCACCGAGTGCGGTGAGACAGGCGGTCGTCCGCCGCACAATCGCCGTGAGGCGGAGAGCGGCTTCTTCGAAATCATTCATTGCGGGGCCCCGGACCGGCCTTGCAGGCCAAGTCGACTGTTGTGGTTAGGAGCCACAGCATCTGGTCCGGCAAAATTGCCCCAAGATTGCAAGGTGCGATCGGATGCTCCCAGGGCCATGTCTGGCGCTGGCAGGCACGCCCGCCGGATCAACATTGCCCCAACTTGCACCACCGCGATCACGCCCTCAAAAACGTGACGAGCCGTGCCCGCGAGCTCACTCGGTCCTGCCTTTTATTCGCCAAGCTCGCCGCCTTTATGGGAACCCTCGCGCACGAGCCGAAGCGCCAGACTTCGGCCAGGGAGCGTCACGGTCAGGGTTTTGTTGCCCCAGCAGAGTCAAGGACGACCCGCGTGCGCTCCCTCGTGATCGAAGACGAACCACAGATCGGCGCCTATGTCAGCCGGCTGCTCGGGCAATTGCACGGCATCGTCGACCTCGTCGGCTCGATCGCCGATGCCCGCCAGGCACTGAACAATTTCAAGTATGATCTGGCGATCGTCGACCGGATGCTACCCGACGGAGATGCGCTCCAGGTGGTCACGGCGCTGAGCCAATCGGCGGAGCGGCCCGCAATCATCATGCTGACGTCCAAGGACGCCAAGGAGGATGTCGTCGAAGGGCTCAACGGCGGGGCCGACGATTATCTCGGCAAGCCGTTCGAGCCGCAGGAGCTGCTTGCGCGCGTGCGCGCGGTGCTGCGCCGGCCTCGGCTGCTGGCCCCATCGGTGCTGTCGCTCGGCAACGTCGAGCTGCACCTCGGCAGCAACGAGGCGGTAGTCGCCGACACCAGGATCCTGCTGCGCCGGCGCGAGGCGCTGATCCTGGGGGCGCTGCTGATGCGGCGCGACCGCGTCATCACCCGCGCCGCCCTGATCGAGGAGATCTACGGCTTCGACGACGAGATCGAGTCCAACACGCTCGAGGCGCAGGTCTCGCGCTTGCGCAAGAAACTGGCCGAACTCGGCGGCGACGTCGAGATCCGCAGCATGCGGGGCATCGGCTACATCCTGCGGCTGGCAACGCCGCGATGAAGTCAATCGCCCGAACCTTTGCGTTCTCGCTCGGTATCGCCGCCACCACGATCTTCCTGATCATGCTTGGCCTCTTCATATGGCGTTACCCGACGGAGGAGCGCGAGTTCAGGGCATGCCAGGTCGTAGCGGCCGTTCTCGATCGCGCGACGGTGATCGAAGGGCAAAGTCTGATAATACGCTCGACTCCTGCGCTCGAGGAATTGAAGCTGGACAGCCCAAACCTCTGGTACGTGGTGTCCGCGGGCGACCTGCTCAGCGAGTACGGCAGCGAACACCGGCCTCCCCTTCCCTTCGTGCTGCCCTACCACGGGCCCATCGGCTCGTCCGTTTTCAGCACGCTCGACCAGAAGAGCACCTTCTGTCTTTCCGCCGTGCAACGGGGCCCGTTGCGGCTCGCGATGATGGTCGGCGAGCCTCAGGTTCGCTTTGGCCGGATTGCAAGGACTTTTCTCCTCCGCAGGGTCTTTTCGATCGCCCTGGTGGCGCTGGCCTTTGCCGCGACCGTCGCCATCGGTTCAGCGCTTGCCGCACGTTTCGTCTCTCGCAGCATCGAGCGGGTGGCGCGTCGCGCGCTCGCGATCGACCCCTCGGCGCCGCAAGGTTTGATATCGCTGTCCGAGGTCCCTCGCGAGTTGAAGCCGCTGGTCGAGGCGCTGAACCGCGCTTTCGGCGAGATCGACGCCTATATCAGGATGCAGCGCCGCTTCCTCGGCAATGCCGCCCATCAGCTTCGCACGCCGCTGACGCTGCTGCGCGCCAAGATCGAGGACGTGCCCGAGCCGGCCCTGAAGGCCGAGCTGGTGCGCGACGTCCGCCGGCTGACCTCGCTGGTCTCCGCGATGCTGGACCTGGCGCGATTGCAAAATCATGCGATCGAGAAGCGGCCGATCGATCTTGCCCAAATCACGCTGGACGTGCTGGCCGATTTCAGCCCGTCGGCGCTGGACGCCGGCATCGAGCTTGCGCTGGAGCACGATGGAAGAGGTCCCTTCGTGGTGCAGGGCGTAGACGCTGCGATCCGAAGTGCACTTGCCAATCTCGTCGGCAATGCGCTCATCCACGCCCATGGCGCGCGGCGCATCGTCGCCACGATCGGCTGCGATGGCGTGGCTATTCACGATGATGGGGCGGGCCTGCCCGATGGCGCCGAACACAGGCTGACCGAGCCGTTTCAGACCGGCAACGCCGCAGGTGCAGGCGCCGGTCTCGGCCTGTCGATCGTCCGCGAGATCATGGCGGCGCATGGCGGGGAGTTGGTCGTCGCTTCCGCGCCCGGCTACGGCACGACGATGCGCCTGCGCTTTGCCGCGGCCGCCGCGCTGGCGAGATCTGCGCAGTTCGATCTGCAAGAGCATTGAGCGGGCGCATCGGCGCTTTTCGCGAAACCGTCCGGAAACATTGGCGCGGAAAACGTCTTCCGCGTTTCGTCCCTTCGCATCACGCAATCAATATCTGCGCCGAAGACAACGGGAATGTTCCCGCCCGGGCGAACCTGTTCCGCCATCGCGGCGACCAAACCTCCGATTGACATCTTCCACGGAGATTTTCCAATGCGTGTTCTCTCGATGATTGCCGTTGCCGGCGCCATGATTGCGAGCTCTGCCGCCGCGTTCGCCAGCGAGCTTCCCTCCTACGAAGTGACGTCGTTTCCGATCACGACAACGCAAGTGCAGGTGCTCGGCGGCGCCGGCGTCCAGGAGCAGTCTGCGAGCCCCGCGATGATCGTCGCCGCCATGCCGGCCTCGCCCGTGCAGGTCGCCGTGCTGTCGCCGCGGATCAAGCAGCTCGCGAGCGCGGATTCGAACAACCAGGCGCGCTAAGCCTGGCGTTGTCGTTCCGGCTCGGCGCTCCGCGCCGGCCGGAATGGCACGCGCGTCTACGTCATGCTGCCCGGCATGAAGCAGCGCACGCGCGGATGGCCGTCGATATAGTGCTTCCACACCATGGTGCGGCCGATCTTGTTCGGCACGGTGATCACGGCGCCGTCGGGCACCACGACCCACTCGTCGTCGATGCGCACGCGGTAGCGACCGCGATCGGACTCCCAATCGACGTCGGCGATGACGTAGCCGTCGGCATCCGAGCAGCATTGCCCGAACTCGCTACGCAGACTCTCGAACCAGGGTTTCAGGGGCGAGTTGGCGAAGCGGCCGTCGTCGCGCGCCAGCGCCGAATGCGTCACAACCGCCAGCCCCAGCAGCACGGCGGCACACTGTCTTGCAGGTTTCATGTGGTCTCCGCGGTCGAAGTGATCACCGCGGGGCAAACGCTGCCGTCCGCCTTCCGCATGGTGCGCGGCAGGCGTGGAGACGGCGACTCGCTCCCCCAGCAGCTTTGCCGACAGCTATGCAAATCCGGCGCCAGCGCGCATTCCGGGGAACTACTGGAGGGCGCCCGAGGCACGTTCGTCCTTCGGCGAAGGTGCCCGCACAGGCTGGAGACCCTGCGCTAGGGCCTTTGAGACCGCGCGGCGCGCGGCTTGCGCCTTTACTGCTTTGCCGGCGCCATCATCGCGCCGCCCTTCTTCGCCGCGGGCGCCGGTTGCTTGGCGGCTGCAGCCTGCGCGGGCAAGTATTTTGCGACGATGGCCGGATCGACCTGCGCGATGTTGGCATCAGGCAGGCGCGTCCAGGTCTCGTCCTTGCCGAGCAGCGCGATGCCGAGATAGCCGCGCAACGTCAGGGTCTGACCGTCGGGGCTGACCCGCATGTTGGCCTTCCAGATCTGGCCGTCGCGCGGATTGAGCACGTTGCCGCCCTCGTACTTCAATCCTTCGCGCTTCATGTCGCGGACGAAGGAAATGCCGAGCACCCGAGCGTTCTTGCGATCGTCGGTGCACTTGGAGCAGACCTCATTCGGGTCGTCGGTTGGCCGCGGGAAGGTCTTGGCGATCACGCCTTCGAAGACGCCGTTGCGATCGACGAAGAGGAACCATCCGACCGTCCTGCCGTCTTCGACCTTCTGCCAGAGGCCCGCCGCCGTGGGCTCGGCGGTCTGCGCCGCGCACGGCGTCACGATCGCGAGCGACAATGCGAGCGCCAGGAAGGAGAGCAGCCGAAAGCTGGAAACGAGAGTCCGCATTATGATCACCTTGCTGAGCCAATCACCTTTGCTGAGCCAAGACTTCGCAGAGCCAAACTGTGCTAAGCCAAAAACCTGGCCAAGCCTATGACCGGAATGGCCGTAGACTACGGCGATTTCACGAACGGTTCCAGCACCAGAAACATGGGGCATCGCCGCCCCGAACGCTTCCGTCAGTTGACACCGAGCTTCTTTTGCAGGCTGGAGGACGAGGTCGTGTACTGGAACACGAGCCGCTTCTCCGGATAGACATAACGATGGGCTTTTTGCGACATCAGCGCGCCCTCGTGGAAGCCGCACAGGATCAACTTGATCTTGCCGGGATAGGTGTTGATGTCGCCGATCGCGAAGATGCCCGGCACATTGGTCTCGAACGCGGACGTCTCGACCGGCACCAGATTGTTCTCCAGCGCGATGCCCCAATTCGCGACCGGGCCGAGCTTCATGGTCAGCCCGAAGAACGGCAGCATGGTGTCGCAGGCGATTTCGGTGACGCTGTTGTCGTTGCCCTTGACGGTCGCGCCGGTGAGCTTTCCGTCAGCCCCGGAGAGCGCGGTGACCTGGCCGAGCCGCAGATCCATCTTGCCGCCGGCAACCAGCGCGCGCATCTGCTCGACACTATGGGGCGCGGCGCGAAACTCGTCGCGCCGATGCAGCAGCGTGATGCGCTTCGCAATCGGATGCAGATTGAGCGTCCAGTCGAGCGCGGAATCACCGCCGCCGACGATCAGCACGCTCTTGTCGCGGAACGTCTCCATCTTGCGCACGGCGTAATGCACCGAGGTGCCTTCATAGGCCTCGATACCCGGTACCGGCGGGCGCTTGGGCTGGAACGAGCCGCCGCCGGCCGCGATCACCACCACCTTGCATTCGAACACCTTGCCGGCATCCGTGGTGCAGCGAAACAAGGGATCGCCGATCTTCTCCACGGTCTCGATCATCTCGCCAAGATGGAAGGTCGGATGAAACGGCTTGATCTGCTCCATCAGCGCGTCGGTCAGCCCCTGCCCCGAAACCTGGGGAATGCCGGGAATGTCGTAAATCGGCTTTTCCGGATAGAGCTCGGCACACTGGCCGCCGACCTTGTCGAGGATGTCGACGAAATGCGCCTTCATGTCGAGAAGGCCGAGCTCGAAGGCGGCGAACAGACCACAGGGCCCGGCCCCAATAATCAGCACATCGGTTTTGATCACGTCGCTCATGTCGTCTCTTTATCGATCGTTATCGGTTGGACGGCGCCCGTTGGGCAGAGGTGACCCTGCCTGTCTAGCCAACGGGGATGGAACAGGAAAGGCATAAAAGCGGGATCGCCCCGCCGCCGCGCCCACTTGCCGGGCCAAAATAACTGGGCTGTAACGAGGATGGATATGACGGAGATCAATCGGTGAACGCGCCAGCCCGCCTCGACACGACCCCGCGCCTTGAGGACTTTCCGTTTCGCCTCAGCGACAACGTCCGGTTCGGCGACCTAGACCCGAACCAGCACGTCAACAACGCGGTCTATGCCACATATTTCGAGACCGGCCGTGTCACGCTGATGAAGCTTCCCGAATACGGGCTGACCCCGCCGGGGCTCGCCTGGATCATGGTGCGGCTCGACATGCATTTTCGCGCCGAGCTGCACTGGCCCGGCTCGATCGAGCTCGGCCTCGGCGTGGTCAAGCTCGGGCGAACGTCGGTGACATTCGAGCAGGTCGTGTTCTCGAACGGCACGTGCATTGCGTCGGCGACGTCGGTCGGCGTCCTGCTCGACGAGGCGACGCGGCGACCGGCGCCGCTGACCGCAGAGGTGATCGAGAAGCTCAGACCCTGGCACAAGCGCGGCATCGAGGTCGCGCCGCCGAGCACCTAGTCGACTTGGACAGTCTGCTTGGAGACGATCAGGCCTGGCGCTCGGGCGTCGCCACGACGAGGCCGTCGAGCTCGTCGGAGACCTTGATTTGGCAAGACAGGCGCGAATTCGGGCGCACGTCGAAGCCGAAGTCGAGCATGTCCTCTTCCATCGGCGTCGGGCTGCCGACCTTCTCGCGCCAGGCTTCGTCGACATAGACATGGCAGGTTGCGCAGGCGCAGGCGCCGCCGCATTCGGCCTCGATGCCGGGAATGCTGTTGCGGATCGCAGCTTCCATCACGGTTGCGCCGTTCTCGATTTCCACCGTGCGGGTTTCGCCCTTGTGGTCGACAAAGTGAATCTTGGCCATGTGTGCTCGTGCTGCCGCGGTGCTTTGAATGAAGGAGGGTCCCGGCTGTCCTATAACGGGTCGGTCAGCCCGGCGCCATAGCGTTTTGAAGCCAAATGATTCCCGCTTTGCGGGAAGAAAACGCGTCAAAACAAGCGACTAGAGCCCGGCTCCGATCGTATCGGCTCAACGCTTCAGCATCGCCGCGATGGCAGCGCGGGCCTCGGCCACCGACTCTTTCAGCGCGGCGAAGGCGTAGGGCCGGCCATGGCCGGTCCGGATCGCAGTCTCCAGGCTGGCAGCGGCATCAGCGACCGCAAAGGCGCCGATCCCGCGCGCCGAACCCTTGAGCTTGTGCGCAAGCGTGCCGGTCTCGGCCGGCAATGCCGTCATCGCCGCGAGCAGGCGGGCCGCCTGCTCCGCGAACATGGCCAGCACTTCCTGCTCCAGCTCAGCGTCGCCGAGCGTCATTCGGGAGAGGTGATCGAGGTCGAGCGGGCTGTCGATGGGCGCAAGCGGGGGCGAAGGCATCCAGTCCATCCCTTGCAGTTCAGGCGTCATGGCGCAGGCCCCGGCTTCGCGCGACGGCCGCCGGTCCGGCGGTCAGATTCCCCTCACCCAAGCATGGAAATGGTTAACGAAATGTTTGGGGGATTTGACGCAGATCCGCCGGTTTATTGACGAAAAGTTGCCGCAATTGGCCGAGTCCGGTTGAGAATTGCGTTGATTGCTAAGGCGTTACGGCGCGATCCTGTTAACGATGATTAAGAATGTCTTAATCGCGGGCATTTCATTCGCGACGCTCTGCCAATAGGATGTTGCAGAAATTGGCGGACAAGCCGTCCGGGTGGGGACGGCTCGGAGATCCGCGCAAGCGGCATGATCCGGTCTGTGGGCTTGCGCCGCGCGCAGGGCTCGCGGGGGGACGCGTACAAGTAACGAGGGCTCGGACTGAACATGGCGAACACTCCGAAAAAGGTCAAAGACCCTACAGAAGTTGCGCTTTCTGCAATCCAGGAAGCTCTGAACATCAGCGACACCGCGGCCGATACCAGCCGCAACGCCGCAATGCGCAACGAAGCGGCGCCCCCGGTGCCGCCGGCCGCGCCTCCGGTCTTCGACGAGCCGAGCTTCGAGCCGCGCCCCGCCGCCAACGAGCGCTCGACCGTGTTCGACCCGGTCGAGGAGCCGCGCGCCGCGCGCCGCGCTGCCAACGACGATCGCGAGACCATCGGCCAGTTGCTCCAGGCGCTGCAGAAGGGCCGCCCTGCGCGCAGCGTCTACACCTTCGCCACCATCTTCGCCGGCATCTGGCTCGCCGCCTGCGCCGCGTTGACCGTCGGCTTCCTGCCCTCGATCCAGGCCGCGATGGGCCAGAGCGGCGGCGTGCTCGTGATCGCCGGCCTCGTCGCGATGTTCTTCGCGCCAGTCATGCTGTTCTACTTCCTCGCGAGCCTCGTCTGGCGCGGCCAGGAAATGCGCATGATCGCGCAGGCGATGGCGCAGGTCGCGATCCGCTTCTCCGAGCCGGAAGGCTCGGCCTCCGATTCCATGGTCACCGTCGGCCAGGCCATCCGCCGCGAGGTCGCGGCGATGGGCGACGGCATCGAGCGTGCGATCGCGCGCGCCGGTGAGCTCGAGACGCTGGTCGCCAACGAGGTCGCCGCGCTCGAACGCGCCTATTCCGACAACGAGGTGCGCATCCGCGCTTTGCTCCAGGACATCGCGCATCAGCGCGACAACCTGGTCGGCCAGGCCGAGCAGGTTCGCAGCGCCATTTCCGGCGTGCAGATCGACCTGCGCCACGACATCGCGCTGATCTCGGACGCGATCGCCTCCCGCGTCGACGAAGTGGCCAAGTCGATCACCGGCGCTCTGGAAGAGCGCGGCGCCCACATCACTCAGGCGCTGAGCAATGCCGGCGACAACATGATCCTGGCGCTCGGCGAGCGCGGCGGCGACCTGCTCGACCGTCTCGAGGAGGCCAGCAACGAGACCACGCGCGCCGTGCTCGACGCCAGCGAGCGGCTGACCACCAGCCTCAACTTCAAGACCGGCCACGTCCACGACGAATTCGTCGACCTCGCCGACCGCGTCCACGAGATGCTGAACGAGCGCATCGACCGCATCACCGGCGAGTTCGAGCAGCGTTCCGCCGCGATCGTCGACGGCATCTCCGAGCGCACCGAGCAGGTGCACGATTCCTTGAAGAACTCGTCGGACTCCCTGCTGCTCGAGCTCGAGCTGCGGTCCAACGACATCTCCGCCAAGATCGACGACGCCGGCAACCGCCTCGCCGGCCAGATCATGACGAGCGGTGACAAGGCCAGCGAGGCGCTCGACGCCACCGTCAACGCCCTGGTCGCCAAGGTCGTCAGCCAGACCGAGACCGCGCACGATTCGCTGTCGCTGCAGATGAGCGCGTTCGACGAGCTGGTGCGGAACCAGGGCACCGAGCTGGTCGAGAAGTTCGCCCGCGACTCCGGCACGCTGGGCGCGCTGATCACCCGCCACATCTCCGAATTCGACCGCACCGTGAAGACCTTTGGCGGCGAGATCGTCGAGCGCATGGGCCAGCGCACGCAGGATATCGCCGAAACGCTGAAGACCTATGTCGACGATTTCGACACCCGCTTCACCTCGAACGGCGGCCAGATCACGGCGGTGCTCGACCAGCGCCTCGCGCAGTTCGAGACCACGATCGGCGAACGTGTCGGCAATATCGATGCCTCGCTGAACGGCAAGATCGCCAGCCTCGACGGCACCATCCAAGGCCACATCAGGACCTTCGACGAGCAGCTCGTCGGCCGCGTCGCCGCGCTCGAGCTGTCGTTCGACAGCCGCGCGAAGTCGATGACCGAGACCATCGACGGACGCATCAACACGCTGGCGAACTCGCTGACCGACGGTGCCGCGCAGGCGATCCAGTCGATCGACTCCCGCCTCACCTACCTCACGACGACGCTCACTGGCGGCGCAACGCAGGCCATCGAAACCATCGATGCGCGCCTCAACCACCTCACGAGCTCGCTGACCGACGGTGCATCGCAGACCATCCAGACGATCGATACCCGCCTGACGCATCTCACGACGACGCTCAGCGGCGGCGCGACGCAGGCGCTCGAATCCATCGATTCCCGCCTCACCTACCTGACCACCGCGGTAACGAACGGCGCCTCGCAGGCGGTGCAGTCGATCGATACGCGGCTGACCCTCCTCACCTCGACCCTCACCGACGGCACCGCGCAGGCGATCGAGGCGGTCGATCGCCGCATTACCGGGGTTGCCGAGATCATCGACGGCCGCAGCACCCATCTGACCGACACGGTCACCGCGCGTTTCCAGGAGATCCAGCAGGCCATCGAGACCAAGGTCGGCTCGGTCGCCAGCGACATCGACGTGCGCGTGGCACAGTTCGAAGACCTGCTCGGCTCGCGCGTCGAGGCCGTCGCCGGCCGCATCGAAAGCAGCGGACGCCAGGCCAGCGAGGACATGATGTCCCGCGCCGAGATGATCTCGACCGCGATCCGCTCGCATGTCGAGGACGCCGAGCGCTCGCTCACCAACCTCGTCGTCAACACCAGCGAGACCATCCAGACCGGCGCGCGCACCGCCCAGCAGTCGCTGCTGACGGTCTCCTCCGATGTCAACGCCCAGCTCAAGATGACCTCTGCCGAGGTCGAGCAGGCGCTGACCGCAGTCGGCACCGGTGCGGCGAACTCGATCCTGACCAGCGCGCGCGAAGCGCAGTCGACGCTGGTTGCGGCCTCGGGCGAAGCCTCCAACCAGATCAAGGGGCTGGCGGCCGACGTCGAGCGCACGCTGTCGGCGGCGGGCTCCGCCACTGCGGCCTCGATTCTGGCCGGCGCCCGCGAGGTGCAGACCACGCTGGTCACGGCGTCCTCGGATGCGGCGAGCCAGGTCAAGACGCTCACCGCCGACGTGCAGCGCTCGCTGTCGATGGCCGGCACCGCCACGGCGGAGTCGATCACCGCCGGCGCCCGCGATGCGCAGAGCACGCTGATCGCGGCCTCGACCGAGACCGCAAACCAGATCAAGGCGCTGTCCTCGGACGTGCAGCGCTCGCTGACGATGGCGGGCACCTCGACGGCCGAGACCATCATGAGCGGCGCCCGCGAGGCTCAGAGCACGCTGGTGACGGCGTCCTCGGACGCGGCGAGCCAGGTCAAGTCGCTCGCGGCCGAAGTGCATCGCTCGCTCTCGCAGGTCGGCCAGACCACCGCCGAGACGATCACCACCAGCGCCCGCGACGCCCAGAGCACCCTTCTTGCTGTCTCCGCAGAACAAACCAGCCAGGTCCGTTCGCTCGCGGCCGAGATGCAGCGCGCGCTGGCGACCGCCGGCGGCGCCACCATCGAGGCGCTGACCAGCGGCGTGCGCGAGGCCCAGGGTACGCTGATCTCCGCCTCGACCGATGCGGCGGGCCAGATCAAGTCGCTGACGGCGGACATCGAGCGCACGCTGACCGCGGTCGGCGCCGACACCGCTTCGACCATCCTCAACAGCGCGCGTGAAGCCCAGATCTCGCTGACCTCGACCTCGGCCGATGCCGCGAGCCAGATCCGCACGATCTCGACCGAGATCGAGCGCACGCTGAGCGCGGCCACCGCCAACGCGACCAACGACATCCAGACCAGCGCGCTCAACGCCCAGAACGCGCTGATCTCCGCCTCCAACGAGGCGAGCTCGCGCGTCAAGTCGAGCTCGGCCGACGTCGAGCGCTCGGTGCTCGCCGCCAGCTCCAGCTTCGGCCAGGCCATGACCGGCAAGACCGACGAGATCGTCACCTACGTGCAGCAGCAGGCCGACCGCCTGTCGAACATGATCGACGCCAAGCGCGGCGCACTGGTCGACGCGATCGGCTCGAAGACCAGCCAGCTCACGCTCGACATCGACCGCGTCACCTCCGACGCGCTGAAGTCGATCGAGACGCGCGGCCAGGCCTTCTCGCAGACCATGATGGGCAACGGCTCGGAAGTCGCCCGCACCATCAACGCGGCGAGCGAGGTCGCCACCAGCGCCGTCGGGAAGTCGCTCAAGGACCTCGAGCAGGCCTCGCGCTCCGCAATCGACCAGTCGCGCCAGGTCTCGATCGCGGCCGTCACGGAGATGCAGGAGACCAGCAAGATCCTGCGCACCGACACGGTCGCCCTGTTCGAGCGCCTGCGCGAAGGCAACATCCTGCTCCAGGAGGTGCTGACCGGTGCGCACGACAACCTCAACTCGCTCGAGCGGGCGCTGGTGACCCGCGTCGCCGACTTCGTCTCGGCAATGAACGACGTCACCTCGCGCAACGGCGCGGCGACGCAGAACCTGGAAGAGCAGCTCAACGTCTTCAACAGCAAGACCACGAAGGCGCTGCAGGATCTCGGCGAGCTGTCGACCCAGTTCGACAAGCATGGCCAAGCGCTGGTCGAGGCCGCGCAGGTCGTCGAGCAGAGCAACAAGAACACCACTGCCTCGCTCGCCGAACGCAAGCAGGCACTGGAATCGCTCGTCACAACGATCGACCTGCGCACGGCCGATCTCGACCAGCGGCTGTCGCGCTTCACCGGCCTGCTCGATGAATCGCTTGCCGCGGCCGAAGAGCGCGCCCGCGACATTGCCCGCGTCGTCGCCGAGACCGCCGGCGCAGGCTCGGCCGCGATCACCCGCCAGTTCGAGGCGGTGCGCGCGGCGTCTGAAGAGGAGCACCGGCAGACCATCGAGGCCATGCACGACATCTACCGCCAGACCACGGACGAGGCGGATACGATGTTCAAGCAGTCGACCGAGAAGTTCACCAACCTCGTCGCCAGCATGAAGCAGATGGCTCTCGAGATGCACAACGAGCTCGAAGCCACCCGCAACGAGCTGCGCCGCGGCGTACTCGAGATGCCGCAGGAGGCCGCCGAGAGCACGGCGCAGATGCGCAAGGTGATCGTCGACCAGATCGAGGCGCTTGCCGAGCTCAACCGCATCGTGGCCCAGCACGGCCGCGGGCTCGACGTCACCACGGCGGGCCGCGCCACCGTGCAGCGCCAGGAAGAGCCGGTGCTGGCCGCCGTCGGCGGCCGCGCTCCCGAGACCCGCATGCGCGACATCGGCAGCGCCTCGACGCTGCCGCCGCCGGACCTCGGCATGCCGGCCGCGCGTCGCACCGAAGCGCCGCCGGTCGCACCCGGTGGCAACGACCAGGGCCGTGACGGCTGGCTGTCGGACCTGCTCAACCGCACCGACGCCAACCAGGGCGCGCCGGCCGGCCAGGCTCCGCGTGGCCGCGCGGCACCCGTGCCGCAGCCGCAGGCGCCGCAGGCCAGCAGCAATCCGCTGGAATCGCTGTCGCTCGACATCGGCCGGCTGATGGACCGCAACCTCGCCACCGAGATGTGGGACCGCTACCAGCGCGGCGAGAACAAGGCCTTCACCAAGCGCCTGTACACGCCCGCCGGCCAGAAGGCCTTCGACGAGGTCGCCCGCAAGTACCGCGCCGACCGCAACTTCAAGGGCACGGTCGACCGCTACGTCGCCGAGTTCGAGCGCCTGCTCGACGAAGTCGCCCGCGACGGCCGCGGCCCGCAGGAGCTGCGCAGCCACCTGATCTCGGAGACGGGCCTGGTGTACACCCTGCTCGCGCACGCGGCGGGCCGGCTGGGGTGAGCGGAAGCTCGCCGATTACGAATTGCGAATAGCGAATGAAAACGGAGCCCTCGCGGGCTCCGTTTTTGTTTGGGATCGATCCGTGAGGAACGCTGTATACGCTACTCGCTACTCGCCACTCCCCATTCGCGCTTCCCTACCGCCTACCGCCTCGGCGCTGCCGCAGGCTTCGGCGGCTCGGGCGGCGGAGCGGGCTGCGACGAATTGCTGGCGCCGAACAGGACGCGGGTCGGGTTGCGATCGAAATTGTTCACGGCCCGGCTGATGTCGCCGAGGGTGCGGCGGCCGTCGGCCATCAAGGCACCCGAGCGCTTGTCGAAATCCTCGGCGAGCTCGCGGATCGACTTCACCGCCTGGAACAGCTCGCCGCCATCCTTGCCGCCGGCCAGCGTGTTGAGGCCGAGCATGAGATTGTCGGCCTTGAGCATGACGCCGTCGACCTTGGCCATCACGGCGTCGATCTTCTCGGAATTGCGCGCCAGCGAATTGGTGAAGGTCTCGAGGTTCTTCAGCGAGTTCTTCACCGATTCCTGATTGTCGGCGACGATCTTGTTGACGTTCTGCAGCGTGGCGCGGATCGCCTCGGTGACGTCCTGGAGCTTGTTGGGGTCGGCCGTGAGCGTCGGGATGCCGTCCTGGTCGAGCGGCGGCGGGGCCGCAGCCTCCTCGCCACCCTTGAGCGAGATCGCGGCAACACCGGTGAGGCCCTGGAATTCGAGGCCGACGAGCGTGTCCTTGCGGATCGGGGCGTTGTTCTCGATCATCGCGAGTGCGACAACCCGCCGCGGGTTGTCCAGCTTCACCGAGACCACCTCGCCCACCCTGATACCGTTGAAATTGACGCTGCCGCCGTTGCGCAGGCCCGCCGCCGGGCCCTCGAACACGACGCGCAAGGGGCTGCGCTGCTTGGTCGTGTGCAGCGACTGAAACCACAGCACGAAGCCGATCGCGGCGGCGATCACCGCCAGCGTGAACGAGCCGATCAAAATGTAGTTCGCCCGCGTTTCCATCAGGTGCTCCGGCTACTCAACCCAGCTCTCAACCCATGACCGCGCGGGCGCGCTTGCCATGAAAATACTGCCTCAGCCAGGGATGCTGCGAGGCCTGCATGTCGGCGATCGACCCTGCCGCAATGATCTTACCGTTCCCTAAAACGGCGATGCGGTCACATGCTGTGTATAGGCTGTCGAGGTCGTGGGTTACCATGAAAACCGTCAGCCCCAAAGTGCGCTGGAGTGTCCTCACCAACTCGTCGAAGTCGCCGGCACCGATCGGGTCGAGGCCCGACGTCGGCTCGTCCAGGAAGACGAGGTCGGGATCGAGCGACAGCGCGCGCGCCAGCGCCACACGCTTGATCATGCCGCCGGAGAGCTCGGACGGGAAACGCTCGGCGACCTCGGGCTTGAGGCCGACCATGGTGAGCTTGGCCATGGTGATCTCGTCCATCAGCCGCTGCGAGACGCGCAGATATTCGCGCATCGGAAACTGAATGTTCTGCCGCACGGTCAGCGAGGAGAACAGCGCGCCCTGCTGGAACAGGACGCCCCAGCGCCGCTCGACGTTGCGCCGCTGCGACGCGCTCGAGGAATCGAGATCGACGCCGAACACTTCGATGGAGCCCGCGACCTTCGGCACGAGGCCGATGATGGTGCGCGTCAAAACGGACTTGCCTGCGCCCGAGGGGCCGACAAATCCCAAAATCTCGCCGCGCTTGACGTCGAGGTTGAGCCCGTCCAGCACGCGCGTGGCGCCGAACTGCACGGTGATGCCGCGGACGCGGATGATCGGGTCCTGGATCTCGCTTTGAGTTTCTCTTGCCATCGTCACATCCCGATCGAGGCGAAGAAGATGGCGAAGATGCCGTCCATGACGATGACGAAGAAGATGCCCTTCACCACCGACGCGGTGGTGTGCTGACCCAGCGATTCCGCGCTGCCCTGCACGGCGAGCCCTTCGACGCAGGCGACGATGCCGATCACGGCAGCCATCACCGGCGCCTTGACGATGCCGACGATGAAATGGTCGATCGAGATGGCGTCGCGCAGGCGCAGCAGGAAGGCCTCGGGCTGAACGCCGCCATAGAGCCAGGCCACCAGACCGCCGCCATAGAGCGCAGCCATGGCGCCGAGGAATGCGAGGATCGGCAGCGCCAGCACCAGCGCCATCATGCGCGGCAGCACCAGGACCTCGATCGGATCGAACCCCATGGTGCGCAGCGCGTCGATCTCCTCGCGCATCTTCATCGAGCCGAGCTCGGCGGTGTAGGCGCTGCCGGAGCGACCGGCGACCATGATCGCGACCAGGAGCACGCCGATCTCGCGCAGCACCAGCACGCCGAGCATGTCGACGACGAAGATATCGGCGCCGAAGCGGCGGAAATGGAAGATGCCTTGCTGCGCGATGATGCAGCCGATCAGGAAGGTGATCAGCACGATGATCGGCACCGCGCGCCAGCAGACCTGCTCCATGTGATGCACGGTCGAGGTCAGGCGGAACGAGCGCGGATGAATCAGGACGCGAAACCACGCCGCGAGCACGGCGCCCAGCATGTCGACGAGGCCTGCCACCGTACCGGCGACGCCGGCCACGGTCCGGCCGATCTGCTCCAGCATGCCGGAGATGGTGATCGGGTCGCTGTCGACCACGGCCGCCCCCCTGACCCGCCGCACCTCGTCCACGAGGCTGGAATAATTGGCGGAGAGCCCTGCGATCTGCGCCTCGACGGCCCCCTGGGTCAGGCTGCGGCGCAGCCGCTCGATCAGCCAGGCGCCGAACGTGTCGAGCTTGGCGACCTCGGAGACGTCGATGAAGATGCTTTGCGGGGTGCCTGCGAGCTTCTCGGCCTCAGTCACCATCCGCTCCAGGACCGGCGCAAAGCTCGCGGTCCAGGTGCCGGTGGCGCACAGTGCCAGGGCGTTGCCCTTGGCAATCCGTTCCAGCTTCGGATCGCCACTCATGTCCGCTCCCGCGCCGGGGCGGAGAAAATCAGATGGTTGCGCACGCGCCCTTACCCAGAGAAGGTATCCCCAAGGGGTTAATGTTAGTTGCTAGAGGTAACTAGCAGGTTCAGATTTCGCCAGAGTTCAAAATGACTTCCATGAAATTTGCAGCTCTGGCGACGCGAATCGAGCGCTTCCCGATCGCCGGCAGCTTTACCATCAGCCGGGGCGCCAAAACCGAGGCCGTCACGGTCGTGGCGGAGGTCAGCCGGGGCGGCCTGACCGGCCGCGGCGAGTGCGTGCCCTATCCCCGCTACGGCGAGACGCCGGAGGCGACGCTGGCTGCGATCCAGGCCATGCAGGAGGCCGTCGCGGGCGGGCTGACGCGAGAGACCCTCCAGGCCGCAATGCCATCAGGTGCGGCCCGCAACGCCCTGGATTGCGCCCTGATCGACCTCGAGGCCAAGGCGGCGGGCTTGCGCGCCTGGAACCTACTGGACCGCCCGGCGCCGAAGGAGCGCACCACGGCTTACACGATCTCGTTAGCAACCCCCGAGGCGATGGCCGCGGCGACCGCCAAAGCGGCGCACCGCCCGCTGCTCAAGATCAAGCTCGGCGGCGGCGGCGATCCGGAGCGTATCGCGGCCGTGCGCAAGGCCGCCCCTGAGGCCGAGCTGATCGTCGATGCCAATGAGGCCTGGACCGAGGCCGATCTGGAAGCCAATCTCGCCGCCTGCGCCGCCGCCGGCGTCACCCTGGTGGAGCAGCCGCTGCCGGCAGGCCGCGACGAAGCGCTGGCGCGCATCAAGCGCCCCCTCGCCGTCTGCGCCGACGAGAGCGTGCATGACCGCGCTTCGCTTGCGCCCTTGCGCGAGCGCTACGACGCCGTGAACATCAAGCTCGACAAGACCGGTGGCCTCACCGAGGCGCTGGCCATGGCCGATGCTGCCCGGGCGCTCGGCTTCGAGATCATGATCGGCTGCATGGTCGCGACCTCGCTGTCGATGGCGCCTGCGATGCTGGTGACGCCGCAGGCGCGCTTCGTCGATCTCGACGGCCCTTTGCTGCTGGCGCGCGACCGCGAGCACGGCCTGCGCTATGACGGCAGCCTGGTCTACCCGCCGGACGCTTCGCTCTGGGGCTGAGCCGTGAGGCGATGCCGCGCCGACCAGATCAGGATGGCACCGGCAGCGGCCATCGCCGCCATGACGTAATAGACATTGTCGCCGATGCGGGCGTAGATCGCGCCTGATGCGATCGACGTCGCCGCCCCCAGGAGCCCGTTGCACGCGGCGTAATAGCCCTGCCCGCGCGCGATCTGATGCGAAGACACGCGCTGCGCCAAAAGGTTCATGGTGCCGACGATGGTCAGGCCGAAGCTGAAGCCGTGGCCGAGCTGGGCGATCGCGAGCAGCACGAGCGGCGGCTCGCTCGCGGTGACGATCCAGCGCAGCACGGCGATCACGCCGCCGATGGCTATCAGCGTGGACGGCTGCAGCGAGAAGCGCGGCGACAGCGCGAACACGACGATCTCAGCCATGATGCCCAGCGTCCACAGCACCGCGATGGTCAGCCCGCTGATGCCTTGGAGCTGCCAGTTGATGGCCGAGAAGGTGTAGAAGGCGATGTGACTGCTCTGGATCAGCGCCGCCGACGCGATCACGGCCCAGAAGGCTGCATCGCGCAGCAGCGGCTTGCCGGCATGCCGCTCCGGCGTCCTCCGCCTGAGATCGTCGAGCGGCTGCAGCAGCAGGCTGGCTGCTACCGCGACGACGGCCCAGGCGACGATGACCCAGATCAGGTCGCGCGGAGCGATGATGTCGACGAGATAGCCGCAGGCGAGCGAGCCGGCGGCAAACGCCGCCGACCCCCACAGCCGAAGGGGTCCGTAATTGAGCCCGTAGCGGGCGACGCCGCGCAGCGCATAGGCATCGGTCAGCGGCATCGTCGGCGTCCACATCATGCAGGTCAGCGCGTAGACCAGGAACAGCGCCAGCGGCTGCTGCTGCAGGCCGACCGCCGTAAATCCGATCGCAGTGGCCAGCGCCGACACCATGATGGCGGCGCGAATCGCCTGCCGCTTTTCGGCAAAGGCGGTCACTTGCGGCAGCGTGGTGAAGCGCGTGATCGCCGGCAGCGCGGCGATGATGCCGATCCAGACAGCGTCGATGCCGATCGCCTTCAGCCAGACCGGGAAGAACGGCACATGCGTGCCCAGAACCGCAAAGAAGGCCGAATAGAACACGGCGAGGCTCACGGCGAATCGCCGCTTCGTCGCTGCCGCGATGGGGATTTGTGATTCGGACTGCATCAAACCAATTGCGATTCGGTCGATATCGTGGTGATCGTTACAGTAACGCGCACTGATTTGCGCGACGAGATTGTCATGGCCAACGAAGCATTCGCCCTCTCGCCCATGTCTGCCCGCGCGGCCGCGCCGAACGAGCAGGATTACGAAGCGATCCGCGAAGCCTTCATGGAGACCGCGCGCGGCCGCTGGTTCCTCGGCGAATATGCCAAGCGCAACCGCAACGCCGACACGCGCATGGTGCTGGATGCGGTCGCGAAAATCGAGGAAACCCTTGCGGCACAGCGGCAACCGGTCGTCGAGGACCGCCTGCCCGAGGCGCTGGTCGAGATCCGCCGCGCCATCCGCGAGGCCGAGACGATCGCGCTCGCCGCGGTCGATCCCGGCGCGATCGAGGCGAGTCTCGCGCCGATCCCGCGCGGGGTCCGCATCATCAAGGAGATCTCCTGGCGCTGGCGCGAGATCGGCGCCGACGGGCGAATCTGCGACCTCATTGATTCGCAGCTCGCCTCGATCGAGGCCGCCTGCGGGCAGATCTCGACCCTCGATCCCCGCATCGAGCTCAAGGCTGCGTTCGATCTGCTGAAGGACCGCGTCGAGCAGCTCGACGGCGACGCAACGCCGCGGGCCGCTCCGGCCCAGGAGGCGGCTTCATCGGTCGCAGAAGCCTCGCCCGTCGAGACGGCGCCTGCGGCGATGGCCGGCGACGCACCCGTGGCTTTTACGGAGACGCGCGAAGAGATCGCAGCAGCTCCGGAACTCGATGCGGCCGTCGAAGCAACGGCGGCCGCTGAAACCGCCGCCATGGCCGAGCAGGCCATGGACGCCGCTGCCGCCGAGGGGATCGCGGCCGACAGCCGGATCCCTGCCGAAAGCGCGGCGCTCGAAAACGTCGCGCCTGATGATGCCGAGCTCGAAGCCGTCGCGTTTGAAGAGCCGGCCGCTCAGCCTGAGGCCTTGACGGAAGTCAGCGAGGAGTTCGCGCTCGACGCCGCAGCCGAGGCCGAGGACGAAGCCATCCTCGAGGCCATCGCGATGGAGATGGCCGCGCCCGATCCCGACTTCGACGAGATCATCGAGCCGGTGGAGATGGCAGCCGCGACGCCGGAGCCGGCGCTCTCGGATCTCGTGGCGCCCATTGCCACCGAACAGCCGGAGCCGGTCGCAGCCGAGCCTGTCCTCGCAGCCATCGCCGAAGAGCCCGCCGCAGACGCGCCGATCGCGCTGGACTCGCTCGCGCGCCTCACCGACGCCATTGCGGAAGCCGCCGCCGAAGTGATGGAGCAGCAGGCGCCGGCCATGGCGGCCACCGCATCAATGGCGGCAGCCCCGACCGCGACGCTGCCGATGCCCTCGCCCCTGCCCGCGTCCATGTCCGACGCCTCGCTCGGCGCCACCATCCTCGCCAGCGGCATCCTGCAAAAACCCCGCGCACCGGCCAACGACCCGCTCGCCCCGATCCGCCGCATGACCCAGGCCGAGAAGATCGCGTTCTTTTCGTAAGAGAGCGCGCACTCCCCAACCCCGTCATTGCGAGCGCAGCGAAGCAATCCAGGCTGTCTCCGCGGAAGGATTCCGGATTGCTTCGCTGCGCTCGCAACGACGACGCTCGATCTTGGACCTCACGCCCATGTCCCCCACCGAAGATACTCTCACCCTCTGGCGGCCCGTCGGTCCAAAAGAGCTGGAATTGATCCAGCAATCCGGCATGCGCGCGTTTCCGCCGCGCCTGCCTGACCAGCCGATCTTTTATCCGGTGCTGACCGAAGACTACGCCATCAAGATCGCGCGGGACTGGAATGTCCCGGCGAGCGGATCGGGCTTCGTGACCCGTTTCACAGTCAAGCGCAGCTTCATCGAAAAATACGATGTGCAGGAAGCGGGCGGACGTTCACATCTGGAGTACTGGATTCCGGCTGAGGAGCTCGATGCGTTCAATGCGGCAATCGTCGGCTTGATCGAGGTCGTCCGTAGCTTTCCCTAACCGCCGCGCGCCTCACCCGCAATTCCAGATCGGACCGATCGGCGTGCGCGTCCAGCACGGACCAAAGCTGCCGCCGTTGTAGCGGCCGCCGTTGAATCCGGGGCGGCCGAAATAGTGCCACTCGCCGTCCCAGCGATAAAATTGCGGAACCGGGTCGATGTACCAATGGCGCCGGTCGGCGCGCGACAGACGGCGCATCGCGTCTTTCTGCTTGTAGAGCGGGATGCTGTTGCTGAGCGGCTGCCGATAGCCCGGCAGGAAGCCGTAGCCCTTCCAGACCGGCTTGGGGCGCTTTTGCACGGGCTCGGCGGGTGCGACGGCGGGCAGCAGCGACAGGACGACAGCAACGAAGAGACACAGAAGGCGAGACATGAATCGACGATAGACAGGCGGATGCGAGAAGGCCACTCAAATTCGAGTGCGAGGTGCACTCCCTCTCCCGCTTGCGGGAGGGGGCTGGGGAGAGGGTGTTTCCGCAATGGGATAGCCCCCTAGAGGAGAAAGCCCTCACCCGCGCCTTCGGCGCGACCTCTCCCGCAAGCGGGAGAGGTTGCACCGAGCCCGTGGCAATCGATTCAACCTAAAGCCATTCTGCTGTAGCCCATCTTGTCGCGCACATGCGCTTCAACGCGGTCCAGGACATGATCGAGCGAACTCTCGGCCGTATCGAGCACCAAGTGCTCCCGATCCCACGGTTCGAAAGTCAGGCTCACGACGTCATCCCAGGTTGGAACCTTGTGACCGTCAATGTCGGGCAGCCGGTTTTCCACGCGCTGCCGGTGTAACGCCGGTTCGCTGCAAATCACTTCAATCTCGACGATGCCTGCGCCGGTTCGCAAGGCGGTCTGCCGCCATCCGGCGCGGCTTGCCAGCACGGGATTGACGCAGTCCGCGATGACGATGCGCCCGAGCTTGAGGTTTTCGGCGGCGAGCGTGTTGGCAACGGCATAGCCGGCCGCGCCGACGATGAGGCCTGCGTCCCGCAATGGCTGCTCGATCGCATCGATACGAAGATAGGTCGCCGCCAGCCTGGCGGTGAGTTCGCGAGCGATCGTCGTCTTACCGGTACCTGGAAGGCCGCCGAACACGATCAGTGAGGATGGATGCTTCATGATATTCCTAACCGATCACGCCCTTGCGGATCAGGAAGCAGCCATAGCCCCTGCTGTCACCGACCTGCACGACGCCAAAGCCTGCCGCTGCCGCGCAATAGAAATCGGGACGCGCGAGCTTGCCGGGCGTGACCGGCCGGCCAGCCGCACGTGCGATCTCCGCGAGCACCGCGCGCTGCACCTCGGGCACGCGGTCGGGATCGTCGACCGGCATCATCACACGCACCGGATCGGGATCGAAATTGTCGAGCGGATAGACCGACATGATGGCCCGGATGGCAGTTTCCATCGTCATGCCCGGCAATTGGATCAGGCGCTGCGACGAGGTGCTCTGCGCGATCCGGGTGGCGGGGTGATTGGCGTCGACGAACACGAGGTCGTCGCCATGGCCCATCGCGGCGAGCAGCCAGAGCAAATCGGGGGTGAGGATCGGATCGATCGATTTCAGCATGTGGCGGAGTTCCTCCCAATCGATCGCTAACCATACAGGTTCCGAGCGTGATTCAGATCACGGAGGCGAGCATGGTGACTGGGATCACGGACCGCAAGGCTCGAACGCAGCCAAGCTTGGCCGCAACCAATCTCGCATCGAGATGAGTGCCAAAGGAGCACGCCATGTTCCGCCTAAAGCCCTTTTTCATGACGGCGAGCCTGTTGGGAAGCCTGTTCGGCTTCGCCTGCGGGCCCGTTTCCGCGCAAGTCGCCCCGGTGCAGCCTGCCCCCACCGCGCTGCAAGGCCCGGAGCAGCGGGTGGCGCTGGTGATCGGCAATGCCAACTACCAGAACGCGCCGCAGCTTGCGAACCCCGACGATGACGCCCAGTCGATGGCGCAGTTCCTGAACTCCGCCGGGTTCGAAGTGGTCGCCGCGACCGACTTGACCCAGAACGACATGCTCCGCGTCGTCCAGGACTTCTCCGCCAAGGTCGCCTCGCGCGGTCCGAACACGGTGGCCATGGTCTATTACGCCGGTCACGGCGTGCAGCTCGCCGGCGAGAACTATCTCGTTCCGGTCGACGCCAAGGTTTCCAGCCCGACCGAGCTGGTCAACAATTCGCTGCGCCTCGTCGACGTGATGTCGACGCTGGAGACGATCCCGAGCCGCATGCGCATCGTCATCCTCGATGCCTGCCGCAACAACCCGTTCCCTGAAATCAACGACGCCGGCCGCGGCTTGGCAATCGTCGATGCGCCGAACGGCTCGATCGTCGGCTACTCGACCGCGCCAGGCGCCGAGGCGCTCGACGGCACCAATGGCCACAGCCCGTACACACAGGCATTCCTGAACGTCGCGCGCGAGCCCAACGTGCCGATCGAGCAGCTGTTCAAGCGCGTGCGCCTGCAGGTCAACCAGACCACCAGCGGCGCGCAGATTCCGTGGGAGAGCTCCTCATTGACGAGCGACTTCACCTTCTTCGGTGACACCGCCGTTGCCGCCAACCGCGCGCCGGTGAAAGCGCCGGTCGTGCAGATGGCCTCCAATTTGCCGAGCCGCTCCACCCGCCAGGCCTATGACTACGTCGTGTCCGAGGGCCGGCCGGAGTACTATCAGGAGTTCATCCGCATGTACCCGCACGACCCGCTGTGCGACCACATCCGCTGGCTGCTCAACAACATCCTGATCTCGCAGGCCTGGCACAAGGCGGTGCTCGCCAATTCCCCGCTTGCCTACAAGAGCTTCTATGACAGCTACGGCAACAGCCCCTATGCGCAGGTCGCGCTGAAGCTGCAGACGCAGCCGAAGCAGATCCCCCTGATGCAGGCGACCAAGTTCCTGGCGCCGCAGACCCTTGCTCCGACGATCAAGATCGGCAATCTCGGCCAGCCCAAATACATGCCGCTGATGCAGCAGGGCAATGGCGCGCAGATGAACGGCAATTTGCCGGTCGTGCAGAAGCCGCTCGACGGCAATGTCGTCGGCAAGCTCGGCAATGGCGGACAGATCGTCACCCTGCCTGCCGGCAATAACCAGCCGAACCCGCAGAACGGCACGCCGCCGCAGACCCCGAGCAAGATCGTCACGCTGCCTGCGCCGACCAACACGATCAACGGCAAGGTCGGCATTGGCAAGATCGTGACCCTGCCTGCGACCAACAAGCCGCAGAACGGCGGCAACAATGCCGGCAACGGCTCTCCGCCCAAGATCGTGAGCATGCCGGTGAATGTCGGCAAAGGCGGCACCAAGATCGACGTGAAGCCGGTCAACGTTCAGACGCAGAACCAGCCGATCCGCGTCAACAACGGCAACACCGGCATCGTGAGGCCCAACATTAGCCCAGTCAACAAGGTGCAGGTGCAGACCAACGTGCAGACGAGCCGTCCGCAGCTCAACACGGTGCCGAACCGCATGGTCAGCAGCAACAACAACTTCCGGCAGTCAATGAACCAGGCGCCAAGCATGAACAATGGCGGCAACCGTCGCGGCGGCTTCACGCACTGATTGGGCAAGAAGGAAGGTGCGCTCCCTCCCCCGCTTGCGGGGGAGGACTATCGCAATGAGATGTGGGCCATGGGCACCAACTCTCTCTACGTCGTCATGCCCGGGCATGACGGCCTCTCGAAATTCGAATGCGATTGCCCTGCCCACGCGGTGGACTGCGGCTCACACCGTTTCAGCCAAAGTCAGGCCACCAGCTCCGCGAACAGATCCGCATCCACATTGCCGCCTGACAGCACGATGACGACGTTCTTGCCGGCCACATCAAGGCGGCCCGCGAGTAGCGCAGCAAGCCCCACCGCGCCGCCGGGTTCCACCACCAGCTTCAGCTCGCGATAGGCAAAGGCGACCGCCGCGCCGACTTCCTTGTCCGACGCCGTGACGCCGCGCGCCAAGAGCTTGCTGTTGATCGCAAACGTCATCTCGCCCGGCATCAGCGCCATCAGCGCATCGCAGATGGTGCGGCCGGCTGGCGGATGCGGCTCGCGATGGCCTGAGCTGAGTGAAATGCCGTGATCGTCGAAGGCCTCGGGCTCGGCGACCACGATCTCGGCTTGCGGATAGCGCGCCTTCACAGCGGTCGCGACACCCGCGATCAGACCGCCGCCGGAGGCCGGCGCCACCACGATGTCGGGACTGAGGCCAAGCGTTGCCATGTCCTCGGCGATCTCGCGGCCGGCGGTGCCCTGCCCTGCGATCACGAAGGGATCGTCATAGGGTTTGACTAGCGTCGCGCCGCGCTTCTCGGCGATGCCGCGCGAGATCGCCTCGCGGTCCTCGTTATAGCGATCGTACAGCACGACCTCGGCGCCGTAGGATTTGGTGCGCTCGCGCTTGGACAGCGGCGCATCGGCGGGCATCACGATGGTTGCCTGCATGTCCAGGATCTTTGCCGCCGCCGCCACGCCCTGCGCGTGGTTGCCGGAGGAGAACGCGACGACCCCGCCGGCGCGCTTGTCCTGCGGGATCGAGAACACCTTGTTGAAGGCACCGCGGAACTTGAACGAGCCGGTGCGCTGGAGCATCTCCGGCTTCAGGAACACTTTTGCACCGACGCGCTCGTTGAGCACGGGGAAGGACAACAGCGGGGTGCGAATGGCGTAAGGCGCGATCACGCGCGCTGCGGCATCGATGTCGGCAGGGCCGACCGGAAGGGCCTGTTCGGTCATGGCGGAATGTTATCGCGGCCGATCAGGCCCGGGCAAGACACCTCCGCGAGAGGATTTCCCCATAGCGTTTTCGAGCGAAGTGGATCCCGGTTCGCGTGAAGAAAACGCGTCAAAACAAGAATCTAGAGCTATTTCGATCCATCGGATCGAGATAGCTCTAGGCGACTTGGCGCGGCTGTTCCGCGGCGGTCCGGCCGGGCAGCACCGCCCCGACCGCCAAAATGCTGTCGATAAAGACCGTTGCCGAGGCCTCCCAGGTGTAATTGGCGGCAAAGGCGACGCAGTCCTGCCGGGAGATATCGAGCGCGGCGAAGCAGGCATTGCGCAGATCGTGATCGAGCGCGCCGACCGGCGCATCGCCAATCACGTCGCGGGGACCCTTCACAGGGAAGGCCGCGACCGGCAGGCCGCTGGCGAGCGCCTCCAGCAGCACCAGGCCGAAGGTGTCCGTCTTGCTCGGGAACACGAACACGTCGGCGGCCGCGTAGATATCCGCCAGTTCCTCGCCGTGCTTCTCGCCGAGGAAGATCGCATCGGGGTAGGCCTCTTCCAGCGAGGCGCGCGCCGGGCCGTCGCCGACGACCACCTTGGTGCCGGGTAGGTCGAGGTCCAGGAACGCCTCGAGATTCTTCTCGACTGCGACGCGGCCGACCGACAGGAACACGGGTGCCGGCAGGCAGAGATCGATGACGCGCGGGTGGAACAACGTAGTGTCCACGCCGCGCGGCCACAGCACGACATTGTCGAAGCCGCGCTCGGTCAGTTCGCGCGCGAGCGCCGGCGTCGCCGCCATCACGGCGCGGCTGGCGCTGTGGAAGCGCCGCAGCGCCCGCCAGATCAGCGAGCCCGGCACTGGCACGCGGGCGCGGACATATTCGGGAAAGCGGGTATGGAAGCTGGTCGTGAACGGCAGCTTGCGCTGGCGGCAATAGCGGCGGACCATCAGGCCGATCGGCCCTTCGGTCGCGATGTGGATGCTGTCCGGGCGCGCCTCCTCGATCAGCCTTGCGATCCGGGCCGGGCGCGGCATGGCGAGGCGCACGTCGCGATAGCTCGGCATCGCAAAGGTGCGGAACGATTGCGGCGTCAGGAACGTGAACTCGACGCCGAGCGCTTTTGCAGCATCAGCGAGCTTGGTCAGCGTCCGAACCACACCGTTGACTTGCGGGTGCCAGGCGTCGGTCGCGACCAGGATGCGCATCAAGTGGTCCTTGTTATGCAGCTCTGGCTGCGACCTGTGGCACCTGCTCCGGCTTCCGCAACTGATCCGCCCAGGTGATGATCTCGAAATGGCCGTCGTCATGCTCCACCAGGGCGGTGCAACTCTCCACCCAGTCGCCGCAATTCATGTAGCGGATGCCGCCCTCGTCGCGGATCACGGCGTAGTGGATGTGGCCGCAGATCACGCCGTCGGCCTGGTGACGCCGCGCCTCGGCGGCGAGCGCCTGCTCGAACGCGCCGATATAGTTGACGGCGTTCTTGACCTTCTGCTTGGCCCATTGCGAGAGCGACCAATAGGGCACGCCGAACAGCCGGCGGAAGAAGTTGACCAGGCGGTTCATCTGGATCGCAAAATCGTAGGCCTTGTCGCCGAGATGGGCGAGCCAGCGCGCGTTCTGCACCACGAGATCGAAGATGTCGCCGTGAATGACGAGATAGCGCTTGCCGTCGGCGCCGGTATGAACCGTGTTCTCGACCACGTCGATGCCGCCGAAATGCGTGCCGTAATAGTTGCGCAGGAACTCGTCGTGATTGCCGGGAATGTAGATGACCTTGGCGCCCTTGCGCGCCTTGCGCAAAAGCTTCTGGACCAGGTCGTTATGCGATTGTGGCCAGTGCCAGCTCGATTTCAGCGCCCAGCCGTCGACGATGTCGCCGACGAGATAGATCGTATCGGCATCATGGTAGCGCAGGAAGTCGAGCAGAAGATCGGCTTGTGAACCGCGGGCTCCGAGATGGACGTCGGAGATGAACAACGTGCGAAAGCGCCGCTCCGGGCTCTCGTCACTCACATCGTAACTTCCCATGCGCCAGCCTGTAACAATGTCCCGTGACAGCGGGATGACCGATTGAACCCTTGAGGCACTTTCAAATACGAATCACGCCTTGCCTCGCCCTCCCCGCGAATATCAGTCGCATGCGACAATCAGGCGACATGGCGCCGCAGGGTAGGTGCGCTCCCTCCCCGCTTGGCTTGCGGGAGAGGCGAAGCAAGCCCGCCTCAGTAGAACTTGTGGAAATGATGGATCGGCCCGTGGCCGTGGCCGACGCTGAAGCGGTCGGCGGCGGCGATCGCGGCGCTGATCCAGGTCTTGGCGTTGCGCACGGCGGCCTCGAGGTCCTCGCCCCTGGCCAGCCTCGCTGCGATGGCGGAGGACAGCGAGCAGCCGGTGCCATGGGTGTTGCGGGTGGCCACACGCGGCGCGGCAAGCGCGATCGCGGTCTCGGCAGTGACGAGATAGTCGGTGCTCTCGGCGCCCTCCCCGTGCCCGCCCTTGATCAGGACGGCGCGGCAGCCCAGCGCCAGCAGGCGGCGTCCCTGGCTTTCGATCTCGGCCTCGCTCGCCGCCACCGGCGCATCGAGCAGGGCCGCAGCCTCCGGCAGGTTCGGCGTGATCACGGCAGCCAGTGGCATCAGCCTGGTGCGCAGGGCGTCGACGGCCTCCGCGGCGAGCAGGCGGTCGCCGGAGGTCGCCACCATGACGGGATCGAGCACGACATGCCGCGGCGCCCAGCGGGACAGCGCGGCCGCGATGGCATCGATGCTGGCGGCCTGGGCCACCATGCCGATCTTCACCGCACCGATGTCGAGGTCGGAGAACACCGCGTCGATCTGCTCGGTGACGAACCCGGCCGGCACCGCGTGAATGCCGGTCACGCCGCGCGTGTTCTGCGCCGTCAGCGCCGTGATCACGGAGGCGCCATAGACGCCGAGCGCGGCAAAGGTCTTCAGGTCCGCCTGGATGCCGGCGCCGCCGCTCGAATCGGAACCGGCGATGGTGAGTGCGACCGGGGTCGTCATCGCGGGAGACATGTGTTTGAGGAGGCCGCCATGGCCTCTCGTAGCGCGACTGTGGAACGTCAGCAAGCGCGCCGGGCCGCCGCCAGGCGTGATTCGCGAACCGATTGCGCACCTTGCGAATCAGTCGGACACCGCGCGGACCAGGGCCCGCAATGGTGCGGACTTGAAAATGCAACGGCGCCGGACCCTTGCTATAGTCGCGTACCTTAGCGTGCTTCGCCGGTGACGCGAGACGTCAGGTGGTGGAACCGTCCGGCGCCCCCATGTTGCGGGCCGCCCGGCCGCGCAAGCCACCTGAACAAGACTCCTTGGGGTGGAACGATGTGGGCCTTCTTCGAACGTCTCCTCGACTCGTCCATGCTGTCGCCGCACGGCATCTGCCTGTTGTGGGAGCCTGAGCTGATCTGGCTTCACGTCGTTTCCGACGCCAGCATTGCCGCCGCCTATTTCTCGATCCCGTTCGCCCTCGCCATCCTCGTCACCAAGCGGCGCGACCTCAAATTCGGCTGGGTCTATTGGGCGTTCGCGATCTTCATCATGGCGTGCGGCCTGACCCACGTGCTGTCGATCTACACGCTCTGGGTTCCGATCTATGGCATCGAGGGCATGGTCAAGGCCGCCACGGCGGTCGCGTCGGTCTTCACCGCCGCCGCGCTCTGGCCGCTGCTGCCGAAGATCCTGACGATCCCCTCGCCGTTCGAGCTGCGACAGGTCCAGGCCGCGCTCGAGGAGGAGGAAATCAAGAGCCGCGACGCCGCGCTGCTGCTGCAGCAGGTCCGCGACGCCCAGCGCGCGATGCGCGAGAGCGTGGCGCGCCTCACAGCGATCGTCGAGACCGCGGTCGACGGCGTCATCCTGCTCGATGCGGAGGACCGGATCCTGCTGTTCAATCCGGCCTGCGAGCGCTTGTTCGGCTACCGTGCCGACGAGGTGATGAACCGCAACGTCGGCATGCTGATGCCCGAGGCGGATGCGGCGCCCGACCGCCAGGCGCGGCATTTCGCGACCGGCGGCGAGGCCGTCGGCCTGCGCAAGGACGGCACGACGTTTCCGATGGACCTGTCGGTCGGCGAGGCGCGGCAGGACGGCGAATTGATCTTCGTCGGCATCGTCCACGACCTCACCGCGCGCAAGCTGACCGAGCAGCAGCTTCAGCAGGCGCAGAAGATGGAGACGGTCGGTCAGCTCTCCGGCGGCATCGCGCACGACTTCAACAACCTGCTGACCGTGATCATCGGCAATGCCGAGCACCTGAGCGAGCAGCTCAAGGCGAGGCCCGACCTCGGGCGCTTTGCCGACGACATCTGCCAATCGGGCGAACGGGGCGCCGAGCTGACGCAGCGCCTGCTCGCCTTCAGCCGCCGCCAATTGCTGCGGCCTCAGACGATCGATTGCCGGAGCCTGCTCGATTCCATGTTCAAGCTGCTCAAGCGCACCTTGCGCGAAGACATCGAGATCAGGACGACCTCCGGGCCCGGCACGATCCTGGCCTTTGCCGACCGCGCCCAGCTCGAATCCGCCGTGCTCAATCTCGCGCTCAACGCGCAGGATGCCATGCCATCGGGAGGCCACCTCACGCTGGCCACGGAGCTGGTCACGATCGAAGATGATGACGGTGCCGTTCACCGGGAGGTCGCGCCCGGCAGCTACGTCCTGATCGCGGTCACCGATGACGGCGAAGGCATGACGCCCGAGGTCGCCGTACGCGCGTTCGAGCCGTTCTTCACCACCAAGGAGGTCGGCAAGGGCTCGGGCCTCGGCCTCAGCATGGTCTACGGCTTTGCCAAGCAATCAGGCGGCCATGTCTCGATCTACAGCGAGGCTGGCCTTGGGACCACGGCCAGGATCTACCTGCCGCGCGCGAGCACCGGTAGGTCGCAAGCCGATCTTCCCGACGGCGAGGACACGGCGCCGCGAGGCTACGAGACGGTCCTGATCGTCGAGGACGATCCGTTCGTCCGCTCCTCCGTCATTCGCAGGGTGGAAGCGCTCGGATATCGCGTCGTCGCTGCGGTCAACGGCAAGGATGCCTTGCACCAGTTGCAGGGCGATCCCGGCATCGACTTGCTATTCACCGATATCGTGATGCCGGGCGGCATGAGCGGCTGGGAGCTCGCCGATCAGGCGCGGCGTGTGCGTCCCGGCCTGCCGGTCCTGTTCACCTCGGGCTACGCGCTGGAGGCCCTGGTCGAGCAGGGCCGCGCGCAGGCGCGAGCGGTCGTGCTGACCAAGCCGTACCGCAAGGTCGAGCTCGCCCAGCGGCTGAGGGATGCATTGGCCGCCGCAGCGGTCCCATCCTAGCATCGCGCCCGAAGCGCCTCGAATGATCCAGCAAGTTCGCTTGCTAAATCCAGCCGGTTTTGGCCTATTAGCCGGAAGAATACGCTTTCGGAGTGCCCGCGATGGTTCCTTTTTTCGTTCAGATCAAGTGCAAGCTCGGCCAGTCCTATACGGTGGCCAATGCGCTTGCCGAAGCCGAGATCGCCTCCGAGATCTACTCCACGGCCGGCCAATACGACCTCCTGGTGAAGTTCTACGTCGACAAGGACACCGACATCGGCCACTTCGTGAATGAGAAGGTGCAGGTGCTGCCGGGCATCCAGGACACTCTCACCATCATCACCTTCAAGGCGTTCGGCACCGGCTAAAGCATGATCCGGAAAAGTGCGAAGCGGTTTTCCGGAAAGATCATGCGTAAACAACAACCTAAAGCGCGATGATGATTCATCCCAATCTCATCGCGCTTTAGATCACGCGCAAACAACGGCCGAAGCGCCGGCAGCGCTAGCCGCCCTCCTTGCGCTTGGGCGGTGTCGGTCCCTGCACCGGCGGCAGCGACTTCAGATAGGCGGCCATCGCGGCGCGGTCTTCCGCGGTCAGTTGCGCAAGGTTCTTGATCACCGGCCGCATCGCACCCGAAGCGCTGTCGCCCTCGGGCATGTCGCCGGTCTCGAGAAAATCCGCGATATCCTTCTCGCTCCAGCTGCCGATGCCCTGCTGCGTGATGTTGGGCACCCAGCCCTCCCCTTCCGGATTGGGCCCACCGGCAAAGCGCTGGCCGGCGATGATGCCGCCGAGCGCATTGCGCGGGCTGTGGCATTCGGCGCAATGGCCGAAAGCGTTGACGAGATAGGCTCCGCGATTCCATTGCGGCGAGCGCGCGGCGTCCGCGACGAACGGCGCGGTGTCCATGAACAGCAATTTCCAGATGCCGATATTGCGGCGGATGTTGAACGGAAACGGCAGTGCGTGGTCGCCCACTGTGCCGGACACCGGCGGAAGCGTCTTCAGATAGGCAAAGAGATCGCGGACGTCGTCGACGCTGGCCAGACGATAGGACGTGTAGGGAAACGCGGGGAAATAGTGCGTGCCCGCGGGCGATATGCCGCGCATCACGGCGTTGACGAAATCGGCCTCGCTCCAGCGGCCGATCCCGTAGGCCGGGTCGGGGGAAATGTTGGGGACGTAGAACGTCCCGAACGGCGAGCCCAGCGCGAGCCCGCCGCCGAGCCGCAGGCGATCGGGCTGATTGGGGGTGGCATGACAGGACGAACAGCCGCCAGCGTTGAACAGCTCCTGCCCGTTGGCGACATCGAGGTTGCGTGTCGGCGCCGGCACGGCCAGCACGGCCGGGGCGGTCAACCACCAATAGAGGGCGAACGCCGCGACGGCGGCGATCAGGGCGGCAAAAAGCGTTCGTCGCAACATTCGATCATTCCATCGTGAACGCGCGAACTTAAGGGTCATGTCGCGCCCGATCCAACACACGAATATTTTAGACGGTCCGGCTGTAATGCCGGAATAAACCGCATGACGCACTGTTTGAAAAGCAATCAGGCGTCAACAGGAGAGACCCATGACCAAAGCCGTTTTTGCCACACTGGTACTCGGAGCTGCCGTTGCGTTCGCCGCCCCGGCCGGCGCGGAGAAACTGAAGGCGACGCTGGACGGCAAATCCGAAGTCCCCGCCAACACCAGCAGCGCGACCGGAACGGCCGATCTGGACTACGACGCTGCCAGCAAGAAGCTGTCCTGGACCGTCACTTATTCCGGTCTCTCGGGTCCCGCCACCGCCGCACATTTCCACGGGCCTGCCGAAGCCGGCAAGAACGCCGGCGTCGCAGTCCCGATCCCGAATGCAGCCTCGAGCCCGGTCAAGGGCGAAGCCACGCTCACGGACGCGCAGGCCGCCGATCTGCTCGGCGGCAAGTACTACATCAACATCCACACGGCCGCGAACCCGGGCGGCGAGATCCGCGGTCAGGTGACGAAGTAAAGCGAAAACGCGGGCTTCGTCGCGGAAAGGCCGGACGCAAGGAGGGAGCGTCCGGCCTTTTCGATTCCAAGCAACTTCGTAGCCCGGATGGAGCCAACGGTCGGCGCAAAGTGCCGCCCGTTGGTGCAATCCGGGAGCCCTGCGCGTTGCGGACAGGTCCCCGGATTTCGCTGCGCTCCATCCGGGCTACGACGCTACGACTCTGACCGTGCTCAAGCCACGTTGAGCGCCTGTGCGAGATCGGCGATCAGGTCCGACGGATTCTCGATGCCGATCGACAGCCGGATCGTGGAATCTAGCACGCCGATCTTTTGGCGGATGTCGGCGGGAACGCCGGAATGGGTCATCGTCGCCGGCAGGCTTGCGAGCGATTCCGTGCCGCCAAGGCTCACCGCCAGCTTGAGGATCTGCAGCGCGTTGAGGAATTTCACCGCCGCCTCCTTGCCGCCGACGATGTCAAACGAAAACGTCGAGCCCGCGCCCAGGCATTGCCGCGCGAACACGCGGCCGGACAGCGAGCCCTGCTCGTGATGACCGAGGTAGTGCACCCTGGCGACCTTCGGGTGATCGCGCAGGAAGTCCGCCACGAGCCGCGCATTCGCATCGGCCTTCTCCATCCGCAGGCTGAGCGTCTCGAGCGAGCGGTTGATCATCCAGCAGGAATGCGGATCGAGCTGGGTGCCGATGGCGCCGCGCAGCGCCTTGATGCCCTTCATGATCGCCTTCGATCCGAGCGCGGCGCCCGCGATCAGGTCGGAATGGCCGCCGACATACTTGGTCAGCGAATACAGCGACAGGTCCGCGCCGTGCTCGATCGGCCGCTGAAACACCGGCCCGAGCAGCGTGTTGTCGCAGGCGATGACCGGCGTGTGTCCCTGCGCCTTGCCGATGGAATCGGCGATGCGGCGGATCATTGCGATGTCGACGAGGCCGTTGGTCGGATTGGCGGGCGTCTCGATCAGGATCATCGACACCCGCCCCTTGCCCATGGCCTCCTCCGAGGCCTGCTTGACTGCCGTCTCGTCAATGCCGTCGGCAAAGCCGACAGCGCCGATCGACAGGCGCGCGAGCGTATTCGTCAGCAGCGTCTCCGTCCCGCCATAGAGCGGCTGCGAGTGCAGGATGACATCACCGGGGCGAACAAAGGCCAGGATCGTGGTTGCGATGGCCGCCATGCCGGACGAGAACAGCGCGCAACTCTCCGTGCGCTCGTAGATCGCGAGCCTGTCCTCGACGATCTCGCTGTTGGGATGATTGAAGCGCGAATAGACCAGGCCCGCGCCCATGCCTTCCGGCGGCTCGCGCCGGCCGGCGACGTAGTCGAAGAAGTCCTGCCCGTCCTCGGCGGTCTTGAACACGAAGGTGGAGGTCAGGAACACCGGCGGCTTGATGGCGCCCTCCGACAATTGCGGATCATAGCCATAGGTCAGCATCAAGGTTTCCGGATGCAGCATATGATTGCCGATATGGGTCTTGGACGGGAACGGTTTTGCCATGGCCTGTCTCGCTGTTGATCGAGGTGCTCGCCGCGCGTTGGGAAACCCGACGTGAGGATGCCGGGAGGAGACTCGTGTGAGCGCACGGCCGCTGGCACAAAGATAGCCGCTCTCGCGGCAATCCGTCAGGCCTTGCGGACAGAAGTTCCTGCGGGCCCGCGGTCATGAAAAAGGGCGGTTGCTTTCGCAACCGCCCTTTCTGAAGTCCTTGGTAGCTCCGCCCCGCTATTTCAATTTCACGCGATAGGTTTCGTGACAATCATTGCAGCGGTCGTTGATCGTCGTGTAGGCCGCCTTCAGACCCGCGACATCGGTGATCTTGCCTTTGGCGTCGGCGATCGCCTTCTGCACCGGCGGGATCTTGGCATCGAAATCGGCCTTGTTCTGCCAGACCTTCGGCGAGGAGCCATAGGTCGCGTTGACGACATCCTGCTTAGGGTTGATCTCGAAGGTCTTGGCGATCTTGGCAACATCGGCCTCGATGGCGGCGATGGCCTGATCGGCGGCTTTCTTGTCGAAGGGAATATCGCCCTTGCTCATCTTCTGGAGGACGCCGTACTGATTCTTGGCGATCGCTCGCATCAGATTGTCCTGCTGGACGGCAATCTCCTGTTGCGCCATGACGGCGCCCGCGCCCAGCACGAAGGCGCCCGCGACAATCATCGTCCGTTTCATTGGTTCGTTTCTCCGGCTCTCGAGACGTTCAGGGAATGAAACGTCACCGGCTTCTGGTGAAGCCGGGACCCATCATGGGTAGAACCCCGCGCGGCGCGTTTATTCCCGTGCGCGCGGGAAGCGCGGCTTCACAAGCTGTGACGGCGGCGATGCTCGCTGATCGCAACCCACACCCGCTCGGGCGTTGCCGGCATGTCGATGTGGTCGATCTTATACTCGCGCCAGAGCGCATCGACGATGGCGTTGACGACGGCCGGACAAGAGCCGATCGCGCCAGCCTCGCCGGCCCCCTTCACGCCCATCGGATTGGTCTTGCAGGGGACGTTGTGGGTCTCGAACACGAAGGCCGGCCCGTCCGCCGCGCGCGGCAGCGCATAGTCCATGAAGGTTGCGGTGATGAGCTGGCCGTCGGTCGGTCCATACACAACCTGCTCCATCAAGGCTTGGCCGATGCCCTGCATGGCGCCGCCATGGACCTGGCCCGCCAGAAGCAGCGGATTGAGCGTCTTGCCGAAATCGTCGACGATCACGTAGTTGACGATTTTGATGATGCCGGTCGCCGGATCGATCTCGACCTCCGCTATATGGGTGCCGTTGGGATAAGTGCCGTCGGCGCTGGCAAAGGTCGCGCTGCCGTTCAGCTTCGACGGATCGACGCCGGGCCGCTTGGCGAGATCGGCAAACGAGATCGAGCGGTCGGTGCCGGCGATCCGCACCACGCCTTCGGAGATTTCGAGGTCGCCCGCGCTGGCTTCCAGCGCCTGCGCCGCGATCTCCTTCAGCCTCGAACCGAGTTCGCGCGTGGCGCGTTCGACACTGACGCCGCCGGAGGGGATCGAGGCCGAGCCGCCGGTGCCGAGGCCGGTTGCGATCTCGTCGGTGTCGCCCTGGCGAACATGCACGCGCTCGGGCGTGACGCCGAACTGCTCGGCGACGATCTGCGCATAGGCGGTCTGATGGCCCTGCCCGCTCGATTGCGTGCCGATCAGCACCGTGACGTCGCCATTGGCATCGAGACGTACGTTGGCCGTCTCTTCACCCATCACGCCGCAAATCTCGACGTAGCTCGCAAGCCCGATGCCGCGGATGAGGCCGCCCTTCTTGGCCACCTTGGCGCGCTTGGGAAATTCTTTCCATTCCGCGATCTCCATCGCGCGCTTCAGGTGCGCGGCGAAGTCGCCGGAATCGTAGACCTTGCCGGTTGCGGTCTTGTAGGGCAGCGCCTTCGGCGGGATGAAATTCTTGCGGCGGATGGCATCCGGCGTCATGTCGAGTTTCCGCGCGCAGGCATCGACGAGGCGCTCGATGACGTAGGCGGCTTCGGGCCGGCCCGCGCCGCGATAAGCATCGACCGGCACGCTGTGGGTGAAGATCGTGCGCACCCGGCAATGGAAGGCCTGGATGTCGTAGAGGCCCGGCAGCATGCCGGCGCCGCCATGCGGGATGTAGGGCCCGAAGGTCGACAGATACGCGCCCATGTCGCCCATGAGGTCGCAATCCATCGCGAGGAACTTGCCGTCTTCAGCCAGCGCCATCTTGGCGGTGGTGACGTTGTCGCGGCCCTGCGCATCGCCCATGAAATGCTCGGAGCGGTCGGCCGCCCACTTCACCGCCTTCTTCAGTTTGCGCGCAGCGACCGCCATCAGGGCATATTCCCGATACGGAAACAGTTTTGTGCCGAACCCGCCGCCGACGTCGGGGCAGATCACCCGCATCTTGTCGGTGGGAATGTTGAGCACGTTCTGGCAGAGGATGTCGCGCAGGCGGTGGCTGCCCTGGCTGCCGACCGTCAGCGTCAGATGGTCGCGCTTGGAATCGTATTCGCAGACCGCCGCGCGGGTCTCCAAGAAGCTCGCAACCACGCGCGGATTGACGATGGAGATTTCGGCCACCGCATGCGCTTTCGCGAAGGCAGCTTCCGTCGCCGCTTTGTCGCCGATCGAGACGTCGAACAGCACGTTGCCCGGCTTGTCGGGCCAGACCAAGGCTGCGCCTTTCTTCACGGCGTTGACGACGCCGGTCACCGCGGGCAGCGGCGACCATTTGACCTCGATCGCCTCGATCGCGTCGCGAGCCTGGTCGATGGTCTCGGCGACCACGAAGGCGACGGCGTCGCCGACATGGCGCACCTCGTCCTTGGCCAGGATCGGGTAAGGCGGGCCGGTGAACGGATCGGTCTCGAGGTTGAACAGGCAGGGCAGATTGCCGAGATCCCCGACGTCGTCCGCCGTCAGGATCAGCGCAATGCCCGGCAGGCCGCGCGCGCGGCTCGCATCGATGGTGTATTTGGCATGCGCATGCGGCGAGCGCAGCACCAGGCAGCGGAGCGCGGCCTGCGGCGCGTAATCGTCGGTATAGCGGCCCTTGCCGCGGATGAGCGCGTCATCCTCCTTGCGCAGCACGCTTTGGCCAACGCCGAACTTGATGGGAGCCGCCATGTTATCTTCCCGTTCTCATGGTTGTTTTGTGGGCATATTGCCGTGGAAAAACTGGCAACGCAAACGGGTTTAGCCGGGCGCAGGGGTCGCAGCTTCAAAAGCGCCACGCGTGCCTCACTGGGATGCTCGGCAGGTCCCAGCGTGATGTGTGACGCTGACGGCGAGAGCCAAGCGCTCACACTTAGCTGTTCTCGTGCTCACCCCGAGCTTCAAACAGCTGATGAGCATCGGAGGCCGTGAGCGTCAGCCCGTACAAATCCTTCAGCGTCGAAATGCGTTGCAGCGTCGCAGGCTCGAACGGAGTCTTGCCTTCGAACGAATGCAGGAGAACGCCCTCCAGCAAATCACCGAGGCTCATATCCAGGTATTCGGCGAGGCCCTTCGCGACCTTGAGAATGCGCTTCTCGATCCGAACTCCCGTCTGTACGCGTTGGACTGAATGCTCGTGGCTTTCTGAACTCATGATGTGTGACCTCGATCGGAAGGCGGGGTTTAATCGCATCATGCCATTGCCGGACTTGCTCGGGCATCGGTCTCCAGCCCTGCAACTCGCGTCCCTCAGAGATCAGGTGAATCCTGCATTCGTCCGGACGCCTGCGGGGTCGACGCTCTGACCGCGAAACGACTGTTGCCACACAGGCAGAGCCTGGGCGGCCGTTCGACCGATTCCCAATTTGCCTTTCCCGCACCAGAATGTTACCTTGGTACCAAGGTAACATATGGCGCCTCCATGAGCAACAGACGTAGCTGCACGGATGCTGCAGAAGTCGCCGAACTGAGCGAGGGCTTCCTCGCGCGTACACTTCCGGGGGCACGTTTCAGCCATCGTGAACATCTGATCGTGACGAGCTACTTGCTCGCCACTGATCCGACTCGGGACTGGCGGGTCGAGCTCCCCGAGATGATCTGCGCCTACAATGTTGCCGCTGGCGGCGTGAACGACGATGTGCGTGGCTACCACCACACGATTACGCTGGCCTTCTTGATGATCATCGAAGCAATTCTTGCGGAGGTCGGCCGCCACGACATTGTCGCCGCCTGCAACGCGGTGCTGGCGTCCCCGGCAATCGAAAAGGACGTACTCTTACGTTTCTGGAGCCGCGACGCGCTGTTCTCGCGGGAGGCTCGGCACGGCTGGATTGAGCCAGACCTTGCCGAGTTCAACCCGCGCGCGGCAGGTCATATGTCGGTGTGAGGATCGTCGATCACTCACATTCCGCGGCTCAACAGATACCTCGTACTATCTCTGAGCGCATCGATCGCCCGCCCAGGTACGAGATAGTTGATCTCGGCGCGCGTCAGGCCGATGTCCATCAGCTCCCTGTCGCTCAGATCCAGCAAACTGCCCCGCGGGTGCAGGCGACAATTCCTAAAAGCAGACCAATATCGCTTGAGCAGGCCCGGGAGGCTTTGCGCCGGCGCGGCTGCGGCAGCTTCTCTCCCCGACAAGGCTTGGCCCGGCGTTGCAACGGACACGTTGAGACGAGCCGCTGCCGCCAGAACCTCGTCCATGGCCTGCTTCGCGAGCGCAATGGATTGGTCGAGGCGAAGCACCGCCGCATCGTGCTCGGCCTCGGATGAAATGTTCGTCAGTTGTGGTGGCATCGGACGCTCCTGCTGTTGAGCCGGCAGGGAGCGTGGCCAAAGAAAAGGCCCCGTCCGATGCCGGCGGGGCCTGGTGGAAAAGATGTCGTCGAAATCCTAGCGCACGACTCCTCCCACCGCCCAGCCGAAGCGGGTGATGTGATTGCGGGAGACTTTGCGCGACGATTTGATCATGACGCGCTGATATCACGGCAACCGCGCAAAATCAAGAGATGTGGGAGTACCGGTTGCAGCCTGGAGGCGAACGCCGTGCTTACTAGCCGCGCACCAGCGAGACCAGCCACTTGCGTCCGAACAACACGAGGATCGCGAGCGCGTAGACGATCGTGCCGCCGACGGCGAGCAGGATCAGCATCAATTCATCCCGGAAGTGCATCGCGCCCAGCCAAGGGCTGCTGAAGTGCGCAATCAGCCAGAACGCGGCGGCGAGGATCAATCCGGCCAGCAGAAATTTGGCGAGCGACAACAGCCAGCCGCGATCGAGCACGAGAAAGCCGCGCCGCACGGCGAAGTACAGCACGAGGAGCAGATTGGTCCAGACGCCGACGGCGGTGGCCAGAGCGAGGCCGATCTGGGCCAGCGATCCCATTAAGGCGACCTTCAGCGCGACATTGACCGCGATACCAGTCAGCGACGCCCGCACTGGCGTTGCGGTGTCCTTGCGGGCATAGAAGGTCGCAACCGCGCTGCGGATCAGCACGAACGGGATGAGGCCAATGGCATAGGCCGCGAGAGTCGCACCGGCGGCCGCTGCATCGGCCTTGGAGAACGCACCGCGCGCGAACAGCGCGCGCATGATCGCATCGGGCACGGTGAGGAAGGCCGCGACGAACGGGATCGAGAACAGCAGCGTGAAATCGAAGGCGCGGCGCTGCGCCCTCAGCGCGCCATCGTGGTCGTTTGCAGTGATCCGCCGCGACATCTCCGGCAGCAGCACGGTGCCGATGGCGATGCCGATGACGCCGATCGGGAGCTGGTTGAGCCGGTCGGCGTAATAGAGCGCCGACAGCGCGCCGGCGGGCAGGAAGGTCGCGATGATGGTGTCGGCGAACAGCGCGACCTGCGTTCCCATCGAGCCCAATGTCGCCGGCCCCAGTGCCTTGAAGAAACCACGGACGTCCTCATCAAGCTTCAAGGGCGCAAAGCGCGGCAGGCCGCCATGGCGGGCGAGATCGCCTGCGAGCAGGAAATATTGCAGGAAGCCGGAGATCAGCACGCCCCAGGCCGCGGCATGGCCCGCGGTCGGAAACCAGACGGCAACCGCCAGCGTCATCATCATGGCGACGTTGAGGAAGATCGAGGCGGCCGCGGCGCTGGCAAAGCGCTGCATCACGTTGAGCATGCCGCCATAGAGCGTCACCAGCGTGATCAAGAGCAGATAGGGAAAGGTGATCCGGGTCAGCTCGATCGCGAGCTTGCGCTGCTCGGCATCCTCACCGAAGCCTGGCGCCAAGATGCTCATGGCCTGCGGCATGAACAGCCAGGCCGCGATCAGCAGCATCACCTGCGAGGCCAAAAGCAGCGTGAAGATGCGATCGGCGAATAGCTTTGCCGCCGCCTCCCCCTTCTCGCCATGGACATGGGCATAGGCCGGCACCCAGGCGGCGTTGAAGGCGCCCTCGGCGAAGATCGCGCGGAAATGGTTGGGCAGCCGCAGCGCCACGAAAAAGGCATCGGCCACCGGACCGGCGCCCAGGATCGCCGCGAGCATGATGTCGCGGGCAAACCCCGTCAGCCGCGAGAGCAGCGTGTAGCCACCGACCGTGAAGATGCGTCCGAGCATGCGGACTCTTCTAGAGGCTTATCGGGCAGCCGATAAGGCTTTGAACGATGGCGGGATCAAAAAAGAGGCTCGCTCGGTGTGTCCACCTCTCCCCGGCGGGGAGAGGTCGGATTGCGCAGCAATCCGGGTGAGGGGCCGCAGCATTCCGTGGGGCCGTAACCCCCTCACCCGGATCGCATCTGCGATGCGATCCGACCTCTCCCGCAAGCGGGAGAGGTGAAGAACTCACCCCGCCAGCGCGCCGCTGACGGCGGCGATGATTCGTTCCTGGTCAGCTTCGGTCAAATAGGCATGCATCGGCAGGCTGATGACGTCCTGCGACAGGCTCTCGCAACCCGGCAATCCGCCCTCGGCGACCGGGTACTGTTTGTAGGCGGTCTGCTGGTGCATCGACTTGCCGTAATAGATCGCGGTCGGCACGCCCTGGGCTTTTAGCGCGGCAGCGAAACCGTCGCGGTCGGTACCTTCAGGCAGGCGGATCGTGTACTGCGCCCAGACCGAGGTATTGCCGGGCGCGAGGCGCGGCACGGTGACGACATTGGACAGGCCGCGCGCATAGCGCTCCGCGACCTTGTTGCGGGCGGCGATCTCATCGTCAAAAATCTTCAGCTTCTCGATCAGGACCGCGGCCTGCATGGTGTCGAGCCGGCCGGTGAGGCCGAGGCGGACGTTGTCGTATTTGTCGACGCCCTGCCCGTGCACGCGGATGCTGCGCAAGGTCGCGGCGAGCTCGTCGTCATCGGTGAAGATCGCTCCGCCGTCGCCGAAGCAGCCGAGCGGCTTTGCCGGGAAGAAGCTGGTCGCGGTCGCGTGCCCAAGCGTGCCGAGCTTGCGCCCCTTGTAGCTCGCGCCAAAGCCTTGCGCGGCGTCGTCGAGCACGAACAGGCCTTCGGCCCTGGCGATCTCGGCGATGGCGTCGTGATCGGCGGGCTGGCCGAACAAATCGACCGGAATCACCGCGACGGGCTTGAGGCCGGCCTTGCGAGCGGTGGCGATGCCGCGCTTGAGCGATTCCGGGCTCATGTTGAAGGTTGTCTCGTCGACGTCGACATAGACAGGCGTCGCGCCGGTCCGCGCCACCGGCGAGGCCGTCGCGATGAAGGTGAAGGACGGACACAGCACGGCATCGCCGGGCCCGACATTCCTGGCCATCATCACCATCAGAATGGCGTCGGTGCCGCTGGCGCAGCCAATCACGTGCTTGGCGCCTGAGTAGGCCGCAAGCTGCTTCTCGAGCTCGAAGACTTCGGGGCCGTTGACGAATTGGCAATGGTCCATCACGCGCTTCACGGCCGCATCGAGCGAGGCGCCGAGCCGGCGGCGCTGCGAGGCGACGTCGATGAAGGGAATGGGTTCGGAACGTAAGTGCTGGTTCATGACCTGATTCTTGGCGCCTTGTGACGTTTGAGCGGTCGACATGGAAGAGATCAGCCGGCGACGCGGCGTGGCCCCTTGCGCGCAGGTGACGTCGCCGCAGGACGCGAGGGCGTCTCCAGGCATTGCGTGGCGATCTCGAGGCTGGCGACGCCCTCGTCGCCCGTCACCGCCGGCGTCTCGCCGTTGCGCACCGCCTTGAGGAACGCGATCAGCTCGGCGCGGAGCGGCTCGTCATGGCCGACCGGCAGATGCCGCATCGAGTAGCTGCCGTCCGGCTTGAAGCCGAAGCATTCGGTGACCTGGCGCGTCAAGAGATCGCCCATCACGTATTTGCCGCGCGTTGCGACCGTGACGCTGCGCGCCTTGAACGGCGTCAGCCAGTTGGTGTTGATGTGGGCGAGCACGCCGCTCTCGGTGCGGAATTGCAAGAGCGCGATGTCCTCGCGCTCGGCGACCGCGCTCGACAATTGCGGCTGCACCTCGACGATGTCGGATTCGGTGAACCAGCGGATCAAATCGATGTCGTGCACGGCAAGGTCGATGACGACGCCGACATTGGACATGCGCGGCGGGAACGGGCCGACGCGGGTGATCGCGATGGAGAGAATGTCCTCGCCCGCGATCGCCTGCTTGACCGCGGCGACCGCCGGATTGAAGCGCTCGACATGGCCGATCATCAGCGTCACGCCCGCCTTATGCGCGGCGGCGACGATCTCGCGGCCCTCTGCCACCGTGGATGCGATCGGCTTCTCGACCAGCACGTGGATGTTCTTGGCGATGCAGGCGAGCGCGACCTCGTGATGCAGATGGGTCGGCGCTGCGATGGTGACGGCATCGACACCGGCGCTGAGCAGTTGGTCAAGCGTCTCGAAGCTTTCGCAATTGGCGAGCTCCGTGGCCCGCGCACGATGCGCCGGCGAGGGATCGACGACGCCGACGAGGCTGACGCCGGGCAGGCCGCTCAGCACGCGCGCATGGTTGCTGCCCATCACGCCGGCGCCAATGACACCGACGCGCAAGCCGGCCTTTGCCGGTGCAGACCCTTTGGAAGTCATCTGAGCAAACCCCGATTCAACGCAAATCCCCGGGCCGCTTCTAGCACGGACGCCACATTTGTGGCGAATGCCGCCCTGACGGGCCGGACACGATTTGATTCAAAAAGTTACACGTTCCCCGGGCCTTAGGCCGAAAAAGATACCGCTTCTCGGCCCGGGTCGCGTGATTCGGAGTTTGCTGGTTACGACCTTTGATAGTCGTCTTCAATCCGGATGATGTCGTCTTCCCCCAGATAGCTTCCAGTCTGGACCTCGATCAGCTCCAGCTGGATCTTGCCGGGATTCTCCATCCGGTGGACGGCGCCCATCGGGATGTAGATCGACTCGTTCTCATGCACCGTCTTCACCGTCTCGTTGACGGTCACCTGCGCCGTGCCGCGGACCACGATCCAGTGCTCGGCACGATGATGGTGCTTCTGCAGCGACAGCCGCCCGCCCGGCTTCACCACGATGCGCTTGACCTGGTGGCGCTCGCCATTGTCGACGGATTGATAGCTGCCCCAGGGCCGGTGCACCTTGAGATGCTCCTCGGTGACCTTCGGCGCGACCGATTTCAATTTCGTCACCAGGCGCTTCAGCCCGTTGGCATCCTTCTGCCGCGAGACCAGCACCGCGTCCGCGGTCGCGACCACGACGAGATCGTCGACGCCTTCGAGCGCGACCAGCGCGGAATCCGTGGTGACGTTGCAGTTGCGGGAATCCTCGAACACGGCGGTGCCGTGCGCGGCATTGCCCTGCGCGTCCTTCTCCGACAGCTCCCATACCGCATGCCAGGAGCCGACGTCGGACCAGCCGCACGACACCGGCACGACGGCGGCGCGCGAGGTCTTCTCCATCACCGCATAGTCGATCGAGATCGCCTTGGCCGCGCCGAACGCCTCGGGCTCCAGCGTGACGAAGCCGAGATCGCGGCCGGCATTGTTGACTGCATTGGTGACGGCCTCGACGCTTGCCGCATCGACCTTGCGATATTCGTCCAGCAGCACGCTCGCCGGGAACATGAAGTTGCCGCTGTTCCAGAGATAGCCCGAATTGACGTAGTCGGAGGCCTTCACCGCATCCGGCTTCTCGACGAAGCGCGCAACCGCCTGCACCTCGCCCGCGATCACCTCGCCCGGATTGATGTAGCCATATTCGGTCGCCGGCCGCTCCGGCTTGACGCCGAAGGTGACGATGCGCCCGGCATTCGCGGCGGTGAGGCCCTCGCGACAGGCGGCGACGAAGGCGGCATTATCCTGCACGACGTGATCGGCGGCGAGCGCGAGCACGATCGCCTCGCTGGCGCGGTTCTGCGCGAATACCGCGCCGGCGGCGATCGCAGGGCCGGAATCGCGCCGCATCGGCTCGAGGATCACGTCGGCCTCGATGCCGATCTCGGCGAGCTGCTCCAGCACCATGAAGCGGTAGGAGGCGTTGGTGATGACGATCGGCCGGTCGAACAAAGAGGGATCGGACACGCGCAGCAGCGTGTCCTGGAACGTCGAGCGCGTGCCGAACAGCGGCAGGAACTGCTTGGGCCGAACCTCGCGCGAGGCGGGCCACAGCCGCGTGCCGGCACCGCCGCACATGATCAGGGGGATTATGCGTTTGTCCATCGTGATCTCAAACCTTGAAATGGTCCCGATACCAGGTGACGAAGTTATGAACCCCATGCTCGATCGGCGTTGACGGTGCAAAGCCGGTGTCGCGCGAGAGATCCTCGACATCCGCGAACGTTTCCAGCACATCTCCCGGCTGCATCGGCAGCAATTCTTTGATCGCCGTCCGGCCCAGCTCCCGCTCCAGAAGACCGACGACGTGCATCAGTTCCTCCGGATGATGATTGCCGACATTGTAGAGCTTTGACGGCGCATTTGCGGCAGCCGGATCGTCCGCAGGCACGAGATCGATCAGCTTGGACACGACGCGCGTCACATCGTCGATATAGGTGAAATCGCGGCGCATTTTGCCATGGTTGAAGAGCCGGATCGGCTTGCCGGCCATGATGGCGCTCGCGAACAGAAACATGGCCATGTCGGGGCGGCCCCATGGCCCGTAGATGGTGAAGAACCGCAGCCCCGTGACCGGTAGGCGATAGAGATGGCTGTAGGACTGCGCCATCACCTCGTTCGCCTTCTTGGTCGCGGCGTAGAAGCTGACCGGATGGTCGGTGCGGTCCGCAACCGCAAATGGCAGTTTTGTGTTGGCGCCGTAAACGGAGGATGACGAGGCGTAGACCAGATGACCGCAGCCATTGTTGCGGCAGCCCTCCAGCACGTTGAGAAAGCCGACGAGATTGGAATCGGCGTAGGTCTGCGGCTGCTCGATCGAGTAGCGCACGCCGGCCTGCGCGGCCAGATGCACGACTTTGGCAAAACGATGTTGCGCGAACAGCGCCGCCATGGTCTTGCGGTCGGCGAGATCGGCCTCGACGAACGAAAAGCGCGGCTGATCCCGGAGCAGAGCAAGGCGCGCTTTCTTCAGCGCCGGATCGTAATAGCTGTTGAGATTGTCGAGCCCGACGACGGCGCGACCTTCGCCCAGGAGCTGCCGGGCGACGTGGAAGCCGATGAAGCCGGCCGCACCCGTGACCAAAATCGCCTGATCCGTCATCCTGTTCCCTGGGTGATCCCTCGCCCGATCCTGTCTAGCCGCCACCTCGACGGGGTCGCAATAGGTTCCCCGCTCCTTCACGCGGTCTCCTCATGGCGTCCTTAACGACGGCTATTGCAAGATCGGCGCCAAAACCATACCAAAGCGGCCGAATTCGGCGCCTCGCGTCGGGTTGCCTCCAATCTTAGCAAACCCTGTTCATGCGGACGAGATGCGCCGAATCCTGTTGTCGACGGCCAAGATTCTGATTTCCGCGGCGCTGCTCTATCTGGCGCTGCGCAAGGTCGACCTGTCCGAGCTGTTTTCCCGATTCACCCTGACCAGCCTGTTCTGGCTCGGTGTGGCGATCGCGGTCACGTTCCTGCAGATCTTCGTCGGCGTGCTGCGCTGGCGCGAGATCAGCGCCGCCTGCGGCGCGCCGCTCGAGCTCGGCCGCGCCATGCGATACAACGTGATCGGCTCGTTCTTCAACCAGACGCTGCCGTCGGCGATCGGCGGCGATGCGGTGCGCCTGTGGCTGGTCGCCCGCGCCGGCGCCGGCTGGCGCACGGCGACCTACTCGATCTTTGTCGACCGCGCCATTGGCCTGATCGCGCTCGCGATCTTGATCGTCGCCAGCCTGCCCTGGAGCTACACCCTCATCACCGATCCGCACGGTCGCTCGGCGCTGCTGCTCATCGACCTCCTGGCGCTCGCCGGCGGCCTCGGCTTCCTGATCTTCGGCGCGCTGAAATGGCGCTGGCTGAAGACCTGGTGGGCAACGCATCACATCCACGCCTGCGCCGTCATCGCCAACCGCGTGATCTTCGGCGGCACAAGCGGCGCCATCGTCGCGATCCTGTCGATCCTCGTTCACGTGCTCGCCGTCGTCATCGCCTGGTGCGTCGTGCAGTCGATTGGGGCGCCGGTTCGCTTCAGCGATGTCTTTCTGCTCGTGCCGCCGGTGATGCTGATCACGATGATGCCGATCTCGATCGCCGGCTGGGGCGTGCGTGAGGCCACGATGAGCCTTGCGTTCGGCTTCGCGGGACTTTCCGCCAACGAGGGCGTCAACGTCTCGCTGCTGTTCGGCGCCGTGTTCTTCCTGGTCGGGGCGGTCGGCGGCCTGGTCTGGATCCTCAGCGCCGAGAAAGCCGCGCAAGGGTCGGCCGCGATCGGAGTGCCGGAGTGAATTCGGCTGCCGATGCGCTCGCCGGCGCGGTCCTGCTGCTTGCCGTTGCGGCCGCCGCGCTGATCTCGGCGCTGGTGACCTGGACCAGCCGCCCCCTGCTGCAGCGCTACGCGCTGGCGCGGCCGAACGCGCGGTCCTCCCATCGCGTCCCGACCCCGCAGGGCGCCGGCATCGCGGTGATCGCCGCGACGCTGATCGTTGCCTCGCTGTGGGGGATCTCCGCCAATGTCGCGATCCCGCCGGCGCTGGTCGCTGCGACAATCGTGATCGCGCTGGTCGGCTTCGTCGACGACATCGTGTCGCTGCCCGTGCTGGTGCGCCTGGTGCTGCAGGCCGCCTGCGTCGGCGCCGTGGTGTTCACCGCCCCCGACACCGCGCGCATCCTGCCGGCGCTGCCGCTCGCGCTGGAGCGCGGCCTCATCGTCCTTGCCGGCGTCTGGTTCGTGAACCTCGTCAACTTCATGGACGGGCTCGACCTGATGACGGTGGCGGAAGTCGTTCCGGTCACCGCTGCGCTGCTGCTGCTGGGAATGCTCGGGGATCTCCCATGGCCGGCCGTGCTGATCGCCACCGCGCTGTGCGGCGCCATGCTCGGCTTCGCGCCGTTCAACCGTCCTGTCGCAAAAGTCTTCCTGGGCGATGTCGGCAGCCTGCCGATCGGCCTCCTGCTCGGCTGGTGCCTGCTTGAGCTCGCCTGGCATGGACAAGCGGCTGCGGCGCTGCTGCTGCCGGCCTACTACCTCGCCGATGCCACCATCACACTGTTTCGGCGCATCGCGCGCCGCGAGCCGTTCTGGTCGGCGCACCGTTCGCATTTCTATCAGCGCGCGACCGACAACGGTTTCTCGGTGTCCCGGGTGAGCGGCGAAGTCTTCCTGCTTAACCTCGTGCTCGCAGGGCTGGCGATCCTCGCCGTTCGCGCCGCGACGGTGGCCGTCACGCTGCCCGCGCTGATCGCCGGCGCGATCGCGGTCGCCCTCCTGCTGCGCCGCTTCTCCCGCCCTCAGGCGTCCTGAGCCGACACGGCGAGCCGCAGCCCCTCGTCGAGCGAAACCTCCGGCCGCCAGCCCGTCGCGAGCGCCTTGGAGACGTCGAGCTCGAGCGAGCCGATCAGGCTATCATGCATGTCCTGCCGGCCGATCATTCGGAAAAGCGCGCTGAGCAGGCCCGGCGGCACGCCGAACAGTCGCGGGCGCTTGCCGGACGCCTTCGCCAGACGCGCGATGAATTCGGGCGTCGAGAACTGCTCGCTGTCGGCGAGCAGGAATATCTCGAAATGGCCGGCCGCATCTGGATGAGCGAGCCGGTGCAGGATGAAGGACGACAGGTTCTGCACGGCAAGGAAGGCGCGGCGATTGCGGATCGCGGCGAACGGCAACGGCACCCCAAGGTTCATCGCGCGCGTCAACAGGGCGAAACTTCCTTTGGCTCTTGCGCCATAGACCATGGGCGGCCTGATCACAGAGAACTTCATGTCGCTGTCGCGCGCGAGCGTCCTCAGGCCCGCCTCGGCCGCGGCCTTGGACGTACCGTAGAGGCCGCGCGGCGTCGGGACGTCGGTCTCGCTGAACGGGGCCCTGCCCTCGTTGCTGCGGCCATGCACCAGCACGGTGCTGATGAAGATGAAATGGCGCACGCCCGCCTTCGCCGCAGCGCGCGCCAGGTGCACGGTGCCGGCGGTGTTGACGTCCTGGTAGAGCTGGGCTGCATGCTCCTCGCGCCTGTGATGCACGCGCGCGGCAAGGTGGACGACCGCCTCCACCCCCTCGAGCGCGGCCCGCCAATCGGTGTCGGGGCCGATCGATTCGATCACGACCTCGCCGTCGATGCCCTGACGCTTGCGGACCACGGGGCGGACCGACCATCCCTCGCACGCCAGCGCCTGCCCGAGATGACGGCCGATGAAGCCGCTCGCTCCCGTCACCAGCACGACTGGCTTACGTTCGCTCATCGTCGCTCCCCGAGCGCTGGATTGCGCAACAATGGTCAGGCCGCCGTGGATCCAAATTCCGGCACGGCATCCTTCAGGATGGTCCTGATGGTGGCGCGATCGTCGCGCGCGATCGCCTGCTCAAGCGCCGCATTCCATTTGCGCAGCGTCTGCATCGGCGGCTCGTTCGGCTGCGCGGCCATGATGCCGGGCACGCCGATCTCGCGGGTCGGCTCCTCCGAGGCAAACAGGATCTCGTGCAGGCGCTCGCCCGGCCGCATGCCGGTGAACACGATCTCGATGTCGTAGCCCGGCTGCAGCCCGGACAGGCGGATCATGCGCTCGGCGAGATCGACGATCTTCACCGGCTGGCCCATGTTGAGCACGTAGACCGAGACGTCGGGACGCTGCGTCCCAAGCGCATGCGTCGCCGCGGTGATGACGAGATCGCAGGCCTCGCGGATGGTCATGAAGTAACGGACCATGTCGGGATGAGTTACCGTCACCGGCCCGCCGGCCTCGATCTGGGCCTTGAACTTCGGCACCACCGACCCGTTCGAGGCCAGCACGTTGCCAAACCGGACCGAGATCAGCCGCATCGGCGGCTTGCTGCCGTTCGCTCCGGCTGCGAGGTCGCGATCGAGCGCCTGGCAGTACATTTCGGCAAAGCGCTTGGTGAGGCCGAGCATCGACACCGGCTCGATTGCCTTGTCGGTAGAGATCATCACCATCGCCTCGGCGCCGGCGGCAACGGCGGCGTCCGCGACGTTGATTGAACCGAAGATGTTGGTTTTGACGCCCTCGCTCCAATCGCGCTCGAGGATCGGCACGTGCTTGAGCGCCGCGGCATGGAAGACGATGTCGGGCTTGAACTCGGCCATCAGGCGCATGACGCGCTCGCGGTCGCGAATGTCGGCAATCCGGCCTTCGATCTGTGCGGTGGCACCACGCGCGGCCAGCGCCTCGGTGACCGCGTAGAGAGCCGGCTCGGAATTTTCCACGATCAAGAGACGTGCCGCGCCGAAGGCGACCACACGCTCGCAGATCTCGGATCCGATCGAGCCGCCGCCGCCGGTGACGATCACGGCCTTGCTCCTGATCAAGGCCTCCAGGCGCGCATAGTCGATCTTCTCGCTCGGACGCAGCAGGAGGTCCTCGACCGCAACCGCCGTGAGCCTTGGCGTATCGCCGCTCTCCAGCGAGGGCATCCGGCTCACGATCACACCCAGTTTGCGCGCCCGCATCAGGATCGATTCCGGATGCGACTCCGGCTCGAAAGCCGATGGTGTCATGATGAGGCGCGCGATGGGCTTGTCGCGCTTGGCGAAATCCGAGATCACATCCTCGACGTCGTCGATGCCGCCCAGCACCGGCACGTTGCGAATGAGCTGGCCCCGATCGGCAGGCGATGGTGACAAGACGCCGATCGGCCAAATGCGCTTGATCGCTCCGCTCTCGATGCCGCGCAGCAGCACTTCGGCATCCGCGGCGCGGCCGATCAGCAGCGTCGGCGCGGCTTCCCCGCCCCTCGCGTGACGCCGCACCCGCGTGTAGCGGAAGTAGCGGTACGCCATGCGCAGCGCGCTGAGGAAGAAGATCTCGAGAAACCAGTAGAGGACAATCGTCACCTTGCCGAGAAAGAAGGCGCCGCGAACGTTGGGGGCAACGAGGATGTAGTCGAGCACGAGCAGCGCAACCGTGAGCACGGTCGCCGCGCGAATGATGTTCAGCGCGTCAGGCAGCGAGATGAAACGCCATTTCGTCGTGGTCAGATTGCAGAGGAAGAACACGACCACGCTGAAGGCGAGGAAGTAGGGCAGGATCTGGAACAGCAGCGGCAATCGAGCGTAGAAATCGTCGCCACCCTCGAATCGCAGATAGAAGGCGGCAAAAAGCGCCGCCGTGGTCGCCAGCAGGTCGTGGAGCGCGATCAGGAAATTGCGCGAGGTGAGATGCGAAAGTCGCGTCATCCGCCGACCGATGAAAACCCAGTTAAATGCAACTTGACCGCGCTGATAGCCCATCTCGACAAGTCTTGCCAGCCGCGTGGCCCCTCAGGAACCGGCTTCCCTCATCTTAGCCCCGAGCTGTTGTTCCCGGATCACCATTCCGCCGGCGACGCCGACGCCAATGACGTACATCCAGCCCTCGTGGAAGTCGAACAAATGCGAGTTGAACAGCGAGGTGAAGACGTTCTGCACCACCACCAGCAGCCCGATCCAGTTGGCAAGCCCGTCGCCGCGAAACAACCGGAGATGCAGTATCCAGATCGCGTAGAGAATGGCGACGCCGATCGCGCCCCATTGCACCGCAACGTTCAGCGTCTGGTTGTGCGGGTTGCCGACCACCTCGGCCGACGCCCGCCGCTGACCGGCGGGCGTAGCGACGCGTTCGAACAACCCGCGGGTCGAACCGGTGCCGTGCCCCAGGACCGGCGCCTCCGCGAAGAAGCCGAACGACTTCCGCCAGAACTCGAGCCGCATGCCCATGGAGGTTGCCTCGCCCCGTTCCACATAGCCGGTGTAATCGGTGGTAAACCTCTCGGCGGTGTGGCGCAATTGCGGCGAGGCCTGCCAGGCGAGAACGGCGCCGACGAGCAGCGCGCCGGAGATGATGGCGATGCTGCGCCATTTGAGGTGAAGCAGTGCAAACACGCCGAACATGATCGGAATGGTGACGAGCGCGGTGCGCGACACCACCACGAAGGTCATGTTGATGAAGAAGCTCAGCGCCAGCGCCGTCAGCAGCGCGGCGAACCAGTACCGCTTCTCGCGCAACAGCATCACGATCGGATAGGCCAGCGCAACCGCGCAAAGCGCGAATTCCTGGCTCTGGTCGATGTAGTTCTTGACGAAGATGCCGCGTTCGGGCGGGTCGGTCTTGAGCGCGAGGTTCGGGTAAAAGGCGACCAGCCAGGACATCACCGACAACAAGGCGCAAGACACCAGGAAGGCGACGAAGACCCACCGGCCGCGCGGTGAGCGCTCGAAATGATAGAGCAGGACCGGCAGCACGAGCAGCTTGACGGTCGGATTGACCGCGTAGAGGCGCGCACCCCAGGCCGCGTCCGACCATAGCGTCCCCAGCAGCGCGAGAAAGACGAGCGCGATCGGCGCAATGCAGATCGGACGCTTCAGGGACTGCAGGAAGTCGCGTAGATCGAGGAACGGCACCATGCAGAGCAGCATCAGCGCGTTGAAGATCCCCGCAAGCGAGGTCGACCAGGGCAGCGAGGCCGCGGTCAGGATCGCAAACAGATCGACCGTTTCACGCCAGGCCGCCGGACTGCGCAGGCGCCGCCGCAACATCTGGCCGGGGGTCTCGCGTGCGAGCGCCGTCACTTGCCCCCTCCCCGGGCGCGATGAACCAGCGCCGTCGTGCTGAAGCCCTGGAGGATGTCGACCAGCACGACTGCCCCGCCCGCGGCCTCGACCACCTCATGGCCGACGACCTGTTCGCGTGTGTAGTCGCCGCCCTTCACCAGCACGCCGGGCTTGATCCTGGTGATCAGGTCGATCGGCGTGTCCTCCGTGAAGATGACGACGAGATCGACGGCCTCCAGTGCGGCGAGCACCTCGGCACGCGCGCGCTCGTCCTGGACCGGACGATCGGCACCCTTCAGGCGCCGCACCGAGGCGTCGCTGTTGAGCCCCACGATCAGGCGATCGCAGGCGGCGCGCGCCGCGGTCAGCACCTTGACGTGGCCGGGATGGAGAATGTCGAAACAGCCGTTGGTGAAGCCGACGCGCAGGCCCTGCCTGTTCCATTCGGCAACCTGCGCGTCGAGTGCGGCCGGATCGAGCACGATCTTCTCCTCGGCGGCGAGCGTTGCATGCGGCAGGATCTTGCGTCGCAGCTCGGCCGCGCTGACGCTGGCGGTGCCCTGCTTGCCGACCGCGACGGCGGCGGCGGCGTTGGCCATGCGCAGTGCCGTGTCCCAGTCCGCGCCGGCCGCGAGCGACACCGCAACCGCAGCGGCGACGGTGTCACCGGCGCCGGAGACGTCGCGCACCTTCACCGTGACGGCCGGCACGTGGACGGCCCCGCCATTCCGCGGCACCAAGGTCATGCCGTGCTCGCCCTGGGTGACTAGGATCGCCTCGCAGTCGGCGAGCCGCATCACATCCTCGCTGGCCTCGACGATGCTCTGCACCGTGTCGGCGCGGCTGCGGGTCGCTTCCGAGAATTCCTTGCGGTTGGGGGTGAGCAGCGTGGCGCCGCGATAGATCGCCCAGTTCAGGCTCTTGGGATCGACGATGACGGGCTTGCCGAGCTTGCGCGCGGCATCGATGGTGTGGCGGATCACGCGCGCCGTCAGCACGCCCTTGGCATAGTCGGACAGCAGCACGATATCGGCGCGCGCGATCTGCGGCAGGATCGCGTCGATCACCTTCGTTTCGACCTCGTCGGACGCAGCCAGCGCCTGCTCCCAATCCGCGCGCAGCATATGCGTGGAAAAATGTTCGGAGACGAAGCGGACCTTTCGCGTGGTCGGCCGCGAGGCGTCGCGCACCAGCACGCTCTCGATGCCGGCTTGATCATTGAGCGCGGCCTCGAGCCGCGTACCGGCGTCGTCCTCGCCGACGAGGCCTACGAAGATGCAGCGCGCGCCGAGCGAAGCGACGTTGCGCGCGACGTTGCCGGCGCCGCCGACGTGGATCTCGCTGCGCTGGGCGGCGATGACGGGCGCCGGCGCTTCCGGCGAGATCCGCGACACCTCGCCGTAGACGAACTCGTCCAGCATGATGTCGCCGATGCACAGCACCGTACGGCCTGAGATGGCTTGCGCGAGGGCATCGAAATCGAGAATGGGCGTCGGCATGGTCGAAAGGGCCTCAGCGAAAGCGGTCGGGCCGGTCGAGATAATCCCCGACATAGGCCTTCACCGCGTCCTCGAGCGTCGTGAAGCCGCCGTTATAGCCGGCGCGGAGCAGACGATCGACCTCGCTCTGGGTGAAATACTGGTAGCTGTCCCGGATCTGCTCGGGCATGTCGATGTATTCGATGTTGGGCCTGGCGCCGAGCGCCGCATAGGCAGCCAGCATGATGTCCTTGAAGCTGCGGGCCTTGCCGGTGCCGACGTTGAACAGGCCGGACACCGACGGCGTCGCGAGCAGCCAAAGGACCACGCGCACGACATCGTCGACATAGATGAAATCGCGACGCTGATCGCCGTCCTCGATGCCCTCGCGATGCGACTTGAACAGCTGCACGACGCGGCCTGCCCTGACGTCGTCGAAGCGCCGCGCCAGCACGCTCATCATCGAGCCTTTGTGATATTCGTTCGGCCCGAACACGTTGAAGAATTTCAGGCCGGCCCATTGGGGCGGGAGCCGATCGCCGCGCGCCACACGTTCGGCGACAGCGAGATCAAACAGGTGCTTGCTCCAGCCGTAGAGATTCATCGGCCGCAACTTCTTCAGCGCCGGCAGCGAAGAATCGTCGTCGAAGCCTTCCGTGCCGTCGCCATAGGTCGCCGCCGAGGACGCGTAGATGAACGGCACCGCATTCATCGTGCACCAGTCCAGAAGGCGCATCGACAGGCGGAAATTGGTCTCGACGACGAGATCACCGTCGGTCGCCGTAGTCGCGGAAATCGCCCCAAGATGGATCATAGCCTCCAGCTTGCGGCCCTTCAGCCAGTCCATCAGCTCGGTCGGGGGAACGATATCCACAAGCTGCCGCTTGGCGAGGTTGCGCCATTTGCCTTCTGTTCCGAGGAGATCGCAGATCACGACGTCGCTGCGACCGGCCTCGTTCAGCGCGGCCACGACATTCGATCCGATAAAACCGGCCCCGCCGGTCACCAGCAACATTCCACCTACCTGCCCGATTTTAGGTGCCCGATCCTGCCCTAGCGCATGATCCGCCAAAGTGTAAGCTGTTTTGGGATTGCTCTTCTGCCGCCTTTACCTGCCGGCCCGGAGCGGCTAACCGAGCCGCCATATCGGCACGTGTTCGGCCCTCATAACGAATGAATATTGATTCGCAACTTGGTAGTGATGGAGACCGGAGCGACACACGCCCGATCCTGATCGTCCCCTACATGTGGATCGGCGATTTCGTGCGGAATCACACCGTCGTGCGGGTCCTGAAGGAGCGCTGGCCGAACCGGCCCGTCGACCTCCTCACCACCTCCCTGTGCGCCCCGCTGGTGGACTACATGCCCGGGGTGCGCGCCGGCATCGTCTGGGACATGCCGCGCAGCCGGTTGGCCATCGCCCGCCAGTTCGGCCTGGCAGGGCTGCTGCGGAAACAGAACTACGGCACCGCCCTGGTGCTGCCCCGGACCTGGAAGGCGGCCATCGCGCCGGCACTGGCCGGTATTCCTGAACGGGTCGGCTTCGTCGGCGAGTTCCGGTTCGGCCTGCTCAACCGCTGGCGCTGGGGTGAAAAGAAGCTGCCCCGCTTCATCGACAAGAACGCCGCCCTCGCCCAGCCCGACGGCGCGCCCCTGCCGGCGGAATGGCCGGTGCCGCAACTGCGCGTCCCGACCGAGGAGATCGCCCGCTGGCGCGAGGCCAATGGTCTCGGCGCCGGCGCTGCGGTGGCGCTCGCCCCGGGCTCGGTCGGCGTCTCCAAGCGCTGGACCAATTATCCGGAAGCCGCCCGCCTGCTGGTCGAGCGCGGCCTCGAGGTCTGGGTGGTCGGCGGCCCCGCTGAAAAGGGCCTCGCCCAGGAGATCGTCGCCGCCGGCGGCCCGGGCGTCCGCAATCTCACCGGCACGGACTTGCGCAACGGCGTCCTCGCCATGGCGGCGGCCGGCGTTGCGATCTCGAACGATTCCGGTCTGATGCACATCGCAGCCGCCCTGGGCACGCCGACCATGGGCATCTTCGGTCCCACCAGCCCCTATCTCTGGGCCCCGTTGAACGGCCTCGCCGCGACGCTGGTGCAGGACAAGGAAAAGCTGTCCTGCCAGCCCTGCCAGAGCACGGTCTGCAAGATCAACGATCACCGCTGCATGCGGAATATTGCGGCGAGCGAGGTGGTGGGGATTGCAGAGAGGGTGCTGGGGGAGGCTGGGGCGCGGACTTAGATCTAAGGCGATCGCGGCTCGCGCCGATGATGACATCCTGCCACTGTTTTGCCCGACGAGTCAAAATTCGTTCGAAAAATCCGCAATCTCTCGAACCCTCCGCCAACTCCTTGATTTTGCTGACCCCGGCTACTGTGCATGGGGTTGTTTTCGCGGTTTTGTTTGCGACAGGCGAAAACGGCCTCAGAGCAGCGGCCGATAGACCGCGCCGATCCGCGCCGCTTCGGCATCGAGGCTGAAGTTCTCTAGCACCCGCGCCCGCCCGCGCTCGCCCATCGCGGTTGCCGCAGCCACCTCGCGCATCAATGGCTCGAGCGCTGCTGCGAGCGCGTCGGCGTCGCCCGTCGGGATCAGCACGCCGGTGACACCATCCTCGACGACGAGCTCGGCCGCGCCGGCGCGTGCGGCAACCAGCGCGCTCCCCGCCGCCATCGCCTCGATCAGCGTCAGCCCAAAGCCTTCGTTGCGCGAGGTGAAGGCGTAGATCGTCAGCCGCTGATACCAGCGCTGCACCGCTTCGATCGGCAGCTCGCCGGTGATGACGATGCGGGATTGCAGGCCGGCTGCCTCGATGCGCTTCTTCAGGTCGTTGGCAAAGGGCGTCTGCTCGGCCGTGACCTGTCCGACGATGACAGCAGTGAAATCCGGATAGTGCGGCAGCAAGCGGCACATCGCATCGACGAACAGATCGGTGCCCTTCTGCGCCCGCACGCGGCCGAAGCAACCGATGGCATAGCGGCCCGGCAGGCCGCTTTCGGCAAAGGCCGCGGCGCGGTCCTGCGGCGGCGCATAGACGTCGGTGTCGACACCATGCGGGATCACCGTCGCCTTCACCTTCAGGAACGAGGCCGAGAGATCTGTTGTTGCGATGATCGCGTCCATGCGCCGGATCAGCCAGCGCGTGATCCAGCTGTGATGCCGCTGCGCCGCCGAGGTGAACACGAGCTTGAGCGGCCAGCCGAGCGCGCGCAAGCCAACGCCCGCGATCATCTCGTTGTTGCGGCGCGCATGCCAGATCATCGGCCGCTTGCGGCGCCAGAGCTTGAGGAAATCTCCGATGCTCAGGCGCGCGATCCCCGCCGGCGCGTCGGATCCGAACCAGGCGGCGCGGTACAGTTTCGCCAGCCGCGGCGCCACCATCCGGTTGGTCGCGGTGACCCCGGAATAGCGCCTGTGCAGATTTGGCACGATCACTTCGAGATCGCCGGGGGAATTCGCCACGTCACACTCCGTTTCGCAAAGTCCCTATACGCAACATTAAGCATAGTGACCAGTTCAGCACCGCCGATACCCCCTCTTCACCACGCAAGCGCTAGCCTTGCGCGTTGATCGAAGACGGGTGAGATCATGACTGTGCTAGTCACCGGCGGCGCCGGCTATATCGGAAGTCACACGGTCCTGGCGCTGGCGGAAGCCGGCGAGGACGTCGTCGTGATCGACGATCTCTCCACCGGCTTCTCGGCCTACCTGCCCGAAGGCGTGCCGCTGTTCATCGGCGATGCCGGCGACGAGAACCTGCTCGAAGGCGTGATCGCCCAGCACGACATCGAGAGCATCATCCATTTCGCAGGCTCGGTCGTCGTGCCGGATTCGATGCGCGATCCGCTCGGCTATTACCGCAACAACTTCACCACCGCGCGCAACCTGCTCAACGTCGCGGTCAAGCGCGGCATTGGCCGCTTCATCTTTTCCTCGACCGCCGCGGTCTACGGCAATCCGGACCAGGTGCCGGTGCCCGAGCACGCGCCGACGCGGCCGCTGTCGCCTTACGGCTCCTCGAAGCTGATGACCGAGATCATGCTGCACGACGTCGCTGCCGCCTACGGCATGCAATACGTGACCTTGCGTTATTTCAACGTCGCCGGCGCCGATCCGCAGGCGCGCATCGGGCTAGCCACCGTCGGCGCCACGCACCTGCTCAAGATCGCGGTTGAAGCCGCCACCGGCCAGCGCGCCAAGATCGACGTGTTCGGCACCGACTATCCGACCCCGGACGGCAGCTGCATCCGCGACTTCATCCACGTCACCGACCTGTCGCAGGCGCATCGCTCGGCCCTTGCTTATCTGCGCAACGGCGGCGCCTCGACCACACTGAATTGCGGCTATGGCCGCGGCTATTCGGTGCTGGAGACCATCGACGCGGTGCGCCGGGTTTCGGGCCGCAGCTTCGCCGTGCAATACGCCCCGCGCCGGCCCGGCGACATCATGACCATGGTCGCCGACACCAGCCGCATCCGCAGCCTGCTCGACTGGCGCCCGCAATACGACGACCTCGAGACCATCGCAGCCCATGCGCTGGCCTGGGAGGACAAGCTGTTCCGCGAGCGCCACGGTGAGCTTCGCCACGCCGTCTCGGCCTAGAATCATCCCAAGCGCAAGCCCTTAATTGGGCTTGAAAAACCCGGCTTGACCGGGCACAGAGGCCCATCGATCCCTGACGCGCGGGCAGGCTTTGTCCTGCGCCGTCAATGGACACCGGATGGCCCAGTTTCCAAAGAAAATCACCGACGATCCCTACGCGGCAGCGGTCCTGATTCGCCGCCTGATCACGGAACAGGGAATCGTCTACTGGCGACGCTACCTCGTCGCCTTCGCGCTGATGGCGCTCGCGGCCGGTTCGACCGCTGCTGCGACCTACGTCCTCGGCCAGGTCATCAACCAGGCCTATGTCGACAAGAACATCCCGGGCATCGCGATGTTCTCGGCCATCACGGTCGCTCTGCTGTTCGTCAAGGGTGTGGCAACCTACGGCCACATGGTGATCCTGACCAAGATCAGCAACGCGATCCTCGCCACCAACCAGCGCCAGCTGTTCGCAAAATTGATGCGCGAAAGCGTCGGCTTCTTCTCCGAGCGGCACTCCTCTGAATTCCTCGCGCGGCTGACCGCCGGCGCCAAGTCGATCACCGACGTGCTCAACATGCTGGTCAACGCCATCGGGCGCGATCTCTTGATGCTGCTCGCCATGATCGGGGTGATGGTCTGGCAGGACCCGCTGATGTCCTTCATCGGCCTCGTCGCGGTGCCGCCGGCGATGCTGGTGCTGCGCAAGCTGGTCAAGCGCATCAAGGGCCTCGCCTTCAACCAGTTCACCGGCACCGCCGACATCATGGAGACGATGCAGGAATCGCTGCAGGGCATCCGCACCGTCAAGGCGTTCACGCTCGAAGAGACCATGCAGAAGCGCATCGACGAGAACATCGCGGTCGTCGAGCGCAACGCCAACAAGATGGCCCGCGTCGCCAACCGCTCCAACCCGCTGATGGAGATGCTGGGCGGTTTCGCCGTCGCGGGCTGCCTGATGTATGGCGGCTATGCCGTGGTCGCGCTCAACGCCACGCCCGGCGCGTTCTTCTCCTTCATGACCGCATTCCTGATGGCGACCGAGCCGGCCAAGCGGCTGGCCCGGCTCAACATCGATCTCAACAGCCAGCTGGTCGGCGCCCGCATGCTGCTCGAGGTCGTCGACAGCCCCGCGAGCGAGCAGTCCGACGATGACAAGCCGGCGCTGAAGCTGAAAGATGCCCGCATCGAGCTGCGCGACGTCAGCTTCTCCTACCGCTCGGGCGAGACCGTGCTCAACCGCATGAGCTTCGTCGCCGAGCCCGGCAAGGTGACTGCGCTGGTCGGCCCCTCCGGCGGCGGCAAGTCGACGGTGCTGGGGCTGCTCCTGCGCTTCTACGAGGTGACGCAGGGCGACATCGTGATCGACGGCCAGTCGATCTCGTCGGTCTCGCGCAAATCGTTGCGCGCCCAGACCGCCTATGTCGGCCAGGACGTCTACCTGTTCCGCGACACCATTCGCAACAACATCGCCTTCGGCAAGCCGGGCGCCAGCGAGGACGAGATCGTCGAGGCGGCGAAGGCGGCTTGCGCGCACGACTTCATCACGGGCTTTCCGCTCGGCTACGACACGCCCGTCGGCGAGCACGGCACCCAGCTCTCGGGCGGACAGCGCCAGCGCATTGCGGTTGCGCGCGCGCTGCTCAAGAACGCGCCGATCATCCTCTTGGACGAAGCCACCGCAGCCCTCGATTCCGAATCCGAGCGGCAGGTGCAGGAGGCGATCGAGCATCTCTGCCAGAACCGCACCACCATCGTGATCGCGCACCGCCTGCACACCATCATGCACGCAGACAGCATCCTGGTGATCGAAGGCGGCGAGATCGTCGAGCAGGGCTGCCATGACGAGCTGCTCCGTCGCGGCGGCCGCTACGCCTCGTTCTTCCGCCTGCAACATCACGACGCCGGCGCTCTGGCGCCGATCAGCGCAACCGCATAGAGTTCGTTTCACCTCAAGAGCAGCGAGACCCGCATGAACGCCGCCTCCTACGTCATCCCGCTTCCGCCCCAGGCTTCGCTTCCCGTCGTCGGCGAGAGCGGCCGTTATCCGGTGCGCCGCATCTGGTGCGTCGGCCGCAACTATCTCGAGCACATTCGCGAGATGGGCAATGACGAGCGCGCCCCGCCGTTCTTCTTCGCCAAGCATGCCGACATGCTGGTGCCCGACGGCGCCACCATTCCCTATCCGCCTCTGACCAAGGATCTGCATCACGAGGTCGAGCTGGTCGTCGCGATGAAGAGCGGTGGACTGAACATTCCCGCCGACAAGGCTCTGGACCACGTCTACGGCTACGCCGTCGGCATCGATCTCACCCGCCGCGACCTCCAACTCGCCTCGCGCAAGAAGGAGCGCCCGTGGGAGATCGGCAAGTCGTTCGACTATTCGGCGCCCTGCTCCGCGCTGCAGCCGGCCTCGAAGATCGGCCATCCTTCCAAGGGCAAGATCTGGCTGACGGTCAACGGCAAGGAAGCGCAGAAGGGCGACCTCACCGAATTGATCTGGAACGTGCCCGAGATCATCTGGCAGCTCTCCCAGCAGGTGAAGCTCGCCGCCGGCGACATCATCATGACCGGCACGCCCGCCGGCGTGTCGCAGCTCCAGCCTGGCGACAAGCTCGAATGCGGCGTCGACGGCATCGGCACGCTGAAGGTCAGCATCGGCCAGCCGGAGTAAGGCTCGCTGCAGCTCGAACTCAAAAGGCCCCGGAATGGGGCCTTTTGCATGTCGATCGTGCACGCGGTCGAGCTACCAGGCCTTCACCGGCCGATTGGCGTGGCTCGCCTGCGGCACACCGCGATTGAGCGACATGTGCGAATGCACGCACAGCCAGCCATCGCCGTTCCTCGAAAACACCATCGTCGCGCGGCCCGGGCGTGCGAACGTGCTGCCATCGGGATGATAGCCCGTGCTCGTCCACGGCGCGACGACGGTTGCCATCATGCCGTCCGGTGATGCCAGAACGGACGCCTGATCGAGGACGAAGCGGAAGTCGGTCGTCTTCGGCCAAACGTTATCCCATTGGGTTTTGACCCATTGATCGAGGCCGGGGATGACGTCGTTATGGGTTCCGAAGGCGAGCACGTCGGGATGGATGAGCGGCCTCGCCGAGGCGTAATCGACGTCGCGGACATAACTCGCGAAGGTGTCCAGCCATCGGCGGAAGAACTGCATGATCTCAGCATTCGCGGTCGGCAACGAGGCCATCACCTGCTCCAATTCGGCAACTCAATCGCGGCGATCTTTGTTGCCACGGGCCGGACTATCCAGCAAGATTTGCGCGCCGGGATCACTCGATCGCTACAGGGGTAACGTCACAGCCGGGTTCGATGCTTCGACATCGGCCGGCTCCATTTTGTGGGAGCCAGATTCATGAACCGCGTCCTTCTGCTCGCAGCCTCCCTCCTCCTCACCAACAGCGCGGCCGGCGCACAGTCCAGTCAACCCTATGTCGGCCTCGAGAAGCGCCCCATCAAGGCGCTGTCACAGCAACAAATCGACGATCTCCGCGCCGGACGCGGGATGGGCCTGGCTCTTGCTGCGGAGCTCAATGGATATCCCGGTCCCAGCCACGTACTCGAGCTCAGTGATCGTCTCGACCTGACCGCCGATCAGCGCGCCGAGGTTCAACGGCTGTTCGATGCCATGAAACAGGAAGCCGTTCCGCTGGGTAACAAGCTCGTCGAGCAAGAGAGAGCGCTGGTACACCTCTTCTCGTCCCGTGCGATCACATCGGAAGCGCTCAAGACCAGCATCGGGGCCATTGCCGAAACTCAGGGGCAGCTCCGCGAGAGCCACCTCAAATACCACCTATCAACCGGTGTCTTGCTCGATCAGAGCCAGATGCAGCGGTATGCAGAGTTACGAGGCTATCAGCGTCCCGACGGCTCCGCAGGGCACAAGCACAAGCACCATCACTAGACAATGCCGACCGAGATCAGACGATCGCGCCAGGGCGGATCGAGATGAGGCATGGCGGACCAAGCTTCGCTGATCCGCGCCCCGTGCATTTGCCTCAATTCAGTGCCGAATACACGATCAGCCCGAGGATCAGCGCCGTCAGCGAGTATTTCAGCGTGTAGTAGACGTTGCGGTTCCACTCCTTCACCTTGCGGCTGGCGAGGTGGATTTCGTAGAGCTTGCCGAACACCTTGTTGAGCACGCCGACGTGCTCACCATCGACATTCTGCGTCGCCGACGCCTTGACGATGTGATGGCTGACCCAGCGGTTGATCGCGGTCATGAAGCCGTACTTCATCGGGCGCTCGACGTCGCAGAACAGGATGATGCGGTTGACGTCGGTCGCATTCTCGGCACTGTGGATGAAGGTCTCGTCGAACATGAAGGCCTCGCCATCGCGCCAGACGCATTCGACGCCATCGACGAGGATCCGGCACTTGTTCGAGTTCGGCGTGACCAGGCCGAGGTGATAGCGCAGAGAGCCGGCGAAGGGATCACGGTGAGCGCCGAGCTTGCCGCCGGGCGGCAGTATCGCGAACATCGCGCCATGCACGCTCGGGATCGATTTGAGCAGCTCCACCGTCTTCGGGCACAGCGTGTTCGCCGACGGCAGAAAGTCGTCGTACCATTTCAGGTAAAACCGCTTCCAGCCGCTCTTGAAGAACGAGTAGAAGCCCCAGTCGTTGTTCTTCGCCGCCGCGCGGATAAAACCTTCATCGAACAGGCACACGGCTTCAGCTCCGGAAACTGATCGACCGAGATCACCGGCTTGTTCGGCACCGCCGAGCCCGCATACATCAGCACATTGTAAGGTGCGAGATAGGTCGAGTGATCGCCGAGCTGGCGCGCGAAGCGCAGCCGCTCCTTGCCGCGGAAGTGGACGTAAATCGTCGAAGCCGCAAGCACGTACAAAATGACGAGCTGCGGCGCAAAAAGCTGTTTCAACATTTCCCCAATCCCCAAGTGACCCAGCCGGGGTGTCGTGTAGGCCGACCCGGCCGGAGCGGCAAGATATTCCCGCTGGGTTGCAATCACGCCGGGGAGAGCAAGGGGATGGACTGGGGTCCAAACCGGCCGAAACGAGGCGATCAAGCCCGCGACAGCGCCTGCAGGCCCTTGAAGGTCAGGCGCTTGGGGTCGGTGACGCCGGCGAGGTAGAGGCGGCGGATGAAGGCGATGACGGCGTCGCGGTCGCAATCGGTCAGCGCGACGACGGCGTCGACCGCTATTCTCTGGGCTTCCATTGGGCTCACCTCGGCCTTGCGAGTAACCCCGGCCGAGACAGGCTAGGACTCATCCGTTAAATCGGCGTTAACCGTTTCGGAACCATCGCCGATTCAGCCGCCCCGCCGTATACGCGAAAACGCGCATTGCGGAGGCATGAAGCGGCTCAGCGCGCCTTGATGCTCTGCTTCAGCAGCGCAAACTGCTTCTTCAGCCGGGGCACGGCGAAGTCGGTGAAGGCGCGCACCTTGGGCACCGAAAGCCGGCCCTGCGGGCAGATCAGATGCGCCGGCATCTCCGGATCCTCGTCGTCCGCCAGCACGATCTCGAGCTCGCGGCGCGCGACCTGCTCGGCCACTTGATACGAATACATCCGCGCCACGCCGCGCCCGGCCACAGTGGAGGCCACTGCCGCATAGGTGCTGTTGACGACGAGCCGCGGGGTGAACTGCACGGTGCGCGGTGCCGATGAGCCCCGCTGCGGCGCAAAGGTCCAGGAATTGGGCAGATGCGCCATCGCGACGATCTGGTGTTTGGCGAGATCGCCCGGCTCGGTGATGCGCGGATGCTGTTTCAGGTAGCGGGGAGCTGCCACCACGACGCGGCTGATCCCGCCGACCCGCATCGCCACCATCGCCGAATCCGCCAGCGGACCGATGCGAAGCGCGATATCGACGCCTTCCTCGATCAGATTGACGGCACGGTCGAACAGCAGGAGTTTTGCCGACACGGTCGGATAGGCGTCGAGAAACGCGTCGAGGATCGGCCGCAGTACCATCTCGCCGGAGACCACCGGAGCGGTGATCGTGAGCAGACCACGCGGAGCCGTGCGCGGTCCGGCCGCGATGTCCTCGGCCTCCTCCAGATCGGTGAGCACGCGGCGGCAGATCGCGACATAACGCTCGCCTTCCTCGCTCAGCTTGATCGAACGTGTCGTCCGGTGCAGCAGCTCGGCGCCGACCCGATGCTCCAGAAAGGCGATGGCGCGGCTCACCGCCGCCGGCGAGCGGCCGAGCTTGCGTCCTGCGGCAGCCAAACTGCCCTCGTCCACCGCAAGGACAAACACCTTCATCGCGTCCAAACGATCCATGCGCTCGCCGCACCCCCCCTGAGATTTCGGCTGAAAGCTAGGCGTTTGCGCCGGCTGCGACAACCTCCGCAAAGATCGATCCGGCATTCGTTCGCGCCGCGAAAGAGTGTCTGCCGGGCAGCGGATATTCGCAAGCAAGCCGCCGCAGCGTACCTCAACGCCCAAGCCAGCCGCCGCTGGCGCAGGTTTTCAAGCCAACAACAGGAGCCCGTCATGGGTATCGAGCAGAAGGTCGCCATCATCACCGGTGCATCGCAGGGTATCGGCGCCGCCCTGGTCCAGGGTTTTCGCGACCGCAACTATCGCGTCGCCGCAACGGCGCGCTCCATCAAGCCGTCGGGTGACGACGACGTCCTCGCCGTTGCAGGCGACATCGCCGACCGGTCCACCGCAGAGCGCGTGGTGTCGCAAGCGATCGCCCGCTTCGGCCGGATCGACACGCTGGTCAACAACGCGGGCATCTTCGTCGCAAAACCGTTCACGCAGTACACGGCCAAGGACTATGCCGCAGTGATGGGCACCAATGTCGCGGGCTTCTTCAACATCACGCAGCTCGCCATCGCCGAAATGGAGAAGCAGGGGTCTGGCCACCTCGTCCAGATCACGACGACGCTGGTCGATCAGGCCAATTCGAATGTGCCCTCGGTGCTGGCCTCGCTGAGCAAGGGCGGGCTGAACGCCGCGACCAAGTCGCTCGCGATCGAATACGCCAGGCGCGGCATCCGCGTGAATGCGGTGTCGCCCGGCATCATCAAGTCGCCGATGCATCCGGTCGCGACGCACGCGCAGCTCGACGCGCTGCACCCGGTCGGCCACATGGGCGAGATGTCCGACATCGTCGATGCCGTGCTCTATCTCGAACGTGCCTCCTTCGTCACCGGCGAGATCCTGCATGTCGACGGCGGCCAGAGCGCCGGCCACTGAGCGGAGGAGAACGACAATGCCCATCGTCACCATTCAAGTGACCCGCGAGGGAACGGCGCCGGGTGCGGCGTCGCTCACGGCGGAGGAGAAGGCCGCACTGATCAAGGGCTCGAGCGAGCTGCTGCGCGATGTGCTCGGCAAGCCGCTCGAGTCCACCTTCGTCGTGATCGAGGAAGTCGACACCGACAATTGGGGCTGGGGCGGCCTGCCCGTGCAGGAATTCCGCCGTCACCGCGCCACCCAGGCAGGATGATCTGCACGCCGTCGCGCGCAAGAGGATGACATGATCTCGGCGCGATCGTCGGCCCGCTCGTCACCGGCCATCTCGGCGAGGATCTATGCGCAAAGCGGCGGAGACTATCTCGTCCTGTTCTGCCTCGGTGGCGGTGCGGTGGTACTGGCACTGGCAATCGATCTCGGCGGCGCCCTGATCATCCCGCGCAGATCCTGAGCGGGATGATGGCAGGCGAACTGCATCAACTGGCACTGGGCTTTGTCATGCCTTGAGCAAGCGATCTCAGCAACTCGGTTTGCTTCAGGACCAACTCACATTGCTTTCGCGCATGCGTGCCCGACAGCTCAACCAACTCCGCCAGCGTTTTTGCACGGCCTAGCTCCCGCGCATACTCCAAGGTCGCGCCCGCATTGACCTTCATCAGTTCGAGCACGACGGTGCGACACTCGGCTGCCGTCCCAATCGCGTCGATGAGATCGCTTTCCGCGACGACGGCTTCATTGGCCTCTGAACTCACACTGGCCAGCCGTGACTTTGCGAGGTCGTTGGCGTAGTTGAGCGTAGCGCTCATGCCGTCCAAAGCGCGGGCTTGATACTCCTTGACCATGTCCACGATGAGATCCGTGGTGGTGCTGCTCGGAGGTTCAGGTGTTGCAACGATGACGCTGGCCGCTTCTTGTACCGGAACAGTCATCGGAGCAGGTGCTTCTTGCGCGATCTGCGGCGCATCCTGGGGGAAGACGACCACTGGGCCCGGCGGCATGGCCAAGCCCTCGTCGACCGCACGACTCACTTCCGCGGCCAGTTCCAGCAGCGAGCGACGCCCGGTGCGTGCAACGTCAGCAGGCAGCTTTGAGCGCGCCTTTCCCATAATCATCCGACTCCTCGGCCAAGTGCGCCGCGATCCAACCCCACAAACTTACAATTTCGTCCGAAGCTTTGCCGGCCGGTGCGAACTCCGTCACGCCCAACCCTGCTCCGAGTGCATCCTGGTGATCGTTACGCTGCGCAATAAACGGGAGTGCAAGCACGCCGAGCGAGCTTAGCGATGTGGCAGCTTCGCTCAGCCGGCACCCTCGCGTCGGTGCCTGATTGAGGATGAAGGCAAATCGGCGGTTGAGCCTGCGAATGGCGATCAGTGTGGGAATTGCCGCTTCGATGTCGGCCGGGCTCGGACGCGCCGGGATGAGACAGAGATCGGCGCAGGCGATGACGCGCATCGCCAGGCTGTTGGTCGTGGCAGCTGTATCGATGATGGCAAGCCAGACGCCTTCGGCCTTCAGCCGCGCGATCAACGGTTCGATCTCGGCAGGATCGGCAACGCGCTCGACGCGGGGATAGGGATGATCGCGGCGCTCTTTCCATTTCGAGATCGTACCTTGCGCGTCCGCTTCAATGAGAACGACGCGCTCAGCGCGCTCCATTGCTGCCACCGCCAGTCCAACGGACAGCGTACTCTTGCCGCTTCCGCCTTTTTGCGTGACCAGGGCAAGGACGTGCATGTCCTGCGCTCCCCTTAAGACGGCGACTACGCGGAACTCAGACGTTGTCGGAACTAAACTTCTTGCAGCGCAAAAATACTACCGCAAGTCGCGATTCGTCTCAAGCGAACGCAAGGCTATCGCGGTATCCTACGTGGCAAGATCAGGAATACTGCATCACGCCGTCGTCGATCCGGCCGAAGCGCAACGAGACGATGTCGAGCGCGTAGTTCTGGTGGAGCCGCCAGGGCCGCTTCGAGCCCTGCTTCGGCATCTTGGCGATCGAGCGCTGCACGTAACCCGAGGTGAAATCGAGCGAAGGCTGCGCGGTGATGGTGGGATCATCGTTGTGCGGCATGCACTGGCGGAAATTGTGCCGGTCCATGTAATTGATGAGGCGGCAGACATATTCGCAGGTGAGGTCGCATTTCAGCGTCCAGGACGCATTGGTGTAACCGAAGGCCGAGGCCATGTTCGGCACGTCGGCATACATCATGCCCTTGTAGGTCAGCGTGTTGGCGAAATCGACGGAGCGGCCGTCGACGCTGACCTCGAGGCCACCGGCGACCTGGAGCACCAGCCCGGTCGCCGTCACGATGATGTCGGCCGCCAGCTCGCGGCCGTCCTTCAGGCGGATGCCGTCATGCGTGAAGGTGTCGATCTCGCTGGTGACTACGCTGGCGCGCTGCTCGCGGATCGCCTTGAAGAGGTCGCCATCGGGCACGAGGCACAGCCGCTGGTCCCAGGGATTGTAGCGCGGCGTGAAGTGGGTCGCGACGTCGTAGTCCGGGCCGAGCGCGATTCTCGCGCCCTTGAGGATGAGATCCTTCACCTTCGCCGGCCTGCTCCGGCTCAGCTGGAAGAAGAACATCCCCCACATCACGTTGCGCCAGCGGATCAGGTGATAGGCGAACTTCGCCGGCAGATTGCGGCGCAGCTTGTTGGCGAGGATATCCTGTGCCGGCCGCGACACCACATAGGTCGGCGAGCGCTGCAGCATGGTGACCTGCGCCGCCTGCTTGGCGAGCTCCGGCACCAGCGTCACCGCTGTCGCGCCCGAGCCGATCACGACGACACGTTTGCCCGCGTAGTCGATGTCCTCGGTCCATTTCTGCGGATGCACGATGCGGCCGGCGAAATCAGCGGCGCCCTTGAACTCCGGCGTATAGCCCGCTTCGTATTTGTAATAGCCCGAGCACATGAACAGGAAGTTGCAGGTGAAGCGCACCACCTCGGTCGCGCCCTCGCTCGTGATGTGCTCGGCTTCGACGGTCCAACGAGCATCCGGCGTCGACCACGCCGCGCGCTTGACGCGGTAGTGGAAGCGGATGTGCTTGTCGATGCCGTTCTCGCTAGCAGTCTCGCGCACATAGTTCAGGATCTGCGGCCCGTCGGCGATCGCCTTCGGATCGGTCCACGGCTTGAACGAATAGCCGAGGGTGAACATGTCGCTGTCGGAGCGGATGCCGGGATAGCGGAAGAGGTCCCAAGTGCCGCCGATGCAATCGCGTCTCTCGAGGATGACGTAGCTCTTGGCCGGACACTTGGTCTGCAGATGATAGCCGGCGCCGATGCCTGATAGCCCGGCGCCGACGATCAGCACGTCGAAATGTTCTTGTTGCATGGTTTCCTCGCCGGCGCGGATTGTCCGCCTGCCGCTGCTGGCCGTCAATCGGCAATCAACGTGCCGCAACTGCAAAGCGAGTTGAATTCCATGCCCCGAAACAACAAAGCCCCGGATCGCTCCGGGGCTTTGCGTCGATGGTTGGTCGAACCGGCGGATCAATACCGGTAATGATCGCTCTTGTACGGGCCTTCCGGCTTCACGCCGATATAGTCGGCCTGGTCCTTGCGGAGCTCGGTGAGCTTGACGCCGATCTTGGAGAGGTGCAGGCGGGCGACCTTCTCGTCGAGCGTCTTGGGCAGCACGTAGACCTTCTTCTCGTACTTGCCGTCCTTGTTGTTGGCGAACAGCTCGATCTGCGCCAGCGTCTGGTTGGTGAAGGACGCCGACATCACGAAGGACGGATGGCCCATCGCGTTGCCGAGGTTCACGAGGCGGCCCTCCGACAGCAGGATGATGCGGTGCTTGTCGGGGAACTCGATCTCGTCGACCTGCGGCTTGATGTTGGTCCACTTCAGATTGCGCAGAGACGCGATCTGGATCTCGTTGTCGAAGTGGCCGATGTTGCAGACGATGGCGCGATCCTTCATCGCGCGCATGTGCTCGATGGTGATGATGTCCTTGTTGCCGGTGGCGGTGACGAAGATGTCGGCCCGCGGCGCGGCGTCTTCCATGGTCACGACCTCGTAGCCTTCCATCGCCGCCTGCAGCGCGCAGATCGGATCGACCTCGGAGACCATGACGCGGCAGCCGGCCTGGCGCAGCGAGGCGGCCGAGCCCTTGCCGACGTCGCCGAAGCCGGCGACCATCGCGACCTTGCCCGACAGCATCACGTCGGTGCCGCGGCGGATGCCGTCGACCAGCGATTCACGGCAGCCATAGAGGTTGTCGAACTTCGACTTGGTGACGCTGTCGTTGACGTTGATGGCCGGCCACAGCAGCGTGCCTGCCTTCTGCATGTCATAGAGACGATGCACGCCCGTCGTGGTCTCCTCGGAAACGCCCTTGATGCTGTTGGCGATCCCGGCGAAGTAGCCCTTCGGCTTTTCCTTGAGCTGCTTCTTCAGAAGCGCGAAGAACACTTCCTCTTCCTCGGAGCCGGGCTTGTCGAGGAAGGCGGTGTCGCCGTTCTCGGCGCGCAGACCGAGATGGACATACATGGTGGCGTCGCCGCCGTCATCGAGGATCATGTTCGGGTGACCGCCGCCGTGCCAGTCGAACAGCTTGGCGGTGTAGTCCCAGTACTCGGTCAGCGTCTCGCCCTTGACGGCAAAGACGGGAATGCCGGCGGCGGCGATCGCAGCGGCAGCGTGATCCTGCGTCGAATAGATGTTGCAGGAGACCCAGCGGATGTCGGCGCCGAGCGCGGCGAGCGTCTCGATCAACACGCCGGTCTGGATCGTCATGTGCAGCGAGCCGGCGATGCGCGCGCCCTTCAGCGGCTGCTTCGGGCCGTACTCCTCGCGGGTGGCCATCAGGCCGGGCATCTCGGTCTCGGCCAGCGAGAGCTCCTTGCGGCCGAAATCGGCGAGCGAAATGTCCTTGACGATGTAATCGGTGAAGCCGGGCTTCGCGTTCATGTCTGTTTCCTAATCAGTGAGGCTGGCGTGTCAGTAGCAAGGCAAGCTGAACGCTATGTGGCACCATTCTCCCTCTCCCCGTTCTTACGGGGAGAGGGCCGGGGTGAGGGGCTCTATCCAAGCACCGAGCTTGCGGAGAGTCCCCCTCACCCGCCGCTTCGCGGCGACCTCTCCCCGCAAGCGGGGCGAGGTAAGAGCGTTAGAGCGCGCGCTTGAGCTGCTCGACGAGATCGGTCTTCTCCCAGGAGAAGCCGCCCTCGTTGTCGGGCGTGCGGCCGAAATGGCCGTAGGCCGAGGTGCGCGCGTAGATCGGCCGGTTGAGATCGAGATGAGTGCGGATGCCGCGCGGGGTGAGGTCCATCGCCTTGGCGGCGGCCTTCTCGAGCTGGTCTTCCGAAACCTTACCGGTGCCGTGGGTGTCGATGTAGATCGACAGCGGGCGCGCCACGCCGATGGCGTAGGCGAGCTGCAGCGTGCAGCGGTCGGCAAGACCGGCGGCGACGATGTTCTTGGCGACGTAGCGCGCGGCATAGGCCGCGGAGCGGTCGACCTTGGTCGGATCCTTGCCGGAGAACGCGCCGCCGCCATGCGGGGCCGCGCCGCCATAGGTGTCGACGATGATTTTGCGGCCGGTCAGGCCGGAATCGCCGTCGGGACCGCCGATGTAGAACTTGCCGGTGGGGTTGATGTGCCAGATCGTCTTCGGCGTGATCCAGTCTTTCGGCAGCGCCTCGCGCACATAGGGCTCGACGATGTCACGAATCTGCTTGGACGAGATGTCCTCGACCAGGTGCTGGTGGGAGACCACGATCTCGCGCACGCCGACCGGCTTGCCGTTCTCGTACTGCACGGTCACCTGGCTCTTGGAGTCCGGACCCAGCACCTTTTCCTTGCCGGAGTGACGGGCTTCGGAGATGAGGCGGAGGATCTTGTGGGCGTAGAAGATCGGCGCCGGCATCAGATCGGGCGTCTCGTTGGTGGCGTAGCCGAACATGATGCCTTGGTCGCCCGCGCCTTCTTCCTTGACCTCGCCCGGCTGCAGCGCATCGACGCCCTGGGCGATGTCAGCCGATTGCGGGTGCAGGAGGATCTCGATGTCGCAGGTCTTCCAGTGGAAGCCTTCCTGCTCGTAGCCGATGTCCTTGATCGCGCCGCGCACGACGCCCTCGATCTGCTCGTTGGTCACCGACTTCGGGCCGCGGGTCTCGCCGGCGATCACCACCTTGTTGGTGGTCGCGAGCGTCTCGCAGGCTGCGCGGATCTGCCAGGGGTCGATGCCCGCCTTCGGCCCTTCACGGTAGAACAGGTCGACGATCTCATCGGAGATCCGGTCACAGACCTTGTCCGGATGGCCCTCGGACACGGACTCGCTGGTGAAGAGATAGGACGCGCGCATCAGTAACCCCTTGTTCCGCCGCTAGCCGGCGGGCGTTTGCGATGTTTACTTTTGATGATGTCAATCACGCCGGCGCGAGATGACGTAGGATTCGTCGAGAAACCAGAGCCCGTTGTACTTCCGCAGCACATCCCTGGCGGCATCCAGAGTGCGGCCGCTTTGAGTCATTTCTGTCAATCGGTCGTCCTCAATCTGAGCGACATACACCGCCGCATTCCACGCTGCAAAGGCCGTCGAGGTTCCGATGGTGCCGGTGACCTCGTTGGGCAGAGCTTCCATATCATACCTGAAGATCGAACGATTGTCCGCGTATGCATTAAAATTTAAGTCGCGGCCCACCGATCCAAGTTCATACTTAACGGCACGCAGTAGCTCATGACGGCTGACTGAGAAAGGGTTTTCTCCCGGCCAGATCGCCTGGATCATTTCCATACCTGGATCCTGCCCATGGGAGTGGATTCCGATCAGCCTGCCGCCCGGCCGCAGCGCCCGCGCCAGAGGTGCAATGATCCGCTTGGCCCGGAAATTGACCGATGACAGGGCCCGGTAGGGCTGGGATGCGATGACGAGGTCGAAATTGGCCTCAGTCTGGCCCGGCCGCGGAATGGTCGAATCCAGCAGGAACCTGTGGTCCTCGCGATAGAGCACGAGAACGACAGGCCGCTCGTAGAGCGGCATGGCCGTGCGTGAGCTGATCGCAGCGCGCCAGTTCTGCTCCAGAAACGGCCTCAGCTCCGCGATCTGCTGCTCGAACTCGCCCGACGAAGCGCCGCGGAGCGGCACCTCGTGCCAGACGGTGGCAGCGGCTGCAGCAGGCGATGCTGGGGTCAGCCAGGGCGCCTCGGCGTAGAACATGTTGGTGAACACGAACACCGATGCCGGGTGCTCGAAAATGCGGTCCGGCACCTTCTCCAGCGTCAGGCGCAAATCCTCCAGGCTGAGCTCCTTGCCCGCGACGTAGAACGGCATGTGCGGAAAGCGCTGGTGCGTGGCGCGCAGCACCCGCGCCAGCACCGTTCCGTCGCCGACGCCGGCGTCGAACAGACGCAGCGCCGGCGGGCGCGGATGGATCGAGGCAAGCTCGAGCGCGACGCGGTCCGCGATCACCCGCTTTTCGCTGCAGGTGTGGACGAACAGCAGGTATTTCTGACGGTTCTCGAAGAAGCGGAAATTGCCGCGCGGATCGCGCTTCTCGGGCGGCACTTGAAGTCCCCGCGGCGGCGGCACGCCGCCGGCCATTGACGCCGCCATATAGGCCTGGATCCGCTCCAGCGTGTCGATGGTGATGCGCTTTCCCTCGCGCAGGCGGTGCACCAGCTTCCCATCGTTCACCGCACGCCGGCCGAACGTCGATTCCGCCATGTCCGCCTTGCGGCAGAAGTCGGTGATCTGGCTCAGGATTTCGTCGTTCTTCATGAGTGGGAAATCGGTGGGCAGACGGATTGGGACCAATCTCCTAGCAAAATCTGCCCACTGAGGGAATAGCGGATCCAAGCGCCTCCTTCACAGTTTGCTCCGTCCGCGAGCCGCGCCCCACTCTGGCCCCGCCGAGCAACAGCTGGCGCTTCTCCTCTGATCGCGTCCTTACCGTGCGCGCCTGCCCGGTCGCCCTGCTCGCCGCGATCCTGTGGTCCGCCCGCGGTCGGGCAGGCACGCACAATCAGCTCGAGCCGAGCTGCACGGCGGACACGACGCCGGCGGACAAGATGATCAATGCCTGCGAAGGAATCATCGCGTGGGAGATGCAGGGGCACGGCCCGCCGAGCGGCACGAGCTCAATCGCGGCAAAGCCAGGCGCGGCAAGGTGATCTCGACCACGAAGAACAAGCACGTGCCCATGGTCGAACTCCTCTCTGTTGGGTCTATCTGGCGGAGAAAGTGACTCGTGCCCGGACGCAGCGCAGCGCTTCTCAGCGGTGCGCTGCAGAGCTGAGGCCTATAGCTCCGCGCAGCAAGTCGAGCAGCATGGATCCCGGCTCTGCGCAGCAACGCTGGAGCGTTGCTGCGCGTCCGGGACACGGGTGAGCCTTAACGGCGGAGCCTTACTGCCCCCACACTTCCTTCGCGATCTCGACCGCGAGGCTGAGCTTGGCCCACTGCTCCTCCTCGGAGAGGATGTTGCCCTCTTCCGTCGAGGCAAAGCCGCATTGCGGCGACAGCGCGAGCTGCTCCAGCGGGGCGAACTTGGCGGCTTCTTCCAGGCGGCGCTTGATGTCGTCCTTCTTCTCGAGCTCGCCGAACTTCGAGGTGATGACCGCCGACCACGACGACCTTGTTACCCTTGGGCAGGAAGCGCAGCGGCTCGAAACCGCCGGCCCGGTCGGAGTCGTACTCCAGGAAATAGCCGTCGTAATTGGTGCCGGCGAGCATGGTCTCGGCCACCGGCTCGTAGCCACCCGAAGAAATCCAGGTCGAACGGAAATTGCCGCGGCAGACGTGGGTCGTCACCACCATGTCGGCCGGCTTCTCCGCCAGCGCGTAGTTGATGATGCGCGCATAGATCTGTTGCAGCCCATCCGGATTATCGCCGCGCTCGCGTGCCTTCTGCAATTCGTCCTGCGAGCAGAGATAGGCCCAGACGGTGTCGTCGAACTGGAGATAGCGGCAACCGGCGTCGTAGAACGCCTTCACGGCCTTGCGGTAGGTCTTGCCGAGATCTTCGTAGAAGGCGTCGAGATCGGGATAAACCTCCTTGGAGATCGACTTGCGCCCGCCGCGGAAGTGGAGCACCGCCGGCGAGGGAATCGTCATCTTGGCGGTGACGTGGGCCTGGTCCGCGATCTTCTTCAGAAAGCGGAAGTGGTCCAGCATCGGGTGGCTGTCGGGAAAGTCGAGCTTGCCGATGACGCGGACCGCATCGTGACGGGTCTGCACGCCCGTGAACTGGATGCCGGTGTCGGGGTGAAACAGCTCGCAGCCGGTGAGCTTGGCCAGGAAGTCGAAATGCCACCAGGAGCGGCGGAATTCGCCGTCGGTCGCGAGCTTCAGCCCGATCGAGGCCTGCTTGTGCACGACCTTCTCGATCTCCACGTCCTCGATCTTGCGCAGATCGTCGGCCGAGATCTCGCCCTTTTCCAGCCGGCTACGGGCTTCCTTGATCTTGGGCGGACGCAGGAGGCTGCCGACCTCGTCGGCGCGGAAGGGGGCTTTGGTTCGCTGCATGTGTCACTCCCTGGACATCTTAGTGGGCCGCCGCCCCGGCGACGCCGAGATGGCGCTCCAGGACAGAGGGGTCGGTCTTCAGCGCGGCGCTCGGAGCGTCGTGGACGATCGTTCCGCGCTCCAATATCACAACGCGATCGGCGAGCCCCAAGATCTTTTGGGCATTCTGCTCGACGATGATCGAGCAGATACCTCCGGACCGGGTGATGGTCCCGATCGCCTTCAAGAGTTCCTCGACGATGATGGGCGCAAGGCCCTCGGTCGGCTCGTCCAGCAGCAGGACTTTCGGATTGAGGGTAAGTGCGCGGCCGATCGCCAGCATCTGCTGCTCGCCGCCGGAGAGTTGGTTGCCGAAATTGCTCCGTCGCTCCTTCAGCCGCGGGAACATCTCGTAGACCTTCTCGACCGTCCAGGGACCGGGCTGCGCTACGGCGGTCATGTTCTCTTCCACCGTCAGCGAGCGGAAGATGTTACGCTCCTGCGGCACCCAGCCGATGCCGGCGCGCGCCCGCTGGTCGGGCCGCATCGCCGTGACATCAGTGCCGGCCAGCGCAATGGAGCCTGCGAAGCGGCGCGTGACGCCGACGATGGAGTTGATCAGCGTGGTCTTGCCGGTGCCGTTGCGCCCGAGCAGCGCCAGCACCTGTCCTTCGGCGAGACGGAGCGTCATCTTCGGCAGCACCACCGCCTCGCCGTAGCCGGCGCGAAGCGAATCGATCGCGAGCAGGTCAGACATCGACCGCCTCCTCGCCGAGATAGACCGCCTTCACCTGCGGATCGCGCGCGACCTCTTCGGGCGGGCCTTCGGTCAGCAGCGCGCCCGAGACCAGCACCGAGATGCGATCAGCAAAGGAGAACACGAGGTCCATGTCGTGCTCGATCAGGAGCACGGTGACGTCCCGCGGCAGGCTGCCCACAACGGCGAGAATGTCGTGGCGCTCGCTCTCGGGCACGCCGGCGGCGGGCTCGTCGAGAAGCAGCACGCGCGGTTTGGTCGCAATGGCCACCGCGATCTCGAGCAGGCGCTGCTTGCCGTAGGGCAGCGTCACGGTCTCTTCGTTCATGACGTCGAGCAGATGGAAGCGGGAGAGCAGATCGGCGGTCTCGCCATTGACGTCACTGCGCGTGCCCATCCGTCGCCACCAGTCGCCGCCATGGCCGAGGCGCTCGGAGACCGCGAGCCCGATGGTCTCGAGCGGCGTGAGATCAGGATAGAGCTGATTGATCTGGAAGGTGCGCGACAGTCCGCGCAGCACGCGCTTGTGCACCGGCAGATCGGTGATGTCCTGACCTTCGAGCAAGATGCGGCCCGAGTTCGGCTTCAGCACGCCCGTGAGCTGGTTGATGACCGTGGTCTTGCCGGCACCGTTCGGGCCGATCAGCGCGTGGCGGGCGCCCTGCTCGACCTTCAAGGACAGATCGCGGGTGACGCGGAGGCCGCCGAACTGCTTCTCGAGATTTTGGGTTTCGAGCGCGATGGTCATGAATCGCTCTCCGGCACGGCAACGATCGCATTGCGCCCCGCAATCCGCCCGATGATCAGGTTCGGCACATACAGCACCCAGCGATGCAGGCGCTGGCGGCCGACCAGCACGATCACGACCAGCACGAGGCCGATCCAGAACTGCCAGTATTGCGGCGTGATGGTCGAGAACAATTCCTGGAGCAAGCGGAAGATCACCGCGCCGATCAGCCCGCCATAGAGATAGCCGGTGCCGCCGATGACCAGCACCAGCATCAGGTCCGCGGAGCGCTCCATAGAAAACACGTCCAGCGAGGCGATCGCGGTCGTCTGGGTGAACAGCGCCCCGGCAATGCCGGCATAGAACGCAGCCAGCGTATAGATCGCGACCAGGCGACGGTTGACCGGAATGCCAATGGCGGCGGCCCGGAGGGGATTGTTCTTGATGGCGCGCAGCGACAGGCCGAACGGGGAATGCACGACGCGGCGGGCGAACAGGAACAACAGGAACAACACGGCCAGCGAATAGAAGAATCCGGCCTTGCCGAACATGTCGAACGGGATCTCGCCGAAGATCGGCTGCATCTCGATGCCCTGCAGGCCGTCGGTTCCGCCGGTGATATTGGAGAAGCGCTCGGCGAGCGCTTCCAGCAGCAACGCAATGCCGAGCGTCACCATCAGGCGCGTCAGGTCGACGCCGCGGATCACCAGAAAGCTGGTGGCAAAGCCGAGCACCATGGCGGCAAGGCCGGCGACGATCAGCGCCAGCACGGGCTCCTTGACGATGCCGTGCAGCGCCAGCAGCCCCGCGGCATAGGCGCCGACGCCGAAGAAGGCGGCATGGCCCAGCGAAACGATGCCGGCATAGCCGAGGATGAGATCGAGCGACATCGCGAACAGCGCGAGGCGCAGGATGTCGGTCATGATCAGATAGCGCGAGGGAAATGCGAAGCCGCAGGCCAGCACGATCAGCCAGAAGGCGATTTCGCCGTAGTGCCAGCGCGCCTTGCGCTGGGCATGATGGCCGACGTCGGAAGCAGCGCTCATCGGCGCACTCAACGCGCGGCCGTGCGGCCGAACAGGCCGTTCGGGCGCCAGATCAGGATCACGATCATGATGGTGTAGATCACGAAGGGGCCCATCTTCGGCACGTAATATTTGCCGGCGACGTCGCCGATGCCGAGCAGCAGCGAGGCGAGGAACGGGCCCGTTATCGAGGAGGAGCCGCCGACGGTGACCACGATCAGGAAGTAGATCATGAACTTCAGCGGGAAATACGGATCGAGGCCGAGGATCTCGGCGCTGAGCGCGCCGCCGAGGCCGGCGAGCCCGCAACCGAAGGCAAAGGTGAAGGCGAATACCTGCGGCACGTTGATGCCGAGACCGCTCGCGGCGCGGGGGTCATCGACCGCCGCCCGCAGGCGGCTGCCGAAACGCGTCTTCGCCAGAACCATTTGAAGCGCGATGGTCAGCAGGCCGCAGATCACGATGATCATCAGCCGGTAGCGGCCGATACCGACGCCGAACAGATCGAACTGGCCTTGGAGCGCGGCGGGCAAATTGATGAAGACCCGCGAGGATCCCTGGATGTAATCGACGGCTGCCACCGACATGAAGGTCAGTCCGATCGTGAACAGCACCTGGTCGAGATGGCTGCGGGCGTAGAGATGACGGTACAGCGTCCGTTCGAGCGCGATGCCGATTGCAGCCGAGGAGACGAAAGCGAGCGGCAAAGCGGCAAAGAACGGCCAACCCATCCGGTTGACCAGCACCATGCAGATATAGCCGCCGGCCATGGCAAAGGCGCCATGGGCGAGATTGACGAAGTTCATCAGGCCGAGCGTGACCGCGAGCCCGCAGGCGAGCACGAACAGCAGCATGCCGTAAGCGACGCCATCGAACAGGTTGGTGAGGATTGCGGTCATCGGCAGTCGAGGGTCATCTCAAGTGTGGCCAAGGGCCGTGCTGCACTCCCTCTCCCGCTTGCGGGAGAGGGTTGGGGAGAGGGTCTTTCCACTTGGAGGACTCCCGACGAGGAGAGAACCCTCACCCGGCGCTCCGCGCTCACCTCTCCCGCAAGCGGGAGAGGTGAGGAGAGCCCCGGGATGACGCGCTTTCGCGCGTCACTTCTTGGTCTTGCCGAGATCTTTGACAGCCTCGAAGGTCGCGAACTCGACGTTGTAGAGTTCGCCATCCACTTTCTCGACCTTGCGGATGTAGATGTTCTGCACGATGTCGCGGGTCTCGGGGTCGATCGAGATCGGACCGCGCGGGCTCTCCCACTTCTGGCCCTTCATGGCCTCGATCAGCTTGTCGCCGTTGGTGTCGCCACCTGTCTTCTTCAGCGCCTCGTAGATCAGGTGGATGCCGTCATAGCCGCCCACGGCCATGAAGCCCGGACGGTTGCCGAAGGCCTTCTTGTAGGCCGCGACGAAGTCCTTGTTCATCTGCGAGGGGTGCGCCGCGGAATAGAGATGCGCAGTGACCGTGCCGAGCACGGCGTCGCCCATGTTGTTGAGCAAATCGTCGTCGGTGACGTCGCCCGGCCCGATCACCTTAATGCCGGCCTTGTCGAGGCCACGCTCGGCATATTGCTTCATGAAGTTGCCGCCCTGGCCCGCCGGCACGAACACGAAGATCGCGTCCGGCTTTGCGTCCTTCATGCGCTGCAGGAACGGAGCGAAGTCGGGGTTCTGCAGCGGCACCTTGACTTCTTCGACCACCTCACCGCCCCCGGCCGTGAAATGCCGCTTGAAGAAGTTGAGCGCGTCATTGCCCGGCGCGTAGTCCGAGGTGAGCGTCGCGACCTTCTTGATGCCGTTCTTCACCGCCCAATCGCCGATGATGGTCGAGGACTGCGCCAGCGTGAAGCTGGTGCGCACGATATAGGGGGAACGTTCGGTGATAATGGAGGTGCCGGCCGCCATCACGACTTCAGGAATCTTGGCCTGGGTGGCCAGCGGCGCGGCGGCGAGCGCGGCCGGCGTCACGCCGAAGCCGGCGATGAAGTTGACCTTGTCGTTGACGATCAGCTCCTGCGCGGCAGTCTTGGTCTTATCCGGGATCGCCGCGTCGTCCTTGACGATGATTTCGATCTTCTTGCCGGCGACGGTGTCGCCCTTCTGCTGCATGTAGAGCTTGATCGCGTTCTCGATCTGCTTGCCGGTCGAGGCCTGGCCGCCGGTCATCGGCAGGATCAGCCCGATCTTGACCGTGTCTTGCGCCTTGGCAGGCGCGACGGCCGCGAGGCCCGCGATCGCAACGACCGCTGCGGTGCGTAAAAAAATCCTGCGTTCGAACATCAGATGTCCCTCCCCTTCATTCCCTCACCTCTTGTGCGCCGGACCGAGTACCCGGTCCTTGCCGCGCTTCACTCACGGACAAGCCATGCCGTGCGGCCACATGGCGTCCTCTGCAACCCCGTTGTCAATCGAACGTTGGGCGACCATTCGGCGCAAGCCGCGCAATCTGCCTCAACAACGGCGGAGAGCTATTTGTACGATTGTACAAATGAAATGGTCCTGTCAACGAAAAAGCCCTGTGACACTGGGCCGGAGGGCGATGGCTTTGCCAGCCTACGAGGGCCGCACCACACCGGGGATGGAGGATTCAGTCTCTCATTTGCAGAATCCGGACATCTCAAGTGCGTCCTGGCATTCCCCGTCCTACGATCCGTCCAATGACAAATACCCAGTGTATACCGTATCAGCTGCCGCGACCTCATCAAGTGCAAAATATGCCTATTATAATACCTTCTCTGTATACAGCTTTACCTCCCTCGAATAGGCCAATTTTACGTATTGAGAGATATGGTTGCCGCTGACGCCTATGGCGCTCCACCATCCGCGCCCCGTCGGGGGCACGACCAGAGATATTCATGCGTTCTCTCTCGCTTTCGATCGCCGCCGCACTCGCCCTGCTCAATCTCGCAGGCTGCGGGACGGTCAACGAGAAGCTCTCCGCCGGGATGGGCGACTACGTCCCGCAATGGGCCGGCGGCCTGCCCGCCGATGCGCCGCCGCGGCCCGGCACCCCGCAATACGATGCCTACATGAAGGAGCGCGAGCGCAAGCGGCTGATGCCGGCGGCCGATCGCGAGAAGGAAGAACAGGCCCAGAAGGGCGCGACGGGGACAACGTCGTCTGGCGCGGGGCGCTGAGGAAGCGAATGGCGAATAGGGAGTAGCGAATAGGGCGCTCTCCCGCTTCCACTCACTATTCGCCACTCCCCATTCGCTAATCCACAAACACCACGGTCTTGCGGCCGTTGAGGATGACGCGGTCGTCGAGATGGTAGCGGATGGCCCGGGCCAGCACGCGGCGCTCAATGTCACGGCCTTTGCGGACCAGATCTTCCGGCGTGTCACGATGGCTGATGCGTTCGACGTCCTGGTCGATGATCGGGCCCTCGTCGAGATCGCGCGTGACGTAATGCGCGGTGGCGCCGATCAGCTTGACGCCGCGCTCATGGGCTTGGTGATAGGGCTTGGCGCCCTTGAAACCCGGCAGGAACGAGTGGTGGATGTTGATGCAGCGCCCCGACAGCTTTGCCGAGAGATCGTCGGACAGGATCTGCATATAGCGGGCGAGCACCACCAGATCGGTCTTCGTCTTGCCGACGAGGTCCACGATCTGTGTCTCCTGCTCGCGCTTGGTCTCCTTGGTGACGGGCAAATGGTGGAAGGGGATGCCGCCGAAATCGAGCCCGGCATAGACCTCGCGTGGGTGGTTGGAGACGATCGCGGTCGGAATCATCGGCAATTCGCCGGTTCGCCAGCGATAGAGGATGTCGACCAGGCAGTGATCGGACTTCGACACCAGCAGCATCACCTTGCGATGCGCAGCGCGGTCGCGCATCTGCCATTCCATGCCGAAACGCTCGGCGATCGCGGCGAAGCCGGTCTGCAGTGCCGCCAGTTCCACGGCAAGATCGGCCGCTGTGAACACCACCCGCATGAAGAACTTCTTGGTCTCGACGTCGTCGAACTGCTGGGCGTCGAGGATGTTCTGTCCGTTATGAGCAAGAAACGTCGACACCGCCGAGACGATGCCTGGGCGATCCGGACAGGACAGGGTCAGGACATATTGATGGTCGGGCAAGGCTCGGCTCTTGATGAAGGTTTGTGCAGCGGAACGATCCAGCGGATTGCGCCCTGCTCTAGCACCGACCCGCCCTTGCGCCAATCCCAGCCGCGGAGTCAGGATGAACGGACAATTGCGAATTCTCAACGGAGCACAGCCATGGCCGACCGCTTGAACGGCTACCGCATCCTGATCCTGGAAACGCGTGAGGAGGCGCAGTTTTCCAAGCTTCTGGCCGAGCAAGGCGCCGAGGTCGTGCAATGCCCGATGTTCACCATCCATGATGCGCCGGATCCGGCTCCAGTCGAGGCCTGGATCCGCCGCGCCATCGACAAGCCCTTCGACGATCTCGTGCTGATGACCGGCGAAGGCCTGCGCCGCATCATGAAGCTCGCCCGTGCCCGCGGGCTCGACGCCGCCCTTGTCGCGGTGCTCGCCAAAGCGCAAAAATTCACCCGCGGCCCGAAGCCGGGCAAGGCACTGCGCGAGATCGGCCTCGAGGCGCAGCAGACCACGGAGAAGCCGACCACCGAAGGCGTGATCGAGATGCTGGCCAGACTCGACCTGAAGGGGCGGCGCCTCGGTCTCCAGCTCTATCCCGACAAGGATCACAGCGCGCTGACCGGCGCGCTGGCTGCGCAAGGCGCCGACGTCGATACGGTGCTGCCCTACGTCTACGATTCCAAGGCTGCCGATGCCAACATCGTCGCCGCCATTGACGACATGGCAGAGGGACGCATCGACTCGATCGCCCTGACCAATCTCGGCCAGGTCCGCCGGCTGATCGAGGTTGCCAAGGCGCGTGGCAGCGAGACGAAGCTGCGTGCAGGTCTCGAACGCACGCTGATCGCGTCGGTCGGCCCGGCCGTTTCCGGCGAGCTCGCAGCGCATGGCTTGCGCACGGACGTCTCACCCGCCGACGAAGCCTACTTCATGCGTCCTCTGATCTCGGCCATGGCAAGTGCGTTGGCCGACAGGAAAGCGGCCAGCGCAGCGAGGTAAGAGCCGAGCGCGGGGGCGGCCTGCGGCGGCTGCAATTGACACCGGCATCGCCAGCGTTAGGTTGCGCCACAGCAAGAAGAAACAACAAGGTTAAGGAAATCGCCGTGACACGCGTCATCGCGTTGTGAGCGCCACTGCACGACCTTCGGCGCTCGCGCCATTCCGCATCCGCAACTACCGCTTCCAGTGGCCGTCCGATCTGCTCACCTCCTGGGCCTTCGAGGTCGAGACGCTGGTGCTCGGCTGGTACGTCATCGTCGAGACCGGCTCGGTGCTGCTGCTCACGCTGCTGGCTTCACTCCAGTTCGTCGGAACATTGGTCGCGCCCGTGTTCGGCATGATCGGCGACCGAATCGGCCATCGCGATCTCCTGGTCGTCATGCGCCTTGCCTATACGGCGCTGTCGTCGACCATCATGGTCCTGGCGCTGAGCGGTCATCTGTCTCCGCTGAGCGTCATGATCATCGTCACGATCATGGGCTTGATCCGCCCCTCCGATCTCGGCGTTCGCGGCGCGCTGCTCGCCGATATCATGCCGGCCGAGCAGCTAGTGGGCGCCATCAGCGTTGCGCGCACGACCCAGGACAGCGCGCGCATTGCCGGAGCGTTGACAGGGGCCGGGCTGTTCGCCGTGCTCGGTATCGGCCTCGTTTATATGGCGATCGCCTGCCTTTACTTCACGGCAGCGCTTCTCATGCTCTGCCTGACTCGGCCGAAAAGGACCGTCATCACGAGCGATCTTCCCGCAAGCAGCCACACCGTTTCGCGGCTGCTTGGCGACCTCAAAGAGGGGATCGTTTATGCCTGGAACGGGCCGGCAATGCGCGCGGCGCTGTGCGTCGCTTTTCTGGCGAATCTCACCGCATTTCCTTTCACGGGCGGATTGTTGCCCTACATCGCGCGGGAGATCTTTCACACCGACCAGACCGGCCTCGGATATCTCTCGGCGAGCTTCGCCGTCGGCTCGCTGATCGGCTCCATCACGCTCAGCCTGGTCGGTGGCGTACGCATTGCCCGGCTTCTGATCGGCGCAACGCTGGCCTGGTACGCCATGCTGCTGGTGTTCGTCGAGGTCAGGACGATGCCGGTGGCGATGGCCTGCCTCGTCCTCGCCGGTATCGCCCAGAGCATGTCGATGATCTCGGCTGCCGTCATCCTGATGCGTACCGCGAGCGCACATCTGCGCGGCCGTGTCATGGGCGTGCGCATGATGGTGATCTATGGCTTGCCGATCGGACTGCTCGCGGCCGGCAGCCTGATCGACGTCATCGGCTATTCCGCGACGGGCGCGCTCTATGCCGGCGCAGGATTCGTCGCGATGCTGGCAATCGCGATCCGCTGGCGCGCCGATCTGTGGCCGGCGCACGCGCCGGCCAATGCGCGATGACGGCGTCCCCGCAACGACGTCAGACCTCCGCCGGCGGCGATCTCAGTGGAAGCAACGCCGCCACCCGCGAATCGCGCAAATAGAGACCGCCCCAGGCAAGACCAGCAAGATAGACGCCGAACAGCATATGGCTGAAGAGCGGGTTGCCGACCCGCAAGTGAACAGCCACCGTGCCGCCCATATAGGCGGTCAGCAGGATCGCACCGAGCACGGCCGTTCGCGGGAGGGCGTAGATCGCGGTGCAGGCCAGCGCCACCACGCCCAGCGCGCGCGCCAGATCGGCCGACGGGGGATAGCCGAGCTCGGCGGTCGCGTTGATCACGACGTCCAGCGGGACGAGCTTCATCCCGGCATCAAACAACATGAAGGCAATCACGAGCCCGCTCATGACGGAGCCGGCCACATGTCTCGACGTGGACATCGTCATCACCCTACGACGCCTTCCCCTTGAGAAGCGCGACGATGGCCATCGCATGGCCATGGCCAAGGCCGAACTCGTCCTTGAGCGCGGCCACGATGGCACCCGCTTTCACGCCGGCCGCCAATCCCGCCCCGGTCGAAAAACCCCGGTCCTTGCCCCATTTGCGAAATTGGTCCGGGCTCTTGCCGGTCTTGGCCTGGATATTGTCGAGATAGGCCTTGAAACTCACCGCAGCGCTCCTCCGATGTTCGCTCCACCAGCGCGGCCGGAGCGATCCAGGCATATTGCGGTCAGGACGCGGTCGTCTTGTATGAAAACGACAATTGCGGCCGCTCGCGCGAGAGGCGCGCAGGCGTCATGCCGATCAGTTGCCTGACCGAGCGGGTGAGGTGGGCCTGATCGAAATAGCCGGCACCCGATGTCGCGTCGAGAGCGGAGCTGCCGCTCACCAGCAAGGCCGCGGCGCGACGCGCCCGCTGGATCTGCTGATGGCTGCTGAACGTCATGCCCGTAACGCGGCGAAAGTGGCGCTGAACCGAACGCCGGCTCATCCAGTCGACGTCGCCGTCGATCGCCGCATCGGTCGCGTGGCTGCGTGCGATGACACCCGCGCGCGCCATGCGAGCGACGAGACTTTCCGCATCGTCGTAGCCTGGAATGTCCCAGCTTTGACCCGAAAACAGAAAACGGCTGTTGGGCAGCACCGGCAACTGCATGTTTTGATGGTCGATCAGTGCGCTCGTCGGTATCTGCGGCAGGTAGGTTCCCAGCCGAAACCGGATCGCGAGCCATTCGCCGTTCGCGGGACACTCGACGAGTGTCCCGCGGGTGACCGGCCCTCGGAGCGTCACCGCCAGAAGCTCCGGGAGCCTGGTGACCACAAGCTCGATATTTCCCTCGGCCATCGACAGGAACGAGCCGCCACGCCGGCTCCGGCTGCGCCATACCCGCTCGACGTAAGGCGAGTCCGACGCGCGATGGTCGAACTCTATGAGCACGGAAGCACCGGGAATGCGCAGATCATCGTTCCTCCCCGTAGCTCCCGAGCCGCGCGATATCAAGGATCGTGACCCCGCCATATTCCAGCCGCAGCAGCCCCTCCTTCTCCAGCCGGTTCAGCGCGCGGTTGGCGTTCTGGCGGGACATGCCGGAGAGCGCTCCGATCTCCTCCTGGGTGATCTCCAGATGCGCGGTCGATTCCGGATAGAGAATCGGGTTGAACAGCGAGGCGATGCTGCGGGCGAGGCGCGCGGTGGCATCGAGCGTGCGGTTGACCTCGAGCATGCCGATGAACTGGCCGAGCCGCTCGTTGAGCTGGCGCACCAGGAAGCGGTTGAAGCCGACGCTGTTCTCGAACAGCCACATGAAGGCGCTGCGTTCCATCAGCGCGATGCGGCTGTCGCGCAGCGCGACCACGTCGTAGCGGCGCGGCTCGTTCTTGAGCACGCTGCCCTCGCCGAACCAGGCCCCTGCCGTCAGCCCGGCAAGGCTGGTCTCCTTGCCGTCGCGCGAGACCCCGCCCATGCGGGCAAGGCCGCCCACCATGCCGGCCCAATAGGCAAAGATATCACCGCGCATGAACACGCTCTCGCCGGTGCCGTAGGACCGTTCCGTGATTCCGGCGCGCGCAACCTCGATCTCGGCTGGTGTGAGCTCACGCGACCAGGCGGCAATGCGCTTCAGATGATCCTCTGAAATCATGATCTCGAAGCCAGCCGCACCGTTCTGTCACCCCTTGCTCCTGTTGCACTGCAACAGAATCGCTTCGGCCATCCATCCGACGAAAGATGAAGACCCGCTCGGCCCGACAAACTTTGTCGCAGAATTGTCAGGCCGGAGACATTTCAAAATAGCGCTTTCCCCTATTGAGGACCACCTCGGGCGATGCGGCTTTTGATCCCTCACGGGAACGAAGGTGGCGCCGGTCCGGTCGAGACCAATAGCTGCATGGTCTGGCCGGCACGACCGTACTAGGATCGCCTGACAGGAACGGAAGAGCGCCAATCAAGCGCCATCACCGGGAGGGATTCGTTTGGTGGCTACCAGTCTCGAAGTGCGCGGCGTGTCCTTACGATTCGGCGGCGTCCGTGCGCTGACCGACGTCAGCTTCGCTATCAGGGATGGCGAGCTGTTCTCGATCATCGGCCCCAACGGCGCCGGCAAGACCTCGATCGTGAACTGTATTTCCGGCCGCTACAAGCCGACCGAAGGCCAGCTGTTCTATCAGGACCGCGACATCACCGGCTTGACGCCGAATGCCCGCGCCTCACTCGGCATCGGCCGCACCTTCCAGAATCTCGCGCTATTCCACCACATGAGCGTGCTCGACAACATCATGGTCGGCCGCCATCACCTGCTGAGGAACAATTTCCTCACAGGCTCGCTGTACTGGCTCACCGGCGCGCGCAAGGAGGAGCTCGAGCACCGTCGCAAGGTGGAAGAGATCATCGACTTCCTCGATCTGCAGTCGGTGCGGAAGGCCACCGCCGGCACCCTCTCCTACGGCCTGCGCAAGCGCGTGGAGCTCGCCCGCGCCATGGCGCTGGAGCCGCGCCTGATCCTCCTCGACGAGCCCATGGCCGGCATGAATTTCGAGGAGAAGGAGGACATGGCCCGCTACATCGTCGATCTCAACGAGGAGTTCGGGATGACGGTGGTGATGATCGAGCACGACATGGGCGTGGTGATGGATATCTCCCACCGCGTCATGGTGCTGGATTTCGGCAAGAAGATCGCCGAGGGCGATCCGGCGACCGTGCTCGCCGATCCGCACGTCAGGCGTGCCTATCTCGGCGAAGAGGACGAGGTGCTGGTCGATCCCGATGATGCCTCTCCGGCGCAGGAGAGCGCGGCATGATGGATTATGCGGGCCGCGTCGCGCAGGCCGACACCTATCCGAAGATGCTCCGGCTCAATGCCAGGGAGCACGGCAACGAGATCGCAATGCGCGAGAAGGATCTCGGGCTCTGGCGCATCTTCACCTGGAACGACTATCAGTCGCGCGTGCGCGATTTCGCGCTCGGCCTCATCGAGCTCGGCCTGGGCCGCGGTGACGTCATCGGCATCATCGGCGACAACCGGCCCGACTGGGTCGCGGCAGAAGTTGCGACACATGCCATTGGCGGCCTCAGCCTCGGGCTCTATCGCGACGTGCTGGACGAGGAAGCTTCTTATCTCCTCAACTATGGCGAGGCGCAGCTGGTCTTCGCCGAGGACGAGGAGCAGGTCGACAAGCTGCTCATCCTTGCCGAGCGCGTGCCGAAGCTGAAGCACATCATCTATTCCGATCCGCGCGGGATGCGGAAATACGACGACCCGCGCCTGATGCCGGCGGAGAAATTCGCCGAGCTCGGCCGCGCCCGCGCTGCACGCGAGCCGGAGCTCTACGACAGACTGGTCGATGCCACGAGGGGCGAGGACGTCGCGATCCTGTGCACCACGTCCGGCACCACCTCGCATCCGAAGCTCGCGATGCTGGCCGCCGGCCGCGTACTCGGCCATTGCGCCACCTATCTCGCCTTCGACCCCAAGGGTCCCGACGATGAATACGTCTCGGTGCTGCCGCTGCCCTGGATCATGGAACAGGTCTACGTGCTCGGCAAAGGTCTGCTCTGCCGGATGAAGATCAACTTCGTCGAAGAGCCGGACACGATGATGAACGATCTGCGCGAGATCGCACCGACCTTCGTGCTGTTCGCGCCCCGCGTCTGGGAATCGATTGCCGCCGACGTCCGTGCCAAGGTGATGGACGCAACGCCCTTCAAGCAGCGCCTGTTCGACATCGGCATGAAGTCGGGCCTTGCCGCGCTCGAACAGGGCAAGCGCTCGGGCTTTGCCGACGCGCTCCTGTTCCGCGCGCTGCGCGACCGCCTCGGCTTCACCCGGTTGCGCTCGGCCGCGACCGGCGGCGCGGCGCTCGGGCCTGACACCTTCAAGTTCTTCCAGGCCATGGGCGTGCCGCTGCGCACGCTCTACGGTCAGACCGAGCTGCTCGGGGCCTACACGCTGCATCCCGAGGGCAAGGTCGATCCTGATACCACCGGCGTACCGATGGCCGACAATGTCGAGATCCGTATCGACAATGCCGACGTCCACGGCGTCGGCGAGATCGTCGTGCGGCACCCCAACATGTTCCTCGGCTACTACAAGAACCCCGAGGCCAGCGTCGCCGACATCAAGGACGGCTGGATGTGCTCGGGCGACGCCGGCTATTTCAACGCCAACAACCAGCTCGTCGTCATCGACCGCATCAAGGATCTCGCCGAAACCTCGCGCGGCGAGCGCTTCTCGCCGCAGTTCATCGAGAACAAGCTGAAATTCTCGCCCTATATCGCCGAAGCCGTGGTGCTTGGGGCCGGCCGCGACGCGCTCGCGGCAATGATCTGCATCCGCTACTCCATCATCTCGAAATGGGCGGAAAAGAACCGGCTCTCCTTCACGACCTACAGCGACCTCGCCTCACGGCCGGAGGTCTACGCCCTGCTGCAGAAGGAGGTCGAGACCGTCAACGGCACGCTGCCGCCGGCCCAGCGCATCTCGCGCTTCCTGCTGCTCTACAAGGAGCTCGACGCCGACGACGGCGAGCTCACCCGGACGCGAAAGGTGCGCCGCGGCGTCATCAACGAGAAATACGCCGGCATCATCGATGCCATCTACCGCGGCGATTCCGACATCCCCGTCGACACCGTGATCCGCTTCCAGGACGGCACCACGCAGCGGGTGCGAACGACGCTGCGGGTGGTGGACCTCGGCGGGCACGGGCACATGGCGGAGGCTGCGGAGTGATACAGATCCTCGTTATGCGCGGGCTTGACCCGCGCATCCATCCTCTTCCGAACAGCCTTCCTTCCGCATCGATGGACTGCCGGGTCAGGCCCGGCAATGACGGGCCGAGTCACCCAACATGAACACCGCCTTCCTCATCCAGCTCCTGGTCAACGGCCTCGTGGTCGGCACGCTCTATGGCGTGGTCGCGATGTCGTTCGTGCTGATCTACAAGGCGACGCAAGTCGTCAACTTCGCGCAAGGTGAATTGCTGCTGGTCGGCGCCTGGGTGTGCTGGGCCTTGCTTGCGAAATACCAGGTGCCGTTCTGGATCGGCATGCCGATCACGCTGGTGTTCATGTTCGTGTTCGGCATCGCGGTGCAGGTGCTGATCCTGCGGCCGATGATCGGCGAGCCCATCATCTCGGTGATCATGGTGACGATCGGCCTCTCCACCGTGCTGCAGGCGACGCTGAAATGGATGTTCGGCGTCAATCCGCAGCCGTTTCCGCGCGTGTTCGAGAGCCAGTCGGTCGACCTGTTCGGACTGCAGATCCAGACCGTCTACGTCATGAGCCTCGTGGTGTCGGTTGCGATGATGATCGGCATGGCCTGGTTCTTCCGCGCCTCGAAATACGGCCTTGCGATGCGCGCCACCGCGTTCAACCAGCAGGTCGCGCAGTCGCTCGGCATTTCCGTCAAGAGCGTGTTCGCGATGGCCTGGGCGATCTCGGCGACGGTGTCGGCGGTCGCGGGCGTCGTCGTCGCCGTGGTCAATGGCGTGTCCTCGGGCCTTGCTGCCTACGGCATCAAGGTGTTTCCGGCGGCGATCCTCGGCGGGCTGGATTCGGTTGGCGGCGCCGTGCTTGGCGGCATCATCATCGGGCTTTTGGAGAACGTCGCCCAATATGTCGACAGCGAGTATCTGCACTGGGGCAATCTCTACGAGATTGCGCCGTTCTACGTCCTCATCATCGTGCTGATGATCAAGCCCTACGGCCTGTTCGGCACCCACGACATCGAGCGGATCTGACCCATGGCCGGCCCTGCCCTCATCCCCGCTGGTGATTTCCGCACCACTTACGCCGCGGACACCACGATCTTTCCGACCACCACCAGCCGCAACTTCGCAATTCTGGGCGTCGCACTGCTCTGCCTCGCGCCGCAATTCTTCAGCGGCTACTGGCTCAGCATCTTGATCCAGATAGGCATCTTCTCGATCGCGGCGCTCGGCCTCAACATCCTGGTCGGCTTCACCGGCCAGATCTCGATCGGACACGCGGCCTTCTTCCTGCTCGGCGCCTTCACCTCGGCCTACATCTCGAACAACGCGCCGATCCCGGTGTTCTTTGCGATCCCGCTCGCGGGGCTCGTCACCGCGCTGGTCGGACTGGTCTTCGGCATCCCCGCGGCGCGGCTGAAAGGACTCTACCTCGTCATCGCGACGCTCGCCGCACAATACATCCTGCTCGACTTCTTCTCGCGCGCCGAGTGGTTCTCAGGCGGATCGGTGCCGGCAAGCGCCGAGCCGTTCTCGATCTTCGGCTACACGCTGCGGGGCGACCGGCAATATTTCTATGTCGTGCTGGCCTACGTGCTCTTGAGCTACATCCTCGTCACCAACCTGATGCGCACGCGCGATGGCCGCGCGCTGGTGGCGATCCGCGACCATTATCTCTCCGCCGAGATCATGGGCATCAACCTCACCAGGTACCGCACGCTGTCGTTCGGTCTCGCCGCCTTCTTCGCCGGCATCGCGGGCGCGCTCTACGCGCACTATCAGCTCGTGGTCTCCCAGGAAGGCTTCGGCATCGAGCGCTCAATACTGTTCCTGGCCATGATCATCATCGGCGGCACCGGCTCGATCATGGGCACGCTGATGGGCACCGCCTTCGTGGTGCTGCTGCCCGAGGCGATGGAGTTCATCAGCCATCATTTGAAGGGCGGCGCGATCGACAAGGCGCTCTCGCTTAACACCAACATCACCTTTCTGCGCGAGATCGCGATCGGGGTGATCATCATCGCATTCCTGATGTTCGAGCCCGATGGGCTCGCGCATCGCTGGCGACAGATCAAGGCGTATTGGAAACTCTACCCGTTCTCGCATTGAGCACGGCTACTTCACTTAAACGATAACAGGAGGAACCAACCCATGAAGACCAAATCGCTTTTAAGCACCGCGTCGCTCGCGTTTGCGATCGCTGGTTTTGCGGCCAGTGCGCAGGCCCAGATCGCCGTCGGCCATCTCGCCGACTACTCCGGTGCGACGTCGGACGTTGGCACGCCCTACGGCCAGGCCGTCGCCGACACCTTTGCCTGGATCAACAAGAACGGCGGTATCGGCGGCAAGCAGGTCAACCTCGATACCAACGACTACGGCTATCAGGTGCCGCGCGCGATCGCGCTCTACAAGAAGTGGTCGGCGCCGGATGGCAAGGTTGCAACGATCATGGGCTGGGGTACCGCCGATACCGAAGCGCTGACCGGCTTTGTCGCGCAGGACAAGATTCCCTATATCTCCGCCTCCTACGCGGCGGCGCTGACCGATCCGGAAGGCGTGAGCGGCAAGGCCAAACCCGCGCCCTACAACTTCTTCTACGGTCCGAGCTATTCGGACGCGATGCGGGCATTGGTGACCTGGGCAGCGGAAGACTGGAAGGCCAAGGGCAAGAGCGGTAAGCCGAAATTCGTCCATATGGGCGGCAATCATCCGTACCCGAACGCGCCGAAGGCCGCCGGCGAGGCGATCGCCAATGAGCTCGGCTTCGAAGTGCTGCCGCCGATCGTGTTCGCGCTGACGCCCGGCGATTACTCCGCGCAATGCCTCAGCCTGAAGAGCTCCGGCGCCAACTACGCCTATCTCGGCAACACCGCAGCCTCGAACATCTCCGTGCTCAAGGCCTGCAAGACCGCCGGCGTGGACGTGCAGTTCCTCGGCAATGTCTGGGGCATGGACGAGAACGCCGCCAAGACCGCGGCTGACGCCGCCGACGGCGTCGTCTTCCCGCTACGCACGGCCGTAACCTGGGGCGGCAACGCGCCAGGCATGAAGACGGTGATGGAAATCTCGAAAATATCGGATGCAAGCGGCAAGGCCTATCGCCCGGTGCACTATATCGCAGGCGTCTGTAGCGCTCTCTACGCCAGGGAAGCGCTCGACTGGGCCGCCAAGAACGGAGGTGCCACCGGTGAGAACGTCGCCAAGGGCTTCTACCAGAAGAAGGACTGGGTGCCGGCCGGCATGGACGGCGTCTGCAATCCCTCGACCTGGACCAACAAGGACCATCGCGGCACCCTCAAGGTCGATCTCTATCGCACCAAGGTCTCCGGTTCGACCAATGCCGACCTGAACGACCTGATGGCCAACGGCACGATCAAGCTCGAGAAGGTCAAGACCGTCGAGCTGCCGCGCAAGCCGGAATGGCTGGGGTGGTGAGCCCGGCTTTCACCACGCGAACACTGTCATCCCTCGCGTTGTGCGCAATTGCGCACCCGGGCGGGGGATCCAGTACGCTGCGGCTTCTCGATGAATCTCAGGCGCCTCTGGAATACTGGGTCGCCCGGTCAAGCCGGGCGACGACAGCGGAGTTTGAAGCATGACCGACACCCTCGAAGCATCCCGCGCCAAGCCAACCGCCGTGGCGTCCGCTCCCCTCCTCGCCGTGCGCAACATCGAGGTCGTCTATGACGATGTGATCCTGGTGCTGCGCGGCCTCAGCCTCGACGTGCCCAAGGGCGGGATCGTGGCGCTGCTCGGGGCCAACGGCGCCGGCAAGTCCACGACGCTCAAGGCGATCTCGGGGCTGCTCAAGACCGAGGACGGCGAGGTGACGCGCGGCGAGATCCTGTTCGAGGGCGAGCGGATCAACGGCATCGATCCCGACAAGATCGTCCGCCGCGGCATCTTCCAGGTGATGGAGGGCCGGCGCATCGTCGCCGACATGACCTCGCTCGAGAATCTCAAGCTCGGCGCCTTCACGCGCCGGGACCGCGAGGTCGATGCCGATCTCGACATGGTCTTCAGCTATTTCCCGCGCTTGAAGGAGCGCACCGGCCTTGCCGGTTATCTCTCCGGTGGTGAGCAGCAAATGCTCGCAATCGGCCGCGCGCTGATGGCGCGCCCGAAGATGATCCTGATGGACGAGCCTTCGATGGGCCTGTCGCCGCTGCTGGTGAAAGAGGTGTTCTCGATCATCCAGAAGATCAACCGCGATCTCGGCGTCACCATCCTGCTGGTCGAGCAGAATGCACGCGCGGCGCTCTCCGTGGCGAGCCACGGCTACATCATGGAACAGGGCAAGGTCGTGCTCGATGGCAGCGCCGACGCATTGCGCGACAATGAGGACGTCAAGGAATTCTACCTCGGCGGCGCCGGCGACCAGCGCAAGAGCTTCAAGAACCTCAAGAGCTTCAAGCGGCGCAAGCGCTGGCTATGATCCACAAGGAGCCTAGCCGAGCACCTGCTCGGCTTCCGTGACCGCGCAGAGAACATGATAGAACGACGACGCAGGAATGATGTCGATCAGCGATCTGCCGTCGCGATCGAACTGGTCGTACCAGCCGCCCTTGACGGGATGGCTGAGATAATGCCGTTCGAGCCGCACCAACGCCGCGCGCGCCTCGTCCGCCGCACCCGCCTCGCCAGATTCGGCCTGCGCGATCCACGCCTTCGCGATCTCGGTTTGCGGCCACAGCCGGCGCGTGCTGCGGCGGATGTTGCCGCTTGCATCGCCCTCGTCGACGAGGCAGCCCGTTGCCTCGTCACGATAGCGCAGCGAGGTCTCCAGCAATTCCGCACGCCGCTGGCCGGTCGGGCATCCCGTGATGCGTTCAAAATTCTTCAGCAGCCAGACCCATTCCGCCTGGTGGCCCGGCTCGACGCTGACCGGCTCGATCTTCGACCAGTCCTCCTCGAAATACTCGGACAATACGTGCTTCTGCTTGTCGTAGAGGTTGGCGAGGAACAGTGCGAAGAATTCTCCGGCACGGTTCTGGAACGACAGATCATGCGTCGCCTCGAAGCACGCGATCATCGCCTCGAACAGATGCATATGCGGGTTCTGCCGGCGCGGCAGCGAGACCGGAAGGCCTTCGTGAACGCCGCCATGCGGCGAGCGCAGGTGGCCGTCGAGGAAGGCGAGCAGCGCATCGATCTCGGCGCGGACCTGCGCATCCTGGTCGAGCGCATAGACGCTGGCGAGCGCAAACAGGATGAAGGCGTGGTCATAGGCATCGCGCCGGGCATCCAGCACCGATCCGTCCGGCGTCAGCCGGTGCACATAGCCGGGCCGGCCATCGGGCGCTTTCGCTTTGGCCAGCAGGTGCTCCAGCCCCTTCAGCGCAATCGCGCGCCCCTCGGGATACCAGCCCATCTGTGCCGCCTTGGCGTAGCACCAGATCTGGCGGGCCTGCACGAACACGCGCCGGGGCGCGGCCGCATCCGCCGCACCGTCGCGGTGCAGCCTGTCGATGAAGCCGCCCGCGGCGTGATCCCAGCCGACCGTCGACCACAGCGGCAGCGCCGCGTCGATCATACGGCGCTTCAGGCGCGCAACGACGTTCGACGCCTCGTCGGCCGCGATGATTCCTTCGTCCGCCATCGGATCCCTTTCAAGCCTCGCCAATGGCGGTCTGATAGCCATGCCGGTGGCGGCGCGCAACGGATGCCAACACGGAAAGAACAGCCATGACCGCCCATTACGACGCCCGCGAGACGCGTGAGCAGGCCGCGCGCGAGGCCGACCTGTTCGCCCGCCTCCCGGAGGTGCTGCGAGCCGCGATGGCCGCCCCGGCCTATGCCGAGCGGCTCAAAGGCTTAGATCCCGCCGCCGTGACCTCCAGGGCGGCTCTGGCGGATTTGCCGGTGTTGCGCAAGTCGGAACTGCCCGCCCTGCACAAGGCCTCCGCACCCTTCGGAGGCTTCGTGGCGGCGGCGCCTGGCTCGTTCGCCCGTCTCTTCACCTCCCCCGGTCCGATCTTCGAGCCGGAAGGGCGACAAGCCGATCCCTGGCGCGGCGCAAGGGCGCTGTTCGCAGCCGGGTTCCGCCCCGACGACATCGTCCTCAATACCTTCAGCTACCATTTCACCCCCGGGGGATTCATCTTCGATGCGTCGGCGCGGGCGCTAGGGTGCGCGGTGATCCCCGCCGGCCCCGGCAACACAGAGCAGCAGTTCGAGCTGATCGAGGCCTACCGGCCGGTCGGCTACAGCGGCACGCCGGACTTCTTGAAGATCCTGCTCGATGCCGCGGCAAGCTCGGGGCGTGACGTTTCCTCGATCAAGCGCGCGCTGGTCTCGGGCGCTGCGTTCCCGCCCTCGCTGCAGGCCGAGATCAAGGGGCGCGGCATCGATGCCTACCAGGCCTTCGGTACCGCCGATCTCGGCCTCATCGCCTTCGAGACCGAGGCACGCGAAGGCATGGTCGTGAACGAGGATCTGATCCTGGAGATCGTCAAGCCCGGCACGGGCGATCCGGTCGCACCAGGTGACGTCGGCGAGATTGTCGTGACTTCGCTCGACCCGCACCATCCCTGGATCCGGCTCGCGCTCGGCGACCTCACCGCAGCCTTGCCCGGCACGAGCCCGTGCGGGCGCACCAACATGCGCATCAAAGGCTGGATGGGCCGCGCCGACCAGACCACCAAGATCAAGGGCATGTTCGTCCGTCCCGAGCAGATCGCCGAGATCGGCAAGCGCCACGCGGGGCTCGGAAGACTTCGCCTCGTCGTCACGCGCCAAGGCGAGACCGACGCCATGACGTTGAGAGCGGAAGCCACGACTGCTGGCGACTCGCTCCGCGACGACATCGCGGCCAGCTTGCGCGCGATAACGAAGCTCGGAGGAGCCGTCGAGCTGGTCGGTCCCGGCACGCTGCCGAATGACGGTAAGGTCATCGTGGACGAGCGCTAACCTCAGCTCGATTTCGACAGCAGGTCATTGCCGGGGCTGAGCACATCCCTCCGCGAATGCGGGAGCGCGGAACGAGCTCGCGGCGCGACGAAGATGACGAGCGTAGAGCCCGACCTTCGGGCCATGGCTGCGATGCCGCCGGGCGCAGGAACCTTGCATCGTCCGGGCTGCTCCCGTATTACCAGACGCTGCGATATGGCCGGAATCGGCCCTTTCTGGACCCCAAAACGTGCTTGACCGAACCCTCGTCACGATCGCCGAGACGGAGACCATTGAGGAAGCCTTCCGGCGCCTGAACGCGAACATGCTCGGCATCCTGTTCGCGCAGGACGCGAGCGGGCGAATCGTCGGCGCCGTGACGGACGGCGACATCCGCAGGCGCATGCTGACGGGTATCACGATCCAGGACCAGGTTGGGTCCTGCATCAACCGCAAATTCGTCTGGGCACCGACCGGCGGGCCACGCGAGCAGATCCTCAAGCTGCTCGACCAGCGCGTCCACGTGGTGCCGATCCTGGATGGCGAGGGACGGCTGGTCGACGTGTTCAGCCGCGAACTGTTCAACCTGTCGGAAGAGAGCGAGGTGTTCGCGCGCGCCCGCTCGCCGGTGCGGATCAGCTTCTCCGGCGGCGGCACCGATCTGACGCATTACTTCGTGGCGAATGACGGCGGCGCGGTCATCAGCGCCACGATCAAGATGTACGCTCACGCGACGTTGCGGCGCCGGAGCGATCCCAGCATCCGGATCTACTCGCACGACTTCCGCCGCACGGTCGAGGCCGGTAACCTCGCAGAGCTCGGAACGGGCGGAGATCTCGCACTGATCAAGTCGGTCGTGCGCCTGATCAAGCCGACTTACGGCTTCGAGCTCGAAGTGTCCGCCGACTTCCCGGTCGGTTCCGGCCTCGGCGGCTCCGCGGTGGTCTCGTCGGCGATCATCGGCTGCTTCAACGAATTTCGCAGCGACCAGTGGGACCGCCACGAGATCGCGGAGATGGCGTTCCAGGCCGAGCGGTTGATGCTCAACATCCCCGGCGGCTGGCAGGATCAGTACGCCACCGTGTTCGGCGGATTCAATCACATGGAATTCTTCTCCGACCAGAACACCATCGTGCCGCTCCGCCTCGATCCTAACATCATCGCCGAGCTCGAGGAGAGCCTGGTGCTCTGCTATGTCGGCGCGGGGCGCGATTCCGGCGCCATTCACCGCGACCAGAAGGCTCAGCACGAGACCAGCGACGCGGTGGCCGCAGCTGCCAAGCAGAAGGAAGTGACGCGCGACATAAGACGGCATCTGCTGCGCGGCCAACTGCTGGAATGCGGCCGGCTGATCGACGAGGCCTGGCACGCCAAGCGGAAGCTGAGCTCCAAGATCTCGTCGGACGCGATCGACGCGATCTATGATTTTGCCAAGCAGCATGGCGCGGTCGGCGGCAAGTTGCTCGGCGCCGGCGGCGGCGGTTACTTCATGTTCTTCGTCCGCCCGTTCGAACGCTACCAGCTGATCGCGGCGCTGGAACAGCAGGGGCACAACTGTTCGCGCATCATGTTCGAGGAGAACGGGCTGCGGACGTGGAAATCGCGTGTTCCCGCCCAGCCAGCCTGACGCATATGAGACGAGAATGTTGATGACATCGCCCAAACAGCCTGCTCCGGTCCGCATCGGCAACCGTCTTCTGGGCGATGGCGAACCCTGCTACGTCATCGCCGAGATCGGCAACAACCATAATGGCGATTTCGACCGCGCCATTGCGCTGGTCGATGCCGCGGTCGCGGCCGGAGCCGATTGCGCCAAATTCCAGATGCGCAAGCTCGACGAGGTCTATCGCGCCTCGAGCCTGTCCGGGAAAGACGACGACCTCGCCGTCGAATATACACTCGATCTTCTGCGCCGCTTCGAGCTCCCGACCGCACAGCAGAAGAAGATCGCCGAGTACTGCGCAGCCAAGGGCATCGAGTACCTCTGCACGCCCTGGGACGCCAAGAGCGTCGCCGTGCTCGAAAGCTTCGGCGTCGAGGCCTACAAGGTCGCCTCGGCCGACCTCACCAACCTGCCGCTGCTCGCCCGCCTCACCGCCACCGGAAAGATGCTGATCGTCTCGACCGGCATGAGCACGACGGACGAGATCAAGGCCGCGGCGAAGTTCCTCGACGACCGCAATGCCAGCTACGTGCTGCTGCATTGCCAGAGCACCTATCCGGCCGCGCTCCACAACATCCATTTGCGTTTCATGGAAACGCTGCGCGAGATCCATCCGGTCGTCGGCTATTCGGGCCACGAGCGGGGCATTGCCGTTTCGACCGCCGCCGTCGCGCTCGGTGCCCTCGTCATCGAACGCCACATCACGCTCGATCGCGAGATGGAAGGTCCGGACCATGCCGCAAGTCTCGAGCCGGAGGAATTCAAGGCGCTCGTCTCCGGCATTCGCGAGGTGGAAGCGGCCCGCGGCGAGAAGCTCGCCGAGCGCGCGCTGAGCCAGGGTGAGCTGATCAACCGCGAAAACCTCGCCAAGAGCCTGGTGGCCGCGCGCGACCTGTCGGCCGGCACCGTCATCTCCGAAAGCGATATCGCGGTGAAGAGCCCGGGACAGGGCCTGTCGCCGCTGAAGATGCCGGCGCTGCTCGGCCGCAAGCTGACGCGAACGATGGCGGCCGACGACTATTTCTTCCAGAGCGACCTCAATGAAGGCGCCGCGAAGGCCCGGCGCTACCGCTTCGACCGCCCCTGGGGCGTGCCGGTGCGTTATCACGATACCGAACGCTTCCTGGAGATCTGCGAGCCCGACATCATCGAATTCCATCTCAGCTACAGCGACATGGAGCGCGATCCGGCGGCCTATCTGTCGGGCACCTATGATCTCGGTTTCGTCGTGCATGCGCCGGAGCTGTTTGCCGGCTCCAAGCTGATGGACCTTGCAACGCCCGACGAGGCGCTGCGGCGCTACTCGCTGGAGCAGACGCAGGCGGTGATCGACATCACCCGCGGCCTGAAGAAGTTCTTCCCCAAGACCAAGCGCCCGCCCATCGTCGCCAATATCGGCGGCTTCACCATGGACGAGCCGCTGCCGCCGGAGGAGAAAGCCGAGCGCTACCGCATCTTTGCGCAGAGCTTGACCGAGCTCGACATGGAGGGTGTCGAGCTGACGCCGCAGACCATGGCGCCATTCCCCTGGCATTTCGGCGGCCAGCGCCACCAGAACATCTTCATCTTCCCGGAGGAATCGGCCGCGTTCTGCGCCAAGCATGGTTTGCGCATGTGCGTCGATATCTCCCACACCAAGCTCGCCGCCAATCATTTCGGCTTCGACTTCGCGCAAGGCCTCGCCCAGCTCGGGCCGCACACCGCGCATCTGCATTTCGGCGACGCCAAGGGCCTCGATGGCGAAGGTCTCCAGATCGGCGAAGGCGAGATCGATTTCGACGAGATCGGACAGGTGCTGCGCAAGCATGCACCGACGGCCTCGTTCATTCCCGAAATATGGCAGGGCCACAAGAACATGGGCGAAGGCTTCTGGACCGCGCTCGAGCGTCTGGAGGGACACATCTGATGGCGCGCAAGACGCTGGCTGTGATCGCCGCGCGCGGCGGCTCCAAGGGCATCCCGCACAAGAACCTGCTCGATCTCTGCGGCAAGCCCCTGATCGCCTGGACGGTCGAACAGGCTCGCACGGCGCGCGGCGTCGACGTGGTGGCGGTCTCGTCGGACAGCGAGGCGATCCTCGCCGCGGCCGAGGCCGCCGGCGCGGTCGGCGTGCGGCGCCCGGACGACATTTCGGGCGACCTCGCCTCCTCCGAATCCGCCTGGCTGCATGCCCTCGATGCGACCGAGGCGCGACTGGGCCGGTTCGAGCGCGTGGTCGCGCTTCAGGCCACATCGCCGATCCGTGAGCCCAGCGACATCGAGAACGCGCTTGGGACCTTCGATCGCGACCATCTCGACAGCCTGCTGTCCGTCTGCGAGGTCGAGGACTACTTCAACTGGCGGATCGGCGCGAACGGCCCGGAGCCGATCAATTACGACTATCGCAACCGCCGCATGCGCCAGCAGATCGAGAAGCGCTACCTCGAGAACGGCTCGTTCTACGTCCTGATCCCATCCCTCCTGCGCGAGCAGAACAATCGTCTCGGCGGCAAGATCGGCTTCCACGTCATGGATCGTCACAAGATGTTCCAGATCGACCGCCCCGAGGACGTCAAGCTTTGCGCCGCCATCATGCGCAGTTACGGCTATGCCTGATCTCAGCGCCTTCTCGCTCGCAGGCAAGATCGCGGTGGTCACCGGCGCCTCGCGCGGCATTGGCGCGGCGATTGCGAGCGGCCTCAAGGATGCCGGAGCCACCGTGTTCGGCCTCAGCCGGTCCGGAATCGCGCCGCAGGGCGTCACCGCCATTGCCTGCGATCTCTCCGACGACAGCGCGATCGAAGGCGCATTCCGCAGCATCGCGGCAAAAGGCGATCGCATCGACGCACTCGTGAATGCCGCAGGCATCAGTCTTCCGGCCGAAGGCGGCGAAAGCGAGCTCGCGCGCTTCCGCGCCACGGTCGCAACCGATCTCACCGGCGTCTACGCCACCATCCTCGCCGCCTATCCGCTCCTGAAGAACGCGGGCTCGGCGGCGATCGTCAACGTCACCAGCATCAATTCTGTGCGCGGCTTCCCCGGCAATCCCGGCTACGTCGCGGCAAAGGCGGGGCTTGCCGGGCTGACGCGCGCACTCGCCGCCGACTACGCACCGGACGGCATCCGCGTCAACGCACTTGCGCCGGGCTACGTCGCGACCGAGATGACCGCGAAGAGCTATGCCGACCCCGTCATGCACGAGGATCGGCGCCGCCACACCATGCTCGGCCGCTGGGGGCAACCCGCCGACATGGTGGGTGCCGCCGTCTTTCTCGCGTCGGAAGCCTCCGCCTATGTGACCGGCCAGGAAATCTTTGTCGACGGCGGCTGGACCGCCAAGGGCCTCGCCATTAGTTCGGATAGCACATCGTGACCGCAACGCTCGACCGCATCGGCTTCATGCAGGGACGCCTGTCGGCCCTGGTCGACGGCAAGATCCAGGCGTTCCCGTGGAACGAATGGCAGGAGGAATTTCCCCGCGCCAAGGCGCTCGGCTTGAGGCGGATGGAATGGACCATCGATCAGGAACGGCTGCGCGAAAATCCGCTGATGACCGAGCCGGGACAACAGGAGATTCTGACGCTGGCACGCGAGAACGGCGTGCGCATCCCGAGCCTGACCGGCGATTGCTTCATGCAGGCGCCGTTCTGGAAGGTCGATGCCGTCGTGCGCGATGCTCTCGTCAACGATCTCGATCTCCTGATTGCCGCCTGCAGCCGCATCGGCATCGCGTTCATCGTGATCCCGCTGGTCGACAACGGCAAGATCGAGCGCGAGAGCGAGAGCGACACACTCAAGCGGGTGCTGATCGCCCGCCGCGAGCAGCTCATAAGACAAAACGTCAAGATCGTCTTCGAGTCCGATCTGCCACCGCGCGACCTCGCCCGCTTCATGGAGGCGTTTCCGGCGGAGGTCTTCGGCATCAACTACGACAGCGGCAACAGCGCCTCGCTGGGCTACGACAGCGCCGAGGAGATCGAGGCCTACGCGCCCCGCATTCTCAACGTCCATGTGAAGGACCGCGTGCGCGGCGGCACCACCGTGCCGCTCGGCACCGGCAACGCTGATCTCGCCAAGACGATCCGGCTGATCGAGCGCTCCGGCTATCGGGGACAATACATCCTGCAAACCGCGCGGGCCGGCGACGGCGATCACGCCGGCGCGCTGGCGACATATCGCGACATGACGGTTCGCTGGATCGAGGATGCCGCGCGATGAAGCTCGAGCTGGATGATCGCGTCGCGCTCGTCACCGGCGCCAGCCGCGGCATCGGGCTCGCAATCGCGACGACGCTCGCCGCGGAAGGCGCCAGGGTCGCGCTGGCGGCCCGCGGCGCAGATGCGCTCGATGCCGCGCGGGCTACGGTCGGCGGCAGCACGTCGGTCCACGTGGCCGATGTCACCGATCCGGCTGCCGCAGCCAGGCTGCTGAACGAGGTCGAACGGCAGTGGGGACGCCTCGACATTCTCGTTTGCAACGTCGGCAGCGGCGCTTCCGTGCCGCCGGGGCAGGAAAATGCGGCGGAATGGTCGCGGGTGATGGACCTCAATCTCTTTGCCGCGACCAACATGATCGAGGCCGCACGGCCGCTGATGGCGCGCGGCAGCGGCGACCGGTCGATCGTCTGTATCTCCTCGATCGCCGGCATGGCGGCGCTGGGCGCGCCCGTCACCTACTATGCCGCGAAGGCGGCGCTGAACGCCACCGTGCGCGGGCTGGCACGCCCGCTGGCGCTCGAGGGCATCCGCATCAATGCGGTCGCGCCCGGCAACATCCTCGCCGCCGATGGCACCTGGGCGCGCAAGCTCGCCGAGAACAGGGCCGCGGTCGAGGACATGCTTGTTCGCGAGGTGGCGCTGCGCCGGCTGGGGAAGCCGGAAGAGGTTGCCGACCTCGTCGCATTCCTCGCCTCGCCGCGCGCGGCGTTCATTACCGGCAGCGTCATGGTCGCCGACGGCGGCCAATTGCGCAGCTGAACAGGAGCTCCCGATGCCAAGCCCGTCCTCGCGCTATGACCTGACCGGCCGCACCGCTCTCGTGACCGGTGCAGGCGGCCTGCTCGGCCGGCAGCATGTCGCCGCGCTCTCCGAAGCCGGCGCGCGCGTCGTCGTCACCGACGTCGGACTTGCGCAGGCCGAAGCCGCAATTGCCGCACTCAAGCAGAATGCGCCGTCTGCCGACCTGATCGCGCTTGCGATCGACGTCACCACACTCGATTCGGTGCGCGCTGCGCACGAGCAGCTTTCCGGCCGCGGCGTCTCCGTCGACATCCTCGTCAACAACGCGGCCATCGATCCCAAGGTGACCTCCGCACCCGGCGTGATGCATTCCTCCCGCTTCGAGGCGTTTCCGGTGCCGCAATGGCAGACCGAGATCGCCGTGGGCCTGACCGGCGCGATGCTGTGCGCTCAGGTGTTCGGCGGTGCAATGGCATCGCGTGGCCGCGGCGTGATCCTCAACATCGCCTCCGATCTCGGCGTGATCGCGCCGGACCAGCGGCTCTATCGCCAACCGCAGGTGACGCGCGAGGAGGAACAGCCGGTGAAGCCGGTGACCTACTCCGTGATCAAGCACGGGTTGATCGGACTGACGAAATATCTGGCGACGTACTGGGCCGATCACGGCGTCCGCGTCAACGCGATCTCGCCGGGCGGGGTCTTCAACAACCAGGATCCGGCCTTCGTCGAGCGACTGACGCGCCTGATCCCGATGGGCCGCATGGCAGATGTCGACGAGTACCGCGCCGCGGTGCAGTTCCTGTGCTCGGATGCCTCGAGCTACATGACCGGGCAGAACCTGGTGATGGACGGAGGAAGGAGCGTCTGGTAGCGGCTCGCACTTCAGGATGCAGATGTTCGGCGGGATACCGCCTCGATCCGAGCCCATAGCGCGATGATCTTGCGCTGACGCTCAGCGTGGTTCGCGTCGGCCGCGCCCAGCGAGCGGCAAAGTTGCGCCAGCACGTCGACCCTGGGATCGCGAACGTTCATCGAGCTCTGCTGGACCGACGAAAACGGATCAGGCTGGTCGACGATCGTCACATCGGTTTTCCCGCGCCGTCCGGCCGCGATGCTAAAGCATGTATGTGGCGCGCGACTGTCGATGCGCAGCGCGAATGACGGCAGGCCTTTGGCAGTGAACACGGCATCCCACGACGATGTCTCGGCGTCTGAAGGTCCCGCGAGCATCGACATCGCCACGTCGTCGTAACCGAGCTCTGCAAGAAGCGCGATCAGATGGATTCCGTAGAAGCGGAGCGCACCGCCGCCACTGGCGTCGAACCGCTTCCAGTTCGTCAGGTTGGCGCGATAGTGATGCGCCATGAAGCTCCAATCCAGCGAGAGGCCATCGGTGTTCTCGCTGAGCACCGCGCGAAGCCGCTCCGCCCACGGCATGAAACGAAAGGTGTAGCCGACGCGGTAGCGCTTGCCGGCGCGCTCGAATGCCTCGACGAACTGCGCCGCAAGCTGCGGTGTCGGCGCAACCGGCTTCTCCAGGATCAGCTCGCGGATGCCAGGCATGTCTGCCAGACGCGCCATCCAGCCAGCCTGATCGGCAGGACGAAGCGCAACCACCGCCCCGCTCGCCTGTGCCAACGCCTCCTCGGTGCCGGGGTACCAAATCACCTCGGGCACATATTGGAGGAGCTCGCTTCGGCCGCCAACTACCGCACGGTAGCGTTCCGGCAGTGCCACCTTCATCCCGCACTCGATCAGCGCAGGCAGATAGCCGTACATCCCGAAACCCGATCCGAGGATCGTGAAAACGGGCGCCTCAGGCATGAAAATCGTCCGCGCTGAGCACGTCGATCACGGGCCCCTTGTATCCGTTGTCCTGCAGATACTGGCGGATCTCGCGTGAGATGTGCCAGGCGAGATTGAGCAGTGGCTTGGCTTGGTCGCCATGCGCGAACAATTCATCGTCGGAGACGATCGGGATGCGCGTGCCCGGCACGTAGTGCCCGATCTTGATCGAGCCCGGCTTCTCGTGGACTGCAACAATCTCCTTTTCGGTCAGTCCCAGCAACTTGACCAGGATCGCCGCGCGGCCCGGAAACGCCTTGGCCCTGACCGGACCATGGGCCGCGATGATCTTCTTCAGCTCTGCGCTCTTGCGTGCCTTCCAGAGTTCGACGTCGCGCGCGAGCTGGGCGAACTCGGCCTGGAAATTGTTCTCGCGCGCAACGATGTCGGCTGCGACGGCATCGCTCTTGGCCGCATGTCCGAGAATGACGCGGATATTGCCGCCATAGCGCGCAGGAAACTCGACGTTGACGATGTCGAGGCCGAGCGATTTTGCGATGAAGCTGAACGATTTGTACGAATAGGTTCGCGGATGCTCGTGGTAGAAGGTGTCGAACTGATGCCGGTCCAGCACCGCTCCGAGATAATGGTTCTCGATCACGATCGCCGTTTCGGGCCCGAGCAGGGTCTTCATCGCCGCAAGCACACCGTTCAGATCCTCGATATGCGCGAAGACGTTGGTGAAGGTGATGATGTCGGGCGTGCCGACCGCGCGGCGGATCTCTGCCGCGGTCTCCGTGCTGAGATAGTTTTGCACCACGTAATGGCCCTTGGCGGCGGAGTCCTGCGCCGCGCCGGTCGGCTCGATGCCGGCTGTTGTCGCACCGGCTTCGCGGAAGAAGTCGAGCAGGCTGCCGTCATTGCAGCCGATGTCGAGCGCGATCTTGCCGGTCAGCGGTCCCATCCGCTCGGCGCAGGTCGCAACGAGGCTCTTCATGCCGGAGAGCACGTCGGCGGTGAAGCGCGAGCGGTAATGATAATCCTTGGGAAACAGATCCTCCTTCGGCACCTGGAAGCGCTGATGGCCGGTGGCGCAGGTCGGGCAGAAATCGATCTGGATCGGGTACTCGCGGCACTGGCGCGAATCGCCGACCGCCACCAGGTCGTCGCACAGGGGATGCAGGCCGAGATCGAGCACCGGCACGAGCTTGTCATTGCCGCAGACCTCGCAACCTCTGATCTCGGTAAGCGGTCTCGTCGACGTGGTGGCCATCATACTCATCCAATTGGAAAGGCGGCTAGTCCCGCTGTGTGTTCATGAAAGCGTCGATTTGGTCAACCATCACCGGCTTGACCGCGGCGCCCTGCTCGAACGCCTTGTACCACGCCACCACAGCGGAGGCGGCGCGATCGAGGCCCCAACGCGGCGCCCAGCCGAGATGAGCCCGCGCTTTGGAACTGTCCAGTGACAGCAGTCGCGCCTCGTGCGGATGCTGTCCCGGCTGCGGCATCTGCTGCGGCGGTACACCCCACAGCAGCGCGAGGCGATCGACCAGCCAGCGCACCGTGCGCACGCTGTCGGCGTCGGGACCGAAATTCCATTCGCTCGAGAAGGCAGCCGGATCGCGCCATAGATGCTCGGCGAGCAGAAGGTAGCCCGACAGCGGCTCGAGCACGTGCTGCCAGGGCCGCACCGCGTCCGGATTGCGGACCGGCACTGGCTGGCCGCTGCGGATCGCGGCGATCACATCGGGGATGAGACGATCCTGCGCCCAGTCCCCGCCCCCGATCACGTTGCCTGCGCGGGCGCTGGCGAAGCCGATCCGGCGAGTTCCACCGAAGAATGAGGACCGGTACGCAGCCGTGACCAGTTCCGCACAGGCCTTGCTGCTGGAATAGGGGTCCTTGCCGCCGAGCGGATCCGTCTCGCGGTAGCCCCAGACCCACTCCCTGTTGTCGTAGCATTTGTCGCTGGTGACGTTGACCACCACGCGCACGCCGGAGCTCCGCACCGCCTCGAAGACGTGCACGGTGCCCATGACGTTGGTCGCGTAGGTCCCGACCGGATCGTCATAGGATGTTCGCACGATCGCCTGCGCCGCCATGTGAAACACGATCTCGGGCTGGAACTGGTCAAACACCGCCTTGACCGCGAGTGGATCGCGGATATCGGCGAAGACCGACACGATGTCCTGCTCAGTCTGCGCCAGATCGAACAGGTTGGGCGTCGTCGACGGCGGCAGCGCCAGACCCGCGACTTCGGCGCCGAGACGCCGTAGCCACACGACCAGCCACCCACCCTTGAAGCCAGTGTGCCCGGTGACGAGAACGCGCTTGCCGCTCCAGAAGCCTGGATTCATTGCCAACGCTTCCAGGGCGCCTGCCCGCTGTCCCAGAGCTGCTCCAGGTGCACCTTGTCCCGCAGGGTGTCCATTGCCTCCCAGAAGCCGGCGTGGCGATAGGCTGCAAGCTGGCCGTCCTGCGACAGGCGCTTGAGCGGCTCCTGCTCCCAGATGGTGGCGTCGTCGCCGAGATAGTCGAAGATCGCCGGCTCCAGCACGAAGAAACCACCGTTGATCCAGCGGCCGTCACCGCGCGGCTTCTCCTCGAAATGGCGGACCACGTCGTCGCCGATATCGAGCGCGCCGAAACGCGCCGGCGGCTGGATCGCGGTGACCGTGGCGTGACGCCCGTGAGCGCGATGAAACTCCCGCAGCGCACCGATATCGACGTCGGCGAGACCATCGCCATAGGTCATGCAAAAAGTCTCGTTACCGACGTAGTCCCTGATGCGCTTGAGGCGGCCGCCGGTCATGGTGTTGAGACCGGTATCGACCAGAGTCACCTTCCAGTGCTCGGCGAACTTGTTGTGCACTTCCATCGAATTGTTGGCGAGGTCGAACGTCACGTCCGCCATATGCAGGAAGTAGTTCGCGAAATATTCCTTGATGACGTAGGACTTGTAGCCGCAGCAGATGACGAATTCGTCGATACCGTGCGACGAGAAGATCTTCATGATGTGCCAGAGGATCGGCTTGCCACCGATCTCGATCATGGGTTTCGGCTTGACGTGGCTCTCTTCGGTGATGCGAGTCCCGAAGCCACCTGCCAGAATCACGGCCTTCATGCTCATACCCGTCCAGCAGAAAACGTCACATCAGAACGATTAGCCCAGTCTTGTCAACAAGATCAAACCGCCCCGCCCCGTTTCCCGGAACGGTTGAAGTTGCCGACTTACCTGCTAAAGAAACGATTGAAGGATGGCAACCCCACCACCGGTGCGCCAGTCCTCTCGGGCGGTTCGCCGGCTGCCTGATTCCCACGCGGGGAAGTGGCCCCCGCTCGACGGACGTCCTGGAGGATTGATGCGAAAGAAGATCAGCCTTGTGACGCCCTGCTACAACGAGGAGACCGGAATTCGGGAATGCTACGCGGCGGTCAAGGAAATCTTCGACCGCGAGCTCCCGGGTTATGAGCGCGAGCACATCTTCTGCGACAACGCCTCGAGCGACCGGACGGTGGAGATTCTCAAGGAGATCGCAGCGGCCGATCCCTCGGTGAAGGTCATCGTGAATGCCCGGAACTTCGGCGTTTTGAGGAACACCTACAACGGCGTGCTTGCCTCGACAGGCGATGCCACCGTGCTGTTCATGCCCGCGGATTTGCAGGACCCGCCATCGCTGATCCCGACTTTCGTGAAGCACTGGGAGCAAGGCTACGAGATCGTGTTCGGCATCCGGGCCCGGCGCGAGGAGCCTTTCCTGAGCCGGACCGCGCGGCATCTCTACTACAAGATGATCAGCCGCATGTCGTATGTCGACTATCCGGCCGACGTCGGCGACTATCAGCTCGTCGACCGCAAGGTGCTGGACGCCATGAAGCAATTCGAAGACGTCCAGCCCTTCATGCGGATGATGCCGTTCGAATGCGGCTTTCGCTCGATCGGCGTGCCCTACACCTGGCTGGCGCGCAAGCACGGCATCTCCCGCAACCGGCTGTCGAGCCTGATCGACCAGGGGCTGCTCGGCGCCATCAGCTTCTCGACCGTGCCGCTACGTACTGCGTTTTTCTTCGGACTGATCATCTCGTCGCTGAGCTTCGCCTATGCGTTCGTCGTGTTCCTGCTCAAGATAGCCGGCTTCGACATCGGTCCGCACGGCATCCCCACGATCATCATCGGCCTGTTCTTCTTCGGGGGCGTGCAGCTGTTTTTCCTCGGCGTGCTCGGCGAATACATCGTGGCGATCTTCAATCAGGTCCGGCGACGGCCGATCGTGGTCGAGCGCGAGCGGATCAATTTCGATTGAACGCGCCCAGCTCTCGCTGGACGCATCAACAATCACTCCGGAACCACGCTTTTTATCTGATATGCCCGAGCGATACAGTCGTTTGGAAGACGGTCGGGATCACGCCCCAAATCCTGACTTACCAGTAGCTCCGGGCGAACCGTCCAGCCGGGCAGCACAAGGTCAGATCCTCCTGCGGATAACAGGAGATGCTCGCGGTGCAAGCTCTGTGTGCGGAAAGCATCTAAGAGAGGCCACTCGGCACGCATCAGCTTGAAGGCGCTTCCGTTGAGAATCGGCACCGTGAGCAGCGCGCACGCTATTGCTGTACCGACAGTACCGAGTCTTAAGTTGCTGACAAATGCCGTGATTGCAGAAAAAGCACAAGCAAACCCCACGATCAGCACGATGATCACTTCGTTGTTCGCTCTTGGGGGCAAGCGATCCGCTGTCGCATAGTACGCAACGAAGTGCGCCAAGTACGCACAACCAAAAAGCACGATTACCAATCCACCGGACAAGACTGCCAGCTTCTTTGTATTACCCTGTTTGGCTTTGAACGGAGCCAAACAAAGGCTAGCGGCAAGGGACCAGGGTATCGCGATAAAGAACGCTCGTATCCAATCCGCGCGCGATGGCCTGACGGCATATTTCAGCGCCTCCACCAAGTTCCCACTGCCCGGAAACAGGCCCATTCGTGTCGAATTCGCGGGCGCCAACAGAAGAATGGCAAATCCCGCCAGCGTGGCCGTCAACAATACGATATGCGCAGCTAACTGCGGTCGTGGATGGCCCGAAAATCGCCTGAATAAGAAAGAGCTACCGACGATCCCCACCAGCCAAAGAGGTGTAAATTCGTTGCACATCGCCGAAAGAAACGAAATCGCGGCAAGGCTGCTTACTCCCAGGCGCGAGAGCTCGCGGCCATCCGCAGCGCTGGTATATAGCTCCGCCAGAATGATCGCTACGAACGCCGCCGGGACCGCATAACACGCAGTCCCAGGTAACCAGTAGAGCAGTTCGCGAGGATCCTGCGAGTTGGCCCAGATCGTCGCGACTAGACCGAGGGACAGGAAGATCAGTCGACTGACCGGAGCGCCGCGGCACAACCGAGCTGTAACCCAAACCATGGAGCCTGCGAAAAACAGTGCGAAGGCAAGAAGCACTCCGGGATATGCTGCAACGAAATGTTGGGCGGAGCCGCCGGTAACGATTCCCGGCACTGCGATCAAGGCCAGTGGGACAACTCTACCGACGAGACTATGATAAAAGATGATCATCATCTTCAATAGGCCGTCGTCCCTGTAACGATAGAACCAGCAGAAGTCGTCGGACTCAGGGAAGGCATAAGGGGCAACAAGCAAGAACTTCGAAATCACATAGATTGGGACCGCGGCCGCGACGGCAAACAAGATGATGAACAAAAGTTCTGTCGTAAAAGGCTTGGATTTGTCCCCAGACTTCAGTCCCTCTTGGCTAGTAGTAACAATGTGATCCATTCTAAGAACTTTCATTCGGCAATGTTCGCCGCAACGTGTTTGGCCCCACAGGTCATTCTCTTCCGATGCGATGAGAGAAGACCGCCGAGAAGATCGACGCACGAATGCGTGGGCCTAGTGGTCAGGATATTGTTCGCAACCCCACTTAGCTTCGCCCGTGTAACGCCGCCCGCGTTCCCCTAGTCATGTGTTAGAATTTACCATACGGCGTCAGAGCGGCGCAACCAATGATCGAAACACCGAGCAACTGTCTAAGTCCGATGTAGGTGACCTGCCATCATCCAACCGGTCCACACTTCAGCCGGCGCTGAGCTTTTCTCTTTTTTCGCTTGCCAAGAGATTTCCGAGCGCCTCACTGCTAACGAACGCGAGCGCACCGAGCGCGGGAATGATCAGCCGAACTTCGGAGAAATCGGCAATTAGGAACACGATTCCTACATGGATCAGGGCCGGTGGGATGACAGCGGCCATCGTCCGGGTGATCGCGCGTGTTTTCAAGATGACAATCGCGAGCACCGGGCAGGCAATGGCGACCGCAATCTTCATGGTCAAAAGATTGCCTTTGAGCTTGGTAAAGTAGTCGCCACGCGCAATCAGGAATGAGCTGAAGTTCGCGTCAGGATGCATCCACAGCAGAATTTTTGGCACCGCCAGAGAGATGCCGACCAGCACTGCAAAAGCGAACCATTCCTTCGCAGTAGGCCAACGCCGCTCGAAGGCCGCGAGACTGACCAATACGAAGGCCGATGCGAATACGACGTCCGTCCGAGCAAAACTGATGATAAGCCCCGATATGATGGCGGCGGGGTAACGCTGAGATACCAGCAGAAACAGCTGCCAGAACAACCCACCTGCAATGAATACGGGCCCCATGCGCCCCGGATAGATGGCGATCTGCGTGTAGAACGCGAAGGTGAACAGGCAGAGCCAAGTCGAGATCGGCGAGAGCAGAAGGGTCGCCAGCGCAAACACCCCGAGGAACGATAAGGAGTCGAACATATAGTTGATCGCGATATGCGTGCGGTAAGTCGATCCTTGCAGGCGATCGTCGCCGAGAACCTGAACGTAGGTTTCCACGACCTTCGATATCAGCGGACGGATAATGCCTTCAACGAGCTCTCCATGGGCAAACGCCCGCTCGTGATCAAGGCTGTGCTGCATCTGCTCACGCAGCAAATTGGCCTCGTGAGCTGTGATTGACGCGGCCAGACAACAGCTGACGAGCAGTCCCAAGGCGACTGGACCGCGAAAATTCCTCCGAAACTTGAAGAGTAGTGGCAGCGGCGCCAGCGCGACGAGCACATAGAATGTTATGCTAGCAGCCCGCAACACATCGGGAAAAGTTACTCCAAGCTTCCGCAGCACCCAGGGAACGCGGTATCTGTCGACACTTCCAATCCACCACCACGTGTCGGAAAGCTCGAGCCACCACCAACCAACAACCAAGAGATTGGAGATGATCCAGAACACCATTACAAGAGTGAGCGATGGCGCCTTCATGCCGTCGCCGAGATCTAAGAGCCGCCCGTGAGGACCGGGCGATGACGTTATTGATCCATCTTGTGACAATCGATCGCTCAACTAGTGCTGGAGGATCCCGGCGAGATTCATGTGGGCGGGGCGCGAGTGCTCGATGCCCAGCAGCGTCCGCCGATTGTCGTTCGTGCGCTGCAGGTGCAGGCTGGCGAGCGTGACCCCGGCGCAGGTGGTGACTGTGCTTCCGCGACCGCTGAACGGCTTGAGGAAGTCGAACACACGAGGGCCGAACATATCCACGACCGACGTCTCGCGCGCCCCGAGCGGCGGGATCTCGCCGAAGTCCGCCTCGAGCTCCTCGCCGTCCTCGCGGATCAGCCTCGTCGTCGGCCGTGCCGGATGGGCATATTCGGGATCGGAAGAGTGATTGATTAGCAGCACACTGCTGACGATGTCGCTGGTCGCAATGATCTTCGGATTGATGCCGGTGAAGCCGACATGCGCCTTGAGCCGGCCCTCGTTCAAGGGCCGGGCAAACGCGCCGGTGCGGTAGATCGCGACGTTGTCCTGGTCGACATAGGTCATGGAATAGCTGGCAGGCGAGGATCGGAAGCCGTCCATTCGTCCGCGCGACATCACGGCGATGACCAGATAATCGTCCTGTGGCAGCTTGAGCGAGGCGAAAAGACGCGACAGCTCGATCTCGACGGACGCACCCGGCGCGTAATCCCGAGGGAACTCGTAAGTTGCCCGGTACTCGCCATTGCGCGAAAGAATGTGCAGCTTGAACCTCAGCTTCTTGGTGAAGCCCGATGCGACCAGGCTGGCGAGCTCGGGGACAAGATCCTTGAACGTTTCGCGAAAATTCTTGCGCAGGCTGCCGGCGACGAGGCTACGCAGATACCTGATGTCGATCGGACGATACCAGACAGGAATCGAGAAACCCATGCGCGATTCGACGCCGGCAAACGTCGGGAACATGAATCTGGGCTCGTAGGGCTTCCAGGGACGGGATGGGAAACGAGTCACGGACGCGCCCTTCAAAAATGATGCAAGCTGAACTTGCCGTTGGCAAACTCGTAATAGCTGAACGGACTGGCGATGTTGGTGCCTTTGAACTCGAGGGCAAAACCTTCGGCCACGCCGATCAGCTTTTCGGCCTCGGGGAAAAGATCCAGCGTGCCGATGCGCGCGGCTCCCATCGGTGAGATTTCCGGCAGCGCACGCTGGCCCAACTCGGTGCCGTCCAGGGCCATGAGCCGGGCCGTCCCGACGGAGACGCCCTCGGGCGCCATGCAGGAGTTCACCAGCACGACGCCCGATTCCTTCAGGAAACGGGTGAGATAGGATTGCATCCAGGCGGAAGTCGGGAATGGTGCCGCGGCGACCGGCTCGCGCTCGTGCGACAATGTCACCGCGCCGTGCTGCGAGAAATATTGTGCGTAATAGCCGGTGGTCACCTTCCGACCGGGACGAAGCTTATCGTGCTTCGGAATCAGCGCCATCGCCACCGTACCCGAAACCCGGGGACACAGATCCGAAGTTTGCAACTGCAGTTGGCCGTTGATGCCGAGTTCCCTGTGGAAATGACCGGCCGGCGTGCCCGCACCATCAAAGAACCAGACATGCGCATCCACCTCCGGATGGTCCTTCATGAAGACCGAGAAGTAGTTGAATGCGGAGACCTCCGTCGTGACGGTCTCGTCATTGCGGAGATAGAGAACAGCGGGCGGATAACCTCTGGCGACGGCTTCGCCAATCAGCAAATCACCGGGCATTCGACAGGACTCGGCGGGAGAGCAAGGGATCGACACAGCTGGTCGGCGGCTTAACCCAAATCATACGCGATGTTCTTGCCCGCATGCTAAAACGTCAGCGCGATTTCAGCGCCTGTTTACGCTGTGCCGACAAGGGAATCAACCGGGAACGCCGCTGCAGCGAGCGATACGCAACAATGCACTTTAAGTCCGCAAGGCCGCCGTCAGGCTCAAGTTTCGGCGCCGAAGCGGCCGCTGGACATGAGGGTGCTCTTGCTACCAGAACGAGTGCTGCCATCGCTGCGGTCGAATCCTTGCATTGGGGCTGCGGCTCCCGTATGACCGAACTGGCTAGTGACTTGGTATCCACCTCACACAGGCGGAACATCGGCCTTTCCTGGACCTACACCGTGCTTCAACGACCGCTCGTCAGCATCACTCCGATTCTGGCCGTTCCATCGAGGAAGTGCTGACGTGCGCTGGCAAACAAAGGCGCGGGCGTTCTCCGTATTGTCGAACATTCCCTGGGGCAAATGTCTGCAATACGCCCCGCAGCGCACGTCCCACGACGGCTGCTGCGGGCGGAAAGGCAGGTCCTGATGGCCGCGCACTTAAGAAGCTTTTCGCCGGAACACCCGTTCACGCTCTGCTTCCTGATCATTGGCAGCGAGGCCAAGCTACCGAAAGGAGATTGAAGATCTTCAATTCTCGGCTGCTACGACGGCCCCCATCCTAGAGATCTCGCGATGTGGACGACCACCTTTGTCCTAACCTTGCTGTACTTCCTGATCCAGCTCGGCACCGGGTTTTCGATCTTGGCCATTGCGCCTGCGAGCCTGGTATCGGCATGCCGGCTCACGAAGGCTCAGTTCGTTGTCCTTGGATTTAGCGTCGGCGCCTCTGCCACGGGCATCCTGCTCGGCGCCCTATCGCTATTCGTGACCGACATCTGGCTTCAGTTCGCGACATTGGTCGTCGTATCCTGCTTCGGACTTGCCTGGTCATTGCCTAGCTGGTGCCCGAGCCCCAATGAGGCGCGCGCGGCTGCCACTTGGTGCATTCTGTCGCTACCAATCGCGCTGCTGACATGGTGGTGGTCGTTCGGCGCATTTTCCAGCTTTCCCTTTGCGGACATCGGCGCTGATGTTCACTGGATGAAGACTGCACAAGAGTACGCCGATGGCGGTATCATCAATCCGTATGCGGCCCAGTCCTATGTCGATCTTCGTTCGGGAGTAGCAGGCGCGCTCGCGGGAACGCTGGGCCTCGAACTCCTTAGATTTACCTGGACCTATCGCTTCTTCTCGATCCTGTTTTTCCTATTGGCGTCCTACGCCTTCGTGCAGGGCGTCTATCCCACCTCGCCCCGGAAATGGATCGCTTTCTTCTTTGCCGCGACCAGCAATGCAGTCGCCCTGATGACGAACGGCAGCCTGGCGGTCGTCAGCAGCGTCGTATTTCTCGGCGTGCTGATCAGCAATGCGCCGCGCGAGGCAAACGCTATCTCGGCCCGATCTGTTCTGCTGCTGACTATTGCCGCGGGCGCGACTCTGCTGCTCGCGTTCGTCTTGAACAACAACACGCTCGTGCTTGCTCTGCTCATAGCCGGGCTGTTCCTGCTCAGGATTTTCGGCGGCGCCGGAAGATATGGCGCGGTTTTCCTTCTTGGTTGCATCTGGCCGGCGACGCTGGTGCTTGCACATCGCGGCTCCTACCTGTTCGTTCCGATCGCTGTGGCCAGCTGGCTCATGTATCTCGCGATGGCGCGAATGAATTCCGCCTGGCCATCGCCCAGCCTCGCGGTGCTGCGGATTCTGTCCTTCGTGTTGCCCCCGATCATTCTCGGAATTGTCGTCAGCGTGGTGGGAATGCGCTTCGGCTACATCCCTTCAATGAGCGCCAACGACACATTTTCCTCGATTACGGAATTGATGCTGGGCAGAAGGATAGAAGGCGGTGAAGAGCTCTTCCTGGGCTCCGGACCGCTGGTCGCCACGATCGAGCTCGGCCGGACGATCGGTCCGGTCTTGTCCATCTGTACTACGCTGGGCATTGGGTGTTGGTGGATGACCCGACCCGCCCTCCGTAATACCTCCGGGGCGATCGGAGCTCGTGGCGACCGCTTCGTGACACTCGTTTGGTCATGGGTCGTAGGCTGTGGTCTGAGCCTTGCCGTGCTTTCGGGCTTCCCGTTCCTGTATCGCACCAGCGCGATCATACTGTCGCTGTTCACGATCACGGCTACCGAGCTCTTTAGTCAGTTATTCGTCGATTCTGATCGCTCCCCGCGTTATCGGAGAGCCCTGACGGCCGCCGCCGTCGCGCTGCTCGGGACGGCTCTCGTGATTCTGGTTTACGCATTTGCATGGCGAGCCGAGCTGCCCGTTGCCCGCTATCAGGCAGTCCTGCGACCGGTGGAATTGGCCGGCGTCGCGCTGCTCGTCGCGCTCGCGCTATTGACCCTGATTCAGTCGCGACGGGTCTCCATCTTCGCTCTGGCGGGGATCGTGGGCTTGGGAATGGCCATCGATAAGATCGGTCTGTCCGGCATCAACAGGAGTTACAGTTACGGCACCCTTCCCGACCGCACTGCGATCGTCTCACACTACAACGCCGACGAGCTCGAATTGGCCCATTGGCTCCGCCAGAATTTACGAAAAGGAATCATCCTCTCGGACCCGTATACGATGGGCATCGTGCGGGCGACCACCGGCGCGCCGGTCGTCTATCTGTTCTCCAATCTGGACACTGTGAACGAAATGACCGCAACGCGGGCGAAATCGGTCGTGCGCACGATTCTGCAGCCGGCCGAGGGCGATCAGCGGCTTGCAAGTACTTGCAGCCTGATCGCCCCTCTGATGGCATCCATCAGCACAGAAGTCTTGTTCCAAATGCGGAGGGCCGATGCTCTGAGCGGAATCATGCGGTCGGTCCGCAGTGCGCGGGCACCGGGCCAGGCCCCACCGCCTGCCGACGTTGCCGCCGCATTAATCCCTGAAATTCCGCCTGAGGAGGCCAAGGCTGCGATTAAGAACATCCTGGGGACGGGCGAAAACGCCTGGGAGCTCGTCGCGATCATCACACCCCGCACGATCGAGTGGACCCATCTCGCAGCCAACCAGCGTCTCGGTTATTTTCCTCCCGCAGAGCCGATAGAGCCGACGATCATTGATGCCCTTCGCGCAGGCCCGTTTCCGGTCCTGTTCGCCAACAGGCAGACCGTCGTCGTTCGCATTCCTTGTTCGCGCTGATATGAAGACAAGACGGGAATTGCCCGCCGCATTGCGGCAGATTGGCGTCGTGCTGCATCATTCATGCTGTCGAAGGGACAAATCATGCTGAGACAGGCTGTCGTCCTCGTCGGAGGGCTGGGCACGCGGCTTGGCGCGCGCACCAAGGCGGTGCCGAAACCGATGCTCGAGATCGGGGGCAGGCCGTTTCTCGACACTCTGATCGATGAACTCGTCCGCTATGACGTCTTCGACGAAATCCTCCTGCTAGCCGGCCACAAGGCCGACATCGTCGAGAGCCACTACGCCGGCGCTGTGCGGGGCCGGGCAAAGATCCTGGTGGCGCGCGAGACCGAGCCGCTCGGTACCGGCGGCGCGCTCGTGAACGCGCGCGATCTGCTGCACGACCGCTTCCTGCTGCTCAACGGCGACTCGCTGTTCGACTTCAACCTGCTTGATCTGATCGCGCGTGCGCGGAACGGCCGGATTCACATGGCATTGCGCGACGGCGTCGTCGGGGACCGCTACGGGCGCGTCGCGCTCGATGGCGACGTGGTGCGCGATTTCATCGCCCCGGGTGCGGGCGCCACCGGTCCGGTCAATGCCGGAATCTACGTCGTCGACAAGTCCGTTCTCGCCGATATCGCGAAGCTTCCTGCCTCTCTCGAACAGGACGCGTTTCCCGGCCTTGCCTCGCGCGGCGAGCTGCGCGGCACCGCCTATCGCGGCTATTTCATTGACATCGGCATCCCCGACGATTTCGCGCGCGCCGATCGCGAGCTGCGCGAGAAGCTGCGGCGTCCCGCCGTGTTCTTCGACCGCGACGGCGTGCTCAACCATGATTCCGGCTACACATTCGAGACGCACAAGCTCGAATGGATCGACGGGGCACGCGAGGCCGTGAAGGCCGTCAACGACGCCGGCTATTTCGCTTTCGTCATCACCAATCAATCCGGCGTCGCGCGCGGCTATTACGAGGAGCATCACGTCGACACCCTGCACCGCTGGATGGCGGACCAGATGGCACTCGTCGGCGCGCATATCGACGCGTTCGAATATTGCCCCGACCATCCCGAGGGAACCGTGGCCCGCTATTGCCGTGTCAGCGACCGCCGCAAGCCGGGCGCGGGCATGATCACCGACCTGGCGCAGCGTTTTCCCATCGACATGGCGCGCAGCATGGTGATCGGCGACAAGCCAAGCGACCTCGAGGCCGCGCAGGCGGCCGGCCTTCCCGGCCATTTGTTCCAGGGCGGCAATCTCGAGGCCTTCGTAAGAGCGCGTCTGAAGGCAGCCGGCAAGACTTAGATGGCGCATCAAAACCGCTGCATCCCCGGGCATTTGGCAGCTTTCGTACCGCTGCTCTGTTGCGCGCGACCGCCAGTATGCTATAGCGCCATCTTGTTGCGAAGACTGGCTTAATCGCCTTTTGGGGTCCGGCATGGCAGATCTGAGGGACGCCCGCGTCCTCGTTACCGGCAGCGACGGCTTCATCGGTTCGCATGTCGTCGAGGAGCTGGTGAAAGCCGGGGCCCGCGTCAAGGCGATCGTCTACTACAACTCCTTCAACTCCTGGGGCTGGCTGGACACCGTTCCCGCCGACATCATGAAGTCCGTGGAGGTGGTCGCCGGCGACATCCGTGATCCGCATTTCATGATCGCAGCCGCCAGCGGCTGCACCGACGTGCTGCACCTGGCGGCGCTGATCGCGATTCCCTTCTCCTATGTCGCGCCCGATTCCTATGTCGAGACCAATGTGCGCGGCACCGTGAACCTGCTCCAGGCCGCGCGCATGGCCGGCGTGCGGCGCTTCGTGCAGACCTCGACCAGCGAGGTCTATGGCACGGCACAGACCGTTCCGATCAAGGAGAGCCATCCGCTGGTCGGCCAGTCGCCCTACTCGGCCTCGAAGATTGCCTCCGATCAGATGGCGCTATCGTTCCACGCCTCGTTCGACATGCCGGTCGTCGTGATCAGGCCGTTCAACACCTATGGACCGCGGCAATCGGCACGTGCGGTGATCCCCACGATCATCAGCCAGATCGCGACCGGCAAGCGCAGGATTCGTCTCGGCGCCGTCAGCCCGACCCGTGACTTCTCCTTCGTCACCGACACCGCGCGCGGCCTGATCGCAGGACTCACCGCTCCGGCCGAGCAGACCGTCGGCCAGACCATCAATCTCGGCAGCGGCTTCGAGATCTCGGTCGGCGCCACCGCGCAGATGATCGCCGACGTGATGGGGACCACGATCGAGATCGAGACCGACGAGGCGCGCCTGCGCCCGGCGAACAGCGAGGTCGAGCGCCTCTGGGCCGACAATTCCAAGGCGCGCCAGCAGCTCGGCTGGGCCCCGGAATTCGGCGGGATCGAAGGCATGCGCCAGGGCATCGAGAAGACGGTGAACTGGTTCACCAATCCCGTCAATCTCGGCCGCTACAAGGCGGACGTCTACAATGTCTGAGGCAATTGTGGGAACGGCCGCGACCAGATCCGACATTTCTACGCGCACCTTCGATCCGAAGGCCGTGGTCGATGCCGTCCGGCGCGCCGCAGGCACGCCCAACGGCATCCTCGGCCTGCACGAGCCGGTGTTTGCCGGCAACGAGGTCGCCTATCTCGAAGAATGCATCAAGAGCACTTTCGTCTCCTCGGTCGGCCCGTTCGTCGACCGATTCGAGCGGATGCTGGAAGAGGTGACGGGCGCCAGGCGCGCGGTCGCCGTCGTCAACGGCACGGCGGCACTGCACGCCTGCTTCCGCCTCGCCGGCGTCGAGCCCGGCGACGAGGTCATTTCGCCGGCACTGACCTTCATCGCGACCACGAACGCGATCGCCTATTGCGGGGCGGTGCCGCATTTCGTCGACAGCTCCTTCGCCACGCTCGGCATGGACCCGCGCGCCATCGCCGCGCGGCTCGAGAGAATTGCCGAGCGAACGCCAAAGGGCGCGGTCAATCGCGAGACCGGACGCCGCATCGCCGCGATCTCGCCGATGCACACGTTCGGGCATCCCGTCGAGCTCGACGAGATCGCCGCGATCGCCCGCGACTGGGGCATCGCACTGGTGGAGGACGCCGCGGAATCCTTGGGCTCGACCTACAAGGGTCACGCCGTCGGATCGCAGGCGCGGCTCGCGGCGCTGAGTTTCAACGGCAACAAGATCGTCACCACAGGCGGCGGCGGCGCCATCCTCACCAACGACGAGGAGCTGGGACGCCGCGCCAAGCATCTCACCACCACCGCGAAGCTGCCGCACAAATGGGCCTTCGTGCACGACGAGATCGGCTTCAACTACCGCCTGCCCAACCTGAACGCCGCGCTCGGCTGCGCCCAGCTCGAGCAACTCGACGGATTCCTGGCAAGCAAGCGCCGGCTGGCGGCAGCCTATGAGCGCGTCTTTGCGGACGTTCCCGGCGTGAGCTTCTCGCGCGAGCCCGAGGGCACCACGAGCAATTACTGGCTGAACGCGATCCTGCTCGACGAGGCCCATGCCGGACGGCGGGACGACCTGCTGACGGCGCTGAACGAAGCCGGCTTCGGCGCGCGGCCGGCCTGGACCCTGATGCACCGCCTGCCGATGTTCTCGGACAGCCCGCGCGGCGATCTCTCCACCGCCGAGTCGATCGAACGCCGGCTGATCAACCTGCCGAGCAGCGCCAGCATCAGAGCCCGCGATGAATAGCGGCGCGCGAAAGATCTGCTTCGTCACCGGCAGCCGGGCCGATTTCGGGCTGCTGGTCTGGCCGATGCGCGCGATCCGCGAGACGTCAGGCTTGAAGCTCCAGCTCATCGCCACCGGTATGCATCTCGCGCCCGAGTTCGGCTACACCTTCAACGACATCCGCGACGAGGGCTTCGAGGTCGACGAGCGCGTCGAGACGCTGCTTGCCAGCGACACCGGCGCGGGCGTTGCAAAATCGGTCGGGCTCGGCGTGATCGGCTTTGCCGACGCGTTCACGCGGCTGCGACCGGATCTCGTCGTCGTGCTCGGCGACCGCTTCGAGATGTTCGCGGCCGCCCAGGCCGCGATGTTCATGCGGCTGCCGATGGCGCATCTGTTCGGCGGCGACGTCACCGAAGGCGCCGTCGACGAATCCGTCCGCCACGCCATCAGCAAGATGTCGCATCTGCATTTCACCAGCAATCAGGACTCGACGCGGCGCTTGATGCAGCTTGGCGAGCACCCAACCCGTGTTCACACCATCGGCTCGGTCGGCATCGACGCCATCAAGCATCTCGTTCTGATGAACCGCGACGACATCGGCAACGCGATCGGGATGCCGCTCGGCGAACGCAATGCGCTCGTGACGTTCCATCCGGTGACGGTCGAGGCCGGACGCTCGGTGGCCGAGCTGGACGAGCTGTTCGCGGCGCTGTCGAGGCTCGATCCCGGCTTTCGCCTCATCTTCACGCTCGCCAATGCCGATGCCGAAGGGCGCGCGCTGAACGACCGGACCAAGGCCTTCGCGGCCGGCCGGCCGAACACGATCGCGGTCGCCTCGCTCGGGCAGCTCCGCTATCTCAGCCTGATGAGCCAGGTGGACGTCGTGATCGGCAATTCGTCGAGCGGCATCCTCGAAGCGCCGTCATTCGGTGTTCCGACGGTGGATATCGGCGACCGTCAGAAGGGGCGCGAGCGCGCCGACTCGGTATTTCACGCCACGCCCGAGCGCGGCGCGATCGCCGCGGCGATCTCGCAAGCGCTTCAGCGGGGCCGCAAGGACACCGTCAATCCCTATGGCGACGGCGATTCCAGCCGGCGCTTTGCCGACATCATCGCGGCCATCCCGGATTTCGGCCAGCTCCTGAAGAAGGGCTTCTACGAAGCTCCCGCAAACGGAGCGCGGCCATGACGAGACACACGCTGATCATCGCGGAGGCCGGCGTCAATCACGACGGCAGCCTGGACAAGGCACTGGCCCTCGTCGATGCTGCGGCCGATGCTGGTGCCGACATCGTCAAGTTCCAGACCTTCAGCGCGAAGGCGCTGGCGGGCGGAGCGGCGAAGAAGGCCGACTATCAGCAGCGGACGACGGACGCCGCCGAGAGCCAGCTCGCCATGCTGGAACGTCTCGAGCTGCCCCAGGCGGCGCATCACACGCTGATCGCGCGCGCCGAGGAGCGCGGCATCGCGTTTCTGTCGACACCGTTCGACGACGCTTCGCTGGCCTTTCTGCTGTCGCTCAAACTGCCGCGCATCAAGATCGGTTCGGGCGATCTCACCAATGCCCCGCTGCTGCACGCTGCAGCGAGGGCCGGTGCGACGCTGATCCTCTCGACCGGCATGGCGACGCTCAGCGAAATCGAGGAAGCCCTCGGCGTATTGGCGCACGGCTACGCGCAGCGCAACGATGCTGCGGGCCTCGCATCTTTCCGCGCGGCGTGGCGCGATCCGGCAGCGCGCGCCACGCTGGCGCGGCACGTCAGCCTGCTCCATTGCACGACCGAATATCCCTGCCCCATCGCCGATGTGAACCTCGCTGCGATGGCGACGATGCGGTCGGCGTTCCAGCTTCCAGTCGGCTATTCCGATCACACTGACGGTTTCGAGGTTTCGGTCGCCGCGGTCGCGCTCGGGGCGGCGGTCATCGAGAAGCACCTGACGCTGGATCGCAGCGCGCCGGGTCCCGACCACGCGGCCTCGCTCGAACCTGATGATTTCAAGCGGATGGTCGGCGCTATCCGCAATGTCGAGGCCGCGCTCGGCGACGGCGTTAAGGCGCCGAGGGAGTCCGAGGTCGGGAATGTGCCGGTGGCGCGCAAGAGCATCGTGGCGGCACGCGCACTGAAGGCCGGCGAGATCATTGGTCCGGCCGACATCACCGCCAAGCGGCCGGGCACGGGGCGGTCGCCGATCGAGTACTGGTCCCTGATCGGAACCGCGGCACCGCGGGCGCTCGAGCCGGATGATCCGGTCTAGCGGCGAGGCTTGGCAGGAACCCCGCGCAGCACCGAGCCGGGCGGCCATGAGCCCGTGACGACAGAGCCCATCGCGACCAGCGTATCATTGCCAATGGAAATGTGATCGCGAACGCGGCTGCCGAGCCCGACGAAGCAATTGTCGCCGATCTCCGCGCCGCCGCCGACCACCGTTCCCGGAGACAGATGGGTGTAGTGCCCGACCCGCACGTCGTGCTCGACGACCGCGCCCGAATTGATGATGCAGTGATGGCCGATCATGCTTCGCGCATTGACGATCGCGCCCGGCATGACGACGCTGCCCGGACCGATCGTGGCCGACGGCGAGACGAACGCGCGGGGATGGATGACCGACGCCCAGCGATTCAGCTGCAGCCGGCCGATCATCTGCCGGCGCGCGGGCCCCGCCTGCATCGTTCCGACCCCGACCACGAAGGCGGCATCGGGATAGTTCGGCGCAACATCATCGGTTCCGAGATAGCGCGCATCGCCCAACGTTCCCGGCTGGCGGTCGAGGAAACCGATGACGTTGAACTGGCCCGACAGAAGCGCTGCCTCGTAGACCATGAAGGCATGTTCGCCGCCGCCGATGATGATCAGATCGTCCATCGCGATTCCCCTGAGCTGCACCGATCTTAGCGGGCGGGCCCGGACGCTTCAAACCGACCGATTGCGCCCGAAAACGCGTGAATTAACAAGGACAAGCCCGGGTCCCCTGACGGGGTTGACGCCGCCTCTCGCAGCCGCGATATAGCAGGCTCAGCCGTGGGCTGCCCACAAATCCGGCGTGTACGAGGCAGAATTGCCATGAAATCCTGGCGCAAGGCCATCGTCGGTACCCAGGCCAGTGTGGGCGAGGCCATTGCCGCGATCGAGAGCGGAAGCATCCAGATTGCGCTGGTGCTGGACGACCAGAACCGGCTGCTCGGCGTGGTCACCGACGGCGACGTCAGACGCGGACTGCTGCGCGGCATCGCCCTCACGGGGCTTGCAACCGATATCATGAACCGGACGCCAGTGTCGGCCCCTGCGACCTTGTCCCGTGAGGATCGCCTGCATTTGATGCGGCAGAGGTCGATCAAGCAGCTCCCGCTCGTCGACGAGGGCGGCCATCTCGTCGTGGTCGAGACGCTCGATGAACTGCTCGAGCCGCGCCAATATCAGAATCCGGTGCTGATCATGGCCGGCGGCCTTGGCGAGCGCCTGGGCGCGCTGACGCGCGACGTGCCGAAGCCGATGCTCAATGTCGGCGGCCGCCCACTGCTCGAGACGATCGTCCGCAACGTCGTGCAGCAGGGCTTTGGCAACATCTTCATCTCGGTGAACTACAAGGCCCAGACGATCAAGGATTACTTTGCAGATGGCGCCGCCTTTGGCGCCAACATCCAGTACGTGCACGAGACCGAGCGCCTCGGCACCGCCGGTGCGCTCGGGCTGTTTGCAACACCGCCGGATCTGCCGATGATCGTCACCAACGGCGACATCCTCACCACGATCAACTACGGAGCGCTTCTCGACTTCCACAACGGAGCGCCGGCAGAAGCGACGATGGCTGTCCGCGAGCACAAGGTGCACGTCCCCTATGGGGTGGTGTCCACCACGGACGGATTTCTCCAGACCATTCGCGAGAAGCCGACCGAGAGCTGGTTCGTCAGTGCCGGCATCTATGTAATCGGCAGGTCGGTCTTCCGCCACGTCACGCCGGGCGTCAGCATCGACATGCCGACCGTGCTCGAGCGCGTGATTGCCGACAAGGGACGCGTCGCGGTCTATCCGATTCGCGAGTACTGGCTCGATATCGGCCGGCTGGAGGATTTCGAGCAGGCGCATGCGGAGTTTCACGAGGTCTTCCCGTGACCTCGACAACAGCCGTCGTGGTTGGCCTCGGCTCGATCGGCACAAGGCATGCGCGCGTCCTGCGCGAACTCGGCCTTCGGGTCGCAACGGTCAGCCGGCGCGAAGGTGGCGACTACGGTTCGATCGCGCAGGCCGTTGCGGCGGCGCATCCGGACTACGTCGTGATTGCCACCGAGACGGCGCGCCATGCGGACAATCTGCAAGAGCTGGCGCAAACCGGCTTCCATGGCAAAGTCCTCGTCGAAAAGCCGCTTTTCGCAACGCCGGCACCGCCCCCGAAATATCCGTTTGCCCATGTCAGCGTCGGATACAATCTGCGCTTTCACCCAGTGATGACGGCGCTGGCGGACACGCTGCGCGGACGCGACGTGATCACGGTCGGCGCCTATGTCGGCCAGGACATCAGGGACTGGCGACCGGACCGCGATCACCGCACAACCGCCTCCGCCACGGCTGATGCCGGAGGCGGCGTGCTGCGGGATCTCAGCCACGAGCTGGACTATCTGCTCTGGCTGTTCGGGCCATGGCATCGCGTCGCAGCACTTGGCGGCGCCTCCGGCACGCGCGACATCGACGTCGAGGACCACCTCGACCTGCTGCTCGATATGCAGCGGGCGCCGTCCGTCCACGTCCATATGGACTATCTCGATCGTCAGGGCGTCCGTCGCATTCGCGTCAATGTCGATGACGACACCATCGAGGCCGATCTCGTCGGCGGGCGCCTCGCCGTCAACGGCAAGGCAAGGGAGATCCCCAGCGAGCGCGACCAGACCTATCGCGACATGCATGTGGCGGCGATGCGTGGCGCCAGTCCGGCCTGTTCGCTGCCGGAGGCCCTCGGCGTCATGCATCTGATCGACGCCAGCGAGCGCGCGCTGCGCAGCAAGACCTGGGTTTCGCCATGAGCCTTGTCTGTACCATCTGCGCGCGAGGCGGCTCGAAAGGTGTCGTCGGCAAGAACGCGCGCGATCTCCTGGGTAGGCCCGTGCTCGCGTGGAGCATCGAGCAGGCGCGCGAGACCCGCCTGTTCGACGCGATCGCCTTCAGCAGCGATTCGGACGCCTTGCTCGATGCGGCGGTGAAGGCCGGCGCCGATATCGCGGTCAAGCGCCCCGACGAGATGGCGACCGACACCGCGCCGAAGCTGCCGGCGATCCGGCACTGCCTCGAGCAGGCCATAGCGCAAATGGGTCGGACGCCGGAAATTTTCGTCGATCTCGACGTCACGTCCCCGCTCAGGCTGGCCTCGGACATCACCGGTGCAGTGGCGTTGCTGCGCGAGAGCGGCGCGCGCAATGTCATCACCGGTGCGCCGGCGCGGCGCTCGCCGTATTTCAACCTCGTCGAGCAGCGCACCGACGGCAGCGTCGGCCTCTCGAAATCCGCGAATCCGCCGATCACCCGACGGCAGGACGCCCCGCGCTGCTTCGACATGAACGCGTCGATCTATGTCTGGCGGGTCGCACCGTTCCTGGAGCACCCCGCGGTGTTCTATCCGGATACGCGCCTGTTCGAGATGCCGGAAGAGCGTTCGATCGACATCGATTCGGATCTCGATTTTGCAGTGGTGGAACTGTTGCTCCGCCAGCGGCCGCCGGCCTGAGGAGGCGCAAGCGATGACCACGAGCTTCAAGGCTCTGTTCGATCTGACTGGGCGGACGGCCGTCGTCACCGGCGGCTGCGGCATTCTCGGACGTCGATTTGCCGAGGGGCTTGCCGAGTTCGGCGCCAATGTCGCGATCGTGGATCTCGATCAGGCTGCGACCGACGCCGCGGCGGCCGACGTCGCCTCACGCCATGCCGTCCGGGCCAAGGGCTATGGTTGCGACATCACCAATCCCGATGCGGTGCGCAAGACGGCCGATGCAATCGAATCCGACCTCGGAGTGGTCTCGATCCTGCTCAACAACGCCGCCAGCAAGACCCGCGATGTGGACGCCTTCTTCGCCCCGGTCGAGACGTTCTCGCAGGATACCTGGCGCGAGATCATGTCGGTCAATCTCGACGGTATGTTCACCGTCGCGCAGGTGTTCGGCGGCCGGATGGCCGAGCGCGGCTATGGTGCGATCGTGCAGACCGCCTCGATCTACGGCCTGATGGCACCCGACCAGCGCATCTACGACGGCTCCGAATATCTCGGCCGCGCCATCAACACGCCGGCGGTCTATACGGCGTCTAAGGCCGGGGTCATCGGCCTGACCAAGCACCTCGCGACCTACTGGGGGGCGAAGGGCGTTCGGGTCAATACGCTCACCCCGGGCGGGGTGGAGAGCGGACAGAACGAGACGTTCAAGACGCGCTACGGTGCTCGCGTCCCGCTTGGCCGCATGGCGCGGGCGGATGAGATGGTGGGGACCATGCTGTTCCTGGTGTCCGACGCGGCCTCCTACGTGACCGGGCAGAACATCGCCGTCGATGGCGGATTGAGCGCTTGGTAACGAAACACCAATGATCAAGCGCCTGATCCAGAACACGGTGATTTCGGCGTTTGCCTTCGGCGTGGCCGCCTTGCTGGGCCTCGCAGTCATTCCGCTGATCATCGGAACCTGGGGGGTGACCGAGTTCGGTCTCATCGTCATTTCGCGGCTTCTGCTTCCCAGCGGCATGATGGCGGTGCTTGACCTCGGTCTGTCCGAGGTCGCAACCCAGGTCGTCGCGCGCGCGCGCGAGCACCGCAACTGGACCCAGGCCAGCCGCCAGATCGCCTTCCTGGGCGCGGCCTCCATCGCTCTTGCCTTGATCCTCAGCGCCGCGATCTGGCTCGCGACGCCACTGTTCGTCATCGCGATGAAGGTTGACGCCGCGCACCTCGAGACGTTCGCCCGGATCATGCACTACACTGCCCTCGCAAATCTGATCTTCGTTCCGGCGCTGGTGTGGGAAGGCATTGTCAAAGGCTTCGAGCGCTACAACCTGCTCCGCGCCGCCGAGGTCACGTCGACGGCGGCCTATGTCGGCCTGACATTCGCAGCATCGTGGGCGGCGGCAGGCTTCGAGGTGGTCGCCTACATCTATCTCGCCACCCTGGTCGCCCGCGCCGTCGTCATCGGAATTGCCGCCTTCGTCGCCCTGCGGCACAAGCACGTGCGATTGCTGCCCTGGACCCGGGACATCCGAAAGGACATTCTGCATCGTTGCCTGCTGCTGCTGCAAGGCAAGCTGATGGGCGGCATTTCCGGACCGCTTCAACCGTTCCTGATCGGATTGCTGTTCGGCCCCAGGGCCGTCGGCACCTACGACGCGCTGGTACGATTGTCGCGGCTCTCCAAGGTTGTGGTCAGTCTCCTGACTTCCGCTCTGCTTCCGGTTGCCAGTCGGCTCGACGAGCGCGGCAGCGCCGCGTCGTTCCAGCGCCTCGGTGACCTCGGCCTCGTCATGATGCCGATGTTCGTCGTGCCGCCGCTCGCCAGCACCGCTATCCTTTCGCCTCAAATCATGGAGATCTGGATCGGCCCGCTTCTTACGCCTTACGCGTTCTGGATGGGCCTGAGCTTCCTGGTTCCGATCTGCGCGCAATATGTGGCAATCGGCAGCCTGATCTTCCTGACGCGGCCCGAGGTGCAGGCCAAGCTCAACCGGCTGGTGGCCGTTCAGCTTCTGATCTGGGCGGCGGTGTCCGCCGCGACACTGCATTTGTTCGCGGAACGCGCCCTGATACTTGGCCAGGTCATCGGCAGTATCGCCGTGCTTCCCTTGCAGTTGAGAGAGTTGCGCAGTGCACTCGAGCTCGATCGCAATCAGTTCGCGAAGATGATCAGAACCCAGTTCGCAATCCTTCTCCTGGCAAGCGTTTTTCTAGCAACAATTGCAGGTTACATTCGGTTCGACAGCGTGCTAAAGCTCGCGCTCGGTTCCATGGTTTTCTGTCTGGTGACCTGGGCGCTCCAGTACTTTCTGGTCCTCGAGCATCGGCACCGGACCGTATTTCCCGCAGTCGGGCAACTGATGGGACTGACATCCAAAGCAGCTAAATGAACATCCACGCGACAGATTCGAAGGCGGTCAACACAGGGTTCGCTCCGGCGTCGTTGTCGGACAAGGCCACGACTTATGCCATAGACGCGGCAAGGAGCATTGGCCGTCTTGCCTTGCGCCGCGTGAAGCGCACGGCAGACGTCGTCGATTCCGAGTACAATCTGACGCATTGGCTGCGAATGCTGACCGAGAAGAGCTGGACGAAAGCCGCCAGCATCGACGAGTTCCTGATACCAGAGAATCCCGCGCAGGGTCTTCGCAAGGTGGACAATCAGATCTGCAGGGTCGCGGCCGACGACTATTATCGCTACCGGGCCCGAGCCCTCGGCGACTTGCTCGCGCGGCACGCAGGTGGCGCCACGGAGATCGTCGAGCTCGGCGCCGGCTGCGGCATCAACCTGCTTTCGCTTCACCTCAATCATCCCGACTGGAAGCTGCACGGGTTCGACATTGCACCGAACGGAATCGCCGCAGGCCGCGAGATCGCGGCGCATTTTGGCCTGTCGGACCGGATTTCGCTCGACAGGATCGACCTGACCGACGGCAACGACCCGAGTTATCCCGCCATCAGTGGTCAGGTCGTCTTCACCTATTTCTGCATCGAGCAGATCCCTTATGACGTGCGCAAGGTGGTGGACAACATCATTGCTGCGAAGCCGAAGCGCGTCATCAACATCGAGCCGACGACGGAGCTGCTGAATCTCTCGAGCCCGCGAGATATCGTCAGCTTCCTCTATATCCGTTCGGTCGACTACCAGACGCAGCTGTTCTCGACGCTCGACGAGTATGAGCGACAGGGCCGCGTCCGCGTCCTGGCGCGAGAACGGATGCCGTTCGCGCCGACGATCCACAATGATGGTTTTTTGTATTGCTGGGAGCCCACATGACAACCATCAACACGACGGCCGATCAGTCTACCCCGAAGAGGGCCAAGATCAGCCAGTTCCGCCGCCTGTTGTGGCACGTCAACCGCACCGACCTCGGATGGGCGGTGAAGGCGGCTCTGACCGCCCTGCAACTGCCTGCGCGCAGCAAGCGCGTCGCACTGCTGAAGCAGCTTCCCACGAAGCCCGAGTGGTCCGAGGCGAGCCGCAAGCTCGCCGAGGATGGTTATGTCGACGTGTCCGCGCTCGTGGATCGCAGCCTCGCGGAAGCCGTTGCCTCGTTCGCGGACCGCAAGGTGAAGCGCCTCAACGAGCTCGTCGGCCAGCAGAAGGAACGGCACAAATCCTTTTGGGTTAGCCTGCTGGATGAAGATCTCGTCAACGGCTCCTTTGCCACCGACCATCCCTTCGTGCGCTACGCCCTGCAGCCTGCTGCACTGCGCATCATCGGTGACTTCATGCACGATCTGCCGCAATTGTCCGACGTGGTATTGACGTTGTCGCAACCGACCCCGAATCAGGCGCTGAGCTTCTCGCAATTGTGGCACCTCGATCACGACGACAAGCGCGTCTGCAAGCTCTTCATCTATCTGACCGACGTTCGGGAGAGCGCGGACGGACCGTTCACCTTCATTCCGGCCGGGCCATCGAAGGCGTTCCGCAACACGCTCAAGAGTCACATGAGCGACGCCCAGGTGTTCGCCAAGACCGGCCCCGATGCGGTCAAGGAAATGATCGCGCCGCGCCTGTCGTCCTTCATCGTCAACACAGCCCGCTGCCTGCACATGGGAAGCCGGATCCAGTCGGAACACAGCCGCCTGCTGTACACGGCGACATACATCCAGCAGCCGCGCATTTATCCCGAACCGCCGCCGCGCTTCCGCGCGGTCGGTGCCCTGACGGAGCTCGAGCGCACTGTGATGCGGCTCTGACGCGGATCTGCCGGGAGCTCACATCTTGCGCATAGGCCTCGTGGTCGATCACCCCAAGCGTGACCTGCCTGGGGCAGTCATGCTCGCTTATCAACTCGCGCGGCGCGGCGTCTCCGTCATGCTGGTGCCGATGTACGAGCAGGCCGTCGACGTGCCGCGGCTCGGGCTGGACGCACTGGTCGTCAACTACGCACGTGCCGTCAATCTCGACCTGATGCGCAGCTTCGCCAAGGCGGGCCTCGCGCTTTACGTGCTCGATACCGAGGGCGGCGTGCTCGCCGAGAAAGGCGGCAATTCGCCACCGGCGATGGCGGCCCACATCAAGGGCAGCGGCTACGCGGACATCCTGACGGGCTATTTCTTCTGGGGCAGCCGGCTGCACGACGCCTTTCTCGCCGCCGAAACGATGAAGCCGGAGCAGCTTCACCTTACCGGATGCCCGCGCTTCGACTTTGCAGCCCCACGCTGGCGCACGCTGCTCGACGGCGAGCCGCGCGGCTATCTGCTCGTCAACGCCAACTTTCCACTGGTCAATTCACGCTTCACCGGCAAGCCGGGCGGCGAGCGCGAAGCGATGGTGCGGGCCGGCTGGGACGGCACCTATGTCGATCGCTTCATCGCGGACCTGAAGCAGGTCTTCGCGAGCTATCTCGCCGAGATCGACCGGCTTGCCGCAGCGCGCCCCGACCGCAACATTCTCGTGCGACCGCACCCCTTCGAGAGTGAAGACGTCTACCGCAGCGCGCTCTCGCGCCACGCCAACGTCCTGATCGACGGCACCGGCAGCGTGCTCGACCGCATCCGCAATGCGGCCGCCGTCATTCATCTCAATTGCGGAACGGCCGTCGAATCGGTCCTGCTCGGCAAGCTCCCGCTCCAGCTCGAATACCTGAACACGCCGACGACCGCCGGCCATGCCGCGCTGCCCGCACGCGTGAGCCGGCCGGTCGCCTCGTTCGACGAGCTGCTCAGCGCCATCGACCATATCGAGCGCGAGACCGAGGCCTTCGATTTCGCCCGCGTTCACGCTGCCGATATCGAGGCCTTCTTTCACCTGAACGACGGGCAAGCCGCCGAACGCGTCGCCGACGTCCTGACGCGCGCGACGAACGCGCGCCGGCCCTACGTATCGCTGCTTGCCACCATGAAGGGCACGCGCGACAAGCCGAGCATCGGCCAGATCATCAAGGGCGCCGCCAGCGCGGCGCTCGGCTCGGCCGTCACCGAGCGGCTGCGCAGCCAGTTCAATCCCGCCCGTCGCGACAAGCGGATCGCACCGTCCCTCGTCCAGCCCCTGCTTCAGCGCATCGCCGCGCACGATCAGGCGAGCCCGTCGCAATATACGGCAAGGCGCGCACATTGCGCGATGACGGGCTTGCCGCTCGCGAGCATTGCGATCGAACACGCCCACTAGAGCCATGACAGCATCCGCAACGACCATTCTCATCACCACGCTTGCCGAATATCAGACGCGGTTCTGGATTCCGGTAGCGCAACGCTTGCGCGCGGCAGGCCATGACGTGGAGCTGCTTGCCTTCGACGATCGCAGCGCCGAGATGTCGGCGGCCGGGGGCGTGCCGGTCACGAACATGTATCGCGAAGGCCTCAAGGCCGCCCCCTCGCCCGACGATCGCGGCGCGTTCGATACGCGCGTCGCCGCCTACGGCCTCGACGGAACCAATTTCCTGTTCAGCCATGAACGCTTCACCTTCGGTATCCGCGATAGCGCCGCCTTGCGCCGCCGCTTCATGATCTACGCCAACGCGATGGAGACACTGCTCGACCGGCTGGAGCGGCAAGGCAAGCGCGCCGAGCTGGTGCAGGAGCTCGGCGGCTTTCTTTCGGTGATCGCGAGCTTCTACGCCGCAAGGCGCCGCAACATCCGCAACTGGTTCATCGAGCCGTCGTTCTTTCGCGGCCGCATGTACTTCACGCCCGACACGCTCGGCGCGCCCGACGTGATGCCGACGCCGGCGGACACGGTGTCGTCCGAGGTCCGCGCCTATCTCGACGACACGCTGACGCAGCGCGCGATCGTCATTCCCAAGAAGGACCAGCATCATTATTCGGCGGCCTTCAAGAAGGTCGTCAATTTGCGCAACGCCAATCGTCTCGTCGAAAAGCTCTGGGACCAGTTCGCGCTCGGCAAGCACCAGGAATTCGGGCACAATCTGCGTCACGCTCAGGTGCATGCCGCCATGGCGCTCAACGCGACGCGGCTGCGCAAGCTCTACCAGCCGCTTCCCCAAACGCCCTTCGTCTACTATCCGTTCCACGTTCCCGCCGACATGGCGCTGACGCTTCGCTCGCCGGACTATCTCGACCAGGTCGCGACCGTCGACTTCCTGCTGCGCACGATCCCGGATTCGCATGTGCTGGTAGTGAAGGAGCATCCTGCCCAGATCGGGGCAATCTCGGCCGCCCGCCTGTTCGAGCTCGCGCGCCGGTTCGACAATTTCGTGCTGTTGCCGCCGCAGACCAACAATTACACCGTGCTCGATCGCGCCGCTGCCGTCGTCTCCGTCAACAGCAAGTCGGGCGCCGAAGCGCTGCTGCTCGGCAAGCCGGTGGTGGTGATGGGCGACGCATTCTACCGCTCCTGTCCGCTGGTCTATGCGGTCGATCGTCTGGCCGACGTACCCGCACGGTTGCGCGAGGCGCTCGCCGCCGGGCCGTTCGATCCCGCCAAGGGCGCGCCCTATTTCGAGTCGGCCTGGCGGCGGTCTTATCCGGGCGAGCTCTATGTCAGCGACACTAAGCTGCTCGACACCTTTGCGGCCTCCTTGCGTGCCGCAATCGCCGCGCCTGACCGCGCGAACTGAACGGACCCGTCATGCCGCTCGTTTCGATCATCACTCCATCCTGGAACGTCGAAGGCCTGATCGAGGAGACGATCCGCTCGGTGCAGAGCCAGACGTTCACAGATTGGGAGCTCTTGATCGCCGACGACTGCTCGACGGACAAGACCCCGCAGATCATCGCCGACATCGGCGAGCGCGATCCGCGCGTCAAGCTGATCCGGCAGGCGAAGAACGGCGGGCCGGCGTTGGCGCGTCAGGCCGCGATCGACGCCGCGCAGGGCCGCTATCTCGCCTTCCTCGACAGCGACGATCTGTGGCTGCCCGAGAAGCTCGAGCGGCAGCTCGCCTTCGCAAAGGCAAAGCAGGCCGCGCTCAGCTACACCGCCTTTCGCCGCATCAACGACACCAACACGGTGACTGGCCGGCTGATCGAGGTGCCGGCCTCGCTCACCTATGGGCAGCTCCTGAAGAACACTGCGATCGCGACGCTGACCGCGATGGTCGACCGCGAGATCGCAGGTCCCGTCGCGATGAAGAACGAGGGCTACGACGATTTCTGCCTGTGGCTCTCGATCCTCAAGCGCGGCCATACCGCATACGGCCTCAACGAGGATCTGGCCCGCTACCGGGTCAGAGGCTCCTCGGTCTCCAGTCGCCCGCTGCGCTCGGCCAAATGGGTCTGGCAGATCTATCGCAATGTCGAGCAGCTCTCCTTGCCCCGGTCGGCCTGGTGCTTTGCCCATTGGGGGGCGCGGGCCTGGCTGAAGCGGCGGGAGTTCTAGACGTATGGCGGGGATCCAACTGAAAAAAGTGCCAAAACAACCCCATGCACAGTAGGGGTACTTTAACACCTCCATCCAAATCCATTTGGCTATTGGCGAGTCCGGCCGTTGCCGATACCACTCAGCCTGCTCCCCGCCGACAATCTGGAACCGATCATGCCGTTTGAAAACTACAGGAACAGCCGCATCCTCGTGACCGGGGGCGCCGGGTTCATCGGTTCGCACCTCTGCGAGCGGCTGCTGGATGCCGGCGCCGAGGTGGTGTCCGCGGACAATTATTTCACCGGCAGCCGACGCAACATCGCCCATCTGATCGCAAATCCGCTGTTCGAGGCGGTCCGGCACGACGTCACCTTCCCGCTCTACATCGAGGTCGACGCGATCTTCAACCTGGCCTGTCCGGCCTCACCAATCCACTACCAGCGCGATCCCGTGCAGACCACCAAGACCTCGGTGCACGGCGCCATCAATATGCTGGGGCTCGCCAAGCGGCTCAAGGCGCGCATCTTCCAGGCTTCGACCAGCGAGGTCTATGGCGATCCGCTGATCCACCCGCAGACCGAGGATTATTGGGGCAACGTCAACCCGATCGGCATCCGTTCCTGCTACGACGAGGGCAAGCGCTGCGCCGAAACGCTGTTCTTCGACTACTGGCGCCAGCACAGCCTGCCGATCAAGGTCGCGCGCATCTTCAACACCTACGGCCCGCGCATGCAGCCCAATGACGGTCGTGTGGTCTCGTCCTTCATCGTCCAGGCGCTGAAGGGCGAGCCGATCAGCGTGTTCGGCGACGGCGGCCAGACCCGCTCGTTCTGCTATGTCGATGATCTCGTCGAGGCCATCATGCGGTTGATGGTGACTGGGGAAGACGTCACCGGCCCAATCAATCTCGGCAACAATTCCGAGTTCACGATTCGCGAGCTCGCCGAAAAGGTCATCGAGCTCACCGGCTCGCGCTCCAAGCTCGAGTTCAAGCCGCTACCGCAGGACGACCCGCGTCAGCGCCAGCCCGACCTCACCAAGGCGAAGGCCGTGCTGAACTGGGAGCCGAAGGTTGCGCTCGAAGACGGGCTGAAGGAGACGATCGCTTACTTCAAGCACTCGCTCGAAATCGCCTGATCCCGCTCGCTAGCCATTCCCGTCACTGCGGATAGCTGCGATTTAGTCGCCAGGATGGGACATCGGCGAACCAAGACAGAGATGTTTGCCGGAGAAGCCTCGCGGAAACGACCTCGCCTTCAGGTCAGCTGGAAATCGAAATCGTGACGGGCCTGGAGAAAGTCGGCCGGAATGTCGATTGCGGCCGTGCCGTGACTGTCCGCCGGTGGAGTCCACTGATCCGACGCGGTCCACGGATCGGCTGGTGCCGGGATAAAGTCCGGCGGCTCGGATGGAGCAGTCAGCGACGCCCCGCTTTGGGTGAAATCGAACGCGAAACCATCGCCGGATGTCGGCGCAGCGCCCACCGTGCCGTCGCCGTTGAGATCCTGCTGGAGCGTCGGCTCCAACGCTTTCAGAGACGGATCGGACCCGAGCACTTCCGGAGCCGCGGCAAGGGTGGTCAGGAAGTTGCCCGTGCTGTCAGTGCTCCAGACCGAGTAGTGCCCGTTGGCCGAGTTCTTCCAGACCACGTCGTAGTCGCCACCGGACACCTGCTCGGCAGCAATGACGGACCACGTCGTGTAATTGGCCGTGTCCACCACATTGCCTTGGTATTTCAGCGTTGGGCCGGTGCCGGTCGAGATGTTATTCAGATAGTAATTGCCCCCGGACACCACCACGCTGGTCGATCCCAACGCCTCGATCGTGACGGGGCTGGCAATCGGCACTCCGATCGTGCCGTCGCCATTGAGATCCTGCTGCAGCGTCGGCTCCAGTGCTTTCAGGGTCGGATCGCTCCCCAGGACCTCGGGAGCCGCGGCCAGCGTCGTCACGAAATTGCCGCTGCTGTCGGTGCTCCAGACCGAGTAGTGCCCGTTGGCCGAGTTCTTCCAGACCACGTCGTAGCCGCCACCGGACACCTGCTCGGCAGCAATGACGGACCACGTCGTGTAATTGGCCGTGTCCACCACATTGCCTTGGTATTTCAGCGTTGGGCCGGTGCCGGTCGAGATGTTGTTCAGATAGTAATTGCCCCCGGACACCACCACGCTGGTCGATCCCAACGCCTCGATCGTGACGGGGCTGGCAATCGGCACTCCGATCGTGCCGTCGCCATTGAGATCCTGCTGCAGCGTCGGCTCCAGTGCTTTCAGGGTCGGATCGCTCCCCAGGACCTCGGGAGCCGCGGCCAGCGTCGTCACGAAATTGCCGCTGCTGTCGGTGCTCCAGACCGAGTAGTGCCCGTTGGCCGAGTTCTTCCAGACCACGTCGTAGCCGCCACCGGACACCTGCTCGGCAGCAATGACGGACCACGTCGTGTAATTGGCCGTGTCCACCACATTGCCTTGGTATTTCAGCGTTGGGCCGGTGCCGGTCGAGATGTTATTCAGATAGTAATTGCCCCCGGACACCACCACGCTGGTCGATCCCAACGCCTCGATCGTGACGGGGCTGGCAATCGGCACTCCGATCGTGCCGTCGCCATTGAGATCCTGCTGCAGCGTCGGCTCCAGTGCTTTCAGGGTCGGATCGCTCCCCAGGACCTCGGGAGCCGCGGCCAGCGTCGTCACGAAATTGCCGCTGCTGTCGGTGCTCCAGACCGAGTAGTGCCCGTTGGCCGAGTTCTTCCAGACCACGTCGTAGCCGCCACCGGACACCTGCTCGGCAGCAATGACGGACCACGTCGTGTAATTGGCCGTGTCCACCACATTGCCTTGGTATTTCAGCGTTGGGCCGGTGCCGGTCGAGATGTTGTTCAGATAATAGTTGCCGCCGGACCGGAACACGCTGGTCGACCCGAACGCCTCGATCGTTGTCGAAACGAGGCTGGAGCTGGCTACCGTGCCATCCCCAAACCGAAAATATTCGGTGCCGGTGACGGTATCGGTACCGTCAGGCGATCCGCTGCGCAGGTCGACGAGGGTGAAGGTCTGTGTCGCCGCGTTGTAGGAGATGGTGTAGTTGGCCCGGCTGCCCGAATACACTGCGGTGTCCGTGCCTGAGCCGCCGTTGATGGTATCGCTGCCCGCACCGCCGGTGATCGTGTCGTTGCCGCCGGCGCCGTTCAGCGTGTTGGCGATGGCGTTGCCGATGATCGTGTCGTTGCCGGACCCGCCGGTGGCGTTGTCGATGTAGGAGCGCGCGTCGCCGCTATAAAGATAGGCGTTGTAGACGTTGCCCGATGCATAGTGGCCGTTGCCGAGATAGGCCAACTGCACGGAGGAGAACACCGACGAGGCACCGGGATTGAGGTTGATGCTCAGGTTCGTCGTGTAGTTCGAGAGGTCGTAGGTATCGGTGCCGCCGCCGTCCCAGACGGTCTCGTAGATGCGGTTGGCCGAGCCGCCGACGCCTCCGCCCGGTGCGAGCTGGCCGACGCCATTGATGAACTGCTGCCCCGTGGTCGGATTCCAGGTGTAGACGGTGCTGCCGCTCTGCGTCGTGTAGTCCGCGCCGTACATCGTCTGGAGCGCGAGGATATCGTTGGCCATGTAGGTCTGCGAATATCCGTAGGCTTCGTTGGTGTAGCCGCCCGTGGTCGAAGCGCCGACATAGCTGCGATAGCTCATGACGGTGTATTCGCTGCTGTCATGCGCGCTCGGCACCGCAACGTTGCCGGGGCCGCCGGCCTCCTGGCTGTGCTTGAGGCCGATCGCGTGTCCGAGCTCGTGCAGCGCAGTGGTGAAGTAGTAATTGCCGAGCTTGGCCAGCGAGAAATTGTATTGAGTCCCGAACCAGATGTCGCCGCCGGGTGCATAATTGCCGGGATAGTAGGCGTAGGCGGTCGGATTGGCGGCCGACGACTGCGCGATCATGAGGTCGGCGCCGTTGGTGCCCGCATATTGGATGTTGGCGTTGGTGTAGCTCAGGATCAATCCGACGGCGTAGTTGATCGCCGCCTGGATCTGCGTGGGCACCGAGGCAAAGCCCGAGGTGGTTGGCTCGCCGCTGCCGCCGGAATAAGGATTCGAATAGTCGCTCGGCGCGTCAGGAAAGCTGTAGGTGATCGTGCCCGACCATTTGACGCCGGACAGCAGGCCGTCAATCTCGGCGTTGTTGGTGGCACTGACATAAACGGCGGTGGCCAATGGACTCTCCAAGCAACGCGTCGTGTGATTCGCCGCGGGGGCACATGATTCTAGCTAGAGAGTTAAACGTTTGGTTTAAATGGGGCAGCGGCGTTTGCGCTGCTCCCATAAGGCCGTGTTAGCCATTAAATCCCGTAGTCATACGGAACGGCAGCATAGAGTTTCGTTCCCGGAACTCCCGTGATTTGCAGGGTTTCATGAAACGACGCACACTCCCGGCCGGCCTGTTTGGCGCCTTGATTGCGCTTGCTGGACTGTCCCATCAACCTCTCGGAGGACTGCCCGTGATGGTGGAGAAGGCCAAGGCAGACGACAGCAGCAAGGCAGGGCGCGCGCCCTCCATGCCGATGGCGCGAGATCCTGCCGCTGCGGTGGCAGAGGAATATGAAGCTGCCCGCCGGAAGGGAACGCGGGAGGCCCTTGAACTCTTCATTGCGCGCCATGGCGATGATCCCCTTGCCGCGCAGGCGCGGGCCGAATTGAAGCGCCTGTCGCGCTAACCTCGCAGACAGCGCCTCAGGCAAGGCATTTCAGCAGGCGGGATCGGCACCGGCCCGGCTTGTCGCGTGATCTCTGGCCACTATGGTAGGCCCGCAACCTGTCCCGGAGCCTTTCACGATGCCCTTCCCGCATGCCTCGGAAGCCCTGTCGCGCTTCACCGTGCTCGATCTGACCCGTGTCCGCTCCGGGCCGACCTGCGTGCGACAGCTCGCCGACTGGGGCGCTAACGTCGTCAAGATCGACGCCCTGACCGAGGATGCCGGCGGCGAGCAGCCGGGCGGGCCGCGGCGCGGTTCCGACTTTCAGAATTTGCACCGCAACAAACGGGCGATGACGCTGAACCTGAAGGACGAGCGCGGGCTCGCGGTGTTCAAGCGCCTTGCCGCCAAGGCCGACGTCGTGGTCGAGAATTTCCGGCCCGACGTGAAGAAGAAGCTCGGCATCGACTACGACAGCCTCGCCGCGATCAACCCGCGCATCGTCTATGGCAGCATCTCCGGCTTCGGCCAGGACGGTCCCTACCACAAGCGGCCGGGCTTCGATCAGATCGCGCAAGGCATGGGTGGGCTGATGTCGATCACCGGCGCACCGGGCGAAGGCCCGATGCGGGTCGGCATTCCCGTCGCCGACCTCAGTGCCGGCCTGTTTTGCGCGATGGGTATCCTCACCGCCCTGCTCGAGCGCGAGGTCTCGGGCAAGGGACAGTGGGTGCAGACCTCGCTGCTGCAGGCCCAGATCTTCATGCTCGACTTCCAGGCCGCGCGCTGGCTGATGGAGAAGGAGGTCGCCAGGCAGGCCGGCAACAACCATCCGACCAGCATTCCGACCGGCGTGTTCAAGACCTCCGACGGCTACATCAACATCGCCACGACGGGCGGGCGGATCTGGGAGCGCTGCGCGCAGGCGATCGGCGCGCCCGAGCTTTACACTCATCCCGACTATGCAACGGCTCCCGCCCGCTCGAAGAATCGCGATGCGCTCAACGCCGAGATCGAGAAGCGCACCGTGACGAAGTCGACCGAGACCTGGGTCCGCGAGCTCAACGAGGCCGGCGTGCCCTGCGGGCCGATCTACGCCATCGACCAGATGTTCGAGGACGCGCAGGTCAAGCATCTCGGCATTGCGCAGGACGTGCCGAACGATGAAGGCCGGCATATCCGCTTGGTCGGCCAGCCCGTGACGCTGTCGCGCACGCCGAGCAGGATGGTGGCGCGGCCGCCGGAATTCGGCGAGCAGACCGACGAAGTGCTGAAGGAGTTCGGCTTCGAGACCGACGAGATCGGAAGGCTCAAAGACGCGAAGGTGGTGTGAATCTCAAGGCCCCTCTGCAACGACAAAGCCCGGCGCGAGCCGGGCTTTGCTTGTTGTTGGACGCCTTGTTGATCTCAGTACTTCGTCGCTCAGTACTTGGCGACCACCGGGCCACCGAACTGATAGTTGATGCCGGCGCGCAGGATGTGGTCTGTGAAGCGAGAGGAAGCACTGGCCGCAATCGTGGGCAACGGCGCGAGCGAGAACGGACCTGACGAGAACCGGCCGAGATCCACATAGAGATATTCGAGCTTGGCGCTCCAGTTCTGAGTGATCTTGCCTTCCACACCGGCACCCAAGGTCCAGCCGACGCGCGTGTCCGATGAAGAGCTGGTCGAGGCGACCGCGACACCAGCCGGCGTGAAACCGGCGATAGTGCCCGTGGTCTTGATCTCGCCGAAGGCCACACCGCCGGTGCCATAGAACAGCACTTTCGGCGTCGCCAGAATGCCGACGCGGCCGCGGACCGTGCCGAACCATTGCAGATCCTGGTCGAGCGTCAGAGTGGTGCCGGCAGCAGCGCCGGGGGGCAGAAAGGTCAGGCCCGGAAGACAGGCGCCGCCTGCAAGGCTGGTGGGGGCGCAGTTGAAGCCGGCGCGCCCCCTCTCGTCCGACCAATTCAGGTCGCCCTCGATGCCGAACACCCAATTCGCGCTCTGCCAGTTGTAGCCGGCCTGGCCACCGGCGACGGCACCGTTCATGTCGAACGAGGCGTTGGTGACGGATCCGGCCGGCGGCACGATCACCGCACCGGTCGCCGTGTTGGTGTAGGTGACGTCAGTGCGCGAACGGCCCCAGCTGTAGCCGCCGTTGGCGCCGACATAGAAGCCCGTCCAGCTCCAGACCGGATCGACCATAGGCGCCTTGACGTACGGCTTTGCCGCGAGATCGGCGGCCAGCGCGCCCGTGGCAAACAGCGACATCGCAGCCGCCATTCCAATCACTATCCGCTTCATGGAGAATTCCCCCTTGCACGATCTTGTGATCGAAATATACGCGCATCCTCACCCAAGGGCTGTGCCGCCGCGGCAACATTCGGAAACAATCGCAGATCGCGGTGGCATCCGGATCAAAGAGCTAACCTTGACATAAGCCATTGATTTAAAAAATATTTCTCTACCACCCTAGGGCGATGTCGCCTTGGTCCCATGCGTCAACCCGACACGGCCGAGCAGGCCGTCGATCACCGGCCAGAACAGCAGCACAATCGCCAGGGTCGTGATCGAGCCGACTAGGCCGTTCGACCAGAACACCTTCAAGGTGCCGCCGGAGCCGATCATCGACAGGCGGAAGGCATCCTCGGCACGGTTGCCGAGCACGAGCGCCAGGGTGAACGGGGCCAGCGGAATGCCGATCTTCTTGAAGACGTAGCCGACCACGCCGAAGCCCAGCATCAGCCAGATGTCGAACATAGCGTTCTGGATGGCATAGGCGCCGATCGCGCAGGACACCACGATCATCGGCGCCACCGCCGCGAACGGCACGCGCAGGATCGAGGCGAAGATCGGCACCGTCGTCAGCACCAGCACGAGGCCGACGACGTTGCCGAGATACATCGAGGCGATCAGGCCCCAGACGAAATCCTTGTGCTCGACGAACAGCAGCGGCCCCGGATTGAGGCCCCACACCATCAGCCCGCCGAGCAGGATCGCGGCCGTGCCCGAGCCGGGAATGCCGAGCGCCAGCATCGGCAGCAGCGCCGAGGTGCCGGAGGCATGCGCCGCCGTCTCCGGCGCGAACACGCCCTCGATGCGGCCCTTGCCGAAGCTCGCGGGCTCCTTGGCGAAGCGTTTTGCCAGATTGTAGCCCATGAAGGAGGCCGCGATCGCACCGCCCGGGGTGATGCCGAGCCAGCAACCGATGAAGGAGGAGCGTAGCAGCGTCACCCAGTATTTCGGCAGATCCTTCCAGACGCCGAGCACGACGCGCAGCGAGATGCTGGCCGCATGCCCGCGCAGCGCAAGGCGCTCCTCCATCGTCAGCAGGATCTCGCTGATGCCGAACAGGCCGATGACGGCGACCAGGAAGTTGATGCCGCGCAGGAGCTCCGGCGAGCCGAAGGTCATGCGCAGACTGCCGGACACCGTATCCATGCCGATGCCGGCGAGCAAAAGGCCCAGCGACATCGAGATGACGGTCTTGTGCTTGGCTTCGCGCCCGAGGCCGACGAAGGAGCAGAAGGTGAGGAGATACACCGCGAAGAACTCGGGCGGGCCGAATTTCAGCGCAAAGGACGAGATCATCGGCGCGAGGAAGGTGATCAGGAGCACCGCGACCAGCGAGCCGACGAAGGAAGAGGTGAACGCCGCAGTCAGCGCCTCCGCCGCCCTGCCCTGCTGCGCCATCGGATAGCCGTCGAAAGTGGTCGCGACCGACCAGGCTTCGCCCGGGATGTTGAACAGGATCGAGGTGATGGCACCGCCGAACAAGGCGCCCCAATAGATGCAGGACAGCATCACGATGGCCGAGGTCGGGTCCATCGTGAAGGTCAGCGGCAACAGGATCGCGACGCCGTTGGGGCCGCCGAGCCCGGGCAGCACGCCGACGAAGATGCCGAGCACCAGCCCGACCATCATGAGCACGAGCGTCTTCCACGTCAGCAGGACGGCAAAGCCGTGGAGCAGGAGACCGAGAGCTTCCATCGCGCGGGGGCTCCGCCTAGCGCCCGAGGGCCGCTTCGAGCGGCCCCTTCGGCATGATGACGTCGAAGGCGACGTCGAAGGTAACGAACATGATGGCCGTGAACGCGAACGCGGTGAGCAGCGACTTCCACAACGCGATCCGGCCGACGAGGCGCATGAAGCCCGCGATCAGGAGAAAGCTCGCGACATAGAGGCCGAGGAACTGCGTCGCCAGGCAGAACAGCGACGTCGGCACGAACACCGCCAGCACGCGGCGGCCTTGCGCGCGCGTGACGAAGGTTCCGGACGAGGCGCGCCGCGCAAGCAGCGCGGCGATCAGACCGTAGAGGCTGCCGCCGGCGAGAATGACGGAGAGATAGAACGGGAAATAGCCGGGCTCCGGCCCGGTCGCGTCCCAGGACGCGCCGGTGCGCCAATTGTCGTAGCCGAGCGTGACCGCGAGCGCGAGCAGCAGCAGGCAGACGACGATTTCGATCGTGCCGGAAGAGACGACGGAAGGGGAATCGTCTTCGGGCGCGGTGGGATCCTCGACGACGATTTCGATATCGGTTTGGGACATGGACTGTTAGGGACGGAGTGCGTTCAATTCTCCCTCTCCCCGTAAGAACGGGGAGAGGGAGAAAAAAGGGACAGCTACTTCGCGACGAAGCCGGCTTCCGTCATCAGCGACTTGTTCAGCGCATCGTCCTCCTCGAGGAACTGCACCATGTCCTTGCCGGTGAGGAAGATCGGCTTCAAGGCCTGCTTCTCCATGTAGTCCTTGTATTCCGCGGTCTGCGTCACCTTGTGGAACAGATCGACGTAGAACGCCTGCTGCTCCGGCGTGACCTTGCCGGGCAGGAACATCGCGCGCAGCATCAGATATTGCACGTCGACGCCCTCCTCCTTGCAGGTCGGGATGTCGGCCCAGGACTGGGTGTCGGTCACCTTGGTCCTATAGGCAATGCGCTCCCTGTCGAACACGCAGAGCGGACGCACCTGGCCGGCGCGCCAGACCTCGAGATTTTCGGATGGGTTGTTGACGTTGGCTTCGGTGTGGTTGCCGACCAGCTGGGTCGCGGCCTCGCCGCCCGACTTGTAGGGCAGATAGGAGAATTTCGCGCCGGTCTTCTGCTCCAGGAACACGGTGAGCACGTGGTCCTCGCGCTTGGAGCCGGTGCCGCCCATCTTGAACGGCGCGCTCGCAGCCTTGGCGGCCGCGACGAATTCCTTCAGCGTCTTGGGGCCCGCGCTGTTGTCCCACAGCACGAACTGGTCGAGCGCGACCACCGCGACCGGCGTCAGCTCGCGCCAGTTGAACGGGATCTTCGCCGACAGCGGCAGCATGTAGATCAGCGAATAGGCGATCAGCACCTTGTTGGGATCGCCCTCGCTGGACTTCATGTACATCAGCGCTTCCGCGCCCGAGGCACCGCCCTTGAGCGAGACCACCACCGGCTGCTTCATCAGATTGTTCTTCTGGATCGCGGCCTGCATCATCCGGGCCATCTGGTCGGAGGCGCCGCCCGCGCCCGCCGCCACCACGATCTCCACCGGTTTCGTCGGCTCCCAGGCCGCAACGGCCGGCGTACTCAACAACAGCGCCGTCGCAGCGCCGAGGGCTTTCACTGGAATTCGCACGAGTTTCGTCCCCTGATGTTTTTTGAGTTGTAGGTGCGGAAAATTCTATCGCTGCATAGTGCGGATTAATCCTGTAGAGTTCAAGCAGACGGGCAATTGCGCGCATATGACTTTCGACTGACGGAGCCGAAAGCCCGTGAGACTTACTTGCCCTTCCAGACCGGCGTCCGCTTGTTGAGGAAGGCATCCATGCCCTCGCGGAAATCCTCGCTCATATAGGCTTTCAGGATCAGGTCCTCGCCTTCCTCGCGCGAGAGCGTGCGGCGGATGCGGCGCACCGCTTCCTTGGTCGCTTCCAGCGTCAGCGGCGCGTGGCTGGCGACGAGCTTTGCAGTCTCGTCGGAACGGCGCTGCAGCGTCTCAACGTCAGGCACGATTTCGTTGAGCAGGCCGAGCGCCAGCGCCTCCTGCGCCTCGACCAGGCGCGCCTTGAAGATCATATCCTTGGTGCGGGCGGGACCGACCAGCGCGACGATGCGGCTGATGTTGGACATCGACAGGCAGTTGCCGAGCGTGCGCGCAATCGGAAAGCCCATCCGCGTCGTCTCGGTGCCGATGCGAAGATCGCAGCAGGCCGCTATCCCTGCGCCGCCGCCGGTGCAGGCGCCGGCGATCGCCGCGATCACCGGCACGCGGCACTGCTCGAGCGTGCCGAGCACGCGATCGATGCGCGCCTCGTAGTCGAGCGCATCCTGCGCGGTCTTGAAGGCGCGGAATTGCGAGATGTCCGTGCCGGAGGCGAACGCCTTGTCGCCCGCGCCGGTCAGGATCAGCGCCTTGATCGAGCGGTCGGCGTTGATCTCCTCGCAGATCTCCGCCATGCGGTCATACATGGCGAAGGTCATGGCGTTGCGCGCCTGCGGGCGGTTGAAGGTGATCCGCGCGATGCCGTCCGTGACGGAGTAGAGCAGGTCTTCGTTGGCAGTCGTCGGTGCGTTCATCGCGCGCTCACTTCCTTCACTACAGTTCAGTCAGGCCGCCCTCAGGCAACCTGAGCCTCAGGCAACTTGAGCCTTGGTCATCGGCACAACGTCGCGTCCCTTGAGGACGTCCATGGCCGCCAATACGCCGCCGCTCCGGTGCGGGATCTTTGCGAGATCGAGGCCCATCTCGACGCCGGCGAGCGTGCCCATCAGCATCAGATCGTTGAAATGGCCGATATGGCCGATGCGGAACACCTTGCCCTTGACCTTGTTCAGGCCGGTGCCGAGCGACATGTCGAAGTTCTCCAGCACCACCTTGCGGAAGGCGTCGGCATCAAAGCCCTCGGGCACGCGCACGCCGGTCAGCGCCGGCGAATGCGCGGCGGGATCAGCACATTGCGTCTCGAGGCCCCAGACCTTGACCGCAGCACGCGTCGCGGCGCTGTGGCGCTTGTGGCGGGTCCAGACGTTCTCCAGCCCCTCCTCCTCCAGCATCTTCACCGCCTCGCGCAGGCCGTAGAGCAGGTTCGTTGCGGGCGTGTAGGGGAAGGTGCCGAGCTTGTTGAAGCTGATCACCTCCTGCCAGTCCCAGTAGGAGCGCATGCCGGGGTTGGCTTTGGCGACCGCGAGCGCCTTCTCCGAGACGGCGTTGAAGCCGAGGCCCGGCGGCAGCATCAGGCCCTTCTGCGAGCCGGCGACCGAGACGTCGATGCCCCAGGCGTCGTGCTCATATTCCATCGAGCCGAGCCCGGAGATGGTGTCGACCATCAGCAGCGCCGGATGCTTGGTGCGGTCGAGGATCTTGCGCACCTCCAGCGGCGGCGTCACGCAGCCGGTCGAGGTCTCGTTGTGCACGACGCAGACCGCCTTGATGGCGTGCTGCTTGTCGGCGGCAAGGCGCTTCTCGATCTCCGCAAGGTCGGCGCCATGGCGCCAGTCGCTCGGGATGAAGTCGACATCGAGCTTGAACTTGTCGGCGATGCCGCGCCACAGCACGGCGAACTGGCCGGTCTCGCACATCAAGACCTTGTCGCCGGGCGCGAAAACGTTGACCATCGCCGCTTCCCAGGCGCCGGTACCGGACGAGGGGAAGATGATCACGGGCTGCTTGGTGCGGAATACGCGCTGCATTGCGGCAAGCACGGCATAACCGAGCTCGGCGAACTCCGGACCGCGATGGTCCAGCGTCGGCATATCCATCGCCCGCAGCACCCGATCGGGCACATTGGTCGGTCCTGGAATCTGTAAGAAATGCCTTCCAGTATGCACGGTCATCGGCGTCCTTCCCGGTCTTGCCTTGGTTTGGTGGCGCCGAATAGCACCATTTGACCGGCTTGTCCTCTCCTCCAAAGGGCCGTTCGTGCATAGCGGGCCGGCCTGCCCTCGGCCGCTCCGTCGCGACCACCTTTGCGTGCCGACCTTTACGTGCCGACGATCTTCAGATGCTGCGCGGCATTGCCCTGCGGGCGCTGCTCCAGCAGCTTCATCGCGACATCCACACCGCCGGAGCGGTGCGGCACGCCGGCCACCGACAAGCCCATCTCGACGCCGGTGAGCGCGCCGAGCAGCGTCAGCGCGTTGCATTCGCCGAGATGGCCGATGCGGAAGACCTTGCCGGCGACCTTCGACAGGCCCGAGCCGAGCGACATGTTGTAATTGTCGAGCACGACTTTCCGGAACTGATCGGCATCATGCCCCGGAGGCATCAGCACGGCCGTGAGCACCGGCGAGAACTCCGAAGGCTCCTGGCACAGCACTTCGAGACCCCAATGGTTGACCGCGGCCCGCGTCGCGGCCGCCAAGCGCTGATGCCGCGCAAAAACATTGTCGAGCCCCTCCTCGAGCAGCATCGCGATCGCCTCGCGCAGGCCGTAGAGCAGATTGGTCGCGGGCGTATAGGGGAAGAAGCCCTTAGCGTTGGGCTTGAGCATCTCCTCCCAGTCGAAATAGGAACGCGGCATCTTGTTGGTTCTGGACGCAGCCAAGGCCTTGTCCGAGATCGCGTTGAAGCCGAGGCCGGGCGGCAGCATGAAACCCTTCTGCGAGCAGCTGACGCTGACATCGACCTTCCACGCGTCGTGACGATAGTCGACCGAGCCGAGCGAGGAGATGGTGTCGACCATCAAGAGTGCCGGATGCGAGGCGCGGTCGATCGCGGCGCGGATCTCGGCGATGCGGCTGGTCGCGCCGGTCGAGGTCTCGTTGTGCACGACCATCACCGCCTTGATGGTGCGCGCGGCGTCTTCGGAGAGCTTGGCCTCGATCACCGTGGGATCGGCGCCGCGGCGCCAGTCGCCCGGGACGAAATCGACCTCGATGCCCAAGCGGGCGGCCATCTGCCGCCACATCGTGGCGAAGTGGCCGGTCTCGACCATCAGCACCTTGTCGCCCGGCGACAGCGTGTTGACGATCGCGGCTTCCCAGGCGCCGGTCCCGGATGAAGGGAAGATCACGACCGGCCCCTTGGTCTGGAAGATCTGCTGGCTGCCTTCGAGTACCGTCCGGCCGAGCTCGCCGAATTCGGCGCTGCGGTGGTCGATGACGGGCATGTCCATCGCGCGCAGGACGCGCTCGGGGATCGGGCTCGGGCCCGGAATCTGTAGGAAATGGCGTCCCTGAGGCATGTGAAGCTCCTTTCCGGCGGGTGATGCAGGCTCCATCGGCTATTTTGCATTCATTCTTTGTCCCTTCAATTGAAATCTGGTATTCGATTTGAGCGTCGACGCGACCAATCGGGCAAATTATTGTGCTGCAAATGAAATCCACGATTCCCGACACCGGGGTTCCGATCACCCCGCTCGCCGGCAATGGCGACCGGCAGGAGGCCTCGCTGCATGGCGAGATCCTGCTGCGGCTGCGCGACTACGTGGTCGAAGGCAATATTCCGGAAGGCGCGCGCGTTCCCGAGCGGCAGCTTTGCGAGATGCTCGGCATCTCCCGCACGCCATTGCGCGAGGCGCTCAAGGTGCTCGCCGCCGAGGGCCTGATCGAGCTATTGCCCAACCGCGGCGCACGGGTGCGCCAGCTCAGCCAGCGCGATATCGAGGAACTGTTCGACGTCATGGCAGGCCTGGAAAGCCTGGCAGGGCGCCTCGCCTGCGAAGCCATAACGGATGCGGAAATCACGGCGATCGAGCAGCTGCACTACGAGATGTACGGCCATTACCTGCATCGCGACATGCACGGCTATTTCCAGGCCAACCAGCGCATCCACGAGAGCATCGTCGCGGCCGCGCGCAACGAGACGCTGAAGATCGCCTACGCCAATTTCGCCGGCCGGATCCGACGCGTCCGCTACTCCGCCAATTTCGCCCGCAAGCGGCAGCGCTGGGCGGAAGCCATGCGTGAGCACGAGGCCATTCTCGATGCATTGCGCCGCCGCGCCGGGAGCGAGCTTAGCGACATCCTGTTCCAGCATCTGCGCAACAAACGGACGGCAGCGATCGAGCACCTGACCGAGCCCCAAGAGGGCGCGCCGGCATCGCCTTGAGGGGCGCCCGGCTTGCCCATTTTGCATTCGCAATATAGTCGGTCAGGAACCACAATGAATATCCCAGCAAGGCTGAGCCTGGCCGGGTCAGTCCGGAATCAGGGATGACGAACGCCTCCTCGCTCGAACGGCGCCTGCGGTCGGAATTGACCGGCGACGTGCTGTTCGACGGCTTCAGCCGCGGCCGCTACGCCACCGACGCCTCGTTCTACCAGATCATGCCATCAGGCGTGGTCGTCCCCAAGACCATGGACGAGGCCCTGCGGGCGCTGGCGATCGCGCGCGACGAGGGGCTGAAGGTCACCCCGCGCGGCGGCGGCACCTCGCAATGCGGCCAGACCGTCAATGACGGCCTCGTGATCGATCTGTCCAAGCACCTCAACCGGATCCTGTCGCTCGACGTCGAAGGCCGCACCTGCGTGGTCGAGCCCGGCATCGTGCTCGACGACCTCAACCGTCAGCTCAAAAAGCACGGCCTGTGGTTTCCGGTTGACGTCTCCACGGCCTCCCGCGCCACCATCGGCGGCATGGCTGGCAACAATTCCTGCGGCGGCCGCAGCCTGCGCTACGGCACCATGCGCGACAACACGCTGTCGATGGAGGCCTCACTCGCCGACGGCACGCTGAGCCGTTTCGGCGAGGTCGCGCGCGATCTCTCCGACCTCGAGGCCGGCGACAGCACCCGCGCCCTGTTCCGCGACATGCTCGACCTCGGCGCCCGCGAGGCCGACGAGATCGCCGCGCGCTTCCCGAAGGTGCAGCGCCGCGTCGGAGGCTACAATCTCGATGCGCTGGTGCCACGCAATGCGCCGAACAACATGGCGCATCTCTTGGTCGGCTCGGAAGGCACGCTCGCCTTCACCACCAAGGTCGAGCTGAAGCTGTGGCCCGTGATCCGCAACAGGGCGCTCGGCGTCTGCCATTTCGGCAGCTTCTACGAGGCGATGGACGCGGCCCAGCACCTCGTCAAGCTCAAGCCGATCGCTGTCGAGCTGGTCGACCGCACCATGATCGCGCTCGGCCGCGACATCGCGATGTTCGCACCCGTCATCTCCGCGGCGATCAAGGGCGATCCCGACGCCGTGCTGGTGGTCGAATTCGCCGAAGAAGACCAGTCGGACAATCTGGTGCGCCTCAAGCAGCTCGGCGAGTTGATGGGCGATCTCGGCTTCGGCTGGAACAACGACACGCGTAAATGGGGCGGCGTGGTCGAGATCACCGAGCCGGCGCTGCAGAGCGGCATCGCCGATTTCCGCGCGGCCGGCCTCAACGTGATGATGTCGATGAAGCAGGAGGGCAAGCCGGTCTCCTTCGTCGAGGACTGCGCCGTGCCGCTGCCGCACCTCGCCGACTACACCGCACGGCTGAACGAAGTGTTCGCCAAGCACGGCACCAGCGGCACGATGTATGCGCACGCCTCGGAAGGCTGCCTGCATGTGCGCCCCGTTCTGAACCTGAAGCTGGAGAAGGACGTCAAGGCCATGCGCGCCATCGCCGAAGAGGCCTTCGCCCTAGTGCGCGAGTACAAGGGCTCGCATTCCGGCGAGCACGGCGACGGGCTGGTGCGCTCCGAATTCCACGAGGCCATGTTCGGCGAGCGCCTCGTCGCCGACTTCAGGGAGGTGAAGCAGCGCTTCGATCCCGCCGGCGTGCTCAATCCCGGCAAGATCGTCGATGCGCCCAGGATGGACGACCGCTCGCTGTTCCGCTTCAAGCCGGACTATCGGGTCGGCGAGCTGAAGACGAAGCTCGACTGGTCCGCTTATCCCGGCGCCGGCAGCGGCTTCCAGGGCGCAGTCGAGATGTGCAACAACAACGGCGCCTGCCGCAAGCTGGAGGGCGGCGTGATGTGCCCGTCCTATCGCGCCACGCGCAACGAGAAGGACGTTACCCGCGGCCGCGCCAATACGCTGCGGCTTGCGATCTCCGGCCAGCTCGGCCCGGATGCGCTCTCTTCCGACGAGATGATGGAGACGCTCAAACTCTGCGTCTCCTGCAAGGCCTGCCGCCATGAATGTCCGACTGGCGTCGACATGGCCAAGATGAAGATCGAGGTGCTGGCCGCGCGCGCCGCTTCTCACGGCCTGACGCTGCGCGACCGGCTCGTCGGATATCTGCCGCGCTATGCCGGCCTTGCTTCGCGCTTCGCGCCGCTGGCGAATTTGCGAAACAGCAGCCCGCTGCTGCGAAGGCTGTTCGAGCGCTTCGCCGGCATCAGCGCACGCCGGACCCTCCCCGCCTTCCGCCGCGATGTGTTCGTGCCGCCCGCCGAAAGCATCGGCCCGGAGACCGGCCGCGAGGTCGTGCTGTTCGCCGATACCTTCAACTGCATCTATGAGCGCGAGAATCTGGACGCCGCTCTGCGCGTGCTCACGGCCGGCGGCTATCGCGTGCATCTGCCAAAACTTGCGAGCGGCAGCCGTCCGCTGTGCTGCGGCCGCACATTCCTGTCAGCCGGCCTCGTTGACGAAGCCAAGGTCGAGCTCGACCGGCTGGTCTCGGCCTTCGCGCCATACGCGGCGCGCGGCGTGCCGATCGTCGGCCTCGAGCCGAGCTGCCTCCTGACGCTGCGCGACGAGCTCGCTTCACTGCGCAAGGACGACGAGGCCAAGGCGATCGGCGCCCACGCGCTGACCTTCGAGGAGTTTCTGGTGCGCGAGGCCGAGGCCGGAAGGCTGCAACTGCCGCTCGGCATCGTCGCCGACAAGGCCGTGGTGCATGGCCATTGCCATCAAAAATCCTTCGGCGCCTTCAAGCCGGTCGAGCAGGTGCTGCGCCTCGTCCCGGGGCTGAAGGTCGAGACCATCGAGTCGAGCTGCTGCGGCATGGCTGGCGCGTTCGGCTATGGCGCGGACACCTACGATGCGTCGATCGAGATGGCCGAGCTGTCGCTGCTGCCGGCCGTGCGGCGCGCGGACCCGGATACGCTAGTCGTCGCCGATGGCACCTCCTGCCGGCACCAGATCCACGACGGCACCCAGCGCGAAGCGCTTCACGTCGCGCGCGTGCTGGCCATGAGCCTCGATCGCGCCAAATCCAACGCCACCTCTCCAGCTGCAAAGGAAACCAGCCATGGCTGACCTCACCCTCGACACCGCCCGAAAAATCCTCGACGCAGCCTTCGCGAAGGCCGGCGAGCTGAAGCTGAAGCCGCTGGTCGTCACCATCCTGGACGCGCGCGGCGTGCTCAAGCTCGCGGCGGCGCAGGACGGCACCAGCCTGATGCGCGCCGAGATCGCGCATGGCAAGGCCTATGGCGCGCTCGCCATGGGCATGGGCTCGCGCGCTTTGTTCCAGCGCGCGCAGGAGCAGGCCTATTTCGTCGATGCCGTGAACACGATCGCCAAGGGCGCACTGGTGCCGGTCCCCGGTGGCGTGTTGATCATGGACGGCGCGACCCTGCTCGGCGCGGTCGGCGTCTCCGGCGATACGTCCGACAATGACGAGGCCTGCGCGGTGGCGGGGATCCAAGCGGCGGGGCTGAAGGCGAACGCGGGGTGAGATCGTCATTCAGGGGGCGCGCGCAGCGCGAGCCCGGAATCCGTCGTGCAGCAGATCATATCGACAAATGGATTCCGGGCTCGCGCCAAATGGCGCGCCCCGGAATGACAGCAGAGAGCAGTGCCCCTGCCTCCTCACCTCCCCGTCCAGACCGGCTTCCTCTTCTCGCTGAACGCCTTCAACCCTTCCTTGGCGTCCTCGGTCATCGCGAGCAGCGCGATCTGGCTTTCGGTGTAGGCGATGCTCTCGTCGAACGACATCGAGGCGATCGCGCGCATGGCGTATTTGCCGCGGCGGATCGCGGTCGGGGATTTGTCGACGATGCGGCCGATCAGCCAGTCGACCTTGGCATCTAACTCGGCGGCGGGCACGAAGTAGTTGAGCAGCCCCGCGGCCTGCGCGGCCCTGGCGTCGAACGGCTCGCCCGTAAGCGCCCATTCGTTGACGAGACGGGGCGGAGCGATGCGCTGGAGCAGGCTCAGCACCTGCATCGGGAACACGCCGACCTTCACCTCCGGCAGGCCAAAGACGACGTGATCGGCCGCAACCGCCATGTCGGTCATGCACAGAAGGCCCATGCCGCCGGCCATGCAGACGCCATTGAGGCGCGCAATCGCGGGCTTGGTGGCGTTCTGTGACAAACGTAACAGATCGGCATAGTCGACATTTGGTTTGGAATGATCCATCGCGAAAGCCGCGCCGGAATTCTGCAAGTCGGCGCCCGCGCAGAACGCCTTGTCGCCCGCGCCCGTCAGCACGATGACGCGGACGTCCTTGTCCTCATGCGCGTCGCGATAGGCTCTTGTGATCCCGGCGATGACCTCGCCGTTCAGCGCGTTGCGTTTCTCCGGCCGGTTGATGGTGATCCAGAACGCCTGCCCGCGCTTCTCGGTGATGACGGCTGTGGTGTCGGTCATGACATGCTCGCTCGCTTGGTCCGGTTTTGCAGCCATTTGCGGCAGGACCGGCGGCGCGCGCAAGGGCAATCTGCAGGGTCGCCTCACCATAGCGTGTGGGCGCAACTTCGCTTCGCGATTGAACTGGGGCTTGCGCGCGTTATCCTGACCGGAGATTTGATCACCGATGAGCCATTTCATGCGCGCCGCATTGATGTTGTTGCTGGCAGGATTGGTCGTGCTGAGCGGCGGTGCCGCATGCCATGCGGCCGACACCGCGAAGATCGCGCTGGTGATCGGCAACGCGAAATATCCCGACAATGAGTTCGTCCTGAGCGAGGTCGCCAACGATGCCCAGGACGTCGCCGAGGAATTGAAGCGCGGCGGCTTCGTCGTCGACAGGCAGAGCAATCTCACCGGCGATGCCATGCGGCAGGTGCTGGGCCGCTTCTACGACCGCATCGAGCGCGGCGCGGTGGCGCTGATCTTCTTCGACGGCTTTGCCATCCAGTCCAACCGTCAGACCTATCTGCTGCCGGTCGATGCCCAGATCTGGACCGAGCCGGACGTCTCGCGCGACGGCTTCGGCCTCGACGCCATCCTCGCCGAGATGAACACGCGCGGTGCCGCCATCAAGATCGCGCTGATCGACGCTTCCCGCCGCAACCCGTTCGAGCGGCGCTTCCGCCGCTATTCGGCCGGCCTGGCACCGGCGATCGCACCGAGCAATACGCTGGTGCTCTACTCCGCCGCGCTCGGCGCGGTCACGGCGACCGGCAAGACCGATCGCAGCCTGTTTGTCGCCGAGCTGCTGCGCGAAATGCGCGCGCCGAACATCAGCGCCGAACAGGCCCTGACCAACACCAAGAACGGCGTGGTTGCCGCCACCAACCGCGAACAGGTGCCCTGGCTGTCCTCCTCGCTGACGACCGAGTTCTCGCTCGCAAGCCCGGCGACGCGGCCGCGGGACGACGCGGCCAAGCCACAGGTGCAGACACCCGAGCCGCAAAAGCCGGTCTGCGAGGTACCGCAGGCGGAGCCCGCCCCGAATGCGGACGAACTGGCACGAGATCCCGTCATCGCCGATCTCAGCCGCAAGATCACCGCCAACGCCAACGATGTCACCTCGCGCTACAAACGCGGCCAGGTCTACGCGATCAAGCGCGCCTATGCGCTCGCGATACAGGATTTCGACGCAGTGCTCCGCCGCGCGCCCAAGGACGCGGAAGCCCTGAACAACCGCTGCTGGAGCCGGGCTGCGACGGGCGACCCGCAAGGCGCGCTCGCCGACTGCAATCTGGCGCTCCAGATCAACCCGGGCTTGAGCGATGCACTCGACAGCCGCGGGCTCGTCAACCTCAAGCTCGGGCGCAATGGTGAGGCAATCAAGGATTATACCGACGCGATCCAGCGCAACCCGCGCTCCTCGTCCTCGCTGTTCGGCCGCGGTATCGCTGCGCGCAGAAGCGGCGGCGACGGCGTCACCGATATCGCGCAGGCGAAGTCGATGAACCCGAACATTGCGAAGGAATTCGCAGGCTACGGCGTTACGGAGTGCACGCCTTGAGCTGAGGCGGCCTTCCTGATCCAGACCTTATTATCGTGGAACGCCGCGCCGCCGATCGGCGCGATGGTGTCCGCGCCGGTCAGCACGTTGATGCCACGGCCGCCGATATGGTTGCTGTTGGGATGGACGGATTCGGCGATCAGGACACCGCGCCGCACGCCCTCGAACAGCGTCGCGATCAGCGTGGTCTCGCCGCGGCCGTTGCCGAGCGTCACCGCATCGCCATCGGCGATGCCGAGCGCGGCGGCGTCGAGCGGGTGGATCATCACGCTGGCCCGGCCCTCGCGCGCCTGCGAGGACGGCGTCTCGTTGAAGGTGGTGTTGAGGAAGCTGCGCGAGGGACTGGTCGCGAGCCGGAACGGGTGGGCCCGGTCGGCGTGCTCGATCACCGCCCAATGGTCCGGCAGATCAGGCATTTTGTCGAAATCGCCCATCGTCTGCCCGAACGGCGGGTGCGCCCAATCGGCTTTAAAATGGAACTTGCCGTCGGCGTGAGCGAAGCCGTCGAGATAATGCGACGTGCGGAAATCCGGCTGCAGGTCGCGCCAGATGTCGGCTTCGAGGCCGGCGATGTCGCCGTGATTGCTCAGCTTCAGCGTGGCGTCGATCAATTCGCGCGGGCTCATCTCGAAGCCCGGATGCCTGGCGCCCAGCCGCGGCGCCAGCGCCTGCAACACCTCGTGGTTGGAGCGGCATTCGCCCGGCGGGTCGATCAGCTTTGGCCCGACCGAGATGTGCTGATGGCCGCCGCCGTAATAGAGGTCGTCATGCTCCATGAACATGGTCGCCGGCAGCACGATGTCGGCCATCTGCGCCGTCTCGGTCATGAACTGCTCGTGCACCGCCACGAACAGATCCTCGCGCGCAAAGCCCTGCCGGACCAGCGCCTGCTCCGGCGCCACCGTCATGGGGTTGGTGTTCTGGATCAGCAACGCCTTGACCGGGCCCTTGCCCTGCAGAGCTTCGGCATCGCCGGTGAGGATGCGTCCGATCTGCGACTGGTCGAGCGCGCGGGTGGTCTTGTCGATGGCGTCGTGGCCTTCGATGATGGATTCGTTGAAGTGCCACAGCGCGTAATTGTTGAAGAAGGCGCCGCCGCCTTCATACTGCCAGGCGCCGGTCACCGCGGGAATGCACAGCGCCGCATGCATCTGCGTCGCGCCGTTGCGCGAGCGGGTGAAACCATAGCCAAGACGGAAGAAGGTCCGCTTGGTCTCGCCGACAGCCTTGGCGAAGGCCTCGATCTCCGACACCGGGACGCCGCAAATGGCCGAGGCCCATTCCGGCGTGCGCGACTTCAGATGTGCCTCGAGCTCGGCCGGGCAATCGGTGTACTTGTCCATGTAGGCGCGGTCGGCATAGAAGTCGCGGAACAGGACATGCATGACGCCGCAGGCGAAGGCGCCGTCGGTGCCGGGCCGCAGGATGATCCTGATGTCGGCCTGCTTCATGGTCTCGTTGTCGTAGATGTCGATCGCCGCGATTTTCGCGCCGCGCTCCTTGCGGGCGCGCGAGGCGTGCGTCATCACGTTGACCTGGGTATTGACGGGATTGGTGCCCCAGATCACGACGAGATCGGACAGCGCCATCTCGCGCGGGTCGACGCCGGCGATCTTGCCGGTGCCGATCGCAAAGCCGATGCGCGCGACATTGGCGCAGATGGTCTGGTAGAAGCGCGAATATTTCTTCACATGGGTGAGGCGGTTGAGCCCGTCGCGCATCACGAGGCCCATCGTGCCCGCGTAGTAATAGGGCCAGATCGATTCCGCGCCGAACTCGCGCTCCGCCTGGTTGAAGCGGTGGCCGATCTCGTCCAGCGCCTCGTCCCAGGAGATCCGCGCGAACTGACCTGAACCCTTGGGGCCGGTGCGGCGCAGCGGATAGATCAGCCGCTCGGGATGATGGATGCGCTCGGCATAGCGGGCGACCTTGGCGCAGACGACGCCGGCGGTGTAGGTCTGCTTCTTCGAACCGCGGACGCGGCCGATGCTGCGGCCTTCGACCACCTCGACATCGAGGGCGCAGGCCGAGGGGCAATCATGCGGACAGGTCGAATGGCGGATCTCGATCTTCGGGCTGATCTTGGCGTGCTGGTTCATGTCCCAGTTCGTAACACCAAAATACCGGCCAGCCGAGCGCATTTATCCGGCAAGCCCCATGCGATTTGCTCAAGCCGCGCGCGCCGGAGCTTCCTGCTGCGGTTGCGAAGGAGGCTCGGCCAGTAAGCCGCCCGACGTGCAAGCGCAACCCGAGCTACAACCTTTGCTATTTGTGCAACTGGGTGAGACCGGTCGGCGGGCCGTCGACGGCAGTCCAGCCGCCGTCGACGAACAGCGTGCTGCCGCTGACATAGCTTGCGGCATCCGAGGCGAGATAGGCGACGGCGGTCGCGACCTCGTCGGCGCTGCTCCAGCGGTTGAACACGGTGTGGCCGGCGTAGAGATTGTAGATGTCGGGGCGCTGCTTGAACGGGCCGGTCAGCGCGGTCTCGGCAATGCTCGGGGCGATCGCGTTGACGCGCACGCCGGCGTGGCCGACCTCGGAGGCAAAGCCCTTCACCAGGAGGCCGATCGCCGCTTTGGTCGAACCGTAGACGCCGAGGCCCGGCTCGATGGTCACCGCGCGGACCGAGGAGCAGGCGATGATGCTGCCGCCCCTCTGCGCGACCATGATGCGGCCGAAGGCCTGGAAGAACCAGACCGTGCCCTTGACGTTAAGGTTGAGGACGCGGTCGAGATCCTCCTCGGTGTAGTCGAGGATGGTCTTGCGGATGTTGAGCCCGGGCGTCGTCACGGCGATGTCGAGCCGCGGGAACTTCTGCATCACGGTTTGGGCGAGCGCGTTGACGTCCGCGGCGCTTGCGGCGTCGCAATCAGCTGCTTCCGCCCAGCCGCCCTTGTCGCGAATGCCGGCGGCGGTCGCCTCCGCTGCGTCGAGCGCACGATCGGCGCAGACGACCCGCGCACCGAGACCGGCAAGCGCTTCGGCCGACGATTTGCCGATGCCGGATGCGGCGCCGAGAACGACCGCAGTCTTGCCGGTGAGATCGAAGAGCTTGCGATAGTCCGTCACTGACAATGTCTCCCTGGTGCTGCTAGCCCTTGTAGCCCATCAAGAGGCGCGGCAGCCACAACGAGAATGCAGGGACGTAGGTCACGAACATCAGTGCTGCGATGAGCGCAGCATAGAACGGCAGGATGGTGCGCATCACCGCACCGACCGAGATGCCGCCGATGGCGCAGCCGACGAATTGCGTCGTTCCGACCGGCGGCGTATTGAGCCCGAGGGCGCAATTGATCAGCATCAGCATGCCGAACTGCACCGGGTCCATGCCCGCCTTCATCGCGATCGGCAGGAAGATCGGGGTGCAGATCAGGATGGTGGCCGCCATGTCCATGAACGTGCCGAGCACGAACAGGATGATGTTGATGAGCAGGAAGATCACCCAGGGCTGCGTCGACAACTTGTTCATCATCGCGCCGGCGAGATCCGCCACTTCGTAAAGTCCCATCAGGTACTGGAACATGGTGGAGACGCCGATCAGCAGCAGCACCACTCCCGTCGTCTTCACCGCCTTGGCCGCGGCGCGCAGGAAGTTGCCCCAGGTCATGGTGCGGTAGATGAAGAACGTCAGCAGGATCGAGTAGGTGACGGCGATGGCCGCCGATTCGGTTGCCGTGAAGACGCCGGACAGGATGCCGGCCAGGATGATGCCGACGATCAGAAGCCCCGGCAGCGCCGCCGCCAGCGAGCGGACCACCTCGGCCCAGCCCGGGAACTTGCCGGCGGGATAGCCGCGCTTCACCGCGACCGCGTAGGCGGCAACCAGCATGCAGACCATCAGCACCAGCGCCGGCAGCAGGCCGGCCGCAATGAGCGCGCCGATCGAGACCTTGCCGCCGGCCGCCAGCGCATAGATGATCATGTTGTGGCTGGTCGGCATCAAGGCGCCCACGAGCGAGGCATGGGTGGTGACGTTGACGGCGTAGTCGGTATCGTATCCCTCCTTCTTCATCATCGGGATCATCACCGCGCCCATCGCCGACACGTCGGCCACGGGCGAGCCGGAGACGCCGCCGAACAGCGTGCAGGCGACCACGTTCGACATGCCGAGCCCGCCGCGGATGTGCCCGACGAGATTCTTGGCGAGCTGCACGATCTTGTCGGCCACGCCGCCATGCAGCATCAGCTCACCGCTGAAGACGAAGAACGGAATTGCGAGGAAGGAGAAGATGTTCATCCCCGACATCATCTGCTGGAAGATGACGGCGACCGGCAGGCCTTCGTAGAGGATGGTGCAGATGGCCGCCAGGCCGATCGCGAAGGCGACCGGTACGCCGAGGATCAAAAAGCCGAAGAAGGTGGCGCCGAGGATGATCAGTTCCATGAGGGGACGACCTCTTCGCCGCGCAGGAGAGCAATGATGTGCTCGATGGAAAACGAAACGATCAGGATGCCGGAGGCGAACAGCGGCACGTAGCGGATCACCTCGGGCAGGCCGAGATTGGGGATCTTCACGGTGCCGACCGACGCGCCGAGGATCCAGCCGTTATAGGCCATGGCGAGGCCGAACACGGCGACCAGAACGTGGATCACGATCTCGATCTTCTCCCGCGCGTGATCGGGGAGCATGACCAGCAGGCTGTCCATGCCGATATGCCCGGCATCGCGTACGCCGACGGCGGCGCCGATCAGCGTGACATAGAGGATCAGGACCAGCGCCAGGTTCTCCGTCCAGGTCGGGCTGGAGTTGAGCACGTAACGTCCGAACACCTGGTAGAAGACGATGGCGACGATGACGAGCAGGCCGGTGACCGAAAGGTACATGCCAATGCGCGCGATGGGGGCATTGACCCGCGACAGCAAGCCGGTGGACGGGCGTGCTGCTACGGCCCCCTGCTCGTGACTTGCGACGTGTGGGTCTGTCATCCCGCGCCTCCTCACGGCATCCGGTGCCGCCTGGCGGCGACGCCGGACCCGATTCCCGTATTGTCTTACTTGGTGTCCTGGATACGCTTGACGAGGCTCTGCAGCTTCTCGCCACCGGCGAACTTCTGGTACACCGGCTTCATCGCATCCACGAACTCCGCCTTGTTGCCGATCGTGACGACCTGAACGCCAGCGGCTTCGACGGTCTTGCGGGCGGCCTGCTCGCGCGCGTCCCAGAGCTTGCGCATGACGGGCACCGATTCCTTGGCGGCCTTGCGGACCATCGCCTGGTCCTCCTTGCTCAGCGTGTCCCAGACCTTTTTCGAGATCACGAGAACTTCGGGCGCGAGGGAGTGCTCGGTGATGTTGTAGAACTTGGCGGCTTCGAAGTGACGGGAGGATTCGTAGGACGGCCAGTTGTTCTCGGCAGCGTCGACGAGGCCGGTCTTGAGCGCGGTGTAGACCTCGCCATAGGGCATCGGCGTCGGGTTGGCCCCCAAGCTCTGGATCATGCCGACCCACAGGTCGGATTGCTGGACGCGGATCTTCAGGCCCTTCAGATCGGCCAGCGATTTGACCGGTCCCTTGACGGTATAGACCGAGCGCGCGCCGCTGTCGTAATAGGCAAGGCCGACCAGGCCCGCGGGCTCCATGGCTGCCAGGATCTCATCGCCGATCGGACCGTCGAGGACGGTGCGCATGTGCTGCGTGTCCCTGAAGACGAAGGGCAGGCACAAGGCGATGGTCTCGGGCACGAAATTGTTCAGCGGCGATGCGTTGATCCGCATCATGTCGAGCGCGCCGATCTTGAGTTGCTCGATCGTGTCCTTCTCCGAACCCAGGGCGCCGTTCGGAAACACCTTCACGCCAAGCTTGCCGCCGCTCGCCGCCGCGAGTTGCTGGCCCATGAACTTGACCGCCTCGACGGTCGGATAATCGGCGGGGTGAACGTCAGCCGAGCGGAAATCGCGTGCAGTGGCCAGGGGTGCTGAGACCGCCAGTGCAACGGCTGTGATGATACCGGTGAGCGTCTTCATGTGGGCTTCCTCCTGGGTTGATTGGATTGATTATATCGTTGTCGGCCCGGCTGCAGGCCGCCTTGGGTCGCTCCGCTTCAGGTGTGAAGTCAAGCGCCAATGTCGTCCCTAGGGCGGGCGGCATTCTCTGTCCAAGCCAAATCCGGCATCGATCGATGCAAGACTTGCATCGATCGATCTCTGGCGCAATTCGCACTATGGGTGGGTATGGCGGGCTGGCTCGACGTCGCTGGGCCCGTGACTTGACGCCTCCAAAGATCGAGCGGGCCTCCGCGGGCTGGACCTGCGCGGTCGCCATCATCGACGATTAGGCCGACGGCGTCACTCGCCGCCGAGGCCGCTCTCGGCGAGCTCGCGCAGCGCGTCCGTATCGAGCACGACGATGGCGCCGTGCTCGAGGCGGACCCAGTTGCGGCCGGCCCAGGCGCGCAATTGCTTGTTGATGCTCTCGCGCGTCATCCCGACCATCTCGCTGATCTCCTGCTGCGTGATGGCGAGCGTGCCGCTGCCGGAAGCCAGCTTGCGCTCTTCGGTGAGACCGAGCAGCGCACTGGCAAGCCGGCCCGGCAGATTCTGCAGGATCACCTGCTCGACCTGCTGACTGGTCCAGCGCAGGCGCGCGCACAGCAGCTCGATGAACTTCATCGCCAGCGCCGGCTGGCTCTTCACGAACGGCAGGAAGTCCCGGCGATCGATGACGTAGAGCTCGCAATTGGTGTTGGCGGTCGCATCCGCCGACCTGGGCGCGCCGTCGAGCACGGCGATCTCGCCGAAGATTTCTCCCGGGCCGATGAGATTGAGAATGGCGTTCCGCCCATCAGGCGATGAGGAGGAAATCTTGACTGTTCCCGCGATCACCGCGAAGAGATTGTTGCCGGGATCGCCCTTGGCCGCGATCGTCGCCCCACGCTTGACGGTGGTGTGCTTGGCGTAGCGGCAGAGTTGATCGAGCGCTTCCGGCTCCAGATCCGCGAAGATCGGGTGCTTGCGCAGGACCGATAGTTTGTTGCCCGCCGGTTGTCGGGGATCGCCGGTCTTGTCCTGAGGCACGCCGCGGGGCTCCTAAGACTACGAGGCACTGGGTTCCTGCGTAGTCAACGTTACCAGGCATTTCAACCGGAAAGCACGCGCGCGATTTGAGGCAAATGCCACGAAAAGGCCGGTAACGAGGAAGTCAGCAGCCAAAAGCTGCGGCGATGCGTCTTCTTCGACGCAGAGTTGCGGATTACGCAAACTGCGATTGCGTCGAGACGCTGCCGAGGGCCAGCGCCCGCCTGGGCGAACATCGACCCTGGCGCGCCGGACTCGGACCTAAACCTGGACTTGGACTTGGACTTGGACCTGCAGAAGGCTTCAGTGCCTGGAATCCGGATCGAGCCGGCCCGCCCTGGTTTGCCGGTCAGCCCAGGCCAGAACTGCGGCGAACACGACAAAGATCGCGACAACGACAACGATCACCAGCAACGCGTCAGCAGGCATCATCCCCTCCCGGATTTCTCTCCGGCGTTATTTTGCGGGGCATGGCCGCCGTCATTGATCGGGATCAAATTGCCGAGAGAGTCCCGGAGATGAGGTCAGGCTGCGGCCATAGCCTCGACACGGGCCGGATCGAGCAGGCTGATTCCGCCGTGAATGATCTCGATCACGCCGTGACGCTCAAGCTTGGTAAAGGTGCGGCTGACGGTCTCGATGGTCAGGCCGAGATAATCGGCGATGTCCTGACGGCTCATCGGAAGCGCGACCATGTCGGACGGACCCTTGAGCGCGACCAGCCGCTCACGCCAGCCGAGCAGAAAGGTCGCGACCTTCTCGTCGGCCGAGCGGCGGCCGAGCAGAACCATGTGGTCGCGAGCCTGGCTCAACTCGCGAATGGCCAGCTCGTTGATGCGCCTGAGCAATTGCGGCCGGTCTTCGATGAAACGGCCGAAAGGCCCTTTAGGGAATTGGCACACTTTCACCACGCCGATCGCATCGGCCGAAAAATTGTGCCGGCCGGACAGATTCATCCCGAGGAAGTCACCGGGCAAGGCAAAGCCGACGATCTGCCGCCGGCCGTCAGGCAGCAGCTTGTACAGCCGCATGACGCCTTCGAGGACGTTGTAGAACGAGGTCGTGATGTCCTCCTCGGAAAACACGGTCTCGCCCGAATCGAAATGGACGCGGCGGCCGAGATGCTCGAACTCCCGGAGTTCGGCTGCATCGAGCGACGAGCAGACCGCCGCTCCACGCACGGCACAATCGTCGCAATGATGTCCGTTCGGCTCACTCGTGACCACGGAAGGCTTCATCCATCGCTCCCCACGCCGGCCGCTCCCGACGTCAGGCCGAGTCCACCGCGCGGCTGCATTTTACTGCACCGTGCCGCAGCCGATTGACCCAGATCAAATTTGGCTGGCATCCCGCTCTTATTCTGCGTCCACGGTTCGACGGGATGATTCCATGCTGCAAAGCGCACTGCGTCACGGCCTGATTGGGCTGCTTCTGATCACGCCTGCGCTCGCGGCCCCGGCCGCCCAACAACGCGGCAAGGCTTTCGCCCGAGCAAATTGCGCACGCTGTCACGCGATCGACCGCGCCTCCAAGAGCCCGCTGGAGATCGCGCCTCCCCTACGCAACCTGCATCGGCGCTATCCGATCAACAGCCTTGGCGAGGCGCTGGCCGAGGGGATCTCCACCGGACATGCCGACATGCCGGCCTTCGCGCTCAGCCCGGACCAGATCCACGACCTGCTATCCTATCTGAAGACGCTGGAATAGTCGCCCCTCACACCGCCTGCACGGTCCATCCGATCAGCTCCTTGGCGATGCGCGCGAAGGCGACATCGAAGGCGGCGACAGAAGCGGCCGGTTCGACCTTGTCGAGCTTTTCGCTGGCCTCGATGAGCCGCGATGCGATCACCTTGCCATTCTTGTCGACGATCCGCGCCGACAGTCCGATTTCGGCCCGAGCCTCCCCATCCGTCGCGATCCGAAAGCGCCGGATGTCGAGCAGGAGCTGGTAGTCCGCCGCGCCGAGATCCGTCGTGCGCAGCGGGGCGTGGGCGATGTCGTAGTTCTCGAAACTGTCGATCAGGCGCGCCTGCACCAGTTTCGGAATGCTGTCAGCCCAGAGGAACTCCGCAAAGCCCGGCCTGTCCCCGGCCGGCGCGAACAGCATGCGCTGGGTCTGCAGCATTGCCACTGCCGTCGGCTCTGGGATGGCCAGCGACGCCGACAGCGTCTTGCCGGCCGGCCCGGGATTTTGCGGCGTCCGCAGGTCGTAGGTGACCTTCGGCGCGGGCGTGCCGCCGCCGGTCATCTTCTCGAGGCCCGCCAGGATGCCGTCGATCTTGCCGGTGTTGCGCGCGAGCCCGTCGGAGAAGGTCTTGAAATTGGCAATGGTGTCCTTCAGCGGGCCGGAATTGTCCTGAAGCACCGTGTCGACCCGCCGCAGCGCATCGCGCGCCGCCTGCGTCATGCTCTGGCCTGCGCCGGCCTCCGCGATCAAAGTCGGCAGCTCGCCGGACTTCGCGATTATCACGCCGCCCTCCAACGTCACCACGGGAACGCCGGTCAGGCCCTGGAATTCGAGACCGACCTTGGTGTCGGCACGCACCGGCGTCGCGGTTGCAACGGAGATCGTGGCATTGACGAAGCGCGGGTTTTCAGGCGCGAGTCCGAGCTGGGTGACCTCTCCGACCCGAATGCCGTTGAACAGCACGCCCGCGCCGACGAGGAGGCCGGGCACCGGTCCCTGGAATTGCACGTGATAGTTCGTGCGCGGGCCGATGCCGCCGGTGTTGTTCAGCCAATAGACGAAGCCGAACACTGCGACGATCGCGACCAGCACGAAACTGCCGATCAGCACATAGGGAGCGCGGGTTTCCATCTCTCATCTCATCTCGTGTTGCAGCATCTGCGAGCGCTTGCCGTGGAAATAGGCGCGCACCCAGGGATGCTCGGATTGCAGCAATTCGCGCATCGGGCCGATCGCCACGATCTTGCCGTCGGCGAGCGCGGCGACGCGATCGCAGACCGTGGTCAGGCTCGCAAGGTCGTGGGTCACCATGAACACCGTGAGCTCCAGGGTCTTTTGCAGCGTCTTGATCAACGCGTCGAACTCGCCGGCGGCGATGGGGTCGAGGCCCGAGGTCGGCTCGTCCAGGAACAGGATCGGCGGATCGAGCGCGAGCGCGCGCGCCAGCGCCACGCGCTTGGTCATGCCGCCGGACAGCTCCGCCGGATATTTGTCGGCGTCCTCCGCACGCAGGCCGACCATCTCGAGCTTGGCGATCGCGATCTCATCCATCAGCTCCTGCGACAGGACGAGATTTTCGCGCAAGGGAAACTGGACGTTCTGGCGCACCGTCAGCGAGGAGAACAGCGCGCCCTGCTGGAACAGGATGCCCCAGGCCATCGCGGCGCCGCGGCCGTGGCCTCCGCCGGGTTGTCCCATGACCTCGATGGTCCCGCTCCGGCGCGGGATGAGGCCGATGATGGTCCGCATCAGAACCGACTTGCCGCCGCCGGAGGCACCCACCAGCCCGAGGATCTCGCCGCGGCGGACGTCGAGCGACAGATGGTCGAGCACGGTCTGGCGACCGAAACCGACCACGAGATCGCGGACGCGGATCGCGAACTGGTCTTGCGATTCTTCCATCGTCACATTCCGATCGAGGCAAAGAAGATCGCGAACAGGCCGTCGAGCACGATCACCAGGAAGATCGATTTCACCACTGACGTCGTGGTCTGCCGCCCCAGCGACTCCGCGCTGCCCTTGACGCGCAATCCCTCGCTGCAGGCCACGATCCCGATCACCAGCGCCATGAACGGCGCCTTCAGGATGCCGACCTCGAAATGGGTGACAGAAATGGCCTCATGCAGGCGTGCGATGTAGATCGCCGGCCCCATGTCGCCGTAGAACTGCGCGACGAGCCCGCCGCCGTAGAGCGCGGCGATCGATCCGATGAAAGTGAGGATGGGCAGCGCAATGACCAAGGCCGCAACGCGCGGCAGGATCAGGACGTCGACCGGATCGAGCCCCATGGTGGAAAGCGCGTCGATCTCCTCGCGCATCTTCATCGAGCCGAGCTCGGCGGTGTAGGCGCTTCCCGACCGCCCTGCGACCATGATGGCGACGATCAGCACGCCGAGCTCGCGCAGCACCAGGATGCCGACCATGTCGACCGTATACGATTCCGCGCCGAACCTGCGGAAGTGGAAAAAGCCCTGCTGTGCGATGATGGCGCCGATCAAAAACGTAATCAGCGTGACGATGGGGATCGCCTGCCATCCGATGCGGTAGAGCTGATATACCAGCGAGGTCAGCCGCAGCGAACGCGGCCGGCGCAGCACGCCGATGACGGCCATGAACAGGGCGCCGAGCATCTGGAGAAAGACCGTGACGTCCTCCCGCGCCCCGACCGTGGACTTGCCGAGATCGCCCAGCCGCGCCAGGACCGGATTGGGCGCGGCCGCCGGAGCCGGCGTGCGGCGGTTGACCTGGCGCACCTCGTCCATCAGCCCGCTGAAATGATCGGCGACGCCGACGAACTCGGCCGACCTACCTGACGACGACACCCTGCGCGACAACTTCTCCAGGACCCAGGCGCCGAGCGTATCGAGCGCGCTGATGCCCGACATGTCCAGGGTTACGGCGCGCGAACGATCGACGTCGGCCCCGACCGAGCGGGACAAAGTCTCGAGCCTCACCACGTTCGCGGCGGTCCAGCGCCCTTCAGGACGCAATTTCAGCACATCGCCCGACGGCGTCGCGCGTAGCAGCGGTTCGTGGTCCACGCTTTCCACCTCATCGGGACAATCGGTCCCCATCCAGCCGGTACTTCTAGGCCAGCATGTGGCGGCCGGCTTGACCTGTCTCAAGACACCCCCGCCTCTTGACGCAAATCAAGCGCGATCGCTGCGCGGGGTCTTAGGCTCGTTTCAATTCAATGAGGGTGCCAGATCCATGTTCGACGCCAACAGGATGAGCGAAGAGTTGCGAACGCTGAAGGTCGACGTCACGCGCCTGTTGAGCACCGCCGGCGAGGAGATGTTCGAGAGCTCGAAAGCTCGCACCGAAGCGCTCGCCGATCAGATCAGGGCTGCGCTCGGCGAGACCGTCGAACAGGAGGGGGAGAAGCTCCAGGGCCTCGTTGCGGAGCGCCCGATTACCTCGCTCGCCTCCGCCTTCGCGCTGGGCGTGGTCGTCGGCTTCATGCTGAGGAGACACTAGGTGAACACCGAGAACGTCGTCAAACATCTGCGCGTGCTGTGGCGCACCGACAGGATCATCGCCGACATCAGGCTGCGCCATCTGCTGATCGGCCTCGGCCTGCGCGCCTTCGCGGCGCTGATCGCCGCGTTCGGACTGCTGATGCTGGAGCTGTCGGCCTATTTCGCGCTGGTGCAGATCTGGAGCGCGATCGCCGCGGCGGCCATCCTCGGCGCCGTCAATTTCGCCATCGCGGCCGCTCTCTTCCTGATCGCCGGCCGGCCTCCGTCGGGCCGCGATATCGAGCTCGCCAACGAAATTCATGACGCGTCCATCGAAGCGCTCCAGCTCGAGGCACGTGCGCTCCAGGCCCAGGTGTCGGGCGCGGTGCATCATCCGCTGAGCACGATCGTGCCGACGCTGCTGCCGCTGATCGCAATCGTCGTGAAGAACTTGCGAACGGCGGCCAAGACGGCGCCCGATGCAGATTCGGCCAAGGCGCGCTCCTAGAGGAACGGCTTCGGCTCGAGTCGGATGCCGCGGCGACTTGTTCAACTCTCGCGGCAGAGCAATCGCATGGAGCGATTTCTGCAATGGCCATCCTTCGAGACGCCCGCCGTCGGCGGGCCTCAGGATGAGGATCGAGGGCGCTACGCCAGACGCTGCCTCCCAGCAAAAATGCGAAAACAACCCCATGCACAGTAGACCGCCCCTGTCAGAACAAGGACTTGCGGGGATGGACGAGGTCTTTTCGGATTTGCGAAATAAATTCTGGCACGTCGGGCAAAACAGTGGCATACTGGCACCATCGCAACAGTCGCGAGCGTCAGGCCTGCAAGGCTGCGCCAACCCCGACGCTGTTGCGCATAAACCCTTCATCCACATTTCGAAATTCGCATTCGCGCGCAGCGCGCCTGCGCCGCCCAGGAGGACACGGCACGTGACCACAGCTCTCTCGCATCCCATCACATCGCCGCTCGCGGCAAACGATCGCGGCGCCCCCGCCGCGAACCCCATCGCGGTCAGGCGTCCCGACCCGCAGGCCGGCGAACGGCATCAAAGCTTCAGCCTGACGTCGCAGATGTCTGGCTCGGCCGGGTCCGGCTTGACCTCGAAGCCGAGCTGCCGGCACATGTCGAGCATGACGGTGTTCTCCTGCAGCACGTCGCCCGATATGGTCTTCAATCCTTCCGACCGCGCGTAGTCGATGATCAACTGCATGAGGGCCCAGCCGAGCCCCCTGCCCTTGAGGTCGGACCTCAGCAGGATCGCGTATTCGCCGGTCTCGTAGATCGAGTCGGAATGGAGCCGAACCACGCCGACCATTTCGCCGCTGGCCTCGTCGAACGCGATGAAGGCCATCGCGCGCGCATAGTCGAGCTGGGTCAGGCGCGCGATGAATTCGTGGGTGAACTCCTTCATCGGGGCGAAGAAGCGCAGGCGAAGGTCGTGCGCCGTGACGTGACGCAGGAATTCGTGGATGGTCGGCTCGTCCTCGGGGCGCATGGGCCGCACGAAGATGCGCCAGTCCTCCTTGAGCTTGAGGCGGCGCTCCCATTGCGACGGATAGGCGCGAACGGCGAAATTGGCCGGGCCGGAGCCGGCGAACTTCCGCTGCGGCGGTGCGATTGCGACGCGGGCATCCACCGCGGTCACGCCGGTTTCGTCGGCCAGCAGCGGATTGATGTCGAATTCGCGGATCTCGGAAATGTCGGCCGCCATCTGCGCCAGCTTGACCAGCACCATGGCGACGGCGTCGTGCTTCACCGCCGGCACGTCCCGATAGGCCTTCAGCAGCCGCGACACGCGCGTGCGGTCGATCAGATCGCGGGCCAATTGCAGGTCGAGCGGCGGCAGCGCCAGCGCCTTGTCGTTGATGATCTCCACCGCCGTGCCGCCGCGGCCGAAAACCACCACCGTGCCGAAGGTCGGATCGTCGGCAAGGCCGAGGATCAGCTCGCGCGCCTTTGCCTTGACGACCATGGCCTGGACGATGACGCCGCCGATACGCGCCTCGGGCCGCAGCTTTCGCGCTCGCGCAAGTATGTCCGTCGCCGCTGCACGCACGGCCTCCGGCGTCGTCAGGTTGAGCACGACGCCGCCGACGTCGGATTTGTGGGTGATGTCCCGCGACATGATCTTCAGCACGACGGTGCCGCCTTGGGCGAAGATGTCCTTTGCATAGGTCACCGCCTGGTCGACATCGGCTGCCGCAAAGGTCGGCACCATCGCGATATTGTAGGCTTCGAGCAGGTGCTTGATCTCGACAGGTTCGAGCCACTGGCGGCCGTCCGCGATCGCGGCTGTGACGATCTCTCTCGCCCCCCTGACATCCGGAACGAACGTATCGGGCATCGCGGGAGGCACCTGGGTCAGCTCCTCCACGACTTCCCGGTGCCGGACCAGATGCATGAAGCCGCGCACGGCGTCGTCCTCGGTCGGATAGTTCGGCACGCCGGCGCTGGAGAGTGCCTGGATGATGTGCTGATCGGCGCCGACCCAGGCCGCCAGCACGGGCTTTGCCCATCGCCGGTGCTGCTCCCGATACTTGGCCACGAGCTCCGTCACGGTCTTGGCGATCTCGACGGCCGATGCGATCGCGGTCTGCACGTTGAGGACGAGGACTGCGTCGTTGTCGCGATCGGCCAGCAGCTCCTCCAGCGCCGCTGCGTAACGCGCAGCGTCGGCGTCGCCCACGATGTCGACGGGGTTTGCACCGGACCAGGTCGGCGGCAGCGCCGCATCGAGCTTCCTGCGCGCATCAGTCGAGATGGTTGCCGGAATACCACCGAGCTCGACCAATCGATCGACGGCGAGGACGCCGATGCCGCCACCGTTGGTGAGGATGGCGAGACGCTTTCCCGTCGGCGATTCCACGCGGCCGAGTGTCTCGGCACAGTCGAACAGCTCGCGCAGGTCGGACACCCGCAGCACGCCCGCGCGGCGGAACGCCGCGTCATAGACGGCGTCGGCACCGGCGAGCGCCCCGGTATGCGTGGCAGCGGCCTTCGCACCCTGCGCCATGCGGCCGGACTTCACCACGACGACGGGCTTCACGCGCGCGGCGGCCCGCGCCGCCGACATGAACTTGCGCGCGTCCTTGATCGCCTCGATGTAAAGCAGGATCGCGCGGGTCTTGTGATCCATCGCGAAATGGTCGAGCAGATCGGCAATGTCGACGTCGATCTGATCCCCGATCGAGACGATGCCGGAGAAGCCGACGCCGCGCTGCGCGGCCCAATCCACCATGCCGGCGGCAATGGCGCCCGATTGCGAGATCAGCGCGAGGTTGCCGGCCCCCGGCATGTGGGCGGCGAAACTGGCATTCAGGCTGACGCCGGGCATCATGATGCCGAGGCAGTTCGGCCCGATCAGCCGCATGCCGTGTTTGCGGGCGGCAGCGCTGGTCGCCTCGTGCAGCGATCCCGGTCCCTGGCCGAGCCCCGCCGAGACGATCAGCGCACCCGCAGATCCGCGACGGCCGGCCTGCTCGACGATGCCTGGAATCTCGCCCGCGGGCGCGGTGACGACGACGAGCTCGGGCACGAAGTCCAGCCTGTCCAGGCTCTTCACCGCCGCGATGCCGCCGATCTCGGCGTGGCGCGGATTGACGAGGCCAAACCGCCCCTTGAATCCGGCCTTGCGAATGTTCTCCAGGACCGCACGTCCAACAGACGCCGGACGCGCGCTCGCGCCGACGAGCGCGACCGAGCGCGGCGACAGCAGGTTGTTTAGGCGATAGATAGACATGAAAGCAAATGCGCTGGGTCAGCGGCGGTTCCGATGATTGAGGATGCGGCCGAAGCAAGGAGCCTGGTACGAGATCATAACCCAGCACGGTGGCTGGCCAATGACGGCCATTGTCACGTTGTCGATGCCATGGAAGTTCGAAAGACGTACCCGACGGGCATTGGAAGCTCCTCAGCCTTCAACATAGGCAAGCGCTTCATCGAAATACTTGATCCTCGTCAAGCCGGGGAACTCGGTACTGGTCACCCGGGACGGGCGTTGACTGAGTCAAGGACTGGCCACTCGGTCGTTCTATGAGATAGTTCAGTCGGAGCGGTTCGCCCGGAGACAGACATGCGTGCGATAGTGTTGCCGGCCCCACGTGCGCGGCTCCAGATGGAAGAGCGGCCCGACCCGATCCTCGGCGCGGCCGTGCTGACGCCCTGATGGTGCTTGCCATGTCCGTTTCGATGAAGGATGACACGGCGGCTCAGGAGCGCATCTTTCGGATGCTGACCGACCATCCCGGCGTGATGCGCATCGACACGCATGCCGCCTCGGTGTTCCTGGACGCAAAGCGCGCGCTGAAGATCAAGCGCGCCGTCCGGTTTCCCTTTCTCGACTATTCGACGCTCGAAAAGCGCAAGGCGGCCTGCGAGGAGGAGATCCGGATCAACCGGCCCTTGGCGCCGCAGATCTATCATGGCGTTGTGGCGATCACGGAAGAGCCGGATGGATCGGTGAAGGTCGAGGGCGCCGGCCGGCCGATCGAATATGCGGTCGACATGTCGCGCTTCGACGAAAGCAGGACGTTGGATCATCTGGCCGAGGCGGGCCCGCTCGACGCGAAGCTTGCCTCGGCCGCCGCCGACGCCATTGCGGCTTCGCACCTGGCGGCGACACGCGCCGACGGAGAAGCATGGGTCTCCTCCATCCCGGGCCTGATCGACGGCAACACGAATGGTCTGCAGCCCGGCGGCCATTTCAGCGCAGAGGCGATCGAGCAACTCGGCAAGGCTTCGCACGCGGCCTACTCGCGTATTCGTCCCCTGCTCGCAGAGCGCAATCAGCGGGGATTCGTGCGCCGCTGCCATGGCGATCTGCATCTGGCAAACATCGTCATGATCGATGATCGCCCCGTGCTGTTCGACGCGATCGAGTTCGACGTGCAGATGGCGACGGTCGACGTGCTCTACGATCTCGCATTCACGCTGATGGACCTGCTGCAGCATCATCAGCCGGGCGCGGCGAACATGGTCCTGAACCGCTATCTCGCCGCGACGCCGGCCGACAATCTCGACGGGCTCTCGACCCTGCCGCTATTCATGTCGATCCGGGCGGCGATCCGCGCCCAAGTGACCTTGGCGCGACTCAAGCGGCCGCATTCCGACGGTCCCGGCATTCTCAACCTGGCACGACGTTACTTCGACCTCGCCGGCACGCTGATCCGTCCTCCCGCTCCGCGCCTGATTGCGGTCGGCGGGCTGTCCGGCACCGGAAAGACCGCCCTGGCGCACGCGCTCGCGCCGGTCGTAGCACCGGAGCCGGGCGCCATCGTGCTGCGCAGCGATCTCGTCCGCAAGCAGATGTTCGCCGTCGAGGACACCCACCGTCTGCCGCCTTCGGCCTATGCGCCGGAGGTCACGACCCGCGTCTACGACGCGCTGGTGCGGCTGGCCCGGCGGGTGCTGGCGCAGGGCCATTCGGCGATCGTCGACGGCGTATTCGCGCGCGAGGACGAACGCGATGCGATCGCGGCGCTGGCGCGCGAGTGCAATGTGACGTTGAACGGGCTGTTCCTGGTCGCAGACCTTGCAACCCGGCAAGCGCGCATCGGCAGCCGCCGGGGAGACGCATCGGACGCCACGCCGGAGGTTGCCGCGCTGCAAGAGCACTATAATATCGGCCATGTCGGCTGGGCGATCATCGATGCCTCCGGGACACAAGAGCAGACGCTTCAGAACTGCCGGAACGTCATCGCTGAGGGGCAAACAAGGCAAACTGATTGATGCGAAGGAAGTCGCGACCCACCACGCGCTCGACGGCAAATACGCATGCCAAGCCGGCAACGCGGCGCAATGTCCTGCCCGCCCGCCTCAGCCCCGGCATGGCCTGCGACACGGCCTTCCGCATCATCGCCCGCCGACACCTCGGCGCGGTGATCGCTCAGCACGACGGCACCTGCCGCGGCGATCCGGATGCGCTGCACCAGATCCGGATCGCACTGACGCATCTGCGGACTGCCATCCGCTTCTTCTCGCCGATGGTCGACGATAACGTGCGACCGGAAGTCTGGGCCGAACTGAAATGGCTGAACAGTCAGCTCGGCATGGTGCGGGACCTCGACGTGGCCATCGAGCGGATCGTCGCAGAGAGTAGCGACGAGCTCGCCGTGGTCGCCGAGCTTCAGCGCTGGGACGAGAAACGCGCGGAGAGCCATCGGCTGCTGGCGCGTGCGCTGCAATCGGCGCGGTATCGCCGCCTGGTCGAGCAAACCTCAACGTGGATCGAAAGCGGCCCCTGGTCGACCCGCCGCAGCAAGGAAGCGATCCGGTTGCGTCGCTGCACCCTCGCCGACCATGCGACGGAGCGGCTGACCGAGTGGGAAACGACGCTGCTCAAGAAGGCCCGTAAGCTGAAGAAGCTCGATGTCGAGAAACGTCACAAGCTGCGGCTGCTCAACAAGCGGATGACCTACTCGGTCGAGTCGCTTGCGGATCTGTTCGCCGATGGCGTGGCGACGAAACAGAAGTCCATCCTCAAGCAATTGCGCAAGGCACAACGCTCGCTCGGTCAATTGAACGACGATGCACGCGGACAGGCGCTGGCGGCGTCATTGAATGGCGCCGGGATCGATGCCAGCAATCGCTTCCTCGATCGCAAGCGCGAGAAGAAGCTGTTGCGGAAGGCGTCGACGGCCTATCGCAAATTGGACAAGGCGAAGCCCTTCCGCTCCTCGGATCTCGCGCCGAGATCGGAGCCGGAGGCTTAGGTGTGGCGGAGCCGTCTCACAAATGCTCAATCGGACGAACATGTTCATCCGATTGACCTGAGTCAAACCGCACCTTGGTACCCTGTTTAGGTTCATGCATCGAAATTCCAAAAAGCCAGCGGAGTTTGTCCATGCGCGCCCACCAGATCATGGCCCGGTCGGTCATCTCGGTCACCCCCGACACCAGCATCGTCGAGGCGGCAAACATCATGCTGAAGCGACATGTGAGCGGCCTCACGGTGGTCGACGCTACCGGCAAGCTGGTGGGCGTGGTGTCGGAAGGAGATTTCATCCGCCGCAGCGAGATCGGCACCGGGCGCAAGCGCGGGCGCTGGCTGCGGTTCATCCTCGGTCCGGGCAAATCCGCCAGCGACTTCGTCCATGAGCACGGCCGCAAGATCTCGGAAGTGATGACCGACTCGCCCGTGACCATCACCGAGGATACGGCGCTTGCGGAGATCGTCGATCTCATGGAGCGAAACAACGTCAAGCGGCTGCCGGTGGTGCGCGACGACAAGGTTGTCGGGATCGTGTCCCGCGCCAACCTGTTACAGGCCTTGGCCGGGCTCGCCCGCGAAGTGCCGGATCCAACCGCCGATGACGACCACATTCGCAGCCGCATCATCGACACCATGGAGAAGAACGACTGGTGCCCGTTCGGGCTGAACGTCATCGTGCGCGACGGTATCGTTCATCTCAGCGGCGTCATCACCGAAGAGCGGGCACGGCAGGCCGCGATCGTCGCCGCGGAGAACGTCGAGGGCGTGAAGAAGGTGCACGATCATCTCTGCTGGGTCGACACCATATCCGGCGTCTATCTCAACTCGCCTGAAGACGACGAGCTCGCCAAAGCGAGCTGATCGCGGTGCAGTTCAGCTCGGAATGACGGCGGTGGCTTCGATCTCGACGCGCGCCGCCTTCTCGACGAGGCGGACGACCTGAACCAGGGCCATCGCTGGATAGTGCGTTCCGAAGACGTCGCGGTAGATCTTGCCGAGCTCCTTCAGATTGGCCAGGTACTCGTCCATGTCGACGACGTACCAGGTCAGGCGCACGAGGTGCTCGGGCCGGGCACCGGCCTCGGCCAGGATCGCTGCGATGTTGTCCAGGGTCTGGCGCACCTGCGCAACGAAGCCATCGGCGAGACGCTCCTCGGCGTCCCAGCCGATCACCCCGCCGGTGACGACGATACGTCCTTCGGCAGCCATGCCGTTGGCATAACCCTTCGGCAGCGGCCAGCCTGACGGCTGCAGGATCTGCGCCCTTGTGCGCGTTCCATCTTCGGCTGCGGTCGGCAGCACCGCGAGTTGCGGGCTTTTCGGCGTCGTCACAGACAATTCTCTATCCTTCTCTCATTCCGCGGCGACGCCTGAGGACGTCACTGCAGCCTGCGCCAACTGCCGCAGGGCAAAGCGCTTCAGCTTGCCGGTCTCGGTCTTCGGCAATTGCGCGACGAACTCGATGGCGCGCGGATATTTGTACGGCGCGATCTCGCGTTTGACGTGCTCCTGCAACTCGACCACCAGCTGAGCGTCAGGGGTCACGCCGGGCGCGGCAACAACATAAGCCTTGACGATCATGCCCCGCGCCTCGTCGGGCGCACCGACCACACCGCACTCGGCGACCGCCGGATGCGTGAGCAGCGCCGCTTCGACGTCAGTTCCTGCGATGTTGTAGCCGGCCGACACGATCATGTCGTCGGAGCGCGACTGGTACCAGAAATAGCCGTCGCCATCCATCAGATAGGTGTCGCCCGTGATGTTCCAGCCGTTCTGGACGTATTTCCGCTGCCGCTCGTCGGCCAGATAGCGGCAGCCGGTCGGCCCGCGCACGGCCAGACGGCCCATCGTTCCGGGCGGAACGTCGCGGCCCTCATCGTCGACGATCTTGGCTTCATAGCCCGGCACGGGCTTGCCGGTGGCGCCGGGGCGGATCTCGTCCTCGGTCGCGCTGATGAAGATGTGCAGCATCTCGGTCGAGCCGATGCCGTCCATCAGCTTGATCCCGGTCGCCTTGAGCCAGGCATCAAATGTCGGCTTGGGAAGGGTCTCGCCCGCGGAGACGCATTTGCGGAGCGAAGAAATGTCGCGGCCTGCGAGCTTGCCGAGCATGGCGCGGTATGCGGTCGGCGCCGTGAAACAGACCGTGGTCTTGTACTGCTCGATCGCATTCAGAATGTCGTCCGGCGTCGTCTTCTCCAGCACGACGAAGGAGGCGCCGATATGCATCGGAAACAGCACGCCGCCGAAGCCGAAGGTGAAGGCGAGCGGCGCCGAGCCGATGAAGCGATCGTTTTGCTCGGCGCGCAGAATGTTGCGCGCATAGCCGTCACAGACCGCGAGCATGTCGCGATGGAAATGCATGGTGCCCTTGGGATCGCCGGTCGTGCCCGAGGTGAACGCGATCAGGCAGATGTCGTCGGCGGCGGTATCGACCGCCTCGAACTCCGGACTGGCATCGGCGATCAGCGCTTCGAGCGAATCCGCCGCGCCATTGCCCCAATAGATGACCCGATCGAGGCCCGGTGCCGCAGCCTTCGCCTTCTCCATCTCCTCGGCGAGCTTTCCATCGCATAGCGCCAGCGTGATCTCCGCCTTCTGGATCGGATAGGACAGCTCCTTGGCGCGCAGCAGCGGCATCGTCGCCACGCAGATTCCGCCGGCCTTGATCACCGCGAGATAGGTCGCAACCATCATCGGATTGTTGGCCGAGCGCAGCAGCACACGCCCGCCGGTGACGAGGCCGAGCTTGCCAACCAGCACATTGGCGATGCGGTTCACCAGCGCCTGCAGCTCGCGATAGGTGTAGCTGACGCCTGGGCTGACGACGCAAGGAGCATCGCCGTGGCCCTGCTCGACCCAGCGATCGAGGAAATAGCTGACGCAATTCAGTCGCGGCGGATAGTTCAGCTCCGGCCGCGTGAAGATGAATTCGGGCCAGAGCTCGCGCGGCGGCAGATGTTGCCGCGCGAACGTATCGACATGGGCCGTCGCAGCATTGCCGTCACACGAGCCCGACACTTGAATCTTGGCGGCGTTGGCCATCGCACGCTCCTTTCAGCATGGATTGCACCCGGCAGCACGATCTGGAAAACATTTTAGGCTTAAAACAATTCGGCGCAATAGGGGATTTTGGGCATCCCGTGCTTTTTCATGCGGCAAAGGGTGTCGGGCTGTCGCGCCCGCAGGCTACGGCCGGCGGCGGGCGGCCGATTTCTGCGCGGACGCCTTGGTCTTGGCGAGGAGGCGCATCAATTCGCGCACGTCCTTCGGGGAGAGATCGGCGAACAGATCGGCGATCCAGGTCTCGTGCTCGGCGGCCATCCTGCGGAACTCGGCACGCCCAAGCTTTGTCAGCCGGATCACCTGGACGCGGCGATCGGTGTCCGAGGTCCGCCGGTCGAGATGGCCTGATTCCACCAGGCGCTCCACGAGCCCGGTCACATTGCCGTTCGAGACCATCATGCGCTTGGAGACATCTGACAGGGTCATGCCGTCAGGCGCCTTGTCGAGCTGTGCCATCAGGTCGAAACGCGGCAACGTGACGTCGAACCGCTGCCGCAGCCGGCCGCGCACCTCGCCCTCGATCAGCGTCGTGCAGGTCAAGAGCCGCAACCACAGCCGCAGCTCTTCGGCGTGGTCCTCCGGTGTTTCGACAACCTTGGTCTCGGAATCGAGCATGTCGATGCAGTCACTCACGGCCGGCATTGGCGCGGGCACGGATTCCCCAACGTTTTGAGCTTCAAATAAATCCGCGCCGGCCGCAAGTCCAAAGCTGCAACAATCGACCGCACGCCAGTTTCTTTAGGCTTCAAATAATTGGCGCGCAGCTTGCATGCACAACTGCCCGCAGGATGCGACGCATCGCGCTCGGCTTGCCGGGGCCGCCGTCATCGGCATAAGCTTTGGATTGAAGTACGTGGCTTGCAGCGCAAGCCAATCCTCACGAGGGACAGATCATGAAGACGCAAATGACCTTGGCTGCAGCTGCGATGCTACTCGGCACCGTGGTGACCCCTGCCCTCGCCCAGGAAAAGATCAAGCTGGGTGTGATCGTGACCCTGTCGGGGCCCGCCGCAGCGCTGGGCCAGCAGGTTCGCGACGGCTTCGCGCTCGCCGTGAAGGATCTCGGCAGCAAGATGGGTGGCCGCGATGTCGAGGTCGTCGTCGTCGACGACGAGCTGAAGCCGGATGCTGCGGTGACCAAGGTGAAGGGCCTTCTGGAGCGTGAGAAAGTCGACTTCGTGGTCGGGCCGATATTCTCCAACATCCTTCAGGCCATCCACCGGCCGATTACGGAGTCGAAAACCTTCCTGATCAGCCCCAATGCCGGTCCGTCGACTTTCGCCGGCAAGGATTGCAATCCGTTCTTCTATGTGACCTCGTATCAGAACGATCAGGTGCACGAGATCCTCGGCAAAGTCGCGCAGGATCGCGGCTACAAGCGGATGTACCTGATGGTGCCGAACTATCAGGCCGGCAAGGATTCGGTAGCGGGATTCAAGCTGGACTATAAAGGCGAGATCGTCGAAGAGTCCTACATGCCGCTGAACACGCTGGATTTCCAGCCGGAGCTGTCCAAGATCTCCTCGCAGAAGCCCGATGCAGTGTTCACGTTCATGCCGGGCGGCCTCGGCGTCAATCTCGTCAAGCAATACCGCCAGGCGGGGCTCGCCGACACCATTCCGGTGCTCTCGGCCTTCACGGTCGATGAGTCGACCCTGCCGGCGCAGCAGGATGCGGCGGTCGGCATGTTCGGCGGCGCGAACTGGGCGCCCAACCTCGACAATCCTCAGAACAAGAAGTTCGTTGCCGCCTACGAGGCCGCCTACAACAGCGTTCCCGGCACCTACGCCTTCCAGGCTTACGATGCCGCGATGCTGATCGACAGCGCCGTCAAGGCCGTGAAGGGCAATCTCTCCAACAAGGACGCCGTTGGCGCCGCCTTGAAGAAGGCCGAGTTCACCTCGTTGCGCGGGGCTTTCAAGTTCAACAACAACAATTATCCGATCCAGGATTTCTACCTGACCAAGGTCGCCAAGCGTCCGGACGGCAAGTTCCAGACCGAGATCGTGCAGAAGGTCTTCGAGAATTACGGCGACCGCTATGCCAAGGACTGCAAGGCGGCGAACTAAGGCCGTGTATTGCGTTACGGGAGGACTGCAATGAAGAGCGAAATCACCGGCATCACGCGGGCCAATGAGGGAATCCAGGGCATTTCCTGGAACATCCTCGGCCAGACCTACGTGCCGAAGAGCTACGCCGAGAACAGCTTCTCCTGGCACGCGACGCTGCCGCCGGGCACCTTCGTGCCGCCGCACATTCACCCCGACCAGGATGAGTATCTCTACATGCTGGAGGGCAAGCTCGATTTCATGCTGGGCAATTCGGAGGCGCAGGCAAGTGCAGGCGACCTGATCCGCCTCGGCATGGGCGTGCCGCACGGCATCTTCAACAAGTCGGAGCAGACCGCCAAGGTGCTGTTCTGGGTCTCGCCGAGCCGCAGGCTGTTCGACCTGTTCTGGGGGCTTCACAACATGAAGGAGCAGAAGCCCGAGGACGTCGTGGCGATGGCTGCCGAGTTCAACATCCACTTCCTGCCGCCGCCGCCCGGCGGCTAGCAGCCTGTCTTAAGCGCGGACCGCCGCGAGTCCCGGCACCGCGGCGAAGCCTGCCTTGGTGGCATAGCCGCGCACGATAGCCTCGCGCTGGGAATAGCTCAGGACGTTGTCGACATTGTCGAAGCCGTCGGGCGCGAGCTGCTCGACCGCGTCAATGACGCCCTCCGGCCCGCCGCGCCGGTTGGAGCGAACGATCTCGGCCGTCATCGGCAGACGCTTCTTCTCGTATTCGAGCAAGGCCTGACGCGGGTGCTCGGCGCGCACCAGCACATCCGCAAGACAGCGCGCGTCGAGAATGGCCTGCGAGGCGCCGTTCGACCCCACCGGATACATCGGATGCGCGGCATCGCCGAGCAGCGTGACCCTGCCCGATGACCAATAGGGCAAGGGATCGCGATCGCAGGTCGGATATTCGTAGAATTCGGGCGTTGCCGAGATCAGGCTCTTCACGTCGATATAGGGCACCGAGAAGCGCGCCACGTGCGGCATCAGCTCCTCGCGGCGGCCCGGCCGCGACCAGTCTTCCTTCCGCGGCGGCGGCGCGTTGCCCTCGCCCACCTTCACCAGCACCGCCCAATTGGTCAGGCGGCTCGCCGGGCTCGATCCTTCCGCGATCGGATAGATCACCACCTTGGCATTGAGACCGCCGGCCACGATCATCGATTTGCCGGTGAGAAACAGCGGCCAGTCACGCGCACCGCGCCACAGCATGAGGCCGTTCCAGCACGGCGGCCCTTCGTTCGGAAACAGCGTCTCGCGGACGCGCGAGTGAATGCCGTCGGCGCCGATCAGGATATCGCCGCGCGCGGTGTGGACATGGGCGCCGGCGCGATCGAAGAAGTAAGCGGTGACGCCGCCCTCGTCCTGCGAGAAGGCGCCGAGCCGGCAGCCGGTGTGAATCGCCTCACGGCCCAACCGCTCCTCTACGGCACGGTGGATGACGCCTTGAAGGCGGCCGCGATGGATCGAGAATTGCGGCACGTCGTGGCCGGCGTCGATGCCGCGAGCTTCGCGCCAGACCTCCTGGCCATGGCGGTTGAGATAGTAGAGCTGATCGGTGCGGATCGCGATCTCGTCGAGATTCTGCAACAGGCCGAGGCCGGCCAGCTCGCGCATGGCATGCGGCAGCGTGTTGATGCCGACGCCGAGCTCGCGAATGGTGTCGGCCTGCTCGAAGATCTCGCAATCCAAGCCGCGCGAGCGGAACATCAAAGCCGTCGTGAGACCACCGATACCGCCACCGACGATAATCGCCTTCATCGCCCTAACTCCACTCGAACCGCAGGCAATGGGTTAACGTCGCACGGGCGGTCACTCCGCCGCAAGCGGCTTTGTCGCCTCCGCCTTGAGCTCGGCCCGGGTCTTGGGCTTAGCCTTGATTCTCAGCTCCTCAAGATCCTGCCGGTCGCGCACGCTGTTGCGGAACCCGAATACATGCGCATCGGCGACATCACCGCGCGATTGGCGAGCTTCATCTCACGCAGGCGGCAATGAAATTAGTTTAAGCCTAAAATAATCTCCCGCAAGTCCCCTCACTGGATTGGCTGCAGATGATTGCGACCGGCTCAGTCGCCCCTGAAGACCGGTTTGACCTTGTTGGCGAAAGCGTCGAAGGCGCGCTCGAAATCCGCCGTTGTCATGCACAGGGCTTGAGCCACGGCCTCTGCCTCGATCGCCTCCTCCACCGACATCGCCCATTCCATCGCCAGCATCCGCTTGGTCATGGTGTTGGCGAAGGTCGGGCCTTCCGCGACCTGCTTGGCCAGAACCTGCGCCTGGGGCAGCACCTGCTCCGGGGTGACGATACGGCTGAAGAAGCCCCAGCGCTCGCCCTCTTCCGCCGTCATGAACCGGCCGGTGTAGAGCAGCTCGGAGGCGCGGGACTGCCCGATGATGCGCGGCAGGATGGCGCAAGCACCCATGTCGCAACCGGCCAACCCCACCTTGTTGAACAGGAACGCCACCTTGGCCCCGCTCGCCGCAAGGCGCATGTCGGATGCCATGGCGATGATCGCCCCGGCGCCGGCGCAGATACCTTCGACCGCGGCCACGATCGGCTGCGGGCAGGCCCGCATCGCCTTGACGAGGTCGCCGGTCATGCGCGTGAATGCGGTCAGACCCTTGGTGTCCATCTTCACCAGCGGGCCGATGATCTCGAACACGTCGCCGCCGGACGAGAAATTGCCGCCGGCACCCGTGACGGCGATGGACTTGACCGCGTCGTCGAAGGCGCAGGCGCGGAAGAAGTCGGTCAGTTCCCGATAGCTCTCGAACGTCAGCGGATTCTTTCGTTCGGGACGGTTGAGCGTGACCGTCGCAACGCCGTCGACCACGGCGAGCAGGAAGTGCTGCGGTGAGTAATCCGCAAGCGGCACGGTAACGGGATTGGCTGGTCTGCTCATGGGATCTCCTTGGCTTTCTTTTTCCGCACCTGCCAGGCAGGCTAGACTTCGCCACCGGCCACTGCGATCGCCTGTCCGGTGATCGCGCTCGCGCCCTCCCCGCACAGCCAGAGAACCGCGTCTGCGACCTCCTGAGGCGTGACCAGCCGTCCTTGCGGATTGTGCTTCGCGAGCTCGGCAATTGCCTGCTCGCGGGTCCGGCCCGTCTTCTTCATGATGTTGTCGATGCTCCCGGCGACGAGGTCGGTGTCGGTGAAGCCTGGGCACACCGCATTCACGGTGACGTTGCTTCCGGCCATCTCGAGAGCAAGCGAACGCACGAGGCCGATCACGGCGTGCTTGGCCGCTGCATACGCGCTGACATAGGCATAGCCCTTGAGCCCAGCGGTGGACGCCACCGCGACGATGCGGCCGTAGGGACGATCCTTCATGCCCGGCAGCACGGCCTGGACAGCATGTACGACGCCCATGAAATTGACATCCATCATCCGGCCGAAGAGCGCGCTGTCCGATTTCGCGAACGGCGCCGATTCAGCGCTACCCGCGTTGGCAATCAGGATGTCGATCGGCTTGCGCGCACTTGCCCCGGCGATGGCAGCTTTCAAAGACGCTTCGTTCGAGACGTCAGCGACAGCCGCAAAGTGCGCGGTGCCTGCATTAACCGCCTCGTCGAGAACCGCCGCGCTCCGGCCAAGCACGGTCACGGTCGCACCGGCGCCGACGAGAGCGGACCCGATCGCTCGGCCGATGCCGCGCCCACCACCGGTGACCAGCGCGTGCGGCGAATGCGGCAATCCGGACATACGCTGGCTCCCTCGGCTCTCGTGATCGCGCTTCCGATATATTTTAAACTTCAAGTTTTTGCAACGAAAGCGGCGCTCGATCGGCGAGCACCGCCGCGCGGGAGACGGCCCGAAAATTGCTTTAAGTATAAAATTATCGCTTTCCATCCCCCACAGGCCTGTTAGCATCGAAGGGCCCAGCAGAAGGATGTCGCGTGTCGCAGCCTGTGCCAATGATAACAAAGGACGAACGCTTCGCCTACGAAGCGGCGGGTGATCCGGACGCGATACCGCTGATCTTCCTGCACGGCATCGGCGGCGCGGCGCGGGCCTGGCGGCGGCAGCTTGCGACATTTGGCGACCGCTTCCGCGCGATCGCATGGGACATGCCCGGTTATGGAGGATCGGCGCCGCTTGCCAGCGTCAGTATCGCTGCCCTGGCGGAGGCGCTGCAGCAATTCATCGCGCAACTCGGCGTCAGCAGGCCTGTTCTGGTCGGCCATTCCATCGGCGGCATGATCGTTCAGAAGTGGCTGGTTCAGTCCCCCAAGCTGGCACGCGCAGTCGTGCTGGCGCAGACCAGCCCTGCCTTCGGAAAGGCGGACGGCGACTGGCAGAAAGCGTTCATCGCAGCGCGACTGGGACCGCTTGATCGCGGCGAGACGATGAAGTCGCTGGCCCCCTCCCTGGTGAAGGAGCTCGTCGGCGACGATCCCGATCCGAACGGGATGGAGATCGCCCGCGAATGCATGGGGAGCGTGCCCGAAGCGAGCTATCGCGCCATGATGCTGGCTCTCATCGGCTTCGATCAACGCAGCACGCTCGGAAGTATCTCCGTTCCCACGCTGTTGCTGTCCGGCTCAAAGGACAACAACGCGCCCGCGCCGATGATGGCAAAGACGGCGACCTATATCCCGGGGGCCGAATATGTCGAGCTGCCTGGCGTCGGCCATCTCGCCAATCTCGAACGCCCCGAGGCTTTCGACGAAGCTCTCGGCCGGTTCCTGAACTCTCTCGCGACCAAAGCCTAAGGTAACTGCGCGATGACCATGCAAGTCAGCAAGACGATTGGCGCGACCAACAGGGTCGCGCTGGATGCGCCGATCTTCGATCCCACTGCATTCCGCTTGAACGACGAGCAGGCCGGCATCATCACCCGCGCGAGAGAGATTGGCCAGACCGTGTTTGCCGGTCGCGCCGCCACTTACGATCGTGAGGCGACTTTCCCGACTGAAAATTACCGCGATTTGCATCGCATCGGTCTACTCGGTATCGCCGTGCCCAAGAAGCACGGCGGCCTCGGCGCGAATTACCAGACCTATGCCTTGGCGGCGGCCGAGATCGGCCGCTATTGCGGCGCCACAGCGCTGACCTGGAACATGCATGTCTGCTCGACGCTGTGGTCGGGTCCCCTCGTCGACGATCTGGACATGGATGCGGAGACGCGCGCCGAGCACGAGCGGCGGCGCGCGATCCATTACAAGCGCATCGTCGAGGATGGAGCGATCTACTCGCAGCCCTTCTCCGAAGGTGGAGCTGCCGCTGCCGGCGGGGTCGCATTCGGCACTGAAGCAAGGCCGGTCGCAGGCGGTTGGATCGTCAACGGCAAGAAGATCTTTGCATCGCTCTCGGGCCACGCCGACTATTACGGCGTGCTTTGCACCGAGATCGAGCAAGGCAAGAAGGCGTCGCGCCGCAACACGCTCTACCTGGCGATATCAGCCAAATCAGAAGGCGTCTCGGTCGTCGGCGACTGGGATCCGCTGGGCATGCGCGGCACGGTTTCCCGGACGCTGCTGTTCAAGGATGTGTTCGTTCCGGAAGATTCGGCGCTGATGCCGCGCGGCGTGTATTTCCAGGCAGCTCAGCGCTGGCCGCACATGTTCCTGACGCTGTCGCCAACCTATATGGGCCTGGCGCAAGCCGCCTACGACTTCACCGTGCGTTACTTGCGCGGCGAGGTCGCGGGCATGCCTTCGGTCAAGCGGCGGATGTACCCGACCAAGCAGATCGCGGTGGCGCAGATGCAGATCAAGCTGGAGCAGATCAAGGCAATCTGGTTCCAGGCCGTGACCGAGGCGCGCGCCAATCCGAACAAGGAGCAAGTGCTGCGCGCCTATGCCGCGCAATATTCCGTGATGGAGGGCGCCAATGAGCTCGCCGCGCTCGCGATCCGCACCTGCGGCGGCCAGGCCATGCTTCGCTCGCTGCCGCTGGAGCGGATCTATCGGGACAGCCGCTGCGGCTCGCTGATGCTCCCCTGGACCGCCGAGCTCTGCCTCGACCGGATCGGGCGCGAAGCACTGTACGAGGCCGGTGAAACGGACGACTGACCGTGGACCTCTGTAGCCTCATCGACCGCAACGCGGCGTTCGCCCCAGACAAGACGGCCATTGCCTTCGAAGGCAAGCGGCTGAGTTACGCGGCATTCGCCGCACGGATCGAACGGACCGCGACTGCCTTGAAGGGGGAGCTCGGCGTCGGCCGCGGCGATCGCGTCGCGATTCTAAGCCTGAACCGGCCGGATTATCTGGTTCTGCTCTACGCCTGTGCGCGGCTCGGCGCGATGCTGGTGCCGCTGAACTGGCGCCTGGCCGTCGCCGAGCAGCTGTTCATTCTCGGAGATGCCGGCACCAAGGTCCTGGTGCTCGAGCAGGCGTTTTCCGGCGTGCTTGCCGAGCTGGGGCAGACCGCGGTGGGGACATCGGTCGTCGGCCTCGACTTCGCGCCGCCTCGCGGCACGTCGTTCGAAGATTTGCTGGCTCGCGGTGACGGCACGAGCCGAAATCCACACACCGACCTCTCCTGCCCACTGCTCATCGTCTACACGTCGGGCACGACGGGGCGACCAAAGGGCGCGGTGCTGCGCCAGGAGGCGCTGTTCTGGAACGGCGTCATGAGCCAGCACATGCACAACATGACATCCGAAGACCATGTGCTGACCGTGCTGCCGTTCTTTCACGTCGGTGGCCTCAACATCCAGACTACGCCCGCGCTCCAATTGGGCGCGACGGTCACGGTGCATGCGCGCTTCACGCCGGACGCCGCGCTTGCGGCTATCGAACGGGAACGGCCGACACTCACGGTGATGGTTCCTGCGATCCTTCAGGCGGTGAGCGAGCACGCTGCCTGGGCGACCGCTGATCTTTCCTCACTCAAGGCCGTCGCCACCGGCTCGACCATCGTACCGCCGCACCTGATCGAGCGCTTCGTCGCGCGCGACGTCCCGGTGCTTCAGGTCTATGGTTCGACCGAAACCTGCCCGATCGCCGTCTACACGCGGCTTGGCGGCGATCTTTCGCGCGCGGGATCGACCGGCCTTGCCGGGCTGTGCTGCGAGGCAAAGGTGATCGACCAGGCCGGGGCTGAACTGCCCGCGGGCACGCCGGGCGAGATCGCGGTGCGCGGCCCAAACGTGTTCTTCGAATATTGGGGCAACGAGGCTGCAACGCGCGAGGCGTTGCGCGACGGCTGGTATCGCACCGGCGATATCGGCCTGTGCGACGCCGACGGCTATTTCTGGATCCGCGACCGCAAGAACAACCTGATCATTTCAGGCGGAGAAAACGTCTACCCGGCCGAGGTCGAGCGCGTCCTGCTCGAACATCCTGATGTCAGCGACTGCGCCGTGATCGGCCGGCCGGACCCGCGCTGGGACGAGGTGCCGATTGCCTATGTCATTGCGAGATCCGGCTGCCGGCTCGAGGCGGACGAATTGAAGGCGCATCTTCAAGCGCAACTCGCGCGCTACAAAATTCCGCGCGAGATCGTCTTCGTCACCGATCTGCCGCGGACGGCGCTGGGCAAGGTGCAGCATTTCCTGCTGAAGCAGCTTGATGCGCAGTCACGGGCGCAAGGAGAAGCATCTTGAAGATCGCAGTTCTGGGTGGGGGAAACGGCTCTTTCGCGGCCGCGGGCGATTTTGCGCTGTCGGGGCACGAGGTGCGGCTCTGGCGCCGCGATGCCGATAAGGTCGCAGCGCATCGCGCCGCCGGCTCGCGCATTCTGGTCAAGGATCACAACGGCCGTCATGACGTGAAGCTGGCGCTGGTCACGACCGAAATCGCGGACGCGGTCGACGGCACGGAGCTGATCCTGTGCCCCGCGCCCGCCTTCGCGCAAGCAGACATCGCCCGCCAGCTCGCGCCGCATCTGCGCGACGGTCAGGTCGTGTTTCTGCCGCCAGCGACGTTCGGCTCGATGATCTTCGCTCAGGCGGCCCGAGATGCCGGCAACAATGCCAAGGCCAGCTTTGCCGAAACCGGCACACTCCCGTGGCTGACCCGCAAGCACGGACCCTTCGAGGTCGCGATCACCATCCGCGCCAAGCGGCTCCCCGTCGGCGTGTTCCCGCTTGACCAGGCGCCCCACGCGCTCGCTGTGATCGGACGCGCTTTCCCAGACGCGATCGAGGCGTGCGGAGACGCGCTGTCGGGCGCCCTGATGAACGCAGGTCCGATCATTCACCCGCCGTTGATCGTGATGAACGCAGGGCCGATCGAACATTTCGAGCGCTGGGACATTCACAAGGAAGGTACGCAAGCCGCGATCCGCCGGGTCACTGACGCGCTCGACGCAGAACGCATCGCGGTGCGCGAGGCACTCGGCTACGGCGCGCCACATTTCCCGCTCGCTCACCATTACGCGAAGGAAGGCGAGATCTGGATGTATGGCCGCGGCTCGCACGACCGGCTGACCGATTCCGGCGATTGGCGCGAGCGGATCGTGCTGACAGAGCACCGTTACATGCGCGAAGATCTGCGGCTTGGGCTGTCGCTGCTGGTGTCCGTCGCGGGCCTCGCTGGCGTGGACACACCGCTGGCCAAAGCGCTTCTGTCAATCGGCGGCGCAATCTGCGGCGAAGATTTTGCCCGAGGTGGCCGAACGCTCCAGACGCTCGGGCTCGGCGATCTCAGCAAGGCTGAACTACAGACGCTGCTTCGCAATGGATTCTGATCGATGACCAATCGCATCAATATCGCCTGTCTCGGCGCTGGCCGCATGGGCCGGGGCATTGCCGTTGCCTTCGCGTATGCAGGGCACAGGGTCACGATGATCGATATCAAGGCGCGTTCCGCGGAGGACTTCACCAAGCTGGAAACGGACGCGCTTGGCGAAGTCAGGAAAACCTTCGCCAGCCTGTCGAAGCTGGGGCTCTTGGCCGAAGCGGATGTCGATCCACTTAGCGCGCGCGTCTCGGTGGTGGCGGCCGGCGGAAGCGCTGCAGCTCTGTCCGAGGCCGGCATCGTCTTCGAGGGCGTTCCTGAGGTGGTCGAGCTCAAGCGCGAAGTATTGGCGGCGGCGTCAAAGCGGGTCGGCCCTGAAACGATCATCGCGTCAACGACCTCGACCATCCTCGTCGACGATCTCTCGGGCGCAATCGTGAACCCGCGCCGCTTTCTAAACGTGCACTGGCTCAACCCGGCCTATCTCATCCCGCTGGTCGAGGTTTCGCCCGGCAAGGCGACAGACCCGGCCGTCATCGACGAGGTCAAGACGCTGCTCGAAGGCATCGGGAAGGTGCCGGTGGTCTGCGCCGCTACACCGGGTTTCATCGTCCCGCGCATCCAGGCGCTGGCAATGAACGAGGCCGCGCGCATGGTCGAGGAAGGCGTCGCCAGCGCCGAAGAGATCGACAAGGCGATCCGTTACGGCTTCGGCTTCCGCTATGCCGTACTCGGGCTGCTCGAATTCATCGATTGGGGCGGCGGCGATATCCTGTACTACGCCAGCCGTTACCTCGAAGGCGCGCTTGGTAGCGACCGCTATCGCGCGCCGGAGGTCATTTCCCGCAACATGCATGAAGGCCGCATCGGCCTGCGCACGGGCGCCGGCTTCCTGGATTACTCCGGGATGGACGTCGATGCTTATCGCGTGAAGCGGTTGCAGGCCATGGTCGACCTGCTCCGGCACTTCGACCTCGCCCGGCCGCCCGTGCTCGATCGCGGCTACCCGAAGACGTCCTGAAGCACGCCTTCGCGGACGACCGCAACGCCGTCGAGCTCGATCGTCGTTCCCATCATCGGCAGGTCGAAATGTCCGGCCGTGTAGCGCCCTGCAAATTCATTCGCGCCGGTCGAGAACAGGAAATTGCCGGAAACGGCCCGAATCTCGGTGCCGTTGGTGTCGCGCTGGTCATACATGGATAGCGCCTCATAGCGCGCACCGGGATTCATGCCGAAGCCGACATGCGACACGGCATAGGCTTCGCGATCGCTCCAGGCGGCCAGATAAGCGCGCATCATCGCGGCATCCGTGCCCTCGCCTTCGAGTTCCACGACATAGTCGTCCTTCAGAGTCATCTTCACCGGCGAGGTCAGGTAGCGCTTGAAGGTCAGGTTGATGTCGCCGGGCGCCATCACCAGAGTGCCGTTGATGGTCCCGCTCTTGGGAAAGCTGACGACGATGCCGCCGGGCCAATGCGCGAGCGTGCCGGGCTTGTCGGTCCAGCCCCACACACCGACCGTCGACGCGCCGACCATATCGACATCGAGCGCCGTGCCGGCCTTCGAGGAGACACGCATGCGCTTCGTTCCGCGCAGCATTTTGGCTGCCGCACGAACACGCTTTTCGAGCGCGGAATCCGGCACCATGCGCTCCAGCGCTTCGGGATGCTCGTTAGAGATCACCAGGATCCGCGCGCCGGCTTTGAGAATCTCCGGCGTCTCCACCGCATGCATCAGTCCTTCGATGGTGCAATCCACGACGAAGCCGGCCTGCTGAAGCGCCGTGATCACTGGACCAAGCTTTTGGATCGCCTCGCTCGCCCCGGTGGAGCGGACCGGAACGATATGCCGGTTACGCCGCGTCGGCATCACCACATGAAACGGCCGCGCGCCCATCCGCAGCAGGGCCAGCTCCGCGAGATGGACGTTCAACGCGCGTGACTGGGTCTCCGACAGGATCGCCGCGGTATCGCCGGCCTTGACGGCGCATCGCTCAAAGATCTCGCAAAACGCATCGATCCATTTTGCCTCGATACGATCAGCCAGCATGGTTCTCTCCCGGTCTTCAGGATTCTTGTTAGTTACGCTTCGGGGAAGCCCCGGAGCAAGTACGAGCGCACGGCTCCCAGCAGGCCGTTCAAGATCAAGCCCAGCAGCGAGATCGTGATCAGCGGCACGAACATGTCCACGGCCTGGAAGGTTCTGGCCGCAGTCACGAGGGCGTGCCCCAGTCCGTCCGTCGACGTGATCATTTCGGCCAGAAACACCACGATGCAGGAAATGACAAGGCCAATCCGGCACCCGGTCAGGATCGACGGCATCGCTGCCGGCAGCACTACCTTGAAGAGGATTTCGTAGCGTGACGATCCCGCAGCCATAGCCGACCAGATCAGCTTCTGCTCGACGGTCGAGGCACCGTAATAGGTCGACAGCAGGATCGGGAAAAGAGCGTCGGCAGCCACTAATGTGATCTTCGATCCGTGGCCAAATCCGAGCAGCAGCAGCAAGGCCGGATAGAGCGCGACCTTGGGCAAAGGCGCCAATACGCGCACGATGGGCCGAACCACGGCGTTAATCGTCGGATTGGCGGCGGCGGCAATGCCGATGCTGACACCGAGCACGACAGCAATCGCGAAGCCGGCAAACAGCCTGATCAGGGTCGCCGCGATCTCGTGCTGGAACGTCGAGGTTACGAGTTGCTGGAGCAGCCTGCCGAAGACGAAGCCCGGCGGCGGCAGCAGAACTGCCGGCGCGAAGCCGAAAGACACCAAGCCTTGCCACAGCGCGATCACCAGTGCGATCGGAGCAATCCCAAGAACGAAATTAGGGGAGAGAAGCCGCGACATCATGAGAAGCTCAGCGGCATGTCGAACTGTGGCTCGGACCAGCGCACGAGCCTGGCACGAACCCTTTCAAAAATCGCGTCGAGGCAGATTCCCATCGCTCCCACGATGATGATCATCGCAAAGACGGTTTCGTATTGGCCCATGTCGAGCGCGTTGAACAGGATGTTTCCGGCACCGGACTGACGGGCAATCATCTCGCTGGTGATCATCGTGATCAGCGCCAGCACCAACCCCGTACGACACCCCGTCAGAATTTCAGGCAGGGCCGCCGGTAGCACGATCCGCACCAGACGCTGCACCGGCGAGAGCCCCATCGCAGCACCCGACCACAGCATCTTCTCTTCGACCGCCTTGGCGCCTTCGAAGCTGTGATAAATCACGGGCAGGCTGACGCCGAGGAAGATCACGAGCGTTTTCGTGATGTCGCCGACGCCGAGCCACAGCATGATGATCGGCATCAAGGCCGCCTTCGGCACGGGATAGATCACCATCAGGAGCGGATTGAAGAAGGCCGCAACTGCGGCGCTACGTCCCATCAAGAGGCCAAGCGGAATCGACACGAGCACGGCCGCGCCAAATCCCATCGCCATGCGCCGGAGCGAGGCCAGAATATTGATCAGAGATTCCTTGTCGCCAAGGATGTCCGGAATCGCTTTCATCGCTCCGATCGCGGTCGGAAAGCTGTCATTCTTCAGCGCCAGTGACGCGACCTGCCACACCACCAGCAATCCGATGCAGGCGAGCACCGGGGCAGCGCGCTTGGTCATGCCGGCCGCCGACATCATGCGGGCGCTCCGGCTTCGTCGCTCTCGTCGAACATGCGCTCGATATCGACGACGTACTTCTGGTAACGCGGATCGAGCAACAGCTCGTTGCGGCGGCGCGGCCGCGGCAGGTCGATGTCGATGACCTGCCGGATTCGCCCGGGCGATTTCGACATCATGACGACCTTGTCCGAGAGGAAGACGGCTTCGTCGACCGAATGGGTGACGAAAAGCACCGTCTTGCGGTCACGCTCCCAGATATTCAGAAGATCGTTCTGCAGGCGCGTCCTCGTGTGCGCGTCAAGCGCCCCGAACGGCTCGTCCATCAGCAGCACTTCGGGATGGTAGGCAAGTGTCCGCGCCAGCGCCACGCGCTGCTTCATGCCGCCCGACAGCTCCTTGGGATAGAAATTCTCGTAGCCCTTGAGGCCGACCATCTCGATCAGCGCCCGGCTCTGCGCTTCGGCCTCGGCGATGCGAATTCCTTGCTGACGCGGCCCATACATCACGTTGCCGAGCACGGTCTTCCAGGGAAATAGCGCAAACTCCTGGAACACCGGTCCGCGATCCGGACCGGGCCCCGTGATCGCCTGCCCCTTCATCTTCGCCGCGCCGCTGGTTGGACTGACGAAGCCGCCGACAATGTAGAGCAGTGTCGACTTGCCGCAGCCGGACGGACCAAGGATGGAGACGAAAGCTCCCTCCTCGATCCTCAGCGAGATATCCGACAGCGCAACATGATCCTTGCGTGCCGAGGTCTGAAAAACCTGCGAGACGCGGTCGATCTCGATGATTGCGGAAGCCGGGTCTTGGTGCGTCACCGGTCTCACCCGTTCGCTCGATCTCGCAGACACTACCGTCATCCCGCCTTCCGTCCTACTCGCACGAAGCTTCAGCGGCACGAGCTTAGCAAGAAGCCTGCCAGACGGGCTGTCATTTTCGCACCCGTGCGGTGCGTCATTCGAACCACGGCCATTCTGCCGGGCCTTCATGCGTCACGGCTCCGCCTGGCGCCTGCCCAACCAGCCGCGCATATTTTGCCAGCGCACCTGCACGGTGGCGTGGCGGGCGCGGCTTCCAATCGCGTCGCCGCGCAGCGAGCTCCTGTTCTTCGAGCAGGACATCCATCCGCCGATTTGCCGCATCGATCCGGATCCTGTCACCATTCCGGACGAGCGCCAGCGGACCGCCAACGAATGCCTCGGGGGACACGTAGCCGATGCACATCCCGCGGGTCGCGCCGGAGAACCGGCCATCGGTGATCAGCGCCACTTTTTCACCCATGCCCTGCCCGTAGATCAGTGCGGTGACGCCAAGCATCTCACGCATGCCAGGTCCGCCGACTGGCCCTTCATTGCGGATCACGAGAACCTCGCCCGCCTTGTAACTGCGGTCACGAACGGCTGCGACGCAGGCTTCTTCATCCTCGAAAACACGCGCGACGCCTTCGAAGAATTGGCTCTTCAAGCCCGCCACCTTGATCACCGCCCCATCGGGACAGAGGTTACCCTTCAGCACCGCGACGCCACCGTCAGGCATGATCGGCGCACGAGCCGTGTGCACAACCTCTCCGTCGGGCGCGTTGGCCACACCGTACTCTTCGGCAAGTGTGCGGCCGGTGATCGACAAGCAGCCGCCATCGATATGACCGCTCTGGATCAGCTCGCGAATGATGACCGCAGCGCCGCCGATATCGTAGACATCCTTCGCCGTATACTTGCCTCCGGGGCGCAGATTGCCGATCAACGGCGTCCTGGCAAAGACCTCCCCCACGTCATCGATGCTGAATGCAATTCCGGCCTCATTCGCGATCGCCGGCAGGTGCAGCGCGGCGTTGGTCGAGCCGCCCGTCGCTGCCACGATCGCCGCTCCGTTCTCCAGGGATTTCCGCGTCACGATGTCGCGCGGCAGCGGCCCGCCGCGGTCCAGCATCTCCATGATCAGTCGGCCGGCGCGTCGCGAAATCTGCGCACGCTCGGAATAGACACCGGGCACCATCGAGACGTTGGGAATGGTCAGCCCCATCGCCTCCGATACCATGCCCATGGTGTTCGCGGTGAACTGGCCGGCGCACGCACCGATCGTCGGCAGGCAGGCGCGCTCGATCCGCTCGAGCGTGGCGCCGTCGATCTCGCCAGTCATGAAGCTGCCGACAGCCTCATAGGAATCGAGCACAGTCAGCGTACGTCCATCCACGCGCCCGGGCAGCGAGCTGCCGCCATAGATGAAGATGGATGGCACGTTGCAGCGGACCATTCCCATCATCACGCCAGGAAGGGTCTTGTCGCACCCGCCGTATCCGATCAGCGCATCGTAGGCCAACCCATGGACCACGGCTTCGATCGAGTCGGCGATCAGCTCACGCGAGAACAGGGAGAACTTCATCCCCTCATGATTCATGCTGATGCCGTCGGACACCGAAACAGTCGAGAACTCACGCGGTGTACCGCCGGCCTCCTCGATCCCGGTCTTGGCTGCAGCTACCTGGAAGTCGTGGGTCATGTTGCAGGGCGTCTGCTCACCCTTCATGCTGACGATGCCCACCATCGGCTTCGCAATCGCAGCGTCGTCGAGCCCCATGGCGCGCATGAATGCACGATGCGGCGCTCGGTCGAGGCCGTCTGTGGTGACTCGGGATCGCAACTTCTTCATATATGCATCTTCTTCGTGCAGCGTCCCGGATGATCCGGAACGCCACGATGTTGGTTCGGCAATTCGCCCGCTTCTATTGCAGCGGCGCGACGATCGACGGATGCTTGAACTGTGCGACATCCAGCTTCGGCAGCATTCCTGTCTCTGCATAGATATCCAGCATCTTCTGGATCGCCGGGAAGTTCGGCGCAGCACCCGGATCGCGGCCGAAATCATTGTCCTTGAGCAGGTAGGTCTCAAGCACCGGGATGGGGGCTTTCAGCACTTCATTGACGACCTTGAGAGTCTCCTCGCGGTTCGCGAGTGCCTTCTTCATGCCCGAGGTAATATCGCGGACATAGGCCTTGACCAACTCAGGGTTCTTGTCGACGAAATCGGCACGGCAGGCTTCCAGGATGTGCACGATGTTCGGCATGGCCTGGGAGAGCGAGAACAGCTTCCTTGTGCCGCCCTTTGCCTCCGCGCGCGCAGCAAACGGCTGGTTCATATTGACCGCGTCGACGCGGCCTTGGCGCAGCGCGTCCTCGGAGACGGCAAAGCCGACCTCGACCAGCTTGATGTCCTTGGCCGGATCGACGCCATTCTGCTTCAAGAGCAGATTGAACGGCCCTTGCGTACCGCCACCGATCACGGAAATGCCGACGGTCTTGCCCTTGAGATCCGCGATTGACTTGATGGGCGAGTCATCCTTGACGGCCCAGTAAACCGAGAAGCCGCCGGGCATCTCGAAAACATGCTGCGCGACGATATAGGCCTTGAGATTGCCGCCGACGACCCCATTGGAGAGGGAGAGCGGCGCCTGCGTCGCGCAGTCCAGCGCACCTGCCGCCAGGGCCTGCGTCATCGGCGCGGTGCCCTGGAATTGGGTCCATTCGATGTTGTAGGTCTTGCCGAGATTGGGAAACTCTGCCGGCCTGCGCATCATCCAGTACTTGGACTCCTCCGCAGGGATGGTCCAGCCGACGCGGATCGTCTGCTGCCCCCATGACGGGCTTGCGCCCGCGCTCACGGCGGCTGCCGCCCCCAAAGCCAGGATCCACTTCGAAACGGTTCGCATCGTGCCACTCCGCTGCTCCGGCGCCGACTGGCGCCGCCAACCCGACCGCCTCAAATGTTTCATGGTTCAAACAATCAGGCAAGCCATGCGAGGTGGGCGATCTTGCCGGCAGGTAGGCTATGTATGGTAAAGCGGCGTCTGCGACAGAAGGAGGCAACCTATGGCTGACGACAGCAAGAACCGCACCGAGAAGCTCGGCTATCTCGGCCTCGGACTCATGGGAACGCCGATGACCCGACGCCTGCTGAAGGCTGGCTATCAGGTCGCTGTCTGGAATCGCTCGGAGGGCAAGGTGGCGCCGCTCGTCGAGGCTGGTGCCAAGCACGTGGTTACGCCCCGAGATCTGCTGGCGAGCTCGGATATCGTCTTCATGTGCGTGACGGATGCGGCGGCGGTGGAGGAGGTGATCTTCGGGCCCGAAGGTCTGGCAGCAGCCCTTGGCGCGGGCAAGCTTGTGGTCGACTTCTCGTCTATCCATCCCGACGCGGCGCGCGATCTCGCAACGCGATTGAAAGACGCGAACGGGACGGGCTGGATCGATGCGCCGGTGTCCGGGGGCACGAAGGGCGCCGAGGAAGGCACGCTCGCCATCATGGCGGGGGGAGAAGCTGGCGACATCGAGAGGGTGCGGCCCTATGTGCTGGCCATGGCGCGCAGGTTCACGCACATGGGCCCGGTCGGCGCCGGCCAGACCACAAAGCTGTGCAACCAGGTGATCGTCGGATGCGCGATGGCCGTGCTCGCGGAAGCAACCCGCCTTGCCGTGAACGCCGGAATTGACGCCAACCGATTGCCCGAAGCGCTCGCCGGCGGATTTGCGGATTCAATCCCGCTCCAGCTGTTCGTGCCACGAATGGTCAACGGCATTCACAGCCCGCCGCTCGGCCACATCGCCACGATGCTCAAGGATCTCGATACGGTCGCCGATGTTGCACAGGCAACCTCGACGCCGGTGCCGATGGCCGCGCTTGCCGGACAGCTTTTCAGGCTGGCGAAGGCCGCGCGAGGTGCGGACGCGGACGCGCTGGAGATCTACAAGCTTTCGGCGGCAGAGCGCAAAGCAGTATAGGGGGCGCGTTACGGCACGTTCTTGCGCTCATCGTCGGCTATGAAACGACCGAACGCCCCTCGCGCAAAGAGCAGCGGCTCCTTCGCATTGTAGGTATATGCCTCGACCGCGCCGAGAAAGATCACGTGGTCACCGCCATAATAGCGATTCACGGAGCGGCATTGAAAGTTGGCGACGCTCTCGGCTAGCACTGGCGCGTTGCCGAGGCCAGGGGTCCAGTCGACGCCTGTGAACTTGTCGTCCGACGATCTTGCAAATTTGTTTGCGAGCGCCTGCTGCGAAGCGCCGAGAACGTTGACGCTGAAATGGCTGGCGTTCTGGAAGACGGTCAGGCTCGAGGAATAGACGACGAGGCTCCACAGAACCAGCGGGGGATTCAGCGAGACCGAGGCGAAGGAATTGCATGTCAGCCCGTACGGCGTGCCGTCGGGCGCTGCCGCCGCGATAATCGTCACGCCCGTTGCATACGTCCCGAGCGCGTTGCGAAAGTCGCGAGGATCAATCTGCGAGCTGTCGCTCGCGAGCTCGTTGGCAGGATCCGGAGCGCGAGGCTGCTTCGGCAAGTCATTCATCGGCCGACCTCACAGCGTGAGATTCTCGGAGGGCAGGCCGAGGGCCACCCGTCCGTAGTTGGTCCCGGCCGCATCGAAGTTGAATGCGAGATGTGAGTTGATCGCGTGCGCATCGCGGAACTGCCGCTGTAACACGCCGCTCGTGAACAGCCCGCGCGCGCCGCTGGCCGCAAACAGCATCGAGACTGCGTCCGTGCACAAGTTCACGGAAAAGGATCCGTCGCGGCGGTATCTGGTCTTGGTCGCCATATCGGGAATATGGCCGCGCCGCGCGTCCTCCATGGCATCGAGACAAGCCGATCGCATGATCAGGCGCGCAGCGTCGATCTTGGCCGAGGCCTCGGCGATCTTGATCTGCGTGCTTTGAAAATCGCTCAGCTTGGCGCGGTTGTAGGTCGAAATACGATGACGCGCGACCTCCGTGTAATCGTCGAGGCACGCCTGCGCATTCCCCAGCGCGACACCGGAAAGGACGTAAGGAAATAGTGAGAAGACAGGCAGCGCATACAGAGGATTCGGATTGACCGTGCTTCCCGGCGTCGGGCCACCCGAGAGGTCCCCTACGGCGACCGTCATATGGTCAGGAACGAAAGCGTCGCTGACCTCCACATCGCACGACCCCGTCCCGCGCAATCCCGCGACATTCCAGGTGTCCAGTACCTTGTAGTCGCCGCTCGGTAGCAGGAATATCCGATACTCGATACCGTCCGCCTCATCGTCGGAATAGACCACGCTTGCCAGCATGTTCCATTCGCAGGAGGCAACACCCGAGGAGAACGGCCAGCTGCCGCGCAACTGGTATCCGCCCTCGACTTTCGTCGCGCGCCCGGCCGGAAAAATGAACGAGGATGCAATCAGCGTATCCGGATCGCGGCCCCAGACCAGATCCTGCGCCCGTCGCTCGAACATGCCGAGCATCCAATGATGGCTCGCCAGGTTGGCGAGATTCCAGGCGACCGACGCATCCGCCTGCCCGAGCAGTTCAGCGCAATCGACGAGAGCGACATAGTCGAGCTCAGCGCCACCAATCCGGGCCGGCTGGAGCATCCGGAACAAGCCGGCCTCATGAAGATCCGTCTCTGTTTCCGAAGGCAGATGCCGCAGCTCCTCCGTCCGTGCCGCCCGCTCCCGTAGTCGCGGAAGGAGGCTCCGGGCCTTCGCGATCATGGCCGCATAGACCTCACCGCCGGCTTGCAGACCTGCGGGCTGGGTCATGCTCGGCTCCTGGCCAGGCGCCATTCGTGTCCCTCGCTTTCACACATTTATGCGGCGGGACCTTCGCCAAATCAAGCCGAGCCAGTGCCTCAAGTCGACCTCGGAGGCTTGACCAACCCAAAAGCGCCCTTCTCGCCAAAATCCGCGATCCGACGTTCGTCGTAGCCGAGCATATCTTGCAGGATCTGCTTGGTGTGCTCGCCCAAAAGAGGTGCCGCGACGGGGTCGACCGCGCCTGTCAGGCTCATCGTAATCGGCGGCTCGATGTTGGGCACCCACTCGGCTGTCGGATGCGGAATCCGGTTCAAGCGATGGCGCTCGCGAGCCTCGGGGGCATTGAAACCCTCCTCGACCGTCCGGAGATAGCCGACCGGGATATTGGCCAGCTTCATCTTCGCCATCCAGTTCTCGAGCGTATCGCTGGCGAAGACTTCGGCAATGGCTGCCCGCAGCAGCTCCTTGTTCTCCGAACGGGCTTTGCGCGTCGCAAACTGCGGATCGGTGATGAGATCGGGCCGATTCAGCACCTCGACCACAAGCCGGCGGTAGAGCCGGTCGTTGGCGCAGGCCATGTAGAGCGGCCCATCTGAGGCCTCGTAGACTCCGACGGTCGGAGACCCGCTCGGCGAATTGCCGAACCGGCCGGGATTTTCGCCGTTGATGAGATAGGCCATGCCGTAGAAACCGGTCATCCCCATCGCAACGTCGAACAGGGCGACTTCGACATGCTGCCCCCGGCCGAGCCGCTCCCGCGCCAGCAGCGCCAGCAGGATGGCATTGCAGGCGGACATCCCCGTCGCCATGTCGACGATGGGCGGGCCGGTGCGAACCGCCGGTCCATCGGCAAATCCGTTGAGCGACATGAAGCCGCTTTCCGCCTGGGTGATCGGATCGAAGCCTGGCCGGGAGGCAAACGGTCCGCTGCGTCCGTAGGCGGAGATCGAGCAATAGACCAGCCGCGGGTTCAGCGGCGCGACCGATTCATAGTCGAGCCCGAACTTCTTCATGACCCCGCTCGAAAAATTCTCCACGACCACATCTGCCTTGCGGATCAGGTCCAGCGCGATCTCGCGCGCCTCCGGCACGGCAAGATCGAGCGCGATGCCGCGCTTGTTGCGGTTCAGGCTGAGAAAGGCGGCGCTCTCACCTCCAATCTCCGCGTGCTCATAGGCGCGCGTGTCGTCGCCGCCATCGGGATTCTCGATCTTGATGACGTGCGCACCGTAGTCGGCGAGTGTCTGGGTGCAGGCCGGGCCAGCGACCACACGCGTGAAATCAACGACCAATAGACCATCGAGCGCGGTCGGCCCTCCCGTCCCTTGCGAGGAACGTAACGGCAATTGAGGCTTGGTGGGCATCGGTCGCGCTCTCCCTTACATCGGCTTATGGCCGCCGAATTTCCTGCAAGAGCAAGCTTAAAGCCCGGCGCTGCCGACTTCGCAAGTCCCACGCCGGCATCGCTTCAATACGCAAAAAGGACCCGGCAGCCCCCAGGCTGCCGGGTCCTCGGACGTTCCAGGCGCGTACTGGCCATTAGATAGACGGCGCGTTCCGTGCGGCGGCAAACCTGCTCAGTGCAGCCACTTCCGCCAATAGAGCGTATGCGCCCAGGCCCAAGGGGTCTCGGGCTCGAACAGCCGATAACCCGCCTGAATGAAGTTGTTCGCTGATACCGGGTTGTCCGTTGTATCGGAGACAATGCTGTCCCATCCGATACGCCGCGCCCTCGCTTCCACCGCACGCATCAATCTGCGCTGAAGGCCACGTCCCCAATGCCGCTGCAACACGCCAACTCTGGAGAAATAGCCGGCGCTTCGAACGTGGGTCGAGGGCACAATTCCGGCGAACGCGACTGCGTCCGCGTCGTGATAAGCCATCCACCACGCGCCGAGGTCGAACGTGGGCATCGCCGCGGCATCGAAAAACGTGAGTCGATGCAGATCGGCTAAGGTTTCAGCAACGTCATCATCGGACGCATCGACGATACGAATTCTGTACATGAGCCACTCATTGGGCAGCAGATCCTGATCGGGCACGGAGCGACGTCAACGGCGCCATGAAGGCTCATTTACCCAGTACCACCTTGACGCCAAGCCAGACGGCACCCATCAGGCCAGTGGCAATCACTGTGATCACTGCCTTGAAGGTGTAGCTCTGGGCCTGCTCCACGCTCTTTCGCCACCTCCGCAGGTGCTGAAGATCGGCTCGCATCTCGCTGCCGACCCACTGAACGACCCAGATCGTGAAGGCATCTGCGGCGGCGCCGGCGCCGCCGATGTCGATGAAGGCACGGAGCGGCAGCAGCGGATCTGCGGCAACTTTGCCGATCCGCCCCTGCGCGCGCGCTTCCGAGAGCAGCGAGGCGAAATAAGCACCCTCGAAGGCGCGTGCATAGTCTCCCTCCCAGATGTGATCGTAGCGCTCCGGATAGAGCTTCTGGTCGAGCACCCGCTCCTCCTCGAGCACATCCGGAAACCAGGGATTGTCGCGCCAGTTCGCCTTCACGACCACGGCGCCGTCCGGCTGCCGCCCACGCAGAAAATCGTCGATCGCATCGCTCTTGCGACGCGGATTCCAGCTCGACCAGAGCTCGGAGTCCTTGGCGCGGATCGTCGGCCGCAGCAGCGCGAGGCTGCGTGCGCTCAAGGATTGCGCCTCGTCGATCCAGGCGATGCGAAACCCCTCCAGGGATTTGATCGAGTCGGCGGTGTGATCCTGAAGCCCGCGGAAGATAATGAGTCCGTCGCCGGGCGTCTCGATCTTGTCGCTGAATAACTTGAAGCCGTGCCCGAGCCCGAGGCTTGCGATCTTGCCTTCGATCAAGCGCTTCGACGATTGCGCCAGCGTGCGCTGCGCCTCGCGGATGCAGACCGCGAGCGTGCCGCGCTCGGCCTGGCAGGTCTCGACCAGGAGCTCGCCGAAGAAATGCGACTTGCCCGAGCCGCGTCCCCCATAAACGCCCTTGTAGCGCGCAGGTTTGAGCAGCGGCTCGAAGATTTTCGCCGTCGGAATTTTCAGGATGGACACGAGATGCCCTCGTTCGCAAAGGCATCAAACGAAAAACCCGCGACGGATCGCATCCGCGCGGGCAACACCAACTTCTGTCGATGATGCCATTCTGCCAGTGTTTTGCCCGACGGGTCAACGGTCAATCGAGGCGCGATTGCAGATTGGAAGCTCCGCCATCTCGAGCGTCGTGACGGCGTCACCGCTGTTCGAGCTCGGCGGATGCACGATGATGCGTTCGATCCGGTGGATCAGTTCCAGCACGCCGTCCTCGCCGTTCTCGACTGGCTGTGCGGCCTTGCCCCAGCCGCGATCGAGGATGGCGTTGGCCGCCGAGACGCGCGCCGCGGGCGTTGCATCCTCGCTGCGCATGACGCCGACGAGCACCCTGATGGCCGTCCTGGTGTGGCTGCGCGCAAGCGAGCGGATTTCGGTCAGGTTACGCGCCCGCGAGGTCTTCGCTCGCGGGGGTAAGCGGACCGGTGCGCGCTCGGGTTCACCTTCGACGATGTCCTCGCTCACGCAAACGTCTCCCACAGCACGATGGCAACGAGGCCCGCGACGGCAAGCGATATCAGGTAGGCGGTCATCATCTCTCCTTGTCAAGAAAATGCGCGGCAGATCGCGCGAAGAGCGCGATCGTTTCGGGCGCGAACCCTATCTCCGGTCCCGGAGACCGCAGCGGCGCGGGCACGCGGCCCTGCGCCGCGGGCCGGCACGTTCGCGCGTGCACGGCCAGCAATGGTTCGGACGACGGCGCGCCGATCGGCGCTCTCTCAACGCGTTATCAAGCGAGTGCGTGGCCGCAATGCGCCGCCGCCGTCCGATTGCGACATCGAGAACGAAAAAACCCGCGGCGGATTGTTCCGCGCGGGTGAACCAAGCTCGTCTCGATGATGGCATTCTGCCGGTGTTTTGCCCGACGTGTCAAAACCTTCCGCTGAATTTAAAAAGCCCGCCGCGGATTGCGTCCCGCGCGGGCCAAGTCAAACTCGTTTCGATGATGCCATTCTGCCAGTGTTTTGCCCGACGTGTCAAACGAACGAATTCGCGCAAGCCGCGTTGGACAATCAGGAGCGACCGGCCATGACGATGAAGATGACCTCACCCGGCACATCGCAAGACGACACGTCGCGAGATCGTCCGCCCTCAAAGCCGCGCATCGACAAGGAACACTCCACGCAGATCGTCGAAGACGCCGGCGCGACGGCGGATGACGGCCGCGATCTCGCGCATGGCGAGGGCGGCAGCATCGATCTGCCCACAAAACCCGGCGATATGTCGAAGGACGATTGAGCTGCGCCACGAGCGGCGCGCATCTCGATGATGCCATTTTGAAGGTGTTTTGCCCGACGCGTCAATCGACAGCGCGCAAATCGCAAAGCCCCTCCTCCGAGCTCAATATGTGGTGCGCATGGGACTTGCTTCAAGCCCCCGGCGATCGCGTAAGACCTCTCGGCCTGAACAATCAGTCGAGGGGTCACGACATGCCTTTCCCGCTTCCGACGTCCCGGCCGCGAGCAGAACGCGCAACTGCCACCGGCCATGATGTCATCATCGCCGGCGCCGGCCCGACCGGCTTGATGCTGGCCGCCGAGCTCGCGCTGGCTCGAGTCGACGTCGCCTTAGTCGAGCGGCGCGCGAGCCAGGACATCGCCGAGACGCGCGCCGGCGGACTGCACGCGCGCAGCATCGAGATCCTCGATCAGCGCGGCGTCGCCGAGCGCTTCCTGCGCGAAGGGCAGATCACCCAGCTCGCTGGCTTCGCCTGGACCAGGCTCGACATCGGCGATCTCCCCACCCGCCATCCTTACGGGCTCGCGCTGCGGCAGAACCAGATCGAGCGCCTGCTGGCCGAATGGGTCTCCGAGCTCGCGGTGCCGATCTATCGCGCCCGCGAGGTGACGGGCTTTGCGGAAGACGACACCGGCCTCGACGTCACGCTGTCCAGCGGGATGCGCCTGCGCGCGCTTTATCTCGTCGGCTGCGACGGCGGCCGCAGCGCGGTGCGCAAGAGCGCCGGCATCGACTTCCCCGGCTCAGAACCTTCGCTCAGCAACCTCATGGCCGAGGTCGAGATGCGCGAGCCGCCGGAGTTCGGCCTGCGTCACGACGCGCTCGGCTTCCACGGCCTCAGCCAGACCGAGAGCGGGCGCGTGCTGGTCGTCGTGACGGAAGCCGAGCTTGCGCGCAGCGGCGAGCCGAGCTTGCGCGATCTCAGCGCGGCGCTCGAATCCGTCTACGGCACCGATTTCGGCGTGCACAACCCCGCCTGGATCTCCCGCTTCACCGACGCGGCGCGGCAGGCGGCGTCCTATCGCAGGGGCCGCGTGCTGCTCGCCGGCGATGCCGCCCACATTCATCATTCCGTCGGCGGCCAGGGCCTCAACCTCGGTGTGCAGGACGCGGTCAATCTCGGCTGGAAGCTGGCGCAGGTGGTGGGGCGCACCTCGCCCGAGAGCCTGCTCGACACCTATCACGGCGAGCGCCATCCCGTGGCCGCGCGCGTGCTAAAGAACACCATGGCGCAGATCGCCCTGCTCCGCCGCGGCGACGACGGCCGCAAGGCCGCGCGCGAGGTGATCGCCGAGCTGCTCGCCATGGACGAGCCGCGACAGCGCCTTGGCGCGATGATGAGCGGGCTCGACATCGCTTACGACCTCGGCGCAGGCCACGCGCTGCTCGGCCGCCGCATGCCCGATCTCGATCTCGTGGCGGGCGGGCGGAAGCTACGATTGTTCACGCTGCTGCACGGCGCGCGCGGCGTGCTGCTCAATTTCGGCAAGCGCGGCAGCATCGACATCACGCCCTGGGCGGATCGCCTGGAGTTCGTCGATGCCGATTACGACGGCGCCTGGCAGCTTCCGGCCATCGGACCGGTGGCTGCGCCGAGCGCGGTGCTGGTGCGGCCCGATGGCCATGTGGCCTGGGTAGGCGACGAGAGCCAACGCGGACTTGTGGAGGCGCTGACGCGGTGGTTCGGGCCGGGTGGCGCGTAACGCACGAACGTCTCTGCGCCGCCAAAACAAACAAGCCCGCGGCAGATCCGCGAGCTTGTTCCGAATTTTTCGATGATGCTATTCTGCCAGTGTTTTGCCCGACGTGTCAAATGACGGCTCTCGCTTCACCACAGATGTCATTCGGACCGAAGCAAAGATCGTATCCAGCGCGAGAACCATTCCTCACTGTCGGTCTGCGGATTGACGGGCCCATCCACTCCAAAGATGGGTGGAGGAATGAGGTAGCTCGGCTCGTCTGCAAACACGCCGATCGGCTTGCTCGGTTGCGGCTGCTGGCCGCCAGCGGTCGGGACGGTCCAACTGCCAAACCGCCCATCGAATTCGGTGAATGGTAGATACGGGACTGGCGCACTGCCCGTCGTGAACACGTTGCCCGCATTCGCCTCATTTACACGGGCGAGACGGCGAACGTCTTCAGGCGCGACTGATCCTGCGACAGATGTGGACGCTGCTGGGGGATTTTTCGCGGGCATGGTGCCAGCTGCGGTAGTGGTCCACTCCCCGAAGCGATCTGCAAAAGTGCCAGCGGGCACCTCTGGATCAAACGGGGAAGCGCCGCCCAGCTGCGGGTTAGGGGTCAATGGTGTCAAAACGCCCCTGATGCCAGTCGCGTTGCCAAGGTTGGTGTCCATTATTCACTGTGTTCTGCGCAGGCGCTCCCGTCGAGAACACTCCTCCGCCAGGAGCGGCAGCCCCCATCGTCGCGCCGGAACGACTTTCCTCCGCGTTGGCAGCGCGCGTAAACGCCAAAATGCCTCCAATGCCGAGCAGCCAGGGAAGGATAGAGGGAGCTAGGGCGGCGGTGGCAGTCCCTCCAGCCGTCAAAGCAAGTGCATTGATTGCATTACGCACCACAGGCGTGCCGCCTGCCAACGGATTGTCGTAATATTGATACGTCACTCCTGAGTGCGGATCGGATTGGAGCACCAGCGGATCTGCCGGAGCGGCCGTTGTCGGAGGCAACTGACCGAACCGTTTTTCATCGGGGCCCGGTGCCGGAAAGGGTGGAAGCGCGCCTGTGAAGCGTGGATCACTTCGCGTGAACCCTTCCGACTTGTTCAACCACTGGAGGGAAGGAGGAACGAGAGGTGGAGGCGAAGGAAGGTCAGCCGGGTTGGCTGAGGTCGTCGGTGGGATCTGAAAAACATCGTCGACAGGTGCAAATCGGGAGTACGGCGTTCCGCGCAGATGTTTATTCTCCGACGTGATATTGACGTTTGGATTCCGCTCAATTGCCTCGCTGAGCAACTTCTCTCTTTGAGCATCGCCTAATATTGCAGACCAAAGCTGTAGATGGTCTTGTCCGGCCTGCAAATTCCTCCGTTCACTCTCCCGAAGATCTTGATGCAGGTCGGCATAGCGCTCAACATACAACTCGTTTTTCTTGATGACTTTATTGATACCCTGCTCAACCTCTTCCAGAGTTTTGCCGGTGGGCAAGTTTGTGTAGAGATCACCGTTGGCGAAGCCAATGCGCATTGCATCCATGAGTGTTCTTATCTTCACCGCACGAATTTCCGTCTTGGGCTCATTGGCGATTCGATCGAGGACGCATTCGATGGCGTCGTAATAAAGCGGCGTATGCCCACCCGGATGGGGCGATATGTTCATACCGGCGGCGAGCTGATAATCCACCGGCAGATAGATCCCATTCGCGGGGGAGTAAACTCCCAGTGTTTTCTGATCGACTCCATCAAACGCAGGATGATCGTTGAACCTTTGCGAGATCATGTGGTGATAGGCTAAAATCGACATGCTGCCCCGATGCGGATTGCTTAGGTGATTTGCGCTTGATCGGATTGCTCGAAGCCTGATCAAGTCTCAGATGCGGTTCAGCCACCGCATGCGACGCACAGGCGCCGGCTGCGCTCGCAGCTTCGGCGCCGTTAGGAGGCTGAAGAAATGCTTGTGAGGGTCTCGGCGACCTTCGCCGCCGTTTGGCCGCGCTTGGACGGCATCGAGCGCGGATCGGCACAGGCCGACCAGCGTCTGGAGCAACGCAGCGCCATCGAGGACGAACGACGGCGGATTGCTAAATCTCAGTCGGAGGTTGCGTTTGACTTATACGTCGCGGGTGCTTTCTTCCTCGAAAGGCATCCTGGCTCGGTAAGCGACGATCTGCAGAGAGCGCTCCTAAGATCTTCGGCGCGGGATCAGCGGGAGATCGGAGGCGTCTTCGAACAACATGCCCCGGAGGCCCGCCGACCTCCAGACATCCTTCAGAGCTTGATCACATATGAAACATCGTAAGGTGTACGCCATTCGGAATACGTGCGCATTGCCAACCAGTTCGTCCTTGAAAACGAGTTCGACATCATCGCAAAAATCGTAGACTTTTTGACCAAAAAGTAGAGAGCCTGGATCGTCGCGAATGCCGATGCTCAACCGCGATCGCTCCTCATCCAATGCATCGAGAGAACGGCGGACGTCGCAGAACCAGTAGCGAGGTCCGTCCCAGACCCCGCCTGGAACCTGGACCTCGCAAGCAAGAAAGGAAAACGCCTCGGGATCTATGGCCTCGAACACGGTCTTGGCCCGATCAGAGATGAGCCAGAACCAATACCAGGGCTCACAATCCCAAGGCCGACGCCGTCGCGAATTGAATGTGGCTCGTGGCGTCGGCCCCACGAAATCGGACAAGTGCCCGGGCTTGAGCAGAGAGGGACCGTCCTCCTCAGTGATCTCGAGACCACTCGGGTTGCCTTTTCGATAGAGCCTCATTCTGTAGAATCTGCGTTTCCGCGCCGAGAAACGTTTGTCCTGGTTTGCCCGTTCGTGGCTCATCTGAATGGCCCTTTATTCGGGGTCTGGGCGGAGATAAAATCTCGGCTCTGTCTTCCAAACAATAGCGTGGCGTGTTGCGACAGGAGGTCCAAACCCTTTTCGCGTGGACCAGCAGCACGCCTCCGGAAGCGAGGGCATACAGAACCTAAAAACAAAAGCCCGCAGAACCGCCGCGGGCCTCATTTGAATCCATCTTCATGATGCCATTCTGTCAGTGTTTTGCCCGACGTGTCAAAGCGATTTCCAGCGCTCCAACTACTGTTCGACACGCGCAAGAAGCTTTGCAGACTAGTGCTCGGATTCATCCGTACAATAAAACACGGGAAGACCTCCAAAGACGTCGGAGTTCTTGTAGCGAACCGCAATCCGCTCACTCGCACTTGCTCCGATCGTATCGCCGTCCTTCACCACGTTTCCGTTTTCGATCAGATACACCGAAAGTCCTGCCACCTTGTCGAACAACGCCGGAAGCGCGAGCTTACCGGTCACGAATTCGATCTCGCGGCCGACAAACGCGGACAAGCCCATCGTAATCGCTCCGATCTTCGCACCTGACCGGAACGGAAGAATGTCGACCCATAGTCTGAAGGGATAGTCCGGATACGGTGCGAGCGACCAGCGAGACGCATCGAGCCATAGATCGGCCGGCTGTGCCACCCGGCCCGCCCACACCACGCCGCAACATTCCGGCACGGTGGCAATCAATGCACCGATGACTGCAGTCGTAAGGCGGGCGGCGACCAGCGGCTGCTCAGATTTTCCGAGCAGCGAGACGATGATGTGGCCTTGATGGTTCGTTGCCACAGCCTCGCTTTCCGGCCAAGTTCGCGCAGCGCGCGCCCAAAGCCCCGGATCCTGCGGGATGGGCGCCGGCATCGACATGACCGCAACAAGCTCGTTGCCACAGCGGATGAGCGGCGAATTCGCTTGAGCCGGTTGCAGCTCGTCATCGTCCGGCGCCTCTGCTGCCAATTCCGGATGGCGGGCGTGAAGAACTTTGGCGACTGCTGACATGTCAGGCGTCATCGGTCTGCTCAACAGGACAAAAGAGAGAAGGGAGCTACTCATCAACGACCCCGCAGAAATTCCAGTGTGAGTCAAACTTCGGCTGTTCGCCCAGAGGTTGAAACAGAAACCTCTTTAGAACAAATAGGGAACAATGTCAATCGGCGTTGTCCGCCCGGGTGAGCGCAAGATAGAGGGGTTCACGCAACAACAAGAAATACCGCGCGCTGTCGCCAGAGTCACACCCGGGGAGCACCACCAGGAACAACCGGCAACACACCGCGTTGCACCGCCCATGCACGGATCAACGGACGATCCTTTGTTGGCGCGCGCCGATGCCGCCCTCCTCGAAGCAGAACGGCTTTGCCTCGCCCTGATACGTCAGCGCGCGATCGCCCGGACCATCTGTGACGGCGCGGAGCAAACCCGCACCTTGCAGGCCGGCCTGTTGCCGGCGATCGCGATTGCGCTGACGGTCAGCGCTCCTCGTTCGGCGTAGCGTCGCCGTCGCCCTGGAAAGGCTCGTGCGTCTTGCGTCCCAGAAACGTATCGGGTGGCGATTGCTTCAACAGCTCGCGGCATTCGCGCACGAATTGGCGCATGTATTCGGCCAACTCACGGTCGGCTGGCAAGGGCCGATAGACGGTCATCGCGGTGCTCCCTTCGCTTTGCAGGCGGGAGCGCGCTCGGTCTCTCAGCCACCGACGCCTACGGACGAAGCCTTTGGCCGGTGATGCAACATCAACTAACACAGGTCGCCTTTGCTCAATATTGAACTTTAGGACTCGCCGGGCACAAGATGAGTAAGCCACTCAACACGCTCAAATTTCGCCCGAAAATAAATCGGCGCGTCATATCAAATGATGTGACTCGCCACTGCAGAAGGCATAAGGTTAATCCATCACCGCAAGGCACCTGGCAGAGATCGGTGACGAGAACGCCAGTTGCGCTCCCGCCTACTTCAACGAGGGAGAACGCCATGCAAAAGCGGCGTCGTTTCAAACAGACCACCACCTTGCGCGAGAGACTCGCGGACGAAGCGGAGCGCTGCCGCGAGGAAGCGCGCAAGTTGACCCCTGGCCCCCGCCGCGACATGCTGCTGCGCCAGGCGCGCCGGGACGAAACCGCCATGCAGATCGATTCCTGGCTGCGCTCGCCCGGCCTGAGGGCGCCGACATGATGCAATATCGCGCTTATCTCGTCGGCGAGAACGGCGTCTTCCGCTCCGCCGAAGCGTTCGAAGCCCCGTCCGATTCCAGCGCGGTGGTCATCGCCAAAAAGTTCACGCGGCTCGGCAAGGTCGAGGTCTGGCAGCTCGGCCGAAAGATCGCCGTGCTGGAGTCGGAGCAATTGCGCCCGCCCCTGCCCGAGCCGTCCCGCCCGACGCTGACGCGTCAATGACCGCGTGAGCGCGGCCGCGACTTCAAATCTTCGATCTGGAAGCAGAACTTCACCTGCATGACGGGACCGCTGGCATCGCGCACGTCGATCGCCAGCTCCTGCCGGTCGCCGGTGAGCGGCGCGGAGAGCAGCGCATCACGCGCGAGGTCAGCGACCGACTTGGCCGCCTCGGCCTGAACGGCACGCGGGCTCGACAATTCCAGCCCCTCCTCGTCCAGCGCAATTCCCTTGTCGTCGCGAAGGTCGAAGTAATATCGGGCCATGACCGCATTCCTTTGGCCTATAGGCCCAAGAGCGGGCAAAGGTTGCTAGCGCGTCGAAAAAAATCGCTTGGGATCAATGAGTTCCGGGAACACGGGGGATCCGCGACCGTGGGCCGGCCTCACTCCTCGGCAAGCTTGCGCTCGATATAGGCGTCCACCGTCTCGGCGAACGAGCGCTGCACCCCGACGGCGGCATCGTGCTGGTCCAGCGCATCGCGTTGGAGCACGCGCAGGCCCCGCCCGCGCATGCTTAACGGTGCGGTGTTCAGGTACTGGTCGATGGCGCCCTTGGCAAGCGGGATGGCCTTGGGATCGCCCCTGGCGATCAGGAGCCTGAGCAGGCTCTGGCATTCGGCCAAGCCGGGCATGGCGTCTGTCACCTCGCTTGCGATTTCGGCTTCGGCCGCTGCGCCGGCTGGGTATGCGTTCCAAACAGCGCCAGCAGCAGCGCGACTTCTTCCTTCGAACCGATCTGGATCATGATTGTCTCTCCGTTTCGCTTGGTTGGTCGGCCCCGGCGGGCGCCGAGTTCAGGACGATCTGGTTTCAGCACTGTTTCAGACGTGTTTCGTCCGTGGGCTACACCGCAGCCTTCGGCGTGCTTGTGTGCAGAATTGAACGCTGATCCCGCTTTCGCCGGCCGGGTTTGCGTCTTACCCGTCGACAGCGGCCATCACATTTGAGAGCTTCCGCCGTAATTATCCTTCGAGACGCCCGCCTTGAGCGGGCTCCTCAAGGTGAGGACGACGTGCGTGGCTGCATTTTCAGAGGGCACTGACACGGACCAGTTTCGAGGCGCGTCAGCGCCGTCTCGAAGGAGAGGCGTGCGCGCTGGCCGCCGCTACGTATAAGGGAATGTCGGCTGTCGATGGTCAGGCGGACAACATCTGCTGGAGAAAGCTTTGTCGGTTTTGACCCGGATCGTGAGTTGCCAAGAGGCGCTGCGATGGTTCATTGGCAGCTGCTACTCTATCGTTGCATTCACCGTCATGACCGACTTGCCCGAGCCGTACGGACCCTTCCTTCACCATAGATGGCGAACGTATCGGTGCCCTTGTAGTTGGATGCCGCGGTGTACCTGAACGTCGTTACGTTGACTTGGCTGAGCTTGCCGTGCGCGGGCTTCCGGGCCACGCCCGAGCGATGCATCGCTCCCGGAATTCGCATCGGGAAATTGCACGTTTCGCCCGACTTGACCGCGAAGTAGGCGGTCATGTCCACGCCGAACACAGATGGGCTGCCGGTGACTCTGCACTCGGAGATAGCGAAGGCCGTAGCCGGCGTCAGGCTCAGGACAGCAGCGAGAGCGAATATCCGCATGCTCATCTCCTGGTGAGATCAAGCAGCATCCGAAGCATTGATCTCGAAGCGTCGGGATAACCATTGATTTGAATCAACATTCGATCTGCGCCGACCAGGCGATTGTACGGGCGGAACGGCGACTTCCGCTGGTGGCCCTCCCGCCTTCGCCTGTTGCGGACCATTGGGAGGAGCAATTCACTCCTGCGATCTCGCCTCTGCTGCACCGCGAACAGAACAACATCTCCTTGGTCGATGGCCAGCGCCCTGCGGATTGCCTTCGAGGCTCGCGTCCATTTCGGGATGTTCTATAGTCCGCCGACTTTGCATGATGGAGAATAAAATGCGATTCGCTTTGCTTATTGGGGCCCTGCTGCTGGGGCTTTCTTCAGCAGCAAAGGCCGGCCGCGACTATCCCTGGTGCGTCTTCGGTGGCAATGTTGGCTACCCCGGCGAGTGCATGTATGAAACGAGAGAGCAGTGCCTGGCCTCGGCATCCGGACGGTGGACCAGCTATTGCGATATCAATCCGCGCGTGAGATTCCAGCAGCAGGCGCCGCGCCCGGCCCGTCCGGCGACGAGACCAAGGTCCGATCGGTGAAGTAAGTCCAACGGACCTTTGTACCTTGGCAGTCAACGCGATCGGAGTGCCAAAGCGCCTTTGCCAGGGAACGTATCGGATTTGCCTAAGTTGACGGGCAAGGAGTTCTTGCCCATGAGTTACACGGTCTTGCTTGTCGATGATGATCCCAACGTGCGCGACGTACTCGCAAGCATGTTGGAGGACCTCGGCTGCAAGGTGGTTTGCGCCCAGAGCGGCGGCGAAGCACTCGACGCCTTACGGGACAATGAAAGCATTTCCATCCTGATGACGGACATCAACATGCCGGGCATGGATGGTCATGAATTGGCCGAACGCGCTCGACGCCTGCGTCCGGCCGTGAAGGTGCTGCAGGTATCCGGCCGGGAGCCGCGACGAGGCGGCCTTCCATTGCTCCGCAAGCCCTTCACCGAAGATGACCTGGCGCGCGTGATGCAGCAAACAACCGGTCTTTGCTAGGGCGGCGCGTTGATGATTATACGCCCCAGCGCGCGCTAATTGCCGCGCTTGGTCGGGGCGGAACCCAGCGCGATGCCGTGCTGCCAGGCGCGCACCCGCACCGCCGCTTCGGTCCGATTCAGCTCTGCGGCAATCTCGTCGGGCCGGCCTCCGGCTTCAGCCAGCGCTTTCAGCCGCTCATGCTCTTCCGCCGTCCACCTCTTCAGCAAGGGATAGCGTGATTGCATGGTCGGAGCTGGCTCACCCGTCATTCAAGTGCGACTATAATCGGCCGGGAGAAACGAAGTTCCTATCCCAAGCCGCGTGTGGCGGACCGGCCATAGCACGGGCTATGCGACATGGAGTTAGCAAAAGATAAGCCCGCGACGGATCGCTCCGCGCGGGCTTTGTTTCGAGCGCAGGCTCGGGTGAGACCTTCGCTCAGTGCATCAGTTCGACGTGCAGACCTTGACGGTCTTCATGCCGGCCTCGGCTTCCGACCTCGTCTTGTACACGGTGTCGCCGCTGACGACCGTCGTTTCCGTGGTCGTCGGCTTCGACTCGGTGATGGTGCACTTCTTGGTCTTGACGTCCTGCACCACGTAGAACGATTGCGCAAACGCGGGAGCCGCAAACGACGTCAGCACGGCGGCGGCAATGATCGTTTTGATCTTCATCGTGTGTCCTCCTCCAGCAGCCCGGTGATCCAGGCGTGTAGTCTACAAACGTCACCAATTGCCGCTTGTTCCCGGTTCTCAAGGCTGAACCAACTCCGCCCGATCGCGTTGGTGCGGAAACAGGAGGCTTCCATGCTCGACTTGCGGCTGGTGGCGACTTCGCTGGCGATGCTGCTCGCCCTGGTCAGCGTGGCGCTGGCCGAGCCCCCGAAGGACAAGGCCCCAACCGTCGTTCAAACCACAACCGACGCGCGCCCCATCCGCGTGATCCTTCCGGCGCCGTGGGAGCCCACCAAGGGCCAGGCCGAGTCCGTGCAATCTTCAAAGTAGCAAGGCACGGACGAGCGACGGCCGCACCTGCTCGACATTGTCGCTGCCGGATTGTCCCGACCGAAGCGCCGCAGCAAACTTCTCCTTCAGAATAGCAACCAATCCGACTCTCACTTGTTGTCGCCCGCACAATCACTTGCAGGAGACAACAACATGAAACGTCTGACAGTTCTGGCCACAACCTTGTTGCTGCTCGGTTCGGCGCCCGCCGGCGCCCAGTCGCAACCGGCGCAAAGCGGGCCGGGCAACAACGCCGTGAACAGCTCCGACCAGAACAACTCCAACGCGCCGGTCGCGGGCCGCAACAGCTTCACCGAAGGACAGGCGAAATCGCGGATCGAGGGCGCGGGCTATTCCAACGTCTCCGGCCTGCAGAAGGACAACGAGGGCGTCTGGCGCGGCAAGGCCGACAAGGCCGGCACCAAGACCGACGTCAGCGTCGACTTCCAGGGCAACGTCAACCCCGCCAAGTAATTCGCGCAAGAAATTCGCGAAATCAGGAGATCCAGACATGACGACGACCATCTCTCGCCTGTACGACAATTACGCCGATGCCGAGCGCGCCGTGACCCGGCTCGAAAGCGCCGGCGTGCCGCATTCCGACATCAGCCTCGTCGCCAACAATTCGGACAATTGGTACGGCTCACGCTCCGGCAAGGTCGCCGGCAAGGTCGATCGTGACCGCGACGGCGCCGACGATCGCGCCGAAGGCGCCGGCACCGGTGCCGGCATCGGCGCGGGGCTCGGCGGCGCCGCCGGCCTGCTCGCAGGTCTCGGCCTCCTCGCCATCCCCGGTCTCGGCCCGGTCGTCGCGGCCGGATGGCTCGCCTCGACCGCGGCGGGCGCAGCTGCCGGCGCGGCCACCGGCGGAATCATCGGCGCCCTGACCGAAGCCGGCGTCTCCAAGGAAGACGCATCGCGTTATGCCGAGGGCGTCCGCCGCGGCGGCACGCTGGTGTCCGCGAGGGTGCCGGACCAGGACCGCGCGCGCCTCGATGCGCTTCTGCACGAACGATCGGTCAACCTTCAGGAGCGCAGCGCCGCCTGGCAGAAGTCCGGCTGGAGCGACTTCGACGCCGCAAGCCCGCCCTTGTCGCCGGAGGATATCGTCCGCGAGCGCGAGCTCTATGGAATGCGGCGATAGGCAACAGAGCTCCGACACGAGAAAGGCCCCGCGATGCGGGGCCTTTTGATGTCGACGACCAGCCATCACGCCGGCACGGTCGATGGTGCCATCTTGCCGGTGTTTTGCCCGACGGGTCAAACTTTATCTCAAATGCCGCAAAGCGAATTGGCCGAAGTGAAATCTCTTCGCCTCATGCTGGGACATGTCGAATGGACGGGGGCAAGTCGGAGAGACCTTCGATGTATTACGTCGCCGCTGCATTGCTGGTGCTGTCGGGACTGTTCTATTCCGCGAGCCGTCATGAGCTCGGCCAATTCGGCGCGGACGTGTGCAGCTACGGCGGCACGTTCTGCGACAACCCGGTGGTTCTCTTCACCGGCGCGGCGCTGGCCGCCGCGTGGGGCATGTTCGTCAGCATCAGGTAGGCCGATGATGGCAATATAGCCCTGTTTTGCCCGACGGAGCAAACTCGACTTAGCATTTTCGGAAATCAGCCGCCCGCTTCGGCAGCGGGAACTTATGGTATTCGATTCGCATTTGCTAAAGACGACGTCCGCACCCGTTCGAGCCCGTTCATGAGCGACAGCGCCCTCACCCCGACGAAATCCGCGCCGACGCTGTTGCAACGGCTGGGCCCCGGCCTCATCACCGGAGCTGCCGACGACGATCCGTCGGGTATCGCCACCTATTCGCAGGCCGGCGCGCAATTCGGTTTCGGTCTGTTGTGGACCGTGTTTCTGACCACGCCGTTCATGATCGCGATCCAGCTCGTCAGCGCGCAGATCGGCCGCGTCACCGGCAAGGGGCTCGCCGCCAACGTCATGCGCGTCGCGCCGCGCTGGGCAGTGCTGGCGCTAGTCTCCATGCTGGTCGCCGCGAACACGTTCAACATCGCCGCCGACATCGCCGCGATGGCCGAGGCGCTCTCGCTCGTCATCGGCGGCCTCAACCACGAGCACGCGCTGATTTTCGCGGCCGGCTCGACCCTGCTGCAGGTGTTCGTGCCCTATCGCCGCTATTCGCCGGTGCTGAAATTCCTCACGCTGGCGCTGTTCGCCTATGTCGCGACCGCCTTCACGGTGCAGATTCCCTGGAGCACGGCGCTGCTCGCCGCGGTCTGGCCGAAGCCGAATGTCAGCGCCGACTATCTCCTGATGGTCGTGGCCGTGCTCGGCACCACCATCAGCCCCTACCTGTTCTTCTGGCAGGCCTCGCAGGAGGTCGAGGAGATGAACCAGGGCGAGCGCGACGAGCCGCTTCGCCAGCTCAAGCGCGGCGGCGATCACGAGCTCGACCGCATCAAGACGGACACCATCTCCGGCATGCTGCTCTCGAACGGCATCGCCTTCTTCATCATCCTGACCACCGCATCGGTCCTGCACGCCAACGGCATCACCAATATCGGCTCGGCGACGGAAGCGGCCGAAGCGCTGCGGCCGCTGGCCGGCGATTTCACCTTCGCCCTGTTCGCGACCGGCATCATCGGCACGGGCCTGCTTGCCATTCCCGTGCTGGCGGGCTCGGCGGCCTATGGCGTTGCCGAGATCTTCGGCTGGCGCGCCACGCTGGAGGCCAAGCCGGACGAAGCGGCCGGCTTCTACACCATCATCGCCGCGGCGACCCTGATCGGCTTCGGCCTCGGCTTCACCGGCATCGACTCGATCAACATGCTGGTGTGGAGCGCGGTGCTCAACGGCATCGTCGCCGTCCCGATCATGGCGATGATGATGCTGATCGTCTCGAACCGCACCATCATGGGCCGCTTCAGGGCCCGCTCCTGGCTGATCGCGCTGGGCTGGCTCGGCACCGCAGTCATGGCGCTCGCCGTCCTCGCTTTGCTTGGCTCGTCCGTGATCGGCTGACGAGAAGCGCTGCTTCGGACGCGCTGCCGCGTTGCATCGCTGCGCCCTTCCCGCCGCCCCGCGCTTGGCTTAACAATGCGGTCCGGGCCCGGCTCAAGATCGGGCTTTAAGAAAAGCCCGGCCGGGCGACAGGGAGCGACATGACCAAATCTTCAAAAGCAACAAGCCTCGAGATCCTCGCCTGCGATGCCGGCTGGAGAAACTATCATTTCGTCAAGCTGACGACCGAGGACGGCATCGTCGGCTGGAGCGAATTCGACGAAGGCTTTGGCTCGCCCGGCGTCGGCGCCGCGATCCAGCGCCTCTCGGCGCGGGTCATCGGGCAGAACGTCTTCCAGCACGAGCGCATCTTCGCCGAATTGTTCGCGGCGACGCGTCCTGCGGCCGGCGGCGTGGTGGCGCAAGCGCTCGGGGCGATCGAGAATGCGCTGCTCGATGCCAAGGCGAAATCGCTCGGCGTCCCCTGCTATGAGCTGCTCGGCGGCAAGATCCGCGACCGCGTCAGGGTCTACTGGTCGCATTGCGCCACGTGGCGGATCAATCACCCGTCCTGGTACAAGCCGGCGATCGAAACGCTCGACGGCGTCAAGGCGATGGGGCGCGAGGTGCGCGAGAAGAAGTTCACCGCGCTCAAGACCAACATCTTTTCCTATGACGAGGGCAGCAAGCCGACCGGCTGGCGGCCCGGCTTCGGCTCGCCCTTCGCGCCCGAAATCAACGTCGACCGCAAGATCCTGCGCGACCTGCGCATGCATCTGGAAGCGATCCGCGACGGCGCGGGCCCCGACGTCGATATCCTGCTCGACTGCAACTTCAACGCCAAGACCGAAGGCTACTTGAAGATCCTGCGCACCATTGCCGACCTCGACATGTTCTGGGTCGAGATCGACAGCTTCAATCCGGAAGCGCTCGGCTATATCCGCAAGCAGAGCCCGCATCCGATCTCGTCCTGCGAGACGCTGCTCTCCTTGCGTGAATTCCTGCCCTACTTCCACGCGCAGGCCATGGATGTCGCGATCATCGACACGCCCTGGAACGGCGTCTGGCAGTCGATGAAGATCGCCGCGGCGGCCGAAGCCTTCGAGGTCAACGTCGCCCCGCACAATTTCTACGGCCATCTCTGCTCGATGATGAACGCGCATTTCTGCGCCGCGGTGCCGAACCTGCGCATCATGGAGATCGACATCGATCGCCTGTCCTGGGACCGCGAGCTGTTCACGCACGAGCCGGAGATCGAGAACGGCCATCTCATCATCCCGAACCGGCCCGGCTGGGGCACCGAGCCGAACGAGGAAGCCTTGCGGGCTCATCCGCCGAAGACGAGTGGCGGGCTCCTCAACTACGGCCGCAAGGGTTGAGAGGAATGGTCTAGGTCGAATCGATTGCCACAGCTCGGCGTAACCTCTCCCGCTTGCGGGAGAGGTCGCGCCGGAGGCGCGGGTGAGGGCTTTCTCCTCTTGGGGATTGTCCCATTGCGGAAACAGCCCTCTCCCCAACCCTCTCCCGCAAGCGGGAGAGGGAGCGCACCTCCGTCTTTGCGCGATCAAACCTCATTCGTCGCGCTTTACGGCGTCACGGGATTGACGGTTGGAGACGTCTTCGGCCGCTGCGGCTCGATCGGCGATTTCGGATCGGTCGGGAGCACCAGGGCGCCAGCGGCCCGTGCCGCTTCGCCTGTGGTCGCGTACATCGCGACGTGGGCCGGCTGTGTCTTGGCCCGGCTCCACGGGCCGTGGTCGACGATCAGCATGGCCGCAATCGTCACGCCCGCCACGATCAACGCCATCACGCCGGGGTGACGCAGGGCTCTGGACATGGAGTACGCGAAGCGACCGTTTGCCATCGAAGGGTCCGCAATTTTCCTATCGCAGGTTAATTCGGTTGAGCCCCCTCCGGTTCCCCTCCTGTTGCGGCTCGTAGCGCTGGTCGATGCCGCGCCGGTCGTGGTCTCGCGCGAGGCGACGGGTTGCTGGATGGAGTTCCCGGCTCGGGCACTCCGGGCGCAAGCTCTATTCCTCGCACACGACGCGCAAAACCGTCACGATGGTCGCCGAGATGAGACATGAAATCGCAAGCAGGGTCCAACTCGGCCTCGTGCTCGTGCGGGCGACGCGGACAATGAGCATCTTCATGCACGTCAACATTCATCCCTGGGAAGGCGGTGCAGGTAGGCTATCCCGAAAGAGGCGAGCTCCTCGGTATCGCTTGGGTGCTCTTCCCACCTCCTCTGCAGATGGCGTTCCAGCAGACAGCGCCTTGTGTCGTGGGCGGCGACCTCGGGGTGCCGCGCCCGGTACACCGTCCAGGCGGTGTCCGCGGCGTTCTTCAAGACCATGTCGTCGTCCATGCCTGCTCTCCGGAAATCCGAACCTCGTGGCGTCCCAACTTAGGGACACGCTCCAAAGTTTCCGGTTTTTCCCGGTATTCGACCATTTGATGATTCAAGGCGATTTGATCGGATTCTGTCTCGGCGCGCCGCGCGCCGCTTGGGGCAGTCCCGAACCTCTCGGAGGCATTTGGCCGAACTGATGGGAGCGGCGGGCGTCGCCGTCCAGGCCCGAATTCTCGGTGACGCCGTCCCGACGCCGAGCACCCATTGGCTCTCGTCACCGGACAGCAGCAACCATTGCTTATTCTTCCCGTTATTCCCTAGGGCAATGTGATGTGAGAGGTATGTTGATGAAGAAGATTGCAATGTCAGCCCTGATGGCCGGCGCTCTAGGCCTGAGCTCGATCGCAGCAACGTCTCCCGCCGAAGCCCATTGGCGAGGTTGGGGACCTGGCATCGCCGGCGGCCTGGTCGCAGGCGCCGTCATCGGTGGCCTTGCCTCCTCCGCCTACGGCTGGGGACCCGGCTATGGCTACTATGGCGGACCCCGCTATTACAGTGCCGGTTACTACGGCGGCCCCTACGCCTACGACTACGGATACGACGAGCCCTATCGATGGGGCGGTGGCTACACCACCACTTACTACACGGCGCCCGTTTCCTACGGCTATCGCTATCGCCGCGTCGTGCGCCCCGCCTACGCCTATTACGGTGGGTCCTATCCGGTCGTTCGGCACCACTGGCATCGGCACCACCGCCATTGGTGAGAGCAGCCGATCAGGCGCCCCGAGAGCCGCGCTCGGACATGGGCGCGGCCTTTCGCTTGCAGGCCGGGCTAACGCATCTGAGAGTCTTCCCCGCGGCCATCCTTCGAGACGCCCGCTTTAAGCGGGCTCCTCAGGATGAGGACGGAGTGCGCGGCGGCAGTTTCAACGAGCGCTAATGCCAAATAGCCTCATCCTGAGGAGGCGCGAAAGCGCCGTCTCGAAGGACGAGGCGTGCGCACAGGCCGCCGTCTCAGACGCGCGCTTCACTCGCCTGGTGCGATGGCATTGCTCGGCGTCGGACGGTCGGTGATCTGCTGGCCGAACAGGCTGCCGATCAATTCGACCGCCGTGCGCGCGGTCCGACCGCGTTCGTCCAGGAACGGATTGAGCTCGACGATGTCGACCGATCCGACGACGCCGGAATCGTGCAGCAGCTCCATGATCAGATGCGCCTCGCGATAAGTGGCGCCACCCGGCACGGTGGTGCCGACGCCCGGCGCCACGGAAGGGTCGAGGAAATCGACGTCGAAGCTGACATGCAGCACGCCATTGCTGGCCTTGACCCGTTCGATGACGCGGCGGATCAGGACAGCCACGCCGAACTCGTCGATCTGGCGCATGTCGACGATCCGGATCCGGCGCGTGCGCATCAGCTCTTTCTCGAGCTTGTCGATCGAACGCGCACCGAAGAGATCGAGCTTGTCCGGGCCGATCGAGGCGCGCGGATCGTCGCCGAGCAGGCCGTCGAGCCCGGGCTCGCCGCACAGGAATGCGGCCGACATGCCGTGCATGTTCGCGGTGATCGTCGTCTCCGGCGTGTTGTAGTCGGCATGGGCGTCAAGCCACAGCACGAACAGTTCGCGGCCGCGCGCCTGCCAATGCCGCGCCATTGCATTGACCGACCCCATCGACAACGTATGATCGCCGCCGAGAAAGATCGGCAGCGCACCTGATGTCGCGATCTCATAGCCTCTGCGGCTCAGGGCGCGCGTCCAGCGCTGGATTTCGCGGTAGTGATTGGCCTTTTCGGGGGGCCGGTCGGTGAGCTCCCGGACTTCGGCTACGGACAGATCGCCATAGTCGACGACCTCGAAATCGAGGCTTTCCAGCAATGTCGCAAGGCCGGCGGTGCGCAACGCCGCAGGCCCCATCAAGGTGCCGCGCTGCGAAGCGCCCATGTCGATGGGAGCACCGAGCAAGGCGATGCGCCGGGCGCGATCCGTCATGGTCCGGTCGGTCACGGCTGTCTCCTGACGTCAGCAAGGTTCACTTTAGCCTAACAGAGATTCGCACCCGTCGTTTCCCGGGGAGCCCGCAGGTGGCCGCATATCTTCCGGAACAATATCCCGCGCGCTGAATTGCTCATTCAAGGCCGGCACCCGCCGTCAATCACGGCACCTGTCGCGGATAGCCAAAGGTCACCAGACCCGCTGTTCAAAACGAGCGCTCGCGCGGATAGCCAAAGGTGCCGGCTTCGATCATCACGCCTGGAGGTCGCCCTTGAGCACGGAGATACCGCAGTCCACGTCCGAACCCGGCATGGCCGAGCGTGCCATCGATACGGCCGCGGACGTCTCGCGGACCATCGGTGAAGTCGCCGGAGGCCTGCACGCAACGGTCAACCGTCTGACCTCGGCAGTCGAGGAGTCGCGCAAGCCCGGCGGTGCACTCGCAACGGTCGCAGCGATCACGCGCGAAGCACCGCTTGCGAGCCTGTTCGTCGCCTTCCTTTTTGGCGTCGCGGTCGCGCGCCGAAGGTAGCTGTTCTGCGACCGCCCCTAGTGAGACCGTCCTCCGTTGACTCGCTCGGCGCTGCGGTTCGGTCCCGGAGCCGATCTGAAGGCACTCCCCCCCCCCGCGGTGGCACTTGCCAACGGAAATCTTCACCTTAAGGGTCAAGCGCTGAGCCCGGTCGCGCACGGCGGGCTTGTACAAGCGGTCGTAGCGATGCCGGCCGTGCTGCTGTTGACGAACCTCAGCCCTCCCGCGTTGGTCATGACAGCGTCGGCGGCCGTGCTGTTGTTTCAAGACGGCCGCATTCATATCGAGAAGATCAGTGCAACGTTTCCTTACCAGCTTAAGGCCGGCGCCACAGAGTTTGGCGCTGGCATCGTCTATGCGGTCGAGAAGGGCTGGCTGATGCTTCACGAAAGCGGAACTTGCGTGAAGCTGCTCGCCCCCGGCGAAGATCTCCTCGCTTCACAATAGGAACATCTCCGTTCCGGATGCTTTCTGGAAATCGACGAGCCGGAGCTGGCGAAGCCGGAGGCGCGACCATGAAGCGCCACGCCATGAGCAAGTATTTCGGAAATGGGACTGGCCACGTACTGCGCCAACACAACAGTGCCGTGCTGCTGTTCAGGTGGCAGGGCAAGCCCGACGGATCGGCCCGCTATGCCGAGCACGTCAACCGCTACGTCCGCAATGGCGTGGAGTATCCCAGCCTTGCCGCCCTGCTCCGCGCCGTCGAGGCCGAACACGTTTCCAAGGAGACGTGATATGTAGCTGGCCCTCAGAACGTCCCTACGCTCTTCTCATTGGCTCAGATCAGACCCACGATGATCAAGACTCCGATCTCAATCATGAGGAGCGTAGCCGTTGCTGCGGAGATGAGAAAGCAATCACCTAGTGACAGGTGCATGATCTAGCTCACAATTTGCCCTAGAAGCGGCCCCTTACATCCTTGGAACAGGGCGGCAGGGCGGGATGATGGGACCGCTTCTAGGAGGTCCTTGACGCGTTCATCCGGCGCCAAGCGGTCCTCATTCTAATCCAACTTTAAATCTCGTCCAGCATTTAATTCATTTAAAATGGCGAATTATATTAATATTTAATTGCGCCACGATTTGAACGATGCAGCCGCTGGGAAAAGGGTTGCTTTACGGTGAGCGATTTATCTGCCCGAGCATGCGAGGGACGCAAGCTGTGGCTGGCCAGCCGCAAGCAAGCCACCCGAGGGCCTGACTGGATCCAAGACGATGGAATGCTGGCATGCATGACAACGAGCGCGTGCGGCTGCTCTCTCGCAATGGCACCGAGGGACCAGGCGGTACCCCTGGATCGATGAGGCGGCTCTGAAGCATCGCCAGACAAGGAACCCCAGCCCGGCGCCAGCGCAGTGCTCTGCGGGCTCAAGCAGCTTTAATCTGCCCTGCGCATGAGATTGGCTTTGGCCGAAAAGCGGTGGCGAGCGGGAACGTCGGGACGGAGCTGAGGTTGACCGAAAAAGAAGAGATTGGCGGCGCCAGCTGAGCACACTGATGGACAAGACCTTCGTCTATGATGCGTTGAGGCAGATCGAGCGCGATGTAGTTGAAGGAGAACGACGCCTTGCAGAGCAAGAGAGAGCGATCCTTCAGTTGAAGCGGGAAGGAAAGGATACCGCTACTGCTGAAGCAGAGCTGGACACATTGCGCAGAGCCCAGCGTGTTCTTGATCAGGACCGACAACGCCTCCTCTCGCTGTTACAGCCTTGAACGGGTGACGGCATTCGGCGCCGCTGTGCGTTAGAGCATCATCCGGAAAAGTGCGTAGCGGTTTTCCGAGAAGATCATGCTCAAACAATAGCGTGAAGCGCGATGACGATTCATCCTAATGGCATCGCGCTTTGGTGCATCGTGAAAATCGCTCCAGAGCCAAAGCTGACGCGAACCAATGTCCCTCAACGCTGTTGTTTGCGGGAGACCATCGCCCGCCGTTCTGTTGCGGCGCCGATCGCGGATAGCCAAAGGTCAATGCCCGCTTCTCCGAAGCGCTTGCGATAGCTAGCCAAAGCGGCGGTCTCGGCATCTGAAATGAAGTTCTAAGAGGAGGCCACCATGGACTGGAACCGCGTCGAAGGAAATTGGAAGCAGATCAAAGGAAAAGTGAAAGAGCAGTGGGGCAAACTCACGGATGACGACCTAGACACCATTGATGGCAAGCAAGACCAACTTGAGGGTAAGCTCCAGCAGCGTTACGGTTACCAAAAGGATCAAGCCAAAAAAGAGCTCAACGACTGGTTTGGTCGCCAGAAGTGGTAGTAGCCTAAAGCCCGCGGATACCAGCGGGCTTTCTTTTGTGTAGCGATTTGCGCTTCAAAGCTCCTGCGGCTTCATCAAGTCGCGGGCGGCACCCCGGTCTTCCGACGCGAGACGCGCTTCCTTCCGGTAAGCTGCGATACGCTGCGGGATGCTCCCATCATTGGCAAATTTTTCAGTCATGTCGCGCTCGTAAACTAAAGCCATTTACCGAAATCGGTGACGCTAGGCTTAGGCTGCAGATCAATCCCTAGTCAATTGGCAACGGTGTTGGGTGGGTCGAGCTTCATTTCGGCTTGAGTCACAAGCAGCGGGTCGAAGTGAGCACGGCCCCTCGTCCGCTCTGCCGCCGATAGCCGACATACAACAGTCTTGCCTTGTTCGGCTAAGGGCCGATTTTGTTGAAAAACGCGGCAGTTGCGACTCAAGGATAGCAGTGATTCAGTCTGTCTAATTGGCAGGACTGAAGATCATGATGGGGCATCAGCAAGTCGAGCAGGCTGCGTTGTTCTATGAGTTCTCGCTCGAGAAGCATATTCCCTCCGACCATCTTTTGAGATCGGTCGACAGGTTCGTCGACCTGCAAGAGATCAGGCGGGAGCTGGCACCTTTCTACAGTAGCATCGGCCGACCTTCGATCGATCCCGAGCTGATGATCCGGATGCTCCTGATCGGCTACTGCTTCGGCATCCGGTCGGAGCGGCGCCTGTGCGATGAGGTTCACCTCAATTTGGCCTACCGGTGGTTCTGCCGGCTCGGTCTGGATGGGGCGGTGCCCTCATTCGACCTTCTCCAAGAACAGGCATGGCCGCTTCCGGCAGAGCGACCTCTTCCGTCGCGTGTTCGAGAGCGTGCTGCGCCGCTGCATCGAGGAACGACTGGTCGGCGGTGAGGGATTTGCGGTTGATGCGAGCCTAATCAAGGCCGATGCCAATCGGCAGAAGGGCATCGAAGGCGATAAGGGACTTCCGCCGGAGGCTGCCGGCCGAGCAATCGATGAGTATCTGGCTGTCCTCGATGATGCCGCGTTCGGAGCGGCGACCGAGGTTACCCCGAAGTTCGTATCGCCCTCCGACCCGGCGGCGCGCTGGACGGGGGCGCACGGTGGCCAAGCGTTTTTCGCTTATTCGACGAACTACCTGGTCGACGTCGAGAACGCGATCATCGTCGATGTTGAGGCAACGACGGCGATCCGGCAGGCGGAGGTATTGGCCGCCAAGCGCATGATTGAACGATCGCTGGAGCGGTTTGATCTCTATCCGAGCCGGCTACTCGGTGACAGCGGCTATGGCTCGGCCGAGATGCTCGCTTGGCTGGTCTATGAGCACGGCATCGAACCGCACGTTACAGTCTTCGATAAGTCCGCCCGCACAGACGGTATCTTCTCGCGCGACGACTTCACCTATGACCATGCTGGCGACATCTATCGTTGCCCTGGTGGCAAAGTTCTTACCACCACCGGAACGTTGGTGAATGATGGTGCCACCATGCTTTACCTCGCCAGCAAGCGCGATTGTGATCGATGCGCATTGAAGGCTCGGTGTTGCCCCAAGCAGGCATCACGGAGGGTGCCGCGCTCCATCTACGAAGGCGCTCGCGACATGGCGCGCCAGATCGCCAAATCGTGGGAGGGAGGCACCTCGCGCCGGCTTCGCAAGAAAATCGAGATGTTGTTCGCCCACCTCAAGCGCATCCTCAAGCTCGACCGTTTGCGTTTACGAGGCCCGAACGGCGCGCGCGATGAGTTCATCCTCGCGGCCACCGCCCAGAACCTTCGAAAGATGGCCAAGCTCATCCCGATGCCCATCGCGAGGCTCGCATAGGGTCGATGGAGCAGTTCGGTCACGTCGCGACGGAGCTATTACAACAAAATACTGCCGGCCTTTTTCAACGGAATCGGCCAATAGGCGACTTTGAGTGTTATGATGGCTCCCTCCGTTCATGGGAGGGTTACATGAGGATTCTGACCAAAGCTCTATGCGTGGCGCTCGTTTCGATGGCAACGCCAACTCTCGCTAGCCCTGCAGAGGAGGCAAGCGCCGTGGTCGATCAGTGGTCGGCAACATACAGCGCCAATGATCGTAATGCACTGGTAAGACTCTATGCGCCGGATGCCCTTCTTCTCGGAACGACCGACCCGGTCGCGACCCGAGGCACGGAGGCGATTCGGGAGTATTTCGTTGCGCTTGATAAGGGTGGCCGCAGGAACACGATACAAGAGAAGAATGTAATCGTGCTCGGTGAAAACGCTGTCGTTGTCGCAGGATTTTATGACTTTGCCCGACAGGAACAACACTACGAACCCCGACCATCGCGTTTTACGTTTGTGGTTGTGAAGCGCGACGGTAAATGGGTGATCGCGCATCATCATTCGTCGCCACGCGCTGCTCAGCGGCAATGAGCAATACTGCCCTGAAGCTGTTGCGCCATTGAGTTGCGATCATAAAAACGAGTGGACCCGCGCCTAGAGTTCATCAGTTCGTCGATTTTCGGCATCGGTTAGCGTTGGCCCAGAGGTCTGCTCAGGGTCAAAGGCTGCCTTGAGCGGTCATAACTTTGGCGGGTCAACGCCCGACAGCTGACCTCGCGGCGCTCCGAGCTGAGGTCTAACACGGGCCATAAAGCGGAGCTTACGAAACCGCGCGTAAAGCCACCGAACCTTCCCCACAAGCGACGAGATGAATTGCGAACTCGATAGCCTCGCGACTGCGCGCTGGTTCCGCAATCGCAAAATTCTCGGAATGCTCTTTTCGTCCCGTTAACCTACTTGCAGCCGGTTGAGGAACGGACCCACAAATCATCGCTTCCTCCTGGAAAAGAATCTTGTTGCAGGCGTCCCTTTGCGGGCGCCGGAATTCATGGAGGCGTGTATGCGAATGAAGCTTCTCTATGCGGCCACGGTCTGCGTTGCATTGTCCGCAGCAGCACCACTCGCGCAAGCCCAGGTGGGCGCGGGTGTTGGCGCCGGTGTTGGAGGTGTTGGTGCTGCCGGCGTTGGCGCCGGAGTTGGTGGTGTCGGCACGGGTGCTGGCGCCGGAGTGGGCAGTGCTGGCGTCGGTGCTGGAGTGGGCGCCGGAGTTGGCGGAACTGGCGCCACGGGGGGCGTGGGTGTCGGCGGAGGCGCGGCAGGAGCTGGCGCAGGTGCGAGTGTTGCAGGAGTTGGTGGGGCAGGCGCGGGAGTTGGTGTCGGTTCCGGCAGCGCAGGTACTGGGGGCCTCGGCACCGGCGGGCTTGGCACTGTCGGCATTGGTCCTGGTGCCGCGGGAGCCGCGGGCATTTCAAATAATGGCGTTGGCAATGCAAACAACAGCTCTGGATTGGCAGGCCTCAATCCTTCCAACGTCGGCACAGCCTTCGCGACATTGGAGGTCGCAGAGCAGCAGCGGGTGTTGCGGCGCTGTGCAGCTGTCCTGAAACAGCCGGGTCACTACGACGCGAGAAACACGGGCCGTTTGCCGTGTGATAGCCGCTAAATAAGTAAAGATCGTCTTTGTCTCTTTCGAGATCGGAATCGACGGATAGACAAATAGGAAGAAAGGCTCGGCAAGAGAACGCCGAGCCTTATCTTCAGGCCGAGCTATCGGTCTCACTGCAAGCTGACTTCGCTCCCAACTCCTTGGAGAACAAGACCCAGTCTCCGCGAGCACGCAAAAGCTTGGTTATAATAAGTCATGCGTCCGCCGGCTCTCGCGCGTCCCCACGCGCGGGGATTTACCAGCGATCCGAAATCGCGTTCGACGGCGAGGATCATATGTCTTACCTCAATCGAGGGCTGCAGACGGCGGAAGACAGGATCCTGGCCGAGAGTTTCTTTCCGCTCAAGGCCCGGATAGAAGATTCCAGGCCGGGACCTGATGGACAGTAAGGACGACAAGTTGGGGGAATGCCACGCCATTGGCGACCGCTCGCTACCTTCCGCTTCGGGCCGAACCACGAAGAACTCAAGTTCAGCAAATCTCGTCCGCTCTGCCGCAACGAGCGGACCTCCGTGGGCCGACGCGCATCTTCGCCGATGGGTCAACAGCGGAAGTCGCGCTCATTCATCAGCTCGTTGCGAGATAAGTTCTTGGCTCAGATTTCATTTCGCAGCCCGGGGCAATGTGCCAGCCCCCGTTGATGGAAACGCTGTTCGGGGATGAGAAAAAAGGAGCTTCCGATTTCGCGCAGCGGAGTTGATACTTCACGGGATCACCACGTGTGCCCTGACCTTCCGCCGCCACTGTGGAGCCAAGTCGCTCGGGCGGTGGTCGCATGGTGGTCGGCACGAGACGGAAAGTTCCACTCCGGCGGCCTGCCCCTTACTGCGCCCGTATAGGCAAATCGCCGAGCGACGCTCCGACGTCGGCTTTCGGGGAGCACAAGTGTCATGGATGAAATCCTGCGTTGGGTGGCGACAGTCGGCACGATCGGCGCCGGGCTGATCCTAGCTGCCCGGGCCCGGCCACTCATTACCGGCTGGGCCTTCGTCGTGCTGAGCGGTGCATCGGTGATCTGGATCGTCGTCGGCTATCTAACAGCGGAATATGCGCTGATGGTGCAAAACGTGGTGGTGACACTTATCAACGTGTTCGGCGTCTACCGATGGCTGATCTGGAAAGGAAATGTATGAAAGCGTTCTGGCGACCCCGTTGGGCCCCAGCTTCATCCCCATTGCCCCCGGGAGCTGGGGCCATTTTCACATTATGTTTCCGATAAAGAGGACCGCCGATTGCGTCGGGCTCAGTTCTTCGTCAACGGCTTCTTTGGGTCCGCCGCGGCAATCTCGATATCAACCGGGGGCAGCTCGCCCGTGCGGTCCTTCAGGTCGGCCGCTCGCTGGATCAATCCCGACGCAACCTGCGGGTCCTTTGTTGTTTTTGCCATTCGCAGCAGCGTTGCTGCCGCCTCGCGGGCGAAGGAGGTGTAACGCGGCACGTCTCTTTATCCCATGAAGGCCCCGTGGGATGAAGCCACAAACTCGTACTGCGTTCCGCCGCTTTGTACAAAAATGCACACAAGGGATAAAAAGGCCTCAGCTCCGGGGCTGGCCGAGCTGAGGCCTTGTGTCGGCATCACGTTGTCGAGGCGCGATCCGGCAGGATCAACTTAGCTCCGGCCATTTGGTTCCCGGTGCTTAGTTCCGTGATTTCAGTTTGGCAAAATACTCATGACCTCGGCCTTCGTCGGCTGTGGGGTCAAAAGCTGCCCTGCGCAACTTCAAGAGATCTCTCCGCTCAGCATTCGAAAGCAGACCATGCGAGGCCAATCCCCGTGGCGCATTTCCGCGCTCAGATCGCGATGCGAACTCGCGGGAAGCAGGAATGTAGGCCCCGTCACCGGATGCTGAATACCAGATGTTGACCCGCGCGACGGTGCTCGCCAAAACAACCAGCCTCCATTCGGAGTGCTGGTGTCAACGCGCAGGCCAAAGCCGCTCGCTCAGGCGGCGCTGACAGTCTGGAGTTCAGCCGCCAGGAACTTTCTCTCAAACGCCTCGGCAGGCATCGGACGGCCGAAGAAATAGCCCTGCCCTTCCCCGCATCCCATGGTGACCAGGAAGTCGGCCGTTGCGCGGTTCTCAATGCCTTCGGCGACGACGGTGAGACCGAGCTGCTTACTGAGGCCGATGGTCGACCCGACGATGGCAGCGTCGTCGGAGTTCGAGAGAAGACCGAAGACGAACGACCGGTCGATCTTGAGGCCGTCGAGCGGAAACTTCTTGAGATAGCTCAGGCTCGCATAACCGGTGCCGAAATCATCGAACAGGATCCGGACGCCGAGCTCCTGGATTCGCTTGAACATTTCAAGCACGCGGCGTTCGTCATGCAGCAGGATGTCTTCGGTGACTTCGATCTCGAGCAGCGACGGCGTCAGCCCCGTCGTCTCGAGCAGCGCTGCAACCGAATGCGCAAGGTCGCCGGACTGAAGCTGCGAGGGAGAGAGGTTGATCGCCACGCGCACATCGCTGCCGGACAATTCCCAAGCTCGCGCCTGGCGGCAGGCGGTCTCCATCACCCAATTCGCGATCCGCTCCGACAGCGCCGAGGTGTTGACAACAGGCATGAATTCGGCCGGCGAGACGTAGCCGCGCACCGGATGCCGCCAGCGGATCAGCGCTTCGGCTCCGACCAGGCTGCCGTCGATCAGACGAACTTGCGGCTGGTAGAACAGCTCGAATTCGCTGCGGTCGGCGGCAAGCGCCAGCTCGCCCTCCAGCCTCAAGCGGGTCTCGAGCTCCTGCCGGATCGCGGCTTCGAATACGACGTGGCCGCCGCGCCTGGTCGCCTTGGCTTTCGTCAGCGCGAGATGGCCGTTGCTCAGGAGGTCATCGGCGTTGCTCCCGCCTTCAGGATAGACGGCGACGCCAACGCTGATCTTGACCCGGTGCTGGCGCGTGCCGGTTGCGAGAGGGGCTTCGAACGCGCGCGCGATTCGCTCGGTCACCGCCGCGACCGGTTCGGTGATCTCTGCGCAATCGATCGCGATGGCAAATTCGTCGCCGCTGAGCCGGGCGACGATCGCCTTGCCACCGACTTCGCTCCGGAGCCGCTCGGCGACCGCGCGCAGCACGAGATCGCCGGCGGAGTGCCCTAGCATGTTGTTGATCTCTTGGAAGCCGTCGAGCCCGAGCACGAGCAACGCGACGCTCGAAGACCGTCGCTCCGCCGCGGCGATCAGATCGGTCAGGCCCATATGCAGCATGTTCCGGTTGGCCAGCCCCGTCAGCGCGTCATGTTCGGCGAGATATCGAATGCGTTCGGCTTCGCGTTTGCGCACCGAAATATCGCGCAGGATGGCACCATATTGAAAGCCGTCGGTTCCCTGCCAGCCCGAGAAGCTCGCCTCGACCGGGAAGGTTTCGCCGTTCTTGCGCCGGCCTTCGAACTCGACGACGACGGCGCCGCCTGGAACCAGGAGCGCCTGGCGCGCGGCGTCGTGCATGGACGGTCTTGCACCGGCGTGTGCCGGCAAAGCGCACAGCGTTTCGAACGGGCGGCCGATGATCTCGGCCGGCATGTAGCCGAAGATCGCGCTCGCGCCGGGATTCCAGACCGTGATGCGGTGATCCTCGTCGGTGCAGACCAGCCCGTCGCCGAGCGACATCGCGATGCGATGAAAGCGGCTCTCGGCGATGCGTCCGAGCAGGCTGCGGAAGTCGATTTCGTCGAGCGCAATCGCGGTCAGGTAAGCGACGATGGCGATGTGGAACAGCGACGTATCGATGACCAGGGGCCATCTTGCCTGCACAAGGATTGCGGCCAGCTCGACCACCGCCCCGGCTGCGATCAGGATTGCGACGCGAAGTCCTGGCGCGATACGGCGCCACGAATACAGCATCAGCAGGCAGATTGCGCCCAGTCCGACCACCATGCCGACATCGGAGGTCCAGCGCAGGGTCCGGTTCTGAAGGATCGATTCAGCGGCGAGCGCCTGGAGGACTGGCCCCGAGATGATACTGCCGTTGGGAACGCTGAAACGGTCGCCGAGCTCGAGCGCCGTGGCGCCAATGATGACCTTCTTGCCTTTCAGCTTGTCGAGCGTGGCGCTATCGCCGCGCAGCACGTCGACATAGGAGACGGCGGGAATGGAGGGTGCGCGAATGCTGAAATCGATCAGAAAGGGCGGTCGCCGATTGGCGTCCTGTCCCGCCAGCACGACGGCCATCGAAGGCATGAAAGCATCGCCGAGCTTCTCGCCGAACGGATAGCGGCGAACCAGCCCGTCGGATTCGATTGCGACATTGACGAGAGCCGGCCACGACTGGTTGCTGAACGACTTCAGCGGCCGGTTGACATGAGCCGGGCCGCCCCTCGGTGTCGGCTGCTTGAAGGATGGCAGGATCGTCGAACCGCCGGCGTCTCGCAATGCCTTGGCGAAGGCCGCGTCGGAGGCGGGATCCGACGGCGTGCTGAAATCGACATCGAAGGCAACGTCCTGCGCGCCTGCCGCTTCCAGCCTTTGCAGCATTTCGGCATGGAGACGCCGCGGCCAGGGCCACACCCCGATCTGGTCGATCGACGGCGCATCGATACCGACCACGACGATGTCGCCGGTGGCCGCACGCGTTTGCCACTTGAATCGAAGATCGGTGAGCGCATTGCGAAGCGCAGCGTGCCAGCCCGTGGACAACACCACCGCGAGCGCGATCACGACAAGAATATGCGGCCGATAGCGTTTCACCCGAGCCCCCCACACCCGCCCCGACGGAAGCGTCCACCTAGAGCTCAGCGTCTGCCGTGCCCATTGCTGCCATTTCCGTGGCCGTGGCCGTTGTTGCCTCTGCCATTGCCGGTGGCGCCGTTGTCGGCATGGCTGCTGTGACCGTGACCGTTGTTGCCGCCGTTACCGCTATTGTTTTGATTGCCGCTGTTGCCGCTGTTGCCACCGTTGCCGTTGTTGTTGTCCGAATTACCGTTGCCATCGGCCTTTCCGTTGTTTGCTCGCGGGGCATCGCTGGATGCGCCGGCTGTCGTTGCGGCAATCGTGGCGTTCGCGCTGACGGCACCGCTGCTTGCCGCGCTGCTGGATGCGGCCGGGCTTGCCTTGCCATCGTTCCAGACCGTCTGACTGTCGCCCCTGGCATTCGCGTTACGTGCCTGCCCTGGCGGAACGCCGCCGTGCGCAAGGCCGCGCGTCGCCTTGTGGACGTTCAACTTGACCTCCCCCAGCGCGGCCGAAATGCGCACGACTCCCGCCTTGGGGGCATGCCCGCCGGCCGCCTGCCCCGAGGCCTTGGGTGCGCCGCCTGCCTTGGTGCCTTTGTCGATCGGGCCGAGCGCATGGATGGCATGGCCGTTGGTCGCATGGCGCGGCGCCGACAGGCCCGATTTCGGCACTGGGACACGCTCGATCGTGGGCGCGCGGGGCTTGCCCTGCTCGATCGGATTGATCGTCCCCGCACCGCTGAGGCTGAGACCGGGCTTGCCGTGTTCGAAGACGGTGGCCGCTTGTCCCGGCATCACTTGCGCAATCTGTCCCGTCTTGAAATCGGAGACTTCGACCTGGCCGCGGAGCACGCCGACCTTGGTGCTACCGGCACCGACCGTGACGCTGAACTGCGTTCCCTTGACCACGGCGGCAAGATAGGGCGTCTCGACCTCGAAATGCTTGACGTTGCGCTTCTCGACCTCGAGCAGGATCGAACCCGCCTGCTGGATGATGGTGGTCGACAGGCCGTCCTTCTTCTCGGCCGGCAGGCCCACCACCGAATTGGGAGAGATCAGGATCGTTTCCTCGCCGCGGACGAGGAGTACGCGCCCGTTGCGACCGGTGCGAATGGTATCGCCGGGTTTCAGCGTTCCTTCTGACGTCAACGACACCTGCTGGGCGCCGCTCGTGGCAAGCCAGACCTCGCCCGAGGATTTGCTGACCGACCACACACCGTCGTCCGCCGCGAATGCGCTGGAGGCCGTCCCCAGGATCAGCGCCGCCGCCAGGGCGCGCCGCATTCCAACTCTGCCGAACATGATGATCCTCAGCCCGCGTTTACAGCCAAGCCTGAGGGGTATCCGAAATCACTCAAGATAGGATTATCGGAAAGCGGCCAGCGGAGCGGCCGGATTAACCAATCGTTGACCATAAAAACCTATGAAAAATCATGCGGCTAACGAACCCTTACCGTCCCGTGGCAGATCCTCCGTCGAACTACGGAGACAGCGTCGCTGCGCGCGGTGAGAAGCGGCATCTCCTTACCGCATTGGTATCGGCGGCGGTATTTTTCGCGGCAACTCCAGCGGCATTTGCTCAACAGGCGAACCAGCCGGGTTTCGATCCGCGCCAGCCCGAGAAATATTTTGATAACCAGACCGAGCAGGAATCGCTTGGCCGGCCGCCGGTCCGATTGCCGAGCGTCGGACAGCCCACGACGGGCGGCGATACCAAGCCGCAATTCGTGCTGCGCGGCGTCAGCGTCAGCGGCGCCCACGCGGTTTCCCCTGATCGCATCGCCGCTGTCTACCAGCCTTATCTCGGCCGGAAGGTCTCGCAGGCGGATCTGGCCGCGATTGCAGGCGCCATCAGCGACCTCTACCGCGAAGCCGGCTTTCATCTGAGCCGCGCCATCGTGCCACCACAAGACATCGCCGACGGCCGTGTCCGGATTCAGGTCCTGGAAGGTGCGATCGTGCAGGCCGAGCTGAAGGGCGACGGTGCCGAACAGTTCGGCATAAGGCCGATGCTGGCGCCGGTTCTGACCGAACAGCCTTCGCGACTGGCAACGCTCGAACGCCAGCTCTTCCTGATCAATGGCAGGCCGGGCGTCCGGATCACCGACACTGCGCTGGAGGAGATCGGCGGTACGACGGGCCGCTTCCGCCTGACCATCTACTTGAAGACCTGGCACGTCTTCTCCTCGTTCGGCCTCGACAATCTCGGATCCTCGTCGGTCGGTCCCTGGCAGACCTACGCCACCGGCGCGTTCAACTCCTACCTCACGCCTGGCGATACATTGGCGGTCAACCTGTCGACCATCGCCAACGACCCCCGTCAGCTCGGCTTCGCACGCCTGTCGTACGATGCGCCCGTCGGCGTCGACGGTGTCCGCCTCGGCGCTTCCGTGCTGTACAGCGCGGTAAGGCCCGGCGATATGCGCCGGCTCGACAGCGACATCACCACGACCGAGGCGTTCGAGCTGCGTGCCGGCGTCGTCCCGTTGCAGTCGCAATCCTCCACGCTCACGCTGACCGCGGCGACGACCTTCAGCAATGTGTCCGAGCATGACCTTTACGGGCCCTGGTACAACGACCACATCAGGACGGCGAGCCTAACCGCCGACTACCGGCTGTTGGATCCTTTTGGCGGTACCAATTTTGCGACTTTGACCTACCGTCAGGGCCTGGACATTTTTGGCGCCTCGCATTTCCAGGACGATTTGTTGTCACGCGACGGCGCCTCCTCGAACTTCTCGGTCCTGAACCTCTGGTTCACGCGCTACCAGACACTCAACGATGTCTGGTCGCTCAAGCTCGGTGCGGCGAGCCAGACGGCATCGCGCCCGCTGTTCACCTCGCAGCAATTCTATCTTGGCGGCGCGGCCTTTGGCCGTGGCTATGGCGCAGCTGAGATCAGCGGCGACAACGGCCTTGCCGGCTCGCTCGAGCTGCGCTTCGACCAGAAGCTCAATTTCCGCTACTGGACCGGCTACCAACTCTATGCCTTTGGCGACGCTGGCGCCGTCTGGAACCACGGTTATCGCCTGAGCGACGGGCTGTCGCTGACATCGGCGGGGGCCGGTGTGCGCTTCTTCCTGCCGGACGACCTCCAGGCCGATTTCGGCGTCGCCGTCCCCTTAAGCTACCGGGCGCCTGACAACGAGCGTCGCAGCCCACGCTTTCTTTTCACGCTGTCGAGCGCGTTCCGGCTCTGCCCCGAACGCGGCAAGGCCGCCTGTCTCTAGCCGCCCCTTGCGCTTGCAGAGCCCAATGATCATGAACCCGGACGACTATTGGCCGGGACGCTTTGCGGCAGATCAAGGCGGCTCCGACACGGCACGGTAAGAAACCACGTGCCGTCGGAGAGACACGTGTCGCACTATACCGGAAGTCTTGGTAGGAAAAGCCTTGTTCCGAAGGGCCTGCTCGCGGCGAGAGTGCCTGCATCCATGCGGCATCTCTATCGTTCGACCCGCAGGCTGCTGCGCTCGATCGTCGCTCGCATCGATCTCTCGCAGTTTCCAGGATCCTGCTGCGGATGAGCACAGCAGCCGCAAGCGAATGCAGAAAGATTGCCCTATGCTCCGGCATGTGAGACGGATTTTCCTGCTGCTTGGACTCGTCTCTGGCGTCGGCTCGTCGTCCGCTCTCGGCGCCGATGCCGGTCACGGCGCCGACCTCGCCAGGCGCTGGTGCGCGAGCTGCCATGTCGTGGCGAACGGACAGGCTCAGGCGAGCGCCGACGTCCCTTCCTTTGCGTCCGTCGCGCGCAGGCCGGATTTCAGTGCGGAAAGGCTCGCATTCTTCCTGCTCGATCCGCACCCGAAGATGCCGAATTTTCCCCTGAGCCGAACCGAAGCCGGCGATATCGCGGCCTACATCGCATCGCTGCGTTAGATGCCTGATCGGCCGCCGAAGGCCGCGCTCGAGCAAACCGTTCAGCGCTTTTCCGAAGTCATGCTTCAGCGATAGTCTGAGCTTCATCCCGGATGGTCACGCCGGGCTGCACGAAGGCTGCAAATGCAAATCCCTGCCGGTGGACCGGCAGGGATCAGCAGAAAGGATGACAGACGGCGAATGAGATCATTCGGTGGCCCATCATGGACCTGCACCGGTATCGAAGCGCGGATCTTCACGTCATACAAGATCAATTTGTGGGCACGCTGTACACAGACCGAAAATCAGGGCTTGCCCTTGCCGGGTTGCATGAGACTGCCGGTCATCTGACGCATGTGATCTCCGGCGCTGGTGAACTGACTACGGAGGAAATCGGATTGGATTCGCATTGCCTCCTGGAGGTCGGTGGCATGCACCAGCTTGCGCGCATGCTCGAAGGCCGACTTCATGTTCTGCTCCGTGAAAGCCAACGCCTGCTTCGACACCTCTGTCCCCGCCCCCGGAACGGACGACATCGATTTGGTCGCCGCTTCAAAGAACATGCCGAAGGCCTTTTCGGCCTGGTCGATGGTCTTCTCGGCCAAGTCACGCAGTTCGGCCGGAACTTCGATTTTCGGTTCGATCATGGTCTCGCTCCTCCCTTTTTCCGTCTGAATACCACATTTGCCTGACCGCCATCCAGCCGCCAGCGCTCCGGCGAACGATGCCGGGGAGCCTGCTCTGGCAGGAAAATGGGCAGGATGGGCGCGCGGCCGGGCTCTAGGATAAGGGGTGCTCGGGAAGAGCTTCGTCGGTGGCGAGATCTTCGACCAGCTTGATCACCTCGAAGCGCTGTCGCGGCGCGAGCTTCAGGAAGGCCCGCAGCAGGCGCAGACTTTCCACGGTGCTGCCTGCAGGCACACCGAGCTTGAGATGCAGCTCAGCCGCGAAATTGAGGTTTTTCATCTCGCACCTATGACAAGCATCGGTCGTGATCCGCTCGAGAACCGAACGCCGCAACAGAACTATGGCGACGAACGTTAGGCCGAAGGGACCCGCCGGGTTGCAGGCTGAACCGCGTCCAAACGACGGCCTCCATCTGGTTGCAACTATGCCAAGCAACAACCCATCCGGCAAGCCCAACCGTGGGTATAGCGATGCTTGGTCTGCATCGCGCCACGGCGTTTCCGGATAACAGGAATATCGATCGCCGTCACCCACCTGCGTCAAGAAGCGTCATCAATCACGCGCACAGCCCTCTTGCTGTCAATCGACACGGGGTTTCGTCGTGCTTCCGACGTGAAATCCACGTTAGCGCGCACGAATTGGCGATTCTTCAGCAAGATGCACGCATTTGTTGAATCGGTCCCGGCGGTTGCGTTAGGCGCGTGAAAGTCGATCTCGCGGCCGGTCCCCGTGAACCGCCGTCCACGCGCGAGCGACCAAGCCGTTGCGGCACGGCCACGCAGACACGGGCGCCATGGCTGAAAACTCTTCGATTGGGCGCACCTCAGCACCAAAAAGGACGACGGCATGCTTTCTCGCTGCGATCTCATCAAGGGCGCCGCAATCGCGCTTCTCACCCTTTCGACACAAGGCGCATGGGCGCAGGAGACCAAGATGAACCTGTTCAAGATCGTCACCGTCAAGGACGAAATCGTCGTCGGACTGTCGGCGGCAGAGCTTCAGGCGCTCGGCGGCAATGATGCGAGCGCCGTTGCACACGCGCTGGCACAGAAGGGCGATCTCACCGTCTGGCAATACAACGTGCATCGTGGCCCCAACGGCGAATTACAGCAGGCACCGACAGCCAAGATCGGGCTGCTGGCCCATGCCTCGCTGCGCGTCGAGCCCTACACCACGCCCTACCAGATCGTCCCTCACCCGTAAGCAATGGGCGGGACGCCGGCGGCCGAGACCGCCGGCGCTCCGCAATCATCCACGTCGGCCCCCGCGCGCCGTTCCCGTGTCCGTCGCGAAGCCGTAGATCAGCGCCAGCCGGTCCAGGCATTCGCGAAAACGCCGCGCGAAGTAATCGTTCCAGCGTTGCGTGCGGACGGCACGACGCTGCCCAACCTGATCCATGGTCAGACCCAGCACCAGCACGTCGTGCACCAGCGCGGCGCCGTCGGTGCCGAGCTCTCGTTCGATCCGGTTGAGCCGCAGCACCGCCTGGCGCTGGCTTTCGGTGACGGGCTCACGCGTGCCCGTCCCATCGACATATTCGCGCGTCGTATCCACCGCCTGCGGGCCGCGTTCCGCCCGCTCCCAATCGTTCTGGAAGGCGCGCCCGCCGCGGTATTGCGCCTCGTCGATCTGATGGTGCGCGTGCAGCCGGCCAAGCGGATCGCCGCGGACCGACCGGATCGCCAGGATCTTCTCGTCGGAATCGAGCGCGTGCGGATTGTCGACCTCCACCTCCGCGATCTCGGCGTTGAACGGCACCTCCCGCGACCGCCGGTCGTAGATCTGCGCCAATTTGTAGGACTTGTTGCGTCGGGCACGAGCCACTCGGATCTCCTTGCAAGACTGAGAGTTGAACGGAGGGCGGCACCGTCAGAGCGCCGAGACCAGCTTCAGCACGACCGGGCCCGCGGCACGGGCCGCCGACGCAGCCTCGGAACGGCGCGTCAGACGGCCATGCGGCGCGCAATAGCTCGAGCCCGGCTGGCGCGGGTGGCCGCAGAAGGTGATCTCCTCACCGTCCTTGTCGCCGCCATAGGGATAGCGGCAGTCGGCCGGCTCGAGCTCGACCAATTGGATCAGGCGCGGCTGGATGCCGACACAGCGCAACTTCACCCGCGCCGCAGGCTTCATGGCGGACTTCGGCGGCAGATTGAGGCTCGGCCACGCCACCCGGCGCGGCGAAAGCAGGGTGGGTTCACCCGGCAAGGGCGGCGCGAGCGCCGGGCTCGTCATCCATTGCGGCACGATGAGCCCGAGCCGCTTGGCGCGGCCGACCACCGCGCTGCGCGTATAAGCCGTTCCAAACCTTGCGTTTATCTGTCTTCCGATCTCCGCATAAGACATGCCTTTGTGAAAATAGTCGCGAAGCGCGTCGGAGTGCTCCGACGGCCAATGGCCCGGTTCCATGCTGCTGTCCTGTGATGCGCCTCCACCCGGGAGGCGAGACGCACATTCCGTTATTCCGAATACAGAGTCAAGCCATATTTCTGATATTCATAATTGCATCAATTCCGAATTTCGGATTACAAGAGGCGAGACGGTGCGCAATCGAGGGAATCACCATGCTGGACGTAGCAATGATTGAGCGGGGCCTGGAGAAGACGGGCAAGAGCAAGGGCGGCCTGGCTGCGGCCATGGGCGTGCGGCCCGGCGCGGTCTCGGAGATTCTCGGCGGCGAGCGCCTGGTGAAGGCCTCGGAGATAATTCCGATCATGGAATATCTCGAGCTCAATCTCGCGCCGATCATGGGCCGCGTCGGAGCCGGCGCGGTGATCGAGCCGGACTACGAACAGGTTCCGCCGGAAGGTCTCGGCGACGTCGCGTTGCCCTTCCCGATCATGGAAGAGACGATCGCATTCGAGATCGTGGGCGATTCGATGCTGCCCAAATACGAAAGCGGCGACGTGATCGTCGTCTACAAGGACCAGCGCCACCCGCTGTCGAGCTTCTACGGCGAAGAGGCCGTGGTCCGCCTCAAGACGGGCGAGCGCTATCTGAAGACCATCGAGCGGGGCAAATCTCCCTCAGTGGTCAACCTCACGAGCTTCAATGCCAAGCCGATCGTCGGCGTCAAGCTTGACTGGGTCGGGGAGATCTGCCTGTCCATGCCCAAGGGACAGCTTGAGCGGCTGCGCGCGAAGTCGGCGCGGCCGCGCAAGAAGGGCAAATGAGGGCTGCCGCTTCTGATTAACAGAAATCACACTTGACATAATTCCGATTTTCGGAAATAATCTGCCGCGTCCCGTCCACGGGGCGCGGCAGGATCGTTTCATGCAATACTTCGTCGTGATGATCGATTATGGACGGCGGGGCCGCGAGGCGATCGTCGATCCCGAAATCACCCGGCGCGAGGTCATTTCCCGCATCGCCTCGGGTGAGTATCGGAACGTCTCGTTCATCCACGAGATCGTGGAGAACTCGGTCGAGGATGTCACCGAGGCCATCCTGGCCGAGGCGGCCCTCCCACAGATCGAGCCCGAGGACGTCGATCTCCAGGCAATTCGCCTCGATCACGTCCGCGACCTGCGCAAGCACGAGAGGACGTGACGCAGGCCCACAGCATGATCCGGACCTGAAGGGCCGCGTTAGCGCAAAGTGTGCAGCGGAGCTCGCGCCACCGCCCCGTCGGCACTACACCAGGAGAACAGTCGATCCCGTGGTCTTGCGTGCCGCAAGATCGGCATGCGCCTTGGCGGCGTCCTTCAGCGGGTAGGTCTGGTGCACCTCGATCTTGACCGCTCCGGACTTGACGACGTCGAACAGCTCGCCCGCCATCGCCACCAGATTTTCGCGCTTGGCGGCGTAGGTAAACAGCGTCGGACGCGTGACGTAGAGTGAGCCCTTCTGGGCGAGCAGGCCAAGATTAAGCGGCTCAACCGCGCCGGAGGACTGGCCGAACAGCGCGGCGACGCCGAGCGGAGCGAGGCAATCCAGCGATTTCAGGAACGTGTCCTTGCCGACGGAATCATACACCACCGGCACCTTCTTGCCGCCGGTGATCTCGTCGACCCGCTTCACGAAATCTTCCCTTGTATAGATGATGACATGGTCGCAGCCATGCGCGTTTGCCAGCTTCGCCTTCTCGTCGTTGCTGACGGTGCCGATCACGGTCGCGCCGAGATGCTTCGCCCACTGGCTCAAGATCAGGCCGACACCGCCGGCGGCCGCATGCAGCAGGATGGTATCGCCGGCCTTCACCCGATAGGTCTGGCGGATCAGATATTGCGTGGTGAGCCCCTTGAGCATCATCGCCGCCGCTGTCTTGTCGTCGACGCCGTCGGGCAATTTCAACAGCCGGTCGGCGGGGATCAGCCGCGCCTCCGCATAGGCCCCGAGCGGCGAGGCGCCGTAAGCGACGCGATCGCCCGGCTTCAGATCGGTGACGCCAGGCCCAACCTCCTCGACGACGCCAGCCGCCTCGCTGCCGAGCCCGCTCGGCAGTTGCGCCGGATAGAGGCCGGAACGGTTATAGATGTCGACGAAATTGAGGCCGACCGCGGTGTGGCGGATGCGCGCCTCGCCGGGCCCAGGTTTGCCGACGCTGACCTCCTCCCAGACCAGGACTTCCGGACCGCCGGTTTTGTGAAAGCGAATGGCATGCGTCATGGGCGTGCTCCTTTATCGTTGAAATGAAAGTCCGAACACCGGATCGGCCTGTGAAATAGGCATTTGGTCCGCCCGTTACAGTATAGAAGCCGTAACAAGAATGTCACAGCGAACGACAAACAGCCGCCGTTCCACTTCCATTCGAAAGAGTTGATGAGGGCCCCGCGGCGACCGGGAGTAGCCTTTGCGCGGGGTTTGATGGGTCGCCTGCGAAGGAGAGCCGAGATGCCAGCTTACGTTCAGCATCATCAGGACGTCGAAATCGCGCCAGTGAATTGCCCCACCTGTATGGGGTTCCTGCCGATGTATGTGCGCGAGGTCGAGCCGCATTGGAGCCTTGCCAAGATCGACTTCGTCTATGAATGCGCCGATTGCGGCGCCGAGCTGAGGCAAACGATCCGCAAGCCGGAGTTGCTGCGGCACTGATCGCGCCAACAGCGAAGCGCCCAACTATTTGCGCTTAGCGGAAAAAACGCCGTTCACGCGGGTCGGATGTCTCCCAAACGTGGCTTGTTCTTTGCCTGGAACGCAGGCAGAACAAGCCTCAAGCAAGACCTTTGGGAGCGCCCTTTCGTGGCTGATCAGAAGGCCTCGACCTCGATCGAGGCAGTGGAGAGCGGCCTCGCCGCGCAGGGCTACATCGCGAGCCGGCAGATCGCGACTGCCGTCTATTTGTCGCAGCAGATCGAGAAGCCGATCCTGGTCGAGGGCCCCGCGGGCGTCGGCAAGACCGAGCTCGCCAAGGCGATCGCGGCATGGCGCGGCATGAAGATGATCCGCCTGCAATGCTATGAGGGCCTCGACGAGGCCAAGGCGCTCTACGAGTGGAAATACGCCAAGCAGCTTCTCTACACGCAGATCCTCAAGGACAAGCTCGGCGAGGTTCTCGGCGGCGCGCAGACGCTGCATGCCGCGCTCGACCAGCTCCACGATTTCGGCGACGTGTTCTTCTCCAAGGAATTCGTCGAGCCGCGGCCGCTGCTCCAGGCGCTTGAGCAGCCGGGCGGCTGCGTGCTCCTGATCGACGAGATCGACAAGTCGGACGCCGAATTCGAATCGCTGCTGCTGGAAATCCTGTCCGACTTCCAGGTCACCATCCCCGAGCTCGGAACCGTCTCGGCGATCACGCCGCCGACGGTGATCCTCACCTCCAACAGCGAGCGCGACCTCGGCGATGCCCTGAAGCGACGCTGCCTGCATCTGCATATCGGCTTTCCCGAGCAGCGGCTCGAGGAGCGCATCGTCGAAAGCCGCGTGCCCGGCATCTCGCAGACGCTGCGCCGGCAGATGGTCGGCTTCATCCACGAGATCCGCTCGCTGGATCTGAAGAAGCTGCCCTCGGTCAGCGAGACCATCGACTGGGCGCGTGTGCTGGTGCTGCTCCAGGCTTCCGAACTCGATACTGATATCGTCAAGGATACGCTCAACGTGCTCCTGAAATACGAAGCCGACATCGAGGCCGCGACGCCGCAGGTGACGACCTTCATTGCCAAGGCGGCCCGGTCCAACGTCTTCGGTTGACGCCGATGCGCGAAAATCTCCATCGCTTCTTTCGGGCGGCACGCGGCGCTGGCGTTCACGTCTCGCCGGCCGAAAGCATCGATGCGATGCGCGCCGTCGCGCAGGTCGGCATCTCCGATCGTGCCGTGCTGCGCGATGCGCTGCTGCTGACGCTCGCCAAGTCGCAGGACGAGAAGCTCGCGCTCGGCGACTGCTTTGATCTGTTCTTCAGCCAGCCGGAGCCGCGGCAGGATCAGCCTGAGGCTGCCGGCGAAGATCATGCTGCGCAAGGCGAGGATCAGCCGCCCTCCGCCGGCTCGGCGAGCGAGGCGGGCGAAGGTCAGCCTTCCCAGGGCCTGGGTCCCTTGGCGCAGATGCTATTGTCGCAGGATCGCAACGCGATCGCTGCCGCGATTGCCAGTGCCTCCGGCGCGACCTCCCTGTCCGATATCCGCTACTCCACCCAGCGCGGCATATTCTCCAGCCGCATCCTCGACGCCATGGGCCTCCAGCGCCTGCGCGACGATCTCGACCAGCTGACCGCGACCAACCCGTCGCTGGCCGAACGCCTGCGCGCCGCGCTCGATGCCTTGCGCGAAGCCGTGCGCGACACGGTCTCGCAAGGGCTTGCACTTTATGCCCGCGAGGAGGCCGAGAACCTCCGCAACGAGATCCTGCGCAACGCGCCGCTTGCCCGCATCGAGCGTCGCCAGGTCGCCGAGATGCGTGCCCTCATCCGCCAGATCGCACGCCGGCTGCGCGAGCGCTATTCCAAGCCGCGCAAGCGCCAGCGCCGCGGCCATCTCGACGTTCGCCGAACGCTCCGCCGCAACGCGGCCTGGGGCGGCGTGCCCTTCCTCACGGCATGGAAGCGCAAGCATCGCGACCGGCCGAAGATCGTCGCGCTGTGCGACGTCTCGGGCTCCGTTGCGCAAGTCTCGGACTTCTTCCTGCTGCTGATCCACTCGCTGCACGAGGTGGTCGACGACGTCCGCTCCTTCGCCTTCTCCTCACACCTGATCGAAGTCAGCGAGATCCTGGAGACGAAGTCGCCGGAGGAAGCGATGTCCGAGATCATGTCCAAGGTCGGTTTCGGCTCGTCGGATTACGGCTCCTCGCTGGTCGATTTCGAGAAGGAGTTCATGAGCGCGCTGACGCCGCAGACCACGGTGATCGTGCTCGGCGATGCCCGCAGCAACAATCTCGACCCACGCGCCGACATTTTGCGCCGGATCTCCGAGCGTTCGAAGCGGTTGGTCTGGCTCAATCCCGAGGGGCGGCTCGCCTGGGGCTTTGGCGATTCCGAGATGCCGCGCTACGCAACTTTTTGCAGCGTCGTGCGCCAATGCGCCACCGCGCAACAGCTCGAACGCGCTGTTTCCGATATTGTGGCGACTTATCAATAAGCAATAATAGCCACCTCCGTCAGGCGGCGTTCAGCTCGGCCTGATTGCACTCCCGAAAGTGACGCGCGATTTCGTCGAGAGCGCGCTGCTCCCATTCTTGTGCCTGCGCCAGCCAGAACGGCCGGCGCTTCGAATCGAGCGCCGCGCGCTCTCGGCAAAGGAATTCCTGACTGCGAATTTCCACCAGCCTGTTCATGCACTCCACTCCTGCCGTGTGAAGCCATTCCCCGCGGGCCAAGGTAACAGAGTCCTCAACCTCCCGCCTCATCATTTCTGTGCATATCGCGACGCCAAATAGGACAGTGATGCTTGCCGTGCACTGCGGCAGCTCGCATCGCAACATCAATTGCGGATCATCAATTAGTGATCGGAGATCGTGACGGTATTCTGCACGAACGACGTTAACTCTTGTGGCGCAACGAAGTGCCGCAATTTGTGAAGAGATGTTCTAAACAGCTGACCGAATTCCCGACTCATTGTCGTCGCATGGTCTTCATGCGGCGCCGCTAACAGGGGCACGCGAACCGGACGATCGGCTGAGGCAACATGAGCAACGATTTCGACTTTGATCTATCGACGGACCAGTGGGAAGCGCTAAAGGCGCTTCGCAACCCCGTGTCGAACGGTCGCCTCGCGAAGGCCTATCTCGTCGAAAGCCTCGCCAAGCTCGGCCTCGTTGTCATGAATGACGGCGTGCCTGCGATAACATCCGCAGGACGCAAGGTGCTGGTGCGCGGCTCATGCCGGCTGCTCGATCTCGTGGCGTGACGAGATCGCCTGCTGCCGCGTAACTGCGCCATCGCCTGAAAAATAACCTTTAGCTCTTCATCGAAATCGGATTTGCTTCTTGCGGCAAAAGATCCGGCGCGCAACGACGCTGCGCTAGACAGGCAACGGAGCTGATCATGAACGGGCTTGGCGGGCTGAACAAATCCCCCAACGGTGTGGTTATCGGACTTGTGCAGCTGCAGCTGCCTAGCGTGGTGAGCGCGGCCGATCTCGCCAGGCAGACCGAGCGCATCGTCTGGATGGTCGGCAAGGCCCGCCGCAATCTCTCCACTATGGATCTGGTGGTCTTCCCCGAATACTCGCTGCACGGCCTGTCGATGGACACCAAACCGGAGATCATGTGTCGGCTGGACGGACCGGAGGTTGCGGCCTTCAAGCAGGCCTGTGTCGACAACAAGATCTGGGGCTGCTTCTCCATCATGGAGTTCAACCCGCATGGCAATCCCTACAACTCGGGCCTGATCATCGACGATCATGGCGAGATCAAGCTCTACTATCGCAAACTTCATCCCTGGATTCCGGTCGAGCCGTGGGAGCCCGGCGACATCGGCATTCCCGTGATCGAGGGACCGAAGGGCGCGAAGATCGCGCTGATCATCTGTCATGACGGCATGTTCCCGGAGATGGCACGGGAATGCGCCTACAAAGGAGCGGAGATCATGATCCGCACCGCCGGCTACACCGCGCCGATCCGCGAAGCCTGGCGCTTCACCAACCAGGCCAATTCGTTTCAGAATCTGATGATCACCGCAAATGTCTGCATGTGCGGCTCGGACGGCTCGTTCGATTCCATGGGCGAAGGCATGATCGTCAATTTCGACGGCACCGTCCTGGCACATGGTACGACCGGCCGTGCCGACGAGATCATCACCGCAGAGGTCCTGCCGGATCTCGTGCGCGAAGCCCGCATCAACTGGGGCGTCGAAAACAACATCTACCAGCTCTGGCACCGCGGTTACGTCGCGGTGAAGGGCGGCGCGATGGACTGCCCCTACACCTTCATGCAGGACATGGTCGCCGGCACCTTCCGACTGCCGTGGGAAAATCAGGTCAAGGTCACCGACGGCACCTCTTGCGGCTTCCCGGCCCCGACGCGGATGTTCGGCAAGACGGCGAAGGCGGCGGAATAACCCGGTTTCTCATCGGCATAACCCGCGCGCTCGGCAACCTCGTCGGCTATTGCGTCGCACCGTCGTGGTCGCGGCCTGGGAAGGCAATCTCGACCGCGCCAAGGCGGCGAAGGTGCTGGAGGGCGGCGGGTAGTGGACGTGACCGCTGGATAGCGGTCGCGGATCAATCGTTCCACTGGAGGAGTGGCGTGCCGTACGCCCTCCTCCAGACCGACAGGAAGCGCGGAAACCACGAGTGGGCGACGGCGCCCTTGTAAGCCCAGGTGCGATACTTCAGACCTTGCTCCGAGATCAGCTCCTGATAGCCGCCGTGGAGTTCGGTCGCGGTGCGAATGTCCTTCAGGATTCCTTGCGCGCAGGCCCGATAGGTATCGCTCCCTGAGAACTCATCGTAATCCAGCATGCGGTCGGCAAATTCGACGTTGAACGTCGGCCAGGAGGAACGCCCCTGATAGGCGGGAGCTGCAATCTTGTGGATCATCTTGGTCCGCGGGTTGTCCGCCGAGACCAGGAAGTGGAACGTGCTCGGAATGCGAAACCGTGGCTCGGCGATGATCAGATCCGTCGTGGCCGCAAACAGCGCGCGCTCGCTCGCCTCGCTCATATCCCAGAAGCCGCGATGCACGCTGACGAAATCCAATGCGACCGACGATGCCGGTGAGCTCGCCGGGCCGTCCAGGGAATGCCTGATGTAGCCGTTCTTGCCGAAGAGGCGGAGCAGATCCCTCTTGTACTGCGCGAGGTCGCGCCCGAGCAGCCGCTTCAGCTCGTTCTCGCCGACGATCCCGAGCTGCACGCCCCACACGAAGGTCGTGTAGACGCAGGCATTGGTGACGAAACGCCGGCGCTCGGCGCGGGTATCCGTCGCCGCGGAGCGCGGGCCGCTGGCGTCGCACAGCAAATATCTGGTGCCGTCAGCGTCGAAGGACTCCAGCTCGCTCGCAAGCTTCAGGATCGCGCGCTTCAGGTCTCCGCCATATTCGGCCAGCAACAAGCGGCCGGCGTGCGCGCATTGCGACATCGCAAGGTAGGACGACGCCCTCTCCTCGGCAGAGATCATCTGCTGCAGACCGGCGAGAATGCCGAGCAGCGTATCCGAGGGTCGCGAAAAATAGTTCACGCCGAGATACCGGCCGCGCCCGGCCGGTACGATGGTCGTGGTGACCACGTCGGCGCGAACGGCCTCCAGCAGCAGGCGCACGCTCTTCTCGAGCAGACGGACCCGTCGCACCGCGTCCTGCGCATCCATGATGGTCTCAGGATCGAGAACGTCGGGATAGAACCAGGCGAAGTCGCGGGGGTAATAGGCGGAGGCGTGCGGTGCGCCGGTGACGAGGAAGGCCTCGGTCACCGAAAAGGCGCTGTCCATAGAGTGCCGATAGAGGTCCTCGATCGCCGACAACGAATGATGCGATTGTCTCAGGAATCGATCACCGAGGAAATTGACCGCCTGAAGGGCGTTGGCGACGAAGGTCGTAGCCATCCCCTGATAGAACCGGTTTTCACGATGTGATGGAAAAGAGATGTCGCTGTTCATGTCCGTCAATCGGCTGATTGTCTCGTGACCCTCGTGATGATGGCCACCATCTTAAACATGACTGATTCGTATCTCTACCCGGTGACTTGCGGGTCCGTGACGCTCGCCTCGGCCTTACGCGGCCCGAAATTCTCGATCACCCGCAGCAGCACACGCGCGCCGGCATCGGCATCGGCGAGCGCGACATGCTCGTCCGGGTGATGGCTGATGCCGCCGCGGCAGCGGACGAAGATCATACCGACATCGGCAATGTCGATCATCGCCATGCCGTCGTGCCCTGCCCCGCTCGGCAGCTCGAACACGGAGAAGCCTTCGGCTTCGATCGCCTGCGCGATCTGCTGCTTGAGCCAGGGCGCGCAGGGCGCGGTGCGGTTCTCGTGGGTAACGTCGAGCTGAAGCGCCAGCTGTCGCCGCTTGGCGATCGCCTCGATCTGGCCGACGACATCGGCCGCCGCGCGCTTGCGATGCATGTCGGTCGGCGCGCGCATGTCGATGGTGAAGGATACCTCACCCGGAATGACGTTGGTCGCGCCGGGCCTCGCCTGGATGTAGCCAACGGTGCCGAGGAGGCCGCCCTCGTCGGTGCGGCAAAATTGCTCGATCACATTGATGCATTCGGCCGCACCGGCGAGCGCGTCACGGCGCAGCGCCATCGGCACGGTGCCGGCGTGACCGGCCATACCCGAGAGCCGGGCTGCAAGGCGCGTGGCCCCGGCAATGGCGGTGACGACGCCCACGGGCAGGTTCTGCGCTTCCAGCACCGGCCCCTGCTCGATGTGCAATTCGAGATAGCCAAGCAGCTCGCACCGCGCGCGCGCGGCCGCACCGATATGGTCGGGATCGAGGCCGAACTGCACGAGCGCCTCGCGCATCGACACGCCGTCGCGGTCGCGCGTATTCAGCACGCTCTCATCGAAGGTGCCGGCCACCGCACGGCTGCCGAGCAAGGTCGAAGCGAACCGCACCCCCTCCTCGTCGGCAAAGCCGATCACCTCGATCGCAAATGGCAGGCGCTTGCCGCGGCGGTTGAGATCGGCGACGCAAGAGATCGCCGTGATCACACCCAGCGGTCCATCCCATTTGCCGGCATCGCGCACGGTGTCGTAATGCGAGCCGAGCATCAGGCAGGGCATGCCCGGCCGGTCGCCTTCGTACCGTCCGCAGACATTGCCGATGGCATCGAGATGGGCGCTCATGCCGGCCTCGCGCATCCACCCCATGATGAGGTCCGCGGCCTTGCGCAGCTCCTTGCTGAGGAAGATGCGGGTGAGCTTCTCGGGGTCTTCCGAGATCGCGCCGAGCTCGTTGATCCGGCGAACGATCTCATTGCCGAGCGATGCATCGTGAACGGTACCAGCGCCCATCTCGGCGAGCTTTCCATCTTCTGAGGACACGGCGGTCCTGACGACAATCGATACAGGTTCGGTGCCAGCGGACATCCTCCGGCGCCGTCCAAGTCAGCGCGTGGTTAGCATGAATGCGCCTTGCCGGCCGACCGTCCGACGCGGATCATGCACATGCACGAGCAGGTTCTGGCTGCTCAACTCCGCTGCATACAATGCTTTGATATTGCCTAGAAATTAGCCTGCCATTTTCCTCGCCAAGTTCAGAGCACACATTATCCCATACTTATTTCAAGTACTTATAACGAATTGCACGCTTCATAGTCTCTGGCACGAAGCTTGCGACATCTGATCCCGGCTCCGCCAAGCCGGCGCAGCCGTGAGATCAAGGCGGGGCATCCGCCAAGGGGAGCGAGCAATGGATTCTGGCAGGATTTCACGACGTCATGTGTTGCAGGGCGGCGCGGCCCTCACCCTCGGCGCGGCAGCGGGCCTCCGCCCGGCCTTCGCAGCCGAGACCACCATCGGCTTCATCTATGTCGGCTCGCGCGACGACTACGGCTACAACCAGGCGCACGCGCAGGGCGCGGCAGCGCTGAAGAAGATTCCCGGCCTCAAGGTGGTCGAGGAGGAGAAGGTGCCGGAGACCGATGCGGTCGAGAAGACGATCGAGTCCATGATCAATCTCGATGGCGCCACCCTGCTCTTCCCGACCTCGTTCGGGTACTACAATCCGCACATGATCAAGATGGCCAACAAGTACCCGAAGCTACGCTTCGAGCATTGCGGCGGCCTCTGGAGCGAGAAGGACCCCAAGAACGCCGGCAGCTATTTCGGCTATATCGACGAGGCTCAGTACATCTCCGGCATCGTCGCCGCCCTGACATCGAAGAGCAGCAAGCTCGGCTTTGTCGCGGCCAAGCCGATCCCTCAAGTGCTGCGCAACATCAACGCCTTCACGCTTGGCGCCAAGTCCGTCAATCCAAAGGCCACCACGCAGGTGATCTTCACCGGCGACTGGTCGATGCCGGTCAAGGAGGCCGAAGCCACCAACAGCCTGATCGATCAGGGCGTGGACGTGCTCACCTGCCACGTCGATGGGCCCAAGACCATGGTCGAGAACGCGGCGCGGCGCGGCGCCTTCGTCTGCGGCTATCACACCAACCAGTCGGCGCTGGCACCCAAGGCCTATCTCACCGGCGCGGAGTGGAACTGGGAAGCGCTCTATCCGAAGTTCGTCAAGATGATCGCCTCCGGCGAAGGCATCCCGAATTTCTACCGCGGCGGCCTGAAGGAAGAAATCGTCAAGACCTCGCCCTATGGCGAAGCGGTCTCGGCCGAAGCGCGCAAAGCGGCCGACGAGGCCAAGGCAAAATTCCTGTCGGCAGAAGGCTTCGCCATCTTCAAGGGTGGGCTGGTCGACAACAAGGGCAAGACCGTGATCCCCGCCGGCACCAACCGCGGCCAGAAGGATCCTGAACTGGAGAAAATGGACTACCTCGTCGAGGGCGTGCTCGGAGCCACTTCGTGACGACGGAAGCGGCGGATTCCACAGACGCGGTCGGGACAGTCGCCCCGGCCGCCGATCCCGGTTTCCTCCAGCGTCACGGCGGCACGATCGAATATGTCCTGATCCCGGGCGCGGCGCTGGTCGGCGCGCTCGCGGTGTTTGGCATCTTCGTCGCGATGTTCGGCAAGAATCCGCTCGATCTCTATTTCTACATGTATTACGGCGCGTTCGGCACCTGGTTCTCCTGGCAGAACACGCTGACGCGCGCAGCGCCCCTGATCCTCACCGCACTCTGTACTGCGCTGCCGGCGCAGCTCGGCATGGTCATCATCGGCGGCGAAGGCGCGCTGCTGATCGGCGCATTGTCGGCAACCAGCGCCGCACTCGCGCTTCAGGGCATGCCGCCGCTCATCGTCCAGGTTGCCATGGTCTGCGCCGGCGTGATCGGCGGCGGGCTGTGGATCATGCTCGCGGGCGGCTTGCGGCAATATCGCGGCGTCAACGAGACCATCTCGAGCCTGCTGCTCGTCTACATCGCGCTCGCGATCCTCAACCATCTCGTCGAGGGGCTGATGCGCGATCCCGCCAGCCTCAACAAGCCGTCCACCCGCGAGATCGGCGCCGCCAACATGATCGGCTCTATTCCCGGCACCGACGTGCATTGGGGTCTCGTGTTCGGCCTGATCGCTGCGATCGCCTCCTACATCCTGGTCTATCACACTGTGTTCGGCTTCGCCGCGCGCGTGGCGGGCGGCAACATCCGTGCTGCGAAGATCGTCGGTCTCGGCGTCGACAAGCTGATCCTGACCGTCTGCTTCCTTGCCGGCGGCGCGGCTGGCCTCGCCGGCATGGTTGAGGTCGCCGCCGTGCAGGGACGCACCAACGCCAACCTCGCTGCCGGCTACGGCTTCACCGGCATTCTCGTCGCCTTTCTGGCGCGGCAAAATCCGCTCGCCATCATCCCCGTCGCCATCCTGCTCGGCGGCATCAGCGCCAGCGGCGGCCTGCTGCAACGCCGCTTGGGGCTGCCCGATGCGTCCGTGCTGGTGCTGCAGGGCATCATCTTCGTCTTCGTGCTCGCCAGCGATGCGCTCTACGGCCGCATCGGATTCCTGAAGGGAAAATCCTGAGATGGCAGACGGATCGATCGGCCTCTGGACCGTCCCGCTCGCCGTCCTCGGCGGCGCCATTCGCGTCTCCACCCCATTCCTGTTCGTGAGCCTGGGCGAATGCATCACCGAGCGTGCGGGCCGCATCAATCTCGGCCTCGAAGGCACGCTGGTGATGGGCGCGATGAGCGCCTATGGCATCTCCTATCTCACCGGCTCTCCGTGGCTCGGCGTGCTTGCCGCCGGCATCACCGGCGCGCTGCTGGGTGCGCTGCATGCCGGCATCTGCTCGCTGCCGCGCGTCAATGACGTTGCCGTCGGCATTGCCTTGATGCTGTTCGGCACTGGCCTTGCGTTCTATCTCGGCAAGCCGCTGATCGAGCCGACAGCGCCGCGGCTGCCCGCCATCGACTTCGGCTGGTGGAGCGACATCCCGCAAGTCCAGGCAGCGCTGCGCATCAACGTGCTGTTCCTGATCGGCGTGGCGCTGGCGCCAATCCTCTATTGGGCCTTCCGCACCACCCGCTGGGGCTTGCTCATCCGCACCGCCGGCGAGAGCGCGGATGCCGCACGCGCGATGGGCCATTCCGTGCTGCTGATCCGCCTGCGCGCCACCATGGCCGGTGGTTTCCTCGCGGGCATCGGCGGCTCGTTTCTGTCCCTGTTCTACCCCGGAAGCTGGAACGAGGGCCTTTCCTCGGGCCAGGGCATCACCGCCGTGGCCCTCGTGATCTTCGCGCGCTGGGATCCCCTGCTCTGCCTATGGGCCTCGCTCGCCTTCGGCGGCGCAGCGGCGCTGGGTCCGGCGCTGCAATCGGTCGGCGTCACCTCCGGCTATCACCTCTTCAACGCCGCGCCCTACATCCTGACGCTGGCGATCATGATCATCACCTGCTCGCCGAAGCGGACGCTGACCGGCGCGCCCGCCGAACTCTCGATCACACGGTAACACGCACGAGGTCGTCCATGCCCGAGCGCTACATCAAGTCCGAGCCCTATGCCTGGCCCTACAATGGTGATCTCCGCCCCGAGAACACCGCGCTGATTATCATCGACATGCAGACCGATTTCTGCGGGGTCGGCGGCTATGTCGACAAGATGGGCTACGACCTCTCGCTGACACGGGCACCGATCGAGCCGATCAAGCGGCTGCTCGCAGCGATGCGAAGCCAAGGCTTCCATATCATCCATACCCGCGAAGGCCACCGCCCGGATCTCTCCGACCTGCCCGCCAACAAGCGCTGGCGCTCCCGCCAGATCGGCGCCGGCATCGGCGATCCCGGCCCGTGCGGACGCATCCTGGTGCGCGGCGAGCCCGGCTGGGACATCATCGAGGAGCTGGCGCCGCTGCCGGGCGAGCCGATCATCGACAAGCCCGGCAAGGGCTCGTTCTGCGCCACCGATCTGGAGCTGATCCTGCGCGTGCGCGGCATCGAGAACATCGTGCTGACCGGGATCACGACCGACGTCTGCGTCCACACCACGATGCGCGAGGCCAACGACCGCGGCTTCGAATGCGTCCTGCTGCACGATTGCTGCGGCGCGACCGACAAGAGCAACCACGACCATGCGCTGAAGATGATCAAGATGCAGGGCGGCGTATTCGGCGCGGTCTCGACCTCGGATGCCTTCATCGGAGCGATTTCGTGATCATCGGCGAAACGCCACCGCCCTCGGGCGCCTTCGGCGTCGACGCCGTCGCCATGACCATGCGCTTCGGAGACTTCCTGGCGCTGGACAATGTCGAGTTAAAGGTGCGGCCGGGCTCGTTCCACGCCCTGCTCGGCGAGAATGGCGCCGGCAAATCCACCCTCGTCAAATGCATCATGGGCTACTACCACGCGACCGAAGGCGACATCATCGTCGGCGGCCGCGAGCAGGCGATCGCCAACCCGAAGGATGCCCACGCGCTCGGCCTCGGCATGGTCTACCAGCATTTTACGCTGGTGCCGGCGATGACGGTTGCCGAAAACCTCGTGCTGGCGCGCGATGACGTGCCGGCCGTGGTGAACTGGCCGAACGAGATGAAGGAGCTGGAGGCGTTCTTGGGCAGCATGCCCTTCAAGGTACCGCTCTCCGCAAAGGTCTCCGACATCTCTGCCGGCGAACGGCAGAAGTGCGAGATCCTCAAGCAGCTCTATCTTAAGCGGCGCTTCCTGATCCTGGACGAGCCGACCTCGGTGCTGACCCCGGCGGAAGCCGACGAGGTGCTCGGCATGCTCCGCGACATGGTTGTGAAGGGCGAGCTGACCATCCTGATGATCACGCACAAGTTCCGCGAGGTCATGGCGTTTGCCGATGACGTCACCATCCTGCGCCGCGGCAAGCTCGCCGGTGCCGGCAAGGTTTCCGAGCTGACGCCGGACGCGATGGCCCGCACCATGATCGGTGCCGAGGAGTTGACGGTGCAGCCGCCGCGCACCGGCGAAGCCGGTCAGGCCAGGCTGGAGCTGCAAAAGCTCCGCGCCCTGGACGATGCGGGCGCCGTTGCCGTGCACGATGTCTCGCTCACCGTTCGCGCCGGCGAGATCGTCGGCATCGCCGGCGTTTCCGGGAATGGCCAGCGCCAGCTCGTCGAGGTGCTGGCCGGCCAGCGCGAGGCCGAGAGCGGGGAGGTGCGCGTCGCCGGCGATCTCTATCACGCAAGCCGCGAGGAGATGCGGCGGCACAGGATGTCGCTGCTGCCCGAGGAGCCGCTGAAGAACGCCTGCGTCGGCGGCATGAGCGTCGCCGACAACATCGCCTTTCGAGAATTCGACCGCGCACCCTTTGCAAGTGGCGGCTGGTGGCTCAATCGTAGCGCCTTCCGGAGCGACGCCAGGAAGAAGATCGGCCAGTACAAGATCAAGACCCGCACGCCCGATACGCCGATCTCGGCGCTGTCGGGCGGCAACGTGCAGCGGGCTGTACTGGCCCGCGAGCTCGGCGGCGACGTCGAAGTGCTGATCGCAGCCAATCCCTGCTTCGGCCTCGATTTCGCGGCGGTGGCGCAGATCCACGCCGAGATCATGGCCGCGCGCAACCGCGGCGCCGCCGTCCTGCTCGTCAGCGAGGACCTCGACGAGCTGCTCGAACTATCGGATAGGCTCGTGGTGATGTTCCACGGCGAATTCGTGTATGAAGCGCGGACCAGCGAAGCCGATCTCACGGTGGTCGGCCGCCACATGGCGGGGCACTGAACGGAGGATCGATGGGCGATGCATCCGGGCGGGACGAGCACTTTCTGCGCCTGTCTTTCGCGGTCGCCGGCCGTTCCCTCACCCATGGCAACCACCCCTTCGGCTGCATTGTCGTCGATGCGGACGGCAAGGTGCTGATCGAGGCTGAGAACGGCTACATGCCGGATCACGACGGCACCGCGCATGCCGAGCGTCTCGCAGCCACCCAGGCCAGCCGTACACTCGACCGCGAGGTGCTGGCGAAGGCCACGCTCTATTCCTCAGCCGAACCCTGCGCGATGTGTGCCGGCGCGATCTACTGGGCCGGTATCGGCCGTGTCGTCTATGGCCTCAGCGAGCATCGCCTGCGCGGCATCACCGGCAACCATCCGGAAAATCCGACGCTCAACCTGCCATGCCGCGACGTCTTTGCCAGCGGCCAGCGGCCGACGGAGGTCGTCGGGCCGCTGCTCGAAGACGAAGCCGAAGCGCTGCATGTCGGCGTTTGGACGAAGTAGCAGCACATCCCAAGGGGGACGACACCGTGGAGTGCCGCATTGAGGCAACCATTGCGGCCGCTGCACTCCGCGCGATGGACGACCGACGCGTCCATTGCTCAACATGGCGTCAGGTCTGCACAGCGGGTTCCGATTTGCCTTGGACCGTCACAAATTTGCAACAGCCTTCGGCCGGCAGACGCAATCGCCCCGCCCACGAGGTGCTGTTTGCGGGGTTTGATCGCTCGAAAATCGACGACGAGCGCTGGGCCGAGAGCCTGCCGACGCGTTGAGCAAGGGATGATGCTTTTTCACATCTTACGCCGGGGTTCAAACTGGCCCAGTATTGAGGCACTTCACCCATGCAAGCGCATCAGCGAATGTTAGATCCGACGCCCGACGGCCAGCATTGCGGCGAGCCCCCGCTCCTGAGGACCATCGGCCTCACCAAACGTTATGGCGATTTCCTCGCCAACGATTGCATCGATATCGAGATCCGGCCGAGGGAAATCCACGCGCTGCTGGGCGAGAACGGCGCCGGCAAGTCGACGCTGGTCAAGGCGATCTACGGACTGATCCAGCCCAGCGCCGGCGAGATTCACTGGCAGGGCGAGCGGATCGTGCTGTCCGGTCCGTCCGAAGCGCGCAGCCGCGGCATCGGCATGGTGTTCCAGCACTTCTCGCTGTTCGACAATCTCACGGTTGCCGAGAACGTCGCGCTTGGCCTCGACGGCAAGGAATCCTTCAAGGACATGTCGGCCCGGCTGGAACAGGTGTCGAAGACTTACGGTCTGCCGCTCGATCCCAGGCGTGAGGTGTGGCAACTCTCCGTCGGCGAGCGTCAGCGCATCGAGATCGTCCGCGCCCTGATGCAGGATCCGAAATTCCTGATCCTGGACGAGCCCACTGCGGTGCTGACGCCGCAGGAGGCTGACCAGCTCTTCATCGTGCTGGATCGCCTCAAGGCCGAGGGCCGCGCCATCCTCTATATCAGCCACAAGCTGGAGGAGGTGAAGCGGCTCTGCGACACCGCGACGATCCTGCGCGGCGGCAGGAAGGTCGAGACCTGCAACCCGCGGCTCGAAACCGCCGCCTCACTTGCGCGGATGATGGTCGGCGGCGAGGTCAAGGAGGTGAAGGGCGCATCCGGCCGCAAGACCACCGTGCCGCGGCTCGTCGTCAACGATCTCTCGCTGGCTCCCGTCGAAGCGCACGGCGTGCGGCTCGAGCACATCTCATTCGAGCTGAAGGGCGGCGAGATTCTCGGCATCGCCGGCGTCGCCGGTAACGGCCAGGACGAATTGTTCGCAGCGCTCTCCGGCGAGCGTCTCGCGAAGAACCCCGGAACGGTGGTGATCGAGGGCATCGCCGCCGGTCACCTTTCGATCACCCAGCGGCGCAAGCTGGGGGCGGCTTTCGTTCCCGAGGAGCGGCTCGGCCACGGCACCGCGCCGCGGATGAGACTGTCGGAGAACGCGCTGCTCACCGGCCATGCCGCCAGCGGCATGGTCCATCGCGGCTTCATCGATACGGCGGCCACGCTGAGAACGGTCGACCGCGCCACAGAAACCTTCGACGTCCGCAAGGCCAAGCGCGATCCCGAGGCCGCCAGCCTGTCCGGCGGCAATCTGCAGAAGTTCATCGTGGGACGCGAGATCCTGCGCAATCCCGCGGTACTGGTGGTTAGCCAGCCGACCTGGGGTGTCGACGCGGGCGCTGCCGCCGTCATCCGTCAGGCGCTGCTTGATCTCGCCACCGCAGGCGCGGCGGTACTCGTGACCAGCCAGGATCTCGACGAGCTCGCCGAGATTGCCGACCGCATCGCCGTGATGTTCCACGGCAAGCTGTCGGCTCCGCTCCCGTCACGCGAAGCAAGCCGCGAGAAGCTGGGCCTTCTGATGGGCGGCAGCAGCCTGCAGCCAAAGGAGATCGCGCATGCAGCTGGTGCTTGAGAAGCGTGCCGAGCGCTCCGGCACGATCGCGCTGGTGTCCCCCCTGATCGCGATTGGCCTCACGATCGTGACCATGGTCATCCTGTTCGCGATCCTCGGCAAGAATCCACTGCTTGCCCTGCACGCCTATTTCATTGCGCCCCTCACCGACGGCTATTCGCTGCAGGAGATCGCGGTGAAGGCGACGCCGCTGGTGATGATCGCGATCGGCCTGTCGCTGTGCTATCTCGCCAACGCCTGGAACATCGGCGCCGAAGGGCAATTCCTGATCGGCGCAGTCGCGGGAAGCTGGATCGCGGTGAAGACGCAAGGTACTGGTGCCGGCGTCTGGGTGCTGCCGGCTATGCTAGTCCTCGCCGCCGCTGCGGGCGCGCTCTATGCGCTGATCCCGGCGATCTGCAAGGTGAAATTCGGCGCCAGCGAGATCCTGACCAGCCTGATGCTGGTCTATGTCGCCGACCTCTTCCTCGACTATCTCGTGCGCGGCCCCTGGCGCGATCCGCACGGCTTCAATTTCCCGACCACGGCCGAGTTCGATCCGGTCGCGACCGTGCCGTTGCTGATCGAAGGCGGCCGGCTGCATCTCGGCTCGATCATCGCCCTGCTCGTCGTCGCAGCAGCCGCGATCCTGCTCGGGCGCACCATCAAGGGTTTCGAGATCCGCGTGGTCGGCGCTGCGCCGCGCGCCGCGCGGTTCGGCGGCTTCAACGCCAACCAGCTCATCATCCTGACCTTCGCCGTCTCCGGGGCGCTGGCCGGGCTTGCTGGCATCATCGAGGTGGCGGGTCCAGTCGGGCATCTCCAGCCCGGCATCTCGCCAGGCTACGGCTTTACCGCGATCATCGTCGCTTTCCTCGGCCGGCTGAACCCGCTTGGAATATTAATTGCAGGCCTCTTCCTCGCGTTGACCTTTATCGGCGGCGAGCAGGCGCAGATCGCGATGAAGATTCCGCTGGACGTCACCAAGGTCTTTCAGGGCATTCTGCTGTTTTACGTGCTCGCCTGCGACTCCCTCATTCTCTACCGCTTCAAGCTGGTGTTCCCGAACCGAAAGGCGGTGGCCCGTGGAGCTGGTTGAGGCCATCATCCTGGCGGTGCTTGCCGCATCGACGCCGCTGTTGATTGCGGCGACCGGCGAGCTCGTGGCCGAGCGTTCCGGCGTGCTCAATCTCGGCGTCGAGGGCATGATGATCGTCGGCGCGGCCTGTGGCTTTGCCGGCGCGTGGCTGACCGGATCGATCTTGATCGGCGCGCTGTTCGGCATCGTTGCAGGCACGCTGATGTCGCTCGTGTTCGCGCTGATGGCGCTCGGGCTCGCCGTCAACCAGGTCGCAACCGGCCTCGCGCTGACCATCCTCGGCGTCGGGCTCTCCGGCCTGATCGGCGCCGGCTTCGTCGGCGAGCGCATCACGCCGGCCGTGCCCCTCGCCATTCCAGGTCTCACTAATGTCCCCCTGATCGGCCGCGTGCTGTTCGGCGAGAATGGCTTCGTCTATTTCTCGATCGCACTGATCGTCGCGGTGTGGTGGTTCCTGTACCGCACCCGGGCAGGCTTGATCCTCCGCGCCTGCGGCGACAATCACGTTTCCGCGCATGCGCTCGGCTATCCCGTCCTGCGCATCCGCACCCTCGCCGTGATGTTCGGCGGCGCCTGCGCGGGTCTTGCGGGCGCCTATCTGCCGCTCGCTTATACGCCGTTCTTCATTCCGGGCATGACCGCAGGCCGCGGTTGGATCGCACTGGCGCTGGTGGTGTTCTCGTCCTGGCGGCCGGGCCGGCTCGTCATCGGCGCCTATCTGTTCGGCGCGGTGACGATCCTGCAACTGCATGCGCAAGGATGGGGCGTCGGCATTCCCTCGCAATTCATGTCGGCACTGCCTTATCTCGCGACGGTCATCGTGCTGGTCCTGCTCTCCCGCGCGCGCACGGGCGGCTCAACCGCACCGGCCGCGCTCGGCACGGTGTTCGTGCCCGACCGTTAGCTTTCGTTTCGGCAGTGTGCACGATGGGGCGCGCATGCTGCGGATCGTGGCTTCCCCCGAAGTTTGGAGATCGATGATGAGGAAATCACTTCTTGCACTGGCTGCCGGGCTCTTGCTCGCTGCGAGCGTCAGTGCGGCCTCCGCCGCCGACAAGCTGAAAGTCGGTTTCGTTTATCTCGGTCCGATCGGAGACCTCGGCTGGACCTATCAGCACGACCTTGGTCGCCAGGCGCTGGTGAAAGAATTGGGCGACAAGATCGAGACCACTTATCTCGAGAACGTGCCCGAAGGCCCGGACTCCGAGCGAGCGATCGAGCAGCTCGTCCGCGCCGGCAACAAACTGATCTTCACCACATCGTTCGGCTACATGGATCCGACGCTGAAGGTCGCCAAGAAATATCCGAACGTGCATTTCGAGCACGCCACCGGCTACAAGCGCAACCCGAACATGTCGACCTATTCGGCGAAATGGTATCAGGGCCGCTACATTCAAGGCCTGATTGCGGCGAAGATGTCGAAGTCGGGCGTGCTCGGCTATATCGGCTCGTTCCCGATTCCGGAGGTCGTCTCCGGCATCAACGCGACGATACTGGCGGCGCAGACCATCAACCCGAACATCAAGGTCAAGATCATCTGGGCCAACACCTGGTTCGACCCAGGCAAGGAGGCCGACGCCGCCAAGGCGCTGATCGACCAGGGTGCCGACGTCATCATGCAGCACACGGATTCGCCGGCCGCCATGCAAATCGCCAGCGAACGCGGCAAACTGGCCTTCGGCCAGGATTCCGAAATGATCCAGTTCGGGCCAAAGGCCCAGCTGACCTCGATCATCAACAACTGGGGCCCCTACTACATTCAGCGCGTCAAGGCCGAGCTCGCCGGCACCTGGAAGTCCGAGGACACCTGGGGTGGCCTCGACAGCCAAATGTTCACCATGGCGCCCTACACCAACATGCCCGACGATGTGAAAAAAATGGCTGAGGATGCCCAGGCCGCGATCACCGCGGGCAAGCTGCATCCGTTCAAATGCCCGATCGTTGGGCAGGACGGCAAGCCGGTCGAATGCAAGGGCGGCGGTCACCTGGATGACGGCCAGATCCTCGGCATGAATTTCTACGTGAAAGGCATCGACGACAAGCTGCCGGGCAAGTAGCACGCTTCTTGCATTGACTAAATCACCTGCTCCTCCCGGAGGAGGTTCGGAGGGGGTGGCCAGAAGCACCCGGCACTTGTGGCTGCCCCCTCTTTCTCTATTTCGCCCGCTATCCAGCCCGCATGGCCCGCGCCGCGGAACTGTGGCGGCAGATGAGGTCTGCCACATCGAGACCCGGGATCGCACCGTCGATCACCGCCCATTTTCCAGCCACCATCACCCGGTCGGCGCGATGCGCCCCGCACAGCACGAGCGCGGCGAGCGGATCGCCGTGGCCCGAGAAGCGCAGCTCGTCGAGCCGGAACAGCGCAAGATCGGCGGCCTTGCCAACGGCGATGTCGCCGAGTTCCGGCCGGCCCACACATGCCGCCGAGCCCTTGGTGGCCCAGCGCAGCGCATCCTTGTGGCTGACCTTCGTGACGCCATAACGCGCGCGTTGCAGCAGGAACGCGGCCCGCACCTCCTGCATCAGGTTGGATCCGTCGTTGGAGGCCGAGCCGTCGACACCAATGCCGATCCCGACGCCGGCCTCTTCCATGTCGCACACCGGGCAACAGCCCGACGCGAGCAGCTGGTTGCTGCACGCACAATGGCTGACGGTCGTGCCGGCCTTGCCAAGCCGTCTCATCTCGTCCGGATTGAAGAAGATTCCGTGGGCGAGCCAGGTGCGCGCATTGAGCCAACCGCATTGCTCGAGATAGTCGAGCGGACGGCAGCCATACATCCGCTGGCAGAAGCTGTTCTCGTCCTCGGTTTCGGCGAGATGGGTGTGCAGGCGCAAATCGAGCTTGTCGGCGAGGTCGGCCGTGGCGCGCATCAGCGACGTCGTCACCGAGAACGGCGAGCATGGCGCGAGCGCAATCTGCACCATCGCATCCGCGCCGCGCTGATGATGCTTGGCGACCACGCGGGCGCTGTCGGCGAGAATGGTGTCCTCGTCCTGCACGACGCTGTCTGGCGGCAAGCCGCCGTCGCGCTGCGACAGGTTCATCGAGCCGCGCGTGAGCAGCACGCGCACGCCGAGGCGCTTCGCCACCGCCACCTCGATATCGACGGCGTCTTCGAGTCCGGGCGGGAAGACGTAGTGGTGATCCGTCGTGGTGGTGCAGCCGGAGAGCAGGAGCTCGGACATCGCCACGGTGACGCCGAGCTCGAGCGCTTCCGGCGTCAGCCTTGCCCACAACGGATAGAGCGCCTGGAGCCAGGGGAACAGCTCGCGGTCCATCGCCGCCGGCAGCGCCCGCGTCAGCGTCTGGTAGAAGTGATGATGGGTATTGATCAGGCCCGGCAGCACGACGTGTTCGCCCGCATCGAACACTGCGACATCGGCGGTTGCGGGCACGCCGCCCGCCGGCACGAGCTCGACGATTCGGCCGCCCTTCACGACAATGCCGCGCTCGGCCCCGTCGGCGAGGATGGCCAGGGGATCCCTGATCCAGGTCGAACTTGCCTCAGTCATGATCCTGCTTCTCCTCACCCACGCTGACGGCGGACCTGCAAGGCCGAGGACGATTGCGTCCTTGCTTCGACTTGTTGTTGCCACTTGGCTCCCGTCTTGCAACACTTCGCTCGGACCATCCAACCGTCGGAAGCGTTGGCGCAGCCATGGACTTGAATACCATCACAGCCGTCGCCCATCCGCAAACGCGCGCGCAGCTGCCCGTTTGGACGGCAGGTGATGCTTGGCTCGCGGGCGGCACCTGGTTGTTCTCGGAGGCGCAAACGCATCTGACGCGACTGATCGATCTCACCGATCTGAAATGGCCGGCACTTGCGATCACAGAGAGCCACCTCTCGATCGCCGCCACTTGCACCATCGCAGAGCTCGATGGACTCGCCTGCCCGTCCGATTGGCTCGCAGCGCCGCTGATCGACCAGTGCTGCCGGGCCTTCCTTGCCTCGTTCAAGATCTGGAAGACCGCGACCGTCGGCGGCAATCTCTGCATGTCACTGCCGGCGGGACCGATGATCTCGCTGACGTCGGCACTCGACGGCGTCTGCACCATCTGGAAGGCCGGCGGCGGTGAACAGAGGCTTCCGGTCACCGAATTCGTCACCGGCAACCAGCGCAATCGCCTGACGCCAGGCGACCTGCTCCGGCAGATCGACATCCCGCTTCCCGCGCTGAAGCGCCGTACGGCCTTCCGCCAGATCTCGCTGGCGCCGGTCGGCCGCTCGGCGGCGCTGCTGATCGGCAGTCTCGAAGCCGACGATACGCTGACACTCACGGTCACCGCGTCGACGGTGCGGCCAATCCAGTTGCGCTTCCCCAAAGCCCCGGACGCAAGCGCGTTGCGCGCCGCGCTCATGCAGGAGATTACCGATGATCTGTACCACACGGACATCCATGGCGCGCCACTCTGGCGCAAGCACATGACGCTGCGCCTGGCCGAGGACATTCGCGGCGAGCTGCTGGGAGCGATAACCGCATGAGTCTGGAGGTCAATGGCGAGGCATTTTCCCAGGAGCCGCGCGCCGGCCAGTGCCTGCGCACGTTCCTGCGCGAGCTCGGCCATTTCGGCGTGAAGAAAGGCTGCGATGCCGGCGACTGCGGCGCCTGCACCGTGCTGCTGGACGGCGAGCCGGTGCACAGCTGCCTGATCCCGGCGTTCCGGGCCGAGGGCCGCAACGTGACCACGATCGAAGGCCTTGGCGGCGATCACGGCACGCATCCGATGCAGCAGGCCTTCCTCGATGCGCAGGGCTTTCAATGCGGATTCTGCACCGCCGGCATGATCCTGACCTGCGCCTCGCTGAACCAGGCGCAGCGCACCGATCTCGGCACGGCGCTGAAAGGCAATATCTGCCGCTGCACCGGTTATCGGTCGATCGAGGACGCGATCCTCGGCAAGACCAATGTCGAGACGAGCGTCGAGGCCGGCGCTGCCTTCGGACGCAGTCTGCCGGCCCCCGCAGGGCCCGACGTGGTCCGCGGCACGGCACGCTACACCTTCGACACCGCAATCGATGGTCTGCTGCACATCAAGCTGCTGCGCTCGCCGTATGCGCACGCCAGGATCGTCGCGATCGACAAGTCTGACGCGCTGAGCATTCCCGGCGTGCACGCTGTGCTGACGCATGAGGATGCGCCGTCCGTCCTGATCTCGACGGCGCGGCATGAGAAAGACTGGATGGACCCCGAGGATACCCGCGTCCTCGACGATGTCGTCCGGTTCATCGGCCAGAAGGTCGCCGCCGTCGTCGCCGAGACCGAAGCCGCCGCCGAGGCGGCGTGCCGCAAGCTGAAAGTCAGTTACGAGGTCCTGCCGGCGTTGATTGATCCCGAGCTGGCGATGGCCCCGGGTGCGCCGGTCGTTCATCCCGACCGCACCACTGCGAACCGCGTTGCCGATGCCCAGCGCAACCTGGTCGCGGAGACGCATGGCGAGCTCGGCGATGTCGCATCGGCCCTCGCCACATCTGCCGCCACCTATGAGGCGACCTTTCACAGTCACCGTGTGCAGCACGCTGCGCTCGAGACCCATGGTGGCCTTGCCTGGCTCGATGATTCCGGCGTGCTCAACGTCCGCACCTCGACGCAAGTGCCGTTCCTGACCCGGCGTGCGCTGTCGGACATCTTCCAGCTCCCCATGGACAAGGTCCGCGTGTTCTGCGAACGCGTCGGCGGCGGGTTCGGCGGCAAGCAGGAGATGTTCGTCGAGGACATCCTGGCGCTTGCCGCGCTGAAGACTGGGCGGCCGGTCAAGCTGGAGCTGACACGCGAGGAGCAGTTCATCGCGACCTCGACGCGGCATCCGATGCGGATCCAAGTCAAAGCCGGCGCTGATGCGGGCGGCAAGCTCACTGCGCTCCAGCTCGACGTGCTCTCCAACACCGGTGCCTACGGCAATCATGCCGGCCCCGTGATGTTCCACGCGCTGGCCGAGTCCATCGCCGTCTACAATTGCCCGAACAAGCGGGTCGACGGCGTCGCCGTCTACACCAACACCGTGCCGGCAGGCGCGTTTCGCGGCTACGGCCTGCCGCAGGCGCTGATCGCGGTGGAAGCGGCGATCGACGAATTGGCGAGGCAGCTCGGAATCAGTCCCTACGAGATGCGCCGACGCAATATCGTGAGGCCCGGCGATCCCATGCTGTCTCCGCCGCCCTCCGAATATCACGACGTGCTCTACGGCTCCTACGGGCTCGACCAGTGCCTCGATCTCGTCGAGCGCGCGATGCAGGCCGATACCCCGCAGCCGGAGCTGTCGCCGGATTGGCTGATCGGCGACGGCATCGCGCTGACCATGATCGACACGGTGCCGCCGGCCGGCCACTTCGCCGATGCGACGATCGCGCTCAACGACGACGGAGGCTTCGACCTCACCGTCGGCACGGCCGAGTTCGGCAACGGCACCAGCACCGTGCATCGCCAGATCGCGGCGACCACGCTGGCGACCACCGTCGACAAGATTCGTCTGCGCCAGTCCGACACCGCCCATGGCGGCCACGACACCGGCGCGTATGGCAGCGCCGGCACCTTCGTTGCGGGCAAGGCGACGCATGCGGCAGCCGTGCAGCTTGCGAGCGAGCTGAAGGCGGCAGCCGCCGGGGCCTGGCTGTGCGATGTGGAGACTTGCGCGCTCGATGCGGACTCCGTCGTCAGCGGCGTCCGCCGCATGCCTTTTGCGGAGCTGGCGAAGCTCGCCCGCGAGCGCGGCCGGCCGTTCGCAGGCAGCGGCACGTCCGGCGGCACGCCGCGATCGGTCGGGTTTAACGTGCAGGGCTTTCGCGTCGCGGTGAACAAGGCGACCGGCGAGCTCCGGATTCTCAGGAGCGTGCACGCCGCGGACGCCGGCATCGTCGCCAATCCCATGCAGTGCCGCGGTCAGGTCGAAGGCGGCGTGGCGCAGGCGCTCGGCGCTGCGCTCTACGAGGAGATGGTGATCGATGCGAGTGGGCGTGTCACCAATCCGAAATTCCGCGACTACCACCTGCCCTCTTTCGCCGACGTCCCGCGCACGGAGGTCTTCTTCGCCGAGACATCCGACACGATCGGCCCGCTCGGCGCGAAGTCGATGAGCGAGAGCCCCTACAATCCGGTCGCCGCCGCGCTCGGCAACGCGATCGCGGATGCCACCGGCATTCGCTTCACCGCGCCGCCCTTCAAGCCGGACCGGCTGTTTCCGGCGCTCCATGACAAATTTGGCTAGATGCATGTTTTGGGGGATACATCCATGAGCAACGACGTCCATCCCGTCGACGAGGTCCTGCCGGTCCCGCGCCTGCTCGCGCTCGGGCTCCAGCACGTCCTGGTGATGTATGCCGGCGCGGTCGCGGTCCCCCTCATCATCGGCCGCGCGCTGAAGCTGCCGCCGGAGGACGTCGCCTTCCTGATCAGCGCCGACCTGTTCGCCTGCGGACTTGTGACGCTGGTCCAGTGCCTCGGCTTCCCCGGCGTCGGCATCCGCCTGCCCGTGATGATGGGCGTGACCTTTGCGTCGGTCGGCCCGATGCTGTCGATGGCGGCTTCACCGGACATCGGCCTGCTCGGCATCTACGGCTCCGTGATCGCCGCCGGTCTGTTCGGCATCGTCGTTGCGCCGTTCGTCAGCCGGCTGCTGCCGCTGTTTCCTCCCGTCGTCACCGGCACCATCATTCTCATCATCGGCATCTCCCTGATGCGCGTCGGCATCAACTGGGCCGGCGGCGGCCTGCCGACGTTGACGAAGGTAGTCGACGGCGTTTCCGGCAGCTTTCCCAATCCAGCCTATGGACAATTGCAGGGGCTCGGCATCTCGCTGTTCGTGCTGCTCTTCATCCTCGGCCTGATCAAATGGGGCAGCGGGTTTCTTGCCAACGTCGCCGTGCTGCTCGGCATCATCGCCGGCGCGGTGCTCGCGAGCATTCTGGGCGTGATGCATTTCGACAAGGTCGCCGCCGCCCCCTGGGGCGCACTCGTGATTCCCTTTCGCTTCGGCATGCCGCAATTCCACCTGGTGCCTGTCATCACCATGTGCATCGTCATGATCGTGGTGATGATCGAATCGCTCGGCATGTTCCTGGCGCTCGGCGAGATCACCGGCAAGGCCGTCGACCGCGAAGCCTTGAGCCGCGGCTTGCGCGCTGACGGGCTCGGCACGCTGCTCGGCGGCATCTTCAACACGTTTCCCTATACCTCGTTTTCGCAGAACGTCGGCCTCGTCTCAGTCACGGCCGTGCGATCGCGCTGGGTGACGGTCACGGGCGGCTGCATCCTGCTCGTGCTCGGGCTGCTACCGAAGCTCGCTGCGCTGGTGGAGGCGGTGCCGCTGGTCGTGCTCGGCGGCGCCGGCCTCGTGATGTTCGGCATGGTGGCGGCCACCGGCGCACGCATCCTGGCCTCGGTCGATTTCCGCAACAACCGCTACAATCTCTTCATTGTCGCGATCTCGATCGGCTTTGGATTGATCCCGCTCGTTGCTCCCGGTTTTTTCCGCAATCTGCCGCACAATCTGCACCCGCTGCTGGAGTCCGGCATTCTGTTCTGCGCGGTCGTGTCGGTGCTGCTCAATGCCTTCTTCAACGGATTGAGCGGTGGCGCTGCCGCCGAGGCCGACGCGGCGTCAGCCGCCGCATCGGCACAGCATGTCTAAAGCGCGATGCGACTAGGATGAATCGTCATCGTGCTTTAGGTGATTGTTTGAGCATGATCTTGTCGGAAAACCGCTACGCACTTTTCCGGATCATGCTCTAGCTGCCGCGATAGGTCGAGTAGCTCCAGGGCGTGACCAGCAGCGGCACGTGGTAATGGCTTTCCGGCTCGCTGATCGCAAAGCGCAGCGGGATCTCGTCGAGGAAGGGCGGGTCGGACAGCGGCACGTTGCGCGCGGCGTAATATTTGGCGACGCTGAAGCGCAGCTCGTAGCGGCCGATCGGCAGCGGACGGCCGCCGATCAGCGGCTGGTCGGTGCGGCCATCGGCATTGGTCACCGTGCGCGCGATGACGCGGTTCTCGCCAAGGCTCGCTAGCTCCACGAGCTCGATCGGGATGCTAGGTGCGGGCTTGCCAATCTGGTTGTCCAGCACATGGGTCGAAAGCCGGCCGTACACCTTCAGCCTGTCGTCGGCGGCGACCAGCTGGTCGAGCCGCAGCGCCGAGATGCGGCCGATCTCCTCGATCGCACGCCTTATCTCGGTCTTGGCGATGTTGAGCAGCCGCGCCTCGAAGTCGCGCAGCACGGAATCCTTGGTGTGACGGCGCACGCAGACGATGTAGGGGAAGCCGAACTTGTCGCGGTAGGCGTTGTTGGCCCGCTCGAACGCGGAATATTCGGCATCCGACAGCCGGTCGAGCCCCGCGCTGTTCTGCTCGTCGGTCGATTCCGCAGTGAGGCCCGCGGCGCGCTGCGTCTTGTTGGCGAGATCGGGATGCGCCCGGATCAGCGCCAGCTGCACGTCAGGCTCGGCACTCTGGATCGCGGCCATCAGCGCGGCGTGCAGCTCGTTGATGCCGGCGAACGGCCGCTTTGCCGCGAGCTGCTCGGCGATCCACGGCGAATATTCGACGACGTTGGCGAGCGCCGCGACGAAGTCGGCCGTGCTTGCAGCGTTGAGATCGGTCAGCGAAATCTGCAACATCATCTCACCCGATCTCGAATGCGTCGGCGGCAAGATGGGCGTGCTTCTCGTGCCAGTGCTGCGCGATCTGCAACCGGGTCGGCACCCAGACGCGCTCGTGCTTGCCGATATAGTCGAGGAAGCGGATCAGGCCCGCTGCGCGGCCCGGCCGGCCGGCGAGGCGGCAATGCAGGCCGACTGACATCATCTTAGGCGCGGTTTCGCCCTCCGCGTAGAGCACGTCGAAGGCGTCCTTCAGATAAGTATAGAACTGCTCGCCCTCGGCAAATCCTTGCGGGTTGATGAACCGCATGTCGTTGGCATCGAGCGTATAGGGAATGATGAGCTGCTTGCCGTTTGCGCCCTTAACCCAATAGGGCAGATCGTCGGCATAGGAGTCGCAGAGATAGAGGAAGCCGCCCTCCTCCATCAAGAGACGATTGGTGTTGATCGAGGAGCGCCCGGTGTACCAGCCGAGCGGACGTGCGCCGGTCGCCTCGGTATGCACGCGGATCGACTCGGCGATCTCGGCGCGCTCCTGCGCCTCGGTCATGTCCTTGTGCTCGATCCATTTCAGACTGTGGCTGGCGATGTCCCAGCCCGCCTCCTTCATCGCAGCGACAATCTCGGGATTGCGCTTGAGCGCGGTGGCGACGCCGAACACCGTGGTCGGCCAGTTCCGCTCGTTGAACATCCGCCACAACCGCCAGAAGCCGGCGCGCGAGCCATATTCGAACATGGATTCGATGTTGGCGTGGCGCTGGCCGGGCCAGGGCTGCGCGCCAAGCACGTCGGACAGGAAGGCCTCCGAGGCGCGATCGCCGTGCAGGATGTTGTTCTCGCCACCTTCCTCGAAATTGACGACGAACTGCACCGCGACCCGCGCGTCACCAGGCCATTGCGGATGCGGCGGATTGCGGCCGTAGCCGCGGAGATCGCGCGGGTAGCGGGGCTCGGTCACTCAGACTTCCTCGAAGCGGATCGGCAGCGCGCCCTTCCACAGCACGCTCTTGCCCAGCGTTGCGAGGTTCTCCAGGCCCGAGGTCAGCGTGATGAAATGGTTGCCGGCGAGCTGGCCCATCTTGCTCGCGAAGTGCACGCCGCCATAGGCCAGCAGGATCTCGGTTTCGCTGATGCCGCCGGGATAGAGGATGATCTGGCCGGGGGCGGGATAGCTGGTGTGGTTCTCGTAGCCGACGCCGAAGTCGAGGTCGCCGAGCGGCATCCACACGCCCTCGCCGCTCCAGCGCACATGGATGATGTGGCTTTCGAACGGCAGCGCCTTGCGGAAGGCGGCGACGGTCTTGGGCGCCGCCTGCTCCTCGAAACGGGCATCGAAGGTGAAATCGCCGGCGCGGATAACGAGTTTGCTCATCTCATCTCTCTGGATCGGGGGCGATGCGCCCCGCGGGGAACTTTCAGCAAAAAGCACTCCCGACCGTTTCGCGCAAGTGGCGCGGGAGGCTCTCGTATGAGTTGGGCACGCCACCCGGCCTGCCCGATCGCCTGAAAGCTCGTTGCCATTGAACCGGATTGCAGGAGGTGAGTCCACCGGCAGAATTGCCGGGTAAAGGGGCGCCGACGCCAACGACGTCTGGCGCGCTCCAGCGCGACAATGCAGCTCTCCCGTGTCCCGGACAAGCTGCAGCGCGCAAGCGTTGCGGCGCAGAGCCGGGACCTAGGTAACGCGGCAATTGCGGATGGATGGGCCCCGGCTCGGCAGCGCATCGTCGAACCGGACGATGCTTCGCATCGCCGGGGGGACGCTGCGCTGCGTCCGGGGCACGAGAGAGTGTAGCGCTCGCACTCTCCTTCTCGTCGTTGCGAGGAGCCCTTGCGACGAAGCAATCCAGAATCCCGCCGCGGAAAGATTCTGGATTGCTTCCGCCTTCGCCAAAGGCTTCGGCGGACAAGTCGCTGCGCTCGCAATGACGGAGTGTGAGGCGACGCTGCGTTCTCCAAGTAACACCTGTCGTTCCCTACGAAGGCAAGGAATCCAGCACGCCGCGCCCCCTCGTTTCAATCACTGGCGTCTCGGCGTACTGGATCGCCCGCCTTCGCGGGCGATGACAGCGAGTGTGGAGGTGCAGACATGCCTTCGCATTCTCGCGGCTGATTTCGCCCGAGCTTTGCTTGGTCACTTCACCCTCTTTTCCAAGAGGGCGCAGGGAAGGCCGGGTGCCGGCGGCACCCGCGGTCCGCTGCGCGAAAAGCACACGCAGGAAGAACCGCACAGCAGCATACAGGTGAAGCCCAACACACGGCCTTCCCTGCGCGATGGTCGGACGGCTTATGCCGCGCTCTCCTGGGAGCCGAGTTCCCTCTGGCCTCCCTCGCTCTCGCAAAAGTCGCCGGCACCGCGCCGGTTGACGCGAGGGCCGCATTCGCCAGAGCTTGACCGTAGCAACGACGGCCAGGACCACACGGTTTTACCGTACGCGCGGTTCGTTGGCGCCGCAGGGTTCGAAGGCGTTGTGCACGTTGCCATCGAAAAGCCGGCGCGACGAACCTGACAGCGCCGCTCGTCCGTACGAAGCCTCGGGCTCACGGAGAGCAATCCGCCCTGCCCTCAGCTCTCGTACACGACGCTGCCGCGTCCACCGCAAGCCCGGCTCGCGACAATGACGACCTCATGATCGCCCCTCGAGATTGAGCCGGGATGGGCGACACATACGTCATTTCCGAATTTCGGTAAAGCGGAATATTTTTATGCGGGCAGGTTGACAGAGAGCGAAACACCCTGCTCTCGTAGCCCGGATGGAGCGCGAGCGTAATCCGGGACAATTCGAGATGCCGCGCGAGCGGACCCGGATTTCGCTTCGCTCCATCCGGGCTACGGGAGATGGGATTCAAACGCTCCCCGGCTCGTACAATCCGGGGCTTCCGGGCTCCGGCCGCTCAGTATGGTGCGTAACGATAGCCCGGATCGTAGTAGTAGCCGGAACCGCCGTAGTAACCAGGGCCGCCGTAGTAACGCGGGCCATAGCCATAATAATAGCGGTTTTCATAATATTCGCGGCGGCGGCTCTCGGCGATCGCGCCTCCGATCAGACCTGCGGCCATGCCCATGAAGGCGAGACCCGCGGCATTCGGCCCGCGTCGATGATAATGGCGACGCCGGTGTGCGCTGAAATCGGTGACGTCGGAGGCAGCCTGGCCGGCAACGGCCGCATTGACAGCCGACTTGGCGGCCGGGCTTCCGGCCGAAGCCGCTGCAGACGGGGATGCGGAAGCCGCAATCAGGGCGAGGCCTGCGAGCGCGACCACGATCGTGTTGCGGCCGGCTGCGGAAATCACGGGTCCAATACTCATGTTCGAATTTCCTCTGTTCTCGCCCAAAGAAACATAAGCAAACGATCTATAATCCGCAAACCACTGAAATGGTTTCATGATCGCGGCGATCTGCCACGCTTTGAACGATTGTAAATCCCGAACGATCAGACCCAGCTTGAACCAGGCAACCTGAGCGGTTAATGAACAGCCGCGCCGTTTTCGGCCGCCGTAAGCGTTTACGTGAACCAACGCATCAACCGACGCCGTCGGGATCGATGCCATTTTCCAGGTTCAACGAGATCGACGCGTCCTTTTCCTAGAGAAACCAGATGATTGTGGTTCGCAAACTGCCGGCGCGCTATGCGCCGATCGTGACGCCATTCGTGCTGTCCATCCTCATGACGGCGGTGGTATCGGTCATTTCGACGCTGCGGAGCCTGGGGGCAACGCCGGCGTTCCTGGCGACCTGGCCGGGCGCCTGGGGACTGTCCTGGCTCGTCGCCTTCCCGACCCTGCTCGTGGTCTTGCCGCTGGTCCGCCGGGTCGTGGCCTGGCTCGTCGAGGCGCCACCCGGCCGGTAACCTCGCCTACGACAGCGCCCCCAGCACGCCTCTCGTCGCCTTGTCGATTTCCTCGACATAGCGGCGGCGGGCGAAGCTCTCGGTGAGAAAGCCAACCACCTTGCGGCTGTCGGTGGAATCGACCACCGCCAGCATCTCCGCCTCGGCTTCGTCGAACACCGCCATCGCCGACTTCACGTTCATTTCCGGGATCAGCACGATGTCGATCAGGCGGGCGAGCTCGATCACCTGGATGTCGTCGGCGATGGTGTCGAGGTCGCTGGAGAACAAATCGGGCAGCAGGACGAGGCCGATATATTCGTCAGCATTGTTGACGATGACGATTCCCGGCCGCGAGCCGAGCGCGAACTCGCGGCGCGCGGCGGCGATCGTCGTGGTCGAGGGCACCTTGCCGACGTCCGAGCGCATCAGGCGCTCGACCGTGAGATTGCGCAGCCAGCCGACGTCGTTGGCGCTGCGGATGGTCTCGCCGCGCAGATGCAGGCGCCATGTCGAGAACGAATGGCCGAACATGAAGCGCACGCAGATCGAGGTCACGATGCAGCCGGCCAGCACCACGGCGGTGACGTCGACGTTACGTGTCATCTCGAGCACGAGGAACGACATCGTGAGGGGGCCGCCGACGATGGCGACGCCGAGCGTCGCCATGCCCGTCAACATCGCCACCAGCGGATCGATCGCGAAGTTCGGGCTGATGAGCAGCAGCACCGCGGCAAAGAACTTTCCGATCAGGCTGCCGACGAACAGCGAGGCGAAGAACAGGCCGCCGCGAAAGCCGGAGGCGAGCGAGATCAGGCAGGCCGTCACCTTCAAGGCGATGATCAGCGCGATCAGGCCGATCGTCATGTCGTGGAAGAGATCGAGCACCATGGCGCCATGGCCGGCCGCGAGAACCTGCGGCGTGATGATGGCGAACCCGCCGACGATGAGCCCGCCGATCACAGGACGCAGCCAGATCGGCATCCAGGCGAACAGCCGCTCGAACATCGGCGAGGAGCGCATCACGGCGATGCCGACGCCGCTGGTGATGAGGGCGAGCCCGATCAGTGCCAGATATTGCTCGACGCCGACGGCGCTGACCTTCGGTATCTCCAGCGAGTATGGCGCGCCGCCCAGCCATTGCGCGGTCAAGGCGCCCGCGAGGGAGGCGGCGAGGATCGGCGCGGCACTGCCTACGGCATAGACGCCGACGATCAGCTCGCAGGCATAGAAGGCGCCGGTGATTGGCGCGCCGAACGCCGCCGCGATCGCCGCCGCGGCCCCGCAGCCGACCATCAGGCGCAGATCGTTGCGGCGGAGATTGAAGAATTTACCGATCAGCGAGGCGATGCCCGAACCGATCTGGGTGTAGCCCGCCTCCAGGCCGACGGAGGCGCCGCAGCCGTTCGAGATCAGGGTCTGGCCTGCGACCACCCCGCTGTCGCGCATCGACAGATTGCCGCCCCGCAGCGCGTTCGCCTCGATCGGATCGACCGCGTTCGATATCTTCATGCGCCGCCGCGACCATTCCATGATTCCGAGCGCCAGCCCGCCGAGCGCAGGCGCGATCAGTGCCGCCCATGGGCTGACGCTCGCGTGGGCCGACAGGTGGACGTCAATGGGAATGCCGTAGATCACGACATGCGCGATCTGCGCGATGTGGGCCATCAGCGTCACGACCGCGCCCGCGAGCGTGCCGATCACGAGCGCCAGCGGGATCAGGTAGAACTCGTTGCTGCGCAGCAGGGCGCGCAGCCGAACCATGGTGCGGTTCGTCTTCTTGCGATCGACGAGATGTTTGATCCGCACTAACACCGTTTGGCCGCCCTACCCTTCCGACAGGCCGTAGCCGGCCATGCGCTGACGGACCCGCTCGATTTCCTCGCTCGGGAGCAGCGGCGGTTGTCCGATCTGCAGACAGCCGTGATATTGCCGCGCCAGCGTCTCGACCTCGACTGCCAGCCACATCGCCTTGTCCAGGGTCTTGCCGATCGCGATCATGCCGTGATGATCGAGCAGGCAGGCGAGCCGGCCCTCCAGCGCCCGCACCGCATGCTCGGACAGCTCCGCCGTTCCGAACGTCGCGTAGGGCGCGCAGCGGATGCTGTCGCCGCCCGCCGCCGCGATCATGTAATGCACGGGCGGGATTTCCATGCCCATGATCCCCAGGATGGTGCAATAGGTCGGATGGGCATGCACGACGGCGTTGACGTCGGGCCGCGACTTCAGGATATCGCGATGAAAGCGCCATTCGCTCGACGGCTTCTGGTCGGGCGCGTGCGAGCCGTCCATGGCCATGAAGACGATCTGGTCCGGACGCATGGTCTCATAGGGCACGCTGGTCGGCGTGACCAGGAGGCCGTCCACATGCCGGACGCTGATATTGCCCGATGTGCCCTGGTTGATGCCGAGCGCGTTCATACGCCGGCAGGCGTCGATAATGGCCTGTCTCTTGCCGAGCTCGTCCGCTGTCATCGACATGTCGATTTCCTGTCGAGGGCTTATTGGACCGAGTTACGTCAAAGCAACATGACAGTGCAAGCGAAAGCGTCCCGGATCCCGTGACACTCCGGCCGAACGGGATAGCGACAGGTTAACAGATTGTCGCAGCTACCAGGGCAGGCGGTCCGGACCGCCGCGACCCCGTTGATGACGAACTGCACGGAATAGGCGGCGAGCAGCATGCCGAGGACGCGCGAGAGCAATAACAAAAGTTAAGGCTGGTGCGGAGGCAATGAGATCGAGCGGTGCAATCGCGAAGCAACCATTCCCGACGATTGCCGTTTCACTGTGCATCGATACACGAACAGAAGCAGCCGAAGCAATTGCACGAGCCCCGTTCCAGAATTGATCCGCACGATCCCGTTGCCTGCAGCCGTTGGGCGCTTCGATTGGGGACAAACGTCAGAGAGCTCAAGGCGGCGATTCATCAATTCGGCAGCGCAGCGGATGCCGTGGCGTACGGCCTTCAGCAGTGGCGGCGTAGCGCCTCGCGCGGGCAGTGGCAGGGGCGCAGCGGCGCACCGCAGATCGGCATTCTCTCCGATTCCCTGGTCGCGCGCGGCGAACAACTCGCCGCGGTTTCGATGGTCTGCGTCAATGCGATCGGCCTTGTCGCCGGCGCCGTGCCGCGGATTCTGCCCGCGGCGCCGGAAGCCGACATCGATGCCTATCTGGACGGGCTCGACGGCCTCTTCGTCGGCGGCGGACAGACCAACGTCCATCCGTCCCGCTATGGACAAACAGTCGACGAGAAGCGTGACGGCCCGTTCGACGAATTCCGCGACGAGGTCGCGCTGCGCCTGATCCCGCGGGCGCTGGCGCGGGGCATCCCCGCTCTGTTCATCTGCCGCGGCTTCCAGGAGCTGAACGTCGCTTTGGGCGGCACGCTTTCGAAGGAGCCCGACGATTTGCCTGAGGAACAGCGCCATGGCACGCCCGACGCGGACAACGAGGATGCCCGCTATCGGCTGCGGCAGAAGGTGGGCTTGCGCAAGGGTGGCGTCCTGCAGCAGATCTGCGGCGCGGATTCGATTCTCGTGAATTCGCTGCACAGCTTCCTGATCGCCGATCTCGCACCGGGCCTCGTCGCGGAGGCCGTCGCCGACGACGGCTCGATCGAGGCCGTCAGCGTCGAGAGCGCCAGCGATTTTGCGCTCGGCACGCTTTTTCATCCCGATTATTGGGCGAGCTCCGACCACGCCTCGGCGCGCATTCTGTCAGCCTTCGGGGACGCGGTTCGCCGCCACGCCAGGGCGCAGGGGGCGGCATAGGCCGTGCACCGCTACCGCTTTGGCATCGAGGAGGAATACTTCTTGGTCAACCGCCAGTCCGCGGCGCCGCGATCCGAGCTGCCCAAGGCCTACATGGCCGCGGCGCAGAAGCGCCTTGGCGAGCGGCTGACCACCGAGATCCTGCAATCCCAGATCGAGGTGGCGACCCCGCCGCTGACGTCTTCGGTCGATGCGCTGGCCGAGCTCGCGCGTTATCGCGCGGTGCTCACCGAGGTCGGCAAGGACCACGGCGTCGGCATCATCGCGGCCGGCACACACCCGCTGGCGCAGCCGCAGCAGCAGCGCATGACGCGCAAGCGCCGCTACAGCAAGGTCATCAGCGAGCTCGGAATGGTCGGCCTCGGCAACCCGATCAGCGGACTGCACGTCCATGTCGAGGTGCCCGAGCCCGATTTGCGCGTCGAGATCATGCACCGCCTGGTGCCGTTCCTGCCGCTGCTGCTGGCGCTCTCGACCTCCTCGCCGTTCTGGTGCGGCTACCCGACGGGATTGCTGGGCTACCGCAATGCCGCCAACGATGCCCTGCCCCGGACCGGCTTTCCCGAGATGTTTCGGAACCTGTCCGAATACGAGACCTACGTGAAGACCTTGGTCGATGCCGGCATCATCCCCAACGCCACCTATGTCTGGTGGGCGTTGCGGCCCTCGTTGCAGCATCCGACGCTCGAGCTGCGCATCACCGATTGCTGCACGGCGATTGCGGATTCGGTGGCGATCGCGGCGCTGTTCCGCGCGCTGGTCCGCCACGCCGTCCACCATCCCGAGCTGAACGCCACCTATTCGGCCGTGCACCGCGCGCTGGTCGAGGAGAATCGCTGGCGCGCCCAGCGCTACGGAACCGACGGCACCTATATCGACCTGGTCTCGTTCGAGCCGGTCTCATTCAGAAGCTGGCTCGATGCAGTGATCGCCATGGTGGCACCCCACGTCGATCATCTCGGCATCGAAGACGACATCCAGCATCTGAAGTCGATCCCCAAGCGCGGCACATCGGCCCACCTTCAGCTCGAATATTTTCGCGGCTTGCGCAAGTTCGGCCACTCGCCGCGGGAAGCAATCAGCGACGTGACGAAATGGCTGCGGACTTCCACCGAAGCCGGAGACTTCACCGCCCGGGGCGGCGAGCCGAAAGCGCAAGCGGTGCGGCAACCGCTGACCGACCTGGTCTGACGCCGCGGCCGCATGGAACGAGGTTTCGACCGCCGACTTAGCTCAGCGTGATAGCAATGGACAATCGTGGAGACCAATCATGAGCGACAGCGGCATTAGCATGCTCCTGGGCCACGCCTCGGCCCAGATGCTTTGGCTCTGGTTCATCGGCGCGTTCGTGCTCGGCGGGGCGCTCGTTTACGGCGTGATGAAGGCGGGCAACTTGCGCCGCAGCGAGCGGGCGCAGCTCGATCGCAACACCGAGGCACGGCAGCGCCAGGAAGATCCCTACAAGCGCCCGACCTGAGCCTTCGCCGGTTGCAGTTTGGAACTTTCGTTCATGGAGCGGCTTTGATCGCCTGAGGATTGAGGAGGGCGAGGCCTTCCCGTGTTACCTCATGAGGAGGACGTATGGCTAAACGAGCGAAGAAACGCACGACAAAGAAGACCGCGGCGCGCCGGCCGCGTCAGGCGCCGAAGATGCTCAGCGACCTGTTTCTGGAGACGCTGAAGGACATCTATTTCGCCGAGAACAAGATCATCAAGACCCTGCCCAAGATGGCCAAGGCCGCGAATTCCAAGGAGCTTACGGCCGCCTTCAACAAGCATTTGCGTGAGACCCAGGGCCAGGTCAAACGGCTCGACCAGATCTTCAAGATGCTGGGCAAGCCGGCACGCGGCAAGCCGTGCGAGGCCATCAACGGCATTGCCGATGAAGGCGCCGAGATCATGAAGGAGTTCAAGGGCGCGCCGGCGCTCGATGCCGGACTGCTCGCGGCGGCGCAGTCGGTCGAGCATTACGAGATCTCCCGCTACGGCACGCTGCGCACCTGGGCCGAGGAGCTCGGCATGCAGGACGCCGCAAGGCTGCTCCAGGAGACGCTGGACGAGGAAGAGGCGACCGATCGCACGCTGACCGAGCTCGCCACCTCCGTGATCAACCTCGAAGCGGAACAAGAGTACCGCGCCGCAGCCTGACCCGCCCTGCCAATGAACGGAACGTCGCGGCCATGCCGCGGCGTTCGCTTGCCTTGATCGCACGGCGGCGCATAACACGTCAGCGCCACTGCACTGGATTTCCGTACTGGATTTCCTTGGAACCGGCCCCATATGCAGGCTTTCCCATCCCAGAGCCCGCATCATGCAACCCAAAAATCCCCTCGACTGGATGCTGTCCGAAGCCCTGGACTCGCTGACCCGCGCCGATCGGCTGCGCCAGCAGTTCGGCCGCCAGGAAGCCTGCTGGGAGCCGCCGATCGACGTGCTCGAGACCGAGCGTGAACTCCTGATCCTGGTCGCGCTTCCCGGCGTCAATCCGGACAATGTCGAGACCGTCATCCATGACGGCGTGCTCGTCATCTCGGGTCAGCGCACCCTCCCGCCGGAGCTTCGCAACGCCCGCATCCATCGGCTCGAGCTGCCGCAAGGGCGTTTTGAGCGCCGCATTGCGCTTCCCCTCGGCCGTTACGCCATCAGCCGCTTCGTGATGGACGGCTGCGTCGCACTGCGCCTCGCGAAATCCTGAGGTCGATCATGGCCACCGAACAGATGAACAACGAACAAGCCAATAACGACGTGAAGATCCCCGACGATGCACTGATCATCGTCCCCGTGCGTGAGATGGTGCTGTTTCCTGGCGCGATCGCGCCGATCACGATCGGCCGGGCGAAGTCCATTGCCGCCGCGCAGCAGGCGCTGCGCGAGCAGCGGCCGATCGGCATCGTCCTGCAGCGCAGTCCCGAGACCAATGACCCCGGGCCGGACGACCTCTATAGGGTCGCGACCATCGCCAACATCGTGCGCTACATCACCGCGCCCGACGGCACCCATCACATCGTCTGCCAGGGCGTGCAGCGCGCGCGCATCCTCGACTTCCTGCCGGGGACGCCGTTCCCGGCCGCGCGTTTCCAGCAGATCCCCGAGCCGGCCACGACCTCGCCCGAGATCGAGGCCCGCGCGCTGAATCTGCAGCGCCAGGCCATCGAGGCGATCGAGCTGCTGCCGCAGGCGCCGCCCGAGCTCGCCGCGATGTTCCAGGGCACCAGCGCGCCCGGCGCGCTGGCGGATCTGGCAACCTCGTTCATGGATATCAAGCCGCAGGACAAGCAGGAGGTGCTGGAGACCATCGACCTCGCTCTTCGCGTGGAGAAAGTGTCGAAGCACCTGGCCGAGCGGCTGGAGGTGCTGCGCATCTCCAACGAAATCGGCCAGAAGACCAAGGCCTCCTTCGACGAGCGGCAGCGCGAGGCGATCCTGCGCGAGCAGATGGCGACGATCCAGCGCCAGCTCGGCGAAGGCGACGGCAAGCAGGCCGAGGTCACCGAGCTGACGGCTGCGATCGCCAAGGCCAACATGCCGCCGGAGGCGGAGGCGCATGCCAAGAAGGAGCTGCGCCGCTACGAGCGCATGCCGGAGGCTGCCGGCGAGGCCGGCATGGTCCGCACCTATCTGGACTGGCTGATCGAGCTGCCCTGGGCGCTGCCCGCGGAGAAGCCGATCGACATCAAGGAGGCGCGAGCCATCCTGGATGCCGACCATTTCGGCCTGGAGAAGATCAAGAGCCGGATCATCGAATATCTGGCGGTGCGCAAGCTCGCCCCGCAGGGCAAGGCGCCGATCCTGTGCTTCGTCGGCCCGCCCGGCGTCGGCAAGACCTCGCTCGGCCAATCCATCGCGCGCGCGATGGATCGCCCCTTCGTGCGCGTCAGCTTGGGCGGCGTGCACGACGAGGCCGAGATCCGCGGTCACCGCCGCACCTATATCGGCGCGTTGCCCGGCAACATCATCCAGGGCATCAAGAAGGCGGGCGCGAGGAACTGCGTCATGATGCTGGACGAGATCGACAAGATGGGCCGTGGCGTGCAGGGCGATCCTTCCGCCGCGATGCTGGAGGTGCTCGACCCCGAGCAAAACGGAACGTTCCGGGACAATTACCTCGGCGTGCCCTTCGATCTGTCGCGCGTCGTGTTCATCGCGACCGCCAACATGCTCGACCAGATCCCGGGTCCGCTGCTGGACCGCATGGAGCTGATCAGCCTCGCCGGCTACACCGAGGACGAGAAGCTCGAGATCGCGCGGCGCTATTTGGTGCAGCGGCAGCTGGAGGCCAACGGCCTCTCGGCTGAGCAGGCCGAGATCGAGCCGGAAGCCTTGAAGCTGATCGTCAAGGGCTACACCCGCGAGGCCGGCGTGCGTAACCTCGAGCGCGAGATCGGCAAGGTGTTCCGGCATGCCGCGGTGCAGGTCGCCGACGGCACGGCCGCGAAGGTCACGGTGACGGCAAAGGACATCGCCACCGTGCTCGGCCAGCCGCGCTTCGAGGGCGAGATCGCACTGCGCACCAGCGTTCCGGGCGTTGCCACCGGCCTCGCCTGGACGCCGGTCGGCGGTGACATCCTGTTCATCGAAGCCACGCGCGTGCCCGGCAAGGGCGGGCTGATCCTGACCGGCCAGCTCGGCGACGTCATGCGCGAGAGCGTGCAGGCTGCGCTGACGCTGGTGAAGAGCCGGGCCTCTCAGCTCGGCATCGATCCGCAAGCGTTCGAGAAGAGCGACATCCACGTTCACGTCCCCGCGGGCGCAACCCCGAAGGACGGGCCGAGCGCGGGCGTTGCGATGTTCACGGCGCTGACCTCCCTGCTCACCAACCGCACGGTGAGGAGTGACACCGCGATGACCGGCGAGATCTCGCTGCGCGGCCTGGTGCTGCCAGTCGGCGGCATCAAGGAGAAGGTGGTGGCTGCGGCTGCTGCCGGCCTGAAGCGGGTGATGCTGCCGGCGCGCAACAAGCGGGACTATGACGACATCCCGAAGAGCGCGCGGGACACCCTCGAGTTCATCTGGCTGGAGCGCGTCGACGAAGCCATCGCCGCGGCGCTCGAGCCGGCTGAAGCCAAGGAAGCGGCGGAGTGAAGGCGATGAAGAAACTGCTGGAAAGAGCGAAGCGGTCGCGGAAGACGCAGCGGCTGCGCCAATTGCTCGATCGCGCGATCGACCGGATTCGCGATGGGCTCGCAGGACGCGAGCCGCGGCTTCAGCCTGTTACGGTCCGAGTGAAGCGCCGCAAGGGTTGAGCCCTCCGTCTCGAACCCTCGCGGCAGCCCCAGACAAAAGGCCCCCTCGTTCGAGGGGGCCTTTGCGTTGTTAGCCCACGGCGTCCTTGGCGGCCTTGACCGGGCGGGCGCGGACGATCTTCCGGGCCGGCTTGGCCTTGAACATCATCTCTTCACCCGTGAACGGGTTGGTGCCCTTGCGCGCCCTTGGTCGCGGGCTTCTTGATGACCACGAACTTGGCGAAGCCCGGCACCAGGAACAGGCCGTTCTTCTTGAGCTCCTTGTGGCCGACGTCGGTCAGCGTCTCCATGACGTTCTTGACGTCACGCTTGGAAAGCTCGGTGGCGGTCGCAATCTTTTCGATCAATTGCGATTTGGACATCTGGGTCGGCATCGTGTCTCCTCTGATTCGTTGCCGGTTGCATATTAGACCAACCGTTGAAGGCCTATAGCCTTCTGCACAGTTTTGTCGCGAAATTACGGGCTTTTCTGGCCTGCTGTGACAAAAAACCCTGCTTTTTAGCTACTTCCGGAGCGGAGGAAGCCTCGGGCAGCGGCTTTTGCCTTGTTTCAAAGGCCCGCACGACATCTTGCTAGAACTGATTCGCCGCCTTCGACAAGCGACGACCGGCCCCTTTGTGAAAGGAGGCGCGTGTTTCACCCTGAAAAATAAGGATTGGATCGCGCAGCAGCCGCATTTGCAGATCCTCTCCCTCTCCCCGTTCTTACGGGGGCGCGACGAGCTTTGCTCGCGCTGGGAGGGTCGGGGTGAGGGGCCGCTTCAGCAAAGACGGTGAGAGTTCAGTGCTCGGAGAGTCCCCCTCACCCGGATTGCATCTTCGATGCAATCCGACCTCTCCCCGCAAGCGGGGCGAGGTAAACAAGCTAAACGCGCTCGATGATGATGGCCGGCGCCATGCCGCCGGCGGCGCACATGGTGACGAGACCGCGCTTGAGATCGCGCCGTTCGAGCTCGTCGAGCACGGTGCCGATCAGGATCGAGCCGGTGGCGCCGATGGGATGGCCGAGCGCGATCGAACCGCCGTTGACGTTGACCTTGGCCCGGTCGAGCTTGAGGTCGCGGATATATTTTTCCGCCACCACGGCGAAGGCCTCGTTGATCTCGAACAGGTCGATGTCGTCGATTGTGAGGCCCGCCTTGGCCAGCACCTTGCGCGTTGCCGGCACCGGTGCGTTCAGCATGAGGGTCGGCGAGTCCCCCATGTTGGCCATCGCGACCACGCGGGCCCGGGCTTTAAGGCCATGCGCCTTGGCGTAAGCGGGCGAGGCCAGCAGGATCGCGGCAGCGCCGTCGACGACGCCGGAGGAGTTGCCGGCGTGATGCACGAAGTCGATCTTCAGATCAGGGTACTTTTGCAGGATCAGGCCGCGATAGGTCGTGCCCTTGTCGTCGAGCGCGTAGTCCGCGACGGCGGGAAATGCCGGCTTCAGGCTGCTGAGGCCTTCCATCGTGGTCTGCGGCCGCGGGTATTCTTCATGATCCAGCGCCAGACTGCCGTCCTCGCGGTGAACAGGCACGAGGCTCTTCTTGAAGTGGCCGTTCGCGATCGCATGCGCGGCGCGCTTCTGGCTCTCCAGCCCGAGCGCGTCGACGTCCGTTCGGGTGATGCCTTCCAGCGTCGCGATCGCATCGGCGCAGACGCCCTGATGCGATTGCGGATGCCGTGCCCGCAAGCGCAGATTGCCGCTATCCATCATCATCGGACCGCCGCCGCGGCGTCCCTCCATCGACATCATCTCGCAGCCGCCGGCGATGACGAGATCCTCGGCACCGGCCATGATCGAGCTTGCCGCCATGTTGACGCTGGTGATGCCGCTTCCGCAAAAACGATCCAGCGTCACCGCGCTGGCACGCACGTCGTAGCCGGCATCGAGCGCCGACATGCGGCCGAGATCGCCGCCTTGCGTTGCCACCTGCGCGCTGCAGCCCCAGACGATGTCGTCGACATCGGAGGTATCGATGCCGGTGCGGTCGGCGAGTGCGCGCAGCACGGTCGCCCCGAGCTGCTGCGGATGAATGCCCGACAGGGCTCCCTTGCCGGCCTTGCCGATGCCCCGCGGCGTGCGGCAGGCATCAATGATCAGCGCGTCAGGCATTGGCGTCGTCCTCTTGTTTATGCGTGTGTGAGCGTTGTGAATCAGAGGGACTGGCGAGTCAATGCGCGCTGCCTTCTTCGCCTCTCCCCGCGTGCGGGGAGAGGCCGGATTTTACGCGCAGCGGAAAATCCGGGTGAGGGGGAGCTTCCGCAAACTCAGTAGCAGATGGACTCGCGGAGAGCCCCCTCACCCGGAATTTGCTGGCGCAAATTCTGGCCTCTCCCCGCAGGCGGCGAGAGGCGAAAACACCGAGCCAGCCGCTACGCCCCCGCCGCGTTCTTGGCGATCACGTTGCGGTAGAAGCTGGCGCTGAGCTTTGCCGTGCGGACCTGGGTGTCGAAATTGACGTGGTACAGCCCGAAACGCTTGTTGAGGCCATACACCCACTCGAAATTGTCCATCAGACTCCAGAGGAAATAGCCGCGCACCGGCACGCCTTCGTCGGTGGCGCGCTGGAGCTGGGCGAGATAGTTGCGCAGATACATGATGCGATCGGTGTCGTAGATCTTGCCGTCGGGCGACACCACATCGTCGCCGGAGGTGCCGTTCTCGCTGATATAGATCGCGTCCGTCTTCCAGATCTTCGCCGCCAGCTTCGGCACCCAGTAGATCGTCTCGGGCCCGACGCGCAGCCAGTCCGAATTCATGTGCGGGAACGATTTCGGGATCGGCAGCGGCTTGAAGCCCGCGCCCTGGTCGGAGGCCACGATGTAGTTCTGCGGCGCGTAGATGTTGAGACCGAGAAAATCGACCGGCGAAGAGATGATCTTGAGCTCCGCATCGGTGTATTTCGGCGCGTTGGATCCGGCGTATTTGAGGAAGGCGTCGGTATAGCGGCCCGTCATGATGACGTTGAGATAGCCGGCATTCATCTCGCGCAGCGCGATCTCCGCGGCGCGCACGTTTTCCGGCGTGTCGAACGCAGGCGCGCAGGCATCGATGTTCTCCGCCGGCCCCACCCTGGTGCCGCGGCGGCCATGGGCGCGCACCGCCTGCACTGCGAGCCCGTGCGCCAGCGCGCTGTTGTGCCTGATCTGGTTGACATCGGCTTGCGGCAGCTTCAAGCCCGGCGCGTCGATGCCGACGCCGTAACCGAAATAGACGAAGCGCCCGCTCTCGTTCAACGTGAACACGTTCCTGACGCGGTCGGTGAGGTGCTTTGCGACATAGGCCGCGTAGTCGCCGAAGATCTTGCAGGTCTCGGTCGAACGCCAGCCGCCGAACCGGTCCTCGAGCGATTGGGGCAGATCCCAATGATAAAGGGTCAGCCACGGCTCGATGCCGTTCTTCAGGAGCTCGTCGACGAGACGATTGTAGAAGTCGAGCCCCTTCGGATTGGGCTTGCCGTCGCCCTCCGGAAACAGCCGTGGCCAGGCCACCGAGAAGCGATAGGCCTTGCAGCCGAGTTCCTTGATTAAGGCGATGTCCTCCTTGTAGCGGTGATAGTGCTCGTTGGCGCGGTCGCCGGTGGTGCCGTCCTCGATCTTGCCGGGGATGCGGACGAACTTGTCCCAGATCGAGGCCCCTCGCCCGTCCTCCTCGACCGCGCCCTCGACCTGATAGGACGAGGTCGCCGTGCCCCAGAGAAAGCCCGCCGGAAAACCGCCTGCATTGCGCGGCGGCCGAGCCGGCTTGGCTTCGACGACAAGGGGACTCGCAATCCCGGCTGCGGACAATCCCGCCAGCTTGGCAAACCGGCGGCGCGAGACCCCCTCCGTCATTGATGCTGCTCCACTTCTTTTCGTTTCGGGCCGGCACAATGAACAGTTCCGGGCGATTTGAGAAGCGGGTGGATTCTAGCGTTGACTTGCTCCGATTGAACCGACCAAGACCTGCATCAGCCACTCAATGCCGGCGTCTCTCATCGCCGCCTTGGTTGCGATGGCCCGGATCGTGTCCGGTTTGCGCGCAAAAGGCAGCTCGACGAACACCAAGCCGAAACGGCGCGCGTGGTGCTCCACCAATCGGCGCGGCAAGGCTGCGATCAGGTCAGACCCGGAAAGCTGGGCAAGCGCCATCATGAAATTCGGGACCGTTAACGCGATGCGGCGTTGGAGGCCGCGCTTAGCCAACATGTCGTCGACGAAACCGCGCGGTTCACCACTGAGAGAGACCAGCAGATGTTGCGATTGCGCGAAGGCCGCATGGGTTGGCGCTTTTGACAAGCGATGTCCCTTGCGCATGGCCAGCACAAACTCCTCCTCATAGAGGCTGCGCGCTTCGAACCGCGGTGATACCGAAGGCAGCGGCAACATTGCGACGTCCAGCTCGCGTCTTTCCAGCATGTCGAGGCATTGCTGCCAAGGCTCTCCGGTCGCGCCGTCGCGCGGCGCGGGCATCAGGTGGATCAACCCGATGTCAATGTGCGGCGCGGCAGCTGCGATCGACCGCAACAGCGGACCGGTAGCCGAGACCAGCACCGCATCGGGTGCGCCAATGGTGAACCTGCGGCTGCTCTTTTCGGGGTCGAACGGCGTAGCCGAGCCGAACAGCTGTTCGACGCGCGCGATGATCTCAGCCACCGGCTCCCCTAGCTCCAAGGCCCGTGCCGTTGGAACGACGCCCTTCGGGGTCCGCAGAAACAGCGGATCGTTCAGCAGAAGCCGGAGCCGGCCGAGCGCATGGCTGACCGCCGACGGTGTCAGGCTCAACCGAGCGGCTGCGCGCGCCACATGGCGCTCCTCCAAAACCACACGGAAGAGCACGAGGAGATTGAGGTCGATCCTGGATAAATCAATTTGGTTCAGCATGTTGCTGAAATCATATCGCTGGATTCATTGGGATCAAGGCTTCATGCATGGGGCTCGTCGTTCGATCAGGAGCTGAGAAATGACCAACAAACCGTCCGGGCTGAACAGGTGGCCATGCGAGCAGGAAAAGATATCGCGGCGCTCGATGATGGCCGCTACCGCAGCAATTCCCCTATCCGGTCAGCTTTCGGCCGATGCGGCCGCGGGAAGCGACGCGATAGCGGGCCTCGTCGAACGCGCCCGCGAGAAGAATGCCGCCTTCATGCGTGGCGATGTGGACCGCTGGTCCCAGCTTGTCCGCATCGCGCCCGATTTCACGCTGATGCAGCCCTTTGGCGGGCCTACAAGTCGGGGATTCGACGCTAGTCCCCAGCGTCTGGCTGCCCTCTCCCGATACTTCAGGGAAGGCGAAACCGAACTTGAGGTTTTGCAAACCTATGCATCCGACGCGCTCGTCGCTCTCGTCATGGTCGAGCGCCAGCGCGCCGAGGTGGGCGGGTTGCCGGCTCAAGACTGGTCGCTGCGCGTGACCGAAGTCTACCGCAAGGACGGCACGGATTGGCAACTCGTGCACCGCCATGCGGATCCGCTGGTCCGAAGCATCACCTTGCAACAGGCGGCGATACTCGCCCGGGGATGGCCGGAGGAAAAATGACGAAGCGCCGCAGATGAGCTGGATTCGGAGCCGGCCGGCGGCCAGTCGAGACGACGTGCGATTTCGTCGCGATGATCAGCGCGAGCGCTTCAATTTCGGCAGCTTGTCGGGGTTGAATGCCGGCATCTGCCCTGGTGGTTCAGGTGCGGGCGGCTGTTGTTCCGTGAGGATGAGCGTTCCGTGGAGGATCATGCCCGGCGCCTGAGGTGCCGTCGCGGTGTAGGTCGCGATCTTGCCAGGGCAGCTTCCCTCGATCGTCAACGTCAACTCATCATCGTTGCCGAACACGGTGGCGCGTCCGTCGGTGTGACGCTTCGTCAATACGGTTGCGGTGAAGTGATCTCCATCGATCTGGCAGGTGCCGTGATAGGTCATCAGGCTGTCACGGCCCCAGATCTGGCCGTCTGCGACATGGACGATCCCGGTACCCTGGTCGATCGGCGTCTTGTACCACGCCGCGTAGGTGCCGTCCTTCAGCATGGGAGCAGCCTCCCCTAGTATTCCCACGGCGACAATTGCCATCATTAGCGCCAACAAACGGTTAATGACCGGGCCCGTGCCAATCCGGTCTTTGCTTGCGCAGCTCGGCCTCGAGCTCCTCGATGATGCTGTGAAGCAGACACGCTGCTAGCGGATCGGTCACCTCGCGCTCCAGATGCCGGTACCGCGCAATCTGGAATTCCTGCTCTCTCAACTGGCGCTCTGTCATCAGACTTGCCCTCCGGCGAACCGACGCGGACACGGCCGGAGAGTTTCGTTACAATTTTCAGATCATTTGCGATGGTTTCCAGTTGGTTAAAGCCGCGGCCGGGTTGCGGATTGCCCGAAAAGGTTGCCGCAGCACCGGCTGCACCAGCCTGAGCGCGGCGGTTGACGTCCAGACCGTTGCTTCCAATTGCGTGCGCGGCGGGCTTCTGCTAGCTTGAGGTACGTGCCTCATTTCACCTCGCCGGCCGGGTCGGTGACCCGCCTCTGCCGCAACGATGCGGGTAGCGGCTGATTGCCGTGCCGCTGGGGGTGAGGCATGCGCCCAATCCGGGCTCAAGCAGAGTTGGCCATCAAAAAGGGCCGACCGCCTTAGGGGAGGAATGATATGCAGCGTCTCTTGCTTGCAGGTGTGTCTGTTGCCTTCGCGGTTGCAGCGGGTGTCGGCCCGGCCGATGCGGCGGACAAGAAGGTTCTGGCCTTCGTCGTCAATGGCGCGTCCGACTTCTGGAAGATCGCCGAGGCCGGGATGAAGAAGGCGCAGGGCGAGCTGCCCAACTACGAGCTCCAGTTCAAATATCCGGAACAGGCTGCGGCCGCCGTGCAGCAGCGCGTGATGGACGACCTCGTCGCCGCCGGTGCCGCCGGCATCATGGTCAGCGCGGTCGATCCGAAGAACCAGACCGAGCATCTCAACAAGGTTGCGTCCCAGACCGTCCTGTTCACCACCGACAGCGACGCGCCGAAATCCAAGCGCGTGGCCTATATCGGCTCCTCCAACACCGACCTCGGCAAGGAGGCAGGAAAGCTGATGGTCAAGGCGCTGCCGAACGGCGGCAAATGCGTCGGCTTCGTCGGCCTGCCCGGCGCCGACAACGCACGCGAGCGCATCGAAGGCGTCAAGGAGACGCTCAAAGGCTCGAAGGTCGAGCTCGTCGACGTTCGCGGCGACGAGATCGACCAGACCCGCGCCAAGCGCAACGTCGAGGACATCCTCGCCGCCATGCCCGATGTGAGCTGTCTCGTCGGCTTCTACTCCTACAACACGCCGCGGATCTACGAGGTGCTCAAGGAGGCCGGCAAGCTCGGCAAGATCAAGATCATCGGCTTCGACGAGGATCCGATCACGCTCGGCGGCGTCAAGGAAGGCAGCATCGTCGGCACGGTGGTGCAGCAGCCGTTCGAATGGGGCTATCAGGGCATGAAGCTGATGGCGAACTACATCGGCGGCAACAAGGCCGGCATTCCGGCCAACGGCATCATCATCGTGCCCGGCAAGGTCATCGAAAAGGCCAATGTCGACGAGTTCATGGCCTCGATGAAGCAGATGCTGAAGAAATAGGAGAGATCCGCGCTGCCCCCCGCGCAGCCTGCCATGCCAGAACCATTCCTCGAACTGGTCGACATCAGCAAGAGCTATCCAGGCGTGGTCGCCCTCGACCACGTCGGTCTCCAGGTGTCGCCCGGCGAGGTCGTTGCGCTGATCGGCGAGAACGGCGCCGGCAAGTCGACGCTGATGCGCGTGCTCGGCGGGGTCGTGGAGCCCAGCGGCGGCTTCATTCGTGTCGACGGCGCCGCGCGATCTTCGCTCACCGTGGCAGATGCGATCAAGGCGGGCATCGCCTTCGTCCATCAGGAACTGAACCTGTTCGACAATCTCGATGTGGCCGGCAACGTCTTCATCGGCCGCGAGCCCGTGCACGGCGGACCCTTGCGGCTGATCGACCGCAAACGGATGTATGCCGATGTCGCGCCGCTGCTGGAGCGGCTGGGCTGCGATTTCGCGGCCGATGCGCCGCTCGCCGAACTGTCGCTGGCGCAGCGCCAGCTGGTCGAGATCATGAAGGCGCTTTCGCTCGACGCTCGTCTCGTCATCATGGACGAGCCGACCTCGAGCCTGACGCTCGCCGAGACGGACCGCCTGATGCGCACCGTGGCCGGCCTGAAAGCCCACGGCGTCAGCATCATCTTCATCACGCATCGGCTCAACGAGGTGATGCAGTGCGCCGACCGCGCGGTCGTGCTGCGCGACGGTCGCGTTGTCGGCGCGCTGACGCGTGCGGAGCTCTCTCCGGCGGCGATGATCCGCTTGATGATCGGCCGCGACCTGAAATCGCTCTACGTTCCGCCGGCCGCGCCGCCCGGCGACAGCGTGCTGGAGATCGTCGATGCCGTCACCGACACCTATCCCGGCCGCGCCGTGAGCCTGTCGGTCCGCCGCGGCGAGATCCTCGGACTTGCCGGTCTCGTCGGGTCCGGCCGCACCGAGCTCGCCCGCGCCGTCTTCGGCATCGACCCACTGCGTGGCGGCACGATACGGCTCGACGGCGAGCCGATCCGCATCGCAAGCCCGCGTGCCGCCATCGAGCAAGGCATCTATCTCGTTCCGGAGGACCGCAAGGGCGCCGGCCTGTTGCTCGACGTCTCGATCACCGAAAACATCTCGCTGCCGGATCTGGCGTCCTATATGCGCTTCTGGCTGGTGGATACCGAGCGCGAGAACGAGAACGCGGTGCGTCAGCGGGAGCGCCTCAAGATCCGCGCGCCGGACGTCAAGACCGCCGTCGGCTCGCTGTCGGGAGGCAATCAGCAGAAGGTCGTGCTCGCCAAATGGCTGTCGATGCGGCCGAAGGTCCTGATCGTCGACGAGCCGACGCGCGGAGTCGACGTCGGAGCCAAGCAGGAAATCTACGGCATGCTGCGCCGCCTGACCGATGCCGGGGTGGCGATCCTGATGATCTCCAGCGACATGGAGGAGGTGATCGGGGTCAGCGACCGGCTCGCGGTGATGCATGAAGGCGCGATCTCGGGCTTCCTTGATCGCAGCCAGTTCAGTGAGCACAATGTGCTGCAGCTTGCCGTTGGCCACACAATCACGGCGGAGGGACCTTGAGCAAGAAAGACCTGAGCCTTCTCGTTCTGATTCTGGTGGTCGGGACCGTTGTCGCCCTGATCAATCCGAGATTCCTGTACGTCGGCAATCTCTCGAACACCGCCAACCAGATCGGGTTGTTCGGCATCTTCTCCATCGCCGAAGCCTTCATCATCATCATCGGCGGGATCGAGCTGTCGGTGGGTTCGGTGATCGCACTGCTCGGCGTCCTGTTCATCGACCTGATCGTCAATCACGACGTCAACTGGGTCGTAGCCCTCGCGATGATCGTCGCGGCCGGGCTCGTGATCGGCCTCATTCATGGCACGCTGGTGACCAGGATGCGGATCCAGGCTTTCGTGGTCACGCTGTGCGGCCTCCTGATCTACCGCGGCGCGGCGCGCTATTACACCGAGGACGCGACGGCGGGCTTCGGCTTCGGCGCGAGCTTTCCGATGCTGGAATGGCTGGCCGCCGGCCGCACCAACGTGCTCGGGTTCCCGCTGCCGCACAGCGTGGTTGCGCTCGCCGTGGTGGCGGTGATCGCCTGGGTGGTGCTTCACCGCTCGGTGTTCGGCCGTTATCTCTTTGCCGTCGGCAAGAACGAGGAAGCGGCACGCTATTCCGGCATTCGCACCAACCGCGTGATCATCTCGGCCTATGTCATCTGTGGCGGGCTGACTGCGTTTTCGGCGATCCTGATCGCGATGTACACCCGTTCGATTTCGCCGGCGGTGCACGGCTCGTTCTACGAGCTCTACGCCATTGCCGCCGCCGTGCTCGGCGGCTGCTCCTTGCGCGGCGGCGAAGGCTCGATCATCGGCGTCGTGCTCGGCACCGTGCTGCTCCAGGTGCTGCAGAATCTCGTCAACCTGCTGGGCATTCCGAGCTCGCTCAATTTTGCGGTGATGGGAACGGTGATCCTGGTTGGCGTGCTCGGCGATCAATATCTGGTGCAGCGACGCCACCGCGCGAGTGCGGCCAAAGGCCGGGAGCAGGCGAGCGTCGCTGCGGCACCGCTCGAGCGGGTGAAGGTGGAGTGAAAATCTAGAACGTCACCCTCAACCCCGCATAGAACGCGCGCGGCCGTGCCGGGCTCAGCGAGCGCGGGTCGGTGAAATCCGCGCCGCCATTGGTGAAGTTGGGCAAGGCGTCGCGGTCGAAGAACTGGCCGTAGGTCACGTAACGCTTGTCGAAGATGTTGTCGACGCGGCCGTAGAGCTGGACGTTCTTCGCGACCTGATAGGAGGTGTGGAGATTGAACACCGTGTAGGACGGCAGCTTCGCGAACTGGTTCGACTCGTCGCCGACCAGATACTGGCTGGAGACGAACAGCGCGTTGCCGCCGACCTTCCAGACGTCGGTCACGGCATAGTCGACGCCGACCTTGACGCGGTGGCGCGGGACTGCCGGGATCTGGTTTCCGGGCCTGACCTGGATGGTCTCGGAGATGTCATCGGCAAACGGGCTTTCCGAGCCGAGCTCGAGCGGATCCAGGAAGCGCGCATCGACGAAGGCGTAGCTCGCCTGGAACTGCAGCGTGGGCGACTTGATGTTGACTTCGGCTTCGAGCCCTTGCCGCCGCGTGCGGCCTACGTTCGAAAAATAGCCGAAACCAGTCCGCCCAACGACCGGCACCGCCATGATGTCGTCGTGGTTGGTGGCGCGAAAGCCGCCGATCTTCCATCCCAGCGTGCCGATGTTCAATTCCTTGGTGCCACGAAAACCGGCCTCCAAGGTCTTGGAGACGACCTGCTTCAACGGTGGATCCGAAACCAGGAAGGCTGCGATGAGACAAGGCCTGGCGGGATCGGAGCAGCCGAGTTCGAGCGGCGTCGGCACGCGGTTGGCCTCCGAATAACCAGCATAAGCGGTCAATTCCGGCGTGACCCTGTAGGTGCCGCCGATGATTGGATTGAAACGCGCGAATGTGTGATCGCCGTTGAGCGCGGTCCCGAGCTGATCTTCCAACGTGATCCGCGCCAGGTTGAAGCGGCCGCCGCCCGTGATCGCGAAGGCATCCGTGACGTTGAAAGTATCCATCGCGTAGAGGCCGTTATACTGATTGACGGTCCGCAGCGAGACCGGGCCGGCGACGGGGTCCGCCACAGGAGTCGGTCCCAGGAAAACGCCGCTGCCGCTGACGACGTAGTTCTCTCCCATCGAGCCGATTTCGGAGGAGGCGTTGTAGCGCGTGACGCTGGCGTCATAGGTCGCGCCCACCACGAAGCGGTTGTCATGGCCGAACAACTGGTCGGTGTTGGTGGCCTGCCCCGACACGCCAAAGGTGGTCGAACGGATCGAGCCGCGGTCGATCGCGCCTAGGATCGTTCCCGGCGCAAACGGGTTGGCAAGCTGCACGCCGCCCCCACCGTAGGCGGGTGAGGTGTCGTCGCCAAAGCAGAGCAGCGCCGGATCTGCAGCGCACTCCTCCACGTCGGTCGGGTTGCCGTCGACCACCTTCTGCTCGTACCTGCGCACACGCGCGGTGCCTTCGAGCGTCCAGGTCGGCGTCGCGTCGACCTTGCCGGTCAGGTTGAGATAGCCGACGCGATTGGAGGTGGTTTGCGGCGTGGTGTATGTTGCGCCCCAATATCTGTCGAGCAGCTCGGCCGGGACGGTGGCGCTGGCGCCGAAATCGTTCTTGGCCACGCCCATATTGACGTGGAATTCGCTGTCGCCGGCCCTGTAGCCGACATCGCCGTAGAAGCGCCGCACCGTCGATTGGGAAAAATTACGGAAGCCGTTGTCGCGCAGTCCTTCGAGCGCACCGTAGACGGCATAGTTCTGGTCGACCTGCTTGCCCCATTGCGCCGAGCCCTGAATGCGGCCGAACGATCCACCCATGAGGTCGAGCTCGGCGCCCTGATAGGTGAAGCCGTCCTTCATCTGCAGGTTGATCGCGCCGCCGAGCGCATTGAGGCCGAAGGCCGGGTTGTTGGTCACCAGCGTCACCGACCTGATCGCGGCGGTGGGGATCAGGTCCCAATTGACGGCGTCCGAGAATGCCTCGTTGATGCGGACACCGTTCTGGTACACGGCAAGCCCCTGCGGCGTGCCCGTCACGGGCGAAGCGACGAAGCCGCGGAATTCGACATCCGGCTGGAACGGATTGCCGGTGACTTCGCTGATGTTGACGCCGGCGATGTTGTCGCGCAGCGCGTCCGTGACGTTCAGCGAACCGGTGCGCCTGATCTGGTTGGCATCGACGGCATTGATCGCCGACGGGACCTTGTCGACATCGAGACCTCGGCCGATGCCCGGCGAGGTCGGAAAGACGTAGAGCCGTGTCCTCGGCGCGGCCGATCCCGGCGCCCCCACGCGCGCAACAGGTCGCGACGGCGCCGCGCGCCGCGCTGCCGAAGGTGGTGCGGTCACTTCGACCGGGGGCAGGTTCTGGACGTTGGTCTCCTCGTCCGGCGCGGCCCCGGCAGGGGTCGCATAGACCAAGCCCGATACCAGCCCGGTCGACACCGAAGCCATCAGCAAAGCACGCCTGAACGAAACAACCCTGCCCATCCCCGCCTTCCCATCCGTGACCACCGGCTGTTTTGATGTTCCGCCGATTGGTCGAGGCGAGTTTATTCGGCCGCAATGGGGACGCCAGCCACAAAAGGTCGGACCCTATCCGCACCCATTTTCCCGACAAAATCGGGAATTTTTCCCGATCGCTTCCGGTACGATCAGGTTGCCGCTGTGGGCACCAGCGCTTCAACCGTCACACCGCCCTCACCGGAGACCACATTGAGCGTGCCGCCGAGCGCCAGGATCCGCTCGCGCATGCCGACGAGGCCGAAGCCGAGCTTCTGCCCCGGCTCCATGCCGCGGCCGTTGTCGCTGACCCGCACCCGGGCGCAGCAGCGGCCGCCGGCCTGCTCGACCGGCTCGATGACGACACTGACCGAGGTCGCGCCGGCGTGGCGGAACACGTTGGTGAGCGCCTCCTGCACGATGCGGTAGATGGTGAGATCGGCGGTCTCGCCGGTTGGGCCCAGCGCCGGCGAGATGGAAGTCTCGATCGCAACGTCGGGACGCGACTCCCGCCACAGCCGCGACAGCGATTCGAGCGCCTGACGCAGGCCGAGCTCGGCAAGGCCCACGGGCCGAAGACGCTCCAGCACGCGGCGATTGAACTGCTGGAGTGCATTGATCTGCTCCAGCATGGCGCTGCCATGTTTTCGCACGGCATCGGCACTCGGCTCGCGCCCGTCCGCCTGCTTCGCCAGCGCGCTCGCATGTGCGCGCAGCGAGAACAGATAGGGCCCGAACTCGTCATGCAATTCGCGCGCGATCTCCTTGCGCTCGATGTCCTGCAGCGACACCGCGCGCTCGGCAAGGCGCCGCTTGTCCTCGACCGCTTCACCAAGCGTCGCGGCAAGATGGTTGAGCCTGGTGCAGATCGCCGCGAGCTCCGGCGCGCCGCCCGGCGCGACACGGGCCTCGTAATGTCCGCTTTCGAGCTTCCCCATGGCGTCCGCCAGCGACTGCAGCGGTGCCAGAGCACGGCCGACCACCTTCATCATCAGGAAGAACAGCGCGAGCGCGATCACCGAGCCGACCTCGAGCTGGGTCACGATACCGTCCCAGATCTCGGCGATCTCGTCGTCGGGATGCGAGGTGATCACGAGCGAGCCGGGTTTGCCGCGGATCGAGACCGGCACGCTGACCGCGGTCTGCTCGGGATGAACCAGGCTGACGAACCAGGCCGGCGGGGCACGCGTGTCGACGTCGGAGCCAAGCCGGCGGGGCGTCAGCGGGTTCCCACCGGAATCGTGCAGCGCGATGCTGACATGCCGCAGGCGGCTGAGATCGCGGGCGATCTGGTTCAGCCTGGCATCAGGATCGGGTGCCTCGTTGAGATCGGCAACGATCATCTCGATGAATTCGCGCGCGAGGCGGATCACGCTCTGGTCCTCGGCCTGGACGCGCGGGCCGGCCTCGGCGATCTGCCGGCCGATATTGACCGCGAGCCCCAGCGCCAGCAGCAGCGCCAGCAAGAGATTGATGCGCCCGCGCAAGGAAAGATTCTGCCACATTGGTCTCGCTCGTGCCTCGCGAAGGGTTTGCCACGCCTGTCCGACGACGTTGACAGAGGCGAACCGCCCGATATCTAATCGGAAGCGTACAGCAATCCCGGCCGGGTTGCATGAGGCGACACGAGACGCGCGTCTTGTCTGGTCAGCCTCGTGCGGCGCAGAACAGGCAAGCTCCAAGGGAACGGGCTGTCGCGGGGAACGCCTATGCGCATTCTGATCGTCGACGATCATCCCATCGTCGCCTCCGGCTGCCGTGCCGTGCTGGCCGACGAAGGCGAGATCGAAATCCTGGAAGCCGCCGACGCCGAGGACGGCGAGTGCGTCTTCATCGTCGAACGTCCCGACCTCTGCATCATCGACATCAATCTGCCGACCGTCTCCGGCTTCGAGCTCGCGCGCCGCATCCTCGAGCGCGCGCCCGAGGCCCGCATCATCATGTTCAGCATGAATGACGACCCCGCCTTCGCCGCGCGTGCGATCGAGTGCGGCGCCAAGGGCTACGTCTCCAAGACCGGCGACCCCGACGACCTCGTCGAGGCGATCCGCGCCGTCGGAAGCGGCGGCACCTATCTTCCGACCGCGATCGCGCGCAGCATCGCCTTCGCCGGACCGACGCTGGCGCAAAACCCGCTCTCGAAGCTGAGCGCGCGCGAGATGGAGATTCTGCGGCTGCTCAGCGCCGGCAAGAGCCTGTCCGAGATCGCGTGGCTGGTGCAATCGTCCTACAAGACGGTGGCCAATACCTCGTCCATCATGCGTCAGAAGCTCGGGGTGAAGACCTCGGTGGAGCTGGTGCGGCTGGCGATCGACAGCGGTGTCGCCTGACCTCGCCACCAATTCGGTCACACAAGCGTTGCAATCTTGATGTGGTGAGATGCCACGGAGCTCTTAGGCATGACGATTCAGACTGTCTCGACCAACAAATCCTACGGCGGTGTGCAGGGCGTCTATCGCCATGCCAGCCAGGCGACCGGAACCGACATGGTGTTCTCGGTCTATATCCCACCGCATGTGGACGGTGCCAAGCTGCCCGTGGTCTGGTACCTCTCGGGCCTCACGTGCACGCATGCCAACGTCACCGAGAAAGGCGAATTCCGCAAGGCCTGCGCCGAGCTTGGCCTGATCTTCGTCGCGCCCGACACCTCCCCGCGCGGGCCCGACGTGCCGGGCGACGCCAACAATGCCTACGATTTCGGCCTCGGCGCCGGCTTCTATGTGGACGCCACGCAAGAACCGTTCGCGCGCAATTATCGCATGTGGAGCTACGTCACGGACGAGCTGCCGAAGCTGGTTGCGGAGAGCTTTCCGGTCGATGCCAGGCGGCAATCGGTGATGGGACATTCGATGGGCGGCCACGGCGCGCTGACGGTGGCGCTGCGCAACCCGCACCGCTTTCGCGCAGCCAGCGCCTTTGCCCCGATCGTGGCGCCCTCGCTCGTGCCCTGGGGCATCAAGGCGCTGACCGGCTATCTCGGACCGAACAAGGAGGCCTGGCGCAACCACGACACGGTGGCGCTGATCGAGGACGGTGCCAAGTTCTCCGGCTTCCTCGTCGACGTCGCCGAGGCCGATAATTTCCTGAAGGAGCAGCTGAGGCCCGAGCTGCTCGAAGCCGCCTGCACCAAAGCGGGCATCCCCCTGACGCTGCGTCGCCAGGCGGGCTACGACCACAGCTATTACTTCATCTCGACCTTCATGAGCGATCACCTGCACTGGCATGCGGAGAAGCTGAAGGGGTGATCTTCCTTCCTTGTCTCGTTTTGATGAGGGGTGTCTCTCCGCGACCGCAGTATCGTAGGATGGGCAAAGCGAAGCGTGCCCACGATTTCTCTCGAAGCATTGATTGATCGTGGGCACGGCGCAAGTGCGCCTTTGCCCACCCTACAATTCCCGAATCGCGGAGAGAAAGATCTACTCCCGCTTGCCGTAATTCGACGCCAGCAGGCGGTTGCGGATGAGATAGCTCATCGTGCGCGACCAGGATTCATCCGTGTTGCCGCGCATGTCGGCGCTGGCGACCGTGATCATGTTGCCGGTCTTCACGTCACGCAGATAGATGTTGAGATTGATGATCAGGTTCGAGACCTTTTGCACGAGGCCGGTGATCTCCAGATCGGCGCCGAGCTGGCCGGCGAGCTTGAGGTCGCAGCCGCCGCAGGCCTGCAGGTTCGCGCGACGGGCGGCCTCCCGTACCGGCGCGATGTCGAGCACCTGGAACTTGCCCGACTCTGCCAGCTCCTTGCGCAGCTGCTCGCTGATGCGCACGAGCCGCGCCTCTTCCGGCTTGGAGCCGTAGAACTCGCCGGGCAGGCTGGTGTCGACCAGCTCGAAATCGAACACCGCGAGCTTCGGCGGGTCGGCGAGCGCGGCCGAGCCCGTCAACAGCAAAGCTGGAATCGCCAACAATGCTCGCATGATCGTGATGCCCGGCTTCGCGCGCGCGGGGACGAAATGCGGGGTTGCATGGCCTGACAAATTGGTCATGCTTGAAGCAGAGACAATTCTTCACCGGCGGTCAAGCCGGGGAGATCGTCTGGAGGAAACATGATCCGATGGTTGGCCGGCCTGATCGGCTTTGGTCTTGCCGCGACGAGCGCGCTTGCGGCCGATCCCATCACGATCGGCGTCGGCTATCTCGGACTCGCCGGCATTCGATCAACGCTGTCGCTGGCCGAGCAACCCGCCGAGAACGACGGCCTCGCCGGCGCGCGCCTTGCCATCGAGGACAACAACACCACCGGGAAATTCACCGGCCAGCGCTTCACGCTGGAGGAGCGCCGCATCAGGGAAGGCGAGGACGTGGCGCAGGCTGCGACCGCCCTCGCCGAGAAGAACGGCTTCATCATCGCCGACCTGCCCGCCGATGCGCTCTTGAAGGTCGCGGACGCCTTGCGCGACCGCGGCACGCTGCTGTTCAACGCCGGCGCGGTCGACGAGCGGCTGCGCGAAGCCGATTGCCGTGCCAACGTCATCCACACCGCGCCGACGCGCGCGATGCTGGCGGATGCGCTCGGCCAATATCTGGTGTGGAAGAAATGGTCGCGCTGGCTGCTGGTGGTCGGCTCGCACGACGAGGACAAGCTGTTCGCGGATGCTATCAGGCGCACCGCGGCGCGGTTCGGCGCCAAGATCGTGCAGGAGCGGACCTTCGAGGACAAGGGCGGTGCGCGGCGCACCGATAGCGGCGTGGCGCAGATCCAGCGTCAGATCCCCGTCTTCACGCAGCAGGCGCCGGCCTATGACGTGCTGGTCGCCGCCGACGAGAGCGAGGTGTTCGGCGCCTATCTGCCCTATCGCACCTGGGATCCGCGCCCAGTCGCCGGCTCGGCCGGCCTCGTGCCGCGCAGCTGGGACGCATCGCAGGATCAGTGGGGCGCGATCCAGATGCAAAACCGCTTCATCAAGCTGAATTCGCGGCGGATGACCGCACGCGACATGCAGGCCTGGACGGCCGTGCGCATGATCGGCGAAGCCACCTCGCGCACCAACTCCGGCGAGGTCAGGAAGGTCACCGATTTCATCAAGGGCCCGGATTTCTCGGTCGCCGCCTTCAAGGGCACGCGGCTGACCTTGCGCGACTGGAACCTGCAGCTGCGTCAGCCGATCCTCCTGGTCGACGGCCGCATGGTGGTGTCGGTGTCGCCGCAGGAGGGCTTCCTGCACCAAGTCTCCGAGCTCGACACGCTCGGCTACGATCGCCCGGAGAGCAAATGCAAGCTGAAGTGAGCAATGGTGAGATGAGATCGAGCCGCCGCGACAATGATGACGGTTCGCCCCCTCCCCCGCGCGCGGGGGAGGGTTGGGGAGAGGGTGTCTCCACGCGCGAGAACCCCCAAGAGGAGAGAGCCCTCTCCCGTATCGCATCTGACGATGCGATACGACCTCCCCCGCAAGCGGGGGAGGTGAAGACCGCCCGCGGACAGACCTTGCGCATGCTGGCGACGGCCGTACCCGTGGCGATCACGCTCGCTGCACCGCCCGCGCATGCGTTCATCGCCTACGTCTCGAACGAGAAGAGCAACACGGTCTCGGTGATCGATACCGACAGCTGGACCGTGACCAAGACCATCAAGGTCGGCCAGCGTCCGCGCGGCATCGACCTTACCCGCGACGGCAAGTTCGTGATGGTCGCGGTCGGCGACGACGACACCATCCAGGTGATCGACGCCAAGACGCAAACCGTGGTGGACAGCCTGCCCTCCGGACCCGACCCCGAGCTGTTCGCGCAGGATGCCGCCGGCAAGATGCTCTATGTCGCCAACGAGAACGACAACACGGTGACGGTGATCGATCTCGAGAAGCGCGCCCGGCTCGGCGACATCCAGGTCGGTGTCGAGCCGGAGGGCATGACCATCAGTCCGGACGGCAAGACGCTGATCAACACCTCAGAAACCACCAACATGGCGCATTTCATCGACACCGCCTCGCGACAGATCGTCGCCAACGTGCTGGTGGACGCGCGGCCGCGCTTTGCCGAGTACAAGCACGATTCGTCGGAAGTCTGGGTGTCCTCGGAGATCGGCGGCACCGTCTCGATCATCGACCCCAAGAAGCACGAGGTGATCGGCAAAATCACGTTCGAGATCCCGGGCCTGCGGAAGGAGGCGATCCAGCCGGTCGGCATCGGCATGACCAGGGACGACAAAACTGCCTTCGTCGCGCTCGGCCCCGCCAACCGCATCGCGGTGGTCGACGTCGCCTCGCGCAAGGTGACGAAATATCTCCTGGTCGGGCAGCGGGTCTGGCACATGGCGTTCACGCCGGACGAGAAATATTTGCTCACCACCAACGGTGTGTCGAACGACGTCTCCGTCATCGACGTCGCCGCGCAGAAGGTGATCAAGACCATTCAGGTCGGCGAGCTGCCCTGGGGCGTCACGATCGCGCCATGACCAGCCCCGCCCCGATCGCCGAAGTGCAGGAGACGCCGAGAGCCGAAGCGGCCACGGTGCCGGCGTTGTCGATCGACGGCGTCAGCCATGCCTATGGTCCGCGGCGCGCATTGACGGACGTGTCCTTCAATGTCCAGCCCGCGAGCTTCACGGCGCTGCTGGGACTCAACGGCGCCGGCAAGAGCACGCTGTTCTCGTTGATCACGCGCCTGTTCGGCATCCAGTCCGGCCGCGTCTCGATCTTCGGCCATGACGTCAGCAAGAGCCCCGGCGAGGCGCTGCGGCTGCTCGGGGTCGTGTTCCAGCCCCGCACGCTCGATCTCGACCTGTCGCTGACGCAGAACCTGCTCTACCACGCGGCGCTGCACGGCATCGGCCGCCGCGAGGCATCGGTGCGCAGCGCCGAGCTGCTCGGCCGCATCGGCCTTGCCGATCGCGCCGCAAGCAAGGTGCGCGATCTCTCCGGCGGACAGATGCGGCGGCTGGAGATCGCCCGCGCGCTGCTGCATCGGCCGCGCCTCTTGCTGCTCGACGAGCCGACCGTCGGTCTCGACGTCAAGGCGCGCGCCGACATCATCAGCCACGTGCGCCAGCTCGTGACCGAGCAGGGCATCGGCGTGCTCTGGGCCACACACCTGTTCGACGAGATCATGCCCGGCGACGATCTCGTGGTGCTGCACCAGGGCAAGGTGCTGGCGCAGGGGCCGATGAGCCGCGTCATCGCCGCAACAGGCGCGCAGGACGTCAACACCGCCTTCATGCGCCTGACCGGCGCGCAAACCATGCCGGGAGGCGGCGCATGAGCAGCATTGCAACGCGCGAGGCGCCGCGCGGCTTCTCGTTCGCCGAGTACATGACCTGCCTCAGCGGCATCGTCTGGCGCGAGGGCCTGCGCTTCCTGCATCAGCGCGAGCGCTTCGTCTCGGCGCTGGTGCGGCCTCTGGTGTGGCTGTTCATCTTTGCCGCCGGCTTCCGCCAGGTGCTCGGCATCTCCATCATCCCGCCCTACGAGACCTACATCCTCTACGAGGTCTATATCGCGCCGGGACTGATGGCGATGATCCAGCTCTTCAACGGCATGCAGTCCTCGCTCTCGATGGTCTATGACCGTGAGATGGGCAACATGCGTACGCTCCTGGTAAGCCCGCTGCCGCGGGGGTTCCTGTTGTTCTGCAAGCTGCTCGCGGGCACCGCGGTATCGCTGCTCCAGGTCTATGCGTTCCTGCTGATCGCCTGGCTCTGGGACATCACCCCGCCGCCCCAGGGCTATCTCACCGTGCTGCCGGCGCTGATCCTGTCGGGGCTGATGCTGGGCTCGCTCGGCATGCTGATCTCGTCGGGCATCAAGCAGCTGGAGAACTTCGCCGGTGTCATGAACTTCGTGATCTTCCCGATGTTCTTTGCCTCCTCTGCGCTCTACCCGCTCTGGCGCGTGCAGGAGGGCAGCCCCTATCTCTATTATCTGTGCGAGGCCAATCCGTTCACCCATGCGGTCGAGCTGATCCGCTTCGCGCTGTATGGCCAGATCAACTGGATCTCCCTGGCGGTGGTCGCTGCTTGCACAATCGTCTTCATGATCGGCGCGATCCTGGCCTATGATCCCTCGCGCGGGCTGGCGCGACGCGGGCCTGCGGGAGGCGAAGGATGATTGTTCGGGTTCTGGTCACCTCTGTACTCGTGCTCGCTGTCGCGAGCACGACGGCGCTCGCCGCCGATCCGCGCTATCCGGACTGGCCGTGCACCCAGGCGAAGGTGCCCGAGATCTCGCTGGCGGCCGTGTGGGGTGGTCCGCCGCTCGATGACGTCCAGAACAAATGGAAGGACGACGCCAGGATCAGCGCGCTCGTTGCGAAACTGGCGGCGCGCAAGACGCCGCTGGATGAGGCGGAAAAGCTGGTGAAGGAGTTTCTCGCGGGTTCCGCTGCCGACAAGACCGCGAACGCAAAGCTGCTGTTCGCCGGCCTGTTCGACACGCTCAACGCCCAGCGCTCCCAGGTCATGAACGGACTCGAGCGCGTCAGCCGCAAGCAGCGCGATGCCGCCGACAAGATCCGCGAGGAGGCAATTCAGCTCCAGGCCCTGCAAGGGGCCACACCGCGCGACGAGGCCAAGGTCCAGGCGCTCAGCAACGAGCTGATCTGGAAGACCCGGATCTTCGAGGACCGCCACAAGGTGGTGCGCTTCGTCTGCGAGGTTCCAACCTCGATCGACCAGCGCCTGTTCGCGCTCGGGCGTGTGATCCAGCAGGAAATGGAATAGCGTCAGTTACGCTGACCGCTCACGAAAAGTTCCCGCAATCGCCCCGGCAACGTTAACCTTTCGCCGCGCTATGTGCCGGAACCAAATCGATTTATGATTGCTTGTCGACGTGAACTCAAGACGTCGGGAGGCCTCGATGGGAACCACAAGAATCATGTTTGCGGGCGCTGCGGTCCTCAGCATGCTCGCAACCAGCGCCTTTGCTGACGACATGACCGGGATGATCACGCGGATCGATCGGCTCAACGGCACGATCTCGATCCAGCAGACCCAGAAGGGCACAGTCGGCGCCAGCACAGGCAGCGCCGGCGCGCTCCAGGAGTACAAGGCGAAAGATGCCGCGATGCTGGATGCCGTCCATGCCGGCGACAGGGTGAGCTATTCTGCGACCGAGACCAACGGTACGGGCACGTTGACGAAGTTGCAGAAGCAGAGGCCGTAGGTTGGATCTTCACCTCACCCCGTAAGAACGGGGCGAGGGAGCGCACCTGCGCTTGATCACTATTGCTCCGGCCGCGGCTCCGGCTGCGCCTCTTCCGTCGGCAGCTTCGCGCGCTCCCAGCCGTCGGTGCCGTCGGGATACCAGGCGACGTTGGCATAGCCGTAAGCCAATGCGCGCCTGGCGGCGTTCCAGGACATCCAGCAATCCGCGAGGCAATAGATCACCAGCAGCGCGGCCTTGTCGCCGCCTGAGGCGCGCGCGAGGCCGCGCTGGAGATAATCGTCCATGGCGGGCGGCAAGTTGCCGTAGCCGGTGTCCGGCAGCCAGAAGCTGCCCGGAATGTTCTGGCGCGGCGCGTCACGCCATACCGTGCTCACAGGAAGGTTCTTTGGTTTCGGCGCGCGCGGCATGACGTCAACGAAGGTGCCGCTGTTCGCACGCCAGATCGCCTCCGCCTCGCCGGTCGTGAGCACGCGCGCGCCAGCGAGCGTCGCCGGCACCGGCGCGCGATAATTGTCGGTACGATATCCCTCGGGCTCGAACGGCTCCTGCTGCTGCGCCGACGCCGGGGCCATGAGCAAGGCAACGACGAACGCAGCGGCAAGCGGCCGGCTCATGGCGCCTTCTTGGCCGTCTCCGCGCCGAGCGGCCGGTTGTTCTCGTCCAGCAGCGGCACGCCGAAATCGAGCAGGATCTTGTTGATCTCGCCCTGGTTCTCCTGGATCACCCGGTTGAGCTGCCGCTTCCAGTTCTGGTCGGCGGGTCGCACGCCCATGCCGATGCGATAGACCAGCTTGGACCCGGTGGTCTCCTTGACCAGCGGCGTGACGTGCAGCGAGGGGCCGGCTTTCTTCGCATAATAGCCGGCCATCGGTCCCCAGAGCACGCCGGCGTCGATCTTGCCAGCAGTGAGGTCCTCGATCATCGCCTGCGCCGAATTGTCGAAGCGCGTGTCGATCATCAGCTGATAGGGCTTTGCGTCGCCCATCAGGCCTGCCAACGCCATATTGGTCGCCGGCGGCGTGCCGGCGACGATGCCGATATGCTTACCTTTCAGGCGTGCGTCCTCCAGCGTGTCGACGTCCTCGAGCCCGCTGCCAGTTTTGGCAACCAGTGCATAGGTCGTGCGGTAGTAGGGATTGGTGCCCTGCACGAGGTCGTCCCCCTGCGGGTAGCCCATGATGACGTCGCAGCGATGCGCACCCAACGTCATGCGCACGAAGCCGGCGGCCTGCGGGAAGAACACGTAGTCCAGCTTCTTCTGCAGCTTGTCCGCCAGAAACTCGGCGAGCTTGTTCTCGAAGCCCTCGCCCTTCTCATTCGAGAACGGCAGGTTGCGCGGGTCGGCGCAGACGCGCAGCACCTTCGGGTCGACCAGCTCGAATGAGAGATCTCCGGTCTCGTTGGTCTGCCCGATGGCGAGATCGCCATGCGCACATGATGCGATTACGATCCAGAGTGAAAACCACCAGCGACGATGTCGTCCGGCCTGCGTCATCGCGCTTCCTCCTCGTTTTGTTTGAATGTTATCCATGCAACGCATGACGCGCCACGTGTGCCAACTTTTGCCGGCTTTTCTTTGTTGCAGTGCAATGAGACCAGTCCTTTGAACTGAGGCGGAAAAAGTGTCTCGCATCGCTCTCGTGATCGCAGCCTTGTCCCTGGTAACAGCCACGCTAGCACGCGCCGGGGCGGCCGAATTGCCTGTGAGCGAAGTCGCGCCGGGAATCTTCGTACACTCCGGGGCCATCGCGCTGATGAGCCGCGAGAATGAAGGCGGCATCGCCAACCTCAGCTTCATCGTGGGAGACGACGCGGTGGCCGTGATCGACACTGGCGGCAGCCAGCGCGAGGGCGAGGCGCTGCTGGCGACGGTACGAGCGCGCACGCAAAAGCCGATCCGCTATGTCATCAACACCCATGGCCATCCCGACCATGTCTTCGGCAATGCTGCTTTCGCGGCGGAGGGAGCCAGCTTCGTCGGCCACAGCAAGCTGCCGCAGGCGTTGGCCGCCCGCGGGCCGTTCTATCTCGATAATTTCAGACGCCTCATGGGCCCCGAGCTGATTGATCCCGTGAAGATCGTACCGCCTACCCTGCTCGTGATGGACACGCTCACGCTCGATCTGGGCTCGCGCCGCTTGACCCTGCGCGCATGGCCGGCCGGCCACAGCGACAACGATCTGACCGTGTTCGACGAGAGCACCAAAACCCTGCTTGCCGGCGATCTCGTCTTTCTGCACCACATTCCGGTGATGGACGGCAGCATTCGCGGCTGGCTCGCCACGCTCAAGGAGTTGGAGACGATTCCAGCGCTGCGCGTTGTTCCCGGCCACGGCCCTGTGAGCGACTGGCCGGCGGCGCTGAACGAAGAACGGCGTTACCTGTCAACGCTGCTGTCCGACGTCCGTACCTTGAACAAGAAGGGCGCGCCGATCCGCGCCGCTGCGGACAAGGCGGCGGCGGAGGAGCGGCCGCACTGGCAGCTGTTCGAGGACTACAACGCCCGCAACGCAACTGCAGCATTTTCGGAAATTGAATGGGAATAGCGGGCACGCTACGCTGGCAGGAGATCAGCTTCACCTAAATTGAGGAGCATGACCATGACGGCATGCACACGCCGCCTGCCCCTGATCGCCCTGCTCCTCGGCATCGCCTTCGCCGTGCCGGCGCAGGCGGAACAGGCCTACGATCCCTGGCCGGGCCTGGTGCAGGACATCTTCGGCAACAGGCCGATGAACGACGGCGCCGAGGTCATCGGCATCGAGATGCCCTATCGCGCCGAGGATGCCGCCATCGTGCCGGTGACGCTGCGCAGCAAGCTGTCGCCCGGCGACAGCAGACGCATCCGTTCAATCACGCTGGTGATCGACCGCAATCCCGCGCCGATGGCCGCGAAGTTCGAGCTCGGCCCGGACGCCAATGTCACGGAAATCTCGACCCGCGTGCGCGTCAACAATTACACCGAAGTGCACGCGGTCGCCGAGCTCAGCGACGGCCAGCTCTACGTCTCGAAAGTCTATGTGAAGGCCTCCGGCGGCTGCTCGGCGCCGGCTGCAAAGAACGTGGAGGAAGCCAAGAACCGGCTCGGCCAGATGCGCTACCGGCAATTCGCCCGTGAGGACGGTCCGGCCAGCCGGTTGCGCGAAGCGCAGATCATGATCGGCCATCCCAACAATTCCGGCCTGCAGATGGACCAGGTCACGCAGCTCTATATCCCCGCCTTCTTCATCAACCAGCTCAGATTGACGCAGGACGACAGCCCGGTGCTGTCGATGGAAGGCGGCATCTCGATCTCGGAAGATCCCAACCTGCGCTTCACCTATGTCTCCAACGGCGCCAAGCGCTTTCGTGCGGAGGCCAGGGATACGGAAGGGCATGTGTTCCGCAATGAATGGGATGTCGAGAAGCCGGGGACGTGAGGCGAGGAGCACCCTTCCCTGGAGGGGGAGGGTCGGCTCACATTGAGCGTAGCGAAACGTGGGACGGGGTGGGGTGACGGTCTCTCCTCGCGCTTCGCGCGATCGACCACGGGCGAGCTACGCTCGTCCCGGACCCCTCCAGGGGAGGGTGAGAGACACCGCGGCACAATTCAGAAGCACCTCACCTCGGCTTCCGCCTGGGCGCGCCTCAAGTCATTCACCGCCGAGTTGGCCTGCTCCGAAGTGCGAAACTGCACACCGAGATCGCCGCGCACCTGCGACATGCTGAGCGCGGTCTCGGCGGTCACATAGCGCTCGTAGGGTATGATCGAGGCGACCACGTCGATGGAGCAGGAACATTGCTCGATCGCGGAGCGCGTCTCGCCATTGGCCTTCATGCAGCCATAGACGTATTCCGCGCGCGCGGCGGTGGGATAATCATTGGCCTCTTCGGCCCGTGCCACGCATACGCTCGCAGCGAGCGCCGTCAATGCGGCGACAATCGGTCGTAGCCGTCCGGCCGGATTCATGCGCGTCCTCCCGCTGGTTGCGACCAAGGCTATGCTATGCGTATTGTGCTGAAAAGCACTCTGTCAGAGGAAACGGCTCACAAGGTGATGAGAGTTTTGGCGCGAATTTGGGTGCTCGCAACGGTGCTGGCGCTAGCCGCACCTGCTGGCGCTGCGGACACGATCCGCCTTGCGGTGCAGAAGACCGGAACATTCTCGTGGGAGCTGGCCGCGATCCGCAGCGCCGGCCTCGACAAGGAGGCCAGCCTGTCGCTGGAGGTCACCGAGCTGGCGAGCACCGAAGCCGGCAAGATCGCGATGCGCGCCGGCAGCGCCGACATCATCCTGTCGGACTGGCTTTGGGTGTCACGCGAGCGCACGCTCGGTGCCAAGCTCACCTTCTATCCCTATTCCAGCGCGCTCGGCGCCGTGATGGTGCCGGCCTCATCGCCGATCAAGACGCTCGCCGACCTCAAGGGCCGCAAGCTCGCGGTCGCCGGCGGGGCGATCGACAAGAGCTGGCTGCTGCTGCAGGCGCGGATGAAGCAGGACGGCATCGACCTCAAGTCGGAAGCAACCATCGTCTACGGCGCCCCGCCGCTGATCGCCGCCAAGGCGCTGGACGGGGAGATGGATGCGAGCCTCAACTTCTGGAATTTCTGCGCCCAGCTCGAAGCGAAGGGCTTCAGGCGCCTCGCCGGCATCGAGGACATCTTGCCGAAGCTGGGTGCCAAAGGCGCGGTCGCCGCGGTCGGCTATGTCTTCGATGAGAGCTGGGCCGCGAGCCATAAGGAGGCCGTCGCGCGCTTCATCGCGATGACCCGCAAGGCCAAGGAGTTGCTGGCGACCTCGGATGCGGCCTGGGACAAGGTCGCGCCGCTTACCGGCACGACCGATCCTGCCCTGCTCAAGGCTTACCGCGACCGCTACCGCGACGGCATTCCGCGCCGGAGCATCGATGACGAGGAAAAGGACGCGCGCGTGCTCTACCGCGTGCTGGCCGAGATCGGCGGCCGCGACCTCGTCGGCCCTGCAGCCGAGCTCGATCCCGGCACCTTCTATCACGCAGTCCCCGGAGACTGAGGTGCTGCGCCTGCTGTCGTTCGCCCTGTTCCTCGCGATCTGGTGGATTGCCGCGCTCGTGGTCGGCGGCGCAAAGCTGCCTTCCCCGCCGGCGGTGCTTCAGGTGATGATCGCGGAAGCATCAAGCGGCGCGCTGTTCCTGCATCTCGGCGCCACGCTGGCGCGCGTCGCGCTCGCCTTCACCCTCGCGATGTCGCTCGGCAGTGCCATCGGCTATTTGATGGGCCGGGTGAAGCTCGCCGACCGGCTCGGCGATCCCTGGCTGATCCTGTTGCTCAACCTGCCCGCCTTGGTCGTGATCGTGCTGGCCTATATCTGGGCTGGCCTCACCGAGGCCGCCGCGATCGCGGCGATTGCCATCAACAAGCTGCCGACCGCCATCGTCACATTGCGCGAGGGCACGCGCGCGCTCGACCGTTCGCTCGACGAGATGGCGAGCGTGTTCGCAATGCCGCGCTGGCGCGCCTTCCGCCACGTCGTGCTGCCGCAACTGGCGCCCTATATCGCGGCCTCGGCCCGCTCCGGCCTGTCGCTGGTGTGGAAGATCGTGCTCGTCGCCGAGCTGCTGGGGCGGCCGAACGGCGTCGGCTTCGAGATCGGCGTCGCCTTCCAGCTGTTCGACACGCCGCGGCTGCTGGCCTATTCCCTCACCTTCGCCGCCGTCGTGCTCGTCATCGAAACCTTGCTGGTGCAGCCGTTCGAAGCCCGCGCAAACAGGTGGCGGCCCCGTGCGGCTTGAGGTCGATATCACGGGCAAGACTTTCAGGAGTGCCGCGGGCGGAACGCACGAGGTGCTGGCGCCCGTCAAATTCGCGCTGCAATCCGGCGAGGTCGGCGTGCTGATCGGCCCCTCCGGCTGCGGCAAGAGCACGATGCTGCGCATCATCCTGGGACTGGACCACGACTTTGCAGGCCGCGTCGCGCGACCGCCGGAGGCGCGGATCGGCATGGTGTTCCAGGAGCCGCGTCTGCTGCCGTGGCGCTCGGTCGAGCAGAATGTACGGCTGGCTGCGCCCGATGTCGCTGATGCCAAGCTCGCCGAGCTCTTCAGGATTTTGGAGCTGGAAGCGCATCGCGACCACTATCCCGGTGAGCTCTCGCTGGGTTTGGCCCGGCGCGTGGCGCTCGCCCGCGCCTTTGCCGTCGAGCCGGATATTCTGGTGCTCGACGAACCGCTGGCATCGCTCGATGACGCTCTCGCCGGACGCCTGCGCGATGAAATTGCAACGCTCGTCGCGAGCCGGCCGGTGATGACGCTTTTGGTGACACACAGCCTGGACGATGCAGTGCGCCTGGGCGACCGGCTGTTCTTCCTGTCGCCGCGACCAGCGCGGATCGTCGCCGAGGTGCCTATCGGCATCCCCCGCGACACACGCGGCGAAGCCGAAATTGCGGCGATCAAGGCCGGCCTCGCGCAACGAACTCAAGGCGACCGCACTGAGCGAGATGCCTCATAGCCGGTCGCCTGGTGGACGTGCTAGATTAGCGGGCGGCGGAGCTGATGATGACACGGACAGTCGCCTTCGCAACGCTTGGTCTTGCAGCGCTTAGCCTCGCACTCGTTGCGATGACGGCGGGCGCGCAGGACATGATGCGTGGCATCGACCTCACCTCCCCCGCGATGGTCTCGGCTGAAATGACGAGGCCGGAGGTCGAGGCCATGTTGGCCAAAGCGAGCCCAAAGCAGCCTGCCGATTTCACCGGCAAACGCCTGTCGGGTCTCGATCTCTCGGGGCTGGACCTGTCCAACACGGTTCTCCGCGCCGCGCGGCTCAACAAGACAATACTTCGAGACGCCAGGCTGGACGGTGCGATCCTCGATCAGGCGTGGCTGCTGGATGCGGATCTTACCGGCGCAAGCCTTAAGGGCGCCAATCTGTTCGCCTCGCAAATGGCCCGCGCGCGTCTCGACGGTGCGAACCTGTCAGGAGCGCGGATCGCTGCCGACCTCACCGGCGCAAGCCTGGTCGGCGCCTCGATCGCGGACGCGAATCTCGGCGCCGATATGCGAAACCAGTCGATGGGACTGATGCGCGCGGTGCTGAGATCCGCCAAGCTGGAACGGCTGAACGCGCGCAACGCCGATTTGTCGCGCGTTGACCTCGAATTCGCAGTCCTCAGGGGCGCCGATCTGAGCGGCGCATCACTGAAAAACGCCCAACTCGGCGGAGCCGATCTGACCGGCGCCATCGTCATCGACGCCGATTTCGACGGCGCCGATCTCGTCTCGGCGAAGCTGATCGCACCAAATGGCCTTGACCGCGCCAAGAATTTCGACAAGGCAAAGAACCGCGAGCGGCTGATCAGGGAATGACGGCGCCCTTTGGGAGGACTGGCTGATGCGTGGGGTTCTTGCTTTGACCGCGTTGTTGACGCTTGCCGGGGAAGCCGGTGCGCAGACCAAGGGCAAGGGCATAAGGCTCTGGAATCTCACGACGGAGACCATCTCCGGCTTCCAGCTTGCACCCGCGGGCAAGACCGACTGGGGTCCGAACCAGTGCTTGAATGACAAGGACAAGGAGGTCGACCACGACGAGCGGTTGCGCATCACCGGCATCGAGCCCGGCCGCTACGACGCCAGGGTCAGCTACCCCAATGCACGGCAGTGCGTCGTCCGCGATATCGAGATCAAGGCCGACGCGGTGTTCTCGATCGCCGACAAGGATCTGAAGGACTGCACCAAGTAGCGTTCGAACGGATTCTGGCAGCTCACGCCTTGTCGTTCGGGTGCGGATATTCGCAGCGCCACTTCACCGCGTGCCACTTCGGATGCTCACCGACCCATTGCGCGATATAGGGCGGCGCGGCCATCGCGCATTGCCGCGGCGACCCGGAATAGTGGAACACCAGATGCCGCTCCTCGCAGGTCGCAGGCGAGAGCACCGCGCACACAGTCACCACCAGGTCAATCGGGTTCATGCCGGGATCCTCTCGCAAGGGGGCGATGGAGAGATTAGCACATGAAGCTACGCGCGAAGGAGGGGGAAGTTTCATAGCGCCGGAGCCTCGTCATGGCCGGGCTCGGCCTCCTTGCCTCGTGGAACAAAGAACGTGGATGCCCTGGCCGTCGCCTCGCCGAAGTGGCTTCGGCCGCGCACGCGGGAGAAGCCCGGGCATGACGACTTTCCGCGCTAAAAATTCACGCCGAACACCAATCGTGCCTGATGCCGCTCGAAATTGACGAGGTCGAGATTGCCGCCTGAGCTGGCCGGGCGCCCCCAGGCCTGCATGCTCCAGCTCGCCGTGAGCCGGGAACGCTCGGAGAGCTGGAAATAGGCGGTGGGGCCGACAAACAGGGCCTGGCCTGAGAACTCGCTAAGGCCGATGCCCTCATATTGCCGGAAGTAGCGCATCTCGCCGCCGAGCAGCACATTGGGCCGCACGCGCACCAGGCCGGCAAACGCGGCCCCGATCGTCGAGCTCTTCTCGGAAGCCCCTCCAATCTCGAAGCGCGCCCATTCCGGCTGGTAGATCAGGTTGAGGGCGCCGATGGCGAAGTTCGGAATGAGTTCGCCGTCGAAGGCGAACGTGAATTCCGTGCCGTACATCCGCCCTTTCGCGCCGCTGGTCTCGTCGATGCGGTCGCCGTGGAGCTCGGCCGCAATCGTGAGGCCGAATGGTGCGCGCTCACGGTCGAGCAGGCGATAGCGCAGGTCAAGCGAGATGCCCTGGAAGTTGAACTGGCGGCGGTCGTCGATGTCAGGGACGCCGGTGATGTGGTGCAAGCTGGCGGTGCCGCCGACCTCGACACGAAAATTCGGCAGCGGCACCACCTCGATCTCGACCTCGTGTTCAAGGGCGCGATAAGCGCCCCCGCCTTTGCCGAAGCGCCCCGTCGTCTGGGTCTGGAATTCGCGCTCGCCGACATTGCCGATATCGGTGCCGATCATGAAGCCGAAGATGTGCTCGGTATCAAAACCTGCCTCGGCGCTGCTGCGCGCCGGCGCCAGCACGATCGCGCACACGATCACCGTCCAGAACTTGCAGGCTCTGCCGCCCATCCCGTGCCCCAAAGGCGCGCGCCGCTATGATGCGGCAGCAGCGCTGACCGGGCGCCAGCGTAACACACTGCCGCAGAGCACGGTCGAGATTTTGCGGCCAGAGAATTGAAGCCCGTCCACGTGCGGCATTCACGTCAATCCGCAAAGCATGGAGCACGGCGAGGCGCAGATCCGACACTGCCACGGCTCCGACGGCGTTTGCCATCGAAGCCGCGGCAGGTCGTCGGTCTTACTTGCGCGAGGCGCAGGCGTACATGTTGATTTCCATGCCGACCGGCACTTCCACGATCTTCGGAGCTTTCCAAGCCATTCGGGTCTCCCAAGGTATTGAGCGCGACATCGCGCGGCGAAAACCTAGGGCTGCGTCAATTGCAGTTCAAGCCTCGATTCGACTGCCGCCGCGTCTGTGCCAATTCTTCGCGGCCGCAATTTCTCTCTCGGACAAGGCAAGTTCCCTCCTGGTCAAACCTGACCAGCGAGACACTGCCTTGTGCAATGCACCGCGCGTCCAATCGACAACGGTGCCGTCAGCAATCCTTGTCGGCCATTTCGGCATTCGGCTTGGCGCCTGCAGCGCGCTGAGCCGCCGTCGGCTCGCTCTGCATTTGGCGCTGCGCATCCTCGGACGACGCCGGCGATTCACCGCTGGCACGGTTCATGGTGCTGGTCGGCGGATGCTGGCTGGTACCGCTCGCCGAACCGGACGTGTGCGATTGCGCGGAGCCCACGGTGACCGGACCAGAACCAGCATCCTTGTCGGTGCTGGCGCTGCCGGTGTTGCAGGGACCGGCGACCGCAACCCCGGCGCTCAGCGCCAGGATTGCACAGGCAGCAAGAAGGGAACGATTCGTATTCATCTGCATCTCCTTTTCTCCCGCAGCGCAGCCCCGGCGCCGGCAGGACATGCGGAGAAACAGGCCGAGCAGCCCGATGTTCCCGAGCGCGAGACGAGAATGATCGCAAACGTTACGCCCGTCACGCCCGTTCCGGCCGCGGCGCTCACCGGAGCAATCGCACGAGCGCGCGACCGGCGCGCGCGTTCAGCTCCTTCGCATCCAGCGTTCCGTCCTTGTCGGGATTGGCTGCGCTGAAACGCTGCTCGACCACCGACAAATATTCGTCGAGGGTGAGGGTCCCGTCGCGGTCGGGGTCGGCCGCGGCGAGTGCTTTCGCGCTCAACCGTCCACGCAGTTCGCGCGCATCGAGCGTGCCGTCGCGATCGGGATCGAGCTTTGCGAAGGTGGTGGCAGCGGCCTTCTTCACCTCGGCAAGATCGAGCGTGCCGTCGTTGTCGGTGTCGAACAACTTGACCGCATTGCCGGAAGCCGACCACGCCGGACCGGCCGAGAGTGCAATCATAAGTGCAAGGGCAATCGAGCGAGCCGAAATCATCGAGACCTCCCTGACATAGAGCCCCTGATTAATGGGGCAGAGCCGAGATAAACCCGCAAGCGGACCTCGGTTCAAGTCCGGACTTGCAACTTACGCGCGCCACAACCGGTGGAGATGCATCGACCTGCTCCCGATCGCGCTTCGCGCCACGGAATTCTCAGCGTCTCCGCACAAGTTGGAGTTGCCTTTGTCAGGTTTCCGTCAGGTGACCGCCGACGATATCGGCACGTTGCTTACGACTTTCGTATTGACGCGTTTTGGTTTCCGACGGAGTGTTGCAGCCGCAGCGTCAAAAGGCGCGCATTTTGGGAGGAACGGATGAAACGCTTTGCGATGGCCGCGAGCCTCGTCATGCTTGCGTCAACCTGTGCAAATGCACAGACCACCGAGCAGCTGGTCAAGGGTGCGACCGACACATCGAACGTTCTCAATTACGGAATGGGCTACAATCTTCAGCGCTTCTCGACGCTGAAGCAGATCAACAAGGATACGGTCAAGAATCTCGTCCCGATCTGGAATTACAGCTTCAATGACGATCGGAGCGAGGAATCGCAGCCCATCGTCTATCAGGGCGTCATCTACGTCACCTCGCACAATGCCACGATGGCGGTCGATGCCAAGACCGGCAAGCAGATCTGGAAGAGCAAGATCGAATATCCGGCGGAGACGCCGCGAATCGTCTGCTGCGGCATCATCAACCGCGGCGTCGCGATTCACGAGGGCAAGCTGTTCCGTACGACCCTCGATGCCCACGTGATTGCCATCGACGCCAAGAACGGCAAGGAGCTGTGGCGGCAAAAAGCAGCCGACATCAAGGAAGGCTATTCGATGACGGTAGCCCCGCTCGTTGCCGACGGCGTCGTCATCACCGGCATCTCCGGCGCCGAATTCGGCACAAGAGGCTTCATCGACGGCTGGGATCCGGCAACGGGCAAGCATCTCTGGCGGACCCACTCGATCCCCTCGCCGGACGAGCCCGGCGGCGACACCTGGAAGGGCGACACCTGGAAGCTCGGCGGTGGCTCGACCTGGATCACCGGCTCTTATGACCCCGAGCTGAACACGGTGTATTGGGGCACCGGCAATCCCGGCCCGTTCAACTCGGCGGTGCGCCCCGGCGACAATCTCTACACCTGCTCCGTCCTGGCGCTGGATCCCAAGACCGGCAAGATCAAGTGGCATTACCAGTTCTCGCCGAACAATCCGTTCGACTACGACGCCGTGGCCGAGATGGTGCTCGCCGACATGACGATCGAGGGCAAGCCGACCAAGGCGCTGCTGAATGCCAACCGCAACGGCTTCTTCTACGTGCTCGACCGCACCAACGGCAAGCTGCTCGCGGCCAATCCTTACGTGAAGGTCAACTGGGCAACCGGCATCGACATGAAGACGGGACGTCCGATCGAGACCGACGTGTCGAAGGACGCACGCGAGGGCAAGAAAGTCACCGTCTATCCCTCGATCCTTGGCGGCAAGAACTGGGAGCCGATGTCGTTCAATCCGCAGACCGGCCTCGCCTATGCCAACACGCTCGCTTTCGGCGGCAGGTACAAGACCGAGCCCGTCACCTACAAGCAGGGCGAATGGTATCTCGGCATGGATCTGACCGACCTCTGGGAATACGGCGACGGGCCGCGCGGTCATCTCAAGGCCATCGACCCCATGACCGGCAAATCGAAATGGGAGGCGCCGAGCGACATTCCGCGCTTCTCGGGCGTGCTCTCGACGGCCGGAGGCGTCGTATTCTCAGGCGCGCTGACCGGCGAGTTCGAGGCCTTCGACGCCGACACCGGCAAGAAGCTCTGGCAGTTCCAGACCGGCTCCGGCATCGAGGGACAGCCGGTGACCTGGCAGCAGGACGGCGTGCAGTATGTCGCCGTGACGAGCGGCTATGGCGGCGTCTACTCGCTGTTCTCCGGCGACGAGCGGCTTGCCAACGTGCCGCCCGGCGGCTCGCTGTGGGTCTTTGCGGTCAAACAGTAAGACACGGGTACGATGCTGAAAGTGATCCCTCACAAGACGGCGGCGATGATCGCCGCCGTCGCGGTGCTGTCGGTCGCGCATGCGGCGACCGTCCGCGCCGATGACACCACCGGCAATTCCATGCAGGCGCAGATCGACCATGGCAAGTCGACCTACGCCTCGAAATGCTCGCACTGCCACGGCCCCAATCTGATGAATTCCGGCACCGTCACGCCGGATCTGCGTGCCATTCCCGACGACAAGACGCGCTTCGTCACCACGGTGAAGAACGGCAAGAACAACAAGATGCCACCCTGGGCCGACATTCTCAGCGACGACGAGATCGGAAACCTCTGGGCCTTCGTCTCCAGCCGGAGGAAGCCATGAGGGGCCGGCGCGTTGCCTGGAGCGCTGCGGCCGTTCTGTCCGCGATGGCGTCGGTCGCTCTCGCAGCCGACGATCCTCTGAAGGTCTGTCTCGACGAGGACCGGCCGCCGCTCTCGGTGCATCGCCGCGACAAGCCGGATGCCGGCTTCGACGTGCTGCTGGCGCAGGCGATCGCCGAGCGGATGGGACGCCCGCTGAAGATCCAGTGGTTCGAGAGCAGGCTGGATGAGGATTCGAGCCCGCAACTCGAGGCCAACGCGTTGCTCTCGGACGGGCGCTGCTCGCTGGTCGGCGGCTACGCGCTGACGCAGGATTCGCTTGTCGCACCCGGGATGAAGACGGCGCGCTTGCCGGGTTTCGCCGGCGCCACGCGCGACGATCGGCGGCGCCGCGTCCCGCTCGGCGTGCTCGCGCCGAGCCAGCCCTACATCTATTCGCCGATGACGGTGGTGCTGGGGCCAAAGGCCCGCGGGCGCAAGGTCGGCGACATCGGCGATCTCGCCGGCCTTCGTCTCGCCATCGAAAGCGGATCGCTCGGCGACGCCATCCTGATGACCTTCGACAAGGGGCGCCTGATCGACAACATCACCCACCTCGTCCCCGGCCGCGACGATCTTCTCGGCGCGCTCGAGCGCGGCGACCATGACGCGACGCTGATCGATCTTGCCCGCTTCGACGCCCATCGCGCCGCGCGCCCGGACACGGCGATCACGGCGTCCGGCTACTATTATCCGATCGGAGCCAATCGCGGCTATGTCGGGCTCGCCAGCGATGGCGCGCTGATCGCGGCCGTCAACAAGGCGCTGACGGAGCTCACGGCTTCGGGCAAGATCGCCGAATTCGGCAAGCAGGCCGGCCTCACCTATCTGCCGCCGCGCGAGCCCGCGATCCTCGGCGATGTCTGGACCAAGATCATCCAGCGGTGAGGCACCGTCATTCCGGGGCGCCCGCAGGGCGAGCCCGGAATCCATTTATCAGCAGCGCATGCGGGGCGATGGATTCCGGGCCTGCGTGCTGCGCACGCATCCCGGAATGACGGAGGATGTGGCTAGCGGCGTCTCCCTTCGTATACTGGAGGCATTTCATTCGCCCATCGGTGCCCCGTGAATTCCCCGGCCATCGCCAGCAATCTGCGCGTCCGGGTGATCACCGAATAGGCACCGCGCAGACCAATCGAATGCGCCAATCTGTCTCGCCTGCGACCGATGGCAGCGACAGCCGGATGCAGTAGGTTCGGCAAAAATCAGGGAGAGAATCATGTCCGCCAAGCTCGATCGCCGCCACTTCATCGCCGCCGGGACCAGTGCACTGGCGATGCCGCTCGTCGCGCGCGGCGCATCGGCACAGGGTAGCTGGCCGGCGCGGCAGATTCGCATGATCTGCAGCTATCCCGCCGGCGGCCAGACCGACCTGCTCGCGCGCGCCTATGGCGAGTTCATCTCCAAGCAGGTCGGCAAGACCGTCGTCATCGAGAACAAGCCCGGCGCCTCCGGCGCGATCGGGACGGCGGAAGTCGCCCGCGCCGAGCCCGACGGCCACACCATCCTGTGCTCGATCTCGACCACCTACATCATGAACCGTGTGGTGATGAAAAATCCCGGCTACGACATGGACAAGGATTTGACGCTCGTCAGCGTCATTCCCGGCGCGGGTCTGTTGCTGGTCGCGAACCCGAAAACAGGGGTTAAGACGCTGGAGGATTTCGTCGCCTTCGCGCGCAAGAGCGGCAAGGTGAACTTCGGCACCTACAGCGCGGGCTCGGCCCCGCACATGACTGTCAACGAGCTCAACAAGCAGTACGGCCTCAACATCGAGCCGGTGCACTATCGCGGCGAGGCGCCGATGTGGACGGGAATGCTGGAAGGCACCCTCGATGCCGCGATGGGCAGCTACACGGCCGCGCAGTCGGTCCTGCAAAGCGACCGCGGCACGGTGTTCGCCGTGCATTCGAAGAAGGTCGATGCGATCCCCGCGATCAAGACCCTTCCCGAGCAGGGCGCGACGTCGAAATTCTTCACCGTGAGCGGGTTCACCGGCTGGGCCGTGCCCAAGGCGACGCCGCAAGCCGTCGTCGACCGCCTCGCCGAGCTCTGCGTCGCCGCCAACACCGATCCGAAAGTGAAGGAGGTTCTCTCGACCTTCGTGCTCGAGCCCGCGATCGGCTTCAAGGAAACCAATGCGCTGTACCAGCGCGAGCTGCCGATCTGGATCGAGAGCGCGAAGTCGTTGGGCCTCGAGCCGGCCTGATCAGAAAGTTGGGCACATCACGAGGACGGCCTCGCCGGCCGCTTTTGGAAAAACCGCGTCTAATGCTCGCCCGAGCTCGCCGCGCCCTGCTGTGCCTTGTGGATCGAGGACGGCACCACGCCGAAATATTTCCGGAACACCCGGCTGAAATGCGATGAGCTGGAGAACCCCCAGGAGAAGGCAACGTCGGTGATAGTCTTGCCGGCGTGGGCCTCGAGCTCCTGGCGGCAGTTCTGCAGCCGCGCCTGCCAGATGTAGTCGCTCACCGTGGTGCCGCGCTCCGAGAACAGCATGTGCAGATAGCGCTTGGAGCAGCCAAGCTCGGCCGAGATCTGATCGATGCACAGATCGGGGTCGCGCAAGTGCTCGCGGATGAAGAACTGCGCGCGCACATACATCGCTTCGGGCCCGACACGATCGAACATCGTGTCGGCTTCGCGCAGCGGCAGCAGCAACAGGTCGATCAGTGAATCCGCGACGCCGACCGCGCTGTTGGCGGACAGCTTTGCCGCCTCGTCGAAGGTGGCGTGGACGAAATCGTGGGCGATCCGCCCGGTCCCCGTCTTCGCCGTCAATTTGCACGCCGGCATCCGCTGCGACGGGAATCCGCGGTCGCGCAGCAGCGCCTTCGGCACGATCACCACGTCATGTCGGGTAAAGGCGGGGCTGATGATCGAATGCGGACAGGAGACGTCATAGGCGATGATGTCGCCCGGGTTGATCTCGATGTGGCGGCCTTCTTGTTCGAAATAAGACACGCCGTAAGTCTGGAAATGGATTTTTATGTACGGGTGTTCATTGGCCTTGGCGCGCGCCAGCGTGTGCGCGATGCGATGCTGGCTGACCTCGATCTGGCAGAGCTTCAGGCGCGAGACCGTGGTGTAATCGATGCGACCTTCGAGCGAGGACGCCTCCAGCGGATCAACGTCGAAATGCCCGCACAGGCTCGTGAGCCCGTCGATCCAGCTCTGGATCTGCCGCTTCGGCGTCATTCCGGTCGTCGAGAGCGTGTGAATGGTGTCGGACATTAATCCAGCCACTGATTTGATCCGGAGATTCGGCGCGAATCGCAACCAGCGCTGCCGGAGCCCTCAGCCGTGATTGCGTGACGTTTACCTCGCATTTGAGCGGTCTCTTGCAACGAGCGCCATCGTTCCATTGCCACTCTTGAAACTTAATCCTCCGCCTTAGTTGCAGCGCCGTCAAGGGGAACCTGAGCGCCGAGGCGGCCTCGAGGGCGCACCGAAGCCGCTGAATTCGCTACTGCAAAATCAAAATCTTCACCTCCGTGCGCTGTCGAGCAAACCGCCTTCGCTCTTGGGCAAGTTTCCCGATGGCGAAGCCGTTAGGGATTGCGGCAGGAACAACAAGAACGGGCCGCTCCTGCACGTGGACCCGTGGCTCTCATCAGGAGGAGGAAACAGCACAGCATCGTTTCTGGTCCCCATCGTGACCGCCCTGCACGAGCAGACGCCGGACGAGAAGCCCGGCGATTGAGCAACGCTTCGGAAATAATAAACGAGACCAACGGAGGAATAACTATGCGCAAGGTGCTTCTGGCGACCTGTCTTGGTTCGGCGGCGGCTCTCGCCGTCGGCAGCGCTTCAGCAAATGACGAGCTGATCAAGATGTCGCAAAACCCGAAAGACTGGGTGATGCCGGCGGGCGACTACGCCAATACCCGCTATTCGAAGCTAAACCAGATCAACGCACAGAATGTCGGGAAACTCCAAGTTGCCTGGACCTTCTCGACCGGCGTGCTGCGTGGCCACGAGGGCGGCCCGCTGATCATCGGCAACATGATGTACGTCCACACGCCGTTCCCTAACAAGGTCTACGCCATTGACCTTTCGCAAGAGAACAAGATCGTTTGGAAATACGAGCCGAAGCAGGATCCCAACGTCATCCCCGTGATGTGCTGCGACACCGTCAACCGCGGCCTGTCCTATGGCGACGGTAAGATCATTCTGCATCAGGCCGACACCAACCTCGTGGCGCTCGATGCAAAGACCGGTCAGGTGGCCTGGTCGGCCACCAATGGCAACCCGGCAAAGGGCGAGACCGGTACCTCGGCGGCCCTGGTCGTCAAGGACAAGGTCCTCGTCGGCATATCCGGCGGGGAGTTCGGCGTGCAGTGCCATGTCACCGCATACGACCTCAAATCCGGCAAGCAGGTCTGGCGCGCCTATTCCACGGGTCCGGACGATCAGATTAAGGTCGATCCGGTGAAGACGACGTCGCTCGGCAAGCCGGTCGGCCCGGACTCTTCGCTGAAGTCCTGGCAGGGCGATCAGTGGAAAATCGGCGGCGGCTGCACCTGGGGCTGGCTCTCGTACGATCCCGCTCTGAACCTTGTCTATTACGGGTCGGGCAATCCCTCGACCTGGAACCCGAAGCAGCGTCCCGGCGACAACAAATGGTCGATGGCGATCTTCGCCCGCGATGCCGACACGGGCATGGCGAAGTGGGTCTACCAGATGACGCCCCATGACGAATGGGATTATGACGGCGTCAACGAAATGATCCTCAGCGACCAGCAGATCAACGGTCAGAACCGCAAGCTGCTGACGCACTTCGACCGCAACGGCCTCGCCTACACCATGGATCGCGACACCGGCGAACTGCTGGTTGCCGAGAAGTACGATCCCAAAGTGAACTGGACCAGCGGCGTCGACATGGACAAGAACTCGCCAACCTATGGCCGTCCGAAGGTCGTCGCCCAATATTCCACCGAGCACGGCGGAGAGGACAAGAACACCAAGGGCATCTGCCCGGCCGCGCTCGGCACGAAGGACCAGCAGCCGGCGGCCTACTCGCCGGACACGCAGCTGTTCTACGTTCCGACCAACCACGTCTGCATGGACTACGAACCGTTCAAGGTGAGCTACACCGCAGGCCAGCCCTATGTGGGGGCGACGCTTTCGATGTACCCGCCCCAGGGTGAAAGCCACATGGGCAACTTCATCGCCTGGGACAACAAGACCGGCAAGATCGTCTGGTCGAACAAGGAGCAGTTCTCGGTCTGGTCGGGTGCGCTCGCAACGGCAGGCGGCGTGGTGTTCTACGGCACGCTCGAAGGCTACCTGAAGGCGGTCGATGCCAAGTCCGGCAAGGAGCTCTACAAGTTCAAGACTCCGTCCGGCATCATCGGCAACGTCACCACCTATGAGAACAACGGCAAACAGTACATTGCCGTGCTCTCCGGCGTGGGCGGCTGGGCCGGCATTGGTCTCGCGGCAGGCCTGACTGATCCGACCGCAGGCCTCGGCGCCGTCGGCGGCTACGCGGCCCTCAGCAACTACACGGCACTCGGCGGTACGCTGACCGTGTTCTCGCTGCCGAACTAGGCCTCGCTTAGCATCGCTCCGGCGCGTGGATCGTTCCACGCGCCGGCTCGTCTCCACCGAATGCCGGCCGAGGAACAAATCTCTTGCGTAAAATCTGCTCTGTCATTGTTGTGATGATGATCTTCGTTGTGTCCGGAGGAATCGCGGTCGCAGAGGGTCCGGGCGACCCGACCGCTGTGAAGAAGGAAGACGACGGAAAGTGGCTCGATAAGGACGGAAACCCGACCTACAAGATTTCGGCCGACGGTACCGTGGACTGGTTCACCTATTCCGGATATCGCCGCTATCACTCGGATTGTCACGTGTGTCACGGCCCCGACGGCATGGGATCGACCTACGCACCGGCGCTGAGGGACTCTGTCAAGTCGATGAGTTACGGCGACTTCCTCGGCGTGGTCGCCTCCGGCCGCAAGAGCATCTCGACCGCGCAGGAGAACGTCATGCCGGCCTTCGGTGATAACCCGAACGTCGCCTGCTACATGGACGATCTCTACGTCTATCTCCGCGCGCGCTCCACCGACGCCTTGGGCCGGCAGCGTCCTGCGAAAAAGGAGGAGAAGACGGAGGCCTATACCCAGGCTGAAGACGCCTGCATGGGCAAGAAATGAACGTTACGAGGGCTGCCAGGACTACTTCTTGGCGTCTGATGAGAATTTGAGGAGCTACCGATGAAGACACGTGCCGCCGTTGCTTTCGAAGCCAAGAAGCCGCTCGAGATCGTCGAGGTCGATCTGGAAGGCCCGAAGGCCGGCGAAGTCCTGGTCGAGATCAAGGCGACGGGTATCTGCCATACCGACGCCTACACGCTCGACGGCTTCGACAGCGAGGGAATCTTCCCGTCGATCCTGGGACATGAGGGAGCCGGCATCATCCGCGAGATCGGCCCGGGCGTGACCTCGGTGAAGCCGGGCGATCACGTCATCCCACTCTACACGCCGGAATGCCGGCAGTGCAAAAGCTGCCTCAGCCAGAAGACCAATCTCTGCACCGCGATCCGCGCGACGCAAGGCAAGGGCGTGATGCCCGACGGCACCAGCCGTTTCTCCTACAAGGGCAAGCCGATCTACCACTACATGGGCTGCTCGACCTTCTCGAACTTCACCGTGCTGCCCGAGATCGCGGTCGCCAAGATCCGCGAGGACGCGCCGTTCGACAAGAGCTGCTACATCGGCTGCGGCGTCACCACCGGCGTCGGCGCCGTCGTCAACACCGCCAAGGTGACGCCGGGCTCCAACGTGGTCGTGTTCGGCCTCGGCGGCATCGGCCTCAACGTCATCCAGGGCGCCAAGATGGCCGGCGCCGACAAGATCATCGGCGTCGACATCAACGATTCCAAGGAGGAATGGGGTCGCAGGTTCGGCATGACCGACTTCGTCAACCCGAAGAAGATCACCGGCGACATCGTTCAGCACCTCGTCGGCCTCACCGACGGCGGCGCCGACTACACCTTCGACTGCACCGGCAACACCACCGTGATGCGCCAGGCACTGGAGGCCTGCCATCGCGGCTGGGGCACCTCAATCATCATCGGCGTCGCCGAGGCCGGCAAGGAGATCGCCACCCGCCCGTTCCAGCTCGTCACCGGCCGCAACTGGCGCGGCACGGCCTTCGGCGGCGCGCGCGGGCGCACCGACGTGCCGAAGATCGTCGACTGGTACATGAACGGAAAGATCCAGATCGATCCGATGATCACCCACGTGCTCAAGCTCGAGGAGATCAACAAGGGCTTTGACCTCATGCACGAGGGCAAATCCATCCGTTCAGTCGTCGTGTTCTAGCTCGAAAACGTCACACCAAGGAGGATCGACCATGACTGTTGCACTCCATCCCTCGATCGACAACGGCATCAAGCAAGGCAGCGGCAGCTTCGCCGGTGGCACGCTGGCCTGCAAATGCAGCGACCATCCGGTGAAGGTCGGCATCAAGGGCGACGTCGCCCACAATCACGCCTGCGGCTGCACCAAGTGCTGGAAGCCGCAGGGCGCGACCTTCTCCGTCGTCGCCGTCGTGCCGCGCCAGAACGTCACCGTGCTCGAGAACGGCGACAAGCTCCAGATCGTCGACCCCTCCGCGGTGATCCAGCGTTACGCCTGCAAGGCCTGCGGCACGCACATGTACGGCCGGATCGAGAACAAGAACCATCCGTTCTACGGCCTCGACTTCATCCATCCCGAACTGTTCCAGGAGCAGGGCTCGCAGGCGCCGCAATTCGCCGCCTTCGTTTCCTCCGTGATCGAATCGGGTGTGAAGCCCGAGCAGATGGCCGGCATCCGTTCGCGGCTGAAGGAGATCGGCCTCGAGCCCTATGACTGCCTGTCCCCGGCCCTGATGGACGCGATCGCGACCCATGTCGCGAAGGCCAAAGCCGCTTAGGAAGACTGCCTGGGACGCCCGCCTGAACTGGCCGGCCGCCGGATCTTGGCTACACCATCTGCAGCTCGCTGGCGTTCGTTGCCGCCAGCGAGCCTCACGGTCCCCGCTGCCGGGACCACCGCGGCGCGATGCCGCCGCTTCTGCACCACGCGTGGGTGAGGACCATCGGCTCCTCAGTCCTGGTATCTGAATGACTGCGCAGGACCGTCCGCTTCCTGCTTGAAGTTCGCGGTGCTCTGCGTTCTCCCTCCCTCGACTGAGGCCTACTGCTTCGTCCGTTCGGTGCAGCCGGCGGACGAAGCTTTTTTCGTTGCGCCCATTTGATGCGCAACGTGGCGGATGACGCGCCCTGCTTTTGACAAACCGTCGATGCAATCTTTTCCCGGTGAGAACACTCGGCTGTGAACGCCAGGTCGGCGCGATCTCTGCTAGGGTCGCGCCGTCACGATGCCGCACGACGTACAATCAATTAAGAAGAAAACGGGAGGTATCGAGCACATCCAGACTTCGCTACCTGCGTTCCTGCCTCCCTCCGGGATTTGCCCGCGCGGGACTACGGCGGGATGTGGCGAGACGACGCACGAGGTCGCCGACCGGCGTCGGCGGACTTTGAATTTGGCATGCTTATGAAGAGCGAGGCACGATCATGATCAAGGTGAAGATCAACGGCCAGGAACAGAGCTGGGACGGTGACCCGGATCTCCCGCTACTCTGGTTCCTGCGTGACGAGGCCGGTCTCACCGGCACCAAATACGGCTGCGGCCAGGCCCTGTGCGGCTCCTGCACGGTCATCGTCGACAAGCAAGCGGTGCGCGCCTGCATCACGTCCGTCAACGACGTCGCCGGACGCGAGGTCACCACGATCGAAGGGCTGCATCCGAACGGCGATCACCCGGTGCAGAAGGCGTGGCGTCAGGTCAATGTGCCCCAATGCGGCTTCTGCCAGGCCGGCCAGATCATGCAGGCCGCGGCGCTTCTGATGGAGAATCCCAAACCCTCGCACGACCAGATCCGCGAGGCGATGTCTGGCAACATCTGCCGTTGCGGCTGCTATCAGCGCATCGAGAACGCCGTCCATCTCGCATCGACGGGAGTGTGACATGAACTTCATCGACAATCCCCGCAAGCTTCGCGGCTTCGAAAAGCACATCAAGGTCGAGAAGGTGTCGCGCCGCAGCATCCTGAAGGGGCTCGGCGTCACCGGCGGCTTCGTGCTCGCCGCCCCCGTGATGTCGCGCCAGGCGCTCGCCTATGAGACCGGCGCCGGCAAGATGCCGCATGGCGTCGTGGTCGATCCGCGCGTGTTCGTTTCGGTAGGCGCGGATGGCATCGTCACCATCGTCGGGCACCGTTCGGAAATGGGCACCGGCGTGCGCACCAGCCTGCCGCTGATCGTGGCCGAGGAGATGGAGGCCGACTGGTCCAGGGTCAAGGTGCAGCAAGCCCATGGCGACGAGGTCAAGTTCGGCAACCAGGACACCGACGGCTCGCGCAGCACGCGGCATTATCTGATCCCGATGCGCCAGATCGGCGCTTCGGCCCGCACAATGCTGGAGCAGGCCGCGGCCAAGCGCTGGGGCGTGCCGGCGACCGAGGTCAAGGCGGTCAACCACGAGGTCGTGCACAGCGCCAGCGGGCGCAAGCTCGGCTTCGGCGAGCTCGCCGCCGACGCCGCCAAGGAATCGGTGCCCAGCATCGAGGGCCTCAAGCTGAAGGACCCCAAGAACTTCCGCTATCTCGGCAAGGGCCAGATCGGCATCGTCGATCTCCACGACATCACCACCGGCAAGGCGAACTACGGCGCCGACGTGCGGCTGCCCGGCATGAAATATGCCGTGATCGCCCGTCCGCCGGTGACCGGCGGCAAACTGGTCAAGTTCGAGCCGGCGGAGGCGCTGAAGGTCCCCGGTGTCGAGAAGGTGATGCAGGTGCGCGGCTGGCCGTGGCCCTCGAAATTCCAGCCGCTCGGCGGCGTCGCGGTGATCGCGCGCAACACAGGCGCGGCGATCAAGGGCCGCGACGCGCTGAAGCTGACCTGGGACGACGGTCCCAACGGCAAATACGACTCCGTCGCCTACCGCAAGGAGCTCGAGGAGGCCTCGCGCAAGCCGGGGCTCGTGCTGCGCAAGGAGGGCGATGCGGACGCTGCCCTGAAGAGCGCCGACAAGGTGATCGTCGGCGAATATTACCTTCCGCATCTCGCCCATGTCGCCATGGAGACGCCGGTGGCGGTCGCGGACGTCAAGGGCGACAGGGCCGAGATCTGGGCGCCGGTGCAGAGCCCCGGCGGCACCCGCGAGGACGTCGCCAAGACGCTCGGCATTCCCGAGGCCAACGTCACGGTCAACGTGACGCTGCTCGGCGGCGGGTTCGGACGCAAGTCGAAATGCGACTTTGCGCTCGAAGCCGCGCTGCTCTCGAAGGAGCTCGGCGCGCCGGTGAAGGTGCAGTGGACGCGGGAGGACGACATCCACAACGGCTTCCTGCACACCGTCTCGGTCGAGCGGATCGAGGCCGGCCTCGACAAGAGCGGCAAGGTGATCGCCTGGCGCCACCGCAGCGTGGCTCCCAGCATCGCCTCGACCTTTGCCGCCGGCACGGTGCATCAGGCGCCGTTCGAAATCGGCATGGGCCTGGTCGATATGCCGTTCGAGATCGCGAACATCTCGTGTGAGAACCCGGAAGCCGCGGCGTTCACCCGCATCGGCTGGTTCCGCGCGGTCTCGAACATCCCGCGCGCCTTCGCCGTTCAGTCGATGGTCGGCGAGATCGCGCAGGCAACGGACCGCGACCAGAAAGACATGCTGCTCGAGCTGATCGGCTCGCCTCGCATCGTCAAGCCCAACGTGAAGGACCTCTGGAACTACGGCGAGCCCCAGGACAGCTACCCGATCGACACCGCGCGCCTGCGCAAGGTGGTCGAGCTGGTCGCCGAGAAGGGGGAATGGGGACGAAAGGTGCCGAAGGGCCACGGTCTCGGCATCGCCGTGCACCGCAGCTTCGTCAGCTACATCGCGACCGTCGTCGAGGTCGCCGTCGACGACAAGGGCAAGCTGACGGTGCCGCGGGTCGACACCGCGATCGATTGCGGCACCTATGTCAACCCCGAGCGCATCGCTTCGCAGATTGAGGGCGCGGCAATCATGGGGCTCAGTCTCGCCAAATACGGCGAGATCACCTTCAAGGACGGCAAGGTGCAGCAGAAGAATTTTGACGACTTCCAGGTCGTCAGGATGGACGACTCGCCTGTGGTGACCAACGTCTACATCGTACCGCCCGGACCCGACACGCCGCCGAGCGGCGTCGGCGAGCCCGGCGTTCCTCCGTTCGCGCCAGCCCTGATCAACGCGATCTTCGCAGCGACGGGAAAACGCATCCGCGCACTTCCGATCGGCAAGCAATTGGAGGCGTGAGACGGAACCGAAGTGCGAGGCGGAACACAAGCCGCCTCGCGCCGTTTCCATCGATCTGACAGGAGCAGATCGATGACCAACATCTCAAGGGCGCTCACAGTCTCGCTGTCGGGCGCCTTTCTTTTGACCGCCGCGGGCGCATTCGCCCAGAGCAACACGGCGCCGCCGACCACTGCGACGCGCCCCACCGGCCCCGACCAGACTTCGCTGCCCAACGCCAACGCCCCACCCGCCTCCACCACCCAGACCACCGGGCAGCACAATCCGGATCCCAAGATTCGCGAGATGAACCAGAAGGAGAAGGACAAGGTCGAGCGCGAGGGGAAGTAGCTATCTGGCGCTGCGCAAACAAATGCGGCGGATGTTGCCATCCGCCGCATTCGCCACCCCCCGCTGCTCCGCTTCTTTCGATCCGCCCGCGGAGCTATTTCTTCAGCGCGAAGACCCAGACGACGCCGCCCTGCGGCACGTTGGCTTCAATGCCGATATTATTGGTCACGAGTGCATCCTGGATGCGCTGCGCGTCGACGCCCCAGCCCGACTGGATCGCGATGTACTGCGTGCCGTCGATCTCATATGACACCGGCATGCCGACGATGCCGGAGTTGGTCTTCTGCTCCCACAGCAGTTCGCCCGTCTTGGCGTGGAAGGCGCGGAAATAGCGGTCGTTGGTCCCGCCGACGAAGACGAGATCGCCCGCGGTCGCGGTGACCGATCCGAACAGATGCGACTTGGGGAAGTTGTGCTGCCAGACCTTCTTTCCGGTTGCGGGATCCCAGGCCTGGAGCTCGCCAAAATGATCTGCACCCGGCTTTGTCTTCAGGCCGATGTCTTCCGGCTTGGTGCCGAGCCAGAGCTCGCCCGGCTTGAGCGGCACTTTCTCGCCGGTAAAGCCGCCGCAGAAATTCTCGTTGGCAGGCACGTAGACGAGGCCGGTCCTCTGGCTGTAGGCCGCCGACGGCCAATCCTTGCCGCCCCAGAGCGAGGGACAGAACTCGACGCGCTTGCCGATCACCGGCTTGTGCGCAGGATCCACGATCGGCTTGCCGGTCTCGTCGATGCCCTTCCAGACGTCAGTGAAGACGAACGGCCATCCGGCGACGTAATTGATCTTGGTCGGAGTCCGCTCCAGCACCCAGAAGATCGCATTGCGTCCGGGATGGACCAGGCTCTTGATGGTGCGGCCGTTGCGCTGCAAATCGATCAGCATCGGCGCATCGACCTCGTCCCAATCCCAGGAATCGTTCTGGTGGTACTGGAAATAGGTCTTGATCTTGCCGGTGCCGGGATCGAGCGCGAGCACCGATGCAGTATAGAGATTGTCGCCGGGATGCGAGTCGCCGGGCCATGGCGCGGCATTGCCGACACCCCAATAGATCGTCTTGGTCTCCTTGTCGTAATTGCCGGTCATCCAGGCCGATCCACCGCCGTTCTTCCAGTCGTCGCCTTGCCAGGTTTCGTGGCCGGGCTCGCCTTCACCGGGGATGGTGTAGGTCCGCCACAGCTCCTTACCGTCCTTGGCATCATAAGCCACGATATAGCCACGTACGCCGAACTCGCCGCCGGAGCCGCCGACAATGACCTTACCGTCGACGATCAAGGGCATCAGGGTGAGGTACTGGCCCTTCCTGTAGTCCTGCACCTTGGTGTCCCACAGCACCTTGCCGGTCTTGGCATCGAGCGCGACCACGTGGTCGTCCGTGGTGGCGAGGTAGAGCTTGTCCTCCCACAGACCGACGCCGCGGTTGGTCGGATGCAGCTGGAACAGATCGTCAGGAAGCTGCCGCTTGTAGCGCCAGTATTCGTCGCCGGTCTTCGCATTCAGCGCGATCACCTGGCCCATTGGGGTCGTCACGAACATCACGCCATTGTTGACGATCGGCGGGGCCTGATGGCCTTCGACCACGCCAGTGGAAAAGGTCCAGACCGGTGTGAGGTTCTTCACGTTGGAGGTGTTGATCTGGTCGAGCGGGCTATAGCCGTGCCCGTCATAGGTGCGCCGGTAGAGCATCCAGTTGTGGGGCTCGGGGTTTTCCAGCCGCTGCGCGGTGACCGGAGAATAACTCTCGATCGGACCCGATAGGGCGGCGGTTGAGGCAAGACACGTGAAGGCGACCAAGCCGGACAGTAACCATTGCTTCCTGGTCATGGAAGTTCTCATGGACGTTCCCCTTTTCATCCGCTTGAATTCTTGTTGTGAATTCTTGTCGTTCGTCCCGTCGCCCGCCCTTCGGCGGAAGCGGCTAGTCCTGACGCGGGCCCAGCCCGCAACCGTCCATCATCCTGGCTGTGTGCCACCTACCTTTCCCATGAAATTGCCGGCGACGCTGAGCGAACCGTCAGCGAGCTCCAGCGGCAGCGCTGCAAGCCGCCGCGGCGCCGGCCCGAACACGACCTGCGCGCCCGCGCGGGGATCGAATTCGGAGTTGTGGCACATGCACTTGAACACCTCCTTGTCGCCGACATCGCTCTTCACCCAGGCGGTGACGGGACAGCCGGCATGCGAGCAGATCGCCGAATAGGCGATGATGCCGTCGACGGCGCGCGCGCGGGTCTTCTCGTCGAGGTCGGCGGGATCGAGCTTGATGATCAGGATTTCGTTGAGCCGCGAGGCGCTGCGCACCACCGATGTGGTGGGGTCCTTCGGCCAGGCATGGATCGGCGGTCCACCGACCTTGAGATCAGCCGCAGTGACGAGCTTTCCCTCCTGGTCACCTTCGGAGAAGACAAGCAGATCGCCTTTCTGCGGCCGCTCATCCGAGCCGGGCGGATCCTCACCTGCGCGGGTCCTGGTTGAACAGCCGAGACACGCCGTCGTCGCCATCGCACCGAGCAGCAGGGATCGCCGTGTCTGTTCGGTGCCCGCTTCGACGTCGGGTTCCGTAGCGTGTTCGGAAGATGATGAATGGGTATCGAACGATGCGCGAGCCATGCCCGCTAGCAGGCGCTGGAACTCTGCCGAAAACAAGGCGAAGACTTGGCGCCGCAGTGCATCAATATGGCTTTGCTCGCGTTGATTGAACGAGAATGAAAGCGAGCAAGCGCGTTTTCGCAAGTTCTACATCGCATTGCGCGAACGGCATGATGATTTTGCAGATCAGACCGATGATGTAGGAATTGGTGCGACGCCACGATGCGATGCGGAATCCCACGCAGGCATCGTGTCCTTCACGACCTGAGCACGTGACGCGGCGAAGCGATGCGGCCCGCAAATGTTGCCGACGCCATCTCAAAGCTGTCGGCGATACGACGCGCCTTGTCGATGAACAGCGCAGCCGCCGCCGGCGGGCAGACCTCGCGCGCGGTCTGCTCGAACAGGTCGAGCCAGCGATCGAAATGGCCACCGGCCAGGCTGAGCGGCAGGTGTGCCCGCATCGGCGATCCATGATAGCGGCCGCTCATCAGCACGACCGACGACCAGAAATCCCTGAGCTTGGCGAGATGCTCGTCCCAATTCTGCACGACGCCGAAGACGGGTCCCAACAGCGCGTCCTCGCGCACGCGTCCGTAGAAGCGGGTGACGAGTTCTCCAATCATCTCCTCGGTGATCCCGGTTCGCTCGATCGCATCCTGGGTCAACAGGCTCCGGCGCGCGGCCGCAGCTTCCCGCTCGGCCTTCAGTCGATCCGACATGTCCTTTGCTATCCGTTCCGTTATCCCCGCAGGCCGCCCGTTCGACATTGTCGGGCCTATCGCACGCGGCGTCTTTGTCGCAGCGCAAATTGCGGGATCTGGCGGCGGACGCTAAGGCGCCCGCCGCCAATGCCTTCATCAGGCGGTATAAGTGTAGAAGCCCTGCCCGGTCTTGCGGCCGAGATGGCCGGCATCGACCATCTCTTTCAGCAGCGGCGCTGGCCGATATTTAGGATCGTTGAAACCCTTGTAAAAGACCTCCATCACCGAAAGCATGGTGTCGAGCCCGACGAGATCGGCAAGTGCGAGCGGCCCGATCGGATGGTTGCAGCCGAGCTTCATGCCGGCGTCGATCTCTTCCGCCGTCGCGATGCCCTCCTGGAGCGCGAAGATCGCCTCGTTGATCATCGGACAGAGGATGCGGTTGACGGCGAAGCCCGGGCTGTTCTTGGCGGTGATCGCCACTTTGCCGACGCGCTTGGCGAAATCCAGCGCCTTGGCATGGGTGTCGTCCGAGGTCTGCAGGCCGCGGATGAGTTCGAGCAGCGCCATCACCGGCACCGGGTTGAAGAAGTGCATGCCGATGAAGCGGTCGGGACGGTCGGTCGCGGCGGCGAGCTTGGTGATCGAGATCGAGGAGGTGTTGGTCGCGACCAGCGTGCGCGGCGACAGGGTGGCGCAGAGATCCTTCAGGATCTTGACCTTGAGCTCCTCGTTCTCGGTCGCGGCCTCGATGACGAGGTCGCAATCCGACAGCTTCGCCCGGTCCGTGGTGCCGGTGATGCGCTTGAGCGTCGCCTCGCGGTCGGCCGCCGACATCTTCTCTTTTTTGACCAGCCGCTCGAGGCTTCCGCCGACGGTCGAAAGGCCGCGGTTCACCGCCGCATCGGAAATATCGACCATTACGACCGAGAGGCCGGCGGCCGCGCAGACCTGCGCGATGCCGTTCCCCATGGTCCCTGCCCCGATGATGCCAACGGTCTGGATCATTGCGTCACATCCTTCATCCTTGCGGGCGCGCCAGTCGCAGCCCGGCTTCATTGTTCCTGCATTAGGGTCTAGCACCGCCATTGGGCCGGCGCGACCCGATCCTGTTCCTTAGCGCATCCGAGGCCGGAAGAAAGCCGCCCGCGGGGCCGCCAGGTGCCTCGATTGTGGGTCCCTGGCCGCGTTTACCGATCATCCTGAGCCCTTCTCCAACGGCTCCGGCGGGGCTGCCCACCCCTGGCCCCTTGATTATGGCAGCGGCAGCAGCGAGAAGGGCGGCGCGGGGCTACCGCGGAACAGGGGCTTGCCCGAGACCGGATGAACGATTTCGCACGATCCATCGGTGCCGCCTTTGCGCTGATCGGCGATGCCGACACCGAGCTATTGGGCATCGTCGCCCTGTCGTTGCGGGTCAGCATGACCGCCAGCATCCTGGCGCTCCTCATCGGCGCCCCCTTTGGAGCCCTGCTTGCGATCACCCGCTTCCGGGGACGCCAAATCATCATCATTCTGACCAATGCCCTGCTCGGGCTTCCGCCGGTCGTGGTCGGGCTCGCGCTCTATCTCTTGCTGTCGCGGTCCGGCCCGTTCGGGGCGGCGGGCTTGTTGTTCACGCCGGCCGCCATGGTGATCGCGCAGACGCTGCTGGCGACGCCGATCGTGGTGGCGCTGGTGCACCGGCCGGCAAGCCTGTTGTGGGCGGAGTATGGCGACCTGGCGCGGATCGACGGGCTGTCGGCCCTGCGCAGCATGGCCCTGCTATTCGCGCTCGGCCGGACCTCGTTGCTGACGGCCTTTCTCGCCGCGTTCGGGCGCGCCATTGCGGAAGTCGGTGCCATCATCATCGTCGGTGGCAACATCCGCGGCTTCACCCGCACGATGACGACGGCGATCGCGCTGGAAACCAGCAAAGGCGAGCTGCCGCTGGCGCTCGGGCTCGGGCTGATCCTGCTCGCTCTCAGCGTCGCGGTGTCGACCGTCGCCTTCGTCCTAGTTGGGCGCGTTGGGGAAAAATAGCTGCTCGCCGCCGACCTTGTACCCGGCGATCGCTTGCTGCCCTTGCGGCGAAACCAGCCAGTCGACGAAGGCCTGTCCCTCCTTCGCCTTCACGTTCGGATGCTTTGCGGGATTGACCAGCATGACGCCGTACTGGTTGAAGAGCCGCTTGTCACCCTCGGTCAGGATGGCGAGTTCGCCACGGTTCTTGAACGACAGCCAGGTGCCGCGGTCCGACAGGAGGTAGGCATTCGACGACGAGGCCATGTTCAGCGCCGGACCCATGCCCTGGCCGATCTCCCGGTACCAAATGTCCTTGCCGGCACTGAGGTCGACGCCAGCCTCCTTCCATAGTCTCAGCTCGGCCGCATGCGTGCCGGACTTGTCGCCGCGCGAGATGAACGGCGCCTTCGCCGTCGCGATCTTGCGCAGCGCCTCGGCCGCGTCCTTGCTGCCTGAGATCTGCGCCGGATCGCTCTTGGGGCCGATGATGACGAAGTCGTTGTACATGACGTCGAAGCGCTTCACGCCCTGCCCTTCGGACATGAACCTGTCCTCGGCGGGCCTGTCGTGGACGAACACCACGTCGGCATCGCCGCGCCGCCCGATGTCCAGCGCCTGGCCGGTGCCGACGGCGACGACCTTCACGCTGATGCCTTCGGCCTTCGCGAACAGCGGCAGCAGATGACCGAACAGCCCCGACTGTTCCGTCGAGGTGGTTGAAGCTACGGTGATGGTGCGATCCTGTGCGGATGCGATTGTGGACCAGAGCAGGACCGCTCCGATGGCAACAAGCTTCCTCATGCGACGTCCTCGGCCAGACAATGACGGTTCTGAATAGCGACTCGCGGCGACGACGGGAACCCCAAGCTTGGATTGCAACGAGAGTTGATGCGCGCGGTGCACCTCGTCTGGCAAAAAAAGCGCGCCGGCGCGCGCTAGGCACGCCTGCAAAACAAGAAGTGAAAAACAACCCCATGCACAGTAGCGATGGGGTTGAAAGGCTTGAGTATTTTCGGTGTTACCGAAGACGCGCTTGCGGCGTCGGGCAAAACAGGGGTATTATTGCATCATCGGCTGCTGTGCGGGTTGCGTAACTCGGGCGGATGCGCGCTGGATGCGCGGATGTTCTGCAATTGGTCCACCTTACATTGACACGGATGTGACGGCCGGGGCAGGTTTTCACATTGCTGACGAATCAGCGATTGCCTCACGCCGAGCACCTCTTGGACAACTCCCAGTGCTTTCGAGACTGATATCGTTGCTGCGCCGCATCCCTGCGGTGAACTGGGCGTTTTCCCGACTCCGGCCTGTGCCGCACAGCGGCAACATTGAGGTCGCGCCGACCGCCACGGACGCTTCGCCCGCCATCATCGAAGACGTCGAGGTCCCGGCTCAAGCTCCAAGCGCCGAGATCAGCACCGCCCCGGTGCGCGACGACGCTGCCCCCGCCACCAAGGCTCTGGTCGCGGAGAACGATGCGGCTGTGTCTGTCGTCGCTGAGAATCCGTCCGACGAAATCCGTATCAGCGGGGACTCCTCTCCGGCGACGGTGCCGGAAATCGAGGCGCCCGCGACGCCGCCAACCTCCGAGGAGGTGCTGGCTGCATCGGCCGGTGCGGAGAGCGAGCCAGTTGCAGCCTCTGATCTCGCCATCGTTGACGATGATGCATCGCCTGCTGAGATTCCTGCAGAGGTCGACTCCGCCGTCGTAGAAGAGGTTGTGATTTCGTCGGCGGAGGTCGCGACCGCCTTGACTGATGTCCCTGATGTCATCATCGAGGCAGCCTCCTCGCCCGACGTTTCCGCCGCCGTCGATCCGGTCGCCGTCGAAGAAGTCGAGCTTCTCCGCGCCGAGGCCGATAGCGTCACGACTGATGCCTCCGAAGCCAGCGCCGACAGCGAACCGGCGCTCGTTGTCGAAAGCCCGCAAGTCCCTACAAACGATGTTCCGCTCGCTGCGGCGACTAACGACTCCTTGAGCGGTGTCACCGACATCGAGCCGGCTCCGGCTCTCGCGTCTCCTTCGCCAGAGATCCGCAACGTCCCGAAAGTTCGCGCGAGAGCCGCAGAGCCCGCCGACCGCGCGGCGCTGATCCGGCAGCGCTGGGCGGAGAGCGGAATCAGGATGTGGAATCCGCGGCTGCACGGCACCGGCGAAGCCGCGCTGAACATCCAGGGAAGCATCGGGCTGCTGCCCCCGGCACCCGGCGAGACAATGCCGCGCTACGACAAGCTGGAATTCAGGATGCTCGGCGGACAGATCGTCTGTGAGGGCGTGATCGTCGAGGCACCGGTTCAGGCGAGCCATCGGAGCTTCACGCAGCTTGCCGAGCCTCGGACCGGCGAGCGCGTCCGCGAACCGGCGCGCGAGCGCCAGGCCGTCCTCGCCTGATCCGACCGTGGCCATGTGCTAGGCTGATGTCGCGCATGGGCGATAGCAGGCGGTAGCTGCAGCGATTTCGGGCGATCTGTGCCTGAGACGTGCGCACGCTGCGGCCGGATATCCTTAACGGGACCTCACCAATGCACGCGATCGGAAAATCGTAAGGCAGCGCGCAACCAGTGCTGGCCTGCCCGGGCCAGGATTGATCTAACGGGCCCTTTACCCCTGCCGTGCAAGATTGCCCACGTTTTTCAGGGGGTCTGGGGCTCGTATTGCAATGCCTATTGCCGATTTGAAATCTCATCTTGCCGCCGCGATGCGATTGTTTCGCGTTCCTGCCGACAATCCGGACTTGACGCGGGCGCAATTCGACGCCTTCTCCAAGCAGATCCCGCTGCTCTACTTCATCCTCATCAGCAACACGATTGCGGTCGCCTACACCTATGTGAACGTGGCGCCGGACTGGCTGACGATGATCGTGCCGGCCGTGTTGACGGTGCTCGCGGCCTTACGGACTTTCTGGTGGCTACGCCAGCGCCGGCTGGTGCGCAGCGATGCGGACATCCTGCGCAATCTGCGCGCCACCAACTGGCTGACCCTGCCGATCGGTGCCGGCTTCACCGCCTGGTCCTTCGCGCTCTACCCCTACGGCGATCCCTTCGCCAAGAGCCAGGTCGCGTTCTACATGGCGGTCACCGTGATCGGCTGCATCTTCTCGCTGATGCATCTGCGCTCGGCGGCGCTGATCGTGACGCTGATCGTCGACGTGCCCTATGTGCTGTTCTTCTTCGCCACGGGCGAGCCGACGCTGAAGGCGATCGCGGTCAACAACCTGCTGGTTTCCGCCGCGATGGTGACGGTGCTGTTCATCTACTACCGCGACTTCGCCGATCTCGTCGCCAGCCGCAAGTCGCTGCTCGCGCAACAGGCGGCGACGCAGGCGCTCTCTGACGAGAACTTCCGCCTTGCCAATCTCGATTCACTCACCGAGCTGCCGAACCGCCGCCGCTTCTTCGCCGAGCTGTCGAGCGCCTTCACCGATGCCGAACGCAGGAACGTTCGGATCGCGGTCGGCATCATCGATCTCGACGGTTTCAAGCCGATCAACGACAATTACGGCCATTCGGTCGGAGACCGCGTCCTGATCGAGGCCGGCCGCCGCATCCGCGAGGTGTGCGAGGGCTTTGGTCCGCAGCGGGTCGAATTCGCCCGATTAGGCGGCGACGAGTTCGGCCTTGTCGTTTGCGGCGACCCCGACGATGCAGACCTGCTGCGGCTGGGCCAGCGCATTGGCGACCAGGTCAGGCTTCCCTACCAGCTCGACACTGCCCATACCGGGCTGTCCTGCTCGATCGGCTCTGCCTCGTTTCCCCAATCGGCAACGACCGCGGAAGCACTCTATGAATGCGCCGACTATTCACTTTATCACGCCAAGCGCCATCTGCGCGGCCGCACCGTGATCTTCTCGAGCGAACTCGAGGCCGAGATCCGCAGTCGCGGAGTCATCGAGAACCTGCTGCGCACCGCCGATTTCAGCACCGAGATGGACCTGGTGTTCCAGCCGATCGTCGATGCCATGAGCGAGCACACCGCCGGCTTCGAGGTCCTGGCGCGCTGGCGCAGCACCCGCCTCGGCCTGGTCTCTCCGGCCGATTTCATTCCGGCCGCCGAACGCATCGGGCTGATCCGGCCGCTGACGCAGGCGCTGCTGGTGCGCGCGCTCGCCATCGCCAGGACATGGCCCGATCACATCCGCCTGTCGTTCAATCTCTCAGCCCACGATGTCTGTGCGGCGGAGGGCATCCTGCCGCTGATTTCGATCATCGAGAAGAGCGGGTTGACGCCGCGCCGGATCGATTTCGAGATCACCGAGACCGCCGTCACCTTCGACTTCGTCCGCGCACAGCAATCGATCGCAACGCTGAAGGCAATGGGCTGCGGCATTTCGCTGGACGATTTCGGCACCGGCTATTCGTCGTTGAGCCACGTGCACCGGTTGCCGCTCGACAAGATCAAGGTCGACCGCAGCTTCGTTTCCGACATCAACGAGAATCCCGTCAGCCACAAGATCATCAAATCGCTCACCGGTCTCTGCGACGACATGGAGATCGCCTGCGTCGTCGAGGGCGTCGAGACGCGTGCTCAGCTCGACACCTTGCGCCGCCTGGGATGCGACTTCATCCAGGGCTACTATTTCGCCAAGCCCATGCCGGCCGATGCGATCGGCGACCATCTTGCGAAGGAGAGCCGGCGCCTCGATGGCACCGGGACCAAGGTCGTGGCCTGAGCCTCGTCTACTCCGCCAGGCTCGGCAGATCGAGCCCCTTGTCGCGCGCGCACTCGATCGCGATGTCGTAGCCTGCATCGGCGTGGCGCATGACGCCAGTGGCGGGATCGTTCCACAGCACGCGCTCGATCCGCTTCGCAGCCTCGGGCGTGCCGTCGGCGACGATCACCATGCCCGCGTGCTGCGAATAGCCGATGCCGACGCCGCCGCCATGATGCAGCGACACCCAGGTCGCTCCGCTGGCGCAATTGAGCAGCGCATTGAGCAGCGGCCAGTCGGAGACGGCATCCGATCCGTCCTTCATCGCCTCGGTCTCGCGGTTGGGGCTCGCCACCGAGCCGCTGTCGAGATGATCGCGGCCGATCACGATCGGCGCTTTCAGTTCGCCACGCGCCACCATCTCGTTGAAGGCAAGGCCGAGGCGATGGCGGTCGCCGAGACCGACCCAGCAGATCCGTGCCGGCAGGCCCTGGAACTTGATGCGCGCCTTTGCCATGTCGAGCCAATTGTGCAGATGCTTGTCGTCAGGCATCAGCTCCTTGACCTTGGCATCGGTCTTGAAGATGTCCTCGGGATCGCCCGACAGCGCGGCCCAGCGGAACGGCCCGACGCCGCGGCAAAACAGCGGGCGGATATAGGCGGGCACGAAGCCGGGGAAATCGAACGCGTTCTTCAGGCCCATATCCTGCGCCATCTGGCGAATGTTGTTGCCGTAATCGAGCGTCGGAATGCCCTGCGCATGGAAATCCAGCATGGCCTGGACATGCGCGACCATCGACGTCTTCGAGGCGCGCTCCACTGCCTTCGGATCGGACGCGCGCTTGGCTTCCCATTCGGCAAGCGTCCAGCCCTTCGGCAAGTAGCCGTTGATCGGATCGTGCGCGCTGGTCTGGTCGGTGACGATGTCGGGCTTGACGCCGCGGCGCACCAGCTCAGGGAATATCACCGCGGCGTTGCCGAGCAGGCCGACCGAGACCGCCTTGTTCGTCTTCGCGGCGTCCGCCATGATCGCGAGCGCTTCATCAAGCGTTGCGGCTTGCCGGTCGAGATAGCCGGTCCGCAGGCGCATCTCGATGCGGCTCGGCTGGCATTCGACCGCAAGCATCGAAGCGCCGGCCATGGTCGCCGCCAGCGGCTGCGCCCCGCCCATGCCTCCCAAGCCGGCCGTGAGAATCCATTTGCCGGCGAGGCTGCCGCCGTAATGACGCCGACCGACCTCGACGAAGGTTTCATAGGTGCCCTGCACGATGCCCTGGCTGCCGATATAGATCCAGGAGCCCGCCGTCATCTGTCCGTACATCATCAGGCCCTGGCGATCGAGCTCGTTGAAATGATCGAGCGTCGCCCAATGCGGTACGATGTTGGAATTCGCGATCAGCACGCGCGGTGCATCGGCATGGGTGCGGAACACGCCGACCGGCTTGCCGGACTGCACCAGCAGCGTCTGGTCGGCTTCGAGCTTGCGCAAGGCCGCAACGATCCGGTCAAAACTCTCCCAGTCGCGCGCGGCGCGGCCGATGCCGCCATAGACGACGAGCTCGCTCGGGCGCTCGGCGACGTCAGGATCGAGATTGTTCATCAGCATGCGTAAGGGCGCTTCGGTCAACCAGCTCTTCGCGCTGATGTCGCTGCCGCGGGGAGCGCGGATGGTGCGGTCATTGTCCAGTCGGCGGTTCATGTGGGCCTCTTCAGAGGAGTCGCGGAAACGGATCGGTGGGAAGCTGGGCGAGCGCGGCAGCCGGAAGCGCATCGGCCTCGATCAATGCAGCGGCCTTGGCGAGATCGCCGGCCATATAGCGATCGGCACCGAGTGCAGGCACCTGCTCACGCAACGCGGCGATGACGGCGACCAGCGGCGCACTGGTTGCATGCGGCGCGCGCAGCGTGATGCCTTGGGCTGCGACCAGAAGCTCGATGCCGAGAATGGCGGCGAGATTGTCGGCCATGTCGGACAGGCGCCGCGCAGCATGCGCGGCCATCGAGACATGGTCTTCCTGATTGGCGCTGGTCGGTGTCGAGTCGATCGAGCAGGCGAGCGCACGCTGCTTGTTCTCGGCATAGAGCGCGGCCGCCGTCACCTCGGCGATCATGAAGCCGGAATTGATGCCGGGATCGAGGGTGAGGAACGGCGGCAGTCCGAAATTGAGCGCGGGATCGACCAGCGTCGCGATGCGCCGCTCGCTGATCGCGCCGATCTCCGATAGCGCCAGCGCGATGGCATCTGCGGCAAAAGCGACCGGCTCGGCGTGGAAATTGCCGCCGGAGACGATCTCCCCGGTCTCGACCAGCACCAGCGGGTTGTCGGTGACGGCATTGGCCTCCACGATCAGCGTGCGCGCCGCCTGCGTGACCAGATCGAGCGCGGCCCCGGCAACCTGTGGCTGGCAGCGCAGGCAGTAGGGATCCTGCACACGCTCGTCGCCTTCCAGGTGAGAGAGGCGGATGTCGCTGCCGTCGAGCAGCGCGGTCAGCGTCGCGGCCGCCGCGATCTGGCCAGCATGGCCGCGCAGCGCCTGAATTTCGGGCCGGAACGGTGCCGTTGACGCCATCGCCGCATCCACCGACAGCGCGCCGGTCACGAGTGCGGCGCGGGCGAGGCGATATGCACGCAGCACGCCTGAGAGGGCGTATGCGGTCGAGAATTGCGTGCCGTTGATCAGCGCGAGGCCTTCCTTGGGCCCAAGGGTCAGCGGCGTGAGGCCGGCGGCGGCGAGTGCCTCGCTGCCGGACAAGATCTTGCCATCGATGATCGCCTGCCCTTGGCCGATCATCACGGCCGTCATATGCGCAAGCGGTGCCAGATCGCCGGAGGCGCCGACCGAGCCCTGCTGCGGCACCAGCGGATAGACGCCACGGGCCAGCATGTCCTGCAACTGCTCGATCACCGCGCGGCGCACGCCGGAAGCGCCGCGGCCGAGCGAGACGATCTTAAGCGCCATCATCAGGCGGACGATGGGCTCCGGCGTCGGCTGGCCGACCCCGCAGCAATGCGAGACGATGAGGTTGCGCTGGAGCAGCGCGGTCTGGTCCGGCGGAATGCGCTTGGACGCCAGTTTCCCGAAGCCGGTGTTGATGCCGTAGACGGGGACGTCGGCCTGCGCGGCCTGCGCAACGATCAGCGCAGCCGCATCGATACGCGGCCAGAACGAAGGATCGAGCACGACGGGGGCGCCTTCGAGCACGCGTGAGAGATCGTCGAGGCTCACTGTTCCCGGCTTGACGACGATCGCTGTCTCCCGCTCCGTCATTGCCCCCTCCATACCCGCTTGTGCAACGGATTGAAGCCGATGCGGTAGACCAGCTCGGCCGGTCGCTCGATGTCCCAGACCGCGAGATCGCACCATTTGCCGGCATCCAGTGTGCCGGTCTCATGCAGCAGGCCGAGCGCCCGCGCGCCTTCACGGGTGACGCCGGCGAGGCACTCGGCCACATTCATCCGGAACAATGTCGCGCCCATGTTCATCGCGAGCAGCAGCGAGGTCAGCGGCGAGCTGCCGGGATTGCAGTCGGTCGCCAGTGCCATGGCAACGTTATGCTGGCGGAACGTCTCGACCGGCGGCTTCTGCGTCTCGCGAATGAAGTAGAACGCGCCGGGCAACAGCACCGCCACCGTGCCGGCCCTCGCCATTGCGGCAGCACCGGCCTCGTCGGTGTGCTCGAGATGATCGGCCGAGAGCGCCGAGAATTTCGCCGCAAGCGCAGCGCCGCCGAGATTCGAGAGCTGGTCAGCATGGAGCTTGACCGGCAGTCCAAGTCCCCTCGCCGTTTCGAACACAAGCGCGGTCTGCTTGGCGGAGAATGCGATGCCCTCCATGAAGGCATCGACGGCATCGGCGAGGCCCGCTTTTGCGACCGCCGGCAGCATCTCGTTGCAGACGAGATCGATGTAACCATCCTTGTCGCCACCGGCCTCGACCGGCAGCGCATGCGCTCCCAAGAACGATGTGCGGATCGTAACCGGCCGCTCACGGCCGAGGCTGCGCGCAGCCGCGAGCTGTCGCATCTCGGTTTCGGTGTCGAGGCCGTAGCCGGACTTGATCTCGACCGTGGTGGCGCCCTCGCCGATCAGCGCGTCGAGCCGCGGCAGCGCGCCTGCGACGAGCTCGGCTTCGCTGGCCTTGCGCGTTGCCGCCACAGTCGAGACGATGCCGCCGCCGGCGCGCGCGATCTCCTCGTAGCTCGCCCCCTTCAGGCGCAGCTCGAACTCATGTGCACGGTTGCCGCCATAGACGAGATGGGTATGGCAATCGATGAGGCCCGGCGTGATCCAGCGCCCCTCGCAATCGATCCGATCGACCGCGTCTGCGTCGAGCGGAAAATCCGCTTTCGCACCGGCATAAGCGATGTGGCCGCCGCGTGCGGCGACGACACCATGCTCGATCTCGCCAAGATCGGGACGATCGACCCGCATCGTCGCGAGGCGGGCATTGTGCCAGATCCGGTCGAAGCGCTCTGCCATGCGGGTATCCGTTCGCCCTGGGGATGCTTGACTTATATGTCTAGACATATAATCGTAAGGCGGTTCTGTCCAGCCGGCGTGTAAATCATGACCCGACTGCATTTCGCTTCCGCGCTCCTGCCTTCGGGCTGGGCCAATGACGTGCAGGTGGTCGTCACCGGCGGCGCGATCGCGGCGGTGACGCCGGGCGTGGCGCCGGCCGCCGGCGACGAACGCCACGCCATTGCCCTTCCGGGACTTGCGAGCCTGCACAGCCACGCGTTCCAGCGCGGCATGGCGGGGCTTGCCGAACTGCGCGGCGATTCCACCGACACGTTCTGGACCTGGCGCGAAACGATGTATCGCTTTGCGCTGGCGATGACGCCCGACGACGTCGCGGCCGTGGCGACCCTGCTCTATGTCGAGATGCTCGAGCAGGGTTTTACCCGCGTCGGCGAATTCCACTATCTGCACCACGACCGCGACGGATCGCCCTACGCCGACCCCGCCGAGATGGCCGCGCGGATTGCACAGGCGGCCGAAGCCTCGGGCATTGCGCTGACGTTGTTGCCGACTTTCTATGCGCATGGCTCGTTTGGAGGCGCAGCGCCGCATGCCGGGCAGCGCCGCTTCATCTGCTCGGTCGATCAGTTCGCCGCATTGATGACGGCCTCGCGCCAGGCGATCAGCGCCTTGCCCGGCGCCAATCTCGGCATCGCGCCGCACAGTTTGCGCGCGGTCACGCCGGACGAGCTCGCCGCGATCCTTCCGCTCGCCGAGGGCGGGCCGGTGCACATCCATGCCGCCGAGCAGGTGAAGGAGGTCGAGGATTGCCTCGCCTGGTCGGGCCGGCGTCCGGTGCAGTGGCTGCTGGAGCATGCGCCCGTCGATCAACGCTGGTGCCTCATTCACGCGACCCACATGACGAGCGAGGAAGTGACGGCGTTCGCCAAGACCGGTGCGGTGGCGGGCCTCTGTCCCATTACGGAAGCGAGCCTTGGCGACGGCACTTTTTCAGCGCGGGAGTTTGTCGACGCCAGCGGCGTTTTCGGCGTCGGTAGCGATTCCAACGTGCTGATCGGCGCCGCTGACGAATTGCGCCAGCTCGAATACGGCCAGCGACTCAAGCACCGCCAGCGCAACGTTCTCTCCGGCGGCGCCGGCCGCTCCACGGGACGCTCGCTGTTCGACGGGGCGCTCGCCGGCGGCGCGCGGGCGCTGGCACAACCGGCCATCGGCCTTGCGCCCGGCGCACGTGCCGACATCCTCACGCTCGACACGTCGCATCCTTCGCTCGCAGGGCGCGCGCACGATGCCGTCATCGACGGCTGGATCTTCGCCGCCGGCGGCGCCGCCGTGGATTGCGTCTGGGCCAGCGGCCGCAAGGTGGTCGAGGGCGGTCAGCATGGATTGCGCCAAGCCGCACGCGAACGCTTCAACGCATCGATGCGGAGGCTTGTCGCATGAGCCTCGTCACCGATGCCGACAAGCCGACGCTCTATAAGCGCATCCGCGCCGACATCGAGCAGCGGATCCTGACCGGCGAGTGGCCGCCCGGCCATCGCATTCCCTTCGAGCACGAACTGGTCGCGCGCTACGGCTGCTCGCGCATGACCGTGAACAAGGCGCTGTCTGAGCTGGCGCAGGCCGATCTGATCGAGCGGCGGCGGCGCGCCGGCTCGTTCGTGCGCCGGCCGCAGCATCAGTCGGCGGTGCTCAAGATCGCCGACATTCGCGCCGAGATCACCGCGCTCGGGCGCAGTTACGGCTACGAGCTGATCGGCCGCAAGCTGCGCGCGGCGACGGCCGCCGATCGCGACCGGCTCGGCGTGAAGAAGGCCAACAAGGTGATCGCGATCACCTGCCGGCATAGCGCCGACAAGGTCCCGTTCGCGGTCGAGGACAGGCTGATCGATCTCTCGTCCGTTCCTGACGCCGCAACCGCGGATTTCTCGCGCGAGCCGCCCGGCTCCTGGCTGCTTCACCATGTCCCATGGACCGAGGCCGAGCACACGATCAGCGCCATCGTTGCGGACGACCGCGCGGCGGAAGCGCTCGCGATCGCCGTCGGCGCCCCCTGTCTCGTGATCGACCGCTATACCTGGCGCAGCGCACGCACGATCACCGCCGTGCGCCTGCTCTATCCCGGTGACTCTCACCGCCTTGTCGCGCGATTCAAGGGAGGCTGAGAGGATATGTCGGCACAAATCGTGCAACGCTTCGCGGAACCGCCCATATGGGCCGGCAGAGATCAACAGGACGTCAAACCATCGATCGGCAAGAGGACGATAATCATGCGTAATTCGACAGTATTTGCGACAATCATTGCTCTCGCGGCCTCCACTCCGGCGCTCGCCCAGGACGTCAAGGTCGGCATCGGCATTTCCGGATGGACCGGCTTCGCGCCCCTGACGCTGGCGAAGGAGGCCGGCATCTTCAAGAAGAACGGCCTCGACGTCACCATCAAGAAGATCCCGCAGAAGGACCGCCATCTCGCCATCGCCTCCGGCGACATCCAGTGTGCGGCGACAACGGTCGAGACCTGGATCTCCTGGAACGCCAACGGTGTTGCGACCAAGCAGATCTTCCAGCTCGACAAGAGCTACGGCGCCGACGGCATGGCCGTGCGCAACGACATCGCCGCGATCAAGGACCTGAAGGGCAAGACCGTCGCCGCCTCCGCGCCGGGCACCTCGCCTTATTTCGCGCTGGCCTGGATGCTGAAGAAGAACGGCCTCACCACGAAGGACGTCACCGTCGTGAACCTCGAGCCGGCGGCGGCCGCGCAGGCCTTCGTCTCCGGCCAGAACGATGCAGCGATGACCTATGAGCCATATCTGTCGACCGTGCGTGCCGCGCCGGACAAGGGCAAGATCATCGCCACCACGCTGGATTATCCGATGGTCATGGACACGTTCGGCTGCACGCCGAAGTTCCTGACGGAGAATGCCAAGGCGGCCAAGGCGCTCGCCGACAGCTACTTCGAGGCGCTCGAGATGATCGCCAAGGACCAGGCCAAGTCCTACGAGATCATGGGCGCCGACGTGAAGCAGACCGCCGAGCAGTTCGGCAACTCGGCGAAATACCTGCGCTGGCAGGACAAGGCGGCGAACCAGAAGTTCTTCGCCGGCGACTTCCTGACCTTCAACAAGGAGGCCGCCGAGCTCCTGCTCGAGATCGGCATCATCAAGGCCGTGCCGAAGGTCGAGGACCTCTACGACGCGAGCTTCATCAAGTAACTTTCGCCAAGCTGCCGGTTCCGCCTCAGGCGGAGCCGGCGCACCATTCGGATACAGTTTGATGCGTCCCCTGGATCCCGTGACATCGAAGCAACGTGCGGCATATGGCCTGGCGTTCTTCGTGCTGTTCGTCGCCCTCTGGTCGTGGGCGACGTTCGGCGGCCATGTGTCGAAGACTTTCCTCGCCAATCCGCTCACCATGGTGCAGGAAGGCCTCGAGCTGCTCACCAAGCACGGCTTCCTGTTCGACATCGGCATGACGATCTGGCGCGTCGTCGGCGGCTTTGCGCTCGCGGCGATCATTGCGGTGCCGCTCGGCGTGCTGATGGGCGCCTACAAGCCGGTCGAAGCCTTCCTCGAACCCTTCGTCTCATTTGCACGCTATTTGCCCGCCTCGGCCTTCATCCCGCTGCTGATCCTGTGGGCCGGCATCGGCGAATTGCAAAAGCTGCTCGTCATCTTCATCGGCTCGGTGTTCCAGGTCATCCTGATGGTCGCGGTGACGGTCGGTGCCACGCGGCGCGATCTGGTCGAGGCCGCCTATACGCTTGGCGCCAGCGACCGCGGCATCATCCGCCGCGTGCTGCTGCCTTCCTCCGCGCCGGAGATCGCAGAGATCCTGCGGCTGGTGCTGGGCTGGGCCTGGACCTACGTCATCGTCGCCGAGCTGATCGGCTCGTCCTCGGGCATCGGTCATATGATCACCGACAGCCAGGCGCTGCTCAACACCGGCCAGATCATCTTCGGCATCATCGTGATCGGATTGATCGGCCTGATCTCGGACTTCCTGTTCAAGGCGTTCAACGCCTGGCTGTTTCCCTGGAAGCTCGCATGACCATTCTTAGGATCGAGCAGGTCTCGCGCACCTTCCCCGCGCGCCACGGTAACGCGCCGACCAGGGCGCTGGAGCCGACCGACCTCACTATCGGCAACAACGACTTCGTTACCATCCTCGGCCCGTCCGGCTGCGGCAAGTCCACGCTGCTGCGCATCGTGGCCGGCCTCGACCGTCCGACCGGTGGCCGCGTCACGCTCGACGGACGCGAGGTGACCGGCCCGGGCGCCGATCGCGGCATGGTGTTCCAGTCCTACACGCTGTTCCCCTGGCTGACGGTGCGCGAGAACATCGCCTTCGGCCTGCGCGAGCGCGGCGTGTCCGAGGCGGAGCGACACAAGATCGCCGATGCCTTCATCCGCCAGGTCGGGCTGTCCGGCTTCGAAAACCATTGGCCCAAGCAGCTCTCCGGCGGCATGCAGCAGCGCACCGCGATCGCACGCGCGCTCGCCAACGATCCGAAGATCCTGCTGCTCGACGAGCCGTTCGGCGCGCTCGACAACCAGACCCGCGCTTTGATGCAGGAAATGCTGCTCGGGATCTGGGAGCGCGACCAGAAGACCGTGCTGTTCGTGACTCACGACATCGAGGAAGCCATCTTCCTCGGCAGCCGCGTCATCGTCATGAGCGCGCGCCCCGGCCGCATCAAGGCGGACATTCATGTAGACCTGCCGCATCCCCGCTCCTACAAGATCAAGACCACGCCGGAATTCGTCCAGTTGAAGGAACGGCTGGTCGAGGAGATCCGCACCGAGGCGCTCAAGGTTGCCGAACATGCTTGACACCCAGCCCCGCGCCGACGGCCATCGCGTTCTCGCCGACCTCCATGCACTGCGCGCCTTCGGCGCCTACAAGACCGGCGTGCACAAGCCGACCTTCTCCGAGCCGCACAAGCTGTCGCTGGAATGGCTCGTCCAGAAGCTGCCCGAGGCCGAGCTCTCCGCGACGATCGACGGCATCGGCAATGTGTTCGGGACGAGCTCGAAGCCCGGGCCGAAGCTGCTGGCGGGCTCGCACCTGGAAAGCCAGAACTATGCCGGCTGGCTCGACGGCCCGCTCGGCGTCGTCTATGCGCTCGAGGCGGCGCGCGTGCTGAATGCCGACGCTTCCGTGAACGGCGCGGTGGAAGTTGCCGCCTGGTGCGACGAGGAGGGACATTTCGGTCATTTCCTCGGCTCGCGCTCCTATGTCGGACAGGTGAGCGAGGCCGACATCGACGCGGCCCGCGACCGCACCAGCGGCCGCACCATGCGCGATGCCCTTGCCGACATGGGGCTGGCGGAGCGTCCACGCATCACTGCCGAGCCGGGACGGCACGTCGGCTATCTCGAGGCGCATATCGAGCAGGGCGACACGCTCGAAAGCGGTCGCCTGGCGATCGGCGTCGTGACGTCCATCGTCGGCATCTGGCAGTACCAGATCAGCTTTGCCGGCGAGCAGAACCATGCCGGCACCACGCGCATGGCGGTGCGCAAGGATGCGGGCCTGGCGCTGGCCAAGTTCTGCGTCGCGATCGACGAACGTTTCCCGACGGCCTGCGGCCCGCGCACGGTCTGGACCACCGGCCGCATCACGCTCGATCCGGGCGCACCGAGCATCATCCCCGGGGGCGCGGAGATGTTGTTCCAGATCCGCGACGACGACCCGACCGTCATCGCCCGGCTGGAGCAATTGCTCCGGACCATGGCGGACGAGGCCAGTGCTAACGGGCCCTGCACCGTCACGGTGACGAAGCTGCGCACCGGCGCACCCGCGATGATGAATGCGGGCTTTCAGGACGCGATCGAGGCCGCAAGCAAGTCCGTCGCCGGTGGTCGTTCCATCCGCATGCCGAGCGGCGCCGGCCACGATGCGCAGATGCTGGCAACCGTCATGCCCGCCGGCATGCTGTTCGTGCCGTCGATCGGCGGCATCAGCCATCATTGGACCGAGAACACGGCGGATGCCGACATCGTGACGGGCGCAGAGGTGTTCGTCGAGGCGTGCCGGCGGATCCTCGGGGGCTAGGTCGAGGCATGCAGCCGTTGAGCGCCTGCCACGACCATTCGAGCAGGGCTCTGCCATAAAGCCGCGGCAATCCTCGGGCCTGTCGACCGTCTCCTCCCCTGCTTCCCGGAGTTCCCATGTCTTCTGCCGACCGGCCGGCAACCCGCCTTGCGACGCGGCTTGCCTTCCTCGTTGCGGGCTTCGGCATCGCGTGCTGGGCACCCCTGGTGCCGTTCGCGAAGGCGCGGCTCGCCGTCGACGACGGAGTTCTCGGCCTGCTCCTGCTCAGCCTCGGCATCGGCTCGGTCGTGGCGATGCTGCTGACCGGCGTGCTCAGCGCGCGCTATGGCAGCCGGCCGATCATCGTCGCCGGCGGACTCGGTCTGACGCTGGTGCTGCCGCTGCTCGCGATCGCAAGCTCGCCGCTGGCGCTGGCGCTGGCGCTGCTTGCGTTCGGCGCCGCGCTCGGCTCGATCGACGTCGCCATGAACATTCACGCCGTGGAGGTGGAGCGCGCCGCGCGACGCCCGCTGATGTCCGGCTTCCACGCCCTGTTCAGCATCGGCGGCTTCGCCGGTTCCGCGCTGATGACGGCGCTGCTCTCTCTGCAGCTCGGCGCGCTCGCCTCGACGTTGATCTGCTCCGTGCTGATGCTGATCGCGATGCTCGTGACCTGGCCGCGCCTGCTTCGCTCGGTGCAGGTGCAGGAAGGCCCATTGTTCGTGCTGCCGCATGGATCGGTGCTGCTGCTGGCGCTGCTCGGCGCCATCACCTTCCTGGTCGAAGGCGCGATGCTCGATTGGGGCGCGCTGCTCGTGATCGGCGCCGGGCTCGTCAGCGAGGCACAAGGCGGCATCGGCTATATCGTGTTCTCGATCGCGATGACGATCGGCCGGCTCGCCGGCGATGCGGTCGTTGCGCGCATCGGAGACCGCACGACATTGCTGTGGGGCAGCCTCATTGCCATTGCCGGCTTCGTGGTGCTGCTCACCGCGCCCGTCGCAGCGGTCGCGATCGGCGGATTCCTGCTGATCGGGCTCGGCGCCTCGAACCTCGTGCCCGTGCTATTCCGCCGGGCGGCGCAACAAACGGTGATGCCCACGGGACTTGCGGTCGCGGCGATCACGACGGCAGGTTATGCAGGCATCCTACTCGGCCCTGCCGGCGTCGGCTTCGTCGCACAGCTCGGCGGACTGCCGCTGGCATTCTGGCTGCTGGCCGCCTTGATGGGTCTCGTCACGTTGACGGCGGGGATCGTCACCGCGGAGCAGCGCCGGGCCTCGCATGCCGATGCGTGAGCGGACTCGCGTCGACTTTGACCGATGAGGAGGTGGACCGCCACAGGCGGCGAGCCACCTTCTTCAGGCTCTAGCCTCCGACTGCGGCAGCGCGCCGCGGCAGCTTCCAGCCCGGCCGGATGAAGTGGCAGGTGTAGCCATCGGGATAGCGTTCGAGATAATCCTGATGCTCGGGCTCGGCTTCCCAGAACTCGCGCGCGGGCGCGACCTCAGTCACCACCTTGCCGGGCCACAGGCCGGACGCCTCGACGTCGGCGATGGTGTCTTCGGCAATCCGCTTCTGCTCCTCGCTGGTGTAGAAGATCGCCGACCGATAGCTCGTGCCGATATCGTTGCCCTGACGGTTGAGCGTGGTCGGATCATGGATCTGGAAGAAGAACTCCAGCATGGTCCGGAAGCTGGTCCTGGCCGGATCGAACACGATCTCGATCGCTTCGGCATGGCCCTCGTGATTGCGGTAGGTGGCGTTCTTGACGTGCCCACCGGTGTAACCGACGCGGGTGGAGATCACGCCAGGCTGCTTGCGGATCAGATCCTGCATGCCCCAGAAGCAGCCACCGGCCAAAACTGCGCGTTCCGTCGTCATGTGATGTGCTCCCAATGATCGCTCAAAAGCTTGTCCATCATATAGGCTTTCGGCCGCCCGGCCGAAAGCCGCGCGTTGACGCCCACCCGGTCGCCTGGACCCGATGGACCGGAAGCAGGCGCTCGCCCTAGACCAGCTTGGCGTCGAGCGTGATGGCGGCGTTGAGCACCTTGGACACCGGGCAGTTCTTCTCGGCCTCGCCGGCGAGCCGGGCGAAGCCGGCATCGTCGAGACCAGGCACCTTCGCCCGCAGGGTCAGGGCGGATTTGCTGATCTTGAAACCCTTGCCTTCGGGCTCGAGCGTAACGGCGGCTTCGGTCGACAGCTCGTCCGGCGTGAAACCCGCCATCTGCATGCCGAAGGCCAGCGCCATGGTGAAGCAGCCGGCATGGGCTGCCGCGATCAACTCTTCGGGATTGGTGCCCTTCTCGTTCTCGAAGCGGGTCTTGAACGAATAGGGCGTCCCGGCAAGCACGCCGGATTCGCTCGACAGATGGCCCGTGCCATCGCGACCAGTGCCCTTCCAGACTGCTGTTGCCTTGCGGATCATCTAAAGGTCTCCTTGTTTGCCCAAACCGGATCGAACGCGCGGATCGGCGGTAGATTGCCGGTGAACTTCTCCACCTCGACGGTCGTCAACTGGCCGGTGCAGCCCTGCGCCAGGGACGAGGTGCCGACGTCGCGGGTCAGCACGTTCGGATTGCCGTGAACGCAGAGCGGCGCCTCGTCTTCCGGATCCATCGGATCGTACCACGCGCCGGTCGGCAGCTGAACCACGCCGGGCGCGATGCCGTCGGTAACGCGGACCGCGGCGAGGCAGGCACCGCGCTCGTTGAACAGGCGGATGATGTCACCGTCCTTGATGCCGCGCGCCTGTGCATCGACCGGGTTCATGCGCGCGACCTCACGGCCGCGATGCTTCGAGCCCAGCGAATGTCCGCCGAAATCGAGCTGGCTGTGCAGGCGCGTCACGGGCTGGTTGGCGATGAGGAAGCACGGTGCCCCCGGCTTGGGAACATCGGTCTTGTCGAGCCAGACCGGATGTCCGGGACAATCCGCATCACCGTGCCCCGCGATCTTGGCCGAGTAGATCTCGATGCGTCCGCTCGGCGTCGGCAAAGCGTGATTGATGGGATCCTCGCGAAAGCGGCGTAGCCGGCCGCCGTCATCGGGCTGCTGCGGCACGACCAGGCTGCCGCGCGCCCAGAATTCTTCGAAGCTCGGCGCTTCGAGGCCGCGTTTGGCAAGCGATGCGCGGGTCGGCTCGTAGAGATGCTCCAGCCATTGCCGCGACGTGCGCCCTTCGGTGAACGGCTCGCGCGCCCCAAGACGCTCGGCGAGATCGGCGAAGATGTCGTAGTCGTCGCGGGCGAGCCCGAACGGCTCGGCGATCCGGTGCATCGCGACCATCAGGGGATCGTTGGTGGAATAGCCGATGTCCTCGCGCTCCAGCGTCATCGTCGCGGGCAGCACGATATCGGCGTGGCGGGCGGTGGCGGTCCAGGCGAGCTCGTGCACGACCAGCGTGTCCACCTTCGCGAAGGCCTTGCGCAGGCGGTTGATGTCCTGATGGTGATGGAAGGGATTGCCGCCCGCCCAGTAGACCAGACGAATATCCGGATAGGTGCGCGTCTCGCCGTTGTAGCGATACGTGGTGCCGGGATTGAGCAGCATATCGGCGATGCGCGCCACCGGAATGAAATCGGCAACGCCGTTGCGGCCCTGCCCCAGCGTCGGTCCCGGCACGTCGTTGACGCGGCGGCCGTAATAGCCGATCGCACCCAGCGAATAGGCATAGCCGCCGCCGGGAAGGCCGATCTGGCCGAGGGCCGCCGCCAGCACCATGCCCATCCACACCGGCTGCTCGCCATGCTCGGCGCGCTGCAGCGAATGGGAGACGGTGATGAGCGCGCGCTTTCCGGCAAGGCGCCGCGCCAGCTTGCGGATCGCATCCGCACTGACGCCTGAGATCGCGGCGGCCCATTCGGCGTGCTTGGCTTGCCCGTCGCTTTCGCCGTTGAGATAGCGCAGGAAGATTGCCCAGCCCTCAGTGTAGCGGTCGAGGAAGGCCTGGTCGTGCAGGTTCTCACTGACCAGCGTATGGACGATGCCGAGCATCAAGGCAGTGTCGGTGCCGGGCACGCAACTCATCCATTCGGCGCCGGCCTCGACCGGCAGATCGTCGCGCAGCGGACTGACCAGGATGAACTCGCAGCCGCGCGCCCGCGCCGCCGCCATGGCGCCGCGCTCGACATGCTTGCTGATCGAGCCGCCGGCCACCATGGAGTTCTTCAGCGCCATGCCGCCGAACGCCAGCACGATGTCCGTCTCGGCCGCGATCTGCTCCCAGGTGACGTTGCGCTTGGTGATGTCCTCGTAGCCGGCCAGGATCTGCGGCAGCAGCATCGAGGACGCACCGGACGAATAGGTGTTGACCGAGCGCACATAGCCGCCCAACGCGATATTGAGGAAGCGATGCACCTGGCTCTGGGCGTGATGGAAGCGCCCGGCGCTCGACCAGCCATAGGAGCCGCCGAACACGGTGCCGGGTCCGCGGGTGTCGCGAATGCGGCCAAGCTCGTCGCCAAGGAGATCCAGTGCCTTCTCCCAGCTGACGGAGACGAACTCGTCGCGGCCGCGGCGATCGTCGGGGCCCGGCCCGCGCTCGAGCCAGCCGCGGCGGATTGCCGGCTGGGCGATGCGCGCCTGGTGGCGGAGCGCGCCGGGAAAATTGTCGATGATGCCGTTCGGATCGGGATCGCCCGCATAGGCCCTGACCTCCAACCCGGCCGCGCCCTGGCGCGCGGAGAACACGCCCCAATGCGAGGTGTGCGGCTTGAAGCCGTCCGACAGGTCAAGACCGGGGTCGGGGAAACCAATCGTATCGTCCATCTCTGATCCTTATTCCGGCGGCGTCGGCATGGGTGGTAGTATACCGATCCGCTCCGGACGTCGTCGAGATCAGGGTTGACGGGAACGCTGGCCTGCCCCGCGCAAAGCCAGCCTCAAGGCCGTTGACACTCCCGAGCGTCGTCGAGCGCGTCATGTCGCTCGTTTTGGCGCCGACGCTGCATCATCCACGTGCGCAGCAATCGACCAGCAGATTCCAGATCCGCTGCGTCTCTTCTCTCTTGTTCGCCTCCGGCACGTTCTCCGCGCTCGACCGATCGAACGCGGCGATGGTGTGGGGTTGGCGAGGCACGATCCACCGCTCCGAAATCGGGTCGTACCATTTGCCGATATTCTCAGTCACGTCGGTCGACTCACAGGTTGACAGGCTCGGGCGATGCGCCCCGCGCGGTCCTCGTTGGAGCCCGTGTGGCGCCACCCGATTCACCAATCAGGAGATCGCATGTTCGTTCCCAGCCCGCCGGCGTCAGCCCGGCCGGGCCGGATGCAGCGTGCGCGGATGCCGCTCGTGCAGCAATCGCGCCAGCTCCTCACGCTCGGTGTCGCGGCCCTTCATCGCGGTCTCGAACAGTGCCTCCTGGATGTCGCGAGGCATGTCGCCCCATACGTCCATCGCCGCACGTCCGAGCAGGCCTACAAAATGATCCACTCCATCGCTCATTCGGCTCTCCCGATCTGCACACGGGAATGGAACAGCGGCGGCCGCTCCGCGTTCCACTGCCATCATTGTGAAAAGGAGACGTCTTTTATGGGATTCTTCACCAAGGACATCCAGTCGATGGAAGACCTGCTGCTGCACGGGCTCCAAGACATCCACTACGCGGAACAGCAGATCCTGAAGGCGCTGCCGAAGATGATCGACAAGGCCACCAACAGGGATCTCGTCGCCGGGCTGAAGGCGCATCTGGAAGAGACCAACAAGCAGGTCGAGCGCCTCGACAAGGTCTTCGCCAAGCTCGGCAAGGAGCCGAGCGGCACGCATTGCCCGGCCATCGACGGCCTGATCAAGGAAGCCGACGAGACCGCCGGCGAGATCGAGGACAAGGCCGTGCTGGACGCCGCGATCGTCGCCAACGCACAGGCGGTGGAGCATTATGAAATGTGCCGGTACGGCACGCTGATCGCCTGGGCGGAAGAGCTCGGCCACGACGACATCGTGCGCTTCCTCACCACCAATTTGAACGAAGAGAAGGCCGCCAACACCAAGCTGAACACGGTGGCCCTGCGCAAGGGCGTCAACGCCAAGGCGTCCAGCGCTGCGTGATTGAAAGCTACTGATTGAGAGTGGCGGCGCCGGTAGTGCGGTGCCGCCACGGTGCTCGCCCGGATCAGATGAACGGCTTGCCGCCGGTGACGGGCAACGTCGCGCCCGACGTGTAGCTCGAAAGCGGATCGGCCAGCATGACATAGGCCGTCGCGAGCTCGGCCGGCTGGCCGGCGCGCTGCATCGGCACCTGCTTGCCGAAGTTCTTGACCCTTTCCTCCGACATGGTCGAGGGAATCAGCGGCGTCCAGATCGGCCCCGGGGCCACCGCATTGACCCGAATGCCCTTCTCGGCCAGCATCTGCGCAAGCCCGCCGGTGAAATTCTGGATCGCACCCTTGGTCGTGGCGTAGGCCAGCAGGCTCGGGTTCGGCATGTCGGAGTTCACCGAGGCCGTGTTGATGATCGCAGAGCCCGGCCGCATGTGGGGGACGGCGGCCTTGGCCAGATAGAACATGGCGTGGATGTTGATCTCGAACGTCCGCCGCCATTCGTCGTCGCTGATATCCGCGATGTCCTTGAACGTCGCCTGATGAGCGGCGTTGTTGACGAGGATGTCGATTCCGCCGAGCTCCTCGACGGTGCGACGCACGATGGCGCGGCAATGTTCGGGATTGCTGATATCGCCCGGGATCAGGATGGCCTTGCGACCCTCCCGCTCCACGAGCGCCTTCACCTCGGCCGCATCCTCGTCCTCGTTCAAATAGGAGATGACGATATCCGCGCCTTCCCGCGCATAGGCGATCGCCACCGCGCGGCCGATGCCGCTGTCGCCGCCCGTGATGACGGCCTTCTTTCCGGCAAGACGGCCGGAGCCCTTGTAACTCTCCTCGCCATGATCCGGGCGCGGCTGCATGGCCCGCGTCGAGCCCGGCATCGGCTGCTGCTGCGCAGGATAAGGCGGCTTTGGATAATTGGTCATGGACAACTCCCGGCGTTTGCTGCGCTAACGGAGCGCCGACGGAAGTGTTCCAGGCGTTGATTCCGTCATCGCACAGCGTGGCCGCACCCCAGAGTATCCGAATACGACGTCATCTCTCGCACAATGCGTCGCGATCGTTCAACGTATCCTCCTGTTTCTCGCGAATGCCGGGCTGCCCCAGCGGCTTGCGGAACTCTCGGCTAGAAAAACTCCCGAGGATCGCTCACCATGGCGTCACCCTTGAGGACCATGTTGCGGAGAGCATCTTGAAAGTCGCAGGTGTTTTAAGTGCGCTAAGATATCTCAAGCAATCGGACACGGACTTGACACCTGTAGCCAAATCGAACGAGCGGATTGTCGGACTCCTGAGCGCAGCTGGCGTGTTCTGCATCTGGTCCGGCTTTCTCGTCTTCTCGAGGGCCGGCATGCAATCCGGCCTGACACCCTTCGATTTGACCGCACTTCGGTTCCTGGTCACCGGCGCCCTGGTTCTTCCGTTCGCCAAGGCTTGGTGGCCGCGCCACCTGCCGCTGCACGCAATCCTGTCGATGTCAATCTGTGGTCCCGGCGCGCTATACAGCATTTTGATGTACTTCGGGTTGAAGGGGGCGTCGGCGGCATACGGGGGAGCGTTCGCCAACGGCTCGCTGCCGATCTTCACCATTCTGCTGGGATTGCTTGTCGCACGGCGCGTGCCGTCCCGGCGGCAACTCATTGCAGTTCTCATTCTGCTCGTCGGCGCAGTGCTCGTTGCCCTTCCGGGCATGCGCGCCGGCGGCAACAGCGTGGCATCGGCCATCGGATTCTTCCTCGCAGCCTCAGCCGTGCTCTCGATCTACTTTGTGGGCGTGAAGCACTGGCAGATCGAAGCGCGCCAGGCGCTGGTGCTGGTCAGCGTGCCGAACGCGCTACTTTTCGTACCGGTCTGGTTCTTCCTTCTTCCTTCCACCATGCAGGATGCGCCGTGGTCGACGATACTGCTTCAGGCCGCCTTCCAGGGCTTGGGCCCAGGTTTCCTGGCGGTCATCCTGTTCTCCATTTCCGTGAGGATTCTCGGGCCTACGCCCTCGGCCGGTCTGGCTGCGGCGGTACCGGCCAGTGCAACGCTGTTGGCGATACCGATACTTGGCGAGGTTCCTACAATCATCGAGTGGATCGGCATCGCGATCGTCACCGCCGGGCTCATTCTGCTCCTCGGAGGTCACCTCGAAACCAAGAGCCCATCCAAATAGCGAGGCGATCTGCTCCAGCTACGTCAATGCCGGAGCGATTGCGTCCGTCCTCGGACCAAGCCGCGCACTACGTCTGTCGGCTTCGGCTGCCGCAATCTGCACCTGCACATCCCTGGGCTTTGCCAGATAGGGCGCGGACGTGACCAGGACTTCGGCGCCGGCTGCCGCATAGGCCGCTGCATTTGCCGCGTTGACGCCGCCGGCCGCGGCGATGATCGGGCGAGCGCTTGTATAGGCCATCGATGCCATGCGCTTGACCAGTGCGGCTATTTCCGCCGGTGAGAGCTTCTCCGCCTGGATCACGTCGCAGCCGGCGACGGCCGCGGCAAGTGCGGCATCGGCGGTCTTCACCTCGATCACGAGCTTCTTCTCCGGCGCAGCCCGACGCAATCGCTCGACCGCCTGCAACCGCCCGAACCCCGCGTGCGTCACGGCGCGCGTCGAACGATCACACCGGTTCGCGCGACGTCTCTCCGAAAGACCTTTCCTGCCCAGCGCTGCAGATCGTCCATCACCGTGTAGAAGGCAGGTACGTACATCAGACTGAGAAGGGTCGAGCTGAACAGTCCCCCGATCACGGCGATCGCCATCGGCGCCCTCCTCTCGGCATCCGCTCCCATGCCCAAGGCTATGGGCAGCATGCCGGCGCTCATCGCTATCGTGGTCATGACGATCGGCCGAGCTCGTTTCCGGGCCGCGTCCAACAAAGCCTGCGTGCGGTCAAGGCCGCCATCGCGCCTGGCGACGATCGCGTACTCGACGAGAAGAATCGAGTTCTTCGCCGCAATTCCCATGAGCATCAGCAGCCCGATCATGACCGGCAGGGAGATCGACATCTGCGTCATCAGCAACGAGCCGAGAGCCCCTCCGATCGACAGCGGCAGCGCGGTGAGAATGGTTACCGGCTGAACGAACCCGTTGAAGAGCAGCGCGAGGACGACGAAGAGCAGAACGATCGCCGATCCGACCGCCAGCTTGAACCCGTCGAACAGCTCCTGCATGCGTTCGGAATCGCCCGCGAGCTTGTAGGATACCCCTGCCGGCAGCTGCTTGATCGAAGGCATCTGGGCGACCAGATCTTCCGCCTCGCCTACCGTCAAGCCACTTAATTCTGCTTCGACCGTCTCGCTTCTGGTGCGATCGGTCCGGTCGATCTGGAGCGGACCTGAGCCGAAGCTGATATCGGCGACAGACGACAAGGGCACCGGCGTCTCGAAAGTCGGCACCTGCAGCATCGACAGGCCGGCCATGTCGGAGCGAGCAGTGTCGTTCAGCAGAATGCGAACGGGAATTTGCCGCGAGCCCAGGCTGAACTTCGACAGGTTCTGGTCGATATCGCCTACGGTGGCGATATTGACAGTCTTGGCGATCGCGGTCGTAGAAACTCCGAGGAGAGCGGCCTTGTCCGCCTTGGGGGTTATCTGCAGCTCAGGCTTGGCGAAACTGCTCATGACTCTCGCGCGTTGGAATCCCGGAGTTGCGCGCATATCCTGGGCCAATCGGCCTGCCGCATGGGCAAGTGCTGCGGCATCATCGCTCAACAACGACACCTGGATTTTCGCACCGGAGGAGCCGTCCTCGCCAAGGCGGATCCGGACGCCCGGAATGATCGAAAGTTGACGGCCGATCGAAGCTTCGAACGCCTGTTGGGAGAGGGTTCGCTCGGCTCTCGGAACGAGATTGATCGTAACGGTCGATCTTCTGACCTCTCCCACCGAGGTGGACAGGTCTCCCGGGCCGGAAAGTGTCGAAGTCTCGGTTCCGACGGCGGCATAGACGGAAGCGACTTCAGGTCTCGCTCTAAGCAGGAACGTGACCTTTTGCGTGGCAGCGTCCGTTTCCTGCAACGTCGCACCCGGCGCCAACTCTACGCTGAGGATCGTGCGGCCTCGATCGGCCGCTGGCATGAAGTCGGTCGGAAGGGACGGAATGATCGATAAGGACGCGACGAAGAATATGACACCGGCGACGGTGGTGATCCATCGATAGTGCAGCGTCCAGGTCAGCATCAAGGCATAGTACCGCACCCACGCCGGCTCGGGATGCTCTCTTCCGGTCGTCTTCAGGAGAAAGGCCGCCATCAATGGCGTAAGCAGGCGAGCGACCACGAGAGAGAAGAAGACAGAACTGCAAACGGCGATCGAGAAAGCCTTGAAGAACTGCCCCGGAATGCCCGGCATCAGGCCGACTGGCGCGAAAACCACGATGATAGCGAAGGTCGTCGCAACCACGGCGAGGCCAATCTCGTCGGCCGCACCGATGGCGGCTTCGTATACGGTCTTTCCGGACTGCCTGATGTGCCGGACGATGTTCTCGATTTCCACGATGGCGTCGTCGACAAGAATGCCGACAACCAGAGCAATCGCCAGAAGAGTGATGTTGTTCAGCGATTGGTCCAGCGCATGCATCACCGCGAAGGTTGGCATCAACGAAAGCGGTAGCGCAGCGCTCGAGATCAAGGTCGCCCGAATATCCCGCAGGAAGATCCATACGACCAGAACTGCGAGCAACGCTCCCAACAGGAGCGCCTCGATGGCGGCGTCGTATCCCTCGATGACCGCATCGGTCGAGGACGTCACTTCCAGGATCCGTACGCCACCTTGCGCAGCGGCGAATTCGGCCATCCGCTTCCTGACGGCTCGGGTCACTGCAAACTCTCCGGTCCCGACGGCGCGGTAGACGCTGAACCCCACGACTTCCCGATCATTGAACCGGGACCTCTGTCGCGGTTCGGCCCATGAGCGCTCGACGGTTGCGATTTCGGACAGCTTGACGCTGCGGCCGTCGCTGAAGGCCAGGCGCATCTCCTTCAGGGCCGCGACGTCAGGAACGCTTCCCACGGTACGAATGACTTGCTCCGATCCCCCCAGCGTCGCACGACCGCCGGGCTGAGTGATGTTGCGGTTTCTCACAAGGTCTGAAACTTCCGCGGCGGTCAGTCCCAGAGCCAGCAATCGGTCTGGATCGAGCTTGATGATGATTTCCGCATCGACGCCGCCGGATCTGAGAATCTTGGAGACGCCGGGGACCGCAAGCGCGGCTTTGGCGATGTCGTTGTCTATGAACCAGCTCAACGCGTCCGGAGCCATCATCGGAGCGTCGACGATGAACGTCAGGATCGCCTGTCCCGTCGCATCGACACGCCGGACCATGGGATCGAGCGTTCCTTGCGGGAGCTTCGAACGGACCGATACGACGGCATCCCGGACGTCGTTCGTCGCCCGATCGATATCGGTGCCGATCGCGAACTCGACCATGGTCATGGACAGTCCCTCGTTCACGATCGAACGAGTGCGATTGACGGTACCAAGCCCTGCGACGCCGTCCTCGACGAATCGGGTGATTTGCGCCTCGATTTCAGTCGGCGCTGCTCCAGGCCAGGCAACGCTGACCGTCACCGTCGGAATGTCCATGTCGGGCATATTGTTGAGCCGGAGCTTCGAGAAGCCGACGGCCCCTGCAAGGGTGAGCAGCACGAACAGAATGATGGTCGCGACGGGGTTGCGGATCGCCCAACCGGAGATGCCGTTCATCGCAGCGCGCCGCCTTTGACCGAGGCAGTCTTCACGTTCACGAAATCACCGTCGCTGAGGAGACCAGAACCTTGGGTCACGATGCGATCTCCAACCTCCAGTCCACGCAGGACTTCCACGTCATCCGATTCCTTGGCGCCGATTCCGATCTCGACCAACGACACCAGACTGTCGCGTCCGATCTTGAAGACGTGAGCCTTCGCTTCGCGCCAGACCAGCGCCTTCAACGGAACAGTCAACGCAAGCTTTCTTGCGGCCGAAATCTCGACCCGAACGAACATCCCTGGCTTGAGATTCGTTCCGTTTGGCAGGGCGACATGAACCGTACCTAAGCGCGTCTTCGGATCCACCACCGGCGAAACGAGGCGGACCGATCCATGCTCGGATCGCCCACCGGGGCCGAGCACCATCACATGCTGCCCTGCCGCAGCAGCGAGCAGGTCGGTTTCGACCACGCGGGCATCGACCTCGATGCGATCGTCCTGGATCAATCGGAACATCTCGACTCCGGCTTGAACCACCTGGCCGATCGCCACCGATCTCGAGGCGATCGTTCCCGCAGCGGGAGCGATGATGACCGTCTGACGTTGCCGTGCCTCTGCTTCGTCGAGTTGGGCACGAGCCGCTTCCAGCTTGGCCTCGGTCGTCTTGACGAGCGTCTCGCGCTGCTCGATGGCTTGCGCGCTCATCACCCCCAAGGACACCGAATGCGCGCGCGCAGCATCCGATCGGGCAATGGCAAGGCTCGCTTCCAGTTCGCCGATCGCGGCCTTCTGCTTGGATATCGCCGCAGCTGTCAGATCATGGCTGAGGCGCGCCAGTACCTGCCCCTTCACAACGACGTCGCCTTCGTCCACGGCGACCTCGATCACCGCCAGCCCACCCGCTTCAGAGCTGATCGGGATTTCACGCCACGCCACGACGTTGCCTGTCGCGGTGATCGTCCTGGTGACCTCCGATCTCTCGACCGATGCGGCCACGACGGTCATCGCGAATGAGAGACTTTCGGCATGGACGATGGAATGGCAGACCAGAGACGTCATGATCGCCATTGACCTCAGGCCCCGATGGATTCTCTTCATATCAGCACCTTCCTCCCGCGCCCCCGTCGACTCCCGAACGCCTCGCCGGCCACACTTCCGCGAAGGGCCGACGACCACTCGGGTAGGACGTGGCGTTTGCTCGCTTAGTACAATTTGTGTCGGATCGTCTCTGGAGGGTGCCAGTTTGTGTCGAAATGTTGCTAGGTTGGTGCCTCGGCGCCTTTCGTTACGAGTTCCGGCTTTTTTCGCCCCTGTTTACCGGTAAAACCGCGCTTCCGAGCCACTGTGAACGGCATCCATGAACGAACACACTCCTCAGATCCTAGTCGTCGACGACGATCCCGAGATTCGTAAGCTTCTTGCCCGCTACATCGAAAGCCAGTCGCTTCGCGTCGTCCTGGCATCGAGCTGCAGCGAGATGCGCGAGCGCCTTGCCGCCGGACCGGCGGATCTCGTGGTCCTGGATGTGATGCTTCCGGACGGCTCCGGGCTCGACGCCTGCCGCGATTTGCGAGCGAAACGGAACATGATCCCCGTCATCCTTCTGACGGCGCTCAAGGAGGATGTCGATCGCATCGTAGGTCTGGAAATGGGAGCCGACGATTATCTCGGCAAGCCGTTCAATCCGAGAGAACTGGTCGCCAGAATTCGCGCCGTCTTACGACGCCGCTCAGAAAGAAGTCTTCGATCTCAAGAAGCAAGGAAGTACCGATTCGACGGCCTTACGGCCGATCCGCAGTTGCGCAACGTGACCGATGCGCAGGGCAATGCTCTCGAACTGACCGGCGCGGAATTCGACCTGTTGCAGGTCTTTCTCGACAGACCGGGACGTGTGCTTTCGCGCGATCAACTCCTGGACCTTACGCGCGGCCGAGAGGGAGAGGTCTTCGATCGCTCCATCGATGTCCTCGTCAGCCGGTTGAGGCGTAAACTGGACACTTCCGGAATGCCGCCCCTTTTCAAGACAGTTCGCAATGGCGGTTATCAGCTCGTCGCGAAGGTCGGGGTGCAGGACTTTCCGGCGTGAACACCCTGCGCGCCAAACTCGCCGTCCTTCTCACCGTCGTGATCATCTCGGTGGTCTGCATTCTGACCGGGATTCTCGTCTACCTGTTTGATCCGCCCAACGAACGGGAGGCAATCACTCCACTCGTCGACCAGGTAGAGTTATTGACCCGAGTTGGGCAGGTCGCTCCCAAATTGGTCATCGTTCAACAGGCCGCAGCGGGCGGTGAAGTCGAAACCAATCTCACCACTTGGCTGCGCGACGCGCTGATGGCCCGCGGGATCCCCCGCGACGTCATCGTGTCCCGCAGGGACGATCTTGCTCTCCTGTCCATTCCGGTTGATCAAGGATGGATCGTCACGCAAATCCCTGACTTGCCTCCCGCGGGCGGCGTCTTCCATCTGCTTTTGATTTGGCTCGCGCTGACCACGCTGGGCACAATGGCGGTCGCTCTCTTTTTCGCGAACCGGATGGTCAAACCTCTCGTACTTCTCGAACGCGCGATCGAAACCGTAGGCCCGGACGGTGTCCTTCCCGAACTGGCCATGACAGGACCGGCGGAGGTGCGGGTCGCAGCCAGAGCGCTGAATTCTCTGTCTTCCCGGCTGAAGGCGGCAATGGAAAGCCGAATGCGGCTGGTCGCGGCAGCCGGCCACGACTTACGGACACCGATCACCCGTATGCGCCTGCGTGCCGAGTTCGTCACGGATGAAGAGGACCGCCAGATGTGGCTAAAGGATATCGACGAGCTGGAAAAGATCGCGGACAGCGCAATTCTTCTCGTGAGAGAGGACTCCGGCAAGTCGGCACCTGAGCCGATCCGGCTGGACATTCTCGTTTCCGACCTCGTGGACGAGCTTCGAACGCTATCTTACGACGTCACTCTGACCAGCTCTGCGGCGGCGACCGCCCTCGCGAATCGAACAGGCCTGAGCCGCGCCTTCAGGAATTTGCTCATAAATGCATCCACGCATGGTAAGCGGGCCCGGGTCGCTGTCCAAAGCAGCGCGAAGGACATCGTCGTTGTGATCGACGACGACGGTCCGGGGATTCCGCCCGATCTTATCGGGCAGGTTTTCGAGCCGTTCTTCCGCGTCGATCGGGCGCGCACAAAGCAGTTCGATGGTGCCGGGCTCGGTTTGACGATCGCGAAAGAGATCGTTCAGCGCGCAGGAGGCAGCATCAAGATCCAGAACGGATCACCACGGGGGCTGATCCAGACCGTGACGCTGCCGGTTACGCACTCGCTTCCGGCGGAGCCACACTGACGGGTGCCCCTTTAACCCCGGCGGGACACATTTACCGGAGCTCCGCACTCTGGCTGGCGGGGGGCGAGGCCGAACTGGAGAAGTGACCCAGCGGCTTCGGATTCTTCGCGATTCCCGGGGGTGCCTTTATCCACCGGTAGCCTTCGAAACCGGAACGATAGCCTTCGGTGTACAACGCCTGCATATATCCCTGCTCAAACGAAGCCTCCCTCGTCGCTCGAAAGGTCGACGGAATTGCCGCAAGGTTGAAGTCGGTACCGTCGATCTCGGCCTTCGCATAGATGCGATAGAGGTCGCCGATGCTTTGATTCTTGATCAGGGTGGAGATCGACCTCAGAGAAATAGAGAGAATGCCCGGTTCTACGGCTTCCCATTCCGGGCTGATCTTTCCGTTTCGGATGATGAAAAGGCGTGCAGCAGCTTTCTTGGTTGGGACGTCGGTGCGAATGATGGTCGAAGGTCGCGGCACGAAAACCTGCTGAGTCACGCCTCCATCGACATGAAGTTCCTCGTAGGTGCGGTCTGCAACACTGACCTTGATGCGGACGGGAGGAAAGGCACCCGGCACAGAAGCGGAAGCCAGCAGGATCTTTCGGAAGAGGGGCAGGGCTTGCGGATGATTGCTCATGGCTATGCGTCCCACATCCCATAGAACGGGACGCTGCGCGTCCAGATTCGTCGTTCCGATGAGCAACACTCGACCCTTTCGCCGCTCCATCGCGATATCGCGGAGGAATTGATCATCGACATACTTTGCTATCAGACTCTCGAGCGGGGAGCTGTCGACCAAGCCCGATCCGAGCAATGGCGCCACGACGCCGGGATCGTAGATATCGCTGCGCTCGTACCTCGTGAACACCTCTTTCAATGCTGCATCTCTGCTCCGCCCCAGGTAGACGAACGGCGCAGTCAACGCGCCGGCGCTCACCCCGGTGACCAGATCGAACTCAGGTCTCGTGCCGGCATCACCCCACCCGACCAAGAGACCGGCACCGAAGGCACCGTTGTCGCCTCCGCCAGATATTGCGAGAATGTTGAGCTCATCCGATTGTTGGCCGAGACGACCATGAGCGGCATTCGGCTTGCTCCGGATTTGTTTGATTGTAGACAGGGCGGCAAGCGCCTCGGGCGGAGCGTCCCCCCATACCCGAATGTTCGGCATCCCGGTGAGTTCGGCCTCGTCAATGAGCCGTTTCGGAACCACATCGCGCGGGAACAGGAGGGCACATCCGCAAAGAAGGCCGGTCATCAGAAACAGCGCGGCCACACGCATCACTGATCTCGATGTACACATGGTCTTCGGTATCTGAGGACGCCTAATAAGACCTCCGAGCGAACGGGTCGTCCACCTGAAGGGCTCGACGATAGATGCTCGATCGGCCGACACGGGGCACGGGGGCCGTACACGACGACGTGGATGACCATCATCGTAGGCGACCTTCGCGATCGAGCCGCAAAGGCCGCGTCTGCCGATCCGGCCGTCCTCGACCACCACTACTTTCGTGTTTCCGCTGGACCGTCATCGGTCCATTCGGGAGGAAGGCCCAATTTGCCGCCGACCAGACCGGCGATCCCAGGAGCCCGGCCATAGGTTTCGCACGCCGCATACTTGGGAGCGAGACCAATATTCGAGCCGACCTTTTCCAAGGACGGGATATCGATACTAAAGCCCTCGAAGGGACTTTCACCCTTGTTGAGCATCTTAGCGAAGTCGTCGCCGAAGTCCCGAGCGAGATCGTAAGCGTCACTGGCTTTCGATGCTCTCGGCGTGCTGAAAAAGGCGTTCGCCCCTCTTCCCCAGATCATGGCGGCTTGCTGCCGCCCCGTGACGTCGACGGCTTCGGCCTCGATGGACAAGTCTCCGAGTCCAACCGGAATGCGGGGCACTGGAATCGGAACGGCCGTGTCCACGAAGCTTGTACCGAGCTTCGCCGCGGCCGAGACGCCCGCGGCGACTTCATCAGTCGGCGTCGCACGCGTAATGGCCGCACGCACGGTCAAATCCGCCCGTTGATCGGGCGACACCACTCTGAATCTGTCGCTCAAATTGATGCACAAGGCGCGGCTTACCGTATTGGCAACAAGGATACGTTGCTCATGGGTTAGCGCAGGCGCAACGTGGGCAGGGAATGCCGTCGATGCGACATTGATCGTCTTCGCCGCCGCTACCTGCTCTTTCTTCACCTGAAGACGGGACTTGGTGATCTTTCCATCCGACTGCTTCAATCCTTCGTAGGAGGACAGCCCGTTGCCCTGGACCAGCGCGGGAGTCGCGCAACCGGGCAACAGTGCAAGGATGGGCAGGAGTGCCAAGCGCATCGACTTGTTTCGGCCCGTCGCCGCCAACTGCCTCCAACCCGCCGCGATCGCGGGGCATACTCGGTTGTCCGAGGCCAAGCCGCCCTCGAATTTCGCACCCGTCCGGCCGTACGACAGCGCGAAGCGAAGCAGGCGCGATGCGCAATATCCGAGCGGCCACCGGCGTTGGTACGGAAACGACGGATATGAACCAGGATGGTTAAGACCGGCGGCGGAGCGCATTCAGACCCCCTTATTGTGAACCCTGCGCTCGTGATAAACGGGCTACATGGCTCGGAATCTGGCCGCTGATGACCTAATGTTGCTGACCGACCGCGATTTGTGTCGAAAGATGTCCAGTCCGAATTGAGGACAGCCTTCGTTACAAATAATACCCTTCAGCCTGTTCCAACCGGACTAAACCGGCGCTCATGCACATTCCCCAAATCCTTGTCGTCGATGATGACTTAGAGATCCGCAAGCTCCTTGCTCGCTACATCAAGGAGCAGGGCTTCCGGGTTCAACTCGCGTCCCGCTGCGCGGAGGTACGTGAACGGATCGCCACGAATCAGATCGATCTGGTCGTACTGGACGTGATGCTCCCGGACGGGTCCGGACTCGATCTTTGTCGCGATCTCCGGTCCTCACGATCGCGGATTCCGATCATCCTGCTCACTGCTCTGAAAGAAGAGGTAGATCGGATCATCGGCCTGGAGATCGGCGCCGACGACTATCTCGGCAAACCGTTCAACCCGCGTGAACTGATCGCCCGTATCCGCGCTGTGCTCCGACGGGGCGACGATGGCCGCCCCTCTCACGGCGGGAAAGGTCGCTACCTCTTCGAAGGGTTCGTCGCCGATCCTTCCGCCCGGTCGGTGGTCGCTCCGCAAGGCACCTCGATCGATTTGACCGGGGCGGAGTTTGATCTCCTCTTGACGTTTCTCGACCGTCCCGGCCGCGTTCTGTCTCGCGACCAACTGCTCGATCTGACCCGCGGGCGCGATGGAGACGTCCTGGACCGCTCCATTGATGTACTGATCAGTCGACTTCGGCGCAAACTTGCAGAGAGCGGCGCAAACCACATCTTTAAGACGGTGCGCAACGGCGGCTATCAGCTCGCCGCCAAGGTTAGCTACCTGGACGAGCACTCCTGAGCCTGCGGTCGCTCAGTCGACCTCCGTCTGCGAGCGAAGCCTGCCTCTGCATCATTTCGGCAGAGCTGCGAACGACTGCCCTTCGCAGCGGTCGACGATCACCGACAGTCGCGCCTCAACGTAGCGGTTGCCTTCGAATAGCACCGCATAAGGACGCCGCTTTGACAACTCCGTGGCGCCGCTTCGCAAACATATGATCCAAGGAACGGAGGAGATCGGATGGGCTCGGATAGGCTCTGAGAACTCGACAGGCTCCTTCAATTGGGCTTCGGCGGCGACTTTCTTCAGCGAGCCCATGACTTTCGACGGCTCCGGAGCCATCGGCGAGCCTTTGGGCTGCACAGCGCACGACGTCAACAGCACACATGCGAGCCATGAGAGAGATCGCGTCGGTACTTTGTTCGCGTCATCGCGCATCGCGCGTAAGATCGATGGCGACCTCGGATACCCAGGCTCCCGGCGACTCCATGACGAAGGATTGGCGGCTTCCTTTCGTACGAACGACGAGCAACGCCGTGATCTTGTCGCCCTCGATGCGGGCATCGATCACGCCATTCTGATTTTTCCCATAGACCTTGCCCCCGACGCGGTACTGGCTTTCAAACCAGTTTCCTGAAAGCTCCGAGCCGCTTTGTTCGATCGTGGCGCCCAGATCCATCTTGTACGCCTCGCTCGCGCAGCGCACATTCATCCTGACGGATTGGCCTTCGTTCTTGGGCACGTAGTCGACCTTACAGCGAACCCGCTCCCGGGGGCCGTCCTTGGGCTTCATCCAACCACTGCCCGACCATGAACCGGCGACGCTATTGAAGCTCTCCTGCCCTGATGCAGGGGATGCGGCGGCGACGGCCATCAGCATCCAAAAACCGAGCCGTGGCATATTCAACCGGCGCGTTGTCAGGATTCTCATTGCGCCGACTATTGCGACAGTCATCTGCCCTCCTTCTAGAACCTTGATCGTCGCTGCAGGCTTCGATCCATTGGTCAGCTGCACACCGCGCACCGCCCCGCGAACATCAAGCTCTTCGACGCTGCAGACCTCGCTTTCCCGCTCTCGCAAAGCTGAACTACCCGACGAACGTCCGATCTTGATGGAATCGAGCGTCGCCCTTCTCCCGACCCGCGCTCGTTATCCAGACACCTGGATCCAAATTGGGCCGCGTGTGACTGAACGTTTCTGCGCGTCGGCATGTTGAGTCAAAAGATGTCAGAGCGGCCGAGTCCCTGATTGGACCGGGTGCATCAGATAGGCGCGGCGACCGAGACGAACGGCCTGAGGTGATGGATACGGGCCGGCGGCGGCGCTGGTTCGGGGACGAGAAGCTCAAGATCGTCTTGGAGAGCTTACAGGCGTCGCCGCAACAGCGCGGCGATATGGAGTTTCGCGTTCATCGCTGCTGCAATGGCGACGCTCGTTTCGGCCGGAGCCGAGGGGGCCCGCCGATCATTTCCAGCGCAAAGCACTCATTGGACCCCGCGCCTGGGACGGACAGGGAAATAGCTGCCTACCGCCCCAAAAAAGAAGCCGTGTCCAAGGGACACGGCAAGTTTCAGGGAGGGTGAACCGGGAGAATTCCCGATACATGCGTGAGGCGTGGCCCCGGCCGATCGTCCGCCGGAGCACGATCGAAATCATCAGCAGCCATTCGCAGCCGCCATCACCATTTCAACGCGGCCGTGCGCACGGGATGGTCCCACAGCGCCCGGGTCTCGGTATCGAGCAGGCTCACGGTGAGCGAGCACCCCGCCATGTCCAGCGAGGTGACATAGCTGCCGACCAGCGAACGGGCGATGCGCAAGCCGCGCTTTTCGAGCATCCGCCGCGCCGCGTTGTACATCAGATAAAGCTCGATCGCGGGCGTTCCGCCAAATCCATTGACGAGCAGCAGGGCTTCGTCGCCATCGCGGGCGTCGAGATCCCCGGCAATGGCAGTTGTCATCTCAAAAGCGATCGCGTCAGCGCGCTCCAGCTTGACGCGGCGGCGTCCCGGTTCGCCATGGATGCCGACACCCACTTCCATCTCGTCCTCGGCGAGCACAAAGGTCGGCGTGCCTGCAGCCGGAACCGTGCAACTCGTCAGTGCCACCCCCATCGAGCGCGTCCGGGCGTTGACGCGCTCGCCGAGTGCAACGCAAGCCTGGAGGTCAGCCCCCTTCTCGGCCGCCGCGCCGACGATCTTCTCGACGATCAGAGTGCCGGCCACACCCCGGCGGCCGATGCTGTGGGTGGAATTCTCGACCCCGACGTCATCGTCGGTGACGATGGTGGCCGTGCGACCCTCGGAAATCTCGGCCGCCATCTCGAAGTTCATGCGATCGCCCGCATAGTTCTTCACGATGAAGAGCACGCCGGCGTCGCCCGAAACGGCCTGCGCCGCCTCGACGATCTGGTCCGGTGTCGGCGAGGTGAAGACCTGTCCCGGACAAGCCGCATCGAGCATGCCATAGCCGACGAAGCCCGCATGCAGCGGCTCGTGCCCGCTACCGCCGCCGGATACGAGCGCGACCTTCCGCGAATTGAGCTCGCGGCGCCGCACGAATTTTCGCTCGGGCCCGAGCGTCACGAGATCGGCATGCGCCGCAGCCAACCCGTCGAGGCTCTCCGCGAGCACGCCATCAACCGAATTGATGAACTTTTTCATGTTCTCCTCCCCTCTTCGTCCCTCTGAGCTTGGCGCTCATTTTTCCCGCATGATTGCTCCCAAGCGCCGCGCGAATTCCTGCAGCAGCGCATCGAGCTCCGCATTGCGCTTCGAGCTGCCGAGATCCGGCAGGTGCAGCGTCAGCGTCCGTTCATGCGCCCCCTCCGTCAGGCGGCCGATCCGGCGCGGGTGCGCACGGGTATAGGCACGAAGGAACGCCGCCTTCGCCTGCGGCGGGAAATGGCAGACGTCGAAGATCGTGTTCAGGTGCTGCACGGGAATCGGCACCGGATAGGCCGGGTTGCTGATCTGGCTGACGAAGCTGCGGTTCTTGCCCATGGCATGGGCCAGACGCAGCCGCATGCCTGATGGGCGGCTCTCAAGCACCTCCTTGAAGATGCGCTTGTAAACCGCAACGGCGCCCGCCTCGGCCGGTTCATCGATCGCCATATCAGCCAAGCCCGCCTCCGCTGCTCAAGCGGTCGATTGTCTGTTTGATCTGCGCCAGCGCCGACGCATTCACCGACAACTCGCGCAGGCCGCAATTCAGAAGCGCGGGCAGACAGCGCGGGTCGCTCGCCATGTCGCCGCACAGGCTGACGCTCGTTCCGGCGCGACGTCCGTGCTCCGCGGTTCGCGCTATCAGTTCGAGGAGGGCCGGATGCAAGGGATCCATCAAGGGGGCGAGAGCTCCATTGGAACGGTCGCATGCAAGGACATATTGCGCGAGATCGTTCGATCCGATCGAGAAGAAGGAGGCCTTGAAGGTCGCGATCGCCAGGGCCGCCGCCGGGACCTCGACCATGATTCCCAGCTCCGGGAGCATCGCGGCAATGCCCTCGGCCTGCAAGCGCTGCACGATTTCGGCGAACAGCTTCCGTCCGCACTCGAACTCGTCCGGCGCCGTGACCATCGGAAACATGACCCTGAGATTTCCATGCACGGCCGCACGGGCCAGCGCGCGGAGCTGCACGCTGAATATCTCGGGGCGGGCGAGGCAAAGCCGCAGGCCACGCACGCCCAGAAAGGGATTGGCCTCACCGTCGATGGTGAATCCAGGTACCGGCTTATCGCCGCCGGCATCAAACGTGCGAATGGTAACCGGGCGTCGATCGGCCCAGCGCAGAACGGCAGCATAGGCGCGATACTGCGTCTCCTCGTCGGGCAGGCCGCCGCGCTCTGGGAGCAGAAACTCGGTGCGCATCAACCCAATGCCGTCAGCATATTGTGCGTCGGCATGATCGAGATCCTCGACGCGCTGGATGTTGATGAGCAGCTTGATCCGCTCCCCGCGCCATGATGCGGTCGGCCGTCGCAGGATCGCCCGCGCGGACGCCCGGCTCTTGCGATGAATTTCGCGCCGCTTCTCGAACAGCCGCAGCTGCTCGGCACTGGGATCGAGCTCGAGCGTAGCGCCCTCGCCATCGAGCAGCGCCGTTCCGCCGATCTCCGGAATGGCGCCGAGCTGCACGACCATGGGGATGCCCCGCGCGCGCGCCAGCATCGCGACATGGCTCGTGGGGCTACCGCGCAGGAGCGCAAGACCACCGCCGGCCGACCAGTCGATCTCCAGGAAACGCGAGGGCGGCAGATCGTCGGCGCAAACGACGGCACCGCTCGGTAGCTTGGGGGCCTCGCCCCCGCCTCCGCGCAAGATGCTGATGATGCGGTCGCGTAGATCCGCAAGATCGGAGCAGCGCGCCTTCAGATACTCGTCCTCGGCCGCATTATAGTCTGCAATCTGCTCGTCGAGCGCGGAACGCCATGCGACGTCGGCGGCATCCCCCTCGCTTATCGCCGTGAATATCGCTTCGATGAAATCCTCATCCTCCAGCAGCGCGACCTGGAACTCGAGAATCTGCGCGGCCTCACCTCCCGCGATCGCGGCGAGCTCGGCGATCTGCCCGCTCGCCGCGTCGATCGCCTTGCGAAGATCGAGCGCCTCCTCGACCAGCGAGCCTGCGATCCGCTCGCCATTCGTGCCCGCATCGACACGGATGAGCGGGCCGTGGGCAAAGCCGATCGAGGCGGTCCTGCCGCGAAAAGCCAGTCCGGCGGCGCCTCCCTGCATGCTATGACGCCTCGTCCGGAAAGTCGGTTGCGATCAGGTTGACCAAGGCGGCGACGGCAGCCTGTGCGTCGCTGCCCGACGCCTTGATCTCGATCGTGCTGCCGTGAGCCGCGCGCATGGCCATGATCTTGGCCACGCTCTTGGCATTGATCCACTCGGTCGCGCCCGCGACCCGGACGGAAATCTGGGCCTGAAACTTCTTGGCCAGCTTGGTCAGCTTGACCGCCGGGCGTGCATGCATGCCCACCGCGTGCACCAGCCGCACATTCTCGGTGAAGATCTGGCCGTCCGCTTTATCCAACATGGTCTTATTCCATCATCGTTCGGCCGACGCATCAGTCGGCAGAGAGTTCCTCGGCCACGGCCTTGACCTGGGCCAGCGAGCTGCCGCCCGCCGCCTCGGTCGCCGCCATCACGGCGCCCTCGACGATCGGCGCGTTGCATACGACAACGAGATCGCGGCGTGCCGGCTCCAGCATTTCGACCGCCATCTCGCTGTTTGTTTCGGCGCCGCCGAGATCGACGAGGATCGCGACGCCTTTGGCCGACCAGGCATCGTTGATGGCGTCGACAATCAGTGACACACTGGTGCCGAGCCCGCCATCGGGATTGCCGCCGCAGAAGGCCACCTTGACCTCGCTGCCGACCATCTGCCGCACCATGTCGGCGGTGCCTTTGGCGATGTCCTTCGAATGCGAGACGATCACGATCCCCACGGCATCAGTCATTGCTTTCCCTCCAGGCTCGCGCATACCGCCTGCACGAGAATACAGCTCGAGCGCGCGCCGGGGTCGATATGACCGACGCTGCGCGGCCCGAGAAACGACGCCCGCCCCTTGGTGGCCCGCATCGGCGCAGTCCGCTCGACCGCCTCTGCGGCCGTTGTGCTGACTCGCGCGATCAGGTCCGGTTGGCCGGCTGCATTCTTCAGCGTCTCCAGCACGGGAACGAGCACGTCGAGCATGGTCTTTTCACCGGCGTGCGAACGGCCGCGGGCACTGACGGCGTTCACACCGCTGCCGAAGACATCAGCGATGTCCTCAGGCAGATGCTTGTCGTGCGAGAGGGCCTCGCCTGCGGCCAGGAAGAAGCTGCCGTAAAGCGGGCCGGAAGCACCGCCGACCGTCATCACGAGCGTCTTTCCGATCGTCTTCAAAGCCTCGTCGAACGGCTGTTCGGAGATCGCATCGAGCTTGCCGAGCACGGCTTCGAACCCGCGCTTCATGTTGAATCCGTGGTCGCCGTCGCCGATGGCCTGGTCCAGGCTCGTGAGCTCCGGCGCGCTGGCAATGACCCGCTCTGCGGCCAGCTTGACCAGCGATTTGAACGTCCCGGGTTGCAGCGACATCGCGTTTGATCCTCTAATGAACCGCCGGGAGGCGCTGCCCGGCGCCGTCGAAGCAGAGCGGTTGCATCAGATCCAGCTCAACCTCCTGACCGGCATGCAGCGGTTGATGCGGATCCGCAAGTGTGACCAGCATCTCTCCCTTATAGTCCAAGTGAACGTGATTCTGCTCGCCGAGGTGCTCGACCCGGTGCACGCGGCCGACCATCGGCCCGCCATTGCGCGCCGCGAGGCGAAGGTGCTCGGTGCGAATACCGACTGTCTCCGTTCCCGGCGGCAGCGGCACGTCCGACAACAGCCGGGCGGGGAGGAAATTGATCTGGGGCGTGCCGAGGCGCGAGGCGACATAGCTCGACGACGGTCTCTCGTAGATTTCCCGGGGCGTGCCGAGCTGGAGCAGCTCGCCGTCCTTGATCACGCCGATCCGGGACGCCATCGTCATGGCCTCGACCTGATCGTGGGTCACGTAGAGGATGGTCGCACCAAGCTCGAGCTGGATCCGCTTGAGCTCCAGCCGCAGCTCGGCACGGAGCTTGGCGTCCAGCGACGACAGCGGCTCGTCCATCAGATAGATCGAGGGATCGCGGACCAGCGCACGACCGATTGCCACCCGCTGCATCTCGCCGCCCGAAAGTCGGGTTGCGCGATTGTTCAGCTTGCTTGCGATGTGCAGCAACTCCGCCGTCTGCTCGACCCGCTTCTTGATGATGGGCTCCGATACCCGTCGCGCGGGCGAGCGCAACGGAAACGCAAGGTTGTCATAGACGGTGAGATGCGGATAGAGCGAATATTGCTGGAAGACGAAGGCAATATCGCGCGCTCCCGGAGGAGCCAGCGTCACGTCGCGTCCGTCGATCATGACCGAGCCGGAATCGGGAGTCTCGAGCCCAGTGATCAGCCGCAAGGTCGTGGTCTTGCCGGCACCGCTCGGTCCGAGCAGCACCATGAATTCTCCGTCGTTCACCGAGAGCGAGAGCTCGCGCACGGCCGCCACCGCGCCGAAGCGCTTGCTGATGTTGCGTAGGGCGACGTCAGCCATGGTCTGCGCTCCCCGCGGTGGCAGTTCGTATCGCAAGGCCGCTGGCGACGTCGAATAACGCGAGTCGTTCCGAACGGAATTCAAGGCCGACCCGCTCGCCGATCCGCACGGGCGTGCTGGAAGGCAACCGCGCCGCAATGCGTCCATGCGCGGTGTCGACGGTGACAATCTGGGTGGTCCCAAGATACTCCGCGCCAAACACCTCGCCGCGGACGGGTGCCGCGTCGGCGAAGCGGATATGCTCCGGACGAACGCCGAGTGCCATACCGGCGCTGGCGCGATCCTCTCGGATCTCCGGCACCGCGATGCTCGTGTCATGGAAGCTGATCGTCCGATCGCCGGAGCGCAGACCAGCCTCGAAGCGCAGAAAATTCATGGGCGGCGAGCCGATGAAATCGGCCACGAACATGCTCGCGGGCCGATCATAGATCTCCTGCGGCAGGCCGATCTGCTCAACGCGTCCCTGGTTCATGACGGCGATCCGATCCGCCATCGACATCGCCTCGAGCTGGTCATGCGTCACGTAGACGGTGGTCGCCCCGATGCGATCGTGCAGGTCGCGGAGTTCGCTGCACATCAGATGACGAAACTCGGAATCGAGCGCGCCCAGCGGCTCGTCCATCAGAAAGGCCTTTGGCCGCCGCACCATCGCGCGCCCCAGCGCAACGCGCTGCCGATCGCCGCCAGACAGCTTCGACGTCTTGCTCGACAGCAGATGCTCGATTCGCAGCAGTTTGGCTGTCTCCTGCACCCGCTGGTGAATATCGCGCCGGGCCATGCCCTGGCACTTGAGCGGAAAGCCGATATTCTCGGCGACGTTCATGTGCGGATACAGCGCGAAAAGCTGAAACACGAAGGCGATATCGCGCGCGGATGCCCGCTGGAAGGTCACGTCCTCATTGTCGAGCAGGATCCTGCCCTCGGTCGGCAGCTCCAGACCCGCGATCATGCGCAAGGTGGTGGTCTTGCCGCAGCCGGAGGGGCCGAGCATCGCAAAGAAAGCGCCATCGTCGATCGTGAAGTTGGAGCCTTGTACGGCGGCAAACTGATCGAACGACTTGCGCAGGTTTTCGACGCGGATCTGTGCCATGTCTGCCGCCCTATTCCGGAAAATGGCTCACGACGACGTAGCCGAGCGTACCGGCGAGGATCGTCACGAAGGAATAGCTGTAGAGATCGATCGACCAGGGTTGCACCAGCATGACGATGCCTCCCCCGATCAGGGTCATGGCAGCCGTCTCCCAGGGTCCGCGTCGGAACCAGCGAGAGACCACGCCTTTGGCGATTGCAGCAGAACCGCTCATTTGCGCACAGCTCCGAAGGTGATGCCGCGCAGCAGGTGCTTGCGCAACAACACGGTGAACAGGACGATCGGCACGACGAACAGGGTGGTGGCCGCGGCAACGGCCGGCCAATCCTGCCCGCCCTCCCCGATGATGAAGGGGATGAAGGGCGGCATGGTCTGCGCCTCGCCGCTGGTCAGGAGAACCGCGAAGGCATATTCGTTCCAGGAGAAGATCAGGCAGAAGATCGCGGTGGCTGCGATACCCGTGACGGCTTGCGGCAACACAACCTTGCGCAGCGCCTGCAGCCGCGTGTAGCCGTCAACAAGAGCGGCCTCCTCGTATTCGCGCGGGATCTCGTCGATGAATCCCTTGAGCAGCCAGACCGCGAGCGAGACGTTCACGGCAGTGTAGAGCAGGATCATTCCGAGCCTGGTGTCGGTCAGATTGAGCTGCCGGTACATCAGATAGATGGGGATTGCGACCGCAACGGGCGGCATCATGCGCGTCGAGAGAATGAAGAACAGAAGGTCGTTAGCCAGGGGAATGCGGAAGCGCGAGAAAGCGTAGGCCGCGAGCGTGCCGAGAAAGACGGCCAGGAAGGTCGAGCCGAACCCGATGATCAGCGAGTTGACGAAACGCGGCACGACCTTCGACGGTCCGGCAATGACCATGTCGCGCTGGCGCACGAGCTTGTCGTACCACGTCTCCGGCGGCGGCAGCTTGGCGATGAAGTCAGGCGTCTGCCGGGTGCGCACAGTGAACAGGTTCACAAAGCCTTCGAGAGTCGGCTCGAAGATCACCTTGGGCGGATATGCGATCGCGTCGCTCTGCGATTTGAAGGCGGTGGCGACGATCCAGACCAGCGGCAGGATCGTGATCACGGCGTAGAGGATGACGAGGCCACCCGCCACCATCTTTGCGCGCGGCGACGCTTCGACAATGGAGTGCGCGGTGGACTTGGTGAGGGCGGCGGTCATCGTTGCTTCACCTTGTTGAGGGCTTTGACGTAGATGTTGGCCGCACCGAACACGGTCACGAACAGGATGATGGCGAGTGCACTGGAATAGCCGGTGCGCCATTTCTCGAACGCGGCGCGCTTCAGCGTGATCGACACCAGCTCGGTGGTCGAGCCCGGGCCTCCGGACGTCAACAGATTGACCATGTCGAACATCTTGAAGTTCTCGATCGCGCGGAACAGCACGGCGAGCATCAGGAATGGAAAGGTCATCGGCAGCGTGATCGACCAGAATTGCCGCCAGGCCGAGGCGCGGTCGACTTCGGCCGCCTCGTAGATGTAGTCGGGTATGGAGCGAAGCCCGGCGAGGCAGATCAGCATGACGTAGGGCGCCCACATCCAGGTGTCGACCAGCACGATGGTCCAGGGCGCGAGCGAGACCTGCCCGGTCATGCTGAACGAGCTCGGCGGCACGCCGGTGAACAGGCTGATCACGTAGTTGAATGGCCCGATCTGCGGCTGCAACAGCAGCGTCCAGAAGTTGCCGACCACCGCCGGCGACAGCATCATCGGCAGCAGGATGATCGTGGTCCAGAAGCTGTGACCGCGAAACTGGCGGTTGATCAACAGCGCCAGGCCATAGCCGATGATCACCTGCAGTGCCACCGACCAGATCACGAATTGCGCCGTGGTCTGGAGCCGGAACCAGACGTCCTCGTCGGTCAAGATGTCAGTGAAATTGTCGAGGCCGACGAAGCGCAGCGGCAGATAGGACATGCTGAGATTGAGGCTGGTGAAGGACAGCCGGATCATCCACAGCAGCGGAAAGATGTTGATCGCCAGCAACAGCGCGATCGTCGGCGCCACGAACAGCCATGCGATTGTTCGGTCCGACAGTCCGCGGACAGGTCGCCCGGTGCGGGATTTGGCGGGCTCGCTCATGCCGGGAAACGTAGCATCGTCAGGTTGAAGGATCGTGGTCATCTTGTCCATCGGCTGGCTGGCTCGGGTTCCCCGAGGCGCACACGCCCCGGGGTACCGTTTCGTCGACGCGAGGCCTACGGCCTATTGCGAGGCGACCTGCTTGCCCTGCTCCTTGAAGACCTTGGTCCAGTCCTTGACGAGGAGATCGAGCGCCTGCTGCGCCGTGCCCTTGTCGGCGACGACGTAGTCATGCACACGCTTCTGCATGTCGAGCAGCAACTGGGCGTAGGATGGCTCGGCCCAGAAGTCCTTGACGATGCCCATCGACTCCAGGAACTGAGGCGCGAACGCCGCGCTTTTCGGGAAGTTTGGTGCGTCGACCACGGCCTTCAGCGCCGAGTAGCCACCCAGCTGCCACCACTTCTGCTGCACGGCGGGCTGCGCGAACCATTTGATGTAGGCGAGCGCGTCGTCCTTGCGGTCGGAGGTCGCGACCACCGAGATCCCCTGCCCGCCAAGCTGAGTGAAGTGTCCGTTCGGCCCGGACGGGTTGACGAAGAAGCCTATTCTGTCGCCGCCGACATTCGGATCCTTGTAGAGGCCGGGAAAGAAGGCGAACCAGTTCATCTGCATCGCCACCTGACCGGACTTGAAGGCGTCGAGCCCCTCCTGCATGTAGGCGTTGGTCATGCCCGGCGCCGTGCAGCACTTATAGAGCTCCTTGTAGAACTCGAGCCCCTTGGCGGCGTCGGCCGAATTGACGACGCCCTGCATCTGGTACGGCTTCTTGGGATTGTCGTAGCTGAAGCCGTAATTGTAGAGCACGTTGGTCACGCCCATGGTGATGCCTTCGGAGCCGCGCTCGGTGAAGATGTAGGCGCCATAGACCTTCTTGCCGTCGATCTCGCGGCCCTGGAAGAACTGCGCGATCTGCTTCAACTCGTCATAGGTCCTCGGCGGCGCCAGATCGCGGCCGTACTTCGCCTTGAACGCCGATTGGATATCCGGGCGCGAGAACCAGTCCTTGCGATAGGTCCAGCCGACCGCATCCGCCATGGCCGGCAGCGCCCAATAGTTCGGCGAGTTCTTCGGCCACTGCGAATAGCCGACGACCGTCGCCGGGACGAAGTCGTCCATCGATATCTTCTCCTTGTCGAAGAAATCGTTGAGCTTCACGTACCACTTGTTCTCGGCCGCGCCGCCGATCCACTGACTGTCGCCGATAATCAGGTCGCAGAGCTTGCCGTGGGAGTTGAGCTCATTGAGGAAGCGATCGGCATAGCTCGTCCACGGGACGAACTCGTATTTCATCTCGATGCCGGATTGCTTGGTGAAGTCCTTGCCGAGCTCGACCAGCGCGTTGGCTGGATCCCATGCCGCCCAGCACAGCGTGAGCTGCTTACCTTGGGCCGCAGCTTCGCCTCCGCCAAATCCCCCCAGCAGGGCCACCCCAAGAACCGTGGTGGCCGCCGAGCCTCTCAACCAATTGAATGTCCGCATATCCGTTTCCTCTCTCGTTGAAGCATCTGACCCGCTTGGCGCGTCCTGCCGGAACGACGCCAAGACCCTGAAACCGAGTTTGAGGAACGATGAGTGAAGGACGAGACGGGCCGCTTCCGGAGATGGCTCCGGAATGGCTTGGGCTCCTCCCACACATCGGCCCGATGCGTGATGTTTAGTTTTTTGTAACACTAAACGTATTACTAAATTTCGGAGATCGTCAAGCCTCGTTTGTCGCGAGTCCGGCGAAAGACCCGCGGCGCTGGCGCGCAAGCGGGATGTTCGCAGTCGCAGCGAAAATGCCGGAAGATCTTGCCGAATGCGATCGCCGATGTCGCCCGGCAGGAGAATCCAGCCCACCCGAACAACAGGAGAGCAGGAAGGTCGGCCATAGCCGCGTGTTTAGCAAACTACTTTACTGAATGTTCAATGAAGCGGGCGCGAGGAGCCGCCTAATCGTCCGAAAGCTGACGATGCCGCTCCGTTCGGACTAGTAGAGCCTCGTACGGTATCCTTCTTCCATCGTCTTCTCGGCCTCTTCGACCGCGATGGCGACAGTCTGCTCGGCGATGATCCGGCCGAGCGTCGGGAAACTGTTGCGCTCGACCTGAGCAGCCGGATTCCAGAGCTTCGAGCGCATCAGCGCCTTGCCACAATGAAAATAGGTTTCCTCGACATGGATCTTCAGCCCGATGATTGGGACCACGTTCTGCACCGCGAGCGGCGTCAACAGCTCGGCATCCTGCGAGATCTCGGCGCGGCCATTGACGCGCAGGGTCTCGTTGATCCCCGGCACCAGGAAGATCAGGCCGATGCCGGGGGAAGCGATGATATTGCCGAAGGTGTCGACGCGGTTGTTGCCGCGCCGGTCCGGGATCAGCAGCGTCTTGTCGTCGAGCACGGCGACGAAGCCCGGCGCATCGCCGCGCGGGCTTGCGTCGGCATGACCGTTGCCGTCGCTGGTGGCAAGGACGAGGAACGGGGAGAGCGCGATGAAGTCGCGACAGAACCTGTCGAGATGGCTGAGGACCTTCTTCTCGGCGAGCGGGCTGAGCTGCCCGAAATGCGCGCGCAGATCCTCTAGCGTCTTGACCGGCGGCTTGCCGCCTGCACCCTGGCTGTCCATTCGCGAACCTCCCTCTTTGCGGTGAGTTTCTTCTTTCGGCTAATTGGCCTCGATGCCGCACCAGCTCGCGGTGAACAGCGCAAGCGCCTTGGTGACGCGCTTGACCGAGGCGAGATCGACGCGCTCGTTGAAGCCGTGCGCGCCTTCCATTGTGGCGCCGAAGCAAAACGCAGGCACGCCGAAATCGAGACCATAGAAGCGCGCATCGGTCAGTGCGGTTGATGAGAAGCTGGTCAGCTTGCGGCCGAACACATGCTCGTAGACCGGAGCGAGAACCGCCTCGCTTTCCTGAATCTCCGTCGCCTCGTAGCCCGGCGACAGGAAGCCGGACCAGACGATCTCCGGCGGATTGTTGGCGAGGAATGGATGCGAGCGCGCCGCCTTGGCGACGAAATCCACGATCTCGGCCTGGGCGTCGGCGATCTTCCAGCCGGGCAGCACACCAATGCGGCAATCGACATCGCACCAGGCGGGCACGCTGGAGGCCCAGTCACCGCCCTTGATGATTCCAGGATTGAAGTTGAGCGGATGCTCGACCGATTTGAACGAGGGGTGCGTCTTGGCGCGCTCGTTCCATTCGGCCTCGAGACCTTCGAGCTTCTGGATCAGGTGGATTGCAGCCTTGATCGCATTTGAGCCGGTGCCGGCTCGTGCGACATGGACTGGTATCCCGCGCACTTTCAGGCGGAACCAGATCACGCCGACCTGGGCACGCATCAGCTTCTCGTCGGTCGGTTCGGGCAGGATGCAGACATCTGCACGATAGCCGCGCTGAAGCGTGGAGAGCGCGCCGAGACCGGTGCTCTCCTCCTCGATCACCGATTGCAGGTGGATGCGGCCCTTGGGCCTGTAGCCCGCGGCCTTGATCGCATCGAGCGCGTAGAGCGCCGAGATGGTACCGGACTTCATGTCGCCGGCGCCGCGACCATAGAGCCAACCGTTCTCGACCACCGGCTGAAACGGTGGCCGCTCCCACATGTCGAGCGGACCTGCCGGCACGACGTCGCAATGGCCCTGAAGGATCAGTGAGCGGCCCTCTTCCCTGGCCGGCCGGAAGGTGCCGACGACGGAGCGGGCACGCGAGAAATCGGTCTCGACCGGACCGTAGCCCGGCAGCGCCTTCAGATCGTCCTGGTTGATGACCCAGTCATCGACCTCGTAGCCGCGATCGCGCAACAGCTTTGCGAACATGTCCTGACAGGGCGCCTCCGCCGCGCGCGTGCTCGGGATCGCCGTGAACGCGATCGTGGTGTCGATCTGCTCGTCGAAGGCGGCATCCACAGCGGCCTCGATGCGCTCGCGCGCGCCGGCTGGAAGGGGACGGCTGTCGGTCATGAATTCATCCTTGCTGTCGCTAGTGTGCCGGTCACGCTGGCAAAGCCCGGCTGGTCAAAGAAATCGCGGCCCGGGATCGCATCGAGCAGGTCGCGTGTGTAGGCGGCTTGAGGGGCCGTGAAAACGTCCGCGGTCGCGCCCTCTTCAACGATGCGCCCCTTCTGGAGCACGATGACGCGGTCGGCGATCTCGGCGGCGATCCGCAGGTCGTGGGTGATGAAGATCATGGCGAGCTTCATCTCCTGACGGAGCTCGGCAAGCAGCGCCAGCACCTGAGCCTGGACGGAAACGTCAAGCGCCGACACGGCTTCGTCGGCGATGAGCACGCGCGGCTTGAGTGCCAGTGCGCGCGCAATACAGATGCGCTGGCGCTGGCCCCCAGAGAATTCGTGGGGGTAACGATCGGCGGCGACGGCGTTGAGGCCAACTCGCACCAGCAGCTTCCTCGCCTGCTCCATCGCTTCCGTGCGCGACGTGCCAAAGGCCATCGGTCCGCGCGCAATGGCATCGCCGACCTTCTGGCGCGGATCGAGGCTCGCAAACGGATCCTGGAACACGATCTGGAGCTGTTTTCGCGCCTGGCGGAGCGCCTCGCCGCGGAGCTGGCGCAGATCCTGGCCGTTGAAGCGGATGACACCGCCATCCGGCTCGGTCAGACGCATGATCATGCGCCCGAGCGTCGACTTGCCGGACCCGGATTCGCCGACGACGGCGAGCGTCTCGCCCTCGTACAAGGTCAGCGAGATGCCGTCGGCCGCGACGACCTCGCGCGGCGGCTGCAACAGGCCGCGCTTGACCCGGAATGTCTTCTCAAGACCGATGACTTCGAGCAGCGGTGTAGGATGGACCGCGGTGCGGCGGATCTCGTCGAGCCGCGCCTTCGGCACGGCATCGATCAACTCGCGGGTGTAGTCAGCCTTAGGACTGCGCAGGACTTCCTCGACCGTCCCCTGCTCCACCACCTTGCCGTGACGAAGCACCACGACGCGGTCGGCGACATCGGCAACGACGCCAAAATCATGGGTGATCAACAGCACGCCCATGCCGCGGTCGCGTCGGAGATCGTCGATCAGGCGCAGGATCTGACGCTGGGTGGTGACGTCGAGCGCTGTGGTCGGCTCGTCAGCGACCAGGAGCGCCGGACGGTTGGCCATCGCCATCGCGATCATGACGCGCTGGCGCTGGCCGCCGGACAGTTCGAACGGATAGCTCTTCTCAAGCAGCTTTGGATTTGGCAGGCCGACCTGCGTCAGGAGCTGCTGCACGCGTTCGTGCACCTCGATTGTCGACGGCATCGGCTTCTGATGGGTGAGGATCATCTCCTCGATCTGCCTGCCAACCCGCTTGAGCGGGTTCAGCGAGGACAACGGCTCCTGAAAGATCATCGCGGCTTCGCCCCCGCGCAGGCGGCGCAGCGCCTGCCGGTCGAGCTTTGCCGGATCTTGTCCTGCGACAGTCACGGCGCCCGCGGCAATATTGACGCTCTTCGGCAGCAGCGACAGCACCGCATGGGCGATCATCGACTTGCCCGAGCCGGACTCGCCGACGAGACAGACGACCTCGTTGGGCTTGACCTCGAAGGAGACGTTCTCGACCGCGAACGGGCGATCGCCGCCTTCGGGCAGCGCGATCGAGAGCCCCTCGACCGACAGAACGGGTGCCTTGGCTTGCACGGCCTCGCTCATGACCGGCGCCTCGATACACGCGGATTGAGCACATCGGAGAGACCTTCGCCGAACAGGTTGATGGCAAGCACCGTGATGAGGATCGCGAGCCCCGGAAACACGCTCATCCACCAGGCATTACGGATGACGGTGCGGCCGGCTCCGATCATGAAACCCCAGGACATCAGATTGGGATCGCCAAGGCCCATGAAGGACAACGCGCTTTCGAGTAGGATGGCGGTGGCGACCGTCAGGGAGGTCACGACCAGGATCGGCGAGATCGCATTGGGCAGGATATGGCCGAGCACGATCTGCAAGGTGCTCTCGCCCTGGCACAGCGCGGCTTCGACGAACTCACGATTGCGCAGGCGCAGGAACTCGGCGCGGGTGAGCCGCGCCAGCGGCGGCCAGCTCACGGCGCCGATGGTCAGGATGATCGTCAGCAGCGACGGGTTGAAGGTCGCGACCAAGAGGATCGCGAGCACGAAAGCGGGGATGGTCTGAAACAGCTCGGTCACCCGCATCAGCACGAGATCGACCTTGCCGCCGAAATAGCCGGAGATTGCGCCGATCGTGACGCCGATCACCATAGCCGCCATGGCCGAGGCGATGCCGATGACGAGCGACACGCGGGCACCATAGGCAACACCGGCCGCAACGTCGCGGCCGAGCGTGTCGCCGCCGAGCAGCAGGCCGTCCTCGCCGGGCGGCGTGAACGGCGCGCTGACCATTTCCCAGGGCGAGACCGGAAAGACGATGGGCGCGATGAGCGCGATGACGACCACGACAAGCAGCACGACGAGGCCGACCATGCCGCTAGGATGACGCAGGAAGGCGCGAGCCGCATCCATCACGCAGCTCCTGTCGTCATGCGGGGATCGATCAGCCTGTAGATCAGATCGGTCAGCAGATTGAGCACGATGACCACGATTGACAGAATGAGAAAAATGCCGAGCAGCACGGGATAATCACGCTGGAGCAGCGCATCGAAGGTCAGCCGGCCGAGGCCCGGCCAGGCGAACACCGTCTCGATGACCACGGCGCCGCCGACCAGCGCGCCGGCCTGCATGCCGGCCACGGTGACGACGGGCACCAGCGCGTTGCGCAGCATGTGGCCGACCACAATGCTGGGCCCGGACAGGCCCTTGGCGCGCGCGGTCTTGATGAAGTCCTGCTGGGCGACCTCGATGATCGAGGACCGCATCAGCCGGGCATAGATCGCGAGATAGATAGCCGCCAGCGAGGTCACCGGCATGATCATGTGCTTGGCGATGTCGAGCACATGCTCCAGCGGCGAGAGCTTCACGTTGATGGTCTCGTAACCGAACGGCGGCAGCCAGCCGAGTGTCACGGAGAAGACCAGCACCAGCATCAGCCCCAGCCAGAACACCGGCGTCGCATAAAGCACCAGCGACAGCACGGTGAAAACCGTATCGAGCACGCTGCCCGCCGCCAGCCCCGCGAGCGCGCCGAGGGTCGTGCCGATCAGCAGCGCGAGGCAGAAGGCCGTCACCGTCAACAGCAGCGTCGCCGGCAGCCGTTCCAGGATGAGATCGACCACCGCGCGGCGCTGGCGGTAGGAATAGCCGAGGTCGAGCCTGACGACGCGGCCGAGATAGCTTGCCAGCTGCACCGCGTAGGGCTTGTCGAGCCCATATTCCTTGCGCAGATCTTCCAGCAGCTTCGGATCGGACGCGCCGGATTGGCCGGCCATGACCTGGGCGGGATCGCCAGGGGCGGCCCGCACCAGCACGAAGTTGAAAGTGGCGATGACGAGGATGACGGCGAGGAGCTGGGCAATCCGGCTCAGTGCCATCAGCCCGATCGTCGCCGCGCTGCCGAGACGGATCACGATTTGTAGACCGACCCGAAAGTTTCGTGCGAGCCGATGCCGGTCGACACGATGTTCTTGAACGCCTTGTCGTAGATGATGGGATATTCGAGCTCCAGCGTCCAGGCGACCGGCACGTCCTCGACCAGGATCTGCTGCACCTTGGAATATAGCTCCAGTCGCTTGGCCTCGTCGAGCGTGACGGCGGCCTCGTCGAACAGCCTGTCGACCTCAGGGTTGGAATAACCTTCGGTGTTCGAGAACAGGATGCCTTTCTTGATGTTCGACGACACGTAAGTGCGGGAGACGCCGAGCGCGGGATCGCCGAGCTGGTAGAGCAGGTTTTGGGTCATCTCATAGTCCCAGTTGCCGACCTTCTCGGCCCAGCCGGCCATGTCGGTGCCGACGAGAACGAGATCGATGCCGACGCGGGCAAAGCTCTGGCGGAAGAACTCGCCGGCGCGCTGATAGGATTCGCCGTAAGGCGGCACGATGTATTTGATCTCAGCGCGCTTGCCGTTGGTGTCGGGCTTGAGCCCCATCTCATCGAGCAGCGCCTTGGCCTTGTCGATCGAATAGTCGTAGCGCTTGACCTTGCCGTCGTAGAATTTCGTCTTGGACGAGATCGGGCCGGTCGCGACCTTGGCGCTGCCGAAATAGACCCGCTTGGCGAGCGCGTCGCGGTCGATCAGGTGCATCACCGCCTGCCGGAAGCGCTTGTCGTTCATCGGCGCGATACGGTTGTTCATCTCGAGCCACTGGTGCGGCGCGAAATACTCATAGCCCTTGGTGGTGACTTCGAGGTTCTTCTGCGCCTTGAATCGCTGCACGTCGAAGAACTCGACGTCGGTCCATTGCGCGAGTTGCACCGTGCCGTTCTCCAGCGCCAGCGCGCGTGATGCCGAATCCGGGATGATGCGGTAGATGATCTCATCCAGGTACGGCTGGTCCTTCAGATAGTATCCTTCATGGCGCACCAGATGGACATGCGAGCCGCGCACCCATTCCTTCAGCTTGAATGGGCCGGTGCCGATCGCCTTGTCGTTCAGCGGGTTCTTGCGGTAGTCGGTGCCTTCATAGATGTGCTTTGGCACGATCGGCGCCGAGGTGCAGTCAAAGCAGCCGAGGAACGGCGCAAAGGGCTGCTTCAGCTTGAACACGACGGTGAGCGGATCGGGCGCCTCGGCCGAAGCGACGCGCGCAAAATTCTGCCGCGCGCGCGGATGCGTCTCCGTCAACACCTTCATGCAGCTGAACACGACGTCCTCGGACGTCATCGGCTTGCCGTCGTGGAAGGTGATGTTGGGAAACAGCTTGAACGTATAGGTCAGCCCGTCCGGCGAAATCTCCCAGGACTGCGCCATGCCCGGCATCGGCTTGAGGTCAGCGCTATATTTGAGAAGACTCTCGTAGATCTTGCCGCCGAGCGTCAGCGTCGGCTGTTGCTGGTTGAAGGCGGTGACCAGCAGCGGCGGCTCGGGCTGGATGATGGTGTTGAGTGTTCCACCGCGGGTCTGGCCGGCCGATCGCGTGATGCCGAAGGGGATAGCGGCGCCGGCGGCCAGCATGGCCTGGGTGAATTCGCGTCTGTTCATCGAGCTCTCCGTGTCGCATATCGGCGTGAGAAGGACCTTGCCAGACGCCGTATTCGGCTTTGACGAATCTGACCGGCGCGAGCATTGTTGCCAAACGCCCTGTCCCGCGCTACCTGATCGGGGACAAGAACCATCGCGATCGGGCCATATCTGGCCCGGAAGATGCATAAGAGCCTTGCAGAAAAGGACTTGGATCGGGAGTTCACGACACGTGAAAGTCGTAGCGCGGCGAGATGTGACTGGCGAATTGCGAACCTGCAGCAAACAGGAGGGCCCCGCAGCGGCCGCCAACTATGCCGGACAACTTCAGACGATCGCGCGGCCGGTCGCCGCGATGACCGCAACTTATCCGAACGAGAGCACCAGCACGCGGCACGCGCATCGGCGCGACCAGTTCATCCTGCAGATCACCGGCGTCACGGCGATGATGACCGAGCGCGGTCATTTCGTGGTTCCACCCGGGCATGGTTTATGGATTCCGGCCGGCGTTGTACATCAGTCGCGCGCCTGGGGTGAAGTCGAGGCCCAGACGATCTATGTCACGCCTGATCGCCGACGAGGAACGTCGGAGACGTGCCGCCTGATTCGCGCATCCTCGCTCGTCGAAGCCCTGATGGACGAGGCGGTGCGGATGCCGCAGACCTACGACCAGGACGGACGCGACGGCAAGCTTCTCGAACTCCTGCTCGCCGAGATCTCACACATGCCGGAGGTGACGCTTCACGTGCAGGTGCCACCGGACCCCCGCCTTGCGGCGATCTGTAAGGCAGTGCTTGGCGACCCCTCCTCGGACCTCACGCTCGACGACTGGGCAGACAAATGCAGCCTCAGCCGGCGAACGCTGACGAGGCTGTTCCGCCGCGAGACCGGTCAGAGCTTTTCAGTGTGGCGACAACGCGTGCGGCTCCTGGAAGCTTTGGCACGCCTGGGCGCAGGCGAACCCGTCACATGCGTAGCGCTGGACGTGGGCTATGACAGCCCGAGCGCATTCGCCGCCATGTTCAAGCGCGAGCTGGGCGCTGCACCGCGGCATTATCTTCGCTGGACAGATCAAGAAGTCGTGCTGCGCTAGTCGCTAGCGACGACGTCGGTTCGTCAAGATGAAAGCCGCGCTGAGACAGCCATCTTGTAGTAATGGTGGTCGCGCCAGCGTGTGCGTTCGCCGGTAGCGGGGACCATCTTGCAGCAGAACCATGATGTGTCATCGCGTGCTGAAGCGTACAGGCGCCGTGATGGATCGCCTGGCGCCCTGCCGGAGTTGCCGGCGAGGTACGGAGCACCAGCGCGATCACCTCTCGGTCGAGTTCAGCTGAGCCTGCCGAACGGGCGAGGCTTGCGGAGAGCACATTGCCTCGAGGTCGTGCACTCCGTAGACGATGTCGTCCGATTGATCCATAGTATTGCAATCGAACGACTTGTGTTGCGCCTTCGCGTGCTCGCCGGACGCGGCGTCGAACCGCTGAAACAGCGTCCGGTGGTTCGGCGACATCGGGGGCAGAATGATGAGGCTTTTCCGGCGAATGCGATGGTGTCGGAGCGGAAGTCGGTCGAGGAGGCTACGATGTTCGTCGGACTTGAGAAATAGCGGCGCGCGGCGGGCTGGAGGTACAGCAGTGATATGCGCCATGGTCCGACACGCAATTGTGCTGGCGGCGGCTTTTGCCGCTGCCTTGACACCTGCCACATGCTTCGGCGAAAGCAGCAAGCCGCTGCCCGCCAAGGCGACGCAGGAATTGCCGGCCGAGCTGCTCGCGCTGCTCGAACAGAAGAAGATGCCGAAATATTCCCCTATCCTTGTGCGTCTCTTCAAGGACGAGGCAGAGCTCGAAGTCTGGAAGCAGGACACGGCCGGCCGTTTCCAATTGCTGAAGACCTATCCGATCTGCCGGTGGTCGGGCGATCTCGGGCCGAAATTGTACGAGGGCGACCGACAGGCTCCGGAAGGGTTTTATACAGTTACGCCTGAGTTGATGAACCCCAACTCCAATTTCTATCTCTCGATCAACCTCGGCTATCCGAACAGCTTCGACAGGGCAAACAAGCGAAACGGCAGCTTCCTCATGATCCACGGCGACTGCTGGTCGAGCGGTTGCTATGCCATGACGGACGAACAGATCAGCGAGATCTATTCGCTGGCGCGTGACTCATTCCGCGGCGGCCGAACATCGTTCCAGGTCCAAGCCTACCCGTTCCGCCTGACACCGGTGAATCTGGCGCGCCATCGAAACAATCCCAACCTGCCCTTCTGGGAAATGCTCAAGGTCGGCAACGATCATTTCGAGACGACACAACTCGAACCCAAAGTGGATGTGTGTAACCGCCGCTATGTGTTCGATGCGCAACCTTCCCCGAATTCGCCGCACCCTCTCGTGTTCAATCCGATCGAGAAATGCCCTCCCTTTGTCGTCAATCCGGAAATCGCGCGAAGGGCGCTGGAAAAACGGCGCGCCGACGAGCGCGCGTACGCGCAATTGCTTGAAGACAACGTGCCAGTTGCCCCGATCTACAGCGGATTGGACGGCGGAATGAACAAGGCTTTTCTCGCACGGTATCCGGGCAGGGTGACGCTTGCGAAAGTGATGCCATATGCATCCTACCTGCCGCAATTGCCACCGATCCCCTGGACCGACAATGATGGTTCGTTGACGAGCAAATGGTTTGGTACCTGGTCCTCCAGATCGTCTGTGTGTGATACGGCGCGTGCCGGCTTCCCATCGCGCCAGTGCTGAACACCTGTTGCGACTCAACAGTCCAGAGTGCTGTCGCGCTCCCATTGGGTCAGATCGCGTGCGTAGTCGTTCCACTCCTCATACTTCAGCTTGAGATAGGCGGGTACGAACTCCCCGAGATGATCCCGCAGCACGCTTGAGTGTTCGAGCGCTCGCAAGGCATCGAGCAGATTCATCGGGAGCCGCTTGGCCGAGGTCACGGTGTGCCCCTCGGTATACATGTTGATGTCGAGTCGCTTTCCGGGATCTCGCTTGTTGCCGAGGTCGTCGAGCCCGGCGGATAGAACCGCGGCCTGCAGCAGGTAGGGATTGGCAGCACCGTCGGCGAGCCGCAGCTCGAAACGGCCGGCCTCGGGACTTCGCATCAAGTGGGTTCGGTTGTTTCCAGTGTAGGTGACCGAGTTCGGCGCCCAGGTCGCGCCCGAGACCGTTCGCGGCGCGTTGATCTTCGCAATCTTGCGCGTCGAGCGACCCGCTGATTAAGAGACAGCGACGGGTAATGAACAATCAATCATTTACTGGTCGCACCACGGGCTTATCCGACCGAACATGGGCATTCGTCGCACCATCATTCTCTTCAAAGTGCCGCCACAGTTGCAAAGCCGTGCTCCGCGGCCTCGAGTGCAACGGCGATGTCGGCCTCGGTATGGGCGGCGCAGAGGAACATGTTGTGCTTGGGATGGAAGTAGACACCTCTTGCAAGCATCGCGCTGCAAAACGCCGAACCTTTCCGATAGTCCGGGTCCCCTTCAAACAAAAGCGTCGGCATTTGCACTGGCCCCGATTGACGGATTGAAAGTCCGAACTGATGGGAGCGCGTCTCGAGGCCATCACGCAGCGTTTGTCCGAGCTGCCCGAGGCGGGTCGGAACATCGTCCCTGCGTACTATCTTCAATGTCGCGACGGCAGCAGCCATGGCGACGGCGCCGGCCCAGAATGACCCCGTGACAAAGACCTGGGATGCAGCACGACGCAGCCAATCGGCTCCGGTCACAGCCGCCAGGGCATAACCATTGGCGATCGCCTTGCTCCAGGCGGACAAGTCGGGCCGGACACCAAGGCCTTCCCAGCTACCCGCGGCATTCAGGCGGAAGCCGGCGCGAACTTCGTCGATGAGCAGCGCGGCGCCCTTGCTGTCACAGATGCGACGCGCCGCACGGGCGAACTCTACGGTGGGAAGTTCCTGGTCGACCCCGAGATCGTGGCGGAAAGCCGAAATCAGAATTCCGGCAAGATCATCACCCGCCGCGTTGGCCGCCGCCTCAAGGCTCTCGACGTCGTTGAATGTGAAGTATGCGAGATGGGCGCGATCCTCCGCGGTCACACCGAGAAGCGACGGTGAGCACCACGGCACGGCACCATGATAGGCGCCCTTAGCGGCGAGGATCTTTCGCCGACCCGTTGCAGCCCTTGCGATCGTGACGCACGTCGTCGTCGCATCGGTGCCGTTCTTCTGAAACTGCGTCCAATCGGCATGTGCCACCATATCGACGACAAGCTCGGCCAACTCGACCATGACTTCCGCCGGACCATTGAGGCAGTCGCCGTCACGCCGCTGACGCTCGGCGGCCTCCTCCACCTCGGGATGGTGATGACCGAGCAGGTTGGGACCCCAGCTGCACATGAAGTCCACGTAGCGGTGACCATCAACATCCCAGAGCACGCCGCCCTCGCCGCGGCTGAAGAACTGCGGATACGTCTCGGGCAACTTGGCCGCGTGGAGATGTCCCCACATCCCGCCTGGCACGACCTTCTTGGCGCGCGCCCGCAGGGCAGCATCCCTTGTCCTGATCAATTCCGGCATGCCTTCTTCTCCTTTAGTTTTGATATATCATATATTATGTTCTCGGTTACAAGGGGATTGTTGCTTTGCCTGACCCGGGCCGTCGAACCTCGGCTGGCGGAGCCCGACTTCGAGCTGACGAATTTGGGTCTCGGGAGGACCTTGAAGTTTCTGTCGTAGAAGAAGCGCAGACGGTCGGCGCGCAAGAACGATCTCCTATATTATATATGAAATGGATTCGAACCCGTGTCGGCGCGGATAGCCGAAACGGCCCAGACCTTTCGGGGACCGAGAATGGTTGACGTTGAACAGAGACCTGGCGAGGGCGGCGTGGGCCCGGTGGCTCGCGACAGCCTGACAAGCCTGGTTTACAACAATCTGCGCCAGGCGCTGATGGAAGGCCGGTTCTGGCCGGGCCATCGCTTCAAGATCCGTGACCTTGCTGCGACCATGAACGTGTCGGAGACGCCCATTCGCGAAGCCCTGATGCAGCTCGTGCGCGGCCGCGCGCTCGAGATGCAGGCGGGACGCTCGATTATGGTCGCCCACATGACGGCCAAGCAGTATATCGAGCTCAGGACCGTCAGGCTGTTTCTCGAGGGACTTGCCGCCGAGCACGCAACCACGCGCATCTCGGAAGCCGATATCGACAGGATGGAGGCCACTCACCGCGAGCTGATCAGCGCGGAGAAGGAGCATAGATGGTCCGACGCCGTTCGCGCCAACTGGCAATTCCACCGCGGTCTCTATGATGGATCGGGGCTTCCCGAAGTGCTCGCCATCCTCGACGATATCTGGATGCGGAACGGACCCCTGTTGAATTTCCATTACCCGCACGCCCCCCCGACCTATCCCAACGAACACCAACATCTGTCGGTTCTCAAGAATCTGCGGCAGCGCCGGCCGGACAAGGTTCGCGAGTCGATCCAGGCCGACATGATGGAGGGTGGCCAGAATCTCGTCCGGTTACTGGAAAAGCATGGCGGTACGCGCTTCATGACTCCCGAGACGGCCGTCGACGACGACGTCGAGATTGAAGCGACGAAGACGCGCGCCGCGCCAGCTGCCAAGGCAGCAGGCGCGAAATCCAGGCGTCGTTGAAAGCTGCTCACGCGGAACGGGGCGCAGTGAAGCGATCCAGGATGTTGCGGGTGATCCGCTGCGTGAACGGATCGCCGCGCTTCAGCCCCATCACCCATTCGCAGGTCGCGGCTGTCAGCACCTCGCCCTTGCCGCGGGTCATGTGCACCATCATGCCGGAGCCGTATTTGTAGCGGGCCAGACCCTCGGGCGTGACCTCGCCGGTGATGCACTCCACCAGGCCTTCGTGGTCGCTGCTGCGTACGTAGTAGCGGAAGCCCTCACCCTGCGGCTCGTCTTCCGCCAGGACGGCCGGCGCCATCGCCAGGATCTGGATGGTCTCGGGCTGCCCTTCGACCGGAACCGGAAAAGGAAGACCGTTGCGGAACGTGTAGTCCAACCCGTCGACCTCGTAGGCGAAGATGTGCTGCTTGTCGCCGAAGACGTCGGCATAGTGCAGTCCCGTGCCGGCAAACGCCCAATGCTCCGGGCGATAGATCGTAAAGCCTCTTTGGCCGTTCGGCGCAAATCCGCCCCAGGATGCGTAGAGGCCGTGCGCGCCGTTCACGCCGACCGTCGAGGCGCCCGGCCAACGGACGTTGCGATCTTCCCAGGCAGACGTCATCAGGCGCGCGCGGTCCGTACCGACGATCGGATCCTTGTGGATGGCTTTGAACTTGTAGCAAACTTGGCGCTTGCCGTCGTCCTCGAGCCGGATCTGCCACAGGAAATTCGCGCCGAAGCGCGCGAGGCGCCCGCCGCCCTCCACATAGCGCTCGATCGCCTCGCGCATCTCCCATGTCCAGTACTCGTCATGGCCGATGATGGTGACGCAGGGGTAGGCGTCGAGCAACTCGGGCCGGTAGTGAAGATCGGTCTGGGTGATCATGTCGAGCGCGTAGCCTTCCTTCTGCGCCCAGAGCACGAAATGCCGGTCGTACTGGGCCCAGCCCGCCGCCGCGTAATACTGGCCAAAGCCGTTGGAGAAGGCCCACTCCTTCATCGGGTAGCGGGGCGCGTCGCCCATCTCGGGCGCGGGATCAGCGCAGATGCGCGGTGCGCCGGACGGCAGCCAGACCATGCCGCGCGTCCATGGCCGCTGCAGCGACAGCACCGGCGACGGCTCGTCGCTGTCAGGACCTTCGACGCCGAAATAATGATTGGCACCGCCAAAATCATTGTAGGCGGTCCAGGTGCCCGTCGGCAGGATCATCAGTATTTTCGCGCGCCGCGTCTTCTCCGTCGGCCGCACGACGAAGAAATGGTGCTGGATGAAGCGGGCCCCATTCGCTCGCTCGCACGACGAGACCACACGATAAAAGCCCGAGCGCAGATCCGGCGGCAGCGTCCATCGGTGAGCGACCGGCCAGTTGCAGCCATTGCGATAGGCATCGGACGGCGTAGCCGCGAACACGCCGTCAAGCACATCGATCTCATGCACCATCTCGGGCTCGAGACCGTCGCGATAGATCTGCAACCGCCAGACCTTTGCTGTTGCCGAGGAGCGAAAGACAACTTCGTCTCCCGGGTCGTAAGACATCGCATCGGTATAGGTGTAGACTTCCGCAACAGAGGGATCGCCGCGCGGAACCTCATACCAGGGCTGGCTGGCCCAGTGCTCGTCCGCATGCATCGGGCGCGCCTTGCGGGGAGCGACATTGACGGATCCCAATTCAGGCGGATGAAACTCAGGCTTGTCCGACATGACAGCCTCCCTGGTTCGAAAAGCCATCTCTGGCGGCGAGATGGCGGCTTTGCATGTTGGGCCGAAATCGAGGCTGCAGTCTAGGTTTTGGCAGGCATGACGAACGGCCTCGGATCGAGAAACCGATTCACGACGTTCAACGTGATGGTGCTGATGTTGTTGTCATAGTTGTTGTGACCCAACGACATGCCGTAGGTGATCGATCCCGTCGCAAAGACGGCGCCGCCATGGGCGGTCTCGAAGAACACCATGTCGGCGCGCACCAGCGCATTTTGCGTGCCGTCGAGACCGTCGACCACGGTGCGAAACTCCTCCGGTGTGGGCAGCGCGCCCGCGCCCAATCCTTCGGATGTCGCGATCCGCAACGCATGCGGCGGCGTTCCGAGTTCGAGATCGTATCGATCGATCTCGCTGCCGACGGCACCATTGTAGCGAAATCCAAAATCACCGAATTTTTCGTGACGGCCTGTGCCCTCGAAGATGAACGCGACACGCGGATCCTCGCTTTCGGCCGTGCGCAGATAGTAGCCGCAGGTATCGTTGATCATGGCGGAGAACCCGACGCCGACCAGCTTCTGCGGCGCAAAGCCCGAATGCCGCCACAGCGATCCCGGCTCCCCGGTGCCGGCTAGATGCACTTCGCCGGGCTCCGATTCCCAGGTGCGCGTCCCGGCCATGCCGCGGCGAACCTCCAGCGCGGCGGGCGCGGCCGGGTGAAAGCCGCAGCGCCAGTAGAATGCATTGCCTCCCATCGAGATGTGCCGCCCGCCGGCGTTCTGATACGCCATGATCGCGTTCATCATGTTGAAGCTGAAATATTCGGGATGGGTCGGCGTCATCATGACCCGGTAAGGAGCGAGCGCCCGCGCTCCTTCCCGGTCAAGCTCGACATCCGTGATCAGATCGTAGGCGATCCCCTTCTCCTCGAGCCAGTCAAGGATATGGGTGTCGTTGATCAAATTGAACCAATAGCCGCGCGGACGCATGTTGAGGATGGGCCGCAGCCAGGAGCTGTAGGCCCGCCCCGAGCCGTCGACATGGCAATCATAGGTCGACTGGCCGATCTCCGGGTTCTCCTGCATGAAGACGTCATCTTGCGGCAACCACAGAACGTGCTCCATCAAAGTCTCGAAGTGAACCTGATAGAGACGCAACGCGCTGTTGGCATAAGCCAGATATGTCGCGATCGAAGCGACCACGACCAGATCCGCCCGCCGGGACGCCTTGCCGGGCGTCACGAAGAAGGTGACGTAGCTTTCGCAGTCCCGGTCTGGATTGTCACCTCCCGAGGTCAGCCGGAGCGCGTAGACGCCTGATCGCCAGTGGGCTGGCACATCGAGCGTGCAGGTTGTCCGCCATTCGCAATCGTAGATATCGTCGCTGTGGAAATGAATCGCCGCATACTCCTGCGGCGACAGCCGCCAGTCGTGAACGGATCCAGACCATTGAAAGCCGGTCACGCCCCTGCGGGGCAGTTGGTGGAGGCTGCCGTGCAGGCCGTTCGGTGAAATATCCTTGATCGACAGTGACGAGATGCCGTTTGCGAAATCCCAGAAGGCGACAAGCCCTGCATCGCTTGCTCCCGTCCGCAACCGGCCGTCGAATACCCGCAGCGCCTCTGCGCTCAATGGATACGAAAAGACCCGCGGAGCTTCAATCTTGCCATCGAAGTGCGAGGTATATTGGCGATCGCCATTCGCATGATGGGCCGCAATCAGGAACGGCAGGCCGGAATCGAGCGCGGGCGCTTGCGGCAGGGCAAACGATTTCGAATAGGCAGCGACTGGCCGAACGCCATCTGCCGGAACGATCAGCGATAAGGAGACCGATCCCCCCGCAAGGTCAAGCGCGCACGATACGAATGCCCAGACGCGCGGGCGCAGCTTGACGTCGAGGGCAAAACGCGCCGGCGTACCGCTCACCTGGCCCAGCACCAGCACCAGATGCCCCTCCTCGTCGAGTTCGAGCGCGTAGCCGCACGCCGAGCGCTCGCACCAATTTCCCATCACGGCCTTGGCATTGTCCGCGATCCGCGTCGGATACACGTAGGCCCCGAAACACCAGTGCCCGCCGGTCGGGACCAGTGCACCGTCGTGGTCAATGACGACGTTGGATCCCGGCCGGATCGGCTGGTCGAGGCAGGCATGCTCACCGTCAATGGGGCTCGTTATCACTTCATATTTGAAGCCAGGGCCGTTGCTGTCGACATCGCCGCAGCGCAGCCTGAGCACCTCGACCTTCACGCTCGGCCGCTTGCTGCTGAGCTGGAATCTGACGGGCTCGCCTGCCGGGACGCTGATGCGATCCGGATAGCCGAGATATTCGTTGGTCCTATAGATCACCGGAAATCTCCGCAGGCAGCGTCGTTCCCGTCATTTCCTGCCAACGCAGCTTGAAGACATGCCACTCCGCTTCAACAAGAGAGGTGAAGACGCGATCATCGACGAAAGGCATGGGATCGCCGCGACGCTTGGGGATGCGCGACAGCCGCCAGGCCTTGCCAGGTTCGAGCACGATCAGAACAAGCCGTCCTTCCGGCTTGCCCCAGCGCATCCGGGCCAACAGCTTGCGGAGTTCCGGGCTATGCGCTCCGAGCGGACTTGCGCGGAACTCCTTGACGAGATCGAGCCTTCCGGGATCGATCACGTAGCGCAGCGCGCCGGGGTCACTGGTGTGATCCATGCTCGGTCCTCACTTAGAAGCGCAAATGGCGGGAGAAGCTAATGCGGCCTAGCGAGTCAGCCAGGCCATCCACCGCTCGCGCAGTTCGTTACGGTGCTCGCCGATCCAGGCGAAATCGGGCTTGACCAGCTTTTCGTAGTTCTCCGGCGAAGTCGCGTAGAGATTGCGCTCCTCCGGCTTCAACAACTCGATGGCCGACTTGCTGGCCGTCGCATAGTTGACAGCGCGCATGAACGGCACATGCGCATCGGAGCTCGCATAGAAGAAGTCGAGATAGGCCATGGCGGCTTTGAGGTCGGGCGCACCCTTGAGAACAGCCATGTAACCGGTGTCGCGAATGGCTTGGTCCCAGGACATGGCAACCGGTACGCCCTCCTTCACCACGGCGAGCGCGCGGCCCGAATAGCTCATGGCCATGACGACCTCGCGGCTGCGCATGATCTGCTGCACCTGGTCGCCGGTCTTCCACCACACCGCGACATTGGGACGGATCTCGTCCAGCTTCTTGTAGGCGCGATTGATGTCCAGCGGGAAAAGCTGCTCCGGCTTGACGCCGTCGGCGAGCAGCGCGGCTACCGGCACCCACCAATCGCTGTCGCCGGTGTCGGGGAGCCCTCGCGGCCCGGGAAACTGCTTGACGTCCCAGAAGTCCGCCCAGGTCTTGGGCGCTTTGTTCTTGAACGTTTCGGTATTGTAGGTGATCAGCATGCCGCCGGTCGTGCGGGCGACGCCGTAGGGCTGACAGGCGTCGGAGACGCCGAACTTCTGAACGTTGGGCAGTTTCGCACAATCGATCTTCTCGAGCATATCGGTGCGTCCGACCAGGTCGGGACCTGTTGCCGTGACGATGTCGAACTCCACCTTGCCGGTTCGCTGCATCGCCTTGGCGCGCGCCCACTGATCGGGCACCTCGATTGCGACCGGGACGATTTCGACATTCTTGGCCTTTTGGAAGGGATCGTAGAAATATTTTGCGAGGGTGTTGCCCATCAGGCCACCGGTCGTTGCAATCACCAACTGGTCTTCCAGTTTTTCAGCGGCAGCCGGCAACGCTCCGGAAAGAACCGAGGCAAGCACGACAGCTGCCGAGTTCCACATCCAACCTGTTTTCAGCATCGACGATCTCCTCTCTGGCTTCTCACTGGCTCGCTATCCGGGTAACGCTGCGGGATCGGAGGACCTGGGCCCCCAGCAGAATCAAAATGGACAAGACGATCAGCAGCGTCGCGATCGCGGGAATCACCGGCGTCAGGTTCTGCTCGATATCCTCGAACATTCGACGCGGCAGCGTCTTCTGTCGCACACCGGACAGAAAGAACGATACCACCGGCTCGTCGAAGGAGATGATGAAGGCGAACAGCGCACTGCTGACGAGATTCGGCAGGACGAGCGGCAGCGTGACCAGGCGGAAGGCTTGAAAGCGTGTCGCGCCGCAGCTCATGGCGGCCGCCTCCAGATTAGCATCGACCTTTCCCAAGGCGGCGGCCATCGTGAAAACGACGAAGGGCAAGGTGAGCACCGTATGCGCGAGCACGAAGCCCGGAATCGTGCCGGAGAGTCCGATCGTCTGAAAAAACAGATAAAGGCCGACGGCGAGTGCGATATGCGGCACAATGATCGGCCCGATCAGCAGGATCTGGAAAGCGGTGACCAACCGGCTGCGGCCGCGGATCATTGCATAGGTCGCGGCTGTGCCGATGACCGACGCGAAAAGAGCGGTCAGCAAGGCCACCTGCACGCTGAGCCAGGTGGCGGCACGCCATTGCCTGCTGTCAAAATATTCCGAGTACCATTTCAGCGTGAAGCCGGACGGCGGAAATGCCAGATAGTCGTTCTGGCTGAACGACATTGGGATGACGATGACCAACGGCACGATGATGAAGGCCAGCACGGCATAGACATAGGCCGCCAGCGCGAGCGATCCGCGGTCGGTCGGCGGCTTCATGAGGCATTCCCCATCAGCCGGTCGAAGCGAAGCGTCTTGCTGAAGATGACCGCAAGCAACGTCACGAATACGGTCAGTACCCCGACCAACGCTGCAGCGAAGGGCCAATCGAGGACCTCACGGATCTGCTTTGAGACGAGCGTCGAGATCATCATCTCCTGCGGCGAACCGAGCAGGGCGGGCGTGATGAAGAAGCCGATCGCCGTGAGGAACACGAGCAGCGAACCGGAAACGACGCCCGGCAGGCTCAAGGGAAGGATGACCTCCAGAAAGGTCCGCAGGCGCGTTGCGCCGAGCACGGCGGCCGCACGCGCATAGTCGCTCGGAATGCTGCGTAGTGCGCCGTAGATCGGCAGGATCATGAACGGCAGAAGCACGTGGGTCATGGCGATGACCACGGCGCTCTGGGTATAAAGCAGCTTGAACGGCTGTGACGTCAGACCGAGAGACATCAACGCCGAATTGATCAGCCCGTTGCGCTGGAACAGGAATGACCAGGCGGCGGTGCGTACCAGGACGCTCGACCAGAGCGGCAGGATGACACAGACCGCGACAAGGGCGGCGACCGTTCCCTTTGCCCGGCTCATGTAGTAGGCCACCGGGAAGCCGAGGACCACGGACAAGGCGGTCACCAGCGTTGCGGTCCAGAGCGTGCGCAGCAGGACGCGCATGTGAACCGGGTTTTCGACGACGCGCGCGTAATTCTCCAAGGTCGGATGCGGCTCGAGAATGCTGATCACCAGGAGCTGCAGGATCGGATAGACAAAGACGAAGGCGACGAGGGCGAAAAATGGCAGCAGCAGCAGCAACGTCGACAGGCCACTCAGCCGACGGCCATCGGAACGCCAGAAATGCGATCGCCGCGCCTCCATCATTGCCGCTCTCCCCGGTAGAGCAGCATCGCCTCCGGAGGGATCGCGAAGGACGCAACGTCGCCTGGGGTCAAAGAGCTGAGCTGCGAGGCGCCGGGGATTCGCGCCCGCATCTCGGTGCCGTCAGGCAGACGTCCGATCAGCAGCAGCGCCGCCCCGGCATAGACGATGTCGCTCAACGTCACAGCGATGACTTGCCCGCTGGAGCCGGCGCCGAACTGCAGCCGCTCAGGCCTCACGGCCAGCACCGCGGCCTCGCCGGCTGCAACCGGCTCAACGGCCGCCGTGGCCGGCAGACGCCATGTTTCACCCCATGGAAGAGCCACGGAGATGTCGTCGCCGACGCTTTGGACGGCGACGTCGACGAAATTCATCTCGCCGATGAAGCCGGCAGTAAAGAGATTCGCGGGCCTTTCGTAGAGCTGGCGCGCCGGCCCGATCTGCTGGATCTTGCCGTCCCTCAGGACGGCGATCCGGTCGGCCATGGTTAGCGCCTCGCTTTGGTCGTGGGTGACGAAGATGACGGTGATGCCGAGCTCGGCGTGCAATCGCTTGATCTCGAGCTGCATGTCTTCGCGCAGATTCTTGTCGAGCGCACTGAGCGGCTCATCCATCAGCAGGACGCGCGGCTGATAGACGATGGCACGCGCGAGCGCCACGCGTTGCTGCTGGCCGCCCGAAAGCTCATTCGGGCGACGGTAGCCATAGCCTGCCAGCCGCACGGTCGCGAGCGCGGCTTCGGCGCGCGCGTGACGTTCAGCCGTCCGGAGACCGCGCATCTTCAGGGGAAAGGCAACATTGTCGAGAACCGACATGTGCGGGAACAGCGTGTAATTCTGGAACACCATTCCCAGATTGCGTCTGTTCGAAGGAACATAGGTCAGGTCTTCGGAATCGACGTGAATGGTGCCGCTGGTCGGGAATTCAAATCCTGCGACGCTCATCAGGATCGTGGTCTTTCCGGAGCCGCTTGGTCCGAGCAGGGCGACAAACTCACCGGCAGCAATATCGATATCGACGCCATCGACGGCGGATACGGCACCGAAGCGCTTCTCCAAGCCACTGATGCGGATCGATGCGCCCGATGCCGATTGTCTGGCCGATGCAATATCCACGGAGCCTCGCTTCCTTCTGTCTGCCTCGATGCGGGCGACCCTTGCACCCAATCCAAAGCCGCCGGCACGGCTCCGCTTCGATAAAATATTTGATATATCAGGCTATCGCGCGATGAACCCGGCGACAAGGGCCATCTGCGCATCGAGCATCGGCTTTCCGCCGATGACCTTTGCGCCCTGCGCAGCCGCCCTTGCGAGAAGCCGCGTGACGGCAGGATTGACGATGATGTCGCTGACGGTGGCGTCGGGACCGACGCCTTCGATATCCAGCGGAAGCGGGTCGTCCGGTTTCATGCCGAGCGACGTCGTATTGACGATGAGATCGAATGCGCGTGCCTCCGCACGACCGGCGCTGACCTTCGTCGCGGGATAATGCGCAGCGACGGCGGCCGCAAGCGCGCGAGCTTTCTCCTCATCCCGGTTCATGATCATGAGTTCGCGGGCGCCGGCCTCCGCCAAGCCGAATGCAGTTGCACGTCCCGCGCCACCAGCACCGACCTGGAGCACCTTCCGATCCCGAACCGCGATGTCATGCTGAGCGAGGCTGACGATGAATCCCCTCGCATCCAGATTGTCGCCAACGAGACTTCCTTCGGCCGTTCGCTTGACGAAGTTGACCGCGCCGATGCGCCGTGCCGCCTCCGTCATGTCATCCAGATGCTCGGTCACGCAGGTCTTGTGCGGGATCGTGACGCCGAAGCCGAAGACGTTGCGCATCAGCCTGATGCTTGCAACGACGTGGCCGAGATCGCCCGGCAGGACGTGGATCGGCGACACCGCCAAGTCGTCGCCGACCGATCCGAAATAGGCATTCATCACCGCACTCGCCCGCACATGATCGATCGGGTCGGCGAGCACGAACATGATCTTGGTCCTGCCGGTGATCTCCATGAAGCTGTCCTTCTCAGGCCGGCAAATCGGCGCGGCCGTAACTGCCGTAGCGCTCGACCACCCGCGCCATTTCGTCATCGGCAAGGATCGCGGGTTCGCCGGCCTGACAGGCGAGCAGATACTGGCGGGCAAGGGTTTCGAGCTTCACGGTAAGGTCGAACGCCGCCTGCAGCCCTTTGCCCACGGCAATCATCCCGTGGTTCGCGAGCAGACAGGCCTTGCGCTGTTTCAGCGCGGCGACGGAGCCCTCGGCGAGAGCCCTGGTGCCGAATGTGGCGTAGGGTGCACAAGGCACATCATTTCCACCAAAACTGGCGACCATGTAGTGGAATGCTGGAATCGGCCTTGCGAGGCAGGACAGCGCGACGCAGCAGTCGGCATGGCTGTGCACGACCGCGTTGACATGCGGATAGGCGTTGAGGATCGCCAGATGCATGTGCCATTCACTCGAGGGCAAGCCGTCTCCAACCACCGTTCCATCGCGCTTCAAACGGACGAGACCGTCGATCGTCGTATTGCCGCTATTGCCGCCCGTCGGTGTAATGAGAATGTCTTCTCCGATGCGAGCGCTGACATTTCCGCTGCTGCCGTGATTGAAGCCCTTGGCTTCCAGGCGCGCTACAGTCTCCAGCACGGATTGCCTAAGTTCGCGTTCGTTCAATTCACCGCCTCCGGATTCAACATCGCTTCGAGCGTCGTCGCGAACAGGTCGACAGGGCCCAGCTTGCCGGACTTCAGGCAGAGGGCCACCGGATCCTCGTCTTCGGTCACCGCAGTGCCGATGCCGGGCCCGCCATAGGGACCGACCCGCAAACGCCGAATGCCGAGCTGTTCGACGATCGAACCAGACGTTTCGCCACCGGCCACGACGAAGCGCCGCACGCCGACACCGCGAAGAGAGACAGCAAGCCGACCAAGAATGGTTTCGGCGAGTTCCGCCGCGCCTTCTCGGCCGTACCGCTGCTGAGCCATTTTAACGGCCTCCGGAGCGCCCGAGGTGGCGAAGCCAACGGGACCGCGGCCCAGCCGCGGCCGCGCCCAGTCGAGCGCATCGCCAACCGTCGCCGCCACATCTTCAGCGTTCAGAAGATTGATGCGAAGCAAGGGATGGCTCTTCTCGAATTCAGCAAGTTGCTCCAACGTCCGCTCAGCGCAACTCCCGGCGAGGACCACGCCGCCGCCGCCAACCGCGCGCAGACTGGGCGGCCTCCTGTCGGCGGCGACGAGCCCGCGCGCCTTCCAGATGTCCGGGTAGTGCTGCACGATCGTCGCGTTGCCCGTCATCAGCTTCCAATCGCAAGTCAGCGTGGCAAGCGTATTGAGATCCCGATCGTAGATCGCATCTGCAATGAAGTAGCGGATACCCCGAGCCGCCGCTTCCGCGATCACGCGTCCGGCCGAGTCCGCGCCGGCGTCGACCTGCGAATGCGCCAGAAGGCCAACCTTGGCCCGCGTCTGGCGCTGCAGAACCCGCACGAGATCGGGATCGGTCATGGGTGTCAGCGGGTCATTGCGTTTCGGCGAGTCCGAGATCAGCTCGATCCCGAGAAACAGATGACCGTTATAGACGGTCCTTCGAAGGGCGGGAGAAGCCGGGCAAAAGGCGGTGTATTCGGCGCTGGTCAGCTGCATCAGCAGGTCGGAGACCGGCCCGATATTTCCCTGGTCGGTGGAATCGAACGTCGCACAATATTTGAAGAAGATTTGCCTGACGTCCCGCGCGAGCAGCGCCCGTGCCGCCTTCGCGGTCATACCGACGGCTTTGTTCGCGGGGATCACCCGCGTCTTCTGCGCGACCACGATAGCCGGCACATCGCCGCAGCTGCCGACGAGATCGGGGTCGGTGACAAATCCGCATTCGATTCCGGCAGCGACCAGCATGGCGGCCGTTTCCATGCCGCCCGTCAGATCGTCCGCCACCACCCCGAAGATGAGCTTCGTCATGCGTCTCGCAGATCTCAAGCAGATACCTGCGAACTCTGATACATGATATATCAAATATGTGCAATACCGCCCGCCGCTGGAGACATATCCGACATTGACGATGCGGTACTGTACCTCGACGGCGTGTTCGGGTGTTCGGACTAGTTCCGGTCAGACGAGTCGTTTTGATAGCCGTGGCGCGATCATCTCCCTACGTCGCATTCAGTACGGTGGCGCCTTGCGCTGCCGCTGTGCCTTGCCGGCCTCCACCCACCACATCAGATCGTCTGCAAAGCGGGGAAAGGACTGTTCGAGCGCGTTGCCGCCCTCACCGGTCGGCTGGCCGTCGGCCGAGAGGGTCTGACCGATCGGCCCGACGGCGACCGTGCTCGAGATCACCACCATGCCCATTTCGGACAATGTGCCGTGCCAGGCGGTGGCGGCGCGCGCTCCAGCCAGACGCCCGGCCGAATAGCTGACGATCGCAGCAGGCCGCCAGAACCACTCCTCCAGGAAGTGGTCGGTGAGGTTCTTCAATCCGGGTTGAACGCCCCAGTTGTATTCGCCGGTGACGAAGATGAACCCGTCCGCCGCCTTGATCTTCCGTGCGAGTTGCTCGAGCGCCGCGGGCGCCTCGTCCTTCGGGTATTCCTTGTACATGCGGTCGAGAATCGGGAGGTTGATCGCCTTGGCGTCGATCAGCTCGGCCTCGTCACCTCGGCGGCGCAGCTGGTCGACAACGTACTCTGCAAGCCGGATACCCATCCGGTCGGAACGATAGGAGCCGTAGAAGACGAGGATTCGATTGCTCATGGGCATTACTCCGCAGCTGGCTTCTGAAGCTGCGGTCCGCCGGCGAGCGGCGGGCCGCAGCTGATGATGGTTACTCCGGCAGCGGCTTGCCCGCCTGCTCGTTGACGATGTATTCCGCGTACCAATCCGGCCAATTCACGTCGTGCTCGCCGGTGAGCTTCTCATGCTCGCCGTGAGCGGTCGCCGCGCGGCGAAGCGTCGCTGCGAGGTCAGATACCGATGCGAAGGTCGTATCACCTTCGACCCGGCCCGGCAGACGGCTGGTGACTTCCTGCAGCACCCAGCCATTGCCGTCTGGATCGCTGAATGACGCGAACGATTGATAGGTGCGGCGCTGCGGATCCGGGCCACTGATCCGGACGCTTCCGAACAGATAAGGCTCATCGGTGCCGGTGTGGACGCCATCGCCGCCGTGAAAGACCTCGCTGACCTTGACACCGCGCGCAAGCAGCTCCTTCCGGGCAGCCTCGATGTCGGACACGATCAGGTACAGGCCCTGGGCAGAGCCCGGCTTGGCCGGCGTGACATTCTTGCCGAAGATCACCGAGGCGCCGGAGCCCGGGGGCGTGAACTGGACAATGTGGAAGTCGCTACCGTTGGTGAACTCGGCGTCAAAACGCCAGCCAAGGTTCGCGTAGAATTCCTTGGCGCGCGCTATGTCCGAGACCGGGATAACGGCTAGCTCGAACTTCATGTCCGTCGAACGGACCTTGGCGGGACTAACTGCTAGTGTCATGGTTCTCTCCTGGTGTGCGTGGTGAATACGGACGCCGCGATCACACCTGCGCGGCGACGTCGAGAATGGCCTGTGCGAAAGCGTTCGGCGCTTCCTGGGGAAGATTGTGTCCGATGCCGCCGGTGATGTGCCTGTGCTCGTACATGCCGGTGAACTTCTTGGCGTAGACGGCGGGTTGGGGATGCGGCGCGCCGTTGGCGTCGCCTTCCATGGTGATGGTCGGCACACCTATGGTCGGCGCCAGCGCGAGCTGCGCCTCGAGTTCGTCATAGGCCTCTTCGCCGTCGACCAATCCAAGCCGCCAGCGATAATTGTGGATCACGATCGCGACGTGATCGGCATTGTCGAAGGCCTTCGCGCTGCGCTCGAAGGTCGCATCGTCGAACTCCCATTTCGGCGATGCAAGCTTCCAGATCAGCTTCGCGAACTCGCGGCGGTGCTTGTCGTAGCCGATGCGGCCGCGCTCCGTGGCGAAATAGAATTGGTACCACCACTCAAGCTCGGCCTTCGGCGACAGCGGCACTTTGCCGGCCTGCTGGTTGCCGATCAGGTAGCCGCTGACGGAGACCATTGCGCTGACGCGCTCTGGCCAGAGCGCTGCCATGATATTGGCGGTGCGCGCGCCCCAGTCGAAGCCGGCCACGACTGCCTTCTCGATCTTCAGCGCATCCATCAGCGCGATCATATCCGCTGCAAGCGCCGAAGGCTGGGCGTTGCGGGCGCTTGCAGCGGAAAGAAAGCGGGTCGTCCCATAGCCGCGCAGATACGGCACGATTACGCGATAGCCCTGGGCGGTCAGGAGCGGCACGACCTCGGCAAAGCTGTCGATGTCGTAGGGCCAGCCGTGCAGCAGCAGGACCGCTGGCCCGCCTTCTGGGCCGTTGTCGGTATATCCTACGTTCAGAATGCCGGCGTTGATCTGCTTCAGATGCCCAAGGGACGCACTCGTTGCATCTGCAGCTTCGGCGACCTGGCTCAGGTGCGCGGCTGCGGGGCCGGTTAAGCCAATGCCGGTTGCGAGCGCAGCAGCGGCACCGATGAACGCGCGGCGAGTCTGGTTGACGTCCTTGTGCATGGTCTTTGCTCCCGTTGAGGCGTCGTCTTTCGAAAGACATCGGCCTCGTGTGAAAGCGGTATGCACCGGGTACGGCACGTTGGCTCGTTAAGCGTTGTTAGACGTTGTCAGCGCGATTCGGCCGGTCAGAGCCGGGAGGAATTGATTGCCCCGGGGATCGGTATCGCGGTCCGTGCGGGTTCTAAAGCCAGGGCCCAGCCTAAGCGCATGAATGGACGAAGGTTTTGTCGTCTACCGCAACGTCCAACACCGTTTAACAACGCCTAACGAGCGTTCTGAGAGTTCATGGGGGAAGGTCGGTGAGCAACCAAGGAGTGCATTATGACCCACCTAGAGAAGACATCTGCCGCGCCACGTGTCCGGCTCGAGCCACGCCTGCCCTCTTATTGGCGAGTCACGTTCAACCATCCGCCGCTGAATATTTTCGGTCCGGAAAGCATCCCACAGCTTGATGAAATCATTGCGGCCTTAGAAACCGATGAGAAGGTGAAGGTCGTTGTATTCGACAGCGCTGTCGAAGGCTTTTTCCTGACGCACTACGACTTCCTCGCGCCCCTTGAGGACTCGACGAGTATCCCGCCCGGACCGACCGGGCTGCAAGCTCTTCCCGATATGCTGGTACGGCTCAGTCGCGCGCCGGTCGTCTCGATCGCCTCGATCCGCGGGCGGGCGACGGGCGTCGGCAGCGAACTCGCGTTAGCGAGCGACATGCGCTTCGCGAGCCGCGAAAGGGCCATTCTTTCGCAATGGGAAGTTGGTGCCGGCCTCGTACCCGGTGGTGGGCCGATGGCGCGGTTGCCTCGCCTGGTCGGGCGCGGACGCGCGCTGGAGATTCTTCTCAGCGCCGACGATATTTGCGGCGAGCTCGCCGAGCGGTATGGATACGTCAATCGATCGCTTGCGGATGCGGAGCTCGACACCTTCGTCGATGCGCTAGCCATGCGGATCGCGTCTTTTGACAAGCAGGCCATCGTTGACACCAAACGCTTGGTCGATGCGGCAAGCTTGCCTGCGGATTCGGACATTGCGCCGGAGTGGGACGCTTTTGTTGCCTCGCTCGGACGTCCTGCCGCTCAGGCCAGGATCAAAACGCTGATGGCACGCGGCTTTCATCGGCCGGGCGATGTCGAGAATCGCCTAGGACACTACGTCGGTCAGCTCGGCAGCTAAAGCCTACGCCACAGTCGAAGATGTAAGCGCGCGATGTGCGCTTCATCTGGCAATTCTCAGGAGATCGCCTCATGACCTTCACCATCCAAGTTGGCGAAACTGCACGCAGCGCCGATGCCGATGGCGGCACGCCGTTACTCGGGGTGCTGCGAGATGTTCTCGGCAAGGCCAGCTCCAATTCGGATACGGTGCGGCGCTGTTCGCCGCCCGCACGGTTCAAATTGACGGGCCGCCACGCGGTCATGCGTCAAGCCGTTCGACAGCAGCGGCAACACAGGTCACGACGATCGAAGCTGATCGGCAATGCTGATGCTGGCGCAGAAGCAAATATTTGAGCTGGGAGACGAAGAATGCTTCCGTTATTGAAAGACGCGATCGAGGCCCACGGAGGCCTGAACCGCTGGAAATCTCACCACACGCTCACCGCGACCATCGTCAGCGGCGGCGACCTTTGGGCCCTCAAGGGCGTCCCGCAGGATCCGGTCGCGCGGACCATGCAGGTCGAGCTGCATCGGCAATGGGCATCGGTCGCGCCGTTTGGAAAAGGCAGGCATACCGCCTTCACATCCAACCGCATCGCCATCCTTGCCGAGGATGGCAGCATCGTCGCCGAACGATCCGATCCCCGCGCTTCGTTTGCGCGGCACGATCTGCGAACGAGTTGGGACCCGCTGCATCGCGCCTACTTCAACGGATACGCGCTCTGGACTTACCTCACCACACCGTTCCTGCTCGCCATGGACGGTTTCAAGGTCGAGGAAATCGAGCCCTGGCGCGACGAAGCGGAAACTTGGCGCGGCTTGAGGGCCACCTTTCCCGCGGAGATCGCGAGCCATAGCTCCGAGCAGGACTTCTATTTCGGCGAGGACATGCTCATCCGCCGGCACGACTACCGCGTCGATATCGCCGGCAGCTTCCCGGCGGCGCAGTACGTATCCGACCACGTGAACGTGGACGGCATCTGGATTCCGACCCGACGCCGGGCTTATCTGCGCGCGGATGACCTGAAGCCGATGCTCGATACGCTGATGGTGTCGATCGACCTCTCCGACTTCCGCTTCGGCTGACGCAGCGACTACTTTGAAGCCTCGTCCAGCAGTTCGCGTGCAGCCTTCAGGTCGGCCGTTTCGAAGCCTTCCGTGAAGCGGGCATAGGTCTCGGCCAGTCCGTGCAGCGGCTTCGCCCTGCGTTGCTTGCGTCGAAGGCGGGCCAGCGATGTTTCCGTTCGCAGCCGCCACGACAGCGCGCCCTGCTTCTCTGCCAGTGCGATCGAGGCCACAAAGCTTGCCTCTGCCGCGTTCGTGTCACCGCCGCGCGCCTCGAGTTCACCGCGCAGGCGCAGAAGCTCCGGCGCGTCGAAAGCCGCTCCGGCCGGCTCGATGCGGGCGATTGCCTCATGCAGGATGCGCAGCCCCTCCGCCAATTGACCCAACTCTGCCAATCCCTGTGAAAGCTCGGAGATGAAGGCAGATGCATACAGTTCGTAACGATCCGCATGCAAACGTGCCAGCACGTTTTGCAGCAATTCGATTCCTGCTTTGCGCTCACCGCGCGCGATCATTGTCTGCGCTCGAAAACCGGTGGCTACGGCCTGATATGGCGCCAGTGCGTGGCTCGCGGCATGAGTCGAAATACGTCCGGCCATCTGCTCAACTGAAGACCAATCCCCGATCCAACCATAGAGTGATGCAGACCAGCACAAAGCGATGCAATGCATCACCGCGTCCTGTGGCGCCGCCTTAATGATAGAGTGAACGCATTCGACCGCCCGATCGGGGAACCCAAGCAGCCATAGCACGCGCGCGAGCGGCACCTGTGGCATTCTCGCGTAAGCGAAATGACCGGGTTGAGCCCCGCGGAGCGCACCGGCATCCGAAAGGCCCTCGTCGAGATGCAGTTGCGCAGTTCTCTGATCGCCTATCAGGTGATAGGAAACGCCGACTAGTGCTTTGGCTCCGACAAGACCGGCCTTGTCGCCGATCTCACGCGCAACACGTTCCGCCTCAAAAGCAGTGGGAAGCAGTTCGCGGAAATCACCAGTGCGCCGATAGAACATATTCAAACGCGCCAGCAGACGAAACTTGTTGGGGCGGTCACCCAGCGCCTCGGCAATTTCGAGGCCGCGGCGCAGCGCCAGTTCAGCCTGATCGCTATTGCGCTCGGTAAACATGAAAGCGTGTCCGAGCGTTGCCTGAAGCTCCAGTTCCCACGCACTGCCGCGGGTCGAATCATCAAGCATCGAGAGCGCGCGGCTCGACCATAGGCGCCCTTCGTCCAGCAGATTGAGCTCGACGAACAGCCTGGCGCAAGCGCCGGCGAGCGGAACGCGCAGTCCAGCGCCATCATCATTGGCGAAAGCCCATTGCAGCGCGGCACGCGCATCGGAAAACAGCAGCGTCCGAGCTCGCGAACTCGAGGCTTGGTTGCCAGCGCCTGAATCCGTCGCCGTCGTTTCGAGCGCGTGCTGGATATAGCGGGCATGCCGGCGCGCGATGCTCGTCGCTTCACCGCTGTCAGCGAGCTTTTGCGTGGCATAGGCCCTGGTGGTGTCAAGCAGCCGATAGCGCGTGACGGGGGCGTCAGGCCGCACCGAAATCAGCGACTTGGCAACGAGTTGCTCCAGCGACTCCACTATATGCTCGACCGGCTCGCCCTCCTCGCCTGCGACCATAGTCGCTCCCTGCAAAGTGAAAGGAGCGGCGAAGATGGCAAGGCGACGCAGAACGATGCGCTCGCTCTCGCTGATCAAGCCATAGCTCCAGTCCAGCGTTGCACCGAGGGTTTGATGGCGCGGAGGCGCCGTCCGCCGGCCGCGCCACTCCAGCTTTAGCCGGCCGTCGAGCAGCGTCACTATCTCGCGCAATCCATGCGTGCCGACCCGCACGGCGGCGAGTTCGATCGCCAGCGCAATGCCATCGAGCTTGCTGCAGATTTCGGCGACAATCTCGGCGTCTTCGTCGGCGATTTCCTCGCGATGGCCTGCCGCAGCCGCCCGCTCCGTGAACAGGCGCGCAGCCGGATAGGCCAGCATCTCGCGTGCGCTCAGCCTCGCCCCCTGCGGCGGCCCCTCGAGTGGGGCGAGCTCGAAGATCTGCTCGCCTTCGACAAGCAGCGACTCGCGGCTGGTGACGAGAATGCTGACGCCAGGCGCCTGCTGGTGGATGCGCTCCGCCAGTGCCGCAATCGCCTCGACGACATGCTCGCAACTGTCGAGTACCAGCAGCAGGCGCCGGTTGCGCAGGTGACCGACTATGTTTTCCGTTGGATCAGAATGGTGCACCACGAGCCCAAGGGCCCAGGCCACCGTGCCGGCGACAAGCGCCGCATCCTTCACCATGCTGAAATCGAGAAAGCGAACCTGACCTTCGAATCGGGCCGAGAGTTCGTGGGCCAGCGCGATCGCAACGGTGGTCTTGCCGATGCCACCAGGGCCCCTGAGCGTGATGAAGCGTTCGGCTAGCAAACGCTGCGCCACTTCCCGCACAACGTCATCCCTCCCAATCATCCGCTCCAGGCGGGGAGGCAGGACTGGCACAGACGCCTCAGGGGCGCTCGGCGCCTGCTCAGAAGGTGAAACCACCGGAAATGCGTCTGCGATGCGCTGCACCGGTGCGACGAAGCAATAGCCGCGGCTCGGTACATTGGTGATGTAGCGCGCCCCCTCCTTGCCGTCACCGAGCGCCTTGCGAAGCTCGGCGATATGCACTCGCAAACTAATCTCTTCGACGGCAAGGCCCGGCCACGCGTGGGCCAGCAGCTCATTCTTCGACACGATATCGCCAGCCCGGCTGACCAACAGCAGCAGGATATCCAGCGCGCGGCTGCCCAGCTTGACGGGCACCCCGTCCTTCTCAAGCAGCCGCGTCTTGTCGTGAAGGGAGAACGGTCCGAAGGAGGCGATGCCTGCGTCGTGCGGAGCCCTCACGAGATTGGCGCGAGAACCGCTCGTTGTGTCAAGCCCGGTCACTTGCGCTCACCCTTGTCGATTGCTGGTTTGCGGAATTCACTGTACCGCGTCTGCCCCCATCAAGCTTCCCTTTTCTTTCGGGGAAAACCACCGAAAGCCCGGCGATCTGTGTGCGGACAACATCGTTATCGGAGGTTTTGCAGCTCAAGAAGAAGCTGCACGTTGTGAGGTGCAAGTGAGTGCAACGGAGGGAGCGGCACTTCCAGTACCGCTGATCCGGCCAAATTGTCACACTCACCACGACCAATCGCTGCCGGACCCCAGTCATGGATCTTGACATCGGCAGGCATGGATCTTGACATCGGCAGGCATGTGGTTGCCGCGTAGCGAATTTCTTCAACGTAAACAATTGGTAACAGCGTCTAACAACACCTAACAAGCTATTTTCCGGCTCTCCGGCGACATTCAAGCCACGGGCGGTGCGCGAACCAGATGGTCAACGCCCGGTCAGGCAAGGGAGAGCAAGATGGACAGGCCGCACGTTTACGAAGTTATCGACCAGGATCGGCGCGCCCTGCTCGGCGGCGCTGCGATGGGTATTGCGATTGCCGGCACCGCTGGCCTGTTTCCTCTTCACCACGCTCTGGCTGAACCGAACAATGTAATTCGCCCGTTTCGTGTCAACTTCCCTGATGAGGCACTGAGCGATCTTCGGCGGCGCGTCGCTGCGACACGCCTGCCCGACCGGGAGACGGTTGATGACGGATCGCAGGGCCTTCAGCTCGCCGCGTTCAGCGAACTTATGCGCTCCTGGGCCACTGAATACGACTGGCGCAAAGCCGAAGCCAGGCTCAGCGCCCTGCCGCAGTTCACAACGACAATCGACGGCGTCGACATTCACTTCATCCATATCCGCTCACGTCATGCGAACGCGCTGCCGTTGATCATGACGCACGGCTGGCCGGGCTCAGTGTTCGAGCTGCTCAAGACTGTTGGTCCTCTGACCAACCCAACGAGCCATGGTGGACGTGCAGAGGACGCATTCCATCTTATCCTACCGTCGATCCCCGGCTTCGGCTTTTCCGGCAAGCCGAGAAGTCTCGGATGGGGGCCGGAGCGCATCGCACGAGCCTGGGCCGAACTTATGAATCGCCTCGGCTACGGCCGCTATGTCGCCCAGGGCGGCGACTGGGGCGCGCCGATCTCAAGCGCAATGGCGCGACAGGCTCCTGCAGGGTTGCTCGGCATCCACATCAATCTGCCGGCGGCCGTGCCGTCCGAGATCGCGGCGCTGCTTGCCACCGGCGCTGCTGCTCCGCAGGATCTCTCGTCGAAGGAACGAGCCGCGTTCGACGCACTCTCAATCTTCTACAAGAGATATCGGGCCTATGCCGCAATGATGGGAACGCGGCCGCAGACCATCGGCTACGCGCTGACCGACTCTCCCGCCGGGCTGGCGGCCTGGATGTTCGACTACAACAACGCCGAACCGCTTCGCCTGCTCACGCGCGACGAGATGCTGGATGACGTCACGCTTTACTGGCTGACGAACACGGCTGTTTCATCCGCGCGCATCTACTGGGAGACGGCGGGTCAGAGCGTCATTCTCTCCTCCGCGCAGAGGACAGCCGAAATCTCGCTTCCCGTCGCGATCTCCGTCTTCCCCGACGAGGTCTATCGCGCTCCGGAGAGCTGGGCGCGGCGCGCCTACCGCAACCTCATCTACTTCAACGAGGTCGAGAAGGGTGGACACTTCGCTGCGTGGGAACAACCCGAACTTTTCTCCCGGGAAGTCGCCGCGGCGTTTCGGCCTCTCCGCAATCTCTGACCTGAGCCAGATCTCAACGCCCTGCAACCCATCAACCCTGAAGGACAATATCCATGAAGACACTCCGCACCATCGCCGCAGTTGCGGCACTGTTCGTCGCCGCCGGCTTGACCTTGCCTGTGGCTCAGGCCCACGAAGTCAATCTGGGCGACATCAAGCGCACCAACCTGCTCCGCAACGATCTCGGTGCTGCTGGACGCGAGGTCATCCAGGTGCTCGTTGAGTTCGGCCCGGGCGTGAGCGCGGTCCGGCACTCGCATCCCGGCGAAGAACTCGTCTACGTCACCGAAGGCGCCTTGGAGTATCAGCTCGACGGCAGGCCGCCGCTGACCGTCAAGGCCGGCGAGGTGCTCTTCATTCCGCACGGAACGACGCATGCGGTGAAGAACATCGGCTCCGTCAAGGCCGCCGAGCTTGCCACGTACATCGTCGAGAAGGGCAAGCCGCTTCTGATGCTGAGCGAGTGAACAGCTCAGGAAGGCCAGGCAAGCGGCATGACGACTGCGACACACGCGACCTTCGCATTTGGGAGACCGACATGATCAATATCTCGGAGAGAATCGACCGATGTCACCGCGGCGTAGCGATGGCGGTCGCGGCGGCTACGGCACTCGGCGCTCCCATATCCGGCTCTTTGGGTGCGCCGGCACGCGCCCAAACTCTTTCCGAACAGGAACAGAAGGTCGACGTCGGCTTCATCGAGATCGACGAGGACATCACGCTCCGGAGAATGGTGGTCCACAACGCGAACCCGAAGGGGACCGTCCTCTTCCTGCATGGATTTCCGGAAACGCTGTACGCCTGGAAAAGTATCTCTCTTACCCTCGCCGACGACTACGAAGTCCACGCTTTCGACTGGCCCGGCTTCGGGTTTTCCTCGAGGCCGAAGGTCGACAGGTTTTCGTACGCCCCCAAGGACTACGCGCGCGTCTTGAACGACTACATACGCAAGGCGGGCATCAACACATCCAAGCTTACGATCTACGCGACTGACGTCGGAGCTCTGCCGGCTCTTCTCCTGGCTCAGGAGAAGCCCGGCATCGCGACGTCGATCATCGTCGGCGATTTCGCCCCCTTCGACAGGTCCCACTACATGTATGCGAGCCTGCAGAGCCTGAAGGCTGGCCCTTCAATGGATAAGGCTCGGGACCAGCTGAACAAGAACCGCGACGACATCCTCGAAAACGCGTTCAGAAGAGGCCTGCCCAAGGAAGCGCAATTCGATGTGCCGCGCGAATTCAAGGACGACATGTCACGTGCCTGGGGCCACGGCGCAATAACGACAGCGGATGCCTTCTCGTACTACTATGCGCACTTTACGCGGGACCAGAATCACTTCGAATCGCGTCTGGAGCAACTCGCGATCCCGGTGAAGGTCGTGTGGGGCGAGAACGACCTCTACATCAAGAAGGAGATGGGGATCGAGCTCGCCGACAGAATTGGCGCCGGGCTGACGCTCCTTCCCGGTATCGGGCACTACCCTCACCTCCAGAATCCCAAGCAGACCATCGACGAAGTTCGCGCCGCATTTCGGTAGATTAACCCAGAAGTATCAAACCCCAACGCGCCAGTGGCGCCAACAAGGAGAAGTGCAATGTCCATCTCTCTCAAAGGTGTCGCGGTCATTACAGGCGCCTCCGCCGGGATCGGTGCAGTTTATGCCGACCGGCTGGCTCGCCGGGGCTACGATCTGATTCTCGTCGCACGCAACGAGGTTCGGCTGGACCAGCTGGCGACGCGCATCGCCGGCGCCACGGGCCGTATGGTCAAGACTGTTGCCGCGGACCTGAAAAACAAGGCGGACCTGAAGCGGATCGAGGCGATCGTCGCCACGGACCCCGCCATCACCATGCTGGTTAACAACGCAGGTGTCGGCGGACTCGAGCCGCTGTTGCAGTCCGACGTCGATGCCATGGAGGAGATGGTCGATCTCAACGTGACCGCACTGATGCGGCTTACCTATGCCGCGGCTCCCGCGCTCGTTGCGCGTGGAGGCGGCGCGATCATCAACATTGCCTCAGTGGTCGCCATCGCACCGGAAGTCCTGAACGGCGTCTATGGCGGAACGAAAGCGTTCGTCCTCGCCCTGGGCCAGTCGCTTCAGAAGGAACTGACTGACAAGAACGTGCGTATCCAGACCGTCCTGCCCGGCGCGACAGCGACCAACTTCTGGGGTGCAGCCGGCGGCGCCGTCGACAATCTGCCATCCAACATCGTCATGACGTCGGATGACCTCGTCGACGCGGCGCTCGCCGGCTTCGATCAGGGTGAAGTCGTCAGCATTCCCTCGCTTCCAGATGCAGCGGACTGGGCCAACTACGAAGCGGCGCGGCAGAAGCTCATACCAAACCTCTCCCTCAGCTCAGTTCCGGCGCGATACCGAATCGCGGCTGCGGCGTAACACGTGCTCAACAAATTGGAGACCAACCATGTCACTCTTCAATATCCCGAAACGCCGCGCCTTGCCCCGCTCGCCATTGCCGGTTGGCGCGATCACGCGCGCCATGTGCTTGTCTACGCCGAACCACTCAGCCGGTTCGGCCTCTATGCATCGCTCGGGATCATCTACGCCTGGTTCGGCGGGATGAAGTTCACTGATTACGAGGCCCAGGGGCTGGTGCCGCTGGTTGAGAACAGCCCGTTACTGAGCTGGTTCTATAGTTTGTTCTCGGTCCGCGGCTTCTCCACCTTCCTTGGGCTCCTCGAACTCAGCATCGGGCTGCTGATCGCCCTCAGATTGGCGAGTCCGATCTTCTCCGCTGCCGGTGGTCTGCTCTCCGCCGGACTCTTCGTTGCGACACTTAGCTTCATGCTCTCGACGCCGGGGGTCGTCGTGCCGGAGCTCGGACCGCCCGCGATCACCGTCGCGCCGGGTCAGTTTCTTTTGAAGGATGTCGGCCTGTTCGCCGCCTCGTTCTGGGTATTCGTCGACTCAATCAAGACTGTGGTTGGCAGGTGAGCAGGCCACTTTCGGAAAACAGCATCAGCACCTCCATGCAACCGAAGGAGAACACGACCATGAAAATGCGACATCCTAAGTGCAGCCTATGCTGCCATTGCCATCGCCATGGCGACACCTGCCGCCGCCCGTGGTATCGGCGAAACGGTTACGCCGCACTTTCAGCAGACGATACCCAACATTCCCGGCAAGCCGCTTTCATCTGGCGTTGTTTACCGGGAAGCGCCAGACCGACCGTGGCGATCTCCGGCAGGGAGGAAAGCGGGCGTCTTCGATCAGAGTATCTATCGGCGACACGCGCGAGTTGACCACCCGAGCAGCCCGCGCGATTGCGAAGGAATATCTGGCTCAGATCAGCAGAGGACAGCATCCGAAGACGGCGAAGCAAGATGGAGAGACTGGCGCCGGCCAGGCTGGGAACGAGGCGAAAATCGAGGTTTCGACTGTCACCCTCAGACAAGCATGGCAGCGATATCGGGAAGCGCACTTGATCCGAAAGGGTCGCAGTGAAAAGACCATAAGCGGTTATCGCGATCAGGTAGAAGGCCTCTTTGCGGAATGGCTCGATACTTCGCTAAGCGAACTCGCGATGGATCCTGCTCGCGTTGCCAGAAAGCACGACGACATTACGAAAGAGAACGGTCCGTATATCGCAAATGGCTGCATGCGAACGCTGCGCGCAATCTACAATCATGCTCGCAAGACCAACAGATTTCTGCCACGCGACAACCCAGCAGACGCCGTCGATTGGAATGAAGAGAAGCGCCGAGATACCGGCATGGGCGCGAGCGACTTGACCGAATGGTTCCGGGAGTTGGCTGCCCTCGAAAATCCGGTCCGTCGCGAATTCCATCTGCTCACGCTGCTTTGTGGATCTCGGACTACAGCAGGTGAAGCCGAGTCACGTCGACTCTCGCCGCCGAACTCTACACATCGAAAAGCCAAAGGGCGGCAGGAAGCGAGCGTTCGACGTCCCACTCTCCCGAGAAATGATGCTGTGTCTCATTCGGGCGATACGCTTCGGTAGGCAGATGTATCCGCTGCAGTCGCGGAAATGGATCTTTCCCGGCGACAGTGAGTCGGGCCATCTTGCCGAAACAAAAGAGGATCGCGATACCCTTTCGAAGTGGGGTAACGATCTTCGCCAAACATTCCGGACCATTGCCACAGCTGCTGGAGTTTCAGAATTCGATGCAAAGCTGCTAATGAACCAATCAATCCCAGGCGTGAATGCCGGCTACGTTACCCGACACAAGCTGCTTGAGGACCATCTGCGCAGCCAGCAACAAGCAATCGGCACTGCTGTGTTCTCCGCTATCGGCAAAATGCTTACGAAGGACGCCGCCTTGCGAGATTGGCTCGGACCCTGCGCAAGCCGATGTGTAACCGGCGGGCACCAGATGAAGCGAGCCGATCTGGGTGAGGATCTAGACAGAATTTGGCATGTAGCCTGAACGCACGCTAGGTCCTGGCCACCGGCAACGCGGCGCCTTTCCAAATGCCTAGTTTCCAAACGAACAGCCGAAGTGGAGCGGTAGGTCTGGGAGTTCTGCAGCAACGTCTGCCCTGAGCGAACGCCAGAATCGCGGAATCAAGATCAGTTTGAATATTCAATGATTCCAATGAACATCTGGAAAAAATGGCCGAATTCGCCTGCAATGATATCAATTGCTTGGCAGGCGTTTCCAAATAAGGAAGCGCCTCTCCCAGCGAGGGATGGCATTCGAACGGCACCGACCTGCTCAGATTTGGACCCAAAATCAAAATGTGACCATGATCACTAGTGATCATGATCATAAATAATCATGTTCAATTTACTGGCAAGCGGAAGTTCTTGCTTCCCGGTCTTTCACCGCACGAGCGGGGCAGGATTATCGATATCTCCAGGTGGTGAAGCTTGTTTGAGCCTACGCGCGAGGAGTGTCGTCAAACGCCGTCTGACCATCATGAACGTTCGAAAGCGCCCGAAACAGACGTCCTTCCACTTAACTCAATTCATCCGGGGGCGACTTCATCCACTATGCTCCTCTTTTGCGACGGGAGTTGGTGGTGATCAGTTTGGTATCGTCCTCATACCGCGATTAGCTGCATCAGCCGGGTGCAATCGGTCTCGACGCCTGCCTCGCCGCTGAATACGATCTTTCCGCGTTCGACCACATGGAAGCGGTCGGCGACCGACAGGGCCTCATGTACGTTTTGCTCGACCAGCAACACGATTGCCCCCCGATCGCGCAGTTCCCGCACGATTGCGAAGACTTCTGCAACAATCATTGGCGCCAGGCCTTCGCTTGGTTCGTCGATCAACACGAGACGTGGCTCACCGACCATGACCCGCGCCATTGCCAGCATCTGTTGTTCGCCGCCGGATAGTGTCGTGCCGAGCTGATGCCGTCGCTCGCCCAGTCGCGGAAAGCGACCGTAAATCGCATCAATCGCACGGTGCTCCTGCTGTCTCGAACGCCCCCTCACCTGCAGCAAACCCAGCGACAGATTTTCCTCAACAGTCAACCCTGGAAAGATGCGGCGATCCTCCGGCACAAAGCCGACGCCAGCATGACAGACGCGATCGGGTGAAAGGCCGCAAAGTCCGCGCTCAGCGAGCGTGACCGTGCCGGCACTCGCTGTCACCCAACCGGCGATAGTTTTGAGCAATGTCGTCTTTCCGACGCCGTTGCGCCCAAAGATGCCGATGACTTCACCGGCCCTAGCGTCGAGATCGATGCCCTGAATGATGTGACTGAGACCGTAGTGGGAGTGCAATCCGCGAATGTCTAGCATGTCAGCGATGCCCGAAATAGGCGGCCTGAACGGCCGGATCAGATCGCACTACGTTTGGAGGACCTTCGGCCAGCTTGCGACCCTGGTGCATGACGACAACATGGTCCGACAGGCTCATCACAAGACCGATATCGTGCTCGATGAGCAGAACGGTCACGTCCTCGGTCAGGCTGCGCACAAGGACCGCCGTGTCCCGCGTATCGGCATGGCTCATGCCCTGTGTCGGCTCGTCGAGCAGCAAGATCTTGGGTTCGGATGCGAGACAGACTGCTATTTCCAGCCGGCGCTGATCCCCGTGCGAGAGATTGCCGGCGAGTTCGTCGCGGCGATGCGCCAGCGCGAAGCGCTCGAGCATTTGCTCGGTCTTCTCCATGGCGCGGCGCGAACGGCGGATTGGCAACAAGGCGCGCGATGGCGGTTCGAGCAGCTGCGCCGCGAGCCGCAGGTTTTCCGCAACGGTCAACTCGAAGAAGAGGTTGGTGATCTGGAACGAGCGGGAAAGACCTGCGGCCTTCTTCTGCTCGGCAGAATCCCGTGTCATCTCGACGCCGTCGATCATGACCTTTCCGCTTCTGGGCCTCAGGGCGCCACTGATCAGGTTGAACAAGGTGGATTTGCCGGCACCGTTGGGACCGATGATCGTGGTAATGCGATGGCGCTCGACGGAAAAGCTCACATCGTCGACCGCCTTGAGGCCGCCGAATGAGATGCCGAGACCACGAACGTCGAGGACATGCGGGATCATGACACGCTCCCGGATTTGACGATCGCGGGGGAAACCGCGGACGCGGCGACCTCCTGAGATGGCGCGCGGGCGATTCGGCGTTCAATCCAGGGCCTTGTGAAGCCGACGAGCCCCTTCGGCAGGAACATCACGCAGAGCATGAACAGCAGGCCGATGACGATGAGATGATGCTCCGTCCAGCTGCCGATGATCGATTTCAGGATGACGAGCAGCACCGCACCGTAGATCGCGCCGATGAGCGTACCGACACCCCCGAGGATCACCGAGATCACCGCGTTCCCGGAAGTGGCGAAGAACATCAGCTCGGGCGAGACAAAACCCCGCAGCACCGGATAGAGCGCGCCAGACAGCCCGGCCACGAGTCCTGCGAAGATATAGACCGCCATACGCGCCCGCCACACCGAATAACCAAGGAAGGGCACTCGCCTCTCGTTGGCTTTCAGGGCCATCAGCACCCGGCCGAAGGGCGTTTCCAGCAAATAGGCACTCAGTCCATACAGTCCCATGATGATGGCCAGCACGATCAGAAAGAACCCGACCGGATTGCCAGCCGAGATCGCGACAGGGCCGAATTGGATCTGGACAACGGGAATGCCGATCATGCCGTCAGAAGCGCCCAGTTCGCGCGTGTTGTAGACGATCTTGGCCACGACTTGCGCCATGCCAAAGGTGATGAGGGCGAAATAGACACCGCGAACCCGGTTCGCGATCAGGCCGCCGATCGTGGCGGTAACGAGCGTCGCAAGACCTGCGGCAGCCATGGCCAGCCAGAACGAGGGAACAGTCATCAATGTCAGGGCCGAAACATAGGCGCCGATGCCAAAATAAAGCGCCTGCCCCAGCGACAGCGCGCCCGAATAGCCGAGAAGAAGGTCGACTGACAGAGCGAGTCCAGCGAAGATCAGCGCTTCGGTACCGAGGCGGAGGTAAAAACTGTCGTCCAATGCAGCGCCAATGCCCGCGAGGCCCAACGCCGCCGCGAGAAGCAGAAACGCGAGTACATGGCTCGCACGCATGGAGACAGCGAGCCGATCAAGCATGTCCGAGCCTCCCGAACAGGCCTTGAGGGCGGACCATGAGGAAGGCGACCATCGTCCCGAACACGATGGGATCCGTCCATATCGGCGAAATAACGAGGCTCGCGAGCGCCTGCACCTGCGTCAGCAGCAGCCCGGCAAACACACACCCCCAGATCGAGCCCATGCCGCCGACGATGACGACGCTGAAGGCAAGCAGGATGAAGTCCCGCCCCATGGTGGGAAAGACCGAATAGATTGGCGCGAGCAGCACGCCGGCGAGCCCCGCGAGCGCTACGCCGAACGCGAAGGTTCCCGCATACACGACCGAGACCGGCACCCCCAGCGAGGCCGCCATATGGCGATCGAAGGCAGCTGCACGGACCATGGCGCCGAGGCGCGTGCGGTACACAACATAGGCGACGCCGCCGATGATCGCTGCTCCCACCGCGAGAAGGAAGAGACGGTAGCTTGGCACGAGAATTCCGAACCATTCCGTTGCGCCCGGAATGGGTGTCGGCGGGCGCTGCGTGTTCGCACCAAAGATCACTTTCAGCCCATCCTCGACAACGAGGCCCAGGCCAAAGGTAACGAGCAGCGTGGTGACGTGGCGGTCCTTCGAGTCGAAGACCGGACGGATCAACAGCCGCTCTGCCACCATACCGAGGGGAATCATCAAGATCGGCACCAAGACCAGCAGAAACCAGAAACCGACGCCCGCGGCTCCAAGCGCCACCGCTGCATAGGCTCCCACTGCATAGAATTCGCCGTGGCTCATGTTGATGACGTCCAGCATACCGAAAATGATGGTGAGCCCCAGCGCAACAAGAACAACAGCAACGCCGAGCGTCAGCCCGTTCAGGATCTGCGGTGCCAACACAAATTGCAGATAGTCTATCGGTGACATGGACGTCGTCTCCAGAGATCATGCTCCGCCCGCGCTCGCCCGGACTCACGGGAGAGAACGCGGACGTTTCCCTTGGTTCAGAATCGTGTGCAGGCGTCGGGTCCGATCGCCTTATCCGCAGCCACACTCGTGACGATGTCGAATTTGCCCTTGCTTACGCGCACCACATACATCGGCTGCATTGCCTGATGGTCGCCGGCCCTGATCGTCTTGTCGCCCTGCGGCGTCTTCCAGGTCAGTCCCCTCAACGCATCGCGTACCTTGTCGGTTTCGGTTGAGCCCGCCTTCTCGACCGACGCTTTGTAGGCAAAGAGGACGCCGTAACTGTCGGCGCCGTAGAGGTCAGGGTCGGCCTTGTTGGCGGCGCGGAACGCCTCGACGAATTTCTTGTTCTCGGGCGTATCAATCTGAGTTGAATAACCCACACCGGTGGCGAAGCCCTCCGCCGCGGCCCCGATCGCGCCGATGTTCTGAGAGGTCACGGTGCCTGAGGCGCCAACGACTGTCAGGTTCGACAGCATGCCGAAATCCTGCAACTGGGTCAGCAGTCGCACCGTGTCGTTCCCCGCAACCGAGGTATAGACGACCTGCGGGCGGGCAGCCCGGATCTGGCCGAAATACTGCGTGTAATCCTTGGAATCGAGTGGCGCGAACACCTCGCCCATCGACTGGGCGCCGCTCTTTTCGGCGTTGACCTTGAAGGCGGCGACGGTGGAGCGACCCATTTCGTAATCGGGCCCGAGATAGAATACCTTCGACTTCGGCTTCTCCTTCTCAAGCCAGGCGGCGAGCGCGACCGACTGCTGCTCGGCGCGGGCGTTCACGCGAAACATGTTCGGCGAACATTTGTCGCCGGTAATCGAGTCGGCGAAGGAGACAGTCGTAGCGGCAAGCCTGTTGTTACGCTCTGCGAGCTGCGCGACGGCGAGCGTCGACCCCGAATTCACCGTGCCGGTGAGAAAGTCCACCTTCTCGACCTGGAACAGCTTCTCGGCCTTCTGAACGGCAACGGCCGGATTGGCTTCCTCGTCCTCGAAGATCAGGGTGATCTGCCGTCCTGCAATTCCGCCTGCCGCGTTGATATCCTTGGCAGCCAGCTCCAGTCCCCAGCGGACCTGCTGCCCAATAGGCGTATACGTGCCGGACAAAGGGGTGACCACGCCGATCTTGAGCGGTCCAGCCTGCGCCAGTGCGGCATTCGAAAGCGCGGTGGCGGCGAGCAGCGCGCTCGCAGCGGCTAAAATGCTAAACGGATTCATATTCGCTCCCTCTATGGTCTTGTTTATGAAAATTTCCGCCGGAAACGACGCGCGGTGGCTAGCCACCACGCGCCGGAACGGTTCAACTGCCGATGAATTTCGGGGGACGTTTCGCGTTGAAGGCTTCAACGCCTTCCTTGAAGTCGTCCGACTGGCGTAGGCGGCTGTAGCAGTGCCCCTCGAGCTCGATCGCAATGGCCAGCGTCGAATCCTCGGTGTCGTTCAGGAGCTTCTTCGCAGTCCGCTGCGCCAGTGGCGAGAACGTGCGAAGCTCGTCCACCAAACTGTCGGTAGCCTTCTCCAGTTCCGCATCCGGCACGCATTCAGTTGCGATGCCCCACTCCAGCGCCTGCTTCGCCGAGATGCGCTTGGATCGCATCACGATGTCCTTGGTGCGGGTGATGCCGACCATCTTCTGCAGCCGCGCCGAACCGCCCGATCCCGGAATTTGCCCGAGCTTCTGCTCCGGTAGCGCATACTGCGTGGTCTCCGACGCAATCCGGAAATCGCAGGCGAGCGAGAGTTCGAAGCCGACACCGAAGCAGTAACCGCGGTTGGCGACGATCACTGGCTTGGCGCAACGCGCCGGTGCAGCGATATTCCAGGCGAGTTTGGAGACATGTTCGGGACTTGCCTCCATGAAACCACCGATATTGCCGCCGCTGGAGAAATGCTCTCCCTCCGACCGCAGCACGATGATGCGCACGCGCGTATCCTCATCGAGCGTCTCGAAGCTCAGCCGGAGCTGATCGCGCTGCGGCATCGCCACGATGTTATACGGCGGGCGGACAAGGATGATGTCGGCGCGCTCATGTGCCTCATCGATTTCGACCTTGAAGCCGTTCAGCTTGGCAAGGCGGGAATCGGAAAATGTGTAGGGTGACGACATTTGTGGTTCCTTCTGTTGGTGATTGAGGTCAGGCGGTGCCTGGCGGCGGCAGGCGCTCGGTCTCGTATTCCCCGGCGACGAGCAGCCGCCGCAGCAGTTTGCCGACCGGCGATTTCGGAATGCCGTCGACGAAGACATAGCGGCGCGGCCGCTTGAAATTGGCGAGCCCGGAGGTGCGGCAGAACTGCTCCAGCTCGGCCTCGGATACGGGCTTGTTACGCTTGACGAAGGCGGCGACGATCTTGCCCCATTTCTCGTCGGCAATGCCGGCCACTGCGACCTCGGACACGGCGGGATGTAGCGACAGACAGCTTTCGATCTCGACCGGCGAGACGTTCTCGCCGCCGGTGATGATCATGTCGTCGACACGGCCGGTGACGTGGAGATCGCCGTCCGGATCGACGAAGCCGGTGTCGCCGGTGAAGTACCAGCCCTCGCGGAGCGCCTTGGCGTCGGCCTCGGATCGCCGCCAATAACCTTCGAACGCCTCATCGGTAGCGAGCAATGCGATGATCTCGCCCTCCTCGCCGACTGCGGCAAGCTCCGCGACCGAGCGCGCGTCGATCCGCACCACCTTGATATGTTGATTGATGCCCGCCTTGCCGGCAGAGCCGGGTTTTGCCGGCGCATTCTGGTCGATCGTAAAGGTATAGATCTCCGAACTGCCGTAATGATTGACGAACAGTTCCGGCCTGAACGTCTCGTTTAGCTTTTTCAGCAATCCGTCGGTCATTGAGGCGCCGGCGAAGCCAAGCCTGCGTACGCTCGACACGTCGGTGGCGCCAAACGCCTCGTGGTGGACGAGTTCGTGATAAAGAGTCGGCACCAGATAGAGGTTGCTGACCATCTCCTTTTCGATCAACGCCAACGCCTGGCGGCTGTCATAGCGCGGCAGGCAGATGAAGGTACCGCCGATCAGCGACATCGCAAGCAGCGAGCGAACCCCCATCGTGTGATAGAGCGGCATCACGCCAAGGGTGCGCTCGCCGCGGCCATAAAGGTTTTGCGCGACATGGGCGATCGCCGCGGCCCGTTCCGCGCGATGCCGCCGCGGCACGCCCTTCGGCCGCGAGGTCGTTCCCGAGGTATAGAGCATGATCGACCAGGCGTCGGCGCCCACGCGCGGCTCGGCGTCGGGCGCGCTGCCCTCGATCATCTCGGCAAAGCTGAACGCCTCGCCTGTCCCAGGATCGACCGGGAAACGCCGCAATTGGCCGGCGCGCGACGATTGCCTGACGGCCTCCGCGGAGACGTCCTGGTAGAAAAGGGCGGACGCCTCCGAGTTCTCGATGCAAAAATCCAGCTCGTCGGCTTTGGCCCGCCAGTTGATCGGCGTGATGACGATTCCCGCGAACTGGCAGGCCCAATGCAGCGTGGCCGCCTCCCAGCGGTTCTGCAGCAGGGTGATGACGTGATCTCCCGGCTTCAGCCCGACTTGGTCGAACGATGCCACCAGCACCGAGATCTTCTCGTACCATTGCCGATAAGTGAGACGGAGATCGCCATCCACGAGCGCAATGGCGTTGGGATCGCGCGACGCGCTGGCAACGAAGCTGCTGCCGAGATCAAGCATCTGGGGTCTCTTCCGTGACGGTGGCAAGCTCCGCGGCCGCTTCCAAGGCCGCCTGAATGATCGGGGTGTAGCCGGTGCAACGGCACAGATGGCCGCTCAGGAGATCGCGAATACCGTCCTCGGTCGGCGCCTTGTGCCGACTCAGATAGTGGTCCAGCGACATCAGGATTCCGGCAGTGCAGAAGCCGCACTGGAGCGCATGGTTGCGCCGGAAGGCGCTTTGCAGCACGCCGAGCCGGTCAGGCGAGGGCGCGAGCCCTTCGACCGTCCCGATATCGCAGCCATCGACCTGCACCGCGAGGGCGAGGCAGGCACGCGTGAGCATTTCGTCGACGACGATGGTGCAGGCGCCGCAGACACCGTGCTCGCAGCCGACATGAGTGCCTGTCGCACCGAGCTCATGGCGCAGGAAGTCGGAGAGCAGCATGCGCGGCTCGGCTTCCCCTTCGACGGGCTTGCCGTTTAGCGTGATGGAGACGGGATGGCGGGCATTAGCGACTAGCCGGGTCATTGCAGCACCTCGCCGATCAGCTCGCGGCCGATCATCCGCACCAGGTCACGGCGATAGCGCGCGGTTGCGTGGATGTCGTCGCGGGCATCGAGTTCGTAGGCAAATCCGTTGAGGGCGTCGTCGAGCGCGCTGCCCTCGAGTCGCGGCCAGTCACGCGCGGTCGGGACGTCCGCAACGCCCCCCACGGCGAAGCGGATGCCTGCAGGCGTCGTCATCGCCGCGCAGGCAACGATGGCGAAATCGCCGTGCCGCCGCGCGACCTCTCGAAACGCAAAGCGCGCTTGGCGGATAATCGGCAGAGATATACCTTCGATCAGTTCGTCATCCGCGCGCGCGGTCAGCATCATGCCGGCGAAAAAGTCCTTTGCCGCCACATGCCGCCGCCGCTTGGCGCTGCGCAGATGCACCTCGCCGCCGAGCGCGATCAACGCGAGCGGCATCTCGGCGCTGGGATCGGCGTGGGCGAGCGAACCGCAGATCGTGCCGCGACTGCGGGTCTGCTCGTGCCCGACCCATGGCAGCGCGAGTGCCACGAGTGGCAGGACCTCGGCGAGATCGGGCCAGGCCAACAGTTCGGCCTGGCGCACGCCGGCGCCGACGACGACGGCGCCCGCCTTCCGCTCGATATGACGGAGTTCGTTGAGGCGCATGATATCGATCACCCGCTTTGGCTTGGCGAGACGCATATTGAGCATCGCCATCAGCGACTGGCCGCCGGCCAGAACACGCGCATTGCCGCCTTCCTGCGCTAGTCCGGAAAGGACTTCGTCAGCGGTTTCGGCGCGGACATAGTCGAACGCGGCGGGCTTCATCGGCGCCCTCCGAACAGGCCTGCGAGTTTCGTCAGCCATGAGAACCGGGAGAAGCGGCCGGCCGCCCCGCCGCCGGCCTTGCGGGCCAATGCCGCGAAGAACTGCCCGATAATTGCCCGCGTAGCACCATCCAGCAGGCGGCCGCCGATGCTCGCCACCTTGCCGCCGATGGCGGCGTCATAGCTGTAGGTCAGGTGCGTGCCGCCCTTGCCGTCGGGCGCGAGCGTAATGCGTCCTTGCGCGCTGCCGAAGCCGAGCGCACCGTGGGCCGCTCCGCGCAATGTCACCGCGTGCGGTGGGTCGGGATCGAACAGCTCGACGTCGGCGCGATAGCGCCCGGTGACAGGTCCGATGCCAAGCGTCACGTCGGCGCGGAAATGCGTCTCGGAAATCTTGTCGACGCGCTGACAGCCTGGAATGACCGATTGCAGAGTCGCCGGATCGAGCAGCATGGCCCAGACCTGCTCCGGCGCGCCCTTCACGAAGGCCAGGCCCTCTCCGCGAAGCCGCCGGTCTCCCTGCCGCGCAGGCCTCGCCGTCGACCGCCCCGACGGCGGCGGCGGCTCGGCGCCGCGCACCAGCTCGGCAAGCCTTGCCGGCACCAGCGGCAGCGTGACATCGGCGAGCCCAAGCGCGTCTGCGACCGCGTTGGCGACGCAGACCGGCGTCGACATGCAATTGCCTTCGCCGACGCCCTTTGCACCGAGCGGAGTAAAGGGCGACGGCGTCTCCATGTGGATGATCTGCGGCTCCGGCACCTCGGTGGTGGTCGGCAGCAGATAGTCGGCCAGCGTTCCCATCAGGAAGCTGCCATCATCGGCGTAGGCATATTCCTCATAGAGCGCCGCGCCCAGGGCCTGCGCGAAGCCGCCGCGGATCTGCCCGTCCACCATGCCGGGATGCAAGATCGTGCCGCAATCATGCATGGTGACGTAGCGGTCGATGCGGGTTTCAAGAGTGGTGCGATCGATCTCGACGCCGCAGAAATCGAAGATGAAGCCGTGGCACAGCGACGAGTTGATGCGATCCTCGTCGTCGGGCGACGTCAGTTCCGGCGGCGTCCAGAACATGGTCTCGCGAATGGTTTGACCGACGTCGTCCGGAAGCGAGCCCGGCGACCAATGGCCGAGTGCAGCGACTCGTGAAAATGCGATCCGGTTTTCCGGATTATGCCGGGACGCGATGAAGCCTTTGGCGAACACGATGTCCGCCGGTTCGACATTGAGCTGACTGGCGGCGATGCGGGCGAGACGGCCCGCCACGCGCTCGGCCGCCAGTTTGGCGGTGCCGGCCACCGCCGCGGCGAAACGGCTGGCATAGTTGCCGGACGCGATCGACCAAGCGTCCTTGGTGGTGTCGATCTCGGCGTTGACCCGGACGTCCTTTGGCTCGAGGCCGAAGACGTCGGCGACGACTTGCGACAGCACGGTGCGATGGCCCTGCCCCTGCGGCACGGAGGCGACGTGAACGGTGACGCTGCCGACGGGATCGAGGCCGACGGTCGCGGTGGCCTGCGCGCCGTTCTTCGGCCCCGCCTTGCGGCGCTCGGCCGCCGTCAGCACGGTCGTGATATAGCCCATGTTGGACACGCTGGGCTCGACAACCGCAGTGAATCCGATCCCATAGAGACGCCCGTGCGCGCGCGCTTCATCGCGCCGCGCCCTGAGCTCCGCGAGTTGTCCCTGCTCGACAGCGCTCGCAATCGCCTCCTGATAGTTGCCGGAATCCAGCAGCGCACCGGTTGCCGTGCGATAAGGGAAGGCGTTGGCCGGAACCAGATTGCGCCTGATGACCTCGAGCGGATCAAGATCGAGGCCGATCGCGATTCGCTGCACCAAGCGCTCCAGCGCAAAGTAGACCTGCGGCCCACCAAACCCGCGGTTGAGCCCGGTTGGCGTCTTGTTGGTGACGACCACGCGGTTGTGGATCCTGACGTGGCGGATGTCGTAAGCCCCCGTCATATTGCCGTGCATGCGATAGAGGGTCGCCGGCTCGGGCGCGCGCAGATGCGCGCCGCAATCCTCGACCTGATCCCAATCGAGCGCGAGAATTCTGCCATCGACGGCAACGGCCGCCGACAGGGTCACGGCCCGGTTGGTCGCGGATACCGATGCGGTGAGGTGCTCGAGCCGATCCTCGATCCACTTGACCGGTCGGCCCGCGACGCGAGCCGCTGCTGCGATCAGCACGATGTACGAAAAAACGCCCTGCTTGACGCCGAAACTGCCGCCGGAATCCGGCGGCGTGCGAAGTCGGAGCCGGTTGCCCGGAACTTTCAAGGCGCGCGCGATCACGGTGTGGATGCTGAACGGCCCCTGGAAATTGGCCAGGATATCGAAGGCATCTTCGGCGGCATCGTGCGAGGCGATGACGCCGTAAGTCTCGAGCGGCGTGCAGGAGTTGCGCGGATATTTGACGTCGATCGAGAAACGGTGAGGAACGTCCGCGAAAGCTTGCTCGGGATTTCCGTAGCGGAACGTGCGATCGCTTGCGAGATTTCTCGGAAAGCCGTCGTGCAGGAGGGGAGCCTCCGGCGCAAGTGCGCCGAGCGGATCGACGATGACGGCCCGCGGGCGGTACTCCACGGAGATCAGCTCGAGGGCGTCCTCGGCGCGGGCGCGGTCGGTCGCCACCACAACCGCCACCGGCTCGCCGACATAGCGTACGCGGTCGATCGCGATCGGCCAGCACTCGACGGGCGCTTTCACGCCCACGACGAGGCTCGACGTCACGGCCTTGACCTGCCTGCCGGTCAGAACGACCGCAACGCCAGGCAATCGCATTGCTGCTTCGGTATCGATTGCGAGGATATCGGCATGCGCATGTGGCGAACGCAGGATCGCGGCGTGCAGCGTGCCCGGTTGAACGCCGAGATCGTCGATGAAGCGGCCGCGACCGCTCAGCAGCGCGGCATCCTCGACGCGTTCGATCGAACGCCCGACCCACGGCCGCTCGTCACCCTTGCCCTGATCGATCGATGTTGCGGTTCGGACCGCGGCCTGCGCCATGTCCCGGCATACCTCCCGACGCGTTCTTCGACGCGACGCCGACAGTTGTCAGGAGGAGGGGTGCGGGCGCCATACCGCCCGCTCTCACGACTTACCAAATCGTCTCATTTGAAAGGCAGGTGCGCCGCAATATCAGCCCGCAAGACGCGAGACGTTGCGGAATTCGCGCGGGCTGACGCCGGAATGATCGCGGAAGAAGCGCGTGAAGTGCGCCGGCTCCGGAAAACCGAAGCGCTCGCTGAGTTCCCCGAGCGGGGTGTCCTCGCGCATCACCGCATCCAGCGCCCGTTCCATGCGCACTACATTGAGATAGATTTTTGGCGAGACTCCGAGCGAGGTCTCGAACAGGCGGAAGAACTGCGCGCGCGAGAGGCCTGCGCCCCTCACGAACTGATCAACGTTGGCGTAAGAATCCCTGCTCCGCATGGCATCCATCGCGCGCCGGATCCGCCAGTCGCAACTCACGGCGCTCATGCCGCGGATCGAGTTTGGAAAGCTGCGCCAAGGCGTGAAGCGCTCGATCACCGCGATCATGAGATTCGACAGCATCTGCTCATGGGCATGCAGCGCGTCCGGATGCGCCATCATATCGGCAGCAAGGTGCAACGCGAGCTGGCGGATGCGCGGAGAAACCTCGCCCGACGGTTGCTCGAAGAAACCGGGCGCACCGCTGGCGGCCCAACCCGGCCGGAACTCCTTTAGCCATTCGGGCTCGATGTAGAGCGCTAAGATCAGGGTTCGCGGCCGGTTGACGTCATGCACATAAGCGTGCGGCTTCCAGCCGTCGACGAGCACGGCCGTCGAGTCCATGAGCGGATAGACCCGCTCGCCCACCAGGAAATGCGTGTCGGCGCCCTCGACCTTGAGCAGGACATGGCAGTGATGATGGGCGTGACGGACCAGGGACCGGTCCATGTCGAGCAGAGCGACCCTGCCGAATGCACCATGAGCGATGCGCAGGGCCGTCGACATCAAGTACCTCCCTTCAGGCTTTTCGATACGAATTGATTGGTCTGTGGGGCGTTAACATACACGCGACCGACCGGCAATGTCATCCATCTCAATTGCTGCCTTGCAGCACGACTGGCTTCCGCAACAGTCTCGCAGTGATGGCGCTGACACTGTCCCCGTACTGGGCACCGTAGTAATGCTTGCAAACATGATAAGCACGCCGCCCGTATCGAGCGAGTAGGTGATGGGAGGAGCGGGCTAATCGGCGGTGAAATGTCAGGATCCTCGCAAACTTCTAGCGATCGCCGAGGACAGCACCGTCGCGAGCAAGTTTGCGGCGGAATCGCGCGCAGCGCGTGGCCCAAGTTCCGGAGCCGCGCGTTGATATTCTTTAACTGCGACGAGCGCACTTCGAGAACGAGCCCGCATGGTGGCAAGCAGCCGATCGCTCTCACTCCCCAACGACGCATCGGGAAAGACGACTCCAACGAGCCCCCAGGACAATGCGGTTGGAGCGTCAATCTCGTTCAAGCTATAGACGAGATGCGCCAGCGCTTTCGGGGGAATCTTCCGCATCGCAGCTGACATTGCTAGGTTCGGTGGAAGATCGCGTTCCATTCATACAGGACGCCGCGGCGGCCGCCGGACTTCTGCTGCCGCTCAGTCTCGGCGCGGAAGGGAGTTGCCGGATAGGCGGCAACATCGGCACCAATGCCGGCGGGCTGTCGGTGGTCAGGTACGGGATGACGCGCGATCTGCTGCTCGGAATCGAGGCGGTGCTGGCGGACGGCACGGTGGTCTCCGACATGCGCAAGCTGCGGAAGAACAACACCGGCTACGACGTCAAACAGCGTTTCGTCGGAAGCGAGGGGACGCTCGGCATCGTCACCGGCGCAGTGTTGCGTCTCGCGCCCTTGCCGACCCGCCGCGCGACCGCCTGGCTGAAGCTCGCGAGCGGCGCGCCGCTTGCCGAGCTTCTCGCTCTGGTCCGCCGCGAATCCGCGGATCTGCTGACCGCATTCGAATTCATGGCGGCCCGATCGATCGCACTTGCGACCGATACAATGACCGATCCGCCCAGCCTTGGAGCCGGCCCAGCAGGCGCTGTCCTCGTCGAGTTCGCCTCTTCCTCACGCCATCTCGATCTCGACGAATTGATGGAAGCCGTGCTGGCCGAGGCGATCGAGGCCGGATGGCTCGACGACGCATTGCTGGCGCAGAGCGGATCGCAGCGGACCGCGATGTGGCGGCTCCGCGAGACCATCCCCGAGGGGGAGAAGCGCCGGAGCGGATCAGTAAAACACGACACCTCGGTACCGCTTTCCTCCATTCGGCGCTTCCTGGATCTGGCCGGCGCGCAGGTGCGATCGTATGACGCCGACCTTGAGCTGTCCGTCTACGACCATGTCAGCGACGGCAATCTGCACTACAACGTGCTCGTTCCTCCCAATGTCGACCGGCTGGAGTTCACCAAGCGGATCGAAGGCAGCCTGTCGCTGCAACTCTACGACACGGCCGCGGCGCTCGGCGGCACGTTCAGCGCGGAGCACGGCGTCGGGCGGTTCAAGAAGCACCTTCTGGAGCGGTACGGCGATCCTGGGCGCATCGCGGCAATGCGCCGGATCAAGACCGCCTTTGATCCGGCTGATATCATGAACTCCGACGCGGTCGTTCGTCCGCTGGACGAGACGCCCGGCTCTTGAACCACCGTCCGGCGAGCTGGCGATACTTTCGTCCAGGCCCAAACGCTGCGCCCTCGGCTAAGCCCCTGGATCATCCAAATCGCTTTCTAAAGAAAAAGCCACCCCCAAGGAGTGGCTCAAGTTGGGGAGGAAACGTTCCTTCGGAACTGCCGACTTCCGGCTCGATCTTCAGATGGCGGAGATGTCCAGCTTCGAGCCGTCGACCAGACGCGACAGCCGGAACGGTGTAGGATCGACGCAAGGCGTGTCGTTGACGACAAGGTCTGCGGCCAGATAGCCGAGCCCCGGGCCCAGACCGAAACCATGACCCGAGCAGCCCGCCGCGAGGACGAGGCCTTTCACCCCATCCACCTGCGACACCACAGGCACCGCGTCCGGCGTGCAATCGACGAAGCCGCCCCAGGCGCTATCGATCTTGATTTCGCCGAGTTGAGGGAAGGTTTTCCGGACACTCTCCACCACTTGGCTCACCAGCCATTTCAAGGGCGGAGGATCCAGCACGCGATTCCGTTCGAAGATCCGATCATCGTTGGTCAGCAGGGCCGACATTGAATCCGGCCCCGACACGAACGAGTGGCCGACGCCGAGCCTGACGTTCTTCAGGCGACGCAAGAATTGCGGCATGAATTCCCGGCTATACCTGATGGCCTGAGGCGTAATCTCGAGGTTCGCCTTGCCGCTGATCGCAAGCGTATAGCTGCCGTCCAGTCGACGCGTGATGGTGCAGTAGGGTGTGGAGACCGCCTCGCCTATGTTGATTGTCGGGGTAGAACGCAGCGCGGTCTGCCGGATGCTCGCTTGGGGGAAACTGATGCCGAGCGGCCGAAGGAAGCGCGAGGACCAGGCGCCGGCGGCGCACAGCACCGCGCTGGTTCTGATGTAGCCCTTCTCCGTGTGCACGCCAGCAATCTTGCCGTTGGCCAAGTCGAGCGCCCGCGCGGCGCATCCTTGGTGGATTGTGGCGCCCAGAGTTCTGGCCGCTTCGGCGATAGCCGGCGCAGCGAGCGCAGGTTCGGCCTTGCCGTCCCGCTCCGAATAGGTCCCGCCCACCCATTTGTCGCGCGCTTCCGGGACGCGTTCGGCCACCTCCGCCCGGCTCAGCACGCGCGTGTCGACGTCGTACTCCCTGGCGATCTCGCGCCACTTTTCCCAGCCGGCGAGCACAGCCTCGTCGTGGGTCGCATAGACGAGACCGCAGCGACGAAATCCGAGGTCCCGATTAATATCGCGCGTGAGCTCGTCCCACAGCCGCATGGACAGCACGGAGAGCGGCAGTTCGCGCCGGTCGCGGTTCTGCTGGCGGCACCAACCCCAGTTACGGCTCGATTGTTCACAGGCGACGTGGCCCTTCTCGAGCAGCGCCACGGAGAGGCCGCGCTTTGCCAGGTAATAGGCGGCCGTAGAGCCGAGAATGCCGCCGCCGACGATGACGACGTCCGCCTCGGCGGGAAGACGCTCATCGCTGTGAATGCGCTCGACGTGGGGTGACATGTTCCACCGAACCTCGGCTGCCAGGAATGCGGAAGCAAAGTTCCGATCAACCCTTCATCGCATCGTGCGCGCAACAGAATGTGCTGAAATCATCTAGAACTTCGCAAGATGCTCGGGTTTTTGAGCGCTTGATTGATACGAGCTGCTCAAGCGCTATCGACTCCCAGTTCGGCGCAGGGGCGGCGCGACTGCTCGCCCGCTGGATCGCACTCGACGGCGTTTAGAAACTCCCGTTTGCGTCGCGATGGTCGGCGACGCGAAATAGCGGCATCGGAACGTCGACGCCAATGTCGTCGCCTTTGATGAGCGCGACGAAGGGGCCTTTGGCATGTCCTAATCAGTCTTGTTACAGGTGCTGCAATCGAAGGTTTTCGAGGATGGCGAACCATTTGCAGCCTCTCCCACCTGGTCCCTATCGCTGCTCTAAACGCCGTTTCACGTTTTCAACCCCAAGCACGGGGCTTGTCAGAACTGGAAGACTGTGGGCCGTGCCCCGCACTGCACGAGCCATCGAGGCCTGCGCAAAAACGACCACATCAACCTTCTGCGACAGCCCTTCGAGAGCTTGACGGATCTGCGCGTCATGGGCTTCGACGTCCCCATCGGCGAGGAGTTGAAACGCTCCCTCAACAAGCACATGGTCGATCGCTATCGCCTTGCCCGCCTCGCATGCCTGGCGCTTCAGCAAATCCACTGTCGGCACCAGCGTTGTGGATAAGGTCGCTAGGACGCCTATGCGGTTTCCAAGCTCTACAGCGGCTTTGGCCATACCTTCATCAATACGGAACAGCGGCACAGGGCAGAGCGCCACAATGGCATCGACTGCCGGTCCGAGAGTCGAGCATGTGACGACAACCGCATCTGCCCCGGCGTCGGCTGCCGACCATACGTAGGTCGCGAGCCTCCGTTTCGTCAGATCGGAGAGCGACCCGCACTCAATGGTGTTTCTCAAGAGGCTCTCGTCGAGGATCGCGAACGGCTTCCAATCGGGCAAATGTTTTTTGGCGAGGCCCTCGAACTCGGAAACGACGCCGGAAACCGTATGGATGAACGCCACCGTTTTGGCGGAACCTCTCGTACTTTGAACTGACATGTATAATTTCCATCTAGTCGCTGAGAGCTGAGTTGGCGGAAATGGATGTTTGGACCAGTTGTTCAACCTGTGCAGCGTGAGAACCCTCTTCTGGCGGAGTTCAGCAGATGCTTAGAAGTTTCTTCCACTTCCTCGCCTCCGCAAACGGCGATCTCCAGGTCTTGGACTGCAATACCTGGCCGTGATTTGCCGGAAGGATTGCAGCATAGCTTTGGGGGGACGTCCGGATACGGTCCCCAGGTCGGAATGCGGTTATAGATCGTGTCGGCGCCTTCGGCGCGGGACAGGATGTTGTTGCGGCGGCAGGCGCGCTCCAGTGCGTTGTGAACGACGGCTGGAACGTTCTTCGGAGGTGAAGGCGCATCATCAGATAACCGGCCGATCGCAGCGCAGACCAGTTTTGTGCGGTGCCAAGCAGATGTTGCCAGCATTCATCGGTAAAATCCGAGGACGGCCTTCGTCTCGAGATACTCCTCCATGCCCTCGATGCCGTATTCGCGGCCGTTCCCGGAGCGCTTGTAGCCGCCAAAAGGTGCGTTGGGGTCCCAGTCGGGATAATTGAGATGCACTTGGCCCGACTGAATCTGATGGGCGACCGCCCGTACCGTCTCCATATCGGTGCCCTGCACGTGCGCGCCGAGGCCGTAGACAGTGTCATTGGCGATCGCGATCGCCTCGTCCACGGTGTCGTAGGGAATGATCGACAGCACCGGGCCGAATATCTCCTCCTGCGCGATCCTCATGTCGGGATGGACGTTCGAGAAGATGGTCGGCCGCGCATAGAAGCCAATCTGAAGATCGCCGGGCCGGCCTCGCCCGCCGATGACGAGCTTGGCGCCTTCTTCCAGGCCGACACCGATCATGGCCTGGACTCGCTCGAATTGTGGACGGTTCGCAATCGGACCATGAGTCGTTCTTTCCGCAAGGGGATCGCCGACCACCAGTTCTGAAGCGGCCGCTGCCGCCAAAGTCTCGACTTCTTCCATGTGCGAGCGAGACACGAGCATACGCGTCGGTGCGCTGCAGGATTGGCCGAGATTGCGGAAGGCGGCGCCGACGCCGAGCGGAACAGCACGGCTAAGATCGGCGTCCGGCAAGATGATATTCGGCGACTTGCCGCCGAGCTCCTGGGCAACGCGCTTGACGGTGGGCGCCGCCGCTTGCGCAACGAGAACGCCGGCCCGCGTCGAGCCGGTGATCGAGATCATGTCGACCTCTGGATGCGACGCCAGAGCGGCGCCAACGATCGGACCTGTCCCATTGACGAGGTTAAAGACGCCGGGTGGACAATCCGCATTGTCCATCAACTCCGCGAATAGCAAAGCGCTCAGCGGCGACAGCTCACTCGGCTTTAACACTACCGTACAGCCTGCTGCGAGCGCCGGACCGACCTTGGCTGTGATTTGATAGAGAGGCCAATTCCATGGCGTTATAAGGCCGCAGACGCCGATTGGCTCGCGCATAATCGCGGTGCTGCCGCGCGCGGCGAGGAAAGGATAATTCGCGAGATTTTCGCGGGCGACGCGGATATGTTCGGCGGCCAACGGCACCTGAGCGCGACGCGCGTAGCTAATCGCAGCTCCCATCTCGCAGGTAAGCGCCTGCGCGAACAGCTCCAGGCGCTCAAGAAGCAAAGCGTGAATCCGGTCGAGCAGCGCCGCTCTCTCAGCGGGCCGTGTCGCGGACCAGCCGGCGAAGGCTCGTCTGGCGGCTGCGACGGCGCAGTCCACGTCATCGTCATCGCCGAGCGCGACGTCAGCAATCGGCTGCTCCGTCGCCGGATTGACCACGGTTGCTGTTGCCGCGACTGATCCGATCGGCTTCCGCCATTCTCCGTCGATGTAAAATTTTCCGAGGAGGCCAGCTTCCGTCAGGTGTCGAAGGGGCGAGGTCATTGGAAGCGATCCTTTCGGCGGCCTACCAGCCGCGCATCCGGGGCCATCGCGCTTCGATCGCGTCGCTGCCGGCGGAGACGACGTTGTACAACTCGTGTTGCGAGGCCGTCGCACAGGCGTGATTGGGGAGAATCCTGACCTTCGCGCCGATCGGAAGGTCGGGCAAAGCGCCCGACGACCCGGGCCTGATGGCGAGGATGCCGTGCTCCTGGCTCGCTTGCGAAACGATCAGGTCCGGATAGACCTTGCCGGCCACGTCGCAGACCAGACCATATCCCTGGTCGACCCGCTGCGCCGCGGTGCCGCGGTCGCGCGAGAGCGCCATCCAGCCCGCATCGACCAAAATCCAACCCTTCTCAGACTTGGTGCCGATCACGGTAGCGAGCACCGAGATGGCGATGTCCTCCGTCGTACAGACACCAACACCGTGCATGACCAAGTCGAAGAACATGTAGACGCCCGCCCGCATTTCCGTGACGCCGGTCAGGTCTTCGGCGAAATGCGCTGTCGGCGTCGAGCCGACGCTCACAATTGGGCATTGGTGCCCGGCTGCCCGCAAGGCCTCCGCGGCGGCAACCGCCACCGCTCTCTCATTCTCCGCGGCCGTGACGAGAGCCTCGGGCGTGAAGAGGCTGTAGGATTCGCCGGCATGGGTAAGAACGCCGGCAAGCTTGACGCCGGCCTCGCCTAGCGCGACCGCGACAGCAATGAGCTTTGGATCGTTCGCGGTCAACCCGCCGCGGTGACCATCGCAGTCGATCTCGATGAACGCGGTCGGTGTCACACCAGCGGCACGACCGACGGCGCCGAGCATTCTTGCCTGCTCCGGCGAATCGAGCAGTACCTTAAGGTCAACGCCTGCTTTGCGCAGACGCATCGCTCTTTCAGCTGTGTGGGGCGCCAGACCCACCGCATAAGTCATGTCGCGAAAACCGTGCCGCGCGAAGTAATCGGCTTCCGCCAGGGTAGAGACAGTAATCGGCCCCGATCCAGACGGATAGGCCCGTCGCGCCACGTCGATGGATTTCGCGGTTTTCATGTGGGGACGCAGCACGACGCCCCGCTCCGCCATGCGCGAGGACAGGCGGGCGAGATTCCGATCGAGCCGATGCTCGTCGAGCAGGAGAGCCGGCGTTGCCAGCGTGCCGAGCGTTGCGGCCGTCTCGGAGTTCTGGTGATCCGTTCCGCTCATCTCCTCGCGTCGCACGTCGATGTCTCCTAGCCGAACGACTGATTGGGAATCGCAAACACGCCCGCCGGCCCGCGCGAAAGCGCCGGCGTGCCCAGGATCATGGTGGTGGCATCGCCGACCTGCTCCAGGCCGATGCCTTCAAGCCAATCCCCGAGTTGCGATGTGGCAGAGGTGTCGATGCGGACAAAAACACTGCCGAGCCGCGCGAGCGCAGCCTCGATCAGCGCCTGCGCATCGGTCGCGGTTTCGGCGACGACAGGACCGATGACATGCCCGCGGCCGAACAGCCGGGAAATGGCGTAGCCGCGGGCCGTGCCGTCGCGATGCAGGACATAGCCATCACCGCTTTTGAGCAGCTTTTCGAGCATGTGTCGTCTCTCCAAGCCCGTAGCGTCGCGATCGAGTCGCATGATCGCCTCGAAATCCGAGGCAGCCATCGGCCTGACGAGCCCCGGCGGCGGCTCATGGCGTCCTCTGGGAAGTCCCTGATGCTGGTGGATGACCCCGACGGGGACGAAACCGCGCCGCTGGTAAAGCGCCTGGCCTTCGGCGGTCGAATTCAGCGCAATGCTTCGTGGACGCGCGGACGTCAACAACGCATCCATGAGCCGGGCCCCATAGCCACGGCCCTGAGCAGTCTTCGCGACGATGATCATACCAGCGGAAGCATGGGTCTCGCCATACGGCCACCATGCCGCGGTCCCGATCACCGTCCCAGCCCGCTCCAGAACAAAGCCTTGGCCCAGCTGTAGCGCGACATCCCAATCTTCGAGCCGATAGGGCCAGGACATTTCCTGCGAGAGCTTCAGGGCGCCTTCCAGATGCAACTTGGCGAACGGAACCAGCACCGCGGCTCGATCGTCGCGATCTCCGGCCTTGTAGGCTGCGGGCTTCATCATTGGTCGACGTTTCTCTTGCTCGCTGTACTTGTCGCCAGGACCTGATTGACGGTGAGGGCCACCTGATCCTCGCATCGTCCGCACTGTACGTTGCACCAGACAGCATTACACAATTGGACTGGAGCAAAGTTCGGCATAGAATTTCATTGTTCGTGGCTCGAGGCGGCCAATCTGCGGTCGGCGGCGGGCGCGCCAAGACGCCGTTCGAAGACGGGCCGTCAGAGCTGCCGCGGCGCGGAGTTCGAAAGTCGGCGTCATACTTACCCCCAATCGTCGCTAGGGCGCCATTTCGGCGATCATCATGGGGATTTCTCCACGTAGCATACGCAACATGCGCTCGAAGTGACCCGGATCGTGTGGCTTTAAGAGCGTAGCTTTGCGGGGCAGATATAAGTCCCAAAGGCGCGACAGTAAAAACCGAAACGCCGCAGCGCGCTGCATGGAAGTAGCAAGCGTTCCGAGGGAGTTAGTTTGCTTCTCTCATATCCTGCCGTGCTCAGCCGCGGCTTGGCGCGAGCTGATCAGATGTGGTCGTTTCGAACATCGAGGGCATCGCGCAAGCCATCGCCGATGAAGTTAAAGCTCGTCACTGCGATCGTAATCGCGGCGCCGGGAATGATGGCGAGCCATGGAGCGCTCGCCAGATATTGCTGGGCGCCGTTGAGCATGTTGCCCCAGCTCGGCAGCGGCGGCTGAATCCCATAACCTAGAAAGCTGATATAGGCTTCGAGAAGGATCGCGCGGGCTACCGTCAAACTGGCGGCGACGATGATCGGGCCCATGGCGTTGGGCAAGATCTCCCTGAACATGATATGCGTTCCACTCAAGCCGAGCATTCGACTGGCCTGGACAAACTCGCGTTCGCGTAGCGAGCGAACCTCGGTCTCGACGATGCGGGCAACTTCCATCCATTTCGTGAGCGCAATGATAACCGTGATCATGAGGGGGCTCGGCCGCAAAGCTGCAGCCAGCGCCAGCACGAGAAAGATCGACGGAAAGGACAGGAACCCATCGACCGTCCGCATCAGGACTGCGCTGATCCAGCCGCCGCGATATCCTGCGACCACGCCGACCAGTGCTCCGATCACGATCGATATCAGCATCGCCGAAAATCCCACCAGCAGCGAGATCCGTCCTGCCATCAGCAGTCGAGCCGCCAGGTCACGTCCGAGCGGATCGGTGCCAAGATAATGATTTCCGGTCATCGGAGGAGCGAAGCGTGCGCGCAAGTCGATGTTGAGAGAGTCATATGGCAGCAGATACGGGCCCACGACGCATGCCAGCGTCAGCAGCGTGATCATTGCCAGACCCAGCAGCGCCAGGCGATGGTTCATGAAGCGGTATGCCGCGCGGCTGTGCCACCATCGGCTTGGCGCTGTGCTTACGGCGAGAGCGGTCATAACGGTCGGCTCCTTGCAGGGCGTTGCGGATTCAAGCCAGACGTATGCGCGGGTCGACAATAGCGACGACGATGTCCGCAATCAGGTTTCCGAGAATGACCAGGACGGCGGAGAACATCAGCAGCCCCATCACGACCGGGTAGTCGCTGTAGTTGAGGCTGTCCAGAAACAGGCGTCCCATTCCCGGCCAGGTAAAGACGGTCTCGGTCACCAATGCGCCGGTCAGAATGCTGGGCAACTGCACTCCAGCCAGCGTGATCATCGGCAGGAGCGCGTTACCGACGACATGCTTCATCAAGACCCGGCGCTCGCTCACGCCTTTGGCGCGCGCCGTCTTCACGAAATCCTGGCTGATGGCGTCGAGCGTTGCCGTCCGCATGTAGCGGCTCCAGACCGCCACATGGACCAGCGACAGCACGATGCTCGGCAGGATGAGGTGATGCAGATAGTTCAGCGCCGAGCCGTCGCCGATCGTGTACATGTTGCCCGCAGGCAACCAGCCCAGCCGCAGCGAGAAGATGTAGATCCCGACGAGCCCGAACCAGAAGGTAGGAATCGACAGTGCGACCATGGCTCCGGCGGTCGCCAGATAATCGAACAGGGAATAACGGTGCGTGGCGCCACGAATGCCGATCCAGGTGCCGACCGCTATCGCGATCATCGTCGATGTGCCCATGAGAAGGAGCGTGGCAAAGACGTGCCGGCCGATGACCGTCAGCACCGGCGTGCCGCCGCGGAAGGAATGGCCCCAATCACCCTGAACGAGGCGCCACGCCCAATCGAGATACTGGATCCACAGCGGCCGGTTGAGCCCGAGTTGCTCCTTGATGCGGGCGATATCCGCCTGTGTCATCCCTGGATCGAGCCCCTGTTGCGACAGGGGGCCGCCCGGGCTGATGCTCAGGATGACGAAGCCGATCATCGAAACGATCACCAGCAGCACGAGGCTCTGCGAAAGACGGCTGAGCAGGAATGCGCGCATTTGGCCCTCAGTAACGTGATAGTGCCATTGGATGGCCGCCGGCCTTCCCGAAAGTTGAGCGGCGGCCGCCGTGCTCAAGCCGTCCGATACCAGCTCGCGGCATTCCACGATTCTGTGCGGGTGTTGGGGTTCGGTACCACGCCTCGAATCGCGCTCTTGCACCCATGGACGGACGTGCTCTGGTACAGCGGCATGAAGGGCAGGTCGCGACGGACCAGTTCCTGGACCTTGTGGTAGATCGCACGCCGCTCATCGGGATCGAAGGAGCGGGCGCCCTTATCGAGAAGGGCATCGACTTCCGGATTGGCATACTGAGCGGTGTTCGAGCCACGACCGCCTTTCGCAGCAATTGCCCGCGAATGAAATCGATTCGTCACGTCCGGATCGGCGCCGATCAGATAGGTGATGCCCGCGAACATCGTATCGAACTGCGACTTGACCCAGAAATCGCCGAAGATCACCGCTGAGGGCAAGTTCGATATCGTCATCTCGATGCCGATCTCGGCCAGTGACTGCTTGAGGAATTGCTGAACCTGCTCGCGCAGATGGTCGCCTGATGTCGCCGAATTCGCGAAGGACAGACGCACCCCATCCTTGGCGCGGATACCGTCGCGCCCCGGCAGCCAGCCCGCCTTATCCAGGATCTCTCGCGCCTGCTTCGGGCTGAACTCCTGAACCGGCAGGTTCGGATTATGATAGAACGATTGCCGCGGCATGAAAGTTTCCGTGGCGTTCGGCACGCCATAATAGAGCCCTTCGAGGATCGCTTTCCTGTCGATGGCGGCATAGATCGCCTGGCGGACTGCAAGCTCTTTGAACTGCGGCCGCTCGAGGTTGAAATAGATCGTCTCGACCGAGGACCTCGGCACCAGCGTCACCACACGGTCCGGCAGCTTGCGGGCCTCCTGGTAATTGTCAGGCGTGATGTAAGCCTGACCGACGAGGTCGATGTCGCCACTCTTGAATTGAGTGTAGAGGACCGTGAGGTCAGGGATGTACTTGAAGACCAGTTGATTGATGTAGGGACCTTCGCCGAAATAGTCGGGATTGGCGACAAGCTCCAGATGGTCGCCTGCTACGCGTTTGCCCCATTTGAAAGCACCGGTGCCGACCGGAGCTTGATTGAAGGCGGCTGTGTTCGGGTCCGCCTCCTTCTCCAGGATATGCTTGGGGACGATGAAGGTTTCGGTCAGGAACGACAGGTAGGGCGCGAAGGCCTCTTCCATGCGCCAAGTGATCTCCTGTGGCGATACCACCGTGATGTCGCGGACGAGGGAATGACCCGCGGTACGCCAACTGCGGAATTTTGGGTTGGTGATGAGCTCGAGGGTGAATTTGACATCCTCGGCCGTGAAGGGAGCGCCGTCGTGCCAGCGAACGTTGTCGCGCAGGCGGACTCGCCATTTAAGGCCGTCCTCCGAGATACCGCCGTTCTTCTGGCTCGGGACCTCCGCGGCGAGATTCGGCTGGATGACGCCCTTGGGATCGACGCGGAACAGGGCATCGAAGACGGAGAAATGAACGCCATCGTCGACCTCGATCTTCACCATCAGGGGATTGAAGATCGTGGGCTCCTGGGAAAGCCCGACGATGATGCGGCCAGTCGGCTTTTCCGGACGAGTCTGGCCGTAAGCCGTCTTGCCGAGCAGGTTGGGCGCGAGCAGGCTGGCTGCCCCGCCCATGGCCATTACGCGCAGCGCGTCGCGTCGTGAGTAGCTCGAATTTCCAGAGCGTTTTGTCATCGTATCTCCCTCCAGATGGCGCTGTCCGCCGTGGCTCTCATGAATTTGCCGCTAAGGCCCGTGCGCCGCCCTGCTGCTCCCCGGGAATCGCTGCGACCAATTCGCGCGTGTAGGCCGACTGCGGGCGCAGAAAAATCTGCGACGGCGGCCCGCTCTCGACGACCCGGCCCTTGTGCATGACCGCGATCTCATCACAGATTTGGCTGGCGACACGCAGGTCATGGGTGATGAAGATCATCGAGACGCCGGTCTCGCGCTGGATCTGGTCCAGCAGCTTGAGGATCTGCGCCTGGATCGACACGTCGAGCGCGGAGACCGCCTCGTCGGCAATCAGGAGCTTCGGCTTGAACATCAGCGCGCGGGCGATGCCTATGCGCTGACGTTGCCCGCCGGAGAACTCGTGCGGGTAGCGGCCGAAAGCTCCGGCATCGAGACCGACACGCGACAGCAGCGACCGTGCCTGGTCGCACGCCTTCGCGTAAGGCATTCCATGCGCGGCCGGACCTACGGTCAGGATCTGTCCAACCGTCGAGCGCGGATTGAGCGAGGCGAAGGGATCCTGGAAGATCATCTGGATTTGCGGCCGTAGCGGACGGAATTCGGCCTCCGAGAGCTTGGCGACGTCGCGACCTTCGAACAGGATCCGGCCGTCGTCGCTGTCGAGCAGCTTGATCAACAGCCGGCCCAGCGAGGACTTGCCCGAGCCGCTTTCGCCGACGACCCCCAACGTGCGTCCGGGCGCCAGATCGAACGATACTTGGTTCACCGCCGGCACGATCCGCTGTTTTCCGAACAGCGCGCTGCCACTGCGGTAGGTCTTCACCAGCCCCTCGACCTTGAGGATCGGCTCGTTGGCCGGAGCTTCCACAAGAGCACGGTCTTCGCCCGTCAAGTGCGGGACTGCTGCGATGAGGCGCCTTGTGTAGGGATGACTGGGCGACTGCAGCACCTGGGCAGCGCTGCCCTGTTCGACGATGTGACCCTTCTCCATGACCACGACATTGTCGGCGATCTCCGTGACGACGCCGAAGTCATGGGTGATGAACATGACGCTCATCCCCTTGCGGCGCTGAATGTCGCGGATCAGCTTGAGGATTTGCGCCTGGGTCGTGACGTCGAGAGCCGTCGTCGGCTCGTCCGCGATCAGGATGGCGGGCTCGAGGGCCAGCGCCATGGCGATCATCACCCGCTGCCGCTGCCCGCCCGAAAGCCGGAAGGGATATTGGTGATACATGAGCTGCGGATCAGGCAGACCCACTTCAATCAACAAGTCTATGGCCCGGCTGCGACGCGAGGCCGGCGTGCCGACGTCGTGGGCTGCCATCACCTCCTCGATCTGCGCGCCCACGGTCATCAGCGGGTTGAGCGCCGAGAGAGGATCTTGAAAGATCATCGAGACGACGCGGCCGCGCAGGCTACGGAGCTTGTCGGGCGAGAGGCCCACGATGTTCATTCCGTCCAGGTGAATCGCACCCGAAGGGATCCGGATCGCCTTCGGGAGAAGGCCCATGATCGCATTGGCGGTGACCGACTTGCCCGATCCGGATTCCCCGATGATACAGAGAATCTGTCCGCGCTTCAGATCGAAGGAGATGTTCTCGACGGCGTTGGCCCGCTCCATTCCTTCCGGCAAACTTGCGGTCAGCTCGCGCACCGACAGCGCGACATCGGCGGGACTTGCCACCTGGATGCCAGAGACCATGCGAGCACCCTCCTCTTTCAAGCCAGTGCCGTCATCTTGGTGCGGCCGGCGCCTTCGGCTCCTTGCGCCTCCACGCTCCTTGGACAGGTCAATAATTCGCCGCTCAACTTGCCATTCCTTCATTGGAGGCTGCGACATGATTCAGGTCTCTTCGCGCAAGAAGCAAGAGCTGTTGCTCGGAGCGCAGTGCCGACCTGATCGGCCAACTCGATCGAAGCGAACGGCATCCACGTCATGGCTTGATCGCTTCCGCGAAGGCCTGTTCATGGACACGGCTCATGAAAGTTGCCTCTATGGACTTGGCCGATCGATCAGTTGGTTCTGTCGATCTTGACGATTTCAATCACCGCGGAGTCGCCGAAAGCCGGCATCCGGGCAGCACGAACTTCTGAAAACGAAGTCCGATTTGGCATTTCAATCTGCGCCGCCGGGCCTGTCGTGACCCCTGCCACGAAGGCGCGCGACGGATCGCAGGAACACGTGCATCAGTCTCGCCGCCTGCAAGCTGCGACGCAAGCAAGGTATTTTCGCAATATTAGCCTGCGTCAAAGGCAGTAAACCGCAGGATATTCGGTCTCACGACGAAAGTCCGCGGGGGCTGCCGCAATTCCTCGGTTACGCTACGGCGACCACCGGAGATCCCTGTCGGATGAGCGCGCCGCTCCTGCATATCGAATCCAGTCCGTCCCTTCCTCGTGAAGCGGACGTCGTCGTCATCGGCGGCGGCGTCGTAGGCGTGTTCACAAGCTACTATCTCGCGCGTCGCGGCCTCAAGGTTGCCTTGCTCGAGAAGGGCCGCGTCGCCGCCGAGCAGTCCAGCCGCAACTGGGGATGGTGCCGCCAACAGAACCGCGACGCACGCGAGCTGCCGCTTGCGACCAAGAGCCTCGATCTCTGGGAACGAGTTGCCCAGGAAACGGGTGAAGACACGGGCTTTCGCCGCTGCGGCCTGTTGTATTTGTCGAACGACGAGAATGAGCTGGCGGGCTGGGCCAAGTGGGGGGACTTCGCCAGGACCGTTGGCGTCACGACGCATATGTTGAGCTCGGAAGAGGCGAGCGGTCGGGGCAAGGCGACGGGTCGTAAGTGGAAGGGCGGCGTCTTCTCACCGACAGACGGGACGGCGGACACTTCAAAAGCCGTCCCCATCGCCGCGCGTGCGATCATGGCGGCAGGCGGTACCGTGCACCAGCTCTGCGCCGCGCGCGGCATCGAGCTCAGCGCCGGTCGGGTCAGCGGGGTGGTGACCGAGGCCGGCACGATCCGGACGAAAACGGTGGTGATGGCGGGAGGCGCGTGGGCTTCTTCGTTCTGCAACCAGCTTGGAATTCGTTTCCCTCAGGCATCGGTGCGCCAATCCATTCTCGCCGTGGCTCCTGGTGCAGCCGGCCTGCCTGATGCTCTGCACACTGCGCAGCTGTCACTCACACGGCGCGGCAATGGCGGATACACGCTGGCCATCAGCGGGCGCGCGCGGATCGATCCGACCCCGCAGCAGGTCAGGTTCGGCCGCGAATTCCTCCCCATGTTCGCCCGCCGCTGGCGAAGCCTCAGCCCCGGGGCCTTCGAGGGCATGCGGCAGGGCCATGAGACGCTGGCTAAATGGGGACTGGATGAGGTGACCCCGATGGAGCTGAATCGAACGCTCAATCCCCGCCCCGACATGAGGCAGATTCGGCTGACGCATCGACGCGCGTGCGAGCTGGTTCCTGAGCTGCGGCACCTCGCCATCTCAAGCGTCTGGGCCGGCTACATCGACAGCACACCGGACGGCATTCCGGCAATCGGCGAAGTTGAATCCATTCCAGGCTTCATCCTCGCGGCGGGGTTCAGTGGCCACGGCTTCGGGATTGGGCCCGGCACCGGGCACATGATCGCCGACATCATCACCGGTCGGGCACCGATCGTCGACCCGCGTCCCTACAGGCCGGAACGGCTGAGAATGAGCGCCTGGGGCAAGGTCAGCGAGTTCTGAATTGCAGTTTCCGCCTCGTTGGGAAAAGCTGCTGGTTGATGCTATGAAGATGCATATGACGCTGAAGGCTCAAAGCCCCGACGCCGTTGTCGGCCCCATCTGATGGCATTGCTATGAAGCTCGATAAGATCGACATCAGGATTTTATGCGAACTGCAGAAGAACGGACGCATTTCCAACGTCGAGCTCGCAGAGCTGATAAATCTTTCGCCGAGCCCGTGCCTGATGCGCGTCAAGAGGCTCCAGACGGAGGGCTTCATCACCGGCTATTCCGCCCAGATCGATGTTGCCAAGCTCGGACAAACTCTGACGGTCTTCGCTGAAATCACCTTGAAAAATCACCGGCAGATCGATTTCGCGCGCTTTCTCACGACGATTGAAAAGATCGATTCCGTCGTCGAGTGCCATCTCGTTTCGGGCGGATACGACTATCTCGTCAAGTTCATCACGGCGGGGATCAGCGAATACCAGGCGGTCATGGAACGCCTGGTCGAGATGGATATCGGTATCGACAAGTATTTCAGCTTCGTCGTGCTGAAGTCCCCGATCGTGAAATCCCATCTTCCGCTCGAAAGCATCTTCAATGGCTAAGAACTAAGACAACGGCGCCGGCAGCGCGGTGATCATCCCTTCATCGCCGCACGGACGTCCTTGTCTTCGAGCGTTTGGTCGAGTGTAGTCTTTGTCCGCTCAATAATGCCATCGATGTCCCCATCCGTGCAGCACAGCGGCGGCGCATAGCCCAGCACGCCTTGCGCGAAGGCGCGGATCACGAGACCATTGTCCCATGCGCGGTCGAAGATGCGACGCGCCGCGTCGGCTTCCGCCGGCAGAGGCGTCTTGAGTTCCTTGTCAGTCACGAGCTCGATAGCAGCCAGCATACCGCGACCCCTGACATCGCCGACGAGCGGATGATTGGCAAGCGCGCGAAGACCTTCCATCAGGCGGTGCCCGGCCTTCCGGCCGTTTTCCAACAGGCCGTTTTCATAGAGATCAAGGCACGCGAGCCCAACGGCTGCGCTGACGGGATGCGCGGAATAGGTGTAGCCGTGGCCGACGGCCGCCTTGCCGGCGCCGTCGGCAATCGTGTTGTAGACGCCGTCGGACATGAGAACGGCCCCCATCGGCACGTACCCCGAGGTCAGCCCCTTTGCCGTGGTCATGAGATCCGGCACGACATCATCTTCCTCGCAGGCAAAGAGCGGACCGACACGGCCAAAGCCGGTGATGACCTCATCGGCCACGAACAGAATATTGTGCTCCTTGCAGACCGCATGCATGGCCTTGAGCCAGGACGGCGGCGGAACGAGGACGCCTCCTGATCCCTGTATCGGCTCGACATAGAAGGCGGCGACGCGTTCGGCGCCGAGCTCGGCGATCTTGGCCCGCAAGGCCGCGACCGACGCCGCGATGATTGCCTGCGGATGCGAACCGACGGGGTTGCGATAGGCGTAGTGCGAGGGAATTTTGTGCTGCCAGCTGTATGGCACTCCAAAGCCCGTATGAAAGGCCGGCAGCGCAGTCAGGCCAGACCCTGCCGTCGATGATCCGTGGTAGCCAGATTCGAGGGAAATGAACTGGTCCTTCTGCGGCCTCCCTTTGGCATGATAGTAGTACCTGATGAACCGGATTGTACTGTCGACGGCATCGGAGCCACCCAGCGTGAAGTAGACATGGTTCAGATCGCCAGGCGCCAACTCAGCCAACCTGGCCGCCAGCCGGATCGCCGGGTCCGAGCCCAAACCGAAATAGCCTGTCGCATAAGGCAGCTCCTGCAGCTGTCGCGTAGCCGCTTCAACGATGCTGTCCTGTCCGTAACCGGCATTGACACACCATAGACCCGCAAAGCCGTCCAGCAATTGGCGTCCCGAGACATCGGTCAGCGTCGCGCCCTTGCCCGACTTCAGCACGCGGACGCCCGTCGCCTCGTGGCTGCGATAAGAAGAGACCGGGTGAATCAGATGCGCGCGATCGAGCTCAATTAGCGAGTTGCTCAACATATTGTCCTCCAGATCGGCCGCGATGTTTGTGCGAACAGCCCGTTGTGTCCGGGCTCAACATAAGTTGCCGAAGACAGCACTTGCTCCCAGGCATGACACGGACGGAGGGCGTTTTGACTTTGATTGGGCACCACTGCGGCATGTTATGCGGGCATGGTGCGGCGACGGCATCGAGGCTAAACGGGGAGAGCCGTCGTCGCGCAACTCTCTGCCACGGCTCCGATGCGATACGACACAATCTGCTCCCGACCACCGCGACATCGGCGCTTTATCTCGCCGGTTGCTCGCTAGGCTGTGTGTCGTACCGGCTAGCGGTGCGAGATCGCAAGGATTGGAGCTATGGCGACATTCAGACCGAAATACATCACCTTCGACTGCTACGGGACGCTGACAAATTTCGACATGGCCGGCGCCGCGACCCGTGTCTACGGCTCGGAGCTTTCTGCCGCGGCGATGGCAAAGCTCATCAAGGACTTTTCAGCCTATCGCCTGGACGAGGTTCTCGGCGCCTGGAAACCGTACTTCGAGGTCGTGCACAACGCGCTGGAGCGCGCCTGTAAGCGCAATGGCGTCGTCTTTAAGCCGGAGCATGCCCAGCGCATCAATGAAGAGATCCACACGTGGGGTCCACACGCCGACGTGCCGGCTGGTCTGGCCAAGGTTGCCAAGCAGATTCCGCTGGTCATCTTGTCGAACTCCATGAAGAACCTCATCATGTCCAACGTGGAGAAGCTCGGCGCTCCCTTCCACACGGTCATCACGGCCGAGGAGACTGGCGCCTACAAGCCGCACATGAAAGGCTTCGAATACATGTTCGACAAGCTGGGCTGCGGCCCGGAAGATATCACTCACGTCTCCTCCTCGTTCCGCTACGATCTGATGACCGCCTACGATCTGGGCATCAAGAGCAAGGTATGGGTGAACCGCGGTCACGAGCCGGCGAATCCCTTCTATGAATACACCGAGGTCTCGAGCATCGGTGGCTTGGCTGCCGCAGTCGGCCTGGAGCCTCTTCGCAAGAGCACCTGAGCGCTGTCTTTTCGGGATCCCTCGCGACGCTTCAGTTCTTGTAAAACTTCAATAGAGATCTGCGCTGGTCAAGAAAAGGGGGCGGTTTAGCCGCCCCCTTTCTTATTTCAGATCCGATGGACGCTCAGTCCAGGCCGCCGACATGGAGCGCCTTGCTCTCGAGATATTCTTCTATCCCGAGCTGAGATCCCTCGCGTCCCAATCCAGACTGTTTGACACCGCCGAAAGGCGCGACCTCCGTCGAGATCAGGCCGGTATTCAGGCCGACCATGCCGAACTCAAGCGCTTCGGCAACACGCCAGGAACGCTTCAGGTTTTCAGTGTAGAAATACGCCGCAAGGCCGTACGGCGTGCCATTGGCGATCGCAATCGCCTCCTCCTCCGTCTCGAAGCGGAAAAGCGGTGCGACCGGCCCGAACGTCTCTTCGGACGCCAGGAGCATCTCAGTCGTCGCGCCGCCGAGCACGAGTGGCCGGGCATATTGCCGACCTTCCGGCACCGCCTCACTCTCCGAGATGATCTTTGCGCCCTTGTCCAGGGCATCCGTGACGTGCCGCTTGATCTTGTCGATCGCCGCGCCGTTGATCATCGGACCGATTGTGACCCCCTCTTCGGTACCTGCGCCGACCTTCATTTTCGCGACCTTCCCGGCGAGCTTCTGTGCAAAGGTATCGTAGACGCCTGATTGCACGAGAATGCGATTGCAGCAGACGCATGTCTGTCCGCCGTTGCGGAACTTCGACGCAATCGCGCCCTCGACGGCCCGGTCGATATCGGCATCGTCGAAGACGATGAACGGCGCATTGCCGCCGAGCTCGAGGCTGAGCCGCTTGATGTTGTCGGCGGCGCCTTTCATCAGCAGCCCGCCGACGCGGGTCGATCCCGTGAACGAGATCTTGCGGACGGTCTCATTGGCCATCAGCTCCTTGCCAATGTCCGCGGGCATGCCCGTCACGACGTTGATCACGCCAGGTGGAATTCCTGCCCGCTCCGCCAGCACACCGATCGCGAGGGCCGAAAACGGCGTGAATTCAGAGGGCTTGATGACGACGGTGCAGCCCGCAGCCAGCGCGGGCGCCACTTTGCGTGTAATCATCGCGTTGGGGAAGTTCCAGGGCGTAATGATCCCGCAGACGCCGACCGGTTCTTTCAGAACCAGAATGCGGCGATCGACCGTGGGTGACGGGATCGTCGATCCGTTGATCCGGCGCGCCTCTTCCGCAAACCATTTGACGAATGATGCCCCATAGCGGATTTCGCCGAGCGATTCCGCCAGTGGCTTGCCCTGCTCGAGCGTGAGCAGAAGAGCCAAATCCTGCTCATGGTGTCGCATGAGCTCATACCAGCGCTCCAGCAGGGCGGCACGCTCTGCATGGGCCTTGGTCTTCCAATGCTTGAATGCAGCGGCCGCAGCGTTGATGGCAGCCCTCGTCTCCTCGCACCCCATATCCGGGATGGTGCCAAGAACTTGCTGGCTGGCAGGATCGATGACATCCACCGTCGCCTTCGCACTCGCGTCGCGCCAGTGGCCGCCGATCAGTCCCTGCTGGCGAAACAGATCCTTGTCTTTCAATGCAACCATGTATTTGTTCCCTTACCCTTGGGGTCAAACCGCCATCACTGCTGGATATGCGATTGGCGAGACAAAGCCGTCTCAACCGAGCGATACAGCACCGCGCGCCGCATTTTTCATCGAGAAGGAAGCGTCTGATGGCGTCGAATCCGGTCAGACGGTATCTCGAAAGTCGATTGTTCTGGCCGTCGTTCAGTGAAGCCGCCGTCAGGCACCGTGCTCAGTCATAATGGCAGACATAAATCTTTCGCACGGTCTCGATCGTGCGCCAGACCCCGACAAAGCCCGGCTTCATCACAAAGCTGTCGCCGGCGCGGAAAGTCTTCGTCTCGCCACCCTTTTCCTCGATTTCGATAAGACCCGAGATGATGTGGCAGAACTCGAAGGTGGTGCCCTTGATCGAATGGGTCTCGCCGGAGGTTGCCTCCCAGACGCCCGTCAGCACTTTCTCACCCTTCGAGGCGTCCTGCGCCCAGGTCTTGAAGGACGGATTGCCCGAAATGAGCCGTTCGGGATCCGGCACGGCCTTCTTCGGTGCGAAGTCCGGATTGGTGTCGATGGCGATCAGAAGTGACATGGCATCTTTCCTGTTAGTAGCCGAGCGTTCGATCGACGAGGCCGATCGGATTTCGTCCGGCGCGGTGGCGCCGGATGTTCTGTATGACGGATTGCGCGGCCGTATGCGGCTGCGTCACGGACGCGATATGCGGCGTGATGATTACCTTCGGATGCGACCAGAGCGCATGGGCTTCCGGCAGCGGCTCGGGATCGGTCACGTCGAGCATCGCTGCGGCGAGGCGCCCGCTGTCGAGTGCTTCGATGAGTGCGCCCTGGTCAAGCTGCGGACCGCGGCCGACATGAAGCAGCCTTGCTCCAGCCGGCAGGAGAGAGAACAGTTGTGCGTTCAAGATGCCGCTTGTTTGCTCCGTCAGGGGCAGGAGACAGACGAGAATGTCCGTTCCTTTCAGGAAGCTGCCAAGCTGACCATCGCCGTGGAAGCAGGCGACGCCCTCGATCTTCTTGTTGCTGCGGCTCCACGCGGCAAGCGGAAATCCAAACGGCTTGAGGCGATCAATCGCAGCTTGCGCCAACATGCCGAGGCCCAGAAAGCCGACGCGCCGATCGGCAGCCTCGGTCGTTGCAAGAGCCTGCCATAGGCCTCTTCCCTGCTGCTCCCGATAGGCAAGCATCTCGCGATGGAGTGTCAGCACCCCAAGCACGACATACTCCTGCATCATGCATATGATGCCATCCTCGACCATGCGCACGAGCTTGACGTGGCCAGGTATGGTCTCTGGCTTGAACTGGTCGACCCCGGCGCCGATGGAAAAGAGCATTTCCAGATTTCGAAAGCGTGAGACGTCGTCTGGCGCGTTCCAGGTTATTAGGTACTGTATCTTTTCCGGCTCGAAGCATTCGCTGGAATGATAGAACCCGAGATCAGGGAGCTCGCGCGCAAAGGCCTGCCGGAAAATAGCCGCCCGAGCAGCATCGGAATTGAAAAGGAACGCCATCGACGTGGTCCTCTCAGGTCCTCGCCCGGGATGCGGCGCGTTGAGACCGGCATGGCCGGCCACCGAGGGCTGGAAAGGCGGCGAGCCCTCCAGCGAAGCCTTCAACGTTCACTGGGGCTCACCCTGCGTGCTGTTGCCGGATATCGATAGGCGGCAACCAGTAGCTTTCCCTGCTGAATCGAGTTGCACTGGCGGCGAAACATTCCGAATACCGCCTGCCAAACAGGCGAAACCTGCTGGCGTTCCGCGCTATGCTGCTGCAAAAGAGGGCTTGTGCGGCACGCAGCAGAAGGCCGGCGGGCATAGGCCGCAGGCTTTGAGCCCCGCAAAGGAATGGATGAGCTAAATGGGACGAACGGTACGCGTGAAGTCCTTTGAACTGATGGCCAAGGACATCAACGACGTTGATGTGAAGCTGCTCCACGCGCTTTCGATCGGTGTCGGCTGGCCGCATCGCCCCAAGGACTGGGATTTCCTGCGCCGCGCCGGCCACGGCATCGTCGCCGTTGATGGCATAGACCGCGTTTTCGGCAGCGCGATGTGGTTCCCTTATAGCCAGGAATTCGCGACGATCGGCCTGGTGATCACATCGCCTCGAACCCAGGCACAAGGTACTGGCCGCTGGCTCATGGAACAGGTTTTCGAGCGGTGCGGCGACCGAAATTTGGCCCTCAACTCAACCCATGCCGCCTATCACCTGTATCTGTCGCTGGGGTTCACGAAGGAAGCCACCGCATATATGTGGCAGGGAGAACTCGTCTCACCACCTCCGCCGGTGCCGGCTCTCGACGGTGAATTGACTTCACTGTCCACGGCGAGCATCGGAGAGATCGCGGCACTGGATGAGCGCGCCTTCGGAACTAACCGGCAGAAGCTGCTCGCATTGCTTTCCGATGGCGCGTCAATCTCCGTCTTGCGCCGCGGCGGAGAGGCCGTCGGTTTTTCGATGAAGCGCGAATTCGGGCGCGGTCATGTGATCGGCCCGATCGTCGCCAGCAACGATTGTGACGCGATCCATCTCACCGCCGTGCATCTGAGGGATCTCGCGGGACAATTCGTCCGCGTCGATACGCGGGAGCAGACGGGTCTGTTTGCCGACTTCCTTCAACAGAGCCGCCTCGCGATCACCGAGACCGTCACGACGATGTCTAAGGGCCGGCCATTCCTGAACCGCAAGGAAAATGAGCCATGGGTGTACGGGCTGGCCGGTCACGCTTTGAGCTGAGGCTATGAAGCGAGCTCGGTAAGAACGGGTGCCAACGGTGCCGATCGCGACCCTACAGAGATGGGCCGTGGCCAGGGCGACCAGCAGATGGACGAGTCGCTCGCGAAACGGACCCAAGCGCACGAAATCGTCGTTTGGCGTACAAAACCGCGCAAATGGCGGAGAGAGTGGGAGTCAAACCCACGATCTTCGATCATTACGCGTCGAACAGCTGAGATTGCAAGTAAGCACCCGCCGGCCTGCTGCCCTCGGAAATCCAGATTTTGCAAATGCGCCACAAGCCTGCTCACGTTGGCTGTGGTGAGATTTTTCTTGATCTCGCGGTGCACACATCGGGCCCACGCGGCCCTCTAACCAATTGAAAAACTTAAACTCTCGCTCCAATCCATCATCGGAGCGACCGAGCTGCTGCCCACTGATGCCGGCTGGCAGCAGAAATCGCGCCGGGCAATGGCAGCAACTCAAGAACCCGAACTCTTAGTGATGACTCGGGTGAGCCCATCGCATCGCCAAGTTCCGGTTGATCGCTGCTCAAAAGCCCGTTTGAAAAATCAGCTGCAAACGGTTTTTCTCGCCAAGTCATTGATTTGCTTGGTGGGCGCACCAGGGCTCGAACCTGGGACCCGCTGATTAAGAGTCAGCCTTGGGTTGAGAACAATCAATGACTTGCTGGTCGCACGACCGGGCTTATCCAACTGAAAGTGGGCGTTCGTCGCACGATCAAAGTGCTGCATTTCACCGGCTACCATCCGCGCGGTCGGAGCATCCGCGGGGTAAACCCTGGCATCTGGTTGGCGCCGTATCTCTTCCAAGCTACCGTTAGAGCGGCTCACGCGACGGATTGGACCCTTTTCCGTTCCGATTGATCGGATCCTCGGGTACCCTCATTCCGCCGCGTCGGCGGAACTGGCGGAGTTGATAGATGGCTGCATGGAGAGCGGAGGTGGGCCGGCTCGATAAGCAGATGGATCCGTTCCACCCTGCCGCGCATCTGACGACGGCGGATCGCGTCCCCGACAATCCTGGGCTTGAGCAAGTCGACACGTCGTCGTCCGTTGAACCGGCCCGAGAGAAGGCCGCCTCGTCGCCCGCGCATTTTGGGTCGGGCCGGGCGGGGACCGGCGTAACGGGCTCTACCAATTGGATCGACCGAGCACGTCGCATCTGGCGACGCCATCTCCAGCGCGATCAACTCCCCCGAACGACCGGGGGATCGACGGGAAACTTCGAGCGCTGGTTGATCGCACTGCTGAGCGTCGGCTTCGTCGTGAGTTGCGTTTGCGCCATCATTGTCTTCATGCAGGTCAACGCGCGCAAATTGGAGATCGCGACACTGCAACGTGATATCATCGCACTCAAGCTGCGCGTAGCCAGGCTCGATCAGATCGCAAGCACGAATGAGATGCGCGAAAAGGCAAGCAGTGGAATACCCAAACCGCCGTCGGAGATCCAAGCCGACCAGGCTCCGCTCATCCTGTCACGTGAAGAGATTCAGCTTGTCCGAGACTATATCAAGCCTGCACCAGTTGCTGGCCCCGCGACTGAGACGACAAAGGTCGGCGATCCCGTCGTGGGAGAAACCGTTCCCTTTTCCTCTCCGATCACGGACAAGGTGCGGAAGCTGCTCGGCGCGAGATTTACCGTTCGCAATGGCGTTGTTGTCATCGTCCGCAGCGGCAGCCGTCACGCTGATGCTGTGATTGGGCCCAATTGACGGGAACTGGCCGCGATTGCAGTAGTCGATCGCCCTCTTAAGGCTGGTTGTTTGGTGGTCTTTCAATGAACCGCCGGCTGCCATTGAGAAGCTCGAGGTTATTGGCGATAACCGGGTTGCCTGGGTCGAGCGAATAGGCCTTCTCAAACTTTCGGCGCGCCGCACTCAGATTGCCGCGCAGCATGTACGAATATCCCTGGTCATTCAGGACCTGCACGGTTTCGCCGCCCAGCCGGATCGCTTGGGCATAGGCCTGGTCAGCCAGATCAAACCGACGTATCCGATCATAGCTCGCCGCGAGTCCAACCCAGGCCGTCACGTCCTTCGGCGATTTCTCGACCGCATCCCTGAAATAGCGATTAGCTAACCCGTAGCTGCCGCGGTTGAAATGCTCCAAGCCCAGCCGTACCGGCTCGTCCGAGGGATAATATTTGACGTCGGTCGGCTCCTGCACCGGGTCCCCGCCAGGCGGCTCGACGGGAGCGACGACGGCAGCCTGCCTCAGCGTATGATCACACCCCGCAAGGCCGATCCCCAACCAGCAACAGGTCAGCATGAAGATGATACGTCGCATAACCCCTTGGCCCCCCGCACGTCGCAGCAACTTCACTGCGCCGTTCGCAAACAACATCGCCAAAACCACGCACTAAAAATCGTTACCTGCCGCCTACGCCTACTCCGCCGACCGGCACTGATACTCCTGCAGTCGATCCAGCCCCCAATCCTTCTATGTTGACGTTCTGGGTTGGGGCAGTCCGCACGCCCATTTGTTTCGTCGCATCGCCAATGTCGGGAAGCTGATCCACTGGCTGTTTCGTGTTGCCATAGCGAGTCACGGCGGCGCCCACGCGCCGGGCGTCGTGCACGATCCTGCGATCACCGACGTTTCGCGGCCATGGATGGATTGTGTGGGTGACCGCGTTGACCTCCTTGGCATTGCCGGCACTCATCGTGATGGTGTCTGAACGCTGGAAATAGCGGTCCACCTCGTCATGACCGGCCACCCCGTAACATCCCCCGAGCAGCAGCGGTGCGAACAGAGCCAGATACCTGATGGTCATCTCCCGCTTCCTTCTCAGTTGAGCGTTTTTACGACGGGCTGGTTCGCAACAGCCGGTGCCGGAATGGTCGCAGTGATCTCGGGAGCGATGATGTGACCATAAGGTCCTTTAACGTCGCCGCCGGAGTTAACGTAGTCATTGTAACGCTTGCGGACTTCCATCTGGCCATTGAGGAAGAAATCGACGTCGTTGGCCGGAAGGCGAGAGTCGAGCGGCGACGCCAGTTGCTGACCCGGTGCGGCCGGTGCGACCAGGCGCGGCGTCACGATGATGACGAGATCGGTTTCCTCCTGCTGGTACGACTTGCTGCTGAACAAGGCTCCGAGCACAGGCACGGAGCCGATCCAGGGCAATTGCGAAACGTCCTGACGGTTGCGGGTTTGCAGCAAGCCGGCGATCGCAAAGCTCTGGCCGTCCCGCAGCTCCACCGTGGTCCGTGCATCGCGGCGGGTCAACGCCGGAACTGTCGTCCCCTGAATCGTCACTGCATTGGCGAAATCAAGCTCGCTGACCGACGGCTCCACCCGAAGGTTGATGACCCCCCGCGAGAGCACGGTGGGGACAAAGGCCAGCTCGACACCGAACTTCTTGTAGTCGATGGTGATGGTCGGAAAGCCGGCTGCGGTCGTGTTCGGAATCGGCACTGGAAACTCACCACCGGCCAGGAAGCGCGCTGCATCTCCGGAAAGCGTGGTCAAGTTCGGCTCGGCCAACCTGCGAGCCAATCCTTTGGTTTCCAGCGCAGAGATCAACAAGTCCACCGAACCGCCATTGCTGGTTCGGACGATGCTGGTCAACAAGCTTCCGAACGGGATCGGAGCTATGCCGCCCGCTGTGCCAAGAAGCGTACCAGCTGTTCCGAGTAACGGCAGGCTACCGGTTGGGGGAGCACCGACAGGGCCGCCGCCAATACCTAGGGGACTATTGGCGGTGTTGATACCACCAATCGGTCGCCGGCCCGCCGTAGTGCTCAAATTGCCACGTCCCGTATTCGCGACGTTGGTCCCGTTGGCATTCGCTGCGTACAGGTTCACACCGAGGTCGCGGCCGGCATCCCGGGTGACCTCGAGAAAACGCACCTCCAGCATCACCTGCTGCGGCGCCGCGACACTCATCGCGTTGACGACAGTGCCCCCCTTCGCGACTGTGCTGGTGGCGATCGCCATGGCCCGCTCGGCCGTAACCGCATCGGCGGCCGTTCCGCTGAGCACCACCTGGCCCTCGGAAGCCGAGACGCGGATCCCATGCCCGCCAGTGCTGCTGCGGATGTTCTGCTGGAGATTGCCGGTATCGATCACGACCTCGACGTCGAGGATGCCGATCTGCTTCATCGAGGAGTCGAGCAGGATGACGTTGGTGGTGCCGGTCTGCTTGCCCTGGACGTAGATCAGGTGATCGCTGAGCGACTTCACGTCCACAATGTCGGGCGAGCCGGCCACGATCGTTGCGAAAGCCGTATCGACCTTGAAGGTGCGTGACTTGTTGACCACCACCTTGACCCGCTGGACGTCGTTCATTTCGCTGACGAAGACGCCGCCGCCGGAGGAGCCCCGCCGGTCTGCCGCCATCGCGCGGTCAGCGGACGCAAAGGAGGCGAGCGCCGCGCCAAGACCCATCACGCTGAAGGCGAGAAGCTCCCTTATCTTACCTGAAATGCGATCGCCACCCATTCGAGTCCCCCAACTGCGATCCGCGGCTCCCCCGCAAATCTACGTGCTCGACATCCCCAATAGTTCCCCTCTGCGCACCACGCCGCAGAGCTTACAAGATGTCCGACTACAATTCGTTACTTCGCGTTTCCAAGATCATCGTCCTTGATGCTGCCTGCTTGCAAGAAGAGACGCTTACCGCTCAGCCTCAAGTGGCAAAGAAAACTTTCCAATGTTGCGGGCGCGCATCATTTCTCTCTGCAGCTCCGTTCAGAACTGCTGCAGCACGACCACGTTTGCGCGAGATTCCGTCGTGGCTCACGATCGAACGGCGTCGGCTCGTCGTCTCCAAACGGCACTTGGCCAGGCTCAGATTGCTTTGGCGCAGTTCGATTCCGAGGGGTTTGTCCAGCTCGAGCACCGACCCGAGGCGATGTCGGCCAAGATGGGTAAGGCACGTTGCCATATTTTGCCTAAAAGGGAATCTGCGTTGACGCGCTCGGCGCATTGAGTGCTGTGCCCCATATCGGCATCAGCATGGTGAAGCCGGCTTGAGAAGCGGTCACGGTCAAGTTGCTGCCGCTGGATGCCACGCTCAGCGTCGGCGTGAGACCGCCGCGATACAGGAACGGCGCGGCAGTCTGTTTAGCGGTCGTGGACATCGGATCGCCCCCGCAGATTGACGGCGACTGAGGCGGGCTTTGAAGCAAGGCGGGCGTGTAGCAGCTGATCATGACCGCTCGGGCCCCGGCGCTCGCGAGCGTCCGCAAGGACTGCATCGTGATCGCATAGCGTCCGAGATCGAAGATGGCGAAGATCAACATAAAAAGGGACACAAAGGCGAGGATGAACTCGAACGATGCGATGCCCCGCTGATCGAGCTTTCTCATCACTGCACCAAGCGGACAACTTGGGTGTAAGGGACGGTGACCGGATTACATCCATCCGTGCTCAGGAAGCCGCCACCGCCCATGGTGAGTGTCTGGGCGATCACTTGTGAACAGGTCGTATTGGTACTTTGTGTCGCTCCGTTCCAGGTCACGTCGACATGCGGGAAATACATCGCACCACCCAGCCTTACCGTACCGCCGGTGATGTTGACTTTATTACTGCTCTTGCTCGGCGCCTGATCATCAATCAGAACGCCGTTCAGATCGGAAGAGAAGGTGTTGGTGTAGGGAGCGGACAGCTCAACGCTGGCGCCGCCAGAGATGGAAATGCTCGAATCCCCGAGTAATACCAGAGTGACGCCTTCGCCCGTGCCTGCCGGTGGCCAGGGTCTACAGGCATTGCAGGTGATGGTTCCGCCATTGAACTTTATTGTCCCATTGTAGAAAAAGTACGTGCCCGGACTAAAATCCACCGTGTCCCCGGTCGTGCACGTTAGGTTGCGGTACAGGTTAGTGCTGCTCGGCGGAGTGTTGGGCGTCAACGTACCACTGCATGCCAAATCGTTTGGCCTTCCGCTCGATGTCAAGCTATTGAACGATTGGCTATCCAATTTGCTGAGCGGATTGTTGGCGTACGGCATGAAATAGTTGTGCGTGACGCCGGGATCGGCGCAGGTGCTGGCTGGACTACAGCCCGTTACGCCCAAGACGGCCCACCCCGAACCGGTGAAAGAGGCAGTGCTGGCAAACTGTACACTGGCATCCGACATTATCGGGCAGCCCGTGCCGTTGTTGCTGACGTTACCGGCAATTTTAAGCGCCCCTCCGCCGCCGTTCGGATCAGGTCCGAGCGCCAAGGCGCACACCTTGCTCGGCAGTTCGACCAGAGCGATGGCTTGGGCGGGGATGTTGACGGTCGTCAAACCCAGCACTGCCGATAAGTAGGCCGGCTGTTGCTGACTGACGAGGGCGCGAACGGCGTTACCGCCGCCTCCTGCGGGCGGCGTTGTGAACGCACCCGCACTGTAGCTGCCGATATCGATCTGCACGGCGCGCGAGATTCCTGCTGGAAGGCTTGTCGCACAGTTGGTGCCCGGATAGGCCGTGTCACCGGAGTTGCAGAACCCGTTCTGCGCCGCGAATTCCTTTGCTTGATAATCCACTGATGTATCGCAGAGCACACCAGCATTGTCGCATGCAAGTCGCAGGGCGCCCGAGTAGGCCGCTGCATCGGCGGCATTCTGCGCGTGCTGCCTGGTGACGTACCACGATCCCGCCTCGGCCCCGAGTGCGACCACGCCGATGAGCGGAATCAGCGCGATCACTGTCGCGAATGCGGCCGAGCCTCGTCTGGAACGGAGCAGACTGCGCATGAGAACACCTACTGGAAACGTTCGGAGTAAGGCAGCGTGTACGTGCAACTGCTGGGGCACAGCACCGACGTCAACACAATCGGGGCCAAAGTGACGGTCGTCGAAAACGTAAAGTACTTGGGAGTCAAACCAAGGTTGCCGGAGTTGCAAGCTGTGCTTCCGCACATGACCTGGATGTTGCCGATGGTATGCCCGGCGACCGTTGTCTGCAGCGTCGACACCCAGGTCCCCGGGTTCGCCGGGTCGGGCGGACTCTTGTATTGAATGTATTGTCCGAATGAGCGCAAGGCCGACCACGCAGAGATAAACCGGAAGCCCGCGGCAGCGACGTCGGCGAGCGGCATCAGCAGGAACGACACCATGAAAATGTAAACGATGACTGTCTCAAACGCGACGGCGCCGCGCTGATCGGCGACGAAGGACCCTCTACGATACGCGCGCCTGCCTCCACGGGGACTTGCCACGTGCGATCGCGTCACCCGAGCCGCAGCGATCTGAACCATGTCCACCACAATCCGGCCACGCATAGCCGCTCACCAAACGTAAGGAATCACTCGCCAACGTGATGCTTCGTAACTCGAATATTCAGGGCAATTGCGCCGAAGCAGGTCTTCCTCGTAAAGGATTCGGCAGACCTGAATGCCGATATGCAGGACCAGGACGATCACCGTGACCGGTGTCAGGTATTGCAGCACGACGCCCAGCACCACGATTTCTTCTGCGACATAGAGCGGGTGCTTGATCCATCGATACGGACCGGTCTGGACCACCGAGCGCGCCTGTGGCACCAGGCTGAACGACCGACCCAGATGTCGGATGGTGACAAGCATCATGATCGTGCCGACCAGCACGCAGGCGGTCGATGCCAGGTTGGGCAGCGTGTCGTCGGTTTTGCCGAGGAAGCTGATCGTCCATGGCAGATAGCTGCCGACGAAGGCAGCTATTCTTGGAAGCAGGCCATCGGCATGCGCCTTTGCCGGTGAGCGCGTCATGATCAACAGTGCCAGGAGCATGTAGAAGATGCCGAGGCAAAAGCTCGACAAGAGCGAGGGCCATGGATCGTGCAGCGACGCCCCAATCCTGACGGCGACGCAAAGAGCCAGCAACAAGAACCACAAGCTGCCAAGCAGCCGCATGATCCGGTCGTAAGATCCGCTCTTGGAGAGGGCAATTGTGGTCATGGCTACTTTCCGAAGCTGGCGAACGAACGCACGAGGTGAAGAACGGGACTTCCCCCCATGATGACGAACATGGCTGGGAGCAGGAACAGCACCATCGGAATGGTCAGCTTGGCGCCCAACTTGTGCGCCCTTTCTTCCAGCTTGGTGATGCGTTCCCGCCGCAGGTCGAGCGCGATACTGCGCAGCGCCTGGCCCAACGGCGTTCCGTACTGCAAGCTCTGGCTGATCATCGTGCCAAACCGGCGAAGACCATCCGAAGTGACCGCCAAGTTCTCGAATGCTTCGACGCGACTTGGCAGTATCCGGAGATCATCAAGGAGTCGGTGCAGCACCCAGGCCATGGCAGGATTGGTCGACTTCATTTCTTCGGCGACGCGCCCCAGCCCGCTTTCCAGGCCCATTCCCGCCTCGCTGCACACGATCAGCAAATCGATCATATCCGGCGTACCCAGCCGAATGGCAGCATCAAAGCGCCGCTTCATCACCGACAGAGCCAATCGCGGACCCAAGATTCCGATCACTACACCCATCAGCGTGAAGACCAGCACGTCGGCAGGTCTCCTTCCCGAAAGTTGCGCCAGAAGCAGCGCAATGACCGGCAGCGCGAACATGCTGACGATCTTGATGCCGATCCAGATCGGCAAGGTTCTATGATGATTGAAACCAGATGAGTGGAGGACCGTTCGTAGCTCCTCCAGATTCTCCTCGGCGTAGAAGCGCCGATAGCGCATGCCCAGCCACGAGAACCAACCGGTCAGGTCTTTGAAGGGGGCTGAACGGTAAGGGATACCCATCACGGCGCTTGAGACCCGCGTGTCCAATGCACGGACGTGTAGTTCGCGGATGATCAACATGAAGGCCGCCGTTCCAGCTACGACTGCGAGGGCCGCCAGCCCGAGACCGAAAGTCATAGTTCTGTTTCCCGCCTGACCATCCAACTTATCACCAGATGCCCGATGAGCACCGAGACTACCGCGTAAGCCAGAAGCTTGTTTCCGGTCGGGTCAGTGAACAGCAGATCGACGTTCTGCGGATTGGCCGCGTATAGCAATGCTCCGGCAATCAGGGGCGAGATCGTGAGTGCTCGCGAGGAAAAGATCACTTCTCCCGCCAGCGCCTTGGCGCGAGCAGCGAGCGCAACACGCTGACTCACCGTGTCGCCCAGCGTCTGCAAGGTCTCGGCCAAGCTGCCGCCGGACTTCAATTGAACCGCAAGTGTCACCGCAAACATCGCATACTCTGCCACTTGCGTTCGCCGATAGACGCCTTCGACGGCTTCCTCCGGAGGTCTTCCCAGATTCATTTCGCTGCACACGATTGCAAATTGTCCGGACGTCGGTTGCGGCATTTCGCGCGCGATGGTGCGAAATGCTTCGTGCACAGGCAGACCCGATCGAACCGTACTCGTCACCAGCTGAATGGCGTCAGGCAGCTGCCGGAAAAGTTGACTGGCGAACCGACGTTGCTGCCAGCCAAACAGACCTCGCACGACTACCACGGCGGCAATCGCAGCCGCGACACACACGTAGAAAACGGAAAATCCCAGCAGGCGATTAGCGTAGAAGATCGCTGCTACGGCGATAGCGGCAGCAAGCAGCACATACGCCGGATGCCAGGCGTGAACCATCTCGGGCCTGTAATTGGCCAAACGGTGGAGAAGCAGATACCGGGAGCCGGTCTCCGCCCGGCGAATGGATGGCAGACTGGCCGGATGGGAGGCCGGTAGAGCGACCGCCAGCCGGCGGTCCATGCGTCGCTCCCGGCCGTCGAGCCATAACGAGCCGACGGCTGCGCACATCGCGAGCACCAGAACAGCGACGATCACGGCCTCAGGTATCATATCTGCCTCACTGCCTCGGCCCAGGCGCGATCGAGCCCGAAATAGACGAGACGGCTCTTGAATTTCGGGACTGCAAGGGTGGCCCGGTAAGTGCCCGAGATCCGCCCATTGTCGTCCTCCTCCTGGTATTCGAAAGTTGCGATGTCGTTGGTGGTGATCACATCCGATTCCAGCCCCATCACCTCGCTGATCTGGATAATGCGACGTTGCCCATCGCGCATGCGTTCGACTTGCACGATGAGATCCAGTGCAGCGACAATCTGAGTTCGAATGGCTCGCGACGGCAGATTCACCTGCCCCATCTGCACCATGTTCTCGATGCGGGTCAGGGCGTCGCGAGCACTATTGGCATGGACCGTGGAGATCGAACCATCATGGCCGGTGTTCATCGCCTGCAGCATGTCAAACGCTTCGGCGCCGCGCACCTCGCCCACGACGATCCGGTCAGGACGCATGCGCAGCGCATTCCACAACAGATCGCGCTGTGTCACCTGCCCCGTGCCTTCAAGGCTGGGAGGCCGGGTCTCCAGGCTGATCACGTGCGGCTGCTGGAGCTGCAACTCCGCCGCATCCTCGATGGTGACGACGCGTTCGCTGTGATCGATGAACTGGCTCATGGCGTTGAGCAGCGTCGTCTTGCCGGACCCGGTGCCGCCGGAGACCAGGACATTGAGCCGACACCGGGCGGCAATCTCCAGCAATTGTCCGACGGCTGCCGTCATCGAGCCGTTTTCGATCAGTGCGGCGATATCCAGACGGCGGCTCGGAAACTTTCGAATCGAGATGCAGGGGCTGTGGATCGCCAGCGGCGGGAAGATGATGTTGACGCGGCTGCCGTCGGACAAGCGGCAATCCACCATCGGACTGGATTCGTCGATGCGCCGTCCAACTTGCGCGGCAATTTTCTGGGCCACCGATGCGATGTGATCATTGTCGCGGAAGCGCACCGCGATCCGCTCCAGCTTGCCGGCTCGTTCGACATAAACGTTACTAGGCCCGTTGATCATGATGTCGTTGATCGATTGATCGAGCAGAAGCGGACGCAGCGGCCCATAGCCGGTCATGTCGTCGGCAATCTCGTCCGCCAGTTGAAGCTGCTCGCGACCCGACAGTTCGAGCCGTTCCTCATTGGCGATGCCATGGATGATTTCCTCGATCTGGCGCCGAAGGACGTCACGCGAAACAGTTGCGGCCACCGATGGCTCAATCTGCTCGATGACGCGTTCGCGCAGTGAAGCTGGCATCACCGGCCGGTCAATCGAAGCCTCGTCGCGCCTTGAGGTTGATGCAGGCACGCTTGGCGTCGTTGCAGCCAAGCTCGGCGTCGATGCAGGCAAGCGAACCGGCGTTTCCTCGTCGCGCCTACCAAACCTTCTCATAGCCCCAGCAGCCTCCTCAGCCGTCCCTTCTGCTCGGCGCCGAGCCCCGTGATCTCCCGTACGATCGGCGCGAGATGGCGTCGCAGTGCAGATACGTGCTTCAGCGCGGGTATTCCGAGATTGACCGCCTGGGTCATGCCCTTCCCGAGATCGGGTACGACCATGTCAGGCTCTGTCCCCAACGCCTTGACCACTGCGGCCCTGGGAAGGCCGCCCGGGCGATTGGCACGGTTCAGCAAGGTGAAGACCCGATCCCTGCCGGCAATGTTGGTGACGGCGGTCCGTAGTGCGTGGGCATTGCGAAGTCCGGTCACCTCCGCCTCCAGCAGCACCAGCACGTGCCGGGAAAGAGAGATCACCGGATGGATGGATGACGGAAACGGGACCGGGACATCGACAACGATGTAGTTGAATCGTTGGCGGAGCAGGCCAAGGACGTGCCTCACGCCCGCTTCGGTGATGTCGAGCTGAGCATCCAGCTCCTCATCGGCGGAAATCAGGCTAACCCGCTCGTTGACTGCAATTGCGGCGCGCTCGAGGAACAACGTGTCCGCCCGCATCGGGTTCTCCAGGGCGATGCGCAGGCCTGGTCCGGGCTGAACACCCAGCATCACGGCTGTTTCGCCGCCTTGAAGATGAAGATCGAGCAGCGCGACCTTGGCCTTGGTGGTCTCGGCCAGTTGCAGCGCGAGATTGATGGCGATGCTCGTTGCGCCGGCACCGCCCTGCGCGCCGCAGATCGAGATCACATGCCCGCCTCGGTCGGTCGGCGCCGGCGCACGATCGCCAAGCAGCTTTGGGCGCAGCTGGTCCAGCACCATGTCCCGCGTGATCGGTCTCGGCAGGTACTCGGTCAGGCCGAGCTCCATAAGCGCGCGATAGAAGGTGATCTCCCTGCTTTCACCGATCAGAGCCACCCGGACATCGGGCGGACAGACGCCGGCCAGCCGCTCCAGTTCGGCAAATGGATCATCGATTCCACTGATGTCCGTCACCAGGGCGAATAGTTCGGTGTCCGTTTCGAGCATCCGTATGGCATTGCGGATCGTGCCCCGCTTGATCGAAATGTTGCTGCCTTCAAGGCCCTTGCGCAGAGCCGCGGCACTCAGTTCGTCATTGACGAAGCAGACGATTCGATTGCGCGCGACGACAGACGTTGGTTCTTCAGGTGTACTGATGGCCGCTATGTTAACGCTCATCAACGTTTCTCCAGCAACTTGCCTGCCTGAACCACCATCGTCGCTCCGCGGCGAGACACTTCGGACCCGTCGCAGTTGATCGGAACGTCGCCGTCGGCAGATTCCTGTTTCCTGACCGAGTATTGCTTTATCTGACCACCGGAATGAACAACGACCGCTGCAGTCCGGCCGGCAATCGCATTTTGGCGGGCGATTTCCGGCGACACATCGCAGCTGGACATCGCGCCAGTGTCCGCCGTATCCCACTGTTCGACTGCGGCCCGCACCGCCAGGGAAAGCGTTCCGAGCTGCCTTGCGACCGTGATCTTCTTGACCTGGTCCGGGGCAAGCTCCAACGACACAGTCTGCGCTTGCTTGCCGGCCACCGAGCCGGCTACCGAGCTTACGGTTCGGCCACCCTGCATGATTTCCTGATCAATCGCGATGACTCGAACGTTTCCTAGAACGGTCTCGCTCAGGGCCCGGCGCGCGGGATCTGCCTTCTCGAACACCTGGGTCAACAAGACATCAACATGATCACCCGGCCTGATCAGCCCCGACACGCCAGACTCCTCGTCCACCTTGATGCTGATTGCACGGCTATCCGGTGCCAGGACGCTGGCCAGGAAGCCTCGATCCCGAGGTCGCAATACGTCCTGCAAGGTAATGGGACTGCCAGCGTCGACGAACTTGCGAACCAGAGAGCCGGGAAGTCCGGCCTTCGAGTCCGGTGTTTCCAGGATCGCTCCTGCAGGGAGGCGTTCAGGCGACACCGAGCGCACGGCGAAATCGTCTTCGCGGGTCAATGTACCTTTCGACAGGGGACGTGCCGCGACAAAATACCCGACAGTCGAAGCAGGCGCCGGCCCTTGCGCCGTAACGGTTACAGGAACCTGTTTCGGCAGGTTCATGTTGTAGGCGATCAGCCCGAATGCGGTGGTTGCGAGCAAGAGCACCAGGATGATCGAGAGGCGCAACGTGGATGACATGTCAAAATCCTCTGCTCGAGATGGTCCAGATGCCACCGCACGCTATCGCCACCCCGTAAGGCAGGGGCGCGTGTCGCACGTGGCGCCAGCGCTCGATCGCGTAGACGCGGCGTGCGAGCGACGATCCGACCGGCGCCAACCTCGGATATGGCAGGACGCGCATCACCAGATGCACCAGGGCAAGAACGCCCCCGGCCAGCGTGGTTACCGTCAGCAACTCAATCAAGCCCGTCGGCGGCAGGCCAATGGCCAAAGCTACCAGTAACTTGACGTCGCCCCCGCCAATCCCGCCACGCTGGTAGAGCGCGAGCAGCAGCAGGAACAGGATCGTCGCGGCGATGAGGGATTCGGCAAGTTGCATTGGGCTGGCAAGCTGACGGGCGATCCCGAGCAGCGCCAGCAAGAGACAGACGTCATTTCGGATCGTGCGGGTCGCGACGTCGAGCGTTGCGACATACAGCAACAACGAGATTTCCAGTATCGAGACGATGGAACAAACCCAGCTCATGCATGCCTCAGGGTGGTGGAAGGCACAGCAAGAATAAGAATGGAGAGAAATAACATTCGGAGGGGGACACATTCCGGTGCCCCCCTCTGGCCGGACGGCCGTATCAGACTGCCGCAGTAAAAGCGGTGGTGATCGCGGTGATCCCGCCTGTCAGCGCGGTTCCGATCGCACCGCCGGCACCAACGCCGAACACAGCCGACACTGCGCCGATGATGCAAACCGCGACGATGATGTACTCGAATGACACCACGCCGTCCTGGTCCGTCCGCAGACGCTTCAACGCTTCCTTGGTCTCGATGAAATGATGCAACATAGGAGGAATCCCTTCTTTCAAGATGGATTTTTCAGACACCTTGGCAACTTCAGCGGCTGCGGATTTATCTCCGGCCCCGCCAGCGACAAACTATTCATTAAATGTCTATTATCGTCAACATTTAATATATAATACATATTTCATATTAAGCTACCGCGAAATAACCCGTCGCGACGACCCAACAATCGACAAAACCGTCGCAATACAAATACGATAGCCGACCCAACAATTGAATCCCGACAAGAGCGCCGGCTGAGAGCCGGTAAAGAATCACCGGATTATTACGGATGAGCAGCGTTTAATAAGATTCATCGATGCTGCGCCCAGGCCGGGGCGCATGGAGCAAGTTTCGCCGACGTGCGGCGGCGCGGACAGCACATCTGTGCACGACGGGTGAGGTGATCCCTTCGAAAATTCCGATCGCACTGATCGCTGCCTGTAGCCGCATGATTCCCGTCAGTTGCACCGGTGTGCCGCAATCATAGAGGCTCCTGGACCCCACCTTGCGAGGCGGACCATCGCGGGATGGTGGTACGCTCTAGAGCGTAGCGCGCAGCCAGGACCCGCCATCATTGTTACGGGCTCGGTAGCCGGCGCATCTGCCCTGGGTGCGGAGAAAAGCAAAACAAACGATTATTTTGTTATCGTATATAATCATGATGACTCCATCACAAAATTAAAAAATATGTTGGGAAAAAGAAAACATGGGAGGTTGGAATGGAAGCTGCCCGCCGCTTTCGCGCAATGGCCTTGCTTTGCCGTCAGACTGCCGTACTCCAACCTGCGCGAAGCTGGAAATTGCTTGCAGAGGCAGAGTACTGGGAGCATCTGGCGGCCGCGGCCATAGCTCATTGAGCTTCAGTCGGGCGTTCTTTGTCTTCCGTTTTTCGTCGACTTCCTAGTTAAGTCCTTTTCTGAGGCATGTGATGTCGAGTACGCGTCAAATTTCTTCTAGTGCTGTTCTGAGCGAACGGCACCAGGCGCTTCTGGAGGAGCTCAGAGAGGTGGAGAAGCTTCGAAGTAAGCTCCGACATCTAGAAACAGAACCAATCGGCAGAAGGCGGCGTACCAAAGCGAGCGGCAGAGCTAGAGCCGTTTAGAGACCCGCCGGATCCGAAGGATGACCCGGCTCACTCGCGCGATTCGATGCACGGATTGCCCGCGTTCCTCGCGTCCACCTCTACCTTGAAAGAGGACTGGGCGGCTTCATCTGCGCCTAGCGAGCCTCGGCGATGACGTCGCTACGACGCGTCGCCAACCAGCCAGGCCGGGATGCCTCACAACACTTGAACGAACTCGGCGGCGAGACCGGCCGCCCATTCAGGGTCGGGCGTTAGCTCCGACTTTCATTCGACGTTGCACTTCGGAACACCGCAACGAGCCGATCGCCTTCCCAAAGCTCAACGTCGTGCTCGTCATGCATTTGCTCGGCTCGGCGTCTCGCCGCCTGCTCGTCAATACAGTCGAGCTTTGCAGTGCAGATCACTTGCCGGCTGCCGTCCACCACGAAAACCTTATACCGCATGATGCCGTCCGATCCAAAAAGGTGACGATCATCGTACCCGAATGTCCAGCTAAGGCAGCGCCAAACTAAGTGCGATGCAACGGAACCATTGTACGTGTGGCAGTTCGGCGATACCTCGCGCGGCGGCAATACCTCGTATGTCGCCACCTCAGTGGCGTAGTCTCACTGCGTGCCGAAGCGTGTGGCTCGAGCTTAAGAGCGAGAGGCCACCAAGCGTCATCAGCAGCCCACCGAGCCAGCCCGTCCAGCTGCGCGCTTCGTCGTGCCCCTCTGCAGTGCGCGGGCCCAGCGGCATATCTTGAGGTGGGTCGGCAGGCGCGGCGGCGAGAAACTGCCCAACGTTGACTTGATCCGGCACGGAGTGTTCGTGCTTGAGCTGGTTGCGGGGAATATCTCCGACGGGAGCCTCCGACATCAGGGCAGCACCCGTGCCGAGATCGGAAGTGGCATCTGCTACCTGCATTTCCGTTACAGGCGTCTGAGATTGCTCGGGCGGTGCAGAGCGCAGCAACTCCGCGCGCGCATCAACGATCACGCTCCGCGTGGTCTGCGTGGTCCGGTTCTCGTCGAAACTGGCGCTACGGTCTTTGGCCGCGGGAGCCCGAATGGGCTTCTTCACCGTCGCGATGCCCTCGGCCAGGAACCAGCATCTGCGACGACCGTCCGTTCGGTAGACCCAATGCTGTCCGCCAATGGTCGAGGTACCGGGACGCGGCGCGCATTCGGCTTGCGGCGGAGAGGTGGTTACCGTGGGTTGGGACGTAGCAGTATTGAAGAAATCGGTTAGAGGATTGGAAGACGCAGGCGTCGCCGAAAAACCTCCGACAAGGAGCAAACTGGCGAAGTACAATCGCAACTGTCCGGACATCGGAAACTCCCGGGTGCGCCCCCGCTTGAGCCTTAGCGGCGACAACGGCCCCCATGCGGCTTAAATCGGGCAACGCGATGAATTAATGGTATTCTTGGCCACCTAATTGATATGCCGGTCCAGCACTCCAGGGATGCCTGCAACAAGGGGATAGGCCGATGGATTCATCGGGTCATCTGAGTTGCGCCGGCCTCGATCCGCGGCTTAGCCGCCCGGTCGATCGCGATAGTTGCGCCCGTTCCCGAACACCAAAGCAAAACTTGCCGAGGGATGAGTTCGTGGATGTCGCGATACGTGGACACCCCCGCTACGAATTAAATACTCCATCACGATATTACCATCGTCGCGCCTTTTTCCCTGCCACCTAGCGGATTTAAATGTGGATTGTACGATCAATATTTAACTGACGGCTTGCCTGCTCCCTGATTCCCGACTTGTGTGCCCGGGCCTTCTGCCCAAGATTCGGATTGGAGCCATGAACACCGCGCATTTTAATTCGCTCTCCGTTGACGAGCTCTGGACCCTTCACCAAGAGGTCGCCGCCAAACTCACTCAGAAAATGTTGGTGCAAAAAGCACGTTTGGAGGAAAGGCTGCGCAGCATTAGACTGGCCAGCGAGGTCACACGGCTCAATTACAAGCGCCGCCGTCCATATCCGCCCGTCCGTCCCAAATATCGCAATCCGAAGAACCCAGCGGAGACATGGTCGGGTCGTGGCAGGCAGCCGCGATGGCTGCGGCCGCAGCTTCGAAGCGGCCGAGACTTGGACGATTTCCTGATCGATCAGGCTTCAGCTCAAAAGCGGCAGACAAATTGAGCGCCGATTGCGGCATTTTGGGTTGGGAATGCTGGCGCCGGCTGTTTCCCGATCTGAGATTTTCACATTATCGTTTTAACGCGGGTCATGACTATGGTTGGAGCCATGGCCATAGCGACCGCACTTGCGATCGGGCTGACGGTCTCGCTGAATCGCTCGGGGGGCCCGCGGCGCAGTGAAGACATCGACGAGAACTCAAGCGCACGATGGCCCGACTCTAGTCGTGATGCTCTCTGAAGTGCCGCCTAACCGCATTCCACGCTCGAAGGGCTGGAAGGAGGAGGACGACGAAAAGAACTCTGATTGCAACTGGAGCCATCCGGCGCTGCAGGAGTGGTGGTTCGCGACCATCCGAGCGACCGGCCGTCCCGTTGATCGTCACGGGCGATGGAATTGCTGCGCGCCGAGTAGGTGCCGGTCTGCGCGAGGGCAGGACAGCTACAACGAACAGAACGTTCACCAGCAGCCATATTCCCACTATGAGAAGGAAACTACGCACGAGAACGACCATCGTTGATCTAATCTGCCGAGCTTGTTCCTGCCTCATACCCGGCACGCAGCCGGCAACGCTGCGTTCGCGGACGGAACCGCGTCGCCGCAGCCGGCACATTTGGCATCCGCCGATGCCGTTGGGCCTGTGCGCTTCGCGAACGCCCAGGATCGCTCGCAGCCTAGTCGGGCGCAACACTCGCGTCTGTGCGCTTTCGAACATTCAGGCCCTTCAGGTATGCTAGTCTATGCATCATCGGGCGAGAGCCGGACAGAGATGGCTCATCAGCCAGGACGGCCGACCTCAGCCTGCAATCCCTGAACCGGGGCTGGGTCATGGAGCATGGCTAAATATCGCAGCACTAAGAGCGGCGAATTAGCGGTGCACATAGAACCAGTATCGAGCTTCGGCAGTTGTCTCCCGGTGGATCCGAACAAGCAAACTGATTGTTCGGGCCGAGGATATTACTAAAAGCTACGCCGACACACATGAAGGACCTCCGACGACGTTTGGAAAAGGTCCGCGCTGACGCCAGAGAATTTACGCTGATGAGTCAGCGGGCGACGGACATAGAAAAGCGCGAGCTGTTCAAGCGCTTGGCGGATGAGCTCGCCTTCGAGGCTCTCGAGCTCGAGCTGATCGTGAAGAAAAATCAGCCACCTGATCCGTGCGACAAGCACGAGGTCGTGGAGTTTACGTTACCCTCTGAGCGAAAGCGCGGCTGACGCGAAAGAGGTTAAGCCGGCTAGTTCGTGCGTGCATAACGGATCTTTGCGCGTGACTCCGCCAGCGATCGCTGCGCCGCCGCATCGAACTGCGCATTGCGTTTCGCGGGCCAGATCCGGAACATTCTGCTTCTGGTTGTGGTTCTGCAGCAAGCGGTATCTTGCTGCGAGGGACAGAACACACCGTCCGTTTTGCCCGCTCCGATTTCCTATTCTACGACAAGCACGTGACCGACTTGTCTCATCGGATCTGCGCGCTGTATCGAATGGGTGAAGATATAGAAACTAGGGAAACACCGAATAGCAAACCGGCCGTGTCCAGGGCTCGAACCTGGGACCCGCTGATTAAGAGTCAGCCCCGGGTCGAGAACAATCAATGACTTACTGGTCGCGCCACTCTGGCTTGTCCGGCTGAAAGTGGGCATTCGTCGCACGATCTTAGTGTTTGCATTGCCTGATAGGCTTCCCACTATCAGCGAAGGTCCGTCACTCGTCCTGGTCGGTATCGCGATCTTCGCCGCGCTCAGGTCCCCGCAGCGTCTTTCTCCTCGCCGCTCCGGCGTCACTACTTGCCCAAGCGACGGCGACCCGCCCCAGCGCCTCATCCTTGGTGACGAGGCCTTCTTGCACGAGAACCACGGAACGCTGTTGCGCTCCGTGGTTCGGTTCAGTCCGCGATGGATCAGACGAAGCGGAAGTCGTCTGCCGAGAGCGAGCCCATCTGCACATTGGTCAGCGTCACAGCATTATCGTCATCGAGCGTCACGACGACGTTCTTGCCGACCTGTGTGGTATGCGACATCACGTCGGCAAAGTCGGCGAACAGGCTGTTTGAGAATTGCAGCACATCGGCCGACGCACCGGTGGTGGCGAAGTCGGTAACGGTGTCCTTGCCCAAGCCGGCGGCGAAGATGAACACATCGGCACCCGAGCCGCCCGACAGAATGTCGTTGCCGGCACCGCCCGCGAGAATGTCGGCTCCCGAGCCACCCTTGATGATGTCGTTGCCGGCACCACCATTCAACGTGTCGTTCTCGGAGCCGCCATCGATGTTGTCGTCGCCGTCGCCGCCGGAGACGACGTCGGCACCCGAGCCGCCCTTCAGCGCGTCGTTTCCGAGGCCACCCTCGACCACGTCGTTGCCGGAGCCACCGTCGACGCCGTCGTCGCCGTCGCCGCCGCGCAGCGTATCATTGCCGGCTCCACCGGCGATGACATCGTTGCCAGCTCCGCCATCGAACATATCGGCACCGTTGCCGCCTGTGAGATGGTCCGCACCGGCGCCGAGCATGAAGCCCTCGATATTGCTGAAATGGTCGGTGCCAATGCCTGCGCCGGTCGCGGTGCCGCTCGCCAGGTTGATCGTGACCGCACCGGTGGCGTCGGACAGATCCAGCAAATCCTGACCGCTGCCGCCGTCGATGGTGTCGTCACCGGCACCGCCTCGGAGTACGTCGTCGCCGAGGCCGCCGAGCAGCACGTCGTTCCCGGCGCCGCCATCGACGATGTCGTCACCCGCTCCGCCCTTGATCACGTCGCCGCCGTCATTGCCGTACAACGTGTCGTTGTCGGCACCGCCATCGACTTGGTCATTGCCGGCGCCGGCGTAGATGTAGTCGTTGCCGGCGCCGCCGAACAACACGTCATTGCCGCCGTAAGTGTAGTCCATGGCGATGGTGTCGCTGCCATCGGCACCATCGATGACGAAGCCGCCCGCGGATGTCGAGAGCGCGACGTCGTCGCCGACGCCGAGCAGGATCGTGCCGGTCACCGTGGCGCCGACGTAGAGGTTGACCTGGTCGTTGCCGGCGCCCATGTCGATCGCCGAACCGCCCGTCGCAACGATCGCCCCCGAGTTGTTCAGGGTGTCGCGGCTGCCGCCCATCGAGATGCCACCGACGATCCGCCCGGTGCTGTTGTTGCCGACGAAGTCCTCGTAGTCGCCGACGAGGTTGATCGCCTCGTTGCCGCGGAGGTCGAACCGGGCAGCGTCCTCCGGCGAAACCCCTTCCGGTCCGCGGCCATCGCCCTGGATCAGACCGTCATTGACGATGGTGGTCGCCCCCAGCGCGTTGCTGTTGCTGGAGTTGTCGACCTGGATCGCCCGGCCATAACCGTAGATCTCGCCGGTGGCGCTGTTGACGATCTCGCCGCCGCCGATCGCGATCGCTTCGGACACGTTCGGTTCGCCGTCATGATAGCCTTCGGCACCGAGGCCGGCAATTCGGCCATAGTTCAGCACCTGCACCAAGCCGTCGACGTCGATGGCGTCGCCATCGGAGTCGGCCAGTTCGGCGGAGCGGCCTTCCATCACTCCATGGTTGGTGATGAACGCCTTCTGCGCGAGCGACCCGTCGGTGTCCAAGTTCACGGCGGACCCGTTGCGGCCGATCATCGTGCCGCGATTCATGACGGTGACAGCGTTGTCACCGGTGACGGCATGCCGCGAAGCTTCCATCCAGCCGCCGGCATAGTTGTTGACCTTGCCGCCGGTGTCGCTCTGGAAGTCGATCAGATCGCCTCCGCCCACGAACGTCGGATCCGTCGTGATCGTCCCCCAGTTGTTGACGACGCCGTCAGTGCCGGGGCGGATCACGTCCGTATCGGCGTTGTGCTGGCGGATGATGCCCCCGGCAAGGTTGTTGATCACCGCCGACGCGCCGTTGTTGTCGAAGGTACGGAAATCGAGGACGCGGCCGTTCGCTTCGATCACGCCGGCGTTGTTGACGGTGATAGTCGCATCGGCATGACCGGCCCGTTCCGGGGTCAGCGCGCCGCGGACGACTCCGCCCGCCTGGTTGTTGAGGGTCAACGAGCCCGTCGCCCCCGCCGTGGTGGTGAGCGCACGGGTCGAGCCTGCGATCTCGCCGGCATTGTCGATGACCGCGACGCCACCGCCCTGCCAGACGATCGCGTTGCCGGACACCGCGAGCGCACCGCCGGCCTCGATGACGACGTGGTCGTTGTTGTCGACAATGAGGCTCGAAGCCAGCTTGGCGCCGTCCTGGATCGTCACGTTGTCGTACGACGCCGATCCGGCGGCCGACCAAGTGCCTGCTGCGACCAGCAGGTTTTCGACATCGAGCGTGGCGATCAGCTCCGCCGTGCCGCCACCGATCAGCTTGACCGTGTCATTGCCGTCGCCGCCGTCGATCGAACTCGGCGCGGCGTCGTCGGTGGAGACGATGATGAGATCGTCGCCGTCACCGGCTTCAGCAGTGTCGCCGGCGCCGGCCGCCAGCTCGTCGTTGCCTGCGCCACCTTGCAGGGTGTCATAGCCTTCGCCGCCGACCAGGACGTCGTCGCCCTCGCCACCGGTCAGGGTGTCGTCACCCTCGCCGCCCGCGAGCCGGTCGTCTCCAGCGTCACCGTCGAGCGTATCGTCGCCTGCACCGCCAAGCAGCGCGTCGTCGCCCTCGCCGCCGGACAGGGTATCATCGCCTTCGCCGCCGTCGAGCTGGTCGTCGCCTGCGAGCCCGGCGAGGACATCGTCGCCACCGAGGCCGGTGAGAACGTCGTCACCGATCGCGCCGGTGAGTTCGTTGTCACCCTCGTCGCCGACCAGCACCAGCGGTTCGGTTTCGAGCACCGTGTCTTGACGATAGTCGAGGTTCTGAATGCGCTCGTCGTGCGCCCGGTCGGTGTCGGCGACGTCGTAGGGCGTGTCGGAGTAGTTCGCCGCCATGTATTCGGCCAAAGCATCCTGCTCGGTGCCTTCGGCGGCGAAGTTCGCCACTTGCCCGACATCCGGGACCAGGTCTGGCGAGAGGTTGACGACGTTGGCAAACGTGGGATTGGCCGCGATGAAGCTCGCGAACGGATAGCCGTCGCCGCCGGTGAGCAGGAAGCTCAAGGTCACGACCCGGATCGCCATCTCCGGTTCGACTGCCAGTTCTCCATTGGCGACCAGCGTCAGCACCGCGTTGCCGTTGTCATCGAGCAGCGCTGCCGACTGCACGCGGTTGCCGGCCGGCAAGTCCTTGTCGAACGAGAACGCGATGCCGCCGACCTGGGCGAACTGGCCGGGCGTCGCGGTCGCGGTGGTCGCCGCCACGGCATGCTCGAGCACCTTGAGCAGCTGATCCGCGGTCACCGTGACCATCGACAGCGCGTTGTTGAAGCGCAGCGAGTTGGCGATATCGAGCTGCGACACCTCGCCCGCTTCCTTGCCGACGCTGGTGTTCGCCAGCGGCGGGCTCTCCACCGCTTCGCCGCCGACCGCATAGACGTAGCCGATCGAGTCGCGGATGCCGCCGCCGTTCTTGATCGAAACCAGCACGGTCGGGTCGACCTTCTGGGCGTACCACAGGTTCGCATCGGCGGTGAGGTCGCCGAGGTTGGTCTCCTCGGTGCGCGCCTCGCTGCGACGGCCCTCGAGATAGACGTCCGTCTTGCCGAAAGTGTTGCCGTCCTGCGCGTCGATGACGCCGCCCACCGCCTGGGCGATGTCGTTGACCAGATCGCCGCGGCCGCCGTCGGCAAACGCATCGGCATCGTCGGCATCTACGTCGCCGTCATCGTCGACGTCGACGGTAGTGTTGCCGTCGTACAGCGAGGCGACCACCTCTTCCGTGCTGGCGTAAGCACCGTTGACCGCCGTGTTGGCGGTGTAGATCACGTTGCCTTCAGCATCGAAATCGACCACCAGTCGTCCGACATAGGAGTACTCGCCGGAGGTGTTGACGATCAGCGTGGTATTGCCGTCGGCGTTTGCGGTGACGATCGGATAGGTGTCGGCAGCGGTGTCGCCGGCATGGAGCACGTCGGTCTCGTCCGCCAGCAGCGTGTGCGAGCCGCCGGCGACGATGACGTCGACGCCGTGCAGCAGGGGCGCAAGCGCCTTTTCGAGCGCGAGCTGCTGCAGATGGCTGACCAGGACGATCTTGTTGATGCCCTGAGCCAGCAGGCCGTCGATAGTCGGCTGCAGGATTGCTGCCAGCGCCGCCATGTCATCGACATTGTCGCCGATCACTTCGACGCCGCCGGTCGAGGAGATGCTCTGTACGATCTGGGTGGTCGCGCCGATCACGCCGATCTTTTCGCCGTTCTCCTCGATGACCGTGGCCGGCGCGATCTTCTTGCCGATACCCGCCGCCGGCGGGAAGCCAGTGTAAGCGTCAGCATCCTGGATCGTGCCGGTGTAGAGCGACGCGAGATTGGTATCGCCTGAGAAGTCCAGATTGGCCGAGAGATAGGGGAACTGCGCGCCGGGATAACCGGCGGTCTGCCTGATGATGTCGGCGAATGCCCTGGTGCCAGCGTCGAATTCGTGATTGCCGATCGCGGAGGCCTGCACGCCGATGATGTTCAGCATCGCCATGTCGGCGGTACCGAAGCCGGGCGAGATATTCAGCGTCCCGGCGGCGAGGCCGTAATAGGTCTCAAGTGCCGTTTCATATGCCTCCTTCAGCGAGCTGTCGCTGCCGGCGCTGAAGAACGGGCTGGGAATGAAATTGTCGCCCGACGACAGCGTGATCGAGTTCTCGTAGGTATCCTCGAGATAGTCGACAATCGCCGCGAAGTTGCCGGCGCGATCGACCGCGTTCAGGCCCGCCTCGAAGTCCGAGGCATGCAGAATCTGCAGCGTGTAAGCCGGGGTCGGCTCCTGCTCCCCGAGGTTGAGGCCTACGATCACCGGATCGTGGTCGGACACCCGGACCGGGGCGTCGCCGTCGAAGATCGATGTGTCGCGGTCGTAGTCGGTGTTGTAGTCGAGCGCATCGGCCTCGTCGGCGTTGATGTGCCAGGTGGTCACACCGGACACCTGCTCGCCGAGGCTGGCGTTGGCGAAGGCGTAGTCGAGCGTGCCGGTCTGGCCGTCGAACACATAGGAATATGCGTCGTCCTCACAGGCCTGCAAATCCTCATAGCCCGCGCTCTCGATGATCGCGGTCGACTGCTCCTTGGCGTAGCCGTTGAAATCGCCGAGCAGCATGACGTCGGGATCGCCCGAGCCGGTCGGATCGGTGGCTGCCCACGCGGTCAGCGCGGTGGCGGCCAATTCCCGCTGGTTCTGCCAGTTGCCCTGGCCATCGCCCTGATCGGAATCGGCGCCGGAGCCGGTACCGCTCTTGGACTTGAGATGGTTGGCGATCGCCGTGAAGGTTTCGCCGGTCGCAAGCTCCTCGAAGGTCACCGCGAGCGCATTGCGGCTGGTGTTCTCGCCGTCGAACACGGCGCCGACCGTGCTCTGCTCGAGCAGGCCGCCGAGGCCGAGGCCGGGCAGATCGGCGTCGTTAAGGATCTCGATAGTCGTGCCGTCGGCGATCTTCACCGCGGTGGTGTCGTAGATGAAGCCGACCGCGATGGCGTCGCCGCCGACGAACTGCTGGCCGGGATCGACCCAGGCATAGGTACCGGCCCCAGCCACGGCATTGAGCTGCTCGACCAGATACTTGATTGCGTTGCCGGACGATGCGGCGGAGAAGTCGTTCTCCAGTTCGGTCAGCGCCAGCACGTCGACGCCCATGTCGAGGATGGTCGCGACCAGCTTCTCGGTCTGACGTGCGAACTCCGCGGCGTTGTCGGCGCCGCGCGGCGCTTGGCCGATCGCGGTGGTGCCGCCATTGTCCAGCGTGGTGAAGTAGTTCAGCACGTTGAAGCTCGCCACCTTCAGACGGCCGCCGACGTCTTCCGGCGCATCGGTGCGCGGATTGTCGCCGGCTCCGAAGGTGTTGGCGCCGTCCTCGACCGAACGGATCCGCCAAGTCGCCCCCGAGGCGGAGTTGCCGGCCCATTGATAGTCGAGCACGCCGGTCAGGCCGGCGATGGTGTCACCCATCCGGACCGCGTCGGCGGTGCCGTAGTTCGGCGCGGCGGAGGGGTTGTCGTTCGGATCGAAGCCATCGAGGTTGTTGATCGCCGCATTCTGGACGTTGAGGCCATCGTCATAGGTGATGGTGCGAGCACCAAGCTCGGCCAGATACGCCTGGTAGGCGGCGGCGTCGGGCGCGTTCTCCTGCGTGAACTGTTCGGGCCGTTCGCCCGCCACAAGCTTGATCTCGTTGAAACGGTCGAGATTGAACTGCTCGGTGACGGTCAGGGTCTCCGGAATCGTGACCAGCATGCCTTCATAGGCTTCAAGATCGGGCTGGTAGTCGCCGTCCTGGCTCAGCGTCGTGCCCATCGTCGGCAGGTCGATCTGCGTCGCCATCGTGTCAATGTCGGCCACCGCGCCGGCCTGAACGACCGAAATGCTGCTCGCGGTGAGCTCGGTCAGGCCGAAATATTCGCTGATCGAGCCGGTGACGCGGACCCGGTCGCCGATTTTGACGTCGGTGGCGCCGCCGTACACGAAGATCGCCTCGGAGGTCAGCAAGTTGCCGTCGGAATCGGTAGTCTCCTCCTGGAGATAGAAGCCGTTGAGATTGCGGCCGGCGTCGGCATCGCCGTTCTGGAAGTCGCCAACCACGATGGCTTCGACGGTCACAATCTGACCGACCATGGCGCTGCTGCCTCCGCTGCCCTGAATCGCGCTGATCTTGGTGATGCCGATGTCGTCATTGACGATGGTGCCGGTCGCCGTCGCAGCGCTGCCGATCGTGGTGGTCACGGCCGCCGAATTGGAAACGTTCTGCAGCGTCAGCGTGAAGCTCTCGTTCGCCTCATTGTCGGTGTCGCCGGCGACGGTAACGGTCACGACCGCGGAGGTCTCTCCCGCCGCGATGCTGCCGCTGAAGCTGACCGGCTCGCCGCCGACATAGTCGGCCGCATCGGTCTGTGCCGAAGCGATCGTTCCCGAGAACGCGACGTTGCCCGTGGTGCCGCCGCTGCGCTCAACGGTGAACTGAAAGACGGTCGGACCGCTGCTACCTTCGTCATGCGACACCGTAAGCGAATCCGGCGCGAATGCGACGTGCTGCATTTCGATCGCCGATTCGGACGAACTGGTGACGCGGATGTCGTCGATGCCGACCCACTCGTCATTGCCGACGGCGTTGGTGGTGAGAATGCGAACCTGGAGGTCGCTGCGGCCGTTGACGGCGTCAGGCAGCAGCAGATCGAACGGTGTCACCTGAGTCGCGGCACCGCCGGTGGTGACGTCAGCAGCGTAACCGCCGGGAACATTGGTCCACGGCCCACTCGAACCGAGCCGGTACTGCACGTTGATCTGCTGTGCAGAGTCGTCCGTGCTGGCGTCGAGGTCGCGTGCGTTGAAGCTCAGCCGGACATCCTTGCGGTCGGTGGCGTCGAGATGGATCACGAGGCCGGGGGCATCCGCACTGTTGGAACCGTTCAGCGCCACTGTCGGGTTGGCGATCTGGAACTCGGCCACACCGCCGTTGGTGATGGCGGTGTTGGTTTGGTTGGCGACGACGTCGACATCTCCTGACGACGGTCCGCTAGCCGTACGCGCGTCCACCCCGGTGGCCGAAACGACCTCGTTGCCGAGATAGCCGACGATCGATGCGACCCCCGACCAGTCATCGTTGGTCGTGACAAGGCCGGTATTGGACCAATCCTGCAGGAAATCGCCGTTCGCCAGGACATGAGGGTTTGTCGACATTTATGGCCACTCCAGCGCTTGAGAGAAGACGTCGCAGATCACCGCCTCACGGCATGCGCGAGGGCGTGGTCCAGACGGCCGATGGTTAACGTATCGTTACTGAGTTGATAGAACGCAGATGACAACAGATCGGTGACTGCTTCTTAACGGGCCGGTGAAGTCGCCACCCGAAGAGCCCCGCGAAGACCGAGAGAACCAACTACCAGCTTTGCGCGCGGAGGCGCGCTCGACCTCTCGGCCGGCGGCAGTTGCCAATGGGTCATCGCGTGACAGCTCAATCAGCCCGCCGCGAGGAGCGACCACGCCAGGTTCGATTGCCGGTCTGCGCGGCCGACTTTCGAACCAAGGCGGCGTTTCGCCGCAGAGCATCGCCGCCTCGTTGGAACCGCTCGCGTTTTCGTAGCGGTCGCTTTGTCATGCGCCTGACGTTGAACCTCGCTAACGAACGCCGACCGCATCCGACGGTGGCGGTCCGACGTCGTTTCTGAATTGAGTGTCATGAGCGCAGCAACGTCCTCCGCGTCGACTCCCGCGTCCGGCGATCTCGCGTCGGCCGCGATCGCCTCCTGCAGAACGGCCTTTTTGACGGTGGGACTGTTCTCGGCGGTGCTCAATCTGCTGATGCTCACCGGTTCGATCTACATGCTGCAGGTGTACGACCGGGTCATTCCATCGCACAGCATTCCGACCTTGATCGCGCTGTCGATCGCGGTGGCGGCGGCTTATGCGATGCAAGGGCTGTTCGATCTGTTGCGTCAGCGCATTCTGACCCGGATCGGATCGGCGCTGCACGCGGCGCTGTGGCAACCGGTCGTCTGCAATATCCTGCGCGGGCCGCTGCGCGGCGGCGCGAATCGCGGCCTGCAATTGTCGCACGATCTGGACTCGGTCCGGTCGTTCCTCTCCGGGCTCGGCCCGACCACCTTGTTCGACTTGCCGTGGATGCCACTGTATCTCGCCGGCTGCTTTCTCCTGCATCCTTATCTCGGCTGGACGCTGGTCGTGGGCGCGGTGCTGCTGTTCGGGATCGCGCTGCTCACCGAGGTGCTGACGCGGGCGCCGACCCGGGACGCCTCGCGTGCCGGCGCAATCCGCGGCGTCCAGCTTGAAGCGGGTCGGCGCAACGCCGAAATCGTGGCCGCGCTGGGCATGGAGCAGCGGTTGATCGACCGGATGGGCGCCGCCAACGAAGATCTCGTCGCCGCGCAGCAACGCAACGCGGACATCGCCGGATCGCTCGGCGCGTTATCAAAGACGCTGCGCTTCATGCTGCAATCGGCGCTGCTCGGCCTCGGCGCCTATCTGGTGATCGAGGGGCTGGCCAGCGGCGGCGTGATGATCGCCGCGTCGATCATGGGCAGCCGCGCGCTCGCGCCGGTGGAACTGGCGATCTCCATCTGGCGACCGTTCATCGGCGCGCGACAGGCGAGCCAACGACTTCGTGCCGCTCTGGGCAAGGGCGACGCCTCGAACCCTGACGTCGCGCCCGAACGCGCCGTCCATCGGCTCACGGTCGAGCAGGTCACAATCGCCGCCCCCGGCGGCACCACCGCGATCGTGCACAACGCCTCGTTCGCACTCGAAGCCGGCCAGGCAGTCGGCATTATTGGCCCGTCAGCCGCCGGCAAATCGACGCTGGCACGGGCGCTGGTCGGAATCTGGCCGATCGCACGCGGCGAGATCCGCCTCGATGGCGCCACCCTCGACCAGTGGCCCGCAGAAATTCGCGGCGGCATGATCGGCTACCTGCCGCAGGACGTCGAATTGTTCGACGGAACGGTTGCGGAAAACATCGCGCGTTTCGATCCTGAGATCGACGAGGCGGCGGTGATCGCCGCGGCGAAGGCCGCCGGCGCCTACGAGATGATCCTGAAGTTGCCGAAGGGGTTCGAGATGCGGATCGGCGAAGCCGGCGCCACCCTGTCGGGCGGCCAGCGGCAGCGGATCGCGTTGGCGCGCGCGCTCTACAAGGATCCGTTCATGGTGGTGCTCGACGAGCCGAACGCCAGCCTCGACGCCGAAGGCGACGCCGCGCTGACCGATGCCATCCGGCGCGTCCGGGCGCGCGGCGGCATTGCCGTCATCATTGCGCATCGGCCGGCGGCGCTCGCCGAAGTCGATCTCGTGCTGACGCTGGCGAACGGCCAGGTACAGGCGTTCGGCCCAAAGGACGAAGTGCTGCGCAAATCGCTCGCCGCTCATCCGCCGCCGGGCGGCGCGACGCTGCAGGCGGTGCCCGATGCGCGCTCGGTTCCGGCCGCCGCCGCCAGTTGAGGACTCCCATATGGCCGTACCCCGCAAGCCCGAAGCTCGCCGTAGCGATCCGTTTCGCGATATCCGGCGCGCCACTGGGCTCGGAATTGGCACGCTGGCGATCGTGGTGTCCACCGCCGGCGTTTGGGCGATGACCGCACCGCTCGCCAGCGCCGTGATCGCGCCGGCGCAGGTGGTGGTCGACAGCAACGTCCGCCGGGTTCAGCACCCGACCGGCGGCGTGGTCGCCGAAATCTCCGTCAACGACGGCGATCAGGTTCAGGCCGGCGACATGCTGGTCCGACTTGACGAGACGCTGCCGCGCGCCAACCTTGCGCTGATCGAAAACCAGCTCAACCAGCTCGGGGTGCGTCGTGCCCGGCTGCAGTCCGAGCAGAACGGCCGCGACGCGGTGGTGCTGCCCGGCGAGATCGTCGCACGCCGCGCCATCGCCTCGATCGCGGAGATGATCGAGGGCGAGACCACGCTGTTCGACCGGCGGCGCGAAGCTATCAGCGGCCAGCAATCGCAGTTGCGCGAACGCAAGGCGCAGATCGCGGACGAAATCCGCGGCCTGGAGGCGCAGATCGCGTCGAAGCGTGCACAGATCCGCTGGATCGAAACCGAGCTGGAGGGCGTGCGCCAGCTGTACGACAAGCGCCTGGTGCCCTATGCGCGCCTCACCGTACTCGAGCGCGAGGCCTCCCGCCTGACCGGCGAGGAAGGCCAGATGATCGCCGAGATCGCGCGCGCCAAGGGCCGGATCACCGAGACCGAACTGCAGATCATCCAGCTGGTTCAGGACCAGCGCCGTGAAGTCGCGACCGAACTGCGCGACGTCGAGACCAAGCTTGCCGATCTCGGCGAACGCCGCATCGCCGCGATGGACCAGCTCGATCGCGTGGTATTGCGCGCGCCGCAGGACGGTCTGATCCACCAGAAATCGGTCTTCACCGTCGGTGGCGTGATCACCGCGGGCGAACAGCTGATGCTGATCGTGCCGAAGGATTCGCTTGTGGTCGAGGCCCGGGTCGATCCGCAAATGATCGACCGGCTCAAGCTCGGGCAATCCGCCAAGCTCCGCTTCAGCGCGTTCGACGCCGCCGTGACCCCCGAGCTCGACGGCACGCTGACGCGGATCGCCGCCGATCTGACCAAAGACCCGCAGTCCGGCGCGGCTTACTACGTCGCCCGCATCAGCATTGACGCGAGCGAACTCGCCAAGCTCGACGGCAAGGCTTTGGTGCCCGGCATGCCGGTTGAAGCATTCATCCAGAACGGCGTGCGGACGGCGATCGCCTACCTGCGCAAGCCGCTGGAAGATCAGCTCGCCCGTGCACTGCGGCAGAAATAATAGAAGCCCCTGTCGCCAGCGTTGATCGGCATGCCGCCACATTGCCGCCGGCGAGATATCCCGAATTTCGAAGCCGTTTGATCTTCGGATCCTCGCCAAGCGAGCAGGCGTGGTGTGCTGATGTTGCCCGAATCTGTCTCTGGCCTTGAGGAGATCAGGGGATCGTCCCATTCTACAGCATCGCGTACGTACCAAGGCCGCTCGTCGGCGCCTTAGTATCGATTGTCATGGAATGGAAGTGCACGGGTTCTACCAGCTGAGCCAGTGGTACCCTGCTGGAATGCTGTGGGCGAGTTTTCGTACCAAAGGCGGCCCCAGTAACTATCAGCTGATCACGTTTATCGATCAGCCATTCAACTTCGTCGGCTTGTTTGGGCTGCATCTGCATCGTTGTAGGCTGCTTAGGATGCGTGCTCCTCGCGCGAGAGATACGGGGTTGGCTGAAACAGCACAGATTCGGCAGATAAGGAGTCGATTGTTGCGTTCGCGGGCTGATCCTCATCCTTTCGGGTGGCTTCACGGTGTGGTATTCGCCAAGGTTCTTGGGACATCAGTCATGAAATTACGCTTCCGCAGTACGCTTTGTCGCGCTCCCCTTCATCAGGACGGACAGGCCGGATGAAAACGTTTATGTTTGCCTTCGCGCTTTGCACAGTCATGACTTGCGCGACGGCATCCCCCAGCTCCGAACCGCAACTGTTTGCTTGGCCGGTTGCCTGCGACTTGGGAAGGACGTGCTTCATCCAGAACTACGTTGACCATGATCCCTCCGACAAGACCTTGGACTTTCGATGCGGGCGCCGAACCTATGATGGTCACGACGGCACCGACATCCGGCTGCCCGATCTGGACGTTCAGAGAACAGGCGTCGCAGTCGTTGCGGCCGCTTCAGGGCGCGTTGCTCACACCCGAGACGGCATGGATGACGTATCGGTCAAAGTCGCAGGAAAAGCCGCAGTCGCCGGCAGGGAATGTGGCAACGGCGCAGTCGTCGAACACGGAAACGGCTGGAGCACGCAATACTGCCACATGGCCAAAGGCAGTCTCAGAGTGAAGCCTGGCGACAGCGTGAGCGCCGGGCAGACACTCGGACTGGTGGGTCTCTCCGGAAACACGGAGTTGCCGCATCTCCATTTCACGGTGAGGCAGAGCCGGGCCGTCGTAGATCCATTCGCTGAGGGGAGGCGTCAAAGGCGAATGCAACGTTGGTCGTTCGCTGTGGCTGCAAACCGGGAGCGCTGCTCCCGGCTACCGGCCGACCGAGATCATCAACGCCGGTTTTGCCGATCGAGCGGTGACCATGGACGGGATCGAGGCAGGAGAAATCAAGCGATCTCTGCCTGGCCCTCACTCTGCGACCATCGTCGCGTATGTTCGCGCTATCGGACTGCAGGCGGAGGACGAGCAAGTGATCGAGCTGAGATCGCCTCAGGGGCAAGTCATCGCGGAGTATCGCGCACCGGAGCTGCCGCGAGACCAGGCCCAATATTTCATTTCGGCTGGACGGAAGCGGGCGGGCGCCGCCTGGCCGCCTGGCACCTACACGGCAACTTACACGCTACGTAGAAATGACATTGAAATCGAGCGTACAGTTTTTAAGGTAGCAATCGGGGAGCCACGTTGATTGACCTACTTTGCCAATCGAACGCGGGCTCTAGATCATCCCTGGTTTGTCTCAGCACGCTGGCGGCAAGCTGCCAGTCCGCCGAGCCGCTATCGAGGAGGTTCGCATGCCAAGTCGTGCCTTCTCCGACGATCTCAACCGGCGTGACCGCGATTTCCTTCACCAGCTCACACCCATGATGCGCTCGGACGGCGTCACCCTCGGCGCGGCTTCTGAGCATTGCCAGAATTTGTTTACAGGACTCCCAAACGACGATTTTGCAAACGGCTCCCGCGTCAGCTCGCGTTCGTAATGCTTCTCAGATCGTAAGTTTGCTGAACAAGCGTATGCAACGCTTTGACGGCAGCCTCCCGGTTCTCCACAGAGAGAAAAAGACTGACCGAATGCGGGGACAATACGTACCTGTCAGGGACAATCCTGTGATGTTCGAGAACCTGCAACGCCCTGAACGGCAATTCCGATGAAACGCCGCCGAAGCAGGTGAGACTAACCGAGCTTGACGCCTCGCGCTGCTTGCGCAGATCCGTAGCGCCCTCCAGCGTGCGCAGCAAGGCATCCAGCCACTCCGTATCGCAAGCCACGGTCATGCTGGTTTTTCCCGCAGCGAAGTGTGATGCAAGGAGCTGCGGCCAGGACAGGCTGTTTTGCTTGAGATGCTGCGCGAGTTTCTCGAACCCGTGATTGAGATCCCTGGAATCGATTTCCACATGCTCAATGCGAGCTATCGAGTTGACGGCTAGAACTCTCCCGTTTTCCATGCCTAAAACCCCTTTCATCACTTGTGTGCTGTGCTCGACGCCATCCCACTGCTTGAGAACCAGAGGCACATCCTGACTTTGCGCCAGCTCTACGCTGCGAAAATGCAAGATCTTCGCACCCCAGAAGCACATCTCCGACAGGGATGCGAAATCTACCTGCCGGAGCGGCTTTGCGTCCTTCACGATGCGCGGATCGGCCGAACAAATGCCGTCGACCTCTTTGATGATTTCACAGCGTTCGGCCTTCAGCGCCGCGGCCATCGCGACCGCCGTGGTGTCGCTGCCGCCGCGGCCGAGTGTAGTAATTTCCCTGGTCGCGGGGTTCACGCCTTGAAATCCTGCCAGCACGACAACGCGCCCGCGGTCGAGTTCCTCACGCACGCGAATCGGCCGAACATCCAGAATGCGTGCGGCGGAATGCGAGTCGTCGGTCATCACGCCAGCCTGGCTGCCGGTGAAGCTGATCGCAGGGACGCCGAGATCGGAAAGCGCCATGCTCATCAGGGACATGCTGATGCGCTCGCCAGTCGTCAGCAGCATATCGAGTTCACGGCGGTTGGGAGCAGGGCTGACCTGATGAGCCATCTGGATCAACTGGTCGGTGGTCGTGCCCATGGCGGAGACGATCGCGACGACACGATGACCGCGGCCATGCAGGTCGGCGAGACTGCGCGCAACCGCGCGAATCTTCGCCGGTGTTTCAAGGCAGACACCGCCATATTTCTGCACGATGATCGGATGGTTGCCCATCTAACCTCGCTCGGAAGCCTTGGTTGCCTCGCCCATCGAACCGACGCCGCCGATCCATGTGTCGACGACCTCAAAGCTCGGATTGAACGCGACAAAGTCCGCGCGGTATCCGGCCGCGATCCGTCCGAGCTCGGACCCAAGGCCCAGAAATGCCGCCGGCGTCCGGGACGCCATGATGAGGGCATCGACGAGCGCGATTCCAATGAGCGTAACAGCGTTGCGGACCGCCTGGATCATGGTGAGGTGAGCGCCCGCGAGTGTGCCGTCCGGGCCGGTCAGGCGACCGTCGTGCAATGTTATCTCCCTGCCTTGGAGCAGGAATTGCCGGTCGTCCGTGCCGACCAATGGCATGGCATCGCTGACCAGCATCAATCGATCGCGTCCCTTGCAGCGGAAGGCAACACGCAAAGCAGCGCGCTCAACGTGAATGCCGTCGCAGATGATTCCAGCAAACAACCGGTCTTCCTCCAGCGCGGCGCCCACCACGCCCGGCTCCCGGGCGCTCAACTGCGACATGGCGTTGAACAAATGGGTCACCCCCAAGAGACCGCGACCGACCGCCTGCCGGATTTGTTCTGCGCTGGCATCACTGTGGCCAGCTGCGACACGCAATCCAGCACCGACCAATTCATCGATCATCGACGCAGGCACGCATTCCGGGGCCAAGGTCACAATGGAGCGGCCGCGATCGCCGAAGCTCTTGATGGCGGCGAGATCGCGCCGATCGGGCACGCGTATCTCGGTTTCCGGATGAATGCCCTTGCGAGACCTGTTGAGGGCCGGACCTTCCAGATGAAAGCCGAGCACGCCAGGAATATCGAGGCACGCCTGAGCTGCGACGGCCAATCGTTCGACGACCTCGGGTCGATCGGTGATGAGGGTTGGCAAACAGCCCGTGGTCCCGGCCTTGCGGTGCGCCTCGACGATGCGCCGAACGCCGGCCTCCGTCGGCTGGTCGTTGAGAAGCACGCCACCGCCTCCGTTCAGCTGGATGTCGATCAATCCGGGTGCAAGGATCGCATCTCGGGGAAGGCGGATTGACGCTGGCGCGGCCTCGTCGAAGCTGATGCTTTCAATCCGTCCCTGCGAGATCCTGACCGACCCGGGCCCGCGCATGTCAGTCCCATCAAAAATGTGCTGTGCAGCAATCGTGAGAGAGGCAGAACCAGCATGGCCCATCAGTATCGATCCTGGAATGGCCGTCACGGACTCGTGAGGCGAGTCTGCCACAAGCGTTCATATGTACGCCACGGGGACCTGTGCGGACCCGAAGCGAAACCCTTGCGTTAACGTTCCATGAGAACAAAAGGTACCACGTATCTCGGCATTGATGGGGGCGGAACCCGCTGTCGCGCCCGGATCGAAGACGAAAACGGCACGGCGCTCGGAGAAGCGATCTCGGGACCGGCCACGACACGAATTGGCATCGACAAGGCCTGGCGGTCCATCATGGAGGCCACCGAAGCGGCGGCCACACAGGCCGGACTGAGCCGCGAGGATTTCGGCCAAATGCACGCCGGAATTGGCCTTGCCGGGATTGGCCGCCGGGGGGCGAAAGCGGCGCTCAGCAAGATCGCGCATCCCTTTGCGTCCGTTGACTTCATCAGCGACGGCCTCGCGGCCTGTCTTGGCGCCCATAGCGGCGCGGACGGGGCAATCGTTGTGGCCGGCACGGGTTCGGTCGGTGTCGGCCTGGTCGACGCCCGCGAGATCCGTCTCGCCGGTTACGGGTTTCCCGTATCGGACGAAGGCAGCGGCGCCGACATCGGCCTGCAGGTCGTTCGACTGGCGCTGCGGGCTGCGGATCGCCGCCGCGAGTTGACGCCATTGCTCGCAGAGGTGCTGGGCGCATTCGATCATGATCCCTATCAGGCGGTGGCCTGGTCCGAACAAGCCAGAGCAACGGACTACGCAACATTCGCACCGATCGTGATGCGGCACGCCAATCAGGGCGATCCGGTCGGCCGTCGCATTGTCGAACGCGCGGCCGATGCCATTGGCGATCTGCTCGATCTATTCCTGGCAAGAGGAATCGATCGGCTCTCGCTGGTGGGCGGGCTGGCGGATGCCATGACGCCATGGCTGACGCCCGACCTGCGCGCCCGCCTGAAGCCTCCTGACGCGGACGCGGTAGCCGGCGCGCTACTCGTCGCGCGAGAGCGGCTGAACCTACCCACGCTGGCTTTGACCGAGAGAGAAACTGACCATGAACAGGCTCCGAAGTTCCGCGTTTGATGGCGCTTGGATCAACAGTATGGCCACCGAAGACGTCGATCCTAGATTTGCCGACCTCGATGCATGGCCGCTGGTGTCAGCGATGGAAGCGATGTGGGAGGGTCAGCTTGCGGCGGTCGCTGCGATCGGTCATGCCCTCCCCGCGATCACGGCGGCGACCGAGGCGGCCCAAGCGGCGCTGGGCGATCACGGTTGCCTTGTCTATGTCGGCGCCGGCACCTCGGGGCGCGTGGCGGTCCAGGACGGCGCCGAGCTAACGCCGACCTTCGCCTGGCCCAAAGAGCGCGTCCGCTTCATCGTCGCCGGCGGAGACAGTGCCTTCGTCAAGAGCATCGAGGGCGCGGAGGATGACATTGATGATGCGGTCACACAGATCAATGCCGCGCGGCTCACACCGCATGATGTGGTGATCGCGGTCGCCGCCAGCGGCACAACGCCATTCACGGTCGCGGCGCTGCAGCAGGCAGGCTCGTGCGGTGCAGTGACGATCGGTATCGCCAACAATCCTGGCACCGCACTGCTGGCATCGGCCAAGTTTCCGATCCTGATCGAGACCGGCCGCGAGCTGATCGCCGGCTCCACGCGGATGAAGGCGGGCACCGCGCAGAAGGTTGTGCTCAACCTGATCTCCTCGGGAATCATGCTGCGTCTTGGCCGGGTGTATCGCGGCATGATGGTGAACATGCAGCCGACCAATGCCAAGCTGAAGCGACGCGCCGAGGCCATGGTGGCGCAAATCGCCGACTGCGATCCGTCGCACGCGGCACGCTCGCTGGAGCAGGCCGAGGGAGACGTCAAGACGGCGGTCCTTCTGGCGCTGGGCGTCGGCAGGACCGAAGCGGAGACTATTCTGAAGGACGGCGACGGCAATCTCAGGCGCGTGTTTGCCGAGCTCGCCAAGGATCGGGACTCGGATCGGGACTCGCATCCCAAGGCACCGGCAGCACGCAAGCAAGGCGGAGCGGTTGAGCCGTGACGACATCCGCGATGGCGAACGAAATCGGGGAAAGCGCCGATGTTGTCGCCAACATTGTTCGTAGCCGCCCGATCACGCGCGACATCGCGCAGCGGATTGGGATTGGCTCAGCTCCCCTGTGCGTCGTGTGCGGTCGGGGAAGCTCCGGGCATGCCGGCCTTTTCCTGAGATACCTTGTCGAGACGCGGCTTCGCCTGCCCGTTTCAGCAAGCGCCCCCTCGGTGATCACGGCATTTCGCACACCTTTGATGCTGCGCGATGCGCTGTTCATCGTGATCTCGCAATCCGGGCGCAGCCCGGATCTCGTCGCAGCAACAAGGTCGGCGCGCGCTTCGGGCGCCCGCACCGTTGCCATCGTCAATACGACGTCGTCGCCGGTGGCCGACGAAGCGGAGTTCGTCGTTCCGATCGAAGCCGGCGAAGAGCACTCCGTCGCGGCGACAAAGACCGTCATCGGCTCGATGGCCGCCGGCGCTGGACTTGTTGCCGAGCTGGCGCAAGATCGTGCGCTGGGGTCAGCCCTCGACCGGCTGCCCGAGCGCCTGCACCGTGCGCTGGCGCTCGACTGGTCCGAGATTGCCGATGATCTCGTCAAGGCGTCAGCCGTGTTTGTGGCAGCTCGAGGCCTGGCCCTGGGTTCGGCGAGGGAGATTGCGCTTAAACTTTCGGAGATCCTGCGCCTGCCCTCCATCGGCTTGAGCGCCGCAGAGCTGCAGCATGGGCCACGTGCCGCGCTATCGTCGCGCACGCCCGTTGTCATGATGCGCCTCATGGATGAAACTGCGGCCACGGTGGACGCTCTTGCAGAGGAATTGCGTGAGCAAAACGTCGCGCTGCATCTCTGCGGCGGACCGCATGGCTCGCTGCCCTGGTTGGTCCAGGATGATCCTGCCACTGATCCGATCGCCATGCTCGTTCCGGCCTATCGGATGATCGAGGAGGCGGCATGCGCCCGCGGACTTGACCCGGATCGCCCTCCTGGCCTGAGCAAGATTACCGAGACGTTTTAACAGCTGACTGATCGGTGGCTGGCGACCAAGACGACATCTCTCCGCAGAACGTTGAGCGGGATTACGTCCATGGATGGCTCTTGCGCGAGATATTCGCGCATCGTCGTCTTTCGAATCTCTTGGTCCCGAAAGGTGGCAGCGGCATACGCAAAGGATACCTTCCGGGCACGCGATATTCCAAGGACCTGGATTTCTCCTGCGAGAATGCGCTCAATGAAAACCAGCTGCATTCCGATCTGAGCGAAATCCTCGAAGCTGCTAAGGCCGGAAGCGGCGTTCAGTTCGCGATGGACCGGACACGCGTCGCCGAGAAGAACCTCAAAATCCCCGGCGTCCAGGCCCTGGAAGTGCGGATCTATTTCAAAGGCTTCTATGCGGAAGAGAGCGTAACCCTGCGTTCGCATCTGGAAATTAGCGAATTCGAAAAGCCTTACCTGCCGATCCAGACACGGCCGCTGTTACACCCGTATTCGGACCAAGCTGCGTGCACGGGCCCGATCCGCTGCCAAAAACTCGAAGAGCTTCTGGCAGCGAAACTGACCACGCTGCTTTTTCGACGCAAAGCCCAGGACCTGTTCGATCTGTTTTACTCGATCGTATTCAGCGGAGACTTTCCGGTCAGCCGCGCCGAGGTCGTGCGCACCTTCCTCAAGAAGTCCACCTACGATGCCGAAGCGCAACAAGCGCGAATGCAATTGCTTGCCGTCCCGCTTCAACTCTTCCGTGACCTGCGGGATGATCTTGTGACGCCAAAAGCCAGCCGTATCACGTTTGACATGATACAGGGGCGCTTCGGTTCTCTCATCGAAGAACTCTTCGAGTTATCGAGCCGGTGGTACCTCCCCGCATTGTCGGCGGCGGTGTCCGGCCTTCCTTGGTGCGCGCCTTCGGCTACGGCGGGAGCTTTATTCCCGCCGCGAGGCAAGTCATCATTGAAGCAGGGCGATCACTGACAATGATCGAAGCCGATTATCACGGCGTCCGGAGGCTGATGGAACCCTATAAGCTTGAATATAAGATCCGAAAGAAGGACAACCGCGGCTTCGAATATTTCTGGGCCTATGATTGTACCGGTGGCCGCAAGAGTGGACTTGGCATCAAAAGCTTCTTCTCCGAAGAGCTCAGAAACATCAGTGCGACCAACCGATCATTCGTACCTCGGGATCAGGTTATGTTTTGAGGCCACGTTCCACGCGGCCCAAATGGCCTTAAAGCATCTCGGGAGGACAAATTGAACAACAAGCCCGAGCCGCTTCTGCCGATCACATTGTCGAGAATAGACGTCCGGAAGGATCGACAGAAACACCGTTCGAAAAACCGTTTTAGTCTGGCTCTCTCAAACGGTTTGTCTCGCTAAAGTCTTGATTTATATGGTGGGCGCACCAGGGCTCGAACCTGGGACCCGCTGATTAAGAGACATGCTGCTCCCATTGATTTCTCAAGAGAATTTTTCCAACTAAGCCAAAATCCGATCATTGGAGATCAATGGCTTACAGCGAAACGTCCAACTGCAAAGGCGCATGGACGCCCGAGCGCCTCCTTTCCAAAGATGGATTGGTGGCGCTTCTGAACGGACGAAGCTACTCGGCACAAGGTCGGTCACAATGGCGTTGGACTGGACTCGCTCCGGCCGAGCCAGCGTTGTGTCGGAAATAGCTGCAATTGCCAGCAGCGGGCTGCCACGCCCCACATACCCCTCGGCATGAACAGCATGATCAGGATGGCGAGCGTGCCGAGCACGACCAGATAGAGACTGCCATACTGGGCGAGATAGGTGACGAGCCCCCACAGCAGCAGCACGCCGACCATCGGGCCTTCGATGGTGCGCACCCCGCCGATCACGACGATGAAGATGACATAGGCGGTCCAGTCGGTGACGCTGAAGGCTGCATCAGGCGAAATACGCGCCTTCTGCAAATAAACCACCGCGCCGACCATGCCGGTGGCGAACGCGACGGCGACCCACAGCACGTGGCGGACCCGCGCGGTGCGGACGCCGACGCTGCGCGCCGCCGCTGCGTTGTCACGGCTTGCGGCCAGCGCAAGGCCGTGATGTGAGCGCATGAAGGCGTAGATGCCGAGCGTGACCAGCACGGCAAGCAGCAGCGCCAGCCAGTAAACCAGCACGTCACGCGCGGCCGCCGGGCGCAGGCCAAGCAGCGCCTGCACCGCCTTCAGCCCGACCATCTGCGACAGTTCGCCCGGCGAGATCGACATCCCGGTGCCGCCGCCGAGCGACTTGAACTGGGCGCAGATCAGCCGCAGCGCTTCGGCGGCGACCCAGCTGCCGATCGCGAAATATGGCCCTTCCAGCCGGAACAGCAGCGGCCCGAGCACCGCCGCGACCAGCGCCGCGAACAGTCCGGCCAGTGGGATCGCCGCAACCGGATCGAGCCCGGCCATCACGATGCCGGCAAACAGCGCATAGGCGCCGAGCCCGACAAACGCCTGCTGCCCGACCGATACCAGCCCGCCCCACCCGGCCAGCACGTTCCAGAGCTGTGCCAAGGTCAGCATGGTGAAGACGAAGATCAGATCCTGGATCAGGTTGCGCGAGGCGATCGCGGGCAGCGCGGCCAGCGCCACGATCAGCGCGATGCCGGCCACGGCCGCGACGCGCGACAGCCGTGTGCCGACCCGAACCTGCCACACCGGCGCCTCCGCCGGGCACTGCTCGCGGCTTGCCGGGATACGGATGCTTTCGACGCTCATGTCCGCCTCGCCGGGAACAGGCCGCGCGGCCGCACCATCAGCACGGCAAGGAAGGCGAGATGGCCGGCCAGGATCTGCCATTCCGGATTGATGCGCCCTCCGATCGCCTGCGCCAACCCGAGCACGATGCCACCCGCCAGCGTCCCCCACAGGCTGCCGAGCCCGCCGATGATCACCGCCTCGAATGCGTAGAGCAGCCGCGCCGGGCCGATCGACGGATCGAAGCTGGAGCGGATACCGAGCACAATAGCGGCGATCACCGACACTGCGAGCGACAGTCCGACCGCGATGGCGTAGACATTGCGCTCGTTGACGCCCATCAACTGCGCGATCGCGGGATTATCCGCAGTGGCGCGGAAGGCGCGGCCGAGCGAGGTGCGATAGAAGATGAGCTGGAGCAGCGCGACGGCGGCAACAGCCGTCACCAACGCGGTCAGCGGCGCCAGCCCGACGCTCAGGCTGGGGGCAAGCGCCACCGACGAGGATTCGAAGGCGCCTGCCTGCAGCCTGCGGCTGTCGGCGCCGTAGCCAAGCAGCAGTCCGTTCTGAATCACGATCGACAGGCCGAAGGTGACGAGCAGCGGTGGCAGGATGTCGTCGCCGAGCACCCGCTCCAGCACCAGCCGCTGCAGCACGAAGCCGAGCACGAACATCGTGATGACGACCAGCAGGGATGCGGCCGCAAGCGGCAGACCGAGCGCGGTGGTGGCGCTGAGCACCAGATAGGCGGCAAGCAGGATCAGATCGCCATGAGCCAGATTGACAAGGCGCATGATGCCGAAGATCAGCGACAGGCCGAGCGCGAACAGCGCATAGACGCCGCCGAGCAGCACGCCTTCGATGATGGTGTCGAACCCGCTCATCGCTTCCTCATGCTCCGAAATAGGCCGCGCGGATGGTGTCCTGGTCGACATCCCTTGGCCGTCCGCTCAGCGTCACCCTTCCCTCCTGCAAACAGTAGAAGCGATCCGAAGCCCGCAATGCGCGGGCGATGTCCTGCTCGACCAGCACGACGGCGGTACCGCCAGAGCGGATCTGCGGCAGCATGCGGTAGATGTCCTCCACCACGATCGGCGCGAGGCCGAGGCTGATCTCGTCGCACAGCAAGACCGACGGGTTGGACATCAGCGCGCGGCCGATCGCCACCATCTGCTGCTGCCCGCCCGACAGCGCGGTGACGGCGCCGCGCCGCCGCTCCTTCAGCACCGGGAACATGCGGTAGACCGCGGCGAGATCCCACGGCGCCCTGCGTTCGCCGCCATAAGCGCCGATCAGGAGGTTCTCCTCGACGCTGAGCGAGGGAAACAGCTGGCGCCCCTCCGGCACCAGCGCGAGGCCGAGCCGGACGATGCTGGCGGCGGACGCATCGCCGATCGCCCGTCCCTCGAGGCAGATCGCGTCGGGACGGTTCTTGACCAACCCCGCCAGCGATTTCAGCATGGTCGACTTGCCGGCGCCGTTGGCGCCGATCACTGCGACTGCCTCGCCCTCGTTCAGCTCGAAGTCGATGCCGAACAGCGCCTGGAAATCGCCGTAGAACGCATCGAGCGCCGTGACATTGAGCAGCGCGGTCATGCCGGCACGCCCATATAGATGGTCTCGACCTCGCGCGAGCGCATCACCTCGTTCGGCACGCCCTGCGCCACGACCTTACCGAAGTTCAGCACGACCAGTCGCTGCACCACGGCGAGCAGCGCGTGCACGACATGCTCGATCCAGATGATGCCGACACCTTCGGCATGGATGGTTCTGATCGTCTCGACCAGCTCGTGGCATTCGGCATCGGTGAGGCCACCCGCGATCTCGTCGAGCAACAGCGTGCGCGGCCGGGTGGCGAGCGCCCGCGCCAGTTCGAGCCGCTTGCGATCGAGCAGCGGCAGGCTGCCCGCGAGCCGATTGGCCTTGGCTTCGAGGCCGGTCAGATCGAGCATGCGGCCGCAATGCTGGATCGCATCCGCCTCCGACAGGCCGCCGCCGAACAGCGCGGCGACCGCAAGGTTCTCGAACACCGAGAGATGGTCGAACGGTTGCGGAATCTGGAACGAGCGTCCGATGCCGGCGCGACAGCGTGCCTCGGGCGAGAAACCCGTAATGTCGGCGCCATCGAGAACGATCCGGCCGGCATCGGGCCGCAGCAGCCCGGTGATCAGGTTGAACAGGGTCGATTTGCCGGCGCCGTTCGGTCCGATCACGCCCAGCGCCTCGTCCGAGGACAGCGTCAGGTCGATCGCGTCGGCAACCACGATGGCGCCGAACCGTTTCGAGATGGCGTGGAGTTCGAGCATGGTCGTCCACATCTGGTTTCGGCGGAGAGGAGATGCGCAGCAACGCCACGCATCTTCTGCCTTCGATGCTTGGGCTAACTCAGCGCCTGCATATCGCCGCCGAGCGGAATTTGAGGCGCCAGCTTGTTGTCCGTGATCACCATGTTGTACTTGTCGCCGCTGAGCCGCCACTGGCCGCCGACCAGCGGCGTCTTGGCGATGTTCTTCGCGGCAAAGGGCGGCACCGCGCTGGAGCCGAATGCGACCTGGCCCACAATCGTATCGAGCTTGGTGGCCCCGATCGCCTTCGCCAGCGCCGCGCCGTCGCTCGGGTCGCTAGAGCGCTTGATGGCGTCGATCGCGACCTCGAACAGCGAATGCACGAAGCCGATCGGCTGGGTCCATTGCTTGCCAGAGGCCTGCTCATATCCCTTGGCGAGATCGACCGCGCTGACGCCGCTGAGGCTCGACTTGTAAGGATGGGTCGGCGTCCACCACACCTCGGTCGAGATGTTGTTGCCGCCCTTGCCGAGCGCCTGCACCGATGCGGGGAACAGCAGCGCCTTGGCGACCGATACGACTTTCGGCTTCAGCCCCTTCTGCCGCGCCTGGTTCCAGAACGTAGTGAAGTCGGGCGGGATGATCACGCCGGTGACGATCTCGGCATCGGCACCACGAAATGCCGCGATCTGCGAGCTGAAATCGTCAGTCAGGTTCTGGAAGCGGCCGGGATCGGTGAGCTTGAAACCCTGTTTGGCCAGCACGGGCGGGAAGCCGATGGTGGTGTCGCCCCAGGCGTTGCCGTCGGCGTCGTTGGGGAACAGCGCGCCCACCGACTTGTTGGTCGCGACCTGGCTCCACATGCTGGTGAAGACGCCGATCACGTCCTCCAGCCCCCAGAAATAGTGGAAGGTATATTCGAACGGCTTCCAGCTCTTGGGATCGCCCGGATTGGCCTGCCGGCCGATGAAGTTGGTCTGCCACGGCGCCACGCTCGAGATGCACGGCACCTGCTCGAGCTCGCACTGCGTCGCCACAGGGTTGTTGGTCTCGGGCGTGGCGCCGACCACGATCAGCCTGACATTGTCGCGGGTGATCAGCTCCTTGGCGACCTCGGCGGCGCGGTTCGGATTCGACTGACTGTCTTTCGTCACCACCTCGATCGAGTAGGTCTGTGATCCGACCTTGACGCCATCCTTGATGAACTTCCTGAACTCACCGAGCACGAAATCGTCAGCTTCGGCAAAGGCCGCCAGCGGACCGCTCTTTGGCGAGACATAGCCGATCTTGATCGGCTTGCTTGCCGCCCGCACCGGCGGCGCGAACAAGGTCGTCGCGCCCGCGGCGGCGAAACCACCGGCGATGCCCTGCAGCACACGGCGGCGATCGAAAGACTTTATGTTCAGTAGGTCCTTGGTCATTTTCCCCTCCCTTGAGGCAAGCCGGTCTTCAAGCCGGCTGCCTTTCATTCCGTTTTGAAGAATTTATCCGCGCAGCTCGCATCACGCGGCGGCGACGGACTTCGCCTGCTCCTTCGCACCACGGCCGAGGATCTGGCCAAACACGTCGAGCAGCACGTCGGGGGCATTCACTGCCGCCTCTCTGGCGCGCCAGGCGACATACATGTCGGGCCGTACCAGCACGCAGCCGTCCTCGTCGACTTCGCTCTGGCGATACCAGTCAGCATAGATGTCGAGCGCATCGCAGCCTTGCGGGCCGATGGTGACGACATCCACCGGCAGGCCGTAGGTCTTCTCGACTGCGGCAGCCGCCGCCTTCCAGCCATCGCCCCCGATCCCGGTGAGCAGCGTGAAACGGCCCTTGCCGACAAGATCGAGCGTCGATTTGCGCTGGCCATGATGCTCGACCCAGACATGCGGCAGATGCGCGCCGGGCCAGGTCGTTGCCTGATAATACAGTTCGTGATCCCTGGTGAAGGCCGGCATCGGCGTGCCGTCGGACACCACGGCGGTCGAGCCGTAGCGCTGGTTCAGCTCTACGCCGTGGCAGTTGAACTCGTAGCTCTTGTTGGCGATGGCCTCATAGAGCTTCTTGCGGCGCGCCTTGCCCTCGGCGGTCGGCGCCTTGCGCGCGGCGATCGCCTTGCGTGCTTCCGCCGGATCGGTCGAAGCGACGAGGCCCACTGCCTCAAAGATCGGCGGGAAATCGCCGATGCTCTTGTTGGCGCGGGTCACGATCTGCTTGCCGACCGGCTGGCGCTCGGCCGAATAGGTCTCGAGCAGCGACGGTGCCGCGTGGCCCTCGAGCACCAGCTTGAGCTTCCAGCACAAATTATAGGAGTCCTGGATCGAGGTATTGGAGCCGAGGCCGTTGGTCGGCGGATGGCGGTGCACGGCATCGCCGACGCAGAACACACGGCCGGACGCGTAGTGGCCGGCATACATCTCGTTCACGGTCCAGGTTGAGGTCGAGCGAACCTTGACCTCCAGCGTCTCGTCGCCGACGAGATTGCGCACGATCGAGATCGCCTCGTCATTGCTGAGCTTGCGCTCGCCCTGCTCGATGTCGTAGCCCCAGATGATCAGCCATTCGTTCCAGGGCCGCACCATGCGGATCAGGCCGGCGCCGATGCCGCCGATCTGCGCGCCCGGCTGCAGCACCCAATAGAGTACACTCGGCCTGTGCGCGACGTATTTGCTCAAGTCCGCCTGCACGATGATGTTCATGCTGCCGGCGCGGCCCATCTGGCCCTCCATCGGCAGCCCGATCACCTCGGCAACCCGGCTGCGGCCACCATCGGCGCCGATCAGATACTTCGCGCGGATCTGGTAGGTCTCGCCGGATAGCCGATCCTTCACCGTTGCCGTGACGCCGTCGGCGTCCTGCACCAGATCGACGAACTCGGTGTTGAAGCAGAGCGAAGTGCCGCGCTGGCCGGCGGCCTCGATCAGGATCGGCTCGAGCAAATTCTGCGGCAGGTCGCAGATCCGGGTCGGGCTGGCGAGATCGTAATCCGCCTTGCGCGAGGGATGATTGCCCCAGGAATAGAGCCGGCCGAACTCCTCGCCGGCGAGGCTTTCGCAGAACACGTTGTTGGCCATCAGATGCTGCGGCACCGCCTGCGCCACCGCCTTGTCCTCGAGGCCGAGATCGCGCAGCACCTCCATCGCACGCTGGTTGGTGATGTGGGCGCGCGGCGTGTCAGCCAGCCAGCCATATTTCGTCACCAAGATGTGCTTGACGCCGTACATGCCGAGCAGCGCCGCCGCCGTCGCGCCAGCCGGGCCGCTGCCGACGACAAGCACGTCGGTCTCGATCGGTTTGCTGGTCATCATCCTCTCCTTGGTCGTGTTGTTGGTTGCGATCGTCATTCCGCCGCCATCATCGGCCGGGGCACCAGCCCCGCGCCGGGCTTCATCTGGAAATCGTAGGTCATCAGGTGCCACGGGCCGGAGACCCGCTCGCCGTTCGGGAGCGCTGCTTCGTTGCGCGACTCGACGCGCGCGATGAGCTCGTCCTTGACGCCGAACACCACGTCGCTGCGCAGATATTGGTCGCCATCGAGGAAGACGTGGGTGATCAGCGGCTCGTAGCCTTCGGCCTTGACCAGGAAGTGAACATGCGCGGGGCGCATCGGATGACGCTGCGTGGCGGTGATGAGATCGCCGACCGGGCCGTCGGTCGGGATCGGATAGCTGCACGGCAAGATCGTGCGGAACGAAAAGCGGCCGTCGGCATCGGTGACGAAGCGCGCGCGCAGCGACGGACCGTGGGTCGCGTAATCGGCCTTCTGCGAATCGTAGAAGCCGTCGTCGTCGGCATGCCAGACGTCGATCTCGGCACCGGCGAGCGGCTTGCCGGCGAGGTCGGTGACGCGGCTCTGCACGAACATTACTTCACCGACGATGCCCTCGGAGATATTGGCGCCGTGCGGCGTAACGCGGTGCTCGCCGACATAGAACGGGCCGAGCACCGTGGTCTCGGTCGCGCCCTCGCGCTCGCGGTGATTGACGGCGTCGACTAGCATCGAGACGCCGAGCACGTCGGAGAGCAGGATGAACTCCTGGCGCAGCGGCGTGCAGGTCTGGCCGGTTCGGGTCAGGAACTCGATCGCCTGATTCCATTCCTCGAAGGTGAGTTCGGTGCGGCGCACCAGATCATGCAGCGATTTCACCGTCTCCTCGATGAGGAACTTCAGCCGCTTGTTCGGCGTGTTGGCGAAGCTGCGAACCACTTCGTCAGTGAGATTGTGCTCGTTGAAATTGGCCATCGTATTGTCCTTGATCCCTGAGGTTCAGTCCTGCGCGGGCGCATCGCCGCGCCAAGCTGCCGCGATCAATTGCTCGATCAGGGCGCGATCAATCGGTCTGGGGTTGGCATACGGGTTGCGCACTGCCGTCTCCGCGGCGCGTGCGATGCCGTCCTCGGGCATTCCGATGTCGGCGAGCGCGCGCGGCAGCGCGAGCTGCCGGGCAAGGTCAAACAGGCCCTGCGGAGCATTGGCGCTGTGCAGCGCCCGCGCGACGCGAGTCATGGCCTGAGGCGCCGCGGCGGCGTTGTAGGCAGCGGCGTGCGGCAGCACGATCGCGTGAGTTTCGGCATGCGGCAGGTTGAACACGCCGCCCAGCACGTGGCAGAGCTTGTGGTGCAGCGACATGCCGACCGCGCCGAGGCAAACGCCGCACAGCCAGGCGCCATAGAGAGCATCGCGACGGGCGCCGGGATCGGCGGGCGCCACCATGATGCGCGGTAGCGCGCGGGCAAGCGCGGCGATACCATCCTCCGCCATCAGCGAGGTCAGCGGATTGGCGTCTGGCGCATAAAGCGCCTCGACGGCGTGGGCGATCGCGTTCAGGCCGCTGGCGGCGGAGATGCGCGGCGGCAGGCTGACGGTGAGATCGACGTCGTAGATGACGGTATCAGGCACCAGATCCTGGGATTGCTGCGTGGTCTTGATGCCGTTGCTGGTCTCGCCAAGAATCGGCGTCATCTCGGAGCCGGCATAGGTGGTCGGCATCGCGATATGCGGCAACCCCGTGCGCAGCGAGAGCGCCTTGCCGAGTCCGACCGTCGAGCCGCCACCGATCGCGACCAGCCCGTCGATGTCGCGGGACTCCACAATGCGAAGCGCTTCGTTGGTGACTTCGACCGGCGTATGCATGCGTGCGCCGGCAAACAGTCCGGCGAGCCTATCACCGAGGCCCACGCCGAGCCGTCGCCCGACCTCGTGCTGCTCGCTTGTGGTCAGCACCAGCGCCCGTTTGACGCCGAGGCGCTTTGCCTCCTCGCCGAGTCGCGCCGAGGTGCCAGTACCGAACAGGACGCGATATTGCTGCGAGCAATAGGCAAACGCGCCCTTGCCGGCATCACCGGCCGTCGCAACGGACGCGCCTCCGGCATCGGCCAGCGCGATGCTCATGGCAATCCTCCCAAGCCGGCGAACCGGCGTTCTCATGTCGTTGGGAAGGAAGTTAGGGGCGGGCTGGCGCGGCGGGCCTGCACGAAACCGAAGAAAATCTGCACAAAACCGGAAAAATAATGCAGGGCCGGATCGGGCCTTCGACCGCCCGGGGCCGAGATCAGCGGGACCTAGTGGCTGTGTCGGTATCGTCCGGGTGTTATGCCGGTGAAGCGGCGGAACATCCGCGTGAAATGCTCTTGATGGGAGAAGCCGCAAGCCAGCGCGATCTCGGCCAGACTTAAGGTCTCGTCGGCAAGCAGCGCCCGGGCGCGCTCTATGCGCAAATTGAGCACGTATTGATAAGGCGAGACGCCGCTGGTCGCCTTGAAAAGCCGCACGAAATACTCGGTGCTGCGGCCGCACAGCTCCGCCAGCTGGTCGAGGCGGATATCGCCATCGATATTGGCATCGACGAATTCGCGAATGCGTGCCATCTGCCTGCCACTGAGCAGGTTCGGGTGCTTGCCGGCTTCCGTGCTCGGTTTGTGGAAGTTGATCGCCACGAAACGGTTAGCGATCGCTTGCGCGATCGGATCGACGAAGAGCGACGAGGCCGGCAGACCACCGGTGATGGTATCACCGATCGCCGAGGCAAGATGCTCCAGCACCGCGTCCTGATCGCCGAGCATCGGCGCGAGGGCGCCGATCACGGTAGGCGACCCGTCAGGGCCGGCGAAAAGGTCGGAGCGCAGATAGATGTGGGTAGATTCCAGCGGTTCGCGCAGGAGCACGTTGCATGCATGGCCCGCCGGCAGGAAGAAAACGCCACCGCGCGGGATGTGCCGAGCAACCGACTTGCCCTCCATCACATACGTGATGTCGACCGGGCCACCCCGATGTAACACCATCAGATTGTCGGATAGTGCGTGGAAGTGCCCCTCGAACGGCCGTTCGCGCTGAACCGAGGCAAATGCGGATGACCAGCCGAGCCCTTCGCTCGAGCCGCGGAATTCGGCCTGGAAGCGGTTCAGGATCCCGTGCGTCTCCTGCACCCCAAAATTCGACGTCGCCTGCATCCGACAGACCAAGGGTTCGAGGCTTCGGTGCCGCGGAGTAAAACCCAATGGCCCTCGATTTTCAATACAATCGCTCCCGTCGTTTGCTGCAGCGCAATGGCAACACCCGCGGACCAACCTGCCTCGACATCATTGCATGCGGTTCGATATCGGCGCTACTTGGTCGAGAGCACCTCGCCGAACCGCTCCCACTGCTTGCCGGTGAAGCGCATGAACTGCAGCTGCTCGACCGGCAGATGGTCACTCTCGCCGGTGTTGACCTTGATGCCGGGCAGCAGCATCGGCAACTCCAAATCTTTGATCGACAGCGCCTGCCGCAGGATGTTCTCGCGACTGAGGTCGTTGCCCGCCGCCTTGAGCACGTGCTCCAGCGCCATGCCATTGTTGTAACTGTTGACGTAGTTGGCATCGCGGATGTCGCCGTCAGGCACGTATTTGGCCATGAAGTCGCGCCACCCCTTTACGCCGGGATCGTCCGCCCATGCCGGATCGAGCGGATCCTTGACATAGGCGCTCGAGATGATGCCGGTGCCGGCGTCGAGCCCGGCCGGCTCCATCACCGAGGACATCCATACCGACACATTGGTCAGGAACATCATCGGACGCCAGTTGATCTCGTAAGTCTTGCGGATCGCCTGCGCAGCGAATTTCGGCGCCGCGGCGATCACGAGCGCATCCGCACCGGTCGATTTGAGCTTCACGATCTGGGAATCGATCGTCGGCTCAGTCGTCTCGTAGGCCGCCGCCGTGACTGCCGTCTCGTAGCGACTGCCGAGGACGTCCTTGAGCCCGGCGAGGTAGTCGCGTCCGAAATCGTCGTTCTGCGCCAGCACCGCGAAGGTCGCGTCGGGTTTCTTCTGCAGGGCATAGCGCGCATACAGGCGGGCCTCGTTCCGGAACGGCGCCATCACGCCCATCAGCGTGAGGGGAAACTGCGCGGGGTCGCCGAACTTCGAGGCGCCCGAGGCGACGAACAGCTGGGGCACCTTCTTGCCCTGCAGATATTTGGCGATCGCCGTGTTATGCGCGGTCCCCATCGTCGAGAAGATGAACGAGACGTCGTCGCTCTCGATCAGCCGGCGCGTCTGCTCCACGGTCTTGGGGGGCACGTAGCTGTCGTCGAGCGAGAGCAGGTTGACCTTGCGGCCGTTGATGCCGCCGCGGTCGTTGACCATCTTGAAATATGCGACCTCGCCCTTGCCGAGGATGCCGAAGGCGGAGACTGGCCCGCTATAGGGCATGGTCTGTCCGATGCGGATCTCGGTGGCGGTGATACCGGGCTGGTCTTCGGCTACGGCCGGCGCCGCGAGAACGGACCAGACCACGCACAGCCCTGCAGCTGCGATAACACTTCGCATCGACACCTCCCTGATAGGCCGCGCTGAGAGCGGCTGTTTGTCCGGAGGATTGCTTCCCTCCGATTCTTGCGACGTCTTTCGAATGACTCGGGCGAGCGGGCGTCCAATGGAGATCGGCGCCCTCCTCGATCGCCAGACCGAAGTTCTAACCGATGCTTGCAGCCAAGCGCTTGGCCTCCGTCGTCGCTTGCCGGCGCATCGCTTCGAACTGTTGCCGTTTCGGATCGATATCTCGATCGATGGGGAACGACTGAAGTATCTCTCCGAACGCTTCTGCGACTTCGTCTTTGAATTCGCCGTGCGGAAGAATGTATGGCTCGTTCCCGACGATTCCTTCGACCACCCGTTCGCCTACGGCGAGAGGGTCCATCCCGGCTTCCAATGGCGAACCGCCGACCGCGAACGGGCCACCCGCCGGTTGAGCAGAACCGGACGTGTTGAGGTGAAGCGTCGTGTCGACGAGATTGCTGCGAACCAGACCGGGACAAAGGAGCGAAACGCCAATGTTGTGCGGTCCGAGCGCCATACGCAACGACTCCGTCAGGCCGCGCACCGCGAATTTGGATGTCGAGTAGATGCCGCCGGGATTTGGAAGAGCGAGAAAGCCGGCCATCGAGGAGGTGTTGACGATGTGACCACCTTCTCCATGCGCCCGAATCCGGGGAACGAACGTCGCGACGCCGTTGACGACGCCCCCGACGTTGATGTTCATCACAAAATCCCAATCCGCGAAGCTCGCGTCTTCCATAGCCACCATGCTCGATACGCCTGCATTGTTGCAGAGTATGTGGACCTTGCCGAATACCTTCTCGGTCTCCGTCGCGGCCCGTGCCATTGAGTCGCGGTCGGTAACGTCTAGACGGATCAGATGGTAGTTCTTGTTGGAGCGATCGAGGGCGGAAGCCGCCGCATCCAGATGCGATTGACGGACGTCCGCGATAACGACCTTTACCCCATGTTGCAAGAACGCGCGGGCCATTCCGAACCCGATCCCACTCGCGCCTCCCGTGATGAACGCGACCTTATCTTCGATATCTTTCATTTGATGGTGCTCCTGATCCTTGCGCACGCCCCTCGACGTCATCGCGCCTTCTCCAGCATGAGCGAGAAGGTGGAGTGCAAGCCCCGCCGCTACGGCGACGGATACTGACCGGCATACTGTGGAACGAATTAGCGTCTCCACCTCCGGCTAGGCTCTTAATCGTAAGTTGCCAGTCCCCGCCGCGGATCGCTGTTAGTCCTCGTGGCCCTCGATCATGACGAAATCGGAGGTGCTGGCTTCGTCGCGAATCTTGGCCGCCGCCTGATACTCGGGTGAGTCGTGGCAGGCCTTGGCTATTGCGTAGCTTTCGAACTCGATGACGACGTGGCGACGCCCTTGAAGTGCGTCGCCGTGCACTTCGCATGCACCGTTTCGGACAAGGAACCGCGCCCCGTACTTCTTCAATGGTGCGGCGTTGGCCGCGATGTAGTCCTTGTAGCGCTCCGGGCTCGTGACGTTGATGTGACCGACCCAATATCCCTTCTTCGCCATCTCGCACTCCTCTTGCGCTAACGGTCTGCTGACAAACCGGACCATCTCACTCGCACCTTCCAGCCGCTGCTTCACCACAAGTGCGGCGCGAAGAATCGAATTTATGTTGGTCGTGACCTCACATATTCCGAGATCCACCTTTCCAGGAAAGCAGCGATGTCATCGCTGTTCCTTTCTTGCATCATCAGGTGGCCGTTGCCGCGCAGGCCATGGTCTTCGAGCCGCAGATGGACGGCTCGCACCCCTGCCTGAACGAGATAGTCGACGGTGCCGTGGTCGTGCATGGACCAGGCCGACGCCTCGGATGTCACGACAGCAATGGGAATCGACGCCAGGTTGGGAAGACGCCTCGCCGGCTGTTTCTGAACGAAGCAGTCCGCCAGCCCCGGCTTCTGAGCCTTGCGGATTTCGCGCCGCAGTTCAGTTGGGCCTTTCACGGGCGGATCGAACGTCATCGGGATCGCAGTGAGTCCGTAAGAGAGGTCACCGAGCCCCATCGGCAATTGGGCGAAAGGCGGCCCCATTGGCTCGACCGCCACAATGCCTTTCACCAGGTTCGGTCGACTATCGGCCACGAGCCAGCCGAACGGAGCGCCCATGGAATGGGTGAGCAGGATCGCCGGACCGATACGATCCAGCAATTCGGCTCCGGCTCGCTGCATCAGCTGTTGCGTCTGTGCCAAGAAGACAAGGAACGGACCTTGGGTCGCGATGAATTGGTCCAGAACTGGATCGCCGATGACGCCCGAACCAGGCCACTGATTGTGCTTTTGCGCGTTCGGCCAGCTGTTCGCCTGCTTGCCAGGCGCGGTAAACAAGGTCATGGCAAATTCGTAGGTCAGCGGAGGTGTCATCGGACCCAGGGCCTCCGGATGCAGCGGCGAGCGACCGTGCCCTGGGCGGTCGACGACATAGACCGCGTAACCCTGTTTCAGAAAGTAAGTGGCCCATCCCGGCCGTCCATCGGCAGTACCGAGAAAATCCGTTCCCTGCCCCCCACCTCCGTGGACCATCACGATAGGATATGGATGCCGGATGTGCTCCGGGATCTGATACTGTACGAACATCTGGCCCGCAGCGATGGTGCCATTCGGTGTCTGCTGGCGGACCAAACCGGTCCAAAAGAATCCCTGATCTGACAGCACCAACGGAGCAGGTTTTGCTTTAGTTTGGGTCACGTCCCCCTCCGACTTTCTTCAGAGATCCAGAAAACCGGTCGGCAGCCCGAGATTGCTGCGACCAATGTACTTCGCGAAGGTCATGTATTGGGAGGACATGTGTCCTCGATACATCTGAGCGTCGCCAAAGTATCGAAGCATCCTCGAGCCCTTCCGCGCCGCGGTCGACCCGGCGGTCTGGAACAAGAGTTCGATGGCTTCACAGGCAAGACGTGCGCCGGTCTGCAGCATTCCCCAGAGTCGCAAGTTTTCTTCCGCGGAGGCTTGCAAACCCGTCTTCGCCCACCGCTGACAGTAGTCCATGTGCTTACGCAAGCCCTGGAGCAGCACGCCTTCGGCTGCATCGGTCAACGCTATGGCGCGGCCATAGTTGACCTGGAAATCAGTCTCGAAGGCGCGCTTGATGAAAGGTGGAACAAATGTGTTTTGCGAGAACAGGATATCGCGATATTCATCGATCGCCGCGCGCGCGGCACCGATGATAGGCGATGTCAGAGACGCGTGATAGGGACCCATGAGAACGCCAAGATACATGGGGTTGCCATGCAATCGCGTTCCGGGTGTGCCGTCGGAGAGATCCTGCTTCACACCCAGCGCGTCGAAAAACGCGGTCATGTGCTCGGGCACGAAGACATTGTCCAGCTTGACGCTGTTCGAGCCGGAGCCGCGCATGCCCAAGGTGCGGTCTCCACCCCAATCGCCCAGAATTGTGTATTGCCCCTGCGGCACAACAAAGTTCAAAATGCGTGGTGGGAACGACGTTTGAAGCAACGTTGCGCCCAGGAAATGCGTGCTGTGCGGTATTCCCGACGAATATGGCCAAACACCATTGATGATATAGCCGCCCTCGACCGGCAGGCATGTGCCCCCGGGGGCAGCCCGGTGCGGTGACGCGAAATGTCCGGATGAACCGAAGATTTCGATCTGCGCGGCTTCCGACCAGTGCGCGGCTATGACCGGCGCATGAGAAGCGGCCAATGTCAAGCACCACCCTGCAGACGGATGACCGCGCGATATCTCCACCATGACGCGAAAAAATGTTTCGTAATCGAACTCGTAGCCACCAAACATTTTGGGCTGCAAGATCCGATAGAATCCAGCATCGATGAACTTCTGCTGGATTTCGTCCGAATAATGTCCCCGCTCATCGGTCTCGTCTTGCGATTCCCGCAGCAGCGTCCTCATCGAAGCCGCACGATCGATCAGTTCCTGCGGAGTGAGGCGAGGTTCCGGTACCGGCAGGCTCTTGCGCATGGCCTGAACGTTCATTTCTATCTCCTGACGTTTCCGTTGAGCGCGATTGCGGCTAACCGTCGATAAGAATTTATGCCGGCGAACTCACAATCATTCTTTTGTGGCGCTCGAGCACCCGCGGAGCAGTTTCGTCCAGCATCAGGCAGAGCAAGCCTGCACAGATGCAAAGCGTAGCGGCGATCCACATCGCGCTGGACGGACCGAACACGTCGGAAGCGATCCCGGCGAGGGCCGGGCCAGCGAAGCCTCCCGCGAGCTCGCCAACCCCCATGATGAAGCCAAGCGCGGTAGCAACATGGGTCGGCGGGATTGTTTCGGACGGCACGGTGGCCATAAACAACGAGAAGCCGCCAATGGCGAGATAGCCGACACCCATGAACAACACCATCAACGGCAAAGGTCCGTCGAACATGACGGTGGTCACCGGGGCAATCACGCCAACGAAGCCTGACAAGATGAGGATCGGACGGCGGCCAAATCGATCCGACAGCGCCGGTACGATGATCGAAGACGCGGCCGTTGCGATACCGGTCGCGGCCAGGGCAACGCTCATCGCGCTGGGCGACAGACCGCGGACCTGCACCAGGTAGATCGGGAGGAACGTTATCTGGATCAGGAGCCAAGCCACCATTAGGCAGCTCACGATCGCGCAAACCCAGATGTTGCGATGTTTCAGCATCGTCGAAAGCGGGATCGTGTTGCGCGCAGAAGCAGTCGATATCGGAGCGCCCCCCGACGAAGGTTCACGGATAAACGCGACAATCAGGGCGGCTACCACGAAGCCAGGCACCGCTGCAATGTAGAAAGCGCTTCTCCAGCCGTAGATCTGCGCAATTGCGACGAGCAGCAGAGGAGCGGCAAAATTACTCAGGAGCGCGCTGAAGAAATTCTGCAGAACGCCCATGTTGAAGCCGCGACGGTGCTCCGACGATTCCGCCGCCATGATCGATTGCGCGATCGGAAGTACAGGCCCTTCCGCAAATCCCATGACGAGGCGCGCGGCAAGCAGCGTCAGAAACGAATTGGCGAGACCGGATCCTACCGAGCACATCGAGAAGATCACTATCGCGCAGACCAGGAGCGTCTTACGATTCTGAAAATAGTCCGAAAGAGTGCCGACCGCATAGCCGGCGATTGCCCAGGTCAGAGCCAGGCCAGCCGAGAGGGCACCCAGCTGGGTGTTGTTCAGTTGGAGCTCAGGCATCAGAAACGGAGATAGAAAATTCAGCGCAAGACGGTCGAAGAATACGAAGCCAAACGCTGACCCCATCAAGACGACAACGAGATTTTCATAACTAAGGATGCGATTCCTGCTCATGACCCCTCCCTATTGTTTCCCGTTATGGTCGTTTGCGGCCGCGTTCTAGGCGCATTGCGCCGGCGCGGCTTCTGATATTTCTTGAGGCGCCAGCCCATTGCGCCGGCTCTCGTATAGCCGCCGCATCTTCGCGAACTCGACGACCTGCTCGGCCACGAATGCAAGCTGTTGCGCTATGATCGGATCACTGCACGCACCATCTGCAGAAAATGGCCTCTGCGCGGTGTTGATCACCGCTGAAAATGGAGTCGGCCAACCCCGTAGCGCGTGAACGATGGTCCGCAGAGTTCCGAGCGTCGCTCCCATGGCTTGGGCTCCGCCCGCGCATACGATGGCGCCGACAGCGCGTCCGGCAAGATAGCTGCGCGCGTCCGCGCGGAGATCCTCGGTATAGTCTATTGCGTTCTTGACCAGGCCGGAGATCGAGCCATGATAGCTTGGGGTGGCTATGATGATGCCGTCTGCGGTGCGCAGCGCTTCGACCAACGACGTCGCACGCTCCGTACGTTCAATGCTGTCGTAGTGCGGGAGATTCAACGATTGCCCGGCGAAAATCTGCGTTCTCGCACCGAGCCGCGCGGCTTCCGTCAAAGCCAGGCGCAGCGCCCTCTCCGAGGTTGATCCGTCGCGCAACGTTCCGCCAATCCCGACGACGAGCGGAGACCAGCCCTTCATCGCAGCGGCCCACTTTCCTGCGCAGCAAGATCACCCGAGGTCCAGGGCTCCCCAAGCGAATGCTGGCCAATTCGGATATGCGAGCACCCTCGCCCGGCATCGAACAATGCCATGCGCGTCTCTCCCTATCGTCGGCGCCTTGATTGCGTCTGGCGCCTCTACGTGAGGTGAAAGTAGGACATGCCGGGTGGCTAAGCCTGCACAAACCGGACCGATTTGCAGGAAACTGACACAAACTGTCCGCTTCGTTTACAGGAAACGAACGAGCGTTCAGATCGAAAAGGCAGATCTTGGAGTCCTTAATTCATTGCCCGTCGATAAGCGCCTGGCGACAAACCCGTCATACGACGGAACGTGTTTGTGAAATGCTGCTGGTGCGCAAACCCGCACTGCCTCGCAATTTCCGCAAGGCCAATGTTTGGATCCGTCAGGAGCAGTTTCGCATGATGAATTCGCACCCCCACAACGTAGCGGTGAGGAGACACGCCCAGCGAAGACTTGAACACCCTTATGAAATACTCGGGACTTACGCCGCAGATCGCAGCCAAATCGTCCAGCTTGATGCAATCCGCGAGATTAGCTTCGACAAAATCACGAATCGAGCGGACGCTACGTGTACTCAGCTGGCGTTCCACAGCACACGGTGCTTTTCGCTCCCGTGCATTGAGGACGAAAAGGCGATTGGCTATTGCATGCGCAATCGAATCGGCCAGAAGGGAACACGAGGTATCGCCCTCACGCACCATTTCTTCCACCACGGCCAGGAGATTGCCGGTTAGGGGCTCCGGCTCACCCAACAAGGGCAAGAGGCCAAAATCGGAGTTCTGCGCTTTATCTTCAGAGCCAGAAAACAGTTCAGGACGCAGGTACACATGGATCGAATTCAACGGCGTATTTAGCGTCACCTCACAGTCGCGGCGCGGCGGTAGGAAAAAGATCCCCTTCTCCTGCAAGTGCCTGGATACGACACGCCCATCGATCCGATAGGTAACATCGACTGGTCCACCAGCTGCAGTCACCAGCAGGGCGTTGGCATTGGCTTCGAAGCGGCCCCTGAACGGCTCTTCCCGCTGAACCGATGCGAACATCGTCGACCAGCCGAGCCCCGCACTCGACAGTTGGCCTTTCACGGCGAAGTGTCGCAGTACGGAATGGAAATCGCCTCCGTCGAAAGGCCGCGCGGTATGCTTATTTTGCGCTGCGGCTGGCGATGGTGGATCGGAGCGTTTCTGCATTGGCCCTAGCTGCTTGTCAGTTGACACTGCGACGGTACCGACCGGGCGTTTGACCCGTCAGCCTGCGGAAGGCACGCGTCAAGTGTTCCTGATGGGAGAAGCCACAGCGGAGTGCTATCTCAGCGAGGCCTTCCTGGTCTTGCTCGATCAATCGCTTGGCCCGTTCGACCCGTGCCGCGATCACATATTGGTATGGTGATTTGCCGGTTGTTGCCGCAAAAGCTCGACCGAACGACTTTGTGCCGATGCCGCACGCGCTGGCCATCGCAGCAAGGGTGATCTCACCCTCGAGATTGGCTTCTATGAAATCCTTAACGCGCCGAAGTTCGTAGTCCGGCAGCCCAACCGTCTGAACCCGCCACGGTTCGCTGCTCCTGCTGATCGCGGAGACCCTATTCGCAAGCGCCCGTGCTATCGGATCGATGAAGAGATCTGAATTCGAGACCTTTTCGCAAACCGCCTGCTCAACCGCCTGCGCCAGATGCTGTATAACCACGTCCCGTTCCACCAGCAACGGTGTAACATTGTTGACAGAAACCAGGTTTGCGCGGAGATAAATGTGGAGAGTGTCCAGCGCCCCATGCAATCCCACCTCGCACGCATGACCTGCTGGCAAAAAAAAGATGCTTCCTTTTGGAATGCGACGTGAAGTGACGTGCCCGCCGGATGCAAAGGTCGTCTGCACGGGGCCGCTACGGTGCAAAACAATGAGGTCGTCAGCGATCGCTTCGAACCGCCCCTCGAAGGGATTCTCCCTTTGGATCGACGCGTAGATCGAAGACCACCCATGCCCCTCACTTGTTGCACGGATGTCGGCCCCAAACCGTTGCAGAACACCGTGAGTATCGGAGCCTCTGAACTCGCGCTTGGCTTCCATCTCCTGCTCCGCGTGTAGTCTGACGGGGCCCGCTGCAGCGCAATATGCGCCTCGTGGTGATGAAGAATAATTCGTTATAACAATAATGCTCTGAGCACGCTATGTCTTCGTTTGGCCACCCAAGAGGAAGCTGCCGTCGATCTGCTCGCCAACGAGCCGGAACGAGCCGCCTGCCTCGAAGCCGAACCCGTTGAAGAGGCGCGTTATCTACACTTCAGGCGTCGAACAGAGGCTTGGCCTTCAGACGCTACTGAGGTCTCGCCTCGCTGCGCATTTGCACCGTCAGCATAAGCCGGTCGAGCAGCACCTCCTTGTCCGTCAGACGGCGCAAGCGGATGAGATTGGCCTCGTGCTGCTCCGGATCTGTCGTGTCGAAGATGATCCGCTTGTTGTCGACCGCCGCGGGTGAGACGACCTCGAGGAAGATGCGGCGGCGCTCCTCGGCGTAGCAATCGAGGATAGCGTCGTCGACATCGCCGCGAACGACAGCAGCCAGCGCCTCGTACAGCGCAAATGCGTCGAACAATCCCGATGTGAGCCCGTAGGCGCCGCTGGGATTCGTTGCATGCGCTGCGTCGCCGGCCATCAACACTCTGCCAACACGGAACCGCTCGGCTGCCCGCTGATGCATGCGATAAGGCGCAAATGCAACGACCTCAATGTCGCGCGCTCCCGGAAGGATGACATCGAAGTACGCGGTCATACGCTCGGCGATGCTCTCCTCGGGTAGATCGAGCGGCTCGCTGTAGGTGCAGCGCCACAGATCGTCTCTATCGAGCTTTACGATGATTGCACCATGGGTCGGGTGAATCAGAAAGGTGGTGCGCGCGTAGCCGTGCTTCGAAAAATCGTGCCGGACGTTGGCCGCGATGAACCGCTTCGGCCATGTGATACCCTCGAACTCCAGATGCAAGGCCCTTCGAACGTTGCTCGTCGCGCCGTCGGCGCCGATAACCCATCCGGCACGGAGTTCGGAAGGGCCCTCAGGGCCGTCAACCGAGAGAGTGACCCCGCTGCCATCTTGCATCAGATCGCGCATTGTCACACCCCAGCGAACCTCGGCATGCGGAAACTGCTGGAGTCGGCGCAACGCAATTCCGGCAAGTAGATTCTGGCCGAGATGGAGATTGAAAGGGAACGGTGTCCGTCCGTCGAGAACGTCCAGGCTGTAGTTGATTTTCTCGCCGGTCGCGAAATCCAAGTAGGTATAGTCCTGCTTGGCGAACCCGACGTCTAGCGCCTCTTCAAGCAAGCCAAGTCGGTCGAGGCCCTCAAGTACAGACCAATGATAAACTATCGCGCGCGGCGAAGCGATGATTTCCGATGCACGCTCGATGACGACAACCGGGATGCCCGCCTGGGCGAGCCCAAGAGCGCTTAGCAAACCAACCGGGCCGGCGCCCACGATGGCGACTCTTGCTTCAACGGACATAATCCCTCTTCTATTTCCTACAGGCGTGACTGCCTTCTTGTTGCGATTGAGGCCTAGCCACATCATGCTTCGCTCAAGCCCCAGGGGCTGCCTTCGGCGCACCCTCGCGGAATGGCTGCAGAAGTCGATAGGTGAGACTATGCAGCGGCGTTGCTAAGCCATGCTTGTGCCCCAACCGGTCGATCTCGCCGCTCTGAGGAGCGATCTACAGTTGATGTTTTGTGCAGGCGGTCCAGCACCCGGATATTGTCGAGAGCTTTGCCGATGAACATGCTGGACCTCCTGGTCTTTCCTTAGAACGGGTAGTGCTGCGGACCTTCGATCGTTATCCAACGAAGCTCGGTGAATTCGTTGATGACGGCCTTTCCGCCGAAGCGGCCGTACCCGCTGGCCTTTGTGCCGCCGAACTGGCATCTGAGCCTCATCGGCGACGGTCGGCCCATTGATGTGGCAGATACCGCTCTGGATACGTTTCGCAATCGTCAGGGCACGGGAGACATCGCGGCCAAAAATCGCAGCGGACAGACCGTATTCAGTGTCGTTGGCGATGCGCACGGCCTCATCGACACCGGCGACACGAATGATCGATTTCACGGGTCCGAACGATTCCTCGTTGTAGATTTTCATTTCCGACGTCACGTGGTCGAGCAAGGTGGCTTCGACGACCGTTCCGTTGCGCTTGCCGCCCGCGACGATCTTCGCTCCCTTTCCGGTGGCATCCTTGATGAGCGCATCCATGCGCTCGGCGGGCGCCAGATCGACCAATGATCCCAGGACGACATGCTCACGCGGATCGCCAGCCGGCAATGTCGAGGCTTTGGCCGCGAGTCTGGCGACGAACGCGTCGGCGATCTTCTGATCCACAATAATGCGCTCCGTGGACATGCAGATCTGCCCCTGATTCATGAAAGCGCCGAAGGCCGCAGCATCGACCGCTTGGTCCAGATCGGCGTCATCCAGAACGACCAAAGGCGCCTTGCCGCCAAGTTCCAGCAGGACAGGCTTGAGATGCTCCGCCGCGAGCTTGGCGATGACGCGACCGACTTTGGTTGAGCCTGTGAAATTGACCCGGCGTATGGCAGGACTGGAAATCAACGCCTCAACGATCTTGGGCGCATCCGAAGGTGCATTCGACAGGACGTTGACGACTCCTTTGGGGAAGCCAGCATCATTCAGAACTTGGCCGATAAGATGATGCGTTCCGGGACAGGTTTCTGACGAACGCAAGATGACCGTGTTGCCGCAGGCGAGCGCCGCCGCGATTGCCCGCGTGCCGAGGATGACCGGGGCGTTCCACGGCGCCATGCCGAGGACGACGCCGGCCGGCTGGCGTACCGCCATCGACCAGATACCGGGCTTATCGGATGGGATGACTTCGCCGGTGATTTGGGTGGTGAGAGCTGCAGCTTCGCGCAAGATGCCGGCGGCGAGATGGACATTGAAGCCAGCCCAAGGCGCCGTTGCCCCGGTCTCCTCGAGCATCAGCTTGATAAAGTCGTTGGTACGGCTCTCCATAAGGTCAGCCGCCTTCAGAAGGAGGCCGCGACGCAGCGAGGGCCCTGTCCCTGACCAGGTCTCGAACGCTTTGGCCGCAGCAGCGACGACCTTCTCGACGTCTGCGAGCGTCGCAGCCGGCGCGCGTGTCGCGACCTTACCGGTCATGGGATCCTTGCGCTCGAAAGTGCCCCCTCCCTCGGCCGCAACCGCACCACCGTCAACGATAAATCCGATATCCATCGATACTCTCCTGATTTTCCAAGTATGCGGCCCTCAGGCCTGCGTTCCGCCGTCGATCGGAATGATCGCACCGGTCATGTATGTGGAAGCCGGCGATGCCAACAGCAGCGCGAGCCCCTTGATCTCATCCAGTTCGGCAAGCCGCCCTAAGGGTACGGTATCTGCGAACGCCGCGGCACCTTCGGGCGTATGCATCCGGCCATTGGCGATATTCGTCCGAAAAGGACCTGGCGCGATGGCATTGACACGCACATTGTGAGGACCGAGCTCGAGAGCCGCGACGCGCACCACCTGTGCAATGCCGGCCTTTGCCGCGTGGTAGCCGTAACTCGGTAGCGCCGACGCCCGCAGCGCCGCGACGGAACACGTCACGACGATCGATCCGTGCCGCCGTGGCTTCATATGCTTTGCCGCCACGCGAATTGTCCGAAAAGCGCCATCAAGATTGACCCGAAGGCAGGCGTCCCAAAGCTCCATGGACGCCGACTTGAGCTCGCCTTCGGGCTTGCCGTATCCGGGGCCACCGCTCACGCCTGCGTTCGCAAACACACAATCGAGCCGGCCATATCTTTCGACGTAAGCATCCACGACAGCTTCGACGCTGCCCGCCTCGGCTATGTCGATGCAGAAAGTGTCAACGGCTCCACCGGCTTCGTCGATGGCAGCCGCCGCCTGCATCAATTTGCCCTCGTCGATGTCAAGCATTGCGACCCGCCCTCCATTGGCTGCGATCACTTGCGCAATCGCGAGTCCAAGGCCAGACGCAGCGCCTGTAACGACGGCGATATGTCCGGACAGGTCAAACAGTTCAGCGGCTTTCATCGTGTCTCTCGTGGCCTAACGTTCGATCAGTTCAGTCAGCGCGACCAAGCAAGGCACCGCCATCGATGACGATATGGGTCCCGGTGATGTAGCTAGACGCTGGTGAAGCCAGGAAAAGCGCCAGCCCCTGTATCTCCTCGGGTCGACCGACGCGGTGAAGAGGACTGCCAGCTTCGAAGCGCTTTTTGAGGTCGGGCGTCGTGAGCTGGGTCAGAAACGGACCCGGCAAGATTGCGTTGACCAGAATGTTGTAGCGGGCGAGCTCAAGTGCGGCCTGCTTGGCGAGGTGCGACACACCCGCCTTCGATATCTGGTAGGGCATACCGACGATAGCGCCTGGCCTGATGCTCGCAATCGACGAGGTCAGGATGATGCGTCCGCCGTTCTGTCGCTTCATATGCGGAACAGCGGCTCGAATGGTCGAAAAGATCGAGGTCAAATTCGTATCGATGACCTTGTCCCACAGCCTGTCCGGGACGGCCTCGATCGCACCCTCCGGATCCCGTTCGCCGGCCATCGACAGAAACCCCGGTCCGGCGTCGATGCCCGCATTGGCGAACACGACATCGAGACGGCCGTTTCGTTCGACCGCTTTGTTGACAGCGGCCCTGACTGCATCGCGATCCGTAACATCGACGGCAACGCTTGCCACATCGCCACGCGCCTTGAGCTCGGACACGGCCTGATCAAGGCTCGCCTCGTCTTTGTCCAGCAAGACGACGCGTGCATCATTGTCGAGCATTGCCTCGGCGAAGGCCCGACCCATGCCTTTGGCACCGCCGGTAATGACGACAGAAAGGCCGGTGACGTCGAATAGATCCTGGGTTCTCACGTCGAGGCCCCTTGTTTGAGTGACCAGCGCCGGATGGGATCCTTGCCGTCCCAGCTCTGCGCCGCTGCGAAGTAGCTGTGATAGATGCCTTCAAGCGTCTCCGTCGTCTCGATCACCTCAAGCATGCCCGGCAAGTCGCGGCGGGTATCGACATAGACGATCCGCACACCGCGCGGCGAGAGATCGGAGAACACGACTGGATAGCCGGCAGCCTCGTAGCGGGCGACGTCCGCATCGAAGTCCTTGGAACAGACGGCCCAGTGATGGAAACCGTGACCTTCGACCTTGATCGTCTCTTGATAGACCGACGGCTTGGTGTCGTGCTGCTCAATAAGCTCGATCATCATGTGGCCGGTAAAGGCGACGGCGAGAGTCAGGCTCATGTCGGTCGGCTGGCCTCGATACATTCCCTTCGCAGGCACGAAAGGACCGCTCACAAACCAAGGCCCGATATTCAGCGTCTTCACATAATGCATCATCGCCTGATCGATGTTTTCGACCGTATAGGCTGCCTGCACTAATCCCCCGACCGGCTGACCGAATGAGAGTGGCTTCATCGAGCAAAAAACTCCCGACTACCCGCCAAGCGCTCTTTGGCGACCACAAAGTCGAGAACTGCCGGCTTACCGCTTTCATTGGCCACGAACGCCCGTCGTAGGGCGGCCTCGACCTGGTGGGGATCGGTGACACGCTCCCCGTAGCAGCCGGAGGCGATTGCAAGGCCCGCGTAATCGAGATCAAGGACGAATTCGGTCCCAATGAACCGCTCATTGAAAGCCTGCACTTGGATGTCGCGGATCGAGCCCAAGGCGTGATCGTTGAATATGCACCACGTGACACCGAGCTTGAGTTCGGCGGCAACGGGAAGGATATTCATCACCATCTGGAAGGATCCATCGCCCACGAAGCAGACGGCAGGCCGGTCAGGGTAGACAAGGCGTGCGACGGGAAAAGCCGATGCCGCGAAGCCCATTCCATAGAAGCTCGAGGGCACGATCGTGGCGCGTGGCTCAAAGATCTTAAAATAAGGAAATGCGCCACCCATCCCCTGCGCGAGCACGCCGACGTCGATGGCGACGGTTGCATTGCGTGGGAACACGTGCTGGATGCGATCGAAGATCCGAATCGGATGGATTGGCGTGGCATTAGAGCTCGCCATGCTTTCGCGCTCTGTTTCGAGCGCAGCACGCCGATTCGACAACTCGGCGAGCCACTCCTTGGAGGCCGCGCGCTGACCAGTACCCTTTGCTTTTAACTCCGTGAGAAGATCCTGGAGAACCAGGCGCGCATCTCCCGTGATGCCTATGGTCGCAATGACCGATCGGCCGAGTTCGTTTGGATCGATATCGATCTGGATATAGGTGGCCGCCGGCGCCGGAATATATTCTGGCTTCCAGTTGTTTTCCTGCTCCTCAAAGCGAGCGCCGATGCCGATGACAACGTCAGCATTTGGCAGAAGATACTTTGTGACGTCCTGTCGATGATGACCGATGCCGCCAGCCGTGAGTTCATGATCGTCAGGCAAAATGCCCCGCCCTGCGAGCGTCGTGACGACGGGGCTACCCAGCATCTCCGCGAGCTGACGCACTTCAGACGTCGCGTTTGCGGCTACGGCGCCGCCACCGGCGACGATTAGCGGCTTTCTAGCCGCGAGAAGAGCCGCCGCCGCGGTCTTGATACGATCGCTATCACCGCGGACCACAGCGGGTTTGCCGACTGGGAGATAGTCGCCGACGTCAAACTGCATTCTAAGAATATCCGCGGGGATATCGATAAGCACAGGACCCGGCTTACCCGAGCGGGCAATGGTAAACGCTTGACGCAGGCATTCGACAATGAGGTCCGGTCGATCGACCCGGACGCCCCATTTCGTGATAGCGGCAAAAATCTTGACTTGGTCGATTTCTTGGCTTGCGCCACGATGTGCGTTGCGAGTGGCACCACGCCCCGCGAGGATGACCATCGGCAACGCACCGACATATGCTTCCGCTACGCTCGTGATCAGATTGGTGGCGCCAGGCCCGGCCGTCACGCAGCACACGCCAGGCTCACCGGTAAGCTGCGCATAGCCGGCAGCCATGCTTGCAGCATGCTGCTCGTGCCGCACGAGAATGTGGGAGATCTGCTGTTGTCCGTAGAGAGCGTCGTAAATTCCGATTGTATGGCCGCCGGGCATACCAAAGATGAACTTCACGCCTTCCGCCTTCAGAACGTCAACGACGGCTTGGCCGCCACTCTTCATCACCATTGACTTGATCCAGTTTTTATCGTGGACGACCGCAGCCCCGCTTCGCGCGACGATTTGCTACGTTGACTACGGTTTGGCCGAGCCGGCCTTCACCAACGGGCATCCGCCATCTTGGAGCGGACGGAACGCTTCATCGCCAGGTACTGTGCCCACCACGTTGTAGAGGTCCCACTTTCCTTTGGACTCCTCGGGCTTCTTGACTTGGAGAAGATAGAGATTGCGCAAAACACGGCCATCGATACGCACCTTCCCGTCTTTGGTGGTGAAGTCATTGACCGGTAGCTCGCGCATCTTTGCGGCGACGGCGTCCGCGTCGCGCGATCCGGCGGCTTTGACGGCTTTGAGATAATGGAACACCGCGCTGTACGACATCGCAGGATCCCAATCCGGCGGATGACCTATCTTTTCTTCGAAGCGCTTCGACCAGGCACGTGTCTCGTCATTCAGGTCCCAATAGAAGGGATTGGCCAGAAGCAAGCCGTGAGCGGTCTTGAGCGTGATGCTTTGGACATGCTCGAGAAAGAGCACGTAAGCCGCGAAAGTCGCACCGTTAGAGGTGAGACCGAATTCGACGGCCTGTTTGATGGAGTTGACCGTATCGTCCGAAGAATTTGCAAGGCCGATCACGTTCGGATTGGTCGGCTGCGCCTGCAAGAGGAAGGAGGAGAAGTCGGAAGTGTTCAGCGGCGCGTAGACGGCGCCGAGGACCTTGCCCCCGTTAGCCTCAATAACGGCACTGGTATCGCGCACAAGGGCACGTCCGAATACATAATCGGCGCCGAGGAAGAACCAGCGGTTGCCGCCCCGCTTGAGAACAGCGGCTCCCATGACGTGCGCCAGCGAATACGTATCAACGGCCCATTGCGTCGTGTAATTATCGCATTTGCGACCAGTCACATCGGAACTCAGGGCGCCAACAAATAGCGAAATCTTCTTCTTTTCCTTGGCAAGACTTTGGACCGCGAAAGCAACCGCCGAGTTCGGAACGTCGACGACCGCATCGACCCCCTCAACGTCATACCACCGGCGCGCGATGGCCGAGCCGACGTCCGGCTTGTTCTGGTGGTCGGCAAAGATGAGCTCGGCATTCTTGCCGAGCACGGGCCCAGCGTCGTCGATTGCCATGCGGACGGCTTCAACAGTCTCTCGACCGCCGGCCACGGCATAAACCGAAGACATGTCGTTCATGACGCCGATCTTGATGGGCGCGTCGTCAGCGCGCGCCGAGCTGGCCCACATCAACGCACCCGCGAAAACCGCACCTAGCCACCTCATCGCAATCTCCTCCCAAGCGAGCTATCCTCCTCGGGAGCTCGTCATTTGTGATTTGTGATAACAAATCACAAATGAGAGTCAAGAGCCTTGAGCGCGCCCCAGCACGCACGCGCAACTACGGCAACGCAGCACTCCCAGCTTCGTGTTTGAATTTGGACAGATTGGTGGAAGGCTAGGCGGCTAGTGGGCCAGCTGCTTGTCCTGGATCAAGGCCGCGATGATGCGATCGCCACCTTTCATAAGATCTTCTGTTATCGCAGCCCTAGCTGCCTTGGCATCGCCTGCGCTTAGCGCAGCTATAATTCGATGATGGCCGCGGGCGCCCTCCGAGGTCAAGTTGATCGGAATATGGTTGAAAACAGGCCCGATCTGGAGCCACAGCGACTCGATCATGGAAAGTAACAACGGGCTCTTGGCCGCTTCATACACTGTAAAATGGAACTCCTGGTTCAGCGCCCAAAATTGACGCTGCTTATTTCCACTCAAGGATTTAATCTTCTCATGGATACGCTTGAGGGAAGCAATGACGTCAGGGCTAACGTACTGACATGCCAGGGCGGCGGCCTCGCCTTCCAGAAGAATCCGAACTCTGCGAATTTCCAAGAACTCATCGATCGTCGTTTCAGGTACGATGACGCGATGGTTGGGGAGCATTTTCAGCGCGCGTTCGACGACTAGGCGCCCAATGGCGTCTCGAACCGGCATCAGGCTAACATGTAGGCTTTGCGCCAGAGCTCGCAGCTTCATTTCCGAGCCGGGCGCGAAGCCTCCAGACATGATCATAGTCCGGAGTTCGCGGTATACGCGATCGTTGAGAGTCTCTCGTTCGACAGCGCGAATCGAGCTCTCGAGCCCGACCTTGTCTATCCCTTTAACCATTCGCTGAGCGGCCTCGTCCCCGACAATTCCATCACCTTATCAAGAGACGTTCGCTTGGCAAATCTGGCGCCTTCCCCGGATACATCCTAGCCGCTCACCGATGATTCGTGCTCCACTTCGCCCCGGCGATAGACGCGTATCGCCGTATCCTTGAAGAGTAACGCTTTTTCCGTGGCCGAGGCGCCTGATGCAAGCCGTTTGAATGCGTTACACAACACATGGTAACCGCAGCTCCGCCTAACCGCAGCCGCCAAGTGGAAAGCTGAATGGAATCCGAGACGCTAAGGCCCAAGGTCGATGGCGTCGATACGATAGTGAAAGCGATTGGCAGCGGGCCGTCGCTGCTTGCTTTCCATGGCGCAGCGACCATCGAGGGCTATCGGTGGGCCGAGGGGCTGGCGGATCGTTTTCGCGTTATCGTTCATCCCGGGTTCGGTGAGAGTGCCGCGGCACCGCATATTATCGGCATGCAGCACGTTACCCCAGCAAGCCAATAGACACGATTGGCAGTATTCTTGAACCGCACTGATGCTCGGGATGCGAGCCGTACGCACCTTGATTGGTCCGCGCGGGTGCCGGTGCAATTGCATTCTCTGATTGCGTCTACCTCGCTGCGCTTGGGAACAATTTTGCAGATAAGCCTTTTCAAGTGCACTTGCTTGTGATTTGTTATCACAAATTACGCGTCGCTCGCATCGGCCATCGAAAATTGCTGATACAGGCAACCAAGAGTCGGCAGAAGCCGAGATACAGAACTCCGAGGGAGGGGATCGGGATGCTAGGTTTGATCAAACAGGGCGGCTACGCCCTTTTGGCTTTCGCGTTGTCCGGTACGCTCGCCGTCGCTCAGGACAAGCCCATCGAATTGAAGTTGTCTCACTGGCTGCCGCTTGCGCACGTCAACCATCAACACGTTCTGGTGCCGTGGGCGGCGATGGTCGAGAAGAACAGTAACGGCAAACTGAAGATCACGATCTTTCCTGGCAGCATTCTCGGTAAGCCGGCCGACCATTGGGACATGGCGCAGAACGGCATCGTCGACATCGCATGGGGAACGCATAACTACACCGCCGGGCGCTTCCCGCTGACCGCAGCCTTCGATCTTCCGTTCCAGACTAAAACGGCAAAAGGCGCTAGCCGCGCGTTGTGGGAATACTACGTCAAGCACCTGGAAAAAGAGCATGCGCGCGTGAAGGTGCTGTGGCTGCAAGCTCCTCCACCCTTCCATCTTCAGATGGCGAACAAGCCGGTGCTGAAGCCTGAAGAGTTCGCCGGCCTGCGTATTCGGGTCGGCGGCGGGCCGGTTTCCGATCTGGTGAAGGCGCTCGGCGGTGTACCAGTCGCGTTGTCTGTGCCCGAAGGCTACAATGCATTGGAGCGGGGCATCGTTGACGGTACGATCCTTCCGCACGAAGCCCTTCACGGTTTTAAGCTTGCTGAGGTGACAAAACATCATATCGAGCTGCGCATGTTCACGACATCGCAGTTCCTCGTAATGAATCTTGCCAAGTACAACTCGCTTCCACCCGACCTCAAGAAGGTGCTGGACGAACTTGGCGGTGCATGGGGCGCGGAGTTCGCCGGAGCCGCATGGGACAAGGGCGAGCTATCGGGCGTCGATGCAGCCAACAAGGCCGGCGGCCATTTCTACAAGTTCACCGACGACCAACTGCAGCCATGGCGCGAAAAAGCCGCGCCGATCGTCGAGGAATGGCTGAAGGCGACCGAATCAAAGGGTCTGCCCGCAAAGCAGGCGCTTGGCGATCTCCGCGCCCTTATCAAGCAGTACGATCCCTAGGCATCAGCGAATGCCCATCCTGGAACCGGCCGCAAGGGTCTTGAATTTTGTCGCAATCATAGCCTTGGCCGGTCTCGTCGGAGTAACGGTTTCCGACGTGACCGGTCGCTACTTCTTCAGTAAACCGCTATTCGCGGGCGTCGAAATCACCGAGTTTCTTCTCATCTTCCTGAGCTTTGGCGGACTGGCCTGCGCGGAACTTCGCAACAGCAACATCAAAGTAGACTTCTTTACCCAGATGCTTCCCGAACGGGTTCGTACAGCGCTCGACGGCGTCGGTGCTCTGTTTGGAATGGTTTTCTGGAGTGTAATTTCCTGGCGGGCCATCGATCACGCTCAAGAGGTGCGCGAGAGCGGTGAAGTCTCACTCAACCTCGGCGTCTCGACGTTTCCCTTCTACGGCTTCCTCGCCGTGGGGTCCGCCCTCGTCGCGATCGTGCTCGTGCTGCGCATCGCGCGGGCGATCAACACCGTGAGCCGCTAAATGGACAATACGACAATCGGCGTCATCGGCTTCTTTGCAATGCTGTTGCTGATGTTTCTTGGCGTGCCGATTGGCGTCGCCATGGGCATCGTCGGATTCATCGGCTTCGCCGTCGTCAACAGCTGGGATTCAGCACTCAACCTGATCGGGCTCGCGCCCTACAGCGCAGTCGCCAACTACGTGCTGAGTGTCGTGCCGCTATTCGTCCTGATGGGCCACTTGGCCAATGAGACAGGAGTAGGCCGTGAGCTTTATGCCGCCTCGCAAACCTGGCTGCGTCATCGGCGCGGAGGACTCGCGATGGCGACTGTGATGGCGTGCGCCGGATTTGCAGCCATCAGTGGCTCCAGCCTTGCGACAGCCGCGACAATGACAACAGTGGCGCTGCCCGAGATGCGTAAATTCGGCTATGATCCACGGCTCGCCACCGGTTCGATCGCCGCTGGTGGCACGCTCGGAATTCTGATTCCGCCGAGCATCATTTTTCTGATCTACGGCTTCATCACCGAAACTTCGATCGGAAAATTGTTCTTGGCCGGCGTACTTCCCGGGATTCTATTGACGATCCTGTTTGTTCTCACGATTGCTGTCACGACGTTGAGGGATCCGACCCTTGCTCCCCGAACTGAAGTGAAGGCAAGCTTCGCCGAACGTGCTCGGGCTTTTCGAGATGTTTGGGCCGTTGCGATGCTGTTCACGTTGGTGATCGGGGGCATGTATGGCGGCGTCTTTACCGCGACCGAGGCCGCCGGCATCGGCGCATTTGGCACCTTGATCCTCGCGTTGGCGCGGCGGCGTCTGACCTGGCAGGTGTTGCTACGGGCATTGATGTCAACGGTCGAGACTACGGCCATCATTACCGTCATCCTCATCGGAGCGGTGATTCTGGGCTACTTCCTCGCCGTTACGCAGTTGCCTATGTCCTTAGCAACTGCGCTCGCCAATTCAGGATTGTCGCCTGCGGCCATCATGTTGCTCATCATAGCCGCATATCTGATCATGGGCGCATTCATGGACGAACTCGCCATGATTCTGCTGACCGTACCTATACTCTTTCCGGTTTGCGTTGCGCTCGGTTACGATCCGATCTGGTTCGGCGTCGTCATCGTTGTGGTGTGTCAGGCCGGCATGATCGCACCACCTGTCGGACTCAACGTGTTTGTCATATCGGGCATGGTGAGGGACGTGCCGATGGAGCAGATCTATCGTGGAATTCTGCCGTTCCTCGCCGCGATGGTACTCTTGCTGGGCATCCTGATGCTGATCCCCGATCTTGCGCTCTATCTGCCGCGGACGATGAGATAAGTATAGAGGCTAGCGAATGAATGTTCAGCTCATGATCCGCAGCTCTATGGCACCTGCCCCCGCATTCTTGCTGCAAGAGACCGGCAAGGACATCAACCCAGCTGGTTCGAGATTTGGGGCCACCAATCTGAGGTTTTCGAATACTGTCACTTCAGGAAACAAAGAGATCATCCTGCGCAGGTAGCTCAATGTCGGGGGTTCGAGTCGCTGGTCCGCTACATCGCTAGACCCACTATTTCGGAGGCCTTGTTTTCCTATCGAAGGGCAGTCTAACTGGCGAATTGAGCCCGCGATAGTTCGTCAATAGCCGTCGTTCGTACGCAATTCCTTGCCGGCGGAAATGGAGCGCAGCCAGGTTCAAATCCTGGAGCCGCAACTACCGATACCGACATTCAGTTCAAGTCCCGATCTGAGCGTGGGCTGCCCTGCGTCCCGAACGCAATGAACGTCTTCTAAGTTGTTGATTTTTCTCGGTGTGACATACACTTTCGTCCCGTTTTGTTCACGCTCGTTTCATCCAATTCGTTGCGATTTCGTTGCGGCGTTCTCGGCGAGAACAGTGGACGCCGCATCGATCACCTGAAATGGCACCCGAGCCACGTGAGCATAACGACGGCGCAGCCGGCACGTGGCACGAGTGCAGCGGCGAGACCGGTTAAAGAACACCCGGGAACGGGGCCGTGATAGCGGTTGCCGTAGGCGAGCCCCTTTTCCGAGTGCCCCCGGGCGAGGAGCTCTTTAAATCTTGCACGAGGGATCGGTGCGCGACGTGCCGAGACAGCATGGCTTGGTAAGCGCAGCGCATAGAGCCTGGTGCGCGGAGCGGACGTGCCGTATCAACGCGGCGCGCTGAAATCTTACGTAGTCAACCAGGCTTTGACGGGGCAGCCATAGCAATTCACCTTGCTCAAACTGCAGGCGTATCTCCAATGCACAGCCTGCGGGCACGGCGCGCCGATCGCTGGAGCGCACTTCTTTCGGCCCGCGTCGAGCGGTCCGGCATCTGCGGCGACGCGAAGCATTATAGGTCTCATACGACCGTGAAAGGAACGCGATAGAGAGCATTTCTCTTTCCGTCGTCCGGCTGACTCTCGCCGGAACGGGAGGTCGCGCGGGAAACGATGCTTTGTTGTCCCGCCGCCGCCTCGAAGTTGCACATGAATTGCGTCCACGAATGGCCGGTAGGCTTTTCGACGGCGCAGGCCTTCCAGGAAAGCCCCTCATCCAGGCTGATCTTCACGCCGGCCACGCCGCCATCCGCCCACGCCCAACCCCATGCCCGAACAACTGCCCCCTGCTCTATTGGAGTCCCGGGCGCGGGCCACACAATCACCGATTGCGGGGCGATGTTCCAGACCGGGCGCGTCACGCCTTCGGCGACGACATCGTTGTACCAACGTGTCGTAAAGGGACCAGGAGCGCGCTCTTTGCGAAGCTCGATCCTCCGGAGCCACTTCACGCTGTTGGTCCCATAGAATCCCGGTACGACCAGCCGCAGCGGATGACCGTGCTCCGGTAACAAAGGCTCGCCGTTCATTTCGTAGGCGAGGAGGACGTCGGCCCCCACGCGCGAGCGAGGGAGATCCTTCGTGTAATGCCCGCAATCCGCGCCGCCGAACTCACCCGAGTCCGCACCGATGGACCAGACAAAGGCAGCCTCCGGGTCCGGTTCGACGCGTTGGAGGACATCGTCCAGACGCACGCCGCCCCATGTCACGTTGCAAACACGCTGCGTCGGCTTGTCCGGAGCCAACGGGCTTCCCGCGCATTGGTACACTGAGGCGACGGTTACCTTCTGCATCCGCTTGAGATCCCGCACGGTGATGCGCATTGGGCGGCCGATCAGAAAGAATTCTTCGCTTTGTGATCATGTTGCCTCGCTCCGTCCTCAATATGACAGGAGCGTAACTGCATCCGGATTTCCGCCAGCATTGGGAATCTTCGCAAGGCCTCGTGCGGAGACGAACCCGCCTGCCCGTTTAATGCGCCTTGGCTGCATCCATGCGATGCATCGTGCCGACTAACGCGCCGCGTTTGAGGTGGCCCGGGGAAAGAAGCACGGGCTCTTCGGCGGTGCAGGATAGCCGTCACTGGAAACGAGATCTTCGGCCGGCGTCTATAATTTTAACGCTCGAGCAGCGAAAACCATTGGATATGAAGCTCGCCGATCGATAGTGGGTGATCGCTGTCGAGGATGACGTAGTCATACTTACCCAAAAGTTAGATCACCGGTCCGTCTGACGCCGGACAAGATCACCGCACCAGAGACAGATGGATTTCAGATCCCGGAGTAGATTCCGGCGCCGTTGGCGCACATAGGTCGGTCCGATTTCCACTCCACGCTAGCCGAATCTGCGAGCTCTACAGTCCCGCTCTTTTGTCACCAAGGTTTCTCGGCCTTGATCAACTACGGTCCTGCCGAATTCAGCACCGCTACTTTGATTGCCGGCAGTGGGAGCAGCGAATGATCGAGCCCCGTGGCATGTCCAAAGAACAGGCTGCCGCTTACGCAGGCTGCGAGTCCCTTTCAGCGATCAACGAATGGGTTCGACGCGGAATCATGCCGAGGGCAATACCTGGAACACGCAAATGGGATAAAAAAGCGATTGACGTAGCCCTTGACCGGTTATCTGGTTTGCAGCCTAAAATTGAAGCTCAACTGGCACCATACGACGCGTGGAAGGCATCCCAGAATGCGAGTGCGGCTGAAGGGGATCAACTGGTCCATAAAAAAGCTCGGTGACGGTACGTTGAAGACCTACTGGTATGCGTGGAAGGGAGGCCCGCGCATCAACGCGACACCCGGCACACCGGAATTTATGCGCCTCTACAATGAAGCAGTGGCGTCGTACACGAAGAAGAACTCCGAGACGTTTAGCTCACTTATCGACTACTTCAAGGACTGCAGTGAGTACAAAGATCTTGGTGGCAAGAGTAAGCGCGCTTACGACGGATACCTCAAGCTTATCGAAACCAGGTTCGGTTCGATGCCGATTGGCGCCCTCGAGGACAAGCGCACACGGGGTGACTTCAAGGAATTTCGGGATTCATTCTCCGACACGCCACGCAAGGCGGATTATATCTGGACGACAATTGCGCGTGTTCTGTCCGTTGCAAAGGATCGTGGCAAGATCTCAGTGAACGTCTGCGAGCGCGGTGGCCGGCTTTATGAATCCGACCGGTCTGAATTAATTTGGTCGGCCGAGGACATCAGGGCCTTTTGTGGCGTTGCGTCGGTTGAGCTACAAGCCGCTCTCCTGCTCGCATTATGGACAGGTCAGCGCCAAGGAGACCTGCTGCGCCTGACCTGGAAAGATTACGATGGCACGTATATCCGGATGCGCCAATCGAAGGGCCGCGACAACAAGGGCCGGCGCCGTGTGACTATACCGGTGGGACCGCCGCTGAAGGCGGCGCTTGACGCTGCATTGAAGGAAGAGCGCTCGGCCGTGACTATATTGGTCAACTCGTTCGGCCGGCCATGGACGGAGGACGGTTTCAGGACGAGCTGGGACAAGGCTTTCAAGAAAACGTCGTTGAAGGATCTGCACTTCCATGATTTGCGCGGCACTGCTGTTACGCGCCTCGCGCTATCCAATTGCTCGGTTCCGGAGATCGCCTCGATAACTGGCCATTCGATGAAGACGGTGCAGGAGATCCTCGATGCGCACTAACTGGGCGGCCGGCTCGAACTCGCCGAGTCAGCGATAAAGAAATTGAGTGAAGTATACGGGTAGGAACAGTGAGTTCGGGATGTGGATCGACTCCAGGTGAAGGCGTCCTCGGTCGCCAAGGCTTCTGCGTGAGAGAGCGCTCCACGCCGCCGGGGAACGAGCTAGCCGCTGCGGTAACGCGCAGCCATCCCGCCATCCTTCAACTTGGCGTACAGACGACGAACAGATTTCTCAAACCGGACGTCAAACCGACTGGTCCGTTCTGGTGCGCACTGCTGTAAGTGCTTGATTTGCTTGGTGGGCGCACCAGGGCTCGAACCTGGGACCCGCTGATTAAGAGTCAGCTGCTCTACCAACTGAGCTATGCGCCCGAAAGGCGGTCAAGGCCTTGCGAGGCCGGTCGTTTAGCAAAGCGATCCGGGTATGGCAAGCGATCGGACGTAAGTTTTCCAAGGTCTCGTCCACAGGAACGGAAATGCGAAAAGCCGCTGGATTCCAGCGGCTTCGCCAGGGTTTACGGCCTGAGAACCGGTCCGTTCAGAGCCGGCCCTCCCGGTCCCGGTCGGGACCGCGGTCACGGTCGAAGCGGTCATGGTGGAAGTGGTCCATGCCCCGTTCCATCATGCGGTCCATGCGCTCCTTGAAGTGGTAGTGGCGCGGGCCGTCCTCGCCGCCGCCGAACGGGCCGCGGTGCCGGGTCAGCACGGCGAGACGCCGCTTCTGGCCCTCGTCGAGGGTCTTGTAGAGCGGATCGGCGGCATCGGCGATCTTCTTCAGGGCGGCGGAGCTGGCGCCCATGTCCTCGGCCCGCTGGCGCAGGCGGGCGATCGGATCCTCGGCCCTGTCGGCATCGCCCGGCCCGGCATTCATCCGCGCATTGGCACGGTCGATGCGCAGCTTGGCGAACTCCCGCACCGCCGCCTCGACCGGCGGCCACAGCTTCTCCTGATCTGCGTTAAGCCTCAAGCCGGCATGGACGGCGGCGATCCGCGCATCGACGAAAGCGGCCCGGTCCTCGGGGTTCATGCGCATGTGGCGGACGTGCTCCATCCACGGGCGATGATATTGGGCGTAGACCGCGCCCGAGCCGGCGATGCTGAGCACGGCGATGGCTGCGATGGTGAATTTCTTCATCCTGACCTCCTCTGGAAAGGTGCCCGTGAGGATGAGCGCGAGGGGGCTGACGCGCAACTTACAACTTGGACAGGAAGGGGTCCTTGCAGAGATGTAACTGCCGTGAATGTCCGTTCAGATGCAAACTGAAACGATCTGCAACAAAAAGGGCTTCCGTGCGCTGCGCGGAAGCCCTTCGTTGGGGTCGCCCCGTCGAGGTCAGTTCGTCGGGCTCTTGGCTTCCTTCAGGAACTCGTCGATCAGCCCCTGGCCGATGCGGCCCGCGGCCTCCTTGTAGACCGGCTCCATCGCCTTGCGCATCGCCTCGTCCTGATCGGCCGTCAGCTTGATGATCTCGCTCTTGCCGCTCTTCTTGATCTCGGCCAGCGCGTCATCGTTCTCCTTCTGCGACTGCGCGTTGCTGAATTCGGTCGCCTCTTTCATCGCCTTCGACAATGGGTCACGGATGTCGGCCGGCAGATCGTCCCAGAACTTCTTGTTCACGATCACGACGTAGCCGATGTAGCCGTGATTGGTCTCGGTGATGTACTTCTGAACCTCGTGCATCTTCTGGGTATAGATGTTCGACCAGGTGTTCTCCTGGCCGTCGACCACGCCGGTCTGGAGTGCCTGGTAGACTTCCGAGAACGCCATCACCTGCGGCAGCGAGCCGAGCGACTTGAACTGGGCCTGGATCACGCGCGAGGATTGGATGCGGAATTTCACGCCCTGATAGTCGGCCGGCGTGATCAGCTTCTTGTTCGCGCTCATCTGCTTGAAGCCGTTGTCCCAATAGGCAAGGCCGGTGATGCCCTTGGCATCCAGCAGCTTCAGCAGTTTGGTGCCGAGCGGCCCTTCCGTCACCTTCCGCAGTGTCTTGATGTCGGGCAGGATGTAGGGCAGGTCGAACACCTCGAACTCGCGGATGCCGAGCGGGCCGAACTTGGAGTTGGACGGCGCCAGCATCTGCACGCTGCCGAGCTGGAGCGCCTCGAGCTCTTCCTTGTCCTTGTAGAGCGTCGAGTTCGGATAGACCTCGACCTTGACTTTGCCGCCGGTGTACTTCTCGGCGAGCTCCTTGAACTTCTCCGCGCCCTTGCCTTTCGGCGTGTCGGTGGCGACAACGTGGCTGAATTTGATGATGATCGGTGATTGGGCCGATGCCGGCCCGCTCAAGCCAAGTGCCAGAACCGCGATGGAGGCGGCGATCGCCAAGGTGCGCATAGTCTCTCCCTGTTGTTCGTTTGAGCCCCCGGCGGCGCCGGGTGACCAATCTTATGCCGGCTACATCAATAGCGGCTCGCCTGCAGGGCCGCTATTGGCTCTTAGCAGGACAGGCATTCATGGTGAATACCGCAAGCACTGCTGCGCTCCCTCTCCCGCTCGCGGGAAAGGGTTGGGGAGAGGGTGTCTCCACAACGGGACAATCCTCGGGAAGAGAGAGCCCTCACCCGGCGCTACGCGCCGACCTCTCCCGCAAGCGGGAGAGGAGTAAGAACTCGCAGCTTCGCTTGTCAGCTCGCCGCCGCCGTCGTCACATTGTCGCGCTGGCGCTTCATGACGATCTTGTTGAGCGCGCCGAGATAGGCCTTGGCCGAAGCCACCAGGGTATCCGGATCCGCCGCGCGCGCCGTCATCGAGCGGCCGTCCTGCGCCAGCCGCACCGACACTTCCGCCTGCGCGTCGGTACCTTCGGTGACTGCGTGCACCTGGTACAGCTCGAGCTTGGCCTCGTGCGGCACCAGGCGCTTGATGCAGTTGAAAACGGCATCGACCGGCCCGTTGCCCTCGGCTTCCTCGATCTTGATCTGGCCGTCGACGTCGAGCTTCATGGTCGCGCGCTGCGGGCCGTGGGTGCCGGCGATCACGGTCAGCGAGGTCAGCTTGATGCGGTCGTGGGAGGCCGCCATCTCCTCGTCGACCAGCGCCTCGATGTCCTCGTCGTAGATGTCCTTCTTGCGGTCGGCCAGCGCCTTCATCCGCGTGAACGCATCTTCCAACTGGTTCGGACCGAGCTTGTAGCCCATCTCCTCCAGCTTGTGCACGAAGGCATGGCGACCGGAATGCTTGCCCAGCACCAGCGAGGACTGCTTCAGGCCGACCATCTCGGGGCGCATGATCTCGTAGGTCGAAGCGTCCTTCAGCACGCCGTCCTGGTGAATGCCGCTCTCATGCGCGAAGGCATTCCGGCCGACGATCGCCTTGTTGTATTGCACCGGGAACGAGGTCGCCGCCGACACCAGCTTCGAGGCGCGGGTGAGCTGGGTGGTGTCGATCTTGTTCCAGTAGGGGAATTTGTCGTTGCGCACGTTGATCGCCATCACGATCTCTTCGAGCGCGGCATTGCCAGCGCGCTCGCCGATGCCGTTGATGGTGCACTCGACCTGGCGCGCGCCGCCGGTGATGCCGGCCAGCGAGTTGGCGACCGCCATGCCGAGATCGTTATGGCAGTGCACGGAGAACACCGCCTTGTCCGAGTTCGGCACGCGCTCGATCAGCGTCCTCATGAAGTGGGTATATTCCTCCGGCACCGTATAACCGACGGTGTCGGGGATGTTCACCGTTGTAGCGCCGGCCTTGATCACGGCCTCGACGATGCGGCACAAAAAGTCCATCTCGCTGCGGGTGCCGTCCTCGGCCGACCATTCGACGTCGTCGATCTGGTTGCGGGCGCGCGCGACCATGGCGACCGAGGTCTCGATCACCTGCTCCGGGGTCTTGTTCAGCTTCACGCGCATGTGCAGCGGCGAGGTCGCGATCACGGTGTGGACACGGCCGCGCTTGGCGAACTTCACGGCCTCGGCGCAGCGGTCGATGTCGGCGGGATGGGCGCGCGACAGACCTGCGATGACGGCGTTCTTGGAGCGGCGGGCGATCTCGCTGACCGCCTGGAAGTCGCCTTCGGAGGTGATCGGAAAGCCCGCCTCGATGACGTCGACGCCCATATCATCCAGCAGTTCGGCGACCTCGAGCTTCTCCTCGAAGGTCATGGTCGCGCCGGGGCACTGCTCGCCGTCGCGCAGCGTGGTGTCGAAAATGATGACGCGGTCCTTCTCGGACTTGTTCACGGTGGCCATTCCTAGATTTCCTTTTGAGCGTTTGCGCCGTTCAGAGCCCGTTTCAGTCCCTTGGCGCTTGAGGTGTCCGTTGATCTCGACCAACCCCTGAGCGCCCAGGCGCATGGCGCCCAGCCGGCCCTCAGGGGCAAGTAAGAAGAAGGCCGCCAATAAGGAGGGTGGGCAGCAGTGCAGCCGGGATCGCGGCGGCGGCCAGAGCCACCTCCCCCGAAATCCCCTCGATTTGGCCGCGAATCAGCATTGCCAGACCCTGCAGAGCCTCAAATCCTCGGTCAAAACCATTGACGGTTGGTTTCCGGGAGGGGCCCGATGTGGCCGTTTCTAGACGAGAAATGGCCGCAACTGCAACGCCAAAAGATGGTCAACATAGGTGACCTAAAAGCGATAGGCCTACGCCGTGCCGGTGCGGCGGGCGCGCGCCCTGTTCTCCCAACGGTTCAGCATTTGGCCGAGCTCGCCAGTGGGCGCAGGGGTGCCGGTCTTCGCGATCTCGTTGGTGTTGGCCGGCGCATTGGCTGAGAGCCAGTCCGGCTCAGCGTACTCGCGCCAGCGGCGTGCCTCCGCGCGCCTTTTTCGGGAGACGTAATCTCGCGTGAAATAGCCAGCCGCAAAGGCAAACGAGAGAAGGATGACCAGGATGACGACTTGCACAATGAGCTCCGGCTTTATCCCCTAGCGCCCTTCAATCCAAACGCACTCGAAGGTGACGAAATTGCGACCCGCGATCACGCCGCGGTTTCAAGTCTGCCCCTCGCAACCTGACGCGGACCGGACTAACCTTCGCCTCGCTCGGCCGGATCAACCGGCGGGCCGAACATGACCGGGAGGACACGATGACACGCCAGGAGGCTCCTGAGCAGGAGCAGCGTGCGCACGATGCTGCGCTTTCACGACGAACGCTGGTCGGGGGGCTGGCGCTCGGCGCCGCGGCCACGTTGGCGGGCCCCGCGCTGGCCCAGACCGGGCCCGCCGCACCGCCGACGACGATCACGACGCCGCCGCGCGATTTCGGCCCGGGCGGCGCGCCGACGACCTATTTCTGGGACCCCGACATCATCGCGGTCGATCCGTCCTTCAACGATCTCGCCCAGCCCAACACCGCGATCAAGCGTCTCTATACCGGGCTGCTCTGGGCCGAAGGCCCGGCGTGGAGTGCGCAGGGCCGCTATCTCTTGTGGAGCGACATTCCCAACAACCGGCAAATGCGCTGGACCGAGGACGACGGCCGCGTCAGCGTGTTCCGCTCGCCCTCCAACAATTCCAACGGCAACTCGTTCGACTTCCAGGGCCGCCAGCTCTCCTGCGAACACCTGACACGGCGGGTGACGCGCTACGAGCATGACGGCACCGCCACCGTGCTCGCCGAGTCCTACCAGGGCAAGAAGCTGAACTCGCCGAACGACATCGCCGCGCATCCCGACGGCAGCTATTGGTTCACTGATCCGCCGTATGGCGGCCAGCTCTACGAAGGCGAGCCCGACGTCGCGGGCGGCCCGAGTAATGCCGGCGGCAAGCTCAATCCGCGGATCGGACAGCCGGCCGGCTTCGTGCCGGGCAAGCGCGAGCTGCCGACCAACTGCTATCGCATCGATCCCTCCGGCCGCATCGACCTCGTCGTCACCGAAGACCAGGTGCCCGATCCGAACGGGCTGTGCTTCTCGCCCGACTACAAGAAGCTCTACATCGCCTCGACCGGCAAGGGACCGGGCGACACCGGCCCCGGCGGCAAGGGCGAGATCTTCGTGTTCGACGTCGGCAGCGACAACAAGCTCTCGAACCTGAAGAAGTTCACCGATTGCGTGATCGATGGCGTGAAGTGCGGACCGGATGGTCTGCGTTGCGACGTCAACGGCAATCTCTGGGCCTCCAGCAATGCCGGACGCGCCGTCGGCTACAGCGGCGTCACGGTGTGGTCGCCGGAGGGCAAGCTGCTCGGCCGCATCCGTCTGCCGGAAGTGTGCGGCAACGTCTGCTTCGGCGGCCCCAAGCGCAACCGCCTGTTCATGGCCGCAAGCCAATCGCTCTACGCCGTGTATACGGCGACACAGGGCGCAGGGCCGGGCTGAGCGAAGAGTGCACCGCTAGCGTAGGGTGGGCAAGGGAAGCGTGCCCACGATCACTCCGATACGGGACGAGATGGTGCCCACCTTACGACCCTGAGAGATTTACGTGAATTGCGAGAGGCGCCGGCGTCGACGCCTTTGCATGAGAAGCAGTCATTCACAAGAACAGCGACGAGGCCTTCGATCCCATGCTGCCGCCGCAGGCATCGCACTAGCAGCGGCAGTATGCTATGCGAGCCAGATTGTGGCCGCAACGATCGGCTCCTCGAGGGAAGAAGGCGATGCGTGTTGTAATCTGTGGCGGCGGCGTCGTCGGAGCTTGCACTGCTTATTTCCTCCGCCGGCATGGTGTCGATGTCATCGTCGTCGAACGGACCGCCGTGGCGGCTGCAGCCTCCGGCAAAGCCGGCGGCTTTCTGGCGCGCGACTGGTGCGCGGGCACGCCCCTCGACGCTTTGGCCAGTCGCAGTTTTAAGCTTCACGCGCAACTGCCTCGGGAGCTTCCTGGGCATTGGGACTACCGGCCGATGAGCGCATACAGCGGCCGGGTCGTTCCCGAAGGTGATCCGCGCCGGAACACGCGCTCTACATTCGACTGGCTCAGCAACGGCATCCACATCGCGCAGCGCATCGGCACGACCGAGACGACCGCCATCGTTCATCCCCAGAAGTTCACATCGGCCATGATGAATGCGGCGATCGCGCAAGGCGCCGAGCTGCGCCATGGCCTCTTCACGGGCATCCTGCGCGAGGCGGGTTGCACGACCGTCAAGGGCATCGGGGTGGGCGATAGCATCATCGAGGCCGACGCCGTGGTGATCGCAATGGGTCCATGGTCCCTGCTCGCCACGAAGTGGATGAGTCTGCCCGCCCTGTATGCGCAACGCAGCCCCAGCATTGTCTACGACACGGGCACACATGTATCCGCAGACGCCCTGTTTCTCGAGATGGAGATTCGCGGCCAAGTCACCCCTATCGAGGTGTTCCCCCGCCCGGACGGCACCACCTATGTGACCGCTTGTCCCGACACAGACACCTTCCCTACGGATCCGGCCCGTGTGGAGCCCGAGCCAAATCTCATGCACAGGCTGCAACAGATCTCAGAGCGACTTTCGCCGCTGTTCCGACCGGAGAAGATCATCGCCAAACAAGCGTGCTACCGCCCCGTGACAGCGGATGGCTCCCCGTTGATTGGCCGCGTGCCGCAGGAAGAAGCGCTCTACGTTGCGACTGGCCATGGGGTCTGGGGTATCCTCAATGCCCCTGCAACCGGCGAAGCACTCGCAGAGTTGATTGTCGAAGGCGCGACGCGCAACGTCGACCTCGCGCCGTTCGATCCGGCCCGCCTTCCGCCACTTGATCTGCCGCGAAGGCAGTGGTCATAAGGACTCGCTCCCTGCGTTGTAAGCGCACGCCCATCGAAATCTGAACGCTTTTGGCTTCGTCAGGTCATAACGGTCCCGCCGGCATCAACGGACCCATCCTGCGATCCTGCCGTTAATCCCGACGCGGCCGGGAGCAGCCAGATGGACGATCGACCAAGACAACCCGACCTGATGCAGGACGACGGCTTCGTGCGAGTCCGGGGCGCGCGCGAGCACAATCTGAGAAACGTCGACGTCCGCATTCCTCGCAACGCCCTCGTCGTGTTCACGGGCGTATCAGGCTCGGGGAAATCCTCGCTCGCCTTCGGGACTATCTACACCGGCCTTCACCCGCGCGACGTCGAGCGCCTGATCGCGCAGCTCGAACGGATCGTTGGCAACAGCGTGATCGTGGTCGAGCATGACATGGACGACGTGGCGCACAGCGACTGGATCATCGATCTCGGGCCCGGTGCCGGTGACGAAGGCGGCAATATCGTCGCATCGGGAACGCCGCATCACCTGGCCAAGGCCGTTGGAAAGACCGCGCGCTATCTGGCGCGGCGCTTGGAGCAGTGATCGCGGGTGTGCGGGGGTCCCTTTCGCAATTGCACTCCCGGCCGCGGAGGACGAAACTCGACTTTCGCGATGTTGACTTTCCGCCGTCCCGCTCCCCATACTTTGTGAACAACAACAAGATCGAACGACGGATTTGAGGGAGGATAGGATGCCGACTTCACGCAGGCAGCTGCTGAAGACATCGGCGGCTGCCGCCGCCGCACTCAGCCTCGATTGGACGCGCGCCCAGGCACAAGCGGAGACTATACGCATCGGCCTGATCTACGACCTCACCGGCCCCTTCGCCGCCGGCGGCTCGGTCGCCTCCTCGATCGGCGCGCAGATCGCCATCGATCTCGTCAACGAGAAAGGCGGTGTCGGCGGCAAATACAAGGTTGCTCCGGTCGCCGCGGATTCGCAGAGCAAGCCGGACGTTGCGATCAACGAGGCCGAACGCCTGATCAGCCAGGAGAAGATTGACATCCTCAACGGCGTCTATGCGAGCTCGCATGCGGTGCCGCTCGCGGCCAAGGTCGAGCAGCAAAAGAAGATCCTCTGGATCACGACCGCGGTCTCGACCGCCGTGTTCAAGGACAAGAATCTGCAACACGTATTTCGCGCGCAGATCCATTCGGATCAATACGGCCAGGCCTTTGCAAGCTTCCTCACCGAGCATGCCAAAGCCAAGCTCGGCATGGACCCGAAGGAGGTCAAGGTCGCGTTGATCCACGAGGACGGCCCCTATGGCGTCGGCGTTGCCTCCGCTGACGAGGCCTATGCGAAAGAGGCCGGCATTCCGGTGGTGCTGCGCGAAGGCTATTCGGCCTCGGCGCCCGATCTCTCGGTGCTGGTGACGAAGATCAAGCGGGCCAAGGCCGACGTGATCTCGCATGCGGGCTACAACCCTGACATCACCCTGTTCCTGCGCCAGGCGCGCGAGAGCGGCCTGCGCTTCAAGATGCTGTTCGGAGCCGGTGCCGGCTACAGCCAGCTCGACAAGCTGCGCGCCACGTTCGGCGCCGACATCGACCATTTCTGCAACATCGACCCGGTGCCGGCGCAGCTGCTCGATCCCGCCAAGCTCGCGCCCGGCATGGGCGATCTGATCAAGACCATGGTCAGTCGCTACCAGGCCAAGACCGGCGCCACCGACGTGCCGCCGCACTGCTCGATGGGCTTCAACCAGACCTGGGTGCTGCTCAACAACGTGCTGCCGGTCGCCAAGGAGAAGTACGGCAGCTTCGAGCCCGAGGCGATCCGGAAAGCGGCGCTCGACGTCGACATCCCCGCGGGCGGCACGATCCAGGGGTATGGCGTGAAATTCTTCCCGCCGGGCACGCCGCTCTCCGGCCAGAACGAACGTTCGACGCCGGTCGTGATGCAGAACGCCGGCGCGCACATCTCCGTGGTGTGGCCGACCAACATCCGCACGCAGGACCCGGTCTTCCCGCTGCCGAAGGGCTCGACTTACGGGGCGTGAGGGGGCGGCGCACTCCCCACCCTCCCCTGGAGGGTAAAGAAGCCCTTACAACACCACCCGCCGCCCCTCCTCCGCCGCCCAATATCCCGCGTAGTTCACCTTGATCGTCTCATACGCCAGCGCGAGGTCCGAAAGCGGCTGGCGCCCGGTCGCAACGCATTCCATGAAGTCCTGGATCTCCTGCAAATAGCCGCGAGTCCATTCCTCCTCGAGGCAGACATATTGCCAGCCGGTTTTGCGGTCGACCTTCTCGGTGATGTAGACGGAAGCGAGCTTCTCCTCGTTGGTCTGATAGCTCATCAGATGATTGTTCGGCGTGATGTTGGCGAACAGGGAGCCGCCGCTCGTATAGGTCTCGATCAGATTGCGCACGCCGCCCATGATCATGTCGCCGGAGAACACCGTCGCCTTGGTGCCGTCCGAGAAAGTGGCGGTGAGCGTGCCCCAGTCCTCGACGTCGAGGGGATTGGCCTTGATGTAGCTGCGCTCCTCCGGCTTGAGCCCGGCGGTGACGTTGCCGACATCGCCGGTGACGCTGTCCACATGGATGCGCTCGCCGCGCGCCTTGGCTTCGACCTGCTTCAGATACAGCACGGCCGAGAGGGGATGGCAGCCCATGCGGATCAGCGAGCCGCCGCCGGTCATCGCCCATTGCGCGGCATGCGCGGCGTGCGAGCCGGAATGGCTCTCCTCGCCCTTCATGAACAGGATCTTGTCCTTGGTCGCCTTGATGATCTCGGCGGTCTTGGTCACGGCCGGCGCGTAGATCCAGTCCTCGGCATACATGAAGAGCTTGTCCGTGCGCTCGATCGCGGCGCGCGTCCTGTCCATCTCCTCGATCACGCGCTCATACATCAGCGCCTTCGGCACGTGCTTGCCGATCGGCTGCTGATCGCCTTCGCGGCCGAAATAGCCGGCGAACGGCTTTTCGCAGATGACGTGCCTGCCGGACTGCATGGCGGCGACGATCATCTCGGCGTGAAGATTGGGCGGGGTGCAAACGTCGACGACGTCGAGATCGCGGTCGGCGATCAGCTCGGCGAAGCTCCGGTAAACACGCGGGATATTGTGATGCCCGGCAAACGCGACAACCTTGTCGCCGCGGGCAGCAACCGCCGCGACCTCGACGTCAACGCCATAGACGCGCCGGAACGCATACATGTGCAGCTCCGACACGAAGCCGCAGCCGACGAGTCCCACCCTGATCCGAGTCATAGCGCCCCCTGTCTTGCTTTGGGCGGCACTATAGCGTGCTCGGGGGCCTAATCCACCGAGACCTGAACGACGCCCGCGCCCATGATGCATGGACCCGGCAGGGGCATCACACTTTGTTACTGCTGGTGGAACACCAGCGTGCGGACCTCGATGCTCTCGCGGGGCGCGGCATCGGCCGGCGTGGTCGGATCGACGAATGCGGTATGCGGCCCGAAACGGGTCCGGCCGTCGGTTGCGGAATCGTAGCACTTCAGCAGCAGCGCCTCATCCGGCGTCATCTCCGGGAAATAGAACCAGCGGTGGTTCGGATTGTACTTCACCGAATAGGTCTCGCCGCGGCGGTTGGGATAAATCAGGTCGGAAGCGACGAGGTCTTCCGGCTTGACCGTGGTTCCGTCGGCCATGGCGAGCGGTGAATCCCGCAAGGGACCGCGGATCGGCCGCCACAGATTGATCACCTGCACGCGCCCCTTCAGCAGCTCCTCGGCTTCATCAGGCAGATGCTCGCGGACGCGGTTGGCGCCGGACGTGATGGTCTGGTCGACATGGACGCGCGTGGCAGGCTGACGCGGGCCGCCGTCGCGGATATCAGGCGCGCCCTCAACACGCTTGCGCACGGTGTGATCGAAGATGACGACGCGGTCGGCCTTCAGCGTCGCGCGCAGAAAGGCCTCCACGGCGGGATAATAGACCGCCCTCACCTCGTCCTCGTTGTAGAAATCCTTCACCTGCGTCGGGTGACGCACCAACGCAAAGCCCTCTCGATCCAGCGAGAAGTTCTGCGCGATAAGCCGCGCATCGAAGATCGGCACCTTATGCGGCTCCGGCAGCGAAGTGCTCTTGGGCTCACCCGGCGGCGGATCAAACGCGTAGGTACGCGGCTTGCCTTCGATCGGTGCGAGATAGTTGAGTTCGGCAGTGACGAAGGGAAGCGATTCGATTTTTGTTTCTTGCAGGCCCATGGCCGGTCTCCCGATGTGGTCGTCGGATTGATCTTTGCGGGAGTGCGCCGTGCCGCAAGAGCTGCGGTGCAAATAGCAATGAGGGTGTTGTCGGGCCGTGAGAATGCAGAAGGAATATTTCGAAGAAGGCGATTGCGCTGGAACGTGCTCGTCGCGCTTCACGAATGCTTGAGTGACTCGTGAGCTCTCACACCCACAGTCGTCATTCCGGGGCGCCCGAAGGGCGAGCCCGGAATCCATCGAGCCGCAATGTCTGTCGATGAATGGATTCCGGGCTCGCGACTTCGTCGCGCCCCGGAATGACGACGGAGCATTACATTTTCGCCTTCGATTGCGTCCGTGAATGAACGGCCCACGATCTCCGCTGCGTCCAGCTTCTGCTTGATCAGTCCCAGCGGAAATACAGATCGATCGTAGCCTGCGCGTCGGCGCCCACGCCATCATCGATCGGTCGGCCAGTTCGTTGACCGCCGCCGCCGACCGCAGCTTCGCAGCCGCGGGATCGAACTAGGCGGAGGCGGCGGGATGCGCAGGCTTCACCTCAAGCCCGCCATTGCATCTCGCCGCGATCCTGCTCATGCATGTTGCATGCATGAGCCTGATCGTGTGGCTGCCATCTAGCCGCGCGGTGCTCACCAATAGGCGCGGTAGTAGGGACGGGGATAAACACCGAACGGGCGGTGATAAACCCGGTACGGCCGGTAATAGCCATAGCTGTAATACGGACGGTACGGCCGATAATATCGCGGATAGACCGGTGCGTAGCCGTAGCCGCCGTAATAGGCGGGGGCGTAACCATAGCCGTAGCCCGGATATCCATAGCCGTAGCCACCGTAATAGGGTCTGCCATAGTAACCGTAAGGCGCGCTGCTGGCGATGGCGCCGCCGATGAGCGCGCCGGCTGCGAGACCACCGAGGGCAAAGCCCCAGCCACCGCCGCGCCAATGCACCGGTGTGACATTATCACCGGCCGCAGCCTTCATCGTCGCAACGTTGGTCGGCATCGGGGCCGCCGTGGCCTGCCCGATCTGGGCCACCATGACCACGCCGACCAATGAACAGGCAATCGCCGTCTTCCAGATCCTCATCGTCCTACTCCCTGTCTGACCTTTCGCTTGGAAAAAGGATCGCAGCGTCATGATCGGACATCCTTGCGCCAAGTCAAAGCATTGAATTTCAAAGCTTGGAGTTTGCGTGCACCGCACAAGACGCTTGCCTCCGTTCTGATCAACCGGTGCCCGGCGACGTCGCCGCCTGTGACAGCCGCGCGACGGTGGCTGAGGCCCGATCACCCGGCAAGGCATTAAGCTTCCCGTGCATTCGCAACCAACAACCACCTTCACGATTTACTATTCGTGCCATTACTATCGGTTCCAATGTGCGCGGCCGGGAGGCTTCTCGCGAGCGCCAGAGTTGTGGGAGGATCACATGAGTGCCGCGAGACCCGAGCCGCTTGCCCGTCAGGCGCTGGCCTTTGTCCTGGCCGGAGGACGCGGCAGCCGCCTGCTGGAGCTGACCGACCGCCGCGCCAAGCCGGCGGTCTATTTCGGCGGCAAATCCCGCATCATCGATTTCGCGCTGTCGAACGCGGTGAACTCCGGCATCCGCCGTATCGCGGTGGCGACCCAATACAAGGCGCACAGCCTGATCCGGCACCTTCAGATGGGCTGGAACTTCTTCCGCCCCGAACGCAACGAGAGTTTTGACATCCTCCCCGCCAGCCAGCGCGTCTCCGAGAGCATGTGGTATGTCGGCACGGCGGACGCGGTGTACCAGAACATCGACATCATCGAATCCCACGCCTGCCGCTTCATCGTCGTGCTGGCCGGAGACCACATCTACAAAATGGACTACGAGGTGATGCTGCGCCAGCACGTCGAGAGCGGCGCCGACGTCACCGTCGGCTGCCTCGAGATGCCGCGGACCGAATCCTCCGGTTTCGGCATCATGCATGTCGACGAGAACGGCTGGATTCAGGAGTTCCTGGAGAAGCCGAAAGATCCGCCGCCGATGCCGGGCAAGCCGGACGTCTCGCTCGCCAGCATGGGCATTTACGTGTTCGACGCGAGATTCCTGTTCGATCAGCTCAAGCGCGATGCCGAGGACCCGAACTCGAACCACGATTTCGGCAAGGACATCATTCCCTACCTCGTCAAGAACGGCCGCGCGATGGCGCACCAATACTCGACCTCCTGCGTTCGCTCCGGCACCGACACCCCCGCCTATTGGCGCGACGTCGGCACGGTCGACGCCTATTGGGCCGCCAATATCGACCTCACCGACGTGGTGCCCGAGCTCGACCTGTTCGACCGCGCCTGGCCGATCTGGTCCTATGCCGAGATCACGCCGCCGGCGAAATTCGTCCATGACGAGGAGAGCCGGCGCGGCCAGGCGGTGAGTTCGCTGGTCTCCGGCGGCTGCATCATCTCCGGCGCCTCGCTGCGCCGCTCGCTGCTGTTCACCGGCGTGCGCATCAACTCCTACGCCAATGTCGAGAACGCGGTGATCATGCCCTACGTGAATGTCGGCCGCGGCGCCCGCTTGAGGAACGTCGTGATCGACCGCGGCGTCGAGATCCCGGAAGGGCTCGTCGTCGGCGAGGATCCCGAGTTCGACGGAAAGCGCTTCCGCACCACCGAGCAGGGCATCTCGCTGATCACCCAGCCGATGATCGACAGGCTCAATACATGATGCCTGTTCGCGTCCTCGCGGTCGCCTCTGAAGTCTATCCCCTCATCAAGACCGGCGGCCTCGCAGATGTTGCGGGCGCGCTGCCGGTTGCGCTGAAGGCGCATGGCGTCGAGATGCGCACCTTGCTGCCGGGCTATCCCGACGTGATGCGCCTTTTGTCCGGCACAGAGGAACTGCGGCGCTGGCCGGATTATTTCGGAGGCCCCGGCCGGCTGCTGGCGGGCTCGCATGCCGGGCTCGATCTGTTCGTGCTGGACGTGCCGCATCTCTATGCGCGGCCGGGCAACCCCTATGTCACCACCGATGGCATCGACTGGGCGGACAACGGCGTGCGCTTCGCCGCGCTGTCGCGCGTGGCGGCCGATATCGGCCACGGCCTCGCGCCGGCCTTCGTGCCCGATGTCGTGCACGCCCACGATTGGCAGGCGGGGCTCGCGCCGGCCTATCTGCACTACGACAATCGTCCGCGGCCCGGCACCGTGATGACCATTCACAACATGGCCTACCAGGGCAAGTTCGCCCCTGAGCTGATCGGATCGATCGGCCTGCCCTGGCATGCCTTCAACGTCAGCGAACTGGAATATTTCGGCGGCATCAGCTTCTTGAAGGCCGGCTTGCGCCTTGCCGATCGCATCACCACGGTATCGCCGACCTACGCGAAGGAAATCCAGAGCGACGAAGGCGGCATGGGCCTCGGCGGCCTGCTTCGTGAACGATCGAGCGTGCTGAGCGGCATCCTCAACGGCATCGACACCGAGGTCTGGAATCCGCAAACCGATCCGCACATCGCCTACCGCTTCGGCGCGGAAGACCTGACCTTCCGGGCCGCGAACAAGGCGGTGCTGCAGCAGCAGTTCAATCTCGATTCCTCGGACGAAGCGCCACTGCTCGGCGTCATCAGCCGGCTGTCGTGGCAGAAGGGGCTCGATCTCCTGATGGAAGCCATCCCAACCATCCTGCGCGAAGGCATGCAGCTCGCGCTGCTCGGCAGCGGCGACCGCGATCTGCAGGATGGCTACCAGGCCGCGGCCCGCTCCAATCCGGGCCGGATCGGCGTCGTGATCGGCTATGACGAAATCCTGGCGCACCTGATCCAGGCCGGCTCGGACGCGCTGATCGTGCCGTCGCGCTTCGAGCCGTGCGGCCTGACCCAGCTCTGCGCGCTGCGCTATGGCGCGGTGCCGATCGTCTCGCGCGTCGGCGGCCTCGAAGACACCATCGTCGATATCGGCGAGGCCGACGCGTCCGGCCACGATGCCACCGGCTTCAAGTTCGCCCCCGTGACGGCGGATGCCCTCGCCGGCACGCTGCGCAAGGCCAACACCGCCTTCCACGACAAGCTGACCTGGCGCCGCTTGCAACGCAGCGGCCTTGCGACCGACGTCTCCTGGCGCAACCGCGCCGGCGACTATGCCGCGCTGTACCGCGGGCTGATGACGGCCCGCGCGTGAGGCAGAGCCGAATCCATGCTATAGAGCCGGACATGGACCCCTTCGCGATCAAGCTGCTCGGCTTTGCCGCCGCCACCTGCACCACCGTCGCCTACGCGCCGCAGTTCATCAAGGTCTGGAAGACCCGCTCGGCGCGCGACATTTCCCTCGGCATGTTTCTGGTCATGATGCTGGGCCTCACGCTCTGGCTCATCTACGGCCTGCTTTCAGGCGATGCCCCTCTGGTCGCGGCGAACGCCGTCACCATGGTTCTTGCCGGCGGCATTCTGGTAATGAAGCTGAGATATGGGTGAGGCTTTTCTTCGCCTCTCCCCGCTTGTGGGACGACGGAGAAGAGATCATTACCCAAACACATACGAGGCCATCGCCACATGCGCGACCTCGTCGACGAAGACGCGCCGTCCGACGTCGCTTCCCGCAGCACCGGCCGCCACCATCAGCGGCAGCAGATGATCCTCGCGCGGATGCGCAAGGCGGGCGCTCGGCGCATTCTCCCAATCGACCAGCATGGCATTGCGGCGCGCCGCATCGGGGTTGCTGATTGCCTCGTTCAGGTAGGCCTCGAAATCATACGAGACGGGCTTGGACTCCGGACGGTTGAAGCCGCGCATGTTGTGATAGGTCAGGCCGCTGCCGACGATCAGGATGCCTTCGTCGCGCAAGGATGCGATCGCCTGCCCCACCTTGACGTGCTCGGCCGCGTCATAGCTGGACTTCAGCGACAGCAGCACGATCGGCATGTCGGCATTCGGATACATCAGCCCGAGCGGAACGAACGTGCCGTGATCGAAACCCTGGTCGGGATCTTCGCGGCAATCGAGGCCGGCATGCGCGAGCAGCGCCTTCACTTGCGCGGCAAGCTCGGGCTTGCCCGGCGCCGGATATTTGAGCTGGTAGGTATGCTCGGGGAAACCGTAATAGTCGTACACCATCGGTGGATGCGGCGAGGTCGAGACCGTGAAGGCGTCGGCTTCCCAATGCCCGGTGATGACCAGCACCGCCTTCGGCCTCTCGGGCAGAAGCTGCGGCAGGTTCGCGAACGCCTCGGCAGTCCTGGCGTATTGCACCCGCCTGTCCTCCATGAAGGGCCAGGGGCCGCCGCCATGCGACAGGAACAGGGTCGGAAATCGCGTCATCGGCTCGTCTCGTTGACAACAGGCGCGTGCGAGCGGTCCGCACGATCGGCGGTGAGCATAGGCAAAGCGGCATGGTTAGCAAGTCGTTAACGATTTGCCGCCCAGAATCCCCGCTGGGCCGAAGCAGTCGGCCTGAAGACAAGTGAGACGTGCGATGAGGAAGTTTGCGCTGGGGGACGTCGTCAACAGTGACAAGGGCCGCCGCGGTGTCGTCCGCGCCGCCTTCAAGTCGCGGGATGGCCAGCAGTTCTATGCCGTCGAGAAGGACGGCGCGATGGATTATCTGGAGGAAGACCGGCTCAGCCCGGCGCCGCGCGTCGAGCTCGCGGCTTAAATGCGATTCATCTCCTGCCCTCATTTGCGAGCCGGTCGAGGCGATCCGCGATTGGATCGTCACCGCTCGCGATGCCATCGTTCGTGATCAGCAGCAGGCGATCGCCGCTAGCTGCGTCCCAGCGTGGCAGATCGGGACCATGTAGGTCGGGACCATTGGGATCGCCACTTCGGGCGAAGTTTATCCAATAGGCGCGCATGCGGCCTGCGACCTCGCGATCGCGCCGCGACAGGATGCCCGCACCGGGCACGCCTTCCGCACCGAAGATGAACTGCAGCTCGCGCCCGTGGCCGACGTCCGGATTGGCGCGCCTGGCCTCCGGCACATAGGCAAAGCGATAGCGAAAGGTCGGCGCGCCGCCTGCCGCGTGCAGACGTGCCAGCAGCCGCACCGGCTCGGAAAAGACCTTGTCGGTGTAAATTCTTGCCGCGAGATCCGACGGTCTGGTGAGATCGGGATAGAGCTTGCGCAATTCGCCGCCGCCTGCGCCCGGCGGCGCAAGCTCCTCCTTGATCGCGGTCTCGTTCTCCAAGCCGGTCTCATCCTGGTTCGAGCCGACGATCAGGGGAATGCGGCTTTGGCGTCCGGCCGCAAAACCTGCGGCGAGGTCCTCGCTCACAAGACGTCCATCCATCATCGGTGCAAAGCTGCTTGGCGATGTCTCCAGCAATTGTTTCTCGGCGGCCAGCAGGCGCCGCGGCTCGACTGCGCGCAGATCCGTCTTCGGCGAAAGCGCGGCCACGAACTCCCGGCCGACGGCCTCGGCCTCATCTGCCGAACGCAGGCGCGCGCGGCCGGGCACCGATTGCAGAATGGCCTTGTGGAAGAGATCGCGCGCTTGCGCGGACAACATCAGCAGCGCGATCGATGTCGCGCCTGCATCGCTGCCGAACAGCGTGACGTTGCCGGGATCGCCGCCGAAGGCCGCGATGTTGTCGTGCACCCAGTGCAGCGCGGCGATTTGGTCCATCAGGCCGAAATTGCCGGAGCCGGCGTCCGACAGCGCGGGATGCGAGAGCCAGCCGAGCGCGCCGAGGCGATAATTCACGGTGACCACGATGAGGCCCGCCTGCGCCAGCTTGGCGCCATCGAATAGCGGATCGTTCGCGGTGCCCGTGACGAACGCGCCGCCAGGGATGAACACCATCACCGGCAACGGGCCGTCGACCCCGAAAGGACGAAACACGTTCAGCGTCAGGCAATCCTCGCTCGCCGCCGGCAGCGCCGGCTGAAGGCACGGCGCGCCGTATTCGTAAGCGGTGCGCATCTCCGAGCTTTCGGTCGTCGGCTGCGGCGGTTGCCAGCGCAGTGCCCCGACCGGCGGCGCCGCGTAAGCCAGGCCCTTGAACGAGGCCACCTCGCCTTCCACGGCACCGAGCATCTGCCCTTCACGGGTCAGCGCGAATGGAAACTGCCCGACCGGCTGGGCGGCGGCCGAACCGGCGCCACACAAGACTGCAATAGCCGCAACGAATGCAAGCAAGGCCCGCATCTTCGCAACCATCTCGATGAAGGGTTTCGGCAGGTTATGTCCAGAGCCGTCGGCAAGGCAAGCCTCGCGCCTTGAGCCTAACCGCCTTTGCCAATCAGCTCCGCGAGCGCGTGGCGCGCGACGATGCCGAGCTCGCCCAGCGTGGAGTGGCCCGCCCGTGCCGCCTCGATCAGGCGCTCGGCGATGAACCTGCGGCTGTCGTGATCGCCGCCATGCGGCAGTTGCCGGCACGTCTGCTCGAGGACGACGTCCATGTTCGCTCTGGTTCGCTCACTCAACTCTGTCATGACGCCCGGGCGGTACGCGTGGCTTGTAAGCGCAAGCATACACAGAAGGACGATGGCTGATTACCCCGGGCGATCACGGCCATTGTGCATCGCGGTGCGTGTGGTGCCGCAACCTTCGCGCGGTCACGAAGCCGCCGCAAACGACCACCCTAAGATTGCACTTGCTGTAATGACAAGCTGAGCCTGCGGCTATAGCCTGCCGCCAAAACAAGACATCCGGGAGGAATACCATGCCTGACGCAATGGTTGCCACACGTGCCTCCGATGAGCGCGGAACCGCTCAGCAGGTCGATGTTGCCGTGGTCGGCGCCGGATTTGCCGGCCTCTACCTTCTCTATCGCCTGCGCAAGGCGGGGTTCTCGGCAGTCGGGCTCGACGAGGCCGGCGATGTCGGCGGCACCTGGTACTGGAACCGCTATCCGGGCGCGCGCTGCGACATCCAGACCATCGACTACAGCTACACGTTCGATCCGGAGCTCGAGACCGCCTGGGCCTGGTCGGAGAAATACGCGACCCAGCCCGAGATCCTGCGCTATCTCGGCTTCGTCGCCGATCGCTACGATCTGCGCCGCGACATCCGTTTCAAGACCAAGGTCACCGAAGCCAGATGGGACGAAGCGTCCGAGCGCTGGCTCATCACCACGGACAATGGGCCACCCGTCTCCTGCCGCCATTACATCATGGCGACCGGTTGCCTCTCCGCGCCGAAGCCGCCGGAGATCGACGGCGTCAAGGACTTCAAGGGCGAGGTCTATTTCACCGGGCGCTGGCCGCATGACGGCGTCGATCTCACCGGAAAGCGCGTCGCCGTGATCGGCACGGGCTCCTCGGCGATCCAGTCGATCCCTGTGATCGCCGAGCAGGCTGCGCATCTGACGGTGTTCCAGCGCACACCGAATTTCGCTTTGCCGGCGCATAACGGCCCGGCGCCCGCGGACCGCATGAGCCTGCTGCAGAGCGACCGCGCGGCCTATCGCGAGCAGGCGCGGCAGTCGATGGCCGGCGTGCCCTACCCGCAGCAGACGGTCGTGAGTTGGCAATTGAGCGATGCCGAGCGCCGCGAGCGGTTCGAACGCGCCTGGGCCGCCGGCGACCTCGTCCACATCCTGACGCAGCTCTGGGCCGACCAGGCCGTCGACGTCGACGGCAACAAGATCGTCCAGGACCTGATCCGCGAAAAGATCCGCGTCGCCGTCAAGGATCCCGAGACCGCCGCGGCGCTGATGCCGGACGACCATCCTTTCGGCGCGAAACGCCCCTGCCTCGAGACCAATTATTACGCAACCTACAACCGGCCGAACGTCACGTTGGTCAATCTGCGCAAGGAGCCGATCAAGGCGATCACCGCGAGCGGCATCTCCACGAACGGTCGCAGCTTCGACGTCGACGTCATCGTCTTCGCAACCGGCTTCGACGCCATGACCGGCGCGATCCGTGCCGTGCATCCGATCACCGGGCGCGGTGGCAAGTCGCTGTCCGATGTCTGGGCGCAGGGACCGCAGACCTATCTCGGCCTCACGGTCGAGGGCTTCCCGAACTTCTTCATGATTACCGGACCCGGAAGCCCGTCGGTGCTGTCAAACATGGCGGTGTCGATCGAGCAGCATGTCGACTGGGTGGTCGATCGCCTTGCATCGCTGCGCGATGCCGGCTTCACCACAATCGAGCCGACCGAGACGGCACAGGCCGGCTGGAACAGGCACATGGCCGACTGCTCGATGCTGACGCTGCACCGGCTCGCCAACACCTGGTACACCGGCGCCAACGTGCCGGGCAAGGTGCAGGGCCTGATGCCCTATACCGGCGGCGTCGGCCCTTATCGCAGCATCTGCGACGAGGTGGTCAGCCGCGGCATGCTCGGCTTCAAGCTCACCGGCCCCGATGGCGCCGCGCAATGCAATGACGGCGAGGTGGTGCGCCTGCAGCCGGACGTGCGGCTGGTGCTGAACCTGCTCGCCTCGCTCAACCTGCCGCCGATCGAGTCGATGGGCGCGCTCGGCGCCCGCGCCTTCGTCAACGAGTTCAACAAGGGCCGGCCTGCGGGGCGGCCGATCGGCGAGATCGTCGACGGCACCCTGCCTGTCGCCGACGGCGCGCTGCCCTACCGCGTCTACAAGCCGGCAACGCCGGGACCGCATCCGGTCGTGGTCTATTTCCACGGCGGCGGCTGGGTGCTCGGCGACGAGCAATCGGACGAGCCGTTTTGCCGCGACATGGTGCGGCGGACCGGCATGATGTTCGTCAGCGTCGGTTATCGCCACGCACCGGAGCATCGCTTCCCGACGGCTGCGGAGGACGGCTATGCGGCCACGCGCTGGATCGCCGAGCACGCCGCCGAGCTCGGCGGCAGGCCGGGCCCGGTGCTGGTCGCCGGCTGGAGCGCCGGCGGCAACATCGCGGCCGTCACCTGCCAGCTCGCGCGCGACCGCGGCGGGCCAGCCATCGCCGGCCAGCTTCTGGTCTGCCCGGTCACCGACTGCAGCTTCGAGCGGCCCTCCTACAACGAAAACGGGACCGCCTACTTCCTGACGCGCTCGCTGATGTACTGGTTCTGGGACCTCTATTGCTCGCCGGCGGACCGCACCGACCCGCGGGTCTCGCCGCTGCGCGGCAAGGTCGCCGGCCTGCCGCCGGCCCTCGTGGTCACCTGCGAGTTCGATCCGCTGCGCGACGAGGGCATCGCCTATGCCGAGGCAATGGCCGCAGCGGGCGTGCCGGTCGAGCAACTGAAGGCGCGCGGCCACTTCCACTCGTCCTTCGCGATGGTGGACGTGGTGATCACAGGCGTGTCGGGCCGGGTGCAGATGGCGGAGGCCTTGCGGCGCTTTGCCGGGCTGCCGCCGGAGGTCCGCCGCGGCGAGAACAACCAGGAGCATGACAGCCCCGGGCGCAGGATCGCGGCGGCCGCGAGCTGAGTGGCGACAGGCCGCCGGGAACCTTTTCCCGGCTGCCGCGTTGGGGTTTCGTGGCATTGAGATGCAGCGATAGGCTTATGGGCCCCGGCACGCGAGCACGTGTGCTGGGGTCGTGTTTTGCGTGAGGCAGGGCGATGGGGGACGTGGTCGGGGATTCAAAGGTCGATTTCGGCGCGCTTGCGGCGCTGCATAAATGGCCATCACTTGCCAATCAGCGCCAGCCTGACCGGGAGCCCTACCAGCTCATCGAAGGCACGCTCGACGATTGCATCTCGGCTTTCATGCAGAAGCCGGCGACGACCCGCCATCTCTACGAGATCCGCACCGTGGCGCAGCCGCCGCTCGTCACCGAAATCCTCTCCCCCGAACACGTCCTCGAGCTGTCGCGCTTGAGAGAATTTCTCTGACGCCCCTCACAAGCGCGCGAGCAGGAACCTTCTTCCGGTTCTTCCCGTTGTCAGGGATCAAAGCAATGACGTGAGCGCCTCGAGATGTTTGACACCGGCGTATCATCACCGATCGTGCCTTACGGAGCGGACCAGACCCTGTTCGTAGTGGTCGATCGCCGTGACGAGGCGACCGAAATCCGCATCGAGCGCAGCGATCTTGACACCACGATCGGCGAGCTCGTCGCCGGCTGCTTCAATGACCCGATCAAGGTGATCTCGTTCAACACGCTCGAGCACTGGATGAAGGATATCTCGTGCGACGTCGCCGGCGAGATCCGCGCACGGTGCGACATCTATGGAATAGAGCTCCCCGATTATCTCAGCGACTTCATCGAAAGCCACTCTCAAAGCGCGATGAAATGAAGCTCGCTTGCAGAAAGGACGGAGGTGCGCTCCCTCCCTGCTTGCGGGAAAGACTATCGCACGTCCATCCTTCGAGACGCCCGCTTTGGGCGGGCTCCTCAGGATGAGGGCGGAGTGCGCGTCAGCAGTTTCAACGAGTACTGATGCTGATTAGCCTCATCCTGAGGAGGCGCGTCAGCGCCGTCTCGAAGGACGAGGCGTGCGCGCAGGCCGCCGTCACAAGTCGTATGCGATAGCCCTGCGCTTTGCGGGAGAGGAAATGCACCTTCCTTGTAGCAATCAAACCTGACCGCATCGCGCTTTAGTTGCGGCGGTGCTTGCCGGCGATGACCTCGATCTCGCGGCGGCGTTCGCCCGCGAAGGTCAGCAGCTTTTCGATCGTCAGCGTATCCGTGATCCGTTTGGCGAGCCGCTCGGCGCGCGCAGCCTGATCTTCGAGATGCTGGATCGTGTTCAAGCGCCGCCTCCCCCAAAGTCCCCAATTGTGCGGGCAGCCATGGTGCTTGAGAAGCCGCTAACAGCCGGTTAAGCGCGCCGCATCGGTCGCGACGCGTGGCGCCCTATTGCACGACCTCGAGCCTGACATTGGTGATGCCCTTGTCGACCATGCCGAGCGCCTCGGCGGCGGAAGGCGAGATGTCGACCACGCGTCCGCGCACGAAGGGCCCGCGATCGTTGACCCTGACCGTAACGAAACGGCCGGAGGAGGTCTCGGTAACGCGCAGCTTGGTGCCGAACGGCAGGGTGGGATGCGCCGCGGTCAATTCGTTCCTGTCGAACTTCTCGCCGCTCGCGGTCTGCGTGTCCGAATAGAAGCTGGCGATGCCGTGCGAAGCGGTTTGCTTTGCGTCACGGTCGGGGACGCGCGCCCGGCTGATCGGGCGCGGATGCAGCGCGGCCACCCTTTGCGGGCGCTCCACCGCGGCTTGCCGGGTAGTTCCGGCGAGATCGGCTTTCTGACGGCCGACCGGCGATTGCGAGCAGGCGGCGAGCGATGCGGCCCCAAGGATTGCGACCAACAACCGGCTCGAGCTCGCCAGCGACATCCGGGCAGTTTCGGCACTTGCAATGCGAGACATGATGCGCCCTCCGAACAACCCCAAGTTTCGGTGGGCAATGAGGGCAGAACCTTGTCGGAACAAAAGCGGCTCTGGGGCCGCCTTCGTTTCGCGCCAGCTGTGGCGATTCCACCACAGTGACCTGTTCAGAATCGGGACAGATCGGCCCCCTTTAGGCGCGATGAAATGAGGCTTGATCGCGCAACGACGGAGGTCCGCTCCCTCTCCCGCTTGCGGGAGAGGGTTGAGGAGAGGGTGTGCTTCCGCAATGGGACAATCTCCCCAAGAGGAGAAAGCCCTCTCCCGGCGCTTCGCGCCGACCTCTCCCGCAAGCGGGAGAGGTGAACGAGCCGCGGCAATACCAAAAGCCTGGCGAGTGCCTAACCAGATCAACCGTCGGCCTGGTCCCTCAGTACTTCGGCTCGTACATTTGCGACTGGACCAGGGCCTTCACGTCGTTGGGCGCGGGTCCGTCGGCGAGCGCGCGTTGATAGGCCACATCCGCAACCGCCGCCGCGATGCGCACGGAGACCTCGCGGATGCGCGGCAGTGCCGGATAGAGGCTGCCCTGAGCGAGGTCCTCCTTGCCGACGCAATCGGCGAGCGCGTGGGCCGCCGCCATGAACATTTCGTCGGTCACGAGGCGCGAGCGGCTGGCGATGACGCCGAGGCCGACGCCCGGGAAGATGTAGGAATTGTTGCCCTGGCGCGGCACGAAGCTGCGGCCGTTGAGCTTGACCGGATCATACGGACTGCCGCAGGCGAACAGCGCGCGTCCCTCCGTGTAACGATAGGCATCCTCCGCCGAGCACTCGGCTTTCGAGGTCGGGTTGGAGAGCGCGAACACGATCGGCTGCTCGTTGAGCTCGGCCATCGCCTTGAGCACGTCGGGCGTGAAGGCGCCGCCGACCGCGGCGACGCCGATGATCGCCGTCGGCTTCAGCGTCTTGATCGCGGTGAGGAAGTCGGCGATCGGCGCCTGACCGGCATGGGCATAGCGGAGCTTATGGCCAGAAAGGCCTTCACGGCCGCTGACGACGAGACCGCGGGAATCCACCAGCCAGTTGCGGGAAAGCGCGTCCGCCTCGGACGCGCCTTCCGCCATCATGGCGGAGACCACGAGATCGGCGATGCCGGTCGCCGCCTCGCCCGCCCCGAGGAACAGGATCTTCTGATCCTTCAGCTTGCCGCCGGAGATGCGCAGAGCCGAGAATAGGCCGGCGAGCGCCACCGCCGCGGTGCCCTGGATGTCGTCGTTGAAGACGCAGGCCTCGTCGCGATATTTGTGCAGCAGCTTGAACGCCGAATGATTGGCGAAGTCCTCGAACTGGATCAGCACGCCCGGAAACGTCTTTCTCGCGGCCTGCATGAACTCGTCGACGAAGCTGTTATAGGCCTCGCCCGTCAGCCGCCGCTCGCGCAGGCCGAGATAATAGGGATCGTTCAACAGCTCTTCGTTGTTGGTGCCGACATCAAGCACGATCGGCAAGCACGCTTCCGGATGCACGCCGGCGCAGGCCGAATAGAGCGAGAGCTTGCCGACGGGGATACCCATCCCGTTGGCACCGAGATCGCCAAGTCCCAAAATGCGCTCGCCGTCGGTGACGACGATCAACCTGGCCTGGTAGGGCCAGTTCTTCAGAATCTCCGCGATCTGGCCGCGGTCGCGCGAGGAGATGAACATGCCGCGCGGCCGCTGGAAGATCAGGCCGTATTTCTGGCAGGCAAGCCCGACCGTCGGGGTGTAGATGATCGGCTGGATCTCGTCGATATTGTCGACGACGACGCGGAAGAACAGCGCCTCGTTGCGGTCATGCAGCGCATTCAGGGCAACGTATTTTTCCAGGTCCGTCGGCAGCGTGCGTAGATTGGTGAGCACGCGCTGAGCCTGGGTCTCCATCGTCAGCACGCAGGGCGGCAACAGGCCGCGCAAGCCGAGTGCGGCGCGCTCTGCTTCCGTGAAGGCCGTGCCCTTGTTGAGCAGGGGGTCGCGCAGCAGCGTCATGCCGTGCGCGATCTCGGATGATGTCGAATGGGCGCTGACCCGAGCAGGTCTATTCACGATTCCCCCAAGGAGTTTCTTATTGAACCGCGGCCATTGTCGGCCAGCGTTCAGTCGAGATCAAGGACGTAGCGACTCCGGCCGCGATCGTGATCTCGCACCGCAGCAGATTTTTGCAAACGCCTGGCACTTGCGCGCGAAAGGTTAACACGCCAAGGCTTTTGCTCCCATGATGAGGTATTGGGATCGGCGCGTCCTCTCTACCACCGTCATTCCGGGGCGCGCGTCAGCGCGAACCCGGAATCCATCGCGCAACGATCTCCGCCGCCGAATGGATTCTTTGCGACCGGTTGCGCCGGGGAATGGCGAGAGCCCTCGAGAGCCTTCAGGGACGAGGACGCATGATGCGGCGCGTCTATCCCGCCGCCCGCCGGGGCGTCAGATTGGCAGCGCTGTCTGCCGGCGGCGCGATGTGCATCAGGATGGTCTGCCCCGACGATGCGACCTCGATGCCGTTCTGCTGAAAGCGCAGCTTCATGCGGCGGTTGAATTCGCGCTGGACCGGCCAGCGGCCGGCCTCGGTGCAGCGGATCTGCCCGACGATCGACACCATCGCGCCGTCGACCTTGTCGACGCCCCACAGCTCGAGGTCGCCGCGGATGAGCGCGCGGAAATCCGCTTCACGGCGCATCTCGTCGACGATGTCCTTGAGGATCTGGCCGGCGCGGTCGGTGTCTTCCTTGTAGGCGACGTTGACGCTAACCGAGGCGTTGCCGGCGCCGCGGCTGGCATTGGTGATGGTCGTGACCGCGCTGAACGGCACGATGTGCACGGCGCCGTCGCCCGCGCGCAGGCGGATGGTGCGGATCGAGACGTTCTCGACGACGCCCGACAGCCCGGACACGCTGACGGTGTCGCCGACCTGCACCGTATTCTCCAGCAGCAGGAACAGGCCGGTGATGAGATCCTGCACCAGCTTCTGCGAGCCGAAGCCGATCGCAATGCCGACGATGCCGGCGCCCGCGAGCAGCGGGGCGACGTTGACGCCGATCTCGCTCAGCGCCGTGAGGCCGACGATTGTCGCGATCAGGCAGAGCAGCGCGGTGCGCAGCATCGGCTGGAAGGTGCGCAACCGCGCGGCGCGGGCATAGTGCCCGTCCCGCGACAGCGTATTGATCTGGCGGTCCAGCAGCGCATTGCTGGCTTCCCAGATCGCTGCAGCGATGAGTACGGCGAGGCCGATGGTCACCACGGCCGAGATCAGCCGGCTGCCGATCTGGCCGCCATAGAACCAGACGATCGCGTCCACGCCCCAGACCTCGAGCACCGCCACGAAACCGATGAAGGCGATCACGCCGGATACGATCCTGCGGAGCAGCGGCAGATAGCGGTTGGCACGGATCTCGAGGCCGGGAAAGCGCTGGAGGATTTCCGGCTTGATGCGGAAGCCGTGGTCGATCAGGCTCAGCGTCAGCATGATGACGACACGCGTGACCAGCGCCACCGCGATGGTGCCGACGAAATATTGCAGCAGCAGCGAATAGCCGTTGCGGATGTTGAGCGCCCACACCGCCCAGAGCGCGAGGTCGAGGGCGATGGCAAGATAGTGCCAGCCGCCGGCGATGCGGTTGCGCAAACGAGCCGCGATCCCCTGCCGCTCGGCCGGCGCGCGGATGGCATCGGCGACCTGGCGGCGGCATTGCAGGATGATGACGGCGATGAAGAGGTGCACGACCAGCATCACCATGCGCAGCAGCGCGGCGTAGCCGGCGCGGTGCAGGCCGAGCAGCAACGCCACATTGGCAAAGGCGATGCCGGAGATGCCGACGCCGACGATGCGGCGCGCCCAGATCTCGACATAGGCGGCGGTCTCCGCGCGCACCGGAAACAAGCCGAACGGCCCCGCCAGAGCCCGAACCAGGCAGATGAGCCCGCGCGAGAACGCATAGGCGTTGACGACGGCGAGGATCACGAGGCGGACGGTTGTCGGTTCTCCAATCTCCGTCCCGAGCAGCGCGGTGGCGACGCCGACGAAGATGAGCACGGGAAGCAGCTCGAGTACGAAACGCCCGAACACGAAGGGCAGGCGCAGCATGATCTGCCAGACCCGCGCAAGGCTGTGGCGTCGCTCCTGCATTTCAGGTGCAGGCGTAACGTCGGCGACTGATGATGGCGGATCGGCAAGCGGCAACGCGGGTGCCGGCAGGCGCGCGGTTTGCGGCACGCGTCCCTCCAGGAACGCGACCGGCCGGCGGATCAGGCGGAAGATCACCCATTCGGCCGAGAGGGCGCAGCCGAGCACCAGCGCCAGCTTCCAGGCGATCTCGATCAGAAGATTGTAAGCCGCGGGATCGTTCGCGGTGCGCACGATCCAGTAGTAGAACGCGGGAAAGTGCGTGAGCGTCCGCGCGATGCCGGCGATCTCACGCGAGATTTCGCCGATCTCCTCCGAGACCGTGAGCATGAGCTGCGCTCCGAGGCCGTCGGCCGAAAGCGGGATCGGCGAATTCGGCTGCGGCCCGGCCTGTTGCGGACCAGACGCGTTGGCGATCGCACGGAGCGTATCGATCATCTGCGCGCGCTTCTTGTCGTCCTGAAGCGTGTCCAACGCACGCCTGGCTTCGTCAGGCGATAGCGCCGCGGCACCGTTCGCGGCTGGCGCATCGGCGCGGGCGCAGGAGAGAGAAGAGATCGCAAGGAAAAGAGCGGCGAGAAGCGCCGGGACAAGCTTTTGCGACACGCAGATTCCCTGGAAAAGTGAATGTGCTCGCAGGTAGCGTGGCCGCCACCGCCGAAGCACATCCGTCATGTCGGATCGGCGCTATTCGCCCCCAGCCTGTGTCGGAAGTTGGCCTTTGGGACGACATTCTCTTGGCATTTGCCGCAGCGCAGGATCGGGAGCTGATGTCCCGTCAGCGCGCACAAAGACCGTTTGCGGATCAGACAACAGGATTAAGACGAGCGGGGTGTCAAAAAAAAGCGGTGCGGCGGCCTTCACGGCCATCCGACACGATCAAAATACAGCGCCGGGAAGGTAGGGGCTTTGCCTCACTGATGCAGCCCGCTAAACCTTGTCCCGGCGTGCCGTTCGCGGTTTGCGCCGCTATGCGATAGTCCGAACGAGCTCCATCGCAATTAACGCGGCTGGATTTGCGGAGGTGGTGTCATAGACCTCCCCTTGCTCATGAGGTGGACGTTGCGCGTCGCTTGTTGGCGACCAGGGGCATGGTCCCCCTGCGACACAAAACTGTCAAGCAGGATCAATGATCTGACGATCACATTTGACGGCCCGAGTTCCGCTGTGCAAATCGCTTCCGCGCGAAGTGAGGGATTTCCGAAGGCAGCCGGCATGGTGACATCATGCCCCTGTTTTGCCCGACGATGCAAACGAATTTCGTGAAATCCGCATCGCGGATGATAGGACCCGATAAGCCATTGATACCGCTATTCCTGGCTACTGTGCATGGGGTTGTTTTCGCACTTTTGGTCGATGGCCACCCGGCCAACTAGAGAAACATCTCCGCGAGGTCGACCGTCGAGGCCTTCCCGATCTGGTCGAAGTTTCGCGCCAGCCAGTTGCGCGCCGCCGCGCGGCCCTCATCGCGCAGGCGGCACAACAGGCTCCATTCGGGGTGGAACTGCGTGGCCGTGCCGAGCTGCGACATCAGCGCGTCGTTGCCGATCCAATGCATGTACATGCGGCTATGCTTGTTGCTGTCGAGCTCGCCATCGTCGATCAGCCGGGTGGCGAAAGCGACCGCGCGCATCTCGCGCATCAAGGACGAATTGAAGCTGATCTCGTTGATTCGGTGCAGGACATCGGCGGCACTGGCCGGCAGCTCGTCGCGCCGGATCGCCGTCACCTGCACGATGACGACGTCGTGGCTGCCCTTGCGGTAGATCAACGGATAGATCGCGGGATTGCCGAGATAGCCGCCGTCCCAGTAATGCTCGCCATCGATCTCGACGGCCTGGAAATAGGGCGGCAGGCAGGCCGAGGCGAGCACGGTTTCCGCCGTCAGCAGCGGGCTCTGGAATACCTTGATCTTGCCGGTGCGGACGTTGGTGGCGTTGAGAAACAGCTGCGGCGCCTCGGGCGAGGAATTGAGCCGGTCGAAATCGATCACGCGCTGCAGCAGCGCGCGGAGCGGATTGAACTGAAAGGGATTGAGCAGGTTGGGCGGCAGCGTGTGCGTCAGCGTGTGGATGAATGCGTGGACCGGATGATATTCCGGCGGCAGCTTCAGGGCCTGAATCCACTGGTTCAGCGGCGACATCAGGTCGTATGCCATGTCCATGCGCGAGACTTCGTACCAGAATGCGTGCAGGCTCTCCCGCGCGGCCTCCGCGCCTCCATGCGCCATGCCGGAGGCCATCGCCACCGCATTCATGGCGCCGGCACTGGTCGCGCTGATCGCCTCGATCGCGAGCCTGCCGTCCTCGAGCACCTGGTCGAGCACGCCCCACACGAAAGCGCCGTGCGCGCCGCCGCCCTGGAGCGCGAAGTTGACGTTCTTGCAGTTCGTGGTCCCGCTGGCTGTCACTTTGCTTGCTTCCTGCCGCCCGTCCCTTCTCTCTCCAGAGCCTTGCGCACCTGCTTGAACTCCTCAAGCGAGGCCTTGTCGGCGCGGGGGAAGCGCAGGTCGAGCTTTTCCAGCTCGGCATTGATCACCGAGCCGATCACGACGCGGGCGAACCATTTGTGGTCGGCGGGCACGACATACCAGGGCGCATGGGACGTCGCCGTGTGCCGGACGATGTCCTGGTAGACCGCCTGGTAGCGCGGCCACAGCGCACGCTCCCTGATGTCGTCCATGGAGAACTTCCACTGCTTGGCCGGATCGTCCAGCCGCGCGAGGAAGCGCTCGCGCTGCTCTTCCTTGGAGAGGTTGAGGAAGAACTTCAGCACCACGGTGCCGTTGCGGCAGAGATAGCGCTCGAAGGCGGAGATGTCCTCGAACCGCTCCTTCCAGATGTTCTTGGTGACGAGCTTCGGCGGCAGCTTCTGCTTGGCGAGAATCTCGGGATGCACGCGCGTCACCAGGCATTCCTCGTAGTGCGATCGGTTGAAGATGCCGATATGGCCGCGCTCGGGCAGCGCGACCGCATGACGCCAGAGGAAGTCGTGGTCGAGCTCCTTGCTGCTCGGCGCCTTGAAGGCCGTGACCTCGCAGCCCTGCGGATTGATGCCCTCGAAGATCGCCTTGATCGCAGAATCCTTGCCGCCGGCGTCCATCGCCTGGAATACGATCAGGAGCGACCAGCGATCCTGCGCGTAGAGCTTCTCCTGAAACGCGATCAGCCGCTTCTTGTTGGCGTCGAGGATCGCGAGCGCCTTCTCCTTGTCGAGATCGCCCCTCTCGTCGGTCTTGTGGTCCTTGAGGTGAAACTTGCCCGAGCCATCGTAGCGAAACGGCGTGATGTAGCGGTCAAGCTCCTGGGCGAGCGACTTGGACGGCTTTTTGCTCATGAGCGCGGGGCACCTTGCGTTGCAACTTCAATCGGTCGAGCAAGCTACCAAGGATGCCCTTGGGAAGGAATATGATGAAAAGCACGAGCAGCACGCCGTAAACGAGATTATCCCAGCCGACCGCCTTGGTGCCGAAACCGATGCGTAGCGTTTCCGCCAGCAGGATGGTGATGATGGCGCCGACGGTCGGGCCGAGCGAGACGAACAGCCCGCCGACGATCGCGGCGAACACCATCTGCAGCGAGACCGCGATGCCGCTGACGGTGTCGGGCGTGATGAACATCTGGTACTGGCAGTAGATCGCGCCCGCCAGAGCCGTCATCAACGCGCTGAGCAGCGTGATCTTCAGCTTCTCGGCGGTGACGTCGACACCGGCCGCGGCGGCGGCGTCCTCGTCCTCGGAGATCGCCTCCAGCGCATAACGCGCCATGCTGCGGTCGACCCAGTGCCAGACCACGATGCCGAACAGCCACACCGCAAGCGCGATCAGGTACCAGGTGGTCTTGTCGTCGAATTGCAGCGCCAGCAGCCTGTTGCCGGACGCGCGGTTCGGGGTGTAGCCGAGCGAGCCGCCGGTATAGTCGCGCGTCGCGGTGATGACCTGGAGCACGATGCCTGACAGCGCCAGCGTCACCAGCACGAAATAATGCCCGGTGATACGAAAGCGAAAGCAGGGATAGCCGACGATCATCGCCAGCGCACCGGCCGCCGCCATGCTGATGGGAATGCCGATCCAGGGCGACAATCCTGCGTGATTCCACAACAGCGCGGTGCCGTAAGCGCCGATCCCCATGAAGCCGCCATGGCCGAGCGACACGAGGCCGAACCTCCCCATCATCGACCAGGACGTATAGGCGAACGACCAGATCAGGATCAGCACCAGGATGTGCAGATGATAGGGATCGCGATAGACGAAGGGCAGCGCGACCAGCGCCGCCAGCCCCACGCCCCATGCAGCAAGCCGCCCCTGCCCCATCATCGGCGCCTCGCAAGCAGGCCCGCGGGCCGGATGAACATCATGACGATGAAGAACGCGAAGGCCAGCACATAGCCCCATTCGAGGTCGGAGAACAGGCCCCCGAGCGAGATGATCTCGGCGAACACGAAGGCGGCGATGAAGCCGCCAATGAAATTGCCGAGGCCGCCGAGCACGCAGATCAGGAAGGTGATCGGCCCGAAGGACAGGCCGACGAAGGGATGCACGTCGTATTGCAGCACGAGGAGGCAGGCCGCGAGGCCGGCGAGCGCGCCGCCGAGCGCCGACGTGATCAGGTAGATCCGCTTGGTGTCGACGCCCATCAGCGCCATGATCTGGCGGTCCTGCGAGATGGCACGGATCGCAGTGCCGGTGAAGGTGCGCGTCATGAACAGATAGACGGCGACCATGCCGACCAGCGCGGCGACGAACGAAAGCAGTCGTGCGTAGCTGAAATTCATGTCGCCGAAGGCGAGCACCGGCAGGCGGATGCCGAGATTGCGGAAGTCGATGCCGAAGGCGACCGTGGCAAAGCTCTGCAGCACGAACAGCACCCCGCCGGTCGCGAGCAGCTGGTTGATCGGTGGCGCGGTCAGCAGCGGCGCAATGACGAGGTAGTGCAGCGCCGCACCAAGCACGGCGACCAGCAGGATGGTGAGCGGGGCAGCGACGAAATAGCTGACGCCATAATACTGCACCATGAAATACATGCCGTACATGCCGATCATGACGAGCTCGGCGTAGCAGATCCAGGTCACGTCGATGACACCGAAGATCAGGTTGAGCCCGAGCGCGAGCAGTGCCAGCACGCCGCCGAGCAGGATGCCGTTGATGACGGCCTCCAGCAGGTAGATGTCGAATACGTCCAGGAACGCCTGCATACCCATCACACCCCGAGATAAGCTTCCTTGACCGTGTCGCTCGCCAGCATCTCGGCCGAGGTGCCGGACGTGCGGATCGTGCCCGCCTCGATCAGATAGGCGCGGTCGACCACCTTCAGCACCTGCTGCACGTTCTGCTCGACGATCAGCACCGTCAGCCCGCTGGCGCGGATCCGCTTCACCAGCTCGAACACCTGCTGCACCACCACCGGCGCGAGCCCCGCCGAGGGTTCGTCGAGCAGCAACAGTTTCGGATTGGACATCATCGCGCGGCCGATGGCGCACATCTGTTGCTCGCCGCCGGACATGGTGCCGGCCATCTGGTGACGGCGTTCCTTCAGGCGGGGGAACAGGTCGAACACCACCTCCAGCCGCTCGGCGTAGTGGTCCCGCGCCTCCTTCATGAAGGCGCCCATCTTGAGATTGTCGTCGACCGTGAGCTGCGGAAACAGCCGCCGGTTCTCCGGCACATGCGCAATGCCGAGGCTGACGATCTTGTGCGACGGTGTCGCGACGAGGTCGACGCCCTCCATCTTGATCGATCCGCGCGAGGGGCGGATCAGGCCGGAGATGACGCGCATCAAGGTGGTCTTGCCGGCACCGTTCGGGCCGATCACGCCGACGGCTTCGCCGGCCTTCACGTCGAGATTGACGTCGAACAGTGCCTGGAAGGTGCCATAGCCGGCATTGAGGCCGCGAAGCTCCAGCATCACCTAGCCTCCCGCGCGGCGGCGCGCTTCGGCGGCCGCGGCCTGCGTGGTCTCGGCGTCGGTGCCGAGATAGACCTCGATGACGCGCGGATCGCCGGCGACCGCGCTCGGCAGGCCTTCCGAGATCTTCTCGCCGTGATCGAGCACCATGACGCGGTCGACGACGCGCATCAGGACGCCCATGATGTGCTCGACCCAGATGATGGTGATGCCGAGTTCGTCGCGGATGTTGCGCAGCATGTCCGCAGCCTGGTCCATCTCGGCCTCGTCGAGACCGCCGAGGCTCTCGTCGGCGAGCAACAGCTTTGGCGCGGTGGCGAGCGCCTTCGCCAGTTCCAGCTTCTTCAGCCCCGCCGCGCCGAGCCCATCGACGCTGGCATGGCGGTCGGTCGGCAGGCCGACCATCGCCAGCGACCGCTCGGCCGCCTCCTCCGCCTTGGCGCGGCTGTGGCGGCCCTGGCCGTAGAAGCCGGCAAGCGCGACGTTCTCGAAAATGCTGAGGCGGCGGAACGGCCGCGGGATCTGGAAGGTTCGCCCGATGCCGCTGTTGATGATCCGGTGCGGCGCAAGGCCCGCAATCTCGTGCCCGGCGAACAGGATCGATCCGGAGGTCGGCGCCAGCGTGCCGGACAGCATGTTGAAGATCGTGCTCTTGCCCGAGCCGTTGGGACCGATCAGGCCGAGGATCTCGCCCTGATCGACCCGGAACGAGACGTTGTTCACGGCGGTGAAGCCGCCAAACCGCTTCACCAATCCGCTGACTTCCAACACCGCAGAACCCCGCTATTGGTTGCTGTAGGTGGTGCCCTTGGGCAGCGGCAGCACGGCCTCGCGCTGCGCCTGGCTCTTGGGCCACACCACATAGGACTTGTCGTCGACGTATTGGATCACGACCGGGAACGAGCGCTCGTTCTGGCCGGCCATTGGCGAGCCCTCGCCGTGGAATTTGACGCCGAAGCCGAGCATGGTGCCGCCTTCGGGTATGTCGGTGTCCAGTGCTGCCTTGCGCAGGGAATCGGGATCTACACCGCCATATTTCTTGATCGCTCGCGGCAGCACGTCGTTCAGGAACAAATAGGTGTTGGACGCAGCCATGCCGACATGGGCCGAACGGATGGCGACACCCGGCTTGCGCTTGTCGAACTCCTCGCCGACCGCCTTGATGATCGGCGGCAGCTTCGGATCCATGCTCTTCTGGTTGGCGAGCCAGATCGAGATCGGATCGGTGTTGAAGACATAGTTTACGTCGGCGCCCAGGCCTTCCTTCAGCTTCTCATAGACCCCGTAGCCGGCGCCATGTCCTACCAGCGCGCCGAACTTCAGCCCCTGTTCGCGGGCTTGCCGAAGCAACAGGGTGATGTCGGGATTATAGCCGGTATGGAACACCACATCCGGCTTGGCCCGCTTCAGCTTGGTGACCAGCGCAGACAGATCCGGGGCCGTCGCCGAATAGCCCTCTCTGAGCACGATGTTGAAACCGGCCTTCTTGGCACCGGCCTCGTTGCCTTTGGCAACGTCGACGCCGTAGGCGCCGTCCTCGTGGATGATGGCGACCCGCAGGTCCTTCGGGTCCTTGCCCAGCTTTTCCTTGGTGTTCTGCGCGATGAAGTCCATCGTCATCATGCCGAACTGGTCGCCGGAGGCCTGCGGGCGAAACACGTATTTGTAGTTCTTGTTCTCCAGCACCGCCGACGAAATGCAGGTCGTGATCCACATGAACTTCTTCAGCTGCTCGACCCGCGCTGCCACCGGCACGCATTGCGCCGAGGAGAAGAAGCCGAGCAGCATGTCGACCTTTTCCTGCTCGATCAAACGGATCGCTTCATTGATGGCGATATCCGGCTTGCTCTGAGCATCGGCATAGATCGCCTCGATCTTGTAGCCTTCGACGTCTTTCGTGCTGTACTGATCCAGCATGATCCTCGCGCCGGTGTACTGCAGCTCCGAACCGCCGCCGGCGAGCGGGCCGGTGAGATCGTAGATGACGCCGATCTTGAGCTTTTTCTCTTGAGCCTTGTCTTGGGCCGCGGCAGACACCGCCAAGCCCGTCGCTGATATCGCGACCAACAACCCACGTACCAAGCGGGCAGCCATGCGCAGGCGCATCAAAACCTCCCTGGACGATTTGTGCATTGCATTCTTGGTGCAATTCTTCGGCCCATCACATGGGCTGCGCGCGGCGATGTCAAGCCTCGCGCATCAGCGCGCTGCGAACTGCTGCTCGACGAAGGCCGTGACAAATCGCGGCATGGACGGCCTGAGATCGCTGGTCCCGCGCACGAGGTGAATGGCGGACAGCTCCGGCTCGGTCTCGCGCGCAAGGTTGGCTTCGATCCGGGCGCGAGCCACATCGCCCGGCATGCCCAGGTTGATGACCTGCAACATCGCGATCGTGGGGCCCGTGACCACGCAATGCCAGCCCGGCTCGATCCGATAGTCGGCCGCGGTCAGGCCGGTCTCCTCGCCGAGCTCGCGGACGACACTGCCGGGAATATCGAGCGCGCCGTCGCTGACATCGTGGAGATCAGGCGTTCCCGAGGGGAAATAAATGCGGCCGGCATTGGCGGTGTGGGGCGCCATCTCGCCCATGATGAAGGCGCCGTCGGAGGCGCGCAGCGCGCCCATGCCGAAGCCGTTGAACACGGCCTTGTCGGGAAAGCCCCAGTCGCGCCAGGCGAGGAAGCTTGCGAAATCCGTCTCGAAATAGGTCGCCGTCAGGTGACCGTCGTTGAACACGGCGTCACGCCCGAGCAGGACGCGGCCGTTCCAGATTTTCGGCCGCTCGCGCTGCTTCTCGGCGAAATGCGCCGCGATCTCGGCGCGCCGTTCCTCGGCGAACGGCCACACGATCGGCCGCACCGCAAGATCGAGCGTCGCGACGCGATGTATGACCGGTGACGTCATGACGCCTGATACCACGCCATGGCGTCGGCTATTTGGCGCTCCCCGTTGTCTTCTTGGCCTGCTCGACGAATTTGTTGGTGAAGGTCTTGCTGACGTCGATCTTGGCGTTCGCCACCTCGGGCGAGCCGACGCTGAACACTGCAAGCACGGCGTCGGCGCCCTTCGGGTCCATCTTGCCGGTCTCGGAATACATCGGGATCGTATTCCTCAGCGCGGCGAGATAGAGTTCCTTGTTCTTGCCGACGGTCTGCTCGGGCATCTTCGCCATGATCTCCTCAGGGCTGTGCGAATGGATCCAGGCGAGCGTGGCGAGGATCGCATTGGTGAGCGCCTGCGCCTCCTTCTCATGGCCGTTGATCCAGGCCACGGTCGAATACAGCGCGCCGCCCGGATATTCGCCGCCGAACGTCTCCAGCGTATCCTTCTGGGTACGGGTGTCCGAGAGGATACGCAGATCCTTGTGGCTGCCCTGCAGCACGGTCACGGACGGATCGAGCATCACCGCAGCGTCGATCTGGCCCTGCTCCATTGCGGCCACCGCAGTGGCGCCGAGGCCCACCCCGATCACGGCGACGCTGGTGGGATCGAGCCCGTTCTTCTTGAGCATGTATTTCAGGAAGAAGTCGGTGGAGGAGCCGGGCGCACTGACGCCGACCTTCTTGCCGGCGAGATCCTTGACCGACTTGATGTCGTTGGTCCGCGATGGCGCGACCACCAGGACGAGGCCGGGATAGCGGTCATAGACCACGAAGGATTGCAGCTCCTGCTTCTTGGCGGCGAGATTGACGCAATGGTCGAAATAGCCGGAGACCACGTCGGCGCTGCCGCCGAGCACGGCTTTGAGCGCATCCGAGCCGCCCTTGAGGTCGACGAGCTCGACACTGACGCCGGCCTTCTCGTATTCGCCGAGCTGCTTGGCCAGTACGGTCGGCAGATAGCACAGGCAGGAGCCGCCGCCGACCGCGATGGTGACCTTGCTTTGCGCCGCGGCAAGCGAGGTGGTGAGCGTCAGCGCGAGCAGCGCGCCGGCGAGCCTGGCAATCGTTTTCTTCATTGGTTTCCTCCGTTCGGCCGGCGGCACCATAGAGCAGCGGGACTGGCTTGAGAAGCACTGCCTGATCGGCCCTTCGGCGCAGCTAGTACACCCAACACACGACCGGATCGCATCCACGCGATCAAATGGACCTGCTTCCTATCCCCGCCCGTCCGACGCGGCCGGCCGCCACACCAGGAGGCGCCGCTCCACCAAGGTGACGCCGAAATCGATCAGGATGACGAAGGCCGACAGCACGAACATGCCGGCGAACACGCCGGCGACATCGAAGATGCCCTCGGCCTGCTGGATCAGATAGCCGAGCCCGGCCGCCGATCCCAGATATTCGCCGACCACCGCGCCGACCACGGCAAAGCCGACGGAGGTATGAAGCGACGAGAACATCCACGACAGCGCCGACGGCCAATAGACATGCTGCATCAGCTGCCGCTCGCTCATGCCGAGCATGCGGCCGTTGTCGAGCACGGTCCGGCTGACCTCCTTGACGCCCTGATAGACGTTGAAGAAGACGATGAAGAACACCAGGGTGACGCCGAGCGCGACCTTGGACCAGATGCCGAGCCCGAGCCACAGCGCGAAGATCGGCGCCAGCACGACACGCGGCAGGGCGTTGACCATCTTCACATAGGGGTCGAACACCGCGGCGACCAGCGGCTGGCGCGCGAACCAGAAGCCGACCAGGACGCCGCCGAGCGATCCGATCACGAAGGCGAGGATCGATTCCGCGAGCGTGATGCCGAGGTGCTTCCAGATCACGCCGGAGGCGAACCATTTCACGATCTGGCTGAACACGTCGAGCGGGTTGGAAAAGAAGAACGGCGGCAGCAGGATCTTGCCGAACACGGGAATGGTCGACAGCACCTGCCACAGCACCAGGCCGACGACAGCGACCAGGACCTGCAGCGCAAACAGCGTCGTGCGCGACATCAGACCACCTCCGCCGCCTGGGTGGACTGTGCGTACCCCTTCATCACCTCGTCCTTGAGCACGCTCCAGATCTCGCGATGGAGCGCATGGAATTCCTTGTCGAGGCGCACCTCGAAGATGTCGCGCGGGCGGGCCAGGCCGACGCGCCAGTCACCGATGATGCGCGAGGACGGTCCCGCCGACATGATCACGACGCGGTCGGCGAGCGCGATGGCCTCTTCGAGATCGTGGGTGACGAACAGCACGGCCTTGCGGTCGGCACTCCACAAGTCGAGCAGCAGATTGCCCATGACCTGGCGCGTCTGCGCATCGAGCGGCCCGAACGGCTCGTCCATCAACAGGATCTTCGGATCGCGGATCAGCACCTGCGCCAGCGCCACGCGCTTGCGCTGGCCGCCGGAAAGCATGTGCGGATAGCGGTTCGCGAAGGCGCCGAGGCCGACGGCGGTCAGCCATTTCTGCGCCTGCGACAAGGCCTCCGCGCGCGGCGTGCCCTTGACCTCGAGTCCGATCGCGACATTGTCGAGCGCGGTCTTCCAGGGGAACAACGCGTCGGCCTGGAACAAATAGCCGGCATCCCGATTCAGCCCCGCCAATGGCTGGTCGAAAATCCTGACGCTGCCCGCGGCGGGCTTGAGCAGGCCCGCCGCGACGTTGAGCAGCGTCGATTTCCCGCAGCCGGTCGGGCCGACGATGGCCACGAACTCGCCCTGCGCGACCGCAAGATGCGCGTTCTCCACCGCCGTATAGACCCGGCCGTCCCCCAGCCGGAATGCCACCCTGGTATCTTCCAGCGCCACTGCCGTGGGCGTCGTCATGTGCTTCCTCCGAACTCAGGCCGATGCCTTAGCCGCTTGTGCGGCCAAGTTCAATCGAGGCGCCCGGCGTGCTACGCATGGCGTGCTGCCGCGCTCTTACCCTCCCCTGGAGGGGGAGGGTCGGCTCACATGAGCGCAGCGAAATGTGAGACGGGGTGGGGTGACAGTCTCTCCACGGAGGCAGTGCCCGCGTGGACAGAGCACCCCACCCCGCTCGCGCTGCGCGCGATCGACCCTCCCCCTCCAGGGGAGGGTAAGAGAAGAGAGAGCTCACCTGCGATGTCTTCCAAGCTGGCGATCAGCTACCAGCACGTCACCAAGCGCTTCGGCTCCCTTGCAGCCGTCGATAACGTGTCGTTCGACATCGCCGCGGGTGAGTTTGTGGCCGTCGTCGGCGGCTCGGGCTCGGGCAAGACCACGCTGCTGCGGCTCGCCAACCGACTGATCGAGGCCGATAGCGGCACCATCACCGTTGAAGGCGAGGACGTGCGGAATGTCGATCCGGTCGCGCTTCGGCGCCGGGTCGGCTACGTCTTCCAGAGCGGCGGGCTGTTTCCGCATCTGAGCGTCGCCGACAATATCGGCATCACGCCGAAGCTGCTCGGCGAGCCGGAAGCGGCCGTTGCAGGCCGCGTCGACGAGCTGCTGGAGCTGGTGCAGCTCGACCGCGCATCGCATCGCGACCGGCTGCCCGAGGCGCTCTCCGGCGGCGAGCGTCAGCGCGTCGGTGTGGCGCGGGCGCTCGCGGCAAGGCCCCGCATCGTGCTGATGGACGAACCGTTCGGCGCGCTCGATCCCCTCACCCGCGATGCGCTCGGTGACGATTATCGCGCGCTGCACCGCAAGCTCGGCCTGACCACCGTGATGATCACCCATGACATGACCGAGGCGATCCTGCTCGCCGATCGCATCGCAGTGATGCGCGGGGGACGATTGCTCGCACAGGGTACGGCTGCGGAGCTCTCGAGCAGCAGCGACGATTACGTGCTCGAGCTGTTGCGTACCCCGCGCCGCCAGGTCGAGCGGCTGAACGCGTTACTGCCGATGGGCGGTGCGGCATGAGCCTCTTCACCGATCCGCGCTGGGGCGAGGCGCTGTCGCATCTGCCTGATTACCTCGGCAACCATGTGCGGGTGAGCCTCGCCGCCCTCGCGCTTGGCCTCGCCGTGAGCTTGCCGCTGGCGATCCTGACGCGCAATCGTCCGGCGCCACGCGGCATCCTGCTCGCGTTGGCCAGCATCGTGCAGACTGTACCCGGGCTGGCGCTGCTCGCGCTGTTCTATCCGCTGCTGCTGCTGGCTGCTTCCGTCACGCTGGCCTGGTTCGGAATATCCTTTTCGGCGTTCGGCTTCCTGCCGGCGATGCTGGCACTGGCGCTCTATTCGATGCTGCCGGTGCTGCGCAACGGCATCACCGGCCTCAACGGCATCGATCCCGCGCTGATCGAGGCTGCCGAGGGCGTCGGCATGACCGCGCGGCAATCGCTGCTGATCGTCGAGCTGCCGCTCGCGCTGCCGGTGATGATGGCCGGCATCCGCACCGCGGCGGTGTGGGTGATCGGCACCGCGACGCTGTCGACGCCGATCGGGCAGACCAGTCTCGGCAATTACATCTTCGCCGGCCTCCAGACCCAGAACTGGGTATTCGTGCTGTTCGGCTGCGTGGCTTCCGCCCTGCTCGCGCTCGCAGTCGACCAGTTGCTCGGCCTGATCGAGAGCGGCCTGCGCCGCCGCAGCCGCGCACGCAGCGGCCTCGGGGCGCTCGGAATCGCGGCGCTGGTTGCAGCAACGCTAGTGCCGACCATGGGGCGCTCGTCGTCAGGCTACGTGGTCGGCGCCAAAACCTTCGCGGAGCAATATGTGCTGTCGGCGTTGATGAGGGATCGCCTCCAGGCCGCCGGTCTGTCCGCGACGGCGCGCTCCGGCCTCGGCTCCAGCGTGATCTTCGGGGCGCTGAAGGCCGGCGACATCGATCTCTATGTCGATTATTCCGGTACGCTCTGGGCCAACCAGCTGCATCGCACCGACATCAAGCCCCGCGCAGAACTGGTCGCGGAATTGAAGACGGCGCTCGCCAAGGACAACATCACCCTGCTCGGCGAGCTCGGCTTCGAGAACGCCTATGCGCTGGTGATGCCAAGACGACGCGCCGATGCGCTCGGCATCCGAACCGTCGCCGATCTCGCCGCACATGCGGCTACGCTGTCGATTGCCGGCGACTACGAGTTCTTCTCGCGCCCCGAATGGGCTGCGCTGCAAAAGGCCTATGGGCTACAGTTCCGCGCCCAGCGCCAGATGCAGCCGGACTTCATGTATGCGGCCGTGGCCAGCGGCGAGGTCGACGTCATCGCTGGCTACACCAGCGACGGCTTGATCGCCAAATACGAGCTCACGGCGCTCGACGATCCCAAACGCGCGATCCCGCCCTACGACGCCATCCTGCTGCTTGCGCCCAAGCGCGCCGGTGACGCGCGACTGCAGGCGGCGCTCAAGCCATTGCTCGGCAAGATCGACATCGCCACCATGCGCGAGGCGAACCTGCGCGCCAGCGGCAATGATGCGAATTCATCACCGGATGCGGTGGCGAAGTGGCTGTGGGAGAAGGTGGGCGGGCGATAAGGTGAGATTTCGTAGGGTGGGCAAAGGCGCGTAAGCGCCGTGCCGACGGTCTTTGCGTGTGAGAGGTGGTGGGCACGCTTCAGCCTTCGCTCTCCGAGCTACGGCGGACAAGTCGCTTTGCCCACCCTACGGGTTCTCAGGTTGACGGTAAGGGCTACAGCCCCCGGATCATCCCCGCGTCGATCAGCAGCCGATTCAGCCGCCGCGCCTCGGCGCCATCCTTGCACCCGTAGAAGATGCCTTTGCAGCGGAGCATGATCTCCTTCTGCTCGGCAAAGGACGGATCGAGCGGGATGCCGGCGGCTTCCTGAACCACCAGCGGCAGATAGGGACCGTCAATCGTGTCCATCACGGCCTGGCTTCCGACCGGTTCGAAATTGATGGCGTCGATGGCGTAATAGGTCGCGTAGAGGCGCGGATCGTAGGCGTCGAGCTTCTTGCCGATGGCGCCCTCGTCGAGCCCGGGCTCGAGGATAGCAGCCGCAAACTCCGGCTGATGATCGCCGTAGCGAACGATCAGGAATGGCTCGCCGGGAAAGGTCTTCTTCAAACCGGCAACGAACGCCTTGTACTGCTCTGCGCTCATGGTCTGGCGGCGCAGATATTCATCGATGGACGGCATATTGCCCGGCGCGCGCCAATTCGGCAGCAGATCGGGACGGAAGCGGGTCTCCCAGGGGAAGTGGTTGGCACCGAGATAGATGAAGGCGAACAGCGGCTTGTTCGGCGGCTGCTGGCCGATCAGCTGAAGCGCCTTGTCGTAGAAGAAGCTGTCGGGCTCGACATCCTTGGCGCCGAGATCCTTGGAATCGAGGAAGCGCTCGATTCCCGTCGTCATCTGGAAGCTGCGCGCGCCCATGAAGCCGCCATGGGCGGGATAAAGTGACAGCGTGTCATAGCCGCAGCGGCGCAGCGCCAGCGGCAGGCCGCGCTCGACCCGGTTCGAGGCGATGCGCGTGACGAAATAGGCGAAGCGGCCGAATGAACGCGAGGAAAGCCCTGCGAGCACGTTATACTCGGTGAACCAGCTCGGCCCGCCATTGCTCTCGGCGAGGAACGTGCGCTGCTTGCCGTCCCACGATTTGAAATAGTCGCCATAGCGCGGCGGCACCTTGATGCCCTGGGCGGCGCGGATGTCGAAGCTCGATTCATCATGGATCATGATAATGTTGGGGCGGCGGCCCGCCGGATGGCAGGCATCGACCAGCGGCATGTTGAGCCGCTCGCCGGTCGAAGCAGACGCCTCCATGAAGCCGTATTGCGCAAAGTCGGAGACGGCCGTGACGCCCGAGCGGAAGAATTTCGAGAGATAGCCGTCGTCGTAATAGCCGCGCCAGGCCTCGTCCGGGTGATAGAGCGAATAGCTGACCAGGGCGGCAAGGCAGGCGAGCTTGCAGGCGAGCGCCGGCAGGCGGCGGATGCGGAACGGATCGAGCCACCACAGCGCATACATCAGCGGCAGCGTGACGAGACCGGCCAGGATCACCGACCAGCGCAAATTCGGGAAGATCGTGAAAAGGAACGCGACGGTGTCGCGGTCGATCATCATCAGGTCGATGAAATTGACCGTCATCTGCACGACGTCGTGCTTGAGCCGCGACAGCAGCACCAGCACGACGACCATCGTCAGCGACAGCGCGCCCGACAGCGCGGGGCGACGCAGCAGCGTGATCCAGAAGAAATTAAGGATTCCCCAGGCCAGTGCGAAGGTCAGACGCGAGCCGAAATCGGTCTCGGTCTCGTACATCAGCGCGAGAGCCGCCAGATGCGGCGCTGCAACCGCGAGCAGCCGCCAGATGCCGAGCGCGGCGACGCTCGCCAGCACGGCCGTCGTGGCAGAAGGACCTGGATTGGGCGCGGACGCCATCGACGACACGCAACTTCTGGTCCGGCGCGGTGATGCCAAGCCTGGCTGGCCGACTTAAAAACAGCCAGGGCGTCCGGAGCAGCCGGAAGCCTGCACCGTGTCATAAAACTGTAACGGAATGGTCAAGGAGAGGCAACGCGCGGCGCGGTCCGACCTTCGCTTAATGTTAGCGGGCTGCGCCGTACGGCATCGACCAGAGCCGTTGGCCCGCTAGGGCTTTGCGATACCTGCGATGAACAGGTCGATCACCCCCTCCGCCATCCGCTCGATCTCGCCCTCCCCGACGCCCCAGCGCGGGAAATGGCCGTCGAGATTCATCCGGGCGAAACCGTAGACGAGGGCGCGCCCGGCGATCTGGATACGCTTGAGGTCGGCCGACCGCAGCAGGCCTTGCTCTGCCGCGTCGACCAGCATCTGCTCCGTTAGCGCGATCAGCTCGGCGTTGTCTCGTGTCAGGTCCGGCGAGCTGCCATGGGCAAAGTAGCGCCCGGTCGAGATGATCTCGAAATGCGCGGGATTGCGCATGGCCCAACGCAAATAGGCGAGACCGAAGGCGCGGAAGCGGGCGAGCGGGTCGGCGGCCGGAGCCTCGCGCAGCGCCGCATCGATCTCGGCGCGAAAGCGCCGCTGCGCCTCCTCGGCCGCGGCTGCCATGAGCGCATCGCGGTTGGGAAAGTGTCGGAACGGCGCCCCCGGCGACACCGCGGCCCGGCGCGCAGCCTCCCGCACCGAGACTTCGGCGCCTTCCGCTGCGAGTTGCAGTGCAGCATCGATCAACACGCGGCGGAGGTCGCCGTGATGGTACGGCCGGGCTTCGGTGGCAGGGCGGCGCGCGCGCGGCTTGGACGGCTGACGGACAGGCATGGATCCTTCTAGCCTCACCCGAACGTGAATGTAAGCGATGATTACACCATTGACGGTCCCGCAACGTCCAAATGTAATCAGTGATTACATAGAGAGGGAGATCGCCATGTCCGAACGTCGAAGCTGGCTCGAAGGGTGGCGCCTGCTGGCCGTCCTTTGCTGGAGCCTCGTCACCCTCAGCCTATGGATCGCCTCGATGCGGCAGTTCGAGGTCGAGGGCGTTCGCATGGTGATCCGCTTCACGGCGCGAAGCTCGCTCCTGTTGTTCTGCCTCGCCTTCAGCGCCGCGGCGCTGGCGCGGCTGTGGCCTAATGCCTGGACGCGCTGGCAGAAGCGCAACCGCCGCTATCTGGGCCTCAGCTTCGCGGCCTCCCACGCCATCCACGCGGCGGCGATCATGACGTTTGCCGGGATGGATCCGGCCGGATTTGCCGAGGCCACCTCGGCGGCCTCCTACATCTTCGGCGGCATCGGCTACGGCTTCATCATCGCCATGAGCGCGACGTCGTTCGACCGCACCGCTGCACTGATCGGCCCGCGCGCCTGGCGGGCCCTGCACCTTGTGGGCGGCTATTACCTCTGGCTCCAGTTCATGGTCTCGTTCGGCAAGCGCGTGCCGACGATGCCGCTCTATGCCGCCTTCCTACTTCCGCTGCTCATCGTGCTGGCGCTGCGCATGATTGCGATGGCCCACCATCCGCGTGGGCAGACCGTCCCGGCCGGCTGATGCGACGGCGTGCTTGGCAGGAGCCGAGCCGCTTCAGGCCGCGGAAAGAATGAGAGAGCAATGTCTCGCCGAGACGAAAGAGCGAGACCGCTGTTTGCGATCTCGCTCTACCATAGCCGCCAAGGTCCAAGATTTGGCTTGGCGAGCGAAGCTTGAATTTCGCTCGTCATTCCGCGGCGCGCGCTGAGCGCGAGCCCGGAATGACGGCGCAGACGTCAGTTCTTGCTCTTGTCGACCAGCGCGCCCTTCTTGATCCAAGGCATCATGTCGCGCAGCTTGGCGCCGACTTCCTCGATCGGGTGTGCGGCGAGCTTGGCGCGGGTCGCCTTGAACGAGGTCTGGTTGACCTTGTTCTCGAGCATCCAGTCGCGGGCGAACTTGCCGCCCTGGATGTCGGCCAGAACCTTGCGCATCTCCTTCTTGGTTTCGTCGGTGATGATGCGCGGGCCGGTGACGTACTCGCCGTACTCGGCGGTGTTGGAGATCGAGTAGTTCATGTTGGCGATGCCGCCTTCATAGATCAGGTCGACGATCAGCTTCACTTCGTGCAGGCACTCGAAATAGGCCATCTCCGGCGCGTAGCCGGCTTCGACCAGGGTCTCGTAGCCGCCCTTGATCAGCTCGACCAGGCCGCCGCACAGCACCACCTGCTCGCCGAACAGGTCGGTCTCGCACTCTTCCTTGAACGTGGTCTCGATGATGCCGGCGCGGCCGCCGCCGATGGCGGAGGCGTAGGACAGGCCGAGGTCATGGGCATTGCCCGAGACGTCCTTCGCAATTGCGATCAGGCAGGGCACGCCGCCGCCGCGCTGATATTCCGAGCGCACGGTGTGGCCGGGGCCCTTCGGCGCGATCATCAGCACATCGAGGTCGGCACGCGGATCGAGCAGGTTGAAGTGAACGTTGAGGCCGTGCGCGAACACCAGGGCAGCGCCCTTCTTCATGTTGTCGTGCAGGTGCTCGCGGTAGATGTCGCCCTGGAGCTCGTCCGGGGTCAGCATCATGACGAGGTCGGCCCATTTGGCAGCTTCCGCAACTTCCAGCACCTTGAAGCCGGCGGCTTCCGCCTTCTTCGCCGAAGCCGAACCCTTGCGCAGCGCAATGGCGACTTCCTTGACGCCGGAATCCTTCAGGTTGAGCGCATGGGCGTGACCCTGGCTGCCGTAGCCGACGATGGCGACCTTCTTGCCCTTGATCAGGTTCAGGTCGGCGTCGCGATCGTAATAAACACGCATAGGTCGTTTCCTCGTTCAGGGCCGAAATCGGCCAATGGTCAGTGTCCGAAGGGTGAAATTTGCGGATTTCGGGGGCTGTCTAGAGCATTTTCAGCCCTGAGGGAAACCCGTTTCTGCATGGAAATCCGCGACATCATGCATCCATGAAAACGGGGTAGAGGGAGGCCAGCAGCAGGATCGCCATCAGGATGTTGAAGGCGCGGACCAGCCGCTCGGAAGTCAGAACCGGCCGCAATGCGGTGCCGAACAGCGCCCAGACCACGGTCGAGACCGTGCCGACGACGAGGCTGATCACGGTCTGAATGGCGATGTTGAGCGGGAATTGGGCGATCGCCGCATAGGCAGTGATGGTGCCGATCACGATCACCCAACCCTTGGCATTGATCCATTGGAACATGGCCGCGCCCCAGAAGGTCATGGGGCCGCGGCCATTCTCCTCGCCCGGCTTGGCCGGACCGGCCATGGCGATCACAGCGGCGAGGTAAATCAGATAGGCAGCACCGGCATATTTCAGGATGGTCTGGAGGATCGGATAGGCCAGGAACACGGAGCCGAGCCCGAGGCCGACCGCGGCGACCATGAAGGCGAAACCGAGCACGATGCCGACGATGTGCGGGATGGTGCGCCGGAAGCCGTAGGTCAGGCCGGAGGACAGCAGCATGATGTTGTTCGGCCCGGGCGTGAAATACATCACGACCATGAAGACGAGGAAGGCGTAGAGCAGCGAGTAGGTCATCATCACCCTCACGCAGTCTTCGGTAGAACTTGCGGGCGCTTCGCCAGCACCATCACGGCGATCCCAAAGATCACGGTCAGCATGCCGGCGAGGCGCAGCGGCCCGAACCGTTCGCCGAACACGATGCTGGAGGCCGCCGAGCCCACGAACGGCACCAGCAGTGCGAACGGCACCACTTGTGCAGCCGGATAGTCGCGCAAGAGGCGGCCCCATAGCCAATAGGCGATGCTGGTGGAAATGCCGCCGAGCATCAGCATGCAGAGCGCCGATGCCAGCGACATGTGCGTCAGCGACGTCCAGGTCGGCGCCGGACCGTTGGCGATCAGCGCCAGCACGAACAGCGGCACGGCCGAGGCGAGGCAGAGCCAGGCGAACAGATCGAACATCGGCACGCCGCGGGCGCCGCGCAGCAACAGATTGCCGATGGCGAAGCTGAGCGGCGAGACCATCAGAACCGCGAAGGCGCCGACGCTGAAATCATAGCCGACGGTGCCGCAGATCATCAAAAGGCCGGCCGCGGCAATGACGATCCCCAGAGTCTGCATCGGCGTCGGCCGCTCGCCGAACGCGAGCGCGGCAAAGCCGATCGTGAAGAGTGCCTGGCTCTGCACGACGACGCTTGTCAGGCCCACGGGCACCCCATGAGCGATGCCGTAGGCCTGCGACAGGAACTGACCGAGGAACAGCGTGAAGCTGATCGCGATCAGCAGTGACCAAGCGACCTTCGGCCTGGGAATGAACAGGCACGGCACCGCGGCGATGGTGAAGCGCAACGCCGTCATCAGCTCCGGCGACAGCTCGTCGAGCGCGATCCGGCTCGCCACGAAGGCAAGCCCCCAGATGATCGCCACCATGACGGCGATGAGGATGTCGGCCGGCTTCATTGTTGTTTCCGGTTCTGCTTTGTCTCGCAGCCCTGCTTGTTGTTTTGGTCTAGCCTTGCTCGCCGGCTTTCGGTTTCCGCAGCAGATACGTGCCGTGCATCGGCGCGTGGTAGTCGGCCGCGACCAGGGTGAAGCCGACGTCGGTCAGCATCCGCTCCATCACCCAGCCGAAGGTGGAATATTCGTCGCGCATGTGGGTCACCACGCCCTCGCGGGAGAAATCGTGGTTCTTGATCTGGAAGTCGGCCCATTGCTCGACGTCACGCTCGATCGCGTCGGGCATCGATGAGTAAACAATGTCGCGGAGATAAAATGTCGCTCCGGGCTTGAGCGCGCGAAAAATCCGCGACATCGCCACCGCTTTCCAGAAATCCGGCAGGTGGTGCAGCGTGAACTCGCTGACGATGAGATCGTAGGACTCGGGCCGGTAGGCGAAGCTGAGCAGACCGGCGGATTGGGTGCGCACGGGCGCCTTGCGGTCGCGGGCGTAGATCTCGGCGAGCGCCAGCATGGCCGGGGAAATGTCGATGGCGTCGACGTCGGCCCCCATCAACGCCGCTTCGGTGGCGAGCACGCCGTTGCCGCAGCCGATATCGGCGATGCGCCAGCCGCGCTGGACCCCGAGCATCTTCAGAGCGGCGCGCGCCCGTAGATCGGCATCGTCATGGTTGTCGTAGATCGAGGCCACAGCGGGCTCGATCCCCATCCGGTTCCGCTCGTTGTAGTACCAGTCGCGCGCCAACATGGCTCACATCCCTTCAGGCCCGCGACCGATCGCGGCAACACCCGTGCGCGACACCTCGACGAGGCCGAGCGGGCGCATCAGATCGATATATTGATTGATCTTGTCCGTATTGCCTGTGATCTCGAACACAAAGCTCTCGGTGGTGGCGTCGATCACACGGGCGCGGAACGCGTCCGCCAACCTGAGCGCCTCGACCCGATGCTCGCCCTGCCCGCGCACCTTGACCATCGCCAACTCGCGCTCGATCGAGCGCTTGGTCTGGGTCATGTCGACGACCTGGTACACCGGGATCATGCGGTCGAGCTGGTTCTTGATCTGCGCGATCACCATCGGCGTGCCCGTGGTGACGATGGTGATCCGCGACAGATGCTTCTGGGCCTCGGTCTCCGAGACCGTGAGGCTCTCGATGTTGTAGCCGCGCCCCGAGAACAGGCCGATGACGCGCGCGAGCACGCCCGGCTCGTTCTGCACGAGCACCGCAAGCGTATGCGTCTCGTTCGGATCGTGACGGTCCTCGATGAAATAGGCGGATGCGGGCTGGTTCATTGTCGTCCCCTCTTGTCTCTCCTTCACGCCATCGCTGGCGCGTCCGTTCCGACCCAACGGCGGAACAGATCGAAATCGATATTGCCGCCGGACAGCACGAGACCGACGCGCTTGCCCTTTAGCTTGCTCTTTTCCTGCAGCGCCGCGGCCAGCGCGGCTGCGCCGGCGCCTTCGGTGAGATTATGCGTATCGGTCCAGTAGGCGCGGATCGCGGCGGCGACCTCGTCGTCGGTGACCTCTACGATGCGCGAGGCACCCTTGCGGATCAGCGCGAATGCATCCTCGTCGGGGATGCGCGTCGCCATGCCGTCGGCTCGCGTGTTGCTGGTTTCGGTCGTCACGATTTTTCCGGCCGCGAACGACAGCGCATAGGACGGCGCTTCCGTCGACTGCACGCCGACGATCTCGGTCTTCAAGCCGAGCAAGTCGCGCGCCATGATGCAGCCGCAGATGCCGGAGCCCTGCCCGATCGGCACATAGAGGATATCGAGGTCGGGCACTGCACGGAACAGTTCGAGAGCGTAGGTCGCAACGCCAAGAACGAGATCCGGGTGGAACGAGGGCACCATGTGGAGCCCGGCGAACTGCGCGCGGCGCTCGGCTTCCTCGCGTGCCGCCTGAAAGTCCTCGCCGTGTTCGACGAGCTCGGCACCAAAGGCCTTCATCGCGCGGTTCTTCTCGACCGAGTTGCCGCGCGGCACATAGATCACCGCGGGCACGCCGTGGCGGCTCGCGGCAAAGGCGAGGCTCTGACCGTGATTGCCGCGGGTTGCCGAGATGATGCCCGGTGTCTTCGGCCGCTCGCGCTTCAGCCGTTCGAGATAGACGAGGCCGCCGCGCACCTTGAAGGCGCCGATCGGCGTGTGGTTCTCGTGCTTGACCACAACCTCGGTGCCGAGCCGACCTGCGAGCAACGGCCAGGCATGCGCCGGCGTTGCCGGCACCGCCTGCCCCACGATCGCATGTGCGCGCTCGAGCTCTTTCAGGTCGAACATGGCATCACACCAGCGCCTTGCCGCCGGCGAATGCCTTCGCGGTCGCCTCGTCGTTGGCCTGCTCCGGCAGCAGCATCTCGTTGTGGGCCTTGCCGGAGGGGATCATCGGGAAGCAGTTTTCGAGCGCCGCGACGCGGCAGTCGAACAGCACGGGGCGCTTGACCGAGATCATCTCCTTGATGGCGCCATCGAGATCGGCCGGCTTGTGCACCTGAAGCCCGACGGCGCCGTAGGCCTCCGCGAGCTTGACGAAATCGGGCAGCGCCTCCGAATAGGAATGCGACAACCGGTTGCCGTGCAACAGCTGCTGCCACTGGCGCACCATGCCCATGTACTGGTTGTTCAGGATGAAGATCTTGATTGGCAGCTCGTACTGAACTGCCGTCGACATCTCCTGCATTGTCATCTGCACCGAGGCATCGCCCGCAATGTCGATGACGAGGCTGTCGGGATGGGCCACCTGAACGCCGACCGCGGCCGGGAGGCCGTAGCCCATGGTGCCGAGTCCACCCGAGGTCATCCAGCGATGCGGCTCCTCGAAGCCGTAGAACTGCGCCGCCCACATCTGATGCTGGCCGACCTCGGTCGTGATGTAGGTATCCTTGCCGCGCGTCTGCTCGAACAAGGCCTGGATCGCGTGCTGCGGCAGGATGACGTCGTTGCTCTTCTTGTAATAGAGCGAGTTGCGGGCGCGCCATTGCGCGATCTGCTGCCACCACGACTTGATGTCGGGCTTCTTCGCCTCCGCCTTGAACACCTGGAGGATGTCGCCGAGGACGTTGCCGCAATCGCCGATGATCGGCACGTCGACGCGGATGTTCTTGTTGATCGAGGACGGATCGATGTCGATGTGGATCTTCATCGAGCCGGGCGAAAACGCATCGACGCGGCCGGTGATGCGGTCGTCGAAGCGCGCGCCGACGCACAGCATGACGTCGCAATCATGCATGGTCATGTTGGCTTCGTAGGTGCCGTGCATGCCGAGCATGCCGAGCCAGTTCTTGCCCGACGCCGGATAGGCGCCGAGGCCCATCAGCGTCGAGGTGATCGGGAAGCCGGTGACCTCAACCAGCTCGCGCAACAGCTTGGTCGCCTCGCGGCCGGAATTGATGACGCCGCCGCCGCTGTAGATCACGGGACGCTTGGCGTTCGCGAGCAGCGAGACCGCCTTGCGGATCTGCGTCGCATCGCCCTTCACGCGCGGCGCGTAGGAGCGGTGCACGTCGGACTTGCGCGGGGGATGGTAGGTGCCGGTGGCGAACTGCACGTCCTTGGGAACGTCGACCAGCACCGGGCCCGGACGGCCCGAGGTGGCGACGTAGAAGGCCTCATGCAGCACCTTGGCGAGATCGTTGACGTCGCGCACCAGCCAATTGTGCTTGGTGCAGGGACGCGTGATGCCGACGGTGTCGCATTCCTGGAACGCGTCGTTGCCGATCAGATGCGTCGGCACCTGGCCGGAGATGCAGACCAGCGGGATCGAGTCCATCAGGGCATCCGTCAGCGGCGTCACCATGTTGGTGGCGCCGGGGCCGGAGGTCACCAGCGCAACGCCCGGCTTGCCGGTGGAACGCGCATAGCCCTCTGCGGCATGGCCGGCGCCCTGTTCGTGGCGGACCAGGATGTGCTGGACCTCGCTCTGCTGGAAGATCTCGTCATAGATCGGAAGCACCGCGCCGCCGGGATAGCCGAAAATGTCGGTCACGCCGTGATCGATGAGTGCGCGGACGATCATCGCGGCGCCGGTCATCTGGTTCGGATCGTGGCTCTTGTCGCTCATTGGCTTGCTCCGGATGCGCTGTCGTCAGCGGCTTCATTCGTGTCGGGTTCGGGAAATAAAAAAGGCCCCGAAGAGGGCCCCATGCACACCGCCTGTCATGTGGATGGCAGCTAGCCACCCCCGGCGGTGTGCCTGGGTACGACGGCGATAAGGAGTTTGGTAATAATGTTACGCATGGCAGGCGCTCGGCTTCCCAAAGGTTGCGCGAAACATAGCGGCCAAACCTTGGATGTCAAGGCAATGCGGCCGTTCTCGCGCGATTTTGGCAGTGTAGCGGTGTTCCCCGGGTTCGGCGAGAGGTAAATTCGGGAACTCGGCACAAAAGCGCGTCAGTCGGTGTGCCGTTCCGCCGGCACGGCCGCGGCGAGCCATCCCCTCGCCTCCTCCGGCCTCACCCATTCGAAGTCCGGCAGCTGGTGCCGGAACCAGGTGAATTGCCGCTTGGCGTAATGGCGGGTATCGGCGCGGCCAATGCTGGCGGCCTCCTCCAGGCTGAGCTCGCCGCGCAGGTGCCGGATCAAGGATGGCACGCCATGAGCCTTCATGGCCGGCAGCAGCGGATCGAGATGCCTGGCGGCCAGCCGCTCGACCTCCTCGAGCGCGCCGGCGCCCAGCATGGCATCGAAACGGGCATCGATGCGGGCATACAGCTCGTCACGTTCGGGCGCGAGGAAGACCGCGCGAAATCTGTCCTTGGGCAGCAGCGGTGGCTGTCCCTCCCGCTGCCAATCGAGCAGCGAACGGCCGGTTGCCTCGATCACCTCGAGCGCGCGGGCGATGCGGGTGCGGTCGCGCAGGTTCAATCGCTCGGCCGCGCGCGGATCGCAGGCTGCGAGTTCCGCGTGCAGCGCTTCGACGCCGTTCCGTTCCAGCCGCGCGCGCACATCCTCGCGCAGCTCGGCAGGGATTGGCGGCACCACGGAGAGACCTGTGGTCAGCGCCTTGAAATAGAGCCCGGTGCCGCCGATGAAGATCGGCAGCCGTCGCTGGGCCCTCGCCTCATCGAGCGCCTTCGCCGCATCGCTTACCCAGGCACCGGCCGAGAAATTCACGGCGGCATCGACGTGGCCATAAAGACGATGCGGCACGAGCGCCTCGTCCGCCGCGGTCGGGCGCGCCGTGATGATGCGGAGGTCACGATAGACCTGCATGGAATCGGCATTGATGACGACGCCGCCGGCGGCGCGCGCAAGATCGAGCGCAAGCGCCGACTTGCCGCTGGCGGTCGGGCCTGCGATAAGCACGGCCTTGCTCGAATACCCCTCGCTCACGAAAACCTCAAATGTCCCTCGTCGCCACGCTGATCTGCAACCCTGACAATCCCGCGCTCGACTCGACCATCGTCGATGGCGCCCGCGCCGTGCTGCCGCAGGCGGCGCCCGCGCACTGGCTGTTCGACGGGGTTGCGGTCGACATCCCCTTCGGCGCGGACAGTAACCTCGAAGGCGACCGCAACGCCATCGAGCAGCGGCTCCGCGAGCTCCGCGGCGATTTGCCGATCGACATCGTCGTGCAGCCTGTTGGCTTCCGGCGCAAGAAGCTTTTTCTCGCCGACATGGATTCCACCATGATCGGCCAGGAATGCATCGACGAGCTCGCCGATTTCGTCGGGGTCAAGGCGCATGTCGCAGACATCACCGAGCGTGCGATGCGCGGCGAGATCGAGTTCGAGCCAGCGCTGCGCGAGCGCGTCGCGCTGCTCAAGGACCTGCCCGCCAGCGCGGTCGACGAGGTGCTGGCCAAGCGCATCACGCTGACGCCGGGCGGCCGCGAGCTGGTCGCCACCATGCGCGCGAACGGCGCCTATACCTGCCTCGTCTCCGGCGGCTTTACATTGTTCACGCGCGCGGTCGCCGCCAAGATCGGTTTCCAGGAGAACCGTGCCAACGAGCTCGTCGTGCGCGACGGCAAGTTCACCGGCGAAGTGAAGGAGCCGATCCTGGGCCGCGCGGCGAAGCTCGCGACCTTGGTGGACCTGATGGAATCGTTCGATCTCGACGACATCGACTCGGTCGTGGTCGGCGACGGCGCCAACGATCTCGCGATGATCCAGGCGGCGGGTCTGGGTGTCGCCTATCACGCCAAGCCGGCGGTGGCTGCGGCCGCGGCGGCGCGGATCGATCACGGCGATCTCACCGCGCTGCTGTATGCGCAGGGGTATCGGCGGGACGAGTTCGTGGAGGGGTAACCGCTCTCGCAGCTCGCTCAGCAGCCGTAGGATGGTCAAAGGCGCACTTGCGCCGTGCCCACCACTTCACGCCGTGATGGCGGACAGAATGATGGTGGGCACGCTTCGCTTTGCCCACCCTACGGCTCTACGCGTTATCCCTACTGCACGCTCAGCGCGACGAATCGCAGCTCGCCCTCGCCGTTCGAGACCAGCAGCAGCACCGATTTCTTGCCGTCCTTCTTGAGCTGATCGACCCGCTTCTGGATGTCGGCGCCGCTCGACACCGCCTCCTGCGCCACCTCGACGATGACGTCGCCGGCGGACAGGCGCTTCTCGGCGGCATCCGAACTGGCGTCGACATTGGTGACGACCACGCCCTTGACGCTGTCCTTGATCTTGTAGCGCGTGCGCAGATCCTTGCTCAGCGTTGCGAGATCGAGGCCGAGCGCCTTCTGCGTCACCGGCTTCTCCGGCGCCGGCTCGTCGGTCTTCACCGCCGCCTGCACCTTGTCGGGATCCTGGAGGCGGCCGAGCGTGACCTTCTTGATCTCCTCCTGGCCCTTGCGGATGACGACGACGTCGACCTCCTTGCCGACCGCGGTGTCGGCGACGACGCGGGACAGGTCCTTCGGGTCCTTGACGTCCTTGCCATCGAACTTGACGACAACGTCTCCGGGCTCGATGCCCGCAGGCTTGGCCGGGCCCTTGTCATCAACGCCGGCAACCAGCGCACCGCGCGCAGGCTTGATGTTGAGGCTCTCGGCGATCTCGTCGGTGACGCTCTGGATGCGTACACCGAGCCAGCCGCGGCGCAGCTCGCCGAACTGACGGAGCTGGTCGACGACGCCCACCACCGTCTTCGACGGCACGGCGAAGCCGATGCCGATGGAGCCGCCGGACGGCGAGATGATCAGCGTGTTGACGCCGATGACGTCGCCGTCGAGATTGAACAGCGGGCCGCCGGAATTGCCGCGGTTGATGGATGCGTCGGTCTGGATGTAGCTGTCGTACGGCCCGGAGGAGATGTCACGGTTCTTGGCCGAGACGATGCCGGCAGTCACCGTGCCTCCCAGGCTGAAGGGATTGCCGATTGCGACCACCCAGTCGCCGAGGCGCAGCTTGTCGCTATCGCCGAACTTGACCGCGACCAACGGCTTCGTCGGCTTGATCCTGAGCACGGCGAGATCGGTCTTCTTGTCGACGCCGACCAGCTCGGCCTTGATCTTGGTGCCGTCGTTGAGGATGACGTGGATCTCGTCGGCGTCCGCAATGACGTGGTTGTTGGTGACGACGACGCCCGCGGTGTCGATGATGAAACCGCTTCCGAGCGAATTGGTCTTGCGCGGCGCGCTGTTCTCGCCGCCCTTGCTGCCGCCGCCGGGCCCTCGGCGGTTCTTGAAGAAATCGTCGAAGAACTCCTCGAACGGCGAGCCGGGCGGCAGTTGCGGCATGGTGTTGCCGCCGCCCCCCTTGGCTTCGACCGTCTGCGAGGTCGAGATGTTGACCACCGCGTCGATCACCTTCTCGGCGACGTCGGCGATGCCATCCGGTCCACGCGCATGTGCCGGCGCGCCGAACGCGCTGCAAGCACCGATGGCGAGCGCAACCAGCCCAAGTCGAACACCAAATCGCGCGCGGCGGCGCGAGCGGGACGGGGCAATGGTGGCAGCGGTCATTGTGATCTCCAGGCAAAAGGGATTCGGCGCCAGACTGCGCTCGAACGGGGGCGCGGCGCAAGCGCGGAGCTTAACGGGCCTCAAGAGCCCGATAATACGGCGAAAACCAGTCTGGCGCCTTCACTTTGGCGTTGGGCCGAAGGCTTAAATCGGGTGCCGCATAACCCAGATCAGGACCAAGCCGGCCACGGCCGAGCCGATCCCGACCGCCCGCAGGATGTTGTCCGGCGTGGCGATGGCGCTTTTCATGGCTTTGCGCATCCAGTTTGGACTGGCCGCGAACATCAAGCCTTCGAGGACGAACAGGATGCCTAGGCCGATGAGGAAGTCGGCGAACGCAATGGACCTCATCGGAATGGAACCTCCCGCTATGCTGTTCTTGTCTGGACGAAGGGCGGCGAAATCCGCCGCCCTTTGTCTGGCTTACGGCTTCGCCTGCGTCTCGGTTGGCGTCCTGCCGGACGGGCTACCGAAGTACCGGAAGAAATCCGACTCCGGCCGGAGCAGGAAGCGAGTATCGTTCGCACGCAACCCGTTCTCATAGGCCGTCATCGACCGGTAGAAGGCGAAGAAGTCGGCGTCCTTGCCGTAGGCTTCTGCAAACAGGCGGTTGCGTTCGGCATCGCCCGCACCACGGGTCTGCTCAGCCTGTGAATTGGCCTCAGCGATGATGACGGTCGCCTCGCGGTCGGCCCTGGACCTGATCTCCTGGGCCTTCTGTCCACCCTGTGCCCGGAACTCGGCGGCCTCGCGCTCACGCTCGGTCTTCATGCGCAGGTAGACCGCCTGGCTGTTCTGCTCCGGCAGGTCGGCGCGGCGGATCCGGACGTCGACGACCTGAATGCCGTAGCCATCGGCCTCACGGTCGAGCTGGTCGCGAATGCGCAGCATCAGCTTCTCGCGGTCGTCGCGCACCACGTTGATGAAGGTGACCTCGCCGAGCACGCGGCGCAGCGCCGCGTTCAGGAGTGTGGTGAGCTGGATGTTGGCGGCCTGGATCGAGCCGACGCTCTGATAGAAGCGCAGTGCGTCCTTGATGCGGTAGCGCGCGAAGGCGTCGACCACGAGCCGCTTCTGGTCGGAGGCGATCGCCTCCTGCGACGGGTTCTCCAGGTCGAGAATCCGCTTGTCGATGTTGATCACCGAGTTCCAGGGCGCCTTGAAGTGCAGGCCGGGCGCGGTGACGACGTCGACCGGCCTGCCGAACTGGAGCACGATCGTCTGCTCGGTCTGCTGCACCGTGAACAACGACATATAGCCGACGATCACGACGAACAGGAGGGCAAGCAGCGTGACAAAACCTGTGACCGGAGACTTCATCGGGTGCCTCCGCTGGACTGCGGACCGGTCGTAGGTGTCCGCTTTGGCGCCAGTTCGGGAAGCGGCAGATAGGGTACGACGCCCTGGCCCGAGGGGCCACCGTCATAGACGAGCTTGTCGGCCCCGCCGAGCACGCGCTCCATCGTTTCCAGGTAGATCCGTTCACGCGTCACGTCGGGCGCCTTCTTGTATTCCTCGTAAACCTTCAGGAAGCGTGCACTCTGGCCCTTGGCCTCGGCGACAGCCTGTTCCCTGTAACCTTCGGCATCCTGCTGGATCTTGGCCGCGCGTCCACGCGCCTGGGGGACAACCTGGTTGGCATAGGTCTGCGCTTCGTTCTGCAGCTGCTCCTGATTGGCGCGGGCCGCCTGGACGTCGCGGAAGGCGTCGATCACCTGCGCGGGCGGATCGACCTTCTGCATCTGCACCTGGGTGATCTGAATGCCGGCACCATAGCTGTCCAAAGTCCTCTGGATCAGCTCGTGCACGTTCTGCTCTGTGACGTTGCGCGCTCCGGTCAGGATCGGCTGGATCTGAGACCGGCCGATCACCTCGCGCATCGCACTCTCGGCGACCGCCTTCACGGTACCCTCGGGGTTCTGGATGTTGAAGAGGAAATCACCGACACCGTCGGGCTTGATGCGCCAGAGCAAGGTGAAGTCGACATCGACGATGTTCTCGTCGCCGGTCAGCATCAGGCTCTCTTCCGGAACGTCCCGAATGGAGCGGCCGCGCCGCGCCGGATCCTCGATCACCGTCATGCCAATGGAGGTGGTGTTGACGCGCAGCGCCTTGGGCAGCAGCACGGTCTCGATCGGATAAGGCAGATGATAGTTCAGACCCGGCTGCACGGTGCGGACGTGCTTGCCGAAGCGCATCACCACGCCGAGCTCTTCGGACTGCACGCGGAAGAAGCCCGACAGCAGCCAGAATGCGACGATCAGCAGGATGATCAGCGTGATGCCGACGCCGGAGAAATAACCGCCCGGCATGATCTGCTGGAGCCGGTCCTGGCCGCGCCGCAGAAGGTCTTCCAGATCCGGCGGCCTCGGCCCGACCGGTTGCGGGCCTGAGCCCCACGGTCCCTTTGGACCCGAGCCCCACGGGCCACCGCCCTGATTCTTCCACGGCATTCGACGTTCTCCTCGGCAGGGTGGAATTGCCACCGCCCGCTTTGTCCGGTCCGGCTTTATAGGGGACAGGCAAGTCCCTTACAACGCAGCCCTGACCGTCTTCCGAGCTATGCTCGGGCACGAAAAAGTCAATGTAAACATTGGCAAAAGCGGTTAATGGCCGCGCCGCCGACGATATGTCACATAGGACAGGTCGGCGCTGTCGTCGGGGCCGGCCGGATGGCGGATGCGTTCGACCTCGTCCCATTCCGCCTTGTCGATGTCGAAACGCGTGTCCCCTTCGGGGCGCGCGTGCACTTCGGTGATCTCGAGACGATCGGCACGACCAAGCCATTGCCGGTAGATCTCGGCGCCGCCGATCACCGCGATCTCAGTGACCGAACGCCGCAGAGCGTCGCCGCGCGCGACTGCCTCCGCATCCGCTGGCGATGTCGTGACGATGGCGCCATTGGCGCGATAGGCCGGATCGCGCGTGACCACGATGTTGGTGCGAGCCGGCAGCGGCCGGCGCAGGGTCTCGAAGGTCTTGCGGCCCATGATCACCGGCTTGCCGATCGTCAGCGCCTTGAAGCGCGCCATATCGGACTTCAATCGCCACGGCATCGCATTGCCCGCGCCGATGACGCCATTCTCTGCGATGGCGACGACGAAGACGATCTCCATCAGGCAGAGCTCCCGGCAAGCTGGGTCAGCGCAGGCCCGGTGACCCGGCACAGCGTCCAGTCGTCCATCATGACCGCGCCGATCGATTTGTAGAACTCGATCGAGGGTGCGTTCCAGTCGAGGACCGCCCATTGCAGGCGCGACCAGCCGCTGTCGACGCATTCCCTGGCGAGATAGGCCAGCAGCGCCTTGCCGAGGCCCTTGCCCCGATGCGACGGCCGCACATAGAGATCTTCGAGATAGATGCCGTGACGGCCGCTGAAGGTGGAGAAATTGAGAAACCACACCGCGAAGCCGACCGGCTCACGGTTCCACTCCGCGATCACGCAATAGAGCTGCGGCCTCTCGCCGAACAGCGCGTCGGCGATGTCAGCCTCGGTCGCTTCCACCTCGTGCGACAGCTTTTCGTACTCGGCGAGCTCGCGGATGAAGGAGAGAACGAGCCCGGCTTCCTCGGGCCGTGCACGGCGGATGGTGAGCGACATAGGGCGCTAGACCGCCACTTCCGCCTTGATGTGCGGATGCGGATCGTAGCCGACAAGCTCGAAGTCTTCGTAGCGGAAGGAGAAGATATCCTTCACGTCAGGATTGATCCGCATCACCGGCAGCGCGCGCGGCGCGCGGCTGAGCTGCAGCCTCGCCTGCTCCAGATGGTTGGAGTAGAGATGAGTGTCGCCGAGCGAGTGCACGAAGTCGCCGGGCTTCAGGCCTGTGACCTGCGCGACCATCATGGTGAGCAGCGCGTAAGAGGCGATGTTGAAGGGCACGCCGAGAAACACGTCGGCCGACCGCTGATAGAGCTGGCAGGACAGCTTGCCGTTCGCGACATAGAACTGGAACAGCAGGTGGCAGGGCGGCAGCGCCATCTTCTCGACGTCGGCCGGATTCCAGGCGGTGACGATCAGGCGGCGGGAATCAGGCGTGCGCTTGATCATGTCGATGACATTGGCGATCTGGTCGATGCTGCGTCCGTCGGCCGTGGGCCAGGAGCGCCATTGATGGCCGTAGACCGGGCCGAGATCGCCATTGGCGTCCGCCCACTCGTCCCAGATCGTGACGCCGTTGTCGCGCAGATATTTGATGTTGGTGTCGCCCTTCAGGAACCAGAGCAGCTCATGCACGATCGCCTTCAGCGGCAGCCGCTTGGTCGTCAGCATCGGGAAGCCGGCCGACAAATTGAAGCGCATCTGATGGCCGAACACCGACAGCGTGCCGGTGCCGGTCCGGTCGGTCTTCTCGGCGCCGTCGGAAAGAATCCGCTCGAGCAGGTCCTGATATTGGAGCATGTTGCGACTGAGCCTTTGGGGAGGCGGCGAACTTAGCGACACCCCCAGCGCTGCGACAGCGGCGATTCGCTGTCGCAGTCGATTATACCCGGAAAAGTGAGTGTTCCCGGCACAAACGGCAAGGGGCGGAACTCAGCGTTCCGCCCCTCGCCTAGTGGCTTGATCGCCTTCGCTTAATTCGCCGGCTTGAGCACCGGACTCCACTTCGCAATCTCGCTCTTGACGAGGGTCGCCAGCGCCTCCGGGGTTCGGTCCTTCGGCGCGGGGATGACGCTACCGAGCTCGAGCAGGCGCTTCTTCACCGTCTCGTCGTCGAGTGCCTTGATGGCGGCGGCGTTCACACTTGCCACGATCGCGGGCGAGGTTCCCTTGGGCGCGAACATCGCGTTCCAGGCCTGAGCCTGGAATGCCGGCAGGCCGGCTTCCGCCGTGGTCGGCACGTTCGGCAGCGACGGGTTTCGTTCGGCCGTGGCGATCGCATAGGCCTTGATGGTGCCGGCATTGATCTGCGGGACGGCGTTGACGATCTGGTCGCACATATAGTCGACCTGACCCGCCACCAGCGCGTTCATCGCAGGTCCCGTGCCGTTAAAGGGCACGCCGACGGGCTTGATGTCGAGGATGGAGTGGAGGAGCTCGCACGAGACGTGCGAAACCGAGCCGACACCAGCATGCGCGGCGTTCACCTTCTCGGCATTCGCCTTCACATAGGTGACGAACTCCTTGAGGTCCTTTGGCGGAAAGTCCTTGCGGGCCAGGATCAGGATCGGCGTGCCGGCCAGCAGTGCGATCGGCACGAAGTCGTTCTCGGGGTGATAGGCCAGCTTCGGATAGAGGGGCACGGAGGCGGCATGCGTGCCCATATGCCCGGTGATCAGCGTATAGCCATCGTTGGCCGCACGCGCGGCACGCGTCGTGGCGGTGGTGCCGCCGGCGCCGACCACGTTCTCGATGATGATGCTCTGCCCCAGCGTCTGCGCCATGTGCCCGGTGACGATGCGTGAGATCACATCAGTCGGCCCGCCGGCCGCGAAGGGCACGATCACGGTAATGTTGCGCGTCGGATAGGTCTGCGCCTCAGCCGTTGCGATGAAGGCGCCCAGCGATGCTATCGCAGCTGCACATGCGCCTGTGAGCGCGCGAATGAACGTCATGGCGATCCTCCCTTTGGACACACTAAAATGCCGGCCCAAAGGCCGGCATTTCCATTTCACAAAGCCGTAACACAAGTCGATTCGACTTCCGAATGCGGCGCGCCGACGCAGGACCGAAGCCGACGCAGGCGCACACAACATCAATTCTCGGACTCGGTGAACACCTCGTCGCGCTTGGCGCGCAACGCCGGTAGCACCGTAAGGACAAGCAGGCCCGCCGCGACCGCGAGCAGCACCGCGGACAACGGACGCGTCAGGAACACGCTCCAGTCGCCGCGCGAGATCAGCAGCGCCCGGCGCAGGTTCTCCTCCATCAGCGGTCCCAGCACCATGCCGAGCAGCAACGGCGCCGGCTCGAAATCGTGCTTGATCAGCCAATAGCCGACGAGACCGAAGACGCCCGCGAGGATGACGTCGACCGGCGCGTTGTTCACCGAATAGATTCCGATCGCGCAGAAGATCACGATCGAAGGGAACATCAGCCGGTAGGGCACGCGCAACAGCCGCACCCAGATTCCGACCAGCGGCAGGTTGATGATGATCAGCATCAGATTGCCGATCCACATCGAGGCGATCATGCCCCAGACCAGATCCGGCTGCTTCTGCATCACCTGCGGGCCCGGCACGATGCCATGGATGGTCATGGCGCCCACCATCAGGGCCATCACCGCGTTCGGCGGGATGCCGAGGGTGAGCAGCGGAATGAACGAGGTCTGTGCCGCGGCGTTGTTGGCACTCTCCGGCCCCGCCACGCCCTCGATCGCGCCGCGCCCGAACCGGGACGGGTTCTTTGAGAGCTTCTTCTCGAGCGTGTAGGCCGCGAAGGACGCGATCACCGCGCCGCCGCCGGGCAGGATGCCGAGGATCGAGCCGAGCACGGTACCGCGCAGGATCGGCGGCGTCGCATCGGCCAGGTCCTTCCTGGTGGGCATCAGTCCGGTGATCTTCTGCTGCACGAGATCGCGGTTCATCCCGGCGCCGTGGTCTAGATTGCGAATGATCTCGGCAAAGCCGAACACCCCCATCGCCACCGTCGCAAAGCCGAGGCCGTCAGCAAGCTCCGGAATATTGAAGGCCATGCGCGAGGCACCGGTTTCGATGTCCGAACCGACCATCGAGAGCAGCAGGCCGAACACGATCATCGCGATCGCCTTCAGCACCGAGCCCTTGGCCAGCACGACCGCGAAGATCAGGCCGAGCACCATCAGCGAGAAATATTCGGCCGGGCCGAACGCCAGCGCGAGTTTCGTCAGCGGCGCACCGAGCAGGGCAATGAGCACCGTCGCGACGCAGCCAGCGAAGAACGAGCCGATCGCCGCGATCGCCAGCGCCGGGCCGGCGCGGCCCTGCTTGGCCATCTGGTGACCGTCGATGGCGGTCACGACCGACGTCGCCTCACCGGGTATGTTGACCAGGATCGACGTGGTCGAGCCGCCATATTGCGCGCCGTAATAGATGCCGGCGAGCATGATCAGCGCGCCAACCGGCGGCAATCCGAAGGTAATCGGCAAGAGCATCGCGACGGTGGCGATGGTGCCGATTCCGGGGAGAACGCCGACCAGCGTTCCGACCAGGGCGCCGATCAAGCACATCAGCAGGTTGATCGGAGTAAACGCGACGGCAAAACCGTGAGCGAGGTTGGCAAAGATATCCATCACGCCCTCACTGGATCAGAAAACGCGGATACATCGGCATCGGCAGCCCGAGTATGTAAGGAAACAGAATGGCGCAACCGAGCGTCAGGCAGGCGCCGACGATCGCTGCTTCGAGCCAGCGTGTCTCGTGCGAACCGGCCGCCGAAATCATGAAGCTGGTAAAAGCCGTGACTACGAGGCCGAGGGAGCGGATCGACAGGGCGAAGAAGACGATCGCAGCCACCACGAACAGCGGTCCCCGCCAGGAATAATGGGCCATCGCCGGCCCGTTCGTCAGAAGACCCGTCAAGGCAATGCCGGCTGACAAGGCGACCAGCAACCCGCCGAACATGCGCGGCGCGGTCCCTGCGCCGAAGGAGAAGCCCCGCATGCCCTGCAGATCGCTCCCTGCCCACAGCGCGAACAGGGCGACGGCCATCAGAACGACGCCGCCGACATAATCCTGTGCCGATCGGATCGTCATGAACAACGTGAGGATCGCCACCGCAAACAGCGGATAGGAATAGATCAGCGCCAGCAGCACCTCGGACGACATCTTCTTGGCGCCGCCGCCGAACGATCCGAACAAGGCGCTGGGCGCGCCGGCGAGCAGCGCCGTCGCGTGGCCGGTGACGACCGCCGCCGGACCGCGGCCGGCCCCCCAGCCAAAGATCGTCCCGATCGACCAGATCAATTCGAAAATCTGCGGCGCAATCGCCAGCAGACAAAAGCCGAGCGCCAGCCTGGTATTTCGGGTGGCCGTCGCTGAGTGGCCCATCGTGTCGGCCATGCCTGTCTCCTCCGCGACCCGTAAGTCACGAGCACTGTTGTTTTAAATCGACTGGAACTGGATCCCCCGCCCCGGATCACTGCCTAGCGATTTTCGTTACACAATGCCAGCAAAACCCAACGCGCCGCCGGCAAGCAGAAGCCGGACTGGATAGTTGCGCGAGATGGACGCGGCCGCCGCAACCATTGCGTCAGACGCAGTGCAGCAATTGCTGGACCAGGCCGATTTAACATCACGATAAGCACGTTCGGACCTGGCGAGACCTGTGAAGTCGCGTGGGCGTTTTAGTCGGTGCTTTGCCCTGACCGCGATGCTGTGCGTCTTCGGGCACTGCCGCCGCAGCCCCGGCGAGAGAGCGAGATCCGGCCGAAGCTGGAGATCAGCTTGCGGCTCCTCGTGCTGCTACTTTCCGCCGCAGGAAATTAACCGACGCCGAGACTGACAATGTCGTTCGCTGGAGCAGCAGCGTCATCATGCGCAAGGATTCAGCACATCGGGCCGGCGACCTCTGCCAAAGGCCAGAGCCGCGATAGGCCCGGCAGTCCGAAGCCTATCCAAAGGGAACCGCGGGATCGCGCCCCCAACCCTCTGTTTTTCGAAAGCTTTGCCCCCTATATTGGGGGTGCCGGTTCGCCGGCTATGGAAATAAACGGTCGTCGCAATAAACCATTCGGACCCGGGGGCGGTACCCGGCGCCTCCACCAAAGCCCATCATCGGGCGTGCCCGAAGCTGGGCTTTGGCGGGGGCGAAATAGGATCGACGAGGGCGTAAAGGGCGTACTTTTTCCCGGTATTGTTCCGCCGTTATCGGGCTACTGCAATAGTTGCCAACGACAACTTTGCTCCGGTTGCTCAGGCTGCGTAACGCAGTTTGAAAGACCACTCTAAAGTCCTAGTGGGTTAAGCTCCGCTAGGCGGGGTTCGGAGGCACCTGGCAACAGAAGCCTCCACTTTACTCTTTGATTCTTCCCCGGCGGGGACTCCTGCTCGCCCGTCAGGCGCGGTACTATTGCGGCTTGGCGAGTCGGATCGGCAGGGTCCGGCTGCTTGGATGCAACAGGACCACCATGGCGACCGATCATATCCGATACGATGTGCTGGCCCGCGACGCGCTGCGCGGCGTGCTGCGGAAGGTGCTGACCGATGCCGCGGCGCATGGCCTGCCGGGCGAGCATCATTTCTTCATCACCTTCGTGTCCAAGGCCGAAGGCGTGAAGCTGTCGCCGCGGCTGCTCGCACAATATCCGGAAGAAATGACGATCATCCTCCAGCACCAGTTCTGGGACCTGACCGTGCTCGAGGATCGTTTCGAGGTCGGCCTGTCCTTTGGCGGCATTCCGGAGCGGCTCGTGGTGCCGTTCAGTGCCATCAAGAGCTTCCTCGATCCGTCCGTGAAGTTCGGCCTCCAGTTCGACACCTCCGACGTCGCCGAGGTCGCGCCGGACAATCTGCCGGCAGCGCCCGCGCCATCGGCCGTATCGGTCCCGGCACCTGCCGCGGAGAAGCCGGAAGCTGCCGACGAGCCGCCGCCGCCGAGCCAGGGCGGCGCCGAGGTCGTGCGGCTCGATCGTTTTCGCAAGAAATGATCTAGGTTGGCCGCGAAGCCGTCGCGCCCGCCCAAACTGCCTATATAGAGAAGCACATGAACAGGCCGCGCGGCGTTTCGCGCGGCAGAATGGATGTGCTCATGGCCAAAGCGTCCCGCTCGAAGACTGCCCGCCCCGCAACCCGCACCGAGACCGACAGCTTCGGTCCCATCGAGGTCGCCGCCGACCGCTATTGGGGGGCGCAGACCGAGCGCTCGCGTCAGAATTTCCGCATCGGCACCGACCGCATGCCGATCTCGCTCGTGCATGCACTCGGCATGGTCAAGCTCGCCGCCGCACAATCCAACCTCGAGCTCGGCCTGCTCGACCAGCGCCGCGCCAATGCCATCGTCCGCGCCGCGCGCGAGGTGATCGAAGGCAAGCTCGACGACCATTTTCCGCTTGTCGTGTGGCAGACCGGCTCGGGCACCCAGAGCAACATGAACCTCAACGAGGTGATCGCCAATCGCGCCAACGAGCTGCTCGGCGGCGAGCTCGGCGCCAAGAAGCCGGTGCATCCCAACGATCACGTCAACATGAGCCAGTCGTCGAACGACTCCTTCCCGACCGCGATGCACATTGCGGCAGCAAGCCGCATCAATGCCGATCTTGTCCCTGCGCTCGGCGAGCTACTGCGCGCGCTGCGCAAGAAGGAGAGGGAGTTTTCGAAGATCGTGAAGATCGGCCGCACCCATACCCAGGATGCGACGCCGCTGACGCTCGGTCAGGAATTTTCCGGCTATGCCGCGCAGGTCGAAAGTGGCATCGCCCGGCTCAAGATCGCGGTGAAGGACCTCTATCCGCTGGCGCAGGGCGGCACAGCCGTCGGCACCGGCCTCAACTCGAAGCCGCGCTTTGCAAAGCTGTTCGCCAAGCACGTTGCCGGGATCACCAAGCTGCCCTTCACCAGCGCCGCCAACAAATTCGAGGCGCTGGCCTCGAACGACGCCTATGTGCTGGCGCACGGCGCCATCAATTCCGTCGCGACCGGCCTGTTCAAGATCGCCAATGACATTCGCCTGCTCGGCTCCGGCCCGCGCTCGGGCCTCGGCGAATTGATCCTGCCGGAGAACGAGCCCGGCTCCTCGATCATGCCGGGCAAGGTCAACCCGACCCAGTGCGAGGCGATGACCATGGTGTGCTGCCAGGTGTTCGGCAATCACACCGCGATCACGATCGCCGGCAGCCAGGGCCATTTCGAGCTCAACGTCTACAAGCCGGTGCTGGCCTACAACATGCTGCACTCGATCCGCCTGATGGCGGATGCCGCGCGCTCTTTCACCGAACATTGCGTCAGCGGCATCCGCGCCGACGAGAAGCGCATCGAGGAGCTGATGCAGCGCTCGCTGATGCTGGTGACGGCGCTGGCCCCGAAGATCGGCTACGACAACGCCGCCAAGGTAGCCAAGACGGCGCATGCCAACGGCACCACGTTGAAGGAGGAGGCGCTGCGGCTCGGCTTCGTCGCGGCCGACGAGTTCGACCGCCTGGTGCGCCCCGAGAAGATGACCAGCCCGGGATGATTCCGAATTCCGATAGCCATCCGTAATGATACGGACGCTCGGCGCCCAAAAATATGCGGCTTTGGGGGCGGGATTTGATTACCGTCAATGTTGCGGCCGGGGCGGCGTGTTACGCGGCTCTACTGCCCTAGACGGGGCGAAATTCATCGTTTGATGGCCCAAGGGCCGATTGACGAGGACGAGCGAATGGCGATCAAGTCTTCTGGGGCGCAATGCGGCGTCCTGTTTCTGAGTGTTTCATCCGGCAAGAAGAGGATCGGGTGATGGAGACGCGGCATGGGGAACGTCATCAACCTGAATCGTTTCAGGAAGCGCGTCGAGCGGGAAGCCTCGGCGAAGCAGGCGGACGCCAACCGGGCGAAGTTCGGGCGCACGAAGGCGGAACGGTCGTCCGAGGCGAAGCGGGCGGACCAGGCCAAGGAGCATCTGGACCAGCACCGGATCGATCGCGAGGAGCAGCCATGAAGTCGCCGGTCGTGAAACGGTCGATCGTCGTCGCCGGCCACAAGACCAGCGTCAGCCTGGAAGAGGCGTTCTGGAACGGCATGAAAGAGATTTCCGGCCTGCGCAACATGACGTTGTCCGAGCTGGTCGGTGAGATCGACAACAACCGCCAGCAGGGCAATCTGTCGTCGGCGATCCGCCTCTTCGTCCTGGACTACTTCAAGAGCCGCGCCATGGCCGCCCAGCCGGACAAGGTCCCGGCCCAGTAGCCGTCGGGGGCGCCCGCGACGGCGCCCCGGCCTCTGCACTTTAAAATCGCTCTAAGGTGCAGCTTCGGCGCGCGGGCACGCTTGACCTCAATGCCCGGCGTTGAAAATACAGGGCATGACCGACACCACTGATACGCGTTCGCACATGCCGCTGGGTCTGGCCCAGCGCGGCTATACCGGCGTCATCCAGCACCTTGCCGCCAAAGAGGCTGGCTCGGCGCTTTCGGACGTCGAGCTCGAGAGCCGCCTGATCGAACTCGGCTTCGTCGAGGGCGCCCGGGTCGAGATCCTGCATGAGGGGCTGGTCGGGCGCGATCCGATCGCGGTACGGGTCGACAGCACCACGATCGCGGTCCGCCGTCGCGAAGCCATGGCCATCATCGTCGCCTGACGCGCGACCGGAATCTTGCCCCCAGGCCCTTGATCCCATGGAAGCACCGCTGCTGCATCTCGCTTTGGTCGGCACGCCCAACAGCGGCAAGACCTCGCTGTTCAACGCGCTGACCGGCAGCCGTCAGAAGGTCGCGAACTATCCCGGCGTCACGGTCGAGCGCAAGGAAGGCTTCTTCGTCACCCCGCTCGGCCGCCAGGTCTCCGTGGTCGACCTGCCCGGCACCTATTCGCTGCGCGGCCGCAGCCCGGACGAGGAGATCACCCGCGACTTCGTGCTCGGCAAGGCCTCCGGCGAGACCCTGCCCGATCTCGTGCTGTGCGTCGCCGATTCCACCAATCTGCGCCTGACCATCCGCCTGCTGCTGGAGCTGAAGCGCACCGGGCGGCCGATGATCCTCGTGCTCAACATGTTCGACATCGCAAGCCGCCGCGGCATCACTGTCGACGTCGAGCGGCTCGCCAAGGAGCTCGGCGTGCCCGTGGTCACCTCGATCGCGGTGCGCAAGGGCGGCACCGCCGACCTGCTCAAGCTGACCGACGAGATTTCCGCAGCGCTCGCCGCCGAGCCGGTGGAGAACAGCTGGCGCGCGCTCGGCGTCTCCGAGCTGCGCGCCACCCAACGCGAGGCCGACCGCATCATCGCCGACTGCGTCAGCCTGCCTGCTCGCCCCGACACCTGGACCGCGCGGATCGACGCGATCGTGCTGCATCCCGTCGGCGGGCTGATCGTGCTCGCGCTGATCCTGTTCGTGATGTTCCAGGCAGTGTTCGCCTGGGCGCAGCCGGCGATGGAGATGCTGAAGTCCGGCTTCGACTCGCTCGGCGAGCTGGTGCAGGCCACCCTGCCCGACGGCTTGCTGCAAAGCTTCCTGCAGAACGGCGTGATCTCCGGCGTCGGCAGCGTCATCGTGTTCCTGCCGCAGATCATCCTCATCTTCCTGTTCATCCTGCTGCTGGAAGATTTCGGCTACATGGCGCGCGCGGCGTTCCTGATGGACCGCATCATGGGCGGCGCCGGGCTGCACGGGCGCGCCTTCATTCCGCTGCTGTCGAGCTTTGCCTGCGCCATTCCCGGCATCATGGCGACACGTGTCATCGACAACAAGCGCGACCGGCTGACCACGATCCTGATCGCGCCGCTGATGACCTGCTCGGCGCGCATTCCGGTCTATACGCTGATCATCTCCGCCTTCATCCCGGCCAGGGACGTCTGGGGCTTCATCAACCTGCAGGGCCTCGTGATGTTCGGCCTCTATGCCGCCGGCATCGTCAGTGCGCTCGTCGTCTCGTTCCTGATCAAGTTCTTCATGCTGCGCGACTTTGTGCCGGCGCCGTTCATGTTGGAGCTGCCGGACTACAAGATGCCGCGGCTGAAATCCATCGTGATCGGCATCTACACCCGCGCCAAGATGTTCTTGCAACGCGCCGGCACCACGATCTTCTCGATGATGGTGCTGATCTGGTTCCTGGCCTCGTTCCCGCAGCCGCCCGCGGGCGCGTCCGGGCCGGCCATCGAGTTCAGTCTCGCTGCGATGATCGGCAAGGCGCTCGAGCCTCTGCTCGCCCCCGTCGGCTTCAATTGGCAGATCGCGGTGGCGCTGATCCCGGGCATGGCGGCGCGCGAGGTCGCGGTCGCGGCGCTCGGCACCGTCTATGCGATCGAGGGCGGCAGCGAAGCGGTCGAGCAGATCGGCCAGGTGCTGGCGACGAAGTGGTCGCTCGCGACCGCGCTGTCGATGTTGGCCTGGTACATCTTCGCCCCGCAATGCGCCTCCACGCTCGCCGTGATCCGGCGCGAGACCGGCAGCTGGGCCTGGATGGGCGTCACCTTCGCCTACATGCTGGTGCTGGCCTATGCGGCGAGCCTCGTGACGTACAACGTCGCGGTCGCGCTGGGGGCGGGGTAGCCCCCTTCCAAAACAAAACTGCGAAAACAACCCCATGCACAGTAGACCGGGGCTCGTGAAATCAATGGGTTGCGGATTATCCTAAGTCGCTGCTTGCTCCGTCGGGCAAAACAGTGGCATGATGTCAAAATTCAGCCCCAGCGATAGCACCATGAACGACACGCCACCGACCCGGCGATCTGTCCCCCTGGACCATTTCACCACCGACCGCCTGACCGCCGAGCGATTGCGCGAGGATCACCTCGGCGACCTTGTCGCGCTGCATCGCGACGCCGAGGTCTCCCGTTTTCTCGGCGGGGTACGGACGCCCGAGGTCACGAAGGCCTATCTCGCGACCAACATGGCCCATTGGGACCAGCACGGCTTCGGGCTCTGGACGCTGCGAACGAAGGACGGGGCCTTCGCCGGACGTGCCGGCATTCGGCACATTGTCGTGGACGATGTCGACGAGATCGAGATCGCCTACGCATTCAAGCGCGAATTCTGGGGCCAGGGATTTGCAAGCGAGATCGCGGCCAAGCTGACGGACATCGGCCTGTTGCAGCTTGCGCTGCCGTCCCTCATCGGCATCGTCCATGTCGGCAACACTGCATCCCGCCGCGCGCTGGAGAAGTCGAACTATCTCCTCGAGCGCAGCACGAACCGTCACGGCGAAGATGTCGTGATTTACCGCATCAGGCGGTGAATGCCGCGGCGGGGCCGACGGCGGCTGATCGCTTGTGTTCATTTTTGAACCGACACCCCCCAGGGGGTCGGCTCAGTCTGAGCGGCGAAGCGGTCGCCTGACAGCCCGAGGCATTCGAGCGGGAACTCAAGCCCGGCCTCGGAGTTCCTTAGACGGACCTTTCAGTCATCCGGCTCCCGGCAAGCGCTTGGAGCGCATGGAGAGCTTTGGGAAGATACGCGTAAGGGGGGTTCATGACCGGTCAATCCGCGGCTGCCCCAGGCAGCGACCTCAAGGATTCGCCGAGAGTTTCGACCGGCAGCGAAGGACTGGACGATATCCTCGGCGGTGGCTTGGACCCGAACCGGATGTACCTCTATGAGGGACGACCCGGCACCGGCAAGACCACGATTGCGCTCCAGTTTCTGCTCCGCGGGGTGCGGGACGGCGAACGCGTACTCTACATCTCGCTTTCCGAGACGAAGCGCGAGCTCACCTTGGTCGCGCAACGACACGGCTGGTCGCTGGACGGAGTCGACATCTTCGAGCTTGTCCCGCCCGAGACGACGCTCGATCCCGAGCGGGAGCTGACGGTTTTTCATCCTGCCGAGATGGAGCTGAGCGAGACCACGGGTCTGATCTTCAAGGAGGTCGAACGGATCAATCCCACCCGCGTGGTGCTCGACAGTCTCTCCGAATTGCGGCTGCTGGCGCAGAACCCGCTCCGCTACAGGCGCCAGGTTCTGGCCCTGAAGCACTTCTTCACCAACCGCAATTGCACCGTGGTTCTGCTCGACGATCTGTCCTCTTCCCAGGACGACCTGCAACTGCATTCGATCGCACACGGCGTCGTGATGCTCGAGCAACTGGCCATCGACTACGGTGCCGAACGGCGACGGCTTCGCGTGATCAAGATGCGCGGCATCCGTTTTCGCGGCGGCTTCCACGATTTTACGATCGCGCAAGGCGGCCTGCGCATCTATCCCCGGCTCGTCGCAGCCGAACATCACAGATCATTCGAAGGCGACATGGTGTCCAGCGGCAACCCCGAGCTCGACCAGCTCCTCGGAGGCGGGCTCGAGCGCGGCACCAACGCGCTCCTGCTCGGCTCGGCCGGCGTCGGCAAGTCGTCACTTGCGCTGACCTACGCCATCGCGGCGGCGCAACGCGGCGAGCACGCCGTGTTGTTCGCATTCGATGAAGGACGCGGAACGGTTGAGGCACGTGCCAGGACGCTCGGACTGCCGCTGGACGAGCACCTCGCCTCCGGACGGATCCGCTTTCAGCAGATCGATCCCGCCGAATTGTCGCCGGGCGAGTTCGCGGCAACGCTTCGCCGCAGCGTCGAGGCCGACAATGCCCGCATCATCGTCATCGACAGCTTGAACGGCTATCTGAACGCGATGCCGGACGAACGCTTCCTCATTCTGCAGATGCATGAACTGCTCAGCTATCTGGCCCAGCAGGGCGTGCTCACCATCCTGATCCTCGCCCAGCATGGGCTCGTTGGCCCGATGGATACGCCGCTCGACATCAGCTATTTGAGCGATGCGGTGCTGATGCTGCGCTATTTCGAGTTCGGCGGGACGGTGCGGCGCGCGCTCTCGGTCGTCAAGAAGCGCAGCGGCAATCACGAACACAGCATCCGCGAGTTCCGGCTCGGCGGCGCGGGGATCAAGCTCGGTCCACCTCTCCAGGAGTTCAGCGGCATTTTCTCCGGCAATCCTCGTTACACCGGCACGGTGTTACCGGACGGACCGGCCGAATGAGTGCCGACCGGGACGACCGCATTCTGATATTCGCCCCGATCGGTCGCGACGGACCGGCATCGGCGGAGCTTTTTCGCGGCGCAAGCCTGGAAGCGGTCAATTGCCGGAGCTTGCCAGAACTCGTTGCCGAGATGGCGGCTGGCGTTGGAGCGGTTTTTTTGGCCGAGGAAGGACTATTCGGCAAAGACACGGCGCCGCTGGCACATTGGATTGCGAACCAGCCGCCATGGTCCGACCTTCCCTTTGTCGTTCTTACCAGCCATCGGGAGCAGCCGGCAGTTGTCGCATGGAGACGCAGTATCGTCGAGCTCCTGCGAAACGTTTCGCTGCTCGAACGTCCGGTCCAGCCGATCACGCTGACCAGCGCGATTCAATCGGCGATGCGCGCCCGACGGCGTCAATATGAAATCCGGGCTCTGCTCGAAGCACGCGAGCAGACCGCGCAGGAGCTCGAGAAACTGGTGGTCGAGCGGACGCGAGAGCTGGAAGAAGCCAACGAGCAGCTTCGCCTCGAAATGAACGAACGCACGCGCGTGGAGGAGACGCTGCGCCAGGCCCAGAAGATCGAGGCCATCGGCCAGCTCACCGGTGGTGTCGCCCATGACTTCAACAATCTCCTGATGGTGATTTCCGGCGGCCTCGACATGCTCGAACGCCAGACTGATCCGGCCCGCCGTCGCCGTCTGATGGACGGGATGATCCAGGCGGCGCAGCGCGGGGCAAGCCTGACCAAGCAGCTTCTGGCGTTCTCACGGCGGCAGAAGCTCCGGCCGGAGCCCGTCGACGTGGCCGCGCAGATCGGCGGGATGCGAGAACTGCTCGATCGCAGTTTGCGAGGCGATGTTCACGTCGAGTTCGACTTTCCGGACACTCTATGGCCGGTGGAGGTCGACCCCGGAGAGCTCGAGCTGGTCATTCTCAACCTGGCCGTCAATGCCCGCGATGCCATGCCCAATGGCGGGACGATCGTTGTGAGGGGCGAAAACCTACCTGGTTTCAACCACGGGCAGATCGCGGGCGACTACGTCCGCCTGTCCGTCATCGATACCGGCGTCGGCATGTCTCCCGAGATTTTGGCGCGCGTGTTCGAGCCGTTCTTCACGACCAAGGACGTGGGAAAGGGATCGGGGCTCGGGCTGGCGCAGGTCCACGGATTTGCCACCCAGTCCCGGGGCACCGTGCGAATTCAATCGGAAGTCGGGCGAGGCACGAGCATCGAGCTGTACCTGCCGCGATCGTACGAGCTTCCTTCCAGCGAACGACATCTGATCGACCTCACCAGGGTCCGGCCGAAAAAGAGCAATCAGGGCGAAATCCTGCTGGTGGAGGACGATGACGAAGTTGCCGCGCTGGTCAGCGAAATGCTCGGCCAGCTCGGTTACAACGTCACGCGGGCCGCGAGCGCTGCCGCGGCGCTCGGGGCTTTGGCCGATGGCCGCTCGGTCGATGTCGTTTTTTCGGATATCATGATGCCGGGCGGCATGAACGGGGTCGAGCTTGCGCGAGAGATCCGAAATCGGCGAAGCGACATCCCGGTGTTACTGACCAGCGGATATTCGGAAGCGTCCGCTCACGAGGCCGACGCAGCGGGCATTCAGATCCTGGCGAAGCCCTATCACATCGACGAGCTGGCGGCAGCGCTGAGCGCGGCGAGATCAAGTCTAAGGCTCGATGCGGAATCCAAGCGCTCCCATTCCTGCTGAGAGCGATCCCCGATTCGCTGCGTCTCGCAGGCTACGAAGTCTTACCGGAAATATCCCAGCACGAGATCGACGTCCGCGCTGCGGGCCGCCGTGCCGTTCAGCTCGGCGTCGATGACGCGGCGGCAGGCGTCCACCGCGGCGTGGTCGCCGAGGTCGTTGGCGGCTTCCAGCACGAGCCAGGCGGCGTCCACCGAGGCCTTGTCCGGAGCTGCGCCGCCGAGATCGGTGGCGCCGGCATTGGCGAGATTCTTCTTGCGAACGGCGGTGCCGAATTGAGGCAACATTGCAGGTACTCCCCTCTCCTCAGTGGACCTGTCAGTGGACTTGAAGTTCGGGCTGACGGCCCGCATCGGCACCCGCGCCGGTCTTGCGCGACTGGTAGAACTTCAGAATGCTGCGCGACGTCTCGATCTTGAGCCGGCCGTACTCGCGCTCGTTGTCCTGGAGCTCGCGCGCCGTGATCAGATGATCCTTGGCGCCGAGGAACAACAGCGACATCGTCGTGTCCCAGGAGAAGTCGAGCGCCTTGCACAGCACCAGGATCATCTCGCGGTTGCGGTCCATCAGCGCGCGCTCGATCACGTCGACCGGCAGCGCCGACAGCAGCGACAGGCCGATCTGCACCTCGTCGAAGCGATGCTGGCGGGCATAGTTCGAGATCGAGTCCTGGTTGAGATTGCCCTGGCGATACTGCGTCGTGACCACGCGCTTGGCGACGAAATAGCTGCGCGAGGACGGGCCGAACTTGGACTGGAGATCGCCGGTGACCTCGGTGACCGAGCTCTGGATCTGCGACATCATCTCGGGCCGCTCGGTCTCGAGGCGGCGGCGGACGTCTTCGGAGGCCTTCGCGATCAGCTGCTGGAAGATGTGGCGCGGCACGTCTTTGCGCAGGCCGAGCTGCTCGGCAAGGATCGAATCGCCCTCGGCGCGGCGGACCATGTGCAAGAGACCCGAGCCGGAGAAGCGCGCGCCCTCGTTCTTGGCGACCGAAGTCACGACCTCCTGGTTGCCGCGCTTGACCAGCACGTCGGTCACGGCTTCGCCGATCGACTGGCGCTGCGAGATCGCCAGCAGATGCGCCTGGCCCTTGGTCATGGCGCTCTGGACCAGCATCTTCTCGTCGATGCGGTTGGAATCGCGCAGCACGGGACCGGCAACCGCGATCTCGTCGTCGAGGGCGAGCCTTTCGATGACGTTGAGCGGAGCATGATCGCAGGCCGACATCACTTCGGAGAGCTGCGCGCGCGCTGCCACCTCGATCTCGTCGGCGAGCCGGCCGATCACCTCGCCGAACATGCTGATCTCGTCGTCGCTGTAGCGGCCGGTGATCAGGATGTCGGTCGCATGCCACAATGCACGCGTCCGGCTTTCGTCGGTGCCGCGCGCGATCGCGTCGTCCAGATCCTGCAGAAGCGATTTCGCCCCGTTCATCTCGATCACCCCAGTTCTTGGCAGCCCGTTGGCGAGCCGTCCCGCCGCTCGCGTCGCGACGCCGAATTCCTCTGGGAACCCACGCTAGAGATGAAACGCGAGAATTCAGTAAAGTCGGCAAATCAGTTTTGCCGACGAAAATTCGTTCAAATGCGAGGGAATGGATTTACTGTTGTGCAAGAGCCGAGAAGCTTTGGGCACTGAAACCTCTCCGCGTCATGGCCGGGCGTGTCCTGGCCATCCACGCCTTGCCGCATGGCACAAAGAACGTGGATGCCCGGGACAAGCCCGGGCATGACGAGCATCGGCACCGGAGCGCTTTAGATAGCGCCGTCTACGGATTCTGCGGCGTCAGCACCAGCGGCGGCTTCGGCCTGGGCTTGGCGGGCGGCGGGCCCGGGGCGGGCTTCACGTCGATGGCCGGAGGGAGCGGCGCGAGCTGCTGGCTCGCGAGCGGCGGGCTCGTCAGTGAAGGGCTGGGCGCGGCGGGCGCGGCCTGCGGAGCTTTCGGGGTCGGCGCCACCCTGGGCTTTGCCGGCGCGCGGCGCGGGTCCTGGCCCGGCAGCGGCACGTTGGGTGGCGCCTGCTCGGTCGCTATCTCCGGTGACACCAGCGTCGGCAGCGCAGCGGTGGCCGGCGGCGGCTCGCCGCGCTCGATGGCGTCGAGCCGCCGCGTCTCGCGATCGATCGTGCGCACCGCGAGCCATGACGACAGCGGTGCGAGGTCGATGGTACGGGTCAGCCTGTCGGGCGGGCCTGCCGCAAACAGCTGGATCTCGGGCGGGGCGCCGGAAAGCCCGGTCATGATTGGCGTCAGGCTGGCGCGGATGTCGGCCTGGTCCGCCGGAATGTCGTAGCCGCCGGAGACGATGGCGCGGGCGTTCTTCGCTTCCAGCGGCGTTGCGCCGATGCGCAGGCGGCCGTCGCGGATCGTGAACGGAATCTGCGCCGAGGGCACCGCGATGCGCCCCGCCGACAGCGCGGGCTCGACAAGCTGCCGCAGCCGGTTGTCGTCATTGACCTGGCCGCCGTCGCTGGCTCGGATGGCGATCTCGAACGCACGCGGATTGAGGCCGGCGATCTCGGCGGATTCGAGCGTCACCGTGCCGTTGCCGGCGAGCGCGCCGGTCAAGGCCGCGACGCTGCGGCCCTGGCTGGTCAGCGCCATCTGCACCGAGGCGCGCCCCTTGGGCAGGGCGAGGTCGCGATAGCGCAGCGCCGCCGCATCGACGTTGCTGAGCTCGATGCGCGCGTTCAGCGCAAGACCACCCGCGCCATTGCGCGCGTCCAGGCTTGCGGACATGTCGCCGCCGCCGACGCCGCCCTTGAGCGCATCGAATGCGAGCGACTGGCCGTCGCTCCGGATCGTGCCGCCGAAGGGGCGGAGCTCTATGCCGCCGGGCAACGTTCCGCGTAAGGCCTGGAAGGCGATGCGGCCGCGCCAGCCGCTGACCAATCCTGCGCTGAGCGGCTCGCCGGACTCACGACCGGCTGCGCCGACGGCGATTGCGAGCGCCGGCGCCAGATCGAGCGAGTCGAGACCGACCTCGCCGTCGATGCTCTTGTCCTGATCGAGCGTCACCGAAACATGGCCGCGCAGATGCGAGCCCGCGGCATTGCCTTCGAGATCGCCGAAGGTCAGGCGATTGCCGGAGAGCGTGAGGCGGGAGGACAGGCTGACATTCTGCGCCGACTTGCCGGCCAGGCTGGTCCCGAGCAGCGGCGCCAGATTGGCGTTGCGCACGCGCAGGTTCACGCTCGCCTTCGGTTCGAACGATTTGGGTTCGGACGATTTGGGCTCCGACCATTCGACGCTGCCTTGCGCGTCGGCATCGAGCCCGCCGCCGCTGAGCTTTGCGTTCAATTGCGAGGGACGGCGCCAGGCTCCGCTCAACCGTCCTTCGAATTGCGAGGCGCCCTCGCCCGCGGCCACGATGCGATCGAGCCCGAGCAGCGCCAACAGCGCGCCGGCCTGCGGCGCCGCGACTTTCGCGTCCAGCGTGAAGTCGCTGTTGCGCAGGCGTTCGAGGTCGATACCGCCGATGGCGGCCGCCGGCGTCTGCGCGGCCAGGGTCGCCGTGGTCTTGAGCTGCGGTGCGTCGAGGTCGAGCACGAAGCGGGCATTGCTGCGATCGGCATGCTCGGCGTTCTTGTCGAGGCTGAGATCGAGCTTGAGACGGGTCGCGCCTGGCAAGGACGGGAGCGCATCGAGGCGCGCGCGCAGCGCGGGCGCGAACGGCTCGACCAGCGCGGTGAGCTCGCGCAGCGAATTGGCCGAGGATTTCAGCGCGAGCTTGCCGGTCGTCTTGGTGCGGTCGAAGCTGCCGCTCGCCTCCGAGGTCACGCCGCCGCCCTGGCCGAAGCGCAGCTGCTCCAGCGACAGCGACGCCGGGCTGTAGGCGAGCCTGGCTGCGAACGGCCGCAGCTCCTGGCCGGCGGAGATCGCGCGGCCGATATCGAGCGAGAGCTTTGCCTCTTCCGGCCATTCGCCTTGCGGCCCCGCCAGCGCGCGCACGAAGCTCGCGGCGGCATCGAGGTCGAGACGGTCGGCCCTGAGGTCCGCATCGATCCGCGAGCCCTTGCTCGCGCCTGTCTGCACGAAGACGATGCGGCCTTCGACCGCGCCGCCGTCGATGTCGGCCTTCAGCCTCTCGATGGCCAGATGATTGGCGGCGATGGTGACGTCGCCGGAAAGGCGCAGCGGCCGCGTGCTGCGGCGATTGATCTCGCTGCGGCCCTGCAGCCAGGCCACCAGCGTGTCTGGATCGGAGGATTCGACGCTGAGCCGGCCGCTGAAACTGTCGGCGCCGGGAGCTGCGCCATTGAGCGAGACCTGCGTCATGCCGGGCGCGCGCAGCTCCAGCCGCCGGAACGTCCAGGACCGGCCGTCGGTCGCAAGCTCGGTCGCGATATTCTGGAGCGGACGGCCGCCGAGCATGATCTGATCGGCATTGAACTCGATCTGGGCAGGGATCGGCACCTGCGGGATCGCCGCCAGCCCTGCGCGCAGCGCCGGCAGGACGCGCTGCGGATCGGCATCGTCCTTGGCGGTCAACCTGTCGGCATCGACCTGCCGCGCCGACAGCACCGCGCGCAGCAAGGGCGATGCGCCAAACCTGAGGTCGCCCACGCCGCCGAGCTTCAGCGCGGTGTCCTCCGGGCCGAAGCTCGCGTCGATCTGCTCGAATTTCGCGCCGGCCGGATCGGCCTTGAGCCTGGTCGCCAGCTTCCAGGGCGTCGGTCCCGCCTCGCCCGCCTTCCTGGCCGCGGGCACGGCGAGGGTCAGCGCGCCCTCGAATTTCGGCTGGCGGTTGTCGAAGGCGAGCACGCCCTCGAGATCGGCGAGGATGGCGCGCTCGCCGGGATCGATGTTGAGGTGGAGACGGGTGGCGCTGCCGTCGGCGCTGGGGCCGGAGGAGACACGGAACGGGTAGCGCACGCCGCGCGCGGCGAAGCTGCCCTCGCCCCGCACCGAGCCTGCGAGCGAGCGCACGTCGCCGGAGAAGGCGATGTCGTTCAATTCCAGCGTCGAGCGGCTGGCGGCATCGTGCAAGGCGATGCGGCCGGCGAGGTTCAGCCGCTCGATGGCGAGGGAGGCCAGGTTGAAGGTGCCGCTCGCGGTGGAGGGCAAATCGACCCGTCCGCGCGCGTCCAGGCCAAGATCGACCACCATGCCGCCGACCGAAAGCTCGGTGGCGCGCCATTCGCCGCGCATCAGGGAGCCGAGGCTGAACTCGACGTCGAGCTTGTCGGCGCGCAGGCGGCCGAGATCGTTGTTGCCACCGAAGGTGACGCCGCGCAGCCGCAATGTCGGCGCCGGCAACAGCCGCGCATCGAGCTCGCCCGCCACCCGCACCGGCACGCCGATGATCTTGCCGGCCTCCGCCTCGAACTGGGGCCTGAACTGGTTCCAGTCGATGTAGTAAGGCCCGATCAGCGCGGCCAGCAGCGCAATGATGAAGGCAATCGCCAATCCGAGCAGCGTCGTCTGCACGGGTCTCCCCTCGGCCAAACCGGCCTGGGCCGAAGCTGAGAGCCTCAGGCGCGCCGGAACAGCCCCTTATATAGGGGGAAGTGTGGCGAAGTCACAGCGACTGTTGCGCGCGGAGGTTAACGCGCAAGCCCCCTTCACCAGCTCGCCGGCAGCCGCTTCAGCCCGCGCAGCACGAAGGTCGGCCGCCATTCCGGGGTCTCGATGTCGTCGATGCGCAGATCCGGCAGCCGCCGCAGCAGGGTCGCGATGGCGATCTCGGCCTCGATCCGCGCCAATTGGGCCCCCAGGCAGAAATGGATGCCGCCGCCGAACGACAGCGGCTTGACGTTCGCCCGGGTGACGTCCAGCCGGTCGGGCCTGTCGGGGTAGACCGCGCCATCGCGGTTGGCCGAGCCGAGCAGGCACAGCACGGTCTCGCCCTTGGGGATCTTCACGCCGCCGAGGTCGTCGATATCCTCCAGCGTAACGCGCCCGGTCATCTGCACCGAGGAATCATAGCGCAGGAACTCCTCGACCGCGTTCGTGATCAGCTCCGGTTTCGCCTTCAGCAGCGCAAGCTGATCCGGGTTGCGGTGGAGCGCGAGCAGCCCGTTGCCGATCAGGTTGACCGTGGTCTCGTGCCCTGCGCCGAACAGCAGGATGATGTTGGCGGTCAGCTCCTCGTTGGTGAGCTTGTTGCCGTCCTCCTCGGCCTGCACCAGCTGGGTGATGAGGTCGTCGCCGGGATTCTTGCGGCGCAGCTCGAACAGCTGCTGGAAATACATCTGCGCCATCAGGTTGGCGGCGTTGCCCTGTTTGATCTCCTCCGGCGAGAGCGGCACGGGATCGAGCAGCCGCCCGCCGTCCCGCGAGCTCTTGTAGAACACCTCGCGATGCTCCTCGGGGATGCCGAGCATGTCGCAGATGATGGTGACGGGCAGGCGGAAGGCGAAATCCTCGATCAGGTCCATGTGCCCGCGCGCGATCACGGCATCGATCGCCTGGTCGACGATCTCCTGGATCCGCGGCCGCATGTCCTCGACGCGGCGGGCGGTGAAGGCCTTCACGACCAGGCCACGCAGGCGCGTGTGGTCCGGCGGATCGGCTTGCAGCATCCATTGGCTCATGCTGCGAAACACCGGCTCCTTCATGATCTCCGGGCCGTAGCGGCGCGTGGTGCGTTCGACGAAATCCTTGCCGAAGCGCTTGTCACGCAGCACGAGGCTGACCTCGGCGTGACGGCTGGCGACGTACTGGCCGAACGGCGTCACATGGATCGGATCGACCGTGCGCAGCCGTTCATAGTGCGGATAGGGATCGCGGATGAAATCCGGCGAGAGCGGGTTGAACAGCGGTCCGCCAAATGGTTGCACTTGCTCGTTCATGGTGACCTCGGATCGGTTGCCGCATGACACGCATACGCAAGGCTGCCCCATCGCCCGGCGTAACCATCCCTCGAAGATTATCAACTCGATACATTGTTGTATCGAGTTGCATTCTGCCCTAAGCTGCGCCGATGTCAAGGGTGAGAACCAGGCCGACCAGGGACGACACGCGCGAGGCGCTGTTCGAGGCGGCCGCGCGCGTGTTCGAGGCGGACGGCATCGGCGGCGCCCAGCATCGAGGCGATCGCGGCGGCGGCGGGCTTCACCCGCGGCGCGTTCTATTCGAACTTCAGGAGCAAGGACGAATTGATCTTCGCCATGCTCGAGGATCATGTCGCGCAGTCGATCCGGCGCAACATGGACATCCTGGCGCAGCACGACAATCTCGACGATTTCATCGCGGCGCTGAAGGCGATGGATCGCAGCCGCCAGGATCCGCTCGGCCGCTCGCCCCTGCTCCACATGGAGATGATCCTGTTCGTCGCGCGCGCCGAGAAGCGCCGCCCGGAGCTCGCCAAACGCCTGCGGGCGCGGCGCAGGCTGGTCGCCGACATCGTCGAGGCGACATCGAAGAGCAACGGGCGCAACGTCAATCTGAACCCGCCCTGGATCGCCTCCGTCGTGCTCGCGCTGGAAGACGGCTTTCGCCTGCACCGGCTGATCGACCCCGAGACGACGCCGGCCGACAGTTTCCTGCGCGCGATCACGGATCTCCGGCGCAGGACTGGATTGGCCCCGGCCTAGCGGGTGCCTTCCGCGACCGGCGCTCCTTACTTCTTCTTTGCGGGTCCGAAATCCGGTTGCCAGGCGACTTCCTTGCGGGACGGAGCCGCGGCGATGACCTTGGCCTTTTCCTTCTTCGGCTTCTTGGCTTCGCGGTTGCCGCGTTGCTGGCCCTTTGCCATGTCGCTCTCCGTTGCTGGTTTGAGTTCGTCGAATTCATTCGGCTGCAGGACACGGCCGCGCGGGGTGCAGACCCTGACGTCCATGTAGCCCTCGCGCAGCAGCTTTTCCGCGAGACGTAGCGCGACCGTCGCAGTTCCGCGGCCGAGATTGGAGCTGCCGTATTCGTTGGTGCCGCTGACCAGATACGGCACGCGTGTTGTCCTAGCCATTGATGACCGCAGCGGCGCACACGAGAATCAGAAGAAACAGCGGAACGATCACCGGCGGCACGATCCATTCCAAGATGCGGACACGCGACATCGAACGCTCCTGCGAAGCCTTCGGCGGGAGCACACGTGACCCTCAGTCACCGGTCGATGCCGTTGAGAAGCGCGGTGATGACAACGACCCTACGCCCGGGCCGAACCAATAGCGAGCGCTAAATGCGTCGCGGGCCAGCGCCGCACCGTGACAAACCGTTCGCCGCTAACGCAGACGATAGTGCTGGCTATTGCCGCGCCAAAGGCGCATGCTCGTCGCAGCCAGCACCGGTTGGGGCTTCACTTGCGAAAGGCAGGCGTGCATGACCATCCGCTCGCGGCGAGAGACCGTCATCTTCAGGCGTCCGTTCCAAATCCGCGGCATCGCGCGCACCTTGCCGGCGGGCACTTACGAGGTCGTCACGGATGAGGAGACGATCGACGGCTTGACATTCGCCGCCTATCGCCGGGTTGCCACGATGATCACTGTCCCTGCGGAAGGCCTGCGCGGTACCACGGAGGTACTGTCGATCGGTTCTGTCGATCTTGCTGATGCGCAAGCAGCGGACGCGAGCATAGCCAATGACTGACCGGCCGGTCGATCTCGACAAGCACCGTGGCATGGCCGCGCAGAAGGCCACCGACCTGCGCCGCGCGCTGGCCGAGGTCGAGGCCCATGTCAGGGAGTTGCGCGAGCGCGAGGCCGATCTCGAGCACCGCATGATGACGGTGCCCGCTGCGTCCTGGCAGGAAGCCGCGGTGAAGGCGCGCCATCTGCTCAACCTCTATGCTGCGAGTCTTCCGGCAGAGGACACGCGCCACCGCGCGCTCGTGTCGGCGCTGTTCGACGATTTCGCACGGCTGTCCGGGGACGGCTGAGCCGAGCGACGGCCGCCCGCATTCTACGCGCATGCCGGTGCGAGCCAGGAAACCGGCGCGCGGTCCCGGTCAATGACCGGATGGCGCGACCGCGCCAGGACACCGACGTGCAATGGAGTAGGCCATGACCCTGACGAGCGGCCGCTTTATCGGCCATGAATACGAGCGGATGATCGTACGGTTCTCGATGCATGACGGCGCCAGGGAGATTCCTTGCGCAATTTCGACCTCCGCGATGGACGATCTCGAGCAGGGCCCGCAAGTCAGGCCCGAGCAGCGGGAAGCCCAATTCGCGCGTCTACGGGATCGCATCGAAGCGTGTGCTGCGAGCAAGTATCGCGCCACAGAGTTCGAAGGTACCCCGCCGGGCATCGTTCTGCGCGGCATCGATTTCAGGCGATAGGATCTCAGCCCATCGAAGACAGCCCGCGAAGCCTGGTCGGGCTTTTCTGCAGCGTCACGCTGACGCGGCATGGTATGAGATCCGGAAAGTCGATCGTTGCTACTCGGGCCTTGCCTTGATCTCCGGCAATGGCGGCTTGCGCTCGAAAGGTTTCTTTTTCGGCGGCGCGGGCAGCAATCCTTCCCTGATCGCCTGCTTGCGAGCCAGCTTGCGGGCGCGGCGAACGGCCTCGGACTTCTCGCGGGTCTTCCTCTCCGACGGCTTTTCGTAGGACCGTCGCTGCTTCATTTCCCGGAAGACGCCCTCACGCTGCATCTTCTTCTTGAGAACGCGCAGTGCCTGCTCAACGTTGTTGTCTCTGACGAGTACGTGCAATTGATCCTCCTGGCTCGGGCTGCGAATGCGACACGTCCTGCAGGGCAGCCAATTGCGCAGGAGCTTCATTGCGATGTGTGATGATGGTGGGCCGCGACATTGGTCGCGGCTTCGGACGAGCCGATCTGCTTGTCACAGCGAGCAGCTTGGTGGCGCCACGTGACCATTGTCGTGCTGCGCTGTCAATCGATAACGCCTTGCTCGCTGATTGACCGACACTCGCAAAGCGCCACGATCGGAACAGAAGAACCGCCTTGCAGCAAACAAACTGGCTTCGCTCCTTGCAAATGCGCGAAAGTCGTATATATTGAAGTTGTTCGATTAGCCGCTGTGCCTTGTTGAATGCGCCCGCGGGCTCCTTTTCCAAAGACATCGACGAAGTTGAAGGTAACCGCGCGATTGTCGCGCGGGATGCGCTCGCGCGCTTTGGAGAAGACAATGACGACAGGTACGGTCAAGTGGTTTAACGGCCAAAAGGGCTTCGGTTTCATCCAGCCAAACGACGGTGGCAACGATGTGTTCGTTCACATCAGCGCCGTTGAACGGGCTGGGCTCGCTGGTCTGGGCGAGGGCCAGCAGGTCAATTTCGAGATCAAGACCGACAAGATGCGGGGCAAGTCCAGCGCCGAGAACCTCTCGCTGGCTTGATATCTTGGCGCCGTTTCACGGATGTACTGAAACGGTCGCTTTGCCCGCTCAATCCCTGGATTGAGCGGGTTTAGTCTTTGCGGGTGAATGATGAGCAGCAAGAAGCCGGCAGAGCCGTCACCCGAAAGCATTGCGCGTTCCGATCGCAAGCGCCTGGCCGCTGAAGAGGGCGCGCGGGCATTGGCGGACGTGGAAAGGCAAGCCATCGAGGTTCGCAAGAACATGGCGCGGCTCCGAGAGGCGCGCCAGGCAAGGGAAGCGGCCGATGAAGCTCTTCGGTCGACTTTGCCGGTGCCTAAGCTCAAGAAGCGGACAAGGAAGCTGGCGCGATAGCCGTCCAACATCGCCGGCGAAATCTGAAGTGCCGATCCCATGCCGGAGAGTGCAGATCGTGCCTCGCATAAAGCCAGATCACGGAACCATCACTTTCTTTCTCGCGTCCGGCGCAAATCGGCAGATGTGCCGGCTTGCAACGACATTCAACACGCAGAAGCAGGCCTTCAGCTATCTACAGAAGCATCGCACGGAATTCGAGCGTATGGCGCGGGCGCGCCTGGCTTCAGGAGAGCTCGAAGACGGGATTGTCGTCCTGTCGATGCTCTGAATCGCGATTATCTCCGAGATGAGCGTCATCCTGGTTGACCGGTCCAGCTCTCGTCATAGAAGGACGCTCTGAAGGCGCTCCCGCCTGCGTGCCTATGCGACACTAACTCGTCTTCTCGGAGGGGCTTTGTCGCTCGGCCTCCCTCGCCAGACGTTCGGCCTTTAGCCGCTCGCGATTTGCGTGGAAGGCTTGGTCTGCTTTCTCGTAATCAGTCGCTGGTTTCGTCGCGGTCTGCTTGAACAGGTTGTTCGCCTCGGTTACCGCACGCGCTTGGGAATTCCGTCTCATGGCTTGTCCTCCGTCGTGAATTCGACGTCCGCCGGCGTGGCGGCTTGGTTGCTGCTCGGCCTATTCTCGGGTCGGCTTGCGGCGCTTGGACCGAACAATTCGCACCCCGCGGAACTCGTTGGGCCCATCGAGCAGATGCTGCTTGCGGGTTGCCCTATCCTCCGCCGTCGTTGCCGCATCGCCCATGCGGTCGATCTTGTCAGCGGCCATTTTGCGAGCGCGCACCTTCTGATTATCCTGATCGGCGTGCAACGCAAGCCTCAAGTCCACCAGACGGCTTATTGCCCCGGACCATGGCGCGGTACCTCTCCGGTGGATGCCGTACACCAAACCGTCTGTCGCAGATGCGTTCCTATGGGCCGGGAATATCGCCCAAGGCGGCTACGCCGTCCGCTTCGCCGCCTCGTGTCCGACTGCCGCAACATCGAGCCGCCCCAGCATCGCCCTCGCCTGCTCGGCGCAATGCTCGATCAGCCAGCGCTCGAAGGCGGCCGGCGGCAGCGGGGGAGCGTAGAGGAAGCCCTGGACGATGTCGCAGCCGAGCTCGGCCAGCGTGCTGCGCTGCCCCTCGGTCTCGACCCCCTCGGCGACCACGCTCATGCCGAGGCCCTGACCGACGCGGACCACGGCGGTGGCGATCGCGAGCGCGCCCGCGTCCTGCTCGATGTCACGCATGAAGCTGCGGTCGATCTTGAGCTCGCGGATCGGCAGATGCGCGAGCCGGCTGAGGCTGGAATAGCCGGTGCCGAAATCGTCCACCGAGAGGCCGACGCCGAGCTCGCGGATCGCGTTCATCGTCTCCAGCGCCGCGGCGCCGTCCTGCATGAACGCGCCTTCGGTAATCTCCAGCATCAGCGCGTCCGGCCGCAGATCGTGCTCGGCCAGATGTCCTTGAGCCGCGCGGCCAGCGTGACGTTGCGGAAATTGATCGGCGACAGGTTGACCGAGACGCAGGGGATGTTGAGCCCGGCGCGGCGCCAGCTCGCCATCTGGCGGCAGGCCTCGCGCACGGACCACAGGCCGATCTGCTCGATCAGCCCGCATTCCTCGGCGAGCGGGATGAACTTTGCCGGAGAGACGTCGCCGAGCTCAGCATCGCGCCAGCGCGCGAGCGCCTCGACGCCGTGGATCGCGCCGTCGCAGCTGCGGATCTGCGGTTGGTAGTTGAGGCTCAGCGCACCTTCCGCGACGGCGCGGCGCAGCGCCGCGATCAGCGCCAGCCGCTGCTCCGCGAGCACGTTCATCTCGGCACTGAAGAGGCGATGCGTCGAGCGTCCGGCCTGCTTGGCCATGTACATGGCGGCATCGGCCTGCTGCATCAATGTGTCGATGTCGGTGGCGTGATCGGGATAGAGGCTGATTCCGATGCTGGCGGACATCGGCATCAGCTTCGATCCGAGCCGCAACGGTGCGGACAGGGCCTCGGTGATCCCGGCCGCGATGCGCTCGGCGGCCTCGGCATTGCGTTGCGGCAGCAGGATGACGAACTCGTCGCCGCCGAGCCGTCCCAGCATGTCGTCGGGACCGATCTGCTCGCGCAGGCGCTGCGCGAGCAGGATCAAGAGATCGTCGCCGGCGGCGTGGCCGAGCGTGTCGTTGACGTCCTTGAAATGATCGACGTCGAGGAAGGCGAGCGCGACATGGCCTCCGGTCGGACAGGCATTAATCGCGGTCGTGATCAGGTGGCGCAGCTGCGCGCGGTTCGGCAGGCCGGTGAGCATGTCGTGATAGGCGAGCCGCGCGATTTCGGCGCGCGCCTCCTTGCGCTCGATCGCGAATGCGCCGAGGTTGACGCAGGCATCGACGATCTCGTGGTGCCATCTGCTCGGCGCCCGCGGTTCGCGATAATAGAAACCGAAGGTGCCGATGACCCGGCCGTCCTTGGCCTTGATCGGCGTCGACCAGCAGGCGCGCAAGCCCACTTCGAGCGGCCGCGCCTTGTAGGGCTGCCAGCGCGGATCGGCATCGATGTCGGCGACCAGAACCGGAATGCCGTAAAAGGCTCCGGTTCCGCACGTGCCGACCTCGGGACCGATCGCGATGCCGTCGAGCGAACGGGAATAGTCCTCGGGCAAGCTCGGGCCGCCCAACGGATGGAGCAGGCCGGCGGCGTCGACGTGCAGCAGCGAGCAGACGACGCCGGGCGCGATCTGCTCGACGCGGCGGCACAGCCGATCGGCAATCTCGGTGATCGGCGCCTCGTCGGCGAGCGCCGCCATGATCAGTTGCTGCAGCGAGCGCAGCTGCCGGGATTCGGTGATGTCCTCGAGCAGCGCGAAGATGTGCTTGACCCGGCCTTTCTTGTCGCGGAAGGCGTCGATCCGGGCAGAGACCCAGATCTCCTCACCATCGCTGTCGTAGACGAGCACCTCGGCCTCGTCGCGCTGGCCGCTCTGCATCAGCCGCTTGACGAGCTTCGCAACCGCCTTGCGATCGGTGTGGCGGCCGGCGATGAGCTCGCCGGCGCGGCGGCCTTCGGCCTCCTCGCTGGTATAGCCGAACAGCGCCGTGAACGCGGAATTGACGTAGACGATGTTCTGCTCGACGTCGGTGATGATCACCACGCGGTTGGTCTGGTCGGAGACTGCGTGGAGAAGTGCGATCCTGGCGCGGCGTTCGGCATCGAGGGTGACGTCGCGCGCGAACACGATGTGATGGGTCGCGCCGTCGACCGTCGCCGACGACATCGCGATCTGCGCCTTGATACGGCTGCCGTCGCGCCGCGCGAGGCTGATCTCCTCGCGGAAATCCGCGGTCGCACCGGCCTCAAGACATTTGAGGGTGAGGACGGCGGCATCGCGGCCGAGCACCTCGGCGGCAGCGAGCTTCCAGATCCGCTCCGCGGCGGGGTTGAAATGGGTGATGCGATGCGCCTCATCGACGATGACGATGCCGTCGTCGGCGCGTTCGAGCGCGGCGCGCAGCACGTCAGGAGTTTCTGTCGCAAGGTGATCGGAGGCGGGCATCGTCTGGACCAGCGGCATCGGGAAATGCGGCAATCGGCGAGAGGTTAACGCTCCGATGGTGTCCAAGACGTTTTTGCAATCCGGTCGCGCTGCGCCAAGAGGCGGCATGATTAACGCTTCGCGAAAACGCCGAAGGTATCTTGAAGCGTACTGGACCTATTCGGATCCCATTTTGAGCTTGGGCAGCCGGCCGGCCACGGCCCTCACCTTGCCCGGCGCCGCCCGCCAGATCGCGAGCGCCGACACGCCGCTCACCACCATGGCGAGGGCAAAAGCCAGCGTATAGTCCCCGACGCGATCATAGAGAACGCCGGTCAGCCATGGTCCGGCCGCACCGCCCGCCAGTGCCGCGAGCATGATCGTGCCGAAGATGCTGCCCTGGTGCCTGCCTTGGAATATCTCGAACACCACCGCGCCCATGATCGAGGTGAGGCCGTAGCCGAACGCGCCTTGCGTGAACACCATGAGATAGACCAGCCCGAGCGAAGCCTGGTACTTCAGCGCGATCAACGCGGCGTAGCAGACGACGAAACCCGCACAGCTGATCGCCCACACCCACTCCCTGCCGATGCGGTCGGAGACATGCCCCAGCATGATCTGGCCGGGGATACCGAGCAGGCTGACCATGCCGAGTGCCCACACCGCAACGCCGGGGCTGAAGCCGACATCGAGCAGGAATTTGGTCTGGTGCACCTGCACCGCGTACCAGACGTACAGGCCGCAAAAATAGCCGAGGGCGATCCACCAGAACCGCGCGGTCGCGACGGCTCGCCGCAGCGTCCAGTCGGTGTTGACCCAGGCGTGATCGACCACGTTGGAGACCGGCCCTGCCGCGCCTGCGGCCGGAGCGGCATCGCCGTCCGGCTGGAGGCCGATGTCCTCGGGACGCTTGTGCAGCAGCAAGTTGATCGGCGCCAGCGCGATCAGGACGAGCAGGCCCATCGCGGTGCAGGCGGTGCGCCAGCCGGTCTGCTCGATCATGTGCTGCACCCAGGGCAGCAGCGTCACCGAGCCGATACCGACGCCGGCAAAAGCGATGCCGATGGCGAAGCCGCGCTTGCGGATGAACCAGTTCGGCAGGAACAGTGACTGGCCGGAATAGCCGAGACAGACGCTGCCGGCGCCGACCATGACGCCGATGGTGACATAGAGGTGCCAGGGCGCGCTCGTCAGCGGCGCCAGCAGCAGGCCGCCGCCCATCAGCACGACCCCGAGCTCCATCACCGCGCGCGGACCGGCGCGGTCCATCAGGCGACCGATTAGCGGGCTGACCACGCCCGACACCACGAAGCCGAAAGAGAAGGCGCCCGCCGTGACGCCGCGCTCCCAGCCGAATTCGGAGATGATGGGCGGAAAGAACAGCGAAAAGGCGGTGCGCGCGTTGACGCCGATCGCCATGGTGACGAAGGTCACGGCGACCACGACCCAGCCGTAGAAGAACGGAAGCCGCATATTGTGTGCTTGTTTCATCCCTAGACGGTTCTTCGGACCATCCGGGCCTGTCCGGGTCAAGCGCTTTTCGCGCATGCCCGCTGGGCAGCAACGCCGTTGGAAATGAGAGCGGCCTCGCGGCCATCCTTCGAGACGCCCGCTTTAGGCGGGCTCCTCAGGATGAGGACCGAATGCGCGGCAGCCGTTTCAACGGGCACGGATGCCGCTCAGCCTCATCCTGAGGAGACCGCGAAGCGGTCGTCTCGAAGGACGAGGCGTGCGCTCAGGCGGCGTCGAGCCGTGAGGATTTGGCCGGCGCGTCGAACAGGATCCGCTCGATCGGATGCGGTCGGCCGAACAGATAGCCTTGCGCAAAATTGACGCCGAGCGCCTTCAGCCGGTCGAACTCCTCGCGCGTCTCGACGCCTTCGGCGGTGACCGACATGTCCAGTCCGCGCGCCAGCGTCACGATCGAGGAGATGATGGCGGAAGAGCGCGGCTGCTGGGTCAGGTTGCGAATGAACGACTTGTCGACCTTGATCTTGTCGAACGGGAACGCGGTCAGGTAGCTGAGCGAGGAATAACCGGTGCCGAAATCGTCGAGCGCGAGCTCGACCCCGAGCTGCTTCAGCCGCTCCATGAAGGCATGGTTCTCGCTGCCGCGCTCCAGCAGCACGGATTCCGTGATCTCGATCTCGAGCCGCTGCGGCGGCAGGCCGGAATCGGCGAGCGCCGCACAGATCATGTCGAACAGCTCGGCTTCCTTGAACTGGATCGGCGACAGATTGACGGCGATCATGAGATCGGCGGGCCAGCCGGCTGCGTCCGCGCAGGCGCGCCGCAGCACGAATTCGCCGAGCGGCACGATCAGCCCGGTCTCCTCCGCAAGCGCAATGAACTGGTCCGGAGGGATCAGGCCGCGCGTCGGATGCCGCCAGCGCACCAGCGCCTCGAAGCCGCGTCGTTCGCCACTGAGGGCATCGACGAACGGCTGGTAGTGCACCTCCAGCTGGCAGCGCGCGATGGCGTCGCGCAGATCTCCTTCCAGCGTGTTGCGGGCCTCCAGCTCGGCCGACATCGCCTCATCGTAAATCGTGAAGCAGTTGCGGCCGGCCGATTTCGAACGGTAGAGCGCGAGATCCGCTTTCTTCAGGAGCTGCTCCTGATCGCTGCCATGATCCGGCGCGATCGCGATGCCGATGCTGGTGCCGATCTCGACGCGGTGTCCGGGCAGCAGGAACGGCTCGCTCACGAGCTTGGCGATCCGCGCCGCCAGCTCGGTCGAGCAGGCGCGCTGGTCTTCGCCGGCTTGCTGGATGATGGCGAATTCGTCGCCGCCAAGCCGCGCCAGCACGTCGTCGGCGCGCAGTGCCGATTTCAGCCGCTGCGCCACCTGGCGCAGCAGCGCATCGCCGGCCGCGTGGCCGAGGGAATCGTTGACGTTCTTGAAGCGGTCGAGGTCGAGCATCAGGATCGCGAAGGGCTGGCCCCTCGCGCTCAACTTGCCGTTCATCTCGTCGAGACGGGTGAGGAAGAAGGCGCGGTTCGGCAGTCCGGTGAGGATGTCGGTCTGGGCAAGCTCGAGCACCCGCCGGTTCGCCAGCGACAGCCGCCGCGAATTGCGGCTGGCGAGCATCAGATAGGTCGACAGCGACAGCGTCAGCAGCATGCCGACGACGAGGACCGCAACCGCGCGGTCGTAAGTCGTCGCCAGCGGACCGCCGGCGGTCGGAACCGCCCGCACCTGCCAATCGATGTCGCCGATCTTGAGACTGCCCGACCAGTGCAAGGTCCGCGCGATGTCCCGCATCGACCGCAGCGCCGAGGCGGCCGACGCATAATCCGGCAGCATCTGCTCCAGGCTGACGATCTGCGCCGTGAACGGCGGGAAGACCGTCATGCTGACGGCGGGGCTGGCTCCGGTGGTCACGCGGATGGACTGGATCAGCAGCGGCAGGTCGAAGACGCCGACCACGACGCCGGCGACATTGCGGCGCCGGTCCGCGATCTCCTCGCGCGAGGTTCCCTTGGCGTAGACGGGAACGACGACGAGGACATAGGACGGCCGGTCGCTGTCCTTCGGCCCGAACAGGCGCGTGCGCATGGCTGCGACGCGATCGTTGTCGCGCGCGCGCTCCAGCACCGCCCGTCGCTCCGGAACGGTCGTGTAGTCCATGCCGTAGACCGACGAGGTCTTCGGCTGCGTCGAGTAGAACACCGGAAAATATTCGTCGCTCTGGGGCGCGGTGACGAAGCTCTCGCCCTGCAGCGCCTTGATGTGATAGCTCGACAAACCATCCCGGACCGCCGCGGCCTCGTATTCCGCGCGCTCCTTGCGGTTGACGCGCGGCAACCAGGAAATGCGCAGCATTCCGGGGTGACGCTCGAACAAGCGGGCGCTGAAGGTCTCGAATTCGCTGCGGGTGACTTCTTCGTTGGTCGATTCGAACAGCGTGCGCAGCGCGAGAAGCCTCGATATGTACTCGTTCATGCCGTTCTGCAGGACGATCGCCTGGGTCTCGGCCGCGTTCTCGAACTCGATCTTGTTGACGCGATCTTCCCACCGCGCGACGGCGGCAGCGCCTACGATCGAGAACAGCAGGCCGACGCCGACCGCGACGAGCGCAGGACGATAGAGCCCGAGCAGCGGCGCGGCACGCCACCATCCGCCTCTACGTCTCCGATCCTGATCGTTCTGATCGCGACCGCCCATCTTGAAGCCGCCGTCCCCTATCCGCGACGAACCGAACCTCTGGTTGAGGTGCCGGTGCCGCTATCGGAACAAGACGGCGGTTAAGAAGTGCACAATTTCGCAAACTGGTCGTACCGCAATGCGGAAATTAGTTAACGAAGTGCGCGAACGATCCCGGCTTTCTCGACATAAGTTGCCGGTTTTCCCCGGTGTACTACGGCCTATCTGAGTCGTGCCGCTTAGCGAGCTATTCAGGCTCGCAAGGCTATGTTGCGCAAGGTTTCCTTCCCATGATCCGGCAAAGCCTCCCGATGCATCGATTTCGATCAGCGAGATCCGTCGTCCTGACCGTCGCGCTTCTGGCCGCCACCATGCCGGTTGCGAGAGGCGACGAGGCCGGCATCAGCGAGGATGCGATCCTGCTCGGCCAGGCCGCGGCGCTGGAAGGCCCCTCCTCCGCGCTGGGACAGCGCATGCGGCAAGGCATCGTCGCCGCGTTCACCGAGGTCAACGCCAAGGGCGGCGTTCATGGCCGCAAGCTCCAGCTCATCAGCCGCGACGACGGCTACGATCCCGACCGTTCGGTGGCGCAGACGCTGCGTCTGATCGACGACGACAAGGTGTTCGCGCTGATCGGTGCGGTGGGCACGCCGACCGCGATGGCGACGATACCGATCACCAGCTCCAGGAACGTGCCCTTCATCGGCCCGTTCACCGGCGCCGAGTTCCTGCGCGATCTCGAGCTTCCGAACGTCGTCAACATCCGCGCCAGCTACGGCGCGGAGGCGGAAGCCTGGATCAAGCATCTCACCGAGGATCGCAAGTTCACCCGCATCGGCATCTTCTATCAGGACGATTCCTTCGGCCGCGACGGGCTTGTCGGCGTGAAGCGGGCGCTCGCCAAGCGCGGGCTCGAGCTCGCCGCCGAGGGCACTTACGAGCGCAACACCCGCGCGGTCGGCCAGGCCTGGCGCATGATCAAGCGCGCCGACCCCGAAGCCATCGTCATGGTCGGGACCTATGGTCCGTGCGCGGAGTTCATCAAGCTCGCCCGCCGCAGCGGCGCTCGTCCAACCTTCGTCAACATCTCCTTCGTCGGCGCCGTTGCGCTCGCCGCGGAGCTCGGCCCGGAGGGCGACGGCGTCATCGTCTCGCAGGTGGTGCCGTTTCCCTGGGACCGCTCGCTCAAGCTCGTCGCCGACTACCAGGCGGCGCAGAAGGCGTTCGACCCTACGCTGACACCGGATTTCGTCTCGCTGGAAGGCTATCTGTCCGGCCGCCTTGCGGCCGCGGCGCTGGAAAAGGCCGGCCCTAATCCGACCCGCGCCAGCCTGCTGCGCGCCATCAACGATACCGGCCGTTTCGACATCAGCGGCAGCATCGTCACCGTCGGCACACGCATGCTCGACACGCCGCCGAAGGTGTTCCTGACGGTGATCCAGAAGGATGGGACGTTCAAGGCGGTGGACCGGCTTTGAGACCCTTCACGGCCGCCGCGTCCAGCGGTCGGCGTTGACGGCACCTTGCGGGATTTCTCCCCTTGCGATGGCCTCGACCTGTCGCACCGTCTCCAGCGACTGGTATTCGATGGCCTGCGGCGTCAGCCCGCCGACATGCGGCGTCGCGATGACATTCGGCAGCCTGGCGAGCTCGGGCGTCGGCATCTGGTCCGGTGCGCGGCCGACATCCATGGCGGCGCCGGCGATGCGGCCCTCACGCAGCGCGTGCGCCAGTGCGGTCTCGTCGACGAGATTGCCGCGCGAGAGATTGATGAAGACGGCATGCTTCTGCATGCGCGCCAGCGCCGCCTCCCCGATCAGATTCTCGGTCTGCGCGTTGGCGACGGCTAGGCAGACGACATAGTCCGATGCGACGAGGAGCTCGTCGAGACCGACCTGCCGGATCGCGGCATCGCTGACGGTTACGAAGGGATCGGAGACCAATACCTCCATGCGCAGCACTCTTGTGATCTCGGCGAGGTAGCGCCCGATGCTGCCGTAGCCGATGATGCCGATCCGGCTGCCGGCGAGCTGGCGGCCCATCCGTGCTTCCGGCTTGCGGCCTGCCTGGTAATCTGCGGTGGTCCGCGACACGCCGCGGGAGAGATCGACCATGAAGCCCAGCGCGAGCTCGGCCACGGCCTGCACGAAGCCGGGCCCGGCGCGGGTCACGAGCACGCCGGCTTGCGAGGCCGCATCCACGTCGACGTTGCGGATGTCGACGGCGCAACGGACGAAGGCCCGCAGATGCGGCAATTGCGCAAAGATCTCGCCGCGCCCTTCAGTCATGCGGTCGGCGACGATGATGTCGGCGTCTTTGGCTGCGCGCACCAGGCTGGCTGCGTCCAGCGGCTCATCCTTCTCGTGCAGGATTACCTCGGCGACCGCACGAAGGCCGTTCAGGCTGCGATCGCCGTAATAGTTGCGCCGCATCTCCGGGGTGTGCGCGAGCAGAACCTTCACGACAAGCCTCCTTCAATAGCCGAATGCCCGCGGCAGCGCGGTCGAAACGTCTAGCACAGGGACGGCTCCGGCAGATACCCTGCCCCATTTTGCCGCGGCCCCTGAGTGATCCAGCGCACAGACACCCTCATGGCGCGGACTTAGAAATAGTGACATCATCGTGCGCATTGCCGTTGGAGGTGACATCATGCGCCTTCCAGTCTTTTCGAATTTGCTTGTTGCGTCCGGGCTTCTCGCACTCACCCAGTTGGTGACGCCGACGGACGCGGCCGCCGAAGCGCGGCTTGCGCTGGTAATCGGCCAATCGGCCTATCGCACGGTGCCGGAGCTGCCCAACGCCGCCAACGACGCCAAGGGCATGACGGAGCTGCTCGGCAGTGCCGGCTTCACCGTCACCACGGCGGCCAATCTGGCCCAAACCGAGATGCGCGCGGCGATCTCGGACTTCGCCGGCAAGGTCAGTGCCAGCGGCCCCGACACCGTCGCGCTGGTGTTCTATGCCGGCCACGGCCTTCAGATCGACGGCGAGAACTATCTGGTGCCTGTCGATCTCGATCCCAAGCGCGAGGCCGACATCCCGCTGCAGGGCGTGCGGCTGAACGACATGCTCAACACGCTCGGCGCGCTGCCGACGCGGGCGCGCATCTTCATGCTCGATGCCTGCCGCAACAACCCGTTCCCAGCGCTCAGCGGCGCCGGCCACGGCCTTGCGATCGTCGATACCAAGGCCGGCGCGCCCGGCTCGTTCATCTCCTATTCGACCTCGCCCGGCGCCGAGGCCGAGGACGGCAACGGCCTCGACAGCCCCTATACGACGGCCGTGCTGACGGTCGCCAAGCAGCCGAACCTGCCGATCGAGGAGATGTTCAAGCGCATCCGCGTCGCGGTGGCACAGTCGACCGACGGCCGGCAGATCCCCTGGGAAAGCTCCTCGCTGACCACCGATTTCAGGTTCTTTGGCGAGAGCGGCGGCAGCACGCCCGCTCTTCCCGGCGCATCCGCCATGGCGCTCGCCGGCGGCACGCGCAGCGTCGCAGACTGGCGCAAGACATTGCAGGGCAAGCCGGCCATGGTCGCCTATGAGCTCGTGATCACCGAGGACACCGTGGAGGCGTATCAGGCCTATATCGAGCTGTACGCCCAGGACACCCGCACGCCGCGCCTTCGCACCGTGCTGGAGCGGCGTCGCCAGATGCTGGCGTGGGAGCGTGCCACCGCCATCAACACCCGCGCCTCGTTCGAGGCATACCTGGCGAACTGGGACAACAGCGATCTCGCGGCAACCGCGCGCCGGCTGCTGCTGCGCGTGCAGAACCGCAACTACGCCGTGCCCGTCGCCGCCGCGGCGACGCCCGTCGCGGTCGCGATGGCGCCGACCTGCCCGTGTTCGACGCCCGCGACCCCGGCAACGCCGGTCCCGCCCGTGATCAAGAAGCGCGTCGAGGAGACCCCGCCGAAGCGCAAGGTGGTCGAGACGCCGCCCAAGCGACGGCCGCCGTCCGAGCAAGTGGTCTACGAGCGCGCACCGCCGCCGGATCGCGGCCCGCCGCCGGAGGCCGTGATGCAGGGCATCGGCATCGGCGTGGGGATCGGCCTCGGCATGGGAATGGGCGGCCGCGGCGGCGACCATAACAGCGGTGGCTACCGCAGATACTGAGCCGGTCCGGCACCAGCAACATTCGGCTCGCGCCAATCGCGCGAGCCGAGCTTATTGCGACAGGGCCGGATGGTCCCGGAGCACGGCTTCTCGAATCCAGCCTGCCTGGATCGCACGCGACAAGATCTGCGCCGTCTTGATGTCCTCAGCCTTCATGCAGAGATCCACGATGCGGCGCACGGCGTCGTCGCGCATCAGATCGTCGGAGATCTTCATCGCGATCTCCATGGCAGCGCGGGCTGCGCGCTCATAGCGCTCGCGCGTGCTGGTCGGCGCCGAAGCGCCGGCGGCTTCGGCGATCGCCCGCGCAGCCTGGCAGATGTTGCGAATCCGGTCGGCTGCTTCGATGTCGCCGAGCGGCCCCCCGATCGGCTCGTCCCAGACGTCTGCCGGCTCTCGCCTCGCGAACCACTTCATTGCCCCACCAATGGTCTTCAATTGCTCGCGGCGTTCAGGACATGCGGCGCGGGCCGATCGCCTCGAACTGCGCCTTCTGCTCGTCGTTGAGCGTGGCGTAGAAATCATCGAGCGCCGCCCGGACCGACTTGATTCCGTCCAGCATGACATCGAGACGCTTGCGGATCGCGGCCATGCGGGCCGGCGGCGTCATCACCTCATTGGGCTCGCAGGACGCCTTGAGCGACGTGCTAACTTTAGCGCTGGTGTCCTGGAGCACCTGGGGAGTGCCGCGCGCTGAGTGTCGTTGGGACGAAGCCGTTCTTCGATCGTGGCGCCGGGCCAATCGAACGCGGCGGACGGGCTACAAGTCTGCACCGACGATCCACCTGTATTGTTCGATGCCGCGGCACGACGCTGATCGTCGGCAAGCGCATTGAAGCGCGCCTTCTGCTCGTCGTTGAGCGAGCCATAGAATTGGTCCAGCGCAGGCTGAACCAGATCGACGGCCTTCTGCATCGCCTCGACCCGCTGCTGCATGGCGGCGAGCCGGCCGGGCGCCGTCGCTGCGGCCTGCGTCGGACAGGAGGTGCGGATCAACGCTGCCGCGTCGACCGAGGCGTTGCCTAGCGCATCGAGAGCAGCGCCTTGCGCGTTCGTCGGCTGCACCGCGGCTGCGATTTGATCGATCGGCAGGCCGACGATGGCGCGGCGATCGCTGCCGCAGAGCTGATCGAGCGGCGCGCTGCGCGCCCGCCGCCGTCCCTGCGGCTGCTGCGGCAGATAGGCCGACAGCCGATCATAGCCATAGGGGCCGAAAATGCCGGCATAGATGTCCGGATAGCCGTAGCCCCAGAAGGCGATCCCGTCGCCCCAGATCGTGTAATCGTAGAGGTCGTTATAGGCGAACGGCCAGAACAGCGGCCCGACCCAACCGTAGCCGCCGCCGGGATGCTGCCACCATCCGCTGCTTGCACCGCTCCAGCCGGCGAGTGCCGCCGCTGCGGCAATCTGCGCGCGGGCCGCCGGATTGCTGATCAGCCGGCCGTTGCGGAATGCGCCGGCGTTCCATGCGTTGCGGAAGTTCGCTGGCCGGATCGCGGCATTGCGGATCTGACCGAAGTTCGGGCCGCCACGCCGGGCGCCGGTTGTGAACCGCATCCCGCGATGATGCCCGCCATGCGCATGCCCGCCGCCGTGGCCGCGGAAATGGCCGCCGTGGTGACCGCCGCCATGGCCACCTCCATGGCCGCCGCCGTGTCCGCCCTTCGCGAACGCGGCCCCCGCAAGCATGCAGGCAAAGGCCACCGCGGCAATTCCAACGACCGGTCGCACCATCGCACCCTCCCGCGCAAAGCCCTGCCATTGAGCATCGGAAATTGGCGGGAATTGGAACCGGCAGGATTGCCGAAAGTTCCCGGTCAGAGATGCACTGGCCCTTAGGCCTCCGGCACGATCTTGCCGGGGTTGAAAATGTTGAGCGGATCGAGTGCCTGCTTCAGCGCCCGCATCGCGTCGAGCGCCTCGGGGCCGAGCTCGGCCTCGAGATATTTCTGCTTGCCCTGCCCGATGCCGTGTTCGCCGGTGCAGGTGCCGTCCATCGCCTGCGCACGCTCGACCAGGCGATGCATGAACTCCTCGCCGCGCGCCATCTCGTCGGCGTCGTTGGTGTCGCACACCAGCGAGCAGTGGAAATTACCGTCACCGACATGGCCGACGATCGGCGACAGCAAATTGAGCCGCTTGAGATCCTCCTCGGTCTCGCTGACGCAATCGGCGAGCCGCGAGATCGGCACGCAGACGTCGGTCGCGACCACGCCGATGCTGTCGCCGGGCCGCAGCGCCTTCACCGACCAATAAGCATCGTGCCGCGCCTGCCACAGCTTGGTGCGGTCCTCCGGCTTGGTGGTCCAGGAGAAATCGCCGCCGCCGCAGTCCCTCGCGATCTCGCCGAACGCCTTGGATTGCTCGGCGACCTCGATCTCGCTACCGTGGAATTCCATCAGCAGCAGCGGCGTCTCCGGCAGCGTCAGCTTGGAATAGGCGTTGCAGGCCTTCACCTGCGCGGCATTGAGCAGCTCGATGCGCGCGACGGGAATGCCGGTCTGGATCGCCAGGATCACGGCCTGGCAGGCCCCGTGCACGGTCTCGAACGACACCGCGCCGGCCGCGATCGTCTCGGGGATGCCGCGCAGGCGGATCGTCAATTCCGAGATGATGCCGAGCGTGCCTTCGGCGCCGACGAACAGATGCGTCAGGTCGTAGCCCGCGGACGATTTCTTGGCGCGCGTGCCCGTGGTGATGATCTCGCCGTCGCCGCGCACCACTTTCAGCGCCAGTACGCTGTCGCGCATGGTGCCGTAGCGCACCGCGTTGGTGCCGGAGGCGCGGGTCGAGGCCATGCCGCCGAGCGAGGCATCCGCACCGGGATCGATCGGGAAGAACAGTCCCTGGTCACGCAGATGCTCGTTGAGCGCCTTGCGGGTGACGCCGGGCTCGATCACGCAGTCGAGGTCCTCGGCATGCACCGCGAGCACCTTGTTCATGTCGCGCAGGTCGATCGAGATGCCGCCGGCGGGCGCGTTGACCTGCCCTTCCAGCGAGGTGCCGGTGCCGAAGGGAATGACGGGCACGCGATGTCTCGCGCAGATCCGCACCACGTCCTGGATGTCGGCGGTCTCCTGCGCCATCACCACGCCATCGGGCGGCTGGTTGGGAATCCAGGTGGTGGTATGGCCGTGCTGCTCGCGCACGGCCTGCGAGGTGATGAGGCGGTTGCCGAAGCGCGCGGCAAGCTGCTCCAGCGCGCTTGCGAGGGCTTTCGGCTCCGGCCGCGGCGGATTATTGGTGATGGTCGTACCCACGGAATTCCTCCCGACGAGAAGAGACCGTGGCAAAGGACATATAACCGGTCAAGTCAAGGGACCGGACGCATAGCTTGGGAAGGACACATGCCGGAGACTGCCACAGCCCCGATCGCAGAGCCGTTTCGCTCCTCGATCATGCAGGTCGAGCCGCAATGGATCGACTATAACGGCCATCTCAACATGGCCTATTACAACGTGATGTTCGATCGGGCGATCGACGAGTTCTGGCTCGAGCTCGGGATTGGCCCGGTCTACAAGACCGAGTGCAACGGCTCGACCTTCACCGCCGAATGCCACGTGCGCTATTTGCGCGAGATCCATCTCGGCGATCCCGTGCAAATCCTGGTGTGGCTGCTGAACGCCGATGACAAGCGGCTGCACACATTCGAGGAGATGCGGCACGGCACCGAGGGCTGGCTGTCGGCGACGTCTGAGAACATGTCACTGCACATGGACATGAATGCGCGGCGCGTTGCGCCGTTTCCGCCCGACATCCGGCAGCGCATTGCAGGGGTCGCCAAATCCCACAGCGCCTTGACGCGACCCGAGGGCATCGGCCGGAGCGTGGCGATGCCCTCGAAGCGTTAGCAGCGCGGTGCTGCCTGGGATTGACCTCTCCCGCCGGGGAGAGGTCGGATTGCGCAGCAATCCGGGTGAGGGGCTGCAGCACCAAGCGAGACTGTAACCCCTCACCCGGATCGCATCTTGCGATGCGATCCGACCTCTCCCTACGGGAGAGGTAAACTACGGCGCGCTATATTCTGTTGCGGCCGCGGGCGAGGCCGACGACGGCCGAGACCAGGAACAGAACGACTGCGATGAAGAAGATGATCTTGGCGATCTCGATCGAAGCGCCGGCGACGCCGCCGAAGCCCAGGATGCCGGCGATCAGTGCGATAACCAGAAACGTCACAACCCAGCCTAGCATGGTCAAACCCTCGTCTTGATGTTGTCTGCGATCGACGCGGCTGGCCGCGCCACCTGTCCTGACAATCTCGACGCGGGAACGATAGTTCCGGTCCCGGCGGGAGCGAAATTCGCCGGCTCAGCTGGAACAAATCGGCCTGACGCGCACGTGGAAAACCCGGCCCGGCGCCCCATATAGGCACCAATCCCTGTTAAGAAGGCTCCCTTCCACCACCCCGCGGTGCCATCGTGGGGCCGATGATTCGCATGACCGAGCCGAGCAAGATCACAGCCGTACCCGACCACCAGCCCGCAGCCGGCGGCATCGCCGCGCGTGCGCGTGCCTCGGTGGGCCCGAAATACCTCGCCGGGCTCAATCCGGAGCAGCGCGAGGCGGTGGAGACGCTGGACGGCCCGGTCCTGGTGCTGGCCGGCGCCGGCACCGGCAAGACCCGCGTCCTGACCACGCGCATCGCGCACATCTTGAGCCAGGGCCGCGCCCGCCCGGCCGAAATCCTGTCGGTGACCTTCACCAACAAGGCCGCGCGCGAGATGAAGCACCGGCTCGGCCAGATGCTCGGCCACGCCGTCGAAGGCATGCCGTGGCTCGGCACCTTCCACTCCATCGGCGGCCGCGTCCTGCGTTTCCATGCCGAGCTGGCCCAGCTGAAGTCGAACTTCACCGTGCTCGACGTCGACGACCAGGTCCGGCTGCTCAAGCAGCTGCTGCAGGCCGAGAACATTGACGAGAAGCGCTGGCCGGCGCGGATGCTGGCCGGCCTGATCGACGGCTGGAAGAACCGCGGCCTGATGCCTTCGCAGGTGCCGTCGGGCGAGGCCGCGATGTTCGCCAACGGCAAGGGCGGCAAGCTCTATGCGAGCTATCAGGAGCGGCTGAAGATCCTGAACGCGGCCGACTTCGGCGACCTCCTGCTGGAGAACATCCGCATCTTCCGCGAGCACCCGGATATTCTCAGGCAGTACCAGCAGCGCTTCAAGTTCATCCTGGTCGACGAGTACCAGGACACGAACGTCGCGCAATATCTGTGGCTGCGGCTCTTGTCGCAGGCGCCTTCTTCCACCTCTCCCCGCTTGCGGGGAGAGGTCGCATCGCGAAGCGATGCGGGTGAGGGGGACTCTCCAAGCACCGAGCTCGTGGAGACTCCCCCTCATCCCGGCCTTCTCCCCGCAAGTGGGGAGAAGGAGAAGACCAAAAACATCTGCTGCGTCGGTGACGACGACCAGTCGATCTATGGCTGGCGCGGCGCCGAGGTCGACAACATCCTGCGTTTCGAGCACGATTTCCCTGGCGCCAAGGTCATTCGCCTCGAGCGCAACTACCGCTCGACGGGTCACATCCTCGCCGCCGCCTCGCACCTGATAGCGCACAATGAAGGCCGGCTCGGCAAGACGCTGCGCACCGAGGACCAGGACGGCGAGAAGGTCACCGTCACGGGCTCCTGGGATTCGGAAGAGGAAGCCCGCGGCATCGGCGAGGAGATCGAGCAGCTGCAGCGCCAGGGCGAGAAGCTCAACGAGATCGCCATTCTCGTGCGTGCCTCCTACCAGATGCGCGAGTTCGAAGACCGCTTCGTCACGCTGGGCCTGCCCTATCGCGTCATCGGCGGCCCGCGCTTCTACGAGCGCGCCGAAATCCGCGACGCGCTGGCCTATTTGCGCGTCATCAATTCGCCGGCCGACGATCTCGCCTTCGAGCGTATCGTCAATACGCCCAAGCGCGGGCTCGGCGATGCCACCGTGCAGATGCTGCACGACCACGCCCGCAAGCGCCGCATTCCCTTGTTCGAGGCGGCGCGCGCCGTGGTCGAGACCGACGAGCTGAAGCCGAAGGCGCGCGGCTCGCTTCGCGATCTCATCGCGCAGTTCGACCGCTGGCGTGCCCAGCGCGAGGTCACCGCGCACACCGATCTCGCCCAGATCGTGCTCGACGAGAGCGGCTATACCGAGATGTGGCAGAAGGACCGCTCGGCGGACGCCGCGGGCCGGCTGGAGAACCTGAAAGAGCTGGTGCGCTCGATGGAGGAGTTCGAGAACCTGCAAGGGTTCCTGGAGCACATCTCGCTGGTGATGGACCGCGAGGGTGGCGCCGAGGACGATGCCGTGTCGCTAATGACGCTGCATTCGGCCAAGGGCCTCGAATTCGACAACGTGTTCCTGCCGGGCTGGGAGGAAGGCCTGTTCCCGAGCCAGCGCACGCTGGACGAGCAGGGCCGCGCCGGCCTGGAAGAAGAGCGCCGGCTTGGCCATGTCGGCCTGACGCGCGCCCGCCGCCGCGCAAAGATCTATTTCGCGACCAATCGCCGGATCCATGGCACCTGGTCGACCACGATCCCGTCGCGCTTCCTCGACGAATTGCCGGCGGCCAATGTCGAGATCACGGAATCCAAGGGCGGCTCCGGATGGGGCGGCAGCGGCGGCTACGGCGCCTCGCGCTTCGACGACATGGAGGCGTTCGGCTCCAGCTATTCGACCCCGGGCTGGCAGCGCGCGCAGGCGAACCGGAATCGCGGCGGCGGTCGAAGCGGCGGTTTTGAGGAAGAGGCAGCGACGTTCTCCTCCTCGTCATCCGGCCCCGATTTCGGCAGCTTCTCCTCGCGCCGGCGCGGGCCCTTGACGATCGAAGGCGAGCTGGTCGCCAAATCGACCGGCACGACGTCCGAATTCTCGCTGGAAGACCGCGTCTTCCACCAGAAATTCGGCTATGGCCGCGTCACCAAGATCGACGGCAACAAGCTCACCATCGCCTTCGACAAGGCCGGCGAGAAGAAGGTCGTGGACAGTTTCGTGCAGCGGGCGTGAGGCCCGATATGGCTCAGTACGTTGCCATCATCGAGGACGCCGAGCCGGACGAAACCGTGAGCTTGTGGTTTCCGGACCTGCCCGGTTGCATCTCTGGCGGCGACGACGTCGAGGAGGCCCTGGAGAATGCGCCCGAGGCGCTCGCATTCTATGCGCAGGAGCTGATCGCGGACGGTCGCCAGCTGCCCCCGCCACGGACGCTGGACGAGCTCAAGGCCGATCCGGCGTTTGCCGAGGATGTCAGGAACCATACCATCGCCCTGGTCGACTGGCCGCCCCTCGCTGAGGCCGAGTGAGGACTGTTCGCCGCACTGCGCAACTCTCGACAGTTCTCGCCCGAAACGCCCCTTGACCACCGCGAACTTCCCCGTATCAGATAACCCCATGGTCCGGGGCTCCATCACATTGATCGTGCTTGCATTGGGGATGCCGTCGCTTGCGGCGGCGGAGACCATGAGCTTTGGCGATTCGATCGGCAAGCTGGCGGCGAGCTGCGGGGCGGAAATCGTCGCCAATTGCCGCGGCGTCAACCCGGATTCGAACCGGCTGAAGGAATGCCTGTCGCGCAATCGCGACGTGCTCTCGCCGCAGTGCACGAGCGACTATCTCGGCGTGTTCGAGGCCATCCAGAAGCGCGTCGCCGCGCGCGTCACCGTGGCGAACGCCTGCCAGCGCGAGATCGTCAAGGTCTGCGGCGGCTCGACCAAGGAGACCAGCAAGTCGGTCCCGTGCCTGGTCTCGACGCCCAAGGGCATCAGCAACAACTGCCTGAAGGCCGTTGACGACGCGGGGTATCGCTGATGCGCGCGAACGGGCTCGCCACCGCAGGACTGGGCTTGGCGCTGGGCCTCGCTTTGCTCGCGGGCCCCGCCGGCGCTCAGACGGCGGCGCCGACCCGCGACGACATCGTCGCGAAGCTGAACCATTTCGAAGAGGCCGCCGAGATCGACCTGCCCGCGCTGAAGCAGCAGGTGATGGAGCGCGCCAAGACCAGGATCAAGAACGATCCGGGGCCGGTGAACCGGCCGCTGATCGCGCCGGAGCTCGCCAAGCTGCCCGCCTTCAATGCGCAGATCCAGTTCGACGCCGACACGCCGATCATCCAGCCGACATCCTACCAGACGGTCGGCCGCATTGCGGACGCGCTGGTTCATGCCTCGCTGCTGCCCTACACTTTCCTGATCGTCGGCCACGTCGAATCCAATTCGAAGACGCGCGAGGCCAATGCGATCCTGAGCCAGCGCCGGGCCGATGCGATCCGTGACGTGCTGGTGAACACCTTCAAGATCTCGACCAAGCGGCTGCATCCGATCGGCCTCGGCGAGGAGCAGTTTCTCGATCGGGCCAAGCCGACCTCCGCCGTCAACGGCCAGTTGCAGATCCTGACTTATGCCAAGCTGCCGGAGGAGCCGCGTCCGGCAGCGACGCCAGCGCCTGCGGCGAAAAAGCCCGTCAAGAAGCGCTGAGTGAAGGCGGCTGCGCGGCTGACGGAACCCTTTGAAGTGCGGACTATTTTGCAGCCTGTCCCGGACGCGCGCAGGCGGTTTCACGCGACAAAAGTGCCGGTTTGTGCACTGCCCGGTCCAGTGCTATAGCCTCTGTTCGCCCTTCCCGACCCCGTGCTGCATGAGACCGAAATGGGTGGCTTTTTCCAGCGCCAACTTGCCGTTTATGTCGAGTACCATCGCGATCCCCGCAATACGGCGATGCATGTGGTCGGCATCCTTCTGCTGTTCACCGGCGCCGTGCTGCCGCTGACGCTGGTCAAGCTTCCGCTGTTCGGATTCAACGTCAGCCTGGCGGTGGTCCTGGCTGTTCCGGTCTTGATTTATTGGCTGCTGCTCGACGCGGCGCTCGGGCTCGGCATTCTGGCCGTCTCCGTCGTGCTATTTTCGGTTGCGACGACGATCGCGGCGCAAGTCAGCACCGCGACGATGTGGGCGATTTTCGCGACGCTGGTGGTGCTCGGCCTCGCCGCGCAGGCCATCGGCCACAAGGTTTTTGAGGGGCGCGAGGCCTCGTTGTTCACGTTCCCCTCGCATCTTTTGCTTGGACCGATGTTCGTCATGGCAAAATTATTCATTGCATTGGGCTTCCGTCGCGACCTTGCCGCGATTCTGGCGCCTCTTCCGGCCAATTCTCTTTCAACCCGATAACGCTCGAAGCGAAACAGCAACTTCTGCATGGCTCTCGTCCTGGTTACCGGTGGCAGTGGCTTCATCGGACATCACCTCGTAGAAGCGCTCCGCGCCCGTGGGCAGCGGGTCCGCATTCTTGATGTCCGTGTGCCGAGCGCGGCGAACGCGGATGTCGAGCATGTCCACGGCTCGGTGCTGGACTGTGCCGCGGTCGATGCGGCGATCGCCGGTTGCGATCAGGTCTATCACCTCGCCGGCCTGCCCGGCATGTGGGTCGCCAACAAGCAGGACTTTCACGAGGTCAATTGCCGCGGCACCGAAGTCGTGCTGGCGGCGGCGATGAAGCGCGGCGTCTCGCGCTTCCTGCACTGCTCGACCGAATCGATCCTGTTCCCCTATTCCGACCTCAAGGGCGTTCCCGCCGAAGAGGCGCTGCAGCCGGCCGAGGCGATGCCCGGCGCCTATACGCGGTCGAAATCGCTTGCCGAGCATCATGCCGCCAAGGCGGCAGAAGCGGGCTTCCCGGTGGTGATCGGCACGCCGACCATGCCGATCGGCGCCGCCGACCAACATCTGACACCGCCGACCGCGATGCTCTGGTACTTCCTGCAGAAGAAGGTGCAGCCGCATCTCAACTTTCTGGTCAACCTGGTCGACGTCCGCGACGTCGCCATGGGTCTCGTGCTGACCATGGAACGCGGCCGCCTCGGGCACCGCTACATCCTCGGCGGCGACTGCGTCCCGCTCGGCGACATCCTGCGCATGATGTCGGCGATGAGCGGCCGCCGGCAATTTCCGGTCGTCGTACCTGGCAAGATCGCCGAGCTCTCCGCGATCATGCTCGAATACATCGCCGATCACATCACGCGCCGGCCGCCCAACGGCACCGCCGAGGGCGTGCGGATCGCGCTCGCCGCGAGCGATCTTTCGATCGGCAAAGCCCGTACCGAGCTCGGCTATTCGCCGCGTCCGATCGAGCCGGTCTTGCGCGAAACCATCACCCACCTGCTCGCCCGCAACGGCCAGCAGCCCTCCGGCGCCCTCAAGCATCACGCGCTGTCCTCGCGCGCGAGCTGACGCCGCTTCAAACGCAAAGAACCTTCATGTCTTTCGATTTCAGCAAGCTTCTCTCTGTCGCCTGGGGTGGCTGGACCACGACCTGGCCGACGCAACTGCTCGCCCTGATCTGGCTCGCTTTTCTGGTCAGCTGGGTCGGCGCCTCGTTCTGGCAGGGGCGAACCAAGAAGCAGGTCATGACGCTGGAGTCGCAGCGCTATCGCCTGCCGATCCTGGTCGGCGGCATCCTGTACACGCCGTTCATTGCGGAAGCCATGGGCTGGAAGCCGCTTTGGGTGCTCGGCAACACCGGCATCATCATCGCGGCGGTCCTCTCAGTCGCCGGCATCGCTTTCGCATGGTGGGGGCGGCTGCATCTCGGAAAATTCTGGTCCAACACCATCACCCAGAAGGAAGACCATCGCGTCATCGACACCGGGCCGTATGGCTTGGTGCGCCACCCCATCTACACCGGACTAATCTTCGGGATGCTGGTCACCGGCGTCGCGATCGGCTTGGTGACGACGATCCTCGGCGCCATCCTGATCTCGCTCGGCATGTGGCAGAAGGGCCGGATGGAAGAGGTGTTCCTGTCCAAGGAGCTCGGCGAACACGCCTATGGCGCCTATTGCCGCCGCGTTCCGATGATCATTCCGTTCACGTCGCCGCGGTGAGGGCGTCACTCTCCTGTCCAGACGCGCTGCGGTGCGTCCGGGGCACGAGTGCACGATCCGACTCGCCAAGGAACCACACCTCCGCTGGTCCGTTAGCCCTCGACATCTGTCAACGGCCGCAGAGCATCGAGCCATGTCGGACGCCTACGATTATTTTCGCGCACACGCGATCGCCGCCGTCCGCAAGGCGCGGGCGCTGCCCCCCGGGCGGACGAAGCAGAAGCAGCGCACGGTGGCGCGGGTCTATCATCTGCTCTCCAGGGAAGCGGCGCTGGCGCCGAACATCCGTCACTTGGATGATTTTCGCGCGGCACGACGGCTGGAGCGGCAGATCGGCCGTTGATCTCCGGGCCGACGCCGCGACCTGTCCCATGCAAATTCGATCGGCTGCCATTCCACGGGAATAGGCCCCTGCTGAGCTCCGCACAGGTTGACGTCGGCCCCGTCAACCAGTTGGATGCGCGCGCACACGGGGGCTTGTCATGACGTTTTCCAGCATCTTCGCGCAGTTCGTCGCCTTCATTGGCGGCATCGCGCTGCAATGGCGCAAGATGACGGGCACCGAGCCCACGCCGGCCTGGGGCGAAAAGCCCGCCATTCCCGAAGCGAAACCGCAAGGCGCGATCCCGACCTTGAAGATGCCGACCGCACGCGGCTGGCGCGACGGACAGAAGCCGATCGCTGCACCCGGGCTGAAGGTCGATGCATTCGCGACCGGTCTCGACCATCCGCGCTGGATCGAGGTGCTGCCCAATGGCGACGTGTTGATCGCAGAGGCAACGCAGATCGCGGGCGCCCCGCGCAGCGTGTTCCACTATGCGATGCAGGCGACGATGCGCCGCGCCGCCGCGCTCGGCGTCTCCGCCAACCGCATCACGCTGTTGCGCGACAAGGACGGCGACGGCGTCGCCGAAGTGCGCGGCACGTTCATGGAGAACCTGAGCCAGCCGTTCGGCATGGCACTGGTCGGCGACACTTTCTATGTCGGCAACACCGACGGCGTAATGGCTTTCCCGTACGTTGCCGATGCCGACCGCATCACAGCACCGGGCAAGCGGCTCACGACGTTCAAGCCTGCCGGCCACTGGACGCGCAGCCTGCTCGCCAGTCCCGACGGCAAGAAGCTCTATGCCGGCGTCGGCTCGCTTAGCAACATCGCCGAGATGGGCATGGAGGTCGAGCAAGGCCGCGCTGCGGTCTACGAGCTCGATCTCGTCGCCGGCACGCATCGCATCTTTGCGGCCGGCCTGCGCAATCCCGTGGGCCTTGCCTGGGAGCCGACTACGAAGGTGCTCTGGACCGTCGTCAACGAGCGCGACGGCCTCGGCGACGAGACGCCGCCCGACTATCTCACGTCCGTGCGCGACGGAGGCTTCTACGGCTGGCCCTACTGCTACTGGGGCAAGACGGTGGACGACCGCGTGCCGCAGGATCCCGTGATGGTCGCCAAGGCGATTCAACCGGACTATGCGCTCGGTGGCCACACAGCCTCGCTCGGCCTGTGCTGGATGCCCGCAGGCACCCTGCCCGGCTTCGGCGACGGCATGGTGATCGGCCAGCACGGCTCGTGGAATCGCAGCAAGCTGTCCGGCTACAAGCTGGTGTTCATCCCGTTCGCGAACGGCAAGCCGTCCGGCCCCTCGCGCGACATCCTGTCGGGCTTCCTGTCGCCGGACGAGAAGGAATCCTACGGTCGCCCGGTCGGCGTCACGATCGGTCCCGACGGGAAATCGCTACTGATGGCCGACGACGTCGGCAACGTGATCTGGCGCGTGACGGGGGCGTAGGAGCTCACGTCCCGACGCACAGCGTGGCGCGCTGCTTGCGGAGCAGCGCGATCACCGACAGCGCGGTGATCAAGCCGGTCTTGGGATTCTCGGACGGGATGTTCTCGATGCCCATCGAGAAGCGCGCCGAATCCGCCTCGACCTCGATGCGGTGAACGTTGCGTGTCACGGTCGGGTCGGCCCAAACCTGGATTTGGGTGCGATCAGGCCCGATGCCCGCGAGCGACAACGCAACGGCGACATTGACGTTGGCCGGAAAGCCCTTTGCCGCTTCGCGCGCGCTGCCCTCGAACAGCTTCAGCGGCTCGCGCAGATTGTCGATGTCGATCCTGTTCTGGACGATGAACGGCGCGCCCTTCAAGCCGTCAATCGGCTTGCGGGTCACCATCTTCACGGAATGGATGGTGCCGATTGCGGCGGCGTTGACGGCATCGAGGCCGATCAGCGCGCCGGTCGGCACGAGGATGCGGCCGCCATTGGCGCGGGCGAGATCGACGAGATCGAAATTGTCGAGCAGGCCGCCGACGCTGACCACGACGGCGGCCTTGCCGCGCTTCACCGCCGGCTCGACGATCGCACGCAGCTGGCTGCTCGGCGCGCATTCGACGACGATGTCGGCGGCATCGCCGAGCTGGGCGATCGGCAGGATCTTCGGCGGGTGGCGCAGGCTGTCGACGAAGGCTTGATGCTTGGCGGGATCCCGCACGGCCACGGCCGCGAGCGACAGGCCCTCGATGCCCTGATCGAGCGCGGCTGCAATCTTGGTGCCGATCGAGCCCAGCCCGGCAATGGCCACCCGCAATTCGCCTGAAGGCGTCTGATCCGTCATCACCATCCCTCTGTCTTGGCCTCTGTCTTGGCCTCTGTCTTGGCCTCTGTCTTGGCCGATGTCATAGCCGCTCACGCCTCCCGCGCATAGCTGCGCAGGCGGGCTTCCAGAACCGCCAGCATGGCATCGCGGGCCGGATCGCGCGAGCCACGCAGCCAGGCGGCGGCAAGCGGCAACCGGCCGACCGACCCGCTCTGCCTCAGTCGAAGCGGCACGAAGCGCACACCCGCCACCGCCATCCGTGCGGTCCAGCGCGGCACGATCGCGACCCCGAGCTTCGTTGCCACGAGGTTAATGATGGTCTGCTTCTCGTCGGCGACCTGCACGATGCGCGGCGTTAGGCCGGCCTGCTCGAACAGCTTGACCGTGAGGTCGTGGCTATCCGGTCGCGAGCGGCGGTCCGGCACCAGCATCGCCTCCTGGGCGATATCCGCGAGCGTGATCGCTTTGCGCCCGGCCAGAGCGTGCCGCCGCGGGAACGCAACGATCGCGCTCTCCTGAAGCAGGTCTCGGAATTCAAGTCGCTTGTCCGGCCGGTCAGGCGGACGCACGAAGGCGAGATCGATCGCACCGGTCAAAATCTTCGGCAGCAGCCGGACAGTCTTGTCTTCGAGGAGCTGCACCGCAATGTCAGGGTGCCTGGCACGAAAATCGCGCAGAAGCGGCGGCAACAGTCCGGCCGCTGCGCTGTCGATGGCACCGACCCGCAGCCGTCGCGCGGTCCCCGCGCGCAAGCGATTTCGGAAGTTGCTCTCGACAGCCTCGACCTTGGCGAGGATGGCGCGGACATCGCGCAGCAGCGTCGCGCCGTCCTCGGTGAGCTGCACCGCTCGCGTCGTCCTCGCAAACAGCCGCGTTCCAAAATGCTCCTCCAGCAGCCTGATCTGCCGGCCGAGCGCAGAAGGTAGCATCTGGAGCTGCTGCGCCGCGCGGCCGAAGTGCAGCTGCTCGGCCGTCGCCACGAAGCATCGGAGCTGATGCAATTCCATTCGCCGTCCTCTCGCCTCGCCAGACCGCGCTTGAAGCCTTGCGCGAGGTCGTCATGCCCGGGCTTGTCCCGGGCATCCACGTTCTTGGGCCGCGGGGAAAGGCGTGGATGGCCGGGTCAAGCCCGGCCATGACGCCGTGGCGGCCTCCCCAGGATTATATCATTTTTTTGTATAAACTAGCGCCGATTGAGTTTGCCCTGCGCTCCCGTCTAGATTCGCCCGCGACGCCGACGGCCGGATATGCCGGCCCGATCTCTCAAACGGAGCCTTCCCATGCGGACCCATTCGATCGCAGCCATTCCCGCCGACGGCATCGGCCCCGAAGTCATTTCGGCCGGGTTGCGCGTGCTGGAGGCTCTTGCAAAACGCAGCGGCGACATCGCTTTCAACGTCAAGACGTTCGACTGGGGCTCGGATTATTACAAAAAGCACGGCGTGATGATGCCGGCGGAGGGTCTCAGCGAGCTGAAGACGTTCGACGCGATCTATTTCGGCGCGGTCGGCGCCCCCGACGTGCCCGACCACATCACGCTGTGGGGCCTGCGCCTGCCGATCTGCCAGGGTTTTGACCAATACGCCAATGTGCGGCCGACCAAGATCCTGCCGGGCGTCGCCTCGCCGCTGCGCAATGTCGGCGTCGGCGATCTCGACTGGGTGATCGTGCGCGAGAACTCGGAAGGCGAATATGCCGGCATGGGTGGCCGCGCCCACAAGGGCCTGCCGGAAGAGGTCGGCACCGAAGTCGCCGTCTTCACCCGCGTCGGCGTCACGCGGATCATGCGCTATGCGTTCCAGCTCGCGCAGTCGCGCCCGCGCAAGCTGCTGACCGTCGTGACCAAGTCGAACGCGCAGCGCCATGGCATGGTGATGTGGGACGAGATCGCGGCCGAGGTCGCCGGCGAATTCCCTGACGTGACCTGGGACAAGATGCTGGTCGACGCCATGACGGTGCGCATGACGCTGCATCCGAAGAGCCTCGACACCATCGTCGCAACCAATCTCCATGCCGACATCCTCTCCGATCTAGCCGGCGCGCTGGCGGGAAGCCTCGGCGTCGCGCCGACCGGAAACATCGATCCGCAGCGCCGCTTCCCCTCGATGTTCGAGCCGATCCACGGCTCGGCCTTCGACATCACCGGCAAGGGCATCGCCAACCCGGTCGCGACGTTCTGGACCGGCGCGCAGATGCTCGAGCATCTCGGCGAGAAGGATGCCGCCTTACGGCTGATGGCGGCCGTCGAGCGTGTCTGCGCCGCCGGCGTGCTGACGCCGGATGTCGGCGGCAAGGCAACGACGAAGGAAGTGACTGATGCCGTGGTCGATGCGATTCACGGATCGAATGTTTGATCACGGCTCTACGTCATGGCCGGGCTTGTCTCGGCCATCCACGATCTTTCGTGCCGTGCCAAGCACGTGGATGCCCGGGACAAGCCCGGGCATGACGCGTTTGCGGAACGACTGCTCACTCGACAAGCACTGCGTCCCTCGGCGACAAGAGGGCCTCTTATTTTCGTCCAGCCGTCGCCGGAGCTGGCGAAGGAACCGCCATCGCGGCGGCCGGCTCGGGCGGTGTCAGGTGGCGGGGGACGATGATGGTCTGGCCCGGCGTCAGCTGCGCGTTCTCGGGCAGCGAGTTGCTCTGCGCCAGCGTCCACAGCGGCACGCGGTTGGCTGCGGCGATGCTCTCCATGGTGTCGCCGCGGCGCACCGGCACCCGCACGCCACTGTCCCACAATTCGACCAGCGTGTCCGCCGGCACGAGATAGCGCAGCGGCACGGCATCGGCCTGCGTTTGCGGCGGAATACGCGGCAGCTGCGTCACCATCTCGACGATCTGACGATGGATATCGTCGGACTTCTCGATGTTGATGTGGGTGACGCGCGCGTTCCGCTTGAGGTCATAGCTGGCGTAATGGCCGCGAAAGCCGGGAACAGCCACGACGTCGCCGCCGCCGAGCACGCTGTCGGACAGGAAGATGTTGATGAAGCGCTCGACGTTGAGGGGAACATCGCCGGTCGCTTGCGCGGGATCGATGGCGATGACGAGGCTGATCGGGATGTTCTCCTTGGCCGCCATCTCGGAGATGACGATCGAGCACAGCCCGCCCATGGAATGGCCCATCAGCACGATCGGCGCCGGCGATTCCTTATAGCTGGAGATGGCGCGATCGCCGATCCACCGGCAGATGGTGAATTCGTAGACGTTAGCCGAGAAGCCCGCCTTCGTTAGCTTCTCTTCGAGCCGATCCATGCCGGTCGAGAAGATGGGACCCATGGCGCCGCGGAACAGGTAAATTTTTGGCGGCGGCAACGGCTCGAACGGCGGAGGCGGCGGCGGCGCGGCGGGGGCGGTCGCGTTGGTCTTGGACTTCGGCGGTGAGGCAGCGGCCGTGCCGCTGCTCAAGGCGAGCAGCACGATCGCTGCCAGCGCGAGGAGTCGCCTCGAATGAATCATCAGTCCAGCAGTCCCACCCTGGGAGGCAGCGGCCTCCCCTGCCGGGCTTAGTGACCACCGATTGGGTGGATTTTGGGGCACGGAACCGACCATCTCTCGTCCGGCGCCCTCTCCGGCTGCCGCGCCGCGGGACGGGGCTGCGACCGTCGGCCTCAGGCGGGCCTCTCCCGGGCTAAAGCGGCAGCAGCCGGTTGAGCAATTCGAGGAGGGTGCGTTGCTCCGCCTCGGTGAGCGGGGCCAGCATCTTCCGGTTATAGAGCCCCGTCAGGCTTGCCCCGTCCTGAATGAGCTTGGCGCCCTTCGGCGTAAGCATCAACTCGACCGCGCGGCGGTCGGATTTCGAGCGGTTACGCTTGATGAAGCCGGACGATTCCAGCTCGTTCAGGATCTTGATCAGGTTCGGCAGGCGCAGGCGGAGCAGGCTGGCAAGGCTGCTGGGGGGAACGCCCGGATTGTCGCGAATGACGACGAAGATCGCATAGGTCGCGGGCGTAAGGCCCAGAGCGGCGAACTCCTCGTAGAAGCCTTCGAAGAACTTCAGCTGCGCGAGCCGCAGCATGAAGCCGGGCGTGCGCTGCAGCGCGCGCAAGTCCAGTGACGTCTCCGACGGTTGAGCGGGCTTCGCTCCGGGTCTGACTGCTTTCGGGCTCATGATCCTGGATCCGGCGGCCACAAGTCGGCCGAATTGACACTCTCGAAAATAGCTATAAAATATAACTATTATAGAGCGGCACCAAGACCGCCCAGGGGAGGGACACAATGAACAGCAAATTCCTGCATAAACTATGCATGGTGGCCGCGGTGCTGACCGCCGCACCGGCCTTGGCCCAGGACGTCGTGAAGATCGGCATCCTGAACGATCAATCGGGGCCGTTCGCGAGCTATCAGGGCATCGGCTCGGTCGTCGCCGCCAAGATGGCCGTCGAGGACTATGGCGGAAAGGCCGCCGGCAAGCCGGTGGAAGTCGTTGCGGCGGACCATCAGAACAAAACGGACATCGGCATCGGTATCGCCCGGCGCTGGTACGAGAACGAGAGCGTCGATGCGATCTTCGACATTCCGAACTCGTCGATTGCGCTCGCCGTGGCCGGCATGAGCGCCGAGAAGAACAAGGTCTTCGTCGGCTCGGGCGCCGGCACGGTGCTGCTGACCGGGGAGAAGTGCACGCCAAACACCGTGCACTGGACCTACGACACCTATTCCTACGGGCGCGGCCTCGGCAAGGCCATCGTGCAGCAGGGCGGCAAGAAATGGTTCTTCATCACCGCGGATTACGCGTTCGGCCATGATCTGGAAAAGCAGGCCGCGGAAGCCGTGAAAGCGTCCGGCGGTGAGGTGCTCGGCAGCGTGCGGCATCCGTTGGGCACGGCTGATTACGCCTCATTCCTGCTCCAGGCCCAGGCGTCGGGCGCGAGCGTCATCGCATTCGCCAATGCAGGGGACGATACCATCACCTCGATGAAGCAGGCCGCCGAGTTCGGGCTGACGAAGGATCACAAGCTGGTCGGATTGATCCTCGGCATGAACGGTCTTCCCGCGCTTGGGCTCAAGTTTGCGCAGGGCGCGCAGATCATGAATCCGTTCTACTGGGATCTGACCGACGGCACGCGTGCTTTCGCGAAGCGCTTCGCCGAACGCATTCCCTCGAAGGCCTATCCGAACGACATGCAGGCCGGCGTCTATGCCTCGGTCATCCACTACCTCAAGGCAGTCGACAAGGCCGGCGGCGCCAAGGACGGCAGGGCCGTGGTCGCGACGATGAAGCAGATGCCGACCGACGATCCGGTGTTCGGCAAGGGCTACATCCGCAAGGACGGCCGCAAGATCCATCCGCTCTACCTGTTGCAGGTCAAGGCTCCCGAGGAATCGAATTCGTCCTGGGATCTGCTGAAGGTCGTTGCCACGATCAAGGGCGAGGACGCGTTCCGGTCCGAGAGTGACGGTCAGTGCCCGCTCGCAAAGCAATAGCGGTTCGGAGCTGACCATGAGCGGCATTGCACCCAGTCCGATCGATCCGTTCGCGCCCGGCTTTCTGACGGATCCCTATCCCGCCTATGAGGCGCTGCGCGCAATCGGGCCGGTGTTCGAAGTGGAGCGCTACGGCGTGTGGGCTATGGCCTGCAATGCCGAGGTCGAAGCGGCCCTGAAGGACTGGAAAACGTTCATCAGTGGCGAGGGCGTCGGGCTGAACGGGATGAACCCGGCGCTGCCAAAGCCGCTGACGCTGCAGATCGATCCGCCCGACCACGACAAGGGCCGCCGCGTGCTCGGCCGCACGCTGTCTCCGGGCGTCGCAAGGAAGCTGCGCGAGACGTTCCAGCGCGAAGCAGAGAGGAAGGTCTCGGAGCTGATCGACAAAGGCACGTTCGATGCCGTGACCGATCTTGCGGAAGCCTATCCGATGAAGGTGTTTCCGGACGCGATCGGCATCCGCCCCGATGGGCGCGAGAAGCTGCTCGCCTGGAGCACGTTCGTATTCAACAGCTTCGGCACCCGGAGAACGAGATCCTCGCGGCGTCGCGGAAGGACGGTCTCGCGGCGCAGAGCTGGATCATGGAATGTTGTGCGCGCGATGCGCTACGGCCCGACAGCCTCGGCATGATGATCTACCAGGCGGCCGATGAGGGCGAGATCACCGAGCACGAGGCGACGCATCTGGTGCGGCCGTTCCTCACTGCCGGGATCGACACCACCGTCAACGGCATCGGCAATACCCTGCTCGCGCTCGCCACCCATCCGGACGAATATCGCAAGCTGCACGAGAAACCAGAGCTGGCACGCAACGCCTTCGAGGAAGGTCTGCGCTACGATTCACCGGTGCAGACGTTCTTTCGTACCACCTCGCGCGATGCCGAGATCGGCGGCGGCGTGATCCCGGCGCACCGTAAGGTGCTGCTGTTCATGGCCTCCGCCAATCGCGATCCCGCGCGCTGGGACAAGCCGGGCCGTTTCGACGTGGAGCGGGTTGCAACCGGCCATGTCGGCTTCGGCGCAGGCATCCACGCCTGCGTCGGCCAGATGATCGCGCGTCTGGAGGGCGAATTGATCTTCGGCGAGCTCGCAAGGCGCGTGAAGACGATCGAGTTCACGGCGGAGCCGAAGCGCAGGCTCAACAATTCCCTGCGCGGGCTGGAGAGCATGCCGGTTCGCGTGACGCCAGCTTAGGCGGCATCACGCGGCCGGATGCGCGACGGCTCAGTTCCGCGCCGGCGCCGTCGCCGCCGCAGCGCGCGCGGGCCGCGGTGCGCCGGGCTCGGCGACGGGAGCAGCCGGCGCGCGCGAGCGCATGATCGCGGCATTGATCTCGGCGATGACACGGCGCTGGATCGCCTCGTTCTTGTCGATCGAGACGTGGCCGACTCCGGTGCCGCGGACATCGACATTGTCGAGCTTGCCGCGGAACCCGGCCGCGGCCCGCACCGGCTCGCCGGGGCCGTCACCGATATAGATGTTGATGTAGCGTTCCGCGCCGGTCGAGAGCTTGGTCTTGAACACGGAGTCGAGGCCGATCGCGAGCTTCACGGGCACGCCGAGTTGGTTGAGCTTGGCGATCATGTCGGGCAGCGCGGTCGCACCGGAGGAATGGCCGACCAGGATGATGGTCTTGAGCCGACCGGCCTTGTAGGCAGCCGCCGCTTCATCGGCGAGCGAGGACCAGGACACGAAATTGGCGACGGTCACCGGGATGCCCTGCGCCTGGAGGCGGGCGCCGATCGTGTCGAGGCCGAGCGAGAAGATGTTGAGCACGCCGCGGAGCAGATAGACATGCGTGGTCGCCGCCGCGGCCTGGCTCGGCGCGGCCTTGGCGGTGGTCGGGCTGATGGCAACAGCTGACAGCAGGAGCAGGCCCATCGCCCAAACACGGAGGGCGGACAATTGGCTGGCGCCGGCGGTGTGACGGCCGTTCGGTCTCATCGATCTTTTCCCTGGAGACAATACGCTTCGCGATTGGCCGGAATCGTAGCCACGGCGCGCTCGCAGACGCAACAAAGAGGCGCGTGAGCGCCAATCTTAGCAGCAAGCCGTGACCATCGCGCAACACTTGCCCGGAACATGCCGCTAAAGCGCCTGTTTTGAGACCATTTTTCTCCGGGGAATTGCGGAGGGACAATGGCGTTCCTATTTCAGGGCTCCGCCGACCTGTCCTCCTGGATGGTCCGGCCCCTCCCCCAGCCTTTGCTCCTCAGCCTTGCGGCCATCATGTCTTCCATCATTTCCGTCGCCAATCTGTCGAAGACCTATGGGTCCGGCTTCAAGGCACTCAAGAACGTCAATCTCGACATCAAGCGCGGCGAGATTTTTGCGCTGCTCGGCCCCAACGGCGCCGGCAAGACCACGCTGATCTCGATCATCTGCGGCATCGCCAATCCGAGCGAGGGCCGCGTCCTGGTCGGCGGCGAGGACATCCAGGCCTCCTACCGCAAGGCGCGCTCGCTGATCGGCCTCGTGCCGCAGGAATTGCACACCGACGCCTTCGAGAGCGTGTGGGCGACCGTGAGCTTCTCCCGCGGCCTGTTCGGCAAGCCGAAGAACCCCGATCACATCGAGAAGGTGCTGAAGGCCCTCTCGCTGTGGGACAAGAAGGACAACAAGATCATCACGCTCTCGGGCGGCATGAAGCGCCGCGTGATGATCGCCAAGGCATTATCGCACGAGCCGCAGATCCTGTTCCTGGACGAGCCGACCGCCGGCGTCGACGTCGAGCTGCGCAAGGGCATGTGGGAGGTGGTGCGCGGGCTTCAGCAGTCCGGCGTCACCATCATCCTCACCACGCATTACATCGAGGAAGCCGAGGAGATGGCCGACCGCATCGGCGTCATCAACAAGGGCGAGATCGTGCTGGTCGAGGACAAGACCACCTTGATGCAGAAGCTCGGCAAGAAGCGGCTGACGCTGCACCTGCAGAGCAAGGTCTCGTCGTTGCCGGAAAGCCTCGCGCATTACGAGCTCGAGCTCTGCGACGGCGGCGCGACGCTGGTCTACGATTACGACACCCAGGGCGAGCGCACCGGCATCACCAGCCTGCTCGGCGACTTGCGCACCGCCGGCATCCGCTTCAACGACCTCGACACGACGCAATCGTCGCTCGAGGACATTTTCGTCGACCTCGTGAGGACGTCATGAACCACCGCGCCATCCGAGCCATCTACCTGTTCGAAATGGCGCGCACCTGGCGGACCCTGCTGCAAAGCATCGTCTCGCCGGTGGTCTCGACCTCGCTCTATTTCGTGGTGTTCGGCGCTGCGATCGGCTCGCGCATCAGCGAGGTCGAGGGCGTCAGCTACGGCACCTTCATCGTGCCGGGCCTGATCATGCTCTCGGTGCTGACGCAGAGCATCGCCAACGCCTCGTTCGGCATCTACTTCCCGAAATTCACCGGCACGATCTACGAGATCCTGTCGGCGCCGATCTCCTATTTCGAGATCGTGCTCGGCTATGTCGGTGCCGCCGCCACCAAGTCGATCATCCTCGGCCTGATCATCCTGGCGACCGCCGGGCTCTTCGTTCCATTGCATATCCAGCATCCGGTCTGGATGCTGGCCTTCCTGGTGCTGACGGCGGTGACGTTCAGCCTGTTCGGCTTCATTATCGGCATCTGGGCCGACGGGTTCGAGAAGCTGCAGATGATTCCGATGCTGGTGGTGACGCCGCTCACCTTCCTCGGCGGCAGCTTCTATTCCATCGACATGCTGCCGCCGACCTGGCGCACGGTCGCGCTGCTCAACCCGGTCGTCTATCTGATCTCGGGCTTCCGCTGGAGCTTTTACGAGATCGCGGACGTCAGCGTGTCCGTCAGCATCGGCATGACGCTGGCCTTCCTGGTGATCTGCCTGGTCGTGATCTGGTGGATTTTCCGAACCGGCTACCGGCTCAAGAACTGACCACGCTGCACTCGCGAAAATGTCAGCGCCTCCGGCCGGCGCGGCACAAAGCGGCCTTGCTTACGCCTGCCATCACGTTAACGATGGACAGGCTGGCCGCTGGAACCAACGCCGGGCTGCAGGCATAATGCACGCCGGGGGACGGAGAGCCGCGGCGCTAAGCGTGAACAGGCCGGAGGCCAGAAGTAAGATGCGTTCGTTTTTTATTGCTTTCACATCCCTGATGCTTTTGAGCGCGGGCACCGCGCAGGCCAAGGTCGAGATCACCGTCGACAAGGACAACCAGCAGATGACCGTCGCCGTCGACGGGGTCGCGCGCTACCGCTGGCCGGTGTCGACCGGCCTCCCCTCGCGCGAGACGCCGAACGGCGCCTTCCGGGCCTTCCGCATGGAAGAGGATCACTACTCCAAGGAATTCGACGACGCGCCGATGCCGCACGCGATCTTCTTCACCAAGGTCGGGCACGCCATCCACGGCACCGACTCGGTCGGCCGGCTCGGCTGGCCGGCATCCCATGGCTGCGTGCGCCTGTCGCGTCAGAATGCCTCGACGCTCTATGCGCTGGTACAGCAGCAGGGCGTGCTCAACACCACGGTGACGCTGACCGGCTCGGCACAGGTGGCGCTGGCGCGCAATCCGCGCGGCCGCAACAACACTGCGGTGGCCCGCGCCCCGCAGCCGGCCGAAGACCAATACGCGACCACCGGCGCCCCCGTGGACCTGACCCCGCCGGCGCAGCCCGCGCGGCGCTACATGCCGCAGGACGACAATTACATCTACCCGGCCGACGGCAGCGACACCGGCGCGCGCTATCCGGCGCCGCGCTCGGCCACCCGCCCGCTCTACGACGCGCAGGTCTATCAGCAGCAGCCGCGGCCCTATTACGACCAGGGCTACGGCCAGCAGGGCTATTACTATCAGCCGCAGCCGCGGCAGGTTTATCAGCCGCGCGGCTACTACTATCAGAACTGACGCGACGACCATCAATCGCCTTGAACCGTCGAGGCACCATGCCATCACGTGCCACGACAATCCCGGTGCTGCTCTCGCTGCTCACTGCCGGACAAGCCATGGGATCTGATTTGGCCTTCGACCTCGAGGCGCATCGCGGCGGGCGGGCGCTGCTGCCGGAAAACACCCTGCCCGCCTTCGCCCATTCGCTGACGATGGGCGTGGACACGCTGGAGCTCGACGTCGGCGTCACCGCCGACGGCGAAGTGATCGTCGCGCATGAGCGCGGGCTCAATCCCGATCTCGCACGGCGGCCCGATGGCGCCTACATCGCTCCGCCCGGCACGCCGTTCGTGAAATTGCGGCTCGACGAGATCAGGACCTATGACGTCGGCCAGATTCGGCCGGACAGTGCCTATGCGAAACAATTTCCGGACCAGCGTGCCGTCCCTGGGACTCGCATTCCCACCTTGCGCGAGCTGTTCGCGCTGGTGCGCAAGTCCGGCAACAGGCAAGTGCGCTTCAACATCGAGACCAAGATCGATCCGAACCGTCCCGATGAAACGCTTGATCCGCAAGAATTCGTCGCGAAGCTGTTCGGGGTGATCGAGACCGAGGGAGTCTCCGATCGCGTCATGATCCAGTCGTTCGACTGGCGAACCTTGCGTCGCGTCCAGCAGCAGGCGCCGAACATCCCGACCGCGTACCTGACGATCCAGCGCGGCCTGGCTCCGACGGTAGCGCTCGACAAGGCGACAAACTGGACGGCGGGGTTCAACCCGGCCGATCACGCCGGCTCGCTGCCGCGCACGATCAAGGCTGCGGGCGGCGCGATCTGGTCGCCCTATTTCGGCGACGTGACCGCTCCTCTGGTTTCGGAGGCCCACGCGCTCGGACTGCGCGTCGTGGTCTGGACGGTGAACAAGCGCGAGGACATGACGCGCATGATCGAGCTCGGCGTCGACGGCATCATCTCGGACAGGCCGGATCTATTACGAGAGGTGGCCGGCGCTAAGGGAATTGCGCTGCCGGTGGGGACGCCCGTGGCGCCTTAGGCCGCGCTCGTGTCCCCTACTCCCCATTCTTCCAACGCCGATACAGCGCGCCCAGGATGTTCGAATAGTCATCGGTCCAGACTCGCACCCTGTCGTCGGCTTCGGTCTGTTCCCATTGCTTGGAGGACGCGAGCCTGCCGATGTCGGCCTCCTCGCGCGCGGAGATGACGACGTCGGTGGAGAAGATGTAGTCACCATCGCGCCCGGAATCCTCGTTGAAGACCCAGCTCTTGAGATCATTGGCGTCCGCGATACCGACGACGACGGTTTCGAGATCCAGATGCCGGTTCGAGACGTGCATCACCACGGCACCGTGCGGCGCGAGCTTGTCCTTGTAGATCTTCATCGCCTCTTCGGTCGCAAGATGGATCGGGATCGCGTCGGACGAATAGGCGTCCACGATGACGAGATCATAGGCGCCGTCGGGCTCCTTGGCGAAGGTGAGGCGCGCATCGCCGATGACAGGCTTCATGTCCGGCATGCAGCTCGAGATGTAGCGGAAATTCCTGGGATCACGCGCCGCATCGACCATGGACTGGTCGATCTCGAAAAAGGTCCAGTCCTCCCCCCGCTCGGCGGCGCAGGCGAGCGTGCCGGAGCCGACGCCGATCGCGGCGACCTTCAGCGGCGCGCCCTTACGCTCGCGGATCGCGCTGACCGCCTGACCGATGCCGCCGTCCTTGTGATAATAGGTGATCGGCTCGGGCCGGCCGGTCACAGGCGTGCCGTCATTGTTGCGGAAGCGCTCGGCGCCATGAATGGTGGTGCCGTGCATCAGCACGTGGAAATAACCGCCGGGCGTCACGACGATCTTGTGCACGCCGAAGAAGCTGCGCACGGTCGTGACGCGGCCCTCGTCCGCGGGATAAACGCGGATCAACGCCAGCGCCAGCGCGACGGTGGCAAAGATCTTCCAGCGTCCGGCATTGAGGATCAGCGCGAGCAGCGCGGCGAGCACGCCGACGGCGCCGGCGACCCAGACGCGATGATCCTCGAACCAAGTCAGGAGGCCGCCGGTCGTGTATGACGGCGCGATGAGCGCCACCGCGATCGCGGCGAGCGCCAGCCAGTACCATTTGACGATTGCGGCCAGCCGCTCATTCGCGGACGGACGGCACAGCGCGGCAAGCGCGATCAGAATCGGATATTCGGCGATCCACGAGAAGGTGAAGGGCGCAACCAGCCCCGCGAACAAGCCACCGACCATGCCGCCCAATGACAGCGCGACATAGAATCCGGTGAGATATTTTGCGGCCGGCCGCGTCCGCGCCAGCTCGCCGTGGCAGGCCATGGCGATGACGAAGAAGCAGAGTTGATGTCCGCCGAGCGTCAGCAGCAGGTTCTGCTCGCCGCCGAAAGCCAGCAGGACGACGACGCCGGCGATCGCGACCGGCTGGAGCATCAGCATCCATTTGTGCGGCAGCAGCGGCCGCGACTGGAACACGACGACCCAGGTCAAGAGGTAAAGCGACAGCGGCAGCACCCACAAAAGCGGCGCCGCCGCGACGTCGGTCGAGATGTGCGCGGTGACGGCGATGAGCAGACCCGAGGGCACTGCGGCGAGGAAGATCCAGCGCAGCCGCGTCAAGAGGCCGGGCGCGGGTGCATTCACGTCCTCGGCCCGCGTGTCGGTCAGCGCCAGCTTCGGCGAACGCAACATCAGCACGCCGCAGGCGCCGATGAGGAGTATCAGCAGGCCATAGCCACCGGTCCAGAACCGGTTCTGCATCTGAAGCGTGAACATCGGCTCCAGCAGGAACGGATAGGACAACAGCGCAAGGAAGCTGCCGATATTGGAGGAGGCGTAGAGGAAATAGGGATCATGCCCGGCCGGGTGGCCGGTGCGGACAAACCAGGCCTGCAGCAGCGGATTGTTCGCGGCGAGCGCGAAGAACGGCAGCCCGATCGAGACCGCGAACAGGGCGAGCAGCCAGACCGCGTAGCCCGAAGCCGGCGGCTCGCCATAGGCGGAGGCGATGCCGAGCGGCAGCGTGGCGAAGGCGGCGAACAGCAGCACCAGATGTACCGCGACGGGGACGATCCGGTTCCGCGCCTGCATCAGCAGATGCGCATAGGCATAGCCGGCCAGCAGCAGCGACTGGAAGAACACCATGGCCACCGACCACACCGCCGGCGAGCCGCCGAGCCGCGGCAGCACCATCTTGGTGAACAGCGGCTGCACCGAGAACAGCAGGAGCGCGCTGACGAAGATCGCAGCGGTGTAGATCGTCAGCAGCAGCCGGTTGCGCGACGACGACGGCTGCTCCGTGGCGGCGGGTTGCACGATCGAATCCATGAATGCTCCGGCTCAAACCCCGGCGGGCGCCGGATCGCGCGCAATGGAGCACAAGGCGCCTGGACGGGCAATAAAGTGTGGCGTGATGTTGCAGCAAGGAATGCCTGATATAGAGATGTCGTTCCGGTACGATGCGCAGCATCGAACCCGGAACCTCGAGATTCTCCGGTGCGGAGCCCGCACCATAGTTCGGCTCTGCCGAGTAGCGCCGGAATGACGCCAAGGAAGTCATGACCGATACCGACGTCATCATCATCGGCGCGGGCCACAACGGCCTCACCTGCGCGACCTATCTGGCGATGGCGGGCCTGCGCGTGCGCGTGGTCGAACGGCGCAAGGTGGTCGGCGGTGCCGCGGTGACGGAGGAGTTTCACCCCGGCTTTCGCAATTCTGTCGCCGCCTACACCGTCAGCCTGCTCAATCCGCAGGTGATCCGTGACCTCAAGCTCGCTGAGCAGGGCCTGCGCATCGTCGAGCGGCGTGCGCAGAATTTTCTGCCCGCGCCGGACGGCAGCTATCTCCTCACCGGCGAGGGACGAACGAAAGCCTCGGTGGCGCGGCTCAGCGCGCATGATGCGGAAGCGCTCGACGGCTTCGCGCGCGAGCTGGAAGACATTGCCGACGTGCTCAGGCGGTTCGTGCTGCGCGCGCCGCCGAACCTGCTCGACGGTTTTGGCACCAACGCGATCCGCGAGGCCGTGAACGCTTTGCAGAGCGCCAACATTCTCCGCGGCCTGACGCTGGAACAGAGCCGCAGCCTGCTCGATCTGTTCACGCGTTCGGCCGGCGAGATGCTGGACGAACGTTTCGAGCACGATCTGGTCAAGGCGCTGTTCGGCTTCGACGCCATCGTCGGCAACTATGCCAGCCCCTACGCCGCCGGCTCGGCCTATGTGATGCTGCATCACGCGTTCGGGGAGGTGAACGGCAAGAAGGGCGTGTGGGGCCACGCCATCGGCGGCATGGGCGCGATCACGCAGGCGATGGCGCGCGCGGCGCGCGACCGCGGCGTCGCGATCGACACGGATGCCGGTGTGCGTGAGATCATCGTCGAGCGCGACCGCGCCGTCGGAATCGTGCTGGAGAACGGCTCTGCGATCCGCGCGAAATATGTGGCGGCCAACGTCAATCCAAAGCTGCTCTACACGCGCTTGATCGCGGCCGATGCTCTGCCTGCGGACTTCCTCGCCCGCATCCGGCATTGGAAGAATGGCTCCGGCACCTTCCGGATGAATGTGGCGCTGGACCGCCTGCCCTCCTTCACGGCGCTCTCAGGCGAGGGCGATCACCTCACCTCCGGCATCATCCTGGCGCCGAGTCTGGGCTATATGGACCGTGCCTGGCTCGACGCGCGCGCCCAGGGCTGGAGCCGCGAGCCCGTGGTGGAGATGCTGATCCCCTCGACGCTCGACGACACGCTGGCCCCGCCCGGCAAGCATGTCGCGAGCCTGTTCTGTCAGCATGTCGCCCCAGGGCTTCCCGATGGAAGGTCCTGGGACGACCATCGCGAAGAGGTCGCCGATCTCATGATCGCGACGGTGGACAAATATGCCCCGGGTTTTGCGGCGAGCGTGCTCGGCCGCCAGATCCTGTCTCCGCTCGACCTCGAGCGGCAATTCGGGCTGCTCGGCGGCGACATCTTCCACGGCGCGCTGACATTGAACCAGCTGTTCTCGGCGCGGCCGATGCTGGGCCACGCCGATTATCGCGGGCCGCTGAGAGGCCTCTACCATTGCGGATCCGGCGCCCATCCAGGCGGCGGCGTCACCGGCGCGCCCGGCCATAACGCCGCGCAGGCGATCCTGCGGGATCACCGCGCCCTGTTCGGGAGCCGTGGATAGGACTGTGGATTGGTTGTGGGCAGGCTGTCGAAAGGCCTGTGAGCGGCCAGAGGAGGCCTGGGCGATACGGCCAGGAGCGATCCTGGGGAAAGCCGGTGGGAAATCGGCGGGGCGATCAGGGGAAAAGTGGTGGATAAAGTCCGGACAAGCAGGCGGATAAGCTGTGAAGTCGGGCGGCAAAAACGACCTCGCCCGCCAGGGGGAATCCCCAGCGGGCGGTGATCAGGAACAGCCTTAAGAAAGTAGCCCCCGCTGGGAAATGGCGGCGGAAATTACTTCAAGGAGGTGCTAATCGAAGTGAACTTCTCGTTCATGGTGGTGCCCAGGCCGTTCACCACGGTAATGATCGCCAGGGCGATACCCGCGGCGATCAGGCCGTATTCGATCGCGGTTGCACCGGACTCATCCGACCAGAACTTCTGAATCATGCGCTTCAAGACTCGCCTCCGTTTCAATTCCAAGCTGCGTGGACTTGCTTGTACATCCGAAAATATACGGGCACACACTGCAGGCGCGTTAATGTGGGAACCTCAACTTGTCCGAAAACTGGGCACCAAAAGTTCCAAAAATTGAACTCAACGGAACCCTGAATGCAGCCTTCCCCGACCCATCGCGCCAGCTTTTCGATCGGCAGCGAAGCCGACGCCAAGCGCGTCGTCGACGTGCTCACCGAGGTCTTTTTCGACGGCGATGCGGCGGTCGCCGCGTTCGAGCGGCCTGACGGACGCTGGGACGTCACGTTGCATTTCGCCGCAGCGCCCGATCAGGCATGGCTGCGCGAACTCGTTGCAACTTCAGCAGGAAATGAGATCGCGGCGACGCTCGTCTTCGATACTGTCGAAGCCAAGGACTGGGTCAAGGCCAGCCTTGAAGATCTCGTCCCGGTGCCGGCCGGCCGCTTCGTCGTGCACGGCAGCCACGATCGCGACCGTGTGGCGCCGAACAAGCTCGCCATCGAGATCGAGGCGGCGCTCGCGTTCGGCACGGGTCACCATGGCACGACGCGCGGCTGTTTACTTCTGCTTGACCATGTCCTGAAGAGCTCCCGCCCGAGGAGCCTGCTCGATCTCGGCACAGGCACGGGCGTGCTGGCGATCGCGGCGGCGAAGGCGCTGCATCGCGCGGTGCTGGCTTCCGACATCGATCCGCCATCGGTCCGGGTGGCCGCCGAGAACGCCACGCTGAACGAAGTTGGCAACCATGTGCGGGTGATCCGCGCGACCGGCTTTGCCGCGCCGGATTTTGCGCGTGCAGGCCCGTTCGACCTGGTGCTCGCCAATATCCTTGCCAATCCGTTGCGGCAATTGGCGAGCCCGATGACGCAGCACCTTGCGCCTGGCGCCCGCGTCATCCTCTCCGGCCTCTTGACGCACCAGGCGCCCGCCGTGATCGCCGCCTACCGCGCCCGCGGCCTCGTGCCGGTGAAGCATCTGCGCATCGAGGGGTGGAGCAGTCTGCTGCTGAGGAAGGTGGGATGAACTAACTGCGTCGCGACGGCGGTGCGCTCCCTTGCCGCGCTACTCGGCCGGCTTCTCGTCGCGGCGTGACGCGCGCTTGCCCCGCAAGGCGCGTTTGGCGCGGCGCTCGGCGAAACGGTCGATCATCTGGCTGATGAGGCCGCGCGGCTTCTTCGGTACTGCCGCTGTCGGAGCGCGGCGCGCCGGCGGCGAAATCTTCTCAAAGGTGAACGCTGGCATCGTGTGTCCCCTCGCCGTTGAGATGAACCACCCGCTCGAATTTCCCTGTTATCCGGACGAAGCGCAACTGCCACATCCTTTACTCCACTCAATTCGAATGGAACTATTTCAAGCACAGTCCATGCCAGATGCGACGCAAATGCGTCTACATTGCGGACTGATCTCCATGATCCTAAAGTGATCCACCATGTTCGAAGCGCACTTCCAGACATTCGAGGAGCCGGAGGCCGGCGTCGCCTTGGCGGCACGACTGGCCGCACTTCGCGAAGAACTTGCCCGTCGCAAGTTGACCGGCTTCGTCGTGCCACGTGCCGACCAGCAGCAGAACGAATATGTGCCGCCATCGGAAGAGCGGCTCGCCTGGCTGACCGGCTTTACCGGCTCGGCGGGACTGGCCGTGGTTCTGCCGCAGGAGGCTGCGCTGTTCGTCGACGGCCGCTACACGCTGCAGGCGGCCAAGCAGGTCGATGCCAAGGCATGGGTAGTGGAATCGCTGATCGATCCGCCGCCGGAGAGCTGGGTGGCGGCGCATCTGAAAGCCGGCGACCGCCTCGGATTTGATCCGTGGCTGCACACTTTTTCGGCAGCCGAACGATTGTCCGCCGCCTGCGCCAAGGCCGGGGCCGAGTTGGTCGCGATCGACAGCAATCCGATCGACGCGATCTGGCAGGACCGGCCGCAGCCGCCGCTCGCTCCCGTCGCGGTGCACAGCCTTCAGCACGCCGGTATCACTGAAGCGGAGAAGCTGACCCAGATCAGGGCCGAGATCGCCAAGCTCGGCACCGATGCCTTGGTGCTGTCGGACAGCCACGCAGTGGCCTGGACCTTCAACATCCGCGGCGCCGACGTCGCCCATACGCCGCTGCCCCTGTCCTACGCGCTGGTGCCGAAGGACGGCCGTCCCACGATCTTCATCGACCACCGCAAGCTCTCCAACCTCACACGCGACCATCTCGAGCAGTCCGCCGACGTGCGCGAACCGGACGCCATGGCGCCGACGCTGATGGCGCTGGCCAAGAGCGGTGCGGCCATTGCGCTCGACAATGCCACAGCGGCCGACGCACTCAGCCGCCTGATCAGCGGGGCCGGCGGCAAGCCGGTGCGCGGCAGCGATCCTGTTGCACTGCTGAAGGCGGTCAAGAACGCGACCGAGATCAAGGGCACCAAGACGGCTCACGTGCGCGACGCCGTGGCGCTGGCGCGCTTCCTCGCATGGATCGATCGCGAGGCGCCAAGCGGCAAGCTCACCGAGATCGACGCGGTCGAAGCGCTGGAGACCTTCCGCCGCGACACCGGCGCGCTCAGGGACGTCTCGTTCCCGACCATCTCCGGCACCGGCCCGAACGGCGCCATCGTGCATTACCGCGTCACCCGCAAGAGCAACCGGCGGATCGCGCCCGGCGATCTCCTGCTGATCGATTCCGGCGCGCAATATGAAGACGGCACCACCGACGTCACGCGCACCATGGCGGTAGGCGAGCCGACGGATGAGATGCGCGACCGCTTCACCCGCGTGCTGCGCGGCCACATCGCGATCGCGCGCGCCGTCTTTCCGGACGGCACCACGGGCGCGCAACTCGACACGCTGGCGCGGCAACATCTCTGGGCCGTCGGGCTCGATTTCGAGCACGGCACCGGCCACGGCGTCGGCAGCTATCTCTCGGTGCACGAAGGACCGGCACGGATTTCGAAGCTCGGCACCACGCCGCTGAAGCGCGGCATGATCCTGTCGAACGAGCCCGGCTATTACAAGACCGATGGCTTCGGCATCCGCATCGAGAATCTCGAGCTGGTCGTCGCCGCCGACATCAAGGGTGCCGAGAAGCCGATGAACGCGTTCGAGACGCTGACCTTGGCACCGATCGACCGCCGCCTGATCGATGCCGCGATGCTGAGCCGCGACGAACTCGATTGGCTGAACGCGTATCATTCGCGCGTCCGCGCCGAGGTGCGGCCCGCGCTGGACGAGGCGACGAAGACCTGGCTCGATCAGGCCACGGCGGAGCTGAAGCTCTAATTCCGTCATAAGACTGCCTGCGTAGGGTGGGCAAAGCATCCGCTGCCGCTCGAAGAGCGGAGGCGGATGCGTGCCCACCATCCATCTCCGCGTGACGGCAGCAATGGTGGGCACGCCGCGCAAAGAGCGCGTCTTTGCCCACCCTACAGGCCCAGCGCCTTGACGCGTCGCGCATAGCCGTATGCCGAAATGAGCGTATTCGCTCGCAACGCGATGCGGCTAGTGTCCGGCGATGCACGGCATCATCAGCAAGCCGCCCGAAGCGGCCGGCAACCTCGCGACCTCGCGTCTGGTGTTGCTGCTGCTGGTGGTGATGACCGGGGTCGCACCGATCTCGCTCTACATCCTGGTTCCGGCGCTGCCGGTGCTGGCGACGGATTTCGGCAGCGACATCTCGATCGCGCAGATGACGGTGTCGCTCTACATGGTCGGCATCGCGCTGTCGCAGCTGATCATGGGCCCGCTGTCGGACCGGTTCGGGCGGCGCCCGGTGCTGCTCGGAGGTCTTGCACTGATGGTGGCGGCCAGCGTCGCCTGCATTTTCGCCGAGACCCTGCCGCAGCTGATTGCCGCACGTTTCTTCCAGGCGCTCGGCGGCGCATCCGGCATGGTGATCAGCCGGGCCATCATCCGCGACATCTACGAGCGCGACCGCGTCGCCTCGATGATCAGCCTCGTGGTCGCGGCGCTGATGATCGGGCAGATGGTCTCGCCGCTCACCGGCGGCCTGATCGAGACCGCGTTCGGCTGGCGCGCGATCTTCTACGCCATCACCATCGCCGCCATCGTCGTTGCCGTCGGGATCGCCTTGGCGCTGCCTGAGACCCGCCGCAGCCGCGCCGCCGGCAGCGGCTTCCGCGGCGATATCGGCATGCTCATCCGCAACCGCGCCTTCGTCGGCTATGTGATGTGCCAGGTGCTGGCGTCCCAGATCATTTTCACCTTCGCCGGCGGCGGACCCTACATCGTGGTGACGCAGATGGGCCGCAGCAGCGCCGAATACGGCGCCTGGTTCGCGACGACGGGCTTTGCGTTTCTGGTCGGCAACCTGCTCTGCGTGCGCTTTGCGCCGCGCCACTCACTGGAGAAGCTGATCTGGTTCGGGCTCGCCCTGCAGCTCTGCGGCAGCCTTGCGAACCTAATCTGGAGCTTCGTCGGCTGGAACGAGGCGCCCGCCTGGCTGTTCGGCACCCATATGATCGTGATGGCCGGCAATGCCTTCGTGATGGCGAATTCCGCCGCCGGCGCCATCAGCATCCGTCCCGAAGCGGCCGGCACCGCCTCGGGCGCGATGGGTTTCCTGCAGCAAGGCATTGGCGCGCTGATGTCGCAGTTCGGCGCCTATCTCGGCGGCCACTCCGCATCGACGCTGCCGCTGACCTCAGCGGTCCTCGCGATCTCGACCCTTTGCGCCTGCGTGATGATGTTCGTCGTGCCCCGCCGCGAGGAGGTAGCGAGCGCGGCGCTGATCGGGCAGGCCGAGGAGGACGAGACGGGGATGATGTGAGGGGCGCCGAGTAGAGTCCCTCTGCGGAACGATTCTGGATTGCTTCCGCCTTCGCCGAGGCTTCGGCGGACAAGTCGCTACGCTCGCAATGACGACGCGGAGAGAGCAGTGCCAAAAATGAGAGGCGGGGCTGGGCCCCGCCTCTCTCAATTCAAGTCTGTGTTTCGGCTTACGCCTGACTCGCGATCGCCTTGCCTAGCGCGGCCTGCGCCGCTGCAAGCCGCGCGATCGGCACGCGGTAGGGCGAGCAGGAGACGTAGTCGAGACCGATATGGTGACAGAAGGCGACGGAGGCAGGATCGCCGCCATGCTCGCCGCAGATGCCGACCTTGAGCGACGCGCGGGTCTTGCGGCCGCGGGCGACGCCGATCTTGACCAGCTCGCCGACGCCTTCCTGATCGAGCGAGATGAAGGGATCGACCGTGAGGATGCCCTTCGCCACATAGGGACCGAGGAAGCTCGCCGCGTCGTCGCGGCTGATGCCGTAGGTCGTCTGCGTCAGGTCGTTGGTGCCGAACGAGAAGAACTCGGCCGACTGCGCGATCTCGCCCGCGAGCAGGCAGGCGCGCGGCAGCTCGATCATGGTGCCGACCTGATAGGCCAGCTTGGTGTTGGTCTCGCGCATCACGGCCTGCGCGGTGGCATCGATCCGTGCCTTGACCAGGTCGAGCTCGGCCTTGGTCGCGATCAGCGGCACCATCACCTCGAGGCCGACGGCCTTGCCGGTGCGCTTCTGCGCCTCGACCGCCGCCTCGAAGATCGCGCGGGCCTGCATCTCGGCGATCTCGGGATAGGCGATGGCGATGCGGCAGCCGCGGAAGCCGAGCATCGGGTTGAACTCCGAGAGCTCGCGGGCGCGATCGGCGAGGCGCCGTGGGTCGGTGTTCATGGCGCGCGCCACTTCCTCGACCTCGGCATGGGTGTGCGGCAGGAATTCATGAAGGGGAGGATCCAGAAGCCGGATCGTGACGGGCAGGCCCTTCATGATCTCGAACAGCTCGACGAAGTCGGCGCGCTGCATCGGCAGCAGTTTTGCCAGCGCGGCGCGGCGCGACTGCTCGTCCTCGGAGAGGATCATCTCGCGCACCGTGCGGATGCGCGTCTCCTCGAAGAACATATGCTCGGTGCGGCAGAGGCCGATGCCTTCCGCGCCGAACTTGATCGCCGTGCGCGCGTCGTCCGGCGTGTCGCCGTTGACGCGGACGCCGATCTTGCGGACCTGGTCGGCCCAGTTCATCAGCGTGCCGAACTCGCCGGACAGCTCCGGCTCGATCATCGGCATGCGGCCGGCGAGCACCTGGCCGAGCGAGCCGTCGATGGTGATGACGTCACCGGTCTTGAAGGTGCGCGAGCCGATGCTCATGGTGCCGCGGCCGTAATCGACGCGGATGGTGCCGCAGCCGGAGACGCAGGGCTTGCCCATGCCGCGCGCGACCACCGCCGCGTGCGAGGTCATGCCGCCGCGCGTGGTCAGGATGCCTTCGGCGGCGTGCATGCCGTGGATGTCTTCCGGGCTGGTCTCGATGCGGACCAAAATCACCTTGCGTCCGTCGCCCTGAAGCTTGGCCGCCTCGTCCGAGGAGAACACGATCTCGCCCGAGGCCGCGCCCGGCGATGCCGGCAGGCCGGTCGCGATCACGTCGCGCTTGGCGTTGGGATCGATGGTCGGATGCAGGAGCTGGTCGAGCGAGGCCGGATCGATCCGCGTCACCGCTTCCTTCTTCGAGATCAGGCCCTCATTGGCGAGCTCGACCGCGATGCGCAGCGCCGCCTTGGCAGTGCGCTTGCCGCCGCGGGTCTGGAGCATCCAGAGCTTACCCTGCTCGACGGTGAACTCCATGTCCTGCATGTCGCGGTAGTGCTTCTCGAGCAGCGTGTAGATCCGCGTCAGCTCCTTGAAGGCTTCCGGCATCGCCGCTTCCATCGACGCCTTGTCGGAGCCCGACTCCTTGCGCGCCTCCTCGGTGATGTCCTGCGGCGTGCGGATGCCCGCGACCACGTCCTCGCCCTGCGCGTTGATCAGGAACTCGCCGTAGAGCTTGCTCTCGCCGGTCGAGGGGTTGCGGGTGAAGGCAACGCCCGTGGCCGAGGTCTCGCCCATGTTGCCGAACACCATGGCCTGCACGTTGACCGCGGTGCCCCAGGATTCCGGAATGTCGTGCAGCTTGCGGTAGGTCACCGCGCGCGCGTTCATCCAGGATGAGAACACCGCGCCGATCGCGCCCCAGAGTTGGTCGTGCGGATCCTGCGGGAATTCCTTGCCGGTCTCGCGTGCGACCGCGTCCTTGTACTTGCCGACCAGTTCGACCCAATCCTCGGCCGACAGATCGGTGTCGAGCGTGTAGCCCTGACTGTCCTTGAAGGTGTCGAGGATCTCCTCGAAATGATGATGCTCGAAGCCGAGCACCACGTCGGAATACATCGTGATGAAGCGGCGATAGCTGTCATAGGCGAAACGGCGGTCGCCCGACAGCTCGGCCAGCGCTTCCACGGTCTGGTCGTTGAGGCCGAGATTGAGCACGGTGTCCATCATGCCCGGCATCGAGGCGCGCGCGCCGGAGCGCACCGAGACGAGCAGCGGGTTCCTGGTGTCGCCGAACACCTTGCCGGTCAACTTGCCGACATAGTCGAGCGCCTTCTCAACCTGCGGCTTCAGTTCCTTCGGGTAGGTCTTGTCGTGCTCGTAGAAATAGGTGCAGACCGAGGTCGGGATGGTGAAGCCCGGAGGCACCGGCAGGCCGAGATTGGCCATCTCGGCGAGGTTGGCGCCCTTGCCGCCGAGCAGGTCGCGCATTTCCGTCCGGCCCTCGGCCTTGCCGTCACCGAACGTGTAGACCCATTTGCCGGCCTTGGCCGCTGCCGGCGCCGCCTTGGCAGGCACAACCTTCTTCGGCGCAGGCTTCGCGGCAACCTTCGGCGAAGCCGCCTTGGTCATTGCCTTTGCCACCGGCTTTGCAGTGGGTTTGGCGACCGGCTTCGGCGCGCTCTTGGCCAGCGCCTTGCGGGCCGCCGGCGCGGCCTTCGCCTTGGCGGAGGGCTTTGATTTCGCTGCAGTTTTAGAAGGCTTCGAGGCGGCTTTGGCCATAGCTTGCACACAACCTGCGAGAGGAATGGGAAATCGCGGGCCTTACACCACTTTGGGCGGGCCCGCGCAAGACGGACAGTTCCGAAAAGTGAACGCCTAGAAGCGGAGCCACTTCAGGAGCCCGAGCCCAATCGCGCCGTTGACGATGAGGAAGATCGCGACGATGAGGTTGAGGAGCCGCGGCATGATCAGGATGAGCACGCCCGCAATCAACGACAGGATCGGCGAAATGTGGGCGACGGTGATGTGCATGAACTATCTTTCTGTGGAGGTGAGGCGAATCGCGCGCGGATCATAACCGGCCAAGTTCCGGGAGTAGAGATGCGCAAGAATGGCTACGAGTTCCCCACCTCACGAAAACTGCCCGAAATTGCCGCGAATGCGGCAGACCTTTTGCCGGAACATTGGCTTTCGGCATGCATTGGCAACCGGTCGCGCCATTGGCGCGTCAGAAGATTCAAGTCGAAGGAGTTGTCCATGCGGAACAGGATTCTTGCTCTCGCAGCGCTCGCCGTCGCGATCGGCGCGCCCCTTGCGGCGCAGGCGCAAAGCAGCGTCACAGTCGGACGCGTGGTCGACGGTGCTCCGACCATTGCCGTCGAACAGCGGCCCGCCTTCCGCGAATATGTCGTTGAACAACGTGTGCCGCCCTTCCGCATTCCGGATCGCGTGGTGGTCGGTGCCACCTTACCCGAAGTCGGCGTCACCTATTATGACGTGCCGCAACGTTTCGGCGCCACGACCTATCGCTACACCGTCGTGAACGGCGAAACCGTGCTGGTCGAGCCGCGCTCGCGCCGCATCGTCGAGGTGCTGGACTAAAGACGCAGCCGCTCCATTCGATGTCCGGCGCGTCACATCAGGCTGGCGCGAGCAGTGTTAAATCGGACATCAGGCCCCGCCCGGTCCTCCCCCCGCCGGGCGGGGCTTCTTGTTGTGGTCTCGTGTCCCGGACAAGGCGCGACGCGCAAGCGTTGCGACGCAGAGCCGGGACCCAGATGCTACGAGCACGCGGCAGCATGGGCCCCGGCTCTGCAGCGCACCACGCCGCGAAGCGGCGCGTTGCGCAGCGTCCGGGGCACGAGAGCCGCTATACCCCCCGCCTCAATCCTGGATCTTCGAGAAGTCCGCCACCGCGCGCGTGGCGCTGCGGATCTCGTTGAGGAGCTTCAGGCGGTTCTCGCGCACCTTCGGATCATCGTCATTGACGCGCACCTTATCAAAGAACGCATCGACCGGCGGACGCAGCTTCGCCATCGCACTCATCGCGGCGGCGAAGTCTTCCTTGGCCACCGCAGCGCTGGCTTCCGCCTTGACCTCACCGATCGCCTTGGCCAGCGCCTTCTCCTCAGCGAGGCTGTAGAGCACGGCATCGGGCTCGTGATCGTACTCGCGTTTATCCCTCTTCTCTTCGATAGTTAGAATGTTGCTCGCGCGTTTTGTCCCTGCCAGCAAATTCTTTCCATCATCGCTATCAAGCAATTTTCCGAGAGCCTCGATGCGATCCACGATCGAAATGAGCGAGTGCCCCTTAAAAAGCGATTCCGCACTCAAAACGGCATCGACCAGATCGTGTCGGGCCTTCTGATCCTTGAGCTGGACCTTCAGGCGATCCTCAAAAAAGAGCATCAAGTCATCGATCTTATCGACAACCTCAAGATACTTCTTTCTGTATGAATTCTCGAAGTGCTTTTCGACAATGTTTCGAAGACTGATCTTGATCCGCCGTTCAAGAACTATCCTGATGACGCCAAGTGCCGCGCGACGGAGCGCATATGGGTCTTTGCTCCCGGTTGGCTTTTCATCAATCGCCCAGAAACCGACTAGCGTATCCATCTTGTCGGCGAGCGCCACGGCGACGCTGACCGGATCGGTCGGCACGCGGTCCGCAGGCCCTTGCGGCTTGTAGTGCTCCTCGCAGGCGGCGGCGACGGAGGCGTCCTCGCCCTGCGCCAGCGCATAGTACTTGCCCATCAGGCCCTGCACCTCCGGGAATTCGCCGACGACTTCCGTCAGCAGATCCGCCTTGGCGAGCTGCGCCGCGCGCGTCGCCTTGGCGACATCGGCGCCGACCAGCGGCGCGATCTCAGCAGCAAGGCGCTCGATGCGCTTGATGCGCTCCGCCTGCGTGCCGAGCTTCTCATGGAACACGATCTGCTCGAACTTCGGCAGCCGGTCCTCGAGCCTGGTCTTGAGGTCCGTCTCGTAGAAGAACTTCGCATCCGATAGCCGCGCCCGGATGACGCGCTCGTTGCCGGCGATGATGGTTTTGCCACCGTCGGTCGCCTCGATATTGGCGACCAGGATGAACTTGCTCGCGAGCTTGCCCGTCTTGGGGTCGCGCACCACAAAACACTTCTGGTTGTTGCGGATGGTGGCGCGGATGACTTCGTCAGGAGTCTTCAAAAATTCCGGCTCGAACGAGCCCATCAGCACGACCGGCCATTCGACCAGGCCGGCGACCTCATCGAGCAGGTTCTGGTCCTCGACCAGCTCAAAACCTTGCGCGAACGCGAGCTGCTTGGCGTCGGTGAGGATGGCGTCCTTGCGGCGCTCGGCGCCGAGCACGACTTTTGCGGCAAGAAGCTTAGCCTCGTAGTCCTCGAAGCGGCGCACGGAGATCGGCGCCGGCGCGAGGAAGCGGTGGCCGTAAGTGGTCTGGCCGCTCTCGATGCCGTCGACCTCGAACTTCACGACATCGGGCTCTTCGGTCTCGGGGCCGAAGGTCGCGGTGATCGCGTGCAGCGGACGCACCCAGTTCAGCGAGCCGGGCTTGCCCGAGCGCGCGCCCCAGCGCATCGATTTCGGCCACGGGAAGGTGCGGATGATGACAGGCAGGATCTCGGCGAGCACATCGATCGCGTCGCGGCCGGGCTTCTCGATCAAGCCGATGTAGAAATCACCCTTGGGGTCGCGCTGGATTTTGGCTTCGTCCAGCGACTTCAATCCCGTCGCTTTCAGGAAGCCCTGCACGGCCGCATCGGGCGCGCCGACTTTCGGGCCGCGCCGTTCGGTCTTCAGGTCAGGCTGGCGCGCAGGGATGCCGTGCACGGTAAGCGCAAGGCGCCGCGGCGTCGCGAAGGCCTTTGCGCCCTCGTAGACGAGGCCTTCGGCAACCAGCTTGTCGGTGACCATGCGGCGCAGATCGTCCGCCGCCTTCGCCTGCATGCGCGCGGGAATCTCTTCGGAAAACAGTTCAAGCAAAAGATCGGGCATCAGGCCGCTCCGCCCGCTTCAGTGTGGATCCAGGCCTCGCCACAAGCTTTTGCCAGCTCGCGCACGCGCAGAATGTAGCTCTGCCGTTCGGTCACGGAGATCACGCCGCGGGCATCGAGCAGGTTGAAGACGTGGCTCGCCTTGATGCACTGGTCATAGGCCGGCAGTGCCATCAGGTGCTGTTTCCGGTTGCCGCCGTCGCGCCAGCCGGCATCGAGATATTTTCTGCAGGCAGCTTCCGCCATCTTGAACTGTTCGAACAGCATCGCGGTGTCGGCATATTCGAAATTGTGCCGCGAATATTCCTGCTCGGCCTGCAGGAACACGTCGCCATAGGTGACCTTCTGGTCACCGTCGCGGCCGTTGAAATTGAGGTCGTAGACTCGGTCGACGCCCTGCACATACATCGCGAGGCGCTCGAGCCCGTAGGTGAGCTCGCCCGCGACCGGCGCGCATTCGAAGCCGGCGACCTGCTGAAAATAAGTGAACTGGCTGACTTCCATGCCGTCGCACCAGCACTCCCAACCGAGGCCCCAGGCGCCGAGCGTCGGGCTCTCCCAATCGTCCTCGACGAAGCGGATGTCGTGCACGGCGGAATCGATGCCGATCGCGGCGAGCGACTTCAGGTACAGCTCCTGAAGGTTCGGCGGCGACGGCTTCATGATCACCTGGAACTGGTAATAGTGCTGCATCCGGTTCGGGTTCTCGCCGTAACGGCCGTCCTTGGGCCGGCGCGAGGGCTGCACATAGGCCGCGTTCCACGGCTTTGGCCCGAGCGCGCGCAGCGTGGTCGCCGGATGGAAGGTGCCCGCGCCCATTTCCATGTCGTAGGGCTGCAGGATCACGCAGCCCTGCTCGGCCCAGAACCGCTGGAGCGCGAGGATGAAGCCCTGGAACGAGCGTTCCGGGCGCATATGGGCGGGCAATGAGGCGTCCATCGTCAGATCGGGCTCTCGCGGGGGTTTTGAATCGCGCGGGACCGTATCGACGGCGGGGATGGGAATCAAGGCGAAGGGGGCCGGATTCGGGCGTCATTCCGGGGCGCCCGCAGGGCGAGCCCGGAATCCATTGCGCCGCTCACTCCGTGGTTCGGATGGATTCCGGGTTCTCGCTTCGTGAGCCCCGGAATGACGAACGCGTGGAGGTGTGCCCTTAACCCGGCCGGTAAGCTCCGGTCACGGGGTCACGCTTCAGCGTCTGGATATCCCCCATGCGGGCGGCCTCGGTGACGCGCGACAGGCGCATCTCCTCCAGCTCCTGGTTGATCCGGATGGCGGTCTTGTAGGCCCAGCGGACCACGGCAAGCCCGCCCAGGACGCCCGCGAAAGCGACGAACGGCGGCATCGGTCGATCCTCGTCTCATGCTCAGCCCCCACCAGCATTCTTGCGCAGATGGACCTGCGCCGCAATCGGCGCCGCCCGGGCGAAATGGCGCGGGAGCGCGAGACCTAGAACCCGAATTTCGCCCAAATCGCCCGCGTCTCCACCGCCGAGATCAGCTCGTCCGGCAGCCCGGCCATTGATTCCAGGGCCGAAAGCTGCCCCGCGCCGGGCGATTTCCGGCCCAAAAGGCCGGAGAGCAGCCCGGTCGGCTGCGCGATCACGGGGGTGAGAACCTTCTCACCATAGCGGGCACGAAGAGTTGAGCGGAGATCGCCGATGCTGTCGGCGAGCCCCAGCGCGATCGCGCTGTCCCCCGCCCAGTATTCGCCCGAGAACAGCGTATCGTCGGCTCCCTTCAGCCGGGCGCCGCGGCTTTCCTTGACCAGCGCGATGAAGATCTGGTGGATCTCGCGCTGGATCGCCTTCAGCCTCATGACGTCGTCAGGGTTTTCCGGAAGGAACGGGTCGAGCATCGCCTTGTGCTCGCCCGAGGTGTAGAGGCGCCGCTCGATGCCGAGCCGCCTGATCGCCTCCTGAAAACCGAAACTGCCGCCGACCACGCCGATCGAGCCGAGGATCGAGGAGGGATCGCAGATGATCTCGTTGCCCGCGCAGGCGATCATGTAACCGCCGGAGGCCGCGACGTCCTCGACGAACACGAGCACCGGCAGCTTCTTCTCCGCGGCGAGCTGCTTGATGCGCAAGTAGATCTGGCGCGACTGCACCGGCGAGCCGCCGGGCGAGTTGATCACCAGCGCCACGGCCTTGGCGTGCCGATAGGAAAACGCGCGCTCGAGCACCCGCGCGACGCCGGCAAGCGTCAGGCCCGGACGAAGCGGCGTCACCGCACCGATCACACCGGACAGCCGCACCACAGGCACGACAGCCGTGCCGGGACGAAAGCGCGCCGGCAGGTATTGCATGAGCTTGTCGGCCAGGCCGGAACTCTCACGATCGTTCAATTGTTCGGCCATGGCCTTACCTCTGATTAACCATTTCTTATCACGCGAGTGTCATTGAAAGTGCCAGGAACGTGTTTTGCAGAATTCGCGTTGGGAAGCTGCAATAGGCAGCGGAAGGAAACGCCATGAAGATCTATCTGCTGTTGCTGCTGATCGGTGCGCTTTTCACGGCGCTTCACTTTACGTCGCCGCAAGAGCAGCAGACGGAATCGCTTCCGCAATAAGCCGTCACGGCCTCGCCAGCGGCAACGCCGCCCTCCCCTCCAGAATATCCTTCACCTCTTTCTTCGGCACGTTTGACTCCTCGTTGAGCATGAGGCCCGGCAGCAATTGCGACGGTGCCCGGCCGCCTTTGACTGCGCGCACCAGCACCCGGATGGCAGGCTTTCCCGCTTCGCCATGAACCGGCAGGATCGCGAGGCTGCCGAAGCCGCGTGACAGCGCTGCCATGACATCGCCAATTCCGTCCGCGCGCCAGATCAAGGTCAGCACGCCGCTCGATCGGAGAATGCGCCGGGCTGCATGCACCCACGCATGCAGCGTCTCCTCCCTCGCCACATGCGCGGTGTGGCGCGCCTGATCCGGCGAGCCGCGATGGCGTGCGGGATCGTTGAAGGGCGGGTTCATCAATACGGCGTCGGAACTGTCGGGCAGAAGTCCGTTCGCTGCAAACGCCTGCGCGTCGGCGGTGACGTCGAGCACGATGACCTCGGCGGGAATCGTGTTCGCTGCGGCGTTCGCCCGCGCGAGCTCTGCCAGTTCCGGATCGATCTCGACGAGGCTCAGCCTGATCCCCACGACGCGCCGCGCCAGCGCAAGGCCCGCCGTGCCGACGCCGGCGCCAAGCTCGACCACGCGGTCACCCGCCCTAGCGTCGGTCGCTGCTGCCAGCAGGACGGCGTCGTGCCCGGCGCGGTGACCTGACCGCTTCTGCATCAAGCGCAACTGCCCGCCGAGAAACGCGTCCTCGGTAATATCCGCGGCCTCAATCATCGCCGCGCAGTTCGTGGCTGAGGCCTGCCTCGGTGAGGAGCGCCCTGGCTTCCTCGGCGTCGTCCTCATGAACCAGGATCCGCCGCGGCAGAATGCCGAGAGACCCCTCGATGATGCTCATGTTCTGGTCCAGCACCAGATGATGGATGTTGGCGCCGTCGAGCAGCGCGCCAATCGCCGACACCAGCACCATATCGTTGGTCCGAACCAGTTCACGCAAAACGGAGGTCTCCTGCCTGAAAGTGGCTAACGCGGCAAATGTCAATGGTTCCGCGGCCCTTGCCGCATCCGCCGCCAGTTTCTATTGTATTTCCATCAGAATAGCCCTTCCGGGGCAAATATTGGAGACCGGCGTGGCCGTCATCGTACCTTTCGAAACCCCCGGCGCGTCGATCGAAGAGCTGGTTGCCCTTGTCGCTCCCGACATGGAGCGCGTCAATGCCACGATCCTGTCGCGGACCGGCTCCGACGTGACCATGATCCCTGAAGTGGCCAACCACTTGATCTCCTCGGGCGGCAAGCGCCTGCGCCCGATGCTGACGCTCGCCATGGCCAACCTCGCCGGCTACACCGGTGACGGCCACATCAAGCTAGCTGCCAGCGTCGAGTTCATGCACACCGCCACCCTGCTCCACGACGACGTGGTCGACGAGAGCGAGATGCGCCGCGGCAAGCTGTCGGCGCGCATGCTCTGGGGCAACGAGGCAAGCGTGCTGGTCGGCGACTTCCTGCTCGGCCAGGCTTTCCGCATGATGGTCGAGGTCGGATCGCTGCGCGCGCTCGACATCCTCTCCGCGGCGGCCGCCACCATCGCCGAGGGCGAGGTGATGCAGCTCGCCGCCGCCAAGAACACCGCGACCACCGAGGACGAGTATCTCGCCGTGATCCGCGGCAAGACCGCCGAATTGTTCGCCGCCGCCTGCGAGGTCGGCCCCGTGATCGCGAACCGCCCGAAGGCGGAGCAGACTGCCTGCCGCTCGGTCGGCATGAATCTCGGCATCGCCTTCCAGCTCGTCGACGACGTGCTCGACTATGGGGGCAAGAGCGCCAAGCTCGGCAAGAACACCGGCGATGATTTCCGCGAAGGCAAGATCACGCTGCCCGTCGTGCTCGCCTTCCGCCGCGGCAACGACACCGAGCGCGCCTTCTGGATCCGGGCGCTCGAGCGCGGCGAGATCGGCGATTCCGATCTCGATCACGCTATCGGCCTGATGAACAAGCACCGCGCGCTCGAGGACACGCTGATCCGCGCCCAGCACTACGGCGCCATGGCCGTGGATGCGCTGGCGCTGTTCCCCCCCTCGCCGATGAAGAGCGCGCTGGAGCAGGTCGTGGCGTTCTGCTTGGCAAGATCGCATTAGGCGACTGACGCTCACGCTTTGCGCGCTCCCTCCACCCGTCATTGCGAGCGCAGCGAAGCAATCCGGAATCCCCGCCGCGGAGATAATCTGGATTGCTTCGCTGCGCTCGCAATGACGGAGTACGCCGCGACGGCACCGCTCGCTCTCGTGTCCCGGACGCGCTGCAGCGTGAAACGCTGCTGCGCAGAGCCGGGACCCAAGCGACATCCGCAATCATGATCAATATGGGCCCCGGACGCAGCGCACCGCTAAGAGGCGCTGCGCTGCGTCCGGGGCACGAGAGCGCGCTTCATCTCACCAGCAGAACCCAGCCCCACTCGCTCCACATGGCTGCCCGCGCAGTCACTTGCATTTTGCAAGTTACTGACCTACCTTGCCTGCCATGCAGCCCAAATCCCCTTCCATCCTGGAATGCCCGGTCGGCCGCGCGGTGGAGACGGTCGGCGAGGGGTGGAGCATCCTGATTCTGCGCGATGCATTTCAGGGTGCGACGAAGTTCGACGAGTTCTTGCAAGGCCTCGGCATTGCGCCGAACATCCTGTCGCGGCGGCTGGCGCATCTGACCGAAAGCGGCATGTTCGTGCGTCGCCGCTATCAGGAGCGCCCGCCGCGCTACGAATATGTGCTGACGGACAAGGCGCGGGATTTCTTCCCCGTGATCGCTACGCTGCTCGCCTGGGGCAACAAGCATCTGGCGCCGAAAGGCGAATCCATCCTGCTGGCGAGCCGCGACGATGTCCGCCCGCTCGAGCCGCTCTTGGTCGATGCCGCCGATAAGCGCCCGATCACGCTCGCCAATGCGGTCGTCGTCGCAGGTCCCCGCGCCAGCCGCGGCATGCGCGCACGGCTTGCTTCGCTCAAGGCCATGAACCCGGCCGTCGCGCCGGCTGGAGACTGACATGCGTCGTATCGTGGTGACGGGAATGGGCGCGGTGTCGCCGCTTGGCTGCGGCGTCGAATTGACGTGGCGGCGGCTGCTCGCCGGGCAAAGCGGGCTGCGCCCGTTGCCGGAATGGGCAGAGGCGCTGCCCGCGCGCATCGCAGGTCTCGTGCCCGACAAGACCGATGATGCCGAAGGCGGTTTCGATCCGGCGCAGGCTGCCGCGCCAAAAGACCAGCGCAAGATGGACCGCTTCATCCTGTTCGCGCTGCTCGCCACCGCGGAAGCCGTCGCGCAAGCCAAATGGACACCGCAGGACGCTGGCGCGCTCGAGCGCACCGCGACGATCATCGCCTCCGGCGTCGGCGGCTTTCCGGCGATGGCGGAGGCGGTGCGCATCACCGAGCAGCGCGGCGTGCGCCGGCTGTCGCCGTTCACGATCCCCTCGTTCCTCGCCAATCTCGCCGCCGGCCACATCTCGATCAAATACGGCTACAAGGGCGCGCTGGGCACGCCCGTCACGGCCTGCGCCGCCGGCGTGCAGGCGATCGGCGATGCCGCGCGCATGATCCGATCAGGCGAAGCTGACGTTGCGATCTGCGGCGGCGCGGAGGCCTGCATCGACATCGTCAGCCTCGGCGGCTTTGCGGCCGCTCGCGCGCTGTCGAGCGGCTTCAACGACGAGCCAGCGCGCGCCTCGCGTCCGTTCGATCGCAACCGCGACGGTTTCGTCATGGGCGAAGGCGCCGGCATCCTGGTGATCGAGGCGCTGGAGCATGCGCAGGCGCGCGGTGCGACGCCGATCGCCGAGATCGTAGGCTACGGCACGACCGCGGACGCCTATCACATGACCTCGGGGCCGCCCGATGGCGATGGTGCCCGCCGCGCCATGGAGATCGCGCTTCGGCAGGCCAAGCTTGCGCCCGCGGATGTGCAGCACCTGAACGCGCACGCGACCTCGACACCGGCCGGCGACGAAAGCGAGCTCGGCGCTATCGGCGCGCTGTTCGGCCGCAACCGCGGCATTGCCGTGAGCGCAACCAAATCGGCCACGGGTCACCTGCTCGGCGCCGCCGGCGGGCTGGAAGCGGTTTTCACCGTGCTCGCATTGCGCGACCAGATCGCGCCGCCCACGCTCAATCTCGAAAACCCCGATCCGGGCGCTGAAGGCATCGATATTGTCGCAGGTAGCGCGCGGCCGATGCCGATGCAGCATGCCATCTCCAACGGGTTCGGCTTCGGCGGGGTCAATGCCAGCGTGATCTTGCGCCGGCTGGGCTGAACGAGAGGCCTTGCAATCGCCGCCCGCTCCGCTACGAAAACGGCATGATCGAAACGAATTTCTGGCTGTTCCTGGCCGCAGCTCTCCTCATTGCCGCCGTTCCCGGCCCCGGCATTTTTTACGTCGCCGCGCGAACCTTGTCGGAGGGGCGTGGCAGCGGCTTTGCCTCGACCGCGGGCACGGCGCTGGGCGGACTGGTTCATGTGGTCGCGGGCAGCCTCGGCATCTCCGCCATCATCCTGGGCAGCGCGGAGCTGTTTGCCGCCGTGAAGTTCGTCGGCGCGCTCTATCTGGTCTGGCTCGGCATCAAGACGTTTCGCTGCGCCGGCAACAACCTGTCGCTCGGGAGCGAGCCGATCGGCGACAAGCGCGCCTTTCGCGACGGCGTGCTGGTCGAAGCGCTCAATCCGAAGACCGCGGCATTCTTCCTCGCCTTCATTCCACAGTTTCTCGATCCGTCGGACTCGAACCCGACGCTGCAATTCATCCTGCTGGGTGCGATCTCCGTGGCCCTGAACACGCTCGCCGATGTCGTGGTGGTGCTGATGGCCTCCGCGACGCGCGCGCAGCTGACCGGACGGCCGCTTCTGATGCGTCGCCTCACACAGGGCTCCGGCGTCTTCATCGCGGGTCTCGGCCTCTCGCTCGCCCTGGCGCGGCGGCCGGCAAATGGCTAGCGCCCCGCAAAGCCGCTTCTATGAATCGCACGGCCTGCGGCTACACTACGCCGACTGGGGCAACGAGGGCGCACCCGCCGCCATCCTGGTGCATGGCGGTCGCGATCATTGCCGCAGCTGGGATCACATCGCGCGTTCGCTGCAACCGCATTTTCGCGTCGTCGCGCCCGACCTGCGTGGTCACGGCGATTCTGACTGGACGAGAGGCGGCAGCTACGCGCTGACAGAATATGTGTACGATCTCGCGCAGCTGGTTCGCACCTTAGCCACGTCTCAGGTCACCCTGATCGGCCATTCGATGGGCGGCATGGTGAGCCTGATCTTTTCGGGCGCATTCCCCGAACAGGTCACGAAGCTCGTCGTCCTCGACGGCGTGACCATGTTGCCCGACGCACCGAAGCCGCCGGCGCATGAGCGCATCGGCAGATGGGTCGGCCAGCTCGACAGACTGCACGACCGCACCCCGCGCCGCTATGCGACGCTCGAGGACGCCGCCGCGCAGATGATGCTTCACAACAAGCGCCTTGCCCGCGACCTCGCGCTGCATCTCGCCAAGCACGGCGCACGGCGGAACGAAGACGGCAGCTACAGCTGGAAGTTCGATCCCTACCAGCGCGCCTCCGCGCCACACCGGCTCTGGCCCGACGATCACATCGAGCTGTGGTCGCGGATCACGTGCCCGACGCTGCTGCTCAATGCCGGCGAAAGCTTTCTGGTGGGCGCCAGGGCCGCGGGCCTGGAGCGGTACTTCCAGAACGCGCGCGTCGAGACCATCGCCGGGGCGGGACACTGGCTGCAGCACGACAAGCCGCAGGAGGTGTTGGGTGAGATCCGGACGTTTCTGGGATTGACCGGGGAAAGCGGCGAGTAGCTGACTGCCGTAGGGTGGGCAAAGCGAAGCGTGCCCACCGCTTTCACCGCGCAACGGGAATGATCGTGGGCACAGCGCTATCGCGCCTTTGCCCACACTACGGCAGCGGTACCCTAGCTCAACGTGCCCGCATGCACCCACCAGGCGGGGTGATCGCGGCGGATCTTTTCGGCCGCGGCATGCGCCTCCGCGGGCGCGCCGTAGATCGCAAAGCACGTCGCGCCCGAGCCGGACATGCGGGCGAGCTTGACGCCGGCGGAATCGCGCAAGGCGTCCAGCACCTCGCCGATCACAGGCTCGATCCGCAGCGCGGGCGCTTCGAGATCGTTGGCGACGGTCTCGAGAACCTCGACCCAATCGGAAATCGAGGCGCCCTCCTCCGGCCAAGCCGGCGCGCGGATGACGTCGGTGACGCCGACCAGGAGCTCGCCGTTGCGCAGGCCCAGCGCCTGGAACACGTCCTTGGTGGCGACCGGCACGCGCGGATTGACCATGACGCAAGGCATGCTCGGCAGCGCGAGCGGCAGCAGCTGCTCGCCGACGCCGGTCATGTCGCAGGCGCGCGAGAGGAGGCACACCGGCACGTCGGCGCCGGTTGCGAGCGCGACCTTCTGAATGCGGGGATCATCGAGCGACAAATCGTTGAGACGCGCCAGGAGCCGCAGCGCGGCCGCGGCATCCGCCGAGCCGCCGCCGATGCCGGCTGCAACGGGGAGCACCTTGTCGAGCGCGAAGGCGCCCAGCTGCAGGCCAGGGATCGCCTCGGCAAGCAGCTTGGCGGCCTTGAGCACGAGATTGTCGGCGGTGTCGCCGCAGGCGGCAGCCAGCGGCCCAGTCGTGGTGAGCTTCAGCTCCCCGCCCGGCTCCAAGGTGAGCCGGTCGGCGCAGTCGGCAAACGCGACCACGCTTTCGAGATCATGATAACCGTCGGCACGACGGCCGACGACGCGAAGGCTCAAATTGACCTTCGCCCGTCCCTCTTCAATCCACGCCGACATTGGCGATCAGCCCCCAAGACTCACTTGTTTGCGCATGATCCGATCGGAAAACCGCTCCACACTTTTCCGGATCATGCGCCTAGCTTAGCCGCCCTTGCCGTCGTCCTTCTTCTTCTCGGCCTGCGCCGCAGAAGAGTTCGAATTGTCGTCGGGGAGGCCATTGGCGATCTTGGCCTCGATCTTCGGCAGCTCTTCCGGCTCGGGCTTGAGATCGCGCGCATGCGACCACTGGAATTTTGCCTCGAGCGTTCGGCCGACGCGCCAATAGGCGTCGCCGAGGTGGTCGTTGATGGTGGGATCCTCGGGCTTGAGATCGATCGCGCGTTCGAGGTTCTTCACCGCCTCCTCGAAATTGCCGATGCGGTAATAGGCCCAGCCGAGGGAATCGACGATGTAGCCGTCGTCGGGACGCTGCTCGACGGCCCGCTTGATCATCTTCATGCCTTCGTCGAGATTCACGCCCTGGTCGATCCAGGAATAGCCGAGATAGTTGAGGACGTGCGGCTGATCGGGCTGCAGCTCCAGCGCCTTCTTCATGTCGGCCTCGGCCTTGGCCCATTGCTTGGAGCGCTCCTGGCAGATGCCGCGATAATAGTACCAGACGCTATTGGCCTTGTCGTTGCCGGGCGGCAGCACCTCGATGCCGCGCGAATAGGTCGCGCCGCAATCGCCGAACCGCTTGCGGCCGCGCTCGATGTTGCCGAGCGCCATGATGGCTTCGAGGTCCTTGGGATCCTCCGAGGTGACGCCCTTGAGGATCTTGATCGCCTCGTCGGTGCGGTCGGCGGAATCGAGATCGATGGCGAGCTGAATCTGCGCGTTGCGCTTGAGCGGCGAGTTGGCGGGCACGCGCTCGTAGACCTTGATCGCCATCTTCGGCCGCTTGACCGATTCGTAGAGATCGGCGAGCGACAGCAGCGCCAGCGGATGGCTCGGCTGCAGGTAGAGCGAGAGCTGGAGATAGACCAGCGCCAGATCCTCGCCGCCGCGGCGGGTCAGCGTCGCGCCGATGCCGTAGAGCGCTTCGGCGGCGCCGGCCTGCGCGGAATCGACCAGCGGCGGCATCTTCTTGCCGGCCTTGGTCTCGCGCAGGCCTTCCTGGATCAGCGGATGGCGTGCCAGCTTCTTGTCGAAGGCCTGGTAGACATTGGTGGCCGCGGCGGAATCCTTGTTGCGCGACAGCCAGCGCGCATAGGCCTCGGTCACGCGCAGCATGGAATCGTCGAGCTTGTAGGCGCGCTCGAAGCGCGTGCCGGCGTCCTTGTCCTTGCCGGAGAGCTCCAGGATCATGCCGGTGTGGAGATCCTTGAACAGCGGATACCATTCCGGACCTGTCAGCTTGTCGATGGTGGCGACACCACCCTTGGCATCGCCCGCACCATAGGCGGCCCAGCCCGACAGCAGCGTGGCGACGAGATCGGTGATCGGACCACGGATCGACTGGTTGATGTTGGTCTGCGCCGCGACGTACTTCTTCAGCTTGAGATCGTGCACGCCGACGACGAGACGGGCGACGCGGTTGGTCTTGTCGATGGTGAGGATGCGCTCGGCGAGCTTGACCGCCTCCTCGATGTCGCCGTCGGCGACCGACGAGATGAAGGCACGGTCGAGCAGCTCGTTGTTCTTGGGATCGGTGCGGAGCGCCGAACGGTAGAATGCGGCGGCCGAGGCCGCGTCGCGCTCGACGCTGGCATGGCGGGCGGCGAGATAGCTGCCGGCGCCGGTGAGCGACTTCAGATCGTTTCGCGTCGGAAACTGCGCCGCCGTGTTCTCCGGATGATCCGGCGTCTGCGCCAGGACCGCGCCGGGGACCGTCGCGATCGCGGTGCCCATGAGGGCGATGGCGGCAGCAGTCCAGCGGTTGAAACGATTTGAAAACATCAGGGCTCGCCTTGAGTTGGTGGTGCCTGGGTTTGCAGCAGAAGGCCGTATCGCAAGCGAACGCAGCCGGTGACATCCGGGCCCGGAACCGTCAGGCCGACAATGCCGCTTTTGGCGCTTCGCCGCAAGGATTCGGACCCGGGAAGATCCCCTCCGCACGCCCAAACCGGCCCATTGAAACCGCGCCAGCGCCCCAAGACGCCGCCACTATGGCCTTATCGTGGCCGCGGCGGGTCGCCGCAGCCTCGTCCTCACGGGAACGTGCGTCTGGTCACCCGTGCGATGCGCCCCTCACATCGCCTCGTAGTTCGGGCCGCCGCCGCCCTCCGGGGGAACCCAGGTGATGTTGCCGTTGGGATCCTTCACGTCGCAGGTCTTGCAGTGAACGCAGTTCTGGGCGTTGATCTGGAAGCGCGGGCCGGAGCCCTCCTCGATCCATTCATAGACGCCAGCCGGGCAATAGCGGTTCGAGGGGCCGGCATAGACGTCGTGCTCGGAGCTCTTTTGGAGGTTCATGTCGGTGACCTTCAGATGGATCGGCTGGTCCTCCTCGTGATTGGTGTTGGACAAAAACACCGAGGACAGCTTGTCGAACGTGATCTTGCCGTCGGGCTTCGGGTAGTTCCTGGGCGCGTGGCTCTTGGCCGAATCGAGCGTGGCGCGGTCGGGCTTGACGTGCGACTGCGTGCCAAACAGTGAGGCGCCGAACAGCGTATTGCACCACATATCGAAGCCGCCCAGCGCGACGCCGAGCACGGTGCCGAACTTCGACCACAATGGCTTGACGTTGCGGACCAGGAACAGGTCCTTACCGACCGATGAGGAGCGCCAGGCGTTCTCGTATTCGACGAGCTCGTCATTGGCGCGGTCGGCGGCGAGCGCGGCCGCAACATGTTCGGCAGCAAGCATGCCGGTGCCCATCGCATTGTGCACGCCCTTGATGCGCGGCACGTTGACGAAGCCGGCCGCGCAGCCGATCAGCGCGCCGCCGGGGAAGCTCAGCTTCGGCACCGACTGATAGCCGCCCTCGGTGATGGCGCGCGCGCCGTAAGCGAGCCGCTTGGCGCCTTCGAAGGTGCCGCGGATCGAGGGATGGGTCTTGAAGCGCTGGAATTCGTCGAACGGGGACAGATAGGGATCGTCGTAGTTCAGATGCACGACGAAGCCGACGGCGACGAGATTGTCGTCGTAGTGATAAAGGAACGAGCCGCCACCGGTCTTGAGGTCAAGCGGCCAGCCGAATGAATGCTGGATCAAGCCCTTCTGGTGCTTGGCGGGATCGATCTGCCAGACCTCCTTGAGGCCGATGCCGAACTTCGGCGGCTCGCTCTTGGCGTCGAGCGCGAACTTGTTGATGAGCTGCTTGGTCAGGCTGCCGCGGGCGCCTTCGGCGAACAGCGTGTACTTGCCGAGCAATTCCATGCCGCGCGTGAAGGAATCCTTCGGCTTGCCGTCGCGGCCGATGCCCATGTCGCCGGTGGCAATGCCCTTGACCTTGCCCTCCTCGTCATAGAGCACCTCGGCCGCCGCAAAGCCCGGATAGATCTCAACGCCGAGCGCCTCGGCCTTGCGCGCCAGCCAGCGGCAGACATTGCCGAGCGAGCCGATGTAGCAGTGATGATTGTCCATCAGCGGCGGCATCATGAAATTCGGCAGCTTGATCGCGCCGCCGCCGGTCATCCAGTAGAAGCGGTCGTCCTTGACCTGCGTCTTCAGCGGGCAGTCGGCATCCTCGCGCCAGTCCGGAATCAGCTTGTCGAGGCCAGCGGGATCGATCACGGCGCCCGAGAGGATGTGCGCACCAACCTCGGAGCCCTTCTCCACCACGACGACGTTGAGCTCGGCGTTGAGCTGCTTGAGCCGGATCGCGGCCGACAGACCCGACGGGCCGGCGCCGACGATGACGACGTCGAATTCCATGGATTCGCGCGGGGGAAGTTCTTCGGTGCTCATCTGATCTCAGCCCTTGAGACGGTCCTTGGTCGTTTGCGCCCTCTTGTTTCCGATTTTTCCGGGTAGGACAACCTCGGAATCGCGTTCCGCCGGGATGCAAGGCCGTCCAAGGTGATATAAAAGTCAGACTTTCCCATGATCCCCGAACCCGCACCCACCGTCCGAGAGCTGCTCGCCTTCTATCTGGAGGCCGGTGTCGACTGCGCGCTTGCGGAGGAACCGATAGACCGCCTCGCGGAAATCGATGCGCCGCCACCCAGCCCGCGCGCGGCCCCGCCAGCCGAAGCGCCGCGGCCGGTCGCCGCGCCCGCGGTCATGCGCGGCGAAGCCGCGCCTGCACCGGACGTCGCCATCGCCTCGGCACGCGAAGCCGCACGCACCGCGCCGACCCTGGAGGCGCTGCGCGAGCTGATGCAGAATTTCGAGGGCTGCGCGTTGAAGCACACCGCGACGCGGCTGGTGTTTGCCGACGGAAACCCGCAGGCGCGCATCATGTTCGTCGGCGAGGCGCCGGGCCGCGACGAGGACATCGAGGGACTGCCTTTCGTCGGGCGCAGCGGCAAGCTGCTCGATCTGATGATCGGAGCCATCGGCCTCAACCGCACCACCGCCTACATCGCCAACGTCATTCCCTGGCGGCCGCCCGGCAACCGCACGCCGACGCCGCAGGAGACGCAAATCTGCCTGCCCTTCATCCAGCGCCAGATCGAGCTGGTGAACCCCGACGTGCTGGTGACGCTCGGCAATCCCTCGACGCAGACGCTGCTGTCGACGCGCGAAGGCATCATGCGCACGCGCGGGCGCTGGTTCGACTACGACACCGGCCAGCGGCTGATCCGCGCGCTGCCGACGTTTCACCCGGCCTACCTCTTACGCTCGCCGGCCTACAAGCGGCTGGCCTGGCAGGATCTGCGGGCGATCGCGAAGGTGCTGGCGGGTTAGCGAGCTCTCGTGTCCCGGACGCGGTGCGGCACCCAGTGACGCTCCGCAGAGCCGGGACCCAGAAACGCAAGATAGTACGATGCGGCGAGATGGGCCCCGGCTCTGCGGCGCACCGCCGAAGAGGCGCTGCGCCGCGTCCGGGGCACGAGACCTACGTCCCCTTCGGCCGCACGATGGCCCAGCCGATTCGCAACAGCTGCTGCCGGCCGGTCACCAGCCATTCAAAGGCGCGCGGCACTTCCGGCACGATGCCGGGAAAGCGCTTGACGATCTCGGGCGGCGGCGTGCCGGCGGTATCGGAGGCGCGCCAGACCACGACGCCGCCGGTCTCGCTGAACTTGGTCTGGCTCATCCACGGCGTCCGCGCGGGGGCGGCGTCGATGAACAGGTGCGGCCGGCCGGAATGAAGCGCGATCAGGCTGGCGAGCTGGGTCTCGCCGGCGACGGCGCGCAGGCGATGGTTGGTGCGGCGGGCGAAGCTCTCGTCGAAGAAGTCCGAGATCGCGCGCGCCGGCATCGAGGTCGCAATTTCGCTAGTGCCCGTCCAAGGCAGGAACAGGACGGCGAGCACCACGCCGGCGGCGGGCGCGGCGACGGCGGCGGCCCAGACCACGCGCAGCATGCGCGCGCGGCGCATCGCGATGAGATCGCCGGCCGCGACGACCACGGCAAGCCCCGACATGATCAGCACGACACCGGGGCCGCCGACGACGGATTCGAGCCCGAGCAGGCCGGAGATCAGCACTGCGCCGAGCGGCAGAGCGAACGCGAAGAAATAGACGAAGTTGCGCGCGAGCGGCTCGACCGGCGGGCGGTAGATGATCGGTGGCTCCTCGCCCTTGCCGGCGAACATTCCGGTGTTGAGAAAGGTCAGCGCCGGGATCGCAGCTGCCCCCAGCACGAGGCCACCGAGCAGCCAGGCCGCATGCAGCGCGCGGGCGTTGAGCTCGGCGACTTGCGGCAAGGCCGGCAGCGTCAGCGTCTCGGCACGCATCAGAAAGACCGCATAGGGCAGCGCCAGCACGGCGACGACGATCAGCGCGAACAGCGGATCGAGTCCGCGCAGCGTCCGGCGGCCGCCGGCGGTCGAAACCGCGAAGACGACGATCAGCAGCAGCAGGAAGACCGCGGCGGGCGTCGTCAGCAGCAGGAGGCCGGCTTCGATCGACCAGGCGAACCAGGCATTGCCTCGGCGCTGGCCGATGATCTGCCAGGAGTGCAGCAGCAAGAGCGCCCAGAGCGGCCGTGCGAGGATCAGCGGACCGAAGTCCAGCGCGGACGAGGAGAAGGCCAGCACCGTCATGGTGAGCAGCACGGCAAGCACGGCCTGCTGCGAGCCGACCACGGCACGGGAGAGATGATAGAGCGCGATGAAGGTCGCGATCTCGCAGAGCTGGGCGAGCACATAGACGCCGAGCATGTGGCCGCCGGCGGCGCGATAGGCGATGTCGGCAAGCCAGACCGCAAGCGGCGGGCCGAGATCGGTGCCGACCTGGTATTCCCTGCCGAAGGCCAGAAGGGTCGCGAGAGTGCCGGGCGGGCTGCGGTAGAACACCAGCGCCACGAACAGCCACATCGCGGCCTGCAGCAGCACCGCAATCCAAACGATCAGCCGCGGCCGGGCGCGAATGAGCTCGATGACCAGGGAGGTAAACCGCATGCAACGTCCGAAGGTGCAGCCAACCCGTCCAGCCGGCCCTATTCGCTCACGTCTGTTTTGATAAAGGGCGCTGTGCGTCGTGGCAACTTCGGTCTGCTCCCTCTCCCCGTTCTTACGGGGAGAGGGCCGGGGTGAGGGGCTGCATCCGCGAACACGGCAACAGTTGGACTCGCGGAGAGTCCCCCTCACCCGGAATGCATCTGCGATGCATTCCGGCCTCTCCCCGCAGGCGGGGAGAGACGAAGGAGCGCTGCCGAAAGAGAAATCCTAGAGGCCGGCGGAAGCGTCGATCTCGACGCTCGCCTCCACCTGCACCTCGACCTCGGTCACCGAGAACAGGTCCTGCACCGGCTCGACGGTCCAGGGCATGTGCTTGGCGCGGGCGGCGGCGACGGGGGCGAAGAAGCTGCGGTGGTGGATGGAGGGGCCGAGGCGATCGAGCGCGTCGAGATGCTCGGGGACGGCGTAGCCCTTGTGCTGCTCGAAGCCGTAGCCCGGGCAGTCCTGCGCCAGTGCGCACATCAACCGATCCCGGGTGACCTTGGCGACGATGGAGGCCGCCGCGATCGAGAGCACGATGCCGTCGCCGCCGATCACGGCCTCGCAGTCGCATGCGGTGTCGAGCCGGTCGCGGCCGTCGACGAAGACGTGCCTGGGCGCCTCGGGCAGGGCCACCACGGCGCGCTTCAGCGCCCACAGCGAGGCACGCAGGATGTTGTCGCGGTCGATTCGCGCCGGCGAGGCGACGGCGACCGAGACCTGCGCGGTGGCGCAGATCTTGTCGAACAGCTTTTCGCGCTCCTCGGCGGTCAGGCGCTTGGAATCGTCGATGCCGCGGGGAATCCGGTCGGGATCGAGAATCACGGCCCCCGCCCACCACAGGGCCGGCTAGCGGGCCGCGGCCCGCCTCGTCGCAGCCCGCGACCGGCCAGACGCCGCGCTTGATCAGCGCGCGCTCGCGGCGGAAGCTCGGGGGAGCAACGGCGATGATGCCCTTCTTGCCCGCAGGAACCTTCGCCGCATCGGCCGCAGAGATCTTTGCCGCCTTGGCGGGCACAGCCTTCTGCGCGGCCTTTTTCTTTGGCGCGGCTTTGGCTGGGGTCTTGGCGGAGGGGTCCCGAATCATGGCTGGGATCGTGCGCACGCAGCTTCGCCGACGCAACCGGGAACCCAGGATATTCCCGTTATTCAGGCCGCCCGCCCTACTCCGCCAGATGCACCCGCCGGTCCTCGCCCACCTTGATACCGGGCGCGACCACGACTTCCCAGACATGTGCATCGGGATCGGCAAAATAGCCGCAATAGCCGCCGTAATCGGTCGCGTGCGCCGCCTTGAGCAAGGTGGCCCCCTTCTCCACGGCGAAGGCCAGCACCTCGTCGACCTCCTCGCGGGTCGCGCAATTCCAGGCGAGCGTCATGCCGCGAAAGGTCGTGGGCCTCGGCTGGTCCTCCAAGGACGCGTCCGCGGCGAGCCGATCCCAGTGATAAAGCGCGAGCACCGGACCGCCGGTGTCGTAGAACGCAACCGCCTCGCCGGTCTCCTTCAGCCGGCGCGAGAAACCGAGCGCTTCGTAGAAGGCGATGCTGGCGCGGATGTCGTTCACACCGAGCGTGATGACGGTCAGCCGCGGCACCGGCACGGCGAGTTCCTTAAGCATGCGACACCTCTTGCACGTGTCCGCTCAAAACAGGCTGAGCTGATCGCCGTTCCGCTTCGGCCGCGCAAAGTGATCAATGGTCAGCTTTGAGCGCCGCTTGTTGAGGCCGAGCCGCTGGCAGGCGATCTCGAAACGGCGGCCGATGGTCCAGGCCATCGGTCCGGTGCCCTTCATCCGCTCGCCCCATTTGGCGTCGTAGTCGCGCCCGCCGCGCATGTCGCGGATCAGGGTAAAGACGTGGCGATAGCGGTCCGGATAGTTCGCCATCAGCCATTCGCGGAAGAGATCGCGCACCTCCAGCGGCAGCCGCAGCAGCACATAGGCGGCTTCCTTGACGCCGGCATGGGCGGCGGCGTCGAGGATGCGCTCGATCTCAGAATCGTTCAGCGCGGGGATCACGGGCGCGACCATCACCGTGGTGGGAATGCCGGCCTCCGAGAGCTGCTTCAGCGCCTCCAGCCGCTTCGGCGGCGTCGAGGCCCGCGGCTCCATGGTGCGCGCCAGCTTCGGATCGAGCGAGGTGACCGAGATCGCGACCTTGGCGAGGTTGCGCTTGGCCATCCGCTGGAGAATGTCGATGTCGCGCAGCACCAGCGCCGATTTGGTGACGATGCCGACGGGATGCGAGGTGCGCTCCAGCACTTCCAAAATGCCGCGCATGATTTTGCGCTCGCGCTCGATCGGCTGGTAGGGATCGGTGTTGGTGCCGATCGCGATCATTCGCGGCTCGTAGCCGGGAGCCGCAAGCTCCTTCTCGAGCAGCGAAGGCGCCTCGGGCTTCACGAACAGTTTTGACTCGAAGTCGAGCCCCGGCGACAGGCCGAGATAGGCGTGGGTCGGCCGCGCGAAGCAATAGACGCAGCCGTGCTCGCAGCCGCGATACGGATTGATCGAGCGGTCGAAACCGATGTCGGGGGAATCGTTGCGAGTGATCACCTTGCGCGAGGTGTCGATGGCGACACTCGTCTTGAACGGCGGCAGCTCGTCCAGGCTCTGCCAGCCGTCATCGAAAGCGACGCGCGCCTCAGCCTCGTAGCGGCCGCTGGCATTGGATTGTGCGCCCCGCCCTCGCCTTCGCGCGCGGTCGATGGCGACGCCAAGCTCGGGGAAATCTGAAGGCGCACCCGCCGGCTCGGAGGGCGCCGTGACCGGCGGGTGCTTGAGAGCATGAGAGGATGCTGGACTCATGCAGCCAAGATAGCACGGCGCGGGAACAAATCAAGAACGCAAACCAAAAACGTGAAAACAACCCCATGCACAGTAGAGCTGCCCAACCTTCGCGCGCCCGCCTTTGACCTCACGCAACACGGCCGTCACGACCATCCCGTCTCATGCCCGACGGATCGATCGCCCTGGAACCGGGTTGGTGACGATCGCGAAGTGAAGGTCGGCAGGAACATGACAATCCAAAAAAAAACGGCCGAAGCGAGCAGCGACCTCGATCTGCTCGATCGCTATTGGCGCGCCGCCAACTACCTCTCGGTCGGGCAAATCTACCTGCTCGACAATCCGCTGCTGCGCGAGCCGCTGCGGCCCGAGCACATCAAGCCGCGTCTGCTGGGTCATTGGGGCACGACGCCGGGCCTGAACTTCATCTACGCCCATCTCAACCGCGTCATCCGGGCGCTCGATGTCAGCGTGATCTATGTCTGCGGTCCCGGCCATGGCGGTCCGGGCATGGTCGCCAACACTTATCTCGAAGGCAGCTACAGCGAGATCTATCCCGATATTGCGCGCGACGCGGACGGATTGCGCAAGCTGTTTCGGCAGTTCTCCTTCCCCGGCGGCATCCCGAGCCACGCCGCGCCGGAAACGCCGGGCTCCATCCACGAAGGCGGCGAGCTCGGCTATGCGCTGGTGCACGCCTATGGCGCCGCATTCGACAACCCGGATTTGATCGTCGCCTGCGTGGTCGGCGACGGCGAGGCCGAGACCGGGCCGCTCGCTGCGTCCTGGCACTCCAACAAGTTCCTGAACCCCGCCCATGACGGCGCGGTGCTGCCGATCCTGCATCTCAACGGCTACAAGATCGCGGGCCCCACCGTGCTCGGACGGATGCAGGACGCCGAGATCCGGGACCTCTTCCGCGGGTTCGGCCACGAGCCGCTGTTCGTCACGGGCGACGATCCCAAATTGATGCACCAGGCCATGGCCGATGCGCTGGACGTCGCATTCGCCAGCATCCGCTCGATCCAGCAACATGCCCGCGACGGTCGCACAAGCGTCGAGCGGCCGCGCTGGCCGATGATCGTGCTGCGCAGCCCGAAGGGCTGGACCGGCCCGAAGGAGGTCGACGGCAAGAAGGTCGAGGGTTTTTGGCGCGCGCATCAGGTGCCAGTCGCAGGCTGCCGCGAGAACCCGGCGCATCTCAAGGTGCTCGAAGACTGGATGCGCAGCTACGAGCCGGAAAAGCTGTTCAATGGCAACGGCGCCCTCGTTGCCGAGCTTCAGGCGCTCGCGCCCGACGGCGTCAGGCGCATGGGCGCCAATCCGCATGCCAATGGCGGCGTGCTGAAGAAGGAGCTGAAGCTGCCCGACTTCCGCAGCTTCGCGATCGAGGTGCCGCAGCCCGGCGAGGTCGTGGCGGAAGCCACGCGCGAGCTCGGCAAATTCCTGCGCGACGTCATTCGCCTGAATGCGAAGGCGCGCAATTTCCGCATCATGGGCCCGGACGAGACGGCATCGAACCGGCTCGACGCCGTGTTCGAAGCCACCGAACGCGTCTGGATGGAGCCGACCGAGCCTTACGACGTGCACCTCGCCCAGGACGGCCGCGTCATGGAGGTGCTGAGCGAGCATCTCTGCCAGGGCTGGCTGGAGGGCTATCTGCTCACCGGCCGGCACGGCTTCTTCTCGTGCTACGAGGCCTTCATCCACATCGTGGATTCCATGTTCAACCAGCATGCCAAATGGCTGAAGGTGACGCGGGAGCTGCCGTGGCGGCGTCCGATCGCCTCGCTCAATTATCTGCTGACCTCGCATGTCTGGCGCCAGGACCATAACGGCTTCAGCCATCAGGACCCCGGTTTCGTCGATCTCGTCGCCAACAAGAAGGCCGACATCGTCCGCATCTACTTCCCGCCGGATGCCAATACGCTGCTGTGGATCGCCGACCATTGCCTGCGCACCTATAACCGCATCAACGTGATCGTCGCCGGCAAGCAGCCGGCGCCGCAATGGCTGTCGATGCAGGACGCGGCGACGCATTGCGATGCCGGCATCGGCATCTGGACCTGGGCTGGAACGGAGGATGGAAAGGGCGAGGCCGACGTCGTCATGGCCTGCGCCGGCGACGTGCCGACGCTGGAGACGCTCGCTGCCGTCGACCTCCTGCGCAAGACGCTGCCGGACTTGAAAATTCGCGTCGTCAACGTCGTCGACCTCATGACGCTGCAGCCGAGGGAGCAGCATCCGCACGGCCTGTCCGACCGCGACTTCGACAGCCTGTTCACGCGCGACAAGCCTGTGATCTTTGCCTATCACGGCTATCCCTATCTCATTCACCGGCTGACCTATAGCCGCACCAACCATGCCGGAATGCATGTGCGCGGCTTTGCCGAGGAGGGCACCACGACGACGCCCTTCGACATGGTCGTGCTCAACGAACTCGACCGCTATCACCTTGCGATCGAGGCGATCGAACGCGTGCCGGGACTGGCGACCAAGGCCGCGCAGGTGAAGCAGCAATTCCGCGACAGACTGATCGAACACTCCCGCTATGTCCGTGAGCATGGTGAGGACATGCCTGAGATTCGTGACTGGGTCTGGCAGAACAGCGCCGGCGGCAACACGCCGGCCGAGGCCGGCGACTAGCGATGCCGGACACGGTCCTCGTCCTCAACGCGGGATCGTCGAGCATCAAGTTCGGCCTGTTCGATGTCGCGGCGGCCGAGCCCGCCCTGCTCTGCAAGGGCCTGCTGGACGAGCACGAGGCCAAACCCCGGCTGGTGGTGAAAGGCCCTGCAGGCGAAGACCTGTTCGAGACAAGCAAGCAGGCGCCGCAGGCAGCCGGCGACCATCTGTTCGCGGACGTGCTCGCCTTCATCGAGGACCGGTTCGGTGGACGCAGCCTGCGGGCCGTCGGCCATCGCATCGTGCACGGCGGGGCGGATTATTCAGGCCCGGTGGTCCTGATGGACGACATCATTGCGAAACTGGAGGCCTTGACGCCGCTGGCGCCGCTGCACCAGCCGCGCTGCCTCGCGCCGGTGCGAACGCTGGCGGCGATCCGGCCCGAGCTGACGCAGATCGCGTGTTTCGACACCGCCTTCCACCACGGCCTCGCGCCGCCCGCGAGCCGCTTCGCCATTCCCAGGCGATTCGAGGCGCGTGGCGTCAGGCGCTACGGCTTTCACGGCCTCTCGTTCGAATATGTCGCGGGACGCCTGGCCGAGATCGCGCCGGAGCTCGTGGCCAAGCGCACTGTCATCGCGCATCTCGGCAATGGCGCCAGCCTCTGCGCCTTGCGCGATAGCCGCAGCATCGACACCACGATGGGGCTGACGCCGCTCGACGGCCTCGTCATGGGCACGCGCTGCGGTGCGATCGATCCGGGCGTGCTGCTCTATCTGCAACAGTACGAGAACATGTCGGCCCGGGAGGTCCAGCACCTGCTCTATCACGAGTCAGGCCTGCTTGGCGTTTCCGGCATCTCCGCGGACATGCGTACACTGCTGGCGAGTAGCGAGGCTGCGGCGCGCGAGGCGGTCGATCTCTTCACCTTTCGTGCGGCGCAGCAGGTCGCGATGATGGCGGCCACGCTCGGCGGCCTGGATTGTCTGATCTTCACCGGCGGCATCGGCGAACATGCCAGGGAGATCCGCGGCGCCATCGGCCAGCGTCTCGCCTGGATGGGCGTGCGCATCGACGCCGCAAGCAACGATGCCGCGCGCGAGCGCATCAACGGCAACGACAGCACCGTCGCGGTCTTCGTTATTCCCACCAACGAAGAGATGATGATCGCGCGCCATTGCGCGGCGCTGATCTAGGGGGTTATGCCATTGCGGAAACACCCTCTCCGCAGGCGGAGAGGGTGTGCACTTACGTTGTAGCAATCAAACCTGAACTCATCGTGCTTTAGTGACCGCGGCCGGTCAGGAGCTGAAAAGTCCCCATCGCGATCTCGATCACGATCAGCACCACGATCGCGATCTCCAGGCGCAGCGAGCGCTGGGTGTCGATGATGTCGGTCAGCGCGTTGGCGGTCTCCGATACCGCGGTGAGCTTGCGCTCGAGCGTGTCGAGGCGCTCCTTCAGCTCGTACTCGTCCTCGAGACGGGAATACAGCCGATCGAGCTCGGGCTTCTCCCAGAGCACGTCGGGCTTCTCGGCGACCGCGACGCGGCCGGCAACGCGCTGCTGTACCAGCAGCGCGTTGCCGATCAATTGCAGAATGCCCGTGCGCCGACGCGGGGTGCGGCCGTGTTCGGCGAGCTCCCGTGCAAACGGCTCGATGACGTCGAACACCGCGGCGACGCGGCGCTCGTCGCGCGCCAGCGACGTGCTCTTTGCGAGCGCATCGGCAACCAGCAGCAGCCGGTCGTCGGAGAACTTGGCGAGGCAGATCGGCCCGCCCGGCTGGATCGTCTCGCCCGCTTCCTCGTTGCAGAGCTGCGCCTGCGCGATCTCCTCCTCGTACGGGCTGAGCTCTCCGGTCACGCGTGATTTCAGGCTGTCGACGAGAACCTTCTCCTCCGACGGCAACAGCCCGATCAGCACGACCACGCCATAGCGAAAGATCACGGCAAGGCCGGCATGAACGCGGAAGGCGGCCGGCGTCGAGGACACCAGCGTGCCGATCTCCAAGTTGGAAGCATTGATGCGGTCGCCCAGCATCAGCGCCCGGATCCGCAAGGTCGGTGCGGCCTCCTGCTTCGGCGATTTTGGCGCCGTGCCAACGGCGAGATGATCGGCGTTCATGCAAGGTCTCTCCCGGGCAGCGAAAGGTCGCTACGAAGCATCGGGGATAATACCGTCAGGATCGGCTTGTGCCGAAACATTCGGCAATATTATCAGCCCGCGCCTGGCACATCTGGCCGCGATGAACTCGCGGCAGTTTACCATCGCACGCCGAAGCCCCTTCCGAAAGTTGCACTCGGCAGCGCGACGGGTTTATGACAACATTATGCAACGCAACGCTACGCTTCTCCCGAAGTGCGGAAACTGAAGCCTCAATCATGCTGAGCGTCATCATTCCGACCGAAGGTGTCGAGCAGACGGCGGTCGCAACCCTGGCCGCGCTGGTGCCCGGCGCCGCAGCCGGCGTGATCCGGGAAGTGCTTCTGGTCGACGGCACGCGCAACGGCGTCATCGAGCGTGTTGCCGACGTCGCGGGCTGCCGTTTCATCGGCTTCGATGGGCATTCGCAAGGCGCTGCGCTTGCTGCCGGCGCGCGCCAGGCCCGATCGCCCTGGCTGATGTTCCTGCCTGCGGGCGCGGTGCTGGAAACCGGCTGGATCGAGGAAACCACCCAGTTCATCCAGGCCGTCGCCACCAGCGGCCGGGATCGTGCGGCGGTGTTCCGCTATGCCCGTTCGCCCTACGCAAATACCGCAGTGCGCGACGTCCTCTGGGCCGTGGCGCGCAGGCTCATCGGTCCGCTCGGCGATCAAGGCCTGCTGATCGCGCGTGATCATTACGACCGGATCGGTGGATACCCGCCCCACGCCCGGCATTCCGAGGCGCGGCTGCTCCGGCGGCTCGGCCGGTCGTCCCGGACCATGCTGCGCAGCCGGATCGTGATGGTCGGCTGAAGCGCCGAGATACTTGCCAACGTCAATCAATTAATTGACAATGGCAAATATCGAGGTGATCCCATGCTATCGAAAGCTTCGTCATCAAGCGCCGTGGCCGAACAGGCCGCCGACGACCACGTCGCAGCGGTTCGCGCCTTCAACCGCTTCTACACCCGCAAGCTCGGCGTGCTCGACCAGCACCTCGGCAAGAGCCCGTTCTCGCTCAGCGAGGCGCGGGTGCTCTACGAACTCGCCCAACGCGACGATCTTGCGGCAAAAGAGATCGGACACGAGCTCGGTCTCGATCCCGGCTATCTCAGCCGCATCGTCCAGAGCTTCGACGAGAAGGGGCTGATCACGCGAAAGCCCCTGCCCGCGGACCGCAGGCAATACCAGCTCAGCCTGACCGCCAAAGGCCGGCAGGCTTTCGTCAAGCTGAACCAGAGCTCGCAAAACGAGGTCGCCGCGATGCTGGCTCAGCTTTCACCCGGCGATGCGACGCGGCTCACGCAGGCGATGGCGACCATCGAGGCCGTGCTGGAGCAACGCCGAAGCTCGCCCGCTTCTTTCATGCTGCGCAGCCATCGCGTCGGCGATATGGGTTGGGTCGTCTCCCGCCAGGCTGCCGCCTACGCCGCGGACTACAATTGGGACATTAGCTACGAGGCGCTGGTCGCCGAGATCTGCGCACAGTTCATCAGGAATTACGACGCCGCGCGCGAGCACTGCTGGATCGCCGAGGCCGGCGGCGAGCCGGTCGGCTCGGTGTTCCTGGTCAAGGCCACGGACGAGATCGCCAAACTCCGCCTGTTGCAGGTTGAGAAGAAAGCACGGGGCCTCGGCGTCGGCCGCGCCCTCGTCGAGCAATGCATCCAGGGCGCCCGCGAGCGCGGCTACAGCAAGATGACGCTGTGGACGCAGAGCATTTTGGTGGCCGCGCGGGGGATCTACAAGAGTGCGGGGTTCAAGCTGGTCGCGACGGAGCCGCATCACAGCTTCGGGCAGGATCTGATCGGCGAAACGTGGGAACGGGATCTCTGACTGTTTTTATTCAACAACGCGCGCCGTGACCTTACCCTCCCCTGGAGGGGTCCTGGAGGGGGAGGGTCGGCTCACATGGAGCGCAGCGAAATGTGAGACGGGGTGGGGTGACGGTCTCTCCACATCCAACACTGCCGGAGTGGAGAGATCACCCCACCCCGCTCGCGCTGCGCGCGATCGACCCTCCCCCTCCAGGGACCCTCCAGGGGAGGGTAATCCGTGCCTCGATCAGTTGGACATCATCCGTACAACGCGCTCACACCGTCGCGCCCTGCGCCTTTGGCCTTCGCAGATGCTCGTCCAGCCGCGGCATGATCTCGACGAAGTTGCAGGGGCGCGTGCGGTAGTCGAGCTGAGCCGCCAGGATGCCGTCCCAGCCGTCGCGGCAGGCGCCGGGCGAGCCCGGCAGGCAGAAGATGTAGGTGGCGCCCGCCACGCCGGCGGTGGCGCGACTCTGGATCGTCGACGCCCCGATCTTGGCGTGGCTCAGCATGTGGAAGGCGATCGAGAAGCCGTCCATGCGCTTCTCGAACAGCGGCTCGATCGCCTCGGGCGTGACGTCGCGCCCGGTAAAGCCGGTGCCGCCGGTGGTGATGACGACGTCGATGCCGCTATCGGCGATCCAGCGGCGGATCACGTCGCGGATCGCCTCGACATCGTCGGTGACGATCTCGCGCGCGGCGAGATGATGACCCGCAGCGGTGAGACGATCGGCGAGGGTCTGACCGGACTTGTCGTCGCTGAGCGCGCGCGTGTCGGACACCGTGAGCACCGCAATGTTGAGCGGGATGAATTGTTTGGATTCGTCGATGGCCATGTTGCGTCTTTCGTGTCCCGGACAAGGTGCGGCGCATCAGCGCCGCGCCGCAGAGCCGGGACCCACTTCAGAGGCTTGGGCAACCGGCAATATGGGCCCCGGCTCTGCAGCGCACCGCTGAAGGCGCGCCGCGCTGCGTCCGGGGCACGAGCCTTTCCTTACAACGCCCCCGCACCGAACGTGTTGCAGGCCTGGACCGTGCCCTGCTGGTACCCGATCATGAACCATTGCTTGCGTTGCGCCGCCGAGCCGTGGGTGAAGGAGTCGGGCACGACGCGGCCGGTGGCCTGGCGCTGCAGCGTGTCGTCGCCGATCGCGCTTGCCGTGGTCAGCGCGGCCTCGATGTCGCCGGGCTCGAGGAAGTTCGGACGCTTCTTCGCCTCGCGGTTGACCCAGACGCCGGACAGGCAGTCGGCCTGCAGCTCCACCTTGACCTGGAGCGCATTGGCCTCGGCCTTCGAGCCGACCTGCTGCTGCAGCCGCGTCACACGCGGAATGATGCCGAGCAGGTTCTGGATGTGATGGCCGACCTCGTGCGCGATGATGTAGGCGGTGGTGAAATTGCACGCCGACTTGCCGGAGCAGCCGCGAAAGCGGGTCTCGACCTCGCGGAAGAAGGCGGTGTCCAGGAAGATGGTCCGGTCGGGCGGACAATAGAACGGCCCCATGGCCGACTGCGCCATGCCGCAGCGGCCGCCATTGGTAGCGTTGCGGAACAGCACGATCTTCGGGCCGGTGTACGACTGGCCGTTGGCCTGGAAGATCTCGCTCCAGCGATCGTCGAGCTCGCCGAGGATGCCGGAGATCATGCTGCCCATCTCGTCGGTCGGCGCGCCGCGCTTGCCCGAGGAGGCCTGGCGATCGGTCTGGTAGGTCGGCGCATGGCCGCCGCCGGAGAGGATCTCGGCGCCGCCGATCAGGATGCGGGGATCGATGCCGAAGGCGTAGCCGACCAGGCCGAGGATGATGATGGTGCCGATGCCGAGCCCGCCGCCGCCCATCGGCAGGCCGAACCCGCCGCCTCCGCCGCCGCCAAAGCCACCACCTTCGTCGCGACGATCCTCGATATCGTCGCTGCGGCGGAAGTCATCGTAGCGCATGGCGGCCTTTCCTCTGGGGTCCCTGATTTAAGTTTCGACGGCGCACAGAAACGCGAAAGCTCAACGCGCCACATACGTAAAATTTCCGTTGCTTTTATCAATATCGTGGCCGGCAAAAATTGCCTAGTGCGACAGCCTGTCGATGCCAGCAAATTTTTCCGAGGGCCGAGCAATTTTTTCCGAGAGAAATTTACAGCCTTTTTCCCGCCACGATCGATCTCGCGAGGCGCGCAAGCGCGAAATACACTGTAAAACAAGGCGAATGCGCGCAACAATTTGCGCGCGAACGATGATGCGGGGAGTGCTCACGAAAGCGGCGGGTTAAGTCGATTTTTACTTTGCCCCTTCAATGTAACGGCCAGTCGGTTGTTTGGTCCCGCGTCGCCGACAGCGTCGCCTGAGTCAGAGTTCTTGAGTCATGGTAGAGTCGCGTCGCGGGGCGTCTGCAAGGGCGCCCCGCACAAATTTTGAGTCCCCATCGCATCGCATCATCGTCGGCGATTGCGTCGCCGAGATGTCGAAGCTCCAGGCAGGCAGCGTCGACCTGGTGTTCGCCGATCCGCCCTACAATCTGCAGCTCAAGGGCGACCTCAAGCGTCCCGACGAATCCCATGTCGATGCCGTCAACGACGACTGGGACAAGTTCGATTCGTTTGCCGCCTACGACGATTTCACCCGCGCCTGGCTGCTCGCCGCACGCCGCGCCATGAAGCCGTCGGCGACGATCTGGGTGATCGGCTCCTATCACAACATCTTCCGCGTCGGCGCCATCATGCAGGATCTCGGCTTCTGGCTGCTGAACGACATCGTCTGGCGCAAGACCAATCCGATGCCGAATTTTCGCGGCCGCCGCTTCACCAACGCGCACGAAACCATGATCTGGGCCGCGCGTGACGAGAAAGCCAAGGGCTACACGTTCAACTACGAGGCGCTGAAGGCCGCCAACGAGGACGTGCAGGCGCGGTCCGACTGGCTGATTCCGCTCTGCACAGGCGAGGAGCGCCTCAAGGGCACCGACGGCAAGAAGGTGCATCCGACGCAGAAGCCGGAAGGCCTGCTGGCGCGCGTGCTGCTGTCCTCGTCCAAGCCCGGCGATCTCGTCATCGACCCGTTCAACGGCACCGGCACCACCGGCGCGGTCGCCAAGCGCCTCGGCCGCTCCTATATCGGCTTCGAGCGCGACAAGACCTATGCCAAGGCGGCCGAGGCGCGCATCGCCAAGGTCGAGCCGTTGCCGGAAGAGAGCCTTGCCCCGTTCATGACCGCGCGCGAGGCACCGCGCGTTGCGTTCTCCGAGCTGATCGAGCGCGGCATGATCATGCCCGGCACCAAGCTGTTCGACGCCAAGAAGAAGCTCGGCGCATTGGTGCGCGCCGACGGCGCCATCATGCTGGGCGACAAGGTCGGCTCGATCCACCGCATCGGCGCGGTGGCGCAGGGCGCACAGGCCTGCAACGGCTGGACCTTCTGGCACGTCGAGACCAAGAAGGGCCTCAAGCTGATCGACGAGTTGCGTGCCGAGATCCGCGCCGGCATGGCGGCGGAGTAGCTTTCCTCTCCTAAGTCATTCCGGGGCGCGCGCAAAGCGCGCGAGCCCGGAATCCATCCAACAGCGTCCCATGCCGCCCAATGGATTCCGGGCTCGCGCTTCGCGCGCCCCGGAATGACGGCGGCGTGAGTTGAAAGCCGCGCCAACCAGGACTAGATTCGCCCGACTAGCCCCCTCCTGACCGGTTGGGCTCCCATGCGACGACAGTCCGAGACATTGCTGCTGGTGCCGCTGCTGCCGATCTTCCTGGTCGGCATGTTTCCGATGTTCCTGATCGCGCTGCTCGGATTCTTCGGCCTGGCGCTGTTCGGCGTGCTCGTGATCTGCGTCGGCCTCGCCAGCAGCAACGAGGCGCACGACAATTTCAACCACGACGTCATCGTTCACGGCTATGCGCGCGGTTCGGAGCGCGCGGCGCGCGCCTCCGACATGCATCTCGCAGCGCGGCTCGGCCTGCGGCTGGAAGCCGTTGGTGCGGCCATGGTCATCGCGGCGGCAATCGGCCTTTGTTACGCCGCCTGATCTGCGTACCGCGCAGACACCGCCCGGCAAACTCGCCGGTTGCTCTCTCGGACGAGGTTCAGGCAAGACAAGGCTCGCCCAACGACGCCGCGTCCGCGCGCGGCAATATAGACACCGGGGAGATGCTGGATGCTCAAGTTCTATTTCAATGGATCACCGAACCCGACCAAGGTCGCGCTCTTTCTCGAAGAATCCGGCCTGTCTTTCGAGCCGGTGAAGATCGACACCCGCAAGGGCGAGCAGTTCACGCCGGAATTCCTGAAAATCAATCCGAACGGCAAGGTGCCGGCGATCGACGATGGCGGCGCCATCGTGTTCGATTCGAACGCCATCCTGCTCTATCTCGCCGAGAAGACCGGCAAATTCCTGCCCGCCAACCGCGCCGAACTCCTATCCTGGCTGATGTTCGTGGCCACCGGCGTCGGGCCCTATTCGGGTCAGGCCGTGCACTTCAAGCATTTTGCGCCGAAGGAGCAGAACCACGACTACGCCCATAACCGCTATCAGTACGAGACTGACCGCCACTACAAGATTCTCGACGCTCACCTGAAGGACCGCCGCTACATGGTCGGCGACAGCTATTCGATCGTGGACATGGCGATGTGGGGCTGGGCGCGGATGGTGCCGTTCAAGCTCGGCGACGAGGCCTTTGCGCGATACCCGAACGTGAAGCGGCTGGTCGACGAGATCTCGGCGCGCCCGGCGGCGGCGCGCGCCATCGCCCTGAAGGACAAGTTCACCTTCAAGGCCGAGATGGACGACGAAGCGCGCGCCAACATGTTCAAGCACATGACGACCAAGGTGGCCTGATCGCGCCGCACCGCTATTCGAGGCCACGCGTATGCGCGTGGCCTCTTGCGTTCGAGACTCTAAAGCGCGATGCGATCAGGATGGAGCGTCATCGCGCTTTAGGTTGGTTGTTCAAGCATGATCTCTTCGGAAAAGCGCTGCACACTTTTCCGGATCATGCTTTAGGCGGCGTGGACCGAGCTCAGGAACTTGGCGACTTCCTGCTTCAACCGGTTGCTGTCGGCCGACAGCGAGCGCGCCGCCGACAACACCTGCGAGGAGGCCGAGCCGGTCTCGGAGGCGCCGCGCTGCACGTCGCCGATGTTGGACGAGACGAGCTGGGTGCCCTGGGCCGCCTGCTGGACGTTGCGGGAGATCTCCTGCGTCGCCGCGCCCTGCTGCTCCACGGCCGCGGCGACCGTCGACGCGATCTCCGACAGCCGCTCGATGGTGCCGCTGATCTCCCGGATCGAGCCGACCGACTCCTCGGTCGCGGCCTGGATGCCGGAGACCTGCTGGGCGATCTCGCCGGTGGCCCTGGCCGTCTGCTCGGCGAGCGCCTTGACCTCGGTAGCGACCACCGCAAAGCCGCGGCCGGCTTCTCCCGCACGCGCCGCCTCGATCGTGGCGTTCAGCGCCAAGAGGTTGGTCTGGCCGGCAATGGTGCTGATCAGTTCGACCACGTCGCCGATCCGCGCGGCGGCCTTGGAGAGCGCGCCGACGCGCTCGTTGGTCCGGCTCGCCTGACCGACAGCCTCGGTGGCGATGCGGGCGGATTCCTGCACCTGGCGGGCGATCTCGGAGACCGAGGAGGAGAGCTCCTCGGTCGCAGAGGCGACCGCCTGCACATTGGCCGAGGCCTCCTGCGAAGCGCTGGCGACCTCCGTCGAGAGGTCCTGGGCACGCGCGGCAGTCGTCGTCAACGTGCCGGCGGAGGCTTCGAGCTCGCCCGATGCCGACGACACCGTGTTGACGATCTCGCCGACGGCCTGCTCGAACTGATCTGCGAGCCTCGCCATGTCTTTCCTGCGGTTCTCGGCCTGCCGTGCCTCGAGTTCGGCCTGCTCGGCGCGCATGCTCTCGGTCTCGATCATGTTGTCCTTGAAGACCTGGATCGCCTTGGCCATGTCGCCGATCTCGTCGGCCCTGCCGCGGCCGGGAATCTCGACCTCGAGATTGCCGCCGGCAAGCCGCCCCATCGCCTGCGTCATCGAGGTCAGCGGACCGACGATGCTGCGGGCGATGAGGAAGGCGACGATGCCTCCGAACAGGATGGCGAGGCCGCCGGCGATCTCCTGCACGGTCGTCGTTCCCGCGATCACGGCCTCGGCGGTGGTGCGCGATGCCTGGTAGTCCTCCTTCAGCGTCGTTTCCGCCACCTTGAGCTTGCCGATGCTGTCGACGATGAGGGGCGCGAGGCTCTTGTTGTAGATCTCGTCCGCTTTAAGCATCGCTGCGGAGGTCGTCTCGAACGCCGTCTTGTAGGTTTCAAGCGAGGTCTTCACCGGCGCCAGCGTGGCGCGCAACGCCGCCGCCTGCGGGCTCTTTTCGAGTGCCCCGAGCCGTTGTAACGCCCTGTCGATGCTCGCCCTGAAGGTCGCGGGGCCCTGCGCATCGCGAAGGGCCAGAAAGCGCCAGTTTACGATCCTCACGAGCAGGATTCGGGATTCGAGATCGGCGACGAGGGAAGCGGTATCTTCATCGACGGCGGCGCGCGCCACGTCGACGAGCTTGTTCGTCTTGGTGGCCAGGTCCTCGCCACTCGGCAGCAGCGTCGCCTTGCCCGTTCTCGTCTCGTTGACGGCGTCGCCGAGATTGTCACGCAGGCGTCGCATTTTCGCGATCTCGTCGATCAGGCCGTTGTAGAGCGCGCGCCGCTCCTCGGAGAGCGTCCCCTGAGCGCCGACCCGGAGCAGCTCGCTCGCCGCGGTCTCGCGCTCTTGCGCTTCCTTCATTGCGGATTCGTTGCCGTCGTAGACGTAGCGCAAATTGGCCCGCTGAATAGCCTGCAGATGGGCCGATATTTCCAGCACCCGCGCCGTGCTGTCCGAGAGGGCGGATTGTTTTGCGACCTGATCCTGCACGTCCCGCAAATTCCAGACGGCAACCACCGCCATCACGATACCCACCGCCACCAGGGCCATGAAGCCTGCGTACAGGCGTCCCCTGATCCGCAAACGAAATTTCGGCATTCCCACTGTCCACCCAGATGCATGTGAATTAGAGGGGCCGAACGACTCCGGCGATCGTCACGGCCACTCCGACAGCCGCACGCCGCGCCCCGGCGGCCTACGCTGCACCGCGATACAATGGGGGACACTTCTTAATTGAACCTTCAAATTCCTCGCGCGCCCGATCTCGACCCGTACCAAATCTGCCGATTTTGGCGGCAGCTATGCAAAGCCGCATGCGAATCCGCTGTGCCATGCACGCCGATGCATACTGTTCGTCAGGGGATGGCTATTGGGCGCCGGCCTGTTGCAACTTGCCGAGTGCATTCTCGACCACTTCCAGCGTGTAGGGCTTCTGGACCACCGGCGCGGAGGCCAATTGCTCGGGGATCGGCGCGCGCTCGCCATAGCCGGTCGCGAAGATGAAGGGCACCCCGATCTCCTTCAGCTTCTGCGCCACCTTGATGCTGCTCTCACTGCCGAGATTGAGATCGAGCAGAGCAAAGCTCGGCCGCGAACGCTCGATCGAGCGCAGTGCCTGGTCGACGGTTGCGGCGGTGTCGACGTGGCGGGCGCCGAGGTCGAGCAGGATGACCTCCGCGGCCATCGCGATAATCAGGTTGTCCTCCACGATCAGGGCCGTGTCGGAAATCCGTGGACGGGCAGATTGCTGCTCCTCGATACGCATGGCGGCTCCCGCGATGGATGGGACGAGCTGGACGAAGTTGGGCGGAATGACGAACTTCGCCTGGACGCCCAGGAGGTCGAAACGGATCTCGGCATCGCCCTTGAGATCGAACGGCACCGACCGCTCGATGATGGTGGTGCCGAAGCCGCGCCGCGACGGCGGCTGCACGGGCGGCCCGCCGCTCTCCTTCCACTCGATGACGAGGCTGGAAGACGGGTCGAGGCGCCAGACCACCTCGACACTGCCGGTGGAATCGGCAAGCGCGCCGTACTTGGCGGAATTGGTCATCATCTCATGAACGACGAGCGCCAGCGTCGCGAACGCCTTTGGATCGAGCGCGACGTCCGGACCGCCCATCTTCACCCGGTCTGCGCGCGCACCGAGGTACGCGCCGGCCTCGGACTCGACCAGGGTGCGGAGCGCGACGGGTGCCCAGTTCAGGTTCGTGATCTGGTCGTGGGCGCGCGCGAGGGCCTGGATGCGGCCGCCGAGCACGCTCGCAAACTCCTCGATGCCGGTCGCGGTGTCCTTGCTCTGCGCCACCAGGGCGCGCACGAGGCTCAGGATGTTGCGGACGCGGTGATTGAGCTCGGCGATCATCAGTTCCTGCCGCTCCTGTGCCCCGCGTCGCTCGCGCGCGGCGAGGTCGGACAGTTGCAGGATCACCTCCAGCAGCGTGACGCGCAGGCTCTCGGCGATGCGGATATCGGCCGCCGACCACGGCTTCGACTGCCCCGCCACCGTTTCCTGCCATAGCTCGAAGCTCTTGCGCGGGGTGAGGCGCGGCCCGTGCGGACCTTCGTCGTAGACCTTGTTGGGATCGGCGGCCCATTTCACCGAGCGCGTGACCTCGCGACGGAAGAAGATCAGGCAATCGCGCGGGATGCGCGAGATCGGGATGGCGAGAAAGCCCGCCGCACGGTCACGGAAGGCCTGGCCGGCGGCGTAGACCTCGGCGATCTCGGCGCTGGCGAAGATCCGGCCCGGCGAAGTCCGGTTGATGAAGGCGACGAGATCCTTCACCTCATCTTCGGTCGGAGTCTCACCCTCGAGCGCGATGGTGTTGTCGGACCAGACTGCGACGCCGTCGCACTCGATCATCTTGCGGTAGTCGCCCAGGAAATCGACGATCGCCCGCCGGCTGTGGTCATGCGAGGCAGCGTTCTCGATCAATCGTTCCTGGACCAGATGCGCGCGAGCCTCATAGGCGACGTCGCCCTCGCGCTCGCGGCCTTCCACGATCCACGAGAACATCTGACCGAACAGTTCGGAGGCCGTGCGCTTGTCGAACGAAATGTAGCGCGGCGAATAATGGTGGCAGGCAAACAGACCCCACAGCTTGCCGTCGCGCAGGATCGACACCGACATGGAGGCGGCAACGCCCATGTTGCGCAGATATTCGATGTGGATCGGCGACACCGAGCGCAGCACGCTCATCGACAGGTCGAGCAGTCCCGCATTGTGCGTGGCCGTGGACATCAGCGCGGCAGGCCGCGCGTCGACGTCGGCGATGATGCGCAGCCAGTTGCGCTGATAGAGCGCGCGCGCCTGCCTTGGGATGTCGGATGCAGGGTAACGCAGGCCGAAAAAGGATTCGAGCCCGGACTTCGCCGTCTCGGCGATCACCTCGCCGGACCCGTCCGGGTGAAACTGATAGACCATGACGCGGTCGAAGCCGGTCAGCACCTTGAGCTGACGCGCCGCCTCGCGCGTGAGATCGGCCATGCCGCGTGTCTTGCGGATCCGCTCGAGCATCAAGCGCACGAGCTCGCCGGAATTGACGCCCGGCTCGTGGACGCTCGGCTCCGCCTCGATGATCAGATAGACGCCGGAGAGATGAATCGAAAGATCGAAGGGTGGCTTGCCGGGCTGCAGCTCGACGCCGAACAGGCGTTCGGTCGCATCCGGACCGCCGAGATGATCGACCCGGCTGCGGATCGTTTCGACCGCCGCCTCGGAGATCACGCCCGACAGCGGCCGCTGCAGCAGGTCGGCAACATCCGTTCCAAGGAAGCTCTCGACGTTGTCCGACGCCATGCAGATCGTGAAATCGGAGAGCACAGCCAGCAGGAAGCCAAACGGCTGCACGCTGCCGGGAATGTGGATCGGCTCGCGATCGCAATTGGTGAGATTGACGGCCTGGTTCATGCCCGGTCCGCCGCCTGCTCGAATGCGGCGAAGGTGATGCGAGCCGCCTCGATCGCCTCGTCTTCGTCCCAGCGCTCGTCGGTTGCAAGTTTCGCCAGGAAACTTTGCCAAAACCGCCTGCCGGTGCCGTGACTGAGATAGGCGACAGCTTCGCAAGTCCGCGGATCGGCGGAATCGGCGACCATCTTCAGCAGGAATTTTGCCCCGAGACGGGAGCCTTCGAGCACATACATCGTGCCCACAACGCCGCTGCGCGTTAGTGGGGGCACCGACACCAGCCGCGGCACCGCGCTGCCAAGGCGCTCGAGATCAGCCAGAATTGCCGGGCTTCGCGATCGCTCCGGCCAGTCCGGGAAAGCCCTGCTGACGCCGGCCTCGACAAGTGCCGTCTCGAGTGGCAGCAGGGCGCCGGCACTGGCTTGCAGAAAGCGACGATAGCCGGAGAGCTCGGTCAGATCGAATGCCGACAGCTGCGCGTCGAGGTCGCGGTGCGCAGCCGACGTTGCGTCTCTTAGTCGTTCGCGGAGTCCGGAGAAGCTGCGGCCTACCTGCGTTGAAACGTCCGAAGCCACAGCCAGCATGAAATTCCCGAGAACGCAGGTTGCCGCGGGCGCGGCGCGCCCGGCAACCGAGGGAACGCCGGCGGCACGCAATAGTTCCGCCGGCCTGGCACCGCGAGGGGCGAGACATCGGGGTCCGCTCCGTTCATTTCTGCCGAACCGGCTTTCTGAGCTCGTGCTCGATCTCGCTCCAGGACACCCCGAAATCCTGAAGCTCGCGTTCGGTCATGGCCGCGAGCTGATAGCGGACCCGAGACCGCTCGCGCCGAGTCTGCATGAGTTCCAGCAGCGTCCGACAGGCCCGCACAAATATCGCGGGCCGTGACGAACAGGAGCGGCCGGTGGACACGACCTCGTCCAAGCCGTTAGCCCGCGGCCCTCGCGGGGGCTTGCGGAAACGGGCCGAGCGCCTTCTCGGTCAGCATGGAGTCGCAGTACTCGCGAATCTCCTTGATCTTGCCGTCCTCCAGACGAAAGACCAGGCAATAGTCGTTGTCATAACGCACGCCCTCGGGCGTGACGTTATCGCCCTTGGCTTCCACCACCACGATGTCGCCATCGGCGATGAAGCGATGGGCGATGGTTCGCGTACGGTCGCGCAGGCGCGTGCGGACATAGCCGTGGAGATCTTTGAGGATCGCCTCCTTGCCGGCAAAGGTGCGCGACCAGGAATATTGCCCCGTGACGACCCATTTGGCGTCGTCGGCGAGACTTGCGCTGAACAGGGCGCGGTCGCGCGCGGCCGGATCGGGATTGGCGGCCGCAGCAAAGATATCCTGCAGCAGTTTCTTGTTGGCGCTCGCGTTCATGTCGGCATCTCCTTGTGGTGACAACGCCGAGATCATCGCCGGCCCAACGTCATTCTTCAAATCGATATGAAATATGATATCTATTCACCCCATGAATTTGAATTCGCTCGACCTTAACCTGTTGACCGCGCTCGACGCATTGCTCCGCGAAGCCAATGTCAGCCGCGCGGCCCTGAGGATCGGCCTGTCACAGCCGGCCACGAGCCACGCCTTGCAGCGCCTGCGCGACATCTTCGGTGACCCGCTGCTGGTGCGCACGGGCGTACGGATGGAGCTGACGCCGCGGGCGCTGGCCCTGCGTGCGCCGCTGGCGCAGGCGCTCGACCAGGTCCGCGGGCTGTTCGTGCCCGATGACTTCGATGCCGCGCGCAGCGAGCGGCAGTTCCGCCTGATGATGCCGGATCTCGCGGTCGAGCTGTTGATGCCGCCCTTGATGGCGAAAGTGACGCGCCTTGCCCCCAACGTCCGCATCGACGTGGTGCCGTGGCGGGGACCTGCGATCTTCCACGCCGAGTTCGCCCGCACCATCGATCTCGTGATCTCGATCGGCAACGCCTTCAAGGGGTTTCATCGCCAGTTGCTCTACACCGACAGCGACGCGCTGGCGGTGCGGCGCGGCCATCCTGTGGGAGCGAGGCTGAAGCGGCGCGAGGCGTTCCTCGCCGCCCGCCATGTCGGCGTGATCATCCGCGGCCAGCCTGAGGATCTCATCGACACCTGGCTGCGCAGCAAAGGCGTCGAGCGACATGTCTCGCTGGTCGTGCCGGGCTATCTCGAAGCCTTGCACGTCGCCGCGCGCACCGATCTCGTCGCCTTCGTGCCGCGCCGGCTGATCGCCGCGCTGTCGAAGCAGCTCGGCATCGTCGCGGTGACGCCGCCGTTCGATCCCGGGATCGACGAGCAGTTCATGTTCCATCCGACACGCGCGCAGATGGACCCCGGCTCGATCTGGCTGCGGCGGCTGATGCTGGAGACGGGGCGGGAGCTGGAGCAAGCCAGGCGCCAGCTCTCGTAGGGTGGGCAAAGCGAAGCGTGCCCACCACCTTTGTTGCAATCTTGGAAAGATGGTGGGCACGGCGCTCTGCGCCTTTGCCCACCCTACAAGAATCGTCGCGTTGTTACGCCTTCTGCGCCACCATCACCTTGCTCACCGCAGGGCGATCGGACATGCGCTTGAAGTGATCGGCGATCTTCGGCGTCGCATTGATGTCGACGCTGTCGCCTTCGAGCCAGGTCGAGAGCGTATAGAGATAGGGATCGCAGATCGTGTACTGATCGCCCATCACCCAGGGTCCCCGAAACATCTTCTGCTCGATCAGCTTGAAGCAGGCGCCCATGGTCTTCGGCACCATCGCCTTCATGTCGGCGAACGAGTTCTCCTCCGTCGCCCAGCGCGCGCCGCGCATCTTGTGGGCGTGGTTGATGTGCACGGTCGAGCAGAGATAGGAGTTGAACGACTGCACCTGCGCGAAGTCGAAGGGATCGTCGAGCGGCGCGAGCTTCGCCTTGGGGAAGGTTTGCGCGAGATAGGCCAGCATCGCCGGCGTCTCGGTCAGGACGCCGCGGTCGGTCACCAGCGCCGGCACCCGGCCCTTCGGGTTGATGGCAAGATAGTCCGGGCTGTTCTGCTGGTTGTCCTTGAAGCTCAGCCGCTCAGCCGTGTACTCGGCGCCGGCCTCTTCCAGGGTGATGTAGGTGGCAAGCGCGCAGGTGCCGGTGGCGTAGTAGAGCTTGAGCATGTCGGACCTCATGGGGAAAACCGGAGGTTAACGGTCCTCCGCCGCGCCGTCCATAGGCGGCCTGTTCGCAGTTGCCCACGGCCGCCCGGCTGTGCCAAGACGCCTCCATCGGAGGGGTTTTCTCATGACGGTACTCATCGCCGGTGGCGGCATCGGCGGACTGACGCTTGCGCTCAGCCTGCATCAGATCGGCGTTCCCGTGAAAGTGTTCGAGAGCGTCGCGGAACTGAAGCCGCTCGGGGTCGGCATCAACGTGCTGCCGCATGCGGTGCGCGAACTGATCGAGCTCGGCCTGCTGGACAAGCTGGACGCCAGCGGCGTGCGGACGCGCGAGCTCGCCTATTTCTCCAAGCACGGCAAGCCGATCTGGAGCGAGCCGCGCGGCCTGGAGGCCGGCTACAAATGGCCGCAATTCTCGATCCATCGCGGCACCCTCCAGCAGATCCTGCTCGACACCGCGCTCGAGCGGCTCGGCCGCGACAACATCCTCACCAGCCATCATCTGACCGGCTGGACCGAGACGGCGGGCGGCGTGCGCGCCGACTTCGTCGACAGGGCGATCGGCAAGGCCGCCGGCACCTACGAGGGCGCGATCCTGATCGCCGCCGACGGCATCCATTCCGCCGCGCGAGAAAAGCTCTATCCGAACGAAGGCCCGCCGATCTGGAACGGCCGCATCCTCTGGCGCGGCGTCACGCCGGCCAAAGCCTTCCTCACCGGCCGCAGCATGATCATGGCCGGCCACGAGATCCTGAAATTCGTCTGCTATCCGATCTCGAAAGAACCGGATGCAAACGGCAACCACCTCATCAACTGGGTCGCGGAGCGCCACATGCCGCCGACCTATCAGTGGCGTCGCGAGGACTATAACCGCACCGCGCGGCTGGAGGAGTTCCTGCCCTGGTTCGAGAGCTGGACGTTCGACTGGCTCGACGTGCCCGCCCTGATCAGGAACTGCCCGCACGCTTACGAATATCCGCTGGTCGACCGCGATCCGGTGTCGCAATGGACCTTCGGCCGCGTCACGCTGATGGGCGATGCCGCGCATCCGATGTACCCGATCGGCTCGAACGGCGCCTCGCAGGCGATCCTCGACGCGCGCGTCATCACCCGCGAGATCCTGGCGCACGGTCCGACGCAGGCGGCACTGCTCGCCTATGAAGCCGAGCGGCGGCCCGCGACCACCGACCTCGTCCTGCTCAACCGCAAGAACGGCCCCGAGCAGGTGATGCAGCTGGTCGAGGAGCGCGCGCCGGATGGCTACAAGGTCGTCACCGATGTCCTATCGCAGCAGGAACTGGAAGACATCGCCGCCAACTACAAGCGCGTTGCGGGATTCCAGGTCGAGGCGCTGAATGCGAAGCCGCCGATCGTGAGCAAGGACGCCCGCGCGAGCGCTTGAGGGTCTGATCAATCAACTCGCGCGGCGCATTCCTCTTCACCTCTCCCCGCTTGCGGGGAGAGGTCGGATTGCATCGAAGATGCAATCCGGGTGAGGGGGTACAGGTCTCTCGTGGATCTCCCGTGTTGAGAGAGGCCCCTCACCCCACCCTCTCCCCGTAAGAACGGGGCGAGGGAGCGAGAGACCAGTGCCCGCTCACTTCACCACCCTCGCCGCCTCCAACAATCGCTCGCTGGCGCTTGCCGTCGCCAGCACGGTGCCGTCCTCCGCCATCAGCTTGGCTTCGACGAAAGCGATGGTCTTGCCGAGCTGCGTGACGTTGGCTTCGCCGGTGATCGGGCCCGGCTTTGCGGGTGCTAAAAAATTCACGGTCATGCTGATCGTGGTGGTGTAGAGCCGGCCCTCGCTCATCACCAGCACCGCCGGACCCATGGTGTCGTCGAGCATGGCCGAGAGCATGCCGCCCTGGATGAAGCCCGCGGGGTTGCAGAACTCCGGCTTGCCGTCGAAGCCAAGCTTGATCCAGCCCTCCTCCGGACGGGCATCGAGCAGGCGCCAGCCGAGCAGCTCGGCGCATGGGGGCCTTGGGAAGTTATCGAGCGCGGTCTTGACCATGCGAGATCTCCTTTGCCCCCTGTTAGCGCAAGACTGCTGACAGCCTGCTGTCAGCAGGATGGATGCTAGAGATCCAATCCATGCGCGATGATCTTGCGCATGACGTTGGGCAGCGCCTCATCTGCCAGAGTCGCGATCGGTACCCAACGCATGCCCTCGGGCGCGCGGACCCGGGCCTCGGCCTTGGCCGTGTAGACCACCAGCTCGAGCGGAAAATGCGTGAAGACGTGGGTGACGACGCCCACCTTGCGCTGCCAGCGCGACAGCCCCTTGAGCTGCGGCGCCTGCTGCTTCGCCGTTGCATCGTCCTGGCCGGCGAGCCAGTCCGAGCACGGCACCTCCGTCATGCCGCCGAGCAACCCCTTTTCGGGCCTCGAGCGGACGAGCAGCTCGTCGCCGCGCGTGACCACGAAGGCGGCGCCGCGCCTGAGCGTCCCGCTCTTCTTCGGTGCCTTGCGCGGGAACGTCTCCTGGGTGCCCTGCGCGCGTGCCGTGCAGTCCTCGTTCAGCGGACACAGCGAGCAGGCCGGCTTCTTCGGCGTGCAGATCGAGGCGCCGAGATCCATCAGCGCCTGCGCGCTGTCGCCGGCGCGAGACTCCGCCAGCAGCGTCGCGGCCAGTTGCTGGATGAGCGGCTTGGCTTGCGGCAGCTCCTCCTCGACCGCGAACAGCCGCGACACCACGCGCTCGATATTGCCGTCGACCGGCATGGTGCGGCGGTCGAACGCGATCGCCGCAATCGCCGCCGCCGTGTAGGGCCCGATCCCCGGCAGCGCGCGCAGCCCCTCCTCGGTATCCGGAAACACGCCGCCATGCTCGCCCGTCACCGCAACCGCGCAGGCATGGAGGTTGCGTGCGCGCGAGTAATAGCCGAGCCCGGCCCACATCCGCAGCACGTCGTCCTGCGAGGCTCGCCCCAGCGCCGTGACATCAGGCCAGCGCGCGACGAATTTTTCGAAATAGGGGCCGACCGCCTTCACGGTGGTCTGCTGGAGCATGATCTCGGAGAGCCAGACGCGGTAAGGATCGGACGCCTCGCCCGGCGCGGCGCGCCAAGGCAGTCGGCGCCGGTGGCGGTCGTACCATTGCAGGAGCGCGAGCGGGCGCGATGAGGTCTCCGGTTGAGAAGGTTCCGGCTTCGGCTTGCGTGCGGATCTGGGGCTCATTCCTCACTGTAGCGGCAATGCACTGGCCTCTCCACGTCATGCCCGCGCTTGTCGCGGGCATCCACGTCTTTCTTCGCAGGAAGAACGTGGATGGCCGGGCCTCCGCCTCGCCGAAGCGGCTTCGGCCGCGCAGGCGGGACAAGCCCGGCCATGACGGGCCCGGGGGGTCTGTGGCCCGGCGTTCGAAGTGCTATAAGGCCTCATGTCCAAATCCGGCCCCATCTTCAAGCCCGGCCCCGTCAGCGCCAAACCGCTCGGGATCCTGCTCGACGACGTCTTTGCCGAGGCCTATGCCAAGCAGGGCTTTGCGGCGCGCGAGTTGGTGACGCGGTGGGCGCAGATCGCGGGGCCGGAGATCGCGGCCCATGCCGAGCCGCTCAAGATGCAATGGCCACGGCCGGTCGAGGGTCAGCCGCAGGAGCCGGCAACCCTGGTGCTGCGGGTCGAGGGGCCGATGGCGCTGGAGATCCAGCATTCGGCCGACGTGATCCTGGAGCGGGTCAACCGCTTCTTCGGCTGGAGCGCGGTCGGCAAGCTGGCCTTCCGCCAGGCGCCCCTGTCGCGGCCGCAGGCCCGGAAGCGGCCCGGCCCGCCCGACCCCAAGGCCGTCGCCAAGGTGGCGGAGAACCTGACCGACATCGAGGATGAAGAACTGAAGACCGCGCTGGCGCGCCTCGGGGCCGCCATCAAGCGAAATTGAGCCTCATTCCGCGGCCAAACTGGACCTGTCCGTAGCGCCCGCCATTGCCTCAAACGACGTTTCAAGCTAGCGACAGGCCGTCCGAGCAGGAAACCTTGACCGTCCTTTGGGCGAACCTTGCCAATCCCGGGAGCCGACCTTGATCATTACCCGCCGCGCCTTCACCACGATGCTGTCGCTGACCGGGCTTGCCGCGTTCGCCGGGCTCTCGCCGCTGCGGTTCATCACGGAAGCGATGGCTCAGTCGGCCGCCGACGTGGCCAAGCCGGTGTCGCTGCCCGACATGGCGCTCGGCCCGAAGGAAGCCGCCGTCACCATCACCGAATACGCCTCGATGACGTGCCCGCACTGCGCCGCCTTCAACGAGCAGGTGTTCCCGAAGATCAAGACGGAATACATCGACACCGGCAAGGTGCGTTACATCTTCCGCGAGTTCCCGCTCGACATCAAAGCCGCCGCCGGCTCGATGCTATCGCGCTGCATCGCCAAGGACGATGCCCCGAAATACTTCGCGGTCACCGACATGCTGTTCCGCCAGCAGAATGACTGGGTGATGAAGAACACCACTGAGACCCTGACGCGGATCGGCAAGCAGGCCGGCCTCACCCAGCAGCAGGTCGAGGCCTGCCTGAAGGACCAGGCGCTGCTCGACAAGATTGCCGCCGACCAGAAATATGCCAGCGACGTGCTCAAGGTGGATTCGACGCCGACCTTCTTCATCAACGGCGAGAAGATCAAGGGCGACACCTCGTTCGAGGAGTTCGCCAAGAAGATCAACCCGCTGCTGAAGAGCTGATTCGCGCGTCAAGATCCTGATTCGCATCTCGAAAGCCGTATCTTTCCCGGCATAAATCCCTTGGGAAAAGCGGCTTTCGCCGGTTGCCCTCGCGGCGCACCGCGGCCATTGTCCAGCCGCATGAGGCGCCTCGCGCGACTCACCCAGACAGCGACATTGCCTTCCATGGTATTGTCCCGGCAGGGGGATTCGCGCCTGCCAACAGAGATGCGTGCTTATGAAAATCACCCGCCTGCGCCTTCACGGTTTCAAGTCCTTCGTTGAGCCCACGGACTTCGTCATCGAGCCCGGCCTGACCGGCGTGGTCGGCCCCAACGGTTGCGGCAAGTCGAATCTCGTCGAGGCGCTGCGCTGGGCGATGGGCGAGACCTCCTACAAGAGCTTGCGCGCGGCCGACATGGATGCGGTGATCTTCGCCGGCTCCGGCAATCGTCCGGCGCGCAACCATGCCGAAGTGACGATGACGATCGACAATGCCGATCGCACCGCGCCGGCGGCGATGAACGACAGCCAGATTCTCGAAATCTCCCGCCGCATCGAGCGCGAGGCGGGCTCGGTCTACCGCATCAACGGCCGCGACGTGCGCGCCCGCGACGTGCAGATCCTGTTCGCGGACGCCGCCACCGGTGCGCGCTCGCCCGCCCTCGTCCACCAGGGCAAGATCGGCGAGATCATCCAGGCCAAGCCCGAGCAGCGCCGCCGCGTGCTGGAAGATGCCGCGGGCGTTGCCGGCCTGCATGCCCGCCGTCACGAGGCCGAGCTGCGGCTGAAGGCGGCCGAAACCAATCTCACCCGCGTCGAGGACGTGATCGGCCAGCTCTCCGGCCAGATGGAAGGCCTGAAGAAGCAGGCCCGCCAAGCCGTGCGTTACCGCGAGGTCGCGGCCAAGGTCCGCAAGGCCGAAGCTACCCTGTTCCACCTGCGCTGGGTCGGTGCCCATGCCGACGTCAACGAATCCGGCCAGACCCACGATCTCGCCGTGCGCGAGATGGCCGAGCGCACTCAGCACCAGGCCGAAGCCGCCCGCATCCAGGCGATCCGCGCCGCCGAGATGCCGGCGCTGCGCGATGCTGAAGCGCGCGCCGCGGCCGGCCTGCAACGCCTGACCAATGCCCGCGAGCAGCTCGACCGCGAGGAAGAGCGCGCCAAGGAGCGCGTCGCCGAGCTCGAGCGCCGCCTCGCCCAGTTCGAGGGCGACATTTCGCGCGCCCAGCAGCAGACCATGGACGCCGACGTCGCGCTGCAGCGGCTCGACGCCGAAGATGCCGAGCTGAAGGAAGAGATCAAGTCGCGCGTCGAGAAGCGCTCCGGCGTCGACGAGCGCGTCGCCGAGGCCGAGGCGGTGCTGACCGAGACCGAGCAGCGCTTCGCCGAGCTCACCACCGCGCTCGCCGACCTCACGGCGAAGCGCAACCAGCTCGAGGCCAACGTCCGCACCCATCGCGACAAGCTCGCCCGGCTCGATCAGGAGATTGCGAACGTCACGGCGGAAGAGCAGAAGCTTGCCGCCGATACCGGCGGCTTCGGCGATCTCGACGAGCTGACCGCGCTGGTCGAGACCGCGGAAGAGACGCTGGCCGCCTCCGAAGCTGCGGCGCAGGCGAGCGAAGCGGCGCATGTCGCGGCACGCCAGACGCTGGAATCCTCGCGCTCGCCACTGGTCGAGGCCGACAAGCGCGTGCAGCGGCTCGAGACCGAGGCGCGCACGATCTCGAAGATCGTCAACGGCGAGACCAAGAATCTGTGGCCGCCGATCATCGACGGCATCACCGTCGACAAGGGCTTTGAAAAGGCGATCGGCGCAGCACTCGGCGACGATCTCGATGCACCGATCGATCCGTCGGCGCCGATGCGCTGGACCAATGTCGGATACACCGAGGGCGATCCGGAGCTGCCCGAGGGCGCCGTTCCGCTCTCCAACCATGTGCAGGCGCCGGCCGAGCTGGCGCGTCGCCTCGCGCAGATCGGTGTCGTCCCGCGCGAGCGCGGCGCCGAGCTGGTGTCGCAGCTCAAGACCGGCCAGCGGCTGGTCTCGCCCGAGGGCGACGTCTGGCGCTGGGACGGTTTTGTTGCCGCGGCGCATGCCCCGACCGGCGCCGCGCGGCGCCTGGCCGAGCGTGCCCGCCTCGTCGACATCGAGAACGAGCTGGAGCAGGCCCGCATCGACGCGCAGATCAAGCGTCAGGCGCTGGAGAACGCCGAGTCCGAGCTCCAGATGGCGGCGAGCACCGAAGGCGCCAGCCGCGAAGCCTGGCGCGGCGCCCAGCGCGAGCTGAACGTCGCGCGCGAGCGCCACGCCAATGCCGAGCGCGAGATCAGCCGCCACGCCGCGCGCAAGGCAACGCTATCGGAAGCGCACAGCCGGCTCGCCGCCGATCGCGCCGAAGCCGAGGCCGCCTACGAATACGCCCAGGCCGGCATCGGCGAGCTGCCGTCGAGCGAAGACACCGAGACCCAGCTCGCCGCCGTCCGCAGCGACATCGAAGGCCGCCGCCGCATGGCCGCCCAGGTCCGCGCCGAGGCGCAGGCGCTGGCACGTGAGGCCGAGCTCGCCGATCGCCGCGTGCAGGCGATCCTCGCCGAACGCACCGAGTGGCAGAACCGCAAGGAGAGCGCGGCCTCCCATATCGACACCATCCAGGCCCGCATCGCCGAGCTCACGATCGAGCGCAGCGAGCTCGAAAACGCCCCGGCCGTATTTGCCGAAAAGCGTAGCGCGCTGATCACCGAGATCGAATACGCCGAGAACGACCGCCGCATGGCCGCCGACGCACTTGCCACCGCGGAAACCGCAATGGCCGAGACCGACCGTGTCGCCAAGCTGACGCTCGAGGCGCTCTCCAGCGCCCGCGAGGCCACCGCCCGCGCTGAGGAGCGCATGGAAGGCGCCCGCCGCCGGCTCGAGGACATCGAGCGCGAGATCCGCGACATGCTCGAGGTCGAGCCGCAGGCCGTCGCCGGCCTTGCCGAGCTCGAGCCCGGCGCCGAGCTGCCGCCGCTGCACGAGATCGAGGAAGACCTCGAGAAGATGCGCCGCGACCGCGAGCGCCTCGGCGCCGTCAATCTGCGCGCCGAGGAAGAGCTGCGCGAGGTCGAGACCCAGCACACCGGCCTTGTCACCGAGCGCGACGACCTGGTCGAGGCCATCAAGCGGCTGCGCCAGGGTATCCAGAGCCTCAACAAGGAAGCCCGCGAGCGGCTCCTGACCTCGTTCGACGTCGTCAACGACCACTTCAAGCGCCTGTTCGTCGAGCTGTTCGGCGGCGGCGAAGCCGCGCTGCACCTGATCGAGAGCGACGACCCCTTGGAAGCTGGCCTCGAAATCATCGCCAAGCCGCCGGGCAAGAAGCCGCAGACGCTGTCGTTGCTCTCGGGCGGCGAGCAGGCGCTGACCGCGATGGCACTGATCTTCGCGGTGTTCCTCACCAACCCGTCGCCGATCTGCGTGCTGGACGAAGTCGACGCGCCGCTCGACGACCACAATGTCGAACGGTACTGCAACCTTCTCCACGAGATGACGGGCTCGACCGACACGCGCTTCATCATCATCACGCACAACCCGATCACGATGGCGCGGATGAACCGGCTGTTCGGCGTCACCATGGCCGAGCGCGGCGTCTCGCAGCTGGTGTCGGTGAGCCTCGCCGAGGCCGTGGACATTCTCGACCAGAACGTGGCGTGATCTTGGACCGTCATTCCGGGGCGATGCGCAGCATCGAACCCGGAATCCATGGTGCGACCGACGCTGCAGATAAATGGATTCCGGGTTCTCGCTTCGCGAGCCCCGGAATGACGTGGGGTTGCTGATGATCTCCCCCACCCTTCCCGCCGAACTGAAAGCCGCCCTCGACGGCAAGCTGCAGGGCTTGTCCCGCAGCGACGCAGCCCAGCGCTCGCAGAAGATCTCGACTACGTATCGCGCCGGCGGCACCTCCAGCACGATCAAGTCGGACGCCGATGCGCTCGCTTATGCGCTGGCGCGCATGCCCGCGACCTACGCGGCGGTGGCGGCCAGCCTCAATGCGCTCACCGAGATCGCGCCTGATCTCACCCCCGAAACATTGCTCGACGTCGGCGCCGGCCCGGGCACGGCAAGCTGGGCCGCCGCGGAAGCCTTTCCGTCGCTACAGGATTTTACCCTGCTCGATGTCAACACCACGCTGAGCCGGCTAGCGCTCGAACTGGCACACGGCAGCTCGCGATTGGCGGAGTGCCGTTATCTGCCCGGCGATGCCGGCGGCAACCTCGCCGAGGTCTCACAGGCCGATCTCGTCATCGCCAGCTACATCATCGGCGAGCTCAGCGAGGCCGATCAGCGCAAGCTGACCGAGGCGATGTGGGCCAAAGCGCGCCACGCGCTGGTGGTGATCGAGCCCGGCACGCCCGCCGGCTATGCCCGCATCCTCGCCGTGCGGCAGCAGCTGATCGCAGCTGGCGCTTTCGTCACCGCGCCCTGCCCGCACGAAAGGCCGTGCCCGCTCATCGCGCCCGACTGGTGCCATTTCAGCCAGCGCCTGCCGCGCTCGCAGGCGCACCGGCAGATCAAAGGCGCCGAGGTGCCGTTCGAGGACGAGCGCTTCATCTACGTCGCCCTGACCCGCACGCCGCCCGCGAGCCGCGCCGCGCGCGTGCTGGCACCGCCGGACGTCGGCAAGGCCGAGATCACGGCCAAGCTTTGCACGGAGGCCGGGGTCGCGCCGGCAAAAGTCCCGCGGCGGGACAAGGTGGCCTATGCCGAGGCCCGGCGCTGGCGCTGGGGCGATGCCGTCATGTCCGAAAGTTAATTTCGCTGGCCGTGCCTGCCTTGAACTCGGGCCGTTCCTGATCCGACCAAGTCTTACCTTCCCTCCGCGCCGGGCTCTCATCCTGCGTTAATTTCGTCTACCCTAGCGCCCGCCTTCTTCCCTCTTCAGGAGTTCTCCATGTCGACCGGCTGGATCGTCCTCGGCGTCATCGTCGTCCTCGCGCTGATCGCTTTCAGCGCCTACAACCGCCTGGTGGCGCTGAGCCAGCGTGTCGGCCAGGCCTTTGCCGACATCGACGTGCAGCTCAAGCAGCGTCACGACCTGATCCCGAACCTGGTCGAGACGGTGAAAGGCTACGCCTCGCACGAGCGCGGCACGCTCGACGACGTCATCAAGGCGCGCAATTCGGCGATGTCGGCGCAGGGCCCGGCGCAGGTGTCCGCGGCCGAGACCCAGCTCTCCGGCGCGCTCGGCCGGCTGATCGCGCTGTCGGAGGCCTATCCCGACCTCAAGGCCAACGCCAATTTCCAGCAGCTCGCCTCCGAGCTCTCCGACCTCGAAAACAAGATCGCGGCGAGCCGCCGCTTCTTCAACAACGCGGTGCAGGAATACAATACCGGCATCCAGCAGCTGCCCGCAGCTCTGTTCGCCGGCATGTTCGGCTTCACCAAAAAGGACTTCTTCGATCTCGGCGCCAGCCGCACCGAGGTCGAGACCGTGCCGCAGGTGAAGTTCTGATTTGAGCCGATAGGCCGGCAGGGCATCGCGTCATGGCCGCGTATGGTCTCTACACGCACATCGCCTCGAACAAGCTTCGTTCGATGCTGCTGCTCGCCGGCTTGTTCGCGCTGGTCTATGTGCTGGTCTATGCCGGCGCGCTGGTGGCCGAAGTGTTCATCGATGACAGTGAGACCGTCGCGTACTATCTCAGACACGCCTTCTCGGACCTGCTCAAGGCCGCGCCCATTGCAACGGTCGTGGCGGCGGTCTGGATCGTGATCGCCTATTTCTTTCACCAGTCGATGATCGATGCCGTGACCGGCGGCCACAGCGTCACCCGGCAAGAACAGCCGCGGCTCTACAATCTGCTCGAGAATCTCTGCATCTCGCGCGGTCTCACCATGCCGAAGCTGAAGATCATGGAGAGCCCGGCGCTGAACGCCTTCGCGACCGGTCTCAATCCGCGGCAATATTCCATCACGGTCACCACGGGTCTCCTCGATGCGCTCAACGACAAGGAGATCGAGGCGGTGCTCGGCCACGAGCTGACCCACATCAAGAACGGCGATGTGCAACTGATGGTGGTCGCCGTCATCATCGCCGGCGTGGTCGGCTTCTTCGGCGAATTGTTCTTCCGCCTGTTCACGAATCTGAACTGGAGCTCCGGCGGCTCCTCGTCCTCCGGCTCCTCCTCGTCGTCGCGGTCGTCCTCGTCGTCGAGCGACAGCAAGAGCTCCGGCGGCGGCGCGATCATCGTCATCATCATCGCCATCGTGCTGATCGTGCTGGCCTGGCTGCTGTCGCAGGTGGTGAAGCTCGCACTGTCGCGGTCGCGCGAATATCTCGCCGACGCCGGTTCGGTCGAGCTGACGAAAGACCCCGACGCCATGATCTCGGCGCTGCGCAAGATCGAGAATCGCGGCGAGCTTCCCGGCGCGACCTCGGCCGTGATGGAGCTCTGCGTCGACAATCCACGCGAGGGCTTTGCCGACCTGTTCGCGACCCACCCTTCCGTGCAGTCCCGGGTCGACGCGCTGGTCAAGTTCGCCGGCGGGCGCGATCCGGGACCGCTGCCGGACCCCGCCGAAGAGACGGAACAACTCGAGACCGAACAAGCCGGCGCGCAGGACGGGCCGCCGCCGCTCTCGCAGGGGCCGTGGAGCGATGCGGCCGGTCCCGCGAGCCCGCCGCCCGTTCCCGCGCCCAGTCCCTCAGGAGCCCCGGCAGCCAATCCGATGGGACCGTGGGGCCGTCACTGACGGCGTGATTTGCCGCTTCATGCGCCGGGTTTCCCGGCAATCGGGAAAATCCTCGGGAATTGCCGTAAGTGGAGCGCGAGGAATTGAATTCTCCCTTGTTTCTGCCATGTTCGCGCCCAACAGCAGACTCGGGACGTCTTTCGGGACATCGATTTGGGGCCCGGCCGATTGCGACCTCGCGATCGGGGGCGCGCGTTAGGGGACAGCAATGGCAAAGCCGGCAGTGGTTGTGGTGGGCGCGGACAAGGGCGGGGTCGGCAAGACCACGGTATCGCGCACCCTGCTCGATTATTTCTCGGCCAACAACGTGCCGACGCGGGCGTTCGATACGGAGTCGCCGCGCGGAACCCTGAAACGCTTCCACCCCGACATCACCGAGATCGTCGACATGACGACGACGGCCGACCAGATGAAGATCTTCGACACGCTCAACGCTGTCAGCCCTTCGGTCACCGTGATCGACGTCCGCGCCGGCCTGCTTTCGCCGGCGCTGGCCTCGCTGCGCGACATCGGCTTCCTCGACGCCGCCAAGGCCGGCCAGATCACCTTCGCCGTGTTCCACATCCTCGGACCCTCGATCGCCTCGCTGGAGGAGATCGCGGAGACCGCAGGCTTCATGGGGGGCGCGAAATATTTCCTGGTCAAGAACTTCATCAACGACACCCAGTTCTTCCAGTGGGACCAGGCGACCTACAATTCCTACTTCCACCGCATCAAGGACGCGACCGAGCTGACGATCCCCAAGCTCAACGAAATGGCCTATGAGCAGGTCGAGGTGTCCTCCGTCCCGTTCCTGAAATTCGTGGCCAACAAGGGCATCAGCGACGAGGCCGCGAACTATTCCTTCGTGCTGCGCGGTTATGTCCGGCACTGGCTGGCCAATGTCTGGAGCGAGTTCGACCGCATCCGCCTGACCGACATCGTCGGTTCGAAGCCGGTGACCCGCAACAGCGAAAAATAGTTGCGCAAGCCGGGTGGATACGGCTGGATTGGGCGGTGAGTTGGCCCAGATAATAGCTGTCGATGCCCGCAACGCCCGTCTACATCATCTGCTCGCCTCGCCCGCAGGTCGGCAAGACCTTGCTGGCGCGGCTGCTGACGGAATTCCTGCTGCTCAAGAACGGCAACGTCGCGGCCTTCGACGTCAACCTGAAAGAGCCGTCGCTGCTCGATTACCTGCCGAAGGTGACCGAGACCGCCGACGTGATCGACACCTTCGGCAAGATGCAGCTGATGGACCGCGTCATCGTCGATGACGGACTTGCCAAGGTGATCGACCTCGGCTTCCACGCCTTCGACGAGTTCTTCAAGATGACCGACGAGATCGGCCTGCTGAAGGAGGCGGCGCGGCGCCACGTTGCGCCGATGATCCTGTTCGTCGCCGACACCGACCGCGTCTCGGCCCGCGCCCACGAGATGCTGCGTGGGCAGATCCCGCGGATGAACCTGGTCACGGTGGACAACGAATATGTCGTCCGCGGCGAGCTGCCGCCGGCAATGGGAGGCGGCCGGCTGTTCCGCCTTCCCGCGCTGCCCGGTTTCCTCAAGACCTATATCGATCGGCTAAATTTCTCCTTCACCGGCTATCTGCGCCAGGAGAAGGACTCTTCGACCGAGTTGCACCAATGGACCCGGCGGAATTACATCGCGTTCCGGGAGCTCGAGCTCAGCCTGATATTGCAGCGATCGTAGGCGAAACGACCAGGACGCTCAGTGCCCCTCGAACGACATCAGCGTGCGCACGGGCACGTCCATGGCGCGCAGCTTGGCGGCGCCGCCGAGCTCGGGCAGGTCGACGATGAAGCAGGCGGCAACCACGTTGGCGCCAATCTGGCGCAGCAGCTTGACCGCGCCTTCTGCGGTGCCGCCGGTGGCGATGAGGTCGTCGACCAGGATCACGCGCTCGCCGGGTGCGACCGCGTCGACGTGCATCTCCATCTCGTCGATGCCGTATTCGAGCGAATAGGCGATGCGCACCGTGGTATGCGGCAGCTTGCCCTTCTTGCGGATCGGCACGAAGCCCGCCGAGAGCTGATGCGCCACCGCGCCGCCGATGATGAAGCCCCGCGCCTCCATGCCGGCGACCTTGTCGATCTTGTTGCCGGCCCAGGGATTGACGAGCTCGTCCACGGCTCGGCGGAATGCGCGCGCATCCGCGAGCAAGGTGGTGATGTCGCGGAACATGATCCCGGGCTTGGGATAATCCGGGATGGTGCGGACGCTCGCCTTGATGTCGTGGTCAAAAGTCATTCGTGCCTCTCAATTGACCGGCGCATCCAGCCGGAACGCGTTTTCGACAATACGTAGCCCCACCTCGCCGCCGAGCGACATCAGCGATTCCGGGTGGAATTGCACGCCGGCGATCGGCAGGGTCTTGTGCTCCAGCGCCATGGCGACGCCGTCCTCGGTGCTGGCGGTGACGGACAACACCTCCGGCATGCTGTCGCGCTCGACATAGAGCGAGTGATAGCGGCCGATGACGATCTCGTTCGGCAAATTGCGCATCAGCCGTCCGCCGCGCACCTGCACCCGCGAGGGCCGGCCGTGGGCGGGATGGGTGAGCTGGCCGAGCTCGCCGCCGAAATATTCGCCGATCGCCTGCACGCCGAGGCAGACGCCGAACACCGGCAGCTTCTTCTCCAGCGCCGCATCGATCGTCGTCTTGATCCCGAAATCCTCAGGGCGCCCGGGGCCGGGCGACAGCACCAGCAAGTCCCACCTCTTCTGCTTGAGCATGTCGAGCGCATGCACATAGCGGACCACGGTGACGCTGGCGCCGACCTGGCGGAAATAATCGGCGAGCATGTGCACGAAGCTGTCGTCATGGTCGATCAGCAGCACCTGCTTGCCCGAGCCAGTGGCATCAGGCGCAAAGGTCGAGAGCGGCTTCGGCGGGTCGCCGCGCAGCGCCTGGAACAGCGCGGCGGCCTTGACCTGGCACTCGCGGTCTTCTGCGGCGGGGTCTGAATCGAACAGGCAGGTGGCGCCGACGCGCACTTCGGCGAGGCCATCCTTCATGCGGATGGTGCGGATGGTGAGGCCGGTGTTGATACTGCCGTCAAAATTCACCGCGCCGATCGCGCCGGCATACCAGCGCCGCGGCGAGCGCTCGTGGTCCTCGACGAACTGCATCGCCCACAGCTTTGGCGCGCCGGTGACGGTGACGGCCCAGGCGTGGGTGAGGAAGGCATCGAGCGCGTCGAAGCCGGGGCGCAGCATGCCCTCGACGTGGTCGACGGTGTGGAACAGCTTCGAGTAGGTCTCGATCTGGCGGCGCGCCAGGACCTTGATGGTGCCGGGCACGCAGACGCGCGCCTTGTCGTTGCGGTCGACGTCGGTGCACATGTTGAGCTCGAACTCGTCCTTCTCCGAATTCAGCAGCTGGCGGATCTGCTCGGCATCGCCGATCGCATCAAGGCCGCGCGCGATCGTGCCCGAGATCGGGCAGGTCTCGACGCGGCGGCCGTCCGAGCGCACGAACATTTCGGGCGAAGCCGAGACGAGAAACTCGCCTTCGCCGAGATTCATCAGCGCACCATAGGGCGACGGGTTGATGACGCAGAGGCGCTGGAACACTTCGGCCGGCGAGCGGTCGCAGGGCTCGGCGAACAGCTGGCCCGGCACGGCCTCGAACAGATCGCCACGGGCAAAGGCGGCGCGCGCTGTCTCGACCGTGGCCTGATATTCGCCCGGCGCGTGATCGGCAAAGCCCTGACGCGGCGTCTTCAGATAGGGGCTGTCGGCGGTCTCGCGCGGCAGGCCTTCGGTCGATTTGCCCTTCCAGGCGAAATCGTAAGAGAGCACGACGCCGCGGCCGGTGGCACGGTCGTAGGCGAGCAGGCGATCGGGAATATAGAGCACGATATCGCGCTGGTCGGTCTCGCGCGGGCGCTTCTGCACGAGGTCCTCGATCTGGAACACGAGGTCGTAGGCGAAAGCGCCGAACAGGCCGAGCAGGCCGTCGTCACTGGCGGAGAAGGCAGCGACGAGATCGCGCACCAGCGACATCACGCTGGCACGCCGCGTGCGCTGGTCCTCCTCGACCGGCGCATCGCCGCGGATGATGTGGCCGGAAAGGCGCGTCGCCGTCTTTTCGGAGATCACCACGCAGGGTTCGTGCAGCACGTCGCCGAGGAAGGCGATCAGCACCTCTCCGCGCGCGTTCAGCGCTTCCAGCTTGAAATTGACGCCAACGGTCTCGAGCTTGAGCGGCGGGTCAGAGAAGCCGAGATCGAAGCTCTCGTAGCGGCCGGGCACGGTCGTGCCCGAGGACAGCACCACGCCGCGGCGGCGGTCGAGCAGGTTGATCAGGTCGTCGAGCCGGTTGGCGCCGCCGGTGAACTGCTCGGCCACACGCGTGATCGCAAGACCGGCGCGGGTCGCGTACGCACTTCTGGCCGGGAGGGCAAAGACTGTCCTGTTCATGTCGTCCTCTTACGAAACTTGTCGAGGGAACGCCACACAGGACAAACGATCAGGCCGCCGCACTGCGTGGCGACCTTCGACGATTTTGAGAAATGAAATCGCACCGGCCACCTCTTTAGGAGGTGCGCCACCAAAGACGGGCTGGGCGGACGGCGGTGCTCATGGGCGGATACTCACCATGGCGCGGGGGCGGCGTCAAGGGTGGCCGAGCTGCGGGTCAGAGGCCACCCTTCTTCCAGAGGGCTGCCATCTCGGCGTCGCTGGCAAACTCGCCGCGCTCAGCTTGATCGAGCCCCTCGCGAACGGCCGCCCTGTGCTCCTCCGGGATCGCGAAGACCTCGCGCTCCCGACGCCTTTTGTTCTCGGATCGGTCTGGCACGCTCCTACCCCAGATGCTTCCTGAAAAACTCCGTCGCGCGGCCCCAGGCGAGCTCGGCGGCTTCGCGGTCGTGCACGGCCTGGCGCTGCTCGTTGACGAAGGCGTGCTCGGCGTCATAGCGGAACAGCTCCAGCGACTTGCCGGCGGCCTTCATGGCCTTCTCGAAGCCGTTGACCAGCTCCGGCGTGCACCAATCGTCCTTGTTGGCGAAATGGGCCTGGAGCGGGATCTTGACGTCGGCGGGCTTGGCCGCCTGCTCGGGCGGGATGCCGTAGAACACGACGCCGGCCGCGAGCTCCGGGATTTTGGTCGCGCCGATGATGGTCACGGCGCCGCCGAGGCAGAAGCCGGTCAGCCCGACCTTGGCACCGTTGCGCGACAGATATTGCGTGGCGCCGCGCACGGTCTGCGTGGTGGCGTCCATGAAGTCGAGCGAGTTCATCTCCTTGTTGGCGCTGTCCGTGTCGTGATACGGCACCACCTTGCCCTTGTAGAGATCGGGCGCCAGCGCGTCGAAGCCGGCCAGCGCGAAGCGGTCGCACAGGCCCTTGATCTGATCGGATAGGCCCCACCATTCCTGGATCACCACGACGCCCGGCGCATTGCCGCGCCCGGCATTGGCGAGATAGCCCGAGGCGTCCTTACCGTCCGGGCGCTTGAAGGTGATGCTGGTTCCCATGGTGTCCTCCGGTGAGTTTCTGGGGGATCGGTTGGCGGTATTTTGGCGGGTGGGAGCGCGCGGCGCAATCCACACTCTCGTCATTCCCGGCGGTGTGCAGCACCGAACCGGAATCTCGATATTCCGGGTTCGCGCGATCACGCGCCCCGGAATGACCAGTCAACAAAAAGCCCCCTCGCGGGGGCTTCTTCATCTCGTCTCGTCCTTCGCCGCTCAGTGCGAGGCGGCCCAGACCTTCTTCTTGGTGAAGTACATCAGGCCTGCGAAGACGATCAGGAACACGAAGACCTGGAAGCCGAGGCGCTTGCGCGCTTCCATGTGCGGCTCGGCGGTCCACATCAGGAAGGTGGTGACGTCCTTGGAGTACTGCGCGACCGTAGTCGGCGAGCCGTCGTCATAGGTCACCTGGCCGTCGCTGATCGGCTTCGGCATCTTGATGGCGTGGCCCGGGAAGTACTTGTTGTAGTACGAGCCCTCCGGGAGGGTGACGCCCTCCGGCACCTTGTCCTCATAGCCCTGAAGCAATGCGGCGACGTAGTCAGGCCCCTGCTCCTGGTACTGGGTGAAGACGTCGAAGATGAACCAGGGGAAGCCGCGCTTGTAGGAGCGCGCCTTGGTGATCAGGGACAGGTCCGGCGGCGCCGCACCGCCGTTCGCGGCACGCGCGGCCTGCTCGTTCGCGAACGGCGAGGGGAAATAGTCCGCCGGCCGGCCCGGGCGCTCGAACATGTCCCCCGCATCGTTCGGGCCGTCCTTGACCTTGTACTCGGATGCAAACGCCGCGGCTTGCGCCACCGAATAGCCGGGCCCGCCGGGCTCGGCGAGGTTACGGAAGGCGACGAAGGACAGGCCGTGGCAACTGGCGCAGACCTCCTTGTAGACCTTGAGGCCGCGCTGCAGCGCGCCGCGATCGAACGTACCGAACGGGCCCGCGAACGACCACTTGTTGCCCGGAGGCTTGTCGCCGCCTTCGGCCGCTTTCGCGCTGTCGATCGAGCCCGCGAACAACGAGCCGGCGAGCGCCAGCACGATCGCGGTCGAGACCATCGGCGTCGACCGGCTGCCGGTCTTAGCCAGCACGGCATCCGAGATCGAGTTCGGCACCGGCCGCGGCTTCTCGATGCGCGCGAGCAGCGGCAGCACGATCAGGAAGTAGGCGAAGTAGCAGAACGTCAGGATGCGGCCGGCGATGACGTAGATGCCTTCCGGCGGCTGTGCGCCGAGATAGCCGAGCAGGATGCAGACCGCGACGAAGATCCAGAAGAACTGCTTGGCGAGCGGACGGTACTTCGAGGACTTGGTCTTGGCGGTGTCGAGCCAGGGCAGGAAGCACAGGATGATGATCGCCCCGAACATCGCGATGACGCCCGCGAGCTTGTCGGGAATCGAGCGCAGGATCGCGTAGAACGGCAGGTAATACCATTCCGGCACGATGTGCGGCGGCGTCACGCCCGGGTTCGCGGGAATGTAGTTGTCGGCGTCGCCGAGATAGTTCGGCATGTAGAAGATGAACCAAGCGTACAGCAGCAGGAAGCAGGCGACGCCGAACATGTCCTTGATGGTCGCATGCGGCGTGAACGGCACCGTGTCCTTTTCCGTCTTCGGCTCGACGCCGTCGGGATTGTTCTGGCCGGCGACGTGCAGCGCCCAGACGTGGAGCACGACGACGCCTGCGATCACGAACGGCAAGAGATAGTGCAGCGAGAAGAAGCGGTTCAGCGTCGGGTTGCCGACTGCATAGCCGCCCCAGAGCAGCGTCACGATGCTCTCGCCGACATAGGGAACGGCCGAGAACAAATTAGTGATGACGGTGGCGCCCCAGAAGCTCATCTGGCCCCAGGGCAGCACGTAGCCCATGAAGCCGGTCGCCATCATCAGGAGGTAGATGATGACGCCGAGGATCCACAGCACCTCACGCGGCTCCTTGTACGACCCGTAGTACAGACCGCGGAACATGTGGACGTAGACGGCGACGAAGAACATCGAGGCGCCGACCGCGTGCATGTTGCGCAGCAGCCAGCCGTAGTTCACGTCACGGACGATCAGCTCGACCGACTTGAAGGCGAGATCGGCGTTCGGCGTGTAGTGCATCGCCAGGATCACGCCGGTCAGGATCTGCATTCCGAGCATGAAGGAAAGAATGGCGCCGAAGGTCCACCAATAGTTCAGGTTGCGCGGGGTGGGATAGGCGACGAAGGAGGAATGGATGAGACCAAAAATCGGCAGGCGCCGCTCGATCCATTGCAGGGCCGGATTGCTCGGCTGGTAGTCGGATGGTCCGCTCATGATGCGATCCTGAGGAAATAGTACGACGAGACGGCGCGAAGCTTCGGACTTGATTCCGAAGCTCAGCCGATCTGGATTTTGGTGTCGGAAACGAACTGGTACGGCGGCACTGCCAGGTTCGTGGGCGCTGGGCCCTGGCGGATGCGGCCGGACGTATCGTAGACCGAACCATGGCAGGGGCAGAAGAAGCCGTCGTAGCTGCCTTCATGAGCGATCGGGATACAGCCGAGATGGGTGCAGATGCCGATCACGACCAGCCACTGCTCGTGGCCCGACTTGACCCGGGCCTCGTCGGTCTGCGGATCCGGCAGGCTCGCCACGTTGACGGCGCGCGCCTCGTCGATCTGCTTCTTGGTGCGGTGGCTGATGTAGATCGGCTTGCCGCGCCAGAACACCTTGATGTCCTGGCCTTCCGCGATCGGGCTGAGATCGACCTCGATCGGCGCACCGGCGGCGATGGTCGAGGCGTCCGGATTCATTTGGGAGATGAAGGGCCAGAGCGCAGCCGCGCCCCCTACTGCTGCAAATGCCCCTGTTGCAACAAATAAGAAATCACGGCGTGTCGGATGGTCCGCCGAAGACGCTGTCGTCACGATTCCAACCCTTTCTTCTTGCGCTACCGGTGGAACCGCTCCGGGGGGCGCCCAAGAGGTCCCCGGAAAGGCTGCCGGCGCCCGCGGCCCCCCGCGGCGGCAGAACTTGGCTTATTCACCTCTAAACGGGTGAAACAGCAGTCCAGAATCGTTCTATTGGCACCCTTGCCGGGCGAGCGCAAGCCCGCTAACGGCGTGGGAGCGTGCAATGCACGAATTCCCGGGCGGGCGATGTTTTATTGAGACATTTGCGCCCGCAAGCCAACTCGCCGCCGCCCATGCAGATCGCACTTTTCCAGCCCGACATCCCCCAGAACACCGGCACGATTCTTCGCCTCTGCGCCTGCCTGGGGCTCGATGCCCATATCATCGAACCGGCGGGCTTCCCCATCTCGGACCGCCTGTTCCGCCGGGCGGGAATGGACTACCTCGACCATGTCAGGCTGACCCGCCACGTCTCCTGGGCGACATTCGAACACTGGCGCGCAGGCCAGGGCCACCGGCTGCTGCTGTTCACCACCAAGGCCGCCACCGACTACCGCGATTTTCATTACCAGAGCTCGGACATCCTGCTATTCGGGCGCGAGAGCGCCGGCGTCACCGATGCGGTGGTCGAGGCGGCCGATGCGCGTCTGGTGATCCCGATCAAGGCGGGGCTGCGGTCGCTCAATGTGGCCATGAGCGTGGCCATGGCCGCGGGCGAGGCGCTGCGGCAGATCCGGAACCCGCAAGGTTTGACAGGTTGAGGAGAGAGGCTTGAGTTACGCGGTCAAGGAGATCTTCCTGACCCTGCAAGGCGAAGGCGCCCATGCCGGGCGCGCGTCGGTGTTCTGCCGCTTTGCCGGCTGCAACCTCTGGAGCGGGCGGGAGGCCGACCGCGCGGATGCGACCTGCAAGTTCTGCGACACGGATTTCGTCGGCACCGACGGCACGCTGGGCGGGCGCTATGGCTCGGCTGCGGAACTCGCAGATACCATCGCCGCGCAATGGACGGCTGCTGCCGCCAATCGCTATGTGGTGCTGACCGGCGGCGAGCCGCTGCTCCAGGTCGACGCTGCGCTGATCGAGGCGCTGCACGAAAGAGGCTTCGAGATCGGCGTCGAGACCAACGGCACGATCGCAGCTCCTGATGGGCTCGACTGGATCTGCGTCAGCCCCAAGGGCGGCAGCGAGCTGATCCTGCGCCAGGGCCACGAGCTGAAGCTGGTCTATCCCCAGGCCTTGGCGATGCCCGAAGCATTTGAGGATCTCGCCTTCGAGCGCTTCTCGCTGCAACCGATGGACGGGCCTGAAATCATCGAGAACACCGCGCGCGCGATCGATTATTGCCTGCACCATCCGCAATGGCGGCTCAGCGTGCAGACCCACAAATCGCTCGGCATCAGATAGGACGCGACCCGCGAATGCAGATGGACGTGACGACGATCGAAGCCCGCAAGGCCCGCGCCCGTGCCTGGTTCGAGCGCTTGCGCGACGACATCTGCGCGAGCTTCGAGCGGCTCGAGGACGACGCGCCGCAAAGCCTCTATCCGGGCGAGGCCGGCCGCTTCAGGCGCACGCCGTGGCAGCGCACCGACCATTCCGGCGCGGCCGGCGGCGGCGGCGTGATGTCGATGATGCATGGCCGGCTGTTCGAGAAGGTCGGCGTGCACTGCTCGACGGTGCACGGCGAGTTCGCACCCGAATTCCGGGCGCAGATCCCCGGCGCGGCGGAGGATCCAAAATTCTGGGCCTCCGGCATCTCGCTGATCGCGCACATGCGCAATCCGAATGTCCCTGCCGTGCACATGAACACGCGCTTCGTCGTCACCACGAAGGCCTGGTTCGGCGGCGGCGCCGACCTGACGCCGGTGCTGGAGCGAAGGCGGACGCAGGACGATCCCGACAGCATCGCCTTCCATGCCGCGATGAAACAGGCCTGCGCGCAGCCGAGCGGTGTTGCCGACTACGACAAGTACAAGAAATGGTGCGACGAGTATTTCTACCTGCCGCACAGGAAAGAGGCGCGCGGCATCGGCGGCATCTTCTACGACTGGCACGACAGCGGCGACTGGGACGCCGACCTCGCCTTCACCCAGGACGTCGGGCGCGCCTTCCTGAAGATCTATCCCGAGATCGTGCGACGCAATTTTGCGAGCGCCTGGACGCCTGCTGACCGCGAGGAGCAATTGATCCGCCGCGGCCGCTACGTCGAGTTCAACCTGCTCTACGACCGCGGCACCATCTTCGGGCTGAAGACGGGCGGCAACGTGGACTCCATCCTGTCGTCGCTGCCGCCGGAGGTGAAGTGGCCATGAACGCCATGCTGCCGCCGCTGCCCCGCGCCATGCTGATCGACATGGACGACACCATCCTGTCGGCCTATGGCCGGCCCGAAATCGCCTGGAACACGATCACGGCCGAATTCGCCGAGGAGCTCGCCCCGCTGCCGCCGCCGATGGTCGCAACCGCGGTGCTGGCCTTCGCGCGAAACTTCTGGGCCAGTGCCGAGCCGGCGTGGCGGATGAAGCTCGCCGAGGCGCGGCACCTGACGGTGAAGGGCGGCTTCGCCGCGCTCGCGGCCGCCGGCCACCGCGCCCTGCCCGACGATCTCGCCATTCGCCTCGCCGACCGCTTCACCGCCTATCGCGAGGAGGAGATGTTCGTCTTTCCCGGCGCGCACGAGGCGATCGACCAGTTCAAGGCGCTCGGCATCAAGCTCGCGCTGGTCACCAACGGCGCCGCCAACATGCAGCGCGCCAAGATCGAACGCTTCGAGCTGGCGCACCGCTTCGACCACATCCAGATCGAGGGCGAGCACGGCTTCGGCAAGCCCGAGGAGCGCGCCTATCTGCACGCGATGCAGGCGCTCGGCGTCACCGCTGAGGACACCTGGATGATCGGCGACAATCTGGAATGGGAAGTCGTGACGCCGCAGCGCCTCGGCATCTATGCGATCTGGATGGACGTGCATGGCGAGGGCCTGCCGGAGGGCTCGACGGTCAGGCCCGACCGCATCATCCGCTCGCTCGGCGAGCTGCTGCCGGACCGGCCGTAATCAGCCGGTCAAAACAAGACTCGAAAAACAACCCCATGCACAGTGGCGCGCTGCTGTAAAATCAAGGACTTACGGATTTTACGAAAAATTTCTGACCCGTCGGGCAAAACAGGGGTATTGTGGCATCGTCGCGAGGGTTGCCATCGACCCTAGAGCGCGATGCGATGAGGATGAATCGTCATCGCGCTCTAGCTTATTGTTTGAGCATGATCTTTTCGGAAAGCCGCTACGCACTTTTCCGGATCATGCTCTTGTCCCTCCCGCGAGAGGCTCGAGCACGCCCAAGGCAACCTATTCCACGGTGATATTGCCGGCCTCGATAACCCGCTTCCAGCGGGCCAACTCAGAGACCAGAAACTCCTGGAATTGCTCCGGGGTGTTGGCCACGATTTCGAGGCCGATATCCTCCATTCGTTTGCGTACCTCCGGTGCCTTCAGCGCCGCGACGATCTCGCCATGCAATTTTGCTTTCACGTCGGCACGAAGGCCCTTCGGAGCAGCCACCGCCTGCCACGAAAAGACGTCGACACCTTCAATCCCAAGTTCCTTCAAGGTAGGCACTTCGGGCAAAAGAGGGGATCTGGCATCGCCGGTGATGGCGAGGACCTTGAGCTGCTTGGATTGAATTTGCCCGATGACGGCGTTGATGTTTTGAAACGATACGTTGACATGCCCCGCGAGGAGATCACTCACGGCAGGCGCCCCGCCGCGATACGGCACGTGGAGACCGGTCGTCCCAGTGCGCTGCCAGAACAGCGCCGCCGTGAGATGATCGGACGAACCTGCACCCGAGCTTGCAAAAGTGATCTTGCCGGGGGCCTTCTTCAGCTGGTCCACCAGTTCGGCGACCGTGTTTGCCGGAAAGTTCAAGTTGGCGACCAGGACGTTCGGTGCGCGCACAGCGACCGTCAAGAGATCGAAGTCCTTCAGGGGATCATACTTCAGATTGGGCTGAAGAAATGGATTCGTCGCATAGACACCGATCGAGCCGACGAGAATGGTGTATCCATCCGCTGCCGCCCGGGCCACCGCTGTTGCTCCAAGCGCGCCGGTTGCGCCGGAGCGGTTTTCGACGACCACCGGCTGCCCCAGCGTATCGGAGACCTTTTGTCCGATTGCTCGCGACCATGTCGGACGAGCCTCCCGCCGGGAATGGAACGATGAAGGTGATATTCCTTTCCGGCCAAGCCGCGTATGCCATCGAGGTCGCGGCAAGAAGCATGATGCCAGCCGCACCAAATCGAATCTTCGATAAGAGAGTTGCATTGCCCATTGTCGATCCTCCATTGCGACATTTTCTGAGGGCCTATTTTACGTGCTCGTGACATCCCGATTGATGCTCAGATTGTATTGATTGATCCACTATTTATCATCAGCGTTTGTCGCAGCGAAATCGCCGATGTACAAACCTGCCGAGGGGCGGCGCTTCGTCAATCATTGCGCAGCGTATCTCGCGGTCAGCGAATGACCGTGCAAGCTGCCGGAGAACACCACGATCGCCTTTGGCGACAGCTCGGCCTGCAGCTTTCCCGTCATCATGTTGGGAGTGGCCGGCGCAAGTGGAACGGTGACCGTCTTGCCGCCATCCTGAATCGTTGCGCGTCCGCGCATTTCCTTCGTCGACAGCGGCGATCCATCGTCGTCGCCAACGTAAAAGATGATGTCGGTCCCCTTGCTGACGAATTCGATCGGATGCCCCTGCGACTTGACGACGGGGCCGCCGTTGCTGCCCTTCGTCTGCGCCGCGGCAACATCCAGCGTCGCGATCATCACAGCCGTCATGGCGAGGCCGATATAAGTTCTCATTGCAGGCTCCTCGGTGGTTGTCCGCGCGCATCAATAGGCTTCCGCGGGGGTGAACGTTGCGGCGTGTCCGGCCACGAGCCGCTGCAGCGGCTGCTTGCCGAACATCAGAAACAGAATCGGGGTCACGATCGTGTCGAGGACCGTGGCGCTGAGCAGGCCGCCGAAGATCGTCACGGCCACCGGGTGCAGGATTTCCCGGCCCGGCTCGTCCGCGCCGATCAAGAGCGGCGTGAGCGCTAGTCCTGCGCAAAGCGCCGTCATCAGCACCGGACTGAGGCGCTCCATGCTGCCGCGAATGACCAGCCCGGCCCCGAAACGCTCGCTTTCGTGGATGGCGAGATTGATGTAGTGCGAGATCTTCAAGATCCCGTTGCGCGCCGAGATGCCGGCCAGCGTGATGAAGCCGATCATCGATGCCACCGACAAGGGCTGCCCGGAGATCTTCAGCGCGGCGACGCTGCCGATCAGGGCGAGCGGAATACCTCCCATGATGATCAGCGCCAGTGCGATCGACCGGTAGCGGCTGTAGAGGACGACGAAGATCATCGCCATCGAGGCCAGCGACAGAATGCCGATGCGCCAGGTCGCCTCCTGCTGGGCCTGGAACGTGCCTTCGAGGCTGGTCGTGTAGCCTTGCGGGAAATCGAGCTCGCGAACCGACCTCTGAATGTCGGCCGCGATATCGGCGATGTCGCGGCGTCCGTCCCCGTTGCCGTACACGACGATCCTGCGCTGGGTCCCCTCCCGCTGAATCTGGTTCGGCCCGTCTGTCTCGACGATGTCGGCCAAAGCGCTCAGCGGGACGAACTCCGAGCCGGTCGGGATGAGCAAATTGTGCAGTCCCGTCGTCGAACGGTCTTGCTCCGACAGGCGCATCACGACGTCGAAACGGCGATTGCCGTCGACGATCTGGGAGACCTTCCGGCCATTGGACAGCGCGTCGAGTGCCTGGGTGACCGCAGCCGGCGTCAGGCCGTGAAGCGCGGCGCGAGCATGGTCGATTTGAACCCGCACTTGCGGAATCAGCACCTGCTTCTCGACCTGGAGATCGACCAGACCCGGGATCGTCGATAGACGCTGGCGCACCGTTTCGGACAGCCGCCGCAACATCTCGATGTCCTGGCCGAAGATCTTGAGCACGATCTGGGCACGAATACCGGACTGGAGATGATCGAGGCGGTGGCTGATCGGCTGTCCGATGGCCACCGACGCCGGCAGCGCGGACAGGGCTTCCCGGATGCTCGCATAGATGTCCGCCTTCTGGCGCTTGGACGGTGTGAGATCGACATCGATCTCGCTGTAGTGCACGCCTTCGGCGTGTTCATCCAGCTCGGCGCGGCCGGTGCGGCGTCCAACCGATTTCACCTCGGGCACCTTTGCGAGCAACTGCTCCGCCAATAGGCCAAGACGGTTGGATTCCGCGAGCGAAATGCCTGGATTGTACTGCAGCGACAGGACCAGCGTCCCCTCGTTGAAAGGAGGAAGAAAGCTGCGGGGCATCTGGCTCGCGGCATAGCCTGCCACCGCGACCGCAGCGGCGACGAAGACCAGCACCAAGCCCTGCCGCTCGAAGGCCCAGCCGAGCACCCGCCGATTGGCCTGCTTCAGCTTCGTGACGACAAAGCTCTCGCGGTCACCTGAATGAGCTCGTCCCGAAAGCAGATAATAGGACAGCACCGGCGTCACGGTGATCGAGGTCAGCAGCGAAGCGAGAATCGAGACCACATAGGCCACGCCAAGCGGCGTGAACAGCCGCCCTTCGATTCCCGGAAGGGCGAACAGCGGCACGAAGACGAGGACGATGATCATCGTTGCATAGACGATGCTGGAACGAACCTCCTGGCTCGCGCCGGAGATCACGTCGAGGACAGGGCGCGGGGTGCTCGACGCGGCGTTCTCCCGCAGGCGCCGCAGGATGTTTTCGACGTCCACGACGGCATCGTCGACCAGCTCGCCGATCGCGATGGCGAGGCCGCCCAGCGTCATGGTGTTGATCGTGAGGCCGAAGGCGCGAAACACCAGGACCGTCACCAGGATCGATATTGGAATGGCCGTCAGCGAGACGAACGCGGCGCGACCGTTCATCAGGAAGACGAACAGGACGATTGCGACGACGATCGCGGCCTCGATCAGGACGCGCTCGACATTGCCGATCGAGGTCTCGATGAAGGTGGCCTGCCGGAACTGCACGTTGGTGACGCTGATGCCCCCGCGCATAGTGCGTTGCAGCTCCCGCAGCGTTGATTCAACATTGCGCGTCAGTGCTACAGTATCCGCAGCCGGTTGCTTCATGACGCTGACGATGACGGCGGGCTTGCCGTTATATCCGGCGTCACCGCGCTTGGTCCGCGCGGCAAAATCCACAGAGGCAATCTGCTTCAGCAGAATCGGCTGCTCTCCACGGTTGACGACGACGGTGTTGCGGAGGTCCTCGATACGCCTGGTGAGACCGACATTGCGGATCAGATATTCGCGGCCATGCTGGTCGACGAAGCCGCCGCCGCTGTTGGTGCCGAACCTTGCGACCGCCTGCTCGATCTGATCGTGGGTGACGCCGAGCGCCTGCATGGTGGCGACGTTCGGCGTCACGCGATATTGGCGGACCTCGCCGCCGATGGGTATCACCTGGGCGACGCCGGGAATCGCGAGGAGTTGCGGCCGGACGACGAAGTCGGAGATCTCGCGCACGTCCATGGGTGAAGCCGTGCCATCGCTCGTCAGCGCGATCAGCATGATCTCGCCCATGATCGAGGTCACCGGGCCCATCTGGGGATTGACCGCGGACGGCAGTTGCTCGCGGATCAGCGCCAGCCGCTCGGAGACGAATTGCCGGGCGCGGTAGACGTCGACGCCCCAGTCGAACTCGACATAGACGACCGACAGACCAACGCCCGAGACCGAGCGCACGCGAATGACGCCGGGCATGCCGTTCATCGACGTCTCGATCGGGAACGTCACCAGCTGTTCGACCTCCTGGGGCGCCAGTCCCTCTGCCTCGGTCAGGATGTTGACGGTCGGGCGGTTGATGTCGGGCAGGACGTCGACCGAAACGCTCGGCAGGACGAACAGGCCGTAGCCGACCAGAACGGCGGCGACCGCCAGCACGAACAGGCGATTGCGCAAGCTTGTCTCGACGATGAGCTTGAACATGGCCGGCTACCGGATCTGGTTGATGAGGTCGGTGCCGCGAACGACGACATGTTCGCCTTCGTTGATACCGGCGGCCACGATCACGCGGGCTGCGTCTACCTGCACCACGCGAACCGGCCTCGGCTCGAAGCGCTCGGGCTCTGTGTGCAGCCAAACGATATTCTCACCGTTGCCGCTTCGAACGACGGCATTGCGCGGCACGACCAGGCCCGATACCGGCGCTCCGGTCTGGACCATCACATTCAACGGCTGACCGATGTTGAGACCTGCTGGTGGCTCCGGAATGGCGAACTGAACCACGGACGCATGCTGGCGCAGCGCCCGGCTCGTCCCGACGAAGCTCAGCGCAATCTGCTGCCCGTTCGGAGCCATTGCCGTTGCGGCTTCAGGCTGCTTCAAGCCGATTTCGTCATAGGCGAGCGCCTCGACCCAAAGACTGCTTGGGTCCGCGATCTGAAACAGAACGTCTTGCGGCTGTATGACCTGGCCCGGCGCGACCTTGGCTGCGGTGATGATGCCATCGGTCGATGCCCGCAGCTCCTCGAAGCCGGTGCGGGAATTGCGAACGGTCTCGCGGCGCGCCCGCAGACCCTCCAATTCGCTTTCGAGGTCGTTGACCTGCCCTTGCGGCACCGCGCCGCGTTCGGCCAGCGGCCGGAGACGCCGCAGCTTGTTGTCCGTGATCGCCATCAGCTGTTCGATCTCGCCGACCTTCTCGAGGATCGTCGTGCGGTCGGCGATTGGCAGATGCGGCTCGATCCGGATGAGCAGATCGCCCTTGCGGACGGTTTGCCCGATGCGGGGGATGCCGTCATCGCCGGGAACCACGCGGCCGCCGTAGATGCTCTGCACGATGCTGCTGCGGTTGGGGTCGGCCATGACGCGGCCGATCAGGGTGACGGCGGGACGAATCGTCTGCGGCTCGGCTGCAGCGGTGCGTACCTCGAGCAGACGCTGCGTCGGCTTGGCCGCGAAGACGGTGCCGTCTTGCAGGCGGCGCGGGGCATCGCTCAGCGCGGGAACATCAGGCGGATTTGGTTGCGTTGCATTGGTCCGGCCCTCGCCGAACATGACGGAGGCGAGAATGACCAAAGCCCCCGCCAACACCGCGGACATCGAGGCCGCCATGAAGCGGCCACGCCGCTTCCAATAGGCGAAGAGACCGCCGAAGCCCAAGGCGGCGAGCACGGACGCGCCGATGGCGGCTCGGTTCGAGAGAAGCCAGCCGGGCGCGTGCTTCTGCTCTGCGGGCCGGGCCTCTGCACGCGGTATGAACGAGTTGACCAGCAGATCATTTCCCCTGCTAGCGTTGATCGAGAAGATCACCTCGACCGATCCGGACGGTGTGCCGTTCGGAATCGGGGCGGTGTAGACGCCGTTCTCCTGGCTCAATGCCTCGATCGGGGCGGAATCGCCGATCGTGACCTGCAAGGCGGCGTCCGAGACCGGCTCGTTCGTCGCGGCATCATCGATGAAGACGGACAGCCTGCCGTCTTTCAGGATGCCGACGACTTCGTAGAGCTCGGAGCGCGCGGCAATCCTCGGATAGGCTGAGGACACGACCGCCGTCTTTTCGGCGTCGCCGTGATCGTGCCCTTCATGGCCAAAGGCGCCCGACAAGCCAAAGACCAGGCTCACCAACCAGACACCGCCGGCCAGCCCAAGAGCTGCGAGCCGCCCTTTCGGGCAGCGCTGATTCATCAACATCGAAAGATCCTTCAGACATGCGAAAAGGCGGCGGCCGAAGCGCCGCCGGGACTACGCGATGCTGAAGGTACTTGGTGGCCGGACGAGTCCCTCGGGGCGCACCCCGACAATGGCCCGCGCGAGCGGCAGGTCCATGGCGCCGAGCACTTCGAAGACGCTGAGCAGGTGAACGACCTGCGTTGAGGCGATCGAGGTGCCAAACATGTCCCAGGCCACGCCGGGAGCGCCGTCCTCGTCGTGATCTGGCCCGTCATGGACGTGGCCTTCCGCGTCGTCGCCGGCGTGGGAATGCACGTGGCCGGCCAATTGATCGTGGAAATGCAGGGAACCGCTGAGCGTGACGGACGGCATCGGAATGGCGCCAACAGCCGCCTGCGCCTGCGAGACCGAGATCAGGGCCGCCTGAAGCACAAACGCGGATATCGCCACGAACATGGCCGTTCTGGCGAGTTGACGAAGATGGTGGCGGACACCGTGCGGCACGCCGAAAAACTAGGCGATGCCGACCGCGAATTCAAGGCGACGTTCGCATCGCGTGGGAGGTGGTCCAGACACCCTCCCCGTTCGATCGAGGAGCTACCGCCGCCCGATATCCGGCAGCCCGCCTGCCTCACTTGAAGTGAAATGCTTCACAAGCCGCAATCCGCGATTGCGGTAGCCTCGTGCCATGGGGCGTGGTGAGTTGGAGGCGACAATGGAGCAGGACCTTCCGAAGCAGGCAGCGCGCACGCGATCCCCGGTGAAGGCGGCGGGTATCTGGCAGAGAATTCAATCCTGGGACAGCCGCCTCTCGGTCACCAAGGGACTGACGGCCGTGACCCTGCTGACCGGCTTCCTGGGCGGATATTTCCAGTACCTGAATTCCTATGAACAGAAGGTCGGCGAGCAGGCCAAGGCGGACATGCAGAAGGCGACCGACACCTTCCTCGAGATCTCGGACGCCTTCGCCGACGTGCAGATCCAGCAGGAGACCATGCTGCGCGAGCAGTTCGGCTCGCTGAAGGCGCAGGCAAGCCCCGCTTTCATTCCGGTGGACTCCAAGACATTCGGCTCGTTCTCGGACTATTGGAAGGCGCGCACGTCGCTGCGGCGGAACGGCGCCATCTTTGCGCGCAAGGCGGAGATCTACATCGACTGGCCCAGCGACCTCGGGCGCGATCCGGCCGCAGAGCACACGCTCGACCAGGATCCCCTGACGGCAACGCTGCTCACCAAGTACAATTTCGATTGCGATTCCGACGCCAACCTTCCGCAGTTCAAGGGTGCGATCTTCAATGGCGCCGATCCGGGACGCCCCAGCGACGAATTGTGCAACGACCCGACGGCCAATGGGCTCAAATCCTACGTCAACCTCTGTGCCAGGCGGGCGGACGGCGAGATCGATGCGTTGCAGAAGGTCGTGACCATCAACTGGTGGAGCGCCAAGCACCACGTCCTGGTGATGCACCACTGCTTCGAGGTGCTCCGCGGCGGACCGAATGCGTTGCAAGCTCCGGCCTCCGGCAACGACGTGCCGAACGATCGCAAGCTCGACAAACCACGCGACAGCAATGAGCACAGGCTGCAACTTCAGGCCCGCCGGCTGGACGCGTTCATGACGCTGACCATGGCGCAGCTGGATCGCATCAGGGTGCGATACCGCCCCACCGGCTTCTTCTGCCATGTTCCGCTCGCGCGCGATGCCATCGGCTATTTCAGCAACCAGTGCCTGCCGAACCAGCCGGTCACGAGCGAGCGCAGCTGAGCCGTACCGCGGAGACACCTTCCGGCGCCGGCAGCCGGCGTGATCGGCCTGTCATGACGGCCTGTTAGCATCGGCCGTGTCGATCAACCTGAAAGGACAATCCATGGATCTGAAGGCCGGCGATGTCGTGATGCTGAAATCCGGCGGTCAGCCGCTGACCGTCGCGGAGGTGAAGGAGAACGAGGCGCTGTGCCTGTGGATGGGCATGGAAGGCGACCTGTTCCGCGAGACGCTGCCGCTCGCCGTGCTCGTGCAGGTGGAAGAAGACGACGAGGACGACGAAGACGAAGATGATGACGAGGAGTAGGCACTTCTCGGACTGCATTCTCGTGCGAGCCGAGTTCGGCTCCGGCGCGCCCGGCGATGGATTTCGCAAGTGAAGCTCGCCGCCAATGGCTCGACGGTGAAGGCGCTGTGCGTCGAGGGCCTCACCGCGGCCCCGATGACGGGCGCGGGTTGATCAGACGAGGATACGAGGCGCCGCCGTGGCCTTGTCTCCGGAATTCGGCGTCCCCGTCGGTTCGATCAAGAGGATGTGCACTTCCCCACGCGCCACCGGCCGGTGCTCAACGCCCTTCGGCACGACAAAAACCTCGCCGGGCTTGAGGGTGACCGTGCGGTCCCGCAGCTCGATGTCGAGCGTCCCGCTGAGCACGAGAAAGAAGTCGTCCGTGTCCTCGTGCTTGTGCCAATGAAACGGCCCCTCGAGCTTGGCCACCATGATGTCGTTGTCGTTATAGGTCGCCACCGTGCGCGGGGAGAAGCGATCGGTAAACGTTGCGAGCTTCTCGGCGAGATTTGCGGGTGCTTTCATCGCGTTTCCTCAGGTGAACACTTCCAGCTCATATGGTGACGGGTTACGCTCCTGGAACGGATAGCACGACGTGCTTTGGGAGCTTCATGTGACGCCTTCAAGGAGCACCATGGATGAGGATCGCAATTGTCGGAAATGGCGGCGGTCCGCTCAAAATGAAGCTTGGACCATTGATTGACGGGTGCGATCGAGTCGTTCGCATCAACGAATTCCGGACCAACGGTTATGAGGAATCCGTCGGTTCGCGCCTCGATATCCACATGGTCAATAGTTGGACCAGGATCGCCGGCCGGGACGACCAATGGCGAACCGGCCAGTGTCTGTGGTTCGCCTTTCCAGATCCCGTGTCATGGACGAGGATGGCGACGGAGTACGAGGGCTTCGAGCTGGAATACCTGACGAGGTGGCATCTCGATCTTCTTCCGGAGGAGGCGTCTTCTGAAATCCACGCTCGTGCACTGGAAGCGGTCGTTTCAGGTCCCGTGCAGTATTTCAGCCAGTCATTGATGATTGATCTGGTGCGCGCAATGGATTTTGAACGCGCAGGGATCATGATCGGCAAAGACGGCAAAGTTGTACAGCCAACGACAGGTCTGAAAGCACTGTCGCTCGCGCGCCATCTTTACCCAGATGCGGAGCTGCTTGCTTTGGGCTTTGATGGCTTCCAGTCAAGTACCTACTACTGGGATCCGCAGCGAGCCGACCAGTACGACAATCACGCCTACGCTCGGGAAGTCGATTATTTCAGTCAGCTTGTGCAGCGGGGGGCGATAACGAGACTTGATGTTCGCGCGCCCTGACGGGCTGCTGCATAGCGCTGTCAATGGCAATGAGGGCTTGCGATGACGGCATTGCCTGAGAGCTGGCCGGATTGTCGGCTGACGATGCTGCTCACCGCACCGGCGGTGAGCAAATGACGACATGGATCGAGGCGAGGGTTTCGCAACGGCGAAACCCTCCTACGAGCTGATGCCGGTCGAGATCAGAACCGATAGTTGATGCCGCCCTTGGCCGTATGAAGCTGAACCTCGGTGTCGGTGAAGGACGCTCCGGGGAATGCAAGCGCATTGCCGTTCGACTTTCCGAGATTGATGTAGATGTACTCGGCCTTGAACGTCCAGCGCGGGTCGAAAGCCCATTCAAGGCCGCCACCGGCGGAGAAGCCCACCTGGACCTCCGACGAGGACGCGCTTCGCGTCAGGGCCGGGAAGAAGCCGTTGAAATTGGCGATGTTCGGCGTGGCGAGATTGGAGGTGAAGATGCTGTTCTTGACGTGGCCCCAGGCGAAGCCACCGGTACCGTAGATCAGCAGGTTGTTCGCCGCGTATCCGAGACGTCCGCGGATGGTGCCGAAGACATCGATTTCCTGCTTGAGATTGAATACGCCGGTGAAGGCGCCATTGTCGCCGCCGATCGTGCCGGTGACGCTGAACGGGCGGCTCGCCGTCTCCCTGATGGCTGCGCCGCTCACATCCGCTTCCAGACCGTACACGAACGTGCCGGACTGCCAGTTATAGCCGATTTGGCCGCCGCCGAATCCGCCCTTGGGGTTCACATCCAGGGTGAACGGCCCAGTCCCACCCGTGACGACATAGCCGGGCACCGTCCCGGTTGCGAGCGCGCCCGGATCGAAGGTCGCGGTCGGATCGCTCCAGCCATAACCACCATGCACGCCAGCATAAAAACCGGTCCAGCTGAACGCGACCGGCGCGGGCGGCGCCTTGGTGTAAGCCCTGCCGAGATCGGCCGCGGAGGCGGCGTGGGAGAGACAAAGAGCCGAGATCAGGAGAGTACCGGAGACAATGGATTTCATAACTTCCCTCGAGGCGCCGCTTGAGCACTCGTACAACCGCCGATGACCGGCCGTCCGCTTGAGCCAAGTCATACAGGTGGTCTCGCAGTATTGCTGTAGCGTCCGCGACACGGCGTGGAGCTGTGGAACACGGTTTATGCGCGCAAAATTCGCCTGGCGCGACGTGATCCGGATTTTCGCGACGTCAGATGCTCCTGGGACGCCAGACGCGCGGTGGGACTTGCGGAACGACGTGAGGGCGCTTCAAGCCAACGACATTGGGATTCGGCGCTGCACCTGCGCCATTTCAGCCGGCGTCGTTAGGCCATCAGCTGCCGCGCCACCACTGAAATCATCACCAGCCCGCCGGTGATCACGGCGGCATCGAGGATCGCCGTGTGAATCTGCACCGGCATCCGTTCGACGAAAGCCCTGGCCAGGAACGCGCCGGGCACGGCCATGCCACCGATCAGCAGCGCCAAGGCGAGCACCTGCGCGGTGACGGCGCCGGCGAGGCCGAATACCGAGATCTTGATGAGGCCGGTGCCGAGCGAGATCATCGCGTCGGTCGCAATCACCGCGGCGCCTTCGAGCCCTGCGGCCATCAACAGCGAGAGCAGGATCACGCCGGAGCCCGAGGTGCCGCCGACCAGGACGCCATAGCCGACCGAGCCAGCGGCGAGGCCGGCGTCGCCGATCCTGACATCGCGGCGGCGAAGCCTGCGGCGCAGCGGCACGCTCAGGATCAGCATGGCGCCGATCACGAGCGCGGCGCCGGCATTGGTGAGGCGGGTGTAGCCGTAGGCGCCGAGCGCGGTGGTCAAGCCTGCGCAGGCCAGCACGACCAGCACGCGGCGGCGGTCCGCATGGCGGACATAGGCAAGCGCGCGGCTCGCATTGGTCAGCATCGCGGAGATCGCGATGATCGGCACGACGGGCTCGGCCCCGACCAGCGGGACCAGCACCAAGGGCATCAGCGCACCGGTGCCGTAGCCGGCGAGACCGCCGATAATCGATGCAAACAACGCCATCGCTGCGACCAGCAGAAGCTGCAGAAGCGAGATATCGGCGAAGCCTGAGACGATGGTCAATCTTTCTGGTCGCCTCTGATGCGGGCCACGGCTTGATCGGCGATCGCGGCGAGCGTGGCTTCCTCGCGTGGGAAATCCGACGCGAGCCAAGCGTCTTCGGCGAGCGTCAGCACATGGCCGAGCGCGGGTCCTTCGGCGAGGCCGCGCGCGATGAAGTCGGCGGCCTTCAGCGGGAATTTCGGCGCGCTCCAGCGCTGCGGCAGCTCGGCGAGCGCGCGCCAGCGCGTCGATGTGACGTCGCCGCCGTTGCGTGCCCAGCCAAGCAATACGCGATCGTGATAGCGCTCGGGCCCGAGCCGGTACAGCAAGCGCCGTGCCCTGGCTTCGTCTTTGGTGGCGAAGCGCCACCAGCGGTGCCCCATCGAATCCAGCGCCTTGGCCTCGGCATTGGAAAGCCGCAGGCGCACGGCGAGGCGCTTGGCGTCTTCGGTGACGGCGACCGCGAGCGCGGCCAGGCGCCGCGTGCTGCTGGGGCTGAGGCCGAGCTCGCGCTCGATTGCGATCATTGTGTCCAGGGGACCCGTGTAGACGACGCCGCCGGTCAACGCCTGCAGCAATCCGCCCTCGGCCATGGCCCGCACGGCCGCAGCCGCACCACCGGCGACCAGCAGCTTGAGCATCTCCATGCGCACCCGCTCGGCCGACAGGCTGGCCAGGCCCGCGCGTCCGCGGATGCAGGCGAGATAGCCGTCGCGGTCGGGCTCGCCGGCACCGAAGGCGGCATGGATGCGGAAGAAGCGCAGGATGCGTAAGTAATCCTCGGCGATGCGCTGGTCGGGATCGCCGATGAAGCGCACGCGCCGCGCTTTGGCGTCGTTGATGCCGCCGACATAGTCGTAGACGACGCCGCGCGCATCGACCGACAGGCCGTTCATGGTGAAGTCGCGCCGCTCGGCATCCTTGACCCAGTCGCGGCCGAACGCGACCTTCGCCTTGCGGCCGAAGGTCTCGGTGTCCTCGCGCAGCGTCGTGACTTCATAGGGGTGGGCATCGATCACCAACGTGACGGTGCCGTGGTCGATGCCGGTCGGCACGCTCTTGATGCCGGCGGCCTTGGCGCGCCGTATCACCTCATCCGGCAGCGCCGTGGTCGCGATGTCGATGTCACCCGGCGCAAGACCGAGCAGCGCGTTGCGCACGGCGCCGCCGACCACCCGCGCCTCCTCGCCATCGGTGCCGAGCAGCGCCAGGACGCGCGCGGTGCCGCCTGCGGTCAGCCAGGGCGCATCGGCGAGTAAAGGCTCCGCGCTCATGGACCCGCCCCTACTTTTCCGTGCCCGGCACGAGCTTGCCGTCCTCGATATGGGCGGGGACGTAGGTCGAATCCGGCGGCGCGCCGGAGAACTCCGCCAAGCCGATGAGGCCCGCGATGACCAGCACGATCGCCACCAGCGCAAGACGCGCGACGATCGCGACCGGCCATGAGGAGCGTGCGAACACACCGGACCGCGTCGCCGCCAGGAACAGCGCATAGACGGCAAAGGGGATGAGGAAGATTCCGATCTCGGTCAGAACCGTCCGGATCATGACGAATAGATCCGCTCATACAGCACACGCAGCATGCCCGCCGTCGCACCCCAGATGTAGCGTTCCGCGAACGGCATCGCGTAATAGGATCGCGGCGTGCCGCGGAATTCCTTGCTGTGCACCTGGTGGTTCACCGGATTCATCAGGAAGGATAGCGGCACCTCGAACGCATCATCAACCTCGGAATGGTTGATGCTGAGCGAAAAGCCGGGCCTGACCCTGGCAACCGTCGGCAGGATGCGGAAGCCGAAGGCGGTGCCGTAGAGATCGAGATAGCCGAGCGGCTCGACGAAGTCGCGCGACAGCCCGACCTCCTCCTCCGCCTCGCGCAGCGCCGCATCGAGCGGCGAGGCATCGATCGCGTCGATCTTGCCGCCGGGAAAGGCGATCTGGCCGGCATGGTCGTTGAGATGCGCCGAGCGCTGCGTCAGCAGGATGGTGGGCTCGGGATGGTCGACCACCGCGATCAGGACCGCTGCCGGGCGCACCGGCTGCTCGCGCGCGATGATCTCGAGCATCTTGTCGGTGCCGGGATCGCCCGAGGCCGGGATGATGTTGGGATCATAGAGGCCGGGCGGCACGTCGAAGCCGAGCCGCGCCCTGGAGCGGGCGAAGAAATCCGCAGCGCCAAGCGCGACCGGCTCGTTCGTCAGGATAGGGTTGTTCAAATTCAAAGCGCCGCCCTCACCTGCTCCGCATCGGCCATGGCGAAGAACTCGCCGGCCGACTCGACACCGAACATCGGCTGGCCATCGACCATCCGCTCCTCGCCCATGTCAACCAGATCGTAATAGAGCGCGCGCGTCACCTTGGCCCAGAGGTCGGCGCGGACGTGCAAGTAGGGCGTCAGCCCGCCATCCCTTGCCTGCTCGAAACGCAGCCGGTGCGCCGCGTCGCAGCTGACCCAGTCGTCGACATTGGTGCGGAAGTGCAGCACGCGATGGCTGCCCTCGCCGTCCTTCTGCATCTCGACCGCCATGAACGGCGCATCGTCGACGCGGATACCGACCTTCTCCACCGGCGTGACCAGGAAATGCTTGTCGCCCTCGCGCTTGAGAATGGTCGAAAACAGCCGCACCAAAGCGGGACGCCCGATTGGCGTCCCCATGTAGAACCAAGTACCATCGGAGGCGATTCGGATGTCGAGATCGCCGCAAAACGGCGGATTCCACAGATGCACCGGAGGCAGGCCCTTTTTGGCGCCTTCGGCACCGGCAGCGCTTTTGGCGGCAGCAGTCAGTCCCTCGAGACCCCGATCGGCGCTCTGCCCTTGGTTCGCCATGGTTTGCCCTGACTTTGTGATTGGCACGATTGGTGCAGGTCTACGTTGTACTTAGGTGCGCGGTTCCATCCGGAATAGTCCGATGTGGAGGTCGCCACTTCGTGATGCCGTACATACCCCGAAGCCGATAAGGTGGGGATAGGTTAATTCAACGAATACATGGCCTTCCTGCAAGTCTAGCATGGGGCCCATGATCTGGCGTGATGACCTGACGTGACAGGCTGACGATGCAAGCAAGCCGCGTTGCACAGGCTGAAGGAGCAAGCGAATGGCGGAGAGTGTCGAGAAACTCGAGGACGGGATCGTCCGTTCGGCCGAGCAGGTGTCGAGCCAGGTTCGCGCGGCCAAGGACGCGATCGCCTCGGTCATCTTCGGCCAGGATCGCGTGATCGAGAACACGCTGGTCACCATCCTCTCCGGCGGCCATGCGCTCCTGATCGGCGTGCCGGGCCTTGCCAAGACCAAGCTGGTGGAGACGCTCGGCGTCACGCTCGGTCTCGACGCCAAGCGCATCCAGTTCACGCCCGATTTGATGCCTTCCGACATTCTCGGCGCCGAAGTGCTGGACGAGAGCACCGCGGGAAGGCGCGCCTTCCGCTTCATTGCCGGTCCCGTGTTCGCGCAGCTCCTGATGGCCGACGAGATCAACCGCGCCTCACCGCGCACGCAATCGGCGTTGTTGCAGGCGATGCAGGAGCAGCACATCACCGTCGCCGGCGCGCGTCACGATCTGCCGAAACCCTTCCACGTGCTCGCGACGCAGAACCCGCTGGAGCAGGAAGGCACTTATCCGCTGCCCGAAGCCCAGCTCGACCGCTTCCTGATGGAGATCGACGTCGACTATCCCGACCGCGATGCCGAGCGCCGCATCCTGTTCGAGACCACGGGCGCGGAGGAGACGCTGGCCAAGGGCGCGATGACGCCCGATGCGCTGATCACCGCGCAGCGCCTGATCCGGCGCTTGCCGGTCGGAGATTCCGTGGTGGAAGCAATTCTCTCGCTGGTGCGCTCGGCCCGCCCGGGTCCGGACGCCGGCGAAGCCGGCAAGTTCATTGCCTGGGGCCCCGGCCCGCGCGCCAGCCAATCCCTGATGCTGGCGGTGCGCGCGCGTGCGCTGATCGACGGCCGCCTGGCCCCGTCGATCGACGACGTGCTCGACCTTGCCGAGCCCGTGCTGAAGCACCGCATGGCGTTGACGTTCCAGGCGCGCGCCGAAGGCCGCACGATTCCGGACGTGATCCGGCAATTGAAGACACGGATCGGTTGATGGCAGCGGAGAACGGGCGGGCAGCGAAGGAGATCCTGGCGATCCGACGTGCCGATGGCGAAAGCCGCACGCTCGCCGCTTCGTTGCCGCGCCTGGTGCTCGAGGCCCGCCGCATCGCCGCCAACGTCATCCACGGCCTGCATGGACGGCGCCGCGCCGGCTCGGGCGAAAACTTCTGGCAGTACCGCCGCTTCGTCTCGGGCGAACCGTCGCAGAACGTCGATTGGCGCCGCTCGGCGCGCGACGACCATCTCTACGTGCGCGAGCTGGAATGGGAAGCCTCGCACACGGTCTGGATCTGGCCGGACCGCTCGCCCTCGATGGCGTTCGCCTCGAAGACCGCGCGCGTGTCCAAGCTCGAGCGGACGCTGATCGTCGCCTTCGCACTGGCCGAGCTGCTCGTCGCCGGCGGCGAGCGCGTCGGCATTCCCGGGCTGATGGCGCCGACCGCAAGCCGCAGCGTCATCGACAGGATGGCGCAGGCGATGCTGCATGACGATGCAGACCGACTGAGCCTGCCGCCATCCTTCGTTCCGGCCGCGCTGGCCGAGATCATCGTGCTGTCGGATTTCTGGTCGCCGATCGCCGAGATCAGGACGACGCTCGCCGGGCTGTCCAGCTCCGGCGCGCACGGCACGATGGTGCAGGTGGTCGATCCCGCCGAGGAATCGTTCCCCTATTCCGGCCGCGTCGAGTTCGTCGAGCCGGAAGGCTTTGGCGTGATCACCGCCGGCCGCGCCGAGAGCTGGGCGCAGGACTACACCGCGCGGCTCGCGCTGCACCGGGACCAGATCCGCGCCGAGACCAACAAGCTCGACTGGCTGTTCACGACGCACGCGACCGACCGCTCCGCCGCCGAACTCTTGCTGTTCCTGCATGCGGGCATGCAGGTGAGCAAGTCCGGCGCACGCACCACGACGATCAAGGCGGGGCCGGCCGCATGATGGGATTGCCGCTCGCCTTCACACAACCGCTGCTCCTGATCGGCCTCCTCAGCCTGCCCGTGCTGTGGTGGCTCCTGCGCGTGATGCCGCCGCGGCCGCGGCGCATCGAGTTTCCGCCGACGCGGCTGTTGTTCGACATCACGCCAAGAGAAGAGACGCCCTCGCGGACGCCATGGTGGCTGACCGCGCTTCGCCTGCTCGCCGCCGCGCTGGTGATCTTCGCCGCCGCCGGCCCGATCTGGAATCCGCAAACTGGCGTCGCCGGGAGCAAGGCGCCGCTGATGATCATGTTCGACGACGGCTGGAGCGCTGCATCGCACTGGGACGTCAGGATCAGGACCGCCGACGAGCTTATCGCCAATGCCGACAATGACGGCCGCGGCATCGCGCTGGTGCCGCTGTCCGAGCCGAACCGCGACATCACCCTGATGCCGGCGGGTGCGGCGCGCGTCGCGCTGCGGCAGCTGGCGCCAAAGCCCTATTCGATCGACCGGGTCGAGACGCTGGCTGCGGTCGACCGTTTCCTCAAGGTCACCGGCGACTGCGAGATCGCCTGGCTCTCGGACGGCGTCGACACCGGCCGCGGCGAGGACTTCGTGGCCGGCCTCGGCAAGACCATCGGCGACCGCAGCCTGACCGTGTTCGAAGGCGGCACCTCCTCGCCGCTGGCCCTGGTCGCCGCCGAGAACGCCGCGGCGAAGATGACGGTGAAGGTGCTGCGCACCGACAGCGGGATTGCGGTCGGCACGGTGCGCGCGCTGGACCAGAAGGCCTCGCCGATCGGCGAAGCGCGCTATTCGTTCGGCCCGCAGGACAAGGAAACCGAGGCGGCGTTCGATCTGCCGGTCGAGCTGCGCAACGACATCACGCGGCTCGAAATCTCCGGCGAGCGCTCGGCCGGCGCGGTGCAGCTGCTCGACAAGCGCTGGCGTCGCCGCGCCATCGGCATCATCTCGGGCGCGACCAGCGAGACCGCGCAGCCACTGCTGGCGCCGACCTTCTATCTCACCCGCGCGCTGGCGCCGTTCGCCGACGTCCGGCTCGCCGACAAGGGCTCGCCGCAGCAGGGCATCACGCAGTTTCTGGACCAGAAGCTGCCGATGATCATCCTCGCCGATGTCGGCACCATCGCCCCCGAGCTGCGCGAACGCCTCAATGCCTGGGTCGACCAGGGCGGCGTGCTGGTGCGGTTCGCTGGGCCCCGGCTGGCACAGGCGGAGGACGACCTCGTGCCGGTCAAGCTGCGCAAGGGCGGCCGCACGCTCGGCGGCAGCCTGACCTGGGAGAAGCCGCAGCATCTCGCCTCCTTCGCCGTCGACGGCCCGTTCGCCGGCGTCGCGGTGCCCAAGGACGTCACCGTGAGCCGGCAGGTGCTGGCCGAGCCCGACGCCGTGCTCGCCACCAAGAGCTGGGCCTCGCTGGAAGACGGCACGCCGCTCGTCACCGGCGAGCATCGTGGCAAGGGCCTCGTCAGCCTGTTCCACGTCAGCGCCGACATGCGCTGGTCGGATCTGCCGATGTCGGGCACCTTCGTCGAAATGCTGCGGCGGGTGGTCGACATGTCCGGCTACACCGCGAAGCCCGGCGCTGGCGTTGCCGGCGAAGCGACCGCTGAGACCGTGGCGCCGCTGCACATCCTCGACGGATTTGGCGCGTTCGGTCCGCCGCCCGCGACGGCCAAGCCGCTTCCTGCCGATTATCGCGACCGCGCCACATCAGATCATCCGCCCGGCTTCTACGGTCCGGCAGAAGGACCGCTCGCCGTGAACACGCTTGCCAGCGCCGACCGCATTGCCGCCCTGAACACCGCGAGCCTGCGCGCCCGGCACGCCACCTACACCAATGCCGAGCCGCGCGATTTGCGCGGCTGGCTGCTGTCGACGGCGCTCGCGCTGTTCCTGATCGACGCCATCATCATCGCGGTGCTCGGCGGCGGCATTGCCGCGCTGCTGCGCCGCCGCGCCGCGCCCGCGATGATCGTGCTCGCCCTGCTCGCGGGATTCGCGGCGCTCTCGCCGGCGCCGTCGCGCGCCGACGGCATCACGGACGAGTTCGCGATGAAGTCGGTGTCGCAGACCCGCCTCGCCTATGTCGTCACGGGCAATGCGGACGTCGATTCCATCGTCAAAGCGGGAATGAACGGCCTGACGCTGTTCCTGGCCCAGCGCACGGCGCTCGAGGCCGGCGATCCCGTCGGCGTCGATCCCGCGCGCGACGAGCTCGCCTTCTTCCCGCTGATCTACTGGCCGATCGTGCCGGGCGCGCCGAAGCCGCCGCAGGACGCCATCAACAAGATCGACGCCTACATGAAGCAGGGCGGCACCGTGCTGTTCGACACCCGCGACGCGATCGAGGCGCCGCCCGGCGCCAACGGCGCGGCGCAGACGCCGGCGATGCAGACTCTGCGCGAGATCCTGTCCTCGCTCGACGTGCCCGAGCTCGAGCCGGTGCCGCGAGAGCACGTGCTGACCAAGACCTTTTATCTGCTGCGCGACTTCCCCGGCCGCTTCACCGCCGGCCAGACCTGGGTCGAGACCTTGCCGCGCGAAGACGACGATGAGAGCGCGCAACGGCCGGCGCGCGGCGGCGACGGCGTCTCGCCGATCATCATCACCTCGAACGACCTGGCCGGCGCCTGGGCGGTGCGGCCCGACGGACAGGCCATGCTGCCGGTGACCGGCGGCGACGCCCGCCAGCGCGAATTCGCCTACCGTGCCGGCGCCAACATCGTGATGTACACGCTGACCGGCAACTACAAGGCCGACCAGGTGCACGCTCCGGCGCTGATCGAACGGCTGGGGCAATAGGATCGACATGAACTACGGCATCGCGTTCACACCGCTTGTTCCTACCATCGTGCTGTGGCTCGCGCTCGCCGCGATCGTCATTGTCGCGCTCGTGCTGCTGCTGGCGCGCGCGCGCGGCGCCGCGGTGCGGGTGGCCGCGCTGGCGCTGTTCCTGCTGGCGCTTTCCAATCCCTCCTTCACCCGCGAGGACCGCGATCCCCTCACCTCGGTCGCCGCTGTTGTCGTCGACAAGAGCCCGAGCCAGAACTTCGGCAACCGCAATCGCGAAGCTGCGCAAGCGCAGGAGGCGCTGGTCGACAGCCTGAAGAAGATCAAGGGCCTCGAGGTCCGTGTCGTCGAAGCCGGACAGGCCGACGGCGAGACCGACGGCACCAAGCTGTTCGGCGCACTGGCCTCGGCCTTGGCGGACGTCCCGGTCGACCGCGTCGCCGGCGCGTTCCTGATCACCGACGGCCGCGTCCACGACATTCCCGCGAACGCCGCCGCGCTCGGCTTCCAGGCGCCGGTGCACGCGCTGGTTACGGGCCAGAAGGACGAGCGCGACCGCCGCATCGCGATCACCGCCGCGCCGCGCTTCGGTATCGTCGGGCAGAGCCAGACCATCTCCTACCGCCTCGACGACCAGGGTGTCACCGGCGAGCGCGCCAGGGTCACGGTCCGCCGCGACGGCGAGGTCATCAACGAGCGCACGCTCTCCAGCGGCCAGGCCGCGAGCGTCGACGTCGACATCAAGCATGCCGGGCCGAACATCGTCGAGATCGAGGCCTCGCCGCTCGAGCGCGAATTGACGCCGGTGAACAACCGCGCCGTCGTCGCCATTGACGGCGTGCGCGACAAGCTGCGGGTGCTGCTGGTCTCGGGCGAGCCCCATTCGGGCGAGCGCACCTGGCGCAATCTGCTCAAGTCCGATGCCAGCGTCGACCTCGTGCATTTCACCATTCTGCGCCCGCCGGAGAAGCAGGACGGCACGCCGATCAACGAATTGTCGCTGATCGCGTTTCCGACCCGCGAGCTGTTCCAGCAGAAGATCAACGAATTCCAGCTGATCATCTTCGATCGCTATGCCCGCCAGGGCGTGCTGCCGATCCCCTATTTCGAGAACATGGCGCGTTACGTGCGCGCAGGCGGCGCCGTGCTGGTCTCGGCCGGCCCCGACTATGCCTCCAACAGCAGCATCTGGCGCACGCCGCTCGATTCGGTGCTGCCGGCCGAACCGGTCGGCGTCACCGAGAAGCCGTTCTATGCGCATCTGTCCGACCTCGGCAAACGCCATCCCGTCACGCGCGGGCTGGAGGGCTCCGCCAGCGAGCCGCCGCGCTGGAGCCGGTTCTTCCGCACCGTCGATACCCGCAATGCGGTCAACCCGCCCGTCATGACCGGCGTCGACGGCAAGCCGCTGCTGTTCCTGTCTCGCTTCGGCGAGGGCCGCGTCGCGCTCCTGCTGTCTGACCACATCTGGCTGTGGGCGCGCGGCTATGAGGGCGGCGGTCCGCATCTCGACCTGCTGCGGCGGATGTCGCACTGGCTGATGAAGCAGCCTGATCTCGACGAGGAGGCGTTGCGCCTCCAGGTGCAGGGCAAGGACCTCGTCGTGGTGCGTCAGACCATGGCGGACAGCGTCCAGCCCGTCAGCGTGACCTCGCCATCGGGTGTATCGCAGGATCTGACGCTGAGCGCCGGCGATCCCGGCGAGTGGCGCGCCAGCCTGCCGGCGAGCGAGCTCGGCCTGTGGCAGGCCACCGACGGCACGCTGAAAGCGCTGATCAATGTCGGCCCGACCAATCCGAAGGAATTTTCGGAAGTCACCTCCACGGTCGATACGTTGAAGCCGCTGACACAGGCGACAGGCGGCGATGCCGTGCGCGTGGCCTCTGGCTCGAGCGTCGAGCTGCCGCGCATCCTGCCGGTGCGCTCGGTCGGCATGTTCCACGGCGATGGCTGGATGGGCGTGCGGATGCGCGACGCCAGCGTCGTCAAGGGCGTCGGCGTGCTGCCGATCTTCGCCGGCGTGATCGGCCTGCTGCTGCTCCTCGGCGCATTCGCGGCGACCTGGGTGCGCGAGGGGCGGTGAGCTCCTGAGGCGCGATGAAATTCTGCCGACTGTCCATGGCTCACCTCTCCCCGACGGGGAGAGGTCGGATTGCTACGGCGCGCATTGCGCGCCAAAGCAATCCGGGTGAGGGGCCGCAGCGCATCGTGAGACCGTAAGCCCCACCCGGCTCGCATCTCCGATGCGATCCGACCTCTCCCTTCGGGAGAGGTGTTTCGAATGCTTGGCGAGCACCATTCATCCCACGCCCGTTGCCCGAAGGACACATCGGGCGGCTGCGTGCACAGGCAGCTCGCCCTGCCGTTGACATGCACGGACCGTCGGGCGATGTTATACTATAACATCGCGGCGTCCTGGGATTGACGCCTCGGTGTGGGGGTGGCGTTTTCCAGATGAAGTGGTTCCGGTCGAAGATCAGGCACGGCGCCCGGCTCGCATTGTTCGCGATGCTGGTGCAGCTCGCGCTGACGTTCGGCCACAGCCATTGGTTCGCGCAGGCCGCGCCGCTTGCTCAATCCTCGGCCCAGCACACAGAAGGCGGCGCCAAGGACGTTGCAACCACCGACAGCGCCGCCGTCGAGAAGCAATCGCCCTCAAGTCCCGACCGCGAGCATTCGCGCGACGAGGGTTGCGCCATCTGCGCCATCATTGCGATGGCGGGCACGATCGTGTCGGCGACGCCGCCCGTGCTGCTGCTCCCGCAGGCGATCGAGCTGCTCCGGCGCAGCCTCGACGCCGAGTTCGCTCATCTGACATCGGCCGGCACGGCGTTCCAGCCGCGCGCCCCTCCTGCGTCCTGACTCCAACGCTTGATCACGCCCAGCCTCGCCGCCCATCGGCAAGTATCTGGGAGAAGTTGAAGTCGAATTCCGTCGCGTCGCGACGGCAGGCCGCCTCCGGTCAGCAGAGCATCATCCGGACGGCGCCTGAGTGGAATCAGGACCATGTCATTTCAATTGCGACGCGCGCAGCGCCTTGGCGGAGCAAGCCTGCTCCTGCTCGGCGCCGCCGCTACATCCGCGTTCGCCCAGGACTCGGCACAACGACCGGCACAACAGCCGGCACAAGATAAATCGTCGACTGAGCTCCCCGCCATCACCGTAACGGCGCCGAGCCCGATCGTACGCAGAGCAGTGGTGCCGACCCGCAACGCAGGCCGCGGCACGCGAACCGCGCGGGTGCGCAGCCGCGAGCAGGCAGTTGAAGCGGCGCCGGCAGCCCCGGTGCCCGCCGCGCCTCAGCAAGGCGTGCTGCCTGTTGTGACCGATCAGTTCGCGACCGTCACGGTCGTGCCGAACGAGGAGATTCGGCGCAACGGCGGCGGCACGCTCGGCGATCTCCTGTTCTCGAAGCCCGGCATCACCGGCTCTGAATACGCACCCGGTGCATCGAGCCGCCCGATCATTCGCGGCCTCGACACCAACCGTGTCGGCATTGTCGAGAACGGAACGGGCAGCAACGGCGCGTCCGACCTCGGCGAGGATCACTTCGTGCCGATCGATCCGCTGGCAGCCAACCAGGTCGAGGTCATCCGCGGACCGGCGACGCTGCGCTACGGCTCCACCGCGATCGGCGGCGTGGTCAGCGCAACCAACAATCGAATTCCGGATGCTTTGCCGTCCTGCACGGCGCCCTTCCCGACTTACGGACTCCCGACCAAGGCGCCGCTGGCAAACGTGGGATCGCCGGGCTGCATCACCGCGGAAACACGGACGGCCGTGACGTCGGTCGATCGCGGGACCGAAGGTGCCGTGCTGCTCGACGCCGGCGGCGGCAACTTTGCCTTCCACGCCGATGCCTTTGGCCGCAAGGCCGGCGACTACAACATCCCGAGCTACCCGTTCTTGACCGACCCGACGCTGCCGTTCAACGGCCGTCAGCCGAATTCGGCATCGCAGGCCTACGGCGGATCTGTCGGCGGCTCCTACATCTTCGACGGCGGCTACGTCGGCGCGGCAATCACGCAGCACAACGCGCTCTATCACATTCCCGGTATCGAGGGCAGCGAGTTCCTGACGCGGATCGACGGACGACAAACAAAATTCACGACAAAAGGCGAGTATCGGCCGGACGCGGCGGCGATCGATGCGATCCGGTTCTGGGCCAGCGCCACCGACTATAAGCACGATGAGGTCGGGCTCGCCGACTCTGCCGACCTCGGCTCCCTCGGCGTGAGACAGACCTTCACCAACAAGGAACAGGAAGGCCGCGTCGAGGTGCAGCTTGCGCCATTCGACGTCCGCTTTGCCGCGCTGACCACCGCTGTGGGTGTTCAGGCGTCGCACCAGAAGCTGACTGCGCCGAGTCCGGACGATCCAGGCAGTCCGGTCAACGGACTGTTCGATCCGAACAAGAACACAAAGGTCGCCGGGTACATCTTCAACGAGTTCAAGTTCAGCGAAGCCACCAAGGCTCAGATCGCCGGGCGCGTCGAGAGCGCAAGGTTGAGCGGCACGGCGCCAGCCTTCGTCCCCGATGTGTTCGACCTCGCCGTCGATCCGGCCGCGATCGGCCCCGCAACAGCGGTCAACCGCAACTTCGCGCCGGTGAGCGGGAGCATCGGCCTGATCCACAGCCTTCCCTGGGATCTGGTCGCCAGCATCACCGGCCAATATGTCGAACGCGCGCCGAAACCGGCGGAATTGTTCTCGCGCGGCGGCCACGATGCCACCACCACTTTCGACATCGGCAATCCCAATCTCGGCATCGAGACCGCCAAGTCGGTCGAGGCGGGACTGCGACGGGCGGTCGGGCCGCTTCGCTTCGAAATCACCGGCTACTACACCAAGTTCAACGGCTTTATCTACCGGCGCCTGACCGGCAACACGTGTGAGGACGGCGTTTGCCAGCTTGGCGCCGGCCTCGAACTGAATCAGGCGGTCTATTCGCAGCGCGACGCGACATTTCGTGGCGGCGAATTCCAGTTCCAGTACGACGTGATGCCGGTCTGGAACGGGATCTGGGGCATCGAAGGTCAATACGACATCGTGCGTGCGACCTTCGATGACGGCACCAACGTGCCACGCATTCCGCCCCAGCGGCTGGGCGGTGGTGTGTACTATCGCGACGCCAACTGGTTTGCGCGGATCAACCTGCTGCACGCGTTCGCGCAAAACGACATCGCACCGATCGCGGAGACGCCGACGCCCGGCTACAACCTGCTAAGGGCCGAGGTCAGCTACAAAACGCAGCTCGATCAACGTTGGTTCGGCGCGCGCGAGATGCATGTTGGGCTAGTCGGCAACAACCTGCTGAACGAAAACATCCGCAACGCCGTCTCCTTCAACAAGGACCAGGTGCTGTTGCCCGGCATCGGCGTCAGGGCGTTCGCGAACTTCAAGTTCTAGGTAACGACACACGCCGTCATTGCGAGGAGCTCTTGCGACGAAGCAATCCAGACCGCCTCCGCGGAAAGATTCTGGATTGCTTCGCTGCGCTCGCAATGACGGAGTATGACGCGCGCAGCCGCGCGTCTTCTCGACGGTCTCTTAGCCGGATGAGCTACGAGCAGTGTCGTAGCCCGGATGGAGCGTAGCGTAATCCGGGGTTCTCTCGTTGCGGCAGGACCTTCCCGGATTGCGCTGCGCTCCATCCGGGCTACGGCGTTTCCAACGACGCGCGCCGCTCCTATGTCCGCGCCTTGCTCCAGTCGGGGCCGACCGCGCCCGACACGCCCTCGAAGGCGCCGTCGACGAGCTCGAACACCAGGATGCGCGCGGCATCGACGGGACCCGGCATGGTGACGCGGCCCTTCGGCACCTGCTTGAAGCCGACGCGGCCGTAATAGGGCTCGTCGCCGACCAGCAGCACGAGGCGGTGGCCTTTTTCCCTGGCGTCCTTCAGCGCGCGCTCCATCAACTGACGGCCGATGCCGCGGTCGCGGAACGGCGGCTCGACGGTGAGCGGCCCGAGCAGCAGCGCGGGCGTTTCGCCGATCAGGATCGGCAATTGCCTGACGGAGCCGACCAGGAGCGTGCCGATACGGGCCGTGAAGGACAGTTCGAGCAGATGGTCGACGTGCTCGCGGATCCGGTAGGCGCTCAGCACGAAGCGGCCGGGGCCGAAGGTGCGTTCGTGCAGCCGCTCGATCGCCTGAGCGTCGCCGGCGGCTTCGGGAAGAATGGTCAGTGAGAGATCGTTCATGTCAATTCGCGGAGTAGCACTTGCGCCTGCGAAGGTCCATGGGCGGCGGCGGTGCCCCGTTTCACCTCCCGGCGGGCGAACTGCAGGCCTGGCTCAACCTGCGTCCCGTTTCGACGCCGGCTGGGACAGATAGGCCAGCATCTTCATCTCCCGCCGCCCTCGCGTCACCGTATCGAGCACGAGCCCTGATGACACCGACAGCAGGGCCATGATCATCAGGCCCATCGACAGCACCGCGGTGGGCAGGCGCGGCACGAGGCCGGTTTCGATGAAGGTGATCACGATCGGAATCGCGAAGATGATCGACGCCAGCGCCAGCAGGATTCCGATCACCGTGAAGAAGCGCAACGGCCGCTCGCTGCGATAGAGCTTCAGCATGGTGCCGAGGATGCGAAAGCCGTCGCGCCAGGTGTTGAGCTTGGAGAACGAGCCTTCGGGGCGCGCATAGTAGGGCGTCTCGACCTCGGCGACCGGCAGCGACAATTCCAGCGCATAGACCGCAAGCTCGGTCTCGATCTCGAAACCGTCGGAGAGGACGGGAAAGGACTTGACGAAGCGGCGCGAGAACACCCGGTAGCCGGACAGGATGTCCTTGAAAGCGTGACCGAAGGTATCGGACAGGAAGCCGGTCAGCATGCGATTGCCGGTGCGGTGGCCGAGCCGGTAGGCGGCCTGGACCTGATCGACGCGAAGCCCGACCACCATGTCGAGATGCTCGTCGAGCAGCTTGTCGATCATCATCGGTGCGCTCGGCGCATCGTAGGTGGCATCACCGTCGACCAGCACATAGACGTCGGCCTCGACGTCCGCGAACATGCGGCGTACGACGTGACCTTTGCCCTGCCGCCGCTCGCTGCGCACGATCGCGCCGGCTTCGCGCGCGACCGCGGCGGTCCGGTCGCGCGAATTGTTGTCGTAGACGTAGATCTCCGCCGCTGGCAGCGCCTTGCGGAAATCGGCAACGACGGTCGCGACCGCGGCCTCCTCGTTGTAGCAGGGCACCAGCACCGCGATACGAAGTTGCGTTGTGGTCATCAGGGCAGCACTCCGAGGCTTGTCGGCTCGCGCCCGAGCGGCGTGGCCTACCGTGCGCGTCGAGCGGGTTACTAGCACAAGCCGCCCTCAGCGCCACGTCGCAATCACGGGCCTGCCATCGAGCACTTCGGCGATCCGCAGCCGCGTGCCGGGCGTGGTGCCCTCGGGCAATGCGGCATTGTCGAAGAACCCGCATTCGACGATCTCGCGGTTGGGCTCAGGGACGCGGTCCTGCCTGAACTGCCTGACCACGTAGACCGCGACGTGGTCGCGGCGGGAGACGTGGCTGTTGAGGAAGACGCCGTGCAGGATCGCCTCGCCGGTCAGATCGATGTCGCCCTCCTCCTTGAGCTCGCGTCGCAACGCCTCTTCCATGGTCTCGCCGAAGTCGACGCCGCCGCCAGGCAAATACCAGCCGCTGACGTAGCTATGCCTGACCAGGAAGACGCGATTGTCGGCATCCAGCACCACGGCGCGGACGCCGAGCGTCATGCCGCGGACGAGCAGGAAATAGACGTGGAAGAACCGCCGCAGCAGCGGCTCGGCTTTCCGTCGGGCTCGGTTCAGACGTTCTCCCATCAGGCTCCTCGACGCCCCCCGTTTCAGGCCCTGCTTGCGCGGCGCGCGCGACCTTGCCATTACAGCGGAGCAATAGCGAGGCATTCGCGCGCCATGACTCCCTTCACGCTGGCTCCCTTCACGCTCGCCCACCTGTCCGATCCGCATCTGGCGCCTTTGCCGAAGCCGCGGCTGATCGAGCTCGCGGGCAAGCGCGCGCTCGGCTATGTCAACTGGACGCGCAACCGCCACAAGTACCAGCGCCGCGAGGTGCTCGACGCGCTCGTCGCCGACATGAAGGCGCAGGCGCCCGACCACATCGCAGTGACGGGCGATCTCGTCAACCTGGCGCTGGAGGCGGAGTTCGCACCGGCGCTGGCCTGGCTCGAAAGCGTCGGCCCGCCCGACCGCGTGACCGCGATCCCCGGCAATCACGACGCCTATGTCAGCGCGACGCGTCATCGCTTCGACGAGACGTTCCTGCACTACATCGCCGCGGACACACCTGGCGGTGCAGCCTTCCCAGCGGTGCGCCGGCGCGGGCCGCTGGCCCTGATCAGCCTGTCCACGGCGGTGCCGACCCTGCCGCTGATGGCGACCGGCACGCTCGGGCGCGATCAGCTCGCCGCGCTTGCGGAGGTGCTCGAGCGGCTCGCGGCGGAAGACGTCTTCCGCGTGCTGCTGGTGCATCATCCGCTGAAGTCCAGCGCGCGGGCGAAGCGGATGACGGACGCGCCGGAATTGCTGGGACTGTTGAAGCGCCACGGCGTCGAGCTGGTCCTGCACGGGCACGACCACATTCATTCGACGATGTGGTTCGAGGGTCCAAACGGCAACATTCCCGCGCTCGGCGTGCCGTCGGCCTCCGCGCTGGCGCACGGACGTTATCCAGCGGCGGCGTATAATCTGTTCACCATCGAGAAGGACAATGCCGGCTGGCGCTGCGAGCAGACGGTGCGAAGCCTCGGGGCTGGATTTCAGATCGGACAGATCAAGCATGTGCGGTTGATCTAGTCCCCGGCCGTCATTGCGAGCGCAGCGAAGCAATCCAGGAATCTCCGCGGAGGCAGTCTGGATTGCTTCGTCGCAAGGGCTCCTCGCAATGACGGCGGAGAGAGCCTCACCAGTTCCGCAAGACCGCCAGCACTGCAAGCCCGAACAGCGCGGCCGCGCCCAGCACGAAGCCGAACACGAACGGCCAGACGCGCGAACGGCGCGGCGGCGGCGCGGCGGTCGGTGCTTGCGGTTCGGGCTGGACCACCATCGCACGCTCGCGCTCGACCATGCGGCGCGCGACATAGTCGGTGACGGCCTCGACGATCACGGCGGTGTCGTGCGATTCGGCGAGCACGATGCGGCCGAAGCGGGTGTCCTGGACGAAGCGGTACATCCGCTTGTCGCGCCCCATCACGATGTGGGCGACGACGTCGATCCACAGCCGCGGCGTATCGCCCTGGCTGATGCCGCGGTCGAACAGATCGATCTGATCGGGCACCTGCGCGAACAGGGGATCGAGCGCGTCGTTGAGGATCTCGAGCCGCGCCACCTCGGCGTCGCGCAAATCGACGACGACGCCGGTGCGGTCGGCCGCCTCGATCCGCGCGCGCAGCAGCGCATCGCGCAGTCGCACCGGGCGCGGCTGGCCGGGATCGGTCCCGCTGGTCTCGGGCTCTGACATTGTCGGCCTCGTCCTCGACTTATCCCCATTAACCTATCAGCAACCAAACCCTCCGCAAAGGCCCACAATTCCAGAGACTTACGGCGCCCACAGCCGTTTCACCTGTGCCAAAAACAGACGATCCCACCCAGGCAGGGCCTGGATGGGACCATCCGTCCTTGGACGTCTTCTTAAGTCGGGGCGATCAGGCCGAGACCCGCGAGGGCTCTTCCACGATCGAGAAGCGGACGCCGGCCTTGTGACGGCTTTCTTCCGAGACTTCCTTCCAGCACTCTTCGGCTTCCTTGCGGGTCTTGAACGGACCTTTGACCTGGGCCGAGCCTTCCACGAGCTTGTGGAAGTTCATCGAACCGAACTCGCCGCCGATCACCCAGAAATTGCTGCCTTTGGTCATTGTCAGTCTCCTGTTGAGGTGCGTGACCGGCCTGGACTCCAACCTGGCTTCCAGACCGGTCCGATCCGCCGTTAGCCGAACTGGTTCATCGTGTTGTGGACGCCGCCCGCCTTCAGCGCAGCTTCGCCCGCGAAGTACTCCTTGTGGTCGTCGCCGATGTCGGAGCCGGCCATGTTCTGGTGCTTCACGCAGGCGATGCCCTGACGGATCTCGGCGCGCTGGACGTTCTTGACGTAGCCCAGCATGCCCTGCTCGCCGAAATACTCGCGGGCGAGATTGTCAGTCGAGAGCGCGGCCGTGTGATAGGTCGGCAGCGTGATCAGGTGGTGGAAGATGCCGGCGCGCTTGGCCGAATCCGCCTGGAAGGTACGGATGCGCTCGTCGGCTTCCTTTGCCAGCGGCGTGTCGTCGTACTCCGCCTTCATCAGCTCGGCACGATTGTACTTGCTGACGTCCTGGCCCGCTTCCTTCATCGCGTCGTAGACCTGCCAACGGAAGTTGAGGGTCCAGTTGAACGACGGCGAGTTGTTGTAGGCGAGCTTGGCGTTCGGCACCACCTTGCGGATGCGGTCGACCATGCTGGCGATCTGCTCGATATGCGGCTTCTCGGTCTCGATCCAGAGCAGGTCGGCGCCGTTCTGCAGCGAGGTGATGCAATCGAGAACGCAGCGGTCCGCACCGGTGCCGGGGCGGAACTGGTAGAGGTTCGAGGGAAGCCGCTTCGGACGCATCAGCTTGCCGTTGCGGTTGATGATGACGTCGCCGTTCTTGGCGTTCTCCGCGGTGATTTCCTCGCAATCGAGGAAGCTGTTGTACTGGTCGCCGATGTCGCCGGGCTTGTGGCTGACGGCGATCTGCTGCGTCAGGCCGGCGCCGAGCGAGTCGGTGCGGGTCACGACGATACCGTCTTCGACGCCGAGCTCGAGGAAGGCGTGGCGGCAGGCGCGGATCTTCGCCAGGAAGACGTCATGCGGCACCGTGACCTTGCCGTCCTGGTGGCCGCACTGCTTCTCGTCGGAGACCTGGTTCTCGATCTGCAGCGCGCAGGCGCCCGCCTCGATCATCTTCTTGGCCAGCAGATAGGTCGCCTCCGCGTTGCCGAAGCCGGCATCGATGTCGGCGATGACGGGGACGACATGGGTCTGGAAGTTGTCGATCTTCTCGATCAGCTCCTTCTCACGGGTCTTGTCGCCTTCCTTGCGCGCCTTGTCGAGCAGACGGAAGATGTCGTTGAGCTCGCGCGAATCGGCCTGACGCAGGAAGGTGTAGAGCTCCTCGATCAGCGCCGGCACCGCGGTCTTCTCGTGCATGGACTGGTCGGGCAGCGGACCGAATTCGGAGCGCAGCGCCGCGATCATCCAGCCGGAGAGATAGAGGTAGGTGCGGTCGGTCTTGCCGCCGAAATGCTTCTTGACCGAGATCAGCTTCTGCTGGGCGATGAAGCCGTGCCAGCAACCCAGCGACTGGGTGTACTTGGTGGGATCCTTGTCATAGGCGGCCATGTCGGCGCGCATCACGGCCGCGGTGTAGCGGGCGATGTCGAGGCCGGTCTTGAAGCGGTTCTGCAGGCGCATGCGCGCGACGGCCTCGGCCGACACGCCGTTCCAGGTCGGCTGGGTCTCGAGGAGCGCCTGAGCCGCCTTGACCTCGTCCTGATACGAGGACGGACCCTGGAGGGTGCTGATACCGCGGGGCTGGTAGTTCATGTGCCTGATCCTTTCGCTGACGACGGCGAGGGCAACCATCGACATTCTTGACAATGCATTGCGAGATGCGTGTCAGGAGCTAAACGCGAAAAGGAAAAGTTCGTACAGATGGCTTGTTTTTTATTGGTGATGTCATGTAACATCTGAACGTGTAATAGATGTCACTTTGTAAAATCTGTAAAATAATAGGTCAATGATTCTGACCTTGATTGAGTCTGGAGATCTGAGACATGCCCGTCGAATCCGCTGTTTTCTCCCTCTCCCCGTTCTTACGGGGAGAGGGTCGGGGTGAGGGGCTCTCTCCGCGAGTCCGACTCTCACCTCCCCTGCGGAAGCTCCTCCTCACCCGCCACGCCCCGAACGATGCTTCGCATCGCTCGGTGCGTGTCGGCCTCTCCCCGCAAGCGGGGAGAGGCGAAGAAGGGAGCTGGTGATGCCCGCCGATTCCGGGAAGAAACTCTTCGTCGGCCCGCGCTTCCGGCGGATCCGGCAGCAATTGGGGCTGTCGCAGACCCAGATCGCCGAGGGGCTCGGGATCTCGCCTAGCTATGTCAACCTGATCGAGCGCAACCAGCGCCCGGTCACGGCGCAGATCCTGCTGCGGCTCGCGGAGACCTATGACCTTGACCTGCGCGACCTCGCAACCGCGGACGAGGACCGCTTCTTCGCCGAGCTGAACGAGATCTTCTCCGATCCCCTGTTCCGGCAGATCGACGTGCCCAAGCAGGAGCTGCGCGACCTCGCCGAGCTCTGCCCGGGCGTCACCCATGCGCTGCAGCGGCTCTACGCGGCCTATACCGAGGCGCGCCAGGGCGAGACGCTGGCCGCGGCGCAGATGGCCGACCGCGACGTCGGCACGCGCTATGAGGCCAATCCGGTCGAGCGCGTGCGCGAGCTGATCGAGGCCAATCGCAACTATTTTCCGGAGCTGGAGCAGGCGGCGGAAAATCTGCGCGACGAGCTGAACGAGCCCGCCGAAGGGCTGTATGCCGCGCTGATCGCGCGCTTGCGCGAGAAGCACTCGATCCAGACCCGCATCATGCCGGTCGACGTGATGCGTGAGACGCTCCGCCGATTCGACCGCCACCGCCGCCAGCTGCTGATCTCGGAGCTGGTCGATCCGCCCGGCCGCGCATTCCAGCTCGCCTTCCAGCTGGGCTTAGCAGAATGCGCGCAGGCGCTGGAGACCATCATCGGCCGGGCCGGCCCGCTGGACGATGCGCCGCGGCGGCTATTCCGGATCACGCTCGGCAATTACTTCGCGGCCGCAGTGATGATGCCCTACCCGGCGTTCCTCGCGGCCGCCGAAGCGCTGAATTACGACATCCACGTGCTGGCACAGCGCTTCAATTCCGGCTTCGAGCAGGTCTGCCACCGCCTCACCACGCTGCAGCGACCGAATGCGCGCGGCATTCCGTTCTTCCTCTTGCGCGTCGACAATGCCGGCAACGTCTCCAAGCGCTTCTCCTCCGGCACCTTCCCGTTCTCGAAATTCGGCGGCACGTGTCCGCTCTGGAACGTGCACTCGACCTTCGACACGCCGGATCGTCTGCTCAAGCAGGTGATCGAGCTGCCCGACGGCACGCGCTATTTCTCGATCGCGCAGATGGTGCGCCGCCCCGTGGCGCCGCATCCGCTGCCGCAGCCGCGCTTTGCCATCGGCCTCGGCTGCGAGATCCGCCACGCCGCCCGCCTGACCTACGCCACCGGCATGGACCTGGAGAAGGCCGAGGGCACCCCGATCGGCGTCAACTGCCGCCTCTGCGAGCGCGAGAACTGCGCCCAGCGCGCCGAGCCGCCGATCACGCGCACGTTGATCCTGGACGAGACGACGCGAAGGGTGTCGAGCTTTGCGTTCTCGAATGCAAGGGAGTTGTGAGGGAGCGGCTGCGCGTTTGGCAAAAGGAGCACGCTACACCCACCGCTGTCATGCCCCGCGAAAGCGGGGCATCCAGTACGCCGCGGCCCATCGGCTCAATCACTGCTGCCGCGGAGTACTGGATCGCCCGCCTCCGCGGGCGATGACAGTTGAATGTGTGGCGATAGCGACCCGCCCAACTACGCCAGCGTATGCACGATCACCGGTCCCGCCACGGCGCGGGCGTCGCCGGCGAGCAGCGGGCCGAGATCCTTCTCGATCCAGGCGATGGCGCGCTTGTTCGCTTCCTCGGCCTGCTCGAACTTGTCGAAGATCGAGATCGCGGTGACCGTGTCGTCGCCGCCATAGACGACGTAATAGGCGCGGAAACCGTCGACGTCGCTGATGATGGGAACGGCGCCGTCCTTGATGCGGCGCGTCAGCTCTTCCGCGCTCCCGCTTTTCGCCTTGGCCTGACGGATGGCGGCATACATGGCATCCTCCCCTTCGGCTATGATGTGAGGGCCTCGAGCCCGGGCGGATGTTACGCCGAAGCGCGCAGCCGATCCACGCTTGGTTAACCCGACCCTAATCCGCCCGCGCGATCTGCAACCAACGGTTAAGCACGCCTCAACATCGGTGCCTTAGTCTCGCCGCACTCACTTTTCGCAAACAAGGGCGGCCTAATCTGCCGGGCGAAGTGACATCAGGGGGTTCACCATGCGCATTGCGTTGCTGCTGACCGCGACCATTGTCGGCGCGCTATTCGCCAGTCCAACCATCGCCGGGTCGCTCGATGCCGGCGCGGCGCAGCCGCTTCCGCCGGGCTTCCAGAGCTACCGCGGCTACATGTTCGACATCTCCGAGAACCGCGACCGCAAGGATGTCGACAAGCTCACCGAGAACCTGAAGAGCCAGATCGACGTCGTCGAAGGCGTCGGCCTCTCCCCGCGCGTGCTGCGCTTTTTCCACACCGTTCCGATCGTCGCGAGCGAACTCGCCTGCCTCGACGAAGGCGCCGCCACCGCCTGCTACGGCCGGGTCACGCCGGACATGCAGCGCACCGCGCCCCGGACCCTGACGGTCTGGGACCCCGCCAAGCAGCGCTGGACCAATCCCAATGCCGTCGACCTCGCGGTCGATTCGGGCCTCGGCGTGATCATGCTGCGGCCGGACATGATGCGCTACGAGAAGGAGGCCGTGCTGCTGCACGAGATGCTGCACGCCTTCCACGCGCGGCTGCTGCCGGACGGCTACGCCAACAAGGGCGTGATCACCTATTACGCCCTCGCCAAGTCCAAGGACCTCTTGCCCAAGGAATCCTATGCGATGAAGAATCCCATGGAATTCTTTGCGGTGACCGCCAGCATCTTCCTGGCCGGCAAGAGCGAATTCCACGATCCAAAGTCGCGCGAGGCGCTCAAGGAGAAGATGCCGGACTATTACAAATATCTCGTCGGCGTGTTCGGCTTCGACCCCGAGCCGGCGGCCTCGAACGGCCCGGTCGCCTCGCTGAAATGAGCGGACGGCGCCAAGCCAAGCCAAGCCAAAGAGCCGCGCGAACAGCGCGGCTTTTTTGTTTCGCACGCCGGAAGCTGCGGATGACGCACAGCCGGGAATTGCCAAGCCGGGGTCCGATCTGCATAGTCCCGCCCGCATCGATACCGTTTTCGAAGGGGATGAGAGACCATGGCGGACGCCGACCTGGATGTCGTGATCCGGCAACTGGCCAGACAGCTGCATGCGGGCCTGATGACCCGCGCCAAGGAGCGGCGGGATCGCTTCAACAGCCTTGCGGCCAAGGCCAAGGGCAAGGAGACCGGCGAGCGCTTCAAGATGATGGCCAAGGCCACCATGGAGCAGGCCAATGCGGCCGCCAAGCGCCTGCAGATGTCCGCCGACAACGTCGCCGACAGCTACGCGCGGTCGATGCGCCTGGCCGCCAACACGCCTGTTACGGTGAAGGCGGAGAAGGCAAAGGACGGGAAGCCGGCGAAGAAGGCCGCAAAGAAAGCCAAAGCGAAAAAGAAGACGTAGCCGTTGCTCCTCCCTGATCGCCGCTGCGGGTTGGCGATCTGGAGGCTCGACGACCTGTCTACCCTGTCATCTCCGGCGTGATCGGATCGCCGCGTTGCGCGTTTGCGACACGCTCCCGCGCGCCCGCCGCAATCGGGCCGGCCGCGACCTCGACGATCCCAGCCCTAGGATGCGCTGCGCCAACACAGTCGAGCGACATCCCTCACATGTATTGCCTCACACTTTGGAGAAAGCGCTCTTTCTCGCCAGGCGCGTAACCTTGGGACGCTCCATAATAGGGTTCATTGAACTGATTGTAGGGTGCAGCCCGGTAGTGGATCGGCGGCCTCGGTGGCACGTAGGTCTGGCGATGCTGACGCCGAGCGTTTCCTCTCGCCGGAGGACCGGCGTAGTAGGGATTGAGGACGCACATCTGGCCGTTTGCCGACGCCCTGCATTGGTCCATCGTCGTGAAGCTGCATCGGTAGTAAGGGGTCATTCCGCGAGAAACGACGTTCAAGCAAACGGGATAAGCGGGGTCATATCTTTGGGCCCGGGCATCTCCCGCTGTCAGGGCGATACTCACGGTCAGAATCGTCAAAGCCCATTTGTACATTGGAAGCTCCTCCAGGGGCGCACGACATGGATGCACTCTGGACCCTGCCGGTATTGATCCAACTCAATACTTGTTGAATTGGTTCATACGCGCAGCAGGCAGCCGCGACAGTCTCGCTTTCCGCATCTCTCACCGATCTCGTCGCTATGCGGCAAGCCACCTGTCCTAAAGACGTGAGAGGGTGCCGCCGCGCCAGATGCTCATCTTCGCGGCGCGGCCACCAGTGTCGGCTCGGCGCTGTCGAGTTCCGCGAGCTTGGCGCGCGCGGCCTCTCGCGCGTGACCGTCCTTGCCGGCGGGCAGCGCCAGCGCGGCCTCGAAATCGGCGCGGGCGTCGTCGGTCTGGCCGCGGGCGAGGAACGCAAGGCCGCGGTCGAGACGGGCCTGCGCATCGGAGGGGTCGAGGCGGACCGCCGTGCTGTAGCTCAGGATGGCGCGGTCGAGATCGCCCATTGCGGCGAGCGCGAGACCACGCTGGTGATAAGGTGCGGCGCGCTTGGGATCGTGCGCGATCGCCTCGTCGTAATCCGCAATGGCAAGCTCGAGGTCGCCGTTCTGCCGGCGCGCCAGCGCCCGGTAGCGATAAAGCGAAGCGCGGTTGGGATTGAGGTGGATGGCCTCATCGAAATCGGCGATCGCCCGCTTGAAGTCGCCGTGACGTAGCGCGATCCGTCCACGTCCCGCATAGGCGAAGGCGATCAGCGAGCCGCGCAGCGGCGAGAAGCCGATCACGGCCGAGCAGATGTCGGGATCATCCTCGTCGCCGCAATTGACGACCATGTGCGTGGACAAGCCGACGAGCACGCAAAGGACGATCAGCAATGGTACGGCAATTCTGGTCATCTTCGACGGTGGCCGGCAGCGCGCCGGCCACGCATCCCCTTTCGAAGGAATGGTCACGCCGAGGAGTTAACACCGGTCGGGGACCCCCCTGTGTGCGCCAGATCACAAAGCCAGACGCAATCCTTGCCGGCTCCGTCAGCCCCAGGGACTACGACGTGAGGAGGAGCGGCCCCACGGCCCGCGCGGTGGATAGTTTTCGTTGGCGCCGACCGACGGCGCCGCGCGCGCGCCTAGCTCGGCCGCAAGTTGCTGGAGGGCGGCGACGCGGTTCTGCGTCGAGGGGTGGGTGGCAAACAGGTTGTCCACCCCGTGGCCGGACAGCGGATTGATGATGAACATGTGCGCGGTCGCAGGGTTTCGCTCGGCCTCGTAGTTCGGGACCTGGTGCGCGGCGCCCTCGATCTTCACCAGCGCAGAGGCCAGCCACATCGGCTGCCCCACGATGCGCGCACCGAGATTGTCGGCGGCATATTCGCGGGTCCGGCTGATCGCCATCTGCACCAGCATGGCACCGAGCGGAGCGAGGATCATCAACAGGATCGAGCCGACGATGCCCGGACCGTTGTTGTTGTCGCGATTGCCACCGAAGAACATGCCGAACTGCGCCAGCATCGAGATCGCGCCGGCGATGGTCGCGGTGATCGTCATCAGCAGCGTGTCGTGATGCTTGATATGCGCGAGCTCGTGCGCAATGACGCCGGCGAGCTCCTCGCGGCTGAGCTGGTTCATCAGACCGGTGGTGACGGCGACCGCGGCGTTTTCCGGATTGCGGCCGGTGGCGAACGCGTTGGGCTGGACCTCATCCATCACGAACACGCGCGGCATCGGCAGGCCGGCACGGCCCGCAAGCTCGGCGACGAGGCCGACCAGCTCCGGCGCGGTCGAACGATCGACCTCATGGGCGCCGTACATCGACAGCACCATGCGGTCGGAGTTCCAGTAGGTGAAGAGGTTGGTCGCGGCGGCAATGACGAGCGCGATCATGGCGCCCGAGGCGCCTCCGATCAGATAGCCGACGCCCATGAACAGGGCGGTCAGGCCAGCGAGCAGCATTGCGGTACGAAAATAGTTCATGGCCGTCTCCTAGGGCGGCCGCGGGCGAACCTCTGGCCGGCACCTTCGAGGTATGAATGCGGCCGCCGGCTGCAAGGTTCGTGCGTCGTGGAGCCGCAGACGCCAGCGGCGCCAGCCAGCCTTTCCGCCGCCACTAAAGCTTGACCGGGATTTGCGCAAAAACACACGCGGAGGCTTAGCAACCTGGAAAGCGCAATTTCCGCATAACTCGCGGTAACGGGCACGCGGCATTGGCCTTGTGCATTGACCGGGTTCCCGTTGGCCTCCCGTCAGCAAGGTGACCGCCATGGTAGACCGCTCGAGCGCCGCCTCCGTCGCCCCCTCATCCGCCCCCCCTCCCCACGACGCCAGAACTGATGCGAAGGGTTTGCAGGACTCCCTGCACGAGCACCTCTTCACCAATGACGAGTCCGACCATGCTTCCACGACGCAGAGCGGGCAAGAATCGGGGCGCCGCTGGCCGTATCTGCGGCGCGGCGCCAAGGTCGCGATCGGGCTCGCCATCGTCGCCGTTTTCGGCTGGCTGCCGCTGCGGGCGATCTGGGAAAATTCGAGCGTCGAAGCCGTGCTAAATTCCCGCCTCGTCACCTTGCGCACCCCGATCGGTGGCCGCGTCGCAGCCGCCCAGCGCGTCACTGACCAGGCCAAGCTCGAAGCCGGGACCGTCGTCCTGCGCGTCTTCAACTCGCGCGGCGATCGCACCCGGCTTGACGATCTCCGGCGGCAGAAATCGCGCCTGGAGAACGAACGGCCGAGCCTTGCGGCGAAGCTCGCTTCGGCGCAGGCGGCACAAAAGGATCTGGCGCGGCAGGCCGCGCTGTTTCGCGACGGACGCGTGCTCCAGCTCGAGGCCCGCATCGCGGAGATCCAGACCTCGATCGAGGCGGCGGCGGCGCGGCGGGACGAGGCCAGTGCCGCCGTCGAGCGCGCCTCCTCGCTGGCAAAATCGGGCAATGTCTCGACCGTCGAACTGGCACGTCTGACGCGCGAGCTCTCGGTGTCGCAACAGACCGAGCTCGGTGCGCGCAAGCGGCTGGACGCGGCCAAGGTCGAGCTCGCCGCGGCGCGGAACGGATCCTTCCTCGGCGACAGCTACAACGACCGGCCCAGCTCGGTTCAGCGCGAGGAGGAGATGCGCCAGCGTGCCGGCGACCTCGAGGCCGATCTCGCGCGCACCGATACGGAGATCGCCTGGCTCGCCAACGAGATCATCGTGGAGGAGGTCCGGTTCGCGGATCTCACCGAAGCCAACATTACGACACCCGTCGCAGGCCGCGTCTGGGAGATGATGACATCGCCGGGCGAGGACGTGCAGGCAGGCCAGCCATTGCTCAAAGTGCTCGATTGCAGCGGCGCCGTGATCACCGCCAATGTCACCGAGAGCGTCTACAACCGCCTGCAGCTCGGCGACCACGCGACGTTCGAGCCCAATGACGGCGGCGAGCCGATCTCCGGCACCGTGGTCAACCTGACCGGCGCTGCCGGCGCGCCGGCCAATCTCGCCATCAATCCGGATGCGCTGAGCAAGGAGCCCTATCGTGTGACCGTGGCCTCGCGCGATGCCGCAGCTCGCGCCTGCACGGTCGGCCGCACCGGCCGCGTGGTGTTTGCGCGGCACGAGACCGCACCGTGACGGCGGCGCTGACGCCCGGCCTGATCGCGCTCGGCGCCTTCATGGCGATCGTACCGCTGCTGAGGCGCGACAGCACGATGGCGCGCTCGTTCCTGGCCATTGTCTCGGTGACCTTGCTGCTGCGCTATCTCTATTGGCGGATCATGTCGACGCTTCCGCCGCCGCGCCTGACCGTCGATGCCGTGATCGGCTACCCCTTCATGCTGCTGGAGGCGGCCTCGCTCGTCGCGGTCGCGTTGTCGCTGCTGTTCCTGAGCCGGACGCGCGACCGCACCGGCGCAGCGAAGGTCGACGGCCGCACCACCGATCCGGGCGCGCCGCTGATCGACGTCTTCATCTGCACCTACAACGAGGAACGAGGAATTCTCGAGCGCACGATCATCGGCGCGACGGGCATGGGCTACGGCAATTACCGCGTCTGGGTGCTCGACGACGGAAGGCGGCCCTGGCTGCGGCGGCTGTCCGCCGAGCTCGGCTGCCACTATCTGACGCGGCCCGACAACCAGCACGCCAAAGCAGGCAACATCAACCACGCACTGAGGCATGTCGGGGCGCTGCCGGAGCGGCCGCAGTTCGTCGCCATTCTCGATGCGGACTTCGTGCCGCGGCCCGATTTCCTTGCGCGCACCGTCTCGCTCATGGACGATGCGTCGGTCGGCGTAGTCCAGACCCCGCAGCACTTCATCAATCCCGACCCGATCCAGACCAACCTCGCCGCGACCGACGTCTGGCCCGACGAGCAACGCTTCTTCTTCGACATCCTGCTGCCGGCCAAGGACGCCTGGGGCGTCGCGTTCTGCTGTGGCACCTCCTCCCTCATCCGCTATTCCGGACTGATGCGGATCGGTGGCTTTCCGACCGATTCGGTGACGGAGGACTATCTCGTCACGCTGCGCCTCAAGGAACGCGGACTCAATACCATCTATCTCAACGAGCGCCTGACGATCGGGCTCGCGCCGGAAGGGCTGAAGGAATACATCACCCAGCGCGCCCGCTGGTGCCTCGGCTTGATGCAGATCGTGCGCGGCCGCAGCGGGCCGCTCTCGCGGGACTCGAAGCTGCCCTTCATCGACCGCCTCTCGCTGGCCGACGCCTTCATGAGCTGGTCCGCGGTCTACACCTCGAAAGTGGCGGGCCTTGTGGTGCCCTGGCTGTTCCTGCTGTTCGGCATCCAGGCGGTGCGGGCCGATCTGAGCGAGCTGTTACGGGTCTTTCTGCCCTTCTATGTCTGGAACGGCCTCAGCATGGCCTGGCTTTCGCGCGGCCGCTCGCTCGCAATGATGACGGATGTGTCGCAACTGATTGCCGCGCCTGCCGTGCTCAAGGCGGTGGCGACCGGCCTGTTGAAGCCGAAGGGACACAAGTTCAAGGTCACCGCGAAAGGCGGCGACCGCGACCGACGCTTCGTCGAATGGCCGCTGCTGCGCATCTACGGCTGCGCACTTTTCATCACGCTCGCATCCATCGCCTATGCCTTCATCCTGCAGCAGCGCGGTGAGAACATCGCCTATGGCGGACTGGCGCTCGCCTGGAGCTTCTACAACGCGTTCATCCTCACCGTGGTCTGCTTCGTCTGCATCGAGCAGCCGCGCAAGCGCAAGTCGGAGCGCTTCAATCGCAACGAGCCGGTGCTGCTGCGCCAGGACGGCAGGTCGCATCTGGCGCGGCTCGCCGATATCTCCATCACCGGTGCGCGGCTAATCGATCTCGATCCGCCGGCGCTTGGGAGCACCATCGAGTGCCAGCTCTACGGCCGCTCGATCGCGGCCATCGTGGTGCGGCGGACCATTGATGGATTTGCCGTGCGGTTCGCGGAAGGCATGGACACGCGCGTGCATGCAATCAGGGCGTTCTATGCCGGCGAATATGTTCGGGCCTATCGGGGCGTCAGGGCGCTCCCGGTCGGTAAGGCGCTGCTGATGCGGCTGTTCGGCTAGCGCCGCGCACTGTTAGCGGCAAGGTCGGCTTCCTCTCCGCTAGGGGGCGGGATGCACCTCTCTCGAGCTATCCGACTCGACGCCTGTGGCCACTCGAGCGCTCTGGATATCGATCATCAATTGCTTCGCCATCTCCTGCAGGCGGTCACGATCCCGGTCGGTGAACTCCCGCGGCTGAGTATCAATTACACAAAGACAGCCTACAACATGACCGGATGAAGTCCGTAGCGGGACCCCCGCGTAGAAGCGAATGCCTCGCTCCAGCACATGCGGATCGTCGGCGAAGCGCGGGTCTTCGGTCACATCCTCCGAAACCAGCATATCGCCTGCAGCGATCACATGCGCGTCGAGGGAGCCCTCGTGATTGCTCGGCAGACCTGCTTGAACTTCTTGGGCGCGGGTTTCAGCGGCGGTTAGCTGAATATTATCGACCAATGTCACCAGCGCGATCGGAACGTTGAACGCTTGCGCGACCTTTCTGGACGCCTCATCCAGGTCCTGGCGTTTCGAGGCGTCCAGGCCAAGTCCGCGCAGCGCGGCGAGCTGCGCACGTTCGGCGTCGGCCGTGAGCTGGGGCGTATCGCCGAGAGCTGCCGCGCGACCGACCCATGCTTCAACCTGCTCGACGCATGCTTGGAGAGAGGCGAATGCCGCGTCGGCCGCCATCTGGGTCTTGAGCTCTCCCGTCTGTTCCGTTCCGGCGATCAAATTCCAGCAGCAGGCGGCAAGCTTCACCTGTGGAGCCCGACGGCGCAGGCGACGAAAGACATAGCGGGCGTAGACCTGCGGCTGCGGGTGAAAGTAGGACAGGCACACCACGTCGACCCCCTGGAGATCGAGTTGCTCCAATGCTCCCCGACTGACCGCGATCGGCGGCAAGACCTTGGCGCCGATGGTGCGCTCCTCGAGCACCTGCGCGAGCATCTCCGCCGCTGCATGATCGAGCTCCGTGCGTCCAGCGAGACAGAGGACGCATGGTCGCTGCGCCGAGTGATTGCCCTCTTTCACTGCAGGCGCCTTCTCGCAGATATGGTCGTCAACCTCCCGCACAACCGAGATAGCGGTATCCGCGACCAGACGACGATAGTTGGTATCAATGCTGCTGCGCTGACGATCGTTCTCCGCCAGGCGCAGCGCTGGAATTCCGACGTTATCGTACAGCTCACACGAGGAACACTCGTCGACATAATTCTCGGCGAACTCAACCGCCTCCTCCAGGTTGCCGGCCAATAGGCGCTGGTAGAGTTGCTCCTCCGGCGCGAGCACAGGGTCGCTGCCGAGAAGTATGCCCAAGAACTCTAACTGCGGGACGTAGCGCCCGATGACGACGAGGCAGACGGTCAAAGGTGTCGCCAGAAACAGCCCGACGGGTCCCCACAGCATCGTCCAGAAGATCGCGGCGATGATGATTGCGAGGGACGACAGCCCGGTGCTGGAGCCGTAAAGCCAAGGCTCTATGACATTGTTGCTGACGAGTTCAGCGGTAACGAACAAACCGACGACCCAGAACAGCATCGTCCAGCCCGGATCGACGGCGATCGCCAGGGCAACGGGAAATATCGCAGCCAGGAAAGGGCCGAGGTAGGGAATGAATCGGAGTACCGCTGCGAGCAAGCCCCAGAGAATCGCGTTCGGTACGCCAATAAAGTAGAGTGCAAGACCGATCGGCACGCCGTAAGTCAGATTGACAACGAGCTGCATCAGCAGATAGCGGCTGACCCGGGACGCAGCATCGTTGATGGCCTGAGTACTCTTCTGAAGGTCACCGGCTCCTGCCAGTTTGATGAATCGATCGCGCAGGTCTTCGCGCTCGAGCAGCACGAAGATCACGAAAATGACGACCAGCCCGGAAGTCGCAAGCGGCGCCAGCAGCGGACCTATGACGGAACGAATGAGCTCCAGCGGTCTCGGCTGTGGCGGCTCCACCCGCACGGTGATTGGCTCCCGACTCTCACCACCGGTGCCAAGCCGGGAGGACGCGGCCGGCGACTTTTTCTCATCTCCCGAGATCTCTCTGCCGAGATCCTGCATCGTCGTGGTGACGGCGTCGACGACCCCACCGCCCGGCGCCGAGCTTTGCAACGATCGGATCTTCTCGGTGATGGTGGTCTGATAATTGGGAAGGTTGCTGGCGAGCTGGACCAGTTGGCGCCCAACGACCACGGCGATCCCTGCGACGACGATGAAGGCAAAGAAAACGGCAATCAGCACTGCCGCAATGCGGGGCACTTTCCAACGTCTCAGCCAATTGACCAAGGGCGTGAGAACGAAGCTCAGCAGGATCGCAAGGGCAAAAGGAACGAAGATTTCCCGGCCGAGATAGAGGGCTCCGATGGCGAGGACGATGCCGCCGGCCGTGAGCATGGGCGAGGATGCGGCTGGCACCGCCGGTGTTCGTTGCGTCGACGCCGGAGGCAACTCGGCCATAGCACGAGCCTTTCCGTAACGGTTTCGACAGGTCAACCCCGATTTCGCTGGATTGATCCCACCGAGCCAAGCGCTTGATTTCTGGATACATGCCCCGCGCACCAAGGCGGGCGACCTATCGTCCTCCAGATCAGGTGCAGGGTGGGGATGGCCTGGGGCGGCCGCTTCCCCTAAACTCCGGTCGAATCCACGCCTGCTCCTCCCCGCCGGAACCCCCATGGTCCAGACCCGATTTCCGATCGCGGCCGTCGCGCTTGTCGCATGCACGGCCACGGCATCCGCCCAAATGCTTCCGCCGCCGGCCAAGCCCGCAGCGCCGAAAGCGACAGCCCCCTCGCCGCGCGCCGCCTCGTGCCACAATGGCGCGAGCTTCTATCGCTTCGTGACTGAGGTGAAGCAACAGGCGGTGGCCGCCGGCGTGTCGCAGCGCACGATCGCGGAGGCATCGCCCTATCTTGTCTACGACCAGGGCATCGTCAACCGCGACCGCGGCCAGCGCGTGTTCGGCCAGCTCTTCACCGAATTCGCCGGCCGCATGGCCGCGGCCTATCGCATGCAGAACGGGCAACAACACATCAAGCAATACGCCGCGGCGTTTGCGCGCGCGGAAAAGGAATACGGCGTGCCGCCCGCGGTGATCGCCGCGTTCTGGGGCCTCGAAAGCGATTTCGGCGCCAACATGGGCAATCTGCCGACGCTGAAATCGCTGGTGTCGCTGGCCTATGATTGCCGCCGTTCGGAGATGTTCGTGAACGAGACCATCGCGGCGCTGAAGATCATCGACCGCGGCGATCTGCATCCCGACGAGATGATCGGCTCCTGGGCCGGCGAACTCGGCCAGACCCAATTCCTGCCCGTGCACTACGTCAACTACGCGGTCGACTTTGACGGCGACGGACGGCGCGACCTGTTGCGCTCGCCGGCCGACGTGATCGGCTCGACCGCGAACTACATCGCAAACGGACTGAAATGGCGGCGGGGCGAGCCGTGGCTGGAGGAGATCAAGGTGCCGCCGAACCTGCCGTGGGAAAAGACCGACCTCACCGTACGCGAGCCGCGCTCGACATGGGCGCAACTCGGCGTCACCTATCCCGACGGCCGGCCCTTGCCGAACGACAATCTCGCAGCCTCCGTGCTGCTGCCGATGGGACGCTTCGGGCCGGCCTTCATGGCCTATCCGAATTTCGCCGCCTACACCGAGTGGAACAACTCGCTGATCTACGCGACCACCGCGGGCTATCTCGCCTCGCGCATCGCCGGAGCCGCGCCGATGCGCAAGCCGGCTGCGCCGGTCGCGCAATTGCCGTTGAACGAGCTCAAGGAGTTGCAGCAGCTGCTGGTGCGCGCCGGCTTCAACGTCGGCAAGGTCGACGGTGTGCTGGGGCAGCAGAGCCGCGCCGCGGTGAAGGCGACGCAGATCAAGTACGGCCTGCCGGCGGATTCCTGGCCGACCGCCGAGCTGCTTGCGCGCATGCGCGGCGGCACGGCGCAGGTCCTGCCCCAGACGACGGTGCGGTAGAATTTTCGCATCGCACAAGCGGCTTTCCGCGATTGCAATTTTCCATGAGGCTCCCATGTGAGTGGCTCAGGTTTTCTCCTGGGATTTCCCCACCATTTAAAGCGAGCATCACATGTCCTTCTACGACGCCGTCGTCCCCGCCTATTTGCAGATGCTGAACAGCGTGACCGGGCTGCTCACCAAAGCTGAGGCGCATTGCGCGGCCAGGAAGATCGATCCCAGCGTCCTGCTCGGCTCGCGCCTGTTCCCGGACATGCTGCCGCTGTCGCGGCAGATCCAGCTGGTCAGCGACTATCCGACCAGAGGCTGCGCGCGGCTGACGCATAGCGAGGTCCCCTCGACGCCCGACACCGAAACGAGCTTTGCGGAGTTGAAGCAGCGGCTGGCGAAAACGATCGACTATGTCAAGTCCTTCAAGCCCGAGCAGTTTGAGGGCGCCGACGCCAAGGACGTCACCTTTCCGATCGGCCCCGGCAAGACCATCACCATGACGGGACAGCAATTCCTGAGCTCGTTCTCGCTGCCAAACCTCTATTTCCACGCCGCAATCGCCCACGGCATCTTGCGTCACAACGGCGTCGAGATCGGCAAGCGCGATTTCCTCGGCGCGAACTGATTTATGAAATCGCACGGCCGCGACAGTGGGATTTCGCTGTCGCAGCCGACATTGCACATGAATTATGCTACGCGCGCCCTGCCGCGTAGCTCGCCTGCACTTTCCGTATGGCTCATCCCTTGCGCCCGATGTCGCGATGCACAATTGTTCGAGACCTCTCACCGCCCGGAAGCATTCCCATGAGCCGTTCGGCCAAATTGTTTGAGACCTACAAGCTCGGCCCGCTCACGCTGGCCAACCGCCTCGTCATGGCGCCGCTGACGCGCAACCGCGCCGTATCCGGCACCTTCGTGCCCGGTCCGCTCGCCGCCGAATATTACGCCCAGCGCGCGTCCGCAGGCCTGCTGATCACCGAGGCAAGCCAGGTCTCGCAACAAGGTCAGGGCTACCAGGACACGCCTGGCATCTATAGCAAGGAGCAGGTCGCCGGCTGGCGCAAGGTCACCGACAAGGTGCATGAACGCGGCGGCAAGATCTTCGTCCAGCTCTGGCATGTCGGCCGCATCTCGCACGTCGATCTGCAGGCGAATGGCGCAGCCCCGGTGGCACCGAGCGCGATCCGCGCCAAGGGCAAGACCTTCGTCAATGGCGGCTTCGCCGACGTCTCCGAGCCGCGCGCGCTCGAGCTCGCTGAAATTCCAGGGATCATCGACGACTTCAAGCGCGCCACGAAGAACGCGCTGGAAGCCGGCTTCGACGGCGTCGAGATCCACGGCGCCAACGGCTATCTGCTCGAGCAGTTCGCCAAGGACGGCGCCAACAAGCGCCTAGATGCCTATGGCGGCTCGATCGAGAACCGCGCGAAGCTGATGCTGGAGGTCTCCAAGGCCGTCGTCGCCGAGGCCGGCGCCGAGCGCACCGGCATCCGCATCTCGCCGGTGACGCCGGCCAACGACATCTCGGATTCCAATCCGCAGGCGCTGTACGATCACATCGTCGACGGCCTCAGCGCGTTGAAGCTGGTCTATCTCCACGTGGTCGAGGGCGCCACCGGCGGGCCGCGCGACATCGCGCCGTTCGACTATGCATCGTTGCGCAAGCGCTTCTCGGGCGCCTACGTCGCCAACAATGGCTACGATTTCGACCTGGCCAGCAAGGTGCTGGATGCGAACGCCGCCGACCTCATCGCCTTCGGCAAGCCGTTCATCTCCAACCCCGACCTGGTCGAGCGGCTGAAGCAGGGAGCGGCGCTGAACGATTGGGACAAGAACACCTTCTACGGCGGCGGCGCCAAGGGCTACACGGATTACCCGACGCTGGCGGCCGAGCCGGCGGAGTAGGTTCTTCTCCACACAGGACGCTGTCATGCCCCGCGAAGGCGGGGCATCCAGTAGGCCGCGGCTTCTCGGTTCAACCACGACCGTCTCTGGAATACTGGATTGCTCGCCTTCGCGGGCAATGACACCGAGGGTGTGAAAAACCCTCGCACCACAACGACAAAACAAAAAGGCCGGGATCGCTCCCGGCCTTTCGCGTTTGATGTCGCTCTAAGCGCCGCTTACTTCGCTTCCGCGCGCTTGGGCGGAGTGGCGGGCCACGACTTGATCAGAGTGTCGTAGTCCACCGTCTCGCCCTTCGGCTTCTCGTTGGCGAGCTTGCGCTGCGGCGCGATGGTGCCGTCCTTCTGAGCCTTGGCGAACCAGTACTCGGCCGACTCCTTCTTGTGCAGCTTCGGACCGCAGGCGCCCTGCACGCCGGACTTCTCCAGACGCTCCAGCACGGAGTCCTGAGCCGCCGCGAGAGCATCCATCGCCTGCTGCGGCGTCTTCGCACCGGACGACGCATCGCCGATGTTCTGCCACCACAGCTGCGCGAGCTTCGGATAGTCGGGCACGTTGTTGCCGGTCGGGGTCCACTGCACGCGCGCGGGCGAGCGGTAGAACTCGATCAGGCCGCCGAGCTTCGGCGCACGCTCGGTGAACGACTTGTCCCAGATGTCGGATTCACGGATGAAGGTGAGACCGACATGGCTCTTCTTCAAGCTCACCGACTTGGAGACGATGAACTGGAGATAGAGCCAGGCTGCCTTGCGGCGATCCGGCGGAGTCGACTTCAGCAACGTGGCGGAGCCAGCGTCCTGGTAGCCGAGCTTCATGCCTTCCTTCCAGTAGGAGCCGTGCGGCGACGGAGCCATACGCCACTTCGGCGTACCATCCGCATTCACCACCGGCAGACCCGGCTTCACCATGTCGGCAGTGAAGGCGGTGTACCAGAACATCTGCTGGGCGATGTTACCCTGCGACGGCACGGGGCCGGACTCGGAGAAGGTCATGCCCTGCGCCTGCGGCGGGGCATACTTCTTCATCCAGTCGAGATACTTCGTGATCGAGTAGACTGCGGCCGGGCCATTGGTGTCGCCGCCACGCTCCACCGAAGAACCGACCGGGCGGCAGCCCTCCATGCGGATGCCCCATTCGTCGACCGGCAGACCGTTCGGAATGCCCTTGTCACCGTTGCCTGCCATCGACAGCCAGGCGTCGGTGAAGCGCCATCCGAGCGAGGGGTCCTTCTTGCCATAGTCCATATGGCCGTAGACCTTGACGCCGTTGATCTCCTTGATGTCGTTGGTGAAGAACTCGGCGATGTCTTCATAGGCCGACCAGTTCACGGGCACGCCGAGCTCGTAGCCATACTTGGCCTTGAACTTGGCCTTGTAGTCGGCATTGGTGAACCAGTCGTAGCGGAACCAGTAGAGGTTCGCGAACTGCTGGTCGGGCAGCTGGTAGAGCTTGCCGTCCGGCCCGGTGCCGAACGACTTGCCGATGAAGTCGTTGACGTCGAGCATGGGGTTGGTGACGTCCTTGCCCTCGCCGGTCATGTAGTCGGAGAGCGCAATGGTCTGGTTGTAGCGGAAATGCGTGCCGATCAAATCGGAATCGTTGATCCAGCCGTCATAGACGTTCTTGCCCGACTGCATCTGGGTCTGCAGCTTCTCGACGACGTCACCTTCCTGGATGAGATCGTGCTTGAGCTTGATGCCGGTCAGTTCGGAGAATGCCTTGGCGAGCGTCTGCGCCTCGTATTCATGAGTCGTGATCGTCTCGGAGACGACGTTGATCTCCATGCCCTTGAACGGCTCGGCGGCCTTGGCGAACCACTCCAGCTCCTTCTTCTGGTCTTCCTTCGACAGCGTCGAAGGCGTGAATTCCGCGATCCACTTCTGGATCACGGCCTCGTCGGCGGCGCGAACCGGCGCCGAGACGGCGAACGACACCGCGATGATCGCAGCGGCGCTGGACATGGTCAGAAAACTATTCTTGGTCAATGGACCTTTCCTTCTCCTAAACTGTCGCATGTTGTTCCTCCGTTGCAGCGACAAACTTTTATACAGGCCCGGGTTGCTCCCGGATCTGGCCGTCCCTTCGCAAGCTTCAGACCGTGCGGAAAATGAGCGCGGCCGTGACCAGCGAAATTCCTGATGCGAGCCACAGGCTCGAGATTTCAAACCCCTCCTCGCCGATAGGCAGCGTAGCGATCGCGTCGGTGCCGACGAGGCCGATCCAGGCGAGGTGGATGACGGCGGCCGCGATCAGCGAGATGAACAGGCGGTCGCCGCGCGTGGTCGGAATGCGCAGCACGCCGACGCGCTCGGCCTCCGGATAGACCGCGGCGAGCCAGGTCATCAGCGCCAGCGTGCAGGCGAGCGCGGCGAAGAAGATCGCGGTCGGCAGCGTCCAGGCCATCCATGCGATTGACTCCATGGTTGCCTCCTTACACGCGGCCGAGCGCGAAGCCGCGCGCGATGTAGTTGCGGACGAACCAGATCACCAGCGCGCCCGGAATGATGGTGAGCACGCCGGCGGCGGCGAGCAGGCCCCAGTCCATGCCGGCGGCCGAGACCGTGCGCGTCATGATCGCGGCAATGGGCTTTGCGTGCACCGAGGTCAGCGTGCGCGCCAGCAGCAGCTCGACCCAGGAGAACATGAAGCAGAAGAAGGCGGCGACGCCGATGCCGCTCGCGATCAGCGGCACCAGGATCTTGATGAAGAAGCGCGGGAAGGAATAGCCGTCGAGGAAGGCGGTCTCGTCGATCTCGCGCGGCACGCCGGAGACGAAGCCTTCGAGGATCCACACCGCCAGCGGCACGTTGAAGATGCAGTGCGCGAGCGCGACGGCCCAGGGGGTGTCGAACAGGCCGATCGCCGAATAGAGGTTGAAGAACGGCAGTGCATAGACCGCCGCCGGCGCCATGCGGTTCGACAACAGCCAGAAGAACAGATGCTTGTCGCCGAGGAAACGGTAGCGCGAGAAGGCGTAAGCCGCCGGCAGCGCCACGGCGATCGAGATGATGGTGTTGAGGACGACGTACTCCAGCGAATTGATGTAGCCCGAATACCAGCTCTCGTCGGTGAAGATTCGCTTGTAGTGCTGCAGCGTCGGATTGTGCGGCCAAAGCGTCATCGTCGAGACGATCTCGCTGTTGGTCTTGAAGCTCATGTTGACGAGCCAGTAGATCGGCAGCAGCAGGAAGATCAGGAACAGCCCCATGATGAGGCGGCGGCCGGGGATCGAATGCATCAGGCCACTCCTTCCCTTGGCTCGAGTGCGGGCACGGGCTTGAGCGCGGGCGAAGGCTTGGGCTCCACCGCCGGCTCGCTCGAAGCCTGGACTTTGCGTTCGACACCGGCATTGGTCATGACGGTGTAGAAGATCCAGCAGACAATCAGGATGATGAGATTGTAGACCAGCGACAGGGCGGCGGCCTTGCCGAGGTCAAATTGGCCGAGCGCGATCTTGACGAGCTCGATCGACACGAAGGTGGTGGAATTGCCGGGTCCGCCGCCGGTGACGACGAACGGCTCGGTGTAGATCATGAAGCTGTCCATGAAGCGCAGCAGCACCGCGATCAACAGCACGCGGTTCATCTTCGGCAGCTGGATCGCCTTGAACACGGCCCAGCGCGAGGCGCCGTCGATCTGCGCGGCCTGGTAATAGGCTTCGGGAATCGACTTCAGGCCGGCATAGCACAGCAGCGCGACGAGGCTGGTCCAGTGCCAGACGTCCATCACGATGACCGTGAACCAGGCATCGACGTCGTTGGAGACGTAGTTGTAGTCGAAGCCCATGGCGTTGAGGACGTAGCCGAGCAGCCCGATGTCGGGACGCCCGAAGATCTGCCAGATGGTGCCGACCACGTTCCAGGGGATCAGCAGCGGCAGCGCAAGAATGACGAGGCAGGCTGCGACCGTCCAGCCCTCGCGCGGCATCGACAACGCGACGACGATGCCGAGCGGCACCTCGATGGCGAGGATGACGAGCGAGAAGAACAGGTTGCGGCCGAGCGAGGCGAGGAAGCGGCCGCCGAGGTCGGTGGAGGGATCGAGCAGCTCCTTGAACCAGCCGACGCCGTTCCAGAAGAACTGGTTGTTGCCGAAGGTGTCCTGCATCGAATAGTTCACCACCGTCATCAGCGGCAGCACCGCCGAGAAGGCGACGACCAGGAACACCGGCAGCACCAGGAACCAGGCTTTTTGGTTGACGGTCTTGTCCATCAGGCGGCTCCCTCCACCAGAAGGCTGTCGGCATAGACGTGGACGTGCGACGGATCGAATTTCAGCCCGGCGGTACCGCCCGCGCTGGTGAAGCCGCCAGGGGCGCGCGCCGCGAGCTTGGCGTCGCCGACGCGCACGCGCGCGAAGCGGATGCGGCCGAGATCGTCGATGCGCTCGATCCTGGCAGTGAGCAGGCTAGGTGCGGGCGCGACCACCTCGACGAATTCGGGACGGACGCCGATCTCGATCTTCGCCCCTGCAGGCAGGTTGTCGTAGCTGCGATTCAGCGCGATGACGTGGCCGTCGATCCTGGCCTCACGCCCCCTCACCTCGGCCGGCAGGATGTTCATGCCGGGCGAACCGATGAAATAGCCGACGAAAGTATGCGCCGGCTTGTCGAACAGCTCGGCCGGCGTGCCGCTCTGCACCACGCGGCCGTCATGCATGACGACCACGGTGTCGGCGAAGGTCAGCGCCTCGGTCTGGTCATGGGTGACGTAGATCATCGTGAGGTCGAGCTCGCGATGCAGCGCCTTCAGCTTGGAGCGGAGCTGCCATTTCAGCTCGGGGTCGATCACGGTCAGCGGCTCGTCGAACAGCACGGCGGCAACGTCGTTGCGCACGAGGCCGCGGCCGAGCGAGATCTTCTGCTTGGCGTCGGCGGTCAGGCGCGTGGCCTTGCGGTTCAGATAGGGCTCGAGATCGAGCAGGCGACCGATCTCGGCGACGCGCCTGTCAATGTCGGCCTTCGGCACGCCGCGGTTCTTCAGCGGAAACGCCAGGTTCTGCCCCACCGTCATGGTGTCGTAGATCACCGGAAACTGGAACACCTGCGCGATGTTGCGCTTCTGGGTTGACAGCGGCGTGATGTCCTTGCCGTCGAACAGGATCTTCCCTCGCGACGGCGTGATGATGCCGGAGATGACGTTCAGAAGCGTGGTCTTGCCGCAGCCGCTAGGGCCAAGCAGCGCATAGGCGCCGCCCTGCCGCCAGGTCATAGTGACAGGTTTGAGCGCAAAGCTCTCCTGCGGCGCATCGTTGCCGCCGTAGGAATGGGCGAGATCGACGAGGTCAATGCGGGCCATGGCGCATCTCCCTCCTAAGAGCCCGGTGCCGCGACCAGACGGTCGGCGGCATCGAAGACGAAGACATCATTGGGATCGAGCACGGCATCGAGCATCTGGCCCGGCTCGAACTCGTGCACGCCGTGCAGCACCGCCACCCAATTCGATCCGTCGCGGGTCAGATGCACGAAGCTCTCCGAACCCGTGATCTCGGTCACCGTGACAGTGGCGTGGAAGGCGTGACGGTCGGCCTCGCCATTGGCAAGCCCGAGCTGATGGGCACGAAAGCCGACGCGATAGAAGCCGTCGGGCAGACCGGCATAAAGCCCGGAGGCGGGCGCTGCACTCCCGCCCGCATATTGGACCATGCCGTTCCCCTTCTCGAGGCCCACAAGATTCAGCGGCGGATCCGAAAACACCTGCGCAACGCGCAAGGTCTGCGGCCGGCGATAGACATTGGTGGTCTCACCCATCTGCAGCGCCTGGCCCTCCCACATGCACACCGTGTTGCCGCCGAGCAGCAGCGCCTCGGTCGGCTCGGTTGTGGCATAGACGAAGATCGCGCCGGAGGCCTCGAAGATGCGCGGCAGCTCCGCCCGCAGCTCCTCGCGCAGCTTGTAGTCGAGATTGGCGAGCGGCTCGTCGAGCAGCACGAGGTCGGCGCCCTTGACCAGCGCGCGTGCGATCGCGGTGCGCTGCTGCTGGCCGCCGGAGAGCTGGAGCGGCGTGCGCTTCAGGAATGGCTCGAGCCGCAGCAGCTTTGCGGCCTCGGCGACGCGCGCCTCGATCTCGTCGCGCGGCTTGCCCTGCACGCGCAGGGGCGAAGCGATGTTCTCGTACACCGTGAGCGAGGGGTAGTTGATGAACTGCTGGTACACCATCGCGACCGAGCGCTGGCGCACGTCGGCGCCGGTGACGTCCTTGCCGTTGACGAACACCTTGCCCGTGGTCGGCTTGTCGAGGCCGGCGAGCAACCGCATGATCGAGGTCTTGCCTGACAGCGTCGGCCCGAGCAGCACGTTGAGCGTACCGCTTTCGAGCGTCAGCGAGACGTCACGGATGTGCGGCACGCCTTCCACGGTCCGGGTCACGTGATCGAGTGTCACGGTCATGAGCGTCCTCCCGCTTCCAGCAGGGGACTTTGCGCCACGGCATGGCTCCTGATCCAGTCGTCGAGGGTCGCGATCTCGTCGGCAGATAGTCGCAGGCCGAGCTTGGAACGGCGCCAGACCACGTCCTCGGCGGTGACGGCCCATTCATTGGCCATGAGATAGCGGACCTCGCGTTCGGTCAGCGTGGCGCCAAAGGCCTGGCCGAGATCCGCAGCCGATTTTGCATCGCCGAGCAGCTTGATCGCACGGGTGCCATAGGCGCGCGCCAGGCGCCGCGCATGCTCATGGCTGAGGAAGGGATAGCCGCGTTGCAGCTCGGCGATCAGGCCGTCGATGTCGGATACGTTCATGTCACCGCCCGGCAGCGGCCATTTGCCGGTCCAGCCCTCGCGCGCTTTCGCACTGCGCAAGTAAGGCGCAAGGCGCTCCAGGGCCTCTTCGGCGAGCCTGCGATAGGTCGTGATCTTGCCGCCATAGATCGACAGCAGCGGCACGCCGCCGGGCGTGTCGAGCTCGAACACGTAGTCGCGCGTCGCGGCCTTGGCCTCGCTGGCGCCGTCGTCATAGAGCGGACGCACGCCGGAATAGGTCCAGACCACGTCGGCGGGCGCGACGGGCTTGGCCAGATATTCGCTGGCCGCCTTGCAGAGATACTCGATCTCTTCAGTCGTCGCCTTCACCTTGGCAGGATCGCCGTCATAGTCGCGGTCGGTGGTGCCGATCAGCGTGAAGTCATCCTGGTACGGGATCACGAAGATGATGCGGCCATCGGCATTCTGGAACATGTAGGCGCGGTCGTGGTCGTAGAGCTTCTTCACGACGATGTGCGAGCCCTGCACCAGGCGCACCTTGGCTTTCGCATTCACGCCGGCGCCGCGGCCGAGCACGTCCTCGACCCAGGGCCCGCCGGCATTGATCAGCGCCTTGGCCTGGATCTGCGAGCGCGCGCCGGTCAGCGTATCGACCATGCTGAGGGTCCAGACGCCGTCCGACTGGCGAATCTCGGTGGCGCGGGTGCGGGTGCGGATCTCGGCGCCCTTGTCGGCTGCATCGCGCGCATTGAGCACGACGAGGCGGGCGTCGTCGACGAAGCAGTCCGAATATTCGAAGGCGCGGCTGTAGCGGTTCGGGATCAGCGGCTTGCCGACCTCATCGCGCTTGAGATCGACCGAGCGGGTCGCCGGCAACAGGTGGCGGCCGCCGATGTGATCATAGAGGAAGAGGCCTAGGCGCAGCAGCCAGGCTGGGCGCAGGCCGGCGTGATGCGGCAGAACGAAGCGCAGGGGCCGGATGATGTGGGGCGCGATGCCCCAGAGGATCTCGCGCTCGATCAGCGCCTCGCGGACCAGCCGAAACTCGTAATATTCGAGATAGCGCAGGCCGCCATGCACGAGCTTGGTTGACCAGGACGATGTCCCGCTCGCCAAATCGTTCATTTCGCACAGGAAAACGGTATTGCCGCGGCCCACCGCGTCACGCGCGATGCCGCAGCCGTTAACACCGCCTCCGATGATGGCGAGATCGAAAATACGCTCCAACTGACGCATCCCCCGGCGACCGCCCGTTCCGTCGAGCGGCTACTTTCGCTTTTGATTAGATCACACCGAAAAACGAAAGCAAGATGAAAGAGAGGCGAAAGGAAGCGAAAGAGGAACTTTTTGGTGGGCAAGGAGGCGGCGAGATCGGCAGGTGGACGGACAGACTTGCGGCAAGCCGCACAATCGAACGGCAGCCAGCATCGGCGAACCAGCTTGCATGTAGCAACATTTCTACATAAATTCCCCCAATCGACATTCCACGGCTTGGAGGCTCAGAAGATGGTCACCACCCTCAGCAGCCGAGAATTCAATCAAGACACCAGCGGCGCCAAGAAAGCGGCATCGCGAGGACCCGTTTTCATTACGGATCGCGGCCGTCCAGCCCATGTCCTGCTGACCATCGAGGATTACTTGCGCCTGACCGGCGGGCACATGAGCCTTGCGGAAGCTCTGGCGCAGGCGGATGCGGCCTTCGACTTCGATCCGCCTCGCATTGAGGGCGGCATCTCTAAGCCCGCCGATCTCGACTGATGTTTCTGCTGGATACCAATGTCGTTTCCGAGCTGAGGCGACCGGACAAGGCTGATCGGCACGTCGTTGCCTGGGCAGGCGCAATTCCAGCAGCAAACTTCTTCATCTCAGTCATCTCGATTCTCGAGATCGAACTTGGCGCACGCCTGATCGAACGCAAGGACACAGCGCAAGGTGCCATCTTGCGCAGCTGGATCAACAGCCAGATTCTGGCTCGCTTCGAGGGTCGGATCCTGGCGATCGATACCATCGTGGCGCAGCGTTGCGCGCAACTTCACGTTCCCAATCCGCGCGCTGAACGCGACGCGCTCATTGCTGCAACGGCGCTAGTTCATGGTTTGACGGTTGTTACGCGCAATGTAGAGGATTTCAAACCGACGGGCGTTCCGCTGCTCAACCCGTGGGACGACGCTTAGCCGCTATCTCAGCCGCACCACTGGTGCGGCTTCCGGTGCGGCATCCTGCACCTCGGCCGACGCATCGTCGACCTCCGCGCCCTTCGGCATCGCCTCGACCACCTCGATGCCCTTGCTGTGACAGATGGTGGCGAGGCGCTCGGGCAGCTCCTGGTCGGTGACGAAGGTCTGGATCTGGGTGATGTGCGCGATGCGCACCGGCGCGCTGCGGCGCAGCTTGGTGGAATCGGCGACCAGCATGACGCTGCGGGCATTGGCGATGATGGCCTGCGCCACCTGCACCTCGCGATAGTCGAAGTCGAGCAGCGCCCCCTCCTCGTCGATCGCCGAGGCGCCGATGATGGCATAGTCGACCTTGAACTGTCCGATCAGCTGCGTCGCGGTCGAGCCGACCACGGCGCCATCGGCGCGCCGCACCGTGCCGCCGGCGACCACCACCTCGATGCGCGGATGGCGGTAGAGCAGCATCGCGACATTGAGGTTGTTGGTGATGACGAGCAGATCCTCATGCGAGGTCAGCGCGCTCGCCACCTCCTCCGTCGTGGTGCCGATGTTGATGAAGAGCGAGCAGCCGTTCGGGATCAGCGAGGCGGCGGCAGCGCCAATCGCCTTCTTCTCGTCGGCGGCGACGAAACGGCGCGCCTCATAGGCGAGGTTTTCCACGCCCGAGGCGATGATGGCTCCGCCATGGATGCGGGTCAGCGATCTCCGCTCACAGAGATCGTTGAGATCCTTGCGGATGGTCTGCGCGGACACCTCGAAGCGGCGCGCGAGCTCCTCGACCATGACACGGCCGGAGGCGCGCGCGATGTTGAGGATTTCGGCTTGGCGATGGGTCAATCCGGTCACGGCAAAGGCCTCACATCAGAATAATGCATGGTGCGGCGGTTTGCGCCCTCGGTCAATGCGGACGCCGATCACGGTTAACCGACCGAGGTCTTACCATGCCATGGCACTCGCGAGACGCGCGAGCAGCGTCGGGTCGTCGAACGAGCTCGCGGACGTGACTGCGCCTGCTCCAACTAGGTCAGAATGGCTGAGGCTGGTGCGGATGCCGACAGTCGGGATGCCGGCGGCCGTTGCGGACTGCACGCCGGTGCGGGAGTCCTCGAATGCGATCGAGGCTTGCGGGCTCGCGCCGACGAAACGCAGCCCTTCCTGATAGGGGAGCGGATGCGGCTTGCCGTGCGGCAGCTCGGCGCCGATCACCAGCGCCTTGAAACGATGCGTGATGCCGAGGCCGGAGAGCAGCAGCTCGGCGTTGAGTCGCGGCGCGTTGGTCACCGCGACCACGGGGATGCCGGCGCCATCGGCGCGGTCGAGCAGCGCCATCAGCCCCGGCAGCGGTGCGATCTGCCCGGCCACCAGCGTGCGGAAGACCTCCTCCTTCTCTTCGAGAATCAGGGCGCGCCGCTCCGGCGCCTCGTGGGGCAGAAAGCGCTCGCCGATCGCGACATTGGCAAAGCCCTGCAGCTCGAGGGAGAAACGTGCGTGATCGAAGACGTGTCCGTGGGGGCCGAGCACCTGGTTGAAAGCCTTCAAGTGCAACGGATCGGTGTCGGCGAGCGTGCCGTCGATGTCGAACAACAGCGCCCGGCCCATTCCATCGTGTTTGGTCTCGATCATTTCCGTACTTTCCCAAATGCGCGACGCATCGATGCGGAAGGCGTATCAATACGGCCTCGATCGCGCAATGACGCATCCACATGAGGCAGGTGACACTCGACAAAGTCGCGTGCGACTGCAACACTGATTGCAAGATCAAAAAGGAGGAAACCATGACGATCAACCGACGCGATCTGGCTCTCTCGACGCTCGCCGTGTCCGCGCTTGCGTTCGCGACGCCCGCGCTCGCCGCTTCGGCAGACGAGGAAGCGGTGGCGAAGAGGGTCGAGGCCTTCCGCCTCGCCCAGATCGCGGCCGATCCCAAGGCGCTCGGCGCGCTCTGCGCGGAGGAACTGAGCTACAGCCATTCGAGCGGCAAGGTCGAGGACAAGGCGACGTTCATCGCCAACGCGACCGACGGCAAGTCGAAATTTCTGTCCATCGAATACAAGGATCCCACCATCAAGGTCGTCGGCCCCGCAGCGATCGTGCGTTTCCACTGGCTGGGCGAGCAGGAGATGGCGGCCGATGGGAAAAAAGTATCGACCAACCTTCACATCCTGATGAACTGGCAGAAGCAAGGCGACGAGTGGAAGCTGTTGTCGCGGGCGGCGACGAAGTTGTGATCACGTCTTTCCCTCTCTCCTTGCGGGAGAGGGTGGCTTCGCAAGCGAAGCCGGGTGAGGGGTATCTATCCGCGGATCTAACTCTCTATTGAATTCGCGGAGCCAACCCCTCAACCGGCGCCGTTGCCGAAGCTTTGCTTCGGCGTTCTATTAACGCACGGCCGCCGGAGGCGGCCTAGGCCACCTTCCCCCACAAAGGGGAGAAGGAACGGCAGCGGTGCGCTCGGCAAAAAATTCCGACCACGCCTCGCGGGCCGGAATGACAGTTACGCCGCCTCCTTCACGTCGCCATTCACCAGCCTGCGCGCGGCGCGCTCGGCTTCGCGGGCGTTGCGGAATAACTGGCCTTCGAGACGGTTGAAGCGGTGCGATGAGGCGAAGAAGCAGTAGCCTCCAGAAGAACGAACGACGATACCTGCGGTCTGCGAATCGACTTCGATGATGTAGCTGTCCGGCATAGTCCGTGGCTTCCTCAGTGCGGGCAAATAACGGTGCTCGTGCCCAAAGGTTCCCTAGGGCATTGAGGCCGTTTCCACCCCGAATCGACACGCAATTGAGTACGCCGGGACCTCATCCGTTTTATGACTGGTTCTTGGCGAAGCCGCGACGAGGTGACTAGCTCGTGCCGTGTTTTGCGGCGCTGCAAGACCTCGCAGGTGGGGCAGAGCGTCGCGCGCGGATTACGTCGCGATCGGCGGATCGTTTCGCTGGATAGCCTGTGGACGGCCGTGGTCGTCGATCGAGACGTAGGTGAAATGACCGTCGGTGACGAGGAACGGATGCAACTCCTTGCGCCGCAATGCCCAGGCCTCGAGATGCACGGTTAGCGAGGTGCGCCCGACGCGCACGAGATTGGCATAGACCGAGACGAGATCGCCGACATAGACCGCTTTGCGAAAATTCATCGCCTCAATCGCGACCGTCACGGTGCGCGACCGCGCGACCTTCGAGGCGAACACGCCGCCGCCGACGTCCATCTGGCTGAGCAGCCAGCCGCCGAAGATGTCACCATTGGCGTTGGTGTCGGCCGGCATCGCCAGCGTGCGGATGCAGAGATCCCCGCTCGGTCCGGTCTCTTGTTCGCTCATATGACTCTCACTTGAAATTGTCCCAGCCCGGATCGGGCGCGAAACGCGCGCCGAATCGTTCCGCCAGCGCGCGCAGGGTGGATACGATGTTTTCCACGCCGCGCGTGCGCGCATAGTTCAGCGGACCGCCCCGGAACGGGGCATACCCCGTGCCGAAGATCATGGCGCCATCGACCGCTTCGGCGTCGTCGACGATACCCTCGCGAAGCGCCGCAACGCAGACATTGGACATCGGCAGCACCAGGCGGTCGATCATCTGGTCGGTGACGCGCGGTCCGGTCTCCGGCAACGGTGCTTTCTCCGCCTTGCCGTCCTTCCAGGTGTAAAAGCCCTTGCCGGTCTTGCGGCCGAGTTCGCCCTTGGCGACCTTCTCCCGCAGCCAGGCCGGCGTCGGCGGCAGGAGATCGCCGAACTTGGTGCGCAGCATGTCGCCGACGTCGAGGCAGATGTCGAGCCCGACCTGATCGGCCAGCTCGATCGGACCCATCGGCATGCCGAACTGCACGGCCGCTTCATCGATCAGGCGCTGGTCGATCTTCTCGTCCAGCATCATCATCGCTTCCAGCATGTAGGGCGTCAGCGCGCGGTTGACGAGGAAGCCCGGCGAGCTCTTTACAGGCAAAGGCAGACGGTCGATCGCTCCGACGAAGGCGAGCGCCTCTTTCAGCACGTGTGCATCGTTGCCGTCATGGCTGACGACCTCGACCAATTGCAGCCGCGACACCGGGTTGAAGAAATGCAGGCCGACCAGCCGCTCCGGCCGCGCCAGCGTGGTGCGCAGGTCCTGCAGCGGAATGCTGGACGTGTTCGTCGCAAGGATGGCTCCGGGCTTCATCCGCGGCTCGAGCACGGCATAGACCTTCTGTTTCAGCTCCAGCTTTTCCGGCACCGCCTCGATGATGAGGTCGGCGTTGCGAACGCCCTCGCCGTCCATGTCCGGGATCAGCCGATCGAGCGCATCGCGCACTTCGGTGGGCTTGCGGATGATCTTACGATAGAGGTCGGCCGCGCGCTTGACCGCGCCTGCGATCGGCTCCGGCTTCATGTCGGCGAGCGAGACGCGAAGGCCCTGCCCCGCACACCAGGCCGCGATGTCGCCGCCCATCGCGCCGGCGCCGATGACGTGGACATGCTTCACCGTGCTGCCGGCGCCTGCCGCCTTCTTCATCTGCTCGCGCAGGAAGAAGACCCGGATCAGATTCTGCGCGGTCGGCGTCACCATCAGCTTGGCGAACGCGGCCTGCTCGGCCTTCAGCATCGCGGACTTGCTGCCGCCATGGGACTCCCAGAGATCGATCAGCGCGTAAGGCGCTGGATAATGCTCGCGCGATGCGGCCTTCGCGGCCTCCGCGCGCATGCGCTTGGCCAGCAGGCTGCGCACCGGCCCGAGACTGGCGGCGCGCGTCAGCAGACCGGGCTTGGCCCGCTTCAGGCGGCCGAACAGCGCATCCTTCACCGCGCCCTGGACATGCCGCTCCTGCGTCACGGTGTCGACGAGGCCGATCGCCTTGGCGCGGCGGGCGTCAATGGTGCGGCCGGTCAGCATCAGGGCCATCGACTGGGTCGGGTTGACCAGCGCCGTGAACCGCGCCGTGCCACCAAGGCCGGGATGCAGGCCGAGCATCACCTCCGGGAAGCCGAAGCGTGCGCCCTCGATGGCGATGCGCGCCTGGCAGGCCAGCGCCACCTCGAGCCCGCCGCCGAGGCAGAAGCCGTGAATGACAGCGACCGTCGGCAGCTTCAATGCTTCCAGATGGTCGACCACGGCGTGCGCGGCGCGGATGCGCGTCTCCACCATGCCTGCATCGCTGGCACCGCGGAATTCATTGACGTCGGCGCCGGCAATGAAGCCCGACGGCTTTGCCGAGCGGATGACGAGACCGGCGGGACGCTCGGTCTCGATCGCTGCGAGCACCGCATCGAACTCCTCCATCACGTCGGAGGACAGGGTGTTGGCGCTGGCATCAGCGCGGTCGAACAGCAGCCAGGCGATGCCGTCTTCATCTCGCGTCAGCTTGAAATGCTTGTAGGGCCCCTCCGGCGCGGGGCGCGGCCCGAGCTCCAGCACGCGGTCGGCGAGCACGGTCATGATCTTGGAATCCATGGTCATACCGCCTCGATCAGCATGGCGCCGCCGAGCCCGCCGCCGATGCATTCGGTGGCAATTCCGCGCCGCGTGCCGAGCCGCTTCATCGCGTTGACGAGATGCAGCACGATGCGGTTGCCGGAGGTGCCGACGGGATGGCCGAGCGAGATCGCGCCGCCGTCGACGTTCAGCTTCTCGCGCTCGATCTCGCCGGCGGCGCCGTCGAGCCGCAAGATTTCGCGACAGAACTTGTCGTCGTTCCAGGCGGCGAGACAGCCGAGCACTTGCGTTGCGAAGGCCTCGTTCAGCTCCCAGGTCTCGACGTCCTTGAGGGTGAGATCGTTGCGCTTCAGCAGCGGCGTCACCGACATCACCGGACCGAGCCCCATGATGCTGGGGTCGAGCGCGGCCCAATGGCTGTCGACGATCGCAGCTTTCGGCGTCAGCTTGTGCTTTGCAACGGCAGCGTCAGAGGCGAGGATCACCCAGGAGGCACCGTCTGTGATCTGCGAGGAATTGCCGGCGGTGACCTGGCCCCACGGCCGCTCGAACACCGGCCGGAGCTTTGCGAGCGTCTCGGCGGTGGAGTCCGGACGCACGCCATCGTCGTGGTCGAAGAACTTGCCGTCGCGGGAAAACGCCGTTTCGACCTCGCCCTTCAGATAACCCGCGCTTTGCGCATGCGCGAGCCGGCGATGGCTCTCGGCCGCATAGGCATCCGACTGCGCGCGCGTGATGCCGAAGAGATGGCCGACGACCTCCGCCGTCTGGCCCATGTTCAGCTCGGTGACGGGATCGGTCAGGCCGCGCTCGAGGCCGATGATCGGCTTGAGATCGCGCGGCCTCAGCTTGAACGCCGAGGCGAGCTTCGCGGCCACGCCCTTGGCGGTGGCAAGGCCGGCGAACCAGCGCACGCCGGAATTCGGCCAGACCAGCGGCGCGTGGCTCAAGGCCTCGGTGCCGCCGGCGAGGATCATGTCGGCATGGCCTTCGCGGATATAGCGGTAGGCGGTGTCGATCGACTGCATGCCCGAGCCGCAATTGATCTGCACGGTGAAGGCGACCATGTCCTCGCCCATGCCGAGCCGGAGCGCGGCGACGCGGGCCGGGTTCATCTCGTCCGCGATCACGTTAACGCAGCCGAGGATGACCTGGTCGAAGCTGTCGGGCGAGAACGGCTGGCGCGCCAAGAGCGGCCGGCCGCATTGCACGGCGAGATCGACCGGCGTGAACGGCCCCGGCCCCGAACGCGCCTTCAGGAACGGCGTCCGGCTGCCGTCGACGATGAATACCGGTCGTGCCATCAGCTCGCCGCCCTCTGCTCACCGAGTTCCTGGAAGAACTGATGCACATTGACGGTTTTCTTGTAAATCGGCGACAGCGCCTCTGGCGCAAAATCGTCGACCTCTATCACTTTTGTGACGGCTTCGCGGGCAGCGGCGAGTTGCTCGCCCTCGGCTTGCGTGATCACGCCCTTGGTCACCGCCTCCTTCCAGTCGCGGATCTGCGCAGCGCGCATGCGCCTGGCGATCGCATCCGTCGCCGCGACCAGCTTGAACGCGCGCTCCAGCCGCGCAAAGCCGCCGTCGTCGTCGACATGGGCCAGATCCGGCGTGAGGCGCTCGCGTGCCGCCGATGGCTCCAGCACGATGGCAGCGCATTGGTGCACGATTCGGTCGGACGGGCCGAGCACGCGGGCGCCGAACGGCTGGACCACGAGCCTAAGGAAGCTGGCAACGAAGCGGTTCGGCAGGTTGGCGAGGATTTCGGCGAGCCGGTTCTCGATGGTTTTGAACCCGGTCGCCATGCACCATTCCAGCGCGGCAAAGTCCTCCTTCTGCCGCCCCTCGTCCTGCCAGCGCTTCAGCGCGGCCGAGAGCAGATAGAGCTCGGACAGGATGTCGCCGAAGCGGGCCGACAGCATTTCCTTGCGCTTGAGCGCGCCGCCGAGCGTCAGCAGCGCCATGTCGGCACAGAGCGCGAAGGCCGCCGAGTAGCGCGAGAGCTGGCGATAGAAGGGCGTGGCATCGCCCGCATCGGGCACTGGGGCGAATGCGCCAAAGGTCCAGCTGCGACCCATGGCGCGGAAGAGTGTCCTGAAGCTGTGGCCGACATGCTTCCAGAACGCCTTGTCGAACGCGCCGAGGCCGCGCTCGCGATCGCTATCTGCGAGCGCGTTCATCTCGTCGAGCAGGTAAGGATGGGCGCGGATCGCGCCTTGCCCGAACACGATGAGATTGCGGGTCAGGATATTGGCGCCTTCCACCGTGATGCCGACCGGCACGGCGCGGTGGAGATTGCCGAGATAGTTTTGCGGACCGTCGATCACGGCCTTGCCGCCATGGATGTCCATGGCGTCGTCGACCGCGGTGCGCATCCGCTCGGTCGCGTGCAGCTTCATGATGCCGGAGATGACGGCGGGATGGATGCCGGCGTTCAGTGCCGCGCAGGTGAGCCGGCGCGCGGCGTCGAGCTGGTAGGCGGTCGCGACGATGCGGGCGAGCGGCTCCTCGACGCCTTCGAACTTGGAGATCGAGATGCCGAACTGCTCGCGGATGCGCGCATAGGCGCCGGTGGTGCGCGCCGCATAGGCGGCCCCGGCGGCCGACAGTGACGGCAGCGAGATGCCGCGGCCGGCTGCGAGCGCGGTCATCAGCATCTTCCAGCCCTGCCCGAGGCGCTCCTTGCCGCCGATGACGTAGTCGAGGGGGATGAAGACGTCGCGGCCCCAATTCGGGCCGTTCTGAAAGACCTGCATCGAGGGCAGATGACGCTGCCCGATCTCGACGCCGGGCAGGTTCGTCGGGATCAGCGCCACGGTGATGCCGAGCTCTTCCCGGCTCCCCACGAGATGATCGGGATCATAGGCCTTGAAGGCAAGACCGAGCAGCGTCGCGACGGGACCGAGCGTGATGTAGCGCTTGTGCCAGTTGAGGCGAAGGCCGACGACCTCGCGACCCTCGAATTCGCCCTTGCAGATGATGCCGGTGTCGACCATCGAGGCAGCGTCGGAGCCGGCTTCCGGGCTGGTGAGGCCGAAGCAGGGAATCTCGCGGCCGTCGGCAAGGCGCGGCAGCCAGCGCTGCTGCTGCTCTGTGGTGCCGAAGCGCATCAGGAGCTCGCCCGGGCCGAGCGAGTTCGGCACCATCACGGTGACCGCGGCCGCGATCGAGCGGGTCGAGATCTTGCGAACCACCTCCGAATGCGCGTAGGGCGAGAAGCCGAGGCCGCCAAACTCCTTCGGAATGATCATGCCGAAGAACTTTTCGCGCTTGACGAAGTGCCAGACGTCCTGCGGCAGGTCGCGCGTTTCCCAGAAAATCTTCCACTCGTCGAGCATGGCGCAGAGCTCGTCGACGGGGCCATTGAGAAAGGCCCGCTCCTCGTCCGTCAGCGTCGCCTGCGGGACCTTCAGCAGCTTCGACCAGTCGGGGTTGCCGGTGAAGAGATCGGCATCCCACCAGACGTCCCCCGCCTCCAGCGCCTCGCGCTCGGTGTCGGACATCGCCGGCAGCACGCCGCGCGCCAATGAGAAGATCGGCTTTGTGATGGTGTCGCGGCGGAAGCTCATGGCGGACCTCATGCATCGGCGCGGTTGTCAGGCATTTTAGCGGAAATCGGCTGGCGGAGGCGAGCATCTCGCCTGCAACATTGACGCGGCCGGGCGGCCGCCCGAGCGATAACGGCGGGGGCGTGGGTCCAGTTCCGGGAGGGGAAATGGGTTAACTATTTGTCGACGTCATTCCGGGGCGACGCGCAAGCGTCGAGCCCGGAATCCATAACCACCATCGGGAGTATGGATTCCGGGCTCGCGCCTAACGGCGCGCCCCGGAATGACCGTGTTGAGGGAGAGGGCCTAATCCGGCCGCACCATCTCGAACATGTTTTCCGGCTTGATCTCGAAATAATCGCCGCGCCGGCCGGCGCGGACGATGGGGCGGGCGGCGGCGGTCTGGTAGACGCCGTCCTTGATCAAGGCCTTGTCGATGTGGACGGCGACGACTTCGCCGAGCGTCAGCCAGGCGTCGGCCTCCTTGCCATTGGCGCCCTTGAGGCGGACGATGTCGGACACCTTGCACTCGAACGCGACGGGGCTCTGGCCGACGCGCGGGACATTGACGAGCTTGCCGGGCACGGCGGTGAGGCCCGCGACCTCGAACTCGTCGACCTCGGGGGCGACATGCGCCGCGGTCGCGTTCATGTGCTTGGCGAGATCCATCGTCGTCAGATTCCAGACGAACTCGCCGGTCTGCTGCATGTTCTCGACCGTGTCCTTCCAGTTGGTCGAGGAGAAGCCGATGATCGGCGGCACGTAGCAGAACGCGTTGAAGAAGCTGTAGGGCGCAAGGTTGACGTGGCCCCTGGCGTCGCGCGAGGAGATCCAGCCGATCGGCCGCGGCGCGATGATGGCGTTGAAGGGGTCGTGCTTGAGGCCATGGCCCTTGGAGGGCTCGTAGAAGTACAGGTCTTTGTCGGTCACGCGCTGCTTCCTTTTCGTCATTGCGAGCGCAGCGAAGCAATCCAGAATCCCTCCGCGAAGACAGTCTGGATTGCTTCGCTGCGCTCGCAATGACGGAGTTTGTGGGTCCGTCCCGGTCCGCCTCCGGCGGTCATGCCCGGGCGATCAGTCTGCTTATAGGAGGAAACCCGCTGCCGCGTCAGTGGCGCGGCGACAGACCCGCGATGACGAAATCGATCATCTGGTCAATGGTCGGGCCCGGCTTGGTGGCGCACTGGGCGATCATCTGAGGGTGGAAGAAGCGCATCATTGCCGTGCATGAGCAGAGCGCGGCCAATTGCAGGTCGGGCGCCTCGAACTCGCCGGAGGCGACGCCTTGCGCGATCATCTGGCCGATCATTCCGGCAATGCACTCCATATGGGTGACGCAGACCTCCCAGTCCTCCTGCATCGCGATCTCGACCATCTCATGCAGCTTGTTGTCGCCGACATAGCGCTCGGTATTCATGCGATTGATGGTGATGAGCAGCTCGCGGAAGCGCGGCAGCACCGGACCGGGCCTTGCCACGATCCGCTGCGCCTCCAGCTCGACCTCGCCCATCAGCGAGCGGGCCACCGCCTGATGGATCGCCTTCTTCGATTCGAAGAAGCGATACACGTTGGCGGGGCTCATCCTGAGCTCCTTGGCGATGTCGCCGACGGTCGTCTTCTGGTAGCCGATCTGGCGGAACAGCCGCTCGGCCACCTCGAGGATGCGATCCCGGGTGTCGACTTCGATATGTTCCGAAACAAGGGCCATCAGTCAGGACTCGCTGGTCAGCAGTCTTCTCATCTATTCAGCCGCTTCGGCAAGCGGAATTGCGTGCGGGTCATCGCTCCCATGCTGCGGCGCGGCCGGCTGCTCGGGCGTTCCGGCCTCGTCCAGGCTCTTGCGGAACCACAGGGCGTAGAGGCCCGGCAGGTACAGCAGCGTCAGGAAGGTCGCGACGAACAGGCCGCCCATGATGGTGATCGCCATCGGGCCCCAGAAAGCCGAGCGCGTCAGCGGGATCATGGCGAGAATGGCGGCGAGCGCCGTCAGCACCACCGGCCGGGCACGGCGGACGGTCGCCTCGACGATCGCCTCGCGCCGGGTCAGGCCGTGGCTGACGTCGGTCTCGATTTGGTCGACCAGGATGACCGTGTTGCGCATGATCATGCCGGCGAGCGCGATCAGGCCGAGCAGCGCCACGAAGCCGAACGGGGCATTGGCGACGTTAAGGCCGAGCGAGGCACCGACGATGCCGAGCGGCGCGGTCAGGAACACCAGGATCAGCCGTGAGAAGCTCTGCAGCTGGATCATCAGCAGCGTCAGCATCACCATGACCATCACCGGGAAGAGGATGAAGATCGAGGCGTTGCCCTTGGCGGATTCCTCGAACGCGCCGCCCGGCTCGATCCGGTAGGCCGGCTCGAGGTGATCCATGATCGGCTTCAGCTTCGGCGTGATCTGGTTAGTGACATCAGGGGCCTGCACGCCGTCGACCACGTCGGAACGCACAGTGATGGCCATGTCGCGGTTGCGCCGCCACATGATCGGCTCCTCGTGCGCGTATTCGATCTTGGCGATCTGCTGCAGCGGCACGGCGACGCCATTGCGCGAGGTGATGGTGAGATCGCCGACGCCGCCGAGGTCGAGGCGCTCGGACGGGATCGCGCGGGCGACTACGCCGACCTTCTCGATACCGTCGCGCACGGTGGTGACCTGCGAGCCCGAGATCAGCATCGCCAGCGCCTGCGAGACGTCCTGCGGGGTCAGGCCCATGGCGCGGGCACGATCCTGGTCGACGACGAGCTTGAGGTAGGGCGACTGCTCGTTCCAGTCGAGCTGGACGTCCTTGACGCTCTTGTTCTCCCGCATGACTTCGCGGACCTGGTAGGCGATCTCGCGGACCTTGTTGGCGTCGGGGCCGATCACGCGGAACTGGACGGGAAAGCCCACCGGCGGACCGAAATTGAAGCGGTCGACGCGCACGCGTGCCTCGGTCAGGAAGCCCTCGGCAGCCGCGGTCTCGATCTTGGCCTTGATGCGCTCGCGCGCCTCGACGCCCTTGGCGACGATGACGATCTCGGCAAAGGCCTCGTTCGGAAGCTGCGGGTTGAGGCCGAGCCAGAAGCGCGGCGAGCCCTGGCCGACATAGGCGGTATAGGTCTCGATGTCCTTGTCGTCCTTGAGCAGCGTCTCGGCCTTCTTCACCGCCTTCTCGGTGACGTTGAAGGCGGTGCCTTCCGGCAGGCGAAGCTGGAAGAACAGCTCGGGCCGCTCCGACAGCGGGAAGAACTGCTGCTGGACCTGGCCGAAACCGACGATCGAGGCGACGAAGACGCCGACGGTCGCGACCACCACGGTGATGCGGTGGTTGACGCACCATTTCACGATGGCGCGCAGGCCCCGATACATGCGGGTCTCATAGACCGCGTGCGGATCGTGATTGTGGTGCGCCTTCATCTCGGGCAGCAGCTTGACGCCGATATAGGGCGTGAAGATCACCGCCACGAACCAGGAGGCGACCAGCGCGATCGCCACGATCCAGAAGATGCTGCCGGCATATTCGCCGACCGCGGAATTGGCAAAGCCGATGGGGAGGAAGCCAGCGGCCGTGACCAGCGTTCCCGTGAGCATCGGAAACGCAGTAGATTCCCAGGCAAAGGACGCCGCACGCATGCGGTCCCAGCCCTGCTCCATCTTCACCACCATCATCTCGACCGCGATGATGGCGTCGTCGACGAGCAGGCCGAGCGCGATGATCAGCGCGCCGAGCGTGATGCGGTGCAGGTCGAGCGACATCGTGTTCATGACGATGAAGACGATGCCGAGCACGAGGGGCACCGACAATGCGACCACGATGCCGGTGCGCCAGCCGAGCGCCAGGAACGAGACGAACAGCACGATGACGAGCGCTTCCATGAAGGAGTGCACGAACTCGCCGACCGCGTGCTCGACCACCTTGGGCTGATCGGCAATCAGCTTGACGTCGACGCCCTGCGGCACCGCCTTCATGAAGTCGGCCGTCGCCTTCTCGACCTCCTTGCCGAGCTCGAGGATGTTGGCGCCCTTGGCGGTGACGACGCCGATGCCGATGGCAGGCTTGCCTTCCTGGCGCACAACGAAGCTCGGCGGATCGACATAGCCGTGGGTGACGGTGGCGATATCGCCGAGACGGAACACGCGGCCGTTGCTCTCGACCGGCGTTTCGGCGACGGCCTTGGCACCGTCGAGCGCGCCGGTGACGCGCAGCGGGACGCGCTGCGAGGAGGTCTCGACCGTGCCGGCCGGCGTCACGTTGTTCTGCTTGGCGAGCGAATCGAACAGCGCCTGCGGCGTGATGCCCAGCGTGGCGAGCTTGGCGTGGCTGAACTCGACGAAAATGCGCTCATCCTGGTTGCCGTAGACGTCGACCTTGGTCACGCCGGGCACCTTGAGCAGGCGCTGGCGAAAACCTTCGGAGACCTTCTTGAGCTGGGCATAATCGGCGCCGTCGCCGGTCATCATGTAGAGGATGGAATCGACGTCGGAGAACTCGTCGTTGACGACGGGCCCGAGAATGCCGGACGGCAGCTGGCCCTGCACGTCGACCAGCTTCTTGCGCAGGAGATAGAAGAGGTAGGGCACGTCCTTCGGCGGCGTGTTGTCGCGGAAGGTGACCTGGAGCGCGGTGAAGGCGGGCTTGGAATAGGTCTGCACCTTCTCGAAATAGGGCAGCTCCTGGATCTTCTTCTCGATGGGATCGGCAACCTGGGTCTGCATTTCCTGCGCGGTCGCGCCGGGCCAGATTACGGAGACGTTGACCACCTTCACCGTGAAGAACGGATCCTCGGCACGGCCGAGCTTCTCGTAGGAGAAGAAGCCGGCGACGCCGAGGATGATCATCAGGAAGAGCACCAGCGTCGGATGGCTGACGGCCCAGGCCGAAAGGTTGAAGCGCTTCATCGCACTCTCCGAAAGACGATCCAGTTGCAAACAACGACAGCCGCTCTGTTCAAACCGTCGTCGCGAGGCAGCGAAGCAATCCAGGGGGCTGGGCAGGTTCTGGATCGCTTCGCCGCTTCAGCCTTTGCTTAGGGACAAAGGCCGAAACTCACCTCACACGACGTAACTCACTTCTTTTGTCTCGCCGATCCGGGGCGACCGCAGGGCGAACCCGGAAAATGACAGGACTAGAAACTCAGTGACGACACGATCCGCACCCGCTGGCCGGGATCGAGCTTCTGCACGCCGAGCGCGACGATCTTGGCGCCCTCTTCGACGCCGCCGGTGATGACGACGTCCTTGCTCTCGTAGGATTTCACCGTGACCGGCTTGAGCGTGACGCCACCGTTGTCGTCGACGACGTAGAAGGAGGGCTTGCCGCCTTCGTTGAAGAGCGCCGACAGCGGCAACCGCGCGACGCGCTCGGTCGCGGCATCCGACAGCGTCAGCGTCGCCGTCATGCCGAGCGCGACCTTGTCGTCGGCCTCGGGCAGCGAGAACTTTGCCAGATAGGTCCGCGTGGCGGGATCGGCTGCCGGCGCGATCTCGCGCAGCTTGGCCGTGTATTTCTTGTTCGGCTCGGACCAGAGAGTGACGCTGGCGACGCCCGACTTGGCGCGTCCGACCAGCGTCTCAGGGATCGCGACGACCGCTTCCTTCTCGGCAAAGCGGGCAACACGGATCGAAGCCTGGCCCGCGGCAACCACCTGGCCGGGCTCGATCAGCGTTGCGGTGACGACGCCGCGGGCGTCGGCGTTGAGCGTCGCGTAGGAAAGGGAATTCTTGGTCAACTCGACCGAGCGCTCGGCCCGGTTCAAGCGCGCACGGGCTTCATCGGCGGCGGCGCGGCTCTGGTCGAGCTGGGCGTCCGTGGTCCAGCCCTTGGCCTTGAGGTCCTTGGCACGCTGCTCGGCGGCGGCGGCCTGGGCCAGCACGCCGGTTGCGGCGGTCTGCTCGGCAACGGCCTGCTCGGCCTGGAGCTTCAGGTCGACCTCGTCGAGGGTGGCGAGCGGCTGGCCGATTTCGACTGTCTGGCCGACTTCGACGAGGCGTTTGGCAACCTTGCCGGCGACACGGAAGCCGAGATCGCTCTCGATCCTGGGACGGATGGTGCCGACGAAGCTGCGCTCCGGGGTCTCGGCAGCGTAGTGGGCGGTTGCCACCAGAACTGGCCGCGGCGGCTCGGCCTTCTCGGCGACGGTATCGTTGCACCCTGCCAGCGAAACGGCCATCAGGGCGAGCGCGGCTCCTGCGAAAAGCTTGGAATAGCTCGACAAAATCGACCGGACGAACATCGAAGGACACTCCTGCATCTCGATTGAGAGGAATGTCGACTGTTCACTGATAAAAGTCAATAATCGTCAGTCATCAGGAATGCGTGATCGTGAAGGGGAGTGATAAGGAGGGTAGGCTGGGCCGCGAGGTGTTATTGTAGGGTGGGCAAAGCGGAGCGTGCCCACCAGACTGCTCTGCGGAGAAGATGGTGGGCACGGCGCGAAGAGCGCCTTTTGCCCACCCTACAAAAATCCCCTCACCGCCCCCGGTCGGCGAACTCGTGCTTGCTGTCGTGTCCGCCGACGAACACCAGGATGCCCGCGATCAACGGCAGCACGGCGAGCACCAAGAGGCCCGTCGAGGTCTGCCCCGTCGCCTCCTTGACCCAGCCGATCAAGTACGGCCCGCCGAAGCCGGCGAGGTTGCCGATCGAGTTGATCAGCGCGATGGCGCCGGCGGCCGCCGTGCCGGAGAGCCAGGCAGTCGGCAGCGTCCAGAACACGCCGAAGCAGCAGAACACGCCGATCGCGGCCACCGTCAGCGCCACCATCGTCAGCGTGGGATCGGTGAGATAGGAGGAGATGCCGAGCGCGACTGCGGTGAGCAGCAGCGGCGCGCCGACATGCATGACGCGCTCGCGGCTCGCATCCGAATGCCTCGCCCACAGGATCATGGCGATGGTGCCGAACAGATACGGGATCGCCGTGACGAATCCGGTCTGGGCGTTGGTGAGGCCGAACGCCTTGACGATCTGTGGCAGCCAGAACTGCATGCCGTAGAGCGCGCCGACGAAGCCGAAATAGACCAGGCTGAGCGCGATCACCTTCGGTGAAGACAGCGCCTCGCCGAGTGAGAAATGCTTCACCGCCTGCTTGGCCGCGATCTCCGCATCCAGCTTCGCCTTCAGCCAGGCCTTCTGCTCGGCCGAGAGCCAGTCCGCCTTCTCCGGCTTGTCGGTGAGATAGAACCAGGTGACGATGCCAAGCAGCACCGATGGGATGCCCTCGAGGATGAACAGCCACTGCCAGCCTTTCAGCCCCATCATGCCGTCGAGCCCGAGCAACAGGCCCGAGATCGGCGCGCCGATCACGGTCGAGACCGGCACCGCGATGGCGAAGGCAGCAAGGAAGCGGGCGCGATATTCGGCCGGATACCAATAGGTGAGATAAAGGATGATGCCGGGGAAGAAGCCGGCCTCGGCGACGCCGAGCAGGAAGCGCAGGACGTAGAAGCTGGTGACGCCGCTGACCACCGCCATCAGCGCCGAGATGATGCCCCAGGTCACCATGATGCGGGCGATCCAGCGGCTCGCGCCGAATTTCTCCAGCGCAAGATTGCTCGGCACCTCGAAGATGAAATAGCCGATAAAGAAGATGCCGGCGCCCCAGGAGTAGATCAGCGGCGTGAACTTCAGGTCCGCATTCATGGTCAGCGCGGCGAAGCCGAGATTGACGCGATCGAGATAGGAGAAGAAGTAGGCCAGCACCAGGAACGGAATCAGGCGCCAGGAGATGGCACGGATGGTCGAGGTTTCGATGTCCGACTTGGTGGCACCGGTGGAACCGGCATAGGTGGTGGTCTGGCTCATTGCTTCCCCCGGGGTTGTTGCTTTTTTCGGGTCTGCGGCCGTTTTCAGCATCGCTAGCAAAGAGTCAATGGAGCAAGCAATGCACGAGACGCAGCCGGGCACGCCTGTTGCGCCTCTACGGACCTCACTGATCCGCGCTGCTTTTGGGATTGCGTTTGGCATGTGGATCGATCGCGTTGCCATGCGCGGTCCCGCAGGGTGGGCAAAGGCGCCGTAGCGCCGTGCCCACGTCTCGTCGTCGAATAGGCGGCGCGCTTCGCTTTGCCCACCCTACAAGACTGCCGTCGGAGACTCACTCCGCCAGTTGAAACCGTTCGAAACGGTCCAGCTCCTCCTCGATCACGCGCTTCAGCTCCTTGCGGCCCGCCGTCTTCCTGCCCTGCCCGACCCAGGTCCATTTCTGCATCAACAGCTTCTTGTTCTGCCGGTCGGTCTTGAGATCGAGCGCGGCGACGATCTCGTCCCCGACCAGCACGGGCAGCGCGAAATAGCCGAGCTTGCGCTTGGCTTTCGGCACATAGGCTTCGAACAGGTGGTTGTAGCCGAAGATGAGGTTGGTGCGCTTGCGCTGGATGATCAGGGGATCGAACGGCGAGAGGATGTGGACGAGATCGGGCGACACCTCATGCGGCTCAAGCGCTGCAGGCGAGGCCCAGTGCTCCTGCTTACCGGCGCCCTCGATCGCGACGGGCACGAGCTCGCCGCGGCGGACGCGCGAGGCGATCAGGCGCGCGACCGGCTTCTTGCTGGGCGCATCGAGATGGCAGACCGAATCGAGGCTGACCACGCCCTGCGAGCGCAACGCGCGGTCGAGCAGATAGGCCGTGATCTCGCTTGCCGGCGCCGGCTTCGGCAGCCTATCCCAGCCGAAATGACGCGTCGTCAACTCGTAGGTCTTAAGCATGCCCTGGCGCGCGCTGATGGTGACCGCCCCGGTATAGAAGGCGAGCTGCAGCGCCCGCTTCGAGGGCTTGCGGCTCTGCCACAGATGCTCCTTCTCGACGAGCACGTCGTCGTCGATGTCACGGATCGTCAGCGGCCCGCCGCGCAGCAGCCGCATCACCTTGCGCGTGTCGGCCGGCTTCACCGCGGCGAACCATTTGTGTCCCTCGCGGCGGTGCTCGCGCATCGCCGGCAGGAAGAAACGGAAGTCGTTCGCCGGCACGTAGGAGAGCGCGTGCGTCCAGTACTCGAACACGGTCTTGTCGACACTCTGGGCGTGGCGCAGATCGGCGCGGCGATAGGACGGGATCCGGCTGAACAGGATGTGGTGATGGCAACGCTCGATGACGTTGATGGTGTCGATCTGCACATAGCCGAGATGGGCGACAGCGGCCGAGACGGCCTCTGCGCCTTCGCCGAACGGAGCGCGGTCGGTCAGCCGCTGGGCATGCAGCCAGATCTGCCGGGCCTGTGTCGTCGAGAGCGGAAGCGGCTTGGGCGTGCGGGGCATTGCAGCGTGCAATGTAGCGGGATTCGCCGCGAGGCAAAGAAGCAGAGACGCGAAAAAGCCGCGCTGCCATCTGCTGCCAGCGCGGCCAGAACGTGTCAATTCGGCGGGAATGTCTTACTTTTTCGCCATCGCCTTCTCGGCACTCGCGTAGTGCTTGCAGGCGCCGCGCATGTTGCCTTTGCTCATGTCGGAATTGGCCGCAGCCATCGACTTCCGCGCTGCCATCTTGCTGGGCGTGTCTTCGCCGCCCAGTCCGGCAACGAGCTTTGCCATGTTCGCACTGGTGCACGCCATCTTGGCAGCCGATGCGGGGGTCAGAGCGAGTGCTACGAATGCCGTCGCGAGCAACAGGGTCTTCATCAAGTTCTCTCCTCGAATAGGCAGCCGGCCTGATGCCGGCTAACGCGACCGCCATTCTTCCGACACGAGTTTGCAGGGAAAAGACAATTTCGTTGCTGCGCTGCAGTGGTACCCGCTTTTCAGCGTGCGGCTTTTGGGCGCTCCCCGACGCTGCCGGTGGCAACCTCCGGCTCGCACATAGCCTTGCCGCGTCCATCCGCCTGGCAGCGATAGACACTGCCGGTGAGGCGATCGACCAGCCAGATGTCCTCGTCGGTCGGCCCTTCGAGCCCGACATAGCGGGAGGTCAGCCCGGCGATCAGTGTCGAGAGCAGGATGGCCACCGCGATCATCGCCGCACCGATATAGATGGGCATTGCGTTCAGGGTCGCTGTCCGATCCGGCGGGCCGCTGCGATGGAACTGATAGTCGCGCTGATAGTCACTTGACCTCGGCACAGGATGGAACTCGCCCCCTCACGTCAAATTATCCAATGATTGAAGGATATTAGGCGGGCATCTGGACGAATTCTTGTTCGCGGGCAGGCGGCGAGGCGACGCCTTTGCGACGTTCGGGTTTCCCAGAAACCCGCTGCGGCCGGCTCGAAAGCAAACTGCGAAATGATCGAACCGGACCACAGTGCCCTCGGCTCGCCATTTCGAATGTGACCGAGATCACATCGGAGCCGTTGAACCTCCCCTACGCTCGCAGCATCAAATCGCCATCAGGCGTAACAGCGAGGATACCACCATGACGCATTTCAATAAGTCTTTTGGACTGACGGCGATCACCCTGACAGCCGTCCTGTCGATGACGGCCGGCCTTGCGCTGGCTGGCGACAACAACATCTCCGCCGGCCAGATCGTCGATGCGCTGAAGCCGAAGCCGGCGACGCGCGGCCTGTCCGTTGGCCCCCAGACCGACACGACTGTGCAGGCCAAGGAAGCGACCTTCCTGAACACCGTGCGCAACCGCTCGACCCGGTCGCTCTCGACAGGCGAGCGCGAGCAGATCGCCGAGCTCGCTGCGACCAAGCCGAAGATCGATCTGGAGATCCAGTTCGACTACAACTCGGCCGACATCGCCAAGACCTCGATGGCCTCGGTGCAGGCGCTCGGCAAGGCGCTGTCCGATCCGGCGCTGAAGGGCTCGACCTTCGTGGTCGCCGGCCACACCGACGCGACCGGCGGTGAAGGGTACAATCAAGGGCTCTCCGAACGGCGCGCCGATACCATCAAGAAGTACCTGATGCAGAATTACGGCCTCAACGGCAACGATCTCGTCACCGTCGGCTACGGCGAGACCAAGCTGAAGGATGCTGCCAACGGCGCTGACGCCATCAACCGCCGGGTCCAGGTCGTGAACATGGACACCAAGACCGCAGCGAAGTGATTCTCGGCTCCTGGAGTAAAACACGCCGCCTGCCGCAGCCCGGCGGGCGGCGAAATCATATCCAGCTTTGGAAAAGCATCAGCCGGTTGAAGCTCTCCATCGAGGTGCCGACGAAGGCCGCGGAAATCGGCAGCATCACGGCAAAGCCGGCTGCCGCGACGCCGACATAGGTCCACAACAGCCAGCGCGGCAGACCCTCGCGGCGCAGCACATAGACCAGTGCCAGGGACGCCGCGGTCGCGGCCGGCAGATAGTAATAGATGAAACCCAGCGTGCGGGGCAGCAATGCCCAGGCGAGCCAGGGACCGAAATAGAATGCGGCGATCAGGAATGCATCCCAGCGCCGCGCCACGATGAAATCGCGCAGCACTATGGCGAGTGCGGGCAGAGCCGGCCACAGCACGAGCGGATTGCCGAGGAAGACAATCGCGGCGATGTGGTCCTCCGCGGTCTTGTCGAACAGGAACCAGACCGGGCGCGCGAGCAGCGGCCAGGACGGCCATGCGCTCATATAGGTGTGGCCGGCGATGGCCGTCGTGGTGTTGTCGGCAAAGATCCGCCGCTGCGCCTCGATCAAGTCCGGCAGCGACAATCCGTAGAGCGGAACGAAGGCGGCAAGATAAGCCAATGCCGGCAGGACGGCGAAGCAGAGCGCGACCTGATGCAGCTTCGGGCCGGGCCAAAGCTCCGGCCGATACCAGTCGTCCGGCTTCGCATCGGCGAACAGCGTGTGCCAGCCCTGCATCAGGCGGATCACCGCAACAATGACGATGCAGACTCCGAGCGGGAACAGGCCGCTCCATTTACACGCAGCCGCAAGGCCGAACAGGCTGCCCGCCACCGCGAACAGCACTTGCGGCCGCTCTCGTCGAAACCCATGCATGAAGGCGGCGGTGGCGAGCAGGCCGAAGCCGAGCGCAAAGATGTCCAGCATTGCGATGCGCGCCTGCACGTACAGCATCTGGTTGAAGGCTGCGATCAGCGCGGCGGCGATCGCCGGCGACTGCGCGCCGAACAACGCGAGTCCGCACAGATAGATCGCGACGATCGCGAGCGCGCCGAACAAGGTCGCGGGATAACGCCAGCCAAGCGCGTTGTCGCCGAACGTTGCGATCGATGCCGCGATCAACTCCTTGGCCAGCGGCGGATGCATCGGATTGAGCATCGGCTCCGACATTGCAGGCATCAGCATCTGGCGCGCCGCCGGGACGTAATGCACCTCGTCGAACACGAATTTTTCCGGCGTCGTGACTCCGATCAGCAGCACCAGATGCGCGATCAGGAAAATCGCGACAGCAATCACTGCACTCCGCGACACCGCAGGAACCGCAGGCAATTCGCGAATCTTTTGTGGGGCTGTGTTGCGTGGCAAATCGGCTTCACCGCGGAGAAAAATAAACTGCTTCCCGTCATTGAACGCATTCTGCCGCAACTGTCACTAAGCATGACGCACGTCCGCGCCGCTTGTGATAATTCCGCCACATCAGAAGCGCGCGCGTTCCGGTACGATCAGGGACACATCGATCGGTTGCGAAATGAATTTGCGTTTTTGCCTTTTCTCCACACTGCTCACGGCCGCAATCTGTGCGGCATCCGGCGCCGAAGCACAGACGCGCGTCGGCCAGGCTGTCGTCATCCAGAACGAAGTGGTGCGGGTCGCCGCGACCACCACGCCGATCAATGTCGGCGACAGCATGCTGCGCGACGAGACCGTGCGGACCGGCGCCGACAGCGCGGCGCGTTTCGTGATGGCCGACAGCACCAATCTATCACTCGGGCCGAGCGCCACGCTGAAGCTCGACCGCACTGTCTTCAACGACGAGCACAGCTATCGCGACGTCGCGATTCGCATGACCACCGGCGCCTTCCGCTTCGTCACCGGACGCTCCGACAAGGCCGCCTACAAGATCACGACGCCGCTCGCCACCATCGGCGTGCGCGGCACCACGCTCGATATTCTCTCGCAGCGCGGGCGCTCCGTCGTCGTGCTTCAGGACGGCGCGGCCAGCGTGTGCACGAAGAGCGCCCAGTGCGTGCAACTCACCCAGCCCGGCGACACCGCCATCATCACCTCGACTGGCGGCAAGGTGAGCATCACCAAGAGCAACACGCCGCCCTGGACCTTCGCCGCCAATTGCGCCGCGAGCGCCGGGTTGTGCGCAGTCAACCAGTACGCCGGCGCCTCGCCGACCATCACGCCTGCCGTCGAGGACGACGCCATGCTGTGCGGGCGCTGACGATGGCGAAGTTCATCGTCCGGCACCTCATCCTTGCCGTTGCGCTGGCCGCATCTGCGGCGTTTGCGCTCGTCACGTTCGATGCCCGCCCGGCGGCTGCACAGGCCTCGGAGTGCGGGTCCGAGTGCGGTGAACCAGAGCCCACTCCCTCCCCAACCTATTCGCCGTCGCCATATCCGTCCCCGACCTATTCCCCGTCGCCGAATCCCTCGCCCACGCCGACCCCTTCCCCATCGCCCAGCCCCTATCCGTCGCCTTCACCGAGCCCGGCTCCGTCGCCGTCGGGACCGACGGGCGCGGATTCCAGTGGCAATTCGATCGGCGGCCTTGCCAATCAGCGCTTCAATCAGATGATCACCAACCGGGTGCTCGGCACGGTGCTGCTCGGCGTCAACGAGCAGATCAATTGCGGCGACTGCATCAGCGCGTTCGGCTCGGCCGGCTCGTTCTCGGCCGGCATCCACGGCCGCAAGCAGCTGACCAACAATCTGTCGCTGCTCGCCGGCATCGCCTACACACACTACGAAGGGGGCGGCTACGAGATCACGAGCGCACCGATCGGCGCTTTCGCGTTGCGCTACGACTTCACCGATTGGGGCTCGTCGCGCCCGTTCTTCGACGTCGGCGCGATCCTGACGCCATGGGAGAAAGCGCGCTACACGCGCAGCTACGACACCAGCCTCGGGCCGGTGACCGTGACGAGCTCGACCAACGCGTCCAACTACGCCGTTTACGGCCGCGCCGGCTGGATGAGCCGCCTCTCGCCGCGCGACGAGGTCGCGGCCTCGATCGAGGTCTGGCAGCTCTGGCAACGCGTCTCCGGCTATCGCGACAGCGCGGTGGCGTTCAACCCGTTCGACGCCAGCATCGCTGATGGCACCGACCGCACCAGCCTCGTCAAGATCGGCGGCCAGTGGACGCATCTGTTCGGCAGCAACATCGAGACCAACATCAATGGCGGCTGGGTGCAGTCCTTCGCCAGCCACAGCGGCATCGTCGCCACAGTGACCGGCCAGGGCACGGTGGTGCCGACCATGGGCAACCAGGGCTGGTTCGAATATGGCGGCCGCCTCGGCTTCCGCGTGCAGAAAGGCTGGATCGTGGACCTCTTCGCCAACGGCACGCTCGGCCCGCAGCCGGTCGGCAACACCATCCACGGCGGCGTGGGGCTGCGGATCAATTATTAGCCGGCGAGAATCCTGCCTCACATTCCGCTGTCATGCCCCGGCTTGACCGGGGCATCCAGTACGCCGCGGCCCATCGGTTTAATCACTGCCGTCTCGGAGTACTGGATCGCCCGGTCAAGCCGGGCGATGACAGTGAGTATGTGGCGAGAGCGACCCGCCCTCACGCGGCCGACTTGCCCTCGAACGCCCGCCGCAACACCTCAACGTCCAGCTTGACCATCTTCATCATCGCCGCCATCGCGCGTGCGGCTGCGGCCTTGTCCGGGCTCGACAGGAACTCGAACATCACCTTCGGCACGATCTGCCAGGCCACGCCCCAGCGATCTCTCAGCCAGCCGCACTGCTCCGCCTTGCCGCCATGGGCGAGGAACGCGTTCCAGACGCGGTCGACCTCGGCCTGATCGTCGCAATGAATCATCAGCGAGATCGCGTGGGTGTATTCCATCTTCATCCCGCCATTGAGCGCGACCAGCGGCTGTCCGGCCACGGTGAACTCGACGACGAGCACGGAGCCTTCCTTGCCGGACGGGCCGTCCGCAACGTTGCGCTGAACGTGTGTGATCGTCGAATTCGGGACCAGCGAGACGTAGAATTTTGCAGCGTCCTCGGCATCGCCGTTGAACCACATGCAGGGCACGAGCTTGGACATGGTGAATGCTCCTCTTGAGGTCTGCTGTTTCGGCTCAGGCGTTCGCCAGGTCGGGCTGCAGAGGGGCGGCGGAAAGGTCCATCCAGTTCACGCCCCACATATGGCCGTCCGGATCCTCGAAGCTGCGGCCGTACATGAAGCCGTATTCGTCCTTCGGGCTGGGATCGGCAACGCCTCCTGCAGCCTCCGCCCTGCCAACGATGTCATCGACCTCGCTGCGGCTGTCCGCGGACAGGCAGAACAACGCTTGGTTGGAGATCCTGGCGTCCGCGATCGGCTTCGGCGTGAACTGGCGAAATTTGTCGTGAGTCAGCAGCATGGCGAAGATGGTCTCGGAAAAGACCATGCAGCTCGCGGTCTCGTCGCTGAATTGCGGGTTCTTGACCGCGCCGACCGCCTCATAGAAGGCAGTCGCGCGCTTGAGGTCGGTCACCGGCAGGTTGACGAAGATCATCTTGGGCATCGGAAGCTCCTTGGCGGGGTACTGGCCAAGGACGGATGGCCAGGCCGCCATCCGACATGACTTCCGACAAATTTTTGGACCCCGACTGCGGGGGGCCCTGTCGCGCCGCTCTCCGCGCCCCTGAAGAGACTTACTTCTTCTCGTTGGGATCCCGGTGCACCGGGTCGATCCACAGCACGGTCTCGGGCTTCTCGACCGGCTCAATGTCGAGGTTGATGGCCACCGCCTCGCCGTCGCTGCGCACCAGCACGCATTCCAGCACCTCGTCGGGGCTGGCGTTGATCTCCTGGTGCGGCACGTAGGGCGGGACGAAAATGAAGTCGCCAGGGCCGGCTTCCGCGGTGAATTGCAGGCTCTCGCCCCAGCGCATGCGCGCCTTGCCCTTCACGACATAGATGACGCTTTCGAGATGGCCGTGGTGATGTGCGCCGGTCTTGGCATCCGGCTTGATGCTGACGGTGCCCGCCCACAATTTCTGGGCGCCGACGCGGGCGAAATTGATCGCGGCCGCACGGTCCATGCCCGCTGTCGACGGCACATTGGTATCGAGCTGATTGCCGGGAATGACGCGCACGCCGTCATGTTTCCAGCGGTCATCATGATGATGACCATGGTCATGGTGGGAATGCGAATGGTCATGGCCGGTCATGGGACTTGCTTTCTGTTGGTTCCGTGCGCGGCAAACTAACCCAAAGCCGCAGCCGCAAGCCATACCAAAATCGGAACCCTCATAGCCGCCCAGCGTTGTCATTCCAAGCAAACTGAAAGGAGATTTCCATGGGCAGCACGACCGACAAGATCAAGGGCACCGCCAACGAGGCGATCGGCAAGGCCAAGCAGGGCGTCGGTGAAGCCACCGGATCCGATCGGATGAAAGGCGAAGGCGTGGTGCAGGAAGTGAAGGGCAAGGGCCAGCAGGCCATGGGCGATGCCAAGGACGCCGCGAAGGATGCGATGGATCGCGCCGCCGCTGCGGCTCGCCGCGCCGCGGAGTGACGCGCGCTGGATTGAAAAATGAAAAGACCGGCCGCAAGGCCGGTCTTTTTGCTTGTATCGATTTCATCCGTCATGGCCGGGCTTGACCCGGCCATCCACGTCTAGACCGCACGGCACGAAGATCGTGGATGCCCAGGCCTTCGCCTCGCCGAAGCCGCTTCGGCCGCGCAGGCGGGACGATGGCGGGCATGACGATGTAGAGACGTCAGTCACTTCACCGCGAGCAATTCCACGTCGAACATCAGCGTCGCGTTCGGCGGGATCACGCCGCCAGCACCGCGGGCGCCGTAGCCGAGCTGCGGCGGGATGATCAGCGTGCGCTTGCCGCCGACCTTCATCGAGGCGACGCCTTCGTCCCAGCCGGCGATGACGCGGCCCTTGCCGATCGGGAATTCGAACGGCTCCTTGCGGTCGACGGAGCTATCGAATTTCTTGCCCTTCTGGCCATTCTCATAGAGCCAGCCGGTGTAGTGCATCACGCAGATCTGGCCGGGCTGCGGCGAGGCACCGGTGCCGACGGCGGAGTCGATGATCTGCAAGCCTGAAGCTGTGGTCATGGTCTTTCCTGCGGTCTGGGCCGAGGCCGTGGTGGAAACGAAATGCGACACGCTGGCGATCACGGTGATCGCGAGTGCCGACATCAGGGCGAGGAGCGCGCGCTGGAAACGCTGCATAAAACACCTTCCGTTTGAGGCGGGAGGTGTCTAACCCAAGGCGGTCGCCGTTTCCACCCCCTTTAGAGCTCGATATCTTCGAGCCGGACCGGCAGCCTGCGGATACGCTGCCCCGTTGCGTGGTAGATCGCATTGCAGATCGCAGCATTGGTGCCGACATTGCCAAGCTCGCCGAGGCCCTTTGCGCCCAACGGGTTGATGTGATCGTCCTGCTCGGACAGCATAATCACCTCGACGCCGGGCACATCGGCATTCACGGGCACGAGGTAATCGGCAAGATTGTCGTTGACGTAGCGCGCATTGCGCTCGTCGATCTCGGTGGCCTCGAGCAGCGCCGAGGACATGCCCCAGATCAGGCCGCCCATGAGCTGGCTGCGCGCGGTGCGCGGATTCATGATCCTGCCCGCCGCGAACGCGCCGACCAGGCGGGGGCAGCGGATCTCGTGCGTGAAGCGATTGACGCGGACCTCGACGAACTCGGCGCCGAAGGCATAGGCGATCTGGTCCTTCATTTGATGGCCGCCGACCAGCCGGACCTGCCCGCTGTGCATGGCCCTGAAGGAATCCAGCGGCGCGCCCTCCGGCTTCCACTCGCCATATTCTTCGACCACGCCGACGCCGAGCGCATCGAACGCCTTCTCGATGTCGAGCGAGCGATCGCCCTTGGCCGCCTGGGTCGAGGGAGCCGGGCTGATGCCGACGGTCTCCTTGGCCTTGTCGGCAAGGCTGTCGCTGGGCATCAGCGCCTTGAACAGGCGCTGTCGGATCTGATCGCACACCATCATCACGGCCGAGCAGGTGCTGGCAGTGGAATTGGAGCCGCCGGCAACCGGCGCGGGCGGCAGGTCGCTGTCGCCCATGAAGACCGCAACCTTCTCCAATGGCACGCCGAGCCGCTCGGCAGCAGTCTGGGCTATGACGGTGTAGGCACCGGTCCCGATCTCATGGCCGGCGATCTCGACGCGCGTGCGGCCGTCGCGCTGCAGGCGCACGCGTGCGGCGGACGGTCCCGCCAGCGTCGGATAGCACGTGGCGGCGCAGCCGTAGCCGATCAACCAGTCGCCATCCGACATCGATTTCGGCTGCGGCGAGCGCTGCGACCAGCCAAACGCCTTGGCGGCTTCGTCGAAGCACGCCATGAGCGATCGCGACGTGTAGGGCTTGCCATCGATGGGATCCCTGGTGGCGTCGTTGATACGGCGAAGCTCGACCGGATCCATGTTCAGCTTCACCGCGAGCTCGTCCAGCGCGCTCTCCAGCGCGAACAGATACGGCACCTCGGGGGGCGAGCGCATGAAGCCGGGCGTGTTGCGATCGGCACGCACAATCGAGACTAGGCTGTCCACGTTCGGGCAGGCATAGAGCCGCGTCGTGGTCTTGGTGCCGCCGACGCAATAGGCGTCGGGGCGCGAGGAGACCTCGGCCCCCTCATGCCTCAAGGCGACCAGCCTGCCGTCGCGGCTTGCACCAAGCTTGATCTCGTGACGGGTCTCGGCGCGATGAGTGGTAATCGTGAAGCCCTGGTCGCGGGTCGGGACCAGCTTGATCGGACGGTTCAGGCGCCTGGCCATGGCGGCGATGATGGCGGTGCGCGGCGTCATCGAACCTCGCGACCCGAATCCGCCGCCGACATAGGGATTGACCACGCGCACCTTGTCGGCGTCGATGCCGAGCTGCTCGGCCACGCCGTTCTTCAGGCCATGGACATACTGGCTGCCCTCGTAGATGACGAGATTGTCGCCCATCCAGGTGCAGCTGGTCGTGAACAGCTCCAGCGGATTGTGATGCTGCGTCGGCGTGGCGTAGGAGGCGGTCAGCTTGACCTCGGCCGCGTCGAACGCCTTGGCGAAATCCCCGACCTTCGGGTCTTCCTTGAACTGCGAGTTTTGTCCTTTCGCGGCGGCTGTCGTCGTCCCCGGCGAATCGAAAGTCGCGCTGGGCGTAGCAGCGCTATAGCTGACCTTGACGCGGTTGGCCGCTTCGCGCGCGGCCTCGTAACTCTCCGCCACCACCACGGCGATGATCTGGCCGTCATGGGCGATCTCGGCCGATTTCAACGGCTGGATCGTGGTGCCGGCATAGCCGCCATTGCTGAACAGTTTCGACTCCTTCAGCTTCGGGGCGTTCTCGTGCGTGACGATGTCGATCACGCCGCGGACGCGCTTGGCATCGTCGAGGTCGAAGCGGTCGATGCGGCCCTTGGCGATGGCGCTGGTGACCAGGAACGCGTAGGCTGGATTGTCCAGCGGCATGTCCGAGGCATAGGTCGCCCGCCCCGTCACCTTTGCGGCCGCATCATAGCGCGGCACGGGCTGCCCCATATTTGTCTTCGGCCCGGGAGCTGCAGCGGTCATGGTCAGATCTCCATCGTTACGGCCTGCTGGAGCGCGCGTGCCACGACCCGCTTGCCGAGCGCAATCTTGAAGCTGTTGTGCCGGCGCCCGCGGGCGTCCGCGAAGGCGGCATCGGCCACGCGCTGTGCCAGAGCTTCGTCGAACCTCTGTCCCTTCAACAGCGCCTCGGCCTCACGCGCCCGCCACGGCACGGTGGCGACGCCACCGAGCGCGACGCGCGCGTCGCGGATCGTGCCGTCCTGAACGTCGAGCGCGATCGCGGCTGACGACAGCGCGAATTCGTAGGATTGCCGGTCGCGGGCCTTCAAATACACCGAGCGTGGCCAGCGGCCGGAAATCGAGAACGACGAGATCAGCTCGCCGGGCTGAAGCGCAGTCTCGATGTCGGGCGTGCTGCCTGGTGCCTTGTGAAGCTGCGCGAACGGCATGCTGCGCGTACCGGCCTTGCCGGTGATCTCGACCATGGCATCGAGCGCGATCAGCGCCTGCGCGAAATCGCCAGGATACGTCGCGATGCACTGATCGGAGGTCCCGAGCACCGCATGAATGCGATTAACGCCGTCCATTGCGGCACAGCCGGAGCCGGGATTGCGCTTGTTGCAGTTCTCATAGGAGACATCGCGGAAGTAGTTGCAGCGCGTCCGCTGCATCACGTTGCCGCCGAGCGTTGCCATGTTGCGCAGCTGGGCGCTGGCAGCAAGCTTCAGCGAATCCGCGATCACCGGATAGTTGCGCTGGATCTCGGTATGCGCGGCGACGTCAGACATTTTTGCGAGCGCCCCGAGGCGCAAGCCATCTCCGCTCGGCGCGATCGCCGACCAGGCATGGGCCAGCGGAGTGATGTCGACGATCGTGGTGGGCCGCATCACGTCGAGCTTCATCAGATCGATCAGCGTGGTTCCGCCGGCAAGCGGCTGCGCCGTCGCCTTCGTCAGCGGATCGTTGGCGGCCGCGGCGGCGCCCAGAGCCCGCACGGCCATATCTGGATCTGATGCCCTTTGATATGAAAACGGTCGCATGCGCCTAGCCTTTCATGATCTCGGGCTCGGCCTGCTTCACGGCGGCGACGATGTTGGGATAGGCGGCACAGCGGCAGATGTTGCCGCTCATGTATTCGCGGATCTCGGCCTCGTTGCCGGCATGGCCTTCCTTCACGCAGGCGATCGCCGACATGATCTGGCCGGGCGTGCAATAGCCGCACTGGAACGCATCGTTGTCGATGAAGGCCTGCTGCATCGGATGCAGGCGGTCGTCGGTGGCGAGGCCTTCGATGGTCGTGATCTCCTGTCCCTCGGCGGCGAGTGCCAGCGTCAGGCACGCCACCACGCGGCGACCGTCGATCAGCACCGTGCAGGCGCCGCACTGGCCGTGGTCGCAGCCCTTCTTGCTGCCGGTGAGCTTGAGATGTTCGCGTAAGGCGTCGAGCACCGTGGTGCGCGCATCGATGCTCAGGCGCTTGTCCTTGCCGTTGACGTGCAGCGTGACCTCGACGGGAAGCGACGGATCCTGCGCGGCCGGCGCCCGGGCATCCTCCGACGCCGCGCGCGCCGTGATCGGGATCAGCGCGCTGCCCGCCGCCCCGGCCATGAAGGCGCGCCGGTCGAATCCGGATGATCTGGAACCTGGTTTGTCGGGCATGGCAGGCCTCCGCCGCTGATCTGCAAAGCAGCGCACGCCTGCACCGCTCATCGCCCCTTAACCTCGAGCAATGGGCGCAGTTCCGGATGAGAGAAGGGCGGCGCAGCAAATGCCGCGCCGCCCTTCGTCAACTTTTCCTGATCGCGCGTGGGGAACTGCGCCGGCGATCAATAACCCAGCGCGCAGCCGTCCTTGCGCGGATCGGAGCCGCCGGTGAGCGTGCCCTTGTCCCAATCGATCCAGATTGCCTGGGCGCCGCCGAGCGGGCTGACCACGCTGGTGGTCTTGTGGCCGAGCTTCTTCAGGCCTTCGACGACGGCTGCTGGCACGCTGTCCTCGAGCTGATACTGACCCTCGTAGTGCAGGCCGCGCGGCATGTCGATCGCCTCCTGCACGTCGCAGCCGTAGTCGAGGATGTTGGTCAGGAGATGCGTCTGGCCGGTCGGCTGGTACTGGCCGCCCATGACCGCAAACGACATCGTGGAACGGCCGCCCTTGGTGAGCAGGCCCGGCATGATCGTGTGCAGCGGGCGCTTGCCGCCTTCGATGCAGTTGGGATGGCCCGGCTGGATACGGAAGCCGCCGGCGCGGTTCTGGAACAAGACACCGGTCTTGTTCGAGACGATCGCGGAGCCGAAGGAATGCGCGACCGAATTGATGAACGAGCAGACGTTGCGGTCCTTGTCCACGACCGTGATGTAGATGGTCGAGGGATTCATCGGCGGCGCCACGTTCGGCAGGTCGAGCATGCCGTCCATGCGGATCTTGCTGATGTGCTCGTCGACAAACCCCTTCTCGAGCATCTCGGCGACGTTGATCTTCATGTGCTCGGGAGAGGCGACATGCATCTCGCGGTTCATGTAGGCGATGCGTGCCGCTTCCGCCTCGAGGTGGAAGCGCTCGACGCTGACGGGCGCGTACCTGGTCAGATCGAAGCGCGACAGGATATTGAGCATCAAGAGCGCGGTGACGCCCGGGCCGTTCGGCGGGCACTGCCAGACGTCATAGCCCTTGTACATGGTGCCGATAGGGGTGGTCACTTCGGTCGTGTGCGCGGCGAAATCGTCGAGCGTGTGCAGGCCGCCGATGCCCCTGAGGGTCTCGACCATGTCCTCCGCGATCTCGCCCTTGTAGAAGGCGTCGCGGCCGTCCTTGGCGATCGCGCGCAGCGTCTTGCCGAGCTCGACCTGGCGAATGACGTCGCCGGCGACCGGCGGCTGGCCGCCCGGCAACAAATAGCGCACTGTGTTGGTACCGTTCTTCAGCTTCTCGAACTGGTTCTTCCAGTCGAAGGCGATGCGGGGCGCCACGACATAACCTTCCTCGGCCGCCTTGATCGCCGGCTGGAGCAGCCGGTCGAAACCGAACTTGCCGTGATCGCGCAGCACGGTGGCGAAGGCATCGATCACGCCGGGGATCGAGACCGCATGCGCCGAGGTCAGCGGCACTGAATTGATCTTGCGTTCGAGATACCAGTCGGCATTCGCGGCCTTCGGCGCGCGGCCGGAGCCGTTATAGGCGACGATCTTGCCCTCGCCCCGCGGCTGGATCAGCGCAAAGCAATCGCCGCCGATGCCGGTCGATTGCGGCTCGATCACGCCGAGCAGGGCCGAGCCGGCAACCGCCGCGTCCACCGCGGTGCCACCCTCGCGCAGCACCTCGATCGCGGCGAGCGAGGCCTGCGGATGCGAGGTCGCCACCATCGCATTGGTGGCGTGGACCGTGGACCTGCCGGGGAAATGGAAGTTTCTCATCGAATGTCTTGCTCTCTTGGCCGTCGGCGCGGTTGGCGCGCCATCTCGAAAACCGCGTCTACATGGCACATTCCCGCCCCGCGGGGCAATGCTGGCATACCAGGAAAATGGCTGCTATCCGCTGAGCGTATGGACCTTTTGCAGGCTCTTGCGATGCGGGTTTTCCGGGCGCGGGCCGCCTGCTAAACGAGCGGCCATGACGTCGAGCAATACGCCTTACAAGGTCTGTGCCTTCTATCAATTCGTCGCCCTCCCGGATTACCGCGAGCTGCGCGAGCCGCTGCGCGCCTGCTGCGCCGGCCTTGGGCTGAAGGGCAGCGTGTTGCTGGCGCAGGAGGGCATCAACGGCACGGTCGCCGGTGCACGGGAGGCGATCGACGCCTTCGCTCACGAGCTCGCACGCGGCGACATGTTCGCCGGCAGGCTCGATAATCTCGAATTGAAATTCTCCGCTGCGGAGGCGATGCCGTTCGGACGGCTGAAGGTGCGGCTGAAGAAGGAAATCGTCACGCTGGGCGATGCGGCCGCCGATCCGACGCGCCAGGTCGGCACCTATGTCGATCCGCGCGAATGGAACGCGCTGATCGCAGCACCCGATACCCTCGTGCTCGACACCCGCAACGCCTTCGAGGTCGCGATGGGCACGTTCGAGGGCGCGCTCGATCCCGGCATCAAGAGCTTCGGCCAGTTTAAGGACTTTGCCGCCGAGCAGCTCGATCCGGCACGGCACCGCAGGATCGCGATGTTCTGCACCGGCGGCATCCGCTGCGAGAAGGCGAGCGCGCATCTGCTCGCACGCGGCTTTGCCGAGGTCTATCACCTCAAGGGCGGCATCCTGAGATATCTGGAAGAGGTGCCGGAGGCGGAGAGCCACTGGCGCGGCGAATGCTTCGTGTTCGACGAGCGCGTGGCGCTCGGCCACGGCTTGCGCGAGAAAAACAAGGACGTAACGCGTGACGAATGAGATCAAGACGCTGAGCGAGCGCATCGACACGCTGGAAACGCGCCTCGCCTATCAGGACGATACGATCGAGACGTTGAACCAGACCATCACCGCGCAGTGGAAGCAGATCGACAGGCTGACGCGGCAGATCACCGAGCTCAATGCTCGGCTGCAGGACGCCGAGGCAAATGCGCCGGGGCCTGCCAACGAGCCGCCGCCGCATTATTGAGCGGTGTTACTGGCCGGACGCCTTGGGCAGCAGGTCCATGACCTCGCCGGACATTACCAGGCGGTTGCGGCCTGCGGCCTTGGCGGCATAGAGCGCCCGGTCGGCAGCTTCGACCAGCGCAGCGACCCCCGCGGTTCGTTCGAACGCCGGTCGGCAGGCTGCGCCGCCAAGCGAGGCAGTGACGCATCCAGCCGCCTGGTTGCTGCTATGGGCGAGGCCGGCCTCGTGAATGGCGATGCGGATCCGTTCGCCGACGCGGGCGCAGCCGGCGGCATCGATGTTCGGCATCAGCATGGCGAATTCCTCACCGCCGTAACGCGCCGCCAGATCGCCGGCGCGCTGCGCTTCGGCCGCGATGATCTTGGCGATCAGGCGCAGGCAGGCATCGCCCGCGGGATGGCCGTATTCATCGTTGTAGGCCTTGAAGTGGTCGACGTCGATCATCAGCAGAGCAAGGCTGGAGCGGTCGCGATAGGCGCGCGCCCATTCCTCCTTCAGGCGTTCGTCGAAACGACGGCGATTGGCGAGGCCGGTGAGACTGTCCTCGATCGCCAGCGTCTCGAGCCTGGTTTCCAGCCTCTTGTGCTCGGTGATGTCGCGGGAGATCGCAACCACACCGTCGACGCGGCCATCGTCCTTGCGTGTCACCCGCATGGTCGATTCGAGCCAGATTTCGCCGTTCTGCCGATGCGAGTTGCGGTAGGTGAGACGCGCCTCCTCCTTCTCACCGCGCTTCATCGCGTCGACGATCGCCTGGACCTCCGGCAGGTCTTCCGGATTGATACCCGCGAGGCAGGCGTGCCGATCAACTGATTTGGACGCCAGCCGACGACACGGACTGACGAGGGCGAGACATAACGCAGCCGCTCATCGAGGCCGATCCGCGTCACCATGTCGCTGGAGCCTTCGGCGAGCAGGCGGAAATGCGCCTCCGTCTCGGTCAGCGCGACGGCCATGCGCTGGCCGCGCTGCAACTGCCGCACCAGGACGCCGCCGATGACTGCGATCAGCATCACCAGCGCGAGCACGTAGAGCATGCGGGAGATCGCCGCCGCGCGCCACGGCGCGAGCAGCTCGTCCTTGTCGACGGTGGCGAGCAGGAGGAGCGGGAATCGACTGCTGCGATTGAAGAAGCTGACGCGTTCGGCACCGTCCAGCGGCGAGGTGAAATGATAAGCGCCGCTCGGCCGTTGCAGGCTCGGCTCGCGGAACAACGGCTTGTCGGCGACACTACGCCCGACGAACGTCTCGTTGCTGGGATTGCGCGCGACGATCAGTCCGTCGCCATGCGCCAGTGACACGGAGCTGTTGCGGCCGATTTCGAACTGCTTGTAGAAATGCGACAGATAGTTCGAGCTGATGGTCGCGAGCACCACGCCGCCGAAGCTGCCGTCCTGCTTGCTGAAGCGGCGTGACAGGGTGACGACCCATTCGCCGTCCAGCAGGCTCTTCACCGGACGGCCGACATGGGCCTCGCGCTTCGGCGAGAGCTGGTGATATCGGAAGAAGGCATCGTCGCTGAAGGTCGTGCCAATCGTACCGGGTGAGGTCAGCCAGTTGCCCCGATCATCGATGATGGCGAGGCTGTGAATGCGCGCGATCGCCTTCTTGCGCACATCCAGCAAGGTGCGCAGCTTCGCGATCGTGACCGGGGCGGTGCCATCCATCTCCAACCGGCTGACCACGCCGACGACACCGGAATCCAGGAGATCGAGGCTGTCTTCGGCATGCTGGGTCAGCGAACGGGCAACGTTCGCCATCTCCATCTCGGCGTCCTTAAGCACCGCATCGCGAGCCGTCCATTCACGCCAACCGCTGACGCCGAGGATGGTCGCGCAGGTCAGCGCGACGAAAGCCGCCGCGCGCAGCGGCAGGCGGCTCCATCCGGCTCGTTGGGTAGCACTCATGCGGCAGGGTCCTCCGATCGCTCGGAAACCTCTGCCGCTTGTGTTATTTAATTCTGAAATCGCTACCGGACTACGCGGCGGTTTCCGCCCTTTCCAGTAGTCTTACGGACGCGGCGATCGGCGCATCGCTAACAAGACATTAGCGGGCCGATCGGAATCCGGCGCCCGCCGCCGCTAGCTGAAGATGGCCTTGACCTTGGCCCAGAGCGAAGGATGCTCGGCATCGGCGTCGGCCTTCGAGGGCGTCGGCTGCGCCGCGCTCACGGGATCGGACGCTGGGAACGTGTCCCTCAGCCCGTCGTCGAGCTTGGACTGCCGATCGGCAGCGAGCGCCTCGCGCAGGTCTTCGGCGTGCTTATCGTGCGGCGCGGGGTTGAATGTCTCAGCCATGATCTCCTCCATTGGCTGGTCAACGCGGCCCGATTGCGCTGGTTCCACTGTTCCGCTGAGGGCCGCAGCGGTGTATCAGGAGGCACAACCTTTTTCAGGACCATTCGTGCCCCAGCCTTCGACGAAACCCTTCATCGACGTCCTCTCTGGCCAGCGCCAAGCCATCCCGCCCATGTGGATGATGCGCCAGGCCGGGCGCTACCTGCCGGAATATCGCGAGGTGCGCGCCAAGGCGGGCGGCTTCCTCGATCTCTGCTTCAACCCGGAGCTTTCCGCCGAGGTGACGCTGCAGCCGATCCGGAGGTTCGGTTTCGATGCGGCGATCATCTTCTCCGACATCCTGGTGATCCCCTATGCGCTCGGACGCTCGGTGCGGTTCGAGGTCGGCGAGGGCCCGCGGCTCGAGCCGCTGGACGATCCGGCCAAGGTGGCGACGCTGGCGACGCGCGCAGATTTCGGCAAGCTCGAGCCGGTGTTTGAGGCGCTGAAGATCGTGCGCGGCGCGCTCGATCCCGAGGTCGCGCTGATCGGCTTCTGCGGCGCACCGTGGACGGTGGCGACTTACATGGTCGCGGGCCACGGCACGCCGGACCAGGCGCCGGCCCGGATGATGGCCTACCGCCATCCGGAAGCTTTCTCAGAGATCATCGACGTCCTGGTCGACAACTCTATTCAATATCTGCTGGCACAGCTCGACGCCGGGGCCGACGCGTTGCAGATCTTCGACACCTGGGCCGGCGTGCTGCCGCCGACCGAGTTCGCGCGCTGGTCGGTCGAGCCGACGCGGCGTATCGTGGAGGGCGTCAGGGCCAAGGTGCCGGACGCGAAGATCATCGGCTTCCCGCGCGGGGCCGGCGCGCAGCTCCCCGGTTACGTCGAAGCCACCGGCGTCAACGCCGTCAGCATCGACTGGACCGCGGAGCCTGACTTCATTCGCGAGCGGGTGCAGAGCAAGGTCGCGGTGCAGGGCAATCTCGATCCACTGGTGCTGATCACGGGCGGCGCCGCACTCGATGGCGCGGTCGACAACGTGCTGGCCAATTTTGCTGCCGGGCGGCTGATCTTCAACCTCGGCCACGGCATTCAGCCGGAAACGCCGATTGCGCATGTCGAGCAGATGATCAGGCGCGTGCGGGGGTAGCGGTCGGCATCTCGGTTTGCGGCCATCCTTCGAGACGCGCGCTAGGGCGCGCTCCTCAGGATGAGGCTTGTGTTCACTTCGAAATCCCCTGGACCCTCATGGTGAGGAGCGCCGCCTTACGGCGCGTCTCGAACCATGAGCTGAGGGAAAAGAAAGCCGTCAACAAAAACCGCGAAAACAACCCCATGCACAGTACAAATCATTGAAGAATTTCGCACGGCGCAGCTTCAGATCCGGAAGCGACGAGATTTGACCCGTCGGGCAAAACAGGGGCATAATGGCATCATCGCCCCCATGAGAAAAGTTGGTGAGAGTCTAGCGCGGCCGGCTGCGCTCGATGATCTCCGCCGCCCCCTTCGCCAGCAGCTCGAGTCCCACCGCGCGGCCGAGCTCGCGCGGACGATTGGCAAAACCTGTGCCCCCGGCCTCGATGATGGTGTTGCCGGAGAGGTCGAGCACGGACGCCGTCAGCGCCATCCGATCGACAATGACGGTCGAAAATGCCGCCACAGGCGAATTGCAATGGCCGTTCAGCACCCACAGCACCTCGCGCTCGGCGTCGGCACAAGCATGCGCGGCGGGGTCGTCGATCGACGACAGGATTTGTCGCGTTTGCCAGTCCTGCGCGGCGCATTCGACGGCAACGATGCCCTGCCCTGCCGCGGGCAGCATCTCCGCTGCCCTGAATTCATAGGCAATGCGGCCAGACAAGCCGACGCGATTGAGGCCCGAGCGCGCCATGATCAGTGCGTCGGCCGGTCCGACCGCGCCGCCATCGGGCAGCCGCTGCTTCTCGCCGTTGTCGAGCTTGCGCACACGCGTGTCGGCGGCGCCACGGAAGTGGATCACCTCGACATCGGGGAACAGCCGCCGCGCATAGGCTGCGCGGCGCACCGCGTTGGTGCCGATCTTGAAACCCTTGCCGCGGGACTGCCGTAGCGCCTCCAGCGTCACACCCTCGCGCAGCACCAGCGCATCACCAGGCGGATCGCGCGACAGCGTGGCGCCGATGACGAGGCCGGGCGTGTCCTCGTTGCCCGGCATGTCCTTTAACGAATGCATCGCTGCCTGGAGCTCACCCGACAGCACGGCGGCGCGGATCTGCGCCACGAAGGCGCCGCCTTTGCCGCCATGCGGCAGCAGCTTGCTGGTCTGGTCGAGATCGCCCGTGGTATCGAACTTGACGATCTCGACGTCGAGACCGGGCACGGCGGCGGTCAGGCGGCGCGCAATCTCTTCCGTCTGTGCCAGCGCCATCGCGCTCTTCCGCGTGCCGATCCGAAATCGAGTAGCCAAGTCGAACTTCCTTTCAGGGCGAATTTATCGCGCATCCTCCAATATCATGTCGGACGCCTTCTCGGCGATCATAATGATCGGCGCATTGGTGTTCCCCGATACGAGGTCCGGCATGATCGAGCCATCGACGACGCGAAGGCCGTCGAGCCCCCTCACCTTCAGCCGCTGATCGACCACCGCGAGCGCGTCGTTGCCCATACGACAGGTCGAGGTCGGATGGTAGATGGTGCTGCCGCGCTCGCGGCAATAATCCAAGATCTCGGCGTCCGTGGATACCTTTTCGCCGGGGTCGTACTCACTGACCACGAAAGGCTTCAGCGCCGGCGCGTTCAGTATCTTGCGCAGGATCTTGATGCCCTCGACATTGGTGGTGCGGTCGGTCTCGGTGGACATGTAATTGATCCGGATCTCCGGCGGCACGGTCGGGTCTGCGCTCTTGATGCGCAGGGTGCCGCGGCTCTCGGGCCGGAGCTGGCACACCGAGGCGGTGAATCCGGAGAAGGCGTGCAGCTTCTCGCCCATCTTGTCGGTCGAGAACGGCAGGAAGTGCACCTGGATGTCGGGCGAGGCGAGACGCGGACTGGTCTTGAAGAAGGCGCCCGCCGTGCCGGCAGCGATCGTCAACCAGCCCTTGCGAAACAGCGCATAGCGTGCGCCGGCCATGGTGCGGCGAAGCGGATGATTGATGGTGTCGTTGAGCGTGATCTTCTGCGAGCAGCGCATGACGATGCGGACCTGCATGTGATCCTGCAGATCATGGCCCACGCCGGCAGCATCGAGCACCACCTCGATGCCATGCTTGCGCAGGAGATCGCCGGGCCCGACGCCTGAGAGCTGAAGCAGCTGCGGCGAGTTGTAGGCGCCGCTCGACACGACGACTTCCCGCCGTGCACGCGCGCGGCGCAAAGCTGCGCCCTGCCGGTATTCGACGCCGACGGCGCGGCGCCCCTCGAACAGGATGCGTTGGGCGTGCGCAGAGGTCTCGATCTTGAGATTACTGCGGGACTTGGCAGGCCCGAGATAGGCGACCGACGTCGAGGCGCGCCGGCCGTTGCGCGTCGTGGTCTGAAACAGGCCGACGCCTTCCTGCGTCGCGCCGTTGAAATCAGGATTGTAGGGCAGACCGCTCTCGACGGCGGCGTCGATGAAGGCCTTCGACAACGGATCGGTCACAATCATGTTGGACACCGGGAGCGGCCCGCCCGTGCCGTGATACTGATCGGCGCCGCGCGACTGATTCTCGGCCTTCTTGAAATAGGGCAGCACGTCGTCATAGCCCCAGCCGGTGTTGCCGAGCTGGCGCCAGCGGTCGTAGTCCTCGTGCTGGCCGCGGACATAGAGCAGGCCGTTGATCGAGCTCGATCCGCCCAGCGTTTTTCCGCGCGGCTGGAACACCTGGCGGCCCTTCAGCTCGGGCTCCGGTTCGGTCTGGTACATCCAGTTGACGCTCTTCTCCTTGAACAGCTTGCCGTAGCCGAGCGGGACGTGGATCCAGATGTTGGAATCCTTCGGGCCGGCCTCGAGCAGCAGCACGCTGTGCATGCCGTTCGCCGAGAGCCTGTTGGCGAGCACGCAGCCGGCGGAGCCGGCGCCGACGATGATGTAGTCGAATTCGGGATCGGTGGGTGCGAGCGAGGAAGTTGCGTTCATGCGCTACTGTTCTTCTTGTTGGCGTGGGCGTTTCGAGCTCGTGAGTAGCACAATCAAGCCCTGACGCGCAGCGCCTCGACCAGCGACTTGAACGCACGGGCATATTCCGCGCCGGCCTTTGCGACATCGACGCGTCCGGCGCAGGCGACCGCGGCCTCGGTCACCGCGCCGAGCAGCAGCCGGGCCAGCGGCTCGACCGGCTGGCGCGCGATCAGGCCAGCCTCCATCGCTGCGGAGAGCGCACGCGGCAGCTTGCCGCCAAAATGTTGTGCGTCTATCTCGCGCCAGCGCTCCCAGCCGAGCACGGCCGGGCCGTCACGCAAAATGACCTGGCCGGTCGGACCTTTCGCGGTGGCCGCAAAATAGTGCTGGGTGCCGGCGACCATGGCGGCGAGCACGTCCTTTTCAGTGCGCGCCGTGCGGTCGATCTCGGCAACGAGGTCGCGCGAGACCTGGTCGAACACGGCTGCGAACACCGCCTCCTTGGTCTTGAAGTGATGATAGACCGCGCCCTTGGCGACCGAAGCGCCTTCGGCAATGTCGTCCATGGTGGTGGCGGCAAAGCCGTGCGTCCCGAACAGGCGCCGCGCCGCCGCCAGGATCGCTTCCGATGTTGCCGCCCGCCGCTCCGCCTGTTTGGCCATGAGTCTCGTCTAGTTGAATTCGGTACAGCCGGCCAGTTGACTTTTCGACTATCGGTCGGTATTTACCGACTATCAGTCGGTTTTAATTGTGAGGTCGCCATGCCGAGCCGAGAGATCGTCGAAGCCTTTGCCAAGCGGCTGGAGGATGGCGACTTCGTCGGCGCCATCCTCGATTACTACACTCCGGACGCCGCGACCTATGAGAACCTGGCCGAGCCCGTGGTCGGGCGCGACAAGCTCGCGGACAAGGAGCGCGGCGTGCTGGCGGCGTTCAAGAAGGTCACGGCCGTGCGGCTCGGCCCGAGCCTGATCGATGGCGACGTCGTCGCCAGCCGCTGGAAATTCTCGTTCACCCACGCCGAGGGCGCGACGCGGACATTGGAAGAGGTTGCGTGGCAGACCTGGCGAGGCAATGAGATCGCCGAGGAGCGCTTCTTCTATGATCCGAAGCAACTCGGACGCTGAGCGGGAATGCCCTATCGGTACAGCACGACCACGGCCAGGCCGACGAGAGGCGCAAGAAACTGAACCGCCTGCCATGCAGATCCGTTGATGGACCACCGTCCATAGACGATCGTGCCGGCGGGCTGTGATGACGATCCGGCCCGATCCCCGAAGGCTTTCCATCGCACCTCGGCAGGACCGAGAAAATCTTCCGGCTTGACCGCCATGTCGGCGCTGCTCAGCACCACCTGCATCATCTCGCCTTTCGGCTGGAACATGGCCTCTGCCCCGGGTGGCGCGAAGAAGCTGCGCTTCGAGGCGATGTGCTGCTCATAGAAGTCCCGCCCTACCGTGACGGCCGCAGCGTATGGACTGACGTACGGCACCCCCGAGATGCCGGGAACGACCAGATGGCCCACCCCGCGCACCTCCTGCCAGGGAATGAAGAGACCTTTGAGCCATGGCCTGTGGAAGTGGATGCCCGCGGAAGACATGGAGACGACCGCCCGATCCGCGTAAAAGTGCCGGTAAGCTGAAAACGCGATCCATCCCAATCCCAAGTAAAGCATCATCCAGCCGAAAACATTCAGCGATGGGTTCACGAGATGGCTCCAATAGAGACTGCGCATGGCGCCGACATAGCTGGAGCGGCCGCTTGGCCCGCCGACCAACACGCTGATCACACCGATCACGCCGGAGACGATGATCAGGACAAGGACGCCGATCAACAATTCCAGCAGCAAGGGCAGGCCGGACCGTCCGATCAGGCTCGTCAGTGCATAGCCTGCGAATGCCAGACCCAATAGAGCCACATAGACGACGGCCAAAACGGCTCCATTCTGGCCGCGACTCTCGGCGTTAAGCGCGACCGCAAGGCCGGCGACGCAAGCCCACATCGCCCATGGGACCCGGTCCATCCGCCACTTGTCCATCGTGTATTCGACAGTTGCCGACACGTCGGCTGAAGGCTCGCTCATGGACAGGCCCCCGGGATTTCGAACGCATCCGTGCCGACGCGGCGCATGGTCGCCTGATCGGTCCAGGAACGTATCACGCGATCAATGAGACGTCTCGATCCGCTGACGAGCAAACGGCAGCGGAGCAATTGCTGTTGACGTCCGACTGGGAAGCAGATGATCCCCAGAGCACGGTGCGCTGCGATTGCGAGGGGCTTGTCATTTATCGACTGATCGGTCTATATATCCGCATGAGGCAAAACACCCCAGCGCCGTTGCCCCGTGGCCGACCGCGAAGTTTCGACATGAACGCCGCCGTCGAACGCGCGATGGATGTGTTCTGGTCGCGCGGCTATCACGCCACGGCGCTGCCCGATCTCCTTCGTGCGACCAGGCTGTCGCGGGGCAGTCTCTACGCCGCTTTCGGTGATAAGCATTCGCTCTTCTTGCGCGCGCTCGATCGCTACATTGCGGATGCCTTGGCGCGGATGGATGTCGAATTCGATCCTCGAAACGACCCGGTCGACGGCCTGCGGGCCTATCTTGCCGGCTACGTCGAGCGCACCAGCGGCAGCAATGGTCGGCGCGGATGCCTCCTGGTGGCCACGGCCATGGAACTGGCTGGCGGGGATGCCGAAGTCGGTCGACGCGTTGCGAGCTTCTTCAAGGCGATGGAGGCCAAGGTGACGGAGGCCCTGTCCCGCGCGAAAGCGGCGGGCAGGTTGGCCGACGGCATCGAGCCAGCAACGGCCGCCCGGGTTCTCGTCTGTTTCGTTGAAGGGCTGCGCGTGGTCGGCAAGACGGCACCGGTACGAACGACATCGCAGGCCGCCGTCGACGTTCTCATCGGTCGTTTCGTCAGGTAAGGACCCCGCAATGCTTCCGCTGATGATGGGCCTATATTTGGACTGATCAGTCTTGAAAGGGACGTGCGCCATGTCTGCCATCCAGATCGTCTGCGCGATCGCCGTTCCCCTGATCTGGGGTTATCAGTTCGTGGCCATCAAGGTGGGCGTTGCGGAGTTTCCGCCGCTCTTCTTCCTCGCACTGCGCTTTCTGGCCATCGCACTGCTGCTCGTGCCGTTCGTCGCCAGGCCCACGCATCGACAGCTCGGCCCGGTCGCAGCCATTTCGCTTTTCCTGGGCGGACTGAATTTCGGGCTCTTCTACGTTGGCCTTGGGCTCGGCTCTGGAAGCATGTCGGCCGTCGCATACCAACTCGCCACGCCCTTCACCGTCCTGTTGGCCTGGCCGCTGCTGGCGGAGAGACCGTCACTTGCCACCTGCGCCGGGGTGATGCTTGCATTCGTCGGCGTGACCGTGTTGGCGGCGGAGCCGGGCCAGTCCGCGAATCCCCTTCCGCTGCTGCTTGTGGTCGGAGCAGCTTTCGCCTTCGCGGTATCCAACGTGCTGACGAAACGCTACGGCCCCTTTGACCCCTTGATGCTGATGGGATGGTCGTCGCTGCTCACGGTGCCGCAGGTCATGTTGATGTCGCTGCTGCTGGAGTATGGACAAGCGGCGAGCCTTGCGACAGCGGGCGAACGGGGCTGGCTGGCGCTCGCCTACACGATCTTCGTGGGAGGAATTGTCGGGTTTGGCCTCTGGTTCTGGCTGATCGCCCGTTGCTCGATGGTCCGCGTCGCGCCCTTCGGTCTGCTGCTTCCGGTGTTCGCCTTGCTTTCGAGCGTACTGTTTCTCGGCGACCGACTGACGCCGAAGCTGATCGTCGGCGGACTGCTCGCGATGTCGGGGGTCGCCATCACTCAGCTGAGGCCGCGCCCTCGCCCCGTTTGATGTCCGGCTTGCCGGGCGTTTGTATCGATTTGTTATCGATACTTCGTGATGAACACGCAGAAGTGGTGGCGGCCGGCGCGCCAAACGGGGGATAATTCATAGTTCGTCAAAGGTTTGCGGCGAATTCTCGGTTACGCGCCCGACGAAAGACGCTCGCTGCCAGGCTCCTTAATGCGGACTCGAACGACCAACTATGTCGCACGGCTGTTCGCCGGCGATCTGTCGGCCTTTGGCGGTCCCGCAACCGACGAGGCGGTGGCCGGGCATATCCGCGCCGAGCAGATGTCGCTGGTGCTCGGCTATTCGGTCGGGATCATGCTGGCCAATGCCTGCAACGCCATTGTGCTAGCCATCGCGCTGTGGCAGTCGCCGGACAGGATGCCCGCCCTGATCTGGGCGGCGGCTGTCGCCAGCGCCGCGATCGGATTTGGCCTGCAATCCCACGTCGCGCGCCGCATCACCAAGCCGCAATTCGTCTCGCGTCGCGCGATGTATCGGCTGGTGCGCAACGCCTTCATCCTCGGCGCGGCCTGGGGCATCGTCCCGGTCGCCTTCTTCGCCGACGCTTCCAGCGGCGGCCAGCTCGTCATTACCTGCCTGTGCGCGGGCATGCTGGCCGGCGGCGCGCTCGCCTTCGCGACCATCCCGATCGCGGCGATCGCCTTCACGGCGCCGATCTTCCTAGGCATCGCCATCTGCCTCGGCCGGAACGGCGATCTCGCCTTTCTCCTCATCGCCTTTCTCGTCGTGATCTACGGCAGCGTCCTTTTGCGCGGCGTGTTCGTCAATTCGTTCTCGTTCGCGCGGCGCGTCATCCGGCAGATCGAGGCCGAGCGCACGGTGCGGCTCGATCCCCTGACCCACCTGCCCAACCGCGTCGCCTTCAACGAAACGCTCGATGCCGCGCTCAAGCGGCTGGCGCTATCGGGCGAGGAATTCGCGGTGCTCCTGCTCGATCTCGACCGCTTCAAGGAGGTCAACGACCAGTTCGGCCATCCCGCCGGCGACGAATTCCTGGTCCAGGTCGCCAGCCGCCTGCAACGCTGCACGCGCGCCGCCGAGCACGTCGCGCGGATCGGCGGCGACGAGTTCGCGCTGGTGATGGCCAATCTGACACGGCCCGAGGATGCGCTCGAGATCGCCGAACGCTTCGTCGCGGCGTTCAGCGAGCCGTTCCAGATCGAGGGCCGCCAGATGGTCGGCGCGATCAGCGTCGGCATCGTGCTGGCGCCACGCGACGGCAACACGCCGCTCGACCTCATGAAGAATGCCGATGCCGCGCTCTACCGCGCCAAGAAGGTGGGGCCGGGCACGGTCTGCTTCTTCGAACAGGCCGACGACAAATCGTCCCGCGAGCGCAAGGCGCTGCAAGCGGACCTCGCAGGCGCGATTGCGCGCAACGAGCTGTTTCTGGTGTTCCAGCCGTTCCTCGATCTCGGCACCAACCGGATCACCGGCTTCGAGGCGCTATTGCGCTGGCAGCATCCTTCGCGGGGGCTGGTACCGCCGAGTGAATTCATACCAATCGCGGAGGAGACCGGGCTGATCCACGAGATCGGCGAATGGGTCATCCGCCGCGCCTGCGCGACGGTTGCGGATTGGCCGGAAGAGATCAGGGTCGCCGTGAATTTCTCGGCCGCGCAATTCCACAACACCGCCATCCTCCAGACCATCGTGCAGGCGCTCGCCGACGCCAGGATCGCCCCGCATCGGCTCGAGATCGAGATCACGGAATCGATGCTGCTGGCGAAATACGGTTCGGCCGCGACGGTCCTGAACGCGCTGCTGGAGCTCGGTGTCACCCTCGCGCTCGACGATTTCGGCACCGGCTTCTCCTCGCTGACCTACCTCCGCAAGCTGCCGTTCAGCCGCATCAAGATCGACCAGTCCTTCATCCGCGACATGCTGGTGCAGCCGGACTGCGCGGCCATCGTGAAATCGGTGATCTCGCTTGCGAGCGATTTGCGGATCGGCGTCGTTGCGGAGGGGGTCGAGACCGCCGACCAGCTCGAATATCTCAGGCAGATCAGTTGCGACGAGGTGCAGGGCTATCTGATCAGCCGGCCGGTGGCCGCGGATGGGGTGATGGCGCTGCTGGAGACGAAGAAATATCGGGCGATCCACGCGGCGTAGGGCTCTACCGATTGGTCCTTCGTAGCCCGGATGGAGCGGAGCGCAATCCGGGACGAGTGTGCGCCGGAGCAACACCGCCCCGGATTTCGCTGCGCTCCATCCGGGCTACAGGGATTCCCCCAGAGGAGAGAACCCTCACCCGCGCCTTCGGCGCGACCTCTCCCGCAAGCGGGAGAGGTGGAGCCCGCGGCGCCGTCTGCTTGCTCCTAGGAGAGTCCCGCTCCGGCCTCCTTCAAACCGCATCCGCGCGCAGCAACGTATCTACCGTGATCGTGCCGCGCGCCCGAGAGACGCAGGTGCAGATCTTGTGGTTGCTCTTCTTCTCGTGGTCGCTGAAGAAGACGTCGCGATGGTCGATCTCGCCGTCGACGTCGACCACGTCGATGGCGCAGAGGCCGCATTCGCCGCGCTTGCAATCGGATATCACCTCAAAGCCGCTGGCATTGAGCACGTCGAGCATCGAGCGCTCGCGCGGGATCTCGAGCTCGACACCGGAGTCCTTGAGGCGCACCGTGAACGTTTCGGTCGGCAGCGTACCGCTGGAGCCGAAGGTCTCGTAGCGGAGATCGGGGAGCGGATGGCCGGCGCCGATCCAGGCATGGCGTGCGGCGTCGAGCATGCGCATCGGGCCGCAGAAGAGCGTCAGCGTGCCTTGCGGTAATGAGGCGAACAGCGCGTCGAGATCGAGCCGGCTGCCCTCGTCGCTGGCATGAACCACGAGACGATCGCCAAGCATTGCGCCGAGATCGTCGAGATAGGCGGCCTCGCGGCGCGAGCGTACGGCATAATGCAGCGTGACATCCGCCCCGCGCCGCGCCAGCGCCTGCGCGGCGCCGAGGATCGGGGTGATGCCGATGCCGCCGGCAATCAGGCAATAATTGTCGCGGGTCCAATCGACCGCGAGCAGCGAGGCGGGCTGGGTGATGTCGAGCCGCGCGCCCGGCTGCAAGGACCACATGTAGCGGGAGCCGCCACGGGAATCCTCGGCGCGGCGCACAGCAATTCGGAGGCCGTGCGAGGAGACCTCACCGACCAGCGAATAGGACCGCGTCTCCGGCAGGCCGTCGATGGTGATGCTGACATTGATGTGGCTCCCGACCGGATAGGCCGCGGCCTCGAACTGATCCGGCTTGATCAGGAATTCGCGGACGTTCGGGGTGAGATCGCGGGTGGTGACGAGCGTTGCCGGGGTCCAGGTCTCGATGAAGCGCATGGTGACTGCCCTCAATCGGTTGCGGTCTTGAGCAGCGCGAGCGCCGGCAAGAGGTCGAGATGGGTGCGGTTGCGCAGCGCGAGCCGCAGGTTTCGCACCGCGAGCCGGGCATGCTCGCGCATGACGGCCTCGGCGCGCGCGCCTTCGCGGTTCTCGATGGCGTCGATCACGACGCGATGGTGCTCCTGGGCGATGATCAGGATCTGCTGCGCCTCCGGCAGCGCCGATTGCGCCATCACGAAGCCGCTCGGCGAGGCAAACGGCAGCGCCGAGGCGCGGTCGATCTGCCGGATCAGCGGGGGGCTGCGCGACAGTTCCGTGAGCTGGGCGTGGAAGCGCGCATTCAGCGCGACGTAGGACGAGAAGGCATCGACCGAGATCGGCACCTGCCCCAGCAGCTCGTCGATCGCAGCAAGGCACTCCTTCAGCGGCTCGAGCTCGCGCGCGGAGACGCCGCGCTCGGCGGCAAAGCGCGCCGCCAGGCCTTCCAGTGTGCCGCGCAGCTCGATGGAATCGGAGATGTCGCGCTCCGAAAACGCCTTCACCATGAAGCCGCCGGAGGGGATCGCCTCCAACAGCCCCTCCTCCTCCAGCCGCACCAGCGCCATGCGCACCGGCGTGCGCGAGGCGCCTGTCGTCTCCACCGCCTGCAGCTCGGAGATGCGCTCGCCCGGCCGCAAGGCGCCCGACAGGATCTGGTCGCGCAGCGCGAGCTGCGCCTTCACGGTTTGCGAGATGGAGCGGTCGACCTCACGCTCGGCCATGTTCTACTCCGCGGCCTGAAGGTGCTTTGGGGCGTTCTCCTTCGCCACCATCCGGTCGATCAGCTTGCGCGACCACATCGCGCCGGCGTCGATGTTGAGGTTGTAGAAGATGCGGTCGGGGTTTTCGTCCATCGCGCGCTGCTGCGCTTCGAGGATCAGCTCGTCCTCGCGGAAGATGCCGGAGACGCCCTCGCGGATCTCGGTGGTGAGGCGCTGCTCACCGAGACGATAGTTGCGGACGAAAGACCAGAAGTAATGACAGGTCTTCTCGGTCTCCGGCGTGATGGTGTTGAGCACGAAGCCGTTGACGCCTTGCGAGCGGTCGCCTTCCGGTGCACCGGTCCCCGTCGGCGCGACGCCGACGTCGATCGCGATGGTGCACGGCGCCTCGAAGCGGATGATCTGCCAGCGGTCGACGAGGCCGGGCTTGCCGAGCTGCTTGGCCCAGAACGGCGGCGGCTCGATGCCCCGCATCCAGCGCGTCACCGTTACCGTCTTCTCGCCGTGGGTGACGTCGAACGGCGCCTCGGCGACGGCGTCGTTACCGATGGAGGAGCCGTGCACGAAGGTCTCATGGGTGAGGTCCATGAGATTGTCGAGCACGAGGCGGTAGTCGCATTTGACGTGGATGGTCTTGCCGTCGCCGGCCCAGGCCGGATCGTGATTCCAGTGCATGTCGGGGACGAGCGCGGGATCGGCGAGCGCGGGATCGCCCATCCAGAGCCAGACGTAGCGGTGACGCTCGACCACGGGATAGGCACGCACGCAGGCCGAGGGATTAATGGTCTCCTGCGAGGGCATGAAGGTGCAGCGGCCCTGCGCATTGTACTTGAGACCGTGATAGCCGCAGACGACGGTGTCGCCTTCAAGCCGGCCCTTGGACAGCGGCACCAGGCGATGCCAGCAGGCGTCCTCCAGCGCGGTCACCGTGCCGTCGGCCTTGCGATACATCACGACATGCTTGCCGCAGATCGTTCGCGGCAACAGCGCCGCCTTGACGTCGGCGTCCCACGCCGCGGCGTACCAGGCGTTCATGGGGAAGGGTTTTGTCATGTCTCACTCCCACGGCTTATGAATACGTTATGTATACAATAGCTGAAGGATAGAATTGTTCAAGATAGAATCAGCTCTACCTCAATACCTTTATCCTTGTGATTGTATACATAGCGGGGGAATGACCGCGTCCGGCTCCGGCTCCGCTTACCCTCCCCTGGAGGGAGGGCCCTCCAGGGGAGGGTAGGACAGCGGCGACCTCTCGGAACAACTTACGCCGCGAACACCTTGGCTAGGCCCGCCTGGGCGTCCTCCTGGATCCGTTTCAGGTGCTCGGGGCTGCGGAAGCTTTCGGCGTAGATCTTGTAGACGTCCTCGGTGCCGGACGGGCGCGCCGCGAACCAGCCGAAATCGGTTTCGACCTTGATGCCGCCGAACGGCTGGCCGTTGCCGGGCGCCTTGCTCAGCGTCGCACGAACGGGATCGCCGGCGAGGTCCTTGAGGCCGAGCTGCTCCGGCGTGAGGGACTTCAGGATGTTCTTCTGCGGCCCGGTGGCGGCAACGTCGATGCGGGCGTAATGCGGCATGCCGAACTCGGCGGTGAGATCATTGAAGATCTGGCTGGGATCGCGGCCGGTCTTGGCCATGATCTCGGCAGCGAGCAGGCCGAGGATGACGCCGTCCTTGTCGGTGGTCCACACCGCGCCGTCGCGGCGCAGGAACGAGGCCCCTGCACTCTCCTCGCCGCCGAAGCCGAAGCCGCCGGTGACGAGGCCGTCGACGAACCATTTGAAGCCGACCGGCGTCTCCACCAGCTTGCGGCCGAGCTTTTTGGCGACGCGGTCGATGATCGAGCTCGACACCACGGTCTTGCCGATCGCGGCATCCTTGCCCCAATCCGGACGGTGCGCGAACAGGTAGGAGATCGCGGTCGCCAGGTAATGGTTCGGATTCATCAACCCGCCGGTGCGCGTGACGATGCCGTGGCGGTCGGCGTCGGTGTCGTTGGCAAAGGCGACGTCGAAGCGGTCGCGCATGCCGATCAGGCTCGCCATCGCGTAAGGCGAGGAGCAGTCCATGCGGATCTTGCCGTCCCAGTCCACCGTCATGAAACGGAAGGTCGGGTCGATCGCCTCGTTCACGACCGTTGCGTTGAGGCCATAGCGCTCGATGATCGGATGCCAGTAATGCACGGCGGCGCCGCCGAGCGGATCGATGCCGATCTTGACGCCGGCGGATTTGACGAGGTCGAGATCGACGACATTGCCGAGATCGGCGACGTAAGGCGTGATGAAGTCGTAGGCGTGGACATTGGCGGCCTTGCGCGCCTTGGCATAGTCGATGCGCTTCACGTCCTCGAGCTCGCCGGCGAGATAGGCGTTGGCGCACTTCTCGACGGCAGCGGTCACGTCCGTATCGGCCGGGCCGCCATGAGGCGGATTGTATTTGTAGCCGCCATCCTCGGGGGGATTGTGCGAGGGGGTGATGACGACGCCGTCGGCGAGGCCGCTGGTGCGGCCTTTGTTATAGGTGAGGATCGCATGCGAGATGACGGGCGTCGGCGTGTAGCCGCCATCCTTGTCGATCATGACCTCGACGCCGTTGGCGGCGAACACCTCGATGGCGCTTGCAAGCGCCGGCTCGGCCAGCGCATGGGTATCGATGCCGATGAAGAGCGGGCCGGTCAGGCCCTTCTCCTTGCGGTAATCACAAATCGCCTGCGTGGTGGCGAGGATGTGGCCTTCGTTGAAGGTGTTCTTGAATGAGGTGCCGCGATGGCCCGACGTGCCGAATGCCACGCGCTGTGCCGGATCGGACGCATCCGGCTTGCCGGCGAAATAGGCCGTCACCAGCCGCGGAATATTGGTGAGCGCGTCCGGCGAGGCCTGCTTGCCCGCCGCGGGATGAACATCAGCCACTGGAATACCCTCGTCCTGTCGTGAGTGCGGGACACCATAGCATCGGCCAAGCCCCCGCCAAGAGCACAACACGCGCGAGCGGGAAGGCGTTCCTTGGCGGCGTTGCAGTCCCGATGAGCGGCCTTCGTGCTATGCTCGGCAGCACCGCCCGTCGAATCGTCTCATGATCCCTTCGCGCAAGCTGCTCGTGCTGATCGCCGGCCTCGCCCTGGCCGGTGCACCGGCGCGCGCCGCGGAGTTCTACACCGAGGACCTGCGCATCCCGATGGCGGAGGCCGGACCGCAGGGGCTGGAGGCCTTTCTGGTCCGACCAGTGGGGACCAAGCGCTATCCGCTGGCGCTGCTCAGCCACGGCTCGCCGCGCAAGTTCGAGGACCGCGCGACCATGTCGGCGCACAGATATTATGGCATCGCGCTGGAATACGCCCGGCGCGGCTTTGCGGCGCTGGTGGTGATGCGGCGCGGCTACGGCACCTCGCCGGGCGGGCGCGTCGACAGCGTCGGCAGTTGCGCAAGGGCCGCGTACCTGCCGGCGGCCGCCGTCGCGGTTGCCGATCTGCGCGCCGCGATCGATGCGATGGCGCACCGGGCCGACGTGACGACATCGGGCATGATCGCGGCCGGCCATTCCGCAGGCGGCCTTGCAACGGTGGCGCTGAGCGCACAGGCGCCGGCGGGCCTCGTCGCCGCGATCAATTTTGCCGGCGGCCGCGGCTCGCGCGAGACAGAGGATGTCTGCAATCCGGATGGGCTGGTGCAGGCCTTCGCCACCTTCGGCAAGACCTCGCGCGTGCCCATGCTGTGGGTCTATGCCAGCAACGATTCCTATTTCGGTCCCGATCTCGCGCGCCGGCTTCATGACGGGTTTCGCGCCGGCGGCGGCAATGCGAGCTTCGTGGGGGCACCGGCTTACGGCGAAGACGGGCATTATCTCTATTCGGTCGCGGGCCGGCCGCAATGGACGCCGTATCTCGACGCCTTCCTGCGCGAGCGCGGGCTCGGCCATGACCTGTTGAGCCTGCCCGATCCGCTGCCGCCGCCACGCCAGCTCAACGAGGCCGCGCGGGCCGAGTTCGCGCGCTATCTCGCCAGCCTGCTGCCGCACAAGGCCTTTGCGGTGTCGCCGAACGGCGGCTACGGCTGGCGCGCTGGACGTGCGACGACCGAGGAGGCCCGGCGCGACTCGCTGGCAGCCTGCATGAAATGGTCGCCCAGCTGCACGCTCTATGCGGTCGATGACCAGCTGGCGGAGCCGTCGCAGGCCAGTTCCACCGACCAGAGCGCCCGCGCGCGACCGTGACGCACACACGCCTGAGGCCGGTTTGTTAACTCCGGCGCTCTATGACAAGCCCATGCTGCGGGATCGGGCACGCTTCATTCTCGGCGCGACGTGGAAGCACGTCGCGGTCGTCCTGCTCGTGTCGACTCCGATCGGCGCACATGCGGCCGACGGCAGCAGCGAGCTCGGCGCCGGCGAAACGCCGTCGTCGCGGGCCACGATCCGGAAGATCATCGAGAGGGAAACCAAGAACACCAATCTGCCGGCCGATATCGCCGAGGCGGTCGTCTTCGTCGAAAGCGGCTACAACCCGGCGGTCATCGGCAGCGCGGGCGAAATCGGCCTGATGCAGGTGCGCCCCGAGACCGCGGCGATGCTGGGCTTCCGCGGCAGCAGCGCGGAGCTGGCCGAACCCGACGTCAACATCCATTACGGGGTGCTCTATCTCAGCCAGGCCTGGCGGCTTTCGGGCGGGGATCTCTGCCGCGCCCTGATGAAATACCGGGCGGGTCATGGCGAAGAGGAGATGACCGCGCGGTCGCAGGTCTATTGCAACCGGGCCCGCAACCGGCTTGTCGCGATGAGCGCGATGCCGGGAGAACGCGAAACTGCGGCTGCTCCGGATCCGGCGTCCACGGTTGCAGCTGCCGCTGCGGTTGCGGCCGCGGCGCCCGTGAAACCGGCGAGCCGCCCGAAGATGCCGGTGCAGCCCAAGGCGGTCTATGCTCGTTATCGTCAAGGCACCGCGGCCGCCAGCCGCGCCTATTGGGCCGCCCATGAGGCCAGGGTCGGCCAGATCAAGGCGCGCATCGAAGCACGTTGGAAGCGCGTCGCGTCGCGCTGACGGCGATGTCCTATTGTCTGAGCATGATCTTGCCGGAAAACCGCTGCACGCTTTTCCGGATCATGCGCTACAGCCGCTCGCTGAGCGCGAGCTTGTAGCCGACGCCGGTGACGGTCGCGATCACGGGCGTGCCGCTGCCGACGAGCTTGCGGCGCAGCCGCGCCACCAGCGCATCGACGGTGCGGATGTCGACCTGGCCTGGCGATTACTGACCACCTCGATCAGATAGTCGCGGCTGAGCGGCCTGCCGTCGGCGCCGACGAGCGCCGCCAGCAGGTCGAATGCGGCGCGCGTCAGCGCCACCGGCCTGCCGTCATTGCCAAGCAATTCGCGCCGGGTCAGGTCGATGATCCAGTCGCCGAACGCGATCGAATTGTGGCTGCGCGCCGCCTTGCGGTCGATCGAGCGGCGCCGCAGCACGCTGCGCGCACGCGCGAGCAGATCGCGCAGGTTGATCGGCTTGGTGACGTAATGGTCGCCGGCGACCTCGAGGCCGAGGATGCGGTCGACGTCGGTGTCGCGCCGCGTCACATTGGTCATGCTCTTGGCACATTAAGTATGAATTGGCCCACAATTCTCATTCCGCGCACCGTCGCGCCGACAGCCTCTCGATTCGGAACATCAGCTCGTACTTCGAGCGGCCGCCTGCGGCTTGCTCCCCTGTGAGCTTCGCATCTACTGTGCCTCCAAAAGCCTGCACTCGGAGGTGGCGCATGGAGGTCATACTGCTCGGCACCGGCGGCCCGCGCCCGGACCCGCGCCGCATGGCGACGACCACGCTGATAAGGCTTGGCGAGGAGAACATCCTGTTCGACGCCGGTCGTGGCGTCATGGTGCAGCTTCACAAGGCGGGCGTGCCGCTCGGCGCCATCAACACGGTCTTCCTCACCCATCACCATTTCGATCACATCGGTGATCTCTACGATGTGATGTTGAATTCGTGGATGCACGGGCGCAAGGACGCGTTGCGCGTCTACGGGCCGCCCGAGACCGAACGCCTCGTCAACACGCTGGTCACGCAGGTCTACGACAAGGACATCGCCTGGCGCGACCAGGGCGAGCCGACCTTCGGCGGCTGGAAGCCCGTCGCCGCAACGGACATCATTCCAGGCCCCGTGGTCGACACCGGTCGCTGGAAGATCAGTGCCGAACTGGTCTCGCATGGCGACGGCCTCGACATGTCGCCGGCCTTTCTGGCGCGCTGGATGTGTCTCGGCTATCGCTTCGAAGCGGAAGGCAAGGTCATTGCTATTTCCGGCGACACCGTCCCCTGCCCCGGGCTCGAGCGGCTGGCCGAGGGAGCCGACCTGCTGGTGCAGTGCTGCTTCCTCGCCACGCCGGAGATCAACAACGAACATTTGCGCCGGCTCGCGAAATATACGATCGCCTGCGGCGACACCGTCGGGAAGATCGCGGCCAAAGCCGGCGTCAAGAAGCTCGCGCTGACCCATCACCGTCCGCGCACCGACGATGCCATGCTGAACGCATTGCTTGATGACGTCAGGCGGGACTATGCAGGACCCGTCGTGGTCGGCGAGGATCTCACGCGCATCGAGGTCTGAGGATGATCGAAGATCGAAGCACGCGCGCCGCAACAAATCATGCGTGCGGAAGCCGTTCGGCGTCAGGACGATCCGACCTCGATCCGGTAGGATAACTCTTCCTCAGCGCCCGGCGCGATGTGCATCAGTCCCGGCTTGTCGGCGAACTCGCCATGGAAGCCGGCGGGACTTGCGTAGCCGCGCCAGGGCTCGATGCAGAGGAACGGCGCGCCTGACGGTTTCGACCAGACGCCGAGCTCGCGAAATCCGCGCCAGGACATTTTCAGCCATGGCCCGGTCGATGCACCTCCCGCCGCGGCATAGCGGACCGAAGTGCTCTCGATGCGGTCAAGGATGATGGCGTCGTCGACGAACAGGGAGTCCGACAAGGGAAGCGAGGTGCCTTTGACCGGGCTCGGCTCCGCTGCCGGCCGCAGCAATCCACCTTCGAGACGGCGGACCGGAGACGGTTCGGCGCTCGCGAAAGTCAGCGCATGGCTCTCCTTCGCCGCGCCGGGCTGCAGCGGCCAATTGAAGGCGGGATGACCGCCGAGCGAGGCCGGCAACGTCTCCTTGCCGGTGTTGGCGATCGTGAGCGTCAGATCGAGGCCGGACTCATCGAGAGCATAGGCCGCCGTCAGCCGGAACGGGAACGGATAGAGCGCGCGCGTCGTCTCATTGTCCTCGAGCACCAGGGTGCAACGGCTCTCGCCGCGTTCTGCCCACGCAAAGCGGCTGTCGCGGGCGAAGCCGTGCTGCGTCATCCGATACGTCTTGCCCTGATGCCGCAATTCGTCGTTGGCAAGGCGCCCGACGATCGGAAACAGCAGCGGCGCGTGACGCGGCCATTCCGGCCCCGCCTGCCAAAGGAATTCGGTGCCGCCGCCCTTCAGCGAGCAGAGCTCGGCGCCGTGCGCCTTGACGGTCGCGGTGAGCGAGCCGCAGCGGAAGGAGTGGGTGTCATCGGTCATGGCCGACCTCTACACCCCGGCCTGGCACGCAGCAAGGCGACGCCGGGCCATGCAGGCGGCGCCTCCGAGCCATGCCCGGCTGCGTCATATTTCTGTACCTAACGATTGCTCACGTGCGGCTCCTCCACCGCGAGCTCCCCGCGAACCCGGCCGGAACTCCATGAACCATCGTGGTCCTCAATTGAAATTCTTCATCAACGGCCGCTTTCTGTCGCAAAAGCTCACGGGCGTGCAGCGCTATGCCGCTGAAATGGTCAAGGCAATCGACGTGCTGCTCGCGTCGGAGCAGATTCCGGCCTCGCTGCGCAACGCAGACTGGCAATTGTTGAAGCCCGCGGATGCAAGCGAGGAACTTAATCTCGACCGGATCAAGATTCGCGCTGTCGGCCGGTTGCATGGGCACGCGTGGGATCAAATCGATCTCGCCCGCGCTGCCGCCGGAGGCCGCTTGATCAGCCTGGCCAATTCCGGGCCTGTCTTCCATCGCGACCATATTGTCGTGCTTCACGACGCCCAGGTCTTTCGCAGGCCCGACTTCTTCAATTGGCGCTATCTGACCGTCCATCGCACGATGGGCCGGATGCTCGCGCGGCACGCAAGCATCGCAACGGTGTCGGGATTTTCCCGCAAGGAGCTTGCGGACGTGCTGAATCTCTCGGCATCGCGCATTCCCGTCTTCCCCAACAGCGCCGAGCACTTTGCAGCCACGAAGCCCGATCCCAGCATCCTGGCCCGACTTGGCGTTCAGCCGCAGAAGTTCTTCCTCTTCGTGGGCTCGAAAACCAAGAACAAGAATCTGTCCGTCGCGATCCGCGCCATCCAGCTGCTCGACCGGGCCGACGTTCCCCTGGTCATTGTCGGCGGCGATAACAGCAAGGTCTTTCAGGATAATTCGGGCGAAGGGGCTTCCGGCCTGGTGCTGGCCGGCCGTCTGACCGACAGCGAGATTGCCGCGCTCTATGCGCACGCATCGGCCTTCGTGTTTCCCTCGCTCTACGAGGGGTTCGGCGTGCCGCCGCTCGAAGCCATGATCTTCGGCTGCCCGGTGATCGCCTCGAGGGCCGACGCCGTCGTGGAGACGTGCGGCGACGCGGCTGCGTATTTTGACGCCACTGATGCCGATGCGCTGAAGCAGCTCATGCTCGAAAGATTGGCAATCGGCGCGATCTCGGACCAGGAACGCCGGCGGCAACAGGATCGCCTTGCACTCTATTCGTGGAAGAAATCGGCGAAGACGTTGCTCGATCACCTCGCAGTGCCGGCGAACGTCGCCAGCGCTGCGTGAAACGAGGCGCGGTTCGCCTATCGCGCGCAACGGTTCTTGCACAAACGGTTTGCAACTCGCAGCTCTTTGCCTGGTTCCATGATTCTTTTTCTTCGTTCTTGCGGTGATCGCAAGCACGAGTGCCTTGGCGCAACATCACCACATCGCTGCCCCAATATCGCTACGTATTCGAGGAACTGTGTTTCGCACTAGCGAACACAGAACAGGGATACAGATGTCCGGCTCTCCAACGCGGCCCTACGCAAGGCAAACGATGAAAGTGCTGCACATCGCCGAAACGATCCGTGGCGGGATCGCGAGCTATCTGAACGAGTTGCATCCTCAGCAGCAGGCCAGCTTCGGTGCCGAGAACGTGCACTATGTTGTACCGTCGGATCATCGGGGCGACCTCGGTGCGATCGATGACAACCAGATTACAACATTCGAACGATCCGGCCGCAGCGTCGCCGGCCTATTCCAGATGCTGCGTGCCACCATGCAAGCGCTGGATGCCTTCAGACCGGACGTGGTGCACCTGCATTCTTCCTTTGCAGGGCTCGTGCTCCGGCCCGCGCTCGCAGCCCGCTCGGGCGGACCGCGCGTCGTCTATTGTCCGCACGGCTGGGCATTTTCGCGCGAGACCGGCCGCTTCAGTCATAAGCTGACGAAGGCGGCGGAGAACCTGCTTGCGCGCACCTCGGACCGAATCATCTGCATCTCCGGCGACGAGTATAGCGAGGCGGTGCGCGCGGGAATTCCTGCCGACCGCCTCACCGTGGTCCACAACGGCATCTCGAAGAGCCGCACGCCGCAGCCCGTCGCGGCTGACTGGACCTCGAAGAAGGTCAAGGTGCTGTTCATCGGACGCCTGGACCGGCAGAAGGGGTTCGATCTGCTGATCGAAGCGGCACGCGCGCTCGAGGATGTGCTGGACGTCCGCATGATCGGCGCCTCCGTCGTCAACAAGTACGAAGGTCCGACCGTCCCGTCCAACGTGTCCCTGTTGGGCTGGCTCGACCGCCCGACCATCGAGACCCAGCTCGAGGCCGCCGACCTCGTCGTGATTCCGTCACGTTGGGAAGCCTTTGGCCTCGTTGCGCTCGAAGCGATGCGGGCGGCCAAGCCCATCCTGGCGTTCCGTAGCGGAGCTTTGCCCGAGATCGTCGTCGATGGCGTGACCGGCGTGCTTTGCGAACCCGTCGCGGTCCAGCCGCTCGTGGATGGTTTCCGGCGCGCACTCGATCTCGATCTCAAGGTGCTGGGGCAGCGCGGCTACGACCGGTTCAAGCAGCTCTATGACGTCGAGAAGACGCATGCGCAATTGCAGCAGGTCTATGTCGAGCTGCTTCAGGACGACCAGACGCCCGTCGCAGCGAAGGCGGGGCTGCAGTCGGATCTCTCCAAGAATTTCTGATGGCTGCACCGCTCCCACGCACTTTGGTTCGCGACAGCCTCCGCCTCGCGAGCCTCATCGCATCCATTCTCCTTCCGGTCTCGGTCTGCGCACAGCAGGCGCAACCGCTCGATGCCCGATTCCTGCTCGGGGTCGGCACGCATCAGGGGCTGGGCGGCCCGGTGAGCGCGCGCGGATACGTGCCTTCGGAAAACGTCGCCCAGATCAAGCAACTCGGTCTCAATTCCTTTCGCGATGATTTTCCCTGGTCCGAGTTCGAGGTTGGGGGACGCCGGATGGGCTTCACACCCCGACTGGGCAGGCTCGAAGCGCAGGTCAAGGCCGGCGTCGCGCGCCCTCTCCTGATCCTCGCCTTCGGCCATCATCTCGTTCCGAATTCCTCGCCACCGACGACCGACGAGGCGCGGCAGCGGTTCGCCGATTATGCGGCGGCGGCGGCGCAATCGGTGGTGGCGCAGCATCCGCTGTTCGAGCTCTGGAACGAATGGAACCTGGCGGCGAAGAAAGATCCTGCGTTCTCGCCGGAAAACTATCGGGCGCTTGCCGAGGTCACGCGGCCGGTAGTCAAGCGGGTGGCGCCAAATGCGCCGTTCTTGGTGGGCGCGCTCGGCGACGATCTGGGCTGGACATGGACCGAGAAGATGCTGCGGACCGGCATTCTTCAATATGCGGACGGCGCATCGATCCATCTCTACAATTTCTGCATGGGCCCGAGCAAACGCACCTCGGCCGAAATCATAGAGCGGCTCACGGCGTTTCACCGCCTGGTCGGCCAGGCCAGCGGAAACCCCGATTTTCCGATCTATGTCACCGAGACCGGGTGGACCACGGCTGCCACCAATAAATGCGGCGTCAGCGAACAAGCCCAGTCCGACAATACGGCACAGCTCATCTTGTGGGCATCGACCGCGGCGCGCTGGCTCAAAGGAATGTGGTTCTACGAACTCAAGGACAGTGGAAAGGACGCATCGGACCTGGAGCACAATTTCGGGCTCTACCGTTTCGACAATTCGCCGAAGCCGGTCGCCTGCGCGGTTCAGGGCGCCTGGGCTTTCATCCGCTCCAGCCTGAGCGCCGAGAAACGCGAGCTCGCCACCGGCGTCGTGTCGATCAATGCAACGACGACGTCCGGCGCCAGAGTTGCGGTGTGGTCCGAGACTCCCGAGCGGCGTTACGAGGTCCGGATCAAGGGCGATCAGGACGGCGCAACCTTTGCGATGCCGTGCGACTCGGCCGCAAGACCTGCGTCCGGTGCCTGGATTCCGGTTTCGACCACGCCGGTCCTCATTGCAGCGAGCAACGGTGCCATGCCCGCTTTGGAGATAAGGCCGGCGCGGTAAGCGCGATTTTGCAAAACATGAGGTTCAGTGATGAAAGTTCTTTTGACGTCCACGCTTTATCCGACGCCTCAGGCCCCTAAGATCGTCGGCGGTGCAGAGATCTTCGCACGGCGCTTCGCCGAAGGCCTGGTGCAACGCGGAGACGAGGTCGAGGTGATCCGGGCCGCATCGTCTCCTGGGCAGGAGCGCGAAAGCTGCAACGGCATCAACGTCTATTCCGCGCCGGTCCAGAACATCTACCGGCCCTTCACGGAGCAGAAGAACGCCGTCTTGCGCAGCATCTGGCATGCTGTCGACGACTGGCAGATGCAGGCGCCGCTGATCGCGGAACGCATCCGGGCCTTCAAGCCGGACGTGCTGCACTCCAACAATCTGTCCGGTCTGACCACCGCGATCTGGCGCGTTGCCGCCCAGCTCGGCGTGCCGGTGCTGCACACGCTTCACGACTATTATCTGACCTGTCCGCGCTGCTCGCGCTTCGACAAGGGACGCTCCTGCGAGCACACCTGCACGAGCTGCAGCATCCTGACCTTCCATCGCAAGCGGGCGACGCATTGGCTCAGCGCCGTGGTCGGCGTGAGCGAGCGCGTGCTGTCCATTCATACCGACATGGGCATGTTCGCGGAGACGCCGATCCGCACCGTGATCCGCAACGCCTCGACCGAGCCGCCGCGCGAGCCCTACCCTCGCCCGGTCTGCACCACGGAAGTGACGTTCGGGTTCATCGGCCGGCTCACTGAGGAGAAGGGCATTGACAATCTGATGCGGGCACTTGCCATGCTGCCCCGGGATCGCATCCGGATGCTGATCGCCGGTCGCGTCAGCGACGAGGAACAACGGCGCCTCAGGGCGCTCGCGCCGGATGCGCGTATCGAGTTCATGGGATTCGTGGTGCCGGACGATTTCTACAAGCAGGTCGACGTGGTGATTGCCCCCTCGATCTGGCACGACCCTGGTCCGCTCGTCGTCGCCGACGCCAAGGCGGCCGGCAGGCCGCTGCTCGGAACGCGCTTTGGCGGCATGCCCGAAGTGATCGAGCATGGCGTGACCGGCTGGCTGACTGAAGCCGATCCTCGATCCTTGGCCGACAGCATGCTCGCAGTCGCCTCCGATCCGCACAAGATCGACGAGATCAGCCGGCGCCTGATCGCGGATACCAACAAATGGATATTTGCCGACGTGCTGTCGTCATACAAGAATCTGTATGAACAATTGCGCGAGCAGCGAATGTCGCGCGTGCGCGCAGCAACGACTGAAGCGCCGCGGGCCGTCGGCAAGGAGCGCCTCATTCCGAGATGACACGCCTCTTCGCGATGGCGGGCTACCTCTATCAGAGCGCCGCGGCGATCATCCTGATCTTCGCGATCAGTCATCTGTTGCCCGCCGCCGACTACACCAATTTCTCGTTGGCACTGGCCTCGAGCCAGTTGCTCTGCGTCCTGATGTTCGAGTGGCTGCAGCTCGCCGGATTGCGTTTCCTGGCAGCAGCCGGGGAGAACGAGGCGGCGCGGCTGAGGTGGTCGCTCTTTGCCGCGGGCCTGTCGAGCGCAGGCGCGCTCGTCGTGGTCGGCGGCTGCGCATCTCTGGCCAGCGTGCTCCCGGCCGGGATCATCGCGCTGGGCCTCGGCATCTCCGTGCTTCAGGGCCTGACCGACCTTTATTTGCTGTCGGTCCGCCTGTCCGACCGGCTGGGTGTCGCCTCCTCTCTCCTGGCGTTTCGCGCTACCGCCCTTCTGACCGGAGCCGCCGCGGGTGCGGCGATTTGGGGAACGGCGGAAGCGGCGCTGCTCGGCGTCAGTGCGGGCCACGCCCTGGGCCTGCTCGCGGGGCTGGTGGCCTATCGCACCCCCCTGGAGCGCGTTCCGCTGCGGACGATGCTGGCCGACTGGAAGGATTTCTCCCGCTACGGCATGCTGGCGGCGGGTGCGTCCGTCATCCATCTCTCGGTGCCGGTGCTGCTCCGCTTCATCATCATCGGCCGGCTGGGCGCGACGGGCGCCGGCGCCGGATTTTCGATCGCGCTCGACCTGCTGCAACGCCCGTTCTGGGTCCTCAATGCAGCGATCCACACCGTGAGCTATCCCGATGTCGTGAAGGATTTCGAGCACGGAACCGTCATGAGGTCGGTGCAATCGACGCGGCGGATGTTCGAGTTCATGGTCTGCACGACCCTCGTGCTGCTCGGCGGTCTCGTCGGCTTCATTCCGGATGCAGCCCGTATCCTGGTGCCGCGGGAGAGCCTTGATGGCTTCCTGACGACGGCACCTGTTGTGGCCGTCTTCTATTTCCTGCACACGCATCTCCAGGCGACCGTCGCGGTCGTTCCGCACCTGGAGAAGCTCGCAACGAGGCTCGTGATCGTTGCGGCCGGCCAGCTCGCGATCGTCGCTGCCGTCGCGCTGGCCGCGGCATGGGCCGGCCTGTCGCCGCAACAGGCGGTCGGCTGCGCTTGCCTCGCCACGCTCGCGACGATCGTGGTTGCGCTCGGTCCGACCCTGCGGTTCGAGGCATTCCCGCGCTGGTCACTGGTCGCGCAGGCGATGGTGGCCGCCGTCCTGATCGGATCACTCGGCGCGATGCCGACCGAGCCCGCGACATGGCTTGCCGGCAAGATCTTGATCGCCGGAATCGCGACAGCCGTCATCGGTTGGCGCGGAGATTTTCTGATGTTGGCCCGCCGCGACTAATTCGCCGCACCGGCATGGATCGGAACGCAGCGTGCGAGCAACTGAGCCGTTGGGCCACCGCGCTGATTCAGTTCCTGGACGGAACCATTGCGCCTCCCCGGTCCAACCAAATGGCAATATCCGGGAAAATACGGACGCAACCAACGCGATAGAATCTGTCAACTTACTCGCCCGTGAAAATGGCATCTGCCGGGTCCCTGTGCAATCCGATGACGCAGACGAAGAGTCGCACCCCAGCGCCGCGTTCGTATGACACGCTCTCAAGCCGAAGCGTTGGATCGAACTCGCACCGCTTGCGCATATATTTAGCAGCGTGAATCGTGGAAATCTTGAAAGCGCCTTTCTCACGCCATCCTGCACGGGCATCGCATCAGCATTCTGCTGCAACACGAGTCGAGCTGTTCCTGCGCAAGGAACCGCATTTCACTCGCGATTTGTAGCTTCGATTTTTATCTGAAATTCACACTCGACAGAGAAGCTTCGACGCAAATCCCTGCGAGCAATTTCGTTCGCGCTCAAACTCGAGTTTGCAATGTCTGATCAAACCATCCTGTCCGCCAGCGGCTTCATCAACTCCATCGGCGTCAATACGCACGCCGGTTTCGGATGGACCGGCTACAACAACCTCGCGCTGATGGCCGACAGCCTCGAATATATCGGCGTCACCCATCTCCGCGACGCGATGGGGACGAGCCCCGCTGCGCAACCGGTGGTCGAGGGCCTCGCCGCGGCCGGTTACAAGTTCGACTTCTTGGTCTCCTCCGCCCTGCCGCAGACGGGGACGGCCGGACTTCAGAAGTACATCGACTCGCTCGAGAAGTTCGCGGCGACCCACGCGGGCAGCATCAGCGCCATCGAGGGTCTCAACGAGGCCAATCACCAGCCCTTCAGCTACAATGGCAGCTCCAGCCTCTCGGCCGCGGCTCAGTTCCAGAGCGCGCTCTATCAGGCCGTCAATTCCAACGCGGCGCTCGCCAGCATCCCCGTCTACAATCTGTCATTGGCCTACAACGATCCGCAAGGCTACAGCCAGCTCGGCAACATGTCGGGCTCGGTCGACTATGCCAACGCCCACGCCTATGTCAGCACCGGCCTCAATCCGAGCAACTCCATTGCGGCGACGCTGAGCGCCGTCATGGGCGCGGCACCGGGAAAGCCCGTCGTCATCACGGAAACCGGTTATACCACGCAAAACAATACCCAGTATCTCGGCGTCAACGAGACGGTGCAGGCCAAATCGATCCTGAACACGCTGGTCGTCGCCTACAAGGCCGGCGCGAGCGCGACTTACCTCTACGAGCTGTTCGACCGCGACTCGTCTGCCGCCAACACCAATCCCGAAGCCAATTTCGGCCTGTTCAACTCCGACGGCACGCCCAAGCTCGCCGCGACGGCGATTCACAACCTGACGACCATTCTGGCCGACGACGGCAAGGGCGGCCTGCAGCCGACTGACCCATTGAACTACACGCTGAGCAACATGCCGGCCACCGGCAACAGCATGGTGCTCGGCAAGAGCAATGGCGCCTACGAACTCGTCGTCTGGGCCGAGCCGAAGCTCTGGAACGATGCCACCGATACCGAGCTGTCCAATGCGGCCCAGACGGTGACGGTGAACCTCGGCGCCGTCCATCATACCGTGAAGGTGTACGACACGCTGACCGGCACCACAGCGATCGCCAGCTACACCGACGTCAGCACCATCACCATTCCGGTCAGCGATCACCCGGTGATCATCGAGATCGACGCGCCCCCGACTACGCCGCCCGCCCCGGACACAAGGACCAGCGTCACCGGAACGGCTGCGGAGATCGTGCCGCAACTGTCCGATCTGAGCGACTCGACGGCGCTGCAGACAATCACCCTGACCGACTCCCACGTCCTGCAGGTCGCCTCGAAAGCGACCATGGACTACATGATCGCCCATTACGGCAACGCGCTGTCCAAGATCCAGGGCGGATATACGTTCTCGGTAACGAACTCGGCGGCGACCTGGACCAGCACGAAGACTTACGATTCGAGCGGCAAGCTGCTCTCGAAATCCGACACCGGCCTCAATTCAAGCGGACAGCCGACCTCGACCACCATCGTCCACAGCGACGGCTCCAAAGACGTGATCAGCTACACCGGCGGCGTGCAGACGAAATTCGTTCATGTCGGAACCGACGCAACCCGGACAACCGACACCTACAACACGGCCGGCACCCTGCTGAGCGAAGTCGTCCAGAAGTCCGACGGCTATTACTCCACCACGCTCTACACGAACGGCGTGAAGACAGCCGCCTATGTCAAGAACGCGGACCGCTCGCAGGACAACTATACCTACAACATCACGGGCAAGAGCTTCACCACCCAGGTGCAGCACCTCGACGCCTCCGGGAAGGTCACCTCGGTGATCCGCAGCCACGCCGACGGCACGCTGGACTCGACCCAGGTCTACAATAGTGACGGCAGCAGCGTGATCACGTTGTACAGCGCTACGGGAGTGAAACTGATCGAGACCGCCTACCATGCCGATCGCAGCAAGGATGTCTGGACGTACAACATCAAGGGCCAGAACTATACGACCCAGCACGACGTTTACGATTCGACCGGATTCCTCACGACCCTGACGCGCCTGCATGCCGACGGCAGCCTGGCCTTCGAGCTGATGCAAACCGCCGACGGCACCAAGACGACCAACTGGTACAATGCCGCCGGCAGCCTCACCAGCGAGGTGGTCCAAAAGGCCGACGGCTTCACCTCGACAACCCTCTACAGCAACGGCGTCAAGACTAAAGCCTATATCAAGAACGCCGACGGCAGCCTGGACAACTATGCCTTCGGCATCACCGGCCAGAGCTACACCACGCTGATCCAGCACATCGATCCGTCCGGCAAGGTCACGTCCGTCACCCGCAAGCACGCGGATGGCACGCTCGACTATACCCAGGTCGTCAACAACGACGGGAGCAGCGTCGTCACCATCTATGACTCGACGGGAGTACGGACGAAGCAATCCGAGTACCACGCTGATGGCAGCAAGGACGTCTTCCTCTACAACATCACCGGCCAGAACTACACGACCGAACACAATGTCTACGATGCAACCGGCTTTCTCACGACGCTGATCCGGAAGCACGCGGACGGCAGCATGGCGTTCAAGCTGGTGCAGAGCAAGGACGGGACCAAGACGACGGACTGGTACGATGCCAAGGGGGTCCTCACCAGCGAGGTGATCACGAAGGCCGACGGTTACAGCTCGACAACGGTCTATACCAACGGCCTGAAAACTGCGGCCTACATCACCAATGCCGACCTGAGCCAAGACAATTACACCTACAACATCACCGGCCAGAGCTATGCCACGCAGCACCAGCATCTCGATCCGACCGGCAAGACGACGGAGGTGACCCGCTGGCACGCCGACGGCACGCTCGACTATACCCAGGTCGTCGGCAGCGATGGTGGCAGCGTCGTGACCAATTACGACGCTGCAGGCCTCAAGAAGACACAAACCGACTATCACTCCGACGGCTCGAGGGATGTCTATCTCTTCAACGTCGTCGGTCAGAACTACACGAAAGAGCACGATACCTACGATACCACCGGTTTCCTGACGCACATCGTGCGGACCCACGCCGACGACAGCCTGGCATTCACCCTTGTGCAGAGCGCCGACGGCACCAAGACCTCGGGCTGGTATGACGCCAAAGGAATTATCACCAGCGAGGTGACGACCAAGAGCGACGGCTACAGTTCCACCACGGTCTACACCGGCGGTATCAAGACCGCTGCCTATATCAAGAACGCCGACGGCACGTCGGACAACTGGAACTACAACATCACAGGCCAGTCCTACACGACGCAGCACCAGCACCTCGATGCCTCGGGCAAGATCGTCGAGATCACAAGGACCCACGCCGACGGCACTCTGGACTATACGCAAGTCATCAACAATGACGGCAGCAAGCTGACCGACATCTATAACAGCGCCGGCATCAAGACCCAGGAGATCGCCAGCCACGCCGACGGCTCGAGGGACGTCTTCCTGTTCAACTTCAACGGACAGGCCGGCGTCACGCAGCACGAGAGCTACAACACCGCCAAGGCGCTCGAGTTCATCGATCAGACCAAGTCCGATGGCACCCACAACGTCACGGCCGTCGCCAGCGGCGTGACGATCCAGGGCGGGGCCGGCAATGACGTGTTCTCGGCGGCGCCGAACTCGACGACCATCGCGTACGACCACGGCCAGGACCAGATCCTCAACTTCCAGGCCGGCAGCGGGACGACGCACGACACGATCGCGATCTCGAAACTGCTGGCGGAGGACTACAGCCAGCTCCAGATCACGCAGTCCGGCACGAACGCGCTCATCACTTTCTCGGCGACCGATTCGATCCTGCTGAAGAACGTCTACGTCTCCAGCCTGACCAGCCACGACTTCGTGTTCGTCTAAGCACGGCGAAATCTGCCCAAACGGGCGCCAACAGCGCTAAGGGAGCCGGGACCGAGCAGGGTCCCGGCTCTGTTCGTTTGTCGCCTGCCTCATCGATGAGCAGAGCTGACTCCCATTCGCAATTGGATAGGCCCCATGAATTCGGGCGGGCCGCCGCGCTTGCGAACTTGCGTCACAATTCGACTCTAGAAGGGAAACGAACCGCGCAAGGACTCCGAGGCCCGATGGAAGCCAGTGAAGCAAGACGTTTTGTCGTTCTCGACTTCTACCGCTTCGTCGCCGCGCTCGGGGTCTTCATCTTCCACCTGAAGCTGATCGACAAGGGCATCTCACCGGCCTGGAACGGGTCCTATGGCCTGTTCGTGGACATGTTCTTCATCCTGTCCGGCTTCGTGATCTCCTATTCCTATCCTTCAAGCTCGACCGGCCTGCGCTCCTATGCGCGCTTTCTCGTTAGGCGGATCGCGCGGATCTACCCCTTGCATCTGCTCACCTTGTTGATATTCGCCGTGCTTGCTCTCATCGGCATATCCGGTCCGACCTCGCACGCGAGCTGGACGGATTTCATTCAAAACCTCTTCCTCGTGCAGGCGTGGGGTATCACAGATCATCTCAGCTTCAACTCGCCGGCTTGGTCCATCAGCGCCGAGCTGTTCTGTTACCTATTATTCCCATTGTTCATGCTGCTGGCCGGGAAGATCTCGCCGCTGATGCTCGCGATCATCGTCGCGCTCTCTTACGGCATCCTTGCCCATGCTCACCTGCCGATCTGGCAGGAACGCTCACAGATGTACGGGGCAACTTTCGATTTCGGGATGTTACGGGCGCTTCCGAGCTTCCTGAACGGGATTCTCCTAACCGTCCTGTTCAGGCTCTCGAGCGACTATCGCAAGAAGCCGGTTGCATTCGCCGGAATAGCGCTGTTTGCCGTCTCGATCCTGGTTCTCAACTTCTTTGCCAAGCCCGACCTTGCAATCATACTGTTCTCTCTCGCGATCCTCGTCACTGCCACGGGAGAAAGCGCCTTCGCGCGGTTTCCCGGCTCCGATTGGCTCGGCCGCCTCGGCAACACGTCATATGCCATCTACATGGTGCACGAAGTGCTGTTGATCCTGCTCTTCAAGCCGGCCTGGCACTATTTCGGACTTCAGCCAAGCATGTTTCCGGTGTTTGCATTGGTCTGCTGCATCGTTCTGACCGTCGTTGCCGACGTGACATATCGCTACGTCGAAGATCCCGCTCGAAGATTGATCAACCGGCTTGCGCCTGGCGGGGCAAGATCAGCCCGCGTCCCGAAGCCCGAGCCGCTCGGTCTTGCCGAGGCCAGACAGGCGGCCAACGCAAGCTAGCTGGTGCGTGCAAGCCGAATTCTGGCTAGGTCTTAGACGATCGCCGCACACGACCCCAGACTTCCTGGCATATCCGCACCACGGCCGGCCGGGCGACCGCCATGACAACGGCAAGATAGACCGAAGAACCAAGCAGCACGAGCGCGGCGAGACGCAGCCATGGCGACGCGGCCGGCATGGTTACGGAGGCAGCAACGACTGCGCATGCCATCACCGCGGAGCCCGCAAGTGCGGGCATCAGCGCCGCGGCATAGGGCCTGATGCCGAGCGACAAGATCCGCATCGAGGCTCCGGCGGATAGCGGATACAGCAACAAGGCGCGAACGACATAGCCGACAGCGATCGCGATAAGGCCAAATGGCGCAGCGAGGATGAAGATCGTTATGTTCGAAACCGCGTAGATCAGCGTCAGCCAAGTCTGCCAGTGCGGTTTGCCGAATGCCAGGATCACCGAGTGATTGTAGAGGCCGATCGTGGTCAAGAACCCGGTGATCGACATGATCGCGAGCAGAGGGGCGGCCTCGCCCCACTTGGATCCGAAGAAACCGACGATGAGATCCGGCGCCAGAGCCGCTATCCCCGCGAAAAGCGGGGCTGTCAGCAGTGACGTGTATTTGACGAAGTCGACCAGCGTCGAACGCGATGCTTCCCGGTCATGCTGGAGGCCAGCGATGGTCGAAAAGAACACGCGGTTCAACGCATTCCCGATCACGGTACTCACGGCGTTGACCAGGCGCTTGGCAAGGCTGTAGAAGCCCGCGCCGGCGGCGCCGGTATACCAAGTGACGAAAATCAGATCGGAATTGGCATTGGCAAAGTTCGTGATTCCCGTCAGTGCCACGTAGCGCGCATAACTCAGGAGATCGATGACAGCCTGCCGGCTGACCCGGAGCCGAGGGCGCCAGGGCGTCAGGATCCAAAGGCTGACCAGCGAGATCAACGAAGTCGAGACGAGCTGTCCGACCAGCGCAACGACCCCGTAACCCTGTATCGCCAGCGCGATCCCTACCGCCCCGCCGATAGAGATTGAAGAAAGCGAGCGGATGGCGAGGGATCGAAAGAGTTGATTGCGCGTCAGCCAGGCTTCGTGCGTCCGTGACAGGCCTTGCACAGCCACCACGATGCAAAATCCCTTGAGAACGATGGCAATATCCGAAAGACCCGAGAATCGTTCGATGGCGCCGCTCGAGGCGAACAGTGCGAGTGCTGCAAACAAGGAGAGGCCCGCGATGAGCCAAAACGAGGCAGTGTAATCCTCATCCTTCGGATCGGGACGCGCCTGGACGGCAATCGCGATGCTCTCGATCAGGACTGCCCTGCAGAACTCGAGCGCCAGCGCTCCCGTTGCCACGATGCCGAGAATCTGCGGCGACAGCAGCCGCGCCATGATCATGTAGATTGCGAGCGTGAGCGCCTGCCCGACCGCGGAATCGAGCGCCGACCAAATGACGCCCGAAACGATCGAGCGCGGCTTGATAATCTCGTGGCGCAATTGGAAGCCTGTCACAATTCGGGGTTAGGTCGACAACCGTCGATGAGCCATTGGCTGCTATGGTCCAATAGTCGCCTTGTTTACGAGGACACTACGGCAAGAAAGCAGCTACATCCGAGGCAGCATGAATTTTCGAGGCAATCTACGACGGCTGATCAACGAGGTCGGCTGCGACTTTATTCATCAACTGCCCTATCCGCACGTGGACTTGTTCTTCTGGCGTCCCGACGACGGAACGATCAATTTCGGTGATCATCTTTCGATCGTTGTCGTTGACCATCTCTTGCGGCAATTCGGCTATACGCTCGCCGATGAGGTGCCGCGGCAAGCGCGCTTGTTCGCGATCGGCTCCGTGCTCCACTACGCGCGAAATGGCGATGTGATCTGGGGAAGCGGCGTAAACGGACGCCCCGGCCAAGGTGACCTCAACCACCGCGTGCAGAATTTGGACGTGCGAGCGGTGCGCGGCCCCCGTACCCGGGAAGTTCTGCAGCGCCGGGGCATCGCGGTTCCCGAAGTGTTCGGAGATCCGGCGTTGCTACTTCCTCAGCTGTTTCCAAATCGTTTTCGCCCTACTGCCAAGAAGCCGTGGGTGTTTGTTCCGAATTTGCACGATTTGAGTCTCGTCGACCCTGGCGCCGATACGGTGGTCTCACCGCTGGGATCCTGGAACCGGCGAATTGACGCCATTCTCGAAGCTGAACTGGTTCTGGCCAGCTCGCTCCACGGCATCATCGTCGCCGAGGCATTCGGGATACCGGCTCGATACGTACGGCTGAGCAGCGGAGAGGCCGAGTTCAAGTATCATGACTATTATGAGGGCACCGGCCGGTTCGCCGTCGAGTTTGCGACGAGTATTGACGAAGGTCGCGAGATGGGGGGAGCTGCGCGCCTCAACTTTGATCATCGTGCCTTGATGAGTGCATTCCCGATCGACCTCTGGAGCGGAAAGAACTAACATGGCCAAGCGCCTCCGCGTGGCCATCTACGCGCCGCATTTTGCGGAATATTCCTACCGCCTCGCATCGGGATTGGCGCATCATTGCGACGTTCGGCTTGTGCTCAACCGCAAAGACGCGAACCAGCAATGGGAGCTTGCCGATATCGCCGTGACGGCGCCGTTCGAGACACGGATTCGCGACCTCAGTCTGCGGCGCGGCGGCGCAATCGGCATCCCTGCCTCGTTCATCGACATAATTTCCTTCCGCCCGGACGTGATCCATTGTCACGAAGTTCCCGAGATCTACACGTCCAAGCTGATTCAGCTCCTGCGTCCGCTCGGCATTCCCTTGGTACTGACCGTTCACGATGCTATCCCGCACTCGGAGGGCGGCTCCGGCACCTCGCCCCGTGAAGATGCCTGGCGCGGGCGCATGCGTGCGGCCGCCTCGATCGTCACGACGCACGGCGAGAGCTGCATTGCCGATTTTCATCGCGCCTCGCCCGACTTCAAGGGCGAGACGGTTTCCAGCATGCACGGCGTGCTGATGGTTCCGCCGGACAAAAGCTCGTTCACCGAGCCCGAATCCGGACGCATCCTGTTTTTTGGACGGATGTGGGCTTACAAGGGCCTCGACGTCTTCATCGACGCGATCGACATGTTGGCCCAGCGCGGCGTCACGCATGAAGCGATCGTCGCCGGGCGCGGCCCCGAGATGACACGGCTCGGCGCCCGGATGGAGGCAATGCCGACGGTCAAGACCATCAATGCCTACATTTCGCCTGCGGATACCGGACGTCTATTTCAATCTGCTACGGTGGTTGCCTTGCCCTACAAGGATGCATCACAAAGCGGGGTGCTCGCATCCGCCTATGGGAATGCGCGTCCCGTCGTCGCCAGCGCCACCGGTGGCATTCCCGACGTCGTGACGGACGGCGTCAATGGTCTCCTGGTTCCTCCCGGCGATGCCACTGCGCTCGCCGATGCACTCGAGCGCGTGCTGACGTCGAATTCACTCGCCGCAACGTTGGCTGACGGCGCGCGGCAGACCGCGGCCGGCCCTCTGAACTGGGACCACATTGCCGAACGGTTGCTTGGATCCTATCACAGGCTCGCCGGTCGTACCGTGAAGTGAGCGCGACACGCGCTCTCTCAAGCCGATTGCCCCACTTTCAGCGGTCGAAAGAACGTGCTGCGGAACGCGCCGTCCAGCAAGCGCCTCAGCCGGACCTCGATCAGTTCATAGCTGATCGCACTTGCAGCCAATGACATCACCAGCCCAAGTCCGATGAAAGCCGCCCATAGCAGCCAGCGGTCGACGCCGGCGGCAACCAGCTTCAGGCCAACCACTTGCAAGGGGAAGAGCACGAAGGGGTGCACGAGATAGAGGCTGTAGCTGATCTTGCCGATATATTGGAGCGCCGGCGTGCTCAGGGCCTTCCCGAGGCCAGATTCCGGGGCGAGCACCATGGCGAACAGCAGAAATCCGGGAATGAGGCCCACGAACGGATGAAACAGCACCAGGCTCGCATACAGCGCGGCCCCGCAGACGAGCCCTGCGACCAGACCGAGCCGTCCGGGAATGGAAATGCGAAATCCCGTCGCGCTGAACAGCATCCCGATGCAGAAGAACGCGGTGATAGGCCAGCGCATCAGGCAGGCCACGCCCAGCAGGATCAGAGGCGCAGCCAGCAGCCTACCGCCGGCGCGCCACATCGAGAATGTCAGCGCAAACCAGATGTAGAACGCCCACTCATAGGTCAGCGTCCAGGCATTCTGCTGGGCAATGGGCAGGCCGAGCGCGTCCTGCACGAAGAACAGGTTGGCCGCAAAGATCCCGAGATAGCTGGTGAGATCGATGCCGCGGAAGAATTTGTAGGCCACGATCGGCCCGATCGCGAACAGCGCAAGATGCAGCACGACGAACACTGGCATGATGCGCAGGACGCGGTCGAAGAAGAACCGCGACAGCGAACCGTGGCGTATCAGACTGGCCGGGATCAGGAAGCCGCTGATCATGAAGAACAGCTCGACACCGTGCCCGCCGACATTGATCACCGACTGCAGCCAGGGCCAGAGCGGCGGCAGAAAACCGGGATTGGGGATGTCGTACATGCCTGCCTTCGGCATGTCGTAGAAATGATCCATCAGCACGCTCAGCGCCGCGATGGCACGAAGGCCCTGGACCGAAGGAAGGAACGATCCATCATAGGCGGCGCCCGGCTGGTGAGGTGCCTTGATCACTCTGCGGCACCCTGGGTGCTGAGCACTGGCTCGAGGACGACAGGCTTTCTTCGCGCGGAGCGGAATCTTTGCCCGAAGGAAATGCTGGGCTTCTCGATGAACGTGTATGTCATCCAACTGACGAGGATCGACAATGCCAGGATGACGACCAGGAAGATCGACCATCCGAGGGGTCCGTCGCCGAACCATACCAGGCGATGGACGTAGACAATCGCGAACGGCGACATCAGATAGACCGAATAGCTGATCACGCCGACGAATGCCATCGGGCGCCAGGCCATCCGTTCGCCGAACACGGCAAAGCCGATGAAGACAACCGCCGCGCAGATATAGGCCGATCCGATCGAATAACTGTAGAAGAAATTCTCCTGATACACGCCGCCGAACCGGCGGTCGGACAGGGTGGCGGCGAAGACCGCATACAGAAGCGTGCAGACGGTCACATGCGTCCACCGCAGCTTGCCGCCAATGACGGTGTCGCGGATGATCTTGCCCAGGAACATCGCCGATAGGTTCAAGCCGACCTCCATCACCGAGGAGACTGCCCTACTCTCAACGAAAAGTGCAGCTGTGGTTCCCACCAGCGCGGCGGCAACGACGATGGTCACCGCCGTGAAGCGCCGGTTGAGCAGCCCCATCGCAAAGAGAATGGTGCATCCGACGTAAAACAAAAGTTCGATCGCCAGCGTCCAATAGAATACCCAGAGATTCGGGACGTTCACGAAAGTCTGCAACATCGTCACGTTAGCGGCGATCTGCCCCAGCGGAAAACTCTTCGAATCCAGCAGCTGCACCGACACGAGCCCGACAACGATCGAAGTCCAATAAGCCGGATAGAGCCGGAAGAAGCGGCTGATCGTAAAATCCCGCACAGGCGTGGCGCTGTCCGGGAAGCTGAACGGAATGACGAAGCCGCTCACGAAGAAGAACAACACGACGCCGAACCGGCCAAAGTTCATGTAGTAGCCGAATATGTCGTGGAGGGGCCCGTAATAAACACCCGTCGGGTGCTTTTCCAGGATGACCTCGAACACGTGCTGGACCAGGACGGCCAGCACGGCAATGCCGCGCAGCGTGTCGATGAATGCGAGCCGTTTATGCATAGTTCGTTCTCACCTGCTTCCGCTCGCCGCCGGTACATCCGGGCGGAAGCCTTCTAATGACGGCATCGGTGGCCGTACGATGATTGGCACGGCGTCGCCCGCCCGCGCCGTGGCGGCGCGCCGCGAGAACACTTCGCTGAAGCTCAACGCGATGATCAGCAGGCCGGACGCCGGGCCGTAATTCAGAACGGTGATCGTGAACAAGTTGACGACGAAGATCAGCGTCAGCTTGTAGACGTCGGTCGTGCCGAACGTCGCCCGGAATACCATCACCATGAATGCGACGAACGGGAGTCCGAACATCAGATACGTGCCGATGTAGAAATTGTCGACGGGAACCCAGAAGGGGGCGAGCGGCGAGAACAGCTTCTGCGGATAGTTGAAGCAGCCCACGCCGCAGCCAGTCACGAGACCAACGGGCATGAGCTGGCTCAGGTAGACGAACGGCAGTTGCCAGCTGTTGTTGATGCGGTCGACGATGCTGAACAGGGTCGTGTGCGGCACCGCGGCGGTACCCGAAGCGAGCACGATCATGAAGAACGGCACCAGGATCGCGGCAAACGACCACAATGCAATGTTTCGTATCGCGGAGAAGCGCGACTTCTCCGGGAGCATCCGCACGAACACCAGCAGAATCAAGTAGAGCACGAGGACGATCATGGTCGTCTTGCTGGTCGTCAGACGGATGATGTAGACCGCAAGAGAGCCGTACAGAAGGCACCAAATCGTGCTCTTACGGATCGACGTAATTGCGAAGGACACGAGTATGAAGAAGGCCGCCATGGTACTTTCGGCAGCAAAGCCCGTGAGACGCTGATCGTCACCGCCATAGGCCCACCATAAGCGACCCGCCTCACGAACGGCGCCGAAGGACTCATATTTGTATCCGACCCAGGGCATGAAGTAGAATTTCGTCAGCAGCACGCCGATCAGCGAGAGGTAGAACGTCGCGGCGATGACCGACAGCAACTTCTTGTAGGAGCCCAGACTGGTGTCGCAGAAACAAAATCCGACGAACACCGGGAGCATCATCTTAAACGACGACATCGCCGCGTTGACCGTCCCCAGCATGAAGTAGCCGAGCACCAGCGACAGCATGATCTGCACGAGGACAACTGCAGCCATGATACTGCGATTGCGCAAGATGCAATGCACGACGAACTGGACCAGGCACAGAAGCGCAATGCCATCCGGCACGAACCAAAGCGCGTCCAAATGCATGATGCTGGTGTAGTACCGCATCATACCGCCGAAGGCATCCCGGACCAGATAGGCTGCGAGCGCGATCGCCTCGATATTGAGGCTGATCAGCATCATCCTGCGGGGTTGCAGCGCGAAGGTGCTCATGCGCGGCTCAGTTGCTCAGCCGCGCCGATTGGGCGGGGGATGGCGCAAAATCCGGGGGGCTTCCGAATGCATTTCGCAGGAGCCTGCCGCCGGGAATTTCGACATAGAGATAGGTGAGGTGCGAAACCGCGAGCACGGCGGCCAGTGAAACGACGAGATTCAGCGTCGCCGGCAGGCCTGCCCAGATCGAATCCAGGGCGGCGATTCGCCCCGCCCCCACGCCCCGCACGAAGTATTCAGCCAGCAGCACCACGAGCGCGTGCACCATATAGATCGAGTACGAACGACGCCCCAACCAGATCAGCGGCTTGGCCACCAGGATCCGCGGCACCAGCAGCGCATCCGGAAAGGCCAGCAGGCTGCCGAGGAAGATCGCGAACATCACTGGCGCGAGGAAGGTCGCGGCAGGATTGGCCTCCGCCAGTGACACCAGGACGATGCTCGCGATCATGGCGACGAATTGCAATGCGCCCTGCACGGCAGGCCCCGGCTTGGCCGGCAGGCGATCGACGATCCTCACCATCAAGACGCCCAGGAAAAAGCCGACGAAGCAGCGTAGCAAGCCGAAATCCGTCTGAAGCTCGATGCTCTTCTTTTCGAGCACGAAGATGATGAAGACGAGACTTCCGACCGCGAGCAGCCCGGAGAGGACATAGAACCACGCCAGCGAGCGCATGCGCAGGGCAATGAGAACGATCAGACCAAACACCAGGTAGGTGTAGAACTCAACGCTGATGCTCCAGCTCGGCGCATTCCAGCTGAGATAGTCGATGAACCCCATCGAGTGGAGAAGCAGGACGTTGAGGCCGAAGGAATAGGCATTGTTCACTTCGAACGCCGCAGGCGCGGCGACGACCACCCCCGCCATGACCAGGCCGATGCGCAGCAGGCGAAAGACGAGGTTTGCCAGCAGCATGACGATATGCAGCGGGTAGACTCGCGCCAGGCGCCGTACCATAAATTCGCGCAGCGAGAAGCGCGTGAAGTCGTTCTCGACATAGCTGAGCGCCATGACCATTCCGCTGAGAACAAAGAACAGATCGACCAGCAGCCATGCACTCCTGAAGAAGGAGCAGTTGATCCAGGCGTTGTGCGGGAATGCCGCGAGAAAGGTTGGCATCAGCAGCAGATGGTGGATCACCACGGAAGTCGCGGCGATCCCCCGGATGCTGTCGAGCGGCAGGACGTGCGCCTTCTCACGATGAACCAACTCCGTCACATCAACATTCCGTAGCTGTTGCACCGCAGCAGTGTGTATCAGGTCTCAACGCGTGATCAATCTCTGCAATCACGGAGCCGCATTCGATGCATGACGACCGACAATAATTTCAAAGCTTGCAGATCATTCGGACATGCGAGCGCCAAGTTCATGCCACTTTTCATCCGACGTGCGCCTGCTTCGGCGCGCAAGCCAATCGGCATGGGATGATTGCGGGTATTTGCGCGCAAAGTGTGCACGAAATTCGGCACTGTTGCGATCGAGGCCCTTGCAGCACATTGATTGCTGCGTGCCAATGTCGCACGAAAAATTCTTTCGCCAACGGGGAACAATAACGCGCGTCGTGACTTGTGTCGGCTTTGCGACGAGCGGCTGCGCGAGTGCCCGATATGTTTTCAGGTTGCAACATTCATGGGCGTGATTTGCCGATCTCGCAGGCATTGTAGAGCTTGTTTTTGCAACCGGCGAACAAGCGAGCTCGGGTTGTTTTGTCGCCAGCTTTGCACCAGCTTTTGCGTCGCACAAAAAGATGACACAGTTACCTGTCAAGTTTCACCTGTTCTCCTATTGCAACAGAAGCAAGGAACACGGATGGGCCGCGGACTAATACGTCGTCATGCGCAGCCGCGATGGCTAGCGATTGTCTTGATTGGTTCTGCGCTGATCGTGTCGAGCGCCGGTGCTTGCCGCGCGCAGTGCGTCGAATTCTCGGACCGCGCCTCGCAACTCGAACTCGACACCTTCGTGAAGTCGCCGTCCTCGCTCCTCGAGCGGTTGCGCAATGACAAGGAGAAGTTGCGGTATTGGCTCGCGCGCTACGTCGCGACGAATCCGTCGGTCCTGCCGTCCGTCCAGACGCTCATCTCGGCGTCGGCTTCAGCCGATCGCTCGTCCATCGGCGCTGCGCTGCGCCTTGCCGAAGCACGTTGCACGTCGACCAAGCCGGACGCCGCGCGCAAGATCAGGGATTTCGTGCAGCGGATCGGCGATCTCAACGTGCAGGCCGGTTATTCCGGCGCCGGAGAGGACAGCTCCGGCGTCCAGGCCCAATCGCAAATCAAGACCTCGCCGCAGCCGGGCCGCGGCGGCGCCCTGCTCGAGGGCGAGTGGAGGACCAAGCTGGCCAATCCATTCAAGCCCGTCCCCCTTCCGAATTGATCCATGATCGTCAAAGGCAGCGAATTAGCACATGTACCAGCCTAGGGAACATTTCCAGTCGGGGCACCGATTCGGCATCGAATTCGGCGGGGCGGTCCTCAGCTTCGAGCGCGTGGCCGACGTCCTTCGCCGCCAATGGCCAATCATCGCGGTCTGTACGGGAGCTTCGCTGGCCCTGGTGATCGTCTACCTGGCCATGGCGCAGCCCATGTATACGGCAAATGCCCGCATCATGATGGATACGCGGCAGACGCAAGTTCTGGACAAGGACAGCAACGCCAGCAGCGCCCTGATCGACACGGGCTACGTCGACAGCCAGGTGGAGATCATCAACTCGGACGACCTCATTCTGTCCGTCGTCCGCCGCCTGAAGCTGACAGAAGACCCGGAGTTCAACGGCTCCAATCCCGGCCTGCTCTCTATCATCATCGGCAAGCTGACATCGCTATTCGGCTCCGGCGAACCAGCAAGCCAGGAGCGAATCGAACATGCGGTCGTCCAGCAGGTTCAGAAGAATCTGCGTACGGAGCGCGTGCTGACGACATATGTCCTGTCGCTGAGCTATAAAGCGCGGAGCCCCGACAAAGCCGCCAAGATCGCCAACGCGATCGCCAGTGCCTATCTCGTCGGCGCCCTGGAGGCCAAATATCAGTCCACCAAGCGGGCCACCGAATGGCTGCAGCAGCGCAGCCTCGAGCTGAGCGAGCAGGCATCGGCCAGCGATCGCGCCGTCCAGACCTTCAAGGCCGAGAACAACATCGTCGGAACCAGCCGCGGCCTGATGTCCGAGCAGCAATTGTCCGACCTCAACACGCAGCTAGTTCAGGCGCGGGCTGCGACCGCCGAAGCCAAGGCCCGGCTTGACCGGATCGACACGATTTCCGATCAGGATGTTGCGCAGTCGACCGTGACGGATGCCCTCAACAACTCGGTGATCACCCGTCTGCGCGCTCAATATCTCGACCTCCAGGCGCAATATGCCGACTGGTCCAGGCGCTACGGCAAGTCCCACCTTGCGGCGGTCAATCTGGCCAACAAGATGGAGGAGCTGCGCAAGAACATTGCTGACGAGCTGCGTCGGATCGCAGACGCCTATCGCAGCGACTATGAGATCGCGAAGAGCCGGGAGGCCTCGCTCGAGAAGAACGTAAAGGACCTCGTCGCCCAGGCCGGCAACAAGGGCCAGGCTGAGGTCAAGCTGCGCGATCTCGAAAGTGCCGCCGACACCTACCGCAATCTCTACAACAACTTCCTGGAAAAGCTGCAGAGCGCGACGCAGAACCAGAGCTTTCCCCTCAGCGAGGCCCGCCTCATCAGCACCGCCACCAAGCCGGACCGCAAGAGCTCGCCCCGGACGGTCCTCGCCCTCGTGGGCGGCCTGGTCGGCGGCCTCTGCCTCGGCTTCGGCGCGGCATTTGCGCGTGAACTGCTGAGCGACGTGCTGCGGACCCCCGGCGAGGTCGAGGATGAGCTCGGCGTGAAATGCCTCGGCGTGCTGCCGGACATACGTCCGCCGACGAAGGCCGGCGCGTTGCTCCCGACGTCAGCGAAGACCGGCTCTCCCGATCTCTCCCGCTACGTCGTCGATCATCCGTTCTCACGCTTTGCCGAGACCTTGCGCAACATCAAGGTTTCGATCGACGTCGCGCGTCTGACCCGCGAGATCAAGGTGATCGGAATCGTCTCCTCGCTTCCAAAGGAGGGCAAGACGACGGTGGCCGCCAATTTCGCGCAGCTGATCGCCCTCACCGGGCATCGCACGGTTCTGATCGACGGCGATCTGCACACGCGCTCGCTGACGCGGGAGCTCGCGCCCAACGCCAAGACCGGCCTCGTGGAGGCTCTCAACGATCCCGCGAACCTCGGCTACCACGTGCAGCGAAGCAAGGAGACGGGACTGGATTTCCTGCCCTCCGTAGTGGCCTCGCGCATGGTCAATTCGGCCGACGTCATCGGATCCAAGGCAATGGCCGAGCTGCTCAAGGTGCTGAAGGAGCACTACGAGTACATCGTGATCGATCTCGCCCCGGTGATGCCGGTGGCCGATTCCAAGGCCGTCAGCTTCCTGATCGACGCCATGGTCTACGTCATCGAATGGGGCCAGACCACGCGAACCGCTCTGCAGGAGTCGGTTTCGGGTTCGGAAGTCCTCCAGAAGAAGCTGATCGGCGCCGTGCTCAACCGTGCGAACCCGAAGATGCTCAAGCGCATCGAGGCCTACAAGGGCAAGCACCACAACAGCTATTACGTCGAGCACGCCTAGGCGGAGGCGAGGCGCCGCTCCCACTGAACAACTGGAATGAGCTCGGGCCCGTTGCCAATTGGCAGCGGGCCTTATTCGTGCTTGGCGGTCGCTTGGATGGGCATCCCCTGCGCCCTCGCGCACGGACCGGAGATGCGGCAAGCGCTCCGGACCTGCTCGCGGGCTCCGTATTCGTCCGGAATCCACAACTTGCAGTTATTGCTCTAGCCAAAAGCAAGGATTGACGGATACGGTGGTCGCCGGGAAAATTGTGCCGGTGCCATCAGCTGTCAATATGACGAGACGATCCGAGCCTTGAGGCCTGAAAATGCCGAAACTTTAGGCATCTTTCTTTCTCGGTTCCCCGGGGCTAATCTCGGCTCATTACTCGCAGTTATTTTTCCGGTAGGCTCGGATGCTGATCGTCCTGACGATTTTGACTATTTGGGTCCTGCTCAACATTCTGTTCGTGTTGATCGTGGTCCCTCCACGCAAGCCGCTCCGCCACCCCATGGCGACGACGCTCTCACCCGCGCCCATCGACCCGAGCCGGCGCCAGATCGAGCAGGACGAGCCTTTCTCGATCCGCCATGTCATCGTCTCCGTCGCAATGGGAGCCTTCTTCGTGCTCGTGCCGCCGCTGCTCGCGCTGCGCGATGCGATCATGCGGCTCTTCCGCAGGCCGCCGCGAAATGGAACCTGAAACCCCGGGACGGAGGTTTCCGGCGATTGAGAGATCGAGCGGCTAAAGCGCGATGCGATTAGGACGAATCGCCATCGCGCCTTTAGGAGCATGATCTTTTCGGAGAACCGCTACGCACTGTTCCGGATCATGCTCTAGTAGGCCTCCTGGAACATCACTGCGGACGCGGTGCGGGCCATGATCTTCAGGTCGAGCCAGATGCTCCAATTGCTGACGTACCAGACGTCGTACTCGACCCGCTTTTCCATCAGATCAATCGTTGGCGTTTCGCCCCTGAATCCGTTCACCTGAGCCCAGCCCGTCAGGCCCGGCTTCATGTGATGGCGGTAGACATACTTGCTGATCAGCTCGTCGTAGTAATTGTCATGGGCGAGCGCGTGCGGACGCGGTCCCACCAGCGACATGTCCCCCCGTAGCACGTTCCAGAGCTGCGGCAGCTCGTCGATGCTGGTCATGCGCAGGAAGCGCCCGATCTTGGTGACGCGGGCATCCCCCTTGGTCGCCTGGGTCACCGTGTCGCCATTCTCGGCCACCGTCATGGTGCGGAACTTCCAGATCTCGAACGGCTTGCCGTTGAAGCCGCGGCGCGACTGCCGGAATATGACGCTTCCCGGCGAATCCAGCTTGATCAGCACGGCTACCGTCAGCAGCAGCGGCGTCAGCAGCACGAGCGCGAACAGAGCGACGCCGACGTCGAGACAGCGCTTCTGCAGCCGCTCGAGAATGGTCAGCGGCGGCCGCTGAATCTCGACCGCGACGGTTCCGCTGACCGGCAGGAACGGACGGGTCACGAGGTCGGCAACGGAATCGTCCGGCAGCAGGCGAATGGGCTGCGGAACGGCGCGCAAATACGGCCCGAGCTTGCGCAGCATCGGCAATTCGTTCCAGTCGATCGCGAGCAGATATTCGTCGACGTTGGCCGCGCGCGACTGACGGATGACGTCGCGAATCTGCCGCTCCCATTGGCCGTCATCCCGGTCCTCTCCGAGCACGAAATGGCGCATGACGTCGAAGCCGTTCCTGCGCAAATCCTTGAAGCGGCTCGAGGTGAAGTCGAGCGGCTTCAGGCTGAGCAGGATCACCTTGCGGTCGACCAGGCGGCTTCTCGCAAAGCTCGTGCCGAACACGGCCTGCCAGACGAAGCGCAGGCTGATCAGACCGAGCCCGCCGATCACGGCGAAGACGATGACGGTGCCGCGCGACAGATTGTCGGTCGATTTCAGCAGGAAGGCCGCAACGGCGAGGATCGTGAGCGACGTCAGCCAGATAAAGGCCGCCATTCGAAGCTGCCAAACCAGATTGAGCAGGCGGTGCGTGGAATAGACGTCCCGGAAATAGGCGATCCCGACGAACACCACGCCGACAAACAATCCGGCTCCCACCGATGCACCGTCGGGCGGCGATGCGACCACCACGCCATACAGCGAAGCTCCCGCCGCGTAGCTCAGCAGGATCAACAGAAAGTCAGCAGCGATGACGACGACCTGAAAGGGCCTCTGAAGCGCACTGCCGCGCGCAGATGACAGCGCATGAGCGCTTTCAGAACCGTAAGTTGCAACAGCCATTCGAACCTCTGCGTATAGAGAGTGCCTGACGCTCATCGTGATGCTGAAGACTCGTCAATTCCCCGCACGGAAAGTGTTGGTCGATCGCAGCGACATTGTGGCGCTGCACGCGAAACTTTTGCGGCGCACGGACGATGTGTCGCGTTGAGATGCGCGGCGAAATTCGATGCGCTGAAAATGTCGTCACAGTGCTGACATACGAGCGAACGAACTGCCCTATTTTGAATCAAGTTCCGCATCCGATGCGACGCTATCGTTGCACGGGCCGCTGTTCGCTCAAGTTTGAGGCGCTGCTTGCTGCCGACGAACACAAACATCGGATCACTTGCGAGAATTTCCAGAGATTTCTATCTGCGGGTGTATGCGAGAATTTGCGACGAGTCATGCAGACTTGCCGCACACGCCGAGGCAGCGATGCAATTCCTACGGCCCCCTCTCGTTCCCGAAGAACATCAAACAAGTCGGCAAAAAATGCCGTGCCCTTCTTTTGGCGTGATCGGCACCGACAACGAGCTGCGGCCCCACGGAACTCGCGTTGTTCGCGTTGGATGGACGCTCTCCGGTGCCGGTGACTTGGGGATATTTTTCCGACCACCCGATCGATGAGCGCCATGAAATCTTTTGCGCGATCCCACCCGTCGCTTCCCAAACCGCAATTGCCGGACGGCGTCCGCATTTACGCGATCTCTGATATTCACGGCTGCGCGCATCTGCTCGAGCCCATGCTGCGGGTGATCGACGCCGACGTTGCGCGCAGCCGGCCGCGCTATGCCGTCGAAGTCTTCATGGGTGACTACATCGATCGCGGCCCGGATACGCGGTCCACCCTCGACATCCTGGTCGAGCGGAGCCGCCGGGGAAATGCGGTCTTCCTCAAGGGCAACCACGAGGCCTTTCTGGTGAGGGTGTTCGAAGACCCTTCATTGTTCGAGGACTGGATCGCCTTCGGCGGGACCCAGACATTGATGTCCTACGGGCTTGCTCCGCCCGATCTCAGGCGCGACGAGCCGGCATCGATCCTGCGCGACTTGATTCGCGCCATGCCGACCGAGCATCTGGAATTCCTGGACAATCTGCGGCTGAGCTTCAGTTGCGGAGACTTCTTCTTCGTCCACGCCGGCGTTCGCCCGGGCGTGCCGCTCGCCGAGCAGACCGAGCGCGATCTGCTCTGGATTCGCGAGGAATTCCTGCAGAGCGAGGAGCAGTTCGGCAAATATATCGTCCACGGCCATACGCCGGTCCGCAGCGCCGAACTACTGGCCAACCGCGCCAATATCGACACCGGCGCCTATGCGACCGGCAACCTCACCCTGATGAGCATCCAGGGAAGCCGCATGCTCGCGGTGTGATGAGCTTCAGCCTCCTGCCACCGATGCGCGAGACCGTCTCAGGGAGGAAATGGACGTTCGCGATCTCTAGTTGAGCAATTGCGGCTGCGCCGGCCGCGCACGCGTCTGGGCCATCCAGTCGCTCCAGGCTCGCTCGTGCTTGACGTAGAGCTCCACCCAACGTTCGCCATGCCTGGCCTCTCGGACGCGCGCCGCCTCCCCGAGCAGCTCGGCGCCGGGACGGGTGTCCGGCTTGTCCAGCGCTTCGAACTCGATCGTTTCCGAGATCGTCAGACCGACGAGCACGCGCTGTCCGCCGCCGTCCACGATGTAGCGTCGCGGCGCATCCTTCTTGGGCTCACTCATGTCGTCATGTCCCATCGGGTTCAGTGTGAAGCTGGATACCGTCATCGAATGGGACGATGCCTAGAAGGCTCGCCGAGCGTGGCCGAACGTCGAGGTCGGAGCGGGCCGCGAGGCCCGGCGCGAGGCGCTGCTGGATGAGCTCACGGCTCTTCGTTGGACGCGCCAGGCGCGTAGCGCGTATCCGAGAATGAGACCAGCGCCGAAAATGGAAGCAGAGACAAACGCAGTAGTCATGAGAGTCGTCCTGGGAGTCGTCCTGGATCGTGCGCGTCCTATCAAGAGTGAGCAGTGTGTCGACATCATGGTTCTCGAGGATTCACGAGCGCCGAAAAAATGTTCAAGGTTCGATCGCTTCCATGCATGCCGCGCGCGTGGCAAAGCTGCCGACCTCTGTCTGACCTCGTCACGGCCGGAGGTGATCATCGAACACTCTCTATATATGACGACCACATATCTAAGAGACGTTCTCGCAGCCCAATGCATCAAGGCTCGTCGCGGTCGATCCGACGCGCCTCGGCGAGACCATGCGCTCCTGCAACCGGAAATTCGGCGTCAGCCGGCCTGCCCGTACCCTTGCAACCATCCGGAACCCGTCGCATTATCACCCATCGCATTTCATGAGGGATTCAATCCAATGAACTTCCGCGCCCTTATTCCAACCATTGCCCTGGCCGCTCTCGGCCTCACTTTGGCAGCATCCGCGACATCAGCCGCCGAGCTCGCGCTTGCCCCGTCACAGCGGGCGGCCGCCGTCCAGGGCGGACTTGTGTTCTGGGACGACGTCTACCCGCCGGCGGTCTATGGCCCGCAGCTTCGCCCGGCCGAAGAAGTCGCAGCGATGAAGGCGCAGGCACGGCCGGTGTCGCAGCGCTGGTGGGGTTATTGGTACGTGCGGTAAAGGCAACCGGAGCGACACGCTAAGCGCACCCAACCGTCCTCATCAACCGCCGCGCCCGAGCAAACGGCCGCGGCGGTTTTTGTTTGACTCACTCTCTTAGTGCTTTTGGGAGAGCGGCCGAACAAGCGTGGCCGACGGCGAACAGGGAAACTCGCGCCTCCGCCCGCCCATAGCCCAAGCTACGCCGACATTAAAAACGCCCGTCTAAAAGTGCAAAAAGCGCCGGCGATCAATTCCCTGCTTACAGGGAATTTTGCAGGGAAAAATGCCCGTCGCAGGGGCGCCAACGGGCGTAAAATCCGAAATGAGGGTTGAAATCGCAGGCATTGCGTCGCGGCGCATTGAAATCCTAACAGGGAAATTCCGTCGATGATCAGGGAACATGCTCGCGTCAATCAGGCAAGACCTCTTGCCGCCTCATGTTGGAAGGGATTGGGTTTGGCTCTGGGGTATTGAGGTCCGCAAGGAGAGGCTCTCCCACGAGCGCACGATGGCCCAGCATGCAGTTGCCAACAATGCAGGATCAGGTCTCGAAGTGACAACATCTCGGACGGGTTAAATGCAGCAGCGCATGCGATCATGGATCGGGACCGCTCTTCACCGACGGCCAACACTGCCACTTACTGAGACCCGTCACGCATGCCGGCGTGACTCAGTCTGAGTTGGCCGTTGCTGCGGTTCGTTGCGGGACCTCTGCCCGATGTGGCCGCCATGGTTCGCAAGCAACCCCATCCCCGTCGCGATCGTGGTGCTGCCAATAGCCGGGCTCTCCGCGCCGCGCGGGTGCTAAGCCGACCAAGCGGGCAAAATCGCAATTGGGAGCGGACGCGATGTGTTTGAGCGTTGTCGTGACCGGCCACGGGCTCGAAACAAGCAGCGAAATTGCCGGATATGCGGCCAACAAGGCAGCGATTGCGATCAATGCCGTGATGGCCCTGCGCAGCCTAGCAGAGCGCAGCTTGGGGGTACGATCATGGCGCGCCGATACCGCACGGAAACGACGCTGCAAATCGCGCAGTCGCTGTTCAGGACCGGGACCGGGACGAATGGGATTGAGGTTGGGAAGGTGGGGCATGACATGATCAAAGTAACGTCACTGAAATCTTCTATCACGAACCAGGATCGCGCCCGACCTGCTCCGTCACGCCCGGCTCAGTGGGGGCGAATGGGCGCAACGGGACTGATCCTAGCGGCCGCAGCTTCGGCCAGTCTCCTGCACAAATTGAGCGCGGCGTCAGTATTGCGGCCATAGAAGAACATGGTCGTGGACCGGCCCGCCAGGCTGGACGCTGCAAGTTTCGCGGCTTGGCTTCATTCCGCATCTAGCCTAGCATTGACTTGGTTTTAAGCGAAACCGCCTCGGCCCACGACCTTCATAGCGATGCGGACCTTATCGCGACGGCGATGTCGTTGGCCGATCGACTTGCTTTGTATGAGCCGCACCCTGCGATGCGCCTTCAAAACCTCAGCTTTGATGATTGGCTGGAGCACGCCTTTGGACGCGAGGTTCGCTTTCAGCAAGCACCGTGGTACTTCGATCCCGAGCATGATTGGTGGGATCCGCCGGCGGTAGAAGCCGTGTCTTATCTCACCCGACTGTTTGAAGACCCGGAGCCAGCGTTACAGGGATTTGCTGACAGCCAAATCGCACAGGGCCTAACCTACCTTGTGAATACCAATGCCGGCGGCGATAGCAGGTGGCTTTGTTCAACTGATGTTCCGGTCGAAGACCGTGTTCGCGGCGTCACCTCTGTCGCGGCGCTGTTTGCGAAATTGTTCGAGCCTCGTTGCGACCCTAGCCTGTCCCACCTGAGCGAAGCCGCCAGCAAAGCCCTAAACGGTGTTTGCTACATGTGGTGGGATGCGTTTCCGAGCTTGGCTCTCCCCGACGATCCCGCCCTGCCAACGCTCCACGATTGCGCGCTGCAAACCATGGACCGCATCCTTCAGCTTAAATCGATCGCCTGTCAGGAAAGTGCTCTCCACGGCCTTGGGCACTGGCACCGCGACTACAGCGATAAAGTCAGCCAGATCATCGACCGCTTCTGCGAGGCGCATGCCGGGATCGACCCGCGCCTGTCGGCCTATGCCCAATCGGCTCGGTGCGGATGCGTCCTGTGATCCCGCGGCAGTGGCGCCATGGTTGCGTCCTGCATTGAGGACATCATCGAGACCTCGTCTAGCGAGTCGGCGGCGCCCGAACAGGGAACGGCGGTGAGTCCGAGCGTCGGAAGTGTCTATTGTCGCGCACCTACTCGAGGGTCCGAATAACAATCCACGGCGGCGACGTAGTCGATTATAAAGCTAAATTACTCAAGCGCCCGGAATTTCGCGCTGTGTAGCGAATTCCTCTTGCCGCTCGATTAAATTGGTTATTAAATGTATATTTAATTAGCGCTTAGCATTAACCGTTCCGGCAACTCAGAGCAGGTCACGTACGAGGCCTCGACGATGCACCGACCGGACGTTGCCGCCGTTCTGCAGAAGGCAAGCAAGTTCCGTTCGAATGTGGTTCGCGGTTTTTTTAGCCAGATCGTTGCGCACGGATCTTGGGACCGCAGCAACTCGGAGGAGAGAGGGGTTATGGCAATCCAGATCGTAATGGACCAACGTGGCGACAGCCGTCGGCATTCGACCCCGGCGACATAGAGGAAGTGGCGAGGGCGGAGCAGCGGTTTTACGAGCTGACGAAATTCGTTGTCACTTTGCGCTGCTTCGACATGCTGGCGATTCTAGGCCAGATCGGCGCAAGAGTGCGGTTGCTCATTTTTCATTGATGATGGGCGGGGCATGTCTGTTTCCACCAGAGCTTTGCTTGAAACAGTCGATCAGATCTACCAGGCGGGCTGTGATCCTGCACACTGGCCGGAGGTGGTCGCGAGCTGCCACAGTCTGTTTCCAGGGACAGCCTTCAGTCTGTTCATCTGTATGGACGGCATTGGCCATCTTCCGCCGACAACGACAGCCGGCTGGGATCCGGAATCCATCCGGCAATACCTCGCGCACTATTACAAGCTGAATCCGTACAACGACCTGTTGCGGTGCGTTGCGCCGGGACAGGTGGCGCGAGCGTCCCAGATGTTCGGCCGGCAATGGCTTGACCGGCAGCCCTTCTATCACGAATGGCTGAAACCCGCCGGCGACTATACGCACGGCGCCAACCTGACGTTCAAGCGATCGCGCGGCTCCCTGACGCGGCTCAGCTGCGATATCCCGGAGCGCCTGTCGCATCTCGAAGCGCCCGCCGCGCAGTTCTTGCACAGCGTCGGTCGGCCCTTTGCGCGGGCGCTCGAAGTGACCTCCCGCCTGCGCGCGGCGCGGGCTATCGAGGGGGGATTGCAAGGGCTGCTCGATCGAATCTCCGGGGCCGTGTTCTTGGTGCGTCCGCCGCGCAAGGTGGTGGCTGCCAATCGACGGACCGTCGATTTGCTGGAGCAACGTCGGCTCGTGCGCATCTCGCTCGCATCGGAGCTGACGTTCGTCGCGTGTCGGGCCGACGAAGCGTTTCGTCGCGCGCTCCAGAGTGGTTTCGTGACGGCGAAGGCGCCGCCTCCGGCGAGCTTTACGGTGACGAATGGGGGCCACGGGCGCTATCAGGTTCTCGTGTTGCCGTTCAGGATCTCGAAGACGCTCGCGACTCTGGGCGCGGATCCAGGGTTTGCCCTCGTATTGATCAACGACCAGCGACGTGCGCCAAGTCCCCCGAGCGAGGTGCTTAAGGACCTCTATGGGCTGTCGCAAGCCGAAGCGAGTGTAGTCCTGAGTATCACCGAGGGTGACAGCCTGCAGACAACTGCCGATCGGCTTGGCATATGCCGCGCCACCGCTCGCAACCAGCTGGCAGCCGCGATGGCCAAGCTCGGTGTTCATCGGCAAGCGGAGCTGGTTGGCGTCGTGACGGCGCTGGCGCCATGTCTGGACCTCGGTCCGGACGAGTGACCGGAGGGGCGGCGCCATGCGTATCTTCCACGAGAAAGAGTTGCCCCGACTGCTAGATATGCTCTACGACTCGGCGCTCGATCCCGAACGATGGCAGGCGTTCCTCAATGCGCTGCCGGGACCCTTTGGCGGCGCGCGCGGCATCTTGCATTTCTATGATGTGGCTACGGCAACCACACCTGTATTCCAACATTTCGGCGACGATCCCGGACTCAACTCGTCTTATGCCGAGCATTTCCACAGCATTAATCCGTATCCACCGGCACGCCTCGAAACCATCCCAGTCGGCAAGGTAATTTACGCAAGCGATCTTCTTGACCCTGAGATCGCTGAACGCACCGAATTTTACGCCGATTTCATGAGACCGCAGGGCATCACCACCGATCATCTGGGTGTATCGCTCCACAACGACGGTCATGGCGTGACGCTGCTAAGCATCGCTCCGCACGAGTCCGTGTACCGCAGCAACAGAGAGAGCTACAGACGTCAGTTGGCGGTGCTGGTGCCGCACCTGATGCGCGCCATCGAGATCAATCGCCTTACGACGGCTGCGCGCACGGCGCAGCGAGCGCTCGGAACCGGTCTTGATGCGCTGAGGCTGGCCGCGTTCCTGGTTGATGGGACTGGACGACTCCTGCTCGCCAATCGAAAGGCTGAAGACCTGTTACGGCGAGACAGCGTGCTGTGCACCGATCGCTCCAAGCGGCTGCGCGCGGCCAACTGCGCCGACAACGCTGCGTTCGAGGTCACCATGATGCACGCCTTGCGCCCGCCGACGGCGCTCGCAACCCAGCCCGTGCGTTTGACCTCAACCGTCTCCGGACGGGCGTTCGTCGCCTGGGCCGTGCCCATGCGGTCGGAGCGGTCAAACGTACCGAACCATCGCTCGCAACTTATGCTCGGTCTCCGCGCTGAGGTGACGACCGTTCTCGTGCTCGTGGTCGCGGCCGGGTGCGCGTTATCTATTCCCCCAGGGGCGATCCAGGTGGCATTCAAATTGTCCGCCGCCGAGGCGCGGCTCGTCAGCGCGCTGATCGCGGGCCGGACACTGGCGCAGTACGCGCGCGACAGCGGCCACTCGCGCAACACCGTCCGCAACCAGCTCGCATCCGCGCTCGAGAAGACCGACACGCGGCGACAAGTCGAGCTCGTGGCCGCGATCGTCGGAACGCTGGGCATACTCGAATCTCGGCGAGACACCGGCGAGCATCTGGATCTGAAGCCGAACGAGTGATGAAACGTGCGATGCGGAACTGCCCCGAGCCAGAGTTTGCGGCAATCGAGGCGATCTACGACGCTGCTCCCTTTCCAGCTGGCCTGCAGTGCTTCAGTCTATCGCGGAATGCTTTGGCGATTTTGGAGCCAATCTTTTCTGGGCCCGCGACGATGGTCGCATTAGTGTTGTTGTTTCTCCCAGTCTGGCGCTCGCCGGCTCCGACTACGCACGCAATTGGGCGGACCGTGACATTCGCGCTATCCGTTTCAACGATCGGCTCTATCAAGTTCGGGGAGACGCGGTCACTGATCGTGATCTCACCTCCAATGAAGAGGTCGAAACCCACCCCTTCGACACCGAGTTTTCTCGCCAGCTACGGCCTCAGATGGGTAGCCTCGATAGCGATCTCTCACGACCCCCGAGTCATGGTTGGATTATCCATCCAGCGCCGTGAAACCAAACCGCCGTTCTCGGGACGGGAAATGTTGATGCTGACACGACTTGGCCGCCACGCTGAGAAGTCCTGGCGGCTTAGCATCCGCCTGTTCGAAGCCGAACTGGTGAACGTGAGCCTCGGCGACGCATTAACCCGGATCGATATCGGGGTACTCGTAATCGACATACTTGGTCGCGTGGTATTCTTCAATCGGGCGGGACAATGTCTCCTTGGTGATGGATTGGACATCGTCGACGAACGGCTGCGCACTCACCCGGCGGGTAACGCGGCGATCGGGCAGATGCTGAGCGATGGGGCAGGCTGCGCAACACTCGATCCCAAACCCATGCTGGTTGAACGCCCCAGGTCACATCGGTCCCTCGCGATTTATGTATTGCCCGTTGCTCGCCACGAGGTGGTGGCACACGACTTCCTGGTCAATGCACACGCCATGGTCCTTGCGATCGACCCATTGTCCATCGGACCACCCGACCCGAGTGTCGTCCGCGATGTTCTTGGTTTGACGTTCGGCGAGGCCAGGGTTGCGGCCCTCGTTGGCTCCGGTCACTCTCCAAGGGAGACGGCCGAGAAGCTCGGAATCGCGAACGAGACCGTACGAAACGTGCTCAAGCGAGTGTTCTCCAAGGTCGGCGTATCGCGGCAGAACGAGCTCGCCGCGCTGTTGTCGAAGCTTGTATTGCGCTGATGCTCGCTCCGGTTCGCGGACTTGTGGCGTTTCGCGTCCTGCTGAGTACCCTGGGCAGATGGCCTGGTGATTTCACGGGACCTTGTGCCTGTTGATCGTCATGGTTCGTCCCGACGAACAATCGCGGCTGCCCCTTCCAAGCAAACCTCTGGGATCGAGATCGGAAGGGTGTGCGGGATTTACAGGGTTACGCGATCCTCGCTAGACCCACTTGGGTCACGGCAGTCCGTCGCAACGTCGCTAGGGTGGAGCAGAGGCTTGGCGACCGCAAGCATCGCTTAGCTCCTACGAGGTACATGGCGATTGGTACATTTGCATCATTCGCGCCGCTCGCAGCCTGTTCAGAATTCGAGCGGCCATGCGCCCAAGAAAACAAAAACTAGGACGCGGCCACGGAGGGGAGACGACAATGACTATTCAGGCCATCGGATCTGAATTTCTGGTCAACGCCACGACGGCAAACGATCAGTCCCAGCCAATCATCACCGGGCTGGCCGACGGGCGTTTTGTCGTCGCATGGGCTGATTTCAGTCAGACGGGCGGCGACACGTCCTCGTGGGCGGTGCGGGCGCAGGTGTTCAACGCCGATGGCACGCCGGCCAGCTCCGAGTTCCTGGTCAACACGACGACGGCAAGCGATCAGATCGAACCCACCATTACCGCCCTGGCCGACGGGCGTTTTGTCGTCGCATGGACTGATGACAGTCCGACGAGCGGCGCTGCCGTGCGCGCGCAGGTCTTCAACGCGGACGGCACGCCGTCCGGGTCCGAGTTCCTGGTCAACACCGTGACGACTAGCCAGGTCAGGCCCGCCATAACCGCTTTGGCCGACGGGCGTTTCGTCATCGCGTGGGACGATTTCGACGTGGGCGAGTACGAAGTGCGGGCGCAGATATTCAACGCCGATGGCACGCCGGCCGGCTCCGAGTTCCTGGTCAACACCACGACGGCAAGTAACCAAGTTGAGCCCGTAGTCACCGCCCTGGCCGACGGGCGTTTCGTCGTCGCGTGGATGGATGTCAGTGAGACTGGCGGCGACACGTCCTCGTGGGCGGTGCGGGCGCAGGTGTTCAACGCCGACGGCGCGCCCTCAGGGTCCGAGTTCCTGGTCAACACGACGACGGCAAGCTTTCAGTACCTGCCAACCATCACCGCGTTGACCGACGGGCGCTTTGTCGTCGCGTGGACCGACGACAGCCGGACGGGCGGCGACACATCCGGGCTCGCCGTGCGGGCGCAGATACTCAACGCGGATGGCGCGCCGTCCGGATCCGAGCTCCTGGTCAACAGCACGACGGCAGGCAATCAGTCCGACCCAACCATCACCGCGTTGGCCGACGGGCGTTTTTTGATCGCGTGGACCGACGACAGCCAGACGAGCGGCGACACGTCCTCGTGGGCCGTGCGGGCGCAGGTATTCGACGCCGATGGCGTGCCGTCCGGCTCCGAGTTCCTGGTCAACACTACAACGGCAGGTAACCAAGTTGAGCCGGCAATCACCGCCCTGCCCGATGGGCGTTTTCTCGTCACGTGGACTGATACCAGCCAGACGGGCAGCGACACTTCCGGCAGCGCCGTGCGCGCACAAATCTTCGAGGTCGTGCCCGACAACCAGGCACCGGCCATCACCTCGAACGGCGGCGGCGACACGGCGAGCGTCTCGGTCGCGGAAAACATGACGGCGGTCGCGACGGTGACAGCCACCGACCCGGACCCCGGGCAGACCCTGACTTATGCGATCGCCAGTGGGGCGGATGCGAGCCTTTTCAACGTCGATCACAGCACGGGGGCACTTTCCTTCAACACCGCGCCGGACTTCGAGGCGCCGCTCGACGCCGGCAGCGATAACGTCTACGACGTCACGGTGCAGGTCTCCGACGGCAATGGTGGGACTGATACGCAGGCGATTGCCGTGACGGTCGGCAACGTCAATGAGGCGCCGACGTTCGTCGGCGATGGCATGACGACGACGGCCATCGGTCCGGCTGATGACTTTGGTCGAGGCGTAGCCGTGCAGCCTGACGGGAAGATCTTGGTGGCTGGAAGTAGCTTCAACGGCACGGGTGTCGACTTCGCCGTGGTTCGCTATGACGTAGATGGCCGCCTGGACACGACTTTTGGCAGTAATGGAAAGGTAGTCAGCGATTTCGGCGGTGCCGATGACAATGGCTATAGTGTTGTCGTAAACCCTAACGGCAACATTCTGGTTGCAGGCTATACTGGGTCGGGGGCGGACTCCGATTTTGCCATCGTGCGATTCAACGCCGACGGCAGTCCGGACACCGGTTTCGGCGACGGCGGCAAGGTCATTACAGATCTGCTGGTCGACGACTTTGGCCAGAGTGTAGCGCTGCAATCCGACGGCAGCATCGTAGTTTCAGGTTACAGCTTTAATGGCTCGAGCTTCGACTTCGCGATCGTGCGATACAGCGCGGATGGCAGCCTCGACACCACCTTCAATGGCGATGGAAGAGTTACCACGGCAGTCGCGTTCCACGACGCCAGCTACAGCGTCGCCTTGCAACCGGACGGCAAGATCATCGCCGCGGGCCATAGTTTTACCGGGAACGGGCCGAACGACTTCGCGATCGTTCGCTACAACCCGGACGGTAGTCTCGACACGAGCTTCGGTGGCGACGGCACGGTCACCACGGACTTTGGCGGTACCAATGACGTTGGTCAAAGCGTCGCCGTTCAGGCCAACGGCAAGATCGTAATTGCGGGCATCAGCCAAACGGGCCCGAATGCCGACATCGCCGTCGTGCGGTACAACGCCGACGGCAGCCTCGATACGTCGTTTGCCGGCGACGGCACGGTCAGGACTAGCGTTGTGCCGGGCAGCGACGTCGGGAGCAGCGTCGCGATCCAGCCCGACGGCAAGATTCTGGTCGCAGGCAATAGCTTCAACGGATCGAACACGGATGTAACCCTTGTCCGCTACAATGTTGACGGCAGCCTCGATACGGCCTTTGGCATTGGCGGAGTGGTCACGACGCAGATGGGCCTCGGCTCGGACGAAGGCTACAGCGTCAAATTGCAGCCCGACGGCAAGATCCTGATTGCGGGATATAGCAACAACGGGTCGAATGCCGATTTCGCGCTCCTTCGCTACAACGCTGACGGCAGCCTCGACACCACTTTCGGCGCGCCCGACCTGCTGTCGATCTCGATTGCGGAAAATATCACGGCCGTGGCGACCCCCGCCGCAACCGATCCGGAGGCTGGGCCGGCCCTCACCTATGCGATCACAGGCGGTGAAGACGCCAGCAAGTTCGTGATCAATGCCGATACTGGCGCGCTCTCTTTTGCCTCCGCCCCAAACTTCGAGACACCCACCGACGCCGATGGCGACAACGTATACAGGGTGACCGTGCAGGTTTCCGACGGTAGTGGTGCAACGAATACGCAGGCAGTTGCAGTGACCGTGACCGATGTCGACGACATCGCGCCGACGGTCATGAGCGTCACGCGCAGCGACGATACGCCGACGAATGCGCAAACAGTGCACTACACCGTCACGTTCTCCGAGGCGGTGACCGGCGTGGATGAGAGCCAGTTTTCTCTGACGACGACTGGCGCCGTGATCGGCGCCAGCATTGCCAGCGTGACGCCCGTCACGGGCAGCGATGGCGCACAATACGTAGTGACCGTCGATACGGGCTCTGGTGATGGCACGGTGGCACTCGGTGTCACCGGCGCGGAGGTGCGCGACCTCGCCGGCAATCCCCTGGCGGGAGGCGCCTTCCAGGTCATTTCGTCCATCTCAGGGATCGCTGGGCATGTCGCGAGCGGTGACCTGAGCGGCGATGGCAAGCAAGATCTCGTGTCCGAAGCCACCTCGGGCGAAATTTCGGTCATGCTGGGCAATGGTGACGGCACCTTCCAAGGGCCGGTGAATTACGCTGCAGGCCATGATCTCAACGGCGTTTCGATCGCCGATGTCGACAACGACGGCCTGCTCGATCTCGCTATATCGAACGCAGGCGCCAACGGAGCCATTGCCATACTCCTGGGCAATGGCGACGGAACATTCCAATCGGCGATTTCGTCCCCGACTAACCGCGCCCACTCATCGGATTCCGCGCTGGCGGACCTCAATGGCGACGGTCGACTCGACGTTCTCGTTGCGAACACCGGCGAGAATGGCGGCGTTTCCGTGCTCCTTGGAAACGGAGACGGTAGTTTCAGTCTCTCTACCGTGCTGGCCTCGAACGCGGATCCTCTCGGCGTTGCGGCCGCCGATCTCAATGGCGACGGCATCGTAGATGTCGCCTTCTCAAACGTTCCAGGGGCATTCGGCATTCAAATCTACCTCGGGACCGGAGCTGGGACGTTCACGGCGGCTCCCAATGTTCCCGCCTCCACACACACAGCTTCCGTCGCGCTCGAGGACCTCGACGGCGATGCCGATACGGACTTGGTGTTCAGTAGCTACGACGGAACCGTATCGGTGGCGCTAGGAAATGGCGATGGAAGTTTCCAGGCGCCGTTCTCCTATACACTCGGCATAGCAAGTGACGGTGTTGCACCTGGCACCGTGACACTCGCCAATGTCAATGGCGATACCGCATTGGATCTTGTGTACGCCAACCCGTTGTTGGATTCCGTTTCGGTTCTGTTCGGCAATGGTGATGGTACGTTCCAGAGCCAACAGCTATTTGCGACTGCCGGCACCCAACCCGGCTGGGCAGCAGTCGGCGACTTCACCGGTGATGGGCGGCTAGATATTGCAGTCGCAAACTTCGGCTCGAATTCGATCTCCATTCTGCAAGCCAGCCCTCAGACCCTTGTGGGGGATGCCTATGTCATCGACAAGAATGATACGCCAGCCATAACCTCCCATGGCGGGGAGGCAGCGGCAGGTATTGCGATCGCCGAGAATACGACGGCAGTCACGACTGTGACCGCCGCCGATCCGGACACGGGACAGACGCTCACCTATACGATCGGTGGCGGATCAGACGCGAATCTCTTCACGATTGATGCCAGCACCGGCGTGCTGTCCTTCAACGCCGCGCCTGACTTTGAGACGCCAATCGACGTCGACGCGAACAACGTCTACGACGTCATCGTCCAGGTCTCCGACGGCAATGGCGGAACAGATACGCAAGCCATTGCGGCTACGATCCAGAATGTGGCCGGCATATCCCTGATCGGCAACGGTGCCGCCAATACTCTGAACGGGACCGGTGAGGAAGATACGCTCAGCGGCCAGGGCGGCGGTGATACGCTGCCTGGGGCTCGCGGGCAATGACGCGCTTGATGGCGGCGCTGGTGGCGACCTGCTCGATGGCGGTACGGGCAACGACAGGATGGCCGGCGGCGCGGGTAACGACGCTTACGTGGTGGACAGTTCTGAGGACGTCGTCGTCGAGAATACCAGCGAAGGGACCGACACGATCCGGACGGCACTCGCGGTATTCACGCTTTCCGGAATCGCCAATGTCGAGAATCTCACATTCGTCGGCACCGACGATTTCGCAGGTACCGGCAACGCGCTGGCCAATATCATCACGGGCGGCGCCGACAATGACACGCTCGATGGCGCAGGAGGCGTCGACCGGCTGGTCGGTCTGGCCGGCAACGACACCTATCTTGTCGACAACTCGTCGGACGTAATCGTGGAAGCCGCGAATGCTGGCACGGACACCGTCCTGGCGACCAGCACGACCTATTCTTTGTCCGCAGATATCGAGAACCTGGCCTATGGCGGCACCGGCAGCTTCAATGGTACCGGCAACGGTTTGGCCAACACGATCACCGGCGGCAGCGGTGCTGACACGCTGTCTGGCGCTGGCGGCAACGACACGATCATTGGCGCCGGTGGGAATGACACAATCAGCGGAGGAGCGGGCGATGACATGTTCGTTGCCGCGGCAGGCGATGGCAACGATAACTATACCGGCAATGGCGGGAACGACACCTACAGCCTCGCCGGACTCAGCGCCGATGCAGTCATCAACCTGACTGCAGGGACGGCAACGAGCAGCGAGATCGGCACCGATAGTCTGACATCCGTTGAGAACGTGGTGGGGGGCTCCGGCCAAGACACGATCACGGCCAGCAATGCGAGGAGCGAGCTTTTTGGCGGAGCAGGCAACGACACATTCACATTCGCTAGCACCGCGGCGGCCGGCTTTGGCACCAATCGAGATCTGATAATCGATTTTACGGCTGCAGCAGATCGCATCGATGTCGGTGGGATCGACGCAAACGGAGGCCAAGCTGGCAATCCCGAGTTCGTGTTTGTTGGCGAAATCGCCAACGTGGTCGGCGGCGTGGGCCAACTCGGGCGGGGCCAACTCGGCTACCACTATGAGACCGACGCAAACGGCGCCGAGCATACCATCGTGGAGGGGAGTGTCGACTCTGACCCGAGCGCGGAAATCCAGATCGACCTGGTCGGCCGGCACACGCTCTCGGTAAGTGACTTCGTACTCTGACGTGCGCCGTTGTCGTTCGTGCCTAACGGAAACGAAGGGGGTCTCCTAGAGACGGGAACGGGCTTGCTAGCTATTGGCCGAGAGCCTTTGCCGATCAACGATGAACAACAAGGATGTCGGCGGCAGCGTGTACGAACAGGAACTGGTCAGTACTTGCCCATACCAAACCCGCGACCGCGCGATCGATGTTGCTAAGGAGGACGGAGGTAGGCCTCGTCTCCATCCCCTATTCGAAGGAGGCATCAACAGTAGGGAGTAACACTCATGCGCATATTGGGAGCTGTATGTCTTTCACTGTTGCTATCAACGGTCCCTGCGACTGCATCAGATCAAAATCTCAGGGACGAATTCGGCAGGTTGACGACAGCGTACGAGCAGCACTTCAACAAGAAGGATGCTGCAGGGATCACGTCGCTTTTCACCAAGAACTACCTGCGAGTGACCCAGAATGGGATTGAGCCGGACAACACCAAATATTATGAAGGCGCATTCAAGCGAGGGGCGGATCATCTGGCAATCACGACCAACGCTATTCAGCCTTTATCAGAGAACATGGTCATCCGCACCGGCGAAGCGCACGTCACCGGCAAGACCGAGAAGGGTGATCCTATTAACTTGAACATTGTCTGGACGACCCTTGATGTTCGTGAGAACGGGCAATGGAAGATCCGTATGCTGACATCGGTTCCCAAGCCGCAGCCGCCACAAGCAGCAAGGTAACTCGAGGAGAACTTGCGAGCGCGATCAAAGCGGCGGTGGGCGAACACTGCCGTTTTGCAATTAGCACTTGATATGCTTGCAGGAAGCGACTTTAGGAAAGCCCAAGCGCCCGTTGAACAAGGTTCGCTATGCCGCCGCTGTTGAGGATAGGCAGACAGGGGGCCATCTGGCGATCATTGGGCCACGCGAAAAATAGCCCTCTTAAAGCAACGCCATGTGGCGCACACCATAAATGGATGCTTCGCAAATCGCTACGCTCTCGTAGGCTCGGAGGGATGTCACCGTTCCTTCGACGAAAATCACTTATGGAGAACATGAAGCCGAACTGGCCTCGCTGCGCACGCGCGCCGACCCTGAATAATCACAATTCAGGCGATCCACCACAACGTTGAGGCTGGCAAATGGCCACTTTCATTGACAACGCACAGGCGCAAATCGACCGGGCAGAGCCTCTAACAAGAAGGGCGCAATGCGGCCGGGTGTCAACCTGTCGGAGGTCGCCGGACACTCTGCATCGCGGGACGCCTGCTGTTCCGCGGGAAAGCAGGCGCTGACTGTGGCAGCGCCGGTGTTCCTTGCCGTCAAGGAGGTCGATGGCGGTCATGTCGGCCGAGGAGCAGGTACCATGACGCGGCTTCCTCGGGGCGCGAAGGTTCACGCCGCCTTGGACTTCATCGACATGCGCAAAGGCCTCGATGATCTCGCCATGCTGGTGCCGGGCGTGCTGCGGCACGATCCGTTCACCGGATCTGACGGCGTCGACCCGCTGGGCGACCGTCTGCTCCTCATCACCACTGGAAGCGCAGCGACTTCGGGCCCCTCGCCTATCCTGAAGACGTGCTCCAGCGCATGCCCCAATGGGCACCCTCATTAGCCGGCTCGACGAGCTCCTGCCCTGGAAACTGGCGACCAGCGCCGCCGTCAACTGACATCACGCGTCAGAATGGACGTTTACGAACGGCCGTCGAACGTACAGACCCAAGGCCCCAAGGCTCGCAATAGCTGAACACCAAGCCCTTCTACGGCAGCTCGGAATGATGCTCGATCTGCTCCAGCTCCGCTTTGCTCAAAAGCTGCCTGTAACCCTGCTACCCGCCCCGGCATGATCCCCGGTGGTAATCGATGGGGTCGTGTTTGCTGTTGGGTACCAACGATCAGGATCACCGTAGTGGTTACGACCGTAGCGCTACGGATTGAGCATCAAGCGCCTGCGCCCCACGTTGATCTTGGGCTCCATTAGCATGCAGAGGGACAACATGCCCCGTAGCGAATGGCTAGAACCGGAAGGACGCAATCACCGGCGCTCGATTGCCGATGCCATTGACGTTCTGCACAAGCACGCCGCTTTCGACGGGCGGTGTACCGTAGAAATCCGGATCCGTCGCTTGCAGCTTCTCTCACGAGACGTCGTCGGCTTGGTCGCTGTTTTTGCCGAGAACACGACGGCGGAGACAACTTTCGTCGTCACGCTCCGCACCTGCAAGAAGTTTCGCGCCGAGCGTCACGATAGCCGGGAAATGGAGGAATTCGACATCTTTCGTCTCGACGGATCGACCGTCGATGGCGGCGGCAATGTCGAGCTTGTCGATGGCACGCAGCTTTGCGCGGTCGATGTGATCCCCGCGTTGCTACCCTATCACGTAACCGACCTCGAGTGGCGTATTCTGCATTACACCATCGCGATGATGAAGGCTGAGCGGGGGTGCTACACGTACCCGATCCGCTTTGCCAGACCCTGCGACGCACTGGATTGCAGCGCCCTGCCGAGCCTTGAGGGAAGGGTTCCCCTGCTAAAGCAGATCCAAGGTTACATTGCTGCGCAAGAGCCCGGGCTTGAAGGCCTCTCGCTGCAAAAGATAGCCGATACGCTGCACAAGTTTGGCGTGCGGATACCCAGACGGCGCCTACGCGACCCCTCGGATCAGCGACCGTAGGCCAAGGCGCTTTATTGCCACAATTCGACTGGGATCACGCTTGATGCAAGCATCCGAAAAAAGTTGAATATCACCAGCTCCTTCAACAACAAGGAGCAGCAACATGACGGTGGGTCGAACAAAGGCCGCCTCCAAACCACGGCCTGACAGACGTACCGCGCTTTCCAACTCCAGTAAACGAACTAAGCACCTCGACCGTCCCATTGGAGGAGATTTGAAGGCTGCCAAGACAAGCACTGGCTTGTCGCCAGCTGTTCTACGCGACCTGATGCTTCTGCCGCTCGGAGATCTCAAGCGAGCTACCAAGAACGCGCGAACCCACACCAAGAAGCAAATCAAGCAAGTCGCCAACTCGATCCTGCGATTCGGATTTACCTACCCGATCCTAGCGGACGCAAATCGGCGGATCATCTGCGGCCATGCCCGCTGGGAGGCGGCCAAGCAGCTTGGCCTGAAGGAGGTCCCCGTTTTGGTGATGCGCGGCCTGAGGGACGCGGAAAAGCGGGCGCTGGCTCTCGCCGACAACAAGATACCAGCGAATGCAGGCTGGGATCGCAAGCTGCTCGCCGAAGAACTCGGTGAGCTCGCGTCCTTGCTGCCGGAATGCAATCTCACCCTCGACATCACCGGGTTTGCGCCGGCCGAAATCGACGGGTTGATGCTCGATTTCGGCAGCTCGGAGCATGATTCAGGTGACGCGCCCTGCACGATCGGCGAGCAGCCCATCAGCCGCAGGAGCGAGCTGTGGCAGCTTGGTGCGCATCGGGTACTGTGTGGCGATGCCTGCGATCAGAGCGATTGGGCGCGGTTGATGGGATCCGATCGGGCCAGCATGCTGATCGCCGACTGTCCATACAATGTGCAAATTTCCAAGACGCTCGGCCGCGGCAAGATCAAGCACCGCGAATTTGCGGTTGCCTCTGGTGAAATGTCCGCACCCGAGTTCACCGACTTTCTCACGCGCTGGATGCGCCTAGCCGCCCAATTCTCGCAGGACGGCTCACTGCACTTTGCGTTCGTTGACTGGCGCCACCTTGGCGAAATGCATGCCGCGGGCCGCGCCGTCTACGGTCCGCTGCAGAACCTCGTGGTCTGGAACAAAACCAACGCCGGCCAAGGCAGCTTCTATCGCTCGCAGCACGAGCTGATCTTCCTCTACAAGAACGGCGATGCGCCGCACCTGAACAACATCGAGCTTGGTCGCCACGGCCGCAACCGCTCCAATGTGTGGACCTGTGCCGGCGTCAACACTTTCCGCAAGGATCGCCTCGATGATCTCACGGTGCATCCCACGGTAAAGCCGGTCGCCCTGATCGCGGATGCGATCAAGGACTGCACCCGGCGCGGCGATCTCGTGCTTGATCCCTTCCTGGGCTCGGGCACCACCGTGCTGGCGGCCGAGCACGTCGGCCGCAGGGCCTGCGGGTTGGAGATCGACCCATTGTATGCCGATGCCGCAATCCGCCGCTGGCAGGACGTCACCAAGCGCGATGCCATCCTGGTCGCGACCGGCCAGACCTTCGATGAGGTGGCGGCCGAACGAGCGACCACGTCAGCGGAGCGCAGCACATGAGCCGCCGCAAGCAAACCGGACCGGGCGGCGGGCGCGGGAAACGAGCCGACGTCGGCTACGGCCGCCCGCCCCCTGAGCACCAATTCAAGCCGGGTCAGTCCGGCAACAAGCACGGTCGGCCCAAAGGCTCAAAGAACGAGGCGACCATCATCAACGAGATTCTCGACCGAAAAATTTCCATCCGTGACAACGGTAAGGCGCGGAAGATCACCGTGCTCGAAGGGATCCTGACCAAAGCTGCCGACGATGCGCTGAAGGGCAAGGACAAAGCGGCCGCCTTCCTTCTCAACCGCAAGCAGCAGGTCGAGTCCAGCGAACAGCCTGCAGCGCCGCAGCTCGACATCGACGATCGCAAGGTCTTGGATTTTTATAACGCACAGCTCTACGAGAAATTCAAAAAGCAAGGAGACTCCGAATGACTGCCCACGACTTCGCATTGCTCAACGCCATCTTGCGCGCTGACTTCGTCAGCTTTGTCTACCGCTGCTTTCTTCACCTCAACCCCGGCGCTAAATTCCTGCCCAATTGGCACATCCAGGCGATTGCCTATCAGCTCGAGCGCGTACGTCGCGGCGAGCTGACGCGTTTGATTATCAACATGCCGCCGCGCTACCTCAAATCGATCACGGTATCGGTGGCCTTTTCGGCATTCCTGCTGGGGCACGCGCCGGGCCGCCGCATCATTTCCCTCAGCTATGGCGATGACCTCTCGGCCAAACATGCCAGCGACTTCCGCTCCATCGTGCATTCCGACTGGTACCGGCGCGCGTTTCCCGAGATGCACATCGCGCGCAGCACCGAATCCGAGCTGATCACGACCCGGCGCGGTTCACGCCGGACGACATCGGTTTCAGGGACACTGACGGGACTAGGCGGTGACCTGATCCTGATTGATGATCCGCAAAAGCCGGCCGATGCGCAATCGGAGTCGCGCCGAACTGCCGTGAACCAATGGGTGACCAATACGCTGATGTCGCGGCTCGACAACAAGCTGACCAGCGCGGTGATCTTGGTGATGCAGCGTGTTCATCTCGACGATCTGTCCGGGTTTATGGCCAGTTCATCCGATGAGTGGGAGATGCTGAACCTGCCCGCGATCGCCGAGAGCGACGCCGCGATCCCGATCGGGCCCAACCAATTCCATCTCCGGAAGGCAGGTGAGGCGCTGCATCCGGCCCATGAATCGATCGAGATGTTACGGAAGCTACAGCAGACGCTTGGGCCCGATGTGTTCGCTGCGCAATATCAGCAGGCGCCGGTGCCGGCCGGCGGCGCCCTGATCAAGCGCAATTGGCTGCGATATTACGACGAGCCCCCATCACAAGATGGGCTGGGCTGCCGCATCATCCAGAGCTGGGATACGGCTGCGAAAAACGGCGCCCAAAATGACTGGTCGGTGTGTACGACCTGGCTGGTCGTGGACGGGACCTACTACCTGCTGGATCTCGTGCGCGGCCGGTTCGAGTATCCGGCGCTGCGGGATACCGCGATCGAGCTCGCCAGGCGCTTCGAGCCGCACGAAATCCTGATCGAGGAGGCCTCCACTGGAATTGCCTTGGCCCAGGAGCTCAGCGATCGGACGGATTGCTTCGTCAACCCGATCAAGGTCGAGCACGACAAGATCGGTCGCCTTTATGTGCAGCAGGCCAAGTTTGCCGCCGGACGGGTGCGGTTTCCCAGGAACGCGCCATTCTTGCCCGATCTCGAGATGGAGCTATTGACCTTCCCGCAAGGCCGTCACGACGATCAGGTCGACAGCATCAGCCAGGCGCTTGCTTACGATGACACCAATGGCTACGACCACACATTCAGTTGGCTCTGATGATTGCCGCTAAGTGAGGCTCTTCATCATCCAATCGTGCAGCCCCAGCTGTATGATGGTCAAACCGAGCTCGCGACCGGTCCAGACGCGACTGTCGGAGCGGTAGTCGGGGGGGCGCTCAGCGCCCTCGACCAATCCCATCAACCGTCGGTGCGCGGTCGAGGAGCTTTGCCGCAGCCGTGGGGCGCCGCGCCCTTTTTCAGAACGAAGCCACCTGACCTTGCCTCAGTCGCGTGCCAAACCTAGCAAGCGAAGCGTCCGCTTCTGCTGCACCAAAGCGGCGCGGTCGTAGCGCTCCAGCCCTTGGAGGCCTTTCAGATCGGCGGGCAGCGGGCCGGTCAGAAGCGCAGCCAACATCGCTTGCCGCAGGCTGCGGATGTGCAGCCGTGCGAGCTTGGAGCGCGCAAGCGCCATCGCCGCATCGAGCGTGGCCTGAGGCCCGAGCTCGGAAGCAATCGCGACGGCAAGATTCGCCGCCTCGGCAGGATCGCTGATATCGCTGCGCGCCAGCCCGTGACGCAGCGCGTTGCGGCTGGACCTCGTCTTCCCACCCGCCGTTTTCGGCCCGGTGCTGCGCTTGGCGTTCTTGCGATTGGCTTCAATTTGTCGAACTGACGTCATGTCGGAGCGCCTCTGTCGGGGCGGGTTGCGCCCCCCGAAGAATCGCTCCAACCTTCTGAACTCTCAACGCTTTTCACGCCGAACGAAACGCATAATTGCTGCAGAAAGGACTGGCATTCCCGGGCAAAAGGAGCGTTAATCCTCGGACCGGCCTTTCGGCCCTTGGCCCCGGTCTGCCCCTCGCAGCGGCGGGGGTTTTGGCGGTGCGGCGGCAAGCCGCATCAACCAAGGAGAGACCGGTGACCAAAACTGCAACCGACGGCGCCGAGGCGCCGCGCTCCGTCATCAGTTTGAACCGCCACGACCGCCGCGCCTTCATTGGCGGCTCCGACGCGCGCATCATCATGGGCCAGGACCAGAACGAGCTCATTCGCCTGTGGCGGGAAAAGCGCGGCGAGATCGCGCCACCAGATTTGTCCCGCAACCTGGTGGTGCAACTCGGCAACGCCACCGAGGCGCTCAACCGTGCCTGGTACCAGGCCGCCACCGGGCGCGTCATCACCGACATCCAGAAGCGGGTGCGGCATTCCGTGCACGGCTGGATGGCGGCCACGCTGGACGGCATCGTCGAGCAGACCGGCGCGGTGTTCGAGGCCAAGTTCATGCTGCCCTGGGGCTTTACCGAAGAGGCGGCGGCGGAGAAGCACATGGCGCAGCTGCAGCACAACATGTGGGTGGTCGCATCGCGCGCGGCCGTGCTCTCGATCATCACCGGCGGCGGCAAATGGGTCGAAATCACCGTGCATGCCGACCCGCTCTACCAGCACCTGCTGCTGACTGCGGAGAAGAAGTTTTGGCGCTGCGTGCAGAGCGGCGAGCCACCGCTGCTGTTTGGGATCGAGACCCCACGGCCGCGGCTTGCCGCGGTCAAGGTCGTCGACATGAGTGCGTCCAATGTCTGGGCCGAATGTGCGGCGATCTATCTGCGCACCCGCGAGGCCCATGCCGAGCACGAGCTGGCCAAGGCCGAACTCAAGAAGCTGCTGCCGGAGGATGCCAAGGAGGCGTTTGGCCACGGCGTTCGCGCCAAGCGCTCCAAAGCCGGCGCGATCAGCTTTGATCCGGTTGAGATGGAGCGCGTCCATGCACCAGGCCAGTGAGCAAATCGGCGCGATCGCGGCGGCGCTGGCCCGCGCGCAAGCCGAACTGACCAACCCGGAGAAGACCCTGACCGCTCAGATCCGCTCGCCGTTCCTGCGCGATGACGACCGCACCTTTCGCTACGCCTCGCTGGCGAGCGGCCTCGACATCGTGCGCAAGACCTTGAGCCAGCAGGAGATCGCCACCATCCAGACCACCCGGGTCGAGCCAACCAGTGGCCACATCCACCTCACCACCCTGCTCGCCCATTCCTCCGGCGAGTGGATCTCCTCGGACTGGCCGGTCTGCGCCGCACGGGACATCGAGGCGCCGCATCGCATGGGTGCGGCGTTGACCTACGCCCGACGCTACGCCCTGTTCGCGCTGGTCGGGATTGCCGGCGAGGATGATCTCGACGCCCCGGATACGGTCGCCGTTCCACCCGCACCGCCCAACCTCAAGGCCGCGCCCGGCAAGGGCGCGCTCAACCGTGCCCCGGTGCTGCGGCCGGGGGAGTCCGCCGCACTCCGGGAGCAGCTGTTGCGCCAGCTCGAAGCGCTGCCTGCCAGCGCCGATCTGCTCGGCTGGGCCATGGCGAGCCTCCCGCTGAAGAACAGCCTGCAGGAGCCGGATGCCCGGCGCGTCGAGGCCGCCTATCAGGCCAAGCTTGAGGACGCCGCGCGTCCCGCCGAAAGCCAGACCGACCAACCGGCCGTCCTGGATGGCGCCCCAAGCCTGCCCGCCGCGGCGGCTGCGGATGCCGACGCCGCGCTGCAGCCCACGCCACCCGAGGCCGGGCTCGCTCATCCCAAGGAGCCGCCGCGCAAGCGCAGCAAGGCGCACCTGCTGTTTGTCCGCGAGCAGCCCTGCCTGGTGTGCCGGCAAACGCCGTGCGATGCCCATCATTTGACATTCGCCCAGCCGCGGGCGCTCGGGCGCAAGGTCAGCGATGAGTTCACGGTGCCGCTGTGCCGCGCCCATCACGAGGAGCTGCATCGGCACGGCAACGAGCGGGCGTGGTGGGCGAACCTGCAGATCGCCCCACTGCCGGTCGCGCAGGAGCTGTGGGCAACGAGCCCGGTGCAGGGTCCGACCGAGACAGCGGGCGGCAGCGCAGCCGCCCTCGCCAGCCTGGGCGCGGAGACCGCATCCCGATGAACGGCCCCTTCCAAACCGCGCCCGAGCTGACCGCCACTGCGCTCCCGGCGGAGTTTGCCGCCTTGGCGCCGCCGCCCCTGCTGCTGCCCGGCGAACATCTCAACCATTACCATGCGCTGCGACAGGCCATCTTTGCGGACCTTGCGCCCCGGTCCGCCATCGAATGGCTGCTTGCCATCGACGTGGCCGAACTGTCCTGGGAGATCCTACGCTACCGCATGTTACGGCACAAACTACTCGAGACCTATCGCCAAAAGGCGATCGAAGCGGCGCTCCGGCGCATTGACATGGTCGGGATCGATCCCGACTTCGAGCCCCAGGCCGAATACTACACCCAGCAAAATGCCCTGAGCTGGCGCACTGACCCGATCGCTGCGACCGAGATCGAGGCGCGCCTTGCCGCCTATGGCTGCGATCAAGACGCCGTCACCACCGAAGTCTACGTCCAGGCGCGCGAGGTCCTGGTGCTGTTCGAAGGCTTGCTCAACGCCGCGCAAACCAAGCGCACGCTGCTGCTGCGCGAGATCAGGCATCAGCGCTTCGTCAGCGCACCGATGCGCCGGCCACGCTGAAAGATCAGATCGATATTCCCGACCGCGCAGTCTCGCATCTCGCTTGCGCTCACAGATGTGTTCGCTTGATCAGAGTTCCAAAAGCGAAATGCGAAGCAACATCGGAGTAGCGGCATGTACCCGCAAGCTTCGGGGTCGCCTACCGCTGCGAACTCCGCCACAGCAGGCGCTCACAACTCGTTCACTCGGACGAACGCAAATACAGGCTGCGCCTAAAACGGTTTCTGCCGATCGATCGTGCGGCCCCTGCCTACCTTTTGATCATCCGATACGGTTGATAACCGCTCCGACACAGGGCCAGATGTTCGCGCCGCTCGCCTCATTGCACCGAACACGAACTCTGGATCATAACAGACATGGTCAAGTTCTTTCTCGCCTCGGGATGGTTGGCTCTCGCCCTCGTCGCTTTCGTGACGCTCGCTCCCATTTACGATCGGCCCATGATTGCGCCGCCTAACGTCGAGCGCTTTGCCGCATTCTTTATCCTCGGTCTCGCGCTCGTGCTGGCCTACTCGAATCGCATTATCCTCATAACTCTGATCGTCGTCGGCAGCGCAGTTATCCTCGAAGCCTTGCAGCTGCTGACTCTCGATAGACATGGTGACCTCATGGATGTGCTGGTCAAAGTGGCTGGTGGTGTCTGCGGGATCTCTGTCGTCACTCTCGCGCGCGTCGGTATAGCTCAGGCAATGACCAAGATCGTATCTCGCGGATGAGCGGCACGGCTCTGAAATACGTCTGCTGCTAGCGACCGCTACAAGCTAAGGCGGCGCGAATAACAAGGCCAGCCCGTCATGGACGATCTCTGGCTGATCGCAGCTATGTGTCGCTCGGCTTGAGAGCCGGGTGCATTCTGCGGGACCAAGAGCCACCGCGATGGCACCGCAAATTGGGCCGGCGGCTGCTCGAAATGACGCTGGCGCCTCAGTGTGCCAAGCAGTTTCCTGGACAGCGAAGCCAATTTTTTCAGGTGGAAGTCTGTCCCGTTTCTCTGGAGCGGTGATCGTCCTCGTGACCACGTTCGCAGCAGCGCCGCGTTGTTGGTTAGGCAAACAGCTGCGGCAGCGACGCTTCAAGGCTAGGCATCAATTGCCCCATAATTGATATAGCGCTCCCATTCTTGCGCCTGCAATATGCAGCGATGGTGTAGTCGTTTCTGTCAGGCACCCAAGTGATGATCCGATATGCTGCAAGCACACTTGCCATAATGTATTGGATTTGCGGCCAACCGGCCTATTGCGGTTTTGAACAGCAAGTCGCCGCCCCCCTTTCGTTCGCGCTGTTCTGCGTCCGATATCCCGAAGATTGCCAGCAACATGGCGATCTGCGCATCACAGATTTCCGTTCTCGTAGTCAGCGATGGCGACAGCTCAACCAGATCAATTCCATGGTCAATTTCAGCATCATGCCGAAGGCGTTAGCGGCAAGCCGGAATGACTATGACTGGCAGATCTTTCCCAGCGAGGGAAACTGCGCGGACTATGCTGTCACAAAGCGCCATCTCCTGCTGCGAGCTGGTTGGCCGAGTTCGTCTCTTCTCCTTGCGGAGGTTGGCATTCGGGCAACCGGAGAAAACCACCTGGTTCTGCTTGTCCGAGAAGGCAGAGCTATTTTGGTTCTCGACAATCTGAGTACGGCCATTCTCAACGTCAACGAAGCTTCCGACCAATACGCTTTCCTGCGCATACAATCGCGTCACGACCCGCAACTCTGGACACGTAGGCTTACCGTATCGTAAGTCCGTGGAATGGCCGAGAGTCGACGAGACCTGGTCCATGCGCGCCTTGGTCCGAAGTCATGGCGGGTTGGCTTATGACGCGCTATCAGCCGACCGCAGCTGACTGGCTCGGCCCAAGCCCACTGCTCTGCGTCTGTTGTGATTCAAGAGAATTGACGCAGTACCGCGAAGTCAGCGTCCGCGCCGGGAAATCGCCTAAAATTGGTGCAGGGATGCGCTTCCCTCACCATGCACTTCCAGGCTTGACGAGCGTATAGTCGAGAGAGATCGCGGTGATCCGGTCCTTTGAATTTGCTCTTCAAGGGCGTGCGGTAGGTCAGGCCCTCACATGCCGACACTGACGGTCCGATCCGTGTGAACTGTCTACTGACGCAAGTTTGATACTCCGAGCCGTCGAACGATCAACGCATCGCGAGCAAGTCTCTCACAGCTTTCACTGCAGCAACTTAAAGCATTCGTTTCTCGCGCAGATATTTCGTTCGTACCGCTCAGGGCTTTACTCGCGGAGATTTTCGATGATCGATCTTAGCGGCTACAAGCTGACGTTTGACGATGAATTCAATTCCAGGAGCATTTCACTTACTGGCGCCGGCACGAAGTGGGCCGACACCAGAGCCGAATGGCGGGGCGATGCGGCGTCCGACGTTGGCTTCGGCACCAGCTCGTTCGTCGACCCCAGCTCGGGATACGATCCTTTCTCTGTTTCCCAAGGAGTGCTTGCGATTACCGCTGTTCCGGATCGTACTCCATTCGGAGTTCCCGAAAGCTGGGAGTCCGGACTGATAACAACCCAGAGAACCTTCTCGCAACAGTACGGTTACTTCGAGATTCGGGCAGAGTTCTCGTCGTCACCAGGTGCTTGGGATGCATTTTGGCTGCTGCCCGTGAACAATCTTCCCGATCCGAATGGGCTCGGACGGTGGCAAGAACTCGATGTTGTTGAGCGCTATGGCGTCTGGAGCAAAGGGGTATACAGCACCATCCACACCACGGACCGAGCGTTGAATGACAACTGGCAGACGCAGCTCCAAGTCTACAGCGAATTGCCCAATCCTGGTGGCTATCATACCTATGGCGTAAATTGGCAGAAAGAGCAGATCAGTTTCTATGTCGATGGCCAGCTGGTTGGGAGTCGCGCAACGCCGAGCGACATGCATCAACCCATGTACCTTCTGGCGAATCTTGCTACGCAAGAGCCCGCAAGCCTCGCACGGGTGCCTATCACCAGTAAGATCGACTACATCCGCGTTTATTCTGCCGAGCCATCCGCCACAGCTGTTTCTCTGGAGCCGGTCTCGTCTCCAGCGGGTAATGATCCCGGGACCTACGGTGCTGCAACTGCCTCGAGCACACCCCAAGTCACACCGACATCAACATCGATCGGCGCCGGTCCCGATCAACTCGTGTTCAAGATCAGCGAAGATGCCTATCTTGGAGACGCGCTCTACACCATCTCGGTCGATGGCAACCAGGTCGGCGGGACATTGACGGCCCATGCATCGCATGCCGGCGGTCAATCCGACACGATCGCGGTGCACGGCAATTGGGGACCCGGCGATCACACCGTCCTGGTTCACTTCCTTAACGACCGCTGGGATGGCACCCCGGCTACCGACCGTAATCTTTACGTGGACTCCGTCAGCTTCAACGGTGCGAACCTTCCGCAAGGTGCCATCGGAAACGTACTCGGACAGACCTTCAGCTTCCATGATGGTGCACCGGCCGAGCCGACCACACCGGTGATAACGACCCCACCTCCGACAAATACAACCGGTACGCCTTCACAAACACAAAACGGCTCATCACTATCGATCGGTGCCGGTCCGGATCAACTCATCTTCAAGATCAGCGAAGATGCCTATCTTGGAGACGCGCTCTACACCATCTCGGTCGATGGCAACCAGATCGGCGGGACATTGACCGCCCATGCATCGCATGCGGCCGGTCAATCCGACACCATTGCCGTGGACGGGGATTGGGGACCCGGCGATCACACCGTCCTGGTTCACTTCCTTAACGACCGCTGGGATGGCACCCCGGCTACCGACCGTAATCTTTACGTGGACTCCGTCAGCTTCAACGGTGCGAACCTTCCGCAAGGTGCCATCGGAAACGTACTCGGACAGACCTTCAGCTTCCATGATGGTACATCGCCCGACACGAGCGCGCCAGCGACCACGCCTGTACTGCAGACAAACCCGACCGGTACGCCTTCCCAAACACAAAACGGCTCATCGACATCGATCGGCGCCGGTCCGGATCAACTCGTGTTCAAGATCAGCGAAGATGCCTATCTTGGCGACGCGCTCTACACTATCTCGGTCGATGGCAACCAAGTCGGTGGGACATTGACGGCCCATGCATCGCATGCGGCAAATCAATCCGAGACTATTGCCGTGCACGGGGATTGGGGACCCGGCAATCACACTGTCCTGGTCCACTTTCTCAACGACCGCTGGGACGGCACACCCGACACCGACCGCAATCTTTACGTGGACGCTGTCAGCTTCAACGGAACGAACCTGCCGCAGGGCGCGATCGGAAACGTGCTCGGCCAACTCTTCAGCTTCCATGATCTAGTTGGGTAGGTGGGTTGAACGATAGCTCCGCCCGTCACGGCAACGGCTCCCAAGGCTGAATGGCGACATCGAGAAGGGCCGCCACTGAGCCAATGCAGCGCCTTATCTAGCGCCGCAAAGCCAAACGGAGACGTCCCGATCGTCTCCGGTTCCGAGACCTGTAGGCCATCAACGCTCTGGCTGGTTCGTGAGGCAGCATGGCCGCAAGCACAAAGAAAGCAAGCAGCGCCATTTTTTGAACGATCGGGAACGGCTCAGAGCCAACACTGGCGATCAGTTTCGGCAACATCGAAGCGCGTGAGCTGCCCGATACAATCTGGAGGCAGAAGCTGCGCTCGCGATAGTAAAAGGCGCCTTGCGGCTCAACCAATCTTCGGCCCGGAGCCACCCGAGCGAGAATGGCGCGCAAGTGCTCGGTCCGCGCCACAAACCTCTTGATATCGCGCTGTAGCAACGAAGCGCTTGGAAGCTGACCGAGCTGCGAATCGTTGAGGCCGTGCACACGGTAGTTGCCCAGCTCTTCGGAAAGGCTGACCACGTCCCCAAAGAACGGAGCAACAAACAAGATCACTCCATCAACGGCCTTGTCATAGTCCACCTCGCGCAGCAGTTCGCAGACATCCCGACGAAACACGTTTCCGGACGTCGGTGGCGTCTTGTAGACACCGCGGCTGAGCACCTCATCAACCAATCGGTCGCGCTCCCGAAACGATTCGAGCAACGAAAACGATCCGATAGGCCTGCTTTCGGCATCGATGAGCGTTAGACCAAATTGAAGTTTTGCAACGCGCTCGTCCAACTCGGCCAAGATTCTGGCCAGTGAACCTGGCTTGAGCTCATCGTCGGCGTCGAGGAACAAGACGAATCTTGCTTGGGTCTTTTCTAGACCAAACAGGCAGGCGCCTAGCTGCCCTCTGTTTTCAATCTTGAATGCGGTCACCGCGCAGCGGGTAATCGTCGCCCAGGAGCCGTCAGTTGAGCCATCGTCCACCACCAGGAGTTCGCAGGCATCGCAGTTCTGGTCTAAGACGCTCCTGATCGCTCGCTCAATGTAAGCCTCGTAGTTGAAGCAGGTGATGATGACGGCGAGCTTGGGAAAATCGATGGCCGCTATTCTCGAGCACGTCGTCGCTGTAGCTGGGTCACAGACATCACTTGCTTCAGGCGTGGGCATGAATGTGACCAGACGCCTCTTCGTAAATCGCGAGCGTTTGACGAGCGACTCGCTCGATTGTAAGAAACTCTAGATTGAATTGACTTTTCTTTTTCCATTCCTGCACGGCTTGTTGGTCTTGGAGCAAACAGCGCAATACTTCGGCAAGTCTTTGCGGGTTGCCCACGGGGACGAGAACGCCTGCTTGTCCCTGTTCAAGCAATTCAGGAATTCCGTCGACATCGGTCGCCACGATGGCGCAGCCAGCTTCCCGCGCTTCCGACAGCACCAGCGGAGCGGGATCCGCATGCGACGGCAACACGAAGATGTCGGCTCCTGACAGGAACGGAAAAGGATTATCTTGAGCGCCCAAGAAGGTCACCGCCGACGCGCATGCCATCGAGCTGACCTGGGCGGCATATTGCTCGCGGTGCGGACCGTCGCCCACAATATACAAGCGTCCTGCTCCGAGCGCCGCGTAAACCATATCGAACGCGGAAAAGAGGTCCGATAGCCCTTTTCGCGGATGCAGTCCGCCAACGAAAACGATCGCCGGTGATTGAAGCGAGGCTGGCGTGCGATCCTTTTGCTCGAAACGCGCTGCACCGATTGTTCCATTCAGAACCACGCGGATCCTCGACTGTGGGATGCCTCGCCTTCGCATTGACTTACCAACGGCTGCACTAACCGCGATCACTCTCGCTCCGAGGCCCATGAGCACGGCGCTCCGCTCGAATTCATTGTGAACGGTCGTGATGAGCGGAATTCCGAGCAACTTGCAAATTGGCCAGGCAAGGACGGCGCTGGTCATCATATGGGCATGAACCACCTCTGCCCGCCAATCGCGCATCAGCCGGTAGAGCGACAGCGTGGCCTGCAGCAGCTCCTTAGGTCGACGCTCCAAACCGATGCGGATGGTTTCGACATTGTTTTTCGCGAGCAGCGCATCAAAATCGCCGCCGCCGCTCACCATTGCGACTTGATGGCCGAGTTTCACCTGCGCACAGGCGAGGTCCACGGCGGCATGCACATGACCATTCAGCCGGCGTGTGTGATTGAGTAATTGTACAATACGCATGCACACCTGCGGCAAATTGCCTGGAAGATGCAAGACACCAGTGCTTGGTCCAGCGCGTTCACCGGGACGATTGATCTCAAGATGAAAAAGCAGCCAACCGTGCTTACGGTGCAAATACCCTGCCAAGGTGACAGCGGTCGAAACACTAAACCCTGTACCGAAAAAAGCCGTTGACGGGGAATGCGCCAACTTGATCTGGCGGTTCCACTTGCTATTGTGGCTCGTCGGCACAGGACTCGGCCTGCAAGCAGACCTAAGTTATTGTTCGGATGCATCAAACCGGCTTTGGCGCCCCGTGAGTGCTGCACCGCCACAAGATTTTGCCACACTGCGAGTTTACGTTCTCGCAACAGGTGATCTGTCACTTGACCGGTTCGTCGGTTGGGCAAGCGAGGCGAGGTGTCGAACTCCGGCCGGCGTGAGGGGGCGCGAAACCGATCGCAAGGACGTTGTTTCAGCTCAGCTCTTCCAGGGGACTTCGCGTATCGCGGGACACTGTAATGGAATACGCGGCTATCGGACTGGCAATTTTCGGAGCGGTGTTGGGGCTGCGCTTCCGATTTCGGGCATTGCTCCCCTTTGCCTTGCTTGTCCTGTTTGTCACGATCTTCCTGACACTTAATCAGCGCCTCGGCGGGCTTGAAACCGTTCTTGCCGTCTTAGCCACCCAAGCCATCTTGCAAGGCGGTTACTTTGTCGGCGTCATTATCCGCGCGCTGTTTCGTGCCTATCAGCGCAAGCTGATTGCGCCAGACGAGCTGGCTGCAGCGGATAAGCGCAGCTCCAATTCAGGATCGATCGCCTCCAACTGAGGCCGATCACCCGGCTCAGCCTATGACCGCAACCCAGCCGACTTGCGCCGGTCCTCATTTTGCGAGGACCAACAGCGAGTAGCCGCCTAGCAAACGCACAGCGAGATCCGCATTGAAGGCAAACATCAGGCGGCGGGGCACTCGCATGAGACGGCTTGTGAAGGCCTGATTGGGCAATTCCAACCGACTAGCGGTGTAACAATGATCGACAATCGTGTAGCCGCAATCCTCGAGCGTGGCCAACGCTGACTGTTTGAAGAAGTAGTGAATGTGTCCGACATTGCGTCTGAGGTCGGCAATCGGCCAAGCCCGCAAAATGGATTGCACGGAGAGATCCAACGGGATGTGAAAGATCTTAAATGTTCCAAACCTACGCAACTGCTTTATGAATGAAACATAGTCCTCAACGTGCTCGATCACGTCAATCGCGAGGATAACATCAAATTCTAAATCGTGTTCTCCGAGGAGGTTGCTTAAGTGAAACTTCGTACGTTGAGTACTTTTTGCTGCTGCGCGCCTGAACGCATCGGGCGAGATTTCGTACCCCGATAAGCGCGCATCCGGAAACGTCCTTTCCAGGTTCAACAAGATCTCGCCCGTCCCGCAGCCGATCTCGCATATGCGCTGGGTCGGGATGTTGTTTCGCCGGATCATCTGCGCGACGTGACCCGCCTTCCACGGCGCATCCTCCTCATGCCATGTCGGATTGTTCTTTCCGTAAGCATCACCCTCGTATAATTGCTTCATTACGCAAACCTTCTCAAAAGATGGGGGAGCGTCGCCTATGATTTCCTGCCTCATGCCGCTAAGATAAAGCCTCCAAGTTCAAGCTTGATTCCGCCGCGGTGGCTACAGCGCGATGAGCGGATTTTCGCAGACTATCTGCCAGCTCCGCGTACAGCTTCTCCGCATTGTAGCTTTGGTGGACAGTTTCGATTGCTGCTCGGCCAAGTGATTGGTGATTGCCCCAGGCATCGAGGATGGCAGCGGATAGACCTGTTACGTCACCGACGGGAAATAGCACGCCATTAACTCCGTGCGTGACCAATTGCTCAAACGCCCGTATGCGGCTCAGAACCACCGCCGCACCGCAAGCCATTGCCTCCAGGACAGCAAGTGCCACCGCCTCGTTCGCCGAGGGCATCACGTATACGCCGCACCGGCACAGCAAGGAGCGCACCTTGGATCGGTCGACAAATCCATGAAATCGCACCCGGTGCGACAAGCCGAGCTTCGCGGCGAGCCCCTGCATCAGGTCCTTGTCGGGCCCCGTGCCGACAATATCCAGCGTCCATTCCTCTGGCAGGTTGGCGAGTGCGCGAATGAGGTCGGTCGTGCGCTTTTGCCTGTTGGTCAAACGCGTGATTGTCAGGATCGTTTTGGAACGGCTCGCGGCCGCATCCGGAAAGAACTCCGATACGTCGCAGCCGTTCGGCTGGAGACGGGATCGACCGCCATAACGACTGACGATGCGACACTCCTGCTCGGTTTGACCATAGAGCAACGCCGCCCTGCAAAAGCTATCGCGTTTGAACAGCTTCACGACACGATCCGGCAGGCCGCCATGATCTGCACCGACTATTGGCAAATCAATTCGACCTGCGAGGTGATCGAACCTGCCGCTCCAATATTCCTGCACGTACAGCAGATCAATTCTATCCGCTGCCAGCGCTTTCCGAAGCGGCCGCATAAATGCAATCGTGTTCAACCGTTCCTCAGCATATAGGGACCAGCGCGAACGGCGCGACAGGCGCTTGACCCACACCCGTTCGATCAGCTGGTACCAATTCTCGAGCGGCAGAAATCGAACGTCGATCCCAACATCGGTGGCGAACTTTCCCGACTCCCGCAGTGCGGGGATATAGAGCATCGGCCTAATCCCGTTTCGACTCAAACCGCGAGCATAGTACCACGCCCAATCGTTTCGATACCGCTCGAGATAGCTAGCGCGCGTCTGACCCTGCACCCACCCAAAAAACCCTTCGAAGGAACTGCAGCTGAGCAGCATCGCGACATTGATACGCTTTGCTTCAGCCGCGGGCTCTAACGATGACATGTGCGGCATTCTTGCTCGTGCTGAAAACTCTTTCATTCAAGCTCAGTCCGGGTCTGGTCAGCCATTCGTTTTCTCGACCAACGCTACCTGCGCGGGGCTTGCGCCAATTGCCCGTCAAGATTCGTGCCACGCCGAGAGGTCATGCGCTCCGAATGCACATACCAGCCGTCCCACTGCGAGAACTCCTCGAAGACTCGCTTGTATCCGTGCGTCGCAAGAAGCGCCTGAATCGCAGCTTCCGTTTGTCGATTCTGCTCCACGCTGAGTAGATCGATGCTGTAGCGGGAGAAATCGAAGCTCTTTAGGATATCGTACTCGCTCCCCTCGGTATCGATCGACATGTAGTCAATCCTGCGAGGAGCATTGCAGTCCGCTAGCAGCTGGTTAAGCGAAACCGTCTCGACTTCGATCTCTTGTCCGGCTGAACGCACAGCTGCAAAATGATCACCCGAGGCGAATTCGGCTACCCCGCTGAGCTCCGGATCCACGTCGTTCGTTACCAGGAAGCGTACCTTCTTGCCTGAACTAGAGCTGATGCACCGATGATCCTTGCGCGAAGTCCGGTTCTGTGTGAGCGCGTCGTGCCAGATTGGATTTGGCTCAGCTAGAATTCCTTGCCAGCCGTATTCCTTTTCCAACAGCCAGGTGTTGCTATTCGTAACGCCGTTGGTTGCACCAAACTCAACAAAGAACCCGCCCTGCTTCTCTCCGAGCTCGTAGCTGACCCAGAGGTCTTGAAATATTTGCGATCGCGATCGATCGCGATTCAGAAAGCAATGGGCCAAGAAGCGGATCTCGTCCATTCGACCAAAACGTTCCACTTCAGGGCGCCGCAACCGGATGCCATTGAAGATCATCCTGCGCAACGACGCGCTTTGTGCAGCCCTGGAGGCAACAGAAGCGAGCGCAGACATCCCATGCTTAGTAAGCGATCGCATCATTATTCTCTAAATACCCATCGCTGGAACGATCAGCTGAGACCGTGAGAATTCGGCTGGTAATTCGCCGGTCCATACAATTCTTAAATATGAACGCCCCTCAGAGTTGGCACGCAAAATGCTACAAGCAATTTATTGATCTGAGCAACATCTAATTGCGGAGCCCGCCTAGCACAAATCAATTTGCGACCGTTACGCGTGTTCTGCGTCATTCGGTGCGTTGGAGTTTGGTAATTTATGAAGTCACATAGGCTAGCCGAGCGCGTCAGAGCCGCCGATGGAATCGATCTGATATCCGTCGACGTCTTTGATACGCTTCTCCTGCGAACCGTGCGTTCCGCTCGCTCACGTATTGTGCAAGGTGAGCATTTATTCAGCAACCTTCTTCGGGCGCGCGGCTGGCAAATTGAACCTGTTCTGCTGGCGAGAGCCAGACAAGAAGCCGAGCGAATTGCCTTCCGAGTGCTCGCCGTGCGCGGTTCCGGTGAAGTCCGACTGCCCGACGTGATCGATCGGCAACTTCGCTTGCTAGGTCTTCCGGATTCCTTGAGCGCTGCGCGATTGGCAATTGAACTCGACATCGAGAAGACCTCGCTCGTTGCAAACCGGACCTTGGCCGGGTTTCTGCGCGCACGTCGAGCGGCGGGCAACCGCGTTGTCGCCGTCAGCGACACCATGCTGTCGTCTGCAGACCTCGATAGACTAATCTCGCATTTTCATGGGCGCGATGTTGTTGATCAGATCTACAGCAGCGCCGATCAGAGATGCACGAAGCGTGACGGTGCCCTGTTTGCCCGGGTCGCCGAAGCAGAAGGGGTGTCCCTAGGACGAATTCTGCACATCGGCGATGATCCGCATGCCGACGTCCGTCGCGCCTCGGCACATGGATTAACTGTCATTCATACACCCCGGCCGGTCTGGTTCAGCTATTTGCGCAAGGCGAATGGCGGTTTGGTTGCTGCTCGGGCCGCATTGTCGCGACCAAAGCGCGGCAACCGCTCGGCAGCGGAGCCACCCGAAAATGCGTACGCGTTTGGACGTGTTGTCCTTGGGCCCATCGTCACTCAGTTTTGTTTGCTGATTTGGCTATACGCCGCCGAAGTGAACGCATGCGACAAGGCGACCTTGCTGTTCTGCGCCCGGGGCGGTGTTGGAATAAGGGAAGTCTTCGAACGAGTCATCGCTCGGCTTTCGCTGCCGCTCGGCATGCCACGGCAGAACTTCATGGTCTCACGCCTCGTTGCGGCGCGCGCCGCGGTGTTGGTTCGCAGCGCTTCCGCGCTCGAGGAGATTGCCCGTGAGTTTCGCGGCCGCTCGTTTCTTGATGTAGCTTGTGCCCTTGGTGGAGGACGCTACGAGCTGCCAGAGGAATGGAACCAGCCATTTCGTGCAGACGTATTCTTGACCATGTTGTTCGACGATCGCGCGAAGGCGGTTGTGTCTGACATCCGCGTGCAGAACGCGTTGTTCGAGCGGCACTTTGCCAAACTCCGGGGCGATGCTCGCCGAATTCTGCTGTGCGATACCGGTCTCTACGGAAGCACACAGCGGCTATTGGCCAGTGCCTTTCCGGCGCTACAAATTGAAACCATTCAGTTTGCCCGATCAAACTATAAGGGACACAGCGAAGAACATTTCAAGCAGGTTCTCGGTCTCTTGGTTGAGCGCAATCGCTATAGTCCGCTCGACGTCCGTTCCTCAGTCCTGCGGTATTGGCATCTGATTGAGAGCCTGTTCGAACCAAGGATCCCCTCGGTCACTTCTTTTGTCGACGAGGGAGCGGATGTCGCGGCCAATTGCGGCGACATCCGGTTTGGGATCAGCGATGCCAGCCTCGGAAACGAATTGCTGTCCGGCGCGCTCAGTTATGTAGACAGCCTTCCGATCGACGGCGGGGCAGCGGCATTACGCGATGCCGATGCCGCCTGGGTTCGGCTCAAGCGGGCCATTACGCGGCCTACCGCCGGCGAATTGCGATGCCTCGAAGTGCCGGGCCGATCCGTCGACTTTGGCAGGCCCGATGTGCTGCAGGCATTGCGCGCCGAGCAACCCCAGCCGGTGTTGAGCAGGCTGGCATCGCTGCGATTTGAACTCTGGCGTGAGGGCGCAATCGCTCGGCAATTCCCTGTCCTTAAGCACGCTCTGCTGCCGATGCTTGATTCCATACATTCTATCAGGGGCATGATGGCTCGCCAGCATTGAAAAAGCCGATGCCGAATCCAGCAGCACTTCACGTGCCGTCTCCGGTCAGCCGCCCTGGCTCCGCGACTCTGGTCAGGACGTGTCGCAGCGTACTCGAGTCAAACCCCGGCGGTGCGCCATGTCGCTAGAACCGATCGGGATTTTGACCATCCTACTCGGGTTGCTCTGCCTGCCGCTCGGTTATCGCGCCACTTTCGGCGTGCTGATGGGCACTGCCCTGTTTGGCGCGGCCGCCGCCATCCTCGTCGGCGGCGCAAACATTCAACCGGCACACCTGTTCTTAAGTTTTGCCATGGCGGCAGTGCTCGCTCGGCGCCACGAGGCTGCCGCTGCGATGCGAGCCATGAGCTTCGGCCAACCCGGATTCTGGCTGTTGTGCTTGGTGATCTTTGGTGTCGGCTCTGCTGTCCTGATGCCGCGCTTACTGGCTGGCGCAACGCAGATCGTTCCTCTTGGCGCGTCGGAATACGCCGACACCGGCTCAACCGTCCCGCTTGGGCCAGTGTCCAGCAATTTTACTCAGTCCGTCTACATGGCAGCGGATCTTGCCTGCTTCGGGATCACGGCCGCGATCGCAACGACTCATGCCGGCTTTCGCGCCGTTGTCGCCGCAGTACTCGGCTATTGCGCCGGAAACGTCCTGCTCGCCATGCTGGACATCGGAACGTATGCGACAGGCACCCAAAGTTTCCTCGATTTCATGCGGAACGCCCGGTACACAATGCACGCCGATGATCAGGTCAACGGCGTAAAGCGGATCGTGGGTTCATTTCCCGAAGCTTCCGCATTCGCGCGCGCCACTCTCGGAGCGTTCGCGTTCACCGGCACCCTCTTTCTGAGCGGCAGGATGCCAATGCTCACCGGCCCGATGGCGCTTGCATCGCTGGCGCTGGTCGTTCTGTCAACCTCCTCGACAGGATTTGCTGGGACTCCACTGGTCGGCTTGATCCTTTACGCCGGACTTCTGCGGCGATCGGGCTTTCAACCGAACCGTCCGCTCAGTTCCGCGGCCGTGCTATGCACGCCGATCCTCTTGGTCATCGTGATCTTGGGCGTGCTCCTCGACGAGCGAGCCAGCGAAACGGTGCGTACCTATGTCGATACGTTGATTCTCAACAAATCCTCTTCGACCTCGGCCGTCGAGCGCAGCTCGTGGAACGCGGCTGCCCTACAGAACTTCTTTGACTCCTTTGGTTTCGGCGTTGGGCTCGGAACCATCCGCACATCGAGTTTTCCGATCGCACTGCTTGCCAACGTTGGTATTCCGGGAACTGCCTTCTACCTCCTTTTTGCGGCAACAGCCCTGTTCGCACCATTGAATGGTCCGCGGGCTTATGAGACCGACGCTCGCCTAGCCGCGCGCAATGCATGTTTTGCTCTCATCATTGGCGACACGTTGGCAGCTCCATCCGTGGAGCAAGGTCTGCTGTTTTACGCCCTCGCCGCGCTGGCTTGCGCTTCACCGCGGGATCACCTCGAAGGAGTGTTGCTCACGCCGTCCGAACCATCGGGAGCCAAAGCATGAATGCCTCCAGCAATTTTGCCGTCAATGGCCGCTATCTGACTCAGCCCACGAGCGGCGTGCAGCGCTACGCCCAGGGCGTCACGGCGGCAATGAATCAGGCACTCGTCGGGTCCGGCGCAAGCGTTCCGATCATTGCCCCCGCGGCCGCCCCCGATCCTCGGCTTCAGGCCATGCCGCTCATTACGGCGGGGCCGCTCGGCGGGCACCTCTGGGAGCAATTGGTTCTTCCCGGGCGGTGGCCCGGACCGTTGCTCAATCTCGGCAACACAGCGCCGGCCGTCAAACCGGATCAGGTCGTGTGTATTCACGACGCCAACGTGTTCGACGCACCGGAGAGCTATCGACCAGCGTTTCGCGCGACCTATCGCGTGCTGCAACCGCTGTTGGCAAAGCGCGCTGCAAGGATCACCACCGTTTCAGCCTATTCGGCCCGACAACTGGCCCGGCACCTGCCGCTACGCGCCGCGGACATTGCGGTGCTTCCAAATGGACACGAGCACGCCTTGGCCTGGGACCCGAGCCTTGCGCGCAAGGATTGCCAGGTTGCGGCCGGCACCCGGTTCGTGCTGGCGCTCGGATCGCGCGCTCCGCATAAGAACCTGCAGCTGGTTAGCACGATCGCCCCGGAGCTCGCCGCTATGAACATCGGCGTGATCGTCGCCGGTGCCGGGGCGGACATATTTTCCCCTGAACCTTTAACGGACGCATACGACTTAACCCTCCTCGGCCGCGTCACAGATGACGATCTCGCCTATCTTATGGATCGCGCCTTGTGCTTGATCTTTCCATCATGGACAGAAGGTTTCGGACTTCCGATCATCGAAGCCATGGCGCGTGGTTGTCCCGTCATTGCCTCGGATCGCGCCAGCATGAGCGAAGTATGTGGCGATGCCGCTTTGCTCGCCCCCCCCGACGATCCACGACGCTGGGTTCAATGCATTCGGCAGCTCTCGACATCCGGCGATCTGCGCGATGAACTGGTCGGACGTGGCCGCGAGCGGATCAAGATGTTTTCTTGGGCGCGCACCGCGGCTGGATATGTCGAGCTGATGGAAGAGCCTACATCGGCTCTGAGAAGACCTGAGACCACCGTTGGACGCATGCCCAGGGTGGCAGTGGCAATCGCAACACGAGGACGACCCGAAACGGTGACGGCAACCCTGACTCACTTGCTGCAAACCCAAACCCTCAAGCCGGACGCCGTCATCGTGTCTTGCGTCAACCTTGAAGATGCGGGCGATGCCGCCAAGCTGCCCGGCGTTCGGCTTGTCACCGGCCCCGGCGGCTTGCCGGCTCAGCGAAATACCGCGTTGGCCGCGCTCAGTAATGAGGCCGACGTGATCGTGTTCTTCGACGATGATTTTCTGGCGGATCCCGATTGGTTGGCCGCGGCCGCGCAAACATTTCGAGACGAACCAGAGGTCGTCGGCTTCACTGGTTATCTTTATGCTGACGGCATCCTCGGACCGGGTCTCAGCTTTGATGAAGCGCGGCGCATCTTGACGGAAGGCACGCTGTCGCCCGAAGCACCGCGCATCGAACCATTCAGCCCGTACGGCTGCAACATGGCTTTCCGCATGTCTGCGATCGGCAACATTACCTTTGATGAGCGGCTCGTCCTCTATGGGTGGCAGGAAGACCGGGATTTTGGCGCAGCGCTCGCAAAGCGAGGCGGCCGCCTGATCAAATCCCCCCGCGCCCGAGGCGTGCATATGGGACTGAAGGCGGGTCGTGTTGCCGGAGATCGCCTGGGCTATTCCCAAGTGGTCAATCCAATCTACCTGCTGCGCAAAGGCACGATGACGCCTCGGCAGGCAACCATGCAGATCTTTCGGAACGTCGCCATCAACCTGGCGCGCGCCGCCAGACCTGAACCTTTCATCGACCGGCGGGGCCGGCTTCGCGGTAACGTGCTCGGTTTCGCCGACGTTCTGAGAGGCCGTCTTGAACCCGAGCGCGCAGCGACCATCATACCGAGCGACAAGAGCTCGGGCCCGCGACCACTATCTCCAAGCACAGGCACTCGCGATGACGCCACTGCCTCATGAAGCCGCGCGAGCCGGCACTCTTTCCGCATCGGCGACCAGGCAATGCGTCGTCGCAACGTGCAGGCATTGAGTCGTGCTTGCCCGCAAAACCCTCTTGGGCGCCGCTTGGACTGTGTCGTCCAGGCTAACAGCCCGGGCTATCGATTTCGTCACGCTTCTGGTCCTCGCACGCATCCTGACGCCCGCTGATTTCGGCCTCACCGCCCTCGCCGCTACCGTAACGATCATCGCGGACATGGTGCTCGAGGTACCAACGCTGCAGGCTCTGACGCGCTTGCCAAGCGTAACGAAGTCGCACTTGGACACTGCCTTCACCTTGAGCGCTCTCAGAGGCATCGCCTTGACATTGGTGCTTTTGCTCGTGGCGTGGCCCTTTGCTCAGATTTACCAGGATTCCCGCTTGGCCAGCTTGATCATCGTGAGCGCCATCGGACCCTTGGCTCGCAGCCTGTATAGCCCTGGAATGGTCGAGCACACCCGCAGCCTGGCTTTCAGGCCAGTCTTTGTTGCCGAGATCTTTGGCAAACTTGCCGCAGCGATCATTGCAGCGACAGCAGTCAAACTTGGCGCTGGGTACTGGGCCATCGTCGCCAGCGGCATCGCAGCGTCCTTGGCCGCCACATCGATGTCGTACCTGTTGGCCCCTTACAGACCAAACCTCTCGCTGTCGAAGTTTCGGGAGTTCTCGGCTTTTCTGGGTTGGCTGAGTGGCGCTCAGATCATCATCGCGCTGAGCTGGCAGTTTGATCGAATCCTACTCGGCTATTCCTCGAGCAAGGCCACGTTGGGTCAATATACGATGGCGAGCGATCTATCGGTGATGCCAACCCAGAGCCTGATCGGCCCGGCGATGCAGCCTCTCATGGCCGCACTGTCGCAGATCAACCAGAACCAGGACCGGCTCCGTCATGCCTATTCGAAGGCGTCCCGGCTCACGATGTCACTTGCCGCGCCGGCTTGCATCGGAATGTCGTTGACCGCGGACTTGATCGCCGAAGTCTTGCTGGGGCCCCAGTGGGGCGAGGCTGGACTCTACTTGCGGTGGCTCGCATTGTCGACCGTCCTCAGCGCGTTCTATCAGCCCCTGCATTCGTTGGCGCTGGCCACCAATCGAACCCATCTGGTGTTTCGCCTCACCCTGGTCGAGCTGTGCGCCAAGATCGTTCTGATGTGTTTTGGCTTCTACTTCTATTCGATTGCAGGCGTGGTCGCGGCACGAGCCGCGGTTTCGTTCATCATGTTCGTTCTCTCCTTGATGGGAGCCCGGCAACTGGTCGGAACAAGCGTCGCGTCGGAGGCGGCCAATCTTTGGCCAATCGCCGCCGCATCTGCGGTGATGACCCTTCTGGTGATGGGCCTGCGATACAAGCTGCCTGAAATCCAGCTGGCTGCCTTTTTCGAACTGGGAGTGATCTCTCTGTTCGGCGCCAGTGTGTATGTCGGCGCGCTGTACGGCTTTGGTGTTCGGGTCAGCAGCCGCGCAGGGGCGGTGTGATGGTCGAAGTGCACGATGCAGGATCAAGGAGAGCGAGATGACCGAGAAGGGGCATGCAACAAGACGCCCGACCTGGGCAGCCACGTCGGTCGTGCTCACGGTCGGGATTTCACTCGGTTCTGCGATCGCAGCCGAGCAGCCTGCATCCTGTGAACTTCATCCCGTCTTGCTTGAAGACTTCAACGACCTCAGTGTCTCAGCGACCCGCCTGGGCGCTGCCCGTTGGACCGCACACACCCCTTGGTCGGGCGATTTCGGCGACGCGGCATTTGCCAATCCGGGACCGAGGGGGCCATTCAAGGTGGAAGACGGAGTTCTCGCCATCACCGCTTCAAAGGATCGGAACGGCAAGTGGACGTCGGGTCTTCTGGCGGCAGCCGATGCTTCCGGCGCCGGGACCGGAACCCGGTACGGCTATTTCGAAGCACGTATGAAGATGCCGCCCGGTCCGGGAACGTGGCCGGCATTCTGGCTTGCCGCTCTGAAGCCCGCCACGGTGACGGAAGGAAACGTCGAACTCGATGTCATCGAGTATTATGGGCAGTTCACATCCGCTTATCAGGCCGCCACGCACATCTGGTACAAGCAACCGCACAAGACCCGTGGCGAGGCGCACAAGGTCACGGTACCGAACGATGCGCTCGTGCAAGACTTCCACACTTTCGGCGTAGATATCTCGCCGCAAGCCGTTGTGTTCTTCTTCGACAGGACCCCGGTCTGGAGCCAACCCACCCCACCTGAACTCGACGGTCCACTCTACCCTCTTGTGAACCTTGCCCTCGGCGGTGGTTGGCCGATCGATCAGACACCCAATCCTTCCACGCTGTTGATCGACTATGTCCACGTGTACGGGCGCGGGCCTGGTCCGGCCGAAGGCTGTCCGCCTGCCCCTGAAGTCCTACCACGCTGAAGCATAGATGTCCGCTCGATCCCAATGCGCAATCACAGCGCATCTTTGATCAATTCGGGAAGGATTGACTGCATGAAAGTCGCGATCATTCACTATTGGCTTGTGGGGATGCGCGGAGGCGAGAAAGTCCTCGAAGCTCTTTGCGAGATGTATCCCGAGGCGGACATCTATACGCACGTCTATGTTCCGGAGATGGTCTCCGAAACTATTCGCAAACACCGCGTTGTTTCGACCTTTATCAATCGGCTACCGCGCGCTCCACGCATGTACAAGACCTATCTCCCGCTCATGCCGCTCGCTCTGGAGCAGCTAGATTTGCGCGACTATGATCTGATTCTCAGCAGCGAATCCGGACCGGCAAAAGGCGTCATTGCTCCTCCTCACGCCCTCCACGTCTGCTATTGCCACACACCCATGCGCTACATCTGGAATATGTTTCACGATTACCGAGCCAGCGCCGGTTCGCTCGCGCGCCTGGCCATGCCCTCGCTTGCGCACTATCTAAGACTGTGGGATGTCGCTTCCGCCGCACGGGTCGATAGCTTCGTTGCCAATTCCGCAACCGTCGCCGGCCGTATCCGTCGCTACTACGGTCTCAACGCCAACGTGATTCATCCTCCAGTGGATACTGCAGCATTCTCGCCGTGCCCCTCCTCCGAACTCGGCGACTACTATCTGATGGCCGGCGAACTCGTGTCCTACAAGCGGCCCGACCTTGCGGTACGCGCGTTCAACGAATTGAAACTGAAGCTGGTGGTCATCGGCGGCGGCGAGATGTTATCCGAGATTCGCCGCCTCGCCGGCCCGACCGTTTCCGTGCTCGGACCGCAGCCGTTCGAGGCACTCAAGCACCATTACGCGCGCTGTCGCGCGCTCATCTTCCCGGGAGAAGAAGACTTCGGCATGGTCCCGGTAGAGGCCATGGCGAGCGGACGTCCGGTGATCGCTTTCGGGCGGGGGGGCGCTACCGAAACAGTCGCAAACGACCTGACTGGTCTCTTCTTCGACGAGCAGACCATTGATGCCATCAGCAATAGCATTGCCCGATTCGAGCGAATGACCTTTGAGCCCGAGGCTATCGTTGCTCACGCCCAGCAGTTTGGCCGCGAGCCATTCATCCGCAAAATGCGTTCGCATATCGATTTCCTTTTCGCCCAACGCGCCAGATCGGAGACAGCAAAGCAAGGAAGCGCTCGGCATGAGCTCAACCCTCAATTGACTGTTTCTTGAGCACAGCCTGCACGGCATTTGGGCTCTGTAACATCAATTTAATGGGCGATACTGCTTTTTGTTTAAATGCCAATTCTTGTTTGCGCGAGCAGATGCGAGCCGCTCCTTTTGGACTGTACGCGTTCATAAAACGAGTTGAGTTGAGGGCGTGGAATGAACATCGCCGGCGAATTTCGGCCCTACGCGACGGCGACAGAAGCCGCCCCTGATCAGGCAAGATCTCTGCTTCTGCTACGCGACTTCTTACGTCGCGAATGGCGTCTTGTTGCCTTGATGACGGCCGCCTCGTTGGCGCTTGGCTCGCTCTACGTCGGGATGGCGCCTCGCAAGTTCACGGCGCAGGCTGACATGTTCGTTGATACCAAGGGAATTACTTCGCCACGAAGTGAGAATGCCCAGGAACATCAAGGCGTAGACGACGCTGTTGTGGAGAGTGAGATCGAGACCACCAGGTCCGAAAAGGTCGGCAAAGCGGTCATAAACAAGTTGCATCTCACGGATGATCCAGAGTTCGTCGCCTCGGGCAATGCAATCACAAGCCGCTTGGCCCGATGGTTGCGGCTAACGAAACCGTCCGAAGAAAGGCCTTCGTCTGCCGAGCTGGAGCGACGCGCGCTTGGCGTTCTCAAGGACAATCTGCGCGTCACCCGTTTGGGCCGCAGCTACGTCGAGCAGATCGCCTATACTTCGCTTGACCCGGACAAGGCTGCACGGATCGCCAATGCTTTCGCCGATGCCTATATCGAATACCGGCTGCAGGCAAAGTACGAGGCTACCCGACGCGCCAGCGTTTGGTTGGAACAGCGGATCAGCGAACTCCGTCAGCAGGCCAGCAATGCCTACAAAGCCGTGCAGGACTTCAAGGCCGAAAACGGCATTATCATTGGCGTCGAAGGCAAATTGGCGAGCGAGGTTGAGCTCGATCAGCTCGGCGTCGCACTGGCCAAAGCTCGCGCCGACACCAGCCAAGCTCGCGCCAAGCTCGAGCGTATACAACGCATTCTCGAACAACGACCCGAGAAGGAGAACTTCACGATCCCAGATCCGGTTGTCACGGATGCGCTTAACAGTCCGGTGATTACCAAGCTACGTCAGAAATACCTGGAGAACCAAAACAAGCAAGCCGAATGGAGCGCGCGCTATGGGGCCGAGCATGAGGCCGCCAGGAATCTGCGATCCGAAATGGCAGCGCTGCAACGGTCGATGTGGGATGAAATCTCCCGTATCGCGGAGAGCTATAAGAGCGAACTCCAGATTGCGAAGTCGCAGGAGGAGGCGATCGATAGGCGAATGATCGAGATCTTCCAGCAATCCGGGGCGACGCGGCAAGCTCAGGTTCACTTGCGGGAGCTGGAAACCGGCGCGAACACCTATCGCGGCATCTACGAGGCCTTCCTGTCTCGATTCACCCAGTCGGTGCAACAGCAATCGTTTCCGTCGACAGAGGCCCGCGTGGTAACGGAAGCGTCGGCACCTGCAAAGCCAAGCTCGCCCAAGCTCGCACTCGCCTTGGCTTTCGCAGCAATGTGCGGACTCGGCCTGGGCACGCTCGCCGCAATAGCCCGAGAGCAATTCATGTACCGGAGGGTCCACACACGGGACCAGCTCGAGAAGCTGTTGAGCACGCCCTGCCTGGCCGCGTTCCCAGCTGTTTCAAGGCTCCGGACGCGATGGCGCGGCGGTCACGCGAGTGCCTTCCATCGAATCAACCAAGCCGCTCCTTTTTCGGCCACGGCCGAGGCGTTGCGTTACATCAAGGTTGCCATCGACCTGCATCCGGCAAAGCCAAAAGTGATCGGCATTACGTCGGCCCTTCCTGGTGAAGGGAAGACAACCGCCACCGCGGCGCTTGCCGCATTTCTTGCCAGAAGCGGAGCCCGCACGCTTCTGATTGATTCCGATCTGCGTAAACCGGCCTTATCCAAAATGCTTGGCTACGAGCGCCGGTTGGGGCTGCAACGGATGGTGGTCGATCGGTTGCGTCTCAAAGACGTCATCATCAACGACCTCAATTTCAACTTCGATGTCGTCCCCTCGCCATCCGGGGCACCGCCCTCGAACAGCTCGGATGTGCTTTGTGCGTCATCGGTCAGGCTGGGACTGGAGCGAGCTCGCGAGGATTACGACTACATCATTTGCGATTTGCCGCCGATCTTGCCCATCGCTGACGTCAGAGCGGTCGCAAGCCTGTTTGACGCTTTTGTGATGGTGGTTGAATGGGGCACGTCCACCAACGAGGTCCTCAAGGCAATCCAGTCATCGCCGCTTGTTTCGGAGCGATTGCTTGGCACCGTTCTCAACAAAACTGATGAAGCGTTTATGCGTCGCTTTGAGGGTTATTCCGATCGGCGCTACTCCTATTATCAGAACTGAAGGAAGCTAGAGGCGCCGTTGCCGCCTTTTCTCAAAATCGCAAAGTCATCACGAGCTAATTCATACGACGCTGAAAAAATCCGCTGGCTCTGCCGAAACTTTAAACTTGTATTAATTTTGCACCGCGTCAGAATTTAATCTGCTCGCATTGGGGGAATGAGACCGAAAGAAAAGAGGGGACGAGCTCGAAGGCTTTCTAGGTATTTTGTTTTATGGAGTTCCCGCAATGGCCAATGTGGTCGATACACGCGGCGAGTTGCCTTTCATTTCCGCGAAGAGACGTTTTCCCGCCCACGTGGCACCGCGTCCCGTGGGTACAGGCGTAAAGAGATCGATTGATCTTGTATTAGCGGCTTTTGGCATTCTGCTGTTTTCTCCTTTGCTGTTGCTCTGTTGTTTGGCCCTGATCTTGTTTTCGCCAGGACCGCTGCTGTTCCGTCACAGACGGGTGGGCTTTAATGGTCAGACCTTCGACTGTCTGAAGTTCCGCACCATGGCGCCTGACGCAGCGGAGCGGCTGCAACGGTTGTTGGAGTCGGATCCTGCGGCCGCTGCCGAGTGGAAGGCCGCTCGCAAGCTACGCGCAGACCCTCGCGTCACGCCGCTGGGCGCAGCGCTACGTCGATCCAGCCTCGACGAATTGCCTCAGTTGTTCAATGTCATTCGAGGTGACATGAGCATCGTCGGTCCTCGGCCTGTCACTGAAGAAGAACTGGCGCGGTACGCGTACAAGATCGACGCCTACCTCGCCTGCCGTCCTGGCATCACCGGCCTTTGGCAAGTGAGCGGTCGCAGCACAACCACCTACCGCCGGCGCGTTGCCTGCGATGCGTTCTACGCGCGCAATTGGTCCATCATGCTGGACGCAAAGATCATGCTGGCGACCATCCCGGCCGTATTCGAGGATGCAGCATATTGAAACCTGACTCGGCGCCCCGAGCGGACATCTCTGAATAGGAGGTCTGATACGCTCTGCGAGTGCAGCAAACCATTTGAACCGAAGATTTGATCGCCGCTCGATGGGGACCCGACTTTAAGCAGTTGCCACATGCTCGAGTTTCGAGATCGATGGTACCATTGAGGGATGATGATGAGAGCAAGCTCCACGCAGGCCACAGCTTTCGAATCCGTTTGCTCGAACTGCGCGACCTTGGCGGTCACGTTTGAGTGTGCTGACGGAGCCCTCGATGACACACCAGTCTTTTGCAGGAACTGCGGTCGCTTGCGCGGCCTCATTGGCGCGGTCAGGAAGATGGCGCATGAGCCCACCGCCCGCACGCCCACCCTGCTCGACCGCCGCTGAGCGACGCCCATTCCCCGCTTCGAAGGCTACTTTGTTGCCCCAGCACACGTTCACCGCGTCTTCAACAGGCCCTGCACAAAGGGTGGCAATCTACCTGATGAAGTCTAGGGCGCGCTCGCATCTGATCTAGACCAGGTCTCACCTGGCTAATCCGAACGAAGTGCGGCTTCTGCTTTCAACGTGGAGTCGCGGGCGGTGGGTTGATAGTCAAATCGACCCTGCCGCCCAATCGATTCGATTCCCAACTGGCGCAGTGCGGCCACCGCCTTTTCGGCGCGCTCGTCGGCCTGATCGGTGTAGATGGGATAGGCATTGTCAAGCGCATGCGCGCCCTCAAGCCGAAGGTCGCCGATAAACAAACCGTTGTCGCAGGTATGAGTTCTAAAATCACAATCTGCCTTATCCCTATCGTGCGCCACATGCTCGGCATTGATTTCAACCGAGAAGAATTCTCGGCCATGGCACTTGCCGTAGAAGTCGGAGTGCATTGTGAGGCGCTTCCAGGCACCTTCTCTTGAAAAATTGTACAAGATTGATTGCGTAAAGCCCCGCTTACCGGAAAAGCTATAGAACAGCGTCAGCAACGTGACAGTTTTCAGCTCTCGCTGGGTTTGCAAGCCGCACAAATCCTGGATGCGCGCGAGCGGAACGGTGGAGACCAGGCGGCGGCCGGAAATCGCGCGCTCGTTTGCCAGCACAATTGAAAAGTCGCCATTGTTCCTTTCAACGCCAGTTATTTTGGCCCCCAGGACGAAGCGTGCGCCTCGAGCTTCGAGCCGCTCCACTGCATTCTGATAAAGAAATGCGAAGCCCTCCCGCGGTCGTACAAGTTGTCGATTGGTGGGCGCGTCGGGGGCGCGCCGCAACGCGCCGCGCAACGTGATTTCGTAACGTCGCATGCTCTTTGATCCAAAGCATTCTCTTCTCGGCAAACTTGACGTCGACCTGGTGGGCCGGAAATCCGTAGAACCGGCTCAAATAGAAGCCGAGTCCTGTGCGCTCCAATAACCGCTCTCCGATCCAGAACGTTGCAAAGTCCTTAGCGCTCCGGATCTTGCGGCGGAACGTTCGGGCAAAAGCGACCGAGCCCGCCATCCTAAGCCACTCCATCGGACCAGCTGAAAGCAGATCATCCGCAATCGATAGCGGATAGTGGCTTACTGCGCCTTGCGGGGTGAGACGCCCCCACGAGGGGTGGATCTCAATGTAGAGCGGCAACAACTCGGGAAAGTGCGCCAATAATGGGGAATCATCCTGAAAGATGTAACTGCCGACGTCGAACGTGTAGTCACCGATCTTGCAATCGATGTGATTTCCACCGCTCTGCGCGTACTCGTCGATGACAATGACATTGCGGGCGCCGTCGCGGAGCAAGATCGATGTGGCCACCAAGCCGCTGATGCCAGCGCCCAGCACCAATGCATCGTAACGCACGTCATCAACGCTGTTCGTCATGAAAAAAACCGTCAAACGATCCGCTGTATGAATACATTCAACCGCATTTCTGAAAGTGCGACCAGCAAAATTAGAAATCAAGGACTCGCCATCTCGTGCGGCTGCTCGGCGCAGGCGCAGCTTGCTGAGCCTCTGAAGACTTTGAGAGACGCCAGGCCAACTCTTGTGCAATCTGCGCCTAATGACCTGGCGCTTCGATGCGCAGCGCGCTGCGAAGGGTTGCGATGATCAGACAGATATTGTCGAGCCGGTGATGCCGTCGGCAAACGAGCCAGTCGATGCCGAGCCTTGGGCTCCGAAGCAGGCGGTGTGAGTTATTCGAACTCACAAGATCACGAGCACCGATCCCAAACCACTGAAGTTCCGAAAATCGCAAGCAGGAAAACGCGAGCCAATTTTCGGTTTCTGCGAACCGATAGCTTCGGGATGGGCATTCGAGTTCTTGAGGGAAATATCGAAGCGGCGATCTTTCGCGCTTGCGATCTACGGCAACGATCCCATCATCGATTCATAGGCCAAGTCGACTGCGCAAGCTGTCACGCTCCTCCCGCAGTTCTCGGATTCGTTGAGCGTTGTCACATTGTATTTCCTGCCACTCGATGCGATCCTCTGCAGTCCAGAGGTAAGACTCGCGATTGAAACGATCTTTCTCGTTGGCATCAAACTCCATGTATAACTTTAGGTCGCGTTCAACCTGGTCCAGTTGTTCTTGGAGAGTCGTTGGCATCAGCCGTTCCTTCGGCTCGCCTCCAGCCCGCTCCCCATCTACGACGCAATCGGCATGGCGATCAATGGGCGTTGTCCCTCACGGCCGATAAATCCATCTTATTTGAAGTTGTCCGCCTCAAAGTGCCCTCGCGTCGGCGCATTTTTACTAAAGTACGTAACTCAGATTGACTGATCTCCCTCCATCAGATTGCAGACGAGCTAACACCCGAAGGGAGCTCAAGAGCTTGGCCGCAGTCATTGAGTCTTTCGTTATCAATCACGGACGAAGTTTGGGAGCACACGAGTAGCAAGACGCTACAGAAGTCGTTATGTCGTTACCACCAGGGTGACGCCCGTGTACGACTGCGCGATCTCATTGTCTGGCGTAGAGGTAGGCAGATAGGCATACCGGCATGGCGGCGGCAGAGCGTGCGAACCGCGATGAACACTGCATCCGCCGCTGCGATCGGCTTGGTCAGATCAGTCGTGAAATTCATTGCTTGGCTTTGGCATTGTTCGCCACGAGCTCGTCGAGCCCGGGTTAGTAGATCAGGATCTCGCCGCGATCCCCTTCTCGTCGTTGTCGACGCAGATCACATGGTGACCGAAATCCGCGAAGGAGTCGCCGGACACCAGTCCTCTCCCATACCCGCGCCGATCATCGCAATGCGCGCTTCGGGTGTTGCTTAGGTTCTTTGATAGTCGTCTTCAATCCGGATGATGTCGTCTTCCCCGAGATAGGAGCCGGTCTGGACCTCGATCAGCTCCAGCTGGATCTTGCCGGGATTCTCCATCCGGTGGACGGCGCCCATCGGGATGTAGATCGACTCGTTCTCGTGCACCGTCTTCACGGTCTCGTTGACGGTGACCTGCGCCGTGCCGCGGACCACGATCCAGTGCTCGGCACGATGATGGTGCTTCTGCAGCGACAGCCGCCCGCCCGGCTTCACCACGATGCGCTTGACCTGGTGGCGCTCGCCATTGTCGACCGACTGATAGCTGCCCCAGGGCCGGTGCACCTTGAGATGCTCCTCGGTGACCTTCGGCGCGACCGATTTCAATTTCGTCACCAGGCGCTTCAGCCCGTTGGCATCCTTCTGCCGCGAGACCAGCACCGCGTCCGCGGTCGCGACCACGACGAGATCGTCGACGCCTTCGAGCGCGACCAACGCGGAGTCCGTGGTGACGTTGCAGTTGCGGGAATCCTCGAACACGGCGGTGCCGTGCGCGGCATTGCCCTGCGCGTCCTTCTCCGACAGCTCCCATACCGCATGCCAGGAGCCGACGTCGGACCAGCCGCACGACACCGGCACGACGGCGGCGCGCGAGGTCTTCTCCATCACCGCATAGTCGATCGAGATCGCCTTGGCCGCGCCGAACGCCTCGGGCTCCAGCGTGACGAAGCCGAGATCGCGGCCGGCATTGTTGACCGCATTGGTGACGGCCTCGACGCTTGCCGCATCGACCTTGCGGTATTCGTCCAGCAGCACGCTCGCCGGGAACATGAAGTTGCCGCTGTTCCAGAGATAGCCCGAATTGACGTAGTCGGAGGCCTTCACCGCATCCGGCTTCTCGACGAAGCGCGCAACCGCCTGCACCTCGCCCGCGATCACCTCGCCCGGATTGATGTAGCCATATTCGGTCGCCGGCCGCTCCGGCTTGACGCCGAAGGTGACGATGCGCCCGGCATTCGCGGCGGTGAGGCCCTCGCGGCAAGCGGCGACGAAGGCGGCATTATTCTGCACGACGTGATCGGCGGCGAGCGCGAGCACGATCGCCTCGCTGGCGCGGTTCTGCGCGAACACCGCGCCGGCGGCGATGGCAGGGCCGGAATCGCGCCGCATCGGCTCGAGGATCACGTCGGCCTCGATGCCGATCTCGGCGAGCTGCTCCAGCACCATGAAGCGGTAGGAGGCGTTGGTGATGACGATTGGCCGGTCGAACAGGGCAGCGTCGGACACGCGCAGCAGCGTGTCCTGGAACGTCGAGCGCGTGCCGAACAGCGGCAGGAACTGCTTGGGGCGCACTTCGCGCGAGGCGGGCCACAGCCGCGTGCCGGCACCGCCGCACATGATCAGGGGGATTATGCGTTTGTCCAAGATCTGAAGCTCCAGGCCAGATTCAATTCACAAATCGTACAACATTCATAAAGCCAGAATTTCACCGTTGGGAACACAAATTCGAAATAGCCTTAGCAGGACTCTGTTGCCTATTGCGCAGACCTCAACGCTGTTAATCTAAGCTTGCTTTTTTGACCCAGCCCATCTCCCTATTCTCTTCGTTTTCGAGTACGAACGGCCTACCGAACCTAGAGATTATTATGACAAAGAAACGAGCACTTATTACGGGCGTCACCGGGCAGGACGGCGCCTATTTGGCCGAACTGCTTCTGCAGAAGGGATACGAGGTTCACGGCATCAAGCGCCGGACCTCCCTCTTCAATACGGACCGCATTGATCATCTTTATCTCGACCCGCACGAGCCCGACCCGCCCTTCCGGCTTCACTACGGCGATCTGACGGATTCCTCGAGCCTGATCCGCATCGTTGGCCAAGTGCAGCCAGACGAAATCTATAATCTCGCGGCACAGAGCCACGTTGCCGTTTCGTTCGAAGAGCCCGAATACACAGCCAATTCCGACGGTCTCGGCACCCTGCGCATCCTCGAGGCCATGCGTATTACCGGCTTGGAAAGGAAGGCGCGCTTCTATCAAGCGTCAACATCCGAGCTTTACGGATTGGTCCAGGAGATCCCGCAGAAGGAGACCACGCCGTTCTATCCGCGTTCACCATACGCGGTCGCCAAGCTCTATGCCTACTGGATCACGGTCAATTACCGCGAAGCCTATGGGATGTATGCCTGCAACGGCATCCTCTTCAACCACGAATCTCCGGTCCGCGGCGAGACCTTCGTGACCAGAAAGATCACGCGTGCTTTGGCGCGCATCCACTTGGGACTGCAGGAAAGGCTTTATCTGGGTAATCTGGATGCCTTGCGCGATTGGGGACACGCGCGCGACTACGTCGAAATGCAATGGCTGATGCTGCAGCAGGACAAGCCCGAGGATTTCGTGATCGCTACTGGCGTGCAACATTCGGTCCGAGATTTTGTCAATGTCGCTGCCAACGAAGTCGGTATGACGGTCCGCTGGGATGGAAGCGGCGTCGAAGAAAAGGGATATGACGCCAAGACCGGCAAGTGTGTCGTATCGGTCGACCCCCGTTATTTCCGCCCCACTGAGGTCGCGACGCTTCTTGGTGACCCATCAAAGGCCAAGCAGAAACTTGGCTGGGAGCCCAAGACGTCGTTCGAAAGCCTGGTTCGAGAAATGATGAAGGAAGATCTCGAGTCCGCAAAGCGCGACGAGCTCATCAAGCAGCACGGGTTTAGATATTATCCGCGCCACGAGTAGTTCTCATAGATCAGCTACCAAGCAACTCAAGCAAGCAAATGAGCGCCCATTGCGGCGCTCATTCTTTTAGGACCGTATCCAACTGCTGTCGAATGCCTCAGGGCGACCGAACGGCATCCTCCACAGGAAGCCCAATATCGTTGGCAGCGCCCGTCGGGCTGGCACTCGTCTGCCCTGTCGCATTGCCCTGCCCTGTCATGGCCTCCGACCACCGGTGGACGATCGTGCGTCGATCCCAGCGATCAAGAGCTCGCCTTCTTCCTTCTTCGCCGTAGTGCTCGCGCAGGGCGGGCGCGTCGCTGAGCTGGCAAATTGCAAGCTCGAGAGCCGACGAATCTCCCGGTGGAATCACGAGGCCCGCATTCGTGACTTCCGCCGCGAGGCCGGTGCCTTCTTCGGCCATCGCAATGACCGGCCGAGCGGATGCGAAGATCGCACCGAGCTTCGAGGGCAACACGAGATCGGCGGCCTCGGCCTTCTGCGGAATCAGATGGAAATCGGCCGTGGCCATCAATTGATTGAAGCTGTCATTGGGCTGGAGCCCCAGGAAATGGATATTGCGATGCCCGGCCGCAAGCTGCTCGAGCCTCATCTTGTGAGGCCCTTCGCCTGCAAGAATGAAGTGGATATGCGGATGACTTCGCTCCAGGCCAATCGCAGCTTCGATCACGAGCTCAAGGCCCTGCTTGTTGGACATCGTGCCGGAATACAGTCCAACGATATCGCCCTCAGCCAGGTTCAGCTGTTGACGGTATTTGGTCGCTCGAGACCCCGGGCAGATCGCAGTGGTGTCGATCCAGTTTCTCACTTCCGCGGTTTTTTCGGGCCGCAGTCCCTTGATCCTCAACCGCTCCACCATCGCTTGAGAGATGGTTGAAACGTTGTCGAACGATTTGAGGATCGCCGCTTCGATTCGAAGCATCCATTTTCGCAGAGAAGGATTGCGCAGCAAACCAAGATCGAATGCCGCATCCACCTCGAAATCCTGCACGTGAAGCCATGATTTGGCGCCGACGCGACGAGCGACGAAAGAGACGAAGGCTGCCGACATCAGCGATGGCGCGACAGCGATCATGACGTCGGGCCGCCAGGACAGCGCCTCAAGAAGAACCGGGGCCGAACTCGTGAGTGCGAAAGAAGCGTGATGAACCAGCCGTCTGACGCCAGAGGGATGTCCGGGCACATAAATCGGCGTACGCGTTACTCGAACACCGTTGACATCTCTCGATCTGAAGTAAGACGATTTGAATGCAGGGGGGATCTTCCAGGCGGGGTAATAGGGCGGCGCCGTAATCACTTTGACTTCATGGCCCTCGGCTGCCAGACTTTCGCAGAGCTCGGCGTTGTATTTCGCCACACCGATCAGATCGGGAGCATAATTGATGCCGACCAAGAGAACACGCATAAAGCCCGCCCCAATTCAAACTTCAGAAAAAAAATCTCTAGCAATCTAACTAGTCTACTCAGCGCGTTGCGCCGACTTCCAGATGACGTCCGTAGCCATGAAGATAATCTGCGTAGGCGGCTGCAAGGCCGGTCTGCAAGGCAACTTTCGGCTGCCAACCAAGTGCTCGGATTCTCGAGCTATCCAGCAGCTTGCGTGGTGTCCCGTCAGGCTTGGATGTATCGAACGCGAGCTTGCCCCCGTAGCCCACCACCTCCGCGACTGTGGTGGCGAATTCGGCAATCGACAATTCGTCGCCCGTGCCGACATTGATCGGCTGGTCACTCGAATAGTTCTTCAGAAGGAAAACGCAGGCATCCGCAAAATCATCGACATTGAGGAATTCGCGGAGCGGCGTGCCGGTGCCCCACACCGAAACGCTAGGTGCATTGGCGAGCTTGGCTTCGTGGAAACGTCGGATCAATGCGGCCGGCACATGACTATGGTCCGGATGATAATTGTCGCCGCGGCCGTAGAGATTGGTCGGCATCACCGAGATGAAATCGTCGCCATATTGCCGACGATACGCCTGGCACATCTTGAGGCCGGCAATCTTGGCGATCGCATACCACTCGTTCGTCGGCTCGAGCGGTCCTGTCAACAATTCGCTTTCAGCGATCGGCTGCTTGGCGTGCTTTGGATAGATGCAGGACGAGCCGAGGAACAGCAGGCGCCGCACACCAACCGCGTGACTTGCCCGAATCACGCTCAATTCCAGCGCAAGGTTGTCGCAGAGAAAGTCGACCGGGAAATTATTGTTGGCTGCGATACCGCCGACCTTTGCCGCGGCATGAACTACGACGTCCGGGCGATTGGCCTCGAGCCACTTTAGCGTGGGCTCTTCCTTTGTCAGGTCCAGCTCACGCCGGTCGGCCGTCAGCACGGTGCAGTTCTCTGACGCAAGCCTGCGGACGACAGCTGATCCCACCATGCCGCGGTGACCCGCGACGAAGACACGTTTGCCCGTGAGATCGCAGGTTGAAACCCCTGTCATCGTTATCCTCTATCAGTATCCGGTTGGCCGGATCACCATTACTCTTGCAAGATCCGGTGATCCGATCACATTACGCAATCACGCTGCCGATGCAGCCGCGCCAACCTGCTAACACAATCTTCACCATGCGACAGCCTGTGCCGGCCTGACAAAGATATTCATGGTGAACCTGCGTTGCGCGCACAAATGATCAGCACACAATGAAACAAAAAAGAGCAAGGCAGCCGCATCAGCTGTGCGACTGCCTTGAAGGACCGTTGAAAAACGGCAGCCGCCGTTTGGTTTACTTCAACCTCAGTACGCCCGGCGCAGAACGGGCCCGACAGGCGCACAAACCCGGTCCATGTACCACCCATACGGCGTCTCGACGCGCACCAACGGGCAACGGCGCCATGGTACATACCGATATGGATACGGCTGCGCCCAGAACGTAACAGGCGTCACTTGGCTCTCGCCGGTGAGTATGGCTGCCGGCGCCGGCATCTGCATTGCGGCGTTCGCCCCGCTCGCTGCACAGCAGGTAACAGTTGCGGCCAAAAGCCCTGCCCGCATGAAGGTCTTGAACATCCAAAAAGCTCCTCGCCCTGCGGATTGATCCCCGACTCGCGCTTGTCAGACCGCGCCGACCAAAGTGATGGTCAGCCACTCCGCGACTAGCCCAAATAGTGAACCGAACTTTACCAAAGCCACCGGCGGAAATGCAACTGATGCCGGCGCGGCCCAGGGCCTTTTGGGACGATATGGCGCGCAAGTGTGGCTTCTTGGTCCTATTTTTCCTCGCTCCAGGCGCCGGGAGCAGCGAGGTCGGGTGAACGGCGGTAAACGTCCCGGACGAACTGGTAGGTGACCGCCCGGGCCAAAGGCACGTCTTCCTCGCCGAGCTTGGCGAACAGGAGGATGTCCCGAAGCGTCCGCCAGCGACTTTCGTCGTAGTCGCCGATGCGGCCGCCGGTCGGCAGCACCAGCGAGCGCTGCTGCTGCAGCTCAAATTTCAGCCGCTCGGTTGGTAGCCCGGTTGAACCGGCAAGAACGGGCACGCTCTGTGCATAGTCCCGATAGGCAAATTGCCATCCTCGAATGATGCCTTGGAGCACGTCGGCGATCAGGGACGGCCGGTCATGGATGAGATCATTGCTTGCGAAATAGACCAAGCCCGGGACGTGGATGCCGTAGTCCTGCGGTTTGATGACGTTCAGCTTCACGAAGGTCGGATTGGAGGGATCAGGCTGCTCGTCGATGGCGGCGATGATCGCATCCACCTCGCCGGCCTCCAGGGCTTCGAAGCTGCCGCGGTCTGGGAGCTTGGTGATCTGGCTTCGGGGAAGCCCGAGCTGCGCCATCATGGCGTCAAAGACGACGTCTCCTTCACTCGCCCTGCGGTAGCCAACCCGTTTTCCGACCAGATCAGCCGGCCGCCGCAAGCCCGAGCTTTCGAGCATGAAAATCGCGACGGAGGTATCGAGGAAGCTTGCTGCGAAGGCGGTCACGGGGACGCCGCGCCAGCTCGCCAGCAAGAACCTCTGGCCGCTCGTCACGCCTATGGCATGTTGGCGTGCGATGGTTTGAACGAAGTCGGGGTCTTCCGGATGGGCCAACACCTCAATTCGGGAGGAGAAATATCCCTGCCTCGACGCGGAGATTTCGCCGGCGAACCGTGCGCCATATGGCCCGTCCAGGAAGAGCTTGGCCGCGGCGGCCCTGGAAGCTATCGGGGTTGGCATGGAGGCGGTGTCGGGACGAAGCAGGAGAAGCACGCTTCCCACCAAAGCGAGGGCCGCAAGCCCGATGGCGAGAAACCACTTTCCTCTCGGCCGGGTCCGCCGCCGGGACTGGATGCGAGGCAACGAGGACTTCCTAACCGGTTGTGAAATTCAGCATATCAGTCGAGGCGAGATGGGCTACAATACAGCTTGTGAGGTAAGGTTAATTTTTCCTTCTCCTTGTTTTAACAGCGATATTGCCCGATAGCACGGCCTATTCGGGTAAATGAATTTGCGTCAATGGGTTTGGCAGGATGACAATTCTTTCGACTCGACCGGTGCCCGTTCCTGATTCTGCTGCGGAAATTCGCGTGGTCGAGCAGCCCGCCGCGACATCTGGAGGGTTTTCGCGAAGCTGGTTGCGGCCTGTGGTTGTGGAGCGCCTGCTGGCCGTGGTCGATGCGGGACTGATCTTGATCAGCGGAATCGGCTGCACGGTCGGCTATCACGTCGTGACCACGGACACGCTCGGCAAGGTGGATGTCTATGCGGCGGCGAGCATGCTGGTCGCGCTCAACTTCATCCTGCTGACGATCGTTCAGCAGGGTTATCGCCTGAAGACGGTCACTAACCTGCCCCGCACGTTGCGGATGACGCTGACGACGTGGACCGGGCTGTTCGGCGCGTTGCTGGCCATCGCCTTCACGATGAAGGTCAGCGACGAGTTCTCCCGTGGCACCACGATCTCGTTCTATCTGGTCGGCCTCGCCGCCCTGCTCGCCTGGAAGACCGTGGCGGCGCGCTGGACCGCGCATGCCTTGCGCACCGGCGCCTTCGCCAACGGACGGGCGCTTCTGATCGCCGAGTTCGGCCTTGCCACCTCGTCCAACGCGGTCGACGAGCTCGGTCGGCACGGCTACCGCCTGTTGCGGCTGATGGAGATCCCGACCAAGGAGCTGGCTTCGCCGCTGCTGCTGTCTTCGCTCGCGCCGCGCTTCGAGGAGCTGATCGCTTACGCGCGCGAGCACCGGATCGAGCACGTCTTCCTGCTGATCAACTGGAGCCGGCGGCATGCGATCGACAGCATCCTGGACGTGCTGAAGATCCTCCCCCTCCCCGTGCATCTGGTGCCGGACCCCAACACGGCGCGTTTCCTGCGATATCCGCTTGTCGGCACCGGCAATACCTTCACCGCCGAGCTGCGCCGCGCCCCGCTCACCTGGCGCGAACGCGCGCTCAAGCGCGCGCTGGACCTTGCCGGCGCCAGCCTGGCGCTGTTCGTGTTCGCGCCGGTGATGCTGGTGACCGCGCTCCTGATCAAGCTGACCTCGCCGGGGCCGGTGTTCTTCCGCCAGACCCGCCACGGCTTTGGTGGGCGCGCGTTCAAGATCTTCAAGTTTCGAACCATGCGCGTGCTTGAGGACGGCCCGACGATCAGGCAGGCGGAGAAGAACGACCCGCGCGTCACCCCGATCGGCAAATGGCTGCGCAAGACCTCGATCGACGAGCTGCCGCAGCTCCTCAACGTGCTCAAGGGCGACATGTCGCTGGTCGGCCCCCGCCCGCACGCGGCCGCCCACAACACCGAATATGAGCAGATCATCGGCAACTACGCCTTCCGCCACCACGTCAAGCCCGGCATCACCGGCTGGGCCCAGGTTAATGGTTATCGCGGGGAAACCCGCACGCTCGACCTGATGCAGAAGCGCGTGGAGTATGACCTGTGGTACATCAATAACTGGGGCTTGTGGCTGGACGTCTCAATTGCGATCCGCACATTGCTAATCGGATTTGGTCAGCGCTCAGCTTATTAGCGCAACACCTCGGCAAGACAGGGACGAGCAGGCATTTGGACCAGGTTGAGACGTACACGGAGGATCCATCCGCGCGACCAAAGTTGCGGATTGGCATCCTTACCTTTCACTTCAGCGACAATTACGGCGCGCTAATGCAAGCCTATGGGCTGAGGGAATGGCTTTTGCGATCAGGTTTCGCAGCAGAGTTCATCAACTATCATCCGACACATGTCGAGCAAGGCGGAGCATTCATCCTTGGCGCCGATCTCAGGACGTTCAAGGCAAATGCGAAAATTGCCTTCCTCAAATTATCAGCGTTACGTCGCCTTCTTTTTGGAAATAGAAGACAAGATCTTTTGTTTGAGGAGTTCAGAAGAAACATGCTGGGTGTGAAGGGCGCCCCCCTACGCACAAAGGTAGACGTCGAATTCTTCTTAAATTCAATGGAAGGACGTTTCGATCTGATCATTTGTGGAAGCGACCAAATTTGGAGTCCGTCTGCGCAGCGGGGACTAGACCCCACCTACTTCGCTTATTTCCCCTCCTTGGTTAAGTCCACGAGACGCATATCCTACGCAGCAAGCTTCGGTCGAAATCTGGCCGGAGATGCAGCAGAACCCCAGTTCCTGGAGTACCTCAGCGCTCTTGATGCGATCTCGGTTCGAGAAAAGAGCGGCGAAGACTTCGTAGTCAAGATCCTGGGCCGCAAACCCAATCGCGCTCCCGATCCTACAATACTCTTGGCCGACTTCAGTGCGCTGTATGAGAATGTTCCGGTTTCGCGCGAGAGTTATGTCTTCTGCTATGCTCTGCGCACAGGGACAAAGATCCGGAGCGTAGCCACCCTAGTCAGCAACGAGCACGGTTGCGGCATCAAATCTCCATACAATCCGCATCGTCGTTGGCGCGAGATCGGCACCACGATCTACTCGTCCCCTGTCGAGTGGCTGGCTGCCATGCGCGACGCGAAGTTCGTCGTGACCAACTCATTTCATGGCGTTGTCTTCAGCGTGCTCTTAAGAAAGCCCTTCGTTGTGGTTGCACTGCCCGGCAGCAAATCGCCTGCGAACGATCGAGCGATGAACCTGCTACAAGAGCTTGGATTAGGATCTAGGCTCGTGTCTGGCGATGATCCGGCGGCGGTAAAGAAGTTGATTAACGAGCCCATCGACTGGGAAGGATGCGCTGGTAAGCTTCTCGAGTTGAAGCGGGTCGGTGAAGACTACCTGCGGCACCAGATCTCCGCGACAGTAAAATGACGACCTGGGAGCGATACAAGTATCGCGATACAATGCCTCGTAGCCTCAAGCTACGCAGGCTAGTGTGGAACATCGTTTGGACGGTCGTGTTCCGGCCAACTCCTCGGGGTTTTCTGAACGGATGGAGAAGAACACTTCTCCGAATGTTCGGAGCCAAGATAGGTGAGGGATCGTTGATAGCTCCCTCCTGCTTTGTTTGGGCTCCATGGAATCTCGAGATGGGACATTATTCCGTTTTAGGTGACCATGTCGATTGCTACACAATGGCAAAGATATCGATCGGTTCGAAGGTGGCCGTAAGCCAGCGCAGCTTCTTGTGCGCCGGCTCACATGACGTGACGAGCCTATTGAGACCGTTGGTGACAGCTCCGATCTCGATCGGAGATCACAGTTGGATTTCTGCAGAGTGTATGGTTCTCCCCGGCGTCAATATAGCAGATGGCGTTGTGGTCGGTGCTCGTTCCCTCGTCACGAAAGACTTGCCCGCTTGGCACATTTGCGCCGGGAATCCGTGCCGTCCGTTGAAGGTTCGCAACATTGTTCAAGGCGAGGAAGCTGCAGCGCCCTCCACCGGACGACAACTTACTGCTTAGAAAATTGACCATGTCCAAGCACTATACAATCTACCTGTGGGAGCCAGAGACGTCACCACACAAGCTGCCTCTGTTCTATGAGCTCTTAGGTCACGAGCGGGTTTCTAAAGCGACATTCATCGCCCAAAAAGAATTGGGCGAGAAGCGGCAAGCGCAAGGTTGGCAGACCGAGATGCGCCGAGATGCGCCGATCATAGTGGGCCCCACACCCGAAGAGGTACGTGCGCTCGTGGCGAGCTCCCCGACCGACTCCATCCATATATTTTCTGGGCTGCGCCGGATCCCGTGCATTGTCGAAGGCCTGAAAGCGGTTATTGCGCACAAGCGGAGGTTTGGATTTCTGCACGAGCCGCGTGTTTTTGAGGGGTTAGGAGGTATCGCGCGCCTGGCCCAATCCTGGGCCACCGAAAGCAGCTTTCGGAGAAATGCAGCATTCGTGCTTGCAATTGGAGCGCATGGCCCAGACTGGTTTCAAATGTCTGGTTATCCAGCCAAGCGGATTTTCCCTTTTGCCTACTTCCTGCCGCCACCGGCCATTGCGGGAAGCAGCTTTGAAATCGATAGATCCGCCGGCCCCGTAGTTTCCTTCCTGGGCCGTCTCGAGAAACTCAAGGGCATACACCTGTTCGTTGAAGCGATAAAGAACCTGACCCACGGCGCCAGTATCTATGTTGCTGGACACGGAAGCTGCTCCGAGCTGGTCCTCAGCGCCGAGAAATCCCTCGACAATGTTCGATATCTCGGCCCGATCAAAATGAACGAAGTGCCCTACTTTCTATCGATGACGGACATACTGGTTTTGCCCTCCATCACGATGGATGATGGCTGGGGAGCGGTTGTCAGCGAGGCACTTATGGCTGGAGCGGCGGTGGTCACCTCATCAAAGGTGGGCGCCTCAATGTGCCTGGCTGAGGAGACGAGAGGAGCAGTGGTACATAAACTCGACGGCAAGCAATTCGCCAGGACCATAGATGGCATGATAAGCAAGGGGCTTCACGGGTCAGAGTTCAGGAAGGCACGTCACGAATGGGCAATGGGCCATCTCACTCAGAAGAGTGGCGCCGGCTACCTTCTCCAAATCTTCGATCATCTCTTCGACGGCACGCCCCGACCCGCGTCGTTTGTGCAATGAAGCAAGCTCCTGTAACGACCCTCGGCTCGATCGACGTCGTGATCCTCACATACAATGAGGAAGTTCATATTGCACGAGCCATCCAGAATCTCTCGAAGTTAACACGCAACATCTTCGTCATTGATAGCTACTCTTCAGACCGGACGGTCGAGATCGCGCGCTCTCTTGGAGCCACGGTCCTGCAAAACAAGTTTGTCAACCAAGCCAAACAGTTCAACTGGGCTCTAGATAATGCCCCACTGTCTTCTGAGTGGGTCATGCGGCTGGATGCAGATGAAGTTCTCGAACCAGATTTGATCCAGGAAATTCAGTCCAAGCTTCCCCAGCTGGGTCCCGAGATCACAGGCATCAATCTGAAGCGCAAGCATATCTTCATGGCGGCGCTGGATCAAACACGGCGATCGGTATCCGCTCGTGATGCTGAGAATTTGGCGGCGCGGATGTGCTCGAGTTGAAGATCGTTGGATGGACGAGCACGTTGCGGTGCTGCACGGCAAGACGGTGACCCTGGCGGGCAACTTCGCCGATTGGAATCTGCACGACTTAAGTCACTTTATCCAGAAGCACAATGCTTACGCCGCACGGGAAGCGGTCGAGTTGCTGAATACGAAACTGCACTTCCTAGACGAGAACTCGTTTCTAACTACCGAAAACAGTTCCTTCCAAGCCGCGCTCAAGCGGCGCCTGAAAGAACAAGTATACAATAGAATTCCTTTTCCGGTGAGCTCGACAGCCTATTTCCTTTATCGGTACATATTCAGATGCGGCTTCTTGGATGGTAAAGAAGGCTTGGTGTATCACTTTCTGCAAGGCTACTGGTACCGTTTTCTCGTTGGAGCAAAGCAACTAGAGCTGAGCAGAAGGATCTCCGGCGCCTCAAGTAAGCAAGAGATAAGAAAGGCGCTGGGCGAGTTGACAGGTTTGCGGCTTGAATAGCGAGTTCCTGTCGTGACTAGTAAAGGGCACCGAACTGGACGGATGCGAATAGCGAGCAAGATCTACTGGTCGCAAAGGCCAAGCCAACGACTCGCCCGATACGGACGATCAGCGCGCTTGGCACCATCCGGTCAGATTACGCAGCGTCGACAGATTTACCGATGAAAGAGGCGAGAAATCAAATGCGACCACTGCCATCGCGGCGCGCGGTGTTTTCCGGTACGCATGCTCGTGCGAGCCGTTTTGGCCTACGGCATGTATTGCTCTGCGCGTCATTTGTCTCGCTCATGTATTCGAATGATGAGAAGTACGCCGCGGCGGCTCAAATGCTCGGTGTTGGGCTAATGGTCGCCTCGGCTCTGTGCTTCATGGTAGGGAATCATAGGATCAAAGTCGCACTTTCGCTGTTCGACGGGATCATGCTGTTCTCAATCCTGTTATCGTACGGCACTGCAGCAGCGACGCAAGAAACGTACGTTTTCGCATACACGACCGTCTTTCTAATCACCTATTTGGCTATTCTCATCATTACGAACAGTATGCAGGATGATGAGATGATGCATTGTCTTCTTGCATCCATTCTAATCATTCTTGCCCTAGTCTTGATCGTTTTCGGTTCAAAGCTGTTGGTCGCTCTCGCTCCTGGAGCGCTAAGGAGGTGGGAGCTCCGCGAAGCTCCCTTCGGCATGCACCCGAACCTTGCGGGGTTCGTTTATGGCGGCTTCATCATCATCATAGCGAACACCTCGCTTGGATCGGGGAAATGGAGGATACTAATCAAGACAGTCGCAATCGCGTTGTGCTTGGCGGTCATGTTGGCTGCTTCCGCCCGGGGAGGCCTCTTGGCAGTCTCGCTTACGCTGAGCATTTACGTCTTCGGTCAGGTACTTCAGGCTCGCAGTTCGACCCTATATCTTGGCATCGCAGGTATAGCGCTCTTTGCAATCCTCATTCTCTTTTGGGATCATATCGCTGCTTATGCGGCAGAAATGCTTGACCTCAACTCGAAAGAACGAGGCGTCGAATCCGGAGGTACCGGGCGGGTCGATATTTGGCGCCGCGGAATCGAATTTATCGGGAGCCGAAGCTGGGAGATATTTCTGGGGAGTGGCTTGAGGTCGGCCACTATGGACAATGTTGGCTTCCCCACAGAAAGCTCATACATCAATATAACGATAGAGTCCGGGCTGTTCTTCACGTTCGCTCTGCTCTGCTGTTTCCTCTATATGCTGAAGCGTGCTTATGCTTTGCAGCTTAACAGGGGCGGCTTCTTCAGGCTCGCCTTCTACGCGCTGATTTTTGCCCTCTTCCAATCGGTCTTCAACCGATATCTAATCGCCATCGGAAATCCATTCTCCCTTTGTATCCTGCTTTTTTCATCGAGGCTGTCCTCGCGCCTGGCGGCCCGATCCTCTTTTCCGCAACAAAGGAGTTACGCTTCAACGACGCCCTCTCAGCCTAGACTACAACTGAGGAAGCAATGGTAAAATCTCTAGCCATTCTCACTGCTATTTCTTTGTCCATTAATGCGGCAACCGCCTGCGAGCCCAAGCCTGCTCCGAAGGGCGCGACTGAAATGGGATTCAATCGAGTTGCTTTTGACGTTTGTCCAAAAAAATCAGATATTTCTATGAACGGCAAAGGTAACGCTTCCATCCTATACAACGGCGTATGGTGGACACAAAAGACGAGAGATTCCTCCCTGTATTCTGATCGCCCTGACGGGTCATTGTCGATTGCTTTGGGCGGCGCAGTAGCAACCGTGCCTACAAATATGGTGCCGGGTCTTCTCCCTCTGCTCAACGGAGATCAAGGCTTCTTTGTTGAGTTCGAGACCTACCTTTCTGATGATGACCCGGATCACTGGCCCGCGGTCTGGTTGATGCCCATCGAGCACAACGCGCAGCAACAAGACTCATATCCGCCGGATGATAAAGGCTATGAACGCTGGCTCGAGATCGATGTTGACGAAGGAGGATTCACCCCCGGACCGATGGCAACATCTATCGCTTGGGAAGGGAAGTGGCCTAACTATAAGAGAACACGCAGCAATCCGAATCTGAAGAACGCAAAGATCGACCGAACGCAAAGGCATCGATTTGGGGCAGGGTTCGACCCACGCTCTTTGACGATAACATTCTGGCATAACGATACGGTTCAGTACGTTGCCTCTGGTGAATCTGTGCCTGAGATAGCCAGGAAGCAACACTTTTACCTCATAATGAATGCGGCGAGCCGACGAAATGAGCGACCATATTCGATGAACGTCGTACGTTTTAGGGCGTTCGTGCCAAGGTAAGCACGAGCAAGGTATCGCAGCTCGTGACGGATGCGCTATTCATAACGGTACGACAAGCCGGATCCTCTGTTGCACGTCGACTCGCGCAGCGAGTACGACTTCCAGGTATGGCCCTAGGCATCGACCATCGTTTATCTCAGCTCAGTTCAATCCGAGCGCAGGGCGTAGAGTTAGCTTTAATCCGACGCCCATCAAACCAGCAGCAGCTCATTCCGAGAACTCTTTGAGGCGCTGGGTGAGTTATCCGAGCTGTGCCATCACTGGAAACACGACCTGTTGCTCGAAGCTTTCGTTGTCGTGTCCTGCGACCTAAAGAGTTGAACTAGTTTACGTCCGAGTCGATCGGAATCGTACTCCTGAACAAATCGGATGTAGCTTTCGACGCGGGCTGAGCGTCGAGAGCTAAATAGGGTCATGCCGCTCGCATTCGCGGCAAGCGAGGTCGAAAGCAAAATCTTCGCGACGTCTTCCACCGAATTACAACGCATCCCACTCACCTCCTGCACAGACATGCAGAGTGCAGGGTCCTCGCGAAGCCTTGTCGCTATGGCGTCTATAGAACGACCGATTGCCCCATGAAAGATCTGGTACTTGTGAGCGAACGCGTCCTCGTCTGGCACAAATATGGACCACGGACGCTGATACACTTCAAACTGATGACCGCTTTCCTGAATTTCCCTGATCTCGGGGACCCCAGTCCCCAGCCCTAACCTGCGTACTTTGCCCTGGGCAACAACTTCATCAAGGCCCTTTTTCATTTCGTCCGACAGATCAGAAGCTCGAACTTCATGAAGAAGCAGGAGATCGATGTAGTCCGTCCGCAGGTTTCTCAGTGACTTTTCAATCGACTTTTGCATGGAGGGCCATGAAAAGTCTGTCGCCGGCCCTGAGCGATAGATTTGGCTCACCGCCTTCTTGGAAACGGCGGGAAACCATCGACGCAGCGGATGTGCAAGGTATCTGACGATCTGCTTCCTACGCGTCAGCGTTGGATGAGGGATACCAACTTTTGTGGCAATTACGATGCGATGCCTGTCCTCTCGGAAGGCCTGGCCAACGACCTGTTCCGACGTACCGTGACCATACAGAGGCGCGGTATCAAAATAGCGGAGCCCAAGATCATAGGCTGACCGGAGAAGTCTAATATTTGAACGAGTCTCGAATCCACCTGTGACGTGAGAGCATCCGAACCCAAGCCCGTGACCGAAGAGGTTCATTGCATTCTCAGAAGGAATCATTGCGAAATCACTCTCTCTCTAATGACCTCTGCAGTCCGCAAAGCAATGGCCATCGCGGTAAACGTGGGATTTGCAAAGCCCGAAACGGGGAAGGTTGCCGCTCCCATCACGTAGAGATTTTGACTTCCGAAAACGCGAGCTGTCGGGTCGACGACGCCATCTTTCTCCGAAGAGGCCATGCGGACGCCGCCCATGTGATGATAAGTATCAACGAACGAGTCGAGCAGATCTGGGCTTCTCCCCGAAATCTCCTTCGAGGGATCGACTTTTGCAATTCCACGCGACTCAAAATAGTCCTTCACAACCCCGACCGCTTTCTGGATCGTTCTTATTTCTGTCTCGGATGAAACCCGCCAGCATAGTTCCGGAAGGTACATTCCGTGCTGGTCTCTCTCGCGCGTCAAATTGAGCGTGCTTGAGAAGACGGGGGTCTGCTCCAGCATAATGCGCAACTGAATGTCCCCACCTGCGGGAGACAGTATTCTTTGATGCTTGATATAATGCCAGCTCATCGGAACGCCTACGCGAGCCGCCGACCAAAGCTCAGGAATAATCCGCTTGGGGTTAGAGAACCTGCCCTTCAGCAACCCAGACACGAAGATCTTGGCGTTCTGAACGTGCTCCTCCATCTGCGAGTCAAACTTGATGTGGAACGCCGCCCCAAGCAGCCGTTCCTTCCGCTGCAGCTCCTCTGCCAGTTTAAGACGGGGCTGCAATTTCATGCCCTTCAAAAAGACATTGTCGAAAAGCTGGTGGAACAGCTTTCTGTCGACTGGCGTGATCTTAGCCACCGTACCTTCGAGATGGTCCATGAATCCTCGGCCCAGCCAGGGATTCTGAGACCACGGCGCTTCTTCCTCGCTAACAGTTGGATGTTGAAGAAGCCGTACCATCTCAATGGTTCCGTTTGCGAGAACCACAAACCTTGACGACACTTGGGTCGGCCCGCGCGGACCGGAAACTATCACCGAAGCAACACTTCGCCGGCTGCCGTCGAACTTCAGCATCGTCACCGGCGCTCCTGTAACCACAGTGACGTTCGGGTCTGACTTCAACAAATGCGAGAAGCGAAACCTAAAATTCTTCTCTGTTAGCCAGCGGCTGAAGAAGTAGGTGAGGTTGGCATCCAGATGTACGTCTGGGGTTCTGGACAGCTGAAGCAGCTTCTGATCGTCGGTCAACTCAGGTGGCACATCCAGAAGGCTCTCGCAGATCTTATAGAACTGCTCAATTTGATCGTACCCTATGGGCCAAGCGTCGCCTGAGACCCAATCCCGACGAGAAAAAACGAGGGGATCGAAACGAACGAGCTGACCGCCCCAGAAATTGGTCGTTCCGCCGAGCGCCCGGAAGCGGCCCTGGTATATCCCCAGATGTCTTCGACCGCTGGAGCGAGCCGACTCAAAGACGTGCTGTGAGTTCGGGTCCACCTGGAGAGGTCCGGCTTCAAGTACGAGAACTTTGACCTTTCGGCTCGCAAGATACACTGCCGCGATCAGACCAACTGCTCCTCCTCCCACGATCGTTACATCGGGCGTCAGCGAGGAAACATCGATATCTTCTGATGAAATGATCACGGACGTGCCATCTTGAAATGATCGTTCAATATCCAGAACGCAATGAACGTGGCGAATTCTAACGCCAGGAGATTAGTAGCTACCCCTGTCATTCCAAAAAGCTTTACCGAGGGAATTCCAAGAGACGTGAAGGCAAGCGTCAAACCGACCAGGGCCCAACCGAATTTGACGTGCTTGTTGATCGAGACAAGCAAATTGGTTCTGAAGAACCAAAGCCCATGAAAGAGTGCACCAGCCGCAATAATCCAAACAAAGCTTGCGTCAGGAACGATATGTCCATGAGTCCACAGCCCTACCAATTGGACTCCAAACAAACCGAAAGCCGCGCATCCCGGAAAGAGAAGAACAAGCATTAGCACCCGATCAACCCGCTGGATGATATCGAGTGATCTAGCGTTGTTAGTGGCGACGCTGGCCGAGTAGATAGGCATCGCAGCGCGACTGAATATCCCGACGAGTTGTATTATCACGCGGCTTGCCGTGCGAACCGTGGACAAGACCGCCGCCGCAGTCGGCCCGAGCGAGCTGCCTACGATCCAGATCATGCCCTGGAAATTCAATGCGAGCGCGACAGGCATCGCCATGGCTGCAAGCGCGGGAGACAGCAATTCCCTTACCGTTTCCCAACTGCACAGTTCGAGACCCCAACGCAACCAATTCATCCATCCCCGTATCATTCCGATAAGCGCGACTATGTTGATCAACCTCATCAACACGTAGACCAAACTACAGAAGACGAAGGACCTACCGGTGTACGCACATATGAGAAGACCAACACCTTCAAGCGCTTGAAGAGCGTCATACACGAGGGTCGATTCGGCATAGCGACGACCAGCTCGAAGACACGCTAGGAAGAGCTTCGATAAGATTAACAAGGCCGAATAACACACGAACAGAAACGCGGCTCTCAGCGATTCTTCGCCAAAACTTGCCTTTCCGATGGTCAGATGACCTACGAGCAACAATAGAGACCCACTCGCAGCCAGGGCAAAACAGATCGCTCCCGTCAATGCAAATATCGATTGAAAGATTCGGGAAGCCTCGTCCCGGTTTCCCTTCGCCACCTCCATTGTCATTCGCGATGCTGCTGCATCGGCGAACCCAAGATCCGCGACCGAGAGGAGAAGGGGCAAAGAGGTGATAAAGAGCCATTCACCATACCGATCAGCCCCCCACCACGCGATCAGTGAGGGTGGGATAACCAGCTGGACAAGAATTCTCCAGAATATACTGCCCGCGCTAGCAACGTTGTTTGCTAGCAGTTCTCGTTTCATAATCCCTGCCCGCGGTTAAGTTCGTTAATGTTCGACGACCAATACCTCCGAAAGAGGGCGCCTGGGCGAGGCCGCCGCCCGAATTTGTTCGTCGCTGACTGGCTTTCCGAAGGCAATCATCATTATCAGACGTTCTCCCGCGGGTATTCCGCCGACCGATCGAATTTCGTGTTCAACACGATGCCTCACTGCCAGATTGAGCGGGCACGCGACAAATCCTCGCTCCTGGCACGCCAATAGAAACGCCAAGGAAAAAAGCCCGCCGTCGACGTAGGGCTGATTCCTTTGCTGCGCGCCACCCCACGCCGAAAGCTCGGAAGATACGATCGCAAGATTGCTCACCAAGTGACCGAATCCGGCGGCACCTCCCTGCAATGCGAGCAGCCGTTCAATCTTTGGACGGCTCTGGAAGACATACACCTTGGTCGCCTGTCGATTACACTGTGAAGGCGCCCGCTGTGCCAACGAAACGATTTGCTCAATTTCGGCTCGGGGCACCTGATATTGATCAAACATGCGGCAGCTGAATCTCGTCTCCAGCACAGATTGCCCGCTCGGATGCTCCGGAGATATGGTTCGCGTGCCGGAATTCGCAATCAGCTCTTTCTGATGCGTTGTGTCCCGTAAGACGGCTTCTATGTCGACTAGGATTGGATCGGAAACTCCTTGTTCAGCGTGAAGCTGCTTATAGCCCGACAGAGCACCCGCGGCCATTTGCACGGAAAACTTCGAATTGACGCGGGTAGCACGCCTGAGCTCGCCAACGATGTAAGATATTTTTGCTCTACCAAATAGCTTCCTTGGTTTTGGCAGGGACAGCCCCTTTTCAATTGCATGACTTTCTATGACCAGCTTGTACGAACCACTCGCCCCAACGTCCCGGAACGGTGAGACACCACAGTAGCGCGCATAGAGAAGCGCATCCTTCATAAACTCACTGAGAAACAGCGAGATCTTGCTCAACGAGCTCAGCATCAAAGCGGCCTTACTAGAAGAAAAAGCAAATGCATGTGATCGGAAAGTGGTGCTTACTTTCTCGGTGTTACCGAGTATCTGAAGTACTGCCCACCAACCATCGTCCCCAAAATGGTATCGACCCGTTTATAGCTACCCACATCGACATCGTTGCACTGTTCGGATCGATAGTAGCAGATGCGAGCCTTAATCGTTTTGGGGCAGTCGTTACGAACGCTAACAATGTGATCGAGCACAGCTCGGTTTGTGACGTGAGAACGAGCGATCGCTTCGGTGTTCAGGCAGGGCTTACCAAATGCATCGCGCGGCACCGCAGAATCGCTCGCTTCTGCGGGCCCTTGGACGGTAAACCCTCGCAGCGATTGCCCAATCGCGGAGCTGTGCCCACTGTCAAAGCCGACAGCTGCAAAGGCAAGGCACAAGCCTGAAACCACACGAACACCTTTCTTGGAAAAGTACCAATTCATCATCGTCCGAACCGCTCTTCGATAACAATCCCTGGCACGTTCACCTTCACCCCATCGCGGGCAAGTCTCTTGGCAAATTGCTCGCGCGAGATGACGTCCGCCCGCTCGAGGCTCACGAGCAATCGATCTCTCTGCTCCCAACCAACGCTGGTGAAGTTGATTACAGCCTGTTCAACGAGGCCCGAGTCTACCATAGCAGCGAACTCAATCTCCGCCTTCTGCTGTGTCGCTTCACTCAACATCGGAAATGCAGCGAGCGCGAAGCGATTGCGTCGAAGCGCGATCCAACCTTCTAAGGGACCATTAACGTAGGATTGGTCGAGGTAATCGATGTTTCGAACATCAAAGCCGTTTAAGGTACTGGAGAGGGAATACAGCATGAGCCAGAGGAAGCTGTCCGCCGGGTTCAATGTCAGCGAATGTCGCACCTTCTTTTCGGACACGATTATTCCCAAGTCGGCCTTGTCCGAGCCGCTGCGTACCATCGCTTCTTCGGTCCCACGAACGCGCAGGAGTGCCTCGGCCCGAACGACAACGTGAGATACGAGAGGCAACTTAGGCGAGCGATCGATGCTTGCAAGCAAGCCATCGATCATTCCTGGCTTGAAGCGATCACCGGCCAAAATGCGCGAGGCGATCTCGCGCGCTGGAGTCGACGCGCGGAATACTGGCAGCACGGTAGAAGCCCAAAATACGGCGGCAACGCCGGTCAACCCGAATGCTACGCGCATTGCCGCTAGGCTCATTGCGGGGCTGCTACTCCAAATAGCCATAGCGGGCATAGTATTTCTGATAGTAATAACGACCATGGTAGGATTCGTAACGGGCGAGAAGCCTCGTGTCCGCCTTATTCAAAACCACACCAAGCAGCTTGTCCTGGATCTCCGGCGCGGAGCGAAGATTGTGCCGTACGACATCAATATTCGTTTTTCCCCACTCGACGACAAATACATAGGAGTCGACGAAAGGCGAGGTTACGCGCACGTCGACCACCGGAGCCATCGGCGGCATGTCTATCACGACGTAATCGTACTTAGAGCGAAGCAGGTCCACGACCGATTGCATAGCCTTAGAGGCCAGAATTTCATTCGTGTGCAGCAGCTTATTTGTGGCGCCGGCCGACAGAATGGCAAGCCCGGTAATCGGATCGACGACCAACACGTCTTCCAGCGACGCTTTCTGTGCAATGACCTCTATCAAGCCGACAGCTGCGTCGGGCACGAGGGCGCGCGACAGCGAGGGATTGCGCAGGTCCGCATCCACGAGCACTACGCGGGCGCCGCCGTGCGCCATCAGCTGTGCAAGGTTGGTAGAAAGCGTGCTCTTGCCCTCATTGGGTAGTGCAGAAGTAATCGCCAGAACACGATTTTCTCGAACCGTGGAGTTGAGGTCCACCGCCACCTTCAAAGATCGGACAGCTTCCGAGAAACGGGATAATGGATTTTCGATCACGTATCGAAGCAAGTCTGGCGATCTCTCGTCCTTCTTCTTACCGAACTTGCCGCCGAGCGGCCCCGACGGAGTTGCAGCGCCTAGGGCGGGCAAGATCGCAACGCAGTTCGCACCCAAAGTATCCTCCACCTGCCCTGTGGTGCGGAATACCCGATCCGTCAGCTCGCGCGCCATTGCCGCACCAAAGCTCAGCATTAACCCGCCGAGCAGCCCTGCGGCCAAGATGATGAGCGTCTTGGGATAAGTCTTCACCAGCGGTTTGGACGCCGGACTGATCACCCGCGCCTCGGTGATTGGAAAGGATTGCTGCTGCACCGATTCCATGTAGCGCTGAAGGAAATTGTCGTACATAGCTTGGTAAGATTGAGCGCTGCTCTCCAGCTCGCGGAGCTGCACCTGCGCATGGTTCGTGAGCTGAGATTCAGAGACGGCGTTGTTCAAGCTGGCCTTAATGCTGTCCCCGCGCGTGATGGCAATATCGTAGTCACTCTTGTAGGACTCTTGGATGCGCTTTAACTCGTCAACGATATTCCTCTTAATCTCCGCCATTTGCTTGCGCAGGTTTACCGCAGCAAGATGATCGGGACCGTACTTCGCCGACCAAATGGCTTCCTTTGAGGCCATGTCGACATACTGGCCCCGCAGTTTCACGATCGTTTCGTTCTTCAGCGCGTCGGCGACATTGGCATCTGGGATTTCCTGCTTGAGAATGTCATTTATACGATCAAGCCGCGCTTTGGCCTCCGCGGTGGACGCATGCGCTAGGATAAGCTGACTGTTCACCTCGGCGAGCTGTTGCTCGTTCATCAACCGGCCGCCGGTGTCGATGATGTTATTCTGCGTCTTGAAATCCACCACGGCCCGTTGCGCGGCTGAGGCCTGCGTGCGCAGTTCCTTGATACGATCCTGAAGCCAGACGCTCGCTCGACGCGTGGCCTGATACTTCGCCTCAAGCTGATCGACGATGTAGGCATCAGCGATTGCGTTGGCGACTCTGGCCGCCTTCCCTGGATCCTTAGAGGTGAACCCAATCTCCATTACGTAGGTCTGGCCGAGGCGTTTTACCGTACGGTTCTTCTCAAAACGTTGTAGCGCCTTCCGCGTCAGTTCGTACTCAGAGAGCGAGCGGCTCTCGGAAAAAACACCGATGACAGCGCCCGCGATTGCGCCGAGAAGGCCGCCGCCGGAGCCGGTGAACTCAGGGTCTTCAATCAGATGCAAGTCGCGGATCACAGCGAGGCTGATATTTTCTGACTTCAGAATCTCGACCTGCGTCTCGACCGTCGCCGAATCGATCGCGATATCGCCCAGCGCAGACTGCTGCTGGAAAAGCTGCAACTTGCGAGTGTCGATCACCATAGAGGCGGTCGACGTGAACTCCGGCGCAGCCGTGAAGAGATAAAGCAGCGCAAGAATCACGCAGCTCGACAAGATGGCGAGCATTGCCGGAAACTGACGACGAATGATCTCAATGTATGAGGCGAGTGACTGCGAGGAGTTGCTTTCAAAATCGACAATCTCCCGATTGATTTCCGAGGCCCTCTTGTTCACCTGCAACATCTATCGATTCCTGAAATCAATCCGCGATCTGCATCTTTAGGAATAGAGGCTTGATTGGAGGCTTGGCCATTGCCTCCCGGCCTCGGAAGCAAGCCCCCTGCTCCGTCGCTGTACGTAAAGTAGCACAGGGTCATCTGAACTTGAACGCCGTTGATGCAGCGCAACGCGGCTTTCACCGGACAATTCGCGTGAGCGTTAACGACCCCGAACGTAAAAGCGGCGCTCGATGGCGCCGCTCTGCTACAGGAAGGTTCACAAGGACTTCACTGATCCACGGCTCAGAATGGACTTACCTGATTGACAGTGGTGCCGCTAACGGACCCACTGCCGATGCCGGAGCCGTTGTTGGGCGTCGTGTTGTTGCCGAACACGACAATACCGCCGCCCCCACCGCCGGTGGGGAAGCCGTTGCCCGTCGGTCCGCCTGAACCGCTGCCACCGCCCGCGCCGCCGCCGGCTGCGGCGATTGCGACGTCGCCGGTCGCTGCTTGGTAGGCGGCGATCACGTCGGGGTTGCCGGTGCCGGCGATCGCCGTTTGGATCTCGTTGGCGTAGGCCTGATCCTGCTGCGCGGCCATGCGCGCGACCTGGGCGAGGCCGGCGACGATCGCGTTCATCTGGTCCTTGGTGGTCGCGGGATCCTTCAGGAGCGCGATCAGGCCAGGCAGCGTGGTCGGATCGGAGGCGCCGAGGTCGCGCACGCGCGAGATCAGCTGCGGGCCGCCGGTCGGATATTGCTGCAGCAGGCTGTTGGGGGAAGCCTTGAACTCGGAGATGACGGTGGCCGGCAGCTGGCGCTGCGGCGGGTAAATCGCGGCGTTGGCGGCCGATGTGATCGTGGCGGCGAGAGCCGCGGCGGCAGCCATGCGAAGCGCGCTTCTGATAACGCTCATAAAACAACCTCCAAAAAATCAGCTGCCCCGATTCTCGTCCTCGGCCCGGGCAAAATGGCTGTGCAGTCCAAGAACCTAGCGAAAGAAAGAGGGGCTGTCCATTTATACTGAAAACTTCGTAAACGGCGCAACTGCTTCAAATCTAGACAGTTTTGTGAAGCTCGGGCCGAGCGCGCGAAGCTGGAGGCGCGGTTACAAGGCGGCCCTCGCCTCGCGGTGCGGTGGCGCCGGCGCCCGCGCTCGCGCGGCCCTCCCGACTCGAAAAGGACTGGGCCAGGCCGGCGCCGAAAAGTGCAAAGAACGGAATGCTGTAGCCGGGCATTTGGAGCGTGAAGTCGAGACAGGAATGCAATAGCGACAGCATCGCGGTCGCAGCCGCCGCCAGCGGGATGATGGCGTCGCGCCGCCGCCCGAACACGCCCCGCGCCAGCACCAGCAGCATGATCGCCCAGCCGAGCGCCACCACGAGCGCCATGGGAATGCCCACCTCGGAGGCAAGCTCCAGCGGCGTCGAATGCGCGGCATCCCAGACGCCGCGAATCGAGATGTTCGGGCTGCGGTAGGGCGGGAAGGCCCATCGGAAGGTGCCCATGCCGGTGCCGAACCAGGGATTGTCGCCAATGATCCGAAGCGTGGATTTCCAGGTCTCGACGCGGCCCTCGTCGACCAGGCCCTGGCTGTCGAAGCGGCTGGAGATGCGATCGCCGAGCAGCTGCAAGAGGCCGAGCGCAACGGCGAGACCCGAGCCCAGCGAGATCCAAATGCCGGTGCGGGGCGGCAGGTCTTTCCTCAGGAAGAGCGTGAACGCGACGATCATGGCGAGCAGCGACAGGCCGACGCCGGCGCGTGAGGTCGTCATGAACATTGCCATCAGGCAGATCAAGAGGCAGCTAAGCTGCGGCAGGATCTCTTTCGGCGGGATCGCGCGCAGGTCGAGCGACAGGCGCCGCCATTCGATGTGCCGCTCCGGCAGGCGGCGGCGGACGTCCTCCAGGATCAGCAGCATCCAGATCACCGCGGCTGAGCCGAAATAGGCCGCCGCCGTGTTGCGGTTGATGAAGGTGCCGGTGACGCTGCCGAGATACGCCGTCTTGTCCCGCCACAGGATCATGGTCGGCTCGATTAGGAACGAGGCGACGCCGTAGAGCGCGTAAGCCGCGCCCGATATCGCAATCATCCACAGCAGTCGGCGCGCGCGCATCCGATCGGCACCGACGGTGATGCCGAGCACGATCGCGAGGATGTTGGCGAGCGGCGCGCCGAGCGCGAAGAACGCCTCGTTCTTGACGGTCGAAGCGGACGGGGCGATCGGCACGCCGAGCAGATCCGAGGCCTGCTTCCAGATCGGCTGAAACGGCGCGACCCAGGGATGATCGGAAAGCTGCTCGTGCAGCACGAAAGCGTAAGCAGCAACGATCACGCCGATGCCGGCGAGCAGCCAGAGATGCGGCGGGCGCAAATCGCGCGTCGGCGCGAAGATCACCGCGATGCCGAGACACAGGCACCAGAACGCGATCGACAGATCATTGGTCGAGCCGAACGGAAACGGCGCGCCGGCGGCCACGAAGAACAGGATGAAGGCCGCGGGCAGGCTCCACGACCAGCGAATCTTGGGAAGCCAAAGGCGCATCGTCATGTCTTGCGAGCCTTGCTCGCGCTAGAGGAAGCAATCGATCGGATAGATCTTCAGATCGACGTTGAGCCGGCTGTTCCGGCTCTGCGCGCGGAACGCATAGAATAATCCAAAGCTATCACTCCCCTGATCCAGTTTTATTCCGGGAGTTAATTCGTCGGGCGGCACCAGGACGCCGATGTGCCGGTTGATGGCGGAAATCTCGATCCGCCCCTCCCCTTGCGCAAAATGCCCGCCGAGCTGGGTCACCGTGGCCTTCGGCAGGCCGCGGCGCTGATGGCAGACATCCTCCTCCCAGAGTTTGGTCTGCTGCACCAGCGGCTTGCCCGGGCCGTCGGGCACGACGATGTCGGGGAAGGACGGGCGCAGCATGCCGAAGAACTTGCTCTCCTTGGAGTTCGCCGAGAGGCGGACGGTGAAGGATAGCTCGCCCCTGGCGCCCTTGAGGCGCGACAGGACGGGAGCATCAGGCTCGGCGGAAACCATGACATCGATGCGATGGCGGACGCCCATCTCTGCGGCAGCGCCGAGCACCGGCCCGACCGGTGCAAGCGCGAAGGTAAGCGGGACGAGAGCCAGAAGACGGCAAAATGTTCGAAAGCGCATGAAGCCCCTTGCAAAGCCGCGGGGTGACCGATGACCGGCGCGCCCGTGCCGAGTGGCGCCTTGATCCAGATCCCGGGCTTGTCGGCGCAGCAGAACCGCCTCGATTGCTAAACGAAAATGGCACCGGGACAAAGCCCCGGTGCCATCGATTTGGTCGATCAAGTCGGCGTCTTACGGCGCCAGCTTGATGTTGTTGCGGAAGATCAGGGCGTCGTTGGCGAGATTGATGCTGTCGCTGCCGGTCGCCATGATCACACGCAGGTAGTTCAGGAACTTGGCAACTTCGACGTTGCGCGAGTTCGAGACATAGATGATGTCGCCGTTCTTCATCATGACCTTGGTGGCGAGGAAGAAGCCGCCGGGATCGCGGAAGTTCACGTTGAAGATGACCGGGATCGTCTCCGAGGTGTACTTGCTCACGTCGATGCCAAGCTGGGCCGCAACCTCGCGCGGCTCGCGGCGATAGAGATAAACGGCCGCCGGATCGGCCTGGCCATCCAGGAGACCGCCAGCCTTGCCGACCGCTTCGCCGAGGTTAATGCGCCAGGCGTCGAAGTTGAACTCGCCGCTCTGGCCGCTGGCGCCGAACGCCAGGAACTTCTGCTGCTCGCGATAGACGTAAATGCTGTCGTCGGGACGCACATAGACGTTGTTCTCGGGCGCCATCACGAGATTCTCAAACGGCACGGTGGCACGCCGTCCGCCACGCTCCAGCATGACCCAGGTCTCGAAGCCCTGGCCCTTGATGCCGCCGGCGCGGGTGATCGCATCGAGCACGCGATCCTTCGCACCCGCCGCGCTCGCCGGATAACGCGCCGGCGAATTGACCTCGCCGAGCACGCTGATCAGCTGAGTGCGCTGCGAGGACATCGCCACGACCGCCTGCGGCTCGATGGCGCGGTTGCCGATCCTCTCGACGATCGCGCGCTGGATTTGGACCGCCGTCAGGCCCGCGGCCTTGATCTGACCCGCATAGGGCACGGTGATGAAGCCATCATTGTCGACCGACTGATCCGGGATGGTCACGTAGTTACCCGGACGGACGCCGGCTTCCGCCGGGATGAACAGACCGCCCGCCGCGGCTTCGAAGATGGTGACGCTGACGACGTCGCCGATGCCGAACACGATGCTGGCGGGCGGACGGCGGTCGGTGAACACGCCGGCAAGGCCCTTGGGCTCGTGGGTGTGCAGGATCTTCACGGTCGCCGGATTGAGCGGCACCAGCTCGTAGGCCGGCGCGTTTTCGGTCTGGATCTTGTTGTTGACGTCGTCGGTGAGCGGTCCCGATCCGGGATTGGTCGAGCAGGCCCCGAGCGCTAGAGCGGCCAGCAGAAAAGCTGGCTTCAACACATAGGTCTTGGCAATAGATGACATGAATCGCGCCCGTGGGTCCCCAAGTGACGTAAATTGGTACGGCCTAGGGGGTGGTGCGACAAGGGTTCCCGGTGGTTAACGGAGCGATCCGTCGGCCAGTGTTGCGTGCAGGCCACTCTTTGGGGCTTGGTTTAAGTCTTTGTGACCATTTGTTGTATTTCGTGTGCCCGGTCAGAGGGCAATGAGCCCCTGTCGAGGCGTAGTGTGTCGAGTGCAAGGCTTTTGTTAAGGATAGGAACTCCCGGTGTCTGGCCTCCTTCTGATCCCGCTGTTGGCGGGCTCCCTCTTTGGCGCCGCCGATCGCGCCGCTACCCCCTGCCTTGGCAGCGCCGGGGCGTGGTGTCGCGGCGCCGTTGTTGAGGTGGCCGGCCCTGCGTCCACTTCCGTCTGGAAATTCACCCGGACCCAAGGGGCCAAGGACGGCGAAAGCTTCGCGGCCATCATGAAGACCGCCGACACCACCCAATCGGACCCGGACTTCGCCGGCCTGATCGTCCGCTGCGCTCCGAAGGGCAAGGTCGACGTGCTGGTGGCCTTGATCCGGCCCTTTCCGCCCCGGAGCCGCCCCAAGCTGACCATCGCGGCGAGCGGCGGCGGCACCCTGAGCTTCGAGGGCAGCATGGCGGCCGCGGGAGCGGCCGTGCTGCTCCCTGACGAGGTCTCGGCCTTTGCCGCCGGGAAGTGGCAGACGACGGCCTCTCTGTCCGTGGTGGTCAGGGAAGGCGACACCGAGATCAAGGGGATGGTAGCGCTCAACGGGCTGCGGGAGGCCTATCATTCGCTGCTGGCAAATTGCGGCCAATAGGCCAAATTTAGCCATACAACTTAAGGGTCTTTTTAGGCGGGAAACCTAGGGTCCGGAGCACGGAGAGTGTTTCGGATGACCGCCTTTTTGATTTTCAGCTTTCTCACAGGTGCCGTGCTGGGCCAACGCTTTCGCGTCTTCGTGCTCCTGCCGGTCACATTTGCGCTGGTGCTCACCATGCTGCCGGTCAGCATGATGACGAGCCTTGGCTTCCTTGGAGGCATGAAGGCCGCGGCATTTGCCGCCATCGCCCTCCAGGGCGGTTACCTCTTCGGTTCGGGGGCGCGCTTTGCCCTTGCCGCCGCACGCGCCACCCGCGTCTTCGGCCGGCCGGTCAAGGCCACGCGCTGATCGCAACGCAGGCCTCTGTTTGAAAACGCATCGCACGCTTGTATGGTGACCTGACTCGTTTCAGGATTCCCTTCGAGCGCGCCGTTTGTCCCTCGCTTATTTTGCCCTCATCGTTTCCATCGTTTCCGCTACCGCTCTCGAAATCGCCGGCGCCACGTTGGGGGCGCAGCTCGGGACGATGGCCACTGCGCTAAGTCTGCTGGCCGCGGCCTCGAGCGCGCGAAAGGCCGACTACGAGCACTATGTCCGTGCGACCTCCTGGGGCCGCTGGATCCTGGTCGCCATTCCGCTGTGCATCGCGGCCCAGCTCGCTCCGCTTCCGCTGCGCTTTGCGCATCCGATCTGGGCCAGCGCCCACGAGGTGATCGGTGGCCTGTCGCTCGGGCCGATCACGGCCGATATCGGCTTGACGGTGAACGCGCTGCTGCTGGCGCTGGCTGCAATCTCATTGCTCGGCGTCGCGATCCTGGTGGTCCGCAACCGCGGCCGTGCCGAGCTGGTTCTGTTCGTGCTGAGCGGCGTAACCGCGATCTCCGCCTTGATGTTGGACCTGCATCGGCTCTCGCCGGCGCTTGCCGGATCCGTCCCCCATGACCTCACGACGAGCCTGGCCGGGCTCGGCCTCATGCTCAATCTGGCGGTGATGCAGCTCGCCGCTGAACGGGCGGAGACGCATCATTCGATCGTTCGCTCGGTCGTGATCGGGCTTTGCGGTCTGGTCGGAGCCTTGGTCAGTGCCGTCGCGATCTTTGGGCTGTCCGGGACCAACAGCGCCATGGCAGCGGCCTTTGGCGTCGTGCTGATCCTGCTGGTCCTCGTGATCCGCAGACTGGATCTGTCGCCATTGGCCGCGAGCGCGTTGTCGGTGGCAGCCCTGATCGGCGCGGCGATCGTGCTGACCTTCCTGTTCGAAAAGAATTCCGGACCGATCGTCCTGCGGCTCGTTCCGGAGATGGGGACCGAGACCAAGGCCGCCCTCGAGCGCATGCTGGCCGATACCCGCTGGTTCGGTGCCGGCGCGGGGACCTTTTCTGCGGTGGGCAGGATCTATCAGAGCGATGCCGGCGCCGTCCTGACGGCGCCCTCGGCGGCCACATCCGTGTTCGCGGGGATGGGTTGGCTCGGCTTGGTCGCCATGATCGCGGTGAGCCTGCTCGCTTTGGTTCGCCTGTTCGTCGGCGCCCTGCAGCGCGGACGTGACTCGTTCTTTCCCGCTTCGGCTGCGGCCTGCGTCCTGTTTGCGCTGGTTCAGAGCTTTGCCGGTCCCGGATTGCTGCACCCGGCAGCAATCCTTTGCCTTTCGGTGATCTTGGGACTGGGGCTGTCGCAGAGCGTCAGCCAATCCGGATCACGATAGCGCGCGGGTGATCAGACCGCGCGGTCGCCGAGCGAGGCCCAGTAGTTCGGATTCTTGGGCGACTGGATGCGGACCCAGCGATAGGGCTTCTTCGACCACGACATGATGTGGCCGGAGAGATTGTCCAGCACGAGATCGCCGGAGAAGGTGCGCACCACGACCACGAGATGATGCTCGCCCCAGCTGGTCACGACCTCGCTCAGCAGCACCGAGCGCGCCGGAAAGCCCTTGGCGATCAGATCGTGGCGTTTTGTCACGGCATAGTCGTTGCAGTCGCCGCTCGCCGGATGCAGCAGCCACTTCTCGCCGCGCAGCCCTTCGAGATTGGCCTCGGGGCGGATCGCGGCATTGACCCGCTGGTTGACCTCCTGCATCTGCGCCATGCGCTCGGCCGTCAGCTTCAGACGTCCGCCGCGGAAGACGATCCGCTGCGGACGCGGTTTGCACTCCTCCTTGTACTTCAGGCAGAAGAGCGTGAACGCCATCGGCGGCAGCGTCGGCTGGTCGAACTTGATGTAGTGGATGGCACCGCGCAGCCCCAGGGGCGCCCCGACGAAGGCGGCTTCCGCTTTCTGCTGCACCCCCGCAGCAACGACGATGGCGGCGACGGCCGCCAGGAACTTCACAACTTTGCGCATGTCGCGCTCCCCGTTCTTGTTGGGGAGACGCTACGCGAGACCTCTTGAAATACGGCTCAAAGGCCACGCGAGGCTTTAATCAAAATGCGGGCTCATCGGTCGGAAACAATTAAGAATACCGATGTGTGACTTGTTCTGCTAAGAGCGGTCACGACGTTCCGCTCGTGACGCTGGAAGCGATTCGACCGACCTGATGGGCCTTTCCTCCCGCTTTCGAAAGAAGACCAAGCCGCGGCTTCCCGACGGCGTCCGCGTCTATGCGATCGGCGACGTGCATGGCCGCGCCGACTTGCTTCAATCGCTGTTAACCGTGATCGACGCCGACTTGGCCCGCTCGGCGCCGCAACGCGCCATTCAGGTCTTTCTCGGTGACTATGTCGACCGCGGCCCGGACTCACGCGCCGTTCTTGATCTCTTGATCGAACGCTCGAAGTCGCACGAGACGGTATGTCTGAAGGGCAATCACGAGGTCTTCCTGCTCGAGGTGCTCAAGGACCCGGCCCGCCTGCAGGAGTGGCGCCACTATGGCGGTCTGCTGACGCTGGTCTCCTACGGCGTCATGCCGACGATGAACCCTTCCGCCGAGCAGCAGGTCGAACTGATCGAGGGACTGAGACGTGCGCTCCCGCCGGAGCACCTCGCCTTCCTCCAGCAATTGCCCTCGTCCTTTACCTGCGGCGACTTCTTCTTCGTCCATGCCGGCGTCAAACCGGGCGTCCCGCTCGATCGCCAGAAGGATGAGGATCTGCTCTGGATCCGCGAGGAATTCCTCGCCTCCGAGGAGCGCTTCGGCAAATATATCGTACACGGCCATACGCCGGTCAGCGCGCCCGATATCCGCTCGAACCGCATCAACATCGACACCGGCGCTTATGCGACCGGCAACTTGACCCTATTGACGATCCAAGGCGATAGTCTCCTAGCAATTTGAAAGCTTAGGCCGCAACTTCGGTGATCACGCTTCGCGCCATTGGTATCTTGACCGCGATCGCGCTGGCGCTCCACGCCGGCATGACGTTCTATGGCGATCTCGTACGGCCGAACTTTCGCGCCCGCGACTTGTTCTCGGGCGAGATTCCGCCGGACAAGGCCAAGCTCGCGGCGGCAGGCAGCCTGGCATCCTTTTCGTGGGATGGCGACCTCCTGGCAAATCATGCGGCAGCGATGGCCGCCGACGTTCTGCACCGTCCGTCGGCCGAGGCAGGCGGAAGGGCCAGCGAGAACAAGACGGCCCAAGCCGCTGTCGTGGCAGCCTTGAAAGTCTCGCCGATCAGGCCGGCGCTCTGGCTCACGCTCGGCACGCTACAGGCCCAGGCCGGCGAGGCGGTCACGCCTGCGGTGAAGATGTCGTACTTGACCGGGTCGGTGCCGATCGACGTTGCCTTCTCACGCGTCCGCACCGTGACCTCGAGCGCCGCGGCAACCGACGACGAGATCAAGCTGCTGGCGCAATCCGACATCCGGTCGGCGCTGGCCAACCGCTCGCGTTACGAGCCGCTGCTGATCGCGGCCTATGTGCAGGCAACGCCGCAAGGCAAGTCGCTGCTGCTGGAGACGACGAAAGTGACCGATCCCAGGTTCAACGAGATCTTGCGGCGGTACTAAATCAGCGGACCGATTTCGGGTTCACCGGCACGAAGTCCTGATCGCGGCGCGGCTGATCGGATCGCCCCTGGTAGACGAACATGCCCTTCTTGGTGGCGACGATGTCGCCTCGCTGCAGGCTGTCGTCGCGAAGCAGACGTTCGGTCGCGACGAGGTCCGGATCTTCCGGAATCGGCTTGTAGAGGTCCGGATGCTCGCGCCGCTCGCGCGCAACCCCCTTGGCACGGCGCCGCGCATCCTCGATGCGCCGCCGCCATTCGTCGCGCGAGACTTCCGGCTCGCTCGGCGGAAGATAGTCGTTGATGGACGGCTCCGGCTCGGTCTGAGCACGGCACGAGAGCGGGCAGGCGTAAAGAGCCAATCCGACAGCGGCCGCCACGGCCGCATGAACCGGCGCGCGCGCCGGTCTCCGGCGGTCTGACAGGGACTTGCAGCGGACGGGTCGCACTCCGATGACTCCAATGGGGCCGAGCGGCAGCCGCAACTTCAGCTGATACGGCTGCCAATTGCAACATTTTCGGGACGCGGCGGCCGTCCCTTCAAAAAGCGAAAAACAACCCCATGCACAGTAGCCGGCACCAACCGAATCAATGACTTACGCATTTTCCGAAGTCTGGCTTGATCCGTCGGGCAAAACAGGTCTAGTATGGCATGATCCGGAGAGAGGCCGACCGATGATCGACCTATCTGCGATCGGCATCGGATGAGCGCCGCAAGGACAATAGCGTCGTTCTAAGGCCTCGTTAGACCATCGCTGCTAGACTTCGGCATCCGTCGATGGAGTTGCCGAGAATGCGTGCAAGCCTGGTATCGTTGTTGCGTGTTGCCGTTGCGGCGTATGCCATGTCCGCCCTCACGGCTCACGCCAGCCCCATCTGCATCAAGGAGCGGACACCGTTCGCGCTGTCGCACGACACCGTGAAATGGACGATGTCGATCGCGCCTGGAGCCGACTGCATTCAGGGACTGCGTTGGTCTTATATGCAGATCTTCAGCGTGTCGGTCGTGAGCGGGCCATCGCGGGGACAATTGGCGGTGGTCGGGTCCGGCTTTCGCTATTCTGCAGAAAGGGAAGCGCGAGGCGCTGACAAGTTCACGCTGCTGATTTCGGGCAAGAACCGTCATGATCCCGGGACGTCGACTCTGGAGGTCGAAGTCAACCCGCAATAGGCAGGCCCACGACGCGCGAAGCGGTATCTACTTCGCCCGAAAACGCTTCAGTAACGGCGGCTCGACCCGCTGCCCCGGGTTGTATTCCCGTGATAGGGCCGGGCCCGTCCGTAAGTCGTCACGGGAGGCTCGATCCGGCTCGGGATATTCGGCGTCGCGTTGGGACGCGCGGGCTGCGACGGGTTGACGATGATCACATTGCGGTTGGGCGTCGACGGATCGCTGACGCCCTGGGCCCAGGCGCCCGCAGGCACCACAAGGGCGAGTGTGATCAAGACTATTCGTTTCATGCGATATCTCCCGAGCAAGAACGTCAGGGAGGCGAAGACCGTTCCTTCACGACGGCATCACGGTTCGTTGCGCGACCTCACCGCGGCACGGCGATCAGCTTGCCATTCCTCCAGACACCTTGGGCCGCCTGTCCGGTAGAACCGCTACCCACGTTCCGGACAGCCGTGGGCCGCGAGGCAGCCTGGGTGGTCTGCTTCTTTTTGTCGGTCGTCGTCACGATGCTGGAGCTCGTCGTGTTGGCCTGATCCTTGGTCCCTTGTGCAGAAGCAGACTGAACCAGAAAGGCCAAAAACATGATTGCTGTCAAAATGCCGCGCATGGTCACACACCGGAAGAAGGAGCCGGTCGAAATGTCACAGGTTTCCGCCCAAAAGCAAGCGCTACGAAAAGAACGCGCAGGACCTTTGCGGCCGGAGCATCAGCGTGTTTCACCGCAACCGACGCGATCCGGGGTGAAAAAACCTAGCGAAACGGCACTATCCGGGCTAGTTGATCGCTCTTGATGACCGAGACCGGCGACACCGCAGCCAACGCCTCGCAGGCGCAAGAGATCAAGGCCGGGCTCGTCCGCCTGTTGTCAGAGCGGATCCGCGAAGTCTCCGGCGACCCCAGGCAGATGCGGGATGTCGTCTACGAGCTGGCTCGCGTCAAGCTTCTGGAACAATTCACCCACGCCGATGCGCGGGAAGCGCGAGAGCTCCAGCAAGTCCTCGAACGCGCCATTCGGGAGGTCGAACGCGCCTTTGAGCGAAGCGAGAAGTCTGCACCGACCAGGGATGCCTCGGTCCCCGTGCCGAATTCTCCACCGGCGAACGTCCCCGTCCCCCCGCCCATTCCGACGCTCGCTGCCTCGGCGTCATCAGCCATTCCGATGGCTGCCGAGACGGCGCGGCGTCCTGCCGCACCGCCAGGATCGCCCGACCAACCCAAACGGAGCGGCGCTTTCAAGTCTCTCGTTCGATTGACCGCGATCCTCCTGCTCATTGCGGGCGCCGGCACCGCGGTCGTGTATTGGCCGCGGCTGAAGGCACAACTGACGGCATCGTCGCAGATGGCGCAGCCCGAACGTTCGGCCAAGAGCCCGGAGCCTCAGCTGACCGCGATTCCGACTCCCTCGGCCAGCGAGACCGCTGAACGAACCCCGGAGAGCGCAAAGGAGCCGGCGCCGGCGGCGCACCCCTCGATGCCCCTGCCGACGACGTTCGGCGTCTACGCCTTGAGCGAGGGCCAGCTCCATGAGCTCAAGCCAGTGCCGGGAAAGATTCCGGACCGGCGCGTCGCGATCTCGGCCGCCATCAACACGCCGAGCGCGACCACTTTGATGGACGGCGACGTCAAATTCATCGTGTTCAGGCCCGACGGGGGTGTCGATGCGGCCGGGACCGAAGTTCGGGTGATCGCGAAAGTGTCCCGGTCGATGGGCATCGATGCCACCGGCAAGGCCGCCATGGTCAGCGCCGGCGATTCCTGGGTCATCCGCAGCATGTCCTACCCCTACAAGGTAGGTCCGATCGACGACCAGTCGAGAATGCTGTTGCTGCAACCGGAGCAAGACGGCTTCACGCTCGCGCCCGGCCGCTACGTCGTGGTGGTCAGGGGCATGGGCTATGACTTCACCATCGCTGGGACGATCACCGATCCCAACCAATGCGTCGAGCGCATCAATGCGGCGAACGGCGCGTTCTACTCGCCCTGCCCGCCGCCGCGGCGATAACGCAGCCTTTGTTTCCTATTTGGCCGGCTTGCTGTCCTTTGGCGCATCCGCCGGCATGTCGTCGACCTTGCCGTTGTTGGCGACGCATTTCTGGAAGTACTCGCGCTGGTCTTTGCCCGTTCCCTTGGCACTCCCCGCTGCGGGGTTGCCGATCTGCCTGGGCGGAAAGGCCTTGGCCACCGCGGCGTCGCATGCCCGCGCCACTTCGGCGGTGATGGCCGACGCCGTCCCCGGCACGGCCAATGTCAAAGCACCTGCCAATCCAACCAACGTCCGCAAATTTTTGACTGGCACCTCTTACGCTCCTTCAATCCATGAATGATTTTCGTAATCATATCAAAAAGGATCGAAGCACCAAAACGGCAAACCGGTGAAGTGTCGTGCGATCTGCCGTACGTGCCGGGAGGGCTACCGCGGCGCCTCCTGACGGCGACTATGTTCACGCCTCGTCCTTCGAGACGGCGCTTGCGCGCCTCCTCAGGATGAGGCCATTTGGCGTCGGTGCTCGTTGACATTGCTGCTGCCGCGCATTCCCTCCTCATCCTGAGGAGCACGCTGAAAGCGGGCGTCTCGAAGGATGGCCGCAGACGCGTGACTAGCTGTTCAGCTGCGGCGGTTTGAAATCCGGAAAGCGCGTGAGCATTGCCGTCTTGACGAACTTCAAGTGGGCGATGCTGCTCGCCAATTCCTTGAGCCGGCGCTGGCCGTTCGAGATGTCGGCCGCGAAGAGATCCTGATGATGATTGTCGAGCGGCTCCCGCTCGAGATACTCATCGGTGCCGTTTCCGAAGGTGACGGAGGCACGGGCAAGCGCATCGTCGACACGCCGGTTGAGCCCGGCCTGCTCCCTCTCCGCCTCCTGCAAGGCGGTTTCGATCGCGGCCAAAACGGCACCGATCCGCCCGCGGTCGGTCTCCGCGTCACGCTCGGCCGAGCGGGCCTTGAAGGTTTTGTCCTCGCGGCGGGAGCCGAGAAGATTGTGTGCGCGCGCTCTCAGGAACAGCTGAAACATCCGGGCCATCCCACATACGAGATCCAGGCGGGTACCATCGGTCAGACGTAGTTAACAAATCCTGAATCCGGCACCCGTGCGGTCTGGCTTTGTGCAATCCATGCCCGCCAAGCTCCCGCGTGCTTGGAATAGAGCTCGTGCCAGCGGATCTCGCCGTCGGCAGCGGCTCCTTTTCGCACGCGGACCTCGGATGTAAATTGCCCTGTCTCGTTCGATGCAAGATCCAGCGCTTCGAACTCCGCCGTCTCTTCCGGAGACACGCCGATCAGAACGCGATGCCCTTGGGCATCGACGAAGTATCTGCGCGGCGCGTTGTGCCTTTGATCAGTCATTCGCAGGGCCCTCGTTCATGATCCAAGGCCCCGGACGATCCTTCAGCCGCCGCTCAAAGCCACGAACAAACGCGATCAAAACGAGGACGCAAGTCGCGCCCAGCAAAGCAATCAAATACGCCATTCACGCCCACCTATGCGAGCCGCGAAAATCCAGGCGGCTAAACTCTCACCATGAATTGCTACGTTCTAGGTTGCCTTTCCAAAGCTCTCAAGCGCCGCACCACGTTAACCTAACTGCGCATGGTTATCCGACCCGGTCGCACGGCAGGATCAGTGTGCGCTCACATGGCTGTGCGCCTACGATGGATGCTCACTCTGCTTGGCGCCCATCGCTGCCGGCGTGTAGGGCGCATAGAGACGATATCGTGCCGATCGCCTGCGCGAGCGCCATGCCCGCACGCCGTAGCCGCAGCAAAAGCCAGCTGCAAAAATCGAAATCAGAACCAGAATTGCAAACATTTGGAATGTTCCCAATGATCGGAACGCTCCTCCCGGTACATTTCATCGCGATGTTCTGACGACTTCAAGATCATCGGCGCTGAAAGTTTTGTCAGAGGAAGATGAAGTTTGTGCAACGCGGTGCTTGAATTTTGGCCGTCGCGAGAACCACGAGCCCAGAGGATGACGAAATCTCTCATCGTTCGAGGGCGATATCCAGCCCGCGATGTTAACCCGTGTTCACTGCGGCAGCAGCCTCGAACGAAGCGGCCGGATGCGCTGCCTTCGGGCACAGCTGCGATATGCACGAGAAGCCGATATGTTTCTCGAACGTTTCTGGCGGCCGTCGCAGACAGCAATTCTGACGAAGCATCCGTGCTTCTACGGAGCGTCATGCACCAACTTCATCGCGGTAAGGTTGAGAGGTTAGCTTAACCCGCGTTGTTTGTTGCGAACTTTCGGCGATTGCTTATCCATCTCGCACCGGGCTCCCCCAAGCCCGGCCCCACCCAAGCAAAGCCGTCGAGCGAACATGGGTCCGCTTGGCGGCTTTGTCGTTGTGTCGACGAGAGGATCATTTCGGTTATGGCGCGCAGGCCCTGGTCGTTCAAGGAAGATCGCCGGCTCATCGAGCTGGCCAAGTCTTCAACCTCGCTGGAGCAGGCAGCGAAAGCTCTCGGGCGCTCGCCCGATGCGATCAAGCGCATGGCGTTGCGGCTTGGTCTTTCGCTGAAGTCGAAGGCGGCCAAGAAAAGCTGATTGCGCGAGCGCGGCACAGCATCGCCGAAGCGAAACGGAACCAAATCAACCTTGGGCTGTTGGTCCCGGATTCTCAGCGAGGTCTGGCAGTGCTCCACTTTGCCATTTCCGCAGTTTTGGTCTGGCTGGCGCTCAACATCGCGTTCGTGGTGCTCCGGCTGCGGGCCACCCGGGATGCCGCGGCGCCCCGCATCGACAGGGCCAGCCGCCCTTATCCCGGGGTCATTCCCGTCCGCCATCGTCTCGGACAATAAGGGTTGATCGAGCGGGTTGCCTGCGCCGGCCCGCCCAGCCGTTCCAACCTAATTGGGCGTCCGCTTCTGGGACCCCATCCCGGGGCTGGTTCCGTAGCTGGGCGTCCCCGTTCCTTTGAAGGCTCCGCCCATCGTGTCCGATCCGGAATTCGTGCCCGTGCCGCTGCGCGTCGCGGAGGTGGGTTGCGTGCCCGATGGCGTGTCTTTGGTTCCCTGCGCCGAGGCCACAGAGCTCCCGATTGCCAATGCCATCACGAGGCTTAACGTCCTGATCATACTGCTCAACTTTCCATGCTCGTTTCTGACCTCGAGCCGCCAGACCATTGGCCGGGCACTGCTCGGGCGGGGCCCTTCGGGCCGGTCTTTCCGTTAAACCCTATCTTAGCCCCGGCTGGCTAGGATCAATCTCCACGCCTTGCTTGAATTTTCCACCCCGCCCTGTTTTTCGCCTGAGCCGGATGAGAGTGCTGCGACCAGACCTCCCGTTTGTGGCACTCGTGCTTGCGAGCACGATGGCGTTCGCCTTGGCGGGTCATTTCGCCGCTGGCGCCGTCATTCGCCAGCACCAGGCGCATCAGCTCAATGAGCTCACCGAGGTGGTTCTGCGCCGATCGGAGCTTGCAGTCGATTTCGCTGCAGGCAGCCTGGACGAGCTCGCGCGGCGCAATTTCGCCAGCTGCGAGCCGGCGGCGCTGCAAGCCATCCGCCTGCATGTCTACCAGCGCTCGGCGATCAAGGACGTCCGCCTCGTCAAGCCGGACGGCTCGGTGATCTGCTCGGCCTATTCCGAAACGCTCGAATTCGACAAGGGATGGGTGGATCGCCGCGACATGCTGCCTTCGCGCGACAAGACGCTTTCCCTGTTCCGCGTGGAGCAGTTCGGCGGCGACGCCCTGGGCGTGCTCAGGGACGTCAATGGCAACTCCGCCCTGGTCGCCATTGTCGGTGTCAATGCCAGCCTGTTCGACATCATGCCGGCCGAGCTGCGCGCGCACAGCCAGGTGATCCTCGCCTTGAGCAATGGCGAGAAGCTTGGCGAATTCCAGAGCGAGGCCGGCAAGTCTCTGCCGGCGCCGATCGGCTTCGAGCGAGCGTCCGCTCGGCTCCCGCTTCATGCCAAGATCCGGCTCGAGCACGCGGTGCTGTCGAGCTGGAACAACGAGGCCTATTGGCCAACGCTCGCAGTGGCCCTCGGACTTGGCGCGATCTTCGGCATCCTGCTGGCACGCAACCGCCGCATGGAGGGGCCAGTGGCCGATCTCGACCGGGCGCTGACAGCCGGCGAATTCAAGCCATATTACCAACCGATCTTCGACCTCCGGACAGGTCGGATCAAGGGCTGCGAGATTCTGGCGCGCTGGCTGCGCCGCGATGGCTCGGTGGTCCCGCCGATGAATTTCATTCCGCTCGCCGAATCCAGCGGACGCATCCAGGCGATGACCTGGCAGATCCTGGGATCGGCGCTCACCGAGCTCAGGCCATTGCTCAGGGCCGACAAGAATTTCAAGCTGTCGCTGAACGTCGTGCCCAAGCACCTCCTGAGCGCCGGCTTCGTCGAGACACTGCGGCGCACGGTTCTGACGGCACGCGTCTCCGCGCGCCAGATCGTGGTCGAGATCACCGAGCGCGACGAATTGGATGATCTCGCGCGCGCCGCTTCGGTCGTGGCCGAGCTGCGGGACCGCGGCTTCCGCGTCGCCATCGACGATGTCGGCGTCGGCCATAGCGGTTTGTCGCGGCTGAAGGGCCTCGGCGCCGATACGATCAAGATCGACAAGTTCTTCGTGGACACGATCACGGTGGACGCATCGACGACCACGATCGTGGAGATGCTGGTGGCGCTCGCGAAAGACCTCAATATGAGCGTGGTCGCCGAAGGCATCGAGACCGAGGAGCAGCTCCGCGCATTGCTCGCCTCCGGCGTCGAGGAAGGCCAAGGCTATCTGGTTGCGCCGCCCCTGCCCGCCGCCAAATTCCATGAGCTGATCGAGTCGCGTCAGGTTGCGCAGCCGGGCGCGGCGACATCCGGTACGACGGCTTTGGTGGCCTGACTGGCCGGCCCACAGAGGCCTTAACGATACTTTCTAACGATGTTTTCGGCTTTCGAACCGGAGCGGCGACCAACCTTGTATGTTGGCGCCATGCGCAGGAACCACCTCATAGCAGCCGCAGGCATCTGTCTGGCGCTGATCGCCTATGCCACGCTGGCGAAGCTGTCGGGCCGGCCTGCGCTCATGGGTCACCACGAGGCCTATTGGATCGTCGTGATCGAGCGCTTCAGCGCCTATGGCCTGCTCGGCTTCCTGCTGTCGTTCCTGCTGCCCGGACGGTTTAGCCTGGCTTGCTCGCTCGTCATCGCAGTCGCCATGGGGCTGGAGCTGATGCAAGCGTTCATACCCGATCGCGATCCGGGCTTTCTCGACGTGCTGCAGAAGGCGGCGGGCGGCACCGTGGGCGTCATGCTCGCCCAGATGATCCTGGCGTTCCTGCCCAGACCACCTGCCTGAAACGGCGAGCACGGCCTCGGCGGAATGACCGGGCGACGCGGTCCTTACTTCATCATCTGACCGCGCAACTCACCGCCTGGGTTGGCGGCCGTGTGAATGTTCGCGTACCATTTTCCGCCCAGCAGATCCGCCGCCTGCGCCTCGGTGAGGGTGGCACTGCCTTCGATCGGGCTTTGCGCCGTCTTGAACGGCAAGGCAATGCCGGCATTCTTCCCGGCCTCGCCGGGGCCGTGAAAATGCGCGCCTATCGCCGGTCCCGTCAGCCCGGTAAAGGTGACGACGTAGGTCAGGACCTTCGTTTCGGTGTCGTAGCTCGCCTCCGCCTTGCCCGACCCGGTCGAGCTGTTCGGCGGCACTTCATTGCTTCCCTTGAGCTCCGCTCGCAGCTTCACGACCTCCGCGCCTGCCGTTCCGCTCGTCGCGCTGAGGCCTCCGACCAGCGCCAATGCCCCCAACAGTGCCACGGACCGTCGACACACGGCTTTGCTCATGCACTTCCTCCTGCGGATTTCGTTGGCCCCCGCGATGAAAACACCGAGGGCTGCCGGACATTCCACCGCAAAGCTTATGCTGATTCGGGACAACGCTCGCAGGAATTAGCCTTCGCAAGCGAAACACGCGCCGCTCAAGCCGCCCCGCGCCTCGTGTGACGCTCGGAGGGAACCAGGAGCTCGGCCATCTTCCGGTGGGTGTCGTGCAGCGCTTCAATGGCGCAGTCGAGATCGAAATCCGCCTCGCGGACGGATGCAAAGAACTTGGCCGTCAGCGCCAGATCGAGTTTGACGCGCGTTGCACCGTCGCGACTCCTGCGACGATCGAGCGACAAATGGATGGCGCGGTCCCTCGCCTCCACAGCATCGCAGCCGCAGAGCGCGCCGAGTTCGTCATATGTCATCCAGATTTGAGGCATGTTCTTCCACCACGCTTGATCTATCGCAGACTAGATAGCTCTCGCTTCTGAAGGCGGAGTTGCTGCAGCGCGAATTCGAGCCAACAACGTCAACGCAATGCTAAGCGCGGCGCAGACGCGAGCCGGGTGGACCGGCGCAGCTTGTTGCCGATCCACTGTCACTTGGGCGCGCCCGTCGTGAACGGATGCCGCGGCCGTGAACGGCCGTCGAGCCCCTTAGGCAGCTTGTCGGCCTTGAGCTTCACGACCGCGCCCCGGGGGTCGGGAGCCGGCGCCTCTTCCTGGCTGAAGATCAGAGTCGCTTCGAACCTCACATCGGGCGCCTGCCGGGCCGTTCCCGAACAGGTCGCCATCGCCCCGCTATAAACGCCGGAGAGCTCGACCTCGACCTCGTCGAGCCCGAACACGGTCGGCGGCCCGTCGGCATGTCGCCGCGTGGTCAGGACGGCCGTGAAATGCCGGTCGTTGTCGAACTGATAGGAGCCGCCATAGTTGAAGAAGCTGTCGCTGCCCGAGATACGTCCTTGGGCCAGATGCACGATACCGGTGCCTTGCGCGTGCGCGGTCCTGAACCACGCCGCGTATTTGCCCTCTTTCAGCATGGAGACATCCACCCGTAATTTCCACGTGTATTTGCAACGAAGCTTGAGGCGCGACAATGACCGACACGGCGAGCATTCCGCCACGGTTAATGCCCTGCAAAATCATCCGTTAAATTTCTGCGGCCGCGCCCGGCGGCAGGGACGTCAAAACAATTCGATGCCGTCGTCAGCCGTCTCCACCACTTCGACGCGGCGCGTGGTGGCGGCGGAGCTCAGCCCGAGTGTCTGCAGGAACTGGCGATGGACATCCCGCTCCCGCTCCATCGTGTAACGCGCAAATAGCTCGTCCAGCATCGCCTCGTCCTGCGCCTGCGGCTTCTGGGCGCCCGCGCTCGCCGTCTCAAGCCGCGCGGCGACCGCGGGCAACGCCGCGGAGCCGTCGTCGAGCGTGCTCATCCACCGCGTAAATCTCGTCCTTCGTCTTGAGACACCACTGCGCAGCTTTGCGATCTCCGCGATGAACCTGACCCGATCGATCCGCCAACATCTTGCCGCGGCACCATTTTTCTCCGGTCGCCGGTTTGAACCTGTTCCTGCTAAAGTGGCACCAAGACCTGAGAGTGATTCTGGTCACACTTGCCCCGGCGCCCTGCTGCTAGGCATCGAACCAGGACGGGCACCAGAGCATCGTCGAATTGGATGAGAATTCCCATGAAAAGCCTGATCGGCGCCTGTGTCGGCGCATTCTGCCTTGCGGCCCCCACTTGGGCGGAGACTCCCGCTGCGATCGTCGAGGACGTCCAGGGCAAGGTCGACGGCATCGCGTTCATGGACTACGTGGCGCCGGGCAAGATCATCAAACTCGGGCCCAAGGCCAGCATCACGCTCAGCTACCTGAAATCCTGCCAGCGCGAGACCATCAGTGAAGGTGTCGTCCTGGTCGGCGCCGAGCAGAGCACCGTGCAGCTGGGCGAGGTCAAGCGGGAAAAGGTGCCCTGCGACACCAATGCGGCAAAACTGTCCGAGCGCGAAGCGAACCAGAGCGCCGCGACGACCTTCCGCACCATGCGCTCGGACGCCAAGGGCGGGCCCGCCAAGCTGCCGACGCTCTACGGCGTCTCGCCACTGGTGCAGGCCAAAGTCGGCAGCACGCTGGTGATCGAACGCACCGACGGCAAGGAGCCCACGATCAGCGTCCCGCTCAAGCGCGATGCCATGGTCGGCGGCAAGTTCTATGATTTTGCCAAGGCCGGAAAGACACTGACCCCGGGCGGCAGCTACCTCGCCATTCTCGGTGCCAAACGCTACACCTTCCAGATCGACGCCAGCGCCACCTCCTCGCCGACCCCGATCATCGGCCGCCTGCTGCGGCTCGAATAGGCGGACCTGGCGACGGGGCGATGCGGCGGATCGGGGGACGGGACATCGTTGCGGCAATCCTGATCGCGCTCCTTGCGGGCGCGATCTTCACGTCCCCGCCGCTGCAGACACTGCAAGGCCTCTCGCTCGACATCCTCACCGCGCTACGCGGGAAGATCATCGGCGAGCGTCGCGATCCCGCGACGTCGCCGGTCGTCGTCGTGGCAATCGACGGCGAAACCTACGAGACCCCGCCCTTCAAGGGATCGCCGACGCAGACCTGGACGCGCGAGATCGGCCGGGTGCTCGGCAGTATCAGCGACGGCGGCGCCAAGGTGATCGGCTTCGACGTCATCTTCAAAAACTCGATCGAGCAATCCGAGATTCCCTTTGGTGACGCGCCGCTCGGCGCCCGCATGCGCGGATTTGACCGGGACTATCTGATCGCGCTGCGGCAGATCTCCGACAACGGCAAGCTGGTGCTCGGCGAGATCCTGAGCAATGACCATGCGGAAGTGCCCTACCGTGCGCAGCGACTGGCGGTGCGAAACAACGTCCGCGCGCTCAATGTCCACACCGACGCCGACGATGTCATCCGGCGGATGCCGCTCAGCTTCTCGATCGACGGCAAGCCGGTGCCCACAATGGCGGTCGAGCTCGTCGCCCGCGCGCTCGGCGCGAAGGTCGAGATGGCGCCATCCGGCGCGGCCGGGCTGTCCGGCTACGCAATCCCGAGCACTGTACCGAACACGCTGACGCTCAACTTCCGCGGCCTCGGCCGCGACGTTCCGACCTTCTCCTTTGCCGATCTGCGCGCCTGCGTCGAGAAAGGCGACCGCGATTTCTTCCGGCGCGCCTTCGAGGGCAAGGTCGTGCTGCTCGGGACCGTCCTCAACTTCGAGGACCGCAAGCTCACCTCGATGCGCCTGTCCGGCGGCTATGACGGAACGCCGTCGGCGCGATGTGCCCTGCCCGCGGCTGCGGACACCGCGCAAAGGGCCCGCAGCGACGTCGCCGGTGTGTTCGTGCACGCCGCTGCGGTCCGAAACCTGATCGAGCGCGATGCCGTGACCGAGCTCGGCTTTCCCTCGCGCACCCTTCTCACGATCGCGTTCGCGGCCGTCATCGCCTGCGCAGCCGGCGTGTTTGCGCCGAGTGGCGCCCTGATCGCCTGGCTCGGTCTCACGATCGTCTACGCGGTCGTTGCCGTCGGCGCATTCGTCCATGCCCTGGCGCTGCCGCTGACCGAGCCGGCGCTCGCCGGCCTTGCCGCGCTCGCGATCATGATCGGCTATCGCTTCGTGCTGGCCGACCGCGACGAGCGCTTCCTGCGCAAGAGCTTTGCCTTTTACCTCGCGCCCGAGGTGATCGAGACCATGGTCGCCTCCGGCAAGATGCCGGCGCTCGGCGGCGAGATGCGCAATGTCACCATGTTCTTCTCCGACCTCAGCGGCTTCTCGTCGATCGCCGAGACGATGACGCCGGTCGAGCTGGTGACGCTCATGAACGAATATCTGTCCGCCATGACCGACATCATCGAAGGCCATGGCGGTTACGTCGACAAATATATCGGCGATTCCATCGTCGCCATGTTCGGCGCCCCGGCCGACGATCCCGCCCACGCGCGCAATGCGGTGCGTGCTGCGCTGAAGTGCCACGAAACGCTGGCCGAGCTCAATGAAGGCCATCCCGCCTTCGCCGGTCACGGCCTGTCGCACCGTATCGGGCTCAACAGTGGCGAAGCCGTGGTCGGCAATATCGGCTCGCGCCGCCGCTTCAACTACACCGTGATGAGCGACACCGTGAACGTCGCCTCGCGGCTCGAAGGCGCCAACAAATATTACGGCACCGCGATCATGGCCTCGGAAACCACGATGGCGCAGGCCGGCGATAGCTTCACCTGGCGCGAGCTCGATGCGATCAGGGTGCAGGGCCGCGGCGAGGCGATCAGGGTGTTCGAGCCGCTGGCGGAAACCGGCGCGGAAAGCGCCGAACAGGCGAAGGTCGCCGCAGCCTATGCGGAAGGGTTGGCGTGCTGGCGGGCGAGGGAGTTTGCCAAGGCGGCCGACGCGTTCGAGGGCGTCGCGAAGATCGATCCTGCGTCAGCCCGGTTCGCCAAGCGTGCGAAAGTGCTGACGCAGACTCCGCCGCCGCCGGACTGGATTCCGGTCAATACGCTGGAAGGAAAGTAGCGGCCTCTTACCCTCCCCTGGAGGGGCCCTCCAGGGGAGGGTGAGAGTGATGATCGCCTAAAACGGCAGCCCCGTATAGTTCTCCGCGAGCAGCCGCTGCGCCGTCTCGGACGAGAGCAGGTAGTCGAGCTCCGTCTGCTGCAGCCGATCCTCATATTCGATCCGGTCGGGGAAGCGGTGCAGCATCATCGTCATCCACCAGGAGAAGCGTTGCGCCTTCCAGATTCGCGCGAGCGCCTTGGCGGAATAGCCCTTGAGACCGGCATCGTCGCCGCTCTGATAATGCGCGAGCAGCGCGTGATAGAGATAGTAGATGTCCGATGCGGCGCTGTTCAATCCGCGCGCGCCGGTCGGCGGCACGATGTGCGCGGCATCGCCGGCGAGGAACAGGCGGCCATAGCTCATCGGCTCGGCGACGAAGCTGCGCAAGGGCGCGATGCTCTTTTCGATCGACGGACCCGTGATCAGGCGGCCGGCGACCTCGTCCGGCAGGCGGCGCTTCAGCTCGGCCCAGAACGCATCGTCGCTCCAGTCCTCCACCTTGTCGGTCAAAGGCACCTGGATGTAATAGCGGCTCAGCACCTGCGAGCGCAGCGAGCAGAGCGCAAAGCCGCGCTCGTGCTTCACGTAGATCAGCTCGGGCGATACCGGCTTCGTGCGCGACAGCACGCCGAGCCAGCCGAACGGATAGACTTTCTCATATTCGCGCAGCACGTCCTTCGGGATCGACTTGCGGCTGACGCCATGGAAGCCGTCGGCGCCGACGATGTAGTCGCAATCGACGCGGATCGTCTGCCCGTTCGAGCGATACGTCACATAGGGCCGATCCGACGTCAGATCGTGCGGCGTGACGTCCTCGGCATTGTGCACGACCTTGCCGCCGGCCCGGTCGCGCGCCTCGTAGAGGTCGCGCGTCAGCTCGGTCTGACCGTAGACCAGGACCGAATTGCCGCCGGAATGCTTGTGCAGGTCGATATGGGACAGCACGCCGTCATGGGCGATCTCGAACCCGTTGTGGATCTCGCCCTCGCGGTCCATCCGCTCGCCGCATTGCGCCTCGCGCATCAGCTTCGCAAAGCCGTGCTCGAGCACGCCGGCGCGGATCCGGGCCAGCACGTGGTCGCGGCTGTATTTCTCCAGCACGATGGTGTCGATGCCCTTGAGGTGCAGGAGCTGGGACAGCAACAGCCCGGACGGCCCCCCGCCGATGATACAGACCTGAACTTTCATTTTTGCGTCCTCCGTCGGCATTTTTTTGCATACGTTAAGCCTCAGACCGATGGAGGGTTTCGCCTTTGTCTTGTACTATTCGAACATGAAAAGCGCGGCCCCCGCCCCGGCCATCCGGGTCTACAATCTGTTCGGCGAGTCCGGCGATCTGCCCGATGTCGTGCATTGCGAGACGATCGCCTCGCGTTCGGTGCTGCACGACTGGACGCTGGCCGTGCACCGCCATGCCCGGCTGCACCAGGTGCTGCTGATCGAGCGCGGCGGCGGCGAGGCGACGCTCGACGGGCGCGTGGTGCCGCTGAGGCCAATGCAGGTCGTCAACGTGCCGGTCGGCCACGTCCACGGCTTCCGCTTCGTGCCCGATACGCAAGGGTGGGTGTTGACCATCGCCGCGGAGATTCTCGATGAAGCGCTGCTCGCCGCCGAGGGCCTGCGCGGTGCGCTGTCGCGGTCGGCCGTGGTGCGCGGCACGCCGCAGATCCGCGCCACGATGAAGCAGATCTTCGCCGAGCACGCCGCGCGCGACTTCGGCCGTGCGCATGTGCTCCGCGCCTTGTCGTCGGCCATGATCGGGCTCGTGGCCCGCGCGCTCACGGGCGAGGCCGGCGGCAACGGCACCGCGGAAAGCGGGTTGTTCCGCCGCTTCGAGGCGCTGCTGGAGCAGCATCATCTGGAGCGCTGGAGCGTCGCCGACTATGCCGAGGCGCTGTCGGTAACGCCGACGCATCTCAACCGGATCACGCGGGCGGCGACCGGCGACACCGCCTCGCATCTGATCCTCAACCGACTGATCCGGGAGGCGCGGCGCAACCTCGTCTACACCAACCTGCCGGTCTCGACGATTGCCTACGCCCTCGGCTTCGAGGACCCCGCCTATTTCAGCCGGGTCTACGCCGCCGCCACGGGCGTTTCGCCACGCGCGTTTCGCGCGCGGCTCCATGGCGGCGAAGGCTGAGGCACCGGACAAAGGACCGGGGCATGTCTGATCGACGCGCCGCGCAGAACCGCGATGTCTCTCGTTGCCACTTACCTTCGTATATAGCGCCCCATCCTTTGGATAGAGGCGCTTTACCTCCGTACAATTGAGCGGGGCACGCCCTCGCCCTAGCGTCACAGCATTCGGCGCCCTGGCGCTGGTGGCATGGAACCTCCCTAACCTCGGCGCAAGGCGGCCAACCCTGTCCGGTCGTCTGCGCCGCTTTTTCAGCAAGCCATCGGCGCGCTCAAGTATTTCCCGCCGATACGCCGCGCCATTTCGGCTGGACGGTCGGCTTTCGTGCCGAACCTGGGAGTTGTGCATAATGTCTTCGCTTGGGAAGAGCGCGCTCTTTATCGACGGCTCCAATTTCCATGCCACCGCTAAGGCGCTCGGCTTCGAGATCGACTACAGACGCCTGCTCAGTGAATTTCAAAGCCGAGCTACGCTGTTACGGGCCTTCTACTACACGACGATCATCGAGGATCAGGAATATTCGTCGATCCGCCCCTTGATCGATTGGCTCGACTACAACGGCTTCACCGTCGTCACCAAACTCGCCAAGGAGTTCGTCGACTCCGCTACCGGCCGCCGCAAGGTGAAGGGCAGCATGGATGTGGACCTCGCCGTAAGCGCGATGGAGCTTGCCCAGCACGTCGATCAGATCGTGTTGTGCTCGGGCGATGGGGACTTCCGTTCGCTGGTCGAAGCCTTGCAACGCCGCGGCGTCCGCGTGACCGTCGTCTCCACACTCTCCACTCAGCCGCCCATGATCGCCGACGACCTGCGCCGGCAGGCGGACATATTCATCGATCTGGTGGAGTTGAAACCAAAAGTGGGGCGCGATCCACCCGATCGACCTGTATCGCGCGAAATGCGGCAGCCACCGCAATTCCTCGCGCGCGGAACGATCAGGCGCGACGACCGGGTGGAATGATCGAAGGACGGCGGCCCGACACCTCACACGTCGAAGAACACCGTCTCCTCCGGCCCCTGCAGATTGATCGTGAAGGAATACACGACCTTGCCGGCGCGGTCGGTGCGCTTTGCGATCAGCGTTGCGCGCCGGGCCGGCTGCTCGATGAGGTTGAGCACGGGATCGGCGGCGTTGGCCGCTTCCTCGTCCGAGAAGTAGAGCCGCGTGTTGAGGCCGATGTTGATGCCGCGGGCGACGATCCAGAGGTTGACGTGCGGCGCGCATTTGCGCCCCGTCCTGTCGGTGATCGCGCCCGGCTTGATGGTCTCGAAGGTGACGAGGCCGCTGTCGAAGTCGGAGCCGGCGCGGCCCCAGCCGCGAAACTCGTCCTCCAGCGCGCCGGCGGAGCGATCGGCGGGATGGTTGTAGCGGCCGGCCGCATTGGCCTGCCAGATCTCCAGCAGCACGTCGCGCAGCGGCGTGCCGGTGCCGTCGAGCACCTTGCCCTCCAGCGTGATGCGCTCGCCTTTGGTGTTCGGGCTCACCAGCACGTTGGAAAAATTCGTCTCGAAGATGTCGAAGCCGGCCATCGCAGGGATCAGGCCGATATGGACGTAAGGCCCGGCGGTCTGCGAGGCGGTTTCCTTGAGATAACTGAGCGGTTGCGGCATGGACGTTAGTTCCCCGCGGTGCGATTTTCGAAATAGGTGGAGCGCTGGCCCCGCAGCACGATGTCGAAGCGGTAGGCGAGCGAGTCGAACGGCGTCGAGGCGTTGAGATCGAGCGGCGCCACGAGGCGGTCGAGCGCGTCCTTGTCCGGGATCGTCGTCAGGATCGGGCAGACCGGGATCAACGGATCGCCCTCGAAATACATCTGCGTGATCAGCCGCTGGGCAAAGCCCGAGCCGAACACCGAGAAGTGGATGTGGGCGGGGCGCCAGCTGTTGACGTAGTTGCGCCAGGGATAGGGGCCCGGCTTCACGGTGCGGAAGTAATAGTAGCCGGTGTCGTCGGTGAGCGCGCGGCCGCAGCCGCCGAAATTGGGGTCGATCGGCGCCAGATAGGTGTCCTTCTTGTGCCGGTAGCGGCCGCCGGCATTGGCCTGCCAGAACTCGACCAGCGTGTTCGGAACGCCCCGGCCGGTCTCGTCCAGCACGCGGCCATGGACGATGATGCGCTCGCCGACGGGATCGCCGTCCTTGGCGTAATTGCGGATCAAATCATTGTCGAGCGGGCCGAGATCGTTGTGGCCGAACACCGGCCCCGTGATCTCCGAGATCGAGTTCTCCAAGGACAGCAGCGACTGGCGCGGCGAGCGCAGCACCGAGGACTTGTAGCCTGGCGCATGCGCCGGCGGATGGATCGCGCGGTCGCGCTGGAAGAAGCCGCCGTCGCCGAGCGGCGGCGTCAAGGGCTCGGGACGATTGAGGCGGGGATCCCGCAAGGCTGGCGCCTGGGCATTCATCGGCGTTGTCTCTCCCTGGGAGCCCGGGGTCGGGCGGCTTATCGGGAGAGCATGAGCCAGCCTATTCTCAAGATAAATAGATGAATTATAATGAATTACATGAAGGAAATCGATCATTTGGCCCTCGACGGCCATGCCCTCGAGCTGTTCCTGGCGGTGCTGGAGGAAGGCTCGGTGACGGCGGCAGCGACGCGGCTCGGCCTCACCCAGTCTGCCGTCAGCCACGCCCTGAACAAGCTGCGACGCATTGCCGGCGATCCGCTGTTCGCCAAATCCGGCCGTGGCATCGTTGCGACGGCCCATGCGCAGGCACTGGCCAGCAAGGCACGCGCGCTGATCGACGAGATGCGCAGCTTTGCCGGTGGTGTCAGCTTCGCGCCGGAGGAGGCCCAGCTGTCGCTGACGATCTCCGCCAACGACTTCCAGCGCGACCTGCTGTTGCCGCGGTTCTTCGATCACGTCGCCGCACAAGTGAAGAGCCTGAACCTGCGCGTGATCCCCTCGCAATCGCCCTCGCCCGCGATGCTGCGCGAAAACCGCTGCGACCTCCTGATCACGCCGCTGCCGCCGTCGGGCGTCGACATCGTGCAGAAGCGGCTGCTGAGGGATCACTACGTCTGCTACTACGATCCCAAAGCGCGCGCCGCGCCGGCCAGCCGAAATGCCTATCTCGCGGCGCGTCACATCACCGTGGTCTATACCGACAATGAGCGGCTCGACTTCGACCGCCGGCTGGCAGCGAACGGGCTCCACCGCGACATCGCGATCTCCGTGCCGAGCTTCTCGGGCGTGCCGTCGTTTCTGCGCGGCTCACAGATGCTGGCGAGCATGCCGAGCCTGCTCGCGTCCGACGTAATGCGCGGCTTTGCGCAAACACCGATCCCGCTGGCGTCCCGCACGAAGACCCTGGCCGAGCTGCCGATGTTCATGGTCTGGCACCAGCGCTACCAGAAGGACCCGGCCCACCGCTGGGTCAGGAGCCAGCTCGAGGCCGTCGCGGCGACGGCCGCCACGTTCTGACCTGCCGTTCTCATGGCTTGAGATCAGGCGCCGCGCTCCGCAAGACTGCCCTTCCCAAACCCACTGGTTGCGCAGGGGGAGCCGCGCTAAAATCCCCCCATGACAGTGACTGACATTGCGAACCGGACCTACAATCACAGCTGGCGGCTGGATCCCATTATCCGCAGCCTGCTCGATACCGACTTCTACAAACTATTGATGTTGCAGATGATTCGGGAGGACTACCCGAGTCAGAATGTGACCTTCTCGGTCATCAACCGCTCGCGCCATGTGCGGCTTGCCGAGATCATCGACGAGGGCGAGCTGCGCGCCCAGCTCGACCATGCCCGCACCATCCGCTTCACCAAGAAGGAGCTGATCTGGCTGGCCGGCAACACCTTCTACGGCAAGACCCATATGTTCTCGGCGGATTTCATCCGCTGGCTGGCGGAATTCCGCCTTCCCGAATACGAGCTGCGCAAGGTCGAGGGCCAGTACGAGCTGCATTTCCACGGACCCTGGACCCACACCACGATGTGGGAGATTCCGGCGCTTGCGATCCTCAACGAGCTGCGTTCGCGTGCGGCGATGAAGGGCCGCGGCCGCTTCGAGCTCGACGTGCTCTACGCCCGCGCCAAGGCCAAGTTGTGGACCAAGGTCGAACGGCTGCGCCAGCTCGAGAGCCTGCGGCTCTCCGACTTCGGCACGCGTCGCCGCCACGGCTTCCTCTGGCAGCGCTGGTGCGTCGAGGCGGTGAAGGAAGGCCTCGGCCCCTCCTTCATCGGCACCTCCAACGTGCTGCTCGCGATGGACAACGATCTCGAAGCCATCGGCACCAACGCGCACGAGCTGCCGATGGTGGCCGCCGCGCTCGCCAGGGACGACGAGGAATTGCGCTGGGCGCCCTACCGCATTCTCGACCAGTGGCGTCAGACTTACGGCGGCAACCTCCTGATCGCGCTGCCCGACGCCTTCGGTACCAGGACCTTCCTCCGCGATGCACCGGAATGGGTCGCCGATTGGACCGGCTTCCGCCCCGACAGCGCGCCGCCGATTCAGGCCGGCGAGGAGATCATCGCCTGGTGGCAGAAGCAGGGTCGCAACCCCAAGGACAAGCTGCTCGTCTTCTCCGACGCGATGGACGTCGGCTCGATCGAGGACACCTATCGCCACTTCGCAGGGCGCGTGCGGCTCTCCTTTGGCTGGGGCACCAACCTCACCAACGATTTCGTCGGCTGCACGCCGGACGGCTCAATCAGCCTCGATCCGATCTCGCTGGTCTGCAAGGTCTCATCGGTCGACGGCCGTCCGGCCGTCAAGCTCTCCGACAATCCGGAGAAGGCGACCGGCCTGCCCTCGGAAATCGAGCGTTATCTGCGCGTGTTCGGCGACGCCGGTCGCGTGCGCAAGCCGGTGCTGGTGTAGGACACACGTCCACGGAGAGTGTGTAGCGCCCGTCCGCCGCTACGTCGTCATTGCGAGGAGCTCTTGCGACGAAGCAATCCAGAATGATGCCGCGGAGGCAGGCTGGACTGCTTCGCTGCGCTCGCAATGATGAAGCATTGGTTCGCGATATCGCATCAGCTCCGATTTCGCGGCATTTGAAACGATCTGCGCGCATCCACGTCACATTACCTTCACCCTCCGTCACAATCCCTCGCGCGTTTCAGGTCGAGTTAAGCAACCATCTCGTCTACTTTGCGTTGCAGGCGCAACGCCCTCTAGGGCGCGTCGATCGACTTGGGGACTGGTGTGTTTCGCAGAACAGCGGCGTCGGCGGAGGGCGGCAACCTCCTTCACGTCATCAAGCTCGTCTCGCCTTTCGTGATGGTCGTCGTGCTGCAGGCGGCGATCGCCGGATTCAGTCTCGAGGTGATGTCGTCAGTCCGCGCCTATGTCGCCGGCGAAGCACTCTGGTCGCGCTCGCAGAAGAACGCAGTCTACTTCCTCAATCTCTATCTGCATTCGGGCGAACCGAGCCAGTTCGCGCAATATCAGGCTTCACTCGCCGTCCCCATCGGCGACGAGTTCGCACGCTGGGCGCTGGAACGCGATCCGGTCGACGTCGAGGCCGCCCGCGTCGGCTTTCTGCAAGGCGGCAACCATCCCGATGACGTCCCGGGACTGATCTGGCTGTTTCGCTATTTCAATCGCGTCAGCTTCCTCCAGGACGCAATCAGGGAATGGGCCGCCACCGATCCCATGCTGCTGGAGCTCAGCGTGTTCGGCGAGGTCATTCGATCCGAGCTGAAGAAAGGTCCCATTCAGGACGACGACCGCCTGCAATTCCTGTCGTCGCGGCTATCGGAGCTCAATGCCCAGTTCACGGTGCATGCCAAGCAATTCTCCACCGTCCTCGGCGAAGGATCCCGGGCGATCAAGCTGACGCTGACGGGCATCAACATCCTCACCGCCGCGGCGCTGATCCTGCTCCTGATCTGGCATACGCGGCGCCTGGTGCGGCAACGGCAGACCTTCGAAGACGCCTTGCATGCCGAGAAGGAGCGCTTGGCCTGGCAGGCATCGCATGATTGGTTGACCGGCCTCTCCAACCGCCGCGCCTTCGAGGCGCGCCTGCAAGCCGAGCTGGACAATGCCGCGGCGGGTGCGCTCGCCCTCATCCTGCTCGACCTCGACCAGTTCAAGAGCGTCAACGACAGTTGCGGCCACCTCGCCGGCGACCGCCTGCTCTGCCAGGTCTCGCGCCTGCTGCAGCAGGACCGGCATGCGCATGATCTGGTGGCCCGGCTCGGCGGCGACGAATTCGGCCTGATCCTGCCGCGATGCTCGCCCTTCGATGCCGTCGACATCGCCGAGCGTCTGCGCCGGTCGCTGGAGCTGTTCAATTTCGCCTGGGACGACCGTTGCTTTGCCGTGACCGCCAGCATCGGCGTCGCCTGCATCGCCGACGGCAACATCACGCTCGAGGATGCGATGCGACGCGCGGATGCCGCCTGCTACCGCGCCAAGGAAAAGGGCCGCAACCGCGTTCAGGTCGAGAATGGGCGATCGGACGTTGTCGTCGTTGCGCCGCGCCCGCGCGAAGCGGTCGCGGCACGAGGGTAATGGCGTCGTCACCGCAGGGGCCGAATTCCAAGTCCTGCGAGATGGGTGTCGATGAATTGTTCGATCTGCTGGCGCAGCATCTGCGACGGCACGGCCACCATGCGCTCCTCTAGGCCGAGCGAGATGATGCCATGCACGGCGGAAAACAGCGTGCGTGACAGCAGCGCGATCTTCACGTCGTCCGCATCCGGCAATAGCCGCACCAGGGGCGGATGCATCAGCGCGAACGCATCCATCACCATCTGGAGGATGTCGTCCGGATAGGGGCGATCGTCCTCCATCCGATGCTCGAACAGGGAGCGCAGCAAATTGGCGTGCGCGGCGAAGAAGTCGAGATAAGTCTCGGCGAGCCCATAGAGCTGGCGGACCGGATCCTCGGCAGGAACAGCACGGAGTCGGGCCGTGAGCGCCTGAACCGTTTCCCGGTTCACCGTCAGAATGACCCCGTCGAAGTCGCCAAACTCGTTATAGACGCTGCCGACCGAGCAGCCGGCAGCCTCGGCAACATCCCGAACCTTCAATGATCTCAACCCCTTAGCTGAGATGATGCCGCGGGCGATCTCGACGATATGGAGCCGGCGGCGAAATTTTTTCTGATCGCGCCGCGATTCTTCTTGAACATTGTTCATTTTCAAGCTACTCATGTGAACATTGTTCAATTTAACCTGGAGACCTGGAAAATGCAAACCCTTGCTGTCGAGATCGCCACCACCTTCGTCGATGACGCCGCCGCCCTTGTCGCCGGCTTTGGCCGGGCCCTGCTGCGGCTGGCCATGGCGCCGATCAATCGCATCGCCAATGCCTGCGACGTCGCAGGTGTGCTCGCCGAGCGCCGGGCGACCTTCCGGCTGTGGCGGACCAATCGTGCCCGTGCGCGTCAGGAGCAGCGCCGGTTCAGCCTGCTCGGCCGCTTCTCGCCGTTTCGCCACCTCGCCCATCTCACCTGAGGCACGTGCACGCGGGTCGGCTCGAATGCAAGCGCCGGCTGCAAGGATGGACTTAACCATGTCCGGACGGGCGTGGCCGATCCGGCGGATTTCGACGATGCGGGTCAGTCTTTCCTTCATCGCCCGGCGCCATATCCGGGCGAGCGAGGCCGCTCCGCCCGGCCTCGACCGGATATTTGCGAACCTAACGATGCCGATTGGAGACCAACAGGATCGGAGGAACCGAGGGGACAGAGCAGGCCAGCAACTTGGTTGCCGCGCAATCGTTCGCCCTATGCTTCCGGTCGTGACGTTTCACAGACAACGTAACAACCTCAGTCTGCCTTGCCAAAACAGGACTAGTCATGATCAGGGAATTGATGTCGTCACGCCGCTTCGCGCCGCTGTTCTGGGCGCAATTCTTCTCGGCGCTCAATGACAACGTGCTCAAGAACGCGCTCGTCATCATCCTGCTCTACAGCGCCGCGACGAGCCATGGCGATGCGCTGGTGACGGTGGCAGGCGCCGTCTTCATCTTCCCCTACTTCATCCTGTCCGGGCTCGGCGGCCAGCTCGCCGACAAATACGTCAAATCCGTCGTCGCAAGGCGGCTCAAATTCGTCGAGATCTTCGCAGCTTGCTTCGCCGCTGCCGGCTTCTTCCTGCATTCGGTGCCGCTGCTGTTCGCGGCGCTCGCGCTGTTCGGCACCATCGCCGCCCTGTTCGGTCCCGTGAAGTATGCGATGCTACCGGACCAGCTCGAGCTCGGCGAACTCGCGACCGGCAACGCGCTGGTCGAAGGCGCGACCTTCATGGCGATCCTGCTCGGCACCGTCGCCGGCGGCCAGTTCGTGGCCGGCTCCGCGCATATGGGCTGGGTCGCATCGGCCGTGGTCGGGCTGGCCGTGTTGTCGTGGGCGTTCGCCTCCCGCATCCCGCAGACGACGCCCTCCGCGCCTGAGCTGCCCGTCGATGCCAATCCCTGGACCTCGACGGTGAGCCTGCTCAGGACGCTTCGTGCCGACCATCGCCTCTGGGACGGCACCGTGATCGTCTCCTGGTTCTGGCTGGTCGGCGCCATCGTGCTGTCACTGCTGCCGGCGCTGATCAAGGACGTCGTCGGCGGCACCGAGGGCGTGGTGACGCTGTGCCTTGCGATCTTCGCGATCGGCATCGCCATCGGCTCGCTGTTTGCCGCCAGCCTCAGCCACGTTCGCCCGAACCTCGCGCTGGTGCCGATCGGCGCCATCATCATGGGCTTTGCGGGCCTCGATCTCGCCTTCGCCATCGGCGTCACCGCCAAGGGGCAGGACATCACCGCGCTCGGCTTTGCGACCTCGTTCGCCGGCTTGCGCATGCTGGCCGACTTCGTCGCCTTCGCGTTCGGCGGCGGCCTGTTCGTCGTTCCGTCCTTTGCAGCGGTGCAGGCCTGGTCGCAACCTTCCGAACGCGCCCGCATCATCGCCGCCGGCAACGTGCTGCAGGCCGCCTTCATGGTGGTCGGCTCGCTGTTCGTCGCGCTGCTGCAGGCGGCCGGTCTGCATATCGGCTGGATCTTCTTCGGCCTCGGCGTCGCCAGCTTCGGCGCGGTGTGGTTCGTGCTGACCAAGTGGGGCAAGGAGGGCGTGCGCGACGCCGGCGGGCTTCTGTTCCGTGCCCTGTTCCGTACCGAGGTGCGCGGCCTCGAAAACCTGCCGCCTCCGGGAACGCGCATGCTGATCGCGCCCAACCATGTCAGCCTGATCGACGGCCCGTTGCTGCACGCCGTGCTGCCGATCGACGCGAGCTTTGCAGTCGATACCGGCATCGCCAAGGCCTGGTGGGCCAAACCGTTCCTGCGCGCCGTCAAGCACTACACCATGGATCCGACCAAGCCGCTGGCCGCACGCGACCTGATCAAGCTCGTCGCCGCGGGCGAGCCCGTCGTGATCTTCCCGGAAGGACGGATCACCGTCTCGGGCTCGCTGATGAAGGTGTATGACGGCACCGCGATGATCGCGGACAAGGCCGACGCCGTGGTCGTGCCGGTCCGCATCGAAGGCGCGCAGCGCTCCTATCTCAGCTATCTCAACTCCAGCCAGATCAAGCGGTCCTGGTTTCCGCGCGTGACGGTCACGATCCTGCCGCCGGTCAAGCTTCCGGTCGACGAAACGCTCAAGGGCAAGGCACGCCGCAACGCCGCCGGTGCCGCGCTGCAGGACGTCATGATCGACGCCCTCGTCAAGAACGCCATGCTCGATCACACGCTGTTCGAGGCACTCGGACACGCCTATCGCGACCGCGACACCGGCAAGGTCATCATCGAGGACGCGCTCGGCACCAAGCTGACCTATCGCAAGCTGATCCTCGGCGCGCAGGTGCTGAGCCGGAAGCTGGAGAGCGGCACCGCAATCGGCGAGAATGTCGGCGTGCTGCTGCCGAACTCCGCGGGCGTTGCCGTCGTCTTCATGGCGCTGCAGAACAGCGGCCGGGTGCCGGCGATGCTCAACTTCTCGGCCGGGCCGGTCAATGTGCTCGCCGCGATGAAGGCCGCGCAGGTCAAGACCGTGCTGACGTCGAAGGCCTTCATCGAGAAAGGCAAGCTCGACAAGCTGATGACCGCGATCGCGGCGGAAGCGCGCGTCGTCTATCTCGAGGACGTCCGCGCCTCGATCGGCCTCGCCGACAAGATCAAGGGCCTGCTTGCCGGCACCATGCCGCGCGTGCCCCGCCAGGCCAACGATCCCGCCGTCGTGCTGTTCACCTCGGGCTCGGAAGGCACGCCGAAGGGCGTGGTGCTGTCCCATCGCAACATCCTCGCCAACGCGGCGCAGGCGCTGGCGCGGGTCGACGCCAATGCCAACGACAAGGTGTTCAACGTGCTGCCGGTGTTCCACTCGTTTGGACTCACGGGCGGAATGATGATGCCGATGCTGGCGGGCATTCCGATCTACATGTATCCCTCGCCGCTGCACTACCGGATCGTGCCCGAGCTGATCTACCAGACCGGCGCCACGATCCTGTTCGGCACCGACACGTTCCTGACCGGCTATGCCCGCTCGGCGCACGCTTACGACTTCCGCACCCTGCGCCTCGTCATCGCCGGCGCCGAGGCGGTCAAGGATCGCACGCGACAGGTGTTCATGGAGCGCTACGGCATCCGCATCCTCGAAGGCTATGGCGTCACCGAGACGGCGCCGGTGCTGGCGATGAACACGCCGATGGCCAACCGTCCCGGCACCGTCGGGCGCCTGTCACCGCTGATGGAAAGCCGTCTCGATCCGGTCCCCGGCATCGAGGAAGGCGGACGCCTCTCGGTGCGCGGCCCGAACGTGATGCTCGGTTACCTCAGGGCCGAAAATCCCGGCGTGCTCGAAACGCTCCCCGACGGCTGGCACGACACCGGCGACATCGTTTCGATCGACGCGGCCGGCTTCATCACCATCAAGGGCCGCGCCAAGCGCTTTGCCAAGATCGCGGGCGAAATGGTCTCGCTGTCGGCAGTCGAAGCCATCGCGGCGTCGCTATGGCCGCAGGCGGCATCCGTCGCCGTGTCGATCCCCGACCAGCGCAAGGGCGAGCGCATCGTGCTGCTGACGACCGAGAAGAACGCCGAGCGCAGTGCGATGCAGGCCCAGGCCAAGGCGATCGGCGCCTCCGAGCTGACCGTGCCCGCTGCGATCATGGTGGTCGACAAGGTGCCGTTGCTCGGCACCGGCAAGACCGACTATGTCACGGCCACGACGATGGCGCGCGAGCAGGCATCCCCGCCGGAGCGCGAGGTGGCGTAAGAGGTTGCGAGACGGGCGGCGCGCGGGTCACGCCGCCGTCCGCCGCTCCTGCGCATAGCGCACCAGCGCGGCGAAGCGATAAAGGCCGTGCACGAACTTGCCGTAGGGCATGGTGATGAACAATGCGAACACGGCACCGAGATGCAGCGCGAGCAGCGGCCCCATCGCGCTCGTCTCGCGCAGCACCAACAGCAGCATTCCGGTGAGCCCGGTCAGGAACAGCATGGCGATGAAGCCGACATCCATGCCGTAGCTGACCTCGTCGAGCAGCGCGGGGTCGCGCCGCATCCTGGCGGTGAACAGGCCGATCGGCCCGACGATCAGGCCGATGCCGCCGAGCGTGCCGAGCACCACAGGCAGGTCCCACCACGGATAGGGCGCCTCGCGGCCGAGCAGATAATGATAGAGCGTCGCCACCGAGGTCGCTGCGAAGCACAGCAGGAAGCCGTAGAAGGTCAGGTGGTGATAGAGCTTGCGCCGATCGGTGGGCTTGTCGTCCTCGTTGTAGCAGCCGACGCCGCCGCCATGGAGATAGCGCAGCTCGCCGGCGTCGCGGACCGCCTGAAAGATCGAGCCGCCGTCAGCGCGGCCGCCGATCGGTGTGCCGATGTCGCGCCAGAAGGCACGCACGCTCATGACGAGTGCGAGGATCGCGTAGAGGAATGCGGCGCCAAACAGCGCGACCATCGCGTTGTGCGGCATCAGCTTGTAGAAGGCGCCGGGGCCGGTATGCACGCCGAACAGCACGCTGCGGTCGTTCACGGCCACAAAGCCGAGGATGAAGGCAGCCATGCTGAGCGCGGCGGTGATGCTGATGACGAGGCCGTTGCGCGCAAATGTGCCGGAGAGCGCCCGCGGCCAGGCATAGGCCGCATAGGACTCCGCGCGCGCAACCGCCAGCGTCTTCGGGACGTTGACGTTGAATTCGTGAGGCGGCGAGAACTGGCAGTCGACATAGCAGGCGCCGCAGGAATGGCAGAGATTGGCGAGGTAGTTGAGATCGCCGTCCGAGAAGGCGCGGCGCATCTCCATGGCCGGAAACACCGCGCACAGGCCCTCGCAATAGCGGCAGGAATTGCAGACCGTCATCAGACGGTCGGCTTCGTCCAAAATTCTAGTTCCGTGCATGTTTCGCCGCTTCCCGTCCTGCGATCCGCCCGAAAACGCTGCCGATGGTCATGCCCATGCCGGCCGCATAACCCTTGCCGAGCACATTGCCGGCCATGATCTCGCCGGCCGCGAACATGTTAGCGGACGGCTTGCCGTCCTTCATCAGCATTCGCGCCTCCTTGTTCACGCGCGTGCCGAGATAGGTGAAGGTGATGCCGGGCCGCACCGGATAGGCGAGAAAAGGCGGCGTCTCGATCCGGCGCGCCCAATGCGTTTTGGGCGGCGTAATGCCCTCCGTCACGCAATCATCCAGAATGGTGTGGTCGAAGGTCCCGGGCCGCACCGCGGCGTTGAACTCGGTGATGGTCTTTTCCAGCGCGACCGGATCGAGCGCGAGCTTGCCGGCGAGCTCCGCAATCGTCTGCCCGGCGATAGGCGAAAACAACGTCGGCATGAAGCTGGTCACGACGGTGGAATCGAAGATGATGTAGGCGATCTGGTCGGGCTGCGCCGCGACCAGCCGGCCCCAGATCGCGTAGCGCTTCGGCCAGATGTCCTCGCCCTCGTCGTAGAAGCGCTGGGCGTGCTTGTTGACGACGATGCCGAACACGACGGAGTCGTGCCGCGTGATGATGCCGCCGTCGAATTTCGGCGCGCGGGCATCGATCGCGACCGCATGACATTGGGTGGGATCGCCGACCTCCTGCACGCCCTTGTCGAGCAGCATCTTCAGGATGGAGCCGCGATTATACGGCGTGCCGCGGATCAGGAAGTTGTCGGCGGCCTCGCCCCAATATTGCTTCAGCCATTCGATGTTGGCCTCGAACCCGCCGGCCGCCGCAACCAGCGAGGTAGCACGGACTTCGGTCTCGCCCTCGATCGGCCGCTTCAGGCGCGCGGCGAGGAACTGGCCGTCCTCGATCACGAGATCGGTCACCTCGGCGTCGTATTCGACGGCGACGCCGAGCCGCTCGGCGGTCAGATACAGCGCGTTCAGCATGGCCCGGCCGCCGCCGAGGAAAAAAGAATTGGTGCGGCCGAGGCCGAGCGTGCCGCCCAGCGAAGGCTGCCAACGCACGCCCTGCTCCACGATCCAGTTCAGGATGTCCTTGGATTCGCGGATCATATGGCGCGCCAGCACCTCGTCGGTTTGCCCGCCGGTGACGCGCAGCAGGTCCTCCCAGAACTCCTCCTCGGTATAGGGTCCAGTCAGGATTTCGGTCGCGGCGTCATGGGCGCAGCGCATGTTGCGGGTGTGCCGGGTGTTGCCGCCGCGGTAGAATTTTGGTGCGGCCTCGAGCACCAGCACTGACGCTCCGCCGCGCCGCGCGCTGATCGCCGCGCACAGGGCCGCATTGCCGCCGCCGATCACCAGCACGTCGTATTTGCTGCTCATCCCGTCTGCCCGATGCGGCGAAGTTGGAGACATTTTTCCCGCAATCGGCCTCAATCCGCCATTGCGCACTTTTGTATACAAAGATATACATTGATGGTGCAAGCGGCGTCTCTGCATGGCAGGATGCGCGTCGAGGGATAATGGCCAGGCGTCCGGCAGGCTCAAGTGGAACGATCGCACGCGGCGGCGGCGTTGCGCTCGGCGAAGCCGTGTTCCGCTCGCTGTGCGAGGCGCTCCAGGCCGGCAGCTACCGCGCCGGCGACCGGCTGCGCGAGGAAGAGGTCGCCCGGCGGCTGAAGGTCAGTCGCACGCCGGTGCGGGAAGCGCTGGGCCGGCTCGCCGCGCGCGGCTTCGTCGCGCCTGCCGGCGGCCGCGGGCTGATCGTGCGCAATCTGGACATTTCCGAAGTGCTCGAGCTCTACGCCATGCGCGAGATCATGGAAGGCGCCGCCGCGCGCCTGGCCGCCGCGCACGCTTCTCCGCCGGAGATCGACGCGCTCCGCGATATCGAGCAGGCCTTCGTCGAAGCGAACGATGCCGCCGAAATGGCAAGGCTCAACCGTGGCTTCCACGAGACCATCTGCCGCGCGGCGCGCAACCGCTATCTCGACAACGCCTCGCGGGAATTGCAGGACTGGATCGCCCTGCTCGGCCCGACCACGTTCACGGTCACTGGCCGCCCCAGGACGAGCCATGGCGAGCATCAGGCGATCATTGCAGCCATCGCCGCGCGCGACGGCGACAAGGCCGAGCAGCTCGCTCGCGCGCATATTCGCGAGGCGCTGCGCTGCCGGCTGAAATTGTTGCAGAAGCAATAAGCCGATCGCCGACGCGATCACGCCTCGAACACACGTATCAGGAGCCAATATCCGCCGAGCAGACCGATCCCGCCGGACATGGCGTACACCAGCCCCGCCGCCCGCGCCGGCTCCTCCCGGCCGGCCGCGGTCAGCCTGTCCAACAAGCCGAGCGCCGGCAACATCAGCGCGACGATCGCGATCTGCCCGATCTCGACGCCGACATTGAAGGCAGCCAGCGCTGGAACGATCGCATCCGGCGGCAGGCCGATCTCGCGAAGCACGCCGGCGAAGCCGAAGCCGTGGATCAAGCCGAACAGAAAAGCCACACGCCAGCGCCGGTCGACGTCGCGCGAAAAGAAGTTCTCGACCGCGACGAACACGATCGAAGCCGCAATCGCGGGCTCCACGATGCGGCTCGGGATGACCAGGATGTTCAACGCCGCCAGCGACAACGTCAACGAATGGGCGATGGTGAAGGCGGTGACGATCTTGATGACCGGAACGAGCCTGCGTGCCCACAAGACGACTGCAACCAGAAATGCGATGTGATCGTAGCCGAGGAAGATGTGCTCGATTCCGGTGACGACATAGCGCTGCATCGTCGTCCACAGCGACGGCGGCGCGGTTGAAAGCGTGACCGTCGTGTTGCCGACATCGAGCAAGGCCTGTTTTTCCGACCGGCCCTGGGCAATCAGCACGATCTGACGCGCGGCCGGGTCCTTTTCGGTCAGCACGGTGGAGCGATAGATGATATCGCCGGCGGCGGCGGCGCAGGCAAAGCTATTGCGATAGATGATACCGTCGCCGTCGGCCAGGATCGCGGCATCTCCAGCAACACAGGCCTTGGCACCGCCTGTAACAGCCAGGTGCGTCCTCATATAGGCGAGGATGGCGGATCTGGCCGCTTCCACCGCGGCAGGATCGACCGCATCCCGTCTCGCATCATAGATCTTCCTACCGACCAGACGATCGACATCGCTGCCCTTCAATCCGAGCTCGACGTTCACCGTGCGATCAGGGCTCAGCGCTACCCGCGCCGTGACGAGGTTGACCTCATGCGCCTCTGCCGGAAACGCAAGGCCGAGCAGCACCGCGAGCCACGCCAGAAGCGGCTGCCTCATGATCCTGCTCCATCGCTCATGCCAGCACATCCGCCACGACCGCCTTCAGAACATCCCGCACGCCGGTGGGCTTCATCCGCACCTGCAAGCCGCGCTGGCCACCGTTGAGATAGACGAGATCATGCGCAAGCGCGCTCTGCTCGATCACGGTGCGCACAGGCTTGCGCTGCCCGAACGGGCTGATGCCGCCGACCTTGTAGCCGGTGACGCGCTCGGCCTCGGGCGGCTTCATCATCTGCGCCGACTTGCCGCTCGCCGCCGCCGCCAGCTTCTTCATCGAGACTTCCTGGTCGGACGGCACGACCACGCAGACCGGCTTGCCGTCGACCAGCGCCATCAGCGTCTTCAGGACGCGCGCCGGGTCCTCGCCGAGCGCGGCCGCCGCCTGGAGCCCGATGCTCTCGGCGTCGGGATCATAGTCATAGGTGTGAACGGTGAAGGCAACACCGGCGGCCGCGAGTGCGCGTGTGGCGGGGGTGACTTTGGACATGGACGGTATTTACCACCGTCATTGCGAGGAGCGAAGCAACGAAGCATCGACTGTGTGGGACAACCTAGCACCGCAATAGCTGTCATCGCCCGGCTTGACCGGGCGATCCAGTATTCCGCGACGTCTGCGATTGAACCGAAAGGCCGCGGTGTACTGGATTCCCCGCCGTCGCGGGGAATGACACCCGTTTTGTGGCAAGCCTCGTGCGCGATGACGAGGCATCCCCTTATTCCGCGGCGTCCCGCATCTCGGCGCGCTCGGCCCGCGCTGCGCAGAACTTGAACTCCGGGATCTTGCCGAACGGGTCCAGCGCCGGGTTGGTGAGCAGGTTCGCCGCCGCCTCGGCGTAGCAGAACGGCATGAACACCATGTTCTCCGGCACGTCGCGGTCTGAGCGGACCTTGACCTCGACGGCGCCGCGGCGGGTCTCCAGGCGAATGAAATCGCCGGGCACCAGCTTCTTCTTGCGCATGTCCTTTGGCGACATGAACGCGACCGCCTCGGGCTCGATCTGGTCGAGCACCTGGGCGCGGCGCGTCATCGAGCCGGTGTGCCAGTGCTCCAGCACGCGGCCGGTCGAGAGCACCATCGGATATTCGTCGTCGGGAATCTCGTCCGGCGGGATGACCTTGGCCGGCACGATCTTGCCGCGGCCGCTCGCGGTCGGGAAGCCCGTGGTGAAGATGATCTCGTTGCCGGGCTTGTTCGGATCGTCGACCGGATAGGTCACCGCGCCTTCGCGCACCAGCCGCTCCCAGGTGATGTTCTTCAGCGACGGCATCAGCTCTGCCATCTCGGTGAAGACGTCGCCGGGTCCGGCATAGTTCCACGGCAGGCCCATGCGCTTGCCGATCTCCTGGATGATCCAGAGATCCTGGCGCGCATCGCCGGGCGGCTTGATCACCTGACGCGCCAGCTGCACGCGGCGGTCGGTGTTGGTGAAGGAGCCGTCCTTCTCGGCGAAGGCCGAGGCCGGCAGGATCACGTCGGCGTGGAACGCAGTCTCGGTGACGAAGAGGTCCTGCACCACGAGATGATCGAGCATTGCGAGCGCCTGGCGCGCGTGCTGCAGATCGGGATCGGACATCGCGGGATTCTCGCCCTCGATATACATGCCCGTGATCTCGCCGGCATGGATCGCGTTCATGATTTCGACCACGGTCAGGCCGCGGACGGGATCGAGATCCTGCTGCCAGAGCTTTTCGAAACTGCCGCGCAGATCGTCGCGGCCGACCGGCTGGTAGTCCGGCAGGAACATCGGGATCAGGCCGGCATCGGAAGCGCCCTGCACGTTGTTCTGGCCGCGCAGCGGATGCAGGCCGGTGCCGGGACGGCCGACCTGACCGGTGATCAGCGCGAGCGCAATCAGGCAGCGTGCATTGTCGGTGCCATGGACGTGCTGGCTGATGCCCATACCCCAGAAGATGATCGACGATTTCGCGCGCGCATAGGTGCGCGCCACCTCGCGCAAGGTCTGCGCGGGGATGCCGCAGATCGGCTCCATCTTCTCCGGCGTGAACTCCTTGATCTTCTCCTTGAGGTCCTCAAAACCCTCGGTGTAGCCGGCGATGTACTGGTCGTCGGTCAGGCCTTCGGTGATGATCGTGTTGATCATCGCGTTCAGCATGGCGACGTCGGACCCCGGCTTGAACTGCAGATGCTTGGTCGCATGCCGCGACAGCGACTGCCGGCGCGGATCCATCACGAACAGTTTTGCGCCGTTCTGCTTGACCGCGTTCTTGATGAACGTCGCCGCAACCGGATGGTTCACCGTCGGATTGGCGCCGATCACGATGATGACCTCGGCGTCCATGGCAGCAGAGAACGGTGCCGACACCGCGCCCGAGCTGAGGCCTTCGAACAGCGCCGCCACCGACGAAGCGTGACAAAGACGCGTGCAGTGGTCGACGTTGTTGGAGCCGAAGCCGGTGCGCACCAGCTTCTGGAACAGATAGGCCTCTTCGTTCGAGCCCTTGGCCGAACCGAAGCCGGCCAGCGCTTTCACGCCCTTCTCGTCGCGGATCTTGACGAGGCCCTTGGCGGCGATGTCGAGCGCTTCCTCCCAGCTCGCCTCGCGGAAATGCGTGAACGGATTCGCCGGATCGACCTGGTCGTTGGCGTCCTTCTTCGCGTTCGGCAGCCGCACCAGCGGCTTCGTTAGGCGATGCGGATGGTGGATGTAGTCGAAGCCGAAGCGCCCCTTCACACAGAGGCGATTGTGATTGGCGGGGCCGTCGCGGCCTTCCGCATAGATCACCTTCTCGTCCTTGACCTCATAGGTGACCTGGCAGCCGACGCCGCAGAACGGGCAGAGCGAATCGACCTTCTTGTCGGCATAGGTGACGCGCGTCTGCTTGTCGTCGAGCATCACGGCCGGCATCAAGGCGCCGGTCGGGCAGGCCTGCACGCATTCGCCGCAGGCAACGCAGGTCGACTCGCCCATGGGGTCGTCGAAGTCGAATACGATCTTGGCGCCGGCATTGCGGTAGGCCATGCCGATGACGTCGTTGACCTGGACCTCGCGGCAGGCGCGCACGCAGAGGCCGCACTGGATGCAGGCATCGAGATTGACGCGCATCGCCGGATGGCTGGCATCGGTGGCCCAGCGCTCGGCGGCGGGAAAGCGGCTCTCGGTGACGCCAGTAGTCTCGGCCCAATGCCAGAACTTCGAATCCGGATCGTGGCTGGTCTCGCGCGCCGGCTGGTCGGCGACGAGCAGCTCCATCACCATTTTTTGCGCAGCAGTCGCGCGGGCGCTCTCGGTCTTCACCTTCATGCCGACCGACGGCGTGCGCTTGCAGGATGCGGCGAGCACGCGCTCGCCCTCGATCTCGACCATGCAGGCGCGGCAATTGCCGTCGGGGCGATAGTCCGGCGCCGGCGAATAGCAGAGGTGCGGAATGTCGCGGCCCTGCCGCTTTGCGACCTGCCAGATCGTCTCGCCGGGCTTGGCCTCGACCTGCTTGCCATCGAGTTCGAACGTAATCTTGGTCATTCGGCCGCTTCCTTGAACTCGTCAGGGAAATATTTGATCACGGAAGACAGCGGATTCGATGCCGCCTGTCCGAGCCCGCAGATCGAGGCATCGCGCATCGCCTGGCTCAATTCTTCCAGCAAGGCACGGTTCCAGACCGGCCTTTGCATCAGCAGCGCCGCCTTCTGGGTGCCGACGCGGCACGGCGTGCACTGGCCGCAGCTCTCGTCCTCGAAGAACTTCATCAGGTTCAGTGCGGCCGACCGCACGCTGTCCTTGTGCGACAGGATCACGATCGCAGCCGAGCCGATGAAGCAGCCGTATTTCTCCAGCGTGCCGAAATCGAGCGGGATGTCGTCCATCGCTGCAGGCAAAATGCCGCCAGACGCACCGCCCGGCAGATAGGCGTAGAACTGGTGGCCGTCGGCCATGCCGCCGCAATATTCCTCGATCAGCTCGCGCACGGTGATGCCCGCGGGCGCGAGCTTCATGCCGGGATTCTTGACGCGGCCCGAGACCGAGAAGCTGCGCAGGCCGTGACGCTCGTGGCGGCCATGGCCCTTCCACCAATCGGCACCCTTCTCGACGATGTCGCGCACCCACCACAGCGTCTCGATATTGTTGATCAGCGTCGGCAGGCCGAACAGGCCAACCTGGAACGGGTAAGGCGGCTTGTGCCGGGGCAGGCCGCGCTTGCCCTCGATGCTCTCCAGCAGCGAGGATTCCTCGCCGCAGATGTAAGCGCCGGCGCCGCGCCGCAGATGCAGCGTCGGGCCGCCCGGCGGAAGCTTGGCGATCTCGCGCTGGAGGATCTCGCGCGAGGCCGGATATTCGTCGCGCAGATAGATATAGACGTCGGATGCCTGCACCACGTGGGCGCCGATCAGCATGCCCTCGATGAAGCGATGCGGATCGGTTTCGAGGTAATAGCGGTCCTTGAACGTGCCGGGCTCACCCTCGTCGCCGTTGATCGCCATCAGCCGCGGTCCGGGCTCGCCGAGCACGGCGCGCCATTTGCGCCCGGTGGGGAAGCCGGCGCCGCCAAGGCCGCGCAGCGAAGCGTCGTCGAGCGCTTTCAGGAGATCGTCCTTCGACAATTCGCCGGAGCGCAGACGATTGAGCAGCTTGTAGCCGCCACCGGCAACGTAGGAATCGTACTCGGTATACTTGGGCAGATGCGTATGAGTATCGCCGACCTTTGCCGCCGCCATCACATCGGCGACGGTCGCGTGGTCGACGAAATTGTGCCCGACCTCGGCGGCCGGCGCTGTGTCGCAGCGGCCGACGCAGGGCGCGCGCACGACGCGGATGCCGGGACCTGACGCGCTCTGTAGATCTTCGAGCAGGTTCTCGCCGCCAAGCATCGCGCAGGTGAGCGAATCGCAGACGCGGATCGTCAGCGGGGGTATGTCGGGCTCGCCTTCCTTCACCACGTCGAAATGCGCGTAGAAGGTCGCCGTCTCGAACACCTCGGCGAAGGCGAGCTTCATCTCGTCGGCGAGTGCGGCCAGATGCGCCGCCGAGATCTGGTGATACTTGTCCTGGATCAGGTGCAGATATTCGATCAACAGATCGCGTCGTCGCGGCCTGTCGCCGAGCAACAGCTCGATCTCGTGCGCGGCCGTGGGATCGACCTGCCGCCCCTTGGGAGTCGCCTTGGCGCGTCGGCGTCCCTCACCGGGATGCTCGAAGGAGCGGACCTTGTGCACGTCCTCATGGCTCATCGCTTCGTCTCGATCTCGTCCTTATCAGGACTCCACTTCTATCCCTTGGCATGCCAGATGCCAAGAAAATTATCACGCTGGCGGAAGTGGTTACGCTGCACGGCTCAACGGAGCCCAGCACGGCCCTGCGTTCTTGAGCAAGGCCGAGCCAAGCCCGAATTGGCCGGGAGATCAATAAAGGCGTCTCATGCTGCGATAGCGAAGTCCTATCGACTTCGCTTGAGGCGCGGCGGGAGCGCAAAGGCCGCCGCCGTGAACATTCGCCTTTCTACCGGGCGTCGCTCTTTTCGACCAGGAACACGATGCGCGCCTCGTTGCGCTCGGTGATCTCGACCTTGTCGCCGGTCTCGCGGATCAGATTGGGAATATCGATCACCGAGAGTGGATCGGTGCAGTGAACTTCGAGCTGGTCCCCTGCCTTGAGCGGCTTGAGCGCCTTGCGCGTCTTGAGGGCCGGCAACGGGCATTTCAGCCCGGTGAGATCGAGTGTCGTCCTGGTCATGGCCGCACCATGGCGAGGCGGAGCGGCTGCGTCAACGGCAGGAGGCGTCAGATCAGGCTGGCATAGGGCAGGAAGCCGACGTCCTGCCCCGGCTCGACATTCGTGATGTCCTCGCCGAGTTCGACGAGGCCATCGGTCTCGACCAGCGAGGATAGGAGCCCTGCCCCTTCGCGCGGGAACTTGATCGCCTCGAGCCCGCCGTCCTGCGCGCGCCGCAGCGAGGCGCGCACATATTCACGCCGGCCGGACTTCTTCTTGTAGGTGAACGCCGCGCGCAGCGGGATCGGCAAGAGCGGCTCCGGCAAGGCGCCCGCCAGCGCCAACACCGTCGGGCGCACCACGTGGACGAATGTCACGAAGCTCGCGACGGGATTGCCGGGCAGTCCGATCAGCGGTGTGCCGTCGATGATGCCCATCGCCACGGGACGACCGGGCTTGATCGCCATCCGCCACAGCACCAGCGAGCCGATGCTCTCCACCGCCGCCTTGACGTGATCCTCCTCGCCGGTCGAGACGCCTCCAGTGGTGAGGATCAGGTCATGGTCGCCTGCGACCTGCTTCAGGCCGCACGCCAGCGACGCTCGCTCATCGCGCAGAATGCCGAGATCGCTGACCTCGCAGCCGAGCCGCCGCAGCATCGCCATCAGCATGAAGCGATTGGAATCGAACAATTGCGAGGCGGCGCGCGGCTCGCCGGGCGAGGCGAGCTCGTCGCCGGTCGAGAACACGGCGACACGGATGCGCCTGACGACGTCGAGCTTCGCCAGGCCGAACGCGGCGGCAAGGGCGACATGCTGCGGCCGCAGGCGCTGGCCGGCGCGCAGCGCGACCTGACCTTGGGGAATGTCCTCGCCTGCAGGCCGCACATTTGCGCCGGGCTTCAGCCCCGGCGGCAGCACGATCCTGCCTGAAGCATCGATGCGGACGTCCTCCTGCATGAAGACGGTCTCCGCATCCGGCGGCATCGGCGCGCCGGTGAAGATGCGCGCGGTGTGGCCGGGCTTGATCGGCGCTTGCGCAAGGCCGCCGGCCTGGATGCGGCCGTCAAGCGGGAAGGCCTGCTCTGCGCTTGCCGGAAGGTCGGCGTTGCGCACGGCGTAACCGTCGACGGCGGAGTTGGTGAACGGCGGCAGCGGCAAAGGCGCGGCCACATCGCGCGCGAGCACGCGCCCGTCGGCATCGACCAGCGCCACCGTCTCGAGATCGACGATGGCGTTGACGCGCGTCGTGATGAGGTCGACGGCTTCGTCGACCGACATCATCGGGCCGCCAAAGGCAAAGCAATCGTCCGACAGTTGCGCCATGGTGCCTCGTCAGCGTGTCGCGGCGCTTCTTGCTACCGCTTCCTCGACCGGCATCGCCGCCCGTAGCATCAATGCCGCGGCGCCTTCGATATCGTCGAGATGGACAGTCGGGAGCCTCGTGTCAATCGCGACGTCGGTCGCAATCCCGGCAATTCCGGGATCGTCCGGAAACAGCAGCGGCTTGCCGTTGGCGGCACGATGCACCTCGATCTTGCGGTGCGGCTCGCGCTTGAATCCCTCGACCACGACGAGATCGACCGCAGAGAGCTTGTCGAGCAGCTCCGGCAGCCGCGGCTCCGCCGCCCCGCGCAGCTCATGCATCAGCGCCCAGCGTTTCGACGAGGCCACCAGAACCTCCGCCGCGCCGGCCTCGCGATGGCGCCAGGAATCCTTGCCGGGCACGTCGACGTCGAACTGGTGATGCGCATGCTTGATCACGGAGACGCGCAGGCCCTGCGCGTTGAAATGCGGGATCAGCCGCGTCAACAGCGTGGTCTTGCCCGCACCGCTCCAGCCTGCAAGGCCGATGACTTTCATTCCAGCTCTCTTTTCCAGCAACCAGCGCTCGCCGATGGAACCACCATCCCCTCCCCGTCATTGCGAGCGGAGCGAAGCAATCCAGACTGCCGCTGCGGAAAGATCCTGGATTGCTTCGCTGCGCTCGCAATGACGACAAGGCGGCATTTCGCTCTCTCCCCGCCATGCTTATATCGGCTTGACCCGAATGTCATGCTAACCTCGCCGCCATGATGAAGATCGACAAAGCCCCGGTGCCCCTGATCGTCCCCAATCCGGACGACCCGCGCCTGACCCAGAGCGTGACCGGCACCGACCAGACCGGCGCCAGGGTCGAGATCAAGGTGCCGATGGAGCGGCCGCTGACGCTCTATCTGAACGCGCAGGAGATCGTCACCATGATGACGATCGGCGACTATCCGGAATATCTGGCGCTCGGCTATCTGCTGAACCAGAACATGCTGAAATATAACGACGTGGTCACCGAGGTCGAGTACGACGACGACCTCCAGGTGGTCGTCGTGCGCACCTCACACCACACCAATTTCGAAGCCAAGCTGAAGAAGCGCACGCAGACCTCCGGCTGCGCGCAGGGCACCGCCTTCGGCGACCTCTTGGAGGCGGTCGAGAGCGTCGCGCTGCCCAAGGCGGAGCTGCGCACCTCCTGGCTCTACCAGATGACGCAGACCATCAACACCATGCCCTCGCTTTATCTGGAGGCCGGCGCGATCCACGGCTGTGTGCTGTGCAAGGAAGGCACCCCGCTCTGCTACACCGAGGATGTCGGCCGCCACAACGCCGTCGACAAGATCGCGGGCTGGATGTACCGCCACGGCGTCGACGCGTCCGACAAGATCCTCTACACCACGGGACGCCTCACCTCGGAGATGGTGATCAAGACGGTGCGCATGGGCATTCCGATCCTGGTGTCGCGCTCCGGCTTCACTGCCTGGGGTGTCGATCTCGCAAGGCAGGTTGGGTTGACGCTGGTCGGACGCACCCGCGGCAAGCGCTTCATCGTGCTCGCAGGCGAAGAGCGCATCGTCTACGACCAGAACCTCGCTTATGTCGAAGAGGAATCGGCCAAGCACAAGCGCAAGGGTGAAGGCGGTGACGACTGACCTGTCCGCGGCGCGTGTTCCGCCGACTCTCGGCGTGCTGCTCGCCGGTGGGCTCGCGCGGCGCATGGGCGGCGGCGACAAGCCGATGCGCACCATCGGCGGCCGCACCATTCTGGAACGCGTGATCGCGCGCCTTGCGCCCCAGTGCAGCGGACTGATCCTCAACGCCAACGGCGATCCCGCCCGCTTTGCCGCGTTCAGCCTGCAGGTCGTCGCCGACGACGTGCCCGGCTTCCCCGGTCCCCTGGCCGGCATCCTCGCGGCGCTCGACTGGGCCGCGGCGAACCGGCCGCAGATCGAATGGGTGCTCAGCGCCGCCGGCGACTGCCCGTTCCTGCCGCGCGACCTCGTCGCGCAGCTGCATGAGGCGCGCGCGCGTGAGAATGCGCAGCTTGCGGTCGCAGCCTCAGGCGAGCAGTCGCATCCGGTGATCGGCCTGTGGCGCGTCGCCTTGCGCGAGGAGCTGCGCCACGCGCTCGTGGACGAAGACCTCCGCAAGATCGACCGCTGGACCGCGCGCTATCCGCTCGCAACGGTGACCTGGCCGAACGAGCCGCTCGATCCGTTCTTCAATGCCAACACGGTCGAGGACATTGCCGAGGCCGAGCGGCTGGCGGCGCTGGATGACGCGTCCTAGCGGCTCTATGATTTCGGAAACTCGTTGAGGAGCTGCGCCCAGATGATCGCGAAGGCGATCAGGCCGCAAATGCCGACGGCAGTGGTGAAGCGCGGCAAACGGCCGATCGCAACCAGCACCCAGGCCGGCAGGAAGAACGCCGCGAAGACCATGCCCAGCGGAAACACCGCGAGCCATTGAAAGCCGCTGCCGTCCCCGGGCGGGACATTCGCGATGTAATGGAAGGTGTAGAGCCAGAACAGCGTGCCGGCCGCCGCGACGAGAGCAGCGATCTTGCGGAAATTGAGGGGCGTCGATGCAGTCATGACCTGGCTCATGTTCGTTGGTCGCTGCGGCGCCCCGCCAAGTTCATGACGTCTTGAACCGGACCTAGAACGGGAGCGACCACAGGTCTGGACATTCCCCGGACGAAGCCATGGCCGCCCCTCTCTTGAATACGATCTTCGAATTCGTCGATTTCGTCTTCGACCTCTCCGAGACGATCGATCGCACGAGGCAGCTGAGCAAGCCTGACATCGTCGAGGTGCCGCCGGATCCAAAGCCGCTGCCGCCCGCCGCGCGGCGCGCGCTTGCGGAGGCCGAGGATCGTGAACGCAAGCGGGAGCAGGCCGCTCAGGCGGCCAGCCGTACCGACCAGGCATCCTAGCCGTAGACCTCTCCTGGCTCGAACGCCGCGTCGTGGTCCCTCGTCTATGCGGGCCGGAAGCCCGCTCGCGCGAGCGACGCGCGTACCTCGTTCGAGCCGAGTGCGTCGAGAAAAGCCTGCACTGCCGATCGTTGCTTTCGCGCACTCACCAGGGCGAAATCGTAGTGCTCTTCGGCCAGCGGAATGAAACCGAGGCCGACGGCGTGGGCGACCGGCGCAATGGTCATGCCCCAATCGGCCCGGTGCTGCGCGACGGCCGCCGCGACCGCATTGTGCGAACGCGGCTGGTTCCAGTAGCCTTCCGGCCGCGCGCCGCCGAGCAGCCGGTCGATCAGGATGCGGGTGCCGGCGCCCTGGTTGCGGTTGACCATGATGCAGGTGGGGTCGGCGAGTGCTGCGGCAACAGCGTCCTTTGCGCTCAGGCCCTCGAAACGTGTGTCGCCCTTGCGGAAGACGATGCCCTGCATTCGCCGCCAGCCGGCGACCAGCTCGAGTCCCTCGACGAGATAGGGCGTGTTGTAGGTCTCGCTGCGATCGTCGAACAGATGGATCGGCGCGAGATCGCATTCGCCACGCTTTGCCGCCGCCAATCCTCCGAGGCTGCCGACCGCTATCGAGCGTACGGACAGGCCGGCATGCGCCAGCTGTGCCGTGACGAGATCGAGGCCGGTGCAATGGCTGCCGACGATGACGAGATCCGGCACGCGCACATGCGGCGTGAAGAGCGTCACCTCGGTTTCGGTGCCGGCCGGCATCTGGTCGGCAAGTGCATCGATGCGAAGAAAGCCGTCTGCCTGCGCAAAGGACGTGATCGCACCAGAGCCCTTGCCGGAGGGATAGGCGATGAGGCCCTCCCTGCCCTGGACCAGCGAGACCATGACGAATTCGGTGCGGCCGAGCTCGGAGGCGATGCGCACCGGCACGGTCGCGTTCACCTTGGCATCGGAGCGCGGCGACAGTCCGGCCATCCTGCGCAGCACCGGCACGATCATGTCGTGGAAGGTGAACATCGCCGATGTTGGAAAGCCCGGCAGGATCACGACAGGCTTGCCGTCGCACACCGCAAGACACAACGGCTTGCCAGGCTTGAGCGCGACGCCATGGGCGATGATGCCGGGTGCGCCGAGCCGGCCGATGATGCGATGAGAGAGATCGCCGGCGCCTTTCGACGTGCCGCCCGACAGCACCAGCATGTCGGCTTCCGCAAGCGCGTTGCGCATGGCGGCTTCGAGCCTGGGTTCGTCGTCCGGAACGGCGCCGAGGAAGACCGCCTCGCCCCCGTTTTCGTCGATCGAGGCCGCGACGATGGCGCCATTGGTATCGTAGATCTCGGCAGGCGCGAGCACTCCGCCGGGCTGAACCAGCTCATCGCCGGTGGAGATCACGGCAACCCGCGGCCTGCGCACGATACTCACCTCGGCGATGCCGCAAGCCGCCAGCATACCGATCTCGCGCGAGCCGATGATGGTGCCGGCGCGCAGCAGCGCCTCGCCGCGCGCGATGTCGGAGCCGGCATACGAGACGAATTGCCCCGGCGAGACGGCGCGACGGACGTCTATCGCATCCTGGCCGGCCGGCTGGGTGTGCTCGACCATGACCACGGCATCGGCGCCGCGCGGCAACGGACCGCCGGTGGCGATCGCCGTTGCGGTTCCGGCCGCCACCTGCAGCGTCGGCGCGGTCCCGCAATGAACGGTCTCGCCATTCAGCGCGAGGCGCACGGGCGCGCCCTCGCCGGCCGCCGCAAGGTCGGCGGAGCGCACGGCAAAGCCGTCGACATTGGAGCGGTCGAACGGCGGCACGTCGATCGCTGCCGTGATATCTTCGGCGAGGGCAGCGCCCAGCGCGGCTGCGAGCTTGCGCGTTTCAGTTCGAAGTGCGCGCGGGAACAAGGCCGCCTCGAAGCGCGCCAAGGCCTCTTCCCGCGAGAGGATCTTGAGGAACTGCTCCTGCTCGAGCGCGCTGCGGTCCGGTGATTTCGGGATCATCGTCATGCCAGAACCCTTATCACGCCCGCATCAGATACGCATCGATCGGCGTACCTGCCGCAAATCCCTCGTCGGCGGCGGAAATGAGCAGCCATGCGTCCGCACGGGCGATGGCCTGAAGCGACCATTCGCCCACGGCAAGCGGCATCCAGGCGCGATGTTCCTCAGCCAGCAAAGCGATCTCGGTGATGCCGACGCTGGAGGCGATTTTTCGCGCAAGCGGCAGCGACACTTTTCGACGCGGCCGGCGCGCCGACAAACCGTCGACGAGCGGCAGCACGAGTGCAAGCCAAGCTGCAAGCGCATGATCGGGCGAGCCGGGCAAGGCGACGACGGGAACCCGCCCCAGCCGTCCGACCGCAGCGGTGCGCCCCGGCTGCAGCGCAAGGCCGTGCGCCATCACCTCGCCGCGCCCGGCGAGGGCGGCGATGGCGGCGTCCTGGCGGCCGACGCCGCTACCGCCGATGGTCAGCAGGACATCGCAGGAGGACGCATCTAGCGCATCGGCGATCGACGCTTTATCGCGTGCATGCGCTTGATGCGTTTCCACATCCAATCCCGCTGTGTGCGCGATCCCGGCAATCGTCTGCGCTGTAACCGTTCCACCCGGCACATTGACGATGCGCAGCCGCGGCCGCCTTACGGCGAGTTTCTCCACGCCCGCCACACGCGCCAGCAACAGGTCCGCCGCACGGATGGGATGGCCGGCGTCCCCCACGGCCCTGCGCGCGGCGATGTCGCGGCCTGCACGCCTGACACCCTGCCCCGGCGCGCCCTCCGCAAGCACCTGGGCAAGCGGCCCCGACGTCTCCACGGCGTCGACATCGAGCACGCAGTCGCATCCCGCCGGCATCGCCTCACCCGCCTCGACCCATAAGGGGGCCATTGCCAGCGGCACAGGCGAGTAAGCGGACGCCCCGACGAGATCGTTGGCAGATAGCGCCCAACCGTCGACGGCCGCAACGTCCCGCGAAGGATAGGCGGCAAGCAGCGGCGCACCCGCCGCGATGCAGCCGATTGCGTCCGCCAGCGGCACCTCCACCGGCGCGACGGGATCAACGCCCCGCAGCAGCGCGGCGAGCGCGGTGTCGAGCGGCGTGAGCGAAGGTGGCAGGCGCTGGGTCATGCGCCATGAGGACCATGCATCGTCCGGTTTGGCAACCGCCGGCGGTGCCGGCCTCAACCCTCAGCCGCCCGACCTATCCGAATTGGGGAAGAACAATTGCTGTCCGTCCACCTTGTAGCCGGCGATCGCCGTCTGCCCCTCCGGCGACGTCAGCCAGTCGACGAAGGTCTGCGCGAGGTCCTTCTTCACGTTCGGGAACTTCGCAGGATTCACCAGCATCACGCCATATTGGTTGAGCAGCCGCCGGTCGCCTTCGACGACGATGTCGAGATCGCCGCGATCGCTGAACGCGATCCAGCTGCCGCGATCCGCAAGCACATAGGCATTGGCGGCGCGCGCGGCCCCGAGCGATGCGGCCATGCCGGGGCCGGCCTCGCGATACCAGGCGCCCTTGGCGCCGGCAATGTCGATGCCGGCGACGATCCAAAGCGCGAGCTCCGCGGCATGAGTGCCCGACCGATCGCCACGCGTCACGAACGGCGCGCCCTTGGCTTCGATCGCCTTCAGCGCCGTCGCGATGTCCTTGCCCTTCACGCCCGCGGGATCGCTCTTCGGCCCGATCAGCACATAGTCGCTGTACATCACGTCGTAGCGCTTCACGCCAAAGCCGTCGGCGACGAACTTCTCCTCCTGAGGCCGCGCGTGCATCAGCACGACGTCGACCTCGCCCCGCCGCGCACCATCGAGCACTTCGTCGGCGCGCCGCGCGATCACGGTGACGTCGATGCCGGTCTTGTCGCGGAAGATCGATAGCAGATAGTCGAGCAGCCCGGATTCCTGAGTCGCCGTCGTCGAAGCGAGGACGATGCTGCGTTCCTCCGCGGCCGACGCCGCAACGCCTGCGGCAAGGCCGCAGAGAAGCGCAAGTGCAACGGACAGGCGGCCCATGATCGGGTTCCCTCAGGTTTGACGCCGTCATGATGATGATCGATTGCGCCGCACTCGTGACGCGTTTTGCGCTGCCGGCCGGGAAATTTCGGCAACTTCATCGCGGCGCACCGCCCGCGCGATCTCTCTAGGATCGTTCACCAAAGCAGAGATCGCGCGTCGTGACGTGTTGCAAAGCAGCGAGATGATCGGGCATGGTTCCCCGCGACAAATATCTGAAATGCAGAATTCCACCTGCGTCGGACGTCAAAAAGAAGCAAGAATTTGCATAGGAATGCAGGATGGAATTCCTGACCACCAGCGAAGCCGCCGACTACCTTCGGCTCGGCGAACGCAAGCTTTACGAACTCGTCACCACCGGTGCGATCCCCTGCAGCAAGGTGACGGGAAAATGGCTGTTCCCACGGCACGAGCTCGACCTTTGGGTCCTGTCGGGCCTTGCGCGCCCGGCCGGCATGTTGATCGCCGAGCCGCCGCCGGTCGTCGGCGGCAGCCACGACGAACTGCTCGATTGGAGCCTGCGCGAGTCCGGCTCGGGGCTCGGATCGATGAACGAGGGCAGCGCGCGCGGGCTCGAGCGCTTGCAGCGCAATGAGGTGATGGCTGCGGCGGTGCACTTCCACGCGCTCGACGCCGGCGACAATGTCGCCAGCGATGCCAGCATCGAAGCGCTGCGGACCACGCCAGACCTGCATGATGCGGTGCTGATCGCGTTCGTGCGCCGCGAAGAGGGTCTCCTGCTGCCGCACGGCAATCCCAAGCACCTGCACAGCCTGACCGACGTGCTCGCAGCCGGGGCCCGGATGGCGATGCGGCAACAGGGCACGGGCGCGCAGATGCTGCTCGACGTGCTGCTCAGGCGCGCCGGCGCCTCGATGCGGGACTTGCGCCGGATCGAGCCGCCGGCGCTGACCGGCCCGGATCTGGCCGAGCTGGTTCGCGCCGGCCAGGCCGATTGCGGCATCGCGACGCGCTCCGCGGCGCGCTCGGCCGGTCTCGATTTCGTGCCGCTGGTCTGGGAGAATCTCGACCTCGCGATGCGGCAGCGCAGCTATTTCCGCCCCGCCATGCAGGCCTTGCTCCGCTTCCTGAACGAGCGGCGGCTGCGCCAGCGCGCGGAGGAGCTGACCGGCTACGATCCCTCCCCCGCAGGACAGATCCGCTTCGCAGCCTGACATTGACGCCAGCCCCCTAATAGTTGCAAAAGAAACCAATTCGACCGGGCCATACCCGGACAAGCAACACCGGCCAATGAGCCGGATCAGGGAGGAGAAACGTGAACCCAATCAGATTTGGAGTGCCGGTCGCGGCCGCCTTGCTGGCGACCCTGCTGTCCGGCGCGGCGTCGGCGCAGGTTTCCGACGACGTCGTCAAGATCGGCGTGCTCACCGACATGAACGGCCCGGCCTCGGCGCCGACCGGCCAGGGCTCGGTGACCGCGGCGCAGATGGCGATCGACGATTTCGGCGGCAAGGTGCTCGGCAAGCCGATCAGCGTCGTGATCGGCGACCACCAGCTCAAGGCGGACATCGGCGCTTCGCTGGCGCGGCGCTGGTTCGACGTCGAGCAGGTCGATCTGATCGTGGACGTGCCCGTTTCGGCGGTCGGGCTCGCGGTGCAGACCATCGCCAACGAGAAGAAGCGGCTGTTCATCACCCACTCCACCGGCACCGCGGACTTCCACGGCAAGTTCTGCTCGCCTTACGCGATCCAGTGGGTGTTCGACACCCGCGCGCTCGCGGTCGGCACTGCGGATGCGGTGGTCAAGCGCGGCGGCGACAGCTGGTTCTTCATCACCGACGATTACGCCTTCGGCCATTCGCTGGAGCGCGACGCTTCCGCCGTCGTCACCGCCAATGGCGGCAAGGTGCTGGGCTCGGTGCGGCCGCCGCTGGCGACGCCCGATCTCTCGTCCTTCGTGCTGCAGGCGCAGGCCTCCAAGGCCAAGATCATCGGCATTGCCGCCGGTCCCCCCAACAACATGAACGAGATCAAGACCGGCGCCGAGTTCGGCGTGTTCAAGGGCGGCCAGCAGATGGCGGCGCTGCTCGCGCTGATCACCGACATCCACGGCATCGGCCTGCAGGCGGCGCAAGGCCTGCTGCTGACCACCTCGTTCTACTGGGACATGGACGACAAGACGCGCGAATGGTCGAAGCGCTATTTCGCCAAGATGAACCGGATGCCGTCGATGTGGCAGGCCGGCGTCTATTCCAGCGTGATGCACTATCTCAACGCCATCCAGGAGACCGGCAGCGACGATCCGCTGAAAGTGGCAGCCAAGATGCGCGAGAAGCCGATCGAGGATTTCTTCGCCCGCAAGGGCAAGCTTCGCGAAGACAATCTGATGGTGCACGACCTCTGGCTGGTGCAGGTGAAGACGCCCGAGGAGAGCAAATATCCATGGGACTATTACAAGATCCTCACGACGATTTCCGGCGACAAGGCGTTCGGCCCGCCGGACCCGGCCTGCCCGCTGGTGAAGAAGTGAGATTGGCGAGTGGCGAATAGGGAGTGGCGAATGGAAGCTTCCATTCGCTATTCGCAATTCGCCACTCGCTACTTCACCACCCCGATCTCGCGGAAATACTTCAGCACGCCCGGATGAATCAGCTCCGGCCTCGGCGCGGCCGCGACCGTGTTCGCGGCTTTGGTCTCGCAGGCCTGCGCGAGCTTCCTGCAGAACGTCGCTTCGATACCGTGCAGCGTCTTGGCGAGGCGGTAGGCGACGTCGTCAGGCAGATCCTCGCGCGTGAGGATGAAGCTCCAGGAACCGAGCGAGGGGATCGGCTCGGTCTGCTTCGGGTAGGAGCCGGCCGGCACGGTCAGCGGCTTGAGAAACGCATGCTTGGCGCGGATGCGCGCGATCTCGTCCGCGCTGGGCGCGATGAAGCGCGCGCCCGACGCGCTCGCGGCGACCGCGGCAAAGCCGGGCCAGCCGATGCCGGCGCCCCAGAGCGCTGCGACGCGGCCGTCCTCGACCATCGCGGGGCCGTCGCCGGCGCGGTCGAGATAAACAGCCTTGAAGTCCTCGTCCTGCTTCAGGCCGAGACCATCGAGCACATAGCGCGCCAGGATCGGCAGGCCGGAGCCCCTGGCACCGAACGCAACGGGCTGACCGACGAGATCGCGGATGGTCGTGTATGGGCTGTCGGCGCGCACCACGAACATGCCGGGGTTGGAATAGATCGCGGTGAGGATCTTCAGCGCTACCTTCGCACGGCCGATGCCGGCGAAGGCTTCATAGGCCGGCTCGCCCGCGACCAGCGCGAGATCGAGCTCACCCTTCTCTAGAAGCGGGATGTTCTCGCTGCTGCCCTTGGTGTTGCGCGGGACGATCGTGATTTGCGGATCGGCCGCGTTCATCAGCTCCGCGAAGGCGTTGCCATAGAGCGGGAAGCCGCCGCCGGGTGTCGCGGTTCCCAGGCTGATCGTCGCGGTCGGAATGGCCGTGCCTCCGGTCTGGGCGGCGGCGGGGCTGGCGAACAGCGCCGCACCGAGAAGGATCATCGCGAATCTCATGGTTGTCCCTGACGGGCCTGCGTCAACACCGACTTGCGGCGATGTAGGCAGCCGCCGGTTTTTATGAAAGCATGCCGCGCAACGACAATAGAACAATGGGAGGTGTCATGTTGCGAATTTTGCGTCACGGTGTTTTCGGACTCGCAGTCCTGTTGGGTCTTTTCAGCGCCACCCCTCCCGCCGCCGCAGCCTATCCCGATCGTCCCGTACACTGGCTGATCGGCTTTTCCCCCGGCGGCCCAGTCGACATCGTGGCGCGGATCATGGCGCAGTGGCTGTCGGAGCGGCTCGGCCAGCAATTCATCGTCGAGAACCGCACCGGCTCCGGCGGCAACATCGCCGCGGCCGCGGCGATCAACGCCCCGCCGGACGGCTACACGCTGCTGTTCGTCGCGCCCAACAACGCGATCTCGACCTCGCTCTACAAGAAGCTGCCGTTCGACTTTTTGCGCGACACCACCCCGGTCGCGAGCATCATGCAGCTCACCAACATGCTGGTCGTCTCCAACGCGTTTCCGCCGAAGTCGGTTCAGGAGTTCATCGACTATTGCAAGGCCAATCCCGGCAAGATCACCTATGCCTCCTCCGGCAACGGCACCTCGGTGCACATGTCGGCGGAGCTGTTCAAGGTGATGACGAAGTGCGACATGGTGCACGTGCCCTATCGCGGCTCGGCCGTCGCGTTCCCTGACATCATCTCCAACAAGGTGCAGCTGATCTTCGACAATTTGCCCTCGGCGATGGAGCAGGTGAAGGGCGGCAATGTCCGCGCGCTCGGCGTGACCTCGCCGCAGCGCTGGCCGAGCGTGCCCGACGTGCCCGCGATCGCCGAGACCGTGCCGGGCTTCGAATCGGTCGGCTTCTACGGCATCTCCGCGCCGAAGGGCACGCCGCCGGAAGTGATCGAGATCCTCAACAAGGCCGTCGGCGAAGCGCTGAAGGACCCGAAGCTGGTGGCAAAGCTCAAGGACGTCGGCGGCCTGCCCAAGCCGATGGCGCCCGCCGAGTTCGGCAAGCTGGTCACGGACGAGACCGAGAAGTGGCGCAAGGTGGTCGAGTTCGCCGGGGTCTCGGTGGACTAGGCAGCGGCCGTGCCGCAGAGCGCAGCCGCACCATGTTCGAGGGGGCCAACAGGCCCCCTCAAACAAATTGCAAAAACAACCCCATGCACAGTAGACGAGGCCAGTGATTTCAATGGGTTACCGCCCACGTCGAAAAAACCTGCGAAAACGCGGTTTGCTTCGTCGGGCAAAACAGGTTTATACCGGCATCATCGCTAATTTCGGTTATTCGAAATTTATCAATGATGCCGTGCCGGCGTTCCCATCCACCAGCGCCAGCATTGCACCCCCGCCTCAGGCCCTGTAAACGAACCGCGCACCGTTGCCGGCCGCGCTACCTGCGGCCGCCTCGCGGCGGGGCCTGTAGCTCAATGGTTAGAGCCGGCCGCTCATAACGGTCTGGTTGCAGGTTCGAGTCCTGCCGGGCCCACCAATGAAATCAAAGACTTACGAAGATTCGTTTCGCTTCATCGGGATCACCGCACCAGTCACCGCACCAGAAACGTGCTCCTTTCGTTCGCCGGCTGGTCCCCGCTTGGCTATTTTCTCAACCGCATCGGACAAATAGTCGGGATGGTGATGGCCGTACGTGTTGAGTAGCACCTCGAGCGACATTCCGAGATAACCTGCGGCCTGCCAAGGATCCGCACCTCTCTGCATGAGCCAAGTCGCTGCGGTGTGCCGCAAAGTGTGAGGTGAGATTCCTGGACCAATTCCGGCAAGCCTAACGGCAGTCCTGAATGCCGTTTTTACCGAGCTCACAGGCTTTGAGTTGTACTCGACAAAGTGCTTTGCCTCTGGATCAATCCGATGCCAGCGCCGCAGGTGAGCAAGCAAGCGCACCGGGATCGGCACAGTCGGCTGTCGCTTGTTGGTTTTCGCGGCGCCCTGCTTCAGACGGTAATAGCGACCTCGCTCCAGATCCACGTATGAGCGACCAAGCGCTGGGATAGGAGATGCAGCTGCGATAGCGCCCGCACGGGTGCCGCTGTAAATTCCCAATAAGATGAAGCGAGCAAGATGTCGGAGTGGGCGTTTGCTCGTTGGGACCTTTATATCAATAAACGGCTGACGCGAGCCCTTCTGCATTTCGCGATAGCGCCAGCAGGTCCAGATCAGTTTGGCCGCATCGCTGCGCGTCAACCACTTGTCTCTCGGCTCCCCCTTCTCAGGCAGAGAGACCTTCACGATTTCCCGATGATACCCTTCGTCTGCATGGTGACCGATGGCGGCACGGAGATCTTCAAGGTCTCGGCGAGCACCGCCCCTTTGGCGACGTTTTTTGGTGTAGGAGCGACATGCTTCACCATTGACCTCGCCAAGCATTTTTGCGCCCCACCAATCATTCAATCGTTCGATTCGCTTCTTGAGCTTACGGACGTCGGGGATGGTATTTTCGTTTTCGAAGTGGACATTGAAGCGACTGCGAAGCTTGTCTAGTTGCGCATCCAAATAAATCGAGAGGACATCTGCAATTGCGATATCGTCTATGTGCCGAACTCGTCGCTTCGGGGTGTGCTTGGAGGTTATGTAGTCCCTTAGTCTTTCTTCTGCGACCGCAATCTCATCTGGAGCGCAGCCTGTGCTGACATCCCGTCCGTTGTCTCTGATGATCCATGTTGCTTGGTGAGTGACCTTTCCGTTTTTATCGCGGCGGGTGGCCTTGAGCTGGAGTCTGGCGCCCTTGCTTCTTCGCGGCATAGCTCTCGCATCCGTTCGATATACGCCAGCGTTGTAAATTCCTTGCCGGCAATCTTCTCGATGATCAACCGGCTACGATCACGCTCACGGCGCAATCCCGCGACAGTCATTCCTCCTAGAGGAAACGCTATCTTCACGGCATCAGCAAGGCGAAGGGGTGTATCAGGTGTAATTTCAGGTTGCGCTCGATCTGGCATCGATGCTTTTCAGCTGTGGTGGAGCTCATACGAGCAGACCAATCATCATTTGCAGAGACTTACATTCGCATAAAGTATCCACTCTCCTGCATCGCATGATTGGGCACGTCCTCGCTCAAACGATCAGGAAAGCGTAGAAGAGAGAATGGATCGGTCCCTGTGAAGGGGACTTGGGCGCCAGGGCTTCTTTACGAGGGAGTGCTCCCATTCACTTGTGGCTTTGGTCACCACAATCATCCCGCGGCAGGACGAACAAATTTCGACAAACGATGACTGAAATTCCACTCTTGGCCCGCCCCCTCGATCTGACTCAAACCTCTTGCCGGCCAAAAAGCGTCTGACTGGCATTCCCTCTGCCGTGGTCCCCTTCCTGGCGATCTGCCGACGAGGCCATTGCCTCGGTTCAGATGTAGACCGCGCCGCACTGACAAGATCGGTGAGAATCGCGCATGCCCGTTTATGCCTCCGCAAAACAGGTCCCTCAAATTCGAACTAGGCCGCTAAAGGTCGGAACAGATCAGCGCCGGAGCTGCCTGCTGAAGCGGCCTTACTGCCCCAGCTCTCCGAGGATTCGGTCACGGTCTGCGATGTGCTGCATATGAGATTCGTAGAAGTTATCGAGCAGCTTTTGGGCCTGGGTCGTATCATAGCCATTGCGGACAAAATTCGCGACCCTCTGCTCTTGCTCTGCAATGTGCCGGGTTACCTCGGGCGACATGCCGCTCGGCTTCGCCTGAATGACGAGCTGCATTGACCGATCCATGTGCTTTCCTCGTTTCGGTAGGCGGCAGCGCGATGGGTGGCCGCCAGGGCCTACGGGAAGAGCCTCGGCCGTTGATGCGCTCGTATGGCATTCTCCGAAGAACTACGGGCACGGGGGCGGCCGGAGGGTTTATTGCATCGCCTAAGGGTAATGGCTCTTGAGCCCTGTGCCCCAAGAACGTATCCGGCGGGTTATGGGTTTTGAGACCCTTCACTGATTCCGCAATGTCGTTGCGAGCTTCTTCGACGGCTTTCTTGTCGCACAGTTCATGCGGGCGGAAAAAATGAAAACTCCCGAAGGCGGCGTGGTCGCCTCCACGAGAGAGTTGGTGGACGTGCCTACACTAAAAAGTAAATTGGATCAGCAGAGTAGGCCAGGTGCCCAATGGTGCGTAAGAACATCCCGCGGAACCGAAACACAGGCTCGCCACCGTGAACTGGCGGGCCGCCCGTTAGTGCCTCACCTGGAGCTGCTCCAATCCCTCCTCGATCACTCGGAGATCATCAAGTAAAGCATCCCGAGAGTCAGTTGGATTAATGCCTGATGTGGACCGTAGCTGCTCGAGCAAGTGGCGCCGAAGGTCTCGCATATTTTCCAAGGCTTGCCGGTTCTTCAGACGAACATAAGCCGAAACGATCGATTCAATGCTTGTTGCCATGGGTAGGTCCAAATACAAAATTCTAAAGTAGGTTGCATCGTAGCCCATTGGAGAAAACCCGCAACCCGACGTCATTACAGAACTCGGTGATCATCAGGCCCAAGGTGTCCTTTGGGACGGGGCCGCGGGGGACATACGCGGCCTTGTCCTTTGGGAGAAGGCCGGCCCAGCGCCCAGAACTCGTAGCGCACGAGCCTGAATCGTTCTCTCGTCCTTAGCTGCCTGATAGCCTACCAGCCGCCACGCTTCGAATGGGCCACCGGCCGACGTGACCAATCTTTCTCTTCACTTGGTGATCACCCCGCCGACCAGCCGAAGGAAGAACAACGTCTCTTCGACGGTCGGATCGAAAGAGGTGATCCCGGTTAGAAGTGCCTGCTGTCGCCGCTGTGATCCATCACGATTTGCGTCGCCATGATGAGGCTCCCGATTGCGTCTAAAAGGAATGTGGAAGCCCAGAGCTCGTTCCTAACTTCGCAAAGACGCCCGTGAGACTTTCCATCGCGCGGCATCATCGGCCCGGGACGGCGTATCCGCCTGATGGATGTGGCGGGCGATCGCTTCTAGTCATTGCTGAAGTGGATATCTGCGATCGCGGCGGCGTGGCGGAGTAGTTCCGGGCCGAAACGATAGGCTATTGTTTTCTCGTTCCGCAGGCTTCGTCACCCGGGCAACATCATCCGAAGCGCCCAGTTGCTGCACGCAACGGAATCGTGCGGATCAATTCTGGAACGGGGCTCTTGCACTTGTCCCGGCTGCTACTATTCGTGTGTCTTGCTTAGTGAAACGGCAAGTGCAGAAGGTCGCTCTGCGCCATAGCTGATTTCATTCCCTGCAATGGCGTTATCTGTTATTTGAAGCGCACGCCGGAGCCGGAGTAATTTCGAGGATCGTAAGATGGGTGGGGCCGGCCTCCCCTAACCCGCAGAACATTCTGTCCGTCGGTCGTGGTCTCGTTACCTTGTCCGTGCCCTAGGAAGGAAGCATGGCTGCAGCGTTCGACTGTCCAACCCCGTGGTTTCATGCGGCGGTCATTTGAGTTAGATCAAGGGCATGGCGCCAACTAAGGCGTTACTCGGCGGCGTCCTGCACGGTTCGAATTTGCTCGGCGCGCTTGGCTAGTTCATCGTAACTCTGGGCAGCCTTGCGCAATGTTTCTCGGACCTGACTATGCTTGGCGTTGTCCGCCTTGGTGCGAAACTCCTCAGCGCGCATTTGCCAATATCTGGGCGTGTGCATCCGCTCGATACCCATGGCCACTCCCCGATTGGTTCGTTTACGCAATTAATGGACCTTCAGTCCAAGTGTTCCCTGCTAGTTCCTAATCGGGATGGGGTGAATCGCCCCAGGTGAGCTTCTGGCAATCGGCGCACTTGTAAATGCGAACAGGTTGTCGGAGCGAGCTTTCCACTCGGCTCAGTCGACCGCGTAGTGTCCGCAGGTGCGGAATTGATGGTGTCCGGGGATGCGGGAGCGAGGAAAAGCGGAGCACAAGCCGTTAGCTTCTCAACAATTAACCTAAGCTAGCTCACCGGCCGAAGGTTTCTTTGGAAGTTCATCAATTTTCACATCTGCTCCGCAACCCCTGCTCCCGAATGACATTGATCAACATGTGCTTAGGCGCAAGGCTATGCAGTCCATAGCCCGAGCGGCCCCAGCCCTGGGTCCTTGATCCAGGCCTGGGGTCGTTCTTTCTGCGCGCTCGGGCTTAAGGCACGCCGCGAGAGAGTGAGGTCGATCAGTTCGACATCTGCCGAAGAACACGTGATCTCCATGAAAGCGGACCTATGTACTTATGTGCGGCTGCTGGAAGGAAAAGACTTGCCTTGGGCGTGGACCACACCGGCCCAGGCTTTAAGGTTTTCGGATCGACAACGAGCTGGACCGAGTGGTCTGCCGCTGTCTGGTCGGCAAACGCCGTCCCCGTGCAAAAAACATCCCTTGCGCATTCAACTTTGTGAATCGGACGCAAGATGAAGACCCCAGCCGGGGGAACTGCGGCCTCGTTGGCAACATGTCCTTGCGAAAGTATGGGCACGCAAGACTGAAGCTTGAACTGGCTGCGAAGACGCTCGTTCCTAAGAATAAAGGATGCCCCGCCGGTCAGCCCTTCTTACGGCTGCTGCCCAGCCGGTTTCTTCAAGGCCAATCGGCGCGTCTTCTTCGCTTCGTACTGCACCTCATAGTCCTGTCCACCCGCGACGCGGGCACGAGCGGCGTGGCATTTAAGGTCGCCTCCGTTCTCGTCGCCCAGGCTGAGCTCCGGAACGTTCTGAGGGCGCGCGCTCGGGGAATAATGGCGAACTCCATCATCCTCATTCCCCCGCATGCTTAAGCCGCTGCGGCTCGCGCGCGTCTAACGGCTTTTTTTCTGACCGAGCGCCGAGATGGCGTATATCACCCAGGCGGCAGCCAACCGGCATGTTCGTTACGATTGGCGCAGAATATGGTTGAAGGTGGTTGGCTCGTAAAGCACGGGCAGCGCTATGAGTCCACGGAGCAGGGTCTGAACGCCGCAGAATGATCTAACAGCGCAAAGGCCTCACCGCTTGCACCGGGCTTCACGCGACCTCTGCTGTCGGGCAAACGTTCAATGACAGATGGTCCATCATCCCAAAGGCTCACGCGAGCCCGCTCCTGAAGGACTCGATGAGACAAAAAAGGATGAGCCGCAAGCCCAAGCTCCGAACGGATAAGGCCCTTGAATGATCGTACAGGCACTCCGTATTTCAATAGAGTCTTTTCCAGAAAGGCCTCATAGTATTGTTATACCAAACGCAAGACAGCGAGCGGTCCATCGTTTGATCGGAAGCTGCTGACCGAGGTGCACCGCCATCTGCCGTTCGGGACGAAAATCCGCGTCATTGATCTTGACAGGAATAAGTCGGTGATGGTTCGTATCACCGACCGCGGACCATGGGTCCATGGCCGCCTCCTCGGATATCTCGCTAGCCGCCGCGGGCAGCTTGCGGATTTGGATCGCGGCGTGGCTCAGGTTCGTGCCGAGGTGCTTTAGTGCACGTCGGTCGCCCTGCGAAACACAAGCAATCACCGACCGCGGACACACCGAATCTACCGTGCCTCTCAAGTATCCTGACGCAATCGCGGCCGTCGTATCGGCCCTTAGGCACGTCCATGGAGACGGAGTCGCGCGAACCAAGCTCGTGGAGGGTATGAGCCTTGCCACGCTGATGGACACGATGTTCTCCGCGCCGATAGCGCATCGCGATGCCGTTCGATACATCGCGACTGCGTTAGATGACCTCGCCATTACACCGGAACTCGGTCCGATCTGGCACCTTCGCTACCTGTATGATGACCAGCCGGGGTCATTGCGCGTCGTCGATATGGAGATAGCAACTCCGGCGGGTACGTTGTCCAGCAACGACGTTTGGCTTCGGCTGCCCGTCTAACGACTCACAGCCGGTAAGCAAGAACTAAGAGCACGCTATTCAGGCTGATAAATCGTGCTGAATGTGTCGCGACAACAATCCGCATCCTAACGCCTGTGAGCTCATGAACCTTTCCAGCCGGAGTATTAGTGACTATGCAGAAGCAGATCTCAATTGGCGATTGTTGACATGAGGCATCGCCGCGCGAACGAAAAAGATCGCCAGCAGCCAATAGATCCCTTTCCGGACGGCTGATGGTCTTCGCGGTGAGAAGCTCCTTCAAGAGGTTATCTCGAGCTAAAGAACAAAGACCCCAAGTAACATCAACGCGAAGAACGACACTTGACCGGCCAAGGCACTTTTATCTTTTCGCTGCCGCCTAGAAGGGCACTGTCCGGACTGATTAAGGCCAGAAGACAAAGCGCGGCGGTACCAAGGAATGTCAGCCCGATGCGCGTGAGTTGAGCGACGGTCTCATTTGTTGCCTTGCCGAAAAGATCTCCGCGATATACACAACGTTCGATGTGTTCGCGTTTATTGACATTCCCCAAGGCGTATTTACCCGTTCTGGACCGGACCCGCATCACGTTCCGCGTCCAGGACCTGACGAACAAGCTCAACGCGCCCTGGCTACACCAACAACGTCAACCGGGTCGTGAAGTTACGAGGCGCCAGCTTCCAAGCGGTAGGACACCGCGCACGTCTTGCGACCGCTCGCCGCTAACGAGGCGATCTACTAAGCTGACGCCGCCGAAGTTATTATGCACAAGAGGGAAGGCCACGCAGCCTACTCGCTGCGCAACTCCTCAGCTTTGTTAGCGCTGATGACCCAGGCCGATGCCCAATACGAGTGCCTTTTGACGAAGTGAGCCGGCAGTTCGCTTCATCTCCTTCGATATTCTCGAAACCGGTGTTCGATCCTTTGAATGCTTCTTGAGAACCCGCAGATCTGCGGGCGTCCACTCGCGTCGCGTTGGCTTCTTTTTGGTAGGACGTTTCAACTTGTTAGCTCCTTACTCCTCGTTAGGCGACGCTGTTAGCACAGCTAGCGGAATTTTCAACCAACGAGTATGTCATAGCGATCCATGTCTACAATTCGTGTAACCTGCAGACGCGAGCAAAGTTTCAGACTTGAGCGCGCGAATTAGTAGCTCTGTACGGCGACCGTGGTTCCATTCCGCGTCTCGGAAAGCCGCGGCTCCAGCTCGACGAAGGCTTTCATGAACGCCCTGCCGCGTGGCGCGATCTACAGCATTCCATAGGGTTGGTTGAGATGTTGCGCCGTGGACATCGGCGCTTTGCGACAGATGACGCGTCGCTTTCGCTCGAGAATGGGCCAACTTTCGAAGCGCTAAGGCCTGATCAACGATAAAACCATTGCGGCTCATGCAGTAGATCGCTTCGTTCGGGCGCGAAGGAACTGCGGAAGGCAATAGCGAACAGTGCACGCCGACAAGCGCTATTTCCGTCGCATAGCGCTTGCGCGTCTTATCTCCGCATCCAGCTCCGGTAGTGCAACGGTCCAGGAGGAGCACGCGGTAATTCTCAAACCGATGCGCGCCAAGCATGAGATGATTTCTGCGACGCGGCTTGACGATCACGTGCTAGCGCATGGCAAGCAGTTCCCGACATGGCGCTGGAATCGAACCGGCCAAATAGGAAGGTAGAATGTGAAGAGATTATGCTCGTTTGCGCGCCCTTTAGTCCTATGGCAGACGGAGCAGCACTCCCTCGCGCCAAGAGGAGAGCGTCAGTAGCCTGACGTTGGCGCCAGCGGCGACGGAGTGTTCGCTGATGCGCAGTGCTGCCAGCCACCAAGGCGGGGCTTCCGCTCGCGCTCGTCTCAGATGATTGCGATCTAGAACTCGGTCACCTCCGCTAAGGCGTCTCACGCCGCTGCGACCTCCCGTGCAGACCCAAGTCGGGCGTCGGGTATAACTTTGGACGGCCGAAGCTGTGCTTGTACACCCAAATCACTAGCGAAGCTGGTGCTAAGACACTGCGACTTGGACGCCATCTTTCTGGCCTTGAGCTTATAGAGTAGAGCTAAGTGTTTGCCTTAACTTGAATTGCTAATCGAGACCGGGTGAAGGTGAGCTAGCCCCGAGTTCAGATGCCTTTGACCAGGACTGCGCTGCTTGCGCGCAATCCTGGACGGCGTGCAAGACATCTTCCCGGGAAATAATGCCGGCGAGCCGCTGATCCGCCTCGAGCACCGGCACGCTCCTGAGATCATGGCTGACCATCAGCTCAAGTACGCGCGTGAGCTTGGTGTCCGGGGCAACATAGATGAATTCTGAGGTCATTACATCGGCTACCGTACGCTGCATCAGATCGGGGTATCTCGGAACCATGCGCGCGGCCGAGAAGATAAAGCAGGATAGGTAGTCGAACTTTGAGACTATGCCGAGCACCCGCCCGTCATCCGCGGCTGGATAAGCGTTGAAGTCTTCCTTCTTGAAGAGCTCGCCGAGCTCGCGCATCGTCGTGTCGCGCCTGACCGTCCTCGGCTGACGTGTCATGTAATCGGCAACTATTTGCTCGAGGAGTTTGTACAAGGCCTACGCCCTCGCTTTCGTTTAGCCTACATTCTAGCATACTTTGCGGCAGACGATATTGACCTATGTCAACACCCATCGTGCAACGAGCAACACTTGCCAAATGAGATGAGCCGATGCGTCACGTAACGAATGGCCTTCTTCGCAGGTTGGGAATGTCTATAGGTGCCAACAACGACGAGGCCGGCGCGAGTGGAGGCAATTTCAAGCTGCGGCACAGCTACGGTGCGTTCGACACGCCCGAGGCCCGTATACCATAGGGCGCCGGCCATGCCGAAACGTCGTGCAGGCGAGTCCAGGCAGATGCCCCCTTCTATGTACGCATACGACGAAGCTTACGATTACCCACATTCTTTGAGGTGTACTGAGCCGAAAAACTTGAGTCGCCAGAATCACTTGTGATTCTTTGATGGGCACCTGATTCGAGAAGAGGTGCTCTATGGGACTGACTTCACGCGCCCGGGATGAGAAGTCGCATCGTTTGGCGTCTGACGCGGTGACTTGGTTTGATCGTGAAGCTGCGCTGTGCGAATTCCAGGACGCTCGACTTGGCGAGAGATTTCGCATGCTGCTGAAGCAGATTGGTGGAGACATCGGACAGAGCATTCCGATGGTTTGCCAAGACTGGGCGAATACCAAGGCGGCCTATCGTTTCTTCTCCAATGAACGAGTAAGCGAGGCTGACATCCTGTCTGGTCATTTTAAATCGACGCGGGAACGTATCGCGGCTGCGAAAGGGCCTGTTCTTGTTCTGCATGATACGACCGAATTCACCTATCAAAGGGAGCGCCCGGATCTGATCGGGATGATTAAGCGCATCCCCAAAAGCAACTCTCGAAGATTGGACGGAAAACCCCAAACGTACACGACATGCGGAATATTGATGCATTCGAGCCTTGCGGTGACCCTTGAGGGGCTTCCACTGGGGCTCAGCGCCGTGAAGTTCTGGACCAGAAAGAAATTCAGAGGGGTCGCTGCGCTCAGGCGCGAGGTCAACCTGACACGGATCCCCATTGAAACCAAGGAGAGCATTCGTTGGCTGGAGAACCTCAAGCAATCCACGGAGCTTTTTGAGAAGCCATCGAAGTGCATCCATATCGGTGATCGTGAGGCCGATATTTATGAGTTGTTTTGCGCCGCCCAAGAGGTTGGAACGCATTTCGTGGTTAGGACCTGTGTCAATCGCCTGGCAGGCGATGGCGATCATACCGTTGCAACGATAATGGACGAGGTCGCGGTCAAAGGTCTCCACCGGATCGAAGTCCAGGATAGCAAGGGCAATCCAGACCAGGCTGTTCTTGAAATCCGGTATCGTAAACTCCGTATTCTGCCACCGATAGGCAAGCAGTCGCGGTATCCAGCTTTGACTTTGACAGTGATCCACGCTGTGAAAGAGGAGCGCCAAAGAACAGAAAGGAGATTGAATGGAAACTCCTGACCGATCTTCCGGTGCAATCGCGCGGGGACGCCATCGAGAAACTTGAATGGTATTCCCTGCGATGGAAGATCGAGGTCTTCCACAAGATACTTAAATCCGGCTGTAGGGCAGAGGACTCGCAACTGCGGACTGCTCAGCGATTGACGAATCTGATCTCGGTGTTCTGCATTGTGAGCTGGCGCATTTTTTGGATGACGATGCTCAATCGTTCAGCACCAAATGCCTCACCGGAATTTGCGCTGACCAAAGCTGAAATCCAATTGCTTGATCGGCTCGTCAAAGACAAGAATCCAGTCAGCAAACGAAAGACATTGTCGCATTATCTCATCAAGATCGCCAGGCTCGGCGGCTATCTCGCCCGCGCCAACGATCCGCCACCAGGGAATCTCATCATGTGGCGCGGATTATCGCGATTCATCGATATCGCAACGGGAGCGAAGCTCTGACTCAAAGATGTGGGTAATCGTAAGACGACGAAGGCCGCCTGATTGACGCATGTGCGCGGGCACAACGAGCTCTACGATCAGCTTTGTGAAGGTCAGGCGGCCTGCTGACCGGCGGGCTTTATCGGCCTGGCGCAGGAGCTTCTATTCCTAGGGCAGCAGTTCGTGCAGGCGTGTCGCGGGAAGGTCGGCGATCCGGACCAGGACCTCGGCGAGACAGGCCTTGGGCTCGACGTCGTTGAGGCGACAGGTCCTGATCATCAACATGATGGCGGCACGGTCGGCCCCCCGCCGGCTACCGCAAAAGGTCCAGTTGCGCTGCCAACGCGATGCCTCTCAATGCGCGCTCAGCGCAATTGTTAAAGGTCATGATGTTTTCAGCGCTCAAACCCGGTGGAGAGGACCGGTCGTCCGGATTAGTCTGTCCAAGCCGGGATAGGGGCGCTGGAGCACGAAACGGTGGCAGGCCGCCATGACCATGAGCTGTGAGCTCGCTTTGTTACTTGGCCGCCCCTACGACTTGCCCGGCTGCGCTGCGAGCGCGGATCCGTAGATGTCGTGCAAGCCACTGGCTCCTGAGACAAAGGAGAACCAAGCATGCAAATCGTCGGCATGGACATCCACCGATCCTTCGCCCAGGTGGCGATCTTGGAGGACGGAACAATAATCCGACAGCTCCGCGTTGATCTCGTCCACGATCGGCTTGTCGCCTTTGCCAAGACACTCAGCCTCGAGGATGAGGTGGTCATCGAGGTGACGGGCAACAGCGCGGCGGTCGAACGTATTCTGCGCCCGCACGTTAAGCGCGTCGCGGTCGCCAATCCGAGGCTCGTTCGGGCGATCGCCTATGCGCGAGTCAAAACGGACAAGGTCGATGCTGGGACCCTGGCAAAGTTGCATGCTGCTGGCTTCTTGCCGGAGGTCTGGGTTGCTGACGAGGACACCTACAGCCGCCGCCGCCAGATGGCCGAGCGCGCTGGCGTCTTGGCGCAGATCATCCGGATCAAAGGACGCATGAAGGCTATCCTGCATGCCAACCTCATCCCGCCCTACAAAGGCTATCTCTTCGGCAAGCGCGGACAGCATTGGTTGGACAGTCTGCCTCTTCCATCGGAGGAGCGTGCGATGCTCCAGCGTCTTATCACGGAACTCGAACGCGTGACGAAGCAACTGTGGGAAATCGACAAAGTCGTGGCCCAGCAGGCTCTGGACGATCCACGGGCTCTCAAGCTGATGACGATCCCCGGCGTGAGTTTGGTCGTCGCATCGAGTGTACTGGCCTCCATCGGCGACATCGCACGCTTCCAGTCACCGCATAAGCTCAGCAGCTACTTCGGCTTGACCCCTCGAGTTCGGCAATCGGGAGAGCATCCGGCACGGCATCGTCGTATCTCGAAACAGGGCAATCGTGACGCCCGCAAGATGCTGGTTGAAGCGGCTTGGTCCGCCAAGACGGCGCCGGGGCCGCTGCGGGCCTTCTTCAACCGCATGCAGAAGAAGCATGGGCCTGGAGTCGCGGCCGTCGCCACGGCACGTAAGCTCGCAGTGATGATCTGGCACGTCCTGACGACCGGGAAAGATTATGCTTACGCACGACCGGCGTTCACAGCGATGAAACTCCGGAAGGTGGCACTCAAGGCTGGAGCGCCTCGTGCCTATGGCAAGGCTGGCCCGGGTCGGGACTACTGGATCAAGGAACTGCGTGACCGGGAAGCTGGCTATGTCGCACGTGTCGAGCAGGCGTACGAGCGGATGGTGGCGGCCTGGAAGGAGAAGCCAAAAAAGTGGCATTGAACTGACGACAGGGCTTCGTTGCGGAAGCGGGCGAAGTCGTCCCAGCGCCTGAGCATGTTATTTCGTAGGCTTCAGGACCTCGGAGGAGGGCGAGAGGGTTTCGCGCCCCGCAACCACGTGCATGTGCTCAAGAAGCGGCTTGCTCTTTTCGTGGCGGACGGCCGGTCACGTCGGCGTCCCGGCCGTTGATGGTGAGCTGGATATCGAACGACGCATCGAGGTGTCTCACCGCGATTAGGTTAGGCCCTCATAGCAGCCTGCCGGAATTAGACGTGGCAGTGCATCAGGGATGCTTCGCCTTTCCGCGGTTGCATCGTCGCGCGCGGGACCACCAAGTGGAAAGACGTCCGGCATCGGCCAGATGTCAGACATACTGTACCAATCTAAGGTAATCGTCCGTGAGGACAGGTGAGCGAATCGAACAAGCCGCGTCTTCAAGGAAGGTGGTGAGAGTCCGACTAGCCCAATTGCGGACTTCGACAGATTGCCGGACCGGCGCGCGAGTGCGGAGAGTTGCAAGTTCGGAACTGACGAGGTGAGCCGCCGCTGCGGCGCAATCTGAGGCAGAGAAGCAGCCAGCAGACATGACAGCTTTTGCCAGCCCCAATGTGGTGAGCCAACCCGCATAGATCAGCACGGCACCGTCTGTCTCATTGAGCCCAGAGAGCTCCTCAATTGCAGCACCATGGACTGATGCCGCTCCAACTGATCGAAAGAGATCGGCTATTTCGTCGCGCGTGGCTTTAGAGAGGAGGCAGCGACCGAGATGCGATAGGAGCGCCTCAGTCGGACCTTCGAAGATGCGAAGGATGCGAGCGTCTCGATAGATTTTGGCTAAAGGTGCTCCCTCGTCGTAACCACGGCCACCTAACAGCTGGACGCATTGATCAGCGACAAGGCCGCACCACTCCGATGACAACACCTTCGTTGCCGACGCAAGGTGGACGTTTGGCGCGCCCTGCGCTGAAACGAGTTGGCATGATGCGGCCAGCATCGCCTTCACGACTTCCCGCCGCAGCACCATCTGTCCAAATAACTGCTCGATGTAGCTGTTCTCGATCATGCGCAGTTTACCGAGTCGGCGATGGCTTGCATAAGAGGCTGCGACCTGGATAGCGCGCTCAAGGGCTCCAAGACCCATAGCAGCCACACCGATACGGCCGCGGTTCATGCTAGATGAGGCAGCGCCCCAGCCGTCTTGATCGCGAGAGAGCACGTAAGAACGCGGCACCTCAACATCGTGGAACTCCAGGGTATTCTGAATGATGCCACGCAGACCCAGTGTGCGATGCTCGTGCGTTACCTTGAGGCCTGGAGCCTGCCTGTCAACGAGTACACCAACGAGCCGACCTTTCGCATCGGGTCCAGACGCGCGCGCAAAGCAAACGATCCAGCGAGCCCAGTCAGCGAGGCCGATCCAGATCTTGCGGCCAGAGATACGAACTTTGTCTTCGCGCATGAGCGCCGAAGCCTCTATGTGCCTCGGGGCCGAGCCAGCTCCGGGCTCCGTCAAAGCGAAAGCGCAGAGATCGCCGCGTGTTGCACCCCAAATGATATGCTTTTGTTTCGGGATGTGCGGTGCCGCTTGGATGCAGGGCAAGGCCAGGAAGTTATGGATGACGAGGGTAGAGGCAGCGGAGACATCGAAGGATGCAGTGGCAGAGATGAGGTTGATGGCCTCCTCTAGGGGAAGAGCTAATCCGCCGTGCTCTCCTGGTGTGGTGAGCCCGAACAGCCCATGCCTTGCCAATATGCTGTGTAGGGTTGGAGGGAATGCTCGGCGGTCATCCGCGTCGGCGAAATTTAGCTGACTGAGGTCAGCGATCAAATTGGAGTATAGTGCAGCTGCACGGCGTTCGGCCGTGCGTTCCTGCGCCTCCCGGAATTGGGCATAAACCTGAGTATACATGGCCATAAGGCCCACAATGAACCCGGTCGCGCTTCATGCCAATTCATCCCCGCGGCTATCTCGGTTACACATTGGTATAGTGTGGATGTAAGCCTTCTATTCGCGCTGCGCGTGGAGAAAGGCGCACAAAGGTTGTGCCGACTTCATGCGTCAGTCGAGGGTGATGTCCCCACGATGTCATTCTCATCCTGACTGGATGCGCCCGACATCGGACTCGAATTTCGCTACACGCGTGTAAACACGCAAGATAGCACCTATGCCCTTTGGGACCGGGATCTATAGTCCGAAGCAGGTCTGTTCCAGGATTGCCTGCTCTCGCTGCATCAAGCTTAATTCTGCAACTCGATTGCAGAGTCTCTGCGAACCATTACCGTCTTAGCGGGGGAAATTGCCGACCGGCTCCAGCCTAGGCAAAGTCGCCGCGCCAACATATTCGACGCGGCGCTTCGTTTAATTGCAGGCCGTTTCCATTGAAAAAGCAGCCGGATCACGTACAGCTCGGTCTCATGGAGGCGCACCGGCAACTCACCGTACAGCGTTCACAACATTCCGACGATCTTATAACTGCGACGCTCTTGAACCTTCTCGTGAAGATCGCATTTCTAACCGAGCCAACAGACTTCAAGCACGCGGAGTATCTTCAGACCGAAATCAACAGAGAGTTTGCAGAGCTTAAAGAGATTAGTGCATCGGCCAAATCCAACTGCGCACTTTCGCCGGATGATTGGCCGGTATTCCCCCGTAACCTAATAATCAGAACGTGTTGCGGCTGACTGCAACGACCCCGATGCTCAAGCGTGCATGTCTCGCGTACCCGCGCCTTCCCGGCGAGGAGCCGCCGCTAACGCGGCTCTACTAATCGATCTTTTGCCCCAGCGCAATTTTCGGCGGCCGCTGCGCGCCTCATGGTCGGCGGCACCGCAGCGCCCCCAGCGGCCGAACGCCAGCTGGTGATTTCCGGGCGATACGCCGTCCTCATTTGCGCTCCATTTCCTACGAGCCCTACTGGCAGGCTGGTGAGTTTTTCGCCCCGGAAGCGATAATCCCGAAAGAGGGCGTGGTCCGCGCGTGTACCAACCACCCAATCGCGCCGTCGAATTGGGGAAGGCACGAGCCTCCCGCACTGTGACGACAGCGCGCCAGTGAGTGTAACTTTCTTGCCCGCGAACCACCTCGCTTAGCGAGCGATGGTTTGCGAACAGGTGCGTTGTTCGAGCTTGCAGTGGGAGTTACGCGTCCCAAGCTTCGCTCGCTGGCGCCATGCTTGCACGGGCGCTGCATCTTCGCGCCGATCGCAATCAGGCTTGGGTTTTCCGGCGCCCGACTCAGAGGGATTGTCTGCAAGTCTTCGACGCCAATCACGCTCCCGCTCGCTGCCTATTATGCGGATCGCTGTTCATATTCTCGCTGCGACTTGCTACCGTAGCGCAGGCGCAATCCCTACCCATGCCGCGCGTCACCATCGAGGCCGCACGACAGCAGAGCTTAATCAGTGCGCAAGTTTTCGGCTGATGTTTTGCCATGGCGGCCGGTCACTGGTTCGTAGCTGATCTTGCGTCCTTCTGGCAGCTCGGTCAGTCCTGCTTTCTTCACCGCAGAGATGTGCACGAACACGTCAGGACCGCCTTCGTCTGGTTTGATGAATCCATAGCCTTTGATCGCATTGAACCACTTCACAGTTCCCATCGCCACTTCAGTCGCTCCTCAAAAACAACGCCTTAGTGAACATGATCGTTCGCTCGGCGTGACGGCGAGCCGATGGCTAAACACCGACGCACACTTCGTATAGCTACGTTCGCTCCATCGCAACGGAAAACCTAATTGGATCGGGATCGGGATCATAGGTACCTTTTCCCTCCGTTGTACGGATCGTCTCTGATTCAAGCCGCCGGTGTTTGAAAGCCGACGACGGCGATAACGGTCCGTCGATCGTGCGGTCAATATTCTCTTTCCATTTTCAATGTAGTGCCAACAGCCCAACCGAAACCGAACCGATCGTCGCGAGGCATGCAACATCGTTGTGGCAATCACAGCATCCTGTATGTGAAAATCGAGAAACCTGTCCTGATTTTCGGGCCGAAGTCACATTCCGCAGCCGCAGCAATTGTGCGGATCACGTCACGCAACAAGCTCGCTCACGTGAGCGACCGCTGTGTTGTGTAAACCCGAGCGTTATCCAGAGGGGCTCTCGGCTGGGATTTCGTCATGGCTGGCGGACAGTATTGCAAGCCCTGTGTCTCACTCGCAATGCAAAGAGGAGACGTGAATAGCGCAACACAAGACCCGGCCTTGATGGCGACCGCCCTGTTCGCGTGCAGAGTTCCGAAGCATCGCAGTCGCGGACCGCTTCAGATGTTTCGGTGCTTGCGGCGATCATGCTTGGCGGCACTGGTCTTCGGCGGTCTTCGCTTTTCTGCCGGGGCTCTATCATGAGGGAAAAGGCGCTGCAAGCGGCCGGACTTTGGATACGTTTGCCGCACTTACGAGTCGTACTGGGTCCTTCTCGCGCCGCAGATCGCCCTACCCGGTCCAAGCGCAGGCCAACGCGTCGCTATGCCAGCTCCGCGGGCTGTTGGGCAATCCGGCGTAAGCTTGGCTGAGACTCCAGTCCAGCGCGACAGGTGGCCAGCCAGCGCTGGCAGCACGGATCGGGCGTCTTCCGTGCACGAAGCTCGTCATGCCGGCGGCGCATTACCCAGCAAGCGATGATCAACTCATCGCTATACCGACCAATAACGCTATGGCCGCACGAGCCCCCCTTGCTCATCGGAACACTTTAGATCGCCGAGCTGCCATCGCGCCGTAGTCTGGCGCGGACATGGACGTCCTCGCCAGACCTGAAAGTCTATGCGTGCAGCTCGCCTGACACTTTTCTCGACGGCGATGAAGCGCCAGATCTAGCGATCAACACTCTGGCTAATTATCATTCCCCTGCCGCCCCTCCGCTAATCGGGCCAGCTTCTCGTATTCCTCGGCGATCTTGATGAGCCTGTCTCTGGATCTTTCGCTGTCAAGGGACGCGGCTTTCGTCCGCGTCGCTTCCGCGCGACGGCGCCAGTGTTTGGCATCGCAGAATGTTTTCTTTTCTTTCATGCAGACGAACATGCATTCGATATATCAAGAAAGTGCGACACGTGGCCTACGTAAGATCCCGTAGGTCGCGTTTCACAATGCAGCCCCATTTGTCATCGTCTGTCGATCACTTCCAAAGATGGCTTGGTATTTGGTAAGCCGCGTAGCAAGGGGTCAAGCGCCTCGAACAAGCTTTTTCGGATCCCGGGTCCGCTTGACCAACCGCTTGGACATCTCCGCGGCAACCAAGATGAGCCTCGTCTGCCGGTCTTTCAGACAATCGTCGTGAAATGTGCGAGTCTCGACATAAAGCTTGAATCGCACGTGGCGTCAGATTGTAGGGTTCTAATCAGGTGACGGCCGTGCCTGGCCATTCAACCGCTTCCGTCTAATGAGAATTGCGATGTCTCACAATCTTGCACTCACATTGCGCCCCGGTGCACCGGTTTTCTGGTTTCATGCCCCGGCGTCTGGCGAGTCTCGTCAAATGCTTCAGCCAGTGGCCGGACGCGGCTCTTCGCCAGTAGCAATCGCCGAGGAGCTTCTGCGCGCGCCTGTCAGATTTCCGACTTTAAAGACCAGGAGCTTGCGCATGTAGCGCATTTGTTTCAGCAATGCCGAGAAGAGTCATCTTCCAGCAATCATCGTGCTGCTTGCCGAGGACGCCGATCCCCAAGCCAACAAGACACAGAACAGGAGCGCGCGGTCAGTGGTTTTACCAGGTGGCCAGACGTAGCGAACTGTAATCAAGCTTCAATGGCCACCGGCGGATTGAGTGAGCTGCGCGACAGGACGTCTTGCAAATAGAGCGCCTCGAACTCGATCAGCCGGAGCCCCCCGAGTCTCTCGGCCACGTCAGCTCCGATGAAATTCAACTCTCCCAAGTGACCACTCCCCGGGCTGGCCTCCGTCGCGTCTGACGACAGCACCCCCGGCTTGCGAACGAGGCGATCGTGGGCTTGGTTTTTGACGAACGATCTGGAAAATGAAGCAGTTGCCCTTTGATACAGTTTTGATCGCCAATAGGGGCGAGATTGCTGTACGTATCATCAAGACCTTACACAAGCTCGGCCTTCGCTCTGCTATCGTATACCACGAGGTCGATGCGTGCACTCTCGCCGTCTCCATGGCCGACATCGCTATCCCCATTAGCGGGCGTACGCCCATTGCGGCTTATCTCGATATCGCCCAGATCATCGCTGCTACCCACAAAGCGCGTGCCGGCGCTCTTCATCCTGGTTACGGCTTTTTATCGGAGAATGTAGAGTTCGCCCGCGAGGTGATGAAGGCCGCCATCACGTTCGTGGGTCCAGCTCCCGAAAGCATAGCACTGATGGGCGATAAGATTCGGGCTCGCAACTTCGTCCAGCGGAACGGATTTCCGGTCGTACCTAGCGCAGTTGAAGAGGACGATCCGGGAACATTCTTAAGCCGAGCTCGAGCAGTTGGCGCGCCTTTGCTCGTCAAACCTTCGGCGGGGGGTGGTGGCAAGGGCATGCGGATTGTACGCGAACTCGTTTCGCTGGAGGACGCGATTGCACAAGCTCGCAGTGAGGCTCAACGGTACTTCGGAGACGGTCGGCTCTACGTCGAACGATACGTCGAACGCCCCCGGCATCTTGAAGTTCAGGTGCTCGGCGATACGTTTGGACACGTGGTGCATCTTTTCGAGCGCGAGTGCTCAGTCCAGCGACGATTCCAAAAGATTATCGAGGAGACGCCGTCGCCGGCGCTGTCCTCCGAGATGCGACAGCGGCTGTGCAACGCTGCGGTCGGAATCGCGCGTGCCGCCGATTATCGTAATGCTGGCACTGTCGAATTCATTTTCGACGGAGTAGACTTCTATTTTCTCGAGATGAACACGCGCTTACAGGTCGAGCATGCAGTGACGGAGATGATCACCGGCATCGATCTTGTTGCTGAACAGATCTATGCCGCCGCTGGTTACCGCCTCGGATTTGCGCAATCCGACATCGTGCAAAATGGGCATGCGATCGAAGCACGGCTGTGTGCGGAAGCGCCGGAACGCGGGTACGCCCCCACAACCGGCAGGATACTTATGCTCGATTACCCAGAAGGCGATGGCGTGCGGATCGACAGTAGCATCTTGGAAGGTCAGCGAATTACGACAGCGTTCGATCCCTTGCTCGCGAAGATTATCGTACATTCGCCCACCCGCATCGAAGCTGCGCAGAAGGCGTGTCGCGCCATACGGGAACTTGTACTTCTTGGCTGTGAAACAAACGCGAACTTCCTGGCGCGCATCCTAGCAGACGACGGATTTTTGCGCGGGCAAGTTCATACGGGATACCTGGACGAGAACCCTTCGCTTGCCGAGGGCGACTGCGCATCCGCACTCCCAGCTTTCTTGGCGGCAGCCGCTCTGCTGACAAGACCGGTCCGTGACTCGGCAGATGCCGTGCCCGAGCTTCACGCAGCGCTAGGCAGCTGGAGAAATTGAGGTGAAACACTGCTTTGAGATCGATGGCATCAGTTATCCGTTATGGCTGGTACGCTGCAAGGAGGGATATCGTCTTCGATTGGAAAATGGGGTGATTGCCTCATTAAGTTTCTCACGCCAAGGGGAGGGTCGCGGTACTCTCACCATCGCGGGCGAACGCGAGCCAGTCAGGTTCGTCATCGATGGTGAGACAATCCATTTGCATATGCGCGGACTGACGCGCAGTTTGCGTTATCGTGATCCGATGCGAGCTCTCGCTTCGGCAAGCCGGGAAGCCAATCATCTGATGGCTCGCGCGCCAATTCCAGGGATCGTGGTTTCGATCACCATTTCGCCTGGGCAATCCGTGTCCACCGGCACGGCCTTGATGACCATCGAGAGCATGAAATTGGAAACCACTATACGCGCTCCAAAGGACGGCGTTGTCAGCCGCATTCACTTCAAAGAAGGTGAAAGCTTCGAGCGTGACGCTTTGCTGGTTAGCCTTTCAGAGGAAGGAATCTAGAATGCAGAGGATCGCCTCTCTGGTAGACCCAAGATCGGAAGCGTTTCGGCTCAACGAACTTCACAATAAGCAGCTTGCAACCGAATTGAAGGCACTCCAGCATGCCATCCGCTTCGACCGGCCGGCGCGAGAAATCGAGCGGCTGCGGCAGCAGAACAAGATGTTTGTTCGTGATCGGATCGAGGCCTTGCTTGATCCTGATACGCCGTTCCTGGAGCTTTCGACATTAGCTGGCAACAGGGCGTACGACGGTGAGGTGCCGGGTGCGGCCCAAGTCGTCGGTCTAGGAATCGTTGCCGGCCGCGAGATCATCGTTCATGCGGATGATCCGAGTGTGAAAGGCGGGGCTTGGTATCCGCATTCGGTCAAGAAGATCGTGCGAGCTTTGGACATTGCGATCGAGAATCGCCTGCCCGTGGTTCATTTGTGTGACTGCGCCGGCGGCTTCCTACCGATGCAAGCGGAGTTCTTTGCAGACAAGTATCATGCCGGACGAATCTTTCGGAACCAGTCCATACTTTCGAAGATGGGAGTGCCGCAGGTCGCGATCGCTATGGGTCATTGCACCGCAGGAGGCGCCTACGTTCCGGCACTCAGTGACTACAACATTATCGTCGAGGGCACGGGAGCGATTTTTCTCGGCGGCCCTCCGGTCGTCAAGGCTGCCACTGGCGCGGTAGTTTCCGCCGAAGAGCTTGGCGGCGGTCGCGTGCACACCAGCGTGTCGGGGACGTGCGACTATCTCGCAAGGTCCGAGGCACATGCAATTGCGATCGCTCGGGACATCGTCGCTCGTTTCGATCAACCCGCGAAGACCCTTATCAATCGAGCCGCTTCGGAGCCTCCAGCCTACGACGCATCAGAACTTTACGGCATCCTTCCAAGGGATCCACGCGTGCAGCTAGACATGCGAGAGATCATCGCTCGTCTGGTCGATGGCAGTCGATTCCATGAGTACCAAGGGTGTTATGGCGAAACTCTGGTGTGTGGCTTTGCACAGCTCCATGGCTATCAAATCGGTGTCCTGGCCAACAATGGCGTGCTCCTGAGCGAAAGCGCACTGAAAGGTGCACATTTCATTCAGCTGTGCGACAAGAACCGAACACCCCTTGTCTTCCTGCAGAATGTCACCGGCTTCATGGTTGGCCGAGATTACGAAAGGCGCGGCATAACGAAGGATGGCGCAAAGTTGATAATGGCCGTCGCTGGAGCCTCTGTGCCCAAATTCACGCTCGTTTGTAACAGCTCCCACGGAGCCGGTACCTACGCCATGGCAGGACGGGCTTTCGATCCACGCTTTTTGTTTTCATGGCCGCAGTCTCAAATCTCAGCAATGGGCGCCGAACAAGCGGTGGGCGTGCTCACACATGTCAAGGCAAAACAACTGGCGCGCCACGGTAGACGCCTTTCGGACGAGGAGCTGGCGGCCATTCGCCAGCCCATTGTGGAAGAGTATCGAGAGCGCTCGAACGCCTACTATGCGACCTCCGAGATATGGGACGACGGAATTCTTGATCCGGTGGACACGAGGACTGCTCTTGCGATCGTTCTTAGCGCCTCACTGAACGCGCCGATCGAGGCACCCCATTACGGCGTCTTCAGAATGTAGCGGTGGGTACCAGAGATCAAGATCAGATGAAGGAAAAGCCACGGTGTTCCTCCGCTACATCAGAGCCGGCGTGCCATTCCCGTTCCAAAACGGGCTCATCCAAAGCACCGCGCTATCGGCACTCAAGAATGAGGACCTCGCGTCATGGAAAGTTTGAAACACCGTCGGGGTAACACTTGGATCGCGAGCTACCGTTACGGGCCACACATCGCCTTGCGCTCGGCTCGAGGACAGGAGCGAACACTCCCTTGGCTTACGGGAGGATGGCAGATCCCGTTTAATGACAATAATTCAACCGAACGTGGATCGACCTTTCTTAGCGCCGGTCCTTGACACTCCCTCCTACTTGCCTTGTTCGCGCTGGTTACTCACGCATCAAATTGGGAGACACGGCTTTCTCCGTCCGTTGGATTCCTACCGCGCTCGTCTCGATCGTGTTGTTCGTTCCTGGACCTGCAAGGTGGTTGTTCAATCTCAGCGCTTTCGCGGACGTAGAGCAGCTAAGCAGTCGTCCAGCTGACCGCCACATCTTGCGAAGTTCAGCCGTCATGGAATCCACGTCTATGCTGTGCCCGAAATGCCACGCAGATAAATGGTGCCAGGGCGCCTTGCACGATCCCTGGACTGGCCGGCCGGTGATCGCCTGTAGTGCTTGCGGCGAGTATGCCGATTACGACTGCGCGTCGCGCAACAAAGCGCTTGCGCTCATCGCCGGCGTGCTATCGGTTGACCTGAGTGAAGAGCACCAGGGCAGCCCGCGAGTGGTTGCAGGCAAGATCTTGGATGCTCTCGAGAAGGCCGGCCTGACGATCGCTCGCACGGAGACAATCTTGACACGTCTTTGGCGCAGTTAGGTCCCCTGCCCCCATCAGGCAGCGTTCTGCCCCGATGGACGCTGACCTCCAGCCGTCGCGCATGATGGCTCTTGCCATGTCCAGACCAGGATCGTCATTAGGCGCGCCGCGCTGCGGTACGAGTGAAAATGACGCGATGGCGGGATGTCGCGGCTCGGCACGGCTAATTCGCGTCATCTCAAAGGCAGCGCAAATGCCGACACCGTCGAATTTGCAAGCGTGGTTTGGCGAACCAAACGATTGCACCGGCACTCCAAGTTGAAACCAGGGTTCACCTCCGCAAGACGATCTAGCGCTTCTCGTTCTCACCTTGACGCAAAGCCCAACCTTTGTGCGCTCTGGCGCTATTCTCGGAAAGATCGCCATCGTACGACGATATTCCGGTACAGCCGATAGCCGCTTCGTCCGCGACGCCTAATTCTTCTACTTGCCCGTGGTTGGCGTCGGCAGCTGCATTGTTGGTTTGCGAATGTGAACGATCCTCCGGCAGAATAGACCGCTGAACGGCATCGCAGGACTTGAACCGCACGTTGCGTCAGGTCGTAGCCTGAGGGTGATCGTGACGCTAACCTCAAACCAGAGCGCCGACAGTGCCAGCGCGATTGCGCGCATAAGAGCCGCATAGAGGAAGAACCCTTGGGCATCGAACTAATAGCCTTGACACCGACAGACCGCGAGCACCGGCGCACTCTCATGAGCCAGGCACCGGGCGGTACGCCGCGCAACACACCGGAACGGACGCAGCCGAAAGCGTCACCTTGCCTGCGGGTTCGACGAGCTGCAGCAAGAACGAAAAGAAACGCCGCGAACAGATATCGCAGCCTGGCTTTCCGAGCGCATGTTCGGCTTTAGCCGATGAGATGAAGAGCTGACAACTCTCTGCGTGCACCCGACTGCCCAGATCACCCATCAACTTTCGCGACCAGCAGCAACCAAGGTACGGCTCGCAATCACCATGGATTCACTTAAGTCTATCATTGGGAAAGTCGCCACCGGCGCCGGGCTGACCCGCGAAGAAGCGGCGTCAGCGTTCGAGATAATCATGTCCGGCGAGGCCACGCCTTCACAAATCGGCGGTCTGCTGATGGCGCTCCGGGTGCGGGGCGAAACCGTAGAGGAGATCACCGGAGCGGTTTCGGCCATGCGCAGCAAAATGCTGCGGGTGAGCGCGCCCGCTCAGGCGATCGACATTGTCGGGACGGGAGGAGATGGTTCCGGTTCGGTGAACGTGTCGACCTGTGCCGCTTTCATCGTCGCAGGCGCCGGTATACCGGTTGCAAAACATTGCAATGGAGCAGCCTCCTCGCGCTCAGGCGCTGCCGATGTCCTCGCATCGCTCGGCGTAAAGCTCGATCTCGATCCTGACCACGTTGGTCGCTGTGTGCGCGAAGCTGGTATTGGATTTATGTATGCGCCCGTGCATCATCCCGTGATGAAGCACGTCCGCTCGACACGGGTGGAGCTTGCGACCCGCACGATCTTCAATATGGTGGGCCCGCTGGCCAATCCGGCAGGGATCACGCGGCAGCTGGTTGGAGTTTTTTCGCGCCGCTGGGTGCAGCCTTTCGCGCAAGTGCTGAAGGCTCTTGGCGCTGAGTCGGCGTGGGTGGTGCATGGTTCGGACGGGCTCGACGAGATCACTCTTACCGGCTCGACTTTTGTCGCCGCACTTGACGAGGGCTGTATCCGCACATTCCAAGTGACGCCGGAGGAAGCAGGCCTCACCCGCTGTAGCGAAGAAGACCTAAGGGGCGGCGATGCTGAGGCCAGTGCAGTCGCGCTACAAGGCGTGCTGGACGGCAAACCGAGTCCGTATCGCGACATCGCGACTTTCAACGCGGCCGCGGCGCTGGTTATCGCCGGCCACGCCAAGACCCTAAAGGAGGGCGTCGCCATTGGACAGCAATCGATCGATACGGGCGCTGCAGCGGCACGACTGAAACGTCTGATTGACGTGTCAAACGCATGACAGCGGGATAGCCAATGTCTGACTTTCTACGCAGGATCGAGACCTATAAGCGCGAAGAGATTGTCTACGCCAAGCGAGCGGTGCCGCTATCGGAGATCGAGGCGCTCGCACGGCGTGCTCCGGCGCCACGCGGATTTGTCAGCGCGGTTCGCGGCAAGCATATTGCGGGCGAGTACGCACTTATCGCCGAGATAAAAAGGGCTTCTCCCTCCAGAGGCCTCATTCGCTCCGACTTCGACCCGTCTTTGCTGGCGAAGGGCTTTGAGGCCGGTGGAGCGGCCTGCCTCTCAGTCCTGACGGATGGGAAGTCCTTTCAGGGACATCTCGATTTCATGACGGCAGCGCGAGCTGCAACAAGTCTGCCGATACTGCGCAAGGACTTCATTTTCGATACCTATCAGGTCGTCGAGGCGCGCGCCTATGGATCTGATTGCATCCTGATCATCATGGCAGCTCTCGACGACGGCGCTGCCCGCGAGATCGAAGCCGCCGCACACACATATGGTATGGACGTCCTAATTGAGGTCCATGGTCGAGAGGAGCTAGACCGCGCGCTAACACTTCGTTCGCCACTGATTGGCATCAACAATCGGAACTTGCGTACTTTCGTTACGACGCTAGCGACCACCGAAAGGCTGGCGCCGCTGGTTCCTGGAGACCGTCTAACTGTCTCCGAAAGCGGCATCTTTTCGAATGCTGATCTACACAGGCTCTCACGGGCTGGCGTCTCAACCTTTCTCGTCGGCGAGAGTCTGATGCGGCAGTCCGATGTCACGGCGGCAACCCTTGCGCTGGTATCACGCGAGCCTGCCGTTAAGCCCGGAACGCATTGATGGCGCGCAGACTGTTTCGCTCCGGCTTCATCATCTCCGGCTTCCGTTCGGCAAGACGGTCATCGGCCTTTTGGTGGCAATCTGCTCGACTCGGGACTCCATGAGTTGCCGGCTGTCGCGACGCGCCCTGGCCGATATGCATCGTCCAACCCACCTTGTCACAGATCACCCAATGATGAATCACACTGATTGCATGGTTCACACCATTAACCGGCAACCTCGAGCAACGGTGGTGCCTGCGCCAATTGCGGGTTCTTTGGAGCCGAGTTACGGTCGCAGACTCACCGTACCGATAGCAGCTGGCGCGCGGCTGTCGAGGGCGAACCGGGCCGGGTTTGAGACCCCTCGCGCGCCGATGCAGTCTCCCGCAGCGCAGTTGAAGAGGATGAAGAATGACTTCATAGGCGCGCCATGACTTGGCACTTGCCTTCGCCTCTAGGCGATATTCCGTCCGTCGACGCGAACGAATTTCGCCAAGCCATGCGGAATCTAGCGAGCGGTGTAGCCATTGTGGCTTCGGGTACAGGGCCCGACCGACGAGGGCTAACGGTCAGTTCTATCACCTCGCTCAGCCTGGAGCCCCCCTGTTTACTGGTCTGTATTGGTACGAGTTCCGAGACTTACACTGCCATACTCGCCAACGGCGGCTTTGGCGTCAGCCTTCTTGCCAGGGATCAGCAAGACCTTGCACTACGTTTCGCCGGCCGAGTCGGTGCCAAAGGCGTTCATCGTTTTGAGGAAGCCTCTTGGGATGAAGGCCTGATGGGCATACCGGTCCTATCAAGCGCAATCTGCGTGCTCGAATGCGTCTTGCATCACCATCAAATGGTTGGCACGCACGGAATCTTTGTTGGGCGAATCGTCGCGGCGCGAACGAGAGAGGGCCAGCCGCTGGTAAACTTCAGGGGCGCGCTCCGAACGTTGACCGAGTGCTGAGTACTATTTCGGCCGCACAGAACCACTCCCATCAATGACGGCCTGGCCGATCTTCCCACACACATCGCAATGATCATCGAGTACTCACCTAAACGTGGCCTACACCTGCGGGATCCCTTCGATTTCGATAAGCTTAAGCTCGCGTTCAACGCCGAAGCCACTGTTGGATCGCCTTCCTTAAGAGGGATTGTGATCGTGGACCGGGATAATGCACTGGTGCCTATTGATCTTATTCCTGTTTTGCCGGGCCGGCCGGACGACAAATCCTGGGAAACGTCCTACCGAAAGATGATCGCATCGGCTGCCGCGCTTAACTGGATCGATGTCGACGCAAACGCAATTCGCGTGCACATCGAGAGGACATTCTGATGATGAACAACGATTTCCGTACCGAGGCAGCCTATCCGGTAGACGTCGTTCCTACGGTTGCCGCAGGTATTCTGTCGCGAGCGGTCATTGGGGAGCAAAGAGAGCGGCCTAGTGGCGGTACAAACGGGATCCTCGACGGGCTCGCCGTCGCGGCCCGGCGATCGCCCGGAAGCCGCTCGTCAATCGAGCAATGAGAGCGCAATCGAGCCCTCGAAGCACGATCGGAATCTCACATTTTGAGCGCGTCGGAACGAAGACGATGTCAACGTCAAAAGGAGCGGGCGACTGATGATTAATCTTAGCACACTGATCGAGCGCAGCGCGGCGTTTGAAGGCGACAAAGCGGCAATCCATTTCGAGGGGACGACTTTGAGCTATGTCGCTTTCCTCCGTCGTATCGAACAGGCCGCGCGCGCTTTGAAAACCCGGCTCGGCGTCGAGAGAGGGGACCGCATTGCGATCCTCAGCTTGAACCGGCCCGATTATCTGGTTCTGCTGTATGCTTGCGCGCGACTCGGCGCAATTCTCGTGCCATTGAACTGGCGGCTTGCGATCGCGGAGCAGCTCTTCATCCTGTCCGATGCTGGTATCAAAGTCCTCGTGCTAGAACAGGCCTTCCACGGAATTCTGCCGACGGTGGCGGAGGAGTTGCCCTTTGCGGCCATTGTCGGACTCGACTTTGATCCCGTCGGCGGAAGCAAGTGGTGTGAGCTGCTCGAGGAAGCGCGCGGTGATGATTCCAACGCGTATGTCGATCTGTCCTGTCCACTCCTGATCGTCTATACGTCGGGGACTACAGGACGACCCAAGGGCGCTGTGCTGCGCCAGGAAGCGTTGTTTTGGAATGGCGTCATGAGTCGGCACATGCATGAGCTCAGCCCGACCGACCATATCCTATCCGTGTTGCCGTTGTTTCACGTCGGCGGCCTCAACATTCTGACCACGCCCGCCTTGCATTACGGCGCGACAGTTACGCTCCACAGCCGGTTTACGCCAGAAGCAACCCTTGCAGCGTTTGAGCGCGATCGGCCCACGTTAACCGTACTGGTGCCAGCTACGATCCAAGCTCTGGCCGATCATCCCCGATGGCCGAGGGTCGACGTATGCTCCCTGAAGGCCATCTCCACGGGTTCAACCATGGTGCCGCGGCACGTTATCGGACAATTGGCCGAACGCGGGATAACCGTGCTGCAGGTTTATGGCTCCACGGAAACCAGTCCTATTGCTCTCTATACAAGGCTACGCGGCGATCTCACGCGCGATGGCTCGACCGGACGAGCCGGCGTATGCTGCGAAGCGGCAATCACGAATGATGCCGGCGATAAGCTACCGCCCGGCACTGCGGGCGAGATTGCGGTACGCGGGCCCAATCTCTTCTGCGAATATTGGAACAACCAACACGCAACCCGCGAGGTTTTGCGCAACGGCTGGTATTATACTGGCGACATCGGACGAAGCGACGCGGATGGATATTTTTGGGTGCTCGATCGCAAGAAGAATATGATCATTTCCGGCGGAGAAAACATTTACCCGGCGGAGGTGGAGCGTGTGCTTACGGAGCATCCGGATGTCGCGGAATGCGCCGTTGTCGGCCGGCCCGATCCTCGTTGGGACGAAGTGCCGGTCGCCTACGTGGTCAAGCAGCCTGGAGCTCGGATTGAGGCGGACGTGCTGATCGAATATGTGAGAACGCGGCTCGCACGCTTCAAGGCGCCACGCGAGATCATCTTTACTGACGAGTTGCCCCGAACGGAGTTGGGCAAAATCCAGCATTTCAAGTTGAAGGACCTCGATGCCCGCTCGGGCAATCACACCGAGGCAAATTGATTGTCTAGGATTGGGCGCCACCGGTCAGTATCTACCTGGCGGGCCCGATCGGCCGCGACTCAAACCGTTATGACCCCGCGTCTGGCGTAGCGGGACACAAGATCGCGATATTCGGTTCGGATCTGATTGGCCGATGACGGCTCGACAGTGGAACGCCCTGGAAGCTCGCCTTTGATCTGCGGTCGCCACCCGCCGTTTCTGTCCTGAGATCAACACGCTGAGCTTTTAATCGGGCGGTACGTAGCCGCGATGGCCTTTGTCGCGGACCGCGCGCTCGATGGTATTTGATCAGCACCTCCATCTGGAGGATGACGGTTGCAAGTGTCGCCGTCAAAGCTATTGCACGGCTTCGCTTTCACATTGGCTACGAACTGCCCGTCCTGACGTGCGCCGATGGCGACCCAGAACTTGACGCCGAACTCGTACAATCGCTGTGCTCTGCTCCTTCTGACGGAGCCCACCTCCGGCTCGTGCAACGAGTAGACCTTCGGTGGGGCTCTGCTCAAGAACGCTTCGCGCTCGCGGCAGCCTCGCTCGAACGCTTTCGACCCTGTGGAGGCTAGTAAATCAGCGCTAGGGGCTTGAATCGCACGTGGCGTCACATTGTACGGTCTAAGACAACGAGGCGGTGGCGCAAGACCGGACGAACTCCGGCTAAGCCGCGGCTTGGGTCGCAGAGGCGCCACTTCGGCACTTCTCGACAAGAGGTGTCGGTGGAGCGGATGAGTCGTCGACCACCAGGATAATCGCCCACAAACTGCTCGGGCGCAAAGGATCGAGGAATGTACTGGACAGCGAGACGATGATCGATATGGCTCCAGTCTCTGGACGAGAGACTTCGCCGGACAAGCCATGCGGATCCGCTCGTCCGCGGCTGATACTCATTGATTCTGCCGGTAACAGGCTCCGCCTGCTCGTAACAAGCTGCCTTAGTCAAGCATCATTGTGCCGGACTGCTGGTACCGCGGCAGGAACGAGAAGGTTGACTGCGAGGTCTGCGCAACATCTGGAGCAACAAATGTCAGCTTTTCGCAAGTACCCATTCAGCTGACTGCCCTGTTCAGAGCAACGCATGGTCATCGTAGACAGCCGACGAGGATCAGCATTGCTTCCAGCTAGTCAACTGAAGAGCGCGTCACTCGTTGAAGAACTCGACCTCAGGATCCTTTCAGGAACCTGTCTGATGCGGGAACACATCGGTACGCTCAATCCTTGCCGAGCTCAAGACAACGGACAGCGAACGTGTCTCGACAGTCCAGATCAATTGAGAGTGTCGCCTCTGCTTACAACATTGGAGATAACTCGCCCGCCCAGGTGAATTCAGCCGACCTTTGCCGGCCCTGACCCGATGCGCGACCCCAACTGAGGCTGCTTAGTTCAAACACTCCAGCCGCCAGCTAGCCGCGCTTGCGGCGCCTCTCGCGCAAACACCTCTACCGATGGAAACGGGAAACAATCATGACGGACGCAAAATTACGAGATCTGTTGTCGTCGCTTACTCCGATGGCTCGCGAATTGGACGCTCTCCCGGCTGGCCGGCCAGCCCCGGATGATAGTTACGTGAAGCTAAATACGAATGAGAATCCATTTCCGTTGCCAAGCATCGTGATGCGAAGTGCAATTGCAGCCCTAGAGCGGCACTACCTGTATCCTGAGAATGACAATGTCAGCCTGAGGGAAGCAGCGGCCGCTGCCTATGGCATGTCCGCAGATCACGTCATGGCTGGTAATGGATCATCTGAACTTCTTAGCCTAATTTATAGAGCTTTTCTTGCTCCGGGTGACAGCGTCGCGATGATCTCTCCAGGGTTTTCGTTCAACCGCAAGCTTGCCATGTTGCAAGGGGCACAGTTTCTTGAAGTCCGCTGCAACGAACTTGGCCGCCTGCCGATCGATGACTTGCTGTTCGGCCCTGCTAAACATGCCAAGTTCATTCTGTTAGCTAATCCGAACAATCCAACGGGCGCCTTCGTGCCGGTAGCTGAGATCGAGCGCCTCCTAGCGCAATGTAACCGATTAGTCGTGCTGGACGAGGCCTATATCGATTTCGCACCTGAGAGCGGACTGCATCTGGTGAATCGTCATTCGAATGTTCTGGTGTTGCGTACGTTCTCCAAGAGCTACGCAGCTGCGGGCATTCGCGTTGGCTTCGCGTTCGGCCATCCCGAGCTGATCGGGAGGCTTCGGAACATCCAGAATGTGTTCAACATGAATGTGGTTGGTCATGCCGTCGGCATGAGCATCCTTCAGCATCGTCGCGCTTATGACGAGAACCATAGCCACATCAAGCATGAACGGCAGCGAGTTTCGGGCGCGCTCTCCGACTTCGGGTTCTCTGTAATGCCCTCGCACGCGAATTTTCTGCTCGCCCGTGTGCCTTCGGGTCAGGACGGCAGATGGTGGCATAGCGCTTTGGAAAGTCAGAAAGTCCTTGTCGCCTCCTTTCCGGATGACGGCCTGGAAGATTGCATTCGCGTTAGCATCGGCACGAGAGAGCACATGGACGCTTTTCTTACAGCCGTCGGCACGGTCCGTCGGGGAGCAGACCGCTCTTCTTGATGACCGACCACTCATCCGAGCGTCTGGCACGTGCGACGGACGATTTTGGGGCGTGCTTCGCTCTGGATCCATAGAGTTATCGCCGCAGGCGATGAATACCGGCCTGCATCATAAGCAACGCATTCCGTTTAGGGCCGCTACGGCGTTTGACAGTCAGCGGACCTCAACTTCTCGCTGGAGATAATCGAGTGACTAACATCCTTTCTTCAAATCTAACTTGCGGCATCTTCGATCATTTTGATGAGGATGGGCGCAATATCGCCGAACAATACGCGGACCGTCTGGTCTTGGCCGAGGCCTACGATCGGCTCGGTTTCTACGCGTATCATCTTGCTGAGCATCACTGTACACCACATGGACGAAGCCCCTCGCCGAACTTGTTTCTGTCCAGCGTCATACAGCGCACCCGGCGGCTTCGTGTCGGTCAATTGGTCATGCTGCTTAACCTCTATCACCCCTTGCGTGCGTTCGAGGAGATCTGCATGTTGGATCACTTGAGTAATGGCAGACTTGAAGTGGGTATTGGTCGTGGCTCCCTCCCGATGGAGCTGACTTATTTCGGGGTGGATGCGGAAGTGGCTTCTAGTCGTTACGAAGAAGCTTCCCAAATACTTGTTAATGCGATGAATGGCGGCCTTCTAAACTATCGGGGGCAGCATTTTGTTCTCGACGGTGTTCCTTTGACCCTTTCGCCTCACCAGCGTCCGCACCCCCCGACATGGGTCGCCACAAATCGGCCAGAGTCAGCCAGTTGGGCGGCGGCCAATGGCGCAAACCTTGCGTGTGTGGGGCCGTCCTCTGTTGTTCGCAAAGTCACCGACGTGTTTCGCGCCCATGGAAACACCAAGCGTCCCGCCGACGGTAGGGACCTGTTTATTGCTTTGCTCCGCATGATCGTGATTGGACGTTCTGAGGCAGAGGCCCATTCGCTCGCCGCACCTGCTTACGAACGCTGGCTCAGCAGCTTTAAGTTCCTTTACGAGTTGAACAACATATCACTGCCGGGCAACCTTCCCCCGACCTTCGAGGCCGCAATCGAAAGTGAACTGTGCGTCGTAGGAACGCGGGCTTCTGTACGGCAGACCGTTCTTAATCATCTGGAGGAGGCCGGCGCGAACTATCTTCTTTGTCAGCCCGCATTTGGAAATCTATCAGTCGATGCAGCCGTTAGTACCGCAGCTGCGATCCATTCTGAATTCATCGCGCCAGACCGGTGACTGGTTTCGATGTCCACTCAACTGGAACCTTTGGTGTGGGATACTTGACGAAATACAGGTGCTACTTACCGAGAGCGCTCCATGCATTCGCCAAGCCGTTCAGTCGGACCGGTAACGACAGATCGGTGAGATGTTTGTGGATCACGCGAGCCGCGTGAGGTCAGCGCGAGACCAACACGTAAAGATCCCGCATATTCTCGCGCCGGACCAAAATGATTGAGCCAGCCTGCGCCTGCATGCTGGCAATTCGGGCCCGACCGGATTATCGTGGGGCCTGCGGCGCGTTGAAGACGAGGCCGATATTTGAGCGTATCACCTGATATCGGCCTCTTCGTCATCCGCATGTAGTGGAGTTCACGCACTACTTCGAACGCCCACTCTCTGCAAGTGGACGCCGCGACCAGGATCGATCTCGCTGAGCTCGACGATAACTCCGCCGAGAAAAGCGCTCGCTCCATGTCTTGCTTAGTCGATCCTCCGTTTTCCTTGAAGGCTGATCACGTCGCATTTGCGATAAGGCCTGAGGGCTGGATGAGGCCGGTGTCTTGTGTACAGTCGCACAATCCTCTTCCTCTCCGTTCACCGGCCGTGTGAAGCCCATGCTCTCATAGAATGCGACGAGCCTCTCGGCGACGGCCGAAAGAAGAGATACCTCGACCACCGCCCCGGCGCTCGCGCTTCGCGGTCCGGGGCAGCCAGAAGCCGCCTCTCAGGTTGAGCCGAGCGATAGCGTGGATCAACCCGAGACTCCTGCAGGATGGGCCTGAAGCCCCGACAGCGGTGACTTGGGAGAGGCTTATGCTGATCAATTCGGCTGCCTGCAGCAAAGCTCCTGTCAAATTTCCGCCGCCGGTCGGTGCAGGTCGGACACCAGTTCCTGCACATGGGAGAAAGCGGCTCGCGCCCCGGCGACGGCGCGTTCGTCCTCGGAAACAGACAGGTCCACGGCGTCTAGCGCCCTCGTGAACGCCCTCCAATGCGCAGCGCGCCCCTCTCGGGCTGCCGCCAGATGACGCGCTCCGAAGGACTCCGACAGCCCAAGACTTCCGGCCGCTTTGAGTAGAGATGCGGCGCCGAGATTCGAGCCTTCCGCGACATAGAGCCAACCGATCGCCGTCGGCAGGTCGATTTCGGCGCTCTCGCAGCCGAGTTCGAACGTATGGCGAGGGCTTGCCGCCGCGATGCCAAGGTCGCAAAGGTCCTGCTCGATCAGGCCGAGGCGCCGGCGCGAGGAGAGACCGGGCAACCATCGGCCGAGCTCGTGAGAGACATACAGACCATCGATGGCCCGGTGGAATTCACGTTGCACGGTCACGAAGCGACCATACCGTTCGCGGTTCGCAAATGGGTTCTGTGCCATGATCTGTTTGTCGATGCTGTCATGCTGACTGCTCGTTGCGGCTTTCAGGCGTCTTGCCCGGCTGGCATCGAGAGGCTTTTCGACGTCGATCGTACTCATTGTAGCTAGTTCTCCGTGAAGGCTGGACTGATCCGAAACGAGAGTGGCTTGACGAGGTATGAGATCGCAGTGTGCTCGCCGATCTGGACACTGCAGGATCAGGACGGCGTACGAGATATTCCCTTCACAATTTCTGCCATATGCTTCTCTGCCACGAGTGATCTAGTCGCGTGCAAACTCGATCGCGGATCTTGGCAAAAACCTGTCGGAGCGCGCCTTAGCGCACAGAATACCGCGGGTTGGAGGGTCGGTGCTCAATCCTTGAGCTAATCTGTGTACCCGAGGCCAAGACTAACGTACATAAGCCAACACTTGCCATGTGCCATGCCCTCGATCAAATCACTAGGTCCGGTAGTTGACCAGCGCGGAAGCTTAGCAAGCAGCTAGAGAACTAGCATTAAAGGCTGTCCGGCGCTGACTTCCGTAATTCGCGAATGTCAGTTTCTGGAACGCGGCTGTCGCCCTCTTTCGCTCAGTTGGATCGCGAGCCAGCTAGGCCAATTTACGAAGCATCATTAAGTGCAACTCGGCGGAAAGAGATGATAAGCCGAAGCGGGATCAGTGACTATCGGGCGCGGGGCTTTCCGGCGGGCGTAGTGGCACACGGTATCGGTACAGCGCGCGCATTCCAGGTTGATGAGATTGCTGGCGTCTGTTCGAGCCTCGGCATGGGTATGAATGCACTTGTCACCTCGTTTCTGGTGCCGCTCGCGGTCACAGCGCCGACCCAATAATGCAGCCGTCACATCATCATTTGGCCCGAAGAGGTCGGTTGAATTGAAGTGATCAGGACGATCAACATGGCGATTTGGACGGCTGATTGAGCATCATTCAGTGGGAAAGGCGCTGCACACCCCAGGCTTGCTGAATTCATCGCGCCAGACCGATGACTGGTTTCGATGTCCACTCAACTGAATCTTTGGCGTGGGATGCGCGTTGAAATCCAGACGCTAAACCAATGGAAATCGCAGCATGCATTCGCAAACCCGTTCAGCGGGATGGTCGCGACAGATCGACATGTTTCTGGATCACGCCCGATTGAGACCACGATGCCAGATTTGCTCGCGCACCGGCCAAACATGATTGAGCCAGCCTGCGCCTGCACGCTGGCGATGCGAGTGGCCCAAGGGAATTCTCGTGGCGCCTGCGGCGGGTTCAAGAGGAGGCCCGATATTTGAAGCGTATGCCCTGGTATCCGGGCCTCTTCCTCATCCGAGTGCTTTCACGGACTACTTCGTACGCCTACTCTCAGCAACCGCCAACGTGGCGTCGGCGGCCAGACGTCTTAAGACATCCGACACAGCCGGCATTTTTTCGATTCCAGCGCGACGTGATCGCCGACTGTTGGGCGCCTCTTTGAGCGGCTGTCTGCGTTACGGAAATCTTCTGGTTTGGCAAACGGCAAAATCTCGCGCGCTGACACGCGTCCGCCACTCGTCTATCCTGTACATTCCCCACTCGCAGCTTTCGCCGGTTCTCGCACGAAGGCAACAGCAAGCCCTATGCCGACAAGGCCAATCAGGATGGACGCCGGGGCCAGGAATTTGACCCCACGGATCTCGACGATAACTCCGCCGAGAAAAGCGCCGATAGCGATGCCTGCGAAGGTTGTCGAGCTATTCATCGCCAGAACCAGCTTGGACCTATCCCCGGCTACGCCGAGGAGCCGGTGCTGGATGGGGACCAGATACATGTAGCTTACATTGCCCCAGAGGAAGGCGATGACCAGGGTGAGGAAACCATGTTGTCCGAAAGCGACAAGTCCTACCAACAGGAGTAGTTGTGCCCCGACCGCCGCGATGAGGACCATGTAGGGCCCGAAACGATCGGTCAGAAGGCCACAGGCTGCGTTTCCGGTCACGGCTCCGAATCCATAAGCAAGGAGCGCGGCCGAGAGCAGCGGGACCCCGGCAAGCAGAGAACCTGAGATGAAGACGCTGACGTAGGAATAGACGACGAATTCGGAGATGACGACGAACAGTGTCACGGAAAGGACACCATAGATGATCTTGGGGAACTCTTTCGAGGTAAGACCTTTTCCGTGCTCGGGCGCATTAGCAGGGATTCCAGACATCATGGGGGTGAAGATCAGCAATGCGAGAAGCCCCGCGATGACGACGAAGACGAAGGCATAGCGCCAGCCGATCGCATCTGCGATCCAGCTGGTGGCCGGAACGCCAGCAACCTGTGAAACGGTCATGCCGCCGAAGATGAGGGACAACGCGATCCCCTTGCGGGCGGGCAGCAGGAGCTCGGTAGCCAGCGCGGTAGCCGCCGGGGTGAACATGGCCGCGCCGTAGGCCGAAACGACCCGACCTGCCGCAAGGATTATGAAATTCGGCGCGATCGCGCAGACCAGATTGCCAACGATGAAAATCGAAACGGACAGGATCTGGACATTGCGGCGGCTCATGGTCCTAAACATCCAGGCATTCAGCGGCGCGAAAACGACGTAGCAGATTGCGTAGATCGAGATGATCGAGCCCGCCGCACCCGTTGAAATCGTGAGGTCACGAGAGATCACATCAAGCGCGCCAATGATGACAAAAGTGTCCAGGCCGATGGCGAAGGCACCAATGGTCAAAGCGACAAGGACGAGTTTCGTTCTTGCATCGGGAGGGGATGAGGTCATGACGGTCCTCTTCAGGTTCTTGTGAATTTTCAGGGCAGCGCGTCATGCAACTCAGGATAGAGACTGCGGATGATCGTACCGGAATAGCGGAGACGCGGGCCATATAGCAGCCAGGTCGTCACCACCTCGCCAATCTCCTGTATGCCTCGATCTCGTCGGGATGTTCGAGCGCCGATCTGCTGTAAGCGACGCCGGCATCATACACGCCTTCAAGGAGTTTTTTCTCAACAACCGGCTTTGTCGTTTCTAAAATCAGCTGATTCCAAGCATTCGTGTCGATATACCCCATTGTTGGTTCAGGAAGACCCAGCGTCCGAGGCTCTTGCACGTCCTTGCGTTTGAGAACCGCGATGCTCTGTGTGGGCAGTATGAAGGTGTCGACAACCTGCAGACGATCGCGATATTGCTCCGTCACGAGGTGGACATTCAGGTACGCGCTACATTGGAGGACATAGCTGTCTCGGCAATCCGCAGCCTCAGCCGCTTCAGCCACGAGATCGTCTACCAGTACGATGTCTCATGCCTCGAAGTTGCATGATGGTGACAGCTTCTCGCTGGGCCGAGCGTGTAGATGCGGACCATCAGGAGATGGCCTTTCGCTCGTCTATGATCATGGCTTCGAGCTCGCAGGCTTCTCCTATGATCAGCGCATAGAGATTTTCATAAAATCCCTGCGCAGCCCGCGTTCGGTCCCGATCTTGGCGCAACGAGCCTTTACCTCTGCAATACGAGACGGTTGCATCATCGCGATTCCGCGTTCCGTTTTGTAGCGTGCAACTTCAGCTCAGACGGAGAGTCTCTGGCTGAGAATCTCCACCAGCTGCTTGTCTAGCTTGTTGATGTGGTTTCGAAATAGAAGAAGGCCCTCATCAGGGCTGGAGACGTCAGTCATGCATGACTCCTGCCATCGAGGGATGTGTTCTGCGGTACGCCGAGCGCGGCATATCTTCTGGCAAGATCGGTGCTCTCGGGCTCTCGCGGATGAGGTCCACTCGTAGCGCCTTAAGATAGCCGGGATCATGAAGACTCATTAGAAGCGGCACCACGTTGTTTGTGACTTTGGTGAGCTAAAATGGACACCGGGCGAGCTCTCTAATCCGCTCCGTATCTTGCTTAGTCGATCCTCCGTTTCCGTTGAAGGCTTGATCGTCCCAGTCACACTTGCGAAAAGGCCCGGAGGGCTGGATGGGCCGGTGCCGTGTGTACAGATAGCCAGGTCGCACAATTCTCCGTCGTCTCCGTTCACCGGCCGGTGCGAAGCCCATGCTCTCATAGAATGCGACGAGCCTTTCGGCATCGGACCGGCCTGCCGAAGGAAGAGACACCTCGACCATCCACCCCCGCGCCCGCGCTTCGCGCTCAAGGGCAGCCAGAAGCCGCCTCCCATTTTGAGCCGAGCGATAGCGTGGATCCACCCAAAACTCCTGCAGGACGCCATATTGAGGCCCTGACAGCGGTGACCTGGGAGACGACAGCTCCGGTTGAAACGCACCGTCAGGCGCCTCGACGGCAATCAAATCCGCACCCAGATCTGCGAGAAACTGCGCGCCGACAGGGCCTATCAGGAAGTGATTGAAGCTCAGCACGCGAATGCCGCTTAGAAGATCGACCATGCTCTGTAGCCTTCAACTTTCTGAGGTGACGGTATTCTGTCATTGCATCTCTGAAATCGATTTCTAAAAAGACATTGTGAGCGGCGGAGTCAAGCGGCCTAAGAAGCGCCTACAACCGACGTGCCGCCGGATCGGACCAGCATTTGCGCACCGGAAAATGTCACCTGTCCGCACGCTGGGCTTGAGAAGTGTGGCAATCGGGTGGTTTATAGCGATCAGAGATCATGCCCTCTTTCGACTGATCGATGCCCAGATGAACAAGAAGCCAATAATCGAGCCCAAGGCCCGCCAACAAGCGCGTGTGAAGATTGAGGACGTCGCGCGCAAGGCAAATGTCTCGCCGGCGACAGTGTCGCGCGTCCTCAATCATCCTGAAATCGTCCGGCCGGAGCTACGCGACAAGGTGATGCGGCATATTGCCGACCTATCCTATACCCGCGACAGCGCTGCGAGGGCCTTGAAATCCGGGCGCATGCGTACGATCGGCGTGATCGTTCCGACGCTGGCGCTCGGTATTTTTGCCGAAGGCGTCGAAGCACTGCAGAACCGCCTTAGCGAAAGCGGCTACACCCTGTTCATCGCCAATTCCCAATATGACCAGCGTCGCGAATTGCAGGAGCTGCAGAGTCTCATCGAACGCGGCATTGACGGTATTGTGCTGGTCGGTGGCTCCCATGGACGCGAGCTGAGGGCGCTGATCGAACAAGCCGCTGTCCCCGTGATCACAACCTACGTTTCCAAGGCAGCTGGCGGCATTCCCGCGATCGGCATCGACAATGAAGGCGCCACCCGCGACATGACCGAATATCTCCTGGGGCTTGGGCACGTCCGTTTCGGAGTGATCGCCAATGTCAATTCTCCCTCCAACGACCGATCCCGTGCCAGGCTGGAGGGTATTCAGCGAGCACTTGCGAAAGTCGAAATCTCGCTCAAACCGACCCAGATCATCCGGACAGATTACTCGCTCGTCCAGGGGCGTAACGCGCTTCGTCAACTGCTCACTGACCATCCCGATACCACAGCGGTGGTGTGCACGACCGATACGCTCGCCATCGGTGCAATGGCGGAAGCCCGTAAAATGGGATCAATCGTCCCGGCGGCCCTTTCCATCACAGGATTTGACGATGTTGAGCTCGCGGCCCAGATGGACCCACCGCTCACGACAATTAGCGTTCCCGCGGCTGAAATCGGCCGGGGCGCAGCCGATTACCTCATCAATGCCATTGCGGGGACCCCGGTCCCCAGAAGTGTTCTGCTGCCGTATCGGTTGGTCATGCGGTCATCGACAGCGCCGCCAAGGCCGGGCGAACGCCCCGCAAGGCGGCAGCGGGCTCGCGGTCAGTGATCCTGCCGTCAGCGCGCCGGCAGCTGCTTGTGAAATCGGTCCTTCAAGGGCCGTTCATTGACGTTCGCCGAGCAATTCGAGGCTCGAACGAAGACTCAAGCTCCGCCCCGCACCTGCGCGTTTTGCTTACAACGATGCCTTGGCCGGGACCTGCTATGGCGCGGGTGCGCCGCAGAGCCGCAGGTTCAAGGTAGGCCGGAAGGGACCAGCAGGTGATTGTTCCAAAGCCTTCGTCATTTAATGCTCGCGTTTTACGTGAACGGAGTGAACCGGCGCATGTTCATGGCTGGCGCCGAGCTCGTGGAGCCGGTGATGCAGGCGATGATGTGCAAGCTCAATAGCAGCCCGTAGCCGCGAGTGCCGCGCTTCATCGGTCCTGGGAGCCAGCGTATCCATATAGGCTATCGATCCCTCGATCTGCGCGAGGACCGACACTGCGTCCGCGGTGGCAAAGATCGGTTGGTGACCGACTTGGACATACACCGCGCTGGTGTGGGCTGCGATGTCCGCCTCGCGCCCGGCGACACTGCCTCGAACGCGTATTGCGATCCAACAGGACTCGGTGAGCCGCAACGCGAGGTGACCCTTGCACGACAAATCGCCGCATCGAACTTCATCGACCACGGTGCCGTTGCGGATCAGCTCCACTCTTGTCGGGCGTACGCTGACCGACTCGATCCGCCAGCCGACGTCGACGATCCCGCCTGAAGGAGGAAGCGCAATCTTGCTCCCGGGGCGACGTCCTTCCACTGTCATGTCCACGAGCGGTCCGACCGTGATGAACGTGTCGCCGCTGCGTACGGCATCCATCCAGTTGCGATACGTGAAATCGCGCGCGCCCAGCTGAACATAGGTCCGCGATCCTCCGAGGAGCGCGGCCGCGTCCATCTTGTCGGACCCGGCGACCAGAGGCAGGTGATAACCGATGTTGAGGTAACGGTACCAGTCGGCCAGGCCAAATGCGCTGATCTGCGCCGTCCGCGGGTTGAACGACATCATTTCGATGGCGTCGACCAGGCCGAGCACGATATCGGCTGCTCGCTCGGCCTGCGGGTTGGGCGCGTGGGGCATCACGACAAGCCCGCGTTGCTGGCGGCAACGCTGCGCCCAGTCGGCCATGGTGGCTTCCAGGGGATCGCCTATCGCCGCTTCGTTGGATCCAGCGCAGGACAGCGGATGGATGATCTCGCCCTCATAGCCGAGAAGCGAGATGTGCCCGAGCACCTGCATCCGATTCTCTGTACCGACGCGGGCGAGGAACTCTCCATCCCCGCCGAAATCCTTCGCGCCGAGCGTCGTGCGCCCATCGAAATCGGCGACGTTGGTGAACAACTCGCCCCATTGCGCCGCGAGCAGGTTGACCACGTTGACGCCCTCCGCCTTGCCCTCCAGCAGGGCTGTCTGCGGGCTCAGGAAGTGGACGTGCGTATCCGAAGTGACCCAGCCCTGTTCGCGCCAGCGCAGCACCCTGTCCAGCTCGAAGGTGAGCTCGTCCGTGCTCGCGGTGATTTCAACGATGCGGCGCAGGGGCCGCACCTCGAAGCCCCTGCTGATCTCCACGAACACGGGCCCGATCGGCAGGTCCGCCATGCAGCTGCCATCCACATAGGCGTATTGGTTCAACCCGTTCGCAAACTCGCCGGCGAGGTCCTCGAACCTGCCGGTATTGACCTTGCGGTGGTGCCCCTTGGGCGGCAGATACTCCCCATCCGCGCCATGAATGTGCAGGCGCGCGGCGACAGGAACGCCATTGCCCTTGTCTACGATGCGAATCCTGACAGGCCTTGTCGCCGGCGCGATGGGCACCACCTCCAAGGAGCTGTCCGACGCGTTGCCGGCAGTCAGCGACCGTAGGTCGGCAACGTGCAAGCCGCCGTCCTCGGCGCGGAGGTACAGCCGTGCGTCGGGATGCGCGGAGTACTCGACGATGACCTCGTCCTCGGAGCGCAGGGGCTGCACGTCGTGCTCGTCACCGAGCCAGGCCGATCTCGTATAGTCGAGCACCGCGCGGGCGGAGATCACCGTGCCGAGATCGATGCCGATCTGTTCGCCGCGATGATCGACGTCGAGCTCGCCAAGCTTGTTCAGATGCACTCCGGGCGGCAGCCGCATCTTCAGCTTGCGACGACCCTGGAGGCGCAGCGGATGCTCGGTGAGGTTTGTCGTGGTCAGGGCAAAGACAAGCGAAACTTCTAGCTCGGCGCGCAGGTTTAGCGAGGTGAGCTCCTTCTGCGGATGCGGATTGGGGAGCGCATAAAGCCACACGTTTTCGCCTTGTCGATCCATCCGCCCCGATTCGGTACGGGTTTCGCCGTGGAAGAAGCTCTTGCCCGGCGCTCTGCCGAGCGTGAAATCTTCCCCGGTGCTTGCGTGCACGATGGGACCGCGCAACGGCAGGGCCGCAAACGCACTCGCGCTCCAGGAGATATGGTTCTGCTGGATCGCGAACCGCCGCAGCACCGGCACGTTGGCCTCGCTGCCGTCGGCGTAGCGGAGCACGTATGTCGCCATCCGATCTGCGAGCGAATTGCCTTCGGCGTCGCCGGCCCGACCTCCCCGAATCCTTGAGGGTTCGCAGGCCGATGGTCCCCCACCACTTGCACAAAGAGCACGTAGCTGGCCAAAGCGCGTGGCAGCGCGATCAGGACAGGAACCTCCCCAGGCCGCAAAGCGAGCACATCCGACCCGGCGTCGCTGCCGAACAAAAATGGCATGCCGCGATGCGTCTGCGGCCCCCGCAGGGAATCGATCCAGCCGTTATCGCCTGGACGGCTTTCGGATCCTTCGTAAAGCTCCAGGCGACTGGCGGTGAAATATCGCTGCAAGTCGACCGGTGTGAAGTGCGGCGATGATGGCGTTTTCATTCGATGGACTCCAATTCATGGACGTCATCGCCCATAAGCGGCCCGGGCTGCGATGAAGAACTGCTCACGTGTTCGGTGCTCGCGAAGACGCTCGCTCCGATCCCATGCTCCTTGCGACATGTTGTGCGTCTAATAATGAAAGCTCTGCGCGTGCCTTGGTGGCGCAAGTGGCAAAGGCGTTCAGTCACCAATGTAGACGCGGCCACGCCTCTTGGCGAAGTGGTAGACCGCTACGCTCAAGAGAGCTATCAACGATCCATAGACAGGAAACATCCAGGCCATGTGCTCGCGCTGCAACCACACAAGCAGATACGGCGAGGTCCCGCCAAACGATGAGACGCCGAGCGCATAGCCAAGAGCTACGCCGGTGGTGCGCACGGCACGCGGCATCAGGGTGGTAGCGATGAAGTTATAGAGGGCCATGTTGAAACTACGATGGCGCCGCCGAACACCGTGACAAGGAAGAACGTCGAGATACTCTTTTGCGAATAGAGCAATGTCAAAAAGAAGCATGGAATGAGCAGTAGGCGCAGCAGCGTGAATGCGCGCGAGGGGCGCACCTTATCCGCGAAGGCGCCGACAAGGGGGGCGGCAAGCATCCAGCTCAAGCCCATGAGCGTCATAATCCCGTATACCCAGGTGCTGTCCTCCTTGAATACGGTGTTGGCCATGTTGGGCAGGCCCGTATTCCATGCGTAATTGGCGATTTGCACCGAGCCGATCACCAGGATAACGGCGAGCAGCGAGAGCCGCACGCTCCAGAGCGTTTTCCACACACCGATGGTCGTTTCTTGAATGCGCGATAATTCATCTTGGCGATGCATAGCCCGATGGATCAAGGTCTCCGGCAAGCTTGTGCGCAAATAGATGACTAGCAGGCCGAGCACGCCACCGACAGCGAAGGGTAAACGCCAGGCCCACTCGCGCATCGCTTCTGGAGCACCGAGGCACTCACTAAAAAGGCGACCAGGCTGGATCCAAGGTAGCCTAGCTGAATGCACGTACCACCGATAAAACCCAGATAAAGGCCTTCCTTTCCCGGCGGGGCCAGTTCAATCGCGATGGCGTTTGCCACACCCGCCTCGGCTCCAGTGGCAAGCCCCTGAATGAGTCGCATGATAAGCAACGCCACGGCTGCCGTGAGACCGATGTCCTTGTAAGTCGGCAAGATCGAGATTAGCAGCGAGCATACGGCCATCGCGGTCACCGAGATCATCATCACCCGTTTGTGGCTAATGCGATCCGCGACCGGACCCAGCAAAGCCGCCCCCACTGGCCGCGAACAGAAACCCGCCCCGTACACCGCCAGCCCTGCGAGCAAAGACGTTGAGGGATCGTCCGAAGGGAAAAAGTGTGGCGAGAGAAAAGCCGCCATCACGCCGTATACACCCCAGTCGTACCACTCAAGGGCTACGCCTCCTCCGAGGCCGACAGTCATCCCTTTGAACGCAACTTGATTCTCAAGCTGAACGGATAGCGCACCGGGTTGAGCAATAATGTTCATGTGTTCTCGGGCTCGGTCAATGGCGTTAACGATGTGGCGGGTCGAGCAAGAGCAAGCAGTCGCTCGTTGGCTCTACTGCGCGAAGTGGTGCAGTGCCTATGGTATCCATCGAGTTGAGCGGGCGGCACGCAGCGATGGAGACGCAGGCGTCACGAGGCACCCAGAATGCCGCCCACAGGCTTGCTTGGTGGGCGATTAAGTCGCGCGACCCCACGGCCGGCTTTTGGGCCACCTTAGTCAAGTGATAATGAGCAGCGCTTCCGATTGGCGCGGCTGCTCAAGAGCAGACGCCGCAGAACGCATTGCGCATAAAACGCGTCCGAGCCTGTGTCCCATTTCCTTCCAGTTGATAAGCGCGCTTCTGAGAAGCTGTTGTTCTGTTGGTAGACGCCGCGCCGCCAAGAGATCCCTCAACAGCTGCACGCCCGGCGCTGCTGGCTAGCGGCCGCTGCCCACATTTATGAAATCGATTTCATTAACGTAGGCACATCGGATTAAGGAGGCAAGCCGCGAAACGAAGCGGTTTGGACTATATCAGCAGTAAAAGCTTGCCTTCGGGTGCTCAACGCAAAGCGCGCGCAGCAGCTGAAATGGATGAAATGAGCCGAGATAAGGCGCTATTGTGTCGAAATCGATTTCAGTCTAATCGCAGGATTTCTCATTTCTTTCAGGAGACACCCTCAATGACGGAGAAGTCCGATCTCATCCACTCGACCACTCCTAAGGCCCATGTGCGCGTTGCGACGTTGAACAGGGCGCCGAAACGAAACGCCTTGAGCAACGATCTGATCGCGGAGCTTGCAGCGACTTTGCGGCGTGCCGCGGCCGATCAGGATGTTCGTTGCGTCGTCCTTTGCGGGAACGAAGCGTTTTTCTCTGCCGGGGCCGACATCAAGGAGATGCAGCAGCGCGGGTTTGAGGCAATCGACAATCCCGCGCGACGTTCTGCGTGGCGGGACATCGCCAATTTTCCAAAGCCTCTTATCGCCGCGGTTGAGGGAATTTGCTTTGGTGGCGGTCACGAACTGGCCTTGCTTGCTGACATCGCCATTGCAGGCGAAGGAGCGCGGTTTGCACAGCCTGAGATCAGCATTGGGATTTTGCCAGGCGACGGCGCAACTCAGCGTCTAACGCGAGTGGCAGGGAAATCTATGGCCATGCTGATGATACTGACTGGCCAACCCATTTCTGCCCGTGCTGCGATGCAGGCTGGCCTCGTCGCTGAAGTTGTTGAAACCGGCATGGCAAAGGCGCGAGCGCTCGAAATCGCCGAAATGATCGCCCAGAAGCCGCCCCGTTCGACCGAGCTCGCCAAGGCAGCCGTCCTCGCCGCCTTTCAGACCACTTTGGATGCTGGGCTCGAATTCGAGCGGCAGGCAATTCGGTGCGCATTCGGCACGGCTGACCAGCAGGAAGGAATGAACGCCTTCTTGGAGAAACGATTGCCGAACTATCGCGGATATTAACCAACAATTATCGGCGCGCGGCGAGATGATCGGCACAGGCGGTAGCCTCGGAAACGTGGCAAGTGGCGAGGAAGCATTGAGGCTTTGAAGGAGGGCGACAAGGTCCTTCTTCTCGCCTGGCGTCAGAGACAGAGGTTTGATCGAGGGGGAGCGGCTTGGGCGGTCAATGCCACCCTTGTCGTAAAGCTCGATGACATCTTCCAAGGTCGCAACCGATCCATCATGCATATAGGGAGCGCGGCGAGCGACATCGCGTAACGTCGGCGTCTTGAATGCATACCGGAGCTTTTCGGACCGCGGGAACAGCCGTCCGGCCGCGCCAATATCGTGAAACGATCCGTCCGTGAAGGATGGTCCCTTGTGGCAGGTCGAACAGCCCGCCTTGATGGCGGTCTCGTCGCCGATGATCCAACGGTCAAACGGTGACTCGCCGGCCACGATGGTGCGTTGAAACGTTGCCAACGCCGCTTCGATCCGGGGCCGGCTGATAGCATCATCTCCGAACGCGCGAGTGAACGCCTCGCCATAGGCAGGGATAGCCGAGAGGCGCGCAATCAAGTCCGCTTCGGTGAGATTCATGTTCATCGGATTCGTGATCGGACCAAAGGCAACCGATTCAATATCGGCGAACTTCCCGTCCCACCCAACGGCTCAATGAAGGCCACATCGATCAGGCTCGGCGCACGAAGCGGCAGGCCTTTCGGATCCTCGCCGATGGCGTGCGCGAGGCCATCTCCCCAGGAAAGTGACGGGTTATGACACGTCGCACAGGAGCGCGTTTTCGACCGCGAGAGCAGCGGGTCGAAAAACAGCATTTCTCCCAGAGCAGCTTTCGCGTCCGAATAGGGGTTGCTGCTCGGAAATGGAATCACTTCCGGCCGACGATAGGTGGCGCGGACGGCCGCGAGTTCATCCGGCTGCTCTCCCGTGGTCAGAGCAAGAGACAGGCCCACCGGCAAAAATGCCACCAGATATGCCAAGCCGACCCAAAGCCTCATCGGACCCATCGGATGAGATGCTCGCTTATCACTATAACTAATCTTAATGCGCCGGCGCGCGCGATTGGCGCTCCGACCGAACCGGCGGCGAGATTGGCAAGCAGGCCACGGAGCCGTTACGCGGGACAAGCGACGGCTTCGGCATTCTCTTGTAAACGTTCTTACTTAATGATGCCCTAATTCAGGTCGCGTACTTGCTTTGACATTTCTGCACTAACAGAGGCCTGACGCGCGGCCGCCTGCGGGCATTCATCCGAAATCAACGTGGAGAGCTCGACGGTCCGATTTGCCGAGCTTGTTCGCGCCAAATACCCAGCGGGGCCTGTCCTTATTGGCTGCGGGAACCAAAACGAAGCAGTCGCCGCCAGGAAGTTCGGCAGGTTCATCCCAAAGCCGTATCGCGGCATTGCGCGGCTGATCGCAGCATCGATGCAATGAGGGCATCCGCTGTCGAAGCCGACCGTCCTGATGGTAGATTGCGACATACTGGTGCGCCAGCCGCTTGCCGAACACTCGCGCGGGTGCGGCTATCGCGTGCTGGCAGCGATCCATGCAGACGAGGCCCGCCAAGGATCGGGCCGAGGCGGGCAGATCGATGTTGCCCTCATCAAGGTTAGGCCGCGCCGAGCGAGGGATGGACGCCCTGGCGGGCTGGATCAGGTCTGGACACCCCGCCATCAAGGTCCTACTAGGATGAAGCACTGCAGCTCGCTGACGATCTTTGCAACGAAGGGCTAGAGGAACAATTTGTCCTATGCATCGGTGTTTGATGACATCCGGCGCCTTCTCACAGCTCGCAAGCAGGAATCGTTCTGATAGTGGCCTCCACACAGAAGATTCCGAGAGGGACGAACAGTGCGGCTGGGTGATTCTGACGCCCGCGAGCTCCTTTCTCGCCCAATCCTCGCGAATGTCATCTCATCTTCAAGCCGATCGAGCAGAAAGACAGCGGATGAAAGCGCCTCTACGCCGATTATCTCCGTAGCTGGCATGCTAACATCGGGTTGCTATTTATCCGGGGCCAGCATGTCATCGCAAGAACTTTCCACACCGTCGGCTGCTGCAGCTGATCGAGATCTGATCTTCGTCGTCATTCAGAAGCATCGCGAACTGTCCGCCTACTACGATGCCGCCGCGTCGGTATCGGCGAAACTTGAGAAAATCTGCGAATTTGAAGCCGCCGACGAAATCAGCGGCCAACGGAACTTGGCTCTGACGGAGCATGCAAATGTGCTCATTCGATCGGCCCCAACCACGATCGGGGGCGTTATCGCTCTCACCCGATACGTCGCCAGCCTGCGGGAGTGGGAGCTGCCTGATGATGATGCGTGGTATCAGGTCTTCTTACGAGGACTGGCGGACGCGATCGATGAAATCGCTATGGCGCAGCCGCATGGGCACCCACGCGGACCATATGTTTCGGCTCGGCCATGACACTGGTTTTCATAGTGCGGGGAATCGTTTTCTGGGGTGCCATCGCTTGGCTTCTCTATGTCCTTTGGAAATTGCCGTTCTGAAATTCGACGGTTCGTCAAAATTTAGCTGCCAGCTATCGGCAAGATGAACGCCACGTCGGCAAGCGTCGACCGGCCTAGCGAGTTCCGGGATATGGTGTGCATCCGGCCGATGCGCCCTTTGGCAGCGCGGATGATCTCGTCGATGCGAAGGCCGCTTTTAAGGCCAGCTCGGAGGGCGCATCTGCAAACCAAGACAGCCGCAATCCTTCGCATCATCAATATCCGGCGAAGTGGATGACCGGTGGGCAAGGGGCGGCCGATCGACGATCAGCTTGAGCTCGGCGGCCGACGCCTCGTGACGCTGGCAAGTATATCGGAGCCATGTCGGCGAAGGATCAGAAGGCGCTCCGTTTGACAGTGCGCCGAAGCCCCTGATCAGTTACGGAGGGCATCGCCCCCACCAACGCTCCTTCGAATTAGGATGATTCGCTCGCTCAATCTTGGCCGGCGACCGACGGCCCGATCAGCCACCGTGCCACGTTAAAAGCGCGGGGATAGTCGTCACCGACACAGGCCAGAAAACACCGGATCGCCTTGTCCCCAAAGTGGTGGCAATCGGGGCTGTCACAGGCGCGCTCAGATGAGACGACCCGAAAACCGAACTCTTCGGCGACAACGCTGGCTGCGCTTCGATTCGATACGTCGATTGACGTAGGGTTGAGATATCGCGCTCAATCGACCTTCCTGTTTGATTTTCGATTGCTCTGGATCCATCGATACGATCAACAACAGGTGCCGGTCGTCGCGGGCAATTTGGCATGCTGGCTTCGCACGTCAGACATCAGACTGTCCGTTCTCATTCCGGGGCCTCAACAGCACCAGCTCTCGGTCGTGAATATTTGGCAAGATTGTGCGATAATAGATGGAACGGCCTCCAAGTTTTGAGGATCAACGCAACACCACAACCACAAGCGAGCAAAAAGGAGCACAGTTCTAGCAGAGTCGTTGCAGGCACTTGGTAGATCCAAATACCAGCGCTACCTTGGTGATGCCAAATTTCAAATGCTTGTCATTTCAGCCGACTTGCGTTCGGCAGGTTCTGGTCGTTCGACCCAGCTGTGGCTTGACATGCGCCAGCGCTTTCGAGGAAATGATCGTTCATCAATGCTGTGGATGGTAGCGTCAATGATTAGGTCCGAACTCGTGGAGCGTATCGCCGGCCGACATCCGCACCTTTACCAGCGCGACGTCGAGAAAATTGTAGGCGTAATTCTCGGCGAGATCGTTGCTGCGCTCGAGCGCGGAGATCGGGTCGAGCTTCGCGGCTTCGGAATCTTTTCTACCAAGCAACGGCGGGCTCGCATGACCAGAAATCCGCGAACAGGCGAGCTCGTGCGAGTTGACGAGAAGCGCTTCCCGCACTTTAAGGCCAGCAAGGAGATGCACGGCCGCTTGAACGCGACGCGAGACCGAAAGTCGGCAAGTTTGCCGTCCGAGGCAGCCTAGGACTACGCGCATCAGCTGGCGCTGAACGCAAATTAGCTCTGCCTGACGCCACATACAGCTGCCCGTTGGCGCATGTCGGCCAACGTTCTTACTAGGCACGCACGATCGCCGTGCATCCGAATCGCATGGGCTAAGCTCGATCAACACAGGTACGTTTGGCGGAAGACTAACGACGCTGGTGCAGCGAACACGGTTGACGGAGGAACATTTCGGCGAATTGGTTGGTTACGAACCACTACCAGCTTGGGCATATCGTCCCACAAGCGCGGACCGCAATTACGTCATTGTTTTCATGATTTCTTCCCTTCAGGGTGCGATCAAATACCCCGACTCCAAGGCCGGGGCTAAGTTATGAAAGGAGGCAACACGCATGCGCCGGCGCGGAGGCCATCAGCGAAGCGGCGCCCGAAAGCCATGCGATGCGCGCCGACTTCATACGACCGCAGCGCTCCAATATCAGAGATCACTGAAAAGCTTTTGCTTCGCCGGCTTTCAAGGGCAACACTCCTGATATCTGAGGAGGCCTCGAAATGTTGGCTCTTCACGTCATCAGGATCCTGAATCGCTTATAGGCAACTCGGTCCCTGCGGCATTCCAGTTAGGCGGTATCTGCCCTAGTCGAGCGTTTCCTTGGTTCGAATCATATCAGGCGGCCTCGGCGAGTTTATAGGACCAGGTGTGGATGACCGGATGGCGGTTCACGTCGTCGATGCCGGCCATGATGCGTTGCTTCAGCTCGTGTTTTGATGTCACCCGGATGTGGCGCAACACCGAGCGAGCAAATTTGGAGAAGAAGCCCTCGATCAGGTTGAGCCAAGAGCCGTGCTTGGGGGTGAAGGTGAGCTCGAAGCGTCCGACGGGTCGGGCGTTGAGCCAGTCTGTGGTTTTTCTCGATATGTGCGCGGAATGATTGTCGAGGATCAGCTTGATTGCGGTGCCCCTCGGATAAGCGGCATCGAGCAGCTTGAGGAGTTCGATGAACTCTCGGCTGCGATGGCGATCTCTCACGAGAGCATGGACCTTGCCGGTCAGCAGATCGATCCCAGCCAGCAGACTGAGCGTGCCATGACGTTTGTACTCATGATCCCGCGCAAAGGTGGCGTGGACGCCAGGCTCGGGCGGCAAATCCGGCGCCGTCGTTGCGATAGCCTGGATTCCCGGCTTTTCATCACAGGAGACGATTGCCACCGGCTTGCCCCTCTTCGATTTGGCAGCGGCTTTTTTCAGAACCTCGACTTCACGATAGACACACAGAACCTCGGCCATCTTCTGTTCGAATTCGGCGTCGCGGTTCTCCAGATAGTAGCGCACCTTGTGCGGCTTGATTTCCTCTTTGCCGAGAATCTTGCACACCGTGCCCTGGACCAAATTGGCCAGACACTTGTGCCCGGCCGCCGGTCCGTGCTCGCGCGCATGGCGTGCCAGCAATCGCGTCGTCCACAATTCATGGGGATAGCCGTGATCCTTGGCCTTGTCGCACGCCAGCGACACCAGCCAGGCCTTGGCCTCCGGCGTGATCGTGGGCTCCTTGCCCGGCCGTGGCCGATCGTCGAGGGCTGCCAGCACTCCGTGGGCCAGCGCCCGCTCGACGCAGCGTTCGACGGTCTGGTGATGGACCCCAAGTCTGCGCCCCACGGCACAGAACGACCGATTGTCCCGGTAGGCCAGCAGCATCTGCGCCCGCGAGACCCGGCTCGATGGCTCGGTTCTCGACCGCGAAAGAGCCGCCAGCGCTTCAATCTCATCGTCGGTCATCGCCAATTCGACCGCTTGCCGCCATCCTGCCATGAAACCGCTCCTCGTTGCGCCAACCGCAACCGAGGAATCCGCCAACACTCAATCAGTTCCAGCGCAGGCTTCTTGGAATCGATCGTCTAGTGTATCGATTCAGCTGCGCGCCCCGCGCTCCGTTCCGGCAAAAGGATACCCTGGATAGCCGCTAAAAGCGGAACCTAACAGGGACTTGCAGAACGCAGGCGTGAGCTTGCCGCGATGGATCACGACGTCTTCGTGACCCTTTGCAGCTCGAGCGTTCTGCCAGAGGCGATTGTAGCCGCGCTGTTCGTTGGATTTCACGTGGCAAGCGGCGAACTCGGCGTCATCCAATGTCGTTAACTGCCACGCATAGACCGGCCGCTTCGTATGGATGTGCACCCACATCGGATTCACCGTACCATTGCGCAGTGGCGTAGGCTGCAGCTTGATCTCGAACAGCGTTCCTGGCTCACCCTTCAACGCGCGCGGTGACTCCAAGGGATCCAACTCCTCGGCCGCCTGCAACCGTTCGAGGTACTTCTGCGAGGGAAACGCATAGGTCTTCATGCAATCGATCTCGATTGAAGCCTTTCGCGCCTTCAAAGCATGTGCCTGCCCCTGAACCTCCGACAACATCGCCTTGAGGCGGACTATTTTGTCGTGCACTTCGGGCACTTGCATAGGCGTGAGTAGGCCGCGTCGGCGAGGTTCGTCCAGCGCGGCTACACAGGCCTCGATCTCCGCAGATTGGCTCTGCAGCCGCTCAACCACGGTGTCCACGACGTGGTCGGCATCTTCGGGCTTCATGTGACGCGCTTGCGAAATGGCTCTTTGCTCACGGCGCAGATCGAATTGCAAGAGTTCGTCCAATCGCGCGAGCAGGCGCGTCAGTGTCTCCTTCGATGGCGGAGCCTGCCATATCGCCAAGTGTTCCCTCGCCGACGAAGACATCCTCGTATGCGCCTCCTCCGCGCTCGCGAGTTTCTTCGTGCCCAGATCCGAGAGCACAATAACCTTGGTGGTTCGCGCCGTGTCGGCGTCACGCCTAGCGAGCTGCGGCTCGTGCTGCCCGGCTGCCGAACTCCCCACACCTCCGGCCTGCCTGCGCTTGCCCTTCCCTTTCCTGCGCGCTGGACTGCCTTCGGCCGCCGGGTCGTTGCCGGCAGCGTCGGCCGGTAACGCAAGGCCAGCCTCCGTTGGCGGTGCAATGATGGCTGGTATCTTCGGCTGCACTGCTAGGAGGCGCATGACCTCATGGGCAGTGACCCACGCTCCTTCCACGATCTGATCCAACAGATCCAACGGAAGCTCGGGACTTGCTCCCCTATGCCTTAGCTCGGCAACCATGTTCGGCAGTGCCGACGCAAATTCCGATAGCCGCTCCATGACCCCTTCCAGAACGGCGCAGTGCTCTGCGTCGAGGGCTTGTCCTTTGCTGTGCAGAACAGCGTCGCCCGTTGAGAGGAATGCCGGAACAACATCGCCCATGAAGGTTCCGAGTAGACGTGTCCGACCGTTCTCACCCAAGAGGATTTGCCTGACGGTCGGGTCGAGCGTGCTCGCGTGCGACTCAATCATGACCCGCGCGAGAAGGACTTGCGATTGCAGATGCACGCACCTCGTATTCAGTGCCCAGCCGGTATGCAGCCGTAGTGTCGCCTGTTCGGCCTGTCGCATTTCGGCCGTTGCACTTGACAAGTTGGCAGTGGCTGCGCAGACGGACTGCATCCGTTCAGAGCGCAATGCCTTCTTTTCCCACCACTCCGTGCAGGCCAAATAGTGTTTCGCCGCACTGGAAGCCGCTCGGATCAGTTGGTCGGGCGGAGCATTGGATTGGCGCATCCGCTCGAGTATCTTTCCCGCATTCTCCCTACGCTGCTCCAAGGCGTAGATAGTGGGTGCGGCCAGCGCGTTGCATTCGTCTCCCGCATACAGAGTCCGGTCACGAACTCGGCGGGCCTGATCTTCGGACAGAATGCTGCGCGCCACATTTGGAGACAGGCTCGCGTAGTAGTCCAGAACTGCTGCGCCTACTTTGACGACCTTATCGATCAGCTCTTGCGCCTCAGACGAGCTCTGAGCGCGCATGGCAGCACTGTGACAAGCATCAAGTTCCTCAAGCAGGTCGTCCATATTTTGCTTCGCTGCGTTGATCCCGTCACCGCTAGAGGAAATGGGGACAGCCACACCCGAACCTGAGGGCACGCTCGCGAGCGTCGCCATTCTATCTTCAGGCGCTAAGCACATCCGCTCCAAGACGGAGTTGAAAACTCGGTGGCCTTCCGCAGGGACAAAATTTGGCTCCGAATGCGGACTGCTCAATCCCGACGTGCTGTCGGCTCCTGCAGCCCCAACGTGCGGTTCGCCAGATCGGCCAATGCCCGTCATGTTCCATCCCCCATACGGTCAGCAATGCGCAGCGTCCCTGGATAGGCCGCCTGGCTGACGGTTGGCTGACGAAGGATGCTCTCCGGATGCACAATCCCGCCGTCCGAGTTCCAATTTCATGGAAGCTGTTGTGGTGCTGAGGTAGCAATATGGGATGGCCCATAAGGTGCGGGATGGTCGATTGTAGCGCCTGTCCGCATTCCGTTGCCTCGCCTTGACCAGTATGGAAATGTGCGCTGCCAGAAACAGCCCTGCCAAAGTCATTCCCGAATACCGAAAGCCGTCAGCATGGCGAACCGCAGGGTCGATTTTCAGACTTTCGGCAGCAGCAAAGCTCTTACTAACCGGGAGGAGATGCTATTGTTCGACCAAAGAGCTTCGGATCAACAATGCGTAGATCTGGCTCGATGTGGAACGTTCCGTCAAGACAACCTCTTCTTCTCGCGTTCGAGGAGCAGAACCTACGTTGCGTAAGTCTTTTTTCAGAATAGGACCTCGCCGAGGATGCTGCCCAGTTAAGCGCACTTAGAATAATAGCGCAGTAAGCGTGCCAAGCCCACCGAGCGCCAATCCGATATCGGCGAACCTTACCGTTGGCCCGTCTCGAAACAGCAGAGCGTGAGCATCGGTTCCACCACCAAAATTGCTCCCACCGATATCGCGAATATGCAGATAATTTCGAGCTGCATGTATCCCAGTGCATATCCGAAGACGAGAAGGATACCGCCGAATGGTATCAGCAGAAACATCGGCAAGAGCGTTGTCGAGAAAGTTGGTGACGGCGGGAATCGGAAAGGCGGCATATCGTGGGGGTGCTTGACGCCTCCACTTCTCCACCGAAGGAGCGATATGCCGTGTCCAACGTAGCGTCATCCAGCTGGTTCAGCCAGGAATCTTCGACGATCAACTCACAGAAGTCTTGCGCAACGGGGCGCGTGCCCTTCTCGCCAAGGCGGTCGAGGCCGAAGTCGCAGAGTTTCTCGGCCAGCATGCCGATTTGAAGACCGCGGACGGCCACCAGCGCGTCGTGCGCCACGGTCACCTGCCGGAGCGCGAGGTGATGACCGGCATCGGTCCGGCCGCCGTCCGCCAGCCGCGTGTACGCGATCGCGAGGCGGCCGCTACCGATCCTGGTCGCATCCGGTTCTCTCCATCGATCCTGCCGCCCGACATGCGCCGCTCGAAATCAATCGAGACGCTGCTGCCGATCCTTTACCTGAAGAGTATCTCCACCGGCGACTTCTCGGAGGCGCTGGCGGCGCTGCTCGGCAAGGATGCTGCCGGGTTGTCGGCATCCGCCATCGGCCGGCTGAAGGACGGTTGGATCGACGAGCACGCCGCGTGGCAGAAGCGCGATCTGTCGGCGAAGCGCTACATCTACATCTGGGCCGATGGCATCCATCTCCAAGCACGCCTTGAAGACGAAAAGCAGTGCATCCTGGTGCTGATCGGCGCGACGCCGGAAGGCCGCAAGGAACTGGTCGGCTTCACCGATGGCGCCCGCGAGAGCGCGCACGATTGGCGCAATCTGCTGCTCGACCTGAAGCGGCGCGGGCTCGACCTGGCCCCGCAGCTCGCCATCGCCGACGGCGCGCTCGGGTTCTGGAAGGCCGCCGGTGAGGTCTGGCCGAAAACGCGCGAGCAGCGCTGCTGGGTGCACAAGACCGCCAACGTGCTCGGCAAACTGCCGAAGAGGCAGCACCCGAAAGCCAAACGCGCGTTGCAGGAGATCTGGATGGCCGAAACCAAGGCCACAGCCGAGCTGGCGTTCGACGCCTTCATCGAGAGCTACACGCCCAAATACGAGAAGGCGGCCGACTGCCTGAGAAAGGATCGGGACACGCTACTGGTCGTAGCTGATTTGCCGAATGCAAAGCAGTGGCGCAGGAGTTCCACCAGAGCGAGAAAATCGCTCGGTGCCGGTGGTCGGCGTCCCGCCGCCGAAATGCACGTCGCTCACCGGCAGAGCGCACCTCTGTCGGGATTCGTGTTTTTTGCCGCTGGGCCCGGACTTAGCGCCGCCTCCGGATGAGGCTGTTCGCAGCGATAATCGGGGAATTCTAAAAACAGGCGTGCTCGTTCCTCCCTGTGCGGTATCAGTAAACGTGATGGTACAAGGTGACGTGAGCACCGGCTATTCAAGTGCGGTATCATGACAACTCTTGATGACGCTCGGCGCCGACTCATGGCAGCGAATGGGCGCGACGCGCTCCTGTTTCAGCACCACGCATACGGCACTGCCAACTAATGATGAAGCGAGACAATGAGGCAAATGAAGCGTGCAGGAGGGCGGTCGCCATGCAATTTGAAAGCTGCCAGATGTTGTCTCACATGCGAATTCTTGCAGGGCAGCGAGCCCCTGTATCCAAACTTCGCGTTGAATGAGTCGTTTGGCTCAATCGGGCTCACGCCGCGGTCGCTTGAGAGACTGTTGCTTTTAAACCTTTCGACCCAGGCTCGGCCCTGATGTACGGACAGCGGAGAGGTTGCCGCTTGAGAAAACTTACTGAGCCAACATCGCTATCGAGATCAGGCGTATATTCACGGCCCACTTCTGCGATCTACATCGATTGGGTGGATGGCCGGTCAAGCGCGGCGCGATAGAACATCTCGCGAGCTGCCCGCCGAGCATTTGGAATTGCAGCCAACTCGCTTCTTCACCGAGGTTCGGGGTAGACGTGAACGCGCTGGCGTCCTTCGCTTTCCACCAACTCGCCTCTATAAGGCATTCCGCGGATCTCGAAATGGGTCGGCCGCCCGGGCTGAGGCATGATGCGCTCGCCTTCCAAAACGCGCACGAGGTAAGGCGGCAGGAACCGCTCCCTATGCTCCCAGCCGCCCCGGATAAGATAGCCAAGATCGACTGCACCTTCCCCGGTTTGGCTTGCGCTTACGATTGGCGGTGGGCGATGCCGCGCCCGAGATGGCCCGGCTTCGTCCATCCCACCGGCGCGCGGGTGACCGATCAGGCGAATATCCCTGCGACCGCCCGGTCCAAATGTCGCCGAATAGCGCTCCCCATTGATTGCAAACTGACTTGGCCCGAATTGGTTTGGCAGCAGATTGAAGTTGCCCAATACATCGATCAGCACGTCCGAAGCCACCTGGGAGCCGTGACGTCAGTTGGCGCCAACGATCGCTCCAATGTCCCGGAGCTCCGGAGCCGCCGACGGCGGTCCTGCGAACGACGAGGCGGCCACAAATTCAGGTGCTGGCGCAGAGCGCGCATCGTCACGCAAGTCGTGGGGTGTGGGTGGATCCAGATCAACAAAGGACTCGAGATCACCGTAGATGTCTGACGATCGAGACCTCACGGACGAAGGCGATGCGGGTTCTTGCATCTGTTGCCCAAGCCAGGCCCAGGCTGCCCGACTCGGGGTGGCTGGAGTGGCAGGAAGCTCGAGCGGCGGGTGAGCTTGCGTTGCCCAGTGCGGCGCCGGCACTGGTGAGGCAGGTCCGTGGATTTGGTCGCCGAGCCAATCCCAGGCTCCCGCGCTCGGCGTCGCAGGAGTTGCGGGAAGCAGTTGGGACGAGCCGGCCTGCCATCCGCTTTGCGGCGCCGGCATCGTGAGCCAGATCCGTGCATTTGTTCTCCAACCCAATCCCAGGCTCCCGCGCTCGGCGTGGCTGGCGTTGCGGGAAGCGCCTGTGGCGAGTGGGCCTGGCGAGCAGCTTCCGCAGAAGGCTGACCGGGGGTCCTCTCAGGCGCGCGCTCAAATGGCGCAAATCGGCTGCCGCATTCTTGATGGTGCCGTCGCTGAGATTACCCGTTGCCTTGTTTCGGAACTCTTCAATGAGCTCCTCATCGGCCGCAGAGACCCCGCGCGTCCGGCCTGGCTGCCTGGCGTAATCAATTCGCAAATTCGTCGAAACGACGTCAGATTCCCCCGCATCGCGCGACGACCTTCCGCTACTGCTTCCGCCAGGGGCCTTGCTGATTCCCGACTTGAAACGCGACCATAATCCGCGGCTTTTTCCGCTCTTGGCCTGCTCGACCATCTCCTGCGGGGGCCGGATCGGGCGAAGTTGACTTGCTTTCATCAGACGGATCGAGATTCAAGTCCTGCAGCCGCCCTTCAAAGTCGCCCTGCTCGCTTGGGCTGCCCGCTCGCTGCCCAGTCCGCCCCTGCAGGGCGGCGTACTCCCGCATCCAGACTCCTGAATCGAAGAATGGGGTCAACCGGATCCATCCTGCTCTCCTCATGTTTATATAGACCCTGGAACAATCCATAGGGCCTGGGTTACGGCCAGATAGCAGCTCGTTCAGCAAGAATTAGATTCTCGATTCTTGTAGCCGCAACCTTTCGAAAAGCTGACGAGATCAGGATATTGGTGCGTGCGAGACCGGCCTCGCATCGGCACCCCCGTGATGACAGGACGGGAGATCGCTCCAATCTTGCCCACCTCTTCGCGGCCTCCAGTTCGAGCGGACGAAATTGGTCGACGGACGTAACAATGGATCGCTTGTCGATCGTGCGCCGAATTCAAGCATCCCCGCCCGAACAGTTAGCTGCCTCGTCAAAACGAGCTGGCTGGCTGCGGCAGCGCCTCCGCAACCGACGATTTCACCGCTGCTCGCCTTAATCTGCTCGACAACTTTTCGACCGAGGAGTCCCGAAGCGCCTTCGACTGGACGTAGATACGCCTCGCCTGTCACGCGCAAATTTTCGTCCTTCGGCAAGACCGAAAGACCCTCATCGACGGCAGCGCATTGCCAAAGCGCAAAAGCACCTTGGCAGCGATAGGCGAGGCGTCACGATCGATCTTTACGTACCGCCGCCGAGCAATGATAAGATATCTCTGCGGCGGCTTGGGAGCCTCATAGTTCGAGGCCACGCTCTGCGAGCACGCGGTGCATGACCTCGCCTTTGATCTCGCCAGCGATCTCGTTTCGGACCTGGGCTCCGAGCACCCGCTCGGCATCTGGATTGCCTAGAAGATCATGCTCGGCCAGTCGCTGACCCAAGCGCGTTTGAAACTCCTCGTCCATGGCTTCAACCACCCGGTCTCCCATCGCTGCATGTTCGTCCGGAGCGATGCGCCTCAGCACCGTGTCCCAGGGTTGCCAGCGGCTAGCCATGTAGTCGGTGAACTGGCTTGCTTCCCGCTCCCGGATCAGGTCGAGCGCCGCCTTCGCATCATCCTCACTTACGTGAGAGACCGCCAGGAAGCGCATGTCAGGGGCGAGATGACTGAGCTCCAGCGCCTCGCGCAGCCGATGTTGATAGGCCAGGTAGACTTCGATGTCGTCTACGTTCGGGTTGCCGCTGGCGAGCGAGTTGATCCTGTCGTGCGCGATCTCGTCCAACGCCTCCAAGCGGAAGGCCACGCGGCCGCGCTGAATCAGATCGCCAAGCCGATCGTCATATGCGCCGTCCTTGACGTCAGCGTTGATGCGCGCGGTCTGCAGACCATTCCAGTGCAAGGTCACGCGATCCTCGCAGCTCGTGTTGGCCTCGGAAGCCTGCGCAAAGAACTGCTCGCGTAATGTCGAATTGGCGGCCGCATGCCGCAGATCATCAGCCACTGCCTGCCCAAACTCGTTATTGCCGTAGTTCACGGTGCCTCGTAGCCTCACCAGGAACTGTGCGTAGTCTTGGGCGCCGGGCTCATCTGCAAAGTGCTGCCATTCGGCCAGCGTGGCCGGATCATCTGCGAGCCAGTGTGCGGCAGCCTCAGGCAGGGATTGCTGCGCAAGCTGCGGTGGCGCTTCAGCCGCCGCCAGATGAGCGAGGATGTCGTCAGGCAGCGCGTTATCCCCCAATTCGAGGCTCTCCAGATGCGGGTAGTAGAGGCTAATATTCGGCACAAGAGCATCTAAAAGACCTTCAGGCAGGCTGGTCAGCCGGTTACCGCTGACATTGAGTGATTGGAGCGTGCTGGGAAGAGGGTCGGGGAGGTTGGCCAACTGATTGCCGCTGACATTGAGTTCAATGAGCCACGAAGGGAGGGACGCGGGGAGCTCGGTCAGCTGATTGCCACTGACCGCAAGCGAGGTGAGCCCGCCCGGAAGAGCGTCCGGCAGGCTGGTGAGCCGGTTGTCGTTTGCGTTCAGGATCTGGAGCCCGGCCGGAAGGTTTGCCGGCAGGCTGGTCAAACTGTTGTCAGCGACCTCCAGCTCAGTGAGGGTCGCCGGAAGATCATCCGGCAAACTGGTCAAGCGATTATGGCTAATGAAAAGATGCTGGAGACCGGGTGGGAACATAGCAGGCAGGTTGCTTAGCTCGTTGTGCCTGGCGCGCAGTTCGAGCAACCTTGGCGGCAGGGCGGAGGGCAGAGCGGTCAGCGAGAGCGAGGACAAATCCAGCGAGCGCGAGCCTGTGCTATCCGAATTCCTGATTCGTCTGCGCCCCTGTCGCCTATTCTCGGCTTCGCCCTGCCCGCTTTCGGCAACCCAATTGTCCAGGATCTGCGCGCGCGCGGAGGCAGGGGTCCGATACCCTGTCACGGTTTCGACCAAATTCGCCACGGCACGATTGAAGCCGCCGAGGTAGCTTTCCTGGTCCGCGTGTTCAGAAGGCGCCGAGGAAGAACCTGCACTCCACCGTGCCTCTCCCGTGTTCATCAATTTCTCCATCGTCAGAACAAGAATACCCCCGCTTCCCAAGGCCGGGAAGCAGTTAGGTCCGCAGAGCAAATGATCATTCGAAGGCCTGTGCGCGCGGGCCGCGACTGCCGTCCAGCACCTCTTCGACACAGGCCGATACGAGCCCAACCTGGACAATAGATCGATACTGCTGCCCGCAGTCTGCCATCTCGTTGGCCAGATAAGTCCGGAGGTCCGTCAACGGTGGCAGCCTCCGCCCTTAGCAGGCCCACCTGTCGATCAGCTGACGAGTGTCGCTGCAAAAACACCCAGATCGTTGGGCTCGCCACCGAATGCGTCAATGCTTATTCGTTCCTGTGCCTTGCCAGAAAGAAAGTGGAGACATCGGCAGACACTATAACGACGAGCGGCCCCTGAGGGGTCGGCAGTCAACTCCGATTTTTTCTGCACGATCACCTCGCCGCAACCAGCCCGCAACGTGATGACACTGTTCACAAACAGGAAGGGGCCGTGGCTGTTCGGCTCAACAAGGAGCCGCTAAGCGATGGCGCCCGCAAGTTCGTTGGGGCCGGCAGTGCTTATCCGCACCGCCCTGAGCCCCACTAAGCTCGCAAGTGTCGCCCAAGCAAGCTATGGTCCATCACCAAGTCTGCTACCTGAGCTATCTGGAGCGGCCCCTGACGTAGCGATGTCCCTGGCCTCTACATTTGTGGATGATGGATGAGCCGAACGTCGTTGGGTCCTCCCGGCCCCAAGAGGGCGGTGTAACGCTCGCCGAGGAGGTCGTATTGCTTTATCGGCTGCGCTTCGTCCGGCAAGAGGCCCCAGCGGCCGAGCTTCGAAATCATCGTGATCGGGGCGGGTTGGGTGCCGTGCGAAAAGCCCTCAGGAACGGCGAATGATGCAGCGTAAACCTCGCGGGCCGCAGGCGCCGTCGCCGCAGCCCTGGCCGGAGCGGCTTGCTCCACCGTCCGTGCAAGCAGTGCTGGCGAGGGCAGATTCGCCGGTTGCGTGCTGGTCTGTGGAACGTCTTCCGGTCGAGATCCAAAACGAATGGGGGCGGCTGCGAGATTGAGTGGAGAGCTGCCCCTCATCGCCGCCGCGGGCACGAACAGCGCCGTGAAGCGGTCCTTATGAACTATGAAAGGAGCGGGTGGGGTGTCTTGGCTCGGCAGGCCGCTGCTACCCTCGAGCGGAGCTGACGCGCGTTGGTCGCCGTGCCGCGAGTGGACGGAACGAACGGTGGCTTCTAAATCCAGGGCCTGGTCATGACGCTCGGTTGGGGCGAGAGAGGACGATGAGCCGGCGTTTTCCAGCATCGCCCACAGCAGATCCTGATCGTAGCCTTCGGCAGGAAGGACCAACTGACCGCTCGGCTGAAACGATGTGCCGGCCTCTTCAATCAGCTCGCGAGCGGCTGATTTGGTAGGCTCGCTGGGCTGGTGCTCAATGGCATCGGGTTGCTCCTGGCTTAGTGTCCTCTGCCTCTTCGCGGGCCTCAACTGGCCGGTGTAGTCCTCACCCATCAGGGTAGCGGCGTCCTCGCGTCCGGTGACTGCGTGTTCAGGATGAGAACCGTGGGCCCTCTGGTGCTCAAGTCCGAAGGTCTCGGCGAGTCTAAGGCCTTCTTCCGAGAGATGAGGATAATAGGGATCAGTAGAAACAGGATCCTCTGCGATCGCAGAGGTGCCAACTTGCGGCACTTCATACAAGTACGGCTCAAAATCCGCTTGCTGCTGTTGCGCTTGCGGCACCGCGGCGCTGTAAGCAGAGAACTCTGGGTCGATTGGGTTGATGGTGTTAAATGGGTCCATTTCCGCCCCCGGTTCGAGTGTGTCGCTCACGCTCTATTAGGACCAGCTGTCGACAAGCTGACGCACTCAGAGAATTCTGTGAGCAAAATAGGCCTGCCCGATCGCCACATTCGGTCGAAAAACGCGCAAAAAAACGCGCAAGATGCCGGATTGCGCTTTATGCGGCACGCCTTGCCGCATTTCGCGGTATCCTGCTGGATCGAGGCCGGCCTGAACTAAAAGGAGTTCGAAACTTTGCCGGCCATAGCAGTCTTTAGGTCAAGGATCCTACGGGCCATCTGTTCAAATCGGACGACGACATGGTCGCGAGAAGTCCATTTGAGTCAAAGGCATAAGGGGTGGATCGCTCATCGATATGCCGCACTGGGCGGCGGCATTCAGCGGGTGTCTGATCCGCGCGAGTACCTATATCAAGCGGATCGATCGCAATGATCAAACACTCATGAACATGGTGAGCGGCTCGGCAACGGCGTCGTGTTCAAGCAACTTGGCTTTCTTGCGCGGCCGCCGTCCGCCAGCCGCGTGTACGCGATCGCGAGGCGGCCGCTACCGATCCTGGTCGCATCCGGTTCTCTCCATCGATCCTGCCGCCCGACAGGCGCCGCTCGAAATCAATCGAGACGCTGCTGCCGATCCTTTACCTGAAGAGTATCTCCACCGGCGACTTCTCGGAGGCGCTGGCGGCGCTGCTCGGCAAGGATGCTGCCGGGTTGTCGGCATCCGCCATCGGCCGGCTGAAGGACGGTTGGATCGACGAGCACGCCGCGTGACAGAAGCGCGATCTGTCGGCGAAGCGCTACATCTACATCTGGGCCGATGGCATCCATCTCCAAGCACGCCTTGAAGACGAAAAGCAGTGCATCCTGGTGCTGATCGGCGCGACGCCGGAAGGCCGCAAGGAACTGGTCGGCTTCACCGATGGCGCCCGCGAGAGCGCGCACGATTGGCGCAATCTGCTGCTCGACCTGAAGCGGCGCGGGCTCGACCTGGTCCCGCAGCTCGCCATCGCCGACGGCGCGCTCGGGTTCTGGAAGGCCGCCGGTGAGGTCTGGCCGAAAACGCGCGAGCAGCGCTGCTGGGTGCACAAGACCGCCAACGTGCTCGGAAATCCGCCGAGGCGAGCTGGAAACCGTGCGCTAAGCTGCTCAAAACGTGTGCGGAATCGGCTGTATTCTCTTTACTTCGGAACGAGATCGCACTTGCCGTGCAACAAGCAGCACGTTGGCCATCGGCGACCGACGCTGCCGTTGATCGAGATCGCGTATTCGACGACGTGGCGGGGTCGTCATATGTCACACTGCGGCGTTTTCAGAATCAGGATACTGATTGCAAGCCGCGCACGGAAGAAAACACGAGTGCAATATCTCATGTCCGCAACACGGCTCGGGATCATTCTTCCGTTGGATATCCTCTGGAGCGGTATCCCATGGACCGAGCCCGCCAAGCCGGCTGGCATATGCGAGGGAAGACAACAGCCTCACCCTTCGTATCGTTAGTCGAGGATCCGTCAAAACTCGTCGTCTCTCGCGATCCGTAGGCGAGAGCGATTGCCAACAGTGCGGACGCGCTACACACCTATACCGTACCGAAGACCACAATCTGGACCCCCGACGACGTGCTGAGTAGCATTGGGCTTGGAATGAACGCCGAGGATCAGGACAACATCGATGGGGACGTCGATTTGATGTGCTCACTGGGCAGAACGCCGACCCGGGAAACCGAGCGCCTGTTCCTTGAAGGCAATTTGGAAAGCTACCGCACCAGTAGCGAAGCAAATCCCTACAAGCGCGAGAGTCAATGAGTAGATGGTCGATCACGCCGTTTAGCAGGTTCGTTGGCGATCAAGCGCCACAACACACTGCAACGAAGAACTGAAAAGCGGCGCATGAGGTCCGCCTCATGCACAACAGATTAAGCGTAAAGGGAGCGACCGACGGCCCGGGAAGGCGCCGATCGAGCCGTACAGCGGTTGACAGTTCCGACGGAAGGTCAGAGGACACCGACCTTGTGCCCTTATCCCTTGCTCGTTCAAGCATCGTGGCATCTTGGATGCATTGTGATATCGCGAGGCAGACATTTATCAGCCCCTTCAGGGGTTGGCACGCGAATTTGGCGAGGTAAGCCGCTGAAGGCGCAGCATCCCTCGCGTTAGCTAATCCATTCTGATAATGATCGCGCGTCGACCAACAGTGTTTCGGCCGCGATCGCATCATTCATTCACTCACCAGTAGCAAGCGGCGCTATTGCATTACAGCCGATCCGTAACCTGGATGCGTTCCATCAAAACAATCGATTTTGCCGAGCATGCCTAAAGGCCTCATAGTCAATCGCAATGTATGGAGACCGCATTCAAGATGACTTCTGGCAATCGATTCTCTCCTCAGCCCCTTGCCGAACAACTTGGCTCGCGCGATCGGCAGTCTGCATTTCGGACGTTAGGTCCTGCGCGTCACATCGACGTCCCGCGCCGGCCCCGATTTTCCCACTAAATTGCCGAGTATGAGGCGGATCGGATTGGCCGATCTTTGGCGTCCTAGCCGAACGACTGCCTCTTCGCGCGCTTCAAGGCGTTATGGCGCTACGCTTGAAATGCTCACGACCTTGGACAGAGCGAGATTGACCTTCGCACAGCTCGACAGCATGGCCCGACTGTGTCGTCATTGCCTCACAAAGAGTCCGATGTTGATCGCGCCAATACAAAGAGCCCTTAAAGGCACTTGAATCTCACCCAGCGTCAGATTGTAGGATTTCCGACAGTCTCGCGACAAACTCCACTCGCGTGAACTCTTCCTGACAGGTAGCGACAATTGCGAACGTCTCAGAACCTCAATGCTCGGCCAATACGGCTTGTGACACCGCTCCACTGCTCCGATTCAGAGCTTACATCGTTAATCTGCTCTGTGATCGCAAGACGAAGCGCGCTCTTCGCAGACAGACCAGGATCAAGCGCGCGAGAACAAGGCGAGCAATCGCCGTACCGATCACAGGCTGAGTCCAAGCTCGAGACTAGATCGTTCTCGCGCCGTTCAACCCGTCTGATGAAATTGAGCCGGCGTCACCACCTCAGACGATGCGCCTTCCTTGGCAGCCCTCGCTCGGCTGGCGCGGAGAAGATCTCGGAGGCAACCGAGCTTCAAGACGGTTGACACCATGTTTGGCCATTATCACCGGCTGGCGAGACAATGTCTAACCCGCCGATGGGCGTGTTGATCGTTTCATCGCAGCTTGGCCTTTTACAGCCCGTCGTCCGACGCATAGCGCGTGAACTGTCTTAAACGCGGACAACTTGTATCGTAGTGACTTGACGACACTACAGGCTCAACAGCCTTGCAGGACTGACCGCGGATCAAGACGATTTGGGAGTTCCAATGTCGGTTTCGCAAGTCCGTTCGGCGAGAAATACAGCGGCTCTCGCCTGCGCTTTCCTTTCGCTCCGCCGGTTTGGCGCGATAGCCACTGGATGCGTTCGCGATGCAGCCACGGCTATGCTCGGCCCACAGCTGCACCAGCGCGTCGCCACGGCTCTCAGGCTCGTGAGGGATTGCAGATCTCTTGCCGGCATAAGGGAGATTTTGGGCCGCGCCGCGGGCTCGAACCATCCGCCGCAGACCGCCGCCTATCCGCTGACGATGGACGTGCAGAGATTGGCGGCCTGCCAACAGGCTCTTGCGTATCGCGCACGATCTTTCGAAATCACGCCAAAGCGCGATCCTCTGGGTTCCGCCGAACCTCGTGGTCAAGCGTGACACGCTCAAGTCCTGCCGAGGATTGACGAGAGGCGATGAATGCGAATTCTCCTGGTTGATCATCATGCGGACTTTGGCCGCGCCGTCAAGGAAGCGCTGCTGAACTGCGGGTTCGCCGTCGACGTGACGTGGACGCTGGATGAGGCGTCGGCCGCGTTGGATTGCGCGAACTACCACATGATACTGCTCGAATCCTTCTTGCCCGATGGAGATGGTTTGGACTGGTTGAAGCAGTTGCGGCGCGAAGGACGATCAATGCCGACTATGATGATGAGCAATCTCAATGATCTCAGTCGGCGGATTGCGATCTTCAACGCCGGAGCGGATGATTTTCTGCCCAAGCCCGTTTTTATCGACGAGCTCGTTGCTCGCATGCGAGCTATTCTGCGACGATCAACGCAGATGACGGCGCCGGTGGTGACATTCGGGAATCTGCATTTCGATTCGATCGCGAGGCAAGTCTCCGTCGGTGGACGAGTACTGAGAATTGCGCGCCGCGAAGTGTGCATTCTTGAACATTTGCTAAACCGCGCGGGCCGTACCGTGCCCCGCACAGCGCTCGAAGAAAGCTTGTATGCATTTGACGACGAGGTCTCGACCAATGCGCTGGAAGTCGGGATTTACCGCTTACGAGCGCATTTGAACCAGGCGGGGGCAACGCTCAGGATCGCGACCGCGCGCGGTGTCGGCTACACCCTTGAACTCATCGGCGCAGCATCGGCTGCCTAGCAGTCTCACTTGAAAGCAACAATCCCTTGAACGTCGTTAACAATGACGCCGGCGCCGATGAGCCGTCGCTGGCCGCCAGCAGCTCGCACTCTGCCGCTTTTCCCCGCCTCTGCTACGCCCTGTGCGCAGTCGCTCTGCTACTTCCGCTCGCTGCCGCAGCTCAGGTAAAGCGAGATGGCAAAGGAGAGCCGCCACGTGTGGCGCCTGGCAGCACCAGCGGCACGCTCAACCTTACCTCCTCACAGGGAAAGACAGTTCATCTGACCGGACCGGCTGCGAGCATTTTTATTGCCGACCCGGCCATTGCGGATTATCAGGCGCCGTCGAACACCACGATTTTCGTGTTTGGCAAAAAGTCGGGACGGACTAGCCTGTTCGCCCTAAACGACAACGGAGAGGCTCTCGCCCAGCTGCGTGTTGTCGTCACCCAACCGATCGAGGATCTGCGGGCCGCGCTGAAGGCCGAGGTCGGCGACTATCCGATTCAGGTCAGCTATACCCCGCGCGGCGCGATCCTTAGCGGTACGGCGCCTAATGCCGAGGTTGTCGAGACCGCCAGGAAGGTCACTGAGCAGTTTCTTGGGGCTGGCGCGCTGGTTGCCAACAAGATCCAGGTCGCCGGCTCATTACAGGTGAATCTCAGCGTACGGGTGGCAGAAGTCTCCCGCAGCGCCGTCAAGGATCTCAACATCAACTTCACCGCCTCGAGCCCAAACGGCGCTTTCCTTGTCGCCGGCAAAGGGGGAGGGTCCGGCGCAGCCGGCGGCGGTGGCACGATCGGGATTGGGTTTAGCGCCGGCAACACCAACTTGAGCGCTGTTCTGGACGCTCTCGCGAGCGAGCACCTCGCCTCAATCCTGGCTGAGCCGAATCTGACGGCGATGTCCGGCGAAGCCGCAAGCTTCCTCGCCGGCGGCGAATTCCCCATTCCGGTGATGCAGGACAACCGGCAGGTTTCCGTCCAATTTCGTCAGTTCGGCGTGAGCCTCGAGTTCGTTCCGACGGTTCTCAACAATAATCAGATCAATGTCCGTGTGAAGCCCGAAGTCAGCGAACTGTCGAGCGAAGGCGAAGTCAAAATCAATGGCATGGCGGTCCCTGCCCTCTCGACTCGGCGGGCGAGCACCGTGGTCGAGCTCGCCAGCGGTCAGAGCTTTGCAATCGGCGGCCTCATCAGGCGCAACTTCAACACTGATATCGGCGAGTTTCCCTGGCTCGGCGATGTGCCGATCCTGGGCGCGCTTTTTCGCTCCTCATCGTTTCAAAAACGTGAAACCGAGTTGGTCATTATTGTTACGCCCTACATCGTGCGGCCCGGACCGAATCCGAACCGGATGAGTGCGCCGAGCGACCGCATCTCACCGCCCTCAGACGCCGGGCGGATTTTGACGAACACGGTTGCCCGGCCGCCGCGAGAGCGCGATGCGCCTCGCGCCAGCGCACCAGGATTGACCGGCAGCGCCGGCTTTATTATGGAATGAGGATCGCCAAATGACTTTGCGACATCTGTGCTACCCGATCGCTATTGGAGCAACATTGGGGGGCTGCGCAAATACTGCCTCGATCCAGCCCGCGCCGGCTGACCAAGAGATCCAGGTCGAGCAGAAGAGTAGCGTGCTGTTCCTGCAGAGCCTTCGTGGCCCCGAACGGCATCGGCTGCGAAGCTTTATTGCAGCGACCAGTCGCGGCCGGCGGGATGCCCTCCATGTGGGTGTCATCGGCCCACCCAGACTCATTGCACAGGTGGCCCACGAGGCTCGCGCGATGGGCGTTGCCACCTACAACATCCACCTGTCCGCTTCTCGTGTAGATTTGCCGGCTCGTTCCGGGGTGAGGATCGAAGCGATCACCTTCGAAGCCCATCCTCCGGTCTGCCCCTCGCTCTCCATCGTCGGTCCTACAGTGAACGACAATTCGTTCAATCCAACCCTTGGCTGCTCAGTCCGGAATAACCTTGCGGTCATGGTCAATGAACCTGGCGACTTGTTAGGCAATGGCGCTGTCATGCCGACCAGTGGTGATCGTGCAGTGCTTCCCATCACCGCACGTGGGGCCACGTCGGCGGGCAACAGGAGTAATTTGGAGGATGAAACGCATAACAGGGTTGCGCCAGAAACCCAATAAGCGGCTCGTAAGTCCCGAGCAGCATGAAAGTCGGTTGGCCATTCTTGTCCATATCAGTCTTGGAATCGGCCGACGAGCCTCCTGGAGGCAAATCTTTGCTCGTCCTTTTTCTTGGGATCGTGCAGCTTGCAGATCAGGTTTTGGGACATTTGGGTCGTTGACCTGAGGTTTGAGCGCATCGCTGTTTTGTGCGACGCTAAACTAGTCATCCGGAACGCAAGTTCGTCACATTAGTTGATAGCTCGAATCTCGAGAGAGGAGAGCGCTTGTGGCGAATGCAGGTGGGAAAGGCCGGCCGATCGCGCCGTTGGTGCTGAGTCCGCAGGAGCGGGCGTACTTGGAGAGGCAGGTTCGTCGTCATCGTGTGGCCCGGTCGCTATCTGAGCGGTGCCGCGCGATCCTGCGGTGTGCAGATGGCTTGCCAAGCAAGTCTGTGGCTGCCGAACTTGGCCTCCATGAACACACCGTTGGCAAGTGGCGCCGCCGATTCTTGAAGGATCGCTGTGATGGCCTGCTTGACGAGGCCCGCCCTGGCCGCCCTCGCACCATCAACGACGATCGGGTTGCTGAGGTAATCGAGCGGACGTTGCGTACAACGCCGCCTGACGCGACGCACTGGTCGATCCGCTCGATGGCTGCGGAAACTGGCTTTTCTCACACCACGATCCGCCGAATGTGGACGGCGTTCGGCTTGCAGCCGCACCGCAGCCAGACATTCAAGCTGTCGAGCGATCCGCTGTTCGTCGACAAAGTGCGCGATATTGTCGGGCTTTACCTGTCCCCACCGAACCGAGCCGTTGTCCTCAGCATCGATGAGAAGAGCCAGATTCAGGCACTCGATCGCGAGCAACCGGTCTTGCCGATGATGCCTGGCGTGCCGGAACGTCGCACGCACAGCTACGTGCGGCATGGTACGACCACACTTTTTGCCGCGCTCGATATCGCTTCCGGGTTTGTCATTGGCAAATGCTACAAGCGCCATCGGGCGGTCGAGTTCTTGAAGTTCCTCAAAGAGATCGACGCTCAAATCCCTGAGGGGCTCGATGTCCATATCGTCATGGACAACTACGCCACCCACAAGACCCCCCAGATCAAAGGGTGGCTCGCCCGACGGCCGCACTATCATATCCACTTCACGCCGACTTCCGCCTCATGGATCAATCAGGTCGAGCGCTGGTTCGCTGAACTCACCAGAAAGCAGATCCAGCGAGGTGTTCACACCTCCGTCAGGCAGCTCGAGGCCGACATCCGCACCTTCATCGACCTGCACAACCAAAACCCGAAGCCCTTCAAATGGACCAAGTCCGCAGACCAGATTTTGGCTTCTGTCAAACGCTTCTGCCACAAAGCCCAGCAGACTTTATGTGGCGAACTTTAGTTTCACGTGACTAGGCCGGCGGCAAAGACTGCCTTTGCAACCCTCTCGAAACTCTCCATCGGAACGGCCTTGCCCATCGCACCTTTTCGGATCAGCTGACGCGCCAACACATGATCCTCGACAATGCTCAGACGTTGGGCGCGCGCCTCCGCCAGTAACTGTGAAGCCTTTTCGCCCTCGCCGCGGCACACCAGTACTGGGACGCCGGTCTCGCCCCGAACGTAGCGCAGCCCAATCAATGTCGCTCGCCCCGTCAGTATCAATGTCGCCCGATGGATGCCGAGCGGAGACTCGTTCGCCGACTCCCGGCGGAGCCTGCGGTGTTCACCCTTGATCTGCGGATTACCATCCTGTTCCTTGGACTCGCGCTTGGCTTCGCTCTGAGTCATGCGCATGTCGCGCAAGAACAACCAACGCTGAATGAGCAGATCGGCCAAGCCGCCAATCAGAAGAGCCCCGGCAGCAATCGCGATCAGCACTTTGAGCTCTCTAAAGACAAAACCAAAGCAGCTCAAATCGCACACGGGCAAGTATACCAGTGCCCCCCAACTTGCGAGCACACTGAAAACGAACGTAGCGCCAAGAACCAAAACTTTAACGATAGACTTTCCAAGCTCGACAACCGACCGCTGGGAGACAATCCGCTTCAGCCCTTTGACGGGGTCCAATTTCTCAAAGCTGGGTTTAAGCGGCTCAGCCGAAATCGTCAGCCCGCCGCCGGCCAAGACGCCGGCCAGAATCGCCGCGACAACCGCCGCACCTAGGATGGGAGCCACGGCTGTTATAGAAAGGTCCATTAATCCGACCAACGCCTGCCGGGCCGCACTGTTGAAGGGCTGTTCCTGCAGCTTGCCGGTGAGCCGCACGGCTTCGCGCCATCCGTCTTCGATCGGACCCGCCCTGAAGCACAGGCAGCCGAAACCAGCGCAAAGGCCTGCCGCGGTCACAAAGTCGGCGCTGCGCGGGCTCTGCCCTTTCTTACGCGCGTCCCTCAGCTTCTTGTGACTTGGTGGAAGTTTTTTCTCTTCGCTCGTGTCGCTCATTTCAAGAACTTCTCGAGCCACTCCAGCACGCCGTTGAACCGGATGATCTCTGCTCCCATATATTCGATCAGGAACACGGCGTAGCTGACCATAATGATGCCAAAAGCGGCATTCTTGATGGTCGGAGAGAGATCGTTCAGCTTGATTTGCGGCGCAAAGCGCCCGAGCAGCATGAGGGATACGTCGATCAGAAGCAGCAGAGCCAGCACGGGCCCGGCGACCACGAGGGTCGCATGCATGATATGGTCGAGAAGCCCAATAAACTCCATTGCCCCGTGGTGGGTCAGGGGCGGTAGCAGCCGATACACGGGCCAGATCAGATAACTTCCATAGAGGCATCTGACCATGGTCTGCAGACCTCCTGATACAACGAAGATCGTAACCGCGGCAGTCCCGAGAAAGAGCCCCATCGGGGCGGTTTGACTGCGTGTCGCAGGATCGTCCACCTGGCTGGAGATGCCACGCTGGGTATCAATGATGTCACCAACGGCCTGGATGCTCCAAAGTGGTATACTAAGCAGAAACCCGAACAGCAGGCCGATAAATATCTCCTTCAAACCGAGGAGCGAGACCGCAACCATACGGGTGCCCGGATCTAGTGTCTGCAAGCCGTTCCTGATCTGCGTCAAGCAAGGCAATCCAATCACAACCGTCGCGCTTGCGCGGATAATCCCGCCAATGTGCGGTCGCGTGAATACCGGAAGAACGAGCATAATGCCGAGGGCCCGAGCCGCGCCAAGACCGGCCGCAACGACGAACTCGACAGCAGTCTGAATCAGAGCTTGCGTCTCGGTGGGCGACAAGGCATCCATTTTGAGTTCAGCTCGTGGTCCCTTCAGCCAATGCAACCGTCGCACTCACGTCGCCATGATGTGAGACGTCAAGAACTCTGCAGATCTCGTGTCCCTGCGGTTGCAGAGCGACAGGCCTCCCAGGGCAGATGACTTCGGCTTCAACTATCCATATGACTACAGCCATCCGGCAGAGGTATGACCATTCGATGAGAGCACCGGCGAAATCGCGCGCGGCCTACAAGCAACGCTTCTTCCGCTCTCACCGGCTGCAGCGCGGTTTGGAGATCTGAGGGCCTCGAAGCTTCCATCAATTTCGCAGTCTATGGAGATCGGTCTCGAGCGGCACCTTCATTCGCAGGCTCATTCACCAGAATGCCAGAATCGTGGGGCCGCTTGCAATCAAAGCCGTTGCTCGTTCACTTGCGTCGTCCGAATACGGCAGGCTCATAGAGCCGAACAGGACAGTTCGGATGTCTATCCGTCCCATAATAGCGAGGCGAGCTTTCGATAAGCTGACGAACTCGCCCTTTTGTGGTTCGCAATGAAGGCTAACAAACGCGACCGCTATAGCTGACACTTAGACAGGCTTGCGTTCCGCGTGCACTAATACCTCGCTGTGAGCGCGGGGAACTCAGTGAATATACGCTGGGCTTGCTCGATCAGCGGCGCGCTCAGCACCGGAGCAAACAGAACGAGCACCGCGACGACGACGAGGAGCTTCACGGTAAGCGGCAAGGTTTGATCCTGAAGCTGGGTTGCTGCCTGCACGATGCCAATACCCAATCCGGCCACGAGGGCTGCCAGGAGCGGCGGTAGAACCCAGAGCATGAACAGGACTAATGATCGGCTCAGGTGGGTGAGGATGCTGGCCTCGTCCATCTCAGCCCCCCGGGGATGCGTAGCTTAAGACCAATCCGTGCATGAGGCGCGACCAGCCGTCGATTGTGACGAACAGAAAGAGCTTGAAAGGAACGGATATCATTGTTGGTGATACCATTGACATGCCCATGGCCATCAGAATTGTCGTCACAATCAGGTCGATCGTGATGAACGGAAGATAGAGCAGGAAACCGATTTCAAACGCACGCTTAAGCTCCGAGATCAAAAAAGACGGCACGAGGATCGCAAAATCATCGGCTGTTGCGTTGGCGCGCATCTCCTCCGACCAGATATGTTCCGTCGACGAGAGGAAGAACGTGCGCTGCTCCTCAGTGGTGAACTTTTTGAGATGGGCGCGCAGCGGCTCGCTAGCTTCCTTGGCGGCGGTCAACCAGTCATCGGCGGTTTGGTAACGAAGTTGCGTGTCGGTCACGCGGTTGTAGGTTTGCTCGAGTACTGGGGCGCCTATGAACACGGTAAGGATCAATGCAGCACCATACAGAACGATGTTCGGTGGTATGGACTGAGTGCCGAGCGCGTTGCGGATCAGGAAGAGAACGACGGAAACCTTGATGAACGCCGTTGTTGTGACAACTGCGAACGCCAGCAGGCCAAGACCGGCGGTCGCCGCAACAAGCGCAAGGATGCTCGGTTGAATGTCAACCATTGATCGCCAACTTGCTAAGTAACCGGATGCCCAACGCTTCGCCGACACGTACGATGTCGCCGCGGCCGATCAATTGACCATTGGCAACAATGTCGACCGGACCGTCCACCTCCCGGCCAAGCTCGAACACGTGCCCCTCGTTGATGCTTCTCAACGTACCGAGCGGGATGGGCCAGCGGCCGCATTCGAACACAAGCGTGATCTCAACACTGTCGATGTCGGCTTCCGAGGGCGGGATTGCTTGTTCAGCTTGGGGGCGTATTGTCATATTTGCATACCTTAGAGGATGGGACTGCAGGCGGAATGGTCCCCGAAGAATAAGTCTGTCGCCCGCGACCTGCGCCGGCGCCCACAACTTGTCCGCAGCAAGGATGAGCTGGCCATGGGCAAAGGGAATGACGTCGGGCAGCAGTGCGTCGCCGGGCTGTGCTTGGCGAAGAAGCTTGATGGGCGCGCGCAGCGAGCCGATCTCTCTCGCAACTACGACCGGCAATTCCGAAGAAATCTTACCTAAATCTCGTGGTAATTGGCCGATCAACTCGCCTAAGACACGAAACGCAGACGGAACCAGACCGTCAAGAGGCGCGAACAAGAACAGGCGAGCCTTGGCCGCCAGCGGCCCGAAAGTAACGTCGAACTCCAAATAGGGGTCTTTGGCCGCTGCGTCTTCGACGCGGATCAGCTGCAAATTCCGCGCGAGCACGATCTCTAATGCAGCGAGCCAGGGTTCCAGTGCAAGTTCGAGAAGGAGCGAGCGGGTTGGGTCGGAAGGTAAAGTAAGGCCATACTGGACCGTTGAAATCAGTGCCTCGACGAGAAGGCGGGGCAAGGACAACACAGCGGTCTCGCCTTCGGCGCAAAATACGCAGTCGAGCACCGATGTGGCATATGGCTCGGCCTGCCAAACAAGCCGGCTCATACGGATCGATAGCGGCTTATCGCCAATGCGGCTCTGCAGAACCGTGCGCGGTGCGGCGGTCTCGTTGAGCCAGGAGACCACTTCATGCGACAGCTTTGCCGCTGGCTGAAATAGTGCGGGTTCACCCATGGCATTTATCGACAGGTTCCGCGGGCGCAGCTCGCGATGTGATAAGAGAACCAGCCATTAGTTCGAGCCATCGACCGTCTGGCTGCGCGAACCGCCCTGATATCGGAGCAAAACCTCATCGTCGGCATCGATTTCGGCTGCAAACTCCGAACGGACAGCGGTAGTGCGCTGGACATCGCCCTCAATCTCCTGCCATTTCTGGCTCGCCGCCGAACGCTTGGCCCATATGGTCCGCGCCTCATTCACCGCCCGCTGGGCCTGCTCATGCGCGATGCGCGCCTGCTCACGGGCCCGGCGTGCCGATTCGATCTCTGCTGCCAGCCGCCCAAGGACGAGTTGACAGCGACGATCGAGCTCGGTCACGGACATCATCTCGAGCGACGCCAGCTCCTGATAAAGTTCAGCTTCGGCCTTGGCGCGACGATTCTCCGCGCCTTTAAGATTCTCAGACGCTCGCTGCAGCGCTGCGACCGCAATTTGGCGCCTGGCTTCCATGTTCGACAATTCACGAAGCGCGCTTCGCTCTCTCATGTCTTTCACCAGCCGCAATTTCGACGCTTGCACGAGATTCAGGCCGTTAGACGCGACATCCATGAAACGGTCTCCTCAAAGCTAGACGGCTCGTCCTGTCCCTGGCGCAAGAATGCGCGCAGTTCCTCGATTGACTCGATTGCCCGATCAGTCAGGGGATCGTTGCCCGGCTTGTATTCACCGACCTTGATCAGGAACTCAGCCTCATTGTAGCGCGAGAGCAGATCGCGAAATGCGGATGCCGCCTTGCGATGTGGACCAGAGGCGACCGCATCCATGACACGACTTCGGCTCGACAGCACGTCGATGGCGGGAAAATGCTCTCGCGAGGCCAGCGCGCGCGAAAGAATGATATGACCATCGAGAATGCCGCGCGACTCCTCGGCGATCGGATCGCCCGTGCCGTCACCTTCGACAAGCACGGTATAGAATGCCGTGATCGAGCCCCGCTCGCCCATACCGGCTCGCTCCAACAGACCAGGAAGCAGCGCAAAGACGGAAGGAGGAAAGCCGCGCCGGGTGGGGGGTTCTCCGGCGGCAAGACCGATTTCGCGCATCGCACGGCTAAAGCGCGTCAGCGAATCCATCATCAGAACGACCTGCAGCCCTTGATCACGAAAATACTCGGCAAGTGCGGTCGCCATATGAGCGCATTGCGCCCGCTCCATTGCCGATCGATCGGATGTCTCAACGACAACGATCGTGCGAGCGAGGGCATCTCCAATATGACGTTCGATGAATTCACGCACCTCGCGTCCACGCTCCCCTATGAGCGCAACCACGGTGACATCGGCGGCCGCGCCTTTTACAATTTGCGACATCAGCGTCGACTTACCGCAACCGGCATCTCCATAGATTCCGATCCGCTGACCTTCGCCACACGTCAGAAGTCCATCCAGCACGCGAACGCCGAGCGGAAACGGCTGCTCGATGCCACGCCGCCTCATCGGGTTGGGCGCCTTGCCGCGGAGCGGACAAGTGTGGACCGTCCTTATCGGCCCCTTGCCATCGAGTGGACGGCCGAAGCTATCGATCACGCGGCCGAGCAGGTCGGGCCCGACTGACACTTCCTGCTTGCGCCCGGTCGGGAACACTTCCGCGCGGTGGGACAAGCCTACCATATCGCCAATGGGCGTCAGCAACACCCCGTCCGGCAGCAAACCGATGACTTCCGCCTCAAGTGACCATCCGGAAGCGTGATCCTGCAATAGGCAAAGTTCTCCAACACGGGCCCCTGGCAACACGGCATGGAGCAAGGTGCCGATCGCACGCGTGATCCGTCCCCGCACGGCACGCGTATCGACATCCTTTGCTGCGAATCTCAGAGATGCTATCGCCGCATGCACATCTCCTTCTCCGCCGGCTTGATCATGGCCTGATTGTTGCGTCGTCACGGATAGCTTTCCTGAGACGATGGATTAAGGCCGAGACGCAATGTGCGGAGCTGCGCGGCAAGTCCTAAATCGACACTGCCGAACTCACTCCACAGAACGCACTGGTCCGGCCCCACGGCAGGGTCCGGAACAATTCTGACTTTCGGCCGACCATTCGTTCCATCGAACGCCAGGAATTCATGACTTAATGCATCAGCGTTCATAGGAGACACGTGAAGGCATACTTCTGCGCTGCCATATCTTTTCTCGACAGCGTGACGAACGGTCCTTATCAACATCTCACCCGGATCAAAGGAGCCCAACAAATCGGTCAATATCTCAATGACGAGCTGAGGTAACTCCTGTTGCAGAACGGCTTTTCGCGCGGCCACATCGGAAGCAGCTCGGGCAATCAGCTGTGCCACTTCGTCCGAGCCTGACCTTAGACCCTCGCAGTGCCCGCGCTCCCGCTCCTGCTGATAGGCCTTCCTTGCCCAACTGCGAACCTGCCGCAGGTAGCGCTCGGCTAGAGCGCGCGTCTGCACCGCATCGTACCAGATGCCAAGTTCCGCGGCTGGTATGAGCGGACCGAGCGGCCGTATCCGCGGGCTATATGGCAAGACTGTTTCATTGGCCGTCATGCCGCTGGCTCCTCCGTGGCCAAGTGGGCCACCACCAAAGACAGTAACTGACCCGCTGAGTTGTGGTGTTCGGCTGCTGGAGATTCGGCGGTGGTCCCCACAGGTAAGCGGAAAAGAACGCGCGCACGGTCAAGCTCTGATGCGTCCTTCAGCCAAGCGCCAAGGCAGGCAAATCCGTCATGTTCAATCTGGCTCGCCAGCTTCTGCGGATCGTCAATCGATGTGGTTGCGACGGCGCTGGATAAGTGTCGGATTGCGAAAGCATGTGCTTCGGCACCAATATTTTCAATCAGAATCGCTACATCATGCCTTGACACAAGCTTCAGCACCGAACGGGCATGCCAGATACTGCCAGCGAGCAGCGCCGCCCGACGCGGATCATGCCCGAGCAGAACGTCCCTACCCCAGTCGGTTCCGTTCGAAACCAGCTCACTACCTAGCAGCAATTCGACCAGTCTTTGCTGCAGTCTCGGAGACTTCTGCAACTGCAGCACTGTGGTGGCCGACAGGAGCCCATCAAGATGGCCGGCAAACCGGCTAGGATGGATCAAAGCCGCAAGCTCGCGCAGGCGATCGAAATGCGGGTTGAGCGAATAACTTGGGTTAGTGGATGCCATCGATACGGACCTGCTGCCGCTATTTCGAATCGGAGGAGAGCTTTTTGGCGGCGGACTGGACCGCTGGCTTGCTGGCATCTCTGCCGAAACTTGTCACTTTGAGCCAGGATTGACGAAGCCGTCGCCCACGTGTGCTCAGCAGCACGTAAGATAGAATGCCCAACGCGCCGAGCCCACCTCCTGCACCGATCGCAATGTGGGTTGCAATGAACTTGGTTGGTTCGGTGGAAGCTGCCGCTGGCACAACGGAGCCCTCATGCTGAGCCCGCTCAACCGGCACGAACACGACCGCCACCTTGTCGTATGATAGACCTTCGATGCTGTTGGCGACGAGCATCTTGATCTGCGGCAGCAAGGCTGAGAGCTTCGCGTTCGAGGCGTATCGAATGAACACCGACGCCGAAGACGGGGTTGCATCCTGTCGCAAAAGATCATTCTTCGGCAGAACGACATGAACACGAGCGGAGAGAACCCCATCGATATCGTTGATCGTGCGCGACAATTCTTCACTGAGAGCATAGACATAGCGGGCTCGCTCCTCAACCGGAGAGGCAACGAGGCCCGCCCCCTTGAACACCTCACCAAGGCTCTTGAAGGGTTGGCGCGGCAAGCCCTGGTCGTTCAGAAGCTGGATTGAGTAGGCGAGCTGCTTTTCTTCCACCTGAATTGTGCTGGTCCCATCCTTACCGACAACACGGATGGCATCGACGCCCTTGCTTAGGAGCAGCCCAAGCATCTCGTTGGCTTCGCGCTCTTGAACTTTGGTATACAGATCAGTTTTGCAACCGGCGAGGGTCAGCAAAAGCGGCAACAGGACGAGAGCATGAAGCCGCCTTCTTGCGGGACAGCCGTTACCGATCTTGTCTTTCGTCAAGACAACCAACGGCCCGCTCAGCCCGCCGATAGAAGCTTGTTCAGAGATGAACTGACAGAACCTGTGCCCTTGGAGAGGAGCGAAACCTGGATGACGCCGTTGTAAACATCCCGCAGATTCGCCAGCGCCGAATCGAAGAGATCCACACCTTCCGGTTTGCCCGCTGGATGTACCTCGACTTGCTGTACACGCAAGACTGGTTCCGCTGCCGGCCCAAGCTGGAGATCCTTGCTAGGATCAGGCTCGCCTGCACCCGACGGAAATGGTCTGCCCTGATGGATAGCAGAAATGCTCTGAAGGACACGATCGCCGAGCGGGCTCGGCGACATGACTGCACGCTGCACTTCCGGCAGCAATGGAGCTGGCGCGCGATCGGTTACAGAAGAGGCGGCACCTTGGTTCGAGGCCGCCTGCGCAAGACTCTCATCAAACTGGGCGTGTGCCGGCGAACAGCCGTTGGAGGCACACTCGACGCAGTTGCCAGGGGTCGACGTAATGCCAAACAACATGGAGGAAATCATTTCTGACACGTAGTGAGGTGAGCCATCAGTTCACACGAACCGGCCGGCACCTTAGAGAAGCAAGCTGACCAAAAACTGACGAGCAGCTGTCATCTAATGATCACGGTCAGCTTCCAATTTTCGACGAGGCAGCGGCTTCCAAATTTTGGGACGAATTCCAGTGCTTGTTCTCAAGTCGTAAAAATAGCAGGAATGCTCATTCCATCTACAAGGCGGCACATCTTGAAGAAACTTGTCTATGCTGGTGTTTTCATTTGCTTGGGCGTCGTCGAGGCGCTCGGCGCTCCCCTGGCGCTGCCGTCGACGCCTTATAGTTACACGGTTCTGGATCAGGACCTCGCGGCCGCACTGCAGGAATTCGGCAACAACCTAAATATCAGAGTCAATGTGAGCACCGGGGTGAAGGGGCGGATTCGCGGGCGAATGTCCGATCTCCCACCGCGAGAGTTCCTCGAACGGTTGATCAATCTCCACAATCTTCAATGGTATTACGATGGGCTGGTGCTCTATGTATCCGACGCGCATGAGGCGCAAAGCCGCATTTTGGTCTTAAGTCCAATCAGCTTTGATGCGTTCAAGGCGGCACTCGATGCGCTCAACATCTCCGACGAGCGTTACATCGTGAGAGCCGTACCGGGAGATGGCCTCGTCTTCGCCTCTGGTCCACCCCGCTTTGTCGCGCTTGTGGAGCAAACACTCAAAGGACTTGCGGCGGAGGCACAGGCACGGCGAAACCGGAGCGGTGACGAAAAGCCACCGCACGAGTCGGTTTTGATGCTGTTTCGGGGATCCTCCAGCGTGGTCGTTCGCGAAGGACGACCGAATGACGCTCCTTCGCCGGAGGCACCACATCAAGATGTCATGGTCCACCTACCCGATGCAGGTAAGAAATGACCTGATGACAATAGATCGCCTACGAAGAGGTGCAATGCGTCTGTTTATGCCCTCTGTCGGCTTTTCGAAAGCTACTGCTGCTATTGTCAGAGCGCGGATATGTAGATGGCCGATGCCGCGGGGCGGCGCAATAAACATCCAGGCCGGGGCCACGGATGCGAACCAGAGTCCTGGCCAGCAGCATGGGTGACCGTGCTTTGCCGCTTTAACGCCTCGTGCGAGCTTTTGAACAACTCTAAGAACTCTGCCATGCAAATGAGCTTCATCGCAAAAGCATGAAAGCCCCTCCGTTGTCCAAAAGGAGGAACAGGATGGACTTCAAACGCGCTAAGCTCGGCGGACAACAGCCCAGCGTCCCACTCGTCCTCGTCGCCCGCCGGTCCGGAGAGAGTCGCATTGCGTAAGATACCCGAATTCAGCCAGGACCTAATTTGGCAGGAACTCGGAGGTAGATCATCGCGTGTCGAGCCATCATTGAGCGGCGGCGAACGGACCAATTCCCAACAGCCGATCGCTCAGCACGCGTGGATGCCTCCGAGTTCGGCCACGATCTTGTTTGGCAAGATCCGGGTCACCTCACGCTGGACCGTCTCAAGCAAGAGCTCGCGTTGCGCACGGGTTGCTCCGCCGGAACTTGGAGATTTGCCATAGCGAACGGCCGTCGCGCCAGGGACGATTGGGTCTTCACTGGCCAAACCGCTACGCCTGCTCAGATCGAAATGCTAAAAAGCCGCGATCTCATACCGACCAGGGCTGCCCGGACAACCACGCTCACCAACCTGGGTGTGCCTCACAGGGCGGAATGGCGAGGAGAAGGTTTTATTCGTCTCAAACCATCGCTAGACTCTGACCTTTGGCCTGTAGGTTCGAGCGAACACTCGCCAAGCGGATAAGCATGATGACATAAAGAATGCCAGGCGCAGCTGAGCTTTGATCCGCTCGGGGCAACATGGTCTGCACAATACCGTCGGACTCTTTCGAGCATCTACGCCAGTCAATCTGATACGATCATTCTGTATCTGGCTCATCGGGCAGACGCCAACATTCTCGTTGGGCGCAGGCGCGAGGCCGCTAGGCGTGGGTGATTTCACCATAAGATGCTGCGGAGACCTGCGATGTTGTTGCAGGAATCAGCGCACGTGACCATCCGCAGAGCGGAAGACTCGGGTTCATTAACTCGACCTAATTGGCGTGGAGGCGAGCGATCGAAATAAAGCAGGCAAGCCGATTCCGATATCAAGAACCATCACCTCCATTCACACTGTCATTTCGCGACTCGTTATGAAACCCCTGAATGCCGTCAGCTTTTGGAAAGCTAGTCGAACTACCATACGGCGTGAATATCTAGAGGGCGATGTGCCTATAGATTGTAGCGGAAGAGTGCTGGGGCGCACTGAGCAATCGGAAGCAAGTGGTAGGTGCCATCGACTCCTATCAACATTTATTGCTCGTTGTTCGTCGCGATTCTCGGGCTGCGCCACATGACCGGCTTGTGGTGCGATCTCAAATCAGAGGACGTATAATGTCAGTCAACAACCTGTCGCTAATCGCCAGCTCCACTTTGTCCGGGCCGGCGCCCGGGCCCTCATCGGCGCGGGATCTTTCAAATTTCGAGGCGATGCTGGCTAGTTTCTCGTTGAAAGACAAGGTCGATGGCCATTCCGCACCGCGGGATCCGGCGGCTACAGTGTCAGCCAAGCAGCTGACGGAGGAACTCACGCAGGAGGCGCGGAACATCCTCCCGCCGGAGATCAAGGCCGCACTGGACGCATGTGAGCAGGCGCCAGAGCCATCCTCCACGGAGTCCTCCTCCGCTGCGAGCGCACCGAAGATTGCAGAGGCACCCGTACAAAGCTCCAGGATCACGTGGAACAGCGGCACGTTGACTGACGCCGAGCTGCAGATTGTGTCGGTGCTGAACCGACACAAAGACAAATGCCCGCTGGATTGGAACTCTCTTGGAGATTTGGCCAACGATCCCTCCATACCACCGGATCTAAAAGCGGCGATCGAGGCTCTGCAACAGGACCCAGAGCTCTTCTATGCGATAGGCTCGCAAGGTGACGGCCGCTGCGGCGGGAAGATTAAAGCAGATGATCTCTCCGGCTTCTCCGATCACCACCCTCAGGTTGGTGCGTTCCAGGAGCAGCGGGCAAAGAGCTATACGCAAAACTACATCCCTTCCGACGGCACCCGGAATGGCGAGCCATCGGTTATGACCCAGGCCGATGCATTGCGCGAGCTCTATCGGTATTCCGACAACCTGCCTAAGAACCTGAGCCTTGCGGATTTCAAGCGGATCGTCGACGGCGAAGCCAAAACCGGCAAATGCCCGCCACAGGTCCTCGCGGCCGCTCAATACTTCCTCGATCACCCGGATGAATGGAAGCAGTTGTATGGTGGCTCGATAGACAAGGTCCACAAAGAGGACTTCCTGCAGATTGCTTCATCATCGATGAATCTCACGCAAGCCGAGCTCGATACGCTCAATACGATCAACAAGAACCAAAGCGCTTTCTTCGGGAACGGTGATCTGACCCTGCAAAAGCTGGCGAGCATGGTCGATGATAAGAGCCTCACGCCCGAGGTGCGAAAGGCGGCCTCCCAGCTGCTCTCCGATCCTGTGTTGTTCGGGTTGATGAACAACGCGATTACGGGCTACAAAACCCACCATAAGTTCTTCGACTTCGGCGGCGGGCATACGGTCGATTCCGGCAACATCAGCAACAGCGACTTCAACCAGTTCTTCAACAACATGTCGGGTGCGAACCGCACCGTCCACCAAGTGAAGACGCATGCCGTCCGAACGCATGCCGAGCAGGACGCGGTCGCGGACATGACGATGGGCGTGGCAGACCAGCCCGACATCAAGTCTCCCAAAAAGAACGGTGGCGCCTTCATGCACGCACTTAATGACGCGCTCAAAGTTGGCTCTAAGGTATTCGACTGGGCCGCAACAGCAGTCGGTGTACTTGGCTTCATTCCAGGTTTGGGTGAATTGGCCGATCTGGCGTCAATGGTGCTCGAAGCCGAGGCGCAAGCTGCAAATCTTCTTCACACTGCCATCAGTGGCGGCAACATAAAGCAAGCGCTGGAAGAAGCCGGGCTGAGCCTTGCGGCACAGGCGGTGGGCTGCATCGCCGGACCTGAGGTCAAATTAGCAATGCGAGAAGGCTTGGTGAAGCAGGCAATTCAAGAAGCCGCGACGGCCGGCATCAACCTGCCGGTTTCGGTGGCCCAGTCCTACGCGGAGGATTATTTGAATAACCTGAAGGCTCGCATCGAGTCCGAGCGCTTGTAAACTGCAGGCGCTTACGCCTAGGCCGAGCGACGGCTATCCTCTCAGGATCACGCTGGAAACTGAGCTTGCGCGACCTGCCCGCGGTTGGGCCTCTCTGCCGAGCAGTAGGTCGCGCAAGCTCCACCAGCATACTTGAGACCGCACTCGATCCGAGGAACTTATTTCGGCCCTTCGCTGCGCACAAAACTATGTTGGCCGCACTCGATCGTCGATACCGACCTCAAACCCAGTCTGCCGCTGTGAAGTTCCATCGACTGCATACGCCGCCTGTCAACATCGCGATGCATTAACAATACCCGACAGACCGGCCACAGCCGCGGAGCCTGCCGGTTGCGCAAGGATTGAGAGCACATTGGTCCAGAGCGGTAGAGCCGAAGGGCTCTTTCTCGAGCAGCGGGCTCCTGCTCGGACTCCCTGAAATGGGTCGCGATTGACGGATCTGCCATGGGCCTGCCAGGTCCGATGGACCGCTCTGGCCGCTGAATCGGCCGTCACTCTGGCTTTCAGCCTCGCTACCGACGAGGTCAAGCTCCGTGCCGTATCGCCAGACCGCAAGCAAATTGTCGAAAGAGCTCGGAGGCATCGCAACAAGCCCGAGATTGCAGCACGTCGAGCCCAAAGCGCTTTTATTAGTGGCGGCTTTGACACTTCGGCAAATGAACGCTTTCGAAGCGATGAGCAACGTGCTCGCCCGATCAAGCTCCACGATTGTTTGTCTTAACCATCTGATCTCCGGCTTTCGCCGGCAATCGTTCAAATACGGTCTGCTGGTGAAGACGTTTAATGACGATCCAGCATCGGCTCATTGTATTTTCTACGACTCGTCAGCTTGTCGAAAGCTAATACTTGCATAGTGGAGGGTGGAAACTGCCTCCATTGGCACATCAAATTGACATAGGAGAAACCCGATGCGCGTTACGAGCTCTAGCGCCGCTGGGCACGTTGATGCTGACCTCCATGCGGCTGGCGGCAAAAGCGGCGTCAAAAAAGGATCTCACAAGCCTGGCGAGCGCGACGATCATGACCGATCGCCTGATGCAAACATTCCCGTAAACGGCGGCGCGTCCACTCCGGGCGGTAACTCGCATGAAGCCGCTATGCGGCAAGCGTTCAACGTCGCTCTGGGAGCCGTTGCTCTCCAATTTGCGAATAGTACAATGAGCCATTTCGACGATGTCATGGCCGAGACAGAGGAGGATTCCTGACGCCCGCATGTTGCGACGTTAGGAAATAGGAGCCGCACGTGGCGGCGAAATCGAGCAAACAGGAGAATACTATGCCTAAAGATGTTGGTGCGTCTCATACCTCGACTGCAGGTGGGGCAGCCGGCACCGTTACTGCTGCAGCAGGTTCCACGGCTGCTGAAGTTGCTGGAGAGGCGGCATTCCAACGGCAAATCGCCGCTCTGACTGCGACCAGCACAAAGGCTGCTGAGAGGGATGTGGAACTTCGCGTCGTCTCGACCGAGCTTTCGACTGTCAAAAAAGCGGCCGATGAGCGGGTGCAGTAAGGGATGAGTGGGGCGACGTCGCCGCCCCACTTTCCCCGGCTGCTTAGTCTGTGAAGTCGCAACGGGCCGTACGGTTTTGCCGTACGGTCCCGTTCGCTGTTCAGGAAACCGACCGTGAATGAACCAAATTGCCTGTATTTCGAAGTGCTGTCGGGGTGTTATTCCGGGCTGACAAGTAAAGTGAGGGGCGGATCGTGTCTGATTGGCAGCAGCCTCGATGCAGACTTAATCTTCGTCGAACAAGGCCTCGAACCGCGCCATCTTCGTGTCACCCCGCATTCCAATTCAATCGAGATCGAGGCCCTTGCGAGGGACGTCAGGATCGAGGGGCATGAGACTGTTTTAGCGAATGAGCCCATTGTTGTCCCTCTTCCTGTCGTTTTGCATGCCGGGGCGATGTCCATTCGCTGGACGATCGAGGACAACAAACAAGCTGGCTCCATCAACCGCCGGCGTATACCGCTCGCCGTTCTCACTTTTGTCCTGATCAGCTCTGCCGCGGTTGGCGCAGTCTCATCCAATTTTGTCCAGACCGACACCACCGTGGCGTCAAGTCGGTCGTCCCCTGCTACGGACATTGCACCCAAGCTGGCGCTCAGCGCTCCTGATGCTCTGGCCACCGATGCAGCTGCCGAGCGGCTGCAAGAGGAAGTCGACAGAGCGGGCCTTGTCAGCATCAAGGTCGGCTCTGGGGCCGGTGTTGTCACCGCCGACGGCACCGTTACGCCCGCCTCGCTCGCCACATGGCGAGACGTCCAGCAGCGGTTTGATCAAAACAGCAATGGCGCTTATACGCTGGTCAATGCGGTTGCCATCAAGGTCGAGAAGACGCCCCCCGCAATTGAGGTCCAAGCTGTTTGGCGCGGGAGCGAACCCTATATTGTCATTGCCGGTCAAAAGTATTTCGTCGGCGCGCTCTTGAGCAATGGATGGACCGTCTGCGGAATTGAGGAAGGGCGTGTTCTGCTGAGCCGGGATGGTCGGCTTGCCACCCTACCCTATTAGCGCTTTAGGCCGCAGGTAAGGAAGCAAAGTGCCATGACTAGGCTGCCCCCGAATCCCATCAAGACCGGCACCTCTTTTCAGGAGCCAAACGTCGATCATCATGCATCTGCCATCACGCCGCTTAGCTCTCGAGCCAAGTCCATCGGGATGGATCGGACGCGTGGCAATGATAACAAGAGCCACACCTCAATTTCTCGTCACAGCGACGTGCTGGATCCGTTGGTCGACGCCACGATCGAGAGCGCGCTCGAGCTCAGTTCGATCGATGCAGTTTCGCGCGTCAATCTCGACGAGGCGCGCGCCCCGCCAGGTCAGGTCGAGCCAGGTTCGGAACCCGCTTGGCTTAATGAGCCCAATCTCGCGCACAGTCTGCTCTCCTTCGTGACGCCGCGCTTACGTCATTCGCATGTTCTGCGTCCAGAGCAACACGGCCTTCTTCTGGAGCGTTTGGCTGATACGCTATCAGCCGCACCAGAGGATTTGGTTTCACGTGAAGGGGCCGCGCTTCTGCAACTGGAGCTGCAGCGATTAATCCTGCTCCGGCAGAGTCACAACGGCTTGATCAAAGGCTAGCGATGGCCGGGCCAGACAAAGTACAACACTTCACATCTACACAGCGCGTTTCCGAAGCCGGCGCTGTCGAGCTGATCTCCGGGCCGGAGCGAGATTTGCTCTGCGTTCTTTCTTATGTCTACCTTGCGTGCGGACAGAGCGCCAAGAGCCTGGCTCTGTTGCGGCTGGCCGCTCACGAACAGTCCCAAGATATCGGCCTGCTCCGCATCTTGGCCTACGCTCTCATCTTGGAGCGTCGCGGTGACGAAGCACTGTCGGTATTGGATCAGCTTGACAAGCTGGATGACGAGCCGTCTTCGTGTCTACCCTTGATGCTGATGCGCAGCCACGCGCTGCGTCACGCTGGCCGCATCACCGAAGCGCAAGCCGTCTTCAAACGCTATGTTTTGTTGCGGGGCAGCACAGCTGCAATCGAACAACAATAAGGCTTCTCATGGCCAACCATCTACGAGATCTCATCACGCGCGCGCCGACTCACCCGGATTTGATGGTCGCGTTGATGCTTCTTCTGGCGATCGGAATGATGATCATGCCGATCCCGATCATCGTGATCGATATGCTGATCGGCTTCAATCTAGGGTTTGCCATATTGCTGTTGATGGTAGCCCTGTATCTCAACACGCCGCTCGACTTTTCGTCCCTACCGGGCGTCATCCTGATCTCCACCGTCTTTCGTCTCGCTCTTACCGTTGCAACGACGCGACTGATCCTAGCCGAGGGCGATGCCGGCAGCATCATCCATACGTTCGGCGATTTCGTCATATCCGGCAACATCGCCGTCGGCATTGTCATATTCCTGATCGTGACCATGGTGCAGTTCATGGTTCTCGCCAAGGGCGCCGAACGGGTGGCGGAGGTATCGGCGCGCTTCACGCTCGATGCGCTACCGGGCAAGCAGATGGCGATCGACGCGGAGCTGCGCAACGGCCATATCGATCAGCACGAAGCCCGCAGCCGGCGCGGCGCGCTGGAGCGAGAAAGCCAACTGCACGGCGCGATGGACGGCGCTATGAAATTCGTGAAGGGCGACGCCATAGCCGGACTTATAGTCATCTGCATCAACATGATGGGTGGCATCACGATCGGATCACTCTCCAAGGGCATGTCCCTCGAGGAGGCGATGCATCAATACACCATCCTGACGATCGGTGATGCGCTCATTTCGCAGATTCCGGCCCTGCTGCTGTCAATTACCGCAGCAACCATTGTTACTCGTGTCAACGGTCCTTCCAAACTCAATCTCGGCGCCGATATCGTCAACCAACTTACGGCCAGCACACAAGCCCTACGCTTGGCCTCCTGTGTCTTGCTTGTGATGGGGCTCGTTCCTGGCTTCCCTTTGCCCCCCTTTGTCATACTGGCCGCGCTCTTCTCCGCCGCCAGCTTCCTCAAGGGTGGCGTGCGAGAGGGCAAGACCGCTCCCAAAGCCGGCGCCGGTCCCACCGGTTCGGCTCCCGCTTCCGCACAGGGTCAGAAGCAAGCCGTGCCCGCGGAGGCACTTCCAATTACGCTGTTGCTAGCGCCGAGCCTGATGCAGGCAATCGAGGTAGGGGAACTCGAGCAGTGCGTCGCTCGGGTTTCGGCACTGGTTTCAGCTGATCTTGGCATCACAATTCCACGCATTCCCGCCCAAAGCGCAAAGCACCTGGCCCAATTGCAATTCCGGGTGGATGTCGAAGGAGTGCCCGTGGAGGAGGGCGCCATTGACCCTACACAACTCTTACTTAATGACGACGTGGCAAACATTGATTTGAGCGGGATCCCCTTTTGGCACGACCCAGACACGAATCGGATCTGGATTAAACAAGTCCATGCGCCTGCTCTCAAAGCTGCCGGAATAGGGCACCACCGTCCGAGCGAAATCATCGCCTTACGCGTCCAGTCAACGTTGACACGCTATGCACAGCGCCTGGTTGGCATTCAGGAAACGCGTCAGTTGCTTGGCCGGATGGAGCAGGAATATGCCGATCTGGTGAAAGAGGTGCTGCGCACGACACCGATCCCTCGCATCGCGGATGTCCTACGTCGCTTGCTGGACGAGGGCATCCCGATCCGGAACACCCGTTTGGTTTTGGAGGCACTTGCAGAATGGAGCGAACGGGAACAAAATGCCGTACTGCTCACCGAGTATGTGCGCTCCGCTTTAAAGCGGCAGATCTGTCACCGCTACGCCAACGCCCATCGTGTTGTGGCGGCTTTTATCGTCGAGCGCGAGACCGAGGATATCGTGCGCAGTGCGGTGCGCGAGACCGCTGTCGGCCCCTATCTCGTTTTGGAGGATCGGCAAAGCGAGATGCTGCTTTCACAATTTCGCCAGATCCATTCGAGCATCGCACGCAGTCAGAACCAGCCAGTTATCCTGGGATCGATGGATATCCGGCGCTTCGTCCGCGGCTTTCTCACCCGCAATGGAATAGACCTACCTGTTCTCTCCTATCAGGATCTCGCCTCGGATTTCACCGTCCAGCCGATTGGCTCCGTCAAACTTGCGCCTGGGAAGGACAAGACTCCTACAGCCGGGCATCGTGACCTCCTCCCTGCCGGCCGGCTGACGAGCACAGGTTTGGGGTCGTGAGGTCACTTATGAACTCATGTAAGATTAACGTTCTGCGGCGCTGGCCTAACTTTCGTCGCCATTCGTGCTCGGCCTTTCTCCCCATGCTTGCCATCGTGCTGCTCGCAGGTTGCGCTAACTCGCACAAGTCGGGTCTTTCACAGCAGCCGACGTCTGCGGCAGAGCTGGTCGGGGCCAAGGAGGTCGATCCAGCTATGCGCGAGCGCATCGCTCTCGCCCTCGGTTGGGATGCTGACGAGCAGGCTTTGCGCGATGCGGTGAAGCAACGACCGGTCAATGTTGATGCCGCGATTCCTCTTGCACGGGCTTTGCTGGCACGCAAATGCTCGAATGATGCGCTTGAGGTGCTCGACGAGATCTTATTGGCAGCCCCTGGCGACCTGCGCGCATTGAATGCCAAAGCAGTTGTTCTCGATCACGAGGGCCGACATCGGGAGGCCCAAGAACTCTACCGCCAAGCTCTCGCAGCGGAACCCGCAAACCCAATGCTGCGCAATAATTTCAAACTGTCCCTGGCCCTTGAAGGTAAGACGGAGACCGGCGGCGCCAACCCAGCACCGCAGGCGGACGGCCCGCACTTTGCGGCGCTATCTCGAACGAGCCCATGCGGGAGCGGACCAGAGTTGTGACGTCTTGATGCTTAGATGTCAGCATGCCAACAGTTAGGCTTACCATCAACGCGGAACACTCAATCGGCGGCAGCCCCCGCGACCTCGCCGATGCAAATGGAAGGTTTCTTGTTTCAGCTGACCTTGCCCCCAAGTTTTATCCATTCCTGAGTTCGCCCCGGTCGTGGGAGTTGCCCCTTTGGGCGGTGGTAGCGACGGGAGCTGGCGCGGAGCCCTCAGCATAGCGCAGCGCCAGATCCCGTCGCGGGTTGCAGGTGGTGGCGAACTCGGACGGCGTCCTCCATCCGAGCCGTGAGTGTGGTCGTGTGTCGTTGTAATCGGCGCGCCAGCATCCGAGCGCGACGCGGGCCTGCGCCAGCGAGGTGAACAACGTCTCGTTCAACAATTCATCCCGCAGCCGGCCGTTGAAGCTCTCGATGAAGGCGTTCTGCATGGGCTTGCCCGGCGCGATGTAGTGCCAAGCGACGCGGCTCTGATCGGCCCACGTCAGAATGGCGTTGCTGGTGAGTTCGGTGCCGTTGTCGCTGACCACCGTCTTGGGCTTGCCGCGCCCGGTGATCAGGCGGTCCAATTCCCGCGCCACCCGGGCGCCCGAGAGCGAGGTATCGGCCACCAGCGCCAGACACTCGCGGGTGCAATCGTCGACCACGGTCAGAATGCGGAAGCGACGGCCGTCGGTGAGCTGATCCGACACGAAGTCGAGCGACCAACGATCGTTGGGGGCCAGCGGCGCCATCATCGGTGCCCTGGTCCCAATTGCCCGCTTGCGGCCACCACGGCGGCGTACCGCGAGCCTCTCTTCCCGGTAGAGCCGGAAGAGCTTCTTGTGGTTGACCAGATAACCCTCCCGCTTGAGCAGCACGTGCAGGCGTCGGTAACCGAAACGGCGACGTTCCTGGGCGATCGCCCTCATGCGCTGGCGAAGGCGGGCATCATCTGCGCGAGTCGCCTTGTATCTCATCGTCATGCGGCAGCAGCCGATGGCTTTACACGCCCGCCGTTCGCTCATTCCGTAGACGTCCACGAGATGGGCGACAGCTTTCCGCTTGGCAGCGGGCATCACCATTTCTTTCCCAGGAGATCTTTCAAGGCCGCATTGCCCAGCATGGCGTCGGCCAAGAGACGCTTCAGTCGTGTGTTCTCGTCCTCCAGGGTCTTCAGCCGCTTGGCCTCCGACACCTCCATCCCGCCGAATTTTGCCTTCCATTTGTAGATGCTGGCGTCACTGACGCCATGCTTGCGGCACAGATCGGCGACCGAAACGCCAGCTTCGTGCTCCTTCAAAATCCCGATGATCTGCTCTTCCGTAAAGCGACTGCGCTTCATGCTCTGGTCCTTATGTGGGCCAGAGCGAACTTCAAACTGGATTAAGCCCGTGGGGCAAGGTCACAGCGCACCAGCAATTTATCCCGAGGCCGATTAAAATGAGAACGAGCGCGACTGATGACCGGTACTACGCGCATCGCCAAGGATTCGCCGGATATACTCTCCTTCCTGAATTCGGCGCCATCGAGTTTCTCCTCTGAATCATTTTCGACTGCAATCCCGCCATACGCGCTGGTTGACGAGCCACCGCTGGTTGAGATCTCAAGATCTTCATTCGAGAACAAGCTGGCAGAGTTTTATGGCGGAGACATAGAGCATATTGCTGCGAATCCGCAGCGATACTCTAGGTCGGGTGTCCCGAAAAGCTTGACGTACAGCGGACGTTGCGTTTTGCTTCCGCACGAAGTCTAGTTCGGAGAAAGCGCAATATTTCAGCTAGGCGTGCGCCCCCTTTTTGGAGCAAGACCGTTGAGCCCGCGATAGAACGGTCAAATGTCCGTCATTTCAGGCCCGCTGCCGCTATTGCAGCCAATTTACTCCATGTGCATCCCCCTAAGAGCGCGCTCCAAGTAAAATGAAGGGTCATCGTCCGACGAGTCCGTTTGGTAGCTTCTCTGAGGACCGACATCACTGCCCCCATCTTTGGAAAGATACTTCGTAGGCTTGCCTACCCGCTGCCACTCGTCCTTCTCGTTCTTCGCCCATACATCGGGGCGCTGGTGAGGATCAAGCACCCAGTAGTTACGACCCACGTGAACAAAACCCATGTCCGTTAGACGAGGTTCCATGCCCGCTAGGGCCGGCCGCGACAAGATCAGCGGATGGTCCCCATCCTCTCGCAGTTGATGTTCTAGCAAGATATCGCCAGCGTTCTCGACAAGCGGATGAGTCACCCTAAGGTCTACGACGGATGTGATATCGTTGCGCCCAAACTGCTGCTGAAAATGGTCTCCTTTAATCAGAGCCGGGCCTCCTGCTCTTAGAAGCCCGACAATTTCGTGGCCCAACTGGTAGCTGTAAAATCGTGCTGGCTTATTTGGATCGTCGTACGTGTTGGCGTAACTTCCAGCAACCGTCGCTGCGCGCTCAGCCTTCTGGGAGACGAAGTCTGAGTACTCTTCTGGGTTCTCGGCGATGTGCCTGATATCGTTGCGCAAGAATCTCTCAACGCCGCGCAAGAAGGACTCTCGGTCGATCTCTCTAATGGGCGGTTCGGAAACGAGAGAGTATGACGCCGCTGGTTCGGATGACGACTCACCTCGCTCCAGTCCTGCAACTGTTTCCGCAAACCGGGGACTATCTCCCGCCTCTGCTGAATCGTCAGTTTGGTTACCGGTTGTGAACTGGCTGAATGAGCCAACACTTCTGCCATACATGAGAGCGTTCTCCTATCGGCAAAGTTTCCCGCGATCGAGCTCGTGCCGCGCAAGCTCTGTCGACTAGGATAGAATTCCTAGCTGACCACAACCTGACCAAAGCACTCTGCGCGCGTTGGCGTGACCACCCGACGCACTCTGCGGGTGAGTTACAGATACTCCCTGCGACAGGCCGCGTCCGTGGGGAATCGCAGGTAATGTCGCCGGCCGCCGGTCCGTGGCGAGGGACGGCGGCTCCGAGGGAATGGCTCGGCCGGACCCCATGATCAATTTTGCTGTACTTAAAGCACAGATCTCAAAGACACAGACGTCTGATAATGACAAGGAGGTCTCGTATCAGCAGATGGATAGCCCCTCTAAGTATTTTCCAGCGCCTTCAAGTCGAGGACTTGCGCTCAAGTTCGGCATAAGCATCGTCCGCCTTCTGCGCCACCACCATGATCGAGGTCCAGTTGATGGGCACTTCTTCCGAAAGGTCGCGGAGATCCACGGCGCTGCCTTGCTGCTCTATTTTTGCGGTGCGCGACCGCGGCAACCTTGAAGGGCCGTCTGGCGAGAAGCGCCTTCAGCCACCGCCGCCCCCGAGCGTCGTTTCGGACCACCCGCAAGACGGCCGTCGCTCCGACAACGAGCAGAGAGCGGAGTTCCGGATTTCACATCTTCGATCTTCCTCCCAGTCGTTCTTTGCCTCCGCTGGAATAAGGCCGCGGCGTCAATCCCAGCCAGGCGGCAAGAAGCGACGGCCATCGGTGAGCTGATCCGATACGAAGTCAAGCGACCAGCGGTCGTTGGGCGCCATCGGCACCGTCATCGGCGCCCGGGTCCCGATCGCCCGTTTGCGACCGCCACGGCGACCCACCGCGAGCTTCTCTTCCCGGTAAAGCCGGAACAGTTTCTTGTGGTTGACCAGATAGCCCTCCCGCTTGAGCAGAACATGCAAGCGCCGATAGCCGAAGCGACGACGCTCCTGGGCGATCGCCCTCATGCGTTGACGCAGGGAGGCATCATCCGCCCGGATTGTCCGGTATCTGATGGTCATGCGGCAATCGCCGATGGCTTTACACGCCCGCCGTTCGCTCATCTCGAATGCTTCTCGCAGATGGCCGACGGCTTTCCGCTTCCCCGCGGGCGTCACCACTAATGGGATGGTCCGCACCGTCCTCCTCCCTCATCATGGGGAAGGTCAGATCAATAGAGGAGAGTACGATGGCCCATCGCAATTTGCCGCGACCTGCGGCTGTCTATGGAATCGACATTGGCCAAGAACCTGTTCCACGTCGTTGGCCTGAGCTGCGACGGCACACCTGTTCAGAAAGTTCGCTTTCGACGGGACACTCTTCTTCAGTTCTTTGCTCGCGCACAACCAAGCATAGTTGGCATGGAATCCTGCGCCGGTTCACAGTGGCTCGCCCGGAAGATACAGGCACTTGGTCACAAGGTGCGCCTGATCCCCGCGCAATTCGTGAAGCCCTACGTGAAGTCAAACAAGAACGACATCATTGACGCCGAGGCGATCGCTGAGGCCGCGACGCGACCGACAATGCGCTTCGTCGCCGTGAAGGAGGAGGACCAGGTCGATCTTCAAGCGCTGCATCGAATCCGTGACCAGATGGTCGGCGCGAGGACACGCCTGATCAATCAGATGCGGGCTTTTCTGCCTCGAGTATGGCGTACCTTTGCGTCAGGGTGCTGTAAATTCAAGCTCGAGCTACCGCTCGCTTTGAAAGACGAAGGAAACGGTATATCACCGGTGATGCGGCGTCTGGTCGGCGATCTCTGCGCCGATCTCTGCCGCCTCGAAGAACGGATCCGCCAAGTGACAAGGGAGATCGAAGCGGTCGCTAACCGAGAGGACGTTACACGCCGGCTGATGACAATCCCTGGTATCGGCGCATTAGGTGCAACCGCTGTGCTTGCCGCGATCGGTGATGGGCTGCAGTTTCGCAAGGCTCGCGACCTTGCTGCCTGGCTGGGGTTGGTGCCCAGACAATACTGGACCGGCGGGAAGCAGACGTTGCTTGGCATCAGCAAACGCTGCAATCGTTATTTGAGAAAGCTTCTAGTGCATGGCGCGCGATCCTGCTTCCGGCATCTGGACCGAACGCGCGATCGCTTGGGAAGCTAGCTCGACGGACTCCAAGCTCGGATGCATCCGAATAAGGCCGTTGTCGCCCTAGCCGCCAAGATGGCTCGCATTGTCTGGGTGGTCTTGAACAAGCCAGGAGCACTCTACGAACGCAGGGATCCTGCTTTCACCTGACGACTTCTGGCGAGATTGCAAGGCTCGCGAACAGTGATGACGAAACAGTGGATCAACATGCCGTAAGCCCTGTGCAAAAAAGCGGGCTTCGTGCCCGAACCATTTATTGGGAACGGCGTGCGCGGATCTCATCATGGCCTGGCTGCAACAGCAGTCCACTCGCGACAGGCCGGATACATTTATGCAACTGAAAGCGTCATTTTCGCTGTTACGATCCCTTGCACGGACGGTGCGGACCATACATTCTTTCCCAAAAGATCCTTCAGCGCCGCATTGTCCAGCATGGCGTCGGCCAGCAATCGCTTCAGCCGTGTATTCTCGCCCTCCAGTGTCTTCAGCCGCTTGGCCTCCGAGACCTCCATCCCGCCGAACTTGGCCTTCCATTTGTAGATGCTGGCGTCGCTGACGCCATGCTTGCGGCACAGATCGGCGACCGAAACCCCGGTCTCGTGCTCCTTCAAGATCTCGATGATCTGCTCTTCCGAAAAGCGTCTGCGCTTCATGCTCCGGTCCTCGTGTGGGACCAGAGCGAACTTCAAACTGGATTAAGCCCGTGGGGCAAGGTCACGGCTTCTAGGAAATCAACAGCCTGTTCGATCGTGACGCCGGGCATCGGCACGGCCTGAAAGGTCGCGCAGTTGAGCTGATTATAGTGGGTGGGCGCGTTCGGCGGTCGCAGTCTCGGTTGAGACTACGGTAGACAGCGGAAGCATCGATCCCGTCGCAGTCTTCACATAATAGCTCCCGATTGCTTGCGACGCCATGCGTTCCTCTCGCGGCACCTGCGGGATCACCTGGTACGAGCGGCCCTGCAAACTGAAGCGGTTGACGTAGTTTCCCCCAAGCAACTGGCGAGCGCGTTGCCGATCGTCTGCATGGTAATGCCAAGCTCGCTAGCCTTGGACCAATCAACCTTGATTCCTACCACCGGCTGGTTGAACTCGAGATCGGAGTCGCTCACCACGAAAAGACCGCTCTTCTGCGCAGCATCCTTCAGCTTCGACATCTGCTCGTAGATGGATTGAAAGCTAAGCGTCGAATTGAGCACCATCTGCACTGGTAAGCCATCCGGACCGCCGGGAAGGGAGGTAAGTTAAAGGCAAACGCGTTGATGCCTTCGATTTTGGATAGCTCGGTCTGGACAAGCGACTTTAGTCCAATCGATGATCGCTTGCGCTCGTCCCAAGGCTTGGCATGCCGGCCATGCCACTCTGCTTTCCGGTAACGCCATTGAGCACGAAGCTCAAGTCAGTCTCTGGAAATTTCTTGAACACGTTTTCAAGCTTGGTGCCCTAATAGTCCAGGTAGTCGATATTGGCGTATTTCGGCGCCTGCGTTAGCGCGAATACGATACCTTGATCCTCCTCCGGCGCGAGCTCCTTGGATATTCATATAGGGAAAGCCGACAAGGCCCAGCATGGTCAGCGCAAACAGGCCCGGCAACTGGGCGATAGTCGAGCGAACGGTCGAGCTTGCAGCCGTACCATCGTGTTATGGCGCCGAAGCCGCGGTTCACAAGGCTTGCAAATCGCCCCCCTCGGCGCGCCTCAAGAATAGCGAGCACATCATGCGTGACAGCGTCAAAGCGATCACACCCGACACAATCACCGCTCCCGCTAGCGGGAATGCAAATTCGCGGAACAACGCACCGGCGAGGCCGCCGAGAACTCCGATTGGGGCATATACCGCAGCCAAGGTAATCGTCATGGAGATAACGGGACTGACTATCTCGCGTGCGCCGGTTGTGGCCGCCTGTCGGGCGGTGCACCTTCTTCTAAATGGCGATGAATGTTCTCCACCACCACAATCGCGTCTTCGACAACGAGACCGATCGCGAGTACCTCGCAAGGAGAGTCAGCAGATTAAACGAAAACCCGAGCGCCAGCATCATGCTGCAGACGCCAATGAGCGACAACGGAATGGTGACCACAGGAATGATGACCGACCGCAGCGAGGCCAGGAACAGAAAGATCACGACCACGACCGCGATGGCCTCAATGAGCGTCTTCTCTACCTCGTCGATCGATGACTGAATAGATGTGGTGGAGTCGTAGGCCACTTTCATCCTCACCCACGGTGGCAGGTTACGCTCAATTTCCGGAAACAGCGCCTTGCACTATGTTTAGCGGATTGCCCTGTGGGCTCGCCTGCACGCCGATAAAGACCGCAGCTCGCCGTTCATCGTGACGCTAGTGTCTGTCGTCTGCGCGGCAAGCTCCACCTTTGCAATGTCCTCCATGCGCACCAGTCCACCGTCATTGGCTTCGACGATCATGCGCGTGAAATCATCGACACTCCGCAGATCTGTATTTGCCGTAACATCAGAGATAGTGAAATAGCCTTTGGTCTGACCAACCGCGGTCTGGAAGTTGTTAGCGGCAATCGCAGCCGAAACCTCAGCCGGCGACACGCCGTGCCCAGCCATTTTCGCTGGGTCGAGCCATAGCCGCATCGCAAAACTCTGGCCACCCGGCGTCTCTGCCGTTGCGACCCCGTCGACGGTTGAGATAACCGGCTGCACCACGCGCGAGAGGTAGTCGGAGATCGCGCTCGCCGCAAGTGTCGGCGGTGGCACCAGGATAGGAAGTCGTGATATTGATGACCCTACTGGATAGCTTGGGATATTGCCGGATCGGCAGTAGGGTGGCGGCGCGCAGGCCGATCAGCAGGATCAGGAAACTGACGACGATAGACAAGACCGGGCGTTTGATAGAAAGCTCGGTAGTCATGTCGACTCGTCCTTCGAAAGTGAGATGCAAATTCGCCGGCAACGCACACCAGCGACGATCATCAATGCGGCGACTGTACCTAAAGACCCTAGCACAAGCGACGGGTCATTCGGCTACTCTAAGGGCTTACACACTCGCGAGCGCGGACGCCCTACTCTCCGCTTACAATTTCGTCGCTCGAACAAATGCCATTCCGCTGATCTGGTGGCTGATCGCGATCTCGATAGTGGCACCTTCTAGGAAGCTCTGGCCCTTTTTGCTGCAACGAGATGTTCGTCTCAACACATAATTGGAACGCGCCGACTTCTGGCAAGGCATCAGTTCAGACTTCGCAGTGAACCGCAGATCGAATGATCCAGGTTCGACATCGAAAGTACAAACGATCTAACCGGCGCTCAACTCTACCAAGGTAAGTGGGTGATATAGCATCGGCTACAAAGCACTATACAAGGTTTGTCGAATTGGCGGCTGATCGCCGCTGCAAGACTTGCGGGGCTTCCGAACACAAGGTTCCCGGCCCCACATATTCCGTGCGCACGCGCCGTCGCTTCGCTGACTCACGAACAAAGTCGTATCGGCGCTCGCCCTCTGCTACCATCTCGATACGCCTCTCGTAACAGTGGCTTGAGCGTTTCTTTCAGCTCGATATGCTGCGCACGGTTTGGCTACTCATTGTACTACCGAGTGGCCTCACAGACATCCTATTCGAACCACTTGCCCCCGCTGTGACCCCTCTAGAAGCGCGCGTATGCGCGCAGCGATCTGCCGTGCTTCCTTCGACCGCAGGTTGGGCTTCATGCAATCGAGTATGGCTAGCATCGCCTGAACTTCGTCGATGTTAAATGCGGCGGTGTTGCGATCTGATGGTTCCAGAGACTGATCGGCGGCACGGGCTTGATTGGCCGCAAGCACCGCAAGGGCTTGCGACCGCAAGGACGTGATATGCCGCTCGAATGTATGCATTTGTTGGCCTGTAGCTGCCCTGTGCGCATGGTGCCGCAGGCGCTGGCGGCCAACCCCGTCACGGAGACTGGAGCTGGCCACCTTTGCTCCCGAGAGGCTCAAATTCTCAAGGCTATCAACTTGTATCTTCTAGAAGTACCGAAGGGCACCTACCAAAATCGGTCGGTCCCATCCTCGTCGGCAGCTCTCTAGGTTGGGTCTTTGCCTGGGAGAAATTGGAGACACCAGCATGTCCAGACAGGCGCGCTTTGCATAAACAAGAATGACAGGCCAAACACGGACGCAAGAAATGTTGACGAAGTAAATCCAGACGGAACGCGATAGAAGCGGTCCCTTTGGAAAGATTATCCGAGACGCCGAAAGTCACGACAAGGAGTACCACGTCGAAGAATCGGCAACGCAGTCGGCGCCGTCGTCGCCACAAATGGCAGACACAATTGCACCAAGACAACAGCGGGCGGGCTTCGCAGGCAATCTCCTTCCCTTCCAGAGGGTTGGATGATTGTCACTGCCCGCCTCTACTGCTAGTTGCCCTTCGCACTCCGCGCTCGTCCCCCACGGGGCAGCGCTGTCCCTGCAACCCGCCAACCGGCTCCAAGCTCAGCTAGCGGTGGCAAGATGCTAATCGGGAGCTCCGCAAAACGAGTGATGCTGCCAGAACGAGACCTAACCCGAGTTGGAAGCAGTGCGAACGCGTCGACGCCTGACGGCCTGGGGGCAGCATGAGGCACGATCCCTGCCGCATCCGCGGTGCAATGAGTTTAACGGAAGCGCAACTCGGCCCATGGTGGTCCTTCAGCTCATGCGCTGTCCCGGCCACGCTCCCGTTAAACCCTGATTGTTTATCGGGGCTGGCTTACAGAAAGCTGACAGACCTGCGCAGCAATTTACATAATGAAAGCGGTCCATGTGGCCGCTTACCGCCGAGAGCAATATCGCGTTTACGCCTCATACAGTAGCCACTCGGCATGCTTGCGATCACCGACAGCCGCTCCGGGGCGACGCGCCGGATGGCGCGCAGCCAATCCACTGAACGTTTATAACTGATTGACCTAACGCCCCCCGGCTCGTGCGGCTCTTTGACCCCGCAGGACGGGCCATTCGGATCGCGCATCAGTTGCTTTCGAACCCCGAATACGTCGCGCCGCTTAGCAGGGCGCGCTCCACGCTGGGTTCTCGTACCGAAGACGATTGTGTTCGTTTCGTCAAAACGCGCTATCAAGCCTCATCACGCCCATTAGCGGTAGAACGTCAAAACTAGACTCAATCGGCGAGTTCGACAGAAAGCAGCGCGGATGCGACTCGGCGCCTATATTCACCCGGGGAGGGGTTGACAAATGCGCTACCTCTGCCGCATCCGCTTCGCCGGGCCAGCTAGCGGCGAGATGATTCAGCCCCATTGGAGGAGCTATCGCCACTTTTTTTGGCGACGAGCGGGCCGGTCAGGCGGCGGCGGTTGCGGGCTGACGGTCGGTCGGCTTGGCGATGACCTCGATCCTCTCGTTGAATGTCACACCGAGAACGAGTTTTGGCAACTGGTTGTGTCCGTCGAGCCGTCGCCAGCTTTTCTGTGCGCCCTCAAGCAATTTGAAGACCATTGCTAGGGCGGTCGTGTTGGACAGGCAGCCCTTCGATCGGATTGTGCGGTGGCGCACGGTGGCGAAGGTGCTTTCAATGGGATTGGTAACCGGTATGAGATGTCTCGGTGCCAACGTTCTGCCGCGGTGTCCTACACCGTAGCGTATGGTGCGACCATCGGGACAGAGGCACCGGGAGCACGAAGGTGCAGGCAGACCGATACACACGATGAGCCGATAGCTCGAGTTAGTAGCTGGCCGCCTCTGCGACTCGCCCGGTTGCGCCGAGAGCGCGAAGTAGTTGTCGTGTCGCCCGCAGCTCCCGTCATGTGTCAGGCAGGAGGTGCAAATGCGACGGGTGATTGGCATCGATGTCCACCGAACTTTCGGGGAGGTGGTGCTTTGGGAAGACGGCAGGCTCCGACGTGCGGGCCGCATTGATATGACGCAGACTGCGCTGGAGGGATTTGGCAAGAGCCTCTTGGCCAGTGATGAGGTGGTGGTTGAAGCGACTGCCAACAGCATGGCGGTGTCGCGGGTTCTGGCTCCGTTTGTGGCGCGGGTGATTATCGCCAATCCGTTGCAGGTGAAGGCGATCGCCCAGGCTCACGTCAAGACCGACAAGATCGATGCCGGCACGCTCGCCAGTCTTCAGGCGGCCGGGTATCTGCCGCAGATCTGGACGCCGGACGCGGAGACCGAACGGCAGCGCAGGCTGGTGGCACGGCGCTACCAGGTCGTGCGGCAGCGCACGCGGCTCAAGAACGAGGCGCATTCGATCCTGCACGAGCACCTGATCCCGAAGTGCCCGCATGCCGATCTGTTCAACGCCCGCGGCCGGGCGTGGTTGGCCGCTCAACAGTCGCCGGACGATGAACGCGCAGCGATCGATCGGCAGGTCCGTGAGCTTGACCGGTTGGCGGAAGACCTGGCCCGGCTCGACCGCGACATCGCGCAGGACGCAATGGACGATCCCGCGGTCAACAAATTGATGACGATAACCGGCGTCAATCTGGCGGTCGCCGCCGGGATCGTCGCGGCGATCGGCGACATCAGCCGGTTCAACAGCCCGCAGAAGCTGGTGAGCTATTTCGGGCTGAACCCGCGGGTGCGGCAGTCGGGACTGGGCGCCGCCCATCACGGCCGCATCAGCAAGATCGGCCGCAGTCACGCGCGCGCCATGCTGGTCGAGGCGGCCTGGGCAGCGGCCAAGGCGCCCGGTCCACTCCATGCGTTTTTCGTCCGCATCCGCGCCCGGCGCGGCCATCAGATCGCCGCGGTGGCCGTGGCTCGCAAGCTCACTGTGCTCTGCTGGCATTTGTTGACGAAGGGCGAGGATTACCTGTGGGCGCGCCCGGCGCTGGTCGCCAACAAGACCCGCGCGATGCAACTGCAAGCCGGACATCCGCAACAGAAAGGCAACCGGCGTGGAGCTGCCTATGCCTACAACATCAAGGCGCTGCGCGACCGCGAGATGGTGATTGCCGCCCAGGCGGAGCGAAACTACGAACAATTCGTGTCGCAATGGAAAGCGCGGCGGCCAAGAGCGGGCGGGCGGGCGCCTCAATTCGGCAAGACAACATAGGTAGTCCGGTGACGCTTGCAGCCGACGCGTCACGCTTCGCCACGAGGTCACCCGCGCCCGACAACCATAATCGCAGCTGACGGCCACTTCCAGCTTGGCCAGTCCCGTTCCATGCAGCGTGCCACCGTGGTCGGGCCGGTCAAGGCCAAGCCTTGCGGTGGCCGCAAGTGCGGCTAGCCTTGACCGCCCCTGTGGGCGGCGGCTGCAAGATTGATGGCCGGGACGGAAGAATGACCTGCGGCGCGGCCGAACAAAAGAATGGACGTGCAGCGATTTCCGCCAATCGTCGTCTCGGTGCGCGGCGGCGATCAGGGTGAGACTCCAGCGACAATCAAGGTGAGACTGCGCCGATGGGGACGGACCGAAGGGAGGGCGTAGCCCGACCGGAGGTCCGTCCCCATCGGCGTCGCGCGTTTTTGGACCCGTCTGGCGGCTGGGCGGGGCTGGTGCAAGCTTTTGATTCGTCTCGACAAGAGGGAATCGATGCCTTGCCTGGCCTTCACATCACCGACCACCAGATGAGGCTGTACATGACCTACCGACTGACATTGTCCCCCGAAGCGGCCGCGGCCAAGGCGGGGTTCTCGAAAGCGAGTGCGTATCGGATTGAGGGCGATGCGCGCCCGCCATCGCAGAAGAAGGCGCCGAGGGGCCGGCGACGATCCGATCCACTCGCGCCCTATTGGGACGCCGAGATCGTTCCGATCCTGAAGGCTGCTCCCGGCATCCGCGTGATCGGTGTGCTGGACGAACTGCGCCGGCGGCATCGCGACCTCAACCCCAACATCCGACGCACGCTGGAGCGGCGCATCAATGCGTGGCGGGCGCTCAACGGCCCCGAACAGGACGTGATCTTCCGCCAGGAGCACGAGCCTGGGCGGCTGGGTCTGTCCGACTTCACCGACGTGAGCGCGCTCGGCATTACCATCGTAGGTGAGCCACTCGATCACCGGCTCTATCACTTCCGGTTGGCGTTCTCCGGCTTCGAGCATGCCCATGTCGTGCTCGGGGGCGAAAGCTTCGTCGCCCTGGCCGAGGGCTTGCAGAACGCCCTGTGGGCGCTTGGCGGCGTTCCACGGGAGCATCGCAGCGACAGCCTATCGGCGGCGTTCCGCAATCTGGCGGCTGACGCGCGTGAGGATCTGACACAGCGCTACGCTGCGCTGATGGGCCACTATGGCATGGCACCAACACGCAACAATGCGGGCATTGCACACGAGAACGGCTCGATCGAGAGTGCGCACGGCCATCTCAAGCGCGCACTGGAAGATGCGCTGTTGCTGCGGGGGACGCGCGACTTCGCCAGTCTCGATGCCTACCGGGCTTTTGTCGACGAGATTGTCGGCCGGCGCAACGCCAACCTCGCCAAGCCGATCGCGCTCGAGAAGGAGGCATTGGCGCCGCTGCCGAAAGGCCGCACGACCGACTTCGACGAGAAAGTGATCCCGGTGACGTCGTCAGGCGGCTTCATCCTGCGGCGCGTGTTCTACACCGTTCCTTCAAGGCTGATTGGCCATCGCCTGCGTGTGCGCATCTTCGACGACCGGCTCGAATGCTTCCTCGGCGTCACGCCGGTTGTGACGTTGCGGCGCGGTCGGCCTGTGTCGGAGAGCCAGGGCGGGCATGTCGTCGATTACCGGCACGTCATCCATGCCCTGCGGCGCAAGCCGATGGCGCTCCTCAACCTCGTCTATCGCGACCAGCTCTTCCCGCGCGCCGCTTACAGACGCCTGTTCGAGACCTTGCGGGAGCACGGTGACGATCGGCGCGCCTGCAAGGTGACGGTCGAACTTCTAGCGCTGGCCCACGAGCGAGCCTGCGAAGCCGAGCTCGCCAAGGCGATCGCGATGGATCTGGACGCCGGACAGTTACCCGATCTTGCCGCGCTGCGCGACCGCTTCCGACCCGAGGCGGCCTCGATCCCGCGCGTCGCCGTCAAGCTGGCGCCGCTCGACGTCTACGATGAACTCGCCTCCGTCAGCGTCATGTCGGGCCGCTCGAACCTGGGAGAGGCAGCATGACCGGTATCGCCACCTCCGTCGATGCTGCTCGTGTCGAGTTGCTTCTCAATGAGCTCCGCCTGCCGGGCGTCAAGGCGATCTGGCCGAAGCTCGCTGCACAGTCGGACAAGGAAGGGTGGCCTGCCGCCCGCTTCCTCGCCGCCCTTGCCGAGCACGAGGCATCCGATCGCACCCGCCGTCGGATCGAGCGACACATGGTGGAAGCGCGTTTGCCCGCCGGCAAGACGCTCGCCACCTTCGACTTCGAGAGCGTGCCGATGCTATCAAAGGCACAGGCGATGGCGCTCGCCGCCGGCGACGCCTGGTTGAAGGCCGGCGCCAATTTGCTCTTGTTCGGTCCACCGGGCGGCGGCAAGACCCATCTCGGCGCGGCGATCGGCCTGGCTCTCGTCGAGAACGGTTGGCGCGTTCTCTTCGCGCGCACCACTGATCTGGTGCAACGGCTGCAGGTCGCGCGGCGCGAGCTGGCGCTGGAGTCCGCGATCGCCAAACTCGATCGCTATGACCTCCTGATCCTCGACGACATCACATATGTGAGCAAGGATCAGGCGGAAACCAGTGTGCTGTTCGAGTTGATCGCCGCCCGCTACGAACGACGCTCGCTGCTGATCACGGCCAATCAGCCATTTGGCGAATGGGGGCGTATCTTCCCGGACCAAGCAATGACGTTGGCTGCCATCGATCGTTTGGTCCACCACGCCACGATCCTCGAGATGAACGTCGAAAGTTACCGTCGAAAAGTTGCCCTCGATCGCAAGCGCGGTCCAGGCCGGCCGCCTGTTCACACTACCCCCAACGAACTCGACAAGACTGCGATTGACGCTGGCAGCGCCGCTTGATTGTCGCGCAGCGTCAATCAACGCTTGCCAAGCCGGCGGCCGCATTGCCTCACCTTAATTATTACCGGATGCTAAGCCGTTGCCTCACGTAAATTGCTCCCTTGGATCGGGAACGAGCGGGGGCGAAGGTGCGGCGGCTAAGCATGGCGACGCGGAAGGAACTGACGGCGGCGGCAGGCGCGCGCTATCGGACGTCGGATCGCGCGAAGAAGTCGCGGATATTGGATGAGTTCGTCGACATCACCGGATTCCATCGCAAGCATGCGATGCGGCTTCTTCGAGGTCAGGAAGACCCAGGCCCACGCCGGCGGGCGCGACGCCGGGTCTATAATGAGGCAGAACACAACGCGCTCGTGCTCCTTTGGGAGGCGTCAGACCGGATCTGCGGGAAGCGGCTGAAGGCGTTGATGCCTGCGCTGATTGAGGCGATGGAACGGCACGGCCACCTCGGCCTTGCCCCCGAGATCCGCGACAAACTTTTGGCAATGAGCGCTGCGACGATCGACCGCGCATTGGCGCGGGTCCGAGAAGGATTAGGTCGCAAGCGCCGACGGCACGCGACGCACTCGTTGCGTCGCAGTATTCCAATACGAACGTCGGCAGATTGGAACGATCCGGCGCCGGGGTTCGTCGAGGCTGACCTTGTAGCGCATAGCGGTCCATCGGCGCGCGGCAGCTTCATCCAGACCCTCGTGCTCACCGACATTGCTACCGGCTGGACGGAGTGCGCTCCTCTGATCGTGCGCGAACAAACTCTGTTGAGCACGGTGTTGACGGAATTGCGCAAACAATTGCCCTTTGCGCTGGTCGGCCTCGATACGGACAATGATACGGTGTTCATGAATGATACGCTGAAAGCCTACTGCGATGCGGCCAACATCGTCTTCACGCGCTGCCGGCCCTACCGGAAGAACGACCAGGCGTTCGTCGAGCAGAAGAACGGCGCCGTCGTGCGCAGGATGGTCGGCTATCGTCGGTTCGAGGGCCTGGAAGCGGCCAAGCTGCTGGCTGAACTCTATCGAGCGGCGCGGCTGTTCGTGAACTTCTTCCAACCCTCGTTCAAATTGATGACCAAGCAGCGCGACGGCGCTCGTGTGCGCAAGACATACAGCGCGCCGGCAACGCCACACCAGCGCTTGGCCGCCGACGCCCGCACGCCCGACGCGGTTCGCCACCATCTCCAAGAAATCTATGCCGCTCTCGACCCGGTCGCGTTGTTGCGCGACATCCGCGGCGCGCAGGAACGCCTCGCGGCGCTCGCGGATACCCAGCCAATCGCCAATCCTGCTGCGGCATCGCCATCGATCGATCTCTTCCTGGCAAGCCTACGAACCGCCTGGAAGGACGGAGCGTTGCGACCGACGGATCGGCCAATCGTGAAAGCGAAAAGAGGCCGGCGTCGTCCGGACCCGCTCATCCGGGCAACGCTAGATTTGCGAAAATGGTTTGAAGCCGAGCCATGGCGGACTGGTAGCGAACTGCTCTCCCGGTTGCAGGTGGAATATCCCGGAGCCTATCCGAACAAGCTCCTTCGAACGCTTCAACGTCGGCTTAGATCCTGGCGCAGCGAGCAAGCAAACGCGTTATTGTTCGTTCCTACGGAGAAAACGCTGCTGGGGCATGAGGTCACAACAACCCCATGATGTGCCAGGTGCCAGCGGAGGAGGCCGGGCGCTCCGAAACCTCGGCCATCTCCGCACCCGGCCTCCTCCTCAACCTCAAGCCGGGAGCAAAATAAATGAGGCAACCGATCGCACTCGGGAATATCGATAGGTGAGGCAATACGCGCTCTCATCCTGATTGTCGCGCTATATCTCGGTCAAAAAATCGCTTGTCCATCTCATCCGTCGTCCGCAGGTGTTTCCAGTGCTCGGCGGGGAAGTCGTAGAACGACCAGTAGCGCGTCCCGATCCTTGCTCAGGCAGTCGGCCGCTTTCTCGTATTTGGGCGTGTAGCTCTCGATGAAGGCGTCGAACGCCAGCTCGGCTGTGGCCTTGGTTTCGGCCATCCAGATCTCCTGCAACGCGCGTTTGGCTTTCGGGTGCTGGCTCTTCGGTAGTTTTCCGAGCACGTTGGCGGTCTTGTGCACCCAGCAGCGCTGCTCGCGCGTTTTCGGCCAGACCTCACCGGCGGCCTTCCAGAACCCGAGCGCGCCGTCGGCGATGGCGAGCTGCGGGGCCAGGTCGAGCCCGCGCCGCTTCAGGTCGAGCAGCAGATTGCGCCAATCGTGCGCGCTCTCGCGGGCGCCATCGGTGAAGCCGACCAGTTCCTTGCGGCCTTCCGGCGTCGCGCCGATCAGCACCAGGATGCACTGCTTTTCGTCTTCAAGGCGTGCTTGGAGATGGATGCCATCGGCCCAGATGTAGATGTAGCGCTTCGCCGACAGATCGCGCTTCTGCCACGCGGCGTGCTCGTCGATCCAAACCGTCCTTCAGCCGGCCGATGGCGGATGCCGACAACCCGGCAGCATCCTTGCCGAGCAGCGCCGCCAGCGCCTCCGAGAAGTCGCCGGTGGAGATACTCTTCAGGTAAAGGATCGGCAGCAGCGTCTCGATTGATTTCGAGCGGCGCATGTCGGGCGGCAGGATCGATGGGGAGAACCGGATGCGACCAGGATCGGTAGCGGCCGCCTCGCGATCGCGTACACGCGGCTGGCGGACGGACCGATGCCGGTCATCACCTCGCGCTCCGGCAGGTGACCGTGGCGCACGACGCGCTGGTGGCCGTCCGCGGTCTTCAAATCGGCATGCTGGCCGAGAAAGTCTGCGACTTCCGCCTCGACCGCCTTGGCGAGAAGGGCACGCGCCCCGTTGCGCAAGACTTCTGTGAGTTGATCGTCGAAGATTCCTGGCTGAATCAGCTGGATGACGCTACGTTGGACACGGCATATCGCTCCTTCGGTGGAGAAGTGGAGGCGTCAAGCACCCCCACGATATGCCGCCTTTCCGATTCCCGCCGTCACCAACTTTCAGCGATAGCTCTGAACTAACACTCCTGTCTTAGATCGAACAGATACCCGAGGTCGACGCAGGTCGGCTGATCCATGGTGAGCACTGCGATCTTTCGGATGATTTACGACTTCACTGCTTGCCCCTGCTTTATTCTGCTCGACCATCAGCCAGCGACCTACAAGAATGATCTCTTCGAGATCATCTGGACTGACGCCTGTTCTCGTTCAAGAACGCCTGCTCGGCCGAGATCGCCAATGCGGTCGATCTCGGCGGTCATACCGGCTTGCGTCTCGGCGATCTGCTTCGCCTGTCTTGGTCACGCGTCGCCGACGAGACAAGCGGATGCGCTTTCAATTTCACTTGGCCTTCTTGCCTCTTAGACACAGATGGCGCACCTTCACGCGAACCACCCATTGAGCGCATCGGCTCCGAGGCCGTTAAGCTGGGGTCCGCCACCGAGATGCTGATCGACGCTCCGGACAAAGCCCAATATCCAACCTGCGCCCGTTCCCCCATCCCTGCGTAGCCACCATCGGATTTGCCCAGCAACGAGTGCCTACAGCCGGACTGGCCGATGATTATGGGGACCAGCCGTGAGCGGGATCGTCATCGGCGTTTTTCGGCGGCTTGCCAACAGAGAGACTGTCCATACGCCCCATTCGCGAAGTTTCGCGCCTGCACTATAGCCTTGCTTGCCGAGGATTTCACGGGGCGCAAGGCCGCAATCAGGATCGCGTTACAAATGACGCGCATCTCGGCAATCAAGACGCTGGTTAGCGTCGACTTCTCGTTCCAACTGGCTTATCTGCGCCCGAACAGAGATCGCGCGATCGTGCCGCCAGGCCCCTGAATTTGACCATTAAGCTCCAGAAGCCGCAGCCTTTTGTCCCTGACGAGCCGAAGCGAGGATGCTATTGACAACGCGATATGCGAATACGATGGCAGGGCCAATTGTGATGCCTGCTCCGGGATAGACCCCACGCATTGGCGAGGTCATGTCATTGCCACAGGCATAAAGACCTGCGATTGGGCTGCCGTTTCGGTCCAAGACTTTGCCGTCAGTATCGGTTGCCAGCCCAGTCGCCGTACCTAGCGTTGCCGGGACGATCGCCAGCGCGACGAATGGGCCCTTTCTGATTGGTCCAAGATTTGGATTTTTCGTTCCCACGGCCGTATCGCCCAGCGTGCGATTGAAAGCCGATTCGCCACGATTGAAAAGCGGATCGCGCCCCTCGGCAGCGTGCGCGTTATGTTCCTCTATGGTCTTTTGTAGCTCAGCGGGATCAAGTCTCAACTGGCCCGCAAGCTCTGGAATGGTTTTCGCCACCTTGATGTAATCCAGGCGTGCATATTTGCTGATGCTCAAGGTCCAGGGCCAGGGGAGCAAATGTCCCATGCCTCTTAACCGGACGAATTCGCTGTCGCAAATGAAGTAGAATCGCTTGTCTGCCGGATATCCACCGTTGAACATTGCCAGGCAGATGTCATGGTACGAATTGGATTCGTTGACAAAACGCCTGGCATTTGGCCCCACCGCGATGACGCCGGGACGACCGCGGTCGAGCCAGCCGTACGGGACAGTGTGCGAGGCGCTGCCGCTCTTCAGAATTGACACGGGCGTCCAGAAGCCGGCAGAGGCCACATCATTGTCAATTGCAGCTCCGATCCTGGTCGCCATGCTGATGCCATCGCCCGTGACATCGGAATGGACCAGAGTGTCGTGATGCTGGTGACGGCCGCTTAGCTCGGCTCTCAAGCGGGCGTTACGAGCAAAGCCGCCCGTAGCCAAGATGACCGCATGCGAGGCGCGCACGCGAATGTCGGAATCGATCAGCTTGACGACTGCTCCCGTGACGCGTCCTTCTTCATTGATGAGATCTATGACGGAAGAGGCCGGCCATATGTCGACGCCATACTTGCGCAGGCTCACGAGCAGCCGCGCGATCAACGCGTTGCCTCCGCTGAGTTCGGTGCCACGCCTGTAAGCGAAGCGATCCCGCCCGTAACGGCTGAGACGACGCAAGACATGCTTGAGCGAAGCAAGAGATTGGAAAGGGTTCAAGAAGCTTCTCACCTCGCCAGAGGAGATCATCATCCCCCCGAGCACAACACGAATAGGATCACCGATAAGATCGAAGTCGGTGCCTAGAAGCCGTCCATCATAAGATGCAGGGCTGAGCGCCCGACCTCTATCGACGCCGCCGATCTGGCTCGAGTGATAATCAGGCGCAGACGCTAACGTAAACTCGACCTCTGTCCCGTTCTCAAGTGCTGAGAGCGCAGTTGGACCATCTTCAAGATAGGCCTCAACAAGGTCTCGTCGATAATGGGTGCCAAGTTCATGTTGCAGGTAAGTCCGGGCTTTCACAAGCGAGTCGTCGATTTGGGCGGACCGCGCCTGGGGCGAACACGGAACCCAGATCATGCCGTTCGACAGCGCCGTGGTGCCGCCAAGTCGCGGAGATTTCTCACACACCGTAACCCGCAGTCCGACCTTCGACGCATATAGCGCCGCCGATAGTCCGGCCGCGCCGCTACCGACCACAAGAACATCGGTCTCCCAATCATGGCCCGGACTTCTTCCTCGGGGCAATGCAATTGTCTTCTCATCGCCTGATTGACCAATCGGCTTGTCCATTCCATCCTCGCTGTAGATTTGCGATGAACGTCAGTGATTTTGCGGAAGCGGGACAGCTTTGAATTCCTCTGCCGCCCGCTTCACTGCGCGTTCGATGGGGACTCTTTCCATGGAGGAAGCGCCAACAAAGCCCACGCACTGCGTCGACCGGTAAACCTCGGCCGTATCCTGCGGCTCCGCGATCGCGCCGCCATGGCAAAGCAGGATGACGTCGGACCGGACGGTTCGCGCCGCCGTATTGATGGCATTGATGCGCCTGATCGCCTCTTGAATTGACTGTCCTTCCTCATGGCCAGCCAGGCCGCCGCGGGTTGCGCCGACATGTGGTACGATGCAATCGGCACCTGCACCTGCCATGGCTTTGGCGTCTTCGGCGCTTGCGACATAGGCAAGCGAGAAGATGTTCTTCTTGCGGGCAGTCGCAATCATCTCGACTTCGCGTTCGAAGCCCAGCCCGACGCGGCCACGGCGATCACGCCATTTTTCACCCATGGTGGAGATGGTGGGATAGTTGATGAGGCCGGAGAAGCCGGCTGCCCAGAACTTGTCGAGAAGCGCATCAAGGTCGAGCCGGAGAGGATCCCACGCCTCGACCCCGCCTATGACCGGCACAGAAGAGACGACATTGCGGATTTCCGCTGCAAGATTGAGCGTGCGTGCATTGGAATCGCCAATCCGGCTCGTCGGAAGCCCCATGAGGCGCGACAGCCCGGTGCTGTAGACCACCAGCATGTCGGCACCTCCGAGGACGGCACATTTGGCAACCAGGCCGCAACTGCTCCCGGCGGCAAGGACTGCCTTTCGTGCCGCGACCTGGCTTGCGATCTTGGACAGAATTTCGCCCCGCTCAAACATTCGCATCACGATCGGTCTCCGTGCCCAGCTGTTTAAGGATCCAGGTCGCTGCAGCCGCGGCAAACTCGGGATCGTTGATGTGGCAGTTCAGTTCGCGGACGGCGATCGCCGGCTCGAGACTGTCCTTGAGCGCATCGAGCCAAGCCTTGTCGGCCTCGGGATTGCGAAAAATGCCGCCCTCCCTGTCGTAATCGGAAACGCCCTTCGCAGGCCAAAGGACGACTGCAGGCCCCTTCGCGCGCGACAGCCGCTCCGCTGTGAGCCGGCCGATGCGCGCGTTCTCGGAAGGCGTCGTACGCATGAGCGTTGTGTAGGGTGTATGGGAGTAGAACTGGCGACCGCGAAATTGATCAGGGACGCTCGAGGGCGGCCCAAAATTGACCATGTCGACTGCACCAGGTGCGATCACTTGCGGGATCAATCGGTCTGACGCTGCTTTGAGCCGATCCGGCCCGGCGCCAGCTGTCCCCCCAAAGAGTTCGTCGGCGAGCTCTGTTGTGGTCAGATCAATGACTGCATCGAATTCGCCGGCCGCGATCAGCTGCTCCATTTTGCGGCCGCCCGCGCCGTTGGCGGGAAAGACAATCGCATCTACCCCGGACTCGGCAAGGTGCGCCACGCACTGATGTGCAGCGGGCGTCGTCACACCGAAGGCTGTGATCGCAATGATCTTCCTTTTGCGCACAGCTTGAGCCGGCCTATAGTGCATGGCCGCAACCGCCCGCCCTGCATTCTCCAGCACCCTTTCGGTAAAAGCGTTGATCCCGAAGAGATCGACGAGCGTTGGATAGAGGATGATGTCGTTATGAATCGCCAATTCGGCGAGTAGCGCAGGCCTTGCGCTGCTGACCAGCAGCTTGGGAAAGCCATAAGGCAAATCGGATACAACCGTGCCGAAAGCCGCACTCCCTTTCCCACCCGCAACGCCAACGATCGCGCTGATCGCACGTGATCGTACGAGATCACGAACCCGTGTGCGCGCTGTCGCCGCTATCTTCTTCAAGAGCTCGGCGGGTGAGGCGACGCGAGCGCTGCTGCCGGCGGTTCCGCCGGCCGCCCTCGATGTGCCGACGTCGATCAGGACGGTCTGGCGGCCGGATCTCGCAATGATATCGGCGAGGTGGGACGCTTCGCAGCCCTTGGTATCGAGCGTCGCTACAATCGCGACCGCGTCCTCAAGCTCGGGCGGATCACCATCGCGGACCGGCCCGTTGTCGCCCATGCAACGGTGAGACACGATCTTTCTCCCGACTTTCCTAATAGCGGGCGGTCTAGACCGAGCTGAAGCCGCGCATAAGATCGGTGAAAGGTGCAGGTGGGTAAGATTGGGTACCGCTAGAACTTTGGGTGCCGTCTGCGGATTTCTTCCGGAAGGCACCATGCTCCCCATGCTGATTTGACCGCGCTGGTCCGATCCGCGCTGACGCGCGCGAACTCAGCCGAAAACAAGAAAACTCGCAGATGGTCCAGGCCGCAGCACCGACCGTCTCGTCCTCGTCCTCAAAGCCGATGCCGAAGCGCGTGACCGCTGACTGCATGGCGCAGCCAATGGTGCGACGGCAAACGCAGGAAAGCTCGGCGCTTAAGATAACGATGTCGTCGACGTGACCAGCATGTTGTTCCTGCTCATGAACATCGGCAAAGGAGGACCGCCTTATCTGCATCTTTCGTGGGGGCTCGCACTTCGCCCTGTTTTCTTCAACGCGCCGGCCTCTTTTCTTTGCCCGACACGCAGCGGGATCTGGGCACTTTAAAAGCTGCGGCGTGCCCTTGACGGGCAAGTCATAACTCTCCATCAGCAAGACGCGCAGCGGCGTCGACTGCGGTTCTGGCAGAGCCTCCGTGTTGCCTCTCCAGCCAAATATTGTGGGCCAATTCACACAACCGAAGGCAGAATCGCGGATAGTATGCCTTCAAGCAGAGGCGACGTGTCATCAGCATTTCTTCCGAATCGTAGATGACGAGGAACAGATTCGGACCGTGGCCCGTACTCAAAGGAGATGAGCATGCGCTCCCTTGTCCATATCCCGGCACTCGCCCTGGCGTTGGCATCAATGGCTACGGAGGCATCCGCCTGGTGGGACGCCGGCCACATGCAAATCGCCTATGTCGCATACAAGAAGCTCGAAGGCCCGGTGAAGGACAAAGTCGACGCGCTCCTCAAGCTCAACAAGGATTATGCCAAGTGGACGGCAGGCGCGCCAGACGAGCGCACAGCAAAGCTCTACGCATTCGTGCACGCCGCAACATGGGCGGATGACATCAAAACAAAGGAATATAACTATACGCGCGACAAGGTCGACAGTCCGACTGCGGGACAGAACATCGGCTACACCGATCACAATCAGCACGCATACTGGCACTACAAGGATACGAATTTCTCGCCAGACGGCACACCGCTTCCACAGCCTGATCCCGTCGATCTCGTTACCCAGCTCAAGTTGATGATCGCGGCACTTCCGCCATCATCCGGCGCAACCGACGACGTCCGTTCGTACGATCTCGCCTGGACGTTGCATCTGGTCGGGGATGCGCACCAGCCACTTCATGCGATCGGCCGCTACACGCGACAAATCCCGAGCGGAGATGCAGGCGGTAACGCCGAGCAGGTGATTCCGGCCAACGGTGACACCATGGCGCTTCATGCCTACTGGGACAGCCTTTTCGGCGGGTATGTCTCTCCCTACGGCGCGGTCTTCGACGCCGACGATAAGGATGGCCTTGCGCATATCTCCGTCAACGAGGCTTCCGCGCAAATCTCCGATCCCCAGGCATGGATTGACGAGAGCGCGGAACTCGCCAAGCAATATGCCTATGCCGCCCCGGTGAGCCTGGGACCCAACCCGGTGCTCCTCACGCGCGACTACGAGACCAACGCTCGCAACATCGCACGAAGCCAGGCGGCGCTGGGAGCTGCGCGACTGGCGCGTCTCCTCAATGTTGCCCTGAAATAGCGGCCTTGGGGGCAACACGTGCGACACAGCCGCTCCGCCAGCGTCGGCGTACTTTATTTTCTCGGCGATGGCCGGACAAGAGCGGGAAGAGTGAGCCGAGCCGAACGCTCAGCGGCCGCTCACTGGGTGCGGAAGTCGTCTGGGACACAACCGTAAAGTGCCGATCGCACCCGACAATCGGCAACTTATCTAACCTGCCCCGCGATAAGCACGCCGCAAGCAAGCGGATCACGATCTGGGTGTCGGTGATGTCGACGACTTCCTTGCGCGTCCTGCCGTCATCGTACCGCAATTCGAACCTCACTTTCGATGCAGATGGGACAAAGGGCTCAGGCATAAGGCTTGTCCACCCCTCCCCAAAATCCAGAATGATCGGTCCGTCCGCCCTGAATCGGGCGTCAAGCAGCACGCCATCACGTGACCAGATACCCAGGGTGTGAGCGAACGTCTCCATGACGCCACCGTGACAGATCCGCCGGAAGACGGGTTCGTCGGCGGCTCAACGTGCGGCTCCAGTCTCTCCGATCGAACCTGGTGGGCAAGGATCGCCGCAGCCGCGCGGACCGCCCCACAAAGTCCCAGGTCGATCCCGCACGAGTATACCACGGTCCACGGATGCGGCTGATCGAGCCATGTGGTCCCGCTCGGCGCCGGCTCGAAGCGGCCACCGGCCGCGCCATCATTCTCCTCGCCCTGATACCAATAGCCATGACCGGCCGACGCAGGGCCGCTGTTCAGCAAGGCCACGCGCTGAGTTGTGAGACTTAGCGGAGACGAAGCATCGTTCAGCGCATGATCAGCAGCGCCCAGCCGCCCATTTGCGCCATGTAGGTCAGCGTATAGGCGTCGCCCGCAGCTCCACGATGATCGCTGCCTAGATAGTAATAAGCGGGTTGCAGCAAGGCAAGCGGCTCAAAAGCTCGGCTTCATTGCGAAGGGCATACGATGTCAAGGCCGTGCGCTGCAAAGGCCGCGCGCATGGCGCCAACATAAAGCATGACGCGCGTGAACCGAAAGATGATGGACCGCTGGAGATGTGGAGCAAGCGCCTGACGCACTGCTAGCCAAGTCGGCGCTGGGTTAGCACAAAGGCGTCGTCCCGGAGGATCTGGCAATCGTGTCGACGAGAGCTGGGGGTAACCCTGAGCTTTGTGACGAACAAGAGCCCGACGTCTTTAACCAGGGTTTGGATGCCTTGCTTGCGCAAAGAATCGTTAGGTGCGGGGAGGCGGAACACCCGATTATTGCGATTAATTGAACAGGAGATTTCTAAGCTTGTTCCATGAGCGAACTCCGACCGGGCCGCTGATTAAGAGTCGGCCCCGGGTTGAGAACAATCATGACTTACTGGTCGCACCACTGGGGCTTATCCGATCGAAAGAGGGCATTCGTCGCCCGATCATAGTGATTGCACTGCCTGATATCGCACCTGCGACCGAGCGGCGACGGACGCAGCCAAAAAAGGGAATCCGAGGTGTGAGGGTCGCGTGCGCAAGTGCCGGAACCGCGAATGCCGAGCCACCAGCTTTGTCCGCGACCCAGGCGAACGGTGGGCAAGCGGCCTCAGCGCACCAGCTGAAGCGGCTTCCGCTCGAGCGCATCATGAAGGAGATCCGGCGACCAACCCGTGTCGTCGGCGCCTTCCCCGACGGTCAATCCTGTCTCAACTTGGCGGCGGCCCGGCTGCGGCACATTGCCGGAACGGCGTGGTCGACCAAATGCTACATGAACATGCGACCGCTCTGTCAGCCACAACTCTCTGAAACAGGAGCCGTCGCCTGATCAAAAGTGCGAAAGATTCTGGACAGTACCGCCTGCTTCAGGATGAACGCCTTCTGGGCGTCCGAAAACTTCGAGGCCTTCATCGCCGTCGCTCCTCCCAGCCGGGTGGATTTACGCAGCGCAAACTCTAGCCAAAAATGGTCCAGTTTGCCGGCCTCAGATCATCACGTCGGTGAGCTATTTAAGGCTCTTGATAACGAGCGTGCCAGGACTTTGCGGTTTTCTGGAGTGTTCATCATCGTCGCGTGATTGCCTGGAATCGGTGTGGTATCAATGGCCGCTGCACTCAAAACCCTGTCCCAGCCTCGCATCGGCGAGCTCGTCTCTGGAGCTATTGAGCTCTTGTCTATTCGTGCGCGACAACTTACGGAAGAATCCGTCGCGTAAAACTGATGTACCTCAATTGGCAGCGACGGAGCCCGATATAGCTGCAGCGCCCTTTGAAACTGCTCAATTCTCTCGTACATCAAAGCATCATTGTGATCCGGAGGTATAGCTCCTATTTGATGAGCCTTCTCAAGTAGTTGAGAAATCGAACTGTGCCGTGCAAAGCGCTTTAATAGTTTAAAGTGCTCGTCCTCAAGGGGTTCAAGAGTTTCTAGCAGCACTTCGCATACCGTCTGGGTGGGCGTCATGCCGGCTGGCTTTGCGGGCAGCGTAACATCAATGAACGCCATAAATGAGACAGTTTCATTGAGGCTCAGTAACTGCTCGGCTATGGCGTAAGCCAATATTCCGCCTGATGAGTATCCAGCAAATCGATATGGACCTCGGGACCGTATCTCCCTGATCGCCGGAATGACTTGCGAGGCTATCGCTTCAAGAGTTGGTGAACAAACTTCACTGAAAGAAGGCCACGGTAGACCATAGATTGGACAGTCCGCGTCCATTTCCTCCACCAAGTTGAGGATATAGGAACAATCTCCTAAGCCCGTGGGAACAAAGAACAGCGGCGGCTGCGATCCGGTTGCGCGAACACAAATCACTCCCGGACTACTGGGCTGTGGCTCCAAATGAACCTTCAATGCAAGTTCCTTCAGAACAGGAGCTTGGAAGAGATCGGCGGCGGTAAACTTGAACCCGGCATCGAGCGCTCGACTGAGAAGCCGCACCGCTAGCAGTGAGTGCCCGCCCAGTTCGAAGAAGTCGTCGTGGCGTCCGACCCGCTCAACACCCAGAAGCTCGGCCCAGATCTGTGCCAGCGCGGTCTCGATCTCGCCTTGCGGCGGCTCATAGGCGCGATGCGCATACGCCTCATCGTCCGGCGCAGCCAGCGCCTTGCGGTCCAGCTTGCCGTTCACCGTCAGCGGCAGCGCCGCCAGCCGCACGAACGCCGATGGCACCATGTACTCCGGCAGGTGCGCACTTAGGTGCGCGCGCAAGGCGCCGGCAAGCTCGCTTCCCTCCAGCCCGTTCGAAGCTGCTTCCGGCGCGCACACCACATAGGCGACAAGACGCTGCTCGCCGCCGAGGCCCTCGTGCGCCACCACCACCGCCTCGCGCACGAACGGGTGCTCGCAAAGCCGCGCCGCGATCTCGCCCGGCTCGATCCGGAAGCCGCGGATCTTCACCTGCTCGTCGTTGCGGCCCAAAAACTCCAGATTGCCGTCCGGCAGGTAGCGTGCCAGGTCGCCGGTCCGGTACAGCCGGTCGCCCTCGACAAAGGGACTGGCGATGAACCGCTCCGCTGTCAGCTCGGGCCGGTTCAGATAGCCGCGCGCCACCCCCGCCCCGCCAATGTAGAGCTCCCCCACCGCGCCAAACGGCACCGGTGCCCCATGACCATCCAGCAGATACACCCGCGTGTTCGCAATCGGACGGCCGATCGGGACCACCGCCCCATCAAACCCATTGGGGCAACTCCAGGTCGCCGCACAAACTGTTGCTTCGGTAGGTCCATAAGCATTGATAATGGATGCTGGAGCTAGACTCCGGATGAGTTCTGCCTTCGGCAGCTCTCCAGCAAGAATGAGAACTTGCGATCCCAAGCCTTCCAGCTTCTGGCTTCCCTGAAGCAAGGCTGGAGGCAGCGTTGCGTGCGTGATGGCTTCGCTTCGCAGATAATCCGATAGCTTGTTACTCGATTGACGGAGCTCATCCGCAGGCAAATGCAATGCGGCTCCCGAACCAAACGCCATAACAAGCTCCGAGGCGCTTGCATCAAAACCGAAGGAGGCGAACTGCACCACGCGGCTGTTGCAACAAACGCCAAAAAGCCCGATCTGAGCCAAGCTGAGATTGACCAAGCCGCGATGCTCGACCATGACCCCCTTGGGGGTGCCTGTTGACCCGGAGGTGTAGATCACATAGGCGAGATGGCGCGAGGTCAGGCCGAGCGCACGCGGGTCCGGATCCGACGCCGGCAGATTTGCCCATTCCGGCGTCGCCGCCAGATCCACCAGCGTCAGATCGCGTAGCGCATCGTCGCCCAGCGCCGATCGCCCTGCTGCATCGGCCAGCAGCACTCGCGGCGCCGCATCGTCGAGAACCTGCCGCAGCCGCGCCGACGGATAGGCCGGGTCCAGCGGCAGGTACGCCCCGGCCGCCTTGAGGATCGCCAACAGCCCGACCACCATCGCCACGCTGCGCGCAACGCAGATCGCCACCGGCTGGTCCGGCTTCACCCCAATTGCGATCAGATGATGCGCCAGCTGGTTGGCCCGCGCATTGAGCTCGCCATAGCTGACGCGCTGGTCCTGACAGACCACCGCCACCGCATTCGGCGCCTGGCGCACCTGCGCCTCAAACAGCTCATGGATGCACTGCTCCACAGGATACGGCGCCGCCGTCCGGTTCAGCTCCTCCAGCAGATATGCGCGCTCGTCGGCTGGCAGCAGCTCAATCCGTCCGACCGGCTGCTGCGCATCGGCAACCATCGCCCGCAGCAGCGCCAGCAGATAACCACGCTGCCGCTCGATGGTCGCGCGATCGAACAGCGCCGTGGCATAACCAAGCGTGCCAGCGATCACCTCACCCTGCTCGCCAAGGCTCAACTCAAGATCGAACTTGACCTGATCGAAGCCGTCTGCCGCCGCCTCCACCATCAGCCCAGGAAGGTCGAACGTCCCAGCGGCGTTGTTCTGCCAGGCCAGCATCACCTGGAATAACGGCGTGTGATCAAGAGCCCGGGGCGGCTGCACGATCTCTACCACCTGCTCGAACGGCAGGTCCTGGTGCTCCTGCGCTCCCAAGGCCGTGCGCCGCGTCCGCTCCAACAGCTCCGACACGCTCGGCTCGCCCGACAGGTCCAGCCGCAGCGTAAGGGTGTTGACGAAGAAGCCGATCAGCTCTTCGATCTCGCGGCGACCGCGATTAGCGCTCGGCACGCCAATCGCAAGATCGTCCTGTCCCGACAGACACGACAGCACCGCAGCCCACCCCGCCAGCACCGTCATGAACAACGTCGTGCCTTGCTGCAGGCCCAGCCGCTTCAGCTCCCGCGTCAGCTCCGCATCAATAACGATCGGGACCGTCGCCCCCGCAAACGACTGCTGCGCCGGCCGCGGCCGGTCCGTCGGCAGCGCCAGACGGGCCGGCGCGCCAGACAGATTGTTGCGCCAATACTGCGCCTGGCGCTGCAGCCGCGCCCCCGACAGCCACTGCCGTTGCCAGGCGGCATAGTCCGGATACTGGATTGCAAGCGGCGGCAGCGGATCGCCTTCTCCGGCCACGAACGCCCGGTACAGCTGACTGAGTTCATGCGCCAACACGCCCAGCGACCAACCATCCGAGACAATGTGATGCTGCGTCAGCAGCAAGACGTGCTCCTCATCCGAGATCCGGATCAGGCGGCCACGGATCAGCGGGCCACGCGCCAGATCGAACGGCGTGCACGCCTCTTCCCTGCACAGACCCAATAGCGCCTCGTCCGCGTCCGGCCTGTCCCGCAGATCGTGCTCCACAACCGGCAGCCCCGCATCCTCCGGCAGCAGCTCCACCCAGGGCTTGCCCTCCGGCGCGACAAACACGCTGCGCAGCGCCTCATGGCGCGCCAACACACGGTCCAGGCTACGCTGCCAGGCGCTGCGGTCGAGCCCACCCTTGAGCCGCCACCCGAGCGGAATGTGATAGTTCGTGCTGCTCTGATCCAGCTGCGCCAAAAACCACAGCCGCTGCTGCGCAAACGACAGCACAAGCGGCGCGTCACGCGACACCGGCGCAATGGCTGGCAGGTCTTGCGCGCCGGAGCGGCTCAACTCATCCATGATATTCGCGGCCAGATCGGCCAGCACCGGTTTGGCAAACAGCGTGGTCAGCGGCAGTGTGAAGGCAATGGCCTGCCAGACCCGGCTCAACAGCTGCACCGCCAGCAGCGAGTGCCCGCCGAGCGCAAAGAAGTGGTCGTGGCGTCCGACCCGCTCAACACCCAGAAGCTCGGCCCAGATCTGTGCCAGCGCGGTCTCGATCTCGCCTTGCGGCTCCTCATAGGCGGCGCGCGCATACGCCTCATCGTCCGGCGCAGCCAGCGCCTTGCGGTCCAGCTTGCCGTTCACCGTCAGCGGCAGCGCCACCAGCCGCACGAACGCCGATGGCACCATGTACTCCGGCAGGTGCGCACTTAGGTGCGCGCGCAAGGCGCCGGCAAGCTCGCTTCCCTCCAGCCCGTTCGAAGCTGCTTCCGGCGCGCACACCACATAGGCGACAAGACGCTGCTCGCCGCCGAGGCCCTCGTGCGCCACCACCACCGCCTCGCGCACGAACGGGTGCTCGCAAAGCCGCGCCGCGATCTCGCCCGGCTCGATCCGGAAGCCGCGGATCTTCACCTGCTCGTCGTTGCGGCCCAAAAACTCCAGATTGCCGTCCGGCAGGTAGCGTGCCAGGTCGCCGGTCCGGTACAGCCGGTCGCCCTCGACAAAGGGACTGGCGATGAACCGCTCCGCTGTCAGCTCAGGGCGGTTCAGATAGCCGCGCGCCACCCCCGCCCCGCCAATGTAGAGCTCCCCCACCGCGCCAAACGGCACCGGTGCCCCATGACCATCCAGCAGATACACCCGCGTGTTCGCAATCGGACGGCCAATCGGGACAATGGCGCCATCAAACTCAGCCGGACAACTCCACGCTGTCACGTCGATCGCAGCTTCCGTCGGACCGTACAGATTGTGCAGGACCGTCCAAGGCAAGAGGCGCCGAACCTTATGCACACTGGCGGCTGGAAGCGCCTCGCCGCTGCATAAAACTCGTCCCAGCGATGTGCAGCGGTCAACACTCTTCGCATCCATAAAGCTGACCAGCATGGATGGCACGAAGTGAACCGTCGTAATTCGCTGGTTGATGATCAAGTCGACCAATGCGTCGGGATCTCTGTGCGCACCGGGCGGCGCCAGCACCAGGGTTGCCCCTTCAAGCAAGGTCCAGAAGAACTCCCAGGCCGAGACATCGAAGCTAAATGGCGTCTTCTGCAACACGACATCAGTTGCGTTGAGACCATAGGCGTTTTGCATCCAGATCAGGCGATTAACGATAGCCCGATGCTCATTCTGTGCCCCCTTGGGCGAACCGGTTGAGCCGGAGGTGTAGATCACATAGGCGAGATGGCGCGAGGTCAGGCCGAGCGCACGCGGGTCCGGATCCGACGCCGGCAGATTTGCCCATTCCGGCATGGCCGTCTCCAGATCCACCAGCGTTAGATCGCGTAGCGCATCGTCGCCCAGCGCCGATCGCCCCGCTGCATCGGCCAGCAGCACTCGCGGCGCCGCATCGTCGAGAACCTGCCGCAGCCGCGCCGACGGATAGGCCGGATCCAGCGGCAGATAGGCGCCCCCCGCCTTGAGGATCGCCAACAGCCCGACCACCATCGCCACGCTGCGCGCAACGCAGATCGCCACCGGCTGGTCCGGCTTCACCCCAATTGCGATCAGATGATGCGCCAGCTGGTTGGCCCGCGCATTGAGCTCGCCATAGCTGACGCGCTGGTCCTGATAGACCACCGCCACCGCCTCCGGCGCCTGGCGCACCTGCGCCTCAAACAGCTCATGGATGCACTGCTCCACAGGATACGGCGCCGCCGTCCGGTTCAGCTCCTCCAGCAGATAAGTGCGCTCGTCCGCTGGCAGGATGTCCAGCTCGCGCACCGGCGTGTTGGGGGCATGCTCCAGCGCCTGCGCCAGCTGCGCGAGCGTCTGCTGCATGTAGCCGCAGATCCGATCCGCCGAGATTGGCTCCACCCCCTGCGCCGTCAGCCCGAGCGCCTCGCCAAAATCCTCCACCGACAGGGTCACGGGATAGTTGGTGCGCTCCTCCTCGCCCAGCCATTCCACGCCGGACAGCGCATCATCGGCTGCGGAGGCGGTGACCGCCGCCGGCGTGTTGTGGCGGTAGTTCAACAGCGCGCTGAACAGCGGCGCCGGCGCCGCAACGCCGCTGCAGCGCTGCGCCAGCGCCAGCGAGGCATGCTCGTGCGCCAAGAGCTCGACCAGCCGGGCATGCGTGGTTCGCACGCTCGCCTCGACCGCGGTGCCGTCAAGATCAAGCCGCAGCGGCAGGGTGTTGATGAACAGGCCCATCGCGCGGTCGGCGCCCGCCCCGCCATGCATGCGGCCGAACAGCACCGTGCCGAACACCACCTGCTCGCGCCCGCTGCTGCGCGCCACCACCTGACCCCAGGCCAGATGGCACAGGCTGGCCAGGCTCACCCCCAGCCGCCGCGCCTGGCTGCGCAGCCGCGCGTTCAGCTGCTGCGGCAGCATCCGCTGCGCCTCTCGAACCCCGCCGCCGTCGCCGTAGACCTCGCTTAGCCCGAACGGCGTGGTCGGCTCGTCGATGTCGGCCAGCAGCTCCCGGAAGAACGCTTCATCCGCCTTGGCGTCAGCGCCGAGATGCGCCTGCGCCACCAGATTGCGGAACGGCTGTGGCTCGCTCAGCTCGTGCTCGCGTCTCTCCAGCACAGCCTGGACCTCGGCACGCATCACCTCCAGTGTCGTGTGATCCCCGATCAGATGATGCTGCAGCTCCAACAGCAGCCAGCGCCCGCTGCCGGGCTCGCGCGCAATCACAAACCGCAACAAGGGCGCTCGGCCAAGATCGATACGGTGCTGGCGCGGATCAAACCGATACTTAAGCTGCGCGGCGCCAGGACCAGCAGACCCGTCCAGCTCGACCTCGCTCACCTCCAGCGATGCGTGGCGCCAAACCACCTGGGCCGGCCGCGACAATCCCTCCCAGACAAACGAGGTACGCAGGATGTCATGTCGATCCACCACCCGCTGGACCGCGGCAAGATAGCGGTCCAACACGCCACGCTCGGCAAACGCCATCTGCGATACCAGCAGGTACGGATCGCCCTTTGTCGCCAACAGATGATGGAACAGGATGCCGTCCTGCAGCGGCGACAAGCCATAAATGTCCTGGATGTTGCCGATCCCGCCGGGTACCGTGGCGATGATCCGATCGATCTCGTCCTGCGCCAGCTCGATGAGCGGCAACATCTCTGGCGTGATCGCCGTACTCTGTTCGGTGATCCGATTGGCCGGGACCGCCACCTCCTGATGACTGCCCAGGCTTGCAGCCTGATCGGCCAGCACCGGCCTGGCGAACAGCGTGCGCACCTCAATCCCCAGCGACCGCCGCCGCAAACGCTCGATCAGTTGCACCGCCAGCAGCGAGTGCCCGCCGAGCGCAAAGAAGTCGTCGTGGCGTCCGACCCGCTCAACACCCAGAAGCTCGGCCCAGATCTGTGCCAGCGCGGTCTCGATCTCGCCTTGCGGCTCCTCATAGGCGGCGCGCGCATACGCCTCATCGTCCGGCGCAGCCAGCGCCTTGCGGTCCAGCTTGCCGTTCACCGTCAGCGGCAGCGCCACCAGCCGCACGAACGCCGATGGCACCATGTACTCCGGCAGGTGCGCACTTAGGTGCGCGCGCAAGGCGCCGGCAAGCTCGCTTCCCTCCAGCCCGTTCGAAGCTGCTTCCGGCGCGCACACCACATAGGCGACAAGACGCTGCTCGCCGCCGAGGCCCTCGTGCGCCACCACCACCGCCTCGCGCACGAACGGGTGCTCGCAAAGCCGCGCCGCGATCTCGCCCGGCTCGATCCGGAAGCCGCGGATCTTCACCTGCTCGTCGTTGCGGCCCAAAAACTCCAGATTGCCGTCCGGCAGGTAGCGTGCCAGGTCGCCGGTCCGGTACAGCCGGTCGCCCTCGACAAAGGGACTGGCGATGAACCGCTCCGCTGTCAGCTCAGGGCGGTTCAGATAGCCGCGCGCCACCCCCGCCCCGCCAATGTAGAGCTCCCCCACCGCGCCAAACGGCACCGGTGCCCCATGACCATCCAGCAGATACACCCGCGTGTTCGCAATCGGACGGCCAATCGTCTCAACGACAACGTCCCCCCTTCGCACGCAGATCCAGGTTGAGTACGTGGTGGTTTCAGAAGGCGCGTACAGATTACAAATCTTCTGGATCCGACTGCTCGCAAAGATCTTCTCGATCAGTTCCGCCGTCAGCCACTCGCCCGCCAAATTGACGACGCTGGTCGAAACCGGCACTGCTTTCCTGTCGACCAGAGCGGCGATCGCCGAGGGCACTGTGTTGATCAAAGAGATATCCAAAGACCTCTCGGCCAGCGCCAGCGCATTCTCGACAAGGTAAAGCGTGCTTCCTTGCGAAAGTGGAACGAAGCACTCATAGACGGACAGATCAAAACTGATCGAGGTGGCAAACAGCGTGCGGCTGATCTCTGATGCCGTAAACACGTCGCTGCTCCAATGCAGCAGGTTCACCGTGCTCGCATGCTCAATCATGACCCCCTTGGGGGTGCCTGTTGATCCGGAGGTGTAGATCACATAGGCGAGATGGCGCGAGGTCAGGCCGAGCGCACGCGGGTCCGGATCCGACGCCGGCAGATTTGCCCATTCCGGCGTCGCCGCCAGATCCACCAGCGTCAGATCGCGTAGCGCATCGTCGCCCAGCGCCGATCGCCCTGCTGCATCGGCCAGCAGCACTCGCGGCGCCGCATCGTCGAGAACCTGCCGCAGCCGCGCCGACGGATAGGCCGGGTCCAGCGGCAGGTACGCCCCGGCCGCCTTGAGGATCGCCAACAGCCCGACCACCATCGCCACGCTGCGCGCAACGCAGATCGCCACCGGCTGGTCCGGCTTCACCCCAATTGCGATCAGATGATGCGCCAGCTGGTTGGCCCGCGCATTGAGCTCGCCATAGCTGACGCGCTGGTCCTGATAGACCACCGCCACCGCCTCCGGCGCCTGGCGCACCTGCGCCTCAAACAGCTCATGGATGCACTGCTCCACAGGATACGGCGCCGCCGTCCGGTTCAGCTCCTCCAGCAGATAAGTGCGCTCGTCCGCTGGCAGGATGTCCAGCTCGCGCACCGGCGTGTTGGGGGCATGCTCCAGCGCCTGCGCCAGCTGCGCGAGCGTCTGCTGCATGTAGCCGCAGATCCGATCCGCCGAGACCGGCGCCGCCACCTGCGCCGTCAAGCCGAGCGCTTCGCCATAATCCTCCACCGACAGGGTCACGGGATAGTTGGTGCGCTCCTCGCTGCCGAGCCATTCCACGCCCGACAGGACATCATCCGGTCCGGGGCCGGGCGTGGCTGCCGGCCTGTTATGGCGGTAGTTCAACAGCGCGCTGAACAGCGGCACCGGCGCCGCAACGCCGCTGCAGCGTTGCGCCAGCGCCAGCGAGGCATGCTCGTGCGCCAAGAGCTCGACCAGCCGGGCATGCGTGGTTCGCACGCTCGCCTCGACCGCAGTGCCGTCAAGATCAAGCCGCAGCGGCAGGGTGTTGATGAACAGGCCCATCGCGCGGTCGGCGCCCGCCCCGCCATGCATGCGGCCGAACAGCACCGTGCCGAACACCACCTGCTCGCGCCCGCTGCTGCGCGCCACCACCTGACCCCAGGCCAGATGGCACAGGCTGGCCAGGCTCACCCCCAGCCGCCGCGCCTGGCTGCGCAGCCGCGCGTTCAGCTGCTGCGGCAGCATCCGTTGCGCCTCTCGAACCCCGCTGCCGTCGCCGTAGACCTCGCTCAAGCCGAACGGCATGGTCGGCTCGTCGATGTCGGCCAGCAGCCCTCGGAAGAACTCTTCATGCGCCTTGGCATCAACAGCAAGACGCGCCTGCGCCACCAGATTACGGAACGGCAGCGGCGCGGCCAGTTCATCGGCCCGCCCTGCCAGCATGGCCCGCACCTCGGCATGCATCACTTCCAGCGTCGTGTGATCCCCGATCAAATGATGCTGCAGCTCCAGCAGCAGCCAGCGCCCGCTGCCGGGATCGCGCGCGGTCACAAACCGCAACAAGGGTGCCCGGCCAAGATCGATGCGCTGCCGGCGCGGATCAAACCGGCGCCGGAGCTCATCGGCGGCGCAACCATCATAGCCCTCCAGCTCGACCTCGCTCACCTGAAGCGAGGCACGATGCCACACCACCTGGGCCGGGCTCGACAGTCCCTCCCAGACAAAGGCCGTGCGCAGGATGTCGTGCCGGTCCACCACGTGCTGAACCGCACCAAGATAGCGCTCCAACAAGCTGCGGTCGGCAAACGCCATCTGCGACACCAGCAGATAGGGATCACCCCCGCTGGCCAGCAGATGATGGAACAGGATGCCGTCCTGCAGTGGCGTCAGCGCATAAATGTCCTGGATGTTGCGGACGCCACCAGGCACCGTGGCGATGATCCGGTCGATCTCAGGCTGGGCCAGCTCGATCAGCGGCAGCATCTGCGGCGTGATCGCCGTACTCTGCTCGGTGATCAGGTTGGCAGGCACCGCCACTTCATGAGGACGGCCAAGGCTTGCGGCAAAATCGGCCAGCACCGGCGTGGCGAACAGCGTCGACAGCGGCAGTTCGACTCCAACAGCCTGCGACAGCCGGCTCGACACCTGCACCGCTAGAAGCGAGTGGCCGCCCAGTTCGAAGAAGTGGTCGTGGCGTCCGACCCGCTCCAGCCCGAGAAGCTCGGCCCAGATCTCTGCCAGCGCCGTCTCGACTGCGCCCTGCGGCGCCTCATAGGCCGCCCGTGCATAGGCAGCGTCAGCCGGCGGCGGCAGTGCCTTGCGGTCGAGCTTGCCGTTCACCGTCAGCGGCAGCCCCGATAGCCGCACGAACGCCGACGGCACCATGTAGTCCGGCAGCCGGCTACTCAAGTGCGCGCGCAAGGTGTTGGCAAGGTCAGGGCCATCCACCTCATCCGATTGAGCTTCGGGCGCACACACCACATAGCCGACAAGATACTTCTCGCCCGTGCGATCCTGTTGCGCCACCACCACCGCCTCGCGCACAAAGGCGTGTTCGCAAAGCCGCGCCGCGATCTCGCCCGGCTCGATGCGGAAGCCGCGGATCTTCACTTGGTCGTCATTGCGGCCCAGGAACTCCAGATTGCCGTCCGGCAGATAACGCCCGAGGTCGCCGGTCCTGTACAGCCGATCGCCGTCCACAAAGGGACTGGCGATGAACCGCTCGGCTGTCAGCTCGGGGCGGTTCAGGTAGCCTCGCGCCACCCCCGCCCCGCCAACGTAAAGCTCGCCCACCGCCCCGAACGGCACGGGCGCGCCATGCCCGTCCAGCAGGTACACCCGCGTGTTCGCAATCGGACGGCCGATCGGGACCACTGCCCCATTAAAATCAGCCGGACAATTCCAGACTGTTGCGCAGACTGTTGTTTCGGTCGGGCCATAAGCGTTGACAATTGATGCCGGGGCAAGACTTTGGATCAGTTCAGCCTTGGGCAGCTCTCCAGCAAGAATGAGAACTTGTGAAGTCAAACCTTCCAGATTCTTGCTTGCCTGAAGCATCGCTGGGGGTAGCGTCGCATGCGTGATGTCTTCGCTTCTGAGATAATCCGAGAGCTTGTCACTCGCTTGACGGATCTCGTCCGCAGGCAAGTGCAATGCGGCTCCAGAGCCAAACGCCATAACAAGCTCCCAAGCGCTTGCATCAAACCCAACGGAGGCGAACTGCACCACGCGCCTGTTGGAAGAAGCGCCAAAAAGACCGACCTGAGCCAACATCAGATTGACCAACCCCCGATGCTCGACCATCACGCCCTTTGGGTTTCCGCTTGACCCGGAGGTGTAGATCACATAGGCGAGATGGCGCGAGGTCAGGCCGAGCGCACGCGGGTCCGGATCCGACGCCGGCAGATTTGCCCATTCCGGCATGGCCGTCTCCAGATCCACCAGCGTTAGATCGCGTAGCGCATCGTCGCCCAGCGCCGATCGCCCCGCTGCATCGGCCAGCAGCACTCGCGGCGCCGCATCGTCGAGAACCTGCCGCAGCCGCGCCGACGGATAGGCCGGATCCAACGGCAGATAGGCGCCCCCCGCCTTGAGGATCGCCAGCAGCCCCACCACCATCATCGGACTGCGCTGCAGGCAGATCGCCACCGGTTGGTCCGGCTTCACCCCAATTGCGATCAGATGATGCGCCAGCTGGTTGGCCCGCGCATTGAGCTCGCCATAGCTGACGCGCTGGTCCTGATAGACCACCGCCACCGCATTCGGCGCCTGGCGCACCTGCGCCTCAAACAGCTCATGGATGCACTGCTCCACAGGATACGGCGCCGCCGTCCGGTTCAGCTCCTCCAGCAGATAAGTGCGCTCGTCCGCTGGCAGGATGTCCAGCTCCCGCACTGGCGTGTCCGGCGCCCGCTCCAGCGCCGCTGCCAGCTGCGCGAGCGTCTGCTGCATGTAGCCGCAGATCCGATCCGCCGAGATTGGCTCCACCCCCTGCGCCGTCAGCCCGAGCGCCTCGCCAAAATCCTCCACCGACAGGGTCACGGGATAGTTGGTGCGCTCCTCCTCGCCCAGCCATTCCACGCCGGACAGCGCATCATCGGCTGCGGAGGCGGTGACCGCCGCCGGCGTGTTGTGGCGGTAGTTCAACAGCGCGCTGAACAGCGGCGCCGGCGCCGCAACGCCGCTGCAGCGCTGCGCCAGCGCCAGCGAGGCATGCTCGTGCGCCAAGAGCTCGACCAGCCGGGCATGCGTGGTTCGCACGCTCGCCTCGACCGCGGTGCCGTCAAGATCAAGCCGCAGCGGCAGGGTGTTGATGAACAGGCCCATCGCGCGGTCGGCGCCCGCCCCGCCATGCATGCGGCCGAACAGCACCGTGCCGAACACCACCTGCTCGCGCCCGCTGCTGCGCGCCACCACCTGACCCCAGGCCAGATGGCACAGGCTGGCCAGGCTCACCCCCAGCCGCCGCGCCTGGCTGCGCAGCCGCGCGTTCAGCTGCTGCGGCAGCATCCGCTGCGCCTCTCGAACCCCGCCGCCGTCGCCGTAGACCTCGCTTAGCCCGAACGGCGTGGTCGGCTCGTCGATGTCGGCCAGCAGCTCCCGGAAGAACGCTTCATCCGCCTTGGCGTCAGCGCCGAGATGCGCCTGCGCCACCAGATTGCGGAACGGCTGTGGCTCGCTCAGCTCGTGCTCGCGTCTCTCCAGCACAGCCTGGACCTCGGCACGCATCACCTCCAGTGTCGTGTGATCCCCGATCAGATGATGCTGCAGCTCCAACAGCAGCCAGCGCCCGCTGCCGGGCTCGCGCGCAATCACAAACCGCAACAAGGGCGCTCGGCCAAGATCGATACGGTGCTGGCGCGGATCAAACCGATACTTAAGCTGCGCGGCGCCAGGACCAGCAGACCCGTCCAGCTCGACCTCGCTCACCTCCAGCGATGCGTGGCGCCAAACCACCTGGGCCGGCCGCGACAATCCCTCCCAGACAAACGAGGTACGCAGGATGTCATGTCGATCCACCACCCGCTGGACCGCGGCAAGATAGCGGTCCAACACGCCACGCTCGGCAAACGCCATCTGCGATACCAGCAGGTACGGATCGCCCTTTGTCGCCAACAGATGATGGAACAGGATGCCGTCCTGCAGCGGCGACAAGCCATAAATGTCCTGGATGTTGCCGATCCCGCCGGGTACCGTGGCGATGATCCGATCGATCTCGTCCTGCGCCAGCTCGATGAGCGGCAACATCTCTGGCGTGATCGCCGTACTCTGTTCGGTGATCCGATTGGCCGGGACCGCCACCTCCTGATGACTGCCCAGGCTTGCAGCCTGATCGGCCAGCACCGGCCTGGCGAACAGCGTGCGCACCTCAATCCCCAGCGACCGCCGCCGCAAACGCTCGATCAGTTGCACCGCCAGCAGCGAGTGCCCGCCGAGCGCAAAGAAGTGGTCGTGGCGTCCGACCCGCTCAACACCCAGAAGCTCGGCCCAGATCTGTGCCAGCGTGATCTCGATCTCGCCTTGCGGCGGCTCATAGGCGCGATGCGCATACGCCTCATCGTCCGGCGCAGCCAGCGCCTTGCGGTCCAGCTTGCCGTTCACCGTCAGCGGCAACGCCGCCAGCCGCACGAACGCCGATGGCACCATGTACTCCGGCAGGTGCGCACTTAGGTGCGCGCGCAAGGCGCCGGCAAGCTCGCTTCCCTCCAGCCCGTTCGAAGCTGCTTCCGGCGCGCACACCACATAGGCGACAAGACGCTGCTCGCCGCCGAGGCCCTCGTGCGCCACCACCACCGCCTCGCGCACGAACGGGTGCTCGCAAAGCCGCGCCGCGATCTCGCCCGGCTCGATCCGGAAGCCGCGGATCTTCACCTGCTCGTCGTTGCGGCCCAAAAACTCCAGATTGCCGTCCGGCAGGTAGCGTGCCAGGTCGCCGGTCCGGTACAGCCGGTCGCCCTCGACAAAGGGACTGGCGATGAACCGCTCCGCTGTCAGCTCAGGGCGGTTCAGATAGCCGCGCGCCACCCCCGCCCCGCCAATGTAGAGCTCCCCCACCGCCCCGAACGGCACCGGTGCCCCATGACCGTCCAGCAGATAGACCACCGAATTCCGGATTGGTCGTCCCAGTGGCACCCGCTGCTGGCCGTCGAAGCCAGCAGGCACCAGGTAGCAGAGACTGAAGGTGGTGTTCTCAGTCGGGCCGTAGCCATTTGAGATTCGCAGCGTCGGATGTCGCGTCTGACATGCTCTGATGGAACTGGCTGAGACCTCTTCGCCCCCGACTAGCAGTTGCTGCAGCCCACTGGTGCTCCGCCCCTCCCCGACATAGACGTCGAACAACCGCGCAGTCATCCAAGCGATAGTGATGCCTTGGTCTTGGATGATCCGGGCCAGCGTTGCCGTCGAGAGATAGCGTTCAGGATAGAGCACAACACTGGCGCCGTTCGCCAAGGCTCCCCAGATTTCGAACGTGGTCGCATCGAATGTCGGCGAGGAAGCGCTGAGAAAAACGTCCTGCGGCGAGATCTCGACGAAATCGTTCTCCGCCACCAGACGCACCACTCCGCGATGCTCGACCATGACCCCCTTGGGGGTGCCTGTTGATCCGGAGGTGTAGATCACATAGGCGAGATGGCGCGAGGTGAGGCCAAGCGCGCGCGGGTCCGGATCCGACGCCGGCAGGTTTGCCCACGCCGGCATGGCCGTCTCCAGATCCACCACGCTCACATCGACCAGCGCATCGGCGCCCAGCGCGGATCGGCCGGCCGCATCAGCCAGCAGGAGCCGCGGCGCCGCATCGTCAAGAACCTGCCGCAGCCGCGCCGGTGGATAGGCCGGGTCCAGCGGCAGGTACGCCGCGCCCGCCTTGAGGATCGCTAAAAGCCCGACCACCATCGCCACGCTGCGCGCAACGCAGATCGCCACCGGCTGGTCCGGCCTGACCCCGAGCCCGATCAGATGATGCGCCAGGCGGTTGGCCCGCGCATTCAGCTCGCCATAGCTTAGCCGCTCCTCCTCATGGACCACCGCCACCGCGTCCGGCGCACGGCGAACCTGTGCCTCGAACAGCTCGTGGATGCGCACGTCCGACGGATAGGCCGATGCCGTCCGGTTCAGTTCCTCCAGCAGATACGCGCGCTCAGCGGATGACAAGAGTTCAATCCGCCCCACCGGCTGCCGCGGATCTGCCTTCACAGCACATAGCAAATTTTGCAAATGCTGGGTCATACGGTCGATATGCTTGGGCTCCAAGCGACTTGCATCAAAGTGCCATCGAAAGCTGCCATCTAGAGCGCAAACCTCAAATGTTAACGCCTCACCGGGCAGGGCTGCCTCAGAAGTCGGGCTCGAAGCTAGGTCACCAGTCGCAGACTCGCCACTTACAGTAAGCATAACGCCAACGGGCCAGGGCCGGCGCAATCGTAACGCCTCCATACCGAGCAACGTTGGGCAGCGCGCGATAAGATCTCGCGCGAAGCTATCCTGCTCCTTCAGCTGAGCGAATTCGGCCGCCACCACCGTGCGCGCCTCTGCAAAATCATTCTCGAGATCGATGGTAATTGCCATCGGCACGACAGAAGCGACAAGCACCTCGAGCGCTTTCAAGCCCGCTCGCGATCCACTTGGCGCGGGAGTCCATCCCAATTGAAGCTCTAACTCTCCCGTGATGCGGGCTAGGTAGATCAGCCAAGCCGTTAGCAAGAATTCCGTGCGATTACTGGGAGACAGCTCAGCCAAAGCACCTGGAATTCGCCATGAACTCAACTGCCATTGAGGTGCAGCCAAAGCTACTGAAGACGACAAAAAGGAAAGCTGGGATGTTTTGAACTGTTCAAGCCGCCGTCGCCAAAAACTCTCACGAGGCGCCAACATTTCATGCGCAACCGTTATGCTCCGCGCCTCGTCATCGCTCAGAATCGGGAGGCGGTCGCCTACATCGGAATCAGAACGCCTCGCGAGTGCCCGCGCATCCAGAGCCCTACCATCCAAGCTGCTAAGCCAAATATCAACATCCTCTGTCTCTGTCGCCACACGCCAGTGGCTGGGGTGGATCTCAACTAAAGCCCCCGCAGCAAAACCCGAGCGCCGAGCCGTCACCTCCAAGCGCCTGACGACGACAACGTCATCGCCTACGAGAGCCTTGGACAACCCCAATGGATTGGTATGATACGGGCCAAAGTCTAAGGCGCGCGTCATCGCTTCCAGATCTTGTGCGGATCGATCCCATCGCAGACAGCCCGCAGCATCTGGGCGTCGACCTTTCGGGAAAAAGCTTCGGTCCGCTAGCGCTTGCGGACGAGCGCTAAGCTCTCCATTTGTTAAGCCAGTTAGAAGCTCGCGGAAGCCATCGATAGCAGCCTCATAACATTTGAGATTCAGCGTCAGCGCAGTATCGCTCGCCGCAATCAACACTCGGCGTTGGACGACCAGCTCACCAGTACCAATACCGTGATCGATACGATGCCACGTGATGCCATGTTCGGTCTCACGGGCAAGAAGCGCCCAAGACGTCGCATGAGTTCCGGCATATCGCGGCAACGGACCGTCGTGGTAATTGAAAGCGCCTCTACGCGCTTTCCCAAACACATCTGCTGGCAATATGAAAGGATTGGCAACGGAAAATATCCACTCGACTGGCTCGGCGTTGAGCAGCGCAGATAGCTCTTCAATGCTCGTCACACACAAGATATCGGCGAGAGCGGCCCAATCGCGGAATATGGCGTCGGCACACAGCGCCGCCCGGATCACGTGGCCCATCTCCATCGCTAGCTGAGCACATCTAACAGCTAGCGTACCACCACCAACAAAGATGCAAGAGCCAACCGGTGTAGCAAGTTTCATCTGAACTCTTAGACAGGGGTTACGATGAAGGCCGTAACGGATCACCCCGCATTTCAAGCAATCGCCATACCAATGACGTACTGCGAACGTTTCCTGAAGAAATAACGCGCGCCTCGCTCGGAATGCCGCCGTCGGACTTGGGACATCGACGTCCTGAACCAGACACAGCTCAGCACAACAATACGGATGTCATTGGCGACGATCACCGCATGGGCGTCCGCAAAGTCGTCGGAAGATCTGCAACAGCCGCCGTCATCACCGCGCGTACAGCAGACTCTCCTTGGCGCTCACGTTAAGTAGCGGACGCGCCCATGACCTTCTGCGAGCTCATTCTGAAGAAAACAATTCGCTTCTCGCCGGGCTGCCAGAATTTTGCCGTCATGCCGTCGGGCTTGGGACATTAACGCCTTGAACCGAACAGAGCTCAACACAACAGCACGCGCCGTCAACAGCGACGACCACTCAAGATCGGGCGCCCGCGCCTTGCCCGAATTGCCTTTGCGAGCCAAAATGCTCGCCGCTGCTTTCTCCAGGTGGTCTGCTCGTCGAGTGAGGGAGGGTCCTGCGGCAGGGATTCCGCTCGATGTTGCAAAGTTCGCCACGCATCGCGTTTTCGCAGATTGGCCGGGGCTCGGCACTAAGTAGCGTTTTCGCTTAATGCCCGCTGACGTCTGTGGCACGGCCCTTGCTCGCGAGGCGACGAATGCGACGAAGAACGGGTCCACGGCGAATGTCGCAACCGCAACTGACTCCTGATCTCTCACATCGGCGCATGCTGTTGACCCTTGGGTGCAGCGGCTTGGATGTGACTTGCGTGATCGAGGCACTCAGTCGAGACTGTGTCATTTTGATTCGTAATGTCTCACCGAGCGAGTCGGACCGCCTCGTACATCAAATTGCCGGCGAACTGGGATTGCAAAAAAAGCTAGAGCTGGAGGCCGGCTTTTCCGATTTTCTTGGTCATCGACGGCGGATCAACAAATACTTCATGAGCGTTAATTCCCGAGATGATTATCAGTTTGTCACCCCGCATTCCGAAGGAGATAGAATATCTAATATGCAGTTGTCGTGCTTTTATTGTTTCGAGAATAGTAAAGACGGAGGAGAAACAATCCTATTGAACATCGACGACACAAGTGAGGCATGGGGACTTTTACGAGAAAAAACGACAAAAATATTACCTGGATCAAAGCCATTGTCTCGGGGCATGATCACTCGTGCAAAAGCACTTTATCGTCTGAGCTCGCCGGATGACTATTTGGTACCAGATGACCAAATAGTAGCCGAGGTGAAATCCGAGATCCCGGGCCTTTTGCTGGCGATTGTTATGGCAAGACCGAAAAGAAGCTTTTCCCTTCTCCTAGGGCGCGATGTGAATGTCCTTTGGGATAACATTGGTAGTGTTGACCAAAGCTGTCTTCACTTTTTCGTTCGGATGTTGCAGGAGCGCGAACTTCTCAAGATCCCGCCGAACGGTTTTGAGTTGCACCAACTGGACCCCGTTAATGCAGGACGGAGCTGGTGTTCAGGCGCCGATTACGAAAAACTTTTTTGTGACGAGATTATTCTCAAGCTAAAACCAGGGGACCTTGTTATTCTGAACAACCTAACTTGGGCGCATGCGGTGAACAACTGGACATCGGCACCGGGGACTCGAAGGATAGCCGTGGCATTGGCCTAGCGTAGTCCCCACTTTTCCTGAAAGTTGAGTCTTACTTCAAGGGTGCATGAGCAGCATCCCCGAGCGACAGCGATTAGCCTGACGAATGGGTGACCTGCCACTGCTTTTCATCCAGTGGCAGTTAGAGTCTCGGGGGTTTTGTAGCGAGACCGAACTTTGGACCACCCAGAACTAGAGTTTTGCGCCTCTGTCACGTTGGCGGGCTGGTTGCGCCAACGTGGTGGTGCAGCAAAATCGGCGGTCAATTGCCGATCGCCCCATGGGGCCGTTCTTCGTTATACAACAAGGCTCAAGAACGCCCACAGGATCGTTCTTCGCGAGGTTCTTTATCGACATCATCCCTGGTTTGGTCGCCGAGTTTGCGTTCATGGAAGGGTCGAGAAGGCTAATGATGTCGCTTTCCGCTGCTCTCTTGATGGATCGAAAATAGATCGTTGCCTGGAAGTTCCAGCGTGGATGTTCGACCGGACGGCATGCCCTGACGCTGAGCCTTTGACAGCTCAGCCGTTTGTCAGCATTGACGCACTTGCTGCGCTCTCTGCGCTTCTCGATCTGGCGTTGAAGGATCGAACGCCATCAGCTGCCCTGCTTTCTGGCGCATCTAGCAGCCTCTCACGACCAGAATGGGGGAGAGACTCATGTCACGGCAGACGGCAGTGCGAGCGGATACCGACACAATCGACAACCGCGGCAGCAGCAGATGGATCTGTTCGGGAGTGGCCGGTCGAACGGCGCCATCGGCGCGCCCACATGGGTGGATCTGCCCGCAGAAGTGCGGGCAGCGCTCACGAGCCTGATCACGCAGTTGATCCCCGACCATGCAGCGATGACAGCGACGCCGCCCGCGAAGGAGGTCGATCATGATCTCTGACAAGATCAGGCCTCATCATCTGGAGAAGGCGATTCTGTACGTGCGTCAGTCTTCGGCCCATCAGGTGTTGCACAATCGCGAGAGCAGCGCGCTGCAATACGCCATGCGAGACCGGCTGACGGCCCTCGGGTGGTCAGAGTTTGAAGTGATCGATGATGATCTCGGTCGTTCAGCCGCCGGCGGCATACAACGTGCCGGATTCAAGCGAATGGTGGCGGAGGTCTGCCTCGGCAAGGTTGGTGCGGTTTGCGCCCGCGAGGTCTCGCGCTTCGCCCGCAACCGCCGGGCTTGGCAGCAACTCATCGAGATGTGCCGCCTGGTCGATACCGTTCTGGTCGATCAAGAGACCATCTATGCGCCAAGGCACGGCAACGACCGCCTGCTGCTCGGGCTCAAGGGTAGCCTCAACGAGTACGAGCTGGATCTGTTGCGCCAGCGCTCGCTCTCGGCCCGATACGAGAAGGCGCGCCGGGGCGAGTTGATTGTGACAGCGCCGGTCGGCTTCGGAAGGCCGGCGACCATTATGAGAAAGACCCGGATCGGCGCGTCCAGGAAGCAATCAACCTGGTGTTCGACGAGGTCGAGGAACTGGGCAGCGCGCGACAGGCGCTCTGCTGGCTCCACGAGTACAATCGATTTGCCGGTGCAGACCAACCGCCGACACGGCCTGACGGCGACCAAACTACTCCGCCATCCACCGGATCATTGAGAACCCGGTCTACGGCGGCGCCTATGCCTATGGTAAGACAGCTGTGGCGGCGGGATACAGCACCGCGGGCGTGAGCGTGAAGATCCGCCGGAAGGCGCGGAACGAATGGCTGACGCTGAAGCCCAACACTCACGAAGGGTATGTGAGCTGGGAGAAGTTCGAGGCGATTCGCACCATCAGCAGCAATGTTCCCACCGGTCGGCATCACGGCGCGCCCAAGCATGGTGACGCGCTGCTGGCCGGTCTGATCTGGTGCAAGCGCTGCGGCCGCAAGCTCACACTCCGGTACTCCGGCATGGCACTATATCACGCTACAGCTGCAGCCGCGCCTGGATGGACAATGGCGGGGCCCACTGCATCGCCTTCGGCGGATTGCGTGTCGATGATGCCCGCCGTGGCGGAAGAGTTCGTCACGAGCCTGCAGATAGCCCTGATCGCGTTGGCCGGTCGCGGCTTCTATCTGCTGCCGTCGCACGTGCATTTGAACATCTCGATCTCCGGGAAGCGGCCTCGCGTCAAGATCAACGAGAGCGGAATGGGCGACGGTACCGTGACAGTCGAGCTTGGAATTCGCGGAGAAATGCCCGGAGCGCACCTGCGTCGTTGGTCGTCCGAAACTCTCGCGCCGATCGCCGGAGCACTCAATTTGCTCTCGGTCGTCCCGATCGATCGTTGGAATCCATGACGAAGGAAACCTTTCTCGACGTCGCCGGCAAAATCCACGTCGCACTCCCTTAGCGCGAACTCCATCGAACGTGGGTCAGCCCATACTCAGAATATCTCTCGTAAAGTTGGCCGCACGCCAATTGCGCAAGCGGCCTTCCAATCGCACAACATGCCTCGTAATGCGGCTTACTGGATTTCCGCATGTCCGATCTCGAGTTGTGCGCCCTCTCCTGTTCCACGCGCCTTGTCAGGAACGACCTCGATTTTCAGCTTCACCGGATCAGCGGCCAGTTCCTTCGGAAGCGGGAAGCTGAACACTCTCGCCCGTGACGTCGCGGCCTTGAAAACCCTATCCGGAAACACGCCGAAGGTCCCGATCTCCTGCTCCGTCCCGTCAACCTTCTGCACCTTCACGACCCCGAGGACGGTGCCCTCCTGCGCGGGCTGGTAGCCGGTGACGTGAACCACGACGCGGGGCGGCGGCTTGTCCGCCGCAACAGCATCCGCCTGCGGCTTGGCCGCCGCCGCCGTCACGATCGCAGGTTTGCCGACGGTCGCGATCAATGGGTCACCCTCCGCGGGAAGCGCTGCGGTCACGGCAAAGATCGCGAGCGCACTTCCCGCACCAATGATCAAACTACGACGAACGTCCATGGCCCTGGTCCATCAGCTTTTGCGTCGCCAGCAATGCCTGATGTGGGATCACGCCGAGACGATTGCAACTTCCACGCTGGCCGGCTTGGCGCTGCCGTCCGCGTTGCCGCCCGCCCGCAGCGCTGCCGGCTGGATCTGCACCCGCAACTTGCCGGGGGGTGTCGCCGAGGGGCCGTAGACCCGCGAAATCGCCGCGGTGAGATCGACGCCGATGGAGGGCTTTTTCGGCTCGCCTCCGCCGTGGGCGTGGCCGCCGTGCGCGCCGAAGAAGCCGAACGATCCGACATAATGCCGGTCGGTGGTCGGCGTGCTCGCTGTCAGATAATCGCAGTTCAGGAACACGCGATATTCGATGTTGGTGTTCTTGCCGACATCAAAGTCGCGCAAGAAAGCAAAACAGCGCGGTCCATTGAGATAGTGCTGGCGAGCGCTGGCGAGGCTCAAAGTCTCGAAGCCGCTCGGCAGCGATGGGCGAGCGGCCACGGGCGCAAGCGCCGCGGCATCAACATCGACCGGGATCTCCAGATATTTCGCGACCGTCGCGGCCGGCTGCGTCACCGAAGCCGAATATGATGCTATGCCGGCAGGCCTGGCGGCACCCTTCGGCGTGGCCCAAAGGGCGGTAAATTTGTTGGATCGTAGAGCAAGCTCGGTCGACACGCCCGTGAGGGCTACCGTCGCGATGGGCGTCTCGACGTAGGTGTAACCAAGGGGCTCTGGCATCAGCAGATCAGACACCTGCGGCGAATAGCGCGAGCCGTCGGGATTGAAGAAGTTGTTCTGGAATGTCATGCCGCTCCACAGTGGATCGGGAGAATCCGCGCCCCCGCCCTGCTTCCATAGCCACCAGATGCGGTCGATATTGCAGTGGTGCGTCATGAAGATCGGGTCGCGCGATGAACCGACCCCAGCCATGATGCCGCCGACAAAATTGTGAACGTTGTTATGCGGGGTGCCCTCGAGCGTTCCCTGGATGCCACAGAACTCGCAAACGACCCATGACTGGTCGACATTATTCTGTCCGTCCGGGCGACTGGTACCAAAAGTCTCGAACGGCGACTCCCGGAGAATCTGGTTGATGACCCCCTGTCCTACGATGCTGTCCGGCAGGGCGTCGGCCGGAGTCGCATCGCGCTCCTGTTCAAACAGGGAATTTGGCTGGCCGTTGAACGTCTTGTCCGTGAACGCCTGCGGCATCTGCCGATCGAGGGTCCAGTCCCAGTAAGGTAAAGCGAAGTCGTTGTTGCCGGTGAGTTGGCGTACCGCGCGCTCGTACATGAGAAGGTAGGCGCGATGCCAGGGCAGGAAATACCAATTGCCGTGCGGACACAGACCCCAGCCTTCATCATTGCCATGAATCGCAGCAAAGCTGGCCCAACTGATATCGCCGTTGGCGGCCTTCAAGAGGCGGACGCCGTCGCGCCACGTCTGTAGGATCGGATCGTTGAGGGCCATGCCGTGAAGCGAGCGCCGCAATTTTGGCGCAGCAGGCGCGCCTTCCGCCCATGCTTCCATACCCGTAATGTTGGCCGCGATGACACCCGCACCGATCACGGCACCTTGCAGCAACACATCCCTGCGTGAAGTAGTCATGGCACCTCTCCCTGCAAATGCACCCAAAAATATATTGCCACACCAAACGCTACCCACGAGTGCACCACAAATTCACGCCGCTCACAAATAGAAATTTTGGATTCGTGCTCACTCGGATGATTTTCTGCGTAGCATTGGCATTTCGTGACGAAACTCATCTCAAGGTCGTGAAGCCAAGAGGCGCGGACCATCCCGGCGCAATCTCGATAGGAGCTTGCCAGCCTTCCGTTCATCTCAAAGGCACGCTTAGCGTCCAAACTTCCTTTACCGGCTCGAACCATCAGCCCGTAAGACAATCGCGCGGCGCTCTGCATGCCGATGACGCTCGCAAGACCCACAAAAGGTGACGGAAATCGCACCTCTACGTCGCCCGTTTGTCAGATCCATTTCAACCTCCCTGCTGAAGCGCGTCTTCATTTGAACGCTGTCGACAAAGGACACAACACTCTGGCTCAATAGGACTAGAGATCGCGCAGCACCGTCTTCAAGTAATTGTATGCCTTGATGATCTCGATCAGGCGATCTTCGGTGGAGCGGTCACCGCCATTGGCGTCGGGATGATGCCGCTTAACCAAGGCCTTGTACTTGGTTTTGACGTCGCCGAGCGTGGCGTTGTGGTCGAGGCCCATGATCTGGAGCGCCTTGCGCTCGGCATTCATGACCTTGCGCGTCTCGGCCTTGGACTGTGAGTCCGAGTCGTAGTTGGCAGGGCCATCTCTCTCCGAGAACATACTCGACGGATCGAAGGGACCGTCGATCGCCGCTTCCGCGGCCTTCTTGACGCCGCCAATTGCTCCCATCTTCCACGTCGGAAGGTGGCCGGTCAGCGCATCCTTCTGATAGCGCGCAATAGCTTCGGCATTCATGCCAGAGAAAAAATTGTAATTCTGGTTGTACTCGCGCACGTGAACCAGGCAGAAATGCCAATACTTGCCCGGATTTTCGCGGCCCTTCGGCGCGCGATAAATACCCTTGTTCTGGCAGCCGATCTTTTCGCAGGCGACCACAGTCTCGCGCGCCATGGCTTGCTGCTTGGCTCGCGGCTTGATGCGGATGGAGTCGAAGAACTTGGACGAATCGATCGGCATGCCTGATGGTCGAACTCCGCAAGGAACTATCAGCACCCCGTCGTCGAGCGCGGCGCGGTGAACTCGATTGCTGCATTCCGATCGAAATGCTCTACCTTCTTCGCTCGATGAACATTCTTTTAGTCGTGGCTCTATTTTCAACGTCTTCCTCAGCTCTTTAGCAACATGGGCGCCTTTGTCGCCTATCAACGCTAGCAATTGATTTGCATGGCAAGAACATGTCACATAATTGGTTATGAATGCCGCGCCTGCCAAAACGATCGCTTCAAGGGTTCGGCGTGCAAGATCAATCGCAACTTTTTTGATCAACCGCCTCCTTCGTCGCTTGCCACGCGGCAATTAAGATGAAGCGCGCGTTGGTTCACCAAAAGTGTTACGTCGTAACTTCCCTGTCATGTCCGGGACGGAGCCACCCGATTAGCTCGACGGCGGTTAGCAAGAAAGATCAGCGTCCGCGCGAACCGACAAATAACATCAGCCTCGCCAAGCGTTATCGAGCAGGCGGCAGGCTCGAGAAGGGATGGAGTACCGTTCGAGCTTTGCGAATGGCACGCCAAGCATGCGATCGGGCCCTTGTCAGTGAACAGATCATCGGAATTGGCCCGACCGCTGCGGCGTGCGGACCTTCCATTGGTGACGGAATGATTGTGCTATCGGACGCATCTGGCCGGCTTTGCTGCAGACGGCTCGTCACGATGATCTCGTTTCTTGGTCCCAGCCCTCGAACCGCACGGCAGATTGAAGCCTTTAGTCGATGTGCGGGTGTTGATTTGGAGGTGAGCGCGGGCAACGATCGCATCCTTCTTCAAGACGTTGAGGGCGCCGAGCCCTATCTCTTTCGCGGTGCCGAGCACATTCTTGACCGAAACAATGCATTGCTGCTTGAATGCTAGTGTCGCCGTCGTATTTGCGGATGGGCAGATATGATGGGAAGTTCATGTCCAACAGGAAGTTGCGACCGATCTCGATGTTCAACAAAGGCAACGCACCACCGCCGAGATGATGATTAGTTGCTGCTGCAGCAATTTTCTCTTCTCAAAGGCAATAAGCCGTGCAGGAAAGTCGCCCGCTGATGCATCGGCCGCGGTAATCCCGCGTCAAGAAGCGCGTAGAATCGGCGACCACAATGTGGATGTCCGCCTGCCAAGCGACATCCTTCACTTCGTCGTTCTCTCTCCGAGATGACGCTGTCCATCACTTCGGGGAGCTCGATATGCTCGCGGAGCTGCTTCAGCTGGCTCAGGCAGATTCAAACGGCGGCGGCGCGCCCGGTGCCCATGAAGCCGCCCCAACTGGTCTGCTTCGATCTTTCAGCCGGCTTCGAAGAAACCATCAGATCACAGGAATGTCCTTCTGCCGCTGCTCGGCGTCCTTGATCCTGTTCAAATTCCGTTGGCAAATACAAGAGAAACGATGAGCCTTTGCATCTCCTCGACTTCTCGATCGTGACTCGCCTCACCTTGCACCTCTCGCAGACTGTCGTGGTGATCGGAAGCGAACTCATGGATGTTTTGGTACCGCTCAACCTCTTATTGCCCGACCTTCAAGAGCGCAGCTTGTTTCCAAACATCAAATATTACTCGCAGAACCTCTCGCTTGAGCTGATGGTCGGCCAATGGCGGCCGCCGGTGCACCGCTTGCTCGACGGATTTCGCTTTGATCGACATCAATGGCCGAGCCCAAGAAAATGCTCGTTAGATGCATACTTCGGCTTTTGAACGAAAGTAGTAGCCCGCGAAGAGCCGCGATCGAGGCAAAGATTATAGGTAATTGAAAGCCCGGCTAAGCGCTTACAAATCAACGGCATGGACAAGAACCCAATGCGCTAGCCCGACGGGAGCTTCTCGATTCAGGGCGCCGCGGCTGAGCTTGGAGTGACCCGGATCGAGCTCTCAGACACAAATTACTCATCATCGCAACCGGGTACGAGGCACCGAGCGATCGAAGAACGAGGCACCATGAAGTCATCGGCTCTCCCATAGCTTTATGCCATGTATCCACGGGACTTGGCTGGCTACGATGGTGGAGGCATGGACATGGCGGTCCTCGAGCATCTTCAGTAGATCTCGCCGCTCGGCGGCGGTGAGCGCCGACAATCCACAATCGTCCAGTCACGTTGATCCTAACGTGACCCGACGACTGGGGACCCAAACCGCTCACCGCCGAACAGCGCCGAGATCTCCTCGAGATCGTCGATGATCGGCATTCTTCCGTTGAGGCCGTCGCCCTCGGCTTACGCCCACGCTTGCGCCGCGCCTGCCGAACCAAGCTTGTATGATCCTCTGCCATCTGCCGCTGTCGCGCTAAGCCTAAAAATAGCACTGCATCGTCGAGTACGGCGAGAACTCGCTCGGCAAAGCCCGCCTTCGCAAATCCGAAGGAATCACAGCCGGATCGAAATCACTCACTCATTTTCGGTCCGGCTCTCAGGAGGTTGCTTTGTTTGCGGAGCCGAACAAAACTCTCCGTAACAAGCTTTCTCACCCTTGTAGTTGGCCAAAGCCTGGACCAACCTAGGTACGTAGTCCTGTTTCCTTTCTTCCTGCATAGGATGCGGATCCTCCACTGATTTCAGTGCCAGCTCAATCAACTCGATCGCGCGTTCCTTGTTGCCGCTCTCGTAGTAATACTGAGCGACCGCCTCACATGCCCGGAACTTGTAGTAGTCGCCTGGCGGGGGTTTTAGGGCCAGCATCTGTTCGGACAGCTCCCTACCCATCGCAAAACGCTCGGCACGCGGGAGATGGGACGTGTCAATCGCCGGATCGAAGAGTTCGCTTATAGCTACGGTCATCCACTCCTGGGATTTTTGGTCGATCGCGTCGCGAACCAATTGGCGCATGGCAGGCAGGCCCGTCCGCATGTCGCGCATTTTGTGAAGCAACAGATTGACATGAAGCTGACGGAAGTCCATTCGATTGGGCATCAAGCCAAGGCCCTCTTCAACGGCCGAGAACGCGGTTTTCCAATCTTCGGCCTCCATCGCCGGCCGAAGTTTCGCGTAGATTGGCCCGATCACGGCTGTTTCGCGGGCAACGCGTTGGTCTGCGTCGATCCGGTCCGCATCGGCAGCTTTGGCTTGATCGCTAGTTCGCCAGATGCCGTCGAGAACTTTCGGCAAAACGCCGTCGAGTTGTCTCGGGTGTCCGATAAAGGCAATCCGGCCGTCACGGTCGACCACGAAGGAAGTGGGAATTCCGCAAGAAAAACTGGGCTCCATCCAGAGCTTGTCCATTTCGCCTGAGGAGTCGAACGCGATCCGATAGTTCAGCTTCGGAAACTTTTCGGTCAACCACGCGTCCAAACTGGTTCGGGCCTCTTTCGCGGTTGGAGCTCTTTCGCTCGCTGCGACTCCGACGACCTCAAGCCCCCTGTCTCTGTATTGCTCTTGCAGCCGCACCAGATGGGGCATAGCCTCCACACATGGCCCGCACCAAGTCGCCCAAAATTCGACAATGTACATCTTCCCGGATTGAAAGCTCTTCAGAGGTTGGCCACGCAGCCAGCTCTGCACTTTGATAGGTGGGGCCAGGGATTCCATGCGCAGCACCATGTTGCTCTCCAAAGCTATTGCTAAAGGTTGCTCGACATTCTCAGACTCGTTCTGCTCTCGCCGAAGGTGGCAAATGCTTCGGGATCAGTGCCCGCGCAACCAGCGCCTTGATCATGCAATAGTGGTAGTAACTGTGAGGAGATCCGGGGGCTCTGCGCCATGACAGCGACTGCCAGTTCCTCCTTAGATGAATCTTGAAGAACGTTCCGCCGTAGCCTGGATGCAAAGTTAAACCCGTCTTACCGGAAGCGTTGACGCCAACAGCATTACCCGCTGCAATCTTCGCCGGCTCTGTGGGGGGCGCGGTCACCGCCACATTGTTGTTCACCGCTCCCGCATTTCCGAGCATACACGAAGAGTTGCGTTGATCAGGATAAATCGAGCAAGTCTCATCGTGCAACTCTGGGGCGAAGTCGCCGGACCGTTTTGGCTGCGCGGCTCTTTGTTGCTCATACCAGCAATCTGCGTGCCACTCTCGGAGTCTGATGCCGTCTTGGTACAGGACAGTGAATTCCGCGTAGACCTCGGCCTACCATTCTGAAATGGCGGGCCGCCTTATTACGTTCCCCACATTGGCCGTCTTGAAGGTGACACGGACGACAAGAGAAGATCGAGCCTTAGCATAATGCCGGTCCCGTCCTCTAACCGTCTGCCGCATTTCGACAGAGGCGCGGCTCGCCGAAGGAGCGTCCGAGGATTGCAAGCCACCAGTCCTAGCCATGGGAAGCACTCTCGCAACAGCCCTTCGAAGGGATTGAACTCGCATGTAGCGTCAAGTTGTACATACCAGGGGAAGAACCTGTCCGCGAAAACATCGCCAAAGTGGCAAAGCCATTTCTTGCGACTGTATTATGTTCCGCTTTTGCTTAGTTGGGATGAGCGGGTTACCCTTGCTAACACAATCGGACGCTACAATTGCAGCGCTAGTAGCCGCTGCTCGAGAGTTGGTATGTGATCGAATGAACGCGACATTGTCGGTTTTCGATACATCTGTCGGCGCGGATGGGCTCTTGAACGAAGCCGTGCTTATAACCTCGAGCGGCTCGACGCTTGCTGAGGAAGTCCGCTACGCACCAATCATTGGGCCGGGACTGACGCAGTTACTCAATGACGGGCGTCTCGAGCTCGACCCCAATCCGGTTGAAAACGCGATTCGGCCGATCTGCATGATCAGAAAACAAGCGCGCTCTTCGCCGGTCACGAGGTCGGAGCCAAAAACTGGGCTTTGCTCGCATCCATCGTGCCGGCCTGCAAGCTCAACGACGTCAACCCGGTCACCTACATCGCCGAAACACTCGAAGCGATCATCGCCGGCCATTCACCAAGCAAAATTAACGACCTCATGCCATGGCGAATCCGCAAAAGGTCAAGCCGGCATCAATAGGGCTGCGGCTAACCTTCAATTACGCACATTTGACACCAGTTGTGAACGCCGCGCCGCGGGGGAAATCTCGAATCGGAAGAATCTGTGATTCGTTGTTGAGCACCTGATTCGCAAGCGTGGGGTGCTCGATGGGCTTGGTGAAGGACGCGCGGAGGCGCGTGCGCAGCGATTGACGACCGGTATTGAGACGTGGGCTGATCGGGAAGCTGCGGGATGCGAGTTTGAGGATGGGCGGCTTGGCCGCCGGTTCTGCAAACTGCTCGCACACATCGGGAGCGATATGGGACAAAGCATCCCGCTGGTTGTCAGGACTGGGCCAACACGGAGGCCGCCTATCGCTTCTTCTCCAACGAACGGGGCAACGAGAAGGGATCGAGCTTCGTTCTCCATCACACGACGGAATTCAGTTTTAAGCGCGAGAAGCCGGATTTGATTGGCTTTACGCGCAAGACGGCAGGGCGCACACAGTGCGGCATCCTGATGCATTCGAGCCTCGCCGTGACGACCGAGGGGCTTCCGCTCGGACTGGCGGCAAAGAAGTTCGAGGGGGACGACGGCGCCGAAGCGGAAGATCAATCCGACGCGTGTTCCGATCGAGAAGGAGAGTATCCGCTGGCTGGCGAATTTACGGCAATCTACCGACCTTCTCGCTGCCCCTGGACGATGCGTTCATATTGGTGATCGCGAGAGCGACATCTATGAGCTGTTTTGCTTGGCCGAGGAGGTTGCAACACATTTCTTGGTGCGAACCTGTGTTGATCGGCTTGCCGGCGACCCCTTTGATCCGATGTAGGCCTTTGACCGTAACCTCGTCCATTTCGTCGGCAATTGTATGATTGCCGCCTTGGAGCTTCCACTCGATCGTTTTTCGCCGCTTCGGCGTTGTCCGCTCTTGAGCATGGATCACGGTCAGAGTGAGTGCGGGATATTTCTTCTGCTTACCGACCGGCCGGCACAATTCGAAGCTTGCGGAAACGAATTTCGAGAAGTGCTTCATCCGGATCGCGTCTTCTGGATAACGATGCTCAATCACTCCTCGCCGAATGCCCTACCGCAGACGGCGCTGAGATCCCCAACTCAGTGCTTCTTGATCATTTGGTGAAAGACTGGGGTGGATCGCCGTCGACGAAGCACGCTCTCGCACTATGTCGTCAAGATCGCGCGGCTCGGAGGATATTTGGCCCGAGCAAGCGATCCGCGTCCAGGAAATAGCGTTAGCTGGCGCGGACTATCACGGCTGACTGATATCGAACTGGCAGCCGCGATCGAGGCAAAGATTGTGGTAATTGAGTCAGCCAACACCCTCGCTCCGGGGTTGGATAAGATGTGCGAAGAAGCCTCCGGCTTGAACGGAGGTTTGAGATGGGATTGGACGGCAAAAAAAGACGCGTGTTTGGACAGCTCATCAGTTGGATCTGAAGCAGTCAGCCGGCTTGAAGTGCTTGAAGGGCCGTCCGGGCGTCGTGTGCGTTCAGAGGCCGAGTGGGCTCGGATCCTCGGCGAAAGTCTGCTGCCCGGAGCTCAGACGCGGAGGCAGCGCGCAAGCACGGAGCGACGCGCTGGCAAATTTACCGTTGGCGACGACGCTTCCGACAGCGCGGCGAATTATCGTCGCGCGAGGCTCCGCAGCCGCCGTTCGCACCACTGGTCGTGGACGGGCCGTTAGAGAAGCGTCACGTTCCGGCAGTCAAGCTCGAGATTGCGATTGGCGACGTCGTCGTGCGAACGGATGCGGCGAAAACGGATGCGGCGATAGATGGGGAGCAGCTGTCTCGATTGATCCGCGCGGTGCGGGCGTCACGACATTGTCCTCGGCTCCGAACTGAAGATTTATATCGCGACGCGACCCGTCGACTTCCGCTGGGGGCACGATGGGCTTGCTGCGAAGGTGCAGGAGATGCTTGGTCTCGATCCGTTCAGCGGTACGGCCTTCGTGTTCCCGGTCGAAACGGGGGGACCGGATTAAGATTCTGGTGTGGGATCGAACGGACCTGGTGCGGGTGCAGAAACGCCTCGAGGCTTGCGAGTTCGTGTGGCCAAAACTTGCGGACGGCGTGGTGCGGATATCGCCGGCAATGTTCACCGCGCTGTTTGAGGGCCTGGATTGGCGGTTGGTCCGCCCGGAGGAAGCGCGGCGCCCACAGATCGCTCGATCAGTGCGGCAAAATGACTCTGTGCCGAGTTGTGCATGGCACCGTCAGCGCAGCAACGATGAACGTCTCCTCTCGGCGTGTCGCCGGGGATTCTCGGGAACGCCGTGCGCCTTGGTACAGCGCCCCCTACGGTCCGGCACTTGTCTTTCTTCGAGAGCCAACGACGGCGCTCCAGCTTCGTGATCACTTCCGGCCAATGCCGCTGTCACGTCAGACTTAAGCATGGGTCAAGTATAGATCCCTTCGAAGAGATCCCGAAACTCGCGTATCCCCATGTGCTGCGAGAAGTTTAAGGAAACGACGCTTAACTAAACACCTCACGGGCTTAGTAAAGGTGGTCGACCTGCTCGCAGGGCGACATCCGGCCAAGCTCCGCGTACAGGTTTCATGCCGAGGCTCCTCACGCCATAATTCAGTGGCGCAATGATTACCCAACTTTCTTCAACCGGCGAGACCAACTGGTTACCACATGAACTTCGCGCCCTCGGGAAGCTCGCAGACAAACTCGCCTTGATTCACGACATCGACTGTGCCGACCACAAGTTTAGATGCGCGCACGGTGAGTTTGCCCTCGCGGCTGAGGTTGTGCCGAATGTATTCCGTCACCGCGCGCCCCGAACTATCGAGGGTTTGATGTGTATTGGCGAAGCTGATGCCATTCTGGGGGGTCACCCGGAAAGCACTGATGGCCAACCCACCCTGCGTCGCCGGCCCTGGCTTTCCACCATCGGCGACTGTACAGCGACTCAGATCCATCACAACTCTCACGTTCTTTCCCGCCTGGAGGGCGTTCAGCACCTCGATGTATTTCGGCGAGGGCTCATCTGCCTTGACGAGCGTGCTCACGCTTACGGCCGCAATCAAGGACACAGCGATCGACAGGCGCGTGTTTCTAAACGTCCTGTAAAGTTCTACCTCTGATCGCTCAGCCACAAAGTTAGGCGCCAGGCGACTCTCTCGATGCCGCGCTGTAAACCACTTGCCGTTCTTGTGCGCGCTGGCTCGTGACTGTTCCGTTTCCACCTCGTCCACGCACCATTTTTCGATGGGCGAAACACTGCTTTGAATGCACATGCGATGACCGTTCTGTCTGCGACTTTGCGCGGCGTTGTCCGTCTATGGTCCTCGATAGTGGACCTAGCTGACGGCAAGCTGACACACACCTCGTCGCAAGTGGGAACTTGGCTTGGTTTGCGACCCACGAGTAGCGGTTCACATGAGCGTAAGCAGGTGCCGGTCGTCTATCCCGTGATCGATTATTCGGACGTGCTCAACTATCCGGCGTTCGGCGGCGGATTCAGCTTTAAGACCAATTTCGTGAAGCTGTCGCGTGACGCGGCGGTGTTCGATCCGATCACGACGCTCGCCAATACCAACAGCCTGTGCCACGACGGCATCAGCCCGATCCGCGCGGACGCCATCGCAATGCATGCTGCGGGGCTTCATCGAAGCCTCATCGCCGAAGCGCAGTGGCGCAAGTCCTTTACCGATCCAATCGGCCAGATCTGGACGCCGCTCGCCAGTCTTCGCGCCGACGCGATCAATTCCTCGAGCTCCAACCAGCTGGGCGTGTCGAACTACCCTTCCGTCGGCGACACCCAGGCGTTCCGCCTGATGCCGCCGTACGCCCGCCGTTCGCTTATCCCGTGGGCGTCCACGAGATGCGCGACAGCTTTCCGGCTCGCCGGCGGGCCTCACGATTAAAGGGAAGGTCCGCCCCGTCCTCCTCCCTCATCATACGGGAGGTCAGACTAATAGAGGAGAGCATCATGGCCCATCGCAGTTTGCCTCGCTCTGGGCTATCTATGGAATCGACATCGGTAAGAAACCTATTCTACGTCGTTGGGCCTGAGCTGCGACGGCACACCTGTTCAGAAGGTTCGCTTTCGAGGAGAAACACTTTTCAGTTCTTTACTCGCGCAGAGCCAAGCGTAGTCGGCATGGAATCCTGCGCTGGTACACAGGGCTCGCCCGGAAGATGCAGGCATCTTGGTCATAAGGTGCGCTTGATCCCCGCGAAATTCGTCAACCCCTTACGTGAAATCAACCAAGAACGATATCATCGACGCCGAGGCGATCGCAGAGGCCGCGACGCGGCCGACAATGCGTTTCGTCGCCGTTAAGGAAGCCGATCAGGTCGATCTCCAAGCGCTGCACCGAATCCGTGATCAGATGATGGGCTCGAGGACGCCTGATCAATCAGATGCGGGCTTTCTGCCGCGAGTACGGCGTATCTCTGCGTCAGGGTGCTGGGAATATCCAAAATCGAGTTGCCGCACGCTTTGAAGGACGAAGGGAACGACTTATCACCAATGCGTGCGGCGTCTGGTCGGCGATCTCTATGACGATCTCTGCCGCCTCGAAGAACGGATCCGCCAAGTCACGGGAGATCGAAGCAGTCCCTAACCGAGAGAGCATCGCACGCCGGCTGATGACAATTGGTGGTATCGGCGCATGAGGTGCGACTGCTGTGCTTGCCGCGGTCGGTGATGGGCTGCAGTTTCGCAAGGCCCGCGCCCGGCTGCGGTTGGTGCCCAGACAATACTCAACCGACGGAAAACAGACGTTGCTTGGCATCAGCAAACGCCGCAATCGTTATTTGAGAAAGCTTCTCGTGCATGGCGCGCGATCCTGCTTCCGGCATCTGGACCGAACCGCGATCGCCTGGCAAGCTGGCTCGACGCGCGCCAAGCTCGGATGCATCCGAACAAGGCCCTCGTTGCTCTAGCCGCCAAGATGGCTCGCACGTGTGGGTGGTCTTGAACAAGCCGGGAGCACTCTACGAACGCAGGGATCCTGCTTTCAGCTGATGCTTCTGGCTCGATTGCTAGGCTCGGGAACAGTGATGACGAAACAGTGGATCAACATGCCGTAAGCCCTGTGCAAAAAGCGGTCTTCGTGCCAAATTTGGCTCTCCAGTTGTAGATGCTGGCGTCACCGTCGCTGTGCTTCCGGCACCGCGGCAGCCTACTCCAGTATCCGCAGCTTCTTGATCTTGTTGTAGAGGGTTTTTCTTGAAAGCCCCAGAGAGCGGGCGGTCTTTCCGCGGTGAAGCCTGTTTCGTTTCAAGCCCTCGATGATCCACTCGCGTTCTGAGAATGGAGCTGTCGGCTTGGTGGGTGGCGACGTGTTCAAGAACGGCCTTAGGACCTCAGACGTGATGTGGGTGTCTGACAGTGTCACGAGCTGATTGACGATCTGGCGCAATTCCCTCAGGTTGCCAGGCCAATGATGGCCGGCGAGCGCCAGGAATGCAGAATTTTCCATTCCGAGCATTTGCGCGTTTGAATCTCCTTTCGCCTCCGCCGTGAAATGCTGAATGAGCTGCGGAAGATCCTCCAGGCGGTCCGGCAAAGCGGGCATCTCGATGTCTAGCCCAGCAAACAAGGCGAGAAGCCGGGGACAGATGACGCTTTGAAGACCTGCTCCGCGGGCAACGGTCGCGGTTGCAATGATCCGAGCAGTTGATCGCAAAACCGTTAGGCCGTTTAGAAGCGTGAAAGTGCCAGTCTCGAGATAATCGGCGAGACGCTCCTGCGCGTCCCGCGAAAGCTGATCGACATGCAGCAGCAAGACGGCAGTATTACTCGACGTTTCCAGGAGCGACAGTTGGCGCTTCGTGTTCTCATCGCGCTCGGCGCCGAACAGCGCACCCACGGTAGCGATTGCGGGACCCGGACGACAGTGAAATACCGCCGCCTTCACGTGCTTCCGGTCGCTGAAAGCATGAACAAGGCTCGCTATCCTGCGCTTCCCTGATCCCGCCTCGCCCCAAACCAGCACAGGATGGGAGCTGGCGCCCAGACGTCTTGCGGACTCCAGGGTACGCTTCATGACTGAGGACTGCGCGATCACACCATGTCTAAATCCACTCAACTGAAGCTGGCGCTCCAAGAGGTCTACCTTCTCGCGCAACAAGTGAATAGTTTTGAACCCCGACGTCACTTCCAGGACCGACATTTCTAGTGGGACGCGGTCGAGCGAAGAGCCGCCGATAAAACCCTGGACACCCGTGTCGCGGCAGATTCCCAAGAGTTCGTCGGGTTTGGTTACCGGCCCGCCCCCAAGCAGGCAGACCACGTTTTTGTTGAAAGACTGTGCGACGCGCGCAACTGCGCTGGTGCGCGCGGCGAGCTCCGCAAGACTCATCGATGGGTCAGATCCGTCTTCGATGCTCCGGTTAAGATTGAAGTTGATACAGATGGCCTCAGTGCCCGCTTCGACCATGCGCTTTGCCTCGGATCTGGTGCGGGTATAGGCGATCGTCATTAGTCCGCGTTTTGCCGCCTTCACCAGGAGCTCGATTTCCCGCTCGTAGCCAAGGCCGCACTTCTCAAGCAGTGACCTCCTGTAGTCATCGATGTGGATAACGGATGGGAAGTTGGTGACCCCGGAAAAGCCCCAGCTAATGATGCGCTCGAGCCACCGGTCGATGTCGAGCCGCGGATCGAAAGTACAAACCCCAACAAACACCGGCAATTTCGTACTGGTCAGGATCTCGGTCCGGCCGAAGCCGGCCACGAATTCGTTGCAGTTTCGGATCGGAAGAATTGAGGCCGGTGACGATCCGCCCATCGCTCGAAACCGACCGGCATTAAGTGCGAGCACGAAATCTGCGCCCGCGCGTTCGGCCGCTCTCGCGGTCATGCCCGATCCGATTCCCGCTCCCAGCACAAAGGAACGGGAGTTCCGGAAGAACTGCCTGATGCCGTCGCCCCTTACCTGGTCCGTCCGCGTGTGCATACCGGTCCCGCCTCCTGCACGGCAGGTCCGAAAATTAGCTCCAATTTGCGGGCGCGTGCAACCTTCGCAGCGACTTTCCATTGGTCATAAAGAGGTGGCAGTCGGCGGGCGAGGCTGCAAGACGAACCTTGCCGACCCCCTCGGGCGATCCGGCCTTCGGCGCCTTTGCAACCACTGATTCGTTTCTGGCGTTGCCGTAGATGTATGTGATGCTGCCGAGATGCTCGACAAAATCGACGTCGACTTCAATCACGATCTCCTTCCTCTCCGCCGAGGAGGGGGAGAAATCATCGGGCCGAATTCCGAGCGTGATCGGCTCGCCGACGAGCAGTTGATCCGGCTGAACGGGCACGCAGACCGTTGTCCCCGCTTCCAATTTGATGTCCAGGCCAGCCTCGTGTGCCGCCTCAATGTGGCCGTTCAGAAAATTCATCTTGGGTGAGCCAATGAATCCCGCCACAAACCGGGATGACGGATTGTGGTAGAGATCATGCGGGCTTCCCACTTGCTCGATATTGCCGTCCTTCAGCACGACGATCTTGTCGGCCATCGTCATGGCCTCGACCTGGTCGTGCGTCACATAGATCATGGTATTGCCAAGCTGCTTGTGCAGCTTGGCAATCTGGACCCGCATCTGCACTCGCAATTCCGTATCAAGGTTCGACAGGGGCTCATCGAACAGGAACACCTTAGGCTCGCGCACAATCGCGCGTCCGATCGCCACGCGCTGGCGCTGTCCCCCTGAGAGTTGTCGAGGTTTACGATCCAACAGATGATTGATCTGCAACAGCGAGGCCGTCTCAGCGACCCTGGTATTAATCTCGGCCCTCGCGGCCCTGGCCATGCGCAGGGGAAAGGCGAGATTTTCCCGCACCGTCATGTGCGGATAGAGAGCGTAGCTCTGAAAAACCATGCCGAGGTTACGATCGGCCGCGTCAACATCGTTCACGACTTCGTTATCGATCAAGAGCCGACCGCCGCTGATGCGCTCCAACCCTCCGATCATTCGTAGCAGCGTCGACTTGCCCGAGCCTGATGGCCCGACGAAGACGACGAACTCGCCATGATCGATGGTCAGGTCGATATTCCGCAGGATCTGGATCGTCCCGTAGGATTTATTCACGCCTTCCAGGCGAAGATTAGCCATCACCCTCTCCTCCGTCGCGAGCTGCCAAGCAACGCGGGCGCCACCTCGATCTCAGCCAGACTGGACACGACGAATTCGGGCGGCATCAGTGATGGATCGTCTCCAGGTGGCACGCCGGTGGTCACCAGCGCTGTCGGTAGCCCCGCACGCTTGCCGGCCTGAATGTCCGTCGAGATCTGGTCGCCAATCATCAATGTGGCATTGCGATCGGTGCCTAGACGCGCAAGTGCCGTCTCGATCATGTGCGGCTCCGGCTTACCAACGATCAGGGGCTCGACTTTCGAGGCAGCAGCCACGGCCGTGATCGCTGCGCCTGCACCCGGCTCGAAACCGCCCGCGGTCGGCAACAGGAGATCAGGGTTGGTACCGACGAACACCGCTCCGTTCAGGATCGCTTCGACTGCAATGCGCATCTTTTCATGCGTGATCTGGCGGTCTAGCCCCATGACCACGGCATCAGGCTTCTGATCGGTCACTTCGAACCCCACGTCGACGACAGCCTTCACCAGGGATGGGGCGCCGATCACAAATACACGCCCAAAATCAGGATATTTCGTGCGGAGGAGTTCGGCGGCAGCAATAGCGCTCGTAACAACGTCAGTTGGCGCTATGGCAAGGCCTACCGCCGCCAGTTTGCGGACGATGTCCTCTGGCGTGTGCGTTGAATTGTTTGTCACGAAGCAGAACGGCAACGCCGACGCCTGCCATTGCTTAAATACCTGGACAGCATCGACGATCGCAGCACTCCCGCGATAGACCACGCCATCCAGATCCGAAATGATCCCTTCCATTTGATGTGAGGGTCCGCGTCAGCCATTCATCAGCATCCCGCCATTCACGTGAACGATCTGCCCGGTCATGTAGGAAGCTGCAGGGCTTGCGAGAAAGACCGCAAGACCCGCGATATCCTCCGGCACCCCGACCCGTCCCAAGGGGATCCGGCCGCTATGGCGAGCTTCAGTCTCCTCACGCGGGCGTCCATGCATCGGCGTATCGATGATTCCGGGCGCGATTGCGTTCACATTGATGTTGAGGGGCGCGCATTCATAGGCAAGCAGCTTGGTCACGTCGTGAACGATTGCCTTAGACAAGCAATAGTCGGCGCCGCCGGCCTGGTAGTTGAAGACTGCCCCCTGTGCGGACAGCGAGGAGCCGACGTTGACGATCCGCCCCCCCTTGGCTTGCATGAAACGCTCGATCGCCAGTTTCGAGCATCGCAAAACGGCTATCGAGTTGATCTGGATCGTGCGCTCAATCTTTGCGGTGCTGCCGTTCAAGAGCGGCTGGGCAGATTTGATGCCGGCATTGTTGACCAGCACGTCGAGCCGGCCGAAGTTCTTGCCAATCTCATCGAGAACCCTGGTGACATCTTCCTCGCGCGCCACATCCATTGCCATGGGCACGACGCCGTTGCCATAGGGCAAGCTTGCCAACGTGTTCCTGAGGTTTGCCAGGTTGCTGTCGGTGGCAAGGACGTTCGCCCCTCCTGCCCGAAATGCATTCACAATGGCAGACCCGATGCCGCCTCCGGCTCCCGTCACGAGCACGGTTCTATCTGATACTGAGAACTGTTCAGTCATTCCAACTCCAAGATCGTTTGGGACTTCAGAAACTCGTCAACTGCCTCCGCGTTAGGCATGGAGCTTTGGGCGCCGCGCCGCGTCACACAAAGCGAGGCTACGGCTAGCGCCCTTCTCACTGCTTGCCTTAGAGGCAGCCGCTGGGCCAATGATGCGGCGAACGCTCCATTGAAGGCATCTCCCGCGGCGGTCGTATCGATCACCTTGACAGGGAAGGCCCGCAGCGAAAATGAGGTTTCCGTATCGGCATAGTATACGCCCTGTGCACCAAGGGTGATCAGCGCGGCACTTGGTCCGAGATCAACAAGCCTCATGGCAGCGTGCGCGGCACTGTCGAAATCGTACACCTCGATTCCCGTCAGCTCGAAAGCTTCCGTCTGATTCGGCGTCACGAAATCGACATTTCGCCAGGCCGCCGACGAAAGCCCCGGCCGCACCGGCGCCGGATTGAAGATGAGCTCAAAACCCTTCTCGGGCTTCATCTCGAAGAGCCGATTGAGCGCTCTGATCGGCATACTCCATTTCCGCAACGACGATGGTATCGGGCTCTATGAACTGCGCCGCGCTCTCGATCATATCTGGCGTCACGTTCAGATTTGCGGCAGGGTCGATCACAATCATGTTGGAGCCGTCGTCACCGACCATAACCATGGCCGACCCCGAAATCTCGCCGGCACAGATATCAATCGCATCCGCGCAAACGCCGGCTTCGCACAGCGACCGCAACAGGGTGTGACCGGCCTCATCGGCGCCAAGCCGCGTGTAGAAGTGAGGCTTGAGCCCGAGCCGGGCGGCGGCAACGGCCTGATTGGCACCTTTTCCTCCAGGGTTGCGGGTCAACGTGCCCATCAGGCTTTCACCTGGGGTTGGCAGTCGATCGACAGCGAAGCAGAGATCGAGATTTGTTGTTCCAAAGAACATTAATGGCCTGACACTCATTTTACCGCACCGAAGGTAAGGCCACGTTCGAGGTGACGCTGGCCGATAACGATCAGAATGACGGGAATGACCATTGTCACGACCAGGCCCGCGGCCATGACAGGGTAGAATTGTACGCCTGGGTTGAGCAGTTTAAGAAGGGCCACAGTCACCGGCGCCTTGGTCGAGCTGAGCATAAGACCGAGCGCGAAGTTGTGCCAGGCAAGCAGAAAGATGAGCAACGAGGCACCGATCAAGCCGGGCTTTAAGAGCGGCAGCACGATGTGCAACATGACCCGAAAGGGTTTGGCGCCATCCATCGCCGCCGCCTCCTCGATATCCTTTGGGATGTCTTCTATGTAGGAGCGGCTCAGCCAAACAATCATCGGCAGCGTGATGACCTGGTAGACCCAGATCATGCCGAGATAAGTGTCATACAGTCCGATCGTCTGGAGCACGCTGAAGAGTGGGATGACGACCAGCAGCACCGGCGCAAAGCGGAATCCAAGAATGAAGAAGGCGATGTCTTCCTTGCAGGGTAGATCGCGCCTCGCCAGAACGTATCCCGCAGGAACCCCCACCGCTAAGGAGACGGCAACGGAGCCGAGCGCTATTACGACACTGTTCGTGATTGGGGTAAGGAAGTCGACTTTTATGGTGCCGTAGCTCGTCGCACCCGCCTGCGCCACATCAAACAAGACACGGAAGTTGTCCAATGTCGGCGAGAACACGAAGCTTGGTGGCCAAGCCATGACCTCCGCCTGCTGCTTGAGCGACATCATCACAATCCAGACAAGAGGAAATGCCAGGATCAATGCGCATATACCGACGAGGACGTTTAGGACCAGATTGGCGGCGGCTGAACGTTTGAAGCGCATGTGTTCCTCTCAGCTGACGCGCTGCCGAACGAAGCGCCACAGCTTGACAGCGGCGAATGTCCCGACCAACACGACCATCCAATTGGCCACCATAATGGCAGCCCCACGCCCGAAGGCGAGATTCTGGAATGCAGTGATGTAGGCGCGCACTGAGAGCACGGCGGTACTGTTGCCGGGTCCTCCTTGCGTTGTGCCGAAGATGATGTCGAATTGATTAAGGGATTCGATCAACCGAAACACTGAGGCGATCAGGATGTAGGGAGCGACGAGCGGCAGCTCGATGTGCAGAAAGGTTGCCCATCCCTTGGCTCCATTGACGCGCGCCGCCTCCCTCACCTCATCATTTATACCCTGCAGTCCGGCAAAAATGATCAGCGCGAAGAACGGCGTGTAAGTCCAGACATCGATCAAGACGAGCGAAAACATTGCGGTCGCAGGGTCTGAGATCCAAGCAAAACGACTGATGCCGGCCAGCGACAGCAAATAGTTCATGATCCCGCTCTGTGGGTCCATCATCGTCGTCCACATCAGCGCGACGCTCATCGGAGGCAGGACGAGGGGCAGGAGAATGATGGGGCGCATCAGACGCGCAAGAAAGACGTCCGTGGCGAAGAGCTTAGCAAGTGCAAGACCAAACGCGGCTTGCACAACCACTGCCGATCCGGCGTAAACAATGGTGGCGCGGACGCTATTCCAAAAATCTGGCGTATTGACCAGAGTTACATAGTTGTCGAGGCCAATGAAGCGGACCAGCGGCCGCCCAAGTTTGAGATCAGTCAGAGATTGATAGACACCATAGAAGAACAAGAAAAGAAACCCGAGCAATATGGTGATAGCTGGAGCGATCGCAGCAATGCTCCACCAGTCGAGACGCGGCTCCTCAAGGCCAGTCGCCATCTGATGTTTTGCCGAGGCGAGTTGACTGGTCGAAGACTGCAGTCTGGCAATCCCGTCGGATCCGCGGAGGTCCATCGCATTTTCTCTAGAGGGCGAGAGGCGGCATTGGCACTGCCGCCCCTGCTTGTGCTTTACATTGAAGAACGGATCTCTGATGCGAGGTCGGCGAGGGTCGCCTTCACATCGGCTCCGTTGACCATCTTCTGCATGGCAACCGCCCAAGCATTCATTGCTTCAGCAAAGCCGACCCGGGGCGTAAAGGCTAATGCAGCCCTCTCCTGCACAGCTTTGAACGTGTCCACGAAATTGTTGAATTCAGGCTTGGCCGCGTAATCGAGCCAGGCCTTGTCAGTCCAGGTGGAGGCGCGCGGAGAGTTGACAAGCTTGCCGGAAATGGCACCGGTCAGCTCGACCTGCTTTGACGTTGCCCATTGGATGAACAGCCAGGCTGCACCTTTCTTCTGCGAAGCGGCGTTCATCGCGAGCGACCAGACCCAGATGTTGGATTCAAAATTATTGCTGTTCGGAGCACGCAAGGGCGGTGCGAAGGCGATCTTCCCCGAGGCCGGCTTGCCGGCTACGTCGTTCCAAAAACCGAACATGTTGGAATCGATTGCCATCGCTATTCGTCCTGAGTTGATGCCATCGACCACCTGATACCAGTTGTCGTTGGCAAAGGACGGTGCCGCACATTTCCTGATCATGTCCACATAGTCATTGTGGAACGCGATCGACTCTGGTGAGTCCAGACCTGTCTCGAGCTTGCCATCCTTGAGGAGGAAATCGTGCACTCCATAGGATTTGGCAATTGAGATCGCGGCGGTGTGGATGCTGCTCCAAAAGCGCACTCCGCGAACACCCAAAGGTGTAATCGCGCGGTCCGAAGCCTTCAGCTTCTCGCATGTCGCGGACATTTCCGGCGGGGTTGTCGGGACCTTGAGGCCGAACTTGTCAAGGATGTCCTTACGATAGAACAGTTGGATGTTCTCAAAGCCATGCGGGATCGCCCACACTTGCCCGCTTCCGGGCTCGATCTGTCCCTCCTTAACTCTCCAGGTCAGCGCATCCCGCAGGGCAGGGAAGAAGTCGTTGTAATCATAGCTGACAGCGGTGAGTTTGGGATCGTTCAGATAACCATCGAGCGGCTCAAGCAACTGGCCCGGCGCGAGATCCCAAGCGGGTTGAATCCCGGTGCCAACGACGTCCCAGCTTGGTGACTTTGTGCTGAGTTGGATGGTCAGCTTATTCCAATAGGCGTCGTCTGGATAAAGCTCCGGCGTTACCTTGATGCCCGTGAGCTTCTCGAACTCAGGCAATTGGACCGCGACGGCGTCGGCATACGGATGGATGTCGTAGGCCCAGACGATCGACGCACCTTCGAACTGCCGCCAGTTGACGTCGTCTGCCTTGGCTTGAGCAAACGTTATGGCCAACCCGGCCAAAAGCGTGGAACATATGAGCGTTTTTCCGGCAAAATTGGCCGAATGGCCGCGACCAGCGGCGAGCTTCCTTGACATGATTCCCTCCGATGGGCTCTTTGGCCCGTAAACCACGCGCCCCTCCTCTTCCGAAAGGCCGCAGTGGCAAGAAGGGTAGCCCTCATTCTTACGTCGTAACCGGCTTTTCGAACCAGGGTTGGGTAAGATTGGGTAACGTCGAAGAACGATGATTCAGGAGAGGAACTGCGGGCCGTCAGAAAGCTCCGCTGGCCGGCGGGTATATTGAACTCGGATGCATGGGAGCCAGCGCCTGCAAAACGGCAGGCCGCTGATCAGCTTGCCGCGCAAGCATAACACTGGTCGACTGACGCATCTATGATGGCTCCCACTCGACCGCTATGGCAATCCGCCGGTCCTTCCCATGAAGCAGCCCCGCGCTTGATGAACGAATCGAACGGGACATTTTGGGCCATATCCGTGCCTTATCGAAAGATGTGACCGTGCTGGCGATCACTGTCGAAGAGGTATTATTTCTGCAAGCGTCCTTGTGGTTGATCTGACCGGCTGCAGCTTGTCAGTGACATAGAATGGATCGGCAGCAATCCACGCTTGAAATCGCAACTGGTTGAGGAGCGGAATGCGACCGTGATCGCTAGAATTTCGCCTTCGGCACGAGAACTGGTCGCCCTGGGCCAAAGGCGGTTACCGAAACAGTCCACCTCGCCGCTGCGCGCACGCCGAGCTGGAAGAATTGCCGGCCATCCGGAAGCTGCAGTGTGCCAACGCCGGACTTGACCGTCTTCTGCCGCGACTCACTCTTCATTATGGGGCGCGGCGCCGCCTCCCGGCCCTCTAAGAACCGGCAGCACGACGGAGGTTGGCTTTCCTTCTAGATTTCTCCAGCCCAAATTTCGTCATGACGAAATATAGCTGGCAGTCACATGGTAGGATGCGCAACCTTTTCACTCCGACCGAAGCCCGCACCGCTGTGGCTGAGATGACGCATGGGAGAGCGACATGAATGGTCGCGGCGATACGAAGGATTCGAAGGACACCCCGGCGATCGAAGCCGACGATGCGGTCGACCAGCGCCTCGGCGAGACTGTGCGGCTACTGCGTCAGCGCGCCGGCCTCTCGATCCAGGACGTCGCCAACAAGACTGGCCTGTCCACCGGCATGATCAGCCAACTCGAACGCGCGCGCGTCATGCCGTCGATCCGCACGCTACGCCTGCTCAGCATCGTGCTCGATGTGCCCATCTCCTATTTTTTCGAGAGCAGCGATCCCGCTGATGGGCAGCGCTACATCGTGCGCAAGAATAACCGGCGGCTGCTGCGGCTCACCGCCAGCGGCGTGGTCAAGGAAGCGCTCACGCCCGACGGCAAGGGCCAGCTCGAGCTCTACCAGCTCACGCTCAACCCCGGCGCCTCCTCCGGCACCGACTTCCTGCAACACACCGGCGAGAAGGCCGGCTATATTCTCTCGGGCAGCCTGCGGCTGTGGCTCGACAATCAAGCCCATCTGCTGGAGGCCGGCGACAGCTTTCGCTTTCCAAGCATCGTGCCGCACATGTTCGACAACCCGACACAGCAGGCGGCGCGCGTGATCTGGGTGACGACGCTGCAGTAGCTTCGCGTCAATCGCTCCAAACAGCGACATTGATCGGCAGCTTGAGTGGAGATGTTCGAGATCCAGCTGATGAGTTCCCCGATCTCCTGGATTGCGAGAGAGGCTGCTTGGCCGAGTGGATACAGCGGCCTGATCTCGCCTTTAGCCGTTCGCAATCGCACGGAGCCAGTTATGGTCGGCCTCCTGCCGCTCTTTGAAACGAACCACGCATTTCTTGGAGCATAGGGCCGTTCGCCAGTGATAATAGCGGATGAGGCCAAATCCCCGACCGCACATTGCGCAGCACTGCACTGAGCAGTGCTGGGAACTATAGGGTCTGTCGTTCATTCTCGCCTCCCGTCGGCGTTACCTAGATGCCCCCTCCCCCTGCATTTCCTCCACCGCATCACCGGACTGCGGTTCGACGTGCCCGTCTCGCGACGGACGGTTGCCGCAAGCGTCCGAATCCGATGCGTCCTCCTTGGCGAAAACCGCACGTTCAATCGGTGGCTTGCCGTGACTGCTGACCCTAGCGATACTTCAATCTTAATTCATGCAATGAACAGCCCGTTAACTGTGAAATTCCGCGACTTGGCCCGCATTTTGGACGCAAATCAACACATTGGGCCGGCAGGAGGGCGTATGGCTGCGTTGCCTTGTGTGGTGAGTGCCGCCTCGCTTAAAGCGAACGATGTCCTTTCCGCCTGCAGTTGCTGTCATCCGGGCTATGAGCCGGGTGAGATGTAGATCTTACGGCTATTTGGCGAGACCGCGGCACCTTCTGCTCTTCAGAGAAGCGTGCGGAGCAGATCAAATGCCGCTCTGGGCGCACCTCCTATGCATTCGATGAGACAGGGCAGAATGGGCGAGCTTGCGATCGGCCAGGCGAACGGATGGTTACGGTCTTTGACCTTGGCGATCCCGTTATATTAGGTCGGGTTGGAAGGCGTCCAATTTGCGATCGTATCGCCCAGATCCTCGGGAAGCCGATATGACTCTTCGGATGCCGGGAAGGCACCGTTGCGGACATCCGCGGCCCAGCGAGACAGCGCCTCCTTTAACACGTGGAAGCCATCCGCATAGGCGCGAACGAATTTGGGGCGGCGGCCTTCAGTTAGGCCCAGCACATCGTGGAGAACGAGTACCTGGCCTGAACAATCAGGACCTGCTCCGATTCCAATTGTCGGAATCGTCAGGAATTCGGTCGCTCTGGCAGCGAGTTCGGCCGGAATTCCTTCCAAGACCAGAGCAAAGCATCCGGCCTCCTGCAGACGCTGGGCGTCGTCGAGTAGGCGCAAAGCGTCATCGGCTGTCCGCCCCTGAACCTTGAAACCACCCATGACATTGACACTTTGAGGGGTTAGGCCGAGATGGCCCATCACAGGAATCTCGCAATCGACCAAGGCGCGCACCATTTCTGCACGCTTGGCCCCGCCCTCCAATTTGACGGTATCTGCTCCACGCTGCAGGAAGCCACCAGCGTTGCGTATCGCCTCCTCTCGACTGACATGAAAGCTAAGATAGGGCATATCGGCCACGAGCAAGGCACGAGGCCTTGTGCGCGCAACCGCCTCAAGATGATGGTTCATCATCGCCACGCTGACCGATAGCGTGTTTTCGAATCCGAGACAGACATTGCCGACGCTGTCGCCAACTAGGATGATGTCTGCGACGCGGTCGGCAATGCGTGCCGTGACGGCGTCGTAAGCGGTGGTCATTACGGAACGTCGGCCCTCTCTTTTCCACCGGAGCAGGGTTGGAATCGTAATGCGTTCAATGGGCGTCTCCGCATTTTGACTCATCTCAGATCCCGATCGGCTGGCCCGCTACCCTCGTCCATCGCTTCGTAAAGAAGGCGACAGGAAACTGTCAATGCTGACAACAAAGAAACTTGCGCATCTTCGTGACGCAGTGGGTACACACGGGTTGGAGCACATCGCAGCTTCCAACACCGATCAATCCTTGCAACCGATCCTCCGCAAAAACCAACGGAGGGATTTGAGCGAGCTCAACCTTAAGCTCCCAAATGGCAACGTTGACGCGGCCCGATACGATCGCTCACGGTATCAGCGGGGCTTTTGGTGAGCTTTGGGCCGTCGCCAAAAGCCCATCGGCGGCCATATTAGGCATTCTGCCGCTCATCAGAATTGAACCGAACGGATCCGTAATCCACGATGATCCACTTGCTCATAGTGACCGCGCGCCCCAACTCGTTCTGTGTTGCCACCCGGGCTGATTCGAGTTTCATTTCAGCAACGGCCAAGTTATCAAATGCGCCAACCAGGGTCGTGTTCGGCAGCCGATACCACACATTGTTGGAGGCAAGAATCCAACAACTCCAGCCGTACGCTATGGCCCGCTTCAAAAAACGGAGTGCGGATCAGGACTGGTCTCCTTCAAATCGTACGACGCAACATAGTTAGGCATTCTAGATCCCCGACGAGCACACCTTCAAATGAGCACGACCTGACCGGCTAACATTCTCGACCTCGACTTTTGAACGATGCTGGTTGGGTGATGCGCATCCGCAGCCGTGAGCGCGGCGAGAATGAGTTCGAGTGCCGGCTGCCCGAGCGCCGAATGTCTGGTGCATGATGCGCATCTTGAGCAAGGCTTGATTGCCGCGGCCCCGCGCAACAGCACCCAGCGATAGAATCTGTAAGATCCTATCAATATCAATTGCTGATTCTGACGGTAGAGCTGAGCGACTGTTCGGCCGCTGCCTGCAATTTCGGAGTTCGTCTTCGCAGTCCGCTTTGCCGGCAGCTTCACTTCGCACGCAACCAGGTCAAATCGGCGACCATCATTGCCCGCGTGAGCAGCTTCGACGCTTGCAGTGAGCGCCAGTAGACTGGCTTTACTGGTAAAGCGATTCGCAATCGTTGAGGCTTGCATCACATTCCAGTGCATGCGCGAACATGGTCGGTGCGATTTGACCAGCGCGCTGAAGAACTGAGCTCTCGCTTGCCACCTAGTGATGATTAGCTGCAAGAATTGAACTAGGCCGCCGCCCAATTGAGCGGAGATGCGGCTTGGTAGTGCGCTGGAGCACAACCCGTGGGAGCACCACGGGCTAACAGCACGATATTAGGAACGGGATCCGCGATGCGCCTGGCAGCGCCGTCCTAAGCGGTGCCAGTGCCCCTTTTCCGTCCTCGCTGCAAGCTCTTGCATGTTAGTTCCGTCCAATGACCAACTTGGCGAACCAGAAGCCCAAGGGTATCACCGTTTCTTGCCGTAAACTTGCTAGACAGGACAAACGACGCACAAGTTCGGCGAATGTCGGTCGAACCGCGCAGGATTCATCCCACCAGGTGAACATGACACTTTAGGCGAGTAGCTGGCACACCGCGCCCGGCCACCGCCTCGCGTCCACGTTGCAGCCCAGGCATGGTCGCGCGGGAGGCCGACGCGCTGGCTACTTTTGCGATGTTGAGGAGTGGCGATGCTGCGCAAGCATCATGAGGATTGGGATGCCCTCTTCACGGCAAATCCGCGACGCGATGAATGTCCAAAGGCGGTGCGTGGTAACTGCAGCACCCGCTTTGATCATGTGCACTAAAGTAGATTTGCATAGTGCCGTCGCGACTGTTTGTCTGGTCAACTAGAATCAGGGCTTCGGGCCCCGGCTCACGGTTGAAGAGCTTCAGGCCAGCACATCGGCGGCTTCCCTGATGCCAGCGTAAATTTCATCAAGATCTGCCGCCGTGACGCAATAGGGAGGCATCACGTAAATCGTATTGCCGAGCGGCCGCAGCAGCAGATTTCGCTCTCTAAAGAAAGCTTGGAGCTTCGGAGCGATCTCGGCGAGATAACCCGCATCGCTCGTTATCAGATCGAGTGCGGCAATCGTGCCCAGGCGTCGGACGTTTCTAAAGCGGGCGTCTGCGCGGAATGGCCCAATTGCCTGCTCTTGCATGATGGCGACCGACGCCACGCGCTGACGAACTTCCGGCTCTTGCCAGAGGTCCAGATTGGCCTTCGCCGCGGCGCAGGCCACCGGGTTCGCAGTATATGAACTCGAATGGAAGAACGTGCGCGTGCGATCTTTCGAATAATGAGCATCGAAAATATTAGCGCGGCAGAGTGTCACTGCGAGTGGAAGCGCCCCCCCGGTAATTCCCTTGGAATAGCAGACGATGTCGGGCGTGACATTGGCCTGCTCGCAGGCGAATAATGTTCCAGTCCGGCCCCAGCCCGTCATGACTTCGTCCGCAATGAATAGGACGTCCGAGGCTTCGCAGATCCGCTTCATCTCCCTCAGCACCCAGGCTGGGTACATCAGCATTCCGCCTGCCCCCGATATCAGCGGCTCCACGATAAAGGCGGCCGGAATTTCGTTTCGACAAGCGGATTCTAGCGCATCGAGGGTCGCCTGCTCACGATCTTTCGCTGGGAACGGGATTGATCTAACGTCGAACAGCAGGGGTCCATATGACGCATTGAACACGCCTCGGGCACCAACCGACATCGCCCCAACCGTATCGCCGTGGTAGGAATGCTGCATTACGATAATGCGGATTCTCTGTTCGCCGATATTGTGCCAATAGCCGAGGGCCATCTTTAAGGCCACCTCGACACTGGTCGACCCACTGTCAGAGAAGAAGACGTAGTCAAGACCTCGGGGCGCGAGCTTCAAGAGTAGCGCAGCGACCTCCTCAGCGGGATCATGGGTATGGCCGGCAAAGACCACTTGGTTGAGCTTGCTTGCCTGATCTTGAATGGCGCGCACAATGTGCGGATGGCAATGACCGTGCGTCACGACCCACCAGGATGAAATTGCATCTACGATACGGCAGCCATCTGCGGTGTAGAGGTAGGCACCATCAGCACGCACCACCTTTTTCATCTCATGTTGAAGCGCATGTTGTGTGAACGGATGCCAGATCGGCGACATCGACTTCGGCATTACAGATTGAAATCGTCAGGGCGGAATGAGGCCTTGAACGCCGGCTGCAGCGTGTCGGAGGTAAGGGAAGAAAGCCAGGGCAAACGCCCCAACCAACGTACCCGCCCAATCTCGCGAATTGCGGTCTGAGCTTCAGCATTTCTTTCCCCGATGAAGGCAATTCCAAGAATACGAATCTCCCGCTTTCGCAGCGCCTCTATTGCCAGCAGCGAGTGATTGATAGTGCCAAGCGCTGTACGCGCGCAAAGAACGACTGGAAGCCGCCATCGCTCGAAGACATCAATGTAGAGCGTATCGCCCCTGAGCGGCACCATCAGCCCGCCGGCGCCCTCGATCACGAGCGGCCGATCCGCGGTCTCCGGCACATTGAGCGAGTCCGGGTCGATGCGAACTCCGTCAACTTCCGCAGAATGATGGGGCGAAGCAGGCGTTGGGAGGCGGTAACGCTCCGGCACGATGCGATCGTCCGACAGACCGCCAAGTCTTGCGACGATCTCGGTATCGGTCTCCCCTTCGAGGCCGGCCTGAATCGGCTTCCAATAGCTGGCGCCCAGGAGATCGGCGAGCCCCGCGCAAAACACGGTTTTCCCGACACCAGTATCCGTACCGGTCACCACGATCCGCTGACTCATCAAGCTACTCCCCCTCGTCTTCTCAGCGCGCGCATCGAGCATTGAACGCCTTGCCCTCGACTGAAGTTTTCATGTTCGCGTTCTTTATTGCCTGGACCGTAAGCCTAACGTGCCCAATATTGAGCCGCTTGTTGCCGAATTTCGGCACTCGATGAGGCCAATACAAAGGTTTTCATGCCATCAAGCCTCAGATCTGTGCGTTTGCACGAGCAAACCTCGAGAGGTGATGTGAGATTTGCAACGATGAAGGCTCGACATTGCCAAGCCGCGCGACGAGCTTGATGCCGATCTCTCCTTCGAGACCAGAATGAAGGGGTTCCGATAGCTCGCAGGAGCTCGGCCACCCTTTCGAAAACGGCCGTAAGCGGCCAACACGATTTGCCGGTTCATGGAGCCTGACTTGCTGTCTCCTCGACAAGAGCATCGAGCATTGCAAGCACATCCTCCTCGGCGACGTTGAGCGTCAGTGAAATGCGAAGACGAGCTGTGCCAGCCGGCACGGTTGGTGGACGGATGCCGCGGATGTCGAAACCGCGAGCCTGCAGTGCAGAGGCAATCTGCATTGCACGCGTATTGTCGCCAACGATATATGGCACGATCTGCGAGCTCGAAGGATTTTGCCAGCCGCGGATACGCATCTGCCGATGTGTAAACGTTACAAGGTTGGCCAGACGCTGCTGACGCTCGGGCTCCTGCTGCAGGATTAGCACTGCTTCCCGCACGGCGAGGGCCATCAAGGGTGAGGGGGCGGTGGCGAAGATGAAGGGGCGGCAGCGATTGACCATGAAGTCGCGCAGCACAGCTGGCGCAGTGACCAGCGCCCCGGCGGCACCGAGCGCCTTGCCGCACGTATGAACGACCAGAAGATTCTCGCGCCCCTCATAAGGCGCGGTAAGCCCCCGCCCCTGCTCGCCGTAGACGCCTGTGGCATGCGCCTCGTCCACGATGAGAAATGCATCGTAGCGGTCTGCGATCCCGACCAGGTTTTCAAGCGGCGCGAAATCGCCATCCATACTGTAAAGACTTTCGACTACGACCCAGACGCGGCCCATTCCGCCCTTGGCCCGCCAGTCGCGGATTATGTTTTCGACCGACTGGGGATCATTATGGGCACTCACTCGAAACTCGGCCCGACCGGCACGCGCACCTTCATGAATGCTTGCGTGCACCAGAAAATCCAGAACGAGTAAATCGCCCCGCTGCGGCAGCGTTGTCAGGATAGCGAAATTTGCGGCATAACCGCCGCCAAAGAAGAGTGCCGTCTCTGCTTTAAAGAACCTGGCAGCTTCTGCTTCGAGATGTTCATGCTCTTCACAATTGCCCCGCAGAAGCCGCGACCCTCCGGCTCCGATGGGTGTGCCAGCCTCGAGGCCCGCCAAAAGAGCCTTTTTCATCCGCGGCGCGCTTGCGAGGGCGAGGTAATCGTTCGACGCAAAATCGGCGCCGCTGCGCGGCTTCAAGCCGCGCAGGCGGCCGTCTTCTTTCAGGTCATGCAAAGCGGTCACATAGGCATGAAGGTTCATGAGGGATTGGACTCATCGCTCACCATGGCCGCCAAAAGAGGTGCCAAGCGATTTTGAGGGTTACAAGAACGAAACTGGACGATGGTAGCTTTCAGCCCGGCAAGATGCGATTTTCTCGGTCAACCAGCACAATCCGTGGCTTGAACGTTTTTGCTTCCTCCTCATCAAAGGAGGCATATGCAACTATGGTCACTTTGTCGCCGGGCAACGCGAGCCGCGCCGCCGCCCCGTTCAAGCTAATGACACCAGAGCCTCGGGGCGCCTCGACGACATAGGTTGCGAAGCGCGCTCCGGTTTCGATGTTATAAATCTCGATACGTTCGTTGATCACAATGCCAGCAGCGTCGAGCAGTGCACGATCGATCGAGACCGAGCCTTCATAGTGCAAATCGGCTTCAGTCACCGAGGCCCGATGGATTCTGCCCTTCATCAAGGTAATTTGCATTCTTACCTACACTGCCGTTTCGCGGAGAACGTGCAGGCCTGCCTGATTCACTCAGGCAAGCCCAGATGCAACGCCAAGCCGGCTCAACAAATTCATGTCTCGGTCACGCTGCGGATTCTTCGTGGTCAACAGCACATCGCCAATAAAGATCGAATTCGCACCGGCCAGAAAGCAAAGCGCCTGGAGTTCATCAGTCATGTACTGCCTTCCTGCGGACAACCGCACCACGCTCCGCGGCATCATGATCCGGGCGGCAGCGACCAGGCGCACCATCGCGATCGGATCGGGACGCTCTGCAGTCTCATTCACCGGAACGCCCTGAACCTCGTTCCACACGTTTATCGGTACGCTCTCCGGATGTTTCGGCAAGTTGGCGAGCAGAACAAGCATCGCCAGGCGGTCCTCGACGTGCTCGCCCATGCCCAGAATGCCGCCGCAGCAGATCTTGATGCCCGCATCGCGAACATGCGCGAGTGTTTCGATACGGTCCTGCAGGGTGCGGGTGGTGATGATCTTGCCGTAGAACTCCGGCGAGGTATCGACGTTGTGATTGTAGAAATCGAGTCCTGCGTCGGCGAGCCGTGCAGCCTGCTTCGGCGTCAGCATGCCAAGTGTGACGCAGGTTTCCAGGCCAAGTCCCTTGACCGCGCTGACCATGTCGCAGACCTGATCGAGATCGCGATCTTTAGGGCTGCGCCAAGCTGCGGCCATGCAGAATCGGGTGGCGCCGGCGTCCCTGGCGCGCTGCGCTGTGGCGACGACGTCGGCGCGATCGATGAGGCGCGTGGCTTTCAGGCCGGTGTCGTAGTGCGCGCTCTGCGAGCAATAGCCACAATCTTCAGGACAACCGCCGGTCTTGATGCTGAGCAAGCTCGCGGTTTCAATGTGGTTTGGATCGAAGTTGAGGCGATGAACGCTCTGCGCCTGAAACATCAGATCTGCAAACGGCAGATTATAGAGCGCCGCGGCATCGGCGCGCTTCCAATCATTGCGAACCGGCGCGCTGTTGCCGCTGTCGCTCCGTTCTCTCAAGACATCAACCATAAGCTCGCTCGGTCAAATCATAGATAGTCTGGAAAATTATCTATGACTACTGCTCTGGATTGATGCTAACTGAGGTCACCCACGAGTGCACTCGTTTTTCTGATAGATAATCTATGATGACTGATGGCGAGAACTTGACGACAGCTGGCCGCATCGCCGAGTCGATCGGCGAACGCATTATCACCGGCGCCCTGCAGCCGGATGCTCCACTCCGCCAGGATCATGTCGCGCGAGAATTCCATTCAAGCCACGTCCCGGTGCGCGAGGCATTTCGGCAACTTGAGGCTCAACATCTTGTCGTTGCTGCACCTCGTCGTGGCGTTCGAGTTGCCCCGCTCGATATCAATTCGGTGAAAGAGATCGCCGAGATGCGTGCCGCGCTAGAAGTGGTCGCGTTACGCAATGCAGCTCCAAGGCTCACATCGGCCCATTTGGCGCGGATCGAGCTCGCTATAATTGAAGGAGACAATGCCGAGACGCTCCAGGAGTTCGAAACGGCGAACCGCGCTTTTCACCACGCGCTCGTGGCGCCCTGTGCCATGCCGCGACTGCTGGCCAGCCTTGGTGGCTTGCAGCTTGCAAATTCTAGGCTGGTGTTCGCGATGGCGCGCAGGGCTGGGTGGCGACCGCGGCCCAATCAGGATCACCGCCTGATTCTGCAAGCACTGCGCGCGCGCAACATCGATCAAGCCTGCAACCTGCTTGCGCGCCACATTCAAACGATCGAGCGCCTTGTCCTGCCTGCGTCCTGACCAAGGATGGCCCATTTGTACGTGGCGTGCCGCATTGCGGCGGGCTGCGTTCCAAGATATCAGGCAACCAACTTCATATCACCGGTATGGTTAGCCATGATTCGTCACATCGTCTTGTTCACTGCCAAAGACAAAGCTCACATTGATCAAATGATTGAGGGCCTCTCGGTCCTCACGGCAATTCCGCATGCGCGCCGGCTGGAGGTCGCCCGCAACCGCAAGACCGACCAGCTCGGCAACGACGTCGACGTTGTCGTCTATGGCGAGTTCGACAGCGAGACGGAGCTCACAGCCTACAAGGAGCACGCTCTTTACCAGGAATCGATCAAGCGGGTGCGACCGCTCCGAGAACTGCGGTTCGCGGCCGACTACAATGTGCCGATTGGACGGTCTATCTCCATGTCGGAAACGGGCTAGTCACTCAGCGCACCCGGCGCATTAGCCTGACAATCCATCTTACGAGCGCGGCTTCAGAAGCATACCGCTCTCGCTGGGGCAAAATCCCAAGGTCCTTGCACTCCTACCGGCCGGAGACCGATAGCCAGATGCAGGTTCGTGAGCTGCCATGGATCGATCCTGTCACAGCGATGCGCCATCTGGCGCATCGACCCTACCTCACATTTCTCGACAGCGCCGCAAAGCATGGGTCACTGGGGCGCTATTCCTACCTGGCTTGCGACCCCTTCAGCACCTATATGGTCGCGGACGGACAGGCGAGTTGCGACGGAACAGCGATGAAGGGCGATCCATGGGAAATGCTCCGCACCCTTCTCGCGAAGTATTCCCAGGAGCATCGCCCTGATCTTCCGCCCTTCCAGGGTGGTGCCGCTGGCTTCATTGCCTATGATCTGAACCGGACGTTGGAGCGATTGCCAAGGCCGGAATTTCCCGGTCAGCGCCTGCCCCATTCTATCCTGCATTTCTATGACGTGATCCTCGCCCACGATCATCGTAACGACAGATGCTTGATCGTTTCTACGGGATGGCCTGAGCAGGATCCCGTATCCCGGAGTGCTCGTGCCGGCCGTCGCGCCGATGAGTTTGTCGCTCATCTTGCCGGCCCGACACCGCCGTGGGACGGCTGCGCCGGCACATCGGGAGGATGGCGCTCGAACTTCAGCCGAGAGGGGTACATTGCCGCAGTACAGCGCGTCATCGATTTGATCCTTGCTGGAGACATCTTCCAAGCCAACATTGCGCAACGCTTCAGCGCCCGGCTGCCGACTTCATTCGATCCGCTGGCCTTCTACTGCCGCCTGCGGTCATTGAACCCCGCCCCCTTTGCAGCCCTCCTGCGTTACGGCAAGTTGACTATTGCATCGAGCTCGCCAGAACGATTCCTGAAGCTTGAGGGGCGACAGGTCGAAACGCGCCCGATCAAAGGTACGATCGCCCGCTCCGCTAATCCCAGGAAAGACCGGCGCCGTGCTGAAATCCTTGTTGCGTCTGAAAAGGATCGGGCGGAGAACACCATGATCGTGGACCTTCTGCGTAACGATCTGTCTCGCGTGTGCACTGCGCATTCGGTGGAGGTCCCAGCGCTCTGCGAACTCGAATCCTATGCCTCGGTACACCACCTCGTCTCGGCTGTTTCGGGTGAACTTGCAGCAGACCAGGACGCCGTTAGGCTATTGCGGGCTTGCTTTCCCGGCGGCTCCATTACCGGAGCACCGAAGGTACGAGCCATGGAAATTATCTCGGAAATCGAGCGTGTGGCGCGCGAAGTCTATTGCGGGGCCATCGGCTTTATCGGATTTGACGGTCATATGGACACGAACATCGCGATCCGCACCGTAACGATCAGTGACGACTTGGCCGTGTTTCATGCGGGGGGCGGTGTGACGGCGATGTCAGACCCAGAGGCAGAATACGAGGAGACACTCGCCAAGGCACAGCGGATATTTGATGCATTCCGGGTCGAAACATCCGGTCCGCCATGATTGTGATCATCGACAATTACGATTCCTTCGTCTTCAACATCGCGCGGTATTTCAAGACGCTTGGTGCATCAACCGAGGTCGTTCGGAATGATGTGGTCAGCATCAGTGATCTTGTTGCACTCAAGCCGCGGGCAATCGTCATCTCCCCCGGTCCCTGCACGCCAAGTGAGGCCGGAATATCTAACGCCGTCATACGAGAGCTTACGGGGCACGTCCCAATTCTCGGCATCTGCCTCGGACACCAGTGCATTGGGAGCGTTTTCGGCGGACGTATCGTGCGCGCAGGTCGTCCCATGCATGGGCGTGCCTCGCACATAACACATGACGGCCGTGGGCTTTTCACGGGACTGCCATCCCCGCTTTGCGTCGGCCGCTACCATTCTCTTGTCGTTGAGTTCGGCGAGGTTTCCTCGCAGGATCTCATAGTGACAGCGCGTTCGGAAGATGGCGAGGTCATGGCCCTTGCACATCGTTCTAAACCGACTTATGGCTTGCAGTTTCATCCGGAATCAATACTTACCCAGCGAGGACACGTGCTGCTCACTAACTTCTTGCGGCTCGCACAGACTTCCTGCCTATGAGATACGAAGATCATTGCCCAGATCCGGTAACTAGGGAGCGGATCGTGAGCGTGAAAGCCAGCTTTCATCAGTGATCTACATAGAGGTTCTGGTCTGATGGATCCTCCGCCTTCGAGGCTCCGAGCGACAAGGCTATTGGGCGCTCAAGTTCCGAACGGTCGGAATATCGTGGAAGACATCTCGTGCGAACGCCCTCTACACTGTCTGCCCAGCAAGACGGTTGCAGCAACAAGTCTCACTTCCCGGTCTCATACCAAGCGGCATTCCTTACGGGGGAGGCTGCGCAGCAACGCCGAATGAGCCATCGAGGCGATCTGATGTCTTCCGTCTCCAGCGAGACCGGAGGGTGGTGTTTCACGCATAGCTAGTTCATAATCGGCGGAAACAATTGCTGTGCAGCACGCCTGCCGCAGCAAAGGGTCCGTTTTGCAGGCAAGATCAGCGCATGAGCAGTACTGCTTCCTTTCCTGTCGATGCAGTTGCAGCCGAGCTACGCGGCCTCGATCCCGCATACTCACCCACGCCACTCTTGAACCTTCCGGCGCTGGCGAACCGGCTCGGAGTGGCGCAGGTGCTCGCGAAGGACGAGGGCCGCCGCACGCTTGGTAGCTTCAAGTCGCTTGGTGGCACCTATGCCGGGTTGCGCGCGCTCGCCCGAGCCTCGCGTATGCAGGTGGCCGACCTTCTCGTGGCGCGACCCAAGGGGCAGCCGACCCTGATCTGCGCCAGTGACGGTAATCACGGGCTCGCGGTAGCTGCCGCCGCGCGCTTTGCCGGGGCGACCGCCCGCGTGTTCCTGCACGAGGGCGTGCCGAACGCGCGCGCGCGCCGCATCGAGAATCAGGGTGCCGAGATCGTGTGGGTGCCCGGCACCTACGACAATGCAGTCGATGCGGCCGCAGCGGCGGCCTGTCAAGGCGCAGGCATTCTTGTCGCCGACACGACCGACGATCCGAACGACCCCATCGTTTGCGATGTCATGGCGGGATACGGCGTCGCGGCGGCCGAAATCCGCAATGAGGTGGATTTCGCCGGCCATGGGCGTCCGACGCACGTCTTCATACAAGCTGGTGTCGGCGGGCTCGCCGCCGCCATCGCCGAGGGCCTCTCCGGCTGGCTGGCACCTCCGGGACATATCGTGACGGTCGAGCCCGAAACCGCGGCATGTGTCGCGCCCGCACTCGCGGCCGGCCGGCCGATTCGGGTGAAGGGCGATCTGCGAACGTCCGCGGAGATGCTTTCCTGCGGCCGCGCGAGCGCGCCGGCCGTTGCGGTGCTCAGGCGGCACGGCGCTCGGGCCATCACCGTGTCCGAGGCGGAACTGGTGGATGCTGTTCGCTTGCTCTCCGCCTGTGGCCTGGCCACCACCCCATCCTCTGCAGCAGGCTTGGCGGGGGCCATGACTGCCGTGGCAATCCCGAGCTACACAAGCTATCTCGGACTCGACGGGCGGAGCCGCATTCTCCTCCTCCTCACTGAACGCGCCCTGGACGGCCTAATGTGATCACCCCGATCTTCCCTCTAGCTCGACATGGTTTTTCAACGAGCCACGTCCAGCAGGCCGGAGGGCTTCACATTTGGATTATCGGCGGTCCACCTCGGAGGCTAGCGGCGCGCCCCCGACGGAAACCGGCCCTTCTGGTTTAGACGGGCGACTGGCTCTTGTTATCGCCTTCGAAGCGGCATGGGCCGCTGGCGGACGAGGATCTGCAGGAGGAGGCGCAGCAGTCGCTGGGCTCTGCAAAGCGTCAATTCTTGAAGTCAGGACTGCGATTTGATCCAACATCCGCTGCAAATCGGCTTGTTGCGCATTGATGTTGCGATTGAGCGCCGTGAGCTCTTCGCCCGCCTCCTGTTGCCGCAAGTGAATCTCCGAAAGGATTGCTTTGTCTTCAGATGACAAGGCCGGTATTGAGACGGTTTCAGGTGTCCCCGACGCTTCCAGGAATGTGTCGATATGAGGCCAGTAACGGGCTCCGCCAACCCATAGGCCCGTGAGGATGGCGACAAGTCCAAACACCCATGGAAGGCGTCTTGATGACTTGCGCAAGACGGCAGGCAGCTCCGAGCCGTTCGCTTGATCAATCACATCCATCACCCCTTGTCCTGCACCTCGACCTGTAATGGCTCTCGTTGACGCGATAGTCGATGACGGTCAAGACCTTCAGTGAGCCGTCCGCGCGAAACGAAATTGGTCATGCACAACGATATCGGGAAGATCACGCCGCTTCCGCGTCGACGTATCCAGCCTTTCAACGAACCGATGTTTTCCCGCGCCAACCGACCACTCAGCGCAGTAACGCTGCACAAGCAAGCGCGATATGATTGCGAGACAATCTAAGTTCACTCGCGGTGGAGGGGCGCTCCTCCGCGCTGGCGGCGATCTGTGAGGCTGTTGAAAGATGAACAAGCACGCTCGCAGAAGGCGGGCTCAGCTAACTAACGCCCGATCAACTCTGCGCCCCAATGGATGACTTCGGGCATGATGAGCTAATCGATTGAGGGACGACGAAGGGCGATCAACAAGAACGGACGTTATCTCGAAGAGATCAACGGCGACGCCTTTGACTAGGATCATGGGCCTAGATCCACCATCGCCTATGCCGGAATTCACCACTGCATGGGGCTATCATCTCGAGCTTGACATCGCATCACACCACGTCTTACCGCCAGAATGACATTATACGCGGGGGGCAGCGCAACGATGGCGTCTGATCGTGTACGCCCGGCATAATCCACTGACGGGAGGAGGAACAGATGACTAAAACACTTAGACGGATGCGTTGCACGATTGCTGCTGCTTTCCAGGTAAGAGCGCCTTTTTTAAGCGTGAGCACCCGGCAGTTCGCAGTTTTACCAGGAAACACCGGGGATATTGAGATATTGAGTTCTTAGGGGTAGGACGTTGCAGGCCGAGTAGCCTGCATCAAAGCGGCGGAGTTTTCCGCCAACCAACGGATCAGCCTGTCAGCCGCTTCATAATAGCGATGGAGCCTTCGGAGGAAGTGTTCGGAAATGCGTGGACTTCTGATCCTTTTTGTGGCGTTTGCGATTATGTTGGCAGCACGCGGCCGGCACCAGGATCGCTTTGTGCCGCGGCCGACCGCGTCTATGCCACCAGTCAACGTGCCCTAGCCTTTTCGCGCCATGAATCTCGATAGCTACGTCGATCGAGTTTCTCCTAATGCAATAAGGGCATCGAGATATTCAGGCGAGGAGAGCTGGACTACAATCTTCCGGACGGTCGCAATTGAATTTGGCACGTGCCGTTCAGCCGCATTGCCCGATCCCCTCGGTCTATAAATCTTCGAGAATAGTAGCTTCCTCGACGACTTGAGTGGCAGCTGTTGCTGTGAGTAAAGTCGTTCTCTCGCTCAACGACCAGAACCTCGCAAGCCGCGATGCGCAGCATTGAGTATGATGGCGCACCCTACCCCTCCCCGGTGGCCAGGGCGGACCTCGGATTTGGGTTCATGTCGCTCGTGCTCAATTGGCGCTGTGCTACCGCTGATCGGAGGAGGAGACGGCGCGTCGATGATCTCTGGCAGATCGGCTCCCCACCCGAGCCCTCCTCATTCGCAGTAGCCACGTGAGGTGAAGGTCAACTTCTCACCTCTGCCACAACCTGCCACGCGCAGCGGGAGGTCCCAAACCTTGACCGCGAAGCGGTTCCGTTCGCCGGTAACGTCTGGATACCACGTGCGCTTCTGACAGCCTCTTGTCAGGAACTACCGCGCATCCAGATCTTGTCCATGTCCTGACAGCTTACAAGGGTCATGTCGTTTTCGAAACAATAGGCATAAAGGGCCGCCACTCTTCAAGCCTGGTCAGGATATTGTGCGCTCCCGGCTCTCTCCAGTACAACGTGCGACGTAAAGGACCGACTGAGCTTTGAGAACGATCGCCATGGCTATTTCGTCGAGCTATCGAGCGATCCTGTGATCGCCTCGCGCCGGACACACCGATTCTTTGCGCTACTGCTCCAATGAAGCCTGCCAGAGTGGCGCCCTCGGCAACTGGCACGGAGATTGCTCGACATTCGTTCGTTAACGAGAGTCCTCCTATGAACACAATGCGAGCCCGCATCAGCACACATCAAGTGCTCCAGACTACTTCGAAGGATCGCAGTCGCATTACAATCACCGGGGCCTTTCGGCGAAGCAATAACCGTCGGGTATCTGATGACACTCCTCGAATTGATCAATACAGTCCTTCAGAAGAGGACAGGCGTCTTCAAGCGACATTCCATCGAAGATGGCACCGGATAAACCGCAATCCATGCGCAGCCGATTTGGCTCTCGCAACAAAATGCCCATTGCCGAGTGATGCGCATTGTAACTCCCCTTCTTCGTGAGTCGCGGAGGTGGATCGGCAAGGAACCGCATAAATTTGGAGGATGCCACATGAGCGAAACTGCTTTGGTGGACGATGGCATTCCCGATAACTCCGTCGTCAAACGCGCAGCTCGCATCGGCGCTGAAATCAGAGATATCAGACTCTCAGGCGATTTGTCGGACCAGGCTATCGCTGCAATCAATCGATTGCTGCTTCAGCATAAGGTAATCTTCTTCCGTGGTCAGGTTCATCTCGATGACGCCGAGCAGGAACGCTTTGCCGCACGCTTGGGACACCTTGTACCGCATCCGACGCTCGCTACGACCAGGGGAACGACGTCGATTCTGGAGCTCGATTCTTCCCGCGGCGGTGGCCGGGCCGACGTGTGGCACGCCGACGGGACGTTTCTGGATGCTTATCCCAAGATTCTGGTGCTGCGGGCTGTTGTAATCCCACAATTCGGCGGGGATACGATCTGGTCAAACACCGCAGCCGCTTATCTCGACTTGCCGCCGCCGCTGCAACGGCTTGCAGAACAGCTCCGGGCCGTCCATAGCAACGCCTTCGATTATGCTGGAATCGCCCGCGTACGTGCAGTCGATAAGAAGCATTTTGATGAGGTCTTTACGAGAACGATCTTTGAGACCGAGCATCCAGTCGTGCGAGTCCATCCCGAAACCGGTGAGCGTGCACTGATGCTCGGCTGTTTGGTGCAGCGCTTCATCGATATTCCGAAATTTGATGGCCAGAAGCTGTTCGATTTACTTCAATCGCATATCATTGCGCCCGAAAACACCATCCGCTGGAGCTGGAAGGAAGGTGATGTTGCGATCTGGGACAACCGCGCAACACATCATTATGCGGTAAATGATTACGGCGATCAGCATCGCATTGTTCGGCGCGCCACCATCCATGGGGACATACCCGTCGGTGTCGACGGGCGCTGCAGTTTAAAGCGTCTGGAAGTCGAAAAGCAGCTGCCCATTTCAGTTGCCTAGCGAGCCACTTTCAGCGTCTAGGTCGAACGGCCCCAGCGATTCGTTTGTCAAGCCTGAGTTGTCGGCGCTGGTTCCTACTTCAGATCCGGAGGTGCCCTTCGGTGAATTGGGCCTACATCACATGCACAGAAATTCGTGGGCAGCTTAGTGAGCTCGATGTAGAACTCTTAAAGCCAGATCTTTCGCCGGCTGAGCAGATCACCCGCGACCTTGCCCCACGGATTTAATCCCACGTTGAAGTTCGCTCTGGCCCAAGGAAGAAACTCAGCCTCGTCTTTTTGCTCATGGCACGTGATCACCTCGCTGGGCGGCCGGCAACACCTGTAGGTTTCGGCACGTCGACCATCGAACTCGCATTCGATGGAACTTTGGCTCCGCCATTCGCCTGCGGCCTATTCTGTGCAGACCGTGGTATGGTATCATTGCGCGGGTTGGTGAAACTGGCGTCGACGAATATTTCCTTGATCCCATTCCGCTCCCGAACACGACGCCACAAACATACAAGGCAACATTCAAGGCGGCGCGAAGCGGCGAACTCTTCCTCTACGTGAACGACGCGGTGATCGGTCTGCCATGGGTCTAGGACAGCTTCTGTCAGAACAATGGGGGCAAGGCCAAAGTGGCGGTCCGACTTCTGTGAATCATCCAGACGCAGGCAATTGCGACGACATTCGCGCGCAGCCGACGCTTCTATGAGCAAATGTGCTGCTCAAGACCAATGGTGATGCATGAGTCTCTCGCGCGCCGGGCACTATCCGTACAAATGGCCCAGCAAGGAGCGCTGGGACATTCCGATGGTCGCGATGCCGCCTGATTGCGCGACCCGATTCAAGCACGTCCGCCAGCCTCACTCGCGTCCTCACATGATACAGCAACGTGAACCGCAATTCGAACGGTCGCCCCCACTGGCGCCTAAATAGCCTCGAAGTACCGCTCGCGTTCACAGTCGGAGACTCGATGTTGAACAGCTTCCCACTCCCATCGCCGGGAACGCGAGAACGCTTTAACAAACCTGCCGCCGAACACGTCGATCGCCTTTGGAGATTTCGCAAACCGGAAAGTGGCCTCAGCTAAGTTTTGGGGAAGCCGTTCGAAAGCAGGATCTCTTTCGTCACTTGCATCACCAACAATTGGAGTTGCTAATACAGCTTTCTCTTCAATGCCCAGAATTCCGGAGCCGATGGCACATGCGAGCGCGAGATAGGGGTTTACATCTGCGCCACTCAATCTGTACTCAAGGCGGTGTGCAGACTCGTTTCCCGGAATGACCCGCACCGCACACGAGCGATTGTCAACTCCCCAGCTCGGACAAGTTGGAGCCCAATAGCCGGGCAGCAGCCTCTTATAGCTGTTCACGTTGGGCGCAGCGAGAACACAAAAGTCGTTCATGTATTTCAGCTGGCCGCCAACGAATTGGTTCATGATTCCCGAGATGTTGCGGCTCGCCTCGCTGTCGTAAAATGCGTTCTGACCATTTGACGACATTGAAATGTGAATATGTCCCGACTGTCCCGGCCAATTCTCCGAAACCTTGGCCATAAACGTTGCCATCATACCCCGGGTCTGAGCCCAGGATTTCACCATCGACTTGAACAAGACTGCCCGATCCGCAGCCTCGAGGGCATCACAATGACGAAGGGACGCCTCAATCACGCCAGGGCCGGTTTCAAAGTGAAGCCCGGCGAGCGGTAGTCCCGCATTGTCACAAAATGCTAGAAGCGCTTCGAACAGCTCATTGCTGGCGAGGGTGCGCGCCACTGAATAGCCGAAGGGGCCCCGCGTTAGAGGAACCCATTGATCATAGGGCTTCTTATGAACTGTCTCTGTACTCTCATTGAACAACATAAACTCAAACTCGAATCCAGCAGTGCAACCGTATCCGTGGCCAGCAGCTCTCCGCAGGACTTTCCGCAAAACACCACGGGGACAGATGCTCTCATGCGCACCTGCAAACTCGGCGAGGTAAAGATAACGGTCATGAGAAGTAGGTACGGGGCGCGCCGTGGCTGACAGAACACGCAGATCGGCGTCTCCGAATACTGATGGCAGCTCTTGCCCGAAATGGGCTGGTATCACTCGGTCCGAACAATCCCAGGCGAGCACGGCTTCGGAGAACTTGATGATCGGGTCTTCGGCCGAGACATCATCAGATAATACGTGCTTGCCCCGAAGAATACCATCGAAGTCGCATACCCCAATCAAGGCCTTACGCGATCCATTCGCGCGAGCCGGCCGATTTTCGCTCGCCATTAAGCTCGCCCCTGCGCCTTTAACTCGAATATCTGGTCCATACGCATTGCTCGCAACTTGCGATGGTCGTCATGAAGCTCAGTCAAGTTGTTGTTCACGAGATAAACGATTCCCGGAGTCGACGCTAAGTCGGTCGTCGGGACCAGGTTCTGACCTATCGGAACAAATGCTATCGCATCGGCGAAGCTCGGCAGCTTGCGAATTGCTTCGAGTCCGGGATAGCCATTGACTACACCGTGCATATCGGAGATGAGCGAGACGCAAAGTGCGTGAGCCTGTCGCCTGTAAGGCCCGCGTCCTCTCATATACTCGGTGAAGCCGACGGGATCTGCGTAGCGCCACGCCGTCATTGTTATATGATTGTGACCCAAAGCCATGGTCCTGGCTTTTGCAGACATCGTCCCTTGAAGCCTCGCTCCACAGTCCACTAGAACCGGCCCCTTGCGATCGACGATAATCTCGGCATGAGCAGGTCCGTTGACAATTTCAAGCGCCTTTAACGCTTGCACCAAGTAGTCGGACAGCTCTTGAACAACTGGTTCCTTGCCTCCCAGTAACTGCTCGACCGAACAGACTGATCCCGCGCCTTTGACGGGAACAGTGTCGTAAGTCCACACCTCCGTGACGAACGTTTCCCCGTCGACCGAGATAGCGTTCACGGTGTATTGTTGACCGTTTATCTTCTCTTGGCCAAGAGCAAAACGATTCATCGCTCCGAGGCAATTCGTCTTGCCGACAATAGCGTTCACAGCTCTGCGAACATCAGCATCGGTCGAGCAAAAGAACACGTCCTCGGTACCTGCGCTGTTCAACGGCTTTACAACGATTTCGTCGAAGCCCTGTTGACGCATCCAGCGTGTGACTTCATCCGCATTATCGGACACAACTTGTCGGATCGATCGCACTCCTGCAGACGTCAAAGCGTCAGACATGCGTGACTTGTCACGTCTTGCGGCTGACAACGCGGTGCCATTCGAAGGCAGCCCAAGCAGTTCGGATAACGAATCGGCAAGTTCAACGCCGGACTCGCATCCGGCTATGATGAACTCCAATTCTCTCGCTCGGAGAGCCTCCAGGTGAAACTGCACGACCTCCTCGTCACTCATGCGCTCGCCCGGCCGAAGGACTTCATCGTAGATGTCGGCGTTGAAGTGCGACTGAAAGATCGGTGGAATCCGCGCACTCGACATCGCGTGCACAGTTTTAATTCCGTAACGCTTGAACTCTTCCGGCAGGTATCGGCCTGTGGAGTATGCGTCGACTATGACACAACGACGTTCCTTCATGCGGATCTCCGATACTGGAAGTAGAGGTTACCTACGGCGATAGCCGTAATGAGAACATTTCCCAACAGCGTATATAAGGACGGCACGATGCGAGAATCGAAATACTGAAACAGAAACGTGATGATAGGGGCCGTGGATAAGACCATGTTGACCGTGAATGGTTCTACGCGGCGAATGCCCTCCTGCACCAAGAGCAAGGGAATAATGATCGTCGAGAGTGCAATCATTAGGATGGCGAGCCAATGCTGTGAGACCTCGTGTAAGACAGAGGAATGATCGCTCAATACCAGCAGCAAGAGAATTGCTCCGTAAAAGCGATGAGCCAGTACTTGCTGGCCAGATAACCCGCGGTCAAACAGCAGTTTCACGAGGATATTGGTCAGCGAAAGCGACAGCCCAGCTACAATTGCCAGGAAAATACCAAGGGATGATCGTGGCCCCCATTCGATTCCCGCGCTGCCGCTGGCAGCGATCCACACCATATAACTGCCGACAGCCGCGATCAGAACGCTCGCGATGATATCCGATTTCGGGGGACGCCCCTGTCTCCTGATCAGTGCGTTCAACCATGCTGTGGCAGTAGGTCCTAGTGCGACCATGAACGTGACCACGATAGCAGGTTCGGCATATTTCAGTCCGACAAACAAGCCGACCCAACTTACCGTGGTAACACAATTAAGGGACACAAAGGCCGGAACCGATGATTTCCCGACTCTCACTCCAACGCTTTCGCGCTGGGCCAAGACGTTGAACGTCATACTTACGATACCAAAGGATAGCAGGAGAGTGATCCACACGTTTGATTGCTGGAAATACGCTGCTGCATAGACGTCACCTGCGGCGCTAACGAGAACATAGAGGGCAACGAAGAGCACTCCTGCCGCGAATTTTGCGCTCGGCCTGTGCAAAGGCTGCAAAACTGATCGAGACCAGAAGCGCGTTTTTGACGACGTTTCAAAAGGATCTCCTTCTTTCCATCTTAAAGCACCGCGTTTCGATCGAAGCTTCACAAAACACCCCTGTCACTTTCCAAGCGGTACGTGAAGCACGCCGCTCCAAATGCGTTGAAAAGCTGCTTGCTCAGGGGATCAGTTTCGACGTGCCATTCAGGGTGCCACTGCACGCCAATCTGCAGCGTCGGCGCGCCTGTTACGGAGGCCGCCTCGATCAGACCGTCGGACGCCCAGGCTTCCGGTTTTAGCTCTGCCGCAAGCCTTTCTATACCTTGATTATGCAAGGAATTGACCTGTGCTTCGACCGCGCCCGCGATAGGACGGAGAACGCCGTCCGGACATAATTTCACGCTGTGCGCTGTATCGTACTGGCGATCCCTCGGCAAACCGGCCTTCTCTGCATGCATCTGTCCGCTTTCCTGCCTCCATTCGGATAAGGACTGGTGAAGTGTGCCGCCAAAATAGACGTTAAGCTCCTGAAGCCCGCGGCAAATGCCTAGGATCGGCATCCGAAGGGCAACGGCCTTCTTAATGGCTGCCGCCGACAACCTGTCACGAGGGCGATCCCTCACGCCGGCTTGAACATCGTGCTGACTTGCTAGCTTCGGTCTGCCCGAAGCCGACGAACTGAAAATGGCAGCATCGATATTCGATTCATCCCCCGTCAAAATCAGACCGTCGAGCCTGCCCATGATCGCCAGATCGTTATCCGGTTCAGCATCCTCAGCATCGATCGTCGGCAATATCACGCAAGCCACGCCCGCAAAGCGAACGAGGGCTTGAACGTATTTGCGCCGCAACCAGTCGCGGTGCACGCCATCTGTCACAAGACGGTTTGAGGTCACGCCCACCACGGCGCGGACCGCGTCTGTCCGCTGCGGTGTCAAGCCAACTTCTCCCTCGCATCGGAACTGGCCAGAGACTGCTCATACAGCCGCCGATTTCGCTCAAGCAACTGGGCAATTACACTAGGTTGACCTTGAGGTCCCTTGACGAAGAGCCCTCCCCACGTTGCGGCAACACTTGCGTATTGAGGATCCTGCATTCGAATTTTCTGCGCTTTGTGCAAGAGCCAGAAAGGAATGCCGGGCGAAAGGTGATGCTCGAGGTGGTATTCGTCGAGATTCTGGCCGAAAACGGCGCGCTCGATAAAGCTGCCCTTCCTATTCCGAGTCAGGTAGACGTTCTTTGTCTCGGTCTCGCACATAGGTGAGTGCTCGGCGAGCTCGATGAACCAGCCGAGAACTTGAAATGTGGTGAGATAGGGCACGATCCAGAACAGGACGACGATGTGGAGCACGCCAAGAAGATATGACCCACCGAGTATGACTATCCAGAAGAGATAGAAGCCATACTTGTCGATAAGGACACCCGACCGGCTCTGGTCCTCGACACTGACGGAAAATCGATTGGTCCACAGATACTTCAGATACGTGACTGTCGCGCCACCCAATATCGGCTTCCAGATTATGTTGAAAGCGTACTGCTTAGGAGGCTGAACGTCGTAAACGCCGCTGGCCAAGAAGAACTTCAAGTCGGGATCCTTCTCCGGATCGCCGAGATATGGGTGATGCAGGTATACGTGCGAAATCCGGTATGCCCAATGGCGCTGGAACAAGGGATATGACGCGAACAAAATGCCCAGGACATAGTTCCAGGTCGTATTCTTTGCGAGAGTGCGGTGCGCGGCATCGTGAGCGATTGTCGTCAATCCACGCTGGAAGGCTCCAATCAACAGAACTGCGAGGGGATAGAGCCACCACGAGACATGGACCGTCGCCAGGACGCAAGCTGCGATCACAGCGTAGTCCTTCACGATGTAAGCAGCCCCCGTTATGTTATCAGGTCTGAGCGCGGAGAGCTGCTGGTTGATCTCGCGTTCAAACTGAACCGCCTCAAAACGTGACGACCTCAATTTCCAAGCATCTGCCTGTTTCATGAGAACCCCTTCCTGGATCGACTTTCAGGTTGTCAGATTGCGGATAGCGCCTTTTCCAAGTCCTTGATGATGTCGGTAACATCTTCGATGCCGACGCAAAGCCGGATGGAGCCGCCGAATATGCCGGCCGCCTCGCGCTTTTGCCGTGGGACTGTGGTGTGGGTCGTAGAGACAGGATGGGTTACCAGCGTGCGGGCATCCCCCACGTTCGAGACGTGATACATCAAGCCGACGTTCTGGATGAACTTGCGGCCGGCTTGCTCGTTCTCCACCTCAAACATGACCATAGCCCCATGCCCGTAGCCGGTATTGAGTGTCTGATCGATGATTTCTCGGTCGGCACCTTCAAAGAGGCTCGGGTAGAAGACCCGACGTACTTTTGGATGTTTGCTCAGAAACTCGGCGACAATCCTGGCGTTCTCGCAGTGCTCCTTCATACGGAGATATAACGTTTCCAGTCCTTGAATGAGCTGGAAGCTTGCAAAAGGCGAAATGGCCGCGCCAGTATCGCGCAACCAAGTCATGCGCGCCTTGAGAAGAAACTCGCTCTTTCCGAGATCATCGACCTCCCCCAACGCGTTACGCCAGATGATTCCACCGTGCGCATCGTCTGGACCGTTGAACAGTGGGAAGCGCGACTTCCCCCGATAATCGAACTCACAATTGTCGACGATCAGTCCGCCGAGCGTCGTCCCATGACCGCAAATGTATTTTGTGGCAGAGTACGTCGTAATCGCGGCGCCGAGAGCTGACGGCTGGCACACCAAGGGAGTTGTCGTGTTGTCTACGACCAACGGGACGCCATGCCTTCTGCCGATCTCCGCCAGCTGCTGAACAGGAAGCGGAACCAGGCAGGGATTCGAGATCACCTCCCCAAACAGACATATCGTTCGATCATCGATGGCCCGTTCGAACGTCTCGGGATTTCGAGGATCTGCCGTCCTGACGCTGATACCGAGACGCTTCAAGGTGTTGTGAAGCAGATTCCACGTATTGCCATATAGATACGGAGAAGCGACGACGTTATCTCCCACCTCACCGCTTGATAAGTTGACGATTGCGAGAAACGTCGCCGCTTGACCTGATGCAACGGCCAGCGAGTCGCGTCCCATGTCGACCGCGGCATACCTCTTTTCCAGTGCGCGGGTCGTTGGATTGATGATTCGAGTATAGGTGAAACCATCAGCTTTTACGTTGTAGACGTCAGCAATATGGCTCAGATCACCGTCGAGCTCATAAGCCGTATTTTGATAGATCGGCACTGCTACAGCTTTCGTCACCGGATCACGACGGTATCCCGCGTGCAGAGCAGCAGTTGCGGTCGAATATGAATGCTGCGCGATGCTCGCCATTGGTTGCGAAATCTGTGCACTGCTGTCGCGTGTCTCCTGTGCCGAGACTTGTCCCGCAGACGGAGTCCGACCGGACCGGAAGTATGTGCGAAACGCACAACCCAACTGCTCGATCCAATCGTATCGAATCTCGCCAATACAGCCGACCCGGAAACTGCGCGTAGGAAGATGCAGCTTCGAGTAGACGTAAAGGTTATGGGCCGCCAGGTGGCGATATAATCCATCAAACCCGACCTGGTCGGAGATGCCAGCTGGAGCGGTGAACGCCACGCAAATAGGCGACTGCAGGTGCGCCGCAAGCAGTGGGGGCACCACTCCTTCCAGCTCCTTTATGATGCCGTCTCTTATCTTCTCATACCTGCGGCGCCTGGCATCAATGCCTTCGATGCTCAGGATCTCCAATGCCTTTGTAACTGCCTGAACAATGTGTGTTGGAGGGGTTGATCGCCATTCACCCGTGCGCTCAAGCGAGCGCCATTGATCTCTCACGTCGAGAACAAACGATCTTGGCTCTTGGATTGCATTCTCAAGGAGCTCGCGAGAGGCAATGACGAAAGCCAATCCCGGTGGACCTTCGATACACTTGTTGCTCGACGTAACCAAGACGTCTGGTCCGCCACGACTTAAGTCGATGTTGACGCCGCCGAAAGAACTCATCGCGTCAACGATGGTCTTCACGCCACGTCGCCTCGCCACTTCTATGATCGGCTCGAGCGGATTCACAATCCCCGTGGTTGTCTCGCAATGGACAACGCATAAGTGCGTGATACCTGACTCTCGGCTCAAACGCTCGGCGATTTCCTCAGGGTCCAAAGGCTCGGTGGCTCGCTTGATAAGCTTCACCGCCTCGACGCCCCACAGCCGCAGAATCTTGAGAATGCGCTCGCCATAAATACCGTTTATGCAAACGAGCGGCCGATCGGCCTGGGTGAGGAATGTAGAGAGAGCGGCTTCCATTCCAAAAGAGCCGCCTCCCTGGATAGGAACGACCGAATAGCCTTCCGCGTTGCCCGACACATTCAGCATCAGTCGCCTCATGCGCGCGGTCACTTCCTTGAACTCGCTATCGCGCGATGCAAGGTCGAGCTGCATCTCGGCTTTCACTGCCGACGATAACGACATTGGTCCAGGCGTCAGCAAAGAACGTTCTCTCGTCACACCATCCCCTTCTATGTTGTGTCCATTACAATTCTGCAGAGTCAAACCATGTCATTTGCCGGACGAAGGCCAAGCACCGGTGAACGGCGCGCTGGCCCTCGACGACAATTCAAACCTGTCTGCGTAAAGCCGGCACCGATATCATTTTAGATCCCCCCGGGAATTGGGCCGCACCGCGTTTTCCGAGTGCACAGTCACGGTAAGGCAGCAGCCTCCTTCTGGCATTTCGATTGCGGGTCGCCACTCGCGTCGCTGATAAGGCAGTTATCCAATCTGCGTACGTGTGACGGGCGCCTTACAATCCGACGGTGAGCCCGGTGCATCTGTCGGACGCGCATTGATATTGACCCAAACATAGCGAGCTTCACGATCGTCGCTGATGACCGGAGTCATCGTGCATGAGTCTAGGATTTTGGACATTCGCATTCTTTGTCCCTCGTTGCAGGCCGTGCCGGCGCCCGTCACCGCCTGTTTCACGACCCTACAACTTGACGTAGGGTTCGATTCAACCCTCTCAGATAGCTGACCGTGTGAAATTTTTCGGACAAAGCCACTTGTCGCATGTAATCCGAAGAGCCACCGAATGTGCACGATCTCAAAATGACTCCCATGAAGCTCCGAAGGTAAGACGCGCCCAACGCGTAAGGCGGGCAAGTGACCGTTGGGACCTCTGAAGGAGAGAGCTTGTGGCGAATGCAATGGTGCCAGGCTAGCCGAACGGGCCACTTATGCTGAGCCAGCATGAGCGGATGTACTTGGAGAGGCAAGTTCGTCTCATCATCATGTTGCTTCGGCTGCTACCTGAGCGGTGCGGCGCGGTCCGCGGTGAAGGCATTGCAAGCAACTCCGTTACTAGCGGACCTGCCCTCGATGAACACACCCTCGACAAATGGCGCTACCGATTAACGATTGTTGTGATGGCCTGCTTGGCGAGGTCGGCCCTGGCCGCCCTCGCACCATCGACGACCATCAAGCTGCCGCGGCGAGCCAACGAACGTTGCGGACCGACGCCATCAACGCGAAACACTGGTCGATCCCATCGAACATGCAAAGCGATGTGCGGCACGTGCCGTGCTTAATCTCGCCTCGCGCTTCGTGATCGGCAAAGGCTACAGGCGCTACCGGTAGTCGAGTTACTGAAGTTCTTGAAAAGGACCGACTCTCAGGTTTCTGAACGTCCGAATGTCCATATCATCATGGATAACTACGCCACCCGCGAAAACACCCAGGATCTGAGCGCGGATCGCCTACTCATGGCGCTGCACCGGAAAGACCGCTGCATTTTTCGGGCCCTCGGGCGCGAATGTCGCGAGGATGTGACCGCCAGGCGCAAGTGCTGACCGCAGGCGCTCGACATAGGCAACCCTGGCGCGGGATTCGACTAGGAAGTGAAACGCCGCACGATCATGCCTCAGATCGTACGTCTTAGGCGGGCGCCATTGTGCATAATTGGCGCGTCCTCTGGCTCACCATGCTCGATCGCGTCGCCCTAGATGCGTCACCCAAGCTCGCATTGACGGACACGGAGATTGCATTGCACGACTCATAAGCGGCGCGAGCATTTGTTCTGTGTGAGACACCAATCTCTCGAGCAGAGATGTCACAAACTGCGATGTGATCTCAGGAGGCCGTCTTGATTGGGGAACCGCTGAATCCGCTGCTCTGATCGAGATGCACGGCTTTGGTCGAGCAGACGGCCAATATGATGTTGATGCAGCCGTATCCAGAATATAATGGGCGCTTTTTTCAAAATGCCGGCGTCGTGCCCAAGTCAGTCCAGAAGCCGGATCCCCCGATTTGGATGGCGTGTTCGCGACGCGAGAGCATTTTGCGCGCAGTGCGTCACGGGTTGGGCGCGCTTGTTTTCCGCTTTGTCGAGGCGTCGCAAGCAAACGTATGGTGCGATGAGTACTACGAGATCATCAAGTCCCAAAACTGCGTCCCCATTGGGCGCTAACGCCAACATCGCGATTTCTGAAACGGCATGATAGTTCATGAAGGCGCCGAAGAAGCCATGCGCCGTGGACCCGCTGGCTTCAGGTCGCCGAAATAGTCCAATCCCAAAACGCATTGATTGGCGGCCTCAACGGATCGGCTTCGCGCGATGTCCCGTGCGCCGACATATTGATGCTTACGCTTGACGCAGCGGAGCCGCCGCAATCCGCCGGCCACTGCCGAAGATCGGCGGCAAACATCGTCGTGCCGAAGTCCACGTCATTCGCGCCGGCCGGGTCCATCGGGACGTTGACTCCGCTAATCGTCAAAATGACTGGGGTTAAAAAAACATTCGTCGATTTCGAGGCGAGCCCGAACGGATAGAAACGTCCTTAGCGCGCAATTCGATATCTCCACCGTCGCCCCAATCCGGCGGGGCGGTCGATACGTTCAGTCAATTCGACATGATCACGTCTCACCTTTTTGCGCGGCCTAGGCATTCCTCCGAACGCGCGGGGCTGTCTCTCTGCCCGGCATGTTAAGGCAGTGATATCCCCATGGTGCCACCGTGAGTCAAGGCTCCCACAATACCCCGCGCGTTCGAATGCGATCTAGTTGATTTGCCGAACGGTTGCTCTCTTCGGAGATAAGCGCTTGTGACACAAACGAACGCCACTCATCGTCCTCAAGGTCGATACATGCGTGCTTGCCACCCCGCCCGCAAACGGTCAACCTAACGGCACCGTTCGGGAGACGCGACGCACGGACGTGTGGGGCTGGGAAGTCGGCGTACTTCTGCGTCAACTCCGCGATGATTTTCATGGGCGCGCCTCTCGAATTGGTGGCCGGCGCAGTCCTTACCCCGGCCGAGGTGTGAAGATCTTCCAGAACATCCGCGCCGGGTGACACCGTCGGGTTGCGCAGACTCCCGATATCCGCGTTATGGCCTATGCTCTCGTGACGTCGGCGACGATCCACTCGACCACCGATGCGGCTGCGCCGAGTTGCCACATCATCGTGTCCACTTCACGCCCACCAGTCCGCAGCCCAGACCTGGCTTGCGTGAAACGGTCCTGCAACAAGGCCCCAAGCGGGCCTATGTGGCGAACGAGATTCACGTGGCGTTTCGGAGCTCGAGCTCAGAGCATACAATAACGACAGGACTCATGAGTCTGCGCGCATGCGGCAGCGGACCGCACCTCTGAGCCGTTCCGCTCTCGGTTGGCTCGCTTGCGGCACTTGATGGTCGCATCCGGCGCCCGTTCGATGTGGTCTATGCGTGGCACATCAACCCGGCGTTGCCTTTCCTTCCGGAAGCGGCTTTGGATCTGGCTCACGTCGCGCAATCGAACAGAGGCGTGACAATTCAGTGCGAGACGGTTTCGCCGACCAAGCCCGCATCGGCACTGTTGGGTGCGGGTCGCATCCCCTGCCATCATGTTGCCGCCCTGTATCGATCCCAGAGGTTTTAGTGCGGTCTTCTCCGCTAAGCGTCTGCTGATCGCCTTTCACTGGAGCGCAGCACATTAGGCATAGGAAAGGACTCCCTAGCGATCGCCAATGACAGCGCGGGCCACCAAGAGATTGACCACCGCATCCGCTAGCTGCTCGGCCGTTTGTCCCAAAGTCGTGAGATGCATTTCCGGCCTTAACGGCCTTTCGTATGGCGCATCGATGCCGGTGAAGCTCTTTATCTCGCCAGACCTCACCTTGGAATATAGACCCTTGGGATCCCGCCGCTCGCATTCTTCAAGCGGCGTGTCGACAAACACTTCGATGAACTCTTCCTCATCAAACAGATTGCGTATCATGTCGCGTTCAGCCCTGTAGGGCGCGATAAACGAGCAAATTACGATCAACCCGCTGTCTGCCATCAACTTGGCGACTTCCCCGACACGCCGAATATTCTCAGCGCGGTCGGCCTGGGTGAAGCCAAGATCCCGATTCAATCCGTGCCGGAGGTTGTCTCCATCCAGAATCATTGTGTGGCAAGACATTGCAAACAGCTTTTGATCGACGATGTTTGCAATGGTTGATTTGCCCGCGCCGGACAGCCCGGTGAACCAGATGACGCAAGGCTTCTGGTTCTTGAGTGCGGCACGCGCTGCTTTATCTACCGACAGCGGTTGCAAAGCGATGTTGGTCGCCCGCTGCACCGCAAAGGCGATCATGCCGGCTCCAACCGTGCGATTCGTATGGGGATCGATGACGATAAATGATCCCGTCTTCCGATTGCTATCGAAGGGATCGAACGCCACAATCACTGCCGTCGCCACTTTGCAAAACCCGATCTCGTTTAGATGAAGCGTCCGTGCTGCCAGGTGCTCACGTGTGTTGACGTCGATCCGGTGCTCGATTGCGGTGATGCTGCCGGTTTTGGTCTGTGACCCAACGCGCAGGATGTAATTGCGTCCAGGGACGAGCGGGTCCTTGTCCATCCAGATGAGATAGGCGGCGAACTGGTTGGCGACCTTGGGAGGCTCGCTCGGGCGCGCCAGAAGATCGCCGCGGCTGATGTCGATTTCGTCTTCCAGGGTGATGGTAACGGCATCGCCGGCCTCAGCGCGGGGAAGATCGCCCTTCTGGGTCACGATCCGCTTGATTCGGGTAGTTTGACCGGACGCTGCGGCAACGATCTCGTCGCCTGCCGAGATGCTCCCGGAAACCACCGAGCCGGCATAACCGCGGAAATCCTGATTGGGCCGGTTCACCCACTGGACCGGAAAACGGAAGGCAGTAGCCGCGTTGGGCTGGATATCGACGCTGTCCAAATGGTCGAGCAGGCACGGACCAATATACCACTTGGTATGATCTGAACGGCCGACAAGATTGTCGCCGTAGCGGGCGGAGATCGGGATCGGAACGATAGAGGTGAAGCCAAGACCGGCAGCAAAAGTCGAATAGTCGTCAACGATCCGATCAAAACTCTTCTGCTCGTAGTTGACGAGATCGATCTTGTTCACTGCTAGCACGACATGACGAATTCCGAGCAGGGAACAGATGAAAGAGTGGCGCTTGGTCTGGACCAGTACGCCCTTTCGAGCATCGATCAAGATGATGGCGAGCTCGGCATTCGAGGCGCCGGTTGCCATGTTGCGGGTGTACTGCTCGTGGCCGGGAGTGTCGGCCACAATGAACGAGCGACGCTGGGTGCTAAAGAATCGGTAGGCCACATCGATTGTGATGCCCTGTTCCCGTTCGGCTTCAAGCCCATCGACGAGCAGCGCGAAATCAATGTCACTGCCGGTAGTGCCGTGCCTAGCGCTGTCCCGTTCCAGCGCCGTGAGCTGATCTTCGCAGATCATCTTGCTGTCATGCAGCAGCCGGCCGATCAGTGTCGACTTGCCGTCATCCACCGAACCGCAGGTGATGAATCGCATCTGGTCCTTTGTTCCGGCCCCAACCAGACACTTGGTCGTCGCTATGAAAGTCATTAAAAGTAACCTTCCCGCTTTTTTTTCTCCATCGAAGCGGCTTCATCGGTATCAATTAAGCGTCCTTGGCGCTCAGATACTCTCGCATTCCGCATTTCTTCTACAACTTCCTGGATCGTCGTCGCGTTGGAATCGATGGCTCCGCTCAGGGGATAACATCCCAGAGTGCGGAATCTGACCATCCTCATCTCTGGTGTTTCATTGGGCTTAAGCGGAAATCGTCCGTCGTCCACCATGATCGTTGCGCCGCTTCGCCGTACGACTGGCCTCTGCTTTGCAAAGTAGAGAGGCACAACTGGGATCTGCTCGAGCATGACGTATTCCCAGATGTCGAGCTCGGTCCAGTTCGACATTGCGAACACACGCATGGTTTCGCCCTGCCGAATTCGGGTGTTGAAAAGATTCCAAAGCTCCGGCCGCTGGTTGCGGGGATCCCAGACATGCCCGGCCGAACGAAAGGAGAATATCCGCTCTTTCGCGCGACTCTTTTCCTCGTCACGTCGTGCTCCGCCGAAGGCCGCATCGAACTGATAGAAATCGAGCGCCTGCTTCAGGGCGTCTGTCTTCATCACTTGAGTGTGAAGCGCCGACCCCGAATCGATCGGGTTGATGCCGCGTTCGATGCCTTCCTTATTCACGTGCACGATCACCTTGACGCCAAGCCGCTTGGCTGTCTGATCCCGGAACGTGATCATCTCGCGGAACTTCCAGGTTGTATCCACGTGCAGCAATGGGAACGGCAACTTCGCGGGATAGAAGGCCTTGATTGCAATGTGCAGCATGACGCTCGAGTCTTTTCCGATCGAATAGAGCATGACCGGCTTACTGAACTCGGCGACCACCTCTCGCATGATTTCGATGGATTCAGCTTCGAGGCGGCGAAGATGTATTGGCAGCATAAGTTCTTTCCGATGAAAGGCTCTCTCTTGATTAAGGTGCCGCTTTGATTGGACCGATTCCCAGGCGGCTGAATAGCGCTTCCGTCGGCTCAAACGTCGCGGCGGCGAACAGCAATGACAGTCCAACACTCATGTGCCATTCGATCTACTGGTCGGCAATTAGCATGACACCAGTGCGCTCGAAAGCTTCTGCTGCCCTGATTTCTGTTCAATAGCAGGCTAAGAAGTACAGTGAGAGCAGGGCTTTTGCTCTGGCGTGCAAGTCATGGCACGCCATTGTTGAGAGCCACCTCAAGCCGAGCGATCTCGCCTCGGAGCGTCTCGATAACGGCATCGCGATCACGCCTAGCGTCTAGCTGCACGGCACGATCAAGCTCCGAGGCCAACAGCGCTTGGCTCAACAGAGCTGCCGTCGAATTTGCCAGTGGCACACCGTCCTCAGTTTCGGACCCAGACATATGTTGTGCTTCGGCGTTTCTCGGAAGCTCGGAGCTGCGGTAAGAGCTCTCAGTAGGCTCGCGGACACTATGGGTTGGCGCCCCAGCGCTGGAGGAATCCAGGTGCGTTGCGCCTACATCGGAGCAGCGCAAATTCCACCAAATTTCAAAAATCCGACGATAAAGTTCGGTTACCTCTTTCCCTTTATCCACAACTCCAGCTTGCTGTGCCTGTCGTAGTTCTTGCTCATATCCGAGCTCCACCAACAGATCTGCGCCGATTAGATCGGTTACTGTTTGCATCTCTTCGATGCTCAGTTGGTTTTGCCAGGCGTGGACAGAGCGGTCATCGACCGCCTGTCTATCCAGGATCTTTCGATCTCCGAAGCTACTTGACTGAAGATAGTGGGTTTGCTCAGTCGTGGTTGGCGCGGAGATTGTTGGATCAAGGCCAAGGCCCACGATCACGCGGCGGACTTCCGCTTCCGGCTGCGCGACAAGGCGCTCGTACTGCACTAGCTGCGTCTGCGGTCGAGCCCGGTGCGCTGCAAGCTTAGGAAGCCCCAGGACCAGATCAGCGAGTGCAGATGCAATGCTGTCGGGTACACGGATCAGAAGATCGGCGAGCGACGATATGCTGATGGAACAGGAGGGTTCTGCGTGGAGGGGGATGCCCCACGTCGACTTCAAGGAAGCGGCAATAGCATAGGGATTGCGCATCAGAAGGATGTGTGGCGTCTTTGGATAGAGAGTTTCCAGAAACTCAAGTACCATCCAATAGCGCGGCGACTTGTCTATGAGGATACGCTTGCCCGCCGCTGCCAAGTACTGGCCATACGCCGCGTCGGCAAAAGCGCGGCTGACGACCGTACGATCTATACGAGCCAAGAATTCAGAGGTCGCGGTCTTGATCATTGATGCGACTGCCGGGTGACGGTGGTCTACCCTGCCAAATTCGTTTAGGGCCAGCATTAGCCAGGGCTCGGGGGGAGCTGTGATGTCCGGATGCTGCTGTAGCAGGTGGGCAAGGAGTGTCGTCCCGGAGCGTGGAAGGCCAAGGAGAAAGCATACTGCGGGCGAATGATTAGTATAGTCGACCATGAGTCCCCCCTATGCGTGCACAAGCTGAGCGGCCATCGCCGCGGTCATCGCTCGAACAAAGTAACGGTAGCCCTGCGGTTCTATAAGGATTGAACCCGGGCGCGGCATGGTCATGTGAGAAGGAAGTCGCCTGCAACTCATCGTCTGAAACCTATCGAATTCGATCCATACGGCAGGATCCGGCGCTTTGGCAGCTCCAATTGGCCCCCCGGCTCCTAGCAGACGTGAGACAAAGGGTGATCTCAATCGTACGAAGATAAACAGCTGATTTGGGAAGGGTTGAAAAAACTATACTGAGGTTTATCGCCAGATGAGACGCTTATCGCGTCTAGGGCGCAGCTTCTTGTGCCCTGTGGTCCCTCGCACAGTGCAGAGCCAAGAGCTTCATACTCGTGCCTGATGCCAAATACCCATTCTAGTCCGACGGCAGGTCTTGTCTTCGTGCCATGAACCGGACGCGCTCACTTGGTGGTCTGCGCATACCCGGCCGGCGAAAGGTCGCATGGCAATGCGCGGAGCTCGTTCGCACCACTCTGTAGCTACTACGGCGAAGCGCAGTTTACTTCAAGCGCTGCGCCGAAGCTGGCACGAGAAGGAGGAAGTCGTCTGCAATGCCGAGCAGGAGCGCCGAAAGAACATTGCCGCCTGATGCAGCTCGAAACTTAGCAAGGTCGAACACCCCTGTGTCGCATTTTTGCGGCACCGTCTGGCCGCGGCCTGGCAGAACACCGCCCGTGATGCCAAAGCCCGAACATCTCTCCATCAAGCACGACCTTCAAGCTGTGATCTAGGCGCGCCTGATCGAGATCAAAGTCCAAAGAAGGTTTTTTTTCAGCTGATTATTCTAACGCCGAACTCGCACTGGCGGCTCGACAACTCGAGGCGGAGCCGCTGTCCGCGTGTATACGCCATCCGGCGAGATCGCATAAGGACGGGCTCTAGTGAGAGGAACATATGCCCGTTTCGTGGCGGCCTGAGACAGCTTCGCGCGCGCCAGACCGTCCATTTGCTCCAAAGTCAATTCCGCCGCAATGCCGGCAGAGGCACCCTGGCGTAAACCGGGCAGATCGGGCGCGAGGGCTAGCGGACCATCGATCCAAGCAGGCAACCCGATCTCGGCGCAGGATTCCAAGACCGCGCGATCTTGCGAATTCAGCTGACGGTTTCATTTGAAGCTACTCCAGATCGGCAGCGCTTTACCGTCTGGTATAAGATCATGGCTTGCAAGGCGGGGGCGAAAGGAATCGAACTGTAAAGCGATATTGGTAGAGAGACAGAGCTCACTCAGGATAGGTGCTCGGCGGCAAGCTCGCGAGGTTAACTGGCCCGAAGCGGATTCACAGCTCGGCGGTGAGTGAGGATTTTCCTCCTACAAACACTTGTTCCCCAACAAATCAGTCCTATTTCAGGTGCGCCTGCGTTGGCACTCACGGGCCTCGATTGCCAGCAATCGAGAAATACTCAACTTGTGTAACTGCTTAGGAGAGATCTGCATGGAATTCCGTCCGCTTCACGACCGCGTCGTAGTCAAGCGCATCGACGCAGAAGAAAAGACCGCTGGCGGCATTATCATTCCGGACACTGCGAAGGAAAAGCCCTCCCAGGGCGAAGTCATCGCCGTTGGCCCGGGTGGCCGCGACGAGTCCGGCAAGTTGGTTCCGATCGATGTCCAGGTCGGCGACCGCATCCTGTTCGGGAAGTGGTCAGGCACTGAGGTCAAGATCGACGGCCAGGAGCTGTTGATTATGAAGGAAAGCGACATCTTGGGCGTTCTCACGGATCCGTTCGCCAAGAAGAAGGCCGCCTAAAATACCGCTCGCAGGACTCATCCTGAGGAGCGCATGCCGCGCGCCGCCAAGGATGAGACCAAGTGAAACACTCAGGAAAACCCACATGTCAGCCAAAGAAGTTAAGTTCGGCGTAGACGCCCGCGACCGCATGCTGCGCGGCGTCGACGTTCTCGCCAACGCGGTGAAGGTCACACTCGGTCCGAAGGGCCGCAACGTCGTGCTCGACAAGTCGTTCGGCGCTCCCCGCATCACCAAGGACGGCGTCACCGTCGCCAAGGAGATCGAGCTCGACGACAAGTTCGAGAACATGGGCGCGCAGATGGTGCGCGAAGTCGCCTCCAAGTCCGCTGACGCGGCCGGCGACGGCACCACCACCGCCACCGTGCTTGCCGCTGCGATTGTTCGCGAGGGTGCCAAGTCGGTCGCCGCCGGCATGAACCCGATGGACCTCAAGCGCGGTATCGACCTTGCGATCGAAGCCGTCGTGGCCGACCTCGAGAAGAACTCGAAGAAGGTCACCTCGAACGACGAGATCGCCCAGGTCGCCACCATCTCGGCCAACGGCGATGCCGAGATCGGCAAGTTCCTTTCCGACGCCATGAAGAGGGTCGGCAACGAGGGCGTCATCACCGTCGAGGAAGCCAAGTCGCTCGAGACCGAGCTCGACGTGGTCGAGGGCATGCAGTTCGACCGCGGCTACATCTCGCCCTACTTCGTCACCAATGCCGACAAGATGCGCGTTGAGATGGACGATGCCTACGTCCTGATCAACGAGAAGAAGCTCTCCTCGCTGAACGAGCTGCTGCCGCTGCTCGAGGCCGTGGTGCAAAGCGGCAAGCCGCTGGTCATCGTCGCCGAGGACGTCGAAGGCGAGGCCTTGGCCACGCTCGTCGTGAACCGCCTGCGCGGCGGTCTGAAGGTCGCGGCCGTCAAGGCTCCGGGCTTCGGCGATCGCCGCAAGGCCATGCTGCAGGACATCGCGATCCTGACCGGCGGCCAGGCGATCTCGGAAGATCTCGGCATCAAGCTCGAGAACGTCACGCTCAACATGCTCGGCCGCGCCAAGAAGGTGATGATCGACAAGGAGAACACCACGATCGTCAACGGCGCCGGTAAGAAGGCCGACATCGAGGCGCGCGTGGCCCAGATCAAGGCGCAGATCGAGGAGACCACCTCGGACTACGACCGTGAGAAGCTCCAGGAGCGTCTTGCCAAGCTCGCGGGCGGCGTCGCGGTGATCCGCGTCGGCGGCGCGACCGAGGTCGAGGTGAAGGAGCGCAAGGATCGCGTCGATGACGCGATGCATGCGACCCGCGCGGCCGTGGAAGAAGGCATCGTTCCGGGCGGCGGCGTCGCCCTGCTCCGTGCCTCCGAGCAGCTCAAGGGCCTGCGCACCAAGAACGAGGACCAGAAGACCGGCGTCGAGATCGTGCGCAAGGCGCTGTCGGCCCCCGCTCGCCAGATCGCGATCAACGCCGGTGAAGACGGCTCGGTGATCGTTGGCAAGATCCTGGAGAAGGAGCAATACGCGTACGGTTTCGACTCGCAAACCGGCGAGTATGGCAACTTGGTTTCAAAGGGCATCATCGATCCGACCAAGGTGGTGCGCACCGCGATCCAGAACGCAGCCTCTGTTGCCGCCCTCTTGATCACCACGGAAGCCATGGTTGCCGAGCTGCCGAAGAAGAATGGAGCCGTGCCCGCTATGCCGCCGGGAGGCGGCATGGGCGGCATGGACTTCTGACCACTCTCGCTAAAAATGCGACCCCGGCAGCGAAATGCCGGGGTCGTCTTTTGGCGCAGAACTCTTTCCACATTGCGATTCTGGTGCGCTAGTCTAGTGCTCGCCGGATATGGCGATCAGCAGTTGCCAAAGCCATACAGACGCTTCGCTTAGGATTTCGCCGCCTGCGCGATAATGGCATCCGTCAAGTCAGGGCAGGCGGGAGGAACGGATAATCAATTGCATAGAACGGCAGACCTGGAAGCCGAAGGCACGGCATTTTGATGCGACTATCCCATCAAGGCCGGTCCTCCTCTGTGACGTTGGCGACCTCGGATCAGTTCAACCGTCCTGGAATATGCCGGGCTTGCGTCGTGCAACAAGCCGCACCGCAGGTGACGCGAGTCTCTCTGGAATGATTACGAACACAGCATGTCCTCAGGCACGATGAGAACTGGCGAAGCGGAAATGCCGCTCGTCCATCTATCTCCTCTGAGAAATCGGCACCGGAGTACAGAGCTGGCAAACCGCACTTAAACGAGCTAGCTAGAGGTTGGGCGCTAAGAGCGAACCGAACCGGCGATCGTCCGCCAACTCAAGGAGCGCCCTCTGCACAGGCGCTTACTGACCGACCTAAACGGATGACGCCTGCAAGAGGTAGTGGTTTCCGGGAAGACTGGAGCACGGTCGACAATCAGAAGCAAAGAGCTTAATCCAGTCGGAAGCGCTTTCGCCCGAGCGCTACGAGTTCCCGGTCGGTCGAAGGATTGCTTGTCTCGACTTGGATGGTGAGGTCCAGCCTGTTTGCTCTCAGAAAGTGCATTAGCTGAGTGTGCTCGGTCTCCGGCCCGATGATCAGCAGATCGGTGCAGCTACTCAGGACCCCACCTATCCTGACGAGAAACGTTGAATCATTATTCACACCGGAAGCTCCAATCGTACACGATTTATGCGCGCGCACGGTCGTGGCGCTGACGCCCGTTAGCCCTATGAAGAATATCTTGGCAATGAGTCGGTCGATCCACACCACCGCGTGCGAATGAATCTGTTCTGCCATTTTCTAACCCCTGAATGAGAGCGCAAGCCGCTCACGCAATTGCCTGCGGCTGATGATGCCGAACACAGCGTCGATGGACTGGCGGCAGATCGCGTTTACCCTGAGCATCTTGCTGCTCGGAAAGCAAAAGCTTCATGCTGCGGGCTGCGTCTTCATCACTGAAGGTTTGTGGACTGCGCTCCGTTGTCCAAAAATCATCCGAATGATCCTTGCACGGAGGAGAGCTCTTTGCTGAGAGGTCTCGCGGAGCTTGGGAGTAACTGGATAGAGTCATAGAGCGCAAGTAGCTCGATGGGGATCGCTGTTATAAGCGGGACAATCAAATCACGATAATCTGCCCTTCCGTGAACCTCGCGCGCTTCACCTGTCCGCCTTCTTTTAGGGTACAAACAGGCCCGCTCCGTGAGCTCTCCATTCAAACGCGCTGATGCCGACAGGCCACCAACTGCGCTGGCGGCCTCAACGAACTCCCTCGCTGACATTACTCAATCCACAAGCCGCTTGGATGCATAGGTGTATTCGAGTGCCAGCCGGCGCGCATGTTCCTTGAGATTGGCAGCCACGCTGTGTCCACCCTCGAAGTTCTCAAAGTAAAAATAAGGCTGGCCGAGGGCAGCAAGCCTAGCGGCTGCCTTGCGGCCGTGCGCCGGGTGCACGCGATCATCCTTTGTGGAGGAGAGAATGAAAGGCATCGGGTAGGTCTTGCCGGGGACCAGCCTCTGATAGGGCGAGTAGGCCTCGAGCCATCCGCGCTGCTCCGTAACGGCGGGATCACCATATTCACCGATGTAGGAGGCGCCCGCGGCCAACTTTGCGAAGCGAAGCATGTCGAGCAGCGGCACCTGCATGATTGCCGCATTGAAAAGGTCGGGTCGCTGCGTAATTGCGGTGCCTACCAGCAGACCTCCCTGGCTGCCGCCGACCACGCCCAATCGACGCGGAGAGGTGATCTTCCGGCGAATCAGGTCCGCGACGGCGATGAAATCGTCCCACGTCCGCTGCTTTGTGGCCCCCTGGGCAGCCTCGTGCCATCGCGGCCCAAACTCGCCGCCGCCGCGCAGGTTTGCCAGAACATATGCATTGCCCTGCTCAAGCCAGAGCCGCCCTATCGCTCCGTCAAACAATGGCAGGAGCGGTTCTTGAAACGCGCCATAGCCAGTGAGAAGGGTTGGGATCGGCTCCCCGAGCCTTGCGTTCTTCGGACGCACCAGAGAGTAGGGAATCTTTGTCCCATCGAGCGAAGTTGCCTCGAACTGCTCCACAACGTGGTTGGACGCGTTGAACTGAGGAGATGTCGTCGTCACCATTTTGAGACGTTTGGTCGCCGCGTCGAAGTACCAGCGGGAAGTCGGCACGAGATAGCTGGAGACCGTGAACAGCACCTCGTCCGTTTCAGGGCGAACGGCTGACAGGCTGACGTTCATGTTGACAGGGAACGGGATCGGCGTAGCCCGCCAGTCACCCTGGTCGTAGCTGTAGATGAAAGCCTTGCTCTGACCATTGTCAAGGATCGTCAGGATTAAAGCGCTCTTGGTGACCACGAGCCCGCTGAGCGCATGCCGAGCCTCGGGCTGGAAGACCACCGAGGGCATCGCGCGAAGCGGATCCTGCTTCCATTCGGCCAGGTCATATGAGAGGATCGAACCCGCAACAAAGTGGGTGCTTTCGGACAGCGCCCAGTCTTCGTCGAGCGTCACTAGCAAGCGGTTACTGGCGATGCCAACGATGTCCGCCATTTTTGGCAGGTTAAGCTTGATCGGTCCTTTGGGCCCGAGAAGCACATACTCCCGCTCGAAGGCGCTGATGGCGCGTATGGCGCCGATCGCATGAATCCTGCCTTCGCTGTCCCGCAGCACGAAGGTCGCCGTCATCGCATCGTTCGGCTCCCCACGGAAGACCTCCCGCGCTTGAACCAGCGGCTGAGCGCGCTTGAGCTCCTTCACGACGAAGGGATAGCCCGCCGGCGTCATGGTCCCTTCGCCCCAATCGCGCGCGATGAGTATTGTGTCGCGGTCGACCCAGCTGACGTCCTGCTTTCCCTCCGGAAGATCGAATCCGGTTGGTACGAAGGCCTTGGCATGCCGATCGTACTCGCGAATGAACACAGCGTCCTTCCCGCCGTCAGAGAGCTCGACGAGGCACAGGCGCTCTTCGGGCGGCAGGCAGCTACCGCCCTTCAAGACCCAGTTCTTCTTCTCCGTGGCCGCCGGCTCGTCAATACTAAGAATACTCTCCCAGAGCGGCTCCGAGCTGCCATAGCCGTCAGTGGTACGACGCCAGATGCCGCGCACGTGGCTCTCGTCCTGCCATAACTTGCCGAGACCCTGCCGCTCCGACGAAACATACGGGATCCGGTCCTCGGCTTGGAGGATGCTCAGCGCCTCCTCATAGAAGCGATGATAACGGGGTTCTGATTGGAGCACTCCGAGCGTCTTATCGTTCTCGGCGCGCGCCCAAGCGAGTGCGCGCGGTCCATCGATCACCTCGAGCCAAAGGAAGGGATCCTCTACCGCCGCCGCATGGGCCGGTTTCTGGGGTAATGCCGCAGATGACAAAAGCGCCATTGAAAGCAACGCGGTGGCGAGGAGTGAGTGTTTCATAGAAGTTATCCTGAACTGCTTGGGCCGCCCGGCTCGCGCAGTTTGGAGCTGGGCAGAGCGAACGGACGATGCGCATTGGGTCGCGACAACGGATATGCGCCGGACTGTGACCGGACCAACGAAGCAAGCGGCGTGCCGCCGGAAATTCCGAGGTCCCCCGGTGGCTCAGTGCTCGCCCGTCGGCACCTGACATTGCGGCGTTAGCTTCGGCAGCATTGTCATGAGTTCTACGCTTCTGTCGCACTTGCAAAGTTCGCCTCGCTCTGTTTGACAATAACGCTAATGATTGCGCTAAATGGGCTGGCGGCTTGCTTAGTGGCAAACGGCTCGTATTCAGAAACGGCAGTTATCCATTCAGTTGCAGCATTTTGTGAGAAACCCCACACTCCGGGGCTCGATGATCACTCTTTGCAATCTCACGGATGTTTTCTCGCTCCCGAATCAGGCCAACGTGCTTTAGTTGTTCATCAGGAGTGGCCGATTGGTGCGTTCGCTATTCACTGACCTCCGCGACGGGGTGCCTAGACCAGATTGGTCTTGGCCGCGGAGCACCGATTACCGCAACGGCAGTCGTGATCTCGTTTTCGCCAACCGAATTCGGCGGAATACATGCTGTGCTATCCAACTTTGTTCCGCACTCAGCAGGAACGGCGCTGCACAATAGGCCGCACAATACTGCATTGGAGAAAGGCTGCCGATGTCCTGGCATGCGGGCAAGAGTCGCACGGGATGAAATTACTTGAACCTCACGCTGCGTCAGGACGTAGTCTGGAAATCGTTATGAAGGTCGCGAAGACTCTTTAAATTCTGCTCGCGGCCATCTCGGACAGGCTCACAAGGGTGCAACGAAGAGCAGCTATAGATGTAAGGGCGAGCGCATCGATCACTTGCCTGTACAACTCGGTTGATTGCAGCTCAATTTGGTCAGGCGCGGGTTCTGCAGCGAAGCGAGGCCGAAATCACGCAACGCACTGGAGAAGCTCCCTCAGAGGAAAGACATGTGTGAAGAGTGCCTCCCGATCCTGCCTCGTCCGACGGTGCCATCCCGCCGCTCTCTGGTGCTATTCGCTGCTTCGGCGGCCGGCATGCTGCTTGGCGGCAGGATCGCGAGCGCGATCGAGCCAACAGCGCCGCCCAAACCAGATAACCTGCTCTCGCCAAAGGCTTCGCTTGAGCGACTAATGGAAGGCAATGCGCGCTATGTTCAGGGCGTATCGCGAGGCGGCGACTTCAGGCACGAACGCAAAGCTCTGGTCGGCGGGCAAAATCCATATGCGGCAGTCTTAACATGCGCCGACTCACGAATCGTCCCTGAGTATGTTTTCAATAGCGGACTTGGCGATCTGTTCGTTTGCCGTGTCGCTGGTAATTTCGCCAACGATGAGACCATCGCCAGCATGGAATATGCGGTGGCCGTGCTAAATACCCCCCTAATCCTGGTACTCGGCCATGATCGCTGCGGCGCTGTCGGTGCCGCGATCAAATCCTTGAAGGACGACACTACTCTGCCAGGGCACATTCCATCCCTTGTTGCCGCACTTGCGCCCGCGGTGAAGGCTTCTTCTCAGGAGAGCGGGGATGCACTCGCCAATGCGATCCGGCAAAATGTGGCTGAGAACGTCTATAAGCTCATTTCGGCAGCCCCGCTCCTGAAGTCGGCAGTCGAGCAGAACAGACTGAAGGTCGTCGGGGGTCTTTATCGGCTCGACACCGGCAGGGTCGATCTGCTGAGCTGACCGTCACCCGAGCGCTTCTCGAGCGGCCGCAGGTGAGCAAGATAATAAACCCACTGAGATCCATCCATAGCGCCCATTGGCCTCAACCTGACAAATCGCTTCAGGCCAGGTTGCAAGCGGACTGGCCGCTTCCCGGAGCATGCAGGCCAGCGAGCCGCTCGTGAAGTGCCCACTCCCGCAGTGCTGAAGACCGACATAGCATGGCAAGCTCCCGAACATCTGCATCGGTGCTGGACGGGCGCTGGGTCAGATCAGCAGGGCTCTGCATGTATCGAGCACGGCGCGGTCGTTCTGGTGATGTGGCATCCAGATGAGCAGCGCTCGACAGGCTCATCATGACTATTCTTCAATCAGGGACCTTGGCGGCAAGTCGCCTGGTTCGCTCGAACCAGTGGTTGTCGCTCTTGGGAAAATGGCCATGTCTCGTTTGAGATCGTCGAAGTTCGTTATACCTTTGGCTCAGCTAACGAGGAGCTCTCCGATAGAGTGACCTTAAGGTTCGTGTCGGCTAAGCTGACCACGCGAGCTTTTAGAGAAGATCGGCCCATCGGAGATCGCATCGAATGATGATGCGCAATTGCCTGAATCGCTTACACGGGGCAAGCCTCATCAGTAGACAGATTGAATTGTAAGTTACGAACGGTCTTGGCTGGCTGAGCGCTAGGAGTTTAGAGAATTTGTGCGACCGCTCGCGAAAGGCATTGAATCGCACGTAGCGTCATATTGTACGATCTTGGAATGAGGCCGAGATCTCTGGCAAACCAACGCAGGCTACCCCTTAGCATCTGGGGTGACGGCATACTTGTCTGTGGCATTCTCATGTCTTTGGCGTCATGGCTTTCGAGTTGCGTCCGCGTACCGCCATCCCGCTTCCGCATGGCCCACTCTACCAGCGGCGAGCGAATGCTGACCGAGTCATCCGCCTTGTCGCGGGCTGCCCGACCACGTAGGCCGATCTCATCCTCAGCAGAGGGACGGAGGCGATACCAGATTTAGATCGGATGTCGATCTCGTATTAGAATTTGCGGCACTCCTAGCCGCAAATATGCCGTTGGCAACTCTCCCTTTGCCGACGATTGGTGCGATGCGTAACAGCATCGCTCCGTTCCAGTCTGACTTAGCCCGGCTTCAGAGAATGAGGCCGGGCCTTTTTTCTCTGGCGGGAAGATGCTTGCTTTGTTGACGCGGCAACTGCCGCGACCATCTCGCCCTGGACCAAGCCGATGCGATGCCCATCCGTAAGCGTCGTTCTCAGGCCACGGCCTTGAGAGCTTGAGCGCGGTAGGCCCATGGCAGTAGCTGGTCGATGTCGCGGTTGAGATGACCTTTGACGATCCTGGTCAGGACGTCGGTGAGATAGGCGAGCGGATCGACGTCGTTGAGCTTGCAAGTCTCGACCAAGGACGCGACGACAGCCCAGTGTTCGGCACCACCGTCGGATCCGGCAAACAGCGCGTTCTTGCGACTGAGCTTGATACCACGGATTGATCGTTCGACGGTATTGTTGTCGAGTTCGATGCGGCCGTCTTCGATGAAGCGCGTTAAGCCTTGCCAGCGCGAGAGGGCGTAGCGGATGGCTTCGGCGAGCTTGATCTTCTGGCTGATGAGAGCCAGCTTGGCGCGCAGCCAGGCCTCGAAGGCATCGGCCAGCGGCCGGCTCTTCTGCTGCCGCACGAGGCGACGTTCCTCGGCGCTGCGGCCGCGGATCTCCTTCTCGATCGCATAGAATGCAGCAATGTGCTTCAGCGCCTCGCTTGCGATCGGCGCGGGGCCGGCTGTCGCGAGTTCGTAGAAGTTGCGCCGCATGTGCACCCAGCAGAAGGCGAGCTCGACCTCACCGCGGTCGGCAAGCTTTGGGTAGGCGATGTAGCCATCGACCTGCAGGACGCCCTTGAAGCCGGCAAGATGGCTGAACAGCCGCTCGGCTTTGCGGTCGGGTGCATAGACATAGGCGATGCCGGGCGGATCGAGGCCGCCCCAGGGCCTGTCGTCGGCGGCATAGGCCCAGAGCTGGCCGGTCTTGGTGCGCCCTCGACCGGGATCGAGCACCGGCACCGTCGTCTCGTCGGCGAACAGCTTGGACCTCGCGCGAAGCACCGTGAGAAGGCGCTCATGCAGGGGGCGCAGATGGAAGGCGGCATGCCCAACCCAGTCCGCCAGCGTCGATCGATCGAGAGCGATGCCCTGGCGGGCATAGATCTGGGCCTGCCGGTAGAGCGGCAGATGATCGGCATATTTGGACACCAGAACCTGGGCGACGGTTGCCTCCGTCGGCAGTCCGCCCTCGATCAAGCGGGCCGGAGCCTCGGCCTGCAGGACGCCATCTTCGCAGGCTCGGCAGGCGTATTTGGGACGTCGGGTGACGACAACGCGGAACTGTGCCGGCACCATGTCCAGCCGCTCGCTCTTGTCTTCGCCGATCCGATGTAGTTCGCCCTGGCAGCAGGGGCAGGTCTTGGCGTCGATGTCGACGACGACCTCGATCCGCGGCAGATGCGCCGGCAGTGCCCCGCGGTTGACGCGGCGCTTGCGCGCCCGTTCCGCCCGGCCTTCCGGGGCGGTCTCGTCCTGACCGGCCTCGGCAGAGGCCCCGACCTGCTCGACGTCCTCGAGGCCCAGCAGCATCTGTTCCTCGGGAAGCGACTCCGCCTTCCGGCCAAAGCGATGACGCTGCAATTCCTTGATGATCTGGCGCAGCCGCTCGCTCTCGTGCCGCTCGGCAAGCAGCATCGCCTTCAGCGTCTCGGGATCATCAGGAAGGTTATCGCTCACAGGCAAATCAGAGCATATTCGCGCCCGCCTGACGACGTGCTCGATGCCCCTGATTCACTTCGCCGCAGCGCGGCCCACAATTATCCGGCTTGCGTCGGGACGACCGTCTCCCGTGCCGCGTGCACACGCCGCCAATCAAGCCCTTCGAGCAGCGCCGACAATTCCGCCGCCGACAAACGCATCACGCCATCCTCGATCTTCGGCCAGCGGAAGACGCCTTCCTCGAGCCGCTTGGCGAACAGGCACAAACCCGTACCATCCCAGAAGATCAGCTTGATCCGGTCCGCCCGCTTGGCACGGAACACATAAACAGCACCCGAGAACGGATCGGCCTTCATGTGCTCGCGTACCAACATGGCAAGCCCCTCCATTCCCTTGCGGAAGTCGACCGGCTTGGTTGCCACCATCACCCGGACAGTGCCGGACGGGCCGATCACCGGCTTGCCTTCAGCGCATGGACGATGGCCGCAATCATCGCCACGTCCGCGCCTCGGCCAACCCGGATAGTGACGCCTTCGGCTTCGATCTCGATGCCCCCGACATCCGGCTTGGCCTTGCATCGCGCTGGCTTGCGCTCATGGCCAACCGCCACGGCCGGTACCACGGCGTCTACCACCGCCGGTACGAACGGCGGATCGTCAGCCATCGGCGTCGGCAACTGGCGTGCTTGCCGGCGCCAGGTGAACACTTGTTGTGGGGTCAGCCCGTGTCGCCGGGCAATCTCGGAAACGACCGCGCCTGGTACCAGCGTCTCCTCGACAATCCGGGCCTTGTCGTCCTTGGAGAACCAACGACGGCGTCCCGTCTCCGTGATCACTTCCAGCCGGCGCGCCGTCACGTCCGACTTAAGCGTATGGTCAAGCATAGACATGAGCCGATCCCTTCAAAGAGATCGTGAACCTCCCCTATCCCATGTGCCGCGAGAAGGTGGGAACGGAACGACGCTTACGCCCATCCGGCGGCAGATGAACAACAACCATGGCCCTGGTCTGGCTACAGCGGCTCGTCACGGAAGGTCCTTTCGTTGGCTTACGCGCGCCGACGAAGACTCGCGGACGGTCAAATGGACGCAGCTGAGCTGATCCGCTATTGCGAGCTCGCCTGTACCACGCAGCCTTTCACACCCAGCAGTGAACCGCCAGGGCGATCGCATCATCGAACCTCTGGCGGAGCGGTTTACCAACGCGGCGACCGGCACAATCACCTTGACTGGAGCGGGTCATCATTCCGCGCAACGTGAGCTACCGCCATCAGGGACGGCAGTCTCAAGCAAATTTTTCGGCCCTTCTGTCACACCTCGAGACATAGCGGCCACTTCCGCACCAGTGCAGATGAAGGGATTTGCCTCAAAAACGCGTATTCTTGAGCAAGACATCGCCTTCCACTGCGCGCGGGTAGTGAGTCGACACTTCGAAGAATGGTAATAGATTGAGGATGGCTCGCAAGGACAACTGCCCTTCGTAGAGCTCCTGGTCGCTATATTCCGTGTAGATGAAGCGCGTGTTGCTCAAGGTCTGCATTCCTCCAGCAATGACATCAGATTCGGCTCCCTGCACATCCATCCAGATCAAATCAATGTTGCTCAGACCCGCTTCGCTGCACCAGTCGTCCAGGCGTCGGGTTTCAACTGAGATGGGACGGTCGAAGCGGACCCAATCATATTCGGTAAGATGATTTTTCGGACGGCGGATTGAGCCAGAGAGGTCCCATTCTTTTGCATCTCCTTCTCCATTGCTTGGATGGAAATCGACCCTCCCGTTTCGATCGCTGATCGCGATCTCGAACAGACTCACCTTGTCAAGATCCGGACCCATGTTCTTCTTGAAGCGAGCGCTCGCTCGGGGATCCGGCTCAAAGCAGTATAGTTGGGCGTGTGGACACAGTTTGAGAAACTGTTTCGTATCCGTTCCATCGTTGCAACCGATGTCCAGGATAACCGGATTTTTCTTCTGAAGCAGCGAAAGTATGTGCTGATGTTCGTCGACTTTTTCCATTGGCGCGCAGATCCACTAAAGCTTCCCTCTTCTAGAGCGAAATCACACGCCATAGGTACCGCCGCAACGCATATCAACGTATATAGTTTACATCACTGGATATGATGCAAGCCGGCGTGACAGCCCAGGACGACCGGATGGAGAAGTCGTAAGCAACTCGAAGAAGGAGCTGATGCTTACCGGCGACACGTATCGTCCAAGTTCAATGATGCCCCTGAATCCCTGACTGGCCCACTCTCATAATTTGAGCGATGGGGCCGATTTTAAACTCAGATCGACTACCCCTGGGATCTACGCCATCAGTCTTCGAAACACTAAAGTCGCGTCGGATGCGCGTAGGCGATTTATGTATCGTGCTAACAAGTCATTGCCAGCACCGGATACTCACGCCCGACGGCCGCAGGAAAGGTTGGCCGACATCGTTCAGCGCCAGCGTCTGTGCCGCGCCCGAGGACTGGATCGAGGTGATGTCTGGGATCACCTCCATTTTGAAGGACGCGGGCCGACGCGCGATCCCCCACGTCCAAGAGCGATATGGAACACGCTCCCGAACGGGTCACCTGAGGCCGGCACACCGCTATTGGGCCGACCGCGGAAGCTTAGCAAGCGGACCGCGTGAACGACATCGGCCCGTAGCCGCTCGCGATTGGTGAAAGCGGGCATCCCGAAATGCCGCTCGGCATCAAAGATGATATCTGACATCGCCAAGTACCTTCCGGCTGCCTCGATACCGAGAGGTCAGCCAGTGCACCCTTGGTCTGGGCGAAACAGTCCATCATGACTGCCTGCCGGAGCAAATGCTGGCGCAAGATTCGATCTGATGCATTCTTACGGAAGACGCAACTTGCCCCGACGGAGCGGCCACTTAAAGCCTGCAGCGCCGGCTCCGTCGGGGTAGCGCGCGAAGGTGAGGCCAGCCCAGCCGTGGCCACCGGAATGCCAATATTGCCAGTTTGGCTCTTGGCGTAAGGCGAGACGTGCCGATTGATCGGCGACATCGCAATCGACGTCTGTCTTTGCCTTCCATCAAGGGCGCTTGCTTCGCCTATGGAACTATCGAAGGTGTAAGCGGAGCAGAAGCCCCTCCTCGATTATCCATGCAGCCCATCACGATATCGCTTGCATCTGTGCAAGCAAGGTAGCTGCCTCGGAAGGTCCCAGCCCAACGATGCCCACGAAGCCCGGTGGCGGCATCGGAATATCCCGATTGATGGGCTTCCAGAGATGCAGGCAGTACCGGCTGTTATTCACGTATTGCGAATGGGGCGGATGCAGCTGCATCACACATTCCTCTTCGTCCCAAAACAGGTCCTTGACGAAGCACATCTCTTCCCAGTTTGGACAACGCCGTAGTGTCGAGACGGAGACATGCTCCCAGCCTGGGCGGACGAGTGCGGTGATGTTGAGCTGACAGCCACAGGGCCCTTGCACAAGAAAGTGACCGCAAGGACCTGATCCAGGAGCGCTGGCAAGTCGGCCCGATCGTATGCGGCCCGCCTCAAGCTTTTCTATGATCTGCGATCGCACGCTGTCTCCTTTGCTCCGCGCATATCGTTGAAATCCACATAGATGACGTTGTTCTGCATCTCGTCAATTGGCGCCAGCTCGCTCCTGAGCCCCAAGCTCAAGCACCATGGCTCGGCATACTGATGCATCTTCACCCACCGGTTAAGCAAGCGGTAGACGTCGAGCATCTAGCGCACTCCACCGAGTTCTGTTGAACTCAATGGGCGCAGGCGGCCCGCCCATCTCGCCCACCGTTCAGGCTGACACAGAGAGACGCTGGACTATGTCGCTGCTCATATCCCATCCCCGGTGCATTGAGACCTGGCAACGTAATCCGGAGTGGCGAACAGCCTATCTAGCCCCCTCCCCGGGTTTGGTCGCAAACGCGATGATATCCCGATCGATCGTGCCTCCCGATGTACTACCTAGGCATTCGTATGCCGTCGCTGCCCGCCGAGCCTGAAACAGTGGCAATAAGTCATCTGTGTGGCGCCACGGACCAATTCTACGCCTAGCAGCCGACTAGCGCTGCCATCGTCTGGGTAGCCAATTAGCGGTTCATTGATAATTTGGACTGCCTTGACGCCGAGGCTCTCCATGCGATCCAGGGGCAGACTCATCTTGACACTTCTCGCCTCACCGACGACTTGCGACCCGATGTGACTCATGAGTCGCTCTGCAAATGCAACCGCTCCAGCTGTATCATCGATAACTTTAAAAGGACTAATGGACCGCAAGACACGGTGCAGGATTTCGGCCAATAGCGAATCGGTGGGATCTCGGCACCGCGCTTGCAATGTGACAGAGGCGCAGGTGGCGCATTCACAGGAGCAAGTGTTTCGGCGCGACTGATCGCTCTGCCCGCTCCCCGGTCGGGTCTAACTGGCCGTTGGTGCGCGCGTACGGCCTCAGACATTTAACTTGCATGACATGCTCAAACCGAGCGCGGCTACCTTTTTTGAAGGGCAACATCGCAACTGGCCCGATTATCGCAAGAGAGTGACTAACTGGTGGGGTGGACCGCTTTGTAGAGTTCGTGTCGGCTTATCTTGCAGCGATCGTCGATGCCGCGCCCAAACGTCACTTAGACCGATCTTCGGGGCGACAATGACGCCTCTGCGGCCACACAACACATCCAGTCCATTTCAATTCTCGCATCACGCTTCCAACTACAGGTGAACGACTGGCGATGACCCTTCACTTTCACCGAGCCATCGAGCATCTGGAAGTATGGAGCGCAACGGAGGATGGTTTCTCATTTGTGATCACCTATGAGACCCCGACCGGTCCCGGCTTTCACGGACGTTCCGGCTATGTGGCGTCTTGGCGACCACTTGGCGATTGCCGTGGCGCCATAAAAGTCGGTGGTTCGCCCTTCCGAACGTTCGCCACGGCTGAGGGGGCTTGCAACAGAATGCTCGAATATCTGACGGAGAAGAACTGATGTGAGGCTGAACGTCCACTGCGCCGCAGACCGCGGGTGCACCGTGCTACGGCAGCCTTGGCCAAGACAGTCCTGCCAGCCCTGGCCATGGAGAACACCTTCCTTAGTTGTCTCACCAGCCGACTTCTCGCCCAGCCGCCATAAAAAGGTTCAAGTTCATTCACGGTGCGCGCGTACGCACACGCAAACAGAGACTCTCAGCTGAAAAACATCGTCGCGTTGATTGAGCAATTCCGAGAATAGCGCCAGCGAATGAAGACACGCCAGCTCGTGCAGGCATGCTTCTGATGAGAGGAACGCGTTGTCGTGTCGGTCAGGTCGAAGACGTCAATGTTGCAAAACCGACAATGTCCTCGCTAAAACTACTCCCTGATGTGGCTCGGAAATCGGCTCAGCTCATATGCTTCAGCGCTGCGACCCTTTTTTTCGCATGGCATGCAGATTGCTGAGGATGACAGTCGCCGGCGATGCGACGCGGCTTTCGTTGAAAGCCGCTCCGAGGCAAATCTCGCGGCAGCTCTAGATCAGTGTAGGAAGAACGCGTGCCCATCAAACAGCCGATGCTCGAACGCAACACTGCGTATCGCAGCTCGCATATTAATGCTTCGCAACCGCGGAGGGTCTGGAACTACGGGCTGATTGCTGCGCTTCTTTTCAATGCGCTGCTCTGGGTTGGGATATGGTGGGCGGTCGGCACGCTCTTTTACTGAAATGCACTCGTCAAGGCATGCATCCCGGCAGCCGTGAACTGCCAAAAGCGGCCCGCCGCCCCGGAGGGGGTCGACGATCCCGCCTTTGGCGCATGCTGCGGCCTCAGGACTGGCTTTAGGCCTCTTAATAGAACGCGCGTACGTAGCTTGCAGACAGTCGAATTGAGCGCGGCATGGCTCACCATCCAGCGTCCGGCCGGAGAGCCCGAGGGCGCTACGCAGCTAGCGACGGAAGTCAGATATTCGGTCGATGCCACGGTCTTCAGCCAGGGAATAGACCTGCCTGCCCTTGGCGACCCGTTCGAGGTTCTGTCGAGAAGCTGCGGAGCACTAGAACTGCCGGCTGGCGACTGACTCGCGATCGTTCATGCACGCCCGCCACTCTCGGGCGCGCCGCGCCAGGTTGTCATACTCGTGGCGATGTTGAACAGCCGCCGCGCCAGCTTTTCCGTCAGCCAAAAATGCCCATTCGCGTTGCTTCCGCATGGCCTCGCCAGTGATCGGGATCGCAGAGATTTCTTTCGGATTCATCGCGCTGAACATGCAATCCGTATACTGCAAAAATGCGACCTTGGTGCTCCGCACATTTACTTAATCCGATTTGCCCGACCCTGTCCAACATGTCCATCTGCAAACACTCTCTCTCGTCGCGAGCCACCAACATTCTATCCCAGCGTCCTGATCAAACACAGACGCTACGTGCACTTCACGACGCTCCCGATTAGATCACGGTTCTTTTCAGACACTAACTCGCAAACACCGCGCCCGCCCCGCAGTCCTACATAGCCCCTAGTCGATCGCTGTTTGTCAAAACTGAGGCGATTCGTCCGGCACACTCCGCTTACGGTTCGCGCCAGAACGCACTCAAATGTACAAGTTCAGACAAATTCACACATCGGATTTCGAAAGGCCTTGAATCGCACGTAGCGTTAGATTGTAAGATCCTCGCAATTGGTGCCTCACCCACACTCTAGACCGCCCTGAGAGCTAATGAGAACTGCGCATGCCTCGCCCTCTACACTCACCCTGCAAGGATCAGTGGGCAACGCACTGTACCGAAATGACGCTCGTGTGACATATCTGGTCGGGGCCCGGCGAACACGCGAGATCTCGTCCAATGACCTCCGCATCTCTTCGGCGCGTTCGGAAAGCAGTTTGGCATCTTACTCTCAAACCTTAATCGCGCTTTTCTTCCGACAGCAGTCTCAGCAGACTGTTTCGGCGCAAACTCGCGGGATGACGACGATCTCATCATGCTGGCTGTAATCGTGGTCTCATGAATCCCTCGGTTCGCACGTACGAGACAAGCACTTCTCTCCGCCATTATCGCCTTGAATGTTCCAGCCTGTCTCTCTGGACAACAGGCTGGATCGCGCCTGGCGTACGATCACCAATAACGCCAATGTACTCTTGAGGAGGATATCGTGGCTCTCACACAAACAAAGCACTGGTATTTGCCGCCCAAAACTATCTGCTATGCAATCCTCTTTTTTGTTAGCGTTGGAACTGTATCTTTACGCACCGAACTCGCTGCTGCGGGAGATCAGCCACCGACCGACGCGGAGAAGGACGCTTGCATACAGGACGTGTTTCGCCTGTGTAGCAACCACATCCCGGATGCCACTGCGATCACCGCGTGTCTCAGAGCCAAGCAGGCAAGTTTGAGTCATCAATGTCGCTACGTGATCTCCGCTCGCGACACCGCCAGAGCAAAGCCAGATTTGAAGTGAGGTATGGCGAACCATCATGCACGTTCACTCGGCTCCCATACTGCGGCTTCCCTGACAAGATTCAGGCGTCCAGTTGCCCGCGGACACACGGATGATCATCGTCCGCATGTGGATGCCGACTATCATCGCAGTCACTGGAGACTCCACCTGCAGGGGGCTGTTGATGTAAGCATCGGTTACTCGATCATCTACCCACCTGCGCCTGGGTTGGAACGCCAATCGAGGAGCGGTCCCTTCAAATGAAGGCTGGGTCACATCGACCATCGATAACTTCTACCAGGGGCCATGCAACCCGTCACGCCCCTCACAGTGAAGGATTCAGCGCCGTGCGGCGTGTATCAGAAGAAGACGCGGTCAATTAGGAGACATTGCGCGCATGCGTTGCAGTCCAAATCTCCTGAATTAATCTCATAGAGATCTTGAATCTTGCGTAGCGTCAGGTTGTAGGATCGCCGAGCGAAGCTGAGCCGCGCAGACCTCGACGACGAACAGGAGGTCCGAGCGGAGTGAATAGCGGCGCTGCATGGGCCTACTTGGAAATCGCAGTCCTTTTCAAGTGCCCGGGTTTTTGAACGCAGAAAGGAGACTCCAAAGTGATGCCGATCTTATGGTGCTCGACTGAGAGCACCGCATCTAGCCGACGCCATCCCGCAACCGTCGAATTCGGATCGAGCCGACGGGAGCACAGCCTTTAGGTAGGCCATCAGCAGAGAACAAGCGTGGAGTCGGCAAGAAGATGAGGTGGACCGGCGGGTTGAGGCCGCACTCGCAAGCGCAACCGGACAATTGGACTACGACAAAGCGGCGCAGAACAATGAACGCCCTCCAATCGATCATTAACAAAGTTGCCACCCGCGCCCCGCTGACCCATGAGGAACCCGCGACAGCCCTCGACACCATGGTGTCGGTCCAAGCGCCCTCCTCGCAGATCGGGGGATTATTGATGGCGATGCGCGTGCGTGGCGACACCGTCGAAGAAGTGGTCGGCGCTGGTTGCGCGATGAGGAGCACAAATGGTCCGAGTGAGTGCGCCACCCGATCGCGTTGACATCGTTGACATAGGCGGAGACCTGTCGGGCTCGCTCAACGTGTCAACACGCGCCTCCTTCATCGTAGCTGGGGCTGGCGTGACCGTGGCCAAACCAAGATAGGCGCGCGGTTTCCTCAGGACCAGCGCCGCCGAGACGATCGGAAGCGATGGCCGAAGCTTAGGTTCTCAGCATAATGCGAGCGCGTCAAGGAATAAGCCATGACAACGTCACGAATGGAAGAAGCACTCGCCTCTGTGGCAAAGATAGAACACATTATTCGGAAATTTCGGGAGATGATCGATATAGACAGCTCAATCCCTCCAGATTTGCGGGATGCGCTGCACGCAACGCTTGATAAGCATCTTCTCGCTGCAAAAAGGCGAGCTCTGAGCCATTTATGATGGGGTGGACGCCTGCCGACGGCACCGATGCGTCAGTGGAGGCGTAGAGCACCACTTGAAGGAAAGCGGCCATCTCAAATGTTATCCCAGCCAAAGCACGTTCTTCACGCTCGCGGGTGGACCGAGGCGGTAACGTTGTTCAGGAAGCGGATCAGCCGAGGTTAGGTCTTGGAGTTGTTCGCAGCTCAGTCGAGTTGCACCGTCGCGTTGGAGGCATGAGGCGAGGCTCATAGGCTCGCCAACTACCGCCTTGACCACGAGCTTCGGCTGATCGCGCCGGCCTACGTAAATCCGTTCTGAAGCGACAGAAGAACGATGCGATCCACGTTGGGGCGATTTGCGAACCCGCTCAGCGGCCGAGCATGCATTCGTGGTCGCGAAGAACGAATGGTAACCCTGTTCTAGCGCGAAGAGCATCAGTCGATCTCGTTTGAACTGCGATCTGCCGCACCGCATGACTGAGAGCTGCGACTGTGCCCAATAATGGGCGCTACCGCATGCATCATCCCCACCCAGGCATGGTGGCAGCTTCTCGAAGAGACGCAGAACTTCGCTGCGCCGCCGCTTCCGAACTGGGTTCGCCCTCGGCATTCGCTCCGCGAACCTGGAAAACGTGCTTGGCCATTTCCAGGCCGAGGGTGATAACGTACCTCACGGAACGGCCCCTCCTTTGTGGCTTTCGAACACGACCACGTTCTAGCACTTTGATGCGGTTGGAGTGGGCCATTACACCACAACAAGTTTTCTGGCTTGTGAGATTGAACAGTGGGATCCCAAGGAATGATGGCGGCCGCTACTCTCCAAAGAAGTCACAAATCAAAGCCAAAGAAGGACTGTGATCTTGCAGGCGCCAAGGCGCTTTCCGCCGCTCCCTCGGGCAGTTCAGTTTTTCCACACAACGCTGGACTGGATCATCTGAACTGTGTGATGCAGAGAGTCTTACGTGTGGACAGCCGCGGATCGCATCGAGTGGCAAGAGATACAATCCGATAACGCTGAATGACTCCGAGATCTTGGCGAAGAGCGTGACGCATTGCGCAGTCATCTTCAGTATAAGTGACTCCTGTTGAAAACCCTTAAGGGTCTTGCACCGTTGACGAGCATGCCCATGCGTGTGCACGCGCTCGCTGTCGGCCCCGAATAGATGCGGTTACGAGGCCCTGATCTCGACCGGCTGACGAGCGTCATGGCGCTTTTGTCGTGGACTCGAGCCGCGCAACATCTACCGCCCCGAAGACATGGCAGGGCCGACTTCGTCTTTGAAAACGTCGGATACCGATCAACTCAAAGGCAACCGCAGTGAGGCGACTAACGCTGTTTCTGTGTGCTCGACCGCGGCTGAGGAGACCAGTTGCTCAATTGACTCGCGTCTCGCTCGCGCAGACTTGATGAGCGCTGCAAGTTGAGGCCATACTGCCGGTCGCGCGTATCGGCGTCCCTCACCAGCGAGTGCGATGATATCAGGACTACGGCCACAGGCTAAGCGCGCAAGATCGAGGCTAGTGCGGGCCATGATCGTTCCACCTCACTCATTGCTACTTCTGCAGGCAACTTGTCGGCTGTCGCGAGCGCGATCGGCGAAGGAAATGGTCGATGAAGCCGAAGGCGCAACTTCACTCGCGCAGCGCCAAGCGTGGATACGCGCGCACCGAGGCGTGGCGATTCCGATGTCATCACGTATGTGGAACGGCGGCCGACGCAAGAGCTTTTCAGTCGATTTTCGCACGTGGAACGATGCGGTCATATGTCCGGCCGTTGCGCGCGGCACATATGGCCGCTGGCCTCGATGAGATCGGCGGAACGAGAAGCTAACTCAGGTTTGCGCGGTTGAGCGCAAATGGGAGCAGTAGCTTCGTTCGTTTCGCGATTTCCGTCAGTGGGTTCATCGCCTGTTGTTGCACATTGCCCTCTACCGGCTTGCGCCGGTCAGATCGCTGTGCCGATCACTGCGTCACCGTTGTAGTCCCTAATCGGTCGGGACGACTTTCCGCCCTTGCTCACAAGCGCCCAGATCATACACGCCGTCTTATTGGTCTGCGCGACGGCGGCAATCTTAGCGGGGTGCCTGGCGAGAAGTCGCTTCATCCGCGCCCCCGAGCGTCGTTTCGGACAGCCCGCAAGACGGCTGTCACCCCGACAACGACCAGAGCGGACTTCCGGATTTCCCATCGATATTCGTCCGAGCCGCTCTTTGCTTCCGCTTGAATGAGACCGCGGCGTCAATTCCAACCGGCGGTGAAGTGGCGATTCGAGTTGAAGCACATTTAGCACTTTGATGCGGTTGGAGCGCGCCGTTCCACCACATCAAGTTTTTTCAGTCCTGCTCATTCCAACCAGGCCGCATCGACAGACTATCACAGTCTGAGCACGATTTGTCACCAGCAGGCCAGAAATCCCATCGGTAAAGTGAACCCGGCTTTGACTCGATCTAGGACGACTATAGTCTCAAGCCTCTTAATATCTGGGTTTTCGCTTATCAAGCGACGGGTGAAGTGCTCGTATTCTTCCATATTGTTCGCAGTCACTAGCAGGATGAAATCGGCTTGGCCGGTAACGTAAAATCCGCTCATCACCTCGTTCATCTTGCGGATGCCCCGCTTGAAACGATCAATGATGTCGGCGCGATCGCGTTCAAAGAAGATGAAGACAAGCATAGTCACGTTTCGGCCGATCGCTTTTGGCGAGATGATTGAGACATCTGACTCTATCACGCCTTGCCTTCGTAGGCGCTTAAGTCGGCGCTGAACTCCAGAAGCAGATAAGCCTACCTTCGCGCCGAGTTCTTCACTGCTCAGGCGATTGTTGCGCTGCAGGAGATCAAGTATACGAGCATCAATTCTATCAATTTCCATGGCAGCACTGCGGCCCGTCGAGTGCGGCTGCCTGGTGCAAGCGTGCGACATGCTTCCGTCAAGCGATCCCGTCATCTTTAAACCTCCTCCCTAGCACCTCTAACGGATCTAAGTCTTCAGCTGACGAGCGCCCTTTCGAGTTGGAAGTCTCAATACGGAGATGTGGTCGGCTCAGGGACCCAGACGGAACTCACGAGGATTGACCTCGCCGGTCGCCTCGATCAATCCCGCTTCGTGTGAACTTGCTTCGTGGGATGTCGCACCGCCTCAGACTTGAAAAGACCACCACCCGACGTCGAGCGCCTGGGGGCGACCAGGAAGATAGTAGGACCCAAGACCCGCCTCTGCATTGCTCCGGCAGCAACTGACTTGGCGAACCGATCATCGGCTTCGAGCCACCCTGCGGAGGAGCTTACTCTGGTCTCGTTTGCAGGCCGGTGCAAAGACATCGTGGTTGTTGTTGTGAGCATCCACCAGAAGCTGAGGACTGTGTTGGTTCAACTCATTGCCTTAGCCCCACTTTCTCATTCTTTTCCTGCGCAGAGTTAGTGGAACGAATCGAGCTGTCCTGCTTCCACTTTGGGCGAGGCCCCGCGTTCAATCTTCAGTATTCCAGATCGGTGTCATCGGTTGCCGGCTCCTGAGTTCAGCATCTGGGTGATCCTCGGCAAATGGACGTTGTAAGACCGCGCCCATCTTGCACAGCTTCATGTCAGATTCGGCGACTCACTTCTTGAATAGCGAGACGTTCGAGAGATAAACGGTATGATCCAAGAACAGATGCTGAGCGCTGCTTCGGCAATTGTCGAGCATCAGAGACTGCCAGTTGCCAAAGCACGCTTCTGAGCGAGGCCTGCTCTTGTTCGGCTGCGAGAGGACACGGTGCCTCTATCCCAGAGATGTTCAATTGCTTCCCGTGTTAATTGAGCTCTTTCAGAATCCCATCTCTGTTTGCGCGAAGCTTCTGTGGTGGCAAACGCACTTCAGCTAGCTCGCCACCTTGTGCCAAGAGGTGACTGACAGACTGATAGGCGCTCCCGCCGCCCCGTCTCGTTGCGATCAGGTGTCACGCGATTGCAATTTCTTGCCCTTTTCTCGGGGCGAGCACGATGCTGCGCTCGATGAGGTGCCCGCCAGAAGCAACATCGATCGACGATTGAGCATCCTCCCGCTGCGTTTCCGCTTGAACGCCCCCTTCCGAACGCTCACCACAAGCACCTCCGTGCCCAGACCGGTGAAAAACTGCATGTCATGAAGCTCAGGACCCGAATGCCCTTCGGAAGTTCAGGCTTCGCCTCACAGCAGCTATGGCATTGTCATACTTGCAAATGAAATCGATTTCAGGTTATGCGTTGTCCTAGCCAAAGTCAAGCATGCTGCAGACTGGGAATGACAATGCCCGGTCGTGCGGGTGCGTACAATCGGGTAGAAGCGGTGAAGGCCACATTTTTCGGTAAGCTGGCCACTCAGCTATCGGCTAAACCCGAAGGCGCGTTCCTGGAAATCTACGCGCCATCTTTGCGCAGCCTTCCGGCGGGCTCCATGCTCGTGATGGCAACCTTGCCTGTCGTCGATTGGAACGACTGCCTTTTGCAAAGCGTGCGCACTATTGATAAAACCACATCCGCACAGGTCTACGCAGCGATGGTGATGATCGATCCGTTCGCGTGCTGGCAAGATTTTGTCGACGCCCTGAAAGATGCCGGCATAACCGGCGTCATAAACTTCCCACCAGCGTCAATCATCGAATTATCGAATGCTGGAGAGCCGCATGAGGCCGGGCAGGAGCTCGAGCTTAGTCGTATGGAATGGTTCGGAAGCTCGGGCTTCAGGACAATGTTCGCGGCTACTTGCACTTGTGAGACGACAACCGTGGAGAGTCGGCTGGGGTCCTATCTCGACGGCATTCTTTATTTACCGCCAGAAGCCCTGACCGTGCCGGTCGGCTCCGACATGGAGTTGGTGCACATCAGTCACCGCCACGGATCGTCGGCGCCGAAGCTGGCGCTCTCGGAACGGATGGTTCTAAAGCGGCCGATGTAAAGCGGTGAGTTCAAGCGATTCGAGTAGTTGCACTTTTTGGTACAAGCTTTGTAGAGAGCCTCAGAGGCAGTGCAGTCCTTCTGCAGTCAATTTCGTTTTCAGCTTTTCCATTCCACTTGCGTTTCCACAACAGAATGTGAAGATTTGACTTCGCGCTCAGCAGTCGCCTCTGGATTCCGCGTGAAGATGATCCTCGAGGCTGTTCTTCGCGTTCTGCCTCGCACTGGCCACACACGGCACACCAGTGATATTGGTTCCAGCCTGGACGACAGAGCTTAACCGTCACCCCTGCCTGTCGGAGCGAAGATACTGCGACCACACACCGTCTCGCTTGTTCAGTCTCCAGATCGGCCGTTCCTTAGCCGACTGACGTAGCCTCACGCGCCATAAAGGGACCTTGGTACGCGCCTTGCTTGCCAAAGGTGCAAGACCATGTGCTTCGCGCCAGCCGAGCGGGCTACTTCCGCGCGGTGTTCGGTTCCAGACATGAATGTCTGCAACCGAACAGGAATGAAGAACAACAAGCCCCAATGGCCGCATCCATACTCACAGTCAAGGAGACATAGCATGTCCGGTGTTGCAGGCGCATTTGTGTTGCCTTCAAGCCGCTCACAGAAGACCGTTTATGATCAGCTCAAGCACATGGTGCCGAAGCTTGAAAACCGAGGACAGGCCGGGTTCGGCGTTGCCGCGTTTATGCATGAAGGAGGCTTTCAGTATACGAAATCATGTCGGCCACCTCGCAAACTGGCAGGGATTGATCATGATGAGCAGGATGCGCGCTTCAGATCGAATGCAGCAATTGCACACGTTCGCACCCCATCTTTCAGAGGCACGAGTTACGCTGACTTGGAGCCGCTTGACAATCACAAGGCCGGCTTCCGTCATTTGGCGGTTTGTTTGAACGGGGCTTTAGTCAACGCTGATGAATTAAGCGGAGAACTGCGCGCCGAAGGTCATCTGTTTAGCAGCAAGTCGGATGCGGAGATCTTGCTCAGGCTCATCGAACGCATTTGTCAGAGGGATTACTGGCAGCACGCTCTGCCCGTTGACTACGAGAAGGTCTTTCAAGAAATCGACGGCCTCATTGACGGAGCTGTCAGCGCACTCTTGCTGGATGGCCTGGGAAATCTGACCGCCTTCCGCAATCGCAGTGGTTTGCGGCCTTTGGAATTCATGCAAACCGAGGACGGCTTTCTACTTTTTGCCTCGGAAAACAGCGCTTTTTCCGGACTAAAAGGCCAAGTTGGCGAAATCCAGCCAAGTCACATCAAGCTTGTCAACGGCAGAACGGGTGTTTGCCTTGATCGCTTTGTGGGCCGTGCTCGACATAATCCCAAGCTTTGCGCCTACGAAACGCTTTACTTGGCAAACGCGAGAACGTTGGTACGCGGACAATCTAATCTGACAACTCGTCGCAATATAGGCATGACCTTGGGTCGCGTTCTCTGGCCCCGATTAACAGTCGAAACAAGCTCCGCTCCCATAATCATCGCTTCCATGCCGCGCACCGGTGGACCATATGCCGACGGTTTATTTTCAAGCCTGCTCAAACAGCAACCTGCCCTGGTCGAACGAGACGAAGTTATCGCGGTAAGTCGCTTTCAGCGGACGCTTATCGGCGCGCGTGGCCAGCGCAACTCGCTCATCTCGCAAAAGTACCGCCTCAACGGCAAAGACGTTACAGATAGAATCATCATCGTAGCCGATGAAGCCCTCATTCGTGGCGACACAAGCCGGGCAGTCACGGAAATGCTACTTGGCGCCGGGGCCAAGGCTGTGCATTGGGCAATCGGTTCGCCGCCTATCGTTGCGCCGAATTACTACGGAATGGGTATCGAGACGATAGATGAGCTAGCGTTCTGGAACGTATGGAAAACTCTACCATCCGAAGCGAGGCAGGAAAGCCTGCGCTTCCATAAGATCGCGCCGCAAACGCTCGGGGTAATCCAACACAAAATCGCTCTATCGATCAACGCTGCTACTGTCACGTATCTGCCCTTTCAAGCGCTCCTTTCATTGCTGCCACAGGGCCAGGATGGAATCGATCTTTCTGCGTTTACGTTCGAGATGCCGACTCCTGCTGGGCAGAAACGCGCAAATGAAAACTTGAACAGATTGATTGCCGATCACCTCTACGAAAACGTCTAGTGAATGAGACCACGATGAAACCTGCTCTTGTGTTCGATTGGAATGGTACCATCCTCGACGATGCCGACGCCTTGCTGCAAACCACGAACATCATACTCGGCCGCCTCGGCCGCGCTGCTATCGATATGCAGACTTTTCGAGACAGATTCGACGTTCCACTTTCCGTTTTCTACCGCAATCTAGGAATGTCGGATAGTGAGATCGAGACGGTTGATAGCGATAGCAGTGCCATCTTTCATGACACCTATGAGCCGCTGGCGGACAAGGCCCCTTTACGCAAAGGCGCGCGATGCATTCTGGAAACAGCACGTCAACAGGAGATTTCTAGCATTATCGTCAGTAATCATATAGTCGATCCCCTTCGCACCCAATTACGAAGACATGGCATCGACGATTGTGTCGCGGAGGTTCTGGCGTTTGAAAGCCGGGCTACTCAATTTAAGAGCATGAGCAAAGGGGAGCGGCTTCGTCGATATATGCAGGCATACAATCTGAACCCCGGGTCAACTTTCATCATCGGGGACATGCCTGTCGAAACGGATATTGCACGCGATCTTGGCTTGATCAGCATAGCCATTACGGGCGGATGCGTATCCGAGTCGCGTTTGCAAGCGGCGCAACCAGATTATCTCATTGAGGACCACCATACGCTACTGACCATTCTGCAGGACCGCGGTCTTTTTGAAACCTCATAATGAAGCACGCCATGACTCCCCTATCAACTGCAACACCAGCGACCGCAGGACGACGAATTGGCCTAATCGGCGCAGGACGCAGGGGTACCAGCATAGGAATCAGCCTTTTGCGTTACGGCGCCGAGCTGCCCGCCCCCGTAACACGAAGCCCTGAACAAGCAGAACAAGGGCATCTCAACGCCATCGTTGGATCTGATGAGAACACCTTTCCTGCCGCCGCTCGTGTTCTTACCGCATTTTGCGAGAACATTGTCCACGTGGGTGATATTGGACAAGGCCATAAGCTCAAGCTTGTCTACAATAGCATGACGATGGGCATAGCGGCGGTAGCTGCCGGAGCTTGCCAATTTGCCGAGGCCATCGATGTTGACTTGCAACCTTGCGCTCTTTGGTCAGTCGCGGCGCAACCAACAGCGAGATACTTCAGAATTTCCGGCCTTCTTGTTAGGCGAAAAGCCGGATCCTTTGGCAATATCGATCACAAATGCCAGGAAGGATATCGAGTGCGGCGTGCGATTGGCAAACGAGACCTGGTTCGGAGGACTCCCACAATCGATCACAGCACATAGCGCCACGGGAATGCATCTGGACTTGAGACCGACGCTGATCGTCCCGCGCGGATCTTGTGTACCACGGGCTCGGACAGTGCGCCTTCCCTCGCTTTGACTGACAACCTGACGCCTTCTTACGGCGAGGGTCGATGTACATCGTACAGCCCCCCACTTCCATTTCGCTGCGCACCGGTCGATCAAAGGCCTGGGTGCTTTTACCTTTGACTGCTCTGGCATCGATTTTTTGGGCTATGGCTGACTTCGTCGTGAAATGCGGGTGCACTGGCCGCCTGATTCATCGCAAAACGCTCTAGATTACTCGCGGGCCAGTGCGGCGAGGTCCGCTTCGAGGTTGGGCTGGTGCTCAAAAATCGCGTCGATCAGGGCTTGTGCCGGCTGCTCGGGAGCCTCCACCAGCGCCGCTTTCCCAGCCCGCGCCGAGGGAGCGAACACCCGCTTGACAACTGTCGGCGAGCCCTTGAGACCGCACTTGGAGAGGTCCTCGACGCCGGCGTCCTGCGCGCTCCATTTCAAGATCGGCGCGCGGGCGGCTCGCAGCGCATCCGCCATCCCGCCGCGGCGAATCTGGTTGGTGGCCTCGAGCATGGTAATGAGACACGGCAGTTTCGTAAGCAGAACCTGGACACCGCCTTCCGCTCGCCGTTCCGCTTCAAGTGTGCGCGCGATCAGATCCAGCGTTCTGATCTTTGCGACGTAAGTCAGCTGCAGCATGCCAAGCCGCCTCGCAATGCCGGGTCCGACCTGAGCTGTGTCACCGTCGATGGTTTGCTTACCGGTAAAGATGAGGTCTGGCGGCCCATATTCCTTGGCGATTTTTCGGATCGCGGCTGCCAACGCGTAAGTTGTTGCCAGAGTATCCGAGCCCGCGAAGCAGCGGTCGGTGAGCAGAACGGCTCGGTCGGCTCCAAAGGTCAGCGCTTTACGTAATGACTCTTCGGCCGACATTGGCCCCATTGTAAGCACGGTTATTTCGCCGTCAAACTTGTCGCGTAGCTCCAGCGCTGCCTCGAGCGCAAAGAGATCGTATGGATTGATGATCGTCGGTACGCCCTGACGCATGATGGTGTTGGTCACGGGGTGCACGCGAATCTGTGCTGAGTCAGGAACCTGCTTGATGCAGACGACAATGTGCATGTACTTCTCCATGTTTTGCAACAGTTGGGAAAGCGATCAGCAAGTGTCGTACCATAGCGCCAGTGTCGAAAGACGGCCGACCGGTACAAGAGCTTTTATGACGCTGGTGGTGCTATCCTGACGTTTGGCCGGCGATAGATCTCCGACATTCGTCGTGGATGCAACAGCAGCCAGCTTGATTTGTCGTTGATCTGGACCTAAGGGCGGGAGGGTATGGACTAGATGCGCTTTGCTTGAATCGACCGGCTGCGGATCCTTTTTCTGCAGCGGCGATAGCAACGTCTACGGCCTTGCTACGGCCAGTTCGCATTGGCCTACTTCTCCTGCGGCATCAGTTCTGGGATTGAGGGCCGTGGGTTAAGGGATGTGCCATTGTCGTTCCTAATGACAGTGCAGCCGTCGTGCTGCCATTGATGTAAACTAGCTTCAGGGGCGGCGAAGCGCCAATGTTTGACATCTGTTCGCGTGTTGCAAGATTTTGCCGTTCCGATGCTCGCCGACGTGCTCGGCTTGGCCGGCCATAGACATAGCTCGAGGCGCAGCCGCGATCGGGAACGGATGACACGCCGTTGCCGGTAACATCGCGTTGGCGTCGTGCTAAACGATGACCTGCCATCGTGCTTTAGAAGCGCTTGATTTCGATCCCGTATCTCCTCAGGCGTACCCTACCTGACGCGGCGTCAATCCAAGCAGACGCGCTGCCTTTGCCTGTACCCAGCCGGACCTTTCCATTGCCGCAATGACGTGCTCGCGATCGGCAATCCTGCGACTCCCTACGAGAGCTGCGCTGGCAGGTGCGAGCGGAGCGACCTCGCTGCCGACGGGCGGGGCCAGAGCAGCAGCTTCAGTCGCCTCCCTGAACGGCTTAACAGGCACCGGTACATCCAGCCCCCGCACAAGTGTTGTCTCGCGCGGCATGCTCTTCCACAGCTTCGCGGAAAGGCATTGACCTTGGTAGCACGCAAAATCACCTTTGGTGATTGACGGTCCGGGCGCCAGAGTCGCAGTCCGTTCGACACAGTTTTCAAGCTCGCGCACGTTGCCGGGGAAGCCGCAATTCATAAGCACCTCCATCGCACTCGGATCGAAGGTCAACGTACGGCCATTCACGCTGTTGAACTTTCGAAGAAACTCAGCAGCGAGAAGCGCAATATCATCACGCCTTTCGCGCAAGGGCGGAAGCAGCAACGGAACCACGCTAATGCGGTAGTACAGGTCGGCGCGGAACTCATTTCGTGCCACAGCCTCTTCAAGGTTCTTGTTCGTCGCGGCAACTACACGAACGTCGACCTTGATTGTCTGGTTGCTACCCACACGCTCGAACTCCTGCTCTTGCAAGACGCGCAGCAACTTGGCCTGAAACGAGGGCGATATTTCCCCGATTTCATCGAGAAAGAGAGTTCCTTGGTCAGCCAGTTCGAAGCGCCCCTTACGCGAGCTGAACGCACCGGTGAAGGCACCCTTCTCATGACCGAACAATTCCGATTCCAACACCGTCTCGGAAAGCGCAGCGCAATTTAGTTTTACGAATGGCCGCTTTGCGCGTGGCGACAGCTCATGAATGGCTTTTGCAACCAGCTCCTTGCCCGTGCCGGATTCGCCGCGCAGCAACACTGCGCTGTTCGATCTGGAGACCACCGCGATTTTCTCTAACAAGGCCCGCAGTGGCGGGCTATCGCCAATGATGCCCGGGATACGGACTTTCTTGCGCTCCCTCGCATGCTGCTTACGCTCGACTAAATACCCTTCCTGCCTGTCCTTCTCAGCCAGCAACCGATCGCGGTCACAGGTGAACAGGCGGTGCAGCTTAACTGTCTGTCCTACCAGATTTGCGATTATGGTAAGAAGCCGCGCGTCATGATCGAGTCGAACACTCGAGGTGTGGTCCGCGATGCGGTCAATAGTTAGCGCGCCTGCAACCTTCGCATCAATGTGAATGGGAACGCCGATGAACGATACCACGACCTCATTCGACGCACCGAGCATATCTATGTCCGCGGCAGTAAAGGCTGGCTCAATCGTCACGTTTTCGGCAACGAGCGGCCCGTCCGTCGCCACGATGTGATCGATTGCTTTTAGCGCCAGACGCATTCGGTAACGCTCGTCACTTCCCTCGCTCCAGCCAGAGCCTACGGTCATGTTTGGCATTCCATCATCGTCGAAGAGCGAGACGATGCCCTGCCGCATCTGCACAAACGATTGCAGACGATCGACGACGTTGGCCAACGTGACCTCTAGTCGGCACGGAGACGTGAGTACCTTCGTAATCTCAAGGATGCCTGACAGCGCGCTCTCGAGCGACGGCTCTATGCTCACCTCACGGTCCGCCTCAGATTGCGAGTCAGGTCTTTCGCCTGCGGGCACAATATGCAGCATGAGGAGGTCTCCCTTGTCATGATCGCCCTCCCTGGCGGCTTGTTCGGCTTCACGAGATTGGTGTTGCATGTCTTCTCGCTCTAAGCGCCAAATTGAGGAGATGACAGAGAAGGATAACAGGTCTTCATGGCACAACGGCGCTTACGGTACTTTTTTGCTCTTGCGGCGCACCGCGCCTAACCTGAATGAGAACACGCGCTCGACTGATTACCTCAGCCGCGGATGTCAGATACGACAACTACAAATGTTGCCCCCCGTTGATCGGAACCTCAGTGCCCGTGACATAACTTGCGGCGTCCGAGCACAGGAAGAAGAGGACCTTCGCGACCTCTTCGGTCGTGCCAAACCGGCGCAACGGAATACTCGGCAGGAGACGCGCTTCCGTTTCTGGTGACAACATGTCCGTTTTGATTTCTCCCGGCGCGATTGCGTTCACGCGGATTCCATGCGGTGCGTAATCATGTGCCATTTCACGTGTAAGAGATGCGAGCGCTGCCTTCGAAGTCGCATAGGCGCTGCCAGCAAACGGGTGCACCCTCGAGCCTGCGATTGAGGTCACGTTGACAACCGATCCTGACGCGGCTCTTAGCTCGTCAAAAAATCCCTGCGCTAGCAGGATGGGAGCCACCATGTTGAGGTGGAACACCTTCATCCAGGTCTCGAGTGACGTCGTCAACGAGGTCAACCGAGCGCCATTCTGCCCTTTTGGCGAGACGCCGGCATTGTTGATCAATGCGTGCAAGGGAGCACCTGCGAGGCGCTTCTTCACCTCGGCGATTGCGCGCGGCAGCATTCGGTGGTTACTAAGATCGACTTGGATATGGTCGTCGGGCCCTGAGTTCCATGGGCATCGCTTCTCATTAAACGGTTGGCGCGCGCAAGATATGATGCGCCAGCCAGCTTCCGAAAACAGCTTTGCGGTGGCGTGACCGATTCCACGCGTCGCCCCAGTCAGCAACAGTGTCTTCCGCTCTTTCGGCTGGAAACCGGCGTCAAAGCCCAAAAGCCTGCAGTCCACGTCCGTCACGGGGTGGCCATCTAGTACATCAAGACTCAACCGCGCCTCCTATTCTATCGCCTCGCCGGAGACTCCGCTGCAGGATTTGGGCCACACCGATGCAGCGGAACAGCTCTAAGGGATAGCGATCCAGCGGCGGGTTCGGGGACAGCTTGACCGCTTCCAAACATTGCGTGTGCGCTTTCTGACAACAACGCATATTCACGACAAGGCCAACATCGCCTTTCAGTGCGAGTGAACGCAATGTCATCCAGCGCATGTGGTCGGGCTTCCTGTTCAGGCATCATACTTTCCGCGACGACGACTAGAGTGTTGCAGACACCGGACGTGCGCGAAGACGATGTACCAGCCACACCATGATCCCGGTCGAATCGGCCCCTGGCTCAATTGCATGAATTAGCCGATCCACAGCGAAGCGCCTCGTTGGCACAGCAAGCGATACCTACTCAGGAGCCGCCGGGAAGATCTTAGCCGCACGCTCTTACGATCGCAAATCAGACGTAACCTGCCTCGTACGTCAGGTTCGTCTGCGACTTGCGTTTGACATCGTGTTCACTCTTCCTGGCCGGTCGAACAAAAGCACTGGGCGCATTGTGCATAGTGACGCGGTCAAGCACGTCCTTACTGCGGCGATCCCATGGCGCGGCCACGACTCGCCCCGTTTTCCGGAGGCGGCGTAAGCGGCGTTACTCGCTGGCACAAGGTCGGCGGCATGATTGTCGGCAATGCACCATCAAGGATTTGCGTCGCGTGTTCCTCAACAGCAGCACCGGCGTGGACATTCCCATCGCCGAGCTCGCGCGTCTGGTGTGCCACGCCTTGTGGCGCGAGACCAGCCTCGACGCGCCGCCCGCCGGCACGCCGCGCTAGTAGCTCCTATTCGGCCCGCGGCAGTATCCCGTTCACGTAAAGGCTCACTAACTTTCAAGCGGTATATGATTGCGAGACGCAGCGGCGTTCTCGTGAACGGAAGTTAACGTTGACGATCTCAGCGATCAAGTTGCCGCTCGTAGCTCCCGGGCAGCTGCGACCATATTTACCAACGCCGGACGCACCTCCTCCCATTTTCGGGTTTTCAGGCCGCAATCGGGATTGATCCAAAGTTGGGAGTCGGAGAGCTGTTGGCGCGCCAGCGTCACGAGGTTCTTCATCTCGTCCGTTTCAGGAACGCGCGGCGAATGGATGTCATAGACACCAGGGCCGATCTGTTTTGGGTACTTATAAGTTCGGAAGGCGTCTAGCAGTTTCATCTTCGAGCGCGACGTCTCAATCGAAATGACGTCGGCATCCATCGCTGAGATAGACTCGATGATGTCGTTGAACTCGGAATAGCACATATGAGTATGGATCTGCGTTTCGTCCGCGACGACTGAGGAGCAAATGCGAAAGCTGTCTATGGCCCAATCGAGATAGCTTTTCCACTGTGATTTGCGTAGCGGCAGTCCCTCACGCAACGCCGCCTCGTCTATCTGGATCATTTTTGCTCCAGCGTTCTGAAGGTCGACCACCTCGTCCCGGATCGCGAGCGCGATCTGTAGGCAAGCCTCGCTTCGCGAGATATCATCACGAACAAACGACCAGTTCAGAATGGTCACCGGCCCGGTCAACATTGCCTTCACCGGCTTCTCGGTCAGCGACTGCGCATAGCGCCACCAGTCGACCGTCATCGGCTTCGGACGGGAGACGTCCCCAAACAGAATCGGTGGGCGGACGTAACGCGAGCCATAGGACTGCACCCAACCGTGTTTTGTGAAGACGAAGCCCGACAGCTTCTCACCGAAATACTGCACCATGTCATTGCGCTCGAACTCGCCATGCACGAGCACGTCGAGCCCTATGTCGTCCTGCCATCTGACCGCACGCGCCGTTTCCGCTTTGAGGAAACTCTCGTATTGCGCGGCAGACAACGTTCCCTGCGCGTGGGACGCACGGGCACGGCGAATGTCTGCGGTCTGCGGGAATGATCCAATCGTCGTCGTTGGGAATGTTGGCAAGGCGAACCGAGCGCGCTGAAGCTCGGCACGGCTGGCGTACGGACTTTGACGGCGACGCATTGTTTGGTCAATCGTAGTCATGCGCCGGGTGACGTTGGCGTTGTGAACCTTAGACGACTTCTCGCGCGCTAGAGCCGCCCGCTTGGAGGCCGCAAGGAGGCGCGATACACGGGCATGCTTGCCGGCGAGCGCACTTCCCAAGGTCGTCAGCTCCTTGATCTTCTGGACCGAGAACGCCAGCCAGCTCTTTACATCTAAATCGAGATCGCTTTCGAGCTCGACGTCGACCGGGACATGAAGGAGCGAGCACGAAGGAGCGATCTGGACGCGGTCATGACCGAGCTTCACTACTGCTGGCGCCAGCTTGTTGAATAAGTCCGGCAGATTGGACCGCCAGACATTGCGTCCGTCAATGACCCCAAGTGAGAGAACGAGATCGCTGCGAGCTATGGCGGCGATTACGCCCAACTGATCTGAGGCCCGAACCAGATCGACGTGCAGACCGGCAACCGGCAAAGCCAAGGCAGTATCGAGGTTGTCGCCGACGCCGCCGAAATAAGTAGCCAGCATGACTTTGAGGCTGGGCACCTCCTTTGCCAAATGGGCATAGGCTCGCCGCAACGCGCCGCGGGATACCTCGTCGAGGTCAAGGACCAGGCAGGGCTCGTCGAGCTGAACCCACTCCGCACCTCGCGCGGCTAGTTCGCGAAGGACATCGACGTAGACCGGTAGAAGCTGGTCCAGCAGCAACACTGGATTGAATCCCGGATCTGCACTCTTGCCGAGTTTCAGGAAGGTGACTGGGCCAACCAGCACACAGCGCGTCTGGTACCCAAGGCTCTTTGCCTCCTCATATTCCTCAATCGGCTTACGAGAGGAAAGCTTGAATGTTTGGTCCTTGCGAAATTCCGGCACCATGTAATGGTAGTTGGTGTCGAACCACTTTGTCATTTCCTGCGCTGCCGGGCCCTGTTGATGATGGCCGTGCCGGCGATCCGCATCTTGATCCTCTCCTGCGCCGCGCGCCATGGCGAAGTAGGTCTTGAGTGACACTGGACCTGCGACCCAACCGTAAACGTCAGGAATCGCGCCGACCATCACACTGGTATCAAGCACATGGTCATAGAGCGAGAAGTCGTTCGAAGGAATGATGGTCGCGCCGAGCGATTTCTGCCGCGCCCAGTTGGCGAGGCGAAGTCCAGCCGCAGCCTCGAAAAGCTGTGCTTCGCTTGACTTACCGGCCCAGTAGCTCTCGAGCGCGAATTTGAGTTCCCGGCGCGGACCGATGCGTGGCATACCTAGCGTGGCAACGGAAAGTGAACTGTTAGACATCGCTTCAACCCCATGGTTTGGGGCAAGGCGATGGTGGATGCGCACAGGTAAAGGCCGCCGCGGCGGCGACTTCTTGACGCACCACCGGGACACCCCGCCCGTGGACGAAAACGTTGTCGGGGCAGGTCTCCTGGCTCGCGGGTCATGGCTGCTGTCCGGCCTTCCCGAAGCCGACCGGCTTCAGTGACACTATTGGACAGCGGCTCGCCGCTTACAGTTGCGGGGGCAGCGCCGGCATCACACCAGCTTCCCTCTTAGCTCCGGATCAAGCGGGACCCAGAGAACCTCGAACGAAAATGAACTACCTGCAAAACCACCGTTCCGTCAACCGTTGAATATCACCGCCTCATCCTCGCCGATTTGGCACACGCCAATGAGAGGCATCCCAATCCGAGGCATGCGCCGCATGGCCGGGCCTTTCGTGACCTGCGCACCGGTGGATCGTAGATATTCAGTCGCCCGTTTGTGCACGTGCAGGATCTTCACTCGGCTGTCTCCAATACGATTTGCGAGCGTCTCCCCGAGGCGACCGCCAAAGTATGATCCAAAGTGCGGTCGTGGCCGGAAACAGCGAGCGCGCAGGCGGAGGCGTCTGGACTTCGACTTCCGAATCTTGATCAAGTCGGCACGTTCGTGGAGCGGCTTGCCCGAAGCCGTGTAGGACCTCTTGAATGAGTTGACCAATTCAGGCGCAACAATCATCGATCACGTAATCGCCGCACCGCACCACGTTCACCGAAGCTTAGCGCCACCTCGATCGCGCACGGCGTCAGGCGCTTTGTCCACTCTTGTATTGCCTCAAGGACCGATTCACATCATCGACATCTACCCTCGCCACCAGATTGGCATCTGAATGGATGCTGGAATACCGATCGCCATAACGTCTAGCAGATGATGATCCGTTGACTTTCATGAGGCCGTCAGCCGTTCCGGCGATCCTTCAATAAGGATCAATCGAGTCGGATCCTTCAAATCGAACTCCATAACGCGTGGCGCAAAGAGGCGAGCATAGCGCGTGAAGGCGCTCGTCGGTGGAAACCGAATGACCGTATCGCACCGCCCGAGGAGATACATCTCAATCAGGGCAGAGAACCCGCCTTCGGCGCCAAGTTCTGCACTATGTAAAGGTCCAGCATGAGGTGCCTGGAAATGCTTTGGGATAGTGAAGAGATCGGGGAATACTCCAGATAGCTTTTCGACCATCAGCGTGCTGTCCGTGCACAAGAACAGCTTCACCGGGCTTGGATGCGGTAACGCTTTCGCCTTATCGATGGCAGTACATACCTGCCGAAAGGCGAGTTCCGGATCCGCCCAATAGGGCTTATGTCCCATGATATCTTCGCCGTTGCCGTGACGAACATGAACTCCGATTATGCTGTGTCCCTCAAAATGCTCTTGGTAAATGGCATCAATTCGAGCCCGAATTTCCGGTTGGGGTTTGATCGTCCGAAATATCTGCCGTTCGGCATCCTCATCGCAGCGCCACATTAAGCAGGCGTCACACACCACAGTGTTAGCATCGACATCTTCCGGACTTTGGAAAAGTTGGTCCAGCTCGTCACGCTCCTGGAAGATCTGTTCATCTGGCCGATAAACGCAATCTATCGGCGCCTTATTCCACCAAGGGGGGAAGAACGGGCCTGGAAATGACATTTGATTGATCTGGTCATCGCAAATGACCCGTACCCCGTCGATGGCTTGAACTGGCTCGAAGAACACTGGAAATGCGTTGGTGAATGGCCGATCGAGATAACACGAGCCACGCCAATCGATTGCCAACGTCCGCCCGGTCCGCTTTGCATAACGCCACGCTGATGCCAACGACCAAAGGCAATCACCGAATCCGGTCCGTCGTCGAGAAACCACGAACCGATCATTCATCGAGTCACTGACGAGCATTTCGCGTTGCCTCGTTTGTACCTATTGGTTGGGTCGGGAACTTGCTGCAGGAGGCCGATGTAAGGTGCCGTCCGACGGCAAACTGATACTCCGGATCTCGGACGCTCGCGGTGAGCGTTCTTCTAGCACCGCTCGCCTGGACGCATGAAGGCTGGCCATTCATGCATCGGATGAGACGTTGCCAACCACGCACTTGGTTTTGGTACGGCTGGCATTCCGCTCATCGCGCCGTCTCATCCTTTGCTGCGTCCGGATACGTAACGCTAGACGACACCCATAGTGGCGCGCTCCGGTTCTGCTTCGGCGTGCCCTGCACCGCCACCACTGGCGCGAGTAGCGCGAGGCGGATGTAGCCGAACGCAACGCTGCTCCCACAATCCCAACAATTCCTTCACAAGAGCTTCGCGTTTGGACCGATCTGGAGTAATGGTATCAAGAAGAGATCCAAGGACCGCCTCCCCGTCGATCCGCATCAGGAGATCGAACAAATCATGTGAGATGCGCACACTGTTGCGGTTCGAGTGTCCCCTGCGAATCTCGCATACAGTCTCCTGGCGATCTTCTGCAGTAAAAGCGCGGACTCGATGAAGGGATACATAAGCGGGCAATGAAATGGCGAGCGCAGTCCAGTCGTCTAGCCCTGTCGTCCTCTTTTTGATGAGGAACGGCCCAATCACGAGTCCATCCAAATCTGTCGTCAAGAACGTGGTAATCGCGTCAGACACGGAATCCACAATCGGCTCGGCATTGTTGTTAAATGATGTATTGAGCAGCACCGGAATTCCCGTCCGCTCTTTGAACGCACTAATAACGTCCCAGTAGAGCGGGTTTGTTTTGCGCGATACGGTCTGCAGCCGAGCAGTACCATCGACGTGCGTAATGGCACCGAGCACGCTACGTTTCGGGTCGCGCACGCGGACCACAAAATTCATGAATGGGAATTCGCGCTTGCCTTCCGGGAGCTCGAAAAATTCGTTCGCATACTCCTCCAGCACTGATGGCGCGAATGGCCGATAGCCCTCGCGCTTTTTGACCATTGCATTGATCCGGTCCTTGTTTGAAGCCGGTCGAGGATCAGCAAGAATGCTGCGATTGCCTAGCGCACGTGGCCCGAACTCAGAACGACCCTGGACCCAGCCGATCACGGCGCCATCAGCCATCCAACCGGCTGCACTTGCTGCTATGTCATCTTGACGCTCAACGTCGAGGTGCCCCGCCCATGCACTCAGCTCGCGTTCTACGGCTCGCTCGCTTCCGATATCGGGACCCCAATAGACATCCTGAAGTCGCTCAAGGGGGGCCGGCATGCCCAAATCGCTGGACACCATCAGGGCCGCGCCTAATGCGCAACCAGCGTCATGCGCAGCGGGTTGGACGAATATGTCTTCGAACAGTCCTGAGTAGAGCAGCTTACCATTCACGGTGCAGTTGTGGGCTACCCCTCCAGCCAGGCACAATCGCTTGATGCCGGTGCTCTTCCGATAATGCTGCAGGATGTGAAACATGATCCGCTCTAGCGCTTCCTGCAAAGAAGCGCTCACGTCTCGATGCTGCTGCGTGAACGGCATTCCCTTTCTTCGAACCTGGATGTTGCGGAGCAATGTCGGTCCGATTCGATCTAGGTGAACACGATAGCCGCCATTGTCCAAGAGTTCGTAGAACTGTCCGAAGAGCTCGCGGTAGGGCGCCGGATCTCCGTAGGGAGCAAGTCCCATAACCTTATATTCGTCGAACAAACTGTACCCGAGATATCGGATAGCCTCGAGGTAAAATAGTCCTAGAGAATTATTCTCCGGAAAACTCGCGAGTTCCGTGATTTCGGTGCCCGACCCTACCGCCAATAGCCCGGAGAGAAAATCGCCACCGCCATCCACCGCAAAAATCAGACTTTGCTCAAATCCCGACATCGCAAATGCGCTCGCTGCGTGTGCGTGATGATGGTGCACGAACGAGAGCCGCGACTCTTCGACCTTAGTGCCGAACTCTTGCGCCAGCAACTTCCTCAGCAACAGTTTGGCATCCATCGGAATGGAGATATCTGGCTGAGACACAAGCAGCCGCTCCAGCATGGCATTGCAATACGCCTCGGTAGCGTAGAACGCGATACGATCGATATCGTGGAGCTGCACTCCCGCAGTTGCAAGGCAGTACCGGATCGCGCTGCTTGGAAACTTGTTGGAGTGTTTGATCCGATTGAGGCGCTCCTCTTCGACGGCTGCTATGACCCGTCCGTCTCGGACAAGCACCGCAGCGCCATCGTGCAGAAACGTCTTAGGCAGATCGAATGGATTTTCATGGATTTTATCCAGTCCGCCGCTCAATCCTAGACACAGCATTTCGTTCTCCATTTGGTCATAATAAGACGACCCAAGCGCCTTCAAAGGCCGTACTTTCGCTCTTGCATATTCAACTCAGATTATTCGAGGTCCGTCTGAATCAATGACATCCGATCAGCCAAGGCGGTGTTGGCATTTGAACGCCGTAGTTCAGATTGGACCGCGGCTCCGTGACTGACGTCGTCCGCCTGACGACCGTCCGAAGCGATCATCGGATGCCCTGTCGTGTCGAGCCGTCACCATCGGGGATTGCATGATTTGTCTCCGCTTCGTTCTGCGCAATGCTGCGTCAGCGCATCAGACGTCGACGGAACAGTGCCGTCGATACGAAAAACGGCAATACCGTGTAAATGCAGAGCGCACCGATATGTACGCCGATGTCGGGCGTCGCGCGACCGAGCATCATTGGACGGATGAGGTCGACCGCATGAGCCAGCGGCAACAAGGCCGCCAAATGCTGAAATGAGCTCGGCATTTGGCTCACCGGAAAGACTGCGCCGCACAGAAACACCATAGGCGTAATGACAAGCATTTGGTAAAAGACGAAATAGTCATACGTGGGCGCAAGAGATATGACGACCATTGCCAGACTTGCGAAAGCGAGCCCAGTCAGGGCAATGGTTGGCATCGCACAGAGAATGGACGTCCACGGCGCATACCCCAATATGGCGGCGACAACGCCAATCGCCGTCCCGGCCAAAATGGCTTTGCTGGCTGCCCAGGCCAATTCACCTAGGATGATGTCTCCAAGCGTGAGCTGTGTGGACAAGATGGCTTCCCAGGTGCGCTTTGTCTCCATCCGGGCAAAAGCCGCGTACATGGTTTCAAAGGTCGCAGCCGTCATGGCGCCTGTCGCGACCATGCCGGCCGCCAGAAACGAGATGTATGAAGTACCGTCAACGCGCCCGACGATCATCCCGAGACCGAACCCGAGACCAAACATATTGGTTATCGGATCGGCGAGATTGCCGAGAATCGATGCAAGCGCGACTTTTCTCCATGCCAGGAAATTGCGCAGCCACACCGCGACCCAGTTGGACGCGTTGGCGGGCATAGCCGCAGCATAACCCTCACCCATCGCTCATTTCTCCATTTCGCGCCCGGTCAGTCGCAAAAAGACGTCTTCGAGATTTGGAGGGCGCTGCATAAGGCGAAGGCCGACGCGCCCGCGCAATTGCGCGAGGACTTTCTCCGGTTCGGGCGCATAACAAAATACCGTCTCGCCGCTTATTTCCAGGTGCCGCGCAAAGGGTCTGATCAATGCGCACAGCTCCTGTGGATTGCCCCCGTAAATCTCGATCACGCTACAGCCGATCTGCTCTTCGACCAGCACGTGAGGCTTGCCTTCGGCGATCTTGATCCCATTCTCAAGCACGCACAGCCGGTCGCATAACCGCTCCGCCTCTTCCATGAAGTGTGTGGTCAAAAGAATCGTTTTTCCGCGCGCCAGCAGCGATCGCAGGCGCTCCCAAATCAAGTGGCGCGCGTGCGGATCGAGACCGGTGGTCGGCTCGTCCATGACCAGGAGATCGGGGTCGTTGATCAGAGCACGCGCCAGAGTCAGCCGCCGCTTCATGCCACCCGACAGTTCGGAGACGCGGGTGCCCGCCTTGCTCTCGAGGCGAGCGAAATCAAGCAGCGACGGGATCAGGCTCTCGATCTTGCGCGCGCCCATTCCGAAGTAGCGGCCGAATACCAGGAGGTTTTCTCGGACGGTAAACTCGAGTTCAAGATTGTCGAACTGCGGGACCACACCGAGGCGCTTACGTGCCCAGCGAGCTCGACTCGGCACAGGCTCACCGAGTACTCTTATATCTCCTGCGTCAGGCGACATCATGCCAAGGATCATACGCGCGGTTGTGCTCTTGCCAGCGCCGTTCGGACCCAGCAATCCGAAGCACTCTCCGCGAGCGACGGTGAACGACAGCTCGTTCACCACGAGCTTGTCGCCAAATGACTTTTTTATACCGGCAAGATCGATTGCTGCAGTGGACATGTTTCTGTTACGCCGGAAGAAGTTGTTCGGCCGACGATGGCTCACTTACGGCCGTTTTGGTCCAGAGCAGGCCATCGCACCATACATGGTCAACACGCCCCCAATGGCACGCTGCTGCGGCATCCGGGAAGAACCCGCGTCCGTGGTGGTTGGCACTTGTGTTGCAAAGCAGTGGAATTCCAGTGATCCGCTCATACTCGACCAGGAGCTCGGCGACCTTGTGCGGAGACGTTCTGGCGATTGTCTGCAATCGCGCAGATCCATCCAGATGGACAATAGCTGGTATTATGTCCCGCCATTCCTCCCGTGTCTGGTGGTCGAACAGCATGTAAGGATCAGGCGTTCCAGGGCTGAAAATGGCCGGCGCCCGATCTTCCAAGCATATCGGTGCCACGGGTCGAAAGTGTTCGCGGCGTTTGATATCGTTGAGATGATCCTTCATTGCTGGCGAAGTCGCGGCTGCAAGAATACTCCTGCCACCCAAGGCCCGTGGACCGAGCTCAGCACTCCCGGCGAGAAAGATGACGGGCTTGTTGCTGGCGAGAATCGCAGCAAGTTCGCGCATACCGCATGGCTCGGACCACCATCCTTTTGGGATCTCGCTATCTTGCAGGGCGGGTCCACTGTAGACGGACCACTCAAGCGGTACGAATCCTCTCCGCGCCGCCATAGCAGAGCAAGCGGCACCAATCGCAGATCCGCTGTCATTGGGAAATGGCGGCACCCATACATCATCGAACAAACCAGTCGCGCGTAGTGCACTGTTCCATTTGATATTGAGGCCGCAACCACCGGCTATACATAGGTTGCGCGCTCCCGGAAGTGAGGAGTGCTGCAGCAGCACCAATGCGATTTCCTTGACAAGGAGTCGCTCTAGAAACACATGAAAAGATGCAAGTACATCTTCGGGCCGCTTGGAGTCCAGTCGCATCGCGCACGCAGCGAAGAAGTCGTGCATAGCTCGAAGCAAGGATTCCGCATTGTAGATTTCCGCACGGTAACGACGAGCCTGCTCCGTATCTGCTGCAAAGCACCTTTCATAGAGCTCCTGAAACACCGCCACGATGTTTTCATCAACAGATCCAAGCGCGATGTAGGCCATCAGCTTGCCGGCCACGCCGAGGTCCCAACTGGGGCGCTTAGCCTGCCTGTAAGGCCCGAAATGGTGCCCGGCGGCTGCATAAGCGTGACCGACCATTGGAAATAGGCATTCGATGAACCGCGCGCCCTGCCGTTCAACATAGTAAAGTCGTGGAAAGATCGAGCCGTCCCATACGAGGCAGAACGCGGGTTGACCCGCTTGGGCAAAGGGGCTCGTGCAATATGCTGATGCGACATGTCCCGCGACGTGCGGATAGCTGCGATACGAGTACGCCTTACTCCCGAGAATCAGGCCAAAGCCCTCGACGGCATCGAGAAGACCCTCGGCACGACGTTCGACATACGGTGCGCCTTTGAGGGCGATAGGCACCATCCCGCTGAGAACCTGGAAGGATGACTCGACCTCCCCGTCCCAACCATCAATAACAAACTGATCAATATCCTGGGGACCCAGACCATGCTCCGCCAAGGCGGCAACGATGGCATCGAGATTGTCAATGGCCTGGTACCGCTGATTATTGCCGCGCTTCTCCTGCTCAGTGCAGAAGAAAAGCCGCCCGTCATCGACAACAGCGATCGATCCGTCATGGGTTAGCTTGATGCCGCAGATGCGCATTCTCTCTCCTGCCTATAGCAGCAGGTCAATTGCTTGACGCTTGAACCGGATTCCGGAAGTGGACTAGGAGGCACTCCTCGTCATCCCGCTCCGCCCGGATTTGCACGCGCTCGACCTCAAGCAATTCTTCTTTGAAGATGTCGATGGCTGTCTCAGCTCCAGCAGGGTGTCCCCAGCGCCTGCATGTCTCATCGTGCGCCGATCCGAAAACCAGGTACCCGTCTGGCGCCAGCATATCAATGAGGTTCCGGATCGCAGCACGCAGTCCGGCTATGTCGCCGAGGTAGTAAAGAACCTCTGTGACCACGATTAGATCGAACAGCTCCGCGGTCCAAAACCGTTCAATGTCCGCGACGATCCAGGTGATGTGCGCCTTCTTCCTCGTCCGCTCGCGGGCTCGATTAATCGCCTGCCGCATGACGTCGATCACCAAGAGGCGCTGGCAATGGGGCGCAAGCCTTTCTGTGAACGTACCGGCCGCGCATCCCACTTCGAGCGCATTCCTGATGCTCTCTTTGGACAGCGACATCTGGAGCATCTTGGCGTAACGCTTCTGTTCGAACGGGTTGCTGTCGAGCCGCCAGGGGTCGTCGGCAGCCAATTCACGCTCTAATAACTCGTACTTTTTGTTCGGCATCTCGCTTGCGCCAACTGTGTGGGATGTGTTCTCTTACTCGCCGCCGCATGCGCTGTCGGCCGCAGGCAGCCTCCCAGCACTGCACGAAAGATCGGTCCGGCGAACTGCCCGAGCCAATTGCGCCGCTTCTGCAGCGCTTCGCCGACCGCTCGGGTTCTGGACAGCCGCCTGTTTCTCATCCCCGGCCGGTACGTTGGCGACTTTGCGCGACAACCAATCGCTATTGCTCAACGTACACAGCGCATACGCCTTCACGGGAAGTAAAAGAGCTATGTTGATTGGTGTGTGCAACGAAAAGCCGAAGAATCGCAATTGGCGCGCACGAAAAGCGGCCACACCGCAACGAACCATGGTCATTGATGCGATCGTGACGATTGTCCACCACGGCACGGTGGCCGTCACGGCGAGCTGCGCAACAGCCATTATGGACGACAAGGCGAGAAGCAACGGACCGATATTCTGCCCGACTACGTCGAGGGTGAGATAGCTATCAAGGTCTCGCAGCAGGCGCAGGCCGAGCAACGTGTCGCGGAAGGTGCTGCGCGCCCAACGCAGTTGTTGACGCAGGTAAGGTCCTAGCTTGTCCGGGACCACAGTTGCCGCAACGGCATCCGGGACGTACTCCGTTCGAAACCCTGCCTTCAGCATGAGGATCGTCAGATGACGATCCTCACCAAAGTCGCTCGGCTTGCCGCGAAAGAACTGCGATTCGTATTGATCTAGCAACAACGCGAGCGCGGACCTGCGATACATAGCACAAGGGCCGCAGCAGCACATGACGGCGCCAAAGCGAGCCTGTGCCGCGCGCTCTTCGTTGCATGCCAACCAGTATTCCATATCGATCAATCTGGTCAGCCAAGTGTCGCTCCGGTTGCTGGCAGTCAGCTGCCCCATTGCCGCTCCGACTTCCGGACTTTGCATCTTCAGCGCGAGCTTTGTGACCACGTCTGTCGCGATCATCGTGTCGGAGTCGACGTTGAGCACCAAATCTCCGGTTGAACGTCGTATCGCGGTTATCTGCGCCTTGCGCTTCCCAACGTTGCTTTCGAGTAGAATGAAGCTGAACCTGGCGTCGGTTGCGAAGATGCTGTGAACGGGTTCTAAAAGAGCGCGATTTGCCGAACCATCATCGATCACATAAACGCGCAATTCTCCGGTGTAGTCCTGGGCAGAAATGGATTGTAGACAGGCCGCGAGCGTCTGCGGATCCTCATTGAAACACGGCACGATAATATCGATGCTCGGCAGAGCGGCAGAAGTGTGCGTCAGGTCACCTGAGGGAGCCGGCGCATTTGGCGGCGTAGCATAGAGCGCCTGCAAGCTCTTGTAGACAGTCGAGAGCAGCGCATAACATGAGACAGCGACAGTGCTGGTGGTGGCGAGCAAATCCATTTGGTCCAGTGTTCAGTGAAGTTGAGGAAGGGAGGAGATTGCGAAACCACGCTCTTGCAGTGCGGGAATCAGCTGTGAAAGCGCCGTGAGCGTCTGGTCGCGCAGACCAGCGTGAGTGCACTGTCCCTGCTCGCTGGGAGGACATCCGTCGTGCAAGAGCACGATCGCACCCGGTCGGATGGAGGCCAGCACCGCGTTCACAATCGCATCAACGCCAGGGCGCGACCAATCTCGTGGATCCACCGACCAATGCACCATGCCAAGTCCGGCCATCGCTGCTGTCGCAAGCACTTCTTCAGTCCACCTTCCGTAAGGTGCTCGCACGTGCCGCAGCGACGCTTGCGGGCAGGCCGCACGAATGACGTCGCTGGCTCCCAGTATTTCACTCTGCACCTCGGCCAGTTTGCAACTGGACAGGTCCGGATGTGTCATCGTGTGATTAGCGACCTCATGCCCGTCTGCGATCATTCGCCGTATGAGGTCCGGCTGTTGCGCTGCGTAGGCGCCAATGACGAAGAAGGTGGCCTGGATCCTACGTTCTGCCAGCAGGTCCAGGATATCTGGTGTACAAAGTGGATTTGGGCCGTCATCAAACGTCAAATAGACGCAGCGACTTCCGTCGGCGTCAGCGTACTCGCTACGCACCGAGCGCAGGTTATCGGAATGCTTCACAGCTCTGGCCCGTTCCGATCGATAATCGTACCGGTCGGCCACTCGCCTATTGATCGCACAATCGGCAGCACCAACACGAGAGCATCGTCGATGCGGGTAGTCGGCAAATTCAGATACACATCTGGATGGGTTGATCGGACGCGTATGCCGGAAAGGAGTCTCGCGAGCCCCTGCCGGCCAAGCATTCTTGTGATATGTTTCTCCAGTGCGGGCCGCACTGTACCAAAGCCGAATGGAACACCAAGCTCATGCAGAACCGGGTACATAACGCGCATTGAATGGGTTATTCCGAGCCCCTCAAGATCGGGGCGTACTGCGTACAATCCCAATTCGCCTACGAGTAGATCGACTTCGCCGACCTTGATGAACCGGCGTAGTAGGCCGATATGAGCGGCTATACCGCGAGCATCATAACCTATCACCCGGACCTCGGGCCTCGCACCGGCCCAACTGCGATTATTCTCGAAGGGCTGCGCATTGAAGGCACCGGTTGGCCCGTAGCTCTTCCGGAAGAACTCGGAGAGCTCGACATGGTCGGCGAGGCACAGCTCACTTTCCCAGCGCACCCTCCACTGAACCTGCGGACGCATCGAGAGACCTTCTGCAGTTGTGGATACGGCAATGTTCATGGCAAGCCACCAACCGTTAGATGATTGAGGGGCTTGGCCTCGCGAGACACCCGCTCGCTCAATGGATGCTCACTGGCTGGGATGGGATTCTCAACGCGACCAGACCCGTATGGCGAGAGTCCGTCACTCTCGCCCAACGCGCAGCGATTGACGGTGGCAATCACATCAAAGGCACGAAACACCTGCACCGGGTCTACTAGCGTCTCTTGCATTCTCGACTTGCCTTCTAACGCGATGGGCCCGCGCGACGCCTCTAACAAGCCGCCGCAAGATCTGGCACCAGCAATCCGCATCTGCCGTTTCGTCGTGAAGCTAAGGGAAGATGGTGCAATGCCTCAATTGTACGCGGGTAAATCCCCGATATTGAAAGGAATCGAAGATCCATACAAAGGTATATCGCTCGCAAGGACCAACAAATCCGATTGAGCACTCGCAACTCCAGGCCCGCGCGCTGCAGCTCGTTCAGAGCAGAACGACACCGTGTCGCGATGCAGCTCGACTGACGCTCCGGCCGAACACGGCCACCGCACGTCCGCTGCATTCCGGAGCCAACGCAACGAATGAGAGCCATGGTGATATGCCTGTTTCAGTTTTCCAAACTGAAGTTTGCTATCCAATATTGCATGGTCAGGTAAAATCGATTGTTTCGATAGAACACATCCACATGATGGATTGACCCAAGCTATGCGGTTCAAGGGCCTTGATCTAAATCTTCTTGTTGCGCTCGATGCTCTGATGACCGAACGCAATCTCACGGCGGCGGCACGCAAAATACACTTGAGCCAGCCGGCCATGAGTGCCGCCGTTGCCCGGCTACGCACCTATTTCGGCGATGAACTATTTACGATGAGGGGCCGCGAACTTGTCCCCACTCCTCGAGCCGAAGGGCTAGCGGTCCCGATTCGTGAGGCTCTGCTGCACATTCAACTCTCTATCATATCGCGGGACGCTTTCGACCCGGCTCAATCGAGCCGCCGCTTCCGGATCATCCTCTCCGATTTCATGACGATCGTGTTCTTTCGACGAATCATAGACCGTGTCGCGCGGGAGGCTCCCGCCGTGCGCTTCGAGTTGCTGCCCTTCTGTGATGAGCACGATGAGCTTCTCAGGCGCGGCGAAGTCGACTTTCTTGTCTTTCCGGAGTTGTTCATGTCGAGCGCGCACCCCAAGGCGACGCTGTTCGAGGAGGCGCTTGTATGCGTAGGCTGCCGGACAAACAAGCAGCTATCACGCCAGCTTACTGTCGAGAAATACATGTCAATGGGACATGTCGCAGCCAAGTTTGGACGAGCACTGAGGCCTAACATTGAAGAATGGTTCTTGCTTGAACACGGCCTGAAGAGACGTATCGAGGTCGTTGTGCAGGGCTTTAGCATGATTCCGCCTGTCCTAGTTGACACTGTTCGCATCGGGACTATGCCGTTTAGATTGGCTAAGCATTTCGAGAACCAAATGCTCCTGAAGATCGTCGAACCACCGCTCCCGCTTCCGTCTTTCACCGAAGCCGTCCAATGGCCTGCTGCCGAGAATACCGATCCGGCAAGTATTTGGATGCGACGGATCATATTGCAGGAGGCCGCCAACATGGCTTCTGCGCATGAGGCAGCCCGACATCGTAGGCAATGCTAGCTAACTCACGAACACAACATGACACCCTCAATGCCTTACATTCGCAGGCAGTTCTTCTAGCGCACACATGCTCTAAGGGCTGCAAGGCACTTCAAGCATCGATGGCGCTTCGTTGCGGATAATGCCACGGGCGGGCCGCAGCGCTGGCGGCCTCGACCGATTTGGCACGGCATTCGGCGCGGAGGAATCACCAAGTGTGGCCTCACGCAGTTGAGACAGTCGCCAAGAGCCCCCGCGGAACAATTCGCTTGAACCTCACACTGCGTCAGGTTGTAGGCTCACATTCAGTGGGCCACGAGTAACGTACGCGGTCATGGACAACGCCTCGCGGATTTTCGCCTTGATGGCGCAACTCCCGGAGCTGCGCTGCTGCGAGTCTAAAAGATCGATGTGATGCTGCGAGCGATTGCGGGATCAGCATAATGGTCCGCTCCGCACCGCCGGCGAGTTCCACGCTGCGATCGTCCGCTTGCAGCGATCAAGCATCCGGGCGCCTCTACAGCGTCAGCACTCGGAGGGAGCCAGCCCAGGTGGAGGATAGATACCATCATAGATGCCGCGGGTGTTTAGAACCACCCAAGCGCCTTCAGTGGGATAAGCATGCGCTTCAAGGGCCTTGATCTGAATCTTCTGGTCGTACTCGATTCATTGATGACCGCGCGCAACCTGACCGCCGCAGCTCGCAGCATCAACCTCAGTCAGCCGGCCATGAGCGCCGCCGTCGCCCGGCTGCGCGCCTATTTCGGCGATGAGCTGTTTACGATGAGAGGTCGAACACTTGTCCCGACACCGCGTGCTGAAAGCCTCGCCTCTCCTGTTCGCAAGGCGTTGCTCGACATACAACTCTCCATTATTGCGCGCGACAAGTTCAATCCAGCCGAATCGTGTCGTCGCTTCCGAATCAGCCTTTCCGATTGCGTCACCCTGATCTTTTTCCGACAGATCGTAGATCGTGTAGCGCGAGACGCTCCAGCAGTCAGCTTCGAATTGCTACCGCTTAGGGAAGACCACGATGAGCTTCTCCGGCGAGGTGAAATCGATTTTCTGATCATGCCGGAACCATTCATGTCGAGTGCTCATCCGAGGGCGGCACTTTTTGGTGAAAGGCTTGTATGTGCAGGCTGCCGCACGAACAAGCGCCTGCCGCATCGGCTGACATTCGAGGAATATATGTCGCTTGGACAGGTTGCAACCAGGTGGAATCTTGCACACAATCCCTCGATTGAAGAACAGTTCCTGCTCCAACATGGGCTCAAGCGGCGCATCGATATTGTCGTGCAGAGCTTTTGCATGATCCCGCCCATGCTATCAGGCACTGACCGCATCGGAGTAATGCCGTTAAGGTTGGTTAAGCATTTCGAGAAAGCGACCCCGCTGCGTATTGTTGACCTGCCATTGTCACTTCCGGCCTTTACCGAAGCCGTCCAATGGCCCGCCTTTCACAACGCCGATCCGGCAAGCATATGGATGCGGGAGATATTATTGCAGGAGTCCTCCCGCATGGGCTCTTGGGGTGAAGAAAGGCAGACAGTCAAATCCCTTTTGTCATCCAATCTTCGCAGTGATCCGCTCTCCATCAAAGCATCGCAATTAGCCGAGCCGCGTTCGTCATAACGGCAACGTTGCCACACCCGTCTCTGCGCGTAAGTAAAGCAACTCACGTCAGTCCCAGCTTGGATTCACTGCCTCAAGCAATCCGGTACTAAGGACTCGCGACGGTTTGCAGCCTTTTTGGATCGCTCGTGACACTATTGTGCCGGCGATCGCAAATTGCTATCGAGCCCAGCCGCGCGGGAATGGCATCAAGTCGCCATTAGAGCTGCGGAAGGTATAGAAGACAAACTGCGACTTTCACACGTGCTCGAACTCTGCAGTGCGCGCGCACCGCTGACTAAGCGCGGAGAACGGTTACGCGTCACTTCGAGCCAGACTCGCCCGCGACGGTGTTGCACAACGGCATCACTAGATGCCCATGCACTTCATTGTCGGTGTGCGCCGCCAGTCCGCCTTCTTTTGGACCCAGCGCAGCCAAACACCTTGGCCACGTGCGCGCGCTAGCACAATGAGACTCGAGGGAGCTGAACGTTGCAACGAAAGCATCGCATCTTCGAATCAGAGGAGCTTTCAACCTTGGGAAGGATTTTTGACCGAGCAATCACGGCCTTGCCTGTAACAATGCGTACTCCAGAAAACCGAACGGCAATTGCACAGCTTGTGCTGCAGCTCGGAGTTGCAGGCGAAGCCGAGCTGGCTTCCCTATTAATTCTGATGGACGCCATCTCTTCCGCCGTTTGATAAAGTGCCACTCAGGATAAGCCCCTCGCGTCCGCCGAAGTTGTAATATGGTTCAGCTAGACCATTGAAATGGCTTGAATCTTACGTGGCGTTAGGTTGTAGGCTTTGAAATAGAAAATCATGACCAAAGCTACACCACGAAGGCGTCGATGGCGCATAGGCGAACTTGCAGGGGCTACCGGAGTAACGGTACGCACTCTGCATCACTATGAGCACACGGGGCTACTTGCCGCGTCGGAGCGCACCGACGGCGGTCACCGGATGTACGACCGTGAAAGCATTCAACGAGTTCATCAAATCCGGGCCCTCCGTGAGCTCGGCTTTTCACTTCAGGAGATCCGGAGGGCGATGGACGGTCGCACCTCTCTCACCGACCTATTGCGCAAGCACCTGCAGCGGATTGAGGTTCAAGTCGCCCGTACCACTCAGTTGCGAGATCGTTTGCGCAATATGACGACTGACGGTGACGTACGAGTGAGCGTTGACCAGCTACCCGCCGCGCTTGATGCGATGTCGAAGGTTGAGAAACGCCCTCAGCCTCGTCCATGCACATGCGCTCTAGCGGCGGACCGGGAGGAGCGGTGGCGGCGAATCCGCAACGACTTGCGCGATTGTATGGACCGGAACGAGCATCCGTGCAGCGACCGCACAAAGGCCGTGGCGCTTGAGGCACGCACGCTGATCAGCGAGATCGCCGGAAATGATTTGACCGGCTCAACCATCTTGAAGGTCCTGGCACGGTTGAGCGATCCTCGCAGTCTGGCCGGGTGGGATCCGCACCTCATGCAGTATCTCGACAGCGCTCTTGTTGCCCTGGGGGATCAGCCGCATTAACACAGACCCGCAGGGCCGCTCCGCACCTCGGCGGTCTGTTCCGAATGCACTTCTTAGCGTCGCTGACGATCGGCGGTTTTGTTTCAACTCGAATGGCTTGGTCACTCATGACGCTGCTACCCGCAGTGACCACGTCGATCTTCGGCTCTCGACAAATCATCAATAGCGCCCGTCGACTCAACGTCATATCCGCCGACATTGATCGCTAGCAATCGACCTGAGTCGGTAGGTTGGGCGGCTGTCGACGGCGCAAACCTCCGGTGCGTCGGCCCTCATCTGCAGTACAAGAAATACGGATGTCTTCTGCACTCATCTAGTCGGCTGCACTCACGTTGAAGATCTACGGATCGTTCCTGGTGTTGGTGATCGAGCGGTCTCACCAGCAGGCCTATGCTAGCGGCAATCGCTTGTCGTGAGCGAGGACTCAACAACATTCAGGTATCTTCACGCACTCAATGCCATTCTGACAAGCTTTACCTGCCACTGTCCTTCGATGCTGCACTCGAGAGTGAACTGTGCGTCGTCAACTTCGGTGCGACCGCTTCTAGCTAACTAGATTGAGGAGGCTGGTGCCAACTACCTGCTTTGGCAGCTTGCTAGAGACTTCCGTCTACGGCAACTACCATTCAAACTCACAATGATGCGACAGTGCTGACCCTTGGATGTCGCGCCCGTGCGATCAGGCGTTCGGCAGCGCCTCTCAGCGTGGCCCAGGACAGTACCCCTAGCCTGAAAATCGCAGGTACGCCTGGACAGCACGTCAGCCTTTGGCATCACTGCTGAGCGGCTCCACATCATTCAGCGGCAGTGGGACCTCGACCTCCATCGTTGACAAAGCGGCTTCGGCAAGGCGCTGATTCACCAAGCTCTTCATGCGGTTCAGGTCGCGGCGGCAGCACGATGGTCGAACAGATTCTTATATTGCCAAGTGCTAGCACCCAACACGGCCTATCGGCAGCCTGGATGGTTACCATAAAAACAATCGATTTTACCGGATCAGCCTCAATGCTCATATTCAACTGCCGGATTGGAAGCAGCGATCAGAAGGGTCGTATGGCAATGGATTTCTCTCTTTGCACCGCTTGTTGCACGAAGATAGACGAACTCATCGTTCAGATGTAGCGTCGTGCCCCATGCTAGTCGGCTGGCACGCTTCAAGCCCGGTCAATGGCAATCGGCGCCTGATACGTAAGCAAGGAGTACTGCCCCTCGCTACGCGTCGCGGGTGGACACTATGGCATTTGGGTTGACAAATCAGCACGCCAGAGAGCGGCTCTGGCCGCGCGACTTGGTTGCAAACCGCGATAGCGGCGGCACAGCCGTGTGGCGTGGATAGTCAGCGCTTCCTGTTACAGCCTCGTGTCTTCAAGCAGCTGAAATTTGGCTGGGGCAAGTACCCGTGAACGGGGTGACAACACGTCGTCCCTACATAATGTTATATTATCGAGAGAGAACGCGCTGTGGACTTTGAACATTGGAATTCGGGTGTGCCGTACCCTAAACATGGAATCGAGCAACAGGTCGAGGCTGTTGCAGGCCTGATCTGCGAACAGGAAAAACCGCTTGACGCGATTCAATTGCCCAGCAAAATCACGAGCACCTTGATATCAGAGCAATTGAAGAGTGACCTAAGCGGCGCGAGAGCCGGGACTGCAGCCGGACAACGGCCGACCACCCGACCTCCAGACATGGAAGCTGGTGTTTTCTATCCTGAGGACCTTCAGTTTTTGGGCCGACTTTTTGATCAAGCAGTTGCGGCCCTGCCATCAGCTATGCAGACACCTGACAACCGGACTACAATCGCGAAGCTTATTCTGACGCGTGCGGTGGCCGCTAATGGCCGACCAGAGGCCTTCCATGCAGTCAGCGATGCGCTATACCTGTGCGAATTGATCAGGCAGGGCGCTAATCCATGCTGCGGCGTATAATCGGTACTAGCTGGCAAGCTCCACAAAAAGCTCCAATGATCTAAGGCCGGCAAACTAGACCATTTTTGGATAGCTTTCCGCACCGAGTCCCGGCTGTGGATGGGCGAAGGACGATGAAGGCCTCAAAACGCCCAGAATGGCTTATTCTCAAGCAGGACCATGATTGGGGTCGTGGTGGCGGACATTGCTTCAAAGCCGGGATCATCCAGGCGACCTACGTCAATTGGAAGAAGAAGTGTGACGGCTTTTGCCGACCGATATGCGGCCACTGAAGCAGCTCGAGGACGAGAACGTCAAGCTGAAGAAGCTGGCGTATCTGTCGCTCGACAAGGAGATGCTGCAGGACGTGATCCACCGAAGGCTGTGAAGCCTGGCCGCAGGCGCAAGCTGGTCGACGAAGTCCATAGCGAGTGGCAGGTCTCGATCCGCAGGACCTGCGCAGCACTCAAGTTTGCCTGATCGACTACGATTACAAACTGCGTCGCTCAGGCCAAGCTGCCCGTCGAACATCGGATCAGGGAGATCTGTCGTGCCCGCGTTCGCTACGGCTATCGCCGTGTCCACGTTCTGCTCCGCCGCCAGGGGTGGCGCCACGGCCAGAACCAGACGCGAGTTGGCCCTGGAACTGACGCAACAAAACACCGACGCGCGGCGTCTTCGGTGTCATCAAGCCGAACTGCGCCTCGCTCCGCCATCCGCCCATCATTGGACACCTGAACTCCGACGGTCACCTCGGCCGCTGCTACCTCAAAGGCCGCTCAGGCCAACGGAGCCAACTTTATTCTCTCAGCTCCGCCGCGACCTCGCCTGGCTCAGAGAACTCTTGGGCCTTTTCCTGGGATTGTTATGGCAAGCGCTCGCAACTACAGCCCAGCTCAATCCGCCTTCTTCACAGTTGACTGACTACTCTCACGTGGTGGCGCCCCGCTAGCCAATCGCTCGTATCAGCTGACCAACTTCCGGGAGACACGCAGTGCGCTCGCCAAGATCAATTGGTATAAGACGTACTTTGAATGGCCTTAACCGCATTTGTATGCACAGTGGTCGACCGCGGCCGTATGAAGAACTGGTCTTGGCAAATGGCACGTTGTGTGACGTTGCGCCCGACTGATTTGCGCGGGAAGGAGCCCCGGCCAGGGCCGGGGCTCTCGATTGCCCTTTGAAGGGAAGATCGTTATTTGAGAACTAGGGGCCAGCCGAACTTGTAATTGAGCCGCGCGGTCAGGAGGTCAAAATCCTGACGGACGCGATCGTTCCCGACAGCGCCACCTCCGGCGGAGGTGAAGTTCACATTGCTGGTCGGCATGAATACATGGTCGTACTCAAGCCCAGCTGACCAGTTCGGCGTCAAATTGACCTCGAATCCGGCACCAACCACACCGCCCCAACGCGTCGTGTCCGCGCTCCCAAGCTGCGTGCCTGCGGAAACAGAGTTGACCTGATAGCTGCTGCCCACGATCGCGGTGCCACCTTTGGCGTAAAGCAGTACGTTGCTGATCGCATACCCCATCTGGCCAGTGACTAGGCCGAACGCGTCGATCTTTGTCTGGTTCACGTTGGTTGGAAAAGCGCTGCTGACATTGGAGCCGTTGAAATCGGCCCAATTGCCCTGGCCTTCGACGCCAAGCACCGTCTGGCCGATCTGCCAGCGGTAGCCGATCTGCCCGCCTAGCGTGCCGCCGCTTGCGTCGTGAGAGCCCTCAGGGGTCGTGCCCGCGAAATCCCACGAGGAATGAGCCGAACCCCAGCCCCCGTTGACGCCAGCATAGAAGCCGCCCCAGTCGTAGAACGCGACCGCGATCGGCGGAGGAGGCGCCTTGGTGTAGACGGGCTGTGCAGCGAGATCCACCGCGAATGCAGGCGCCGCAGCGGTGAGTGCGACGATGCTCGCAGTCATAAGCAACAAGTTTTTCATTTCGAGCTTCATTTCCTTGAGTGGCCCCCGATCGTGCGCCGTCATAGCAGCGCAAACGCGAATTGCTGTAACTGCTGCGCAACATTTACTTCGAAAGAATTGGCTTGAATCTGACGCTGCGTAAAGTTGTACACTTTGATTGTCAGCAACAGCTCGCGCATTGAGGCCTAAGAGTGCTCGCGCGCGTCAGCGCCGCGACAGAGTAGGTGGCTCCAGATCAAGGCTCGCTTCAAAAGAAGGTCACTTTTGCATCCCGTCGCCGATCCGAGTCAAGGAACATGAAGCGGAGAACTGAATGCATTGAATGTGTGCGCAAAGAGATGCCCTACAAGCTGTCAAGCGAACAATCGCGCGATCATAGCCGCGCTGATTGCAATTGGTCTGCGGAGCGGGACGCATCTGTCGGGTTTCTACCGCTGCGAGACTGCCGGTGGGCTGAAGGAGCCCCGACCTTGGTCGGGGCTTTTCCTTTGGAGTTCTCTCCGCGCATCACAGGTCGTTTTGCCTAAGCGCCGCCTTCCAAGTCGCGCAACAGACATGAGCCGCTGCCCAAGCGCCGACGCCCCGTCCGCACCCGTCAAGGCTGACGACCCGAATGTCGGATTAAAGATAACGATGTCCCCAAACTGACGCGCCCGCGCAAAAGAGGCGACAAGGACGATCGTTTTTCAAGCGGCACGCTGCTTGCTTCATTCGCACCGTCGCCCATAAATGGCAGCATCACGGCGCCTGGCCAAACCCGATGAGCGCAGTGGAGTGTTTGATGCGATCAGCGCCGTCGGCCTGGGCGCTTCATTGTTTGTGGTAATTCGCCCGCGGTTGCTCCGTTGGATCGATCCGCTACTTATTCACTCCATGCTTTTTAGAACACGCGAAAATGCTCCTTAAAGGGAAGAGGCTGATGGCAATTCGCTACATGCCACATATCGGGATGGTTGCGTTGGCCAGTCAGCAGTATCTGGCGATCGCGTTGATCTACTCGGCTGTTCCGGTGATCCTTCGAGCGAACGGCGCCAGCTTGCAACTGGTTGGGTTGTATAGCACGGCATTCCTTGCCTTCACTGTTAACTTTTTTGGACGCCCATCGTGGATCGATGGAGCCTCAATCGTCTGGGGCTAAGGCGATCATGGATCCTGCTGACACAAGTCGCCACGACCACTGTGCTGGCAGTGATGGCTTTCTTGAATCCGAAGACCGATTTGGTGCAGCTTTTTTTGTTTCTCTCCTTGCGAGCGTAGCCGCAACACAGCGGATCGCAACACTGGGCTACATTGCCGAAGCCCTCGATCCCGGCGAGCGTCCGCTCGGGGCCACGCTGGGCTGGGCTGGGGTCGGGTCATCGGCCACGTGATCGGCGGCGCGGTCTGCCTCCAGCTGATCGAGAGTGTCGGTTGGAGTCCGACTTTGCTGGGATTAGCGTTGCTGCTGGCCGTCTTCGCCGGATGGGTGTTCGCGATCCCCGAACCGCTCCTTTTCAAGAACCAATCGCGCTCACCGCAGCGCCAGTCCATCTTCCTGCGCAACAATGGTCTATTGACAACGGCCGCATTGATAGCGCCCGGCGTTGCCGGGATCGCGCTGGCGTTCGCAATGGTGCAGTTGCGGCTCGTTGATCTCGGGTTCGCCGCGGCAGACATTGGATGGATCGGAGCGATCTCGAACGTCTTAACGTATACTATCATTGCGCCGCTGACCACCGCGATCCTCGCACGAACGGCGCCGAATCACGGCGTGATCTGGAGCTGTGCAGTCATGGCCATCGGTTTCGGAGCATTTGCGATTATTGATCGCTATGCCAGCGTTCGCGTGAGCGCTGTCGCGAGCGTTGGGATCGTGTTCGCGGCCCTCGCAGTCCAGCACGTTACATTCACGAACTGGTTTCTCGCACTCGCCCGGCCAGGCAAGGCTGGAACAGATGTCACCTTCCTCACTTCGGTGATGTCGGCGTTCGCACTGATGGGCTTCGCGGCGAGCGGGTTTATCACGGCGAGATTTGGCTACAGAGTCACGCTGATCCTGCCAGGCCTCGGCTATGCTCTCAGGCTTGCTCGCTGCAGGATTCATCCGCGCCGCCAATCCGACGCCGCCACGCGTGGCGCAAGACTGATGATCGAGCCAGTCTTCCTCAGTCACAGCATCGTGGTCAACAGGACTCATACTTGAGGCAACTACGGAAGGACCCAGCAATTGAGGCCCGACGCGCGACCGTCGACAGCCATTGGCGAGCGCATCTTTCTCTTCCCCTTTGGGAGTGGGCTGGTGAGCAAAGTGAGACCCGTGTTGCAGCAAGCGCAATTGGCTGCAGTCACATGGTCGATTGAGGTTCCTCGATGACTTGGGAGAACGATTGCCCCTAGGATCAACTTTTATATTCAACAGCTTCCAGCCGCCAATTGACTTCGACACGATCATCAGATGCCGACAAGATGCCTTACGCTACATGGAAGTCAAAGATAAGATTGAGGCGGATCGCCACAATGGCGGCTTGGACCCGGCTGGTCGCGCCCAGCTTGCGCATCGCGTTCTTGAGGTGAAAGTTCACCGTATTTTCGCTAATTTGCAATATCTTTCCGATCTCCCATGAGGATTTGCCCGCTGCCACCCACCGGAGACAATCTTGTTCGCGCTCCGATAGGGCAACTCTTTCAATGCAGTTATCTTCCGCTGGACGTGTGATCTCCACACAAGCGGTGTGAAAATGCCAGGCTAGTGCGTTGAGATGGCCTTTAGATTGTTGAGGATCGGCATCGTCGAACCGAGAGGCAAACGATAAGACAGATATTCGACCCAATGGCCCAAACAATGGCACACTCATGCCGTGCTTGAGACCGGCCTCTCTGGCCTCATTCAGGACGCGCCTTTCGTCAGGCTGTAGTTGATATTGCTCTCCGAGTTGATCCCACAGAAATGGTCGCGCAACCATTGGTGTCCGTCGGACTACCGGATCAATCTTGTGGTACTCGCGTTCAAAATAGCGTTCGCACCAGTCAGGCGGCCACTTTACGGCCACCGCCGGCGGTGGATACTCCGGTAGGCGAAGTGGCTCCGCGAAATTGAGTGCTCCGTAAGAGACTTCGCTGAAGCCTTCGTCGCTTGCACAGCTCACAAGAAGTTCGAAAACCGATCTGAGGGATTGCGTTCGCGTCGCGCATTCGGTGAAACTGAAAAGATCCATTTGAGGCGCCTCAGCGGGCTGGCCCAAAAGGTCGGTATTGCCCCTTTCGATTGAGTTTGCATCAGGCGGAGGCAAGTTCCACTCCATCGGCGAGCCGCTCCGTGATGCCGAGCTCAACAGCGCGGTGTCACCGTCGATGTTCGGTTTGCCGGCGAGCATGAAAAGAGCCGGGTCACGATCTGCGCGATCCTACGAATCTGTATCCTCAGCCTGCAACTGGTCTTCACCGCGCCGGCAGCGGCGAGAGCGCGGTCGATGAGCAGCCCGAGATGGCCTTCGCGCAAGTCTCGCGCCATGCATGAACGATGCGTGGCGTCTACGTGCTTCAGTCGGGTATCTCCAACGCGAACACCTCTTGAGCGTTGAGGCTGATCGACCCTCGTGGCGGAGGAGGATGGTCGTCAGGGGGCCTCCCCGACATGCTCGCAGTTGGGGGATTTTCTTGGTGCGGCGGGTACTTTGCATGCGCAGCTCCGGAAGGGAAAACCTGCGGATCAGCACAGCAATTGTCGTACCAGTTCCATTCGTTCTCAAAATCGGGTTAAACGACAATGAGTTGAGAGATTTGAGATAGATCCTGCGGGTGCGTGTGTTGAAGACTCGCGACATCAGGAGGAAAGCCGACAGTGCCATTGGGGTGGGCTGTTCGCCCTAACTGCTTGAGTGGCTCCTTCTATTTGATGATCCGTGTACCTTGTCTGCAAGTTATCACTGAACCGGCCATTGTGGCGTCTCGCGTGAAACGCCGACCCGTCTGTGAGCCGACTCCAATCTAACCGCTCAGCACATCAAATAAGGCACGGATCTACGATGCACGAAAGCTCGACTGTCCACTTGCTCGCGGAGGCGTTTCAATTCGTCGCTGCGGCTGTCAGCGGCTTAGCGACGTTTCTCAGGACAGTGGCGCGGCAGTTGTCGAACATCTTCTTCGTATAACTGCCGCCGAAGTAATCCATTACGAAAGTGCCGGTATAATCCGGATCATCGCCCACGCTGCTGATTACGCTATCGAGAATTGCGCCGACGTCGGGGATGCGCTCGCAGTAACGGGCGCGAATAACATTGACGGCGTTCATCGAGTGAACGGCCTCGTCGGCAACCACCTCTCTCAGCCATCGAAGGAAATTGCTCCCAAGTCCGGCATAGAAGTCTCTATCCGCAGCATAGGCGCGACAAGTGCATATCTCGTCAAATGCGATCATAACGAGCAGAGAAAATTCGTCCTTTAAGTATTCATCGATGGCAGAGAAATCATGCGCTCGAGCTTCCAATCTGTCTCGAAGATCCCTTTCGGATTCACCAGCGACAAGCTCCATGATCTGGATGAAACTCTCGGTATGACGCTCTTCATCCGCGGCCCAGGCTCTGAAGAACGCCTCAGCTTCGCTGCTGGCGATTAGATGTCGCTTCGACAATTCTTGTCTTAAATGCCTCGCGTCGTATTCGGTATACAACTCTGGCCAGAGCTTGTTCCGGCGTGCGCGCACAGTCGCTGGTCCAGCCGTGAACATCGCAGGTTTCAACTCATCGAAGAAGTCTCTTGGATTCCAGTTCCGTCGAATCGGCGCAATCACCTGACTATCCTCCTTTGAGCGGCGTGCCAGACGGACGCTCGCAAAGCATTCTTGCTCAACACCAAGTATGCTGTCGCCCGCCTTCTGGTGGCAATTTCAGGAAGCCACTTGAACTCGCGTTCATCAACAGAGGCTCTTCGTGGCGTCGTCAAAGGTTTTTTTGCAGCGCGAGTGTCGGGTAGAGTGCGGCGTCCCTTCTCTTTCTGCTCTGCACCGCGCCTCACAAAGATGGCCGGTCCATCGAGTCTCGAGTTCCGGAACGGAAAGGTGATCCGGAAATTCAGGGACGTGAACGGCCCCTCCACTGTCGGCTGTATATTCCAGTCGGCACCTTCGAGGCTGCACTGTGCTTTAAGATACCAGTGCTCGAAGTCGGTCGGGCAGAGACTTTCGACAGTTGGCTCCGGAAACGAAGGAATGCAAATGCCATTGCTCGATTGCATGGCAACACCGTGATTATCTCGCTTGGCGGTCGAGACAAGCGGAAGCAAGGACATCAGAACCGCCAACCGTATGACCGAGGAGGCTTCATATGCCTCTTAAGGCAACCAAGTTCTACGTCCAGAACGACCTGAAGGCGCGGGATTAGCGGGCGGCCTATCTAGAAGCGGCACTTGCAAGCGAGGATCCTTCGTTGCTGCCGCGGTCGGAGATATGACCTGGTCTCTGAGAGCTTCGGACTTCTCCGACGAGACCGGACTGAGCTGCGAAGCGACCCCAAGACCTTTTGCGTGGGCGGCACTGCAACGCCAGGATACTTTGAACAAGTCGACCGACGTTCTGGGCTGCAAGCTCACTCACGGGCCAACGGAGAGAGTGGGTCAGCGCGCTGCCGCGACGGCAAAGAAGCTCGAGTAGCGGAGAAGCCGCTCCTCACGTCCCAGAGATCGCGTCCGGGGTCACGATGGCGCGACTATTGGCCGGTAGCTTTCGCGGCAACAAGCTGACTTCCAAGCCCGCTTTATCGACTTCGATATCAATATCGTAACCGCCCAACCGACTCTTAACCGCGGGCGTCGCTTGTCTGGAGCCATTTTCCGTGGCTGGTCTCAGCGATCGATCGCATAGGTGTCTTTGTCAGCATCCCTCGTACCGGCACGCCTTCATGCCTAGGCTGCCAACGATAACCAGTCCTAGATTGCCGCCCGGCGATCGCCTTTCATGGATTGTCCAAGGTACGTTCGTCTATTTGCTTGGAAGAACGAGCCAATCAAGGCGCGACCGTTTCGTTGCAAGAAGAAGCCGTCAAGACGCAAGCACACCCGAGCTCTGTGCAAGATGTGCAGCTTGATCACCGGCTGGCGTCACATGAGAGTGTCCCAAGTGACAATCATTGTTCGAATGTCCATGATCTGACATCCGACCAAGGCGCCCCGACGCACTCGACCGGGGGGTTAAAAAGTGCGCCGGGTCCACCCCAACATCATCAGTACATCCGTGATGACGCTCTCGAGAATGAAGCAAGTAGCGTGGCGGAATTGAGGCTCATCACTTCATCGGACTATCATTGACGTATTAGACACGCAGCACCACGGAGGCTTGAATCGAACGTTGCGTCAGGTTGTATGATGCGCTTGGCCCGTCATGGGGCAGCCAGATGCGGCGGAGGCTGCGAGGGATTTGCATCCGCGATGCAGAACAGCGATGACCTCGTCGTGGATATCAATCATTCCCGCAACTTCCTGAGCGTTCTTCGCTTTCATCGATTGAGCTTGATTTACTCCAACCTATGGGCCACGTGGTCCTTTAGCTCTCATACGTTGGCCACGTGCTCTCGTTCCTCGCGCAGCGCTTCAGGCTTCAGAAAGAAATGCCTGCATCCTTCTCCGTCAGTTTTTGCGGATCGCGCTGTCGAGCTTCTGCCATCAGCGACCGGCGACCAAATCCGTGAGACCGCCCTCGTGATTGCCAGTCGGACATCGAAGACTCGGCTCGTGCGCCCGCCAATAGTTTCAATAGTCATCCGCTCTCTCCCGCCCGATTGCGCTCACGCTGCCGAAGGAACTCAGGGCTGAAGCCGGTTCGATTGACATAGCGCAAAGATGCTGGCGAGCGCCGCGACTAAGATGAGTCTTACAGCACCATGGGACTGCGACGTTGCAGAGTTCACTCCTGAAAAAGTATTGCGATGGCCGGCTGCCTTGGTACACCATATATCCAACTGTACCTGAATTCTCGGAGACAGTCGGCGCGAACACTTGTGAAAAATGGCTGAGCCGGCTGCCGGACGAGTCCGTTTCGCTCTATCTTCACATTCCGTTCTGCCGATCGATCTGCTGGTATTGCGGCTTCACTACAGCGCTCACCCGGCGGGACGCCGCTATTCTCGGTTACTTGGAGGTGCTGCGCAAGGAGATCGACTTAGTTACAAAAAAGACGCCGCAAGCAATGCCTGTGAGCGACGTACACTTCGGCGGCGGCACGCCGACCCTTATCGAGCCAGCGCAGTTCCTGGCCCTGATGACACACTTGCGCGGCTGCTTCGCGTTCAAGAAAGCGGCGACGCTCGCTATCGAAATCGACCCACGCACGTTCACGATCCGAATGGCCGAAGCCTTAGGAGCAGCCGGATTCAACCGCGCGAGCATCGGAGTGCAAAGCTTCGATCCAGTTGTTCAAAGGTCGATCAATCGAACCCAGACTGAGGCGCAGACGACCAGGGCTGTTGAAACCCTTCGCCAGCATGGAATAAGCCGCATCAACTTCGACCTCATCTTCGGCCTTCCCAACCAGACGGTGCAGTCCTGCGTTCAGAGCGCTATGACCGCGGTGGCCATGCGCCCCAACAGGCTTGCGGTTTTCGGCTACTCGCACGTTCCTTCGTATATGAAGCGTCAGCGCATGCTTGATGAGATGGCGCTGCCGGACGATGCTGCTCGCGCTGAACAGGCTTCGGCTATGGCCGATACTCTGGTCGCCGCAGGCTACCTGCAAATCGGGCTCGACCACTTCGCCTTGCCGGACGACGAGCTCGCGCTGGCGCAGAAAGCTGGTCGCTTGCGGCGCAATTCCTTGGGCTACTCGGCTGACACCTGTAGAACCGTGATCGGTCTTGGCACATCGGCCATCGGACGTCTCAGTGACGGTTACGTCCAGAACGAACTCGCAACGAGCGTCTACAGCGACCATATCAGCGCCGGCCGTCTGCCGACCTCGAAGGGTTATTGTCTCAGCAACGAAGACCGCCTGCGAGCGGCAATAATTGAGCGCCTGATGTGCTATTTGGAGGTAGATGTTTCGGCAATTTGCACTGCCCACGGATTTGATCCAGTTCCTTTTCTTAGTTCCGCTGGACGCTTGCCGATGCTCGCCGAAGACGGAATAGTGGACATCCACCATGGAACAATCCGCGTAAAGCGAGAGCATCGTTTTGTATTGCGCGCTGTTGCTGCCGCGTTCGACGCTTATCTTGACCGCTCACCGTATTAGCACAGCCGATCGTGAACGGCGAATTCAGAAAGCCGCTCACAGTTGCAGCGACCTCGATCAACTCTTTCCGCTGGGCTTTGGCTTGAGACCGTCAAACGCGGCAGCCCGACATGAGCCGCCCCCCTGCGCTCGTCAGCGTGCCTGGTTTCCTTGAGGCTGTGGCTCTATGGCAGCAAATTGGCGAGAGTTTCCGCGGACGCAGCTGCGGCATTGGTGCCCCTTATATCGACCGAGCGTCACGTTGCAGGCCAAGCGCCACCTCTACAGTTCTCAGAGTATTTGATAGAGGGTCCGGTTTGCGAAACCGATGCACAGCTTAAGCGGCAGCTGTCTACCTCTAGCACTTTGAGGCGTCGCGAACGCTATTGAATTTGTCGTCCTGAGATCATTGGGTTGCCCGGGCGCAGATGCAACCGCCGAGGAGCTAGGCAGCAGCAGCAACGCGCACCGCGATTGTATCGGGTGATCGTAATATCACCAACATTCCTCTGACCCGGTGGAGCCTGCCAATAGCTCGGTCTCCGCAGATAGCCGTCGCGAGACAGTCAACTACCTACCTTGGCGATTGGTGGCGGCGACTGACAAATGGCAGGATGCCAAACAAACGTTGCGCGGACCGTACGTCGAGGAGTCAACATGCAATATAGATCGTGCCGCACCAGCGGATATCATGGATTTGCCAACTCCGCACTTAGCGCTATCAAATCCGCTCGAAGTGCGATCTCGACTTTCTCATGGAAGGCCATGGCTTTTGTCCTGGCACGATCGCCAGACATCCAATTGTCAGATGTTGCGGGCCTTAAATATCGCTGGTTTCGGGCTTGGTCTCCAACCACGAAATCGCCGCAGACGCCTAAAGCAGAGCAAGATACGTGGCGATGGTATTTTTTTGAAGGTTGCCAGCCTCTCGAACAGGTGCCCTTCTTTTGGGAAGGTTACCACCTTCTCGAACCAGTGCCCTTCTCTGGCCAGGATGCTCGGCATAGCCGAAATCCTCGCTCAAATGGCGGAAGGGAATGGGGTCCATCGCGGCGTATTGGTAGCGAAGATAGCAAGGAGCGCCCGCCGCCATCATCTTGAGGAAACGAGGACCGCAAAGAAGAGAACGGCACGCAGGTCGCCGACGCGTTTTAGGTGGCTCGACCGATGCCCAGCAAGCTAAGTGCCTCGCGGGGATCAGTCATTTCGCTCAGCGGCGCGCCGCCCCCTCACACACGCCGAAACGACAGATAGGCTCTAGACCAATCAGGCTGGAGCACAATCCAGAGGTCAGCGGTACAGATGCGGAGTTCACTATGCGGGCGTGCACTGCAGTAGCGATGTCGGTTCGATCAAAACCGACTGCGGCCCTCGTTTTGAGCTTTCGTCAACGTTCGATGAGACGAGAGCTTCCAATCGCACTCTTCCTCGCGAAGCTGCTCATCCCGGATTCGGCGTCGGCACAAACTCTCGACGTGCCTAAGGGAAACGACATCCCAAATGAGCTTACCAGAAGGAGGATTCATCAAGAAGTCGCTTCGCGAGCAACGCGCTTCAACGATAGCTCAACGATTTCTAGCACTACGCCTCTAGCAACGCGCGACAAACCGAATGAGGTTGCTAGGAAGAGAACTCAAAAGAAGGCGGACCCCTTCGCAAAGTTCGAAACTCTCCGTGAAAAAGGCATGTGGCTCATTATACCTGGCCCTGTCGATACGATAGATCAAGACAAAGGCGGCGTTAGATCGGCCTTGGCAGAGGTTGGGATTGGTTATGTGGGAGGAACAGTAAATAGTCTCATAAACAATCAATTGCCAAATGCGGGCAGAACCAGAGTCGCTAATCAACTCTATATGGGACAGAATCCGACATTTGGGACCGTGAATTTCATGATCATGACATACGATTTGAGCCGCTTTGGCGTGCCCGATGGTCAGATCATCGTGGGAGCCGAGCAGCAATACTGGTCTTGGGAAGCCGGCGGGCCAGACAGGCTAGGAATCAACATCCTTGCCTACTACCAGACGCTTCTCGGCGGTAAGCTCGAACTCAAAATGGGTTATCTTAGAAATCAAAATGAGTTCGCGGGGACTGTGGTCGGCGGCAGTGTAGCAGCAAGCGTTTTGGGACCCTCATCAAACATCTTGTATCAGGCAGGTATGAGCAACAATGCTGCGCCCACGCCAGCGCTTAACCTAAAGTACAATTTTGATGATCACCTGTATAATCGGGTCTCGATCCAGCGCTCGCTCAGTCCAGACGGTCAGTATGCGCAGATCACCGAGAACCCGACCGGCCTAAATTGGGATACGACTAACGCACGCATCCTTTGGCTCGATGAGGCCGGCTACAAGAACAAAGCTGCTCCGGGCACACCCGAGACCTGGCTGCGAGCCGGCATCGGCTTCAACACGAGCAGCTTTACGAACTTGGCTTATCCGAATCATCCGCGAGCTAATGAGAACAGCGTCTACTACGTTGCTGCAGACAGGCAACTCTGGCAGTCTGACGTTAAGGGCTCGGCATCTCGTGGAGTCTATGCCGGCTTCTCTGTGATGTACGCGCCGCCTGACTTGAACAGAATCAGTCAGTATTACGAGCTTCGTCTTTATGCGAAAGGGTTGTTCGATAGCCGGCCCAGTGACCAAATTGCTATCGTTGCCACTAACGCAGTCTGGAGTAACTTTGCGGTAGACGCTGCCTTGGTGAAGGGACATCTCGCGCACCACGATACTACAGCGATCTCGGGAACCTACACCGCGCATCTGGCACCTGGGGTTTATGCAAGCCTGGGACTAACATACATCAACAAGCCAACAAGCGTCATACACACGCGGGAGACAGACCATGCTTTGAATTTACTGGTGTCTACGTCCATATTTTTCTAAGCCCTAGGGGCCGACCTGATTTGGTATAGATCGTCGCTGTGGATGATTGAGCGCAGGTTCACCTGCCAGTGCAGAGAGGGCGAAGACCTAAATCAGTTCGCGATATCTAAACTTCATGTCGTGATGTGCGGGAACATGGCCGCTCGCCATGCTTGCGCCGATCGTGGCCGTTACAAACCGGGTAGCACGGGGTATCCGGCGGCTAGGTGGATCTTCCGCATGCGGGACAAGAAGATGACGGTGCTGTGTAGAACCTGCTGGGTGAGCTACCGCGCGCAACCCGGAAGCTGCCGCATCTAATGGCAGTGCATAGCGTGGAGGGTACGAGCGACGAGCGCCTTTGCAGACCCCACGTCGAAGGCCGTATTCTCGTCCACGGATAAAGTGTCCCGCCGTCAGAACGCTGCCGCCTCTTCGTATTGGTCTAGGCGACAGCGGGTTGTCCCATTTGCGGGTCGCGACCACCACGTCCAGCGCTGCGGTCGAACGTGGACAGACATGCGTGTGATCTGCAAACTTCCCGCTCGCGGACCAAGAGCTGGATCTTTCTTCATCGTTGCCAAGCGGAGCTCGATTTGAGCAGTTCACATTTGCGCCGAGATGTAGCAGATTGGGTCCGATCAAGGCCGGCGCGATCATCTACCTTGCAGCCATTATCATCAAGAACAGTGTGCATTTGATGGCACAATCTTCTTTTCACGAATGCCTCTCATTAGTTTTGATGTTTATGCGGCAGCCACCTCGTGTCTCCGAAGAACATTTTCAGTGACCACTGCCTGGTCTCACTGTCGGACAGTTGATGGGAGTAAGGCTCGCGCCGCGCGGAATCGGCTCCCCGCCCAGTGGATTTGTGCTCAGCATAGTAGGCTGTCCTCAGCGTGTCGGTCTTGCCCGGACTCCATTCGCGCCACCCTTCCGCGATCACCGGCGCATCCATCTTGGATGACAAGAAAACTACTGCAGCGAAGGAGCGCCAAGCACGGCCAAGAGCAATTTCGCCTATTCCAGGATCGGCAGTCAAAGTGCAATGATCGAACACAAAGGCGCTGTCCTCGTCCGGCGCTGCTTTTCCTTGTGCTGTATACACAACCGTTTGGTGAACGATGCCATGCAACTCACATTGCCGGAAATAGGCTTTGGCATTGCCGAATATGAAATCGACATGTCCCTCAATGTAGCAGTCCGCGAAGTATTGTCGCGACAAGCGGCCGTTCGGCCCCTTATTGGCGAACAGTGTGTCCTGTGCGCCAAGGAGGCGGACTCGAGTGAGAACGTCCCTGTCTCCACTAATGGACAGTGCCACAGCCTGCGAAGGCGGATGAGCCGGATCTAGCGAGTAATCGTTTTGAATCGTTAGATTGTCGAGCCGGAAATCGTCTCCGGACGCTTCCAACGTCGCGGAACGAGATGTTCCCCCCACATAGAGCGCGCCGTCGCCATAGACGACGACCGTATCATCGGGCCTCTTGCCGGTACCCTTGATATGAACACCAGGTTTGACGATCTTGACTTTCTCGCGATAGATGCCCGGCGCAATCAGAATATCGCCGCCATGCGCGGGTAGTGCATCTATGGCTGCCTGTACGGAGTGATAGGCCATATCGTTGGATTGTGAGACCAATAAGGGCTGAGCGAGTGTTTTCGGAGGACCGAAACACGCAGCTATTACGGCAGCGGAAAACACGTAAGCTTTCATCGTGGTCATACTTTCATCAAACCAAATGCAGTTTTGACGTGATGGAACGCGCAGCTGGTTACGCGGAATCGTCGCGCCCTGCAGCGATCAACGGTACGAGCTCGTCGACCTGCTGCGAAGCAGTTTCAGTTTCAGTGCTGCCGAGTTCTGGCTTCCACCCGCATGGTTCCGGAAATCGAGATAGTGCACCACTATGTTCTGATTGCCCTCTACCGGCTGGGGAATGCTTTTGCACACCTCTCCCATCCGCTGGGCAGAGGAGCCTCGGCTCGACCATCCGGCAGCGGCGGCGACACGCCGGACGGTCCTACGGTCACATTTGCGTTCTCAATGTACCAGGTCGCGGAATCGGCAAATCGTACATCGTCCAGAGTAATCTCGAGAGCATGCGACCCGTCGAGCCCGCGCATCAGCAGCATCCCCGTATTGCCGCGGACATGACGAAGGACGATTTGGCGATAGAGTGGAATGCGATCACCCCGCGCACTGGAATCGTATTTTGTGTCAAACATGATCGGCCATCGGTTATTGCGCAGACAAACATCCTCATAGGTCACCCGCTCCACCAAACCGCCTCGGCTGACATCGCTCTTGATGCGCAGGCCTGAAGTGGTGCCGTCTAGGGTAAGGCCGCGGACCAGGATGTCGCTGACACCGGAGTTCACCTCGCTGCCAATCGATAGCCCATGGCCCCAGCCAAAATAGTTATCGGTAATGGAGATATGGCGGGTGGAACCATTGTTGCCCGCCTTCATCGCGACATTGTCGTCTCCAGTCCGGATCACGCTGTGGGAGATTGTGACGTCCTGGCTGGCCCCCGGATCAATTCCATCTGTGTTGCGGGCGTCGGCTGGTGCATCGATGGTGAGGCCCCAAAAGGTGGCTCCCTGGACTTGGTTCATCGCCACATGGAAATTTGGCGCATTGCGCAAGGTCACACCGTACAGCGTAACGTCCTGCGCACGGTCGATCTGGATCAAACGCGGCGCGTTCTGATTGCCTCCCTCAGCCTGTGCGCGGCGTGCCAGCTGCCACCAAGATTGGTCGCTGCCGGCCATAGGCGCGCCGCCCTGGCCATCGATAGTGCCGGCGCCATAGATGCCGCCGCCCCGCGTTTTGGAAAAGCTAATGAACGGCCGGCAACCGTCGCCTTTGCCAGCGATACGACCACAATGCCCCCAACCCTTGTCATAAGCCGTTGGTTCAGCGATCGCGATTAGCGTGGCACCGCGTCCGATCCATAAAGTCACGCCTGATTTCATCTCGAGTGGCCCGGACAGGAAGTCGCCACGTATCAAATAGACCGCTTCGCCGACGGGGCAATGGTCGATGGCGTCTTGTAAGTTGGCCGTATCGTTCGTCCCCGACGCCACCGGACGATCGCAGACAGTACGAGGCGCAACGGGTTCGGCGACCGTGCGGCGGTCTTGCGCTTGGCCGGCCGGACAAAGCGCCACGGAGCCAATTATGGACAACAGTGTCCAATCGCGAAAACGCCCTATCATCGACTACCTCGTGCCTACTGCGCGCATCTTTGACGCTACTTGTATCGAGCTGAAAGTTGGCCAGATCGGCCGTCGCCTACTGGCTTGCGCAAGATGACATTTATAAGACCGCAAGGCCGTTGGCGTTACGAACGGCAACAGCACTTTGTGCCCGGGAATAACGTTGAATCTTCCTTCGGCACGGTCGGGTGGCGTATGATTCAAGGTCATGACCGAACCAAACGCTTCATCGCTCACGTACGTGTTCGATCGAAATCCCGACAGCCCGATAAAACTCTGTGCCCCGTCTGGACGCACTCGTTATGCAGGGGCTTCTTCGTTTCTTGCGACGCACCAAGCTTGGCAACATGATTTGCCCCTCTCGAATGCGGGGCTGTGTTGAATTTACTGAAAGGGTCGGCTTTGCCCACAGCCGGTAGACTTGGGTGAAGGCAACAAGGATCCGGCGGCTCTGGTGGGAGGAGCGACCGAGAATGCTGCAACGGTTCAGACCCTGCTAGAGGACCTGGTCATCCCGACGGCGCGAAAGCATTGTCGAAGGTGATCCGCCGCATCTTTCCAGCGGTTGCGATCCAGCGCTGCTAGATCCGTAAGACGCGCAACATCATGGAACGGCCGCGGAAACACCATCGTGCAGCGACCCCGCCGGCTGCTTTCGCCAGGCCTGGGAAATCGATGACGCCGATGCGGCTGAAGAATTGATCCGCAATCTGGCCTGTCGACCCGACCGGCAATGGCCCGGCGCAGCGGCCAACATCCTCGAAGGCCTCGATGCGATCCTGATTGTCGTTCGGTCGAAACTGCCGAGCAGCTTCGTCGATCGCTCGCCCTGTACCAAGATCGCCGAGAACATCATGGGCACCATTCGCCGCGTTACCCACAATGTCAAAGGCTGGCGGGAATCGGTATGGCCTTGCAATGGTCGCTGCCGGTATGATCGAGGACAACAAGCTTCCGGCGATTGAACCCGCATAACCAACCGTCTGTTCTGGTGCGTGCCGTGCAAGCTCGCCACGATCGCATGACGATCAAGCCTTTTGCCCAAGGAGGGCCGCTTGACATTCATCTCGCAACTTCGGTGCGACGTAGTTAAACGCCGATCCGGACACCCCCTGTCCGCATTCTCCGACTCAAACTTTAATAGCGCGATCGATGCCAAAGCGCCGAAGCTGACAGAGAACCGCAATCAATATAGGCCTTCAGTAACGCTGGGGCCGCCCACCAATAATTAGCACCCTGCAACGAGAGGGCTGGCATCACCGAATGAGTTGCTGCTGCTCAGCGGTGTTAGGCTGTGCCGGCTTGGCGCCCGAAGGACCACATAAAACGCAGCGCCTTAAGTGCGATGGCGAGCACTTTCGTGATCTGGCCGGCTCGTGCGCCATCTCTACGAGCGGCCATAAGATTACCGAAGCGGCCCCTCATGTGGGTGACTTAGCACGAGGATGCGATGAAATGACCGCCAGCTGTGACGCCTCCCGTCAGGAATCGACAGATGCCGATGAATGATCAGTTCGCTCGCCTCGCACCAGCAAGTGCTGGCCAGGTGCAGGTGGGCAAGTTTCGATGGAAGCTCTTTCGCGAGACAGGAATGGAATATCTAATCGGCGATGATAGCGTTTGCTCCACGCGCGTGCGGCTTCGCATAGAGACTTGTTCATTTGCAATGACGAGGCTTAGAGGGGTCAGTTGGTTAGTGATTGAGCTTTGAGTAACGCGAGCGGGGCGGCGCCCCGAGAACAATCCAGGACACCCATCCAAGGTCCTGCACAATCCGCCGAATTGTCGCGGCGATCACAACAATCCCCAATCCGAGCATGCCGGCGACGGCGACTCTGATCGACAAATCCCATGGCTCTCCTAACGGGATCAAATCCATAAGACGAAAAACGGCACCCTGGATCAGATAAAGAAGCAGCGTGCCCTGGCCAAGCTCAACGGCAACAAAGCGAGCCACTCGATTTGGAGAGCCAAAGCTCCAGAACTGCAGCACTAATTCCATCACGATTGCAGAAGCCGCTGCAGAGCCGAGAAACATGAGCAATACTTGCTTAGCGGACGCTTTGTCGTGAATTAGAACAAGATTGTTGTAGACATAAGTCTCTTTGCCCCAGCTAAGATAGCACGCGCAAGTAATTGCAGCGAGTGAGAAATTCAAGAGAAGTCTGTGACGTGAGATTATGTGCGTCCGCCATTCGCTCGATTGAGCGAACAAGAATCCCAGGCAGAAGAACGGATAAGTGTATCTTAGCAAAGGCACGATCGAAAATGTCACGGGCACCAGTGCAACCACGATTGCTGAAATGCATATGACCCACATCCATGAGCGACCGCAAACCGCCAGAAGAAGCCTGATAGCAAGGAAGGAAGCAAATGTTGCCCATATGAACCAATATGAGCCGGTGAGATCCATGGCAAAGTCCGACAGCCCACCAGTTACGCTGTTCAAAGACGAGGCTCCGGCCAACTTGAGGGCGGCCAACTTAGCAGTCTCCATCAACGTGCACCAAAAAAGCGTTGGCAACAATAATTGCATTGCACGATCGCTGACGCTGCGCGCGAGCGATTTTCGCAGGAGAGCTTTCGACGATAGATATCCGCTTATCGCCATAAAGAGCGGCATATGAAACATGTAGATCGACTTGAAATAGGGCGAATACCAATAGCCGTTATCTCCGTAGATGACGTACTGTGTTAGATGTCCGCTAATCACCAAGATGATGAGCATGCCCTTGGCAAAATCGAACTTCAGGTCTCGGCTGTCTGCTTCGGCTGACTGCGAGCGCTGCCTGGTCGATCGTGCGGCGTAACAGAACATGAAGCCTCAACATACGGTTGTGCGCCTGCGCTGTCGGCGGACTGTCCGGTTCTTGCGCAGGGTGATTGCGCGATCTTGGTACGGGCGAAGATGCGCAAGTGCTAGCTACGTCGGGGTTCTTCGTCAATACAGGACGCTTCGCTTCTCGGTCCGATCACTTATCCGGCTTCGAACCGCCCTGGGTCTGTCACAGGCTCGGTCCTGCGAGAATGGAGCCATGACAAGCAAGACTACAAACAAGTTTTCACCGGAGGTCAGGTCCGAGCACGACTGGATCCAGAAGACCGATGCCGACAGCGCGGCCTCAGGCGACGTTCCGACGGACCTGGCCGAGAGTCTGAAGACCTCGAGGGGAGAACTGCGAGCTTCGAGCACTGGTGCGCGGAGTAGCGACTATCGTGCCCGCGAAAGCCCTTGAGCCATTCACCGCGGGAGTTCATTGCATCAGTTAACAAGTCGAGTGTCCGTCTAACTGGCTTTCTGCGGCTGATTCCTAGCGGCTCAAAATCTCTTTGGCAGAAGACCTGCCGGAGCTTCAGCTATGCCAACGTATAGCTATCCACGGAACGGCTCCCCTGGTATTCTTTTTCTGGTCGACGATAACCAGGACAGGCGAGGAGCAGCTTTGGGACTTCCGTTAATGGCATGGACCGGCTGTTGCTTCCCCGCGAGCATCGTTTCCGAAGCCTAACTCCCACAGCATCTTGGCGATCCTGAGAGCCGCCAGGACAAGATATTGCGAGGATTGCGCGGCTCATGCTGGCCTCTACGAAGACTGGATATTTCCCAATAAGCGGATCGAAGGCGCTGACGGCGAGATCGTTCAGTCGGCGAGAAGGAAGCTAACTGCTTTCAGCCATGGGCGTTCCCGGCCTCGGTCGGCTGATCTAAATCCGATTGTGGCCGCGATCAGGGCCAACGAGGCGCTGTCTTGTGGCCCAAATCGTTGCTCGCCAACCTGATGCGGCCCAACGATACGTGCGTTCCCTACGTCGCACGGCCCCAGCGAGTCAATCAAACCGGCCACTCATATCAGGAACGAGGGAGCCGCGAATCTCGCCATCCGAGTTGGGACTGCACTGCGACTTCCAGAACACAAAAGCGTAGATCGCAGACAAAGCTTGTCAACGCGGTTAGCACGGCTGAGGCCCCCCAGCGCCTGGCCGGAGGATAACTGTTCTCGAGAATACTACAAATCAAGAAGGAGTTCGCTTGAACTTGATTCCCCACTCCTCTCGCTGGACCAAACGAGAGGACGACCTGCTCCGCCAGCTTGTTGATGCAGGCGCGTCTGTGAAATCCATTTGCGAAACGCTCAACAGGTCCGAGCCAGAGCTTCGCAGGCGCGGCTACTACATTGGCCTACCGAGGAAATGGTTTAAGCAGGGCCGGCCTTAAATCTGAACGGCGCGATCAGAGGGGCTCCTGCCTGGCGGAGAGCATGATTGACATCCGACTTTGGGCAGAAGATGAGCGGGCGAGCACTTCGGAACCACACACCGGATTTCAAGAGGAAGGTGGCGCTGGCCGCCGCCAACGGTGATCGCACGTTAGCTTTAGCGGGCGGACACTCCGGCGTTCACCTTCAGATCTAATCATGAAAGGCGAAAATCGACGACGCGCTGCCATGCGTTCAGCCCAAGCAGGAAGTCGGATCGCCGAGCGCACCATGAAGTCACTGCACGTCCGAGATCGGCACGTTCAGCAACAGGCACAAGGAGGGCGTCCATGAACGCGTGCATATTGAGCGCAAAGCGAGTAACAGCCAGCGCACGCACCGCTCGTCAGCCTGTCGTGCAGTGATAGGCGGGTGACGTTCATCCGATCGGGCGTTTACCGCGACCTTGTAAGATCAATGGCACCAAAGCAGCGCCTTGCCGGAATGCTGCAGCTCCGCTAATTTGCACAAGACGAACAAGACGCCGTCCTGGACACGTCGACCAGAACCCTTCTGGGTATGGTCGACATCCGTCTTCACGCAGCCGACGGAGACGATCAATGGAGTTCGCCCCGTCGCGGCTTTCGGCCGCCCGCCTTCGACGGACTGTTCTCGGAAGATCGACAACTCCAACTTTCTCATGGTGGCTTCATACTGAGCAACAGCCGATCATTGGGTGAGCGTGGATCATAGATCGCCTCCTCAGCGACGATCATTTTACGGGTAAAAGTCGCGAATCCGGCAAGTGCGCACATCAATGCCGTTGCGGGCAAGACGCATGCCTTGAGCGATACCGGCTCCAATTCGTTCTGGACGAATTGCATCAGTGGCTTCTCGGAGCTGTCATTCGGCCTCGCATCCAAGTGTCGATTAACAACCAGTTCTGGTAGGTACTCCGCAGGCTGCCTCGAAGATACACTTCAACACCATGCTCGCTATCTCACTGTGGCGGGAGTGGGCTGGTCAGTTTTGCAATCAGGGCAGTAAGGCTGGCCAGTGAAATTGGCGGCGCGTGACCGCCAGCGCCTCACGTCGCCCCTTAGCGGGCGTCGCGTTGCCGCCAATTTCAGTTCATGGGTTAAGATCGCCTCAGCCCGGCTCGCAGAGCTGGCGATTTTGAAGGGTGCGCGCGAGCTAACCAACAAGAGGAGCAAACCATGACGCATGACGCTGCCGTTTGATCGGCCAAATCCGTCGACGCGTCGAGGTACATCAAGTACCATCTTTCGACTCAGTAGTTGCCTTGTGGTGGGTTCTGACATTCATGCGGACCATTGCGATCGTCATATGTCGCGAGTCTGTATGGAGACCGAGAGCATTCAGCCGTCACAACAATAGTTTGCTGAAGAGCTCGCTTCTAGCTCGACAGCGAGACAGCGCTCATGTCGGCATGCCATCGTCGCGCAGCGCGCAGCGTAATGCATATCGATTATGCATGTGTCGCCGCATCCACCGTCGGTGCGCTATCGAGTTGAGCCCTCCCAACGAGGCTCGAGCGCAGCCAACTTTCCTGAGGCACTCCGGGACGAAGTATGTAAGGCCAACTCAACTACCAACCCTCGCAATTGATCTAGACGAAGCAGCATGTCACGTATCGACCGATGAAATCGTCCGTCGACACAAGGCGGTCCGTCATCCCAAGGAATCGGCATGCAAGATCAATCCTCAGGCGTCCTCGCCGACGCCATTCATCAATCCACCCGCTCCTCTGTTGCTGAGATCTTGCGTGCTGAAATCTGCAACAGCAGAGAGCTATCGTTTCTCATGGAAGCGCATGATGGTCTCTCTGCCGCGATCGCTAAACGCGCACGCTTCACAGGCCTCTGGGCATCGGGCCTGTCTATTGCCTGCTCCCTGGGTTATCGCGATGCCAACGAAGCGTCATGGAGCCAAATCGTAGACGTGGTCGAGCGGATCGTGGACTCTAGCGAATTGCCAGTGCTCGTTGACGGAGATAGCGGCTTCGGTAACTTCAACAATGCGCGTCTGGTGACCCGCAAGCTCCGTCAGCGTGGAGCTGCTGGGGTCGCGATCGAGGACAGTTGTTTTCCAAAGCTGAACTCGTTTGTTGGGGATCGGCATCCCCTCGCCGATATCGACGAGTTCTCTGGCCGACTTCGGGCCGTGAAGGATACAGCCGCGGACGACTTAGTGCTCGTGGCAAGGACCGAGGCGTTGATCGCCGGTCATGGGATGGACGAAGCACTTTCGCGCGCTCACGCCTATGCCGACGCGGGAGCGGATGCGATCATTATTCATTCGCGAAGGAGCACCGCGGACGAAATCCTTTCGTTCACTCGCGCTTGGCAGAACAGATTGCCGGTCGTGATCGTTCCGACGAAATACTACAGAACACCGATCTCTACATACCGTGAAGCTCGCGTCTCCACGGTCATTTGGGCCAACCACACCATGCGAGCGGCAATGGCGGCAATGCGTGAAGTCTGCCGTCGCATTATGGCTGAGGAAAGCACTGCGAGCATTGAACCGAATATTGCCACACTCGAGGAAGTCTTCGAATTGTTCGAATACGACGAACTCGCACGTGCGGAAGCGGAATACTGCGGCCAAATGCTGAACCTCGCAAACAGGGGCTCGTCGAAACGGGATCATGATTCTTTTTCGAGGACTTTACGTCCCTGACTTCCTTCTAATTGGCAAGGTCCTACTGCGATCTCAAATGTCTGTCATTGCCTGACATGTCCTCAGATGACGTAGCAAGCCTCACTCAACCGGAATGCGGATTTGGCATCTCGGGCAGCTTGAGGCGCCGGATCCGAGGTCTCCCTTTTCTTGGAAGGACCGGCGCGGGACCGTTTGCCTGCTCTCACGCTTGGGCTTCAGGCCAATGGCTGTAGCGAACCTGAAGTCGCTTCAGCAAGCGTAGGCCGCGGCGAAAAAGCTGGTCGGTTTTTCACCTTAGCGGCACGATGAAAAAGGAACTAAATGGTGACCGTTGCTCCCAAGAACGCCGTCATTCTCGCCGCTGGCCGGGGCTCTCGCCTGCGTCCTCTGACAGATCTGCGACCGAAGCCGCTGGTCGAGGTCAACGGCACTTCGATTCTTCACAACGCTCTGCGCAATCTGGAAGCTGTCGGCGTGGAAGAGGTCACGATCATCGTGGGTTACCGCAAAGACGCCATTCAATATGCCTGCGGCAGCCGATTCGGCCAGATCAATATCAAATATGTCGAGTCGACCGTCTTTGAGCGCACCGGTAGCGCCTATTCCTTGTGGCTGGCGCGCGACGCTCTTCTCTGCGGAGACTGCTTCCTGCTCGAAGGCGACGTCTTTTTCGAAGAGGATGCGCTACGCTACTTGATAGGCTGCGGCGGGACCGACGTGGCTGCAGTCGTTCCCTTCGATGATTCAATGGAAGGATCAGCCGTTCTGCTGTCGCAGAACGGGTTCATCACAGGCTTTCGATTGAAGCAAACCGCATCAGATCTGGTTGCGCATGGTCCAAGGCTTTTCAAGACGATGAACCTGCTGCGTCTTTCAGCGCCGACGCTCAAGGCGACGATCGTTCCCACGCTGGACGATATCATCTCCGCCGGAGCCAGGCAGACCTATACCGAAGAACTTTTTGGGTATCTGATAGCAAAACGAGATCTGCGTCTCTCAGCGGCGCGATGCGATGGTCTCAGCTGGTACGAAATTGACAATGCTGAGGATCTGCAAATTGCCGAACGCATTTTCAGGGGCCGAACCAACGCCTATACGCCGAGACGTGATTTGCAGACGAGGTGAGAGTCCAATGCTAAAATACCTATGGGATCCAGCGAACGCCATAACTATTACGGGGCTACTCTTTTCCTCCGCCAGTCTGTTTCTTGCGCTATCGGAGCGGTTCGAGCTATCTGTGGCGGTAGCGCTTTGGGCTGTTCTAGCGGACCATCTCGACGGGTTTGTGGCAGGTCGCACGACAGGTCGCGATCCAAATGTTGCAAAGATCGGAGCGAGCCTCGACGGGTTTGCGGATATCGTCTATGGAGCCGTTCTGCCTGCGGTAATTGTGGTACAGGTCAGCCAAGGCTCACTTCTCGCCCTTGCGACCGCAACCACGCTATTGCTGGCTGGAGCATTGAGGCTTAGCTACTTTGCGAACTTCGGCAGGTCGCGCGATGGGCGGTTCTTGGGCCTGCCCTTGTCGTACGACGTGCCGCTCCTGGCGCTTCTATTTCTTCTTAAGCCTCTTATTCCTGCTGAAGCGTTTTCCGACGTCGTGAACATCGGCTTCTTGCTGCTCGCTTTGGCGCATGTCGCGCCTGTTCGTGTGCCACCACTCAGCGCATCAATGTATACGGCATTAAGCATCTTCGCCGTCGCATCATCGGTGGCTTTAGCTAGTCGCTCCTTTTGAATGTGGATAGAAGTATGATTCAGCGACTGCCCTTCTCCATGTTGCCAGCTTCAGTACCATGCAAGTCATAGATGAGTGGAATCTGCCGACTGCAGTGTGTACCAGACTTGTTGTCGGGCACATTTCCGCACGAATGGGCACCGCTCGATGCTTGACGCCGAGAGCTCGCGATCCTTTTCGGAATCTGCCTTGCCCCTGAGACGTTTCAGTTCAGCACAGTCATGAACAGCCCAGCACAAGTCGACGTACCCCTCAAACCTGATGGCGTCCCTGATCTCGTCAACCGATTCCCGGGCGGCTATTGGAAATATGACATCACGGACTTCGTCCTTCTGATGAATCCTTATTTTCCGCCGCAAAGGTTTCTTGACGAACTTCGGGAGGCTTTGCCGCGGCTTATTACCTGCTATCCCTCTCCTAATGAGCAGATGGTCCAACTTCTTGCGGATGCGGTGAAGACTCCGGCGGATAACCTTGTCGCTTGCAACGGCGTGGCTGAACTGATTCCCATCCTCCTTGGTCGACTGGGTATGAGGATTGCTGTCCCGGTCCCAACCTTCAATCCCTATGAGACGACCGCCCTGCCGGGGCGGTTATCACGCTTTTTCCTGCCATCGCCAGATTTCGAACTCGATGTGCAACGCTATGCAGCATTTGCGCGCACAAATGGTGTCGACGCGGCCATCGTGATATCGCCAAATAATCCCACTTCGCGGATGGTTCCCTATCCCGATATGCTATATCTCGCTTCCGCGCTTCGATCTCAACAGCAACTCCTATTGATCGATGAGTCATTCATTGAATTTAGTGAGGTCGGACGAAGTGCGAGCCTGGAAAACCATTTGCTCGAATTTCCTAATGTGATCGTTCTCAAGAGCCTGGGAAAGATCTACGGGACATGCGGTTTGAGGATCGGGTATGCGGCATCCGCAAATGAACAGATGATAAAGGAAATGAGAGCGGCGCTCCCCACGTGGAATGTCAATACGTTTGGCGAGTTTTTTCTGAGCAAGCTCCCTCACCTCGCGCACGCGGCACAGCAGAGTTGGATGAGGGTAGGCAGCGACAGAGACAAACTATACGCAGACCTGCGCAGCATCGGCGGAATGAGAGTTCTAAAGCCTGACGCGAACTTTGTGTTCTGCGAACTGCCGCCTCACTGGCCGGATGGGGACGTGATCGCCTCAAGGCTCTTAAACGACAGACGCATATTGATCAGGCACAATGGCGGCAAGACGCTCCAAAATGGCAGACGGTTCTTGCGCATCGCATGTCGCACTGAAGCAGACAATAAGCTCTTGGTGGAAGCACTGAAAGCAGTCGCTGATTAGAGCAACTCTTTTGGCCTGGTCAATTGTGGAGCGGCCTTTGAGATCCGCGAGGGCCTGGCGGGTTAGAACCCGGCTTTAGCGTTGAGGAGCATGCGTCGAGCATATGCCGGAAAAACGGCCTGATTCGAATCAGTCCGCATAGACACCTGACCCAAGATCAGTCCGTCACGGGCACTATAAGATAGGTTACCAGCACGCCAGACGTCCCATTGGTAAGGTGAAACCGGATTTGATGCGATCCAAGACGACGGCAGTCTCAAGGCGCCTTATATCTGGATTTTCGCTTATCAAGCGCCGGGTGAACTGCTCGTATTCCTCCATATTGTTTGCAGTTACTACAAGGATGAAATCGGCTTGGCCGGTAACGTAGAAGCCGCTCATGACCTCAGGCATCTTGCGGACAGCTCGCTTAAAGCGGTCGATGATGTCTGCGCGATCGTGCTCAAAGAAAATGGCTACTAGCATAGTCACATTCCGGCCGACCGCCTTCGGCGAAATGATCGAAACGTCAGACTCTATGACGCCTTCCTTCCGTAGCCGCTTCAGTCTGCGCTGAACTCCGGATGCAGATAAGCCCACCTTCGCGCCGAGTTCTTCACTGCTCAGACGATTATTGCATTGAACCAGATCGAGAAGACGAGCATCGATTTTGTCAATTTCCATTGCGGCTTTGTGAACCATGGAGTGCAACCGTCTAGTCCACGCGTAGGACCGCTTCGTTGTGCGACTCTGGCAATTCAAACCTCCTCCCGAGCACCTCTAGAGGTCTACGTCCTCAGGTCACAATGTGCGCACTGACGGTCCGGCGACATCTAGCGAGCCGGCTCGAACCGCGTGTTCATGCCCCGGCCGGCTTGCGTCGAGTGGCCTGTCATCGTTTAAATCGGCCGCTGAAGCTCCTTTCCCACGACCGCTGTTTGTGAGCCTGATTAGTTGAAAAGTCGGTTTACCGCACCTCGCTTCCTCACCCGCTTTTTGCGTAGTCAGCCCGTCCTACTAGATCCGGCCCATAGGAACGAGACCGGTAAGGGTTCCAAGAGACTCAAACAGGAAGTAGCTAGCGAAAATTAGTTCTGCGTCTGGCGCCGTGTCGATATCGCGTGCGGAGGCATTTCGGGTGAAGCATCCGCCAGTGAGCATTCCAAGCGGGCGCTGGTCGGCGGGGCCGATTGGCGTCAGATATCGCGACGCCAACTCGGCCACGGTACGTTCTGCGAAGTCCTGGTACTTGGCACCATCAACCGGTCCGAGTGCGGACGCAAGTCGCAAGGATGCTGCCGCTGCGATAGCGGTCGCCGCAGTATCCCTGCTGGTAGCCGGAATCGCCGGGTCATCGAAGTCCCAGTACGCAACGAGGTCCGCGGGAACGTGGTGGATCCACCAGTCCAGTACGCGCACGGCATATTGGCGCCACAAAGCCTGCTTTGGACGAACCATGGCAGCGTGAGCGGTATAGAGCATCGCCCATCCCTGCGCTCGTCCCCAAGTGCTAACATCACTATATCCCTTATGCGTATGCGTTCTCAGCACCTTCCCTGTTTGCGGGTCTAGCGTTGAGGATTGGATCACCGAATTATCTGGGCGCACATGGATTTCCAATACCTTCCGCATATGTGCGTTGGCCACCTCTTCCATCCGCGAGTCATTCAGTTGGTCCGCGGCCCAGTAAAGCAGCCCGGTGGCCTGAAGGGAGTCGATGCTGCTTTCGGCGATACCCACCGCGCTGGCCTCCTCAGCATCCTGGCCTAGCGGGATCAAGCCCAGTTTCGGGTCGAACATCAGCTCCAGAGACCTAGCTACCCTGAGCGCGGCATCACGGGCCGTTTCATCACCAAAAAGGATACTTCCAAGCGCCGCACCGTGGTAGAAGCCGAAGCCCTTGAAGGCCGTCCGGCGCTCGGCGCGAGGCAGCATCCTGGCCAGCGCAGCATGCGCGTCAGATATCGGGAAGCGTAGCGGATCGGCCAAATGGGCGAGCCAAAGTTGGCCGACGAACGCTCCGCCGGTCCAATCACCATCGGACGTGAACGTCCATTTTCCATCTCCGCTTCGGGCCCAATGCGGCAGGCCCGATGTGGAAGCATCCCGCGTTTGCGCTATGCGCACCAACATCCGCTCGCATGCGGATAAGAAATCGCTTCTCGACATAGTTTCTCCCAAGAAAGCTCTCGCGCTCCGCGGAGCAGCTAACACATCACTCGCCGATGTAGACGTGGCCTCGCTTTTTCGCGACGTGATAAATAGCAACGCTCAGCACCGCGACCACCGATCCGTAGACGGGAAACATCCAGGCCATCTGCGCATGCTGCAACCACACCAGCAAATAGGGTGATGTTCCGCCAAACAGCGACACCCCGAGCGCATACCCGACAGCGATACCGGTCGTACGCACCGCCCGTGGCATCAGCGTCGTTGCGATGAAGTTGTAGAGCGCCATGTTGAAGCCGACGATTGCGCCGCCAAACACCATCACGAAGAAGAACGTGGAAATACTCTTCTCGGAATAGGCCAACGTGAGGAAGAAGCACGCGACGAGCAGCAGCCGCAGCAGCGTGAATGCGCGTGAGGGTCTGATCTTGTCTGCAAAGGCGCCCACCAAGGGCGCTGTGACGATCCAGATCAGGCCCATGAGAGTCGTGATCCCGTACACCCAGGTGCTGTTCTCCTTGAACACCCCGTTGGCAAGGTTTGGCAAACCTGCATTCCAGGCATAGTTCGCGATCTGCACCGCTCCGACGACCAGGATGATAGCGAGCAGCGAAAGCCGTACGCTCCAGAGCGTCTTCCACACGTCGCCTGTGGTCTCCTGAGTTCGCGACAGTTCATCGCGATGCATGGCGTGCTTGATCAAGGTCTCCGGCAGTTTGCTACGCAAATAGATGATCAGCAAGCCGAGTGCTCCGCCGAAGGCAAAGGGCAGCCGCCAAGCCCATCCGTGCATTGTTTCGGGAGCTACAGAGGCACTCACGAGAAAGGCGACCAAGCTGGATGCGAAGACGCCGAGCTGGATAAATGTGCCACTGATCAGCCCAAGATACTGTCCCTCTTTGCCCGGCGGGGCAAGTTCGATCGCAATCGAGTTCGCAACGCCAGCTTCAGCGCCGGTGGCGAGCCCTTGGATGAGCCGGACGAGCAGCAATATCACCGCCGCTGCCACACCAAGCTCGCTATAGCCAGGCAGGACGGAAATGAGCAGCGAGCACAAGGCCATTGCGGTGATGGAGATCATCATCACCCGCTTATGGCTGACGCGGTCGGCAATAGGACCGAGTACCGCAGCTCCCACAGGTCGCGCGAAGAAGCCGGCGCCGTATACGGCAAGTGCGGCGAGCAGCGAGGTCGTGGGATCACTGGAAGGAAAGAAGAGTGGCGACAGAAAAGACGCCATCATTCCGTAGACGGTCCAGTCGTACCACTCCAGGGCTACGCCACCCCCCAGGGCAATGGTCATGCTCCGAGTAGCAACCTGTTTTTCACGTGACGCACCCGGCGCCACGGCTTGCTGCGCGGCTGAAGCGATGGGCTCAACGATACTGGTCATTCCTTCCCTCCGTTTTGTTGAAAACGTTTACATTTCGGCACAAGCAGCGCCGTGAAGTGCTGCCGCGCGGCCAGCTGCTGAGTCATGGGCGATCTGAGTACTGCCCGTGCGTCAGCGTCTAGTGAATGGCGGCGGCCCATTCGACGAAGGCAGCCATGCTCTCCTTTTGATCATCGGTGGTGAACACAAGTCGGATTGCGAGCCGCTCGATAGCCAAGCCTCCCGACAGCAAAGTTTCGCAACAGGCGCTTCGACGGTGATGAGAAACTCGGGAACGTGGTTCAGATTATTCCTTGCGAACAACTTCGGCGCCGGCGGTCTTCTTCGGGAGAAAGCGTTGCAGACTCGTTCGTGCGGTCTCATGGAGGATGTCCTGAGCGAAGTAGCGATTGGCCAAGTCGTCCATCACTTCTGCTCTCGCGGTCACCGATGTTGAAAAGAATTGTTTCGTGGTCAGCACCGCGTGAGCCGGCATTGCCGCGAGGTTTTTGGCGTAATGAAGCGCCACCTCGCGAGCAGTTTCCGTTGGAAGCGACAGGATGTCAGCCAGCCCCAACCTGTGAGCCTCCACGCCGTCGATCGCGGTCGGGCTCCAGCTCAAGGAGCGAGCTGCAAACGGTCCAACGCGTGCAGCTAAAGTATCCAGCCCGAAGCCCGGCAACCAGCCTAGTGAAACCTCCGGCAAATGCCAGCGCGTTACTGGAGCTGTTACGACAACGTCGCACGAGGCTGCGAGCATGAAGCCGCCGCCCAAGGCAAACCCATCAACAGCACAGACGACAGGCTTTCTGACAAGAGCGAGAGAGCGTACAAACGCGCCCAGTCGGCGATTGAGGTCGAAGGTGTCGTTGATGTCGCTGGCCGAAAAATCCTTTAGGTCTGCACCGGCTGAGAAACCGGGACCGTTTCCGGCGAGCATTATCACATTGACGTCTTTATCGTTGGCCGCCCTATCTACCGTTTCATGCAGATCTTTGAGGATATCTTCACCCAGAGCGTTGCGCCGCTCTGGCCTGTTCATTGCGAGAATCTCGACCTTGTCCACGTAATCTCTTGTAACGAACTTCACGTCGGCCTCTCCTTTACGCCGGTGCGCGAGCGTGGAATCCGGCGGCCAAATTCATTGGCTCATCCTTGAAAATCCTTGCATCCATCAGCTTTAGTTGCGGCGACACGGCTATCTCGAATTCAATGTTAGGCAGCACATGCTTTTCGACCGATATGCCAGGCGCAACTTCGGTTAGCATCAGGCCGCTGGGCGTAAGCTTGAACACGGCTCGCTCGGTAATGAATACGACCTCTTGCTGTCGCTCTTTCGCAAACGCGCCACTGAACGTGATCTGGTAGACGTCCTTCACCCATTTTCTGACCTTTCCCTCATCCGCAATAACGAGAGAACCGCTCTGCGGGAACGCCTTCAATCCCGACGCTGTGAGGGTACCGGAGAACACGACTTTTCGAGCGCCCTGACTGATGTTTATGAACCCGCCAGGACCTATGATCTTGTCGCCGAAGCGGCTCACATTAACGTTGCCGTGCCGATCAACCTCCGCAGAAGACAGGAATGCGATGTCGAGCCCGCCGCCGTCATAAAAATCGAACTGATCCGGTTGCGGCGCTATCATGTCGTAGTTCGTGCCAGCTCCGGCATCCTGTCCGGGGGCAGGGATGCCGCCGATCACCCCCTGCTCTGCCGTCAGTGTGACTGAGCGGTAAATGCCTTCTTCGGCGGCGATGACCGCAATCCCGTTCGAGATACCATAGCCGATGTTGACGGTCGCTCCGGGGGTCAATTCAAGCGCCGCCCGGCGAGCGATTACCTTTCTCACGTCGAACGGCAGAGCGGCGATTTTGCCGTCCGGCACGCGCATTTTTCCCGCATAGGCCGGACTATACTCCGTCGCATAAGTCTGTCGCTGCTTGGGATCGACGACAAGGTAGTCGACCAGGACACCAGGGATTCTTACTTCTCGTTGATTTAGCGTATTGGAGGCGGCGACCCGCTTGACCTGCACAATGACTATTCCACCCGACCGCCGCGTTGCAGCTGCGATCGACATGCTTTCCCCGACATATGCCTCGTCCTCGAGTGAGATATTTCCCTTCTCGTCCGCAATGCTGCCCCTCAGGATCGCGACTTGGATCGGGAAAGTCTTATAGAGCAGGTGCTCTTCTCCCTCGATATCGACGACAGCAACCATGTCCTCTTTGCTGCACTCGCTCTGCCTGCAACCGCCGATGCGAGGATCGGCGAATGTCCGGAGCCCAACTTTCGTGATTACACCGGGGCGCCCAGCCGCGTTTTCACGAGCAAGCTGCGCCAGGACTCCCTGGGGAAGAGTGTATGCTTCAATTTCGTTGGCTAGCGCCCGGCGTCCAAGCGCTGGGCAATTGTTCAAACCGCTCGCCACAACCCGGCGAACCAGCCCGGGGGCCGCCAATTTGTTGAACCCGGTCGTGGCCCAATCACCGATGGCCACTGTACCAACCAGCATCAAGTTCTTAGGCGAACCCTGCTCGGAATGAATGTCACGGAGCGCATCGATGATTAGCTCCGGGATAGCGACCCCGGCTGAACCGCCGAAATAGACGCAATCGCCATCGGAGATCAGTGATACGGCTTGCCTAGCCGTAACAATTGGCACCTCGCCCGTCCGCCTGTTCTTCGCTTGCATACCTTCTCCAATGCCCGAACGCAGACTCATTACGTCTGACCGCCCAAGCTTTGCCTCGCACACAAGGCCGGATGCCGAACGCACCCGCCCGGACGAGCTCGATTTATGAAAAGGTTTACATCAACGACTTTCGTTGCGCAAGAGGAATATTGATGCAATGACGAACTTGGCCTGTTTGGCCCCAACTAACCGGCATTCTCGCTCATTATTTCAGTTCACTCGGTCGCCGTATTATGGTAACGATTTCATACAATGGATGTCACGCGCAGCGTTCAAGGGCTCGCGGCGAGGAAGAAATAGGCTCAATGGCTGTGGAAAAAATCGCTCGTGTGGAGCAAAGGCAATCACCGACCGTGGTGGAGATAGCTAAGCGGGCCGGCTGTTCTATCGCCACAGTTTCCCGAGTGTTGAATCGACCCGAAACCGTCGCGATCGGTTTAAGAGAGCGCATTCTGCGGATCGTTGATGAGCTCGGCTACGTTCCCAACGGATCAGCACGCGCGCTGCGATCCTCGCGCTCCCGGCTGATCGGCTTGATAGTTCCGACACTAGACAGTGCGATTTTCACTCGAATGCTGGAAGGCCTGGAGAGCCGGCTAGCGCCCGCGGGTGCGTCGCTCGTCTACTCTGCAACGGGTTACGATCTCGACCGAGAAATTCGCGTTGTGCGCAATCTCATTGAAAAAGGCGTGGATGGCATTGTTCTCGTGGGCACTTGTCATCGAAAGGAAACCCTCAAGCTGCTGCGCGAACATAAGGTAAGATTTGCCGTCACCTATGCCCTCTCGGAAGATGCTTCGATTCCCAGCATGGGTTTTGACAATCGCAGTGGCGGGGCTCTGGCAGCAAACTACCTTGCAGACCTCGGTCACAAAAATCTTGCAGTCATAGCTGGTGTAACGCGCGAGAACGATCGTGCATCTGGTCGTCTTGAGGGCTTCCTCGCAATGGCTGAACGTCGTGGGATAGACCGCTCCAGCATTATCGTAGTGGAATCGCCGTACGAATTCAGCCGCGGCCGAGCCGCAGCTAAGATCATTCTCAATCAAAATAGAGATGTATCGGCGATATTTTGCGGCAGCGACGTGCTTGCCGTCGGAGCTTTGCGCGGCTGCAGGGATGCAGGACTGCGCGTACCTCAAGACATATCGATGATTGGTTTTGATAATCTCGATATCGCCGAATACCTCACGCCCGGTCTTACGACAGTAGACGTTCCGGCTCGAGTGATGGGCGAACAGGCAGCTAACTACTTTTTGGCAGACCAAAATTCGCTCGACATACATTCCAGAGTGGAGCTCGAAACGCGCTTGATCGTCCGAGAATCAACTGCGCCCGCGCGAGGTCGGCAATGACAAAAGACGCATGCGCATGTTGTCTGGTCGGCAGAAACGGAGACTACGTGCCATTAAGCCCACAGCTCGAAGGACAGTCGTTCGTGGCGCTTCGCAAGCTCCTTATCGGTGTTCGCACCACCCGCGGCCAATTGCGGCCGGACAGCAGGGCTGACACCGGTATTCGCCCAAATATCATAGCCCCCTATCGCCCACAGTAATGCGTGGCGGATTGCTCGGGGCCAATGCTTGACGCCATTTTTCACATACTGCTCAAAAGCCATAGGAACATTCACGATCCCGGATCGATGTGCCCTACACCAGCTGCTCGTCCCAATGCTCCTCATCCGCAAAGAGAGATCTTGACTCATGGAATCCAGAAAAAAGGAGCTCTATCAGGGGCTGTTTCCCGTCGCACCAACGCCATTCACGGACTCTGCCGATCTTGATGTTGAGGGACAACGGCGTGTTTTGGAATGCATGATCGATCAGAAGGTCGACGGAATCTGTATCCTGGCCAACTATTCCGAGCAGTTCCTGTTGTCAGACGAGGAACGCAGATTGCTAGTTGACCTCTGTCTATCACATGTGGCCGGCCGCAAGCCGGTCATGGTGACCTGTAGCCATTTCAGCACTCGTATCGCGGTGGAGCGCGCGCGCTATGCAGCCGAAAGAGGCGCAAGCATTCTCATGCTGATGCCACCTTACCACGGCTCAGGACTCGGGGCTGACGAAGCCCACATGATCGAGCATTTCGCTCGCGTTGCTGATGCGGCTAGAATCCCGATCATGGTTCAGGATGCGCCGCTCAGCGGGGTAACGCTTTCTGTACCTTTTCTCGTGCGGCTAGCCCGAGAGGTGCCGCTCGTTAATTATTTCAAGATCGAAGTTCCTTTTGCTGCAGCGAAGCTGCGAGACTTAATTGACGCTGGAGACGCCGCCGTAGCTGGTCCATTTGACGGAGAAGAAGCCATTACCATGATGGCAGATCTCGAAGCTGGCGCTACCGGGACGATGTCGAGCGCGCTCTGTCCCGATTTGTTGCGGCCAGTTATCGATAATCATAGGGCGGGTCGGAGCGCGGACGCGGCTGCAGCTTATGCAAAAGTGCTGCCGTTGATTAACTACGAGAACCGTCAATGTGGCCTTCGGGCGGCCAAGAGCGTGATGAAGGAAGGGAACGTCATCAGATGTGACGCTGTGCGGCATCCCTTGGCTCAAATTCATCCCAAAACGAAAGCCGGGCTGATCGAGCTTGCACGCGGGGTCAACCCGTTAGCCCTCTGCTGGGGACGCTGAGTCGCTCTGCTGAAGTCACTTACTCTGTGACATGATCTGCAAGGCGGACGCTTATGCACATACACTATTGAATCCGAGTTTAAAGCTTATCGATGACAAAGAACTATATTGCCGGCGAGTGGCTTGCTGCGGCCGAGGCCTGTCCGAACATCAACCCGTCGAACACCAACGACGTTGTAGGCGAGTATGCCCTCGCCTCAGCCACCGAGACCGAGCGCGCAATTGCCGCCGCTTCTGATGCTTTTCCCGCTTGGTCGCACTCCACCATTCAGGCTCGGCACGACATCCTAAAGGCGGTTGGCGATGAGATCCAAGCTCGCAAGAACGAGCTCGGCCGGTTGCTCTCCCGTGAGGAGGGAAAGACGTTGCCGGAAGGCATCGGCGAGGTCACGCGCGCCGCACAAATTTTCCAATTCTTCGCCGGCGAGTGCCTCCGCGTGGCGGGCGAGAAGCTGTCATCGGTACGGCCATCTGTGATGTGGAGATCACCCGCGAGCCGGTCGGAGTCATCGGGCTCATCACCCCGTGGTCAATATACCGACGGCCGGCGTGGACTATCCCGTGCCATTCGGCGGCCGCAAAGCCTCAAGTTATGGATCCGGCGAGCAAGGCCGCTATGCGCAGGAATTCTATACAACGGTGAAGACCGCCTACACTTTCGAGGGCAACGGTCCATAGACTCACAAGGACACCTGAAGGAGTAAGCAAGTTAAGCGGCACGTTCCCATTCCGAGTTGACCAAAGTCAGGCCGGAGGCAGGCATTTGAATAGTCCGACGATCAGAGACATTGCGCGAGAAGCGAATGTCGGGACTGCAACCGTCGAGCGGGTTCTCAACGACCGCGGCGGCGTCAGGACCGAGCTAGCTGAAAGAGTCATCAAGGCCGCAAAGAAACTAAAATATGGCGATCGGCGATTGAGGCCTCACAGCGGCATCATTCGGATCGAGGTGCTTGTGGTTCAGCCGCAGGCCGAGATGTTTTATGCGGAGCTGAACGCTACTTTCCAGCGAATTTCTGCCTCGCTGGACCCAACAATCTTGGTACACCGAACGTTTGTTCGCGAGGACGATATCGCCGCCATTGCCCAACATATTGCAAAGCCCCCAATTCGCCGAGCCGGTCTCATCGTTCTGGCTCCAGACCATCCGAAGATTACAGAGAGCATCCGCCAAGTCCGCATGTCGGGCGTGGAAGTTGTGCAGTTACTGACGGGAAGCGCCGGCGAGGATGTGCCCTATATCGGTATTGACAATTATGCGGCGGGACGGACTGCCGCCTACTATATGTCTCACATGCTACAAGGGCGTAGCGGTACCTTCCTCGCCATGTGCCACAGCGGAGCCTACCGGGCACATAGGGAGCGAATAGGCGGTTTCTCCGACTATCTGACCCAGCACACGGATGGCCGTCACCATTTCCGCCTTGTCATTTTCGGACACGACGACAATTTTCTCTCGGCAGAAAGGCTCACGCAAGCGTTGCGGGAGGACAATCGCGTTATCGGACTATATACTGTTGGCGCCGGGAGAGAGGGAATCGCGGCGGCTTTGAATGCGCATCCTGCCAAGGTATTTTGGATCGGCCACGCTCTCAGTCAGGGCACCGCAAAATGTCTCCGGTCCGGTTTGATGGATATCTGCATCGATGGTGCGCCAGAGACCCAGGCGCGCCGCTCGCTAGATACGGTGCTTCGCCGTCTCGGGCTAATCGACGTCGATGTGAGCAATGCTCCTGTTGAGTTTCTCACCATCACCGCACAGAATCTGTCGATCAGCATCTGATCGTTTCGACGACGTGCTCCGCGCGCAAGAGGAAAGGCCGTCGTGCGGCTCGAAGGCTCGCTCGTCGTACACCCCGGCCCGGAGGACAATCGGGATAGGGGGGAGCCTCACAGCTCCGCCCCTCCCACACCACCGGACATACGGGTCCGTATCCGGCGGTTCAGTGGATTATGCGGCTTCAGGTGCCGCGACGGAAGCCAAGCCGAGTGAGCTGAAGAACGCGATTGGCATGGCGATGGTGAGCGCGGGACTGTTCGCGAGCCGCCAAGGGCCATGTGGGCTTCCGGCGGTTCTCGCCGCCCGATCCCGACCGACGCCGCGGCGTCGCAGCTCCGCAAAACGAGTGCTTCCGCGCTTCCATTGTTTCCAGGCGATGGCGCGCAACCGCCGCCTGAGCCATTGATCAAGGTCGCGCAATATCGACGGGGTTTGGCAGAAGCCAAAGTAGCCGCGCCATCCAATCAGATAGACGGACACTCTTTGATAATCTGCGCAAGGCTTCGACCACGCGTGCGCCGTGTCAGCTCCCGAACTTTCGCCTTGAAGCGAGCGAGCGCCTGCGGCGCAATGCGCCGTCGTGGTGCTCGCCCACCGGTGAAGCTAAAGCCCAGGAACTTGCGGACACTCGGTCTGGCGACCGCGCTCTTGGCTTTGTTGATCTTGAGCTTGAGGCGCGTTTCGAGGAACTTCTCGATGCCGACCAGCACCCGTTCGCCAGCCTTCTGACTGCACACATAGATGTTGCAGTCATCGGCGTAGCGTACAAAGTTGTGGCCGCGCTTCTGAAGCTCCTTGTCCAGCACATCCAGCATCAGGTTCGACAACAGCGGCGAGAGCGGACCGCCCTGTGGCATGCCCTCCTCCGTCGAACTGACCAGTCCTCCTTCCATCACACCCGCGTTCAAGAATCCACGGATGAGTTTGAGAAGGCGCTTGTCAGTAACCCGCTTGGCGACCAGCCCCATCAGGATGTCGTGGTTGACCCGGTCGAAGAACTTTTCCAGGTCGATGTCCACGGCGACGGCGTGCCCGGACGCGATATACGCCTGCGCCCGTTCCACCGCCTGATGCGCCGAGCGCCCCGGCCGGAAGCCGAAGCTCGTCTCGGAGAACGTTCCGTCCCAGTCCGCCTGCAGCACCTGCATCATCGCCTGTTGGATGAGGCGATCGAGCACCGTCGGGATGCCGAGCGGCCGCAGGCCGCCTGACGCCTTCGGTATCTCGACCCGCCGCACCGGCTTCGGCTTGTAGGTGCCCTCAAGCAACTGGGCTCGGATTGTGAGCCAGTGCCTCTTCAGGTAGAGACCCAGGTTCTCGACAGTCATCCCATCGATCCCGGGCGCTCCCTTGTTGCGCTTCACTTGCGCCAACGCTTTCTTCAGATTCTCACGCTCGACAACTGCTTCCATCGACGATCCTGCGACCGCCGGGCGTTCGAGGCTGGCCTTCGCCGCGCTTGCTTCGGTCTCTCGGACGGCGGCGCCTTGGGCTTCACCCTCCGCTCCGGTGCCCGAGTTCAGTTTGATCTGATTCTTCTGCCGCATGGCGTGCGCGAGATTACCGCTCTAATGACCACTTCCACCGTTCAGGCCTTCGGCGGCGCGCTGCCGCCTACTATGCCCTCTGCTGACTTCTGCTCTGTGATCAGGCCGCCTTACGGCGGCCTCAGTCCCGTTACCGGGACACAGCGCAGACCTCCCGAGGTAAGATCGACCGCCTTCTCCGCACACCCGCCGGATTTACCACCCCGACCCTTGATGGCCCTGGACTTCGCGATCATTCGCTCGCTCGTCCGGTCGGGTAGGCCTCGTTATCCGGTTCTTGTCCATCGGGCCGCGGATTTGCTCCACGCTTTCTTCAGACCCCATCTTGCGACGACGCCCTTGCGCTTCACTAACCCTTCGCCACCATCAGGCTGGGTAGAGGACTTCCACCTCCAAGCTGTCGTTCATACTCGGCACACAAAAAGAGGCCGCTGCTGGTCTGGCCAACAGCGGCTAGGTGCAGGGAGGAAGCAGACAAGGCCGGTCTGCCAGCGGATCGTTGCGATCGGACGCGATACGCTCCCGGGTCGGCGCCTCATAAGCGACCGGTAATAGCTCCGATGCTGGCTCACGACCTCCGCTCATCACTCCACCGCAAAGTCTTGGTCTGACGGAGGTGCCGCAGATCGCCCGATACATTTAACCTCGTTCCTTCGAATCCTTGCGTCATGGGTCTATCGTCTGTTCGATGATGAATCGGGTGACATTGACAAAGTCTGACAGAGGCTGCCCGGCACGGCGATAGACTTCCCGATCTAAAGCCAGGCGACGACGGCCTGCCCGCTTCTCGCAGTGCTCCTTGATAAGCAACCCGCCCACCGGAGCTTCTCCTTCGAGAGGCTCCGCCTCTCGGCAACTCCACCCGGCCTCCCCATATCGAGCTTTCACTATGAGTGCCAACAAGTATGCTTTCTTACGCCAGAAGGGACGTGCGTTCGGATCCGTGTCGATCCGAATACCTTGCAAGGCACCCCCACTGTCCACCAATCCCGTCAGCAGCACGGGATGACCACCGAGCTTCGTACCCTGATACTTATCGCTCAGCGCCGCCAGTGGATTGAGGTCGTCATTGAAGCGAAACGAGAGATTGTGCAGACCCTTTTGATCAGCGGGACACGCTTGGAAGTCGTTCCAGCCAGCCAGCTTGGCCCCTTCTTTGTCGGCGCACCTAAGGTTAATATACTCTTCAGGGGGAATGCTGGCGACCGACATCCCAAGACTGAGGTCGCGCAAATCGGCCGCCTCGTCCGCTTTAACGTCGCCGCTAGCGAATGACAGAAGCAACAGTGGCAGCAGCCAGATCGATGATGTTCGGGTCATCGCTTCTTTTCCGCTTCGATCGCCTGCGAGTTGATCGATATGTTCTTGTAGACTTCGCAGGCCCTCGAGCTGTCTCCGTAGAAGTCAATGCAGTCTTGATAGCTTGTCGGCCCCTTGCCCTTGATATGCTTCAGAACATAGTCAACGACCTTTTCGATCTCCATCGGCCGGAGAAACGTAGCTGCATCCGGAGGCAGATCCTTGCCGATATCGTCAGCCGAGATGCCCGAATAGCACCGGTAGTCCTTGTAGGCCTCACGATCAAAACGCGGCATTCCCGTTCCTGGCCGCCCACAATGGACGACCTCGACGATTTCATCGCGGGTGAGCTGTGTTGCTCGCAACGAGAGCGCTGCGCCACCATAACCGCCGCCTCCGTCGCCGTGCCATTTGTGGCAGCCGACGCAGTTTGCCTTTTCGTAGATGCGCTGCCCTTCATCGAGCGCACGGTGCGCTCCGTTGATAACGGGCCCCGGTACGGGTGTGCCGCCTTCGCCCAGCGCCAATTCTGGTAGCGCGAGAAACGCCCAGCCACCTGCCATCAAGCCAATTACGCCAAGGCGCAGCGCGCCATGGGCCCTTTGATTCACGCGCACAACTGTCAATTCCATTCGTTCCTCGAACTATCGACGAAGTAGGGCGCGCTGGGGCGCCCCACTTCGCCACGGGGCGGATCACAATGCGAAAACGTACAGCGTGGAGCCTGGCGGGACCTTCTCCAAGCCCTTTGTAGAATCGAGGTTCCACTTGTCCCAGGCGCCGCCCAGCCCTACGAGAATCGCGATGTATTGTTTGCCGTCGACCGAGAACGTCATGGGGGGCGCGTTGACGCCGCCGCCCGTGTTGAACTCCCACAACTTGTTGAGAGTCTTGGCATCGAGAGCGTAGAGCTCTCCGGAGGGATGGCCGGCGAATATCAGCTCTGGTGTTGCAAGAAGCCCGCCCAGCATTGGATACTTGGTCTCATATTTGCCCGTGACATTACCTGTTGTCGCGTCGATAGCGGTCACGCTTCCTGTTATGGGCATCTTCACCACTGGACCACCTCCTGTGAAAAATTCACGAGCTTTCCAATCACCAGGCTTGGTCTCCTTGTTATCTAACTCGTCACAGCTCTCGATGACCGGGATATACCAGGTCTTCAAGTCCGGATGGTATGCGGTCGGCGGCCAGTTCTTGCCGCCGTTGTGTCCGGGACAAATGGTGACGTGCGTGTTTTTCCGGTTCAGCGTCGCCTGAGGATCGTAGGTCTGCACGCCTTTGCCGGGATCATACTCAATCGGCTTTCCCGTTTCAGGGTTGATGCCCTTGGTCCAGGTGACCTTCTTCACGAACGGGGTGGCCCAAAGGAATGAGCCGTCGGTGCGGTCGAGTGCATAAGCGAAGCCATTGCGGTCCGCTTCAAGGACCACCTGGCGCGTCTTTCCCTTGAACGGGAGGTCGACGAGAACTCTCTCCGCAACACTATCATAATCAAATGGATCATTTGGTGTGTGCTGAAAGTGCCATCTGACCTTGCCAGTGTCTGGATCCAACGCAAGGGTACTATCGGTATAAAGGTTATCGCCTTGACGGTATTCGGAGTCGAAATCCGGCCCGGGATTTCCGACGCCCCAGTAGATCAAGTGAGCTTGCGCATCATACGACCCGGTTACCCAAGTCGATCCCCCACCCGTCTTCCACGCCTCATGACCATCCTTCCAGGTTTCGTTCCCCGGTTCACCCTTTGCTGGAATCGTATAGGTTCGCCACACCTCCTTTTGAGACTTCAGGTCGGTGGCAGCAATCCAACCTCGAATACCGTACTCGGCACCCGCTACACCGGTGATGGCCATGTCCTTGACGACTAAAGGGGCGCCAGTGATCACCTCGCCCTTGTCGGGATCGGCCACTTTACGTTCCCAGGCGACCTTGCCATCGTCCTTATTCGTTACAACCAAACGCCCATCAAGGGTATGGGAGATCACAAAATTGTCCCATAGCGCAGCGCCTCGATTGTTGACGCCGCAACAAGCAATCGCCCCGGCCCAGTCATGGTCGGTCTTCGGGTCCATTTTCCAGACTAGATTTCCGTTTCCGCCGTGCAGATCGATCTTGTAGACGGATCCCCATCCGTCGGTGACATACATGAATCCGTTTTCGACAATCGGAGTTCCTTCGAGACCGCCATGGCTCCAAATGCCGCCACCTTCGATGCCACCCAGTGCCATTGTCCAGGCAACGCGCAGCCCCTTGACGGTATTGCGATTGATTTGGCTCAGCGGTGAGTAACGCTGTGCCGTATAGTCGCGGTGGTGATGCAGCCAGTTGCTCGTTTCCTGGGCCGCATTGAGAAGGCGCTTTTCGGTCGTCTCGTCGGCAGCCGCCGCCGCACTGCCGAGGCCTCCTCCCATCAGGCCAATCCCCACGATCGTGCTGACGATCTCCCATACTCCAGCGCGCGCCCTGCTAACCTTGGACATCCCTTCGCTCCTCTAGTGGCCAACTATTTTTGATGACTGTGCTCGAGCTCAATCGCCGCTCTGCACGATAGATAGTGACGTATAGTCGCTAGACGCGGATCTGATCGCCTGCCGGAAGCGAACGAATGCGTTTGCCCGTCGCGGCGAAGATCGCGTTGCAGAGCGCCGGCAGAAACGGCGGCACTCCCGGCTCCCCGACCCCGCCCGGGGGAACGTCAGAACCATTCGGAACGATATGAACACGTACATTTATCGGTGCATTGTCGATGCGTGCGACCGGATAGCTATCGAAATTACTCTGCTCGGCACGCCCCTTGGCGAAGGAGATCTCGCCGATGAAATTGCTGAGCCCCATGACTGCTGCACCCTCGATCTGGGACCGGATCCGCTCGGGGTTGACGGCAAAACCGCAGTCGATCGCGGTCTCCACGCGTGGGATGATAAGCTTTCCTCGGCCATCCACGCTAACTTCGACAACGGTCGCCACGTACGAGAGGAAGCTGCGGTGCACCGCAATTCCAAGCCCGCTGCCCTTAGGGAGCGGGCTTCCCCAGTTCGCACGCGAAGCCGCCAAGTTCACCACGTTCGCGAGACGTCCCGCATCGATGGGGTAGGTCGAATACGGATCGCCATAATTCCAAAGCGGATCCGTCACCCCGAGTTTCTCTAGCTCAAGCCTTCGTGGGGGTCCGATGATCTCGAGGAGGAAGTCTTTGGGATCTTTCCTCAGGGCTCGCGCGATCTCTGCAATGAAAGATTGCACGGCAAACGCATGAGGTATGTTGTTGACTGACCGAAACCAACCGATCCGGGTCAGCGCTGCCGCTTCACCGGTCTCGACACGCACATTCGGGATGTCCAACGCGACATCTGCAAGCCCTAACCCGAGTTCAACAGCCTGCTCGCGCTTTGGATCAGGCTTGAAATTCGCAAACAAGGTTGGCGCGACAGAACGGTGCCGCCACGCAATCACGTTTCCCGATGAGTCAACGCCTGCGTCCAAACGCGAATAGGTGACAGTATGATAGAAGCTATGATGGAGGTCGTCCTCTCGCGTCCAGGCCACCTTAACCGGCGCGCCATCGAGTGCCTTCGAGAGCAGTACGGCTTCCTGCGCGAAGTCTGATTGGCACTTCCTGCCAAAGCCCCCACCAAGAAGAGTGACATTCACCTTGACCCTTTCAATCGGAAAATCGAGCACCTTGGCGAGTGCTTCGCGCGCGCCAAACGGGGATTGCAACGGTGCCCAGACTTCGCACTCACCATTGCGAATGATCGCTGTCGCAACCAGTGGTTCCATCGATGCTTGAGCCAAGTGTGGCACGTAATATTCGGCCGATAGAATTTTTGACGCTGCGGCGAACGCCCGGTCGAAATCTCCTTGATTGCGCTCGACGCGCCCCGGTCTGTTCGCAACTTCCGCCATCTGCAGTCTATAGGCGGCGGAATCATAGCCGCTATTTTCGCCGGCTTCCCAATCGAGCTTCAGGGCCTCTCGACCCTTTATGGCCGCCCACGTGTTGGTGGCCACCACAGCGATCCCACCAAGAGGTGAGAATGCGGCGGGCGGCTCCCAACTGACCTTAAGCTCAAGCACCTTTTCGACACCTGGAATCTTGAGCGCATCGGTTGCATCGTAGGATTTTATCCTCCCACCAACAACGGGAGGGCGAGCAATCACGGCGTATTTCATGCCGGGCAACCGAACATCATATCCATACTGTGCCCTGCCGATGGTGATGTCGAACAAGTCATAGATTTGAACGTTGCCGTACCCGATATATCGGAAAGCGTCGTCGGATTTGAACTTCAGGGAGTCCACTGGCGGGGTCGCCAAGTCCATCGCGGCGCTTGCGAGTTCGCCGTAACCAAGCTTGCGGCCGGTCTGTCGATGTATCACCTCGTGATTTGTGGCTTGAACCTCCGACAAGGAAACTCCCCATCTTTCTGCCGCTGCATGCTCGAGCATCTGACGCATCGCCGCGCCGACCTGTCTCATCGGCTGGAAGAAGTGACGCATGCTACGAGACCCGTCGGTGTCTTGATTGCCGTAGCGCGGCTCGTCGGCAAGCGCCTGGACTATACGAACCCTCGACCAGTCAGCCTCTAATTCATCTGCCACTACCATCGGAAGTGACGTTCGAATTCCCGTACCCATCTCGGAACGATGGGCCGTAATCGAAACAATTCCCGACGAATCAATCGAGACGAAGACATGCGGGTCGGTGACAACCCCGTGCGGCATCTGGGCGGCGCCGGTTTCGTAGGCGAGACTCGGCTCAAGGCTCGAGATCTCGACGGCGAGAGCGAAGGCAGCCAATCCAGCCGTCGAGCGAAGAAATTGACGGCGGCTAACGTTCTCGATTTTGACGCAAGGAGCGGATGAGGTTCGCAGCGCATTCATGGTCATCGCTAGACCCCTCTCGAGGCTGCGCGCACCGCAGACAGGATGCGCTGGTAGCAACCACATCGACAGATATTTCCCGCCATTGCATCGCTGATTTGCTGATCGGAAGGATTCTTGATCTCAGCGAGGAGTGCGGCCGCCTGCATGATCTGTCCTGCCTGGCAATAGCCGCATTGCGGGACGCGCTCCTCTCGCCATGCCCTCTGAACGGGGTGATTGCCCTCGGCATCCAATCCTTCGATTGTGGTAACCGGTTTCGTAACGTCACCGACGGCCGTGATGCATGACCGGACTGCGACGCCACCCACGTGCACCGTGCAGGCGCCGCACTGAGCAATTCCGCAACCATATTTGGTGCCGGTGAGCCCGATCAGATCGCGAAGCACCCATAGCAGCGGCGTATCCGAGGGCGCGCCGACAGTGTATGATCTCGTGTTTATCGTAAGCTCAACACTCATCGCTAGACCTCCTCCAGATCTTGCTGTTGGTGCTTTGCAAGCCCAGCAAGCGACATTGTGGGCGACAGGTCACGGCGAGCGCACAGCGCCTCCCCGGCTCCAAGACCTGCCGTCTCGCAGCTATTCGCAGCAGTCAATTGGGTGAATAGGGAGCAAGGCTCCTCGCTGGAACATCGATCTGCCCCGCACGGCATTCCGCGTCTGTCGCTGCCCTCCCCATTCCTTGTTTGAGTCGTCTCGCCTCTTCCGAAGATCGAAAGCGCCAGCTTTGGTGATACAGAAGCAGCGGCTTACAATCGCGTTCCGCGCTGATCAAAATCCATCAAAGCAATTGAAGGGGCCGGCGGACAAAGACATCAGACCCCGGGGGAGGCGCTTGGCGCGGTGGTCTTTAAGCGGGTGAGGACGACGGTAAAGGCAAGCGTGCGGATCGGCATCATTGATCCCGCGTGGTGGGGACCAAGGCGCGAAGCCCGGCAACCTCCTTCATCGGAACCTGTAAACCTCGGTCGTGGAGACGATTGCTATCGGGCCGGATCTTGCGCTCAGCAGGGTTGCAACAAGAACCGCCCGTCTTCGGAGTCGCTTGTCAGACCGCCTCATCGGATTAGGCGATAGACAATTTCTTTGCTGACCTTAACGCTGGCCGAAGATCTTTGCAGATTGTCGGCGTCGCGAAGCTTTCTTGACAGCATGAGCGGACGACTGCGTTCGTTGCGCATGCGTAGCCGCTCCTGTGGCGCTAGCCTATCTCGCGCTCGATGGCACACCGCTGATCGATGCCTTTGACCGCGCCGATCGCATCGACGCATTGGCGAGGGCGATCAAGACCGAGATCGAAGCGTCATACTGCGCATGCGCCACTCCCGCAAATTTTCGCGCAACTGTGCTGCGAATTTTCCCAGCCGCAGATTCGTAAATGATCTACGCTGCGATGGAAGTTTCAGAGTGTTGGTGACAGCCGGTTGAGCTAGGCGGCTGCTCTAGCTCGAAAAAGGCGCTCGCCGCCGACCGGCGACCATGATTCATTGGCCTCAGAGGCGATTCGAAGATGGTGCGTGCGCGCCGGCGACAATCGAACAGGGGAGCTGTTTAGCTACGTTGATCTGGAGGCGCGGGCGCGGCGTGATCATCCGCTGCCAGCGATCCGGACCATCGTGAACGAAACGCTGGCGGTGCTGGAGCGCCAGTTTGCCGCGCTCTATTCGCCGATTGGGCGGCCGTCGATTCCACCTGAGAAGCTGCGGGTATCGCTGTTGCCGGCGTTTCATTCGATCCGGTCCGCGCGGCTTCTGATGGAGCGGTTGAGATATGACCCGTTGTTTCGCTGGTTTGCGGAATTGGCATCGACGATACCGCGTCCGACCATTCGGTGTTCTCGAAGAACCGCGACCGGCTGCTGGAGGGCGACATCGCGGCGAAGTTCTTGGCGGCGGTGCGGGCACTGCCAAGGTGAAGAAACTTCTGTCGAGCGATCACTTCTCGGTCGATGGCACGCTGATCGAGACCTGGGCCTCGATGAAGGTCGTCAAGCCCAAGGACGGCTCGGGGGGAGCCGCCGGCGCAAGGCGGCGGGCACAATGGAGGCGGACTTCCACGGCAGAAACGCTCCAGCGACACCCATGCTTCGACTACCGATCCTGATGCCATGCGAAGACGAAGCTGTGCTTCATCGGTCACGGGCTGATGGAGAACCGCCACAGCCTGCTGGTCGACGCCTGCCTGACGCAGGCCGATGGTCCTGCCAAACGATTGGCCGCGCTGCACATGGTCGAGCCCTATGCCGGCCGGCCGACAGCGATCACACTTGGCGTCGACAAAGCTATGACGCAGAAGATTTGTCAACGAGATGCGCTCGATGAATGTGACGCCACATGTTGCGCAGAACGCGAGCCGCCGCAGCGCTACGATTGACCGGCGAACGACCCGGCACGGTCGGTTATGCCGTCAGCCATCCCATCCGCAAGCACATTTAGGAGGCATTTTGGCTGGATCAAAACGATCGCCGGGCACGAGAGGACCAGGTGCCGTGGTCGTGAGCGCGTCGGATGGGCCTTTACCGCCTACAATCTGGTGTGATTGCCCAAACTGATCGCGGAGACCAGCTGATGGCCAAGGCTCGGGTTCGCCAGGGCCTTTGTCGGCCGCTGGCGCATCCTCGTGATGGACAACAGGGACACCGACTTCCTCGACTCAGGGTCAGAGGCAAGTCCGATGGCGAAAGCGCCTTTGGGACCCTGAAGGGCCTTCTCGCAATCCGCGACGGTGCGAAAGACGGTTCGGCCTGTGGGGGTTCCCATGGGAAAAGCACGACGAGAATGCCCCCGCCTGCATTCGCGGATGGGCTATGATCGTCACTGCCGGTCGGCTCACCGGCTAGCTCTACATCCACAGGAGTGGCCACGATTCAGCCTTCGTTTGCGAATGCGGCTGAGTTCTTCAACAGCCTGCTAGTCTTACTGCGTCACAAATTTCGATAGCCACTTTGACTTGAGATTGCCCTGATGCAACAAGGGCATCGAGATAGTGTGACGACGAGAGCCGCGCTCAATCTTCGTCGGACGGTCGCAATCGAATTCGGAACGTGCCGTTCAGGCCGCAATGGCGGATCCCCTCGGCCGATAGCTTTCGGGAATGGCAATTTCCTTGAAGAGCTTGGTGGAGGCTGTTTCTGAGGGGGGAATCGTCTCTCGCTCGGAGACCAGGAACCCGTAGGCGGCAATGCACAATGTTGCGTGGTGGTGGAAGCCACGCCAGCTTCGCCCCTCGAAGTGACCAAGGCCAACCTTCTGTTTGAGTTCGTGGTAGTCGCGCTCGCTGCGCCAGCGCAGCTTGGCAATATCGACGAGCTGACGAAATCCAATGTTGGCCGCAAGCGTTGAAAGCCAATATTTGGTTGGTGCTGCTTCGCCCTCTGGCCATTCGATCAGAAGCCATTCCTCGGGCCGGCTTTCGGCGAGCCAGTAATCTCGATGCGCCGGACGGACGCGCACACGGGCAAAACGCGAACACAACGGTTCTGCCGTACCCTCACGCCACGTGATCTTGTGCCAAGCATGCGCTGGCAGACCGATCGCAAGCTTCTTGACCGAAATCGGTCGGTGTTTGCTATCACGCCGTAGCAGTTTTGGAGCTCGTCCGTTTCCCCGACCATTTCTTCGGGTGGCCGCGGTCCAGTTCCGGGCGCCCATACCGAGGTGGCAAGATGCCGGCCACATAGCTCAGGCCCAATTCGGTAATACTCTCACGCAGAGCGGTGTCGGTGCCGTAACCGGCGTCCATCAGGATCACGCCGCGCGGCAAGCCCTCCGCACAGGCCCAGCGCAAATGATCAAGTGCAATTGCCGGCTTGGTCTTGAAGGTGATCTCCTGGGGAACTCCGGCCTTGCGCCGACGTGTACGGTCCGTCACCCACTCCTTTGGGAGATAGAGCCGATAGGCCACCGGCAAGCTCGCATGATGGTTCGCAAGCGAAAGAGATACGGCCACCTGACAATTGTCTTGCTTGCCCAACTGGCCGCAATATTGCCGCGCAACGCCGACCGAATGCCGCCCCTTCTTGGGAAAGCCCGTATCATCAATGATCCACGCTTCGATCGGCCCGCAGCGTTCGATGCCCGGCAGCACTAACTCACGGACCTTGGCCAACACCTGCCGATCCGACCAGTCACCTTGACCGACAAAATGCAACAACGACTGATGTTGCGCCGCTGTCCGCTCAGGAGCCGTGATCGCCGCCATCGGCTCGACGCTCTTGCGATCGCAAGGCATCATCAGACCGGTGCAGTAATCGCGAAGCGGTTTGGCTCGGCCCACGTGCCCGATCACGCTCGCAAGGCCATCAACATATGCCGAAAACCGCGACGCTACGTCCCGCGATTTTGTCAGACCCATCTCAGCCTCCCCACGCTGAAAAGTGAGTCTTCTCAAATATATGATTCCTGTCGACAAAGGCCGCGACACTCTGACTCAGTAAGACTAGGTCACTCGCTCGAAGATAACGTTGTTATCAGTGATTGCAGCAAGACGATATGATCTGCATTCCATCAGATTGATAATTCGAGCTCTGTTACCCTTCAGAAAATGCTCACTAGGCTCGCACTGAATAATGCTCGGCCTGATGCGCTCGTACTCAATGGCCTTGATGAGATCGTGGTCAAGTCCTTCACAATCGATCGACAAGAAATCGATCTTGTTGGCATAGGCATTCAATAGCTCATTTATACCAACAGCGCTTACCTCGATATGTTCTCGTACGCCTCCCAAGCCGTCGAAATCCCCGAAGCTCTCAATATGCGCTTCATCCACTGAGGAAAGCTCATGCGCGTTTCCGATGATAAGCGTGGCAGACGGCTTCGGCGCAGGCAAGACAACTGATGGCACGAGAATGTCTTTCGGTCGCGCAGTCCTGATCAGTGCACCAAGTTCAGGATTGGGTTCGACCAAAACACCTCGCGCGCCTCTTTGGTACATGAGATACGTGCTCGAGGTAGAAATGGGGTGATTAGCGCCGATCTCGACATAGAACACACTGTCCCAGGTCCTTTGGCTTTTGCAGAGCCTTGCAGCCATGATCCCTTCAACAATCACGTCTTCTCCGCCTTGTGCGTAGCTAAGTGGGGCGAAGTGCTTGATCCGAGAGTTCGGAAGCTTCAGCCTGTCGATCTCGCGGTTTATGCACTGATTTTCACACTCGGACAACATGGGATGGCTCACCCCCTCAACATTATGTGTGATCTTAGGGCACGGCCGCCCAGGAACGGTTTGCCTGGGACGGCTCTCACTGGTCATCGTAGCAATCGGTGTGCCACGAGTAGATGTGATGCCCGCCTGCCTAAAGTGCGTGCTCGACCGAATGTCTCATCGAATGGCAGCCGCTACACTTTGTCCAGTTCGCGACATGCACGCCATCAACCTAACGTCCGCGGTCTGATAAACATCTTGACAGGACGATGTCGTACGCAATGACGATGTCACATGAAAGAGCTCGTCGTTGCGCTTCAAACACTGACATGCAGTTAAGCCCATCTACGAACGCATCTATCACTTGAAGCGTTTTCCGGACATCGGTTGCTCGTACCTTGCGTTCGCACGGCGATCTCCCCACACCGCCGCCGAGATGCGGCATGCTCTGACTAACAGAACCTGTGTGAGCGACGCTGTTCAATCATACAACCGCATCAGGGCGCAGCGACCGAACCTGGAATGGCGTATCCGACCTCAAACACGCTTCAAAGACTCGCACGCGCATCTGGCCTCCTATCCGTTTCATGCCGATAACGTATCGCAAGTACACGCAAGTCTGCCCCAGTTGTTGCATTACAAACTGCGGCAGCAACCAAACAGCTGATTCCGGCGCCATCTACATCAGCGCCGATGGAAATAGCCGAGCAGGGCGCTCGCACTGATTCAAACAAAACTCGCGCAATCGTAAATTGCCCGTGCAGATACCGTGCTGACCGAAGGATCTAAGATGCCGCTGTAGGCAGCCATAGCAATTACCAGATCTTCGCACGCTCGACGTTGGATTCTAGATCAACGTCGAGCGGACGAAGCTGGAGCGCGCAGTTCAGTCAAACTTGTAGGAGGCCTGGAAGAACGTGCCCCATCGCTCCATCCGGTAGTTTGAAGAAAAAGGCCCCTCTGTTACAGGATTGGAGTTCTTCGCCTTGGCTTCGGTCTGGAACAGCTCACTTGGGTCTGGAGTCCACATTGCCCAATAGCGGCCGCCGATGCCAACGCTAACGTTCTTAGTGATAGAGTAGGATAGGACTGCCTCGAGCTGCACACCACCGCCACCACTCCCGCGTTGATCGGCGAAGGTCGTGGGACCGCGCAGCAGATGGTTGTCTCGCCCGCGAAACTCTGTCCATGGCAAGTAAGCAACGTCAGCGCTAATACGCCAGCGATCAAGCAAGGTGGTCTCTGCGCTGATGCCGACGCGCAGCGCATTCCAATCAGTGTCTTGGCTGCCGATTATCCTTCTATCGCCCGCCGCAAGGCAACGTCCATCGTTGGAGGAGGCCGTCTGCACACATCCGATCGAGTCGGACTTCTGGCCGTAGTAGCTCCAGCCCATGAACCCGCCAACCTTGTAAGTGCTGCCGCGCAGGAAATCGTAACCGGCATCGGTGGTGTAATACGTGAACCTTCCGTTGGCCTGCCCGGACAGTGTGTTGCGATAAGTGAGCGAGTGATAAGGAGGCGCAGACATGCCCCAATCTTCATCGTTCATATTTCCATTGTTGAAGCGTCCGAACCCGATATTGCCCTTCAGGAAGATTCCCCAGGGGCTATCCAGCCGTTCGAACAACTCACCGGAAAGCGCATCCAGCCCATGATAGGTGAGCCTTGATATAATATCGGTATTCCCGGCGTCCCATTGAAACCTCCCTCGGCTTAACCACACTCGTGTGCCGCCTTCCAGCGACCACCCGTCAGCAAGTCCACTGCGCGAGGCGCTGACGGTCGGCTTCGTTGTGTATAGCGACCGATCTGACCATCCTGGCGTCCCTGGATGTGCGTCAAAATGGTAGTTCAGTCCAAGCTTTCCGATGTGATAGCTGCTCGATAGGCCGGCGGTGTTGGCGGGGACGGTTTCGAACGGCGGACCTTGTAGGGTCGGAGGAGTCGCAACACTTGGTCCGTTGAATCTCAGGTAATCGTACTCAAGGCTGACGGACCATGCGTTCGTGAGTGCTTGCTCGACGCCTAAGCCGACTGTGCCACCGACACGACCATAGTCGAAATGGGTGGAATTCTGTGTCGCCAAAAATGGGTAAGCGCGCCTAACGAGTTCGCCGTTGCTGGCGATAGTGCCGCTATTGTGCTGCCAGGCCACCCCCCCCTTGAGATAAAAAAGTGTTTTGCCATGCGGGCCGAACGCATACCCAACGCGACCTGTCCCGGTAGCAAACACGTTTGGACCGGCGCTGCAGTTCGCGCTGATGACAGAGCTGGACGCTGCAAGACAGGTGTTTGTACCGTCTGAGACAGCGCGACTAGCATCCAGTTCAACGCCGAAAACCCAGCGCTCGCTCTGCCAGTTATAGCCGATCTGAGCTCCGGCCAGGAACACAGGGGTGTTGACAACGTCCCCATAGAGTGACTGGCCATTGGGGTTGCTGAATGATGTTCGCCCGTAGCCCCCGCCGACGTGCCCGCCGATATATCCTCCGGTCCAGCTCCACACGGCGGGTGGGACCTTTACCCACTGCTTAAGGTCGGCCGAATTGACGGCACTGCCTGTAACGAGCGCAGCTGTTATGACGCCGCAGAAAAGAAGTTGGGATCGCATTTCACCTCACGAACACAGACGCGCGCCACCTTGCAACGACAACCAAATGGTGGACGTTGTTGGCGCCTCTCCACAGCGGTTGCGGTTTGCAGGATCTAGGCCAGCGGACGCAATGCGCGTTCGCTGCGGTTTTCGACCTCGATGTTGTCATCGCAACAAGATTGGTGGATTTTGAAACGGGCCGAGCGTCTGAGGTCGGACACGAAACGCATGCTGCACGCCGGCTCCGGCCGATCGGATAGGTGGTGAATGCTCCGGTGAAGAGCCCTTTCTCTTGCTCCACGCTCCTCGGCTGGACGGCTCGTCGGTCCCCTGACGACAACGGGGAAGCCGATGAGGACGTCCACATCGCTGGCGACGAGCTCGGAGACGGCGACGCAAGGGCGCTCAGGAAGACCGCAGAGTACCTTGCTGTTTCGGGGCCTCGACCCGCAAACGTTCTAGGAGTTGTCAGATGTGCGGTGAGCGGCTCTCCTTCGTGTTTCTCGGACGTCTCTTCTCACACGACGTCGTACTCAATCGGCATGTCTGAGCGAAGGATCGTCGACTCGAGCGCCTCCTTGTTCTTATACGCGCGAGGGTCTCGTCAAATGACAGCGGCTTTATTCCTCAGCTCATCCGCTATCTCTTCTAAGCGTCGGAGTTCAAGCGGCGGTACGCCACTTTCTTGCGCGTCTGTGACATGGCGACGCCTGCGCGCCACGCTTGCGCATGGCGGCCGATCACGATCGAGCGATTCGCTTACGAGCAAAGAGACAATTTTCTGCGTGTTATCCCCCCGATGAAGCCTGGGGATCGACGCTCTGTTTATGTGAGGTTGTTGGGACGACCCACCACGTCAGCAGAATCAAGATAGACTGCGTCACCGACCTGCACACGACGAAGGTGCTGGTGGTATGCGCCGCTCTTGGTCTCGTAGACCTTTTCAATGGTCCGAGGCACGTCTCCTTCCTCGTCGATGAATACCTCAGTGAGGGCACGACCCGTCATCGTTGCCGGCCGTGAGATGCCCAGAAGACCGAGCACTGAGGGCGCAAAATCGCAGATATTTGAGGGGACTTTTGAGACGAAGCCGTCTTTGACGAGCGGTCCTGCCAAAATGCCGACAGACGACATCTCCTTGGCATGCAACCCGCCGTGCACTCCGAAGCCGACTGGCCCATCTGCACTCCAACTGCGGCCGATAAGACCAAAGGGATCGAGGCCGCCATCCGAGCGAAACGAGAACAGGATATCCGCCGAGCGGGCATGGTCGGCGAACACCAATTGGCGGGCGAAGCTGCCGGGTGCAATGCCATTGACCGCCCCGCCCGCGGTGAACACCGGACCGCACCAGGGCCTCTCGATCATTGCCCCGACGGCTCGGCGGATAACGCTCTGCGATGGCTCGGCGAGGTAAATTGCTCCAACTTGCCCAGGTATGACGATGGCATCGATCCCGGTCGCCGGCGCCGGGCCACAGCGCAGCCCCACAGCCCCCAGCGTTTCGAAGAGATCGGCTCGCCCATGCACCGTCACGTGCCCATGATCGGAGGCTGCAATCAGGTGCACGCCTTGGTACACGCCTTCAGCTTCCCACCAATCGAGTACGCGGCCAAACTGCCGATCGACAAAGCTGATCGCTTCCAGCGTCTTTCGCGCGCCTGTTCCACTAACGTGCGAGGAATTATCAGGCTCGCCGAACGAGAGAATTGTGACATCGGGCCGAATTTGAGGCCAGATGACGTCGAGGAACGCTGAAGTTAGAAAAGCTTGAGAGGCAAGATCCGGGGTGCCGGGGGGTGGCGTCGCAGGCGTCGGCCCGAGCAGGCTCTCCACCTGCCTGAGCATCTCGGCCGAAGTCGCGATGTAAGGGAAGTGGCCCGAGAGCGTCACCTGGCCGAGCTTTCGGGCCTTATGGTTCAGCAGACGGGTTGCCCCCGCCGAGTTGGATGCCAGGACTGACAATGTCCTGCCGTTCGCCGCGAGGATCTCGCCAAGTGACGGCACACCGAGTAGATGGCCCTCGCTCGCGGCATCGAGGTCCTCGATCAGACGCGCATTACTTGTGTCGACCAAGCGCGGTGCCGGAAGGTGCCGGTCGAGATACTGATTGCCAACAATGCCGTGGCGATCCGGCGTTGCGCCCGTGATGAGGCTCGTGAGCGCTATTCGTGTTTCGCTGGGATAAACGGTGCGCTGCCGGGTCAGCACCGCACCGCGGCGCTGAAGCCTGATCAGATTCGGCGTCAGCGATGGTTTGACGAGATCCGGCCGAAGCCCGTCAAACAGCACGATGAGAACCCGACACCGGTCCGGTCGGTTGAACATGAGCGTAAGCTTTCGGTCTAGCTGGAAGGTAGCGGATCGGCCGGAGCTTGGCTGACCCGACGCAGCCCAAGGCCATTGTGCTGGGGTCGGACCCCAACGCCTGGCCCGCGTGCTGATCGGCACCGTGCCGAGATCAATGGCGTACGAGCGCCAGCAGCTCTCCTCAGTCGTAGACTGGGCTGGGTGAGATTGGGCAGCGACTTCAGCGCTAGCGGCTTCTGAGTGAGGACGTCAGGTGAGACATCCAGCCAGCCAAGGGCAGCCTTGCCTCGCAAACAAAAATAACAAATGCTTCGTCGAATCGAGCCTGCTCCGCGCGCTGGCCGATCCTGATCTGGTCGGCATTGCGGTCGAGCCCGGCGTCGTGGCTGCTGCTGCCGGGGATCGTGTGGCAGCTTGATTCCGGCGATTGCGATACATCGCGGGTACTTGGCACGATTTCCGCGGCTGCGGAGCTCGCAGTCAACGGCCGGCGTGTGGAAAGTTAGGCCCTGATTGAGAGTCATCGCGTCAGCGCGTTTTGCATGTGGCTACCTGTCACAGCAACGCTTTCGAAGGGAGAACCCGTTGAGCCATTCGGCCGGGGGTGACAAGTTGGAAAGCTCACGAACTGCGAAGGACGCCTTGAGGAGTCCTACTAGCTCCCGAACGAGCTAACCACTTCGGTTAACCGCTTTTTGAAATGGAATTATCGAATAATGCGATGCTAGGCATCTCTTTACGCTTGCAGTCGCGCCATCAGGAGCAACGTCCAATTTTCGGGCAATCTCAAATTTCGACCCGCTCGTATCGGCCAGTGCAAGTAACCTGACATTCGTCGCCGTTTGGCATCAGCGCTACGCCCGCGTCAGTGAGCGCGGCTTGTCAAGTTGCGGAACCGCAGGACGAGAAGCGCCGCATAGATTGTCGTTCCGGTCGACAAGCCGATCCATATACCAGGGGCGCCAAGACAGACCTTCAAACCGAGCCAATAGCTGAGGGAAAAGCCGATCAGCCACCAACCAATGATCGCAAACAGAAGCGGCATTCGCGAGTCCTTCAGTCCGCGCAGGCCGCCTGCCGCAATGCACTGGACAGCGTCAGTGATAAACAGTGTTGCGCCGACCACGAGGAGGTCTGCAGCAAGGCTAATCGTTGCCGCCGAACCGGCCGATCTGCCCAGAAACAGCTCGACGATTTCAAAACGCGCGGCGACCAGTGCGAGCGTTAACGATGCAGCTATGACAATACCGATCAGCATCGCTGCCAGATATGCCTGCTTGGCGCCTGCAATGTCGTTGCGGCCGGCCGCATAGCCAACGCGCACGGCTGCGGCCGTGCCAACGCCCACATAAATCATGAACAGGATCGCGGCGATCTGTACAGCGATCTGATGAGCGGCCAGTGCACTGGTGCTGATCAAGCCCGCCAGAATCGATGTGGCCCAAAATAGTCCCGACTCGATCCATGAAGCCATTGATATCGGCACTCCGATTGCGATGAGCTGTCGCATTGTGCGCCAATCGAAACGCCAGAGATGTGCAAGTACATGGTAGTCACGGAACGGACGACGCCGTGCAGCGAACCACAAGCCGGCTAAAAACATGCTGCAGTTCACCAGCGTGGTCGCAAGACCTGCCCCCAGCAGCTCCAGCCGAGGCAGTCCAAGCTTTCCGTAGGCCAGCATATAAACCAGCAAAGCATTCAGGGGAGTCGCTGATAGCGTAATCCACAAGACCGGCTGTGGCCGATTGACCGCGCCCATGAAACTGCGGATGGCCAAGAACGAAAGTGCCGGCGCCGCGCAGAATCCTAATCCGAAGAGGTATTGCTGGGCGAGCCGCGCAACATCTGGGGCTTGGCCCAACGCAAGCAGTATTTGCTCTGCTCGCAGCGCCACAGCAATGATTGGGAAAGACAGGATCATGGCCGCCCATAGTCCCATGCGCAGCGCACCCCGTACTGCGGCTAGATTATTTGCCCCAAACGCCCGCGCCGCCATGGGCGCGATGGCACTGAGTAGCCCCGCGCCGAAGGCGAAGCTAATGAGATAAAACCGGCCTGCCAGCGCGGCCGCAGCAAGCGCCTCGGCGCTGATCCGACCGATCAAGGCAAGATCAGTCGACATCATCGCGATCTGCCCAACCTGCGTCAGCACCATTGGCCACGCGAGTTTCGCGATTTCGCCAAGCTCGACAGCGAGACAATGCATGGCCGCCCGTCTCGTCACTTCTGGGCGCAAATTAGATGTCGGGTTTGTCTCGGCTATTTTGTCCATGTCATCATGCTGCCGCTTGCCTAGGCGAGCGAAGCACTGCCTCTTTCTCGAAAGCATCACCTGCTGACGTGAACTCGTGCTCAGTCCGCGATACTGCTTCAACTGCAGCCTCGTGCGGCCGCAAGTTCAAAATGGAACACAGCTGGCGCTGGGCTTCGATCAGCGCGGCCACGATTGTCGCATGCGAAAAGTAGAGGAGAGCTTGCAGATGCCGTCTCAAACTGATCGGCCGATTACCACTCGCTGCAATGGTGACGGCGCGCATTCGAGTCGAGCTAGGTCGATCCAGGCGAATTCATGCGGAGGCCCCTGAGTTGATGCCAAAGGTTGGAGGACCCGAACTCGGACCTAATCAACCCGATGAACTGAAGGCTCATCATCTCCTAAGCCATTCCTGCACTCCTGAGCAATCGATAGAGATCCCAACCCCTTCAAGGCTTGTGCCAACTGCGACAGCTGGATGCTCGCTTTCATCCCAAACCGACTTGTCGGCGGATCGACAGCATGTCGCAAATAAGACGATCGGCATCGCACGTTCAGCCTGAGTGGGCGCAATGCGACCACACAGTGAGTTGTGATTTTCATCGGTTATGAAGTCCTGCCGGGATGATCATCACGAGCTCTGAATGTTTGCGCTTGCTCGACTGGATCACAGATATCGATATGCAGTCATATCGATGAGCTGCGCGGCCTCGCTGACGGCCCATCGAAGGCTAGCAGGCGACGGGTCTTGTCAGGGCGAACCAGACCTTCCCTGTCGTCAATCGCATCGTATGGTTGGAAGCTGTTGAACGGCATGAGCCATCGGTGCTGCTGGCCAAAGCCAGCGGCTCCAATGCGCGCTGTTCACGCTAAATTGGTGGTGCCCCTGTCCGGGTCTATGCCAAGCAGTTGCTTGAAATCGACCATCTTGCCATTGGCTTCGAGCTTCTTTTTCTGGGCGGGTCCAGTAGCGCTTGCTGCAATGGCGGCATGCTCCATCGCGCCACGACGATCTCGCGCCGGTCAGCGATGCCATGCGCCAGCTTGCGGGTGGACTGCCGAGGCCACGAGAACATATTGCGAACGAAAGAGTCGGGTCCCGGATCGGCAGTCTCGCGAGGCGAGCCCAGCTCGGCTCCGACAAGCAGCACGATTCCGAGCGGAACGCTCGAAAGCTGCACATGAAATGTGGTACTCTGGCCCGTTGGTTAGCCTACCCGGCAAAGTTTTTTCCGTTGAAAATCGATGATGTGCGCTACCTGCGTCGGGTAGCGGCGGCATTGTCTTGCTTTCATTGAGTCGTTACGTGCCCAGATGAGCTTTCAGCTGTCCATCCTCAAGATACTAGCCGGGCAGCCCGGCGGCCGAGCCAGTCTTGAACTCGTCAAACAGCACTTGGCGATCTTTTACAGCAGCGGGCCCGAGTGGCCGGCGCGCATGAAGCGCATTGCGAGCCGCGAGCCGAACCTCGATATCTTCGGGCAAAGGCTGATCGCGCGAGAGGAAGGATATTGGATCATCACTGCGCAGGGACGAAAGATCCTCGAGAGGCTTGAGGTCCTTGACGCCACTGAGAAGCTCGATCAGTTCGTTGCGGGAGGCCAGCCCGAGACACAGGCCGAAGAGCCGGCGGGCGATGAGCGACCGCCTCTGCCGGCTGCGCCGCAAGGACTGATCGCCCGCAGGAGCCATCCTCGACGGAAGCGATTGTGGACGCGTGAGGGACGCTCAGCGTGAGATGCAACTATCGTGCGGAAGTCCTTGTGATCGGTCAGCTCTTCCATAGATTCACAGACCTTCAATTTGGAGATTATGCAGTGGCTATGGGAATTGTGAAGTGGTTCAACGCGACAAAGGGATACGGTTTCATCAGGCCGGAAGATGGGGGAGCTGACGTCTTCGTTCACATCAGCGCGGTCGAGAAGGCCGGCTACACTAATCTCGCGGAAGGCGCTCGAGTCAGCTACGAGCTGGTGGCTGATCGTTCGGGCAAGATGAGCGCCGAAGATCTGCGCATCGGCTGATCGACTCGCCTTAAGGAAAACCGCCGGATCGTTTGGTGTCCTGATTAGCTCCTTGCTTTCGCGAGAAGCATCGATAGCGCCTCAGCGCGTTCCTTTGTGCCGCTGAGGCCGCTTCCTGTCCGACACTCGCTCGGCGCTGTCGTCCGCTCCGAGCGTCGTCCGACATTGCAGCAACGGACGCGACAAACCTGTCGCTTCGTTAACGCGCGAATACTCGATTAGCTCGTCAATCCATTGGCCGAGCAACGATCGATCTTAGAATATAGGCAGTAGGCGTCGCGAAAGCGACGGCAGATCAGGCGGAAAGTCCGATGAGGAACCGGATAGCGAGCAACGCGCCGCTGACGACGACCGCCGTTGCCGCGATCGCGAAAAGAACTCTCCAGCCCTCATCCATGACTCTCAAAGCCCGCATAGCTCCTGCAGCTGCGCCTCCTCAGTATAGCCGGCCGCGCAATTGGGTGAGGGTAGAGCGGATCCTCGCCCGTGCGGCCGTGTCGTTCGATCGAACGGAACGCGGCGATGGCGGTAAGCCGAGCAAGGCGCCACGCGCCCAGCACAAGAGGCCGCTAACATCAACGTTAACGCTCTTTAGGCTGCCAACGCCTTCTTCGCTGCCTGAGCAAGGAAGCCAGAACGCGTGAAGCCTTGCTGCTCCGCGTGTCGGTCAATCTCGCTCAAAACGTCCGCGGGCAGGGTGATGTTCACGCGGACGCTCTTTACCTCTTCGGCTGGGGCCGGGATCAAGACGGCAACGCCATCCTTGTTATCTGCATTGGCCATGATCTGCTCGAGAGACGAAGGCTCTGGAACGGCTTCACCATCCTCAGCCAATCCTCGAAGATGAAGGGCCAAAGCTTCCGCCGCCATCTCGCGAGCTTCGTCCAAAGTGCTTCCTGCGCTGATGACGCCAGGAAGATCAGGAAACGAGACGCCGTAGTCGCTATCTGCGTCCTTGTGAATTAGGGCGATGTAGTATCGCATGATGCTCTCCAGTGAGCCCCAGTGGCTCTCGCGGACGCTATCCAGCGCCCGCTTATCTCAGCTTCAGTGCGGACTGCTTTTCGATGCTCCGGACCGTTCCAATCGGAATGTCCTTCTTAGGGTGAGGGACCGTCACGCGCCCCGGTTTGATCGGATGCTTGAACTGAACGTGGCTGCCTTTCTGGGCCACCTGCGTCCAACCATCGGCTTTCAGGGCTGCAATGATGTCCGTCGACTTCATTGGTGTATAAATACACACTTTATGTTGATTGTCAACACACAAATCCACACGCGCGGCGTCTGCCGGCATGGTCTCGACGCAAACTATCAGGCCTAAACCGATCGCCAAGGGCGAAGCGGCCTGGGCTTAAAGCGCAACGTGCTGCGGTCGCTATCTGCGCAAAAGATCAAGGCGCCGCTCTGACCAAACAATTTAGCCATAGGTGTAGGAGGCCACCGGCGGGCATGCCGGAGACTTCCTTGGAGGTAAACGTCAATGCATAGAGCCTTTTCTCGTATCTCCTTTTGCTGCCGTTTGGCTGAGACTCACCAGTTGCGCTGAGCGCGGAGCAGCAGTGTCAGCGTGTTCTGGTCTTTTAACGTGTAGGTCGCAGCTGGTTTGGGCTCTGACGCAATCTTGGTGCAGCTCCACTCTATTCTGCGCCGATTAGCCTGGCTTGGAGCAGATCGATTTTGCCGCGGTGTACATTTGCCGCCTGACGAGTTTGAGGCGGGTGATCTGCCCCTCTCTCTGTCCGTTGGACCAAGGTAAGTTGATCGCCGGCCGAACTGCCGCTTCGTCATTCGTAACGCCGGGGGCGAATGAGGCAACGAGACTGGCGCGAGCGCGCTCGATCCACGGTGACAGCTCGGGGGCGGCTCTGCGCCGCATCATCAAATGGAATTCGGCGATGATCTCGCGTGCCTCGACCAGGGTTGGTACGCCAGCTTCGATCGCCGCGACGGTGACCGTCTCTGCCTTCGAGAGCGTATCACGTCCAATCGTCATGAGACGAGCGATCGTTCTGGCCCATGGGATCCGGTGAAGGTTTGTGCGTCGGCCCTTTTCGGCCCGCCGCCTGTGTTGCCCATTCTGCGACGACACGAAGAGAGCCTCGGAAGCCGCGCGCCTTTGGACCCCGCCAAAGTTCACCGGCCCATTGGTCGTCGAGCCATGGGCTGATCGAGCGAACTCTGCCGGGCCCGGAAGACATCGTGGCGTTCGCCACGGATCACCTGACGAACCAGCTTCCTGCTATGACCAGTCTTGCGCACGATCTGCTTAATCGGCGTTCCGCTTTTCGACAAGCCCAAGATCGTCGCATTGGTCTCTTCGCGGCGAAGATATCCTTCATACTGCAGGCGCTCGGCCGCATTGGCAGTTTGGGATCGATGGTTGTCGCCCCGATTGCGCTGCGGATCTGGCGCACCGATTTGCGGACGGCGTCGAGGAGGGCCCGACTGGCGTTCTCCATCAAATGGCTGCGACCTGTACCGCGTGCGGGAGGGCCCTTGCCGCAGCTTTGCCATATCCCCCGAAGCGATCGCGAGCGACGATGGTGATCGTGGGATGAGCGGCGAGCCAGGCTTGGGCTGTCGCGGTCTCACGATCTGGCACCAGGGTGACGATCCGGCGCCTTTCCAAGTTGCAGATGATGCTGGCGTATCGGTGATTGCGCCGTCGTCAGGCCCAATCATCAATGCCGATAACCTTCAGCGGGTCGGCCGGGGGACGGTGACGGCGTCGGACCACGCGCAGCAGAGTATCCTTGCTCACCGGTAGCATCAGCTGCCTCGCGAAGTCTGCTGCCGGTCGGCGCAAGCGCCAAGCCGAGGTGATGAACGATAGAGTCCAGTCTCGCCGTGCGTCGCGCCGATGGTGCCAGTACCCCTTCGGCGAAGCGCTCTGTGAAGATTTGGCGCCCGCACAGAACGGCGTCGCAGCGGACGCGGCGGACGACTACCAGGAGTTGGACGATCCGCCCCGAGAGCGGCAAATCAGTCACGCGTCTTCGATAGCGGCTATGGACGCGCGGGGATACTGCTCCGCACGATGGACATAGACCAACGCTTCCGGACGCCCGGACCACAACAATGACCTTATCACCCTCGTAGTACGCACTCTCTACAACAAACCCACGCGGCACCAGACTGGAGCGGTGGAGTGCTTGCAGCATGGCTGCTGATTCTCCCCAATCAAAGCGCCAGACATCCCTCAAACTGCATCAAAAGTGATTCAGAGCCAAATTTGCAAACGATGACGTAATTGCGGTCGGCCGAGCGGTTGTTGCTTGTTGTTCCCGCGGTTTATTTCGTCGTTGGGCGCGGTTTCATTGCGATGATGGCGATTGGATCCTGCCAATCGAGCCTACAACGGGCGGCCTAAAGTGTTCTCCTATTTCCCTATCCAACTTCTTTCTTGCTGCGTGATCAAACGGAACGAGCATCCAGTGATCGCGCCTCCGTGGAGCTGCACGAGCTAGGTAGAAGCCGCTAACGTGCTTGACAGGTAACTGCACACCTTACGAAGAACGATCTTTGTGTTCGGATGGGGATGCCCATCTTCACAAATAGCGCAATGGGAGGCCACCACGGAACGATAGCAAATAGCCGCCGTAGAAATAGCTTTGCGCAGCGACTGGGGGCCGCTGCGCAGCAGGACCATGTGCTTGTCGCGCCGATCGTTGAAGTCCAGGCCGGCGGTGAAAAAGCGTTCTCTAGGATCGCTCGACGTCAATGCCATCCTGCGTGGCCTTCCGGCCACCAATATCCAGCATCTTGCTGCGAAAACGGTACAGCCACATCGCACCCAGACCATACACGGCGGCAATTCCCGCGAAAGCGAACGTGTTGTGAAGCTCCGCGCTGCCGAGCACAGCGCCAACAAAGTTGCCGAGTGCTTCTCCGAGACCCATACCGATGGCGTTGATGCCTAGCAAGGCGAGGTGATCCCTTCCCGGGGTATTCTGGACAAGCAACACCGCCAACGACGGCAGGGCGACAATCTCCACGACCGTCAACAATGCGACGGCGAGGTAGAGCGTGAACAGGTTCACGAACCCTGATAGCAGCGCGAAACACGCCAGGACCAGGACCGCCGACAAGATCAGCGACCCGACGTCGTCGACATGCGCGCGCTCAAGCGCCTTCATCAATGGCATCGATGCCCCTACCACCAAGACGGCATTGAGGCCGGCAATCGTCCAAACGGTTTCCGGGCCGGCCAACAAACGGCCTAGCACGATCGGCGCAAACGAAAAGATCTGTGCCAGGGCGAACCACGTGAAGGTAGTCGCCACGAATACCAAGCGAAGGTCGGACCGCGTTGCGCTGTGCAGCAGCGACTTCCACCAGTTGCCGCCGCGGTCCAGTACTGGCAGCTCGTTCCCCAAAAAGGCATGGCAGACCAACCCACCCGACACCATCACCAAGCCGGTGACGAGGAAGGGGGCGTTCGGCGCCATTTGCACGTACAGCAGGCTCGAGAGCAACGGTCCCAGCGTGGCAGCGATATTCGTGCCCACGGCGAGCTTCGCTAGCATCAAACGGAGAGATTGATCCTCGCGCAGCCGGACCGTAATTACGCGCAGCAGCAAGCTGCACGATCCGTAAGCGGTGCCGACCATAAACAGTCCGAGCGCGGTCCCGACAAACGCGGCGCTCTCCGCCACGATGATATAGCCCGCCCCCATCACGAGATAGGTTGTCGTCAGGGCATAAAGCGTGGGAATGCGGTCCAGTAGTGGAGCGAATAAGGCGCGCGACGCTCGGCCGGAAGCGGACAGGAGCAGCAACAGAGTACCGACCTGAGCCGCCGAGAGCGATCGGTCGAGAAGATAGAGGCCGAGCACAGAGAGCGGCGCAAAGTAGCCGTAGTTATTGAGACAATTCTGAGCGAACACGTTCCAGAACATACGCTGCGCGGGCTTCAGTTGGAGCATGGTTGCGCGCGGGCTGTTCATCATTGAACGGTGATGGCGACCGCCATGATCATGCGCTCGAGCCGGTCCTTAACTTCGGTGGCGCTCGCCCCGGTGGCAAGCACATGACCAACGCGGTCGAACGAGTGGCGGACGGGCTTCACGGTGTCACCGACCTTGATCAACATCGCGGCACCGGCATACCCAGGCATTTCGGACAGACGATCATATCCGGTGATTTCCGTCACCCTGCCGGCGGGCGGGACGAAGTATCGGATGCCGGCGGCTCCGCAGCGGGCCGCGGGAAGCATCACCAGGCCGGCATCAGCGCACAGCATCTGGGCAAACACACTGCCGTAATAAGCGGTCCCGGTCACGTGCTGTGTCAGGTGCGTAATGTAGTCGCCTCCGGGTCGGGAGTGAATTTCCCCCATGACGATCTCGCCGGCATCGCAAGCCCAGAACTCGGCATGAAACATGCCAAAAGTCAGACCGACGGCATGCACGGCGCTCTGCACGACCGTGATCGCGCGCTCACGCAAAGCAGGCGGAAGATCGGCCGGCGCGACATGGCCGCACTCGACGAAATTGCCACCGCCGATCACGAATTTTTGCGTCAAGCTCAAGACCCTCGGCAAGCCACGGACACACAAGCCCTCCGCGCTGAACTCCCGGCCCTCGACGAACGATTCGAGCAAGAAGGGCCGCTCGCTTGCTGGCCTGAGCTGCGCAAGCGCAGTGGCAAGAGCCGTCGCGCTATCCACCAGAAAGACGTTCTCGCTGCCATACCCGATCATCGGCTTAAGAATGAGTTTGCGATGCCGGCGCGAGAGCTCGGCAAACGCCTGATCGATTGCCTCGCCGGATCGGCACAGCCTGGCTTCCGGCTGAGCAAATCCGGCCGCCCGCAAGGTGTCTCGGCAGACAAACTTGTTGGTGGTGCACTCATGCGCACGCTCGCTGGGGCCCTTGAATCCAAAGCGGCGAACGAGCGCGGCGATCGCCGGCTGCGCTTTTTCTTTGAAGCTGAATGCTCCGGCAAGAAGCTCGCGTCGGGGATATTTGCCAACCCACTTGAGACAGGCGCTCACATCCTCGAAGTCGAGGGGATGGACCTCATCGGCGAGATCATGCAATTGAATGGCCTGCTCGAGACGCTTGGGCGTGTCCGTCAACACCACCCGCATGCCTTGCGCCCGCGCCTGATCATAGAGGTGACGGGACTGAATCTCGCTCGCTCCCCCCAAGACCAGCAGTGCCTTCTTCCGCATCGTCATCGTATCTGTCCATTGTTATCTCGACACCTCGACGCGCGAGCCAGTCGAGCATGACCGGCGCTATCTGCGGGGTGATAATGGTCTCCGGATAGTGAAATCCGCCAACGGCTTTTCCGGCGCCCGTCAGCCAGTTGACCAGGAACACCACGGGCAAGCAGGTGGCCAGAGCCATCGAGCGCACGTCGACGCGGTCGGTGAAGGTAAGCCGCAAACCCTGCACAGACCGCCGCCCGTGCAGACTTCCGGCGAGCTCGATTGCCAGAAGCGTCTTTGTCTGTTCGTTCTCCGCCAAGCCGAAGGTGCGCTGGGTGGCCCGCTCGAAAAGCTGCTTTGGGGTGAGGCCCGTATTTTCGTCCACGGCATCCTCGGCCAAGACGCCGAGTTGATCGAGCAATGCGACCAGTTCGACATATCTGGTCCAACGCAATGTGCGTTGGTCGGCATCGACACCCGGCCGCGACAATTTCGGATGCTCCGAGAGCCGCGGCTGCATCCCGTCATGCCAGTGCTCGAGCACCCCGATGCCGGGCCAAGCGAGTTGTTGAACATCGGAAAACCGCGGAACGACGCAAAGGGCGCCATCGCGGATGCAATAGGCGTCGCGCTTGGCGAGGGGGAGGTGCGAAGTGCCGAAGAGTCTTTTGTAGCCGAGAGGATTGGCCGGGCGTGGCACTACGATCCCACCGCAACAGATACGAAGCGACTGCACCTCCTCAGTGGATTCCAGCAGATAGCCCGCCAGGATCTCCGTCAGCCCCGGCTCCAGCCCGCAGGGCAGAACCGTCGCAAGACTCGGAGCTTGGATCAGCGCTTGCTGCACGCGTGGCACGTCCTCGGCAGCCGGCCGGCTGATACTCACCAGCAAACCACGTGTAGCGCGGCTCGCTAGGCTCTCGATCACACCCAACGTGACCGGCCAAGTCGCGGCACAGATCACCACGGGTGCGAGTTCTGCCTGCTGCGGCTGGTCGGTGCACAAGATCTCACATTTCCAAGCCTGGCGCGCAGCCGTGAGCGCGCTCATATCGCGGTCGATGAGGCGGACCGTCCAGTGCGGAAAGGCGTCGCGCAGCAGCGCCGCCATTCCCTTGCCCATCGCACCCGCGCCTATGACGTCCGTCTGCATGTTTCACTCGAGGGCGAAGACTGGGGTGATCGTCTCCGATACCCAATCGAGGTGCTTCGTGAGCAATGCTTGGCTCGGCGCGGTGCTGATCACCGCGATCAGACGTTGAAGACGGAAATCGCTCGGCGGAAGCACAATGTGTGTACCGATGGATGTTTCGACGATCGCCTGCTCGACCCAAGGGTGATCGAGAACCGCCTCGAGGCCGCGATAGCCGAGCAGCCGCCCTTCCTGTTTGGCCAAGACGTAATGGATCCCGGCCACCCGCTGCGGCGCGGGCGGAGGCAGAGGTGCCGTGCCCACCGCAATGCGAGCAAGGTTTTCGTAGAAGTCATAGTGCAACGCAAGCGGAACCAGATGCGACGCGATGTAATCGCCTCCCGGCCGGGCAGCAACCTCAATGAGCGCGAACTGCGAGCCGTCGTACTTGCCTTCGAGGTGGAAGGATGCATTGTCCAGGCACAGCGCCAGCACGTAGTCTTTGGTCTTTGCTTCAATCATGCTGCGCATCTCACCATCGAGGTCGGCAGGGAAAATATGCCGCACCTCCAGGCAATAGGGATCCGAGGTGAGCTTGTGCGTGATCCCGACAACGGTGACTTCACCGCTGCAAACGTACCCTTCCACACTCACCTCCTGCCCGCCGATATAACGTTCCGCCAGGAACGTAAGCGTTTCCCGGCGCAAAGTCAGGTCGTACGACGGATTGCCGATCTTCTTGCGAGTGGAATGAAAGACATTCAGGTCGGCAGGCTCGCGAATGAGGTAGATCCCGGTGCTGCCCGAGGCGTTCACCGGTTTCACGATGACCGGAAGTCCCGCCACACTGATGAACTCTTCCAGATCACTATCATTCTGCAAAAGGCGGTGCGTGAGGCCGGAAACGGATTGAGTTCGCTCGCGCAGTATCGATTTGTCCCGCACCGCGGACACGCATGCGTGCGGCAACCCGGGCAGCCGCAATTTCGCGGCAACGATGGCGCAGGCTTCCACAGCAGTTTCCGTAAAGCAGACCACACCGGCAATTTGGATACACTTTCTGATCTCCTCGACGGCGCTCTCGAGCGAGACAAGGCTTGCGGGATTACATTGGCGCCACTCGTCGACGTAGCAGGCAAGTTCCGGTGGCAGCGGCTGACCAAGCACAGCGACGCGGTATCCGAGCCGATGTGCCGCTTCGAATGCACGAATGCTTTCTCGTATGAGTCGGCGATAATTGATATAGAGGAGAAACTCCGTCATACAGTCCAGCCTCTGGTGTCGAAGGATCGCCCCGCCGGAACCCATTGCAAGGCGTGGTTCAGATATGGCGCTTCTCGAATCCCAAGGCGCGCCAGGAGTGCGGTGCAGAGCCCGGGCATCACCGGCCAGGCAAGCGTCGCCCACAGCCGCAGGCCGGCAACGCTGAGGGCGCAGGCGGCGCGCTCGATGCCCGGGTGATAGCGCGCGCCAAGCGCTTCTGTTGCGAATCCATCAAGGTCGTGAAGCAAGCGGTCGATTAGCTCCGCGATCCGCCGCGGGTCGAATCCTTCGACCGAGAATAGCCGCCGGCCCTCTTGCTGACGCTCGCAAAGGTGTTGATAGAATGCGCGATGCAGGCGTTCCCAAGTGCCGGCCTCCGGGACGGTCCCGCCGTGACGCGTTTCAACCGACTGGCTGATGTGATGAATGACGGATGCCAGCAGGCCGCGGCGCCGTTCGATCCAGTCAAGGGCCTCGCGAAAGCTAAAGCTCGTCGAGGCAACCGATGGACGGGTATGGCAGACATATAGGCGCAGCCAGTCGGCCGGAATTCCCTGGCGGGTGAGATCGTCGGCGTATATGACATGGCCGCGCGAGGTGGAGAGCTTACGGCCGTCAAGCTGGTAGAATTCGTTGCCAAAAAACCCCACGATGCGAAATCTGCTCGCGTCGTAAAGGTGGAGCAGGATTGGGAAGGTGATGCAGCGCAGATACGCGTTGTCGGAGCCAAAAAAGAGCACGAGCTCGACCTCGTCCGAGCCGAGCTCCGCACGGGAGGCAAGCATATCCTGTGCCGTCAAGAAGCGGGGGGCGAGCTCGACGGCCGAATAGAGGTTCTGGTCCTCTTGCCCGTGCAGCGGGAGAGCAAGTCCGTCCGATGAACAGATTCCGAGCGGAATGTCCGGCAGCTTGCGCTGCAACACCCGGGCGACGAAATCCGGCATTTTGCCGACGTAGGCCCCCGACATCAGGTATCGCTCGAGCACTGCGCGATGCGGCTCCAGCGGCACGAACATGCGCTTCAGCGGCCGCCACGCTGCCGGCCGGTTGCAATGATTGCAGACCGGATCCATCAGCTCTTCATCCGGCACGAACAGCGCGCAGTTCTCGCATTCCGAGCTGATCACTTCGCCACAGTGCGGACAGGAGCCGCGCACGTGGGCTTCGAACAAGTATCCGTGCCCGTGCTCACAATACGGAACGCGGGCAGTTTTCTCGATGAGATGGTCGCCGGCGTCCAGCGTGGCTAAGAACTCGCGAGCGACCCGTTCGAAACGCGGCAATTCGTCGAGCGTCGCGAACACATCGAAGTCCACCCCCAGCAGACGGTAGTTAGCGAGAAAATCATCCGAGTAGGCGCGCGAGGTTTCTTGGTAGCTCCGCCCTTCGCGCGCAGCGGTGATCGCCACATGCGTCTGAAAACCCAATGTCCCACAAAGCTGGTAACAGTCGAGCCCAAGTGTCCTTTGCGCTCGCGTAAACATGTCGGCAGCGACCACCGGCCCCGCCAGATGCCCAAGATGCATCCGCCCGTTCGGCGTTGTAAAGCTCGGCAGAACGAGGCGCGTGCGCGGCGCCTTGGTGGGGGCTTTGACGCTTTCGTCAACGGTCTGCCGATCTTCCCACCAAGCATTTCCCACGACCAGGAGTTCCGCCCCATCGTTCTTGATAAGATGGGTAGTGAACGGAGACATCAGCAGCATGTCTCCGGGGCCGAGCTGTGTGGTAGAGAGCGACCCGTCGCCATAGGTGAGCGAGCCGGTGCCGGAGAACACGAACAACATCTCGCTGTCGGCGTGGCAATCCAAGCGCGTGGACTCGCCACTCTCGAGGGCAAATTTAGAGGCCCTAAAATGGCGTGCCACGATGTTATCGCGCAGCTTTCTTATCATTCCTCCTCCAGTTCAGCCAGACGCGACAACATCGATGGATCCATGTCCACCGGATAGAACTCCTTTCCCATGATGCTGTTGACGATCGTTGCGTTGCGATAGGCGACGAGAGACAGATTCGCGTTCTGCAAACCATGCTGGATGCGGGTTCTGTTCTGGAAGTAGATCTTGCCTGGCAGGGCTATCCGGCTCTCCAGTGAATAGTCCGATCTGATCCTGGGCAAACTATCCTCAATGCAGGCGAGCTGCATGATGCGGTCGAAGAATGGCGGCGTGTGGGGGACAAAACCGGTGGCCAAGATCACACAGTCGACCGGCGCCCTGCGTGTTGCTGCGGTCTCGGTGCACTTGAGCGTAACTTCGAAGCCCGCTCCATTCTGCCGCAAACCTTCGAGGCAAGCACTGACGATCAACCGGACGCCGTCGTTCTCACTGTCGACGAAGCGACGTTCATAGATTTTGTCGAAGAGTTGATTTGTAAGATCCAGCGATACGCCGTCGCTGCTCAGCCTCTTGACCTGCACCCATTCGCGCCGACGTGAGAGCGGCTGAGCTTGAAAGTGGCGGAAATAGGCAGGCGTATAATACTCGTTGGTGAATGCGCAGTCGTCCCTCGGTTCAAGGTTGTCGCGGGGCGTAACCCAAAGTATCTGCTTCAGGGGTGGGCCCGCGAGTAGCTGTTCCATCACCTCGCTGCCGCTTTGCCCCCCGCCGACGAGCAAGACTCGTTCTCCTGCGGCCGGAGGCGCCCTATTGAGATAGTCTGCCACGTGATAGACGCGTTCGCCCAACAAAGGACGCGCGCAATCCGGCACGTTGGGGCAGATTCCGAGCCCAAGTACGACATGTCGGGCCTGATATTCCGCCTCAGTGGTCGTGACGCGGAAATGTGATATTTCGGGCCGCACATCCAGTGCCTTTTGCCCAAATCTAAGATACGGAAGCTGATCTGCGACCCAGGCGAAATATTGAGAAAACTCCTTGCGAGACACTGCACCGGACCGTCGATTGACGAACGCGTGGAGCCGCCCACTTCGGTGCAAAAAGTTGAGAAATGAAAACGTACTGGTTGGATCTACGAGCGACACACAGTCTTTGACATGTGACACTTGTAACTTAGCGTTCGAAAATGCCATTCCGGCGTGCCAGGCAAAACTCGGCTTATCGTCAATGAATAGGCACCGTAGTCCGGTCGGCTTCATGAGAGCGGCAAGGCTGAGGTTAAACGGACCAATTCCGATACCAATTACGTCATACATGCGACGAAGCTCCCATGTGCCGGTCCTCTTCACGGCCAACTAGAAATGGTGCGGGCTGTGCGTGCTGGGTACACGCGCTCGGTCCGCCCCTACATCATCGGTTGCTTCGTGATGCTCCTTGCATGAAGCAAGCGGCGTGCCGAACTGAAATCGCGGCGCTTCTGCAAGCGCTTGATGCAACTATCGGCGAGACGCTTGAATCGAGCGTCGCGTCACGTGCACGAATTGTCTCAAGGCTGACGATCGGGGCTGCGTCATATCCGACAAGGGCGGTGTGAGTTCGGTGGCCTGCACAGCCCGGCAATCGTTGGCTCCGGGATTCGCGCGGTGCGGGCGCGGTACCGCCGGTTGATCTGCCTCACCTACTCAGTGAGGCTTCTGCATTCCCTTTTTGGGCCTCGCAGCTCACGTTGCCTGAGCGCCGTCGCCAACTCCCGCTTCTTCGCGCGCGATAAACTCTGCAAGTTCGTTTCTGTCATACCCGCGAAGTCGCCCGGCTTGCCGACCTCCTTGCGGTTAATGAACATGCCCGATTCTTTGCCGAGCAGCTCGAGCGCGCGGTTCCCGACGTTCCTCTGGTACTGGTATTCGCCCTGCTCTTCTGAAGTGGACCCCGAATTTTGGACCGGCGGCTTAGGTGGTGCGGATGCCGTTCCGTTTTGGTAAACGGAGTGGACCATGAAGAAGACGAGACAGAAAATCGATGCGGGGCAGAGGGCAAAGATCGCCTTGGAGGCGCTGCGAGAACCATCAACGGTGACGGATCTGGCGCAGCGCTACCAGGTGCATGTGAACCAGATTTATGCGTGGAAGAAGCAGCTTCAGGATCAAGCGGTTCGGGCGTTCGACGCGGGCGCTGGTCGGGATGGCGAGGCGGCCCACGAAGTGGAGGTCGAGAAGCTCCACGCCGTCGAGAGAGATTTCTTAGCCAGGAGGTCCGGAAGATGAGCGCGCCGGATCGCCGAGGATTGCTTCAGCGCGATCATGAGAGTCTATCAATCGGCCGGCGATGCCAACTGCTGAGCGTTGCGCGATCGAGCGTGTATCGGCCGCCGCGGCCGGCCAATGACAACGACCTTGAGCTGATGCGACGGATCGACCAGCTGTTCACGGCCTGGCCGTCCTGGGCTCGCGGCGGATGACGGCAAGGCTCAATGGCGAAGGCTGTCGCATCAATCGCAAGCGCGTGCAGCGCTTGATGCGCAAGATGGGCATCGCGGCGCTGGGACCAAAGCCCAGAACCACAAAGCCGGCGCCGGGCCACAAAATCTTCCCGTATCTCCTGCGCCATATGTTGATCGACCGGCCAAATCAAGTGTGGGCGGCCGATATCACTTTATGCGCCGATTGGCCAGGGCTTTCTATATCTGGTGGCGATCATCGATTGGGCGAGCTGTGCGGTGCTGGCCTCGCGCCTGTCGAACACGATGGACACATCGTTCTGTGTGTCTGCGCTCGAAGAGGCCTTGGCGCGCTTCGGCCGGCCTGAGATCTTCAATACCGACCAGGGCAGCCAGTTCACCAGCGCCGCCTTCACCGGCACGCTGTTCGCCACTGGTGTCAGGATCTCGATGGACGGTCGCGGCCGCTGGATGGACAACGTGTTCATCGAGCGGCTGTGGCGCTCGCTCAAATAGAGGACATCTATCTCAAGGGTTATTCGGATGGCCACGAGGCCAAAGCCGGAATCGCTCGATGGATCGAGTTTTACAACCGCGCATCAGAACACCCATTTGTCTATGTTGTTGAAGAGAAGAGACTTTGCTGATTGGGATGCGATCCTGCGGGGTATCTTGGGCTCTGCCGCGCTCGTTCGGTGATGGATGTGGCGGCATCCGTGGTCAAGGCCGCGCGCGCGAAGATCCATGGCCCATCCGGCAGAGGGTGGACGGCTTCGATCTGACCAGCTTCTGTGGCCAAGCGCAGCGTCTTGGATGCGACCTTGAGAAGCCTGGCGGCGTCGGAGAGATTGAGCCAAGGCTCGACGCTATCCTCGGCCCGCCGGAAGACGGGGATGTGATGATAAGATCGCGTGGTTGTGACGCGCTCGCGGGTCCAACGGTTGCCGTTGCCCGTCTTGAGGCCGTTGCGGTTGAGCAGGCCCGCAATCAGGTCGTCGCTGGCGATCAGCACCAGTTTCCGGATGACTGCGATGATGTCGTCGGAGGTGCTGTTACGCTGCCCCCGTCAACGCTTCGGCAGCCGCATCTCGCTGTGAGCGCCGCCTGCCCAATGCACGACGAGAACGATTTCGGATGCTTCGTCATCGATGTCGGCAACGACCTCGTGGATCAGCGTACGGACGATGCGCTTCTACAGCCGCGCATCGATGGTCGGCCCTGACCAGATTGACTTGAGGTCTGAGGCCAGCACGCTGAGCATCGTTGAATCGATCGCTGTCGGTGCGGTCGTCGCATCATGCGCGGCAATCTTGCTCTCTACCTCCGCGACGCGGGCAAGCGAGCGATTCCAGCGCGCCTCAAGCTCCGCGGCAACCAGGCGGTGATCCCTTCAAATAGATTGTGAAACTCGCCTATCTCTTGTGCCCCAAGAAGGTGGGAGCGGCCGACACATCGAGACGTATCTCAAGTAACGACGATATTGCCGCCTCTGCCCCGATAGTTAATTCCGAAATGATTCTTGTTCTGCTGAGTGGCCATGAAAAGCCCCGGCGCGAAGCCGGGGCTTTGTTGACGTATTTATGCCGGGCAGCTGATAAGCGCCGCGGAGCCGCACTCACAGGGTACTCCATCCACTCGAGGTGATCGGTTTCGCTCGGCTCAATGCTCGGCCGTGAGCCGACCATCTCGAAAAAGTCCTTGCCGATCTGCGCTACATAAAGTCCCCATCTTCGTCGGACTCCTTTGCCACCTCATCATCACTGTCAACCTTACATAGATAACGCTGAGACCCAGTTGCACGCTGCCATTCACCGTCGTCGTTGAGTTTCCACTTCCCGGACCGGGCTGCATCGAGCACCATGTCGTCCTCGTCGACTTCAACGAACCCCATGCTCTGTGCCCGGGCTTTCGCTTCTGGATTGGCAGGTCGCCAGTTCACCAAAGGCTGTTTGTTGCCGTCTTCTCGAAGTGCATGTTCGAGCAAAATATCGCCAGCATTTGTGACCAGCGGATGAGCAACCTGGAAATCGACAATTGAGGTAACCCTATCTGCTCCGGGGAACTGTTCTTGCCACCTATTGCTCTCGAAGTCAGTCATGCTGAATCCGGGCTCCGTTCTTTGAAGCCCGACGCTCTTATTCCCCAGTTGGTAACTGTAATATCGCGCTTCATCAGAATCTTTTCTGATACCATACTCCCTGGCAACCTCTGATGTGCGCTTAGCTCTATCCGATACAAACTCGGAGTACTCGTGTGGATTGTTGGCGATTCGGTTGATTTCATCTCCATGGAATTTTCTAACTTCTGTCCTGAACGTCTCTCTGTCGATCTCGACTACAGGAGGCCTTGAAGCCAGAGAATAGCGCGAAGATGAGCTACCAGCTGTATCCTGCAATCGCATCCGAGCGAACGTATCTGAAAAGTCTTGGGTTTCGGAATCCGAGTGCTCAGAATTTTCAGTTTCATAGGACTGACCACCGGACCAATAGTTTATTCGGCCGTACATAGTGCCCCACTTTCCTTGCATCATACGAGTTGAGTTGTTTGCAGGTCATTGTGACCTAAGCTCCGCTTAGATAGCTTACCTGTCCACAAGCTGACGCGGAGCAAATGGAACTCAGTGACTGATCGTGCAAGCGGGCGTTCGTGCGACTCCTGCTTGGCCAGCTCCGGAGCCCGCTAGATTGGCACATCACTCAACAATGCATTGGCACCGAGTCTATCCGTTGGGGCCGCGGGTCCGAGATTGTCGAATCCGTCTTCTCTGAGAACCGGAGCATGTGTACGAAGTACAGGATGTCCCGCGTCGTGGAAAACTGGCTCCTCATGTTGCCTCAGATGACAATGTTACCGGAGCGCCTCCTGCCGTCGCCCGAATTGGACGCCGCGAGTCCGAGCAAGCCGCTCGCGAAGCGCGCCCTCCAGAGCGCCGGAGCGAGCGAGCGGCTTGCGGTGATCCGGCGAAGCAACCCGTGGGATTAGACACCGAGGCACGAAGCTTGGATCGATAGTGTGGTTTCTGTGCTGCTGATGAGCTGTCGCGCGGCCTTTGATCACCTATTCTTCATCAACCTCTGCACCGTACGCCGCTGATGGCCACTGAACTGACCGAGCGCATGCGCTTCCAGCCGGGAGAGAAGATCGACCGCGGACAAGTGCGGGGCCGCGGCGAGCCATTTCTCAATCATGGGAATGTAAGGATCGAGCATCGATGGCCGACGCGGCACAGGTTTGCGCCGCAGATAGCGGCGCCGATGAATTTCCCGCTGCTCACCTTGTTTCCAACCATCATCGGCGGAAAGCACGTGGGCCAAGTACGAGAGGACCGAACGGAAGCAGGTCAGATCAATAAGACCTGGGCGATGGACTTCGTTCATGACCAGCTCGCCACCGACCGCAAGATCCGCGTGCTCACGATCGTGGATACTTTCAGTCGCTTCTCTCCAGCGGTCGATCCGCGTTCAGCTATCGAGGGAGGATATCGTGCCGACTTTGGAACGCGTCTGCAAGGGCGTCGGCTATCCCAAGACGATCCGCGTCGACCAGGGGTCGGAGTTCGTCTCCGCGATCTCGACATCTGGGCCTACCAGAAGAACGTCGTTCTAGACTTCTCCAGGCCCGGCATGACGACGGACAACAGCTTCATCGAGTCCTTCAATGGCAGCTTCAGAAGCGAGTGCCTGAACACGCACTGGTTGCTGCGCCTCGACGACGCACCGCAGAAAAATGGTGGATTGGCGTAGAGACTACAACCGCGCATCAGAACACCCATTTGTCTATGTTGTTGAAGAGAAGAGACTTTGCTGATTGGGATGCGATCCTGCGGGGTATCTTGGATTCTGCCGCGCTCGTTCGGTGATGGATGTGGCGGCGTCCGTCGTCAAGGCCGGGCGCGCGAAGATCCATGGCCCATCCGGCAGAGGGTGGACGGCTTCGATCTGACCAGCTTCTGTGGCCAAGCGCAGCGTCTTGGATGCGACCTTGAGAAGCCTGGCGGCGTCGGAGAGATTGAGCCAAGGCTCGACGCTATCCTCGGCCCGCCGGAAGACGGGGATGTGATGATAAGATCGCGTGGTTGTGACGCGCTCGCGGGTCCAACGGTTGCCGTTGCCCGTCTTGAGGCCGTTGCGGTTGAGCAGGCCCGCAATCAGGTCGTCGCTGGCGATCAGCACCAGTTTCCGGATGACTGCGATGATGTCGTCGGAGGTGCTGTTACGCTGCCCCCGTCGACGCTTCGGCAGCCGCATCTCGCTGTGAGCGCCGCCTGCCCAATGCACGACGAGAACGATTTCAGGATGCTTCGTCATCGATGTCGGCAACGACCTCGTGGATCAGCGTACGGACGATGCGCTTCTACAGCCGCGCATCGGTGGTCGGCCCTGACCGGATTGCCGGTTCCGAGGCGATCGCGCGCACCGTTCCGATTTGATCGCGCGCGGCATTCCGAAGTGATGGCGCGCAGCATTCCGAGAATTGTCCGCGCAGGATTCCGAAGCGATCGCCCGCGCGCCAATGGCGTCTGGCGGGCCGGTGTCACCGGCGCATTCCGCGAAGAGGCTGTGGATATGAAGCTTCCCGCAAGAGAGAAGCTTGGACAACGCTGCGGGTTGCCCACATCCCCACAGCCACAACAGCAGCAAGCAGGAGTAGCGTAAAGTATTGGGAAGAACGAGCGGCAGCAGCGCCTCTTGAGAAACCGGATCCGGTAGTCCTCAACATAGGGTCCACTTCATGGCGCTTCTCTTGCCTTGCCATTGCAAGAACAGATCACGTTGAGACATGAAAGGTCCGACCAAGTTATGAACTTGTCTGGTATGTTGCCGAAAGAGTACGATCGTCTCCCCTGCGAGCAATGAGATATCTTCGATCTCGCTTTTCAGAGTCTCACGATAAGGTTTTGTCGATCCGGTCGCGCAACCAGTCGCCAACCAGCGAAATCGACAAGGTCGTAAGCGAGATGACTAGCGAAGGCAGAACAAGGATCCAGGGCGCACGGGTCAGATAGTCACGACCATAGCCGACCATATTGCCAAGGGAAGTCAGCGGCGGCTGCACACCAAGTCCAAGAAAGCTAAGGCCGCTCTCGAGCAGAATGATGTCTGGAAAGGCAAGCGTCATGGTGACGATCAAGGTCGACGCGATGTTCGGCATGATGTGGCGCAGGTAGAGACGCCATGGACTTGCGCCAAGCTGGCGTACGGCGATCACATAGGCTTGCTCGTTGGCACTCATGGCAAGCGCGCGGGTGACGCGGGCGTAGCGTTCCCATCCGTGGAGACCGATGAGCCCCACGAAAAGGAGCAAAGAATTGCCGAAGAAGGCAAGCACCGCGAGCGCCAAAACGAGAAAGGGCATGCTTGCCTGAAAATCGACACAGCCGAGAATGAGCTGCTCTACCCAGCCGCGGAAGTGAGCAGCCAAAAAGCCAAGCGTGATGCCAAGGATGGCGCCGATCATGGTCGCCGCGAAAGCAATAAGGAGGCTGATGCGAATGGATATGACCAGCCGTGCCAGTACGTCCCGGCCGAGCTCATCTGAACCGAAGGGATGTGCGATGGTTCCGCCGAGGCCAAGCGGTGCAGCGAGGCGATGATGAAGGTCAAGGGCTGCATAATCATAAGGAGCGAGGTGATCTGCAAATATCGCGACGAGAAGCATGAGAAGCAGCCAGGCGACTGCTATTCCGATCGCGCGGTCGCGCCACCGCCACACCTTTGGCATCTTTGAGGAGGGCAGAACCCGGTCTGCGGAAATGCTCGACAATTATCGTCTCCCAAAGTGCAACTGGCGCAAACGTGGATCGAGCATGCCATAGAGCAGATCGATCGTAAGATTGGTGGTAATCATGGCGGCGGCCACGACGAGCAGGATGCACTGGACGACAGCCAAATCGCGACTGGCGACTGACACGACCAGCAGGCTGCCAAGGCCTGGCCACGAATATACACTCTCCACAAGCACCGTTCCCGCGATGAGATTGCCGACCATGAAGCCGACGATGGTCAGCACTGCTATCCCGGCGTTTGGCAGAGCGTGACCGGTCACGACGCTGGCCCATGGCACGCCCTTGGCGCTGGCCGCACGAATATAGGGCTGTCCAAGCACCTCAAGCATGGCGCTGCGGCTGAATCGCGCCAGAACGGCCGCGCCGCCCAGACCGAGCGTGATGACGGGCAGCACCACATGGTGCCAAGTGCCCGCGCCGCCCGAGGGGAACCAGGGGAGCTCGACGGCGAAAGCGAGTATGAACAGGAGGCCGAGCACGAAAGATGGCACGGTGAAGCCCACGACAGCGACCATCATCACCAATCGATCCGCCAGACTATCCCGCTTGAGGGCCGCGTAGATGCCGGCCGGAATGCCGATCATCAGGTTGAGGATCAGCGCCGGCGCAGTCAGCATCAAGGTGACCGGAATGCGCTCGGCAACGACGGCAATCGCGGCACGCCCGTCACGCATCGACTGGCCGAGATCTCCATGAACGACCGCAAAGAGGTATTTGACGTATTGCACCCAGAGTGGTGCATCGAGCCCCCAGGCCTTTCGGAAGGCCTCGACCGCTTCCGCCGGTGTTTCCGGCGACAACAACGCTAGGGCCGGATCGCCAGAGGCGCGCAGCACCACGAATGCGAATGTGACCACAACTCCGATGGTCAGGAACGCGCGTGCGAAGCGGACCAGAATGAAGCGAGCCATCATGTCTCCTTGTCGAGTTCGGCACCATGATCGCCGATCAGATGGCAGGCGACGCGCCGCCCGTCGGAAGCGGATCTGAGCTCTGGGGCGAACCGCGCGCAAAGCGGAAGGGCGACCGGACAGCGAGGATGAAATGCGCAGCCGCCCGGCCGCGCAGCCGGATTGGGCGGATCTCCTTGAAGGATGGTGCGAGAGCGATGTCGGCCGGGCCTTGGCACCGCGGAAATGAGCGCCCGCGAATAAGGATGCAAGGGATCCAGAAGAACCGCCTCAGACGATCCTTCCTCGACGATGCTGCCGAGATACATTACAGCAATCCGATTGCTGATCAGCCGGACCACTCGCAAATCATGGCTGATGAAAATCATCGCCATACGTCGTCGCTCCTGCAGGTCGTGCAGAAGATTGATCACTTGCGCCTGGATCGAGACGTCGAGTGCTGATACTGGCTCGTCGCAGACAATGAGATCCGGATCTGTGGCCAGCGCACGAGCCAGGACGGCACGCTGGCGCTGGCCGCCTGAAAGCTCGTGCGGATAGCGCCCGACGTGGTCGGTCCTGAGCCCCACATCGGTAAGAAGCGCATTGACCCGCCCCTCTCGTTCCGACTTGCTGCCAAGCCTGTGAAGTTCGAGCGGCTCGGCTATTTGCGCGCCGATCGTCAGTCGGGCATCGAGAGCGGCCAGCGGATCCTGGAACACCATTTGGATTCGCATCCTAAGGCGGCGCCATCGACGATCGCCGATAGCAGGCAAAGCTTCGCCGCCGAAGGTCACCTTGCCGGCATCCGGCTGGTCCAGGCCGATCAGGAGCCGGCCCGCAGTCGACTTACCGCAGCCGGATTCGCCAACCAGTCCGAGGGTCTCGCCGGGAGCCAGCTGCAGGGAGAGCCCATTGACCGCCTGGACCATCGCTGGAGGTTGGAAAAGACCCTGTGGCAATCGATAAGCTCGGACAAGCCCATCGGCCTCGAGGATCGGCGGAGCAGTCCTGCTCATGCAGCCACGACCTCGCCCGCGCGCGCTTCGCTCGTGACATGCAAGCAGGCAGCCCTGTGTCTGATGTCGCCATCCAGCGAAGCGAGCTCAATTGCCCATTCATGACAGCGTCCGATCCGCCGATTGCATCGAGGGGCGAAAGGACAGCCTGGCGGAAACGCGGCTGCGTTTGGCACGACACCGGGAATGGCTAAGAGGCGTTGCCGCGGCCCATCCAGACTTGGAAGAGCCGCAAGAAGACCTCTCGTATATGGGTGAGCAGGTCGGTCGAAGAGACGGTCGGCGGGCACTTCTTCGACGATGTGCCCCCCGTAAAGGACCATGACACGTTCGCAGATCTCGCTGACGACACCGAGATCATGCGAGATCAGGACCAGCGCCATGCCCGTCTCGCGCTGGATCTGCCCCAGAAGCTCAAGGATCTGCGCTTGAATAGTGACATCCAAGGCGGTGGTAGGCTCATCAGCGATCAAGATGTCGGGCTGTCCTGCAAGCGCCATGGCGATCATGACGCGCTGGTTCTGCCCACCGGAGAATTCGTGGGGGTAGGAGCCAAGCCGGCGCGCTGCATCGGGGATGCCGACCTGGTCGAGCAGACGTCGCGCTTCCGCCTGCGCCGTGCGGTGGTCCATGTCACGATGGAGCCTCAAGGCCTCGATGATCTGATCGCCCACCCTGTGCACAGGATTGAGCGCGCTCGCCGGGTCCTGGAAGATCATGGCGATCTGCCCGCCCCGCACCTTGTCGAGGCGAGAGGCTGGTGCATGGAGCAGCTCCTCTCCAGCCAGGCGTACGCTGCCCGTTACTTTAGCGCGCTGCGTCAACAGTCCAAGCGCAGCAAGCCATGTCACCGATTTGCCGCAACCGCTTTCACCGACCATGCCTAGCGACTCGCCGCGCGCGAGCGTGAGATTGATTCCGCGCAGCGTCGGCACACCGTCGAACGCAACACGCAAATCTTCGATCTGAAGAAGCGCCTCCGTCCGAGGCCCCTGCTCGTCCCTCATCATACAGGCCGCATCGGCTTTAAGCCGATTTAAGGTATGCGTCATCGCGATTCTGTCCGGATCAGAGCTCTGTTGAATGGGCCGAAATTGAGGTCGAGTGTCAGTCCCGGCAGCCATGGCACATCGCGGCGCTTGCCATAGAACTGGCCCGACACGTGCAGGATCACGCAAGGCGGATCGATCTCGTTGATGATCTCGAGCATGCGACGAATGATCGGCCGGCGCTGTTCGCCCTGGATGGTGTCCTGGAGCTTTGCGCCGAGCGCGAAATATTCCTCGTTCTTCCAGATTCCAATTGACTTTGGCAGCGTGCCGCTCGGACCGTATTCACGCCAGGGATGGCCAAGATGATCCAGAAAAAGTGCCGTATTGGACGTATCGAAGATGGCACGCACCGGCTGACGCTGAATTTGCGCGAAGTTTTCCATCATCTGGATTTTGACGTTCAGGCCAACCGCGCGCCACATCTCGATCATCGTTTGCGCACCAGAGACTTGATTGGGGTAGTAATTGTTGAGCAGACGATAGGTGATCTGCTCTCCCTTGTAGCCAGCATCAGCCAGCAACTCCTTGGCCTTGCCGGGATCGTAGGCAAGTGCGGGGAATTCGCGGATGTAGCCTTCCCCGTAGCTCGGCAGCTGGTAGCCGTTCGGAATCGGGACCCGGTTCTCCCACAAGCTTTGCACGATCAGCTTGCGATCGAGCGCAAGGCTCATTGCACGGCGAACACGCGCATCCTTCAGAACGGGATCAGTCTGATCGAGGGCGAGCGAGCGGATATTCTGCACGGCACCACCCACGACCTCGAGATCAGCCCGCTTCTGGATGGTCGCGAACTGGTCCGGCGGAATGTCAGTGGCGACGTCGAGCTCGCCGGCGAGCAGGCCGTTCACGCGCGCGGAAAGCTCAGGAATGATGCGGTATTCGATGCCATCGAATGGCGGCCGCCCGCCCCAATACGCATCATGGGCGCTCAATGAGACACGAATATCGAGCTTGTGATCGACGAGCTTGTAGGGACCGCTTCCGACAGGGGCAGTGGTCCAGCGCTGCCACGAGCCCGCTGCCAGGAAGGCGCGCTGGCTCACGATCTCAGATCCCCATGCGGCCAGACGCTGCTCGAGGAGCGCGTCGCTACCCTTTACATGCACAATGACGGTGTAAGGATCGACGATTTCGACCTTCTCGATCCGATCAAGCGACTGAAGCGCCTCGGACATTCCGCTGCGTCCAGGTCCCAGAAGATGGTCAGGACCAAGGCTGAAGGCAACATCTTCAGCCGTCAAAGGCGTCCCATCGTGGAAAACGACGTCCTTGCGCAAGAACAGCCGCAGCGACTGCGCGTTGATCCGCTCCCAACGCTCGGCCAAGCCCGGCCGTAGCGTCATGTCTTGGGCATGGTCTACTCTGATAAGCGTATCAAAAAGCTGCGGCATGACCCGACGAATGGCAGTATCGGTCGCGATAGCCGGATCAAAGGATCGCGGAAATCCGGACATGCCGACCTTGAGGCCGCGACGCGGGGATGTCTTAGGCTCACTCTCCGCACCGCCGGCGCCTGTGCTGGCCAGCACGCTTGCGGCAAGGCTACCTGCGATGGCTTGCCGTCGCGTCAGATCGATACCGGTCATCACCGCCTCCGCTTCCACGTCCATTGATGCGAATGCCAGCCCGCGAATTGTTCGACCGGCACACTCTCGATCCCGAAATCGAGCGCTTGTGTTGCGCAATTTCGCGATTGTGCGCGACCTTAGAAGCCTGAACTGCTACGCCAGAATGACACACATCGAATAAATCGATATGTGCTTACAACTATGCGATGATCGGCAGGCCGATGATGAGGAGGAGCTGCACAAACGACTCATGCGAGTGCCCAACAGAGCCGCACGAAGAAGCGATACGGTTATCGTAATCTTCGATGATTATATCCAAAGCCGCGATCACCTGGCTCGTCTGGTCGCTCGGGTTCGGATAGTTGCCCAATCGCTCATTCGAACGCGTAGGATGTGTCTTGTCTCTCGTTTCAGAACGGCTCAAGGTCGTCCGTCCCTCCCAAATCAAGGTCATGACGGCTCGCGCCGCCGAGCTGCGAGATCGGGGAACTGATGTAATCACGCTCAGCCAAGGCGAGCCGGATTTCGATACGCCGTCCATTATCTGTGAAGCTGGCATCCGGGCCATCCGTGCCGGGCATACGAAGTACACGGCGGTCGCCGGAATCAAGCAATTGCGCGCAGCAATTGGCGAGAGCCTCCGTCGCGATCATGGCCTCAACTACGGTATCGACCAGATCACGGTGGGCTGCGGCGCCAAGCGGGTTGTGTTCAACGCTCTATTTGCCAGCCTCGATGCGGGCGATGAGGTTGTGATCCGACGCCATGCTGGGTCTCCTATCCCGACATGGTGGCGCTTGCAGGCGGCAAGCCGGTGCTCGTCGCCTGCAGTGAACGCGATGGCTTCAAGCTGCGCCCCGAGGCACTAGACCAGGCGATCACGCCGCGCACCAAATGGTTGATGTTGAATTCGCCATGCAATCCGACCGGTGCGGTCTACAGCCGAAGTGATTTGCTCGCGCTCGCGGCGGTACTGCGCAAGCATGCCCAGGTGCATGAGCTATCCGACGACATCTATGAAAAACTCACCTATGACGCCGACTTTGCAACAATGGCAGCAGTTGCACCGGGCCTGTGCGAGCGTACTTTAACGGTCAACGGGGTGTCCAAGGCAGACGCGATGACTGGCTGGCGCGTCGGCTACGGTGCCGGACCTTTGGCGCTGATCAAGGCCATGAACCTCATCCAGGGCCAGACCTCTTCGCACACCAGCTCGGTTTCTCAATATGCCGCGCTGGAGGCGCTGTCAGGGAGACGCGACCATATCACAGAGTTCGCGCGCGCATTTTTAGAGCGCCGCGATCTTGTTGTCGCCAAGCTGAAGCAAGCCAAAGGGCTTGCTTGCCGTGTGCCGGACGGTGCCTTTTATGTTTTCTCCTCCTGCGCGGGGGTCATTGGCAAGCGCACGCCAGACGGCAACATGATCGAGACCGACAGTGATTTTGCCATGTATCTGCTCGATGCTTTTGCCGTGGCTGTCGTGCCTGGCAGCGGCTTCATGGCTTCGCCCTATATCCGCATCTCCTATGCTTCCTCGCCCCAGGACCTCACGCGCGCCTGCGACCGGATCATCGCCGCCTGCGCGAGCCTGTCCTAAAAGGATCTTCCGATGTCCTCTGCCAAACGCCTTCGTGCCCGCATGGCCGAGACCGGCCTTGTCCACGTCATGGCCGCCCATAGCCCATTTTCAGCGATGCTCGCTGAAGAAGCCGGATTCGACGGAGTGTGGGCGTCCGGTTTCGAGCTGTCTGCGCTTTATGGGCTGCCCGATATGAGCCTGATCTCAATGACACAGCATCTCGACATGCTGCGGGCGATCGCCGGACGCACCAGGCTTCCGATCGTCGCGGACATCGATACAGGCTATGGCAATGCAATTAACGTCATTCACGCTATCACGGAATATGAGCAGGCTGGCGCACGGTCCTGCCTGCGGTAATTGTGTACAGGTCAGCCAAACCTCAGTTCTCGCCCTTGCGACCGAAACCGTGTTACTGCTGGCTGGAGCATTAAGGCTTAGCTACTTTGCGAACTTCGGTATGTCGCGCAATGGACGATTCCTGGGCCTTTCCTGGTGGTACGACGTGCCGCTCCTCGCGCTCTTATTTCTTCTTAAGCCCCTTATTCCTGCTGAAGCATTTTCCGACGTCGTGAACATTGGCTGCTTGCTATAGCACATGTCGCCCTTGTTCGTCTGCCACCACTCAGCGCAACAATGTATACGGCACGACTCCCCTTTCAGGCAGCTTGTAAGGCTTTTCCGAAAAGAAGTACTCAGCAAGCAAATCACATCGAATAATTTGATTTCCCCCTCTTTGAAATTCGATGGATAGGCTTGCCTTGCAGGCCGGGGCAGAGTTCATGCTGACTGCTGTGACACTTGCAATGGCCTTGTAGCGCCGAACCGAAGCACACTCGTTGAGCGGCCAAACCCGGCGGGGCTTTTCATGTTGGGTCGAAACAAATGTAGACGGTGGCCATTTCGAAGAGAGGACCGCCGTCAATCACATGAACCGCCTTCGACGGCCAGACCGAGAGCGTGCGACCCTTCTCACTCCATCTCGTTCCTGCGCGAACTTCAAGCGCCTCACGCTCACGCCACGACTGCCTACCTCATACTTAGGGACCAAGCAATCCTAGTCGACGGATAGCTGAGGCGCGCATTCGGAACGAAGAACGCTAAACCGACGTGCTTGGTCGTATGACGTGTTCTCAATCGATATGCGTTTGAAAGGAAGTTTCTTGACAAGAATGCAAGCAACACAGGGCTTCGCGATCGGCCACGATCGGCTGGAAGGTTTTCCACGTGTGGCACTATCCAATCTGCCGACACCATTTGAGGCCTTGCCACGATTAACCAGATATATCGGCAAAACGCCTCTCTTAGTGAAGAGAGACGACCTTACAGGACTGGCGTTCGGCGGAAACAAAGTTCGTAAGCTTGAATATGAACTTGGACGATGGGCGGGCGGGAATTACGATACGTTGGTAACTCTCGGGGCCGTCCAGTCGAACCACGCGCGTCAAACCGCTGCTGCGGCAGCAAAGCTAGGAATGGGCTGCACTCTCATACTTGAAAACAGGTTGCTAGAGTCTCCCTGGAATTACTCGCATTCCGGAAATGTACTGTTGGACCGTCTGTTTGGAGCGGATATTGCGTTCATTGAAAGCGGAGAAGCCGAGAGATCCATTGAAGACGTATTGATCAAGTTGCGCGAGGCCGGAAAGAGACCTGTTTTCGTGTCAACCGGCGCTTCAACCGCCTTTGGCGCACTAGGGTACGTGAGATGTGCTTTCGAACTGGCAGCACAAGCCCAAGCACAACAGGTTCGGCTCAGGCATGTCTTCCACGCAACAGGTAGTGGCGGCACTCAAGCCGGACTGATAGCGGGGTTCAAGCTCGTGGGTTTGCCGGTCAAGGTCTGGGGTATCTGCCATGGGCATCCATCGGATAAACGGGCCGTCGTTCACGGCATTCTGAGGGAGCTCGAAATTCTTCTCGACGTCAACTTTGGTACGAGCATGTCAGAGATCACGACGCTTGGAGACTATATGGGGGCAGGCTATGGAATTCCATCTGAGGCGATGTACGAGGCTCTCGAACTTGTCGCCCGATTTGAAGGATTAGCGCTCGATCCAGTCTACACTGGAAAGGCGATGGCGGGCCTCATTGACCTGACTCGTAACGGCACCATTCCCAAGGATGAAGTTGCAGCCCTTGTTCACACAGGGGGAACGCCGGCTCTCTTTGCATATTCGGATGCGATCAGCGCCAGAGTATCTACGCATCGAGATTCGAATAACGGCCTCGAGAGGTGGCTTGACTCACCAAGCACTTCGCTCGATGACCCTGGACGTCAAGTCGGGCGAGCGAGGCGTCATATGTAGCTCTCGGCTTTGGCAAATCGACCTTGGTTCGTGGCGCCAAGCCACTGGAGCACAAATTCTCTGGGAAGGAGGTAAGCGTTCACTTCCGCCACTCTCCTGCGCGAACCTAGATGAAGCGGCTTTGGCGGCTGGTGGAGCTATTAGGACCACCCTGCTCGACCATCGGCCTTGCTTTCTCGATTTCGAGATGCATCCTGTGGACGGGTCGAGCGACCACCTGATGTCGACCTCACAAGTTCTGCCATGGATGCCGCGTTCGTGGCTCCGCCGATCCAGAGCGGAGCGACAGGTCGTTATTGGTCTGCTCGAACGCATCGTCGCTGCTCTTTCGAGAACCATCCGCCGGCAGGTTGCGATGTGCTTCATTGGGACGAATTGAGGCACAGAATCGTTTTTGTGGTCACATCTGGGTCGGGGACCAGGCCGAACGTCATGATCGCCCGCGCCAAACTCACGGCTCGCAGCATCGCTGCGCCTCTGAGCGGCGGGCGTCGCCTCGGCGGTGACATGCAGGACATGAAAGCTGCATGATGTTTCTCCCCGACTTTGGGGGCGGCTGCTCGGCAGCAGCCCGGTCTGGCCTCATGGCAACCCGGTGGAAGGCGCAGCCTGCCGATCTGTCGACGGGGACCGGCGGATCGTCTGGTAGCAGGATCCGTCCGGTCCGGCGGCGCCTCGGATGTGGGATTGCCGAGACGAGCGCCTGTGTGTAGGGGGAGTAGCGCGTTGTAGACGTCATCCGGCGTCCACTTCCCGACGATGCTGCAAGGTAAATGACCGCCAAGCGAAGGCTGACCTGGCGCGCGGCACGAAGATCGTGGCCGATGATAAGCATGGCCAAGCTCTACCTGCAGCTTGCCCAAGGGGTTGATGCCCCTGACTTGATCGGTACGTGGAGAGCTGAGATTGGCTCTTCGGACACAACGAAGTCCTGCCGCGGCGCCAACGCGCGCACGGCTCGTTGAGGCTACCCGCTCATGAGTTCGTACGGATCGCCTGCGGCACGATCAGTGCCGAGGCGATGAATGCCGAGGGTCTCGCCAGCCTGCTCGCGGATGGTCAGGCGGCGAGTCGCGCACGGCGAACGAATCTTGAAAGACAGAATGGGCTTGTTGCAAGACAAGGACACTAACCACAGGCTTGTCAACGGGGCTCATTTGCGGGGCCCCGTGGCATAAGAGCTACAGCGCAATTTCGGCTTCGGCAGTTAACGCCCAATTTGGCAGAGTCGATTCTGTCGAATTCGACGTCGCCATCCGATTTGCGCCGGTACATATTGGTTTAAGCCAGTAGGGCTCGGTTGAGGGGACCCGATATCGGCGCTCTGAATGGCCAATCGGGCCTCCCCTCGCTTGGCTTGACGCTTGCGTGACTTCGGTCGCGTTATCCTAACTTATGCGGTCATGTGTTGCATGCCATTCCGCAAAACCGTATTGGCCTTTGAACACCGGCCCGAGATGTTCTTTGGTGGTACCGCCCAGCCGAACCTTTCCACTGATGGAGCCGTCCTCGGCGAATTCGCCATCGAATCCGTAAAACAGCGAAATTGGTACTCGGTGGTGCACAGCCTCGAACTGGATGTGGCGACCACGAACTTCACCAGATATGACTCCGGATGACGATGCAGTATGATGAACGCCCGATACAAGTTCGCCGTTCTGCTGAATGTTGATCTCATGTATCGCAGAACCATGAAGGAATTGCATTTCGGCACGCCAGTTGCCCGAGAAATTGACTTCTGCAGGAAGGTTGCAGGCAGGTTGGGCGATGGATTGGGGCTTACGAAATGCGGTCGCCAAAGCGCGGCCCACGATCTCGGCCTCGTCGTCGGAGAAATTTACAGGATCCAGTATGATCGACGTCGGCGTGGACCAAAAATCGTGGATCAGGATCCGCGGCCGTTGTTGCAACAGCGCAAGCCTTAGGTCTTCCGCATCAAATGGAATAATGCCTGGATCCCAAATGACTTTCAGCCGAACAGCTGTCGCAAAACCGGCCCACGACAGCACTTCCGTGGTGACACCTGGCAGCAGTCTGAGGTAACTCTCAATCCGCTTCAATCGTAGAAGCCACTGATCGCGCTCCTCTTTCGCAGACTGGAAATTGATCCAGCGGTCGAACGCGAGTACGGCCCCGACCACCTCCTCCTTGCCGACCTTCATTGGCCGGCCAAATGCCTGGTGAGGCGCTGCATTCCACCAGATCGCCTTGCAAAGCCGTTCCTTACCAAGCACGATTGCGGTGGATTGTGGTCCGCGGATGTACTTGCCGCCCGCGTAAACAACTAGGTCGGCTCCATTCTCGATCCAGCGATCCGGCTTTTCTGGCGAAAGGCCGGCGGCGTCGACGAGAATCGGCACCCCCTGCGCGCGTGCCAAGGGGAGGAGTGAGCTTAATGGCAAAACCGACGCAGCGTCCATGCGACCGAGCAGACAGATCATTGCGACACTTCCATCCAATGCCAGCGCCAACTCCTCTGTCGTGGCAATGTTGACAATTTCGGCGCCTGCGATGCGGATCGGCTGTTCATACGCAAAACGTTGATCGGAGGGAATCAACGCTTTGTTGCGTAGCCCCGACGTGTCCGGTAACCGCAACATTAGCTCGGGATTATTCCCCGCAATGCACGCTGCAGTGGCCAAGGCAAGTGCCGCTGCGGTGCCGGCGGTGATTACACCCCATTCGGCACCGGCGAGTTCAGCTATCCTTTCGCCTGCGGCTTCAGCGAGCTCATCCAGGTCGACGAAAGCCTGGGCAGCCGCGTTCATTGCCGCGATGACCTCATCGCTCGGATTGCTTCCTCCATAATTCGTGCGGACACCGGCGCATTGAATGAACGGCTCGACGCCGAGCTTTCGGTAGATCCAGCCGCGCCCGTGGTCCCGTTCGGACAGAGCGCATTCCTGGAGGAATTCAGGCCGAATACTCATGCACCCTCATTGCAAGTACGATGGATTCCCTAACGCAAGATGCGATGACGACGAGGTGGACGACACCATCGATTTTCGGAGCCGGCAGGGGTGTGATCCGCAGGAGAGTTAGTTCTTCGAGTCCACGATGCGCTCGACAACGTCGACGAGTTTGTTCCATGATGCTCTGGTGGGATCCTTGGCCTAGACTGGAGGCAATTGACAGGGATGTCGAGAGACCCGTGAAACCGACGCGCTTGGTAATCCCGCCGCAGAGCGCATTGTGAGCTTCCATGAGGAAGTAGAGCGCGCTCTTGGAGGAGATCTTGGCACGCAGCATTTCTTGCGACCGAGCAGCAGCGCGCCGATTAGGACCGCTGGCAAAAGCAGGGTGTGCTTGACGCTGCATGCCATCCCCCTGCAGTGTGGTTTGATCGGCGCGACATTCCTCAATCAATTAGAGCCAGCCTCTGTCGTCGAGATCAATTACTGGCCTTGGTAGTTGACCGGGCGGCAAATTGCTGCTCATCGAACTGGCGCGAGAGTCGTGGCGACGCCTGGTCAACGATAGCGCGTTCGCTCGTTTGGTCGCAGAAGCGAAACGATTGCTCTTGTCAGCGTGATCTGCACCAGCCCCCCAGGCGTTCAGGATCAGGCGCAGCAGAGCCTTGAACCAGACAAGGACGGACGGAGATTGTGGCGACGGGCAGAGTCGATGCCAGAGTCCGGTACACCAAGCTGGCCCAGTCCTCGTGATCCAGCACGTCATAGGAAGGTGCGCACGTTCCTGAGGATCATGAGTCGCAGCACCATCAGCATTCATCCCGTTCGTCGGCAGCCCTTGATCGCTTGATGCATCCAGACTGCCTGAAGTGCGTCTACCTCACCAGAAATCCACCATTACCGAAACTGACTTTGTCTGCGTCGCAATTTTTTATCACGCTTCTTCTTTCCGCCGTTGGAAGCAGCCGTTTCCGGACGCAGCAGGTCGCGATCGCCTCGATCGCCTCCTTCTCCTGATAACTGGCCCGCTAGGCGACCCCAGCAACTCGCGACGCCGCGGCACCGCCGCGTACGTCGATCAGGATACGTGCGCCCCCCGCGCGCAATTCGGACAACCGCTCTAGTGGCGAACAATGCGCTGAAGCAACGTGCTGCGAAGTAGCTAGCTGGTCCATCAGATCTGGTAGCTGCCCAAGCGACGCAGCCAATGGTCTAGTTCGTTTTGGACCAAGAGAGCCAATCGAGCCGCCCGAACAATTATACAGACCTTCAAATTCGGTCAGATATCGTCAACCGCCCGACGTGCCTACTCATTCATGCGATCGGGTTCGCATGACGCGGACGGAATGGAGAATGAAATGCAACTGCGGAGCGCACTCTCCGATGGCCGCCGGCCGAGCGGACACTTTCGAAACAGCATCTGCGCCATCAACGAGAGTATGAAGTATTTCGACAAGGACCACGCGGCTGCCAAGGACGTTCACCGCCGGACGCTTCTTTGCTTTGGGCACTAGCCAGCATGACAGGGAGCTCGGGTATGAATTTCGTCCGGTGCTCCTACCTGGCCGGTCAATCGTCGTTGGAGCACGAGCTGCAATTCCGCACTCGGGCGGGTTGATCGTGAATGCCGCGTTTTCCTCGTCCTTTTCCGATGGTGCAGGACGTGGTGTTCGCAATGGTGTTGGTGCATGTCGTTGTCAGTCTTGTGACCGGCGTTCTCCACAGAGCACCTACACCGAGCGTTGGTCGATATGCCTGATCTTGTTGTTGCCGATCAACCAGCAACCAGGCTTGGCGCTTTCGCTCGATGGCCTTGCACTGACTTGAGCGGTGCGACGAGCCTGTCCTCTACGGTCGCCGTGCTCGATGTCGGGCGTCAGTTAACTGATGCCGATCGCACAAACCTCGCTTCGTCTTGCTTACCTCACTTCGAAGGGTTCTTCAGACGGCAGCGCCTGCGATCACTTCTAGTTCGAGCAACTACATACGGCCGTTCATCGCGAGATGGTAGCCAATCCAATGTATCTGGCGCGGCAGGTGATTCTATAGCACGTCAGTTTTCAAGCCGGTGATTCAGCAGATGCGACCACCAAATATGAGAACCCAACCGAGGAGCAGGCTCGCGGCCATCTGGAACGATGACAACTTGGTGCTCGCGGCACTGGCCGTCGTAGAAATCATCAGCTACGGCACTCTCTACTATTGCGTCGCTGTTGTTGCCAACGAGGCTGCTCGCGATCTTGCAATCACAGGGGAATGGATATTCGCCTGCTTTTCCTTCGCTCTATTTGCCAATGCGCTGATGTCAATGATAGCCGGTCGTATTATGGACCGATATGGTGCCGGCAGAACGATGAAAATCGCCTCGGTTGCTGGAGCCGTTTGCCTAGGAATGGCAGCAATATCTTGTAATGCGGTTGTATTCGCCATCGCGCTATTCGGCATGGAAATAGCGGCAGCCTTTCTTCTCTATGAAGCTGCATTCGTGTTCTTGGTCCAGCGAGACGCGGCCCATGCAAAGCAACAAATCACCCTGTTGACGTTGATCGTTGGGCTTTCGTCAACACTATTCTGGCCGCTCACGTCCTTGTTGATCACTTTGATATCCTGGAGAGAAGTCCTTGCGATCTATGCAGTCTGCAATGTTCTCGTTGCCCTCCCGTTGATCGTCTTGGCTCTTCGGAGGAGCTCCGTAAGCTGCGGAGATCAGGATAGCATCGAAGACTTGCAAGTCAACTCGCAGTCCCCTCCCAAGGCGATTGATCTCGTATTAATAACGATTGGCTTTTCGCTCACCACATTTGCCTTTTCAGCGTTCCTTGTCCAGATGATCCCAATTGTCTCAACGATTTGCTCAGGACTGGAGGGAGCTTTGGTTTCAGCGCTCTTCGGACCGTCACAGGTTTTGATGCGTCTTTTTGCAGCTTCGGTCATCGCGAGAGCTTCCGCAATTCAACTCACCATTTTCTCATCCGTTCTGCTCTCCATGGCTACAGTCATCGTTGCGCTAGCTTCTCACTCTGTCCTTGGAATGACGATCTTCGTGGTCTTGCTGGGATTCAGCTCCGGTCTAAACAGCATCTGTCGTGGAACGCTGCCACTGTCGATGTTCGGGCAGGACGGGTACGGAAGTCGAGTCGGCTTGATAAGTGGCTTCCGATTGTCTACGGCATCTTTTGCGCCATTTTTCTTCAGCTACATCAAAACTCAATATGGCATCAGCGTTGCATTGGCGTCTCTTGCGGGCTGCGGAGTGGGAAGCATGCTCACATTTGTGCTCGTAGGCATGAGGTTGAAGAAACGAGGCGGGGCATCAATCAAGACCTAAGTTCCACGCGATCCGACAACGAACGGGTTTCGCAGCGGCTAAAACAATGTACGCGCTCCGCTGATCGCTCGCAGGCGGACTAGTTCGCTTGGCGCCGGCAGAGTACACTTTTCGGCCGTCAGAACTCCGCAAGAGCTCGAAGTTCCAGGCAGGGTGGCAATCGAAATTGCAAGCTTTTGGGAGTCAGAGCGTGCAGCTCGCTCCTGCGTCTCGCTCGACTCAAGTCGCGGTTCCGTCGTGGCGGAAGGAGTCACGAATCCTGTGTCTAGACGGTCGCAAAGTTTAGCCGACGTTTCGGCTACGCCCCGCAGGAAGTCTTCTCGGACATTCCATCTCTTAACGCCAAGTAGAACGCCCGCCTGCCGCGAACACGGGGTTGTAGATCAAATGCGAAAGCGCTGAAAATCGGTAGCACGATCAGGCGTAGTGAGAGCTACGGAACGGCGCGTGGCATTTGTATCGCCTCCTACAGCCCCATGACTATAGTTGACAAAGGAAAATCTCCAGATTGCAGATCAACCAGAGTTGTCTTCCGAATGTATCATTCACGGCGGCGCGAGAGCGGTCCGCATACCATCGCCGGAGAGCACCTATGTCGAGATAGTCAGCGATCGCGGGGGATCCTTTGAAGAGTAAGTCGCGAAAGGGTGCTGAGCTTTCGTCGACCGCCCAGTTCCCCAACGGCAACGGAAACCCGAGCTTCTTCCTCGTGATCACGCTAGCGGGTAGACGATTTTTATAGAGACTTCGTAGCGCAGACTTGGAAACGTCAAGTGTTTCGCTGAACGCCGGGATGGGCGTGAAGGCCGCACGGACGGGCGACAACGCATCCTTCCAGCGCAGGTGTTCTGAGGGCAACATGCCGAGAGCCAACGCAACAATTCGATGGTCTGTAAAAGGGACTCGAGACTCCACGCCTGCCGCCATTGTGGTGTTGTCGACCATTTCGAGCAGCGCCGGTAGATGATGCTGTACAAAGAATAGCCTAATGCGGTCGTCAGGAGTTGCGCCGCTCGAATGATAGGCCGTATTCATCCAAGTGAGCAGCTCCACATCGTCGACGACGTCCTTTCTCCACGCAGATGTCGCGAGTTTCAGCTTCTCGGTTTGGGGGAAGTAGGTGTATCGCGAGAGGAAGAAATCGAACTCCTTCGCTTCGACCGTCGGAAGGCCAAGACGACGGCGCGCCGGGCTGGCAATGACGTCGGGCAAGACGGACAGGAACGCCTGGCGTCGAAGGTCAAATGGTAGTCTGAATATCCGACTATATCCCGAGAAAATCTCGTCGGCGCCCTCACCGGTTAAGAGAACTTTATGGGAGTGGGCGACCGACCGAGCAAGTAAATACATCGCCGCTTCGTTGTGCATGCCGATTGGGTGACCTCGTAACGCGGTGAGGCGTTTGATGATCTCGAGGCTCGTTGCGGCGGGCAGCTGAACCAAGACATGGGGGAGCTTGAGATATTCCGCCACCTCGATAGCAAAATGGCTTTCATCGTACTCATCGCCACATACGACTCCTGTGAAACATGTTGGCTTTTTTGCAGCGCGCCTCGATAGCTCTAAAGCCAAGACACTGGAGTCCAAGCCGCCGGAAAGTAGCGCTGCGACGGGGTTGTCGGCCACGAGATGCTCCTCCACGGCACTGCCGATCAGCGCTTCGAGTGAAGAGCAAGCATCGTTATCATCGGGTCGCGCTGGATCCCACCAACGCGCATCCTCGTGCGATTGGGCAGTTATCCTCATCCAGCGGCCGGGTTGCAGCTTTCGAACGTCTGCAAATAAGGTTCTCTCGCCGAAGACGGAACGAAAAGAAAGAAAACTTGATAGTCCAACTGGATCGAGCTTCGAGCGAACGCCCGGCCAATGCAGGATGGCGGACGGCTGGGAGGCAAAGACAAAGCCGTTGTCAAGCCGAGCGTAGTATAGCGGTTTGATTCCAAGCCGATCTCTGACGAGGAACGCCGTCCCGCTTTTTTGATCATAGATTGCGAAAGCAAACATTCCCCGCAGGCGTTTGAGGCTAGCAATGCCCCAACAAGAGAATGCCTTGCATATTACCTCTGTGTCGGATTCAGTGCGAAACCGGTATCCGCGCCGGAGCAAATCCCGCCTCAATTCACGGTAGTTGTAGATCTCGCCGTTGTACGTGATTGCGAGGCCGAGCTCCTGATCGAGGAAGGGTTGATTCGACCGAGGGTTCGCGTCGATAATGGCAAGCCTTCGATGCGCAAAGGCAAAGGACGCAGTTACGCAAATACCACTCGCGTCAGGTCCTCGATGGGCGAGCGACTGAACACAACGGGCGACGTTCCGCTCGGTCGCCGCCTCATCAGTTACCCGCCCGACGAACCCGAAAATCCCACACAAAGCCTGTCCTCCTGGTCATGCTGAGCTGACTGTCTGGTCCTCTGCGTTGAAGTCTCGCTCGCCCTTCTGTATGGATTTGAATTGCTTGAACGACGCCGTGCAGCGCCAAGGTCCGCGTTCAGAGGGCGGGCTGCGGTCTAACGGCAATCCTGCTCCACCGTCGCCCAGAGCCTCTCCGAATCAAAATATCCGGCAATCCCGACCTCATCTGCGAATCCTCGGGTTTCGGAAAATTCGAGCCCGTCACTTAAGATCGACATTTCTCGACCTCATGGCATTCTCAGCGCGTGGTAAGCAGCAAGCTGACGGACCCAATGATCGCAATTGAGATTGTGAGCAGATGAACGAGAGTGCCTGCGGCTTTGATCTTGAAAGGTGCGATGTGGAGCAACGATAGTGGCGCAAAGATCGTCGGAAGAATGACAGTTAGCTCGAGTGGTGTGACGATACGGTGGATTAGGAAGACCACCGCCAGCACTGGCAAGTCGTATGAGAGAGGTAGACCGGTCGAATAATCCTGATCGCTCAGGCCGAAATAGTCGAAATATGCTAGCCGAAGGGCGCCGATCAATAAAAGGAACGCCGAGAACACCGCAGAGGCTGGAGAATTGATCACCGATGCAATCACAATTGCCGGGATAACTGATCCGAACATGAGGTCCGAGAACCCATCGAGGGATTTACCGATGGCCTTGGTGGCCATTGTTCGATTCAGTGTGCGCCGGGCAATTGCGCCATCCACGTCATCAGCGATTATCGCCCAAAGCCCGAGAGCTATACCCGCCTCATAGTTTCCTCTCACAATCAGCCCTATCGCCGCACCAGAACATAGTATTCCGAGTGCTGTAACGCTATTAGCGCGGTCGGATAGGTACGCGATCATTGGGTGCCTCGATCCAGTGCAATGTGACAGCGGTCCTCACAATTCGCCGTCGAGCCGCTGCCATAGAACTCCATGCAGCTTCTCGAAACGAGATGGACTGGCCAAAACACGCTCTCGACGTGCTGATGGAGCTTGCTGCAACGATGCGCGCGTTGTTGAAATTGCGAAGTCCATGTCTGCATCCACTAGTGCCCATAGGTTGTATCGGCCATGCGTTCGATGGCATCGACCAGTTCGGTCCAGGATGCTTCGTGCGCGTCCCGATAGCCAACCGCCGGAGAGATCGAGAGACCGAGGTCTAGAGTCCCCCTCCTCTCGGCGATTGTGGCCGAGAGAGCATAAACGAGAGCTCGTGATTTGCGCGGATCAAGGCGTGAGTGGGCCGAACTCCCCATGCTAACATCACCATCAACCTACGTTGGCGCGTTCCAACGCGTCGGTAAACTACTAATTCTAGCCATTGTGACTTAAGATTTCTCATGGATGGGCTGGTGCTCCTTGCTTTTCCGAGCTCGGGCGCATGCAACGAGTAGACCTTGGGTACGCCCTGACGCACAACTGCCCGCGCACCTGTTGGACAACAGGATGCGTCAGAGCACGATCTCCCCACCAGCCGTCCTCCACCTGCGAGCGAATCGCGAATGACAGGGCGCGAAGCGGAAGCCGCCATGCTGGTGATCGTTGCTACCGCCAACAAGATGAGGCGCATTGGAGATTTCGCGAGTACACTCGCTGTCCTTCGGAGGACGATAGGCTGTCTTACGAACTCCAGACAGGTCGGAGCGCTGATTGAATTCTGGACCCGCTGACCAAGCCTTCCTGATGACGATCGTTCCGAAAGATGTTATCTTTCTGCCGGAACCCACGACGAATATCCCGGCCGCCTGGGTCGCGATGATCGTCTTCTCCCGCACCGCCTTGGGGAGTTAGTAGCGATGGTGGATTATCACTACACCCGGGACGATCTGTTGAAGGCGATCGAAGCGATCGGCATCCGTCCGGGCGATACTCCTTGGAATCAGGAACGTCGGCGACGTCGGTTCCTATACGGATGAACTTCATGCCATAGTCCGCGGCCATATCGATTTGCCCTAAGGTCGCGACCCGGGGATGCAGAACATACCCCACTTGGCGCGCTTCAACGTGTCTGCGGCGGCGGCTCAAATAGGCCTCGTCCGTTTCCGCGGCGCGGTGGCAATGTCGCTGCGAGGCTCCAAGACCAACCCCGTGTCCGATCTCGATTAGTTCGAAGCCAGCAGCCTCGAGCTGTCCAGCGATGACGGCCGTATCGCGCGCGGTGAACTGGAAGTTGATAGCATAGCTACCGTCCCTGAGCGTCGTCTCCAGTAGGCGCAGCCATTGCGCTCATTCGAGTATCCTCTTGACCAACCCCAGGATGGAATTGCCTGAAGCAACCACGCGCGTTTCCGATGGGCCTCGGGCAACTTCACAAAGCAAGTCGCACCATCTGTATAGGCGAGCAGGTCCAGGATGGACACGACATGTCGTCCGAAAGCTCGTTCCGCAGTAGGTCGGGATCGCCAATTACGGATCCGAACCGCGGTTCGCAGATCGTCATAACGTGAGAACGGAAGTCGTGCCTCCCGCGCAATTTCCCTGCCAAAGCAGCGAGTCCCGGTTGGAATCTTGCGCAAGGTAATTTCGGTGATGATGTCGCGGACGACCTTACCCGTTAAGCTCCGACAAATGCGACTACCGTCCGACGTCAATCTGTAAAGCTCGTCAACTGCCACGTCTGACAGTGGCAAGCCAAGCTGCGGAAAATCCTGGATGCGGGCCATCAACGGGGAAGACCTCATCGAGACGCTCCCTACGAACTCTGGCCGCAATCTCCGGGACTTGAAGCTCGACATTCAGGAGTTGCCACAAAAACTCCTCGTGATTGTCTCGCGTAGCGCCGGTATTGAGGATGGTCCGGTGCTCGTCGACCAGCCGGGCAACCTCCGTCACCTCGTAGATGCCTCGCTGCCGGCAAAGTGCGAGAGTGTACGAGATCGGGCATTTGCTCGACAGCCGTGCCGTCGAACCAAATATGCGCGGCCGCGCTCCAGCCGGGCTTCTCGATGAGCGTCCTTGTCCTCTTCGCCAAAAGGGCTTCGTGCAGCAGTCGCTTGGTTCAGCCGCGAATTTTCCTGCTGCCCGGCAGCCGAAGCATGAATTTTACCAGCCTGCTAGCACGGTGACGCGCCATACGAATGATACTGGCATGAGAAATTGCTGGGCCCACCTTCGCAACCTTCACCGGGCGCGGGCTGGACTTGTAGATGCCACACACTTCCAGACAACTCGCATACGAACTACTTGCCACGATCTCGGCCGCCACACCATTACGGCTAAGCATTGAGGGACACCGGCTCTCATTTGCGCCCTCGGCGCATGCTCCTATCACCACTCGGCTTACCTAGAGCGCGCTACGAAGTGGGGTCTTGTCGATACCATTGTATGTTCGTCTAGATCCCGAGGATTTTCTGCCGCCCGTCGGATAGCCAAAAAGCGAGCATCGCTTCCACGCTGCCTCGAAAAAGCCAACGGAACCAATCTCTCTCCTATCCTGAGGATGATAACCGGATGCTGCACTATCGCCTCGTTCATTTGTCAATAGTACCAGCTCCTCGAGCGTTTCTGTTACACGACACATCGCACTAATCACCGCAACGATTTGTTCTTCATCAGTAGCGTGTCTGCTCATCGTGTGCGTAGAGACGGACGGACCGGTGTTCCACAAGCGAAGATCCGTCGAACTTCAAGCACCTGCCGTCACGCCTAGATTGCCTCGAACGGAGTGCTTGGCCTAGGTCGTTGTGGTTGACTATCTGATCCGCGAACTATCAACCATACGCCGAAGATCCACGCACCTACCAGGACCGGGAGCGCGCTCGGGAGCACGCTCAAGCAGCCCAAACCGGGGTCCGACAAAGCAGCGATAGATGTTCTCGCCGAGAAATACCGCGCCGAGTACGGCCCGGTGTGCGAATGTCCGTCAGGGATCTCGACGCGCTGCCGGTCCTCCACGACTTCCCTGCCGAACATTGAGATCACTTGTGCACGAGCAATCCCGCGAGAGCGTGTTCGTCACCGTGCGGCATAGGGACGTGCGCCCCAAGGGCTCTTCTAAAGCCTGCATGGCGTTGCGTTGACGACGCAGAGATCAGGCAGAAGCGTTTGCGCGTGCGTCACGGTCATGCCGACCGATAGCCCGGCACGGCGCGCCGCTTCATCGGCCGCCGCGAGGATACGCCGCTGCCCTTCCATCGTCGCCGTCACGAGAGGCTTATCCCTCGCAGCGATACCCGGACTCATTCGCTTAACCGATCGTTCGGCCAGTACGGCAGGAAGAGCGAGATAACCCTTCGCATCGCACGCCCCCATGATCCAACTCCGCGATTCGCCCCCGCGCGCGCGTCACAATTCAATGCGCCAATGCTGACGCCCCATATCCTCCATGTTCTCCGGCGAAGGGCACGGAGACACGCGCCAGCGCGTATCGGACGCGTTCGCCTCACTGGTTAGGCTTTTCTCGGGCCTATTGCGCCAGCGGCGGATCGCCAGCGCCGTTACACCTGTTTCCTCGGCGCTAAGCTGCAAGCGCCGGGAAGCGTTCAGCGAAAAGACGCGTGACTTCCCCGACGACGGCAGCCAGGCCCTTGCACCGCAAGCCATCTTCGATGGCGAGCAACACGTCGCGGTCCTTCCAGGTCTCGCAATAGATGACGCGATCAGAATCCAAGCCGACGCGCGCAAGGGCAGGTGCAAAGAGATCGCGCCCGCGCAGGCACCACAGCACCGGCCCGCGAATACGGGCCGCGATTCCTGCGGTGAACAAGGTCGCAAGCCAGGTCCATCACCTCGTGAAGATGGCCCAAACGAAGCCCGCCGCTCGGCAAATGCCGTCGAGTTCCGAGACTTTGACTCCGCCGCATGCCGACGCCCTTCCGCCCGCTCCAGCAGGCGGCGCAATTGGCGGGCTGGCATTCCCCATCCATGGGCCTCCTCGACGGGTGAATGCGTCCGTTCTATATTTGTTCTAGTCACCGAGAGAGAGTCAAGGGTATTGAGATTCCCCCAGTTTTTACGGGGTTCCTGACGGCGTCGGCACAAAAGTCCGCCCTGAATTAAAGGATGGCTCGGGAACTTGGGGCTGGGAGCCGAAAGGCGCATTATCGGGGCCGGAATCAGTCTTTAAATGATACAGACACTCTCACCCAAGGTTGAGGAAGCTGGTACAGAGCGATCATGCCGAGCGTATTTTTTTCTTATTCCCACTCCGATGAAGCCTTGCGCGACCAGCTCGAAAAGCAACTTGCATTGCTCAAGCGCCAGGGCGTGATCGAAGTCTGGCATGACCGGCGGATCGGCGCAGGTCAGGAATTCGCCGCCGCGATTGATCAGCATGTCGAGACCGATGACATCATCCTCCTTCTCGTCAGTTCCGATTTTCTCGCCTCCGATTACTGCTATGAAAAAGAAATGCTTCGTGCCATGGAGCGTCACGAAGCGGGCGAAGCCATCGTCATCCCCGTGATCCTTCGCGCCTGCGACTGGCATGGCGCGCCATTCGGCAAATTGAATGCTACGCCGCGTGACGGTAAGCCGATCACGCAGTATGCCGATCGCGACGAAGCTATGCTCGAAGTTGCGCGTGCCGTGCGTGCCGCCGCCGAACGCCGAAGCGGCTCGTCATCCCCTGCACCCAAGGCACGGGCGAAATCTCCCGCTGCACCCTTGCAACCAGCAGGACCACGCAGCAGCAACCTGCGCCTTGCGAAACAATTTACCGACCGGGACAAGGATCAATTCCGGATCGAGGGGTTCGATTACATTGCGCGATATTTCGAGAACTCGATTGCCGAGCTCGCCGCGCGAAATCCCGGGATCGAAGCCACGTTCCGAAAAATTGACGCCAATCGGTTCACCGCGAAGACTTACAAGAATGGACAGAACGCCGCGCAATGCACGATCTTCATGGGCGGCGCAGCCATGGCTCACGGCATCGCCTATCTTTCGAAAGAGACGTCCGAAAACAATTCGTACAACGAAATGCTGACCGCCGAAGCTGATGATCAGTCTCTCTATTTTCGCTCAATGGGCCTGTCGATGACACGAAGCAACGAGCGGGAGAAGCTTAGTCCGGAAGGCGCAGCCGAGCTTTACTGGTCGATGTTCATTGAACCCTTGCAACATATACGGTGAACAATGTTGTCTCCTGATGAATTCTCGGTTGGCTGTCTTGCTGACGCTTCCGGCTTGAGCCTCGTTCTACCGCGCACCAAGTATGAGCGCGGCTGCCTTGTGACTTCGGCACAAGGATCTCCGATAGCCATCTGCCTTGATGGCGATCACCGCTTCTGGTCATTGCCATGCACCAACAACACGGCATGGAAAGGGGTCATTATTCCCAATGTGCGCATCGAGTTAGATGAGAACACCTTGTTTGATGCCGAAGACAGATACCCGGCGCTTGGCGTCATGGTCCGGCGCGAGAGCGAACTGACTATTGTTGCCAAAGGCGAGCGCGGCAGTTTTCACGGCAACGTGCATTTTCCGGTAATGACCGGCTTGCCGCCCAGCCGAGAAAACATGGCTGCGGGATTCTCACGGTGGAACGTCGTCCTGTGGCGGGGCGAAGAAAAACAGGTCCTTGCCAAGGTCGACATTACTGTTGCTCCTACCTAACTTCGTTCAGGCATGTGTAATCTCTACTCCGTCACCAAGGGGCAAGCTGCCATCATCGAGTTGGCGCGCGCCATGTGCGATCAATCGGGCAACTTGCCGCCGATGCCTGGAATCTTTCCTGACTATCCCGCGCCGATCGTGCGCAACGCTCCCGATGGCGTCCGGGAATTGATGCTCGCGCGTTGGGGTATGCCGGGGCCGCCCCAGTTCGGCGGAGCGCCGATCACAAATATCCGCAACACGAAAAGCGTGCATTGGCGAGCGTGGATAAAACCCGCAAACCGTTGCGTCGTGCCGTTCAGATCGTTCTGCGAATACGCGGACACAAAACCGCGCAAGATACCGACATGGTTTGCGCTCGACGATACGCGACCCCTCGCGTGTTTCGCAGTCATCTGGACGACGTGGCACGAAGGCCAATCCTGTCGAGGGCGAACATCAACTGTTCGGATTCCTGACGACAGACGCCAATGCAGAAGTAGGCGCCATACATCCCAAAGCCATGCCCGTCATCCTGACCAGCGCGGACGAAATTGAGTACTGGTTGACCGCAGACGCCAAGGACGCGCTCACACTCCAAAGACCTTTGCCAGACGGCGCGTTAAAGATTGTCGCGACAGGCGAAAAAGAGGACGGCGCTTCTGGGTGACAACAGTGGCTACATGTTCGCAGCCGTCGTCCGATCGGGCGTTCTTGAGCGGCCGATGAAAAGCGAAACGCGTTTCGATCCTCCCATGGCGAGTTCACGTTGATCGCGATCTCCCCGACCGGTGCCTTGCCCCTCCAAAGGGCGTTCCGCTATTCCATGTTGATAGGGTGTGACGGCGGCAGACCATTTATGAGATTGCAGCTCACACGGTAGATTTCGTGAGTCCCGATCTTATCGAAACGCTCCTCAATCGGCTCAGCCCAGAAGCGCGCATCGAAGTAACCCTTTCCGTGCCAATAGCCTTCGAGACGCTTCGCCAAATCCATCGCGCCGCGACGGTTAAGGTTGTCCCGTAAAAATTCGGCTAGATGCTTCTCGGGCGGCATCGGCGAGCCACCCCTCACTCACAATATTCTTCATATCGTTCCCCCTGAAATGCACATCCCTCGAAAATATCTTGATTGAGACCTAGCCTGATTGCCGCATCCTCATTCACTGAAATTGACTCTTGAAAGAAGGTGAGCGGAACGCTCATCGCGCAAACGCGCGACGTTCTTCCTTGCAAGAGAATCTCACGTTGAAACTTCCCCGTGCGCTTTGGCGAGGCACGCCAGTTTGAAGGCGGCGGTCTTGAATGAACCACAGCGCGGCACCGAGATGCCTGGACGATTGCTGAAAACCGCCTTGATCGCAGGTGCCGCCCGCGCGCTGTCCTTCTGTTGATCATGCAATCAATAGTAGCATGGCTTGGTGAACGAACTCGAAATTCAAGAACTTTAACCAGCGGAGCGCCGGGTTTCCGTGCCCTCGTGGAATCCTCGGTGCATACGCAACTATGCGCAACATCCACACGTATGCAGTATCGCCGACTACCGAGCGCCGTCGGATGGCTGGTTTAAGCCTTATCGACCGGCACACTCTGGATCCCGAAATCGAGCGCTTGTGTTGCGCAATTTCGCGATTGTGCGCGACCTTAGAAGCCTGAACTGCTACGCCAGAATGACACACATCGAATAAATCGATATGTGCTTGCAACTATCCGATGATCGGCAGGCCGATGATGAGGAGGAGCTGGACGCAAACGACTCGTGCGATCGCCCAACAGAGTCACACGAAAAGTGCTACGGTTATCGTAATCTTCGATGATTTTATCCAAAGCCGCGATCACCTGGCTCGTTTGGTCGTTCGAGTTCGGATAGATCCCATGTAACCGCTCATTCGAACGCGTAGGATATTGTGTCTTGTCTCTCGTTTCAGACCGGCTCAAGGTCGTCCGTCCCTCTCAAACCAAGGTCATGACGGCTCGCGCCGCCGAGCTGCGAGATCAGGGAACTGATGTGATCACGCTCAGTCAAGGCGAGCCCGATTTCGATACGCCGTCCGTCATCTGTGAAGCTGGCATCCGGGCCATCCGTGCCGGGCAGACGAAGTACACGGCGGTCGCCGGAATCAAGCAATTGCGGGCAGCAATTGGCGAGAGCCTCCGTCGCGATCATGGCCTCAACTACGGTATCGACCAGATCACGGTGGGCTGCGGCGCCAAGCAGGTTGTGTTCAACGCTCTATTTGCCAGCCTCGATCCGGGCGATGAGGTTGTGATCCCGACGCCGTGCTGGGTCTCTTATCCCGACATGGTGGCGCTTGCAGGTGGGAAGCCGGTGCTCGTCGCCTGCAGTGAACGCGATGGCTTCAAGCTGCGCCCCGAGGCACTAGACGAGGCGATCACGCCGCGCACCAAATGGTTGATGTTGAATTCGCCATGCAATCCGACCGGTGCGGTCTACAGCCGCAGTGATTTGCTCGCGCTCGCGGCGGTACTGCGCAAGCATGCCCAGGTGCATGTGCTGTCCGACGACATCTATGAAAAACTCACCTATGACGCCGACTTTGCAACAATGGCAGCAGTTGCACCGGACCTGTGCGAGCGTACCTTAACGGTCAACGGGGTGTCCAAGGCAGACGCGATGACTGGCTGGCGCGTCGGCTACGGTGCCGGGCCTTTGGCGCTGATCAAGGCCATGAACCTCATCCAGGGCCAGACCTCTTCGCACACTAGCTCGGTTTCTCAATATGCCGCGCTGGAGGCGCTGTCAGGGAGACGGGACCATATCACAGAGTTCGCGCGCGCGTTTATGCAGCGACGCGATCTTGTTATCGCCAAGCTGAACCAAGCCAAGGGGCTTGCTTGCCGTGTACCGGACGGTGCCTTTTATGTTTTCCCCTCCTGCGCGGGGATCATTGGCAAGCGCACGCCAGAGGGCAAGATGATCGAGACCGACGGTGATTTTGCCATGTATCTGCTCGATGCTTTTGCCGTGGCTGTCGTGCCTGGCAGCGGTTTCATGGCTTCGCCCTATATCCGCATCTCCTATGCTTCCTCGCTCCAGGACCTCACGCGCGCCTGCGACCGGATCATCGCCGCCTGCGCGAGCCTGTCCTAAAAGGATTTTCCGATGTCCTCTGCCAAACGCCTTCGTGCCCGCATGGCCGAGACCGGCCTTGTCCACGTCATGGCCGCCCATAGCCCATTTTCAGCGATGCTCGCTGAAGAAGCCGGATTCGACGGAGTGTGGGCGTCCGGTTTCGAGCTGTCTGCGCTTTATGGGCTGCCCGATATGAGCCTGATCTCAATGACACAGCATCTCGACATGCTGCGGGCGATCGCCGGACGCACCAGGCTTCCGATCGTCGCGGACATCGATACAGGCTATGGCAATGCAATTAACGTCATTCACGCTATCACGGAATATGAGCAGGCCGGCGCTAGTAGCGTTGTCATCGAGGACAAGACTTTTCCAAAAGTAACGAGCCTTGCTGCCGAGGGCCGCCAGGACCTGTTGCGCATTGAAGAATTCCAGGGGAAGATCGAGGCTGCCATCATGGCAAGATCAGATCCGGATTTCCTCGTCATCGCCCGCACGGAAGCCTTGATCGCCGGCCTCGGCGAAGTGGAGGCCCTGCATCGGGCACACGCTTATGTAGAGGCTGGCGCGGACATGATCCTGATCCATTCGAAAAGCAAGACTCCTTGCGAGATCGAAAGCTTTGCGCGCGCCTGGACTGGAACGCTGCCGCTGGTGATCGTGCCGAACGCCTACCCTGACCTCGATGCCAAACGGGTCAAAATGCTCGGCAACATCCGCATGATGATTTATGGCAATTACGGCATTCGTGCTGCTGCAACCGCCATGCAGGAGACCTTCCGCCGGATCATCGCGGATGGTGGCGTCCAGAATGTCCACAAGGATATTCTGCCGGTCGATGAGATCTTCAGAATCCAGAAGATGGAAGAGGTCAAGGCGGCTGAAGCTCGCTTCCTTCGCTGAACGCTGAACTGATACCTGCCAGCGAGATTTTGAGACGGCACTCAGCAGCGAGCTCTGATTCAGGCGCAATTCTGAACGCTCTTAAGACGTCTCGGGCCTGCCAGCTCGACGGCCGTCGATGTCGACTGCGACATCAACGGTCGCTCCCTTCCCGGCATGTGGAGATTACCTCTTAGAAGGCCGTCGACAGCAATCGAAGTGCCGAACCAGTTTGCTCGAATCCTCGAGAAGGCAGATTTTGAGCGCGAGATGCGTTTATAAGCGGCAATCCGGCTATAAACATCGAATAATGTGATGGAGCTTCTGGCAATGGCCCGCCGTGACAATCTGCGGAGGCCCAGAAGCTACCGGAGCAGAAAATGGCTGCCGAACACAATGAAGTGCCCCTCAATGCTATCCGGGTCTTTGTGACAATTGCGCGCGAGGGGAGCGTCACGCGTGCGGCGAGCACATTGGGAACGACACAGAGCTCGGTCAGCCGCTATTTGGCTGTGTTACAGGACTACTTTGGCACGGACCTTGTCCAACGGCGGGGGCGACGCAGCGAATTGACAGAATTCGGAAGGCTCTTTGCGAACGCCGTGGCCGAGCCCCTTGATACAGTGTGTTTCACTGCGAAGAGAATGCGGCGCAGGAACCGAACGGACGCCAATCGAATCGTAGTCCACACCTCTCTTTCCACCTTCGCCTACTCCTTCCTGATACCCAACCTCCAAGCGTTCTCCGCCGAGATGGGCGGCGTCGTCGTCGACGTGATCAGCTCATTGTCTCCGCCCAGATCCTCCGACAATTTCGACATCCTGCTTACGCGCGATCTTTGTGTCGCTGAACCGGCCGACGATTGGGCGATCTACAATGAGATGCTCGTATGCGTAGGCGCTCCAAATCACGTCATGGGAAAAACGCTCTCAACTGCCCGCTCACTGCCGATTCTGAATATCACATCGCGGCCCGACATACTCCCCACCTGGCTCAGAGCCATGAACCTGACCGCGAAGGACATCAAGTCGGGGGCGCGATACGATCATAATTACCTGGCTTTGCCGGCTGTCATCAGCGGGAAATGCCTGCTTGTGGCGCCCGAAATCATTGTCAGCGATCTCGTGCGTAAAGGGTCTCTCCATGTCATACCGGGATCGCGTACTTCAAGCGGCATGCAATATCGGGCCTATGCGGTGGACCGCAGTGACAATCCAGAAGTCGCTCGCGCCTTTTGCCGATGGGTCGCGCGGCTCTGTAAGAAGGCCGCGATTCCGGAGGCTGCCTAATCGCGTGTTGGCGTGATAGCAGACGTTTGATCGATCTTTGGAATCTTAGCGCGTCCATTTGCACATGCAGACTGTTCCGATCGCCGGCGAGCCCGTCGTTGAGCGAGCACCGCGGCCAGCCCGCGAAGTGAAGACGTTAACCGCGCCAAAACCCTCTTTCGCGTTAATCGGCCGACTACGATGGTTTTGTCAGATACGGGCTAGCCGATCAGCCAAAGCTCAGGAGGGGTCGTCCTCCCCTTTACGCTTGCGACGGAGCAAGGCGCGATAGCCGCCTCGCACCAGATGCAGCCCAGTCTTGACCAGGCGGATGGTCCGGCTGCGGAGATCGTGCGTTTTCCAGGTGCGATCGGGAATGCGATGCTTGCCGAACAAGCCTTGCGCGATTTCGCGATAGCTGTGTCCTTCCAAAGACCCATCGACTGCACGCAAGGAGAGGATGAGCCGACGACGAGTCAAGATTGGCAGCGTCAGAGGGCGGTGGTCCGATGGGGCGCCGTTCGAGCGCCAGCCAAAAACGATGTGCTGCCCGCAAACGAAGCTCGAAACTGCCGTCGAACGGCAGGTCAACGGCAAGCGATGAGCCGCTCGGTGGAAGTTCTGTTAGCCACAGGCGATGCTTCGCTCCTCCGAGCGCCACGATGGCATGCCATCCATCCGGCGCATAACGAAGCTCGCTACCCGCCAGTTTGCTGAAATCCAGATCGTACCACGCTGCCGGGCGGACAGCCGTGCGCAAGGGCAGCACGGTCGCGAGCACTTCGGGCGCCCAGAAGATGGCTTGTTGGTCGAACGTCTTTTGCGGATCAGCTGCGAAAACACAGTCCCCACTGCTGCCGGAAATGGTCCGCCATCGCGCGGGATCGTTCGCTCATGGCGAGGGCCATATAGTCCCGTTGGTACTCGCCATTGCGGCGCAGCCACTCCCACGCTATGTCCGCAGCTTCTGCTTTGTTGGCTTCGAGATAGGCCTTCTCTGATCTCCAGTCTGCACCCGGCATCGCACCACTTTCCCCGTATGTTCATAACGCACACGCAGAGAATTGCAGCCCCACGAATGTGACTATTTCTGGTTGCGCGAATGCAGATGGTCGCGATTGATGCAGTTTGCGCGATATGACGATCTAATTTTGCGATCGGTCATCACCAGAAGTGACGTCCGTTTCGAACGCACTTATTGCTCACTCCTGGGCCAACCGCGCTGCAGGAGGTGCCGAAAGCCCTGGCGCGCCGCCCACTTGGCGCGAGCGAGATGGCTTTCAAAGGTACGGCGGGAGCGATCCGGCTCCAGGGTGGGATCAATACCAAGCACAATGCGCGCAACTTCCCGCCAATCAGCGTTATCGGCCTCGGCATCCAGCAGACGCATATACGTGACGGCATGTTGCTCGTCATATGGCGTGAGCTGCGGCGCATTAGGCGCGAAATCTGCGACCTTGGGATCGGACGGCACGGCCTGAAAGTCCTAACAGATTGAGAAGCCTCGATTTTAGGGACGGTAGCCGATTCAGAACCTTTTCGTAGAGAGCCGATTGTCGCGGCCGGCAGGAGCATTCTTGCCAAAGTCAATGAATACCAACAGCGCTGAGTGCCGTCGTTCCCCTTGAATTCGTTCGCTCCGACCATCGTCCGAATTCATTTGATCGCAGTCCGTTCCGCTCGATCAGCAGAACTGTCGTCCAGCCTTTCGAATCAAGAGACCCAAATGGGACGCAGCGTAGCTTGTCAGCACAGGCTGATTCCGCGCGCGATCTGAATCCAGTACCGCTGCTTCATTCGAATTACGCGCGAACTCTGCTCATCTGCATGTTGGGCGAACGTACCGCAATAGTATGGTTATAGCCAGTGGTTTGATGGCCATCGGAATGGCTGCTTTAGCGCATGAAAGCTCGTGCGCTTGTCGCCTGGAATGTGCGCCGGATCCGCGTAGATCGCGGTGTTTCGCAAGAGCGATTGGCATACGATGCCAGGATCGACCGCTCCTATATGGGCGGTATCGAGCAGCAATCGGAGAACCCGACGATCGATCTTCTCGACCGTCTCGCGGAAACGCTTGGGGTTCATTTGTCTGAATTCTTTCTTCAGCCACCCAAAGGGGCGACGGCTCCCAAGCCGTTGCGTAAGGGTCGAAAGCCCTTACCCCCACGTAGCAGAAAGAAATAACACTCCTCACGCACGCGCTTTGTACTTGCCGCCCAAGCCGCTCACATCAGTTTCGCAACTGGCGCAAACCTCACCCGGGGGGCGGACAACGGATCTACCGATGTTACCGCTTGAGGAGTTCAGGTTGTTCTTGTGTATCCTGATGAGCTCCACCAGGTTCTCGCTGCCGTAGTCGGTGAACGCCATGATGTTATGGTCACCGAGACCGAAGACCAGATGAGGCCGTCCTCTGGGTCCATTCTAAAAGCGGCGTCTGACAGCCAGTCCTCCACTTCGCAGAGACCTGCCCCGGTTGAGATCGATGGTCGGCCAGCATGTCGCTGCCGCCCTCCCGGTACCCCCCATACCAGTGATAGAATGTGGCACGTGGGATACCAAGCCTGCCCCGCCTGGCCAGACATGCGATTGCTCCACCAGCTAGATGATTCGGTTTTCCTCGGGCGCAGGAGATCTCATGCCTCGTTCTCCCCATCCCCGTTCACGTTTTTGGGCGACCGGCTCTCCAGCGTAAAGTCGGCCGCCATTTCTTTCAGCGCCGTCGTCTCACGACGCAGATCCTTCACCGCGCCAGAAGTTGCCACACGCATCATATCGCCGCCAGGCGACGTCTATCGGTCCCGAGGAAGTCCTTGGACCCGCCATGTACATTGAGGCGGCAATACCTCGGCCGGCTGAGCTCTAAAGATATTCTCGTCGCCCTGCAGTCCTTCCTGGACGATAGCGTCTTCTCTTCGGAGGGATATTCCGGCGTGTTCTGGCGCTGAATGTCTTTTGGTACTCGTTCTGCTGGCACTTTGCCCGGTCCGGATTTCTGTTTCATCGATGCTTCTGGCGGCGACGATGAACCAGAAATCCCTCATCGGCGAAGCCGTCAATTTGCTGTGACGGCGAGCCCTGATGAACCAGAGCCTTCCTTTTCAAAAAGGCTGATCAGTCCTCAGTCCTCAGTCCTCAGTCCTCAAGTCCTGGCGCCGTACACTCCGGGTCGGCCATACAGAAAATTAGGTCGCAGAACCCTTCCAAGGGCATCTCATCGCATTGAGGGTAGTGATTGGCTACCCGCGCCTTGGTGTCGACCGGTCGCGCGGCAACGTGAGGGAAAGTGGGTACCGCCGTTGCAAGCGCCACGGCGCTCGCAGTTACAAAAGCCAATTTTTTCATTCGAGAAGTCGCTCCCTTAGATTGGCCCCAGCCGCCCTTAACCTGTCCTATATGACGGCCCCACGAGCTGTAAAATGCATGCTTTTGATGGGTTGCATCTACAGTATGGATGAGTATCGCGCGGAGCACCCGGACGGCCGGCTACAGCCGATTCTGCAACCTCTACCGGAGTGGAGCGAGATGATCTCGCCGAGATGCGGCAGGCGCTTGGGCCTGGAGAGAAGCTGTTCGTCGGCTTCGGGGGCGAAACAAGGTGCCGGTGTTCGACGCCGGAACTGGCGCGCAGCGGCTGGCCCATGTCTTCGTCGCCTGCTGGAGCATCCAACCGCACGTTTGCCGCGGCGCGCTGGTCGCAAGCGGTAGCTGATTCGGACTGCGATGCACGTTAATGCTTGGCGGGCGATCGGCGGGCCGACGGCGATCGGCTGGGACGCTCTGAAATCCGCGTAACCGCCATCTGTCGCTATGAGCTCGCCAACCTAACGAGGAGCTGGCCAAGATCACGCCACCTTTATCCTGCCTATGCGTCCGCGCAAGCCGCACGATAAGGCGAAGGTGAAGGGTGGCGCTGCAAATCATCCCGCGGTTTTACTGGCAGCCTGCGGAACTTCACAGATCGCCGACCTCAAAGCCAAGGTGATGCGCAAGCTGGCGTGAGCCGTAGCGAGCCGTTCGCTCACAGATCGCCACGTGAGGCTTAAAACCCTGCCGCTAGAGCATTATCACAACCATCCGGTGACGATTCGCAGCTTCTCGTCATCCGACCAGCACCGCCGCGACGAGTCTCGATCACCTCAAGCTGTTCGAGGTGAGTACTGCGCTTACGGCTCTCCGAGGCGTATCAACCGAGCTAAGCCCTCCAGTTTCGAGAAGCCGAGGTCGATGATCCAAACGCGCTCGCGAATAGATATCGAGAGCTGGCCTGCCGGACGTCGTGCGCCGGCTAAAGGCGATCGTCCTGAAGTCTAGAGAAGAACCGGCCCCATTCAAGGGAGCAACGTCCTCGTTCACCGCAGCTTCAGGTTATAGTTCTCATGGTGACAGCCAGGTCGCTACGCCAGGGGCGGCCAGTTCCCATTTACGGAGCCCACCAGGTCCCCACGTCCGTCCATAAAGGCGACTTCGACGGCTTGATGAAGAATGAGATGCATCCCGCATTGTCCTTGTAGAGCCACTGATACTGACGCGGGAGGGCGAGGACTGCATCGTTCACGGAAGAGAACAGCACCCTGTCACCTTGGGCCTGACGTAAGCAGACATGTTCTTTACGCGCCCGCCGGGTCCGGCTCCAGGAAGTCCACTTCGCTCCGAGCAGCCCGTAGCGCGCCACCGGCTGGGACCAAGCGTGGAAATAGTAGCCAAAGTGGCAAGATGAGAATGTGAACAGCAGTCTCTGTCCAGGAGAGCTGGGTGCCGTCACCCTGATGGTAAAAGGTCGAGTACCCTCTTGCGTCCGTCTCAACGCACCGTTTGCTAGAATCGAGGTTGCGGTCGCCGCGGTGACTTTGCAGGTGTCCTTGCTGGTCGCATAATCCTTGTACTGCCTGGCAAGGCTGCCGGATCGGGGATTGGTCCAGACATAGTATCGCTCAAGACGAGCGACCTTGTAGCCCGTGGCAAAGCAAATATTGGAGGTCTCAAACGAGACCAGCGCACCTGCATCCGGGATGCTGGCGGTTCTTCGTCGGCTTGCAAAAAAGGCCAGCTTGATCCACGGCTGTGAACACAAGGCGGTTGCCCACGGTGATTCCTAGATAAGCGATGGCAACGACCGGAAGCGCTGGACACATGTAATGGGGCCATCCCGAACGCAATCCCCTCAGGATGAGGTCACGTCTATTGGACGCTGAGTTTTGAGCAATATTGAGAGCGCGAAGCGTTGGCGCGATGGCTCTGCGCCAAAGCGCTGTCATTCTGTCATCAACTGCATGAGCGACGCGCTTGCGCTGATGATCAAACCTCCCATGATGCCCGCCAGCAATAGGCACGTCGCGGCATATTGAGCATAGGCGCCTGATGACTGAGACACCCACGATGGCAGAAAGCAGCTCAGCGCTCGAACAACGTCGAATACATTAGAGCGCATTTGCAGTTTCCCAAACGTATCGCGGCTGCCGGTTAAAGGCGGCGACACCATGTGGCTGCCAAGCGGCATATTAAGTTCATTTGTTCTTGAGAGGAAGAACAGCCAAGATGTCTCGTGCTGCTTATTGCGCGAGCACTAGACTGTACCTGTTAACACTCTGCCTTCGCAGGCGCGTGGAGGTGGACTCGGAGCCGCTGGACGATTGGCTCAGACCGCTCATCAGCAACGCAATCCTGGCTCCGACGACGGAACACTCAGCCATCTTGGCTACAAATAGAATTCAACAACACAATTCCTCCAGTCGTAAGGAGCCATCGCAATGCCGGTCGGCGACTGCAATATCCTCCCGAATTCCCTGTCAAACGCTCTTAGCAGCCGCTGGGCGGGTAGAACGAGCCCGTCAGGCGATCTCAGGACGCCGAGAATCTTTGAAGATGCACCATGCAGTTGACCGACTCTTGACGATGGGTGCCTGTCAGTTCTGAAGGCGCCCCATAAGGGAGGGAAAGCCGCCGCCCCGACTGCACCTTCGTCACCAGATACGCTCCGATCAACTACCAACCCTGGTAATTGATCTCAAAGCGAACGCTGGTCCATTTACGCCGTTACGCCGTCTGCTACGAAGAAACGATTTGCATCGAGCATCTGACGTATGATGGTGACGGCTCTCACGCCGCTGGCACGCGTCAACATGTCTTCGCGGAGTCATTTGTGGGATGAATGAACATGAGCAGAAGCCCACCTATCCCACGGATAGATGTAGCTAATCCGCATCCTGCTGATGTATATATTTCTCCCGTCAACTTGACAGCGAATGGCAGAGCACATCTTGGGCACGCCGCTGGACCATTTCTCAGAATGGATGTTTTACAGAGACACCTGAAGCGGGCAGGGCATCATGTCCGTTCTGGGCTCACGACCGATGGTTTCGAGAACCATGTTCTGGTCCGAGCGGCTCGTGAGAACATTGACCCGTCGGACATGGCACATGGTTTCCATGTCAAGATTCTTGACGATCTCGCCTCGGTCGGGATCGTTTTCGATCATTTCGACGATCCAGCGCATGGCAGCAATCTGCAGCGATTTGAGGATGTCAGCAACGCCCTGATGGATGCTTTATATGCAGCTGGCTCCCTACATTTCAGCGCAGTGCGCTTGCCAATGGACGATGCGGGTTCTGCTACTACACCAAAAGAAGAGCGATTTTGCATTGGGGGCTGGTTTGGTGCAACTTGTCCTCTCTGCGGGGCATCTGCGGGTAGCTTCTTCTGCGAACAATGCGGCCATCATTTCGAACCTGATGAAGCACTGAAACCAGTATCGAGGCGAGGGCGGATCGTAGAATGGACGGACAACATTTCCGCCTATCTTTCGATTTCGGGAACAGACCGGCTTCTACGGACGTGGCACGACGCGGCCGTCGAATCCAGCTTTCTGGAGATAGGAAAGCGGTATGTCGCACGCAAAGGGCAGCAAATCCGGGTGACTGTACCGGGATTGCACGGGCTGGCTTGGAAATCGCGGCATTTCGACACTCGGCAGATATTGTTTAGCTACTCCTCTCTGCTCTACGCGCATTCTCTTTATTGCGGCGACCAAGATACGGCGGGTCCGGGAAGCCAAGCCCGTTTTCTCGCGATTCCGATGCGTTCCTCATTAGCGCTACCGGCATCGATAACACGGTTCCGATGCTTGTCGGCGTTGCCGGATGCGCATTGGGCCAGAACTCGTTTCGCCCATTTGATCGGATCTTCTTTAATCACTTCCTTCGGCTGAACGGATCAAAGTTCTCCACCAGTCGGGGGCACGTGATCTGGGCGGGTGCAATCGCTCGAATTCCAAATCTTTCCATCGATATTCTTAGAGTGTACCTGTCCGAAATTTGTCCGGAAGACACCGAGACCAATTTAGTGCCAGGACAGTTGGTCGACCGCTACAATGCACTTCTGGACAAGATATCTGCAGCCATCGATCGTTGCACCGCGTGCATAAACGCAATGCCGGCACTCACGGAGTGCTCCGTTGATGGCACGATGATGACCACGTTGGATCGGCTCTACGGCAAACAATGTGCCGCCCTTTCGCTAGATAACTTGCGAGTATCGCGAGCTTCGAGGTCGGTTCTCGAATGGGTCGATTGTCTCGACGCCACGCCGGACCCTCAGACCGTTTATACATGGTTGATGGGATTCAGCATACTGGCTTGGCCACTGATGCCCAGAATAGCAGAAGCCCTGTGGCACTGGCTCGGTCATGACGGGCATCCCCTTGCCGCATGCGCTTCGACGCCCTCCTCCCAGCGAAGCGGACCAGTACCAAAGATCGATGGGCGCAGGTTGGCGACTGTAGAATTGAGCAAAGCCCTCCAGGAACGGTCGTAGCATGACACCCTCCCCGGAAACCGCCCTCGTGGAGAAACTGCCCAGCGCAGTCTCATTGGAGGTGTCACTCCCCTTCATGCTTGGCAGTGCCAGCTTGGCCGCTTCCTATGGCTCGAGCTTCTTCCTCGTTGAAGCTTTGCGGTCCATTGGACAAAGCGCCACGACCGCCGGGGCCGTTATTTCAACGGGTACGATCGCGACAATCCTGAGTTCCCTTGTAGCTGGTCGCATCGCGGATTTACTAGGCTTGATGCGAACCATCACCTTTGCCGCGGCGATGATTGCAGCAGCGATGATATGTTTCGCATCCGCATCGATTTCGCCGCTATTCGCCTACATCGGCGGACTTCTTCTCGGCATTGGATGGTCTGTATTCTATATCCTGGCGCCGCTTCAGGTCATGTGTCACGTGCAAGCTGAAGCCCGTATCAAGTATCTCACCTTACTTTCAGGATCTCAAATGCTGGGCATCGGGCTCGCTGCCCCCCTTGCCCGAACCGCTGCGGAGGCCATTGGATCCTACATTGCAGTTTACGCTCTATTTGCCGTTGCATGTATCCTTGGTACGATGCTTTTGGACTTCGCTGGGAGGGCACTGGCGCAAGCTCCTCACATCAAAATGCCTGCTGTACGACTGACGTTTAAAGGCGTGGTAAGAGCCTTCAAGTCGAACGCGCGATATCCGATCATCATGATCGGCATTGGCGCCTGCGTTTTCGCCGGGCTTTCCACGTTTCAATCGCTCTACGCCACATCGCGAGCACAGTCTCCCGATACGTTCTTTATAGTCTTCACCGTGACAGCCGTCTTCTTCCGGTTCGCGGTTGCGCCGATAATTGGAAGATTTCGCCTTGAACGCGTAGCCGCACTTCTCCTTGCATGCACTGTTGCAGGGCTATTCATTCTCTTCTTCAATGTCGAAAGTACGGCCATTTACATTCTCGGGGCGGCCTTCTTCGCGCTGGGATACGGCCTCAGCTATTCGACGCTAAATAGTATGATCGTCCACATTACAGACATTGATGAGACAGCTTTCGCCATTTCGTCTCAGGTATTCACGCTCTCCTACTTCATTGGCCTGTTCGGCTTTCCATACGTCGCTGGGCAAATTGTGAAAGCCAGCAATTTCGATTGTCTTCTGATCGGCATGATGATGCTTATCGCAGCGAATGGCATCCTTCTTGCAGTTCATACGTTCTCAACCAACCGGAAGCATTGAGCGGCTCCTCGTAGGGATCATGCGATGCTGAAGCACAGCGACAGTTATGGCGTCATCGCAATCGGTGCAGGGCCGGCAAATCTAAGCTTGGCAGCGCTCTCGGCCCCGATTCCGGAAATTTCTCTGCACATCCTCGAAAAGTCAGAGTCGGTTAGCTGGCATCCCGGTCTGCTCGTAGAAGGCGCCGTTATGCAAACCAGCCCGCTAAAGGATTTGGTGACACCGGCTGACCCGACGAGCGCATACAGCTTCCTCGCCTACTTGCATGAAAAGCGGCGACTCTACCAAGCGATCGTCCGTGGGCTGGAGCATGTTAGCAGGAGCGAATTTGGCGATTATTTGCGATGGGCAGCGGAAAAGCTGGGCAACGTTCAATTCGGCGAACAGGTTATTGCAGTCGAATTGCGTGGCAAGTCCTTCAATATCATAACCAGCCGCCGCGAGTATCAAACGCCTACGGCCGTCATTGGCGTGGGTCGAGTGCCCTCTATTCCTGATTGGGGCAGGAATGCACCGCCGAACGAGGTGTTTCACGCAAGCACCTTTCTCACTCAACGTCGCGAACTTACGGGCAAGCGCGTTGTGATCGTAGGTGGCGGCCAAAGCGGCGCCGAAATCTTTCTTCATCTCCTGACGGGCGCATGCGGCGCGCTGGGATCCCTGACTTGGGTGACGCGCCGCGCAAACATATTTGCGCGCGAGGACAGTCCTTTCGTCAATGAATGGTTCTTTCCGCAATATGGTGGCTGGTTCTTTGAGCAAGTCGGCTCTACTCGGGCGCGGCTTCTCGAACAACAGTCGTTGGCGAGCGATGGCGTCAACTGTTCGACGCTTCGCGCCATCTACAACGCACTTTACGATCGCGAGTTTCATCGAGGTTCCTACCCGACTCACGTACAAATACGCGTCGACACCACCGCAGACAAGTTGAGCGGCGCGTCTCCCTTTCTCCTGGGCTTGCGTCAACAGATGACAGCCTTTTGTTCAGAACATGTTGCTGATACTGTCGTCTTAGCCACAGGCTATCGCACCGAAATCCCCTCGTTCCTGGAGCCGATCGCAAACCGCCTCACGGTTGTGAGTGCGCCTGGTCGCTCTCAAGAGATCCTGGTTGAGAAGGACTTTTCAGCTCGTTTTGATGGCCCCGAAAACTGTCGTTTGTACGTACAGAATGGCGCGCGCTTTCAACATGGCATCGCTGATACAAATCTCAGTTTGACTCCTTGGCGCGCTTCGACGGTCCTCAATTCTATCATCGGCCGCATAGCTTACGATTGCGGGCCGGCACGGGGCGTCGTCGACTGGTATAGCTCGGGCTTCGAGGACTCCCATTCATCGGCGAGCAAGCAGCCAGCGTGCCGCGATCAAGCCCATGTCGATTGAGAGTCCCTATGAAGAATGCACAGCTGATTACCTTAGGTGACATCACGGTCTACAGCCCTGGTGTACTGATGCAGACTGTCAAAGAAATAGGTGATCCCCAGACCACTTGTCCTGTCCAACTCATTGAATTCTGGCTGGATCCGTTCGCCGCCTCGACACCCCATTCCCATCCTGCCACGGAGATCTGGCGCATCACGAGCGGCTACGGCCAAGTCATAACTGACGATGGCGCTTTGCCAATCAAGGCAGGCGACCTTGTGTTTCTGCGACCAGATCGAACCCATCATTTGGAGAATCTCGCCAACGAGATTCTAAGCGCCCTGTCTATCTCCTGGATGGCAACTCGATGACGAACGAGATTTACGACCTCGCAATCATTGGCGCCGGCGTCATGGGCCTCAGCGCTGCCTTCATCGCAGCGAGCAATCGACCGCAGGACAGACTCGTCATCTTCGAACGAGATATCGTTGGGGCAGGCGCCAGTCGGTTTGCGCCGGGCATCCAAATCAACATCTGTCGTAATGAGAGGGAAAGACAGCTCGTCAATCATAGTTCGAAATTCTGGCAAGGGATCTATCCCCAAGGGCTTTGGCCCGTCGGTCGCGACTGTGATGTGTTTTGGCTGACACGTAATCCCAAAGAGCTCGCGCGTCTGAGCAGCGTGGGCGGCACGACCCTATCAACCTCTTGCGCACTGAAGCAGAGGCTTTCCTCTCTGCCGCATTTCTTTGTTCCCAGCGATACTGCCGTGGAACTGGATCGGGGTTCTTACAGTCCAGTAGATCGCATTGTTCAGGATCTGGCCCAAAGGCTCAAGGCAGCCGGGGTCTCTCTGTACGAACGGACATCTATTGAAAGGATATGGCAGAGACCAAGCAACATTCTGCTTCAAACCTCGGATTGTAGAAAACATTTGGCGAGACGGGCCGTCCTGGCAATTGGTCCATGGCTACCAGATTCACCGTTGATTGCGCATCTCACAGACACACCGCGATTGCGCGTTAAAAAAGTCGTCGCGCTTCATCTCGCGGCACGCCCTACCCCCAAATGTCCAATGATTGGCTTGTTCGATGACTACGCTTTCCTCGTTCCCATGATCGAGGGAGGATATTGGCTGTTCAGCTTTACCTCGCAGGAATGGGATGTGCGGGCGGACACCGATGAGCTGCATGTCAGCTCGGATGATCTTACGCGCGCAACCGCGATCTTGGCCAAGTGGTTCTCGTGCGACGTGCCCGCGGTGGCATCAGCACGTGTGTTCTGCGATTGCTACTCCGACGATGGCGTCCCGTTCTCCCGCCCAGCCAATACTGTCGCTGGTCTGCAAATTATTGGCGGTGGTGCGGGCAATGGGTTTCGTTTTGGGCCCGGATGTGCGGAAGAGGCAATAAGGTCCCTGTATTCCCCGCATCGCGGTGACGTCACCACGACATGATGTGAAGGCTTATGCCTGATACGATCAATATCGAAGCAAACCTCCCTCATGATCTTGCAGAGATCGGTTATGGCGAGACCTCGAGATCGACCATGATTGTTGATCTGAGCGCCATTCGATCCAATTATCGGAAACTTCAGGCGCTTGCGCCCCGCAGCAGTTGCGGCGCAGTTGTCAAGGCGGACGCCTACGGTCTCGGCGCGGGACGTATAGCGCCGTTCCTTGCTGAACTTGGCTGCACGCATTTCTTCGTAGCCGATGTCGAGGAAGGCATTGCCATACGCTCTGTGCTACCATCATCTGCTAAGATCTACGTACTTCACGGCGTGATGCCAGGTATGGAGCCGGCTGCCGAGCAGCATGATTTGTTGCCCATCCTGAACAGCAGGCAACAGTTGGATGCATGGCTGCGGCATTGCCGGCGTCGCAATCGAGCGTTGCCGGCTGGTATCCATGTTGATACTGGCCTGTCTCGGCTGGGATTTCCCATGGATGAGTTGCAGACACTCGCCGAGAAAGAAACGGGGTTGTCCGAACTAACCACAGCGCTATTCATGAGCCAGCTTGCTTGCGCAGAGTGGAAAAATGAGGTCAGTCGTCATCAATTACGTCGTTTTCGCAAACTGACCCATTTGTTTCCGAAAGCTATTCTTTCTCTTTCGAACTCGGCAGGACTATTCGCCGGAAGCCAATTCCATTTCGGCCTCATAAGACTTGGGGGAGGAATTTTTGGCTTTTCCACATCCGATCACCCCTGCTTCAAGCCGTCGCAAGTCGTCCGTCTGCGAACGCAGATCATTCAATGCCGTGAACTGACGCAAGGAGAAGCTATCGGATACCATATGTCATACAAGGTGAAGACGCGGATGCGTGTGGCCACCGCATCTATCGGTTATGCCGGTGGATTTCCGCGTATTCTGGGCAATCGGGGGCATGCCTTCATACGTGGCACTCGTGTGGCAATCGTCGGCTTCGTGTCCATGGACCTTATGACCATCGACGTAACGGAGCTGCCCACAAGCTGGACTCTGCCCGGCACCTTGGTGGATCTGATCTGCCCAGAGCAAACTGTAGAGGATTTGGCTTCAGCCGCGAATATGCTGAGCGATGAACTGACCACCGGGATCGGACCCCGGTGCCGCAGGCTTTATGTTCAGTATTGACGAGATGACCGATGACCTCCTCCGCCCCTCAATCCAAGCAATTCAATCGATCAATCTATTTGGCCGCCGAAGGCATGCGCCTCATGCATCCGGACTACTTCACGCCTGAAGTACGCTATTTCCATGAGCGGGAAAGACTTTTTCTTGAAGATCTCCTTCGCTCGACCCCGTACGATTTGATTATCGAGGTTGGCTGTCGTTCCTACCGCCTCATCGATATCAAGAACGATGACAATGATTACCTTGGCATCGACATAAACCCACCTCGGGCACGACGGTCAGAACATGGGGACGGAGCAGTTATCCGCTGCGATGCAAATAAATTCTTCAGAAGGAAGCGGCTGATCAATGAGATCGTGAAGCGATACGACGGAAGGATACTTTGTATACTGCCATTCAATTTTCTTGGTACGATGGATGCCCCATTAGAGTTTCTTGCACTGGTCTGCCAATCGCCCTTTGATCTCGCCTTGTCGCTGTTTTCAACCAGCGAGAGGGCAACCGTAGCACGTCTGAAGTACTATGATCTTTGTGGCATCGAGGTTCAGAGTGTGGCGCGTACCGATGAGTTTGTCCGCTTAGACTGCTCCAACGGCTTCCAGGCGTTCGCTTTCGATCCGATCTTTCTCAGAAATCGCATATCCGCTTATGGCTTCCGCCTGAACAATGCAGAGCATCATGACGTCTGCAACTTCCTCCATTTTTCAAAAGTTCTGAAGGATATATAGGATGAGAGGCGCTGCTCGCGCAAAAGTACGTCCGGCCGGCCTCAGCACACTGAACCCTCGGCTTCTGAGTACGGATTTAACGCGACAATCAAACGAAGTGTGGCATGACTTAACACCACTGACGGTCATACTCTGAAGGCTTCTCAAAGATACGCTCGCAAGGCAAACGGACATAGGCGACGGCATGTGGCTCGTCGTATGGCATGAGCTGGGTCGCGTTAGCCGCAAAATCTGCGATCTCGGATCGGGCGGCACGGCCTGAAAATCGTACCGGATTGAGATATCGATCCGAGTTGAAGTGGCGTAGGTTGCAGAGTGATAGGCTTGCCAGAGAGCAGAGAATGCTTTTCTCTTAGCGTTCCGCTCAAGATCATCCGCGACTTGGCTCCCGCCCTCGGCCTACTCATTGTGGTGCTCCGGTGTGAATTCGCAAGGCGCCAAGCCAACCCCACCGTTTTCAGTTCTTGGACTGGCATTAGCATCTTAAGCGGGGCGGCGAACATCAGCAGACCCGACACCGCGAGGGACCCATCGAGAGCTTTGGACGAGAACTGGACGCAGAGGCCTCGCCGGACAATTTCTGGCTATGAAACCCTGAGGCTAACGGTACGATCCAAGCGGGCCTACGAAACACCTTGGCGCCCCCGCTGAACACGCGAGCTTTAGCTGATTTCTTTACCATCTTCGGCGAGGCGAGCACGCGGTCCAGAGAGTCTTGCGCATATTCCAAGGTCCTCCTTATGCATTCGCCAGCTTACAATCCTAGTTCGCTCATTCTCTGGAACGTGTTGATGAAGAGAAGCACGGACGTGTGATGGGGTAGGTACATTTATTCATTTGCAGCAAAAAGCGAAAGCGACCTGCCTCCCTAGAATTGGTAGCGCGACTCGCCCGGTATTTGCTGTAGATTTAGCCTTCGCGACGAATGGTTCGCGACTAGGAGCGTCGCAATTAGTTGCCGCGATCTGCAATGATCACGCGAGATGGCCGTGACAGTTCTCTAAGCGTGGTACGGATCCCGCCATTCCTGAAGCGCCCAAGAACGGAGCTGCAGATGCCAAGCCCGACAGATGATCCACTTATCTCGCCAACATCCACAAATTCCACGTGCAGGTGTCTCGCCGGAGCGGTGCAGTTCGCGCTTGGAAGCAACAAGCGAGCTAGGCCGACAATCCCGACCTTGACCTGTTTTGCGCTTGGCACCGCTGCGGCGACGAACGTTCAGTGTCGTGCTCGCTGCGCACCTTGTGGGTGCAAGAGAAGTGTAGCAGATCTAAACAGCCGCAGACCCATGGTGTCCTGCTGCTCGAAGCTAGCGGATAACTCAAAGGCGGGCACACTGGTAAGCCTCCCCAGCTATTTGTCGCATCCGAAAACGGCGAGCTCTCCACCAACTGCGCATGCAGCGACCGATCCGCTCATGACGACCCGATCGATTGCCAGATGATGACGCCGCAAACTCATGGTCAATTGTTATGACGCTCGTTGAATATCCTTCCAGAAGCTGCACCGGACCGAGGATCCTTGTTGGCAAGAATCGTTTCGGGAACTGGGTCGTCCGCGAACAGAACGACATTTTTGGTGGCTTGTTCGCGAGCCGGGAGCAAGCGCTCAAATACGCACTCCGCCAGAATGGCCAACATCCAGAAGCTATCATCGAGGTATCTCGCGAGATCGAACTCGATATTCCCCACGATCCGCAGAGGCGCGTGGTCTGATCGATCGGCTTTATTGAGAATGGTTGTTGGCTTTGCTGCAGAGCGCGTAAGCAGACCGCCACGCCCTTATGTGAGGATGCAGATTGGCTGTAGGCGATCACAGCATTGAAACAGGGAGGTCGAGCTCGCGCCTCGAGGAGGGAACCAAGTCGGATCTTTGTTGGCCGCTGTCGTCGCCCGGGTCACGCATGGCTATAGCCCGGATCGAGCCTGAATACCTTCTTTGAGCCTCGCCGCGAGTTGCGGCGAACATAGGCTCTGGCCAAAGATCATTTAGCGGCATGTTGCCGAAAAGCACTGCCGTATCGTTCACTTGCGTATCTTTCTCGTGCCCAATATGTTTTGATGGCTCTCGAGAGCGCCTGCGAATACGTCGACGCTGAACTCAGCGTCGGCACGCTTCATCGGTGACCAAATCGATGCGGCAGCACCATACGGCAGGATGATGCCGTTCTCCGCAAAGAAGCGTGGGAGCTCCTTCATTAGAGTCGCTCCGGCAGGCGTGGGGCAGATCTCGCGATAGTCGCTCGGATTTTCTGCCCTCGGATGAATGCGGAAGAGTGAGGCGGCAAGGGTGACACAGAGCGGAGCGCCCAGGTTCGACAATGTCCCCAAGGATCTCCAGATGTGCAAAAGCCGCATGATCGAGATGACGCATCACAGCCAGCCCCGCGGTCATGAATTAAGGATTGGCAGAGAACGTACCGCCTTGCGGAAGCAATGGCCGCCCCGTTGAGGCATCGAATACCTTCATTACGTCCTCGCGGCCGCCGATTGCTCGAATCGGCAAACCTCCGCCGATGATCTTGCCCATCGTCATGACGTCCGGAACAAGGCCGTAACGTGCGCAAGCACCCTGAAAGCTCTACCTAGATCGAGGACCTCATCAGCGATCACAAGAATCCCGTTCTTGCGGGCAGATTCCTGCACAGCCGTGATTAATTCAAGGTTCGGCGCAACGACTCCCCCGCGGACAAGCATAGGTAATCTAATTATTGCCAACCCGTATTGGTTTATCCGTAAATTACATACAACCGCAAGAACTTACACACCAGCGGACCTTAGTCGATTAGACGAGGCAGACCTTATTTCAACAAGCCTAGCAACGAGATCATAATCCGCGAGGCGCGAAATATGATCTCTCGCGCAGCCCCTAGATAAAGGCAAAGGCCAGCAGACTTGAGCAAAGCAACGCGAAGCCCGCCGCCGTCAGCGCCAGGAAACTACCGGAGACAAGGTCATGATTGCGCATGAATCATCCTCGCGTGCAGCGTAGACGTGCCTAGTCGTCGCCTCGCCCGAAATCGGGACTGGTGAATACACAAATCATTACTCAAATTCGCTGCACTATTCCTCCTGTTGCTACGAAAGAACGCAGTTTTGCAGCGCGACGGTCGGACAGTCCGCCGTCTTACGGCGAAGTCTGGGACTATCCACATTGGAAAAATTCAGGCGGGAAAAGGCCAGCCTTTCGGCGCCAATCGGTTGGAGCGCGCCGGCGGGCTGCAGGTGTGAGCCGTTTCATAATTGCGCAACAGGTTTTCCGAGTACTTTTTAGCAATGGGTGGCCTTATGATCATCTTTTTGGCGTTTTCGATTATGTTGGCGGGACGTGGCCGGCACCAGGAGAGTTTCGTGCCGCGCCCGACCGCGTCGATGCCACAGGTCAATGTACCCTAGCCGAAGGATTTGGCTCGAGCGGCCCGGAATTTGCGCTAAAACCCGCTTAGTCTCTCATCAAGATAGTGAGCGGCATGGCGCAGAATATCTACGATAATCCCGACTTTTTTGCTGGCTACAGTCAGTTGCCCCGACCGGTCCATGGGCTAGACGTCGCTCCTGAGTGGCCCGAGATCAGAGCCATGCTGCCCGATCTTGTTGGCAAGCGTGTCGTCGATCTCGGCTGTGGCTTCGGCTGGGCTTCACGTTAGATGCGTAAGCAAGGTGCCACGTCTGTCCTAGGTCTCGACTTGTCGCAGAACATGATCGAGCGCGCAAAGGCGGATACAGCGGACGCGGGGATCAGCTATTGCATCGCCAATCTGGATTCTTTGGAGTTGCTCGCGGGGTCTTTTGACCTTGCTTACAGCGCGCTGACCTTTCACTATGTTCAGGATTTTCCCCGTCTCACGCGGGTGCTTCGCAAAGCCCTGATCGTTGGCGGAGATTTGGTCTTCACGATCGAGCATCCGATCTTCATGGCAGCGACGAATCCGCACTGGATCAGTGATGAGGAGGGTCGCAAGACGTGGCCCGTCAATGGATACGCCCTTGAGGGCGAACGTCGAACGGATTGGTTCGCCAAGGGCGTTCTAAAATACCACAGGACGATTGGCACGACGCTGAATACGTTGATTGATGGCGGCTTTCAAATTCTGCGGGTCAAAGAGTTTGCTCCAACGTCCGAGCAGATTCAGCAGATGCCGCAACTAGCGGAAGAACTGGAGCGCCCCATGATGCTGCTTGTTTCTGCGTCGGTATAGAAGGCTGGCGGAGCTTCGTTGGTATCCCGCTGACTAACGGGCCCAGCCCTAAATCCGTCATCTCGAGCGAGCACTTGGCTTCGGGTCAGTTAGGCAGACCACTGGGGCTGGGCCTCGACCAGGTTGGTACCAAGGCTGCCAGATCGGCATTTCGCCGCCCTACGCTTTCGCAGATCCAAGTTCGATATCTAGCCATCCGAGTGGATTGACCGTTGCGCGATCCCCACCATTGATGACGATTGTCGTCGTCTCCGCCTCGATGATCGCGGGGCCTTCCAGCACGTGCCCGGAACGTTGTTTCTCGAGCGCATAGATCGGCACCTCACGCCAAGCACTGAAGAAGGCCTGCCGTCTGCCGGTGGGCGATGCGATCAGCTCAGCTGCGGGCATCGCCGTGTTAGCTCCCTCAATTCGAGGAACCGCCCCAACAGCGGCGAGCCGCGCATTGACGAACACAACCTCCTGGTCGCGGGACGCGTAAGTGTAGAGCTCTTCATGACGACGATGAAAGCGCTCTTCGACCTCGGCGACCGAGGATGGCGCTGTGAAGTCGACGTCGCTGAGCGGTACATCGACCTCGAACACCTGCTCGCCATAACGCATCTCGGCAGAGCGCTCGGTCATGATAGGCCCGTCGAACCAGCTGCGAAGCCGCTCAGCAGCCTGCTGCTCCAGATCAGCAAAAATGCCGCGAATGTCGTCTGCCGTAGTCCGAATGCCTGTCTCGAAGTGTGTGCGGCTGACCTCGTAGCGCAAATCGCTGGTCAGCATACCCCACGCCGAGAGGACGGAGGCTGTCGTCGGGACGATGATGCGCGTTATCTCCAGCTCACGCGCGACTTCCGCAGCGTGCAGGCCCGCGGCGCCGCCGAAGCTCAGCAGCGCGAAGTTGCGCGGATCGACGCCCCGACGCAGGGTCATCAATCTGATGCCATCTGCCATTTTCAGATTGACGAGCCGATAGATTCCGGCAGCGGCCTCGATGCGTGTCACGCCAAGCGAAGCTGCGAGGCGATCGATTGCTGCCTCCGCCGCCGCAGGATCGAGCGGACGCCGTCCTCCCATGAAGGCAGCAGCGTCGAGATAGCCCAGCACGATATTTGCGTCAGTCACGGTCGGCTCTGTACCGCCGTTGCCATAAGAGGCTGGGCCCGGCATCGCGCCGGCACTTTCAGGGCCGACGCGAAAGATGCCGCCAGCATCGATACTGGCGATCGACCCGCCGCCCGCCGCGATGCTGGCGATGTCCAGACTGCGCAGTGCGATGCGCTGGTCCGCCAGCCCACCGTCCGCCGACAACGTCGCGCGTCCTTCCGCAATCAAGGAGATATCAGTGCTAGTGCCGCCCATATCGAAGGGCACCAGATCCGGTATTGCCAGCAGCTCCGCGCAACGCCGGGAACCGGAGATGCCGCCCGCAGGACCCGATAACACGGTCCCAGCCGCAAGACGCCCCGCCTCTTCAACCGGCGCCATGCCGCCATGGGAGAGAATGATGAACAAGCTTCCCGCGAACCCCGCTTCAGCCAAGCGGCCCTCGAGCCGGGTCAGGTAGTGCCGCACGGCAGGACCGACATAGGCGTTCACAATCGTGGTGGAGACGCGCTCGTATTCCTTGATTTGCGGAAGCACGTCACTGGAGCGCGACACGCTCACTTCGGGCAGCTCGCGTGCAAGCCGCGCTGCTGCCGCGATCTCATGGGAAGGATTACGATAGGCATGCAGGAAGCAGATCGCGACCGAAGTGGCGCCAGAGGCGCGGATCGCCGCGATGGCCTCGCCGAGCGAATCATCGTCGAGCGCTAGGAGCACATCGCCGTTCGGCCGCAGCCGCTCGCGAACGCCGAAGCGCAGTTCGCGGGGCACCAGCGGCTCTGGAGGCGGGGACCGCAGATCATAGCGGTTGTTCTTCAATCCCTCGCGCATCTCAATGATGTCGCGGTGGCCCTCGGTGGTCAGCAGTGCAACTTTTGCGCCCTTGCCTTCGAGCAGCGCATTCGTTGCGACCGTGGTCCCATGTACAAGCCGCTGCGTCTTCGCCAACATATCACCGCGCGACATGTCGAGGCGCCGCGCGAGCTCGTCGAGCCCGGTCATCACACCGACCGACTGGTCCTGCGGTGTGGAAGGAGATTTCGCGAACACGGTGCGTCCGGTCGCGTCGATCGCGACCAGATCAGTAAACGTGCCGCCAACATCAATGCCAATCGTCAACATCTCTACTTAACCACTTCTGTCGTTGCACCTGAAGTTACGAGACCCTGCATCTCATCGCGCTGACGCGCCTGCTGAGTACGCCGCTCGGGAGCGCCCCATCCTCCGCCGCCGGCCGAACGCACTTCGAGGCAATCTCCCGGTTGAATTTCGATCCCGACCTCTTTGGTTCGCAGCACACGCGACGGCCTGTCGGCCGAGAGCAGGCGATATTGATGCGGGGCGCCGTCCTTGCCGCCGAGCATGCCGCAGGCCCCGTGCCGGGTTCCATCACCAGCGGTGTTGGCAAGCGCCGGCTTCTCGGTTTCGAAGACGAGATCGAGGTTGACGCCGAGACCGCCGCGGAATTGACCGTCACCGCCTGAATTGGGCCGATACTCATGATGGCGGAAGTGAAGGGGAAAGCGTGCTTCAGCGACCTCGATGCTGCCGAACTTGAGGCCACCGACCGTGTGCCATTCGCCGATCGACGACCAGCCGTCACCGCGTGAGGAAGCGCCACCGCCGGGACGCGCCTGGAACATATGCCAGATGAAGCTGCGCCCGGTTCGCGGATCCTCACCCTGCACCGCGATGCGGAAGCGCCGGCTCCAGCCACCCATGGCCCGGTCCGGACAAGACGCTGAGAGCGCCTTGATCACCGCCTCCACAATCTCGTTGGATGGATGGCTGGTGCACAGCGTCACCGGCCGGCCGGGATCCGCCCACACAATCGTGCCCTGCTTGGCAAGGACGGTCAGCGGCCGCAGCGCGCCGGCGTTCTTGGGAATTTCCGCATCAATCAGATAGGCAAAGGCCATCACGACTGCCGCATGCATATTGGCATGCGACGAATTGACAAAGCTTGTGCTCTGCGGATCTGACCCCGACAGGTCGACCTCGATCTCGCTCCCCATTTTCGTGACCTTGGCAGCAATTCGAATATCGCTGCGACCATGGCCGTCGTCGTCGAGGAAGGCCTCGCCGTGGAATACGCCGTCCTTCCAGGTCGCGACCACCGCACGCGTCTGCTGTTCGGCAGCATCGAGGATGGATTCGATCGCTGCCTCGACCACCGGCGCGCCGAATTCTTCGAACAGCCGTCCCATTCGCCGCCCGCCCATGTGCGCGGCTCCGATCATGGCGGCAAGATCACCGCGGAAATCGTGGGCGTTGCGCACATTCAGTGCCAGCATGTCGAGAATGTCTTCGCGCAGCCGTCCGGCCTCGTAGAGCTTGATCGGAGGAATGCGCAGCCCCTCCTGCCAGATTTCGGTCGCGGCGGGGTTGTAGGCGCCATGCGTTGCGCCGCCGATGTCGCTCTGGTGTGCGCGCACGATGCTCCAGAACAGCCTCCGCGCCCCGTCGAATATGGGTATGAACGCCGTCAAGTCTGGCAGATGGCTGCCGCCGTGATAGGGGTCGTTCATCAGGATGACGTCGCCGGACGCGACATCCTTGAAGCGCCCTTCCACGGCTCGCGTCGCCCACGGCAGCGCGCCGACATGGACGGGGATGTGGTCGGCCTGAGCGATCAGGCGGGACTGAACGTCGCAGATCGCCAATGAGAAGTCGCGGCTCGAATTGAGGATCTGCGAGTAGGAGGTGCGAAGCATTGCTTCGCCCATTTCCGCAACGATCGAGCTCAACCGATGCTGAACGACGGACCGCGTAATCGGATCAACCTTGAGGGCCATTCTCGCACCTATTCAGACAATAGTGTTTCGTGGCGTGACGGCCCCAACGGCCCCACGCGAGACTTCCAACTTCAGAACTCAAGTGCGCGTCAGGTCTTGGACGCGACCTTAGCAAGCGCATCCGAGGCCGCGCGGACGATGCTTTCGACATCCGCGTCCGTCATCGGCAGGGACAACGCCATCAATCCGTAGCCAGCGGCGAGAACGCCGCGATTGAGGAACTCGAGGTTGAACACGCTTTGGCGCTTGGCCTCCACTTCGTTCATGTAAGCAGAGCGATAATCGCGGATCGGACGGTCGGCAAAGTGCAGTTTCAGGAGCGATCCAAGACCGACCGCGGTGCCCGGCACGCCATGGCGGCGGAATGCGTCGTTGATGCCTTTTCTCACCTCTTCGCCAATGGCATCGAGGCGGGCAAACGCGTTTCGGTCCAAGAGTTCCATCGCCGCGAGGCCCGCTCTCATCGTCACGGGATTTGCCGAGAACGTACCGCCATGGGGCAAGGAAGGCTTGCCATGGCGCGGATCGAACACAGCCATGATCTCCCTCTTGCCGGCAATTGCGCCGACCGGAAATCCACCTCCGATGATCTTGCCAAGCGTGGTGAGATCGGGATCGATGCTCCAGAGCCCCTGGGCGCCGTGATAGCCCAGACGGAAGGAAATCACCTCATCAAATATCAACAGCGCACCGGCTTCGCGCGTCGCCTGGCGCAGCGCTTCGAGATAGGCCTTGTCGGCAGGTACGAGGCCGGCGCGGTTCGGCATGGGATCGACCAGCACACAGGCGAGATCGCGGCCATGCTGGCGGATCAGGCTGACGGCGCCCTCGATATCGTTGAATGGAATTGTGACGACGTCGGCGAGCACCTTGTCCGGTGTGCCTTTGGCATAGGCAACAGAGACCGGTGCATTGCCGCCCCAGTCTGCCGGCTTCGGATCGAGACTGACCTCGGCATAATCGTAGGAACCATGGTAGGCGCCCTCGCATTTGGCGATCTTCGGCCGGCCCGTAAACGCACGCGCCGCCTTCAGCGCCATCATCACGGCTTCCGTGCCAGAGTTGGCAAACCGAACCCGGTCGACTGACGGCAAGCGCGCGGCAAGCAGCTCGGCCAGATCGATCTCCGATTCCGTCGGCATGCCGAATGCAGAACCGAGCGCGAGCTGCCGTCTCGCCGCCTCAATGAGCGCCGGATGGGCGTGACCGTGAATCAGCGAGGTGAAATTGTTGATGCAATCGATCAGCTCATTGCCATCGACATCGAAGACCCTGCACCCCTCCCCACGTGCGGCACAGATCGGATAAGGCTTCATGAACACCGTCGTTCGGGTGTTGCCGCCTGGCAGGCTCGTCAGCGCACGATCGTACAGCGCTTTCGACTTTGAATTTGTGCTAGGATACATGTTTGTTTCCTTGAGAGATCAACGTCCCAAATAAGCTTCACGGACGCCCGTGTTCTGCTTGAGGTCCTCGGCGGTGCCCTGATTGAACCAATCCACCCATTCCAGCGTCGCGAACTCGACGGCCTCGAAGCTGCGCCATGGCCCGCGCCGATGGATCACCTCGGCCTTGTAGAGGCCGTTGATGGTTTCGGCGAGAGCATTATCATAGGAATCTCCGACACTGCCGACAGAGGGCTCCACGCCTGCTTCAGCCAGGCGTTCGGGTGTATTTGATCGAGACTGGGCTGCCCCTATCGCTATGGTGCACGAGCCCTCCACGATGGACCGGCCGTCGATCATTCAGTGCCTGCTCCATCGCGTCGAGCACGAAGCCCGCATGCGCCGTGCGCGAGGCCCGCCAGCCCACGATCCTGCGGGCATAGGCGTCGATGACGAAGGCCACGTAGACGAAGCCGGTCCAGGTCGCGACATAGGTGAAGTCGGAGAGCCAGAGGACGTTCGGCCTCGGCGCCTTGAACTGGCGGTTGACGTGATCCAGTGGGCATGGCGCAGCCTTCGCTGATCGTGGTCTTGACGGGTTTGCCGCGGGATAACCCCTTGCAAACCCATGTCCCGCATCAGTCGCGACACCGTGCAACGGGCTACATCGAAGCCTTCGCGCTTGAGCTGGCGCCAGACCTTGCGCACGCCGTAGACGAAGAAGTTTTGATCGAAGACGCGCCGAACCTCGATCTTCAGCGCGGCGTCGTGCCTTGCGCGCGCCGACCGCTTGGCCGGATCGCGCCGTTTGGCCACATGGGCGTGGTAGGTCGAGGGGGCGATCGGCAACACCTTGCAGATCGGCTCGACCCCATGCGCCCCACGATGATCGTCAATGAAGGCGATCATGGCTTGGACCGGCGGTCGAGCTCCGCCATCGCAAAATAAGCGCTCGCCTCGCGCAGGATCTCGTTGGCCGGTCGAAGCTCACGGTTCTCCCGTTCCAGGGCCTTCAGCTTCTCGGCCATGTCGGACGGAACGCCGGCCCGCTGCCCGCTGTCGATTTCGGCTTTCTTGACCCAGTCATGCAGCGTCTGCGGCGTACAGCCGATCTTGCCAGCAATTGATGTCACTGCCGCCCAGCGCGAAGGGTGCTCGCCGGCGTGATCCAGAACCATCCGAACCGCACGGTTCCGGACCTCAGGCGAAAACTTGTTCGTCGTCTTGCTTGTCATGGCTCCATCCTCTCAGGAGTTGGAGCCTCCGGCAAACCCGGGGCGGTTCAGAATAACCATCTCAAAATTCGCAATCAAGTCAGCATCGCTTGATTCAGTCCGCTGGCTTTCAACTTCCGAGTCACCCTTCCTTCTAAGGCCTCATCGAGGGTTGGCGCAGAGGCAAGAAGCCGCCGGGTGTAGTCTTCGCGCGGCCTTTTCAGGACATCGGTTGGCAGGCCGGCTTCGATAATGCGCCCCCCGCGCATGACCGACACGCGGTCGGCAATGGCCGCTGCCAAGTGAAGGTCATGCGTAACAAAGATATAGGCGAGTCCCCGCGACGCCCGAAGTTCGAGCATCAGCTTGATGATCTCAGCACTCACTGAAACGTCGAGCATGCTGACAGGCTCGTCGGCGATCACCAATTCGGGCTCCATCACTAGCGCGCCAGCGATGACGGCCCTTTGCCGCTGGCCTCCGGACAGCTCGTTCGGGAACCGCTGTGCAAATACCTCAGCCGGACGCAGGCCCACAGATGCCAAGGTACCGTGCACTTTCTGGTCCAGTCTCTGGGCACCGCTATTCATTCCGTTGACGATGAGTGGTTCGGCGACATGGTCGAAGATTGTCTGCGAAGGATTGATCGACGAGAAGGGATCTTGGAAGATCATCTGGACCCGCTTCCGGAAATCGCGCAACTCCGCCCGAGAGCGCAAGAACGTCACATCCTCGCCGTTCATCAGGACGCGCCCTTGAGTGGGTATCTGAAGCCTCGTAGCGACCCGGGCAAGTGTGGATTTGCCAGAGCCAGACTCGCCAACGACTGCATGGATCTCGCCGCGTTCGACCGAGAACTTGACGCGGTCCATTGCACGGATTTCCAGATGCGGCCGTCGACGAAGCCAGTCCGACAGACCGCGTGGCACCGGAAAGTGCACAGAGACATCGCGGAATTCAATCAAAGGTGCCATGGGCTTACAGCTCACCCACGAGGTGACAGGCCACGGAGGCGCCGCCGTGCCTGCGCAACTGGGGCTGATCGATCCGACAGATGTCACGGGCGGATGGACAGCGCGGAGAGAACGCGCAGCCGCAACGCGGCTCGTCTGGCCGCGGCGGTGCGCCTGGGATCGGTTCGATCCGCCGGAAATCTTGGTCGGTCCTGGGCGCGGCCATCACCAGCGCCTTGGTATAGGGATGGCTCGGGTGACTCAGCACCTCTTCTACGGTGCCGAACTCGATGATGCGGCCGGCATACATGATGGCCACCCGGTCGCAGGTAATCGCGAGCGCGGCGAGGTTGTGGCTGATCATGATTGTCGTCAGGCCTCGCTCCTGCTGCAGTCGGATCAGCAGGTCGAGGATCTCGCCCTGCACCACGACGTCGAGGGCGGTTGTCGGCTCGTCCGCAATGATGATCTGCGGATCCGCTGCCAACGCCATCGCGATCATCGCGCGCTGCCGCATTCCACCCGAGAATTGATGCGGATAAGCTGAAGCACGACTACCGTCGATGCCCACGCTTTCCAGAAGCTCCCGTACCCGATCTCGTGCCCGAGTCGGGATGACAGTCCTATCGCGGCGAACCGCCTCGAGGATTTGGTCGCCCACTGTGATCACCGGGTTGAGCGCATTCATCGCTCCCTGGAACACGTAGGCCACTCGGCGCCAGCGCACCTTGTCGAAGGCCCCTTCATCGAGGTCCAGCACCTCCTCGCCGCTGATCCGCACCGAGCCGCTCGCCAATTCGAGCGCGGGGTTCAGCAGCCGCATCAGCCCTAGCGCCGCGGTACTCTTGCCGCACCCGGATTCCCCCGCAATGCCAAGCGACTCGCCGCTGCACAGGGTCAGATTGAGATCATCCACGACGGGAGCCGCACGCGGCAAGGCGCGCAGCTTCACCGTGAGGCCGCTGACTTCCAGCAAGGGCACGGTTTGATCAGTTGTCACACGCATCAGGTAGTCTTCCTTCTTCGCGCCAGCAGGCCGGCGTGGCTCAGCGAATAAAGCGAAACAACCACCAGTACGATCGCGAAACCCGGGGTGACGACATACCACCAAGCGCCGGCACCGGCGGCCCCGGCCTGCTGGGCGTAGAACAGCATCGTTCCCCAAGACGGCTGGAACGGATCGCCCAAACCGACGAAGGACAACGCGGTTTCGATCCAGATGGCTGCGACAATCGTGAGGATTGTATTGGCGACGATCAGTGAGATGAGGTTCGGCAAGATGTGACGACAGATGATCCGGCGATGCGAGGCGCCAATCACCCGCGCGCGATCAACGAAGGGACGGCTGCGCAACGACAAAGTCTGGCTGCGAACGATGCGCGCCGTCCCGGCCCAGCTGGTGATGCCGATTACGATGACCGTAACCATAAGCGTCGGACGTAGCCCCAAGATGGTCCCTTGGGCGCCTCCCATTTCGATTGCCAGGGGCGCAAGCACTAGGGCCAAAACGAAGGCGGGCAAAACCAGGAAGAAATCCGCAACCCGCATCATCAAGGCATCAGTGGTGCCGCGCGTATAGCCTGCGATCACGCCGAAGGCGGTTCCGAGAGCCATACTGAGCGAGCTGGCAAACAGGGCGACCAGCATGGTGATTCGCGCCGAGTGCACCGTCAGGTTCAGAACGTCGCGCCCAACTTCGTCGGTGCCGAGCCAATGAGCTGCCGAAGGAGGCGACATCGGTGCGCCTGTTGCCGTCACGATGTTATCAAGCGGCCCCACCAACGCAGTAGGGACCAAGGCCGCCACTATCACCGCGCCGAGCACAAGCGCCGCGATGATCCGGCCGAGGCCAAGTTCCATCAGGCAGATCATCGCGACACCCTTGGATCGAGCCGCGCGTAAAGCAAATCCGCTACCAAATTGGCCAAGACGATCGACACCGCAAAGATCAGGAATAAGGCCTGCATGACTGGGTAGTCTCGTGCGCGCATGGCCTCAACCGTCAGAAGCCCAAGACCTGGCCAGGAGAAGACCGTCTCAACGGTGATCGCACCGGCGAGGATGAAGCCAACGTTCAGCGAGATCAGCGTCACTATCGGCAGCCGGGCGTTGGGTGTCACGTGGCGCCGGAGAATGGCGTTGCTGCCGATTCCCTTCGCGCGCGCCGTGATGACAAAATCCTCCTTGGAGACTTCTACCACCGCAGCGCGCATCAGCAAGACGTACTGCCCGGTCTGCGCGATCGCCAAGGTCGCGATGGGCAGGACGCTGCGCCAAGCGATCCCGAGCCACTGCTGAAAGTTGTTAGTCTGCTCGATATTGGCTAGGCCCGTCACTGGAAACCATGAGAGCCAAGCGGCGAAGACAATCATTAAAAGCATACCCAGCCAGAAAGTCGGCATGCCGTAGGCAGCGAGGGCAAGCGAGCTGCCGAAGCGGTCCAATATCGATCCTTGCCGCCAACCCGCGCGCGACCCGATCCAGAGACCGACCGCAATGGCGATCACTTGCGCGGTGCCAACGAATAGCAGCGTCGGCATCACACGAGGCCCGATCACGCCCAACACGGTCTCGCCGCGGAACTTGAAACTATAACCGAAGTCGCAGCGCGCGAGCGACAAGATATAGGATAAGAACTGATCGGGAAACAACGGGGCGTCCAGGCCCCAACGGGCCCGGATCTGTGCAAGCAGCTCCGGAGTAATGCCCTGCGCGTCGCCGATCAACATCCGCTCGGGGTCTCCGGGCATTGCCCTGAAGATGAAGAAGCCAAGCGCCGAAACGACAAGGATGGTCAGTACGGCGCTTGCCAGTTTTCGTAAGAGAAACATCCCTGCTGCTTTCTTACTGCTTGACCTTGAGCTTGGTGATGGTCGGATTGGGAAAAATACCCGTCATCAGTGGTGGCACCGCGCTGTCTGGCCATCCAGAAATCCGGTCAGTCCGGTAGGCGTGCAGAGTCGCAGGATAATACAGCGCTATGTAGGGCCCTTCGGTATAAAGCTTGCGCACCATCTTCTCAGCGATTTCTGCACTCTTTTCAACCGAGAGTGTCCGCCGGAGGTCCTCATACATCCGATCATACTTCGGGTCAGACCAGAAGCTCCAGTTCAAGCCGCCGATCTGGCTAGTCTGAAACACGCTCAGCGGGAACGTGGGCTCGGCGGCTTCCCAGAACCAGATAAGCATGTCGTAGTTGCCGCCGCCCTTGGCAGGATCCGCCACATTGGACAACAGGGAGGCTTCGCTCACAACTGAAGTGGTGGTTTCCACGCCGACTTGCCGGAACCAGGCTGTCAGGAACTGCGCAATGGCCGGATAGGTAGTTTCGACGTCGGGAATGTACAGACGCAGATGAATGTCGCGGCCTTGCTTGTCCTCAATCAACCCATTGCCGTTGCTGTCAACGTAACCGGCGGCAGCCAGTTTTTTCTTGGCGAGAGCGGGATCGAACGGATGAACGATGTCAGAGATGTCGGGATAGAGCGCACCATACGCTGGGACCAGCATGCTCGTCGCGGGCGTGCCGTAGCCCTGCAGCACGCGGGCGACGAGTGCCTGCTTGTCGACAGCGTAGCTCAAAGCATCACGGAACGCCGGATCGGCCAGAGCCGGAGCAGATCCGGCACCCTTGCCCGTCGAGGTGTTGAAGCCAAGATACACGGTGCGGTAGCTCTGGAACGGCTTTGCGACGATGTTGGGCACTTCGCCCAACGCCTTCACTTGGTTGATCGGAACATCTGTCATGTAGTCAATTTCGCCGCTGCGCAGGGCCTGCACGGCAGCATCCGGATTGGAAAAGTGAAGAAGGCGCACTTCCTTCAAGAACGGTCCCGGGCCGCGGTAGTAGGGATTGCGTTCCAATGTGACCGACTGGCCCCGTGTCCAGTTAGTCAGCGTAAACGGACCGCTGCCCACTATCGGCGCCGGGTTCTGAAAGTCGGTGACCTTGTCATACCCGATATTCCCCCATACCTTCTGCGGAAGAATCGCGATATGGTTTAGAATGCTTTGGGTCGGATATGCCGTGGCGATCTGGATCGTGTTATCATCAATCGCGGAGATCGATTTCACGACACCGTCGACGATTGCAGTTGAGTTGAGAGCGACGCCCGCGGCCTTAGAACCCATCAGAAACTTCCAGGACGCCACTACGTCGGCGGCGGTCAGCCGCGAGCCATCAGCCCATTTCAGCTGGGGCTTCAATTTCACAGTCCAGGTGAGCCCGTCGTCGGAGGCAACCCAGCTCTCGGCCAAGGCGCTATTTGTTGGCTTGCCATTCAGGTCCTTGCCGACGAGCGCCTCGTAGAACGTTCCCATAATCTCGCCGGCGATAGCAAACTGATAGATGTGAGGATTCGTCGAGTCGGGCTCCTGACGAACGCCGACGCGCAGCACCCCGGAGGCTTCATCTTGCGCAAATGAAGCGCCCGATAGCAGAGCGGCGGCGCAAGCCGCCACCGCGATTAGCGAGTTTCGGAGATTTGCACCCTTCCGTTCATTGAACATCTTCACGTTCATCCCCTGTTTGAATTATTGCGGATATTCACCAGCGACGCGATGCCTGCCCCGAGAGCAAATCGCAATCGCCGCTGATCCCCTCAGGCAGGCTAGGTTGAGGTTTCAGCCAGCGATTGAGACCCGGGCAGGACCCTTCGTTCAAACGTTACTCAGATTGTAAAGAAGGCGATTGTTCTTATGCAGGATCATGCGGGCCGCTTCGATAGCTTCCTCGAAGGTGAGGCTTCCTCCGATCACGTAATCGGTTAGGGCCTTCGACAGATACCGCTTCCCCCAGCGCCCCGCGAGCCAGAATAGTTCGGGAACGTGATAGTTGTCGCTGGCGAACAGAATCTTGGAAATCGGCACTGCCTCAAGAACTTGCTTGTATCTTGTGTAGAGACTCTGATGGACATGCGGCGTCATGATTGACAGTTCGAAATAGCAATTTGGATACAGATGGCTCAACCAGGCCGCCTTGCCGACCGAGGGATAACCGGCGTGCAACGGAATGATTTTAGGCATCCGCATCATGTTGTCTTTGTCGAAGCGGACGACTTCCTCGAGGTAGAACGGATCTTGATTGCGCAGAATTACCTCAGGCGCTTCCCCATCACCGGTATGGATCTGCATCGGCATATCTCGCTTGAGACATTCCTCGAGGGCAAGCGTGAACGTGTACCTGCGAAGATCCTTGGTAATATTGAAAGCGACCTCTCTTTCCATTTTCGGAATCTCTGAGTACGATTTCCTCAATGCACTCCAGGAGTCAGCAGCAGGCTTGCGATCATAGAGCGGCCGTATCAGGCCGACATACGGCAGGAGGTAGGATTTCATCCCGACGGACCTCTTCCCGTAATTACCCGCCCCGTCCATATTCTCAATCAGCCGGGCGATGAAGCGCGCCTCGAATTCGTCGAACGAGATATCGAGGTTGAAGAATTCAGCCTGAATTTGCTCTATTCGTGCGATACGATGTGTTCGGCAAGGCAGAATGGCCTGCTCGAAGGCATCGATGGCCGGACCTCCGGCGCTTTCGTTGTAGCCAGTATCGAGCATGATATTTTCGTATTTGACGTCTCGAAACAGACTGTTGATGTAGGACCAGTAATCTCGCCCTTTGTCGTTCCTTGCCTCGATCACTGCATCAAGAACGGGTTCGCAATCGAGAAACTGCGCCAATTCCTTTGTCAGGAACTTGATAAAGACACTCTGCGACAGGTGATACGTCATTCCATCAACTTTCGCTTGGATGTCGTACTTCCTGTTGAGTTCGTATTTGGTGGCTTCGTCTCCGTTTAGCCACCGATGATATACTCCTTCGGGAAAGTATTTGGGAAACGGATACCCTGCCAGCGAGATGCGCTCGAGGAATCTCTTTGTGGAGGTGATGGCGTCGCGATCGGTAACGAGATGACAATGCGTGTCATCGAGAGGCAGCGCATCTACCACCTCAAACATTTTCGTGAATTCCGGCTGCTGCCGATCAAGGAAAATGGGCAGATGTCTCAGCCGACCCGCAACAGCCGGCGACGCTCCAGCCGCCACGGTCGAACTCGTTGCACGCGGGACGTTTTCGTTAGTGCCGATCATTGCGTCAACTGCGCTTTCTCGTAAGGGATCGAGCGAACGAAAGACCTAAAGAGGTCGTTGGGCAGTTTGTATCAGGCTTCGTCACACCCCTTTCGCCGACAACTTTTCGCCCCATGCACCGGCAACAACCTGACTTACCGTTGCAATGCATCCCGCTCCGAAGTGCGGATGTCATGTTGACTCGCAGTCCAATCTCCGAGCGTGCTCCTTCAAATAACAACTTCTCACGTTGTATTTTCATCTATCTTGCAGGTCGTCGGCTGATTTTCTGCAATCACCCGCCGCTTCTTGCAGAATTTCATCATTGCGTTTGTCAGCGTCGCCTTATCCAGGCCGACTTCAGCTTGCCATGCCCCCAACTCCAGCAAGACAGATTCGACCGTAGAGCCATTCCGGCGACGCTTAAAATTGGTCGAGTAACCGCATGAGGCATCTAACTCGCGATCCTGCGGATTGCTTGCAATACAGCTCGGCATGAGCTGATCGGTGGAGGTTGTGGAAGTCGTCGCGCGTAACAGTCGGATAATAAATCAGCTGGTAGCGCACGAAGTCGCGAGCAACTCGTCGCTCGGGAGTCTTCCGTAGTCATCTCGCCAAAGGCGAGGCCGGACGCGGCGGCAGCCATGCAGCAGCACGACATTTTCCAAGCGCAGGTAGGCTTGGGGATCCTGATCACGCTCAAGAATGGCGCAAGTCCGGCGCCGGTTCCGATTAGATAGAGATTGCACCCGCGCGGAGAATGAGCTGCCTGTTGACCGCGCCCTGACTTCTGCCCCTCACCTGGCGGACATGCGCCAACCATTGTCGCCTCGAAGCATAGGCGTCATTTGGCAGGGGTGATCGAGGCACTAACGAGTGCGCTGCTTCGATCCTGAGACAGCGATCGCTCGTGTGCTCCAGACGAAGCCAAACAACATGCGAGCTAAAGCATGACTAAGGCGCTCCAGATACTCGGCTTAGCCGCCATAATCGCTGTCCAAATGGGGCGCTCGGAAGGCCGTGATGACGGCCGACATGCAAACTCGCCCCTTAAACTATGGTTCGAAGCCTGCAGAGCAAGAACGGCGAGAAATGCTGCGCGGATGCCGACGGCCGCATCCTGGCGGACATCGATTGGGAGATGCAGCGCTTTCCGGAGGATGGACCTTCTTGCACGCGCTTTTTCGTCGCTCCATCAAATTATTACGCTGAATTTCTGCCCAACTACTGCAGTAACCTAGGATTGCGGAGAGTCCAGCGCTCTTGAAAGAACGATGCGAGCGTCATTTCAGTGAGTGATCCATCTTCCCAGCTACATTGACGGGCTCAAACGCTGAGCAACCGTAGCTTATAATGTCCAACTATCGTGCGATCTCCAGCGACTCTTTTCAGAACGACGTCCCCTTCTGCGCGGGGAAGGCATTACCTGATCCTCGCCAGGAACTGCGCCTCATCGTGCTTCCTACTGGCGTTCGGACTTCTCAGTTTGGGCAGGCACTGATATGATCCATCCACGTAAGCCAGAGACGTTTCGTGGCGATGGTATCACCGCGCCGCTCCGCCACGTCACCTTTCGTCGCGTTTGGCTGGCAGGCCTTTTCTCTAACACGGGCGCACTGATTCGGAGCGTCGGGGCTGCCTAGGCGATGACGCAAATGACGTCTTCGGCAGACATGGTCGCGCTCGTTCAGACCGGCTGACGATTCCGGTAATCTTGCTGGCGTTTTGCTTTGTCGTAGGCACCGGCGTGGCGCTGATGGATCCGACGTGGCAATCTTCGATAAGTGAGCAAGTGCCGCCCGACGCACTTCCTGCCGCTGTCGCCCTGAACGGCATCAGCTACAACATCGCGCGCAGCGTCGGCCCAGCGCTTGGCGGTATCGTCGTTGCCACCGCTGGCGCAGTCGCTGCATTCGCGATAAATGCGCTTCTGTATCTACCGCTGATGCTCGCGCTGTTGTTCTGGAAACGCGTCACGCAGCCTTCACGGCTGCCGCGTGAACAGTTCAGTCGTGCCATTGTGTCCGGCGTTCGATACATCACGAATTCTTCTTCGATCAAGATCGTCTTGGTCCGGTCCATGGTGACCGGCTTAGTCGGAGGCTCAATCATCGCCCTGATGCCGATAGTTGCGCGAGATCTCCTCCATGGTGGCGCGCAGACTTACGGCGTTCTGCTAAGCGCCTTTGGCCTCGGCGCAGTCATCGGCGCGCTCTACATCCCCGAAATGCGTAAGCGCTTGAGTGGCGAGCCAGCTATTCGCGCCTGCGCGCTGTCGATGGGTGGAAGCCTTCTCGCCGTGGCTCTGAGTCGCAGCCTAGTCTTGACCGCGGCCGCGCTGGTGTTGGCGGGGGCCGTGTGGATGATGGCGTGGGTGCTCTTTAACGTCGGCGTACAGTTGTCGGCGCCCCGGTGGGTTGCCGGACGCTCGCTGGCGGCTTATCAGGCGGCATTGCCATTGGCAGTTGGGGGTGGGGCAACCTGGCTGACGCTGCTGGTGTCGAAACTGCGCTCCTGGCAGCGGGCGCACTGATGCTGCTTTCGCCGCTATTAGGGCTCTGGTTGCCCATGCCGCGTATAGGTGCGCGTGGTGAAGAAGCCGAGCCTCTCGAAGATCCCGACGTGCAGCTGGAGTTGGCCGGCCGAAGCGGCCCGTTGGTAGTCGAGATCGAATATCGAGTTGCGCAAGAGAATGCGCGAGCGTTTCATAATGCCATGCAAGCGGTGCAACCGTTCCGCCAGCGCACCGGCGCTTATGGATGGTCGCTCGCGCGTGACATTGCGGATCCGGAATCCTGGAGGGAGCGCTATTACTGCCCGACGTGGTTCGATTACCTCCGTCAGCGTAATCGAGCAACGCAATCGGAGCGCGCGCTGGAGCGAGCGGCGGCAGCGTTTCACATCGGCTCCGAGCTGTACTGGTTCGCCGTATGCTGGAGAGACCGTTTGGCTCGGTGCGCTGGGGGGATGATAATCCCAGCCATTCCGAGAATGCCGTCCTGCTCCATGAGAATATCCCCGGCAGGGGCCGTTAGCCGCGACCTCTTGAACAAAGGCAGTGAGTGGCAGCTTTGGCATTCGCCTGTCGGCAACATGATGGCGTGGACTGCGGTCTTTTTCGCTGCGCTGAACGACTCTCCGCACCATGAATGGCTCGGAAACCGAGCCAGGGGAAGAGGCCGCTATTATCTTTTAGGTTTCTCTGGTGTACTAGAGTTGATCTTCTTGGAAATGCGAACTCTCGATAGAGAAGGCAAGCTACCGGGGATTGACAACTTCGACGCTCGATCGGGGTCCGCCGCTAGGATCTGATCCTCTCTAGGGACGGCTTAACGAAGCTCAGACACCGACGCCGGCGACACAAGAGGACAGAACGATGGCGCCTCGGCGCGGGCTCGGGAATGTGCTAACTAGGATGCTAATCACGCAGCGTGAACTCTCCCAAGGAACTTGTCCAGCCCTTGCTTCAGCCGGGCGCTTTCGTGGGAGAGCATTTCAGCGGACCTCAGCACCTGCATCGACGCTCCGCCCGTTTCCTTGGCACGATCTGTGACATCACTGGCGCTTGCCGCCACCTGCGTAGTCCTATCGGCCGCTTCCTGCAAATTGAACGCGAAATTCTCGCTCCTCGTCTTCTGCCTGCCGATAGAGGTAACAACACTCGCGGCAATCTCCGAGATACGACCAATGATATCCTGTTTCCGCAATCGCCCCGACCGCTTCAGTCGTCACAACCTGAGTGCCGCCAACTTGTTCGCTAATCTCAAGAGTCGCTTGCGCAGCTTGCGTCGCGAGAGATTTTACCTCCCGCGCTACGACCGCAAACCCTTTGCCGCGATCGCCGGCGCGCGCGGCTTCGATTGTGGCATTCAACGCGAGCAAGTTGGTTTGCCGTGCGATTGCTGCAATCAGCTGAACGACGCTGCCGATTCGGTCCGCTGCAGCGGCCACCCCAACCATGCGCCGATTGCTGAGTTCAGTCTTCCGAACCGTTTCCCGCACCATATTGGCCCTTCTCGCGAGCTTTCAACTTGAACTTCTCGACCGCTTCGGCCATCTCGCCAAGCTCATCTCTCCGCCCAAGACCTAGCAAAACCACGTCGAACCGTCCCTCGCCAAGCTGGTCGCACGGCCGCCGTCATCAAGGCGACAGTTCTTGCAATGCGTTGACCAAACAGCAAGGCAAGCAGGCCTACGAGTTGCGTTGCTAGCCCGATGCCCCAGACCAGCTTCTGCCGAATGTCTTCCGCCCGCCTTTCGGCACCCTGCGAATATGCATCAGCATCTGTCATGGTTCTCACAGTGGCCGGGCGAATGCGGTCATAGATCTGTCCGAGATCGCTGACCTAGTCCGCCAGCGCTTACTGCTCACCTCTAACGACACAAAGTTTTCATTTTAGCCGCGAACAAGCTTAAGGATCTCAGATTCCGTATCTGCAGGCAGGCTAGCGTGAGCAAGCTCGGCTTCGAATTCTGCCTCCCGACCGGTCAGCTGATCGCCATACTTGTCATCTCCTCGTAAAATGAAGTCTTTTCGTGCCGGCGCATCATCAGCATCAAGATTGTAAGCCGCGGCTGGTTCACTTACGTCAGCCGCTGCTCGACAGCATGCACGGCCTTGCGCAATTTGCCTGAAAGCCATCGTCTTCGTTGAAGCCGAGGTTGCGCTGCGCTGCGACCACATTCTGGAAGCGGGTTGCATAATATTTATGACTGGCTGCAGGGCGGCCACCTGCCTGAGCGGGCTATCGTCCGGTAAAGCCGTCGCCAATGCTTGCAAATGGTCCAAGCTTGCCAGCTGACGCTCGTGATGATCCGCATGTCTTTCGATCAACGTTTCAGTCGGCTTGCGGAGGAAGTCGTTTGTGATTTGGCCGGATTCCAGGAAGCTTTGTGACAAGGATACGACAAGGTCCTTGACTTCGTTGGTGGCGATCGACTCTCACCGGCCTCAGCCGCAACTAACAATGCACACCGATGAGACAGCATCTACATAGTTGGGTCTGGCAGATATTACTTAAGCCGCCAGCTAACAGGATCCGGCAAACAACGAGTACGAAGCTCAGCAGCGGAGCTTCACCTCAACAACAAAGGTGAACCGGTGGCTTCCTGAGGCAGCGTCTCAGTCTGTTCCAGAGCTTCAACTCGTTGCAGTATCAAAGATATAACCAGTCTTGCACACAGGCAAAAGCTAGAAGGATCGTGAAGTCCGCCAGTTCATCCCGCGCTCTTGAATGTAGTCTCGGTTGGATTTTCCGTCATGAGCGCTTGCCGCCCTCCGGATAGAGTCCTTGAGGACGAGTTTCGCGGCGTTCTCTGGGTTCATGGCAAGCAGCGGACGGAAGTCAGCCGGCAGATACTTGACCTGATTCAACGTTCGGCGAGGGAAAGCCCGTTCCCGGAGTAAACCCAACCGAAATTTTGAGCACGATTCAAGGCCAGGAGTTTGTGCGCGTTGCAGCCTGGCGGTTGACGCCCGTCGTACGCGACACTCATCGAGCATTCCCGGTTGATCAAGAGCTGTGTCGACTCCCCACCGCCACTCCACCAATTCGTGATATGCGGTTTGATTTCATCGAGCTTCCTGAACGAGAGCAGGCTCGGGAAATTTGGACAGCGGGCTAAGTGGTCGTTCGTGAAGAACGTCCCTGAGCACCGTTTTACGCAAGGTGTGGTTGCGATAGGTGGCGACAGAGTATTCATAACAGGCCGCATAAAAGTTCGGTGAGCCAGCGGCGGAGCAGGCTGAAGTTGTAGCCGGCGGCGGCGAGCACGGCGTTGGTGCGGTCGCCGTCGCGACCCTTGAGATGGTCACGGCGCATTCGGTGGTCGTCCTTGAGATGGCCGATCACAGGCTCGACGGCGGCGCGACGCCGCATCTCGCGGCGGATGGCTTTGGTGACACGGCGAACCTGGTCGTTGATCCAGACCTTGAACCGGTCAGGATAGTTGTGGCCGCGGTAGCCCTTGTCGCCGTGGATGCGGCGCGCTGCAACACCAGTGAGCTTTTCGAGGTCGGCGATGACGGGACCGAGCGTGTGGCCGTCATAGGGATTGCCGTGCAGGGCCTTGGCATGCAGTACGAACTGCCCGCCTTTGGGCGCGCTGGCAGGCGTGGCAATCGAGACTTTGCAGCCAAATTCGTAAGGTGCCCGGGCCTTGCCTTTGCCGATGCACTCCACCTCGGCGGCGTGCAACGAGTAGACCTTGGGACCGCGCTGACGCTGCTCTTGATGGCGAACCCGGTGGGCGAGATCGAGCAGCGGACCAAAGCGATCCTCAAGCGCAGGGTCGCCCTCGATCTTGCGTCTGATGTCACGGATGATGCGGCCAAGCCGGGTGCGCAGGAATTTGAGCTCTCGCCGGGCACGCTTGAACTGGTGGGCATGCGTGTAGCGTCCCACCATGATGGCGGCGCGCCTGGCCACGCGCAAATAGCTTTGGCGCAGTTCGACGCTCTCGCGTTTGGCCAAATCGACCAGCTTCTCGATCGCCCGGTGCATGAGCCGCGCATCGCTCGGATGCGCGATCGCCTTCTCCTGTACAGTGGTATCCACAACGAGCCGCTCGAGATCTTTGGTCTCGATTGCCCCAGTTCGATGCGCCACCGAGAGGCTTTCTTGCAACAGCGCGGCGATCTGCTCCTCACCCAGCCGCTGGCGCCAGCGGGTCAGCGACGAGCGATCGAATGGCAAGTCGTGCCGGAACACCACCTCGCCGCAGAAATACTGAAAATACGGGTTCTCGACCCACCTGTCGCACAGCGCCTCGTCAGAGAGATTGTGCATGTGCTTGAGGATGAATAGTCCGGCTACCAATCGTGTCGGCAACGGTGGCTGCCCCGGCCCGAGGCGACAGACCGAACTGAAGCGTCCCGCCAGGAAATCCCAATCGATCTCCGCCGCCAGACGCACCAACGGATGGCGAAGCTTGATGATCTTCTCCAGAGATGGACGAAACAGATCGTCCTGACGATCGTCGCGCGGACGGCTCATGGGTTCTCCCCCAACAGCGAATCTCGCCGTCAAAGGAATCACGAAGCCGCCCAATCCGGAATCCAAAAACGCAAGAAAACCAGGACCTACCCACGGCTTTCTTGCAAAATCGAATACTTGCTCGTGCGGATTCCGATGATCTCGCCCGGGTGTACCGATTTGATCTCGCCCAGGATTCCGAGATGATCTCGCCCACCCCTCCGATTTGATGTCGCCCGGGGCGCGAGGCGTTCTGGCTGTCTGGTTTCTGGCATCGGCGAAGCCGCGTGGTCAATCTTGAATCGCGGCTCGAAGGACTTGTTTTTTGCTGCTTCTGCTGTGATGGGGTGGACGCCCCCTCGACGGCATCGATGTGCCAAAGTGAAGGGTGTGGAACAGCCATCACAGAGAGAGGAAGCGTCCGTGAACGAAGTGAGCACGATTGGACTAGATTTAGCGAAGTATGTCTTTCAGGCCCATGGAGCCGATGCCACCGGAAAGGTCGTTTTTCGCAAACAGCTGCGCCGGAATAAGCTGCTGGCATTCTTAGCCGAGCAGCCGGCTTGCCTCGTGGCGATGGAAGCCTGCTCGGGCGCGCATTACTGGGCTCGTGAGATTGGCAAGCTCGGCCATGAAGTGCGGCTAATCCCACCGGCTTACGTGAAGCCCTTCGTCAAGCGGCAGAAGAACGACATGGCCGATGCAGAGGCGATCTGTGAAGCAGCGCAGAGGCCGACCATGCGTTTCGTGCCCGTCAAGAGTGAAGAGCAGCAAGCGAGCGCGGTGGTGTTTCGGACCCGCGACCTGCTGATCCGGCAGCGGACCCAGGCGATCAATGCTTTGCGTGGTCATCTCGCTGAATACGGGGTGATCATGGCAAAGGGCACGGCCCATGTCGGAGAGCTTGTCGAGCGCGCAATGGATCCAAAAACCAATGTGCCCGAAGCGGCACGGTTCGTACTCGACATATTGATCAAGACGATGGAGACGCTGGAAATGCAGATCAAGAAACTCGACAGCGAGATCACCCGTCGCGTCCGAAAAGAAAAAGATGCCCGCCGTTTGATGACAATCCCAGGCGTGGGACCAATGACGGCGACGGCGTTGCTTGCCCTTGCGCCTGCCGCCGGAAGCTTCCGGTGCGGACGCGACTTCGCCGCATGGCTGGGGTTGACCCCGTTGCAGCGGTCCACGGGCGGCAAACAGAAGCTGGGTGCGACGTCGAAAATGGGGGAGCGAACGTTGCGACGGTTACTTATCATCGGCGCGACTGCGGTCGTGCAGCAGGCACGGCGGCGAGGCACTTCACCGTCATCGTGGCTCGGGCGCATGATTGCCCGCAAGCCACCTATGCTGGTAGCCACCGCTCTTGCCAACAAGATGGCCCGCGTCGTCTGGGCTCTGATGGCCAACGGTGGGGTCTATAAAGCTCCGGCTGTGGCGGCATAGCCGTCCGGTCAGAGGTCGTCGAGATGTAGGAAGGTCAAACGGAAGGTATGGCGCAACAGTCGAGAGACGGGGTTGGGAAAACCAGTACATGCCCAAGTGCTATCCAAGCACGCCGCTGTGATTTGGACCTGATCCGCGAACTCCCATACGGGCCCGCGACAAATGACGGTCGCATCAAAGGCCGGACAGATGTCAGCACCTGACTACAGCGCAGCGCTTGACGAAAGATTCTTCTTGCATCCCGGGGGCGTCCACAGAGGGCATGTGGGCAACGCCCTTCGCGTTGTCCAAGCGCAGCGGCATGTCCACAGGGCCACGGGCTCAGGCCTTTCGGCCGGGCTTACGGGTTCGCCGCAGGCTCTCGCCGTTGAGATCGATCCGGTGGGCGTTATGGACCAGGCGGTCGAGAACGGCGTCGGCGTAGGTGGGGTCGCCGATCAGCGCGTGCCATTGATCGACGGGAAGCTGGCTGGTGACGATGGTGGAGCGGTGGCCGTAGCGGTCCTCGAGGATCTCCAGGAGGTCGTGGCGGGCCGCGGCGTCGAGCGGCTCGAGGCCCCAGTCGTCGAGGATGAGGAGATCGACGCGGCCGAGCGCGCGCAGTAGGCGGGGTGGCGGCCGTCACCGCGCGCCAAGGCCAGATCGCTGAACAGTCGCGGGACGCGCTGATAGAGCACGGAGCGATTGTCGCGGCAGGCCTTGTTGCCGAGCGCTGAGGCGAGCCAGCTTTTGCCGACGCCGGAGGGTCCGCAGATCAGCAGGTTGGCGTGGTCATCGATCCAGCGGCCTTCGACCAGCATCGTCAGCAGGCTGCGGTCGAGGCCGCGTGGAGTGCGGTAGTCGATGTCTTCGACGCAGGCCTCCTGGCGCAGCTTGGCGTATTGCAGCCGCTTCGACAGCCGCTTGTCGCGTCGCAATGACGCTTCGCGTTCGAGCAGGAGCGCGAGCCATTCGGCGTGGCCGAGGCTTGCGGCGTCGCCGCCGGCTTCGATGTCGGCGAAGGCCTTGGCCATGCCGTGAAGGCCGAGCGCGAGGAGCTGATCGAGGGTCGGATGGGTAAGCAAGATGAGATCTCCTAATTGTAGTAGCGCGGCCCGCTGATGTTGGGATGAAGGATCGGCGCGTCGTCCGCGGAGCGCTTGGGTGAAGGACGCCGATCGAGATTGTTGGCGAGGATCGATTTGACCGAGCCGTAGGTGCGCGCGCCGATATCGATCGCCCGCATGGCGGCGGCATCGAGTCGCTCGTGCCCGTAGGATCGGGCGAGCCGGATGATGCCGAGACAGGCGCGGAAGCCCTGTTCCGGATGCGCGCGCTCGTCGAGGATCAGGTCGCACAGCGCCGCGGTCGCCGGCCCGATCGAGGCTGCGTCCCTACGGATGCGCTCGATGGTCCAGCCGGCGTAGCGCCGATGACTGGATGCCATGTGCTCCGGCACGGTCGTGTGCTTGTGGTTGCCGCCCATGCGCTGATGCGCGGCGATCCGCTCACCCTTGTGGAATATCTCGACGGTGCGGGCCGTGAAGCGCACCTCGACCTCGGCGCGGACGAAGCGATGCGGAACGCTGTAATAATGCGCCTCGATCTCGACGTGATAATCGATGCTGACCCGGCAGATCCGCCACTCAGCGAACACGTAAGGGCTCTCCGGCAAGGCCTGGAGTGCCGGCCGGTCGATCTCCTCCAGCAGCTTGCGGCGAGTGATGCCGAGCCGCCGGATCGGCCGCTCCTCGTTGAGCCGGGTCAGCAACTCGGCGATCGCCGCGTTGACCTCGGCAAGGCTGTAGAACGTGCGGTGGCGCAGCCGCCCGAGCAGCCAGCGCTCAACCATGAGGACCGCCTGCTCGACCTTGGCCTTGTCCCGTGGCCGTCGCGGCCTCGCCGGCAGAATGGCGGTGCCGTAATGCGCCGCCATGTCGGCATAGCTGCGGTTGATCTGCGGATCGTAGAGGCAGGCCTTGATCACGGCGACCTTGGTGTTGTCCGGCACCAGCAGCGCCGGCACGCCGCCGATCGCCTCGAAGGCACCGACGCGGCCGCTGATCCAATCGGCGAGCCCCTGCGTCCAGGTCGCCTGCGCGTAGGTGAAGCTCGATGCGCCGAGCACTGCGACGAAGATCTGCGCGGCGCGCCGCTCGCCGGTGAGCCGGTCCATCACCACCGGCACGCCGTCGCCGGCATAGTCGACGAACAGCTTGTCGCCGGCCGCATGCGACTGGCGCATCGTCACCGACAGCCGGCCTTCCCAGGCCCGGTTGAGCTCGCAGAACCGCGAATAGCGATACCCGCCGGGTTCGCCCGCGATGTACTCCTCCCACAGGATCGACAGCGTCACGTGCTTGCGCCGGAGCTCGCGATGCACCGCCGCCCAGTCCGGCTCGGCCTGCCGCCGATGGCCCCGCCGGGTGCCCGGACCGGCTCCGGCGCTGGCGAACAGCCGGGCCTCCAGCACCGTGTCGGTGACGTCGTCTGGCAACGGCCAGGTCAGCCCCGCCGCCTCGAACCGGCGGATCGTCAACCGCACCGTCGAAGGGGCCGTGCCGACCCGCCGCGCAATCTCGCGGGTCGGCATCCCGGCCGACTTCAATCTGATCACATCGCGCACATGGCGCATCGCAAACCTCTCCGACGGCATCCAGGTCCCCCTTCGCAAAGCCGAAAGGCGGGACCGTAGCGGAGCCAGAAGAGGCCTCGTCACCCCGGGCGACATCATCCCGGAATGGTGGGCGAGATCATCTCGGAATGGTGGGCGAGATCATCTCGGAATGGTGGGCGACATCAAATCGGAACGGTGGGCGAGATCATTCCGGAATGGTGGGCGACATCGAGCGGAATCAGCACTTGCTCGCGTCAAATCACTGCGACAGATCAATCGCTTCCGAATTCTTCACGGCCGACTAAGTGGAGTTTCTGCCTGAGAGCAGCCAGAATGGCCGCCGAACAGGAGAAGCAATGAGCAAGAGACCCCGCCGCAATCACTCACCGGCTTTCAAGGCCAAAGTGGCCCTGGCGGCCGTGAAGGGCGAGAAGACCATGGCCAAGTTGGCGCAATAGTTTGATGACCAGCGGCAAGGGACGTGAGGTCCGAGCCCGTCCCGCAAGGGCCCGGAACGTACGAACCGTCACGACAACGACGCGATCTGTCTCAGCGTGTCATCGATGGCTGCGAGGATGGTCGAGGCATCCGCGTCGGTCATCGGGGTCGACAGGGCAAAGAGGCCGTAGCTGGCTGAGAGAACCCCGCGGTCGAGCAGGCCCCGGTGCAGGAGATTCAGCTTCCGGTGTTCGGCGGCGGAGGGATAGACCGACCGGTAGTCCACAATGTCGTTGCCGGTGAAGTGGATCCTGAACAGCGACCCGAGGCCGACGCAGCGGCCGGAGAGGCCGTGGCGCTCGAAGGCAGCGTTGGTGCCGTCCCGCAGGAAGGCGCCGAGATAGTCGAGATGAGCGAAGGCTTCGGACGTTAGAGCCCGCATCGCGGCGAGGCCGGCTCGCATCGTGACCGGGTTTGCCGTGAAGGTGCCACCGTGCGGCAGGGCGGGTTTGCCGCGCGTTGGATCGAACACAGCCATGATCTCGGCGCGCCCGGCGACGGCGCCGACGGGGAAGCCGCCGCCGATGATCTTGCCGAGCGCAGTTAGGTCCGGTGCGATGTTCCACAGGCCCTGGGCACCCGCATAGCCAAGGCGGAAGGAGATCACCTCATCGAAAATGACGAGCGCACCGGCAGTGTGCGCGGTTTCGACGAGCGCTTCCAGATAATCGCGCCTGGCAAGGATCAGGCCGGCACGGTTCGGCATGGGATCAATCAGGACGCCGGCAATCTCGCATCCATGAACGTGGAATACGGCCTTGAGAGCCTCAATGTCGTTGAAAGGCACGACGATGACATCGGACAGCACGCCCTGCGGTGTTCCCTTGGCATAAGCGGTAGAAGCCGGCATGTCGCCCCAGTTCTGCGGCGAGCTGTCGAGGCTCACCTCGGCGAAGTCATAGGAGCCGTGATAGGCGCCTTCGATCTTGACGATCTTGGGACGATCCGTGGAGGCACGGGCGGCCTTGATCGCCATCATCACGGCTTCCGTTCCGGAGTTGGCGAAGCGAATCTGCTCGACGGAGGGCAGCCGGGCCACCAGCAGTTCGGCGAGGTCGATCTCGCTCTGCGTCGGCGCCCCGAACGCCGTGCCGAGGGGAAGCTGGCCCTGCACGGCTGCGACGGCTTCGGGTTGGGCATAGCCATGGATCATGGCCGTAAAGTTGTTGATGCAATCGTAGTAGACGTTTCCATCCACGTCCCACATCCGGCATCCTTCGCCGCGCTCGGCATAGATTGGAAATGGGTCAATGAAGACGGTGGTGCGGGTGTTTCCGCCGGGCATGACCTTGCGGGCGCGCTCAAAGAGTTCTTCGGAGCGGGGGCAGGAAGCAGGATAGGTGGACATGTTGGTGGGTTCCCAGGAGAGCGGGAGGCGCGAGGCGGCAGGCGCCTCGCGTCCGGTGATCACTTGGTCATGATTGTGTGGCTCTGCTCGCGCATGAACTGGGGCAGGAAATAAGCCCCGAGTCCACCCTTGCCGCTGACGCCGGTCCCCTTCCAGCCGCAGAACGGCTGTGCGCCCGGCCAAGCGCCCGTGGTGGCACCGCTGGCGCGGTTGGCGTAGAGAACGCCAGCCTGGGCGTTCTCGAGGAAGTAGCGCAGTTCCTCCTCATCGCGCGTGAAGATGCCGGCGGAGAGGCCGTAGGCCACGTCGTTTCCTTCGGCAAGGCCGGCTTCGAGATCGTCGACGCCCCGGACGACCACGAAGGGCATGAATAGTTCATCGCGAGTGAGATTGGACGGGCCGCTCATCTCCACGATGGCCGGCGTGACGTAGTTCTCGGGCTTGCCATCGAGGTGGCTGCCGCCGAAATGAACTTTGCCCTCCGCCCGCGCCTGGGCCACGGAGGCATCGAACCGCTCGACGGTCGCAGGCCCGTAAAGCGGGCCCATGAACGTCGAGCGCTGGCGCGGGTCGCCAATGGAAAGGGTCTGGGCAAAGGCGACGCAACGTTTGATGAACTCGTCTTTCACTGCGTTGTCGACATAGACCACCGAGCATGCGGAGCACTTCTGTCCCTGGAGGCCGAAGGCGGAGCGCATGACGCCCTGGGCCGCGCGATCAAGATCCGCGTTCACCGTGACATAAGCTGGGTTTTTCCCGCCCATCTCGGCAACCACTGGCTTTATCCATGGCTGGACCGCCATGTGGCGGAAAATGCCCATGCCAGTCTTGTGCGATCCGGTGAAGGCAACACCGTCGATATTCTTGTCCGTGGTCAGGATGTGGCCGACCTCGGCACCGCCGAGAACGATGTTGAAGACGCCCTCCGGCAGTCCGGCCTTGCGCAGCGTTTCCGCGATCAGCAGGCCGGTAAGCTGGCAATCCGGCGAGGGCTTACAGACGACGGCGTTGCCGCCGAGCAAGGCGCCGGCGATCATGCCGATCGACAGGGCGAGCGAGAAGTTGAACGGCGCGACCACGGCGAACACGCCGTAGGGCCGTAGGACGCTGGTGGCCGTTTCATGCTCCACGAGCTGGTTCATCGCCCGCACATATCCGTTGTTTTTCCGCAGTTCAGACGGGTAGTAGTCGAGCATGTCCACGGCCTCCTCGGCTTCGCCAATGGCCTCGAGACGGGATTTCCCCACCTCATAGAGGGCCGCGAGACCGAGACGGTATTTGCCGTCCGCAAAAACGTCTTTCCAGCGGGTCGCGAAGGCAAGGCGCTCCTCCAGGGAGGATACATTCCAAATCTTTGCGCCCGCACGCGCCGAGGCGACCGCAGCCTTCACGTCCTCGGCCGTCGAATCGGGAAACCTCCCCAGTGAGATCGACGGATCAATCGGGCTCCGGACCTGTCGTGCGGGACCGGTCGCAAACGGCGTGCTCCAAGTCTGGGCAAGGGTCGTGGCCTCGAAGTCCGGCATGAGGGTATCGAGGAAATCGTGAACGGGTGAGAAATCGACGCCAATGTTTGAGTAGGTGACGCGCGGGAGCGACTGGATCATGACCTTAAATCCGATTTATGAGATTTGTACGCAGGGTTTGGGAGACAGCGACATGTTGGAAACTGCGCCACTCTGAGCGAAATCGCATCAGTCAGGCTTCAGCTTGTCATGGAAGACGCGCCCGTAACCGAGCTTGAATTCTACAACGACATGTTCCGCGCCCATGACGCAAGTACTACCTAACTCCATCAAGGGGTCCATTTCTGTGCGCCCACCCAAGGTGACGGACCCGGTGCCGCAGGTCCGGCTGACAATCTTCGCGTCGGATAGTTCGTTGAGGATGATCTGGTCGACATCGAAGCCCCGACCATCCGCGCGTAGAATGCGCTTAACCTGCAAACGCGGATGAAGGATTGGCTTTTCGAACTCGGCCTCTGTAGGGCGGAAACCCAGACTAATTAGCGCTTGTCCCAGCCGCGATACTTTCGCGGTGATGCTGCCGTCGGAAGTCTCATCATAAGTGACCTGTCCGAGCTTCTTGGGATATCCCCAGACCTCCCGGCCGCCAGCCATCGCGTCGTCAGTTGTGACATACTCGCAGAGCACATGACCACCGGTGACGCCATGATAGCCAGCTTGGACGACAACACCACCTTCTAGATAGGCCCGCGGTCCCATCGCAGGATTGTCCCGATCATGAACTTCCGGGCAATCCATAACAAAGACTTCAATTCGGTTTGAGACGTACTCGAGATCCGCAGGCAGGGCCTTGCGGATGCCCTCTGGCGAAGCCCCGCAAAAGACCGAGAGCTTGCGGTAACCGACGTAATGGCGCGGCAAGGCTTTGAACAGAGGTGTGCTGTCTGGGACAGTGAACGGCCGGTCGAAGGCAGTCATGGCAGTCTCTTCTTTGCAGGTGCGATATTATCCGCGTAGCTCGATAGCGGTCGAGCCAGAGCGGCGCTGATAGAGAGCAGTGAGGAGGAGGATTACGGTCAGGCCGATAAGGATGACGGTCGAAACCGCCGCCAAGCCTGGCGACACCTGATTGATGGCGTCCTCCCACATCTGCTTCGGCAGCGTTGCGGTCAGGCCGCCCGTGACAAAGAGTGAAACCGTCAGCTCGTCGAAGGAACTGATGAAGGAGAAGATAAAAGCAGAAATCATCCCGGTGCCTATGAGGGGCAGCGTCACGGTCCGAAACACGCGCATTGGTCGTGCACCAAGAATGGATGCGGCTTGATCGAGCCGCTGGTCGTAATTGCGCAGCACCGAGGAGACGGTAATGACGACGAGCGGAATGGCCAGCACTGCGTGGGCAATAATCAAGCCAACGGCAGATCCCACCAAACCGAGCCTCGCATAGAGGGCAAATAGCGCAATGGCCAGCACCATATGCGGCAGGATCATCGGGATGATGATTAAGCTCATCAACGCGGGCTTCCCCGGCAGGCGACTTCTGACCAGCGCGAAGGCGGCCGGCGTGCCGACAGATGTGGCAATTACGGCAGCCCCGAGGCCCACGCCGAGCGAGCGCAGGATCGCCGATGTCCAGATTGGCTCCAGAAGATAGCCTTCATACCAGCGCAGTGTGAAGAACTCCGGCGGCCAGCGCATAAAAGAGGAGGTCGAGAATGAAACCGGGATCAGGAACAGCACAGGTCCTAGCAGGAAGGCTACGACGAGTGCGACGAATGTCATCAGAATGATACGCGTACTCCCGGCGCGCGGCTCGATCTTGGCGGCACGCATCAGCCCTTCTATGCTTTTGCCGATGCCCGACAGCACTTGACCAAGAGCTCCGTTCAGTCGCATCGAGCCCCGCGAAACCAGGCTGCGCAACCGGCCATGGCTCTGCCTGGATTCCATACCAGTGACAGCGGTCATCCCGAATACGTTCTGGTAAAGCGCAACAATCGCCAGGGAAACGATCAGCATTAGTACGCAAGCCGCTCCCGCGAAGCCCCAGTCTAGCGAGGTGCTAAGCTGATCAATGATAATTTGGATGATAACAGTCTCATGCCGGCTGCCAAGCAGCGCTGGGTTAACGAAAAAGCCGAGGCAAATGATAAAGACCATCAGCGCCGCAGCAGCAACGCCAGGCATCGACAGAGGCAAGTAGATCCGCAGGAAAGACTGCGCGCCACGTGCGCCGAGTATTGAGGCTGCTCGACTGTAATGCGAGCCGATGTTCTGCATCGTTGAGAGCATCGTCAGGATCGCCAGCGGCAACATAGCGTGGGCCATCGCAGTGACGACAGCGAAGAAGTTGTATGAGAGCTCGAGCGGGCGGTCAATCAAGCCGAGGCTCATGAGTGTGCTATTGATCGTTCCGCTGCGCCCGAGCAGGATGATCCAAGCGAAGGTCCTCACCAAGTAGCTCGTCCAAAAAGGCAGCACGACGAGCAGGATAAGGCTCGATCTGGCTCGCGTCGTCGCTATCAGGTAGGCGACGGGGTAGCCGATCACCAGGCACAACGCTGTCGTGGTTGCGGAAAGCTTGAGCGTCGTCACAATTGTGGTTACATAGGTCGCGCTACCGAACAGCCGGCTGTAGTTTTGAAGGCCGATGCTTCCGTTGCTGCCTACAAAGCTGGAGGCGAGGAAATAGACAACGGGCCCGACATAGACGAGTAGGAGCAATAACAGAGCAGGCGCGAGCGGAGCGGCTTCGCCCAGGACAGCACTGCGGGATTCAGAGCGCACCATCATGGAGCCTCCGGCACAACGATTACATCATCGGCAGCGACATAGAGCGCGATATCCTGGCCCGCAGAAAGCCTTGTGACGGCGCGGCTGGTTGGCACCTTTGCCAGAATGGGGGTTCCGTCTTCACAGACGACGTCAAGCCGTGTCAGGGGGCCTAACATAGTGACGTCGACCAGCTTTCCGGTCAGGCAGTTGCTAGACGGCCCGCTGGATTCGAGCGAGAAGCATTCGGGTCTGATCAGAAGCAAGAGTGCCGCTCCAACCGCGGGAGGACTACTTCCGATCCGGATTGTCGTGACGGCGGTGGTCACCTCTTTGTCGCCAGACCTTCGACTAGCCTGGAGAATATTGGCTTCGCCCAGAAAATTGGCAGCAAACAGATTGCATGGCGCGAAATAGAGCTCGTCAGGGCGGCCGAGTTGGACAATGTTGCCATTGTTCATCAGGCAGATGCGGTCCGACATGGACAGAGCTTCTTCCTGATCATGGGTGACATAGATGATGGTCACGCCGAGTTGTCGGTGAAGCCGCTTGATCTCGATCTGCATCTGCTCCCGCAGGCGCTTGTCAAGTGCGCCGAGCGGCTCGTCCATCAGAATGATCGAGGGCTGGTAGACCATTGAGCGAGCGATAGCGATGCGCTGCTGCTGTCCGCCCGACAGTTCTTTAGGAAGTCGCTGTGCCAGATGGCCGAGTTGGACAAGCTCGAGCGCCTCACGGGTGCGTCGTTCGATTTCGTTCTCGCTAATCCCTCGCACCCGCAGCGAGAAGGCGACGTTCTCGAAGATGTCGATGTGCGGAAACAAGGCATAGTTCTGAAAGACCATACCGATGTCACGATCATAGACTGGAATGTCTGTACTGTCGCGACCGTCGATCACGATCCGGCCTCTATCCGGGCGAGCCAGGCCCGCGATCGTCATCAACAGCGTCGTCTTGCCAGAACCAGAGGGCCCAAGCAGTGTCAGAAACTCGCCCTCGTGGACTTTGAGGTCCGTGGGAGCGAGCGCCACGACGCTGCCGTAGCGCTTCTCAATGCCTGCAACATCCAGCTTGACAGCGGCGAATTGGTTCGCCGCCGCCACGGTGTCGAATTTCGTCATGTCAGCATATCTGATCATCAGTGCCCGCATCTCACCTGACAATCCACTCGTTGAAACGAGCCGCGACCTTTTCAAGGTTGGCCGCCCAATAGGAGCCTTTCTCCATGACCATCTTTTCCACCCGTCCCGGCGCGGTGGGCAACAGGTCGATACGGGCCTTGTCGATGAACTCGTAGGCTTTCGGATTCGGCGGGCTGTAGGGAACCCACTTGGAGAACTCGGCTTGGCGGTCGGGCCGAGCGCAGAACTTCAGGAAATCGCGGCAGAGCTTTGCCTTTGGATTGCCTTTGGGCACGGCATAGCCGTCCGGAGCCCAGATACCCTGGTTCCAGACGATCTTGAAAGGTGCACCATCGTCAATTGCTGCCTGTACTCGACCGTTGTAGGTTGCGACGATATCAACCTCTTGCGACGCCGCGGCCTGCGAAGATTGCGCGCCGTTGCTCCACCAGACAGTGACACCGGACTTCACCTGATCGAGCTTTTTGAAGGCGCGGTCGAGATCGAGCGGATAGACATTCTTGACGTCGACGCCATCGGCCATAACTGCGGCCTCGAGAGTGTCAACCGGGTACTTGCGCAGGGCGCGCCGTCCCGGGAATGCCTTGAGATCGAAGACGTCCGCCCAGGATTGGGGGCCTTTGTCGCCATAGGTCTTGGTGTTGTAAGCGAAGATTGTTGCGTAAGTCTGGATGCTGACGCCCCACTTCGATTTCGCCTCCGCCAGGATATCAACTATCCCGGGAGCGTTCGGATCGACCTCATCGAGGTAGCCGGCCTTGCCCAAAATCTCTTGCGCCTGAAGCGAGAGTAGAGCGACGTCCCAGAGATAGGATTTGCTCTCAACGATGGTGCGAATTTGGCTCAGGGGCTCCATTTGGGAGGTAACACCGACCACTTCGACGCCGGTCTCCTGCGCAAATGGCTTGTAAAATGCCTTTGTCGCTGCTTCGTTCACGACACCACCCGGATCGCGAACGACGAGCCGTTCGGCCGCGAATGCGCGACCGATAAACGGCGTCACGAACGGTACCATAGCGCTCGCGCCCATCACCTTGAGGATACGGCGGCGTCCAAGATCAACTCTTCTACTGTCGTCTGTCATCAAATCCTCCTCGTGCTGGCTACCAGCGGCTGAAACAATGGAAAGTAACATTAGGCCTTTCCACTCGCGCAGCAGACTCGGCCTCAGTCCATCTTGTAAATCTTGATCGCAAGTCGTTCGATATTGGCCGAAATGAATAGGCTTACCGTTTCGCCGGCACGATAGCTTCGCTTGTCGCTATAGCACCACGCAGCAGAAGTTCCGCTCCTCTCCGGTATCTCCACCCCAGATACTCTTTCGACGCCTCACCGGCGCCGGAGATTTTGCGAGGAGGCCAAGCCCCGACAGCGGGACGCACCCCAGCTGTGCCTTTCAAAGTATTCGACATGGCGGATAGCTCGTGCCTTCTTAAGATTAGAAAGGAGTTGTTGCGCTTGGCCAATATGGTCTAGCGCTCACGTTCATAGCGACGAGGTGCCTGTCAGCAGTCCAGCAATTCAGTTATTCGCACCACTGTGGACCTTCAGGTTCTGACTTTTATCCATGACGGGATAGGATCGAGTGGAGTTCGATATATTTCAGTGCTGTCTGCGCTGGTCACGCGAACCGAACAACCACTGGACTTGAGGTCAGGACGCGCAACAGAGAGCTCGACCGCAAGCTGCTCTGCTCGATCAGCGGCAACATCGATGTTCTCGAGAATGAGACCGCCCTGATTCTTGAATTCGTCGCCAACTACAAGATCAAAAGAGTAGTACGGCATCCAGCTGTCTCCCATTTCGTCGGATTGGCGATCGAGCGACGGATCGCAGTTGCCAGTTGGTCTAATCCCAAAAGGCGCATCGCGTCGATCAGCCAACGCCCGATAGCGTCAGCGTGTTGTGGCAGATTAACCGCGCCCGCATGCCGAAATCCGTCAAGCTGAGGCGCCGCATTGGTGGAAATCTGCACCATTCTCCGTCAGAGGCAGCTTTTGCGCGGGCCGGCTGAATCAAGGAGCGGTTCGCACATTGTACGACCTCATAAATGAATGTAAGTAGCCCCTGCGGCTCGGGTCGACGTGGTAACGCTTATGAGCAAGTGCCGGCATTGCCGGGAATGGATGAAGGCAGCATGAACCCGCTGCAGCCCATCAAGCGCGGCAAATGCTTGACCCGTAATGTCCATCATTTCGCCGACGGCGAAGGAGCCGCCGTCTACGACCCGCTCGTCGTACCCGACCAACGTGTATGAACCTTCGTCTGCGAGAAGCAAGTCTGGCGTCGAGGTGGCGCTCCACATCGAATCGGTGGGTCCGCGATCAAATGCGTCGTCACGATCTGGCGCAACTACTAGCTTGCCGCGCATACCGTTGTAGGCGATCAAAGTCGGCAAGAAGCACGACGGGACAATATTTTCGATCGAGTGATCCACCACGCGCGCTTCACCCCATCCAGTGCCGGTCCCGTCACGGGCACTTGCGACAAGGCGTAGCGTTCGAACAGGATGCCACGAGCCAGAACATGTGCCGCCACTGTCAACTTTCGCCGAGAAACTGACGGTGGCGTCGAATTCGACCTCTACCTGCTCGCCGGCAGCAACACGGACAGCAAGGACGTCTATCTTCACGCCGCTACCCGAGATCGATAGCTCTACGCTATCGGAATCAATTGCCGCTGCTCCATGGGCTCCCCTGAGTCGGCAAGGAATGAGTGGCGTGAAGCCATGTTCACGGCTCCCTGAGACGTAATGACACGGCGGTCAGGGAGATTGCTATCCGCCGCTATTTGGCAGAGGTCTCCTCGGAGAGGCCGCCATTGCGTGCTTGCAGGACTAACGCAGCTTCCCTGCCGGGCAGCGCCGTCAGTGCAGCGCAAGTCGGGTTACTCCCGACGCCGCGAGCTTGCTGCAAAGCTGCTCGCGCACTGGAGCTGCTGTGCGAGCATAAGATGTGTCTCCTCATCGACACCATGCCTGGCCGGGCCGGCTGTATTGCTCCCACACCAGAATTCCTCGCCGCAATTCAACCTGTCGAAAAAGCTTCTCTCGAATCAGAAAGGCCTCCGGCGGGCATGCCGGAGGCCTTCTTGGAGGTTAACTTAGATTGATAGAGCCACTTCTCCTTTGCTGGTGCGACAGAAAACTTAGAAGTTGCGCTGCGCGCGGAACATCACCTGCAGGCTGCTCTGATCCTTCAGCTCGTAGGTTGCCGCCGGCTTGGCGATGCCAGCCTGCACCGGCAAGGCGACCGTGCTTCCGCTCGCATATTTCTGGTCGAGCATCGTGTAAGCAAGTTCGGTCGAGAAGGTCAGGTTCTTGACGGGATTCCAGCGCGTTGCCACGCCGACGACCGAGTAGTTGAAGTCGGGATTGCAACCAGGAAGGCCGCTCGACAACGCAAGCGTCGCAACAAACGCGCCGCAGATATATCCCTTGGCTGTGTTGTTATAACGCACGGCACCCCAGCCACCGAAGATGGCGCTGTTCCAGTACGGATTCCAATTGTGAGTGTACGCACCGTTGAAGCCGTACGTCGTCGTCAATTGCTGGCCGGCGCCTACCACGAAGACGGAGTCAGATACGCCGCCGAGACCGACGCTCTGGTAGCCCCCCCCCAACCCCGTGCCTCCGTAGATCGCATAAGTGAACGGGGTATATGACTGGAAGTTGTAAATGCTCGCGCCATTCGTGTAGACACCCTGGATGTTGATGGTGTCACCGGCACCGGTCGGGATATTCTTGATTGACAACGCAAGCTGACCAGCCCAACCCCACTTGTCGCCCGGATGCCCGGTCGTTTCATCGACGCCATAATAGCCAGCGTGATTGTCATGCGCGGCGACAGATGCCTGGAAAAGACCCCAAGCCTGGTCGACCCGCAGCATGGCTACGAGATCGGGAGCGCGCGAGCCGCCTGTGTCGTACACCCCGTAAGTTCCCGTTGCAAGGCCTGCAGCAGTCGCACCGCTCACGTTCCAGATGCCAGTTGTACGTTGAACCTGATCCTCGGCCGAGAATGAAGCCGTAATGCCCTGGCCGAAGTCCGCGGTATATGCGAACTGGTTGACGGCCTCCCACCCGCTGCCACCCGGCATGCCATCGAAGCTATTACCTGGATAGTTACTCCACGGAGAGGAGAACTGCGACTGCGCTCGACCGAAAGTGAAACCGGCAAACTGTATAAAGGCGTAGTACACGGACAGCGAACCACCTGAAACCGACCCGCTGCCACTCCCAGCCGGATTGCTTCCGTTGTAGGAGGTCGCGCCATTGATCAGGTTGCTTCCGGCGCCGCCATATCCGCCCGCCGTCCAAGTGAAGGCCAACTCGGCGTACGTGCGAAGGACGCCATACTCCGTCGCGGTCCGCGTATCGGTACTGAAATCGAACCGAGATTGCGCGGTGTAGTAGTTGCTGAGGCGGTTGTGCGCACCACCGAGACCGCTGGCCGCCGCACCCCAGACGCTGTTCGTTCCCAGCTGCGTCGAAGCACGCACGTAACCACCGAGCTTGATGCACGTGTCGGTGCCGGGAATGTAGTAAAAACCAGCGCCATACAGCGAGCAGATTTTCACGTATTCGATTGCCTTGGCCTTGACGGGAAGATCCGCCGCCTGAGCCTCGGCGCCAGCGAGCATTGCGGCCGAACCGAGGATAAAGCTTTTCATCAATCTCATTGTTGAACCTCTAAGTTGGAAACGTCGTTTCCGTCCTTCAAAGATCCGCCGCGGCTAGCCTCACCTACTGGGCGGGTGCTTGACGGACGACGTCGAGGCGCCCCCTCTCCGTCAGCCTAAGGTCTAATTCGTCGTATCAATTACTTCAATTAATTAATGTTACGAAGCGTTATTTTCGCAAGCCGCCGTTGCAGTTATGCAACAATCCCTTTTGCAACGCGCCCCGCGAAGGAGTTCTCGCAAAAAAAGAACCTTCGAGGGGCATCCCGGAGGCTCTCCTTGGAGATTTTACATGATCGCTGAAGAGTTCCCTCGAACGATCTAAGCAAAGCGGCACCAGAAGTAATTGTATATATCAATTGATTTCTTACATGGCATCCATGCTCGATGGCGCCTTTCAGGGACGACTGAACCCAGATACCAAGGGGAATGTCGCAGCGGCTTATCGGGCGTCGCTGGGGATTTGGCGGAACGAACAACATGGCTGAAAAACCAACAATCGACAGGGCCGTTAGGGATTTCATCTGGAACGTTGTGGAGATCCATTCCCAAATCGAGGAGATACATAAGAGCTGGGCAGAGCTACTGGGCTTGACCGAGCCTCAGTGGCTGATTCTCATGGCGATCGACGAACTCGATCAAGGCAGCGGTGTCTCGGGGATAGCAGTTGCGAGCAAACTCCGAATTCATCCCGCGTTCGTTACCAACCAAACGAAAAAGTTAGAGGCGACGCAGTTTCTGATGCGCGAGCCGTCGCCGGATGATGCGCGATTCGTTCAAATGTCCCTGACTGAGAAGGCTCGAGCAGAAATCTCAAAGCTGTCGAGCAAGAGGGAAGCTCTGAATTCCGCGCTATTGGAAGGGCTGGACCAGGCATCGCTTGACTACCTCAACAAGCGGCTGACCTCGATCGCGAAGAATAGCCGATTGGCATCCCAAAAGCTGAGTATTGGTGCGTTGTAGGCCTGAACCAGTGAAGGCCGCATCAGCCTAGCCGTTTCCTTCATTCGGCCCCCGACCAAAATGGACGGCTTCACTGCAGGTAAGGCTCGAGGCGGACGTACGCACTTGAGTCCATCTAGGTAGGTCCCGTCGTCTTGCACTGAGCACCCATCCAAGCCCCGTACAAAAATCGATTTCGCCTACAACCCTACAACTTACGGCTTAATAAGAGCTTCTGCGAAAAGATCGAGAGAGAACCGCAGCGCCGCTAGCACACGACTCGCTCTGGAGTCGGTGCGAGTTTTTGCAGCCAGCTGAAGATGCAGCCATCTGAGCTAACGAAGTTGTCAACCCCTCCGCGCAGACCTCCACGAATGAGCTGCGGCATGACCAAGTCCACGTCGATGCGCGCTGCCATGCAAACAGTCTGTAGTTTGATAGCCTCGCACACGCTGACGAGGCCGCGCCCACCGGCTTCCACGAGTATTGGACAGTTCGGCAGTCGAGCCAGCCGTGAGTGATGCCCTGACACCATGTCCCTATCGACGCTGTCATCGGTCGATGTCATCCAATCGATGGATCTTAGGGAGCGCGTCCAATTCCAAATGCCACCATCACAAACCGCCGCAGCGATGCGGCGATCGTAGGCGGCACATTCAGTAGCTAAAGAGGCCGATAACCCATCTCCATAAATGCCGATCCGACTACTATCAACATCAGGACGAACCGACAAATGATCCAAACAATGGGACAATACGATTTCGGAGCCACCGCGTGCGTGATTTGCGATGTTTTCGTGAGAGACCACCACGAGAGACATCCCCAGGCCAATTACCACAGGCAAGAGCCTGCCGAGCAGCGTCACTCCCGTCTCTTCTTCGTTGCTGACGCAAATGACCGCCGGGGCACGCGAATTCGGAGTCCCTGCATAGCAGGCGAGAAACTCCCCCAGATCGCCACACGCATCCGTGCGCTCTCCACCTCATGGCCGAAGGATAGTCCGATCTTTTAAAGGCCAGGCCTCGACTTTGGCTGTAACGTGCGCCCTTCGCGGATCATCGTCCGCGACTAGCCGCCTGGCGACCTCGAAGGTAGTGAGCGCGCATAGGACTCCCTACCAAAGCAGGGCTCGTATGCCTCTCGAGAATGTCAGATACCCAAACACAGGTACTTCAACTCAGTGTAGTCATCGAGACCATACTTGGAGCCCTCACGTCCGATTCCGGATTGCTTGGTACCTCCGAACGGCGCCACTTCCGTCGAGATCAGCCCTGTATTGATGCCAACCATGCCGTATTCGAGCGCCTCTGCCACGCGAAAGATCTTCGAGACATCCTTCGAGTAGAAATAGGAGGCGAGCCCGAATTCGGTGTTGTTCGCCAGTTCGACAACTTCCTCTTCAGTGTCAAACTTGAACAGCGGCGCCACTGGTCCAAACGTTTCTTCCGTCGACAGCCTCATATTGGCAGTAACGCCCGTCAGAATGGTAGGCTCATAAAACAGCCCACCTTGAGGGGCGGGGTTGCCACCAATCGGCACCTTTGCGCCTTTTGAGACGGCATCGGACACATGTTCCTGAACCTTCTTCAGAGCGCTTTCATCGATGAGCGGGCCCGTTGTGACACCGTCGGCGAAGCCATCGCCGACTTTCATCTTCCTAACCCGCTAGACGAGCTTGTTCGCGAAGGCTTCATAGACACCGGCCTGGACGTACAGGCGATTAGCGCAGACGCAGGTTTGGCCAGCGTTACGGTACTTTGATATCATCGCGCCTTCGACTGGGGCGTCGAGGTCTGCATCGTCGAAGACAATAAAGGGTGCGTTGCCGCCAAGCTCAAGGCCAAGCTTCAATACCTGATCGGCTCCTTGACGCATTAGGATCTTGCCGACATGGGTCGATCCTGTGAAGGTCAGCTTCCGGATCTTGTCATTCCGACAGAGTTTCTGACCGACCATGGCAGCGTCAGTCGCCGTCAGTACTGAGAAGAGACCCGGCGGAAGCCCTGCGCGCTCGGCGAGTGTGGCCAGAGCGAGCGCGGAAAGCGGCGTCTGGGCAGCGGGCTTGGAAACTATGCTGCACCCAGCTGCAAGAGCAGGCGCCATCTTCCGGGCCAGCATCGCATTCGGGAAGTTCCAAGGTGTGATAGCACCAACGACTCCAACCGGCTGCTTTATCACGATAAGGCGCTTATCTGCCTGATGACCGGGTATGGTATCGCCATAGGTCCGATTCGCCTCTTCGCCAAACCATTCAACGTAGGAGGCTCCGCAGAGGATTTCGCCCCGGGCCTGCGGCCACGGCTTACCCAACTCCATCGTGAGGATCGTCGCAAGATCGTCGGCATTAGCAACCATCAAATCGCAGAGCTTACGCAAGATGGCGGCCCGGTCTTTGCCGGTCCGCGTTGCCCAGGCTTTCTGTGCAGCAAAGGCAGCGTTTACGGCGCGATCTACCTCCTCTCTGCCCATGTCCGGCAGGGTCGCGATCACCTCGCCGGTCGAAGGGTTGGTGACATCAAAGCTCGTCCCAGTCGAGCTGGCGGACAGCCACTCCGCGCCGACAAGAGCTTTGTCGACTGCAAGAGACGCATCCTTTAATTTCATTCGCAACGTTTAGGAGATAGTCACTGATGGTCCTGCTTTAGGTTTCGTCGAGGCGGCAGGTCTGCAGCGTAAGTTAGCAAGTTGCCGCTTTGTCATCTGCCAGTAATTGCCGGGTCAAAAGATCCGGCAATACGGATTACTAATAGGCGAGTACATTCGGCCTGCAGGTAGGCACTGAGATTTGGACTGTCGCCCACTCTTAGTGTTGCGCGTCGGCCGGCGCGGATGCGAAGGTGCTGATCGGGGGGCGAGCCTCCGCTGGCACCACCACGTCAATCAGCAGCGGACGCCGCAAACCTCGCGCACCCTGAAGGGCATCCTCGAGCTCGGCCGGCGTCGTCACACGTATACCATCGCAGTTCAGCGTGCGCGCCAGGTCAGCGTAGTTGACCGGGGTGAAAGAAGTCTCGACCGTCTTGCCGAAGCGGTGCTTCTCGTAGTGCTGCTGGAAACCTAGAATGCTGTTGTTAAGTACAATCACACAAATCGGTACCCCATAGCGCGCTGCCGTCTCCATCTCCATTGCAACGTAGCCGAAGCCTCCGTCGCCCGTCACGCAATACACGGCCGAATCCGGTTTTGCGAACTTGGCTCCAATTGCTGCCGGGACGCCCCATCCGAGACCGGCGAAGCCACGAGGCGCGAGGAACTTACGCCCTGCTTTCTTGTAACGCAGTAAGTCCATCCCCCAAGCCGAGGAGTAACTGGCATCGGTCGTCACGATGTCATCTTCGCCAAGTAACGCATTAAGGGATCGATATATCTGGCGTGGATCGATCGACCCTTTATTAAGGTCCAAAGCTTCGAAGGTGGCGTTCCAATCCGCGAGCTTTGACTGCAGCCCTCTAGTCCATGCAGATGGCTCTGTGCGTTGTGGAACTGCCTGGACAAGTTGATCAAGCGCCAGCTTTGCATCGGCGGCTATCTCGAGAGCAACGTAGGTCCTTCCGAGTTCCACCGGATCGATGTCGATGTGGATGATCTGCTGGTCACGCGAGGGAATCGTGTAATCATTGGTCGCAATCGAGTCGGTCTTCGTCCCCACGAGGACCACCAGATCCGCTTCTCGCACGGCTTGGTTTGCGAGCCACCCGCGTGCACCCTCGCCCGCGGTGTAGGATCCGACGACTCCGGCGGCCAGCGGGTGCGTTTCGGCAATTGCGCCTTTGCCCAGCGGCGTCGTCGCAACAGGAATCTGCAGCTGTTCGGCCAGCGCTTGCAGCGCATCGTAGCCCTGTGACAGGTGCAGCCCACCGCCGGCGATCACGATCGGGCGTGCGGCCGCCTTGATCTGCTGCGCGGCCTCCTCAATCAACGATGGATCTGCTGCTATGCGCACCCGTGGGTACGCGGCGGGTTCTGTGATTTGTACGTGGTTTACCGGCCCGTTGGTCAGGGCGGAGTCCGGAAAGGCGATCACCACTGGTCCCGGCCGGCCGGTCGTTGCCACACGCATTGCATGGGCAACGTAGTCGGCCGAGCGTTCAGGCGCATCAACCCGCCTGCCCCACTTGGTCATTTGCTCGAACAGTCGAACGTGATCGATGCCCTGTATGGGGTTGCGGTCCATATTTGGCGTAGCAATGTCATTGACAAGAGCCAATACTGGCGTTGACGTGTTATACGCTTCCGCTAGTCCTGAGACCAGGTTCGTCGCACCGGGGCCACGTATCGCGCTGCATACGCCGACCCGTCCCGATACCCTGGCGAATGCATCGGCCATGACGGCACCGGCACGCTCATCGTGGACCGTGATTGCCCGTATGCTCGGGTCCAAATCGATATACAGAGGCTCAGGCGTGTCCATGCCGAAGATGTGAGTGACACCGAGCTCGACAAGCACGTTACTTACAGCTTGAGCACCAGTTTTGGTGTTTTTGGTAGACATAGCGTTCCTCACGAATTGAAGTTTCGATGGTGGTGACCCGGTTGTGTTAGGTCCATTCAGACACACCCGGGTTCTATTGTGAAATGGCAAGACGATTATTCTTGCTCACCTTCGACGGTCAGCTCATTGGCCAACATTGCGTCCTCCCTGCAATCGCGACCATTGGGCTTTGTCGTCGACGCGGTGCATCGTCGCCGATCCCTTGCGCACAGCGCTGGATACAGAGACCTAGTACGAGCTGCTTTATAGCTGCCGCGATTGTTGCTCTGAACTGCACACGAGTCATGAAACGACTCTCGTCCACAAGTGACGGGATGCGTGGATCCCATGTCGAACGGAGCAATTTCTTCCAAAGAAGATCTGTGCTGAGCCACACATCGGACGAACGCCCAGAGGGAATACCCGATGGCGGACCGGAGGATGTGGCCGTGAGCGCACTCATGTGATGACGAAGCCACCGTTCGGACTCAGCACCTGGCCCGTGATGAAAGAGGCCTCGTCGCTTGCGAGAAAAGCGATAGCTTCCCCCATTTCGTGGGGCTGTCCATAGCGACCGAGTGGGATCGTCTTGGCCTTAGCGGCGCGCAACTCAGGCGGGTCGTTGCGGGACGTCATCTCGGTCTCGGTATGGCCTGGCGCCACGACATTGACCCGGATGTTCCAGGAGGCCAATTCCTGGGCCCAGCCCTTGGAGAGCGCCAAAATCGCGCCTTTAGCCGCGTTGTAGGTCGCGCCTTCGGTCCAGCCCACGAGCGCTTGGATCGAGGACAAGTTGACAATACTGCCGGAATTGCGGCGCTTCATGCCAGGAGCCACCGCTTGTGTCGTCCATAGCGTACCACCAAGATGTACACCGATTGAGCGCTGGAACATCGCTTCGGTGACCTGCTCGATCGGACATCGGTCAGACGCAATGCCCGCATTATTGATCAGCACATCGATCTGGCCGAAGCGATGTTCGATAGCCGCTACGCCATCGCGCATCGCGTCCCGGTCGGAAACGTCGGCAGCATAGCTTTCCGCCTCGACACCAAGTTCTCGAACCAGCGCAGCGGTCTCGGCCGCCGTCGTCGCGTCGATGTCGTGCACGGCGACGTCAAAGCCGCGTTTGGCAAGAACAAGAACGGTCGCCTTGCCAATTCCGCGGCCTGCCCCCGTTACCAAGGCAACTTTCCGTTTATGATCAGACATAATATCTTTCGCTCCGAATTCACTGCTCAGCAGCGTCGATCGGGTGGCAGCTTGCTCCCGATGCCCTGAGCAACACGCTTTTGCATGACGGCCCCATTGAGCTTCAAGGCGCCTACTTATTCGCCAGTTCGTCCATCACCTCTTTGGTTGCTTGATAGGCCAGCTCCACGATTTCGTCGATCTCAGCCTCGGAAACAACCAGAGGCGGTGCAAAGCCAAGAATCTCTCCATGCGGCATGGCTCGTGCAATAAGCCCCCGATCGCGAGCCGCCTTCGAGATGCGGGCACCGACCTTCAGCTCCGGATCAAATCGCCGCTTCGTCTGGCGATCGGCAACATACTCGATCGCCCCGAGCAAGCCCACGCCTCGAACTTCCCCGACGATTTCCAGCTGTGCAAACCGCTCCTTGAGCCGTTTTTGAAAGTGAGCGCCGACGGTTCGGGCTCTATCGCTCAGTCGCTCCTTCTCGACGATGTCGAGCACCGCGTTGGCGGCTGCTGCCGCGATCGGATGGCCGGAGTAAGTATAGCCATGAGAGAATGCTCCGACGCGATCAGCGGCTTCCTCCATGACCTTGTAAACTCTCTCGCCGACGATGGCTCCCGACAGCGGCATGTACCCGGATGTCAGCCCTTTGGCGACTGTGACAAGATCTGGTTCGATTCCATACAGCGTGCTCCCGAAGTCAGCGCCGGTTCGACCAAATCCACAGATGACCTCGTCGGCAATCAAAAGGACGTCGTACCGCCTTAGCACCGCCTGGATTTCACGCCAGTAACCCGCAGGCGGCGGCGTGATACCACCCGTGCCGAGCACCGGCTCAGCGATAAAAGCGCCGACCGTTTCTGGACCCTCTTTCACGATTAGCTGTTCGAGCTCGGCCGCTCGCCGGCGAGAAAAGTCCTCTTCTGTCTCGCCCGGTTCAGCACCCCAATAATGATGCGGCGTGCCCGTATGGAGAACCCCCGGGAAAGGCAGGTCCATATGATCGTGATAAAATGACATGCCAGTCATCGAACCGGAGATCACCGAGCAACCATGATACCCGCGCTCACGCGAGATAATCTTCTTCTTTTTAGGCTGCCCACATAGATTATTGTAGTACCAAACGAGCTTTGCTTGAGTCTCGTTGGCATCCGATCCCGAGAGCCCGTAGAACACTTTGCTTGCCTTGCCAGGCGCCATGCGCACGAGGCGGTCCGAAAGCGTGGCCAGTTCTTCGGTCGTGTGCGCTGCATATGTGTGGTAGTACGCCAAGCTGTAGGCTTGCCGCGCAATCGCTTCGGCCACTTCGGTGCGACCGTAACCGATGTTTACACAGTAAAGGCCAGCAAAGCCGTCGATATAACTGCGCCCCTCTGCGTCCTTGATATGGATCCCCTTTCCGCCGGTGACGATCGTCGGATCACCAATCTTACCAGTGGCGAAATCCTTGAGCTGAGTGAAAGGATGCAGAACACTTGAGCGATCCCGTTCAGCAATGGTCTTGATGTCAATCATGCGCTCTCCTAAGCTGCCAGGTCGCCGAAGCAGACGTATTTCAGCTCCATAAATTCCGCTAATCCGTGGCGCGACCCTTCGCGACCGAGCCCAGATTGTTTCCACCCGCCGAACGGAATGGGTGGGCCAGTAAATGAAGCCGTATTGATACCAAGCATGCCGCATTCGATCCGCTCTGACAGTCGCATCGCTCGACGTAGATTGTCCGTATAGACGTACCCAGCGAGCCCCATTTCGCTGGAGTTTGCTCGAGCGATAACCTCTTCTTCGGAGTCGAACGGAAGCACGGCTGCCACAGGCCCGAATGTTTCCTCGCGAGCGATGAGCATGTTCTCGGTGACGTCGCTAAGTAACGTCGGAGGAACGAAATTGGGACCCAAGCTCGCGTCCTGCTGCGGCGAGACAACGCGCGCTCCCTTCTTCACCGCATCATCGATGTGAGACCTGCATTTGTCGGCGACTGACAACTTGGTCATTGGCCCGATATCTGTTGTCGCCTCCAGACCATGGCCAATTCTAAGTTGAGCGATCCCAGCGGCAAACTGTTCAACGAAGGCGCCATAAATGCTTCTTTGCACGTAGATGCGGTTAGCAGCCAAACAGTCCTGACCAGACGTAGCAAATTTTGCTACCATCGCACCCTTGACGGCCTTCTCAAGATCGACATCGTCAAACACCAGAAAGGGAGCATGGCCACCCAACTCTAGTGATACTTTCTTGACGCTCTCGGCCGCCCCTTCAAGAAGCAAACGGCCCACTCCGGTAGACCCCGTAAACGAAAGAGCGCGTATTCTCGTATCGCTCAACAGGGGCGTCGAAAGTTCGATCGGATTGCCGACGAGCACCTGAAACACGCCCCGTGGAAGCCCTGCCTGCTCGGCTAGTCTGGCCAGGGCTAGCGCAGAGAGCGGCGTCTCGGGAGCAGGCTTAACAATGATCGGACATCCGGCAGCGAGGGCGGCCCCCGCCTTCCGTGTGATCATCGCTATAGGAAAATTCCACGGGGTTATCGCCGCCGCGACACCTACTGGCTGCATTCGCACGTGAAGCAGGCTTCCAAGCTTATGGCTTGGGATCGTTTCCCCGTATGCCCGTTCCCCTTCTGCTGCGAACCACTCAAGAAAGCCGGCACCATACGCTATTTCCTGACGTGCCTCAGCGAGCGGCTTCCCTTGCTCGCTCGTCACCAGGATCGCGAGCTCCTCCTCGTGCTCAATCATCAATGAGGCCCAACTCCGGAGAGTGGCGCCTCTCCTTGCCGGCAGCAATTCTCGCCACACGGGAAAAGACCGCTCGGCGGCAGCTATCGCCACCTCCATCTCTGCGGCCCCGCAACGAGCAACATCCGCGATCTCCTCGCCCGTCGCGGGATCGATCACACGGTCCCGCTCGCCGCCGGACACCCACTGTCCATCGACGAGCGCCGCTCCAGACAGAAAATCACGACGGCGCAGATTCTGTAGATACCTGCTAGCCAGACCGACCGAGTGCGGACGTTTGTGCCGGCTACTTTGAAACACCATTTGGGGGTCCCACGCGGTCATTTTGTTGAAATTGCCCACGCATTCAGGATACTCATAGTGCATAGAGATTTGCGTCGCATTTCCCCATCGCTCGGACGACTTCCTGCAACGCAGATGCACTTGGCGACGGAATGCACCTGAAGGCTGGAGCTCAATCATGCAATACGACCGGATAGACGCCCGCATCCTGGAGATCGTCCAAAAGAATAACCGGCTGACTTCCGACGTCATCGGTGAAATGGCCGGGCTTTCCCCTACGGCATGTCAGCGCCGGCTGAAGCGCCTCCGCTCGGACGGAATAATTGAAGCAGATGTCTCGATCGTTTCCGCAAGGGCGGTGGGAAGGCCCATCCAGATGCTTGTGCTAGTGAGCCTCGAACGAGAGCGTTCAGACATCATCGACAAGTTCAAGAAGGCCATCAAATCCTCTGCTGAGGTCGTCAACGGCTTTTACGTCACCGGCGACGCCGATTTTGTTCTCTACATTACCGCCCGAACCATGGAGGACTATGAGCAGTTCACGCGTCGCTTCTTCTATGAGAACTCGGATATCAAAGGCTTCAAAACAATGGTCATAATGGATCGTGTGAAGACAGGTTTTGCCATTCCGATTGAGTCTCCGTCGGAGGAGTGAACGTGGCGCTCCTCCCTCTGGCTAAGTCTTTCGTGCGGTTTTTCATCGCTCATTCCCATACAACGCCAAAAAACAATCGCCTCGAAGCTCTACTTTACACGCTGGCACGCTTTCTGAAACGGTTTCCTTTCGGGATTGATTTTCCAAGCAGCCAGCTCGACCAAGTGGCTCGTCAATCGATCGTATGAGCCATCCACTCTGACGAGACGATGCAAAAATAAGAAATCGGTCAGCCGGCTTACTGAGATAACGACACATCTAGCCCACCTCACTGCTTTGTCGCAGGTTGCCGTCACGATACGAGAGACGGCTTCTCTCGCGCGAGGCGGGAAGTCATGTTCTACGGCAATGTCAGGGCGTTGATCATTGCGGTAAGGCCTTCACACACGAGCTGCGCAAAACGGACGAAGTGTCTGACCGATTCCCAAAGGCGAAGCTTTTTGGACCATAAACGGCCGTCGCAATCCAATCATCGGATGCTAAGCAGGGGCCGAGATGACCAATTCGTCGAAGCCGAAGACGGTTAGCGCTGATGGCATCACCTCACCGCTCCGCTTTCTCACCTTCCGACGCACCTGGATAGCGAGCGTGCTTGCCTAATCTAGGGGCTCTCATTCGGAGCGTCGGAGCCGCTTGGGCAATGACCCAGATGACATCGTCGGCCGACAAGGTCGCGCTAGTGCAGACCGCTCTGATGTTGCCGGTCATGTTCATCTCAATGCCGGCCGGTGCGATCGCCGACATGCACGACCGGCGTATCGTTGCACTGGTCTCTGTCGGGATCGCGCTCGCCGGCGCATCCACGCTGACGGCGCTCGCTTGGCTTGACTTGATCACTCCGAACTTGTTGCTGGCGTTGTGCTTCGTAGTCGGCAGCGGCATGGCCCTGATGGATCCGGCCTGGCAATCCTCGGTCAGCGAGCAAGTGCCGTTGGAAACTATTCCGGCGGCAGTGGCGCTGAACAGTATCAGATACAACATTGCGCGAAGCGTGGGGCCGGCCATCGGCGGTATCGTGGTCGCAACTGCAGGTGCGGTAGCTGCATTCGCGCTCAATGCCTTGCTTTGTCTTCCGCTGATCGGCGCGCTATTCCTATGGAAGCACATCTCTGTACCGAGTCGTCTGCCGCCTGAGAAGCTTAGTCGCGCAATCGTTTCAGGTGTGCGCTATATCATCAATTCGCCGTCGATCACGATCGTGCTGGTGCGATCCATGGTGATGGGTGTGATCGGCGGCGGGATTATCGCGCTCATGCCCCTTGTAGCGCGCGACCTGCTGCATGGTGGTGCACAAACATATGGCACGATGCTCAGCGCTTTTGGTCTTGGCGCGGTGGTCGGATCACTCAATATTACCGAGGTACGCAAGCGCCTGTCTGGCGAGGCGGCAATCCGAGCCTGCGCTCTTTCGATGGGCGGGCCGTTACCGCGGTAGCGCTGAGCGGAGCGCCGGTGTTCCTCGCTGGCGCCGTGTGGATGATCGCCTAGCAGGCTGTTGAAGAAGTCTTTGAACGGCGCGCGATGAATGGGATGTTATCGCCGTTGAGAAGGCAGATCTCCCCTTCGAGTGAGCCGTATCCTTTAGTTCGGCCCAGCCGTCCCCCTCGGCCGGCGCCATTTCGTCGTTTCCCTGCCAGCCGAACGCGACGGCATCGCCGTGGCAAGCTCCATGAATGGAGCCTGTGAGGCAATCGAAGGCGAATTCGCCGCCGGCCTCATTGAACAGGATGTAGGCGCTCGCCAAGGCCATGTCATAGCCCGGTGTCTCGACAACCTGCCACCTGCCCCGAATGCTTATGCCGGGGCCGCCAGAAGCTTGGGAAGCCGGATCAAATTATAGGCCGCAAGCGCCAGGACGAAGGCGGCATCCACCCGGTCGCGGCCTCGCAGCTTGACCTTGGCCAAGCCAGCTGAACTCTTGATCCAGCCGAAGACTTCTTCGATGCGTTTGCGGCAGCGTTGGCTGATGTCGTAGCCGCTGTGACGTGTGATACGCGCGTCGATTGCCGTCTTGCGCCGCTTGCCGGTCTTACTCAGATGTCCATCAATCGCGATATGCGGAGTAACCGATCTATCTCTCAGGTCGTGGACGAACTGCGTGACATCATAGGCCTTATCCGCCCCCAGAATGATCCGCTTCGCGCACCCGCGCCTGTCGACCATGGCAAGCGCAATCTCCCGTTCGGCGGTGCCCGTCGCTTGGCTCACCCCACCCAAAACCGCTAAACCATTGCGGTTCTCCATCAGCGCATGGCCCATATAGCTCAGCTTCGCCGGCTGGCCGTCACCCTTCTTGTAGAGCCGCGCCTCGGATCGGTCGTGCTCGCATGGGTCTCGTTGGATCGCTTCTCCTTGTGGAAGCTTCGCTCGGCATTGCGTCCCGGACCGTCGTCGTCGTTGTCGCTGCCATCCTTCTTCCGGAAGCTCTTGATCGAAGCCCAGGCTTCAATCAGCGTACCATCCACCGAGAAGTGATCGCTCGATAGCAGACGCTTGACCTTTGGCTGCGCCAAAAGCGCGATCAGGAACTTGGCTGCAATCTCGCCCTCAAGCAGCCGGTCGCGGTTCTTCGAGAAGGTCGAATGGTCCCAAACCGCATCGTCCACCCCCAGCCCAACGAACCAGCGGAACAGAAGATCGAACTCCATCCGTTCCATCAGATGCCGTTCCGAGCGAACCCCATAAAACGCCTGGAGGAGCATCGCCCGAAGCAACTTCTCCGGTGCGATCGAGGGGCGACCGAATCCGTATAGAGCTTGCCGAACTCCCCAGAAAGGTCGCCCAGCGCCGCATTCGCCAACTCTCGGATCACCCGTAGCGGGTGGTCGACGCGAACCCGAGCCTCCAGATCCACATAACTGAAAAGCGAACCGGACCGTTCGTCACTCCCCCGCGTCGCGCCCCCTAGTTAAATCCCGGTCCTAGACAATCACGATACCAAACGGTTCGCTACCGACTTCTTCAACAGCCTGCTAGGCGTTGTTTAACATTGGGGTGCAGTTGGCAGCGCCGCGCTCGGTCGCCGGTCGATCGCTCGCGGCCTACCAGGCGGCGGGATCGGGCGGAATTGCCATTGATAGCTGGGCCTGGGGTTATCTGGCCGATGTCACGGGTGTACAAACAACTCTCCCGACTTCAGCCGGTTTGATGCTGATAACGCCCAGTTTGGGCTCTGGCTGCCGATGCCGCGCATCAGCACTCGAGAGCAAGAAGCCGAGGTGCTGGCCGATCCCGAAGTTCGGCTCGAACTTTCCGGCCGCAGCGGCCCGCTTGTCGTCGAGATTGAATACCGCGTATCATGGGAGAATGCACAGGCGTTTCACAACGTGATGCAGGACGTGCAGCTATTCCGCTAGCGTACTGGCGCCTATGGCTGGTCGATTGCGTGGGACATCGCCAACCCCGAGCTTTGGACTGAGGCCTATCACTGTCCGACATGGCTGGCCTATCTGCGACAGCGCAACCGCTCTACTCAGTCGGAGCGCGGCTAGTGGAACAGGCCGCGGCTTTCCACGTTGGCCCTGAGCCCATACGTGCCCGTCGCATGCTGGAGCGCCCGTTCGGATCAGTGCGCCGAAGCGAAGATGAGCCAGATCGCGCTGCGAAGGAATTGGTGCGCGGTCAAGGGCTGATCGCAGTTGAAGAGTTGGCCGAAGCGAGGCACCCGACGGGCAAGCTTGAGCAAAAGCATCCGGCGGTGTTGCTACATGACCACGACCGCGATGGTTGCTCAGTATCATCGGGATTTTGAAGGAGCACGAGGCTGGCATGCGCCTGTGCTCAGTAGCAGGTGTCGTTGGCATTTACCGCCTATCGGCAGGCGCAGCGGTTGGCGAGGCAAGATATCGTTGTCGACCGCGGCACGCTCGCCTTCTGGTCGGATACGCCATAGGATGAACGCGTCTGATGGCAATCGACAGGCATTGGAGCTCACCCATCGCCGCTCACTGCCTGGGCTCCCGAAGCGTCCCAAAAGGAGCATTTAACTTCGGCGTCCTAAAGAACGGGGGTCCTACAGAGTTTTTGAAGTTGTTGCGCTTACTGTAACTCAGAAGCAGGTTTGTGAAGACCATGGAATGGCTGCGTGAGCGGCCCGGCGGTCAGACTTGGCTGCTGAAAAATTCTGGGCTCACCAGCAGATCGTGCGGGCAATGCAAACGCGGCAAAGCGGTACGCTTCAGACCAGTGATGGATTTCGGCACGTCAAGCGCTGTCTACGTCGCTTTCCGTCTCAGGCGGAGCGCATTTGCCGACGATTGTCGTGGCAGATCACTCAATCTCGCACAGAGAGCGTCTCCTGGGAAACGCGGTCGCAGGAAATTCAAAGATCGTATTGCCGTCTCTGGTTGACCGATGCAGGCTTCCCAATGTGGGGCTCGGTGGCTGTGTGTATGGGCGGAAATGCGAAGAGTAAGTAAGTAATCGGATCTTAAGCGAGGAGTTTCAATGCTCAGGAACACGAAGCCGGTTTGGGAGTGCGTTGAATCTCACAAAACGAAGTTTTTCGGTTTGAGCGACCTGATTTGGGGGCGGCCCGAAGAGAACTATCAGGAATTCTTCGCATTCAGCGAACATCGCCAGACGCTCGCCTCGGAAGGCTTCACGGTCTCCGAAGCGTTGGCGGGAATACCAACAGCGCTGATGGGTGAAGCGGGTAAAGGCGGCCCGGTTATCGCGATCCTTGGTGAATACGACGCGCTGCCCGGTTTGAGTCAGGAAGCAGGTGTGGCGGAACAGCGGCCGCTCGTTCCGGGCGGTTCGGGGCACGGCTGCGGTCATAATATGCTGGGCTCGGCCTCGCTCTTAGCTGCGGTGGCGGTAAAGGATTGGCTGGTGCAAGCTGGGCTCCCCGGGCGAGTGCGTTACTATGGCTGTCCTGCGGAAGAGGGCGGATCTGGCAAGAGCTTTTTGGTTCGCGCGGGCGCGTTCGATGATGTCGATGTGGCGATTTGTTGGCACCCCTCAGCCTTTACCGGCGTGTGGCCTGCGGCTTCGCTCGCGTGTGCGGAATTTGAATTCACGTTTCATGGTCGCGCCGCCCACGCCGCGGCGGCGCCGCATCTTGGGCGAAGCGCGCTCGATGCCGTGGAGCTCATGAGCGTAGGGGTGAATTATATGCGCGAGCACATGCCCTCCTCGGCTCGCGTCCACTACGCTCTCGTGGATGGTGGAGGTATTGCGCCAAACGTAGTGCAGCCGCGTGCCGTCGTCCGTCATCTCGTGCGGGCCCTTAAGCTCGGTGAAATGTGGGGTTTGGTCGAGCGGGTCAAGAAGATCGCAGAGGGCGCGGCGCTGATGACAGAGACCAGAGTGGAGATGAAACAACTCTCGGGCGAGGCGAACCTGGTTCCCAACGCTCCCTTGGAACAAGCCATGCATGCTAACCTGATGCAACTGGGCGGAGTTGATTTCGACAGTTCTGATATGGAGTTCGCCCGACGCATCCAAAGCACTCTATCGCTGGACGATATTCGCTCGGCATATGGTCGGTATGGTTTGCCGGTGAGTTCAGACCCTCTCAGCAGCCAAATCTACTCGCCGGACTGCAACCGCACGGACGGAATGGGCTCCACCGACGTGGGAACCGTGAGCTGGGTCGTTCCGACAGTGCAGTGCTTAGTCGCGAGCTATGCGGTCGGTACGCCTGGTCATTCCTGGCAGCTCGTTGCCCAGGGCAAATCCCCCGCTTCTCACAAGGGAATCGCCTTCGCTGCAAAAGCTATGGCTGGCGTGGCCGCCGACGTTCTTTTAGATCCCGCTCTCCTGGCAGCGGCGAAAGCAGCGCTTGAGGATTACCGCAAAGACAATGAATTCAAAATTCCCGTGGGAGCTGAAACCGCTCCCCCGCTCTCTATGGCGGCAAAATGAAGGTGAACTAGCTTCCACATAGACTGGGGGAGGTGAGCGATCACACCTCCCTCAACATGCACCCCCTTAGAATGCTGGGAGTCTCCCTTGCTCACCGATGTCCGCTATGCGGAAGTCGGGCTCTCGCTCTCGGATAGCAGGGGGGATGACAACAACGAGATTAGTCTTCCTTGGGAGCTCGCCGCTCAACTCGGAATCGCGTCATCGACGAAGCTGAAAATGACGTTTCCAAGCCATCGGCGATTGATAAAGCTCGCGATCTCAAGTTGTATCGACCGTACAGCAAAACCTGCTGCCGAATCTCGCTTTTGGTATCCTTTTATGTCTGAGCCGGAGAAAAGCGCCTCTTCCTGACCTGTGCACAAAAACAGCTGAAATACTTGCCACATTGCGGAATTGCGACCTCAACAGCTCGTTATAAGGCGAATGATTCAGCCCGACCCCACAACGATCGAGCATCCTGACATTCAGGACGGAACGATCGACCAGTGTGGGTTTCAACACGTGCGAGGTTGGCGTGGAGACAGCCTCCAACAGCTCCTCAACCTGGCCGTATTGACAAGCGGCTGATGCCATCGATCGCCGCGTACCACACCTCCAAGGAAAGCACATGACGACAACCATTGAACGATTCGAAACGGGTCAGCGTATGAGCAGAATCGTGCGGCACAATGGCTTAGTGTATCTGAGCGGGCAGACGGCCGCGAGCGGTGCCGGAGACGTGGTCCAACAAACACAGGAAGCCTTAGCTCGCGTGGATGGGTTGCTCGCGCGGACGGGAACTGACAAGACCCGCATCCTGTCGTCGCTGATCCACTTGCGCTCAATGAGCGACTTCAGATCAATGAATACAGTCTGGGAAGCCTGGATGCCTGTTGGTGCGGCCCCGGCGCGCACTACAGTCTAGGCCTCGCTGGCCGCGCCCGAACTACTTGTCGAAATAACTATCGTGCGGTGGCCGATGCTGCGGCTGCTTAACCGGCTGAGGCTGAGATGTTAAACACCAGACATTTGACACAGTATCATACCCGTAGCGGATGGAATGCCCTGCTGCCTCCACGCGTACCGCACGATCAGAAGCCGGCGAACACTCGCTTTGCTTCCATCGTGATCGGGGCGGGGTACACTGGTTTGGCAGCGGCCCGCCGCACTGCCGAACTTGAACCCGCCAAGGAAGTGCTCGTGCTGGATGCGTCGGAGATTGGCGAAGGACCGTCCGGGCGCAATTCTGGTTTTGCGTCGGTCTTCCCATCGAATCCGACGGCGAGCGAATACGGCTCTGCAGATCATGACGCCATCCGGAAGGTCCGAATATCTATGGCCGGACAGGAGTGGCTTCGCTCGTTGATCCGGGAGCACAACATTGATTGTGATTGGGACGAAGAGTCGCTGCGCATTAATGCCGCCGCGACGCCCGAGGGCGGCGTGGCCGCCAAAAACTGGCTGGTGTCACTCCGCAGGTGGGGCTTCAATTGTAGGGTCCTGACCGACGAGGAACGTGTGGCTCAGCTCGGGACGAATTACTACACGACGGCTTTCGATGTCCGCCCTCGCGCACTCGTTCAACCTGCCGCCCTAATCCGTGGGCTGGCAGCAAGCCTGCCGGCGAACGTGACGCTCCTCGAGAGAACAGTCGTGACGCGGGTCGAAGGCAACGGCCCGTTTAAAGTCCATAGCGCGAAGGGCACCTTCACCGCTGACCGACTATTTATTGCCAACAATGCGCAGGCCAGGGATCTTGGGATCCTGCCTGACCGCACCGTCACCATCCTGACGTATGCCGCACTCACGCCTAGCCTGGACCAGGACGAGCTCGCCAAGCTCGGTGCCGCTCCGATCTGGGGGATGACGCCTATCAACAGCATGGGCATGACTATGCGCAAGCTGAAAGACCGCTTCCTGGTGCGAAGTATGTCTTCATACGGCAGGGAGACCGATCCGAAGACTGTACGCGAGGAGCTGACCCGTCTGTATCGCAACCGCTACCCTCGCATGAGCTCACACGAGTTTGAGTACGTCTGGGGAGGCGCCATGGCGTTCACCGGGAACGGCGGCTTTTATTTCGGCGAAGCGAGGCCCGGCATCTTCGGCGCTGTCGGCTGCAACGCCGCGGGCGTGGTGAGGGGCACGATTCATGGCAAGTTGCTTGCCGAGTCGGCTTGCGGTTCACAGTCGGAGCTCTTGACTGACCGCCTAAGGCAGACCGGACCCAACTGGCTACCGCCGGAGCCATTCCGCGGCATTGGCGCCATGTCCCGCATCGCTTGGCTACGGCACAAGGCCGGGCGTGAATACTGAGCTTGTTGATTTTCGAGAAGGGGCAACTCCTGCCTCCTGCCCCCCCACTGAACGATTCCGGGCGCTGTTAGGAAGGAGTTTGGCGCGCGAGTTGAGTTTGCGCATGCCGCAATAAAATTGGCGCCTGAATAAATCCAATGAATAATTTGTCGGGGAAAGGTCAGCCCATTTTGATCCGTTAGAGGCGCGTCGATCGCCGTATTTGGCCGCTAGATGATGCGCTCCCGAGAATCGAGTCCGCAGCGAGCTAGTCCGGCAGACAACCGTGAGACGGCAGTGTGTGACCGACTGTGCGTGCCCGGTGGAGCGACTTTGATCGTCGGCTGAGTGAAGTCGCCAACACGGTGACTTCAACGCCGGCGTCAACCAGGGCGGCAAGTGCAGAATCGTCAATTGTGGCCGAAGCGATCGTGCCTGTGCGCGAGATCGTTCAGTAGCCACATTTGCACGTCACGGAAAGTCAGCCGCCGGCGGCGCAAACGCCCGACCTCCTCCAGGTCAATGGTCGTAACCAAGAAGTCCTCCCTGTCCAGCGCCGCCTCCGCGATGACATCGCCCGCCGGACTGACGATCTTGCTGCCACCGGCAAACACCGAGTCTTTCTGCTGTCCGACTGCATTGCAGTAGACCGTCCACATGAGGTTTTCGATAGAACGCGCTCGCAAAATCGAATCCCATCCCTGCGTCGAGCCGCGAGGGCCAGCCGAGATCACCAGGTTCAGTTCAGATCCTTGCAATGCGAAGTGCCGCGCCAGCTCAGGGAAAAAAGCGTCGTAGCAAATCTGCAGAGAGCAACGCCCGAACGGTGTTTCGAACACTGGCGCGCGGTTACCTGGGGCAAAGTGGACGCCCTCGGTATACGGGTGAAATGTTGCAGGATGCACCTTGTCGAAGTAGTTCACCGAGCCGCCCGGCCCAGCGAATGCGACCGAATTGTAGACGGCGTGGGGAAATGATTCGCTGCGGCGCGCCATGCCCATTGCGACATACACACCCGAGTTCGACGTAGCCTCCGAGAGTGCGTCAGCCGCGGGGCCGGGAATTGTTTCCGCCTGCTGGGCAAACAGGTCGTCCGCACGATAGCCTTGCAGATGCAGCTCCGGCAGCAACAGGAGCTGCGCACCCTCCGTCGCTGCCCGAGCAACACACTCGAGGGCGCGCGCCAAGTTGCCAGCAGTGTTCCCAGGCTCTGAGGCAATCTGAGCAAGTGCTATCGTGAGAAGTCTGCTCATGATCATTCGGCCAGCGACAGCGCACCGAAGTACTGGAACCCGCCAGCCGAATATGTGAGGCCCTTGAGCTTGCTGGACGTCATTACTAAATCGAGGTTCTCGCGGATCGGCATCAACACGCCGCTGTCGACAATCAGTTTTTGCGCGGCCTTGTAGAACTGCGTGCGCGTAGTTGCATCGTTCTCAGTCTGTGCGCGCTTCAGCAATTCCTGGAGGCTGGCGTCCGAATATCGGGTCCAGTTCAGGTAGGCGCCAGGCATGAAAAGGGCGTTCAGGACCCTCGGATCCGTGCCGACCAGCTGCAGTGTGGTCATGGAGTAGTCGCCGTTGATGCCGCTGGCGAACCAGGCTGACAAGGCCTGCTGCTCGACCTGAACGTCCATGCCCGCCTTGCGCAGGTAACCTTGGATTGCCTCAGCAATGCGCACATAGCCCGGCAAGGTCGAGATCACCGGGAAATTGAGCGTGAGCCGCTTGCCATCCTTTTCCCAGAACTCGCCGTTCTTCTTCCAACCCGCCCCCGCCAGCAGCTCGGCGGACTTCTTGAGGTCATAGGGATAGGAATCCTCTAGCGAGGGGTCGTAGGAGGGCATACCTTTCGAAAGAGGCGTGTTCGACACCGGGAACACACCAACTTCCGTCAGCTGGATCAACCCCTTCTTGTCCACGGCGTGCTGAATTGCCTTGCGAACGGCCGCATCGTCGGTCGGGAACCGTCCGGCGTTCATCTCGACGAAGATCCCGAGCCCGCTGACCGGGACGGGCAACTGCGCGAACTTGGCATTGCTCTTGAGCGAATTCCAGTACACGCCCGGCGTCTGGTTCATCCCCTGGGATTGACCGGCCATCATTTGGTTGTATCGCGACTGCGCGTTGGGCACTATCTGGAAGGTCAATGAGGCGATCTTCGGAGGCCCCTTGTAGTTCAGCGCCGGCGGGCTCCAGTCATATTTGTCGTTGCGCGTCAGCACGACGCTTTCGTTGGGCTTGTAGCTGGAGAAGACGAACGGGCCGGTACCAGTCGGGTGCAGTCCGATGTCGGCGCCGTGATTCTTAATGGCTTCGGGCGATTGGATTCCAAGATAGGGGGTGGCGAGAGTAGCCAAGAGCGGCGCATACGGCTCCGTGCAGCTGATCTGCAAGGTCAACTCGTCGGTCGCCTTCGCTGTAAGGCAAGGACCCAAGCTTGCCAGCGCTGAGCGGGTTTTCGAGTTCTTGTCGGTGATGTAGTCAAAATTAGCGACGACGGCAGCGGCGTTGAACGGCGTGCCGTCATGGAACATCACGCCGCTGCGCAGCTTGAACGTGTACAGCTTGCCGCCTTCGGTGATCTCCCAACTGGTCGCCAAGTGCGGAGTCATTTTGAAATCGGGGGTAGACCACACGAGCGTGTCGAATATCGCACCCACGATCGGACCGACATCTCTCAAGGTCGTTCCTGCCGGGTTGAGGGTGTCCACCGCCTGCTCCCACCCAATGACTACCGCGCCCTTGCCATCCGCAGCAGCAGGGACAGACGATGCCGCCACCATAGCCGCGACAAACATAGTCGCCTCAAACTTGAACCGACCCAGAATCGTTGCTCCTTGCTGCATTACTCTCACCTTTCTGCCAATTTAGCGGTTCGTTGATTCTCAGCCCCGAGTGCTGAGTAACTAAACTACGCGCGCGTAAGCGAACCCGAGCCGCTCGGTGACTGACCCATAAGTCGTCTTGAGGTCGGCTCCGGATGTGATCTTCGACATGTAGTCGACGACCTTCTGCGCGCGTGGGTCGCCGACCTTCAGCGGGATTGCATGGTTTTTGCCGTCGATCATGCAGGGGAAGAAGCCGAATGAGGTCAACTTCCTGCCGTCGAACTCGCAGGCGGCCACCATCGTCATGCGCGTGTCCTCTGGGAACGGCGACAACGGATGGCCGGGTCGCGGATAAATACACTCGTCGCCTAGCTCTTGGCGCAAGTAGCCACCTTGGACGCACTCTTTGCCCGTCAGATCGAACACAAAATGACCTAGGCCATAGAAGATCGGCTTTTCTTTGTACACCTCGATGCCGCGCAGGAAGTGGTGGTGGTGGCCCAGGACGATGTCGGCGCCAGCGTCGATCGCCACGCGCGCGAGCGACTGCTCGTATTCGGTGAGGTAGACGGAGCGGTACTGTCCCCAGTGATGGCTCACTACGACGATGTCGACCTGCTTGCGCAAGCCCTCGATGAGCGACTTCATCAGCTCGACGTCCTCCGGATACACGTTGCTGCGGATATGCGGTGGGACCCCGCTCTCGAGGCCATAAGCGGTATTGATCCAATAATGCACCCGCATGGGTGCTAGACCCGGCCTGTCGGCACGGGCTTCATAGCCGGACGGATACACCGAGGCAAACCCGATGAAACCGATTTTCGCCCCCTTCCGGTCGAACGTGGCGGCCGCCAGAGCCTCTGGCAGGCTGGCGCCGGCGCCGATCGTTTCGATGCCTTGGTTCTGAAGCAACTTTAGGGTGTCGAGCAGGCCGGCGTGGCCACCATCGACGCTGTGATTGTTGGCTACCGACATCACATGGAAACCTGCCTTCGCAAGGTGCGCACCATTTGCGTGCGGAGCCACCACGCGCCAGCCTACGCTAGGCGGGTACACCGGGCTATCGGTATAGGCGCCCTCGCAGTTTCCGAACAATAGGTCGAGTTGCGTCAGCAGCTCAACCGATGCAGTGAAGGCTGTCTGGGGATGCGGGCGGTCGATGAAGACGTCACCGACAGCACCTAAAGTCCAAGTGGTCATGCTATGATCGTGGGCTGGCGACCCGGTCGAATGCCGGCCTCGCGGGTTTCGTTTTTGAATGGCTGGTTGCCGGGCGTCTCGGGCCAAGGCTCCAGCTGTTCGGCGAAGTGGCAGGCCGCCCAATGGTGCGGCTTGATCTCGCGCAGAGGTGGCTCGACCTGGGCGCAAATTTCCCTAGCCATCCAACACCGTGTGCGGAAGGGGCAGCCGGACGGCGGATCAAGCGGGCTGGGAACTTCGCCCTTGAGAACGATGCGCTCGCGTTTACGACCGTTTGTTGCGTCCGGTGCGGCTGATAACAGAGCCAGCGTGTATGGCATGCGCGCGTCGGCATACAGCTCCCGCGCATCGGCCAGCTCGACAAGCTTACCGAGATACATCACGCCAACGCGATCGCTGAAGTACTCGACGACCGAGAGGTCATGCGCGATGAACAGAATGGTCAGCCCGAAGTCCTTCTGCAACTGCGTCAGGAGGTTCAGCACCTGAGACTGCACTGAAAGGTCCAGCGCGGATACCGGCTCGTCGGCCACGATGAATTTCGGCTTGAGCGCAAGCGCGCGCGCAATGCCGATGCGTTGGCGCTGGCCACCACTGAATTCGTGCGGATAACGATCAAGGTGTTCGCGGCGCAATCCGACGCGGTCGATCAGCTGCTCCACAAATTCCCGCCGTTCCCCCCGGGCCATCTTGCCCTGCACGGCAAGGCCTTCGGAAATGATGCTGCGTACGTTCATCCGCGGGTCGAGGCTGCCGTGGGGATCCTGAAAGATGGTCTGCACATCGCGGCGAATGGCCCTGAGGCGCTTCGCCGAGGCTTCAAGGATGTTCTCGCCCTCGAACCGGATCTCCCCGGCCTGGGGCGTATCCAGGCGAAGGATCGAGCGCGCAAGTGACGACTTTCCGCAGCCCGACTCGCCTACCAGCCCGAACTTCTCGCCGCGCAGTATCTGCAGCGACACATCGTTGACCGCCTTCACCCACTCGATCTTGCGATTCAGAAAACCGCTGCGGATCGGAAAAAAGGTTTTTAGATTGCGTATGTCGACAAGCACGTCGGTGTTAGACGTACCTGACGGCGGGATCTGCACAGGGTTTGATGTGTTCGACATTCGAGCCTTGGAAGAATTCATGCGAGCCAGCACGCCACCTTGCTATTGTCGGGCTTGCTCTCAAGCGGGGGCATTTCCATGCACTTGCGAATGGCCTGCTTGCACCGGGGCCGAAACGGACAGCCGCGGGGCATGTTCAGGAGGTTGGGCACCGCACCACCAATAGTATGAAGAGGCTTGCCACGCATCTCTGGGTTAGGGATGGAGGAGAGCAGCCCACGAGTGTACGGATGCTTCGGCGCGCGGGTGACTTGGTCCACTTGCCCCCACTCCATGACGCGTCCCCCATACATGACGACAACTTCGTCGCAGATTTCGCGCACCACGCCAATGTCGTGAGAGATGAGAAGGACAGTTGCGCGCTTGAGACCGCGCACGATGTCCAGGATCTGTGCCTGAATGGTCACATCGAGTGCCGTGGTCGGCTCGTCGAGGATGAGAAGCTCCGGTTCATTGGCAAGCGCCATAGCGATGGTGACGCGCTGACGCATGCCGCCACTTAGCTTGTGCGGAAACTCGTCCACCCGCCGCTCGGGCGCAGAAATTCCTACCATCCTGAACAGCTGGATGGCGCGCTCCCGGGCCTCGCTATTGCTCAGGGTCCGGTGGGCCCGAAGTGCTTCGATGACCTGCGCGCCGGCCGTGTAGACCGGATTGAGAGCAGACATTGGGTCCTGAAACACCAGCGAGAGCTCCCGCCCCCGCAGCTCACGCATCTCCCCTTCCGTAAGCGTGGTTAGGTCGCGTCCTTTCAGGAGGATTTCGCCCTCGACGATGCGCCCTGGCAGATCTATGAGGCGCATGATCGACAGAGAAGTGACGCTCTTGCCAGAGCCCGATTCTCCAACGATGCCGAGGCGCCCCCCAGCTGCGATGTGGAAACTCACGCCATCGACGGCCTTGACCGTTCCTGCCTTTGTCGGGAAATGAGTCTTCAGGTTCCGGACCTCGAGTAATGGAGGCGCCGGGGTCAAAATGTTTCCCATTTGTTGGCTCTCGCGAGTCTGCAATTTCGGCCTCATTCGGCCAGTGTCGCAGCGCCGAAATACTGGAAGCCGCCGGCGCTATAAGTCACGCCTTTGAGCTTACTAGACAAAGTCATGAGATCGAGGTTCTGCTGGATCGGCATCAGAACGGCACTGTCCATGACGAGTTTCTGCGCTTTCTTGTAGGTGGCGACGCGCGTGTTCTCGTCGGTCTCGGCCATGCCTTGTCCCAACAGCGCCTCCAGATCAGTGTTCGTGTACTTGTTCCAATACATGTATTGACCCGGCATGAAGATGCTATTGATGACAGACGGGTCGGTGCCTACCATCTGCATCGGGGTGAGCGAGAACTCGCCGGCTATGCCACCAGCGAACCAAGCGGAGAGAGCCTGCTGCTCGATTTGCACGTCGATGCCCGCCTTTCGTAGATATTCTTGCATGGCTTCCGCAATCCGCACGTAGGCTGGGCGGGAAGATATAACCGGCAATTTGAGGGTCAGACGCTTGCCATCTTTCTCCCAGAAGTCCGCGTTCTTCTTCCAACCGGCGCCGACGAGCAGCTCGTCTGCCTTTTTAGGATCGTACGGATAGAGGTCCTCCAGCGAAGAGTCGTAGCCAACCATGCCCTTCATCAACGGTGTGTTTGCTATGGGGAAGACGCCGGAGGCGGCAAGCTGCACGACGCCCTTTTTGTCAACCGAGTACTGAATAGCCTTGCGCACAGCAACGTCATCCGTCGGGAACCGGCCCGCATTCAATACTACGAAGATGCCCAGCCCACTGATCGGAACTGGCAGTTGCGTGAATTTGGGATTGTCCTTCAGGGAATTCCAGTAAACGCCGGGTGTGCGATTCATGGCGTGCGATTGGCCAGCCATGAACTGGCTTACGCGCGATTGATCGTTCGGCACGATCTGGAAGGTCAGTGATGCAATCTTCGGCGGCCCCTTGAAGTTGAGAGCCGGTGGATTCCAGTTGTACTTGTCGTTGCGTGTCAGTACGACACTCTGATTCGGCTTGTAGCTGGAGAAGATGAAGGGCCCCGTGCCGGTGGGGTGCAGGCCGAGTTCCGTACCGTACTTCTTGATCGCAGCTGGCGACTGGATGCCCAGATTAGGAAGGCCCAGGCCGAGCAAGAGCGGCGCGTGAGGCTCCTTGCAAATGATTTGAACAGTGAATTCATCGACTGCCTTAGCCGTTAAGCAAGGACCGAGTGTGCTCAAACCACTCCGAGCCTTTGAGTCCGCGTTGGCGATGTACTCGAAGTTGGCGACCACGGCTGCGGCGTTGAACGGCGTGCCATCATGGAATGTGACGTCTTGGCGCAGCTTGAATGTGTACAACTTTCCGCCGTCCGAGACGTCCCAACTGATCGCCAGATCGGGCGTGATCTTGAAGTCCGGCGTGACCCACACGAGCGTGTCAAAGATGTTGTTGTCGATAGGTGCAACATCCCGCAAGGCCGTCACCGCAGGGTTGAGAGTATCCACGGTCGACTCCCAGCCGACGACGACGCCGGCTTCTTGCGCGAGCGCTGGAAACAAGTTCAACGCCAAAGCACTGATCGCTATGACTGCGCCTTTCGCACCCAATCCACTGAATAGTTTCACTTGTGTGTTCATGATGACCATCCTTTCCTGATTCAAATTTATCTAGGGGCGAGTGTGGGATCGATTTCATCGCGCAGGCCATCGCCTACGAGGTTTGTGCCGATCACGAAGAGCGAGAGGAAGATGCCCGGGCAAACGCTGATCCACCAAGCCAACGAGATGTAGTTCTGTCCGTCATTCAAGATCGTGCCAAGTTCGGGTTCCGGCGGCTGCACGCCTAGACCCAGAAAGCCCAATGCAGTAATCCAGAGCGCCCCTATGCCCAGCCAAGTCGTTGTCAGGACAATCACGCCTGAGAGGACGTTGGGCAGGATGTGACGTAGGATAATCCAGGTCGGGCCTGCTCCGAGCGCCACTGCGGCTTTTACATACGGCAGGTTGCGCACTTCGGCTGTGGCACCCTCCACCATCCGTGCATAAACCGGTACGAGTACTGTCGCGATCGCAATGACCCCATGGCCAAGCCCCGGCCCCAGGATAGCGGTAACGCTAAGGGCGAGGAGGATGCCGGGGAAGGCGAGAAGAAGGTCCACGAGTCGCATGATGCAAAAGCCGAAGATGCCGCCGAAATAGCCGGCGACGAGACCGATGATCGTCCCGAGCACAGAGCCGAGTACCACGACACAGAGGCTGGCGAGCATGGTGGTCCGAGCGCCATATAGCACCCGAGCAAATAGATCGCGCCCGTACGCATCCGTCCCCATCGGCGCGGCCCAAGATGGCGGCGCAACTGTGAGCATCGGGTTCTGGGCGCTTGGATCCGCGGTCACCAGAAGGGGCGCCGCCGCAGCTAGCGTTGCCAGAACGACGCAGATAATCAGTCCAACGCACAGGCTGCGATGTCGAAGCGCACGAACGAGCCGATGGAAGGCCGTCTCGCGTGGACGCACGATTTCAGCTGCGGATGCGGCCGCATCGTCCGGCATTTCGGTGACGTCGGAGATCACTTGTAGCTCCATGCAATGCCTCACCGATGCCCGATCCGCGGGTCCAGCACAGGATAGAGCATGTCCACGACAAAGTTTGTCGTTGCGTATGCCAAAGCGAGGATGAGGATAACTGCTTGAACCGCCGGGTAGTCCTTTGCGAGAATAGATTGCACGAGGAGACGACCGATTCCCGGGCGGGAAAATACTGTCTCTACTATGACCGTACCCGCCAGCAATCCACCGATTTGCAACCCGACGATGGTCAGTATCGGCAAAAGCGCGTTGCGCAGAACGTGTCGCATGAATACGCGCAGGCGCGACAAACCTTTCGCACGGGCGGTGATGACGTGCTGCTGCACCATCGCACCGATAACGGCGGACCGAACAAAACGTGCGTTGTAGCCGATAGCTCCCATCGCCAATGTCAGCGCCGGCAGTATCGTTCCTTTCAGCGACGTGCCTCCCACCACTTCGAACCAGGGCAGGGTCACGGCGAAAGCAAGAATTAAGAGCAATCCGAGCCAGAAGCTGGGAATGGACATCAGTACCAGTGCGACGCTCATCGTGGCGGTGTCGAGCATCCGGTTTCGGTTGAGAGCTGCGATGATTCCGAGGAGCAGACCAAACACCACCGACAGAGCCAAACTGAGCATCATGAGCTGGACTGTGGCCGGGAAATTGGCCGCGAGCAGCATGGCGACTGGACGATCCTCGCCATAGGAGTAGCCGAAGTCGCCCCGGAAAAGGTCTGTCAGCCAGGTCACATATTGCACGTATAAGGGCTGGTCCAGTCCGAGTTGGTGCCGCAAGCGAATCACGAGCGCTTGGTCACCAGCATTCATGCCTAACATCGAGATTACCGGGTCACCCGGGATGAGCCGCAGGATGAGGAAGACTAGCAAGCTGATGCCGAACGCCAGGGCAACAATCGCGAATAGGCGGTGGGCGATGTAGCTGCTCATCTCGGTCTCCCAACCCTGTCAAATCGCTCAGCCTTCATTGGGCACCTGCATGCGGTGAACCGAGGCCGCGACCATCTCGCGCACCATGACCGGATCGACCTTGCCGAGCGACTTCGAAGCCGCGGCTCGTACCTCATGCTGGATCGCAGTGCGTAGACCCGGGGGCGCTTGGAGGATGGCATCCGAGAAGGCGATGTTCGTCTCTGTTGGCCAACGCGCCTCGTAATCCAGACGCAGCTTGCCATGCCTAACGTTGGCGAGATTCGTCTTCATCTCAGCGCGCGCACGCGCCGTTGCGGCGGCGTCAACCTCCCCGTCCCGGATGACAACGCCGTAGGATTGGAGAGCGTCGCTCTCACTGAGAAGTTGTTCTCGAACGTCGTGAGCCACCATCTCCGGCAGGCGCGCTAGCGGGTCACCAAAGCCGCCGCCGGACGGAGACACCATCCGCAGCACATCACCCGATGACATCGGAAGCAGTCCGAAGCGGCCTAGCGATACCTTCTCGTCGCCTCCAGCTTTGATAAACCATGTCTCGCCATTGCGACCTGGCGAGCCGCCGCGAGCACCCCAGGGCTGAAATTTGAAGCGCTCCAGGCCGCGCACGGTGACGGCTGCCTGAGAGCTCGCGCATTCGAGCTCGATACTGATGGACGTGCCGCCCCGATACTGCCCATGGCCGAAGCTGCCCGGCACCAGCGCATGGTGTCGTACCAGAAAAGGGGTTTCGGCTTCTACATGCTCCACCGGGGTGCTCTTTAGGAAACCAAGCATCGTGTCGATCCCGTCTACGCCGTCCGTACACATGCGGCCGCCAGAGCCGCCGCAGAACGGCTCAACAACGGCCACCTTGCTACGACCCGTGCGCGGATCCAGCCAGGAGGCAGCAATGATTCCCGCCTGACCCGCTCCGCATGCTGCAAGGCCTTCGGGAATGGCTTGGTTCAGGCAACCCATGAGAGCGTCGTAACAGCGCATCACGGTCATCCAGCGGTTGCCCATCGCGGCCGGAAATTCGGCGTTCATGACTGTCCCAGAAGGCGCAGACGCTCTGATTGGCCTGCAAATGCCGTTATTGCGCGGAATCGAAGGCTCCTTGGTCATGATGTAGTTGGTCAGAGCCGAACAGCCCAACCCGACCGGCGTGGCATGTGGAAAATTGAGTGCCGCATTCACCTGCGGACTGCTGCCTACGAAATCCACGTGCGCTTGGTCCCCATCGATGGACAACTTGCAGTGGATGTGTACGGCGTCATCAGTTCCTTGCCCGTCGAGGTAATCCGAAAATTCATAGACGCCGTCACGTAGGCTGGCGATTACTGAGCGCGCCTTCGCTTCGGAATAGTCCATGACGTCGTTGATTCCCTGGCGGAAGGCGTCTGTACCGACTTTGTCGCATAGTTCGATAACGCGCTGCTCCATCAGCCGCATCGCGGCCATCATCGCTTCCAGGTCGCCCCACAGCGCATCTCCCATGCGGGAATTGTCCTTCATGATGTTGACGATGTCCTGGTTCATCACTCCCTTGCGGATGAGCCACGTAGGCCGGATGCGGAATCCCTCCTGAAAACATTCGTTCAAGTCCGGCGCGACGCTGCCGGGAACTGCACCGCCGATATCGGTTGCATGGACGAAGGCCCAGCTGAAAGCGACGAGTTCGTCCTTGTAAAAAATCGGCTGCGCGAGATTGATGTCCATTTGGTGCGTCACGAGCCCGTCCGTGTTGAAAGGGTCGTTGGTCACCACAACGTCGCCTGGCGCGTAGTCATCAAAGTGACGCGTCATCCCTGCGATCGTGCCACCACCGCTACCGCCAGCGCCAGCGGACATCGGTGAAGCGAACCGCTCCCCGTTAGGAAGTGCCAGGCACACCGCGAAATCCTGCGTCTGCTTGACGAGCGTCGTGTGCGCCGTGCGATATGCCAGCGTGACTGCTTCCTCCACCATCGCGGCGAAGCGGTTCTTCATGATTTCGACGCGTGCGAGATCCATTGATCAGCTCTCCTTCGTCATCACAATATCGCCCAGAGCGCCGATCGCAGCGCGGAAGTCTGGCGGCACGAGCACGGTCGACAGTTCGTGCTCGATGACTGCAGGGCCGATAGCTGACCAACCTGCAGCTAGTTTCGTTCGGTCGAATACCGCACAAGCCGGCCACCAGCGCCCCCGCAATCGCAGATCGCGACATGAGGCCGGGGCAACCTTGTCCGTCTGCTGCCGCGTCGAGCCGCGGGCGTTGGGCTTGGCTTGATGACCGGAGGTGCGTACCATGAGCTCATTGAACGCAACCGGCGTACCGGGATTAGAGAAGCCGAACAGCGCTTTGTGCTCCTCGTGAAAAGCTTCGTAGAAGCCATTCAGGCCGGTGCCTTTGCGAACGGCCTCCGTCAAATTAACCGGAATGGTGAAGGACTGCGCCGAGTAGCGCATCTCCGCGAGATAGAGTTCGTCGATGCCTTCGAGCGTTCTGCCGGCTGTCTGCCTTTGAACCCATTCTCTACCGGACTGGGTAAGCTCGTCAAAGATGCGTATCAGCGTGTCCTCACTGGAGTGGGGCCCGGTAACACTACGTACCCCGTCGTGCACAAGGTCAGCGGCGAGTCCTCCGAAGGCACAGAAAACGGATGATAACCGCGGCACGATGATGCGCTTGATGCCAAGCTCCTCAGCCAGCAGAGGGCCATGAATACCGCCGGCGCCACCAAAGATCATCAGCGTGAGATCCGCAGGCCCCGCGCCCGCGCGTGCCAAGAATGGCAACACCTTGGCGAGCATATTGCTGGTAGCGATCGCGACAATGCTTTCTGCAGCTGTGACGGCATCGCTTCCGCTCGCTATAGTGAGCATCGCCTGCTCGGCCATGTCACGCGATAGCGGGAGCTTTCCCCCCAGCAGTCCGCGCGGCGAAAGATAGTTGCAGAGCAGGTAAGCATCAGTCAAAGTCGGCTCGGTCCCGCCAATGCCGTAGCAGGCCGGCCCAGGCTTGGAGCCAGCGCTGCGCGGACCGACCTTCGGCACTTTTCCATCCAGCCACGCGATCGATCCGCCGCCGGCACCCATGGCCTCGATCGCGGTGACCGGCAGCAACAACGGAAAGTCGCCGACTTCCGCTTGCGCGGTCAGCGTGGGACGCCCAACTCGCACCAATGCAACGTCGGTTGACGTGCCGCCCATGTCCATCGTCATGACACTGGGGTTCTGGGTCCACTCGGCAAGGATGCGCGCCGCCGTGACGCCGGCAGCAGGGCCCGACAAGAGGGTGTGGACCGGCAGTCGACAAGCTTCTTCCGCCGCCATGACACCGCCGTTCGACTTTGTCACGAGTAGTCGCGCATTGGGCATCGTCTCTCGCAAGAAGCCATCGATCTCGCCGATGTAGTCAGCCATCACGCGCTTGACGTACATGTTCAGCAGCGTGAGCATCGAGCGCTCGTATTCCGACTGCTGCGGCCAGATTTCGTGCGATGCCATAACGTCCAAATCCTGGAACTGCTCACGCGCGATCTGGAGAATCCGGGCCTCGTGCACTGGATTCCGGTAGCCATGCAACAAGCAGACGCCGACCGCCCTCACACCAGCGTCGCGCGCCTTCGTCAACGCGGTCACGACCGAGGAGTCTTCGATCTGGGTTTTCACACTGCCATCAGCTCGCAGGCGCTCATCCACCTCGAATACCCGAGAGCGAGACACGAGTGGCGCCGCCCGGCGGTTGAACAGGTCGACAGGCTTGTTAAGGCGAAGTCGTGCGATGCCCAGTATGTCGCGGTAGCCCCGGGTTGTGATGAGCGCGACGGGCCTCTCCGAAAGCTCGATGACCGCGTTAGTTCCGACCGTCGTGCCATGCACCACCAGCAGCGGATCCGTCGAGCCGAGCTCGTGCCGCCGGGTTATGCGGCTAATTCCTTCGATTACCGATTCCGCAAAACGCGGACGGGAGGTCGGGATCTTCTCTGCGTCGATTTGGCGATACCCATCGCCTTCATCTTTCCAGATGGCGAAGTCGGTGAAGGTGCCACCGATATCCACTCCAATTCTCAGCATGCAATTTTCCTGTGCTCGTTAGCGCACTTACATTGATTTCCGATTAGCGTCGTAGCAGCCAATCATTGAAGCAGGACGCTTCACTGGACTTAGTGGCGCATGGGCTACCTGCACCGCAGCATTGCGAATTGAAGCACGTAGCGAAGCGGAATGCGCCCACTTCAAGATAATGCCCCCTTGAAATGTGTCATACTACGAACGTAACTTGCTTGTAGGCCTATCTGCGTCGACGTGCGCTCGAAGTCTATCTTCGGTGCTCGGTCGTATTGCGGCCATGGATAATGCAAAGCCGCTTTATTCCTGCGTGCGAAGCGGTTGGAGCGCAGAATTCGTGCGCGCATAATCTTGGAGCGACGCAATCTCGAATGCGGGTTGCGACATCGATCGCGGTCGGCTGATGGTTGAGTGCTCGGTAAGGTGAGCATTTGGAAGCGGCAACGCGGAAGAGACGAGTTCGGCCTACATGGGGTTGCGCGGCGCTCGCGCCAAGCGTTATGGCCGGCCGGCGAGACCTCGAGCACTGCACACATCAGCTGCACCGGATACCTGTCGCGATGGTCGTCGACGAAGCGGACGCTCATATCCGAGCTCGGGCAAAGGTACTACGCCGAGTCGCGCAGACCGGGTTCCTTGGCGACTAACGTGCTGCGGACCGCCTTCTCGGTCTGCACTCCACGTTTGCTGATCAAATGAGTCATTAGAGTTGACGTCAACTTTCGAATTGCCGCCATTAAGCCCTTCAGCGCGCCGAAACGCCAATGTGGCGATGGCCGTGTCCTGAACACCGGTTCCGGTTAGGTCGGCAATCGTGATGTCTGACTTATTTTTCGGCCAACCTTAACACCAGCAACGATTTTGCCCAATTCCGGAAATTGTGCGTCGCTTGAAATAAGACCGGCCTGGATCGCATGGTGAATTTCACCAAGCCTACGCGTCTGTTTAAGGCTATCCGGCACATAAAGATCGGCGCGCAAGATCGCGGACGGGTCGATCTCGTTCTTGTGTTCGGCGTCCGAACCCATCACTATGACATGCTGGCCGGGCTCGAGCCAAGAAGCATACAGGATCGCCGGTGAGCGGGTGTGGCTGTGACGTTTGGGATCTGCAACGGCATTGATAGGAAAGCCATGCACCAGCACCCGAAAGCCAAATACCGCAGTAATTCGGCGATCTTTCGCGCCCACTTGCAGAATTTCAAAGTGACGGCCAACCGAGCCGATTTGGTCAAGGCGACTCAAAGAGACTGACAGAGAAAAGCGGCGACCCGCGTTATCGACCTTGATGGCGATTCGATCAGTGGTTATTTGGGCCGCATCGGATGGATCGACTTCTTCCTTGCTTTGCCCCATTCTCAAAGATGTTTCATCCAATAATGCGAGTAGCGCCTGCGCGGGTTCATCAACGATGGATCGAGTTTTTCAACGGTTTGCTGAACGGCTAATCGAAAGCACACACACCGAGGCCGCTCAGCAGAGCATGGCCGACATCACCGCTGCGCTGAGATTGTCTTGTTTCGCATACCTCGCTCTGCCGCCTAGGCCAGGTTCTCCCCCTAACCTAATTTCGAATATCCGTGCTCCTGGACCGCCCTCTATTTGCGGCGCAGGTACCAATCTGTCGATCCTGTGGTCCGCCGGGCGATCCGATAGGCCAAGCCGTTCTTATGGGGGATCGATTTCGAACCACGCGCTCGCCTGGATTCTGAACGGGCGTTGTTCGAAGAAGCCGCGACATTTGGAATCCGTTATGGGTTTACATTCCCAATACACGATGACAACGGGGGGATCGCCGCGCTGAGCTTTGCGACCGACGAGCCTCGAGCTCGTTTCGAACACTTTATGCTCGAGCACGTTCAGAGCCTGCGACTCATCGCAACATTTTTCCATGTACAAGCAAAGCGCTTCTGGGTGACCGATCACATGATCAGTGGGGTGTTGCTGTCTCCTCGTGAGTTCGAGTGTCTCGAGTGGTCATCTCGTGGCAAATCCATTTCTGACATTGGGATCATTCTCGGAATTCCGCGGCGGACCGCCGCATTTCATCTGGATAACGTCCGGGCGAAGCTTGGCGTTCGCACGATCTGCCAAGCCGTTGCGCGCCTCGCTGAGGCAAACTCACGAAGATAGTTCAGGTCACGCCAGTAGGGTGACCGATATGCGCCCCTCGACAATCGCGAAGGTTCATGTGTCAAGCATGCGACAACGGAAGATCATGCACAAATATCAAATATTGGCGGATGCATTCATCCTTGATATAGATCGCTCATGGGTGTGAAGCTCAACCATCGGAATGTTGAACTTTTTCAGGCGATTATGGCCGCCGGCAGCTTGACTTGCGCGGCTGAGCAGCTGCAGACCTCGCAGCCGACCGTGAGTCGGGAATTGGCAAGTTTGGAACGAAAGCTCGGCTTTAAGCTGTTTGAACGGCGGTCGCGCCGTATCTTCGCGACCGAGCAGGCAGTACAGTTTTATGCAGAGGTGACGCGTTCCTACGCGAGTATCGACCACCTCTCGCAAGTCGCCCAGGCCATTCTCGACAGTACTTCCTCGCACATCCAGATTGCCTGTCTGCCGCTCTTCTCTGAAACTCTAATGCCACGCGTATGCAGCAGCTTGATGAACGACGGCACGAGGGCACGCGTCACGTATCATTCGTTAGACAATGCCGAATTGATGCGGGAGTTGCTGTCGCTTCGCTACGAGCTTGGTGTTGTGGAGGTGGGCGTCGCTGTTGATGGCGTTCACATGCGGCAATTTAAGATCGGCGACGAAGTATGTATCCTTCGCTCTGTCAGCCCGCTGGCACGGTTGGATGTTATCCACCCGATAGATCTACGTAACGAATGTCTAGTCACCTATCCCCAAGGCGATCGATACCGCCGCCGTTTCGATGATGTTTTTGCAGAGGTCGGATTGTCGAACAACATCCGCGTGGAGACCAACACGGCCGGATCCGTTTGCGCTCTGGTAGAGCAAGGAGTGGGAGTGGGGCTCGTCAATCCAATTACTGCCCTGCAGTGGCATGGTCGTGGCATCGCGGTGCGCAGGTTGTCAACCTCGATTCCATTCGTAGTCGGTATCTGCCGACCCTTGGGCCGTCCGGAGAGCAGCCTCGCGGCACGCGTGACCCAACTACTGCTGGATGAGTGCAAGAGTGTGCAAAAGTATTTGATGTCCCACCCTATATGAACCACGGGATTCCTGTCTGGGGCAGAGTTGAATCTGCTTGGATGGAACGGCGTCGTCATCTGGCGGTCTCTATTAGTTTTCCGCTGACCCGATTGTCTTCACACGGCAGCATTGAAGTGGGCCTAGGCCTCCATTCTTGTATGATCGGGCTTGGTGATCGGCGATAGTCCGTGCGAAGTCTCGCTTCGCCACGATGGGTCGCATTGCCGAGCTCTGACTGCATCTTTTTTCCGAACTATCAAGCAATTTATGCATCAGCGCTGGACAGCGCAGTACGGTAAGCGTCGTTCTCAGGCCACGGCCTTGAGAGCTTGAGCGCGGTAGGCCCATGGCAGTAGCTGGTCGATGTCGCGGTTGAGATGACCTTTGACGATCCTGGTCAGGACGTCGGTGAGATAGGCGAGCGGATCGACGTCGTTGAGCTTGCAAGTCTCGACCAAGGACGCGACGACAGCCCAGTGTTCGGCACCACCGTCGGATCCGGCAAACAGCGCGTTCTTGCGACTGAGCTTGATACCACGGATTGATCGTTCGACGGTATTGTTGTCGAGTTCGATGCGGCCGTCTTCGATGAAGCGCGTTAAGCCTTGCCAGCGCGAGAGGGCGTAGCGGATGGCTTCGGCGAGCTTGATCTTCTGGCTGATGAGAGCCAGCTTGGCGCGCAGCCAGGCCTCGAAGGCATCGGCCAGCGGCCGGCTCTTCTGCTGCCGCACGAGGCGACGTTCCTCGGCGCTGCGGCCGCGGATCTCCTTCTCGATCGCATAGAATGCAGCAATGTGCTTCAGCGCCTCGCTTGCGATCGGCGCGGGGCCGGCTGTCGCGAGTTCGTAGAAGTTGCGCCGCATGTGCACCCAGCAGAAGGCGAGCTCGACCTCACCGCGGTCGGCAAGCTTTGGGTAGGCGATGTAGCCATCGACCTGCAGGACGCCCTTGAAGCCGGCAAGATGGCTGAACAGCCGCTCGGCTTTGCGGTCGGGTGCATAGACATAGGCGATGCCGGGCGGATCGAGGCCGCCCCAGGGCCTGTCGTCGGCGGCATAGGCCCAGAGCTGGCCGGTCTTGGTGCGCCCTCGACCGGGATCGAGCACCGGCACCGTCGTCTCGTCGGCGAACAGCTTGGACCTCGCGCGAAGCACCGTGAGAAGGCGCTCATGCAGGGGGCGCAGATGGAAGGCGGCATGCCCAACCCAGTCCGCCAGCGTCGATCGATCGAGAGCGGTCCCTACTGCACCCAGATCCTCGCCGACCACGGCGCCGACGTGATCAAGGTCGAGCCGCCCGCGGGCGACGAGGTGCGCGAATGGGGCCCTCCGTTCCATGAGGAGGATGCGGCCTATTTCGTCGGCATCAACCGCAACAAGCGCTCGATCGGCCTCGACCTCGCCTCCGAGGGCGGCCGAATCGTGCTGCTCAAGATGCTGGAGACGATGCCCTGGCGGGCATAGATCTGGGCCTGCCGGTAGAGCGGCAGATGATCGGCATATTTGGACACCAGAACCTGGGCGACGGTTGCCTCCGTCGGCAGTCCGCCCTCGATCAAGCGGGCCGGAGCCTCGGCCTGCAGGACGCCATCTTCGCAGGCTCGGCAGGCGTATTTGGGACGTCGGGTGACGACAACGCGGAACTGTGCCGGCACCATGTCCAGCCGCTCGCTCTTGTCTTCGCCGATCCGATGTAGTTCGCCCTGGCAGCAGGGGCAGGTCTTGGCGTCGATGTCGACGACGACCTCGATCCGCGGCAGATGCGCCGGCAGTGCCCCGCGGTTGACGCGGCGCTTGCGCGCCCGTTCCGCCCGGCCTTCCGGGGCGGTCTCGTCCTGACCGGCCTCGGCAGAGGCCCCGACCTGCTCGACGTCCTCGAGGCCCAGCAGCATCTGTTCCTCGGGAAGCGACTCCGCCTTCCGGCCAAAGCGATGACGCTGCAATTCCTTGATGATCTGGCGCAGCCGCTCGCTCTCGTGCCGCTCGGCAAGCAGCATCGCCTTCAGCGTCTCGGGATCATCAGGAAGGTTATCGCTCACAGGCAAATCAGAGCATATTCGCGCCCGCCTGACGACGTGCTCGATGCCCCTGATTCACTTCGCCGCAGCGCGGCCCACAATTATCCGGCTTGCGTCGGGACGACCGTCTCCCGTGCCGCGTGCACACGCCGCCAATCAAGCCCTTCGAGCAGCGCCGACAATTCCGCCGCCGACAAACGCATCACGCCATCCTCGATCTTCGGCCAGCGGAAGACGCCTTCCTCGAGCCGCTTGGCGAACAGGCACAAACCCGTACCATCCCAGAAGATCAGCTTGATCCGGTCCGCCCGCTTGGCACGGAACACATAAACAGCACCCGAGAACGGATCGGCCTTCATGTGCTCGCGTACCAACATGGCAAGCCCCTCCATTCCCTTGCGGAAGTCGACCGGCTTGGTTGCCACCATCACCCGGACAGTGCCGGACGGGCCGATCACCGGCTTGCCTTCAGCGCATGGACGATGGCCGCAATCATCGCCACGTCCGCGCCTCGGCCAACCCGGATAGTGACGCCTTCGGCTTCGATCTCGATGCCCCCGACATCCGGCTTGGCCTTGCATCGCGCTGGCTTGCGCTCATGGCCAACCGCCACGGCCGGTACCACGGCGTCTACCACCGCCGGTACGAACGGCGGATCGTCAGCCATCGGCGTCGGCAACTGGCGTGCTTGCCGGCGCCAGGTGAACACTTGTTGTGGGGTCAGCCCGTGTCGCCGGGCAATCTCGGAAACGACCGCGCCTGGTACCAGCGTCTCCTCGACAATCCGGGCCTTGTCGTCCTTGGAGAACCAACGACGGCGTCCCGTCTCCGTGATCACTTCCAGCCGGCGCGCCGTCACGTCCGACTTAAGCGTATGGTCAAGCATAGACATGAGCCGATCCCTTCAAAGAGATCGTGAACCTCCCCTATCCCATGTGCCGCGAGAAGGTGGGAACGGAACGACGCTTACGCAGTACGCCAAGAGGCTGGCTTCTCTAGTTCGAGTAGGTCTTGAATAGTTTGGCGCCGACGGATGACGCGGAAGCGGTCTCGATCGACGATTATCTCGGCAATCAAGTCACGAGAGTTATAGGTGGAGGCCATTGATGCACCATATGCACCCGCACACGCAAACGCGACCCTGGCACCCGATTTAAGGGAGGGTAGAGTGTTGTAAGTTCCAAAGATGTCCGAAGACTCACAGACTGGACCGACAATCTGGTAGGTGTGCGCGCGCCCGCCCCTGTTGTCCTGCAATGGCAGGACCGGATGGATCGCTTCATATAGGGCTGGTCGCATAAGGTCGTTCATCGCGGCGTCGACGATAGCTATTGATGTGCCGCCGGATTCTTTGAGGTTAAGGACTTCAGTGACCAGAAGTCCAGCGGGACCAACAAGCCAACGTCCCGGCTCAACTGTCAACTCGCAGCTCAGCTCGGTCACAGTCTCGTTTACGATGGCCGCGTACTCACCAACATCGGGGCCAGCGCCGAAGTTGTAGTGTATTCCCAAGCCGCCGCCGAAATCTAACCTGCGTACCGACAGATCGTGGGACCGAAGCTCTTTTACAAGAGAAGCGAGATGACGGTATGCAGCGCGATAAGGAGACAGGTTGATAAGCTGCGAGCCGATATGCACGGCTAAGCCAGCAACATCGAGTTCGGGAAACGTAGCAGCCTTCGCATAAACGTTCAAAATATCCTCAAGGCTGATACCGAATTGTCCCCCTTTCTGCCTGTGCTGATTTTCGCGTGGGTCTGTGCATCCACATCCGGATTTACCCTAAAAACAACGGGTGCCCGGCGATTGAGAGCTCGTGCCACTTCGCGAATTGCGTCAAGTTCAGCAGGGGATTCCACATTGAACTGGTGAATTCCTACTTCAATCGCACGCGCTATTTCGGCGCGCGTTTTCCCAACGCCGGAAAAGACAACCCTTTTTGGGTCCACCGAAGCTGCGAGCGTTCGCTCTAGTTCCCCCCGGAGACTATGTCCATCCCGCACCCCAATTCAGAGAGAAGTTTAAGAACAGAAATATTGCTGTTCGCTTTTACAGAAAAGCAAATGGAAGCGCCCAACGGTCGGAGCTTTTCCGCAAGAAGCCTATAGGCGTTCCGCATTGTGGAGGCGCTGTAACAATAAAAAGGCGTAGGGATATCGGCGGCAATATCATCCACTGACAGGTCTTCAACATACAAGCGACCATTCCGATACCTGAAGCTATCGTGGTTCAACACTGTCGATCTGTTTTGGTGTGCATTCGTCGGTTTGTTTGCCATTTGGCTTCCATGACTGAGGTATTTCTGACTTGTGACCGGGAAGGAAAGTGGCTTCCAACCGCGTTAGTGCTCCGCACAGTTTGCAGTTCTGACTTGAGCGCCCACGGGGCTGCCGCACGCGCGCCATCCGTCAGCAGAAATTCTGCGATCGAGCCCGCTTGCGCCGGTGACCAAGGGGCGCTCATGCGGGAATGCATGTTGACGAACCAGACGATGCGAAATCGCGACGCTCGAACTTGTTGCGGCACGCAACCAGGGAGCTGAAACATAGGAGGGGCGACCAGCGAGTTTGAGCCCCCGGGAGAGGATTTGAGGTAACGAAAGAGTCCCCAAGTAATCGACGTAGCCCGATTGAGCTTCCTTCGGCTAGGCTGCCCCCTCAAACAGTGCTACTTCCGAGTTACGTCAATTGGTTCACCGCAAGCGCGATCCGCTCGCACGCGTCCTCTAGCTCCGCAAGTGTGGTGGCATAGGAAAGCCGGAAATACGGCGCCAGCCCGAACGCGGAACCGGGGACGACGGCGACGCCGACGCTGTGGAGGAGATATTGTGTAAACGCCGTATCGCTGTCGATCCGCTGACCATCCGGCGCAACTCTACCAATCAAGGCCGCGCAACTGGCAAAAGTATAGAACGCGCCTTCGGGCATCCGGCAGCCGATACCTTCAATTCTATTCAAAGCGGCCACAACGAAGTCGCGCCGCGCCTGGAACGATCGGCAACGCTCTCTCACGACATCTGCGGGACCATTGAGTGCGGCAACAGCGGCAGCCTGGCTGATCGACGATGGGCAGGACGTTGACTGGCTCTGTACGACTGCCATGGCGCGAATGAGCGCGGCCGGTCCACCCGCGTAGCCAATCCGCCAGCCGGTCATCGAATAGGCTTTGGAAACGCCATTGACCGTGAGGATGCGTGCACGAAGCGAGGGCTCGATCGCGGCGGGTGTCACGAAGCGGAAATTGTCGTAGACAATGTGCTCGTAGATGTCGTCCACCATGAGCCAGACATGCGGATGCGCCATCAACACGTCGAGGATGGGCCGATAAGCAGCCTCCGAATAGGCAGCGCCGGAAGGGTTGGACGGCGAGTTCAATATCACCCAGCGCGTGCGCGGCGTGATTTCCCGTGCGAGATCCTCTGCTGTCAGCCGAAAACCGTTGGCTTCCTGACACGGCACAAGCACGGGTTTGCCGCCCATAATCAGGACGATGTCGGCATAGGTCACCCAGTAAGGCGTCGGGACGATGACCTCATCGCCCGGCTCGAGCGTCCCCATCATCGCGTTAAACAGGATCTGCTTGGCTCCGGCCGAGACCGTGATCTCGTCCTGAGCAAATTCGAGGCCATTGTCGCGCTTGAACTTCGCGCGAATTGCAGCTTTGAGTTCGGGCGTGCCATCGAGGGCGGTATATTTGGTCGCGCCGGCGTCCATCGCCCGCCTCGCCACGTCCTTGACGTAGTCGGGCGTATCGAAATCGGGTTCGCCCGTTCCGAGCGCAATGACGTCCCTGCCCTGCCGCTTCATGTCTGCGGCAAGGCCCGTGATCTTCAGGATATCCGAAACGCCGATCGCCGCCAGACGGCTCGCTGGCCGCAGCAGGGATGCGGCTACTTGAACAGTAGCGTTCACGCCTAATCCTCTCTCACACCACATCGAACTTGACGCCTTGCGCAAGCGGCAACGTCCGGCCGTGATTGATTGTGTTGGTCGCACGGCGCATGTAAGCCTTCCACGCATCCGATCCAGATTCCCGGCCGCCGCCGGTTTCCTTTTCGCCGCCGAAGGCGCCGCCGATCTCGGCGCCGGACGGACCAATGTTGACGTTCGCAATGCCGCAATCGGAGCCGCGCACCGACAGGAAGGCTTCGGCCTCGCGCAGGTCATTGGTGAAGATCGAGGATGACAGGCCCTGCACAACAGCGTTGTGCAGATCGAGCACGGCATCGAAGTCACTGTACTTCATCACGTAGAGAATCGGCGCGAATGTCTCGTGCTCGACCGGACCTGTCTGCGCGGGCATTTCGACCAGCGCCGGCCGCACGTAGTAGGCGTCAGGCGCCCCCTCAATCGCAACACGCTCGCCGCCATGAACGATGCCGCTTGCGGCTTTCGCGGCTTCAAGCGCGCTTTGCATACGGCGATAGGCAGCCGCCTCGATCAGCGGACCAACCAGCGTCTCAGTCTGAAGCGGGTTGCCGATCGTGACTGATGCAAAGGCCCGCTTTAGGGGCGGCACGAAGGAGTCATACACGCTCTCATGCACGAACAGGCGGCGCAGCGTCGTGCAGCGCTGGCCGGCGGTGCCCATGGAAGCAAAGGCGACGCCCCGGAGCGTCAAATCGAGATCGGCGGTCGGCGCGACGATAGCTGCATTGTTGCCGCCGAGTTCGAGGATGGCGCGCGCAAAGCGCTTGGCGAGCCGCGGTCCGACCGCGCGGCCCATCGCCGTCGAGCCGGTGGCCGAGACCAATGCGACGCTGGCGTGATCGACGAGCAGTTCGCCGATCTCGCGGCCGCCAAACAACACTGCCGAGAGACCATCTGGCGCGGTACCGCCCTCCTGCTTGAAGCGCTTGATGGCGCGGTCTAGCAGCACTTGCGTCGCCAGCGCCGTCAATGGTGTCTTCTCCGACGGCTTCCAGACGATGCTGTTGCCGCAGACGAGTGCAAGCGCTGCGTTCCAGGCCCAGACAGCGACTGGGAAATTGAAGGCCGAGATGATTCCGGCGACGCCGAGCGGATGCCAGCTCTCCATCATCCGATGCTCGGTACGCTCGGTCGCGATCGTCAGGCCATAAAGCTGCCGGGACAGCCCAACGGCGAAATCGCAGATGTCTATCATCTCTTGGACTTCGCCAAGACCTTCGGAGATGATCTTGCCAACCTCGATCGAGACCAGCTGACCCAGAGCCTCCTTGTGGACCCGTAACTCTTCACCAAGCAGCCGTACTAGTTCACCACGCTTCGGCGCGGGCACCAGTCTCCAGACGCGGAACGCGGTGTGTGCCGCTTCGATTACCGCGACAGCCTCGCTCGCGCTCGTTTCCTGGACGTCCCCGATGATTTCGCCGGTGATCGGCGTATGCACCTTGAGCGCGCCATCCATATAGTGAGTTCGGTCCACGCCGAGCTCGGCGAGCAGCTCGCCGACGTCACGAGCGAGATCCGAATTGAAGGTTTTCGCTTGTATTTTGGTTGAAGCAGACATGGTGTCTTTCCTAGGGTCGAGCCTTGATTTCAGATGTTCATAGGTGAAGTGGCACCAAGATGTCCGGCCCATCAATCTGCCTGACGTATCGCGCTCGCGATCATGTTCCCGCATAGGCAGAGACGATCTCAGCAGATCCAAGCTGTTTCAGAGCGCGCTCCAACGACGTTCTCTCCGCCTGGGCATAGAGTTCCAGCTCATCATGGACCAAGGCGCCAAGCGCCGCTTCGAACTGAGCCCGGTTGGATTGTGCCGCGTAGTTCTTCTGCTCGTCTGTGCCGAGGTTCGACTGGAATATACCGGCTGCACTGACCGGCAGGAAATCCTCATACACGATGGGATCAAATTGCAAGAGACCATCCGCGATTAATTCGTCGACGGTCGCGGAACGAGCGTCGCAGCGGCTTGATGCGAGCCCGGCCGGAGTAGCTGAATAGCGGAAGAACGCAAGTCTTCGCGAACGCAATTCGGCCCAGTCGTCCGGAAATGATGCGAAGCACTTGGACAGTTCGGCAGCATAGGCCGGCGCATTCGAACCTGCGGCGCTGATCTGAACATCGCAACGGACCGATGCTAGAAGTTCATCATAGAGCCTGCGTCCCTCGGCCGTCAGGGCGGCGCCGCGTTGCTCGATCTCACCGAAGCGTGCAGTGTGCGTCCCAGTAGCGTGTTCGCCCGCACCGCATTTGAACATGACGGGCTCTTCCAACGCCTTGAAACTGGTCTGTCTGAGCAGGATCGGGCACTTGCGACGCGGCGGTCCTTCGATAACCGCTTTGGGCGCAATCCCGCGTCGCGGCATTCCGGCCTGCACGGCGTCGATATCCAGAGTTCGCGGCGTAAGATGATTGATGTGTGGGCCTTTGAAGCTGACGATGTCCGCGATCAGCCGGTGCGCATCGTGCAGCTTTCGATAGGTGTCAACATCCACCGTTGCATCACTGTGCCAGCGAAAAGTCCGCAATGCCTCGCGAACAAACTCTTCCGCTTCCGGCTGCGTCAATCCACCTTCTGTTTCAAACACATCCACAAGCTCGAGAGTACGAGCCGTGAAGATCTGACGAGCAGAAAGTATTCTTTCGGCCTCAGCGCGCAGTGCAAGATCTTCGATCAAGTCGAGCCGGAGTAGCGACGTGAAAACACGAAACGGATTACGGTTAAGTGCAGCCCGGGTCGTCGGGCGAAAGGCCGTGGAATGAACGGGGACACCGGCGATCGAGAGATCGTAATAGCCAACGGGTTGCATACCTAAGACGGAGAATACGCGACGAATGTTGAACAGCTCCTGAGCGGTGCCGAGCCGGATCGCGCCGTGACGTTCGATTCCCAGCCGTTGGATCTCGCAGCTCTGTTCGAGGCTCGCACGCACCTCAGGATCGGCGCTCAAGGTCTCGGCATTGACGTCCGCAACAAGCTCCAGGAGCGCCCCATATTGCGGAACCTCAGCGCGATACATGTCGGACATTGCACGCGAGAACAGGTCACGAATGTCATCCGAATGCGCGTGCCGTGTGGCCATTATTAGCTCCGTTGCTCACATCCGCGCATACTGGGCTGGTATATCTCGCAAAGATTATCCTTGTGTTTTCTAGGCGATCAAACGATCTTTCCTTAAGATGTCATTCTAAACTGGAATGAACATGCATACGCCCCGCCGTTTCCTACCGTCGACCGCGCTGCTGGCTGCTTTTGAGGCCGCGTCACGGACGGGCAGCATCACTCTGGCGGCCAGGGAGCTCAGCTTGACGCAGAGCGCGGTCAGCCGACAGATCAAGCTTCTCGAGGACCAGCTCCAGGTTGAACTCTTTGCCCGCGAGCGGCAGACCATTCGCTTGACGGCCGCGGGCGAGGCTTATGCGAGGGAAATTCGTGAGGCGCTGCGCAAGATCAGCTCCGCTTCCTTCAATCTTCGCGCTAATCCTAAGGGCGGAACACTCAATCTCGCGATACTGCCAACTTTCGGCACGCGTTGGTTGGCGCCGCGACTTCCCAAGTTTCTCTCGCACAATCCAGGCATCACCATCAATCTTGCGACTCGGCTCACCTATTTCGATTTTCGGAGCGAGTCTCTCGACGCGGCCATTCATTTCGGGCCGCGGGACTGGCCCGGCGTTGAGATGGCGCTGCTGCGCTCAGAAGAAGTCGTCCCCGCCTGCAGCTCCGAGTTGAAGAACCAATACAGGTTTCGCACGGCGGCTGATCTCAAGAAGGTACCGCTGCTCAGCATCTCGACACGGCAAAATGCGTGGGATCTGTGGTTCTCGGCGCAGTCCGTAGCTGGTGGGCCCGGACAGACGATGTACTTCGATCAGTTTGCCACCGTTGCCCAGGCAGCAATGGTCGGTGTCGGTGTTGCCCTGCTGCCGACCTTTCTGATCCAGGACGAACTGGCAAGCGGCAAGCTTGTTCGCGCTCTCAACCTGCCCGTGGAAAGCGCCGAGCGATACTATCTGGTGTGGCCGTCCGAGCGATCAACCCACCCACCTCTCATAGTATTTCGCGATTGGCTTCTGGCGGAAAACGCCACCGACCGATGAATAACAGAATAAGCGCGCCGGGCACGCGCCATAGCGGCTCGTTGGGAGCACCCTCTTGAAATTATTGGGGGCGACTCGGCCAGAAGCGAGCACTCGTCAAGGAACGGACAAGGACCAGTATTGAACGAGCGTTGCAACTATACAGAATTCAGCGCATTCTCGCAGAAGCTTGAAAACGTCAAAGGCAGCATGTGCTAGGGCAGGTGGGTTCTGTTGCGTAACTCGCTCGCTGCCAAGCGCGAAAAATCTCGAATGTGCTGCAATCTGACATTCGGGGCGAGGGAAGTCGTTTTCGAGTGGGCGTATATTGGATCAATCCGCTCTTTCAACAGCTTTGTGAGAAATCGGGTACGCCAAATCGCAACGCGCTCTCTCAGAGCCAACATGTTAGCCCTGACACGCGTTAAGGTCGTCAGTTTAGACGTAAGGGACTCAACGCAAGAAATGCGTGGACAGAATAATCGAGGACAGCGTCCGCTCTACCCCTTCGATGGTTCTGATTCTGCCTACCAGTTGATCTAGTTCGGGCATGGAGGGCGCTGCCATCATTGCGATCAAGTCGAAAGAACCGCTCACCGAATGAAGAGCGGTGACTTCGCGCACCTTTTCAAGCGAAGACCTGACCTGCGTCTCCGCCTTTGGCGCAATCGTGATCAGGATGTGTGCCCGGATTAAACTTGAAGAATATTCCTCTGACAGCCGGACACTGTAGCCGGCGATCACCCCTTCTCTCTCCAGCCGCTCGAGCCGGGCCTGAACGGTGGTGCGCGACAAAGACAGTTTCTTCGCCAGCGCCACTACCGGCATCCTGGCATTCTCACTCAAAAGCGCGAGCAGTTCTCTGTCTTTAGCGGTGGGAAGCACAGGTGTTTTCGCAGATTGTCGCTTTGGGTGGTCAATCTGACCAAAAATATACGCCGAAATGCACAGTGTGTCGCTATAATTCGACTACTCCCCACCTAAACTCATAAAAATCTAAACACAAAGGGGGAATTAGAGATGCAGGTCCTAGTCATTGGCGCAGGCAAAATTGGCGGCGCGATCGCCTCTATGCTTGGCGACACCGGCGACTACAAGGTCGACATTGCTGACCGCAGCGCCGAGCAGCTTGCCAAGATCGATCGCCATCCGGCGGTCTCGACCGCAACACTAGACATCACTGATCATAGGAGTGTAGTGGCCGCCCTCAACGGCAAATTCGCGGTGCTCTCGGCCGCTCCGTTTCATCTAACAGGGAAGATCGCCGAGGCTGCGCGAGAGGCAAACGTGCACTATCTCGATCTGACCGAGGATGTTGCAACGACCAAGAAAGTGGAGGCACTGGCGCAAAATGGTAACACGGCGTTCATCCCTCAATGTGGTCTGGCGCCCGGCTTCGTTTCCATCGTGGCTAACGATTTGGCATCGCGTTTCGACAGCCTCGACAGCGTGCGTATGCGCGTGGGTGCGCTGCCGCAATATCCTTCAAACGCACTCAACTACAATCTGACCTGGAGCACCGACGGGCTGATAAACGAATATATCGAACCGTGCGAAGCCATCCTGGAGGGTAAACTCGTGAATGTGCCAGCCCTGGAGGAGCGAGAGGAGTTTTCTCTAGATGGTGTGACCTATGAAGCGTTCAACACTTCCGGCGGCCTCGGCACGCTTGCCAAGACGCTGGAGGGCAAGGTGCGCAACATGAACTACCGCACCATTCGTTATCCGGGTCATCAGGGAATTATCAAGGCGCTGCTCAACGACCTCAATCTGAGAAACCGGCGTGATGTTCTGAAGGATCTGTTCGAAAATGCCATTCCTGCAACAATGCAGGATATTGTTGTCGTGTTCGTTACCGTTTGTGGCTGGCGCGATGGACGTTATTTGCAAGAAACATACGCGAACAAGGTCTACGCTGGAACTGTTGCTGGACGAAAAATGAGCGCCATTCAAATCACGACGGCGGCGGGCATTGCTGCTGTCTTCGATCTTCTGGCGCAGGGGCGGCTTCCAACCAAAGGCTTTGTACGACAGGAGCAGATCGCATTGACGGACTTCCTGCAGAACCGGTTCGGTCAAGTCTACAATCCCGACGCGATTCGAATGAGGCTGGTCGGATAGATAGCTTGCAAATGGGGTTCCTCTCAGCTGGCGAAGCGGCCCGAGGCCAGTGACGGCCGTTGGCGATAAGTCCCGGCAACGGCCTCGCCCGGCTCGGCCGGCAAATGCGCCAAGCCCGTCTGCTCGGCAAGCCGACGACCGACAGTGTCGAGCTCGCGATTGCGCAGGGTACCGAATCAGCTTGCGGCCAAGGGTGACCTTGTCGCCGTCGCGGCGGGCAAGCCCCTGCTCCGCCAGCACGTCGATCCGCCGATCGAGCGCCGCGCGGACCTCCGCACCAAAGCCGGCCCGCGAGATATCGACGGGTTCACGAGCGACCAGGCGCCGGTCGAGCCAGGTCGCCCCTTCCGCCGCCACTTGCTGGTCAAGATTGAAGTCCGAGCGGACGGCCAGCGCGATCCGCTGCCGGCCCCTTGCATCCTCGAAGCGCCGCATCTCCACGATGCCGCCGATGGCTCCATCGCCAGCCGCATCGAGGTCCGGCAGCTTCAGATGATGCACGCGGCCATCGATGCCGTCGACGACCGCGAAGGCGGAGCCCCGGAGTTCATTATCGAGCCCGCGAGCGATGAGGCGACCGATCACGGGTTCGCCGTGGCGTTCACCTTCGAGTGCCCAGGACGAAGGTCCGCGCGTGGCGCCATCCCTGGTAAGGCTCTTGTGCAGCCGCTTGATAATGTCGCCACGCTCGCCAAGCTCTCGCAGGCGCTGCTCTGCATCTGCCGGCAGCACCCAGCGCGCCGGACCGGCTGGGTCAGCCAAGCCGAGCTGCTCGAGTTTACGCATCCTTCCGATCCGCATTTCCCGCAACGGGTCTCGCACGGCTTGCCCGTCCGGTCTCAGGTCAACGACCCCGTCCGCCGCCCCGGCTTGCCGGGCCAGCACCCGGTCGAGCCGCGTCCAGCGTTCGACAGTCACCTCTGCCTCGAGACGCTGGCGGATTTCAAGCTCTGACCGCGGGCCGAGCTCACGGGTGACGAGATCGGCAGCGCGGGCACGCAGGCCGGTGGAGATATAATCGCGGCTGATGACGAGGTCCTCTCCGTCCTCGTCACGGCCCCTCACAAGGATGTGGATATGCGGGTGCTCGGTATTCCAATGATCGACCGCCACCCAGTCGAGCCTGGTGCCGAGACCACGCGAGGCCTGATCCATGAGCTCGCGGGTAAAGCTCCGCAAGCTCCCGAGCTCGCCGGCATCATCGGGCGAGACGATGAACCGGAAATGATGCCGGTCGTCTTCACAACGCTCGGCAAAGGCGCGGCCAGCGGCCTCATCGCTGGAGGCGTCAAACAGTCTGCCGGGCTGCCCATCCCGGGTCACCCCATCGCGCTGAAGGTAACCGATATGGGCACGCAGCGCGCCCGGCGAACGCATGCGGCGCACCACCCGCGCCTTGACCATGGCACCGCGGGTGCTGTTGTTCAGGAGCTTTGAGGCGGCAAGGCTCGCCGCGCGGCCGCGTCCGAAGGTACGCCCCCGCCTCTGGCTGCCGCGTGAGAGGCCGCCGGCTTTCTGTGCAGCCTTGAGCGCCTGCGCCAGGAACGATTTGGCTCGCGGTGCGCGCGTCGAGCGGATGCGGCCGGGCCGGATGCGAAAATCGTCTTTTTTTGACATCGCAAGCTCACAGGGTGTCGAAAGTTGAGCAACGATGATGGGTTGCTCCAAATCGCAAGTTGCGCGGGATGGTCCGCAATGTTTGCAAGATCACTGATTTTGAAGGCTCTCCCTGCCCGACCGACCGCGCGCACCTTGCGCCTTTTATCCTGCCGTCTTAATCGGTCGTGTCGTCTCTCTGATCTTAGCCATTCTCGCTTCCTTTCTCGCTTACGACAAGCCGCTCTGATCCACGCCATGACACGATGCGCCGCGATGGTCATGAGTCCTGATGCGCCGTGCAGTCTTCCGCGCTCAGCGACGGCACAAGGTCGCTTCAGCAAGGCAGCGCGGACGCCGTCGCGGCGCATCTTTCCATCGGTGTGACGGAGCCACATCACAGGCAATCCGGCGCGATCGGTCGGCATCCGAAGATGCATCGTCGCAGGCAAGATAACGTGCGTTCCGTCGTCTTTGTGCTGCACCAGTCCTCATCCGCTCACCGCGGAGCTCCATGTTCAGGTCGCGGCCATCGCCGCCTCGGTCCCAGCTCGAGAGATCACGCAGCTCATGCGTAAACTCCGAGCAATTTGCGCTGCTTGGCGGCGGTTTCGGCGCGCGTCTGCGCCGCAGATGTGTCCGGATCGCCGCAATAGAACGTGCCGGTGGTCCACATCGCATGCATGATCACGGCCAGCTTGCGCGCCACCGCCACCGTCGCCTTGCGGTGCGAGGCGCGCTTGGCCAGGGCCAGACCCCAGGTCTTGACTTTGTCCTTTTTCTTGTAGCGCGTCAGCAAGGCACTCGCCGCCTCGTACAGCGCGCGCCGCACGTCGCCGTCACCGGCCTTGCTGATCCGGCCCTTGACGTCGATCGAGGAGCCGGACTGCCAGCGTCGCGAGGTCAGGCCAAAATACGCCGCCACGTCGCGCGAACGCTTGAAGCGCGAGGGATCGTCGACCGCCGTCATGAAGCTCAACGCCGCGATCGGACCGACGCCTGGAATCTGCATGAAGCGCCGGCACAGCTCGTGCCCGGCAACCAGCCGCACCACCAAATCGTGCAGCCGGCAATACTCCTTCCACAGCGCCGCCCGCGCGTTCAGCATGGCGTCAATCAGCTCACTGACCAGCGCATCGTGCGCCACCGCCTCGCGCACCACTTGCGCAAAGCCGCCCCGCCCGACCCGGTTCAGGCGGATGCCAAACACCTTGAGCGAATGCCGGATGGCATTCTCAAGATCCAGAAACTTGCGCTTCAAATTGCGCCGGTGTGTCAATAACAGCCGCAGCCGGTAGCAGGCTTCGCTCTTGATATGTGCCCGTCTGAACCAGCCGGTGCGCATGATGTGGGCAATGCCGAGCGCGTCCGCCTTGTCGGTCTTGTTGCGCTGCGCCTTCAGCGCTGCACGCACGTGCAAGGTTTCCAGACAGACTGCCGGCAGGCCGAGCTTGAGCAGTTCCGGATGCAGCCAGGGCGACAGCGAGCCCGCCTCGTGGCCGAGCCGCCGTAGCCGGCCGAGATACGGCGTCAACGCCGCCTTGATCGCGTCCGGATCGGTCACCACCGCAACCTCCAGCGCCACCTGGCCCTTGTCATCCACCACGCAGATTGCCGTCTCGTCCATGCCGACATCCAAACCACAGAAGAATTCCATCACACGCCTCCCGCGTTGCTGAGGCGGCGCAGTTTGCGGCTTCTTCATCGCGCAAGCCACTTGATCTGCCGCCGCAACGCCCGGAGCAGGCCGATTACGGGCGGCCGTCCCGCTACCCTCCTCGCAGTCTCGTCGGTCACTGGTTCCCAAAGTCCGACTTCCAAGCAAATAGACGCTCGGTGCTTGCGGCGATTTGCGACAAAATGCAGTTCGGGTCATTGCGGTCGATCCTTCAATTGCGCCTTCCCGAACACGTCGGCTGGTGGCCGCTTCATTGCGAAATAGCCGCTGCGACTGGCCAGTCGATTTGCAAAGCCGCCGCCGTTTGCGAGCGAAGCGAGCGCTTGCGATAGCGATCGTCACCCGAAGGGCCGAGACACCCGAAAGGGTGGCTCGGTGAGGAGCGAAGCGACGAGTAGAGCGCGGGCCGAAGGCATCGCCCATATGCCACTCATATGTCACCAGTACGTTACAATCGCACTCCTTTAGCGAACCCTTACCGGCGTGAGCGAGTGCCCCATGACTAAACCCGAAAGTATTGGCGTCATGATCCTTCTGCCGCGTTTCGAATGCAAACCAAATGTCCGTCATGGCCCGCCAGCTAACATTAGAAAGGCTTGCGGCTGATATCACCAGCTGTCCGATGTGCGGCCGCCGGACGCTTAAGACCTGGCCTATGCTCTCTGCCATCCGCGCTCCAGACTGCAGGAACCTGCGACAGCCCGCGGCCACATGCGATGACATCATTGCTGCCGCACGTTGGCTGAACGAGGCACGAACAGATCGACTGCGTGAGATCCAAGTGCAAATGAACTTGCAACAGGCGCCTCTTTTGACGGCCCCAGCGATTGCTGACCCGATGCCGATGAACCGGCAGCCAATGAGCTGCCGGATATGCGAACGAATACGCGCGCCTGCCGCCAATCGGCCGCTTGTCTGACGTCCGCACGACCCCGCCCTGCGCCATGAGTGCCTAGCAACTCCGTTAGACGCAGGACGTAAACTTGCGTTTCATGCGGGAGCGGCCGTGCGGTCACCAAGTGTTCCTCGTATCGCTTCGGACCAGCGTTATAGGCGGCGAGAAAGCCTTCCGATCCAAGGCGATCGAGCATCTCGCGAAGATACGCCGTCCCGGCCATGATGTTGTCGTGAGGATCAAACGGATCGAGGCCAAGGCCGTATCGAACGCTCAATTCGACTCAGGTCTGCGGCATGATTTGCATCAATCCCAGTGCTCCGCGCGCCGATATCGCATGCGCATTGCCGCCGCTCTCGACCTCGATAACTTTCAGGATCCAGTCCTCCGGGATCTTAAACCGCTCCGCGGCTTCGGACACCGAGGCGGCATTTGCCCCGACACCAGCAGCGCTCGAGACGAGGCGAGATTCTGCGCGTTGAGCGGGTTCTGCGCCGGCGAATGAGGGCAATCCGAGCGTTAGCAGGACGTCGAGACAGCAAGCAATCATGACGAGCTGCAGCTGGCGCCTGGCCGGTAAGGAGAAGAGGCCTGGCTCCCGCCCTCGCGGCAGGATCGAGCGAGAGATATGCCTGCGGAGCTTCGCCAGTATAACGGGAAGGCAGGACAAGCATTGGCGCAGGCAAGACGGCTTGGTGACCAGCGAACCCAGGAATTCGGACAAGATCACTCCTCCCTCGTCCATACCGGCAGCGCCTGTCCTGCCACCGCAGACCGCGCGATCGGCCCGAAATAGCGGCCGTCGAGCGAGTCGGGCGATTGCCAGTTCATGAGAAAGACCTCGTCCTGTGCAATCACCCGGCAGCCCTGCCAGGCTGGCAGCGGCCGGCCGCGAGCATCGCGCTCGCGTGCCTCGCCCATCTCGATGTTGTCGACGATAATTGTGCGCCCCGTCCTGCACACGGTTTGTCCCGGCAAAGCCAGAACGCGTTTGAGCATCGGAACACCGAGGGGCAAATACCCGTTGAAATCGAGAAAGCTTGCCAGCGGCTCGGGCGGGCGAACGGCGACGAGTTCGGTGACCTCCAACGCTCCCACTTCCTGCAGGCGATAGAGTCCGATCGGAACGCTATCTGATGTGTTCCAGATGTAGAATGGTGTTGGGCGCTTGCCCGAAGAAAGCGCGAAAGCCGTGGCCACACACATCGCCAGAATGACCGGGTTCCGTGTCATCTGGCCTCGATCAGTTGCAGGACACGCTCCACGGTGAAAGCCTGCTGCGGTTGTCCGGCTGGCCAAAGGTGATGGGTTCTCGTTGACAGAGAGGCGGTTGTGCACACGTGGTGCCAATATTCCGGCGCGGCGGCGCGCAAGATGTCGACACGAGACAGCACGGTCCCGAAGTCATTGGTGCTCCAACGCACGAATGCAAAGATACTGCCCGGCGCGAACGACATGACGCGCCGATGACCGTCAATGATCTCCTCGGAGGCGGCCCGGCCGAACCGGATCCGGTTCTCGATCCGTTTGTCGAGCCATAGGAGTTCAACACTGGTATGGTCGCTCATCTAACGACCATCCCGATTGTCAGCTGGGATCTGTGAGACAGGCCGCCGCACCATGGAGGCGCATGGCAAGCGCTCCGGCTGGACGCCCCAACTGAAGCTTGAACGCATCCGTGCTGCCGAGGTCCGGCAGGCCGGCGCGCTCCGCTGTGAAGTCAATGTTGGCGTACGATCTTGTGAATCGCTTCTTCCGCATTGGCGATCGGGCGCCGGTTCGAGGCTTGCGAACCGAGGACCGATCGCCTCTCTACAGCGCGATCCGCGTCGATCGTTACAACTTGGAGCGAAAAGCTTTTGCGTAAAGTTCGGCTCCGGGCTTGCAATTCCTGACCGCAAGGCATCGGGCGATTCCGCCGGACCTGGGACGGTCCGTGACGCCGTTGTCGTTTTCCCTTGAATCCGAGTCCGGCGCGGGCGGAAGGTTGAGTCTTTGCAAGCGTTTGGGCATCGTCCGTTTTCCCTTGAATCATAGACTGGGTCCTTAAATCGTGGACTGACTGCAACGTCTGGGCGTAGACTCGCCTTGCACGATGGTGAGTCGGAGGGGGCGGTGAGACGCATCCCACTCAGTCGGCGTTCGCACGTCACGGGCTTTCGGCCGGTCGATGGGGATGCGGTCGAGCATGAGAGCGCGCTCGAACGTGACTTCGTGCTTCTAGTGGCCTTCCTCGATCCCGGCGCGACGATCACCTCGCAACCAGTTACGATTTGGTTTGACGACGGCGCGCGGAGGCGACGGTACACGCCAGATTTCCGCGTGAGCTGGAGCAGCGGCGGTACCGAGCTGGTGGAGGTGAAGTACCCGCTGATCTGCGTGCGCAGTGGGCACGACTGAGACCAGGCTTCGTCGCAGCTCGAGAAGCAGCCGAGAAGGAAGGCGGACGCTTCCGGATCGCCACGGAGCGCGCCATTCGCGCGCCGATACTCGATAACGCCAGGCGATTGCTCCCGCTGCGCGGCACGCCGCTTGATCCGGCCATATCCGAGCAAGCATTAAAGATTGCCGAGTCGCTTAGCGAACCAACCTTCGCGAGGATCGTCGACGCGATGCCGTGTGAACGTGGTGCAGCTTTAAGCGCAGTTTGGCGGCTAATCGCGCACGGTGTGTTCAGCGTCGACCTTACCGCGCCGATACGGTCCGGCTCACCGGTGAGGCCAGCATGACCCACACCGCAAGTACGACCGATCTCGCGGACGTGTCTGCTGCCGATTGGTGCGAAGCGCGGCGCCGCTTCGAGGTCGTCCGCGCGCTGGCCGAGATCCCCGAGCGGTCGCGAAGCGATGCTGAGGCGGCAGCCGAGAGGCTGGGCTGCAGCACATCTTTTGTCTATCGGCTGCTGGCGCGCTATCTCGCCGATGCACGCGTCACCAGCCTGTTGCCGGGACGTCGCGGCCGGCGGCAGGGACAGCTCGTGCTGCCGGCCGAGGTTAACGAGGTGGTTGAGGCCACGATCAACGAGGTGTTCCTCAGTCGCCAGCGGCCGCGCGTCAGTGATCTCGTCATTGAGGTGCAGCGCCGCTGCCGGGCGTTGGGCTTGCCGAAGCCCAGCCGGAAGGCGATCAGCTTGCGGATAGGTCAGCGCAAGTCGGCCGACGTCGTGGCAAGGCGCTTCGGGCGGAAGGTTGCGCGCGACCGCTTCGCATCCGCGACCGGCTCGCTGACTGCGCCTTGGCCCCTGGCTCTGGTCCAGATCGACCACACGCTGGTGGATGTAATCGCGGTCGACAGCATCACGCGACAGCCGATTCAACGGCCTTGGTTGACCATCGCAATCGACGTTCATTCGCGGTGTGTTGCGGGCTTCCACTTGGCGCTCGAAGCGCCGTCTGCGACCTCGGTTGCACTGTGCATCGCGCACACAGCTCTGCCGAAGGCTGGATGGCTGATGGCGCGCAGCGTCGCCGGTGAATGGCCAGTCGAGGGGCTGCCCGAGCGACTGCACCTCGACAATGCCAAGGAGTTTCACTCGGAGGCCTAGAGGCGGGGATGCGAGCAGTACGGCATCGCAGTGGATTACCGTCCCGTGCGAACGCCCCACTACGGCGGACACATCGAGCGGCTGATCGGGACAATGATGGGCAAGGTCCACCTGCTCCCCGGCACCACATTCTCGGACATCCGCGCCAAGGGCGACTGGAAGCCGGAAGACACGGCCGTGATGACGCTCGATGAGATCGAGCAATGGCTCGCCCACGCAATTGTCGGCGTCTATCACCACGATCTGCATCGCGGAATCGGTACGACGCCGATTGCGGCCTGGCAGCGCGGCATCCTGGGTGACGGTCAGACGCCGGGTCGAGGAACGCCGACCCGCGTGAACGATCCACGTCGTTGCCTGATCGATTTTCTGCCGATGGATCGCCGGCTTGTCCGTCGAGAAGGCGTATTTCTGCACTCGATCGGCTATTGGTCCGACGTGCTGCGGACCTGGGTTGGCGAACAGGAACGCATGATCATCCGCTATGATCCGCGCAATCTCAGCCGCATCTACCTGCTCGCGCCCGATGGGCACTACTACGACCTGAGCTACCGTGACCTGCGACGTCCGCCGATCAGCCTCTGGGAACATCGGCTGGCGCTGAAGCGATTGCGCGAGGAAGGCCGCGAACAGGTCGATGAGGATGCCATCTTCGCCGCGATTGATGTGATGCGCGGCATCGCGGACCGCGCCAGCGCAACGACGAAGACCGCGCGTCGCCAACACGAACGGCGCCGTCGGCTCGACGCTGTCGCAACGGAACGACAGCCGGCAGGAGTCGTAACGGAACCAACCGCACCCGTCGGACCGCTGCCCCAGATCAGCGCCTGTTTAAGAACGTTGAGGAATGGACATGAGCAATTCCTCTTACCCGCATCTACTCCCTCAGCTGCAGTCGTTAGCAGATGCGCCCGCCGAGATTCGCATCCAACGCATCCGAGCAGATCGATGGATCGGTTACGCACGGGCAGAAGCCGCCCTGGCGGCAATGGAGGACCTGCTGACCTTCCCGAAGCGAACCCGCATGCCGAACCTGCTGCTGGTCGGGCCCAGCAACAACGGAAAGACCAAGATCATCGAGAAGTTCAGACGTGACCAATTGCGCGGCGCGCCGGGAGCTTTCGAAGGCGCAATTTCCGTGCCGGTCTTGAACGTCCAGATGCCGCCTGCACCGGACGAACGTCGGTTCTTTGCCGCGGTGCTGGAGGCGCTCGGTGCACCTGATCGCAACAACGAACGATTGGCCGCGAAGCAGGACACGGCGATGCGGATGCTGCGCGCGACCGACGTGCGCCTGCTCGTCATCGACGAAGCACATAACATCCTGTCGGGTTCACGGTCACAGCAACGCCGCTTCCTCAACCTGCTGCGCTGGCTTGGTAACGAACTGCAGATTCCGCTTATCGCGGCAGGAACCGCGGAGGCTTGGCGCGCGATCCAGAGTGATGACCAACTCGCCAACAGATTTACTCCTTTCAGTCTTCCGCCACGGCAATACGACGCAGAGTATTTGCGGCTGCTCAACACACTGGAAGCGATGCTGCCGCTCCGCGAGCGATCGGGCATGGAAGAGCAGGTTTTCGCGCAAAAGGTATTGAACGCCGCTGAGGGTATTCTCGGCGAAGTCGTCTGTCTGATCACGACAGCCGCGGCCGCAGCCGTCGCTGCCGGCGAAGAACGCATTCGCATCGAAAGAATCGACGACATCGGCTTCATTCCTCCACGGGAGCGCCGACGTGTCGCCGGCTGACATCTTCGAGGTTGAGCTCTGGGAGCATGCGGCGGTCAGCCCGCTGCCGTTGCGCGCGTTCGTCGCACCGCTGCCGGATGAAGCATTGCCATCCTGGCTCTTGCGCTACGCTCAGCCGTTTGCGGTTGCCCCGGATGCCCTGCTGCTCGGTGATGGCGAGCGGAATCGAGCGAATCACCCAGATTGGTGGCGCAAGCCTGATCCGCTCGTAGTCGCGGCGCTTGCCCGCGGGACTGGCGTATCGAGCGGACGGATTCGTTCGCTCACTTTCGCCGACTGGCCGGATGACGGGCATGCTGACGCCATGCCGGAGCGGTTTAGTCGGCAGCGCTTCGTTTCGGAGCGGCCGTCGCATCAGCCGCGGCGGATAGGCGTCTGTCCCGACTGCCTCGCCGAAGACGAGGCTCCTTATGTTCGGCGGACATGGACAATTAGCTGGCTGGTAGCCTGTCCGACCCATGGCACGGTATTGCTGCGGACCTGTCCCGAGTGCGGAGCGAAGCTGCGGCTGCCCGGACTGTCGAGTACTGCGCATTTTGCGCCGGACAGATGTCAGCGCTGCGCCCACCGGTTGGCCCGCGCCGCGAGCGAGTCGCCACGGAGCCGGTATTGCGATTTCAGCGACGTGTTCTTGAAGGTCGGCCAGGCGGAGCAATCGATTTGCCCGGGATCGGCCAAATCAGCTGGTCTGTGGCCGTGGCTCTGTTCGACGCCCTGCTCGGCGCGGTGTGGATCGATAGCAAGGCGGCCGCGCGCGAGGTGCAGTTCGCGCGGATCGCTCGGGATTTGGGCGCAGCATCGGCTGGCGAGCCGGCCGAGGCCTATCAAGGCCTGGCGATCCTGGCATGGATGTTTGAAGCCTGGCCAATGCGAACACAGGCGGCGCTTGCAATGTTGCGTGCCGTGCGCCCTCGCCGACAGATGCAGCGCTGGCCCGCACTTGATCCGGCGATACGCGGTCAAGTGGAGGCGTTGTTCCTGGCAGCCTGGCCGGACGAACGGAACAACGGCGAACGCGGCTGGTGGCGCGGCTGGATCGATGACTTGCCGGAGACTGGCGACGAGCTGCGCGCTCAGGCGGCGCGCGAGCGGCTGGCACATCGTCGCGCTCGGCTTATGGCGATAGCCGATGTGCGTGATGGCTTGTCGGTCGAGGCTACCGCAGAAGTCGCCGATGTACGCCCGCGCACCTTGTATCGCTGGATCAAGCGCGGCGCACAGGGAGGGCTCGAGGCTGCGCTCGAACGACCAAGCGGACAGCTCTCGGGACCGCAAGCCTCTGAGCTTGCCGATTGGATCGCCACAGCCTCGCCCGATGGGCCGCGCTGGCGGACAGATCGCGTGCAGAACGAAGCTATGCGTCGCTTCGGAGTCGAGATCACGATCTATGTCGCGGATCGACTGCTGCGCATGCACGGTCCGTGGCGACGCCGCAGGATTCTCTTGCGAAGGAGACTGACCGTTGCGCCGAGTTCTGCAAGCGACATGGCTATGGCGATCTCGCCAGAAAAACTGGCCGTCCGCGCGAGCAGTTCTTGGTTACCAGCGATGTCGCAACCGTCCTCGCCTATAACTCAGAGTTCCGTGGATTTGCGAACTACCATTCGTTTGCTGATGACATCAAGGGCGCCTTGGGGCTGTTGGAGCTTGTTGTGTTCCGTAGCCTCGTGAAGACGCTGGCGATGCGACATCGGACGACGAGAGCGAGAACCATGGCGCGTCTGTGGAATGGTACGGACTACGAGGTCAGCTCTGTGGTCCGTGGTAAGCTTCGCAGCATCAAGCTGTGGAGGTTGAAGCATCTGACCCAAACCTACTGAACAAGTCCTGTAGTCGACAACGTCACAGCAGGGGCGCGGTGGGTCAAAAGCCCAAATGATCTGATCGATCGCCTCAACGCTCGCAGATGCGAAGCGTGCAGCGATACGACCGGACCGTTTGAGATGCATCATCTCCGCCGCCTAGGTGACTTGCGAAGCGGATCGCTGACGGTCTGGAAACGGTCCGGTTGGCGGCGCAAGACCATTGTCCTGTGCCCGTCATGCCGTGCAGCCGTCTCCGGTCGAGAGCATGCGCGTACGGAAAGCAGTGTGCATTGAAAAGTGCCCGCACGGTTTGGGGGGAGGCGTAGGGATATCCTCTTCGAGGTGTCCCGCGCCTACCCTACGAGACGCGTAGCGGCTCGGTTGACGAGAGCCCGCTGCGGCGAAAGCCGCACGCGCCCAGACGAAAGAATTCCACGAGACTTAAGCCGGGAGACCTGAAATTCCTGCAGCCCATACCAGGATCGAAAGCATCCAAAGGCGCCAATTGAGAAGGCGCCGAGGCGTTCCCAATCCCATCCAGGCGGGCCTGCGGCCTGGTTCCCTCACCAGAAGAATGCCGCCCACTCTTTTATCATTGCCGACGATCTACCCACCAAGTCTGGCGGCGACTTGCTTTTCGTATTCAATGACTTGATCCAGCAACGCCGATACAATCTTGGTAAGAGAGGGAACGTTGGGAATTGCGGATCTAGAAAGATCGTTGAATTTCGAGTGCGGGGCACACGAGATTGCGCGCAGATCGCTTGACACAGGGCGTGAGCACAATCAGCCCTTCCTGGTGGAAACGTCAGGGCCATCTCATGAGATGGACAGCCCCGGAAGGGGTCAAGAGGTTCGCCCCGAGACACCTCATGTCGCATAGGCCCGAAAGAGCCTTTTTGTTTTCTACCAGGCCCCTTGCTTGTTTTCTACCAGGCCTCCTGCGCTTGCGATCGGAGTTGCGGCGTGGCGATTGATGTGGTGGACGACGCCCGCTCCAAGCATCGAATGTGCCAAAGGGGTGATCGTTGAACAACGAATCACCGGAGGGGGTCGTCCACATGCATGTTAACACCATCGGCGTTGATCTCGCCAAGAATGCATTCCAAGTTCACGGCGTAGATAGTGCGGGCAAGGTTGTCATCACCCGTCAGTTGCGACGGAAGCAGGTTTTGGATTTTTTCAGCAAGCTTCCCGGTTGCCTGGTCGGTATGGAGGCCTGCGGCACCGGTCATCATTGGGCACGTGAAATCTCCAAGCTTGGTCACACTGTTCGCCTGATGCCGCCGAGCTATGTGAAGGGCTATGTCAAACGGTCGAAAAACGATGCTGCCGACGCAGCCGCGATCTGTGAAGCCGTGGCACGCCCATCGAAGCGGTTCGTGCCGATCAAGTCGACCGATCAGCAAGCCTTACTCATGTTGCATCGAACGCGGGATCTTTTGATCCGACAGCGCACGCAGCTGATCAACGCGCTCCGAGCCCACCTTGCCGAGTTCGGCCTCGTTGCGGAGACGGGACGCGAAGGTCTCGCGCAGCTGGGCGCGATCATCACGGACGAGAATAATCACGAATCTCTTCCATCTGCGATGAAACAGGCACTGCAGGCTATCGTCGATCAACTCGCTGCTCTGGAATTGCAGGTCGGGGCTCTGGATCGCGCCATTCACGCACATCATCGTGCCAATGATATGAGCTGCCGCCTCGAAACCGTACCCGGGATAGGCGTGATCGGGGCCACGGCCATCGCTTCCACTGTCACAGACCCGAGTGGCTTCAAATCCGGGCGGGATTTTGCAGCATGGATCGGACTTGTGCCGCGGCAGCACTCGACGGGTGGCAAGGAGCGGCTCGGCGGAATCTCCAAGCAGGGAGATCGCTATCTCCGACGGCTGCTCGTCATCGGCGCAACGGCCGTTGTTCGACAAGCCCGGCTGCATCCGCAAAAGCATCCCTGGATTATGAAGCTGCTGGCCAAGAAGCCAGCCAAGCTCGTCGCCGTTGCGGTGGCCAACAAGATGGCGCGGATCGCTTGGGCGATCATGGCCAAAGGAGGATACTATCGAAGGCCGGAACTCGCTGCAGCCGCCTGAAGAGGCTTGGCAATGGGAGCATGAGGCGACGGTGTAGCGAACAATCGAATTGCGAGGGTGATGATGGCGTGATGCGAAACGGTCGAGCCGTCGATTGGGACAACCCGCTTCTGGGTCATGGGCGTCAAAGCCCGGGCGATTGATTGGGACCCGATCCGCGGACTACATCAGGGCCAGCGGTCATGGTGCCGCGCAACAGGCCGGACACATGACTTGCACCCGACCGCAAGCCGAACGTCAGAATCTTCTTGCAACGCGGGCGTCGTCCACACATGACCCTTCGACGCCAAATTGATCAGGGTTGCAAATTTCGCCTGGCCGAAGGTTGCGACGCGCCTGCTTCAGTCGGCACAAAGGCGCTGGACGCGCATCTTCAATTAACGCGTTCGTCTCCCTTCCACTGCTCAAGCGTAAACGGAATCACGTAGGTAGCGGATTTTCGCCCTCGCCCGCGGCCAGCCGTCATCCAACTAACAAGACGGCCGATCGCAATCATCGCCGAGATCTTCCGCACCGCGGCTCAAGACATGCGCGCCGGCTGACCCTCCACGGCGATCGCGCAGCAATTCGGCGCAGAAAAGGAATTCGTTGCTGGAATTCTGCTGCAAATAAGCGGTAGTCTCAGACACGAAATTGGAATCAGCCGGGCCTCGAACGACAGGCCTGAAGAAGGCCGACCGTTCGTGTGCCCAGATCCTTCTTTTCGCTCGCCGAATCGCCCGGATTCGGTGTCGATTGAGCAGACAGATCGGCCAACAAAGGAACGCGAAGAGCCGCCAAGTACGCCCGCCAAGCCGAAGCCGCTCCGCACCGCCGACACCGATGGCATCACCGCTCCACTGCGGCACCGCACGTTCCGCAGGATCTGGGTTGCCAGCCTGGTCTCCAATCTGGGCAGCCTGGTGCAGGGAGTTGGAGTGGCATGGGCGATGACGGAAATGTCATCGTCGGCGGACAAAGTGGCGCTGGTTCAGACGGCCCTCGGACTGCCGGTGATGCTGATCGCGATTCCGGCTGGGGCGATTGCCGACCTGCATGATCGCCGCATCGTGGCTTTGGTTTCACTCGGCATTGCTCTGACGGCCACAGCCACGTTGACCGTGCTGGCCTGGCTGGCGCTGCTCACGCCAGACCTGTTGCTCGCACTGTGTTTTGCAGCAGGTTGCGGCACCGCGATGCTGGGACCGGCCTGGCAGGCGGCGGTGAGCGAACAGGTGCCACCACACGCAGTGCCAGCCGCCGTCGCGCTGAACGGAATTAGCTATAATATCGCCCGCAGCGTGGGTCCCGCGATCGGGGGCATCATTGTCGCAACGGCAGGGACCGTTGCCGCATTCGCTCTCAACGCCCTATCTTTTTTGCCCCTCATTGGTGCGCTCTATCTGTGGAAGCGCGCCGCTGCGCGGTCGCGTCTGCCGCCGGAACGGCTCGGCCGGGCCATCATTCTGGGCGTCCGCTATATTGCGAACTCTCCCTCGATCATGATCGTGCTGGTCCGCACGGTCGTCATGGGCTTGATCAGTGGCGTGATCCTGGCGCTCCTGCCCTTGGTGGCACGCGATCTTCTGCTGGGCAGCGCGCCAACATACGGCCTGTTGCTGGGGGCATTTGGCCTCGGAGCCGTCATCGGCGCCGCCAATATCGCTCGGGTGCGCAAACACCTCAGCAGTGAAGCTGCGATGCGATGTTGCGCCCTCGCCATGGGCGCGGGCATCGCGGTGATTGCGGTCAGTCGTAACCCGCTGCTCTCTGCATTGGGTTTGGCCGTAGCCGGCGCTGGCTGGACCCTGTCCTGGACCCTCTTGAACATTGGCGTACAACTTTCCGCGCCCCGGTGGGTCGCCGCGCGATCTCTGGCGGCTTATCAGGCGGCAGCATCCGGCGGCCTGGCACTCGGTAGCTGGGGGTGGGGTCATCTGACCGACGCCAGCGGTGTCGAAAACACCCTGCTGATCGCGGCGGGGCTGATGCTGGCGTCGCCACTGGTCGGTCTGCGTCTGCGAATGCCGCCTGTAGACGCTCGCGTCGAAGAAGGAAGCCTGCTGGAGGATCCGGCGGTCCGGATGCCCGTGGTGGGACGCGATGGACCCATCGTCGTCGAGATCGACTATCGGGTGATGGAGCCGAATTCACACGGGTTTCGAGAGATGATGCAAGGCCTTAGGCTGATCCGACAGCGTAACGGCGCCTATGCTTGGTCGATTGCGCGAGACATGGCGGATCCAGAAAGGTGGATCGAGCGCTATCAATTCCACACATGGCACGATTACCTGCGGCAGCGCAGCCGCCCCACCCAGGTCGAGCGGGCGCTGGAAGCCCGTGTCATCAAGGAATTCCACGAGGGGCCGGGCAAGGTGCGTGTACGCCGCACGATGGAGTGCAGCCGAGATAAAAACTAACCCGGTGGAGCGCCGTCGACGCAGGCGCTTAAGGACCGGACAGCTGGCTCGAAGACGCGCTCTGCCAGCCTGAATGCGCGTAGTGCCTCGGCACCGCGATCGCCTCCGAACTTGCGGTCTACTTTGCGGGCCAGGTCGAGCGCGCACGGCAAGACATCGGAGAACGAGCTATCGACAACACTCGCCGATGACATGTCAGCGCCACTGTCCTCCCTGCCGCTCGAATGCATAGGTGGGATTCAAGCCGCAATATGCATCGGTCCCTGATGCAGTGGCCGTGCACTGTTCATAGGTCGAAAACTGGCAATTGCCTGGGTATCCCCAGGCGCGTCCCTGCAAACAATAAGCGTCCTGTCGAGCTTGGGAGACGTAGGCGTGTCGTTGCGGAGCGGCAATCGAAGGCGATGCAAAGCCCACGAAGATAAGGCTGGTAAATACGCCGATAGAGACAGGATTGCGCATGAGACCTCCAGCACAGTTGAATATTGCTACAAGGGATAACGACTCCGGATTTGACATCTTGATCCTAATCAAAGCCAAAAGATTCCGTGAAGCATCCTACGAGCGCCCGGACGCATCAAGAGCCCGTGATCTGCAAGCCCCTGCAGCACCGCAGAGGGATCAGGCCGGTCAGCCTCTTCGTGGATCGCTACCGGTCGCCAGTTTTCCTTCCTGGCTGTGATCTGCTCATCTCCTCCGACGTGGACGAGTCCTGTTTGCCGCGACCGACTTTCCTGAGAATTCCAATGCCAGTCCTGCGGCAATCGAATTCGGAATAGAGCTGGTGGCGGCACGTTGCCGCCGGCTACCAGATCGCAATCGTTTCTTCGGTTTGGCTTGCGAACGCGAGCTGGCTAGGCACTGCAACGGCAATTGCAGGCGCGGGCCGATCTCCGCAAAACCTGCCTTGACGTACAAGGCAAGGCCAGGATTGCGGCTCCACATTGGCTGCCTTGGCGCCGCCAACTCAAGCTGAGTCCAGCCTTTCACCATGCCGAGCTCCACGGCAGCCTCGATGAGACGCATTGCGACGCCGGATGATCGCTGGTCTGGCACAACGTAGAGTTCGGTGATGGTGGCGTAGGTTCCCCGCGCAAAAAAAGCTGCGCTTTCCGACATCATGATAACGCCGACAGGGCGATCCCCGGTGAACGCTAAAAGGCCACAGATCGCTCCTTCATGGCGAGGAGTTCAGCAGCAAGCTGGGTATCAGGTGCGGCCTGTACCTCCCCACCCCCAAGTTCGGCAAGCAGCGCAACAACGATCCGGGTCACCGTTTCGGCGTCTTCGACCGACACTTCTCGCGTGGTCATCATATGTGTGGTCCTTCTCCAAGCTCAACTGACATAGCAGCCGATCCAGCGGCCGGATCGGGCTGGACCGGCGAGCAACATTCTATCGGTGCGGATAGGCTGCAATGTTGAAGTTGACATGACGACTTTGTTCGAACCGTCGAGCGCGAGTAACGTCTGCGTGTCATTTCCCGGCAGGCTGAAAGCCCGGACTCAGAGTCAATAATAATCAGCCAACAAGCACGAGCAACCGTTGATCGCGGCAGAGGCCGCCAGCGTCAAATCGCCACGGCTTCGGCTCACATCATCACGATCAGCCCTCGCTGCATGACGCAGGCATCATGCGCGGGCAACGCCATAGTGCCGTCACGCTGTTGCAAGGCCATTTCTTGGATGATCTGGTCTGGCGAGCCCGCTCGGCGAGAAGATTGTCATCGTCATCACGTGGACACATGCAGATGTGTGAATTCACTGAGATCGAGCTGGATGGCCGCGACCTCACGCGCGAGCTAAATCAATTGTAACCCTCAATTGTTTTTGATGCCTGCTATGGTGGATCCGCACTTTATCAGGTCACATAAAACGGTTACGGACATGTCCGTCGATTGGGAGTCAGCTGCGCGCCCATAAGACAAGTTGAATAGCCGGGAATCGTGACATGCAAGTCAAAGAACAACTCGACACAGCCGTTAGCGAATTGATGTGGAAAATCGTCGAGCTGCACTCGCAGTTCGAAGAGATACACAGGAGCTGGGCTCAGCTTCTCGGCATCACGGAACCGCAGTGGTTGATCTTGATGGCCATGAGTGAACTCGACGATGGTCGGGGGATCTTGAGCACTACAGTCGCCAACAAATCACGAATTCACCCAGCCTATGTCACCACCCTGACAAAGCAGCTCGAAAAGCTGGGGTTTCTGACCCGTGAAACTCTTTCGGATGAGGCGGGGTCCTTGCGTGTCACCCTGACCGAGGGCGCCCGGGCGAAACTCCGGAAACTGTCGGCCAAGAGACAGGCCCTCAGCTTCACGATGCTAGATGGCTTCGATGAGGAGGCAGTTCGCCACCTGAACAAGAGGCTCAATTTGCTTGCCAACAATAGCCGGCTAGCCTCGCAAAAGCTGAGTATTGGCATTCTGTAGGACAGGCACCCCGTGCCTTCCCAATACAAGGCACGGGGTCAGATCAAGCGCTCCGGTGTCGCAGCTGCAGCGCCCGGACCAGGATCAAGAACAAAGCTTGGGAAGGCGCAGCGCGCTGCATAAAAACCTCAGTGCGGATCGGCGGAGACACCAAGCTGTTCCACTGCCGCCGTTGCCGAGAAGAGCGATCAGACGGCCAAACTCATGACAGTCTTTGCTCTAGCCAGCCGAAGATTCGATCATCGCAAATCACGAAATTCTCGAGTTCGCCTGCATCAGTCATGGTGCTCGGCGAAATGATCAATTGCAGATCCATCCTTGCGACCGCGCAGGCATTTTGTAGCTCGATCGCCTCGGATGCGCTGACGATACCTCGCCCGCCGGCCACCACGAGCACCGGGCACTTCAACCGTCGAAGCAATCGCAAGCGACGTGCTGCTATGACCTCGTCGTCCGGCGCATTGGGAACTCCGGCAACCCATTCGACGGCAGCCATCGTCCGAGCCCAATTCCACAAGCCACCGTCGCAGACGGCGGCGGCAACGCGGCTATCAGACACAGCGAGATCGGTCGCCAAGGCTGCCGCCATTCCATCGCCATACACACCGATGCGCGTGGCATCGACGTCATCCCGCGTGGATAAGTAGTCCAGGCAGCAAGACAGTATTTCGTTGGAATGGCCCCTTCGATTGTCGGAAACATCATCATATGTGACCGCAAGAACTGACATCCCTCGATGAGCCGCGGCGGGTAATAGCCTTCCCAGCAATGTTGTCGACGTCTCATCTTCGGCGCTTATGCAAATGATTGCCGGTGCTCGCGAAGAACCGTCGGAGGGCAAGTAGTGAGCCTCTATCGCAGACTGATCGTAGCATTCGATTTGGACACGCTCGATCGGCTGCTTCAACGACCCGAATGTCTCAATTGCGCTTCCAATTCTGGCCGAAACGGCCTTGCCCTGCCCGGCTTGTTCTCTGGCAAGCCGCTTTGCGAGCTCAAAGGCTGTCAGCGCGCATAGCCATGCCTTTGCTGCCTCATCAACGTTCCCCTCCCTGCACTTTGCATTGCCCAACATGCCATGGGCATCCCCAATCTCAATCCACCTGCTGAACCACTCCGCACCCCCAGCGGCGCGGCTGGCATCCAAATTCTCCAGGAACGTTGCGGCGCTGTGCCGCGTCGATGCAAGATCGTCCCTCAGCCGAGGCCCTGTAGCGCGGTCCATCCCAATCGCCCTTGATGCGGATTTTCCCTAGATGGCCCGGTTGCGCGTGCCAGCCAAGTACCACGAGTTGCGCGGATACTATCGAGCGGCGGAGGCGATACGCTCTCGTGTGAAGCCTCCTGATGCTTAAATCCGGCGGGCAACCGGGAGAACGCGCCGCTTTTGTGCATTGCCTGGCCCTGCTGGTGCGAGAGATGGTGAGGGAGGTAAAGGTAGGCATATGGCCGCACGCCAAACCTGGCGTCCGCCAAACGGCGCATCGCCTCAAGGGAAACGGCACCCGGAGAGCGTGAGCATAGCGAACCGAAGGGGTACGCGGGTCCGAGTGCTGTGACGAGACCGGTTCAAGAGCGGCACCCGGGAACGGGGCAGTGATAGCGATCGTCGAAAGGCGAGCCCCTTCCCCGAGCGTCCCCGGCGAGGAGCTCCGCATTCTCTAACGCGAGGGATCAACGTCGCACGGCCGAGACTGTCGCGCGCCATGGAAAACTGCCCCCTCGGCGCCATGAGGAATTGCCCCCTCCTTGGATAGCCAAGGAGAGAGCAAATGAACGAGGAACGAATGACTAGAGGCTCGTCGTGGAGTGATCCACGGGGGCAGGTAATGAAGACGCCGGATGGCGTGGCGGAGATGTTGCGCCTGAGGGCGTGCTGATGGGGCTGAAGCGGATTGCGCGCGAGCTGGGCTGCAGCCATCACACGATGAAGGGTTATGTGGCTGCGAGCGGGGTGAAGCCGTTTAAGTCGCCCGAGAGGCCGCATCGGCTCCATGGCCTTGAGGGGCTGGCTGCGCGAGAGGTTCATTCGCCATCGTGGCAATGCGGACGTGGTGCGCCAGGATCTATTGACTGAGAAAGGCGTGACAGTCAGCCTGCGAACGCTGCAGCGCGCGGCAGCCTTATCGGCAGGCGCTGAAGGCGGAGGCGCTTGCGACGACGCGGTTCGAGACATCCGGGTCGCCAGCTGCAAATCGAGGTCGAGATCGGCGGAACGAAGGTCAAGGCATTCGTGTTCGTGGCGACGCTCGGACATTCGCGACGGCTCCATGTGCGAGCGTTCCGGGCCGAGAAGCAAGAATGTCATTCGGCCCTTTAATTGCGGTTTGATGTCAAGTGGTGTCTCCTTTCTTGAAGGCGGTAGCGCTCGACCTGTCGGAGCCCGCCGATTGCGTAGAGAGGCGAGCGCGGGTGATGACGTGCCAGTCCGGTTGCGGTTTGTCGTCCGCACTCCGCTGCAAACGTTGAGGCGCTCGATCCGGACATCATCATGAGGCGCTCGCGACCTCGGAAAGGACCATGACCCCAGCTACGACATCAATGCAGTTACGCCGAAGCCGCCAACGACATCGATTATTCAATGCCACTAGGCGATCGGCCATCCGCGATCGCTCCGTCTCCGCAACCTGACCAGCTCCGACGGAGCAATCGCTACCGGCGTGCCAATGGAGAGAAAGAATGGCAGCTTGACAACAACCCGCAATTGAAGGGCCGATTGACAGATCGCGGCGCAGCACCACCTGCACCTGCAACGACAATGAGGCGAAGCCTTTGCGCATGTCGGTGTGGCCCGTCGCCAGCCACACTCGAACTCCCGTAGGAACCGGGATCATTGCGGGTCCAGAGCCTCGATGATCCGGCGAAGTGCCTCAACGTCGACGCCCGCATCGACAATGACACGCCGCCCGCCGGCCAGCTCGATCTCAACCCGACGCTCCGTCGAATGGGCTGTCGTGCTCTCCGATGACGCCGACACCGACGCCACAGGCCCATCCTCGGCCACAACGGCCCTGACAAAGCCAGCCTCGGACTTGCTCCGGTTCTTCGCCAGAGCTCTTCGCCAGGTCACCAGCAGAGAACGCGACAGGCCGTATCGCCGCGCTGTCGCCGCAACCAGGCGCGGCTCGGACAGGCTCTCCAGAACAATCCGTGTCTTCTCCTCTTCAGACCAACGCCGCCGCCGGCCTGTCTCCACTACTTCTAGTCGATTCAGCGCACTGATCGTATGGCTGTCCATACGTACAGTTCTCAACCATCAGGCCGGCCCGCCGCAAGGCGTCTGTCCTCGGAGGCTTACGATCTCGTTCGGGCAAAGTCGCGTCCTTGTCGTCTGGACCGACATCATCCTCCCGAACGGCGCGACGCTGCAGATCGGAGGCATGGCAGGCACCGACCCCGAAGGGTATGGCGGCTTCAATGACGAGGTCGACAATCATTATTTCCAGGTGTTCGGATCGGCGATTCTGATCGCAACGCTCGGTGCCGGCAACGATATGTCGATGCCCGCAAGTTCACCTTACGGATATCAGCTAACGCCGACGGATGCCCCGCGCAACAGCTTTGCTGAGTCGTTCGGCCGCGTCGCTGAACAGACGATCCGCAAGAACATGAACGTCCAGCGCACTCTGGAGATTCGACCGGCTATGTGTTCAAATTCTTGTCGATCAGGACCTTATCTTTACCGCTGCGTATTATGAATGAAAATCCCCAAGCACCTCCACTGTGAACCACAGGATCTTTACGGACGTAGAAACCTCGACCACCATTGTGCAAGCGGGCTCAACACATAGGACGAGACGCCCCGATGGGCCACATGCGCATGCGCTCGCGACTGTCGCGAGCGCGTTGGTTCAGTTGACGATTTGCCCCAATTCCATCGCGCAGCTTCCTCGCTAGCAGCAAGGTAAGATGAACGGGAAAGAAGACACTAAACAATCGCAATTTTGGAGACGCTCAGCTCAAGTGCGCGAGAATAGTTTTCGCTCCGTTCTTGGTTAGGCTTTCAGGGCGCTGTTCCGCGCGGGCGCGGAAGAAACCGGACTCGGTTCTGGCCAGACTGGACTGGACGGCGGGCGGTTATTTGAGCGACAGATTGATCGATGACGAATGGGAGAATATCTGGCGCTGGAGCCAAGTGTACCAGAGTTCCTGGTGCTCGATGGCGAGTTTATCGGCCTGCTCGACATCCCGCTCCTGAATCGCTTTCACAATGAGAGCATGCTGCTCTAGCGTTAGGTTCACGTGCGCAAACAGGTCGGGATTCCTGCTTTCCGATAGGTCCTCGGCATCATCCTTAGCGTTGCCCGTTTGAGAGAACGTCGCTCCCGAAAAGCGCGACGAGGCCATCAGGTTCCGCCGGTAGAAATCAAAGAAATACGGATTCCGCGCCGCGTCTGCTATCGCCATGTGAAACGCGATGTTCGCTTCCTGGCGCTTCAGGTGATCGCCACTATACATGCTCTTCTCGAAACCTATGTGAGCGGCCTCGATCCGCTTAAGGTCAGCCGGGGTGCGGTTTTCTGCCGCGAGTCTGTCAATCAAACGACTCGCGATGAGCAGAGCACCGAACAGGCGGGGAATATCGTCCAGATTAAGCGGCGCGATGCGCGCCGACCTTCCATCTCGGATCACCAGGTCCTCGGAAATGAGCTGGATGATGGCCTCGCGAACCGGGGTCCTTGATACCTTCATCGACTGCGCCAGTTCAGCCTCATCAAGAACGGATCCTGGCCCGAGTTCCAGTCGCAGGATCCGCTGACGCAGCATGTTCAGCGCTTTGAAACCATCACGCTGCGGGTTTTTTTCATTCATCCAAGACCTCTTCGGAACGCTGGACCGCGGCTCAGGTTCGCTTAAGCAGCAAAGCCACCGTCACCGGCGAATACCTCACCTCGAGATCGATCCTTGTGGGCCTCGGCAATACGGTCCTGCTGGCCGTTTTGGCAATGCTGCTCGGCATAGCGCTCGGTGTGGTCATCGCGATCATGCGGCTGTCGGCCAATCCCATCATTAATTGGGTGGCGATTGGGTATGTGTGGCTCTTTCGCGGGATTCCCTCGCTCCTTCAGCTTCTCATCTGGTTTAACCTCGCCCTCATTTTTCCCACTCTGGGCATACCCGGTCTTTCTGAGTGGCGCACGGTGGACGTGATGACGCCCTTTGTGGCGGCCTTCCTTGGGCTGGGTATCGCTCAAAGCGCCTATACCTCGGAAGTCGTCCGCGCCGGACTGCTGTCGGTCGATAATGGGCAATACGAGGCTGCAAAGGCCATCGGAATGCACAGCCTCAAGGCACTGAGCCGAATAATATTGCCTCAGGCCATGCGCGTTATTCTTCCGCCGCTGGGCAACGAATTCATCGGAATGGTGAAATGGACGTCCCTGGCGAGTGTAATCCAATTCTCCGAAATCATGTATGCGGCTGAGAGTATCTATTACGTGAATAGTCGCGTGATCGAATTGCTGTTTGTCGCCACTTTTTGGTACCTGGCCGTCGTCTCCATCCTATCCGCACTTCAAAGCAAAATCGAACGCTACTTCGCTAAAGGAGCTCGCAATGCCTGAGCACATTGTCGGAGGCGGCAAGATGAATCCCACCATGAGAGTCAATGACGTTCGCAAGTCGTTCGGGAGCTTTGAGGCCCTGCGCGGCATCGACCTAGAGATCAACCTTGGCGAGGTTGTCTGTTTGATCGGGCCGTCGGGCTCCGGAAAAAGCACCATTCTTCGGTGTATCAACCAGCTCGAGACAATCGACGGCGGGGCAATCTGGATCAATGGAGAGTTGGTCGGATACCGGCGTTCTGGCAACCGTTTGCTTGAGCTGTCGGAGCGGGAAACCGCGCGTCAGCGGCTGTCGACCGGGATGGTGTTCCAGCGCTTCAACTTATTCCCGCACATGACCGCGCTACAGAACGTCACTGAAGGCCCGGTGCAGGTGCTGAAAGTCGGCTCCAAACAGGCCGAGGATTACGGCCGCGAGTTGCTTGTCCGCGTGGGCCTCGGCCACAAGTGCGACGCCTATCCCGTGGAACTGTCCGGTGGTCAGCAACAGCGTGTAGCGATCGCCCGCGCGCTCGCGATGAAACCAACACTCATGCTGTTCGACGAGCCTACTTCGGCCCTCGATCCCGAACTGGTGGGAGAGGTTCTGTCGGTCATGCGCAGCCTCGCTAAATCTGGGACCACGATGGTGGTCGTGACCCACGAACTTGGCTTCGCGCGCGAGGTCGCTAGCCGCGTGTTGTTCATGGACGGCGGGCTGATCGTCGAAAGCGGTCCGCCAGAACAGGTTCTCGTTAGCCCTACACACGCGCGAACGCGCGAGTTTATTTCAGCGGTACTCAACTGAAATCGCATTACCAACGTAGCAAACAAGGTAAGTAGCATGTCAAAACGCAGCAAATTGTTGAGCCTCGCTGTCGGCTTCGCGCTGGCGGTTGGCGCAGCCCACGCCCAGGAGGCGAAGACCCTCAATGTAGGAACAATCGTCAGCTACCCGCCGCTTGAGTTCAAGGATCCCCAGACGGGCCAGCTGACCGGCTTCAACCACGACCTGCTCGCAGCGATGGCCGAGAAGGCCGGAATCAAGCTCAACTGGATCGAATTCAGCTGCTCTGACCTGGCAAGCTTCGCGCTGCTCAATACTGGTCGCGTGGACATCTACGGCGGACTGATGGGAGACAATCCGACCCGCCGTGCGGCTGGCGTCAGCTTCCTCGATTTCATGTACGAGCCCTACTATCTCTACGCGTCCGGCGCCAACGCCGACAAATTCTCAAATCCGACCGCGCTGTGCGGCAAACGGGTGGCGAATACCCGCAGCAGTAGCGTGATGACGGCGGCCGTCGACAAGTGGAGCGCGGAGAAAACTGCGCCGCGGCAGGCCTTCCCGCGGTCGAGCAACTTGGCGCCAACAGCACTCCCGACCAGCAGTTGATGTTGAAACAGGGCCGCGTGGATGCCGGTTACACCGGGGTCGGTTCGCTGGTCCAGTCGAAGCGGTCCGGAGGGGATCAATACAAGGCTCTGGGAAAGCCGCTGGCCAAGCTCATGTATGGCTATACGTATCTCGAAAAGAATAGTGAACCCGTTAAAGCACTTCAGAAGGCCCTCAACGAGCTCATTGCCGACGGAAGCTATCTGAAGCTCATCGAGAAGTGGGGGCTGCCTGTCGAAGATAGCTCCATCGGCAAATGTGCCTCCATCAATGCGGGGCAGTAAGCGGCACGTATAGACACTGGCACTGGGGCGCTGGCCAGATCCAACTGCCAGCGCCCTGAACGCCGGTAGCAGTGGGTTACGGATGCTGCTCGCGCTGAGTGCCCGTGGCACCTCGCAGCAGAAGCATCACCTCAGAACGCCGAGGACGAGGTTGGGTCAATCACCCGGCCCGCGAAGGAGATAACATGACGTTATGTGTTAGGTCTGCACCGGCACAAGACACGCTTGAGTTCGCCGGCACGGCATACTTGGACGGGCGCGCGAGCGATCCGCGCCGGCTGGGCTGGATGCAGGGCTTTCCCCCGCCTCACGATAAGCAAATGGCAATAGCTTGTGGGTAATTGAAAGCTTCACCGGACGGATACGCAAGAAGCCGGCGTGCCGGACATCATTCGACTGAGTGAGCAAGATGCGTCCCGAGGTTTGATCAGAGGAGGGTGAGCAAGTGGCGTGCCAAGTCACAGCGCAGGATGCAACTCATGACCCCTGCCGATGGTCACAGGTGATGGTCGCGAGATGAGAGAGGTGGATGACGTCTGCACTTTGGGGCACTTGCAACAATCGGGGAAGGCCGACATCAGACAATGTTGCAGGGCATGCCGATCCTACCCAACTGCCCCTCACCGGTGAGGTGCGCATTGACCCTCGTGTGCCTGTCAGAAGTCAAGCCGTGGTGGGGCCGCGTAGGCGGTCGTTTGGTATGGCCATTGCTGTAATGAGGCCAGCGCGATGCGAAGACGAACGGCTCTCTACAATTGGCCGATCTTCCGGCGTCTAGCGCGCGAAGTGGCCCCGCCGTCTGACTCACGAAGACGCCGGGATAAGACAATGTGATCTCATATATTGGACCCTCGCGCATTTCTATCAAAGTAATGAAGTTCGGCGGATCGAGTTTTCGCAATGCGGAGTCCTATCACGCCGTTTCCAAACATATGCTGGACAGGCTTGCAAATGACGCTCACCAAGTCGTAGTCGTGGTTAGCGCGATGCAGGGCCATACAGAGGCACTCAAGTCCTTGGCGCTAGCTGTAAATGAGACCTGCAAGACCGCTGCATTGCATACCGTCCTCACAGCCGGAGAAATGATCTCCGTTGGGCTGCTTGAAGCAGCATTGCAACGACATTCAGTGTCGACATCGTCGCTCTTTGGATATTCGATTGGAATCAAAACATCCATGGTCTCTGGCAAGACTCTTATCGCAGAAGTCGACGATAAACCGCTCTTAAGGGCGCTGGATTTGGGCCGCGTGGTCATCCTTGCAGGAGCGCAGGGCGAGGATGAAGATGGACGCGTCTCAATGCTTGGCCGCAATAGCTCGGACTTAACGGCCGTAGTAGCCGCCGATATTGTAGGAAGTGGCGTTTGCGAAATCTATTCGGATGTATGTGGGATCTACACTGCCGATCCGAGAATTCTGAGGCAAGCAAGACTGCTCCCGGAAGTCTCCTATGCCAACGCAAGCCGAATGGCGCGCTGCGGTACGAAGGTGCTTCACTATGGCGCAATTGATTATGCCGCTAGCCGTGGAATTGTTATTTCCTGCAAATCCTTGCTGCCAAGTGAGACAACCGGGACGCTGGTGGCGAACGAGGGAGGCGGGGCTTGCGTGGTCATCAATCCATCGGCAATAAGGGTCACATTTCAAAGCGACGTCGACAAACGTAGAGCGGAAGACGTGTTTCATAGGCTTGGTATTATGTGGATCGAGTTAAAGCAGCATAGTGAGCCCGAGGGGTATTTAACTCACGACGTCGAGGCCGCGCTTCTCGCCCTGCGTGAGGAAGGTATCTGCCCTCTTAGAAGCCTGCAGAGCATCGTGATCGTGGAAGCGGGTGAGCGCGAGCCGAAGACATACGAATTTGGAGATCTTGACGCAGCGTCATACTGCGCTCAGAGAGTTCATGCTGAGCTCTGCCCCATTGGAGCGCCTCGTTAGCTGTCTGGCCTGCATTTTGTCATTTTGTCATCTGCCGCTCGGTTAGATCGGGCTAGCCTTGGCTTGCAGAAATGAACCGTCGGTGTCGAACCCGGCCTACTTGACAACTGCTGTGAGATGAGGCGCCGTCAGGATCAGCGCGGACTTGACAGGTCCGCGCGCAGAGCGTGCCGCATGCCGCCTCTGGGCAGCTAAGCGTGTTACGCAGGGCGTCGGACGTACGGGCTGCCAGTACCTACGAGGCAGGTGAATCTCAACCAAGTACCGCTGGTCTGCATCGAGCAGACAGTCCGCGTCAGACTGAACGGTTCTGACGGCTTCTTTTGCTCATTCCTAAGCGCTTAGCCGGAACCCTTGCTTCGGGATCGGTATAGCTGTGCGAAAGAAGCCTCGGGCTTGGACGGAGGTTTGGGATGGGACTAAAGCGGGATGGGTTTAGGCTGAATCGATTTGGGATTCCCAAATCAGCCGGTTTCTGATTCACCATGCTGGCTGGACGGAGGCCAGCATGGATGGGCAAGCCGTACTCTCTTGATCTTCGCAAGCGTGTTGTGGCCGCGATCGAGGGCGGGATGTCCCGCAATCAGGCCGCCAAGCAATTTGGGGTGGCAATCAGCACGGCCATCGGCTGGATGAAGCGGGTTGATGAGACTGGCAGTGTCGAGCCTAGCCAGATCGGCGGCTACAAGCCGAAGGCAATCTCGGGTGAGCACGCGGTCTGGCTGTCGCAGCGGATCAAGGACGGCGATTTCACCATACGCGGTCTCGTTGCTGAGCTCGCCGGGCGCGGCCTGAAAGTCGATTATCACTCGGTATGGGACTTCGTGCATGCCGAGAAGCTCAGCTTCAAAAAAAAGCGTGGCGGCTGGCGAACGCGATCGTCCCGAGGTCGCGCGGCGGCGAGCCCAGTGGGCAAAGTATCAAGATCGCGTCGAAGCTGAACGGCTGGTCTTCATCGACGAGACCTGGACCAGGACCGACATGGCCCCCTTGCGGGGATGGGCGCCGCGCGGGAGCAGACTTCACGCAAAAGTCCCCCACGGCCGCTGGAAGACCATGACCTTCCTGGCGGCCCTGCGCCATGACCGGATCGATGCGCCATGGTTCATCGAGGGGCCGATCGATGGCGTGAGCTTCCGCACCTATGTCGAGAAGGTTCTCCTGCCGACCCTTCAGCCCGGTGACATCGTCGTCTTGGATAATCTCGGTAGCCACAGGAGCAAAGTGGTTCGCCAGCTCATCCGTTCGGTCGGCGCCAAACTCTTCTCCCTGCCAAAATACTCGCCAGACCTGAACCCGATCGAACAAGTCTTTGCCAAGCTTAAGCACTTGGTCCGCAAAGCTGCCGCGCGAACCGTCGACGCTGTCTGCGCAGCAATCGGCCACGCACTCGATGCCTTTACCTCAGAGGAATGCGCCAACTACCTCAAAAATTCAGGCTATCGAACCTAACACTACTTTGGCAGATTCTATTTGCGCCCGTGTTTTTCAAGGATTTGTTTTCGGCAGTAGGGACGCCGTTGAGGCGGCGGCCGAAGGATGAGATCGACGATGGCGTGACGTACGGCGGGCATGGTTGGCTGAGGCGGTGGCCCGTTGATTCTTTTTTTTCCGCCCCGCGTGGGCGAGGCGACGATGTTGCAGGAAGGCGTAGGCGATCATTGTCATCAGGGCGTGGCGATGAAGACCCTGCCATGATCGCCCCTCGAAGTGATCAAGTCCAAGCTCCTCCTTCAACTGCTGATGCGCCTGCTCACAAATCCATCTTGCCTTGATGGTGGCGGCTAGTGTGCGCAGATCTGTCGCCGCAGGGAGATTGGCAAGATAGTATTTCTTCTCCCCTGAGGCACGTTGCTCGCCAATGAGCCAAGCTTCGTCGCCCGGGAGATGCTGCTGTCCCTTGTCCCAAATCCGCTGCGGAGGGCCATCGGCGGTGCGGACCCGGAGAGCAGCAAATCGGGCTTTTAGCCGACCTTTCGTCCCGCTGCGCCAACTCACGGTTTTCCATTTGGCGCTGGCCAGCATTTGTTCTGCCGCAATCGATAAGATATCGGGCACGTGGTGCTTTCGTGGTTTCCCGCGGACTTTAGTAATCGGCCAAATGAGCTTCACATCGACCGGATACACTTTCAGGTGCCGAGGGATACCGACAGCCCAGGCCAGCCCGCGCTCCGTTAGCCCTTGTCGAAACGGTGCGCTGAGGCCGTATCCTGCATCCGCCAGCACACATCCAAAGCGCACCTTGGCTGCCATCGCGCGGTCAATCTCGGCCAAAGCAATCTCCGGCTTGGACCGTGGCGATCGGTGTTCGACTGGTACGCGAGCGCGCTTCAAACGAGACATGTCGCTCGTCCAACTGTCGGGCAGAAAGAGACGTAACGCGACCATCACAGGCACTTCGCCGCGCGCAAGCGTTAAAGACACCAGCGTTTGGCAATTTGCTGTTTTACCGAGAGCCGACGCGTATTGAGCCGCAACACCGACCGAGCGCTCCCCCTTCTTCGGCAGTGAGGTGTCATCAATAACCAACACCGCATCGCGGCCGCCGACAAGTCGGTCCGCCTGGTTGAGCAGCTCTGTCTCCAGCGGCGTCGCGTCCCAGACACCGTCCGCAATGAAATGGTGCAACTGGTCGTAGTTGCTCGTGGCAAGGCGTTCCGCCATCGGCTGAACGCTCTTGCGATCGCCAGGACCGATCAGTCCCGCAACATACAGAGGACACATCCGCTGTCGGGTCTTATGACCCAGCCGGTCCAAGAACGGCATCAGCCAGCGTTCGAGTTCGTCTTCCCATCCCGGCATGGTCAGCCCTCCAAGAGCCGACCACCCATGAATCATTGAAAAATCGATTCGGGAATCCTATAAAACGCGACAAAATCAACAATCTGCCAAAGTAGTGCTAATGTCATCACGCTTTAGACAGCAAAAAGGGAGTCCATTTGCACGGCTCAACGACGGGGTCGGTGAGCCGGCTGGAGGTTCTTGAAGGACCATCCGGGCGCCGCGTACGTTCTGAAGCTGAGAGAGCTCGGATCGTCGACGAGAGTCTGTTACCCGGTGCCCAGGTATCCGAGGCGGCGCGCAAGCACGGAGCGACGCGCTGGCAGATCTACGATTGGCGTCGGCGGTTTCGACAGCGAGGCATGTTGCCGCTATGCGAGGCGATGCAACCGACATTCGCGCCGCTGGTCGTGGAAGGTGCGTTGGAGGAGCGTCAGGTTCCGGCGATCAAGCTTGAGATCGCGATCAGCGATGTCGTGCTGCGGACGGATATGACCATTGATGCCGAGCAGCTGTCCCGACGGATTCGCGCGGTGCGAGCGTCACGATGATCGCGGCTGGTGCGGATCTGAAGATTTACGTTACAACGCGGCCGATCGATTTCCGCTGTGGCCATGATAGGCTTGCGACGAAGGGGCAGGAGATGCTTCGTCTCGAGCCATTCAGCGCCGGCCTTCGTGTTCCGATCGAAACGAGCTGACCGCATCGAGAGTGTGGTCTGGGATCGAACGGGCCTGGTTTTGGTGCACAGACGCTTCGAAGGTTGCAAGTGCGTTTGCCCAATGTCGCGGACGGCGTGATGCGGATGTCGCCGGCGATGTTCGCGACCTTGTTCGAGGTACTGGATTGGAGGTTGGTCCGTCCGGAGGAAGCACGACGCCCGCGGTCGGCGGGATAACTGCGGCAGAATGACTCGGAAGCTATTTTGAACGTTGCAGGCGCCGCGGCGGTGCGCTCGAAATAGCGCATGACATCGCGGCGCTGCGCGACGAAAATGAACAACTGAAAGCGCTTTTTGGCGCAACGCAGGCGGCCTTGAGCGAGCATCAGGCGGCACTGGCGACGTCTGAAGAGGCGCGGCGTCGGTTGGATGTCATTCTCAGCGAATTTCGGCGACACGTCCGAGAAGCTGCCGCCAGATTAGTATCACTTACCGCTGGAAGACGTGGAGATCGCGCAAGGCATCCTGGGCGCGGCGCAGGAGAAAGCCGAGGCTCTGATCAAGGGCCGATCGCGGAGCGCGCCGGATCAAGGTTCTCGTCGCAATCGCGGCTGCTTGCCTGCCCATTTACCGCGGGTGGAACGGATCATCGAGCCTGCGAGCACGCTCTATCCGTGCGGTTGCGGCGCCATGACGAAGATCGGCAAGGATGTCAGCAAACGTCTCGGCGTGATCCCGGCGAAATGGCGGGGTGTTGGTCACGCGCCGTCCCGCCGCTGCTCCGGCCCTGTCGTGCAGGCGCACGCCCCGGAGCACGTCGTACCCAGCGGGCTGCCGACCGAAGTGGCCATTGCGCACGTGGTCGTCTCCAAGTTTGGTGACCATACACCATTTTACCGCCAGTCCGAGATCTATGCGCGCCAGGGCATTCGGCTTGATCGGCGACGCTGGGCAACTGGTCTGGTCGCGCCATGCTTCATCTTCAACTCATCGCAGACCAATGCGCCGCCACCTGGCCCTGGCGGATCGTCTGGTCATGGACGAAACCACGGTGCGCCAGTGCTCGATCCCGGGCGCGGTTAACCTAAGAAAGGTACTTCTGGGCGATCGTGTCCGGTGACCGCGGCCATAGCGGCCCAAGTTCGCCGATCGTGCTGTTCCGATATGCCGCCAGTCGCAGTGGTGCCTTCGCCGAGCAATTCTTGGACGGCTTTGGCGGACACTTCCTGCAATGTGATGCCTATGACGGTTATGATCGGCTGACCGAAGTCGCTCGATTGCGAGCGCCTTGGACGCTCGTGCATTGCTGGAGCCATTTGCGCCGGCGCTTCGTCAAATTGGCCCGCAACAGCAAATCGCCGATTGCCGAGTCCGCCGTTCGGCCCATCGCACAGCTTTACGCCATTGAAGCCATGGTGCGCGGTGCATCGCCGGACATCCGGCTCGCCGCGAAAGGAGCATTCGTTGGCTCTCGTCACCGCTTTGAAAATGTGGTTCGAGAAGCAGCTATCGATGATCTCCAGGGGATCGACACTTGCCGAGGACATCCGCTATGCGCTGAATCACTGGCAGGGTCTGACCCGCTTTCTCGAAGACGGGCGCCTCGAGCTCGACACCAACCCGGTCAAGAACGCCATCCGGCCAGTCTGCCTAACCAGAAAAAATGCTCCCTTCGCCGGGCATGAGGTCGGGGCAGAAAACTGGGCCTTGCTCGCGTCGATCGTCACCACCTGCAAGCTCCACGACGTCAACCCGGTCGCTTACATCGCCGAAACACTCGAGGCGATCATCGACGGCCTTCCTCATAGCAGGATCGAGGACCTCATGCCGTGGCGTTTCCGCAAATAGTCAAGCCGGCCCCAAGAAGGATCCCGCCTAAGCGCTCACGTTCATTCTTGACGTGACGTTGGCGAGCGCCGGTTCGTTAAGCCAAAAGTGGCCCATCTCGCACTGGGATATCGAAGTTCATGCAGCTTTATCATCGCCTGAGTGAGGCGCACTCGTGTAGCCCGAAAGGCCAATTGTTCCAAATGGCCGAGATCCTCACAGGTTGGGTAGCCTAGCGAACGGTGACGCGCGTTCAGTAGCATACGCGTGAACTGATTGAAGATCAAATACACGCTTGATGCTCGAGAAGAGCCATCATCGGGAACTTATCAGAGCTCTGCGCTAAACTAATGTTGATGTTGTCAACTGCGCACCTTGAGCCGACAGCGGCCGTGTCCAAGTGCGGATCGCGCCCCGGCGAGTTGATAAGGCGCGTCTGGAGCGTCACTTCAGGAGAGGTCGCAGACTGACACTCTGGTCCCGAAAGTGTAGCACTCGTGACATGCGGAAAAGGACGACGGCTAACGTGCCCGGCGATGGTCCAGATGGCTTTGAGGGGCCGCCTAAGGGAGAATTGATCGGATGGCACAGGTCATGTCAAAGCAGCGCTCGACTGGCTCACGGTTTCCGCTAAGCTCTCTTCAAAGATGTCCAAGCCTTTGTTCAAGGTCTCAGAGTCGATTGTTAGCGAAGGAAAGAATTTGATGACCTCGCCCGTAGGACCGCATCGCTCGATGATCAAGCCGCGACTGTACGCTTTGCGTGCTGCAGTCTCTGCGATCTCGCTCGTTCCGCAGTCGAAACCGAGCGCCATCCCGCGGCCTCGAACCGTGAACCGTCTACCATGCGTACGCGAGATAGTGTCAAGCCGGTGATGCATCAGCGTTCCCATGTGGTAAATGCTCTGCGAGAAGGCGCCACTCCGCCAGTAGATATTCAAAGCTGCGGTTGCGGAGACAAGCGCTAGGTTGTTGCCTCGAAAGGTGCTCGTGTGCTCTCCCGGTTCCCATTTGTCGATCGCAGCTTTGATCAACAACATGGACAGCGGGAGGCCATATCCGCTCAACGACTTGGACAATATGACGATATCCGGCGACAACTCCGCGAACTCAAAGCTGAAGAAATCGCCAGTGCGGCCACAGCCCATTTGAATATCGTCGACGATAAAGACGGCTCCAACCTCCGCCGCTATGGCCTGAATCGATCGCAGCCATTCCTTTCGGGCGACGTTAATACCGCCCTCCCCCTGGACTGTCTCGAGGAGAATCGCGGCTGGCGCATCGATGCCGCTGCTCGAATCCAGTAGTACGTGTTTTAGATATTCAGCGGTATCAATCTCCTCTCCCAGATAGCCGTCATAGGCCATAAAGGTGACGCCAGAGAGTGCGACTCGGCTGGCCTTGCGATAGAATTGGTCGCCGGTCGCTGCGGCAGCGCCGAGACTGAGGCCATGATAGCCGCGTGTGAAAGAAATGATGTTCTGCCGCCCTGTGACTTTACGCGCGAGCTTCAATGCGGCCTCAACGGCGTTGGCACCTGTGGGTCCCGTGAGTTGAAATCGATAATTTAAGCGCCGCTCCCGAAGGATAACTGAATCGAAAGTCTCCATAAAGGCGAGCTTGGCTGGAGTGGTCATATCAAGTCCGTGAATGACAGCATCCGATGCGAGATAGGCCCTAATAGCAGCTTTTATCTGGTGATTGTTATGCCCGTAATTGAGTGCTCCGGCACCGGATAAGAAGTCGATGAACCGTTGGCCCTCCTCGGTCAGCAGAAAAGACCCGCGTGCACGGCTAAAACAAGCCGGGAAGTAACGTGAGTACAGGCGAACGTTGGAGTCTAGCGAGTCTAAAACCTCTATAGTACGCGAGGAGCCGACAGAGTCATTCATAATCGCACCTTCACCTTGTCCAGGAATATGGCCGGTGCCGATGACTTAGCCGAGCGTCCGAAATATTGAAGCTCTCAACACTGGTAGCTCTCGTTAATCGATCAGAACTCGTGGATTTGGTTGAAAGACCGTCGAGCGCCAGGGCGCTTTGTTGCGAGTGGCCTCCGCGGTTTTTGCCGAAGCTAGGCTTTTGTGGCATCTGTCGATGCGACGGGTGCGACAGGCCCGGCGCTCGTCATAGGCGCTGGGCCGCGGGCGCGAAGCCACTAGAATCGAACGCGGGGCGAATGTCATGCTGGCGGCCATCGTCTCTCATGTGTGAGGCGAAGGGACGACGGCGACAGTGCAGCGTGCAGTCAGCGGAGGAGACAGCTCGAGTCGTTAGTGTTCTCTGACGGCCTGATGAAGTCAGCGGACAGGCTCGCCCTGTGAAGAGCGGACCAGAAGAGCCGTCATGCGTTCTGCCAGCCTCTGGGCGCGTATTGTAGCCGGCGCCCTGCGCCTTTGAGCGTTAGCTCGGTTGCAGGACCGCCGCGAGACCACGGCGGGGTTGTCGACTGGGTTAGGCGTAGCCGTCAACCAGCATAGCAGGTGCGTTCCCCGATCTGGAGTTCAAGCGATCAATACGGTTTTTTTCGCTTACTGGCTATTCGTGGAACAACGACGTATATGGTTAAGGTGCTGGGCTGGCCGCCGGCGAGCAGCGCGCAGAACAGCATGGCAGTGGTGTCTGCGGACCGCTGCTCGGTCTGCGTCTTTGACCGCCGCTTGAACTCTTCGTATACTCGTTCGATCGCAACGGTAGGCGGGTGAGGGCGAACAGGCGCTTGCCCGCATTCTCCAGACTGTCGGCGACGGCGCGGTGCTTGAGCCGCCGTTTGCGGATGAAGGCCTTGCGGCGAGCCTCGATCTCCTCGCAGGTCGTCGCGTAGATGATGTCGCTATGGTCGACGGTGATCTCCTCGTGTGGCGCTCTGGGGCGTGCGCCAGTAGGTTCCTGTGCTTGTGCACCGGGCCGCGCGGGACCGGCACGCCGTCCCACACGGCGGCGATAGCCTTGTCGAGCCCCGGCGCCCCATCGACGATCAGGAACTCGGGCCGCCTGCAGCCCGCGCCGGACGAGATCGTCGAGCACACTGTGTCCGGACCTCGGTACTCTCGCTACCCATGCTCTTGATCGCCAGCAGCACGTTCTGCCCGTCCGCGCGCACGCCGATGACGACCAGCAGCGAGATGGAGGTCGCCTTATGGAGATCGCCTTGCGGTGGAGCCGCACGCGGACCACGGTGCTGTCGAGAAGCAGCCGCACGATCGGCTCCTCGGTCAGTAAGCGGGCAGTCCAGTCGTCCCGGTCGCTCTTCACCTTGCGCCAGGCCCGGCTCACCGTGTCTTTGCCGACGGTCCTGACGAACAAGGCCGCGAGCGCGCGGCGAACTCGGCGAGCGTCGGTTCCGGCGAGATAGCTCGAAGCAATCAGCGCGTCGGCGGCCAGCCTGCGACGCTGGTAAGTCCGCAGTGCCGAGCTGTGCCACTCGGTGGTCTTGCGGTCGGCGTCCAGTCGGGCGCACGGCACTGCGATCTCAACCGGCCCGAATATCCCGGTCAGTGTCCGCTTCCGACTGCCGTGGTGGTGGCCTGCAACACCCGCTCTCCCTTCATCGCAAGCCAACTGACTTCGTCCCGTAATGCGGCCGGACCAGCACGGCGTCGAGTTCGCCGCGGATCAGCTCTTCGATGAACCCCCGCGCTAGCAAGAGATTTGGCCAGTCGGCGGCAAACTGCAGAGGGCATCTATTCCGGAAAGAGGAGTGCACAAACAGCGGTGTGTCTAGGACCAAGCGCGCGCCTTGTCTCAAAGCGGCCAATCGTTCCGAACGCGACGTGATGCATGAAAGGGCGTTGCGCAGTTCTCGCGGTGGCACAAATCCTGCCAGACTTGGAAACGGCGTAACAGCTTGATGCCATCTCAGTGTGCCGACATGCATACTGCTCCTACATGCCTGAAGTGGTGTTGCCGCACTTCGGCCCATCGGTAGACGGGTGTCGGTACGCCAGTTGCTGACTTCCTTCGGTCTGTTGTTCGAAAGAATGCGCGAACGAGGTAATGATGAGATCTGGGACTCCACTTTTTAGATTACGGAACGGTAGCGGCGTTCGTCATCGGTTCTGCCAATGTGGGAACCTCGCGATTACCATGAGGGCTTCGGGTTCGAGCGGCGCCGGACGACGTACTGATATACGCGTAGGTAGCGGCTATCGCCCGACATCCGTTGAGCTTCCGCGGTCCGTCTGGGGCGACGTCCTCGATGGCACTGTGTTCCTACTGCTGCGGCTGCCTCACCCGCGACGCGCGTTGAGATCGACTCGGTCGCGCGCCCATCATAACGCAGACCACGTGGCGTCGCCCGCTGTTCTCGCTTGGCTTTCGCCGGCTCGCTTGGCCACAGCGCTGACCACGGCTGGCTTGCAAATCTCCCAAGCCCCCGACAAGCTGCCGTTTTTAACAACGCTCTTCGTTCGCTTTCCGAATGCTAGTTCGATCGGGCCCGGCTTGGGCCGTCAGCGCGACCGGACCGCGAGTTGATTGTGCAAAACCGCAAGCAAAAAGCGGCGATCCGAGTGGTGATCGCGTTTGTGCTTCCGCTCTGGTTGAAGCAGCCCGTGCGCGCTACGATTGTCCTCGTCGGCTTCATGGGAGCGGCGGTGGCCGATCTGTTCATGCCGATTTACTCGGGTCATTTGGTCGATGCATTGAGGTCGGGTCCGTCCGACCCCGCCGCTCAACATGCGGCGCTGGTCGCGTTCGGCGGCATCGTCTCGCTCGGCCTGCTCTCGGTGGCTCTGCAGCTCGCGGGCGGGCTGGCGAAAGTACCGTTCACACTGAAGACCATGTCGGATGTGGTGCAGGAGACCTTCATGCGGGTCCAGCGATTCGAAACCGACTGGCACGCCAACCGCTTTGCTGGTTCGGTCATGCGCAAGATCACGCGCGGCATGTGGGCGCTGGATGTGCTCAACACGACAGTCTTGGCCGCGCTCTTGCCCTCGCTAGCCGTGCTGACCGGCTCCGTGATCCTGCTCGGTCTGCATTGGCCATTGTTCGGCGGAGTGCTGGCGTTTGGCGGGGTGAGCTATCTCGTGATGACGGCAGTATTTACGATCGGCTATATCGCACCGGCGGCGCGTGTCTCGAGCGCCTGGGACAGCAAGCTAGCCGGCGCCATGACGGATGCGCTCACTTGCAATGCGGTGGTGAAATCCTTCGGTGCGGAGGCGCGCGAGGATGCGCTTCTCCACACAATTGTCAGCCGCTGGCGCAGGCGAGCCAGGCACGCCCGTCAGCGCTATAGCGCGACTCAGGCGGCGCAACTCGTCGTGCTTTTGTGCTTTCGCGCTTCGGTGATCGGTGGTGCTATCCTGCTGTGGCTCAAGGGGCGCGCCACGCCAGGTGACGTCACTTATGTCTTGACGAGCTACTACGTGATCCACGCCTATCTGCGCGAGGTCGGTTGGTATATCTACACCCTGCAGCAATCGGTGGACGAAATCGAGGAGCTGGTGGCCGTTCTCGGCGAGCCATTCGGCATTGATGATGCGCCCGGCGCCCGGCCGATCGAAATCCGGAAAGGAAGGATCACGTTTGAGGAGGTCACCTTCCTCCACCGCGGCCATCGCGCGCCGCTCTATGATGGGCTCTCGGTCGATTTGCGTGCGGGCGAGCGGGTCGGCCTCGTCGGCTGTTCGGGCTCCGGAAAGACGACGTTCGTCAAATTGATCCAGCGAGTGTATGATGTGTCAGCGGGAAGGATCTTGATCGACGGTCAGGATATCGCGAAAGCAACGCAGCGCTCCCTGCGCAGCCAGATCGCGATTGTGCAGCAGGAGCCGATCCTCTTCCACCGCTCGCTAGCGGAGAACATCGCCTATGGCCGGCCCGGCGCCACGATGGCGGCGATCGAGCAGGCGGCGCGGCAGGCCAACGCGGATGAATTTATCATGCGGCTGCCATTGGGCTATGGTACGCTGGTGGGCGAGCGCGGCGTCAAGCTCTCCGGCGGCGAGCGGCAGCGCGTGGCCTTGGCGCGCGCCTTCTTGACGGATGCACCGGTATTGATCCTGGACGAGGCGACATCAAGCCTTGATTCGGAATCGGAGGCTCTTATTCAGAAAGCGATGGAGAATCTGATGAATGGGCGTACATCGATCGTGATCGCCCACCGCCTTTCGACGGTACGTAGGCTCGATCGCATTCTGGTTTTCGACCGCGGCAGGATCGTTGAGCAAGGTACGCATCTCGAGCTTATCAAGCAGCCCGGAGGCACATACCGCGCGCTGTTCGAGCGGCAGGCCGGCGGCTTCGGTCAGATCTCCGCTGCAGAATAGCACCGACCCTGAAAGTTGACTGCGATGGAGCCGGCAGCCTCGTCGGATCGCAATCCGCCACCATTGCCTCGTGTCGGTTCGATCGGTTTGCTGGCAGAGGTGGAGTCGGCCGGGCGTGACCGCTTTGTCGTTGAGTAAGATTGGTCCTTCACGCGCCGCATATCGCGCGCCCAGCGTCGCGTCATGAGGCTGTGACCGACGGTTTCCGGCTGGCTCGAGAACCATGGCCAAGGAATAATGTAGCGCAGGTGCGCGCGGTGGACTTCATGGGCAAGCGCGGCTGCCACCAGGCAAAACCAATTGGCGGCTGAGCGTGATGAGCTTGGAAGATAGTTTGCGATCTGGGGGAGGAACCGATTGTTGCCAGGGAGAACTTGGGGATCGAACCGTTGAATGCGGGTCGAATGGATCTTGCGGACGCATCGAGTAGCTGAGTGTGTTGAACGTGTGCCACGAACAATATGCCGTCATGGCGTGTGTCAGCCGGCTCGCAAGTTGACGTATGCTGTGGCACGATGTCGCTGCGAACTGTGCGCTCGTACTGAGTATCGAGGACGTATCGCGCCGGAGGTCGAGATGGCCGTCGTTGAGCTGGCGATCGACCAGCCCGCCTGGGGTCAGGTGCGAGTAAGCAATGAACTCAGGAGCCGCGGCCTGTCGATCTCCCGTTCGGCATGCGGCTTCACGACCGCGCCAACGTCAAGAAGCGGCTGACGGCGCTGGAGGCCATGATAGCCCAGGCGGGTGCTGAACGAGGACTAGCTCGTTGCGTTGGAAGAGGACAATACCGAGAAGGATCACGTGCGTACTCGGGGCGCCGCCTCGTCCACTCCAGGTCCGGCAGCGGGCTGGGGTCCGGGGTGGCTTGGAAACCAGGGCGTGGGCGGGCTGCGCGACGAGCCGCGCTTCGAACGCGACCGCCGACCCGCCACCTGGTACGCCGCCGCCCTTGCCAAGGCGATGACTTCGAATTCCTGATCTACGACGCAGGGTCCAATGTTCTTGTCGAGTGTTTCGACGGAGTCAGTCAGCGTGCCCTTTGGGATCGCAAGTCCTTGTCAAGGCGGTGGCACCGCAACCAAGACGCGGGAGACGCCCCTTGCGTTGTGCGCAGCCCTCTTGCGATATGTATCGTGCGCGTCTCGCCGGCAGTGTGTCGCTCGATGAAAGAGCCGATATCGGCCCTTGGGGCGGCTACGCTGCGACAGGCGCCCGCCAATTCTTCTTATCGGTGAGGAGCGCGAAGAAGCGCTCCTTCTCCATCCTAGGCAGAGCGACGCAAGACGACTGCGGATCAACGATTGCGGACTGATGGCTCGGGGCACTAGCGGGGCACAATGACCATCGCAAAGCATGCACGAGTATGCTTGAGAATGCGATGCGCCGGAAAATCGGCTCCCTAATACCTCTCTTCTCCTCTACGTATGGTGTCATCTTGTCGCTGCTAGTTCGGAGGGGGCCAGCGTTTCAGAGGCAAAGCTTTGCATTGACTAGTCGTGAGATGAACGTGCCAAAGTCGGGCATGTGGCTTGAGTCCGCGCGTGCCAGGTCACGGTGTAATTGCTGGACGGGGCTTAGAACACGGCGTCAACACCGCACTCGGTCAGGATGGCAGGGTGGCGTATGCCCGATGGTATGGGAACGCCAGGGGTGCAGCGTCGGCCGTAATCTGTGGGCACGTGAACCATGTCATCTGAGGATACGTCCCTCTGAAACTGCATCCGAACGCATTGAAATCGACATTTCGTACGCATTCAGCCTTTCTCCACGTCTCTGTAAAAACCATGGATGTCTTGGGTGTAAGCTCGTTTGCTATTGATGCGTGATTTCATTGATCCCAATCTCCGGTAGCGCCGCTTTGCCTGTTCGATGACAGCACAATCGGCCGTAGCTTCTCCTAGGGCTTAAAGGCTTGAACGGAGTGACGCAGAGATAGCAATCAAATACGCAGTCGATGTGGCGCAACGGCCTTCTGGCAGATGTTGCGATACGGCTGATGAACTACTTTACTGGCGCGCGTTGGCGGGCGCTGATGCGAACGTAGCGATAGGAGGGCGAGCATCTGCCGGTGTCACGACATCGATCAGCAGTGGACGTCGCAGTCTCCGGCTTTTCTGGAGCGCAATGTCGAATTCTGCCGGCGTAGTGACCCTTATGCCGTCGCAGTTTAGTGTGCGTGCCAGCTCCGCATAATTGACGGGGGTAAAAGACGTCTCGACTGTCTTGCCGAAACGATGGATCTCGTAGTGCTTCTGAAAGCCTAGTATGCCGTTATTGAGCACGATCACGCAGATCGGCACGTTGTAGCGCGCCGCCGTCTCCATCTCCATCGCAACATAGGAGAAGCCGCCGTCACCGGTGACGCAAAACACAGCTGCTTCCGGCTTAGCGAACTTGGCTCCGATTGCCGCTGGCACGCCCCATCCGAGACCGGCGAAGCCACGCGGCGCAAGGAACTTGCGACCCGCCTTCTTGTAGCGCAACAGGTCCATGCCCCAAGCCGACGAATAACTCGCATCCGTGGTTACAATGTCGTCTTCGCCAAGGATGGCATTGAGGGATCTATAAATGAGGCGTGGGTCGATCTCACCAGAGCTCATGTTGATCGCTTCAAAATCCGCGTGCCAGGCCGAGATCTTAGATTGCAGATCGCGAGTCCAGGCAGATGGCTTTGTTCGCGGGGCTAGCGACTGACCAAGTTGATCAATTGCCAACTTTGCATCAGCGGCGATCTCAAGCGCAGGATAAGTTCGGCCAAGCTCTACTGGATCGATGTCGATATGGATGATCTGCTGGCCGACTGAAGGGACGGTCCAATCGCTTGTCGCGATTGAGTCAGTTTTTGTACCCACGAGGATTACCAGATCTGCTTCGCGAATGGCTTGGTTCGCGATCCATCCCCGCGCCTCAAAACCCGCCGTGTAAGCACCGACCACGCCGGCGGCCAGCGGATGCGTCTCGGCAATGGCCCCTTTGCCCAACGGTGTAGTCGCGACTGGAATCTGTAGCCGCTCCGCAAACGCTTGCAGCGCCTCGTAACCCTGAGAGAGATGTAGCCCGCCACCGGCAATGACTATCGGACGAGAGGCAGACTCAATCTGCTGCACGGCTATGTTAATGAGCGCCGGATCTGCCGCCATGCGTACGCGAGGATAGGTAGCTGGCTCGGTGATGTGTGCGGGATTGACGGGACCGTTGGTCAGAGCGAAATCTGGGAAGGTAAGCAGAACAGGTCCTGGTCGACCTGTCGTTGCCACGCGCATCGCATGAGCGACGTACTCAGCAGTTCGCTCGGGAGTATCGACCCGCCTGCCCCACTTGGTCACCTGCTCAAATAGGCGGACGTGGTCAATACCTTGTATGGGGTTGCGGTCAATATTTGCAGTTGCGACGTCGTTGACGAGGGCCAATACCGGCGTAGACGAGTTATAGGCCTCCGCTAGGCCTGAAACCAGATTCGTTGCGCCAGGACCGCGAATTGCGCTACACACTCCAACTCGACCTGATGCCCTGGCGAACGCGTCGGCCATAACTGCGCCTGCGCGCTCATCGTGGATTGTGATTGCCCTGATGCTCGGATCCAAGTCAATGTATAACGGCGCAGGGGTATCCATGCCGAAAATATGTGTTACACCAAGCTTGACGAGCGTATCACTTACGGCCTGAGCACCTGTTGTGTTACTTTTGTTAGACATAGCGTTCCTTGCGAATTTGCTTTCGAAGATTGGCGAACATTTACCGGCGCGCACGGCGCGGCAAAACGCGAGAGTTCTAGCGCTTTGACGTGAAGAGAACCTTCACGTTATGACATATCCTCCGTTTGGACTTAGCACCTGTCCGGTAATGAAGGACGCCTCGTCCCCAGCCAGGAAGGCAATAGCTTCGCCCATTTCCCGCGGTTGAGCGTACCGCCCGAGCGGGATTGTCTTAGCCTTGGCGGCGCGTGACTCCGGTGCGTCATTGCGCACCGTCATCTCAGTCTCCGTATGACCAGGTGCAACGACATTGACGCGGATATTCCAGGGCGCGAATTCCTTGGCCCAACCCTTGGAGAGCGCGAGGATAGCGCCCTTCGCCGCGTTGTAAGTCGCGCCTTCGGTCCAACCAACAAGTGCCTGGATCGACGAGAGATTGACAATGCTCCCTGAGCCCCGACGCTTCATGTCGACGATGACCGCTTGCGTGGTCCAGAGAGTCCCGCCGACATGTATTCCAATCGAACGCTGGAACATTTCCTCTGTGACTTTCTCAATAGGACATCGGTCGGACGCAATTCCAGCATTATTGATCAAGGCGTCGATTTGGCCAAAGCGACCCACCACGGCCGCCACGACATCATGCATACTCTCGCGATTGGAAACATCGGCGACATAGCTGTGCGCATCAACGCCTAGCTCGCGGATGAGCACAGCGGTTTCGTCTGCCGTCGCCTCATCAATGTCGTGCACGGCCACGTCGAAACCACGACCACCGAGCAAGACAGCAGTCGCCTTGCCGATTCCGCGACCCGCACCAGTAACCAACGCAACTTTCCGCCTGCCTTCGGACATCGTAATTCTCTTTCTCGGATCCTAGCTGGGACACTTCAATACGAACTAGAGCTTCCTCAAAGCTCAGACTCCTAGTCGAGCGAAGCTCACGCCCGCACTATGGGCACGCTGGCATAGCCAGCGAGATAGCGCGTGGCCGCAAAGCTCTTCCCTGGGTAGGCTCCCGCGGAGCGGTTGCCTGTGTCGCGCCGGGCAGTTTTGCCACCCGATCGCTACGCTATGCTCTCGCTGGCTCCGACTTCAGGGGCTGGTTTCCGGAAGGGACCCGTGTTGCGTGACATTTTTTCCTCTTGGCCATACCATCGTTGCACAGCAAAGTTTGTGCCAGTGAACAATGGCCTCTCGCCCAGCAATGACCAATTTAAGCGGGGAACTCGGAAGATTATTGGTCTAAGAAGGGTGAGCGGCGCCGCTCGCCCTCGGCGCTTCTTGAGAGGCGAGCGATGCGGCTCCCGATGGCTCGACCGACTCAGATCAATTCGTTGAACTTGACGCAGTGCCCACGTGCTGGTGCCGGCCGACGTGGGGCACGTCAGGTAGATTCGACTCGCCCATACTGGATGTCGGACAAGGATAAAGCTTTGTCAGATTCAATGCAGTGAGCGTCTTTGTCGGCAAGTCGTTTTCCGTGGCCAATCAGGGAATAGCCAGGTATAATTGGCATGAACATTGCTGCATGAACTGAAGCCGTCAGACCGGCCGATTGAGGATCACGATCAGCTTGCGCATGCGGGCGGTGAGTACAACCTTCGGTTCTTTGCCGTTGACGATCAGCCGATGTAGAGGCCTTGAGCACTGGATTGTGCCGTGACGCGGCTCCCACGCACTGTCAAGCAAGGTTTGCCTTGGCGCCAGCGCGCAGAATATTGGTCAGTGGATCATCGATCTCGTCGGGCTGACGAAGCGGGACAATGTTGCTGGTCTCGTTGATGGCGTATCGCTCTTCTACGCTGCCCATCCCATTCCGTCATCACCCACTTTCCTGCATAGTTCCCGACCCACCGGCTCTGTGCGCGCTCAAGCCCACTATGCGCCGATGATCGCCATTCTTGTTGAGAGTCTCAAGTATCTCCGGAATTCTGTCGTTCTAGAATGAACATATTGAGGTCTAGCGGGGCGATGATCCATCTCTCCCCTTGGATTCATCTCACGTCGTTTCGCACTCTTAATGTCTCATATCCGACATGCAAGTCCTCTCAGTGGCGCGCGTTGGCGGGCGCTGATGCGAACGTAGCGATAGGAGGGCGAGCATCTGCCGGTGTCACGACATCGATCAGCAGTGGACGTCGCAGTCTCCGGCTTTTCTGGAGCGCAATGTCGAATTCTGCCGGCGTAGTGACCCTTATGCCGTCGCAGTTTAGTGTGCGTGCCAGCTCCGCATAATTGACGGGGGTAAAAGACGTCTCGACTGTCTTGCCGAAACGATGGATCTCGTAGTGCTTCTGAAAGCCTAGTATGCCGTTATTGAGCACGATCACGCAGATCGGCACGTTGTAGCGCGCCGCCGTCTCCATCTCCATCGCAACATAGGAGAAGCCGCCGTCACCGGTGACGCAAAACACAGCTGCTTCCGGCTTAGCGAACTTGGCTCCGATTGCCGCTGGCACGCCCCATCCGAGACCGGCGAAGCCACGCGGCGCAAGGAACTTGCGACCCGCCTTCTTGTAGCGCAACAGGTCCATGCCCCAAGCCGACGAATAACTCGCATCCGTGGTTACAATGTCGTCTTCGCCAAGGATGGCATTGAGGGATCTATAAATGAGGCGTGGGTCGATCTCACCAGAGCTCATGTTGATCGCTTCAAAATCCGCGTGCCAGGCCGAGATCTTAGATTGCAGATCGCGAGTCCAGGCAGATGGCTTTGTTCGCGGGGCTAGCGACTGACCAAGTTGATCAATTGCCAACTTTGCATCAGCGGCGATCTCAAGCGCAGGATAAGTTCGGCCAAGCTCTACTGGATCGATGTCGATATGGATGATCTGCTGGCCGACTGAAGGGACGGTCCAATCGCTTGTCGCGATTGAGTCAGTTTTTGTACCCACGAGGATTACCAGATCTGCTTCGCGAATGGCTTGGTTCGCGATCCATCCCCGCGCCTCAAAACCCGCCGTGTAAGCACCGACCACGCCGGCGGCCAGCGGATGCGTCTCGGCAATGGCCCCTTTGCCCAACGGTGTAGTCGCGACTGGAATCTGTAGCCGCTCCGCAAACGCTTGCAGCGCCTCGTAACCCTGAGAGAGATGTAGCCCGCCACCGGCAATGACTATCGGACGAGAGGCAGACTCAATCTGCTGCACGGCTATGTTAATGAGCGCCGGATCTGCCGCCATGCGTACGCGAGGATAGGTAGCTGGCTCGGTGATGTGTGCGGGATTGACGGGACCGTTGGTCAGAGCGAAATCTGGGAAGGTAAGCAGAACAGGTCCTGGTCGACCTGTCGTTGCCACGCGCATCGCATGAGCGACGTACTCAGCAGTTCGCTCGGGAGTATCGACCCGCCTGCCCCACTTGGTCACCTGCTCAAATAGGCGGACGTGGTCAATACCTTGTATGGGGTTGCGGTCAATATTTGCAGTTGCGACGTCGTTGACGAGGGCCAATACCGGCGTAGACGAGTTATAGGCCTCCGCTAGGCCTGAAACCAGATTCGTTGCGCCAGGACCGCGAATTGCGCTACACACTCCAACTCGACCTGATGCCCTGGCGAACGCGTCGGCCATAACTGCGCCTGCGCGCTCATCGTGGATTGTGATTGCCCTGATGCTCGGATCCAAGTCAATGTATAACGGCGCAGGGGTATCCATGCCGAAAATATGTGTTACACCAAGCTTGACGAGCGTATCACTTACGGCCTGAGCACCTGTTGTGTTACTTTTGTTAGACATAGCGTTCCTTGCGAATTTGCTTTCGAAGATTGGCGAACATTTACCGGCGCGCACGGCGCGGCAAAACGCGAGAGTTCTAGCGCTTTGACGTGAAGAGAACCTTCACGTTATGACATATCCTCCGTTTGGACTTAGCACCTGTCCGGTAATGAAGGACGCCTCGTCCCCAGCCAGGAAGGCAATAGCTTCGCCCATTTCCCGCGGTTGAGCGTACCGCCCGAGCGGGATTGTCTTAGCCTTGGCGGCGCGTGACTCCGGTGCGTCATTGCGCACCGTCATCTCAGTCTCCGTATGACCAGGTGCAACGACATTGACGCGGATATTCCAGGGCGCGAATTCCTTGGCCCAACCCTTGGAGAGCGCGAGGATAGCGCCCTTCGCCGCGTTGTAAGTCGCGCCTTCGGTCCAACCAACAAGTGCCTGGATCGACGAGAGATTGACAATGCTCCCTGAGCCCCGACGCTTCATGTCGACGATGACCGCTTGCGTGGTCCAGAGAGTCCCGCCGACATGTATTCCAATCGAACGCTGGAACATTTCCTCTGTGACTTTCTCAATAGGACATCGGTCGGACGCAATTCCAGCATTATTGATCAAGGCGTCGATTTGGCCAAAGCGACCCACCACGGCCGCCACGACATCATGCATACTCTCGCGATTGGAAACATCGGCGACATAGCTGTGCGCATCAACGCCTAGCTCGCGGATGAGCACAGCGGTTTCGTCTGCCGTCGCCTCATCAATGTCGTGCACGGCCACGTCGAAACCACGACCACCGAGCAAGACAGCAGTCGCCTTGCCGATTCCGCGACCCGCACCAGTAACCAACGCAACTTTCCGCCTGCCTTCGGACATCGTAATTCTCTTTCTCGGATCCTAGCTGGGACACTTCAATACGAACTAGAGCTTCCTCAAAGCTCAGACTCCTAGTCGAGCGAAGCTCACGCCCGCACTATGGGCACGCTGGCATAGCCAGCGAGATAGCGCGTGGCCGGCCTCCTTGGCTCCAAGCACGTCGTGTTGAGTAGGGCTGCCGCGAGATGTTGCACAACTGTTGAAATGCGCTCGGCGGCACTTGGGCGAGTTCTTGCATAACCAGTATTTCCTAGGGTGGTCGCGATCGATCTGCGCGCCAATAGCGGTAGGATTGCAGAATTCTTCTGCATTGCTAATAGCGCAATGCCTTGCAAATAATGCAATTATCTATCGATGCTAATCCCACAATCACGCGAAAGATGACCGGCAATCCTGGGGGCTCATACTTGCACGTCATCAGGAAAACATGACCGGCGCGACTTGAGCCCTCCCAAGAATCCAGACCATCTACATTATCGATTAAGATGGATTGCTAGCGCCGCATCACCTGATCGCAGCGTGGACCGTGACCTTGCCCACGAGTTTGATCCCGTTTGAATTGCGTTCTGGCCCACGACGAGGACTAGCGCATGAATCGCGCTCGCTTTTCGGACAAGCCGAACACAGGGACCTTGAGGACAGTTGGACTCGCAAGGTCGGCGGCCGCGAGTCTCGATGCCACTCGGCTGAGGAAACGGCAGGATGAACAGACGCGGCTGAAGCAGTTGCTCCCCGGCACCCTCCTCTACAAGGCGGCTTTAAAGGATAGAAAGAAGTCGTGATGCCCCCGATTGAGCCGAAAAGCCGTCGCTCTCCCGCGACTTCTTCGTGATAAGCGAACGTTAGGTGTGGAAGCCGTCGGCCGCTCTCGGATAACCGTCCGAGATCAGACGACCCAAACTTCCACGGAGCGTCACCCCCGATCTCTGTTCGCTCATGCCCCAATAATCTGCCCGTCCCGGCCAGTCGGGCTGTGTTTCATTTAGCTCAGTGCCATGTTCTGAACGCGACACACGGAATCACAAATAGCGTCGGAGTTCGCAACGGTCTTATCTCTTCAAGCGGCGCATGATCGCGCCGCCGGTAGTGCGCCGATTACTAGGAAACTTAAAGCGGTGATATTGCAATTGGTCGCCCTCGACGAGGTGCTCACATGAAGCATGCGATCCAATGCTTACCATTGTCCGACGTTCTGGCACGCCGATTGCTGGAGAGCCGGCAAGGATCTTACGATCAACAGCGGTCTTGCGGACGCCGACGGAAACGGCGCCAATCTACAAGATGCGGGGCAATGACGTCTACAGTCAGCCAACACTGAGGGGGATACCATGCGGGTAGCTGTCGCGTGGAACGAGCTGATTGAGATCGAGGCACCCGGGCAGTATGATTTAGGGTGTTTTCGCACGATCAAGATTGCCGAGCTTGCAGTGCAGGCGAGCGGCACGAGAGTCTCTATGAATGAGAATAGAGTATTATTGGCTCTACTCGGGCGGCCTTGTCCGTAGGAAGCCTGCCCCGGGCACGATCGCCATAGCAAAATGGTGGGTACCAAGGTTCGCTGGAAGCGCGGGTTGTCCTACTGATTCAAATGTTGAAAGAGCACAGCTGTTAAAACCTCGATAGGGGCCTATGTTGTTGCAACCGACCAATCCACAGACAAAGGCAGTCGATCATGACTAAGTGTTTCCACACGCGAGAAGAACTTGACGCGTATGACGTGACTTCTGAAAGCTGGCAAGAAGCATTGCAGCGTCGCTACAGGACGCATCAGGACCTGAAAGGCATTCTCAATTTCGTGGAGGAAGTAGATATGTCGATCTATAACCATTTCGACATGCGTGTGACGCCATATCTGGCCCAGTTGATGGATCGCGACGACCCGAACTGTCCCCTTCGCAAGCAGTACATACCCTTCCAGCGAGAGCTAAATGTTCTGCCGTATGAAGTCGCCGATAGTCTGGCGGAGGATCATGGTATGCAGGGCAACAGCACTGTTGTTCATCGATATCCCAACCGCGTGCTGTTTCTCATTACGACCAACTGTGGGGCATATTGTCGTTACTGCACTCGCAAAAGGCTTGTTTCGCATGGAGAAAGGGCTATCAACAAGCAACAGCTTGAGAGCGGATTTCGGTACCTAGAAAGTCATCCAGAGATCGACGATTGTCTCCTGTCGGGCGGAGACCCTCTGTTTCTGAGCGACCGACATCTGGAACATGTGCTCAGCCAGATTAGGGCCAGAGCGCCGCACGTCAGATTTCTGCGCATCGGAAGTCGTTTGCCTGTACAACTACCAACTCGAATTACTCCTGAACTCTGTCGCATTCTCGAGCGATATGACGTGCAAATGCTTAACGTCCAGGTCAATCACCCCAAGGAAATCACTCCGCTCTTTGTCCAGCGCATTAAGATGCTACGGAAGACTGGCATGATGATCGGAAATCAATCAGTGCTATTGAAGGGAGTGAATGATGAAGTAACTACTTTGCGTGATCTGTGCATGAGGCTTCTCTCTTGCGGCATTCGTCCATACTACTGCTATTCTTGTGATGTTGCTGAGGGAAACCATTCGTATCAACTTCCGCTTGGCCGAATCCTAGAGTTATATCATGGCTTGCGAGGCTTCATTAGTGGTCCTGCGGTGCCGACTTTCGTGGTCGATGGTACGGGTGGCCTAGGCAAGATGCCGATAATCCCCGAGTACGTACGCGAGGTTGACAACAGCGAGATTTGGGCGACAAATTTTGAAGGTAAGGTTCGCCGCATGATTAATCTCGAAGCACGGGCTTCTGATAGTTGAAGTCGCTTGGGCAGAGGCGCCGACTCTGCCCTCAATTATCCAGGTCTGCGCGAGTTCGCCCGGAGGCGATCACCATATCGGTTTGTCGTGTTCTATGATCAGTGGCTCGAGCTCACGTGCCTCAAGTCGCCAGTAGAGCTGGAAAAGCTTCTTGTGTTTGATCAGATAGTCCAGACCCTATATTCGCGATCTGAGGTGACAGGCGGCTCGCCCCGCGGCAAGCTCCTATCGAGGGTTGCGCCGGATGGTCGAAGTGCTGGGTCGCGCCGAACTATCACGTAGAGCTCGTAGGTCATTATTGCTCCGTGCCCTCACGTCTGATCCGCGAAGAGCTCGAGGCGCGCCATAACCGACAGGGCGATCGAGATCCCGCACAAGGGCATCTGGGTGGCCAGCCATGCCCGCTCTGTGAGCGTCTCGAGAGGATCACCGTACACGGCCTTGACTTGCGCGGAATGGTTTGGATTGCCTGATGGAGCTGTGACGCTACCTTTGCGTGATGATGGTGATCACGGGTAGGGCGGGCAACGGGGACCTCGGAAGAGCAGCGAGTCGCAGCTACGCGAAAGCTTCGGAAGATCGAGGCGTTGTTCGGCGGGTGCCGGAACTGACGGTGAGCGCCTTGCGGCCGAGGCTGCGCTATAGCGGGTGCATGCCCGGGTCGTTGAGCTGGCCCGCCACGATCCGCCGATCGAGCAGCAATTCTCACTTCCTGACCAATGGTCGCGGCACATGTTTTTGGCGCTTTGCCGCCGGTACGGGCTGCGGCCATTTCGTTATCACCGCCCGCGACGCGACTCGGTGATGATTCGTACGACACGAGGATTTGTCGACAAAGTTCTGCCGCCGGAGTTCACCGAGGTGGAGAGAGCGTTTGCAAGTCTATCTGCACGAGGTGACGCTGGGTGCGAGGAGATCCATGACGATACCAGCGATGCGCAGGAAGTTCCAGGTGCCCCGCCGTCGAACTGATCATGCGGCGAGCTTTGCCTGCGAACTGTCGCGCCCGGCCTTCCAATTCCGCGGCAACAGCATGCGCAACTTATTGATCTTTGTATGTCCGGAGACGATGCGCTCGAGAACATCGGTCAGATAATGCCGTGGGTCGATGTCTTGCAGCTTTGCCGTGCTGATGAGCGACCCGAGAATGGCCCATGTCTCGGCGCCGCCTTCACTGCCGGCGAACAAGTACTTCTTCTTTCCCAGGCCTATCGGATTAATGCTGCGCTCGACCGCATTGCTGTCTATTTATGCGTTCGTCATCGATGAAGCTCCTTAGGCCGTCCCAATGGTTGAAGGTGTAGCGGATGGCCTTGCCCAGACCGGACGTATTCTTCCGTTGAGGGCCGCCTTGTTTGACGGACGCGAACGCTGAAGCGTCCTAGGGATAATCGTAGGAGAAGCGTTATGACGATTTCGAGGGCGGAGGTGATTACTGAGCTGCTGCCGGTTTGATGGACACCGAGTTGTTTCATGAAGCCGGAGGTGGTCATGCAGAGACGGAAGTTCAGTCGAGAGTTCAAGGTCGAGGCGGTCAAGCTTGTCAGGGAACGAGGGGTATCGGTGGCGCAAGCGGGCCGAGAACCTGGGCGTCCATGAGAACGTGCTGCGCAAATGGGTGAAGGAGTTCGGCTCTGATCCTGTTCAGGCCTTTCCCGGCCACGGGTAAATGAAGCCTGAACAATTGGAAATCGAGCGGCTGCGGCGCGAGGTCACGAAGCTGAAGGCGGAGCGGGACATCCAAAAGACTGTCACGGGCCGTTGCCCGCCTGCGCGCGGTAGAAACAGCCCGTGCTATCTTCGCATTGCGGAGGGTAGCGGCCGTCGGCTTATTGGAGGCTTGTCCCCGTAAAAAAACGTGGTCCATGGGCGTATGCGAACTTGAGGGTGGCGACCCCGCCCCGGCGGCGATCCCGATTAGGAAGATGATGATTGGCATAGCCCAGACCCTCCCGCCCATATTTTGACGGAGGATTGCGATGCCAAAGACGAAGACCGGCGACCGTCCGGAATTGAAGCCGGTCAATGTTGGAGCAGCGGCCATAGACATCGGATCAAAAATGCACATGGCAGCGGTCAATCCAGCCTGCACGGGCACCCCTGTGCGGGAGTTTGCCACATACACAGGACCTGCATGATCTGGCCGACTGGTTCAAAGCGTGCGGAGTGACTAGCGTCGCGATGGAATCAACCGGGGTCTATTGGATCCCTGCCTAGGAAGTTCTCGAGCAGTGCGGCTTTGAGGTGATTCTAGTCAACGCGCGTTATGCCAAGAACGTGCCGGGGCGCAAGACGGACGTCAGCGATGCCGCTTGGCTGCGTCAGCTACATTCCTATGGCCTGCTGCGCGGCAGCTTCCGCCCTGATGCCGAGATCGCCACCCTGCGGGCTTATCTGCGTCAGCGGGAGCGGTTGGTAGAATACGCCGCCGCCCACATTCAATACATACTCCATCACGTGGTGTCAGACATCACCGGAGCGACCGGAATGCGGATTATCCGAACCATTGTGGCGGGTGAGCGCAATCCCGACGTGTTGGCAACCTTCCGCGATGTGCGCTGCCATTCCTCCATCGAAACGATCCGCGCCGCGCTGGCGGGCAATGACCGGCGTGAACATATCTTTGCCCTGACTCAATCGCTGGAGCTCTACGACACCTATCAGGCCAAGATGCTCGACTGCGATCGCGAGCTGGAATCCTTGATAGCGGCGCTTACAGACAAAGGGGCCAAGCCCGTCGGCAAGCTCTCCAGGCCGCGAGTGAAGACCAAGCAGGTCAATACACCAGCGTTCGATGTGAGGACCGCTTTATACGGCGTCCTCGGCGTCGATCTGACTGAAATCCATGGGTTGGGTCCGTCACTCGCGTTAAAGCTCATTGGCGAGTGCGGTACCGATCTGAGAGCATGGCCGAGCGCCAACCACTTCACCTCTTGGCTGTGCCTCGCACCGAGTAACAAGATCTCCGGGGGCAAGGTGCTCTCTTCGCGGACAAGAAGATCCTCCAGTAGGCAACTGCGCTGCTGCGGCTGGCAGCCACGACCATAGGACGGAGCGATACGGCGCTTGGAGCCTTCTATCGTCAGCTATCCTCACGTGCCGGCAAAGCGAAGGCCGTGACGGCGACTGCCCGCAAGATTGCTGTTCTGTTCTACAACACCCTAAGGCACGGCATGACCTACCGCGATCCCGGCGCTCACCACTATGAGGAACAATACCGCAGCCGGGTCCTTGCCAATCTTAAGCGTCGCGCCAAGTCGTTGGGCTTCGTCTTGCAAGCTGTTTCAGGCGACGCTGAGTTGGCTGTTTCTTAGGAAGCCGCGGCCTACTTCGCGAAGGAAGCGACATGAAGTTCGGTTTCATCGCGAAGCACCGGAATATCTGACCGGTGGCATGGCTATGCCAAGCAATGGGCGTATCGCGGTCGGGCTTCCATGCCTGGTTGGACCGATCGCCCAGCGCCAGATCCCGAAGCGACGAGACGGTAGGCCAGCGGGTCAAGGCAAGCTTCCTGCCAGTGACCGGACCTTCGGCGCACGGCGCGTCTGGAGAGACCTTCTGGCAGACGGTGTCGACTGCGGCCTGCATCGGATCGAGCGGCTGATGCGCCTGCAGGCCTTGCGGGCGAGGCCAAGGCACCGGCGCCTGCCGAAGGACGAAGGCGATCGTCAGATAGTGAACATGCCGGCGAACCTTCTGGATCGTCAGTTTGTGGCCGAGCGGCCGAACCAGAAGTGGATTGCCGACTTCACCTATATCTGGACCGCCGAGGGCTGGCTCTACGTGTCGGCCGTGATCGACTTGTTCTCGCGCCGGGTGGTCGGCTGGTCGATGAGCTCCAGTATGACAGCGCGATTGTTGCGGATGCCCTGTTGATGGCAGTCTGGCGGCGTGGCAAGCCGGATGCTCTGATGCATCATTCCGATCGCGGCAGCTACGTCAGCGAACAGTTCCAGCGCCTGATGGCAGACAGTGGGATCGTTTGCAGCATGAGCCGATCCGGCAACGTCTGGGACAACGCGGCCATGGAGAGCTTCTTCTCGTCGTTGAAGACCGAGCGAACCGAGCGCAAGACCTATCGCACCAGGAACGAGGCAAGAGCAGATGTGTTCGACTACATCGAGCGGTTCTATAACGCCGTCCGGCGTCATTCGACGATCGGATACCTCAGCCCTTTTGAGTTCGAACGCAAGGTGGGACTAGCTTAACCGGGTGTCCATCAAACCAGCGCCAGCTCAAGCCTGCATAGCCAGCTTAATCTGATTGCTTCTTGCTCATAATATTCGATTGTGGTTGCCTAAATTAGGAGACTGCTTCCCGTGCGAAACTCAACTTGATACGAAGCGGGAATGCCTCGGCCTCGCTGGCAGATCTTCCTGATCACTCGAAATGAGCGGCCGTACAAAGGATCGACCACCTCCGCAAATGATTCGTCAGACTCACTATTTGGGACATTCCTCGATCCCTCGCCGACCGGAATCGATTGGCGCAACCCGCAAGGTTGAGTTGCTCGCCCTCGCCCGGGGCGACGGCCGCCATGTCCGCTTTGTCAGGACCTGGCGCGCGTGTAACTCCTGACCGTTGAAGACAGGGGCTTGCCTTGATAACGGCCGAGCAGTAACGGGACCCGCTGGCGATGATGAGGATCGCCATAGCCGCGGCTCGACCGTAGTGACAAGCGAGCTCCCGGTCGAGCATTGGCATGAACTCATTGGCAACCCAAATCAAATGCGCCTGACGCGCTTGCAAAAACCCCGCGGGCGGGCGGTGCCCCCTCCCGAGGACCGGCAGGGGAATCGCATATGATTTTTGTGGGTCTATTGCATTGAATTGCAATATGGATTCTGAGGACGGCTCCCTGTTGATGGAGGGTGTCGGATGCAGAAGTTCAAGAAGGCCTTCCGGCGCTTGCCGGACCCGCGCGCGGCCAATGCGAAGCACCCGCTTCTCGAGATTCTTGTCGTCTCGCTGGCGGCTGTGGTTTGCGGGGCAGGCAGTTGCGCGGAGATTGCGGAGTTCGGACAGTCGAAGGAAGAGGTGCTGCGGCTTTTCTTGCGGGTTGGAGCATGGCGTTCCGAGCCATGACACGTTCAGCCGAGTGTTCCGTCTGCTGGATCCGCAGGCCTTCGAACGCGCGTTTCGTCAGTTCATGGCGGCATTTGCCAAGACCAATGGCCTTAAGCTTGGCGGCGTGGTGGCGGTCGATGGAAAGGCGTTGCGTGGCGCCTATGAGCGCGGCGCCAAGGCGACGCCGCTGCACCTGGTCAACGTCTTTGCAGTGGAAGCACGGATGGCCTTGGCGCAGCAGAAAGCACCTGGCCGCAATGAGACGGCGGGCGCCCTGGAGGTGCTGGAGCTCCTGTGCCTTGATGGCTGCATTGTCACGGCCGATGCGCTGCATTGCCACCGCGGTTTTGCTGAAATGGTGCTTAAGCGCGGCGGGGACTACGCCCTGGTCACCAAGGGCAATCGCGGCCCCTTGTTCAGACGGTTACGCAGCAGTTTGCCCGATCGGGCAAGCGCAGCACGACCCGGCAAACCGACAGCTCCATTCACGACCGGAGCGAGACGCGTACGGCGACCGTCATGCGCAACAAGACTTTGGCTCAACGCTTCCCCGGCGTCGCCGCCGTGGGCCGGATCACGTCGCGCAGGCGCCTGCACGGCCAGCGCGCCGATCCGGCGGTCGTTCGTTACTATCTCTTGTCGAAATACCTGCCGCCCAAGCGGTTGCTGGACGTCGCCCGCAGTCACTGGAGGATCGAGAATTGTCTCCATTGGGTCCTCGACGTCCACTTTGGCGAAGACGCAAATCGCGCGCGAAAAGATCATGCGCCGGAAAACTTCGCCATTTTGCGGCGGTTGGCTCTCAACATCTTGCGAACCTATCCCGACAAAAAATCCATCCGTCTCAAAATCAAGCGCGCAGGATGGGATAATGCCTTCCTTCTCCAGGTTCTCAGCCATATGCGATAGCCCTGCGAGGACCGGGTGTAGCGCGTCGATCTGGATGGGAAGGCGCGGCAATCTGGATGGCGAGTCAGTGTCGCGGCGAGGTCATGATTGCCGCGCAGATTGTCCCGCGCAAGAGTTTTGTTGAACTCTGATTGTCGCGGAGCGTCAATCAGCGACGGATTTGGGTGTCGCGTGCGCGGGCGGCCGTCCCGGACCGCGTTTTCGGTCGAGCGCGGTGCGCCTGCGATAGCTCTCGACGTTCATCTCGACGATGGTGGCGTGGTGAACGAGGCGATCGATGGCGGCGAGTGTCATGGCGGGGTCCGGGAAGACCTTGTTCCATTCTCCGAACGGCTGATTGGCGGTGATCAGCATCGAGCGCCGCTCGTAGCGTGCGCTGATGAGTTCGAACAGCACGCTGGTCTCGGCCTGGTCCTTGGTGACGTAGGCAAGGTCATCGAGGATCAGGAGATTGAAGCGATCAAGGCGGTTGATGGCGGCCTCGAGGTTGAGCTCGCGGCGAGCCAGCTGGAGCTTTTGCACGAGATCGGTGGTGCGGGTGAAGAGGACGCGCCATCCGTTCTCGATGAGGGCCAGGCCGATAGCTGCCGCCAAGTGGCTCTTGCCGCCGCCGGGCGGCCCGAACAGGAGCAAATTGGCGCCCTTGCCCAGCCAGCTGTCGCCGGCGGCGAGCGCCATCACCTGCGCCTTGGAGATCATCGGCACGGCCTCGAAGTCGAAGCTGTCGAAGGTCTTTCCGGCTGGCAGCCGCGCCTCGACGAGATGGCGCTCGGTGCGCCGGCGACCGCGTTCGGCGATCTCGTGCTCGGCAATGGTGGCGAGGAAGCGGGCCGCCGGCCAACCTTCCTTGTCGGATTGCTCGGCAAATTGCGCCCACAGCACCTTGATGGCTGGGAGGCGGAGCTCGTTGAGCAACAGATTGAGGCGCGCGGTATCAACGGTATTGGCCACGCTCATGCGGCACCTCCGGTCTCGGCAGTACCGATGAGGCATTCGTAGGTGGCAAGCGGCGCGAGCTGCACCACGACGTTCGGCAGCTGGGCGGGGTCCGGAGCGAAGTGAGCGCGCAGCCGGTTGAGTTCGGGCAGTCGGCCGGCCTCGAGGTCGGCTGTGAGCTGATCGGCGAGTTCGGCCTCGCAGCCACGCTCATGAGCGAGCGCGAGAAGATCGACCATGATCCGGCAGGCCTTCTTGTCCGGTAACCGCTCGCGCAATCGGTCGAAGGTTCTCCGATAGCCCTCGCGCGGGAACAGCCTGTCCCGATAGACCAGATTGAGAAGCGCCATTGGCTTGCGCCGCAGGGAATGGATCACGTGCCGATAATCGACGACCTGGTCGTGCTTGCCGCTGGGATGCGGCCGCCCGCGCGGCAAGGTCAGGAGATGCGTGCCGCCGACGAACACGTCGAGGTGATCGTCGTAGAGCCGCGCCCGCAGCCGGTGACCGATCAGGCGCGAGGGGACCGTGTAGAACACCTTGCGTAGGGTGAAGCCGCCTGACGACGTCACGCGGACGATCACCTCTTCGTAGTCGGAGGTGCGGCGATCGGGCAGCTCCTGCAATACCACGCGCTCGCTATCGATCCGCTTGGCGTTGCGGGCATTGCGGCGGCTGACGATCTCGTCGATGAAGCCGCGATAGGTGGCAAGATCGTCGAAGTCGACAGTTCCGCGCAGGAGCAAGGCGTCCGCGATTGCTCGCTTAAGATGACCGTGGGGCCCTTCGATCGAGCCATTCTCGTGGGCGACGCCTCGATTGTTGCGGGAAGGCCGCATGCCGTAGTGGGCACAAAGGGCCTCGTATCGCTGCGTCAGATCGTCCCGTGCATCAAGATCGAGATTGCAGAATGCGGCCGACAGACTGTCGGTCCGATGCTCCCGCGGCGCCCCACCGAGCGACCAGAGGGCATTCTGCAGGCCTTCGGCCAGGGCAACGAAGCTCTCGCCGCCAAGCACGACGTGGGCGTGCTCGAACCCGCAATAGGCCAAACGGAAGTGATAGAGACGATGATCCAGCGGTGCGCCCGCGATCGTCACACCCAACTCACCCATGTCTGTGAAGTCGGAGAGGCCGAGCTGGCCGGGCTCGTGGGTCTGGCGGAAGATCACCTCCTGCTCCTCGCCGTGGATCGCCCGCCAGGCACGGATACGTCGTTCCAGGGTACGACGGATACCGCTGCCGAGATCTGGATGACGTCGGAGCATCTCCTCAAAGACCGCCACCGGGCGTAAGCCAGGCGCCGCCTTCAGGATCGGGACGATCTCGGTCTCGAACACCTCGCTCAACGGGTCCGGTCGTCGCCGGCCGCGGGGAGCCTTCCTTTGCGATGGAAGTCGGGGGTCTCTCTCGATCCGATAAGCGGTCGACGCACTGAATGATGCCTTGGCCGCCGCCGCCGGCGGGCTATCGGTCTGACGGTACTTCATGTAGAGCCTCATTTGGTGATCTGTGATGTGTCGGCCGGGCAAGCGAGTGATTCCTCTTGGCGGAAGAACCACTTGCATAACCTGCCGGCCGCGATCACCAGTCGGCGCGGTCCCTCGCGGATCGCGCCGACGCCGGGCTCGTACCTCCGGTCGGGCTACGCCCTCCCTACGTCACGAGCCCGGCGAAACTCTCTCACCTTGATTGACGCGCTCTTCCATCCTGATCGCCGCGCGACAACCGGGAAGGCGCGGCCGACCGAGGCGTCGCGACCAGGTACCTAGCTTCCGCTTTAGCACGGTCAAGTCGAACTGACAGAGGTGGGACAGTCATAGACCACTGTGCCTCTCAAAGTGCGATATAATGAGCTTTGCTACGTGATCCGATTGATCTACCCCCGAGGCCAGCTTCGCATCGTATAGCCCTCCGGGATCGCTAAGATTAATATCTATAATGTAGGGGTAAGCCATATCGAGACCGACGAAATTGATTCCATAGTCCATCAGCTTTCGACCGACCAACTCAGCGAGCTCGACCTCGGTGGAATGCAATTCGACTGGAATTGGCCTCCCTCCCTGCGCGATATTAGACCTGTGATCATCAGGCGGCGCCTTGCGGCCGTGCCAAGCAACTGCGCGCCCGCAGGCAACGACGACCCGCTTTTCGCCCTCGCTCACTTCGGAGATGAAGTGCTGAAGAAGAGCGTATTGAGCCTTGAAACCACCCAGGCCGTATTCGTACTGGTGTCGCTCCGCAATAGAGTCGCGTTCCGTGAGACCACCGAATTGGCTCTGGGCATCAGCATTTCCTGTGAGGCATTGGAGGATCGTTCGAGCGTTTGGTCCGTTGGGAGGGAGCAAGAAGACGTTTTGTCCGCAATAGGCGTTTGGCGGTTTCGCAATCCACCAGAGATCGGGGCTCTGCCGATAGCGCTCCCAAAGTAGAGAGAACTCATTGGATGCATATGAAATCACTCTATGCTCTTTCGGCACGATGAGGCCCAACGCATGCTTTGTTTCTAGAAAAAACGTACCGTCAATGCTGTTAACGAAGGGAGTATGTTGCGAGGCTAGCCATAGCATTTGCCATACATCGCGGGAGATGCTGGTCGGCGCCCCACCGTTGAACCAGACGAGCTGACATTCGTCGATGAAATATACGCCCCGCCTCCCCTCCGCTGCGCAGCCAAGCTGGTGTGGCTCTTGGTCTGGGGATACCAATACTCCGCGAGTAAAATAGCGATAGTCTGCTGATCCTATGCCTGTGATTTCAGCGAAAATCACCTCCCATCCGAGACGACGGAACGCGTTACCGATAGGTACATCATTTTCACCCAGGCAATCGGGTCGGGCTGTGAGTATGAGCAGTCTCATCACATTTATCCTAGCTTGATAAGCACCAGCACAGCTGGCATAAACAGAGTGTTTTAGGCATTTGAGTGCCATCGTGTGCCGTTCCCTTTGGGTAGGCAAACATCGCCCCAAAATACCGTTCGTTGCGAACACGATGATCTTCTCTGCCCCGAGATGTTCGGGCGTTCCGCGCCTTGAGGCTGCCTCTCCGAAGAGCAATCTCCATGCCAGCCGAGATTTCGGTTATCTGAACCGCCTTTTCCTACCTAAAGAGGTATTGCGAAGGACATCGGTGGCTTGAAGCCGCCAAGCTGTGCGCCATTGTCAGAAACTATACGAGGCTTATTTGAGACAAGCTGTGCGCGACCACGGGCTGGCATCGCGGGCATGCAGTGCGCGCTCTGGCAACGCGAGGCGGTCAGACCGGGTGACGTTGAGGCATTAACAAAGCGGAGCGCAGATAGGGCGCGACGGTCAAGGACGCGGGGAGCAATTCCGGAAGTTCATCACCTTCTATTCTCCCTCCGGTAAGGGCCGCCTTGTCGGGTTAGGGCGCGTGCTGTGTAACAGCCCTTATGGACAGCAATAAGTTCAGTGCTCAGATTGAACGGTTCGAGGTTGTTGAGACTGGCCGTCGCCGTCGCTGGACCGATGATGAGAAGCTCAAGATCGTTCTGGAGAGTTTGCAGCCCCGCGCGCGGTCTCATCCACAGCGCGACGATACGGCATCTTGCGCTCGCTCCTGTTGACTTGGCGACGTTTGTTTTGGACGCGGACGAGCAATAGTGAACGACCTAGCCAGCCTTTGTGCCGGCGATGTTGATGCCGGAGCAGCCGCCGGCGGCGCCAGTAGCTTCAGTGGCGCCAGCGGGCTGATGCATGGAGATTGTCGTCGGCAAGGCCTGTCGCGTGTTGTGGACGCCGGCGTTGATATGACCGCGTTGTCTCGCTGTGGATCTGCTGGAGCGGCGATGATCCCGATCTCAGCAGGAGCGAGAATCTGGATCGCAATTGGTTACGCGGACATGCGCAAAGGCATGCAGGGTTTGGCATTGCTTGTGCAGGAGGGGCTGGGGCGAGATCCTCTTGCCGGCGATGTCTTTGTGTTCCGTGGTCGTGCTGGCACCCTGATCAAAGCCCTTTGGCACGACGGGATCGGGCTGTCGCTCTACGCCAAACGACTGGACCGTGGCCGCTTCATCTGGCCGACGACGGTGGATGGCGTGGTATCGCTGACCGCAGCTCAGATGAGCTATTTGCTGGAGGCGATCGACTGGCGACCCCTCAACAGCTGCGGAAGCCCCCATCGGCCCTGACGCTCACCGATTTGGACGCAACGTTCATCGGCGCGTTCCTCACCGACCTTGAGGTAAAGCGCGGCGCCAGCGCGAAGACGCGTAACCTGCGTCTGACCGCCATCAGATCCTTCTCCAGGTTCGTGTCCTTCGAGGAGCCGGCACACAGTGCGCTGATCCAGCGCGTGCTCGCCATACCGAGCAAGCGCCACGATAAGCGGCAGGTGCACTTCCTGACGCGCCTCGAGATCGAGGCGGTTCTAGCAGCGCCCGATCGAACGACGTGGCTTGGCCGCCGCGATCACACCTTGCTGCTGGTTGCAGCCCAGACGGGTTTGCGCCTCTCAGAGCTGACTAGCCTTGATCGGGATGCCGTCCGCCTCGGGTCTGCTGCACACGTACGATGCGTCAGTAAAGGGCGGAAGGAGCGCACCACTCCGCTCACCACACTCGCTCGGTGTGCGCTCCAGGCATGGCCCAAGGAACCGTTGCGGAAAGGAGCAAGAGCGTTGTTCCTGAACGTGCACGGGGGCCGGCTGAGTGCCGACAGCGTCCAGTCCCTGCTAGGAAAGCATGTTCGTGTCGCTCACAAGAGTTGCCCATCTTTGAAGGCCAAGAGCGTGTCGCCGCACGTGCTGAGGCACAGCGCAGCGAAGGAATTGCTGCAAGCCGGCGTCGACTACTCCGTGATCGCGCTGTGGCTCGGTCATGAATCGGTCGAGACGAGGCAGATGTACCTGCACGCCCACCTCGCCCTCAAGGAAGCTGCCCTGGCGAAGCTCAAGCCGTACGAGCGCGGCAAGCGAATCCGCTTCCAGCCGAACGACCGCCTGCTCGCCTTCCTCGAGGCGCTCTGACCGACCAGACTATGCCGAATGGAATGGGGCTGCCCTGCACGCGATCGACGCGTGCCGGCGTGACAAAGGCGTGCCATACCAAATCCGTTCGGCATAGTTCGGTGGGCGGCATAAACGGCCAAAATGAACGACGTGGATCCACAAGCCTGGCTCGCCGACGTCCTGGCGCGTATCGCTGCACATCCAGCCCAAAGGCTCGACGAACTGCTGCCCTGAAATTGGCGAGACCGAAACAAGCAAGTCAATCCGGCAGCCTGAGTGACCGCCCCGCGGTCCTCACCGGCTTTCAATTACCCACATTTAGCCGAATGGGCTGAGGGAGCACACAAACCATTGCACCCTGTCTGGCACCGATTCGCAGGGGGCGGTGCCATGGACGAAGAAGCCGACGCATGGTTTGATCGCGAGCTCGCTGGCTGCAGCCTTGCCGACGAGCGCCTGAACAAGCGGCGCCGCAAACTGGTAGCGCAGATCGGGAGCGCCATGGGCGAAAGCATTCCGCTGGTGTGCCAGGACTGGGCTAACACCAAGGCTGCGTATCGTTTTTTCTCCATCGACCGGGTCAGTGAGGCGGACATTCTGGCCGGCCACTTTCAATCGACGCGTGAGCGCACGATTGCCACCGGCGGTCCTGTTCTAGTGCTCCACGATACGACCGAGTTCAGCTATCAAAGAGAGAACTCAGACGCGATCGGGATCACCAAGAGCATAAACAGCGGCCAGGACAAGGCGGACCGCTTGAGATCGCACACGGTTTGCGGCATCCTGATGCACTCGAGCGTGGCGGTGACGACTGAAGGGCTGCCGCTTGGACTGACGGCCGTCAAATTCTGGACCCGGAAGAAATTCAAGGGGACCGCCGCGCTTAAGAAGAAGATCAATCCGACGCGCGTCCCATCGAGAAGAAGGAGAGCATTCGGTGGCTGGATAATGTCCGGCAATCCACGGAGCTGCTGGGCGATCGGGGGCGATGCGTTCATATCGGTGATCGCGACATCTATGAGCTGTTCTGCGCGGCTCGAGAAGCTGGAACGCATTTCGCGATTAGGACTTGCGTTTGACCGTTTGGCTGGGATGGAGATCACACGATCGCCGACGAAATGGACGAGGTCGCCGTCAAAGGACTGCATCGCGTCAACGTCAGAGACAACAACGGCGATCCGACGAGGCCATTCTCGAGATCCGATATCGCAAGATTCGCATCCTGCCGCCGATCGCAAAGCAGAAGCGCTATCCCGCGCTGACCTTGACGGTGATCCCTGCCGAAGAGCGCGGGACGCCGAAGAAAAGAAAGAAACTCGAGTGGAAGCTGATCACAGATCTGCCTGTTGGCTCCCGCACCGACCATTGAGAAGCTTGGATGGTATGCTTTGAGATGGAAGATCGAGGTGTTCCATAAGATAGGATTCTCAAATCGGGCTGCAGAGCTGAGGAGTCGAAGCTTAGGACCGCCGAGCGTCTGACGAATCTGATCTCGCTCTTTTGTATCCTGAGTTGGCGGGTCTTCTGGATAACGATGCTCAACCGTTTCGCTCCAGACGCTCCGCCAACCCTCGCGTTGACCGCGACTGAAATCGCCGTGCTCGATCGCTTCGTCAACGACAAACCAAAAGCCAAACAGAAAATGCTCTCGCACTATCTCATCAAGATCGCCCGGCTCGGTGGTTATCTCGCCCGCGTCAGCGATCCGCCCCCCGGCAATACGGTGATGTGGCGCGGGCTGTCACGCCTCACCGACATCGCGCTGGGCGCCATGGTCGGAGGAGAACTTGTGGGTAATTGAAAGCCTCACCGGATGCTTACCCCTTCTAGTCGGGACATGTGGTTGTTCACGGGCGAGGACAGGTCCGTTGTCATAGCCGTGGATCATGGCCTGAAACGTCCGAGAGCCGGCAGCTCTGGCAGCGCGTAACGTCGCGGCGCAAGATCGATTAGGACCGTGGTGCGGAGTTGCCGCTGAGCACCACGGTGCGAGCCCGCTCAACTTCAGCAGGATGTTGCATGAGCCCGGGTTAAATCGGCATGACCTGTAGTAAGGAATAGGGACGGAGAGTAACGAAGCAGGCGCTGTTTCAAAAATCACTTCGTCATGATCGTGTGGCTTTGCTCGCGCATGAATTGCGGGAGGAACCACGCACCGAGGCCACCCTTGCCGCTAATTCCCGAGCCTTTCCAGCCGCAGAAGGGCTGCGCGCCCGGCCATGCGCCGGTCGTCGCGCCGCTGGAACGGTTGGCATAGAGAACACCTGCTTGCGCAGTAGCCGAGGAAATATTGAAACTCATTCTGGTCGTGGGTGAAGATGCCTGCCGACAGCCCATAGGCGGTGTCATTGCCTTCGGCAATAGCGGCCTCAATGCCGTCGACGCCGCGAACGACGACAAACGGAATGAACAGCTCTTCGCGGGTGAGCTTGTCCGGTCGGTCGAGTTCGACTACGGTTGGCAAAACATAGTTGTCGGCAAAGCCCCGGCCGAATGCGGCGCCGCCGAAATGGACCTTTCCCTGACCATGCACCTCGGAAAGAGCGGATCTGAAACGCTCGACCATCGCGCCCCCGTAAAGAGGGCCCATGAGGTCTCAGCCTTTCGTGGATCGCCCACGACCAGCTTGGAGCAAATGTCCACGAGTTTGGCGATGAACTCGTGTTTGACTAAGTTATCAAAGTAAACGACCGAGCAAGCGGAGCATTTCTGCCCCTGCAATCCGAAGGCGGATCGGGCGATCCCTTGCGCGGCGCGCTCCAGATCCGCACTTTGCGTGACATAGGCACGGTCTTGCCGCCCATCTCGGCAATCACTGGTTTCATTCGCTCCCGCATCGCCGCGTGGCGAAAGATGCTCATTCCCGTCTTGTGCAAACCAGTGAACGCGACGCCGTCGATGTTGTCGTCCGCGGCCAGCATACGCCCGACCTCACCATCGCCAAGGATGAGATTGAACACTCAAGCCGGTAAGCCGGTCTTGCTCAGCGTTTCTGCTATCAATAGGCCGGTCAACGAGCATCCCGGAGAAGGTTTGAAGACGACCGAGTTACCCGTCGGCGCGCCTTCTTGCGGGGTTTATCAGACGGCTTCGTCGCAGGCGCATCGTCGTTCGCAGCTGCAGGCGGGGCGGCGCCGGTCTCAAGGTCGTCAAGCTCAAGCGCGAGTTGCTCGGCCACGAGCGTGGCAAGCCGCTCCGAGCGCTTCCCGAAGATTATCTCCTTGAGCGTCTGCATCGCCACGCGTAGCTTCTCGTTCTCGACGTCAAGCGTGAGCACCATCCTCGGTCAGAGCCGCCGGATCGGACGGGAGAGCATCGGGGCGAATCGCCATGATCGAACGATACATGCGCCCACTCCATGCTCCAGCGAAATCCTCACCTCTCGGCCAACAACGGCTTGACATCAAACCGCAATTAAAGGGCCGAATGACAGTTCATGAAAGGCGCTGTCGTTGTCAAACTCGAGGCCACGAACGGGCCAGGGAAATAGGCTTTGCGCGCGTTCGAGAGCCTCGACCACAAGAGCTGCTTCGCGCACGACGGGCGGAAGGCATGCGGTCCCCCCGTTGCGAGATCCACCATTGTTAGCGTCTGAATGAACGCGCCGGATACGGAAATGTCGCCATGCGCAACCAGATGCGCTTCGCAGTAACCAGTTGAGGTGTTCCCCAGTCATCGAACGAGCGCACCGGGACCTGGCGCCGTCCCGCACTCAAGAACGCCCGCCCGCCGTCGGCGTCCTCCGGCTGCTGCGATCCTTACCTCGCTCAGTAGGCGATCGATCGTCGCCGCGCTCGCCTTCCAAACCAGCGAGCGCTCTTCAGCAGAAAGAGTCAATCTGCCGTGCTGTTCAATTTCGCGAAGCAAGAGCGGGATCATCGCGAGGAGCCGCTTACTGCAGAGCCGGTCAGAGGCATCCCACATCGCAATCAGCGCATCGCGAATGGAAGACCTATACGTCCGGCCCCGCCGCCGCAGCGGGGCGATACCGATGATCCGTCCACTGAGAGTGCCCGGATCGCTTGCTTGCGATGCTCCCGTGACGGCGCAACGCTTTTCAAAGATCCGTCCCTCCTCGCGCCGACCGCCCGCTCGATAACGCTCGGCCAGCGCTGATGTGATCTTGCGCCTTGCGCGCATGCTGATTTCCCTGCCATGCCAGCCACCAAACTGACACGGCAGCTCCGCCCCAGACACGACGGGGAAGTTCTCCGGCAACATTCTTAATGAGGCAATGCGACTGCGGTGGGTCTCGTCACGACGAGAACTCCATGATCTGTTCTTGTTCATCGTTGTGTCTCGGCTCTCCACGTGAGAGCGCCTTGCAACACTGCGGGACAGCTTCCATGCCCGACGACAGGTAGCTGCAGCTAATTTCTCAGAAGAGACCCTGCTTACACCTAAATGAGATCCTCGATAGTCCTTCGTGCTGTTTCCCATAGTCAATGGCTTACTCTCCTGACGTTTCTTCGCGTGCGAGCGCCAGATCGCCTGATCATTGGATCACAATGCGTCCTTGCTCAAGACCCGCGGATCTCGCTCCGCAAGGTAAAACCACTCAGTGTCCGGGTCGGCGCAGGCGTTCGGAAATACGATAAACCCGTCGGTAGGCGAGATCACAGACGTGCCGTCTGAGCGATACGCGATAACGTCGCCGCGACAAAGACAGTCGAAGTTGTTCCACTCGCGCGCGAACCAATCCTTCGTACTGTTTCTGTCAACTACCTCGTACATACGTAACAATTGGATCTTCCGCTGAGGCGGTGGTGGTTCCGCGGCTATTAGCTTCAGGTGGGCGAGCACATTTCGGATCGCATTGTAAGCGCGCACTGGAGCAAGAGGATCTGTGTGTTGACCGCATTCTAGTGTCACGGCACACCCGCCGATTGACCGCATATAGTCGGTTATTCCCTTGCAGTGTTGAATTGAGCGGCCGCGCCTGAAAGCGCGCTGCATATTAGTTGATAGCCATCCATATAGCACCCGGTCGACTCCAAGGCGCCCGGCTAAGACCTCTTCGTCGCATGCTAACCCGAATTGCTGCGGATCGCGTGCGCTGCTTTGTGGACCAAGAAGTAACATTGGGCCAGATTGCCAACTGAATGAATGTATATCGATCAAGACTGTGTGTTCGGCAAGCAGCAGACACAATTCGTTCGTAATGACGTCTTCGTTATTTCGTGGCGTCGATGTTGGCGCGAAGTTGCGATTCAGATCGCGATCGCCGTTTCGAGTGCCACGTTTATATGCGAGGCGATTGGCAACTGGCACAAGCGTGAGCTGGCCAGCAATTAGTTCCAGCTCTCCGCATTCGAGTTCTTGCAGGATTCGCTCAATGGCTATTGGGCCGGAGGGCTCGTTTCCATGTACCGCGCCTAAAACAATTAGTCGGGCGCCAGGGCGCGGACCTCTGAATTTATGCGCATCAACAAATGTACGAAATGCAGCGGGTCGATTAGCCATCATAGCTACCTCTCGCGCCAGCCGAGTCGCAGGCCGGTTTTTCCGAGCTGGGCGGCCCATCGATCATCCTCTTGGTCGTCCTGGCAGTGCGGCACAGGACACACACTTGTCGGAAGTAGCCGTGAGACCACAAACCAGATGCCGCAGGTCATGGCACTGAGCATGGAAGGCAGACGGAATAGCGAGTCGCGCGGTCGGTAAGGCATGTCAATATGACATCGCTTGATGGAGCAGGATTGCGGGCTCCAAGAAGACTTACGGCGGCAACTGCGAATCACGAAGTTTTGCCGGGGCATGGTGTTGCGATGACCAGGACGCAACCGCCCGTATTGCCTCTCGTTGCCGGCGGCTAACATCATATTCGTGTTTACCACTTAGGTGCCTCATCCCGCCACGCTACTAGACCTCTCCGTCGACGCGGCGAGACGCACTAGCGCTCACGTTTTAGCGCGGTAGGGTTGTTCCAATTCCGAGAGCACGCGCCTGTCGGATTGCTAGATCCGCAATTGCCAAATCCGCGATTGCAAAACCCCGGAATCCGAATAATGTCCTCACGCGCGAACGGGATTCCGAGGAGCTACTCGTTAGATTGCGCAGGTCTTCTTGAAATGCGATGTGCTTGAGTGGACGATTGGCTGCGTCAACTGGTGACGCTGATTGCTCTAAGCTGTCTGTGACAAGCCTGTCGAAACAGGTGAACGAGTCCGATCGCCAGCTTCTGCCCCCGTCGACTGCCGATACAAAGGAGCAAGACTGAAGCAATCTCCCATTTAGAAACGACTCTAGACCCGGCGAACTTGGAACCATAGATATTACAATATCGCTCTTTTTCACCAGCGTATCCGGATTGTTAGATATAATTGGCTCGCGGTGCTTCTTGGCAGCGGCCGCAGCAAGTGCTTCGGCAGACGGAGGACTCCGGCTAAAGAGGTAGACCTTCCGAAGTGATGGGTGCAGGTCGACGAAAGAGTCGAGGTGACTTAGGGCTTGTAATCCGCACCCGACCAAACCAATACTTTCGGGCGCCTCTGGTGCGAGATAACTCGCTGCAGCTGCGGATGTCGCTGCGGTTCTAATCAGAGTGATGTTGTTCCCATCGAGGACGGCAAAGGGTTTCCCGGTCTTGTAGTCACTTACGCAGACCAGACCGTTCACTCTAGTGCTTACAACACTTTCGTCTGGCGAAACCGCTACCCATTTAGTTGCAGCAATGCCGTGGGTCTCGGATACCGCGATCATCGAGCTAAACCAAGAGGAAGCGGTATCGATGCCGAACTTTGGCAATCCAACGGCTCGGCCTGCGGCATAGTCACGAAATGCGGCCACGATGGTCTCGCGCGCCTGCCGCGATGATATTCTCAAGTGTTTGATGTCCTCGCCGGAGAGGTAGAGCAGCTCTGCAGTCATGACTTACCTTTCCATACCGGTTGCCAAGCGCACGAGATACGTCAGCACATTCGCTCTCAACCATGGGCCCCCATCGCTCCAGCAAGGACCGTGCCATCGTCGGATCTGCGGCATCGGCTGTCTCCGAAGATCAAGCTCTCTCATTATAGTGATCTGCGCTTGACCGATATTGGAGACCTCGCTTCCTCTGATTGTTCGAGAACAGACATACGTGTGAACGGAATTGGCGGGTTCGCAGGAGGTTGCGATCGGCGTATTCAGTTCTGGACGACGCTGGCCGATGGGCGACGCCCCCCGTTCTAGACGTGGGCAATAGACTTGGCGGCTTTGCACTTTGTGGGGGCGTTGAAGAAGCTGCAATTGGCTGATTCCATTCTCGTCGGCGATTTGCGCTCGGCGGAGCAAAGGAGTGCTGGTGATAAGGTGCATGCGCAACGCGCTGGCGCACGCCGGCAAGAACAGGCGACCCGTGGCCTCCCACTTCATCGTCACCGCGTTTGCCCAGGATGATGCGGTCGCGGCCAGCGCCCAGTGGCGTCGGGTCGCCAATCAGCTCCGCCCCAAGCTGCCGAAGTTCGCGACCTTCCTTGGCGAGGTGGAGACCGATGTGCTCGCCTGTATGACGTTCTCGCCGCAGCATGAACTGAGCTGTACTCGACGGATGAGTTGGACAATCGTGTTTTTTGACCGAGACGAAGATTGAGGAAATCGCGGCATGTCCATTCTTTTGTTCGGCCGCGACGCCGGTCAATCTTCCGTCCCGGCCATCATGCTTGCAGCCGCCGCGCGCAGGGGCGGTCAAGGCTGGCCGCACTTGCGGCCACCGCAAGGCTTGGCCTTGACCGGTCCGAGCACGGTGGCACGATGCATGGAACGGACTTGGCTAGGTTGGAAGTTGCCGTCAGATGCGATTCGGTTTGTCGGGCGCGGGCGACCTTGTGGCTAAGCGCGCACGTCGGCTGCAAGTGTCACCGGACCGTCTATGTTGTCTTGGCGAATTGCGCCTTGCGTCCGCTTTTGGCCGCCGTGCTTTCCATTGCGACACGAACTTGCGCCGTATTTGATCGAACCAAGTTAGCTGCAGGCTGGTCCGACATCGGGCCTGCGATCATCGAGCACGAATTGTCGACCGTGGCTTGGCTTGACGACCAGAGGTGCGTACCATGAGCTCATTAAACGCAACCGGCGTATCAGGATTGGAGAAGCCGAAGAGCGCCTTGTGCTCTTCGTGGAAAGCTTTGTAGAAACCATCTAGGCCTGTACCGTTGCGGACGGCTTCGGTCAAATTAACTGGAATGGTGAACGACTGCGCCGAATATCGCATGTCCCCCAGGTAAAGTTCGTCAATGCCTTCGAGCTTTCCGGCAGCTCTCTGGCTTTGGAACAGCAGAGCCAAAATTGAGCCCGAGAGGTCCGCCAGGGTCCCTGTCTGCAACAGCAGAAGAGCAATCTGCGCTGCGACGCTAAGGGAGAAGCCCAAGGTTTGGAATGTGACAGACTGCCCTTTCCATCTGTTCCAGCGGAGACTTGGGCGAGGTTCAAAACGCGGAGAAAGGACGCGAACGTGTGGTCTTGCTTACGAAGGGCAAATGCGATCCAAAGGTATAAGACTAGGAACTCAGCCGCCACGGCGACTATGCTAAGCGAAAGGCGATGAAGCCTACTGGATATCACCTTGGCCCGCAACGCGGCACATTTTTAATGCCGAAAGTGCGCCGCTTTACATCCAGTCCGTGATCGTGTGAGGGGCGCTTTGAGGAGCCGATCCAAATAAGAGCACCGCCGACCGCCCGAAGAAGAAAAGCTGAATGAATGCCATAGAACGCCGCTGATCGCTATGGCTGGCGAGCTATTGTTCTTGGGACGATCCAAGCCTGAGGGGACATCGTGGTTGTAATTTTCACTGCGCCGGCGCGGCGCTCATCTTCGGAGCGCCAGCGGGATCTGCTCGCGGTCAATTCGGCAAGCATACTATTAGCGTAGAAGTCAGCCCGGCCGCGATCTCGGTGCAAATCAACGCGAAGATCGTGCCAATCTGGGCTCGGGAAAACGATCAAGCAAGGCATCGTTGAAGACGAGCTGCCAGCCAAACGCGCGAATGTCGAGGCTGGAACACGCGCTTTTTGACGCCCACGCTGCACTCGCCCGGTGGCGAAGTTACTCACGGCGAGCTTTGCCCCCATCCATCAGTTCGAAAGGATCGACAGGCCGTTCGAGTAATGGAGGTAAGCATCGACCGCAAGCGCACCTTATTGCAACAACCCGATGGTCCAAGCGCAAAGACAATACCGGGCGGCCATCTGCGAGCGCGCCGACAAGGCGCGGGCATCATGACGGTGAGCACCGTAGAGGAACCTATGGCGGACTTTTTCGAGATTGATTTCTTGGACGTTGAGACGAAGAGCAGCGGCGACGCGATTTGCATCCGCTACGAGCTGGGCGGCGAGACCTACATCCACGTCGTCGACGGCGGATACCAGACGACCTACGACAAGATCGTCAAGCACCTGAACACCCAATACGGCCAACCCTCGTTCATCGACACGTCGTGGCCACCCACAACGACGGCGACCACACCGGCGGGCTGCAGCAGATCCTGGAGAACTATGACGTCGGTTGCTTCTGGATGCTCGGTCCCTGGAACTATGCCGACGAGCTGTTGCCGCGCTTCAAGAACTACACCAACGCCGACAACCTGCGGCGAAAGCTCAGGGAGGTCTATGGCAACCTCGCCGCACTCGAAGACATCGCCAAGAAGCGGGGGATCACGATGCTTGAACCGTTCCAAGGCGCCCAGATCGGCGCGTTCCGCGTCATGACCCCGACCAAGCAGCGCTTCCTCGACCTGGTCGCGTCCTCGGAGAAGACGCCTGAACAAAGCACACTGTCGCAGGCCTTGATTGAAATCAGCAAGCGCAGCTTCGCGAAGGTCGCCGCGCTGGTGAAGGCAGCCTGGGGCGACGAGTATTTCCCACCGGAGGATACCAGCTCCGAGAACGAGATGAGCGTCGCGCAGTACGCTTACCTCTGCGGACGGAAGATCCTCCTGACCGGTGATACAGGGCGCGGCGGGCTCAACGAAATCATCAACTACGCGCCGTTCGCCGGCCTGGCGCTGCCGGGCATCGACAGGTTTCAGGTGCCGCATCACGGCGGCCGGCACAACGTTAACACTGAGCTGCTGGACAAGCTGCTCGGCCCGCGGCTACAGCAGCAGCTGACCACGAAGACCTTCAGCGCGATCATCAGCAGTGCGGAGGAGACGGCGATCATCCGCGCAAGTCGGTGGTCCGCGCGATGATCCATCGAGGGGCCGCCGTCCTCACGACCGAGGGCCACTCGATCCTGACCTACGGCGGGGCGTCCAACGGTCATGGCTGGGGCGCCGCAACCCCTCTGGATTACCCGGACGAGCAGGAGGACTGATGCTCACCGGCCTCACCAGCTTGTTTGATGCTTATGGCCGGCAAGCGCGCCTGTTCCCCAGGCTGCTCACGGTGTTTCCGGTCTTGCTGTGTGCCCTGGCCTGGTTTCCGGAGCTGCTGTCGGGCATCGGCTCCACGCTGCTGACCATATGCTCGTCCTGCGGACTGCTCTATGGGCTGAGCTCCCTGGCACGGACCAAGGGCAAGCAGGTCGAGGACCGGCTGCTTAAGGCGTGGGGCGGCTGGCCGACCACCTTGGTGCTCCGCCACGCCAACGGCGATCTCGATGCCCACACAAGGCAGCGCTATCACACCTTTCTCGCCAACCACGCGAGGCTCACGTTCCCCGATGCGGCCGCCGAGGAGCAGAATCCCACCGCCGGCGACGCGGTGTACGCGTCTGCGGTCAAATGGCTCAAGGAGCGGACCAGGTCGAAAGAATACGCGCTGGTTGAGAAGGAGAACGCGCAGTACGGCTTCCGCAGCTTCGTAGGAGCCGTCCGGCCGCCAATTCAACTTGCGCATAAGCAGATCGACGGCGGCACTGGTCAGCGGCGCGAGAAGCGTCTCGCCCGAGGGATCGCCGTAGGCGGGGCAGCTAGACTCGGGGTAAGGATCGAAGCCATGCACCGAGGCATCGAAGCGGCCGGTCACCTTGCCGTTTTTGCGGTCGAGCTCGCGGCTGAATGTGCCGGCATCAAAGCGGCCCGCAAGCCGACGGCTCACCGCTTGGTCGATCCCAGTTAATGCGGCAACCTTGTCGGCGAGGCGCGTGGCCGCCTCCTTATCCGCCCTGCCTTTAACGAGGTCGACCAAGAACTCGCCGCGCGGATAAGCTTCGACGTCGGCGAGATCGGCCCGCTTCACCGGCCCCTTGCTTTCGCGTACCGTCGCGCCATAGCTGGGCAGCGTCGAGACATATTGAAGAAGGCTCGTGCCGCCGAACTCACTGTAGTCAAACACCGGTGAGGCCATGATCAGACCCTTAACGCCGACACCTTGTTGCTTTTGCAACTGGCGCACGACCTTCGGCCCGCGAATGCCGCCATAGCTTTCGCCCACGACATATTTCGGCGACAACAGCCGCTCGTGCTTCTCGAGCCAGCGGCGGATCACGACGGCGAGCGCGTTGACATCGCCGTCAACGGAAAAGAACTGCTTGCGGACATCCTCTCCGGTAGCGACGAAACGGCTATAGCCGGTCCCGACCGGATCGATAAAGACGAGATCGGTGAAATCGAGCCAGGTTTTGGCATTGGGCTTCACCTCCGGAGAGGTCGATGGTGTGACCTCGTCGGCATTGATCGGCAGCCGCCAAGGACCGGCACTGCCGAGCTGTAGCCAGGCCGACGATGCACCAGGCCCGCCGTTGAAGAAGAACGTGACGGGGCGTGTGGCGCGGTCGCCACCGTCGAGCTGATAAAGAGGTGTATGCGATGTCGGCCTGCGGCTCGCCCTTGTCGTCGAACAGGCGGATGGAACCTGCGGTCGCCGTGAATGCGAGCGTCCGCCCGGGCAGCTCGAGCGCTTGCCTGGTGGTGGAGTCCGGCGGAAGGCGATGCTGCTCGGCCGCTGACAGCGTGCTAGGTGTGTGGCCGGCGCGCGCGCCGGTACTGCCCTTCTGGTCAGCCAGCGTTGTGGCCTCGGGGCGCGACGGCGGATCGTTGGCCCAAGCGCTCCCCATCACGCCACAGGCAAACAGAGCCAGCGCAAGCAAGGCGCGGCGCAGCGCAGTCCAATCGAATTGCATCGCGTCTCTCCTATCCCGGCCGCGCTTTCGTCTCGGCCACACTTTGCGCGCATGAGGCGTGTCTCCCAAGAAGGCCCAACGACTTAGCTGACAATCGAGGACCACCGAACCTATCAAGTCCGGTAGTAATTACCCCATGGCGATCGGCAGCAGAGTCAGTCAGGAGACGGTGCTTGAAAAAGCCAATCATTTTTCGACGAGCAAACGGATGCCTTAAGAGCGTCTGGTGCGCGCTGCATCGGAACAACCGAATCTCGCCCGATAGATGCGGTTCGTGCACTCGGCTATAGCCGCTTGGCGGTGGCTTCTCGGACAAATCTGGAGCGATGTAGCACGGCAAGCGGGAAGGCGGACAAACTCAACACGCTATGTTGCTCACGACCGAGATGCATGTTGAAGCGCTGCATACGAGGGCGCCATTGCGCTATCCAACGCGACACCACTCGTGAGCGCGCATTGTGTTGCCCCAGCTTAATGCACGCTCAGGAAGCAGATTGGGAAACTTGCATTGATTGCTCTGCCGGATGATCTTCGACGTGAGTTGCGCGCGGAGTTCCGTCGCGCTTTAGCGTACGGCTGACGGCACGAATTCCTAATCTCGCAGAGGGATTGGCGTTTCAATCCGCCAACTGTAGCAAAACGGGCTCAAAAAAGCTCCGCGCCACCATAACTTGCGCTCAGCATAAGTAAGGAGCGCGCAAAGAATGGTGGATTCAGGCAATTCGGTTTTAGGACCTTGTCAGGTTGATGTCGCAAATGCGACGGCCGATCAACAAACCAGCTAAATTGGGATTGATTGCAAGAAAAAAGGGCCGCTCGAATGACAAGCGGCCCAAGTCTAGGGAGGAAACGCCCAAGGAGGACGGCGGTCGCGCGAAGCGCTACCGCACTGCAACAATACACGACCGCACTGCACACGCAAGGGACTTTTTGGCGGGCGTTCGCGTTCTTGGCGGCGAGCGGGTTGATCGCGGCGAAATCAGATTGCGAGGTCAGGGGCCGCTATGCTCTCTCAGCCTTGCTTGCTGCGGCATTGCTCCGCCGAAAACGGCACCACGGCGACTGGCGAGAGACTGATGCTCAGTAAGAGCTTCCCAGAAAACGTTTGGAAAACCAAATTAGGCCAGTTCTGATCCAAGCTTTCTGCCGGCAAAAGTTACCGGAAGGCATGGCCCTCATCACTTTCGATCCAGGCGGGTGGTCGCCTCGTCGAAGCATGTCGCGTCACGAAGTCCGGTGCACTCTCGAGTGAGCGGGGCGAGCATATCCGTTGTCAGGCGAAGTGCCGCAATCACTTCGCCCCACTCTGGTGGGCGGACTGAAGATCAGATCGCATCATCAAACTCGTCGCAGGTCAGACGTAGGCGCAGGATACCGGAGCTGCCGCAACGTTGTCTCAGACGCAGTATTGCCATTGCAAATAACGCCGGCTAAGCCTTTCTGGAAACCCTCACTACCGCGTTTCTCTTCTAGGAACGGAACGGCGTGCCATGGGGCGACGACTTTAGCGGTCTTCCGGCCAGGGACCGTCAAGCCACTCCTTCACGTAGTTGAATAGTTTGGCAACATCATCTTGAACTCGCTTAAGAACATCGAATTCGAGTCTGTCGAGTGATAAGGGTTTCTCGTCAAGATCATTTCGCCACACTCCGGCCCGCTCAGCTTGTCACTGTCCATGGTCGATCGCTCGAGTGGCTCGACATCCGCACCGACACAGTCGCCCAGTTGCGCGATCCGGTGACGCTCGAACGAGCGTGGGTGCCGCTGGCCACGATCACCGTTCCGGCGCGGCCAGAATGGGCGCGGACGCATCCCGCAGTCAGTGAGGCCAATCGCCCACTTTCTATTTTTTTTCATCGCTTCCGTCGTCGGAAGCAATCAGCTGATACGATCGCGCTCCAGGATCGTGGGTGAGACATGGCTGGTATATGCAGACCCGGTTCGAGAACGGCGCGACGAGTTCGTCCGTCCCTTGTAACGGAGCTCTGCTGACCATTAAGCAGAGGCCAGCGCTTTCCATTGTGTGAAATGTCCCTCGATCACCTGCAGGATGGCACTGAACGTAAGCTCGGCGGCTGTAATCGCGAGGGTACATCTGCGAGATCAAAAACTGTACTGGCTGTTGATGATGAAATAGCCCTTTGACATCGGATGCGACGAGCACGCGCATGACCGAGGCGCTCGCGAGGCGAATGCCGACGACGATCGTCGGAAGCGCCGCCGGAAGGATCACCGCGGACAGTTGCTGCGGCATCGCGCGCATCGCCCGCGCCGACGTGATCCGGAGCGGCTCGACCTGCTTCACCGCCGCGATCGAGTTGAGCAGGAGCGACCAGGCGCAGCTCTCTATATATATATCACATCGTGATCTTGAGAGCTCGCGAATGTCCAGAAAATAGGATGAAGACATGCATTACCGCGAGTGATGCGGTGTTCTGGCAGATCTCGGTGAACTGATTCAGGAGATTTCCGAGCCGGGCGCACCATCCGGCGCCTAGCCGACCGACATCAAAAATCCGCTCAAGGTATGCAGCACGCTCCCCGAGATGCCGTCGTACTATTCTTCCTAACTGCAGAGCTGCCATCCGCCCGCCGGTCACCTGCGAGAACGGCGGCAGGAACACCGGATCGATCAAGCTGAAGTCCGGAGCCGCCTTCCTCACCGACAACGGCACGAATGCCCGAATACGGTGAGCCCGCGTATGACCGAACCGACCCTGCGCAAACGTGGCTCGTTCCGTCAGGACTATGCGGGTCGCACTCTTCGTGATTACTATGGTTTGACTCGCCCCCCGTGAGCGTATTCTCGCGCTCCCTTCAAGCGATCGCGACATCCATTGAAGACCGGTCACGTCGCGCGCGGCGTGCGCCTTGCTTTGCCACGCGAACGAGCGGTTTGTGCGCTCGCATACTCAACATCGGCTTCGCAGCCATCGAGTCGAACCAATTCGCATTGCCGAAATGCCGGCCCTGTTTTCGAGAGCAACAAGAGAGTGCCGCGATCGAGCACATCTGGCGATCCCTCGATCAGCAGCCGCGCACCCGTTCGGGCCTCGATGAGCACGCAAGTGCGCCAGCGCATTCTCCGGCATACTGGCTGCGATGTGCTGGAAAGTAGTCCGCCTGCAGTTGATCCATAATCGGAGAGTTGGATTCGGTCGCCCACAGCTACCAGGTCTCAGTAATCTGGACCGCGAAGTAGCTGCGGCGCTGATAGAAACGCCATGCCCGAGGTGCCACGGCTTTTCCTCGCACAGGAAGGATGCAGCTTTTCGTTGCCCCCGCCGTGTTTCGCAGATTTTTCCCGCGGCTCTGCGCATCTCCGGAAGCGGAAAGGCTTGGCCGTTCGGCACAGGACCGAGAAGTGTGAGCAACCAGTCGAGTGGATTGGAAAATCCTGCTGCAGAATTAAGCAGCCGAAGCGCGTGACCGCATTCTGCGGACGCTGGCCGAAATGGAAAATCTGCGCAAGCGCACCACCAAAGAGGCCGCTGACTCCAAGCTCTACGGCGTCACCGGCTTTGCCCGTGACGTGGTCGACATCGCCGACAACCTCCAGCGCGCGCTCGATGCCGTTCCGGCCGAGGCGCGTGCCGCTGCCGATCCCGGCCTGATCGCGCTGATGGAGGGCGTCGAGCTCACGAGCGTTCGCTGCTCAACGCGCTGGAAAAGCACGGGCCTTGCGTGTCGATGCCGCGGCAGATCAGGAAACCGATTACGTATTCGGGCTCCGGAGGCTGATAGTCGTTCGGCGGCTCAACAGCCGAGATAAGCGGAGCAGATGGTTGTCAGAGTGCCGACGATCGCGCCGACGCCAGACGACGCTTGGGAGACCCCTGAAAATGGATAATTTACACCCCAGTTCTGTTATCTTCCGACGGCAGGGTCCTGGAAATAACGACGACCACCGGTTGGTTCGTCGGATGCACTTATTGTCCACAGGGCAAGTTCGCGATCCGACAAAGGGCCGTATCTCACGCAAGGCATCTTCGGTTTGAAGATTTCAAGAAATGCCTGGCGCGCGTACCAGCAGCTGTCGGTATCAGCTTCTCAGGCTATTCGGAGCCTTCTCAATCCGGACTTTAAGGAAATGGTTGAGCATGCCCACGCATCTGGCCAGGGCATCCGGATTTCCACGACGCTTGTAGGAATGAATGAGCGGGATCTACGAGCCTGCAAGCGGTGGATTTCCGAGCTTTTTTGGTACATGTTTTTGACGACGGCACCTACACGGACAGTGGCCTAGTCGGGCGCAACTATATCGACTTGACGCGTCAACTGATCGACGCAGACATCTCATCCTTGCTCTTCATAGTGATGGGAGAGATCCATCCTGACCTTGTCGAGATCATTCCCTACAAAGCGCTGATCCGCTCTCCTCCGCTGCGTGGAGGCGTCAATCCTGAGATCCTTGAAACACGACAGCCGATCGCCGGAGCACTGAATTGTCCTGACGAACGACAGCATCGCAATGCTCTTCTTCCAAATGGCGACGTTACTCTCTGCTGTATGGATTTTGAGCGGCGGCACGTTTTAGGCAATCCTCTCCGGGACAGCTATACGGATCTGTTCGAAGGGCCGGCTTTTTACGAGATAGCCGAACGCTTGAACGGAAAGGACAGTTTTCTGGTTTGCCGTCTGTGTGAATTTGCCAGTTGATGGCAAAGGTTCACTCAAACAAACGGCAAATAGATGCCGTTCCGACCTGTCAGAGCTGATCGCCGGAAAAGCAAAGACCTTGGGGCGAATGATGTGCATTTCACGATCTGCCAACCTCAGGGGTTAAGAGTAGATGCCATTTCATCGATATGTGAGTCGATCCGCGCGAGAACCTGCGCAGGCACAACGTCGCGCTCCGGAAGAACTGACCATTTGTCCCGCACGGCAGCCGCGATCTCGGCTACGGCGGTCACCACCGCTCCTTCCGGAAGACGGCTGCGGTTCGCGAAATTGCGCCAGCGTTCTGGAGTCAGCGCCTTGAACGACTTTTCGCCGCCGAGGCTTAGGGCCAGCCCGTCCTTCGGAATGTAGGGAACTGTTGAGAGCACGTCATAGACAGGCGACAGCGTGGGTGTCCGGCCATCTCCGGGGTAGAGCAGCGACCAATTCTTGAGATGCATATCTCCGTTTCCAGTGATTGCGGTGAGTGCGAGACGCCGAACAAACTCGATTGCCGAATCGAAGGAGACCCCGCTAGTGAGCGCTGCAGCGATATTGTGGTACGCTGCACCGGTATATTTCTCGGACGGATAGCGCCCGAAGACCTGCGCGAAGTCTTCCATATGCACGCGCGCGCCGTCAGCGCCGCGGTCGAAGCGGCGGACCAGCAGCACCTTGCCCGTGGACATGGTGTTGAACTCTTCCGGAATGCCGGTGAACTCCATCTTTTCGACGAGTTCGCGTGCTGGCACTTCCATTCCCAACGCTTCCGCCAAGGCCAGGATCGCGAATTCGTTTTCTGAGAGTCCGATGTGCGTGAGGGAGGGAAATTTCGCGATGTACTGCCCTTGCTCGTCGTCGACGGCAAGCGTGATCCCCCTCTCCTTTCCTGTGTTCTTCATCACAGAAAGCTTCATCTGAACGCCGGCGAGCGAGAAGCGTGCTTTCTTTTTGCCTTCGGCCTCCAGGCCGGCTGGATCAGGGCTACCGTCGCTTGGCACCGCGCGTACCGCTCCTGGCAGGTTGGTCCCGAGCGCAGCGAGGAGATCAAAGTCGTTTCCCGGCCTGACTGATCCCGCGTGGTGCTTTTCCATCGCTTCGCGCAGTTTCTCTTCGGGCAGCAGATTCGCAAAGAACGGAGGTAGCGCCCCGCGTAGAGGTTTGGGATCCGGCCGGAGGCCGCCATCCGCTGAGCGAAGCGACAGGCTGAAGATCGGTGGATTGTTCGCGCCCCGGTAAGCGGGCAAAAGGTTGAACGCGTGGTAGTCACCCGGCGTGCGAACAATTGTGCCGACGGGAACATAGTTCAATAAGATATCGAGCGATTGGATTCTTTCAGCCGCGAGAACGCCCTGATTCATCATCGTTCGTCCTCTTCGGCATCTGACGTGAATGCGGGGCGATCTTCATCGTCGGCAGCGGGCTGCAGCATCGACTGAATGGCGGGCACCATCGCCTGCGGGATCAACATCATTTCCATGCCAAGGGCGCGGGCGATATTGACGAGTGTCGTTGCACGGGCGGCAGCAGCTCCCGTTTCAATGTCGCGATAGCGAGGTCTGCTGATGTTCGCACGAAGAGCGGTTTGCTCCTGAGACAAGCCAGCAGCCATGCGGGCCTTTCGGAAGCGCAGACCGAGTTCTTGGAGAAGCGGGTTTGGGATGGAAGCCATGATACGCTTTCGGATCTCTTAGTATATATTGATATGTAAACAGATCATCGAACGCAACAAGGAGAATCGGAAACAGATCTTTTTCTCGCTAGTGATCCGTAAACGTATCATTCGGCGAGTTCCCATCCTTCAGGCCTGTCGAACACGCCTTCGTCCACCGGCGATCGAGTGGCTAAGCCAGAGAGGGGCCTTTGACGCGCGATGTGAGATTATCTTACCTATCCTTCGGATTAAGGAGGTCTCCTGGAACCCCTCCGCATTGAAAGAGAAGCTGTTCGTCATCCTAGGTCCGATTCAGGCCGATCGCCTCAAATGCCCTCCTCTCTCAGCGGCGGCACCGAGCCCGTCGAGAACCTGCCGAAGGTTCGATAGCAAGGTCTGGCTCGCCACCGAGATCGGCGCGACGATCCCAAACGACGCGAAGTTCGACGAGACGACCAAGCTCCCGCGCTGCATCGACGAGACCGCTGTCTTCGTCCGCGATCTACTCAAAGGCAGAGCGAGAGGGTAGCGGCTGCAGCATGACCGAGCTCGATTCCACCAAATGGTCGCAGATCGCCCAGCGTCTGAAGGAACGCGCAAGCTGGCCGGCCTGTCACAAGACCACGTCGCGAAGATGCTCCCACTGCATGCAATCGCCGCCTATCGGCTGGCGAGCTCGCCCGGCTTGCCGAAATCTATGACGTCAACGTTGCCCGGTTGCTCGGCAAAGCGCCCGAGACGTTCGATGTCCAGGACCCCGGCTTGAGCTTGCCGCACGGAACTCTCCAAGCTCAAGCCCCATGATCTGGAACGCCTGCTCAAGCTACTAGCCGCCATGCGCAGCGATTCCACCGCGAACGGCGGCATCGCTGATAAATGTGATGCGCACCACGAAGCTCAGCTTCAAGCGCCACGCTGCGACCCAGACCATGCAGGCCACCACGGCTACGCGCGCCAAAGCCAAGCTCGACCAAGCCGGTCGATTTTCAATCTGCAGGCTATGCGAGACGCTGAGTGTCGCTTTGCGCTTCAGCAACATCAACATGGAGGGAATGTATCAGCGGCGCCCTTCTGCGCATTCATCTCTGTGCGCGACGGGCGCTGCCGCGGCGAGCCTACAATTGCGCGCATGAGTTCGGCCATCATGTGTCCGGTCACGTCTATTGCGGGAGGACGCCAAGGAGCTTTTGCCCAATAGCTTCGCGAGTTTCATTCTTAATCATTGGCCTGCGCCGTGCCTTGTGCGCGTGTGGGCCCCGGAGACGGCGACACCGGCGCAGATCTTCACCATCGCCGGCGACTTCGGCGCCGGAATAACGACGCTGCCACCCACCTGTAGGTTGGGTGAACATTTTGTCGCGCGACCCCGCCACCGCTCCGCAACGTGTCACGCCCAAGGCCCTGCGCATGGAGGTCCTGGGCGCGCTGACGGAGTTGTTCGTCATCGTAACGTGCCTACCTTGGACGCGAAGGTCAGGACGCTGCTTCTTCTGCCGGCGGGGCGCAGAGATTTCAGGGCGGCGGGGCTTGCGCTCAAGCGCGTTCGCTGTTCCGGGCGGTAAGGCTGGGAATCTTCCAGACCAACTGGGGCGAGATTTTACTCGCAAATAAAGTTGAAGATGATGACAAACGCGCCCCCTAAATTTGGTAGGTTTCAAGTTGGATCGCGGTGCTTAAACTGGTCAAGTGAATCCAGTTTCCACGAGTAGCACCAGTTCGCATTGTTTTGGCAAAGCAAGACTGCTCTTGGCTTCTGTTGCTATCGTCGGGCTGGCAAACGTTGTTGTTAGCACACCTTCCTTGCACGAACACATGACGCGTACAGCGCAACAAGTACGGGTCCTCACCGTGACGTATAAGGATCCGGGTCTCCCATTGAGGAAGCTTCGTCCGAAGCGGCTAGGCGAGGCCTTGATCAGGATGAGGGCCTAGACGGCAAACAAGCGCATCCGACGCCCCCTCCGCCTCGCACACATTCTGCTCACATCCACATCTGTTCCATATTCCAACCTCATCATTCCGCGCGCGAAGGGCCATATCATGATAATGGAGGCGGATATCACAACTGCGAACGCAAGCATTCGGGTAAACGCTGTTTGGACCATTGTATGCGCCTTTGCCGCCGATCCGTTGATGCGCTGGAGTTGGCCTGACATCCGGCAATATCTTACGAGCATGCCACAGTACATTAGCGCCTCTGGCGGACGAGCGTTCGAACATGGCACAGCATACGCCACGGGAGACAGTCGTGCGGCGGCTCTGTGGCTGCCTCCCGGCGTGCAGCAGGATGAGGAGGCTCTAAACGTACTAATGGCGCTGTCGCTAAGCCCCGATGTAAGTGAAGACATGGCCCACCTAAGGCGACAAATGGCCGAACATCGTCCCTCCGAGCCACATTGGTATCTGCCTCTCATTGCCGTCGATCCGAATTGGATCGGGCAAGGGCTTGGCACATTGCTGATGAAGCGCGCTCTCCAACGATGTGATGAGCAGGCCTCCGCTGCCTACCTCGAAAGCTCGAATCCAAAGAACATTCCCTTTTACCAACGCCATGGCTTCAAGGTTATTGGAGAGATACAGCACGGTGGATCGCCGCCACTGACGCCAATGTTGCGGACGGCGTATTAAGCGTACAGCGGTCGCGGAGGCCTACGATAGCGGATCAATGCGCAGTTGAGGGAACCGATGGCAAGCCATTTGCCGAATTCTGTCGATCGAAAACAGGCGTTGAGTCGCATCCATTGAAGCGGGGCATACATAATAACGTCATCGAAGCGCAACCTGGTGGGAAGAGCAGTTGGGAGAAGCGCAAAAATCTCGTTGAACCGATTCCGCCGTTTCGTCTTCGTCATCGCCCGGATAAGCCGCGCCCGGCCTCCCGCCGCCCAAGCTTTGTAAACAGCGGCAAATTCAGGATCGCGATCGTTCGATAGGTTTTCTTAAGATCCTTGAAGATTTTCAGCAGCGACTGCAAGCGGAGACCGCGCTTCATCCCCTCGATGGCTTTCTCCCTAACCTCTTCCTGATGCCTGACAAGGTCACACTTCACCACACAAACGATCCCGATCTGCGAGCCGAAAAAACGCGAAGTACGCGCTAGGTTGGATCCGTCTTGGGCCAATGATCGGACACGCGCAATCTCGATTCAATCACCACCAGCCAAGCTTTCGGTAAGCAGGGTCAGCTTAGCTTTCGCGCTGCCGCACGTATCGCCTCCGCGGCGCTATCAAACAGTCCGGCTATCGCGCACGATATCATCAGGTTCTGGTTGAGACCGAAATCCTCGACTTCGAGCTCTTGTTCGTCCCTCAACCGCCGATCGGGGCCTCTCTTCGCCGATATTCGCCGAGCGAGAGGGCGAATGTCGCGGCTGTATGCGAAGATTGGGAGAGCTATAGCGTTAGCGAAGCCGATCTCGAAGGCAGTCCCATCATCAACATGCGGCCCCCTAAACGGAGAAACGTCGGCAACGACAACGTCGCATCCTCGAAGGCAGCTAACGTTGTGCTCAAATATTTTCTGGGCTCCGACGTCGGACTCCAATTCATCCAAAGGAAACACGCCGATCAAACCGTATTCGGCACAAACCTTCTTGAGCACATTCCCTTCGTTGAGTGCATTGGGCAGGAAGACCGTAGGCCCTGCGAGGTACACTCTCTTTGCGGTATGCATCTCTCGGCTCCGTTATTTGAGCTTCAGCTCCGAAATTAGGCTGGCATCACGAACGGCATCTAACGATACCGTTATAGGCGAACCGACAATCCTCCAACGCGACGCATCAGAGTTTTGTCTGGCATCCAGCGTCGCTTCAAACAGCGGATCGCCGTGGAGGCTAATTACGACGCCATGATCGCCCGGCGGACAGTGCACCATCTGCGCAGTGCCTGTTGCATCCTTCCAGAGTCCGACTGCCCAACTGGGTTCTCGCGATCCCTTCTCTTCTGGCGACATTCTTTCGAGCGCAGCGTTTGACCTCGATATCAACCCCCGAGAAGTAAATGTTAGAACCGAGCTGCCAGGATCGTCTGAAAGCGCCGTCGCATAACGCGCGGACCACCGAATAGGGATTTGCGGTCCATCCATGAGGAGCACGAATACCAAATTCGGTCCAATAGCCCGCAACACTTCATGGCATGGATCGCTACGGGCGAGGTCTTCGCAGATCATCGTAGTGAATACCGACGCACTCCGAATTACCTTGACGTGAATCTCACGCTGCTGAAGCACAATCTTCTCCCACCACAGATATCGTGGATCGAGAGCTTTAGTGAGGTCGTAGCTAATGAGTTGATGCGAGTCCAACCGCCACCGATGGTGTTTGGCGCGACTGGTGGTCGCTGCCATCCTGGTGGATTGATCGTTTTTGGTCTCATCAAAAAAATGAGACGAAAGTGCGAAATTTCCCTTTTCTCCCGCGCAGTTATCGCTCGAGCCTGCAACAAAAAATTCTACATCAGGATGCTTGTCCCGAAGATTGTCTGCGACTGCCTTATACGATTTCCAATCTAGAGCATATTCTGGGAAAACAACTCCGTTGATACTCCCCGATTTCGCTCTGGCTTGGTCTAGAAGCAGATCGACCATTCTTACGACAGACTGTGGATTTCTCGGCAGCCAGTGCTGATCGAGCGTAAACCAACCCCACGGCTTGGCTCGACCGGATCTTCCGACCTCGTCTTCGCTGATCACCTTCTCACCTTGAAACCATTCGGCATCAAGCTCGAATGGATACGGTATTAAGAGCAAGCGAAGATCGGTCCGAGATTCTGGCAACATATATTGAGGTGGCCGCTGCCAATGCGCACGCATCTCCCCTCGCGGCGGAAGAAGCGCGAGATTGTGAGCCAACGTGCGGGGCGTGCAGCCCACCTCGGGCGTGTGAGATTTCGGCTGGACGCAGACGACGTCGCGATCCGCCATTAGGCAAATGCTTGCAATCTGCCTGTCAACGCGACGGTGGCGATCTGACGGAGTAATGCCGTCCGACGAATTGCGCAAACAATAGTCCACAGTGAGGGCAACCCAACTCCCGTGCCAATCGCTCTGTTTGTCGTCCACATGGATATAACCAACGTTCTCGCAAGCCTCGTCGGCTATGGCCATAAGCGCCCAACAAACCTTCCACCAGCTCGGGGCCGGCTTTCCTGCCTCGGGCTCCTTGAAGACTGGCTCGTTCCTAGATTTCCATAACTCTTTCCAAAGAGGCTGTATTTCGCTTGGCAGTTCGGGGTATTGCTTCGCCCAACTTTTTCCAATTCGCTGCCAGTTCTGGAGATCGGCGTCTTCAATGCAGACGCACGCTTCGCTCCATGCGTCACGAGCGCCTCGCGGCACAAAATAGTGATAGGCGCCCCCGACTTGGAGCAACAGGGCGGCAACCGCAAAGAGATCCGGGGGGAAACTCGCCGCGTCCTGCAGCCTCTTGTTCTGCTGATCAGGGCCGTCGGGAAACACCCAGGAAATGACCGCCCCGACGCTCAGAAACCTCGGGCCAGCTGAAGGAGAAAATGGAGGCATTTTCAATAAGATGGTTAATTGGGAACAGGAAGGCAGTTCCGCATTTATCTATCATGACAAGTTTGTAAGCAAGGGTTGTGCAGTGCAGCGTTTCAACTTAAATAAGCAGCAGAGGAGCGGCGCCAGTGCGACGCCCCGACGCGGGCGAGAAGATCATCTGCCTCGACTCAGAAGCGCGCATGTGTTTTGCTTGAACCACGAACGCTCTGGCGTAGACGGACGATTAACTGGATGACGCGAAGCTGATACCGTCATCTGATTCGTTCTTGCAAAAGGTGAACCGTGACTATCCTGGTTGATGAAGCGTACGAAGAAGCAAATCGCCGCTCCGCAAATTGGGCGGGCGAGATGGTTCGTCGTCGTTTTGCCGAGGTTTACGGCGCTCGCGGCGAGCAGGTCCTGACTGAAATTCAGTCGCGGATGGAATCCAACATCCGCAGCGATGGACGTTCGGACCCAAAGGCGACGGACAAACTATCGCAGAAGTGATTCTGGAGTCTGCGATCGAAAAGAAAAGCCCCGGCACTCCAACCGGGGCTTTTGCGTTAATGCGCCCAGATGATTGCACCCATCGCTTCAACGCTGACAGCGGGTGCCTTGACACCGTGCCCGCGATTAAAGAACGGACGTCTATTTCAGAGTCGCGATTAATGCCGTTGAGATCGCCCGACCCAGAACTTGGCGGTTCTCGCGGACATCCATCATAGTCACGTGGTCGCCTGGAATCGGCACGGCATGAATGGCCTTTGCACTTAGAATTCGGTCCCAACCCCGCAAAGGCGAAGTTGCTTCTGGACCTAGCGACGTTCTTCGAGAACGTGTCCGACTGCTAAGAGGCCGGCTCGCATAGAACTGGTGTATCTCAACTGAGAGGGACGGAACTTGATATAAGCGCAGCGCCTGTTGGAACTGCGTGGCCCTTTCATACGTCAGAATATCATTGCGTAGATCACGCTCCGGCGTGATCGCCCCCATCTTTTGAGCCTTTTCAAGCAGTCCGGAAATTGAGCTTTGTCCAGCGAAGCGGTTGAGGATTTCGAACTTCTCGTCACTCAATTCGAGAGACTCCAACGCTAGTTCTTGTATCATTTGGGTGGGTGATGTTCTTGATGGACTTGCAAATAACACAACGTCAATCAGGCCGATGAAGGAAACAGCTTCGTTGAGGTTTAGTAAGTGCTGCGCGATTGCATAAGCCAAGATTCCTCCTGATGAGTATCCAGACAACCGATATGGACCTCGTGGCTGGATCTCGCGAATCGCCAAGCTCGCTTGCGAGGCGATCTTTTCAAGAGTTGAAAATTGAAATGCACCGAATTGCGGCCATGGCAAAGCGTAGACAGGACAGTCGACGTCCATTTCTTGCGTCAAACTGGGGACATAGGAGCAATCGCCCAAACCTGTGGGAACAAAGAACAGCGGCGGCTGCGATCCGAATTCTCGAGCACAAATCGCTCTCAAACAGCTGAGCTGTGGCGCCAAATGAACTTTCGATGCAACTTCCTTCAGAAGGGGGGCTTGGAAGAGGTCGGCGGCGCTGAACTTGAGCCCGAGATCGACTGCGCGACTGAGCAGTTGCACCACTAGGAGCGAGTGGCCGCCCAGTTCGAAGAAGTGGTCGTTGCGTCCGACCCGCTCCAGCCCGAGAAGCTCGGCCCAGATCCGTGCCAACGCCGTCTCGACTGCGCCCTGCGGCGCCTCATAGGCCGCCCGTGCATAGGCATCGTCAGCCGGCGGCGGCAGTGCCTTGCGGTCGAGCTTGCCGTTCACCGTCAACGGCAGCACCTCAAGCCGCACGAATGCCGACGGCACCATGTAGTCCGGCAGCCGGCTACTCAAGTGCGCGCGCAAGGTGTTGGCAAGGTCAGGGCCATCCACCTCATCCGATTGAGCTTCGGGCGCACACACCACATAGCCGACGAGGTGCTTGTCGCCGCGGCGATCCTGTTGCGCCACCACCACCGCCTCGCGCACCAAGGCGTGTTCGCAAAGCCGCGCCGCGATCTCGCCCGGCTCGATGCGGAAGCCGCGGATCTTCACTTGGTCGTCATTGCGGCCCAGGAACTCCAGATTGCCGTCCGGCAGATAACGCCCGAGGTCGCCGGTCCTGTACAGCCGATCGCCGTCCACAAAGGGACTGGCGATGAAGCGCTCGGCCGTCAGCTCGGGGCGGTTCAGGTAGCCTCGCGCCACTCCCGCCCCGCCAATGTAAAGCTCGCCCACCGCCCCGAACGGCACGGGCGCGCCATGCCCGTCCAGCAGGTACACCCGCGTGTTCGCAATCGGACGGCCGATCGGGACCACTGCCCCATTAAAATCAGCCGGACAATTCCAGACTGTTGCGCAGACTGTTGTTTCGGTCGGGCCATAGGCGTTGACAATTGATGCCGGGGCAAGACTTTGGATCAGTTCAGCCTTCGGCAGCTCTCCAGCAAGAATGAGAACTTGTGAAGTCAAACATTCCAGATTCTTGCTTGCCTGAAGCATCGCTGGGGGTAGCGTCGCATGGGTGATGTCTTCGCTCCGGAGATAATCCGAGAGCTTGTCACTCGCTTGACGGATCTCGTCCGCAGGCAAGTGCAATGCGGCTCCAGAGCCAAACGCCATAGCAAGCTCCCAAGCGCTTGCATCAAACCCAACGGAGGCGAACTGCACCACGCGCCTGTTGGAAGAAGCGCCAAAAAGACCGACCTGAGCCAACATCAGATTGACCAACCCCCGATGCTCGACCATCACGCCCTTTGGGTTTCCGGTTGAGCCTGAGGTGTAGATCACATAGGCGAGATGGCGCGATGTGAGGCCGAGCGTGCGCGGGTCGGGGTCCGAAGCCGGCCGTTCGGCCCAGACCGGCGTGGCCGTCTCCAGATCGACCACTGTCACATCGATCAGCACCTCGGGGCCGAGTGCGGCGCGGCCGGCGGCATCGCAAAGCAGCAGCCGCGGCGCGGCATCGCCCAGCACTTGGCGCAGCCGCCGAGATGGGTAGGCCGGATCCAGCGGCAGATAGGCCCCGCCCGCTTTCAGGATCGCCAAGAGCCCCACCACCATTGCCGGGCTGCGCTCCAGGCAGATCGCCACGGGCTGATCGGGCCTTACTCCGAGTGCGATCAGATGATGCGCCAGCCGGTTGGCCCGCGCGTTGAGCTCGCCATAGCTGACGCGCTCGTCCTCGTGGACCATCGCCACCGCCTCCGGCGCCTTTTGCACCTGCGCCTCGAACAGCTCATGGATGCACCGCTCCGACGGATAGGCCGCCGCCGTCCGGTTCAGATCCTCCAGCAGGTAGCTGCGTTCGTCGGCCGGTAGGATGTCGAGCTCGCGCACCGGCGTGTTGGGGGCATGCTCCAGCGCCTGCGCCAGTTGCTCGAGCGCCCGCTGCATATAGCCGCAGAGGCGATCCGCAGAGACCGGCGCCGCCACCTGCGCCGTCAAGCCGAGCGCTTCGCCATAATCCTCCACCGACAGCGTCACGGGATAGTTGGTGCGCTCCTCGGCGCCGAGCCATTCCACGCCTGACAGGACATCATCCGGTCCGGGGCCGGGCGTGGCTGCCGGCCTGTTATGGCGGTAGTTCAACAGCGCGCTGAACAGCGGCGCCGGCGCCGCAACGCCGCTGCAGCGCTGCGCCAGCGCCAGCGAGGCATGCTCGTGCGCCAGCAGCTCGGAAAGCTGCGCGTGGGTGCTGCGCACGCTCGCCGCAACCCCGGTCTCGTCCAAGGCAAGCCGCACAGGCAGGGTGTTGATGAACAGGCCCATTGTGCGGTCGGCGCCCGCACCCGCATGCATCCGGCCGAACAGCACCGTGCCGAACACCACCTGCTCGCGGCCACTGCTGCGCGCCACCACCTGCCCCCAGGCCAGATGGCACAGGCTGGCCAGGCTCACCCCGAGCCGCCGCGCCTGTTCGCGCAGCCGCGCGTTGAGCGCCTGCGGCAGCATCCGATGCGCCTCGCCGACGCCGCTGCCGTCGCCGTAGACCTCGCTCAAGCCGAACGGCATGGTCGGCTCGTCGATGTCGGCCAGCAGCCCTCGGAAGAACTCTTCATGCGCCTTGGCATCAACAGCAAGACGCGCCTGCGCCACCAGATTACGGAACGGCAGCGGCGCGGCCAGTTCATCGGCCCGCCCTGCCAGCATGGCCCGCACCTCGGCATGCATCACTTCCAGCGTCGTGTGATCCCCGATCAAATGATGCTGCAGCTCCAGCAGCAGCCAGCGCCCGCTGCCGGGATCGCGCGCGGTCACAAACCGCAACAAGGGTGCCCGGCCAAGATCGATGCGCTGCCGGCGCGGATCAAACCGGCGCCGGAGCTCATCGGCGGCGCAACCATCACAGCCCTCCAGCTCGACCTCGCTCACCTGAAGCGAGGCACGACGCCACACCACCTGGGCCGGGCTCGACAGTCCGTCCCAGACAAAGGCCGTGCGCAGGATGTCGTGCCGGTCCACCACGTGCTGAACCGCACCAAGATAGCGCTCCAACAGGCTGCGGTCGGCAAACGCCATCTGCGACACCAGCAGATAGGGATCACCCTGGCTGGCCAGCAGATGATGGAACAGGATGCCGTCCTGCAGCGGCGTCAGCGCATAAATGTCCTGGATGTTGCGGACGCCACCAGGCACCGTGGCGACGATCCGGTCGATCTCAGGCTGGGCCAGCTCGATCAGCGGCAGCATCTGCGGCGTGATCGCCGTACTCTGCTCGGTGATCAGGTTGGCAGGCACCGCCACTTCATGAGGACGGCCAAGGCTTGCGGCAAAATCGGCCAGCACCGGCGTGGCGAACAGCGTCGACAGCGGCAGTTCGACTCCAACAGCCTGCGACAGCCGGCTCGACACCTGCACCGCGAGAAGCGAGTGGCCGCCCAGTTCGAAGAAGTGGTCGTTGCGTCCGACCCGCTCCAGCCCGAGAAGCTCGGCCCAGATCCGCGCCAACGCCGTCTCGACTGCGCCCTGCGGCGCCTCATAGGCCGCCCGTGCATAGGCAGCGTCAGCCGGCGGTGGCAGTGCCTTGCGGTCGAGCTTGCCGTTCACCGTCAGCGGCAGCCCCGATAGCCGCACGAACGCCGACGGCACCATGTAGTCCGGCAGCCGGCTACTCAAGTGCGCGCGCAAAGTGTTGGCAAGGTCAGGGCCATCCACCTCATCCGATTGAGCTTCGGGCGCACACACCACATAGCCGACGAGGTGCTTCTCGCCCGTGCGATCCTGTTGCGCCACCACCACCGCCTCGCGCACCAAGGCGTGTTCGCAAAGCCGCGCCGCGATCTCGCCCGGCTCGATGCGGAAGCCGCGGATCTTCACCTGCTCGTCATTGCGGCCCAGGAACTCCAGATTGCCGTCCGGCAGATAACGCCCGAGGTCGCCGGTCCTGTACAGCCGATCGCCGTCCACAAAGGGACTGGCGATGAACCGCTCGGCCGTCAGCTCGGGGCGGTTCAGATAGCCTCGCGCCACTCCCGCCCCGCCAATGTAAAGCTCGCCCACCGCCCCGAACGGCACGGGCGCGCCATGCCCGTCCAGCAGATACACCCGCGTGTTCGCAATCGGACGGCCGATCGGGACCACTGCCCCATTAAAATCAGCCGGACAATTCCAGGCCGTTACGTCGATAGCAGCTTCCGTGGGACCATATAGATTGTGCAGACCAGTCCAGGGTAATACGCGCCGAACCTTCTGCGTAAGGGAGGCAGAAAGCGCCTCGCCACTACACACGAGACGCTGCAGGGATGTGCAGCGATCAACGCCCTTCGTGTCCATGAAGCTGGCCAGCATGGATGGTACGAAGTGCGCAGTGGTGATGCGCTCGCCGATTATCAAGTCTACAAGCGCATCTGGGTCTTTGTGCTCACCAGGAAGCGCCAGCACCAGGGTTGCCCCTTCAAGCAATGTCCAGAAGAATTCCCAGGCCGAGACATCGAATCCGAACGGGGTCTTCTGCAAGACGACATCAGCCGCACTGAGTGCATAGGCCTTTTGCATCCAGATCAGGCGATTGATAATAGCCCGATGCTCATTCTGTACCCCTTTGGGAGTTCCGGTTGAGCCTGAGGTGTAGATCACGTAGGCGAGATGGCGCGATGTGAGGCCAAGCGTGCGCGGGTCGGGGTCCGAAGCCGGCCGTTCGGCCCAGGCCGGCGTGGCCGTCTCCAGATCGACCACTGTCACATCGATCAGCACCTCGGGGCCGAGTGCGGCGCGGCCGGCGGCGTCGCAAAGCAGCATCCGCGGCGCGGCATCGCCCAGCACTTGGCGCAGCCGCTGAGATGGGTACGCCGGATCCAGCGGCAGATAGGCGCCGCCCGCTTTCAGGATCGCCAAGAGTCCCACCACCATCGCCGGGCTGCGCTCCAGGCAGATCGCCACGGGCTGATCGGGCCTTACTCCGAGTGCGATCAGATGATGCGCCAGCCGGTTGGCCCGCGCGTTGAGCTCGCCATAGCTCAGGCGCTCGTCCTCGTGGACCACCGCCACCGCCTCCGGCGCCTTTTGCACCTGCGCCTCGAACAGCTCATGGATGCACCGCTCCGACGGATAGGCCGCCGCGGTCCGGTTCAGATCCTCCAGCAGATAGTTGCGCTCCTCAGCCGACAGGATGTCGATGCGGCCGACCGCCTGGCCTGCATCGGCAGCCATCGCCCGCAGCAGCGCCAGTAGATAACCGCGCTGCCGCTCGATCGTCGCCTGATCAAAAAGCGCCGTGGCATAACTCAGTGTTCCAGCGATTTCCTCGCCCTGCTCGCTAAGGCTCAGCTCCAGATCGAACTTGACTTGATCGAACGCCTTCCCGGCAGCCTCCACACTCAGTCCTGGCAGCTCCAATGACCCAACCGCATTGTTTTCCCAGGCCAACATCACCTGCACCAACGGCGTGTGGTCAAGAGCCCGGGGCGGCTGCACGATCTCCACCACCTGCTCGAACGGCAGGTCCTGATGCTCCTGCGCAGCCAGCGCCGTGCGCCGCGTCCGCTCCAGAAGCTCCGACACGCTCGGCTCGCCCGACAGGTCCAGCCGAAGCGCCAGGGTGTTGACGAAGAAGCCGATCAACTCTTCGATCTCGCGCCGGCAGCGATTGGCGCTCGGCACGCCGATCGCAAGGTCGTCCTGCCCTGACAGACGCGACAGCACCGTCGCCCAGCCCGCCAGCACCGTCATGAACAACGTCGTGCTATGTTGCCGGCTCAGCCGCTTCAAGTCCCGCGTCAGATCCGCATCGATGACAACAGGAATACTGGCCGCAGCAAACGACTGCTGGGCGGGCCGCGCACGGTCCGTCGGCAACACAAGAAGGGGCGTGCCTGACAGGGCGTTGCGCCAATATTTCGCCTGCTTCTGCAGCCGTTCCCCCGACAGCCATTGGCGTTGCCAGGCGGCATAATCCGGATATTGGATCGCCAGCGGCGGCAAAGGATCGTCCTGTCCAGCCTCGAACGCCCGGTAAAGCTGACTGAGTTCACGCGCCAACACGCCCATCGACCAGCCGTCCGAAACGATGTGATGCTGGGTCAGCAGGAAGACGTGTTCCTCATCTGACATCCACACCAGACGCCCGCGGATCAGCGGCCCCTGCGCAAGATCAAACGGTGTGCGCTCCTCTTCATGGCACAGATCCAAAAGTGCCGCTTCCGCATCCGGCCTCTGCCGTAGATCGTGTTCAAGCACCGGCAGTCCCGCATCCGGCGGCAGGATCTCAACCCGGGGCTTGCCCTGCGGCGCGACAAAGACACTGCGCAGCGCCTCATGACGCGCAAACAGACGGTCAAGGCTGCGCTGCCAGGCGCTGCGATCGAGGACCCCGCGCAGCCGCAAGGCTAGCGGAATGTGATAGTGCGTGCTGCCTTCGTCCAGCTGCGCTAAGAACCACAGCCGCTGCTGCGCAAACGACAGCACAAGCGGCTCATGACGCGATACGGCTGCAATCGCCGGCACGTCTTGGCGACCGGAGCGGCTCAACACCTCGACGATGCTTGCGGCCAGATCGGCCAGCACCGGCGTGGCGAACAGCGTTGGCAGCGGCAGTTCGACCCCAACAGCCTGCGACAGCCGGCTCGACACCTGCACCGCTAGAAGCGAGTGGCCGCCCAGTTCGAAGAAGTGGTCGTTGCGTCCGACCCGCTCCAGCCCGAGAAGCTCGGCCCAGATCCGTGCCAACGCCGTCTCGACTGCGCCCTGCGGCGCCTCATAGGCCGCCCGTGCATAGGCATCGTCAGCCGGCGGCGGCAGTGCCTTGCGGTCGAGCTTGCCGTTCACCGTCAGCGGCAGCCCCGATAGCCGCACGAACGCCGACGGCACCATGTAGTCCGGCAGCCGGCTACTCAAGTGCGCGCGCAAGGTGTTGGCAAGGTCGCCATCCACCTCATCCGATTGAGCTTCGGGCGCACATACCACATAGCCGACGAGGTGCTTGTCGCCGCGGCGATCCTGTTGCGCCACCACCACCGCCTCGCGCACCAAGGCGTGTTCGCAAAGCCGCGCCGCGATCTCGCCCGGCTCGATGCGGAAGCCGCGGATCTTCACTTGGTCGTCATTGCGGCCCAGGAACTCCAGATTGCCGTCCGGCAGATAACGCCCGAGGTCGCCGGTCCTGTACAGCCGATCGCCGTCCACAAAGGGACTGGCGATGAAGCGCTCAGCCGTCAGCTCGGGGCGGTTCAGGTAGCCTCGCGCCACTCCCGCACCGCCGATGTAAAGCTCGCCCACCGCCCCGAACGGCACGGGCGCGCCATGACCGTCCAGCAGGTACACCCGCGTGTTCGCAATCGGACGGCCGATCGGGACCACTGCCCCATTAAAATCAGCCGGACAATTCCAGACTGTTGCGAAAGTCGTCGTCTCGGTCGGGCCGTAGCAGTGAATGAGACGTACGGGACCTTCTTCTTTCAGCAATCTCAGAAATGAGCGAAGATCATTGCGCTCTCCTCCACAGAGGAGGTACTTGAGTTGGGCTAACGTCGGAGCAATCGATGATGTATGTTGATTGAATAATGCTGTTGTTAGAAAGAGTGACGTCACCCGGTGCTGTTTAAGCGCCCGGGCAAAGCTGCCAGGATCTGTGACAGCTTGCATTATAACAATGCAACCGCCGTTAAGCAGCGGCGCCCACACTTCGAATGTGCTTGCGTCGAAGGCGGGATTGCCGGCCCATGCCACACGATCCCCCGCCTCAATCTTCGCATATCCATTATTGATCACCAGCCGGTTGACAGCACGATGAGGAACAAGAACTCCTTTGGGAAGGCCGGTTGAGCCGGAGGTGTACATGATGTAAGCGGCAGCCTCAGCGCTCAACGCTAGGCCAGGATCGGAACTAGATCCCGTTCCAACTATGAGCGGCTCAATCGCCAGAACAGGTATCGTCGCCTCAACCAGATCATCACCGTCAATCTCGCTAAGCACCAGGCGGGCAGCACAATCAGCCATCAGCCATTCTTGTCGCGCGGATGGAAGGGCGCGATCAATCGCGCACATACACTCCGCCCGTCTTCAGGATCGCTAGCTGCGCCACCACAAGAGCGATGGAGCGATCAAGCAGTGTCGCAATTTTATCCCCCGGCCTTACTCCGAGTGCGATCAGATGATGCGCCAGCCGGTTGGCCCGCGCGTTGAGCTCGCCATAGCTCAGGCGCTCGTCCTCGTGGACCACCGCCACCGCCTCCGGTGCCTTTTGCACCTGCGCCTCGAACAGCTCATGGATGCACCGTTCCGACGGATAGGCCGCCGCGGTCCGGTTCAGATCCTCCAGCAGATAGCTGCGTTCGTCAGCCGGCAGGATGTCGAGCTCGCGCACCGGCGTGTTGGGGGCATGCTCCAGCGCCTGCGCCAGTTGCTCGAGCGCCCGCTGCATATAGCCGCAGAGGCGATCCGCAGAGACCGGCGCCGCCACCTGCGCCGTCAAGCCGAGCGCTTCGCCATAATCCTCCACCGACAGGGTCACGGGATAGTTGGTGCGCTCCTCGCTGCCGAGCCATTCCACGCCCGACAGGACATCATCCGGTCCGGGGCCGGGCGTGGCTGCCGGCCTGTTATGGCGGTAGTTCAACAGCGCGCTGAACAGCGGCACCGGCGCCGCAACGCCGCTGCAGCGTTGCGCCAGCGCCAGCGAGGCATGCTCGTGCGCCAGCAGCTCGGAAAGCTGCGCGTGGGTGCTGCGCACGCTCGCCGCAACCCCGGTCTCGTCCAAGGCAAGCCGCACAGGCAGGGTGTTGATGAACAGGCCCATTGTGCGGTCGGCGCCCGCACCCGCATGCATCCGGCCGAACAGCACCGTGCCGAACACCACCTGCTCGCGGCCACTGCTGCGCGCCACCACCTGCCCCCAGGCCAGATGGCACAGGCTGGCCAGGCTCACCCCGAGCCGCCGCGCCTGTTCGCGCAGCCGCGCGTTGAGCGCCTGCGGCAGCATCCGATGCGCCTCGCCGACGCCGCTGCCGTCGCCGTAGACCTCGCTCAAGCCGAACGGCATGGTCGGCTCGTCGATGTCGGCCAGCAGCCCTCGGAAGAACTCTTCATGCGCCTTGGCATCAACAGCAAGACGCGCCTGCGCCACCAGATTACGGAACGGCAGCGGCGCGGCCAGTTCATCGGCCCGCCCTGCCAGCATGGCCCGCACCTCGGCATGCATCACTTCCAGCGTCGTGTGATCCCCGATCAAATGATGCTGCAGCTCCAGCAGCAGCCAGCGCCCGCTGCCGGGATCGCGCGCGGTCACAAACCGCAACAAGGGTGCCCGGCCAAGATCGATGCGCTGCCGGCGCGGATCAAACCGGCGCCGGAGCTCATCGGCGGCGCAACCATCACAGCCCTCCAGCTCGACCTCGCTCACCTGAAGCGAGGCACGACGCCACACCACCTGGGCCGGGCTCGACAGTCCGTCCCAGACAAAGGCCGTGCGCAGGATGTCGTGCCGGTCCACCACGTGCTGAACCGCACCAAGATAGCGCTCCAACAGGCTGCGGTCGGCAAACGCCATCTGCGACACCAGCAGATAGGGATCACCCTGGCTGGCCAGCAGATGATGGAACAGGATGCCGTCCTGCAGCGGCGTCAGCGCATAAATGTCCTGGATGTTGCGGACGCCACCAGGCACCGTGGCGACGATCCGGTCGATCTCAGGCTGGGCCAGCTCGATCAGCGGCAGCATCTGCGGCGTGATCGCCGTACTCTGCTCGGTGATCAGGTTGGCAGGCACCGCCACTTCATGAGGACGGCCAAGGCTTGCGGCAAAATCGGCCAGCACCGGCGTGGCGAACAGCGTCGACAGCGGCAGTTCGACTCCAACAGCCTGCGACAGCCGGCTCGACACCTGCACCGCGAGAAGCGAGTGGCCGCCCAGTTCGAAGAAGTGGTCGTTGCGTCCGACCCGCTCCAGCCCGAGAAGCTCGGCCCAGATCCGCGCCAACGCCGTCTCGACTGCGCCCTGCGGCGCCTCATAGGCCGCCCGTGCATAGGCAGCGTCAGCCGGCGGTGGCAGTGCCTTGCGGTCGAGCTTGCCGTTCACCGTCAGCGGCAGCCCCGATAGCCGCACGAACGCCGACGGCACCATGTAGTCCGGCAGCCGGCTACTCAAGTGCGCGCGCAAAGTGTTGGCAAGGTCAGGGCCATCCACCTCATCCGATTGAGCTTCGGGCGCACACACCACATAGCCGACGAGGTGCTTCTCGCCCGTGCGATCCTGTTGCGCCACCACCACCGCCTCGCGCACCAAGGCGTGTTCGCAAAGCCGCGCCGCGATCTCGCCCGGCTCGATGCGGAAGCCGCGGATCTTCACCTGCTCGTCATTGCGGCCCAGGAACTCCAGATTGCCGTCCGGCAGATAACGCCCGAGGTCGCCGGTCCTGTACAGCCGATCGCCGTCCACAAAGGGACTGGCGATGAACCGCTCGGCCGTCAGCTCGGGGCGGTTCAGATAGCCTCGCGCCACTCCCGCCCCGCCAATGTAAAGCTCGCCCACCGCCCCGAACGGCACGGGCGCGCCATGACCGTCCAGCAGGTACACCCGCGTGTTCGCAATCGGACGACCAACGAGAGGCAACTGGGGCCAACATGATGGGTCAGCTGCAAGGTGGTGCTCGGCAATGACGCTGATTTCCGTGGACCCGTATTGATTGATCAATCTCGCCTTTGGGTGTGCTTCGAAGAAGGCCCTAAGCAGTGGAGTGGCCTGCAGTTGCTCACCCGCTGTATAAACCTCACTTAAGGAGGGCAGCTTCACTTGCTGCGCGCCCCAGACCTCCGCAAAATGGTTCAATGCTACGAATGGGAGGAACAATCGCTCGATCGCCTCCTTTTTGATGAATTCCAGCAACTCGGGGAAATGGCTACGGGTCTCTTCCCGCAGAAGTACGAGCAGTCCACCGTCTTTCCAACAAATGAACATTTCCTGACAGGACACATCGAAGTTGAGGGTAGCGAATTGAAGTGTGCATCGTTTTGACGTGCCAATCCCCGCGAGCGAATTCACAAGCGAGCCGTGGGACACTTCTACGCCCTTTGGCGTTCCAGTGGAGCCTGAGGTGTAGATCACGTAGGCGAGATGACGGGATGTGAGGCCAAGCGTGCGCGGATCGGGGTCCGAATCCGGCCGCTCGGCCCAGACCGGGGCGGCAGTATCCAGATCGACTACGCTGACGTCAGCCACAGCCTCGGCGCCCAACGCGGTTCGACCGGCGGCGTCGCAAAGCAGCAGTCGCGGCGCGGCATCCTCGACAATCTGCCGCAGCCGCGCCGACGGATAAGCCGGATCGAGCGGCAAATAGGCCCCCCCGGCCTTCAGGATCGCCAAAACACCAACCACCATTGCCAAGCCGCGTTTCAGGCAGATCGCCACCGGCTGGTCCGGCTTGACCCCGAGTCCGATCAGATGATGCGCCAGCCGGTTGGCCCGTGCGTTGAGTTCGCCATAGCTCAGTCTCTCGTTCTCATAAACCGCAGCCAACGCCTTCGGCGCCGTTTTCGCCTGCGCCTCGAACAGCTCATGGATGTACCGCTCCGACCGATAAGGCGTCGCCGTCCGATTCAATTCTTCCAGCAGATATTTGCGTTCGTCTGCCGGGAGAATATCCGTGCGGCCGACCGGCTGCCCCGCATCGGCCATCACACCATTTAACAAAGTCTCCAAATGCTGCGTCATGCGGCCGATCTGCCTCGGCGCAAATCGGCTGGCATCAAAATGCCAGCGGAAGCTCCCATCCAGAGCGCAAACCTCAAACGTCAGCAAATCGCCGCATAGGGCTGGACCAGCTTTGTGACTCGTCATCAGATCGCCAGCCACCGAACAGCTCTGTGTCGTGATTGTGATGCCAATCGGCCAGGGTCGCTGCGAGTGTAGCGCCTCCACACCTCGCAAGGACGGGCAGCGCGCGATAAGATCCCGGGCAAAGCTACCGTGCGCCCTCAGCTGAGCCAATTCGGCCGCTACGGTTTTGCGCACTTCTTCAAAATCATTAGCAAGGTCAATCGTCACTTCCATCGGCACGACAGAAGAGATCAACACCTCCATCACCTTGGAGGCAGCTTGCGAACCATCCGATGCAGGCGTCCATCCCAGCTGAAGCTCTCTTTCTCCGGTGATGCGGGCGAGATAGATCAGCCAAGCCGTTGCCAAGGATTCCGAGCGATCGCGTGGGGACAGTTTAGCCAAAGCACTTGGAGTGAACCACGAACTCGACTGCCATTCGGGCGGCGACGCGGCCACGGACGATGACAAGAAAGGAGGACGCAATGTTCTAAACTGCCCGAGCCGCTGTCGCCAAAAATCCTCCAGAGGCGCCAGCATTTCGTGGGCGGCAGTTATGCTCCGCGCCTGTTCATCGCTCAAGATCGGAAGGCGGCTACCTTCATCCACATTGAAGTGCCTGGCGAGGGCTCGCGCGTCCAGCTTCTGCCCATCGGGTTCCTCAAAGTAGACTTCGACATCCTCGGTGCCCGTCGCCACACGCCAATGGCTCGCGTGGACTTCAATGAGGGAGCCTGCCGGACGGCCCGCGCTTCGAGCCAACACCTTCAAGTTCCTGACTTCGACGGCCTGATCGCCTATGAGAACCTTGGGCAGACACATTGGATTAAGATCATGCGGCCCAAAGCCTAGGGCCCGTGTCATGGCCGATATCTCTTGCGCGGATTGATCCCATCGCAGACAGCCTGCGGAATCTGGCCGTCGATGTCTCGGAAAGTAGCTTCTGTCCACCAGTGCCTGCGGATAGGCTAAAAGCTCCCCGTTCTCGAGGCCAGTTAAGAGCTCGCGGAAGCCTTCGACCGCGGCTTCATGGCATTTAAGATTCAGGCTCAGTGCCGTATCGGTGGGCGCAATCAACACCTGGCGCTGAACCACGATGTCACCGGTATCAATACCGTCATCGATCAAGTACCACGTGATGGCATATTCGGTCTCACGCGCCAGCAGCGCCCAGGACGTCACGTGCGTTCCCGCATATCGTGGCAATGGACCGTCGTGGTAATTAAAAGCACCTCGACGAACCCACTCCAATACATCCGCCGGCAGTATGAACGGATTGGCAACTGAAAAAATGAAATCTACCGGCGCGGCCTTCAAAAAAGAAGAGAGCTCTTCAATGCTTGCTATAGACGGGATGTTCGAGCGAACAGCCCAATCGCGGAATACGCCGTCAGCACACAAGGCTGCACCAATGACGTGGCCCATCTCAATTGCCAGCTGCACACATCTGATAGCGAGCGTACCACTGCCGACAACGACGGCAGAGGAGATCGATCGCGCAGGTAATCTGTCCTGATCGCCTGGTTGGCAGACGCTCCCGCGCGCCGGAGATACCCGATACGACATCTTCACCGCTCCTGCAGTCAATCCATCAAGCTGGGCATTCCCACCATGGGCGTCGCGCGACGAAGCGACTCAAATCAGCCACACTGGTTCGAATATGCTCAGGATAACCGCGCCCGCCGTCGCTTGCGCAATATAGGGGTATTGGCGGTGCCGAAGCTCTTGGGCGCAGCCAAGATCTTCCCAACGTCGCGGGCAGGCCGCACGCCTCAGATATCGTCTCCGGCAGAATCGCAACTGCCATTTCAGCCTGGTCTGAGTAGAGATCATCGAACGACAGCTCCTCCGTCAACGCGCCTTCATAGAGGAGACTACGCATGTACTGTGCCAAAGGAGGAATCGTTCTTTGTCAGTATGCTGGCCCTAACACTGCTATGTCACTTATCCGACCTCGTCGGACATCATACCAATTCAGCGCGCTATCAATCGGCCCAAGGCTTGTGGAATCTCGCCAGATGTGTTTCGGGCAAAGGAAAGAGGAGCCTAGAACGTCAAAGAGATTTTTCCGCGGCGCACCGGCTTTTCAGGTGTGACTCTCTTGAAATTCCGATAGTGCGTGATCGAGGCCAGTGGCTTTCGCAGTGGACGCCTAGAGGTCGTGCTCGTTGATCGGGGGTCACAATCCAGCGGCTGCGAAGTAGTTGGCGCGTTGGCGCATGCCTGTGGCTCGAAGAGTTTGACGATTTGCCAACTCCACAGGGCGATGAACCGATCCGGGTTTGCCGGAGGCTCCAAATCCTGAGAGGATGGAGCCATGACAAGCAAGTGGCGGCGGGACGTCGATTGCGGCCAAGATCGGCTGCACACCGGAGACGCTGCATGACTGGGCCAAGAAGGCGGAAGTCGATAACGGGCAGCGGCCGGCGTTCCGACCGAGACGCTGAAGGCGCTGCAACGGGAGAACCGCGAGCTTAAGCAGGCCAAGTAGATCCTGCGCAAGGCACGCGCCTATGTTGCGATGGCGGGGCTCGACCGCCGTGTCTAAGCGATGATCGCCTTCATTGACGATCATCATGGAGCGCAGGTGGGCGAGCCGATCCAGGGTCTTGCCGAGCCCCCCTTCGGCCTACCATGCCGATCGAGCCAAGCTGTCAGCGCGCGCCCGGCGGCACGCGGCGACGAAGATCGAGGTTCGGCGCGCCTTCAATCAGACTTCTCCGTGTACGGCGTGCGCAAGGTCGCAAGGTCTGGCGCCAGCTCAAGCGCAGAGATCTTCCATATTGTGCGTTCCACAGTCTCGCCATTAATGCGGGACATGGGTTTGCAAGAAACATCCGCGGCAAGCCCGTCAAGACCAGCAGCGACAAGGCGGCGGCTTGCCAGCAGGATTACGTCAACCGCCAGTTCCAGTCGTCACGACCTTGGCACTCCGATTTCACCTATCTCGCGACCTGGACCGGCTCCGTGTACGTCGCCTTTGTCATCGGCGCCTATGCTCAAAGCATCGTGGGGCTGGCGGGCCTAGCGCACGACAAGCGCCGGCTTCGTGCTCGATGCGCTGGACTGGAGCAGGCCCTGCGGCGGCCGGTACGTCGCGGGGGCTTGTGCAGCATAGCGACAGGGGCCGCCAGAACCTCTCGATCACATACACCGAGTGCTGCTGAAGTAGGCGCGGAGCTATCTATCGGCAGTGTCGGAGATCCTATGACGACGCTCTCACCAGAACCATCAACGGCCTTCACAAGGCCGAGGTGATCCACGGCCGGGTCATGGCGAAGCTTCGAGGCTTTCGAATTTCCACCCTAGAATGGGTCGATTGGTCAACAAATCGACGGCTCCTGGAGCTCATCGCCAACATTCCCTCGTGCCGGGACAACCAGCCATGGCAGCATAACTCAAACCAAATGGCCTCGAGGGCAAGCCCGGGGTGGTTCACTTGCTTAATATGCCGAGCCTGCCGGGTCGTTGAGCTTGTGGCGCTCGGTTCCGTTGAGGGGCGGGTTGAAGATACTAACGAGGATCAGATCCTTGTCTCGCCCCCCACGCAGAAGATGCTTGTCATGCTTGTCTAGCACATACATGTCGCCCTTGCGAATGGGGAAGACATTGCCGTCCATGTCCTCCACCTCGCCCTCCCCGGCGATGCAGTAGCAGGCTTCGAGATGATTACGATATTGCAGAAGCGAGATGGTGTTAGCGCGCACTACGGTGTGGCAGATGCTAAAGCCCATGCCGTCCTTAGCCGTCAGGAGGCGGTGGCTAGTACCATTGCCCCAATCGACGAAGTGATCGGTCGCTTCAATATCGTGCAGGCTACGCACAATCATATTGTTTGATTCCAGGAATACAGGTGCGAGTCACTATTGTGGAAGCGCGCCATTGTTCTGACCTAGAAGCGCGGCTTCCGCGCTCCCGAAGCGGAAAGCCTAGGGCTATTTGGGCGGGGCGGGCCGGCGAGAGCCTGCCAATCCATGTCCTTCACGGCCACTCGCCCATTCCTGATACGGCGGCGTCTGACCTCACCGGGAAGCCGTAGCCCAATCACGAGACGAGAGACCCCGCCACCATGGCGGCGCGGCGGCTGCGGTGGCATCAGGATCGATTGAGCAAGTTTCATCCGAACTCTTAGAAGTGAGCTGCTAGATTGTTAGGGTCGTGACGGCCCTCTCTCAAGCAAGCGATGTGCCAACGACATTCTGAAAACACTCCTGAAAAAACAATGCGCCTCTCGCCGCGCTAGCTGGGATCTGCCGTCACGCTTGCGACACCGATGTCTTGAATGAAACGCAGCTCAACACAGGACCGCGGCGGGGCAAGCTTCGCTGAAATGTGGACAATGGTGATAAATGATCCGGAAACTCTCAAATTCGCTGCTGACATTCGCTGTTCGTACAGCAGCCAACTGGCGGCCAGTCGAAACGAGTCGGCGTCACATCAACCGCTATTCCGAAGCAATCTGTCACAGATCTAGGCAATACCTGGCAGGCTCACGGTCGGATCACCTATGATAACCAGCGTCTGCCTGTCCATCGCCACTAACTGGCGGTACAATGCGAAATCGCGCATACTTGGCTCGCCGGCGTTTATTCCAGCTATCGCATCTTGCCAAGCCGCATAAAACGCTCCGGCCTCGCGATAGACCTTCTGCAGCGCCCAACCGATCGGATTGCGCTCGTAACGTAAGTAAAGTCTATCGTAAAGCGCTGAGCAAAGGACATGCGTGAGCACCTGCTTGTTGGCCGGATCCCGCAGGGTCCAGTCGAATGTGGGCTCGACATGCCCGACAAATGCGCGCAGCGGCTTTTCCGCACCAAGCAATGCACGCGGCACCGGCGCGATCGCGGCACCTGCGACGGTCGCAATCCTGTTCAGAACCGTACTTATTGTCCCAGATTCAGGCAAAAGTCCCTTGTACCGTGAGACCGAATCCGATCCCGCCGAACAGCACGCATGCGAGTACCAGATCGCACCAGACGGCTGCCACATCTGCAATTGCGTGCCGTCGACTACCTTGTGGTCGATATCGACCGGGGCACCGATCCACGATTTCAAGCGAACGTCGTCGTCGAGCGGGCCAGTCATGCCGTGACTTGTCGTGATCAAGAGTGCTGGCGACAATTCCGTAAGTGAAGCAACCAAACTTGATCCATTGGCCGACGTGTCCGCAATCCTTCGGCGCCGAACCAGATCGTTGTTGCCGTCAATCTTCTCCCAGAGTTTTCCGGCGACCGCACGAGCCATCAACCATGTAATGTCGTTCTTTCCGAGATCGACGCTCCATACGACGGGCGCCTTCGGATCGGAAAATTGACCCTGCCAGTCGTTGATCCGCGCATCGACATAGTGATCGAGCGCAGTATCGACCAAGTCCAGGCGCCCGACGAAGAGCGACATCTGCAGCGCATATTGAAGCGCCCAGGGAAGTTGAGTGGGCGAACCATACAGCAGCAAATATTGCGGAATACAGCCCTTACCGGTTCCAACCGTAGGGGCGAGGGTCGACAAGTCGTGAAAGTTGCCGTCCGGATAATAGCGACGCAAAAAGCTTTGCCCCAAACTACTGCGCCAACGCAATACCGGCGCGTTTGACCGCTTCTCGATCAGTCGTCTGATTGCGGACGGCGCATCTACCGCGGTCGACCTGTCCGAGTTTGATAGAACATCATTGTCCAGCAGAACAACGCCCCAGCCTATTCGTGGATCGCTCCAGTTGCGTTCATCAATCTCTTGCGGTGCTGCCAGTTGCGCTGCTGACAGCGCAGGTACCAGCCTTTGCGACTGAGCCCAAGGCGTTCGCAATGGCAACACATCGCCCGCCGTCCTCTCGCCGTTCCATGCGTTGATCTGTACATCCTTGGGGCGGTTGATTTCGTCGGTCATGGTGTGACGAATTCGCCGAAGCGGTTCGGCCTGAAGTGCGGCGGAACCGAGGGTGGATTGTCGAGCAAGGCCGCGATCTGGTCGCGCACTTCCTCAGGCGTTTCCTCCTCCATCCGCCGCAGAGTTCTCGCAACGGCGAGCACCCTACTGGCGACGTCGGCAGGAAGTTGCAACGCTAGGAACGGCTTGTGAGATGCCTCATAGAGGACCGGCAACAACCATCGCCCAAAACCTCCGGGCATCGCGCAGCAGTGATCGTGAATGATTCGACGAGCGGGGATCACAGCTGGGGCGAAATCGAATATCACCGGACCGGCCGCCGGCTCAGGAGTGAGTTTCGACCCAACGATCCGAAACAGCTCTCTGTAAAACGCTTGGGTAAACGTCGTGGCGGCGGCTGTATCAATCGGCTCGGCCATACCGACGGTATAGGGACAACCCTTCCTGGCCACGGTGAGCGCCATCGAGAACAGCTGATGAAGGACCTCGGCACCGGAACAACTATTAAACACCGTAACCCAAACAGAGGAATTCAGTGCAAGGGCCTCACTCAAAGCTGTGACGGAGAGGAAGATCGACGAGGAATCGGCATTGCCGTTTGCCTCATTCGCTTCGTGATCGCTCGTCGTGGCGATCGACAATCCCTGAATGCCAAGCCGATCGATGCCGTGACAGAAGAAATGCACAAACTGTACCGGAGCGTCTCTCAGAAGGTTCGCTACTTGGGTGGCCGTGGAAGGCATCTGCTCGATGGTGATGCCGGTGTTGTGCAGCGGCCCCACTGCCGTCTTGTGTCGATACTCATCCAGCAACGCCTGCTCGGCTAGAAAGACGGTGCACTCGATCTCGAGGCCGTTCTGTTTGCTTTCGACGATCTGATCGCAGATCGTTTTCATTTCTCGGTCGGCCTTGATCCCGGCGGCGGACAGGAAGGCAAACATGCGCAACGGACGGGTGAACGCCTTCAGCGTCGAACCGATCCTGGCCGGGGCCAGCCTACTAACGGTGCACAATTCGCTCATGGCAAGGAAGCGTGGTTCTGCACCGCCATGGATCGCTTCCCAGCGGAACCGTTCCGCATCCGGTGCCTTCATGAGAAATCTCAAGGCCGCCCTTTGAGGAACCTGCTGGCCAAACATAGCGGTCAGCTCCGCTTTAATCGCCGGGTGGTCCGACAAGGCTTTGTGAACCGCGGCGCCGTAAGCGGTGACATTTGTCTCCGTATCGAGCGGCGGCATTGCTGCTGCATCGAGGTCGAGCGATCTAAACTCGAGCGCATAGGGATGATTGCTTTGACTCTCGAGACAGACAATCATGTCGTTGTTGCCGCCTCCGATAATCGAAACGATCGTGTCGCGCATATGTCAGCCGCCGAGCTTGCGGAGATAGTTGCCTACCACCTTGTGAATTTGCTCAAGAGTGTCGTCAGAACCTGCGATCGGTTCGACGCTTTCATCGGGAGTAACCTGGGTCCGCGCGTTATCCGAGGACGAAAGCAAGACGTCCGATGCGTTGCGACGTAGTCGTTCAAGTGCCGAAAATTCACATTGGCGCTGCAGCGACGTTGCCCAACTGGGCGCCTGCTTCATCTCATAGTCCGGGATGCCGCGAGTATCAGATGACATGTGGGGCGGTGTCCGATCTGCGATTGAGGCGGAGTGGAAAATGGATGCATTGGCCTTCAAGGCTGGAAGCGGCGAGGATATATGGAGGCTCTCGTACGCATCGACATAGTTGGGCGGGCAATATAGAAAACCATCGACCATAGAAGGCGCTGGCGCAGAGTTAGGTGCGAACAGGAACGAACAGGCGGCTCGCAAGGATGCAATTTGCTGGGAACTGCCGAGCGGTTGATAGAGCACCGCGGTGGGACGGGTGTGCGCGAGTGCGTCAGCGGCCAAGGCCAACGTTGGTCTGGCAGCGCCCGAAGGCGAATTTGAAAACAATGCCGCCCAAGCGCCGGCTCGTGTTACGATTGCGGCGAGATCCATCGCATCGACATATGAGTAAGACTCATATTTCTCATTCGGCGCGATCGAATTAGACATCCTGAGGGCGGGTCCGAATTCAGTCATGCCCGAATTGCAGACGAAGAAGATCGCATCGAGGCTTCTCGTGCCGAGTGCTGCCTTCATCCAGACCCACCAGAGCGATTGGAACGGTGGCTCGATGGGCCCCTGCGAGAATACTGCCGCGCTGGTGGGCGCAAACATGGGGTCATGGATTCTCAACCGTTTGTCATAGCCATCCTTTTCCAATAACCGATGCCAAAAGCTGGCGGTGAACAAGTGCACCCTGCTTTGGGCTCGCGGGGAAGCGGATAAGATGGTCTCTACGATCTGGTTGAGGAGCGTTTGAACGTTGGTCAGAGGCGCGCTTCGATCAGGGTCGAACCAAATCGCAAGTTCGAGAACATCACGGTCTTCGCATGGGCGTTCGAGAAGATCGGGAAAGCGCAGCACCGGGCGTTCCAAGGTTTCGGTCAGCGCCCTCTCCCACGGGAGTACGGATACATAGCCGTGGGGCTTGGCAAAACGAAGCCAGAGCGGCAGATCCTTGGCATCGCCTTTCAGGCTCTTTTTGATACCGCTGGTGATCTGCGGCCACAAATTCAGATCCGGCGCCGCATCGGTCTCGATGCTACTAGGTACACCCAGCTCTCGAGCAGGAATCTGCCAGCTCTCAGTCGACCCCGCCGTTCCAACGCCCCGGATCAATAGCAATTCAATCTGAGGGCTGGCTTCCCAGAACGTCAGCGTGACCTGCAATATAATCAACGGTGGAGTTGATGACTGTCCGGACATGAACGCTCTCGTCGACTAAGGCCGTTCGTCGTTTCAACGCGACATCTGCTCACGCAGTAACCAGGCGATGGAAGGATTTGCGATGCCGCCATGGGCATCGATCCGATTGCCTGCCGAGCCGTCGAAGCCGACAATGGGCGCATTCGGGTAATCCACATGTTCACCCGGCAGGGGAATGGGATCTACCAACTGCTCGGCGGCATCCCGGGGGCCATAGCCGCCCAGCGCCGCGTAAACGCTCGGCGGCGAGCCTGCCGTTGTCGGTGGTGCAGCAATTTGCAATTCGCCAAGATCCTTCTGCCTCAGCAAGGCAAGATGATAGATGGCGTGTAGAGGAATGTCCGCTGCACTGTAGGTGGAAAAGATTGGAGTTTCGACGAGATCGAAGGCGTCTCGATATCCACCCGGGGCATCGCGTCCGGGTATGTGGGTCGCAAAGCTGAGGTAGGAAATGGCGGGCTGCAGGAGAAGCAGCGACTTCATCCTGCGGGTCGGTCTTGAACCTGCCACAAGGGCCGACAGCATGACTTTGCATCCGAACGAATGCCCGACTCCGTGAATCGGCGCCGGACAACCAGTGAGCATTTCTCTCAGCAGAGTGGCGATGCCGTTTGCGCCGACCTTGCCGGCGCGATCCTTCATAATGTAAAGCGACGCCATCCGTATCGCGTTGCGGGGATCAAGATATTCGAGACCTCCGGCGGCCCTTATCCTGCCGCGCCCACCTTCCATCGACGGTCCCGATCGCGTCGATGTCGTCGTCAGTCGACGCTTCTCCTTCGCTTGCAAGCTGGATGTCCTTAATTGCAGCGAGGATGTTGTCCTCGTTGGCCTGGGCTTCCTTGACGCCTTCGGGCTGGCCAGGGATGATGATGGGTTTAAGCAGACGCGCCAATTCTCGCGCCTCCGTTAGGTCGATCTTGTTGACTTCCAGCAACTCATATAGGCGCGCGCGATCGGCTGTCGATGGAAGCAGGCCGGCGACTTCCTGCAATACTGCTTCATTTGTCAACATCTGCAGATCGCCAGCGGCCGCCATCTGTGGTCCGGGCTCGGACGGCAGCCAGATACTTGGCCAGCTCACGCCGACGAAAATAGCAGGTCCGTGACCGATGGGATGAGCCGCTAGGACCCGCTCGAAATCGCTCAGGAATCGTCGATATAGGTCGACTGCGTCGGCGAAGTCGTTATTCCAGCCGTGCGAGAAAAAGATGATTGGCTGTTGTCTATCGGCAATTCTCGTCAGCAGCGCATCGCGAGTCTTCGGAGAAGTGCATGCGCCATCCTTGTCAAACCGTATGAGCCAGCTTTCCATCGCTATTCCTGGCAATGGATATGGACCGGGAGGACGGACAGCAGCCATTTTCTACCCCGCTTAATCAGACAAACCGCTTGGCGCTACCTCTCCAATTGTGGCTTCCAAATTGCCCCGCATGCGAAACGCCCATTCGCTGGTTACTAGCTCCTAACGAGCCTTCACGAATTGAATAATAGGACGCGCGCAAGGGCGAGCTGTGAAGTGGGTCACACTCTATCCGTTATTTTAACCTACCCTTGGTTGCGGCGCTGCATTCCGGATGTCACAGGGCTTCGGCTCGTTGGTACAATGCCAAGATTTCGTCGTTTGAGATCGGCGCCGTCCGTGTCGTCGGCTGTCAAAAACGTTTCCGGCGCGGCAGTATTGCTTACCAATTCAGTTGGCTGAAACTCGGCACCGACCGTGCAGGAACACTTACGAAAGTGATCCAAAATTCTGTACCCCTATTCCGCGGTGCCGCTGCTCCGGCTCCCGCTCGCCTCTTCGACTGGACGTAGAGCCTGCAACCCGCACCGGTAGAACGCGCGGTCCTCGACAGTGAGGCGGATTCGCGTTGTGCGAAAGTCGTCTCTCGATAGCCAGACTCCAGAATACAGGCCTCCACCTAGTCCCAGGCAGCTGGCCTCATGGACGAACCGGATTTCCAGCGACGAGGTCTGAATGGCGGTACCCGTCCCCTCGGCTGGCACCTGGGAGTGAGGGACCCACCGGCGGCCTGGATCGCAGCTCGCACGTGATCGTGCGTGTCCGCCACAAACTGGAGTTTGCCTGCGAGCAAAAGGGAGGACATAACATTTGCGGGATACTGCCCACTGATCAATCTGCGGGGGTCCACTCGCCTTTCTGGCGTCAAACCAAAACGGGGCACCGGTTGGAAGCGTGAGCTGGCCGATGTTCGGGTCTCCGGCCGCCCAAGCACTTGCGCCCTGAGGCAGCCGCTTGGTGCATTTCGGTGAACAAGGAGTTCGAACTACACGACCGCCACCGCCGCCTTCTAGTGAAGGCAAATAAAACTTGGAGTATCGTGAGATAGTCCAAAGCGCCAAAGTAATCAGGGGCCTCCTTCTCGATGGGGGCACTCAACCCCATCGTCCAGCGACATCCGATCAAGCGCAATCCCCAGACCGTCATTCTTCATGAAGGAGATCGCCAGGTTCAAGCATGAGTGCGTATCCCTCTTCACGCTCGCCTGGAGCCAAGGAAAGCACATGCCCGTCCTACTCGGGGAGCTGAAGGCAATCCGGGTAGCGCCGGCTTTCCACTTGGGGGCAACGTTTTTCAGGCGAGACGAGCTGCCAAGTTAGCGGTTCAGCTAGAGCCGATCTTAGAATATTCACTCGCGGGAGTACTTTTTCTGACCGGTTCGGTCGAGGCCGGTTAGCGCGACAATAAAGGACAACCTGGTGCGCCACCCATGGACGCGTCCGCGCGAACTCAGATTCGAGAGGGCTAGCAAAGCAAGGGCTTCGCGCACCACACGTGGACAACTTGGCCTAGATTTCACATCGCGATGTGCTGGAAAGTAGTCCGCCTGCAGTTGATCCATAATCGGCGATTTGGATTCAGTCGCCCACAGCTACCAGGTCTCAGTAATCTGGACCGCGCAGTAGCTGCAGCGCTGATAGAAACACCCATGCCCCGAGGTGCCACGGCTTTTCCTCGCGGAGCAAGGCTGCAGCTTTTCGTTGCCCTCGCCGTGCTTCGCGCAGATTTTCCTCGCGACTCTGCACATCTTTGGAAACGGAAAGGCCTGGCCGCTCGGCACAGGACCGAGAAGTGTGAGCAACGAGTCGAGTGGATTGCAAAATCGTCTGCGCACGCCTATCGATGGAAAATATTGCTGGTCTGATTTGGACGAAAACTTTGCCTGCGCCCGTGGATAGCCAAGCCGAAACGTCAGCCTTCGACGCCTGGAAGAATGGAGCGCGAGAGCTTGCCAAGCGGCAGGAGCTGATCACGAATGCCAGTCGGGATGAGCTCAGAAAAGCGCTGATCGAGCTCGACATGTTGTTTAGGAATGCTCCGGGAAGCGTGCACAAGGCCTATCGGAATCTCACGGAAAAGCGAATCGAGGAGGCACGAGAGAGCTTCGCCTCCTCAATAGGAGACGGCCATCTCTCGTGGTCGTTGTCCGACGAGACGCCTGAGCTGGCGGCGTCAAGGATGGGCGGCCTCATACGGGAAATCGACAGGGTGCTTGCTGAGCGGCGTTCGCAGTGGCCGATTGCGCCGAGTGAGTGGCATCTCGATCAGCTTGGATGCTGGTTCATTCCGCGGCAAGGCGTGAGCGTACTGCGCCCAGCTCGAAGACTTCAGGCTTATTCGAAGCGGGGTTTACTCTTCCATCGGATATTGCCGGCAGTGATCCAGGGCTACCCTGTCCATGTCGTGGATACTCGCACGTTGCATACGACCGCTTCGGACGCGCGCAAATGGAAGATGGGTGCTTGCCTGTTCAAAGCCGTAGAGCTCAAGCCAGAGTTTTGCTCCATAGCAGGCGATAAGCGTTTCAGGGTCGCCAGCGTTGAAGCGCCGTCAGCAGAGGACGCAATTTCTGAGCAGATTACTCAGGCCCTGAAGGAGAACTGCATCGCGGTTGTGTGGCCGGAGTTAGCTGTCTCGCCGGACCTGCGTGCGAAGATCCTCGAGCTCATTCGAGACCGGGATGTTACGGACCAGCTCGAAGCGCCCGAAATTCTGATCCCAGGGACTTGGCATGAGAGAACCGACCACGGGACCGTCAACCGGGCCCGGATCTACGACGGCTACGGAGAGGAGCGCTTGAGCTACGACAAGATCGCCCCTTACGCCGACGATGGTTGGGGCATTGAAAATATCACCGCTGGCGACCGGGTATGTGTCCTTGCCACAGAAGGCGCATTGATCGGTGTCGCCATTTGCCTGGATTTTTGTGACGTGTGCCAGACGCCTTTTAGTGAGCTCGACGTCGACGTCATGCTCGTCCCGTCAATGGGTAACGACCGCACAATGCAGGGCCACCAGACCACCGCGGCGCAAGTTGAGGTGAGGTTCGGTACCCGCAGCTTCGTGGTGCAGCATCCGACCCAGACGACGCTACCGGACCGTCTAGGTACTATATTACCCCTGCTGAAAGAACCCGCCTCTGTTTCAGCCAAGGAACTCGGCCAAAACACCGTGTGGGCTGCCTACAAATGGGGCTCTTGACAACTAGATTGGGCGACTAAAATCAGAGTAAAGCGTTGTAAAGCGTTATTAACCGTTGTGATGTAGGGCTAGCCCATGTCGGATCTGGCACTGGAAAAGGTAGAGACGGGCGAAGCGACGGCGAGCGAAGCCAGGCATGTCATTTCCGAGCTCCTCAAAGAGGGGTCTGAAAAAAGCCTGGAGCGCCTCTACGCCACTCTGGGAGCGTGGGTTTGGAACACCCTGGAGAGCCGCCGGCGTGACCAAGAGCTACGAGAATGGTTTGATATCCTGCGACGGATAAGCGCAACGCTTGGCGCGCGGAATACTGCCTATGCGGAGCGCTTCAGAGCATTCTACGACCTTCTACATATGTCGATAAACACGTCCAAGCTCGCACGTCCGAGCAAGGTCCTGCATCGTCAGCACGTGGTGCCAATACTTCGATTGCTCCGCGACACGCCATCCCGACAGATGGAGAAGGCGGCGATCGCCAAGAGACTACATCTGCGAGATGCCAATCTCAGCAGGATTCTTCGTTTGATGACTAATGCACGGTTCGTCGAACGAACAACCCAAGGCAAATTTGCCCTTTTCGCCCTGACCCGTGGCGGCCTGCTCGAGCTGGAAAGGCGCGAAAAGCGCGAAACGAAGAACCGCGACCGATTACCCGCGCAAGTGCGAGAGACATTCGCGCGAGTCGGAGCCGCTCATCCTCAGCACGTCGTAGCAGACGCGGATGTTCTTCGGGACTTCTTTAACCTGGCGATCCACGGTTCAGTGCACACTCATGATTCCGCGGGGCTACGGAACGCGTGTCGCGCGATTGAGGATTATTTGCTCCATCTTCACGGACCAATACCTTCAGCGCCCGGATATTTGAAGGCTCCGACGAAAAACTCATATCAAGGCTTTTCAGTCACGGTTGTGCAGGCAAAAAAGGCCGAGGCTCATGGCTTCTACACGATTGAGGCGGTGAGCAATCCGAAACCTGCCTCATTCCCCGTGGGGATACTGCATCCATACGGCGAGGAGAGCGAACATGTCGACTGAAGATGATCTTGGTGCTTTGAGCCCAGATGAACCGCAAAGCGACCCCGATGCCGTCATGCTATACGGAAGCGCCCTAGTCGACCGGCTCACCTACATATCATCAACCTTCAGTTCGCTGGTCATGAGTGTAGGCAGAGCTGCGCGTGATAATCGCGATGTCCTCGTTCCATTCGTCGAGGTGAAGTTCGAGGGCCCCATCGGCCAGGACAACCCTGTTTCGAAGAGCTTCTTCTCGGAGCTCGTGCCCCTCGAAAATATAGCGTTCGTTCTCGAGGACATATCGAACGATCTCACAACTGTTTGCCAACACTTCAGCGCCGTGGCTGCCGGCCCAGTGAAGCCTGACTTCAAGCGACTTGGCGAAACGCAAAGGCTCTTGAACGATGCCAAGGGCAACCTGGAAAAGTGTCTGGCCGATTTGGAAAAAATCGGGTGAGAGCCCCTGAGTTTCAAAGTACCGATCAGATCGAAGGCTACCGCAGTTCGGAGAAGACATCATCGCGCTTCGACGGCGCCGGACGGCATGGCTGGATACATCGTCCATCACGTGGGTTGGCGCTCGGCGGCCGGCCGGCGGCAAGCTTCGCCAAGTGGCTCATGCTGCCTGTCAGCAACGATACCTTGCTGCGGGTGGTCCGCCGGCGACGGTGATGCCGACAGATCCGTTGCTTGTTGTGGGCATCGATGACTGGGCGTTCCGGAGAAACCATCGATACGGGACGATCGTGTGCGATTTGGAGCGCCGCCGGATCGTTACCCTGCTGCCCGACAGGGAAACTGCGACCGTTCGGGCGTGGCTATCGAAGCACCCAGCGATCAACATTGTGTCGCGAGATCGCGGTGGTGGATGCGGCGAGGCAGCAGCCAAGGCGCTGCCGAACGCCATCCAAGTCGCCGACCGCTGGCATGTGATGGAAAATGCGAGCGCGGCCTTCCTTGATGCGGTGCGCCGCTCCATGAACAGAATCCGAACCGCAATCGGAGCGACGATCAGTCCGGAACTGCACACCTGGGCGGAAAAGCTGCGTTATCAGGGCTATTTGCGGCGCCAGGACAGCCATGCCGCATTGCGGCTCTCGTCAGCGACGGTGTGCCGCCAAGGAGATCGTCCGCCGCACAGGACATGGTCGCAATCTGGTTCGCCAAATTAGCCGCGGCGGCGATGCGGATGTGTTCCGCACCCGTCAAAGCACCCCTGGACGGGCATCTGCCGTTCCTGGACACGCAGTGGTCAGGCGGCTGTCGCAACGGTGCCGAACTCTGGCGCCCTTTAAAGGGACAAGGCTTCAAGGGATCGCTGCGCGTGGTGGCGGAATGGGCGACGCGACGGCGGCGTGCCGAGACTATCAGCCATCAACAATTGCAGAAGGTCCCCGCCGCCAGGACGATAGCGCAGCTGATGACGACGACGCGCGACCACCTAACCAGGGCCGAGACCGTCACGCTTGCCGTCATCGAACAAAATTTCCTATGCTGGCCGATGCGCAAGCTTTCGTTGGCCGCTTCCACGCGATGATCCGAAGGAAGGCCGAGATGGAGCTCCAATCTTGGATTGATGAATCCAAGCGGAGCCTCATTGCCTCGTTCGCGAATGGGATCGCCAACGATAAGGGGCGCGGTGCACGCCGCTATTACGCAACCCTGGTCCAATGGCCAAGTGGAAGCTCAGATCACCAAGCTCAAGCTGGTCAAACGGCAGATGTACGGGCGCGCTAAGCTCGATCACCTTCAGACCAGGCTGATTGGCGCGCCATAAAACCAATCACGATCATCGAATGCGTCAGAGCCAAATTTGAACGCCGATTGACATTTTGGATGCGTCGTCTTGACCGCAGTCATAGCGGCCACCAATCATTCGCCGAGGCTGGAACAGCTACTCAACGAACGACGAAGAAGAGGTTCAATTCAGCCATCTGATGCGGTAGCCCCCTACTCGCTCGCAGGCAGCCAATTGCCCGATCTCGGGCCAATCGTAGCCGCGGATCAGCCCCGCGGTGGGCCATATGGATTAGGCCCGTCAATCCATGTTGGTTTCCTGTGAGCTCGCCACCCCGATCACGGCTGCCGGATTAACAAGGTGGGAGCCCTTCTGAGACCACATGGTCGGAGCGCTGGTCAACGCCGTCTGGCCGATTTGCTTGAGGACCTCAATGGACGTCTCTCCTCGTGACGCAGCTTCAAGAATTCTCGAAGCGACGTGCGTTCGGGTGCCAGTCTCACCTGCCGGGAGTTCTCTGCAAACTTCATTCAGAACTGCGCGCAAGAGAGCGGTGGTTTCGGAGTCGAACATGAGGACTACCAACAATTTTGATGGGTGTGCCTTGATGCGAATCCATACGAGCTTCGGTGGGGTAGTGCCGTTTACGTCGGGAAACAACAGACGAAGGCGTGCGCATCAGCTACTCAGCCTCATTGCGCGCAGGAGAGCCTTGATGACGCTCAATTCAGATCACTTCCTTCTATTGGCGATAGACCAGATCAGTGGCCACACTAGGCAGCCTTGGCCGTCTGCAGCTTTGGCTTGGAGCGCGCCACGCTGGGAGGACCAGCGATACTGAGCGGTACATCGCCATCGATAGCGCTACGCCTCTCGACTCCATCTCGGTCACTGGATTTTCCGATGGCGCAACGCTGGGTCGCGCGGTTATCCCAGATTACAACGTCGCCTGGTTTCCAGCTCCATCTTACGCTATTCTCGGGCGAGGCGAGGTAAGATCGAAGGCGCTCAAACAGCTTCTGGCTCGCATATCTTTCCAGGCCGACGAAGTTCCTCACGGACTCTCCAAGCACGAGCAACCGCTCGCCCGTCTCGGGATGGACGCGAACAACCGGACGCGCGTCCTCGCAGATGGCTCCGGTGAAGACATCACCAAATTGCTTTGTGTCCATCTCGGCGGAGTGCCTGATCAAGCTGCAATCATAGGTACTGCAGTGCACTGCCCAGAGATTGTCGGCCAGCATCCGCAGCGGCTCCGGAAGATCAAGATACGCGGCCGCAGTGCTTGACCACACTGTGTCACGGTCATCAGGCGGGATCACGACGCCGCGCAGCACCGAGATCTTCGGAGATTCGTCACCGAAACTGACGTCCCTGTGCACCTGGTCCGCATGGCTGCTGCGACGATCCGACTTCATATCTATAGGCGTTACCAGCGAACCAAGCCTGAGGGCAAAGCGATGCTGCTCGAAATCATCGAGATGTCCCTGATCGCGGAAGAAGATGACCTTGTGCTCGAGGAGTAACTGGCTAATAGCCCGAACCATCTCGTCTGATAATTCATCTGATAGTCTGATGTTCTTGATCTCGGCACCCAGCCGGGCCGTGGATTTGACGATATCCGCTCGCGGGATAATGTTATGGTCTGTCATGTTGCTCATGCTCATTCTCTCGCTATCGTGATGCGCGAACAAAGCTGCGTGATGCCTCGGTCGAGGGACCGACTCCAGAAGCCATCCAAGTCGGCTTGGCGATGCACCCTACTCGCTCGCAATGTGCTGCAGCAGTCGCCACAAAAGGTTGCGATGGATCTTGGGCTATAGACCACGACGATCGTGTGACCTGCTCCGTCGCGCACAGCTCCGACTCTTGCATCGGCTCTGACCAGAGGACGAGTCGACGGGCAGCGGTGCCGGGATCGACGTGCAACATGATCGATTACCTCGCTCTTACATCGCAATCATACGGTCAACAGATGTCCAGTCCATGAAACGAAACCAGCATTCTTTTCGCCGATGAGAAATGTTCGCTCTGTCCGGGAGCCAAGCTTAAAGATATTTTTGGGAACGCAATTCCTCACACGTCCGCAACAGGTACATTCGAGCTTATGAGGACGAAACGGATAACTCGCGGTCTCATCAATCAGCGCGACACGCAGCGATATTCTACCACAAGTTACGAATACTTACATATGCAATTTACACGTCAACATACATTTGTTTCGTCGCATTGAATTTAGTAAAATTGCGCAACGGTTTCATCCGCCTGTCACATACGAGCAGGCGCGCAGTCCCGAAACGAGAGATCAATATCAGCCGCAATATCACTTCCCGCTGCGGTTTAACAACGGGCTATACCACTCGTTTTGCGAGATTTCCATTTCAGGAGACCGCTTCAACGTGAACTGGGACTTGTTTCAGTAGCTTGGATATCATCGCTGCCAATCTAGAGGATTGAATTAAGTCGCGACTTGGCGATCATCGCTCGCACAAATGTCCGATACGTTGAGCGCCGTCATAAGCCACTTCTCGGAAAAGCCAAGACGGCCCGCACCGCCAGCAGTGGACGACAATGCCTCGGCGGAGTGACCCGTGCACGCAACGCACACCAAGGCGTGCTAATCCGTCTCGGCTTCCATTGGCGTGATCTCGGACTCGATTGTATCTCACAAAATGCTTTTTACGTTTGTCAATGCGCGCCACGACGTGCCAGCTCCGCTTCACCACCCTATTTGGTCGCGGGGCCAGGAATGGAAACATCGCGACTTCATAGCTCGACTCGACATTGGGAAACGAGATGATCGGTTGTCGCGACGCGAGCGAGTCATTTCGGTTGGGCAGCTTCAGGCCAATCTGCGAATTCCATCTCGAATTGACGAGAACTGACGGGTTTGATCGTGAAATTTAAGGTCCTTCCTGAGAGAGCCACCAACGATCCGGATGCGAACTTAAATACCATCTTACCGGAAGTTGCCATGCCAATAGCCCTGTTGTTCTCCGTGACAGAGGAACCGGTCGCCTCCAAGAGTTGACCAACCGCAATTCCGTCGAGCGCGCGGTAAACGTCGATAGAACCCAAGTACCTACCTTTCTCACTGTCCCACTCGCTGACCGACAGTCCCGTAATTCCCCCGTCCTTCAACAAACCATCTGTAACGCGGCAGGTGTATTGAAAGCTTACAATGGTACGCCCATTCCGATCGCCTGTCGGCTCTCGATCGGTGCCATCTATGGTGCACTCGTAGCGCCGCGTTGCGTCCGCGCGCGCAATCTCATTCAGCCAAAGCAGTCCGCAAAGGACACATAGTACCATACACAGAGAGAGCTGTTTCATTGCCTATACTCCGCCGATATGCCAGCGTAGTGTTGTACAACCTGACGCTACGACCGGTTCAAGCGCATCGAATGTGTTCGGATGGGTGCTCCTCATAGTCACATCTGCATGTTTGTAGGCACCGGAGTACTCGCTGGAATGAAGCTCAACGCTGCTGGAGAGCACAACGAGCAATTCGATCATAAGGATCAACGGCGGCTCAGAAACAATGTATCGGCGGTTAAGCCGCGTTTGGAGTTCTCCGGTCCCTTCCGCGACCGCTGCCGCACTCCGATCTCGCGTTCATGTCTCGACTGGCTCCATCTGGAGTTTCCCTCCGCCGGTTTGCGAATGCCGAGAGGCCGGCGACGAGAGGTGCAAGATCTGCCGCTGGCACGTGAAGACGCTGATGATGCGGCGGATGGGGTTAGAGGCGCTCTATCGCGGTCCGCGCACCACCAGACCCGAGCCCGGCCACAAGATCCATCAATATCTGCTGGGCGTCATCGAGATTACGCGACGAACCAGGTCTGAGCGATGGAACCACCTACATCCCGATGGCGATTGGATTCGTCTATCTCGCGGTGGCGCTGACGGGCAAAAAATCGCGTTCCGCCCGCGACTGTCGAACACCATGGAGGCAGCCTCAAAGTCGTGACGCTGGAGCATGCCTTTGCTGGTCATGGCAAGCCGGACATCTTCAATACGGACCAGGGCTATCAGTTCACTGGACAAGATTTTACCGGCGTGGTCGCCGAGAAGGGCATGGCGATCAGCATGGATGGCAAGAGCGCATGGCGGCACGACGTATTTGTCGAACGGCTCTGGCGCACCGTCAAATACGAGGAGCTGTACGTGACAGCGTCAGCCGGGCGCGCAGCTCGATCGGCATATGCTGAACTTCCGTAACAATAGGCGTCCCATTCGGGTAATGGCGGCAGGGCGCCGGATCCCGCCTCCTTTACCCCTCTGTCATTCCGCATGGGAGCCCAAGGCCGGCAAAGGTCGATCTACCGACGCGGAATCGGGACCGGCTTTATTTCACTTGAGGAACTTACAACGGGGGCGTCCGCGAAGCTGCAATTCCCCGATCTGTATAGGTGGACGACCTGGCCTGTCATGAGGTCGCCGCGTAAGAGACGTGCGCGACCAGCGCGATCGACGTCAGCGTAGTCCGCCAACCGGACCTGCGGTCAACGGGATCAATGTATGGCGGGACTATCGCTCGCTCGCAGATCACTTGCTGCTCCTCTCCCCCGGAGACTCGTCAGCGTTTCGAGGACCAATTGGCAATTAAGTCCGAGGTGTCGCGTAAAGCGAGGAGCTTCGGCTGGAGCGAGAGCAACTCGCTAGAGGCAAGCAGCAGGTTGAAGATGAAATTCGAGCCGCCTGCCCGTTGAGCGACCAATGCACGAACTGCCGCTGGTCTCTTCAAGCCCGCGCTTGCGCATGGCCACCAGACTCCCACCTTTCAGGCAACTCGATCCATATATCTGCTGGCCCATGCAACAGTGTATCCTGATCCGGTACAAAGATATTGTCAGGCACTCTGAGGCCACGACCAAGGGCGACTCCACTGATTATAAACGGAAGCTCGATCCGCTTCTGATCTTCAAAGCTGTCCGCGCCAACAATGCGAAGGGATTCCAATTCGAACCGCCGGAATTTTATCAGCCGTCTTGCCGACGCTATCAGGTCTTGGGCGCAAGACACTCCCCGCACTGCCTCTTTTCTCGCGTGGTCCAGCGCCAGGAAGAGGGACGAAAGCTCGTCCAGCTCGGAACGATTGAAGTGTCGCAAACGTGATGAAATAGGCACTCCGTTCTTGTATCGCACTGTCGGCACAAAGCGTATCTCGCAATCAAGAAGCAGGTCTGCCACCGCTCGCTTCACGAGAAGGGCCTGTCCAATATCCTTCAAGCCGAAATAGCTACGAGATGGCCGCGCGAAACAGATCCAGCGGATGCATCCGGTGATACCTTCCATGAGGAGGCCATGAGGCCCGTTCGCACGCAGCGGATAATCCCCTTGAGACACAAACGTTCGATATCCTGGCGGGAACATCTCCGCGTCCGTCGTGGAAATGACGGCAGAAGCGCCCGCTCCTAGCGCAAGCGCAATATCATCCTGTAGATTGAACTCGTATTCAGGACCTGGGCTGAGCTGAATCTTGTTCGGATAGACTGTGACAATGGCCACATCGTTCTCGACTGCGGCCCTCTTGATCAATTCCACGTGCCCCTGATGCAACGCACCTAGCGTGTGTACTGTGCCGATCGTTCGACCTCGTCTTGCCATGTCAGCGAGGAACGCCTTGCCAGCCGAAAGAGACGCTTGATGCATATATCCTGCTCCGTCTTGTTGATTGCACAGCAGCTTGGCTGCTCGATCAGACAGGAAGCGTGGTGAGCGATACCCTCGCACTGGTCTCCCCGCGGCCACTCAACAGCGCCTGGGAGCGCGGCCATAGCGGGGACTGTGCTCCTCCATTTTCTTCTGTGATGACATCTGGCCTCGATCGCCATGCGCATTTTGGCTTAAATCAGCTCGATCCCTCTCGACCGCGCCTCATTAGCGATGAGAAGTCAGCCAGATACTCTGAAGGCTTGTATTTCCGATCTTCGACGCCCTCCAAAGCGCCCTCGAGCCCCGGACATCTGTCGGCAAAGAACGGCGGTTCAAAAGTCGTTATCTCTGCATCCGAAAAATCAGTCTTTACAAAGCTTGCCTGGAACGGCGTTACTCCACTCAAGTTGGCCTTGCGGAGGGACGACTGATTCATTCGAACATATGCAGTACGGGCGGCTTCTAGATTGCTGCCGGTCATTCCTGCTGCAATATATGACTGAACAAGGTTTGCTCCTTCGAAATTGGCACGATTCAAGGCCATAGATTGCGGAGGATCACCGGTAATCATTGATCGATAGAGATACGCCTGTGAAAAATCAGCGTCATCGATATCGCAGTCGCGTATAAACGCACAGCGCGCACGAAAGCTGCCCAATTGAGCGTAACGCATCGTGCTTTCGGTAATTGAAATGGTTTCTCCTGATGCGCGAGATAGATCAGCCCCATCGAGCTGGCAAGAGCGAATAGATACTCCGTTCAACACCGCGCCGACGAGGTTGGCGCTGGCCAGATTCACAGACAGAAGTCGCGCCTCAGACAGGTCTGCCTCCCGAAGCTCTGCCTTTGCAAGACTTGAGAGGCTGAAATCCGAAAAGGGGGCGCTCAGCGCTTTGGCCAGGATGCGACCGCTCGCCTTTGAAAGCCTGAAATAGGGAAGATGAGCGTTTTCCAGAACGAGACCATCGACCGAAGTGGGCCGCAGGATCGATAGACACTCCCCTCTCGACTGCAGAAGCGAGCTGCCGGTGAGATGCGCCTTGGTCATTGTAACCTGGCTCAACTTGGCAAAATGGAAGGACGAGCGAGGCAGGTAGCATTCATTGAACGTCGATCCTTGCAGTTCGGCGCCATCAAAGACAGCCTGGCTTGCGTCACACTGATAAAACAGGACTCCACTTAGGACTGCATTGTCGAAATGCGATCTCCTCATGCTGCATCCGTGGAACAGGCTACCTGTTGCATCGATGAGATTGCGCAAACTTGCATCATCGAAATTGCAGACCTGAGCGGCGATGGCATGCATATACGCAAAATCGAGCTTGGCTCCGCGGAAGCTTGCTCGCTCTAATCCTGGGCAGATAAGGTTGGCCTCGGACAGATCGGCTCCATCCAGCTTCGCTCCGTGCAGTTGCGCACGATTGAGAATGCATCGCCGCAGCGGAAATCCGGATAGATCGTGACCGTTAAAGTTCTCGGAGGATAGCTGCAGGCCGATGCCAGTTTTCTTGATCGCTTCCTCGGTTCGCTTTCCCACTGCGACGAACGCGGACGCGCGATCACTGTTTCGGCTCCAGTAGCGGACAAAGTCACCATCTGCCGAGGATTGGCTTATCGTCGGTGGACGGATTCCCAGCTGCTCCTCATGCACGCTGACCTGGCTATTGGTATCGATTGCCTGCGTCACTGTCGACATCTTCCATTCTCGATGATGAGCGCAATTTCTCAGCCTCCTTTACGAGCGATATTCTGCATGGCCTTGCCTGTTTCAGGTAGCCGAAGTTTGCGCCTTATAGCGCTGTTGGGACTCCTTTGTGCGCCTAGCATCCTGCCTCACCAGGATGTAAACTACCTGACCGGCCCTTATGAAACTGTTCCATCAAGAGCCGACGCACGCGATACGCCAAAGCAAGTTGTGGCAGACGGAGGTGATCTCCCCACGACTTCCCCACGGATTTTTATCAGTGTGTCGACAGTAGACCGAAGAAGCCGCAACTTGGGTTACCTCCATGCATTCGTTATTCTAGCAGTCAGCCTTTACGAGGCACTTCAATAGCAATGTCTGTGCCAGCCCTCATCTATCCTGAATTGACGTTGAATGCGTGCTCAGAAACGGACGCGGCAGACGCCGCCAGAATTTTCGTAACTGAGAGCACTCACGTCTCTGTCACAAACGGGACATGGTTCGCAACGCTTGGGACGGCAAGTCCCGCTTGTTCTCTGAGGCTTGACCCGAAGGGGCCCGAAAGCGATGTCGCTCTCTATGACGATCCAGCTTTAGTTTCCTTCAATGCACGTACGTGCATTCTCCAGATGTCGAACCATTGGGCCAAAAATCGCCACCCGCATTCCGTTCCTCAGCTTTTTGTCCAGCGACGCAGTTCCTCCCCGGAAGTTCGCCGACAAAGTCGCACGAGGTTATGGAGGGCAGAGTTGGGACTAGCGGTCCACATGAACGCGCGTGAAATTGCCAGAACGGAGAAAGCTTCCGCTTTATTTTGCGGCGTCGGCCATGCCGGATTGAGTTGTCCAGATGGGGCAAGTTCGGTTGGCACATTGGTTTCGATGTGCATTGGCCCCGCTACTCCTGGTGACACGCGGTTTAGCATCTTCTTCCCAATTAAACAGCTTGCCGCGGTGAGAAGGCAGAGCGACTCTTTGTAAGTAGCCTCGCATTGCTAGGATTGTCATTCGCCAATAGCCGTGATTACCATCAAGTGGCAGCTTTGAGAGCACGCCTGCTCGCCAGCAGTTGGAAACGCAGGACGAGGAGCCCTGCATAGATGGTTGTCCCGATTGACAAGCCAATCCAGATACCAATCGCACCAAGACCGATCTTCAAACCGAGCACGTAGCCAAGTGAGAAGCCAATCAGCCAATAGGCAATGCCGACGAACAGAAGCGGCACCCGGGTGTCCTTCAGTCCGCGCAGACCGCCCGCCGCGATGCTCTGCGCGGCATCAGGGACAAGAAGGCTGGCTGCGACGATAAGGAGCTCTGCGGTTAATCCGATCGTTGCGTCGGCATCTCCGGCCGATTTGTCCAGAAACAGCTCGGCGATCTCAAGACGCGCGACGATCACCGCAATTGTCAGCAGGGCAGCGACTAGGCTGCCGAGCAGTATCGCGACAAGGCCTGCCCGCTGGATGCCGGGACCGTCGTTGCGGCCGAGCGCGTGGCCAACGCGCACGGCTGCGGCCATGCTGATGCCGAATGCGATCATGGACGTGATCACCGTGATCTGAAGCGCGATCTGATGAGCAGCGAGTGCACTGGTGCTGATTAGGCCGGCGAGGAGCGCGGCAGCCGACAAAACTCCGTACTGCATCACGGAGGCGATTGAAACTGGCGTTCCGATCACGATCAGCTGTCGCAAGAAGGGCCAATCGAGTTGCCAGAGATCTGCAAGCACGTGGTAGTCACGGAAAGGACGGCGCATCGTGGCAAACCACAAACCGGCCAGGAACATCGCACAGTTGACTAACGTGCTCGCAAGTGCCGCCCCGAAGAGCTCAAGCCTCGGCAGCCCGAACTTGCCATAGACCAGCAGATACACGAGCAGGGCATTGAGGGGGATCGCCGCCAGTGTGATCCACAAAATCGGCTCCGGCCGGTTGACCGCACTCATAAAATTTCGGATGACCTGAAGCCATAGCGCCGGCACCACGCCCAAGGCCAGTCCGAACAGATATTGCTGGGCGAGCCGCGCCGCGTCTGGCGCCTGACCGAAAGCAAGCAATATTTGCTCTCCGCAAACCGCAAGCGCGATGATCGGGAACGATAGCATCAGCGCAGCCCACAGGCCCGTGCGCAGTGCGCGCTGTACCATAGCAAGATTCCCTGCCCCATAGGCCTGCGCCGCCAAAGGTGCGATTGGCGCCAGCAGGCCCGCGCCAAAGGTGAAGCTGACGAGATAGAGCGTGACGCCCAGGGCGGCCGCGGCGAGTGCCTCAGGCCCGAGGCGCCCGATAAAAGCAAGATCTGTCGTCATCATCGCGACCTGCGCAAGCTGGGTCAACACCATCGGCCACGCGAGCTTCACAGTTTCGCTGAGCTCGATGGTGAGCTGTTGGCCAGCCGCCCGTTTCGTCGCCCTCTGCCGCAAAGCTGATATAGGTCGTGTTTCGACCGTTTTGTTCATGGATTGCTGCTCGATCCTGCCTCGTCCGCAAACGACGTCTTGTTCCGCCGAGAGGGATGCTCTTTCCCGCCCTGAATTCGTGATGGCCTACCGACGCGGAAGCAGACGGCCCGCTGGGGCAGCTGCGGTTCGGAAGAGGCGCGCATCGACTTGGACCTGCCGCTGAGCTTGGGGTCTGGCGACTGCTCGCCCGCTGATGAGCGCCTTGATCGGCGCCTCCGCCATCGCATCGACTTTTTGGCGCGTGCTAACCGAAGAAGACTGGTAAGTGCCTGGCACGCCGAAGGGTCGGTCATCGGCATCGCGCGATCGGTGCCAGCGCGGACAGCGATATTGGTTTGATCGATCACGGTGAAGGAACCGTGCGAGAGCGCGCATCCGGACGAACAACGGCTTCTGAGAATCGAAATCGCGCGCGAGGCATAGGTGAACTGAGAGGCCTTCATCTTGTGAGCCATCACTGCAATTTCTCGAGCATGCGAGTGCTGAATGACAGCTCCTTTTCAAGGCTCGTGCCAACGGTGATAGCTTGATTTGTAAAGGCTATTTGCTCTAGCGGACGTGTCCTGCGCTCCGACAATATGTCGCAAATCCCACAGTCGGCAGCAGAGACGCCCCCAAAGCGCGCAGACGTTCGGCTTTATGCACCGCAGGAATCCCGATAGACAGACGCGGAGATGACAATCCATCCGAGCTCACCAGCGCCCGAACCAGCTAGACTTGGACGGTGGCGATCAAGGTGAGACTTCCCAGCCAGAGTGTCGCGCTATAATTTATCGCCGTATCCGTCCGCAGCACAACATCTCCGATCGCAATCTCAAGCTTGATCGCCGGAACCTGACGCTCCTCCAACGCATCTTCCACGACCAGTGGCGCGAATGTCGGATGCGACGCCTCGCACGGCGGCAACATGCTTCGCCGCCGAAACCGCCGCCGCCAATCGTAGATCTGTCAGCGCGTCGCTCCATGCTTGCGCGCTACTTCGGGCACCTGGGCACCGGGTAACAGGCTCTCGCCGACGATCCGAGCTCTCTCAGCTTCCGAACGCACGCGGCGTCCCGATGGTCCTTCAAGAACCTCCAGCCGGCTCACCGACCCCGCCGATGAGCCGTCCAAATGGACGTCCGTTTTGCTGTCCAATCCCATCCCAAACCTCCGTCCAAGCCGGAAGCTTCTTCGCACAACTATCCCGATCCCAAAGCAAGGGCTCCAGCTAAGCGCTTACGTAACGGCAATGGAGAAGCAATGCTTTGCCGATCGACCCTCATTCCAAATGGACATTACGTCCTAGCAATTATGATTAGCTTTGGATTTTGGATGGCATCGTCCCGGTAATCCGACGCACTAACGTTCAACAACACCCATCTGCTTACGCGCGGATACAGCAGCACAGCCTTACAATGCATACCGCTATACTTTGCCGTAAGAACCTGCCTGGTTAAGAGGGCCGCCGACCAAGGCGAGCTGCTGAATGCGCCAGAAATCTTGCCAAAGACACCTCTATCTCACCACTTTGGTGTTGAAGTCCTATGCCATGAATTGTTTCGTAACCTGAGGAATTTATTTGTCACGATGGATTGCGGCCGTCGCATCAAACCGATCAATAAACTTCGCGGCGCGGTAGTTCGACCGCCTCCTTACGTCGGCAATGCGCTCTTCGCTTGGAACTTTTTGTACCGTCGCAACGCCTCAGGTGACCGATGCGGAATTTCCGCCAGATGCTCTGCGCAAGGAGCTGTGGAAGTTTGCAAACGAGCGGCGGCTTTTCGGATACTACTGATCATTCTTCTCAGTCTAGAAGGCGAGCCCTCCGGGGTCATTTGCTCTTCCTGGCTGTACCGTGAAGAACGTCCGGCGGTAAGTAAGCGAAGGGTGCGGCCGGCGCGCAGTTGGTACACGGTCCCCGTCCTGATCGAGGCGCGGCCCACTGCGGCGCCGATCCGGAATGTCGTCGTTGTGCTCGCTTCGATTTCATCCCTAAGCCAGCACCGGCGGGCGGCGCTTGTGCCAATCGGTCGCTTGCTGATAGGCGTCGGCCACTTTGAGCACGTTGGCCTCGGCGAAGGGACGGCCCGTGAAGGAGATGCCGATCGGCAGCCCGTTTGGATCGAAGCCGCAATTCACGCTGACCGACGGCAGGCCCAAGTAGTTGAAGAGCGCGGTGTTAGCGCAAGTCCTCAAGGACCTGGCACGGGCGTCGGCTGGCCCGTTGGCGATGTCAGTTTCGGCGAGGGTCGGGAGGCAGATAGGGATGGTGGGCGTCGCCAGTATGTCGACGCGGCCGAACACCTGTTTTGCAAACTCGGTCAGTATTGGTCCGCGTCGCGACGAGGCTTCCAAATAGCAAGCCGCAGGGATGGCGTAGCTCGCATAGAACCAGCTCGATATGTGCTGGCCATAGTCCTGTGGGCGCTTACGCATCCACTCGGCATGGATGGTGGCCGCTTCGACTCCCATCACGATGTCGGAGTAAGTATTGATCGCGTCCAGGAGTGGCAGCGAGACGCACCCAACTGTTGCACCGCGTCTGGTTAGCACCCTGACTGCCTCCTCAAATGCGAGCGCCACCGGCTGATCGGCGTTGTCCAGGAAATACGTCGTCGGGATTCCGATTTTGAGTTCGTCGAGCTTGCCATCGAGTGCCGCCTCGTAGTTAGGCACCTTCTCGGACGAACTGGTCGGGTCCAAGCGATCATGCCCGGCGATCACCGAGAGAATGCGCGCGCAATCGCGGGCTGTGCGGGCCAGCGGCCCGACGTTGTCTAAGGAAAAGGAGAGCGGCATGACGCCGGTGCGGCTTACGCGGGTCTGGGTCGGTTTGATGCCGGTGACGCCACAGGCTGCCGCGGGCAGCCGGATTGAGCCGCCGGTGTCGGATCCCAGCGCCGCATACGTCATGCGCGCGGCCACCGCTGCACCAGAGCCCGAGGACGAGCCGCCTGCAATGTATGGTAGGTTCCACGGGTTGTGACAATCACCAAATTCCCTGTTATGCCCGGTCCCGTTCGCCGCGAACTCCGCCATGTTGAGCCCGCCGAAACTGTACGCGCCTGCCGCATCCATGCGGGCGAGCACGGTCGCGGTCACCTCGGGAACGAAGTTCTTGCGGATGCTTGAACCGCCGGTGCAGGGCTTGCCCTTGCGGTAGTACATGTCCTTGTGCGCCATCGGCACGCCATGCAGCGGACCGAGCCTGGCACCTCTCTTGACCGCTTGGTCGGCTCGGCGCGCAGATTTGCAGGCACCTTCGTAGTCTAACCAGATGGTGGCGTTGAGCTCTCTGCCCGCCCGTTGGACATTGGCATAGCAGGCATTGAGGAGCTCGAGCGAAGATAGCTTGCGTTTGCGGACAGCGTCCGCGGCCTCAGTCAAGGTGAGATCGGCGGGATCGCTCATCGAGCCATTCCCTTTGCCCGAATGAGCGCCGCCTCGAAGCTCGCCGGCTCGTCCTCGAAGCGCAAGGAGCCGCGCAGGCTCTCGACCCTGTGAATCAGGTCGACGACCCCGGCGGCCCTGCGCTTGGCCTGCTCGTTCGGCGCTGAGATGGCGTGCCACGTCGATATGCACCATTCGACACGCTCGAAAAAATCGATCATTCGCCCCTTCCTCCGATGCTTGTGCCACGTATTGTAGTGGCCGAATAGGCCAAGGGGAGCCCAAGCCGAAGCTGAAGGCAGATGTGGCTCGCCAGGAAGCTACTTGTATTCTCCTTTGACGCCGAATATCCCCAATAAGAGAGCTCACGTGACCGAAATTGTGCGTCCAACCACAAGAATCGAGCGTCGACCTTGGGTCGAGGCCAGCAAGGCACGACAGTTGACCTGAGTTCTGGAACGATCAGGTGGGTCGACGCGATCGCTGTTCCGGACTTGCCGCCGGCATTCTGCTGTCGCTGGCCCTGATTCGTAACGAGTGAGCGCGGCAGGGGCGGACAGGACCTGCGCGAAGCAGCCTCTCCGGTGTGGTGATTGAATCGCGACGTGCGGTAATCACCGAAAACGCGGCGGCCGGGCTATTCGGGTTATAGAAACTGCTCTCCCCCAAGCGCGAGATTCTAGTGGCTTTGCATAGAGATTATGGCTCTTTGGAAGCGTTGGGTAGGCGCGTCCCATTTTGGCGCGGGCCTTTTCTATCGGAAGAGCTTCGTCTGCTGTTGCTGCTGTGATGGGGTGGACGCCCCCTCGACGGCATCGATGTGCCAAAGTGAAGGGTGTGGAACAGCCATCACAGAGAGAGGAAGCGTCCGTGAACGAAGTGAGCACGATTGGACTAGATTTAGCGAAGTATGTCTTTCAGGCCCATGGAGCCGATGCCACCGGAAAGGTCGTTTTTCGCAAACAGCTGCGCCGGAATAAGCTGCTGGCATTCTTAGCCGAGCAGCCGGCTTGCCTCGTGGCGATGGAAGCCTGCTCGGGCGCGCATTACTGGGCTCGTGAGATTGGCAAGCTCGGCCATGAAGTGCGGCTAATCCCACCGGCTTACGTGAAGCCCTTCGTCAAGCGGCAGAAGAACGACATGGCCGATGCAGAGGCGATCTGTGAAGCAGCGCAGAGGCCGACCATGCGTTTCGTGCCCGTCAAGAGTGAAGAGCAGCAAGCGAGCGCGGTGGTGTTTCGGACCCGCGACCTGCTGATCCGGCAGCGGACCCAGGCGATCAATGCTTTGCGTGGTCATCTCGCTGAATACGGGGTGATCATGGCAAAGGGCACGGCCCATGTCGGAGAGCTTGTCGAGCGCGCAATGGATCCAAAAACCAATGTGCCCGAAGCGGCACGGTTCGTACTCGACATATTGATCAAGACGATGGAGACGCTGGAAATGCAGATCAAGAAACTCGACAGCGAGATCACCCGTCGCGTCCGAAAAGAAAAAGATGCCCGCCGTTTGATGACAATCCCAGGCGTGGGACCAATGACGGCGACGGCGTTGCTTGCCCTTGCGCCTGCCGCCGGAAGCTTCCGGTGCGGACGCGACTTCGCCGCATGGCTGGGGTTGACCCCGTTGCAGCGGTCCACGGGCGGCAAACAGAAGCTGGGTGCGACGTCGAAAATGGGGGAGCGAACGTTGCGACGGTTACTTGTCATCGGCGCGACTGCGGTCGTGCAGCAGGCACGGCGGCGAGGCACTTCACCGTCATCGTGGCTCGGGCGCATGATTGCCCGCAAGCCACCTATGCTGGTAGCCACCGCTCTTGCCAACAAGATGGCCCGCGTCGTCTGGGCTCTGATGGCCAACGGTGGGGTCTATAAAGCTCCGGCTGTGGCGGCATAGCCGTCCGGTCAGAGGTCGTCGAGATGTAGGAAGGTCAAACGGAAGGTATGGCGCAACAGTCGAGAGACGGGGTTGGGAAAACCAGTACATGCCCAAGTGCTATCCAAGCACGCCGCTGTGATTTGGACCTGATCCGCGAACTCCCATACGGGCCCGCGACAAATGACGGTCGCATCAAAGGCCGGACAGATGTCAGCACCTGACTACAGCGCAGCGCTTGACGAAAGATTCTTCTTGCATCCCGGGGGCGTCCACAGAGGGCATGTGGTCAACGCCGGAGGCGTTGTCCAAGCGAAGCGTCATGTCCACAGGCCCCATGCTCAGGCCTTGCGAGCCTGCTGAGCCCTGGTGCCACGCAGGCTTTCGCCGGAGAGGTCTTGCCGGTGGCCGTTGTGGACCAGCCGGTCGAGCACGGCATCGGCATAGGTGGTGTCGCCGATCAGGGCATGCCGTTGATCGACTCGCAGCTGGCTGGTGACGATGGTGGAACGGCGGCCGTAGCGATCCTCGAGGATCTCCAGGAGATCATGGCGGGCGGCAGCATCGAGCGGCTCGAGCCCCCAATCGTCAAGGATCAAGAGATCGACGCGGCCGAGCGCGCGCAACAGGCGCTGATGGCGGCCATCGCCGCGGGCCATGACGAGCTCGGATAACAGGCGTGGGACGCCCTGATAGAGCACCGAGCGGTTGTCGCGGCAGGCCTTATTGCCGAGCGCCGAGGCGAGCCAGGTTTACCGACACCGGCGGGTCCGCAGATCAGGAGATTGGTATGCGCATCGATCCAACCGCCTTCGGCAAGTTGAGTGAACAGCGCGCGATCGAGGCCGCGCGGCGTGCGGTAATCGATGTCATCGACGCAGGCCTGCTGGCGCAGCTTGGCGTAGCGCAGGCGAGCGGAGAGGCGCTTGTCGCGACGCAAGGAGGATTCGCGATCGAGCAGCAGCGCCAGCCATTCGGCATGACCGAGGCCATTGGCCTCGCCAGAAGCCTGGATATCGATAAAGGCTTGGCCATGCAGGCCAAGAGCGTGGAGCTGATCGAGTCTCGGATGGGTCAGCACGTCTGTTCTCCTAATTGTAGTAGCGCGGCCCGCGGATGTTGGGATGGACGATCGCAGTCCCGTGTGCAGGACGACGATCGAGGTTGTTGGCGAGAATTGATTTGACCGAGCGGTAGTGCGCGCGCTGATGTCGATCGCACGCGCGGCGGCGGCTTCGAGCCGTTCGCGGCCATAGAAGCCTGATGGTGCCGAGACAGGCCCGGAAGCCCTGCTCGGGATACGGTCGCTCGTCGCGGATAAGATTGCACAGTGCCACAACGTCGCAGGCCCGATCGCCGCGGCATCCTTGCGGATGCGCTCGACGGTTCAGCCGGCGTAAAACCGACTGGAGGGGCCATGTGCTCGGGCACGGTGGTGTGCTTATGATTGCCGCTCATTCGCTGATGCGCGGCAATGCGCGCTCGCCCTTGTGGAAGATCTCCACCGTGCGCGCGGTAAGCCGCACCTCGACCGGCGCGGACGAAGCGATGCGAAACGCTGTAGTAGTGGTCTGCGACATCGACGTGATAGTCGAGGCTGACGCGGCGGACGCGCCACTCAGCGAAGACGCAAGGGGCCGCCGGCAAAGCCTTCAGCGCCGGCCGATCGATCTCGTCGAACAATTGCCGGCGCGTCACGCCGAGCCGGCGGATCGGGCGCTCGTCATTGAGCCTGTGCAACATCGCACGGATCGCTGCATTGAGATCGGCGAGGGTGTGGAAGACGCGGTGGCGCAAGCCAACGATCAACCAGCGCTCGATCACCAGCACCGCCTGCTCGACCTTGGCCTTGTCGCGCGGACGGCGCGGCCGTGCCGGCAGAATGGCCGTGCCGTTATGCCCCGCCATCTCGGCGTAGCTGCGATTGATCTGCGGATCGTAGAAGCACGCCTTGATCACGGCGGTCTCGGCATTGTCGGGTACGACCAGCGCCGGCACGCCGCCGATCGCCTCGAACGCGCCGACATGACCGCTGATCCAGTCGGCCAGTCCTTGCGTCCAGGTCGCCTGCGCGTAGGTGAAGCCCGAGGCGCCCAACACTGCGACAAAGATCTGCGCGTTCCGAATCTCGCCGGTCAGCCGGTCGACCACCGGCACGCCGTCACCCGCATAGTCCACGAACAGCTTGTCGCCGGCGGCATGCGATTGGCGCATCGTCACCGACAGGCGGCCTTCCCAGTCCTGTAGAGTTCACAGAAGCGGCTATAGCGGTAGCCATGCGGCTCGCTGGCGATGTATCCTCCCAGAGGATCGACAGTGAGCTCGCGGTCAATGGCCGCCCAGTCCGGCTCCGCGCGCCGCCTCTGGCCCGGTTTGGCTCCGGCGCCTGCAAACAGCTGCTCCTCCAGAACCGCATCCGCGATTTCGTCTGCAAGCGGCCAGCTCAGCCCTGCCGCTTCGAACCGCCGGATCGTCAAACGCACTGTCGAGGGAACGGCCCCGACCCGCCGCCCTATCTCCCGGATCGAAAGCCCCGCCTTAAGTCTCATCACCTCGCGCACATGGCGCATTGCAAGCCTCCCCATCCGCATCCGATCCACTCCTGCCAAAAGCCGAAAGGAGGGGACCTATCAGAGCCAGAAGAGCCGCTTCACCCCGGGCGATTTCATCCCGCAATGCTGGGCAATTTCATCTCGGAATGTGGGCGATTTCAAATCGGAATGGCGGGCGATTTCATTTCGGAATCATGGGCGATTTCGAGCGGAATCAGCAATCAGCTTGGGCAGCCGCACCAGATGTTAGGCGGCAGCAGCGATCACGGCCACGGAAGCGGGTCTTCTTTTGCCCGGCGACCATCTTGATCCAGCCGAATGCCTCCTCGATGCGGTTGCACCGGCAGGTGGATAGCCGCTGTGCCGCGACCGTAGCTTTGCGATCGACGGGCGAACGCCCCCGGGGCGATGCCGTGGTTGCAACTGCGCTGCTCGATCGGTTACTCCACTACGCCGTCGTCATTCAAACCGAAGCTATCGACTTCGCCAGCAAGCCAATCTCGTGCCAGAGTACGCTCCTATTAACGCGTCAATCCCGGCACAAGCGTGGCGCCGGGACAGCCACCTAGAAATGGAGAACAAGATGATCTTACCGGCGTCACCGAACCCCGCCACCTGGGGAATTTTACTTCGTCACATTTGCGGAAATTTGCAGCGACATTGACACCTTGCGTGTTCCGCCGCATCAGACCCGAAGGGTCACGTTGTAGTCGGTCAGGAAATCCTGGAGGGTAAGGATTTGCTCCACCACTCTGACGTTGTTCGTCGCGTTGAGCACCGCGCGAGAGCCGTCGACGGACAGCAGTGGTGCCACTGCCGCATTGCGATCATTCAGCAGCGCGGTGAACCGGGTGCGCAGCATTCTGTCGTAGGTCGGATCCTGGATAGCCGGATACGCGCTCTTGACTCGCTGGATCACCGACTGCGGCAGCAGGTCCGCGGTGGCGGCCCGCAGCAGGCTCTTCTCACGCCCGTCGAAAGCCTTGTGGGCCCAGGGGGTGCCGAACACGTACTCAACGAGGCGGTGGTCGCAGTAGGGGACCCGCACCTCGAGACCCAAGGCCATGCTGACCCGGTCCTTGCGATCGAGCAGCATCGGGAGGTGGCGCGTGAGATAGAGGTAGCAGACCTCGCGCATGCGACGCTCGTGCGGATCGGCCGATGCCGGCCCGGTCAGGGCGGGTACTTCCGCAAGTGCTCTGCGGTACTGCTCGTCGAGGTAGCCGGGGAAATCGAGCTTCTCGAAGAGGCCGGGATCTAGGCACTCCCGACCGGTATCTACGACGGACGCCCAGTTGGCGACCCAGGGAAACGTGTCCGCCCGAACGTGCGCGAGATCGTGAAACTCCGGGTACCCGCCGAAAACCTCGTCGGCCGACTCCCCGGACAGGGCCACCGTCGAGTGTTGCCGGATCTCCCGGAATAGCAGATAGAGCGAACTATCGACATTGCCCCAGGTCAACGGCAGATCGCGGGCGTGGAGGGTGGCGGCCCGCACGTTCGGGTCCATGAGTTCGTCCGCGGACAACGTGATATCCGTGTTGTCGGTACCAACGAACTTCGCGACCTCCTGCACGTACGGCCCATCGGGTGTCGGGCGCATCGGGCCGGGGGTAAAGTTGTCGGTGTAGCCGACGAAGTCGAGGGCGAAGGACCGGATTCGTTCGTCGCTGAATCGCGCGGCCAGTGCCGTCAGGGCGGAGGAATCAAGCCCGCCCGACAAGAGCGTGCACAGCGGCACGTCGGCGATGAGCTGCCGCTGGATCGTGTCCTCCAGCAACTCGCGGACGCGCCGAACGGTGGTAGGCACGTCGTCGGTGTGCCCGCTGTCGGTGAGCTGCCAATAGGTCATCTGCTGGATGCCGTCGCTGGTCACGCGGACGATGTGGCCGGGCCGTACCTCACGCATGCCGCGGAGCACGGTGTTAAACGGGTCGGCGATGACGGAGCATAGGGCGCGACGAAGCCCCTCGGCGTCCATGGTCCGTTCCGCGAGATTGTTGGCGAGGATCGCCTTTGGTTCGGACCCGAACAACACTCCGTGCTCGGTGGGGTAGTAGTAAAGCGGCTTGATGCCGAGCCGGTCGCGTATGAGAAGAAGTTCGCGCTTGGCGGTATCCCAGAGTGCGTAGGCGAACATCCCGTTAAGCTCGTTCACGGCGGTCCGGGGGTCGCGCTGGCCCCACTCGCGATGGGCGTGCAGGACCACCTCGGTGTCACTGCTCGTGTCGAACCTATGACCGAGGGCGGCGAGCCGTTGACGCAGCTCGCGGTAGTTGTAAGTCTCGCCGGTGTAGACGAGCACCAACGCGGGTCGGCAGTCCTCCTGGAGCGTCATCGGCTGGCCACCGCCCTCGATGTCGATGATCGCCAAGCGGCGGTGTCCCAGCGCCGCGGGCCCGTCGATCCAAGTCCCCTCGCCGTCCGGACCGCGGTAGGCCATGGTAGCCGTCATGGCCGCAACCTCCCGTCGCGCGTCGGGAGCTCCTAGGTCACGATTGAAATCAATCCATCCACAGATGCCGCACATATCTTGGCTCCTGGCTTACGTACCTATCGCGCAACTTCGGAGCCCATAGGGGGCACCCCACCTTCGCGAACACGTGATAATCCTTCGTGGTCGCCTCATCGGCTCAACTCGAGTAAACTCTATGAAACGTGACGGCTTATTCCCACTTGCTGACGCCCTAGCACAGCACCACGCAACGCGAACCCACTTATTCTGGTGGTCGTGGCAATTGTTGTGAAGTTCGATCAACGAGACGGTAGCACGCGACGCTCAACTTTTGTGCTAGCGGCTCGATCTGTGTCAAACAGGTGTACCAACCCGCAGCCAGCATTCATGGGGCGTCACGCTGTGTTCATGGCTGCATTGTGGAAGCATGCGAAGGCGCTTTGGTTGTTGTATTTGGTGGATGCCAAATACGTCCTGAGCGACTCTCGCGCCAATATGACAACCCTCCGAGTTCACCAGCGCCCGAACCAGCTAGGCTGAACTGTCGAATCGAATGGCAGTAAACGCTGCACGCAATGACAACGGCCGACGAGAATTTGGCTTCACTCGTTTCAATCGCCAAAGATCTTGGCCAGATCGTCACGGCGATCAACACAGAGCATTGAAACGAGCCCATCTATGCCGGCGTCTTCTTAGACGCGGCTGAATGAACGATTGGCCGCCCCACCGCGCTCAAGGCGCAGGACTGCGGCGAGCAAGCGCTGGGTATAGTCGGTGCGCGGATTGAGGAATATCTCGTCCCTGGTACCGGTCTCGACGACGCGCCCTTGGCGCATGACCATGACCCGGTCGCTGAGCTGGCGCACCACGCCGAGATCATGCGAAATGAAGATGTAGCTTATGTTAAGATGCGCCTTCAGATCAGTCAGCAAGTCCAGCACTTGCGCCTGAATCAAGACATCGAGAGCCGAGACCGGTTCATCACAGACGATCACAGCGGGCCTTGGAGCGATCGCACGGGCGATCGCAACGCGCTGGCGCTGACCGCCCGAGAGTTCGAGCGGCCGGCGATCCAGCAGGGCTGGGGATAGTCCGACCAGATCAAGGAGCTGGGCAACGCGCTCATGGCGCTCGCCTCTGCTCTCGACGTCACCTGCGAGGCTATCGGATATGATGTGTCCCACAGACCAGCGCGGATCAAAGGAGCTGAGAGGATCCTGGTAAATGACCGAGATGGCCCGGCGCCGCGCCCTGCGGTCGCGTTCGGCGAGCGTGGTCCAGGCCCGACCTTGAAACAGAACAGCCCCTTCGTCTGGCAGGTCAAGCGCCAGCGCCATTCGTGCCATTGTTGACTTGCCAGATCCGGACTCGCCGACGACGCCCAAAGTCTCGCCGGACCGCAGCTCAAAGGAGACACCATCGACGGCCGTGCGCAGCACGCCATCTGGTCCTTTGAAGCGTTTCACAAGCTTTGCCGCGCTGAGCACGACAGATGGGGATGTCGATGGCAATTGCTCCCAAGAGCCGAACTGCGGCTTCGGCCGGGCAGCGGGCAAAAATGAGTGGCGAGAGGCGCGCGGGCGCGCAGAGGGCACCGCATCCAGAAGCTGGCGTGTGTAGGGGTGCTGCGGGTCTTGGAAGAGGTCTGCCGATCCGCGCTCGACGACTTTGCCTTCATGCATGACCAACACCTCGTCAGCTATCCGGGAGACCACCGCCAGATCATGGCTGATCAAGAGAAGCGCCTTGCCCCGCACCTTGGTCTCTTCCAAAAGTCCCAGCACCTGCGCTTGCACGGTGACGTCGAGAGCCGTGGTCGGCTCGTCGGCGATCAGGACGCGTGGATCGAGCGCCAGGGCGGCAGCGATGAGCGCGCGTTGGCGCTGGCCACCGGATAGTTGATGCGGCAGTTGCCGCGCTTTGATCTCTGCTTCAGGGACGCCGACGAGCTCAAGGAGTGCGACAACGCGCCGCTCGAGTTCCTCACTTGATGCAACCGCCCCGTGGAGGCGCAATGCTTCGCCGATCTCCTTGCCCACCGGGCGTAGGGGGTCGAGCGCAACGAGTGCATCCTGCAGAACGAAGCCGATCTCCTTGCCGCGGACGCGTCGCCAGCTGCGATCATCGAGAGCTGTGAGATCGGTGCCGGCGAAGGATAGTTGACGCGCATGGACATGAGCCCGGTGGCCGGCAAGACCGACAATGGCCCGCGATGTTACGCTCTTGCCGGATCCGGACCCGCCGACAATGGCCAGGCAGCGCCCAGCCTGGAGAGAAAATGAGACGCCGCGCACGGCTGTTCCCTGAGGAATATCCCGCCCGAATGAGACACAGAGCGAATCGACAGTCAGGAGGTTCGCCTGCGGGGGAACTTGCCGATTAAGAACGTGGAGCATTACTTAGATCTTTCCTTCCAGGCGATCCTGCAAATAGCGTCCGACGACAGTCAGGCTGAGAGCAAACGACACCACGGCAACGCCCGGCATAATCTCAAGCCACCATGCGAAGATCACATAGTTACGCCCAGCATTTAGCAGCGCGCCCCATTCAGGCGCCGGGGGAGCGACGCCGAGGCCGAGAAACGCAACACCCGCCGCCCAGACGATGGCTTGGCCAACGCCAAGCGTCATCATCGCGGTGAGCGGGCTCATCGCGTTCGGAATGATATGCCGCCATAGGACGCGCGGATAAGGATGGCCGAGCGCCTTGGCAGCCTCCACATAAGGCGCCCCTTTTACAGACAGAACCTGTCCTCTGATCATCCGAGCATAGCCCGGAGCTGTGCCAACTCCGACCGCTATAACGAGGGTCAGCACCGACGGACCGAACAAGCTCACGAACAGAAGCGCGAGGAACAGCGTGGGAAGTGCGAACAGCACGTCCAAAAGCCGGCTGAGAACATTGTCGAGCGCGCCACCCACAAGGCCGGCAATAACCCCGAAGACGAGCGCAACGCCGATGCTTAGCGCGGTTGCGCCAAGCCCGATGGTGAGAGACTGGCCTGCTCCCTCGACAATTCGGGAGTAGAGATCCCGGCCGGATTGGTCCGTTCCGAACCAGTGCGCGAACGAGGGAGCTTGCAATGGTGCCGTCAAATCGATTGCGAGCGGGTCGTGCGTCTGTAGCAGACTCGGCGCGATTGCCGCGACGATAAAGAAACTGATGACGATCAGAGCGACGTAAACCCGAAGAGGAGCACGACGGATCGCTCCCGATGCCTCTCCGGGCTGCGAAGACACGCTCCAGTCACCTACCCTGCTCATGTCATTTTGATCCTTGGATCCACGATCCGGTAGGTGAGATCGACGAGCATACTAGTGACGGCGAACAGGCCGGCGGAGATCAGAATAGCCCCCGAAACGACTGGAACGTCTCGAGAGGACGTGGCAGCGACAAGAACTCCGCCGAGGCCTTGACGCGCAAACACCGCCTCAATCAGAATCGCACCAGAAAGAAGCTTTCCGATCGCCCAACCGGATAAAGTGATGCCGGGCAACGCCGCATGACGCAGGACATGGCGAAATCTGACGCCGAGCTCACCCATGCCTCGCGCACGCGCCGAGATGACAAACGGCTGCTCGAGGACACGCGTAAATTCGCTGCGCACGACTTGCCCCAAAAATCCCGACAATTCCAAAGCCAACGCAATCGTTGGAAGAACGAGCCCGATCAGGGAATTCCCCCCGATGACCGGGAAAATGCGAAGCTGCACCGCAAACACAACGAGGAGGATCGTAGCCAGCCAGTAGGGCGGCACAGTCGCCAACAACACCTGTACTCCGCTGAGCAAGGTCGACCACATGTTGTCTCTGCCGGCGACGAGGACCGTCGTCAGAACCGCGATGACCCATGCCGCAATCAGCGCCGTACTCGCCAGAATGACGGTTGGGCCAATCTGTTCTGCGATGATGTCAATGACCGGCCGATGCTGCTGGTATGACAAGCCAAGGTCCCCATGCAGGACACCCCATAGGTATTTTGCGTATTGCAGAACGAGCGGCTGATCAAAGCCGTACTTTGCGTTGACCGCCGCGAGCTCTGCTGGAGGGGCCTCTCCAACGTTGCCACTCGCGATGTTGATGATGATCTGGGCGCGGTCGCCGGGCATCAGGCACTGAACGAGGAACGTGAAAGTCGCAGCAAGCCACACCACAGTCGCAGCGGACAGAAACCTGCCCGCAAACGAGCCTATCCGAACATGAGCTGCGCTATTTATACGCATCACTTCACGTCGATGAAATGAGCGTCATAAAAGACGGGTTCACCGACCGACCCGCGGTCTAGCCAGACATCCTTCAGCTTTGGGCTGGTCGCCAATGTGACATCGAGCACCGTGAAGCCTAGGACCGCCGCTTTCTCCACGATATTGCGCTCAGCCTGCTGATAAAGAGCAGTCCGCCCGGCATCGTTGAACTCCTGTTCCGCTGTCTGAATGACATTCCACAGTGCCTCATCCTGGTAGCGCGATGGATTATAGCGGTTCCGCTGGCCGTTCTGATCAGGCTTCCATGAAATGCGGAATATCTCTGCGCCGGGTGCAACCCAATAGAGGAGCACAACCTCGTAGTCGTTTGGACCGAGATTCTTCCCGGCAAAGAAATCCGCCTGGTTGGTCGGCTGAAGGCGCACATCGAATCCGGAAGCCTTTGCCTGCTGCTGGATGACCTGCAATGCTTGCTCGCCATCGGGCTTTAGAAAAGCGCTCGAATAGGAGATTCGCACGACGAGGGGCTTGCCATTCTTGAGACGAATGCCGTCCTTGTTGTGTTCAGTCCAACCCGCTTGGTCGAGGAGCTGATTGGCCTTTCCGACGTCATACCCATAGGACTGCCCGAGCCCCCTGACATATTCCGGCGAGCTCCGGCTGAGCGCTCCATTAGCCTCGAATGGCAAAGCGCCGAGGAAGGACAATTCGACGGCGGCTCTTCGGTCAGCAGCGTATCCAAAAGCCTGGCGGACGCGCACATCGTCAAACGGAGGCCGTGCCGTATACAACGCCAGGCGTAAAGGGGTGCCACCCGTAATATGCCGCAAAACGGCGAAGCGGGAGTTGGCATCCTTCCAGGCAACCGCCGGAATATCATAGACAACATCAGATTCGCCCGTCAGAAGTGAGCCATAGCGAACGGTTTGATCCGCAAGGAACCTCCAGTTGATACCATCAACGTAAGCCGGCCCCTGGTGCTTGGCGTGACTTGGCGCCGAATTGTAATCCGGGTTGCGGCGAAACACGACGTTCTGCCCGTGATTCCATTTCTCCACGATGAACGGGCCTGACCCAACCGGGCTGTTGCAGTTGACGGCAAGTCCGCGCTTGAGCGCAGTTGGTGACAAAATGCCTTGGGAGGACTGCGCGAGAACGTTGAGCAACGGCTGAAACGGTGTCTTCAGCGTTATCTGCAGCGTACGCGGCGCAATTGCTGTCGCCGATTCGAAGCTGTCTTCGAGGTAAGGAGCGGCAGTCGGGTTGCGACGATCCGGATCATTGCCGAGCCAGCCGTTGATGTTCTCGGCAACAGCTTGCGCATCGAGAGGCGTCCCGTCGGTAAACTTGACGTTTGGCTTGATCTCAAAGGTGTACACCTTCCTGTCGTCGGAGATTGTCCAAGACGTAGCGAGCCAAGGCACAATCTTTCCATCTTCCCTCCGCGCAACCAGATTGTCGCTATACTGCCGTTGAAGATACCATTGCTGCACCCATCCCCCGAACAGGCAGGGCGGCTCTTGAAAATGCCCATACCGAATAATGCCTCCGCGCTTCGGCCCGCCGGTTAACGCGTCTTGGGCAAAGCAGTTCGCCATGATCGAGATCTGCAGGAGCGTTGAGACCGCCAACAGGACTGCCGTTGCCTTTTGCTTTCTTCGAGTATCGCGTTCGATAACAGACATCTCCAAACTCCAATCAATGTGGATAAACACTGCGTCACAGAGACGACGGCCTCGCCAACGTCTCGGCAGCGACATCGGGGAGAGGAATTCCCAGGTGCTCGCGCAGTGTCTCCCCCTGGTATTCCGTGCGAAACAGACCGCGGCTCTGTAGGATCGGCACGACATGATCGACAAACGCCGCCGCCCCGTCTTCCAGCACGTCTGGAATGATGTTGAAGCCATCGACCGCGCCAGTGCGAAACCACGATTCGATCGAATCGGCGATCTGCTCGGGTGCACCGACGAGCAGGCGATGGCCGAAGGCTTGAACGCTGCCGATGATCTCGCGAACCGTGCGGCCCTCCCTCGCCAATGCTTCGAACGTACGGTGATGACCGACCGAGAACGCAACATTGTGCGGATCCGGCAAGAGCTCCTCGGGAATGGGCCGGTCGAGTCTGAGTTTTTCGACCGGCAGGTCCATGCTCCGTGCGAGAGCGTCCATCGCGCGCCTCAGATCAAGCAGCCCGTCTATTTCCTTTTTTCGCCGCTGCGCGTCCTGTTCCGTGCCGCCGATGAAGGTGACGAGGCCGGGGAGGATGAGTGGAATTGCACGGCGGCCAAATTGAAGCGAGAGCGCGCGCAGACGCTCGGATTCCCCGATTGCCGAATTCAAGTCCCCGGCGGCGGTAAAAACGACATCGGCGCTACGCGCCGCAAGGCGCACACCAGGATCCGAGCCTCCAGCCTGGACGATGATGGGATAGCCCTGGCGCGAGCCGGGATGGGTGAGCGGGCCTCGGATTGCGAATGTGTTCGTGTTGGGATCGAGCAGCCGGAAATGATTGGTATTGGCGTAAACTCCAGACGCCTGATCAGCGACGATGGTCTCATCGCCCCAGCTCAGCCAGAGAGAGCGGACAGTTTCAACGAACTCCTCGGCCCGCTTGTAGCGCTCGTCGCGTCCGATCTGCCGGCCGCCAAAGTTCGCGACCGTCGCAGGGCTGGAGGTCGTAACGGCATTCCAGGCAGCTCGGCCGCCACTGATGACATCGAGCGAAAGGAAACGTCGTGCCAGATTGTATGGCTCATTGTAGGTCGTCGAGGCCGTTGCGATCAACCCGATGCGCGTTGTCTCACGCGCGATCACGGCAAGGACGAGCGTAGGCTCAAGCCCGTTGAGGGGCGGCTGGCGAGTGATGTCATAGGAGATGGCGGGGGTATCCGCCAGAAACACTGCATCAAATAGGCCGCGCTCGGCAATCTTCGCAGTACGAACGTAGTGCTCGATGTCGAAGAAAGCGCTGGGGTTGGTGCCCGGCCAACGCCAGGCCGCGGAGTGACCGCCCGCGCCGTGAAGGTTGAGACCAAGATGAAGGGTGCGGACAACGGAAGACATGACACTCCCAAATGCGGCGACCTCCGAAGCGGGTGGGAACGCCTTCGATTACAAGTTGATCTTGACTACGCTATTCGACAACCGCTCGCGGAGAGGCTTGGCCAGAGTGTGCCGGAACGAGAACGGCGACCGGACGATGCTTCAAAGATAGCAATCTCGGAAGGTGAGCCTCTGGGCATTGCGTTCGCCAATGGGCCGTGACTCGGCCCAGCTGACGGGCATCAAGTGACGCCAAAATGATTCCGAACGTGGCGCTGAGTCGGGCGCGCAGCGGCGCAGTTCTTTCGGATCGCAACGCGAGCGGCCGCAGCAACAGTCTGTGACACGCACATCCCGCACCAGACAACGATAACGCGCCTCGCGCCCATTGGCGGCTCGTCGCAGCAGCAATCACAAATTGCCTCATGGAAAACAGTTCCCCCTCCGCCAACGAACGAGAACGCAGCTCATGGCAAGACAACGTGTAGCTGTGAAGAGCGCGTGAACGCAATAGTTGAGAATTTCAATCTACTAACGCGCGATGGTACCGTTTTCTAAGACGAGCTCTTGTTCGATTCATTTGATACGCCTTGGTGGCACCGTCCAAGTTCGCAAACTCCGCCGATGCAACGATGGCACCTTCGTTTCTACGCAGCATTACTCGAACAATCACCGTAGGATCGATGCGCGAACATCGCAGGTGAGCCGTGCATTGGAGTTGGCGATGCGGAGCAGAAGTTTGCCACTGGCGAATTCTTGCAATCGCCGACAACTTTTGACCGGACGGCTGCATCGAATAATGCGATTGATTGATCTTTGTTTTGCGATGGATTGCGTGAGACCTGGCAGCCCAATCGGGTCCTGGTGTTTTGCGACGGGCCCCGGATCTCTATTCGGATCTGCGCACCGCGGTGCCTGAGGTGACCGCGTCTTTGCCCGCCAGAAGTGCCGACGTTCTCCGCACAGGCCAGAGAGCGCGTGATGCCCACAGCCTCATACCCGGGTGCGCTGACCACCCATGAAAAGCCAGCGCAGCGCCGCGCAGGTAAGCCCAGGGATCAAGATCACAATCGCGCGACGCGGCCTCCTCTGTGCTGCTCGTACGCTGATGATCACCGCCGGGAATCCCCTTTTCCTTCAGGCGCTTCTCAGGATCATCACGATGTCCCTGCTGCGCGAGGGAAACCGGTTGCAGGGCCGGCGAGGATTAACACGATGCCGGCAACTTCTTCCAAGCAGCGCCATGGTCTTCAGCATCTGGGCATAATCAGTATTGTCACCGGCAGCCGTTCGTCATACGGCGTCAGCATCAACTCATTGGGCGCCGCGTGCTCGACCTCTGGATCTAACGCCGACTCTTTGATGTAAGCCCACGCGGCGAGTTCGCTATCGTTCGAACGAACTTGCGGCAATATAGCGGGTATAGGCAGTGGTTTGATGGCCTGCCGAATGGCTGCTTTGGCGCATGGAAGCTCGTGCGCTTGTAGCCTGGAATGTGCGGCGGATCCGCGTGGATCTCGGTATTCCGCAGGAGCAATTGGCCTACGATGCTCAGATTGACCGTTCACATATGGGGGCTGTTGAGCGGCAAGATGCGAATCCAACGATAGATCTTCTCGATCGAATTGCTAAAGCACTTGGTGTCCATGTATCTGAGCTTTTTGTCCAGCCACCCAAGGGAGCAACGCCCCACAAGACATTGCGCAAAGGCCGCAAGCCTGCTCGTCTACGTCAAAAGAAGAAATAACGCTCTGCTCGCATAAGCTCGCTGATAACTTGCAATTGGCGAGCCGGAGTTCGAAAGGCTACGGAAGCGGAAAGGCTTCAGGCAGGAGAGATTCGCCACGGTCCTCGGCTTTACTCAACAGTTCATCAGCCGGAGTGAAGCCATACTTTTATGGCATCGCAGCGATGTTTCTGGCCGCGATCAGCTGCTATTTATAGCTTTGCTATCGCAGCCGAAACCAGAGATCTCGGTTGCCACGCAGCGTCGCTGAATTACGACAATGGCAGCCCGCAAGCCTGGTGCGAGCATATCATCGGCGAATGCCAGGAGAAGCTTGCGTCATGTTCGATCGTGATGAAACGGAATGGCTTTCCAAATGCGTTTAAAAAAGTGGTCAGGTGGATGTCAGGAGCTCAATGTGGATGTCGTCACCATGCCGTCATCCCCTGCGCTTCAGAAGACACTCAAGACCAGCAACCATAGGGGCGGACTGACACGACGTTGATCGATGACGATTGCTGCTGTTGGGAAGTCTGAAAGCGCCAGATTGTCGGTTGCCTAGCGTGCCAACGCCGGCCAGGAGACGGACTACGGAATGGTTCGTTCTAAGCCGGCCTTGCGATGCCAGGAAACCGGCGGCGAAGGCACATGATTGGGCATCGCCGCAGATATCAACGACGGCATGGTCTCCGTCAAGAAGCCGGATTGCGCCGGTGAGGCGAACGGGTGCCAAAGCAGCAAGAACAAGCGTTCTCTAAGCCAGGCGTGCATGCCGCGGAGATTGTGGCCGATAGCATAGCCCGATTGGGCGCGACGGCACAGGGCGGACGACCCATGCCTTTACCAGGAAGGTCGCGCGAAAACGAGTTGCTGCCGAAGAGCTGGCTCTCGCCAAGTACCTTGATCGACTCCCTGCGAGGAGCCACGGGGCCCTGCTCAACGAGTATCGCGATGCACTGGACTAGGACAACGTGACGAACAAACACCATCCTCAGTCGTGGAGAGGACCTGACATGTCTTACGATCCACTCATAGCCAAACACGCGGCAGCGCCCCACCCCTTGCCTTTCGAATGCTTCCTTGATCTTTAGCTCGCTTGCGCCTGATACGGCATGATTTGTGAGAATGATGTAGTCGGCTGCCAAGCGCCGCTTCGCAAGCTTTCTTGTCTTCTCCAACTCTTCAGTGAGAATACTCAAGGATAAATTCGAGGGTTTGGACGTAAATTTACACTGGATCGTTGATGCACCAGCTCCCGGATCGTCTCCGTCCCATCGGCCAACAAAGGCGCCGTCGCGGCCGGCATCATTGTCCCAAGAAGTTCTGAACGGGACGACAGAGGCATTCTTCGGCAAGTGCAATGCAGAGATCCTGAAATGCTTTCCAGCCGAGAAGATGTAGAGGATACGTCATTTGCTAACTAATCCGCTTTGACCTGCCGTTACAGATTTAGTTTGCCAAGTCGAAAGATGAACAACTTTGATGCACTGGTGCGGATGAAAGCAAGGCTCGACAAACGGACAAGAGGCCGAGATTGAAACGCGCAGAGCTAGGAAACGAGACCCGACCGAGAGGTCAGGTCTCGCTACGCAACACTCGCCGGGAACATATCCCCGGCGTCGTCACTGGCCAATCTGAGCCGTGCCCAATTTGTCAAAAGCCGAAGTCAAGTTGTCCCGGAAGGGACCGGAAGTGGGAGCACACATGCTCCAACTTGCCGAAACGCCAACGCAGATAGGCATTGACCTAAACAGACTTTGGCTGGCCGCCATGGTTTGCCATAGCCGCCTCCCTTTCTGCTTGAGCGGGTTACAGCCCGCCGGCTCGGACTCGCGAAACGCGGAGTCCCCGACGCGGGGGCCCGGCGGTTAGGCCGGCTGCAGAGGGATTGCCGTTGACGATGCTGGACTTTAGCCCGATTCGGCTTCGCGTTCCCACATCGCCCAAAGCGCTTTTGCGGTCATCTTACGATTGCTTTGCCTCAGCTCCGGGACCGTCCAGCAGTGGCGTGTCCAGGCTCTCTATTTCAGGCATGGCTTTCCCCGCGATGCCTTGCAAATCTCCATACATGCCGATCGTGGTCTCAATGACGCTGTTTAATTGGCTTTCGCGCTTTGCCCATAAGCGCGTCATGAACTTGCGTTCCTTATCCAGATCCTCGCGCATGTCATTGAAGCGTTCGACGATGGCCTCGAGACGTTGCCGGAATCTCTTTCCGGTCAGATACTGATAAACCTCCTCAGCCTTGCTGAGCTGTCCCTGCTGCATGGTGCGCGCACCGTCGACGGCCACGAGCGACTGCCGAAGAGCTATCGCGACTGGGACTGCGCAGCGCGGATGAGCTATCCAAATGCCATCCACCAAATCGAAGTGTTCAATATCCTTTGGAAGAGCGTTCGAGATGACCAACGCAACATCGGCGCCGCAGCGTCGTTGATCATCCCGTAACTTGGGCAGCCATCCGTCGGACCAGTTCTTTGTGCGTTTTGACTCCCACAAGATCACCCCCGCAGGCACCCCGATCGCGCCGTTGACACGCTGAATGACATCAGCGCCGAGTTCACCCTTCGCCACCGGTTCAATCACATCCGTCGGAAACCGCGCCCTGAGCACGTCCTCCAGTTCAAGCTCCAGGACCTCGCCTTGGGCCTGCTGTGAGGTTTGCTCGGCCTTTCGCTTCAATTCCTCGATCGTGCGGGCCATGCCCGAAATTTGTTGATCCTTTTCCGACACCTTGAGCTTCAGCTCGTCCTCAGCCTCCTGCCTGGCCTTCGTTCTCACGCCGGCAAGTTCCTCCTGGACCTTCTTCTGGACCGTCAGATCCAGCTCTCTCCGGGCGTCCTCGATTTCGCGCTGTTTGCGCAGGAGCTCTGCCTGGTCTTTTTGGGCCGCGGCAAGCTTCGCGTTGTTTGTGGCCAGCAGCTCCTTCAGCTCAGCCGTTTCCCTGTCCTTGTTCTCGAGTTCGAGGGCTGCCGCCTCACGGGCCTTCCTGGCTTCGCTGGCCGCGATTTGTGACCGCTCACCTTTCAACTTGGAGGCGACCAACTCGTCGATCTGCTCCCGCGCTCTCGCAACTTCATTCTGCTGTGCCCGAAGTTCTTCGGATCTCCTCGCGAATTCCGCTTCTTTGGCTGCCAGCTGGCTTTGAAATTGCTTTTGGGCTTGCTCAAACAATGGCGCCGCGAGCGATTCGGTCAGCTTTATCTCGCTGCTGCATTTTGGGCAGGTGATAGTTGGCTCGATCATTGGCTCGTCCGTCCTTCCTCGCTGCTCTCCTCTATCTGACTCGTTTAAATCGGAAACCGGCATCCTTGATAAAGGCGTTCAGGTAGCTCCCCACCGAAGCGGCTGCTTTGAGGCCTTCGAACTGCGCCTTGGGCACGGCAAAGTAGTGATATTCACTGCCATTGAGGTATTGTACGCCCAAGACCCTTGCGTCCTCGTCGTATCCGACGGCGCTCACCGTGCTGGATCGCACTCTCACGTAATCCATTATTGCCCCATGTCTCAAGCCAGCGCCAGGATCGCTGCACAAAGGCTGTCGAGCGTCGGCATCTTTGCACCTTTCCCTCTCAGGATTGCCAGATGATCCCCAATGTGGACGGTGTTCTTGACGAAGCTGCCGGAGGGGCTGCCCAATCCCTTGGTGGCCGCCGAATAGGAACTGTCCCAAAGCGCGGCTCCTGCCTCATGCTTGAGGATCGCGCCGAGATTCTCCGGCCAAACGGCATAGCTGCTCGTCCACACCGGATTGTCCGGAAAAGGCGTGGTTACATCACCGTCCAGCAGGGCGAGAATTTTCAGGTTGTCCAGTTTGTGAAGGTTGCGGCGCCCCGGGTTTTGCTCGTTGCCATCGGCATCAAAGACGACAAACGTCGGAATGCCCAGTTCCTTGGCGATCAGCAGGGGCTCAATTAGCGAGCTCTTGCCGTTCGCAGCAACAATGTTGCAGCCCGACTTGCGATAAACATCCCAAAGATCTGAGTATGTCATCCACGCGGTGATGTAAGCCGTGTCTTCCAGACCCTCCACCAACACCAGCTTCTGGGTGAAGAACATCTCGTTGAGATGCGGTTGCAGAGCTTGATGGAGCTGCGCCCGCTCCGCCTCAATCGGCCTCACCTTCTCTCCGGATATCTCGGATAACCTTGCGACGACTTTTTCGCAGGTGGTCCAGCGTATGCTGGACTCCTTTTTGGTCTCATCCCTTCGAACCAGACGCACATGTTCAAAATGCCTTCCGGACACAAAGTACGGGCTGTGGGTCGAAACCAGGATCTGCGCATTTGCTTCGCTCAGCTTCTTGAAAACCGAGGCCAAATGACGCGCTTGCGGGGGGTGTTGATAGAGCTCCGGCTCCTCGCATCCCAGGATCAGCCGAGGTTGTGCCGACTCGTTCGTCGCGGCGAGCTCTTGAAGGAGAGCCAAAAGATAGGATCGCTGAAGCCCATGCCCAAATCTGGCGAGATCGCCTGAAAACGTTCCCTCGCTCGCGAATAGCCGCGCCGCGGGATCGGCAATCTGCACGGACTTGAGCGGGTCCTCGGTCCATTCCAGCCGCGCAACCGCCTCGGGATGCGCCCATTCACCGAGCTTGGCTGTCAGTGCTTGCGAGAGGTCGTCCAGCGCAGTTTGCTGCTTCTGGATGATGTTCTTGTACGCATCGAGGGTGGTGTTTCTGAGTGAGGCGATCTCTCCATCGAAAGTCACCTTTGAGCGCACCGTCCGTGCGAGGAGCTTGCCCAGTGCGGTGTTGCGACCTTCAACGTTCTCCTTGGTCGCATCCTTGACTGCGGGGACGTAGACCCATTGGACATGGCGGGATAGACGGTCGCCGCCCTTGCTGAAGCCGTAGAATTGATCTTCGCTATCAATCAGAACGCATCGTTCCGGGTGATCTTCCTCGTATGATCGAAGCGCTTGGCGATTGGCTTCTTTACTGCCCTTTTTGGGAAGACCGAACTCGGGGTGAGTCTCGCGTATCCCCTCATAGATCCCCGCCAATTCACCGGCAGCAGCCCCGTCGTTGTACTTGCGGAAGAATTCGCTGAACTCGTTCATGGCACTGCGTTTGGCGAACTGGCGAACCGTCGCCTTGCGCGTCGTGTCGCTGAATTCCGCAAGCGCTGATACGACCAGGATGCCTGACCGGTAGTATTCGGAGAAATCCGCCTGCGCCTCGGGCTCGAGATCGTGGAAGGTCAATGTAATCTCGATCGGCTCTTTGGTGTTGCCGTTGTGGAAATCTTCGGCGTCAAGCTCAATGAGATTTGTCGGAGCTTCCTCCGTCTGACGGAAAAAGATGTTCAGTGCGCAAAGTACAGTGGACTTTCCGGCGCCATTCGGTCCCACGAAGGCCGTGTAATCATCCAGATCAACCACCATGTTTTTGAAGGACCGAAAATTCTTAACGGCGATAGACTTAATCTTCAAAAGTAGTTCCCTCATCTAGGACAATCAAAGGTCGCATCTAAGAGGAGCCCCTGGGACTTCAAACAGTAAGTGCTTGTGGTGACTTCAGCCTGGCCCCAGACGCTGTCAGGGACAGTTAATCGGGCCTGCAATTGTAGGTCCCGCCGTGCGCTCTCGCCGTCCGTTCTCAAAGGGCGGCCGGCTCTCCTGCCGTTGAGCCTAGCTTCTTTGCTGCGCTGCATTTCACCAAATTCTTGGGCTACCGAGCTTAACGTATCGTCCGCCCGGTTGATTTGCGCAGCTTTCGCGCGCCTCCTGCGGTTTGAGACGAGCGTTCCCCCAAGGTCGCTTGTGGACCCCGAGGTCTGGCTCGAGATCCTCGGACTCCAGGAGGTTGGTCGCAACGACGAGCCCGAGAGGCCACGCGCATGTCGTTTTGTCATAGGCTACACCGATCCCCCTTTGTTCGGCGGCTTCATCGAGCATCTTGGGTGCTGCGTCTACGGCGGCACCTACGAGCCGGGTCATCCGACGGCGGACGAGCGTGGATTTCGCTGCGGGGACGTGCTGGCGCCTATGAAGGAACTTGGTCCCACCCTCGTACGATATCCGGGAGGCAATTTCGTCTCCGGCTACAATTGGGAGGACGGCGTCGGCCCGTGGAGAGTCGCCCGGCACGGCTCGATCTCGCCTGGTTGAGCACCGAGAACAACCGCTTCGGCGCGAATGACTTCATCCACTGGTGTAGGGCTGCTGGCCTGGAGTCGATGCTGGCCGTCAATCTCGACACCCGCGACGGCGACGCTGCGCGCAATCTGGTGGAATACTGCAACTATCCCGGCGCCACGGCCTGGTCGGATCTGCGCCGCGCTCACGGTTGGGAGAAGCCGCGCGTGAATGTTTTCGGCCTCTCGCTGACCGATCTTACGCCACGACCCGAACGAGTGCGTAGCCTTCCCTCAAACAGGTCCGGCAAGCACCAAGCCCACGAACCTAACGCATGTGCTGTTTTTGGGAGATTTGACGCGAGGGTTTCCCGCGTTTAGTTATATGTGGGCCCCAGCATATGCGCTTGGCAGAAGGTAATTGTGCCATGTCTGACATGGATGGCGAAGCAAGCATCATGAACTCCTATTTCCGGCGCTGGCTTGCGGACTACGTGGAGTATCATCGCGCCCCATGGAATTGCGCGATGCACGTTTTGGGCATCCTGTTCTTGTCCCTGGCTCCCCTGCTTCCTCTTAGCCTGTGGTTCCTCACAGCATCGGAATCAAGATCCCCGTGGCAATTATCGCACTCGCGCCGGCGCTGATCTTTGGCTTTCGATCGACGTCACGCTTGGTTTTGTTATCCTTGGCGCTGCGGTTGCTTTGCTTGAAGCCGCGGCGTGCAAGCCAGGCGCACGATGAAATTCATTCGCCAACTCAGTGCGGTTGCCCGTCGCCTCGGCTGATGAATTCCAACACCGTCTCAGCGTGATCGATCTCACGTGAGATACGCTTCAATATCCGAATTGTAGATGCTCGCGTAGCAATAAAGCCGGCTCTTTTGTAAGCAAGCTTCAAATGATGCATCACCGTTTCGGGGGTAGGAGCGAGGCGATTCTGCAGGGCGCTAATTGTCATTGATGAGAGCACCTGCTGCACCACGCTTTCTTCCGCTTGAATCAATATTGATTGCCTCTTCTGACTGAGGGCTCATGTTTAGTTGAAATCGCATATCGGCGAAAGGGTGTGCGTTCCGAGACGACGTCGAAGCTCTTCGCCGGCCCCGCACTCGGTAGCTGCAGGAACTCGGCGCAAAACGCTGGACGCGCGAAGAAAACACGCATCGTCTTCAATCTCGTCCAAGAAGGAACATTTGGCGATGCAAGATGAGGATTCGCATTTGTTGTGGCAGCGTTTTCTGGATACATGTTGTCTAGCCTGTGTTGCTTCCCTCCAATGAGCGTTGAAATGGAAAACTGTGTGATCGTGCGTGCATCAGGAAGACTATTGGATCAGCTGCGCGAGGAGGCGTACCTCGTTTCACGAGGGCACAAGGCGAACTGGTGGATCGAGCATGGTGACCAAGGGAGACGCTTTTGCTTCGAGAGCGTCGAGGCGAAAAAGGCATTCGCGTCGATCTGCGAAAGCCTCGCTATTTCGTACAGGGAAGCTTAGGGAGGCGTTCCAATCAGAGCCAGAATAGCTGAAAGCGCCCGGATGGCTTCACGGCCGGCTATGTGCGTGCGCCCACGCTGGGATGGCAACGATCGGACCATCACGCTGCGCAGATTAGTGCCGACGCAAAAATGGAGCTCCAAGGAAGTGAGGAGGGAGGTTGGCCCTACCAATTCGCTCATCGCATACTGCCGCGCCATTGCTTTCAGCGTCAACCAACACGGCGCACACTCGCCATCCTCGCGAGGACGCGCCGTCTTGCCGGATCCAGACCGGCATGCCGAGCTTCTGGCAATTCAACGAGATGCATACTTCAGTCCAGATGAATATCGCTACGTTGCGGGAATATGCGTTCGACCGCATTTGGAGGTCGATTTTGTGCGGACGGCTCGCGATGCTCGTCATGTTCGCTTCCCGTGGGCTAGTCCTTGCCGATAGAGCCGCCCTCCCCGTGTTTCTACAAAGCGATCGGACGGCAAGGATACGGCGCAGGAGGTCTCGGCTATTTTCCGCCGGCTTGTTTGCAGCACGCACTCGCGCAAGCCGAGCCTTGTACGCAACAAAATAGCCGCGCCTCTGCCATCCTCCGCCTCATCGGCCCTTGCTTTGCTGCGCGCGCTGGCCTGCGAACCCATTCCAAAGCCTTCGAATTCGTCGTATGGAAACTTGCGGATTCACTGCGCACTCCTTCTGCATCAGCTACGTCGACATCCTTTCGTTGTCTTGTCGGCCATGCTGCATGTCGAGCGCATACTGCTGCAGGAGAGATCAAGACGCGCGGTAGACGCTCCTTCCCTTCTCGGAGCATAGAGCGGCAAGACGTTGCGGAACATCGATCAAGTATGGCGCGACAATCAGGATGAGAGCGAGTCTCACCTGATCGCCGCCGCCCACATCAAGCCACGCGCAGGCTGAGGTCGGAGGCGGGCGCGTTCTCGCCGTTGCCCCGTCCGGTCTGGCAGTTGGATTTCGCACGGAGGCCGGTTGAACGCACTTTGCCGGGTCGTCGCTCGTCGATTCTCCTCCCCTTACTTCTGTTTTGGTCCTCTTTCTCTCGCAAACCCCCGTCGCCTGCGTCGTCCAAGGCGGCCAGGCGCGCCTGCGCATCGGCCTCTCGATTTCCCCAGCCGAGAATGATCGCAATTCATTAAGTCAGCAGGGTCAGCGGGCGACGCGATAACGCATTCGCCTCGATACCGACCTAGGCGCCACTATCCGCGTGCCTCGAGTTTACCGGAGCGGTCATGATCGGTCCGCGGTCAACCGGCATCGAGCGCGGCTAAAGCGTACGAGGCCCTGCTCGGAACGGGATCAGCAACAACGCAGAGCGAACCGGAAGACGGTGCGCAGAATCCCACGTCCAAGCGGCGACGGACTGATGGATACTGAAGACGAGCTCGTTGCAAAAGAACGATTTGCGCCTTGCCGGCACGAAAATTGCTGTCTTGAGCCTCGAGCGTGCTGGTCAGAGCGATGTACGGAGATCGACAATGTCTTTCGTGTCGAGCGTCATGGAACGTCCGATTCTATTCGAAAAACCTGAGTTCTCTCTCCGCCCCGCGGCTAGAAGCATCACCAGAGGGCCTTCAATCGCTCATCATGCCGAGATCTTGAAGGCCGGGAGGACGGGTGAGCTGACCACAGCAGGCAAGGATACAGGCTGCCAATTCGCACCCGCAAACTCGACAATGCGGTACGGCATGGTTTTCGTGAACTACCGGCCCGTGCACCCAACACGATGGAGAGCCAGATGAATCGGCCGACTGTTACGGAAGTCAATCTCCATGACTTACGAATCACCGATCCGCTCTTTGGAAAATACCAGCAATTGGTGAGGGAGGTGACGATACCCCATCAGTGGGAGGCGCTGAACGATCGTATTCCCGAACTCGCACCGAGCCATGCGATAGCAAACCTCCGGATCGCAGCAAACCGAGCAAGTGGCGAATTTTACGGCCGGGTTTTTCAGGACAGTGATGTGGCAAAATGGCTGGAAGCAGTCGCCTGGTCGTTGTGCACCACACCCGATCCGGAACTGGAGAAAACAGCCGATGACCTGATCGAGCTGATGGAGGCCGCCCAATGCGGCGACGGCTATCTGAACACTTATTTCATCGTAAAGGCGCCTGGGGAACGATGGACCAACTTAACCGAATGTCACGAGCTTTACTGCGCCGGCCACTTGATTGAAGCGGGCATCGCTTTCTTTCAAGCGACAGGTAAACGGCGCCTGCTGGACGTCGTTTGCAGGCTCGCTGACCACATCTGCTCGGTTTTTGGTCCGGAGCGCGATCGTTTACACGGCTATGATGGCCATCCGGAAATCGAACTTGCATTGACACGCCTCTATGAAGTGACGTTGGAGCCGCGATATCTCACGCTGGCTAACTATTTCGTGGAGCAACGCGGCACAGAGCCGCACTTCTATGACCTAGAATATGAGAAGCGATCCCGCGATCGGAAAGCACACGACAAATCCTGGATGGTCAGACGGAAAGACTATAGCCAGGCGCACCTGCCGGTCATTGAACAGCGAACTGCAACAGGTCATGCGGTTCGGTTTGTATACCTCATGACTGGGGTTGCCCATCTGGCGCGTCTGCTTCAGAACGAGCAACAACGCCAAGCTTGCCTGCGGCTATGGCAAAACATGGCGCAGCGGCAGATCTATATCACCGGCGGCATTGGTTCGCAAAGCGCGGGCGAAGCCTTCAGCAGCGACTACGATCTGCCGAACGATACTGCGTACGCGGAAAGCTGCGCGTCGATCGGCCTGATGATGTTTGCCCGCCGGATGCTGGAGATGGAGGCGGACAGTCACTATGCCGATGTGATGGAGCGTGCTCTCTATAACACGGTTTTGGGCAGTATCGCCTTGGATGGACGGCATTTTTTCTATGCCAATCCACTCGAAGTTCATCCCAAAACGCTGCGGTCCAATTACGGCTACAGTCATATCTCGCTGGTCCGACAGGGCTGGTTCGGCTGCGCCTGCTGTCCGCCGAACATCGCGCGACTTTTCACATCAGTTGGTCATTACATCTACACGCCACGCTCCGAGGCGCTCTATGTCAATCTCTACATTGGCAACAGCGTGGCATTCGCGATTGGAGAGCATACGCTACGATTGCGCATGAGCGGGAACTATCCCTGGGAGGATCGGGTGGAGATTACCGTGGAATCGGAGCAGCCAATCACCCACACGCTCGCGCTGCGCCTGCCGGAATGGTGCAGCGCGCCGGAGGTCAAGCTGAACGGCGAACCGGTCAAATGCGAGCCGCGCAGGGGCTATTTGCACATTCACCGCACGTGGCGGCAGGGCGATTGTTGCAAATTGCAACTGCCCATGAAAGCACGCCGCGTATATGGTCATCCACAACTTCGCCACTTGGCCGGCAAAGTGGCTATTCAGCGTGGCCCCCTGATTTATTGTCTGGAAGAAGCCGACAACGGGCCGGAGCTGCATAATGTTTGGCTGGATGCAGACAGCCGGTTTTCGCTCGTTGAAGGCAAGGACCTCTTTGCCGGCAAAATTTTGTTGCAGGCTGAGGGCTTTCGTTTGCGACACACGCTCTCTGAGGAAGCGCCGCTTTATCACTACGACAAAGTGCCTGGAAAGCGGCAACCGCAACGTTTGACATTCATTCCGTGGTTCAGCCGGGCCAACCGCAACGAAGGTGAAATGCGCATCTGGATTAATGAGTGGTGACTGAGGCCATGATCGGCGCTTTGACAGCATCTCGGCCGGAAAGGAGGGCACAGGCATCTGGACCAACTGGACGTCGGTGAGCAAGGTCGAGGGGGGCGAGACGGCCAACGACCTCTACGCGTTCTTTACGACGGAGCCCAGGACGAAGTCGGTGCTATCCACCAGAAGGCTATGCTGGTGATCCTGACGAGAGAAGACCGCGCCTTGGGACGTCGCCCTGAAGTTGCAGCGCCCCCTGTCAGACGGGGCGCTGAGGACATCGCCCGCGGCGTGAACAGCCGCTGCGGAACGAATGGACAAGCCTCAGGCCAACAAATATTTCCGAAATAGACATACCCACACTAGCGAGCTCGTAATTGCGCTCTGTGGACCAATTGGCTCCCCCATTCACGGGGTGGCACGGACGCTGAAGGAGTGCCTAGAGAAGAGCTTTGAGTACGATTACGCGAAGATAGTAAGCGCTCAGCCAATACCCCTCCGGGGTTGGATGAGATGTGCGAAGAAGCCTCCGGCTTGAACGGAGGTTTGGGATGGGATTGGACGGCAAAAAAAGACGCCCATTTAGACAGCTCAACAGTTGGGTCTGGAGCAGTCAGCCGGCTTGAAGTGCTTGAGGGCCCGTCCGGGCGTCGTGTGCGTTCAGATGCCGAGTGGGCTCGGATCGTCGGCGAAAGTATCTGCTGCCCGGCGCTCAGGTGGCGGAGGTAGCGCGCAAGCACGGAGCGACGCGCTGGCAAATTTACGATTGGCGACGACGCTTCCGACAGCGCGGCGAATTACCGTCGTGCGAGGCTCCGCAGCCGCCGTTCGCGCCGCTCGTCGTGGACGGGCCGTTAGAGGAGCGTCACGCTCCAGCAGTTAAGCTCGAGATTGCGATTGGCGATGTCGTCGTGCGGACGGACGCGGCGATAGATGGGGAGCAGCTGTCTCGATTGATCCGCGTGGTGCGGGCGTCACGATGATTGTCCCCGGCTCCGAACTGAAGATTTACATCGCGACGCGGCCCGTCGACTTACGCTGTGGGCACGATGGGCTTGCTGCGAAGGTGCAGGTGACGCTTGGTCTCGATCCGCTCAGCGGTGCAGCCTTCGTGTTCCAGTCGAAACGGACGGACCGGATCAAGATTCTGGTGTGGAATCGAACGGGCCTGGTGCTGGTGCATATCCTCAAGGGTTGCAAGTTCGTGTGGCCAAGGATTCGCGAATCTGCGATGTCCATGGATGTGGGACCGTCCGGCGGGCACATTACAGGAATGGTTAAGAACGGCGAGCGTCTTCACACAGTCAAGACTGACTCGATCTCCCGGATTATGCTAGCCGACGAAATTGATCCTAATCGCACCAATATCAATGTGCCAAACTCGCAACAGGAGGTTCTGGACTGCGGCTCAGACTCGCCGTTGGTCGCCAAAACGCTGCTGACCGGCAAGCAGCTTTGAGAAGGGCTTCCTAGGTCCCCAACTTCGAGTCTACGAAGACAATTGAGCTCAGCTTCGAATGCTTGAAGAATTTGGCTGCGATTTCCGCTCGCACGATTGGCAGATCACCCTTCGACATCACGGAGCGCAAGGACGGATTGTGATGGATTTACCTTAACCTGGAAACATTGGCTCCAGCGACAAGGCTTCAATCTTTGCACCGGGTCTTGCCTTCGACGAAAAACATGCAATTTGAGACGGCGGCCAAACCGCCGTGATGAAAGCGAGCGTCGAATGCAGGGAGACTCCTGCGATGCCAAGTATGTCTTCAAGGATAGACCAGCGTTTATGATTGACGGAACGCTATAGGCGGCTCAAGATGGCGGTTCTCGCCCGTATGCTCTGCATCCGATTGCGAGCCTGGAGCCTGTCGCTAAGGAGCCTACCGCAGGTGCATAGGGAACAGGCTTAGGCAGGATGACGTAGCCGTTCTGCACAACCACGAAGTAGGTGAGCAGCGCAGCGAATGCCGCGAATGCCAGCAAGTAGACGGCGCCGACCAAGAAGCTATGGCTCCGCAATGATTTTAGCGTCCGCTTGTCGTTATCTGTCTTCTCGGTCGTGAGCACGCCTTTAAAGACCGATCCTTGTTCATTGATCGACCGAAAATCGGTGAACAAGAGTTGCGCTTCGATGAGCCGGATTGCCCGTTCGCTCAGGTGAATGATTTGCCGGTTGCGTCGATCCAAGCCAAAAAAGAAGATTGCCAACAACGCGCCGGCGCACGATGCAATCTGCCCCGGCATATAGCCGACCATCTCCCGTTCCTTGAACAGGTAGAAGCATCCGCCGAACATGAATGGCGCCAGGATAATGAAAAAGTGGAATAGCTGGGTCCGTTGCCGCGCGTGGAAATCGAAATAGCGCCACGACAGCTCGAAGCGCATTTTCTCAAACTCCATGGTAGCCCGCGCATCCTCCGGCGGAGTGGCGCGCGAGAGAATTTCAGTCAATTGCATTTCCTGCCCGTTCTATTTGCGGCGATAAAGGTTTCAAACAGGTCGCAGCTCTCAGTCTGACGATAGTCTGATCTGCTTTCCGACATGCTCCCGCCAGAGGCCGAGTCGCTTGATTCTATAGTCGACCAATTCCGATGAGGTCCCGAATGCAGAAGCGATCTGCTCCGAAGAGCGTTTCTTGTTCACGGCAGCAACGATGGCAGCTCTCGGTAGGAGCGTCGCCGAGGCGAGATAGTAAGCGTCGTGTTCCTCAGACTTGTCATAGGTGCGCCCGTAAGCGTCAGCGATCCTGGCAATCTTAGTTAGTTTGTGCCCGAGCAAGATGTGCCAGAACTCCTCCAGCAGCGTAACCCGCTGACGCTCCACGGTGTGGGTATCGTTCAAGAGCACCGCCCAATTCTCGTGATCAGGATCAAGAGGCACGCTCATTGCGGACCATTCGCCGGCGGCTTTTCTCCTCAATTGGCTTATGGTTCGAGCTTCCAAACAGTCAGCCTCCCGACGGGAATAACTCGGATGCCGTCCACCTGGACGCGAAGACCGAACGCCATCTGGCGCCGAAAGGAAGATACAGCCTGGCGACTCCCCTCCTTCAAATCGATTTCAAGTCGGCATCGGCGTCATCCGGGCTAAGACATTTCGGCTATTCAGATTACAATCTTGAACTCGCAATCAACCGACGTTTTTCCGAACAGTCTCGCTCAAGCTTGGGAAGGGGGTGGTTTTTACCGAGATCAGCAATTCCTTGCGCTTTCTGCCGTCCCGGTAACGCCCCCGCTCGACAACTCTCTCAGCTGGTAACGGTCCAGGGATCAATCATCGTCAGACCGGCGGCATTGAACGCACTCGTGTCGCGCGATGCCACGGCGAACCCATGCGCAGCGGCGATCGCAGCGATGTAGCCATCCGGCGTAGGAAAGCCTTTTCCGGCCGCGCGCGCCTTGACCGCGAGTTCGGCATAGCGCCGCGCCGCGGCGGTATCGAAGGGCAGGATGCGGGTCGCGAACAGGTCCAACACACCGTCGAGCGCAGCTGCCAGCCTATCCTTGCGCTTGCCGCGCTGCAGCGCGCCGATGCCGAACAACAGTTCGGCGATAGTGACGCTGGAAAGAAACAGCGTCTCGGCCGCCTGGGCGTCGAGCCAGTCACGCACCGATGAGTGCGGATCGGGCTTCATCGCCTCGGAGACCACATTGGTGTCGAGCAGGATCATTCGAAGCGCATCGGCTCGGCAGGACGCGCCTCGCGGCCATGTTCAAGTGCCTCGACATCGGCATTGGTGAGGCCGATCTTCCGGCTCATCTCCGAAAGGGCGGTGCCGAGGCGCAGCCGGCCCTCGGGACGCACGGCGGCCTCCAGAATGGCACGCATTTCCGCTTCCGCGCTGCGATTGTGCTGCGCGGCGCGGACTTTCAAGGCGCGATGCGCCTCCTCGGAAAGGTTGCGGATGGTGACAGCGGCCATGATGGCATCCAGACTGACTGCGATGCTATCAAAGTAGAGTGTTTGATAGCATTTTTCAAGAGTGATTGCGGCGCTCACGCGTCGCCGAACCTCAGCCCTCCAGCTGCGGATAATACGAACTTTTTTCATCAATCCGGATAGTCGACATTTCTCACCCGCGGATTGGGTGGTGTCGCGCGGTGACCTGAACTCGCGGATGCAGGCGATTGCTGACAATGCCGCGAGGCTACTGTCGTTGGCCGTAGACGCCACGCATATCGCCTGATCCGGCTCTAAGCCGGATTATCGTCCTCAGTCGTCCGAGCACGGGAGGTCAGCTGCGGAATTTGGTCTTTGAGTATCCGACGCACGGTCTTTTCGTGGACCCAGCAATCCGCAGCGATGGCCATGACAGGCCGGCGAAGCGCCTCCATCCGGATACGCTCGACCAATCTTTCAGTCATTCGATACCGATAGTCCACTGGTTGAAGCGCGGTCCGCTCCGCAAAGCCCGCACCGAACCTCAACCGGTCGATCACGATCACGTGTCGCGCAACATGGAAAACTGCCCCCTCATATTGCCTCAGATGAAAATGTTACCGAAACGCACCCTAGTGTCTCCCGAATCAGCTGCCGCGAGTCCGAGCAAGCCGCTCGCGAAGCGCGCCCTCCAGAGCGCCGTAGCGAGCGAGCGGCTTACCGGATCAAAGATGCTCGATTTCAGCCCGAGACACACCCCGGGCTCGTCGATCGGCTTGCCCCATTCTGGCAGATCGCTACCGCCCGATCATCACCGGCCTCAATGGCTCTTGCCTGGCTGCTGTCCAAGGCCGCGACAATCCGCGTCATTCCAAGCGCGACCAAGGAGCAACTGAGAGCGAACGTCCGGAGTGCATAAATTGTCCTCACTCGAGAAGAACTCGCTGCTCTTGAGCAAATCAACTAGGCGCGACACCCTGGAGCGCCCTCCTTGCCGGAGCGCTGTACCTTCAGCCGGTGCATTGATAGAAGAACCTGTACGCATCGGTAGGCGTCGTCTCCTCTTGCGCGGCGGCACAATACGGACAGGTGACGGTCGATTGAAGAAGCATGGATGAGTCTTAGGCGCGACGGGCGTTATTTCGTGACCGGCTTGGCGTCGTAGCGGTCCAGGATGGCGCGCAAATCATCCAAGTTCAGGACAAGCTTACAAATCTTTTTGGCGGGCGTCTCACCGAAATTATCTGCCATGACGTCAACAACTACGGCTCGCGAGGAATTTTCAACATCCCCACCTCTTCGTGGAAACGAAGCCAGCGTCCGGATACGTAACAGGACATGGAGTTCTTGCCCCGACGGTTCTTAGTTCGCTGACTGCCGTTCGTTGGGAAGCGGATGACGTAGGTGCTCATAAATGGCCTCTCGGTTTTGCTTCAATGAGACAGACAAATCATAGTAAAAAACGGCCTGACCACGCTCTGTCACATCAATTCCCGCTATTGGCCACCGCCAAGATTTCACCAGGCATTCGCGGGCGGGAGCTTGGGATCAAGCTCCTCCTGCTCCAGCCACTTGGCGTCATCACGCCTAAGGTAGGCGACGAGATCGGACATAGCAGACGGCATGGTGCCAGTCGGCAGCCTAGTACGATCAGCCGGCAGCTTGCCCAGCCTATCGGCCAAGTCTACCGACATAAGATGAGGCTTCAATTCCCGCGCTATCGCACGCTCTATGGTACGGAAGATCCAGGTCCCGTCGGGATCGATGTCCGACCAATGAAAAAATGGAATGTTCGCAGGGAGTGCCGTCGCAATCGTTTTTAGCGCGCTCTGGGTCGCAAGCGACGGATATCCACCCACATAGATGGTGATGCCGACGCGATGAGGATCGGCCTCCATGATGTGGCGACTGAAGCTCGCGAAATTCTCGACCGTGAGCACGTATTCTGGCCGCTCGCGAAACCGCAGACGCTCAGCCTCTGCAGGCGGTATACCGAAATACCTGGGCGCTGCGGCTGACAATTCGGCTACATCGAAATCGAGACGTCCCGACAACAGAATTGGTGGCGCAAACTTCTCGAGCCCCAATGTCCGCAGGGCATCCCGTGGACGCGCGGCCGGCGGGACCTCGACCAGCCCGCTCAAGAGCCGAACAACCGGTCCTTCGAGCCGTTCAAGGGCCTTACTATCGCCGGCGAAGCGCCGTGAAAAGGTTCGGTAGTCGAGGCCGACGTGACGTTGCTCAAAGATTGCCTTTGCCATGACAAAGGCCGGCCTTAGGCGATCTGCGTCGTCGAGCGAGAACCCTTGCCATTCCCGGCCGCGCGACCAAGCTGACCGAAGAGCGTCCAGCGACGTCTCGAATTGGACCGGCAGTTCGAGCCCCTCTAGCAGGCGGCCCGTCGCTGCCTCCATGAGCTGTCCTACCGGCCGCCGTCCGAGCAGTTCGTACAACAGCGGGGGGCTCTCTAGCCTAGCGTGCTTGATCTGCTCACTTTTGAGCCCCCGCCCCCTGGCTATGCGGATTCCGCCGCGTCGTTCCACATCGCGGAGCTCCCTGACAAACTTGTCCATCTGAGCGACATCGATAAACCCGTCATAGTCAGGATAGGCGATCGGGCTTTCGGCGCCGCCTTCATAACGGTCTAGAAGATCCGACATCAGCAAGCGGGCGTCAGTGAATTGCCTTGGCATCTTATTCCGCGGCTATCTTCTTGAGCTCATCATCCGACATGCGATCGGGATCCATCGCTTGTAGCTCCTTGCGAGCACGCTCCTTGAGCTCGGCCACCGTGACCCGAGCGCTCTCACCAATTCGGTCTACCTCGACCACAGTATCGATATGCTCGAGAACTGCGATTCTCTTCTCATTGGGTGCCGCGATGATGATCTGGAGCCCAAGCTTCTTGTAAAAGCTCATCATCTGCCGTTGATTTTTCCCGTCCATCTTGGAAAACGCTTCGTCGAAAATAGCTACCGACATCCCCGAGGGTCGCCCTGCTCCGGACTTGCCGCTTCCGTAAACCGACGCGAGCGACGCTCCGATAGCTACATAAATCGGCACCTGTTGCTCGGCACCGGACCCGGTACCGCGCCGCGTCTCCCACCGGGTCGTCCGGCCGGTGATGATGTCCTGCATGTGGATCTCGAACGTGAAGAAGTTGCGATAGTCCTCGAAGAGACCGAAATCCTTATCTGGATCCTCAAGCAGCGCCTCGATCTCGCGCAAGGTATCGCGATGAGGAAAGTCTTCCGGGACCTCATTCCCCTTGAACAACATGTCGAGCGCCTCCGGTGACGTCTTGCTGATCTCAACGACCTTCAAAATCGGTTGAAACTCGGCCAGGCGCGCGTGGTGAAACGAATACCGCTCATTGTGGAACGGGTGATCGGCTAGACCAAAGTTCATCGCAGCGAGCTCGCGCTCCATTTTGCTGATGCGAGACGTTAAGGCGTTGATAAATTCGCCCCGCAACAAGGTCTTCGCTTTGTCGGCCGCTTCAGCAGCCTGTCGTTCATACCGGCGCAGCTCATTCTCTTCCATTTCCTGGATCAACGTCTCGATCCAGGGCCGCACCTCTTGCAGAGGCTCGCTCTCGGTGCCCACCTGCGACACGACACCGAACTCATCAAAATAGTCTCCGAGCGCTTTTCGAACCCGTCGTTCAATCTTGAACCTATCATCGTCTGCCGCCGCCACTGCTTTCGATGCCTCGGAGGCGATCATCCTATGCCTATCCAGGACCGCCCGCGTCGAAAGGTCGGCGAACCGAGACCCATAGGCCGCACGACCGGAAATACGGTTGTAGAGTTTTCGGTACTGCCCGTACGAAGCCCAAGCTATCTTTGCTCCCAGCTCCGAACCCGAAGTACCCTCTCCAGATTCGATGGTGTGCATAGCAATATCGGCCGCTCTTGTATGCTTGCGATGAGCTTCCTCCTGAAGGGCTCTCTGTCCTGCACGATGACGCTTCAATTCCAACTGGGCTTGCCGCTTTTGCTTCAACCCGCCATCACCAGCGCCGTCGAGCGCGGCGATCCGTTGCTCGAATTCGTTCCGCTCTCGGGCAGACTTCTCAAAGTCTTCGACGATTGCCTTGAAGGAAGGCAACTTGTCGTCGAATATCCTTCCGAGTTGGACGTACGCGGCGTCAGCCAGCTTGGCTGCACCATCAGACTTTGTATGCGCATCCGAAAGCTGCTCGGCTTTCTCCTTGAGGTCATGAAACGCTTGCGTCTGTGCCGCCTTGCCGATCTTGAAATCCGACGGCTCGGCCGCACGATGCGTCCTTACTAAGCCATCGTCGTAGAGACCGTCCTTCATAATCGCCCGCCCCGGTTCATTGAACTGGGCGATCGTATCCGCCAGGCGCACCGTACCATGCCTTCGGACTATAAATGCGATGGCATCCCGATCGTCGGACTTAAAAAGTGCTGGAAACGTTCCAGCACGCGGCCCTGGCCCGTTCGGGTCGAGCTTGTTCAGGCTTACCAACGAAGCACGCCGAAAGTCCCGACGCCCTTCTTTGAAAAGAGCCGTGGCACGAGCGATGTCTGGCCGATCTACGAGAACCGCCTCCCGGTCTCGGCCCAAGAGACCTTCCGCCGCGGCGGTCCAAGAGACATCCGACAGTTCAACGAGGTTACACAGCACGCGGGGCGACATCCCAGCCTGCCGCAATTTGAGACACAAGCGCTCCGTGTCTTCATGCAAATAGATCGAGCTTCCACCACTCGAATGTTGACGAATCCGATCCTCAAGCAACCGAGCTCGTTCCTTTTCGTCTTCGGCCTTCCGGATCAGATCGCGGCGCGCCTGATCCACCTTCATCATCAGCGTCCGATCCGCAGCAAGAAGTCGCGTTTCCGCATCCAGCAAGCTTCCGACGGGCCGCTCAAGCGAAACGCCCGTCGCGGCCCGGGTCAGCCCGGAAATCAACGTAATGAACTCGTCGAAGCCAAACTCCCTCATGGCACTCAGCGCCTGCAGAGAACGGACGGACTCTAGCCTTCTCTCGAACTCGATTGTCGCACGCTGTCCGGCCTGCAAGGAGGACGTCAGCGATTGAGCGAGCGAAGTCCGGCCGCTCTTGGCGTCATGCTCGGAGATTGCGATGTCCAGTCTTCTGATTTCGGTCTCGATCGCGCTCAAGTCTTGATCGATAGAATCCATCTCCGCCTTGGCAGCATCCCGCTTGGCTGCCTCCTCCGTGAACTTCCTGACTTCTGCCAGATAAGCGGTACGTGCTCCAAACCAATTGGCGCGTTTCAATATCCATTGTTCCAGAGATCTGCGCTCGTGAGAGTCGGCAAGTTCGACAAGAATGGCTCTCAGTTCGATCAGCGCCTCCAGCTTTTCGCGCATGGTGCGGATCGTATCGTTGATTTTTCGGTAGGTCCGGATTGATTCGCGAAGCTCGCCCACTTTCATATTATTTTTTTCGAGAATGTAGTTTCGTACAAACTCGGTGGCGGTCTGATCGTGATCCAGCGTCATCGCGTTCACGACGGCTTTTTGAAGCGAATTTGCGTTCTGCTCTCCTACGACGGACGCGTGAGGAACCAGTTTTCGCATATATTCTCGGACATAATCGATCGCCTTGTCGCGGTGATTGACGAAATTCTCTTGCCCGACAGCTGAGACGATCCGGCCGCGAACATCGTCCCATTCTGCCGCAAATCGCTTGCCTTCCCTCACTTCGACGAAGTCCTGCGCCTTCAAAATCTTACCGGTAACAACGAAGCGACCGAGCACGGTCTCGTTGGTCTCCGACCGCCTGGCCTCTATCGCCATTCCGATGCTCACCGGAGGCCGTTTGCCTTCAGTGTCGACAAACCCGAGACAAATATAGGTGCGAGCTTGCTCTCTCTTGCGTTCGTCCTCGCCTAAGGCGCCGAGGCAGTAGTCCACAATGGTTCGCTTGGAGGCACTCCGGCTTTTTCCCTTGTCCCCCGCGACCGCGTTGAGCCGCTGAATGTTCTTGTTCCCGCCGGTCAGCACCACTTGGGCCATGTCGAGAATGGTCGACTTGCCAGACCTGTTCTCGCCGAACACGCCGGTATGGCCTGTTAAATCGAAATCCTCGACATCGAACAGGTGCCACTGGACCATGGACACATGGCGTAATTCCATCACGGCTCGTCTCCGTCGACCGCTTGTGACGCACTCACCTCTTGAGATCGAACGTACCGCTCGATCCGTTGCAGGGCATCCGAGCCGCTGATCAACTTAATCATCGGACGGATCGCTACCTCGAAGTCCTGCGCCTCGTTGTCGAACTCACCGACATCGACGAGGCTCCTTTGGGACGCCTCTTTCAAAATTTCTCGGAAACGGCTCAAAGAGATCGAGCTCGAGCCGTTCGGCTGAACCATGTCCTTGTAGCGATCGAACAGATTATTCAGCGTCGTGACGACTATCGCACGATCTTCGACCGCACCAACGTTCACCTCATCTTGCCAGTGGGCGGCTAACACCAGAATGACGATCGTCTCATCGAGCTTCATTCGCGGCAGCGGCACGTCTTCGCCAACAGCGGTGATCCCTGCCCACTGGGCCTCAGTGTCGCGGTGCACGCGATACCCGCAACTATCAAAGAACTCGTCGATCACCGACCGGAAGCGACCATCCATGATGACGTTGAAGATCGCGCCGGTTCGCGGATCGCCGGCGAACAGGAACTGCCGCCTCAACAGGAAGTGCACCGCCTTCCTAAGGTCAGCCGCCTTTTCGGCGCCCAAACTGCGCTCGATCGCTTCGAACTCACTGAGCATGGCGGCGCCCTCCAACGGCATGGCGCCTGACGATGAAATTGGAGCAGCGCAGCCAATCACTATCATGAGGCGGCGAATCCGGAGCGAACTCGAGCTCGAAGTGAAGGCTAACCTCCGGCGGAATTTCGTTGGTCAAGGCAAACCTGCGTGCGGCATCAAATGCAAGGAAATCATCAACCGTCTCGAGCGCCATGAAGCGCGCTTCTCTCGTCCCCGCGACAGGCACCTGGGACTCGAGAAAGCGTTGAACTTCCTTGGGACCGGGCGCAATTCTCTCGATATATCGCCTGCGCAACTTCTTTCGAAGTTCGTAGAGCGGATCGTCGGGCCAATCGGCCAACGGCTTCAGTTCGATTGGTTTGCGCGGCTCGCGGCTCGGTGCGTGATGGAATTCTGACCACGGCGACCGGAGCGGCTCAAGGCTCCATTCGACGGTGGCGTTTGAGTGGCGCCCTCGCGCGATGAGGTCGTCGAGGCGGCGCACCAGATCCCCTGCCCGCCCTACCAGGCCGTGGGTTCCTCGCTCCGCGTATTTAATGGTGTTGCGGACGCGCGCCTCCAGTTGGCGGCGGAAGGTCTCGATCCTCTCAAACATTTCGCCGATATGACCGAACGTGCTTTCGATCGCTAGCAGATCACCCTCAACGTCGAGGCTCGCCTCCGACATCGATGACGAAACGCCCGCGGTCACGTACTCCTCTGACAGTACCTGCATCGTCGCGGGTGTATGAGCGATCCTTCTTGCCAAATCGACAATGGCGTCCCTGAACCGGTACGGGTGATTGAACGTCAGGATCGATTGAAAGTCGCGCAGCAGAAGTTGCTCGACGAACTCCTCGAAGAAGGCTTCGAGCCGATCACCGACCGTCTTGGATTCCATCACAGTCCGTCGGATTCTCTTCAGGTCCGAAAGGATAGCCCGAAGACTCTTGGTGAACTGATCGACCTGGTTGCGTGCTTCACGAAGAGCCAGGGCGACCTCACGTTGCTTCGGGTCAACAATCTGCGGATTGAGCTTTTCCACTGCCTCGAGGTTCACGCGGACAGTCACTATGAGCCCGCCAAACCTTTGTGAGACGTCCTTATTCAAGCTTGCCAGACGCTGGATCACCAACAGCGGTCCCATCGACATGTCGACAGTAACGCGAAGGCCGTACTCCTCCTCTTCGAGCCAGCCCCATGAGATAAGACTCTGATATACTTGACGGGCGATCAGCAGAGCCCGATCCGCCTGTTCCGTCTTCGCTGCTGCAGCGCGTTTAATCCGCCTGCGTCCCGCGGAAATGACCTCCGGCAACGGATCGCCGAAGTCGTCATTTTCGTTCCAAAGCGACGGATTGGCCCGCATGACGTCGTAGACGGCATGCGTGACTTCCTGCGGGGTCGGGAACGCGGGAGCGCCAGTGAAAAAACGTTCGTACAGATCCAGCAAAACGAGCGAATACAGGTGCTTATGGTCCCGCGAAAAGGCCAGAAACGCATCGTCATGAAGGTATCTAAATAACAACGCTTCGCCCCCAGCGGCCGGTTCGGCCTGAAGCCCCACCTACCAGCCAAACCCTGTTCCCTTTCCGTTCATGCTAGAACGACAAGCAGCGGTTGTCCATCGGCCTAAGACCAATCGACCCCGGCGTCCGGCGGAAGAAACCGCGCCTGATCGTCGCGGTTCAGCTCTGCAACCGCTTAGGGGCCAATGGAGGACGGCTACTTCGCACACGGTTTGAGCAGCTTAACGGCGGATCCTCTCCTGTCATTGATAAGAATTTCGTGCTAGTGGTTCTCTATACTCTGGGAGATTCATTGAAAGTATTTTGCCATGCCCTGGCGAGCGATGGAGCCCGAACATCTTACCGGAGTTCGCGGTATCGCGGATCGCGTCCACCTGAACTACCCTGAGGATGAGGCCGTTTTCTCCGAACGGCTGGAGCTGTACCCTGAGGGATGTTTCGTGCTCGAGCGCGCGCAGGACGGCTTGGCCGGCTACATCATCAGCCATCCCTGGCATTTCAAGAAGCCTCCCGCGCTGAATGTCCTTTTGGGCGCGGTCGCCGAGCCCGCTTCCACCTACTATATTCATGACATCGCGCTGCTGCCGGCAGCACGCAGCAATGGCTCGGCTTCCGAAGCCGTGCTCAAGCTGGTCAGGCACGCGAAAAAGGCGCGGTTTCCCAACCTCTCGCTGGTGGCGGTCAACAATTCAGTGAAGTTCTGGGAGGGACACGCTTTCCGAACGCTGGACGACGCGGATTTGAACCAGAAGCTCGCAAGCTATGATGCGCGGGCAAAGTATATGATTCTGGAACTGACGTGATATCTCCGCACTTAGTTTCCTTGGGCCGAGTTGTTGCTTCACGAAGAGGCACGAGTCATGCATCTGCTGATCTGCCAGGGGCAGCGCTTAGCTACCGCCGACCTTGAAATGCAGGCGCCGAAATAGGCGTGCTTGAACAGCTCGACAAGTTGGGGGTGAGCAGGGGGGCGTCGGTGGCGGAGCGGAACGACTCGCTCTGTCCGGTAAAGTCGAGCGCCGGCGACATCAGAGCCAACGCACCCGGAATGGGCAGCCCTTCATCGCGGGCACGTATCGCGGTCGATATGGTGAGGTTACCGCCCGCCGAGTCGCCGGACAGGCAAATTGCGGATGGCGCGAAGCCATGCTCCAGCGGCCATTTGTATACGGCGAGCGCATCATCATGGGCGGCGGGCGCCGGATGTTCAGGCGCGAGCCGATAGTCCGCGGCGAGGACGGCAACGCCCGAGCACGCGCGAGATTAGCGGCGACGACGCGGTGCGAGCGCGACGAGCCAAAGAAAAAACCGCAGCCGTGGTAATAGACGATCAAGCACTTGTCGTTCGAGTTAGGATAGTGATCAGGTCGCCCGACAGGCCCCGATGATACCCGCTTGATCATGGCGCCGGCTGGGATCGGCGTCTGCGCATTGATCGCCTCGAACCATGCGCGCATGTCCGCCAGGCTGCCATTGTCGGGCGGCGGGAATTGCGCGCTCGTTTGCAAAATCGCAGCGAGCTGCTCTTCGACATGTTTCCTCCTTGTTCGAAGATGAGCGGAATGCCGGTGGATCGGTCTGTGCCATTTTTCCTGAAGGCGGGCGAGGCGCCAGGCCCGGCGCCTCGCCCGCTGGGAGTGATCTTTTTCAGTCCATTCGCACGATCGGTTTAATTACGGCGCCGCTCTCGGAATCGAAGATCGCAGAATTGATCTCATCGAGGGTGTAGAACTCAACGAGCTTGTCAAACGGGAAACGGCCGCTTCGGTAGAGATCGATCAGCTCCGGGATGAAGACTGCAGGATCGGAGTCACCCTCGACGATGCCGATCAGGCGGCGGCCGCCGCTCATGAAATGCGTCTCGTTGAGCACGATCTCCGCATCCGGCCCAGACGCGCCGAGAATGCCGCAGGTGCCGCGAGGGCCGAGGCTCTCCACCGCGTTGCGGATCACCGCGGGCTGGCCGGTCGTGTCGAGCGCGAAATTCAGTCCCGAGCTGGTGATCTGCATGATCGCTTCGATCGGGTTGGTTTGGCGCGGATCGATCACATGGGTGGCCCCAAGTGATCTGGCGATCTCGAGCCTTGCCGGGTTGATATCTACCGCGATGATGGTGGTTGCACCGATGACGTTGGCCGCCATCAGCGCCGACAATCCGACCGATCCGGATCCGAACACCGCGAAGGATTGCCCGGCGGTAACCTTCAGAGCGTTCATCACCGCACCAGCGCCGGTCTGCACGCCGCAAGCGAGCGGCCCGAGCAGTTCGAGCGGGACTTCGGACGTGACCTTCACCACATTGACCTCGTGGCAAAGCGCATGCGTTGCGAATGACGACTGGCCGAAGAAATTGCCATTTATTCGAGCGCCGTCGGCTGACAGTGAGCTCGATCCGTCCGCGCGCGCGGCGAAGAAGTTGCGCGGGAAGAATTCATGGCAGTAGCTTGCAGCGTGATCCTTGCAGCTCGCGCACCTGCCACAGGAATTAAAGGTCATTACGACGTGGTCGCCGGGCTGCACCTTGGTGATCGCATCCCCCACCGCTTCGACGACGCCAGCTCCCTCGTGACCGAGCACGACCGGCAGCGGCGTCGGCAGCATGCCGTCGCGGACGACCAGGTCAGTGTGACAGACCCCCGTGGCTTTGACCTTGACGAGGATCTCGTCTGGGCGCGGGGGTTCGAGCTCGATTGTTTCAAGCTTGAGCGGCGCGCCCGTTTCGCGGGCCACGGCGGCACGAATCTTCATGCCTAATCTCCAAAAGTCAGGTGGTTTGAGGCGCAAGCTTCCGGCACGCAAGCGCCGGAAGCTGTGCGGATTTGCGAAGGGGCTCAAAACGGATACGGCGTCGCCTGAGGCTTCTCCGAGGTCCACGTCCACTGTGTGAACTCTTCCCAGATCGCCGGACCGCTGATCCGGCTGCCATTGCCGGAACGGCCGCGCCCGCCGAACGGAGCGAAGGGCCCGCCGTTGACCGTCTGGTCGTTGATGTGGAGCTGGCCGACCTCAAGGCGATCGCCCACGGCGCGCGCCCGCGCGATCGAACCGGAAATCACGCCGGCCGCGAGGCCATAGTCGGAACGGTTGGCGAGATCGACGGCTTCGTCGTCGTTAGCGAAACTGACGAGGCAGGCAACGGGGCCAAAAATCTCCTCCTCGAATGCGCGCATACCTGGCTTCACGCCGGCCAGCACGGTCGCTTGGTAATATCGCCCCTCGTGGCCGCCGCCGGCCATCAGCCGCGCGCCTTTCGCCACCGCATCATCGACGATTGCTTGGATCTTCGCGACTTGTGCGTCGCTGATGATGGGGCCAAGCGCAACTTGGCCTGACGACGGATCGCCGGCGGGCAGATGTCGGGCCTTCGCGGCGATCTTCGTGGCCAGCGCATCGGCGATGTTTGCATGCGCGAGCACGAGGCCAGTCGACATGCAGATCTGTCCCTGATGCAGGAACGCACCCCAGGCGGCATTGGAGGCTGCGACGTCAACATCGGCATCGTCGAGAACGATCAGCGAATTCTTGCCGCCGAGTTCGAGTTGCACCTTCTTGAGATGACGACCTGCAACCTCGCCAACCTTGCTGCCGCCCTCGGCCGACCCTGTGAAGGAGATCATCGCCACGTTGGGATCGGCGCACATCGCCTCACCTGCCGCCGCCCCGCCGGGCACTACCTGCAGCACTCCCTTGGGCAGGCCCGCATCCTCGAAGACGCGCGCGATGATGATACCGCCTGATACCGCAGTGCGGGGATCAGGCTTGTGGACGACAGCGTTACCCACCGCGACCGCTGCGGCGATGGCCCGGATGGAGAGCACCAGCGGGAAGTTGAATGGCGAGATCACGCCAACCACGCCATGAGGCACGCGCTTGGCGGTGTTGGATCGTCCATGCTCCACCGACGGCAGCAGGAGGCCATTCGGCTCAACCGCAACCGCAGCCGCATGCCGCACGAACCCTGCACCGTGCTCGATCTCGATCGCAGCCTTGGGCTTGGTCGAACCGCTCTCGCGCATGATCCAGCCGATCAGCTCTTCGGCGTTCTGCTCGAGCAGATCGGCCGCTTTATTGAGGATTGCTGCGCGCTCCTGCGGCAGTCTCAAAGCCCATGCCAGCTGGGCCTGGCGCGCCTCGCGTGCGGCCTTCGCGATGTCCTTGGGATCGGCGATGCCGACCGAACCCAGCACCGCGCGCGTCGCCAGGTCATTGATGTCCATGACGCCGCCGTCGGTGACGCTCCACTCGCCCAAAAACGCCTTGCCGCGCCAGCGGTCGATGGCAATGAAATCGCGCGCCTGCATATTCATGGATAGTTTTCTCCCCCGCTTCGCGCGGAACAATTTATGGTGCGGCCGTTGCGACCGCGGCTTACCGGGAGAAAGAGGGGCAAGGGCCGCCCCGCGCGCGGCGGCCTATGGCGCGCCGCACTGCTGGTAGGAGACCGTAAGCCGGTCCTCTTGCTTCGCTTCCTCCCGCGAACGGCTCAGCAATTAGCAAGGTCGGTGCCAGCCAACGCGGGTGGCTCCAACCGAATAGCGAGTTCGTTTAATTTCCTAGTTAGACCAGCTGCTTAGCTTCTTACCGCTCTACACAATTGCTCCTGGCCAAGGAGACTTCCATCCTCGAAAATTATGAAATAATGAAAATCTGATCGACCAATTCACTATTTCATGAACACAAAGGCGCCTCATGAGGAGGGATGAAACCCGGATTTCACTGGCGGAGGCATCCCGCCGCGCAGCGCGGATTCTCACTCGCGGCGCCAGCAGCGAGCTCGAGACCGGCGCTGCGCCGACGTTCGATGATCTCGCCGAGTCGCTTCATTTCGCGCTCGGCGACGGTCGCATCTGGCTCAACGATCAGCGCATGGTGCTGATGCAGTCACAGGTGCTCGGGCGCTTGCGCACCGAGATTATCGACACCTTCGGGGTCGAGACCGCGAAGGCGCTGTTCATGCGCGTGGGTTACATGCAAGGCATGCGCGACGCCGAGTTGGTCCAGAAGCGCTTTCCGAACGAGGATCTCACTCACGCGCTCGCGGCCGGGCCGCGCGTGCACACGCTGGAGGGCTTCGTCAAGGTGACGACGCGGCATTTCGAGTTTGACAGCGACAAGTGCACATATTTCGGTGAATTCCTGTGGGAGGACTCCACGGAAGCCGCCGAGCACCTTGCGAGCTATGGCCTCGCCAGCGAACCGGTCTGCTGGCTTCAGATCGGTTACCCCTCCGGCTACACCACCAAGCTGTGCGGCTGGCCCGTCATCTTCCGCGAGGTCGAATGCGTCGGCATGGGCGCGCCACGTTGCGTGGTAGTCGGCCAGCACGCCGAGGCATGGGGCGCGACGACGTGCCGGAGCGCAACTATTTCGGCTTGGAATGGAAGAGCCGCTCGATGCACGCGATCGGAAAGGTCTCTGTCGCAGCAGACCAAAGCCCCACCGCCGCAGGCGATGACAGCACAGTCGCGGTCGGCGTCTCGGCGGCGTTTGTCCGCACCCGCCGTCAGCTCGAACGCGTCGCCACGACCGACGCCACCGTGCTTTTCGTCGGCGAATCGGGCGTCGGCAAGGAGCTGTTCTCCAGTCAGTTGCACGCCATGAGCCGGCGCAGCAGCGGTCCGTTCGTTGCGATCAACTGCGCGGCTATCCCGGAGCAGCTCGTCGAGTCAGAATTATTCGGCGTGGAGAAAGGCGCCTATACCGGAGCCATCGCCTCGCGCGCCGGCTATTTCGAACGCGCCTCCGGGGGCACGTTGTTTCTCGACGAGATCGCGTCGCTGACCTATTCGGCCCAGGGCAAGCTGCTGCGGGCGCTGCAGGAGCGCAAGATCGAACGAGTCGGCGGCACGAAGACTATCTCGCTCGACGTTCGTGTGGTGGCGGCATCCAACGTCGATCTGACCGCCGAGGTGGCGGCCGGCCGCTTCCGGCAGGATCTATATTTCCGGCTATGCGTGTTTCCGATTGCGATTCCGCCGCTGAGGGAGCGGCGCGACGACATCCCACTGTTGATGGCGCATTTTCTCGGTATTTATTGCACGCGCCACGGCCGGCAGCTTATCGGCTTCAGCCGTCGCGCCACTGAGGCGCTACTCAAATACGATTATCCGGGCAACATCCGCGAACTGCAGAACCTGGTTGAGCGCGGCGTCGTCTATGCCGACGACGGCAGCACCATAGACATCGGTCATCTGTTCAGCGCATCGGAGCTGCTGCCGCCATTCTCAATCCAGCTCACAAGTGAGGGACGACTGGGACGCACGCCGTTATTTGGAGTGGATCCACCTTCAGCCCAAGGCAACAACACCGTTTCGGTCAACGGAGGCGGATCGTTGCCGGACGGCTCGTTTGCAGAAATGGAGGCCGCCGCCTATCGCTCCGCGCTGGTCCAAGCAGACGGTAACGTATCGGCCGCTGCGCGCCTTTTGAAGATCAGCAGACCAAAACTCGACTATAGACTCCGGCGTCTTGGCCTAAGGCCGTAACGACCTATCTTCTACTGACCTGCCACTGAGTAATTCCTCCAGAAGGAGTTAGAGTCCGACCTGACGAAGGACGGACAAATGAAGCGAGCAAGGTTTACGGAAGAGCAGATTATCGCGGTGCTGAAGGAGCATGAGGCCGGGGCGAAGACGGCCGATTTGGCTCGCAAGCATGGGATATCCGAAGCGACGATCTACAATTGGAAGGCCAAATTCGGCGGCATGGACGTTTCCGAGGCGAAGCGGCTGAGGGCCCTGGAGGAGGAGAACGCGAAGCTGAAGAAGCTTCTGGCCGAGCAGATGCTTGATACGGCCGCCCTTCGCGAGCTCCTTTCAAAAAAATGGTAGGGCCCGCCGCCAAGCGCGCTGCGGTCGCGCATCTGCAGGCCGTCATGAGCCTGTCGGAACGGCGGGCCTGTTCGATCGTGGGCGCGGATCGGAAGATGATCCGCTATCGCTCCAGCCGTCCTCCGGAAGCGGCTCTCCGTGGCAGGCTGCGCGACCTCGCCAACCAGCGGCGACGTTTTGGCTACCGCCGGCTGTTCGTCCTGCTGCGGCGGGAGGGCGAGCCGTCGGGGATCAATCGGATCTACCGGCTTTATCGCGAGGAAGGGCTCACCGTCCGCAAGCGGCGCGCTCGCCGCAAGGCCGTGGGGACCCGAGCTCCGATCCTGGTGGAGGCGAGGCCCAACGCACGCTGGTCGCTGGACTTTGTTCACGACCAGTTCGCCAATGGTCGACGCTTCCGCATCCTCAACATCGTCGACGACGTCACCAGGGAATGCCTGGGCGCCATTCCGGAGACGTCGATCTCGGGGCGGCGCGTAGCCCGCGAACTGACGACAATCGTCGAGCGACGCGGCAAGCCAGGAATGATCGTGTCCGACCATGGCACCGAGTTCACCTGCAACGCCATGCTCGCCTGGTGCAAGGACGCAGCCATCGATTGGCACTTCATCGCACCGGGAAAGCCGATGCAGAATGGCTTCGTCGAGAGTTTCAACGGCCGGATGCGCGATGAGCTGCTCAATGAGACCCTATTCTTCCATCTCGACGACGCCCGCGCCAAGATCGTTGCCTGGATCGCTGACTACAATCTCCAGCGTCCCCACTCGTCGCTGAAATACCTGACCCCCGCGGCCTATGCCGCCCACCTCACCGCAACGGACGATCGGCCGCGCAACCCCGACCAGCTCCGCCGATCGTCCGTTGCTCCACCCGCGCCGTTTGGCGTACAAAACCCCGAGACTCTAACTCCCGCTGGATGAAAATTCAGTGGCAGGTCACTACTCGCAAAAACTCTAGTTTTGGGTAGTCCAAAGTTCGGTCTCGAGTTCGGTCTCGCTGCAAGTCTCGCTGCAACTCTAACCGCCGCTCGGTAAAACTCAGTTGGCAGGTCAGCTCCCGACGAGAGCCGTGGCTCGCTCAGTGATGGCCGACCGCCGCCCGCATCACTCGTCGATAAGCGCGACCAGTTGGGCTCATGTGCTGAAGTAAGATCCAAGCCGAATAGCTATATCTGCTACTAGGACAACTATGAAAATCAAGACTGCGATCATAGCGGCAAGGTAGCTAATTGGATCTTTGAGGACTGCCTCCTGGGAGTATCCATACTTCACTCGCAGCAGGTACTCGATTTTAAGCAGCCCTAAGCCGCCGGCGTACGACAGATTGATCGCCGTAATGACCATAACGGCAGACAAGCAAAGCACCATGGTCCCAAATATCCCGACCTTCGCGGCAAACACTGCAACGTCTCCAAGATCATCATCACCCTCGGCCAGGAAAAGGGAATGAAAAGTCTCAGGAATGCTCACGAGTGCACGACCAAGCGCCTGAAACATATTCTTATCCGTCGTCATTCCGATGAGTGAAGCAGAAGCGAGCCCGAGCGGCAATAACAGCAAAATGCAAATCGAATAACCTAGTGCCAACAACAGCAAATATTTCCATAAACTGTTTTCGAAACGCCACCAGCGTAGTGTTATCACATCGAACACATAAAAGGACACGTGGCAGACCAGAAAACCGAGAAGAACCAGTAAGAAGCATTCGAGAGGAACAACGCTCCAAAAATGGAAGTACCAAATCGCATACATCTTGATCATCGATTTGAGAAATCCGGCTTGAGGTCCGACTTGAATGGGTGCAGCGGCGAACGCGAGCAGAAGCAGAAAGAACACCAAGAACACAAGTGCAAAAGATAAATTTCTCTTCCAACTCAATGCCGTGCGGCCGTAGAAAAAGCGCCTGAGTAGTACGTATTGTCGATGAATGGTCGCCGCTGGATCGCGATTAGTGAGCCAGTTCAACGTTGCGAGCTGCAATGGCTCCGAGCGGCTCAGCAACTTCAGTGCTGCAAAGGCACTTCCTGCCGTGGCGAACGGCACCGCTATGAGAGAAAATGCTTCCGAAACATCGAAGGACATAGGAATTACTCAGCGCAATTTTGCCGTGACATTAGCCTTGCATCTCAAGAAACGCATCGTCTCAAATCAATGGAATATCACGTTCAGTAAAACTCACCACGATACCGTACGCTTGGCGTCAGTTGAGACCGCGCGACCTATTGTTGAAAGGGTTTGTCGGCAGTGCAGAATCTAGATTGGGTGCCATGAGCCTTAGAGCATCGTTGACGCCCGGCTGGATCCCTGTTCCTCTTCCTTGATGCGCTGCAAAAAAGGCGGGGTAAAGAGGTGCATTTGCAACTTTAAGCTTTTCACGGGCCGGCAAAAGATAACGCGGCGTGTCGCTGTCTCCTTCAGGTTCGAGGACAAGCTGATAGCCTGTATCAGAAACCATGAACCGAATAAATTCTTCGGCGAGTGCCTTCTTTAGTCCATGAACGCTTGTGTCGATTCCTAGAGCGTCAACCCAGCCTACGCCATTGTCTTTGCGGGGTTCGAAAAAAGCAGGAAGACCACGAATGCCGATGGTATCCGTTGTTAGGCAGCGCCCAAGACAGTTCTCGGTGCTGTCTTGGAGACCATAGTAGATGGTTTCAGAATAACCCACATAGACTTGAGCTTCTTTTCGCACAAAAGCCCGGGCATAGTAGCCCGCACGGCTGTGTAGCTCGCCATTTCGACAAAAGCCGTTCGAGCAGACGGAGATTAGCTCACTCAGGGCTTTTACGACGCGCAAGTCCGGCTGGGAGCTTGCTTTAACATCGGTTTGAGCTTGAGCCAGACCAACGATATCAGAGTAGGCCGTTAGGTACCACTCACCTAGCGTGCTGCGACCGAACAGATCGACGAACAGCTTCTTGTCGTAAGCTTTTAGGCCCGATATTAGAGCCGACCAGGTAGTTGCCTGTTCCACGATGGCGACGACACTGGCATCGCTCTTGTCATAAAAAAGGAAGTTGCCGCACATCCAATGCGGCACGGCGTAAATTTTTCCGTTGCGCCTGACCGCGTCTACGGCTGTCGCGGCAAAGTCACTGAAAGGTAGTTCAATGGGCTGGATTTTGCCGCTGTCGGCTAGGTCCGTCAAAAGGATGGTATCGATCTCGTAGACATCGGCTTTGACCCTGGCGAGGCCGCCGGAATAGTAGTCGGCGGCTAACGACTTCGTCTGGCCTTCATCTTCGTAAGTCTCCACGAGCTCTATGTTGACCCCGGGATACATTCGCTCGAATTGCTGCTCAAGTTGCGTGAAGAGCGCGCGTCTCTGGGGTACGGCCGGATAGAGCGCCACTCGCAGCGTCAACCACTCAGCACCGTTCTGGGCAACGGCAACGGTACCCTCGATGCAGACAAAGGACGTAACGGCGATTATCGCAAAAGCGCCCAGGACTTGGCGGATGGCGTACCATCCACAGCGGATAACTTGTTGGGTTGGAAGTGCCAGGTCGTGCAGAGGCGCACCCTTGGGAAGCCTCTCCATCATTTGTCTCCGCAATTTCTGGCGGATCATTGTAACGAATACATCCTACAATGCTACGGCGAATGGTCAATCCCTGACGAACGAGAGGTAAGGTGGTGTTGGCCATGAAAAAGCGAAGCGCCAGAATTCGAAGCTGCGGCGCTGCGATCATCACTTCACCGACGAGTTGCTCACAAATACCGACGCAATAGTCTCGTAGCCGTTATAACCGTTGAAGCTGGATGATGCCGCGAAAGCCTTCGATTGTTAAACAGGTCGACGGCACCGCGACCAATCGTAAGTGTACGCCACTGCCGGCGGACCGACGACGCCGCACGGCCGATCGTCGCGCGTTAACTCCTGATGCGACCGGCCGCAAGGGTGGCAGCTCATCCTTCATCGGCGTGCCGCAGGATGCCTGTGTGCGCGCCGCATCGATCGCCCGCCCGTCGACCTACTTCAGGCGATGGGCATGATCAGATTCGTTACAGCCGCGCGATGAGTTCGACGATAAGCTGAATCCTTCAGAGGTCGCTCGAAGGACGACGCTAGCTGGATCCATATCCGCCTACGTGAGGGTGCGCCAGAAACGAGCTTTTCACAGGTTTCGGTGCTTATCGCGGGTGGGCTCCAGCGAGAGAAACGTTGAGCGCGCCCCTCGGCCGGGAAAGTACCGCGCGCATTTTGATTTTTGTAAAGCGAGCGGTGCAGTGCCTCGACCTACTTTTTGGGCCCATGCTCGGCCCGAACGGCACCGAGCTTTCGTCGAGCCGTGAGTTCCCAAATAATCCGGACGTGCCCATCTGGAATCGAGGGTCGGAGAATATGCATATCTCTGACGCGCAGCTCACTCTCATCAATCAAATTCAGGACTCGGCCGACATCTCCCTGATCAGAGAAAAGCACATACATCACGCCCTTGTCATTTAGGCGGATGTGCGCACCTTTCAGAGCCGAGGCCATGACATTGTGATCTTCATCGAAGCAAGAGCGCTCCAGGTCGTCTTTCGCTCTACGATTCCAATAGGGGGCGGCAAAGAGAATGATGTCGAATTTTTCTCCAGCCTGCAGTCCAGAATAAGTGTCGCTATAGCGCACCTCGGCTTTGTCTGAGTAGCCTAATCGCTCGATATTTATCCTCGTCGTGAGAACGGCTTGCGGATTTATGTCGAGAGCCACGAGACAGCCTGCGCCGGCCCGGAGGGCTGCAAGCCCCAGCACACCTGATCCGCATCCCAGATCGAGCACGGTCGCGCCAGGTTCGATGTGCCACTTCGACATCAATGCGTCCGGACCGTGACTTAGGCGCGGTGACAAAACGCCAGGCAGGACGTGTAAGGGCAGGCCGCTTACTTCCACGTCGTGCGGGCGCTCGTATAATCGCAGTTCAGCTAGCATTGCATCTACGTCCGTCGTTTGGCGCCGTACAGATACGGCTATGGGGGCATTCATCTAACTCTCCATCTCCTGGCGAAAACAACATCGCGCGTCGTCCGGACCGATCCGGCTAGCAGTCCGGTCTGGGCGAACTGCTCCAGCGGCCGGCAGGCAAGCTGGGAAACCGGAAAGGCGGGCTCATAGTGCTCTCCATCAACCGATTGCCAACGGTAGCGCGGCTGTTCCCGCGCCTGTTCTCTCGCACATGGACACACGGCTTCAGCGAGCACCTGTCTTACACGTCTGAATGCACTGCTATACTCGGTGTTGCTACCTCCCAATAGCAACGGCCGTGCCAGGAACGACAAGCGCAGCAAGCCTATGATGACGCTCTGCGGCAGCCGGCACTGGCTCGCCGGGCACCGTGATTTGCCTGTGTCCTGTGGTAGCTATGCCGAGGGCCATACATGGAATCGTCTTCTTGCCCGCACGACACGGCTTGAAGTCCTCTCCCGGCGCAACGTTAGGCGACGTCCGGTGGTCAAAGGCTCGGCGCCATATCTCTCCCCAGCAAGATGGCTTTACCGTAGACATGCGCTATTCTTAGCGGGAAGATGCGGTTGGACCGGCAATTGTTCACTAAGTTTTCGTCCACAGCATGCCATCGCACCACACATGCTCAACGCCTCCCCACTGGCAAGCCGCTGCGACATTCGGGAAGAACCCACGCCCACGGTGGTTAGCACTCGTGTTGCAAAGCAGTGGAATACCGGTCAGTTTTTCATATTCGACGAGAAGCTTGGCGACTTTGTGCTGAGACGTTCTGGAAATGGTCTGCAATCGCGCCGTTCCGTCCAGATGTACAACGGCGGGTACCTTGTCCCGCCACTCTGCTCGTGTCTGATGATCGAAGAGCATGCGGCCGGTGGCTCCGATATGCTTGGAAGATCGTGCCCCGGACATTTTCAGTCCTGGAACGCCGGATCCTTACACAACCGAGCCTAGCGCGATGTAGGCCATCAACTTGCCGGCAACGCCGAGGTCCCAATTGGTGCGGCTCGCCTGCTTATATGGTCCGAAGTGATAGCCCGCGGCAGCATAGGCGTGCCCAATCATTGGGAACAGGCATTCGACGAACCGGGCTCCGCGGCGTTCTACATAATAAAGACGTGGAAAGGTGCCACCGTCCCACACAAGACAGAACGCGGGTTGCCCGGCTTCCGCAAAGGGGCTGGTGCAGTATGCGGCGGCCACATGGCCCGTGACGTGCGGATAGCTTTTGTAAGGGAAGGACCTGCCGTCCAGCATCAGGCCAGTGCCATCACGCGACGTTAGCAGGCCATCGGCGCGACTTTCAATATACGGCGCACCTTTGAGATTGAGTGGCGTCACCCCACTGAGGACCTGCAACTGCGGCTCTCCTTCTCCCCACCAGCCGTCAAGGACGAAGTGATCAACATCCGACACATCCAGCCCCTGCTCCGCCAAGGCCAAGACAACTGCATCGAGATTGTCGATGGCTTGGTATCGCGGATTGTTGTTCCGCTTCTCCTGCTCGACACAAAAGACAAGCCGTCCGTCCTCGATAAGAGCGATTGATCCGTCATGCGTCAGCTTGATACCGCAGATGCGCATAGTGTCTCCATGTTTGGACCCTAACGATTCGATTGATTTGAAGATCAACTTTGATACCGAAAGCGGGCGAGCAAGCAGACGCGCTCGACACGATTAAGCCTTCGTTTAGCGCTTTGCTGAACCGCCTCTACACCAGCGGTGTCACGCCAAGTCTCCCGCGGAAGCCATTACGCGCCGACCGTGTAACGGATGCCCACCCGGCGTGATCGCTCGCACTAGTTTTTGGGTGACCAGTACGCATCTGAGCCATGTAACCAGGTAAGAGAGGCCTTCGGCCATCGAGTTCGCCCCCCTGCCTGGTCGCGGTCGGAGTTCGGATCACGACTTATCATTACCTCACATGCTCGGTGGCAGCCTTGTGATAGCCGACCGGCGACGTCATCGTCGCTTGGCTGATTAAAACTCAAAGGCCGTGTCCCATTCTGGCGTCCTCGCCGGTAGCTGCTGCACGATTTGGGCCAGTGCGAGCTAGAGGAATATCTCGGGATTTTTTGGCCGAATGTCGCGTGTGCAGACACGCTGGCGATTTGCTGACATTTGGCACGTTTGGTTTCGGACAGAAGTTCAGACTGCGCTTGCCTGATCATGTTGAGCTCCCGAAAGCTGCCCAGCGGGCGAGGCCCGGCGTATGGACCGGCTTCTGGTAATGCCTCGCTCGGTGCCGACTGCGAGTTGTTGCAAGATGTGCTGTGCTGATGGGCTAGTCGGCCGCCGATAACGGCCTGCTTTTGCGGTATGGCCTGATGAACAGTCCCCTGTGCGCCAGCGCCGTGTCACGGCACGCAGACGTTGGGAGCTATTGAGCGATGGCGATCCCTGTCGCAGCTTGAAATTGGGGATCAAACCTTTTTTGAAGCGACCACTGCTGCCCCTCTACCGATCTCAGACCACTCTTGTGGGGACAGACTCCCTGCGCAGACGAGTCCCCTCTTACCGCCCCGACCGCCTAGGGCTTTGCCAGTGAACTCCTCAACATCGGCCGGTTGCGATCCGGCCGGGCAAGATTGGAGCACCGATAACGTCGGCCGGACGCTTTTCGCTGTTTTGCCCTCTTGGGATTCAATCCTTCATCATCCCTATGTCGGATCGCAGACTTTCCCTTAACCCATCGCGAATATCGTCCTCAAGCTCGCCGACCGCTTCTTGATCTCAGGAGCGCAAAGCCCTGACCAGAGGCATCAACCACGCAGGGTCCAAAACTGCTCAATATGGCAGTCAGATCTCTCGTCATCTGCAAGCGGCTCATGCTGGACGTTCTTGGACGCTTACTCTTCGTGCAACGGTTAGCGCTGCGCGAGATTGGCGACCATCGCCTGCTCCCGCAGTGCTTCCAGCGCGATCTGCGCCGTTAGGGCCGATTCGCACCTCCGTCTCGTCCTCTCGCGTCGTTCCTCGCTCCGGCTGTTGCGACGGAACGGCACGAAATTCCTAGTCAACTGGTCCGAAATCCGGGGCTGCTTGGCCGGGCACTCGCGGGTGCAATGGCCCACCACCGCCAATGATACGGAAGCCGGCGACCCTGACGGCCAGATCGCTGGACGCCAACGTCACCGCTTCGGTGCCCCCGGTAATCCCTCGCTTGCGATCCGATACGGCCAATTAAGATCAGCCTAACCGCCCTAAGCTCGTGCCGCACCGCATCCACCAGCATTGCCGCGTCCTATGCGAGAACATCGAGATCGATTCTATAGTTCTCGGCAGTTTTCGAAGCGTTGTCGATATTCCGGATCTGACTTGCAAAGCTGGCAGGCGCTTTGACTAAGAATATCCGCGTGATGAGGCCTGTTGCAATGAAATTCGGCGCGAAAGGCATGAAGTTCAGCTGATATATGCAGGCGAGGATTGTACACTTGCCACCCATCATCCAGGTGATGATTCGATCTTTCACCTGTGAATCAATTACAATCGAATGTCGCCGAATAACGTGCAAATCGAACGAGCGAACGCAGCACGATCCGACGGTGCACCGGGTGTTCGACTGCACGCGAACGCGATCCGAAACTGACTTGAACGACCCGGACTTCACGCAGGGTAAGTTAACGCACATTTTGGCGAGCACGATTTGATTATTTCAAATGCGCAAAGGTGAAGAGGAAACCGGGGTAATCCAACGTAGTCTACATTCTTCTCGACCGAACCGCGCATCACGCGTGGGGAACGGCGCAGAATGATTGGTGCGCTTGGATTGCTGAATCGGCCCGCGATTGTAATCGATCATCACGGCATGGTGCTCGACGTCAATGAAGACGCTTTGAAGCTTTTCGATGATGACCTCTGGATCAAAGGAAAACGTCTGTTCGCGGCCGACCAACAATCGCGAATGAAACTGGATCGACTGGTCAACCATATCCGTCTCGCATTGAGTAAGCCGGGTCGTACAAGCCTTCAAACCGTGATTACCAAGCGTCAGGGCCTTCCGGTCGTCGTTGACGCCTTTGTGCCAGGGTTGGAAGACGAGAACCTGTTGCCGGATGTGGGCGCTCTTCTTCTCCTCACCGACCTGAACGAAAACCATCAAGTGTCGCAGAGCTCAGTGATGGAGATTTTCGGAACGACACCAGCTCAGGCTCGTCTCGCATCGCTCCTGGTCGAGGGAAAAACGCTGGAGGAGATTGCTTGTGATATGAGGATTTCGCTGGGGACGGCCCGCAATCATCTCAAGGCTGTTTTCCTGCGAACCGGGACAAGGCGGCAAGCCGAATTGGTATCTCTGTTGTCGCGCCTGCGATAATTTTGCTGGATCCGGCCTGCCGGATTTGACGTTTTCGATTTTGACGCTCGCGCGGGTTCTTTTCCAGATCATTTCACTGCAGCCGCGCTCAATCCCTCACCTTGGCAGATAGGGCGATGTTGCCCAAGCCGAAATCCGCACGGGCTGATCAACAGGATGAGCGGGACCGGCTCCTCGGCGCCATGACCAGTTGCCGGAGCTTACGTTGATCCCGCAAGGCCATGCTTGTACGGTGATGATGTGAAATCGAGAAGCGCTCGCGATGTTGCGAGAAATGGCGAGGTGAGCACCTCTTCAAGCACCAAGGCTATTTTTCCCGGCGCCGGTCTGCTCGAAGCTATGCAATCCTATTTGACCGCAAGAAATCCCTCGAAACAGACATGCTTGTAGATGGTCATGGTATCTACAAAACCTGCCCGATGCAGCATATCGAGATTGCCTTTGGTGGAAAACGGCTCAAGTACGCCTTTCAGACTATTTGCTTTTCCCAAGACTTCTTCCGGAGAGTAACCGTTGTCCAATTTGTAGTCGATATAGATCGCGCTCGCGATATCCTGAAACCGTGCATCTGGTGCTCTGACTTTCTCGAAAAACAGGAATGCTCCGCCCCAATTGAGCGACTTATAGATCCGATCGATCAGGTTCTGCCGGTGCCGGGGCGGAACGAACTGAATCGTATAATAGGAGACGATAAAATCGCTGGCTTCGTAATCTACCTCGCACGCATTTGCGAGTAGGTACTCAACGTTCGGCGCTTTGCCCTGAGCGCTGCGCGCGTACTCAATCATGGCACGTTCGTTATCGATTCCGATCCAGCGCGTTCCATGTGAATGCCGCTTCGCCAATTCCCGTAGCAGCGTTCCGGTTGAAGTACCGATTTCATAAGCCACGGAATCACTCTTGACGAAAAAGTCACTCACCTGTTCGATCAGCCTATGGCCGGCTTCGTAGTTGGGAACAGACCTTGCGACGTGGCGATCAAAATATTGAGGGGTATCCCCACCGAAGCTCCAGCCGGCCCGTTCGGCCCGTATGCCGTCTCCCGTAGGCCCTCTTTCCCGTGCAGTCGTCTGCTCCAAGCTCTCCATGATAACCCTTTTGGCGTTTTCGGTTATGCAAGCTGCAGCTTGCGTTCTCGTGTCGGTTTTGTGGTCAATGCGCTTTTGACCGCGGGACTGAAGAAAAGGGACAAGACTTCATCTTCAAAAAGCTGACCCAGTGATGAAAGTCTCAGTCCAGGCTGGCCGCTAGCCTCGAGATAGGATTCCAATGCGCCGGCATTGTTCAGCTCATTGACAAGCGCGTCGTAATGTCGCGAAAGCTGGGGATGAGCGGCGCGGAGCGACCGCAGGCTTTCGTCCTCGATGCGTCCGATCCGAAGCCCTGTCGAATAGGACCCGGCCAGCACCTCCTCTTCGTCGATGCAGCGTCCGGTGGCGATCGGAACGCTGCCTGTCAAAACGGCATCAACATAAGTCGGAATGCTTGGGTCGTTGCGAAACACGTACCCGCGGTCGCCTCTCTTCCGCACTTCGACCCCGACGTGGGAATAGGCTCCCGCGCCCACTCCAAGAAGATCGCTCGAGGCCGAGGTCCGGATCTTCTTGAACGGATCGGTAAATTCACGGGCTCGCACAAATCGATTGCCGTCGGTCTGGTGATAGCCGAGTGTTGCCATTTCCTGCCAGATAAGCATACGGCCAAGAAGCGTGGCGAACTCGTCCTCGAACGCCGCTCGCTTTGTTTCTGTCCTATACCAGTGCCCTTGAGGACGATCTCCAAATCGTCCGTGATACCAAGTGAGGTGTGGCGGACGAATCTCGGCAATTGCTTCGAGGTTGTCCCATACTTCCGAACTGGATCCCTTATAGAGCCCCTGGATCAAGTCGAGATTCCAGTTTTCAAAAATTCGCGTTGCAATTGCGCATGCGCGGATGGGAATGTCGCGTTTGTAGCCGCGGGCCGCATATTTGAGTACGTCGTCATCGAACGATTGCACTCCAAAGCTCAGGCGCGTGACGCCCTGAGCCTTGACAGACCACAGCTTGTGCTCCCCCTCAGGCGCGGCGATCGTCAGGGGACTACCTTCGATGCAAAACTCTGCCCCGGGTCGCAAGTCATACTCGTTTCGAATAGTACGTATCAAACCGTGCAACGCCGGCTCATCGAGAACGAGCGGTGTGCCTCCCCCGATGTAGACCGATGACACGACGGTTCCAGCCCGAGCAAGCCGTGCGCCCCAAAAAGCGAGTTCACGATGCAACGCCGTCAGATAACGAGCAACTTTAGTGTCGTCCTCGACAGAGGTTTTTGCCCGGCCGGTATAGTGATCGACCGTGTAGTGACAGAATGTACAGCGCGTTTCACAGAATGCTACGTGAACATACAGGCTCGTTTCTCCGCTCCACGCAATCTCATCCACCAGGGTCGTTGGATCGAGCGGTGTCAATGAATCGATGGGCGGGTAGATCGCCACTGAGTGCGATCCGCCCAGCACCGCACGACTTATGCCGATGCCGGCGGCATGAAGTGCCGGTAGCGAAGCTGGAATTCCGAGCCGTCGCAGCGAAGAGCGTGCTTTCTCAAAAGCGGATTCTCGCGATCTCATTGTCGGGCCTCACGCTATCGAGCCTGCCACTTGAATAGATCACTGCCGTTGCGCGATGATCGTCAGATAAACGTCGGCGCGCGTATCTGGACTGTCGTCGAATCTGTAGATTACGTCGAAGGGATTTATCAGCCGCGGCATATACTGCTTGCGCCAAAGGCTTGCATGCTCGCCCACGAGCGACGGAACGATTTGACCCCAGATGCGCTCCGCGATAATGGTTAGGTCCGGATGCACACAGGCTTTGCGAATCCAATCGTAGATTTCGTTATACTGGACCCACGGCTGGGCGAGCGAGGCAAGATGAAGCTGCACGAGACGGTGGGTGATCGCGATGCGCCCTCCTGGGCGAACGACCCTCGCCATTTCTTTGACCATGCTCGGTCCTAGTCCAAGCTCCCAGATGCCTCCGGTCCATTCATTGATGGCAGCGTCAACTGACGCATCGGGCAGAGCCAGACGCTGCGCAAGGCCAGGACGAAAATGGAGGTTCGTGTAGTTTCGTTCGGAGGCGAATCGGCGCGCCAAATCGCTCAGGCAGCGAAACATCTCGACCGAAATAACGAGTCCGTCTTTGCCAACCGCTGGCGACAATCGCCGTGCAACACGTCCCAAGCCGCCGCACACGTCGACGACGATGCTCCCTGGCTTGAGCAGCAGCAATTCCGGGTGATTTGGGATCAGATCCTCTTGCGCGCGGACCAGTTTGTCCTCGACTTCTGGTACTTGGCTCCAGCTGTTGTCGTTCTCGCACGCCTTCAACAACGGCAAACGCCATCGCAAATAGGCCGCTCGAAACCGCTTGGCAAAATCAGACAGCCCGACGGGAGGCGTAGAAGACGCCGCATGGCCCAGCAGCACTTCATCGCTTGGTAAATCAAGGATCAGGACATCGCCCAGCGTGTTCTCGATCGCCCGGACAGCGTTGAAAATGGCGACAAAATCATCTTCGCCCGCGTCGCTCACTGGCCAGAGAGCTTCCGGATCCAGCCGTAAGCACAGACCTGAGATGAAGGCCGAGGCCGCCCAGGTCAGAACGCGGGCCCGCTCGGTCGCATTCAGGATCGATAGGTCTGGCGTCATGATGAGATGGACGGCGACGCAATCGCTGACCATCTCCTCCAGCCCGGAAATCGGGTGGTTCGGCACGGGCCAAGAGATTCTATCAAGGTAGACCGAGGCGCCGAGCCGGACAAGCGAGCGACGGAGTTCACGGTCGCATGGCAGGTGTCGCGTTTGCACCACGGTCTGGTGCATTCGAATGATACCGGTCTGACGAAGGCGGGCCAGTTCGCCCAAAATTGACTTATGATCCGCCAGCTGCGCGCAACACAGCAGCAGCTCCGGCGGATGTATTTCATCCTTAAGGCGTGTGGAGATCTGCTCGATTGAACTCTCGGCATCCAGGTCGATCACGATGGAGCGGCGCAAGGTTGAGGTGCGCGCCCTTTCCGCGATAGATCTCAGATGCTCAAGCTGTTCTGCCGACGGCCTCGCTTGCGAGGTAACGTGCATAAAGCCGTGCTGGCGCAGCGAAGCTAGCATCTTGTCGACAATGTGCTGATCGTCGAATTGAGCGCGCAGAGCCGTGAGATTAACGGGCCCGTTGATGAGCGTAGTGACAAAATCCAATAAGCCATCGCCGGGTGGTACGACCATGCCGGTTTCGAAGTAGCGGTGACTGAGCAATCGATGTTCGGCAATCTCGACGTCCAGAACCTCGACAGCCGGATCGAGCATGACAAAATCATCGTGCGGCAGTCCGCCGGAAAGGCCATCCGCACTGGGGCTCTGAAGGCGCTCAAGCAGTTTCATGAGGCGCAGAGCCGCAAATCCGGTGGCAAGAAAGATCGAGATCGTCTTTTTGCCTTCCCTGTCCCATAGACATTTGTCGCAGATCCGATTCGCCTACGATGACGCCGAGCGACGCTAAACTATCGATCAGCGAGAGCACATTAGCGTAGGGAACATCGTTCAGAGCCGTCGACAACTCCACCAAGCTCTTCGGGAAGCGAAGAACGTCAAAGAGGCGGGCGGCCCGCTGCGAAAGTTCCGCATATTCGTGGCCAGCTTCGGCAGCCGGAAGATAAATCAGCCAATGTCGCTCAGAGGCTTCAAGGTCCTGGCCGGGGTCGAAGTCGAACGGACTTTCAATCCATGGGGTGAGGTCGCAGGATGACGAAATCATCGTTGCCGCCGGATGGGCGACGAAGCGGGTTGACCGCAAATTCCTCGGGCTCCCTGCCGAGAAGGCCTCCGCCGCGGTGTTCGGCCATGTCGGGGGAGCGTATTCACCAAGCCGCCGGGCAAGCGCAATCGCCGCCGCGTCGATCGCCAGCACGTCTTGACGCGCGCGGGCGAAGAACTCCGGACGACCGGTCAAATATGCAACAAAAGCCGCCGCGGTCCGCCAGAAGTAGGGCCCGTTGTCAGCGTAACCGGACGACTGCACGAACTCTGCCGCAACTGCCTCGATATCGAGTCTACTCGCGTGCAGCAGACGCCGGGTGAGCGGGACAAGGTCCAGCGCACCAAGAGCATTCCTGACCAATCCGCGACGATACATGCCAATGTTGGATTCGGTCGGCGCGGGTGTGCCCGCATAGTCGGCCAGTATTGCTAGCTCAGTCGCCGTGCAGCCATGGAGGTCTTGGGCCCTTGGGTTGGGATCCATGACCCAATTCGCAAGGCGATCGTCTGTCAGTACGCGGCGCCAGGTATCCCAAACCAGCTGTGCGTCCATCAGGCAGCCTCGCTGCGGGTGGTGCGCCTGCTCGCCCGGCCGTAGGCGCGATCCCATGCCACACGTCCCCGCTCCAGATCCGAGAGGATTAGATCGGTGGTACGGCCGGTATCAGCCATTTCCCCATTGCAATAGAGGGATTGGGTTTCATATTCGAGGATGACGGCGCCCGGACGGGCGCGCGACAAAACATCGTCGAGCAGATCCCAAACGGCGTCCGCAACCTGGGTGTCATGAAGGTCGTGATACTGACCGTTGATCCAACGCCCTCCCGCCATGTGAATGGTGATGATACGGTCGAGCGGTATAGTGCTCAGAAATCGATCAATGGAATAGCCTTTCGCGCGGTGGTTCTGCTCGTTCGCATACAGATTGTGCAAATCTAGGTGCAAGTAGGTGCCTGATAGCTCAAGCATTCGCGCAAGGAATTCCTCTTCGGGCAGATCGCTGCCGGGGCACACGCGATAGTACGCCGCATTTTCGTGCGCGAGCGGAACGCCGTAAAGATCTTGAAGCGCGCGCGCCCTTGCCGCCACACGAACAGCCTCAGCCCGCGAGAACTGTAACGGACTGCTCCAAACATCGGACCAGGAGGCGTCGCCATAAAAACAGTGGTTCGCAACTGAGCAAACATTTAGTTTCTGAGAGAGCGGAACGTGCCGCCGCACGGCCGCCGTGTTCGTCAGATCGTCGAAGCCGAAGTCACCGCCGTAGTTCGAATGTCCGAGGAGCGGATATTTATCCGCGATATCGCGCATAAGATCGACGGCGCGGGGAGACATAAGCCCCGGCCCATCAAGAGGACTCATGATCGAGTCGAACAATATTTCCAGCGCATCAAGCGGCTGGTCCAGAAACGGAAACCAACCAATCAATTCAGGATTGAACTGAAGCCCAACGCCCAAGCGGGGAACGCTCATTTCCGAGGTCTCCAATAGCCTTGGCACCACGCCGACGGCGATGCGCCAAGGCCAAGCCGGATCAGAGTCCGTCAGTTACGGATGTTCTGCCGCGCACTTCGCCGCAGTTGCGGCGCATCTCGCTGCGGTCGCAGCGCACCGCGCCGCGGTTGCGGAGCATCGCGCTGCGGCGGCTTTTGCCTGTGCTTGCGCTGCAGTCGCCGCACATTTGGCAGCCGTAGCGGCGCATTGCGCAGCCGTCGCCGCACATTTAGCGGCCGCTGCCGCCGCTTCTTTCACCGACAGTTTTTTAACGTCCATGAATTCTCTCCACGTTGGAATAAAAGTTCTGCCAAAAATCGCTTCTCGGCAGGACTCGGCTCAATCACTAGTAGAACTACCCCATCCAGACACGGGAGCCAGTCCCATTTGAGATAGGAAAAGTATTATTTTGCCAGGACGGCCACAAAAGCAGAATATGACTTCGATTAAGCCCGCCACAGAAGGACACTCGGAAAACACCTACGTCAGGTCCGGCAAAAGCGAGTCAGGCAGACTCTCCCTTGAGTCCACTGATAGCTGACATTTGTGCATGACACGGTCAGAGCTTCTCTCGTGACGCTTTTCCAGGGGACAACCGCTGATGCAAGTTCCGGGCGAGCTTCCGCACAAGCGCGCCGTTCTCGCCCAGCATCGCTGCCCAGCTCACACCGTCCCTATTGATGTCTCCATGATCGTGCGACGGAGTCCAGCATTGGCCAGTTGCAGCGGACAGTTAGCCAAGTTGAGGCACCACCTAGCCGGTCGCGCCAGCGAAACCGGCTCGCGTTGCTTGAGCATATTCATTTAACGGGGAGCGATTGCGCACTGCTGCTCGCGGGCGATAATAACCGGCATCAGGTCCCAGCTCACTATCCTTCGGCTCGCCTGCGATACAGCCTGGCATGAGCCGATCGGTGGAGGTGAAGCGATGGCAAATGCATGCTTGATGCCAAGCAGGAAGGTGACTCCTATCGTCGCCTCGGCGTGATCACTGGGGGAGCGCCGCCGGCAGCGGTGGACGGGCGAGAAGAAAGCAAGGGTCGCTGCGGAGAGCTTTGAGAATAGCGCGAAGATCTCCGAGGCAGCGCGGCTCAATGGCGTTTCCCGCGGGCTCTCACGGCGTGGCGACGCCAGATGCGGCTGCGGTGCCCGGCAAGGCACCGAACTTCGTGCTAACCCAAATTGGCTCCGGAAGCGGTGGCGGCACAGCCGGCAGATTCGAGCGTATTTCGACGGCAAACGACGCCTTGTGCGATCGCTGCTCGGCCAGCAAACCCTCCGAGGTGATCGAGACCGAGATGAGTGGAGCGGTCATCCGCCTCGAGCTAGGCGTGAAGCTGGGACGCTTTCGACCGTGCTGTGGACGCTTAGGGCGTTCTGTGGATTGCGCTAAGGCCTGCCCTGAAGGGACCCTGAAGGGGGTGTTGGCGGCACAGCCGGTGGAAACTTTCGCAACCCAGATGCTACTTCAAGCGCGTCACCCTTCGTGGGAAACAGTTCTTGGACGTTTTCAAGATCGCCCCCTTATTACGGTTGCCCACCCAGGCGACATAAGAGCTGAGCGGATACGGATCGATATTGGGTCTGTCGTCGGACATTCAGGTACTCCTTCCTTCACTGGCCAAAGATATTGTGTACCTGAGCTCCCAATCGAGCGCACTCATCGACACCGGGCGGCCGCAATCGCGGCGACATCGCCGTCGAGCATGGGAAGGCAGGCGGCGTCGGGATGGTGCTCCGCGCGAACCTGCAGCCACCATTCCTGGTAGGTGCCTGCGCAAGGTTGTCGGAGATACAAGGCCGCATGGCTGATGGTAGCAACACCAGACCAGCCTTTGTGTCTGCCCATTGTCCTCGCCAGCTCCATCCCAAAGACCGCAAAAAACACACCACGCAGACATGATGCCACTTATTTCAAGAGGTGATCAGCCTCATGCGCAGCGTTTGCGATTTTGTTGGCTATTTACGAGGCGAGCGTCGGCTCTACTGGGACATGACGGACGAGACGCGCGCCTTCGCGAAGCGTTACAAAGCGGCGTTCGATGGTAGGATCTCGAACGAGGCGCAGGCGAGCACGTACAGTTCCGCCGCACTATCTCAAGGCAATTGCTGCGATACAGACCGATGAAGGTGAGGCGGTGGCGCCACAGATGAAGAACACCTCGATCAATAATTTTGAACTGAAGAATGTTAGAATGCACCCTGATGGCCAGGTGATGCGGCCACTCCACGCCGCGCGCATAAAGGCGCCGATCGAATCGAATTATCAACGACTACTACGAGATAACGGAGACTATTCCTGCCGAAAATGCGTGGGGGGGCAGCCGCGAAGAGTTCCTGCGATCTCCTGAAGATTCAGTAAAGGGGATCGGCGGCCCGTCGACCTGCCTTTAGATCTCTCGCGCCGCCTTGACGATATGAAGTCAGCGCAGCTCGAGACGCGCTGCAAGCCAGGGAGGCTGGTAACAGTCGTCCTGTCTGGTGAAGGTCAGTAAGTTGGCTGCCTACATCATGGGGCCGTTCTAATCTGTTGATCTTGTTGGGATCGCGTTGGCGCTGCTCTTGGTGCAGCGTCCCGGACCTCGCTTTCAACCATGGCAGCATTGACGACAAGTGGTGAAAGGAGACCCCCGCGGACATTAAATCTGATTGGTGCGCAAGGTGACCAGCACATCATCCGCTGCCGCTTAGTAGACTGCTACCGCAGCAGTCGCTCATCTTGGGCGTCATCGACATCTTGCTTCCTGAACTCTGCCGATTCGCTCATCGGACGCGCGATCGATACGGCCCTGAACAAGCCCGATCTAATCTTAGCGAATTGCCTTCAGGTAGCACAATCCTCCATCACCTGTGTCCAGCACTGCTTTTACTGGCCGGTGTCAAACAGATTAGCCAATTGGAACGCCGTGAATGAGCAGCCCACCACTCTTCCTACCGCTCCTTTGCGGAACACTCGCGACGGTGAGCTGGAGCATCGGCAACGTTCTGTCCAAGGCCGCGCTCTGCTGCATCGAGCCGCTCTCGCTGTTAACAGGGCAGCTGGCTGTAAGTGCCGCAAGCCTGACCGTATTATCAATCTGGTCAGGCGCGCCGCCTCGCTTGAGCGATTGGCGTGCTGGCCTCCCGGGCATCCTGCAGCCGGCGCTTGCGTCTGGTCTGTCGATCTTCGGGCTATCGATGCTGCCGGCCTCGGTGGAGGCGATGCTGTTCGCAGTTGAACCGCCATTGATCATATTTCTTGCGTGGTTCATCCTTGGCGAGCTCCCTAACCGTGCTATCATCTTCCTCTGCTTGTTGGCTGTTGCCGGGGTCGGCTTTTTGAGCTGGACCTCTGACCCTGATCCTTCCGCTGCTCGGGGATTGGGCGTCGCTCTCGTTCTCGCCGGCGTGCTATTCGCCTCACTGTACAGCATAGTGGTCCGTGTGATGTCGGAAAGCGTAGATACATTGCGCCTTACAACGGCGAGCCAGATCGTCGCGTTTGCGCTGGTCGCATTTGCGTGGATTGGCTTTCGCCCATTGCCGACGCTCTCTGTGACTATCGGCGATGTTGTTCCGGTGGTCGGATCAGGATTGTTGCTCCTTTCGATCCCCTTTCTACTCTACGGGATTGCGCTGCAGCGAATGAGCGCGACCGCCGCCGCACTGTTGCTACCGCTCGTTCCCGTGTTTACAGCCATTTTCGCCTCCATCTTCCTTCAGGAAACCTTGACCGCAACACAGTGGCTCGGGGCCGCCGCCGTTCTTTTATCGGCGCTTGGAACTCCCCTGGCGTTGCGTTCCCAACCGCATGGCTCGGAAGTATCATCCCACTCCCGAAAGCCTTGAATAAGGTGCGGGGCAATGCCCGCTATTGCAACAATACTGTCTCCGCGTTCAGCCCGTCCGCGCCAAGCTCTCGTCAAAAAGGCCGATAGGCTGGCCTCTTAGTCGTGGTGTTCGCGACCTTTCGACTGGAATCAGTGCGTCACCGGCCGCCAGCAGCTTGGTCTCCTGGCCGCGTTCGCCGGCATCGGTCTGGTTGCGCTCGGACGCGATCAGGCGACCGGCTCGGTGGCTTGATCCGGCGTGGTAGGCGCGTTCTGGATGCTGCTCTCGGCCGTCGCGACCGCCTTCTACATCTGGAGCGTCGATTACGCGCGAGTGCGATACCGCCGCCGTCGTGGCCTGGAGCACGCTCTTCGGGTTACTCGCGATGATGCCATGGTATGCCTGGAAGCTGTCGCACAGCGAGGTCCATCTCGTGGCCGGGGCGATAGCTGCGGCGGCCTCGGGCTGGCGGTCAGTGTCGCAGGGTTGTGTTCTACATCCTGAGAACGGTGTCGGCTCCCGTCGCAGCGAGCGTTCAATACCTTGAGCCTGTTTCGGCATCGCGGCGGCCGCGATGAGTTCGGTGAGACACTCTTGCTCTTCGGCGCTGGCGTCGTCCTGATCATCATCGGTCTGCCCTTGCAGCGGCCACCCGGCGCAAGACCAAGGAAGCCGTGCCGCACGAATGAGCCTCGTCGTCCTCAAGCTGGTCCTGTCGCCCTTCTCATCCTCGCCGCCTCCCTGGCCCGGTGCCGTTGATGAGATGCCATCGGCGGCTGGCTGGTCCGGTTGCCTGACGTCAGGCCCGGTCGCTGCGTTCCTGGCCGTCCAGTACGGCCCGGATTTCGCCGCGGCTGCCGCCAACGGCTCATTGATCGGCACTGCCGCGCAGGCCTGCTTCAGCCTCGGCTCGCGCTTCTTGCCCGGAAAGGCTGGGTGGCCCGCCGTGTTGGGCGGCGCCGCAGCCTATGCCGCGGGATCGGACAGCGAGATGAACTTCGGGACAACGTCGCTGGCCGCGCCCCATGCCGTATCATCGAGGGTTGCCAGATACTCCTTCACGGCGCGGCTTGACCTCGCCGGATCGCGATCCCTGCGCCAATCCTGACCCGGGATTGAGCGCTGCTTGTTGGCATCTGCCTGGATCAGGCTCGCGTCTACGGCAAAACCTTCGCCACCAACCAGACCGGCCACTATGCACGCCTCGACGATATGTTCGAATACACGACGAACAACATCTCCCTCGCGGAAGCGTTCATTGCGGGCCCGCGAGAAGGCCGAATGATCCGGGATAGCATCCTCGAGACCGAGCTTGCAGAACCACCGATAGGCGAGGTTCACCTGTACTTCACAGCAGAGCAGCCGCTCCGAGCGGATCGCGAAGACATACCCCACGATCAGCATCCGGATCATCAGCTCCGGATCAATCGACGGGCGACCCATGGACGAATAATGAGGAGCTAGTTCGCTGCGAAGCCAAGACAGATCGAGAGCAGTGTCGATCTTGCGTACCAGATGATCTTCGGGAACCGCGTCGCTGAGATGAAACTCGTAGAACAGTTGACCTTGGTCACTCTTCAGGCGGCCCATCATGGATCGACCTCGTCGCGATTCGCGTCAACACAACGGAATCACGCTTGCCGGCTCGCCTCAACCGACTTTTGCAACAAAATCGACCCTTGGCGGACCTCCCAGGATGTCCGCTTTTGTGCTGCTGCTGGGGAATAAGCGGACATCACGCATGATGGCGCTGTACTTCAGGATTTTATGAGTACGCGACCTAGTATCAAGCTGAATGAGCGCTATCGAACTTCGGCAAACATTGGCTCGGGACTGCAACTTGGCCAAACAGCGGCCGACAGCCGCAAGAGGAGGATAGCGGCTGGTTGTGATGATGGTGGCAGATGAGAGGAAACTTGTCGCCGGATGCGCTCGAACTAAATCATCCGTTTTTCGTGGCCCGCAACCTACGAACGTAATACCCTTGTCGCGCAACGGATGACCTAATCTCGTCGCTTACTTTGAGAATTCTTTTTCTGCTCTTGCGCCACTTATTGGCGGAGTAAGTGCCGGGTATCGCGGAGCCTGTGCCTAGAACGAGGACGTCGCCCTTCCCATTGCGATAGACATCAAACATTTTTCGCCCCGCCAATCCTGTCGAAGGAAACACGAACACTGTTTCAGTCATTCTGATCGACCAGCTTACCATCTAGAACGGCTGCGCCGGTTGCAAATGTGCAACGGCTCCGAGACTTCTGCTTCAGCCGCCGAGCTGGCGGAGCCGCCCCGGCCTCCCCTGGAGCGCCCTCGGCAGGTGAGGTTCCGCGCCTCAATGCAGCTTGACCGCTTGAACCGCAGCATCTACCTCGTCTTAATACTTAGCTGTCGAGACGGTGCGGCCTCGGCTGGTCCTCATTCCCGTTCAAAGACACACACACTAACTGCGTGTCCGATCAAAGACGAGGCCGCGAAGCTCAGGCGTCACTTCAACTTGATCTGGACGCCATCAGGGCAGAATTCTTTCACCAATGCCTAAGCCGTCGATTTGACGGTCAGGTTTCTGTCAAGATCAACCGGGAATGTGGAGAACAGAAAATTAAGCTGTATGTGAGCTCCACTGTCACATTGCACCCGCCATATTCATTGTATTCAACACGGACGAGCTGAGCCACCGGCCACCGCCATCAAAACGAAGCATCGTTATCAAAGCCCATCAGGAGGACTGGGGCAGGCCGGCCAGACACTACTAGATTCGTTCCGAGGATTTTGCGCATGACACATCCGGCCTCTCAAACCAAGTTGTATGCTGTTCTGAGAGGTGCTCTGGACGATGCTGTCCGGATGGTGCCCGAAGCGAAGCGAACGTCTTCGTTGAAGGCTTGTCTCGCCGAGAAGATTCTAACTCTGGCCGCGCGGGGCGAGAAGAACCCGACGATCCTAACTCGTCTAGCGGTGCTGAAAGTGCAGGAGTCCTGTCAGAACTGTTACGGATGCGAAAGGTGGTGATCGCGCAGCCTAGGACGAGGGCTGAGCATCGTCAGTCAAACTTGTAGAGGCGTGCCGCAACGTGCCGCATTGCTCCATGCTGCGGTTCGTCGATCGGTCGACTTCATCAGGGGCTTCAGCTGGCTCGGCGATAAGAACGGCAGCACAGTGGCTCGATGCTCCAAGTGATATCTGGATGCAGCTCATCGCGACGGGCTTGTTATGAAGTCGCGCAGCATCCTGGTCTTCGGCGGAGCAGACCTATGCCGCGGATAGTCAGTTCGAGGTTGTCGTCGAACTGTTCCCGCGCCGAGCGCTTCAGGCATCAGCCAGAAAAAGACGAGTGGGATCTCAGTGCCAAACCTCGTAAGATGCTCTACATCATCGGCGGGCTGGGCTGCGGTCTCTGACCACCGTGTGCGTGCTGAACGCTCTGTTGGCACGGCTTGCAGCGTGGTCCGGCCGCCATAGGCCTCGTAGTTGGCTCCGTTCGTCACCCTGACCATGACGCAGCATCCGGTGTGTTGTGCCATCGTTATCCGCCACATAGATGCGTTCCATTCAACAACCGATTTTTCCGACGACTCATAGTCAAGCTGATCTTAGAGGCCGCATTCACGAAGTGTCGTGTGACGATGGTTCTCTCACTTTGGTCGGTTGCTGATGAATTCGACTGGGCAGCCACGTTGTTTTATAGGACGTCGATTCCCGTGGTTCAGCTCCGGGCATGTGGCCGCAAAATAGCATTCGGCTCACAATGGCTGACGCGGATCGATCAAGGCCCTGTCTTATGACTATGCTTTGCCTGAAACTCCGCAAGAGCGCTTCTCGCCCACTTCCATTCACAGCGCCTCATGAATGCGCCGTAAATGAACGAGCCGCAAAATGCTTACCGCGTTGGGAGGTCTCCACGGCTGACCTATCGCGCGGCTCCGCCTGCGTTCATCGCAGCTTCAGGAGCCCCGCAAGCCTTGAAGGTAATGCACCCAGCCCCTCAAAGGACTTGAATCGCACCTAACGTCAGATTGTAGGCTTTCCAACACGTCGCGCCATAACGGCTGAGAATGGTGCGCCAGAGAATGGTGGATGATCGACATGCTCTCCTTCGTCGCTCTTCGCCTCTACGATCTACGCCGAGTGGGAGCTGTTCAGATTCGCCGGACCTCTTGATCGACCGTGATGCGCTCAGGTCTAAGTAGATAGAGAAGAGGCGCTGAAATGCGGATTCTCCTGATTGATCACCATGTGGACTTTGCACGCACCGTGAAGGGCGCTCTACTGAATTGCGGATTCGCAGTTGATGTGACACGCACCCTGGATGAGGCGAAAGCCGCTCTGGATTGCGCCAAATACGACATTCTCCTGCTCGATTCAGTTCTTCCCGACGGAGACAGCTTGGATTGGCTGAAGAAGTTGAGACGCGAGGGACGTCCAATCCCTGCCATGATGATGTGCAGCTTCAACTATCTCGGCCGCCGGATTGCGATTTTCAATGCCGGCGCGGACGGCGCCCGTGGTCATATTCGGCAATCTACATTTCGATCCGATCGCCCGGCAGGTCTCCGTTGGTGGCCGGCTACTAAAGATCGCGCGTCGCGAAGTGTGCATTCTTGAACACCTGCTCAGCCGCGCTGGCCGCACCGTGCTGCGAGCGTCACTGGAGGACGGGCTTTATGCGTTTGACGAAGAAGTCTCGGCCAACGCACTAGAAGCCGGCGTCTATCGACTACGCACCCATTTGAACCAATCGGGTGCGACGTTAATCATCAAGACCGTGCGCGGCATCGGTTATACTCTTGAACTGAATAGCTCAGCATCGGGTGCCTAGCCTCGAACGTGAAAGCAACGATTCACTTGAGCTGTTAATAGCGCTGCCGGCAGCCATGGACGATCGACTGCCGCCAGCCCCTACGTCTGTCCGTCCTGATCTTTCCTGCGTCCTAAGCGGGCTTGCTCTGCTGTTCCCACTTACTGCCGCCGCTTAGACAAAGCGCGATGCAAAAGCAGCGCCGCCGCCTGCGGGTGCAGACGGCACCAGTGGATGGCTGACTCTTTCCTATCAGGGCAGGTCAATTCATCTCACTGCACAGGCGGCGAGCATCATTCTTGCTGGTCCGACGATCGAGGATCAACAGGTGCCATCGAACACGACAATCTTTCGTTTTGGGCAAGAGCGAACCCAGCCTGTTCGCCTTGAACGACAATGGGCAGGCTCTTGCCCAGATGCGCGTTGTCGTAACGCAACAGATCGAGGATCTGCGCCTATACTCAAAGCTAACGACGGCGAGTCGTATTGTGATCAGTGCAGATCTTGGGGAGATGGTCAGTTCGGAGAGATTGAAGTGCTGAGACTATTAAGCAGGGCTTCGACCCTCAATTCGCAACGTCTCTGACCCCTCTCAGCATTGCTATAGCTCGCCCTTGGCTGACCTGATAAAGGCCTCCCGCGAAACCATCGGGATGGCGCCGCCGCGGGTCGGATCTGCGTAGGCACCTCCTGCTGAAGCGTAATCCTTGCCTGTACGTCGCTCGAGCACGACGCCGATCGCCTCAACGCTTGGGATGTCCGATTCAGACAGCTCGGGCCTCCGTAACTTTCGCGCAAGTGCTCTCTCCACGTAGGGTGCCAGTTCTTCCTCTTTACGGCGGACGCGCCGGTCTTCCTTTTCTTTCAGTGCAGGCATGACATCCTTGGCGAACAGCTCGAGTGCTTCGCAGATATGTTCGTGCTTATTCATGCCGCACTGCTGGATAAAGATCATCTGATCGATGCCGATATCCGCATATCCCATAAGATGCTCGCGAACATTCTGAGGCCGTCCGATGCTGCCAGAGCCTGGCGTGTCCTTCATGTCCGCCTTGATCGTTTGGAATCGCCGCCACAGATCCGTGCGTCCGGGACGGTGTTCACCATACACCGCGTAATGCGCGATCGAATAGCCGAAGAACCTGAAGCCATCAAGCCCACGACGCATGGCTTCTTCGGCGTTGTCATGAACCATCATTCCGTTGAGCGCGGCGATATTGGCATTAACCGAATGACCAATGGGAACGCACTCTTCCGACTTGATGATATTGTAATACTCATCGCGCCAGACTTTGGCTTGGGAAGCCTCGACAAAGCCAAAAACCAGAGCCCCCAGCCCGTGACGTGCCGCGCGCAAGATGCTCTCGCGTCGTGAACACGCCATCCAGATCGGTGGATGCGGCTTCTGAACTGGTTTGGGCACGACATTGCGGACCGGCATTCTGAAAAATTGGCCGTCATATCCGGGGTATGGCTGCATCGTCATCATATTGGCGGTCTGTTCCACACCTTCCCGCCACATATCGTTCTTCGCTTCCGGCTCTATTCCAAAGCCATGCATCTCGATTAGAGAGGCAGATTCTCCGGTGCCCCAATCGACGCGCCCCCCAGAGATTACATCGAGCGTCGCGAGGCGTTCGGCGACCCGCGCCGGGTGATTGTAATTTGGCGCCGAAAGGCAAACGCCATGGCCGAGGCGTATGTTCTTTGTGCGTTGAGACACGGCACCCAGAAAGACTTCCGGTGCCGACGAGTGGGAGTACTCCTCCAGGAAATGATGTTCGACCTGCCACACGTGGTCGAAGCCAAGCCGATCGGCGAGTCCGATCTGCTCCAGCGCGTTGCAGAACAGGTCCTGCTCGCTGCCGTCTTGCCACGGACGTGGCAATTGATGCTCATAAAATAGTCCTAGCTTCATAATTTTTTTCCGTGTTGGTTCGACCAGCCGCCAGATAGACCAGCTTCCCCATTGCCGCTCGAACGCGATACCAAATGACCGCAGTCGCCGGACCTATCCATGACCTCCCGGGAGCACTGAGATCGAGCATCGCCTCCAACACTGCACATTGGGTCGATCCGATTTTGCCCTGCTGACGACGTTTCATCCAAGCTCTCGGCGGCCACTGCACTGCCACTAGCGCCGCGAACCATCCTTCCATCTTCCAGCAACTGCCGTGCCACATCGCGCTATGCTGACCCTTTCGGAATGGAAACACCTCCCTTGCATCGCCCAAACGCAATACTGGCTCGTCATCGTTCGGTTTCGCGAGATAGGGGTCTTAAGCAGAACAGATCAAGTCCGACATGCGGGATTGTCAAAGACCCTGCCCGACAAGCATAAATAGACGAACCGGGCGCCACCGACGTTCGTCTTGAAGAGGGGAAACTTGCGGCTGCGATGCTAACTGCTCGAATCGACATAGTGTGTGTGCTCGATTGAGAAGTCGTACATGCAAGCTATTGGCCACCTCCACCCGCTCCCGATCGTACTCTCGTTCCGATCTTCGGGTGCAGTTCCGGGGACAAGCGGAAACCGCAGTCAAGCAGACGTATCACTTAGACTGGCGACAGCCGGCAACTCCCACCTCGTGACTCGCCTCCTTGACCCTGCCTGTACTCGCCAGTCATCCAGTACTGTGATGCCGGCCTGAGGTCTGCTCATCCTCGAGCATCGCCGTGATTTGCTTGCAAACTGGTGGGCCGGGATCGCGACCGAGCATGTAGACTCATCTGCGCTTCTTCCGATCCGGCCTGAGCCGACTTTTTGTCAGCAACATCGCAATCTTCAGCGCATATAGGAACTCCGCAAGAATGCTTCCGCCAACTAGTATCGGCTGCGGGAGCGGCAGCGGGCTACGCGTCAGTGACAACATCATGCTCGAAACACGCACCGATGTACGCTACCTGTCAAAGGCGGCGAAGGATGCACGCTTCTCCGGTCGCGACCACGCAAGGCCTGCGGGTAAGCCTCGCTCCAGCCGCGCCCCGCCAAGCGACGAAAGCGGGGCGCCTTCGGCGTTACAAGCCGCTCGCTAGCACGGTTCCTCTCATGCCGATCGGCACGACGGGAGCACAAGTTACGCATCCGATTGGTTGAGCCTCGTCTCATCGGGGCGCCAAAAGCTGACCCGGCCGTTCGGACTCATCAGCAACCGGCGAACTGAAAAATAACCGAGGAGGGGCAACGCGAAAATGCAAACGGTTTCGGAGGATACACGCCGGCGATGTAGAACTTTGTTGCGCTCAAGCGGCACAATCGAGGCCCGTTCGCCGTCTGGGCTGCGGGATCAACGGATGACGGGAGCGGAATGAACCACGCGGTTCAAGTAGCGCGCGGCGGCAATGTCCCGCGCCACTCACGAGTCTCCAGGATTATACCGAGACCGCGAGCCCGATGCGGGCCTCGCGTCGTCGGTTGCGCTTTACAAGGCCAAGTGCTGCCAAGTCCTAAACGAGCGCATGCCGATAGCCTTTGTCGCAAAGGCGCGACAGCCATCGACCTAACGCTGCACTTGGGAGCGGTCGAGATCACTTAAATCCGGCCTCGATATTCCCGCGATCGGGGTTAGCTCAGGGGGCAGCTAGCGCTCGTGCCACCTGGCCCGTCCAAAGGGCGATGCAGGTGTGTAGCGCTGTTGCATCACCACGCTTAGTTCCAAATCGCGAATCATTGTGTAGTTTCGTCGGATCCATTGATGGAGCTCCGTGGACCAATCCTTCTCATCGCGCAGATATCCGGTGAAGGAAAAGCCCAGTCGGTCTATGTAGACTCTTAGAAATGCCGGCAAAGCTGGGATTCTGAGCACATGCTCGCCAAGCATGGCTTCAGGTAATTCGCCGCGCAGCACGAATTCATTGTGGACGGTGACCAGCGCTCCTGGCGGAATCTGTTGCCGCAACATCTCATAATTACGCCAGGAGATGCGGTCACTGCCCGCGACGAATAGGACGATCGGCGCAACATACCGGCGCACCGTCTCTTTCATGAAGCCGATTTCATGGCACATCTTGAAGAATTCATCGAACGCATGGAAGCCGAGGTCAATCACCTTGGCGACGCGATCGTGAACGATAAGTGGATCCATCAGCTGCATCTTGCCGTAAGTATCTATCACATCTGCGGTTTCCGTGATTTTGGGTAGGTAATCGAGCAAAGACGGCTCCTTCAGACTGACGTCGAAGGAGGCCGCCGTGCCGTTCTTCAGCAGCAAGAACTCGCTCACTAGGCGAGCGATAAGTGTTTTACCGACCTGCGGGCAAGGAGAACAGATGATGTAGACGGGCGTTGCTAACATCGCCAGCATTCGATCGAGAGTTTCATGCGGGCGCACCTCTTTGCCTGCGAAGCAAGCGCTTATTTCTCCCCGCTGCGGGTTGCCGATTTGGCGCCAGCCAGTTCGGTCAAGTTGATGCGATCGTATTCGCTCCAGACGTTCGCGAGCCAGTGTCGTACATAGCCGCGCAGCACGAAGGAGTAGTTAGCCGCTTCATCCTGCCGACCCTTATTTGCGACAAAGTCCACGAATGGGACCGAAGCGACTTCGACCTGCTCATAGGCCATCGCGTTGAGCTTCGGTATGGTCAACTCGGTCGCGAACTTGATGCGGTGGAAATACGAATTATAGGTGGATTGGTCCCATTGGAAGAACTGAGTGTCGTTGATGAAGTTCTTGACCAAAAAATATTTCGTGCCGGCCATGAAAGTTGCGGTCTCGGCGATCTCATCCAGCGAAGCTATGGAGGGGCCCAAGATATGAAATACGGCAAAGGTGATTTGGCCGGAACGCGCGGCATCCAAGAAGCCGATGTCGCGCAAGGAGGCCAGTGCTGAGGACAGCAAGCCTGCACGAGCGTCAATGATTGTGACGCAGAGCCCTGAGTTCAGGGTGTCGAAGATCTTCATCTGGTCCGCAGTCGTCGTCATATCGACGATCTCCGTGATCTCAGGGAAAAAGCGCTTCAAGGTTCCACGCGGCGCCTCCGTGTCGAACGCACGTGTCTGCACGTTGTTTTTGCTGAAGTAGTCCAGAAGCGTGCGTGATACTGTCGTCTTTCCTACTCCCCCCTTGTCCGCGCCGACTACAATCACAACTGGCTTCACCATGGAATTCCCCTAAGACACTCGCTTTCGCCGACGCGACATGCGCCAGCGATAAGCGTCTGCTTTGGTGGCGAACATGGCAGAACGAGGGACAATCGAATTTTGAGATGGTGCCGACCTGAATCATGGACAGCTATATTTGATGGCGGGCAGAACGTGCCGCACGATGATGATGAAGACGAGACGAATCTGAAATCGCTGACGCTTTTGCGCGAATGGTTGGAAGCGTCGCAAAGGCCGTGGTGAGCGACCACAGCGCCATGACAAGGAGTTTGATAATGTCCACGCTGGTTCAAATCTAGGCTGGCGTTGAAACAACCTAAATCTCACGTAGCGTCAGGTTGTAGGCTAGGATGCGCGATGATCAAGCGCACAGCACGCTATGCTATGCGAAATTGACAAATCCGAGATGGAATGTCGCGGTTGTTGGTGTGCAGGTGTCACAGTGGCGGCCTGTCATTTGCGCAAGAGTCGGTCGGACGTATGCTGCAATGCTTCGTGGAGCACGCTGAGACGTCACGCTGGACCCTGGCTTTGGCAAGCAGAAGCTGGCGATGCGCGGAACACCCCGTTTGCGGCCCAGCAAGGGGGAGGTCGGACGGCGCCGAGAGAGCGCTGATTGGGAAAGTCGAGAAGTTTGGAGTTATCAGCACGTCCTTGCCCTGCGAGCGGCAGATCACCTTTACTGTCGGCATCAGCCGATCGACGGTTAGCGTCTGCACCGGGCTGTCCTGACCGACCTAGCGGGTCCGTGATGGGTGGACGACGAGCGACTTCGAACGCTGGCTGTTCACGGCGCCGACTAATATGCGCCGATCGAATGTCCCCAAGAGATTCGATGGGCGGGCCACGGCGGCGAGTTCTTGTGGGGCGCGCAGGATCGCTGTGCATCCTCCTGACAGGAGTAGGCTCATAAGAGTGAGAGGGGCCCTGCGGGAGCGCCACTCCCAACATTTGAATTCTTGCCCGGCAACACACGGGTGTCTCCGCTCCCGGATATGGAATCGATCGTGCGCACCCCTCTTGAAGCTTCAAGGAATAGAACCGCCCTTATCAGGACTGGACGAACCCATTTAGCGATCTCAAACAGCTCGGGATCAGTGCCTGTGCAGGGTTGCCGCATTGACGTTGGACGCCTGCTTGGTGGTCGGCAGGCTCGGCCAACCCTTGGTCGTCAGATAAGCATCCCGGTTCCGGATTTCGACGTCGATAGAACACGTCACGACACGTCATCAGCGGTTTACTTACGATCGTCTCCTCTAACCTCACCTGACCGACTTTTATCTCACTTTTCCTCTAACGCTCACGCAGGGCTGTTTACGTTCGCAGCGCGAGCGCTGTGAAGATCTCTGGCAAAGCTTCATCAGGCCTTCACCCGCGCTGACGAGACCTAGAGCGCTAAGTCCCATGCCGGTGAACATGAGCTATCTGCTAGGTCTAATCAAAACGCGCGCTTTTTCGGGAAAGTGGGACGATCAACAGGAGGCGAGCGAGAGTAAGCGTTATACCGTCGAGCGCTCTCATACCGTTTGCGAAAACGCCAGCTACCCACGGCGTAACCTGCTCCAAAACCAGAGAGAGCGACCAGAGCAGCGACAACAAATTCTTCCATCGTGATATTTTCCGCGGATCGCAAATACGGTGAGGTGGCAGCATGAGGCCGACAATGTCTCAGTATCGACCTGCGAACCGCCGATTTGTACAACCTTACGCTACGTGCGATTCAAGCTTCCGCGTGCCGATTTTGCAAAAAAATCTTGGGCGGCGTCATGGTTCGTGAGGAAAGCCAATAGCAGCATACGAGCGTTTGCTCGAATCAGCTCGTTCGGCACGTTGTAAGACGCACGGGCAGGCTGCGGCCTTCGTTAGGTACGTCGCGTGAGTGCCCTTCCCTGCTAAACTTGCGACGGCGACCGATGCCGGATCCCCTTTGGCACCGCTCAATTCCCGAGAATCACGAAAAACATCGACGGTTTTGGCGCGTGGAAAGATTATCTAAGACATCAACTACGATTGCCGGCAGACAGCTTGGATTTGCAGGAATTCCGCAATGCACATACCAACGACGCAGCTAAACTCCGTGATCGACGACAACTCCTGTCGCACACGTCGTGCTAACACGGTTATTGGTAATTGAAAGCCTCGCCCGAACTGAACCATCTGCGAGGTTCCTCGAGGCCATTGGCAGCGATATTGCACGCTCCCAAGCACGAAGACAATTGTCATCGTATGACGGAGCGACGCCTAGTAACGCGTCGAGATGGACACTTTCTAAAGGTGAGTTGTAAACCAGGTCGGCATGCGGGATGACTTCGATTGATGATAGACTGAGTGAGATCAGATCGGTTCGGAACGGCATTTGGCGTTGTCGTCAGTTGCTTCATACGGGGTTGCCTGATGCGGATCGCAAGGCCATTGAGAAGCGTCTTCTTGAACAGCGTTCTGCATTTGAGCGTCTTTTGGAGACCACTTTTCCTTTGACGTTCCGATTCTGATGTAGATTCGAAGCCTATGCGTGTGTTGAACTGCCCAACTTCACGACCAGAACGTACGCTCCGATCACGATGACAATTGGCCGCGCTCGCACTCATCCGTGATGAGCGCCACGTCCGGCACTCGGATGGTGAGGCCTCCTGCTTGCCCAACCGATCTTTTTCAATTTATTCAGCGCGATCAAGGCCCTATCGCCGTGTCATAGCTTGTTGTCGTGCGACGCCTAAGTTGCAGCTTGGACGCTCTCTCCCGACCCGCGACGGTGGACGGCGATCTTTTTAATGCGCCTTGTCTTGAGACTACTTTTCCATTTGCCGCAACCGGCATCGCGTGGCGGCATGCCCTGCGCAGGCTTCTATGATTGTCGCTGAGACAAAACACAACGACGTCTTCATCTCCTGGCCCGTTAAAACGATCACAAAAGCGGAGTACGTCTGGTCTGCAGGACATCAACATCTCTTCCGTCCTCCGATCTCGCGCCTGGGTGTATTCCGTACAAAGAGCTGTTGTTGTCGCAAGCACAGCAAGGTATGCTGCAAAGTGACGTGCTCTGAGTGCCCGGCAAGTGCGCTGCATTCGATTCACCGTATCTCCTTATACTGTGTCCATCATTGTCTTCCGCCACAATGAGCGACATCACCTGTTTAACGCCGACGTATTCAAAACATGAAGGGCAGCGGAACGCACTCTTGCGCATCGATCCCACCCCTAAGTCGTAGTCGGATCAACCTGCCACCGCGATAGCATGCTCGCAGCCGAGCCAAGGTAATCGAGATCGACTGCCTGCAGTCCAACAGGCCAACAGGCCAACATATGACATTTTGAGCGCTCCAATGCCTGCCTGACGGCACCATTTCTCTCGCGGCCAAGTGGAAGCAGCCAGACAGCGAAGGAGCGCAGAACGACACGATCATTGCCGCGAGATCTGGCAAACGGATCTTGTACATAGCTAGAGACATTCCGCCAAAAGCAGACAATCTCACGATCAGTTACGCCCCAACACCTCTGTGGGGCCAGTCGATCGCAGATCGTGAAATCACTGAGAGCTCCATCTAAACCGACTCGCACGAACTCGAACACAATTCGGACCCTTTGCAGATCACAGCACGCCGGAACATCGGAGATCGAACTTAGCCGGACCGACGTTGGCGCTGATGTGACAAAAGGCGGTTCTGTTGCGGACCCGCTGCCGGCTCGAATTGGCAAGCGCTACCCCGTGCAAAACGTGACGATTTCATAACCGGCATTTGCGGAGCAAGCTTTAGACAGGTGAGACATCCGCAATCATAACTCTCTTCATGGAACCGGATCATCACCTGACCACAGCATCGTACAACCTGACGCTACGTATGATTCAAGCCCTATGAGCGCTGGGCATCTAAATCCGATGATTGACTGCGACGACACCGCACGCGGCCATTCCAAGCAGCCTACGCCGGATTCTGGGCTGGATCATTGGCCGCGCAAGTCGCGGCACAGTATCCCCCGATTGGCACGCAGATTGCTGAGATAAGAAGCAAGGCGCTTGCCGCGAAATCAGCCGTCGTAGCGAACCGCCCTCCGAGTTTCTGATGAGGCCTGCCCCATTGGTTCTGGTTAATACAACTGTGATGCTGCTGATGTTCGCGAGTTCAGAAGTGATGAACATCAATTTTGCTGCCGGCGCGAGGTCCCGACTACTCGCCCAAAAGACTGATGCATCCTTCAATGAGAGAGCCGGACACGAGGCTGAAGCGAGATTTGGTGCGCCCCGAGGGTATTACACCTTACCTGCGCAGGCCATGCCATTCATGCGTACCTCTACCGTTGATCTCCTTCCCATCAAACTGATGGAGGGTACAGCGTATCCGGAACGCCGTTTCACCTGTGCGATCGGCGACCGCGTCCGGAATTCCACCGCCACGCTCCCCCACCAGGCGGGGACGCCCACCATAGAACTGTCGGTCTGCGGCCCTAATGGTCCGGTGGAGATGTGGCGCTCGCCGTAATAAGTTGGTTTGCCGGCGGAATGGTGGGTCTCGCGGTTGCGGTCATCCTCCTCGTAATCTTGATCGAGACGTTAAGCGCGAGGATAAGGAAGTGAGAATGGCACAATCGATTCGTGTCGAGATCGCGCGTCAGCGGTTATCTCGCGAGCATCCGATAGTTCGCGATTGCTCATACCGGCCAAGGATATGACGGCTACCTTTGTAGTCCGCTGCATCGCTCGCAGTGCGCATCTGCCGACTGGCTTCTATGCCATCCATGACGAGGTGCAGCCGGGAGACCACGCTCCACCCGCCGCATCTGCCTTCTATCTTTCATGTGGCGCTCCTTAAACCCGGCGTGCGTTACCGACTGCACAACAGCAAGTCAGCATTCGCGCGCGAGCCACGGCACCAAGTTCAATCCTGAATGTCTGTCCGACGAGCATGAGAGCTTGTTTGCGCATACGACGCAGCCGAGGTCAGCGGCGCTCATGCTTGAGACTAGAGGCTCTCAAGCGCAGGTGCTGCCACGCATCGCACGCCGCTCCTTCGATGAGCTCAGGCTCACCGACGGGCGGATGTGTTCGCCGAGATCCGGCATGTCCTTCGGACTGCGGGTTTCAAAGCCGCCACTACAAGCGATGGCAGCTTCCACCAACAGCAGATGGCGGACAAACAAGCACCACTGGGTGAAACGAACAACAACAGGATCGGCCCATGATCGGCAACATTGCTAAGATCGCTCCGAGCCGCATAGCGGCTGTTGTCTATCGGCCGAGCGACGACGTCGATACGCTGCTCGCCAACTTCGCCCATGATCTCGCGCGTCGAGGCGTACGCATCGGCGGCATCGTTCAGCGAAACGTGAGGAACGCAAACGGCACGACGACCATGCTCGCAGTCGACGTTGCGACAGGCACTAAGATTTCGGTCTCCCAGACACTCGGCGGCGGAGCTATGTCCTGCAAACTCGATACTGGTGGGCTTGCTGAAGCGGCGGCTCTTGTGTCGCGCGCGATTAGGGACAATGTCGATCTAATCGTGATCAACAAGTTCTCCAGGCAGGAAGCATCTGGCCAGGGCCTACGCGCCGAATTTGCTGACGCGATCTCCCGTGGCCTTCCCCTTCTCACCGCCGTTCCCGAGAGGCGTTTCTCCGACTGGCGCAATTTCAACGGGGATTTCGGCACAACGCTAGCCTGCGAGTGGTCCGTCATCGCGAACTGGTGGCAGGCCATCGGCGGGCTTTAACCCAGTTGCTTCTTGAGATGATGATACCGGAGCGCTTGATCATGGCCTGAGCGGGTATTGCAGACTCATGCCCATGATCATCAGCGGCTCATTCGTCATCTATGCGACAACCTAAGTCGCCGTGTCCACTCCGCTCCACCTTGTGAGCCGTCGTGAGGCGATTTTGGTATCCGGCAGGACGTGTAGCGCTTTTAGTATCTATTCCAAAATCGCTTCTCAGATGCCTGCAGCCAAGCGTCGGTTGTTACCCATCCAACAAACGCACTTGGGAACGAATGGCATATAGCTTGCTTCGCTAATGGCATTACGATCTACGCTGGGCGATCTTGGGAGGATACAGCATGCTTGGAATTGGAAGTAAGTTGCCATCATTCGAGATTACAGGCGTGAAGCCCGGCTTTCACGCGCAGGAGGAAGAAGGGCAGAGCGCGTTCGAGACACTGACTGAAGAGAGCTTCCCGGGGAAATGGAAGATCATCTTCTTCTACCCCAAAGATTTTACGTTTGTCTGCCCCACTGAAATCGCCGAGTTTGCCCGGCTGTCCAAGGATTTCAGCGAGCGCGACGCGATTGTATTAGGTGGCTCGACCGATAACGAGTTCTGCAAGCTTGCCTGGCGCCGGGCGCACGAGAGCCTTAACAATCTGCCAATTTGGCAGTTTGCCGACACCAAGGGAACGCTGATCGATGGCCTCGGCGTGCGCTCGCCTGAGGGCGTCGCCTATCGCTACAGTTTTATAGCTGACCCCGACAACATCATCCAACACGTCTATGCGACCAATCTCAACGTTGGTCGCAACCCAAAGGACACGCTGCGCGTCCTCGACGCGCTGCAGACCGACGAACTCTGTCCTTGCAACCGCGAGATCGGCGGCGAAACGCTTACGATTAGTTGAGGCAGTATGTCACCACTCGAACAACTGAGCGAGCAACTTCCCGATTTCGCCAAGGACATCAGGCTGAACCTGGCGGCGATGATGGCCGATGATATGCTGTCGCCACAAAAGCGAGTGTGGCTATTGCTGGCGAGCGCAGTTGCGACGCGCAACCGCGAGGTGATCACCGCGATGCGGCCTCCACCATGGGGCCCGCGGCAATCGCAGCGGCAAAATCTGCGGCCTGCATAATGGCGATGAACAACGTCTACTATCGCTTTGTTCACCTCGTCTCCAACGCGGAATGCAAGTCGATGCCCGCGAGGCTGCGCATGAACGTGATCGGTAATCCGGCGTGGACAAGGCCGATTTCGAGCTGTGGTCGCTTGGGATCTCGGCCATAAATGGCTGCGGCGCCTGTATAGATGCTCACGAGAAGGCGCTGCGGGAGGCGAGCGTTGGTTCCGACGCGATCCACACCGCGGTGCGTTTTGCTGCGATGGTGCAGTCAGTTGCGCTTGCGCTCGAGGCGGGGTGCAGATGAACGGGTAGGAATTGAACAGCATCAGGCTGGACCGACGGCGGGATATCGTTCCTCAAGGCACACAAGCGATCCAGCAACGACCCGGCGACTTGGCCCAGTCACGCTGCAATTCGAGGAAATCTGGACGATATAAGGTGGAACACGGCGAGCCTCTTCCCTCGCCCTCGCTTGCGGGGAGACGGAAGAGCGGCGACATGGCGAGTACATTGTTGAACGAGGATCGAGTGATACAAGCCAAAACATCTTCCCAGCCCCCGGTCGCCCTACGCCGGCCGCATTCCTTCACGCGGCACGGCATCACCGTGACCGACGATTATGCCTGGCTGAAGGATGCGAACTGGCAGGAGGTGCTGCGCGATCCCGGCGTGCTCAATCCCGACATCCGCAAATATCTGGAGGAGGAGAACGCCTACACCGAGAGCCTGCTCGGCCATACCGCGGGCCTGCAGAAGACGCTGGTGCGCGAGATGCGCGGGCGGATCAAGGAGGACGATTCCAGCGTGCCGTCACCGGATGGGCCGTTCGCCTATTTCCGCAGGTTTCGCGAGGGCGGGCAGCACGAGCTGTTCGGACGCATGCCGCGCGATGGCGGCGACGGCGAGATCGTGCTCGACGGCGACGCGCTCGCCAGGGACCACACATATTTCAAGTTCGGCGGCAGCCGTCACTCCTATGATCATAAGCTGCAGGCCTGGAGCGCGGACACCAAGGGCTCGGAATATTTTTCGATCCGCGTCCGCGACTGGGCGACGGGAAAGGACCTCGACGATGTCGTCGAGGAGACCGATGGCGGCGTGGTCTGGGCCGCGGACGCTAAGTCCTTCTTCTATGTGAAGCTCGACGACAATCACCGGCCGATGCAGGTGTGGCGGCACAAGCTCGGCACTGGGCAGGCCGACGATACGCTGGTCTATGAAGAGCAGGATGCCGGCTGGTTCACCCACCTGCATGAGAGCACCAGCGGCCGATTCTGCGTGATCGCGGGCGGCGATCACGAGACCTCGGAACAGCGCCTGATCGACCTCGCCAACCCCGAGGCGCCGCCGCGCCTGGTTGCTACGCGCGAGGAGGGCGTGCAATATTCGCTCGCCGACCGCGGCGACGAGCTGTTCATCCTCACCAATGCCGACGACGCCATCGACTTCAAGATCGTCACCGCGCCGCTTGACGCGCCCGAGCGCAAGAACTGGCGCGACCTGATTTCGTATCGGCCCGGCATCTGCATCATCGACCTCGATCTCTATGCGGGCCATCTGGTGCGGCTGGAGCGCGCCAACGCACTGCCGTCGGTCGTGATCCGCGATCTCGCGGGCGGGGAGGAGCATGCCATCGCTTTCGACGAGGCGGCCTACTCGCTCGATACGATGGGCTCCTACGAGTTCGAGACGACGACACTGCGCTTTTCCTATTCGTCGATGACGACGCCGTCGGAAGTCTATGATTACGACATGGTCAAGCGCACGCGCACCTTGCGCAAGCGTCAGGAGATTCCGTCAGGGCATAACGCGGCCGACTACGTCACGACGCGCATCATGGCGAAATCGCATGACGGCGCCGAGGTGCCGGTCTCGATCCTGCATCGCCGCGGGCTGAAGCTCGACGGCGCGGCGCCGCTGTTGCTCTACGGCTACGGCTCCTATGGCATGGCGATGCCGGCGTCGTTCAGCGCCAACCGCCTGTCGCTGGTCGATCGCGGCTTCGTTTACGCCATCGCGCATATCCGCGGCGGCGCCGACAAGGGCTGGGGCTGGTATCTCGACGGCAAGCGCGAGAAGAAAACCAACTCGTTCGACGATTTCGCCGCCAGCGCCCGCGCGCTGATCGATGCGAAATACACCAGCGCAAAACGCATCATTGGCCATGGCGGCTCGGCCGGCGGCATGCTGATGGGCGCGGTCGCCAACCGCGCCGGCCAATTGTTCGCGGGAATAGTGGCTGAAGTGCCGTTCGTCGACGTGCTCAACACCATGCTCGACGACACGCTGCCGCTGACGCCGCCGGAATGGCCGGAATGGGGCAATCCGATCGAGAGCGAGACGGATTTTCGCACCATCCTGTCTTACTCGCCCTACGACAATGTCGCGGACAAGGACTACCCGGCGATCCTGTCGATGGGCGGATTGACCGATCCGCGCGTCACCTATTGGGAGCCCGCCAAATGGATCGCACGCCTGCGCGCCACCATGCGTGGAGGCGGCCCGGTGCTGCTGCGCACCAACATGGGCGCCGGCCACGGCGGCGCCTCCGGGCGGTTTAAGCGGTTGGACGAGGTGGCGATCGTGTACGCGTTCGCGCTATGGGCGGCGGGGATGGCGTAGGCCGGGGTGTAAGCCATACCCTCGCCGTCGTCCTGGCGAGCGCCACGGCAAGCTTGCTGCCGAGGCGGATGCCGAGCAGCAGGCGCGAGGTCCGCTCATGCACAGTGAAGACGGCCTGAACGTATTTTGAGAACATCATCAGATCCGCCTCCCAATGGCCGGGGGGCATTGCGATCGGCGGCCTCTACGGGCCGTTCCGCCAGTGAAAGACGGCCTTCGATGAAGCTTGCGGGACTGCCCTCCTTTTTGCCGCGATAGCCGCGCTTGCTCTTGCCGCGCGGCAGATAGCGGCGCCAGCTGTAGTCCGAGGTGCGCCGGAGCTGGGCGTAGATGAAGCGGTAGATGGTCTCGTAGGAGATCACCTTGCGGCCATTGTCGCGGGCGAGCCGGCGTGCGACCTGCTCGACAGCGCGAGGCGTGACCAGCCCTGTCCGAGGCGCTCCAACACCGCGCGGGGCAGGCCGGGCTCCCGGTCGAGGCGAGCGCCCGTTCAGCGCCGAGCTCGTGCCCGTTGTTCGGCATAGCTAGCCTTGTCGACCTGCTTGCCCCGACTGCGCTTCAGTTCTCGAGAGATTGTTGATGGCGGGCGATCCAGAGCTGCCGCGATTTGCCGGACCGAGCTGCTATTGGACGATAGGCGGGCAATCTCGCATCGATCGTCAAGCGACAGCTGCTCGTAACTCCGTCCCCATGGCAACACATCCTCCAGGAAGTGTTGCACTTCGTTTGTGAACTTAGGGGACCCAAACGCGTGACTTGTCGATGGTGTTCGGGTAGCAGCACCGACGAAGGCTCTTTTACCTGCGGGTCTTCGCCAAACCGTTCCCTGGGATTATGGGTCACGGCCTTAGTCGTCTCGCTCACGGGCGATCACACCGCCATCCTCATTCAAGTTCATCCAAACTTGAATAGCACCCCATATCCGCCACGCGGATAATTCCATTCGATCTCGCCGCTGGGCTCAGCGATCACGCGGCACGTGCCGCATTCGATACAGCCATCGACAGTTACTTCGACCTGTCCCGCCTCATTGAGTTCGTAGCAGCGCGCAGGGCAGGCCTTCAAAAGTGCTAATAGCTGCCGTGAGGGGTTCTTGTGCGCGCGCACCTTAACGTGGGGACGACCGACGTCCACAAGATAACGATTGTAATATAGCTTGTCCTCGACGCGCACCGACGACTCATTCATGCGTTAACCTCCTTTGTTCCGCTTCAATTTCTGATTTCGTCAGCGCCACGCACGGGCAAGCCGGCAGGCATCGCTGAACAGACCTGCCCACGACCGTGCCCTTACGAAGGATTTCACCGTCACCTTCTCTTTCTCGATCTTGGGCGTACCATCGACGCGTACGAAGTTTTGCATCGCGCTGGAGACGAGCTGCGGGTAGGTGAGAAAGAAACTTTGCGAATTTGTGTGCATCAGCTTCGGTAGATCCTTGTACTTCTTGAGGTCTTTCATGACGAAGGAATTGTCCAACATCTTCTTGTAGAGCGACAGATTTCTAGCCGTCATAGGATCGCGGCGCGACTTGACCTGGACAATTGATTCGGCCGCGATGCGACCTGAGGTCATGGCGAGGTTGGAGCCCTCGCGATGAATGGCATTGTTGAGTTGCGCCGCATCGCCAACCACCAGCCAGCCCTCACCATAAAGCTGCGGGATTGCCTTGTAGCCACCTTCAGGAATGAGATGCGCGGAATATTCTTTGACCTCGGAGCCGGCGATCAGAGGCGCTACTGATGGATGCTTTTTGAAGTGATCGAGCAATCCGTAAGGCGTTTCGCCCGTGCGCTGGAAGTCGGCGACAAGACAACCGATGCCGAGTGAAATGCATTCCTTGTTGGCATAGATAAAGCCCATACCGGTCATACCACGAGAAATCGTACCCGCCGCCTCGATCACTACCCCTTCGTCGCCCTTGAGATTGAAACGAGCCTCAATGCTCTCCCGCGGCAAGAAATGCATTTCCTTTACGGCGAGGGCAACTTTATCGGGTGTCGGCCGTTCACGCAGGCCCGCGCGCGTCCCCAGCAGGCCGTTAACGCCTTCGGCCAACACCACGACATCAGCATGTATTTCGCCGTCTTGACGATCTGTACGGACACCGATCACCTTTCCATGGTCGTCCCGTGCAAGTTCGGTGACTGTGGTCTCGTACAGGACGATCGCGCCGGCCTCGCGTACTTTCGAAGAGAACCATTTGTCGAACTGGGCGCGGATGATGGTGTAGCGGTTCGGCCGTTCTTCATTGAATTCGTCGGAGCGGTAGTGCATGCCGACGTGGGAGCGGTCATCCATCATCCAGAAGCGCTGCTCGACCAAATGACGTTCAAGCGGCGCCTCCTCCCGAAAATCCGGAATCAGCTTTTCCATCATATCCGCATAGAGGATTGCGCCCTGCACGTTTTTCGAACCTGCATACTCGCCGCGCTCAAGCTGTAGCACCTTCATACCGCTACGGGCCATGGTCAGCGCCGCCGCGTTGCCAGCCATGCCGGCGCCGACCACGATTGCATCGAACCTCTCGTCGATCATGACGACCTCCCTAGCTCGCAATACGGGCACGCGCATTCGGCAAAAGCCGCGCTCGAAACGCAGCCGTCAGCGCCGGTAATAGCTGCACAGCATCATGAACGATCGCGATGTGGGCGAAGTCGAAGATCGGCGCGTTCTTGTCAGTATTGATGGCGACGATCAGATCGGCGCCCTCGATACCGACCCGATGTTGGATTGCTCCGGAAATGCCAGCTGCGATATAGAGCTTTGGCCGGATGGTCTTTCCTGTCTGCCCGATCTGTCGGTCAGACGTAACCCAACCCCTTTGTACCAAAGGACGCGAGCAACCGTACTCCGCTCCCAGGGCTACTGCGAGTTGGCGTACAAAGTGAAAGTTCTCCCGCGATCCCAGCCCCAAGCCTCCGGCAACCACCGCATCGGCATAGGCCAGATTAGACGTCTCGGAATCGCGGTCCGGAACGAAGGAGAGCACCTTGGTAACGATATCATCCTCAATGAGGCCAAGTGGATGAATAATAATGCGAGCGGCATCGCGAATGACACGATCGGGCATTGGCATGACGCGCGGTCGGACGGTTGCCATTTGGGGCCGGTAGTTCAAAGTGTAGATCGTGCAAAGCAGTGAGCCGCCGAAAGTCGGACGTGTAGCCGCAAGCGAGCCATCCGCGTCAACGTCAAGAGCCGTGCAGTCGGCGGTCAGACCCGTCAGCAGCGTTGTCGCCACAGAACCGGCGAGATCGCGGCCAAGTGTAGTGGCGCCCAACAGCAAGATTTCGGGCTTGTACTTGTTGACCAGTTCCGTTAGCGCCTTGGTGTAGGATTCGTTGCGATATTCCGATAGCACATTGTCGGCCACGAGATATGTCAGATCGGCGCCGTAGCAGAAGGATTCAAGAGCGGCGTTGCGCGTGGCCTCACCTTCTGAGCCGATTACCACGGCTGCAAGGTCAACCTTCAGCTTGTCAGCAAGTCTGCGGCCCGCTCCCATAAGCTCCCAGGAAACGGGGTGCACCTGTCCGCGCTCCTGCTCGATGAAAACCCAGACATGCTTATAGGCCTTAAAGTGCTCCGGCAGCTCTCTTTTGGCTGCAGCCCGGCCGGACCCGGCCGGCACCACCGGATTGGTAAGGTTGGTCATACCCTTGGATCCCCTCAGAACCTGCGCACCTTAGGCGCAAATCGCTTTCTAGCGTGAGTTGACTGTCGAAGAAGGCTCGGATCAGCAACTGGCGTGTTGCTGGCGGGGCCCCGTCAGCCCTTACCTCGATAATGCGAGCCGATGGTACAAAGAGACGCTTGACCATGGCCCACACGCCGCCCAGGACCCTTGGTTAAGACGTTCTCCACGCTGGCCTCCTGCGCGATTCCTCTACGGGTAGCTCCGGCGCCGCCGGCAGCGCACCGGCCATTGCACCGCAATGATTCTTGCTCGTTCCTTCCGGCACTGTCGACCAGGCAGATCCGTTCCTGGTGCGGCACGGACAGTCCGGCCTTGGCGTTGTAGTCGGGATTGAACAAGTCATGCAATTCGTGCGCGGCCTCCAGCGCGAACAACTCGTACGGGCCTCTGCTCTTGGGCGGCCACGCTGGCGCAAATTGCTGCTGGCCATTGAGTGGACGCGGATCTGGGGGAACGCAAGCGATCGCCTGCATGCCGTGTCCAGATGTAGTGTTGACGCTTGAGCTAGCCATTGGCCGGCACCTTTCGGCCAAAGCCGGCCTCAACAACAATTGGGTCAATCTCGAGCATGCCCGCGAGCGAGGCCCACATGATGGCCGCAAAAGCGGTGTACAACATAGGCGATGTCATTTGTTCTTCCTCAAACCTCATAACGACATGGGTGTGTTCGGCATCAATGACGCTGGTCCCAGGAGGACAGCAAATGTCGTACCAGCAAACGACACCATCAAATATCTGGTGGCGACGCAATGACTTGAGAGAACTTGATGCTGACTATCAGCACGGTGAACATGACAACACCGGACATTGTTTGGTATCCGACAAGTACCGCGTTTGCCTACTGCTGCGGAGCCGATCTGGATGAACGGAACGGCCCGCGCAAGGACGGTCACGACAGGGGCAGAGCGACACAGGCCGAGAGGTCACTTCAGCTCATTCAACGGCACGAACGCTGCCGTCTTCTTGGGCTCTACGATCGCATCCTGCAGGACTTTGAACACACGTTGCTCAAGCGGTGAGGACGCTACGAAGTCGGCATAGGCTCGTTCCAGCATCGTCTTGCAGCCAGCTGTGACCTCCACCTCGGTCGCGTCGACGAACTGTTCCTTGCCGAGATATTGGCCCATGCGCCTTAAGATATGCAGGCGTGCGATATTGACGACCTTGGGATCGTAATCCACGCCAAGCAGCGCGAAAAACTCTTCCGCAGAGGACGCCTTGTTGAGCCGATCCAGGATGCCGGTTGTCATTGGCTTGTTGCTCATCGAAAACTCTCCATTCGGTCAGGGCCGCGCACTTTCTGGTCGAAGCCGCGCTCAGCTTAATAATCGCGCTGCCCCAGTTGCACTCCCCTTATGTATGGCCAAACCGCTTGCAGAAAGTCTCTTAGCTACGGCAGTATGGCAATGATGGCGCGGACAGGCACCGGCGTCAGGTGGTAGTGCGCGCAGATTTTCCGCAGGTGGCTCGAACCCGAGAGGACAGTCACCCGACATGTTGGCCCTGCCCGTGACGGATCGACGAGCGTTCGCGAACGTCGCGCCAGATTGCGATCAACGTCTCGCGCTGAACCGGCCGCTTGTGCTCAACGGCATGCTTCCGCACCCGCGAAAGGATTTGTCTTGCCTCATCTGCGCTGGCCGCAAGCTGAAATTCATCAAGCAACGAGGTGAGCGATGAAAGCCCTGAATGCTTGCCCATCACAAACCGGTTAGAGCGACCAAGCAGATGGGGATCAAGCGACTGATAGGTGCGTTTGTCCTTCAACAGGCCATTGACATGAATTCCAGATTCATGAGTGAACACATGTTCACCCACGATCGCCTTGTTCGGAGGAATCGCACGTGAAGCCGCAGCCGCGACCACCGCCGCGACATTCTCGAGCTCCGGCAGCTGGATGCCGGTCTCGCATCCGTAGAGCTGTTTGAGTGCGACTGCGACTTCCTCTAGCGGCGCATTGCCTGCACGCTCTCCCAGCCCGATGACTGTCACGGATGCGTGGCTCACACCGCTATTGATGGCAGCAAGCGTGTTGGCGGTCGCGAGCCCGAGATCGTCGTGACCATGGAATTCGAGCTCAAGATCGGTGGCGGCGCGCAAATGCCGGACCAGCGCGTGGGTGGAATCGGGATCTAGCACACCAAGCGTGTCGGCAATGCGAAAGCGACGGGCACCCGCGGCCTTAGCCGTGGCGATCAGCTTGATGAGAAACTCAGCATCGGCGCGAGATGAGTCCTCACCGCCGACCGCGACCTCTAGCCCTCGCTCACGGGCATAACCAACTACTCGCTTGATCTTTTCCAGCGCCAGTTCGCGGTTACCGCCAATCTTGGCCGCGATCTGAACATCGGAGGCTGGGGTCGAGATATTGACCATTGAAACGTTCGCCTCCTTCGCCGCGTCGACATCGGCTTCACGCATTCGGCACCATCCAATTGCGGTGAGCGGAAGACCCGCCTCCACAATTGTGCGTATCGCCGCGATCTCGTCCGAGCCCATTGCGGGCGTTCCCGCCTCGAGCTCAGTAACACCAGCTCGCGCCAGCGCCTGCGCGATCGCTAGCTTTTCCTTAACGGTGAACGCAACCCCGGGGGCCTGCTCGCCGTCGCGCAGTGTCGTGTCGTTGAGCACGATTGGCCTGGCCGTTGCTGTCTCGGACGATCGTTGAACAGCAGTGGCGGCAACGATCATGAGAAGCTCCTCGCTTGCTTTGTTTGACCTAGTACCGGTTCAGCACCCCGCATGCCAGCCGGCCGCGGCTTCAACGCCTTGGAGACCCAATACTCTTCGCTACGAACAGATTGTTGCAAATGCGAGGCAGTAAAACAGCGCCTCACATTATCATTGGTGCGCGGACCAATAGGCCGCACGGATGGATAGGCCAATCCTTGAACAGCGCATGGTCCTGGCAGCGTCTCCTGCATCTACCGCAATCAGGAGAACGAGTTCTGCGGATTTCATGAGCTCGTGGTGCTAACGTCCTGTTGGGTTCACAATACCCTTTGCACTGCGCGAGACCCGATCCGACGCAAGCTAGCCGCTTAGGTGGTCTAACGTGCTGTAGATAGTAAGCGGTCGCAAAAGCATATACTGCGCGATTTGCCAAAGCGTCATCTTCGGCAAAGCCCGCCAACGATTGCCCGCTTACGATTAAACGCTGTCGCGTCCACGGTAGCGTCACTTCGAGCGATCTCCTCGCACAGCGTTACGAGACATAGTCCGCAAGGCCGGAAGAAGCCACCCGGCGGATGCCTTGCTTCGCCGCAACCTTCGAGTCTTGTGCAGCCGTCGATGCGAGACATGCCAACAGACATTCCATGGTTCGCCTCAGATAACCCTGTTGTCGATGATCGGACTAGGCGCCTGCCGTAGAACGTCACGCCGGCGCTCTGCCATCCGGCTCTCGCCATCTTCAGCGCCAAAGCAGACGTTGAACTCGTTACATTGCGTGCACACAGGCGTGGTGCACATCACGAAGCCATCGTTCTCGCACAACGTTCGATAGAAGAAACGCTTCCATCGCATATTGTTGATATTGCGCGCGGCGAGCGCCGCGAAATGACGGTTTAGCAAGCGGGAGAGTTCCTCGCGATCACGCAATCCGAGATCTTCCCAGAGGTGGTTTGCCTCTATGGCACGACGTGCAACCATCGCAGCAAGCCATCCGCCAATCTTGCCTTCAGTCGATCGGTGCGCGAGCAGAAGGTCACGAATCAGTGCGACCTCCTCGTCCTCATGGCAGTTGAAATGGGACAGCTGCTTATCGTCTGTGATGTCGATCGAAGGGAAGTAGTGCTCCAGCAATGCCGCCAGCTCCTTGCCGGTCACGCCCACCTGCTCTGGAACTGAACCACCATCCATCATGGCAGCCGCCAGAATAGACGCTAGCGCATGGCGATCGAAATTGCTGTCGCTCGTGATATCGGCCTCTGCGGGATACCTGCCGGTGAGCAGGCGATACGTCGTAATGGCGCGTGCTTGAGGGGTCGCCTCAGTGGCACAGGCCTCCGTAAAGGAAAAGAGTTGCGCTTCGAGCATGCTTGGCGAGTTTTTAACCGCTGTACGCCGCTTCATGTCTGATCACGCGTCCTGGTTCAGCTCTGGAGCTTGTCAATCGAAATGCCGGTCCCCCTGAGGGAAGGGGGAAATAGGGAGACCGGCATCCGTCGCGCGCCCTTGCGAGGCCGCGACTCGCGGCCTTTACGAGGCCGCGAGCTCGGCGGCAGTCTTGCCGATGATAGATTCGTCAACCGCCTTCATGATTCCGTGCTCCATGAGCATATCCTCAAGCTCATCCATGGAGATAGGCGTCGGGATGATGCCCTTGCCGCCATTGTTATGGATCTTTGTCGCCAGATTACGATAGTGATCGGCCTGCTCGCTGTCGGGCGCATATTCCAGCACGGTCATGCGGCGTAGCTCCGCATGCTGTACGACGTTGTCCCGCGGCACGAAATAGATCAGCTGGGTCCCGAGCTTCTTGGCCAGCGCCTCAGCCAGTTCTAACTCCTTATCGGTCTGCCGCTCGTTGCAGATCAGACCGCCGAGCCGCACGCCGCCAGAGTTGGCGTACTTTAGGATGCCTTTGGAGATGTTGTTGGCGGCATACATCGCCATCATCTCACCGGACATCACGATATAAATCTCCTGCGCCTTGTTTTCGCGGATTGGCATCGCAAAACCGCCGCAGACAACGTCGCCGAGCACGTCGTAGGAGACGTAATCGATATTCTCATATGCGCCATTCTCCTCCAGGAAATTGATCGAGGTGATGACACCGCGCCCAGCGCAGCCGACACCCGGCTCGGGCCCGCCCGACTCCACGCAACGGATGTCCTTGTAGCCGATCTTCATCACGTCCTCGAGTTCGAGATCTTCTACGCTGCCAGCGTTCGCTGCGAGACTTAAGATGGTGTCCTGCGCCTTCGCGTGCAGGATCAGGCGGGTCGAATCCGCCTTAGGATCGCAGCCTACGATCAGGATTCTGTGACCCATCTCCGCCAGCGCAGCCAGCGTGTTTTGCGAAGTGGTCGACTTTCCGATACCACCCTTGCCGTAGAATGCGATTTGTCTCAGTGAAGACATGTTGCTCTCCATCAACCGGTTTGCCAAAGTTGCGCGCTGTCGGGCGCGCGAGCTTGTTTCTCTCACAGAAACTGGGCACACGGGGGGAAGGAGAGCATCGCTCGTCTTGCGCGTCTGCGTGCACTCAGCCCTCGCTCAGTGTTGCACCATCCTGGTTTGCAATCACCGTGCCAGCGCTCGGTTTTCCTTCTCAAGCGTCTGTTTTCGTTTTGAAAGCCCCGACGAGCCTTTGAACTGCACAAGGTGTTTTGAACGCGACACGACTCCCTCCTGTCAGACACCGAACAAGAATTGGCATCACGCATGGCCCCTTCCTGACGTGCGGTTCGCTCGGATGTGGAACGGGAATTGCCACTCGTTTTGCAAGCGGGTCCTCGCGGACGTGAGGAGCGACAGTGCCTGTCGGGTTGCGATCGCCAGCGATTGACCGGATAGAGGTATTGGCGGCCGAGAAGGACCGAGATCCCCTGCACAAGTCCGAACTTTGAAGCGCAGCTCAGACGAAACGTGGAGACGAATGAGGATTCGGGAAGACGCACCACGCTTCACAGCGGCGATCCTCATGCATCGTGACAAAACACTCCGTGCCACGAGCCGCGAGATTTGATTGGCATCAAACTGTTTGCCATCTCTCTGTGTCACACAAGTATCGCGCGACTCCTCGCGCTAGATTGGGAATGGAGAATTCGATGAGAACAAAAACAATGCTGATGACCGCAGCGCCTGTCGTGGTGGCTTCGGCGCTCGGTGGAGGCATCATGCCGGTACAGGCTGCTGATCTGGCGTCGGCGCCCCTCTATACCAAAGCGCCCCGTATCGAAGCTTTCAATCCCTGGATGATCCGCTTACGTGTACTCGGCGTTCTGCCAGACGCCGGGGCGAGCTCGGTCAACGTCGCTGGTGTCCCGTCCCTGTCCTCGCCGAACTCCACGCTCTCGATCAGCGATCAAATCGTACCGGAACTCGATATCACTTATTTCTTCACCAGGAACGTCGCTGCCGAACTCATTCTCGGCGTGACCAGGCATCACATCACAGGCACCAGAGCTCTCGATGGGCTCGATATCGGGAAAGCCTCGCTGTTGCCGCCGACGCTGACGCTGCAATATCACTTCACCGATTTCGGCGCTTTTGAGCCATACGTCGGCGCGGGCATCAATTACTCGGTATTCTTCAACCAATCCTCTGCCAATACGCGGTTCGCTGGTCTTGCCGTGACGGATCTGCATATTAGCAACCGGGTTGCCCCTGCGATCCAATTCGGCTTCGATTACATGGTCGATCGCCATTGGGGCCTCAACTTCGATGTGAAGAAGCTGTGGCTGAGACCGGATTATTCGGCAACTGTGAACAACATAATTCCAGTCACCGGACAGGCCAACATAGACCCATGGCTGGTGAGCGGCGGCATCACATACAGGTTCTGACACTCGTTTGATTTTCGAGTCGAAACAGGTTTGGATCAAGCGTCGAGCGCGAGGACGATTCAAAGAACCGTCATCTCGCTCGACTCCAGAGACCCGAGCCCGTTCCGTTCGCATCTGGGGCGAGGCATTTTGGGCATCAGTATGAGGTGACGGACGCGACTAACACGAGTGATCAGCCACTTTTTGCGTCGCGGAACGCCCTTGGCATCAAGGTCATCCAATGAACGGTCGCTGGCGAGTGGACAGCGCCACCATGGGACCTAAACCTCAAAGTATCTTTCCTTAGCGCACGCACACCTGACACGATGCTGCCCCATGCCACTGTCGATTGCGCAGGCACCCGAGAGGCTGGCGCCGCAATCATTGGCCTCGCTGGCGAGAACAGTAACGTGATACCTACGCGTCTAAAATGGCTTCTCCCATGAGGGCCTCAACGCTTGACCTCAACGTTTGATCCTACCGTCACGACCTTTTAGTCCTTCTTGGTTTACTCCACTATCCACCCTCTTCTTGCAAGCTCCGCAGGGTCGAGCGCGATGCTCGCTCATGTACCGATTCGCCTCGACCTTCCAACGTGCAAATGCCAATCACCGCCAGGTTCGCGACAGCAACGTCTTGCTTTGTTGCCGGTGACGAGCATCGTGACGCATTCAACATTGGTGCACCGGCGGCTCGCCGATGTCATCGACCTGCGAAAGACCAAACGTCCTGACGCCAGTCCGCTCGGCATGCATCGGCTAGAGAGAGGAACACGTCAATCTCGTAGCCAGCCTCGGCATCGATGATCTTTCGTTGACGCCAGTGCTGTCGTTTGCTGCCTGAGGGCATCAACAGCGGCGCGGGTCAGGCAAAAAAGGCCACGGCCATGGGCCAGTGGCCGATAAGCAGAGCTGGCAAGGGCGTTGAGGACATGAAACCATTGATCGGGCGTGAGCCTCGGTGGGCGCTCGCTGATCTGGAGCACGCTACCATTCGGAGCGAAGCGGACGTGAATGATGATCTGCGGATTCATATCGTTCCCATTTTTTTGCCAAGCTTATAACCGGAGCCCGAAGCTAAAGAGCTAGTTGCGGCGTGCTCATTTTCGACCTCTTTCAAGTGGACCGCGCGCGACGACTTGGTCCGCGCGCTGGGATTGCTGTGGAGCTTTTTTTCTTTGCGGGGCCTGGTGACTCTCGGGGACTGCGACGAACTATGGCAGCGGTTCATCGGCCCGCTCCTTTGCTTGCGCGAAACTGCAATCCCCGCGCCAGTCAGTGCCGCAACAAGGATGTGCCCTGCGTGACCTCGACTACCCTTTGCGCAAGGGCGCCAAATGTAGTGGGATGATAAGCGGCTCAATTGCGCCCTGCCGCTGCAGCCTGCCGACTACGATGGAGGTGCGCTCATCCGGACGGCGCGCGCGATGGCGACACAAGCGAAGTACCAGATCGACGTCGCCCGTCACCACCCGTTCCGCCTCCGCCGCGGCTCAGGACCAGCGCTTGGACAACGTCGAGGACCGCGAGGTCGTCACAGCGACCGAAGAATTCGTTCTTGTCTTTCGAATCGCCTCGGTAGACTCAGCCAAGAGTGGCACCCGATGGAGTTGCGCGACCGCGCGCAGCCCAGACCATGGTGCCCGGTAGCCATTGGGACCCGCGGTAATCGCCGGTGTCTTGGCCGCGATACGTTCTTCGGCATTCGCCGTAGCCAACGTTCGCACCAACAGTCGCAAACACCGTCCACCCGCGAGACTGACGACATAGATCGTCTCCCGACACGTAGGGGCACGCTTGGCCGAGCCCGACCGAGCGCCCTCAGCGCAAGCAGAAGTCCAATAGCGCTGCTCGGAACCGCAACAGCATATTTACGGCCAAAATAGGCGGCAAACGCTCGTTCGAATGGCTCAGCAGTCGGCCCATTGGCAATTCGCTGCCACCACAATGCTGCTCTGACAGCAGGGAGCGCGCCGACAGTGACGTGCGTCATCGACGATATCCTCTGTGGGGTCCAATGCGGTCATCGCCCAATATTCCTTCTCGCAAGCACCAATCCGGTCGCCCGCGCCTGGTCGGCCGTAATCAGGATGCACTGGTCGGATCCATCGATCAGATGCAGATCGAACCACGCAAGACGCCGGAATGGCTCCTCCGTGACATCCGACGCATCACATAGCACCCAGGTGAGCTGCGGAAAGCGGCGCCTTAGGTCGGCAACCGCGCTAGTACCAGCCTCAGTTGTTGCTAGCAGGCGTTCAATCTCGATCAATTGCTCTGTGGGGAGTGCCACTGTGGCTCCTACAGGACTGTTCCAACGAGCATCACTGCCAGAAGAGCCGCTCAGGGTCCGTGTTCAACTCGTCGATCGCCGACGCCAGTCGGTGGTACATGCTGTAAAATTCCCATATTCCCCGTGCATGATTCTTGAAAAACAGTTTCCAAGTCCGGCTCACGGTGTCGTAGCGAAATACAGCGACATCAATTCGGCCGCCGTCTCTGTCGATATTGCGCGAGCAACAGGGACTCTCGATAAGATAACCAGCCTTGACCGGAGTCACGTTAGGCGAGACGTACCGATAGTACTTGCGCGAGAGCAAGGCACGCTCAATCCTCCTGCGATCGAGCTCGTTCGGATGGGCGATCACCCCGCCTGGCACCTTTCTCGTAACTTTCATCGCGAGAACCTTCCCTCACACGACGGTGATTTCCTCTTCAAGACAACCGACGACCAGCGGTTCATCGAAATCGACAAGATAGATGGGCACGCTCGCTTCAGTATGCATCAAGACTCGGATAATCTTGCCGATCGCGCCGGCGCGGACTAGGATTCCATCAGGCGGTGCGTTGGCCACTGAGCCGTCGTTAATAACATCCACCGCAGTTTTAACGCGCTGGCCGGCTCGATACTTGGGAACGCGCGACTCCATCATGATACAGCCTCTTCTGGCCAAGGCGGATCATCCATCTCTTCGCACGCGTCGATCCGATCGAGCTCTTTGCGCTTCATGCCAACACGGTTGCCGCTTTCAATAAACTCGACGCCGTAGATATAGAATTGCTGTAGGAACGTGCCGATTGAAATGACGTAACCAACGTCTCCCTTCTTGGCCAAAATGTCACCAATCTCCTTGCCGTGAAAAGTGCCGTCATTGCGAATGGTGAGGCGGGCTCGCACCTTTTCGCCAAAGCTGAAGGCCGGCGGTCCGCTTAGCTCGACCACATCACTGTCCCGAACGATACTGTTCATGCACCATTCCTCCGCGACCTGCAGGGCGGAAGGTCGCGAGTGCGGGCGATCTCCTGCTTCATATTGTCCTCGCGCTCGATGTCACATATCAACTCGTCAGCCGCGATGCGTTTCGCCACTTCGTAGCGAACACGCCGACAAGGACCGTTCACCACCTTGCGCCGAGCCTCGATTTCCTCATCATTCAGCAATAGACTGAGCCGTCGCGGCGAGATGCGCTGCGCCACGTTTACGCGGGTCCTTGATAACGCGGCAATGTCGTGTCGACGACGCAGGTGTTTTCGACCGGACAGACTGCGACGCACTGCGGCTCGTCAAAATAGCCGAGGCATTCGGTGCACTTCTTTGCCTCAATAACGAACGTTCCAGCTTTCTCGGAAATTGCCACGTTCGGGCACAAGGGCTCACAAGCCGAGCAGCCCGTACACTGTGATGAGATGATCTTGAATGGCATTGGTACCACCTCCTAAGCCGCCGAGATCAGCGACCCTTGCCGGATCGCGCCGTCGCCGCGCTGGACGTGTTGGATCTCTCCGCTTTTCACCTTATCGAGGTAGGACCTGAACCAGGCGATTGCCGATTTCTCAATGAACTCATGCGCGTATTGATCGACCGGCTCGATCCCAGCATTGATCAGATTCTTTCTTGGACAGCCGCCGATCTGGGCCACGAATACAGCATGGCAGTCATTGATGGCACGGATGATGCCCGCCAGCCGATCGTCTTCGGCATATCCGCCCTGGCAATAAAGGTCGACACGGCGGTGACCGACGAATTTGACACCGGATGTCGAGAGTTCGTATACTTGAAACTCCCTGGCGTGCCCAAAATGCTCATTGATCAGTCCTGAGCCTTTGGTTGCCACCGCAGCGAGAAGCTTGATCTCGCTCATCTCGCCAGCGATTGTTGCTAGCTCCTCCTGCCTGGCTGCAATCTTCGCCTTTCGCTCATCTTCGACTTTGGCGTGATAAGCCTTGCGGGTCTTGAGGTCGTACTCAACGTCCATGGCTATGATCTTCTCGGTGGTGAACTCAGCGCTACGATCGTCTCCGAGAAGGCCGATTGCGTCAGCGCGGCACTGGCGGCAATGCCGCATCATGTTTATCTGGCCTTCGCAAGCATCTTGCAGCGCCTTCAGTTCCTGCGCGGTCGGGCCTCGCTGCCCGTTGAGGCCGAATGCGGTGCCGTGTTCGGGCGCCGAGATCAGCGGCATGATATTATGCAGGAAGGCGCCGCGCGACTTGACCGCCCTATTGACGTCGATCAGGTGTTGGTCGTTGATGCCAGGGATCATCACCGAATTGATCTTGCACAGGATGCCCCGGTCCGTGAGCATCTCGAGGCCTTGCAATTGGCGATGGGTAAGTATTCTTGCAGCTTCGATGCCGGTGTAGCGCTTATGGTTGAAGAAGATCCACGGGTATATCCTGGCACCGATTTCGGGATCGATCATATTGATGGTGATGGTCACGTGGTCGATTTTGTACCGGGATATGGTGTCGACGTGATCAGGCAAGTCCAGTCCGTTTGTTGATAGGCACAACTTGATGTCGGGCGCCGCCGCGGCGACGAGTTCGAAAGTCTTGAATGTCTTTTTCGGATTGGCCAAGGAATCGCCGGGACCGGCGATTCCGAGCACACTCAGCTGTGGAATGCTCGTGGCGACCGCGATCAGCTTTCTGGCCGCCTGCTCAGGAGTGAGCTTCTCGCTAACTACGCCTGGACGCGATTCGTTGGCGCAGTCGTATTTGCGATTGCAGTAGTTGCACTGAATATTGCAAGCAGGCGCCACAGCGACATGCATGCGAGCGTAATGATGATGCGCCTCTTCGCTGTAGCAGGGATGGTTCTTAATCTTATCCCAGATTTCAGGGGGCAGATCGCTTTCGCTGGCCGGTGACCCGCAGCTCCGTTTGCCGTTACTCAAAGAGCTTCGGCACCCTTTGTAATCGGCGATGGCCCGCATCTTGCCGCCCGCTTCCGCAGCTTTGACATTTTCTTCGCGTTCGGCAACAGCGTTCATATTCAGCTCCCTCCTGCTCGCTGAGTCGGTTTGGGAGGACGACACGCCATCCCGAGCGACCACATGAGGGAATGAGCAACTCGCGTGCCATCGCGCAGACCATGGTATTTCGGTCTATGTGAATGAGTTAGCCGGAGCGATCCACCTCGTTGTGCACGCGCCGCGATGACGCCCATGTCGGAAACGCGACAGCTGTCGCAATGTCGACCGAGAGACGCAAATGTTTGCGTTCTCATCTCCACCTACTGATCTCACGAGGGCTCCTCCTCACCCGCGGCGATTCTAGCGGTACGACCTCCTGTGTCGCACCGGGGTGGGCGGCACGCTTTACGCCGCTACTTGGCGAGCAATATCTCCATTGCATGCGGAAGCGTCATCGCGAGCGGCGTTAGACGTTGCTCAACCAGAAAGCAGAGCTCGTTGCCCGAGAGAACTTGCGGATCGACGATCGCGTAATGGACGCCGGCGGAGCGCTTGGTGATCTGCCGCGCATAGGTACGCATTAGCTGGTCGTTGAAGCGACAGCCGATGAAGAGAAAGCTCCGTCCGGCCCGCCTTTCCTTGATCATATCGGGAATCGGGGTCTGGATGTCGATTTCCGTCAACACCTCGACATAATCAGCGTCAGTGACCAGGAAGTTCTTGGCCGGCACTACGCTGCCATGCGGCTTGTACAGCACAGTAGACCAATGGGCTGCCAAGGCATGATCAACCTCTTGGCCCGCCGAATCGTAAAAGCGGTACCAACGATCGTCGTGACTGCCGGAGCGGGTTATGCCCTGGACCTCACCCCATCCGCTACGCTTACCGAGCGCCGCGCGCATGGCACCGTCATACCAAGAGTCCACTATTATCGGCAGGGGCAGGCTCGCAAGATGATGATGCAACGGTGTTGGATCGGCCGGCAGAGAGAACGCCTGCACCATCAATGCCGTCACGGTTGAACGATGCTTGTTGCTCTCGACATAATAGGCCGACGCCCAGGCGTTGCCCTTGGCCCGGCGCGGTAGCGCAACATTGCTGGCGAAAAAATCAGCCAAAGCCTCAGGCGTCATAGGCGCCTCGGGACGTGACAACTCGGCGATGCCTGGCCCAAGATACGGAACGATGCTGCTGGCTCTCATTCTAGCCGCAAGATCAGTGAGAATGGCCTTCGCGTCGGCAGCATTCGCGAACTCGATTTGCGGCAGCGTCTTCATCGATCGTCCCTGTCTTCTCCACGCTTCTTGGCATTGATTGTGATCGGCAGTGGCGTGTCGCTCGCCATTTCAGGCAGATCGAGGACCCAGCCGTTGGCTATCCTGATCCAGCCGCCCCAAAGCCTCTCATGCTCGGATTCCACGATCGGCTCCTCGAGATCTTTCTTTGGCACGTAAATCGAAAGGCCAGCGTCGGGGGAGCGGCGAATCATTATTTTCATGAGCTTAAGTTCCTGAAACGCGATGCATTCTGGGCGCTTTCGCATGCTCGCCGCAATTCGGCGCGTAAGTAGGCCACAATGTCCGACACTACAGCGACGACCTGGTCGACCTCTTCGACGGTTGTCTCACGCGATAGAGACAGCCGAACCCCGCCGTGCAGGCTTTTCGCCGGCACCCCCATCGCGCGCATGACATGCGACGGCTCCATCGAGCGGGAGCCGCAGGCCGATCCGAGCGAAGCGGCTATTCCAGCGCGACTGAGGTGATGGACAATTGCTTCGCCTTCGAGATGTTCAAACGCGATGTTCGTCGTGTTTGATAGCCGGTTGCTGATATCGCCAAGCGCCATGCAGTCCCCGTTTTGCAAAATTCCCTGCTCAAGACGGTCGCGCAATGCGCCAATGCGAACGCACTCCAGTCCGAGCCGCTCCGCCGCAAGCTCTGCCGCTTTTCCAAGGCCGACGATGCCCGGGATGTTCTCCGTTCCGCCGCGGCGCCGTCGTTCCTGTGATCCGCCCCAGATCAGCGGCCTGAATTTTGTGCCTTTTCGCAAATAGAGCGCACCAATCCCCTTGGGACCATGAAGTTTGTGCGCGGAGAGCGACAGCATGTCGATCGCGCTGTTCTTCAAGTCAATAGGCAGTTTGCCGACGGCCTGCACCGCGTCTGTATGAAACAGCGCGCCCGCCTCACGCGTTAACCCGGCTAGAAACTCCACAGGAAAAATCGTTCCGGTCTCGTTGTTGGCCCACATGACAGACGCAAGCGCTGTGCGTGGCCCGAGCGCGCGTCGAAACGCGTCGATGTCGAGCCGGCCGCGCGAATCTACTGGAATCACGTGCGTCTTGACGTTCATTATCGCCAATTGCTTGATCAGCGTAAGGATGGCGGAATGCTCGACGGAGGTGGTGACAATCTCATCGCGCCCGTCCTGGGTGGCGAGCGACGAAAGGAGTGCGGTGTTATTGGCCTCGCTCCCACCGGAGGTAAAGACGATTTCGTGATCGTATTCAGCCCCTAACAATGCCTGTAAGCTGCAGCGCGCCTGCTCCACGGCGCCCGCGACCTCTCTGCCAAAGGCATGGGCGGAGGAGGCATTGCCAAACAGCTCGGTGAAGAACGGCAACATTGCGTGCAGGACGGACGGGTCTGTCCGCGTGGTCGCATTATTGTCGAGATAAATCGGCAATGAATCCTCCCTCAATCCTGCATCTTGGCTTGCCCGGCGATCGACATCAGGCAAATGAATTCGCCGCAGCATTTCGACCCGGGGCCTGAATGCCCGCCAACGTCGCGCCAGGGTGCGCAAAGATCATGCAGGCGCCGGTCGGCCTGAGCATGACCGTGCTGCGGTCTATCTCGATCATCTGACAGTCGCCACCCTCGCGCTGCAGGTTCGCTTGATAGCTGCTGCCGGTCGGCCCCAGTGGCCGACGGTTGCTTCAGTTGTTTCTCGGCCTTCGCCCATGCTTCGACCATCCCGTCATCAGCTGAAGGATTTTCCACAAGAGCAACTCGACTTTGCGTTTGGGTTGTCGAAGGTGAAGCCCGAGCCCTCCAGCGCCACCACGAAGTCGATCGTCGTGCCAACCAGCTGCCGATAACTCTTGTTGTCGACGAACACCTTCAGCCCGTCACGCTCGATCATTGTGTCGTCCGGCTCAGCACGGGCGACAAGGCCCATTGTGTATTTGAACTCGGCGCAGCCGCCCGCCTCGACTGCGATCCGCAGCCCGCCCGCGGGAAACGCCGACGCTGAAATCGCGCTCTTGGCTGCATTCACTGCGCTATCGGTCAGATTGATCATGTTCACCCTCGTCTAGCTGTGCTCGCTTGAGCGGACTGGCAAGTGGCATGCCACTTCGCACGTGCATGGTATTGCTGTCTTCTTCCGACTCTCGCCTGTTGGATCCGGCACTCATGTCGAATTCCCGACAAGGATCCTTGGAGGGCTTCGCACCACGATCGCGCGGTTTCTTTAGAAACTAAGACGAAAACCCGGCGTGCACGCGGCGGCAAGACATTTGCATTGAATTCGCACCGGCCAAGCCGCCGGTGAAGAGTTTAGATCGAGGACGATTTTGATGACTTCAATCGAGAACACCGCACTGGGCCGGCTTGAGAGCGAGGGACGCTTGTTCAACGCCGTACTCAAAGGAAGGACCACAAAGCCAGGTCGGTTCGGCTTTCGCGGCGACATCGCATTGAAGTTCCAGGCCCAGGTGGCGGACGAGAAACGGCCGCCAGACTATTCTATCGAGCAAGTGTTGACGATCGCGCAGGAAGGTGAAAGCACAATTCCGGTTCTGGCCGGCTATCTGCACTCATTCGCCTATCTTTCCGACGTCGCAGATGTGCTTGATAGCGCGCTAACCCCGGACGGCAGCTACTTCATTTTCTGCAACAACATAGACCTGTTGGCGAGATATCGAACGACTCTCGGTGATATCACCTTCCACGTTCTGCCGTGCGACGAGTCCACAGTCTGGAAAGAAATGATGGACCTGATTGGTATCGATAAGAACGACATCAAGCATCTAAGCCCCGGCGGCAAGCTCGATTATCTGCTCGACGCGGCGAAGTCACTTCATATCTCCTATGAGCAGATCTCTTACGCGGTTGCACTGGAGAGAATGGGCCCCGTGAAAAACCGAAACGAGAACCGGCCAGTCTAAACACGGGCTTCAGAGTCAGGTGTGGGTTCATCCTCGACAAGCCGCACGCCGACGATGCAGATGTCGCCATCAAGAATTGTCAGCGCCACGGGCCTAAGATCTCTGCCCTTACATGGGCCTTCGACGCAACGGCCAGTGCCGAGCTCGAAGGTTGATCCGTGCTTCCCGCACATCAGCCGGACGCCATATGGATCGAGAAACTCATTACGCTCCCAGTCCAGGTTGACGCGGTTGTGCGGACATTCGTTGACATAGCCAAGTACCTTCTTGCCCCAGCGCACCACGACGATGGACAACGGTCTTCGGCCGCCGTCCTCATTGACGGTCATCAGATGGAAGCCAATTGCACGGCGGTTAGGAATGTCAGCAAACCGACAAATCGCATAGACGGTATTTGGCGAAATCCATTGCTCATTCATGACAAGGCTCGTCTTTATTGATCGTCGTTTCGATCCGCCATGCAAGAATCCGCCCTCTTTTTTGGCAATCCACTGCGTGGGCGTTCGTAGGTGCAACCTGATCCTGCGGATCGGGCCAGCGGTGGCGAAGGCCACGATGCCGTGCGGTAATCGCGACACCGCCGACCAAGAGTTTCGACGAATACTCGCCAGCCTGCAGCGCTACACCTTTACGCGAACGGGTGCTCGCGAAGGAGAAGCCGAGCCAGTGCGCATGATCCACACTGGAGCCAGATGAGGGCATGCTGCGCACGATACAAGTGCTGCTTGAAGGAAAGCTCGCACGGTGGGTCCATGTCGACCTCCATCCCGGTCGAGCCCGCATGCTCCGAAGGGCACCTGTTCATCGCCGATACCTGGGTGCGCGGCGCACTCCAAGAGCGGAGGAGCTTTTTGAAGGTGGCAACGCTTGCATCTGTCGCGTTCACCGCCCGCCCAAAAGCCGGCTTCGGCATTCCGGACCTCGGCGCCTAGGACGCCAACGCCGCGCGAGATGCGCGGCCCATGCAACTGCTGAAGAACAAGCTTCGGCAGATTGGAGCCTGCGGCGAGATGCAGACTATCGACAGTGGTGCGTACATGGTGCCGTCACCATCGTTGCTGGAGGCGATGCCAACATCTGATCATGCCGAAGCTGGGCCGCCCCAACATCGCCCACCAGAGCATCTGGGGTTCGGCGGATCCATTGCCCGTCGTCCCGCTCCTCATCACCCCATGCACTAGGCAGATACTCACCCCGACTTGGCGGCCGCAACGGATGAGAAATAGGCGAAGTCGCTGACCGAACCTGACACGAAGCCCCCAACGATCTGCTCGCATGTCCATGGGACGGCCACTCGATCCCGACCCTCGGAAATCGTGGGCAATCGGCAACTCTCATTGCAAATCCGCGGGCCGGACGCCAGACGACAACCATACCCGAGAACAAGTGGTCGGGATAAAGAACCCGACAGCAACTGATCTTGATGCGCCCTCTACACCGCCTCACCTGCGGCCGAATTGTGGGTCTGGCAATTGGTGGGACACACCCTCGCACATGCACCGCAGCCGATGCATGCGCCCTTGTCATTTATGACCATAATTTTCTTCTCAATCTCATCGTTCTCGTCGTCCTCGAGATCGACAAGTTCGCCTTCCTCGCTGATCCCCTTCAATGTCATAACATTGCGACCACAGACTTTGAAACAGCGGCCGCAGCCGATGCACTTCGTGGCATCAATTGAGTTCAAGTAGTTCGGCGTCCAGTCTCGACCACCACGAGTTACAGATGACATCATCGAGTACCTTTACGACTTCTCAAGCTGCTTTAGCTCCCGTCTCTTGCGATCGAGTTCGGCGAAGGCATCGTGCGCCTTCCGCGCTACCGACATGATCGATGGCCAGTTCACGGGCAGTTCCTCCGAGAGATCGTGTAGATTCATTTTGGCCTGCGTTGCTCTTGCTGAAAGTATCTTGAGTTCTGCTTTCAGTCCTTCACGGTCGCTCATAAGAACCCTCAATGGTTCGCTACGCTCGGAAACTTCCGGATCATGTTGACGCCTTCCCTTACATATTTGTCACCCTCGCCCGCGAGCTTTGCTAGACTTTCGAAGCCAAAGCGATGAACATCGCGCAGCTGCTTGTTCACTACGAGCAGTCGCCCCCCGATCAGCACCATGCGACCAAAGCCTTCATGGTTCATCTTCAGCATCGGCTGGATCATAACCGCGGTCGCCCTCTCGATCGAAAGCGCGACCGCGTCGAAGAACAACTCCAGCCGCCGAATCGTGTCGGGATCGGGATCGCCGACGATCGGCAGTTCGCGTCGTTTCACACTATTAACGATATAGGGTTCGAGCAGGTCGATATCGCTCCTGTTCTCCCAAAAACCGTGCATATCCTGCGCGCGCCAAAGCTTGACCAGCTCTTTGACGATCGGCGCATCGAGAGCCTGATCGCCTTGCGATATATTTGCGGCCTGCCTCATGTCATCCTCAGTCATCGAAATCGAATGTGCGCTTTTGATCCTTGGTCAAGGCTTTGCGTAGCCAGGGCGGGGGCGTCCCCTTCAGTACGCGTTCTAGCTTTTCGAGCAGCACCAGGATGTTTTCAGGCTTGTTCACTTTGATTGGGTGAATTTTCTTGGCCACCACCCGGGCGGCAGCTGATCCGCCGATGGCCGCGACATAGAGAATGACGCAGTCCCTAATTGCCTCGATCTTTGGCGCGAGCTTGTCCTCGTCGCCGTCCTCCTTGAGATCGCCCTTGAATTCAAACACGTTCACAAAAACGTGCCCCCCCGGGCCGACGTCATAGACAGCGATGTTCTTGGCCCAACCAAAATGCGCATCGACACGCTGCAAGTCTTGGGTAGCGAACGCGACCTTCATGCAATGTGCCTCTCTGTTCGGTCGCTGAAACCGCGCTGGCACGACGTGGAGGGCAGATTTGATTTTCGCCAAGTATCTGGCGTAGGCTTACGATTCTGCTCGCGGTCCTCGATCACGAGATTTGCGATGGCGAAGATCAGATCGCGCGTACCTCGATACCCGACCGATTTGTGGTGTGCTGCGCCTAACCTATCGAACATCGGAAAGCCGGCGCGATAAAACGGAATCTTCAGCCGCGCCGCTGCTTGCCGGCCATGAGAATGCGTGATGAGCAGATCGCACCCTCTGCTCTCGGCAAGCTCCTCCAGATCCTCCAGATCACCGATCAGTACCTCCTCGCTCGCCACCCGCTCCAGCACCGCCGAGTCCGTTGTTGTCACGGCCGCGATCACCTGCACGCCCATATCGTGGAGCATGCTCGATAGGTCGAACAACAGGTCGGGCTCGGCTCCGATCGCAAGTCTGCGACCACCAATATGGAAATGCGTGTCGAGCATCGCATCAGCGAGTTGCCCGCGCTGACGACGATATTTTGATGGCACCGGACGGCCGCTAATCTCGCTCAGAAAGGCGATGAATTCATCGTTGGGAAGCAGGCCACATAGTCGTTCAAACACGCGAAATGGCACGCCCGTCTTGGCCTGCATTGCCTCTGCCGCCCGCCGCATCTGCGAACCGATGGCAATAGTCCACCCCGCCCGACCCATGACCGCGACTTCGTCGACCCCGATGCCGCCGATCGTCGTCGGCGTGAACTCATCCGGGACATGCCCATCCAGAGATCCGGCAAGATCAGGTAGGAAGGATGGCTGCAACCCGAAATCTTCAAGGATAGCTCGAAGCTCATCGATATCACCCGGCGTGAGGTGGCATCCTGGAAGAACATTGACCCGAGCGGGATCACGCAGCGCCTCCACCGCAGGCGCCTCAACCAGGACCTCGACCATCCGCGCCACCGCTTTCTGCCAGCCATCTTGGAACGCGTCCTTGAAATCGGGCGTCGAGACATAGACCAGAGGCAATCTGGCGAGTTGCGGATGCTTCTCGCGAATAAGTTTGATGTAGGCGTCAACATCGTCGCCATTGGTTTCGGTGACCCCCGTCGAGCAGATACCAATGATCTTTGGCTTGGCGCGATTGAAGATATTAAGTATAGCCTGCTCAAGATTTTCATAGCCCCCGAGCACGGTCGTGACCTCGGTCATCGCGGTGGTCTGCAACGGCACCGCCTCCTTGAAATGCCGTACAAACAGCGTGAGCCCGAACGATGTGCACCCTTGAGCGCCGTGTAGCAGTGGCATTGCCCCGCGCAGCCCCATGAAGGCGAATGCGCCGCCGATCGGCTGACTCATCTTTAGCGGGCTGACGGCGCACGCCTTCTTCGGTGTCATGACCACAGCCATAACGTCTTCCTATTCCGCAGCCTGCAGCACGGGACGCGCCGACGACTGAAGGATGTCCTCAATTCGCCTCTTGCAGCAGCCACCGATCGCATTGGTGTGCTGTCTGACTGCCTCGACGCTAGTCAGACCATACGAACAAATCGCGTCCTCTATTGTGCCGAGGTCAACTGTGTTGCAGGCACAGATCTTCCTGGCGCGCCGTGCCCTCTCGTCGATTGCTGGATCGGAGATGCCGGGGGCGGCCGGCGAGTGCACCTGTGCCATCGCTCTAGCCAGCGCATTCCAGGGTGCCGGCCGGCGCAGCTGCTCCCACATCGGATTGAATAATGATCTATCGATCTCTTCGACCAGCTTAACCATGCCGGCATAACCCATGTAGGCGTGGCAACGCTCCTGGTTGATGTCCAACCAGGGCGTCGCCGCTTTCAGCGCGACGAACTGCGACTTGCCGCCCGAGAGCATGATGTCCGCTTTCGCGTCCTTCAGCATTTTGTACATCTCCCGCGGTGGCATGTCCTCAATCATGTGTGCATCCTGGCCCGCCAGCTCCTTAATGCGCTCCTTGTCCTCTTTTGTGGATTTCTTCACACTGGTCCCAACCAATTCGAGTCCGGCCTCCCGCAGCGCGGCAACGACCGACCATGACTTGACGCCGCCGGTGATCAACAAAGCCTTCTTGCCCTTGAAGCGTGGCTTGTATGGCTCGATTGCAGCCCAAGCGCGCGCCTCCTCGCGTGCGATCACCGCCTCTGTGCGCTCGATCAGATGGCCTGGCGCGCCGCGCCCGACCAGCAATCGTGCAATCTCACGCAGTGCGTCGCTGGAGTCCTGAATGCCGTAGAATGATCCTTCAAAAAAGGGAATCTCGTATCGCTCTTTCATCTTACGTGCGACGTTGATCATCGATCGTGAACACACCATCATGGCGGCGCGGGCCCGGTGCGACGAAGCCACTTCGCGATATTTGCCATCGCCTGAGATGCAGGAGAGGATGCGGATACCAAGTTCGTCAAACAAAGGCTTAACCTGCCAAAGCTCGCCGGACAGATTGTATTCTCCGATCAAATTGATGTCATAGGGCGTGATGTTATCTGGCTCTTGCGTCCCAATGACATGTTCCAGCAAAGCCTCCCCAGCAAGTTTAGTGCCGAGGTTCTTTGAACCGACGAAGCCCGGCGAATTGACGGGAATTACCGGCTTGCCGAACTTTCGCGTCGCCGCCTTACAAACAGCGTCGATGTCGTCGCCTATCATCGCGGGCACGCAGGTCTGATAGACGAAGATGGCCGGCGGGTCGCGCTTGTCGATTATCTCTTTAATCGCCCTAAAGAGTCGCTTTTCGCCCCCAAATACGACATCCGTTTCGTTCATATCGGTTGTGAAGCCCGTGCGCCACAAATCCGAGCCGGACGACGCCGCGCCACGATTGTCCCACGAATTGCCTTCGCAGGCTATCGGACCATGCACCAAGTGAGCGACATCAGTAAACGGCTGCAGCGCGATCTTGGCGCCGTCAAAGGCGCAACCACCAGCGGCGCTACCCGGCTGTAACTGCTTGGTACAGCCCTTTCTGCGCTCATTCTCCTGCTTGCTGCCATTCTTCGCGCAGCCCGGCTCGTTGAAAATGTCCCGGACCGTGGCCGGTAGCGAACTCATCCTTTTCTCCTCTCAGCCGGAACGATCTGCAAAAATCAGCCCGTCACGGGCTTGTGTCACCGCCGATCATACCGGCGATGACACGCGCATCGTCTGCCATCAACGAATGATGTCGAAACTATAGTCCGTCTTGCCGAGAAGGCTGGTCTTCTTGTCGAGTTCGTCGAAGATCTTGTCGAGAATCTTCACGAGCACATTCATACCACCTTGATACCCCCACACAGCAGAGCGGTGATGGTGATGGCGATCAAACACTGGAAATCCGATACGAATCAGCGGCGTGCCGGTGTCCCGTTCCAGATACTTGCCGTAAGTGTTGCCAATCAAAAAATCGACAGGCTCGGTGAACAAGAGCGAACGCATGTGCCAGAGGTCTCGACCCGGATAAACGTGGCAGTTCTGCCCAAAAGTCGAGCTCGCCAATAATGCTTTTGTTTTCTCCTCCCAAGCCTTATTTCCGTTGGTGGACAGCACATGGGTCGGTTCGGCGCCTAGTTCGAGCAGAAAGGCGGCCAACCCATAGCAGAGATCCGGATCGCCATAGATGGCGAATTTCTTGCCATGGATATGCGCACTGGAGTCAGTCATCGCATCGACCAAGCGGCCGCGCTCTCGCGCCAGTTCTTCCGGGATGTCTTTGCCGCTGATGCGCGACAACGCGACCAGGAAGTCGTCCGTCGCGGATACGCCCACCGGATGATTGAAGGCCACGACATCCTGGCCGTGCTCGGCGATGAACGGCAGCGTCTTTTCCGTGCACCACTGTTGCATGGAGATCGTCGCCTTGGCGTGAACCGCGTTCGCAGCGTCCTCGAGTGTGGTGCCGCCGTCATACATCCGAAACTCGCCGTCTGTCGGTGTATCGAACACTTCGGAATTGTCGGCGAGGACGGTATATTCGATTCCCATTAATTCGAAGATGCGCTTAATCTCGCGCAGGTTACCGACGGTATAACCATCGAAACCGCCGATGAAGTTGATCTTGTCGTTCGGCTTGCGCTCCAGCTTGGGGGCCGTTCCCGCCTTGCCATCCCAAAAATGCTCTAGGATGCCCTTGAGCGCATTGTCATAGCCAGTGATGTGGCTACCGACGAACGCCGGAGTGTGCGCGAACGGCACATCGAAATCCGCCGGAACAGACCCCTTTTCCTTCGAGGTTTTGATGAAGGCATTGAGATCGTCCCCGATCACCTCCGCCATGCAGGTGGTGGAGACCGCAATCATCCTTGGTTTGTACATGTTGTAGCTGTTGGCGAGCCCGTCAATCATGTTGTTGAGCCCTCCGAATACTGCCGCGTCCTCTGTCATCGAGGAAGAGACGCAGGAGCTCGGCTCCTTGAAGTGCCGCGACAGATGGCTACGGTAATATGCCACGCAGCCTTGAGAGCCGTGCACGAATGGCAGCGTACCTTCAAAGCCAACCGAAGCAAATACCGCGCCGAGCGGCTGGCAGGCCTTGGCCGGGTTTATCGTCAGCGCTTCCCGCGCAAAATTCTTCTCGCGATACTCAGGTGTTTTTGTCCATTCCCTGATGCGTTCAACCTCAGCGGACTCACGGGGATTCTCGAATGCCTTCTTGTTAGCCAGCATCTGCTGGTATTCCGGACCGCGGAACAGCTCTAAGTGATCGAGCACGTGTTCTGCACTCTGCGCCATTGGCAACACCCTTTTGGATAGTGATTACTGTGAATACGGCTCTCGGCTGAGAGCGGTAATTTGCGTCATTCTGCAGCCAAGAGGCTCGGCTTGGGGACATCCTTCCAGGGCGCCTTCAACTTCTTCCAGATGGGCGAATTGACGGCCATGTCCATATCGCGCGCGAAGACCGCAAAACCGTCATAGCCGTGATATGGGCCGGAATAGTCCCAGGAGTGCATCTGCCTGAACGGCACACCCATTTTCTGGAATACGTACTTCTCCTTGATGCCTGACCCGACCAGGTCGGGCTGGAGTTTCTCGACGAAGCGCTCGAACTCGTAGCCATTGACGTCGTCGTAGATGAGCGTGCTGTCCTTCACGTAGTGCTGGGCGGTACGCTGATAGTCGTCATTGTGGCCGAACTCATATCCCGTGCCGATGACTTCCATGCCGAGATCCTCATATGCGCCGATCACATGACGAGGGCGCAGTCCGCCGACGAACAGCATCACGGTCTTCCCTTGGAGGCGGGGCCTGTATTTTGCGGTCACGGCATTCACCAGCGGCTGGTACTTCTCGATTACCCGCTCGGCGCCCTCTCTGATTTTGTCATCGAAATAGCTGGCGATCTTGCGCAATGATTCCGCGATTTTGGACGGTCCGAAAAAGTTGTATTCGCACCAGGGAATGCCAAACTTCTCTTCCATGTGGCGCGAGATGTAATTCATCGAGCGGTAGCAATGCAGAATGTTGAGCTTTGCCTTCGGCGTTGCCTCGAGCTCGGCTAGCGAGCCGTCGCCGGACCATTGCGCAATTACGCGTAAACCCATTTCCTCCAGCAGAATTCGAGACGACCAGGCATCGCCGCCGATATTGTAGTCGCCGATGATTGCGACATCGTACGGGGTCGGCTCGAATCTCGGCTTGCTGTCGGGCCCGTTCTTATCAAATATCCAATCCCGCACCGCATCGTTGGCAATGTGGTGGCCAAGCGATTGGGACACGCCACGAAAACCCTCGCAGCGGACCGGGACGATGGTCTTGCCGTCATATTCCTTAGACTTTGCTCGCGACACCGCCTCAATGTCATCGCCGATCAAGCCAATCGGGCACTCCGATTGGACGGTGATACCGTTGTTGAGCGGGAACAGCTCCTGGACTTCGTCAATGATTTTATTGAGCTTCTTGTCCCCGCCGAACACGATATCCTTTTCTTGGAAGTCGGAGGTAAACTGTAACGTCACGAACGTATCTATCCCCGTGGTGCCGACGTAATAATTGCGTCGCGAGCCCCACGAATACTGGCCACAACCGACTGGACCGTGGCTGATATGAACCATGTCCTTGATGGGTCCCCAGACCACACCCTTGGAGCCCGCGTAGGCGCAGCCTCGGATCGTCATCACGCCGGGTATTGATTTCAGGTTCGATTTGACCCCGCAGTCCGATTTGCCCGCCTCGTGGACACTGAGGTGCTTGGCGCGACGTTTTGCGGTCTTCTCCGGATAGACCTTCAATACCTCCTCGATCAGCTCCTTATTCCGCGCTCTGATTTCCGAGATGCTCTGGGTCGTTGCGAGACTCATGCCGATGTCCTTCGAAGCTTTCCTGTTGCAATAGGGGCCACTCGGCCACGTTTCTGCAACGAGCATGCCAGCGCCGCGGAAAGAATAAACGAGCGGATTTGGAATGGGTTTGCGCCTCGCGCCACTGCGTTTTGTTGCGAATGCGACAAAGCGCATTGAAGATCAGTCCTCATACCTCTGTTAGAAACAGAACAGTCGCGGTTCACGCTACGACATCACAGCGATTCTCCACTGAAGGTGCGGTATCTGTCGGACCTTGCCTGTTTGCAGCACATCTGAAGCGAACCAGAAAAGGACCGGCATGAGCCAATCTAGCTCGCTCGTCACCTTCCATCTTTGCTAAGCCCTTCTCAGCCGCTGTCCAGATGATGCGTAAGCACCTGATGCTCCTGCGCGACTTCGCGAGTAGACGATCAACGCATCTGTTGGCTTGCTAGCTACCTGTGCTGCCGGCCGCGATAACGTTTTCTTGCCTGATGCCGTTCGCGCGCTTACCGATTTGCAGATAGACGCGTGCCAAGCCTGTTGCCAAAGATCCGGTTGCGACGTTAATGATCTGGATCGAATGTCTCGTCGCTTGGTGATCGGCGAACGTGATCACGACGCCGCCGGTCACCATCGCGGTTTGAGCGAGACCATCGCGTCAGTCGTAATCGGCAACACAAGCGTAGCCATCGCGTCATTGACTGACTTCCTCAGAATCGCGTTGCCGCGACCGCAGATCGCCCCCTCTTTCGCAAGTTGGCGGCATCGGACCGCCATCGACCATCACTAACTTTGATCGCCTTCCGGAGCGCCGCTCGCTCACCCGCAACCTATGCCACGCGAGCCAGCTGCATTGAGCGTTGAGCGTCGGGCGCAAGACGTTTATCGTGATGACGCCTGGCATTCTATGAGTTGTTAGGAACCGGGAAATACGGTGTTCGCGGCGCCCTGCTTCCGCCTCCATCGCGAGCAGGTCTTCGCGCTTCAACAGGAGTTGGCCGGCGGTTAGCTCGTAGCCCGGCTCGCCCGCGATAGTTCGGCTTGCCCCCGGTCATGATCGCGTGCATCTGGCCCGCATTGAGGGTGAGATCGAGCCAGCAGAGATCGCGGCGCTCAGCACGAGCATGCAAATCGAACTTCGAGTAGCTCGATTCTACCAATCCCCGAATACGTCATCGAAAACGGTTGAGCTGTGTTCAGCAGGGCTCGCGGACCATGCAGTCATCGGACCGAGGCCTCCAGCGAGATCGAGATCAACCTCTGCGCTTCCACTGCGAGCTCCAGGGGCAATTTCTGTAATACGTCGCTGGCGAAGCCATTGACGATGAGGCCAATGGCCTCCTCGTGCGACATCCCGCGCTGGATGCAGTAGAACAGCACGTCCTCGGAGATCTTCGAGATCGTGGCCTCGTGCTCGATCGTTGCCGAGGAGTTCTTCGCCTCGACGTAAGGCACAGTGTGCGCACCAGACTTGTCGCCGATTAGAAGCGAATTGCAGGCGGTATGGCTGCGCGCACCTGTGGACTTGAGGTGAGCGCTGACAAGGCCGCGATAGGTGTTCTGAGATCTGCCGGTGGCGATACGCTTGGAGACGATCCGGCTCGACGTGTTCCTGCCGAGGTGGATCATTTTGCTGCCGCTATCCACCTGCTGAAAACCGGCCGAGATCGCGATCGAGTAAAACTCGCCCTTTGAGTTGTCGCCGCGAAGGATACAGGTCGGATTCTTCCACGTGGTGGCAGATCCCGTCTCCACCTGCGTCCAGGAAATTTTCGAATTCTTGCCGCGGCAGTCGCAACGCTTGGTGACGAAATTGTAGATGCCGACCTTGTCCTCGGACTTGCCAGGATAGCCGTTTTGCACTGTCGAATACTTGATCTCGGCGTCATCAAGCACGACGAGCTCGACAACTGCAGCATGCAGCTGATTCTCGTCACGCTCCCGCGCAGTGCAGCCTTCTAGATAGCTTACATAGGAGCCCTTGTCGGCGATGATCAGAGTGCGCTCGAACTGGCCGGTGTTGTGCCCGTTCCGGAAATAGGCCGACAGTTCCATCTGGCAGCGGACGCCTGGCGGCACGTAGACGAACGAGCCGTCAGAGAAGACCGCCGAGTTCAATCTCGCAAAAAAATTGTCGGAAATCGGCACCACGCTGCCGAGATACCTCTGAACCAGTTCGGGATGCTGGCCGATCGCCTCCGAGATCGGCATGAAAATTACCCCTTCCTTCTTCAGCTCTTCCCGAAACCTGGTGTCGACCGAAAGCGAGTCGAAGGGGGTATTGACCCCGATCTTGCGATTCGCTGAGGGTTCGGCGCCGGGGCTCAGCTCTACACCCTGCAGGTTCGCCACCACGCGAAACGGATTGCCGCGCTTCTCGGAGGTCTTGAGCGGTTCCGGATCAATCTCGTCGCTCGACGACACCCTCTTTTTCGGTTTCGGCAGCACGAGATAGCCGATGTCCTGGTAGTCGAGCTTGGGATCGTTAACACGCGCCCAGGTCGGCTCGGTCATGATCAGCCAGCGGCGGAGGGCCTCCAGCCGCCACTCCAGCATCCAGGCGGGCTCGTTGTTTTTCGCGGATATGAAGCGGACGGTGTCTTCCGACAGCCCCCTCCGAGCCTTATCGGACTCGATCAGCGCTTCGACATCGATGATCTGGACCCGCTCAACGGTCGTATGAACAGCTACCATTGCCTGCTCTGCCTGTGCGAGGACGAGTTTGGCCAGTTCAGGCGATGGCGGCGGCGTGCTTCGTTCGCTACAAGGGCGATCCGGCAAGTCACCAGCTCGGGGCTCGCAACCGGCGCGATCAGGCGACTGATTACTAAAGTGACAGGGGATGGCGCCTCAACCCCACCATGTGCTGCGGTCCCCCACATCGGCTGCCTCTATGCCGGCACGCAGGTGTCGGGCACCGGGCACACAACGGCGCATTGTGGCGTCTCGAAATGCCCCTTACATCGGGTGCACTTCGTCGGATTGATTACATACACGTCGTTCTTCAGGCTGATCGCGGCGTTAGGACATTCGAACTCACATGCGCCGCAGACGGTGCACTGGGACGCGATTATCTTGTAAGTCATCACTGCAATTCCGTCAGCAGGAGTGCGGGACGGCTTCTTGGCTTCAAGTGTCGTGCCAAACTACCGAGGTTTGTTTTATCTTGATTATTTTGCGTCGAATGTCACCGGTTCGACAGTGTGTCGCAAGCCCGACGGTTGGCATCACACATCTGCATGTCAGTGCCGCACTTATCTCACCTGCGCCTGAGCGGAGTGAGTCAACCAGACTAGGCACATACTGAAGAGATTGCATGGCGCCAAGGTCTTGGTTTTCGTGCTGCTCTTCGAGAATGTGCTTCGCCGCGATCGCTTTGCCGTTTTGATCGGTGCCAATCTCAAAACCGCCGACCAGGAACAGCTCTTAAGCCTGGTCGATGACAAAAGAAGATCCTTTAGAAACGAACAGTACTGGAGATTGCTCGCGCAGAGACTGGTACCGCTACACATGAAAAGTATCCGTCCGCTGAAGGCCGCCTTGCCGAATGAGGCGTGTTGTTGAGTACTGTCCTCATGGACAGTGATAGGCGCAGTGCCCAAGTCGAACGGCTTGAGGTGGTGGACACGGGCCGGCGACGGCGCTGGTCCGAGGATGAGAAGCTCAAGATCGTCCTGGAGAGCTTGCAGTCGCCGCGTCAGGTCGCGGCAACCGCGCGGCGGTATGGCGTTTCGCGCTCATTGCTGCTGCGATGGCGACGCTCGTTTCGGCCTGAGCCGAAGGATGCCGCCGATCCACCTGGCTTCGTACCCGCGATGGTGGTCGCGGAAGCAGGACCGACGCCCTGTCCAGTCGTGCCGGCCAGCAGCGGCGGATCGATCGAGATCGAGTTTGCGGCCGGGGCTAGGATGCGGATCACGGGCGCGGTCGACGCGGCGACGCTGAAGGCCGCCGTGGCGGCGCTGGCAGATGGACGCCTACGGTGATCCCCATTGCGTCGGGCGTGCGGGTGTGGATTGCGACCGGCCACACTGATATGCGTCGCGGTATGAACTCGCTGGGCTTGCTGGTGCAGGAAGCCTTCAAGCGAGACCCGCACAGCGGCGACCTCTATGTGTTCCGTGGCAGGAGCGGCAAGCTGATCAAGATCCTTTGGCACGATGGACTGGGCATGTCGCTCTACGCCAAGCGGCTGGAGCGCGGCCGCTTCCTGTGGCCGTCGTCGGCTGACGGCGTGGTGACAATCACCCCAGCCCAGCTTGGCTACCTGCTGGAGGGCATCGACTGGCGGATGCCGCAACAGACCTGGCGACCACAGGCGGCTGGCTGATCGCTGGGATTTGAATCGGTGACAGGATCAGCGGTTCGGACAGAAATCGCGTCTTGTGATTCTCTGGTCGGCGATGAGTACCGATGATTCTCTTCCCGACGATGTGACCACGCTGCAGGCGATGCTGCGCGCCGAGCGAGCGGCCCGGTTGGCCGCGGAGGCGGAAGCCCAGGCGGGGACATTGCTGATCGAGAAGCTCAAGCTCACGATCAAGAAGCTCCGGCACGAACAGTTCGGACAGTCCTCCGAGCGAGGCGCATTGCTGGACCAGCTCGAGCTGCAGCTCGCCGACTTGGAGGAGAACGCGGCTCAAGCTGAGACGGCGGCGCAGATGGCAGCCGAGAAGATTGCGGTGCCATCGTTCGAGCGCCGCAAGCCAGCCCGCCGGCCGCTGCCGGAGCATTTGCCGCGGGAGCGCATTGTCTATCCGGTGCCGGCCACCTGCCCATGCTGCGGCGACAGTCGATTGCGCAAGATTGGCGAGGACGTGACCGAGACCCTGGAGCTCGTTCCGCGCCAGTGGAAGGTGATCCAGCACGTGCGCGAGAAGCTCGTCTGCCGGGCCTGCGAAGCGATCACTCAGCCGCCGGCCCCCTCGCATCCGATTGCGCGCGGGCGTGCAGGGCCCAAGCTGCTGGCCCATGTCCTGTTCGCCAAGTACGGCCTGCACCTACCGCTTCATCGTCAGAGCGACGTCTACCAGCGTGAAGGCATCGACCTTGACGTATCGACGCTCGCAGACTGGGTAGGTGCCTCCGCGGCAACCCTGATGCCTCTGGTCGATGCGATCCGGAGCCACGTCTTCGCAGCCGAGCGCATCCATGCGGATGACACCACAGTGCCGGTCCTGGCCAAGGGCAAGACCCGGACGGGCCGGCTCTGGACCTACGTGCGCGACGACCGTCCGTTTGCCGGCCCAGATCCGCCGGCCGCCGTGTTCTTCTACTCGCCCGATCGTGGCGGTGCACATCCGGAGCAGCATCTGGCGGGCTATGCCGGACTGATGCAGGCTGACGCCTACGCCGGCTTTGGCAGGCTCTACGAGACCAATCGCAAGGGCGGCCCGATTATCGAGGCCGCGTGCTGGGCGCACGGCAGGCGCAAGTTCTTTGACCTCGCGCGGCTTACCAAGGCGCCGATCGCAGCCGAGGCGGTCAAGCGCATTGATGTTCTGTTCGCCATTGAACGCGAGATCAACGGTCTTGCGCCGCAGGAGCGTTTGCGTGTGCGCCAGGAGCGTAGCCGCCCACCGATCGTCGAGCTGGAGTCGTGGTTGCGCGAGCAGCGCGTCAAGCTCTCCAGGAGCAACGACACGACCAAGGCGATCAATTACTGTCTCAGCCGCTGGGATGCATTTACCCGCTTCCTCGATGACGGCCGCCTGTGCATGTCCAACAACGCCGCCGAACGCGAACTGCGGGCGGTCGCGGTGGGACGAAAGAATTGGACCTTCGCCGGCTCCGATGAGGGCGGCCGGCGTGCGGCTGCCATCTACAGCCTTATCGCCACCGCCAAGCTCAATGATATCGACCCGCAGGCCTGGCTCGCCGACGTGCTGGCGCGCCTACCAGATCACCCTGCCAAGCACATCAATGCACTGCTGCCTTGGAATTGGCAGCCTCAAAGCGTCGCCCACGCCGCTTAAGCACAATCAGCCTTCCGTCCAAGAACGGTCCTAGCCGGGGCCTTAGCCGGATGCGTACCATGAAAAGGCGCTATGCAGAAATGGATCAATACAAAATCCTACTCAGTAGATTGATGATAAAAAAAATGGGCCACTCCGAACGAAGTGGCCCAAGTCAGGGAGGAAACGCCCGTATGGGCCTCTGGGATCAGGCCGCAGCCTGTTCGATCGGTGAGAAGGGCAGACCGAGACTCTCGGCGACGGCCCTATAAGTCAGCCGGCCTCGATGGACGTTCAGGCCCGCGCGAAGGTGCGGGTTTTCGAGGACGGTCGAAAAACCCTTATTGGCTAGAGCCAAACCAAATGGCAGGGTGGCGTTATTCAATGCCTGGCTTGAGGTGAGCGGGACAGCCCCGGGCATATTGGCCACACAGTAGTGAATGACGCCGTCCACTTTGTAAGTTGGGTCGGCGTGGGTCGTCGCGTGAGATGTCTCAAAGCATCCGCCCTGATCAATCGCGACATCGACGATCACCGCACCGTCGCGCATCGAGCTCAACACGCCGCGGCTGACCAGTTTTGGGGCGCTCGCTCCGGGAACTAGCACGGCACCGATGACCACGTCGGCCGCCAGGACCTCATCCTCCACCGAGTCAATCGTCGAGAATCTGGTTCGAACGCGCCCGCCGAATAGCTCGTCAAGCTCGCGCAGCCGAGGGATCGATCGGTCAATAACCGTGACCTCGGCACCCAAACCGACAGCCATGCGCGCCGCATGGGTACCAACTACACCGCCGCCAATCACGACGATACGAGCCGGTTGCACACCGGGCACACCACCTATCAAGAGCCCACGCCCGCCTGAATACCGCTTTAGGGCGCTACCCGCCGCTTCGATCGCAAGCCTGCCCGCGACCTCGCTCATCGGCGCCAGCAGCGGCAGACCGCCATGCGCGTCGGTCACGGTCTCATAGGCGATTGCGGTGCACCCAGAGTTCAGCAGGCCCTTGGCCTGCTCCGGGTCCGGCGCCAGATGCAGATAGGTGAAGAGGATCTGATTCTCACGCAGTTGCGTCCATTCGGACGGTTGGGGCTCCTTCACCTTTACGATCATCTCGCTCGATGCAAATATCTCGCGCGCGGTATCCAGAATCGTTGCGCCAGCCTTGCGATAATCGTTGTCGGTTGCGCCGATGCCGGCGCCGGCATCAGTCTCCACCACCACATTATGACCGGCAGCCACATATTCGCGCACAGCCCCAGGGGTCAGGCCCACACGATATTCGTGTGCCTTGATTTCCTTGGGAACACCGACCTTCATTTGCATTCTCCCTGCCTGGAGCGCCCTTTCTAATCGGAAGAGCTCTGCGATATTGCGAAGCGAACACGCAAATCGCGCCGAAATTCAGCGATCTTTGGTCTGGTTGCGCAGGATTCCAAACACGTACCGACGCATCCCAAAAGCCTACAAAAGTGCGATTTGGCGCGCGGATCAGCCCCCGGACATGAAGCTAATAGAGCGTCAAGCGGCCGTTATTGGGACTGGGAGGACACCATAGCGGTTTATCGGAATGATCTTTAGTTTTGATCTCCATGCCAACGTCCTGTCCCGCCTCCGGACATCCCTTGATCTCGGGGTGGCCGGCCTATGGACGTCCTTGCCATTTTGATCTGTTAAGAATTCGAATAGCCCCTCACGATCATGCACGGCAACTAGCAAAGTCTTATTGGTATCCTGTCGAGCCCCGAAGATGCTGATGCGTCCGCAGTGAGGCCATGGCGATTACTGCGAACTCGCGGCGCAGCAAGGTGATGGGCAGCGCAATTGGACTGAGTGCTTCCAAGCAGGGTCGCGCTGGCATGATCAGCAGATTCTGGGTAGTTGCTCCCCCGACAGCCAATCGGCAATTCTTCCGCCGCCAACGCTGGTCGCAATCTGAACGAAGTGATGATTGTCAGCTATGGCCTCGCCGATATCAGCCGCATCACACCCGAGCCGGTGAGCCTTCATGGCTGCAAGCACGGCATCGGCCATATCAGGCGACACAATTGCAACGAGCTTCCCCTCGTTGGCGACGTGGAGCGGATCAAGCCCGAGGAGTTCGCAGGCGGCGGCGACCTCAGGCTTCACCGGAATGGCATTCTCCTGCAGCCGGAACCCAAGGCCCGACTGATGCGCAATCTCGTTGAGCGTGGCGGCAAGACCTCCGCGCGTGGGATCGCGCATCACTCGAATGCCGCCGCCGCCGGCCCCAACCATCACGGCGACGAGATCATGGAGCGCTGCGGAATCTGAGATGATCTGGGTCTGGAATGCGAGGTTCTGACGTCTTGACATGATCGCCACACCATGCTCGCCGAGGCTGCCGGAGACCAGCACCCGGTCGCCGGCCCTTGCCTTGTCGGCCGAGAGATCGAGCCCATCGGCCAAAAACCCGACCCCGGTCGTTGAAATGAACAGGCCATCCGCCTTGCCGCGTTCGACCACCTTGGTATCACCCGTGATGATGTAAACGCCGGCGCCCCGGGCCGCCTCCCCCATCGAATCCGCGATCGACTTCAGATCGAAGAGGCGAAAGCCCTCCTCAATGATAAAGCTCGCCGAAAGATATTGCGGCCGTGCGCCAGCCATCGCGACATCATTGATTGTGCCGTGCACCGCGAGCGAGCCGATATTGCCGCCAGGAAAGAATAGCGGCGAGACAACATATGCGTCGGTTGCCATTACCATCCTGCCTGTGCCGACATCGAAGGCCGACTGATCATTGCGGCGGGCGAGCCATTCATTGCCAAACGCCTGATGGAACAGACCGGAGATAAGCTGCTCCATGTCGCGCCCCCCCGAACCGTGGGACAGGTCGACGCACCCGTTCTCGAGATCGAGCTTGGGTTGATTAGCTCTCATGACGCTCGCATCACCCGATAAGCGCGATGCCGGCCATACTTCCAATATGCGGCACACGCGCCTTCCGACGAGACCATGCAGGATCCTATGGGGGTTCTCGGCGTGCAGACGTTTCCGAACAGTTTGCAGTCGACAGGCCTCCTCGCGCCGCGCAGAATGGCCCCGCAATCGCAAGCCGGATTGTCGGCGACGCGCAGTTCGTGAATGGCGAAACGCGCCTCAGCATCGAATTGGGCATAAGCCTTCTTCAACTTGAGTCCGCTGTTGGGTATGAACCCGAGCCCGCGCCATTCAAATTGGTCACGCAGTTCGAAAATGTCCGACACCTCCTCCCTGGCGCGTTGATTGCCAGCACGCTTCACCACGCGGCTGTATTGGTTTTCGACCTCATATCGGCCATCGTTCACTTGCCGCACCAGCATCAGGATAGCCTGCATTAGATCGAGCGGTTCAAATCCCGCGATGACGATCGGCTTGCCGAATTCTTCTGCCAGACACTCGTAAGGCTGCGTACCAATGATCGTGCTGACATGCGCAGGGCCGATGAAGCCGCCGATTTCGGGCAGCCCGGCATTGCGCATATCAGGACTGCCGAGAATGCTGTGCATGGCCGGAGGAGTCAGTACGTGGTTGCAGAACACGCTGAGACCCTTCAGCCGCTTTTTTTCGGCTATTCGGATCATTACCGCCGTCGCAGGCGTGGTGGTCTCAAATCCAATGGCAAAGAAGACGACCTCGCGATTAAGCGCCTGCTCAGCGCTCCTGATGGCATCGAGCGTTGAGTAAACCATCCGGACGTCAGCGCCCAGGGCCTTGGCCCGCAACAAGGATTGTCCTTGTGAGCCGGGCAGGCACATCAGGTCGCCGTAAATACACAGAGTAACTTCCGGTCGTTCGGCGAGCCCGATTGCCATGTCGATTCGGCTGGCGGGGAGAACGCAAACAGGACAGCCCGGCCCGTGGATCATGTGGACATTCGCAGGCAGTAGATCCTCCAGTCCATAGCGGAAGATCGCATGCGTGTGTCCGCCGCAAAATTCCATAAACCGATATGTTTTCTGGGGGTCGGCCTGGGCAGCAATTGCACGCGCGAGCCCCTGGGCGATGGTCCTGTCACGAAATTCTTCGGCATATTTCATGAGTTGGTCTCCAGCCCGGCTCTGCCTAACTCCTGCAGGAGCTTCAGCGTGCGCTTGGCTTCGGCCGCGTCGATTTTGGCCAGAGCGAAGCCGACGTGGACGAGGACGTAGTCCCCCGGGGCGAGATCCTGTACGAGCGCGATCGATATCTCGATCCTGACGCCGTCGACAGAAACGATTGCCATGTCATTTGGAAGAATTTTTGCGACCTCAGCCGGTACTGAGAGACACATATCAGGCTGTTCCTCTCAGGCCTGAGGGCCTTTCGGCGATCTGCAGAGCGGCGAGCCAGGCTTGTCCGAGGCTCAAACCGCCGTCATTGGGCGGTACCTCGCGAGACAGCAGCGGACCAAGACCAGCTGCCATGCAACCGCGCTGGATTTCATCCGCCAGCACCATGTTCTGAAAACAGCCACCGCTCAGAACCACAGTAGAGACACCGGTCGTGCGCGCAGCGCGCGTGACCCAATCCACGCAGCCAGCGGCAAACGTGCCATGAAACAGCCCCGCTCCCTCGTTCACGTCAACGTCGTCTGCGATCAAGGCCACAAACAGCGGCCCGAACGATAGCACGCCGTCATCGATCAACCAGCCGTCTTCGAGTACCGCCGTCCCCCGCACACAGGCTTCCAGCTTCATCGCGGCTTCGCCCTCATAGGTCTGCAAAGTCGCAATTCCCAGCAGCGCCGCCGCCGCGTCGAACAGCCGGCCTGCGCTGGTGGTGGTGGCACCGCCCGCCTGATCGAGCAGTGACGGCAGACGTTCGGCCTGTGGCTGTGCTGCAAAGCGATCTCGGATGTCGTGTCCCCGCCCCAGCCAGTGGAGCATTGCGCTCGCCATGCGCCAGGGCTCGCGAGCGGCACGATCTCCGCCAGGCATTTTTAGCGGCGCAAGATGCCCGATGCGTTGAAACCTGATCCCTTCGCATAACAAGAGCTCGCCGCCCCAATTGCCGCCGTCGGAGCCATAGCCATGGCCGTCGAGCACCAGAGCGAGCGTAGGTCGCTCAAGTCCATGCTCTGCGATGACGGCGGCAGCATGCGCATGGTGATGCTGGACAGCGATCCGCGCGCGGCCTGTTCCTTCCGCAAAGCGGGTAGATGCCATATCGGGATGCAAATCATGGGCAACAACAACAGGCTCCACGTCAAGCGTTGACGTGAGGTGCCGGATAGTCTCCTCGAAAAAGCGGATGCCTTCGACCGTATCGAGGTCACCAATATGTTGCGAGACGAAAGCTTCATTTCCCCGCGTCAATGTGATGGTCGATTTCAGCGCACCACCGACGGCGAGCACGGGCGGCACCGATCGCGCGAGCCGAACCGGTTCGGGAACATAGCCGCGGGCGCGGCGAATGAATTGACGCCGTCCCGCAACCACCGACACAACGGAATCATCGGCCCGCGTCAGGATATTGCGATCATGCGTCACGATAAGATCGGCGATGCGCCCAAGTCGCTGCAGAGCCTCTGCGTTGTCGATCGGGAGCGGTTCGCCGCTGAAATTGGCGCTGGTACACACGATGACCCCACCCTCATCCTCACGACATGCACCTAGTGAACGAAGCACATGAAAAATGAGGTGATGCAGCGGGGCTCCGGGCAGCATGACACCGACGCGCGACAAACCAGGGGCTAATGCGGGGGCTAGTCTATTGCGCGACCGCAGCAGAACGATCGGACAGGCTACAGATTCAAGGAGCGCGAGCTCCGTGGCATCCGCCTCCGCAATCTCGCGAACCTGGTCCGAGGAACCAACCATCACGGCAAACGGCTTCTGGTCGCGCTGTTTTTTCTGACGCAAACGATGGACAGCATCATGGTTGCGAGCGTCACAAAGCAGCTGGTATCCTCCAATTCCCTTGATCGCGACGATCTCGCCGCCGGCGATCGCCGCGCCGATAGCATTGATCCCATGACTGAGCCGAGGGCCGCACGTCGGGCACGCGATCGATTCCGCCCGAAACCTGCGGCTCGCCGGATTTGCATATTCAGCCGAGCACTCGGGACACATCACAAAGGCCTTCATCGCGGTGTTACGACGATCATACGGAAGCTGTTCGGTGATTGTGTAGCGCGGTCCACAATGGGAGCAGTTGATGAAGGCATAGAGGTAACGGCGGCTTTTCGGGTCGAACAACTCGCCGAGACATTCCTGGCAGGTTGCAGCATCAGCGGCGATCCGGCTCGACAGCTTGCCTCGTTCGCTGGTGCGGATCGAAAAGCCTTTCGTCGCAAGCGCATCGATCGCTTGAACGGAGATGTGGTCGATGCGCGCCAACGGAGGCTTTTCGAGCGGCAAAGCGGTCATAAATTCGGACGTACGGTTACCCTCGACCTCAATGATGACTCCGCTTGCATCGTTGGCGACGAACCCTCCCAAGCCATAGCGGCTAGCGAGACCATAGACATAGGGACGAAAGCCGACCCCCTGCACGGTCCCGCTGAGTCGCAGACGCAGTCGTATTCCCTCGCAGGTGATAGCGCCTATCATCCCGTTGTGTCCTCGACGAGATGTCTCCGATGCGCAGGCTGTTTCTGCAGCCAGCCGTAGAGCGCGTCAAAGCCCTCGCCGGTTCGCGCCGAAACAGGCAGCACTTCGATGTTTGGGCTGACCCGTATCACAAATTCGATCGTGCGATTCAAGTCGAAGTCCACCATCGGTGCTAGATCAATCTTGTTGATCAGCATGAGAGAAGATGCGGCAAATATGTCCGGATATTTGAGCGGCTTGTCTTCACCCTCGGTGGTCGAGAACACCACGATTTTGCAAGCCTCTCCAAGATCGAATGCCGCGGGACAAACCAGATTTCCGACATTCTCTATGAAGAGAATACCGCCATTGAGTGGCGGCAAGCGACGATAAGCTTGGCCGACCATCGCAGCATCCAAATGGCAGCCCTTGCCGGTATTGATTTGAATTGCGGGCACGCCGGTTGCGCGGATGCGTTCGGCATCGTTCGAGGTCTGCTGATCACCCTCGATAACCCCAACCGGGCTCTTCCGCTTCAGCTCGGAAAGGGCGCGAACGAGCAGCGAGGTTTTGCCCGCGCCAGGACTGGAAAGAAGATTGTACACGACCAAGTCATCGGCAACGAAGCGCGCGCGGTTTTCGGCGGCGATCCGATTGTTCTTGCTCAGAATATCGCGGCCAACCTGAATAATCCGATCGCTGCTCATGCCCACAACCCTCAAGCCGGCCGGGTCGGTGCCGCAATCCACAAGCGCTTCTCCACCATGAGCCTGCTGATGACCAACATCATGATGATGATCATGGCCGTAGTCAGTTGGGAGCGGACATCGCATTTCTAGGCCGCCGCACACATGATCATGATGGTGATTACGATGATCACGCGCATCATCACAGCGATGATCCTTGGCTCGCGCATTTTGCACGCCGGCGCATTTAGTAGAGGGAACTCCTCCGCCGCAGCCGCATACGGTACACATCAATCGATCTCCAGCTCTTTCAGGCGCATCTTTTCGCCTGCCGTCACCTGCAGCTTATAGCTGCCGCAGCAGGGGCACGGCGCATACCGTTGCGCAATCTCAACACTCCTCGAACAGGCCATGCACCAGGCGACGCCAGGTAATTCGACGATTTCGAGAACCGCGCCATCGGCAATCGTGCGCGCGGCAACAACCGGAAAGCAGAACTTCATCGCTTCGGCATCCACATGGCTCAACGCTCCGATCTCCACACGCACGGTCCTCACCTTCGAGCACGATCGCCGACGCGCCTCTTCCTCAACGATCTCCATGATGCCTTCACAAAGTGCCATTTCATGCATATCCAGATTCAACAATTTTTTGCGTGAAGGCGACGCAAGGATCGAATGATGCAATCATGGCGCGAACCGCACCCTCTTGATGTTGTCTCGCTCTCAGCACCGCACCCAGCAGGCTCCTGGCAAGCGGCCCTCGCTTGTGAAAATTCCACTCGGTCGGCGCAAGATATTCGAATCGCGCTATCTGCCCGTACAGATCGAGCTCAACCGCGTGATAGAGACGTCCCCTGGCACATTCGACCGCAGCCGCACCACAGCCCCGCCCTAGGCTGTAGCTTTTGACGATCCCTTCCTCGGCTGTCTCGGGATGCGCACCAGCCTTGAGCCAAGTAAACAGTTGGACGATTTCAGCAATCCTCGCCTTCAGTCGCTCGGCCGGACCCGACCGGCCGAGCGAGAGCCGATCACGCAGCATTTGCCGCGCCCAGGGACCAGTCTCAGGAATACGGCCCTCCAAGTCGGGGCAATTGCCAAATCTCGCATCTCGGCCGAGCAGCCATTCAATGATTTCGCAGTCGTCAGAAGCGGACAGGAACGACTGCTGCGTCAACTTTGGCTCCAATACGGACCCCTCGAGTGCTGCCATCCGAAGCGCGAGTGCGCTACCGGACATCAACGTACCATCGTCGCTCGACATCCTGAGTTCAGCCAGCGCGGCCGCAACCCGCGCTGTTACTTGGCATCGATCGAACCCACACTGGTACCGTTTTCGACCGACCAGCACCGAGATGTCCTTTATAAGGGCGCGGATAGCCGCGGAACCGCTGGTGTCCAGCGCGAGATGCTCGATAATCAGACCTCGTAACAACTCCGTCAGCCGCTCGACCACGACTTGCGTGGTACAATGCGCCCTCGTCATAGTGCTGACTTCCTCGCCGCGCGCCGCCTCGATCGCGGAAAGGAATCCCACCTGGTGCGCTGCCGCACACAACGGGAAGAGTCGCGGCAGCACGTTGAGCAATGAAACGGCCGGTTTGCCGGCGAACAGCCGCCCCACCGGCGGCTTGACCCGCGGCAGGATCTCGACCGCGGCAACTGTGTCGCCAACAAGGGATACGGTGATGTCGATCCGGTTGCAGACGGCGGGCCTCATGTACGCCGCTCCGCTAGTTCACCGCGCAAAAAGTGCCGGGGGTCGATCAAACCCAACCGTGGTGCATTGGGCCAATGTGACGCTGGATGGTCGACCGGAGACATAAGCACAGCGAGCGCCGCTTCGGCGATGGCTCGGGTGGATGCCATGTCGTCGAACCCAAACATCGGCGAGAACAGGAAGGCACTCGCAATCGGGCCCACGGGTGCAACTTCAGCAGGCGAGAATTCAAGCGCGCCGCATGGAAATCGCAAGCGCAGACCCGATCTTGGTCCTGTCGACGACTGCGCAGTTCCGTGTGGCGCAGATATGACCACGTTCATGAACCGTGGCGTGACCATCACTCCGACGATCCCACCTTCATGCCCGCGAAAGCCGATCGCTTCAACGCTCAAGGCGTTGTTGAAGAATGGTAGTTCGCGCATAATGCGATCGGAGATACCGCGATATCCCTCCGCGAGCCTCTCGCCCCATGCCGATGCATCGGTGCGCTCGCTCCTGCGCGGATACCGTTCGCGGTCAGGCGTCATCTTCAATCGACATGAACTTAGATTTGGGTGCGTCGCAATTTGGACATCGCCAATCTTCGGACAATGCGGCAAAAGGCGTTCCGGCAGCAATCCGCGCCGTCTCGTCGCCGTCAGCCGGATCGTAGACGATCCAGCAGATGCTGCATTCCATGCGGGCGCCATCTGCGAGATCCTGTCGGATACCAAAATTTTCGAGCTTCGTCATCTGAAGTATGCCTCCATAATCTCCCTTAGGCGTTCGGCGGAATCCTCGAGATCCTCGTCGGCCGCTAAGACCGCCGTCGGCACGTCGCCGATCTCCAGCGTGTCCAGGATGATGCTATCGATGGAATTAAGGAACTGCACCGACCAGACGTTCCGGACGCTTGTCGTCTGCACTCGACAACTGCCGTAATCGCGTGAGATGAGCTGGACCGGCCCGCTGCCGAGGCTTTGTTGCAGAAAGGCTAGATCGACAGAGTTCATCGGCAGCAGCGTGAGGTTGATGATGTGCGTGCTCACGCCAGCCTGCCAGGCCAGCGCCCGTCCGCGGGCTTCCGCGAGCACCGGCAGCACGTTCATCGCGCCATCCGGCACCGCGTCGCTCATCAGATCGGTTGAGGTCAGATCGGTTGCGGCGCGCCGCACGATCTCCGGGATCGCACCAATCTCAACGTACTCGTGTGCCGCCTCGCCTTTGAAGCGCACGTGCCAGATTCCGGCAAACACCGTTTCCTGGAGTTGCGCCGCGGAGCCATCCGGCAACGCTACGAGGCCGGCGACCTCTCCCTTCCCAAGCACGTCGGCGACCAGATCGCGCTCAAGTTCATTGAGATGCCCGAGCCTAAACAATTGCGCTCGAACACAGCTCTTCTGGCGTGAAACGGCAGCCGCCACATTTGCTAGCAGCGCGATGGCATTCGGGCATTTCCTTGCGAGTTTCCCACCATCAAGTGAAGTGAGCATAGGCAGTGCACCTGCAGCCGACCGGCCATTAGGGATCTTGTCGACATTTACCGCGTCGACACGGACGAAGCTGAACGGCTGCGCGTCGCGTTTTGGCGCGATCCAAACACCTGCCTTCACCACGCCAGCCCTCGTTGGGTGCGCTGAACGATTTACACGATCAGCCGCAGCCAATCGCGCTTCTGCAGTCCAAGCCTCGGATAGAGCGAGCCGCGTCAGATTATTCGTTCCCGGCTGCTCGTTCATAAACCGCCTTTCTGATGGTCTCTGGTTGTGCTGGACGGGGTGTTAGCAAGCGACGTGCCAATGATGTTTGTTCGATTTCCTTCCTGCCTGGATCAGCAGTGCGAAACGCTCCCAATATCGCAAGCGGCCGGCTAGCGCAGGTGCTTGGGAAGTTGAGGCTCGTGATCAATCAAGTCCGCAAAAAAGCGATCGTAATCTTCGCCGTTTAGGACCGCATGAAGAGCGTCAAGCGCCTGTGCGATCAGCCGCGCTTCATCGTCATCCAAGAGCCGCACCGCAGTGTCGATACACACAAGCACCTTGGAGCCGACTGACGGCTCCGACAGCAGCATGACCGAGACGCGCCGCTGCTGATTGCTATACTCGCACAGCGCGGACCTGCCGTCGGTCTCAATAATCGTCATTGGGAGGCCAAGGCACACGTTGTACTCCGCGTCCAATTAGATCGACCCGCGCCTTCATCTCATAGTTTTCATAGTCGATATCATTTGCGAGCAGACGTTCTGTTTCCGGCAGCGGCACGGTCCGCATTTTTGCCGGAGAACCCCACTGCGCCAGCAGTTCGCAAGCCAGTTCGATCGCAGGCGCAATCTGGGTGCGCATTGGAGGGGTCAGCGGCCCACCCCAGCTTTCTAGATCTAGCGGTTGACAGCCGATCAGAGCGAGCTCTCGTGGACAACGGCCAAGCAGGTCTACCGCACTCAAGACCTCCTGAAAGCCGGTCTGATGCAGGCTCAACTTCTTTGCAGCGGTGAATTTCGGCACCTCGTGGCCTTGCACGAGCTTCAACCTTCCGGGTGGGAGGCCATAGTCTATGGCATCGAACACGATCAGGCAGTCGGCTTTCTGGAGAAAACTGACGAGGTAGAGCCCTAGCGTGCCGCCATCGAGGACGGATACGTTGTGGGGAACGATGTAGCCGCGGTGGAACGCCTCCACTACCCGCACACCGAACCCCTCATCAGCCCACAGGATGTTGCCGATGCCAAGCACCAGGATCGATCTCGTCTTCTTAGAACTCGGTGTCGCCATCCTTGATCAGTCGCGCAAATCGCGCTCACCCGAAATTATGGCGGAGATGCTCCGGCGCGACATGATGTCTTCGCGAATTGCCGCATAGACGTGGATAAGCACAAATGTCACGATCACCCACAGGCCAAGATGGTGCAATGTATGGACGTCGTGGCTGTTCGGGAGGACCCCAAAAATCCAGCCGAACAGCCGAAATTGCCAGCTTTCCTGGCCAGAGCCCTGTGCATAAAGTGCGAAACCGGTGACGATCATGAACGCGGTCGTCAGCGTGAACATGGAAAACATCATGAGCTGAGCTGCGGGATTGTGACCCGCACATTTTTCCGACCTGACCGGAAGGAGGGCGTACCAGCGAATCGTCTGCCACAGCTCATCCCAAAAGCACCTGCGCCAGATCGGCACGTAGAAGATCTGCTTGGCATGGGGATTTCCCATCATGGCCCAATAGATGCGCAGCAGGAAGCCGACGGTGAGTACATAACCCGCCGAGAAATGAGCAAAGCGAATATAGCCGAAGAAGAAGTTGTCGCTTGCCTCTCCTGGCATGGTCGGTACCGCAGTTCCGATGAAGTAGCCAGTTATGGCCAGCACCACAATGGCTGCCGCATTGACCCAATGCCATAGCCGCACCGGCATTTCATAGACGTAGACGACGTCACGATCAGCGCTGCGATCTTTCCCTGCCACGCCGACGGAACTAAGGACATTCAGGTCTTGCGCTGTCTTCGACATGAAATCTCCTAGCGGACTGTGACTGAGGCCACTTCTTGGCCGTCGGGACTCATGACGTGGGTTGAGCACGCCAGGCACGGATCGAAGGAATGGATCGTACGCAAAATCTCCAGCGGCTTTCCGGGATCGGCCATTGGCGTGCCAATCAGAGAGGCTTCAAATGCGCCGATATTGCCCTTGGGATCGCGGGGCGAGCCATTCCACGTCGTGGGCACGACACATTGGTAGTTGTCGATCTTGCGGTCCTTGATCTTGATCCAGTGCCCGAGCGCGCCGCGCGGCGCCTCGGTGAAGCCGTAACCCTTGACCTCCATCGGCCAGCTTTCCGGGTTCCACTTGCTGACATCGGCAGTCGCGGTGTCACCCGCCTTGATGTGGGCCACCAGCTTGTCCTGGAAATGGCGCATCTGATGTGCTGCCCACTGGCATTCAAGGGCGCGCGCTGCGGTGCGGCCCAGCGTAGAGAACAGCGCAGTCACCGGAAGCTTGAGTGCCTTGAGCAGTCTCTCAGCCGGTTCCTTGAACTCCGCTTTGTCCTGCGCATAACCTATAATGTACCGCGCCAGCGGTCCTACTTCGACGGCATTGCCGCGCCAGCGCGGCGCCTTGATCCAGGAATACTTGCCGCCTTCATCGAGCTCCTTGATATCGGTCCTGGTACCCTTGAAGTTGGCGCCAAGCTCGAAATTCGGCTCGGTGATGCCGTCCCACGGATGCAGTCCTCTGAACTCATCGGGATATTTGTACCAGGAGTGCGCGACGAATTCTTGGATCTGGTCGGGATCTCCATGGTCGACCGGCAAGACCTCCTTGAGATTGCCGTTCAGGATGACGCCGCGGGGCACCCTCAGACTTTTCGTGGAATAGTCGTTGGCATTCTCGGGGACATCGCCGTAGGACATCACGCTCCTGCCTGACAGCCCGCACCCATACAGCCAGCCTCTGTAGAACGAGCCGATCAGTTCGATGTCCGGTAGATAAACCTGCTCCACGAACTCGATCGAACGGTCGATGATTGACGACACCAAATTGAGCCGCTCCATATTGATGGCACCTATCGCACCATTTCCATCAACATTGATCGCGCAAGGCACGCCGCCGACGAGCCAGTTCGGATGCGGATTCTTGCCCCCATAGATCGCATGGATCTTCACGATCTCTTTCTGAAAGTCGAGCGCTTCCAAATAGTGCGTCACCGCCATCAGGTTCGCTTCGGCCGAAAGTTTATAGGCCGGATGTCCCCAATAGGCGTTCTTGAACGGGCCGAGCTGCCCTGAGTCGAAGAACTTGGTAAGTCTGATCTGCAAATCCTTGAAATAGCCCGGCGATGACCGCGCCCAAGGCGAGACCGACTGCGCCAGCCTCGAGGTCGCCTTTGGATCAGCCTTGAGCGCTGAGAACACATCGACCCAATCCAGCGCGTGCAAGTGGTAGAAATGGACGAGGTGATCGTGCACTTGCAAACAAAGCTGCATGATATTGCGGATCGAATTGGCATTCTCCGGGATCGTAATGCCGAGCGCATTCTCAACAGCGCGCACCGAGGTGAGCGCATGGGTGCCGGTGCAAACACCGCAAATCCGCTCTGTGAACGCCCAGGCATCGCGCGGATCGCGTCCGCGCAGGATGGTTTCGATGCCACGCCACATCGTTCCACTCGAGACGGCGTTGCAGATCACGTTGTCCGCGTCGAGATTGACTTCGACGCGAAGGTGGCCTTCAATCCGGGTCAGCGGATCAACGACAATGCGCTTGCCCGAATTATCGGTCGTGAATCCATTGGGTGTCTGGACGCGCATCGTTGTTCTAGCTCTGAACTTTCGATCGTTTCTCCTGAACGACGCCCTCCCGTTTGCGGGTCAGCCGCTTCGCGGCCGTGACCGCCGCATGCGCAGCAACGGCTAGCCCAACTGTGCCGGCAGCGGCCCTGCCGATCTGATCGGCGTTTGTCTCGATGCCGAATTGCTTTATGGTCGTGAGCCGGTCGTAAAACGAACCCTTGTCCCAGAAGCCATCTTCAGAGCAACCAAAGCAGCCGTGGCCGGATTGGATCGGGAAGGACACGCCTCCATTCCAACGAACGGCTGAGCAGGCGTTATAGGTGGTCGGCCCCTTGCAGCCCATTTTGTAGAGACAATAGCCCTTGCGTGCAGATTCATCGTCCCACTCCTCCACAAATTGACCAGCGTCGAAATGAGATCGACGATAGCACTTGTCGTGAATGCGCTGCGAATAGAACATCTTTGGTCGTCCCTGGCGGTCGAGCTCGGGAAGTTTCCCGAAGGTGGTGATAAAGGTCACAATGGCGGTCATGACCTCGGCGATGGGCGGGCAGCCAGGCACCTTGATGATCGGCTTGTTCGTGATCACCTTGTCAATCGGCGTCGCCTCAGTTGGGTTGGGCCTCGCCGCCTGCACGCAGCCCCAGGACGCACAAGAGCCCCAAGCGATGATCGCCATGGAATCTTCCGCCATCGATCGCAGCTTTTCGACGAACGGCTTGCCGACATCAATACAGAACATGCCGTCTTCATTCAGCGGTGGATTGCCTTCGATGGCGAGGACATAGCGGTCTTTGTATTTGGCGCGGGTCTCCGTGAGGATAGCTTCAGCTTGATATCCTGCTGCCGCCATGATGGTGTCGTCATAATCGAGCGAAATCATCGAGAGCACCGCGTCTTTGACCAAGGGGTGGGCCGAGCGGATAAAGCTTTCCGAACAACAAGTGCATTCGAGTCCGTGCATCCAGATCACGGGCACACGAGGCTTGGTCTCGAGCGCGATGGCAATATCGTTTGCCGCCAGCGGGCTCAGTCCGAGACTGGCTGCCGTTAGACTGCAGAACTTAAGGAAGTTGCGACGCGTAATACCCTGGCGTCTGATCACGCTGTAAAACGTTTCAGTAGCCTCGCCCATGATCCCTTCCATGTTATCGCCGTGACGAATTACTGACGTCGAGCAAAAAGTAGGCCAAGCACATGTGGGCTGTGATCGCGGTCGCGACGAAGACCTAAAGAGGGGACAGATACCAAGCCGCCGCTTCACGATCTGCGGCTACAATTGCCGAGACCGCCTATCGGCCAGACAGCTGGAGGTCTGGGCGGCCGAAAGAGCCCCGCGCAGGATAAAATATAAGCTAAAGAGCGCTTATTGCTAGCTTACAAACATAGAGATTTGTCGGGTCGTGCGATTGCAGCGGGACACCCCTATAGAGAGGAATCGGCGCGTCGGTAACTGTGCAACCGTGCCACTCATGTCCGATTTAGACCGTGATGTGGCGAAACCCACCAGGCACCGCAATCCGACGGGGCAGAGAGATATCCCAGTACTCCCAAGCCTTCTAGGGTCGAAGCTCTGACAGATCTTCGTTATCGCACCTTGCTTAGACTCGAGCACACTGGTCGATTGGTCTGCTCGGATGGACCTGGCCTCAAGTCAAAGCGTGTTGCTCTAGGACTTAGTGTATAATGTAGAGATGAATCGGCGCCGGCAGACGCGCTCGGCTTCGTTGAGCAGGAAGCGGTCAGCAGATCCGCTTCCTTCTTGCGAGTGAGAAGCCGAGAAGAAGGGATGTGCTCCTCAGATCCTGCGCATCGCGTTCCTAGCGCAGCCTTCTCAGCTCTGCTCTTGCCTGATCAGCGACCTTCCTCGTCCGCACAAGTTCGGGACTTCTTGTCGGGCAATTTGATGCCTTTGCCGGGATCCGGATTGCACCACCGCGCCTTTCCGCACGCTGTCGCATCATACGCTTGCGCGCATGCGTGCTTCCATCACCTGGATGCTTAACATCCAAACAATGGATTTTACCAATGTTAGGGAATGTTGCATCGACCACCAGCACCTAACCGGGTGCCGACCCAGCCATCGGGTGGCGCCCGGCGCCACTCGTCGAGGACGCCGCCGCGTTTGCATCGAAATGCTTGATGGGCACCAAAAAGATCAGCTCGGAGGAAATCATTGCCACGATCGCAAAGCAAGCTCCGGACGACCGCCGATTAGCGACCGCCATTGCCCCCTTCAGTTGCTGGAGAACTCTCGCACCAGCAGCACTGCTGCGCGTGGGGGCTTAGCATGCATTCGCCATTGGCGGGACGAATGCGGTCCTGCCATTCAGCATCATGAGGGAGCCGGTTCATCATCCGACCGGTGGAACGTCCGCAGCGTCTGCGCGCGGTGCGCGTTTTGCTTGGCGACAGAAGATACACAGAATCGAGCGCCTACCTTTTAGAATCACGCTGCCGGATGTCGGGCTCTCGACAAACAGCGTCTTCAATCGGACAGGGCGATAACAACAGAATCGTTGATGCGAGGCCTCTCACGGGACGTCGCAGTCTTCGAGTTCTTCGGGAGGAACGCATGACCACAATCGCAACTGCGGCGCCTGCGGGGGCCTCGAGCCGTTGGTATAAGCTTCTCTACGTTCAGGTGCTGATCGCCATCCTGATTGGCGTCTTAGTCGGCTGGTTATGGCCGTCGCTCGCGACCAACGATTGGATCAAGGCGCTGGGTGACGGCTTCATCAAGCTGATAAAGATGGTGATCGCACCGATCATCTTTTGTACCGTGGTATCCGGGATCGCGCATATTCAGGATGCAAAGAAGGTCGGGCGCGTCGGCGTCAAGGCGCTGGCCTATTTCGAAATCGTCTCCACCTCTGCCTTGGTGCTCGGCCTGGTGGTAGGCAACCTGTTTCAAATCGGCCGTGGACTCGCCGTCAAGCCAGACGCGTTGGCGGTCGCCCATTATGTTAAGCAGGCGGAAGCCTCGAAAGCCGTCGACTTCATCCTTAATGTCATTCCTGACAGCGTGGTCGGCGCCCTCGCCCGCGGCGACGTCCTGCAGGTGCTCCTGTTCGCGATCCTTTTCGGCTTTTCGCTGATGGCGATGGGCAAGCGCGGAGAGAGGTTGCGCGGCATGATCGACGACTCAGCGCACGCGCTTTTCGGGTTGATCGCCATTATCATGAAGGCGGCCCCAGTCGGCGCGTTCGGTGCCATGGCGTTTACGATCGGAAAGTTCGGACCAGCTGCGCTCGGTAATCTGATCGGTCTGGTCGCTCTATTCTACGCAACTGCAGCGTTGTTCGTCGTGCTCGTACTCGGTCTGATCGCGCGCTTCATCGGCTTTTCTATCTTCAAGTTCATCACTTATATAAAGGATGAACTTCTGATTGTGCTTGGCACCTCGTCCTCGGAAAGCGCGCTACCGCAATTGATGGAGAAGCTCGAGCGTCTAGGTTGCTCCAAGTCTGTGGTGGGCCTCGTAGTGCCGACCGGCTACTCCTTCAATCTCGACGGCACCAATATTTATATGACTCTGGCGACTTTGTTCATTGCGCAGGCGTTGGGCGTCGATCTCACTTTCAGCCAGCAACTGACGATTCTATTCGTGGCAATACTGACTTCGAAGGGCGCAAGCGGCGTTACTGGCGCGGGCTTCATTACCCTCGCTGCCACGCTGTCGGTGGTCAACCCGGCGCTGGTGCCGGGCATGGCAATCGTGTTCTCGATCGACAAGTTCATGAGTGAGGTGCGAGCGCTTACCAACATCGTGGGCAATGGCATCGCCGCCGTGTTCGTGTCCTGGTGGGAAGGCGAACTGGAGCACACCACGCTGCATGCGCGCCTAAACAGGGATAGCGATCCAGACGATGTGCAGCCGAGGAGCAAGGCCCAGTAGAGCGATGCTATATTCTAGAACGCTCGGGGTCACGCCCAACCGAGTTGTGACTTTTGATTGTTCAATTCGGCAGCAGGCGACGTGAATGCCGCCGTTGCTCGGCGGCCTCTTGGTCGCGCGCACGACTGTATCGAGCCGGACGGGCCCGATCGGCACGATTGAATAGACAGAACGTAAGCGGCAAAGAAGGCTCGGTCCGATATCTCTGGTACGCTGAGCTGCGATCGAAATCAGCTTTCGCGGGACGTGTTGCGCGGATGATCTTCGCTAAGGGCGCACGGGAGATCAAATAGCAGGACCGACGCCCATCTCATACTCCGCATCTGACGCGAGGGAGCTTCTCGTCCAGGCAACCGCAAAAGACGTATTGCAACGCGATCGTGCTTGACTGATAGCCGGCTGGACTCCATGCTCCCGGCAGCTTGGGAGCAATTCGGCAACCGTGCTTCCGATGCCGTAAGAGCGCGAGATTAGGACCGATCCAAACGTCCCGCTACCGTAAGGTATAAAAGAATTATACGAACGTTTGGGGTGCACCGTCCTTCGACCCGTGCTGTCTTGCGCGCCGAATATCGAGCTCGGAGCCGCTCATGAGCGTAGCTGGGCCGTAGGTAATTGCCGCTTTTTGCCCAGGATGTTAACCTCTCCGCCTTAAGAAGGCCGGACGAATTACACACATGAGTAACCAGCCCATTAACTTTCGACGTTCAGCCACGCAGTTTGTTTTAGGTACGATAACAATCGCAGCGCTGACGCTGACTTCGTTGTACCCGCATGCACATCTTGCCACGGCTGCGTTTGCCTATTTGGCGGTAGCATTGCTGTTTTCGCTCATGGGCAGTTTCATTGCCTCCGGCGCGCTTTCCATGGTTTGTGTCGCGGCATTAGCTTACTTCTTTGCGCCGCGAATTTTGAATCTCCGTATCGATGATCCCCAAGCTGTTTCAGTGGTTGTCGCTTTCCTCACGACCTCAATTGTCGGAACGCACCTGATTCAAACATTGCGCCAACAAAGGGACGCTGCGCTAGACACTGCAGCCAAGCTCCGGCAAAGCGCGGCTGATTTGCGCGATCGGGAGAAATGGGGGCGCGCAATTTTTGAGCACAATCCGGTCATGTACTTCATGGTCGATGAAGCCGGAACGGTTCTCAACGTCAATACTTTCGGTGCCACACAACTCGGTTATGCGCCCCACGAGCTGATCGACCGATCCGTTCTAAACATCTTTCTCAAAGACGACCGTGAGTTTTTTCGCAAATGCGTTGTGACGTGCCTTGAGAATATCGGCCAATCGCACACCTGGGAGGTCCAGAAAATCAGGAAGGACGGATCGGCAATGTGGGTGCGTGAAAACGCGAAAGGCCTGCGATGGGCTGATGACAAGCCCGTCATTCTCATTGCCTGCGAAGATATCAGCGAGCGAAAGCGGACCGAGCTTGCGCTGCAGCGAAGCGAGGCCCATTTGGCTCAGGCGCAGGAACTGAGCCACACCGGCAGCTTCGGCTGGGATGTCGCCACTGACGAGCCCTTTTGGTCAAAAGAGACTTTTCGTATTTTCGGGTACGATCCGCAGACTGAACCGTCACCGCAACTCGTCCTTGACCGGACCCATCCAGAAGATAGGGCTTGCGTTCAGGACGTTATCGATGGAGCAAGGCAACGCAAAGAGAATTTCGAGCACGAGTACCGGCTGCTCATGCCGGACGGCTCGGTGAAGTACATTCGCGCGCGGGCACGAGCGACGAAAACTGCGTCTGGCGGCACCGAGTTTGTCGGAGCATTGACGGATATCACGTCCGCCAAGCAAGCCGAACAGCAGCTGCGCCGTAGTGAGGCTTATCTGGCCGAAGCACAGCATCTCAGTCACACCGGCAGTTGGTCCTGGGATCTCTACGAGCGCGAGTTCGTGTATCGCTCTGCCGAAGTTGATCGTCTCTTTGGCTTTGATCCGAAAGAAGGTGCATCGATAGATGCTATCCTATCGCGCATCCATCCGGACGACGTGCCGCGGCTTCGGAAAGTTACGCATCAGGCGATGAAAGACAACGGAGGCAATTACGAATACGACTTCCGAATAGTTCTTCCCGGGGGCACCATAAGGCGCATACATACCGTCGCGCATGCTGTGGTCGGCAGCGACGGCAGGGTCAGCGAACTAATCGGAACACATATGGACGTCACCGCGCAACACGAAGCCAGGGAAAGGTTGGAAAACACTCTTGTTGCCCTGCGCGAAAGCGAGCAGCGCTTTCGCGACTACGCCGAAACGGCTTCTGACTGGCTATGGGAGACCGGGGCAGACCATAGCGTCACCCACTTGTCGGACCACACGAGCTATGGGGGCGTTCTGGCAGGAGAGCTCATGGGCCAGCCTCGTTGGAAAATTGCGTCCGACGTAGAAGCAGAGCCCGAGAAGTGGCGCCAGCATCGCGCCGCACTTGACGCGCATCTCCCATTTCGCGATTTGGTCTACACCGTCGACCGGTTCGGAACCCCGATCTACATCCGAGCCAGTGGCAAGCCATTTTTCGATGCAAGCGGGAATTTTCTTGGCTACCGTGGCGTCAGCACTGATATCACTGCCTCCATTCGCGCTGAGCAGGCAGAACGGGAGCTGCGGAAGGCTCACGCCGAGCTTGCGCATGTTACGCGCGTCACAACGCTTGGGGAACTAACGACCTCTATCGCCCACGAAGTAAATCAACCGCTTGCCGCCATCATCAGCAATGCCGACGCGTGCCTCGGTTGGTTAGGTCGCGAAGCTCCAGATCTTTCCGAAGCAGGCCGCTCGGTCGAGTGGATCATTGAAGACGCCATTCGGGCAAGTGAGGTTATCCGCCGGGTCCGAGCGCTTGCGAAAAAGAGCGAAATCGAAATGGTACCGTTCGATATCAATGAGGTCGTTAAGGAGGCCATCGCACTGGTGACACGTGAACTGGCCAATCACCAAGTAACATTGCGGACCGAGCTAACGCCCGCTGTTCCCCCTATACTGGGCGATCGGGTTCAACTGCAACAAGTGATCATCAATCTGGTAATGAACGGGATCGAGGCCATGCAACCCGTCAAGGACCGAGTCCGTGAGCTGGTGATTGAGTCATACATGGACGATATGGGACGTGTGCAGATTGCCGTGACTGATTGCGGGATCGGAATCGCAGACGACGACATAGACCGCGTCTTGGACCCCTTCTTCACTACCAAATCGAGCGGCCTTGGCATGGGTCTTTCAATCTGCCGTTCAATCTTGGAAGCTCACGGGGGGCGGCTTTCGATTGTTCGCAAGCAGGAGCCTGGCGCCACTTTTCAGTTTGCCCTACCATTGCATAAGGAGGTCGTCTCGTGACCGCACGCTTTGAGGCACCGCGCCAAGACAGTAAGATCGAGGCGGCGGCAGGACCAATGGTCTTCATCGTTGAGGACGATGTCTCGATGCGCCGCTCGCTCACAAACCTTTTCAAACAGGTGGGGCTAACTGCCGTCACGTTCGGATCGGCTCGTGAGATGCTGCAGAGCAAGCTTCCGGACGTTGTTAGCTGCCTGGTTCTTGACGTCCGGCTGCCAGGGGTGAGCGGCCTAGATTTCCAGAGCGAGCTCGCCAAGTTGAACATCAAAATTCCAGTTATTTTTATTACAGGCCATGGTGACATTCCGATGAGCGTCAGAGCCATGAAAGGTGGGGCGGTTGATTTCCTGACCAAGCCTTTTCGCGATCAAGAGCTGCTTGATGCTGTACTTGCTGCAGCCGAACAAGATCGCAAGAGGCGCTCCGCCGAGCAGATAGTCACGCATCTGCGGTCCTTATTCGAAGCGCTAAGCCCACGAGAGCAGGAGGTGATGAAATTGGTCGCTACCGGCCTGATGAACAAACAAATAGCCGCCGAGCTCGGGCTGGCCGAGATTACCGTCAAGATCTATCGGGGACACGTGATGAAGAAGATGCGTGCACGTTCGCTCGCCGAGTTGATTACAATGGCTGCGACACTGGGATTTCGTGCGAACCGCACCGAGCAAACCTAAGTATGATTTTACAATCTCGCCCGTGAAGCCCAATTTCGTCTCGGTAGGCTAATGCTTCGGCAAGCGCCTTCCCTGGTCAGGAGGGCTCGTCTTGTGCCTTTGATTTCCGTCGTTGACGACGACGCGTCGGTGCGTGCCGCAATTGAAAACCTGTTGAAGTCACGAGCTTACATCGTTCACCCATGTGCGTCTGCCGAGGAGTTCTTGCGCTCACCCGAGTTGACCCAGACATCCTGCGTGATTACGGACGTGCAGATGCCAGTCATGAACGGCCTGGAACTGCTGGCAGAGACGCGAGCCCGGGGCTACGATGCGCCGTTCATCTTCATTACTGCCTTTCCTGATGACCGCATTCGCACCCTAGCTTCGAGCGCCGGAGCAATTGGGTTCCTGGCTAAGCCTTTCGCCGGACGCACGCTGATCAAGTGCCTCAATACCGCCCTGACGGAACACCGGTGGTAGCGCTGGTCTGACAGAATCGCGTTCGAGCCGGGCCCCACGCGCCTCTTGGCCAATTCGCAATCAGCCCTACGCATCTGGGTGTATGGAGCTGGGCCGATAGCGCCGGCCAAAGTGGGACATTGCCAGGCCTTCGTAATGAAGACCGCGAGTTCCTAGAAAGATTGCTTTCCCGTTGTAGGGGCAGCACGAACGAAGGCTCCAATTCCACACTCCACGTCGTCTTCAACGCTTAGAAAGCCGCTCGCGCCTCACCCACGACAGAGGCCCTTGTCGCTTCTGTCACAAGATTCATTCTTCAACCCCATGGTCGACGCGGTATCGCCACCGGCTACTGGACCGATGCGCTCACTGCTCATCTCGGCGATCTGCACCGCAGCAGCCCTCGAGTTCCATTCAATCAATGAAATACCAATCCTGCGTCAGCAGGATTTGGAGGGCGGTCCAGCGTTGCACTCAGCTCCAGGCGTTCCATTTAGTATGCACGTAGCGACCTACGTGGATAAGCTTTTGCTGACCTGACGAACGCCGGTCGGCGGCCAACGTCGGGCACACTGTACGCCACCATAGGTGAACTGTGCACCAATATGGCACGAAGACGAGCAAGTATAGTTCCAAACGATCTCAGCGCTCCGCCACGTAGCGCGTGACTCTCGTCCGCTTCTCGGAGTTGCCGCACGTGCAAAATCGCCGAAGAAACATGGAAAATAAGAACTTAGAAATGCAGAGACATATTTCCGATCCCGGACCTCCAATTCCAGACGGCATGGTCTTTGTTGGGGGATGCAGCGCGCGTATTCTATTCTGACGACAGAAACGGCACGCGCGTGCGTGGCCAGCCTCGAGCTTTTGCCAGGCGAAGCGCGAATCCGGATGGCAATGACGGTCCTACTCGACCGTCACCGACTTCGCGAGATTGCGCGGCTGATCAACGTCTGTGCCCATCACGACAGCGGTATGATAAGCCAGGAGCTGGATTGGAATAGCATACACGATCGCCGAGAAGGTTGAGACCATTTCTGGAAGCACAATTCTCCCAAAGGTATGCAATGTCGCTTCCGAAACTCCTTTCGCATCAGTGATCAGGATGATGTTGCCACCGCGAGCGGCGACTTCCTGCATGTTCGAAACGGTTTTCTCGAAATGCGCGTCGTAAGGCGCAATAACCACTACCGGCACGGTATCGTCGATCAGCGCAATTGGGCCGTGCTTGAGCTCTCCTGCGGCATAGCCCTGCGAGTGGATATAGGAGATTTCCTTTAGCTTAAGCGCGCCCTCCAACGCTAAGGGGACTGACGTGCCGCGACCGAGATAGAGCACATGACTTGACTTAGAGATTTCTCGCGCAGTTTTCTCAATCTCGGGCTCGGTCTCCAGAGCCGCAGCAATCAACCGCGGAACTTCAATCAGCTCGCGTGCGAGTCTCAACTCATCGAGATCTGACAATTCACCACGCTCTTTGCCAGCTGCGACCGCAAGGGCAGCCATCACCATGAGTTGGCAGGTGAATGCTTTTGTCGAGGCGACGCCGATTTCCGGTCCCGCCAGCGTTGGCAACACGGTTTCGCTCTCCCGCGCAATCGTTGACGTCGGCACGTTGACTATCGATATCGTGTGCAGGCCCTTCGCCTTGGCGTAGCGCAGCGCGGCAAGAGTGTCAGCGGTCTCCCCCGACTGAGAGATGAAGATCCCGAGATCTCCCTTGCGCAAAGGTGCCGCCCGGTACCGGAATTCGGAGGCTACATCGATATCGACGGGAACACGTGCCAGACGCTCGAACCAGTACTTGGCGACGTGGCCGGCATAACTTGCCGTACCACAAGCGGTGATCGAGATACGCTGAACGGCATTGAAGTCAAACGGCAACTTGAGCGGCAACATTATTCGCTCGGCAGTCATATCGACGTAATGCGCCAGCGTCTGAGCGATCACTTCCGGCTGCTCGTGAATTTCCTTGGCCATGAAATGCCGATAGTTCGCTTTGTCAACGATGACCGAGGATACGCTAGGCTTTGATGCTTTCCGGTGGACGATAGCACCAGTCGAGTCATAGATCACGCCGCTCGTGCGGGTAAGCACAACCCAATCGCCATCTTCAAGATAGGTGACAGCGTCGGTGAAGGGCGCGAGCGCGATAGCGTCCGATCCGAGATAGATTTCGCCGTCGCCGTGACCGATCGCAAGCGGCGACCCCTTGCGCGCGCCGATCATGAGGTCGTGGTAGCCTTTGAACAGGAACGCCAGCGCAAATGCGCCGCGCAGCCGCTGCAGCGACGCTTTTACCGCGTCCTGCGGAGGGTACCCATCGAGCAAATACCATTCTACAAGATGAGCGACCACCTCGCTATCTGTCTCGGAGGCAAACTTAGCGCCGTTCTGCTCCAGTTCGCCGCGCAGCTCGCGGAAATTCTCGATGATCCCATTATGAACAACCGCAACATTCTCCGTGACATGCGGATGGGCGTTGCTCTCGCTCGGCTTGCCATGGGTGGCCCATCGCGTGTGGCCAATACCGCCATGACCCGAGAGAGGATCGGTGAGTAGGCGTGCCTCGAGATTTATCAGCTTTCCGGCGGCACGTCTTAGCTCAAGGCAGCCACCTTCGAGCGTTGCCACGCCTGCGGAATCGTATCCTCGATATTCGAGCCGCCTGAGCGAATCGACCAATTTCCCGACGATCGGACCACGTCCTAAGATACCAACGATTCCGCACATATGGATTAACGCACCCCAACGTCCAAGCAAGTAAGAGCCAGGCGGGGGAAAACCTCTTGGCTAGATTTACTTACGAAGATATTCAATGCTCTCTGCGGGCTTCGCTGGGACGCAACTCCACACGCTAAGAGCTTGAGCTACGTCTCCCGGTCTTTCGACATGACATGGCCCTCTGTCTGTTAGCTTGGACGAGCATCATCGCACTTTGCCGGTGACTCGACTCCGGTAGTCGAATTCAAAAGCGCGTCTTCATTGGGTAGCTCGATAGAGATTCGCGGCCGGATCAGAGTTTTCGTGTTCGTTGGACCGTCGCAACTGTCATTGTCATATGGCTTCGGCTCTGATGATTGACCATGCTTGAAACTCGGCGGAGCATATCCGCTCTTACGATAAAACTTCATGGTTCCTGCTCATCGAGTTCATTGCTGCGTCCGGGCAAAGCGGCACCCGCTGCTCGCTTGATAAGACGAGGCTAGGACCTTGAGATCGTCGGTTCAATCGTACGGAGGTAAGACTTGAGACGCGAAAGGGTTTGAAGAACTATACGATGGTTTGTAACCAAATCGCATGTCTGGGTATCAGCAAGACTAGGATGAACCGATGAGCTTGCTCTGGCCGAAATCCGCCGCTGCGACTTTCCATTGGCGGTGCATATCAATGTATATGATGCGTTTGATCCGCACTGCCGTACAATCATAGAGCAAGGATCGTTCAGTTCATCTGCGTGTAAACACGGAGTTTTCTTTGCGCGTAGTATCCCTCCGGAAAGCCGATTTAGATGCGTACAACTGGTGAGACAGTGACAGCTGAAGATTCAAAACGACGCGTTGCGCTGATCACCGGCGTCACCGGCCAGGATGGTGCGTACCTCGCGGAATATCTGCTCGGCCTCGGCTACACGGTGCACGGAATCAAGCGACGGTCGTCTTCTCTCAATACCGCACGCGTCGATCACCTGTACCAGGACCGGCATGCTGGCGACGTGCCCTTCCTGATGCACTACGGCGACATGACCGATTCCACTAACCTGATCCGGCTGATGCAACAAATCCGGCCGACCGAAATTTACAATCTAGCGGCCCAAAGTCATGTCGCGGTTAGCTTCGAGAGCCCTGAATACACCGCCAATGCCGACGGTCTCGGCGTGCTCCGCCTGCTCGAAGCGATCCGCATCTTGGGCATGGAAAAGGAGACGAGGTTCTATCAGGCCTCCACCTCGGAACTCTACGGTCTCGTCCAGGAAGTGCCGCAGAAAGAGACGACGCCATTCTATCCGCGTTCGCCCTATGCCGTAGCCAAGCTCTATGCCTACTGGATCACCGTCAACTATCGTGAGGCTTACGGCATCTTCGCTTGCAACGGAATTCTGTTCAACCATGAGAGTCCGATCCGCGGCGAGACCTTCGTCACACGCAAGATCACGCGCGCCGTCGCCCGCATCGAGGTCGGCCTCGAGGAACGCCTGTATCTCGGCAACCTAGAGGCCAAGCGCGACTGGGGCCACGCGCGTGACTATGTCGAGGGCATGCACCGCATTCTCCAGGCAGACGTGGCAGAGGATTATGTCCTGGCGACCGGCGAAACGCGGTCGGTGCGCGAGTTCGTCGAGCGGGCATTTGCCGAGGTCGGCCGGAGCATTGAATGGCGTGGCCAAGGCGTCGAGGAGACCGGCATCGACCGGGCATCGGGCAAGACTGTGGTGAAAATCGATCCGGCCTATTTTCGGCCGACCGAGGTCGATCTGCTGATTGGCGATGCTGGCAAAGCTCGCCAGAAACTCGGCTGGGAGCCTAAGACCAGCTTTGCGCAGCTGGTGAGGGAGATGGTCGCAAGCGATCTCGCCGAAGCACGTCAGGAGTGCCGCCAATGGCCAGTACGCCGTTTGAGCTGAAGCGCAAGTCGGTCTTCGTCGCCGGCCACCGCGGTATGGTTGGCTCGGCCTTGGTGCGCCGGCTCGCGAGCGAGGAGGCGAACCTACTGACGGCGGCGCGAAGTGAGCTCGATCTGCGCGACCAAGCAGCGGTGAACGCCTGGTTCACCGCGAATCGGCCCCAAGTGGTGTTCCTCGCCGCTGCCAAGGTCGGCGGCATCCTCGCCAACGACATACTTCGAGCCGAATTTCTGTACGACAATCTTGCAATATCGATCAATGTGATACAGGCAGCGCATGCGAACGGGTGCGAGAAGCTGATGTTTTGTGGCTCCTCCTGCATCTATCCGCGGCTGGCGGCGCAGCCGCTGCGAGAGGATTCGCTGCTGACCGGCCCGCTAGAGCCCACCAACGAACCCTATGCAATTGCGAAAATAGCCGGTGTGAAGATGGTGGAAGCTTATCGCAGCCAGTACGGCGCCGACTTCATCAGCGTGATGCCCACTAACCTTTACGGTCCCGGCGACAATTATCATCCCGAATGCAGCCATGTCGTCCCAGCGCTGATCCGCCGTTTCCATGAGGCCAAATTGTCCGGCGCCACGAACGTTGTAGTATGGGGCACCGGCATGCCTCGGCGCGAATTCCTCTATGTCGACGATCTTGCAGATGCCTGCATCCACCTAATGAAGACCTATTCGTCGCCGGAGCTGGTTAATATCGGCACCGGCCAGGACATCACCATCGCCGATTTGGCGCTCGCGGTCGCGGCTGCCGTCGGCTTTCGGGGCGAGATCAGCTTCGACACGTCGCGTCCCGACGGCACGCCGCGCAAGCTGCTGGACGTCAGCCGCCTGGCCAGAACCGGGTGGCAAGCCAGCATCTCGCTGGAGGAGGGCATCAGGTTGGCGTATCAGTCTTATCTCGACGACATCAACAACCGGCAGCAGGGTATGCGTGTTTGCCCGCGAGGGGAGCGCCACGGAGGAAGCTCTCGTGCATGATCATTCAGCCGTTGAATCTCTCCCTCCCTATTGACACGAGTTCTGTTGGCATTTGGATCTGGAAGCTGCCGGATTCGAATGTCTGAACGCCTGAACGAGGTCGAGTGAGCGCATGAATGTTCGACCCTCTGTGGCGAGCCTGTCGATGCCGATCCCGACTGGACCTCCTTTCGGATTCGGCCGGGTGCGCTCTTCCTGGTGGGCCGAGGGCGGTCGACTATTTTCGGTCAAGGCGACGTCACTTCGTCCCGCTGCTCTATACCCTGCCCTACGCGTGTGCGGGCTCGTCCATTCTTCAACCTTACGACGCTCTCACCGTCCTTCTGCCTCGAGTCGAGCATAGCTGCATCGCCATCACCGGCTTTCACCAGAAGCTTGCGCTCCTTGCGGCCCTGCCGGATTTCACCCTGGAGATCGACGGCGTTGGCGCCGCGGCTCACCTTCCGCGGCACCGATGTCGTGGATGTTCTGGAAAGGCTTCGCAATGAAGTGGGAATCCCTGCCACGATCCGCGTCGATCAAGGCAGCGAGTTTGTGTCGCGCGACCTCGATTTGTGGGCCTACCAGCGCGGTGTCACGCTGGACTTCTCACGGCCAGGCAAGCCGACCGACACGGATGTTGTAGACAAGCCCTATGTCGCGGAAGCCTTGGTGTGTCGGGATCGTGGCTTTGCCCGCCACCGGGACGTGAACCTCGTGTACTCCTTCTCGGCGGATTCCACGCGTGCTCGTTCCTCAGCCCTCTTCGCGGGGATGTTGTAATCATAGGCCGATCCACGCTTGGCATGGCTGGTGGGTAATCCAGCGCGCAGTTCGATGCTCCGGAACTTGCGCGCCAGCAGGGCCGGCCTGGTCCAGATGTAGTCAGTGCTCTTGGTCAGCATATGCCAGATGATCATCGCCAGCTTCCGCGCCGTCGCGACTGCCGCGACGTGCTTGCCGCGTCGTGAAGCCACGCGCTGGAAGAATGCACGCAGCGGTCCCGGCGAACGGGCTACAGCCCATGCTGCTTCGACGAGCATTCCGCGAGCTTGGCTGCGGCCCTGCTTGGTGATCCTGCCATGGTAGGCGGAGCCCTCGCCAGACTGCCTTACGCTCGGGTTTAGCCCCAGGTAGCTCACCAGCCTGGTCGGATCGGCAAAGCGCCGAATGTCGCCGACGGCCGCGGCCATGCCCGAAGCCACCGTCATATCCACACCCGGGAGCGTCATCAGCCGCCGAATGATCGGATCGGACATCGCTTCACGCGCGATATCCGCCTCGACCTCCTTCAACGAACCCTGGATCAGGTCGATCTGCGCCAGGTGCCGCTCGATTGCGGCACGCTCGTCGGCAGGTACCATCTGGGCGGCGATCCACCTGCGACCGCTGATCCCTACAAGGTTGAGGTGTGGACAGGGCGGAATGAGGTGGGCGTGAAGGATCGACTGAATGAGGTTCTTCAAGCGTACCCGCTGACGCACGAGCTGCGTACGGCGCGCAACTTGCCGTCGCAGGGCCATAGTGCGCTGATCGGGTACCCAGACCTCCGGAAGAAATCCGGTGGCGTACAACTTCGCGAGCACGGCGGCATCAATCGCATCCGTCTTGATCTTTGCGTGCGCGATCAACCGCACCTGCTTCGGGTTGGCGATGACGACACGGTCGACATACGGCGCCAGAACTTCGACAACGGCCGCGGCATTGCCGGTCGCCTCGACGACCACGTGATCATCATGGGTGAGTTCCTTCCTGGCGAAAGCCTCCAAGCTGTCACGGGTCATAGGAATGCGGCCGAGCTTCGTTAGATGTCCCTCGAGCAGCGCCACGGCCTCGGCCGCCACGCGATGGATGTCCATGCCAATGATGCGCATCTCTCCCTCCATGGTCAGTGCGAAAGGGAGCTGCGGGCAACACGACAATTACGGATCCGCGCTCGCAGCGCATCCGGGCTAGTCGCAGGGGCGGCCAGATAACGACCTCGAACTCGCAGTTCATGTCAGTGCGACGGCCTGCCCGCACTTGCGTGCTCCCGGTGCCCCGAGGCCCGGATCGGTCTACGCTAATGGGCTAGATCGAGTCTGGAAACACGGGACACCGCCTACATCATGCCGGACAACGCCTTTATCGAAGCCTTCAATGGGCGCTTCCGGGGCCGAATGTCTCAATGCCCATTGGTTCCTATCGCTTGCGGACGCCCGGGAAAAGGTGGGGACTTGGCGACGCATGGAGCCATCGGCAATCGGCCGCCGATTTTGCTGCAAAATCACGCCGGCGCCACCAGCCCGCCAACGTGATCAGAGCGCAAAACTCTAGTTCTGGGTGGTCCAAAGTTCGGTCTCGCTACAGACATACGATGCACGCGAGCGCATGCTTGTGGATTAATTGGAGGCTGGTTTCATCATCGCTTCGATCTCCGCGCGAAAAAGCTGGCGCGATGCATCACGCGAGTAGAACATGTGGCCGCCCGGATAGACCACAAGCTTGACACGCGGCGGCTCAGCGAAAGCGGGCAACTGATCGAGCACGATCTGCGAGCGGAAATAGGGCGTTACGAGGTCGAACAGGCCGTGCGCTACCAGCACCCTCATTTTCGGATCCATCGCAAGGATCTGGCGCAGCTCAAACAGCGATTGCGGGGGGCCTGGGCCATAATCCCAAGCTTGCCTGACCGCACCGTTGCTCAACTCATAGGAGCCGTCCGGCCGCCAGTTCAGCTTGCGCGTAAGGAGATCGACGGCGGCACTGGTCAGCGGCGCCTTTAGCGTGCTGCCCGAGGGATCGGCGTGTGCGGGGTTGCTAGACTCGGGGTGGGGATCGAAGCCACGCACCGAGGCGTCGTAGCGGCCGGTCACCTTGCCGTTGTTGCGGTCGAGCTCACGACTGAATTGGCCGGCATCAAAGCGGCCGGCAAGCCGGCGGCTCACTGCTTGGTCGATCCCAGTTAGCGTGGCGACCTTGTCGGCGAGGCGCGTGGCCGCCTCCTTGTCGGCCGTGCCTTTGACGAGGTCGGTCAAGAACTCGCCCCGCGCATAAGCTTCGACGTCGGCGAGATCGGCCCGCTTCACCGGTCCCTTGGCTTCGCGTGCGGTCGCGACATAGCTCGGCAGCGTTGCGACGTGTTGGAGAAGGCTCGTGCCGGACTCACGGTAGTCAAACACAGGTGACACCATGATCAGACCTTTAACGCCGACACCTTGCTGCTCCTGCAACTGGCGCACCACCTTCGGCCCGCGAATGCCGCCATAGCTTTCGCCCGCGACATATTTCGGCGACAATAACCCGTCGTGCTTCTCGAGCCAGCGGCGGATCACCAGAGCGAGCGCGCTAACATCGCCGTCCACGGAAAAGAACAGCTGCCGGACATTCTCGCCGGTCGCGACGAAGCGGCTATAGCCTGTCCCGACCGGATCGATGAAGACGAGGTCAGTGAAATCGAGCCAGGTCTCCGCATTGGGCTTCACCTCAGGAGAGCTCGATGGTGTGACTTCGTCGGCATTGATGGACAGCCGCCAAGGGCCAGCATTGCCGAGCTGTAGCCAAGCCGACGATGCACCAGGCCCTCCGTTGAAGAAGAAGGTGACGGGACGTGTAGCGCGGTCGCACCCGTCGAGCTGATAGGAAGTGTACGCAATGTCGGCCTGCGGCTCGCCCTGGTCGTCGAACAGGCGGATGGAACCTGCGGTGGCCGTGAATGCGAGCGCCCGCCCGGGCAGCTCGAGGGTTTGCATGGTGGTGGAGTCCGGCGGAAGGCGATGCTGCTCGGCCGCTGAGGGCGTGTCAGGTGTTTGGCCGGCGCGCGCGCCGGGACCGTCCTTCTGGTCTGCCAGCGTCGTGGCCTTGGAGCGCGGCGGCGGATTGTCGGCCCTGCTCCCCATCACGCCACCGGCAAACAGGACCAGCGCGCGAGAGGTGCGGCGCAGCGCGGTTCATCAAAGTGCATCGAGTCTCTCCCGTTCCCGCTGCTCTTTCGTCTCGGCCTATCCTTAGCGCGTACGAGCCGTGTCTCCTGAAGAAGTCCAACGACACTTAGCTGACAATTGAGGAAAACCAAACCTACCAAGGTCGGTAGCATTCAGCTCACGCGCTATCGCCAGTCGCGCCAAGCAGAAGGCTGTGCTTGCTTAGGCAATCACTTGTCGACGAGAGAATGGATGACTTACGAGCGTCTGGCGCGCGCGCTCATTGGACAACCTGAAATCTCGCATTCGCACTAGCCGACCGACGTGGCCTGATTGACCAAGCGATCGATATTCCGCTGGCGGACGCGCGTCAGCGCCGCCTTCATTAAGGAGCTGATGAACGTATCGCGCAATCAAGCATCGCCCGCGACGGCGGAAATATGGCTATCGCGGCGCCGGGCCGCGAGAAGTCCAGCGTGACTCGCGCTGTTAGGCCCACAAGTCAAGATCACACGAACTCGCTGCCCTGATCGACGCGGATCGTCGCCGGGAAGCCCATCCGCGATTGCTCCTCCTCTGACGTGATCAGATCGCCACGCGCGTGGCAAAGTGTCGCGAACCGGACGTGACCGGCTAGGCGACCGATCGGCATCGGCGCCGAAATCAGACCAAGACGAATCGCCTCGGCGATGGCATGGGTGCGGTTTGTCGTGCCGAGCTTTCGAATTGCATTTTTAAGGTGAAAGTTCACTGTATTCTCGCTGATATTCAGGATCTTTCCGATTTCCCAGGACGATTTTTCTTTCGCCACCCAGCGCAGGCAATCTTTCTCGCGCTCTGATAGGCTCACCTTGCTATCGCAGGCACTGTTTGAGGGCTTGGCAATCTCCGCAAATGCAATATGGAAGTGCCAAGCCAGCGCTTTGAGCCGCACCACGTGACCTTCAGGATCGGCATCATCAAAACAGGACGCGAATGATACCATTGATAGCCGTCCTGCCGGCCCAAACAACGGCACGCTGATGCCATGCTTCAGGCCTGCCTGTCTGGCCTCCTCGAGGATGCGTTGCTCACAGGCCTGGAGCTGATACTCTTTGGCAAGCTGCTCCCATACGGAGTTGCGGAGAATCGCCCCGGCATCGTCCCTTGGATGTGTCGCGATGTTGTTGGTCGCCATCGTTGTCGATCCGACTTGCACGGTCTCTCTTGATTCGAACCACCGCCTGCCGAGAGTGAGGAAGGTTGCTGGCACTCCCCACTCCAGCAACAAACAATGCCGCGCCAGCCGCTTCGTTCAATCCACAAACGAATTGCAGGGAGCTGGCGGCCTCTACCTTCCAATCCCTGCAATCTCAAACGGTCCTCGATCGGGAAAACGACTCCCGCTCAATCGCTTAGAGCCTTGTTCGCGGACGACTATGTAAGCTAGACAACAAACCGCAACTAAAGGGCCGAATGACACCGACGACCTCGCCGCAATCGAAGCCTAGCAGGACGATTGTCTTTATCTCAGCACGGGGGGCGGCTGGGCCCCGGCGACGGTTGGCGCCAGTGACAACATGGTTGGCTACGATCGATCGACTATGATCGCGGGAGAACCGCGTGGCTGTGAATCGCACGGGATGTAACGCGTACGGCCTTATTTGGTACGAAATTTGCTCTCCTTAGGCTTCGTGCCGACCGCGTCGGCTTGGAGCAATCGAGCCGACTCGAACCGCTGATGGAGACACGAATGAGTAAGGTCGGCACGAGCGACTCCAACAACAGGCTATATTGCTCGCTCTGCGGCAAGAGCCAGCACGAAGTCCGCAAACTGATCGCGGCTTCCACGGTCTGCATCTGCGACGAGTGCGTCGAGCTCTGCATGGACATCATCCGTGAGGAGAACAAGTCCTCGCCGGACAAGTAGCGCTACGGTGGAGAGCACTAGCTCAAGCGTATTCCAAAGTCATCTCTAGCTTGGTGCCCTAACAATAATACTGAACCAAGAAGGCTTGGCGGAACGTCAGGCAGTCACCACGCCAACGTACCGGTGAAGACTGCCGAACAACAAGCGGCCAGCATGATTTTGCGAACGCGTGCGTTTTGAAAATGCATGCCGCACAGACACCCGCAGGAGGGACAGCACTCGTTGATCTCAAGATTCGCCCATTCCGTGCTGTCGCCAGTACTCGACGGACAAAAGAAGCCCGACCACTTTTGGCGGCCGGGCTTAAGTCAGTCTCGGAAGGAGCGACGCTGTTACACATCGCGCCAGCTTCCGTCGGCAGAGGGAGGGCTCCTGCCGACGGTCGAATTGCGGCGAGGGCATTCGCCGCTAGCTTTAACCACAGAAGACCAAAATCCCGTCCAAATGAAATCTGGCCTTTTCGTTCGATTGAATCAGGGCTCAAGGAATTCGGCCAGATACTCGTCGCTACGAAAAATGTGGCGACCGACCGCAGCCCTTTGCCCGCCGCCAGTCGCTGCGAACCCGCGGTGTTAGGCGAGAGACCACCTGGAAACGTCGCCGGACCGTACGAGCCCGTGGCTTGACGCGACGTACACCGAGAATGTTTCTCCCCGCGAAGGCAAGGATCGATAACCATTCCGATACGATCGTCGGCTGTTTTCTTCCGATGTTATTGCTATGCGACATCCTGCAAAGTTCGTAAAATCGATTGTATTGATGGGCGGCATCTACACGGTGGATCATTTCGCGGTCGTTGGCATTTTGCGTTTAGGGATGCGCATACCCTAGCACCACCTGTCAGGGTCGAACTCAATCTGCATGAATGAGTGAGAAGGCTCTGGCGAGCGGTGAATCACGGGTGGCATCGTCAGCTCCACACGCAGCGGTCGTCTCGCACTGTCACTTCCGAAGCTATTGGTCATACGCTTCGCGCTCGACCGGCCCGCCATACTCTCCGCGAGCAGCGATAGATCGAGACAAGTCGCCGCAGCCGCAGATCACCTTTCGTGTCCCTCCGCGCCACGAATTGCAACCACCTCAGGATGGTCACGCCTCGGATAGACGAGCAGCCCCGTTACCTAGAGAAGCAACAAGCGAACGCGGGTTTATCATCAGGGGTCATCACTGGCGAGGTGGATCAGCTGACTATGAGGTCGAGCTCGGCGGCCTTCTCGGGGCGCGCACTCGCGTCAGGTCTGTGATCCGACGCGATCGCGACATAGACCGCCGGCAGCACGAATAGCGTGAACAGTGTGCCGATAGCAATGCCCGCTACGACCACCAGCCCAATCGAGAAGCGGCTCGCGGCGCCAGCACCCGTTGCAGTCAATAAGGGTAAAAGGCCCGTGACCATGGCCGCAGTGGTCATCAAGATTGGACGGAGTCGGACGCGCGCCGCCACCTCTATGGCCGAGCGACGATCAAGTCTCTTCTTGAGCTGCAGCTCATTGGCAAACTCGACCATCAGGATACCATGCTTAGAAATCAGCCCGACCAGCGTCAGCAGTCCGACCTGGGTGTAGATGTTCATCGTCGCCGCGCCAAAAAATAGCGGAATTAAGGCGCCGACGATTGCCATCGGTACGCTGACCATGATGATGAGAGGATCGCGCAGACTTTCGAACTGCGCCGCAAGCACCAAGAAAATGATGATGAGTGCAAACGCAAAGGTGATGGCAAGTTGGTTACCTTCCCGCACATACTGGCGGGCATCGGCGAGAAAGTCGTGGTTGTAGCCTGCGGGCAGTTCCTTTGCCTTCTCGTCCAGGAAGTCCACAGCTTGACCGATGGTGACGCCGGGCATCGGTACGGCTTGGAAGGTTGCAGAGTTGAGTTGATTGTAGCGGGTGAGCGCGTTGGGATCGGTCGCAGTCTCAATGGAGACCACAGTTGACAGGGGCAGCATCGCGCCCGTCGCAGCTTTTACATAGAAATTCCCGAGTGATTCCGGGGTCAGCCGGTGCTCACGCGGCACCTGCGGGATCACCTGGTAGGAGCGGCCCTCTAGGTTGAAACGGTTGACGAAGTTTCCGCCAAGTAGGGTCGCGAGCGCGCTCCCGATGTTCTGCATGGTGATGCCTAGGGCATTGGCCTTAGATCGATCTACCCTGATTCGCACCACTGGCTGGTTGAACTCAAGGTCAGAGTCGCTGACCATAAACAAACCGCTCTGGCGCGCGGCATCCTTCAACTTCGACATTTGCTCATAGATGGATTGGAAACCCTGCGTCGAGTTGATCACCATTTGCACCGGCAAGCCGCCTGAACCGCCCGGAAGTGGCGGCAGGCTAAAGGCAAATGCATTAATGCCTTCATTCTTGGACAGCTCCGCCTGCACTAACGGCTTCAGCGCGAGCGATGATCGTTTGCGCTCGTCCCAAGGCTTGAGCAACATGCCGGCCATACCGCCCTGCACACCGCTGGTGCCGTTAACCACGAAACGCAAGTCGGTCTCGGGAAACTTCTGAAACGCTTTGTCGACCTTGGCGCCGTAATAGTCGAGATAGTCGATATTGGCGTATTTAGGTGCCTTAGTTAGTACAAATAGGATGCCCTGATCCTCCTCGGGGGCGAGTTCCTTAGATGTATGCATATAAAGAAAGCCGACGAGGCCTAGCATAGTCACCGCAAACAGACCGGTAATCGGGCGATAGTCGAGCGATCGGTCGAGTTTGCGGCCGTACCACTGTGTCACGGCGCCGAACATGCGATTTACGAATGTTGCAAACCGCCCCTCCTCAGCACTCTTCAGCAAAACCGAGCACATCATCGGCGACAGCGTCAACGCGATCACGCCCGATACGATCACCGACCCCGCCAACGTAAACGCGAATTCACGAAATAGCGCACCGGTGAGGCCGCCGAGAAAGCCTATCGGCGCGTAGACGGCGGCCAGTGTAATCGTCATCGAAACGACGGGACCGACGATCTCGCGCGCCCCTTCCTTTGCGGCCTGCGTCGGCGTCGCTCCTGCTTCCAGATGGCGATGAATATTCTCCACCACGACGATCGCGTCGTCGACCACGAGACCGATCGCAAGCACCATTGCGAGGAGGGTCAGGAGATTGAATGAAAAGCCCAGTGCCAGCATCATGCTACAGACACCGACGAGCGACAGCGGAATGGCGACGACAGGGATGATGACCGACCGCAGCGAGGCGAGAAACAGAAAGATCACCAGCACAACGATAGCGACGGACTCAATAAGCGTCTTCTCCACCTCACCGATCGACGATTGAATGAATTTTGTGGAGTCGTATGCCACTTTCATTTTGACCGATGGCGGCAGGTTACGTTCGATTTCTGGAAGCAATTCCCGAACGCCTCGCACGATGTTCAACGGATTGCCTTGCGGGCTCGCCTGCACGCCGATAAAGATTGCGTGCTCGCCGTTCATGGCGACGCTGACGTCCGCGGTCTGTGCAGCAAGCTCAGCTGTCGCGATGTCCCCTATGCGAACAAAGCCGTCGTCTTTGGCTTTGACGATCATGTTCTTGAACTCGTCGACACTTCGCAGATCTGTATTGGCCGTCACGTCAGAGACGATGAAATAGCCCTTAGCCTGTCCGGCCGCGGCCTGGAAGTTATTAGCTGTGATTGCAGCCGAAACATCAGCTGGAGATACGTCGTGCCCTGCCATTCTCGCGGGATCGAGCCATAGCCGCATCGCAAAACTTTGGCCGCCCAGAATGTCTGCGGCTGCGACGCCGTCTACGGTGGACAGAACCGGTTGTACCACGCGCGAGAGATAGTCGGAGATCGCGCTGGCCGTCAGTTCTTCGCTTGAGAAGCCGATATACATGACAGCTGTCGTCTGACCGGAAGATTTGGTGACGACCGGATCGTTCGATTCCTTGGGGATTAAATATCTGACCGAGTTGACCTTCGACAGGACTTCGGTGAGCGCCTCATTTGGATCGAAGTTGAGTTTGATGTAAACCTGGATCGTCGAGGTACCGAGCACGGAGGAGGACGTTATGTAGTCGACGCCCTCGGCGGAAGCGACAGCTCGCTCCAACGGAGCCGTGATGAACCCCTGAATCATGTCAGCGGAGGCGCCTGGATAAGAGGTCGTGATATTGACGACCGTGTTCGATAGCTTGGGATACTGTCGAACCGGCAAAACGGTGGCCGCGCGAAGACCTATCAGCAGGATCAGAAGACTGACCACAACAGATAAGACCGGACGTTTTATGAAAAGCTCGATAAATGCCATCGCGACGCTCAGATTCAAAAGACTAATTCAGATCGCAAGCAGACCCGGGCCACCGCCACATTGATAAATGCGGCGACTGCCATTATGCCCGCACATGAGGAAAGACGGATCACTCGCTCTAAAAGCTTGTGTTGATGGGCCGCACGCGCTCCCTGGGTTCATCGCCCGGTGGCCAGCTCGAAACACTAGAGCAGAGCGCCTGAGCAAATCCGAAGAAAACGCTTAGAAACCAGCCCGGCCGCATCAGCCTTTATCCAAAGTTCATCGGCTGCAGGCACGAAAACGAGCGTTGATAGAGCCCCAACACGAAGGTGGGTCCGCCTAGTTCTATCACCTTCGTCCTCACGCCCCATTGGCAGTTAACAACGTCCACCAAACGCATCAAGTCAGATTCCGGCTTGGTGCCGCACGTCGAGTTCAGATGATTCCGCTTCGACGTCGAAAGTACAAACAACTCGACAGCTGTCTCAACTCTACAAGGGTTAGCGGGCGATATAGAATAGGTCGGTAAACCTATACTAAGGTTTGCCGACAGGAGATGCGCCAGACTTGCGCTGTGCCAATAGAAATGGTCTCACAGATGGATTCTAACGGCCACTGCCCGATCCTGGTGGGCTGCGACAATCCAACGTGAGCCGCTCGTCGGGCGGCTAATCAAGGAAGCGCTGACGAGCACGACCGCGAATTCGCGCTCGTCACATTGCCGATGCGCCTCGAGCAGGTATGTTATCCTTCTTTGGCCGGCCTGGATTCTTGCTCGCCAGGTTTTCTGACTGGCGGTCGAGCGCCCTTTTACAGCACAGGTCGCCTTTACTCCGCTTGCTCTCTGCCCTATCTCGGGTGTGTTTCCTGCACCTGGGCTGGGAGGCCTACGTTCACAACAATCGATTGTGATCATGATGCACAGTCCTACCAAACAGTGTTGCCGACGTTCACCGGCTCGAGCAGCTGCATCAGCAGAGTTGGTGCTGAAATGCTGGAAACTTGGCCGTTCAAGTGGATAGCACTTTGTCGCGGCGGATCTGCGTTAGAGGACACTGCTCCTCTACCTCCTTTGGCGTCTTCCGCCTCATGGACTCGGTGAGTTCTGACAAAAGCCCGCGATCAAATTCGCCGTCGCGATTGCGCTTTGTATAGCGATTGTGTCAGTGCAACACGCCTTCGCTGGATTGTGCACGACCTTGGACTTAATGTCGCGAATTGCTCGGAAAGCGCCGCCATCCCCTGCCCAAGCTTTCATTTCTGATGCTGATCTCCATCAGTGTCGACGGCGTTTGTCGTCGCAATTCGTCTCGATCCGCCATTAACTCTCCAAGAGCGGCGGGTTTCTTGTAGCGTTCGTTCCTGGCCGCGGGTGAGCCGCATGATGGAAAAGGCCGCAGTCGAGAGATTGCTTGCGCCGTGATCGGCGGCGCGTTCGTGGCCCGAGGGCTAGCGGGGGTCTTGCGGACCTACACCACGCGCGTCGCGGCCATGACGCAGGATCCGCGCTCGATCGGGCGTATCGAGCGTTAGACTACCGCTCGCCGCGCGCGACACACAGGTGCATAGCTTGCTGTTCGTCGCCCGCTCTTCACTGCTGAAGAACACGTCACGATGATCGACCTCCGCCGACGCCTCCAGGATCGGCAGCACGCAAAGGCCGCATTCTCCGCGCCGGCAACCGAAGATCATGTCGACGCCAGCATCTTCGAGAACCTCGAGCATGGAGCGATTGGCAGGAACGTCAATTTCTAGACCCAATCGGGGAATCGTGATTTTGAACGGCGCGTCTGCAATGTTGCCCGCATGGCCGAACCTCTCATAGCGAAGGTGCGCTTCGGGTCGGGCCGCCTCGCGCCATAGGCGCTTGACGGTCTGCAACATCCCGAACGGGCCACACACATAGAGCTCACCCTGCGCGTCGAGTTGGCTGATCTCGTCGGCGACGTCGATGCGTTGTCCCTCTTCACCTATGAAGAGCTGAAGGCGTTTGCCGATATAGCGAGCAAGCTCGTCCGCGAGCACCAGGTCGCGACGGCTGCGCGCGGCATATAGCAGACGAAAGTTTGCGTCCGCTTGCTTCAGCGCCAGCGCCATCGGATAGATGGGCGTGATACCGATGCCGCCGGCCACCAGCAAATATTCCGACCGGCCGTAGCTCAATTCGAAGCTGTTCTTTGGCTGGGAGACCGTGAGCCGTTCACCCGCCTTGAGGCGCCACATGCCGACAGATCCGCAGCGGCTCGATGCAAGGCGCTTGACGGCAATGCGATAGAGTCCGTCCGCAGAAGGACCCAACAGCGAATAGCTGCGAACCTGCAGCCCTCCGTCGATTGGCATGAGGATGTCGATGTGACTGCCGGGCGTTGCCGTCATCAACAGGCGGTCTGGAGCGATCTCGAAGAGCCTCACGTCAGGCGTGAGTTCGCGCGTGGCACAAAGGCGTGCGCTAGTCCATTCGACCGGTTTGGCCATCTTTCTTCGCTCACTCGGCCGCAACGTTTGCGATGACATTGGCCTGTTCGTTGGTTATCATCCGGTCGATCAATCGTCGTGCCCATAGGGCGCCGGCATCGATGTTGAGGTCATAGAAGGGTGTGCGCGGGTTTTTGTCGATGGCGGCCTGCTGCGCTTCCAATATTCTGTGATCCTGATCGTAGACGCCTGCTCCACCATTGACGTGGGCAAGCTGAAGCTCTTTGGTCAGCTGCGCATCACCCTTCCGATAATCTCGGACGAAGTTCCAGAAATAGTGGCAGGTTGCTTCAGTTTCTGGCGTGATCGTCGCCAAGAACGCGCCACTAACGCCCTGCGAGCGGTCGCCTTGCGGGGCGTCCGTATTTGTCAGCGCCACCCCGACGTCGCCAACGACAACGGACGGTGCGTGGAACGTCACGACCTGCCAGCGATCAACACGGCCCGGCCGCGCAAGCTGGCGCGCCCAGAACGGAGGCGGCTCGATGTCGATCATCCAGCGCGTCATCGTTGCGGTGTCGTCGGTGTGTGTCACATCGAAGGGCGCGGCCGTGATCGCCTCGTCGCCGATACTGCCGGCGTGCACGTAGGTCTCGTGCGTGAGATCCATCAGGTTGTCGATCACCAAACGGTAGTCGCATTTCAGCTGATAGAACGTGCCGCCCTCGCCGACCCATTGCTTTCCGTCGTTCCAGTGAAAATCCGGAATTTTGGCAGGGTCCGCGAGCGCTGGATCTCCGGGCCACAGCCATACCAGGCGATGCCGCTCGGCGACCGGATAGGCACGCACACAGGCTGACGGATTGATCGTCTTCTGCGCGGGCATGTAGGAGCAGCGCCCGGCTGAATTGAAGACCAGCCCGTGATAGCCGCACATGACGTCGTCGCCCTTCAGGTGTCCGAGAGACAACGGCAGCAGCCGGTGCCAGCAGGCATCCTCTAGGGCTGTGATGAGGCCGTCGATGCGGCGGTAGAGCACGACGTTCTTGCCGCAGATGGTGCGGGCGGACAGATCGCGGGCTATCTCGTGGGACCACGCGGCCGCGTACCAGGCGTTGAGCGGAAAAGGTTTGGCGTTCATGGGGCAGCTATCTCCATGGTTTGGCGATGGTCACGGGCTTGCCGTCTAAATTCGAGCAGATTGCGTTGGCAATAGCTCCCGCACAATCGGACAGAGTTGATATCCTTTATCTACTCTTTCGATAGGGTGTTGCAGTTTTCCGCCAGGAGGATCCTGAAGAGATGGCAAAGGATTGGGATCCACTCGCGATTGATTTTGGCGCGATCCGTACATTGCGCCTGGTCTCGGAACTGGGTTCGTTTTCGAAGGCTGCTGACGCGCTCGGCACGAACCAATCGACTATCAGCTACACAATCGACCGGCTGCGCGCCGCGTTCCACGACAAGCTATTCGTGCGCCAGCGCGGCGGCATCGCGCCAACGCCCCGATGCGCCGAAATCGTCGAATGTGCCAGCCGTATGCTCGAAGCCTTCGAGGGCTTGGTGCAGCCTGCGGATTTCGATCCCGCCAGCGCGTCCGGGCGGGTCACGATCGCCTGCAACTATTACGAACGCTCGATCATTCTGCCGCGCACCATCGCGGAGGTCAGGCGCCGGGCGCCCCGACTGGTGTTGGAGATCAAGACGGCGCGCGCCAAAGGCACGGCGAATCTGAAAAACGGTGAAGCAGATCTTCTGGTCGGCCCTTACAACGTGCATGAGGAGAGCTTCTATCACCGCCACCTGCTGGACGACCACTATGTGTGCGTCATGCATCGCAGCCATCGGCTCGCGGGCAGGAGGCTGCGGGTGAACGACTATGTCAACGCGAGCCACGCCGTCGTGACCTATGGCGGCACCTGGAAGTCAGGGTACCTCAGAGAACTCGATCAACGTGGTTTATCGCTCACCCAGGTGGTCGCGATACCGAGCATTTCCGATCTCACGCACATTCTCCCCGCAACGGATCTGATCTCGACGGTGCCGAGCCGCATCGCTTCGAACATCGCCAAATCCGTCGTGGCGACATCGTGTCCCTTCCCTGAGCCGTTTCAGATCGGCATGACCTGGACGAGCCGGACCCATCATTCCGCGGCCCACCGCTGGCTGAGACAACTCATCGGCCGAATTGCCCGCAGTTTGCCGTACAAGACCGCTCCCGCTGCGCCCTCTGGGCGCAGGGGCACCAATGCCAGAGTTTGAAGTGCCGCCCCGCGGGACGCGGGCGTAGTCCCAGGATGAGATCGAAGGCTTGCTGGATCCCGTCCTGACGAACTCGGTGGCCGTCCGATCGGGGCGGCTGCGACAGCGCGCGAATTGGAACTTTGTGCAAGGATAAATGGAGGCGGCTCCAATCGAAGAGGCTTCGAACAGGTTTCGCCGGCCGACTACATGGAGAAGGAAGCCTCTCCAGGACTAATCGGTCAGCGGGCATCAGAAGCCGGCCGCCTTCGAAGGCGATAAAGACAGAGGCGGGAGGGATGGGAAGATGCGGCTAACACGATGATAACATCAAGCCCAACGACATCTACCGTCCGGCCGTCGCCCGAGACGAGATCAATCTGCGGCCAGCTCCGTTGAGGTGCTCAAATTGCGCGCCGAGAATCTGGGCATCCCACTTTCGAGGTGTACGGCTCTCATCGATCGTCACGAGAACGTCATGGTAGAGCCTGCGCAGGTCGTTGTCGGAGGTCAACAGTGCGTCGTTGTACCGGTCCGAGAGGATGCGCCATGGCCCGGGGCCGGCGAATTGACCGCGCGGAACAGACGCAAATGCCTCGATCATTGGGGTTACGCGGGAGCGGGACTTAAAATTCTTACCATTGAGTGGCTAAGATGATTTTTGTCCGACAAATTATCCCTTAGGCGATTGACGGAGCATACGACGCTTAGCACAGTGTTAGCACAAGTTCGGCTTTAGGACGCTGAGCGTGTGCCGGCCGCGAAGCCAACGGAAGCTCATCGTCATGGACGAAGTCGCATTGCAAAGGGCTGAAAAGCAAAAGAACCACATCATCCTGGGTGGCAAGGTCCATCTTTACCGCCGCGGGAAGCGCGGCCCGTATCATTGCTCGGCAATAATTGAAGGGAAGCAATACAGAGCAGCCACGGAGAAGGACTACCTCCGGCAGGCCGAGGAAGTCGCCGAGGAATGGTATCTCAAGTTACGGGGAATGGTGCGGAGCGGTGACCTGGAAAAGGTCACCGCTCGTAAGAAGGAGATGACCTTCAAGCCCGCAGCAGAGAAATTCCTGGAAGAGTTTCCTGTGCTGACGGAAGGTCAGCGCAATCCCATCTACATCGCCGGCCACGAGCGCCGGGCGCGGAAGTACCTCATTCCCTTCTTCGGCAAGAAGGCCTTCCGCAAACTACTGGCGGTCTCGTGAACGAGTACCGCATGCATCGAGTAGCGGACACCAAGGAAAGGTGGGGAAAGCGAAGCACGCAAGGTTAAACCAAAGCGCAGACGACAAGGGGCTGAGCGGCTGGCGGAACGCGAAGTTAAATATCCCGAGTTCGATCGAGGCAGCCGCGCACAGTGGAACAAGGGCAGGCTTACCGGCAACGCGCACTCATACGCTAAGGCAGCCGCGAAGGCCGAGCGTCAAGCCGCCAGATTGCGCGAGCGGCAGCTCTACTACGCCAAGCTCGCCCGTGAAGCTGAGCCATCCAGTGACCGTGACGAGGATACAGAGGCCGCCAGGAGAGCGCATGCTCGCCATCGGTTGGCTGAGATTGCCTATTGGCTCAACGAGCTTGACTTCCTCTTCCTTGCGCTGCTTGGCATTCGCGAAGTCCGGTTGGTCCGGCGCTCTGTATGGGCCAATCGGTTTTCCGGAGGCGCGAGCGCTTACTCACGAACGGTCGGAGCCGTCCATGGATGCCGCACTAGGCGCGCCTGCGGCAGACTGCAAAGTCCACACGCGGCATGACTCTAGTCATTGATTTCATACTCCGGACTGGCGATGCTTAGACCGCAATAACAGCTCGACCAATTCCGTCATTTCTTCTCGGCTGCGCTAACGCAAGGCAAGGTCCGCGTATATAGCTTGGCCCCCAGCTGCGCAAATTCGTCACGAATTTCTTGATCTATCGTGACAACGCAAGACTTCTCTATCTTCTTTTCCGAATCAAAGAGAGTGACCGAGAATTTCATCGGGATCGACTTAAGTGGATTGTCCTTCTGGCTCATAAGCTTGAGCAACTCAGACCAATTTAAGAAATTAGACCGATCGCAGCTATCACCAACGCAGGAAAGCCGTGGATAGAAGCGGGTCTCATGGGCTTCAGACTGCCCGCCCGGAATCACTCGGGGCGTTGCGACCTTTTGAGATGCCGAAGTAGTTGTAATGTCCGAAAAGTATGTCCAATCCAAAGCTATCTGTCTGTCAGCAATCTTTGCCTCTACTTGCTCCCTTCGAAGTACCGCGTTGTAGGCCGGATCTCCGCGGTTAACATATGACATCGTCGAAGCTGTGACTGTCACCTTGCTATCGGCGGTGCACTCATCCGCCTTCCTCTCGCTGCATCTTAACTCCACCTGATCCGGTGGGAAGAACTGCACGTCGGCCCCTTTTACCCAGTTTGTAATATACCAACCGTACCCAATAATCGACAACGCAAAGGCCGCAAGCCCTGCCAGGTCCGTCGCCTTGTATTTCCAAATACGGGGCGAAGCAGGCTCAGAGCCCCGAGCCTCTGCCTTAGTCTTTGTTTTAGCTTTGCGTGAATTCAAGCGCCGTAATCCTCGCATTTTCCGGATGCAATTTCTAGTGTACAGTTGCTTGTGAGGCTTAGCCAAGGAGTTTTACGATGAGAGTCCTTGCAGTAGTCGTTGCGATTTTCACTGTTCTTTATCCCGAACAATGCCGCGCCCAGGCAATCACCCGCATTGGCATTTTGGCCGATTTTTCGAGCGTGACTTTGGACAGCCTTAGCACGGCAGCTTCAATGGCGTTGAAGGAGGTCCCGGACCGAGACCAGCGGTTCAAGGTTGAGGTCATTTCGGCAGATCACCAGATGAAGCCCGATGTTGCAGTTGGCATCGCTAGGCGGTGGATTGATACTGAAAAAGTAAGCGCAATTATTGTGAGTGGCGGCAGCGCAGTGTCTTTAGCGGTGGCTGGCCTCACAGGAGAAAGGAAAGTGCTCTCGATTATGTTGGACGTGGCACTACCGCCAAAGGAGCGAAAGGCGCCAACGTTCAACTGGGCGTCTAACGACCGATTGATCGGACTGACGCTGGCAAATTATCTCGTTGATGATGGTCACAAGAACTTCAGTATCGTTGCACCAGATACTGCATTTGGCAATGCAATCGCGAAAGCGACAAGCAAGGTGGTGACGGGCCTTGGCGGAAACATCATAGAGGTTTCCAACTATAGTTGGCAGGGAAGCTGGTCTGGACTGAAAGCTAGCGCGCGTGACGCCACAATTGTTATGTTTGGCACTTTCCTGAATGGAATTGTGGATCAGATCGATGATAAGCAGATGCCCTTTCGACTTGCGTTTGGCTCACCCCTTTTACTAGCAGATATCGATAAGATCGGGCGAACTCGTGTTGAGAATGCAATATTTGCCACCTCGTTCTATTGGGACGTGAACGACGCCACAAGGGATTGGACAAAGCGCTTTTTAAATGCGCGACGTGAACGATCAACGAGTCCACCGGACGTGACAGAGGCTGGCATATACTCCGCCGTGCGGCACTATTTGAGAGCATTGCTGGAAGCGCGAGAGAGCGACGCAGACAAGGTCGCGGAGAAGATGAAGCAGCTTCCTGTTGATGATTTTTTTGCTCCGAACGGCCGAGTACGTACAAACGGACAGCTGGTGCATCCGGTATATATTGTTCAGATCAAGCCGAAAGGGGACATCCGCTATGCAGGAGATTTTCTCAAAGTCCTGGAAGTGATTCCGGGGATTGCCGCGCAGGAAGCAGCTTGTGGTACGCCTTGCCCGAAGAAGGGCGCCTGCCCTCAAAGCTCTGATCAGCCGGACTGCCCCTGCCCGAAAGGCAACGCGTGCCCGCAGTGAGCCACACTGGTTGAGACCCTTGGCCGGCCAAGTATCAAACTTCCCACGCCAACGCAGGTTGCGCCAGGAGCGATAGTTGACCTTCGAAGCAAGCACTGGAAAGCGAAGGATGTCGCTGCGGTACATGACGATGGCATCTTGCCCGGTAGTCGCATCACTTCGACGCGTGACAGCGATGTTGTCTGCCCGACGATCTCCGATACGAACTTGGCAGCGTCCAGGTCCCTAACGTTGAAGAACACTTTGCAGGCTGCTGATTTCGCTCGAAATCGCCCATGATTCCGAAATGAAATCGCCCGCCATTCCGATTGAAATCGCCCACCATTCCGAGATGAAATCGCCCGGGGTGAAGCGGCCTCTTCTGGCTCTGATAGGTCCCTCCTTTCGGCTTTTGGCAGGAGTGGATCGGATGCCGATGGGGAGGCTTGGGATGCGCCATGTGCGCGAGGATGAGACTGAAGCGGCTGGGCTTTCGATCCGGGAGATCGGGCGGCGGGTCGGGGCCGTCCTCTCAACGGTGCGGCTGACGATCCGGCGGTTCGAAGCGGCAGGGCTGAGCTGGCCGCTTGCGGACGACGTCGCGGATACGGTTCTGGAGGAGCGCCTTTTGCAGGCGCCGGAGCCAAACGAGGCCAGAGGCGGCGCGCGGAGCCGGACTGGGCGACCATTCACCGCGAGCCCTAGCGCAAGCATGTGGCGCTGTCGATCCTCTGGGAGGAATACATCGCCAGCCAGCCGCATGGCTATCGTAGCCGCTTCTGCGAACTCTACAGGGCCTGGGCCGATCACGTCGCGCCCCGTCTTGATTGGGCTATCGTCCTTGACGAAGTAACCCCTGATAAGTGTTGGTGTCGGAGCCGTAATAACCGACGACAGCTTTGATCGGCGCCTTCGCGCAATCAGCTTGAGGATCGCGCCATAGAAGGCGCCGCCGATGTCGATATCACCAGTGACGACGGTCTGAATGTCCTGCGGCCCCCTGATGGTGTTGCCGACCCATTTCAGCTTCAGCGGGGAGAGATAGCCGAGGTCCTCCGCGACTCGATGAACGTCAACTGCCCGGCCCAGCCCTGGTAGCGGATCTCAGTCTTGTCGAGCGGCGGCTCGGCGAAAGCGGGAGCCGCGAAGCCCAGCAAAAAAACGCCGGCGAGCAGTAGCTGCGCGGTCCTGCGCGCGGTAAGCTGCCGCGCGCGCACAAAGCGAACAAAGAGGTCATTCTGATAAATCCTGTCGCTGATGCGGGATCAGGCGGCCTTGGCCGTCTGCGGTTTCGACAACTTGATGCGGGTCACGCTGCGGCGGCCATCGACGCTGAGCGGCACGTCGCCATCGATGGTGGCGCGGCGGACGACGCGATGCTGATCGCCATAGTCGTTGACCGCGTAATGCTGGGTCGCGCGGTTGTCCCAGATCGCGACGTCGCCGGCCTGCCAGGTCCAGCGCACCGTATTTTCGGGTGCGGTGATGTGGCACTGGAACAGATCGAACAGCTTTTGCCCGTCATATTTCGGCAAGCCGACGAACCGCTGGACGAAATTACCGAGCACGAGCGTGCGCTCGCCGGTTTCGGGATGGACACGCACCACCGGATGCTCGGTCTCGTAGATGGTGCCGGTAAAGACTTCGTCGAAATGTTTCTTGTCGGCCTCCGTCGCGCGCGTCTTCACGGCATAGTCATAGGCGTTGCTGTGGACCGCCCAGAGCTCGTCAGCGAGCTTGCGTAGCGGCGCCGGCAGGTCGAGATAGGCTGCCGCCGTGTTCGACCAGACGGTGTCGCCGCCGAACGGCGGAATCACCACGCCGCGCAGCACGGAGATTTTTGGGTAGGCATCGACGAAGGTGACGTCCGTGTGCCACTGGTCGGCACGGCCGCCGCCGCGCCCCGAATCCAGCTCCAGGATCGACGACGTGCCCTTGGTCGCCCCGACCGTCGGATGCGGCACCAGCTTGCCGAGCCTGACGGCGAAGCGCTCCTGCTCGGCATCGTCGAGATGACCCTGGTCACGGAAGAAGATCACCTTGTGCTCCAGCAGCACCTGGTTGATGGCGCGGACGACGTCGTCGGACAGATCGCCCGACAGCTTGACGTTCTTGATCTCGGCACCGAGCCGCGCCGCGCGCTTGACGATGTCGGCGCGGGGAATGGAATTATCGATGGTGGTCTTGTTGCTCATGATCGTGGTCTTTCCTGGGATGGGCTGGACAACGCTACGCCATGCGCCGGTCACGCCAGCGGCGGCGAGTGATGGGATGTTTCTGATTTAAGTCCTGAGGGACCGCGATGTGCATCGTTGGCTAGATGATCGGCGGCACAAGCGTCCCGGAGGTACAGCTCTCCGCGATCGGACCGGCACAGCACGGCGTGCACGGCGCAGATATCAGTCGGGCTGCTTCGTGAACGACGAGTGGATCGGCTTGCAGCATGGTCAACGACCTCGTTTGAACGTTGCAGATCGTAAGAGCGAACGCGATCCAGTCAATGAAACGAAACCAGCTTTGTTTTTACCGCCAAGCAAAGATCGCGTCGCCGATCACATAGACACGGAAATATTTACGACGATCACAGCCTGGGCGAGCGTTTAATGCGCTCGGAGCAAGCCAAATCAAGCTGGCCGGCGCAGAAAATTACCCGATTTGCGCATCCTCTTCATCAGCACGACGTCACTCGTCTCCGGTTGGCAGCGCGTTCACACGCTTCATTCTCGCTTCGCTCATAACAACGCAAATCCATTTCATCGACAGCTTTGCGAGCGCCGACATAGACTCGAGCGACGCCGCAAGCGCGGCACCCACACGCTGTAACGACCAGAGATTTGCGAGCACGCCCATGAGCAAACGCCAATTGTCCCTGAACTTCTTCATTTATCCGGACGGTCATCACGAGGCTGCCTGGCGCCACAAGGCATCGACCACTGACCGCATCCTCGACGTCACCTATTACCAGGAGCTGGCCCAGCGCGCCGAAGCGCACAAGTTCGACGCGGTGTTCTTCGCCGACGGGCCGGCGCTCGCCGACAACGTCCGCTACGCGCAACGCTTCCGGCTGGAACCAATCACGCTGCTCGCCGCGATTGCCTCCGCCACCAAGCGCATCGGCCTGATCGCAACTGCGTCGACCACCTATACCGAGCCATATAATCTGGCGCGGCTGTTCGCCTCGCTCGACCATATCAGCGGCGGCCGAGCGGGATGGAACATCGTGACGACGAGCTCGCCGCAGGCGGCGCAAAACTTTGGCCTGCCCGAGCATCCGCCGCACAACGAACGCTACGAGCGGGCGCGGGAATATCTCGATGTCATCACGCGGCTATGGGACAGTTGGGAAGACGACCCGCTGGTCAACAATCCCGTCTCCGGCATCTTCGCCGACACCAGCAAGATCCACACGATCGACCACATCGGAAAGCATTTTCGCGTGCGCGGGCCGCTCAACGTTTCGCGGCCGCCGCAGGGCCGGCCGGTCTATGTGCAGGCCGGCTCGTCCGAGGACGGACGCGCCTTTGCAGCGCGCTTTGCCGAGGCCATCTTCACCGCGCACCAGACATTGGCGAGCGCGCAGGAGTTTTACGCCGATATCAAGGGCCAGGCGCGCGCGTTGGATCGCAGCCCCGACCAGATCAAGATTTTACCCGGCATCTCGCCGTTCATCGCCAGCACGCAAACCGAGGCCGACCGGCTTCAAGAGGAGCTCGACGCGCTGATCCAGCCGGAGTTCTCGCTGACCCAGCTCCGCCAGATGACCGGGCTGGATCTCACCGGATTCGATCTCGACAGCCCCTTCCCGCGCCATCTGATCGACATTAAGGCGCGCATGGCGTGGCGAGCCGCTTTAAGCTCATCGTCGACATCCTTGATCGCGAGAAGCCGACGATCCGCCAGCTCGTGCAGCGGCTCGCTGGCGCGCGCGGCCATTGGGTGATCGCCGGACCGCCGGAAAAAATCGCCGACAACATCCAGACCTGGTTCGAAAACGGCGCGGCCGACGGATTCAACGTCATGCCGCCCTTCCTGCCCGGCGGCTTCGATCTGTTTGCCGAACACGTTGTGCCGATCCTCCGCAAGCGTGGCCTGTTCCGCCAGGACTACGCGGGCAGTACTCTTCGGGATCACTACGGTTTGAGCCACCCGACGAACGTATTCTCGCGTTCCCTTCAAGCGATCGCATGATCGATGGAAGGCAGTCACGACTTGAGCGGCGCGTGCCTTTGCTTGGGGCGGATGCGCGCAGTCCTAGCGGTCACATACTCAATATCGGCTTCACAGCCATCGAGACGAACCAACTCGCATCGCCGAAATGCCAGCCCTGTCTTCGAGAGTAGCAAGAAGAAGTGCCTAGATCTGAGCACGTCTGGTGCCCCCTCGATCAGAAGGCGAGCCCCTGTTTCCGACGCCTCGATGAGGACGCAACTGCGCCACCATCTTCCATCCGCCCCCAGAAGAGCCACCCGGTGTTCATGTTCAAAGTGAACGCGCCTGACTAGCCATTTGCTTCGAAGCATAAACATCACGCCACTCGGCGGCGCCTTCAATTGGATCCATAGAGGAAGTGGAGAGCTGCACGAAGGAGAATATCTTACGGCCCCAGCCCCGGTCGGACGAGGCCTTGCATCGACGATGTCGAAAAGGCTTGCCCAGACGAGCCAGAGCGAACTACTCGAATGAAATCATACTTGCGCTTGAGTATCACAGGTGCCTGCCCGAACAAGGGGCGGCTTTCCTTTGCGGTGAACCCACGTTCTTTTATCGTCTCTAGCCGCACAATTTCTGCCATTGCACACCAAAAATGCATTTTTGAGGCACTATCCGCGGCTACTGAGACGTAGCAGGGCACGAATCAGCTTTAGCGCTGCCGCCGGCGCCCATGGCCGTTTCAAACAGCCGCACAGACGTGATGCGCGCCGCGGCCTCATCCGTGCAAGCTGGGAGTGGATCTATCGATTGCTAGATAGAGTAGGGAGTACAGCCTCTGATTTTGATTGTCACTTTCCACCGATTTTGCAGTTGGTGGACACCAGCAAGAGAGTTTCGAGTTGCATTCAGCAGAATGCGACCCCGCCAGTCAACGCGCGTTAGCGGCAGTTCTGGCAGGAGCAGGAAGGTGTTGACGACATGCTGCTAATCTGGGGCACGTACGTTTGCTGTCAGATTCGAAGAAGGATTCGACGGTGGTCATCGAAGAAAGTCGACGATCAGCAGCTGTGAGAGGCCTGGAAACAGGCATCGGCGCGAGCGCCGCCCCTGCTCCGCTCGAGCGCGTGACGGTACCCCAAGATATTTCGGGTTGAATTGCGATATGGAAGTTGGATCTTGCCGGCGGTCCCCACGGCCGACGCCTTCGAATGCCTCAGTCAAGACGCTGGCGTGAAGTGCGCAGCAGACGATGTAGCGGGACCCGCGCCGCGTTTGCGTGCCGGCGTCCGCTCGGCCCGCGATTTTGACCAGGCCAATGTGACTTGAAACTCGAAGTGTGCACGCCCTCGTCGGCCCCCCGAGGCGCTATGCCTCAACAAGGCGAACCGGGCATGGTTCAAAGACCCAAGCAGTTGCCAATTGAGTTAAGTCAATACAACCGCTACCTGCTATGAGGCCGCGGGCCGTACGGAGTTTCACCAACGCGTAAACTGCAATATTTTCGAACTCACGACCCTATTGCACGTCCACTTCCAACATTGAGAGGGGATAGCCGTCGTTTAGTGGATCGTCTCCGTCGATCTTGGCCGCAGCTGGAGGAGCCGCGTCGGCTTTGAAGGGCTCTATTGCAGCTAAGTTCTCATCGGCAGCAGCGCTGGTCTCCAGAGGAGCCCCGTGCTGATCTATTCGCGCCCCTGTGCCAGACGGCCTCGCTTCCATCCCTTCAAGGACGGCCCTGCCATGGTTCGTGATGCGCCAACCTCCATTGATGCGCTCGATCAATCCTTGCGAAAAGATGTCGAGCCCGGGTACACGCGCCCCCATTCGCTTCGTGCGCTCAGCCCATTCCGGCCCGCTCGTAGCCAAAATGGCCATGTCCCGCTTGAGGTCGGTCATGGATGCGAACCCGTCCGGGTAACTGACCAGAATCTTCAATACTGTGACCTGGAAATTCACCGCAGGACCGCCGAGACTATCGCCACATCGTCGGCGCCGAGCGAAGTGCCTCCATGGCCACCTGTTTCAGCCCCTCTGCCGTAATTACACCTTTGCCGGCGGCCTCGAGCATCTTGGAGGCGACATGGGCGCGAAGTCCCGTCTCGCTGCGGGGGAGACCCTCGCAGACCTCATCGAGAATGGCGCGCAGCAGCGCAGTCGTGGCTGGGTCCAACACTCTGCGACTCCGACATGCAAGGAGATCAATCGCACGAAAACACTAAATGCACTTGAATGACGTTCTTTCAGACCCAAAGTCTAACCGAGTATACATGCATCGAAAAGTTTGTATCTGAAGTCTCCTGGTGAACGCGCTAGTCTCCCTGCCACGTCGGTGGTGGCGTAACTGCCATCTTGCCGAAATCCAGCGCCAGCCTGAGATTTTTAAAGATTTTCATCGCGCTCGATATGCAAACTGACAATAAGATTTTCAGCAACCGCGCACCAGACTGGGTTATTCAGCCCATTCCGCTTTACACTCCACTCTTAAGCAAGAGGCGAACCGGCCACGAACAGGAATTCGCCGCGCCTAGAACAACGATCGTCCGCGCTCGACGATTGTTCATACTATCAGGTTCTCCTTGAACGCCGCGGGCGGAGCCGGTCATGGCCCCTCTCTTTGAGCATACGGGCTCACAAGTGATGACTGGCTCTCGATGCAGTCGAGCAGCCGCGAGCTATGAAGCGGACCGGGCTCTGTTTATGTTTTTGAGCGCACCGATCATTTCGTCACGCCCGATCCGGCAAGCGGCCGAGGCGTTAGTTGCAACACCCCGGCTTGCCTGCTCATGGTCTCAAAATCTATTGGGGAAAGTCGATGAAGAGCACGCAGGAACGATCAAGCACCACCAGCCCCGCCCCCAAAGCACGCGGTCGATCGAAAACAAAAAAGCTGACGGCCACAATGAAGCGTCGCGCGCTCAAAGTGCAAAAGTCGGAGCCGCCCGCTACATCGTCACAATTACAGACCCCTGCGATTGAAACGTGCGCCGCCTCTGACGAAACGCGCGCTGCCTCCGACTGACGTCTGCGCTGCTCCGACCAAGCTCGCGCTCGCCAGAAGCTCCGTATCAACCGGCATCGCGATCCGGATCGAGCACAACATTGTCGATCAGCCGGGTCGAGCCGACATAGGCTGCTACGCAGATGGCGGCGGGACGAGATACCCGGTTTGTAACCGGCTCGAGCGTTTGGGCATCTACAATTTCCAGGTATTGCAGCTCATCGAGGTTCTCGATGAGCCGTCTGGCGCGTAACAGCAGCCGGATGGGATTGCGCTCTCCTGCCCGAAAATCGGCCTCTGCCTCGAACAGGCCCCGACTTAGCGAAAGGGCTCGCTCGCGTTCGGTGGCGCTGAGATATCGATTCCGGCTGCTCATTGCGAGCCCGTCAGGATCGCGAACCGTCGGCACCGTGACGATCTCGATCGGGAAGTTGAGATCGGCTGCCATCCGCCGGACCACCGCGCACTGCTGAAAGTCTTTCTGCCCAAAAAACGCGACATCCGGCTGCACCATGTTGAACAACTTGGAGACGACCGTGGCAACGCCGCGGAAATGGCCGGGTCTGAAGGACCCGCACAAGGGCCGAGCGGGCGCACCTGGTTCGACAAAGGTACCAAACTGAGGCGGATAGACCTCCTGCGCCAGTGGTGCGAAGAGGATGTCAACTCCTGCCGCGCGGCATAACTCTTCGTCGCGAGGGAAGTCGCGAGGATAGATACTGAGATCTTCCTTTGGGCCGAACTGAGTGGGATTGACGAAGATGCTGACGACGTTGGTGCTACACTGTCTCCTGCTCGCCTGGATGAGGGCCATATGACCATCGTGCAGATACCCCATCGTGGGCACAAAACCGATGCGCCTTTCTGGGTTGCGAGCTTCCGCCAACGCCAAGCGCAGCTCGCTAACGGTGGTTATGGTGCGCATGGTCACTCTGGCCTAGCCATCTTGCGAGGTACCCAGTTCGCGATCAGATCCTTCAGGGGATCGGGCAGGCGATAGGATTCTTGGGCAGCCGGGAACACCCCTTCGCGGACATCGGCAGCCCAGCGAGAGAGCGCCTCCTGCAACAGATGAAAACCATCGGAATAAGCTCGCACGAATTTCGGACGGTGCCCTTGGGTCAAACCCACCACGTCATGAAAGACGAGCACCTGCCCCGAACATCCAACGCCGGCGCCTATCCCGATGGTCGGGATTGTGAGCGTCTCCGTGACCCGTGCGGCCAGCTCCGCCGGTATGCCCTCAAGCACAAGGGCAAAGCATCCGGCCTCCTGGAGGCGGTGCGCATCTTCAAGCAGCTGTATTGCATCATCGTCTGAGCGCCCCTGCACCTTGAAGCCACCCATTACGTTGACGCTCTGGGGAGTAAGCCCGAGGTGTCCCATCACTGGAATTTCGCAGTCGACCAACGCGCGAACCATATCGAGGCGCTTGGCACCGCCTTCGAGCTTGACGGCATCGGCGCCGCGCTGCAGGAAACCGCCTGCGTTGCGGATGGTTTCCTGAGGGCTGATATGAAAGCTGAGGAACGGCAGATCCGCCACGAGCAAGGCGCGAGGCCGCGTGCGCGCGACCGCTTCCAGATGGTGGTTCATCATCGACAAGCTGACCGGCAGGGTATTGTCGAAGCCGAGGCACACGTTGCCGACACTATCGCCTACGAGGATGACATCCACGACGGGATCCGCGATATGCGCCGTCACGGCATCATAGGCGGTTGTCATCGTGATTCGCCGCTCCTCATTCTTCAATTGCTGAAGAAGGGGAATAGTAACCTTGGCGCTGGACGGTTGCGGTTTCTCGCTCATCTCACTGCTGGTCCGTCTCCTCGCCCGCATTGTTTCGAGCCGGCGGTTGGTAGGCGAGCTTAAACAGATTGGTCAACGGCTCCACAAAGAAAGAAACATTCTTCTTCAAAGTGCGAAGCGGCCGACCGAACATTCCAATGATCGCGCAATCATCGTGCGGTTAATTTGCGGTTGGATGCGACGGCGGCGACTTCTTAAGGCCTTGAGTCAGTCACCTAGTCTCCGTAAGTCTTTGCGCCAGGGATCGAAGCCTCAGGGCCGAGACGCACAGCGGCTCGGTTCCGAGCGCCCGATGCGGCGAAGGCCGCATGCGCGCCGGCGAAGGATCGGTTCAATTCAAATCGGATGATCGCAATTTTCTTCGCCCGCATGCGCTCTGCGCGTCATAGATTCTGATTTGAAGCATGGCAAAACGCTCCTTCAGTTCTTCTCCACCTACCCGGCGCGATCTCGGCTTAAAATTCGTTTTCTCGTTGCCATGCGCCTCAAATGCGCATGGACCGCTAATTTCCCGGTACGCCGGCAGGCACAACAACCGCGCGACCGCGCTCATCCGCTCGCTTGGACATGCCTGAGACCCAACTCTGGGCTTGCGCTTCGCTCGCCGGCCGTCGCGGACGGACCTACCAACGGCGATCGTCTAGGATCATCCGACCAGGACAATTGGTGACGCGAGACAATGAATCCTGTCGCTTACCAGTCCTCCTTTCCTTCCGGAGACACATCACGAGGGGCCCGAAGTCCCATACTAATTTACACCGGACGAGACGAAAATCCTATCTTATCTCTAACTTATCGCACGATCGCCCCGGAGAGCGCCTTTGCGTCCGGCGGTTGTTACATAAGATCTCCACCCCGACTTTGCGTGCTTGGCCAGCGCTTCCTTATGCGGGTGACGATAGACGTTACGATAACCATAAGAAATGACGAGCATGCCGCCCTCTTCCATTGGGTCTCGGCACGAACCTGTGACTCGAGTTGAAACGCGCGCAGTGATGAGTTGCGATGAGATGATCTATTCTAGCTGCATTTGAATGCATGAGGTGGGCATAATCAGCGTCGCCTGTCAGCAAGGCTGATCGGCCGCTCGTTAGGATGGCAACAACCGTCAATGCGCTATCATTGAGGTCTCCGACAGGACCTCCGCTCAGTACCAACTCGCCAAAGGGAAAGCGAATGGGCGCATTGGTGGGACGAACCAGCAGGTTGCCTTTCTCACCGAGGATTCGTGCCAGCCGCGCGGCGCCAGGCCCAAGCCGCTGATGGGGAACAATCCAGGGACAATCAAGGAGATTCGGGAATTCGAAGGCGCCGTGAAGATGATCCCAATCCCAATGCGACAGAATGATCGGCGGTCGCACGTTCGGAGCGATGTTGAACTTCGAGGGTCGCGTGTGGCGATTGAAGGAGATCGGCAGTCCGACGTCGAAATGCAGAACGGCACGGCCGAGGTCGTCACAAAGAGAGACGAAATTTGCCTGACCGACATCTCTGACCAGGACTGTTGCCGCTTGTGGGACACCTCTTGAGAATCGTTGACATTTTGGCCCCACTCGCTGGGTTTGTCAGCCATGCAAGCACAGGCGAGCGGGGGTGGCAGTACCAGCCTCGGAGCGACAGAGGCACCCAGACTTGGTGTCTTGATCTCGGGCCCCTTAACTCATCCGGTGCATCAAGCCGCCGCGCATAAGTCAAAACGCCGCGTGAGTGAACTGAATAACCATTTCCTTGGAGCTGAGCATGGGCTGGCAGACCGGACCGGGCGGGTTCAATCTCAAGATAAAACCAGTCGGCCAGCGCAGGCGTAGCACCCGCAAATTGACCGAACCTCGCCGGCGTCGTCACGACACGCAGGAGCGCGAACGGTTTGGTATGGTCAGCATGAAACCCGTCCAAAAGCTGCGGTCCGGCGCCATCAACGTAATCGGCATCGATGCAATCGAATTCATAGGACGCGCGGCGTTGAGGACTGGTACTTAACGAATCCACGCGCGATACGCGCGCATAGAGCGATCTGTGCGGAATTTCTAGTGGAAAAAAGAGAACGAAGATGGCCTCCTTGTTCAAAAAATAGCTGAGGCGGCTTCATCGGCGCCGCGCCTAGAAGCGAGCTTTATTTCAATCAGATGAACAGTCGTGACAGAAGCGTGCAAGTGCCCGAGCATGAATCTGCCAGAACTAGTCACGTGAATCTAAAGTTCGCCACATAAAGTCTGCTGGGCTTTGTGGCAGAAGCGTTTGACGGAAGCCAAAATCTGGTCTGCCGACTTAGTCCATTTGAAGGGCTTCGGGTTTCTGTTGTGCAGGTCGATGAAGGTACGGATGTCGGCCTCGAGCTGCCTGACGGAGGTGTGAACACCTCGCTGGATCTGCTTTGGCCGATGACGAACCCCGAGGCGACATCAAGTGCCGCAAACAGCGTGGTCGTACCATGCCGCACATTGCTGTGCGTGCGACGTTCCGGCACGCCAGGCATCATCGGCAAGTCTGGCTGCTCGCGATCGAGTGCCTGTATCTGACTCTTCTCATCGACGCTGAGTACAACGGCTCGGTTCGGTGGGGACAGGTAAAGCCCGACAATATCGCGCACCTTATCGACGAACAGCGGATCGCTCGACAGTTTGAATGTCTGGCTGCGGTGCGGCTGCAAGCCGAAGGCTATCCACATTCGGCGGATCGTGGTGTGAGAAAAGCCAGTTTCCGCGGCCATTGAGCGGATCGACCAATGTGTCGCGTCGGGCGGCGTCGTACGCAGTGTCGGCTCGATTACCTCAGCAACCTGATCGTCATTGATGGTTCGAGGGCGACCGGGGCGGGCCTCGTCAAGCAAGCCATCACAGCGATCCTTCAAAAATCGGCGTCGCCACTTGCCAACGGTATGTTCATGGAGGCCGAGTTCGGCAGCCACAGCCTTGCTGGGCAATTCATCCGCGCACCGCAGGATCGCGCGACATCGCTCAGATAACGACCGGGCAACGCGCTGACGGCGAACTTGCCTCTCTAAGTACGCCCGCTCTTGCTGACTCAGCGCCAACGGCGCGATCGGCCGGCCTCGCTCACCTGCATTCGCCACGAGCACTCTCCTCTGTAGAGATTCGAGCTATCAACTAATGTGACGAACTTGCGTTCCAGATGACTAGCACTACTTTGGCAGATTCTATTTGCGCCCGTGTTTTTCAAGGATTTGTTTTCGGCAGTAGGGACACCGTTGAGGCGGCGGCCGAAGGATGAGATCGACGATGGCGTGACGTACGGCGGGCATGGTTGGCTGAGGCGGTGGCCCGTTGATTCTTTTTTTTCCGCCCCGCGTGGGCGAGGCGACGATGTTGCAGGAAGGCGTAGGCGATCATTGTCATCAGGGCGTGGCGATGAAGACCCTGCCATGATCGCCCCTCGAAGTGATCAAGTCCAAGCTCCTCCTTCAACTGCTGATGCGCCTGCTCACAAATCCATCTTGCCTTGATGGTGGCGGCTAGTGTGCGCAGATCTGTCGCCGCAGGGAGATTGGCAAGATAGTATTTCTTCTCCCCTGAGGCACGTTGCTCGCCAATGAGCCAAGCTTCGTCGCCCGGGAGATGCTGCTGTCCCTTGTCCCAAATCCGCTGCGGAGGGCCATCGGCGGTGCGGACCCGGAGAGCAGCAAATCGGGCTTTTAGCCGACCTTTCGTCCCGCTGCGCCAACTCACGGTTTTCCATTTGGCGCTGGCCAGCATTTGTTCTGCCGCAATCGATAAGATATCGGGCACGTGGTGCTTTCGTGGTTTCCCGCGGACTTTAGTAATCGGCCAAATGAGCTTCACATCGACCGGATACACTTTCAGGTGCCGAGGGATACCGACAGCCCAGGCCAGCCCGCGCTCCGTTAGCCCTTGTCGAAACGGTGCGCTGAGGCCGTATCCTGCATCCGCCAGCACACATCCAAAGCGCACCTTGGCTGCCATCGCGCGGTCAATCTCGGCCAAAGCAATCTCCGGCTTGGACCGTGGCGATCGGTGTTCGACTGGTACGCGAGCGCGCTTCAAACGAGACATGTCGCTCGTCCAACTGTCGGGCAGAAAGAGACGTAACGCGACCATCACAGGCACTTCGCCGCGCGCAAGCGTTAAAGACACCAGCGTTTGGCAATTTGCTGTTTTACCGAGAGCCGACGCGTATTGAGCCGCAACACCGACCGAGCGCTCCCCCTTCTTCGGCAGTGAGGTGTCATCAATAACCAACACCGCATCGCGGCCGCCGACAAGTCGGTCCGCCTGGTTGAGCAGCTCTGTCTCCAGCGGCGTCGCGTCCCAGACACCGTCCGCAATGAAATGGTGCAACTGGTCGTAGTTGCTCGTGGCAAGGCGTTCCGCCATCGGCTGAACGCTCTTGCGATCGCCAGGACCGATCAGTCCCGCAACATACAGAGGACACATCCGCTGTCGGGTCTTATGACCCAGCCGGTCCAAGAACGGCATCAGCCAGCGTTCGAGTTCGTCTTCCCATCCCGGCATGGTCAGCCCTCCAAGAGCCGACCACCCATGAATCATTGAAAAATCGATTCGGGAATCCTATAAAACGCGACAAAATCAACAATCTGCCAAAGTAGTGCTAGGGCGTGGACTCATTAGCGCGCAGCCATAGCCTGATTGACGCAAGTTGGATGAATGCGAGGTAGTTCGCGGCGAGCCTGTCGTAACGTGTTGCGACGCGACGACATTGCTTGATCCTGTTGAAGAATCTTTCAATCCGGTTGCGCGCGCGGTAAAGATATGGGCTGAAGCAGATCGGATATTTGCGATTGCATTTTGGCGGGATGTTTGTCCATGCGCCTTTCTTCATGGCGAGAGCTCTAATCCAGTCAGCGTCGTATCCGCGATCGGCAAGCAGCATTGATCCAGGCTTCAAACGAGACAGAAGTTTACCGGCAAGCCGATTGTCATGGGCCTCACCTGGCGTCAGTGCCAGCCGTACGGGCAGGCCATTACTATCTACAAGCGCATGGATTTTGCTTGTCAAGCCGCCGCGCGACCGGCCTATCGATTGCCTCTGGTTCTTGGCGGTGCACGCTCCGTGCTGATGAACGCGGACAATAGAGGAGTCGATCATCTGGACCGCCGCATCGTGAGCAGTGGCGAGTGCATCTATGATACGGGTCCAGACACCGGCTCGCCGCCAGCGAACAAAGCAATTATAGCAGGTAGTGTAAGGGCCAAAGTGATCCGGCAGGTCGCGCCAAGGTGCCCCAGATCGTAGTACCCAGAAGATGCCGTTCAGGACGCGTCGGTCGTTTACCCGGGGAACTCCGCGCGCCTTGTTTCGCAGCATAGACTTGATAGATGTCCATTCGTAGTCCGTTAGTTCATGGCGCATCATTCGAAGCCCCAGTTTGGGAACTTGAATCACGGGCGCCCGGCCTAGCACAATGCTTTTGCCATGTCAGGCCGACTTGTCGTCACGGCTGCCCTCAAGCTTATCTCGCAAGGCCGTGATCACGCGATGGACAATCCGTATATCCTTGACCGACAGCCCTTCTGAAAGATCGTTGATCCAGGGAGCCTGCAATTCCATTGCGGCTTCGAAGGCGCGCCGTCCAGCCTCAGTGAGCACAACGAGCTGCGCCCGTCGGTGATGCGGGTTGACCTCGAAAGATACAAGACCCTCCCTATGCAGATCATTGATAATCCTTTGCACGTTTTGACGATTGCCGCCGAGGTCGCGTGCGAGCCAAGCGACCGGTTGGGGACGTTCGGCGGACACAATGGCGCCAAGCACCTGCCAACGTGCGCTTGTTAGGCCGAGCGGGGAGACCAGACGGTCGCCGGCCGTCAAAAGTAGGCTATCGAGCCTGAATAAATCGAGAACAAGATCGGTCAAAGCGTCACCCTCGGTGGTTCGCTTGGCTCTCTTCATTCGTCACCACTGTTTTATATTGACATCATGGTGTCAATTGAATATGTAGTCATAATACCAACTCGACATCATATATCAACAAGCATCGGAGCCACTCATGTCTCTGCTACGCCCACTCGACCCGTCCTTCCCGATCGACCGCCAGATCGGTATTGAGGCAAGTTCAGTCGTCCTAGTGAACCCATTCACTCTCGACAAAGACCATGAGGCGGCCTTTCTCAAGACCTGGCAGGACGACGCAGAGTTCATGAAGCGGCAGCCGGGCTTCATTTCCACCCAGCTTCACAGAGCTCTCGGCGACAGCTCGACCTATCTGAACTACGCCGTATGGGAATCCACCGCACACTTCCGCGCGGCGTTCACCCATCCTGACTTCCTAGCAAAAATCGCCAGCTATCCGGCCTCGGCGATAGCTTCCCCTCATCTGTTCCAGAAAGTTGCCGTGCCCGGCATCTGCGTTGCCTAGCCCTGCTGTTTTAGGAAGGGAAGATACTCATGATCAAGTTGATACATCCTCTCGCTGGCGCCTTATCTATCGCAACCATCGGTACATTTTGGCTCTCCACGATACTCAGTGAGCTTTTAGCGTCCCATGCCACTGTTGCAGCGGTTAAGAGCACCATACCTTGGGGTTTCTTGTTGCTGATTCCGGCGCTCGCTGCCACCGGTGGCACAGGTATCATCTTGGCAAAGGGACGCCGGGCCGGGCTGATCGGGGCCAAATTCAAGCGCATGCCATTGATTGCAGGAAACGGCATATTGATTCTTATTCCGTCTGCGCTCTTCCTTGCGTCCAAGGCTCAGGCGGCGGCATTCGATGCTACGTTCTATGCTGTGCAAGCTATCGAGCTCGTCGCGGGCGCAACAAACATTATACTTCTTGTTCTCAATATGCGGGACGGTTTCAAAATGAAGGGATGGTTGCGCCGCAAACCCGCTTGATCACCCAATTGGGACTCGCCGAGAATTGACCTGACGCCCGATATTGTCGGGACTTTATGAGTACGCGCCCTAGTCACGTGAATCTAAAGTTCGCCACATAAAGTCTGCTGGGCTTTGTGGCAGAAGCGTTTGACAGAAGCCAAAATCTGGTCTGCGGACTTGGTCCATTTGAAGGGCTTCGGGTTTTGGTTGTGCAGGTCGATGAAGGTGCGGATGTCGGCCTCGAGCTGCCTGACGGAGGTGTGAACACCTCGCTGGATCTGCTTTCTGGTGAGTTCAGCGAACCAGCGCTCGACCTGATTGATCCATGAGGCGGAAGTCGGCGTGAAGTGGATATGATAGTGCGGCCGTCGGGCGAGCCACCCTTTGATCTGGGGGGTCTTGTGGGTGGCGTAGTTGTCCATGACGATATGGACATCGAGCCCCTCAGGGATTTGAGCGTCGATCTCTTTGAGGAACTTCAAGAACTCGACCGCCCGATGGCGCTTGTAGCATTTGCCAATGACAAACCCGGAAGCGATATCGAGCGCGGCAAAAAGTGTGGTCGTACCATGCCGCACGTAGCTGTGCGTGCGACGTTCCGGCACGCCAGGCATCATCGGCAAGACCGGTTGCTCGCGATCGAGTGCCTGAATCTGGCTCTTCTCATCGATGCTGAGGACAACGGCTCGGTTCGGTGGGGACAGGTAAAGCCCGACAATATCGCGCACTTTGTCGACGAACAGCGGATCGCTCGACAGCTTGAATGTCTGGCTGCGGTGCGGCTGCAAGCCGAACGCCGTCCACATTCGGCGGATCGTGGTGTGAGAAAAGCCAGTTTCCGCAGCCATCGAGCGGATCGACCAGTGCGTCGCGTCAGGCGGCGTTGTACGCAACGTCCGCTCGATTACCTCAGCAACCCGATCGTCGTTGATGGTGCGAGGGCGGCCAGGGCGGGCCTCGTCAAGCAGGCCATCACAGCGATCCTTCAAGAATCGGCGGCGCCACTTGCCAACGGTGTGTTCATGGAGGCCAAGTTCGGCAGCCACAGACTTGCTTGGCAAGCCATCTGCACACCGCAGGATCGCGCGGCACCGCTCAGATAGCGACCGGGCCACACGATGACGACGAACCTGCCTCTCCAAGTACGCCCGCTCCTGCGGACTCAGCACCAACGGCGCGATCGGCCGGCCTTTCCCACCTGCATTCGCCACAAGCGCTCTCCTCTCTCGAGATTCGAGCTATCAACTAATGTGACGAACTTGCGTTCCGGATGACTAGTTGCGCATCGGACAGGAGGCCGTCGCCGACGAGGTTCGCCGGCAGGCGTGGCCGATAGCCCGGCTTCGGCGGCCCGACCGAAGCCATCGCGGCCGACTGCACCAGCTTGGTCGGGTGTGTCTGCGCGCCAGGGATCCGGATCGACTGGAGCCGGTACTCCTCATAGATGGCGTCGCTGAAATGCGCGCCCTCAGGCGGCGCCCAGTCGATTGTCTCATAGGCGAGGTGGACGGCTTCCGGATCGGAGACCGACGCCTCGGCCGAATGTGCGGCGGCCCGTGCGAGATAGCCGCGCACGGTGCGCGGCGCGAGCGAGGCGGCTACGGGAAGCGCGACGGTCGGAGCGACGGTCAGGCGAGATGGAACGTGTTCGCCGATCCAGCGGAGCAGACTCGCGACCTCGGGCGCCATTCGCGGCGACTGCGGGAACACATGTGGATCATCGGCCGGCGCCTTGTCGATGATCGTCAGGTGGGTCTCGATGCTGGTGCCGTGCTTGGCATACACCGGGCCCGCGATCGCGGCGGTGAACACCACGCGGCCGCGTTCCTGCAGCCGGGCGAAGGCATCACGCCAGGCCGAGGCTTCGGGTGAGAAGTTTGCGCCGGTGATCGTGACCAGCCGGCCGCCATCCGCAAGACGCGCCAGGGCCGAGGCGATGTGACGGTACGCCGCGTCGGCCATGCGGCCGGAAACGTTCGCGATCGCCGAGAACGGCGGGTTCATCAGCACGACGCTGGGAACGATCGCGGGATCGAGGTGATCGTCAATTTGGGCCGCGTCGAAACGCGTGACGGAGATGGCCGGAAAGAGGGAAGCGAGCAGCGCGGCGCGGGTCTCGGCGAGTTCGTTCACGACGAGCGTGCCGCCGGCGATCTCGGCGAGAATGGCGAGCAGGCCGGTGCCTGCGGACGGCTCCAGTACGCAGTCCGCCGGCGTAATGGCGGCAGCAGTAAGCGCCGCCAGCCCGAGCGGGATCGGCGTCGAGAACTGCTGAAAGGTCTCGCTTTCAGCTGAGGCTCGCGTGTGGGTTGGGAGAAGGCCGGCGACTTTCGTCAACGCGGAAAGCCGTGAAGCCGGAGAGTCGGCTTTACGGAACAGCGCCTTTCCGTATTTGCGCAGGAACAGGACGGTGGCGACTTCGCAAGTGTCATAGGCCGTCTTCCAGCCCCAAGCGCCGGACGCATCTGAGCCGCCAAAGGCGGTTTCCATGGCGTTGCGCAGGATCGCGGCATCGACGCGTTGGCCGCGCTCGAGATGTGGCAGGAGCTGTTCGGCCGCAGCGATGATGAAGCTGGCGCCGTCAGGAGCGCAGACAGATGCAATCGGCGCGGCCTGCTCGGCCGCGATCGGGGAAACGTTGTTCATGAGGGAAGCCTTAACGAGAGCGGGAGCGGGCGAGCCGGCCGGCGCTCTCTCTCGACCGCACCGGCTCAAACCCGTCCCGGCCCGCCTCTCACTCTGCCCGACACCTTGAAACCTTGCGGGTGGGACATTAATTTTGCCGCGTCAGGGTCGCCGCGCGTTGCGCGGCAAGAACCGCTTGTGGCGCAAGCCTAAAGAGCTGAATGGCCTGGTCAACAGGCTGCCGCTGACCTGCATCCGCGCCTTTTGCGCGGGTCGGGTCTCGGCATGCGGTTCACGAGCCCCGACAAACCATCGAGCCGCTTCGCACAATGAAGGAGGATTTGATGGCTCAGATTCTAAAATTTCCCACCAAGAAGATCGAACCCGTAACCGTTCGCAGCGGAGGTAAGCACCGCATCAGCGTCGAGGTCATCGATGATCTTCGGCCCCGACGCACGCGGTGGAGGCTTCAGTTCGAGATCCAGGAAGCGGCAGGATTTACTGCTTTGAAGGGCTTTACCGATAGCGCTGTGGCTCGCGGCTATCGACATCGCTTCGAAGTCAGCAACACGCGGGCGGTACGGCGGTTCGCGGCGGAAACCTCCGGCCTCGTCGCCGCCGGCAAGGTCGCGATCTGGATCGACGGCCTGCGGGTGCAGCCGCGGGTGGCTCGCAGCGCATAAAAATAGGCTGGGGCGACGTTCGTCGCCCCAGCCAGCCTTTCTACTCGGCAGCGATCATGTGCGGCTCGTCCGGTTCGTCGGTCGGAGCTTCCTCGTCGTCACCGGCGAGGAATTCCGGCAGCGCCGCGCCAGCGCCCTCGGGCTCTGCGGCATCGACCGACACCGCCACGTCGGCGCCGGCCATGCGCAGCGGCTCGGGCAGCCAGCCGGTCTCGGCCAGGAGACGTTCGGCCTCCTTGGCCATGTCGCCCTTCTTCAGATGGTCGATGAGCTGGGCCGCTCGTTCGCCTGCGCCTTCCCGCACCGCCTCCAGGATGCGGCGCTTCGGCACGCGGCCGAGATAGTTCTCGACGGTCGGACGCCAACCGGCTTCCACCATGTCGAGGTCGACGGCTTTGGCCATGCGATCGGCCTCAGTGATGCGCTGCTCGACCGTGTGCGGCGTGACGGCGCCGCCGTAGCGGTCGCCCTTCTCGTACAGCGCGTTGACGCCGAACGAGGCGCAGTGCGCAAAGAGCGCCGCCTGCTCGTCGCCCGTGAGGCCGGTGAGCCAATCCCAGAGGCCCGCCTTGTCCTTCGGCATCCGCTCCTCCCAGGTCTTGTGGCGCGCGTCGATCGCCTTGGCCGCCGGCGTGTCCTTCAGCCCCTGCACCTGCACCGGGAAGCTGACGTTGCGCACGGAGACCTCCATCGCCGTGCCATGGGAAAAATAGCGGGAGAAGACGTCGAGGCAAAATTTGTGCAGCACCGTCTGGAAGGCGACCGAAGGCATGGTCGCCAGCTTGTCACGCAGCGCCAAGGTCCGCTCGGCCGTGAGTTCGGTCAGCAGGCGGTCCGGCAGCGGCTTGACCACGTCGTTATCCTCGTCCTCGGGCTCCGCAGCCTGACCGCCGACGGTGATGACGGCGCGCTGGATGACCGGCACCGAGGGCCCCTCGCCATCTGGATCAGGCGAGGCGGCGGGTTCGCCGTCGTCACCCTGCCCCGGCTCGACTACGGGCACTTCGTCCTCGGGCCGCACATAGCCGCGATCGACCGACAGCCTGCCTTCGGCGTCGATACCGACGAACACGCCCGCACGGGCAACGTCGACCGGCTGATAGCTGACGGGTCGATCGTCGAAGGCGGCGAGAGCCGTCTCGATCTCACCCAGTCGCTGGTCAACCCCGTCGGGGAGCTCGTCCACACTGTCATACTCGGCTTCGAGCCTGGCCTGTTCGGCGTTGAGCGCCTCGATGGTTGCCTGCTCTTCAACCGTGAGACCAGCGGACACGCCGTCCAGTTCACGCAGGCCACTGGTATGGCCGTAGGGGAAATCGGCCGCGGCGACCTCGATCCACTTCCAGCCTTCGGCGACGATTATTTCCGCCTCTGCCTTCAACTTCTCAGCAACCAGGCTGTCGAGCAGAGTGACGTCCTCCAACCAACCGCCGTCGTCGGACTGGAAGAGGTCGCGCAGCACCACTCCGCCGGCCGCCTCGTAGGCATCGAGGCCAACAAATACGGCCCTCCGGTCGGAGGCGCGCACCGTCTTCTCCGTCAGCATGCGGCGGATCTGATAGGGCTCCTTCTGCCACGACCCGGAGATCGCCTGCCAGACCTGCTCCTGGCGCGCGTGATCGGCGGTGACGGTGAAGGCCATGAGCTGCTCTAGCGACATGCCGTCCTCGGCATAGACGTCGAGCAGCGCGGGCGAGACCGCGGCGAGACGCAGGCGCTGCTTCACCACATTGACCGAGGTGAAGAAGGCAGCGGCGATGTCCTCCTCGGTCTGCCCCTTCTCGCGCAGCGCCTGGAAGGCGCGGAACTGGTCAAGGGGGTGCAACGGCGCGCGCTGGATGTTCTCGGCAAGCGAGTCGTCCTCGGCCAAAATGTCGGTCGCCGGATTGCGCACGACGCAAGGCACCGGCGCAGACTTTGCCAGACGCTTCTGCTTTACCAGCAGCTCCAGTGCCCGATAGCGGCGCCCGCCAGCGGGAATCTCGAACATGCCGGTCTCGGCGCCTTCGGCGTCGAGGACCGGGCGGACATTGAGGCTTTGTAGCAAGGTACGCCGGGCAATGTCCTCGGCCAGTTCCTCAATCGAGATGCCGGCCTTCACGCGTCGGACGTTCGACTGGCTGAGCACGAGCTTGTTGAAGGGGATGTCACGCGAGGATGAGAGGGTGATCTTCTGAACGGCAGTCGCCATGAGTGATACTCCGCGACGGGCGGCCCAAAGACTCTCTCTGGGCCTCCAACCCGTCACGAAGCGCAGCGCCGCTCTCTTCCTCTCAAGGGCAGCGCCGCAAACCACGATCGAGAAAACGGGAAACGCACGAAGCCGGAGATACGCCGTTCCGCATCTCCGGCTTTCCGGATATCAGGCTGCGCGGTCGAGCAACTTCTTCGCGCGCGCCTCCAGATCGAGTCGTGCGTCCTGATGGGTCTTGCCCCGCGCAACCGCTGTGATGCCTTGCACGAAATCGAACACGCTTTCGGGCTTTCGTCCTTCCTCGGCCAGCACCGTTTCGATGATCTTCGCCGTCTCGTTCTTCGAGAAGCCACGCTTGCGCAGGAGCTCGCTGCGGTCGTCGTCGGTGCGGGCAACGATCATCTCTCGCGCCGCCCTGATGCCGTTGACGAAGGGCATCGCTGAGGAATTGGCAAAGTTGGTCAGCGCCGGCACCGCCTCGTGCGCGAAGCGTGAGGCGGCGTATTTGGAGTGGCGAATGGTGATCTCCTCGAAATCCTCGACACCCCAGAGATTGCGGTTCTGGCAGACGGCGCGGAGATAGAAGCTCGCCATGCCGAGCGTCTTCGAGCCAACCTCGGAATTCCAGCAGTAGAAACCGCGGAAGTAGAGGTCCGGCGACCCATCACGCAGCCGGCCGGCCTCGATCGGGTTGAGGTCGTCGACCAGGAAGAGGAAGACGTCGCGGTCGGACGCGTAGAGCGTCGTCGTATCCTGGCTGACGTCGACATGCGGATTATAGATGCCGGTCGACCAGTCGAGAACGCCCGGGACCTTCCAGCGCGTGTCGCCCGTGCCATTGCCGGCGATGCGCTGAACGGCCTCAACCAATTCATGGTCGAAGATCCGGCCATATTCTGGGCCCGTAACGGCGCGAAGCTCAACGCGACCATCTTCGATCTCCAGCGTCTTGACCTGCTCTCCGCGATGAGAGCTGAGGCCAAATTGGAGGTTGATGCCGGCCAGCGGTGCCGGAAGCTGCCGGAGGTAGGCCGCTGGCGCTCCGACCAGGCTGGCGAGTTGGCCGAAACTCCAGTGGGTCGGTGCAATCGGCGTGTCAGAGCCAGGCAGCACCAGGGCCAGGCGCTCGGCATCGTCGCGGCTGGCTTCAACCCGGATTGCAGCGCTCTCGACGGTTCGGGTCCGACTTCGCTCGGTCCGTCCACTGCGGCATAGAGGTCCGACAGGGATAGATAGCGCTCGTCTGCTGGCCGCGAGAACCATTCCGACGATACTCGGCCGACGCGCGTCCCGCGGGTCACGTCCACCTTGTAGCCACCCACGCGATCGCGGCCGGCGCTCAAAACTTCGACTTGGGTCATGGGTCATCTCCACGACAGGCGCCGGAGGCCTCTCCTCCGTTCTTCAACCCGTCATGGCAAAGCCCGTCCGCCCTCTCACTCTAATGGGGGCGTTGCGGGGCTCCCTCCGCAGAAGGGGTCGGCCGAGACCGGTGGGCTCGGACGCAGGGGAAGGCCTTCCCCTCAAGGGTCTTCCCCGGCGTTCAGAATGTCATCAGAGCAACAGGTCGCGTAACCCGATGGATCTGCTCGGAAAGTTTAGTGCACCGCAAACGAGGCGAACGGAAAACTAGTCCGAGTTTGCGGGTACCTCAAACATTTCCATACGGCAGCTTGACTTGATGTCCCGCACATCGTCTGAACTATCCTTCAGAGATCACCACGTAAGCGATGAAACCAAACGACGCTCGATATCGGCAGCGTCAAGAATACGAAGATTAGCTCGAACCGGTATGTTGTTTTTGAGGAACTGATCTCAAATGCGATCGACTCGTTCCTGATCCGCAAGCACGAGGACGCCTCTGCAGCGGACATGCTGGTAGACATCGACGTCGAGTTTATTCGAGCTGACATGTTTGATGATCGCGAGTCCATGATCGTTTCCTGCAAAGACAATGGATGCGGGTTGGGAGACGATCAGCTAAAGGCGTTTCTGACCAAGGACACCTCCTACAAGGACGACCTTCCGATCTTCGGGATTGGTCAGTGCAAGGGTGCGGGACGAATCCAGTTTTTCCACCATTTCTCTGCTCTCGCGATCGACAGTACCTATCGCAACGAACACGATATTCTGAGGCGCCAATTGCGCTGGTCAGAGCCGCAGAAGCAGATCGACCCTGAAGATTTTAAGACCAGCATAGGAAGTGAAAGCGCGATCGGGACAATCGTACGGCTGGAGCAATTCAAGGATACCGCTCTCACGCGTATTCAGCGCTCAGAGCCGCCCAGCGCCCTGTTCTCCGCGCCGGTTCTGAAGAAGCAAATGCTGGTTGCCTTCCTTCAGAGGTTGGTCGGCCTCGCGAGTCGGCTCGGGAGCTTCGAGATCAGGTTCACCACTCGCCATTGGAAAGAGGGCGAGTAGAGCGAGCTGTTGAGGCATTCCGACTTGCCGAAAGTCACGGCCGAGCGGGAGGCAGAAGTTGAGGAACGTGATCCCAGGAGCGGCGATGGTTTGGGAACGCACCAGAGATTCAAACTCTCTCACTATCAGCTTGATGCGACCATCTTCGACCTTCCAAGGAATGCCATCGCCTTTTGCGCGAAATCTTCCCCGGTAAAGGATATCACCTCTTATTACCTGCGGACCCGAACGGAGCAAAACAATCCGGTCGGCGGATTTCACCACATCGTGCTGGTCGAAAGCGACCACCTCGATCAGCGCGTGAACGAGCAGCGCGACGACTTCGACAACATTCCTGATGAGATACCTAGCGGAGACATGTTTTCAGTCGAAAAGCTGTCTTACGCAGCAATTCACGAGGCGATTGATCCGATCATCGAGGAGATGGTCGTCCCCGCGGATTGGGACAAGGACGACGTTCTGAAGCAAGTCACTGACCAGTTTGGTGTCAGCGAGGCGATGCTCCAAGATACCTCGACACGCATCGTTTATGGCGAAGCGGCCCAGTCGGTCGCTGAGCGCGTTCTAAAAAAATATCAGGAAAGAATCATTGATGAGACCGCGGAGATCTTCAAACTCAAAGAGGAAATTATAAAGGCCGAGCCGGATTCGGAGCAGTTTCGCGCTAAGATCAACGAGCTTTCGTGGAAATATACGTCATCCCTCATAGCATTTGACATGGCGAACCTATCGCAATTGATAGTCCGCCGCGCTGCTATCGTACAGATTCTCGATCTTGCGTGCCGTAAGCAACTCGCGGGACAGGCAGTTGCGGAGGGTGGTCGCCGGAAGGACGAGAAGATCATCCACAGCATCTTCTTTCCGATGCGGAGAGACAGCACGGAGATCGCTGACCACGACATTTGGCTCCTGAGTGAAGAATACCACTACTACGACTACATTGCCTCGGACGTGCCGCTGTCAAGCATCCGCTGGAATGACAGCGAAAGTGTTTTCGAAACTGACATCGACCAGGAGTTTCAAAAGCTGCTTGCCAAGCGAGCGGATGACAATGGTGGCAAGCGGCCAGATATTGCTCTGTTCAGCAAGGAAGGCTCTGCCATCATCGTCGAATTCAAGGCCCCGGGATTATCGACGGACGAACATGTCGGCGACCTTTCAGAGTACGCTCATTTGCTTGCGGCCAAGTCAGGAGGCAGGCTGAGGAAATTCTACGGATATCTTATCGGCGACACTATCAATCCCCTGCGTCTGAGCGGAACTTGGACTCCGTTTTCAGTCGGCCAGGGATGGTTTCAATCAAGCGCCCTCTTGGACCCTCGCACTCGGCAGCCGCTGGGTGAGACCTATTTTGAATTGCTCCACTTCGGTGACGTGATTGAGCGAGCAAAGAAGCGGATTGGCGTATACCAAGACAAGCTCAAACTGAATCTGCATCGGGACCATCATTGAAGCCGCGTTGAGGGCGAGGCAATGAGCTGGGCGAGCGCGCACCATGTGATCTTCCGAAGCATCGTGCGTGGCTAGTGGTATTGGGGTTTGTCTCCCGCCAATGAAAGCTATTCCCTGAGTTGCAGGCCGGCGCTGGCGCCCGTAATTCGTGCCCCTGTTCTGGTCGGTACGTTCGCGGTCGTCGCGGGAATTTTCGTGCCACTGCTTCTGGCCTGCGAAAGGCCTCATGCGTCAGCGCCTGTAGTCGTCGCCGCCGCCATGCACCTTCTCATGACCGGGTGTAAATTTAGAACGGCGATCGATCGTCCTTCTCCCAGCGGGCACGACGCACCTGATACTCGTCTGTCTTGAAGACGACGCCCTCCACATGGTGCACGCTAACGCTGTCCGGCATCACGCGAAGACTTGGCTCCCGCGGATCGGAATCGACCAGTGCTCCCGCCAATGCCGGCATGGCATCGAAGTCGGGCCATGCCGGCGATCTTTCCTTTTCTTCATCAACCTTTGGCGCCGGCGGCACCTCCTCGAATACGGAGTAATCGACTTCCCACCCCTCCGCGGTACTTTGCCCCGTCCTGGCTCTGATCTCGGTCCCGCTCGGAATTTCCATCGCCTCAACGCGCGCAGCCTTGTGGAATAGGACGACGTTGAGCACGTCTCCGGCGACCTGAACCGACGGGAAGATAATGCCATCGATGGGCACAGAGGATTCCGTTGCGAGAAAATCGGCGATGGCTTGAGTTGCCAAATACTCGAAAGGCTCATCGTCGGGCATGACTGGTTGGGTGATACGGCTGCTCAGAGATTTCAGAAATTGCGCTCGTTCCAGCCGGCGCGCAAAATCGACGTCAAAGATGCTTCCACGCATCTGGACATTCTTGAGCGCCGTCAGATCTAACAGCCGGAGTTTTCGGATGATGTTGAATTGCGCCACGGCAACCTTGCTTCCAACCGGAGGCCGCACCTCGGCGATGGCGGCCTTGGGGTCGTTGGCGCCGTAGAACACGGAAATGCCCCGCGCGTTCATGCGACCTGCCGCAGCCAACAGCGCCGGCGGCGAACCGAGCTGGAGGTCGGGCCGGCACATCGCCGCCTCGAGTTTGTCCTCGGACTGGAACACCCGGGCACGAAAGAGTGTATGGAAACCCGTACCCGGCCCCGCATCTACGACAAGCGGCTGCCCCTGCCGCGTCCGTAAAGCATCGACCCCGTCGAAGATGGCCGCCAGATGCGTAGCTGCAGTGCGGCTGAAGAAGCGCGCCTCGGTCTTGAGAGATTTCTCGAACCGACGCCATTCCTCGCGCCAGACATCATCGCTGACTTTTTTCTCCTGATAATAGCTATCGCTCGCGAACTCCGTCTCTTCACCCATGGCCGCGCTGTCGAAATCGCTATGTTCCTCCTCCAGGATTGACTGGACGTCCTGGGCCGCGTCTTCAGGAATTTCGGCGGCGTTTTGAATGGCGTACACGACATCATCGCCATGTCGATTCCATTCGTAACTCAGCTCCTTGTCGCGCTGGAGCATATATTCGTAGTCGTTCGGTTGATCTGATGTTCGATAGTAGTGCTGCTCGAACGCGGTCGCCAAACGCTCGGCCATCTTGCCAAGGCTGTAGGTGCGACGTGTCTTGTCGCAATAGCTGCACTTGGCGCGTTTGCCCATTGCGCGAACTTCATCGCTTAGATACTGCTCGCCAATGCAGGCGTAGCATATGTGCTTCGCTGCGAGGTCGTCACTATCTACCGAATGCACGATATTTTCCACCTTGTTGCGCCATCGTCTCCTACCAAGTCGCTGCCCCCACAGGCAACCTGACCCTGTCCGCAATCCTCGATCCATTTGATTGCGCTACAGAATACGTCAAGCGCTGCGATACGCTGCTGGCATTGCCTCAAGCTGACGAGAATATCTCCGGGAACAAGGCGAGCGCGATCTTTCCTGACACGCTTTGGCGATCGTCTTGCGCCATTGTGCGTGCTTTGGCGATCTTGTTGCGAACACTGTCGATTTCAAGGAGAGCGTCCCTGTTGGTCAGTCGGGCGAAGGTGCGAATGAGGCGCACATAACGCTGTCGTCGATCGACATTGAGAAAGGAGTTGAGCACCTCGACAAGATTCTGCTGCCGCGACCCGACCGGCCGACCGTCGACCAGGGAAAGCATGCAGTTGATCAGTGCATCCACGTCGAGCTCGTGCAGCTCCTTGACGTCGCTCCCCGCAATCTCGACTTTGGCGACGAGTTCGGCAAAGAGGGCCTCACGCTCTTTCCATTTCGTACCTCTCTCTCCGAGCGCGCCGCGCCAGCGTGAGAGAAAGTCATGATGCCAAGGCGGCCTTGACGGGACCGCGTTTGCGCGCCCTCCCTCGATCCAATTGAGGTCGGAAAGCGCGACCAATTTCGAGCGCCACGCGTCTTCATCCAGCCAGAACGCGCGCAAGATGACTTCTTGCCTCTGTTTGGAAAGGGCTATCGTTTCATCGTCCATTGAGAACAAATTCTTGTCGTGGGAGTAGAAAATGTCCTCAAACGAACTGAGTAATCGGCCGCTCGTGGGTGGCTCAAAGTTCCAAGTTAGCCAAATCAGGCGAATGGACGCGTTCTCATAGAAATCCTCGCGTTGCACTATGATGGGGATTTGCGTGGTTGCAAGTTGAACCTCCACGACGAGTGGCATGCCATCATAGATCGCGCGTACGTCCGGCCGCCGTCGGCCATTCTCTAGGATGAGATACTCATCGACAACGACGCTTCCTGCGGTCGTGCGCGGATCGTTGGTCAATAACTCACCTACGATATGTTTTATTTTAGCATGCAGCGGGCTTTCCTGCGCTCCGTCAAATTGCTGCGCGCTAACGATATCGACGCTGGCCGGCGTCCCCGTCCACCAGGGACAAACTTGTGGGGCACCCGGGTGGTGTTTCCAGTAAGGCTGGCCGGTTCCGGCCTTCGCGCGGAGCATAGACGGCATGTCCGCATTTCGTGCAGACGAAACGCGCTTTCCTGTCGAGCCGCGCGCGCGTCGCCGCGCGACGGAGAAGCTGATAATCGTCCTTGCTCATCGCTATGAGCGCATCACTCGTGATGCTGTGCATCGATGCAAGGTCAACCACTCTCTTGAGTGTCCTTCGGAGAATCGCCTTGACCATCTACCGAATCCCCCTTCCTCCGGCGTGATCATTGAGCATTTGTGGGATCGCGCGCTACGGAAAATCGCCTGGGTCTCAAGGAAGTCCGAGCCGACGGCATGACCGACGGCGGGGCGAAGCCGCAACTCGCGGCGCCACCGGTTGTCAGCTGGGCAGCCGGCCGTCAGGTGTCCGCACCGGGAAGAATGGGTTCTTCGCCGAAGGGGCGGTTAATGATCGACAGCGCGTCGGGCGCGGTGAAGACGCGGTTGCGCGCATAGCCGGTACGCTCGTTCAAGATTTTATTCTCGACCAGTTGCTCTACCGCTTGCGAGGCTGCAGGCACCGTAATGCTGAGAAGCGAGGCCAGACGCTTGACGGTCAGCACCGGATAGTGCGGCAGAACATCGAGTGCGCGCAGGCTGGCTGAACCCTGGCGAAACTTCCGCCGCTTCCGCCATAGATCGCCAAGTGCTGACAAAGCGGCGCGGGTCTTCAGGAGCTCATCTGTGGTGCCGACAATCGCATCCGCCATGAACCCGACCGCTTCATGCCATTCGAGGCGCTGCTGAGCCGCCTTGAGCGACTCATAATAAGCTGTCTTGTGGGCTTCAATGTACGGCGACAGGTAAATCGGCATCATGCCTTCGGCGGCCATCATCAATGGCAAAAGCAGACGGCCAACGCGGCCATTGCCACCACGAAACGGGTGGACCGCCTCAAAATGTGCGTGCGCGACCGCCATTCGCACGATGAAGCTCTGGTACATTGCCTGCATGCCCTCGCAGCGCATGTACTTCATCGTGTCCTCAAGACACGCGGCAATGTCCGACGGTGGTGTCGGATTGTAGGTTGAGTAAGCGATATCGCCCCTGCCGCCGATCCAGACGACAACCTGACGAAGATCGCCGGGTTTGTCTTTGTATTCGGCGTCGCCGCGCATGACGGCGCGATGCAGATCCTGCACCAAACCGCTTGTGAAGATTTCCAGTTTCTCTTGTCTGGCCCGAGGCAGGAAGTCATCGAGCGCGAGCGCGTAATCACGCACCTGAACTACCGCCTCGCCCTGCTGGGAATCTTCGCTTTCTTCACCGGACAGCAATTCGTCAAGCGTGCTGTTGGTGCCTTCGATCGCCGAACTGCTGACAGCTTCCCGCCGCGGCAAGATGCGGCTTATAAGGTACGGGTCCTTTAGTTCGGCCGCGAGCGTCTCGGTGCGCACCAGGGCTGCATCCGCCGCCCTGAGCCGGGCAAGGACCGCCCCCACGGCAACGCCATCCTCAGGCGGGGGCAGCGGAACCACGCCGTAATGCGCGGCATGGGGGGCCGGTAGCCGCTTCAATTGTTCCCGCACGGCGTGAATGAGATTCTCGCGGTTCAATGGAAACCTTTCGCAGAGGAGCTAGTATCGGGCACCATAATAAAGGTTATTTATGTATACTTCAATAAAGCGGCTGGCGGGGGATCCTACGTAAGGTTTTTGAGTTCCATCTCTTAGGAACCGCTTGCACGTACTGTCGTTACGACTTATGTTCCGTAACGACAGTACGGGGACATTTCGTGGCCGATCCTACAGTAGTCAGACGAGTAAAACGGCAGCGCGACGTTCGCTTGGCTGAAGGCTGGCAGGAAGTCCGCGTGTGGGTGCCCACCGAACAAGACGCAAACGACATCAGAAACCTCGCCGCCGATCGCAGGGCAAAAGCCAAAGCGCTCGCCGGCCTCGACGAAGGAATTAAGAGCATGCCCCCAGAAACACTGCACCGTATTGCCGAGGCGATCGCATCCCAAGGCTCGGCAGCCTACACAACTCCCTCCGGGCCCGTACTGGACCTCCTCACCAAACTCGCGGAAGAGGACGACCTCGCGAGCTTCTCACGGGCCTTCATTCTTCTGGCGCGCGCCGAACCGGCTAACGCTGCTTTTGTCGCGGGAGCAGTGCCGGCAAAGATTTCCAACTTCCTGATCAAGCACCGCGGCGTCAAGGCGACCGCGCTGATTAAGTGGACGGAGTCCAATCCGGATTGGGCTGAGAAGCTCAAGAACGCACTGCGTGATCCCGATCTATTTGTTCGGGTCATCGAAGGCTTCGCCTCTGCGATCAAGCAAGGTGCCGCCGCTCACTAGATCTTTGACAAGGAACCGGCGGCGTTTCAACAAAGCGGCGCCGGTTTCCTTGTGACTCGGATGAGCCTTCACATTGAATGCGCCTTAGGGCGACTCGCCTTGCCATGCTAGACTGGGCGATGCCCTTTCCAGTCACCCCCACAACCGGAGACGATCCCCGCCAGTTTCTGGTCCAAGACCCGACGGGGGTTCGCCATCCGATTATCTCCTTGCTGGCAATCGACAACCACACACACCGCGTCTCTGGTCTCGGCACGGCGTTCCGTATCGACCCCTTCGGAGGATATCTGACCGCGCAGCACGTGCTTGAAACATGGCTCGGGCCTTCGCGCCCGCGGTCGACGGTTGTCGGTCTTCTCAACCCGGGGCTTGTCTATGGGCGTGCCCCGATCGGGGTCGACGGGATGGTGATGATTGCGTCCGCGACCGCCTTTCGCACCCCGCCAGAAGACATTGCCCTTGATCGGCTGCTCAACCGTGACTCGAGCCGCATGTCACTCGACTGCATGATGCTGTCGTTCAAAGCAGACAACACGCGCTTGAACGCAGTACGCGATTTCCTTCCCCTGCGGCTGACCGGGAAATGGCCCAAGGTCGGCGATGAGGTCATGGCGATGGGATTTCCCGAACTGCAATCGATACGGGACCGCGAGATCGACGCGGATGTTCTCGCCGAGCGCATGTATGGTTCTATTGGCCGCGTAACCGCAGTGCTGCCGAGTGGCCGCGAACATCGGCCTTGGCCGACATTTGCGGTCGACAGCCATTGGCCCGGCGGTATGAGCGGCGGACCCGTGTTCAACCAGGACGGAGAGGTGATCGGCCTCGTCAGCTCAAGCGACGAGCCGGGAAGCGACGGTGCGCAATCCTACGCCTTTTGGTTTGCGCCGATCCCGGGTCTTCAACGCAACCTCCCTCACGTCGACCCATCGAACCCAGGATGGGTGCGCGGTTGGGCGGTGGTGCGCAACGCTCCCTGGCATGTTGCGGCAATGACCAACGACCGCGCAAGGGCAGAGGAAATCTGCGCGACGCTGGCGTCGGACTATTCGGTTCGCTTTGGCTCCCTGAGGGCTGGCTCAGATGACTTTATTGGTTCGGCCGATTAGGCGGGTCAGCTAGATTGGAAGCCGACCAAGTATGCCGATTTCACCAAGTCGTGGGCTCGACCTTTCCCACGCACGCATTCAAGTCAACGATGCCGACATGAGCAAACCATTTGATCTTCTCAATCTCTATGCCCGCTTCAGCCGCGAGCGAAAGATTTCCGTAACGGCACCCCAGACAGCCCAGGAATTCCTCGCGGCGATCGGCGCGCAGCTCGACAAGGCATTGACCGATGACACCCTAATACATGGCCAACGAACAGCGGCAATGTTCGAAGCCATGGTGGTGGCGCTTGGTCATTACAAGCTGATGAAGGTCGAAGATACCGGGCGCGTCTATCCTGTCGGCAGATATCGGGCGCCCGATTTCCGGATCGTACTGGAAGACGACGAGCAATGGCTGGTCGAAGTCAAGAACGTCTACGAGGCGGATCCGGTCCGGCAAGAACGTCAGATCATGACACCGTCTTATTTGTCCTCGCTCGACAGCTACGCGCGGGCAACACGAGCCACGCTCAAGGTAGCCGTCTATTGGGCCAGATGGGGCATCTGGACGCTGGTGTCCCCGCACGATCTGCTGAACGAAAATGGCTACCTCAAGCTCGACATGAAACATGCCGTCCGCTTCAATGAGCTGGGCAGGCTCGGCGATATGACAATCGGCACAACGCCGCCGCTCACACTTCGGCTAACCGCCGACAAGCCCAACGCCATCGGCCCCGACGGAATGGCGCCTTTCACGGCTGGAGAGGTCACGATGCTCAGTGAGGATCGTGTCCTCACGCGTACGGACGAGCAAGAGATCGCGTGGATATTCATGAATCTCGGGGAATGGGCCGAGCAGGAGACCAAGGCCATTGTGACTGACGGAAGATTGTCGGCGATCGAGTTTTCTTGGCTGCCCGACGAACGGCTCAACGAGGACACTGAGAGATTTGAAATAATCGGCACGCTGAGCCGGATGTTTTCCCGCCACTATTCGCAACGGGCCAACGGAGAACCGGATTCAGTGCAAATTGAACTTGAACATCGGCCCAACTGGTTCGCGCCACTGATATCGTCCGACTACAAAAGTGATGCGTTGCCGCTATGGCGCTTCGTCCAGCAGCCGCTCGCGGTGAAGACGGCAAATAAGAGTTGAGGTATAGAAACGCCGCGCGGAGCTTGACGGCTCAGTTTGCTGTACTCCTGCCGATGAATCTCGGTTTCGTCGGATCACGCAGCGACTCTGCCTCGTGAGCCGACAACAGCGCCGAGAACCAAGAGTGCAGCATAAGACAAGCACCAGCCAATGATCGCAAATACAATGCCCGTGAGGGTCGTCGGAAGCGCGGGCGCATAGGCGCTCCAGGCTTGCGCCATGATCGGCTTGTCGTAGTCGACCGCTACCGCCAGGATGGCCGCAGGCGTGACGCCATTCGCCAAAGCCGATTGCTGCTCGTTCAGCCGCTCCAGCCTTCGAACATATTCCGTCATTCGCTGCGCCTGGTCGCGCACCAGTTGTTCTGGGTTTTTCGCCATGACACCGAGTGCGCCCGATCGGTCATAACCCGAGCGGCGGGAGTCCTCGTCGAAGTTGCGCACAATGACTGTCAGCTCGTCGGCTGCGCCACCGAGCCGCTGCCTATACTGTTGCAGAAGCTCAGGAATCTGCGCAAACAGCAAGGCACCCAGAAGCGACAAAACCGCAAAGAGTCGTTGCATTGCACCACTCCTTCTGGCGTCGAGACCACCGCTTTGAAGGTTTCAATAACCTCGATTCGGTCATTCGGGTCCAATCACAAGAAGTGGTTGTCGGCCCGCCCTTCCGCCCCAGTCGGCCGAGGGCGTTCAGCCCGTTTTGGAGACCTGTAGCGGGCTCTATGCACCGATTAGCTTCGCTCGAGAGCAATCGAAATGTTGGACGATGTGCTACAATATGCGGCGGGAATGGAAGCTGTGTCACCAGTCGAGAATTCAGGATGAACCCAAAGCGCAAGGTCGCGCAAATTGACCGTCTGGCTGGTGCAGTTGGCTACATCGCCACCGATTTCGAGAGGTTTGCCGGACTATTTCTGGACGCCCTGCTCGAGGTGCCTCTGAACCATCAAGGGACCAATCTGGTCGGCTATGCCGTTGGCGGCGTGGTCGACACAGTCAGCGACGACGGCCGGATAGTCGCCGAGTACTCTGATGCTCGTGGTTATTTTGAGCGCCCGATGGCCAAGGCGGATAACGATCTGAGAAAGGCGCTCAATCGCAAACCGTCCGCACGGGACATCTTCCTGCTGTCGGGCCAGCGAAAGCGGCCTCAAGTCGCCCAGGAGTTCGAAAGCGCCGTCAGAACGTGGCCGGAAATGGAGGGCAAGACTCTGCACCTGTGGGGCGCGGAGGAGATCGCGACCCAGCTGATCGAAAAGCTGATCTTCAGCGACACTGTTGTTCGAAGGCTCGCTCCATACCTGCCCGAGCTACAGAGGATCCAGGATGAAGAGGCGGTGAGCCGCCTGGTCCCCGCCCCGGATCGAAGCCGCATTGTTCGCCCAGATGTCGACGCCGACATCTCGCGGCGCCTGTCGGAAAGTCCAGTGGTGACCATCAGCGGTATCGCCGGGCTCGGCAAGTCAGCGGCAGCTGCCGCTTACGCCACGGACCACGAAGACCAGTACGACCTCGTGATCTGGCTAGACGCGGGGGAAGTCCGTCGGCCCGAGGATCTCCAGGCCCTCCCTTTGGTGCGAGGCGGCGAAACCCGGAACGTCACGGTGCTGCTGCGCACCGGGGCCTGTCTGTTAGTAATCGATGACGCCGAACCCGGTCTTTCGACGGTGCGCCTTGGTGAACTTTGCGGGCCCCGCTCACGGATCATCCTCACGCAGCGGTCGGCACAACCAGGCTCATACGAACTGCCAATGTTAGTTCGTGGGGAGGCACAGAGCCTGCTCGACCGGGATGGCGCGATGTGCCCAGCTGATGTGTTTGACATCATCTGGTCCACGGTGGGCGGCCATCCGCTGACCCTGGGTCTGATCAGCGCTGCCGTGCGGCAGGGCGCCACATGGGACGAGATCGTTCTTGACTGTCGGGCTGTCGGCGAACTGGAACATCATGGCCAGCGCCTCGCCGACCGGCTCCTGGGGCGCCTGCGTCCTGCCCTCGAGCGCGAGCTGTCTGTCTTCGCCTGGGCCGAGCAAGCAACTTGCGGGCAGGACTTTCTCGAGTATGTCGTCCAGCCGCTCGGCATTCGCAAGCTCCGCAGCCACGGGCTTACAGCTGCTGACCGAAGCGGGATTATTCGGCTCCACGATGTCGTGTACGCGGCGCTGAGCGGCGGCGGCTGGTGTCCCCCGGAGCGGCGCGTCGAGCTGGATGCCGCGCTGGAGGCCTATCTGCACGTCGCGGCGAGTGAGCCTGGTCTGCGTCTTTGGACGATCGGGCGCATCCTCCTCCCTAAGCTCAAGAAGCTGATTGCTGCAGGAGCTCGCTCCGCCGCGTTCCGTTACGCGCTGCTCACGGTATCGGATCATACCGAACTGCGGCCCGAACTCGCGGGCGACCCATTGGCCGACGCCAACGCGCTGGCAGGACGCACGCCGGCGCCTTTGGCGTTAATGGCAATTATCGAAGCGATCGAGCAGCTGTTCCTCTACGACAAGCTGGAAAGCGATGAGATCGCTAAGGCCCGGCTGCGGGAACGCCTGTCAGCCTTCGACACACTTACCGGACTTCCCGGGCTCACCGACAGGCAGGCTGCCGAAGTGCAGCATCACAAGGGTAAGGCGCTCAAGAGACTTGGTGACTCCGCCGCCGCGGCCGAACTCTTTGAGCAGGTGCTGAGCGGGCCCTCGCCCATGCACGAAACCCGCCTGCAGTTGATCGATATCTACCGGGGCAATCCCGCCAAAGTGGCTCGGGCGATTGAGCTGGTGGATGAAATCCTCGCTCGCGCTCCCGGCGAAGATAACGTGACTTACTCGGTTCTCCTGGGTGTGATCGAGCGCTTGCCATGGGGCTCAGGCAACTGGCGAGCAGGCCTTATCCGACGCCATGCAGACGCAATCGAGCGAACGATCGTCGAGGCAGCGAATGTCGGCGTGCTGCAAGCGATTCGTGCGTTCGCTGCGCTCGGGCGCTACCTCTCGACCGAAGAGCCGGTCATGTTTGGGCGCATCTTCAAGCAGCTCTCCGAGCCCGCGCTAGAAGGCTTGCAGACCGACAGCGATCGTTTTGCGTGGGCTGAGGTCTATTTCGAGGCAGCCCGCCTGCCGGGTGCCGACGCTTCCGGCTTCCATGCCAAGGCCCTCGCCCTCCATGAGTCCCTGGTCCGACCACAGCTTTTCCACCTCCAGCGGCGCGCCGAACTCCTGATCGAAATGGGTCGGCCGGCCGGAGGCGAGGCCGTCCTGCGGGAGCGGAAGGAGCTTGAGACGAGCGAGTGGCTCCAGAGGCTCATGGCGCGCGCGCGGCGTGCGCAGGGAGACGCAGCCGAAGCGTTGGTCTGGATCAACAAGGCACTGGATCGACTCCGGGCGGACCATTTTCGCAGCGAATTCTTGGAACTGCGTTATGACATCCGGACCGACCTTGGCGACGCTCACGCCACCGAGGATCTCGTCGAGGCTCGTGTAGCGAGTCAGAAGGACGTCGAAGCGGCCCGGCTAGATATGCGGCTCAACGACGCCGGACTTGGACGGCAAGTGGGATCACGACGATCTACTTGACCGACGCATCCCAATCCGTGTCGCCCGCTTCTCGACGCAAGTGGAAAGCGTTCGACACTGATTGACGGGTGTTGCTTTTAAGAACCAACGGGAAGCGCCTCGAACACGTTACTTCAACTACTTTCGCCGAGGAGACCGGTTCTGCATAATCGATCCGTGACAAGTTCCGGCAAAGGCATCGAGAAACGTTGAGCTAGGCCCCCCAAGCATCGATAATTTGTGCGAGCGGAAACGGGGCTTTTTCTTTCGACCACTCATGGAAAGGCGCCGCCGTCTGGCTATAGGGGCTGGGATCGGGCCTATCGAATTGCACTCGCGTCGGGATGTGGAACGCGCTGCCGAAGACAATCGCTTCGCCTGACGACAATATCGTTACCTGATCGAGCAAGCGCCGGGCTTGCATCGGGATGATGCGACGGAAATGGTCGATGTCGTCCGGATTCTGGAGACGATGGCTGATGAAGTTAGCGCACTGACTGATGATAGTCTGGCTAATCTCGCTCGGACGTTGGCTGGCGATGATGAGCGACAGGCCGAACTTGCGCCCTTCCTTTGCGATACGCTCAAAGGTCAGTCGCGCCAGTCGATGACCCCGATCTTCGTCCGCGCGAGCCGGTCGGGCATAATTATGCGCTTCTTCGAGGACGAGAACCCACGGATGTTTGTAGCGTGACGCAGCGGGCAAGCGTTCCCGCGCCTCCAGCAACACGCGCCCGATGACGGCACATGCATAGGGCAGCACTTCGTTGCTCAGCATCGAAAGATCGAGCACCGACACCTTTGGACCTGTCGTAGCCCCCAATCCGAAACGAGCGAACCAGGCGGACAAACTAGCGATAGCAGTGTCAGCGTCTTCATAGTTGAGGAACGCACGCCACCTTTGGTCATCAAGGCGGGTCTTCAAACGCAGCTTCAGCGTGGTGAGATGGGCGTCCACCCGGAAGGTGTCCTCCTTCGATACGGCGCGGTTGATCAGTGATGGATCGGTTAATGTCGAGCGCGCGATCGGAAGTGGAGAGTCCGCAGTGCGCGCGCCAGCCTCCGCTGTATCACGCCCACCGACAATCTTGGATCGGATGGCGTCCTTGAGCTTCTCTGCTTCGGCCGCGATCACAGCCTGATTGTTCATGACCTCGGTGTTGTAGTCGTTGGCGGAGCGATGTGAGGTGAACAGTCTGTCGAACGCCGTGGTGTCGATATCGGTGTTCGCAAGATGGCCGGTAACGGCGTCACAATAGGAACCCGCCGCCTTCTTCTTGATCTTTGTAAGTTCGTTGAGAAGTTGATCGAGCGCGCTCATTGCATTCTGCAATGAACCGAGACTGGCCGCAGCTGTGGCGTTGCCGCCCTTCGCAATCGCCCACCAGTCTTTCAACACGGGTTCCTGTGTCTGTTCCGCCGCGCTCAGCCATGCACAAATCTCCTCCGCGTTCAGGAACCAGAGCGGGACGCTGAACTCTTTGCCATTGAGATAGATGCGATCCGGCATACGAACCGCTGCTTTTGCGGCAGGAAAGGCTTTGGCGTATTCGCCATTAATATCGAGAATGAAGACATGCGGCTCCTCTGCTGCGCCGTCGAGCGCCTTCATGGCCTTCTGAATGAGGCTCGACACCGAGAATGACTTGCCTGACCCGGTGTTGCCGACGATGGCCAAGGGCCTCGAGAACAGGTCATTGTAGGACGCCCGGACGACGTTACGCGCCTGGCCCGTCGGAAATCCGATCTTCAAGTCGCAGTCAAAGTCCCTCGCATCATAACCCTCCGGCCTGTTGCGACGGGGCGGGATTTCGAACACGGCGCGCAAGATGTCAGGTGATCCGATTTCCGCCGGTGTATCGAGTGTTGGCAGAATGGATATACCCGGACTGAAAGACGGCTCATTATCGGCATGCTCGATGGTACCCAGCAACTGCACGCTGGCGGTCCGACGCGGCTTCATGAGTTCCAGGCTCAGTTCATCGCCGCTGGTGGGATCGAAGCTCTCACGTGCCTCAAGATCAGTAATGATGCCAATGACGGTTTCGCCCGCCCCCAACGAAAAGGTCAGATACGCGTTGATCGCGATCGCAGCCTGAACCCCATCAAGGGTCGCGCGCAGGGCCGATCTGGTTTCGGGCAGCAATTCCACCTTCACCCGGAAGCCTTGAACCGAGACAATATGGCCGACGAGACGTGGATTATCCATCTCACGCCTCCGGAGCGGGTTCAGCGGGCGTCGCGGACGAAGCTATTTGCTTTTCGAATCGCCGCAGGCGCAGGAAGTCGTCCAGCCATTGCACGTCGGGCATTACCGAGCGGGCGAAATCATCAAACGTCGCGTGTTTGAACTTGCTAGCAGCAAAGGCGGCATCCGTCGGGCACAAGACGAAGGCGCGCTTGCCGAGGTCCTTATAGCGGCGTACCCGCTCGATGACCGGGCTGGCTGGATTAGGTTCGACCACGAGCATCACCAACGACGGATTCATGAGCGCATTCTCAATGATGCGACTAACGTGATCATCGCCAAAGCCGTAACCGAGAACGAGCAGGAAGGTCTGGGGGACACCGAGGCGCACCTGAAAGGACCGGAAGAGATGCGCATAGGGCATCGTCAGGGTCTGCGCGAACTTGTTAGCAGTCGGCAGGATTCCAACCGATGGCGTTCCGCCGGTCAATTTGACGAGCACTGCTGCCTTTTCATCCCGGTTCAAACCTGCATAGGTTCGGAACGGGACGAGGTCGGGGTGCCGCGCGCGCATCTCACCGTCCTGTTCAAACCAATGAATGGATCCGTGCAGTTTGTAGAAGTGCAGGAACTTGTCGAAGCGCCGCACTCGCCCTTCGGCAACCTCACCCGGATAATAGACGTCGAGCCCATAAACCGATGGATCGAAGCGAGCGGCTGCTCGGCCGGTGAAGCCGTCGAAATATTGGATGCCTAGCAACTCCAACGCCTGCTCGAACAGCGTGTCGTAATTCAGCGTGAAGAGATGAGTTCGGCCAAGATTGCTGTCACGCGCGACGAGCTTGGACAAAAATGCGAGCTGCGGCGCGATCTCGCTTGCCGACTTCGCTTTGGCGGTGTCAGGCAAAGACAGGGCGCATTCCGAGAAGATCGACATGCGCAGCCGATCAACAAACCATTGGAGGTCATCAAGGCTTGGAGCTGGCGTGCCCGGCCAGGTGACGCCAGAAAATGGTGCGTCCTTTGAGTTACCAACGACGAGGGAATTGGCAACGAATGATAGCCACTGCTCGAACCCCATGGTGGGCTCATCGAGTAAGTCGGCCAATGAGACGGCATCCCGACGCGCCTTGATGATAGGGCCGACTGAGGCGGGCACGTCGGGGAGAGCCTCGATCGTCTCGAAGACGGCGGTTTCAAGATTCACCATGGTCTTCCCGCCAGCCGAAACCGACGTGCCAGATCCCGTCAGAACGACGAGATTCTCCATACGCAGCCATTCGGAGATCAGCGCCTGGAGGCGAATGCGCCCTTGCTTCTGATCAAGCCCAAGCAGCAGGTCGCCTGCGTTGCCGTCCTCAGTCAGGCCGATGAGCTGATACTCGATGGGTTCAGGCGCTCCTCCTGTCATGCATTTCCCCTACAAGTCGCCGCGCAATGGATTGATGATCTGAAGTCCAGCAAAGTCTTTTTCGTTGTCCGTCACCACCACGCAGTCATTGGCACCCGCGACAGCGGCAATGATCATATCGAGTCCGCTGCGAGGCCGTCCGACGGCCTTCCCTTCCGCCATCAGCCGCGCCCAGACCAGGCCTGCTTTGTCGTCGAACGACAAAATACGCCCCGCAAACAGCGCTTGCGGTCCCTCTTGACCAACGAACCAGGCGTCGAGCGCATCGCGCTTCTTGCCGTGCGGCTTCTCCAGAATACCGCGTCGGATTTCGGCGACTGTTAGCGAAGCAATGAACAAATCCTCATCGCGCTGCTGGCCTATCCAGGCCAACAGTGACTCTGACGGTTTCGGCTTGACGATGTTGCTGATGACGTTGGTGTCGAGAAGATAGCGCGTCACAGATCGGCCTTACGCCCTTCTTCACGGGGGCGCGTCAGGTCGAGATCGGCGCCAACGAGCGGCGAGCGACGCAACGCACTCAAGATGCCGCCGGGCTTCGGCGGCTCGCCAGAAACGGCCTGCTGCACCGCGCGTCGGAGATGCCCGGCGTCCGGCCCTTCCTCGGTCAACTTCCGGGCGAGCGTTCTGATGAGATCGCGATCGGTCTCGAGTGCTTGGAGCTCGAACCGCACGATGCCGCGCTTGGTCAGCCTGGATCGGTAATTTTCGATCGCCCTTTTCTGCGCACTATTGCTCACGGATCGCCTCCATGGTATATCTGGATATATAGCCGAATCTTCCGCTTGCCGCAAGACTGCGAGGCCTCATTTGACCTCAGCAGCAGTAATAGAGGTCGGTAGTGTTGTCCGACGTCGCGCTCAAACAGATTGCATCTAGCGGAGGCGATCACGCGAATATTTTTCGTGCGCTCCACTTTGCGATTTCCCGATCCGCTACGCTTCCTATCTCGGATCAGCGCACGACTACGACACAAGTCACTGATATCGCTAGATATTTTCTCTTGCGTTGCGGCCGCAACTCGCCATCTTTGTCGAGGTGCGGAGCGATCCGCGCAACGGCAAGGACGCGGCGATGGCGCGATCGAGAGGAACGACAGCCGAAAAGCTTCGCGTGGTCGCAGATGCGGCGCCCGAAGCCACGGTCGCATACGTCGCATCTACGCCCGATCCTCGCCTTATTAATTTGGTGCGATTGCTCGCCCGGCAAGCTGCGCGGGATTTCATCCAGGCCGAAACGGACCGCCGGAAGCGTGACCGCCTCCCGGACTAAGGAGGCGTCATGAAGATTGCACTTTACGCCCGCTACTCGTCCGACAATCAGCGCGACGCATCGATCGAAGATCAGTTGCGGCTCTGCCGCCTCCACGCCGAGAAGCAAGGTTGGACGGTGGTCGACAGCTACACGGACCGGGCGATCTCCGGTGCATCGCTACTTCGCCCCGGCATCCAGGAACTGATCAGCGACGCCATGCGCGGGAAGTTTGCGGTGGTGCTTGCCGAGGCAATGGACCGACTCAGCCGCGATCAGGAGGACATTGCCGGGCTCTTTAAGCGCATGGCCTTCGCCGGCGTGCGGATCGTCACCCTCTCGGAGGGAGACGTCACGCATCTGCACGTCGGGCTGAAGGGCACGATGAACGCCTTGTTCCTGAAGGACCTCGCTGACAAGACGCGACGAGGTCTGCGCGGCCGCGTCGCGGACGGTAAGTCGGGCGGCGGGCTGTGCTTCGGTTATGACGTCGTCAAGCAATTCGCCGCTAATGGCGAGCCGATCCGAGGTGACCGCACCGTCAACGGGGCCGAGGCGGCTGTCGTTCGCCGTATCTTTGCTGACTACCTTGCCAGCAAGTCCTCGCGCACAATCGCTTTCGAGCTGAACCGCGAAGGTGTGCCTGGACCGCAAGGCGCTGAATGGGGGCCATCGACCATTCACGGCAACCCAAAGCGCGGCGTTGGCATCCTCAACAACGAGCTCTATGTGGGTCGCCTCGTGTGGAATTGGCTCCGCTATCTTAAAGACCCCGATACCGGAAAGCGCGTTTCTCGGCTGAATCCTGAATCCGAATGGGTGATCCAAGAAGTCCCCGAGTTGCGCATTGTCGATCAGGAAATGTGGGATGCGGTCAAGGCGCGTCAGCAGACGCTCGCCTACGAGCCTTCAGCGCCTGGCGAGAACAGGCTTAATGAGCGCCATCGGCCCAAATACCTCCTCGCCGGCCTCGTGAAGTGCGGATGCTGCGGCGGCGGGTACACGATGATTTCGAAGGACCTGCTCGGCTGCGCAACGGCTCGCAATAAGGGAACGTGCAATAATCGTTTGAACATCCGGCGCGATGCGCTGGAGACCTCTGTGTTGAGCGGCCTTCGCACGCATCTGATGGAACCAGAGCTGTTCAAAGAGTTCTGCGATGAGTTTACCCGCGAGGTGAACCGGCTGCGGATTGACCGAGGAGCGGACCTTGCGGCGATGAGGAACGAGCTTCCGCGCATTGAACGTGAACTTGGAAAGCTGGTGGCCGCCATCAAGGCTGGAGGTCCGATCGAGGCCATTGTCGAGGACATGAAGCGGCTCGAGGCCAGAAAGGTGGAGGTACGAGAGAAGCTCGCGAACGCAGAAGAGCCGCCGCCTCTCCTACATCCCAACATGGCGGAGATCTATCGGCAGCGTGTGGCCGCGCTGTACGAAAGCCTGCAAAGCGAAGACGAGAAAGGGGAAGCAGCGGAGGTTCTCCGTACCCTCGTCGATCAGGTGACGCTGATGCCCGAGGCGGAGGAACTCGCGATCGTGCTGCGCGGCGACCTAGCCGCGATCCTGCGGTTTGCGGCAGGCAAAAAGAACCCCGACTTCCTTTCGGAGGCCGGGGCTCTGAACGGCTTGCTATCGCAAGCGTCGGTGGTTGCGGGGATAGGATTTGAACCTATGACCTTCAGGTTATGAGCCTGATGATTGCCGAAAGGGCTATTCTAACACGCTGGCCCGCACGCCAGTCCATCTCCCAGAAGTCTGCCTCGAGTGGGGTGGCTTCCTTGAAGATCGCAATCAGCTCTGCCTCGCGGGCCGGCGTGGCGTAGAGGTCGGCGAGATGCTCCATGTGCGCCCGCGCTTTTGCAGCGACCTCCTGGTACGGCACGCCGGCGTCCTCGGCGATCCAAACGCGATAGCAGTTCGTCGCAGCGGCCGCATCGGGTCGCGAGGCGAGTCGCGTTGCGATCTCCGCGTACCCACACACAGGGGGCAAGCGCCACCTTGAGTGCCAGCCGTTCCTGCGTCGAGCACGTAGTGTGTATAGGCCAGCGTCTCGACCGCCTGCGGGGTTTGTTCAAGGTCGCTCGGGACAGACTCGACCTATGACCCCGTCATTACGAATGCCTTCTTTTAGAACCAGACTGCCTTTCCGTCACCGCGGTAGCTACATGGTAGCTAGCAGTCGTGGGCTTCGAGCGAAGGCTAGGATAACTTATTGATTTCGCTGGTACAGTTGGGTGGGCTCGAACCACCGACCTCCTGTTCCACAGACAGGCGCTCTAACCAACTGAGCTACAACTGCATCCTTGCGCGCCGCGCCTTGGGCTGCCTGAAAAGGCTTGATGCCTGAGGGGGCTGGACGGGGCGGAAACTAGGTGCAACGGCCCGGTTTGGCAAGGCCGCAGAACCCGATATTTCCCCTCTTCAGCGCGAAGAAAACAGGTCGATTGGCCGGGCGGGATCACCTCTCCCCAGCGGGGAGAGGTCGGATTGCTCTGGTGCGCGAATGCGCGCCGGAGCGATCCGGGTGAGGGGCCGCGGCGGCCGGTGAGACCTGAGCCCCTCACCCGGACCGCGCCGGACGATGCTTCGCATCGCCGGGGGCGGGATCACCTCTCCCTTTGGGAGAGGTGGACGGAGTGCTGGGCGCGACCCGGTCGACCCATTTCCAAAAGAAAAACCCGGGCCTTTCGGGCCCGGGTTTCGCTGGCTTACATCGATCCGACCGCTCAGGCGGCGGAAGGGTAGTACTTGGAGGCGCTGGCCTTGATCGGCTCGGCGGTCTCATTGGCGACGCGCTGAGTGAGCTCGACCAACTCCTTGGCCTGGGCCTGGAAGGTCTCGAGCTGCTTGCGGGCGTGGCCGGTCCACAGCTCCATCGCTTCGGTCGGCGACTTGGCGCCGAACAGCTGCTGGGCGAAGTCGAGCTGAGCGCTCGAATTGGCCTTCATGAACTCGACCAGCTTGGCGGTGTACTCGCTCGCGCCCTTGGAGGCCGAGGTGAACACGGCCTCGACGGTGCCGTTGTGGGTCTCAGCGGCGTCCTTGAACTTGGCGTAGTTCTCGCGGGCCTGCGCCGCGCCCTTCTCTGCGAACGCACGCACCTGCTCGGGAACCTCGAACGGGATGATCGAGGCAGAAAACGGATCAGTCGCACCTGTCATGTTGGTCCCTCACGCTAATTGAAAAAATGGAGTGAGCCTTTCTGGCGCGCCCGCCGGCCCCGACCATGGGCCCTGCGCATTGAGCGGGTACGAAGACTGGAAACGCGAAACAAAGGTGATGGCTCGCCCAGCGCCAGCACTATGGCTGCCTATCATGTCAACATTGTGCATCGCAACGCGGCAGAGCGGTGCGATGCGAAATTTAATCTCGGGATGGGTGAGGTTCCGGAGGTCGGGAACCGGGGGTTGAGGTAGTGGGATGCGCCGGGCAACAAGCTTTTACCCTCCCCTGGAGGGCGAGGGTCGGCTCATATTGAGCGTAGCGAAATATGAGCCGGGGTGGGGTGATCTCTCCCCGCGGGGACCGCCCGTGGCGAGAGACTGTCACCCCACCTCGTCTCACATTCGCTACGCTCATGTGAGCCGATCCTCCCCCTCCAGGGGAGGATGGGCACCGCGGGTGCTGCGCGCGCCTATGCCCTCCGCTTCGAATCCCTTGGATGCAACGTTGGCTCGGCTTGCGGGGTTGGCGGGATTAAGGTTATCGCCGCTTGGGGGTCCGTCGCGGGGCTTTGAACCGTGGACCTAGTCGCGCCTTCCGGGCGATACTAACCCTTTCTTAAGGCTGTCATTCCCGGCAGCCGCCACTCGTGAAGCGTGAGATGCAGCCGGCCTGATGACGCGTTCGGATTTCCAGTTGCGAGGGGTGGGCGATCCGCGGCTGGCCGTGCATGCGACCTCTGCCCTGCCGGTCTGGCTGTGGTCGACCGACGGCGCGCGCGTGCTGTGGGCCAATCCGGTCGGCGCAAAACTGTTCGGCGCAGCCAACAGCGCCGGCCTCGCGGACAAGGTGTTCGGCCCCGCCGACAGCCACCGCCGCCAAATCGTCAGGCTCGCCCCCCAGCTGCCGGCGAACGGCGCAATACGGCTGCAGCGGCTGCGCGGCTTCGGCGCCCGGTTAGGGGCGCTGATGACCTGCGGCTGCGCGCGGCTCGACTTTGCCGATGGCGGCCATGCGGTGCTCGTCATCGCGATGGACCCGACGCTGCGCACCATGCCGCTGGTCGAGCGGCTGCATCGGCTGGTCGCCGGCGCCAAGGTGCCGATGGCGGCGTTCGCGCCGGACGGGCTGTTCGTCGGCGCGAGCGAGGCCGCGCGCTCCCTGCTCGGCTTTCGCGATCTATTCGAGGCCGGCCTCGACCGCGCCCGCAGCGATGCGCTGGCAAAAGGCCGCGCCGCGACGCCGATCGGCATCGGCCAGATGGTGCTGCAGCGGGTCGGCAGCGGCGCCGATATCGGCCTGGTCGCGCTGATCGAGCCGGCCGCCGCCACGGCGGCGCGCGAGGCCGCGCCCGACGTGACGCCCGCGCAGCCTCCGGCCGCGGTGCTGGAGGACGCACAGCCTGCACCGAACGAGGCGCCGTCTGCGATCGCGCTGTTCGACGCATTCGCCGAGCCTGCCGAACCACCCGCCGAGACGATTGCGCCGACGCCCGAGCCGGTCGTCCCCGCGGCGGCCAAAACTCCGGTTGAAAACCAGCCGCAAGCCATTGTGTCGCCGCAGCCCGCGCCGATCAATGCAGGCATGGTCGAGCCGACTTCAGACCAGCAGTCGGGCCAGCAAGAGCCGCCCGCACCGCGTCAGCATCCGCTGCGCTTCCTCTGGCAGATGGATGAAGAGGGCCGCTTTGTGCTCGGCTCCGATGACTTCATCCGCCTGATGGGCACGCACACGGCCGCCGGTTTCGGCCGCCCCTGGCGCGAGATCGCCGAGGAATTTTCGCTCGATCCCGAGGGGCGCGTGGCGAAGGCGCTGGAAAGCAAGGATACCTGGGCCGGCATCACAGTGAACTGGCCGGCCGACGGCGGCGAGCATATTCCGGTCGAGCTCGCGGGCCTGCCGGTCTACGACCGCAACCGTCAGTTCGCCGGCTTCCGCGGCTTCGGCGTCTGCCGCGATCTCGACGCGCTCAACCGGCTCGAGGCGCTCAGGCGCTTCGAGCTGCTGGTCGACGCGCCGCCCCAGGGCCGCTCCATTGAGGCCGTCGCGTCCGATGCGGAGGCCGAGCCTGAAGCGGCGGCGGAAACAGTGGCCGAGAGCGAAGCAGAGGCACCGCCGATCGCGCCATCCGAGCCTGAGCCGCAAGCCGAGCCCGAACCGCAAGCCGAACCCGACCTGCCAGAGCCCACAAGCGACGTGACTTCACACCCAACCGAACTGGACACGCCCGTGGAAACGCCTCCCAATGTCGTGCCGTTCCGCGTCGCCGGCGATACGCGGCCGCCGACGCTGACGCCGGTCGAGAACAGCGCGTTCAACGAGCTCGCGCGGCAATTGTCCGAGCGGCTCGAACGCGAGCGCGAGACCATCACGACCGACGCGGCCGGACCAGTGGCGGAGATCAGCGCCGAAGCATCGGAGCCGGAGCCGCCGCAGGCCGCAGCCGAATGGCTGACCGAGCCCGCACCGCCGCCGCGCGGGATGAGCGCGCGCGACCGCACACTGCTCGACCTGTTGCCGACGGGCATCCTGATTTACCGGCTCGACCGCCTGCTCTACGCCAATCCCGCCTTCCTCGCGCGCATCGGCTATGACAGCCTGAACGCGCTGGAGCATGCCGGCGGGCTGGATGCGCTCTATGTCGAGCCGGGCGTGTCGGCGGCCAGCAGCACCACGCAAGGCGGCACGCCTGTGACGATCAGCGCGACGGTCGCGAACGGCGAAGCGCCGCTGGCGACGACGGAAGCGCATCTCCACACCATCGACTGGGACGGCGACAGCGCGCATGCGCTGATCTGCGCGCTGCCGCAGGCGGCGCCGATCGCCGCGGCGGCTGCCGTCGCAGAGACCTTGGTGGCCGCAGAGCCTGACGCCGCGGACGCGGAGCCCGCGGCCGGCGATGCCGATGCCGAGGATCTCGCCGCCATCCTCGACACCACAGCCGAGGGCATCGTGATGTTCGATGCCGAAGGCAACATCCACGCCTGCAACCGCAGCGCGGAGGCGCTGTTCGGCTATGACGGCGAGGCGCTGCTGCAGCAGAATTTGCTGACGCTGTTCGCCCCCGAGAGCCAGCAGATCGTCGCCGATTATCTGGAAAGCCTTAAGAGCCAGGACATCTCCAGCCTGCTCGATCACGGCCGCGAGGTGCTGGGCCGCGAGAAGAAGGGCGGCGTCATCCCGCTCGCGATGATCATGGGCCGCACCCGGCCCGACGGGCCGAACTTCTTCGCCGTGTTCCGCGACCTCTCGCACGCGAAGAAGGGCGAGAGCGAATTGACGAAGGCCCGCCGCCTCGTCGACGGCGCGGCCAACGCCAAGGCCGACATGCTGGCGCGGATCAGCCACGAGATCCGCACGCCGCTCAACGCCATCATCGGCTTTGCCGAGGTGATGATCTCCGAGCGCTTCGGCGCGCTCGGCAACGAGCGTTATGGCGAATACATGAAGGACATCCGCGCCTCCGGCGAGCGCGTCATCGCCATCATCGACGACCTCCTGGAGCTGTCGCGGATCGAGACCGGCAAGCTCGACCTGAATTTCGCGAACTTGAACCTGAACGACCTGGTCGAGGCCTGCGTGACGGTGATGCAGCCGCAGGCCAACCGCGAGCGCATCATCATCCGCACCTCGCTCGCCCATGCGCTGCCGCAGGTGAGCGTCGATGCGCGCGCGATGCGGCAGATCACCATGAACCTGATCTCGAACTCGATCCGGCTCGCCAGCGCCGGCGGCCAGGTCATCGTCTCGACCGCGCTGACCGATCGCGGCGAGATCGCACTGCGCATCCGCGACACCGGCCATGGCCTTTCCGAGCGCGAAGTCGCCGCCGCGATGGAGCCGTTCCGCACCCCGCCGCCGGGCGATGCTGCCGACAGCTCGGCGCTGAGCCTGTCGCTGACGAAAGCGCTGGTCGAAGCCAACCGCGCCCGGTTCAACATCAAGAGCGCCGGCCACGGCACGCTGATCGAGGTGGTGCTCGCGCCAGCGCTGGCGGGGGCGTGAGGTGTTCTCCCTCTCCCGCTTGCGGGAGAGGGTCGGGGAGAGGGTGTCTCCACGACGGGACAATCCCCGAGAGGAAAGAGCCCTCACCCGACGCTTCGCGTCGACCTCTCCCGCAAGCGGGAGAGGTTGGCCCGCCGCACGATCAACCTACCTACTGCCGGTTTGCAGACGCGCTTAAGCCGCCCGCACCGTCTCCAAAAACCTGCTCACCTCGAGCTTCAGCCGGCTGCTGTCGTTCGACAGCGATTGCGCCGCGGACAGCACTTGCGAGGAGGCAGATCCCGTCTCGGTCGCGCCCTGGCGCACGCTGGAGATGTTGGCGCTGACCTGCGTGGTGCCGGCGGCGGCGCTTTGGACGTTGCGCGAGATCTCGCTGGTCGCGGCGCCCTGCTCTTCCACCGCGGCCGCGATGGTGGAGGAGATTTCGGACAGACGCTCGATGGTGCCGCCGATGGTCTTGATCGCACCGACGGAATCTTGCGTCGCGACCTGGATGCTCGAGATTTGCTGACCGATGTCGCCGGTCGCCTTCGCGGTCTGCTCGGCGAGCGCCTTCACTTCCGAGGCAACCACGGCAAAGCCGCGTCCGGCCTCGCCCGCGCGCGCCGCCTCGATGGTGGCGTTCAGCGCGAGCAGATTGGTCTGGCCGGCGATGGCGTTGATGAGCTCGACCACGTCGCCGATGCGCGCGGCCGCCTTGGACAATTCGCTGACGCGATCGTTGGTCTGCCCGGCCTGGGTGACGGCCTCGCCCGCCATGCGCGCGGAGGCCTGCACCTGACGGCTGATCTCGTTGACGGAGGCGGTCAGCTCCTCGGCCGCGGACGCCACCGACTGCACGTTGGTCGCCGCTTCCTCGGACGCCGCCTCGACCAGCGTGGCGAGCTCGGTCGAGCGGCTGGCGGTCGTGGTCAGCGACGTCGCCGACGCCTCGAGCTCGTTGGCCGCCGACGATACGGTCTCGACGATCTCGCCGATCGCGCCTTCGAAATCGTCCGCCATCCTGATCATGTCGGCGCGGCGGCGCTCGGCGGCGAGCTTATCCTGCCTGATCTTCTCTTCGGCCTCCTCCTGCGCCTTTCGCTCGGCGTTGACCTTGAACGTCTCGACGGCTTGCGCGATCTCGCCGATCTCGTCGGGACGGCCGAGGCCGGGAAGAACGATGGCGAAATTGCCGTTGGCGAGCTCGATCATCGCCGCGCGCATCGCGGTCAAGGGCCTCGAGACCGAACGTCCGATGAAGATGCCGAGGCCGAGCACGCTCGTCGCAATCAGCGCGATCGCGACCGCAATCCAGAACTGGATGCTGGTGCGCTCGGCCTCGTTGAGACGGTCGGCGTCGGCGCGGATGCGGTCGACCGATGTCGAGATCTGCTCGATCACCGGCTCGACCGAAGCGAAGGCCTCGGACATCGCCTTCGATTCGGCCGCCAGCTTCAGCGCGGTCTCCATCCAGGCGGAGAAGTCGCGCTGATAATCGGCGAGCTTCTGGCGCAGCTCGGCCTTGGCGCCGTCGGCGATGGCTGCCGCGTCGAGGCCTGCGGCAAATTCGGACGCGCGCTTCTTCATCTCCTCGCCATATCTCGCGTTCCGGCGCAGCATGAAATCCTTTTCATGCCGGCGCATCATCAGCATGATCACCTTGAGCTCGGAATTCTGGAACTGGTCGACCTGGCTTTCGATGCCGTGGACGGAAGCGCGCAGGCGGCCTTCGAGCCCGGACTTCTCGTCGAGGCCGAGCCGCTGCCGTTCCTCGACCACCGCGGCGAAGCGGGCCTGATAGGTCTTGAGCGACGCATTCATCGCGTCGATCTTCTGCGCCAGCTCGGGCTGGCCGAGCGCTGCGATCTTGCCGCGGAGCGTCTCGATGTCGAGCGCCACCTGCCGGCTGATCTCGACCTGGCGCTGCGCCCTGGCCGGATCGCTGCGCAGCAGAAAATCCTTCTCGGCGCGGCGCGCCTCGAGCAGCTCGACCGCGATCCTGTTGTTCAGCTCGAACACGGTGCGCGCATCCTCGGCCGCGTCGCGATAGACGCCCATCCTCCGCTCGCCGTAGAGGTGAATGCCGCCGATCAGGACGACGCCGATGACGCCAATGACGCCGATCGCGGTGATCTTGTGAGTGAGTCGCAGGGACGGGAGCCGCATCGTGAACCAAGCTGGTGGTGAGCGATGCTGTTGATGAAGCGATATCAGGTAAAAGCTTCCGTTAATTTGCGGACACGTATTAATACGTGTACTCCCCAAGAATGCTCGCTGCTATGCACGGTGAAATGCACAGGCCGGGGCCGGCCGCCCCCTGGCCGCCGCCGGTGCACAGGTCAAGACGGCACGCTGATCGGGGTGGTGCGCGCGCCAGCGCCGACAGGGGCGTAGCGTCAACCAGGCGAGTTTTCGGCGCTGCGGCGCCCCGCGTCGCGAGCCGCCGCGCATCGCTATGCGACTTGTTCCCGAGCGGAACCGAAGGCCGCGTCGCGGCTTGAACTCGTGGCGTTCCTGTTCGTCCATTTTCAACAACGCGAATTTGCACTCGCCACGTCACCGCAATGTCCGAGCGACTGAAATCGGGGGCATCCAAGAAGACCCCTCCCCAGGGGAGCGATGCTGTTTCCGACCGAAAGCCGCTGCCTTCAGGCGCTTCGGCCCGCATGAATGCCCGTGTGGTTCTCGCGCTCGTGCTGGTCGCGCTCGCGCTCTGGACCGCGGCTGGATTTCTGACCGCGCTGATCTGGGCCGCGATTCTCGCAATCGCGCTTTGGCCGCTCTACGTCAGGTTCGCCCAACGCTTCGGCGCAGGGCCGACCACGCTGACCGCCCTGGCCTTTACGCTCATGGTCGCACTCGTTCTGATCGCGCCCATGTCGCTCGCGATCTACCAGATCGCGCAGCAGGGAGAGGCGTTGGTCAGCTCGCTGAAGAAGGCCGGCGAGAGCGGGATCGAAGTCCCGGATTGGCTTGCCCGCTTGCCCGTCGCCGCTGAGAGTATCGAGCAATGGTGGCGCACCAACCTCTCCGACCCCAAGGCGGCAAGCGAGTGGCTGAAGACGGTCAGCGCCGACAATGCATCGGATCTGTTTCGAACGTTTGGCGGGCAGCTACTCCACCGGCTGTTCATGATGTTCTTTTCGCTGTTGGCTCTGTTCGTGCTGCTCCGTCATGGCCGGCTGATCGCGAGCCGCTTTCTGGAAACGTGTGACCGGCTGTTTGGCGAAGCCGGCGAAGGTCTCGTCGCGAAGATGGTCGCGACCACCCGCGGCACCGTGAACGGCACGGTGCTGGTCGCCGTGGGCGAGGGATTGCTGATCGGCGTCGGCTATCTGGTCGCGGGCGTGCCGAACGCCGTCGTTTTCACGATCCTCACGGCGGCATTTGCGATGATCCCGTTCGGCGCCTGGCTGGCCTTCTCGGCCGCGGCGCTGGTGCTGGTGTCCGGTGGCGGCAGCGGGCTGGCGGCCGCAGGTGTGTTCTGCTGGGGCTCGATCGTGATGCTTGCCGGCGATCATTTCGTCTGGCCCACACTGGTCGGCGATTCGGCCCGGCTGCCGTTTCTCCTCGCTTTCGTCGGCATCTTCGGAGGCCTCGCCGCCTTCGGCCTCCTCGGCCTGTTCCTGGGTCCCGTGATCATGGCCGCCTTGCTGACGGTCTGGCGAGAGTGGATATTCCGTCCCAATGTTCGGGAGCAGTCGGGCTGAGCCGTCCGGCTTCGCCAACCCTCGCACGCCGCGGAACTGAAAAGGCACGGCGCTTCAATCGCGCCGTGCCTTCGCATGCGAGTCGCGTTGGATCAGTGATAGATCTCGAACAGGCCGGCGCCGCCCTGGCCGCCGCCGATGCACATCGTCACCACGCCCCACTTGGCCTTGCGGCGGGCGCCTTCCTGCAGCAGATGGCCGGTGAGACGGGCGCCGGTCATGCCGAAGGGATGGCCGATCGCGATCGAGCCGCCGTTGACGTTGTACTTGGCGGGATCGATGCCGAGCTGGTCGCGGCAATACAGGCACTGGCTGGCGAAGGCCTCGTTGAGCTCCCACAGATCGATGTCGTCGATCTTGAGGCCGGTGCGCTTGAGCAGCTTCGGAATCGCGAACACCGGGCCGATGCCCATCTCGTCCGGCTCGCAGCCGGCGGTCGCCCAGGCAACGAAGCGGCCGAGCGGCTTGAGGCCGCGCTTCTCGGCGTCCTTGGCTTCCATCAGCACCACCGCGGCGGCGCCGTCGGAGAGCTGGCTGGCATTGCCGGCGGTGACGAACTTGCCGGGCCCCTTCACCGGTTCGAGTTTTGCCAATCCTTCCATCGTGGTGTCAGGGCGATTGCATTCGTCGCGATCGACGGTGTAGTCGACGATGCTCTCGGCCTTGGTCTGCTTGTCGACGACCTTCATCTTCGTCTTCATCGGGACGATCTCGTCCTTGAACTTGTTCGCCTGCTGGGCCGCGGCCATGCGGCGCTGCGATTCCAGCGAGAACTCGTCCTGATATTCACGGCTGAGCTTGTAGCGCTCGGCGACGATGTCGGCGGTGTCGATCATCGCCATGAAGATGTCGGGAGCGACCTTGAGCAGCTCCGGATCGATAGATTCCTTCGGCGTGGCGCCGCCGGGAATCGAGATGCTCTCGACGCCGCCGGCGACGATGCAATCGGCGCCGTCGGAGCGGATCGAATTGGCGGCCATCGCGATGGTCTGCAGGCCCGACGAGCAGAAGCGGTTCACCGACACGCCGGCGGTGGTCTTCGGCAGGCCGGCGAGCAGCGCGGCCTGGCGGCCGATGTTCGGCGCGCCATGGGCGCAATTGCCGAGATAGCAGTCCTCGACATAGTCCTTCTCGACGCCGGCGCGGTCCACCGCGTGGTGAATGGCGTGGGCCGCGAGCGACATCGGCGGCGTGATGTTGAACCCGCCGCGGCCGGATTTCGCCAGGCCCGTGCGCGCATAGGAAACGATGACGGCTTCACGCATTGTTTTCTCCCTTGTCGAACGATTTGGAACGGAGCGTCCTAGCGCCATTGGTACACAAAGTCAGGAGGTCGCGGGGAAAATAAAACGCCGCCTCCGGTGAAGGAAGCGGCGTTGTTCCGCGGGTCGGAATATGTCTGTGGAAGGCGATGGAATTCGACTCTGTCGGCTCGCTGTGTCACCTCTCCCCGGCGGGGAGAGGTCGGATTGCGCCAGCAATCCGGGTGAGGGGCCGCAGCAATCTGTGAGAGCCTAACCCCTCACCCGGATCGCATCTTACGATGCGACCCGACCTCTCCCTTCGGGAGAGGTGAAGCTCAGAACGTCAGCGCCTTGGCCTGCTTGACCTGCGGCAGGGCCTGCACCTTAGCGAGCACGTCGGCCGGCACCACGCCGTCGACCTCGACCAGCGCAATGGCATCGCTACCGGGGGCGACGCGGCCGAGATGGAAGGTCGCAATGTTGATCTTGGCGTCGCCCAGAAGCCCCGCGAACTTGCCGATGAAGCCCGGCTTGTCCTCATTGGTGACGTAAATCATCGACTTGCCGAACTCGGCATCGACGCGGATGCCCTTGATGTCGACGAGGCGCGGCTTGCCGTCGGCGTAGACGGTCCCCGAGACCGACCGCTCCTGCCGCTCGGTGGTGACCGTGACGGTGATCAGGCTCTCATAGTCGCTCTGGGCGGCGCGGACGATCTCGTCCACCACCATGCCGCGCTCCTTTGCGACGACCGGCGCTGACACCACGTTGACCTCGCCCAGCATCGGCCGCAGCAAGCCCGACAGGACCGCGGAGGTGATCGCCTTGATCTTCATCTCGGCGACGTGGCCCTCATAGGTGATCTCGACCTTGAGGATGCCGCTCTCGGTGAGCTGTCCCGCGAACGAGCCGAGCTTCTCGGCGAGCGCGATGAACGGCTTCAGCTTCGGCGCCTCTTCCGCCGTGATCGAGGGGAAGTTGACCGCGTTCGAGATCGCGCCGGTGAGCAGGTAATCCGACATCTGCTCGGCGACCTGCAGCGCGACGTTCTCCTGCGCTTCGGTGGTGGAGGCGCCGAGATGCGGCGTGCAGATCACGTTGGGATGGCCGAATAGCACGCTCTTGGTCGCGGGCTCCTCGACGAAGACGTCGAAGGCGGCGCCGGCAATGTGCTTGGTGTTGAGCGCCTCGACCACCGCCTGCTCGTCGACGAGACCGCCGCGGGCGCAATTGATCAGGCGCACGCCCTTCTTCATCTTGGCGATCGCGGCCGCGTCGATGATGTTCTTGGTCTTCTCGGTCAGCGGCGTGTGCAGCGTGATGAAGTCGGCGCGCCTGAGCAGATCGTCGAGATCGACCTTCTCGACGCCGATGTCCTTGGCGCGCTCCGGCGACAGGAACGGGTCGAACGCGATCACCTTCATGCGCAGGCCGAGCGCGCGGTCGGCGACGATCGAGCCGATATTGCCGCAGCCGACGACGCCTAGCACCTTGCCGGTGATCTCCACGCCCATGAAGCGGTTCTTCTCCCACTTGCCGGCCTGCGTCGAGGCGTCGGCCTGCGGGATCTCGCGGGCGAGCGCGAGCATCAGGGTGATGGCGTGCTCGGCGGTCGTGATCGAATTGCCGAACGGCGTGTTCATCACGATGATGCCCTTGGCCGTCGCGGCCGGGATCTCGACATTGTCGACGCCGATGCCGGCGCGGCCGATCACCTTCAGCCTGGCCGCCTTCTCGAGGATCTTGGCGGTCGCCTTGGTCGCGGAGCGGATCGCAAGGCCGTCGTAATTGCCGATGATCTCGGCCAGCTTGTCCTTGTCCTTGCCGAGATTGGGCTGGAAGTCGACCTCGACGCCGCGATCCCTAAAGATCTGCACGGCAGCGGGCGAGAGCGCGTCGGAAATGAGAACTTTGGGTTTGGTCATGGGATTTGTCCTTCACCGTCCCTGAGGGAGGATCGGCCCGAGGGCCGGAAATGCGTGAGTGACTTGGAAGCTTGTTGGTCTCCCTCTCCCCGTTCTTACGGGGAGAGGGTTGGGGTGAGGGGCAGCCACAGGCGAAGTGCTCGTGGAGAGAGCCCCTCACCCGGATCGCTGCGCGACCCGGCCTCTCCCCGTAAGGACGGGGAGAGGCGAAGAAGAAACTTACGCTGCCTTGGGCAGAGCGGCCTTGGTCTCGGCGAAGGCCCAGTCGATCCACTGCGTCAGCAGCTCGACGTCCTTTGCTTCCACCGTCGCGCCGCACCAGATGCGCAGGCCCGCCGGCGCGTCGCGGTAATAGGCGAAGTCGTAGCCCGCGCCTTCCTTCTCGACGAGGGAAACCAGCTTCTTGCTGAACTCCGCCTGCGCGTCCTCGGACAGCGAGGTGATCGCGGGATCGGTGAACTTCAGGCACACGGAGGTGTTGGAGCGGATCGAAGCGTCCTTGGCGAGGAAGTCGATCCAGGGCGTCTTCGCCTTCCAGTCCGCCAGCACCTTGGTGTTGGCGTCGGCGCGCGCGATCAGCGCCTTGAGGCCGCCGATCGACTTGGCCCAGTTCAGCGCATCGAGATAATCCTCGACGCAGAGCATCGACGGCGTGTTGATGGTCTCGCCGACGAAGATGCCTTCGTTTAGCTTGCCGCCCTTGGTCATGCGGAAGATCTTCGGCAGCGGCCAGGCCGGCTTGTAGGTCTCGAGCCGCTCCACCGCGCGGGGCGAGAGGATCAGCATGCCATGCGCGGCCTCGCCGCCGAGCGCCTTCTGCCAGGAGAAGGTGACGACGTCGAGCTTGGCCCAGTCGAGCGGCTGTGCAAACGCGGCGGAGGTGGCGTCGCAGATGGTCAGGCCTTCGCGGCTCGCGCTGATCCAGTCCGCGTTCGGAACGCGCACGCCCGACGTCGTGCCGTTCCAGGTGAAGACGACGTCGGTCTTGGGATCGACCTTCGACAGATCCGGGATCTCACCGTAGGCCGCATTTAGCTTGGTGACGTCCTTGAGCTTCAATTCCTTGACGATGTCGCTGACCCAGCCCTCGCCGAAGGATTCCCAGGCGAGCGTGGTGACGGGACGTGCGCCGAGCAGCGACCACAGCGCCATCTCGACCGCGCCGGTATCGGAGGCCGGCACGATGCCGATGCGGTAATCGGCGGGGACCTCGAGCACTTCGCGCGTCAGGTCGATCGCGAGCTTGAGCTTGGTCTTGCCGATCTTCGCGCGATGCGAGCGGCCGAGAGCTGCGTCCTTGAGATTTTGGGCGTTCCAACCGGGGCGCTTGGCGCAGGGGCCGGAAGAGAAATGCGGCACGGTCGGCCGCGAAGCGGGCTTCGCTACAGTCATGATCTACCCTTCCAGATAGTAAGCCTCCCGTTGGGGGGAGGTGTCCCGCCGCGGCTGATACGGGAATCGGGAAGGTCCGTCAAGGAAGTTCCGGGGCCTCACGCGCCAGTGATGGCGTTTCCGGTGCAATATCGGGGGATTCGACAACAGCGAGCGCATTCAGCAAGTCCGTGGCATCGCTGATCAATTGCGCCGCCTTGCGGCGGCTTCCGACCTTCAAAATGCATTTTTCATTGGCCTGCACGACGTAGTCGTTGCCGACCTTGATCATCGAATAGCTTGTCATCGAAATATCCCGAACCGAGCGAGCCCGGTGTCAGATGCCCCCGTAGCACCCTTCGTTCCTTCATCAATGTGAACGACGGAGCGGTAGTTTACCGGCTCTTAACACGACTGAATGAAAAGCCCGCTTTTCGCCGGCTGCGCAGCGCTCGCGTCGCACTGCCTCAAAAGCGGACAGTCATGCCGACGTGACTCGCCGCAAAGCCGAGCCGCTTGTAGAAGCGCTGCGCATCGACGCGCGTCTGATGCGTGAGCAACTCGACCAGATTGCAGCCGCGCGCCTTTGCTTCCGTCACGGCCCATTGCACCAATTGCTCGCCGATGCCGCGGCTGCGACACTCGGTGGCAACGCGAACATCCTCGAGCAGGCCGCGCGATCCGCCTTGCGAGCTCAGGCCCGGGAGGATCGCGAGCTGCAGGCAGCCGACCACCCTGCCCTCACTCTCGGCAACCACCAGCGTCAGATTCGGATCGCGCGCGATCCGCGCGAATGCGTCGTAATAGGCGGCCGGCAACGGATCCTCCACGCGCTCGCGCGCGCGGCCGAGATGATCGTCCGCGAGCATCGCCACGATCGCGGCGACGTCCTCGCGGCGCGCGGGACGGATAGAGACCGCTTCGGCATTCATGTCAGGCGACTCCGCACCTCAGCGCGCCGGCGGAAGGCCGAGAAACGCTTCGACGTCGCCGATCCAGCGGCGGACGGAGGCATAGCGGCCGAGGTCGAAGCCGCCTTCATGCGCGAGGCGCGTATAGGCGAGCAGCGACACGTCGGCGAGCGACACCTCGTCGCCGGCGAAGAAGCGGCTGGCGGCGAGATGCTGCTCCATGCGGTCGAGCGCCGCATAGCCGCGCTTGACCTTTTCAGGATCGAGCTCGGAGGAATCCTTGCCGAGATAGACCATGAGGAAGCGGCACACGGCGATATAGGGCTCGTGGCTATACTGCTCCCAGAACAGCCATTCGTCCATCTTGGCCGCCGTGAAGGCGTCGCGCGGAACCAGCGCGCTGTCGCGGGCGAGATAGCGGATGATGGCGTTGGACTGGGCCAGCGTGCGGCCGTCGTCGAATGCGACGGTCGGCACCTGGCCGGCGCCGTTCATCTTCAGGAATTGCGGCGTGCGCGTCTCGCCCTTGCGGGTGTCGACCTCGATCCACTGGTAGGGCAATGCGAGCTTGTCGCAGACCCACTTCACCTTGAGACAATTGCCGGAATTGCTGTCGCCGTAGATCTTCATCGCTGCCGCCCCACTTTCGGGACGACAGAGCATCAGGACGAAGCGAAGCTGTCAACAAGAAGCGGACGGCTCAGAACTTGTAGCCGAGGCCGAGGCGCGCGTTGTTCAGCGTCACCTGCGTGTTCATGACGGGAGAGAATCTCACATATTCATATTCGATGCGGGCGAACAAGCCGTCCCAAACGCAGTATTCGAGCCCGAGGCCGGCGGTCCAACCCACGGCGTAAGTGTTGGTCCTGTGCTGACCTTGCGTGCCCGACTGCGCAGGAACCGGGCCCCACGTTCCAAGTGTCGTCGTGGTGTTGCCGAAGAAATCCGTCGTCGTCGTGTCCTGTCGCATCGACACGCTGCTGGTCACGGTGCGCGACACGTCCATTCGCCCGACGGCAGCGCCCATGAAGGCATAGGGCATGAAGCTGCCGCCGTCCCAGCCCACACGGCCGCGGAGCGTCACCATGTCCTTGACCTGGGCCGCCGCGGCACCCGTCAGCGTGACGGCATAGTTGTTGGTGACGCCGGGGGCCCGCACCTCACCAGGCGGGTTGACGATGACGAGCGAGTTGGATCCCGACGTCAATGTCGCCATGTTGTTGAAGTAGCTGTAGGTGCCCTCGAGACTGAGAACGGCATCATACCATTGCCAGTTGCGGCCGACGAAGCCACCGAAATTGGTGCTTTGAGTGTTGGTCTTGTTCAGCAGCGACCACGTCGAGGTCGGCCCCTGGAGTACGCTGTCGCGGAAGATGTAATTGGTCAGGCCGACCACGCTCTGGCTGAAATCCGTGGCATCTGCGGTATAACCGCCATGACCGCCGACATAGAAGCCATTCCAATTGACGGAGGTCTTCGACAGACCGTCGGCGAAGCCGCCGCGCAGCACGGGCAGGTCCGGCATGTCGGCCGCTTGCGCGGCAGACACCGTCCCCAACATCGCCGCTGCCAACACCAGCCTACGCATCACCACGCTCCATCGGACTCGAACTGTTGCGATGATCATCGCCTGTTAACCTTAACCAATGGTTGCGCCGGGCGCTTTCTGCGCACCTCGCCATGAAAAATACGCAAAGCAAAACGGCGCGGGATGATCCCGCGCCGTTAAGGAGTCCTAACCGATCAGCTTGCGATCAGCCCTTGGTGACCAGCGGCGGCGGCACGTAGGCCGGCGGGCTGTTGAGATCCCAGCGCACGCCGAGCTTGACGTCGTGCGAGGTGATGTCCCTGACCTTGATCGTGGTCGGGCCCGAGGCGCTGTTGTCGAACAGGCGGTAGTTGCCGGGCGCGGCATCGCCGAGGTTCATGTAGCTGTAGGCCAGTTCGACGGTGAAGCCGGGATTGACCTTGTAGGCAAGACCGGCGTGAGCGGCCCAGGCGAGGTTCCACTTTCCGTTGTCGGCGAAGTAGGCGACGCTGTTGTTGAGTAGCGGGCTGTAGGACACGCCGTCGTCGCGGAAGCCGCTGAGCTTGTTGTAGGAGCCGCCGACGCCCGCGCCGATGAACGGCGTGACGCACCACCAAGTGCCGAGGTCGACATAGGCGTTGGCCATCACGAGCCACTCGGACTTGCTGCCGCTGTAGTTGTTGACGCCGACGAAGCCGGGTCCCACGACATTGTCGCTACCGTGCAGATTGGCCTTGCCCCGGTACTGGCCGATCACGTCGGCGCGGAACCAGTTGTTGAAGCGATAGCCGACGCCGAGGCCGAACAGCGGCGAGGAGTCGAAGCCGAGGCCTTCCGTCGTCTTCGAGTACCCGGCCGGCAGGGCGCTCTCGATGCGCTTGGCGCTCTGGTTGGTCATGCCGATGTCGCCGCGCAGATACCAGCCGCCGAAGTCGGCGGGCGGAGCCGGCGGCGCGTACATCGGAGGGGGGGCGGCGATCGGCATATCGGCGGCGAACGCCATCGACGAGATCAGGGTTGCCGCACCCGCGGCAAGGAGAGACTTAACGCTACGCATTGCTTCGTCCTTATGGCCGGTGAGGCTGAATACGAGCGCCTCACGTTCTGGAAACTCACGGGGGGACGATGCCAGCAAATGTTTAAGCGCCACTTAACCCTAATTTTTAAGGTTGATTTTTTCTCACCCTACACGCGCGCGCCGTGCGAGCGTTGCAAAAATGCCGCGCCAAATGCGACATCGGCGCCGAATTCCCTAACGATGTGTGAAGCCGCAACGCGGCAAGAGAGGATGCGTTAACGCGCGTTTCGCGGCAGCTTGGGCAGGAACACCGCGAGCAGCCCGATCGCCGGCAGATAGGCGCAGACCTGGTAGACGAACTCGATCGAGGTGTGGTCGGCGAGCTTGCCCAGCACGGCCGCGCCCAGGCCCCCGATGCCGAAGGCGACGCCGAAGAACACGCCGGAGATCATGCCGAAGCGGTGCGGCACCAGCTCCTGCGCGAAGACGATGATCGACGACGTCGTCGAGGAGATGATCAGGCCGATGGCGACGCTGAGCACCGCGCTCGCAACGAGCCCGGCATAGGGCAGCGCCAGCGTGAACGGCAGCGCGCCGAGGATCGAGATCCAGATCACGATCTTGCGGCCGAAGCGGTCGCCCAGCGGACCGCCGAGAAACGCACCCACGGCGTTCGCCGCGAGAAAGACGAAGAGATAGATCTGGGCCGCCTGCGTCGAGACGCCGAAACGGTCGATCAGGTAGAAGATGTAATAGCTCGACAGGCTCGAAACGTAGAGCTGCTTGGAGAACAACAGCACGACGAGCACTGCGAGCGCTACCGCGACACGGCGCGAGCTCGGCGCGCCGGGCTGGCTGTGGACGGGCGCCGCTTTCTTCGTCGCGATCTGCGGCGCGTACCAGCGCCCGATGCGCCAGAGAATCAGGATGGCGAGGAACGCGATGGAGGAGAACCAGGCGATGCTGCCCTGCCCGAACGGCACCACGATCAACGCGGCAAGCACCGGCCCCATCGAGGTGCCGAAGCTGCCGCCGAGCTGGAACACCGATTGCGCAAAGCCGTAGCGCCCGCCCGAGGCGAGCCGCGCGATGCGCGCCGATTCCGGGTGAAATACCGCCGAGCCGAGGCCGACCAGCGCGGCGGCGACGAGGATGACGAGATATTGGTGCGCGACGCTGAGCAGCAGCAGGCCGAAGAAGGTCGAGGCCATGCCGACCGCGAGCGAATAGGGCTGCGCCTTCTTGTCGGTGTAGTGCCCGACCACCGGCTGCAACAGCGAGGCCGTGAACTGGAACGCCAGCGTGATCATGCCGATCTGCGCGAAGTCGAGCGCGTAGGCGTCCTTTAGGATCGGGTACACCGAGGCGATCAGCGACTGCATGGTGTCGTTGAGGAAGTGCGAGACGCTGATGCCGGCGAGCACGATATAGGCCGGCCCCGCCGCCTTGGGGGCGGCCGGCGCCAATTCGGCGACGACGACGGGCTCGGTCAGCGTTTCCTCTGAGACGACGACAGGCTTGTTCAAGGCGGCAATCCGGCGCGGCAGATTGCCGCGAGGTGCTGATTACGACGCAAGCGGCGGCGGGACCATCGTCAATCGCAAATGGCTGGGATGCGTATCTTACCCTCTCCGCGAATCCGATATCGTAGGGTGGGCAAAGGCGCCCCTGCGCCGTGCCCACCATCTTTCCGATATGCGACAGACGCGTGGGCACGCTTCGCTTTGCCCACCCTACGATACTTGTAGCCCGGATGGAGCGCAGCGTAATCCGGGACCTTTATCGCCCGTCGCACGAATCCCGGATTTCGCTGCGCTCCATCCGGGCTACGATCGCGCCCTACGCCGCGGCCTGCCCCAATGCCGAAACGATGGTGTCGACGACGTCCTCGACGAGGTGACGGTCCTCGCCTTCGCCCATGACGCGGATCACGGGCTCGGTGCCGGAGGAGCGGATCAAGAGGCGGCCGTGGCCGTTGAGGCGCTTCTCGCCGTCGGAGATCGCCGACTTGACGTCGGAATCATCGAGCGGCCTGCCGCCCTTGTGGCGGACGTTCTTGAGGATCTGCGGTAGCGGATCGAAGCGGTGGCAGACCTCGGACACCGGGCGGCGCAGCTTCTGCACCACGGCGAGCACCTGCAATGCGGCGACAAAACCGTCGCCGGTCGTGGCGTAGTCGGACAGGATAATGTGGCCGGACTGCTCGCCACCAAGATTGTAGCCGCCGTTCAGCATCTGCTCGAGCACGTAGCGGTCGCCGACCGGCGTGCGCACCAGCTCGAGCCCCTGCCCTTGCAGGAAGCGCTCCAGCCCGAGATTGGACATCACGGTGGCAACGATGCCGGGACGCGAGAGGCGTCCATCCTCCTTCCAGCTCTGCGCGATCACCGCGAGCAGCTGGTCGCCGTCGACGACATGGCCGCGCTCGTCGACCAGGATGACGCGATCGGCGTCGCCGTCCAGCGCAATGCCGATGTCGGCGCGCATCTCGCGCACCTTCTTCGACAGCGCCTCCGGCGAGGTCGAGCCGCAATCCTTGTTGATGTTGAAGCCGTCGGGCTCGACGCCGATCGGCACCACGTCGGCGCCCAATTCCCACAGTGCCTCGGGCACCACCTTGTAGGCGGCGCCGTTGGCGCAATCGATCACGACGCGCAGGCCCTCGAGCGAAAGGTCGCGCGGCAGCGTGCGCTTGGCGAATTCGATGTAGCGGTCGTGCACGCCGTCGATGCGGCGGGCACGGCCGAGGCTCGCGCTCTGGGCGAGCCGCTTGTCGAGGGATTCGTCGAGCAGCTGCTCGATCTGCCGCTCGACGTCGTCGGAGAGCTTGAAGCCCTGCGGGCCGAACAGCTTGATGCCGTTGTCCTCGAACAGATTGTGCGAGGCGGAGATCATGACGCCGAGATCGGCGCGCATCGACTTGGTCAGCATCGCGACCGCCGGCGTCGGCATCGGGCCGACCAGCAGCACGTCCATGCCGACCGAGGTGAAGCCTGCCACCATGGCGTATTCGATCATGTAGCCGGACAGACGGGTGTCCTTGCCGATCACGACGCGGTGGCGGTGGTCGCCGCGCTGAAACGCAAGGCCCGCGGCCTGGCCGACCTTGAGCGCGAGCTCCGGCGTGATCAGTCCGTTGGCGCGGCCCCTAATCCCGTCCGTCCCGAAATATTTGCGGCTCATATCGTCCCCCAAGCAGCAACCAGGGACTCCCCTCTACAACCACGGGCTGCCCCAACGGGACCCGCATCCCTGATTTGCCGAGGTCTTATAAAGCTATCGCGGCTAACTTGGCTTCAAAAAATGTGATGAATCATTACGGAACCGGCGCCGCGACCGCCCCCGATAACACATTGTTAACATTGCAATTCCAGCGTGACCAGCGAAAAGCGGTGGAACTCGCCTTAATCCGAGCGCTTCACATGGCCGTCCGCGCGGCTGGGCGCCGGCTGGGTGACGTTAACGGGATCGGAGCCCGGGAAGGTCTCCTCCAGCCCTTCTTCGAGCGCCTCCTCGAGATCATGCTTCTCCTTGATCTCTTCCGGCGAAGGTCCTGCGTGCGGCTTCGTCATGACGCTCTCCCTGGCACTCTCCTTCCAAAACGTTCTGCAAACGATTTGGCTGTGCATCCAACCATGCTAGATGACCCCGAAATCTTCCGATGCAAGACTGTTTGGTACGTGACGGGCCGGGGAAACGACATGAAGCATATTACCTGTATCGACGATCTTCGCACGCTGCATCGGCGCCGCGTGCCGAAGGCATTCTTCGACTATTGCGACCGCGGCTCCTACGCGGAGGAGACGCTGCGCGCCAACCGCGAGGACATGCAGGCGATCAAGTTCCGCCAGCGCATCCTGGTCGACGTCTCCAAGCGCGACACCTCGACCACGATCCTCGGCGAGCCGTCGACGATGCCGCTGATCCTCGCGCCGGTCGGCCTGCTCGGCATGCAGCACGGCGACGGCGAGATCCACGCCTGCCGCGCCGCGCAGGCCGCCGGCATTCCGTTCACGCAATCGACGATGTCGATCTGCTCGATCGAGGACATCGCCGCCAGCGTCGAGAAGCCGTTCTGGTTCCAGCTCTACGTCATGAAGGACCGCGGCTTCATCAAGGAATTGATCCAGCGCGCGATCGCAGCCAAGTGCAGCGCGCTGGTGCTCACGGTCGACCTGCAGGTGATCGGCCAGCGCCACGCCGACATCAAGAACGGCATGACGGTGCCACCGGAATGGTCGCTGTCGAAGCTGCTGGACTTCGCCAGCAAGCCGGCCTGGGTCTCCGGCGTGCTGCAGGGCAAGCGCCGCACCTTCGGCAACATCGCCGGCCACGTGAAGAACACCGAGGATCTCAACCGCCTCGCCGAATGGACCGCCTCGCAGTTCGACACCTCCTTGAACTGGAAGGACGTCGAGTGGGTCCGCAGCATCTGGCCGGGCAAGCTGATCATCAAGGGCATCCTCGACGTCGAGGACGCCGAGGAAGCCGCCAAGACCGGCGCGCAGGCGCTCGTGGTCTCCAACCACGGCGGCCGCCAGCTCGACGGCGCGCCGTCCTCGATCGAGGTCCTGCCCGAGATCGCGGACGCGGTGGGCGACAGGATGGAGATCATGTTCGACGGCGGCATCCGCTCCGGCCAGGACGTGATGCGCGCGCTGGCGCTCGGCGCAAAGTCCTGCATGATCGGCCGCGCCTATGCCTATGGCTTAGGTGCCGGCGGCCAGGCCGGCGTCGCCAAGGCGATCGACATCATCCAGAAGGAGCTGCTCACTACGATGGGCCTGTGCGGCGTCAACCGGGTGGACGAGATCGACGATCACGTGATTGCGGTGTGAGCGCGTCTGCCGGGATGCCGCAGCAATAATCACGGTCGTCCCGGACAAGCGCGCCCAAAGCGCGCGCCGATCCGGGACCCATAGCCACAGGCAGGTGTGGCTATGGGGACTCGGATTGGCCTGCTTCGCGCAAAAACTTTTCCCTGTGGTTATGGGTCCCGGATCTGCGCTGACGCTTGTCCGGGACGACGGCGGTGTTTGAGGCGGCAGGTGCGCGTCTCACAGCCCCTCACATCGGCGGCGTCAGGCCGTCGCGGCCGACGCTGACGCGGTTGGTCTCGAACGAGCCGTCGGGCAATTGCTTCATGAAGGCGATCACCTTGGCGCCGGGCTTCAGCTCGGATTTGTCGCCGGGCACGAAGGTCACGACCGGCGTGTCGTCGGCGACGAACACCTTCTTCTCGCCGTCCTTGTACTTGACCAGCAGCGTGTGACCGTCATTGCCGACGACGCTCTCCGCGACGGTCGCATTGGTCATGCTGGAGTTGGGCTTGAGGTCCCAAGGTCGCGAACCTTCCCCGGTGCCGCGCATGCTTTCCGGAAACACGTGCACCTCGACGGCGTTCTGGCTGCCGTCCGGTCCCGGCACGGTGGTGGCGCCGATGAACGAGCCCGGCTTGATGTCGGCGAGTGAAATCTTCGTGACGCCCGACACGTTCACGTCGGAGGCGAGGCGAAGCTTAACCTCTTCACCGCTGCGCGACTTGACCTGCATAGTGTCGCCATTGACGCTTTCGATGGTGCCGCGCACGCGCGTCGGCACCGGCGCTCTCTGGGCGAAGGCGCAGTAGGTCGAGACGACCACCATCGCGACGGCGATCAGTGGACGTGTGAAGGTTGCACGTTGAACAGTCATGACGGTCTCCGTTGCCCCCAGGAATAGAGAACTCCGAAAGACCCTGCGCTATTCTCTCAAGACTTCGTGAGATCGGCCTCAACCAATGCGCGCAGCTCGGCGGTGACCTCGGGGCGCCGCCCGAACCACAGCTCGAAACCGCGCACCGCCTGATGCAGCAGCATGCCGAGCCCGTCGGCGGTCTTCAGGCCGCGCGCCGCCGCCGCGGCGAGCAGCGGCGTCACCAGGGGAACGTAGACGAGGTCGCCGACGACGGCATCTTGCGGCAGGCGCGCGAGGTCGACGTCGAGTGAAGGCTGGCCATGCATGCCGAGCGAGGTCGTGTTCACGAGAAGTTTTGCGCGCGGCAGCACGTCGCCGATCGCGTCCCACGGCAGCGGATGCACGTTCGATCCGAACTGTTGTGCCAGCGTCTCGGCCCGCGCCATGGAGCGATTGGCGACATGCACGCAGCTGATGCCGCGTTCCAGCAGGCCGAACACGACCGCGCGCGAGGAGCCGCCGGCGCCCAGCACCAGCGCCGCCTCGGCCATGTCCCAGCCGGGCGCGCTGGCGTCGAGATTGTTGATGAAGCCTTCGACATCGGTGTTGGTTGAGCGCAGCTCGCCGTCGGCGAACCACAGCGTGTTCGCGGCGCCGACGGCCCTGGCGCGGGCGTCGGGCGTCGACAGCGCCAGCACGGCTTCCTTATGCGGGATGGTGACGTTGGCACCGACGAAGCCGCGCAGCGACAGTCGCAGCACGAAATCGCGCAAATCCTCGGGCGGCACCGCCTCGATGACATAGCCGCCCTCGAGATCGAGCGTGCGCAGCCAGTGATGGTGGATCAGCGGCGAGCGCGAATGCGCGGCCGGCCATCCGATCAGACAGGCTGCAGGGGGCTTGGGCGCGGTCATCTTTCCCTCGGGTCGTTTCCGAGGCGATCCATTTCGCGTCGCGCCCGCTCTGTCAAGCGCGCGTGGTCAGCTCGCAGCGGTCTCGTCGGCGGCCCGGCCCTTGATGTCGGCGATGGCGCGCTCGAGGCTCGTGCGGTAGCGCGCGCGCGGCGGCGTGACGCCATGGGTGAGCAGCGCGCGGCGGACCGCGGGCGAGGCCCCCGTGATGAACAGCCGGATGCCCTGGCGGTGCGCCTTGGCGGCGACGCGGCCGATCACGTTGGCCGCGGTCGAATCCAGGAACGGCACCGCGGCGAAATCGACCACGAAGGCCTTACGCCTGTCGGCAATGCCGTCGAGCACGCTGCCGATCGCCGAGGCCGCGCCGAAGAAGAACGCGCCGGTGATGCGATAGACCAGCACGTCGCGGTCGACCGCAAGCGCGGGATCGTAACGCACACGGTCGCCGTTGCCGTCATCGGGGCGATCATCAGCAACCAGTGGCGTCCGCTCCTCGATGCCGGTCATCTCCGCCATGCGATGGATGAAAAGCACCGCGCCGAGCGCGAAGCCGACCAGGATGCCCTCGGTGAGATCGCGGAAGATCGTGAGCAGGAAGGTCGCGAGCAGCACCACGGCATCGCCCCATGACGAGCGCACGAGCGTCGCGAATTCGTGCTTCTCCGCCATGGTCCAGGCCACCACGACCAGCACCGCGGCGAGCGCGGCCAGAGGGATGTAGCTTGCGAGCGGGGCCGCGACCAGCATGAACAGCAGCAGGAACACCGAATGCAGCATGCCGGCGAGCGGCCCGCGCGCGCCGGCGCGGATGTTGGTCGCGGTGCGCGCGATCAGCCCGGTGACGCAGATGCCGCCGAACAGCGCCGAGCCGATATTGGCCGCGCCTTGCGCCACCAGCTCGCAATTGGAGCGGTGACGGCGGCCGGTCATGCCGTCGGCGACCACCGCCGACAACAGCGATTCGATCGCCGCCAGCAGCGCAAACGCGATCGCATCCGGCAGCACCGCCCTTGCCTTCTCCAGCGAGAATGCGGGCAGCGCCGGCGAGGGCAATTCGCGCGGGATGCCGCCGAAGCGCGAGCCGATCGTTTCCACCGGCAACGAGAATATCGCGCACACGAAGGCGGCGAAGACGACCGCGATCAGGATGCCGGGCCAGGAGGGACGCCAGACCCGCAACGAGGCGATGATGGCGATGCTGACGATCGCGACCAGCACTGCGGATGGATTGATCGTGTTGAGGCCGCCGGCGAGCGCGACGAGCTTCGGCACGAACTCGCTCGGCTCCTTCCCCGCGAGCGTGATGCCGAAGAGATCGCGGAGCTGGCTGGCAAGGATGATGACGGCGATGCCGGCGGTGAAGCCGACCGTGACCGGATAGGGAATGAACTTGATGTAGGTGCCGACCCTGAGCAGCCCTGCGCCGATCAGGAACAGGCCCGCCATCATGGTGGCGAGGATAACTCCGTCGACGCCGTGCCGCTCCGCAGTCGCCGCGACCAGAACGATGAAGGCGCCGGCAGGGCCGCCGATCTGGAACCGGCTGCCGCCGAGTATGGAGGCGATGAAGCCGCCGGCGACGGCGGTGTAGAGGCCGCGGTCCGGCGTCACGCCCGAGGCGATCGCGATCGCCATCGACAGCGGCAGCGCGACGATCGCGACTGTGAGGCCGGCGAAGACGTCGGCGCGGAAATCCGCAAGGCCGTAGCCTTCGCGAAAGACGGTGACGAGCTTCGGCAGATACAGTTCGGCAAAGGTCGGCTGACGCAGCTGGTGCAGCCGTCCTGCCTGATCGCTCGTGATGCTCATGTCAGCAAAGTGCTCCGCTGGCCCCACAATGCTCCGAAGCATCGTGCGTCCTAAGGTGCGACGATGCGCTAGCCCATCTTGATCCCGGGCACGATCAACGCGCGATCATGCTCCGACCCGGCGCGGCGGCCCCGGCTCTTTCAAGCGAACGCCACGTCCGCCGCCGTCGCTGCGGGCCTGCTCGCCGATCAGCTCGACGCCGGCCCGGTCGAACGCCTCGACTACCTTGATCAAGGTCTCGACCACGCCACGAACATTGCCGGTGGAGGCCTCCATCCGCTGGATGGTCGGCAGCGACACGCCGGCGAGCTCGGCCAGGGTTTTCTGGTCGATGCCGAGCAACGCGCGGGCTGCCCGCATCTGGAACGAAGTGATCACCTTGGCCTCAGTTACGAGCAGTTATAAGTGATATCTAGAACATATACAATGATATAAAATACATCATACGGTGGCGAAAGCAAGGGAGGCGTCGTCCATAGCCTCCGTCATTGCGAGCGTAGCGAAGCAATCCAGAATCTTTCCGCGGAGGGATTTCTGGATGGCTTCGCTGCGCTCGCAATGACGGAGTGTGGTGCAGTGGCATACGAGAATCTCATGTCCCGGACGCGCTGCAACGCACTTGGCGTTGCTGCGCGGAGCCGGGACCCAGAAATTCCAAGCACGCTGATACATGGGCCCCGGCTCTGCAGCGCACCGCTGAAGGAGCGCTGCGCTGCGTCCGGGGCACGAGATCGCCTACCCGATCACGCCGCGTGCTGATGTGCGGCGATGATCTGGTCGGCGGCGCGGCCGGTGACTTCGGCCATGTGGTCGAACTGGCGCGTGAAGCTGCCGGCGCCAGCGGTGGCCGAGCGCAGCTCCACGATCAGCTCGCCGATCTCCGCTTCCGGCATCATGGCGCGGACACAGTCCCAGCCGGTCCAGCCCTCGCGGGTGTCGAAGCCGAGAATCTGGCCGCGCCGCGCCGACAGGATCGCGTTGATCTTGGCGGTGGCGTCGGTCGGGCAGACGATCTCGACCATGTGGATCGGCTCCAGCAGCACCGGCTGGCATTGCGGCAGGCCTTCGTTGAGCCCGACCCGCGCGGCCGTGCGGAAGGCGAGATCGGAGCTATCGACGCTGTGATAGGAGCCGTCGGTCAGCGTCACCTGCACGTCGGTGACGGGGAAGCCGAGCGGACCGCGCGCCAATCCATCGACGACGCCCTCCTCCACCGCCGGGATGTAGTTGCGCGGCACCGCGCCGCCCACCACCTTCTCGGCGAACTTGAAGCCGTCGCCGCGCGGCAGCGGCGTGATGTCGAGCACGACATCGCCGAACTGGCCGTGGCCGCCGGACTGCTTCTTGTGGCGGCCGCGCTGGGTGATCGGCTTGCGGATGGTCTCCTGATAGCCGATCGCGGGCGGATGCGAGGTGATCTTGACGCCGAAGCGGTCGCGCAAGCGCTCGCTGGCGACGCGCAGATGCATCTCGCCCTGGCCCCACAGCACGGTGTCGTGAGTCTTGGCGTTCTGCACGATCATGAGCGAGGGATCCTCCTCATGCAGGCGCGTCAGCGCCTGGCCAAGCTTGACGTCATCCTTGCGGTCGGTGGCCGCGACCGAGATCGCGAGCACCGGCGGCGTCGGCTCGATCGTGATCAATGCCGCGGGCGCCGTCTTGCCGCTCGAAACTGTGTCACCGGTCTTGACCGGATCGAGCTTGGCGAGGGCCACGGTCTCGCCGGCTTCGGCCGAGGCGCGCTTGGTGTCGTAGGCGCCGTTGACGGCGAGGATGCCGGAGATGCGCCCAGCACCGCCGGATGAGGATTGCAGCGTGGCGCCGTCGTCGAGATGGCCGGCGAGCAGCCGCGTCAGCGACAACTTTCCGCCGTGCTGCGAATGCAGCGTCTTGAAGACATAGCCGAGCGCGTCCTTGGCCTCGGATACGCCAAGACGTTTTGCGGTCTCCGCAACGCCGGGCGCCTCGTGACGCAACGCCTTCATCAGGCGCAACACGCCGTTTTCGCGCACGGCGGCGCCCAGCAGCACCGGGCAAATCAGCCCTTCCCGCAATTCGCGGGCGAGATCGTCGAAGACGGCATCGCGCGGCGGCTGGATGTCCTCGAGCAGCTGCTCCATCAGCGCATCGTCGTGGTCGGCGAGCTTCTCCAGCATCGAAAAGCGGGCTTCCTTCTCGCGATCGAGATTGCCGCCCTCGAGCGCGATCACCTCGGAGGCCTTGTGCTCGCGATAGATGAAGGCGCGCTCCAGCGCGAGATCGACGAAGCCCTCGATCAGCTCGCCCTTCCAGATCGGGATCTGGCGCAACACCAGCGGCACGCGCGAGGCGGGCTGCAGCATCGCCAGCGTCTCGCGGATGCGCTGGCTGGCGCGGTCGATCTTGTTGAGGAACAGGAAACGCGGAATCTTCAGCTCCTCCAGCTCGCGCAGGATGATCTGAAGCTGCGGCAGCTTCTTCTCGTCGGCCTCGCAGACCACGATTGCGGCGTCGACCGCCGGCAACGCGGCGCGCATGTCGTGGGCAAACTCGACGGAACCGGGACAATCGAGGAAGGTGTAGCTATCGCCCATGAAACTCGTGGTGGCAGCAGTGAGGCCGACGGTCATCTTGTGATGACGGGCCTCGGGCGTGGCGTCGCCGACGGACGTTCCGGCATCGACGCTGCCGGCGCGCGGGATTGCACCCGTTCGCGCCAATATTGCTTCCAGAAGTGTGGTTTTACCGCTTTGGAAAGGGCCCACCAGCGCGATGCACCGTGGACCTCGGGGACTTCTGACGTCTTGTCCCATTTCGCCGCCTCCTTGGTGTGGAGCTCGGCCCGTGATTGGGTCGGCAAACGCCGATGCTCTGCCCCTCCCCGAGATTTGGCAAGCATCAAACGTCGCTGCGGTGCGTCGTCAGCAAAATCGCGCCGCTTCGCGCGGCGCGATCACACGCAGAAGTGTCAACGGCCCGGACGGAGTTCCAGGCTCTCGAGGCCGGCGGCGATGTTGAGGCCGACCTGGCCCTGCACGCTCAGCGGCTGCAGCGCGATCGAATTGTTTGAGCCGCCGACCAGCACGTTGCCCCCCAAGCCGACACCGACCGAGGCGCTGCCCTGCGCGCCGACGTAATTGCCGGAGAGGTCGCCGGGGCCGAGCCGGTCGACCGGCGCGAACACGCCCCAGGCCAAAGCCGTCTCCTGGGTGATGCCGATGTCGAGGCCCACTTTCCGGATGGTTGCGACGTAGCGGTCGTCGGGCAAGCCGTCGGCGCGCAGCACGCAGCCGAGATGAGTCACCGACCCCACGATGAAGCCGACGCTGGCGCCGCCGCGGCATTCGAGCACGCCGACCCGCGCCATCCGCTGCTGCGCGCCGGTGTTCACGACGGAGGCCGTGAGGCCGGCAGCGGTGAGTGCGGCGAAGAGGAACGAACGGCGCATGAATGTCTCCGGCGAAAAGTGTGATGCGAGCAGAGAGAGCGCCCCACCCGTGTTGCGGGTCTATGCCACAAGAGCCGCGGCCGTGCCAGATCGCGTGCAACTAAAACCGGATTCGCGGAGAGAGCCCCTCACCCCACCCTCTCCCCGTAAGAACGGGGCGAGGTAGTGAGAGAGCGACACGTCCCTCACAGTGCAAACTCGCCGGCCTTGCTTAACCTCTCCCCGCCCTTCTGCGGGGAGAGGTCGGATTGCGCAGCAATCCGGGTGAGGGGCCGCGCACAACGCGACCAGAAGCAAAAGTCCATCCGACTCAGCTCATAAAAACAACAAAAAAGGCCCGCCGCGGCGGGCCTTTTCATTGGCACTGTCTTCGGCTTTACCGCAGATTGCCGCAGAAGCGCTGGATGCGCTTGCAGGCGTCTTCGAGGTCCGAAGTCTTGGTCGCGTAGGATATACGGAACGCCGGTCCAAGGCCGAAGGCCGACCCCTGCACCACGGCGACGCCTTCGGTCTCCAAAAGCTCGGTGACGAAGTCCTCGTCATTGGCGATCACCTTGCCCGACGGCGCGGTCTTGCCGATCGTGCCGGCGCACGACGGATAGACGTAGAACGCGCCTTCGGGACGCGGGCACTCGATTCCCTTGGCCTGATTGAGCATGGAGACGACGAGGTCGCGCCGCTCCTTGAACACCTTGTTGTTGGCGGGGATGAAGTCCTGCGGACCGTTCAGCGCCTCGACCGCGGCCCATTGTGCGATCGACGAGGGGTTCGAGGTCGACTGCGACTGGATCGTCGACATCGCCTTGATGAGCTGCGCGGGACCGCCGGCGTAGCCGATGCGCCAGCCGGTCATGCAATAGGCCTTCGAGACGCCGTTCACGGTGAGCGTGCGGTCGTAGAGTTTCGGCTCGACCTGCGCGACCGTGGTGAACTGGAAGTCGTCATAGACGAGATGCTCGTACATGTCGTCGGTCATCACCCAGACGTGGGGATGCTTCACCAGCACGTCGGTGAGCGCTTTCAGTTCCGAACGCGTGTAGGCAGCTCCGGTCGGGTTCGACGGCGAGCACAGGATGACCCATTTGGTCTTCGGCGTGATCGCGCGCTCGAGCGCCTCGGCCTGGAGCTTGAAGCCGGTCGCGGCGGTGCAGACCACCGGCACCGGCTCGCCGCCCGCGAGCGCGACCATCTCGGGATAGCTGACCCAATAGGGCGCGGGAATGATTACCTCGTCGCCCGGATTGATGGTCGCCATCAACGCGTTGTAGAGCACCTGCTTGCCGCCGGTGCCGACGATGATCTGGTTCGGCTTGTAGGCGACGCCGTTCTCGCGCTGAAATTTCGCGATGATGGCTTCCTTCAGCTCGGGAATGCCGTCGACCGCGGTGTACTTGGTCTTGCCGGCCTCGATGGCGCGGATCGCCGCCAGCTTGATGTTGGCGGGCGTGTCGAAGTCGGGCTCGCCGGCACCGAGGCCGATGACGTTGCGGCCCGCCGCTTTCAGCGCGCGTGCTTTATCCGTGACCGCGATGGTCGCGGACGGCTTCACACGGTCGAGCGCAGCGGCAAGGAAGGACATCATCATCTCCTGGCGAGCGTCGTGAAGCCCTTCGCCTCACGACTCCAATTGTGGGAATGAGCCACCCTAAAACGTGTGCCGCTGGGCCGCAAGAAACTTCGGCCCGATCCCGGAAAAGTTTACGATTTGGAGTGGTTCAAGCCACGATTTCCCGCAATTTTGCGCAACATTGCCTCCGGAATTGCTCATATCCGACAAGGCCTGTCCTCGGAGCAATTCTGGATGGTGCACGTCTCCAGGAAACCGCTCGTCGTCATGCCCGGGCTTGTCCCGGGCATCCACGTTCTTCGTGCGGCAAGTGAGTCGTGGATGGCCGGGTCAAGCCCGGCCATGACGATGCGGAAACACTGGCGTCCTAATCTCGATCGTCTATGCGGTAGCCTACGTAGAGCGATGTGTCCGCAGATTGACGTACATGTGAACTGAACTGCATCGTCGCGGAAACGATCTTCCTTGCCATTGCAGTGCGGTAGGGTTTTCGAGTTTTTCTATCGGACGGCACTTGCGGCGGATTCGCATCGGCATCATTGTTTAGCCGCCTCGCGGGGCAACGGGCGCCGCGTCTTCTCGTCCTCGGATTTCGAACGCCAGAATGTACAAGCTCTATTCGATGCAACGCTCGGGCAACAGCTACAAGGTCCGCCTTGCGCTGGCGCTGCTCAACCTGCCTTACGAAGCAGTGGAGGTGGACATTCTGCGCGGCGAGAGCCGCACGCCGGATTTCCTGTCCAAGAACCCGTCGGGGCAGGTGCCGCTGCTCGAGGTCGGCGAGGACCGCTATCTCGCCGAGTCCAACGCCATCCTCTGGTACGTTGCCGTCGGCACGCCGCTCGCGCCGGAAAACCGCATCGACCGCGCCGAGGCGCTGCAATGGATGTTCTTCGAGCAGCACGCGCTGGAGCCCAATATCGGCGCGGCCTATTTCTGGCTGTCGCTGGTCAAGGGCGGCCGCGACCTGCAGACCCATTCGCTGGAGGACTGGATGGAGCGCGGCTATGGCGCGCTCCAGGTGATGGAGAACCACCTCAAGACCACCCCCTACTTCGCTGCGCGCCAACTCACGGTCGCCGACATCGCGCTGTACGGCTACACCCACCTCGCCGACCGCTGCGACTTCGACCTCCAGGCCTTCCCGGCGATCCGGGACTGGCTGAAACGCGTCGAAGCCACGCCCGGCTTCGTGACCATGGACTGGCGCCCGGCCGACATCGACGACCCCGCCAGCATCGCCGCGAACGCCTGACGACGCGTCCGCTCCGGCGAATAGCGGGTATAAAGGTAATATTTGCCGCAATCTGGCCATTTTCAGCGCTAAGGCCGCCGCAATCTTGCCGGTTGAAACTGGGAAAATTCTGGAAAGTCGCGGGTGATTCGCTCGCGTGTTGAAGGATTTAGACCATGATGCGGGCGTCCGGCACGGCAGGCTTTCAGAGCCCATCCGCTACCGTCGCGTCTTCCCGGCTCACCCATGCGGTCGCGGCTTCGCTCGCCGTCGCCGCGCTTTCGCTGTGCCTGATCGTCACCCTGACGGTGTTGTCGACCAAGGCGACCATGGCGATGGGCCTGCCGGTCTGATTCCCGTTTCATCCTGGACCAGCCTTCAGGGCGCCGTGCGGCCCGCGCCGACCGGCATCGCGACAGGACGTCGATGAAATCACCTGTGGTAGTCGTTGCAATCACCCTGACTGCGGCCATCCTGGTCGCCTCGCTGCTGATCATCGTCGGCACGCGCAAGGGCACGGGCACGTCGACGCTGCATGCGCCGACGCTGCAGCAGCGCGCGCACATGGTCTAAAATCATCCGAAAGCCTTACGCTTGCGCGCAAGCGCGCCTTAAGCACGCCGCGCGAAATCGCATCGCGGTCACGCAACAATCAGCCAGTGTTGCGGCCTTACCTCGTTCGGAAGGAGCGAGACAGGTCCATGCGGTTCGGATGGCGTGCGATCTCCGGTCCGGCGCTGACGGCAGCGACCCTGCTGCTGGCGATTCTGCTTGATCGCTTCGTCCCCGCGCCCTCGCCCGCCCCGCTGTTCGTCGCCATCGCGGCTCTCGCCGGCGCGCTCGCAGGTCTCGCCTCCGCCGTGACGACCGCGATTGTCGCGGTGATCGGCGGGGCGCTGTTCTTCCTCAACCGCCACGGCGTCTCCGGCCATGGCGCCGCCGATCTGGCGCCGCTCGGCCTCCTGGCCATCACCGTTTTCGGAACCGCCGGCATCACCGGGCTGATGCGCGAGCGGCTGCTCGGCAGTTTCGCGGCCGAGCGCCGCAGCCACGCCATTGCCGCGCGGCTGTCGGCCGCGCTCGACAAGGTCGATATCGGCATCGTGCTGCTCGATGCCGAGACCCGGGCCGAATTCATCAACCGCGCGTTCCGCGACTATTTTGCGGTGCCGGACGAGGTCGCCGAGGCGAAGCCACCCTTCATCGCGCTGATGTATCACGGCCGCGACACCGGCGCGTTCGCGCTGCCCGAGGACGAGCTCGGCACTTTCATCGCGCAGCGCATGGAGATGGTCCGGGTCGGCGATGCCACGCCGATCAACGTCGCGCTGCGCAACGGCGAGGTGCTGCGCTTCGTCTGCACCGCACTCGCCGACGGCGGGCGGATGCTGAGCTACACGCCGGTGACCGACCTCGTGCGCCACACCGATGCGCCGGCGCGCGCCGACTACTACCGCTCGCTGCGCGATCCGACCGGCCGCAAGCTGATCCAGTACTTGCGCGTTGCGGAGTAGAGCGTGTTGAATTCAAGCTCTGCTGGTCGCTGGAGGTTCACCTCTCCCCAGCGGGGAGAGGTCGGATTGCGCAGCAATCCGGGTGAGGGGCCACGGCGTTCACTGAGACCGTAACCCCTCACCCGGATCGCATCTGCGATGCGATCCGACCTCTCCCTTCGGGAGAGGTGAACCGAATTCTGAGCCGGCACCGATTCAACCAATCCCCATCTCCACGCGATTGATCGGCCATACGATCATCACGTATGAAGGGCATCCCTTCATCGCGCACCTCCGAGATCGCGGAAATTCACATGTCGCTCATCATTCGCGCCGTCACCAGGCAGGATTACGATCAATGGCTGCCGCTGTGGGACGGCTACAACGCCTTTTACGGCCGCTCCGGTCCGACCGCGCTCGCGCCCGAGATCACTGGGATGACGTGGCAGCGCTTCTTCGATGCTTATGAGCCGATGCATGCGCTGGTCGCCGAGGACAACGGCCGCCTGATCGGGCTGACGCATTATCTGTTCCATCGCAGCACCACCGCGATCGAGCCGTCCTGCTATTTGCAGGACCTGTTCACATCAGAGGCCGCGCGCGGCAAGGGCGTCGGCTCGGCGCTGATCCATGGCGTCTACGAACGGGCGAAGCTGGCGGGATCGCCGCGCGTCTACTGGCAGACGCACGAGACCAATCTCACGGCGCAGCGCCTGTACGACAAGGTCGCGGAGCGCTCCGGTTTCATCGTCTATCGCAAGATCTTCTGAGTCGTGCCGGGAGCCTGTGGATAACTCCACCTGTCACCCGCGCGTAACACAGCAAGGCTAGGCTGCCCCTGCGTCTGGTCAGGCCCCCCGTCACCGATCATGCGCCCCCAGCGGTCCCCGTCAGTCGCCGCGTCTGACAGGGGCCGCATTTTTTTGCTGGCAGCGCTACTTGGCAGCGTTACTTGGCGCCGCGCCCCACGGTCTGCATCACCTCGAAACCTTCGAACTGGGGATGGCCTAGATAAAGCGGCTTGTTGTCGCCCGCTTTATGATGTGCCGCGCGAAACGCTTCCGACTTGGTCCAGGCCTCAAACGCCGCATAATTCGCCCACACGGTGTGCGAGGCGTACAGCGTGTGGTCCTCGGCTTCCGGCCCGCGCAGCAGGTGAAACTCGACGAAGCCCGGCACCTTGTCGAGATGGGTGTCGCGCGTGAGCCAGACCTGCTCGAAGGCAGCCTCGGAGCCCTTGGCGACGCGAAAGCGGTTCATGGCGATGTACATGGGGTGGTGTCTCCTGATGCTCGGCTCATCATGTCGTCATTCCGGGACGCGCCGCAAGGCGCGGGCCCGGAATCCATTTTTCTGCAGAACGCGTCGAGAGATGGATTCCGGTTCGCGCTCCGCGCGCCCCGGAATGACGGCTTAGCCAACCAGTCCGCGCATCGGCCGTGCTCCTGCGCTGTCGGGGAACACCGTCTCGGCCAGCGCGCGATCGGACAGGCCGAACTGATCCTGCAGCACGCCTTTGATCACCGAGCGCAGATCCGTGGTCGGCTTGAGGTCACGGCCCTCATACAGATTGGCGAGCTTGAGGCCGGGCCAGTCCGCGATCACCCGGCCGCCCTGCACCGCGCCGCCGGCAAGCAAGGCGATCGTGCCGGTGCCGTGATCGGTCCCCTCGGTGCCGTTGATGCGCGCGGTGCGGCCGAACTCGGTGGCGACGACCACGACGGTGTCGCGCCAGCGATCCCTTAGGCCGCTTTCGAATTCGGCGAGCGCCCCGTCGAGGCCGCCGAGCAGGAAGGCGAGACGCCCCACAGGGCCGCCTTCATTGGCATGCGTGTCCCAGCCGTCGAAGGCGAGCGCGGCGATGCGCGGGCCATCATCGGCCGCCATCAGCTTTGCGGCGCCGCGCGCGACCTGCCGCATCTGCGCGACCGCATTGCCGCGCGTCGCTTTCATGTCGTCGCCGCTCGCCGCCTTGTCGAGCTGGAGGCCTTGCGACAGCGCGGAGGCCAAGGCGGGATCGCGGTGGCGGTAGAGCTCGACCAGGCGCATTGCGGTGTCATCATCGGCCTGCGGCAGCGCGACCGGCGCCCAGCCCACGGTGGGCGCGCTGCCGCGCAGCACTAGCGGCGTTGTGGGGCCGACCGCGAGGCCGCTCGACACGCGCTCGCCGCGCGGCAGCGCTTCCAGCGCGCGGTTGAGCCAGCCGGACTGCACGCGGCCCGGGCCGGCATAGCCGCTTTCGAGCACGTCCTGACCGTCGAAATGCGAGCGGTCGCGATAGGGCGTCGCGACCGCGTGGATCACCGCCGCGTGCTTGTCGCGATACATGCGCGCAAACTCCGGCATCGCCGGATGCAGGGCGAAGAACGAGTCGAGCATGATCGCGGGATGCGCCCCGTCGGCGCTGAGCGCGATCGATCCATGCAGGCCGGCATAATCGGGATCGCCGAGCGGCGCGACGGTCGAGAGCCCGTCCAGTGCGCCGCGCAGGATCACCACGATCATTCGCGGATCGCGCCCGTCGGCCGCGCGGGCGAATTTCGGCAGGTAAGCCCAGGCCGCAAAGGACGCGCCGCCGAGCAGGAGACCGCGGCGGGAGGTGAGGAGCCGGTTCTCGACGCAGTCGGTCATCATCATCTCCTCTGCATTTCCGGCGACATCAGCAGCAGCGCCAGCGCCTGCTGCCGCGACTCCGCGCGCTCGATGGTCCGCCGCGTCTCGGCCGAGGCGGCATCGGCGGCGGCGAACTCAAGGAGGTCGAGCGGATCGATGTTGTTGCCAAGCCGCGCGCCGATCTGCGCCGCGATGTCGAGCCTGAGCTTGATGCCTTCCGGCGCGCCCCAGGCGGCATTGCTGTCGGGAAAGCCGTTGGGACCCGGCGGCGACCACAGCGGCTGGCCGAGCAGATTGAGGTTGTTGAGATAGGCGCCGGGATCCTCCGGCACGCGCGCCAGCAGCCGGCCGCTCGCGACCAGGAAATCGTATGGCGAGCGCAGCTTCGTGAGCGGCGCTTTCCATGCTTCCTCGGAATCGACGAGCGTGGTCGCCATCGCCTTGAGATCGCCGTCGGTCTTGACGAAGACGTCGCGCAGGCGCGCAACGAGCGCCGGCGGCGGCTCGTCCGCGACGAAGTGACGGACGAATTTGGTGGCGATGAAACTCGCGGTCGAGGGATGTCGCGCGAGATCGGCGAGCGCGGCTTCGCCCTGTGCGAGGCCGGCCTGATCGTAGGTCTTGCCGAGCAGCACCTGCGGCCCGGGCTGATGCGCATTGGTGTTGAAGACGAAGGAGCCGGGAACCCCGAGCTGCCCTTGCCTGCCGGCAAAGGTCCAGCCGGTGATGATGCGCGCGAGCGAGGTGACGTCGCCTTGGGTGTAGCCGCCGCCGACGCCGAGCGTATGCAGCTCCATGATCTCGCGCGCGAGATTTTCGTTCAGCCCGCGCTTGCGGTTTTGTCCCGCGCGCGAGTCGGGTCCAAGCGATTGCTGGTTGTCGAGGAAGAACAGCATCGCCGGATGCTGCTCGACCGCCCTCAGCATGTCGGCGAAGCGACCGAGCACGTGCGGCCGGATCGCCTCGCGCTCGAACGCGCCGGCCCAGATCCGCGCCAACTCGCCCTTACTGGCAGAGATACAGAAATGATTGGACCAGAACGCGACGAGGCGCTCGGTGAAGCCGCACTCGGCCAGCGTGGCGCGCTGCAGCCGCGCCAGCGCCTCGGCGCGAAAGGTTTTCTGGATGACATTGAGCGGCTGCGGCGCTGGCTTGGCAGCAGGCGGCGCAGCGTTCGGCTGCATGGTCTCCGGCTTCGGTGCGCTGCCTGTGGGCTTCGCATCGGCCATTTGGCCAGTGATCTCTGCCGCTGCATTCAGCGAGAGATTACGGCGCAAGGGCGCGTCCTGATCGGCAGGCGCTAGTGCCGGCGTCTCGGCGGGCGCGGCGGCCTTCGCCGCCTCACGCGCCTGCTTGACCTGGTCCTGATAGGCAAACACGGCCTGCCCGAGCTGCGGCGTCGATTGCAGGCCCGGCGCTTCCAACAGCACGCCATTGGAACGCGAAAGCTCGGCCTTCACGAAGCCGCGCGGGTCGGAGCTTGCGTTGACGAGATCGCCCGATGCACCGCCGCGGGCGCCGAAGCCGAAGCGGTTGAGCGCGACGAGGGCGGCTTGCGAATCGCGGGCCATCGATGATCTGTCCTTCGCGTGTTGCGAGGTGCTTTCCTGCGACGCGGGCGACGCGTAATATACTGCAGCGGCAGATGAACCCGCCCTGAAAATGACGACGAAGCTTCGACGTAGATCATGACAAATCCGAAAGAAATGCCGTCAGCGCCGGCACTTGCGCGCCGTCTCACCTGTTCCCGTTGCGGCAGCGAATTCGGCTGCGATCTCTATGGCAATTGCTGGTGCGCGGAGGAGACGGCAAAACTGCCGATGCCGCTCGAGGGCGAGGACTGCCTGTGCCGGGCGTGCTTGCGGAAAGCGGCGGCGCGTAGCCCGGATGGAGCGCAAGCGTAATCCGGGATTCGTTCCGCTAGCACCGGCCCCGGATTTCGCTACGCTCCATCCGGGCTACGAAGTTTACACCTCGTGCCCCGGCGATTTGCGCGCCAAGCCGTCGAACGCATCCAGCAGCTTTTCGCGCCAGGCATAGATGGGATCATCCGCATCCAGCAGCTTGAACGGGCTGACCATGCGCGCCCATTGGAATCCGCCGAACACGATGTAGTCGGCGTAGTTCGGTGCCTGCCCGCCGAGAAAAGGCTGCGTCTTGAACGTCTGCCGCATGATCTCGAGCGACTTGCGGAACGCGATGACGCCGGCCTCGCGGCCCGCCATGATCTCCTCGAGAGTATTGCCGCCGAAGCGGGCCTCGCGCGACTTGCGGAAATAGGCGGCATCGACCTCATTCAGATTCTTCGGGATGTCGGCGATGATGAGCGGAAAGATGCCGCCCACGATGGCGATGTCGCCCCACGCATTGATCATGCGCGCCATGGCGCGGCCGCCCTCGCCGCCGAACAGCGACGGGCGATCCGGAAAATGGTCCTCGAGATAGTTCGCGATGATCCAGGAATCGACGATCGGCTTGTCGTGATGCATCAGCACCGGGACCTTCTCCGAGCCGTGCGGCGCAATCGCGCTCTTCTCGGTGAAGCGCCAGGGCAGCGATTCCGCTGCAAGGCCCTTGTGCGCGAGCGCCATCCGCGTGCGCCAGCAATACGGGCTGAAGGGGCGCGCTGGATCGGTGCCGACGAGTTCGTAGAGTTTGAGCGACATGGACCAGTGCTCCGTCATTGCGAGCGCAGCGAAGCAATCCAGGCTACCGCTGCAGTGACATTCTGGATTGCTTCGCTTGCGCTCGCAATGACGATGTGGAGAGAGCTGCGCTATGTCTTCTCCCTCTCCCCGTTCTTACGGGGAGAGGGTTGGGGTGAGGGGCTGCCTCCGCAATCACAGTGAGAGACGGACTCGCGGAGACTCCCCCTCACCCGCCACGCTTCGCGTGTCGGCCTCTCCCCGCAGGCGGGGAGAGGCAAAGAAACTACCGCCCGTTGGCGCGCAACAGCCTCTCACCGCCTTCCGTCACCGCGATCACCAGCCCGAGACCTGCAATCGTCTCGCGCGCGACGTAGCCGCGCTCGGCGGCGTCTTCCCAGATGGTGAGGCGCGGGCACGAGGTCTTCCAGGTCGCGATCACCTCGGCATAGGCGCGCGGCTCGCGCGCCACCCATTCGACGAAGTCCAGCACCAGCGGATCGGCCGTCTCGCTCATTGCAAACCTCCCTTGTCGAAGGCAGCCAGAACCGGCGCACGCAGCAACAGCCAGCCGCCGTGGACGATGTAGTAGCAGGCGATGGTGGTGATCAGCTTGTTGGACCAGGCGATGAACTGCTGGTCGGTCATGGCTTCGAGGATGCGCCGCGCCAGCGTGGTGCCGAGCATCGAGGCTGCGATGGCGACGGCAGCGAGCACGGGATCGAGGCCCGCGGCCTGGTCGATGATGCCGCCGAAATAGATCAGCTTGGTGAAATGGCTGACGACCTGGCACATCGCCTTGGTCGCAACCTTCTCGCGCCGGCCGAAATCGCCGCCGAGGAAGAAGGTGTCGAGCAGCGGGCCGGAGACGCCGGTCATCAGCATCAGGCCCATGCAGATCGTGCCGTAGACCGTGCCCTGCCAGAGGCTATCAGGATCCGGCTTGACGTTCGCCGGCAAAAGCCGCGCCATGAACGGGGTGACGCCGAGCAAGAGCAGCGCCGTCGGCTTGTCTGGCACGTAGCGGGTCAGCGACCACGCCGCGAGCGCGACGGCCGCGCCGACCATATAGTTCGCGACCGGCCGCCAGCGGATATGCGCCCGCCACAGGAACGCGCGCCAGCCGTTCGAGGCCATCTGCGTGATCGCATGCAGCACCATCGCGGTCGGCAGCGGCATCAGGGCCAGCAGCACGCCGATCAGGATCAGCCCGCCCGCCATGCCGAACAGCCCCGACAGGAACGCCGTGGCCACCATCAGCAATCCGAGGGCAGCGATCATGATGGGCGTCACGAAAGGATCTCCCGAGGGCGAGTGAGGGACGCGAACTGTTGCACTCCCTCGCCCCACTCGCGGGGAGAGGCAAAGGAGAACGTGCCTCGCTTGCGCCTTTTCCGCAAACTGAGTTATCTTGCCCTGGCATCAGCTTTCCTGAGGGTGATCATTTGCGGCGACTGCTGTTTCTCAACGGCATCAAGGCGTTCGAGGCGGCGGCGCGGACCGGAAGCTTTGCTGCGGCCGGGTTGGAGCTGAGCGTATCGGCGGCCGCCGTCAGCCGCATGGTGCACCTGCTCGAAGAGCGGCTCGGCGTCGCCTTGTTCGAGCGCAAGGCCAACAGGCTCGTGCTGACGCAGGCCGGCCGCGCCTATCAAAGCGGGCTGACCCCGATCTTCGATGCGCTGGCGAGCCTCACGGCGCAGGTGACGGCGCCTGCGAGCGTGCGCGTGCTCACCATCGGCGTCGGCCACACCTTTGCGATGCGCTGGCTGATCCCGCGCCTTTCGGAGTTTCGCAGCGAGGAGCCCGACATCGAGGTGCGCTTCACCACCGGCGGCGCCGCGGTGCCGTTCGGCGAGGACTGGAACTGCGGCATCAAGCTCGGCACCGGCGACTGGCCCGGCCTCGTCGCCGAGCCGCTGTTCGCGGGCGACCTCACCCCCGTCTGCGTGCCTCGCCTTGCCGGAGGATTGAAGCGCCCGGCCGACCTGAAGGGACCGAGCCTGATCCGCGTCGCGCACTCACCCGAGGACTGGCCGATCTGGCTGAAGGCGGCGGGCACGGCTCGGATCAGCGCGCGCGGGCCCGAGTTCCAGTTCTACGGCCAGGCGCTGCAGGCCGCGGCCGACGGGCTCGGCATCGCGATGGGCATCCGCCCCTATATCGACGACGATCTTGCGGCCGGCCGGCTGGTAGCGCCGTTCGACCTGTCAGTGCCCAAGGGCATGCGCTGGTACCTGCTCTATCGCAGCTTCCAGACCGAGCAGCGCGACTTTGCCGCCTTCCGCCGCTGGATCATGCGGGCGGCATCGGAACCCGCCGCCCGGCCGCGCCGGATCGGCCGTGCTGCAGCGCGGAACTGAAGGCGGGCAAAAAAGCCGCCCGCTTGTGAACGGCTTCACATCCCAAAATCCGCAGACGTGGTCTCGTGACCCTCCGAAAAGAAACGTGGGACCTACACTCATGACGACCCTCTACGACGGCTTTGACATCGAATCCTTCGAAGCTGGCAAGGGGCTGTGGCACGCGCGGATCCGCCGGGCCGATCTCAGCCCGGTGGCCATCGACGGCGTGCTGTTTCCGGCCATGGAAGTCGGCTTCGCCTGGCCCGATCGCGATGCCGCGATTGCCGATGCCAAGCACCACATCGATCGTTTTCGGCTGCGGGCCGGCGGCGACGACGAATAGGCGGTCCGCAGGCGGATCAGAGACAGGGCGGCGCAAAGGGGGGAACCGGTATGTCCATCGTCGAAACCGATGCAGCGCAGCCGCGGATCTATGCCCGCGCAGTGCTGTCCAACTGCCCGGAATGCGACAGCGATCTCACGGTGCTCCGTGTGATAGGCGGCCGCGCCGGATGCGAGTACTGGACCATGCGCTGCACTGATTGCGGCGGCATTCATCTCGACATCGTCGAGCCGAATGTCAGCACCGGAGACGACGAGGGGCCGCTGCCGGCGGCGTGAACCGCAAGGCTGCTGCCAACCTGCTGTCAGCAGCCTGCATCGCCACGGGCATTCACCCTTTATTGCGGGGCGGACTCGTCCCATATTCGCCTCATGGCGAAGAAACCTGCATCCTCCGAAAAACCCGGCAAATCCACGAAGACCAAGGCTCCGAACTCGAAGGCACACCGCCCCGACGTGCAGCCGATCGGGCCGGCGCTGGCCGAACTGCTCAATCCCGCGATCAATCGCGGCGATGCGGGCTTGGGATCAGGCACCGGCCTGCAGCCGCCGCCGGACAATTCGCGCGACCGCCGCGCCGGGGGCGAGGCCGCCGCACATCGCGCGCGGGCTTCGACGCCGAAGGAGTTTCCACAAGATGCGGCGCGGCCGATGCCGCTGCGGCCCAATCCGCAGCCGCCGGGCGCCCGTCAGTCGGCTGAGCTCGCCGGGCTGGAGGAGGCGCCGCAGGCCAATTACGGAACCGCGGCCACGATTCCGACGCTCGATCCGGAGCTGGCGCGGCAGCTCGGCCTGCCCACTGAGGAGGACGATGCCGAGGCGCTGGCGCGTCCGCCGCGGTCCAAGATGGAGGCGCTCGGCGTCAAGGCCACCGCGGATGCACTGGAATCGCTGATCCGCGAGGGCCGGCCGGAGTTCCGCAAGGGCGACGGCTCCATGAAGGTGTGGACGCCGCACCGGCCGCCGCGGCCGGAAAAGTCCGAAGGCGGCGTCCGCTTCGAGATCAAGTCGTCCTACGAGCCCAAGGGCGACCAGCCGACCGCAATCGCCGAGCTGGTCGAGGGCATCGAGCGCAACGACCGTTCGCAGGTGCTGCTGGGCGTCACCGGCTCGGGCAAGACCTACACCATGGCCAAGGTGATCGAGGCGACGCAGCGCCCGGCCCTGATCCTGGCGCCGAACAAGACGCTGGCCGCCCAGCTCTATGGCGAGTTCAAGAACTTTTTCCCCGACAACGCAGTCGAGTATTTCGTCAGCTATTACGACTACTACCAGCCGGAAGCGTATGTGCCCCGCACGGACACGTACATCGAAAAGGATTCCTCGATCAACGAGCAGATCGACCGCATGCGCCACTCGGCGACGCGCGCGCTGCTCGAACGCGACGACGTCATCATCGTGGCCTCGGTGTCCTGCATCTACGGTATCGGCTCGGTCGAGACCTACACCGCGATGACCTTCGCGCTGAAGAAGGGCGAGCGCATCGACCAGCGCCAGCTCATCGCCGATCTCGTCGCGCTGCAGTACAAGCGCACCCAGGCCGATTTCACCCGCGGCACGTTTCGCGTGCGCGGCGACGTCATCGACATCTTTCCGGCGCACTATGAAGACCGCGCCTGGCGCGTGAACCTGTTCGGCGACACCATCGAGAATATCGAGGAGTTCGATCCGCTCACCGGCCACAAGCAGGACGAGCTCGAATTCATCAAGATGTACGCCAACTCGCACTACGTGACGCCACGGCCGACGCTGGTGCAGGCGATCAAGTCGATCAAGTTCGAATTGAAGCAGCGGCTCGACCAGCTCAACAACCAGGGCCGCCTGCTGGAGGCGCAGCGGCTGGAGCAGCGCACCACCTTCGACCTCGAGATGATGGAGGCGACGGGCAGCTGCGCCGGCATCGAGAACTATTCGCGCTACCTCACCGGGCGTCGCCCCGGCGAGCCGCCGCCGACGCTGTTCGAATACGTGCCCGACAACGCGCTGATCTTCGCAGACGAGAGCCACGTCACCATCCCGCAGATCGGCGCGATGTTCCGCGGCGACTTCCGCCGCAAGGCGACGCTGGCCGAATACGGCTTCCGCCTGCCGTCCTGCATGGACAACCGCCCGCTCCGCTTCGAGGAATGGGACATGATGCGGCCGCAGACCGTCGCGGTGTCGGCAACCCCGGGCAGCTGGGAGCTGAACGAGAGCGGCGGCGTGTTCGTCGAGCAGGTCATTCGCCCCACGGGACTGATCGATCCTCCCGTCGACATCCGCCCGGCCCGCACGCAGGTCGATGATCTCGTCGGCGAGGTGCGCGCCACCGCGCAAGCGGGCTATCGCTCGCTGATCACGGTCCTCACAAAACGCATGGCGGAGGACCTCACCGAATATCTACACGAGCAGGGCATTCGCGTCCGCTACATGCACTCGGACATCGACACGATCGAGCGCATCGAGATCATCCGCGATTTGCGCCTCGGTGCATTCGACGCGCTGGTCGGCATCAACCTCTTGCGCGAAGGCCTCGACATTCCCGAATGCGCGCTGGTCGCTATCCTCGACGCCGACAAGGAAGGTTTTCTGCGCAGCGAGACCTCGCTGATCCAGACCATCGGCCGCGCCGCGCGCAACGTCGACGGCAAGGTGATCCTCTACGCCGACCAGATGACGGGATCGATGGAGCGCGCCATCGCCGAGACCAACCGCCGCCGCGAGAAGCAGGTCGAGTACAACAACGCCAACGGCATCACGCCGGAGAGCGTGAAGAAGCAGATCGGCGACATCCTCAACTCGGTCTACGAGCGCGACCACGTGCTGATCGAGGTCGGCGGCCACGACATGACCGACGACGTCATCTCGATCGGCCATAATTTCGAAGCCGTGCTCGCCGATCTCGAAACAAGGATGCGCGAGGCCGCGGCCGACCTGAACTTCGAGGAAGCCGCGCGCCTGCGCGACGAAGTCAAGCGCCTGCGCGCCACCGAGCTCGCCGTGGTCGACGACCCCACCGCCAAGCAGCGCGTGGTCGCGGGCAAGGCCGGCGCCTATGCGGGGGCGAAGAAGTATGGCGATGCCGCGAACCTGCCCGTCAGCGCCATGAAGAACAAGAGCGCCGCGACCGCGCTCAAGGCCGGCGGCGGCAAAGGCTCCCGCGTGCACAAGCCGCATCTCGACGAGATGCACGGCCCGGAATCGCTGCCCTATCGCGAGAGCCGCGCGTTGCCGTCAAAGCCGTTCGGCAGCGCCAGCCGCATCATCCAGCCGACGGATTCGCGGCAGTCGGGTCCGGAGTTCGGGCCGGCGCCGAAGTCGACGGGTGGCGCGCCGGGACGGCGCGGGGGGTGGAAGAAGAGGTAGACGCGTAGGTTTATCGGCGACGTTCGTGGTTACCCCCTCACCCCACGCTCGCCGTCACCACCGCCATCACCGACAGCAGCAGCACGATCGTCACCAATTGCAGCGAGGCGACGGGCTGGGTGCGCCATGCCGTGATCTTGTCGGAGAGCGACAGATGGGCCTCGAAGAATTTCGGCTCGTAGACGGTCTTGAACAGGTGCGGGAAACTCGGGCCCAGGGTCACGGCCAGCGTCGCGTGGGCGAGCGAGGCAAATGCGACGAAGATGGCAACGCCGGGGTCGCCGACGAGGTCGTGGTCGCCGCAGAGCTTGAGCAGGAAGGCCGATGTGGCGAAGGTCGGGAAGCTCTGCAGGCTCGCGGTCAGCGCGAGGCCTTCGAGCGCGTTATGCAGGCGGGACTTTCTTGCATTGGCGATGGTGGCCATGGCACGTCTCCCTGATGACATGCCGATGACGGTAGCCACGGCGCCGGTGGGGTGATGTGAGATGGGTCACGCGGGACGGGCCGGCTTCGCTCCACTTGCGGCAAGACTATCGCATATGAGCTGTCGGCCTATGGGCGCCGACTCTCTCCACGTCGTCATGGCCGGGCTTGTCCCGGCCATCCACGCCTTTCACGCAGCACGAAGAACGTGGATGCCCGGGACAAGCCCGGGCATGACGGCCTCTGGCTAATTCAAATGAAGTTTCCGTGCGCCTGTGCTGACGTTGCGCACGGCGCCATGCGCGTTGCGCCCCGCGCAACCGGATAGAGCGCGAATTCGTGCAGCTATCCCGCAATTCAACTTACAGTTGCATATCGTGAACCGAGCATTGCGCTCGTGCGTCAAAACGCATGCAACATCCCTGTGATTTCGCGGATTGCCGGTGCGCGACACCGCGCGTTAGCGTTGCGGAACGCAACGGGGCCGAACGAGGACTGGTGGCAATGACGGTGGAGAAGCTGAATCGCCAACGCGTGGTGCACCTGCTCGATGCCTTCGCGCGCGGCGATATCGAGGCGGCGCTGGCCTGCTGCACCGATGATGTCTATTTCCTCACCCACGCGCCGATCGACGTGCTGCCGCACATGGTACCGCGCCACGGCAAGCAGGAGCTGCGCGAGCTGTGGCAGACGGTCTGGTCGCGCTATTCGGAGGTTCGTTACAAGACGCCGCACATCGTCGCCGAGGGCGAGGCCGTCGCGACGTACATGCACGCTTTTTTCAAGAAGCGCAGCAACGACCGCATCGTGCAGTTCGACATGGCGGTGTTCTACACGTTCCGCGGCGGACTGGTGGCGGAGATGCGCGAGATCATCGATTCCTACGACCTGGTGCAGCAGGTGCTGGAACGGGAGATCGGGCCGCTGATCGCCCGGGCGGACTGAGCGCCGGGACCCGGACAATTACGGGGTTCTATTGTAAATCTCACAAAGAGCGATCAAGTGTGCATTGCGAAAACGTGAATTGCGTTTTGGCCGAAATCTGCTAATTTGTTCGTATACAAATGAGTTGGCCCCGGCGCCCGAGTGCGCATGGGGTTGTTTGCCGTTTTTTCCGTAAAGCCAGCTTCAGGACTGCCCCAAATGACAGAGCACAGCCTCTGGCGTTTCTCGCGCGCGTTGCACCGCGCGATCAACGACCGGCATTTCGCTGATATCGAGGTCCTGATCGACGAGGACGTCGAATGGGCGCTCTACGGCCCGATCGACATGTTTCCGTTCCTCGGCGCGCGCCAGGGCAAGGATGCCGTGCTCGACGTCATCCGCCAGCTCGCCGACAATTTCCAGGTCCGCCGCTTCGACCGCGAGAGCATCATGCTGGGCGTCGATTCCGCCGCCTCGATGGTGCGCTATTCGCTGACGGCGCTGGATTCCAACAAGCCGATCAGCCTGCGCGTGGCGCAGTTCGCCCAGTTCAAGGCCGGCAAGCTAATCAGCATGCGGGTGCTGATCGACACCTTCGACCTGGTCGAGCAGGCACTCGGCCGCGCCATTCATCTGCCGAAGATGACCAGCGTCGGCTAGCGCATGATCCGGCCCCGAAAGGGCCGCGCTAGCGCATAGTGCGAAGCGATTTTCCGAGAAGATCATGTGCAAACAACAACCTGAAGCGCGATGATGATCATCGCGCTTCAGGGGGGACGCCAACGGGCCCCGCTGTTCGGGACCGACGACGAGGCGATCGCGACGTCCTGGCCTCCAGCCCCGCCGGATGCCGTCGCATCACGAGCTCGTCATCGGGCGCGCGCCTCTCGCGCGGCCCGTTGGTTCGCCTTCCCTGGCGAACCGCCACAATTCCGCAACGATAAACCGGCACTTTCAGCGCCGGAATGGCGCATGGTCATTGCGACCGCTATAGTGGGGCGGACAGCATGCGCTGGGGTTCGTGGGCAGGACGATGGAATTCTCGACAGGGTTTGGCTGGACCAGGCTGCCGTTGCTGGCGGCCGCATTCATCTTGGGCTCGGTGCTGACGTTACAGGCACAGATCATTCCGCCCTTCTCCTCACCCGCATCCGACGACGAGGCCGAGGCGGCCGAAGCCCCCGACGTCAATGATCCCGACATCATGAAGGGCATCGACGTCGACAAGCTCGACTGGAGCCAGATCGCGGTCGATGCGGGGACCGGCATCGACCCGATGACCGCCAAGAAGCGCGCGCAGGCCGCCGCCAGGGAAGGCCTCGACTGGTCGTCGAATCCCAATGCCAACGGCTCCTCGGCGGTGACCGTAAAGCAATCGGTGTCCTCGTTCTGGGATACCCGAGTCGGCGCCGACATGACGCTGGCGAGCGAGCCCAGGACGATGTCCGAGCTGCTGGCGCAGAAGGCCACCAACGGCGGCAACCTGCCGCAATCCTCGGGCAGCGCCTGGGCGACGGCAACCGCGCCGGGCGCGGGCGCGATCTGGGACAAGACCGCGGTGGAAGCCAGGGTCGATCCCGGCGCCGAGCACAGCAAGATCGGGGCGACACTGACCAAATCGGTGCCGCTGTCAGGCGACACCTCGCTGACGCTGCAGAATGGCTACAGCGTCAACCAGCAGGGCACCAGTGCGGTCCCCGGCATCGGCGGCCACGTCACGCGCAATTACGAGACCGACCAGAGTGCCAAGGTCACCGTGACCGACACCGGCACCAGCATCGTTGCCGGCCAGACGCTGTCGACCACCGACGATAGATGGCTGCGCAAGCTCGGCGCCGAGCAGAAGCTGTTCGACAACGTCACCGTATCAGGCTCGGTCGGTGAAACCTCGCAAGGCACGCTGAACAAGAGCGTTACGGCGGGCTTCAAGAAGAGCTGGTAGTGTCTTCGCCTCTCCCCGCCTGCGGGGAGAGGCCGAAATTTGCGACAGCAAATTCCGGGTGAGGGGGACTCTCCGCGAGTCCAACTCTCACCGTGATCGCGGAAGCAGCCCCTCACCCCACCCTCTCCCCGTAAGAACGGGGCGAGGGCGTGAAGCACCGGCCGAGCCGCGCATTCACCTCGCACGCGATTCACCCTTCCCTAACCATACGCCACGGCAAAACCCCCGAATGGTCCGGCCTTGCCGCATCTCGGCCCATTTGCGGTCAAAATCGGACGCCCTGATGCGGCCTGCCTCACAGACGTCGTCGTGCGGGGGACACTCGCGCTGCGCTCAACGCGAACAGGGGAATAACGATGAACGCCATGCGTCCGGAAAAGATCGAAGCCACCGAGACCGAGACGGTCGACACCAACCTCGCCGCCGTGACCGAGGTCGAAGCCGGCATCCGCGACTTCGTCCGCAACGACATCGCCTATCTGCGCCGTCCGGCCGCGACCACCACCGACGCCCCGCCGCTCGACCCGAGCGCGGAAGCCACCGTCAACAACGTCAACTCGCTGATCCAGCGCGTCGCCGGCACCTCGCTCGCCGAGATCGAGAATTTGATCTCCGAGCTCGAGAGCCTGCGCGACCTGCTTCACGCCGAAGGCCAGCGCGTCCAGCGCGAGATCTCCGGCTACGCCCAGCTCAGCCAGGCCGCGATGAAGTCGACCCGCATGATCGCCGACAACGTCGCGCAGTGGAAGCGCGCCGCCGACGGCCTGCGCAACAGCTGATCGCCGGCACGAAACGCATCATCGGCCGCCGCGTTCCGGAAGGGACGCGGCGGTTTTGATTTCGAGGGAGGCCTCGTGCCCCGGACGCGATGCGGCACGCAGTGACGCGTCGCAGAGCCGGGGCCCATGTCACAGCATTTCTCCAGCGCGGCCTTCTGGGTCCCAGCTCTGCGCAGCAGCGTTGCACGCTGCAGCGCGTTCGGGACACGAGACTGCCGTTTGAACCCACCGCCGCTCCCGGGCGACAAACGCCAAGCGCCCGTGCCGTCGCGGCCGGGCTCAGGGGGACATTTCAGATGGAAAGCATTCGGCCCGACACCACGGACCCGATCCCGTTGCGGCCCGCGCCGAATCAATTCGGCACGATCATGCTGCGCTTTGTCGGGCTGCTGGCGGTTGCGATCGCCATCCTTGCGTTCGTCTATAGCCGCTGAGCTGCGGCCGGATGCCGGCCGCGATCGTTAACGAATCTTACCGGGCCGCTTCCACGGTCGAGGCTTCCAGCGTGTAGGCGCCATCGGCGTAGCCCTTCGCCACCATGCCCGCGACCAGCATCACGGCCAGCGTCGCGGTCGCGAAGATGAATCCAACAAATTTGAGTGCGCCGCGATCAGCCATGGTCCTCGTCCCCTGTCGTCTGCCTATTCGTTTTCAAATAGACAGCGACAGGTTCATAATTAGTTAGCAACTGACTGGTTCCGCGAAACTGCTTCGCCGTAACCATGTTGCGCAGGCTTATGGCAGCCACCCGGAATCGCGTCCATAGCGCGCGGGCAACACTCGCGCACTCATTTGCCCGTTCATCTTGGAACAGATCTAACCGCCCTCGCGCAGCGGCACGAAGGCGGAGGCGGTGATGGAATAGACCTCCTCGCCGCGCTGGTTGGTGCCGGTGGTGCGGGCCGTCAAAATGCCCCAGCCGGGACGGGAGGCGGAGGCGCGCTTGTCGATGACTTCATTGACGTAAGCGACGGTATCGCCGGCGAGCACCGGCCTGATCCAGCGCAGGTCGCGAAAGCCTGGCGACGGGCCCCACACCGCGACCTCCTCGCCGCGCGAGGCGGCCTCGCGCGCCAGACGCTGGCCGTCGGCGACAAGCAGGCTCATGCAGGCCGAGCCGACATGCCAGCCCGAGGCCGCGAGCCCGCCGAACAGCGAGTTCTTGCCCTCCTCCTCATCGAGGTGAAAGCGCTGCGGATCGAACTTCGCGGCGAAGGTCTTGATCTTTTCCGCCGTGAACGTATAGGCGCCGATCTCGCGACGCTGACCGATCGCGATGTCTTCGAAGAACCGCATCAGGCCGCTCCTTCGCGCCGCTTGATCAGGATCGGCGAGGTCATCTCGGCGAGCGCCTGCCCCGCCGCATTGCGCGCGGTGCATTTGAACTTGACGATGCCGAGCTCAGGTCGGCTCTTCGAGGCCCGCGCTTCCAGGACATCGACGTCGAGCGTGAGATCGTCGCCGGGCCGCAGTGGCGACAGCCAGCGCACCTCGTCGACGCCGGGAGATCCCAGTGACGCGGCGCGCGTGATGAAGCCGTCGGCCATCATCCGCATCATCAGCGAGCACAGGTGCCAGCCCGAACCGGACAGGCCGCGCAGCATGCTCTCAGCTGCTGCCGCCTCGTCGAGATGCATCGGCTGCGGATCGAACTCGGCGGCGAAGGCCAATATCTCGTCGCGGGTGACGTGGCGCGGGCCGAACGTTCCGAACCGGCCAGGCGGGAAATCTTCGAAGGTCAGGGTCATCTCGGGAAAGCTTTGCGGGAATGACAGATTGTGGCCGCACTTTGCGGCAATCTCAACCCGCCGGCCCGCATGGCTCGTGCTACATACTTGAGATCGGCGTTGATTTGAGTCGGATCGATCGACGGCCGAAGCCCGATTTGAAGTCCCGATTTGCCTTGGGGAGAGCAATGTTCTCATTCAGCGACCTGTTCCAATGGGACCGCTTCATCACGCCGACGATCATCAAGACCTTCTACTGGCTGGTGATCGCGCTGATCTGCCTGTTCGGGCTCTCCGGCATCTTCTCAGGGTTGGCTGCGATGGCGATCAGCCCGTTCGGCGGCTTCCTGGTGCTGCTGTCGTCGATCGCCAGCGTCGTGGTCGGCATCGTGTTCTCGCGCATCGTCGCGGAGCTGATCCTGATCGTCTTCCGCATCAACGAGCATCTCGGCGCGATCAGGGACCAGGGATCAGGGATGCGGTGATTCCCGTCATTCCGGGGCGCCTCGAAGAGGCGAGCCCGGAATCCATTGAGCCACAGAACAAGCGTATAGATGGATTCCGGGCTCGCGCTTCGCGCGCCCCGGAATGACCAGCTCCTACGTATTGAACCTGAAATGCATCACGTCGCCGTCGGCGACGACGTAGTCCTTGCCTTCGAGGCGGAGCTTGCCGGCATCGCGGGCGCCGGCTTCGCCGCCGAGCGCGACATAATCGTCATATGCGATGGTCTCGGCGCGGATAAAACCCTTCTCGAAATCGGTGTGGATCACGCCGGCCGCCGCCGGCGCCTTGGTGCCGCGATAGATGGTCCAGGCGCGCGCTTCCTTCGGGCCCACGGTGAAATAGGTGATGAGGTCGAGCAGGGTGTAGCCGGCGCGGATCAGGCGGTCGAGGCCGGCTTCTGCGAGGCCCAAAGTCTCCAGGAAGTCCGCGCGCTCGTCACGCGAGATGGTCGCGATCTCGGATTCGATCTTGGCGGAGATGACGACGGCAACCGCGCCCTCCTTCGCCGCCTGCTCCTCGACCGCCTTGGAGAAGGCGTTGCCGGTGGCGGCCGAGCCTTCCTCGACGTTGCAGACATAGAGCACGGGCTTGGACGACAGCAGGCCGAGCATCGAGAAGGCCCGCTCCTCCTCCGCCTTGCGCTCGACGAGGCGCGCGGGCTTGCCTTCGCGCAAGAGCACCAGGGTGCGGCCCACGAGATCGAGCTGCTCCTTGGCGTCCTTGTCGTTGCCCTTGGCCTTCTTGGTGAGATTGTCGATGCGCTTCTCGAGGCTGTCGAGATCGGCGAGCATCAGCTCGGTCTCGATGGTCTCGATGTCCGCGAGCGGGGCGATCTTGCCTTCGACATGGGTGATGTCGGAATCTTCAAAGCAGCGCACCACATGCGCGATGGCGTCGACCTCGCGGATATTGGCGAGGAACTGGTTGCCGAGGCCTTCGCCCTTGGAGGCGCCGCGCACGAGGCCGGCGATGTCGACGAAGGTCAGCCGGGTCGGGATGATCTGGCCCGACTTGGCGATCGCGGCGAGCTTGTCGAGCCTGGGATCGGGCACGGCGACCTCGCCGACATTCGGCTCGATGGTGCAGAACGGATAGTTCGCGGCCTGCGCCGCGGCCGTCTCGGTCAGCGCATTGAACAAGGTCGACTTGCCGACATTGGGCAATCCGACGATCCCGCATTTGAATCCCATGGTGGTCCTGGCCTCCGCGCTCCGCGCGTCAATATCTTCCGAACTCGTCATGCGCGGGCTTGACCCGCGCATCCATCTTCTTCGAACGATGGATCGCCGGATCAAGTCCGGCGATGACCGGTGTTATTCCTTGCCGTTCTCGTCCTTGGTCAAAAACCCCTTCGCCTGCATGGCCAGATGCACCCTGTTGGCGAAGGTCGCGTCCGTGCCCTTGGCAAGCAGCGCGGCGTGCTCGGCCACCGCATCGCAGAGCGTCGTCACCCATTCGTTGTCGGCCTTGGCGAAGTCCGACAGCACATGGCCGTGCACCAGCTCCTTGACGCCGGGATGACCGATGCCGAGCCGGACCCGGCGATAATCGTTGCCGACATGCGCCGAGATCGAGCGCAGGCCGTTGTGGCCGGCGATGCCGCCGCCGATCTTCACCCGCACCTTGCCCGGCGGCAGCTCGAGCTCGTCGTGGAACACGGTGGTGTCGCCCGCGGCGATCTTGAAGAAGCTCGCCGCTTCCTGAACGCTGCGGCCGGACTCGTTCATGTAGGTCGTGGGCTTGAGCAGGATCACGCGCTCGGTGCCGAGCGCACCTTCCGAGGTCTCGCCCTGAAAGCGGCGGCGCCACGGCGCAAAGCCATGACGCCGCGCGATCTCATCGACGGCCATGAAGCCGATATTGTGCCGGTTACGTGCGTATTTCGCGCCGGGATTGCCGAGCCCAACAAAGAGTCGCATGACGCGGCGCGCCCCCCGCTCGGCGCGCGGTCAAGGACCGCGCGCCAGCTTCGAGAGATTACTTCTTCTTGTCGCCGCCGGCGGGAGCCTTGGCAGCAGCGGCAGGAGCAGCAGCCGGTGCCGCAGCACCAGCGGCCGGAGCAGCCGCAGCGCCCGGGGCCGCACCAGCAGCGGCAGCCGCAGCAGCGGCCTTCTGCTCTTCGGCGTAACCGGACGGCGGAACGATGGTGACGAGGGTCGCGTCCTCGCGGGTCAGCGCCTTGACGCCGGCCGGCAGCTTGACGTCGGCCAGATGCAGGGAGTGACCGATCTCGAGCGAGCCGACATCGGCCTCGATGTACTGCGGGATGCTCTCGACGCCGCATTCGAGCTCGATCGCGTGCGCGACGATGTTGACGGTGCCGCCGCGCTTCACGCCCGGAGAGGTTTCCGCCTTCACCACGTGCAGGGGAACGCTGATGCGGATGGTGGCGCCTTCGCCCAGCCGCATGAAGTCGACATGGATCGGGAAGTCCTTGACCGGGTCGAGGTGGTAGTCGCGCGGAATGACGCGGTGCTTCTTGCCCTCGAGGTCGATGTCGACCAGCGTGGTCAGGAACCGGCCGGCAAGGATGCGCTGGCGCAGTTCACGATCCTCGATCGAGATCGTCAGCGGGGGCTGGTTGTTGCCGTAGATCACTCCGGGCACTCGCCCGGCGCGACGCTCAGCCCGGGCGGCCCCCTTGCCGCTCTTCGGACGTGCGGTCGCCTTCAATTCCTTGACGGTCGTCGCCATGTCGTTAAGTCCTTGTTTTTGCAAAAGTTAATGGGCCGCAAGGCGGCCCATGGCATGGTCCACAGCAAGCCTCCAGGGGTGCGGGGGCCGCGGACGTGGCGGGCTTTTACCCGGAAGCTGCGGAAATGACAAGGAGAATGGGCTGGCGGGCGGTTTCCACCCTCCCCTGGAGGGGGAGGGTCGGCTCATATGGAGCGTAGCGAAATGTGAGCCGGGGTGGGGTGACAGTCTCTCCACCGAGGCGGTGCCGAGTGGAGAGATCACCCCACCCGGCGCTGCGCGCCGACCCTCCCCCTCCAGGGGAGGGACAGAGAGAACCGCGCTTTACGACGTCGGGGTCCCCCCGAGCTTTGCCTCCAGCGCGGCGACCCGCGCCTTCAGGGCTTCGTTCTCCTCACGCGCCAGGCGCGCCATGTCCTTGACCGCCTCGAACTCCTCGCGCTTGACGAGATCCATGTCGCGCAGGAATTTTTCGGCCTGGCTGCGCATCACGGAATCGAACTCGCGCTTGACGCCCTGGGCAGCACCGGCGGCGTCGTTCATCAGGCGGCCGATCTCGTCGAAAAACCGGTTATTGGTCTGGGTCATTGTGGGCCTCCGATAAACTTTGCGCGACCTCGCGGAAAGACAATGGCAATCCGAGGGGGCCGGTTCAAGAGCGAAGCGGCGGTATCCTTGTCACGCGCCGGTTTCCTTGCAATCGTATTCAACGTCCCTGCATAAGAGGAATCACGGGGCGTCTGCCGGCGCCGACCGCCGCGATTCCGCTTGGACACAGAAGGCGCGATGCCGTTTTTGCTCATCGACTTCCCCGCCTTCAACCCGATCGCGCTCGAGATCGGTCCGTTCGCGATCAAATGGTATGCCCTGGCCTATATCTGCGGCATCGTATTCGGCTGGCTTTATGCCCGCGCGCTGCTGAAGAGCGAACGCGTGTGGGGCGGACCCGCGCCGATCTCGCTGCTTCAGATCGATGACTTCATCCTGTGGGTCACGCTCGGCATCATCCTCGGCGGCCGCGCCGGCTACGTGCTGTTCTACAACCTGCCCTTCTTCATCGATCATCCCGCCGCGATCTTTAAGTTGTGGGAGGGCGGGATGTCGTTCCACGGCGGCTTCCTCGGCTGCGTCGTCGCGGTGATGTGGTTCGCCTACCGCAATGGCATCTCGATCCTGTCGCTCGGCGACATCACCACCGCGGTCGCCCCGGTCGGACTCTTGCTCGGACGCATCGCCAATTTCATCAACGGCGAATTGTGGGGCCGCGCCACCGACCCGAGCCTGCCCTGGGCGATCATCTTCCCCAACGATCCCACGCAGTTGCCGCGGCATCCAAGCCAGCTCTACCAAGCCGGCATGGAGGGCATCCTGCTGTTCACCGTGCTGGCGATCATGATCCGGTTCGGCGCCTTGAAGCGCCCCGGCATGATCCTCGGCGCCTTCATCCTGGTCTATGGCCTGGCCCGCATCGCCGGGGAGCATTTCCGCGAGCCGGACGCGCAGCTCGGTTTTCTCTGGGGCGGATTAACCATGGGCATGCTGCTGTCGATCCCGATGCTTATCGTCGGCCTCATACTTATTGTATTGGCAGTGAGGCGCGGTGCGCTGACGCCCGTCGAGGCCATTCGTTAATTCATTTCGAGAAGATCGCCGTGACCGACCAGCCGCTGCTCAACGAGATCAAGGCGCTGATCAAATCTTCCGGGCCGATGCCGGTCTGGCGGTACATGGAACTGTGCCTGATGCATCCGCGCTACGGCTATTACGTCTCGCGCGATCCGCTCGGGCGCGAGGGCGACTTCACGACGGCGCCCGAAGTCAGCCAGATGTTCGGCGAGCTGTTGGGGTTGTGGACCGCCTCGGTCTGGAAGCAGATGGGCTCGCCGCAATTCCTGCGGCTGATCGAGCTCGGCCCCGGCCGCGGCACCATGATGGCGGATGCGCTGCGCGCGCTCCGCGTGCTGCCCCCGCTCTACCAGGCGCTCCACATCCACATGGTCGAGGTCAATCCCGTGTTGCGGGACCGGCAGAGCGCGACGCTCGCCAACGTGCGCAACATCGCCTGGCACGACAGCATCGACGAGGTGCCGGAGGGCCCCAGCATCATCCTCGCCAACGAATATTTCGACGTGCTGCCGATTCACCAGATGGTTCGGCTCGAGAACGGCTGGCACGAGCGCGTGATCGAGATCGATCCCAACGGCAAGCTTCAGTTCGGCGCGGCGCCGGAGCCGACGCCGCGCTTCGACGTGCTGCTGCCGCCCTTGGTGCGTACCGCGCCCATCGGCGCCGTGTTCGAGTGGCGTCCTGACGGCGAGATCATGAAGCTTGCCACGCGCGTGCGCGACCAGGACGGCGCGGCGCTCATCATCGATTACGGTCACCTGCGCAGCGACGCCGGCGACACGTTCCAGGCGATTGCGCGCCACACCTTCGCCGATCCATTGAAGGCGCCGGGCCAGGCCGACGTCACCGCCCATGTCGACTTCCAGGCGCTGGCGCGCGCGGCCGAGGATGTCGGCGCGCGCGTGCATGGGCCGGTCACGCAAGGCGACTTCCTCAAGCGGATCGGCATTGATACCCGCGCCGCCGCCCTGATGCAGAAAGCTGCGCCCGACGTTGCCACCGACATTTCGGTGGCGCTCAAGCGCCTGACCGATACCGGGCGTGGCGGCATGGGTTCGATGTTCAAGGTGCTCGGCATCTCCGAGCCGCGGCTGACGGGCCTTGCCGGCCTCAGCGATCTGGAACAGGCAGGAGAGGCCTCATGACGATAGCTTCGTCGCTGCTGTCGGCCGTGCCCGGCCTGCGCCATGCCTTCTTCACCCGCGAAGGCGGCGTCTCCGGCGGCATTTATTCCGCGCTGAACGGCGGACTCGGCTCCAACGACGATCAGGCCCTGGTCGCCGAGAACCGCCGCCGCATGGCCGAGCATGTCGGCGTTGCGCCCGAGCGCTTCCTCAGCCTGCACCAGATCCATTCGCCCGACGTGCTGGTTGCCGAGGCACCGTGGCCGAGCGGGCCGCGACCAAAAGGCGACGCGCTGGTCACGAAGACGCCAGGCATCGCGCTCGGCGTCTCCACCGCCGATTGCGGGCCGGTGTTGTTCGTGGATCCCCAGGCGCGCGTGATCGGTGGCGCGCATGCGGGGTGGAAGGGCGCACTGACGGGCGTGCTGGAATCCACCATCGCGGCGATGGAGCAGCTCGGCGCCACGCGCGGCGGCATCATCGCCGCGATCGGCCCGTTGATCCGCCAGGACAGCTACGAGGTCGGCAACGAGTTCGTCGCGCGCTTCATCGAACAGGATGCGGAGAACGTTGTGTTCTTCATCCCCTCGGTGCGCGAGGGCCACGCGATGTTCGATCTCGCCGGCTTCATCCGCAAGCGGCTGGAGGCCGCCGGCATCCTGATGATCGACGATCTCGGCCTCGACACCTATTCCGACGAGCGCTTCTTCAGCTATCGCCGTTCGGTGCACCGCAAGGAGCCGGATTACGGCCGCCACGTTCACGCGATTGCGCTGGAGGGATGAGGCCTCGCGCCCCGGACGCGGTGCAGCACGTAAGTGATGTGCCGCTGAGCCGGGGCCCATGTCTCTGCAATCTCAATCTCGGCGGCAATCTGGGTCCCGGCTCAGCGCAGCGGCACTGCGCGCCGCAGCGCGTCCGGGACACAGGGGCAACCCCGTCATTCCGGGGCTCGCGAAGCGAGAACCCGGAATCCATCGTGCGGCAATTCACGCTGCGAAATGGATTCCGGGTTCGATGCTTGCGCATCGCCCCGGAATGACGGTGGGGGGTGTGGCTCGCCCGCCCTAGACGTTAATGCGTTTTAACGATATCGCTGCCCTCCATAATGAGGGACGCGTCATTCATCTTTCGCCGCGCGGGTTCGCGCGTGCTGGCGGTCATGCTGCTGGCAGCGGCGGCCGCGCTGGGCGGCTGCGGCGGCGGCAGTGCCGTCAATTCCTATGCGATGGCGCCGAGCGCCGGCAGCGGGGCCACTATCGCCTTCGAATCGATCGACGGGCCACCTCCGCAAGTGTTCGACCGCATGGTCGGCGTGCTCGACAGCGAATCCAAGCTGCGCAGCCTGTCCGTGGTCTCCCGCGAAGGTACGGCTGCCTATCGCGTGCGCAGCTACCTCTCCGCCCAGGTGGTGCGCGGCAAGACCGTGATCGCCTGGGTCTGGGACGTCTACGACGCCAACCAGCAGCGCGCGCTGCGTCTTTCCGGCGAGGAACCGACCTCGGCCAAGGGCGGCCGCGACGCGTGGTTGGCTGCCGACGACCTCGTGCTGCGGAAGATCGCCCAGGCCGGATTCAGCGGACTTTCCAACATGATCAACGGAACGCCGGATGCACCCGGCGCGGCTCCGGCATTGCGGGGACCGGCGGTGGCCAGCGTCGTCAAGGACGCTTCCGCGCCGGACATGCCGGCATCAGCGCTCGGCTATGCCGAGCAATAACCCCCGCTAAACCACGGCCTCAACTTGCGGCCAAGCCGTTGGCCCGACTCAGGATTTTCAAAGGGAAAACGTAGCATCCCGGGTTGCCATTGCGGCCTTCCGCCTGATATTTCCTCGCCCGTCGTAACCGTGCTGCCAGCGGGTATTCTCAGATGTTGAAGGTCGTATCCAGCAAAGCGCGGGAGGAAGCGTCCATGTCGGCCAAAAACGGCTCCATCAAGCTCGTCGCCGGCAACTCCAATCCGGCCCTCGCCCAGGCGATCGCGCAAGGGCTCGACCTGCCGCTGACCAAGGCGGTGGTACGGCGCTTCGCCGATATGGAGATCTTCGTCGAGATCCAGGAGAACGTCCGCGGCTCGGATGCCTTCGTCATTCAGTCGACCTCGTTCCCCGCCAACGACCATCTGATGGAATTGCTGATCATCACCGACGCGCTGCGCCGCTCCTCGGCGCGCCGCATCACCGCGGTGCTGCCCTATTTCGGCTACGCAAGGCAGGACCGTAAGTCAGGCTCTCGCACGCCGATCTCGGCCAAGCTCGTCGCCAACATGATCACGCAGGCCGGCGTCGACCGCGTCATGACGCTCGACCTGCATGCCGGCCAGATCCAGGGCTTCTTCGACATTCCGACCGACAACCTGTTCGCCGCGCCGCTGATGGTGCGCGACATCAAGGACAAGTTCGACCTGACCAAGACGATGGTGGTCTCGCCCGACGTCGGCGGCGTCGCCCGCGCGCGCGGCCTCGCCAAGCGCATCAACACCCCGCTCGCGATCGTCGACAAGCGCCGCGAGCGGCCGGGCGAGTCCGAGGTCATGAACGTGATCGGCGACGTCTCCGGCCACACCTGCATCCTCGTCGACGACATCGTCGATTCCGGCGGCACGCTGGTGAACGCGGCCGATGCGCTGCTCGCCAAGGGCGCCAAGGACGTCTACGCCTACATCACCCACGGCGTGCTCTCCGGCGGCGCGGCGGCGCGCATCGCCGGCTCCAGGCTGAAGGAGCTGGTGATCACCGATTCGATCCTGCCGACCGACGCGGTGACCAAGGCGCCGAACATCCGCACCCTGCCGATCGCCAGCCTGATCTCGGATGCGATCGCGCGCACGGCGGCGGAAGAATCGGTGTCGAGCCTGTTCGATTGATCCTTGAGGATCGTCATTCCGGGGCGGCGCGTCAGCGCCGAACCCGGAATCCATCTTGCCGCCATCCGTGTCGATCAATGGATCCCGGGCTCGCGCTACGCGCGCCCCGGAATGACCACTGCCTACCCCACGATCCCCGCCGCGACTTGGCCGCGCAGGCGCTCCAGGCCGTGCAACGTCTCCGCGCAGGCGGTCGCGACCTCGACGCCCTTGATCGCAAAGTGCTTGCGGAAGAAATCGTAGTGCACCTCGGTCTCGTGGAATTGCTGCGGCGTCAGCACGGCCGAGAACACCGGCACCTCCGTGCGCAGCTGCACGTCCATCAGCGCCTTGATCACGGTGTCGGCGACGAATTCGTGGCGGTAGATGCCGCCGTCGACGACGAGACCGGCCGCGACGATCGCGGTGTAGCGCCGCGTCTTGGCGAGGACCTGCGCGTGCAGCGGGATCTCGAACGAGCCCGGTACCTCGAACACGTCGACATGGGTGAGGTGGCGGGCTTCTGCCTCCTTCATGAAGGCGATGCGGGCTTCCGCGACCACGTCGCGGTGCCAGCAGGCCTGCACGAAGGCCACCCTCTGCGGCTTGGCGAAACGCGGATGCGCAGAGGCCGGATCCACGGGAACCGGCGGCGGCGTTTGGGACGTTTCGGTTTGGGGGTCTTGCAGCATCTGATTCATGGCTTTCCTCGGTTTAAGGACCAGAATCAGGGCACACGGAACGACAAACAGCCGCATCGTCTCGATGCGTCTGCCAGCGACCGTTCTCTTTCATCCGGACTTTAACCGTCGGCTTCGGAGTTGCACCGAATCTGCTGACCCTTCCGTTCGGGATAAACCCTTGCGGAAGGCGCTCGCGGGCTTGGGCCTGTCGGCCCTTACCGCCGGTGGGGACTTTCACCCCGCCCTGAGAACATCGGCCGTCCGGGATGAACGGCCTATCAGGCAATATGCCGCCGCCGGGCAGTCGCGGCAAGCGTGTTCCGCATGGGCCAAGTGCATGGTGCCATGCCGCGGCGGCGATTCGGCCCTCGCCCCACGGAATTTGCGGCGTGCTTTTTTGCCGAAGCCGATTCCGGTTTGTTCTCGTCCGTTAAGAATTGTGGCGGAGATGAGCTGTGGACGAACGAGTCCTGGCTTGTGGACGGACTCGCGACCCCGTTGCGCAGATTCCGCAAATCACATCACTTGATCCGCGACAGGCCCGCGCTGATCCGAGGGATCGCAACAGCGACTCCGAGGGGATTGCAAAGGCCGATCCGAGGGACGCCGCAGCGACGTTTAGGGAGTGCGCGCCGGGCCCAACCGCGTGCGTATCAAAGACAACAAGAAGGCAAGAGGTCGAGACGGCATGTCCCTGCTCGAAGGCACTATCGATTCCAGAAACCATCCGCTCGCGGTGGTCGAGGACATCGCCGCCAGCAACAACTGGCCGTTCGAACGCTCCGGCGAGGACGAGCTCACGATTGTCTCCAAGGGACAATGGACCGACTACCAGCTCTCCTTCACCTGGATGGGCGAGATCGAGGCGCTGCATCTGGCCTGCGCCTTCGACATGAAGATTCCGCCCGCGCGCCGCGGCGAGGTGCAGCGGCTCGTTGCCGCCGTCAACGAACAGCTGTGGGTCGGCCATTTCGACCTGTGGACCAACACCGGCATGGTGATGCACCGTCAGGCCCTGGTGCTGCCGGGCGGCCTCACCGCCTCGCCGGCGCAATGCGAGGTCATGCTCGCCGGCGCCATTCATGCCTGCGAGCGCTACTTCCCCGCGTTCCAGTTCGTGGTGTGGGCCGGCAAGACCACCGCGGAGGCGATGGACGCGGCAATGTTCGATACGGTGGGCGAGGCGTAGGGCCTACCAAGGCGCGAGGGCGGCAGCTCCCTCCCCACGTCATCCCGACAAGCGCGCCCAAAGCGCGCGCCGATCCGGGATCCATACCGCGTGATGTCGCTTGTGGCACGCGGCTTGTTGCCAACACCTCGATCCACTAGAACCGCCTGTGGTTATGGGTCCCGGCCTTCGCCGGGACGACACCGAATTTGTGGTGACCACAGTGGCTAACAGCAGCACCCTCCAAAACATCACCGGCACCATCCTGCTCGCCGGCGCCGGCAAGATGGGCGGCGCGATGCTGACCGGATGGCTTTCGGGCGGGCTCGATCCGCGCCGCGTCGCGGTGATCGAGCCGCACATTGCGCCCGAGATCTCCGCGCTGGCCGCCAAGGGCGTCGTGCTCAATCCTGATGCGAGCACCGCCGGCGCTGTCGAAACGCTGGTCGTGGCGGTGAAGCCGCAGATGTTCCGCGAGGCCGGCGCCAAGCTGAAACCGTTCGTCTCGGACAAGACGTCGGTGGTCTCGATCATGGCGGGCACCACGATCGCCACGCTCCAGGAGGTCTGTGGCGGCGCCGTGGTGCGCGCGATGCCGAACACGCCGGCCGCGATCGGCCGCGGCATCACCGTCGCTGTTGCCGCGAACGACGTCAGCGCCGCGCAGCGCGCGGTGGCCGATGCGCTGCTGCGCGCCACCGGCTCGGTCGAATGGGTCGAGGACGAAGGATTGATGGACGCGGTCACCGCCGTGTCCGGCTCGGGCCCGGCCTATGTGTTCCTGCTCGCCGAAGAGCTCGCCCGCGCCGGCGTTGAAGCGGGATTGCCCGAAGCGCTGGCGACCAAGCTCGCCCGCGAGACCGTCGCCGGCTCCGGCGAACTGCTGCACCGGTCGGAGCTGCCGTCGAGCACCCTGCGCCAGAACGTCACCTCGCCCGGCGGCACCACGGCCGCAGCGCTCAGTGTGCTGATGGGCGAGCCGGGCCTGCGCGAACTCATGCTCCGCGCCATCGCAGCGGCCACGCAGCGGTCGAAGGAATTGGCGAAGTAGAAGCTGCGTAGGGTGGGCAAAGCGAAGCGTGCCCACCACCTTCATACGAGTCTGAGGAGAGATGGTGGGCACGGCGCTTTGCGCCTTTGACCACCCTACGGCGTCGTGCCCGCGGCCAACCGCTTGTTGAACATCTCGACATTGACGAGCCCGCGCGCGTGGCGGCCTTCGCCGAGCTTGCGCGTGCCCTCGAATGCCTCGACGTCGAAGCGGATGACCCGGCGCTCGACCGCGACCACCTTTGCGGTGGTCCGCACGGTCGCGCCGACGAGCGCGGCGGCAAGATGGCGGATGTCGACCTCGGTGCCGACAGTGACCCAGCCCGGCTGAAGCGCTGAGCGGATCGCATCGCCCGATGTCATCTCCATCTCCAGAATCATCATCGGCGTCGCGTAGACAAAAGGCATGCCTGACACGAAATGCCCGACGGTGCGCTCCACCGGGACCACCAGCGTGCGCTCGGCGCTCATGCCTGTTGTGATGAAGTCGCGTGCGTCCATGGGGACCTCAAACTCAGTGTCGTCCCGGACAAGCGCGCCGCGCGCGCCGATCCGGGACCCATAATCACAGGACGTCGTGGTTGCGGGGACTCGGAGTGACCGCTTCATTCCACAAACCACTTCCTGTGGTTATGGCTCCCGGATCTGCGCTGACGCTTGTCCGGGACGACAGCGGCGCTTGCCGCAACGGCGATGGCTACTTCTTCGCCGCCGCCGCGCGCTCCACGAAGGTCTTGCCGCCCTTCATCTTGTGACGGAGCGGGGCTTCGTTGATCTGGATGACGACGGCATCGGCATCGACGCCGAGATTCTTCACCAGCGCCTGGGTGATGTCGCGCATCATGCCGGCCTTCTGCTCGTCGGTACGGCCTTCGGCCATGCTGATGGTGATCTCAGGCATTGTTCTCTCCCTGCTGCGCGTTCATCTTCCACTCGTCATTGCCGGGCTTGACCCGGCAATCCATCATTTTGAAGATGGATGCGCGGGTCAAGCCCGCGCATGACGATCGAGGCGAATAGCTAGCCCCAGCTCACGTCATGGCGGGCCAGGACTTCGCGCACCTTGACCACGAGATCGGCCTCGCTGCACGAGAACTGCGCCGGCCGGGTCTCGCGCCATTCCTGGTTGGAGGCGATCGCTGCGGCCGCCTTGGCGCCTTCAATCAGGTCCTTGACCTGCACTTCGCCGCGCGCCTTTTCATCCGAGCCCTGGATGATGACGCAAGGTGAGTTGCGGCGATCAGCGTATTTGAGCTGGTTGCCCATGTTCTTGGGATTGCCGAGATAGAGCTCGGCACGGATGCCCGCACCTCGCAAGCTCGCGACCATCTTCTGGTAGTCGGCGACGCGGTCGCGGTCGAACACGGTGACGACGACGGGGCCGAATTCGGGCCGCGTGTCGAGCTTGCCGAGCAGCGTCAGCGCCGCCTGCAGCCGCGACACGCCGATCGAGAATCCGGTTGCCGGCACCAGCTCGCCGCGGAAGCGCGAGACCAGGCCGTCATAGCGCCCGCCGCCGCCGACCGAGCCGAAGCGCACCGGGCGGCCCTTCTCGTCCTTGGTGTCGAGCAGGAGTTCGACCTCGTAGACGGGGCCGGTGTAATATTCGAGGCCGCGCACGACCGAGGGATCGATCTTGATGCGATCCGCACCATAGCCCGAGGCCGTGACCAGTTTTGCAATCTCTTCCAGCTCGCTGACGCCGGTCTGACCGACTTCGCTCTTGGCGAGATAGGTTTCTGCCGCGGCAATTGCTTCTTTCCAATCCTCGCGCGGCTTGGTGATGGCGAGAACAACATCGGCTTCCGCCGCGCTCAAATTGGCGCCTTTGGTGAAGTCGCCCTTGCCTTCCTCGCCGCCATCCCAGCGTCCGGGACCGAGCAGCTTGCGCACTTCATCCGCGGAAAACTTGTCGAGCTTGTCGATCGCGCGCAGCACGGTCAGTCGGCGCGCCGCATTTTCCTCACCCGCGAGGCCAATGGCTTCCAGAACGCCGTCGAGCACCTTGCGATTGTTCACCTTCACCAGGTACTGGCCGCGCGCGATCCCGAGCGCCTCCATCGTGTCCGCCGCCATCATGCAGATCTCGGCGTCCGCCGCTGGCGTCGCCGAGCCGACCGTGTCGGCATCGAACTGCATGAACTGGCGGAAGCGGCCGGGGCCGGGCTTCTCGTTGCGGAAGACGTAGCCAACGCGATAGCTGCGATAGGGCAGCACCAGACCATCTGTACCGTAGCGCTCACCGACGTAGCGGGCGAGCGGCGCGGTCAGATCGTAGCGCAGGCTGATCCATTGCTCGTCGTCGTCCTGGAACGAGAACACGCCCTCGTTCGGACGATCTTGATCCGGCAGGAATTTGCCGAGCGCGTCGGTATATTCCATCGCCGGCGTCTCCACCGGCTCGAAACCGTAGAGCTCGTAGACGGCGCGGATCTTCTCGACCATCTCGCGCGTCGCCCGGATCGCGGCAGGGTCGCGATCCTCGAGCCCGCGCGGCAGGCGCGCCTTCAGTTTCTGGGGTTTTTTAGGTTTCTCGGCCATGCGCGGCGTTTACCAGCCGGGGCGCAAGGCGGCAACCGGCCTATCCGCAGAACTCGTCATGGCCGGGCTTGTCCCGGCCATCCACGCGCCGCGATGGGGCGCCAAAGACGTGGATGCCCGGGACAAGCCCGGGCATGACGGAGTGTGTGGTTAAGAGCGGAGAAGGAGAGAGTTTTACGGCTGCTCCATCCGCGCCCTCAGGGCATCGGCGTCCGCCTTCGGCAGGGACTTCAGCGTCGGCTTAATGGTCTCGCCGCCGACGATCTTGCCGTTGCGCATGAACATCCAGTCCGAGATGTCGGCCTCCGCGAACTTGACCTTATCGCCGGCTCGCTTGCCCGGCAGATCGCGCGGCTCGTTGGCGAAGACGCCGGTCAAGGTCCCGTCGGGCAGCTTCTTCACCTCACCGATCCAGATGTGCTCCCCGCCCTTGCGGGTCGTAAAGCGCACCTTCAGAGCGTGACCAGACTCGGACGGCTTGGGCGATTCATAGGAGGCCCAGAAGGTCGGCAGCGAGCCGCGGGCGCGAGCGATCGCGGTGTTCATCTCGGGGTCGGTGGTGCGTACGTCGACGATCGGCGAGCGGTCTTGCGCTGCGACCTCGTGGGTCGGGCCGATGGTCAGGATGCCGAAAACGCAAACGCCGGTGATGGCGGCGAGAACGACCCATTTCATGGGTTGGGAGAGCTTTGTTGCCATGATCGCGATGTCCGGAACGCTTGTTGTGTCCTGGCTTTGTCGCACGTCGGCAGCAGCACGTTCAGTGCGCAATAAGCCACAAACGTTGCGCTTTTTACCCTCCCCTGGAGGGTGATCAAAACACCTTGCGGATCCAGTTGTGGGGATCGTTGGTGCGGCCGTACTGGATGTCGACGAGCTGCTTGCGCAGGCCCATGGCGACGGGGCCGGCGGCGCCGCCTGAGATGTCGAAATCGCCGCTGACCGAGCGCACCTTGCCGATCGGCGAGATCACGGCGGCGGTGCCGCAGGCGAAGGCTTCCTTCAGCCTGCCTGAGGCCGCGTCCTTGCGCCACTGCTCGAGCGTATAGGGTTCTTCGCGCACCGTCTTGCCGGCGTCGCGGGCGAGCGTGATGATGGAGTCGCGGGTGATGCCGGGCAGGATGGTGCCGAGCGGCGGCGTCGACAGCGAGCCGTCGTCGAACACGAAGAACACGTTCATGCCGCCGAGCTCCTCGATGTAGCGGCGCTCGACCGCGTCAAGGAAGACGACCTGGTCGCAGCCGTGCTGAATCGCTTCGGCCTGGGCGCGCAGGCTCGCGGCATAATTGCCGCCGCATTTGACCGCGCCGGTGCCGCCGATCGCGGCGCGCGTGTAGTTCTCCGACACCCAGATCGAGACCGGCGCGGGCCCGCCCTTGAAGTAGGAGCCGACCGGCGAGGCGATCACCGCAAAGATGTATTCGGACGATGGCTTGACGCCGAGGAAGGTCTCGCTCGCGATCATGAACGGGCGCAAGTAAAGGCTGCCCTCGCCGCCCGGCATCCAGGCGCGGTCGATGCGCACGACCTGCTCGACCGCCTCGATGAAGACGTCTTCGGGCAGCTGCGCCATCGCCATGCGATCGGCCGAGTCCTTGAAGCGGCGCGCATTGGCGTCGGGACGGAAAAGGTTCACCCCGCCGTCGTCGCGCTTGTAGGCCTTCAAGCCTTCGAAGATCTCCTGGGCGTAGTGCAGAACCGCGCCGGCGGGATCGAGCTGGAAGTTGGCGCGCGCCTCGATTTTCGCCTCGTACCAGCCGCCCTTGGCCTGGTTGTAGCGGACGATTGCCATGTGATCGGTGAAGATCCGCCCGAAGCCGGGATCCACCAGCTTGGCGACGCGGTCCTTCTCGGGCGTCGGATTGGATGCGGGCTGGATGTCGAATGTCATGCTCATGTCCTTGCCTCCCGCTGCCGGTGGCGGCGCTATTTCTCGCGCCCGCCTGCCCGCTCGGGCCCGGCTGGCTTGATTGGTTTCTGGCTGGACCGCCGCCAGCCATGTTACGGCCGGTTTCCGCAGCCAGCATGTCATCGAGGACATGCTTTTGCGGAAGGCGGAAGTCCAGTATGTTTTGCCGAAATGCCGCTCGACAATTGCACGGTAGATCTGCTTCGGCCGTCGCCACCTGTCCGGCTCTCTCCGGCCGTCCTGCTCCGATGCCACCCGGCGCGAAACGATCTAAAATTTCGTGCGGGTCGATCGTTTTGTAACATTGAACCCAAGATACGTCAATATGCCTGACATAAATTTCGCGACTCCTTCTCAAGACGCTGCCGCGCCCCGGCCGGCCGCAGGCGATGGAGGCAATTTGCGCTGGGATATCATCGAGCTGCTGTTCTTCGCCTATCGCGATTTCGTCGGCGATCCCGACCAGGAGCTGGAGGCGTTCGGCTTCGGCCGGGCCCATCACCGGGTCATGCATTTCGTCTACCGCTATCCCGGGCTCAAGGTCGCCGACCTGCTCGACGTCCTGCGCATCACCAAACAGTCGCTCGGCCGGGTGCTGAAGCAGCTCCTGGACGAGGGCTATATCGTGCAGAAGACCGGCGACAATGACCGTCGCCAGCGGCTGCTCTACGCGACGCCGAAGGGCGAGGCGCTGGTGCAGAAGCTCGCCGGGCTGCAGACCACGCGGATCACCAGGGCGCTCGCGGAGATGGGTCCGCAGGATGCCGAGACGGTCAAGCGCTTCCTGCGCGCGATGATCGACCGCGACGATCCGGACAAGGTGCTGGAGACGATCTTCGCTTCCGTCAAACAAGACGCCAAGGAGTGACCGTGCCGCTCGCAGCCACGCTCGCGCGCCCGCCGGTGCAACCGGCCGACGATGCCCCGCATCTCTTGCTGGTCGATGACGACCGCCGCATCCGCGACCTGCTCTCGCGCTTTCTTGCAAGTGAAGGCTACCGCGTCACCACCGCGGCGAGCGCCGGCGATGCGCGCTCGAAGCTGATGGGCCTGCATTTCGATCTCCTGATCCTCGACGTCATGATGCCCGGCGAGACCGGCTTCGACCTCGCCCGCTTCATCCGCACCTCGTCCTCGGTGCCGATCGTGATGCTGACGGCGCGCCACGAGGCGGAAGCCCGCATCGAGGGCCTGCAGATCGGCGCCGACGATTACGTCGCAAAACCGTTCGAGCCGCGCGAGCTGGCGCTGCGCATCAACAACATTCTCAAGCGCGCCGCGCCGCCGCCGCAGGCCACGACGCTCGAGAAGATCGCCTTCGGCCCCTATGTCTACCATCTCGAACGCGGCGAATTGCGCCAGGGCGAGGAGGTCATCCACCTCACCGACCGCGAGCGCGAGATGCTGAGGATTCTCGCGGAGACGCCGGGCGAGACTGTGCCGCGCAGCGCGCTGACCGGCAATGGCAGCGTCAACGAGCGCGCCGTCGACGTGCAGATCAACCGCCTCCGGCGCAAGATCGAGACCGATCCCGCCAATCCGCTGTTCCTGCAGGCGGTGCGCGGCATCGGCTACCGCCTGGTGGCCTCGCCCTGAACCGCAGTGAAGCGCGCCAGATGAGCACGATCGATACCGGCCTGACGCTGCTGAAGAGCGCCGCCGGCCGCGTCTCGGCCGCGAACGGCTGGATGGGCAACGCGTTCAAGGGCTGGATGCCGACCGGCCTCTACGCCCGCGCGCTCCTCATCATGATCGTGCCGATGGTGATCCTGCAATCGGTCGTCGCCTTCGTGTTCATGGAGCGGCACTGGAACACGGTGACGCGCCGCCTGTCGGCCGCAGTGGTGCAGGACATCGCCGCACTGATCGACGTCTACAAGGGCTATCCGCAGGACAAGGACCGCAACGAGATCCGCCGCATCGCGCAGCAGCGGCTCGGCCTGGTGGTCGATTTCCTGCCTGCCGGCGACATGCCGCCGCCGGGACCAAAGCCGTTCTTCTCGCTGCTCGACCAGACGCTGTCGGTGCAGCTCGGCCGCCAGATCGGCCGCTCGTTCTGGATCGACACGGTCGGCCGCTCCAACCTGGTCGAGATCCGCATCCAGCTCGACGACGCCGTGATGCGCGTGTTCGCGCAGCGCAGCGCCGCCTATGCATCGAACTCGGAGATCTTCCTGTTCTGGATGGTCGGCACGTCCTCGATCCTGTTGATCGTCGCGGTGCTGTTCCTGCGCAACCAGATCAAGCCGATCCTGCGGCTTGCCGACGCCGCAGAAAGCTTCGGCAAGGGCCGCGAGGCGCCGAACTTCAGACCGCGCGGCGCGCGCGAGGTGCGGCGCGCGGCGGTCGCCTTCCTGGAGATGAAGTCGCGCATCGAGCGCACGATGGAGCAGCGCACCGCGATGCTCGCCGGCGTCAGTCACGATCTGCGCACCATCCTGACCCGCTTCAAGCTCGAGCTGGCACTGATCGGCGACAGCCCCGAGCTCGAAGGCATGCGCAAGGACGTCGACGAGATGTCGATGATGCTGGAGGATTACCTCGCCTTCGCGCGCGGCGATTCCGGCGAGCAGTCGCAGCCGACCGACATGGCGCAGGCACTCGAAGAGCTGCGCAGCGATGCCGAGCGCCACGGCCATACCGCGACCGTCGCCTTCAACGGCCTGCCCGTGGTGACGGTGAAGCCGGCCTCGTTCAAGCGCTGCCTCGCCAACCTCGTCACCAACGCAGCGCGCTACGGCAAGAACATCGCCATCACCGGCCAGCGCGATCACCGTTATTTGACCGTCACCGTCGATGACGACGGCCCGGGCATTCCCGCCCACCTGCGCGAAGAGGTGTTCAAGCCGTTCCTGCGGCTGGACAACGCCCGCAACCAGGATGAAGGCGGCACCGGCCTTGGCCTCGCGATCGCCCGCGACATCGCCCGCTCGCACGGCGGCGACATCACGCTGGGTGACAGCCCGATGGGGGGATTGAGGGCGAGCGTGCGGATACCGGTGTAGGTGGCTTACTCCACCTCTCCCGCTTGCGGGGAGAGGTCGGATCGCTCTTGCGATCCGGGTGAGGGGGTACAGGTCTCTCATCCATCTCACGTGTGAGAGAGCCCCTCACCCCCACCCTCTCCCCGTAAGAACGGGGCGAGGGAGCGCACCGGCCGCGCGGCGAGCACACCTACTTCGGCAGCAGCGCCTTCAGCTTGTCCATGTCGCGCGTGTTCATCTTGAAGCCGCCGGGCATGACGATGTCACCGGGCTTCTGATCCGGCTTGCAGGCCCCGAGCCACTTGGCCTGCAGCGTCGTGGTGCTGTCGCGCCCGGCGGCACCGGCAACGCCACCTTTGGCGTGCGAAGTGGTCTTCACCGTGTAGGCCGAGTTGAAGTCTCCGGTGATCTCGGCATGCGAGGTCGTGCTGACGCCGGCGACGCTGCACTCGGAATCGCTGACATAGCCGGTCGCGGTCTTCTTGATCTCCTGCTTGGCGCAGACCTGCTTGGCCATCGGGGAGACGTTGTTGCTCATCTCCTTGTCGACGGTCTCGTCGGTGCAGTGCTGCATGATCATCTCGGGCACGGGCGAGCCTGATGTGACCAGCTTCATCTCCCAAAGACCGGCCTTGCGCAGCGGCAGTTCGTCGGCGCCGGCGCTGCTCGCTGACAATGCGAGGCAAAGCATCGAGCCGAGCAAAGCGAGTTTGCGCGTCATGAGGAAAGCTCCCGGCTGAGAGAAGTACGGCCTTGCGACAGCGCTCAGTACAGCGTGCGGATCGGCCGGTCGGCGGCGCCATAGGGCACCCAGCGGCACGAGAACGAGATGTAGCCGCCCTCATAGCCCTGCACGGCCAGGAATTTCGCGACCTTGCCGTAGCGGGCGCAGTGATCGACCGCGACCTGGCGCGCATCGACCCGGGTCGCCATCGAATAGGCGATGATGCCGCCGGTGTCGTTGCCCTTGAACGGCGGCACGTAATCGGCGCGCGCCGACTGGCTCGCCATCATGCCCGAGACAACCAGGCTGGCAAGAAGGCCCGCGGCCGCAATGATTCGCATTCCCGTCACTCCAATTGGCTGGCGCCAGTTTACGGTGCCGGGAGGCACCTGAAAAGAACCGAACCCCTGTTGGCCGCGACACTTGGTCAAGTCCTTGCGAAGTGTTGCCGCGCTGCACTTGACCTCCCCCAACCTTCGCGGCACCGTCCGGACCTTCGCAAGACCTTAGCTGTCCGGATTGACCATGCCCGCCCCCTCCCAGAAATCGCTCCGCTTTGCTGCCGTGCTCGGCCTCATGTTCGGAGCGCTGTCGCTCGGCGAGGCCAGGGCCGCCAACCCGCTGGAGCTGAATTTCTGGCTGAGCGGGCCGCGCTATGACGGTGCCGTCGCCCCTTGCGACTGGGCTCTGCCGAGGATCGTGCACGAGTTCGCCGAAAAGGAATACACGTTCTGGAATTCTTCGTTGCAGATCACCGGTTTCTCCGCCGTTCGCGAGACCGCGTTCCGGCCCTGGCAGTCCGACAACATTCCGCGGCGCTATTGCACCGGCGAGGCCATGCTCAATGACGGCAAGGCGCGCAAGGTGCATTTCTCGATCATCGAGGATGGCGGCTTTGCCTCCTACGGCAACGGTGTCGAATGGTGCGTCGTCGGGGTGGATCGCAACTGGGCCTACAATCCGGCCTGCCGCGCCGCCAAGCCCTGATCCCAACAGCGGCGGATTCGGGCTGATCAGCCAGCCGATGACTGCCGCCCCAATTTTGTTCTTGAAATGTTCCCATCGCCTGCTAGGCTGTGTGTGCACAGTCTAGTTGAGGGGCGTCGCCATGTTTCACTTCAGATTGCGTTCGTTGTCCCGTTTGATGATCTCGCTCACTCTTGCTGCGGGGTTGGCCAGCCTCGCCGGCGGTGCGAAGGCGCAGGACAAGCGGCAGAACGCACCCGGCGAGTTCGACTTCTATGTGCTGGCGCTATCGTGGTCGCCCTCGTTCTGCGAGGAGGCCGCCGAACGCGGCGGACGGTCCCAGATGCAATGCAGCGGACGGCCCTACGCCTTCGTGGTGCATGGGCTGTGGCCGCAATATGAAAACGGCTTCCCCGAATATTGCCAGCGGCCGGCGCCGCGGCTGAACCGCAATATCGTTTCCTCGATGCTCGACCTGATGCCAGCGCCGGGCCTGATCTTCAACGAATGGGACAAGCACGGCACCTGCTCCGGGCTCGAGGGCCGCGGCTATTTCGAGATGATCCGCAAGGCGCGCGCTGCGATCAAGATCCCGCCCGAATATCTCGATCTGGCGCAGGCCAAGACCGTCGCGCCGGCGGAGGTCGAGGAGGCCTTCATCAAGGCCAATCCGGGTCTCGGCAGTGCCGCCGTCTCGGTCACCTGCAACCGGACACGGCTGTCAGAGGTCCGCATCTGCCTCAGCAAGGACCTGCAATTCCGCGCCTGCGATGAGATCGAGCGCCGCGCCTGCCGCCGCGACCAGGTGACGATGCCGCCGATCAGGGGCGGGTAGGCACGCTCTCGTGCCCCGGATGCAGCGCAATGCGCCGCGAACAGCGGCGTGGTGTGCTGCTGATCCGGGGCCTTTCGCGAAGAGCTGGGTCCCGGCTCAGCGGCGCAGCGTTACACGCTGCACCGCGTCCGGGACACGTGATCGTGCCTCTTTGCTCAAGCCATCGCGTGGCGTAGTGCTCTTGCCATGAACTACCGCCACGCCTTCCACGCCGGCAGCTTCGCCGATGTCATCAAGCACATCGTGCTGGCGCGCATCCTTACTTATCTGCAGGACAAGCCGGCAGCGTTCCGCGTCATCGACACCCATGCCGGCGCCGGCCTCTACGATCTCGACAGCGAAGAGGCGCGCCGCGGCGGCGAATGGCTGACCGGCATCGCGCGGCTGCTGCAGGCACGCCTGTCGAACGAGAGCGCAGCGCTGACGAAGCCTTATCTCGACATCGTCCGCGCCTTCAACCCAAAGGGGGAGCTCAAGGCCTATCCGGGCTCGCCGTTGATCGCACGCGGCCTGCTCAGGCCGCAGGACCGGCTCGTCGCCTGCGAGCTCGAGCCGAAGGCCCGGAAAGCGCTGATCGACGCGCTGCGCCGCGACGAGCAGGCCCGCGTGGTCGATCTCGACGGCTGGGTGGCGCTGCCGGCCTTCGTGCCGCCGAAGGAGCGGCGTGGCCTCGTGCTGATCGATCCGCCCTTCGAGGCCAAGGACGAGTTCGAGCGGCTCGGCGAAGCCTTCTCGGCAGCGTTCGCGAAATGGCCGACCGGTATCTACGTAATCTGGTATCCCGCCAAGAACCGGCGCGCCACCGACACGCTGGCACAAACCGTGGCGCGGCTCGCAGCTGCAGCAAAGCCGCCCGGAAAATGCCTGCGCCTCGAATTCAGCGTCGCGCCGCAAGCCGACAGCGCCGCCCTCACCTCCACCGGTCTCTTGATCGTCAACCCGCCCTACACGCTGCACGGCGAGCTCAAGACCATTCTGCCGGAGCTGGAAATACCGCTCGGCCAGGGCGGTGCTGCCAGATTCCGGCTGGAGGTGCCCAAGCCTTGACGCCAAGCATTGACGCCAAGCCGTAACGCCAAGCCGTAACACTCCGGCATTCTTGGGAAAAATATGCAGGACCGGTAGTCAATCTGCAAAGAACCGTATTATGCTATTTCCGTGACTGGCTTTACGTTCCGCTTCCGCGAATGGTTGCGGCGGAGTGAAGGCCCTAAGAAAGATCCCGCCGGACCGATCAGGTCCGTCCAAGGATGGCCAGCTCCCGGGCTCCGTAAGGCCCGGTCATGTCGCGACGTGAGTCTGCGTCGCGACGGAGGAGCAATGAGGGGGAGTTTCCCGATGGCCATGACGGGAACGGTCAAGTTCTTCAACGGCGAGCGCGGCTACGGCTTCATCAAGCCTGACGACGGCGGTCGCGATGTCTTCGTTCACATCACTGCTGTGGAGCGGGCGGGACTGAAGGACCTTGCCGAAGGACAGCGTATTACTTTCGAAGTCGAACCGGACAAGAAGGGGAAGGGACCGAAGGCGGTCAATCTGGTGATCCTCTCCTAGCAAGCCTGGCGAAAAAAATCCCGGCCGCGAGCGGCCGGGAGGCTGGTCCGGTATTTTCTTCTTTGGATGTCAGAAGCGATAGTTCACGCCTGCGCGGACAACGTTGGCGCTATAGCCGTTTGACACGCCCGTGATTGCGAACTGGCTGGTCGAGAGATCGATGTAGAGATATTCGAGCTTGGCGCTCCAGTTCGGCGCGAGGCCGACTTCCGCACCGGCGCCGATGGTCCAGCCGGCGGTGGTGTGCGACTCAGACCAGCCGAAGGTCTGCGCCCGCAGCTCGCCGAAGGCGAGACCGGCAGTGCCGTAGAACAGCACGTTGTTGAACGCATAGCCGGCGCGGCCGCGCAGGGTGCCGAACCACGGATTGGAGAACTTCCACGGCGCGAACGTGTCGTCGGCGCCGGCGGCCTGGATGTCGCCCTCGACGCCGAACACCCACGGGCCGTTCTGGAAATTGTAGCCGGCCTGCACACCGGCGACGAAGCCGGACGGCTTGGTGGGGTTGTTGTCGACCGAGCCCCATTCGTAGCCGATATTGCCGCCGAGATAGGGACCCGCCCAGCTATAGGCATTGAGCGGCTGATTGACGGTATAGGGCGCACGCTGCCCGTATTGGAGATCGGCGGCCTCTGCCGAAGCTGTCCAGCCGGCTGCAACCAACGCGGCCGCGCCCACAACGAGCCTCTTCATCACTCACTCCAACGCCACTGTCGCAACCCGAGCGATGCCCGCGCCGCCGCACGAGCAAAACCGCATGGTTACGGAACCAAGAACTTTTCGCGTAGGATTTATCGAGAGTTTTAAGTTAAAGGGCTGTTAAGCCGGGTTACCGCCCGCTTAACAGACTTAAGGAAGCGTTACCGGAAACTGGGCGCCATCCGCTGTGCGTGCCGCATGGCCGGAACTTCAAATCAGTCCCCCCAGCGCCTAAATTCGTCCCATGGTTCACGATTCCCCCGACAATCCGGACGACCGCGCGCGCAAGGCGCCGCCGGCTCAAGCGATCGACACGCCGCCCGAGCGGCTGGCCGGGCCGGACGTCGATCCCGCGGCGGCAGGGGGCGACGACGAGGACGATGCCCTGCTGCCGGACATCCTGGAAGAGAGCGGCGCCGTCGGCGAAGGCCCGCTCGCGACCGGTCACGAGGCAATCGAGCGCGCGGTCCGCCTCGCACCGACCTCGCCTGGCGTCTATCGTATGCTCAATGCGAACGCCGACGTGCTGTATGTCGGCAAGGCCAAGAACGTCAAAAAGCGCCTGGCCAGTTATGCGCGCCAGAGTGCGCCGCTGCCGGCCCGCATCCTGCGCATGATCGCGGCCACCGTCACCGTGGAGATCGTCTCGACCACGACCGAGACCGAGGCGCTGCTGCTGGAAGCCAACCTGATCAAGCAGCTGCGGCCGCGCTTCAACGTGCAGCTTCGCGACGACAAGTCGTTCCCCTACATCCTGATCACCGGCGACCATTGGGCGCCGCAGATCCTGAAACATCGCGGTGCGCAGACCCGGCCCGGGCGCTATTTCGGCCCGTTTGCCTCCGCCGGCGCGGTCAACCGCACAATCACGGCGCTGCAGCGCGCGTTCTTGATCCGCTCCTGCACCGATTCCTTCTTTGAGAGCCGCACCCGGCCCTGCCTGCTCCACCAGATCCGCCGCTGCGCCGGACCCTGCACCCGGGAGATCGATTTCGGCGGCTATTCGACGCTGGTGCGCGAGGCCAGCGACTTCCTCTCCGGCAAGAGTCATGCGGTGAAGCAGGAACTCGCCGGCGAGATGGAGAAGGCCTCGAACGAGCTGGAATTCGAGCGCGCCGCACTGTACCGCGACCGCCTCGCCGCGCTGTCGGCGATCCAGTCGCAGCAGGGCATCAATCCGCGCACGGTGGAGGAAGCCGACGTGTTCGCCATCCACCAGGAGGGTGGCTTCTCCTGCGTCGAGGTGTTCTTCTTTCGCACCGGACAGAACTGGGGCAACCGCGCCTATTTTCCGCGCGCGGAGAAGAGCTTTACGCCGGAGGAGGTGCTGGGGTCCTTCCTGGCGCAGTTCTACGACGACAAGCCGCCGCCGAGGAACATCCTGCTCTCGCACGATATCGAGGAGAGCGAGCTGCTCGCCAACGCGCTATCGATCAAGGCTGGCCACAAGGTCGAGGTCACCGCGCCCAAGCGCGGCGAGAAGAAGGAGCTGGTCACCCACGCGCTGACCAATGCGCGCGAGGCGCTCGGCCGCAAGCTCGCGGACACCGCAACGCAAAGCCGGCTGCTCGAGGCCATGGCCGCGACGCTGAGCCTGCCGCACGTGCCCAAGCGCATCGAGGTCTACGACAACAGCCACATCCAGGGCACCAACGCGGTCGGCGCCATGATCGTCGCGGGCCCAGATGGCTTCGTGAAGAACCAGTACCGCAAGTTCAACATCAAGTCGGAAGGGATCACGCCCGGCGACGACTTCGCCATGATGCGCGAAGTGCTGGAGCGCCGCTTCAAGCGCCTGATCAATCCGCCCGAGGACGCCGCCAGCAAGGCCAAGGACGACGATTTCCCGCAATGGCCCGACCTCGTGATCATCGACGGCGGCCGCGGCCAGCTCAATGCCGTGCGCGAGATCTTCGCCAAACTCGGCCTGACCCAGGTGTCGCTGATGTCGGTCGCCAAGGGACCGGACCGGGATGCCGGCCGCGAGACCCTGTTCATGCCGGAGCGCGAGGCGATCAAGCTGGAGCCACGTGATCCCGTGCTCTATTTCATCCAGCGCCTGCGTGACGAAGCCCACCGCTTCGTCATCGGCTCGCACCGCAAGCTGCGCAAGAAGGACATCCGCGAGGCTGGTTTGCAGGAGATTCCGGGCATCGGCCCGTCACGCAAACGTGCCTTGCTGCACCATTTCGGAACCCTGAAGGAGATCGAACGGGCCTCGATCGCCGATCTCGGCAAGGTTCCGGGGGTGAGCGCCGAGAGTGCGCGCAGGATTTTCGAATATTTCCATCCCCAGCCGGGATGAACTAAAGGGGGACCGCAGTCATATGATCGTCGTGTCCGCACCTCATTTGGGGCGCGGGACGGTTGACGTTCAGGCAGCAGCGGTATTGGTAGGACGGATGAACATCGCCACCACACGAGGGACGACCAGCCGCGCGATGTCCCTCCCCAACATCCTGACCTATGGCCGGATCGCCGCGATCCCGGTCGTGGTCGGATGCATCTATGCGCAGTCGATTCTGGATCAGCCGCTCTGGCTGCGCTGGCTCGCGGTCGCCCTTTTCATCGCCGCAGGGGTGACGGATTACCTCGATGGCTATTACGCGCGGATCTGGAATCAGCAATCGGCGTTCGGCCGCATGCTCGATCCGATCGCCGACAAGCTGCTGGTGGCCTCCTGCCTGTTGATGCTCGCCGCGGACGGCATCATTCACGGCTGGTCGCTATGGGCCGCCATCGTGATCCTGTGCCGCGAGATCCTGGTCTCGGGCCTGCGCGAATATCTGGCTGCGCTCCGCGTTAGCGTGCCCGTGACCAAGCTTGCGAAGTGGAAAACCACGGTCCAGCTGGTTGCGATCGGCTTCCTGATCGCCGGCCCAGCCGGCGATCAGGTGGTGCCGGTGGTCTCGATGATTGGGCTCGCACTGCTGTGGGCTTCGGCGATCCTCACCATGTACACCGGCTACGACTATTTCCGCGCCGGCATCCATCACCTCATCAAGGAGGACGAGGGATGAAGGTGAAGTATTTCGCCTGGGTACGCGAGCGCGTCGGCAAGGCCGAAGAGACGATCGAGCCTCCCGCGAGCGTGCGCACCGTCGAGGAGCTGATCGCCTGGCTCTCCGGCCAGAGCGAAGCCTATGCGCACGCGTTCGAGAAGCCGAAGGTGATCCGCGCCGCGATCGACCGCGCTCACGTCAAGCAGGACACCGCCATCGCAGGCGCCCGCGAGATCGCGTTCTTCCCGCCCATGACCGGCGGCTAGCCTCATGACCTGCCCCGTCACCATCCGTATCCAGGAAGACGATTTCGACATCGCGCGCGAGATCTCGGTCCTGACGAGCAGCCGGACCGATATCGGCGCTGTGGTGACATTTTCCGGCATCTGCCGCGCCGACGAGGACAGCGCCAAGGTCGCTGCGCTGACGCTCGAACATTACCCCGGCATGGCGGAGGAAGAGATCAGGCGCCACGCCGACGAGGCCGTCTCGCGCTGGCCGCTCAACGGCATCACGGTGATCCACCGCGTCGGCCGCTTGATGCCGGGCCAGAACATCGTGCTGGTGGTGGCCGCCTCGCAGCACCGACAGGCGGCGTTCGAGGCCGCCGAGTTCCTGATGGACTATCTCAAGACCAGCGCGCCGTTCTGGAAGAAGGAAGAGAGCGCTACCGGCACCGACTGGGTCGAGGCCCATGCCCGTGACGACGAAGCCGCCGCACGCTGGACCAAATCCTGATGGCTAAGCCAACGAAAAAGACCGCGCGCGGCCGCGCCGCGCCTGACCTCGCGAAGGTGGGACCCGGCGAGCTTCTCACGCTGCTCGACTTCGTCCGCTACGCGGTGAGCCGCTTCGTCGAGGCGAAGCTCGCCTTTGCCCACGGCACGACCGACCCCGTCTCTGAAGCCGCGTTCCTGGTCTGCGAGGCGCTGCATCTCAATCCCGACCAGTTCGAGATCTTCGCCAACGCGCGCGTCAGCGCCGCGGAAGGCAAGACCCTCCTCGATCTCATCCATCAGCGCGTCACGACGCGCAAACCGGCCGCCTATCTCGTCAACAAGATCTACATGCGCGGCCTCTCGTTCTATGTCGACGAGCGCGTCATCGTTCCGCGCTCCTTCATCGGCGAGCTCCTGGAGTCGCATTTCGGCGCCGACGGCGAGGCCGGATCGCTGATCGACGACCCGACGGCGGTCAAGCGCGTGCTCGATCTCTGCACGGGCTCGGGATGCCTTGCGATCCTCGCCGCGCATCATTTCCCGAACGCCAATATCGACGCCGTCGACATCTCCAAGGGCGCACTCGAGGTCGCGGCACGCAATGTCGGCGAATATGGGCTCGAGGACCGCATCAGCCTCCATCGCGGCGACCTTTTCGCCCCGCTCGGCGGCAACAGATATGACCTGATCATCACCAACCCGCCCTATGTCGACGCCGAGGGCATGGCGGCATTGCCGCCGGAGTGCCGGGCCGAGCCAAAGCTCGCCTTCGATGGTGGCGCCGACGGTCTCGACGTGGTGCGCCGTATCCTGCGCGATGCGCCCGATCACCTGACGGCGGATGGCGGGCTAATTTGCGAGATTGGCCGCGGCCGCGAGCTGGTCGACGCGGCTTTCCCGGAACTGCCGCTGCTCTGGCTGGACACCGAAGATTCCGAGGGCGAGGTGTTCTGGATCGCAGCCGCCGATCTCGGCTGATTCATCGCGGCCGATCACGCTCCGTCGGAACAAGTCAAATATCGCCACGTTCATCCCCCGACGAATTTTCTAGTCCTTGGAGGATGTCCGCATGCTCGCGCCATCGGGCGAATTGCTGCGCGCCGGGATGGCGCTCAAGCTCAATCACGTCAAACGCGCTGCTCAATCCTATCTGCGCGACCAGACCAGCCAGGCAACCGGCAAGGTGACATCCTACGCCGTGGCCGGCGGGCTGTTCGCGGTCGCCGGCCTGTTCGTTGTCGCGGCATTTTTCGTTGGCCTGATCGCCTTGTACCGCTGGGTCGGGATCACCTACGGGCAGTTCTGGGGATTTGGCGCCGTCGCCGCAGTGCTGCTGGTGCTGGCTGCGGTCTGTGCCGGGGTGGCTATGGCCCAGATGAAACGCAAGGCCAAGCCGGTCGTGCCGCTCGCGAGCCGTCTGCGCGTGGCGGTCGCCACGCCCCGGATCCCGCGTGGAACGGTCAAGGAGGCGGTGAAGGAGGTCGCAACGACGATTCCCCTCGCGCCGCTCGCACCGGGCGAGCGCGGCGGCATCAAGACCTGGCCGGCCCGCGCCAACCGTCCCGTGCAGCTCGGCCTGATGCTCGCGGCGGTCGGCCTGGTCGGGCTGACGGCCGCCCGGCGGCGACGCAACAGGCATAGTCTGGAGGCGTGATGCTGGCGCGGCGCCCCGAACAGATCGACTCCTGGCTGCTGGTGGCGGCGACGGCCGTGTTCGTGCTGACCGCGGAGCGCTACTTTCAGGATTCCGGCCTGGCGAGGCCGGGGCCTCCGCAAGACCACCGCAAGGGCGAAGCGAATTCCCCGGAAACTCACCCGGCCGGCGCGGCGATGCAGCCGGGCCGCGGCCGCCGGGCGAAAAGCCCGTTCGAGATCCCCTGGGCGGGCTGGAAGGACATTTTCTGGCGGACCTATCAGCGCATCGACGAGGATCGCCTGCTCGCGACCGCGGGCGGCGTCGTCTTCTTCGGGCTGCTCGCACTCTTCCCCGCAGTCACCGCGCTCGTCTCCTCCTATGCCCTGTTCGCCGATCCCGCCACGATCAGCGCCAATCTGCACACGCTTGCGACCATGCTGCCCGAGGGCTCGTTCCAGATCGTCGAGGAGCAGGTCGCGCGCGTGGTGTCGAACGGCAATGCGACGCTCGGCGTCACCTTCCTGGTCGGCCTGCTGCTTGCGATCTGGAGCGCCAATGCCGGCGTCAAGGCGATCTTCGACGCCCTCAACGTCGCCTATGAGGAGCGCGAGAAGCGCAGCTTCATCCGGCTGAACATGGTCTCGCTGGCCTTCACCGTTGGCGGCATCGTGGCGCTGCTGTTGATGGTGGGAGCCGTCGTCGCCTTCCCGCTTGCGCTCAATCATCTCGGCATGGCGCCCGAAAGCAAGCTGATCGTGGCGCTGGCACGATGGCCGCTGCTGTTCATCATCCTGCTGGTCGCACTCGCCATCCTCTATCGCTTCGCGCCGAGCCGCGATGCGCCGCGCTGGCAATGGCTGAGCCTCGGCGCCGTGATTGCCGCGATTCTCTGGATCGCGGGCTCTGCCCTGCTGTCCTGGTATCTCTCGGAATTCGCCAATTACAACGCGACCTACGGCTCGCTGGGCGCGGCGATCGGCCTGATGACGTGGATGTGGATGTCGGCGATCGTCATCATGTTCGGCGCCGAGCTGAATTCGGAGATCGAGCGGCAGACGCTGCGCGATACCACCACCGGGCGGGCGAAGCCGCTCGGCACCCGGGACGCCGTCTCCGCCGACACGGTCGGCGCCACCGCGCCATTTTGATCGGTGGCGGTCGGGCCGAAGCTGGCCCGACCGCATCCCGGGCGCGATCAGCGCTTGGTGATCACGGCTTCCAGATATTCGCTGTGCACCACGATCGTGCCGTCATCGGCGTGGTTGAACTCTTCGAGCAGCGCCAGGAGATCGCGCGTCAGCGCGGCTTGCCCGTTCGCGTCGAGCGCGGCAAACGCCTTCAGCGTGGGGCCGTAGAAAGTCTTGAAGATGTCGAGCCAGTGGTCCGGCGACCGATAGCGGAACACGAACATGCGCGGCTCGGCGGCGATCTCCGCGGCCACGCCGCCGAACATCTCCTCGAGCCGTGCCGGTGTCCCCCACATGGCGGGCGATTTCACCCCGGCCGGCGGCGGCAAATGCTTGCCGATGGTCTTGAACAGCTGGCCGATAAAACCTTGCGGCGTCCAGTTGGCAAGGCCGATCTTGCCGCCGGATCTGCAGACCCGCGCGAGCTCGGAAGCGGCCTTGTCCTGATCCGGTGTGAACATCACGCCGAAAGTCGAGAGCACGACGTCGAAGGCGGCATCCGCAAACGGCAGCGCCTCGGCATCCGCCTCGCGGAACTCAACAGTGAGGTGTTCGGCCATGGCGCGCTCGCGCCCGCGTTTGAGCAGCGCCGGTACGTAGTCGGTGGATGTGACGTCACACCAGCGCCGCGCCGCCGCCAGCGTTGCATTGCCGTTGCCCGCCGCGACGTCCAGCACCTTGCTGCCGGCGCGCAAGTCAATGGCCTCGCAGAGCTGTTCCCCGACGATCTGCAAGGTGGTGCCGACCACGGCATAATCGCCGGACGACCAGGCGCCGTGCTGGCGCTGCTTGACGGCGGCAAGATCGGGCTGGGGGGCGGCTTGCTTGAGCGCGGCGGATGTCGACATGGCAATCTCCTGCGGTTGAAAACGCCGGGACGATAGAGCGCATGCGGCGCGCTGGCCTTGAGGGCGGCATGATTTTCCGCTGAGAGCGTCTTGATTTCCGCACCTGAGCCGGCAGACGGGTAACGAAAGGCTTTGGGCGCGCGGGCCTGAATAGGCGCCGACACAGTCACTATCCCCTCGAATCAACAATGATGTTAGGCTCATCGATGCTTGGGGGAGCATGAGGCGTGACGAGGTCGAGCGCGACCCGTGTTTTCCCCGGGTGAGGCAGTCAGCTCTTAAAGGCATAACGCGCGGCATGATTCGCATTTCGACGATCTTCATCGCCATCTGCATGGTCCTGGTCGCGGCCTCGCTCGGGCTCGTGCTCTATTCGGTCACCGGCATCAGCGGAACGGAATCGGCGATCGTGGCGCTGACCGCGCTGACCTTCCTGATCCTCTACAACGCGGTGTCGATGCGGCTGCGCGACCGCAGCGACGTCGGCGGCCAGATCGCCGACCTCTCGCGCGGCACTGCCGACCTCGCCCGCCAGGTGGCCGAGTTCGGCCGCCGGCTGGCTGCGGTCGAGAGCCGCATCGCCGCGTCCAATTCGACCAATTCCGACCGCATCCAGTCGGTCATCGGCGAGATCAATGAACTCGGCGGATTGGTCAGGCAGCTCGCCACCACCGTCGCGGCCCATGAGGATCTGCTCGCCGGCCACGCGCCAGCGGCGGCACCCGCCCCGATCACAAGGCCCGAGCCGGAAACGCCGATCGATCTGGCTGCCCCCTTCGAGGAGAAGCCGCTCGCTCCTCCTCCCCTTCCGCAGCCCCCGCCACGGCCGGCGCCGCCGACGGTGCAGGCCCAGGCCATCCCCCCGGTTCAGACCGCCAATGGGCGCAACCAGACCCAATTGCTGGCGACGCTGCGCAATGCAGTCGACGAGAACCGCATCGATATCTTCCTGCAGCCGATGGTGACGCTGCCGCAGCGCAAGGTGCGGTTCTACGAGGCGGTGACGCGCCTGCGCGACGAGCGCGACCAGCTCATCGCCGCCGAGGAGTTCATCAGCATCGCGGAAGCCTCGGGCCTGATCGGGCGCATCGACAACATGGTGATGCTGCGCTGCGTGCAGGTGCTGCGGCGTCTGATGGTGCGCAACAAGGACGTCGGCGTGTTTTGCAACGTCGCGGCTTCCACGCTGGGCAATTCCACTACCTTCGCGCAATGCCTCGATTTCCTGGAAGCCAATCGCGCGCTGGCGCCCTCGCTGGTGCTGGAGTTCAAGCAGTCGACCTTCCGCAATCTCGGTCCCGTCGAGACCGAGAACCTTGCGGCGCTCGCCCAGCGCGGTTTCCGTTTCTCGATCGACCATGTCACGGATTTGCGCATCGAGCCGCGGGAGCTGGCCGATCGCGGGGTTCGCTTCATCAAGGTGCCGGCCGCGCTGCTGCTCGATCCCAAGCAGGCCTCCGCCTCCGACATCCACCCGTCCGACCTCTCCGACCTGCTCGGCCGCTTCGGCATCGACCTGATCGCCGAACGGATCGAAGGCGAGCGCGCCGTGGTCGACCTGCTCGACTATGACGTGCGGTTTGGACAGGGCTTCCTGTTCGCGCCGCCCCGGCCATTGCGGCCGGAGGGGGCATCTGCTACCGGCGGGGCCTCGCCGAACCAGGCGCAGGACATTCAGGGATCCAATGGCTCCGCCACACCCAGCTCAGGCGCGACCTCTTCGGCGCCTCCGCCCCAGCGCATCACCGGCAACGCAGCCCTCGCGCGCCGCATCTGATCGGCCGCGCTCGTCATGACCGCGCTGCATTTTGCCGGAGGCCTGCGCGAGCTCGTGGGCGGTGTGGAGGTCGTGCTCAGCGATATCTGGGGCGTGGTCCATAACGGGCTGGAATCCTTCCCCGAGGCGTGCGAGGCGCTGCACACCTATCGCAGCCGGGGCGGTACGGTAATCCTGATCACCAACGCACCGCGCCCGGCCGATTCCGTGCAGCGGCAATTGCGCAAGCTCGGCGTCCCCGATGAGACCTATGACGCCATCGTATCTTCGGGCGACCTGACCCGGCTCTACGTCGCCGAGCATCCCGGCCGCAAGATGTTCTGGCTCGGCCCCGAGCGCGACAACTCGATCTATCGCGGCCTCGATGCGGTGACCGCGCCGCTGGAGCAAGCCGATTACATCGTCTGCACCGGCCTCTACGACGACGAGACCGAGACGGCGGAAGACTATCGCGGCATGATGCTGCAGGCGCGCGAGCGCAAGCTGACGCTGGTCTGCGCCAACCCCGACATCGTGGTGGAACGCGGCGACCGGTTGATCTACTGCGCCGGCGCCATCGCCGAGCTCTACCGCGAGCTCGGCGGCGAGGTGATCTTCTACGGCAAGCCGCACCGGCCGATCTACGAACGCGCCATGGCGCTCGCCGGCGAACGCCAAGGCTACCAGATCGACCGGAAAAAGGTGCTGGCGATCGGCGATTCCGTCCGCACCGACTTAACCGGCGCCCGCGAATTCGGCATCGACTGCCTGTTCGTCACCCGCGGCATCCATGCCGAGGAGTTCGAGGGCCTCGACCAGCTCGACCCGAATTCGGTCATGGAGCTGTTCGGCCACCCGCCGAAGGCGCTGATGCGCGAATTGAAGTGGTGACGGCGGAGCGCGCGCAGCTGCAATGGGCTTAGAGGCAAGCCTCAGACGCCGTCATGGCCGGGCATAGCCGTCCGAAGGACGGCGTCGCTTGCGCTCGCCTATGACCCGGCCATCCACGTCTTCCTTTTTTTGCATCCAAGAACGTGGATGCCCGGGACAAGCCCGGGCATGACGTTCCAAACGGAAAATTGTTGTCCGGCGAAGAGCGCCCTTACGCGCTCGCCATGTCCGGGAAGACCGCCTCGATCTTGGTCTTCAGCGTCGCCGCATTGAACGGCTTGACGATGTAATTGTTCACGCCGGCCTTCTTGGCCGCGATCACGTTCTCGGTCTTCGATTCCGCGGTGATCATGATGAAGGGCGTGGTGGCGAGGTTCGGATCCGCGCGGACTTCGCGCAGGAGGTCGTAGCCCGTCATCGGCTCCATGTTCCAGTCGGAGATCACGAGCCCGTACTTCTTGCCGCGCATCTTGTTCAGCGCTGCCGAACCGTCGCTGGCATCATCGATGTTCTCGAAGCCAAGCTGCTTCAGCAGATTCCGGATGATACGGATCATGGTGCTGTAGTCATCCACCACCAGAACCGGCATCGACAAATCAACCGCCATCTCGACTCCCCCAACGCAAACCCAGGAATATTACGATCGGACCTGCCAGGCCGGCGCCCGGCAGTTCCACGCCTCAAGGACTAGCACCAAGGCCTTAAACAGCGCGTTAACTGCGGTCAGCTCCGAAGGCTTGAAATCGTGTTCAATGTCTGCCCGCCCCGCCGCTTGACTTCGCAGGGCCGGTCGCGCCACGGTCCGGGCCGGTCCTGCCCGGTTCGAGAATTCCCCTGATGGCTCCGCCTTTTACCGTCATCCGCGATACAACGCCGGATTCCGCGATTCCGAGGGGCGCCGTCGTTGCCATGGGCAATTTCGACGGCGTGCATCTCGGCCATCGCGCCGTCATCGCGGCTGCCCTGGAGATGGGCAGGGCGCATGGCCGGCCTGCGCTGGCCTTGACCTTCGAGCCGCATCCGCGACGGTTCTTCAGCCCCAACACCCCGCAATTCCGCCTGACGGACGAGCGGGCCAAGCTGCGGCTTCTGGCCGGTACCGGACTTGCCGGCGCCGTGGTCATGACCTTCGACAAGGCCCGTGCCGGAACCAGCGCGCAAGATTTCATTCACCATGACCTGATCGGGCGTCTCGGCGTCAGCGGCATCGCGGTCGGCTACGACTTCCATTTCGGCAAGGGACGGGTCGGCTCGCCCGGCCTCCTGGTCAACGAGGCGCCCCGGCTCGGCATCGAGGTCGACGTCCAGCCGCATGTCGATATCGACGAGCGGCCGGTCTCCTCCAGCGCGATCCGGATCGCCCTCGCCGAGGGCCAGCTCGACGAGGCCACGACCATGCTGGGCGCGCCCTGGTTCATCACCGGCGAGGTCATCCACGGCGAAAAGCGCGGCCGCGACCTCGGCTATCCCACCGCCAACATCCGCCTGGACGCCAATTGCGGCCTCAAGCACGGCATCTACGCGGTCCGGGTCGGGCGCGGCCAGGGAAAGGCTCAGGTGCGTCTGGATGGCGTGGCCAGCTTCGGCCGCCGCCCGACCTTCGACAATGGCGCCCCGCTCCTCGAAATCTTCCTGTTCGACTTCAAGGGCGACCTCTACGGGCAGGCGCTCGACTGCGCCTTCATCGGCTTCATCCGCGAGGAGGTGAAGTTCGAGGGCATCGAGGCCCTGATCCGCCAGATGGACGACGATTCCGCACGCGCCCGCGCCTTGCTCGCCGCCGCCCCGGACGCGTTTCCGCGGCTGGGCGTGATCGATTGAGAGGCGAAACCGGGCCACCCGGACCTTTGCGCTTCCTCCGCCCCCCTGCTATGGAGAGCCCATGTTTGCGCGGCGCATCATAGGGATTAGCGGCCCGGCTTCCGCCTGAGCCTGAGGGCTCGGCGCAAGACCGGGATTTCGTCGTTTCACCCGCGATTCCGCATCGCCATCCGTTCCCGCGCCCTTCCGAGCCAGTCAGCCTCATGTCCGAAAAGCCGCAAAAGTCCCAAAAGTCTGAAGCCAAGGACTATTCGAAGACCCTGTTCCTGCCGCAGACCGAATTCCCGATGCGCGCCGGCCTGCCGCAGCGCGAGCCGGAGATCCTCAAGCGCTGGTACGAGATCGGCCTCTACGAGAAGCTGCGCCAGAATGCGAAGGGGCGCGCCAAGTTCGTGCTGCATGACGGCCCGCCCTACGCCAACGGCAACATCCATATCGGCACGGCGCTGAACAAGATCCTGAAGGACCTCGTCACCAAGAGCCAGCAGATGCTCGGCTTCGATTCCAACTACGTGCCGGGCTGGGACTGCCACGGCCTGCCGATCGAGTGGAAGGTCGAGGAGGAGCATTATCGCAAGAAGGGCAAGCAGAAGCCCGACTTCCGCGACAGCGCCGCAATGATCGATTTCCGCAAGGAGTGCCGCGCCTATGCCACGCACTGGCTCGGCGTGCAGCGCGAGGAGTTCAAGCGCCTCGGCGTGATCGGCGATTGGGACCATCCCTACGCCACTATGAGCTATCCGGCCGAAGCCCAGATCGCGCGCGAGCTGATGAAGTTTGCCGCCAACGGCACGCTCTATCGCGGCTCCAAGCCGGTGATGTGGAGCGTGGTCGAGAAGACCGCGCTGGCCGAAGCCGAGGTCGAGTACGAGGACCACACGTCCGATACGGTCTGGGTGAAATTCCCGGTGACCTCGCCCGCGCACGGTGCCCTCGCCTCGGCGAGCGTCGTGATCTGGACCACCACGCCCTGGACGCTGCCGGGCAACCGCGCCATCTCGTTCTCGCCGAAGATCGCCTATGGCCTCTACAAGGTGACGGACGCCCCCGCCGACAATTGGGCCAGAAATGGCGACCTCCTCATCCTCGCCGATGCGCTCGCCCAAGACGTCTTCAAGCAGGCGCGCGTGACGGCTTATGAGAAGGTCCGCGACGTCCCCGGCGACACCATGGACGCGATCGAGTGTGCCCATCCGCTCAAGGGCATCGGCGGTGGCTACGACTTCATCGTGCCGCTGCTGCCTGGCGACCATGTCACCGACGACACCGGCACCGGCTTCGTGCACACGGCGCCCGGCCACGGCCGCGAGGACTTCGATGTCTGGATGGCAGAGGCGCGCGATCTCGACGCGCGCGGCATCAACACCGCCATCCCCTATACCGTCGACGAGAACGGCGCCTACACCGATCATGCGCCGGGCTTTGCCGGCAAGCGCGTCATCACCGACAAGGGCGAGAAGGGCGATGCCAACGAGGCCGTGATCAAGGCGCTCGTCGAGAAAGGCATGCTGCTCGCCCGCGGCCGGCTCAAGCACCAATATCCGCATTCCTGGCGCTCCAAGAAGCCGGTGATCTTCCGCAACACGCCGCAATGGTTCATCGCGATGGACAAGGATATCGCGACGGCTGGCAAGACCAAGGCCGGCGACACGCTGCGCGCCCGCGCGCTGCACGCGATCTCAGTGACGCAATGGGTGCCGCCGTCGGGCGAAAACCGCATCAACGGCATGATCGAGGCGCGCCCGGACTGGGTGATCTCGCGCCAGCGCGCCTGGGGCGTGCCGATCGCCGTTTTCGTGCGCGAGAAGGGTGACGGCTCCGCCGAGATTCTCCAGGACGAGGCCGTCAATGCGCGCATCGGTGAAGCCTTCGAGAAGGAAGGCGCCGACGCCTGGTATGCGACGGGCGCGCGCGAGCGCTTCCTCGGGCCCCGCGCGAACGAAAACTGGCAGAAGGTCGACGACATTCTCGACGTCTGGTTCGATTCCGGCTCGACCCACGCTTTCGTGCTCGAAGATCCCGTGCAGTTTCCCGGGCTCGCCGGCATCAAGCGCAAGGTCGACGGCGGCGCCGACACGGTGATGTATCTGGAAGGCTCGGACCAGCATCGCGGCTGGTTCCATTCCTCGCTGCTGGAAAGCTGCGGCACGCGCGGCCGCGCGCCTTACGATATCGTGCTGACCCACGGCTTCACGCAGGCCGAGGACGGCCGCAAGATGTCGAAGTCGCTCGGAAACACGATCGAGCCGCAGGCCGTCATCAAGGAATCCGGCGCCGACATCTTAAGGCTCTGGGTCGCGTCGAGCGACTATACCGACGACCAGCGCATCGGCCCCGAGATCCTGAAGAACACCGTCGAGACCTACCGCAAGCTGCGCAACACGGTGCGCTGGATGCTGGGCACGCTGCATCATTACAAGCCGGCCGACGCAATCGCGCCGGCCGAGATGCCCGAGCTCGAGCGCTTGATGCTGCACGAGCTCTCAGGTCGCGCCGCCGCGATCGGCAAGGCCTATCGGGAGTTCGACTACAAGACCGTGGTCGCGATCCTGTCGGCCTTCCTTAACAGCGAGCTCTCCGCATTCTACTTCGACATCCGCAAGGATACGCTGTATTGCGATCCGCCCTCGTCACTGACGCGCAAGGCGGCGCTGACGACCATCGACCTGTTGTGCGCTTCGATCCTGAAATGGCTGGCCCCGATCCTCAGCTTCACTGCGGAAGAGGCGTGGCGCATGTACCGGCCCGACGCCGAACCGTCCGTGCACCTGACGCTGTTCCCGACCGATCTCGAAGCCTTGCGCGACGACAGGCTCGCCGCGAAATGGGAGACGATCCGCAACGTGCGTCGCGTCGTTACCGGCGCGCTCGAGCTGGAACGCGCCGCCAAGAACATCGGCTCCTCGCTCGAGGCATCGCCGGTGATCTATGTCGCCGATCGCGGCATGCTGGCGACCTTGTTCGACATCGATCTGGCTGAAGTCTGCATCACCTCGAACTACGAGGTGCGGGAGGGCGAGGCGCCGGCCTCGGCGTTCCGCCTCGATGCCGTCCCCGGCGTCGCGGTCGTGGTGGAGAAGGCGATCGGCACCAAATGCGCCCGCTCCTGGAAGATCTCGCCGATGGTCGGCGAGGACCCTGAATACCCCGACGTCACCCCGCGCGATGCAAAGGCACTGCGCGAATGGAAGGCGCTCGGGGTGAGCGTCTGATCGGTCGGGCATGACTCCGCTCCGCGCCGGCATCCTCGCGGCCATGGTCACGCTCGTGGCCGACCAGGCCTCGAAGCTCTGGCTATTGAACGTGTTCGAGCTTGCCCGTCGTGGCGTGGTGCGGGTAACGCCGTTCTTCGACCTGGTGCTGGCCTGGAATATCGGCATCAGCTTCGGCTGGCTTCAGAACGACAGCCAGGCCGCGCAGCTCGCGCTGATGGCCGTCAAAGCGGTCGCGGTGATCGCGCTGGCGATCTGGATGGCCCGCTCGCACACCATGCTTGCGACCGTCGCGCTCGGCCTGATCATCGGCGGCGCCATCGGTAACGGCATCGACCGCCTGGCCTATGGCGCGGTGGTGGATTTCGCCCTGTTCCACATCGAGATCGCCGGAAGTACCTATAATTGGTATGTGTTTAACCTCGCGGACGTGGCCATCGTTGCTGGGGTGGCAGCGCTATTGTATGATTCCTTCCTGGGGGTACCCGCCGCAAAAGCGCCCTGATCCCGGCCGATACGGACCGGCAGCTGGAACCCGGCTTTTGCAAGGGTCAAGCCGCGTGTGGGCGGCAATCTGCTACAATATGAAACAGGTACGGTGATGCGCAGCTCGAAGACCAGCGGTTCGATGGTTCGGGGCTCCCAATCCGGGGGCTGGCGGGCACTGAAATTGGCCGCCGTCGCGCTCGGCATCGGCCTTGTCATGTCGACCGGCGCCGCCCGTGCTGCCGATGATGACGACGACGACATGACCTTCGAAGAGAAGCTCATCGACAACCTGATGACGGGCCTTGGCGCCAGGAGCATGGAAAAACCCGGCATCGAATACCGCGAGCGTTCGCCGCTGGTCGTGCCCCCTAAGCTCGACCTGCCGCCGCCGGCCGCCGCCGAAGCCGCGGCTGCGCCGAACTGGCCGAAGGACCCCGACGAGAAGCGCCGCAAGGAAGCCATCGCCCAGCGGAAGAAGTCCGGCAACAAGGCAACGGAGTACTGGAAGAACGCCCAGCCGCTGTCGCCCGCCGAGTTGAACGCCCATCGGACGGCCGCCGCCGACAGGACGAGCAATGAGCCGGTCCAGCCAGGCACCAACGTGGCCAATCCGACGATGAGCCCTGCCGAACTCGGATATACCGGCGGGCTGTGGAAACTGTTCAAAGGGAACGGGCCTGAGTCGAAGCAGTTTACGTCGGAGCCGCCACGCCAATCACTGGTGGAGCCGCCGCCGGGATATCAGACGCCGTCGCCGAACTACGCCTACGGCGCGGGCCCGGATAATTCGAAGCGGACCTATTTCGACGTCCGATCCGGCAAGGAGAAGGAGCAATAGCGTTCCTGTCCTGTCGCGACATTCTGACCCACGCGAAGCGAGGGTCGGCGGTGCATGTCCGCCCACCTCGTTCAAAATTGCTTATCAGTAACTTGCCTAAGCGTTGAGTTCTCTGCTTCGTGACGCGAAGCCTCAGCCGCACGGAGTAGCATGCCGTGCCCTCCGAGCCGGAGATCCGGGCTCGGCACCTCACAACCAGGGATCATGATGTCCTCTTACCGATCGGCTGCCTGCCTCCTTGCCGCGCTGCTTTCGACGAGTGTCCTTTCGGCCGGCGCCGCCCTTGCCCAGACCACGGTGACATCGGCTCCGCCCGCCAGCTTCACGCTTTCCAATGGCATGCAGGTCGTGGTGATCCCGGACCGCCGCACCCCCGTCGTCACCGAGATGATCTGGTACAAGGTCGGCTCGGCCGACGAGACGCCCGGCAAGTCCGGCCTCGCCCATTTCCTCGAGCACCTGATGTTCAAGGGCACCGCGAAGCATCCGGCTGGCGAATTCTCCCAGACTGTGCTGCGCGTCGGCGGCAACGAGAACGCTTCGACCTCGGTCGACTACACCAACTATTATCAGCGCGTGCCGAAAGAGCAGCTGCCGACCATGATGGAGTTCGAGGCCGACCGCATGACGGGCCTCGTTCTCAAGGACGAGAACGTGCTGCCCGAGCGCGACGTCGTGCTCGAAGAGTACAACATGCGAGTCGCCAACAATCCGGATGCGCGGTTGAACGAGCAGATCATGGCCGCGCTCTATCTCAACCATCCCTACGGGCGGCCGGTGATCGGCTGGCATCAGGAGATCGAGAAGCTCGATCGCGAGGATGCGCTTGCCTTCTATCGCCGCTTCTATGCGCCGAACAACGCGATCCTGGTGATCGCCGGCGACGTCGACGCCGCTGAAATCCGCCCGCTGGTCGAGCGCAATTTCGGCTCGATCCCCGCGCAGCCCGCGATCCCGGCGCGGCGCGTTCGTCCGCAGGAGCCGGAGCCCGCCGCCCCGCGCACCGTCACGCTGGCCGACCCGCGCGTCGAGCAGCCGAACATGCGGCGCTATTATCTCGTGCCCTCCGCAACCACGGCCGCGGCCGGCGAGAGCGCGGCCCTCGACGTGCTGGCGCAGCTGATCGGCAGCGGCAGCAATTCCTATCTCTACCGTGCCCTCGTGGTCGACAAGCCGCTCGCGGTCTCCGCCAGCGCCAGCTATTCGAGCATCTCGCTCGACCCGACCCAATTCGCGATCTCGGCTGCACCGAAACCCGGCGTCAGTTTTTCAGAGCTCGAGCAGGCGGTCGACGGGGTCCTTGCCAACGTCGCACAGAACCCGATCCGCGCCGAGGATTTGGAGCGGGTCAAAACCCAGCTCATTGCCGAAGCGATCTACGCCCAGGACAACCAGGCTGTGCTGGCGCGCTGGTACGGCGGCGCGCTGACCACCGGCCTGTCGATCGAGGACATCAGGAGCTGGCCCGATCGCATCCGCGCCGTCACCGCCGAGCAGGTTCGCGCCGTTGCGCAGAAATGGCTCGAGAAGAAGCGCTCGGTGACGGGCTACCTGATCAAGGACACTGTAACCGCCAAGCGCGAGGAGAAGCGCTCGTGACCTATTCCTTCCTTCGACGCGTTGCATTCTCCGTTGCCGCCGGCGCGGTCCTCGCATTCTCTGCGGTCTCGCCATCGCAGGCCGCCGCAAAGATCCAGCACCTGATCTCGCCGGGCGGCATCGAAGCCTGGTTCGTGCAGGACGCAACCGTGCCGCTGATTGCCATGGAATATTCCTTCGCCGGAGGCTCGGCGGAGGACCCCAAGGACAAGCCGGGCGTTGCCAATCTGGTCGGCTCTCTCCTCGACGAAGGCTCGGGCGATCTCGATTCCAAGACGTTCCATGAACGGCTCGACCGCCGCGCCATCGAGCTGTCCTTCAACGCCACCCGCGACACCCTCCGCGGCAGCCTGCGCATGCTGCGCGACAACAAGGACGAGGCCTTCGACCTGCTCAGGATGGCGCTGACCTCGCCGCATTTCGACGCGGCCGACGTCGAACGCATCCGCTCGCAGGTCATCTCGGGCCTGCGCCGCGAGACCACCAATCCGACCTCGCTGGCGAGCCGCAAGTTTCTGGAGCTCGCGTTCGGCGATCACCCCTACAGCCGGCAGAGCAACGGCAACCTCGACAGCGTGCCGACCATCACAATTGCCGACCTGAGGAATTATGTCGGCCGTGTCCTCGCCAGGGATGGCCTCAAGATTGCGGTCGTCGGCGACGTCGATCCGGCTACGCTCGGAAAGCTGCTCGACCACACCTTCGGAAGCCTCCCGGCCAAGGCTAATCTGACGCCAGTCCCCGACGTCGAGGCTGCAAAGCCGCCGCAACGTGCCTTCGTGACCCTCGACGTGCCGCAGACGGTGATCACCTTCGGCGGACCCGGCGTGAGGCGGAGTGACCCCAGCTTCATGGCGGCCTATGTGGTCAATCACATCCTCGGCGGCGGCGGCTTGTCATCCCGGCTCTATCGCGAGGTGCGCGAAAAGCGCGGGCTCGCCTATTCAGTGTACGAGTCGCTGCTCTGGATGCAGCACTCGGCGATCTTCATCGGCAACACCGGCACCCGCGCAGACCGTGCCGGCGACACCATCGAGGCCATCGAACAGGAGGTGCGCCGCATCGCCGAGGAGGGTCCGACGCAGAAGGAGCTCGATGAGGCCAAGTCCTACCTCAAGGGCTCGCAGATGCTGGCGCTCGACACCTCGTCCAAGCTGGCACAGGCGCTGCTGCAATATCAGCAAGACAAGCTGCCGATCGACTATATCGAGAAGCGCAACGCCATCGTCGACGCCGTGACGCTGGACGATGCCAAGGCGGCCGCCAAGCGGCTCTGGGGCCAGGGGCTGCTGACCGTCGTCGTCGGCCGGGCCCCGCAGGCCGCCGCGCAACCGGCGGCTGCGACACCGAAGTCGAACTGATCTCTTTTCTGGACATTTCCAGAATGGCCGGGCTCGTCCCGGCCATTTGCGGTTCGCGGCAGCGGCATTGCTGAAGGCAGATGTCCGCGGTATGTCCTGACATCACGAATGGTGCCAGCATGCTGCGGATATCCCGCGATCTCGTCATCGACGAGGACGACATCGAGATCGGCTTTGTCCGCGCCTCCGGCCCGGGCGGGCAGAACGTCAACAAGGTCGCGACCTCCGCGCAGCTGCGCTTCGACACGCGCAAGCTGACCTTGCCCGAGGACGCGGCGCTGCGCCTTGCCCGCATTGCCGGCCAGCGCATGACCAAGGACGGCGTGATCGTGATCCACGCCCAGCGCTTCCGCACCCAGGAGCGCAACCGCCAGGATGCCATCGATCGCCTCGTCGAGATGCTCAAGGAGGCCATGGTCCGGCCGACACCTCGCCGCGCGACGCGGCCGACCTTCGCCTCCAAGCAGCGGCGGCTCGAGGGCAAGAAACGCCGCAGCGACATCAAGGCCGGCCGCGGCCGGAGCTTCGACGATTGATGCGAAAAAACCTCCGGTCGCGCGAGCGACCGGAGGTTTGCCGTTCGCGAGCTGGCGTCAGTAGCGCTTGCCGGCCGCAGCACCGCCGGTCGCCGCGTCGTCTGCGGTGCCCTTGCGCGTCGCGCTGCCGGTGGTTCCGACGGACCCCTTCGTGCCCTTGCCCGACTTCATGCCGACCTTCTCGCCGGCTGCGCCCTGCTGTGCACCGAGATCCTCATCCTCGCTGCCTGACGCGCCGCCTTGCATGGGCTTGCTTTGTACGGTGCCGCCAGGCCTCGTCGCAGACGAGGTGCCTTGGGCGAGAACGGGCGTTGCAACGAGGGCCGCGAGAGCGCAAGCGATCGCAGAGGTCTTCACCAACTTCATCCATTTCTCCTGGAATGTCGCGATGAACCGTTCGGCTGCCTTCTGCACCGTTCGCCTGCACCGGATCGGTTCATCGCGCTGAGAGTTCGAACGGTGCGGTGTGATGCAAGCCGCGTCGTGTGGTGATCGTTTAGGGTTTTCGCGGCGCTTTCGCGGAATTGTGCTCCTCATATGCGGCGGCGCGGAACATGCCACGCATTCCCGACGGACGACGCGAGTCGAAAATGTCCCCCATTTCGGGTGTGGGAAGCTCGACCTGACCCATGCATTTGTCGCTGCGCGGCATTAGACTTGAGAATATTCGCCGAGTGAGCCTCATGCCCGTCCGCCAGCTGCCAGAACAGGTCGTCAACCGCATCGCCGCCGGCGAGGTGGTCGAACGTCCGGCGAGCGTGGTCAAGGAGCTGGTCGAGAATGCGATCGACGCCGGCGCGAGCCGCATCGACGTCTTCACCGACGGCGGCGGGCGGCGGCGGATCGGCATCACCGACGACGGCAGCGGCATGACCGCAAAAGACCTTGCGCTCGCCGTCGAGCGCCACGCCACCTCCAAGCTCGACGACGAGGACCTGCTGCAGATCCGCACGCTCGGGTTTCGCGGCGAGGCCCTGCCCTCGATCGGCTCGGTGGCGCGCCTCGCCATCACCACGCGACACGCGAGCGAGCCGCACGCCTGGGCGCTGTCGGTCGAGGGCGGCGAGAAGTCCGGGATCATGCCGGCGGCGCTGGCGCATGGCACGCGCGTCGAGGTTGGCGACCTCTTCTATGCGACGCCGGCGCGGCTCAAGTTCCTGAAGACCGACCGCACCGAAGCGGAGGCGATCCGCGAAGTGGTGCGGCGCCTCGCGATGGCGCGACCCGACATCGCCTTCACGCTCGCCGGCGAGGAGCGCGCACCGGTGACCTGGACCGCGGCGCTGCCCGGCGCGGCCGGACGGCTGACCCGGCTCGGCGACATCCTCGGCGCCGAGTTCCGCAGCCACGCCATCGAGGTCCATGCCGAGCGCGAGGGGGTCGTGGTCGCCGGCTATGCCGCTGCGCCGGCGCTCACAAAGGCCAACGCACTCGGCCAATATCTCTTCGTCAATGGCCGGCCGGTGCGCGACAAGCTCATTCTCGGCGCCGTGCGCGCGGCCTATTCCGACTATCTGCCGCGCGACCGCCATCCCGTGCTGGCGCTGTTCGTCACGCTCGATCCGCGCGAGGTCGATGCCAATGTGCATCCGGCCAAGACCGAGGTGCGCTTCCGCAATGCCGGCCTCGTCCGCGCGCTGATCGTCCATGGCTTGAAGGAAGCGCTGGCGCGCGAGGGCCGCCGCACCGCCGCCAATAGCGGCGAGAGCGCGCTGTCATCGTTCCGGCCCGCCTTCATGCCGACGCGCCCCGCAAGCTGGGACTGGCGCGCCTCGCCAGCCGCCCCGGTGGCGCCGATGCCGTCGTTCGAAGGCTCGGCTGCACCTGCGTTCACCGAACGGGCCCAAGCTGCGTTCGACGTCGGCGCGCCCAGCGCGGACGTTCGGATCGAGACGCAGCCGGTAGCTGATCTCGTCGACCGCCCGCTCGGCGCGGCGCGCACGCAGATCCACGAGACCTACATCGTCTCGCAGACCCGCGACGGCCTGATCATCGTCGACCAGCACGCCGCGCATGAGCGCATCGTCTACGAGCGGCTGAAGGCCTCGCTCGCTGCCAACGGCGTACAGCGCCAGATCCTGCTGATCCCTGAGATCGTCGAGATGGACGAGGCGACGGTGGAGCGCCTGCTGGAGCGCAGCGAGGAGCTGGCGTCGTTCGGCCTCGCGATCGAATCCTTCGGCCCCGGCGCGGTCGCGGTGCGCGAGACGCCGTCGCTGCTCGGCAAGACCAATGCCGGCGGCCTGTTGCGCGATCTCTCCGAGCACATGGCCGAATGGGACGAGGCGCTGCCGCTCGAACGCCGCCTGATGCACGTCGCGGCGACCATGGCCTGCCACGGCTCGGTGCGCGCCGGCCGCCGCTTGCGGCCGGAGGAGATGAACGCCCTGCTCCGCGAGATGGAGGACACCCCGAACTCCGGCCAGTGCAATCACGGCCGGCCGACCTATGTCGAGCTGAAGCTGAGCGACGTGGAGAAGCTGTTCGGGCGGAGGTGATCCGATGCTCTCGTAGGGTGGGCAAAGGCGCGCTCTTCGCGCCGTGCCCACCATCTTCCAAAGTCGCAAGAAATGTGGTGGGCACGCTTCGCTTTGCCCACCCTACGGCAGCGGCGCTACGGCCCTTTCAGAAACACGAACTCCGTATCGTCATACGCTCGCCGCTCCAATTCCTCGTATCCTTCCGGCGTCACGAACTGCGCGGCCTTCGCCTCCTCCACCACCAGCAGCGCGCCCGGGGTGAGCCAGCCGCCGTCGCGCAGGCTCGCGAGCGCCTTCTCGGCAAAGCCCTTGCCATAGGGCGGATCGAGGAACACCAGCGAGAACGGCTCGACGGGATGCGCGGGGCCGAGATCGGTCGCATCGCGGCGATAGACTTTTGTCACCCCGCCGAGGCCGAGCGATTCCACATTGTTGCGCAGCAGCGCCCGCGCCTCCGCGCCGTTGTCGACGAACAGCGTGAATTTCGCCCCGCGCGAAGCCGCCTCGATGCCGAGCGCGCCGGTGCCGGCGAAGAGATCGAGGACGCGCGCGTCGGGAATCGGATCGTCATAGGCGTGCACGAGGATGTTGAACACGGACTCGCGCAACCGGTCCGCCGTCGGCCGGATGTCACGCGAGGACGGTGAGGCAAGATTGCGCCCCTTCAAACGACCGCCGACGACGCGCATCACACCACTCCGTCATGCCCAGGCTTGTCCCGGGCATCCACGTTCTTCAGCCGTAGGCGCAAGCAAGACGTGGATGGCCGGGTCAAGCCCGGCCATGACGACCACTTGCGCATTGCCAGGCTCGTTCTACCCATTTGGACCTACTCGCCGTCCCGCGGCGTCAGGTCGCGCTTGCCGTGATAGCCGCGCTTGGGACGGCGCGGCGGGCCGTAGCCGCTCGCCTCCATCTCGTTGCGCTCGCGCGCCTCCTCGCTGCCGGTGCGCTGCACCAGCACGCGGCGACCCTTGCGGTCGTTGATCACCGCGCGCTTGCTGGCGGGCTTCTTCTCGCTCGCTGCGTCGTCGGCGCGCGAAGATGATTTCGAGGGCGCGTCGAACTGCGCGCCCGACTTCTCGATCACCTTGTCGCCGAGCTGCTCGCGCAGCACGCGCGCGCGGATCTCCTCGACCTGGCCTTCCGGAATCTCGCCGAGCTGGAACGGGCCGTAGGAGACGCGGATCAGCCGGTTCACCTCGAGGCCGAGATGGGCGCAGACATTGCGCACCTCGCGGTTCTTGCCTTCGCGAATCGCGAACACCAGCCAGACATTGGCGCCCTGGTCGCGCTCCAGCGTGGCCTCGATCGGACCGTACTTGACGCCCTCGATCTCGATGCCGTTCTTGAGCTCGTCGAGCTGTGCCTGGGTGACATCGCCATGGGCGCGGACGCGGTAGCGGCGCAGCCAGCCGGTGTCGGGCAGCTCGAGCGTGCGCGCGAGGCCGCCATCGTTGGTGAGCAGCAGCAAGCCCTCGGTGTTGAAGTCGAGCCGGCCGACGCTGATCAGCCGCGGCAGGCCTTCGGGCAGATTGTCGAACACGGTCGGACGGCCCTCGGGGTCGTCATGCGTCGTCATCAGCCCGCGCGGCTTGTGGTAGAGGAACAGCCGCGTGCGCTCGCGCTCCGGCAACGGCTTGCCGTCGACCATGACGACGTCGTTCTTGGTGACGTCGAGCGCCGGCGAGTTGATCACCCTTCCGTTGACGGTGACGCGGCCCTGCGTGACCATCTCCTCGGCGTCGCGGCGCGAGGCGAGACCGGCGCGGGCCAGCACCTTGGCGATGCGCTCGCCGGCCTTCTTCGGCTTCGGTGCGTCGTCGCGGCGCGGCCGGCCCTCGAAATCACGATCGCGCTCGCGATAGGCGCCGCGGCCGCCGAAGGCGGGACGCTTCTCGAAGATCCTGCTGTCGTCCTCATTCTCGCGGCGCGGACGATCGCGGAAGCGGCCCTCGTTGCGCGGATGCTCCTGCCAGTCCATGCGGCCTTCGGGGCGCTGGCGCGGCCGATCGAACTTCGGACGGTCACCGCGTTCGCTGTCGCGGTCACGGGGCCGATCGAATTTCGGCCGCTCGCGGAACGGGCGGTCACCGGATGCGCGGTCGTCGCGCGAACGAGAGAAACGCGGACGTTCATCGCCACGACCGCCCTCACGGCGATCGTCGCGCTGACGCCAGGGCTTCTCGTCGCCGCGATCGCGGCCGCCGAAATCCTTGTCGAAGCTCTTGCGCGGGCGATCCCCGCGCGGTGCGCGATCACCGCGATCGAAATTCGGGCGGTCTCCGCGTGGCTTGAAGCTGCGTTCGCCACGATCCTCGCGCGGCCCGCGATCCCCACGGTCGCGTTGGCGATCCCCACGGTCGCGTCCGCGATCCGGCCCGCCCCGCGAAAATTTCCGTTCGCCGTCGAATTTGCGCTCCGGGCGGTCGCCGCGCGGCGCGTAGGGCTTCTTCTCGCCGAACTTCCTGTCGCTGGAGCGGCCGGCCGAGCGTGCATCGTCGCGATCCCTGCGCGGCGGACGATCGTCGCGGCCAGATGACGGACGATCGCCGCGCGGCTTGAAGCTGCGCTCACCGCGGCCCTCGCTGCCGCGGTCGTCGCGCTTGAAGCGGGGACGGTCACTGAAATCGCGGCGCGGTGCGTCGCCTTCCTCGCGGCGGCGGAATGGACGGCTGTCGCGGTCGCCACGCGGCGGGCGGCTGTCGCGCTCACGCTTACCCCCACCCTTGCCCTCGAAGCCGCGCTTGGCGAATTTCTTCTCTGGCCCGCGCGGCTTGCCGCTACGGCCTTTGGCCGGGCCTCGCCGGCCGCGGGAATCGTTGTCTTTGTCGCTGTCGCGAGGCATGACTAATCTCACTTAAGGGGTGGCGCGAGCATTGTGCGCGCTCGCTGCGAGCCGCATGCTCAGGCAAAATCGGTATCCACTCTTGCTGAAGGCGGAGCTAGTAGCAGGTTTCTGGCGATGATACGAGGCATGAAAGCCCCTTCTTTCATGGATTTGGCGCTTCTGGCGGCCGAAAATGCCGGAAAAGCGGGCGAAGTTCCGATCGGATGCGTGGTGGTCCGCGATCACGAGGTGATCGCCACCGGCGCTAACCGGACGCTGACCGACCACGACCCGACCGGCCATGCCGAGATCATCGCGCTGCGCGCGGCCGCGGCGAAGATCGGCAGCGAGCGCCTGGTCGACTGCGACCTCTACGTGACGCTGGAGCCCTGCACCATGTGTGCGGGCGCGATCTCGTTTGCAAGGGTGAGGCGGCTCTATTACGGCGCGGCCGACCCCAAGGGCGGCGCGGTGGAGTCAGGCGTGCGGTTTTTTGCCTCGCCGACCTGTCACCACGCGCCGGACGTCTATTCCGGCGTCGGCGAGAGCGAGGCGGCGCGGCTGCTGAAGGAGTTCTTCCGGGAGCGGCGGTAGGAGCTACGCACTCCACTGTCATGCCCAGGCTTGACCGGGGCATCCAGTACGCCGCGGCCTGTCGAGTCGATCGCTGGCGTCACGGAGTACTGGATCGCCCGGTCAAGCCGGGCGATGACAGTTGTGGGTGTGGCGCACCGCGGTGCCTAAGCCGAGAAGAACTCGCGCAGCGCCCTCGCGGTGACATCCGGATTCTCCTCGGTGAGGAAGTGCCCCGAATCCACCGGCATGCCATCGACGTTGGTGGCCCATTGTGTCCACGTGTCCAGCGGCGTCGCGGCGGCCTGGGCGATGCCGGCATTGCCCCACAGCGCCAGCATCGGAATGGTGATCTTCTTGCCGGCCTCGAAATCGGCCTTGTCGAGGTCGTAGTCGAAATAGGCGCCGGCGCGGTAGTCCTCGCACATCGCATGAATGCGGGCGGGATCGCGAAACGGGGCGAGGTAATGCTCGAGCGCGCGCGGGTCGATCGCATCCAGCGTCTTCGACCTGGTCTGGCTCGCCATCTTGAAGCGCAGGAAGAACTCGCCTTGGCCTGCGATCAGCGTCTCCGGCAGCGGATAGGGCTGGGCCAGGAAGGTCCAGTGATAGATCTTCAAGGCGTAGGCGCGGTTCATCCGCTCCCAGTAATTATAGGTCGGCAGGATATCGAGCACGGCGAGCTTCGACAGCCGGCCAGGATGGTCGAGCGCGAGCCGATACGAGACGCGGCCGCCGCGGTCGTGGCCGGCGAGCGCGAAATGCACGTGGCCGAGCCGCTCCATGACCTCGACCATGGCTTTCGCCATGGCGCGCTTAGAGTAGGGGATGTGCAGCGCATCGCTCGCGGGCATGTCGGACCAGCCGTAGCCGGGCAGATCGGCGATGATCAGCGTGAAGTGCTCGGCGAGCTCAGGCGCCACCTGGTGCCACATCACGTGGGTCTCGGAGAAGCCGTGCAGCAGCAGCAGCGGCGGGCCCTTGCCGCCGACGCGGGCGAAGATGCGGCCGAACGAGGTATCGATCCATTCGGCGGCGAAGCCCGGATAGAGGTCGGCGAGATCGGACATCTTGTTGCATCCTTGTTGGTCGGTCCCGGGGCCGGCCTCGACAACAAAGTGTCGAAAACAACCCCATGCACAGTACCGGTATTATCGTCGGGGCAACTAAGCCCAACAGACAATTGCATATTTTGGAGTGTAGATGTGGCGGCGCGGTGACGCGAATGTCGAGATTTCCGGATCGGCGCGTTGGCGCGCCGTCCGCAATGACGACGCTAATTTTTGGCCTTTTCCGCCTCCACCGCCTGCCAGCCGATGTCGCGGCGGCAGAATCCGTCCGGCCAGTCGATGCGGTCGACGGCCTGATAGGCGCGTGCCTGCGCTTCCGTCACGGTCGCCCCCAGCGCGCAGACATTGAGCACGCGGCCGCCATTGGCGAGGATCGCGCCGTCCTTCTCAACCGTGCCGGCGTGAAAGATCTCGACATTGTCGACCTTGGCGGCCTCCTCCAGCCCGCCGATGCGGGTGCCCTTCTGGTAATCGCCGGGATAGCCCTTCGCGGCCATCACCACGGTGATGGCGGATTCCGGATACCAGCGCAGATCGAAATGCTTCAGCTCCCCGTCGCAGGCGGCGAGCAGCGCCGGCACGATGTCGCTCATCATGCGCAGCATCAAGACCTGGCACTCGGGATCGCCGAAGCGGACGTTGAACTCGAACAGTTTTGGGCCCTGCGTCGTCAGCATGATGCCGGCATAGAGCACGCCGCGGAACGGCGTGCCGCGCTGCTTCATGCCAGCGACCGTCGGCAGGATGATTTTGGCCATGATCGCGTCGTGGACGGCGGGCGTGACCAGCGGCGTCGGCGAATAGGCGCCCATGCCGCCGGTGTTCGGGCCAACGTCGTGGTCGAACACGCGCTTGTGGTCCTGGGCGGAGGCCAGCGGGATCGCCGTCTCGCCGTCGCACAGCGCAAAGAAGCTGATCTCGCGGCCCGGCAGAAACTCCTCGATCACCACCTCCGCGCCGGCCTCGCCGAAGGCGCCCTCGAACATCATGGCGATGGCGTCCTCGGCCTCGCGCACGGTTTTCGCGACGACGACGCCCTTGCCGGCGGCAAGGCCGTCGGCCTTGACCACGATCGGCGCGCCCTGGCTCTGCACATAGGCGCGCGCGTCGTCGGCATTGGTGAATCGCTCATAGGCGCCGGTCGGAATGCCGAACTCGGTGCACAGCGCCTTGGTGAACCCCTTGGAGCTTTCGAGCTGGGCCGCCGCCTTGCTCGGCCCGAACGCCTTGATGCCGCTAGCTGTGAGATCATCGACGATGCCGGCCGCCAGCGGCGTCTCCGGCCCGACCACCACGAGCTCGACCGCGTTCTGTTTGCAGAAGTCGATCACCGCGGCATGGTCGGCGACATCGAGCGCCACGCATTCCGCCTCCCTGGCGATGCCGGCATTGCCGGGCGCGCACCAGAATTTGGTCACCAGGGGAGAGGCTGCGATCTTCCACGCCAGAGCATGTTCGCGGCCGCCGGAACCGAGCAGGAGAATGTGCATAGGAGGCTCAGAAATGAAGGGTTTGCTGGGGCGGAGGTCGCATGAATCGGGGTGGGGCTCAAGGGGGATGGGGGGCGAGCTCCCTTCCATTCTGAGGCCCCAAGGAACGCCATTAGCACCGCAGCCCGATAAGGTGTGCCGTCTTCCGCAACCAACTTAGAGGTTCAAGATCTCCTCGACGACTGTGTGAATATCAGGGACAGGCGCTTCACAGTTCGAGCACTACCCTGCATTGTGCCCGCCTTATGACTCGCGAATCAGCCCCTCCAAATCAGAACGTGGCGACATCAAATGGATATGATAACCGAAGGACTGCTGGCTGAGTTCTCCAAGGAATTTCAAATTGGCGCCCTAACGGAGGACAAGCGATTTGAGCACCTCTGCGGGTTCATTGTTGTAAAGCGTCATTACTCAGAGACTTTCGATCCAAAAGACATTGTCGTAGGTGCGGGCGGTGACTTAGGTATCGACGCCATTGGAATTGTCGTCAATGGTGTCCTAGTGACTGACAAAGATCAGTTGGAGGACATGCTCGATGGCAATCCCGACTATTTGGACGTCACTTTCATATTCGTGCAAGCGGACCGAGGTGCAAATTTTGAGGCCGCTAAACTTGGGAGCTTTGGTTACGGGGTAGGAGAGTTCTTCAATCCCGCAACCAAGGAGCCTCGAAATCCACGCATCTCAGATTCTGTTGAGATAATGCGCGCGATCTACGCGAGGAGCAGCAAGTTCAAGCGAGGCAACCCCGCTTGCCTGCTCTACTACGTGACTACGGGCAAAGTAGTCGGAGACCTTTCGCTCGGGGCAAGAGCTGAGAAGGTGAAAGAAGAACTAACTTCGCTCGAATACTTTAGCGTGGTAGAGGTCACGCTGATTGGCGCAGCGGACATCTTGAAGCTGTATACGTTTTCCAAGAACTCCATCTCGCGAGAGCTTTCATTTCCCAGCCGACAAGATATTCCCGAAATCCCAGGCGTAAAGGAAGCGTTTGTTGGCTTCATACCCGCGCTGCATTACCTCCCCATAGTCTGCGATAATGACGAGATCGTCCGGAGCGTCTTCTACGACAACGTTCGAGACTGGCAGGGGTACAACGATGTTAACGACGAGATCCGTGCGACACTCGGGTCAGATCGCCGGAGGCGCTTTGTCCTGATGAACAACGGCATCACGATTATAGCTAGAAACATGACGCACACCGGAAGCAAATTCGTTATTGAAGACTTTCAGATCGTAAATGGGTGCCAAACAAGCCACGTTCTCTTCGAGAATAGGCAGCATTTGGATGAATCTGTGCTCGTGCCTCTACGTCTCATTTGGACGCAAGACGAGGAAGTGATTGAAGACATCATTCACGCGACAAACAAGCAGACAGAAGTCACTACCGAGCAGTTCTTTGCCATCACCACTTTCGCAAGACATCTCGAAGCATTTTTTAAGAACTTTCCGGAAGGCAAGAGGCTCTACTATGAACGGCGCTCGAGGCAGTACGATGGTCTGCCGGTCGAGAAGACGCGCGTTGTACCGCAGACAAGCGCAGTCAGGGCTTTCGCCGCCATGTTCCTTGCCGAACCTCACAACACGGTTCGAAGCTACAAGAAACTTTCAGAACGAGTTGGCAACGATATATTCATCCAAGAACACAAGCTATATCCGTATTACACTTCGGCATATGCTCTTTACGTTTTGGAGTATCTGTTTCGCAATCAGAAGATCGACAGCAAGTACAAGGTTGCAAGGTTCCAAATATTGTTGGCTGTTCGGTTGCTTGGCAACAAGATCCCAACACCAAAGTGGAACGCAAACGCGATGGATAAGTATTGAGGCAATCTGCGAGAACCTTTGGGATCCCTCGAAAGCCGATGTGCTCTTCGATCGCGCATTGAAAGCAATCGATTCGGTTTCTGGGTCGAGTTTGGATCGCGACAAACTCCATACAACAAAATTCACCGAGGACCTCATGATATACTGCGCGACGCAGTGAGAGGTAGACACACACCTTAGAGCGTTCGATGCAATGGCTATTCGAGGCGTAGCGCGCGGAGCGTTTCCCGAAACGCGGCGGCGACATCCGTTCACGATCGATGCCATCGTGGTGCTGCCTGACCACCTTCACACCGTGTGGACGTTACCGGAAGGTGATGCCGATTTTGCGATGCGCTGGCAGCTGATCAAATCCAGCTTTTCGCGCGGGCTGGCGCGCAATGAGAAGATATCCCAAAGCCGCTTGGCTTGAGGTGAACGGGGCATTTGGCAGCGCAGATATTGGGAGCATACCATTCGTGACGACGTCGATTTCGCGCGGCATGTCGACTATGTTCACATCAATCCGGTCAAGCACGGGCTCGTCCACCGGGTGCGTGACTGGGCACCCTCCTCGTTTCATCGCCACGTCAAGCTTGGCAATTACCCGGTCGATTGGGCTGGCGATCATTCGGATGACGGCCGCGGTTACGGTGAGCGGGAATAGAGCAGCGATGGGTTTCGCAAGGGCTCAACCCATCCTACGAACTGGAGAGAGCGTGGATCCTCAAAGAAACAATATTCAACAGGCTAAGTCCCCTTGCCTCCGCGCAAGCGGGAGAGGTGAACGATCCGCAGCAATCCCTTCCAGCCGAAGCCAACCCGCCAGGACGTGTGCTTATAAGCGGCTCGGCGCGTGAGGTCCACAGCGGCGGAGAAGCAGCAATCTTCCAAGGTCGCGCAAGGGCCAAACGCAGACGTCGCCAGTAGTCGCGACCGTTAACGCCATTCGATTCCGTATGCATCAATGGGCTGCTGAAAGCCTTTGAGATGGTAGGCACCCAAGCTTGACACTTGCACGCGATCCCGGATGCAATCCTGTACAGCCTTTGACACCAGAATGGCATCGGGGTCGGCCAACTGACACAAACGAGCGGCCAGTTGAACGGTCGCACCGAAAAGGTCGTTGCTGTCAGCAATCGGCTCGCCGACATCGATGCCAATTCGCACCTGAAGCTTCTCCTTGCTTGCCAGATTGAAGGCTTCAAATGCACGCTGGATGGCGCGGGCGCATTGCACGGAGGCCAAGGCGTCGGCAAAGGATGCCATGATACCATCGCCGGTGTGCTTCACGACATACCCGCCCTCGTCCTTCAAGGCCCGGCGCACCAGCGCGTCATGAGCCCGAACCATCTCCACCGAACGGGCATCGCCAAGACGCTCCGTCATGCTGGTAGAGCCAACGATGTCGGTGAACATGATAGCTCGCAGCGCCGAATCGAATTTGACATCATCTGCCCCGCCGCCAGGGACCGGGTCCGACACCCTCCCCAGAAACGCCTGGACCGCCGAGAGGTCCACTTCGATGACATCTTTCGCTACGTCGCCGTGAGCTTCGTCATGAACCCTCATCGCCGTTCGGATATCCGGTGCGTCGATGAGACAGAAGCCCGTACCGCGCGATTCATCAAACCAGTACGTTAGAAAACGAACGCCGTATCGATCTTGCACTTCCAAATCTTTGCGATGCGCCTCGGCGATATCGGCGGCAGTCAGCCCCGAGAGATCGTGTCGATCGAGGAAAATTGGCATCGGCAGCACCCTATCCCAATTCTTCGAAATATGGCCTGAAGTCTGCACCAAGCTTGCAGTTCCCGAAAGGGCCAATCCCTGCGTCCTGATGTCAGCCGGGGCCAACAGGCGGCATTGTAGACGCCGCAACGCCTGGACTTTGCGATTCCAGGAGAAGCCTTCGAGGGAGTCCCTGTGATATTATGATCCGATGCAGCTTATCTTCATCTATGGGCAAGTCGCCTCGGGAAAACTGACTATCGCGCGCCATCTTGCCTCGCGGACAGGGATTGCGCTGTTTCACAATCACCTCGTCGTCGACGCAGTTGGCGCGGTATTTCCGTTTGGCACAGAGGCATTCTCGCGTTTACGTGAGCAGTTCTGGATGGCTATGTTCGAGGAAGCCGCCAAGCAGAAGCGATCGCTGATATTCACATTCGCCCCCGAGCCAACGGTGGCCGGCGATTTTCCGGTCCGCGTACAAGAACTAGTGGAGCGGAATGGCGGCGAGGTCATCTTCGTCGCACTTCACCTGGAACAGGACGAGCAAGAGCGACGCCTGATCGATGAAGATCGTGCCGCCTTCGGCAAGATGCGGGATCTATCGCTGCTTCGCACACTCCGACCGCAGTTCGATGCCTGCATGGCATCAATGCCCCAGCCCGCACTCACCCTCGATGCAGGTCATCTGAAGCCGTCCGAGAGTGCCGAGGCTATCTCAAGCCTGATCTCGGCAAAGCCCACGAGAGAGACCTAGGGCGAGTTGCAGCCCGTAGGATGGGTTGGGCCCTTGCGAAACCCATCGCGATTTCGCGCGGCATGTCGACTATGTTCACATCAATCCGGTCAAGCACGGGCTCGTCAACCGGGTGCGTGACTGGGCGCCCTCCTCGTTTCATCGACCACGTCAGGCTTGGTAAATTACCCGGCCGATTGGGCCGGCGATCAGTCGGATGACGGCCGCGAATACGGAGAACGCGGATAGAGCAGCGATGGGTTTCGCAAGGGCTCAACCCATCCTACGAACTGGTGGATGATCTCGTCGAACTCGGCCAGGCGCTGCCGGCGATCGACTTTTCGCCGTGCGAGCAATCGGCTACACGGAAATTGCATTTCCACCGTGCGCTCGCAGGCGCTGATCCAACAAGGCCTAGGGATGACTGAGAAGCCGCAGCCGGGCGCGCCCGCCCTGGAAAAGGGGCTGGACCTTCTGGAGGCGCTGGCGGGCGCGGCGCGCGGACTGAGCCAGAAGCAGCTCGCCGAAACCGTCGGCCGCTCCGTCAGCGAGATCTTCCGGATGCTGGTGGCGCTGGAGCGGCGGGGCTATGTCGCGCGTGACCCCGCGACCGGCGAATACACGCTGACGCTGAAACTGTTCCGGATCGCGTCGCAATTCCCGCCGACCGAGCGGCTGCTGAAGGCGGCGCTGCCGGTCATGGAGCAGCTCGCCTCGCGCGTGCAGCTGTCCTGCCATCTCACGGTGCTGCACGGCGAGCAGTTCATGGTGATCGCCCGGATCGAGCCGGAATGGCTGATGGGCTGGTCGGTCAAGGTCGGCGCGGTGTTTCCGCTCACCCAGCAATATGCATCGGCGAAGGTTCTGGCGGCCTTCCAGCTCGAGGGCCGGCGGCAGGAGCTGGCGCAGGTCATCGCGGCCAATGATCGGATCAGCATCAAGAAGGCGCTTGCCGCGCTCGATCGCATTTCAGCGGAGGGAGGAAACTTCTCCAATGATGACGGCTATACGCGCATCCTTGCCTATAGCTGCCCGATCACCGAAGTCTCCGGCCGTGCCGTAGCCGCGATGACCGTCCCGCTGGTGCGGCAGGATCAGATCCCCGCGGCGGAGGCCAGCGCAATCGCCGCCGAGCTGCGCAGCGCGGCCAGGATCGTCTCCGAGAAGATCGGCGGCGTTTCCTGACGTATGCTGGGAGCAGGCTCCATTGCTGCAACGATGGAGGTGCACTCCCTCTCCCGCTTGCGGGAGAGGGCTGGGGAGAGGGTGTTTCCGCGATGGGATAGCCCCCTAGAGGAGAAAGCCCTCACCCGCGCGTTGCGCGACCTCTCCCACAAGCGGGAGAGGTTGCACCGAGCCCGCAGAAACGGGTCTGCTGCTTTCACCCTTTTTGTTTCTGTTCTGCGCTTTTTCCGTCGGAGCTTTTCGAGCGCTCTTCGAAACGATCAGGCCCCTTGGCGAGATCGTGCCCCATCTTGCTCTCGTTTTTCGCTTCTTCCTTGGACGTTGCTTCGCGCAAGCCTTCGGCGGCCCGTTCCCCCGCCTTTGATGATTTTCGTTCGTCATCCATTGGTGGCTCCTCCCTGATAAGACGCCTCCCAGGAAGCTCGCTGGTTGATCCCGGATTGGGCGTACCAACGTTCCAAGCAGATCGGCGAGACATTGTTCCTGCTGTCCGGTGAGGCTGTCAGTCGAGCCGCGGCACATGCCAGCCGAACAGCGCAGGCCGGCATCGATGTGCTCAGCACGCTTCGACGGGCCCAACAGCGCTCGAATGTCTGCCTTGGGTCAAGGCCGGCGTCGCCGGATTAAGCGACAAGGTCAGCTACACATCAAAAGCAGACGTTCACTCTCTTCAGGACTTCAGACGCCCCGTCTTCTGATCTCGTCCTCGATTTCTTTGAGCACCTTGAGGATTTCGGGACCATCCATGTCGTCAAGCGCGGCGCGCTTAAAGCGCTCAACGATCGTCAGCTCAGCCTTCGAAGAAGGTCCAGCCCCGCTTTCCATCGCCGTCTCCCTTTCCGTAAGTTCGTGGCTTCAATCGCGTGACCGAGAGCCGAGATGCTCCTGCTTTCGTCCCTGGGGCTAGTGACGGGGCCTGTCCCTGTTCTTCTGGATGGGAGGCGTGCTTGGATTTAGCTTGCTCCGGAAGTGGTTCAGGACGGCGTTGATAGCCCAGTCGCTCTTGTTCGCCACCCTCGTTCGAAAGTCGATTATTCTCTTCACGCGATTGCGTGCACGGGATTGAAGGTGTCCCATCATGTCGGAGCCCGCAGACCCGGCGACGAAACCCACTGGTTAATGTGAATAGCCACTTCGGCCTGACGAACCTTCTGCAGCAAGTCGTCCCTGTCCTTGCCAGGCCGCAGTCTTTCGGCCTGATCGCGCCCGCGTTGCGCAAATTGGGAAAGCCGTTCTGAAAGTGTCAAAATCCGAGATTGCATAGTGCTGCTCCCTGTCCGGTTGGGCGGGAGCACAATACTCTCAGTCACCGATAGAAGCCGTGGGCCGAGCGGTGATGAAGCGACTAGACACCCTATTCGGCAGGGAGTCGACCAAATTCGGTCGGGGCGCTTCGAATTGTCAATTCGCTGTACGAAGTAGGTAAAACAGCGCGCTATTTCCCTCGAGCTGGGCCGTTTCGCGCGAAGTCTCATGGCCGCTCATCAGCAGGGCGTCGTCTTCCCAAACCTGCCACTCCCACTTCTGCGGGAGAAGAGCGTCCAGCCTCACCTCAAGCATGCGCCTCGCGGGAATTTTGTGGGCCATACAGCGTATATCCGCTCTCAGTCACCGATATATGCTACTGGCCTTGCGGTGATGCCGAAACGCTAGCACGGCACTAAGGTATTGTCTGTACAGATGTTGCCGCTTGCGAGCGGCAACAGCACCATAGGGCTTGGGCTATTGCTATCGTCCGCTCCCTTCAAGGCAGTGGATCGTCGACCGGTCGTTCGGGGTGCCAGACGATCGGTACCGGCTTCCGAAGAAGTTCATACGAGCGGGCAAAGTTGCGTCCGAGGTTGTTTACTCCCCTCAGGAGAGCCCTAGCGCCATCGAAAGGATCGTGAGGAGACCGATGGCGGCTATTGCCCCAGCCAATAGCATCATCATCCACGTAGGACGATTACTGAACATTCCCTGCGCCTCCGGTGCAGCTCAACGTAGGCAACTACGTGGGTCGAGAGGCTGTTTGATCTAAATCAAAAGTCCATGTGTCCCGTTAAACCCCGGGTCTGAGTCCTTCAGGATTGCAGGACCTTAAAGACCACAGTGGTCCGTCTTCTTATCTCGTCCTCGATTTCTTTGAGCAACTGGAGGAGCTTGGGGCCATCCAATTCTTCGCGCGCGGCGCGCATATAACGCTCCACGATTTTTGGCTCGGCCGTCGAAATAGTTTCAGCCACGTTTTCCATCGCCGTCTCCGATCCGGTTAAGGTCTGCCATCGGCCGGCTTTGCTCATTCTCGCGCCGTGTGCGCTCTGCAAGCTCGGCCAGTTGCATGTACTCGCGTGCCATCGTCTCAAGCTCCCGCTTGGCTTCGGGATTGCCGGTTTGAGACGCCTGCCGCCGGCACAGCACTTCAAGCGAGCGATAGGAATAGTTGGGTAGGTAATCCATCCGGCCAGTATGATTGGCAACCGCGGTTAGGGTCTTTCACTTGCGTTACAAAGTGAGCAGTTCCGGGGTCACTATCACTCGGTTCCTGCACGGAACAATGTTGTGCTCGCCTCCGGCTACTCGATCCACTCCCCTCGCGGCTGCGGCGGGGTACAGCCCCCAAACAACGGGCATCTCCTCGCCAGCATCGTACCGTTCGCTTGCGATCTTCTCGATGACTAGTCGATGCTTCCTAAAGGTGGCTGCGATGTCGTTCGGCTCGGCTCCATCGGCAATCGCGCGGTCGGGCAAGGCGGACCACTCAACTTTGCAGACAACACGATCGTCGCCATCGAACATCGAGAACAGGACCGCTTCGGGCTGCTTCTCCTCGAAATGACCCGATGGATCAGGCGAAAGCGGCATCTCGGTTCTCCTGCGCTTAACGCCGAAGAACGCTGTGTCGCTCTGGTTCGTTCCTGGTGCCGTCCACTCCCTTCAAGGCAGTGAACGGAGCTTAAGGTCAGGCAGGGTCACAAGCGGTAATGCTTAGCCGATCACGAGATTTTCCGCTTCGTTCCTCCGGAGGCAGACATGCTCTGATGCGTACTCGCCTTACGCCAGCGTCATCCCGCCATCCACGACCCAAGCGGCACCGTTCACATGCGCCGCCTCGTCAGAAGCCAGGAAGGCAACGACGTTGGCGACATCCTGCGGCCGCCCATGGGCGGTCGCAACGTTTCGGCGCAACGCAATGGCGCTGTCACGCGCCTGGCCTTCCAATGCACGGATCATGCGCGACTCGACCGGGCCGGGCAGAACGGCGTTGACCCTGATCCTCGTGCCGGCGACATCGAGCGCCGCCGTTCGTGTCAGCCCGAGAACGGCGTGCTTGGAGGCGACATAGCCGGCGAGCCCTGCGCGCCCCCGGATCGCGGAGGTCGATGCGGTGTTGATGATGGCGCCCGTCCCACGCTGCATCATCCTTACGATGACGTGCTTGAGGCCGAGAAACACGCCCTTGACGTTCACCTGCAGCAATTGATCGAAGGTCTCGTCAGGGTATTCGTGAAGAGGCGCGACGACGCCCTCGATGCCGGCGTTGTTGGCGAAGGTGCCGATCGGCCCCAGGCGTGCCTCGGTCGCCTCGATGAAGGCGATGGTATCCTGAGCGAGCGAGACATCGGCGCGGATGGCGAGCGCCCTCGCCCCGGTCTGCTCGACCAGTTGGGCCGTGCCGCGCGCAGCCGCTTCGTCGCGATCGACGATCGCGACCGCAGCGCTCATCCGCGCCAGCCTCAACGCAATGGCGCGCCCGATATCACCGCCGCCGCCAGTGACCAGCGCGACCGGCGGCCGGCCGGTGCCGCTCACGACTTGGGGAATTCGCAGCCGCCATCCGCCAGCGGCCGCCAGGCCTCGGCCGGCGCGATGGTCTTGACCAGCTTGTAATAGTCCCAGGGATATTTGGAATCCGCGGGGGCCTTCACCTCGAACAGATACATGTTGTGCAGCTTGCGGCCGTCGGCACGGACGCTGCCCTTGCCGAACAGGGGATCATCGGTCGGCAGCTTCTTCATCTGCTCGACGACGGCCTTGCCGTCGCTGGAGGCGCCGAGCGCATCGACGGCCTTGAGGTAGTGCAGCGTCGTGGCGTAGGCGCCCGCATGCAGCGCGGTCGGATAGCGGCCGTTGTTGCGCGGCGCGAAGCGCTTGGTCCAGGCGCGGGTGTCGTCATTCAGATCCCAGTAGAAGGCTTCGGTGAACTGCAGCCCTTGCGCAATCTTCAGGCCGAGCGAATGCACGTCGCTGAGATACAGCACCGTCGCCACCACGCGCTGGCCTCCTTGCGGAATGCCGAACTCGACCGCCTGCTTGATGGAATTGATGGTGTCGCCGCCGGCATTGATCAGCGCGATGATCTCCGCCTTCGACGACTGGGCCTGCAACAGGAAGGACGAGAAGTCCTGCGTGTTGATCGGCGTGCGCACGCCGCCGAGAACCTTGCCGCCGGCTTTCTGCACGACGTTCTTGATGTCGCCTTCCATGGCATGGCCGAAGGCATAGTCCGCGGTGAGCAGGAACCAGCTCTTGCCGCCGCTCTCGACGACGGCGCGCGCGACACCCGACGACAGCGCATAGGTGTCGTAGGTCCAGTGCACGAGGTTCGGCGAGCACGCCTTGCCGGTCAGGTCCGACGAGGACGCGCCGGACACCAGCAGCGTCTTGTTGTTCTGCTGCACGATGTTGCGCACCGCGAGGGCGACGGCCGAGTTCGGTGCGTCGACGATGACATCGACGCCTTGCCGATCGATCCATTCGCGCGCGATGTTGGCGCCCACATCTGCCTTGTTCATGTGGTCGCCGCTGATGATCTCGATCGGCCGCGTCATCTTGGGCCCTGAAGCCTGGAAATCCTCGACCGCCATTTTGGCCCCCAGCACCGAGCCCGGACCGGTGACATCGGCATAGAGGCTGGACATGTCCGTCAGCACGCCGATGCGGAGCGGCTTTGCTTCCTGCGCCCGTGCACCGAACCCCGTCATGCCCAGCGCCAATCCGCCGGCGCCGGCCAGCAGCCGGCGGCGGCTCACCCGATATCGTCCAGCCATGTTTAGGCCCTCCCTTGCCTTGTGCGTTCTTCCCAATGTTTGCCGCCCGCACGTACATCGCATGCAGGCTGATCTTGTCGTTCAGGGCGTGAGGCGCTCGATGAGCCTGCGGTCCTCGACCTCGAATCCGCCGCCATAGACGTCAGACACCATGAAATGCGCGCCGAGGATTTCCGGCTCGAGCTCGGCAATCGGATCGTACGCGCTGGCGTGCAGCGTCATCGCGGCGCGACCCGGCACCGGCTTGGAGTATTTCAGCGGCGTGCGGCGATAGGCGATGTCCGCATAGGCCGTGCCGAGCCGCTCGGGATGCGGCAAACGGCGCACGTGGATCTCGCCGGCCGGCAGCTCGTCGCCGTCGACGATGCGGACGACCGGCGCGGACGCATCCGGCGTGAAGGTGAAATCGGCGAGCGGTATGCCGCGGCGCCGGACCCATCCGGTGATCGATCCGTCAGGATGCTCGTCGAAGGCGTAATGCGCATCCTTCTTGGTGTAGCCGAACACCTCGCGCCCGGCACAGATCCCCATCGGATCGCTGCAATACATGAAGATATGCGTTTCGGTGAACAGCCCCTTGTAGCGCACGGGCACCGAGATCATCAGGTCGAACATCTCGCCCGCGTGCACGGCAAGGGAATGGCCGGGCGAACGCATGAAGCGGAAGGCGACGCGGTCGCTGGCGATCTCGAACGGCGTCTCGGCGAGCAATGTCGCGACCTTGCCGGGCGCGACACGGGTCATGATCTCGACCGTCCGCAAGGTGCAGCCCCACTCCACCGGGTATGCCGGCGAATAGGGCGGATTGACCCCGCTATTCGGCTTGAGCCGGTACTGCCCGAACATGCGTCCGCGCGGATCGTCGGGATCGGTGACGACGGTCATCAGGAGCCGCTTCCTCGTTTTATTTATGATTTTTAGATTTCATATATGAAAGTCAGTGGAAGTCAAGCGATGGCCGTGGGGCAGTTCCCCAAGCCACCGAATCGATTGGCGCTGGCCTGCGAAAATCCCTAACGTCGCCCTCGACCCCAAAATGCCGAATCGTTTTTGAGATGCCGCCTGCGGAACAACTGCTTAACGCGCCTGAATTCACCGTCTCCGAACTGTCGCTGTCCCTGAAGCGGACGGTCGAGGACGCCTTCGGCCATGTCCGGGTCCGCGGCGAGATCTCCGGCTTCCGCGGGGCGCATTCGTCCGGCCATTGCTATTTCGCGCTCAAGGACGAGAGCGCCAAGATCGAGGCGGTGATCTGGAAGGGCGTGCATAGCCGCATGCGCTTCAAGCCCCAGGAGGGGCTCGAGGTGATCGCCACCGGCAAGCTCACGACCTATCCGGGCTCCTCGAAATACCAGATCGTGATCGAGGCGCTGGAGCCGGCCGGCATCGGCGCGCTGATGGCGCTGATGGAGGAGCGCAAGAAGAAGCTCGCCGCCGAAGGCCTGTTCGACGAGGCGCGCAAGCAGCTGCTGCCGTGGCTGCCGGAGGTGATCGGCGTCGTCACCTCGCCGACCGGCGCCGTCATCCGCGACATCCTGCATCGGCTGGAGGACCGCTTTCCCCGCCGCGTGCTGGTGTGGCCGGTCAAGGTGCAGGGCGACGGCTCGGCCGAGCAGGTCGCGGCCGCGATCCGCGGGTTCAACGCGCTGCCCGAAGGCGGCAGGATTCCGCGGCCCGATGTGCTCATCGTCGCGCGCGGCGGCGGCTCGCTGGAGGACCTCTGGTCGTTCAACGAGGAGATCGTGGTGCGCGCCGCAGCCGAGAGCATGATCCCGCTGATCTCGGCGGTGGGGCACGAGACCGACATCACGCTGATCGACTTCGTCGCCGACAAGCGCGCGCCGACGCCGACGGCGGCGGCCGAGATGGCGGTGCCGGTGCGCAGCGACTTGTTCGTCGAGGTGGGCGATCTCGGACGCCGCACCCGCGCCTATTGGCAACGCGCCCAGGAGAGCCGCCGCAGCGAGCTGCGCGCTGCTGCGCGCGCGTTGCCGGCGGCGGGCGATCTGCTCGCGATCCCGCGGCAGCGCCTGGATTCGGCGGGCGCGTCCCTGCCCCGCTGCCTCAAGGCCAACACGCATGCGCATTTCCGCAGGTTCACCGCGGCGAGCGCGAAGCTGACGCTGCGCGTGCTGCACGGCCAGATCTCGCAGGCCGATCATCGGCTCACGGTTTGCGGCGAGCGGCTCGGCCTGTCCGCGCGCTCGCTGTTGCGGCAGCGGCGCGACCGCTTTGCGGGCTTGCAGGTGCGCCTGCGCGCCTCAAAGCTTGCGAATGCGCAGGCGCAGCGCAACGCGATTGCCCGCCAGCGCGAGCGTACCCATCGTCTGACTGAGCGGGCGCAGCGCGCGCTCGTCACGCTGCTGCACCGGCTGGAGGCGCGGGTCGAGAACAGCGGCAAGCTGCTCTCGGCGCTGTCCTATCGCAGCGTGCTCGCGCGCGGCTTTGCGCTGGTGCGCGACGAGGCCGGGCATCCCGTGCATGCGGCTGATACGATCGGCCCCGGCGCGCGGGTCGAGATCGAGTTCGCGGACGGCCGCGTCGGCGCGACGGCGGATGCGGACCGTCCGGCGCCCGCGGAGAGGCGCGCGCCGGCGCAGGCCAAGCCGGCGGCGGAGACGAAGCCGGCACCGAGGCGCCTGGCCAAGCCGGTGGATCAGGGCAGCTTGTTCTGAGGGGGAGGACGGGCTCAGGCCACGGTGTCATTCCCCGCGAAAGCGGGGAATCCAGTACGCCGCGGCTTCTCGATTGAATCGCAACGCCGCGGAGTACTGGATCGCCCGGTCAAGCCGGGCGATGACAGCGCGTGTGTGGAACGCGCGTCGCCACAAATAGGTGGAGACAGCTCGCCTACCGACACGACAATCCCGCCTCGATCGTGGTCCAGAAGCCGCAATGGTCCGGCGCGCGGTGGGGGCCGGCGTGGGCTTCGAACAGCAGGATCGCGACGGTGAAGACGATCAGGGCGGACGCGAAGAGCGTGATGCGGTTGCGCATATGAGATGCGTTTAATCGACATCGTGGTCGAATGATGGCGCGGGCACGTGCTACGACACCGCCATCACCGCGCCAGCCATTGCGCGACGTCCTTCTGCGAGGCGGCGCGGGCTTCGGCATCGGCGTGCTCGGGCGCGCCGGCGGCGTGCAGCGGCGTGCCGGCACGGTCGAAATCGTGACCGGCGCCGGGATAGACCACGATGCGCGCCAGCGCGCTGCGGCCGCGCGCACCATCCACCATCTGGCGGCAGGCCGGCGGCGACGACACCTCGTCATCGGCGCCGATCAAGACCAGCGTCGGCACCCGCGTGCTCCAGCCGAGGCCCGCCGAGATCCGGCAATCCGGATAGAACGCGATGGCGGCGCGGAAATCCGGACCGGAATCGCGGCCTGCGTTCTGCGGACGCACGGCCCAGAGCAGCGCGCTCGCACCATTGGCCCAGCCGATCAGGCTGATGCGGTCCCGCGCCACGAATGGCTGCTGCATCAGCCAGGCGCGCGCGGCCGCGATATCGGCGACGCGTTCGCGCCGCGCCTTGACGTGCATCTCCTTGACGCGGCATTGCGGGCCGAGCTCGCGCGAGCCGTAGCTGTCGGGCAGCAGCACGGCATTGCCGGCCTTGAGCAGGCGCTCGGCCCAGTCGCGATAGGGCGGCAGCACGGGATCGGAATGGCTACCCAGCCCACCGCAGCTGTGCAGCGCAATCACGGCCGGGAATGGCCCCTTGCCCGCGGGCTTGTAGAGCTGCGCATGGAGCACGCCGGACGCCAGCGGAATCTCGACCGGCTGCGGCGCCGGGGCGGCGTGCGCGGCCGACATCAGCAGCGTCAGGAACAGGGCGGTCATCGGAGTCTGCCGCAGGAGCTGCCGGAACCAGCGCCCCTTCGACTGAAGCCTCATCGCGCGAAAACGGCGGCAAATCATCACGAACCGGTGGGTTTAACGGGCGGACAAGCCACCCCATCTATGCTACATCCCGTCCAACACATCGTGCCTTCCACGGCCTTCCATGGAGAGGCCTTCCCGGAGACTTTCGACCGTGCTGAACAAGTTCGGCCCCTCGGGCCATGGCGAAGCGCAGGTGCAATATCTCGACGGCGATTTCCGCGTGATCTCGCCGGGGACCTTCGTGCGCTGCGCGATCACCGACGTCCGCATCCCGCTCGACGAACTGAAGTATTGGAGCGTCGATCTGCAGGAGGCCTATGCCACGCCCACCGCGGTGCTGCAGCGGCATTTTCCCGGCGCACCGAAGCAGTCGTGATCCCTCGGCTCTCGTAACTCTCGCAGTGCGGGCAAAACCGGCAGACACACGAGGTTGGCGGTAACAATTGCAGGGTGCAATTTCATCTGACTTCTCCTGGACGCGGCTTCATCGATAGGCCTGCGGCCATGAATGCCGGCTGAATGTTCGCCGATATCTAAAATTGTCCGGCTCCCATTGGGGCCCATTTAAGCCGGCCTGCACCACATTGCCTCGGGATAAAGTGGCAATCGGGCAGGAAAGCATGGACCTCCGGAGAATTTTCAGCCGTTCGTTCGGTGCACCTTCGAGCGCAAAGAATCATTTGCTCGAACGGTTCATCCGCGACGAGCAGGGCAGCTACGTGCTCATTTCTGCGCTGCTCATGCCGGTCCTGGTCGGCACCGCCGGCCTCGGAACGGAAGTGGGCTGGTGGTACTACAAGCACAAGAACATGCAGAGCGTTGCAGATTCCGGCGCGGTCAGCGCTGCGACGGCTGCCAGTGTCGGCGGCGACCCCTCGTCCGAAGCCAAGGCGGTCGCGGCAAATTATGGCTACACCGACGGGGCGAACGACGTCACTGTCACGGTGAACCAGCCACCGAAAACAGGCAGTCAAGCGTCGAACGCGCAGGCCATCGAAGTCATCGTCAGTCAGCCGCAGCGTCGGCTGCTGTCGGCCTTGTTCGGCTCGGATCGCGTACCAATCACCGCGCGCTCGGTCGCCCTGCCCAATTCCGGGACGGGCTGCGTACTTGCGCTCAACACGAGCGCAAGCCCCGCCGTCAATGTCAGCGGCGGCAACCAGCTCAACCTGATCAAGTGCAATCTCTATAGCAATTCGAGCGCAAGCCCCTCGCTCAACGTCGCCGGCAGCGCCTCGGTGGCAGCAAACCAGGTCGGCGTGGTCGGCGACGTCTCGGGCGCAAGCAGCATCACGGCGACCAACGGGGTCAAGACGCACATCACGCCTGTCCCCGATCCCTATGCCGACGTCTCTCCGCCTACGCGGCCGAGCTGCAGCAATGCCAAGATCACGGTCAACGCCAACGGAAAGACAAACTCGCTCGACCCCGGCTGCTACATGGGCAGCATCACGGTCAACGCCGGCGCAGTCCTGAACCTCAATCCGGGCATCTACTATCTGGATGGCGCCAGCCTGAGCGTCGCCGGAAATGCCACCATCACCGGCAGCGGCGTCACCCTGGTGTTCACCGGCTCCGGCAGCGACTGGGGCACCGCCTCAATCGGCAGCAACGCGACCGTCGACCTGACCGGGCCGACCAGCGGCCCGACGAAGGGCATCGTCATGTACGGCGACCGCAACATGCCTGCCGGGACCAATTTCAATCTCACCGGCGGCAGCACGCAGAATTTCGGCGGTGCCATCTACCTGCCGAAGGCCAATCTCAGCTTCAGCGGCGGCAACGGCACCAGCACATCCTGCACCAAGATCATCGCGGATACGCTGACGTTCAGCGGCACGTCGAACCTGCAGGTCAATTGCACCGCGCTCGGCACCGCGACGATCGGTTCGCAAACCGCGCAGCTCGTCGAATGAGGTTTGGGGCGATGCAGATCCGGAATTACTCATCCAGGCTTGGCCGTCGATTGCTTGGTTCTCTGGCGCGCCACGTGAGCAATGCGGCCGGCGATCAACGGGGCGTCGCGGCAGCCGAATTCGCGATTCTAATTCCCCTGCTGTCCCTGATGGTCGTCTCGGTCACGGACATCGGGCTGGCGCTCTATCGCAAGATGCAGGTCGAAAATGCCGCGCAAGCCGGAGCCCAGTACGCGATTGCGCGCGGCTTCGACACGAACGGCATCGCGAACGCCGTCGCAAGTGCCACCAGCGCGACGAACATCACCGCGTCACCTCCGCCGGTCCAATTCTGCGGATGTCCAACGAGTGCGGGCGTGAGCGCCACCAGCTGCGGAACGGTCTGCACCGGCGGTGCGCCGGCCGGAACATATACGACAGTCTCGGCGAAAGCGACGTATTATACGATCATCGATTATCAGATCGTGGCGGCCACATACACGTACACCGCGCAGTCCACCACGAGGCTGCAGTGAAGCTCACCGCAGCATGGCGAGACACGCGGGGCACCACAGCGCTGGAATTCGCGCTGACCGCTCCCGTGTTCTTCCTGTTCATATTCGGGATCATCGAATGCGGATTGCTGTTCTGGACTCAGCTGGGAATCCAGCATGGGAGCGAAATGGCGGCGCGCTGCGCGACGGTCAACAACACGCTCTGCCCGAACAGCAGCGCGATCACGACCTACGCCGCCCAGCAGGCCTACGGCCTCACGCTGCCGCCGGGGACATTCACCTTTGCCACGGCCGCGTGCGGCAACCAGGTCAGCGCGAGCTATTCATTCGAGTTTCCGCAGATCATCAACCTGTCTCCGATCACGCTGACCGCGCGGGCATGTTTTCCGAGTTGAGGTCGCCGACAGCCGGTTTTGCCGCGAAGGTAAAGGGCGATGTGCCCGCGCCGCATTGCCGGCAACTCAGCAAAATGGTCTCTGTCGGGACGGACGCTTGCGTTCTACATTCCTTGCAGCCGTGGGTGAGTCGTTTCGCGCTTGGGTTGGATTTTTTTTGCAGTTCCGCGTCTTTAAGTTGTTTGACGAAGTCTTGCTGAAACAATGAGCTGCTATATCGCACGCCAGGTAACCGGCCCCCGTTCTTTTTTACCGCACAGGCAATCGACCAACCAATCAGCCACTGAGCTCTGGAACTGGACGATCTGTGAACGGGCTCATACGAAGAGCCATTCTAGCGGGCTACGATCACCTCGAAAATCAGCGGTGGAATATCTGTAAATCAAATCAAGCGGTGGGGGTGGATCATGCCCGCCATATTCGAACTGCTCTACCGTGAATATTGCCGCGCCCGCCTCGCTGAAATGCGCAAGCAGCTTCTGATCGCAGCCGAACGATCCGAGGCTCTCGAAGCGCTTTGTCGTCCTGCGGACCAGGGTGACGACGAGAGAACGGACACGCACAGCAAGACCGGTCACGCCACGCCGAATTGAAGCGGCTCCCAGACCGAACGATCACTCCCGCGCAGCAATGACCAAGCAATTGGCAACATTTGGGAGACAGCAATGAATACACCCGAATGCTACACCGTCGTCGTCGCCTGCATGTCGTGCCTGACCATCATCGGATTGATGGCCACGGGCGCGTGGTGAGCATGCCCCTCGGCTCGTCGCAGACCTGCTTCCTGCTTCGACATGAGTACAGCCGCCGCGTCGTCCGACGGCGGTGGCTGTACTCTGGGTCCGGCGATCAGCTTCAGGTCGTTACGGCCCCTGCACCTCACATGATGAAGATTCATTGCCCGCCCTGGGCATCAACGCCGTCGATGATTTCGGGGAGTTCGGCACGTCCCGGTGACGGCTCTCATGCAAGGCTACTTCAACTCCCGAACGCGCGGAAGAAGATTCGCCAGCAGCGACATTTCGCGTTTCGCGACTGGGGCAGAGACGTTGTCTCACGTTGCGTGATCAGCGCGCGCTGAACCTTCGCTCGCGCGCTCTGTAGAGATGATCGCTGATCAATTGCCGCAGCTTTGCCGGGTCATCGAATTCGAGCTGAACGGCGAACGGCACGATGCCGCTAGGCACGCCTGCGCGGCCGCGCAAGCGTGCAAGATCCTTTTCCGTGGTCACCAGCATGAGCTGCTCGCGCTGGGCGTCCGCTGCGAGCGCCGAGATCTCGCCGTCCGAAAACATGTGGTGGTCGGCGAAGGCGCGCGTGCGCGCGACGTCGATGCCGCTCGCACTTAAGGTGCGGAAGAAACGCTCGGGATCGCCGATGCCGGCGAAGGCGAACACCCGCTTGCCGGAGAGCTGCGCGAGCGAGGCCGCATCCGGCTTCAGGCGCGCACGCAGCTCGGGCTTGTTCCGCTTGGCGATCTCCGCCGCGACGTCGTTGGCGGCATTGCCGTCGCCGATCATCACCAGCGCGTCGGTGCGCGCGAGCTGTGCCTCGAGCGGCGCTCGCAGGGGCCCCGCGGGAAACACCTTGCCGTTGCCGAGGCCGCGCTCGCCGTCGATCACGATCAGCGAAGCGTCCTTGAGCAGAGCAGGATTCTGGAAGCCGTCATCCATCAGGATCACGGTGGCGCCTTGCGACTTCGCCAGCGCGACGCCGTCGAGGCGGTCGCGCGCGACCACGACCGGGACGTCGCGCGCCATCATCATGGGCTCGTCGCCGACATCGGCCGCGCTGTGACGCTTGCGGTCGACCATCACCGGCCCCTTCAGGCACCCGCCATAGCCGCGGCTGAGCACGACCGGCGTCTCGCCGAGCTCGCGCAAGAGCTTGGTCAATGCCAGCACGGTCGGGGTCTTGCCGGCGCCGCCAACATGGTAGTTGCCGACGCAGATCACGGGGATGCCGGCGTCCACGCCCTGGCGCGACATGCGCCGTGCGGTGATCGCGCCGTAGAGCGCGCCGAGCGGCCATAGCGCGTAGGATTGGAGGGAGCGTGGCCGGTACCAAAAGGCCGGCTCACGCATTCGCGGCCCCCATCTCGATCCGCAACTGCAAGAGATATGGCTCGAGCGCGGTCATGGTGCGATCGAGCGCACCGCCAAGCTGCTCGACCACGCCGGAGGCCGCGCGCTGCATCTTGTCGCGCATGACCGGATCGGCCAGCAATTGGCCGAGCTGCTTGACCAGCGCCTCCTGCGTGTCGGCCTGCCGCGCCCCGCCGCTCCCATCGAGCGCCTCATAGACGTCGGCAAAGTTGAAAACGTGCGGGCCGTGGACGATGGCGGCGCCCAGCTTGATCGCCTCGATCGGATTCTGCCCGCCATGGTGGATCAGCGATCCACCCATGAACACAATTTCCGAGAGCCGATAGAACAGGCCGAGTTCGCCCATCGTGTCGGCGACATAGACGTCGGTCGTCGCCGTCGGCAGCTCCTCGCGCGAGCGCAGGGCCGGTTTCAGGCCGGACGCCGTGACGAGGCCCGCGATCGCGGAGCCGCGATCCGGGTGCCGCGGCACGATCACGGTGAGAAGCTGCGGGAAGAAGCCGACCAGGCTGCGATGCGCCGCGACCAGCATCTCGTCCTCGCCCGGATGGGTCGACGCCGCGACAATGATCGGCCGCCCCCGCGTCATCGCCATCAGCCGTTCGAGCTTGGCGGGATCGGCCGGCGGCGCCGGCACGTCGAGCTTGAGATTGCCCGTGGTGACGACGTCGCGGCCGCCGAGGGCGGCAAAGCGCTCGGCATCGGTCTTCGACTGCGCGAGACAGATGTCGAACCGCGATAGCAGCGCCGAGATGGTGCCGTGCATGCGCCGCCAGCGCGGGAAGGAACGCGGCGACATCCGCCCGTTGATCAGCACCATCGGCACCCGGCGCGCCGCGCCGGCGAGGATCAGGTTCGGCCACAGATCGGATTCGATGAACAGCGCCAGCGACGGCTTCCAATGGTCGAGGAAGCGCGCAACATAGCGCGGCGAGTCATACGGCACGTATTGATGGATGACGTCGGGCGGAAAGCGTTTTGCGACGACCGCGGCCGAGGTGACCGTGCCCGAGGTGAGCAGGATGCGCAGATTGAGATCGCGCAGGCGCTCGATCAGCGCGGCCGCCGCCAGCACCTCGCCGACGCTGGCACCATGAATCCAGACCAGCGGGCCGTGCGGCCGCACGTCGGCGGACAGGCCGCGCCGCTCGCCGACGCGGGCGGGATCCTCCTTGCCCTGCTTCAGCCGCCGCTTGATCAGCGCAGGCGCGAGCGGCACCAGGCCGGCGGCCAGGCGCCGATACATCCGCAGCGTGATCGGCAGCGCAATGGGCAGCGACTTAGGCATCTTCCGGTCCCGGGCGGCCGAGCTGCGCATAGGCGCGACGGGTCGCCTCGTTCAACGTGTCTTCCAGCTCCTGCCGCAACGTCTCCATCATGGCGGCGTCGGCATCTGCGGGAACGTGGATTTCCTTGATGCCGACCAAAGCGCCCCGCCCGAATGGCAAATTGATGGTGGTGCGATCCCAGTTCTTGAGCCGGACGAAGCGGCTGGTCGCCATCGCGAAAGGCATGATCGGCCGTCCCGATTCCCGTGCCAGCATGATAATGCCGAGCCCGACCACGCGCGAGCGCTTGGGGACATCGGCGGTCAGCGCGACATTACAACCGGCCTGGAGCGTCCGCACCATTTCCTTGAAGGCGCCGACGCCACCCTTGCGGTGGAACGCGCCGCCATGGTCGCCGGAACCGCGGATCGTGCCGATGCCGAGCCGCTCGGCGGCGATGGCATTGAACTCGCCGTCGCGGTGCCGGGAGATCAGCACCTTGGCCCGATAGGACGCCTTGTTCTGGTTCTTGATGAAGGGCGTCAGGAAATGCTGGCCGTGCCAGAACGCGAAGATCGCAGGGAGCTGCGGCTCGACGCGCTCGTAGACGTCGGGCGGATCGAAGGTGAAGGTGTTGGTCCGCCAGACCAGACGCAGATATTCGGCCGCCAGGACCCCGACGGCACGCTGAAACCAGCTGCTTCGCAGCGTATTGCGAAGCAGTTTCTTCAACGCGCCGGTTCTTGATTCGGATCGAGCAGCCGATGCAGGTGGACGATGAAGTAGCGCATCTGCGCGTTGTCGACCGTGCTCTGCGCCTTGGCCCGCCAGGCGGCGTGGGCGCTGGCATAGTTCGGATAGAGGCCGACGATGTCGACCTCGTCCAGATTCTTGAAAGTGTTGTGCTCGAGATCGACGAGCTCGCCGCCGATGACGAGGTGGAGCAGTTGTTGCGGGGCGCTATCTGGCATGAGTTCTGTTCCTAAGGGGCTGCCCGGCAAAGCAGTGTTCGAGAAGCACGACGAATGCGCCTTAGGCTAAGGGACGGTTGCGAAAATGCGCGACAATGCCCGCATGACGTTCGCGTCCCGCTGCCACCAGCACCCCGTGCGCCACTTCCCGGCGGTTATAGAGGATGGGTTCTCCGGAGAGGTCGCTCATCCTACCATCCGCTTCCTGCACGATCAAATCGGCCGCCGCAAGATCCCAATCATGGCTGTTGCCGCCGGCAAAAGCCGCATCCAGCGCGCCATGGGCGACCCGGCAAAGCCGCAGCGCCAGCGAGCCGATCCGCCGGTGCAGCTTGATCTCGCCGAGGGACGGCTTCAGCCGCTCGACCAGCGGCTTCGGGCCGGCGACGCGGGCAAAGTCGAGCTCGGATCCGCTTGTCGCGCGCACCGGCTTGTCGTTGAGCGTCGTGCCCTTACCGCGCGTTGCGAAGAAGAACTCGTCGGTGGCCGGGGCGAACACGGCGGCAAGCACCGGCGAAGCGTCCGCCACCAGCGCGACGCTGACGCACCATTCGTCGTGACCGCCGAGATAATTGCGCGTGCCGTCGATGGGATCGACGATCCAGGTCAGCCGCCGCGACAGCCGCGCCGCATCGTCGGCGCTCTCCTCGGACAGCCAGCCATAATCGGGCCTAGCGGCGCGCAGGCGCGATTCGAGCAGATCATTGACGGCGATGTCCGCCTCCGACACCGGCGAGGACGCGCCCTTGGTCCACTTTCGCAGCTCGGTGCGGAACATCGACTGCGCCAGCGCGCCCGCCTCCCGCACCGTGTCCTTCAGCAGCGCCGCGTCGCGGGTCAGGATAGTGTCGTCGAGAGCAGCGGCCATCGGGGTCAATCGCGCGGCACGCCGAGACCACCTCTCCCCATCGGGGAGAGGTCGATTTGCGCCTCGCGATGCGAAGCATCGTCGAGTGCAAATCGGGTGAGGGGGGGCAGATCCCACGAGAGAGAGTAACCCCTCACCCGGATCGCATCTTGCGATGCGATTCGACCTCTCCCTATGGGAGAGGTGAGCCAACTCGCTTCTGCTCGATCAGCGTCCGCCAAGCGTCAAACCCTCGATGCGCACCGTCGGCGCATTGATGCCGTAGCGGAATTCGAGATTGTTCGCGGGCTGCATCGACTTGAAGATCTCGAACAGGTGCCCGGCGATCGTCACCTCGCTGACGGGATAGGTGATCTCGCCGTTCTCGATCCAGAAGCCGGAGGCGCCGCGACTGTAATCGCCGGTGACGCCGTTGACGCCGGAGCCGATCAGGTCGGTGACGTAGAAACCCTGCTTGATGTCGGCGATCAGCTCGGCCGGCGTTGCCGTGCCGGGCTCGAGATGCAAATTGTACGGCCCCGGCGAGGGCGAGGAGGACACGCCGCGATGGGCGTGACCGGTGGTGGTGAGGCCGAGCTCGCGCGCGGTGGCGCAATCGAGCAGCCAGGTCGTCAGCACGCCGTCATCGACCAGCGCGGTCCGCTTCACCGCGACGCCTTCGGCGTCGAAGGTCTGCGAGCGCAGGCCGCGCTTGCGCAAGGGATCGTCGATGATGCGGATATTCCTGGCGAACAGCTGCTGGCCGAGCTTGTCCTTCAGGAAGCTGGTCTTGCGCGCGATCGAGGCGCCGTTGATGGCGCCGACGAGATGCCCGACCAGGGAGCCGGCGACGCGCGGATCGAACACCACCGGGACCTTGCAGGTCTCGACCTTGCGCGGATTGTAGCGCGCCACGGTGCGCTCACCGGCGGAGCGGCCGACGACCTCCGGCGACAGCAGATCGGCGCCATGCGGCGCCGAGGTGAAGTCGTAGTCGCGCTCCATGCCGGTGCCTTCGCCCGATATGGCTGTGGCAGAGATGCCCTGGCTGGAGCGCAGATAGGAGCCGTGGAAGCCGGTCGAGGTGACGAGCACCATGCCGCCGATGCCGGATGAGGCCGAGGCGCCGCCGGACTTGGTCACGCCCTTGACGCCGAGCGCGGCAGCTTCGGCCGCGAGCGCGCGGCGCTCGAGCTCAGTCGTCGTGGGCACGGCGGGATCGAGCAGGTCGAGATCGGGAAAGTCGCGCGCGAGCAGCGCGGGATCGGCGAGGCCGACATATTTGTCGTCGGGCGCGACGCGCGCCATTGCAACCGCGCGCTCGGCGAGCTTGGTGACGGCATCGCCGCTGACGTCGTTGGTGGAGACCACCGCCTGACGCTGACCGACCAGCACGCGCAGACCGACATCGTCGCCCTCGGACCGCTCGGATTCCTCGACGCGTCCGTCGCGGACCTCGACGCCCTGCGAGACGCCGCGCACCGCGACCGCGTCGGCCGCATCCGCGCCGGCGCGCTTGGCCGCCTCGACCAGCCGCTGCGCGAGATCGGAGAGCGCGGACTGATCGAACAGGTCGCGATTGGCGGAAGGCGAAAGCGTCGGGCTTGGTGAAGAGTTCACGAACGAAATCCTGTTGGGGCGGGGTTCGGGACCGGAACCCACAGATGTGCCCTGATAGCGCGGACTTCAAGCATTTTCAGACTGCCAAAAGCTCAGATTCGCGACGTCGGCGCAACGTCTCGTCAATCATGCGCGCCAAGGTCTTGTCAATCATGAGGAGCGAGTGACGGTGGGTTAACCAGCCTTTTTAAGCGGTTTCGGACCGCCCCGCGCTAGGGTCCTCGCATCGACCGGGAACATAATCCTGGCGGGGAGAACGAAGCCGTGAGGCGTCAAACAGCAACATGCGGGGTCCACCCCGCCGGGTCGAGCCGCTCCTTGCGGCTCGACCCACTTTCCCTTCCGGTCCGCTTCGATGCGCATGATCCGCGCGCCGACGGACATGTCAGGCAGATCGAGCTTCATCGCGAGCGTGTCGTGCTGCGCCGTGCCGTGCGCGGCATGCAGATGGCGATCAACGTGCGCGTCGCCGACTTCACCGGCGTTGCGCTCCGCGGCAATGACGAGACGCAGACGCTCGTCCTCGTGCACCGCGATCCCTCGCTCTCCATCCCGCTGCTGATCAGCACTGACACGGACGAGATCGCACAGGCCTGGACGATCTGGAGCGAGATCTTCGCGCTGCCGCAGCTCGACGAGGGCGCACGCAAGCCCGCACCGCGCCGCCGCCGCGCCAACGCGATCCGCGCCCGCCGCCCGAAATTCTTGATGCGCCGGCGCACCGCAATGGCGCGCGAGCTGCCGGTTCATCAGGGCGAGCGCGAGATCATCGCGAGGAATTAATGATGCCGTAGGGTGGGTTAGCCCGAAGGGCGTAACCCACCTCTTTGCTTTCCGCGCAGATAGGAGTTGGTGGATTACGCTTCGCTAATCCACCCTACGCATTTCGCGTCACGCCGCCCGCAGCACCGCGTCGGCGAGCAATCCCGCAAACAACAGCAAGCCGGCATCGCGGTTCGACTTGAACAGGCGCAGGCAGAGCGCGCCATCGGCGATATTTAGCCGCGCGATCTGCCACACCAGATGCGCGGCGAAGGCGGCTAGCCCGAGCCAGGCCGGCCAGCGCGCTTCGCCAGACGCCAGCGCGACGCCGATCAGCATCACCGCGAGCCCGTAGAACAGGACAAGCGCCTGGCGCGTATGCGCGCCGAACAGGCGCGCGGTCGACTTGATGCCGATCAGCGCGTCGTCCTCCGCGTCCTGATGCGCGTAGATCGTGTCATAGCCGATCACCCAGGAGATTGCGCCGGCATAGAGCACGAGCGCGGTAGCGTCGATGCGGCCGAAGGTGACGGCAAACCCCATCAACGCGCCCCAGGAGAAGGCGAGCCCGAGCACGATCTGCGGCCACCAGGTGATGCGCTTCATGAAGGGATAGATCGCGACGATCAGGAGTGAGGCGATGCCCGTTGCAATCGCGAAGCGGTTGAACTGCAGCAGCACCGCAAGACCGACCAGCGCCTGCGCGAGCATGAAGACCAGCGCCTGCCTGGTGGTCACCTGCCCCGACGGCAGCGGCCGCGAGCGCGTGCGCTCGACCTTGTCATCGAGGTCGCGATCGGTGATGTCGTTCCAGGTGCAGCCGGCCCCGCGCATGACGAAAGCGCCGATGAAGAACAGCACGATGGTGAGCGGCAGGCCGCGAATGTCATGCGCCATGCCGGCGGCCAGCGCCGCCGACCACCAGCATGGCATCAGGAGAAGCCAGGAGCCGATCGGGCGATCGAAGCGGGACAGGCGCAGGTAAGGCCGCGCCCAATGCGGCGCGAGCGTATCGACCCAGTTGCCGGTGGAATCGGCAACGCGGGCGGATGTATCGTTCATCTCGTCAGGACGTTGCCGTTGAGCGTATCGAAGGTGCTGCCGCCCTTCTTGCCGGCATTGGCCTCGGGCGCCGAGCCCGAGCCCAGCACCTCGCTCAGCGACGGACCGGCCGGACCGCGCGGCTGGTTCTGCATCTGCTGCGCGACGTTGCAGACCTTCGTCGCCATGGCCTCGGTGTTCTTGTGACCGTCCTTCAGCTGCGCGCCGATCTGCGGCGGGATTCCACATTTGGCGGCATTGGTCTCGATGTACTTGATCATCTTGACTTCAGCCTGGCTGAAATTGCGGATCAGCTTGCAGGCCTCGTCCGGCGGCGCGTGACGGTCGCTGGCGGCCTTGATCAGCTTGCCGCGCTTCTCGGCTTCCTCGCGCAGCGGAATGAAGGCCTTCATGCAGTCCTCGCCGGGACCGGCCTGCGTCGGCGGAGCGGCGCTGAAGGCGCCGGCGCCGCCGATCGGGGCAGCACCGTTCACCGGAAAGGACGATTGCGGAGCCGTACCGACCGAAGCCGTCGGTGCCGAACCGTTAACCGGAGGAAATGGGGAATTGGCGGCAGCCTGGTTGGGCAGCGGCGCCGGGAACGCGCTTTGCGCAGACGCGCCCACAGCACTCATGCCGACCAAGGCGGTGGCGACCATGGCGGCAGTGATCGGAACCATCAAATGACGGATCATCAAGATAGTCTCTCCGGCAGGAGCTTACGGGGCTCAGGGCTTCCCAATTGAAGCGCGACCAGCGTGTTCGCGTTTTTACGATTCCCGCCGGCGCTTAACAACCCGTGGAATAGGGCGAGAGCGCGGCGCTGGGACGCACCAGTTCGGCAATATTTACCCCCGAAATGGCGCCTTTCGGTTAAGAACGGCCGGTAATCGGACCCCAAGCGATGCCTTCTCACGATTTTCGCGCCCCCCGCCTGTTCGTCGATGCCCCCCTGGCCCAGGACGCCAGGGTGCCGCTCGACCGCGACCAGAGCAATTATCTCGGCAATGTGCTGCGGCTCGCGGCCGGGGCCGAGGTCCTGGCCTTCAACGGCAGGGATGGCGAGTGGCAGGCCGCCATCGAGGGCCGCAAGCGGCCGAACGGCCTCGTGATCCTGCAGCAGACCCGGCCCCAGGACCGGCTCGCGGACCTCACTTACGTCTTTGCCCCGCTCAAGCATGCCCGGCTGGACTACATGGTGCAGAAGGCCATCGAGATGGGCGCCGCCGCGCTGCAGCCGGTGTTGACCCGGTTCACCCAGGCATCCCGGGTCAACACCGAGCGGATGCGCGCCAATGTGGTCGAGGCGGCCGAGCAATGCGGCATCCTCAGCATCGCCAGCGTGGCCGAGCCGGTGCCGCTGGAGCGCTTCCTGAGCCAGCGTCCCGCCGACCGGTTGCTGATCTTCTGCGACGAGGCGGCGGAGGTTCAAGATCCCATTCAGAGCCTGCAAGGCGCGCGCGAGGTCGGACGCGGTATCGACGTGCTGATCGGCCCCGAGGGCGGTTTTGCCGAAGAAGAGCGGGCGCTGTTGCTGCGCCAGCCCAAAATCCTGCGGCTGGCGCTCGGCCCCCGCATCATGCGGGCGGACACAGCCGCCGTCGCCGCCTTGGCGCTGGTGCAGGCGGTGCTGGGGGATTGGGGCGGCAAGGCCAGCTAGCTTCGTCAGCGTGCAAACGCAGGGCGTCGTCATGCCCGGGCTTGTCCCGGGCATCCACGTCCTTTGCGCCGGAGGGCAAGGCGTGGATGGCGGGGACAAGCCCGGCCATGACGAATGAGCCACCCGTTAAGCGATTGATCCTTTGGAGGTCGAAACCGCTGTCGGGCCATGCTAAGGGCTGCGCCAATTCGCCTCCCCTTGCCTGCCCGGTTCCGCCGGGACGATGGACCGCTGAGATGACCGCGACTGCCACCTCAAATGCTGCCGGCTCCGCCGCCTGGGCGGATACGCTGCTCTTGTCGTTTGCGCAGGCCGGCTACGTCAGGGCCGAGCCCGCCATCCTGCAGCCGGCCGAGCCGTTCCTGGACCTGTCCGGCGAGGACATCCGCAAGAGCCTGTACCTGACCACCGACCTCTCCGGCGAGGAGCTCTGCCTGCGCCCGGACCTGACCATTCCTGTCGCGCGCGACTATCTGGCCTCGGGGCGCGCCGGCCAGCCGGCGGGGTTCAGCTATCTCGGTCCGGTGTTCCGCTACCGTAGCGGCCAGGCCCGTGAATTCCTCCAGGCCGGCATCGAATCGTTCGCCCGTCAGGACCGCGCCGCGGCTGATGCCGAGATGCTGGCGCTGGGGCTAGAGGCGACGGCCGCCTTCGGCGTCCGCGACGTCGAGATCCGCACCGGCGACGTCGCCTTGTTCAATGCGCTGCTCGACGCGCTCAACCTCTATCCGGTCTGGCGGCGCCGCCTGGTCAAGGATTTCAACCGCAAGATCAGCCTGGAGCAGGATCTCGAGCGGCTCGCGGCCGCGACCACCGCGACACGCAGCGAATATGAGGGCGTGCTGGCGGCCCTTGCCGGCTCCGACCGCAAGGCGGCGCTCGCCTTCGTCACCGATCTGATGTCGATCGCCGGCACCACCAATGTCGGCGGCCGCACCACGGCCGAGATCGCCGATCGCTTCCTCGAGCAATCGACGCTGAAGGGCGGCGCGCTGCCGCGCGAGGCCATTGCCGTGCTCAAGCGCTTCCTGTCGATATCGGGCAATCCGGACGACGCCATCGCCGAGCTACGCGCACTCACCGCCGACGCGAAGCTCGATCTCGCGTCTGCGATCGATCAGTTCGAGAGCCGGGTCGGCTTCATGGCCGCGCGCGGCATCAACGTGAGGCAGATTCGTTTCTCGACCGCCTTCGGGCGCGGGCTCGACTACTACACCGGCTTTGAGTTCGAGCTGCATCACAGCGGCAACGGCACCGAGCCGCTGGTCGCCGGCGGCCGCTACGACGGGCTGATGACCCAGCTCGGATCAAGCGAGCCGATTCCGGCGGTCGGCTTCTCGGTCTGGGTGGAGGCGCTGAACCGGATCGGCCGCAAGGTGGGAGCGTAAAATCATGAGCGCGCCATTCGTTCTGGCCGTTCCCTCCAAGGGCCGCCTGCAGGAAAACACCGAGGCCTTCTTTGCCCGTGCCGGCCTCAAACTGTCGAAGGCCGGCGGCGCCCGCGACTACCGCGGCACCATCGCAGGCCTCGACAATGTCGAGGTCGCCTATCTCTCGGCGAGCGAGATCGCCGCGCAGCTGTCGCGCGGCTTCGCGCATCTCGGCGTCACCGGCGAAGATCTCGTGCGCGAGAACATCGCCGATGCCGACAAGCGCGTGTCGCTGATCGACGGGCTCGGCTTCGGCTATGCCGACGTCGTCGTCGCGGTGCCGCAGGCCTGGATCGACGTCCGCACCATGGCCGACCTCGACGACGTCACCACCGGCTTCCGCGAGCAGCATCACATGCGGATGCGGGTCGCGACCAAGTTCGTCAACCTCACCCGCGGCTTCTTCCAGGCTCACGGCATCAGCGATTACCGCATCGTCGAAAGCGCGGGCGCCACCGAAGGGGCGCCGGCGGCCGGCAGCGCCGAGCTGATCGTCGACATCACCACGACCGGCGCGACGCTCGCCGCCAACGGCCTGCGGGTGCTCGACGACGGCGTGATCCTGCGCAGCCAGGCCAATCTGGTGGCCGCCAAGGAGGCCGACTGGTCGCCGCAGGCGCGCGAGACGGCGCGTGTCATCCTCGATCACATCGCAGCACGGGCGCGGGCCAACAAGTACCGCGAAGTCCGCACCCGCTTCCGCCAATGCGATGCCGCCCTGCTCGGGGAAGCCCACAGCCGGTTCGGCGTGGAGGCCCCGTTCGGCGGTCCGACCTCGTCAGGCATGCTGACCCTGCACTGCCCACCGGGGCAGCTCTACGCGCTGGCGAGCTTCCTGCGCGAGCATGGCGCCGAGACCGTCTCGGTGGTGTCGCTCGACTACGTGTTCGACCGGGAGAACCCGCTGTTCGCCAAGCTCGAGGCGTTCCTGGATCGGTGAGCCCAAGGTTTGTTCAGCTTTGCGACAGCAAAGGGCAGCTACCATATGCGGTTGAGAAGACCTAAACACCTCTGGAACCTTGATCGATGACGCTGGGCTCTGACGTATCCGGCATGACGACCACCGCAGCCAGCGCCGCCGCGAAGGGGCTGTCGATCGTCATCCCCGTCTACAACGAGGCGGCGGGCCTCGCCGCTCTGCACCAGCGCATCTGCGAGCTCGCCAAGACGCTGCGGCAGCGCTATCGCCTGTCTTGCGAGGTGGTCTATGTCGACGACGGCAGCAAGGATGCGACGCTGTCGATCGCGCGGTCATTGCCGGCCGACGCCATCGACGTTCAGGTGGTGTCGCTGTCGCGCAATTTCGGCAAGGAGGCCGCGCTGATGGCGGGCCTCGACCATGCCCGCCTCGGCGCGGTCATGTTCATGGACGGCGACGGCCAGCATCCGCCGGCGCTGGTTGAACAGCTGGTGCGGCACTGGATCGATGACGGCTATGACGTCGTCTACACCGCCAAGGCGCATCGCGACAACGAGTCCTTCCTGCGCCGGGTCGCGGTGCACGGCTTCTACGCGCTGATCAATTGGGGCGCCCGCCAGAAGATTCCGGAGGACGCCGGCGATTTCCGCCTGCTGTCGCCCCGCGCGGTCGCCGCGCTGAGGCAGCTGCCGGAACGCAACCGCTTCTTCAAGGGCCTCGCGAGCTGGATCGGTTTCCGCCAGATCCGCGTCGACTACGAGCCCGCAGCGCGTGCCCATGGCGTCACCACCTTCAACGCCGCGAGCCTGCTTGGCCTGTCGATCGAAGGCCTGACGTCCTTCTCGGTGGCACCGCTCCGCTTCGCCAGCCTGCTCGGCGTCATTCTCGCCGGCGGCGCCTTCCTGTTCGGCCTTTCGATCCTCTGGGAAGTGTTCACGACCGGCAAGCAGGTGCCCGGCTATCCTTCGCTCGTGATCGGCCTGATGACGATCGGCGGCGTGCAGCTCATCATGATCGGCATCGTCGGCGAATATATCGGCAAGATCCTCTCCGAGCTGAAGGCGCGCCCGATCTACTTCGTGGCCGAGCACAGCGAAAAGCATTTCGAAGCCGCCAAGGCCGATGAGGCCGCGAGCAGGACGGCAGCCGAATGAGCGTGGCCGCGAGCCCGCGGCGGATCTGGCTCTGCGCCGACGATTACGGCATCAGCCCGGGCGTCAACCGCGCCATTCGCGACCTGATCGAACGCGGCCGCCTCAACGCCACCTCGGTGATGATGGTGGGGCCCGCGATTGCGCGCAGCGACGTCGAGGCGCTGCAGGCTTCGGCAACGCAAAGCCCGCGATGCGCGATCGGATTGCACGTGACGCTGTCGGCGCCGTTCCGGCCGCTCACCATGCATTTCCGCCCCTTGGACGGCGACATGTTCTTGGCCTTTCCAAAACTGCTGTGCGCCGCACTTTTGCGGCGACTCGACCGTGAATTCATCCGCAACGAGGTGAAGGCGCAGCTGGCCGCCTTCATGGACGCGTTCGGACGCGCCCCCGACTTCGTCGACGGTCACCAGCATGTGCAGCTCTTCCCGCAGGTGCGCGACGGCTTCGTCGATGCGGTGGTCGAGGTTGCGCCGAACGCCTGGGTGCGCCAGGGCGGCCGCGATCTGCCGCTTCGGCAGCGGCTGGCCTCACCGAAGGCGCTGGTGCTCGATGGTCTCAGCGCGCAATTCCGCCGCCGCGCCGGCAGCGCCGGCCTCAGCTTCAACCCCGCTTTCGCCGGCGCCTATGATTTCACCCGCGCCGCCGATTTCGGCGCGTTGATGCGGCAATTCCTGGACGGCCTCCCAGATGGCGGCCTCGTGATGTGCCATCCCGGCTTCGTCGACGATGTCCTCACCGGCCTCGATCCCATGACCGACGTGCGCGAGCGCGAGCACGCCTATCTCGCGGGCGATGCCTTCGCGCGCCTGCTGGCGGATAGCAACGTGACACTGAAGTGATATGCTGCCCTCATGGACAATCGAGACCGCCTTTTTCCAGAGCTACCAGGCTGGCGTTTTTCACTGACGGAGACGTCTTTCGGCGTTTACCGGGCTGAAGGCTTCCACGACGACGGTCGCTCCGTCAGCCGCATGGGGCACGACGTCCCACTTCTGATCAAGGAAACCGCCGAAGACGCGAGAAATCTGCCGAAGCGGCGAGGCAGCTTGTCGCATACCGAAATTTAATCCGGCCGGCACTGTTGGGGCCATAATGGAACCCTACATCTCCTCTCGCGCTTGGTTTGGCGCGAAGGAGACAGATCATGACGCCGCAGGAACGCCAGCTCGTCGACGACCTTTTTGACCGGCTTTCTAAGCTCGAGAATGCACCGCGCGATCCCGATGCGATTGCCGCGATCTCCGACGGCCTGCGCAAGGCGCCCGGCGCCATCTACGCGCTGGTGCAGACCACGCTGGTGCAGGACGAAGCGCTGAAGCGCGCCAATGCCCGCATCCAGGAGCTGGAAGCGGCCCACGCGCCCGAGCAGGCGCAGTCCGGCGGCTTCCTCGACACCATGCGCGACACATTGTTTGGCGGCGGCCCGTCCCGCGGCTCGGTGCCGAATGTGCCGCAGCGTGAGCAGCGTCCGGCTTGGAATACCGGACAGGCGATGCCGCAAGGCCAGCCGGGTTACGGCGCGCCGCCTTACGGACAGGCTTACGGCCAAGGTCCGGGTCAGGGCGCTCCGCCGATCGGCGGTGGCGGCGGCTCGTTCCTCGGCACGGCGGCGGCGGCCGCAGCCGGCGTCGTCGGCGGCTCGCTGCTGCTCTCGAGCATCCGCGGCATGATGGGCGGATCGCACCAGCAGGGTTTTGGCGACAGCAACGCGCTCGGCGACCGCAGCGCTGGTGGAAGTCCTTGGGGCGGCGGCGATCAGTCCGGCGGCTCGCTGGCGCGCGAGGCCGGCCTCGATGACATCGGCTCGAACCGGGAATCCCGCCAGGGCTTCTTCGACCAGGCGTCGAACGAGCGCGACAACTACGACCAGAACTACGGCAACGATCACGACGACAGCTTCGACACGGCCGACAACAGCGATTTCGGCGGCGACGACGACGGCGGCAGCGATTACGCGTAGGCCATTCGACCGACAGATGTGGAACGGCCGCCTCCGGGCGGCCGATTTCTGTTCAAGCAGAGCTCGACGCACTTCTGCTCTGCCACCACACGCCATGATGCCATTCGATATAATATGACTAGTGCGTGCGTTGTCGGACAGCACCGTGCAAAACGTCACGAGGTGCGCCTGACTTCACCATACCGAGCGAAATCGTCCTCCGACACACGCCGCCGTAGACTCCCGGATTTCCAAATTTGGACATGGGTGTTCAATTGGAAGAACACATTGCTTATGCCACACATCGTGGCTGCCTCTCTTGGCTACAGTCGGGGGTTTTAAGAATGAGTTCACTTCAACAGCGCATCGCGACCCTGAGCGACGTCACGACCCATCTCATCACCGAATTGTACGAGTTGGAGGGACTGCACGAGCGCCTCAGGAAGGCAGAGCTGTCGGTGCGGCGGCTGAACCGCTCGGCTCGCGCACCGCATTCGGCTTCATCAACTCGTCCTCGCCGCTCCGCTGTCCTTCGTCCCGGGTCGAGGCACCGTCATCGGACGTAGGACTATTCAGGCAGACGTTTGGCGGCGGCAGCGTCCCTTCGACGCCGCGCATTTCGAGCCGACGCGGCACCCGGACTTGATCGCTCCATCGAGCGCATGACGCTTCACAACACCACGACCTTGGTGCCGACATTGACGCGGCCATAGAGGTCGATGACGTCCTCGTTGCGCATGCGGATGCAGCCGGAGGAGACGTTGGTGCCGATGGTCCAGGGCTCGTTGGAGCCGTGGATGCGATAGAGCGTCGATCCCAGGTACATCGCACGGGCACCGAGCGGATTTTCCGGGCCGCCTTCCATGTGCCTGGGCAGATCGGGCCGGCGCGCGAGCATTTCCGCCGGCGGCGTCCAGTCCGGCCATTCGCGCTTGGCGGTGATCGATTTCACGCCGGACCAGGTGAAGCCGGGACGACCGACGCCGATGCCGTAGCGCAATGCCCGGCCGTTGCCCTCGACGAGATAGAGGAACTTGTTCGGCGTATCGACTACGATCGTGCCGGGACTTTCCTTGCCGCTATAGTCAACGAGTTGTTTCTCGAATTTCGGATCGAACGGACGCTGCCGCGGATCGACCGCCTCCTGCTGCGGAGACGCGCCCTGCTGATATCCGCCTTGTTGATACCCACCTTGCATCTGCGGCTCGCCCATCGGGGGCAGGCGCCGCTGGTCGTAATAGCCCGGCTGCTGCTGATACACCGGCCGCTCCGGCGCCGTAGGCCGGGCCGCGGCCGGGGCCATCGCCGAACAGGAATTCGATGAAGCCGCCGCCCATGTTGGAATGGGACGCCACGCGCACCGGCGCCGGCGGCACGCGCGGCTGGTACAGCACCGCGGGCGGATCGTTCGGCACGCTGTTGTCGAAGGCGCCTGCGTCGTTCGCGCCGGCCATGAAGGTGCAAGCGCTGCCGAGCAGCGCGACAGACATTTTCTTGAACATCGACGTACTCTGTACTGTTTCGTCTAGATCACATGCGTCGTGGAGAGCCGGTGGCTGATCCGCGCTCTTCGACGTGGTCAATAAAAAGCAAAAGCCGTTTTGTTTGGTAAACGGACAGCGCGTTTGGATTCACCACGTCGCGAGTGCGCCTGCAATTTGGCGATCAGCGTTTATTTTCGATGAACGCCGCGCGGTGATGGTTAATCGCTTCTTTGCGCCGCGTCGCGCGCGGCCGATCAGCAGTTCCTGCTGTGAACTTCGTGTTAAATCGCTTCTGTCTACAAAGACGCGTGAGTGAGGTGGGGGGAGTATCCTGATGGCTGTTCACCGCAAGCGTTTTCGCGTCGAAGATATCGTCGGTGGCGAGATGCCCATTGTAGACGTAACTGAAGAGGCACTCCCGATGCATAGCGAGATCATGGCCGAGCTTCGCGCGATCCGCGCCCAGATGGCAAAGGGCATCGTCGCGGCCCCGCTGTCCGGCAGCGCTGCCATGGCGGCGATCGACGCCTCGACCGCGCACGAGCTTGCCGAAGCGCGCACCATGCTCGAGACCTACCGGGCGCAGATCGAGCAGTGCGAGAAGCTGAAGGTCGAGCTCGACCTCATCCACGACGCCATCGACCGCACCAAGCGCGAGATCGCGACGCTGCACGGCAAGAGCTTCGACGGCGGCGAGATGGCCAAGGTCAACGGCGAGCTCGGCGCCGTGGTCGGCGGCACCGAGCAGGCGACCCAGCAGATCCTCGAAGCCGCGGAATCGATCGACCAGGCCGCCAGCGCGATGTCCAAGGTGGACTCGATCGATCAGCAGAAGCGCCTTGCCGACGACATTCAGGAACGCGTCATCTCGATCTTCGAAGCCTGCAACTTCCAGGACCTGACCGGCCAGCGCATCAGCAAGGTCATGGGCACGATGAAGTTCATCGAGCAGCACATCAACGCGATGATGGAGATCTGGGGCGGCGTCGACGCGATCAAGTCCCATGTGCCGGCGCAGGTCGACAATCGCAGCGAGGAGGAGAAGCTCCTCAACGGCCCCAAGCTCGCCGGCGACGTCGGCCACGCCTCGCAGGACGACATCGACGCGCTGTTCGACTGAGCGGGGGCGATATAGGAATAACAAAACGCCGGCCTTGGGCCGGCGTTTTTTGTTTAGGACCCCTCCGCTGTCATCGTCCGGCTTGACCGGACGATCCAGTATTCCAGAGGCATCAGTGATTGAGCCGGGAAGCCGCGGCATACTGGATGCCCCGCCTTGGCGGGGCATGACGAAGGAGAGATATTACGCCCTGGGCGCGCAGCGGACGTAGACCATGTTGCCGTAGCGGGTGCCGGCGTCCTTGTCGATGAAGCGGGTGATCATGACGCGACCGTCGAAGGAGACGATTTCGCGGTCCTGGTCGCCGGGGGTCGGGCCGGCCGGCCCGATGTAGTTCTTGCCGCTCGGCGAGCCCTTCAGCCGCAGCTCCTGCGGCGTCGCCTGGTCGGCGAGATGCATGATCACGCCACCGGAGGAACCGGCGGTGATCACGTAGGGGTTTCTGCATTGCTCGCGCGCCATCTTCTCGGTGCGGGCGCGATCGGCCGGGTTCTGGAACGAGGCGAGGCCCCAGCGGCCGACGATCTCGTCGGCGCGGATGCTGGCGGGCATTTCCGGAGCGACGCCAGGTTCGGCTTCGGGCGGCGGCGGGGACGACGTGAGGGACGGCAGGTTGAAGCCGCCGCCGCAGGCGCCCAGCAGCAGCGCCAGACAAGAGACGACCGCCAGATTGGCAACCGTGCGCGCGTGAGCCGAACTGATCATGGCATTCCCCCGAACAAGACCATGGCCGCACCCCTCCCGCAGCCAAGCGCAAAACCGCTGCCGGAGCAATGACGTCGTTCTCTACGGCGACGCCCCGAGCGAGTTTCCAATGCCACCATCCTATATCCGCCTCAACAATCGCTTAACCACCTTTGCTTGACAGGATCGCGGCCAAGCCATATTTCCGGACCCACTATTAGCACTCGGAAAGCCCGATTGCTAAGCGCGCCGTTCGATCCTCGACGCGAGGGCGGACGGAAGCGCCGCCCCACCGACCCCACTACTTCCGAAGCGAGCCTCCAAAGGGAAACGTCATGGCTAAATCCAAATTTCGTCCGCTGCATGACCGTGTCGTGGTCAAACGTATCGACGCCGAGGAAAAGACCAAGGGCGGCATCATCATTCCGGACACGGCCAAGGAAAAGCCGTCCCAAGGCGAGGTCGTCGCCGTCGGCCCCGGCGGCCGCGACGAGACCGGCAAGCTGATCCCGATCGACCTCAAGGTCGGCGACCGCGTGCTGTTCGGCAAGTGGTCGGGCACCGAGGTCAAGATCGACAACGAAGAGCTCCTGATCATGAAGGAGTCGGACATCATGGGCGTGCTGGCCTAAGGCCGTCCGCCTGAACAGCCGCTGAATGTCATGCCCGGATCCAGGCGATCCGGGCATCCATCGTTCCGCCGCACGGCACAAGACAACACACATCACATAACACGAGGGATTGCAGACCATGGCTGCCAAAGACGTCAAGTTTTCCGGAGACGCGCGCGATCGCATGCTGCGCGGCGTCGACGTTCTCGCCAACGCCGTCAAGGTGACGCTCGGCCCCAAGGGCCGCAACGTCGTCATCGAGAAGAGCTTCGGCGCCCCCCGCATCACCAAGGACGGCGTCACGGTCGCCAAGGAGATCGAGCTCGAGGACAAGTTCGAGAACATGGGCGCCCAGATGGTGCGTGAGGTCGCCTCCAAGACCAACGACCTCGCCGGCGACGGCACCACCACCGCGACCGTGCTGGCCCAGGCCATCGTGCGCGAAGGCGCCAAGGCAGTCGCCGCCGGCATGAACCCGATGGACCTCAAGCGCGGCATCGACACCGCGGTTGCCGCCGTCATCAAGGACATCGAGAAGCGCGCCAAGCCGGTCGCCGCCTCCTCCGAGGTCGCCCAGGTCGGCACCATCTCGGCCAACGGCGATGCCGCCATCGGCAAGATGATCGCCCAGGCGATGCAGAAGGTCGGCAACGAGGGCGTCATCACCGTCGAGGAGAACAAGTCGCTCGAGACCGAGGTTGATATCGTCGAGGGCATGAAGTTCGACCGCGGTTATCTCAGCCCCTACTTCGTCACCAACGCCGAGAAGATGACCGCCGAGCTCGAGGACGCCTACATCCTCCTGCACGAGAAGAAGCTCTCGGGCCTGCAGGCCATGCTGCCGGTGCTGGAGGCCGTGGTGCAGTCGGGCAAGCCGCTCGTCATCATCGCCGAGGACGTCGAGGGCGAGGCGCTGGCTACCCTGGTCGTCAACCGGCTCCGTGGCGGCCTGAAGGTGGCCGCGGTGAAGGCGCCGGGCTTCGGTGACCGCCGCAAGGCCATGCTGGAGGACATCGCGATCCTGACCGGCGGCCAGCTGATCTCCGAGGAGCTCGGCATCAAGCTCGAGAACGTCACGGTGAAGATGCTCGGCCGCGCCAAGAAGGTGGTGATCGACAAGGAGAACACCACGATCGTCAACGGCGCCGGCAAGAAGCCTGACATCGAGGCCCGCGTCGGCCAGATCAAGGCCCAGATCGAGGAGACCACCTCGGACTACGACCGCGAGAAGCTGCAGGAGCGCCTCGCCAAGCTCGCCGGCGGCGTCGCGGTGATCCGCGTCGGCGGCGCCACCGAGATCGAGGTCAAGGAGAAGAAGGACCGGGTCGAGGATGCGCTCAACGCCACCCGCGCCGCGGTTCAGGAAGGTATCGTCCCCGGCGGCGGCGTCGCGCTGCTCCGCGCCAAGAAGGCGGTCGGCCGTCTCACCAACGCCAATGACGACGTCCAGGCCGGCATCAACATCGTGCTGAAGGCGCTGGAAGCCCCGATTCGCCAGATCTCCGAGAACGCCGGCGTGGAAGGCTCGATCGTGGTCGGCAAGATCCTGGAGAACAAGTCCGAGACCTTCGGCTTCGACGCCCAGAACGAGGACTATGTCGACATGGTCGAGAAGGGCATCATCGATCCCGCCAAGGTGGTGCGCACCGCGCTGCAGGACGCCTCCTCCGTGGCCGGCCTCCTGGTGACCACCGAGGCCATGGTCGCCGAGATGCCGAAGAAGGAAGCTCCGCCCGCCATGCCCCCCGGCGGCGGCATGGGCGGCTTCTAAGCCTTCCGTTCCGTGACAGAGTTGCGAAGGCCGCCTCCGGGCGGCCTTCTTTTTTGCCGACCCTGCCCGTTTCGCTTTCCGATTCAACCAGCGGCCAAAACCCACTACGGTGGCGCGCCGATTCTGATTGTTTGGGCATGATCCTCAGACCGCTTCACGCTTTCCGGATCATGGCCGTTGCGCGAGGATGTCATCGATGCGTGCGCTTCTGGTTTGCTCCACGGCCGTTCTGGCCCTGCTCGCCGTTCCGCCGCAGGCCTCCGCCCAGATGAAGCTGTCGCCGAAGGCGACCGCGCCGGGCGGAGCCGAGACGCGCTATTTCACCGCGATGGACGGGCTGATGGACGGCAATGCCGACGTGATCCTGAAGGAGACGCGCCAGGGCAAGACGCTGACCGCGGCGGTGCTCGACGTCTGCTACCCCATCGCGAAAAACTCCGACCGCAAGGACCGCTTCGTCGTCAACCTCCAGGTCGCCGGCCAGACGCTGACCGGAACGACGCAGAGCATCAGTGAGAAGTCGCCGGTCAGCGTCAAGCTGACGCGCAAGCAGTCCGGCGACATGTTTGAATTCCGCGGCCAGATCGCGATCGGCCAGGCGGTGACCGAAGTGACCTCGCCGGACAATTCCGATCTCAGCGAAAAGGAATTCCTGGACAGTCAGAGCTCCGACGACGGCATCACGGCGCAGCCAAAGGATTTCACCGACGTCTCGCCGGAAGCGATCGCGGTCAAGGTCAAGCTCGACGCCGCGACCGAGTTCCTGAAGAGCCTGAAGGGCCAGGAGGTCGAGGTGACGCTGGCGAGCCTCAATGTCGGCTGCGACGCGCTGCGCGCGGGCGAGCAGACCATCACCATGTCGGTCGATCCCGAGCGCGCCGGCGCGCTGCTGGCGAAATTCAAGGCGATGCCGGGCGTCACGGCCGCAGGCTGGACCGCAGGCATGACCGAGATGGACCGCACCATCCGCTTCCCTGCGGCCGACTGGCGCGAGGGCGACAAGATCAACAAGGGCAAGCTTGCAACGGCGGTGGCGAGCGTGCTGAGCAGGACGCTCGCCGCAAAGGCGGTCACGCAAAACTTCAACCCGGCCACCGGCAGGCTCAAGCTGGTGTTCAAGCGGCCGAACCAGGACTTCCCGGCACTCGAGCTCACCGACACGATCGAGGTCGCAGGCCTGGTCTCGCCCGACAAGCCGGGCACCACGGACAAGCTCATGCTCTGGATCGGCAGCCCGGCGACCACGACGGCCGACGAGGGCAGCGGGGCCAGGCTCAATCTGTCCGACGATGCGAGCCTCGACGAAGAAGGCGATCTGCCCGACGACAACGGCTCGATCGAGGCGCTCGTCAAGGAGCTGAAGGGCCAGCGCTGGGACGCCGACAAGTCGGTGTGGAAGTAGGCTGAGACAGCCACCGCTGTCATCGCCCGGCTTGACCGGGCGATCCAGTATTCCGAGACAGCAGCGATGGAATCGATAGGTGCGGCGTACTGGATTCCTCGCCTTCGCGGGGAATGACAGAGACCTAATTCCCCGTCGTCCTGAAGCGCAGCGGCTTCGGGCCGATTAGCGTCAGCACGTCGCCCTGGCGCTTCCAGGTCTCGACGCTGCCGAGGGCTGCGACGAGCTCGTCGTCGGCCTGCGCTCTCGCCGGCGGACAGTTGCGGTTCTCGATCTGGCCGGGCACGAAGATCACGGTGTTGCCGGCGACCGAGAACTGGCCCTTGCCGCCCTTGCACCAGAGCTCCAGCACGACCTCGCCATTGTCGCCGATCTCGATGTTGGGAATCCGCTTCGAGCCTGCCTGCGGCAACGCCTCCAGCGTCATCTCGGTGCCGAACGGAAACCCCTCCTGGGCACGCGCGAGTGTGGACATCGCGAACATTGCAACCGCCGCACACACCAATCGCTGGAACGAAACCATGAGACCTCTCGACCGACCTGACTTGCCGCACCTTCTATGAGACGGCGGGGGCGTTGAGAAGGTTCGCGCATGGTCGATCCGGGCGCACCGGCATGGCGAAGCCCGGGGCGCCTCGAACGCCGAACGAGAAAGCGAGCCGCGCCGCAAAATTCGCGCATGCGGCGGTTCCCGGCCGCTCACAAGGTCGCGAAATCCCGGAGCACCCTGCCCCGCACCGGCGGGCACCATGCTAGGGTTGCTGGCTGCGACAATCCAACGCAAATTGCAGAACTTGCGACTTTCGTCTAAGCGCGCCCATTTCCGCCATCGCCTCAGCTATTTGGCTCTGGGCATCGTGCACATCCCCTGAGGAGATCCAGCTCTGTGAACAACATCCGCGCCACGCTCGCGATCGTCTGGCGAATCGCCATCCCTTATTTCCGGTCAGAGGACAAATGGGCCGGCCGCGGCCTGCTCGCCGCGGTGATCGTGATCGAACTGCTGCTGGTCGCCATCGATGTGCTCGTGAACCAATGGTACAGCCGCTTCTACAACTATCTCCAGGAGCGCGACTGGAACGGCTTCGTCTGGGAGCTGGGCGTCTTCACACTGCTCGCGAGCGCCAGCGTCGCGCTTTCCGTCTACCAGCTCTATCTCAATCAGTGGCTCCAGATTCGCTGGCGGCAATGGCTGACGCGTCACTATCTGGCCGAATGGCTGAATAGCGCGACCCACTATCGGATGCAGCTCAAGGGCGATGCGGCCGACAACCCGGACCAGCGCATCACCGACGACGTCCGGAGTTTCGTCGAGCAGACTCTCAATATCGGCATCGGACTGCTCTCCTCGATCGTCACGCTGCTCTCGTTCGTGGTTATTCTGTGGGGGCTGTCGAACGCGGCACCGCTGCATATCTCCGGCATCGACTTTCCCATCCCCGGCTATTTGGTATGGGCGGCGCTCGTCTACGCGATCTTCGGCACACTGCTCACGCACTGGATCGGTTCGCCTCTGGTCAATCTCAATTTCGAGCAGCAGCGCTACGAGGCCGACTTCCGCTTCAACCTCGTCCGCGTGCGCGAGAACTCCGAACAGATTGCGCTGCTCAAGGGCGAAGGCGCCGAACGCGAACGACTGCTGCTCCGCTACGGCTATGTCGTCGGCAATTGGTACGCGATCATGAGCCGGACCAAGCGTCTGACTGCCTTCACGGCGAGCTATTCCCAAGCCGCCGTGATCTTCCCCTTCATCCTCACTGCGCCTGCCTATTTCGCCGGTAAGATTCAACTTGGGGGGATGGTGCAGACCGGGTCCGCGTTCGGCAGCGTGCAGAAGGCCCTGTCCTTCTTCGTGACCGCCTACCGATCCCTGGCCGAATGGCGTGCGGTGGTTGCCCGCCTCGATGGCTTCGAAATGTCGGTCGCCTCGGCGGTCAATCTGCCGGCACATGAGCCTGCCATCGCGCTGGAGGTCGCCGGCCGCCATATCGACCTCGAGCAGCTCTGCGTGAACCTGCCCAACGGCACGCCGCTGGTCGCCGCCAAGGCCTTCACCATTCAGGCCTCGGAGCGCGTGCTGGTGACCGGACCGTCCGGCTCCGGCAAGTCCACGCTGTTCCGGGCCATCGCCGGCATCTGGCCGTTCGGCACCGGCACGGTTGTGGTCCCGGAAAAGGCAAAGCTGATGATGTTGCCGCAGCGGCCCTATTTCTCGGTCGGTGTGTTACGCGATGCCGTGGTCTATCCGGCAGCGCCGGGCGCGTTCGACGCCGCGCAGGTCCGCGAGGCCCTGATCGCGGTCGGGCTGCCCGATCTCGCCGAGCGGCTGGACGAGGACGGCCATTGGAACAGGATGCTCTCGCTCGGCGAGCAGCAGCGTCTCGGGCTTGCGCGGGCGCTGCTGCATGCGCCGGACTATCTGTTCCTGGACGAAGCCACCGCCTCGCTCGACGAGCCGTCGGAAGCCCGGCTCTACCGGCTGCTGACGGAGAGACTGCCGCAGGCCACCATCGTCTCGATCGGCCACCGCTCGACGCTCGATGCCTTCCACACCCGCAAGGTGGCGCTGGTGAAGGACGGTGCGATCCACGTCGTCGGCGGCGAGCGGAGTGCGGCGGAGCCGAGCGCCGCACGCTGAGGCGAGCGCTGTGTGGCCGCTGGTCATCAAGTTCGAGTCGGGTCAAGCCCGGCCATGACGGCGTGGAGAAAAGCAAAAGGGCGGCAGGTTGCCCTGCCGCCCTCGCGAAGTCGTTTCGGGAGGAAGCTTACTTCAGATTGCTCATCGCCGTCAGGTCGAACGAGAGCTTGGCCACGCCGGCCGCGCTGCACCAGTTGGAGCCGAAGCCGCCCGGGTTGATGGGGGTGAAGCTTCCGGTGAACTTCGCGGTGTGATCGCTGGTCAAGGCGTTGCAGTCGCCCTTGTTCAGGTCGGTGTCGTGATAGCGCAGATCGAGCGTGAACACCTTGTAGGTGAAGCCAACGCCGACGTTCCAGGTGTTATAGCTCGGCTCCTTGATGCCGTTCGCATAAACCGGATCGCCCGCGATGCCGTAGAAGATGTCGGAAGTGCCGAACCACTGCCGGCCGAACTCACCCGACACATACATGCCGACGCCGCTGGCACCGAAGATCGTGCTCGGGGCGGTCCACTTGGCGGTGATCGAGGCGTAATTGCCCCAGGCGCCGAGGTTCAGGAAGTTCGGCGAGTAATACTCGTTGAAGCCGACCGTCCACTGATCGTTGATGACGACGTTCAGCTTGGCATACGCTTCGAAGAAGCTGGCGTCCTTCTTGGCGAAGTTGCCGTTGATGGGAAGGCCGATCGCGCCCTGCGAGTAGTCGATGTCGCCGCCACAATTGCCCTGAGCCAAGGTGCCCTGCGAGCCGAAGCATTGTCCGCCCGGATAGAGGTAGCCCCAGAGACCGAAGTCGAAGGCGAACATGCCGAAGGTCGGGCGGATACCGCCGTAGAAGTCGACTTCCGCCGCAGCGCGGTTCGGGAAGGAGATGCTCGAGGCGGACGTACCGACGTAGAGCTGCAAGTCCTTGGTGACGTTGTAGCGAGGCTCGAAATAGGCCGTGACGGCCGGCTTATGGTTCGACTGGGTGATGCCGCGGAAGACGTAATCGCTCATGATGCCGCCGCCGAAGGCGATATCCCAAGGATCGAACGCCGGGGGCGGCGGGGCCTTCAATGCCTTCACGCGCAGATCTGCCGCGAACGCCGAACCCGTCGTCACCATTGCCAGCGCCGTTGCCAACAAAGCCACTTTTTTCATTTCGGTCCCCATCTACCCGTTCTTACTTAGCAGTCGCCCCCGGAAGCCCCCCGGGGCATGCGGCCTACCTGCAAAATTGCGTCACTGCGGCAATTTGGATCGATGGACAGGAACCGTGAAGCAAAAAGCGCGAGCATCTGCCGACTTTTTAGGCGTTTTGACGAATTCACGAAAGGTTGTCAGGCTGTGTGGCATCTCGATCACATTATTTGCATTCCAGGGTGCAGTGCAGACCCGTGTAAACCCGGGGATCGCCAGGCGGCGTGACACCTTCGCTACGAATCAGGCTGGGCCCCGTACGGCGGCCGATGGGGCCGCTCGCCGCGATGCAAAAAGGCCGCAGCACCGGGGTGCCGCGGCCTTCTCGTTACAATCCCAAGTAACAGTCCCGAGTGACAGTCCGAAGGCGATGAGAGACCGCCTTCCTACCCCTGCCCCTCGGCCGGCGCCGCTTCCGCAGAAGACGAAGGCATCGCCCAGCTTGTCTCGGCGGGCGCGGGAGTCTCCGCCGGTGCCGACGGCTTCGGAGCAGGCGCTGCCTTCGCCTTCTTCGGTGCCGCCTTCTTCGCGGCCTTCTTCGGAGCAGCCTTCTTGGCCGCCGACTTCTTTGCGGTCGTCTTGGCAGCCTTCTTCGAGGCGGCCTTCTTGGCAGATTTCTTGGTGGCCTTCTTGGCCGCCTTCTTCTTCGTCGCCTTCTTCGCGGATTTCTTCGCCGCTACGGCCTTCTTGGCCTTTTTGGCCTTCTTGCTTTTCTTCTTCTTCGCTTTCGCCATCGTGGTCCTCCTGTTGCCGCCGAACAATGCTTGATCGGGCGTCTTCAGTCGTCACCTCGGGAGGACAGTTCGGGCTCCTGAAAGCTCAAACCTGCGCGTTCAGTGCCGGCCGCGCCCCGCCCGTCGCCCAATCGAGAAGCTCAATCGTGTGTACGACCGGAACTGACGTGCCACTGGCAATCTGCACCATGCAGCCGATATTGCCCGCGGCAATCATGTCCGGCTTGACGCTCGCGATGTTGGCGACCTTGCGATCACGCAACCGACCCGCAAGCTCGGGCTGGAGAATGTTGTAGGTCCCCGCCGAACCGCAACACAAATGGCTCTCGGGCACATCTTTCACCACGAATCCATTCTTGGAAAGCAATTCTTTCGGAAGCCCTGTGATTTTCTGTCCATGCTGCAACGAACACGCGGAGTGATAGGCGACGACGATGTCGTCCGCTCGCGCCGCCGTCGCAAGCTCGAGGCCGGCGACGTATTCGGTGATGTCCTTGGCGAGCGCCGAGATCCTCGCAGCATCGGCCGCGAACGCTGTGTCCTCGCGCAGGAGATAGCCGTAATCCTTGATCACCGTGCCGCAGCCGGAGGTCGTCACCAGGATCGCATCGAGCCCCTCGCCGGCTATTTCCTTACCCCACGCCGCGACGTTGGCGCGAGCCCGCGCCAGCGCATCCTCGTCGTTGCCGAGGTGGTGGGTCAGCGCGCCACAGCACTGCTCGTCCCTGACAAGGACGACCTCGATGCCGTGGCGGGTCAGAAGATTGATGGCGGCCTGGTTGATGCGGGGCGCCAGCACCTGCTGGGCGCAGCCCTGGAGCAGCGCCACACGCCCGCGCTTCTTGCCCAGCGCCGCGAACACGCTGCCGGCGGCGGGCCCTGCCGGCGGCAGCCGGTCCGGCGCCAGCGCCAGCATCGCCTTGATGCGCTGGATCAAGCCCGGCGTCGCCGCAGGCCGGGGTGTCGGCAGCAAGACGCCGAGCGGACGGGCGAGCCGCGCCAGCCACATACTTACGCGAAAGCGCTGCGGGTCCGGCAGGACGAAGGCCAGGACCTGGCGCAACAGCCGCTCGGTCAGCGGCCGCCGATAGCGCTGCTCGATCCGCACCCGGGCCTGGTCGACCAGGTGCATGTAGTTCACGCCCGAGGGGCAGGTCGTCATGCAGGCAAGGCACGACAGGCAACGGTCGATATGCTTGACCACCTCGGCGGTCGGCGCCTGGTCCTTCTCCAGCATCTCCTTGATCAGATAGATGCGGCCGCGCGGGCTATCGAGCTCGTCGCCGAGCAGCACATAGGTCGGGCAGGTTGCGGTGCAGAAGCCGCAATGGACGCAGGCGCGCAGGATCTTGTCGGCTTCCGCGATATCGGGGTCGGCGAGCTGCGCGAGTGAGAATTCGGTCTTCATCAGCCAGCGCTCCGCGTGAGCCGCCCCCGGTTGAGAATGATCTTCGGATCGAAGCTGGCGCGCACCCGCTCGCTCAGCGCGGCAATCCCCGGCGCCTGCGGATGGAACACGTCGACCTCCCGCCTGACATCATCAGTCGCCCGGATCAGCGTGGCATGCCCGCCGGCCGCGTTCGCGCGCGCACGCACTGCTGGGGCATGCGCGTCCGGCTTCGGCGGGAGCGCCGCCCAGATCAGGCCGCCTCCCCCAATCGTAGATCACATCGCCGCCCGTCTCGCGTGCCAGCTGCGTGCCCAGCGCCGCGCCCGAGGCCGGCGGGCAGACGATCCGCCAGACCGGCCAGGCGCCGAGCGCGCCGCTCGCCGCGAACGGCAGCACGTCGCGGATCGCGCTCCACAGGGCCGCGGATGCCACGTCCTCGATCAGCGTCGCGGTTCCAAACGGCGCCAGCAATTGGCGCAGCGAGCCGGCGCGGTGCGCAGCGGACGCGGTGATGCCCTCGAGCCGCAGCACGGTCAGCGCCTCGGCCTCGCCCTCGCCCTGGCCCGCAATGTCGCTCAGCCCCTCGGCGCCGGTCCGGAACGCGGATTTCGGCAGATGCGCGGCGGCGGAGACGTCGAACGGCGAGCCCAGCGCCGCGGTCATGGCCTTGTTGGCCGTGGCATCATCTAACCCGCGCAGCAACAGCGTCCGCTCGGCCTCGGGCTTGGGCATCACCTTGAGCGTGACCTCGGTCATCACCGACAGCGTGCCCCAGGACCCCGCCAGCAGCTTGCAGAGGTCATAGCCGGTGACGTTCTTCACCACCTTGCCGCCGGTCTTGAAGCTGTCGCCGAAGCCCGAGACGGCATGCGCGCCGAGCAGGTGGTCGCGCGCTCCGCCCGCCCGGATCCGCCGGGGTCCGGCGAGCCCGGCCGCGATCATGCCGCCGATGGTGCCTGTTGCAGGCGTGCCGAGCAGCGGGGCGGTGTTTACAGGCTCGAAGGCGAATTGCTGGTTCTTGGCGTCGATCAGCGCCAGCACGTCGGCCAGCGGCGCGCCGGCCTGGAGCGTGATGATGAGCTCGTTCGGCTCGTAGGCGGTGACGGCATTGAGGGCGGAGACGTCGAGCACGGCGTTGGTCGCCATCGCGTGGCCGATGCCGCGCTTGCCGCCATGGCCGATGATCTCGAGCGGCTGCTCGCTCGCGATCGCCGCGCGCACGACCTCTTCGACGTCTTTGGCGTCTCTGACCTTGAGCGTATCCACGGGAAAAGGCGGTAGCGAAATTCGCGCAGGAAATCAATTCGACCCGCGTCGGAACGCTGGGCCGTTCGGCGACATTCGCACTACGATGTTCATCGAACCATTGTTGCCCAGAGCTGCGCTATCGAATGGAGAATTCTCAGGGAGCTCCATCATGATCGAACAGGCAATGAATCAACAGACCGGCCACCCGGCCATCGGCGGCGGACTTCTCGTCGTGGCGCAATGGGAAGCAAAGGCCGAAGAGGTCGACCGCGTTGCTGAAATCCTGCGCGGCTTCCTCCCTCAGGCGCAGCGCGAGCCAGGCGTCAAGCTGTTCCTGATCTCGCGCGCCAAGGACAATCCGGCCCAGTTCCTGTTCTACGAGTTGTTCCGCGACGAAGCCGCCTTTAGGGCGCACCAGGAGAGCGCGCATTTCAAGAGCTACATCGCGGAACAGGCGCTGCCGCTGCTGGCCAGGCGCGAACGCGCGCAATACGCCTTGCTGTGAATGATCTGCTTCCTTCTTGCGAGCCAGGGCTATCGCCTATGACTCGCAGCGGCGGGCTGCGTGCAAGCTGGGGCTGGATCAAGCCCCGGCCTTGCACGTGATCCCGCCGTCGACAACGAGCTCGATGCCCGTCACGTATTTCGACTCGTCCGAGGCCAGGAACAGCGCGGCGTTGGCGACGTCCCATGCATCGCCCATATGACCCATCGGCACCTGGGCGTCGCGCGCGCGCCACATCGCCTCGACATCGCCCTTGGCGTAGCTGGCGGCGAGGCCGGCGGAGTGCTCGACCATCGGCGTCTTCATCAGGCCGGGCAGGATCGCGTTGACCCGGACATGATGGCGCGCGAACTCGATCGCTGTGGTGCGCGTCATCTGGTTCATCGCCGCTTTCGAGGTGCCGTAGGTGACGTAGGAGATGCCCATGTGGCGGATCGAGGCGATCGAGGAGATGTTGATGATCGAGCCGCCGCCCTGCTTCACCATGATCGGGATCACGTGCTTCATGGCGAGATAGGCGCTCTTGAGGTTGACGCTGAAGACGCGGTCCCAGCTGTCTTCGCTCACCTCGACAACACTGCCCATCTCGGCGATGCCGACATTGTTGTCGAGCACGTCGATGCGGCCATAGGCCTGCAGGCACGCCGCGACCATCGCCTCGATCTCGGCAGGCCGCGACACGTCGGCCGTGAATGCCGTCGCCTTGCCGCCTTCTTCGGTGATGATCCTGGCGGTCTCCTCGGCCGCGGCACCGTTGCGATCGACGCAGAACACCTGCGCGCCCTCGCGCGCAAAGGTCACCGCGGTCGCCTTGCCGTTGCCCCAGCCTGGACCGATCGAGCCGGCCCCCACCACCATCGCAACCTTGCCCTTGAGCCGATCCATCGCGTGTCTCCTTATTTCTCTTGTTGTTCGCAGATGCTCATCTTGGTCACGTTAGCACCAATGGAATGCCCGACAATCTCCGACAATGTCCGGCACCTCCCGTCATGGCACAGTCGCCATTCTCCGGCCGCGCCGGAATTGCCGAGCACTAATTCCGGCATCGGCCCACGCTGCGGCCGCCATTGAAACCAACCGTCGACCAGCCGCGCTTCGGCCGGCGGCTCCATGCCGGGGCCGGTGCCCTTGACGCGGGCTTGCACCAGCTCAAGGCCGGCGGGTGTGAGGTGCCAGTCTTCCTGCCATTCGACCTTCGCGATCGAATGCGTCCAGACAAGCGTGAACGCGGACAGCGCCAGCGCCTTCACGCCGCCCGCTGTCGCAAGACAGAGACTCACACCGCCTCGACCGGCGCCGGCGGACGCTGCCGCCATTGCCAAAGCGCGAGCGCGGCGGCGAGCACGAAGCCCGCGCTGTCGCTGAAGGGGAATTCGCCGAGCAGGCAGAACGCGGCGCCGAGCGCGATCAGGCGCTCGATCAACGTCAGCCGCGTGAACAGGAAGCCCATCGCGGCCATGCCGAACAGGCCGATCGCCACCAGCGCCTTCAAGCTCGCCAGCGCCACCGCGCCGTAGAAGCCGAGCTTGGCCGCCATGGGATCGCCGGCCTGCAGCATCAAGGCCGGCGAATAGACGAAGATGAAGGGAATGACGTAGCCCGCGAGCGCGATGCGCATCGCCTCCCAGCCGATCTTGTCCGGATTCTCCTTGGCGATCGGCGCCGCCGCGAGCGCGGCGAGCGCCACCGGCGGCGAGAGGTCGGCCATGATGCCGTAATAGAATGCGAACATGTGGCTCGCGATCAAGGGCACGCCGAGCTTGGCCAGCGCGGGAGCCGCGAGGGCGGCGGTGATGATGTAGGTCGGGATGGTCGGGATGCCGGTGCCGAGCAGGATCGACAGCAGCATGGTCATGACCAGCGCCAGGAACAGGCTCTTCTCGCCGAGCCCGATCACCCAGCCGCCGAAGATGGTGCCGACGCCGGTCTGCGACATCATGCCGATGATGACGCCGACGATGGCGCAGGCCATGCCGACGGTGATGGCGGATTTCGCGCTCTCGGCCAGCGCATCGCGGCAGGCCCGCAACGCCGCGAAGCCGCCGCGCACGAACGCCGTGATCACGATCAGGCCGACCACGACGGTCGCGACCGGCACGATCTGGAGGCCGTCGCGCGACAATGCCGCGACGACGAGCGCGAGCCCGACCCAGAAGATGGTCTGGACCACGTTCGAGGAGGCGCCCGTCGTGATGGCGGTGCCGAGGATCAGCGTCACCGTCAGCGCGAGGCCCATGCTGCCGGCATAGAGCGGCGTGAAGCCCTCGAACAGCATGTAGACCAGCGCTGCGAGCGGCAGCACGAGGTACCAGCGCGTCACCAGCGCCTTCCAGGCGCTCGGGATCTCCGAACGCTTCATGCCGACGAGGCCGTGCTTGCCGGCTTCCAGATGCACCATCCAGAACGCGGAGGCGAAATAGAGGATCGCGGGGATCGCGGCCGCCTTGACGATCTCCGAATATTGCACGCCGAGCGTCTCGGCCATGATGAAGGCGACCGCGCCCATCACCGGCGGCATGATCTGGCCGCCCATCGAGGCCGTCGCCTCGACGCCGGCCGCGAAGGCGCGGCGGTAGCCGAACCTGATCATCAAGGGAATCGTGAACTGGCCGACGGTGACGACGTTGGCGACGCCCGAGCCGGAGATGGTGCCCATCATGCCCGAGGCGAACACCGCGACCTTGGCAGGACCGCCGCGGGTGCGGCCGAACAGGCCGAGCGAGACATCGGTGAACAGCTGGATCATGCCGGCGCGCTCCAGGAACGAGCCGAACAGGATGAACAGGAAGATGTAGGTCGCCGAGACGTAGACCGGTACGCCGTAAAAGCCTTCGGTGCCGAACGACAGATGCGTGACGATCTGGTCGAAATCATAGCCGCGATGGTTGAGCGGCGACGGCAGGTACTGCCCGAAGAACCAATAGAGGAGACAGGCGCCGCACATCAGCGGCAGCGCCGCGCCCATCAGCCGCCGCGTGCCCTCGAAGATCAGCACCGCGAGCAGGGTGCCTACGGCGAGATCGAGCCTGGTCGGATCGCCGTCGCGCGCGATCAGGTCGGCATAGAAGATCCATTGGTAGAGACCGCAGTAGAAGCCGGCGCCGCCGATCGCCCAGCCCAGCGCACGGCCGAAATTGCTCTTCGCGGTGAAGTTGGCGATCAGGCCGAAGGTCAGCAGCAGCAGGAAGCCGACATGGACGCCGCGCACCACCTGGCTCGGCAGATAGTTGAAGGCGGCGACATAGAGCTGGAAGATCGCGAACGCGATGCCGATCCAGTAGGCGAGCCGGCCCCACCAGCCCGGGCCGAAGCCTTCCGGAAAACCATGCTCGAAATTGTCGAACTCGACCTTGACCTTGTCGGGCGCGATCTCAGTCCCCTCTGCCTTTTCCAGCATCTCAGCCCATCCCCAATCGTCGAGCGCTTGTAGCATTGGCACGGTATGTCCCGAGCCGTCATGCCCGGGCTTGTCCCGGGCATCCACGAAACTTCCATGCACCGCCGCAGAACGTGGATGGCCGGGACAAGCCCGGCCATGACGTCCGACGACAGGAGCTGATTACTTGATCAGCCCCTTTTCCTTGTAATAGCGGATCGCGCCGGGGTGCAGTGGGACCGGGCTGCCGGTGGCGGCGGTCTCGAGCTTGATCTCCTTGCCGGCCGCGTGCGCAGTGACGAGCTCGGGCAGCGATTCATAGACCAGCTTGGTCATCTGATAGGCGAGATCGTCCGAGACGGCGGAGCTGGTGACCAGATAATTGATCACAGCCGCAGTCGGCACGTCCTTGTCCTGGCCGGTATAGGTGTTTGCCGGAATGGTCGCCGCAACGAAGGGCGGGCCGATCTTGTCGACGGTCTCCTTCGGCACCGACACCACCGTGATCGGGCTCGAGGTCGAGAGGTCCTTCAGCGAGGCGACGCCGAGCCCGGCCGATTGCAGCGTGGCGTTGAGCTGGCGGTTCTTCATGAGATCGACGGATTCGGCGAACGGCAGATATTCGACCTTGCCGAGCTCCTTGTAGCTCATGCCGGCAGCGGCCAGGATCGCGCGGGAGTTCAGCTCGGTGCCCGACTTCGGCGCACCGACCGACAGGCTCTTGCCCTTGAGGTCGGCGAGCGTCTTGATGCCGCTGTCCGCGGTCGCGACGATCTGGATGTAGTTCGGATAGATCGCGCCGATGGTGCGGAGCTTGTCGAGCTTGGTCTTGAAGCCCGCCTCCTCCTCGCCGTCCCAGGCGGCCTTCAGAGAGTCGCCCAGCGTGAACGCCAGCTCGCCGCGGCCCTGCTGCAGCAGGATCAGGTTCTCGACCGACGCCTTGGTGGCCTGCACCTGCGTCTTCACGTTCGGAATCTTGTCGCCGTAGATCTTTCCGATCGCGACCCCGAGCGGATAGTAGACGCCCGAGGTTCCACCCGTCAGCACGTTGATGAAGGATTGCGCCTGGGCGCAAGGTGCCGACGCCGCCAGAGCCAGAGCCGCGGCTGCGCCGAAAATCGTCCGTTTCATGGTTGTTGTACTCCCCAAACCGGCGGCGAAATTGGCCCCATGAGGGATGCGGGTCAACCCATCCAAAAGGCACAACAGGACTGCGGCAAAGGGCCGTTGGGTTTTTGGGAACCGGACGGCGCGGCGAGGTGGCACTTCACCTCTCCCGCTCGCGGGAGAGGTCGGATCGCGCAGCGATCCGGGTGAGGGCTCTTTCCTCTAGGGGACAGTCCCGTTGTGGCGACACCCTCTCCCCAACCCTCCCCCGCAGGCGGGGGAGCGAGCGCACCTTCAATGAGGCGATGGTCGAACGCACCCCCGAGCAGCAAATGCTACTGGAACGTCATGTCCAGGCATTTGGAGATGTCGGAGCCGAGGCCGGAGGAGATGGTGATGCAGCCGCGCACCTTCTGCGCGCCGACGTCGGCCGCCCAGACCGAATAGCCGCCGGGGCCGAAGAACGAATTGGTGTTCGGCGGCTCGGTCTCGGTGGCGTCGAAATCGTACTTGCCGTCGGTCTCGAAAATGCGCGGCTTCTTGGTGCAGCCGCCGTCGGTCTGGACGTTGATGACTTCCTTGTTGTCGCGGGTCAGCGCCAGGGAAACCTGGCAGCGGAAATATTCCGAGGTCTTGGTGTTGAAGAGATAGGTGTAGGACTTGCAGGTCGCCGTGTTCAGCTTGCCCGGGGCAAGGCCGCGGCTGCACGAAATCCGCTGGTTGTGGCTGAGCCGGTAGTCATCGGCTTGGGCGGCCGGCGCCAGCGCCGTGAGCAACAGCGCGGCAGCCGAGCAGGCTTTGACGACAAGGTTCATTCGAATCATCCCCACCAATATTTTTGTCGAGTTGCGTTCTAGACGGAAAGCGGAACATAGTCGCGAGGGGACGGAGGGAAAATCACAAACTGCTGGGCAAGACGTGATGCGCTGCGGCGCTATCGCAAATTGACCGGGACGCAGCGTTCGTGATTTGTTCAATCTTGGAATGTCCCGATCTTGGGAGGATGGGATGACGGCATTTTCAATCAAGACATTTGCAATCGCAGCCGCGCTCGGCGCATTGGCTTGGCCCGCATTGGCGCAAACCGCAGCGACGCCCTGGGAGCTGAAGACCGACACCGCCTACGCCTACGACAGGGAGGGCAAGACCTATTCCTACAAGATGGGCACCAGCAACGCCGGCGAGCTCTTGAAGGGCGCCAAGAAGGTGCCCAAGGGCACACTGTTCTTCATCGGCCAGAACGGCCAGCTCTACATGCGCACCGGTCCGTATCTGGAGGGCGACGGCAAGTTCAAGTTCGGGCCGGATCAGTAGGAGCCGCGATTACGGTGCGCTCCCTCGCCCCGTTCTTACGGGGCCGCGACGAGCTTCGCTCGCGCTGAGAGGGTTGGGGTGAGGGGAGATCGTCGAGGGACCTGTACCCCCTCACCCGGATTGCATCTGACGATGCAATCCGACCTCTCCCCGCAAGCGGGGAGAGGTGAAGACAGCGCCAGCGTCCTAAAACGCCCCTGCCAGCTCCCTTGCGCCGGCTTTGCCGCTGTTCACGTCCATGCGCTCGTCCGTCACGGCCAGCAGCTTCGCCACCGTGTTGTGTCGGATCGCGACCGGGTTGCGCTCATAGCCGCCGCGCTGAAAGAAGTTCGAGGTCGGCACCCGCTCGCGCATCGCCTGCGGCATCGTCACCATGTCGAGGCCGGTGCCGTCGCCGGTGAGGTTCATCATCTCGAGCTCGGCCGCAGAGAGCGGGCGCGTGTGGCCCTTGGCCCGGGCGAAATGCACCGATGTCAGCAGCTTGTGGGTCTGCAGCATCGGACCGATATCGACGTCGAGCACCATCGCATGCATGGCCCAGCCCTGCGGGGTAGCGCCCATCTTCTCGTGCTCCGACCAGGTATCGGGCACCGACTTCGCGTGCGCCACCATCTTCTTCAGGACAGCGAGCTTGTGCTCGAGCGCATGCCGCGCCGGTCCTGATGTGCGCGCCACCTTCTCAGAAAGGGCGCGGATCAGTTCATGGCCCTGCTCGGCGAGCAGTTCGACGCTGTTGGTGGTGAGCAGCTGGTTATAGCCCATCGCGGTCGAGATCGCGCGCTTGCCGCCATGCTCGATGCCCGCCTGCACGTCGTAACTGCCGGTGCCGCCGGTCTCGAACGAATAGACCCGCACCGCCTGCTCGCGCGTCAGGCCATGGGCCAGAGCGTAGCGCGCATAGGCGCGCTTGAACTCGAGCTCGCTGGACGGGCGCTGCGGCGTGAACTGGTAGAGTTCCTGCGCCGCACGCAGGAAATCGGCGACGACGGGGATCGGCCTCCTTGTGGGGCGGTCAGGCGTTTCCTCCGGCTCCGGATTCACCGGCTTCTTCGGCCCGTTGTAGAGCGGCGGATGCTCCAGCACGTAATCATCAAGCGTGATCTGCTGCCCATTGCGCCGCTTGGCGTTGCGGGCCTTCCGCTTCTCGGAGATCTGGCTCCAATAGGCGCCGGCCTCGGCATCGAAGGCGGCGCGCGCGGCCTGATATTCCGCGAGCTTGCGGCGATATTCGAGCACGGCGGGTGAAGCCCCCCCGCCTTGTGCGAAAAACTGCGACAGCAGCTGGGCGTTGGCATTTCGAACGGCGGGCGGCAGTGCGTCGGCCTCGGCGCCGCGCGCCGCGGGCGAGATCAGGACGAGCGCGAGCGGAACCAGCGCCAATTTGTTTCGAATCGAATGATGCATGCTGCCTTCTTAGCAGGCATCCGGTAACCGTCGCGTTAACGCGCCGTTTACCATCGTCACGTCCAGGCGAATACCGGCTGTTCCAGGTCGGTGACGCGGGTGTGCCGCCCCGCCAGCACCTCGCGGAACTGGTAGATCAGCGCCGCGGTCGGGGCATGGATCAGGCTCATCTGGTGATGGAAGCGGATCACGCGGCGGCTGCTCTCGGGAATCCCCGTGAAGTCGAAGGCATCGTCACGCTCGATCGTGGCCAGCGCGATGCGATGAACGGAGGCGACCTCGTCCGGGTTCGGGCGGATCGCAGCACTGTCGGCCGCCCAGACCACGACCGGCGTGATCAGATAGCCCGAGCGCGTCGGATAATCGTCGAGCAGGCCGAGCACCGCATCGGCTGACAGCGCGAGTGCGAGCTCCTCGTCGAGCTCGCGCAGCGCCGCCTCGACCGGCGTCTCGCCGGCATCGCAGCGTCCGCCGGGCAGCGCCCATTGGCCGCGATGGGCGCGCAGGTGCGAGGCGCGCCTGGTGAGCAGGAAGGCGGTGTCGCCACCGTCGTCGGATTCGGTCAGCGCCAGCACCACCGCGGCGCGCTTCAGCGCCGACGGCTCGGCTGTGTCGGGCAGCCGCGCGAAGGCGGCGCAGACCTCTGCGATATTCCGTCTGGTGGCATCGTCGAACGCTCTCATGATGCTTGACTACACCAGGACTGCATCTGATGAAACGAGGAGACATCGCGTTGCAAGGACAGACGACGACATGACCAGCAAGGCCGCCGCAAGGCTGAAATCAGAGGGCTGGAGCATCCTGGAGACCACGGGCTTCCTGCATCTGATCGGCCCGTTGTGGGAGCGCAAGGTCGACGGCCATTACGAGTTCGCGCTCGCGACCGAGGACAAGCACCACAACCGCCGCGGCATGGTCCAGGGCGGCGTGATGATGACGTTCGCCGACCGCACCTGCGGCATGACCGCCCGCTACGTCTCCGGCAAGGAGTACTTGGCGACGGTGCAGCTCGACACCCATTTCGTCGAGGCCGGCCAGATCGGCGACACCCTGATCTCCCGTCCGCGCGTGGTGCGCTCGACCCGCAGCCTGATCTTCATGAGCACCGAAGTGACGGTGGACGACCGCTGCATCGTGATGGCGAACGGCGTGTTCAAGATCTTGAAGGGGCCGGGGTAGCTAGCCGGGCTAGCACCGCCCTCTCCCCGTCATTGCGAGCGCAGCGAAGCAATCCAGCATCTCTCCGCGGATGCATCTCTGGATTGCTTCGCTGCGCTCGCAATGACGGAACCGGGCGGTTATGCTGGCCTTCACAAGACATCGAGGACTCGCCCATGCAATACCGCCAGCTCGGCCGCAGCGGCCTCAAGGTCTCGCCGATTTGCCTGGGCACCATGATGTTCGGCGGGCCGACCGATGAAGCCACCTCGAAGCGGATCATCGACAAGGCACGCGACGCCGGGATCAACTTCATCGACACCGCGGACGCTTATTCGAAAGGCGCCTCCGAGGAAGTCGTCGGCCGCGCGATCGCGCGCAATCGTGGCGCGTGGGTGCTTGCCACAAAGCTCGCAAACCCCATGGGGGACGATCCCAATCGCGGCGGGCTGTCGCGGCGCTGGGTGTTGCAGGCGGCGGACGAGAGCTTGATGCGGCTCGGCACCGATCACATCGACATCTACTATCTGCACAAGGAAGACCATGCCACGCCGTTGGAGGAAACGGTGCGCGCCATGAGCGACCTGATCCACGCCGGCAAGGTGCGCTATTTCGGCGTCTCCAACTACCGCGCCTGGCGCGTTGCCGAGATCTGCAACATCTGCGACCGTCTCGGCATCGACCGGCCCGCGGTGAGCCAGCCTTACTACAACGCCATGAACCGCATGCCGGAGGTCGAGCACTTTCCGGCCTGCGCGTATTATGGCCTCGGCATCGTGCCCTACAGCCCGCTTGCGCGCGGCGTGCTCACCGGCAAGTACAGGGTGGATGCAGCGCCCGACAAGGAGACGCGCGCGGGGCGCAACGACACCCGCATGATGCAGACCGAATGGCGGCCGGAATCGCTCCAGCTTGCGCAGGAGATCAAGGCTCACGCCGAGAAGAAAGGCATCACCGCCGGCCAGTTCGCGGTCGGCTGGGTGCTCAACTCCGCCCTCGTCTCGTCGGTGATCGCTGGTCCCCGCACCGAGGAGCAATGGGACGGCTACATCAGCGCGCTCGATTACCGTTTCACCGCGGAGGACGAGGCGCTGATCGACCGCCTGGTGACACCAGGCCATCCCTCGACGCCGGGCTATAACGACCCGGCCTATCCGATCGAAGGCCGCCGCGCGCGGACGGCTTGAGGGCGGGAGACGACGATGGGGCTTGAAGACCGCTACGGCCTGCCGCTCTCGACCTCTTCGCACGAGGCGGCAAGTGCCTATCGCGACGGCGTCGACCTCATGCTCGCGGGCTGGACCGGCACGGCGGAGATGCTGGAGCGCGCGATCGCGGCTGATCCTGACTTCGCGCTGGCCCATATCGCCCGCGGCCGCGTTCATGCCTTCTACCAGCAGGGCGATCTCGCACGGCAGAAGGCGGCGCTGGCGCGCGAGCTGGTGATGAAGCGCGGCAGCGAGCGCGAGCGCTCGCATGTCGAGACCTTGGCGCTCGCGATCGAGGGCCGGCTGCCGGAGGCGATCGCATCGATGCTGAAGCATATCGATGCATGGCCGCGCGACGCTGTCGTGCTGTCGCTGCCGCTCGGCGCGTTCGGCCTGTTCGCCTTCTCCGGCATGGCCGATCACGACCGCGCCCGGCACGAGCTCTGCGAGAACATCGCGCCACATTATGGCGAGGACTGGTGGTTCCTGACCATGTCCGGCTGGGCGATGACGGAGAATGGCGACGTCGCGCGCGGCCGCGCCGTCACCGAGCGTGGCTTCAATCTGCGCCGGGAAAACGCCCATGCCGCGCACGCGGTGCTGCATGCGATGTTCGAGGATGGATTGATCGAGGACGCCGATCGTCTCGTGGACGAATGGCTGCCGGCTTACGACCGCGCCGGAATCCTCCACGGACATATAAGCTGGCATCAGGCGCTCGGCGCGCTCGAACATGGCGATGCGGCGCGGGCGCTCGCGATCTATGCCGACGTGCTTCGGCCCACTGCCACGCAGGCGCCGCCGCTCAACGTCATCACCGACAGCGCCTCGCTGCTGTGGCGCCTGTCGATGTACGGCCATGCGGTGCCGAAGGCGCTGTGGCAGGAAGCCGACGACGCCGCGCAAAAACTGTTTCCGAAATCGAGTCTGTCCTTTGCCGACGTCCACATGGCGCTATTCGCAGCCGCGACGCAGAATCGCGAAGCGCTCGCCGCCCGCCTTGCGGCGATCGAGCAGCGGCTGGCCGACGGCAAGCTGCCGGCGGGCCCTGTGGTGCCGGCGATCTTCCGCGCACTCGCGGCTTTCGCCGATGAGGATTACCGGACTTGCGTGCAGATGCTCGCGCCGGTGCTCGGCGAGGTCGTGCGCATCGGCGGCAGCCACGCCCAGCGCGAGCTGATCGAGGACACCTATATCGTCGCGCTCATGCGCAGCGGTGAGCTGCCCCGCGCCCGCGCCGTGCTGGACGCCCGCCTCCACCGCCGCCCCTCCTTCCGCGACAGGCGCTGGCACCAGCTGGCCACCAGCTGAGCGAAGCAAGCTAAACCTCTGCGGCTCGATCTCAGTCGCGTCTCGCACGGAGCCAACTTCGCAGCCGAACCATCGAACCAAGCCCCTTACGCTGCGTCTTGCCCGGAGGCGCGGTGATCAATCAGCTTGTTGCGGCGAGCACCGTTGCGCGTTACCACGGGGGTAACCGGCGCTCCGACGGCCGCGGCCTTGAGCGACCCTCGAGCCAGCTTCGGCCCGATCGTCTGCTCATCATAGCGCCCATCGAGGTGCCCGTTGATGACATCCCAGATTTGGCGGAGCCGGCGGACGTGCAGATCGTCGCGGATATAGGACACGATGGCTTGCAGCGCATCTGCATCGTTCAGCGGGACCTCGCTGCCCGTCGCGACGGCACCTTCCGCTACGGCTTCGAACTTTGGGGCGTATTTCGCCTCGACATTTAACAGGATGTGGATGAGCCGCTGGCGCAGAAGCGGGTTCTTCAAGCAGCGTTCGAGATCAAAGATCGTGCGGATGTTCATCTCCCGCAGCCTGCGCGTCCGCTCGGGCCCGACAGCGAGAATGAGCTGCGCCTGCGCGACCCAATCCATGACCTCGTAGAGCCCATAGGGGGTCTCCACAAAGATCTGGATGGGGTTGATGGTCGCAAGGTTCTGCACGTCCTCGATCTCGAACTCTCCGAGGCGGAGCTTCATGAACGGGTCGATCCCGAGAATCATGTCGAGCGGGAGCTCCTCCTGAAGCGCCTTGCTTGCGGAGCTCACCCGACGCAGCCGGATCCACGGAAATTTCGCGATCAGCACGCTGATGAAAAGGTCCGGGAAGAAGCCGATGACGAATGCCAGAGCGACCTGCGCGCCGTCGCCGAGATGTGTCATGAACCCGGAGTGCCAGACCGCCGCGGTCACGAAGATCGCGAGCAGGATGTGGAAGAACGACTGGAAGAACGAAATCGGGGAGAGATCGAAATTGGCGATTCTTCGGATCAGGTACTGGATCGACCAGATGTAGCTGCCGATGAACGCGTAGGTGATCATACCGCCCGGGGTACCGCGCGGCGTCCAGAAATTCGAGACGTAGTCGTCGGGTTTGGCCACCCCATGCGGCGCAATGTCTTGCCTGAACGCGAATTGGAAGCAAAGGCACGTCAGCAGGACGTAGATCGCGACAGGGAAGATGTAAAATCGGACCGCGTTGGAGTCCGGATCCGTGGTCTGCCGCTCCGGATTTGCTTGCGGGTCGTATTTATATTTGACCAGTTCGAACGACGGCAAGATAAGCGGCCGTCCGCCCACTTTTGCGAACTGAAAAAGTCTCTCGAGATCTCGCACGATTTCACGCCGGCTCGCACGAACGTTCATGCGACCGATATAGACGCCGACGGGAACGATGAGGCTGAAGAGAGCAATGGACAATGCACGAAGGAAAGTATCGAATTCGAAACTCATGACGCACCCTCACGCAATAGGATGAAAACGATCAGGAGACGAAAACTATCAGGAGAAGAAGAATATCGATCAATCAACCTCTGTGAGGCTACCCCCCAAAGCACGGCTAGCTCAAGCCTAGCCCCCGGCCCGCCGTCGATCGGTGCCCCCCGAGGGAGACCAATGGCTATTTTGACCCGGTCCGCGTCCGCCGACGTACCGGCCGCCGCTGTCCCGCCACGAAAAAAACACCGGCCTGATGGCATGTGGCCGCCGGGATGGATCGGGCGATTTGAACAAGTCGCCGTCGGGGTGAAAGTGGTGGTATTCCAGGCGGGACTTGCAGCACAAACGGGATCGCAACCAATTTGCGGTTCGATGGTTACGGTGCGGAACTCTTCCGCCATGGCCCCTGGCTCATGAGCCCGACGATGCGCCTTCGCCGATTGGTCCTCGCCGCGTTGCTCGTGATCGCGGCAAGTCCTTGTTTTGCCGAGACTTCCAAACCCGTTCCGGTCAACAATCCGCCCGCGCAGCCGAACGCCTTCATCGATCTCCTGGCGCTGATGTCCGGCCACTGCAAGACGTTCAGGGTCGCGGGCCGCACCTTCCCGTGCAAGACTGTGGCCTATGCCCATGGCGACACGGGCCGGGTCAATTTCGCGGTCGCGGTCGACGATCCCTCCGATGACAGCCACGTGGTGTCGTTCTCCGGCGAGAACGGCAAGCGCGCCGACGACAATTCCTACGAGCTGCGGATCGACCGCGTGCTGCTTAACTCCAAGAACCGCCCCAAGGTCGACGGCCTGCCGGTGCCCGCCGAGCAGACCTCGACCGGCATCTGCCGGCAGACCGGCAACTTCGCCGCCAGAAAGGTGAACGACGTCACCTGCTCGGCGACCGACAGCGAGGGCCGCAAGTACGAGCTGCTGTTCGTCTCCGACGGCACCCCGGTCAGCGTGCGCCGCATCCGCCAGTCGGCCCCGTCGATCCAGGATCCGTTCAAGTAGGTCCGTGTCCGCTGGCGTAACGTGTACGATCGCGATGATGCCATGGATCCCTGGCACTGCGCTCAGCTATCACGGTCGTACATTCATCGCAGACAAGGACGCGATCCTCGCTGCGCTCTCCGAAGGACACCGCTTTCCTAATCCGCATCCGTGACAGTGGTTGCGAAAATCTACATGCGCCACTCTCGTGTCCCGGACTCGCACCGCATCGTCGAAGAGACGCTGCGCCGCGTTCGGGGCGCGAGTCGCAGGCCATGCCTCGTCATGCGACGATAGAACGCGCGGCCTTCGCTCGTTCACGAACGTTAACGTACGTTCATCGGGGAACTAAAATCTGCGTCGTTTCGACGCCCGCAGTGGCAGGAACGCGCGGGATGCTCATGTGTTGTCACACGACCTTCAACTGGAGTGATGACATGAAATATCTCATTGCCGCGATCGCCCTCGGTGCTGCGGCGTTGGCCGGTGGATCGGCGAGCGCGGCCGGCAGCGTAAGCGCCAAGCAGACCGCGCAGGAAAGCCAGACCACCGACATCAGCGCGCACCGCAGGCATTACCGCCACCATCATCATTGGCGGCATCATCACGGCTATTACCGGCCGTATTACAGGAGCTACGGTTATTACCCGCGGCACCACGGCTACTACGGAGGCGGACCGTACGGCTATTACGGCGGAGGCCCCGGCGTGACGTTCAGCTTCGGCGGCGGCCGCTGGTAAGATCTGGAGAGACACGCGACGAGAGGCCCGCATCAGATGCGGGCCTCTTGTGTCCGCGCAGGATCGTGAGCGCCGTCTCCAGGCCAGTCGCCAGTGCCGCCTCGACCGTTCCCATGTCGCGGCCGCGATAGAGCGCTTCACCGGAAAACAGCACCAAGCCGTCGCCGCGCGCGAGGATCGCCTGTGCCGCTCGGGTGCGCGGCGTCGCCCACGAATAGGCGCCGCGCGCGAACGGATCATGCGCCCAGTTGGTCGCGGCGGACGCCACCAGCTCGCGCGCGATGTGATCGCGCGGCAGGCCGAAGATTGCGGCGAGCGAGCCGAGCCCGGCATCGATCAATGCTCGCGCGTCGAGGCTTTCCAGCTCCGCCGTGCGCGGACCGCCGAACCAGCCCGTCAGCACGGGATGCTGGTCCGGATAGCGCGTCCACCAGACCGGGATCGCCTCATCCGACAGCAGGAAGGTCATGTCGGCGAGGTCTTCCTTGCGCTCGCGCCACCATGGCCGCGCGAAGCGCAGCAGGATCTTGATGACGTTGCCGAAGCCGATGTCGACGACAGCAGCCAGCTTGGCACGCGCGCCTGCCGGCAGCGCGATCTCGCGCAGCAGCGGCAGCGGCACGGTGAGGATCACGCGGTCGCAGGCGTGCACGTCGCCGCCGGCGCAGCGAACGATCACCGCGCCGCCCTCCTCCGCAATCGCCGACACGACGCTGCCGAGGCGGATGGTGACGCCGTGCCTGCGGCAGTCGGCCGCCATCGCCTCGATCATCGCGCCATAGCCGCCTTCGATGCGCGCCTGCGGAGCGTGCCCGCCGTCCATCCATTCCGCGCGCAGCGCCAGCGTGGAGGCGCGTTCGGGATCGGCCGCGTCATAGCCTTCGACCATCCGCTCGATCGAATGGCGCAGCGGCGCGTAGTCGTCGCCTGCAAAATGCCGGCGCAGGAAGTCGGCGACCGTGAGATCGTCCTTCAAGTCCGCCAGCTTGGCCTGAAGCTCCGCTTCATGGGTATCGTCACGCGCCTCGCGCGTGAGCTTCGTCCCGTCAAAGCTCCACTGCTCGCCTTCGATCTCCTGAAGCGAGAGGCCGGCCTCGCGCAGCAATGCGCGCGTGACCGGCGCCTCGCCATGGACGAACTCGGCGCCGCCGTCGGCGGCATAGCCGAACTGCGAGGCCGGCAGCGGATGAATGCGGCCGCCGCAGCGCTGGCGCGCCTCCAGGATCGTCACCTTGCGGCCGGCACGCGCCAGCTCGCGCGCCGCCATCAGGCCGGCGGCGCCGGCGCCGACGATGACGATGTGCTCGGACGGATCGGACATGGCCGCGCCTTACCGGCTCACGGCTTGCGGATCGTTCTGGATCAGATAGCGCAGCAGCAGGACGCCGCCGCCGAGCTCGCGCGTGCTCTCCAGTGTCATCGCGGCGATCGGCGCGCGCCGGTCGCTGTCCGCCTCGGTCGAATCGAACACGAAGGGAGCGCCCTTCGCGCCGTCGATCGCAGGGCTGAGGATCAGATTGAATTCATCGATCAGGCCGGCGCGCAGGAAGGTGCCGTTGGCGACGCCGCCGCCTTCGACCAGCACGCGCTTCACGCCGAGCTCGCGGCTGAGAATGTCCAGCGTCAGTGCGAGGTCGATCTCGGATTTGCCGGCAAAGATGTAGGACACGCCCTCGCCGCGCAGACCGGCGAGATGCGAATCCGGGACATTCTCGGTCAGCACGACGACGATCGGATCGCCGCCGATCTCCGCGCGCCCCCAGCCGATCTTGCCCTCAGCATCGAGCACGACGCCGTAGGTCTTCGCATCGCGCCGGGCGAACCAGTTTTCGCGCGGAAATTTCGCGTCTGTCGGGGGATAGGGCCTGCCCTTGGCGAACTCCGAACCCGTGACGCGGCCGATCACCCAGGCATCGCCGCCAAGCTCATCGTGGACCTTCTCGAACCAGTCCGTGCCCGCGCCTTTCGGACGCCAGCGGCTGGGATGCGTGCGCCCGTCGAGGCTGGAGTGCATCAGGCAGATGACATACGGTTTCATGCAATCCTCAGGGCAGCGCTCAGGCCGCGGGTCCGCCGCCTGCGGCATGATCATTCACGATCGCCGCCAGCGGATTGAGCCTGGGTGGCGCAATGAGCTGGAGCGTGTTGGTGTCGTGGTGATTGAACGGCGCGCCGCGCACGAACAACTCGGTCTGGATCAGATAGGTCCAGCTGCCGTCGTCGTTGAAGGTGATGTCGCAGCGGTAAGCATCGGTGCGGAAGGCCTGTTCCAGAAAATCGGTCGAGCAGATCCCGTAGGCGGTGTCGCCGCGCTTGGCGGTGACCGAGATCGTCTTGTCGTCAGGCCCGGCCTTGCCCGAGGCCAGCAGCACCTGCCCGCGCGGGATCGCCAGGGTCTGCATGATCAGCCCGGTCGCCGGCTCCCACAGCCAGTAGCCGACCTGGTCGTGGAAGGTGATGTCTTCCTCGGGCGTGTTGATGTGGATGTGGTAGCGCAGCCCGTACAGCAGCTGCGGCCCGTTGGCCTGCGGATCGATCGGATCCATGCGAATGTGCTCGATGAAGGTCCGCCGCTCCGGCCCTTCCGCCTTCGGATTGATGTCGATGCCCTTGTCCGCCTGCCAGGTGCCGGCAAGACGCCGAAGCGGGCCGAGATTGGCCAGGCCGTCGGGCGAGACGTCCTCGGGTTCGGTGAAGATATCGGCGGGAATGGGGAGCATGGGGGCCTCGCGAGGGTGCGGAGACCAGCCATAACACGGGCAGGCGGCGGCCTGAATTCAACTGTTAGCGGCACAGCGCCGGAGGCATTCGAGCCATGCGATGATGCGCGTTGCATCCCGCGCCCGCCTCTGGCGCTGCAGCCGGCCGGTTGGCGAAGACGTGGAGGCTGGCGCGCCCCCGCGACCGCTTCAAGCCGCTTCCGACACCGATCTCGCACGCTGCTCGAGCACGCCGATCGTCGCGACCAGATTGTCGCGTCGGGCGCGAAGGTTGGCGGCGAGAAGCGGATAGGTCGGCTGAGCCGGGTCGAACACCCCGGCGCGCGCCTCTTCCTCGAGAATGTCGGTATTAATCAGCCGAACGCGCCACCATAAATCGGCGATCAACGCGTCGAGCCGGAGTTCGTCAGCAGCACCAGAACGGGACACTTCCTGCATCACTTGCCTCAACCTGAAACGGCCTCTCCGCCGAGGCCCGGGCTTGGGTCAGGACTGAGCAAGGGGAGTGCCAGGACGGGCGGGCGCAGGCTTCCGAACCGGCAATTGAGAACGCTCTTCGGTCCAAGCGGCTATAGTGGCGGGTCATGATGACAACCGCCTGAGGAATCAGCTCACGCCACCCGCCGTTTCCGGCGCGCCGTGGGGGCTTGCCAGGAGAGGTTTGCAAGGGGCACGGGCTTGCTGAAGTGAAATCCCTGGCCGAGCGGGATGCCGAGTGATTGGAGCCGTCTGACCTGCTCGGAGGACTCGACCCCCTCGGCGACGATCGACAGCTTCAGCGTCTTTGCCAGCTGCACGATGGATTTCAGCACGGCGACGGTCTCGCAGCGATCGATCCTGTCGATGAAGGATTTGTCAATCTTGACCTTGTCGAAAGGAAAGGCCGTCAAATAGGACAACGACGAGTATCCGACACCGAAATCGTCGAGGGCAATGGAGACGCCAAGCGCCTTGAGGCGTTGGAGCGTCCTGAGGTTCTCCTCGGTGTCGGCGAGAAATACGCTCTCGGTGATCTCGAGCTCGAGCCGGGTCTGCGGAAGCCCGCTCTGCGTCAACGCAAAGGTCACGGTGTCGACGAGATTGGCGCTGGCAAATTGCAGGGCGGAGAGATTGACAGCGACCTTGATGTCGCCCGGCATGCTCATCGCATCGCGGCAGGCCCTGGCGAGCACCTGGTGGCCGAGCTCGACGATCAGTCCCCCCGCCTCGGCAACAGCAATGAATTCCGCCGGAGGGACGTAGCCCCTGGTGCCGTGATGCCAGCGCGCCAGGGCCTCGACCGATTTTACCCGACCGGTGCCGAGCTCGATCACAGGCTGATAAAACAGCTCTATCTCCTCGCGCCAGATCGCTTCACGCAGCTCGATCTCGAGCACGTTGCGCTGATCCGCTTCCGCCTTGAGCTCCGCTGAATAGACGTGGAAGCAGTTTCTGCCGGCATTCTTCGACCTGTAGAGCGCAAGATCGGCGTTGCGAAGGATCTCGTCGACCCGCGTGCCGTGCTCGGGCACGCGCGCAAGGCCAATGCTACAGCCGCTCACGACGGGGTGGCCATCGATGTGAAAGGGTTCGGCAATGGCCTGGACCAGCCGCGCGGCCAGGCTTTCAGCGCCCTCGCGCATCCCGGCCCCGCCGGGTGCCACGATGACGGCAAATTCGTCGCCGCCGATTCGCGCCGCCGTATCGGCATCACGGATCTGCGCCTTGATCCGGTCGGCAACCTGCTTCAGCAACGCGTCGCCGCATTGATGGCCGAGCGCATCATTGACCGACTTGAACTTGTCGAGATCGAGCAGGAGTACGGCGCACGCGGGCTCCGGCCGGCGCGGGCGGGCCAGCGCCTCGTCGATGCGCTCCTTGAACAGGTTGCGATTGGCAAGGCCGGTGAGGCTGTCGTAATGCGCGAGCCGCTCGATGCGGTCCGCCGACGCCTTGCGCTCGGTGATGTCCTCATGCGTGGCAACCCAGCCGCCGTCCTCGCGCCGGCCGTAGGAGATGTAGACGACCCGGCCGTCCGGAAACTGCACGGTGTTCGAGATCTGCTCCGACTGAGCGAGCCGGTTCTTCAAATCGACGAGGTACGTCTCGACATCGAGCACGGCGGTCTGCTTCGCGAACACCTCCCGGAAATCCATACCGATCCGAATGTCTTCCGGTACGAGGCCATAGAGTTCGAGCCATTGCCCGTTGAACGCGATCAGGCGGTCACGGCCGTCGAACATGCTCAAGCCCTGGGGAAGATTCCTGAGCGCATCCTCGAACTTGCTGGCGAAATCGCGCCGATCGCGGTGGGCGCGATCCAGCGCCTGCTGCCGTCGCCAATGGAATGTCGTCGCGGCGAGGATGATGAACGTAAGCAGCAGCGCGCCGCCGAGATAGACCTTCTGCCTGAAGGCGGAGCGGGAATAGATCTCCTGCTCCGAAATGCCGACGGTGAAGATGAGCGGAAACGCGCGCGACCTGCGCGCCGTGATCAGCCGGTCGCTGCGGTTCGGTCGGTTTTCGTTCCAATATTGCGCATAGAAGCCGTCGCCCAGTTCGCGCTCGACGCGGCTAGGCGCGCTTTGTCCCAGCACGGAGCCCTGGTCCACGCCCCGGGCGGCGAGCACGACGTGGTTCGCATTCCTGAGCATCAGCGTTCCTCCGACGCCGAGCTTTGCGGTGTCGTAGAACCTGCCGACGACGTCGACGCTGATCGAGCCGACGACCACGCCGACCGCATTGCCGGTCACATCGAACAGCTTTCTCGCGATCTGTATCGTCCACTTTTTGGACGCGCGGCCCAGCACCGGCTTCGCCACGTAAAGGCGGTCGTCGACCTGAGACAGGGTATGGATGAAGTGCTCGCGATCACCGAGATAGAGCGGCGGACCGGAATAGCCCGCCGTCGTCTCGATCATGTACCCGTCCGATCCGATCAGAGCGAACTGGACCACGTCGCCGGTGGCGATGCGTGCCTTGTCGGACCAGAACTTCAGGCTGAAGGACGACGGATCCTCGGCGTAGAGGGCCCGTACCACCAGCAACGACTGATCCACGCGCTCGAAGATGCGCTCGGTGTTCTCCTCGAACAATTCGGCCACGCTGTTGCCGTGCGACCGCGCTTGCTCGATCGCATCCATCCGCTCAGACGCGGTGATTGCGAAATAGCCGATCCAGACCAGGGGCAGAAAGAACAATGCGATCTGCAGCGGGCCATTCCGCAGGATCGCTCTTCCGGCTTGGCGGACTGCCCCTGCGGCCATCACGACGCGCCCCCCCCGCTCCGGCCGCCACGGCAGAACTGCGCTCGCCCGCGGTATTGGCATCGCCTTGTCTCCGCCTCGACTGCACAGGGACACAAGCGGCCGAAAGCGGCGCGCGAGTGCTGTTCGTGGCGCGAAGATAGGCGGAACAGCCTTAAGTTTTTGTTGGGAAAAAGCTCAATTCTTCAGATTCCAGCATCCGTATCATCCCGGAGGCCGGCTGGCTTTGAGCAATCACGCGCATGGACGTGCCGAAAACGGCGCATTTTAACCGTCTTTGGACCGCTTTTCACATCGCGCGCGCAAGGACGATCGTGCCGGACAGGATGAGGAGCGCGCCTGCCGCATAACTCAGTCGTTGGCCGAACGGCAGCAGCTTCTCGGCGGCGACATAGAGCGCGATGCCGATGATCCAGGCCAGGTTCATCACGCCGCCGACGAACAGCAATACCATTAGAAACCAGCAGCAGCCGACGCAGTAGCTGCCGTGGCGAAGTCCCATCCGGAATGCGCCGCGCGTGCCGGGCCGCCAATGTCGGCTGAGAAACAACAGAGGGCTGTCGCAATAGCGCAGGCAGGCCTGTTTGAGCGGCGTGAACTGATAAAGCCCTGCTGCAATCAGAACGCCGCCGCCCAGAATGGCGCTGGTGCTTGCCATCGCCATCGAAAGCAACCCGAAGCGTTCGAACGCTCCTTGCACCAGGACTGCCACGAGACTGAACCCGGCCCACGTCACGAGATAGCCGGCGAGAAAGATCCAGCTATCGATTGCGGCGCGAGAAGCAGCCTCCTGCTTGCGCTTCACGGTCGCATACAAGAGAACGGTGGGCACCGCGCTCGGCGCCATCATCGCGACCATCATCACCCACCACATCACGAACAGCAGCGCGCCATAGAATGGCGTCCACGGCATCGGCGCCATGTCCGGCATGTCGGCCATCATCTCCGTGTCCATGCCGGCGCCCGCAGCGAGATAGGCCCAGGCGAGCGCCACCACTGCGGCGGTCCCGATCGCGACGATCAGCCGGTCGCGGTGGAGCAAGTGTTCCAGTATCGAGCGCCCCTCCATCGACTTGTCCATGGCGATCAGGAGCTGACACCGAGCTCTCGTGTCGGTGTCAGCGCCGCATCATGCCGCAACGCCCTTGGGCGTCTGCACGACGTTGGCGAGCGAGCTGTGCGTACCGCGGGTCTCGAACGGGATCGCGCCGGTCGAGCGGATGTCGGCGGATGCGATCTCGGCCGCCCGATGTTCGAACCCCTCGGGCATCACCACCTGGATGCGGTGAGGATCACCGGTCACCGGATTCTTGATCGGCTCGACATCGGTCTCGAGCACGCCCCTGGCGACGAGTCTTGCGACGCGCCCGTCTTTGTCGAAGGAGAACTCGAACGGCGCAAACACGGGATCATGGATCTTGGTGACGATCATGCTGACGATCTGGAACAGCGTGCCTTCGGCCGAATGCTTGCCGGAGAAGATATCGAACAACGCCTGTCGCTGCTCCGCCGTGGCGCGTTCGTCGATGATGGGCTGGATTGTCCCGTTGCCCTCATGCAGCGGCCCGGGGAAATCGACCGTGATCGCAAAGCAGAGACCATCGAGCCTGGTCCCTTCGAAATGTCCCTTGGCGATCCGCATGGCGACCAATCCCTTGCAATAGCCTTGGGTCGGCGGTGCATTGAAATCGCAGGGGCAGCCAAACGCGCAGGTGCAGTTCTTCATCCATTCGCCTTCGAGACGCCAGTCCGATGCAGTCATGGCACATCTCCCAATATGAGCGGGGACGCGGCAGCCGTTGACGAACTTGTTCAGCGTTGTTGTCGAAGCAATGCGAAAAGGCGCGAGCGGGATCGAGTTCGATCAGAAGGCCGGCATCGCAGAAAAAGTTTGGTGGCGAGCTGCCGTTTACCGTCCGAGGATCATATCAGCGGCCGCCGGGCTCGTATAGTGACCAATATTGCCCGGTATCTTGGGAGGCGGGAGGAGGCCGGCGTCAGATTTCCGCCTCGGGCGCCGGAACTCGGAGCTAGGAATTGTCCTCATGCATATCAGCGATCGACTTCTGACGGGCGCGTGACAGCCTGGACATCACGGTGCCGATCGTGATCCCCGTAATCTCGGCGATTTCGCGATGTTCGAGGCCCTGGATATCACGCAGCACGAGCACTTCGCGAAAAGCCATTGGTAAGGCGGCGACCAAGGCTTCCAGTTTCGCCGCGTCGGCGGCAGTAATGAGTGTCGAATGAAGTCAGCCAGGCGTTCCGCGACTTTGTGCCGGAACCTCGGGACAACGGTCGTTTTGCACTTGCCATGAAGGACCGGTGATGTCGGAAAGCGAGCGGGGTTCTCAAACATGGCAAGGGAGCGACGGAGTGCGGTCGCCTTCCGGACCATTGCGATGCAGCCCGTCTGACAGCTCGACCAAACCGATCCGTATCATCTCTGCCCGCGGTTCGGCAGGCACCGGTGCACCAGAGCAATTCCGCTTTGCATCTCGTGCGGCATCAGCCGTTTGGGTATGCATCCTCTGCGATGAAATCGGATGTCAGGAAGACGGTTGTCGCTGCCTTGGTTTGGTCTTGATCGAGCTGAGCATCGTTGCGGCCGCGATCAGCACCAGGATGCCGAAGAAACTGAGTGCGATCTGCATTGCAATCTCATCTGAGATGTTGACCAGCGCAATGTGGCTGGCAAGCGCCAGCAGAACGCCGAGGCAATAAATTGCCAGGGAGTTCTCGCCGCAGCGGATCGCCCCGCGCATCAGCGGCGTCGACAGCCCTTGCCAATTGCGAGGCACGAGCCATACGGCCAAAATCGCAAGGGCAATAAAATGCAGCAATCGCAAAGGATCGAGGTCCGATTTGCCTGCGAGGTCAGGCAACTTCGTCAGGATCTGTGGGTCAAGTCCCTCGGCTGGTCTAGCGCTCCAACCCAATGCGATGGTCAGGCTGAAAGCCAGATAGAGAACGGCAGGTCCAAGCGCCGTGCGTGAGCTCATCCGCGACCAGAACCTCTTGCCCTCCATGACACACCACGCACCAAGCACAACCAGCAACTGCCAAGCAAGCGGATTGAAGAACCAATCGTTGTTCGGCCACGCCGGAACGGTCCAGCCGAAAAGATGCACCGACGCGTAAAGCAACAGCGAGGCGCCGAGCGCCATGTTCGGCACTCGGAGCATCAGCCACAGCAGTGGCGCGAACAAAAGATGGAAAACCACGAAGAGGGGCAAGACGTCGGTGTTAACGGGTCGGTATTGCAGTATCGCTGCATGCGCAAGCGTCGCTCCCGGATGATCCAAGAAAATGCGCGTGTTGGTTTCGTCGGCAAGCCCGCCGCTGCCTGCGAGGTAGACCACGATGACGCAAGCAAGCGTGAGCAGCAGAAATGCGGCGTAAATGTCCCAGCTTCGCCACAGAGTACGGCTGAGCACGCCGGGCCAGCCGCCGCGCGCATGCGCCTTGCCGTAGGCCAGCGCGCAGGTCACACCCGAAAGGAACATGAACACTTCCGCACTATCGCTAAAGCCGTAATTCCGCAGCGTCACCCAGCTTCCGATGTTGTCGGGAATGTGGTTCAAGAAAATGCACCAAAGCGCGATACCGCGGCACGCATCGATGCGCAGGTCGCGGCCGGGCCCGTTCAGCTCCGGCAGCGCGCTCGTCCCTGATTTCGTGGGCGTCGCGAGCAACCTGGGTGCGAGGTGCAGAAGCCGACCGAAGAATCCCTTGTCATTGGATTCAATCTCCGCCGACGTTCGGTGAAAACCAGTGTTCGGCGAGGTCCTACCGCGATGCTTGTCAAGATCGATAGGAGCCTCACGCATAGGCTCCCGGGCATTGGAAAGATCAAGCGAACTGATCGTCACCATCTCGACGGAAGAATCGCGGGGCGGCACTGCAGGCACCATGATTTTGGTGGCGACGGGCTGAAAGGAAGGAGCTGACAAGCCTTCCATCGACTCTTCGTCGGTAACCACTTCATATGAGCCCGCCGGTAGGCGTCGTTCAACGCTTGCGATCCGGAATGGGTGCTTGAACACCACCGTTTCGCTCCGTGATCGGGTCATCACCATGATCATTCTCGCAGATTGATCCCGGAGTTCCGCCATATCGCGCAGCGGGCGATGCCGCCGGGGGCAAACGCCATTCAGCTCGGGCGAATGTGTGCCGATTGAAACTCAATTGGTCTCCACGCTCGGTGGAAAGCGCTGAAGCTAGCTTTCTTTGAGCTTCATCCCGCTGGGTACAGCTTCGCCCTGGCGCGACAATCGAACACGACGAAACGATGCGCTCTTTATTTCCGAATAGCTATCAATTTCTAATTATTCGAGTCATCCGCCGACTCAGCCGCGACTGGCAGCCCCACTTACTGTTCTCAATCGGCTCTCGCCTTCGACGTGCATGAATTGTCGGCTCATGCTGAACGTGCCGACCCTTGCATGATGTAGCGCTCGACAGTTCGGTCGGCACGAACGCGGAGTAAAGTGTCGATCCGAAGTTTCAACGGACATCGCTCGGGAGAAGTTGGCGTAGATTTCGTTCTGCCAGTTTGAATACCGCCTCGTTGGGTCCCGCGATGAGTTGCCCCGAGGCGAAAGTATTCATGGGTTTGGGAACGGATACGGCGTTAGTCTGTTGCTTGTAGATCGGATTGTTTTGTCCGAGAGCTGCCTCAAGAACGGCCACACACCGAAGTCGCCGCGTCCATGAAATGGCAGCCCGGTGCCGTAGGTAGGCGCACACGTCATCCTGCAAATTGATATCGAATGTCATCACGATGCGCTCAGGCAGTGCCTGCGTGGCTTGCGACCAATTAAATGGCCGAATTGAGGATACCATGAAAATGAGCATTGCAGCTGCTCTAGGCGCTTTGTCGGCTGGAGAGAAAAAGTTGGCGAAGTACGCTCGAGCCTCCACTACCACGTGGCTCGGTCGCTCCGTTCTCATCAAAGTGGCGCACGTCCTTGAAAGATCCGGACTTGCCATGGTTGGAGGCGCCGGCGGCCTGTACGTCGCCCTAGGACTGATGCGTATGGAAAGCGATTTATTCCGAAACGAAGAAATCGCCTTGCTGATGATGCTTTACGGGGCGTTTGGCTTCTATCTAGGCATCGATCTGCCGAGCCGTCTTGTGCAGACGGTACAAGTCAGACGACCGGGAGAATGGAGCTTCGAAACCGATGCGGCGGCGATGGCCAGCGCGGCCGGAACCTTCTTTGCGGCGATTGGGGTGTTTCTGTCCGTTGGCATCATTGTGTTTGACCACACCATGCGGAATGAATTCAGCGTTCTGGTGGGATGCTCTTGGGCGATTGGCACCCTGTTTCAAATTGCCGCCGGCGCCATAAGCCGCAGCAAAGTCATTAGTGAGGCCCAGGATGTGGGGTAAAGATAAATCAATGTCCCTTTGGACGCCCGAGAAGCTAGGCGAAAAAGCCAAGGCAGACGCTGAGAACGACAACTACAATCCACCACATTCATGGTGGCCTGGCCGATACAGCGTTGGTACCGAAGCCCGCGACACGTACGACAGAGCTTTCAATCTTCATCACAGCGCCAAGGACGAGCGCTAGGCTGTCCCAATCGCCTTGTGGCGAGATGGTCAATCTGCACAGATTCGGGCCGCTATAGGTGCGTGTCACCGCGAGGCCCTAGGCATTTATCGGCGATGAGAACGTCATCAGTCGCTCTCGTCTGCCTGCTTGTCCTATAAAGCGGGAGATGGTGATGCAAGACGGGGCCGGAGAGGCTGAGCTGACCATCGTGGAGCGCTATAAGCGCGACGCGCTTGAGGACATGAACATTCCCGACATCCTCGATGTGCTTAAAGAAATCGAGGACGAGATCAGACGACGGGGCGCCCCCGAGGGAGCGACCGATCGAGAATAGAACAGTCAGCCTCTTAGAAGAACCGTGGTGCCCAGGGGCGGAATCGAACCACCGACACTGCGATTTTCAGTCGCATGCTCTACCAACTGAGCTACCTGGGCGTGCTCCAAGAGAGGGGCCAAAGCCCATCGAGCGGGCGGTTTATAGTGGGCTCGAGGCGGCCTGTCCACCCGGCTTCACCAAGTGGCTGCGCCGGGCGCGGCCCCTCTGTGCACAAGCTGGGACGGGGTTGCTGTTGCGGCCGCCTGCCGCCTCAGAGGCTCTCTTAATCTATTGAGATAGCTCGATTATTCGACGTCGTCGGTTTCGTCGTCACGGCCGGGGATGACGTAGGAGCCCTTCAGCCAGCGGTTCAGATCGACGTCGCGACAGCGCGAGGAGCAGAACGGACGGGTGGCCTGCGTCTGCGGCTTGCCGCAGATCGGGCAGGTTTTGAGCGGGCCGGTGGGCTTGGTGACCTGGTCGTCCATGGATGTCGGCAGCTTACACGGGGTGACGGGGTTCAAGTGCCTGCCAGGAAGCGAGTTCCTGGTGCAGCCGCACATGCGCCGGGGCGCGGACCCGGCCGGGCCATTCTACTGTGCATGGGGTTGTTTTCGAGGTTTTGTCGGCGCGGCCGTTGGGCTCACTTGGGGCTCACACGGCGGTGGTATTGAGCCAGCCGAAGCGGATCGGAAAGCCCTCGCCGCCGAGCAGCGTCGTGGTCTCGTAGAGCGGCAGGCCGACGACGTTGGTGTAGGACCCGACCATCTTGACCACGAAGGATCCGGCGATGCCCTGCACGGCGTAGCCGCCGGCTTTGCCGCGCCATTCGCCGGAGCCGATATAGGCCTGGATGTCGTCCTCGGAGAGGCGCTTGAAGCGCACGCGCGTCTCGACCAGGCGCTGGCGGAAGGCCTCGCGCGGCGTGACCAAGCAGATCGCGGTGTAGACGCGGTGGTTGCGGCCTGACAGCAGCCGCAGGCACTGCGCGGCTTCGTCCACGAGGTTCGCCTTCGGCAGGATGCGGCGGCCGACCGCCACCACCGTGTCCGCGGCGAGGACGAAGGCGCCGCGCAGCTCGTCGTCGAGCTGCACCGACTTCAGCGCAGCGTCGGCCTTGGCCCTGGCCAGCCGGTTGGCGCAGGCGCGCGGCAGCTCGCCCCGCTTCGGCGTCTCATCGACGTCGGCCGGCCGGAGCGCATCCGGCTCGATGCCGGCCTGGTTGAGCAGCGACAGCCGACGCGGCGAACCGGAGGCAAGTACGAATTTTGGGCGGCCGAGCATCAGGTGATTTGGGGGATGAGGCAGGGGTGAATTGCGCGCGGAACCTATCGGAAGGGGGCTGATTTCACAACCCGGGAACCGGAGTTTGGTGATTCGAGGTATCCGCCACGGCTGTGCCTGCTCTCTGTGACGCGGGTGTTACGGAGGGTCTCGTGTCCCGGACGCGGCGCGGCATGAAATGCTGCGACGCTGAGCCGGGACCCACGCCCGTGCGATGAGATGGGCCCCGGCTCTGCAGCGCATCGCGAAGACGCGCTGCACTGCGTCCGGGGCACGAGATCACCCGCTCGCCGCGCCGACCTTGGCGAAGCGCCGCCGGATGCGCATCAGGAGCTGATCGCAGACCTCGCGATAGGCAGCGAGCTTCTGGTCGCGGCTGCCTTCGATGGTGGTGGGATCCTGCGTCGGCCAGTATTCGACCTCGGCCGCGAGCGTTCGCGTCAGCTCCAGCGCCTTGTGATGCGCCTCGGGCGAGAGCGTGATGATGAGGTCGAAATTCAGTCCCTCCCAATCCTCCAGCTCCTCGAAGGTCTGCGGCTTGTGGCCGGAGATGTCCTGGCCGAGCTCGCTCATCACGGCGACGGCGAAGGGATCGAGCTCGCCCTTCCTGGTGCCGGCCGACTTCACGTAGAGACCTTGCGGAAACATGTGCTGCAACAGGCTCGCGGCCATCGGCGAGCGCACGCTGTTCATCGCACAGGCGAACAGCACCGACTGAGGATCGCGTGCGCGTGGCGGATCCGCCATCGCGCTCAGCCTCTTTTGATAGAGGGCATGGCCTTGTCGGAAAACCGCTGCACACTTTTCCGGGCCATGCCCTAACCCTTCCAGTGCAGGACAGTGATGAGCGTGAACAGCCGGCGCGAGGTCTCGAAGTCGACCCGCACCTTGCCTTTCAGCCGCTCCTGCAGCGTGCGCGATCCCTCGTCATGGATGCCGCGGCGGCCCATGTCGATGGCTTCGATCTTGTCGGGGGGCGCGGTGCGGATCGCCTGGTAATAGCTGTCGCAGATCATGAAATAGTCTTTCACGATCCGCCGGAACGGCGTCAGCGACAACAGATGCGCGACGACAGGCGTGCCGTCCTCGCGGCGGATGTCAAACATCAGCCGGTTGCCGGTGATGCCGATATGCAGCGTGAACGGGCCCTTTCCTTCCGCCCCCTCGGGCGCGAACAGGTTCTGCTCGATCAGATCATAGATCGCGATCGCCCTCTCGTGCTCGATGTCGGGCCCGGAACGGCCGATCGATTCCTCGTCGAGCGTGACGCCGACGATGCGATTGGTCGAGTCGTCCTGTGCGGGCGGCTTTGTCATGACAGATTGAGGCGCAATCCAATCGATCGCGAATGGGCGTCCAGCCCCTCCGCCTTGCCGAGCGTCATCGCGGCCGGACCCAGTGCACGCAATTGGTCGGGCCCGCATTTCAGGATCGAGGTGCGCTTCATGAAGTCGTGCACCGAGAGCCCGGAGGAAAATCGCGCCGAGCGCGCCGTCGGCAGCACGTGGTTGGAGCCGCCGACATAATCGCCGATCGCCTCGGGCGTATGAGGCCCGAGGAACACCGCGCCAGCATTGCGGATCTTCGCGGCAAGCGCGTCGGGATCGGCGGTCATGATCTCGAGATGCTCGGCCGCGATGGCGTCCGCGAGCGGGATGGCCTCGCCCAGGTTCTTCACCATGATGACGGCGCCGAAATCGGCCCAGGAGCTGCTTGCGATCGCGGCGCGCGGCAGCGTCTTCAGCTGCGCCTCCACCGCCTTTTCGACGTCGGCGGCAAGGCGCGCCGAGTCCGTGATCAGGATCGACTGTGCGCTGGAATCGTGCTCGGCCTGCGCCAAGAGGTCAGCGGCGATCCAGTCGGCATTGCCGCTGTCATCGGCAATGACGAGCACCTCCGAGGGGCCGGCGATCATGTCGATGCCGACCTTACCGAACACCAGCCGCTTGGCGGCGGCGACATAGGCATTGCCCGGGCCGACGATCTTGGCGACGGGCGCGATGGTCGCGGTGCCGTGCGCCAGCGCGGCGACGGCCTGCGCACCCCCGACACGATAGATCTCGGTGACGCCGCCGAGATGGGCGGCCGCCAGGACCAGCGGATTGAGCTTGCCGTCCGGCGAGGGCACCACCATGACGAGGCGCGAGACGCCGGCGACTTTCGCCGGCACTGCGTTCATCAGCACCGATGACGGATAGGCCGCCGTGCCGCCGGGGACGTAGAGGCCGGCGGATTCGATGGCGGTATAGCGCCAGCCGAGTTCGACGCCGAGCGGATCGGTGAAGCGCTCGTCTTTCGGCAGCTGGCGGCGGTGATAGGTCTCGATGCGGTCGCGCGCGAGCTTGAGCGCATCCAGCGTCGCAGGCTCGCAGGCCTTCACGGCGGCCTCGATCTCGGCGGCGGAGACGCGCAAGGAGGATGCGTCCAGCCTCAAGCGGTCGAACTTGGCCGTCGCCTCGAGCAGGGCGGCATCGCCGCGCTTGGCCACGTCGTCGACGATCGCGCGCGCAGCGGCTTCGACATCGGCCGAAGCCTCGCGCTTGGCGGCAAGGAAGGCGGCGAATCGCTGGTCGAAATCGGCGCTGCTGCGGTCGAGGCGAACGGGCATGTTTCGCTTGGCTTCTGGCTGGTCTTGAGGGGCGGGGCGTCGCACCAGGTCCCCTGCTCAATGGCGCGGCGGGGAAGCTGCGTCAACCCTCGGCAGATGCCGTTCCGGCCAGGGCCTGAGCCCGTTCCGGCTGGTATACGGCCGCTTCACCCCTCCCACTCGATTCCCGTGCCCAGCGTGTCGGCCCCGAGGTCGGTCAGCTCGCATTCCAGGCACTCGAGGTCCAGGCGGATGGCGCCGCCCTGGGCGAACAAAAGCAGGGCGCTGCCGCCGGGCTCCTCGGCGCGGCCGTCCTGGGGGTGAAATTCAATGCCGACGAGATCCAGGATCTTGTCCGGTGCGGCGAGGTCAATGTTGCGCGACTTGCAGGCGAGCACACGGTCGAAACGGAGCGCTGCGACCAGCCGGCGCGGCTCGGTCTGGCCCTCCAAGGTCTGCTCCCAGTCCAGCCGGCTCATTCCGACCACAAGCCGTTTCTCGCCCTGCCGCCAGATGATATCGGAAGCCTGGACGCGGGCGTCCTGGACATGGGTCGAGATCACGGCGAGGTCGTCGGCGTCGAGCGCGATCAGTTTGAGCTGGGGCGACATCGCCGCGCCTCTCCTTGAGTGGACGGGGCTCAACGCGCACGAGCCCCGAAATTTCCGCACAAGTTAAGCCCTGGCCCGGCTCGCCGCTACGCGGCGAGCCACCCTTTCCCACAACAAGGGAGGGTTAGAGTCGTGAAACCTCACTCCCGGAAAAACGCCAGGAGATCCGCGTTGATCGTCTCGGCATGCGTGGTCGGCATGCCGTGGGGGAATCCCTTGTAGGTCTTCAGAATGCCTTTCTTGAGCAGCTTGGCCGAGAGCGGCGCCGAGTCCGCGTATGGCACGATCTGGTCGTCGTCGCCATGCATCACCAGAACCGGCACGTTGATCTTCTTCAGATCCTCAGTGAAATCGGTTTGCGAGAACGCGACGATGCCGTCGTAATGCGCTTTCGCACCGCCCATCATGCCCTGGCGCCACCAGTTCTCGATCACGGCTTCCACTGGTTTGGCGCCGGGGCGGTTGTAGCCGTAGAACGGGCCGGCGGCGATGTCGCGGTAGAAGGCCGAGCGGCCGGCGGCGAGCTGGGTCTGGAAATCGTCGAACACGTTCTTCGGCAGGCCGCCGGGATTGGCCGCGGTCTGCACCATCAGCGGCGGCACCGCCGAGAGGATCGCGGCCTTCGCGACGCGACTCTCACCGTGACGGGCGATGTAGTGCACGACCTCGCCGCCGCCGGTGGAATGGCCGACATGGAAGGCGTTCTTGAGGTCGAGATGCGCGGTGAGCGCGGCGAGATCGTCGGCATAATGATCCATGTCGTGGCCGTCGGCGACCTGCGCCGAGCGGCCGTGGCCGCGGCGGTCATGGGCGATGACGCGATAGCCGCGCGTGACGAAGTACATCATCTGCGCGTCCCAATCGTCCGAGGACAGCGGCCAGCCATGGCTGAACACGATCGGCTGGCCCGAGCCCCAGTCCTTGTAGAAGATCTCGACGCCGTCTTTGGTGGTGATGGTGGGCATGGTGGGGGCTCCTTTCAATGAGAGACGTCATCCGGGACGCACGTCAGCGCGGACCCGGAATCTGAAGATTGTTAAATCGAGATTCTCAGGTGCGCGATTGCGCACCTGAGCTCATCGCTGCGCGATCCCCTGGAATGACGAGGGGGTGCCGATCAGGCAAACGCAAGGGGCTTGTAGCGGCGCCAGGCGCCGATGGTCAGCACGACGAAAAACACCAGCACGATGCCCTGCACCACGGCGAACACCGGCCCCGATGGCGGCGCCGGCGGCACGGCGGGCGCGAGCGCGGCAAGCGCGGGCACCTTCAGGAACGACTGGATCACCAGCACGAAGACATTGAAATAGAGCGAGATCATCGCGGTCACGATGTAGACCGGACGCCAGACGCCGGCGAGCTTCATGCCGTACAGCGCGAAACAGGCGATCGCGAGCAGCACCAGTGAGATGATGCCGATGATGTGCGAGGGCAGCAGCTCCTTGAATGGAAACAGGAAGCCGGTGGCGCTGGTGAGAATGGTGAACAGCAGGAAGATCGCAGTCAGGCCCGGCATCGACTTCGAGCCGAGCAGGCCGAACATCACGACGAGCCCGGCGACGATGGCAATCAGGCTGATGATGACATGGATTAGCGTGAGGGCGGGCAAACTCAAGCCAAGCATCATGACATCTCTCCTACACTCCGCGTTGAGGTGACGAGAATAGTATTACGGTCCTCATCGGATTACCACCTGCCTTGTCGTCACATGCACGAGCGCAGCCATGCGTCGTCGTGCGAAATCGACAAGCGCATGACTGATCTTTTTGCAGCGCTGTCACAAACGACGGCAGTTTGTGATCTGCGGGATTCAACGAAAGTTGAATCGATCCTTCACACGTTCTTGGTGTCGAAGATCAGGATGTCGGCGCCGCCGCTGGCGAATTTCGGCACGTCGGCACCGGTCGCCTTGCCTTCCTCGCTGGCAAAGGCGGCCTGGATGTCGGCGACGCTGTCGAAGGTGAGAATGGCGACGAGGTGGATTCCGGAAGGACCTGCGGGAGATGCGACCGGCCCCTTGCTGACGGCGTAGTTCTTCAGGCCGGGAAGCTTCTTGGCGAGCGGGATGTGCGTCTCGGCATAGTACTTGTCGAACGCGGCGGCATCCTTGGGTGTCTTGTACAGCACGACGATTTCAGCCATTTGGTCCTCCCGTTGAATCCTTGTTTTTTCGCGCGCGATTGGCCTCGCGACGAGGGGATAGTCTGTAGTTGTCGGCAAGATGGCAAGCCGGATTCGGCTTGCCATTGCCTGTCTTGTCCTTGCCTAAAGCGCCGGTTTTGCGGCGTCGCCGAGATAGCCGTGCAGGGAGGCCACGACCTGCGCGCCCTCGCCGATGGCGCCGCCGACGCGCTTGACCGAGCCGGAGCGAACGTCGCCGACGGCGTAGACGCCGGGCACGGAGGTCTCGAGCGGCGCGACCAGCTTGCCCTGGTTCTGCTCGGATTGCGCGCCCGTGACGACGAAGCCGCCGCGATCGAGCGTCACGCCGCAGCCGTCGAGCCAGGACGTGGCGGGATCGGCGCCGACGAACAGGAAGAGATTGCGAATGTCGGCCGAATCCTCGTCATCCGACAGCCGGCTCTTCCAGCGGATGCGCCGCAGTAGCGAGGCCTCGTCGCCCTCGAGCGCGGTGATCTCGGTGTTGAACATCAATTCGATGTTCGGGGTCGCTTCGATGCGCTCGATGAGATAGCGCGACATGCTGGCGCCCAAGCCGCCGCCGCGGATGATCATCAGCACGCGTTTGGCGTGGCCCGACAGGAACACCGCGGCCTGACCGGCCGAATTGCCGGCGCCGACCAGCGCCACCTCCTCGCCGGCGCAGAGCCGTGCCTCCACGGGCGATGCCCAGTACCAGACGCCGCGGCCCTCGAACTTGTCGAGGTTGGCGATGTCGGGACGGCGATAGCGCGCGCCGCTGGCGACCACCACCGAACGGGAGCGCAATGTCTCGCCGCAATCCAGCGCCAGCGCGAAGGTGCCGTTGACGCGCGAGCAATCCAGCGAGCTCACCGACATCGGAATCATGATGTCGGCGCCGAACTTCTGCGCCTGGGTGAAGGCGCGCCCAGCCAGCGCCTGGCCGGAGATGCCGGTCGGGAAGCCCAGATAGTTTTCGATGCGCGCGCTGGCGCCGGCCTGGCCGCCGAAGGCGCGGGTGTCGACGACCGCGACCGAGAGACCTTCGGACGCCGCATAGACCGCGGTGGCGAGCCCCGCCGGTCCGCAGCCGACGATGGCGACATCGTAGATGCGGTTGTCCTTGGCCCCGCCGATCATGCCGATGGCGCGGCCGAGCTCGGTCTCGCTGGGATTGCGCAGCACCGTGCCGCCGGCCGTGACGACGAGCGGCCAATCCTCCGGCTTCGGCGAATAGCGCGCGATCAGTTCGGCGGCGTCATGCTCGCTCTCGGGATCGAGCAGATGATGCGGCTGGCCATTGCGGGTGAGAAAGCCCTGCAGGCGCACCACGCCGGCGGAGTTCGAGGGCCCGATCAGCACGGGGCCGCCGATGCCGTCCTGGATCAGATTGACCCGACGCAGGATCAGCGCGCGCATGATGCGCTCGCCAAGCTCGGCTTCGGCCACCAGCAGCGCGCGCAGCCGGTCCGGCGGGACGAGCAGCACCTCGACATCGCCTTCGGCGCGGCCGTCGACCAGGGCCGGCCTGCCCGAGAGCTGGCCGAGCTCGGCCAGAAATTGCCCCGGCCCCTGATCGATCACCGGCGTGACGTGACCGAGACCGTCGCGCTGGGTGATGGCGACGTGGCCCGCCAGCACCACGAACATGCCGGGCCCGGGCTTGCCGGTCTCGAACAGCAACTCGCCGTCGGCATAGGTGCGGATTTCGCCGAAGTGCCTGATCCGTTCGATCTCGGCGGGGGTCAGCGCCGGAAAGGTCTGCTCGGGGCGGGTGAACCGCAGCAGCTGCGCATCACGATCGGTTCGTTGTGTGTCGTCCTGCCCCATGGCCACTGCCTGCACTCCAAAATTTCCAGCCGCCGGCGTTCAACGAGAGGTCTTGCCGGCGGCCCCCTCATTTAGGGAACCATCGTCGTTCTGCGAGGGGTCGGTGATTGTGGCGCGTTCGCGCGCCTGAAGTTTCCGCCGCTTCAGGTTTTCGCGCAGCGCCGATTTCAGCCGGTCGTCCCGGGACGCCTTCGCCTGCCTCGCGCTCTTGTCAGTCTCGTCAGCCATCGCGGCTCCGTCCCAGCAACCGGCAGCAGGATGCCATCGAAGTGTGGCAGCTCAAGAGGCAACGCGATACGCCCATGTGAAACGCGAGATGGATCGAATCCGAACTCCAGGCCAACTGACCAGTTGGGCAGGGATATCAGACCCCGATCGGCGCGAACTCGGCCGGTTTGGGCGAAAACGGGCATTTTGGCGCCGATATCGGCCCGATTTTCTCGTTTTGGTCGGGCTAGCAAGCTTGCACAGGAGGGGGGCTTGTGGCAGATATCGGCCCGCTTGGTAGGCCCCTCGGGCGGCCGATTCTTGTCCCAGCACATGCTGCCGTAGCTCAGTGGTAGAGCACTCCATTGGTAATGGAGAGGTCGACAGTTCAATCCTGTCTGGCAGCACCAGCTCTCTCCATCGACGCGAGCCTTGTTGAACCTGGCCTTGCGCCTGTCAGCGAGACCGCAGGCACCCACGGATGCGATCGTGATCACACGTTCCCTGCCCTATGAAGGACTGCTCCACGAAATCGTCGAGCATAATGGCGTGCTCTATCTCGGCGGCATCGTCCCTGAAGATGCCGGGCTCGACATGGCGGGCCAGGCCGAGGATGTGCTGCGCCAGTTGAAGATCCTGCTCGAGGGAGCCGGCTCCGATCTGTCCTGCGTTCTCCAGGTGACGATCTTCATGGCCGACCTCACTGAGAAGGCCGCGTTCAACCAGGTGTGGAAGCGCTATTTCACGCGGAGCATCTGCCGGCGCGTGCCGCGATCGGCGTTGCGGATCTCGGCCCGGGCGTCAAGCTGGAGCTGACGGCGATCGCCGCGCGCCGGTGATCCTCGAGCGACGGGCGAGAAGAGCAAGTTCCGTCATTTCGCCAGTTTTCCATACATGGCTCGGCATTCTCGCGGCCCGAAACGCCCGAGTTTTGCTCGTTTCCTTGTCCCCCTTCTATGAAGAGGGCGCAGGGAAGGCCGGGTGCCGGCTGGCACCCACGGTCCGCTGTGCGACAGCACACGCAGAAAACTGCACAGCGGCATACAGGTGAAGCCCAACACACGGCCTTCCCTGCGCAGTGGTTTGACGGCTTATGCCTGCTCTCCCCGGAGCCGAGTTCCTTCTGGCCTCCGTCACCTCGCGAATTGACGATGCCTCAAGGCCCGGTTGAGCCGAGATGCATCTCCGCAAGGCTTGACCGTAGCAACGACGGTCAGGACCACACGGTTTTGCCGTACGCAGCTTCCGGCTCCGCCAAGAGGCTTCGCCGGATGTTGGCGCCGTCCGTTCCGCACGCTGTGAGACCTCACGAGGTTCATCTCGCCCTGGTCCCGCCCCGCGTGCCCGACGCAGCCGCGTCCACCGCACCCTGGCCCTCGTTCGTGACGACGTACGATCGCCCCTCGCCCTGGGCCGGGATGCGCGATGGATACCGCAATTCCGAATTTCGGTAAAGTGGAATATTTTCGCGGGAGGGGTTGACGGGGCTGCGCGGAGGGGCGTTGTTTTGCCCGACGGGACAGAAGCGTTGCGATCCTTCCGGTTGCGGCTCTTCAAAAGATGCGGTCACACGGCACGTTGACCCCTCATTTCATGGTGATAGTCTTTCCGCTCGCGACCTGTCCGGGAGGACACAATGGGATGGTTCGACCGCCTGTTTGGAAGGATGTCGGAGCCGACGATTCCTCTCCTTGCGAGATTTCGGCGGAAGTCAAAAGCGCCGACCGATCCTGATCTTCTGAAAATCGCCAAGGACCGGAAGGGGCATGTTTCCCGCAGAGCCGTCAGGGACGAGTATAATCGGCTGGTCCTGGAGAAGTACGCGCACGACAAGTCGTGATGCGCGTCGAGGATCTCAGTAGCCCGTAGGATGGGCTGAGCGAAGCGAAACCCATCTGCTCCTTGTCGAGCCACGAAACATGATGGGTTTCGCAAGGGCTCTACCCATCCTACGCACTGCGCACCATCAATGGTCGCCCTTCATTTGCAGTGCTGCGAAGCGGTCGTCCGAACGGCGCAACCGCCGGCATAGCTCGCGATTGATGTTCTGCAGGACGATCACGTAGGCGTGGATGTCAGCCTTGTAGCAGGCATAGAGCTTTTGGGCCGTCAGCTCGTACAGCACGGTCGGCGCCTCCGCGATAACAGTGGCGGAACGGTTCTGCATTTCGATCAGCGTCATCTCGCCGAAGAAATCGCCAGGCTCCAAACGCGATATCGGGATGACCCTGCCCGCATGCGTGCGTTTGCTCACCGCCAGCCGGCCGGACTTGACGATGAACATCGAACGTCCCGGCTCACCCTCGGCCACAACGGTCGCGTCGGCTTCGAAGCGGCGCTCGACCAGCATCGAGATCAAGAGGTCGAGGCCTGCCTCCGAAAGCCCGCCGAAGAACGGCGTCGCCAGCAGGAACGCTTTCAGATCGGAGGCCGTGACGGTCATCGCGCGAGGTTACGCCCGGTCGAAGGCTGCGGCAAGCTAAGCGGTGCAGCCAGGTTCCGTCATTGCGAGCGTAGCGAAGCAATCCACGAATGTGTCCGCGGAAACAGTCTGGATTGCTTCGTCGCAAGGGCTCCTCGCAATGACGCGGCGAGAAATTTCACCTCTCGACTCTGGACCACTGCCGCGCGCAGCGAAACCCATCAGACTCGTGCGGTGGCGAAGATGATGGGTTTCGCAAGTGCTCTATCCATCCTACGGGCCGCACAGTGCGAGCTATTGGGGCCGGCGGCCCGTGATCGCGTGCGCGCGCGCAGCGCAGGTGATGCGACCGTCCGCATGCGCCGGCAGGCTTGCACGCACCCGCGCGATGAGGGTCTCGACGTCCGCGGGCCTCATGGCGGCAACGGAAGGCCGGAGCGCGGGGGACTTCAGACTGATTGCCCAGAAGTCATCGAAATCTGAAAACGTTCGTTGCACCGTAATCTCTCGCGTTTGCACGTCCTCGAGACCTGCTCCTCGCCACAGGTCCCGCAACGCTTCCATGCGAGAGGCGTCCATCCGTGGCGGGCGCGTTGCCGGAATGCCCATTGCCTTCATCTCGTCATAGATCGGGTCGAGCGGAAAGCCGCCACCCAACATGTCCCACATATACGTCATGACCGCACCGCCGGGGACAACGACCCGCACCATTTCGCTGACGCCCCTGGCGGGATCCGGAACGAACACCAGAACCAACGCCATCACAGCCGCATCGAAGCTGGCGTCGGCGAAAGGAAGTGCCATCGCATCGCCCTGGTGAAACTTTGCCACGCGCGCCGCAGGTCGCGTGCGCGCAAAAGCAAGCTGCTCGGCCGAGGGGTCAATGCCCTGGACCTCGGCGGGGCTGCAGCGCTCGACCAGGAGTTCAGTGAAGGCGCCGTTGCCGCAGCCGATGTCGATCCAACGCAAGCCTGCAGGAGGCGCCAGCCAATCAAGGAATATCTCGCCGGCGAACCGGCTCCAGATTCCCATCATCTGCTCGTAGGCGGCACCATCGTCGAAGCGAATGGTCTGCTCTGCCATGTCGAGATCCTCCCGGCCCGATGACGATGCCTGGCGCGAGCCATTCTGCGCACAAGAGATGGGACTGGGGAAGTCCTGGAACTGACCTGATCCGCCGGATTATTGCCGCGCGACATTCTCCCCGCGCGGCGTCTTTCGCTTCCGCCACACCTGCAGGTCAATCATGACTTTCACCGTCGCCGCGAGGACGAGCGCACAGAGCGCCGCCTTCGAGATTGTCTCCATCGTCCCCTCGATCAGCAGGCAATGGACCACGCTGCCTGCTACGATGACGATGGCGAGGGGAATATGGATGATGCGCCAGGTTCGCGGGCGCCATCCCAACCGCCTTCGCAGCAGAGCCAGGAACGCAACCGCGAAGATGGCCCACATCGCGGTCACGCCGAAGGGAGAGAACGGAGTCGGCGATGAGAAGGTCAGCGCGTCGACCATGTCGGGCGGGCTGGTGATCCAGAGGCCGGCGACGTGGATCAGAATCGCGAGAGCAAGCGCGCCGCCGATCCAGTGATGGGCGCGCCTGCCGCGATAGGCCGACAATCGCGGCAGGTAGCCGCCGATCAGCAAGGGCTGCACGAGCACGAGACCGAGGGCGATGATCCCGGCGAAGCCGGCGATAATGTAGACAGGATCGCGCCATGCCAGCTGCTCGCTGGCTGCAGCAAGCGCAATCGGCACACCGATCGCCACGCCAAGGGCGACCCAGATCAGGGGCGCCCGGGCCGATCTCCATCGCGTCATCTGCAAGTGGGGTTCAAGCCGGCTGCAGCACGAAGTGCGCCTCGAGGCTGGTCTCCTTGGCGCTCCGCATCACCGGCCGCAGGAAGACGGTCTTGAACTCGCCGCTGTCATAGGCGAGGTGGCCGTGCGGCTGGCCGAAGATCGGAATGATCTGCGGCATCTCCAGCCGGAACCTGCCGTCCTTGTCGGTGAGCGTTGCGCCGTGGCTCTGCGGCTCGTGCTCCCGCCCTTCGACCGTGTGCGCCCAGATCTGGATGCGCTGTCCGGCCAGCGGAGCCCCGTCGCCGGCGCGGCGCACGGTGCCGCTCATCCAGAAACCGCCCTTGCCGATCCGCTCCACGATCGCCGCGCCCTTGCGGTAATTGTTCGCGCCGCCCGACATCGACTCGGTCGGTGCGAGGCCGCTCGCACGGGCGGGCAGCAGAAGGCCGGGAGCGCCGGTTGCTAGAAGGCCCGTTGCGAGGACGGAGCCGCCGGCAGCGAGGAGGTTGCGGCGGGTGAATACGACCGTGGTCATGTCAGTTCCTCCTGGCAGCAGCGCAGCTGCCTCCCGCAAGCTACAATACCAGATGTAAAACGCCCAGTTGGCGCGAGGGGCGCCAGGGCCTGCAATAACAGTGTTGTGAACGGCCGTCTTCGCGGCGTGCATCTCTCAGATGAGCTGACAAGAGGGGCCCGCAAGTGCTCTACCTATTCTGCGCGCTGCCACTACATGTGTGTCCTGCAAGCGCGCACCGTCACGCGGCCCCTCCACACCGGCAGCCCCTCCCATGATCCCCTTCTCCGTGCTCGACCTCGCACCCATTCGCCTGGGCGGCGACGCGTCGCAGGCCTTTCGCAATTCGCTCGATCTGGCCCAGCATGCGGAGAGGTGGGGCTTCAAGCGGTTCTGGCTGGCCGAGCATCACAACATGACGGGCATCGCCAGCGCGGCGACGTCGGTGGTGATCGGCCACATCGCGGGCGGAACGAAAACGATCCGCGTCGGCTCCGGCGGGATCATGCTGCCGAACCATTCGCCGCTGGTCATCGCCGAGCAGTTCGGCACGCTGGAATCGCTCTATCCCGGACGGATCGATCTCGGGCTCGGGCGGGCGCCGGGCACCGACCAGTTCACCGCGCGGGCGCTGCGTCGCGATCTCGCCAGCACGTCCGAGAACTTTCCGCATGACGTGCTGGAGCTGCAGGCGCTGCTCGGCGACGTGCAGCCGAGCCAGGCGATCCGCGCCGTGCCCGGCATGGGGACCAAGGTGCCGCTGTGGATTTTGGGATCGAGCACTTTTGGCGCGCAGCTGGCGGCAATGCTCGGCCTGCCCTTCGCGTTCGCCTCGCATTTCGCGCCGCAGATGATGATGCCGGCGCTGCGCGAATATCGTGCGCGCTTCGAGCCCTCGGCGCAGCTCGACAAGCCCTATGCGATGATCGGCGTCAACGTGTTCGCGGCCGACAGCGATGAAGAGGCACAGCGGATGTTCTCCTCGCTGCAGCAGCAATTCATCAACCTGCGCCGCGGCACGCCGGGGCCGTTGCCGCCGCCGGTGGAGGACATGGACGCGTTGTGGTCGCCGGCCGAGAAGGCCGGCGTTGCGCACGCGCTGTCATGCTCGGCGGTCGGGTCGCCCGATGTGGTCGAAGCGAAGCTGAAGGCGCTGATCACTGAAACCGGCGCGGACGAATTGATGACGACGGGGCAGATCTACGACCATACGGCGCGGCTGCGCTCGTTCGAGATCGCCGCGGAGGTGCGGGACCGGCTGGCGGCGTCGCCTAATCGCTGAACCGGCCCCGACTGAACAGCGTGAGATTGCAGGCTCCGCAATGGCGTCCTAAACTCGGGATATGGAAGGGTAGCGCAGCGCCGATCCCTCAAGGCCTGATCGGAGGATCAACGATGGATATGATCCGAAGCCGCGCCTTCGAGTTCATCGAGACGGTGCAAGTGCTTTCCGACGCCGCGAGTGTCCTGGACGCCATGGGACGCATGCTCGGCCAGTACGGCGCAGACCAGTTCTGTTGCGCCTATGTCGCGCCGCTCTCGACCGAAGCCCTGCGCGAGGCCGTTCTCGCCCATCAGCTGCCGCGCGGCTTTCTGGATATGTACTCCACCGAGCAGTACGTCTGGGACGATCCGGCGCTGCGCTACTGCAAGACGACACTGCGCCCGTTCAGGTGGTTCAAGGACGCGCCGTTCGATCCGATCCGGGAGCCGCGCGCGGTCGAACTGGTGCGCCGCGCCCGCGACTTCGGGCTGAACGACGGCGTGATGGTCCCGATCGCTTCACCCGCCAACCGCATCGGTCATGTATTCTTCGGCGGCCGCGCGATCGACCTGCCGGAGCGTGATTTGGCGGCTCTCCATCTCATGGCGCTTTATGCCTTCGACCGGGCGCTGACACTGCGCGGCCAGCCCGAGGCACGAACAGTCGCGCTGTCTCTGCGAGAGTGCGAGGTGCTGACTCTGGCCGCAATCGGACGATCCACCGAAGACATCGCCGACGCCCTGGCGATCACGCCGCGCACCGTGAAGGCGCACGTCAAGAGCTGCTGCAAGAAGCTCGGCGCGACCACCCGCACGCAGGCCGTGATGATCGCCATGCGCGACCGGATGATCTCGCCCTGAGCCGTCGTGCTGCGGGTCGTTATTTGCGCATGATCTTTTCGGAAAACCGCACCGCACTTGTCCGGATCATGCTTTAGTCCGGAAACCCGAACAGCTTGGCCGGATTGTGCACCAGGATCTTCTCCAGCTCCGCCTGGTCGGGCGCGTAGCGGTACATCAGCTCGAGCAGATCGGCATCGTTCGGCGGCCGCTTCACCGAGACCGGATGCGGCCAGTCGCTGGCCCAGACGCAGCGATCGGGAGCCGCCTCGATATAGGCGCGCGCGATCGGGATCACGTCGTCGTAAGGAGGACCGGCCTTCGAGGTCTTCTCGCCGAGCGAGAGCATGACCCAGAAATTGCCCTTGGCGAGCAGCTCCAACATCTTGCGCAGGTTCGGATCGTTCTTGCCGGCCTCGGGGGCGGGCCGCGCCATGTGATCGATCAGCACGGGCACGTCGAGATTCTCGTATTTGGCGACGCTCGACATGATGCCGTCCTTCTCCGGCTGGATCTTGACGTACCAGCCGAGTTCGCGGATGCGGGCGATGGCGCGGGCGAAATCGGCGTCCGACAGCACGGCGCCGAGCTCCTGGCGGAAGCTGAAGCGCGCGCCGCGCACGCCGGCGTCATGCAGCTTGGCGAGATAGGCGTCGTTCGCTTCCGCGAACACCAGCGCATTGGCGCAGCCGCGATAGTTCGGGCCCATCGCGGCAAGGCCGTCGAGCACGACGGCATGGTCCGCGCCGTAGGTCGTGGTCTGCACGATGATGCCGCGCTCGATGCCGAGCGTCTTGTGCATGCGCAGCGCCGCTTCCCAGGTCGCCGTCGGCATCCGATAGGCGGCGCCGGGACGCTCAGGATATTTCTCGATCGGCCCCAGCACGTGGAACTGGCTGTCGATGGTCTTCGGCGGCGGCGCCTTGATCGGGCGGCGCGGGTTGGGGTCGAACGGCAGATAGGTCGGCATGGAAGCGCTCCTTCAGTCGATCACGGCGGTGAAGTCGCATTGGACCAGGGCGCCGCCATCCATGTTGTCCATCGGCAGCGCATGGCGCGCGGGGCGCGAATGCTCGTCCGGAAACATTTTCAGCCATTCGACATTGAGAGGGCCGCGATTACCGCGGTCCTTCAGCCACACCGTCATCTTGATGATGTCGGAGGTCGAGCCGCCGGCGGCCTCCACCGTCGCCTTCATATGCGCGAACATGTTGGCGCATTGGGCATCCAGGCTTTCAGGCATCGCATTGGTCGCGGGATCGCGGCCGAGGATGACGCCCGACATCACGAGATTACCGATGCGGCAGGCGTTCGGAATCGGGTTGACGTGCTTGAAGCCGCCGATATGGATGCTCCTGCGCCGCGTTTGACCACTCATGGTGCGCTCCCTGTTATTGTTGCTTCAGACGAACTGGCACGACACCGAGCCGAAGGCGCCGTAATCGGCATGGAAAGTGTCGCCGCGACGGATGTCGACGGGCCGCGTGAACGATCCCGCCAGCACGACCTCGCCGGCTTTGAGATGCTCGTCATGCGGCGCGAGGCGGTTGGCGAGCCAGGCGATGCCGTTGGCGGGATGATTGAGCACGCCGGCGGCAAGGCCGGTTTCCTCGACCTCGCCGTTGCGGAACAGCAATGCGCCGATCCAGCGCAGGTCCGCATCCATCGGGCGGATCGGCCGGCCACCGAGCACCAGCGCGGCATTGGCCGCGTTGTCCGAGATCGTGTCCATCACCTTGCGCGTCTTGCCGGTCTCGGGGTCGACGCGGTGCATGCGCGTCTCCAGAATCTCCAGCGCGGGCGTGACGTAGTCGGTGGCGTTGAGCACATCGAAAATGGTGCAGTCGGGCCCGCGCAGCGGCGCCTTCAGCACGAAGGCGAGCTCGACCTCGATCCGCGGCGCGTGGAAGCGGTCGAACGGAACAGGCGTGGCATCGGCGTAAAACATGTCGGCGAACAGCACGCCGTAGTCGGGCTCGTTGATGCCGACCGCGTTCTGCATCGCCTTCGAGGTCAGGCCGATCTTGTGACCCTTGATGATGCGGCCGCGGCCGAGCTGGAGTTTCGTCCAGGCGCGCTGGACCGCGTAGGCATCCTCGATGCTGAACTCCGGATAGTCCTTGGTGAACATCGGGATCAGCGATTTCGTGCGCTCGGCTTCGTCGAGGCGCGCGGCGAGGCGTTCGATCGTGGCGGAATCCAGCATCGTTTACTGCTCCGCCGCCACGGTGTTGCGCAGCACGCCGATGCGACTGGACTCGACCTCGACGACGTCGCCGTCCCTCAGCCAGCGTGGCGGATCGAACCGCGCACCCGCGCCGGTCGGCGTGCCTGTCACGATCATGTCGCCGGGCTTGAGGGTCGCGAAGGTCGAGAGATAGGAGATCAGGAAGTCGAACGGGAACATCAGCCGCTCGGTGGTGTCCTGCTGGCGCAGCTCGCCGTTGACGCGCGTCATGATGTCGTGCGGCCCGCGCGGGTCTAGCTCGTCGGCGGTGACGATCCACGGGCCGATGCTGCCGGAGCGATCGAAGTTCTTGCCCTGCGTGACGTTGAACTTGCCGTGGCGCAGCCAGTCGCGGATCGTGCCCTCATTGCACAAGGTCATGCCGAAGATGTGCGACCACGCTCTTTCGCGCGGAATGTGGCGGCCGCCCTGCCCGATCACGATGACGAGCTCGCCTTCGTAATCGAGCTGATCGGACACCTTGGGCTTCTCGATCGGCTGACCGGAGCCCGTCATCGAGGACATGCTGCGCACGAACAGGCTGGGATATTTGGGCAGGTCCGAATTGTCTTTATACTCCGCGTTGCGCTCGGCGTAGTTGACGCCGATGCACCAGAGCTTCTCCGGCGCCAGCACCGGCGGCAACAGGACGAGCTTGTCCAGCGTGTAATCGGGCTTCTGGCCCGCGATGGCCTCCTGCGCTTCGGCGAGTGCATTGGCCGCGATCAGCGCCTTCACATCCGAATAGTCGCGGCCGATGCGCCTGGTCAGATCGACCACGCCGCCGTCCACGGCCGCGCCATAGCGCGTCTCGCCGTCCAGCAGATAGCTCAGCAGTCGCATTGTATGTCCTCCGATGATCTTGGGGCGGCGGCCGGCGATGAGGCCCGCACGCTCAGTCTTTCGACTTGGGAGTCTGGAACACGCTGCCCAGCGTCACGATCTCGCCGAGGCGGGCGTAGCGCGGGCCACCGATGCGCGCGATCGGGTCGAGCGCCCTGGTCTCGACCTTGCCGTCGTTGACGAGACCGTCGCGCAAATGGAACAGCACGACCTCGCCGACGATGAGCCGGCTCTTGGCGTCACCGAATTCGAGGCACTGCCGGAAACGGCACTCCATCGCGACCGGCGCGGCGGCAAGCCGCGGCACCTTGATGCGCTCGCTCGCGAGCGTCTCCAGGCCGAGATGCTCCACCTCGCTGATTTCAGGCGGATGCTCGACCGAGCTGTCGTGCACGGCATTCATCAGCGGCGTATCCGCGATGTGGATCACATATTCCCCGGTGTCGAGGATGTTGTGCGCGGTGTCCTTGTAGTCGTCGCCCTTGCGGCCGACGCTGATGGCGAGCATCGGCGGCTTCTGCGAGACGAAGGTGAAGGCGCTGAACGGAGCGAGATTGAGCACGCCCGTAGCTGACAGGCTCGTCACCCAGGCGATCGGGCGCGGCACCACGATGCCGGTCATCAGGCGGTAGATGCGCTCGGCGCCGAGCTCGGTCGGATCGATCCGCATCGATCAATCCGCCCTGATATTGGCCTTGCGCACCACCGGAATCCACTTGGCGTCCTCGCGCTCGAGATAGGCCCTGAATTCGGCCGGCGTCATCGGCGTGGCTTCGCCGCCGAGCTTTTCGAACTTGTCGACCACGGCGGGGTCCTTGAGAATCGCGACCAGCGTCTCGTGCAGCTTCTCGACGATGGGCGCAGGCGTGCCAGCGGGCGCGAACAGGCCGGTGAAGGTCTGGCCGTCGAAATCCTTGTAGCCGAGCTCGGCGAAGGTCGGCACGTCGGGCAGCGACTTCAATCGATGCGGTGAGGTGACGGCGAGCGCGCGGAACAGGCCGGCCTTGATGTGCTGGAGGCTGACCGTGAGCTGGTCGAAGGCGAACTGCACCTGACCGCCCAGGAGATCGTTGATGGCCGGCGCATTGCCGCGATAATGCGCCGTGACCCATTGCAGCTCGAGGCTGGACTGCATCAGCTCGCTGAGCAGGTGGTTCGTGGTACCGGGGCCGGGCGAGGCCATGGTCAGCTTGCCGGGCTCGCGCTTGGCGAGGTCGAGAAACTCCTTGAGCGTGGTCGCCTGCACCGAGGGATGAACCTCGAGCACCAGCGGCGTCATCGAAATCGTCGAGATCGGGAGGAAGTCTTTCTTCCAATTATAGGCGTCGCGCTTGTTGATCTCGGTCGCGAACAGCACCGGGCCGTTGGCGCCGACGAACAGGGTGTAGCCGTCGGGCGCCGACTTCGCGAAGGCTTCGCCCGCGATCATGCCGCCGGCACCTGCCTTGTTCTCGATGACGAAGGGTTGGCCGAGCTTTTCCTGGAGCTTGTCGGCGACGATGCGCGCGGCGCTGTCGACATTGCCGCCGGCGGGATAGGGCACGATCAGCTTGACGTTGCGCGCCGGCCATTGCTGGCCGGAGGCGGGTCCCGCCAACATTGCGGCTGCTGCAGCGATGGCAATCCAGATTAATCTCATGTTAACCTCCCGGCGGCGCTTCAAATTCCATATCGGGTGCAGATGACGTCGTGCATGGCATCCCGATCGGAGCGCAATCTCCAGATGCGTGCTTGCCCTGTCGAGGGAATTGTGGCGTTCTTGTCCATATTATGGACAAGAGGCGCGTAACGAAATCGGCTCGCAGCGCCGTGGAACCGCGAGAGGGCGCGCAGGCGATCCGGCGCGCACTCGCGGTGCTGCGCATCCTGGCCGCAGGACGCGAGGACGGTGTGCCATTGGCCGAGGTGGTCCGCACCACGGGCCTCACCCGCCCCACCGTGCATCGCATCATCCACGTGCTGATTGAGGAAGGCATCGTCGAGCGGCACGGCAGGAGCGGCCGCTACGCGATCGGCAACCAGGTACCGGAACTGGCGCTGGCGCGTCCCCGGCCCTCGCGGCTCCTGGTCGCCGCAAATCCGTCGCTGCAGCGCGCGTCCGCCGCGATCGGCGACACGCTGTTCCTGACGGTGCGCACCGGCAACGACACGCTGTGCGTCGATCGCCGGATCGGGGTCTATCCGATCCAGGTGCTGTCGATCGAGGTCGGCGCGCGCCGGCCGCTCGGCGTCTCCAGCGCCGGCGTTGCCATCCTCGCCGCGATGCCGGCGCAGGAGGCGCGCAAGATCGTCGCGGCGAACGAGAAGCGGTTCGAGGCCTACCGGACCGACGTCGCGACCGTGCTCGGCCAGGTCACCGCCGCCAGGCGGCTGGGATACGGCATGAGAGAGATCGGCCTGGTGCAGGGGACGAAATCGATCTCGACCTGGATCAAGACGCCGGACGGGCAACCGGCTGCAGCGATGACCGTCTCCGCCGTTCGCACGCGGCTCGGGCCAAGGCGCGAGCAGGAGGTCGCGGAGATCCTGCTGCGCGAGGCGCGGATGATCGAGCAGGCTATTCGCGGCAATCTTGGCTAGTGCACGATAGCCTGCGACGGCGTCATGGCCGGGCTTGTCCCGGCCATCCACGCCTTCCAGCGGCACGAAGGACGTGGATGCCCGGGACAAGCCCGGGCATGACGACCTCTTGTGTGGGCTGTCAATGGGCTGACGTACCGCTCCGTTTTATGGCACAACGCGCCATCGCCGACCGACCAACGAGGCCACGCATGCCCGCGCCGAAACCGCCTGCCTTCGAGACCCTGAGCCTGCATGCGGGCCAGCATCCGGATCCCACGACCGGCGCCCGGGCGGTGCCGATCTACCAGACCACGTCCTACGTGTTCCAGGATTCCGATCACGCCGCCGCGCTGTTCAATCTGGAGCGCGCCGGCCACATCTATACGCGCATCTCCAATCCGACCACCGGCGTGCTGGAGGAGCGGCTTGCGGCGCTGGAAGGCGGCGTCGGCGCGATCTGCACGGCGAGCGGCCAGGCGGCGCTGCATCTGGCCATCGCCACGCTGCTCAATGCCGGCGACCACATCGTGGCATCGAGCTCGCTCTACGGCGGCACCATCAACCTCTTGGCGCACACGCTGCCGCGCTTCGGCATCACCACCACCTTCGTCAAGCCGCGCGATCTCGACGCGTTCCGCACAGCGATCAAGCCGAACACGAAGCTCGTGATCGGCGAGACCATCGGCAACCCTGGCCTCGAGGTACTCGACATCCCGAAGGTTGCGGCGATCGCGCATGAGGCCAAGATTCCGCTTCTGATCGACAACACCTTCGCCACGCCCTATCTCAGCCGCCCGATCGAGCTCGGTGCCGACATCGTGATGCATTCGGCGACCAAATGGATCGGCGGCCACGGCATCGCGATCGGCGGCGCCATCGTCGACGGCGGCCGCTTCGACTGGCGCTCCTCCGGCAAGTTCGGCGTGTTGACCGAGCCCTATGGCGGCTATCACGGCATCGTCTTCGACGAGCAGTTCGGCACCGCCGCCTTCATCATGCGCGCGCGCACGGAGGGCTTGCGCGATTTCGGCGCCTGCCTGTCGCCGACCAACGCGTTCCAGCTGCTCCAGGGCGTCGAGACGCTCGGCGTGCGCATGGACCGGCATATGCAGAACACGCATCTGGTGCTGGAAGCGCTGAAGTCCAACAAGGCCGTGGACTGGGTGCTGCACCCGTCGCTCGAGAACCATACGGACTACCAGCTCGCAAAGACGCTGCTGCCGCGCGGCGCCGGCTCGATCGTCTCCTTCGGCATCAAGGGCGGGCGGCCTGCCGGACGCAAGTTCATCGAGAGCTTGCGCATGATCAGCCATCTCGCCAATGTCGGCGACGCCAAGACGCTGGTGATCCATCCGGCCTCGACCACGCATCAGCAGATGGATGCCGAGCAGCTCAAGGCGGCCGGCATCGGCGAGGAGCTGGTGCGGCTCTCGGTCGGCATCGAGACCGCAAGCGATATCATCGACGACCTCAACCAAGCGCTGCGCATCTCGCAAAAGGCCTGACACCATGAAGCTTTCCGTCAACGGCGCCGATGTGTTTGTCGCAACCGGCGGCCGCGACTTCGACAAATCCCTGCCCGCGGTCGTCTTCATCCACGGCGCCGGCTTCGACCATTCGACCTGGGCGCTGCACACGCGCTGGTTCGCCCATCATGGCTTTGCCGTGCTGGCGCCCGACCTGCCCGGCCACGGCCGCTCTACTGGGCCTTCGCTCGGCAGCATCGCCGAGATGGCCGACTGGACGGCGGCGCTGCTCGATGCGGCGGGCGCCGCAAAAGCGCATCTGATCGGTCACTCCATGGGCTCGCTGATCTCGCTGGAGACCGCCGCGCGACATCCCGACAAGGTGTCAGCGCTGAGCCTGATCGGCACCGCCGCGACCATGACGGTGGGGCCGGATCTGTGGAAAGCCGCCGAAGCCAACTCGCAGGATGCCAACGACATGGTCTCGATCTGGGGCCTCGGGTTCAACGCGGAGCTCGGCGGCAGCCTGGCGCCGGGCCTGTGGATGCATGGCGGCGCGCAGGCGGTGCTCAGGGCATGCGAGCCAGGCGTGCTGTTCAGGGATCTGTCGGCCTGCAACGCCTATACGAATGCGCTTGCCGCTGCGGCGACCGTGAAGGTGCCGACGACGCTGGTCCTCGGCGAGCGGGACATGATGACGCCGGCGAAGGCCGGCAAGGCGCTCGCCGCCGCGATCCCGCATGCAAGGACCGTCGTGGTGCCCGGTGCCGGCCACATGATCATGGCCGAGCGGCCGGACGAGTTGCTGGCGGCGCTGAGGAACTAAGCGGATCAATCTTCCGTCTTGCGCGTTGCGGTCAGACATCCCTCTCACTCAAGAAGGGAACTGGACCATGCCGAGACAGGAAGTCATTCGCAAAGCGAGGCAAGACAAGCGCGCCGGCAAGTCGGCCAGCACGCAGGCCGGCGAATTCGTCAAGGACCAGATCGACAAGATTCGCAAGGGCAAGCACGGCGCGCGCTCGACCAAGCAGGCCATCGCGATCGGCCTCTCCGAAGCGCGTCGCGCCGGTGTCGATCTGCCGCCACCGCGCAAAGGGCGCACTACGAAGGCGACGCGGCGCAGTGCCAAGTACGCTTACGAGGTCGGCCAGGGCAAACGCACGCCGAAGCGGAGGCCGAAAGTATCGCGCGCCGCCACGAACGCTCTGAAGAAGGAACCGCGATCGACCGCATCGCGCAGTGCGCTATCGAAACAGGCCAAGCGAGCCGCAAGCCGCCGACCCGCAGCGTCCCGCTCGGCCGCCGCGCGGAAAGCGAGCCAGACCAAGGGCGCCAAGGTGCGCTCCGCCGCCGCCAAGAAGGCGGCGCGCACCCGCGCGCGCCGCCGGAGCTGATCAGTCGCGCCGGCTCAGGAGCCTGGATTCCATTTCCAGACGATGCCGGAGACGTTGACGGGCTTCGGGATCAGGCCGAGCTTTGCGAAACGGTCGGCGACCGCCTGCTGGCTTGCGATGATCTCGGCATCCAGCGGCACCACGCGGAAGTTTGAGCGACCCACGAAGCGCCTGACGGCCTCGATGTCGACGCCGGTTGCGTCCGCCTGCGCTTTGGCGACGTCCTCGTGGTGTTCGTTGGCCCAGACGCCTTCGGAGGCGAAGGTGCTGTTGAGCTTCGCCACCAGCGAAGGATATTTATCAACGAAATCCGTGTTAGCGACGTAGAACGCATTCGGCTTGTGCACGTCCTTGTCGAAAGCGATGACCCGCGCCTTCTCCTTCAGCTCGGCGAGCGCGAGATAGGGATCCCAGATCGACCAGGCATCGACCGAACCCTTGATGAAGGCGGCGGTCGCATCGGCAGGTGCGAGCGGCGCCGGCGTGATGTCGGACCAGGATAGGCCGGCCTTTTCGAGCGCGGCGACCAATAGATTATGCGCGCTGGATCCCTTGCCGAAGGCGACGCGTTTGCCCTTGAGATCAGCGAGCGTCTTGATGGCCGAATCCTTCGGCACGATGATCGCCTGGGTGTTGCCTTCCGATTTCACCGCAGCGACGTAGCGGATCTTGGCGCCGCCGGCCTGCGCGAAGATCGGCGGGGAGTCGCCGACATAGCCGAAATCGACGCTGCCGACATTGATGGCCTCCAGCAGCGGCGGACCGAACTGGAAGTCGATCCACTTGATCTCGATGCCGAGCGGCCTGAAGGCGTTCTCCAGCGTCTGGCGCTGCCGCACCGCCGGGAAGAAGCCGCCCTTCTGCGTGCCGATGCGGATTTCCGCCGGCTTGTCCTCGGCGTGCGCGGGCGCAGCCAGGGCCGTCGCAAGCAACAGCGTCGTTGCCAGAATGTGTCGTCGGGTGATCATGACGCGGGTCCTTTCGATTGGATCAGTTGGGGAAAGAGTTGCGAGCTCGCGCGGCCGCTCCGCTCGGAGAAGACGGCACGGGCGGCGCGCTCGGCCTCGCGGGCCGAACGGAACTGGCGGCCTTCGAGGCTGTCGAACAGGCGCTCGGAGGAGAAAAAGCGGAAGCCGCGCTCATCGCGCGTGATGATGCCGGCGGCGCGGTCCTGGATCTCGATGATGTAGGCGTTCGACTGGGTCTGGGACATGACTGCTCATTCGCCGGAAGTTCGGCGTTCCTGTCTTTGGATTTCCGATGTGAGGTGCTGCTAGGAGACGGTCAGCAACAACAACAGGCGCCCGTCGCCGCCGAGAAACAGCGCCGCGTCATGCACGCATGCATGTCGTTCTGATTGCGCTGGTGATCGGTTTTCATAGTGCGGCTTCAGGCTCGAGGAGCAGTTTCGATGTCTCGAATATCGAGCGATCGGCACGATTGGTCAATGAAATGGCTATCCAAATTTACGGCGCGCGCGCTCGGGCGCTTCTCCCGCTGCAAGCACTGACAGACGGATTCATCTCGCGATGAGTTCAACACGCGCAAGCAGCGGGCGTGATACGCTCCCAAGGCCAATGATATGGGAGGTTCCAGGCATGGCGGATACTCTGAAGGGGCGCACGGCGCTCGTCACCGGCGGCTCGCGCGGAATCGGCGCCGCTGTCTGTCGTGCGTTGGCCGAAGCAGGCGCGTCGGTGGCGATCAACTGCCGCGAGAGAATCGGCCAGGCCGAGCAGCTGGCGGGCGAGATCGGCAAGCAGGGCGGCCGCGCCATCGTCGTTGCCGCCGACGTCTCGCAAGCCGAGGCCGTGGCCGGAATGGTCGAGCGCGTCACGGCCGGGCTCGGGCCGATCGACATCCTCGTCAACAATGCCGGTATCGCCATCACGCGCGGCGTCGACGATCTCACCGAGGACGATTTCGACCGCACCATCCTGGTCAACCTGAAATCCGCTTTCCTGTGCACGCAGGCGGTGCTGCCGTCGATGCGCGCGCGGACATGGGGCCGCATCGTCAACATCTCCTCAGGCGCCGCGCGCGGTGCCGGCTCGATCGGCCCGCACTACAATGCATCGAAGGCCGGCCTGGAAGGCCTGACGCGAGGCTATGCGGCGCGGCTGGTGAAGGACGGCATCACCGTCAACGCGGTGGCGCCCTCGCTGATCGAGACCGACATGATGAGCAGCCAGCCCCAGCTCGTCACCCGCATCCCGCTCGGCCGCTTCGGCACGGCGGACGAGGTGGCGAAGGCCGTGATGCTGCTGGTCGACAACGCCTACATGACCGGACAGACCATCGCGCTGAGCGGCGGGATGGCGTTTAATTGAGTGATGGCTCTTACCTCTCCCCGCTTGCGGGGAGAGGGAGACGAGAGAGCGCACCTGCTCACCACATCGTCGCCGCCGCCCGTTCGGGCCAAGCGCGATCGTACTCCGCGCCACCGACCTTGTTGTCACTCATCTCCGCAAGGATCTGTCCCGGAGTCGGCAGCGTTTTCGGATCGACGCGCTTGTCGAGATTCCAGAGGTCGGAGCGGACGATGGCGCGGGCGCATTGGAAGTAGATCTCGTCCACGTTCATCACCATGACGCTGCGCGGCGCCTTGCCTTCGACCTTGAACGAGGCGAGCAGCTCCGGATCGATGGAGAGATGCGCGCGGCCGTTCGCCCGCACCGCATTGCCCGAGCCCGGGATCAGGAACATCAGCGACACCCTGGGGTCGCGCACGATGTTCCGCAAGGAATCAACCCGGTTGTTGCCGCGGCGGTCCGGCAACATCAGCGTCTTGGAATCGTGGATACGGACGAAGCCGGGCAGATCGCCGCGCGGCGAGCAGTCGATGCCCTCGGGTCCGATGGTGGCGAGCGCGGCGAACGGCGCCTTCTCGATGAAGATGCTGTAGAGCGGGGTGACGTGGTCGGCAACTTTGACGGTCGAGGCATCGTTCGTGACGCCGTAGATGGCCTCCAGCTGCTCGACCGTTTCAATCACCGTCATTCCACTCTCTCCTTGCTGTTGCCAGCAACTAGTCTTGCCAGCCTTCATTCCTGATCACGCGTCCCAGCTGGCGGCCGTGGTAGTCCGCGCTGCCGGCATTGACGATGGTGACGTCCGCGTGCGCCGACGCATCATCGACGCTGCGCGACAGCCGCTCGGCGATGCTGCCATCGCTTGTCCGGGCGCGCGCAGCAAGCCGCTGCGCCAATACGTCCGGCGGCGCCGTGATCGCGACCACCACGACGTTGGCATAGGCCTGGCGCAAGGCGGCGATCACGGTGCGTGAGACGTTGACGACGATGGTGCGGCCGGCGCGGATGTCGTCGTTGATCTCGAGCGGCAGCGCATAGGAATGCCCATGCGCCTCCCAGTGCACGGCAAAGTCGCCGTGCTCGCACGCACGGCGGAATTCGTCGGGGCTGACCGCGATATTGTCTTCATCGGCCGAGGACGCCCGCGTCACGATGCGGCGCGGGAAGACGATGTCGGGGTCCTCGCTGCAGGCGGCCTGCGCCAGCCGCAACAGCGTGTCCTTGCCGGCGCCGCTGGGGCCGACCACGAGCACGAGCCGGCCGGAGCCGATCGCACCCGTCTCGCCTTCGCCCGTGGTCGCCATCTCGCTCATGCGACGCGGTGTCCTTCGCGCCAGACGCTGCGGACCACGGGAACGTGGCCTGCGACATGGACGCGGATCAGATCGGCGCGCTTGCCGGTCGCGACCTCGCCGCGGTCGGTGAGGCCGACCGCTTCGGCGGGCGCTTTCGTCACGGTGCGGACCGCGGCAGGAAGGCTGATCGCGGGCACATGCTCGGGCAATTGCAACGCGGCCATCAAAAGGCTCGACGGAATGTAATCCGACGACAGGATGTCGAGCAGGCCTTCGCGGGCGAGATCGACCGCCGCGATGTTGCCGGAGTGCGAGCCGCCGCGCACTACGTTCGGCGCGCCCATCAGGATGTCGATGCCGGCCTGGTGCAGGCCGCGCGCGGCCTCCAGCGTGGTCGGGAATTCCGCGACCGAGACGCGGTCACGCACGGCGTCCGCGACGTTCTCCTCGGTGGTGTCGTCGTGGCTCGCCAGCGGAATGTTGTACTCATGCGCCAGCGCCACGATCTCGCGCATGTTGGCCGCGGCATAGAGCCTCTGATACTCGAAGCGCTTTGCGAACAGCTCGTCGAGCTCGGCATCGGTCTTGCCGCCGCCCTTGCCGCGGTAATAGTCGCGCAGCTTGACCTCGTCGCGGAACTGGCGCTGGCCCGGCGTGTGGTCCATCAGCGACATCAGCTTGACGTCGGGACGGTCGATCAGCTCCTTGGCCTCCTCGACCACGCTCGGCATCGGGATCTCGCAGCGCAGATGCAGGAAGTGATCGGCGCGCAGCAGGTTGGCCTCGCGCGCGGTGGTGATCGCGGCGGCGAGCACGCCGGCGCGGCCATCGACCTCCTCGGCGCCGTCCTCGCGCCAGACCCGGAGCGAATCGAACACGGTGGTGATGCCCGAGGTCGCAAGCTGGCCGTCATAGGAGATGACGGCGGCGACCGGATTCCAGAACACTTTTGGCCGCGGCACGTAATGCGCCTCGAGATGGTCGGTGTGGAGCTCGATCAGGCCGGGCATGATCAGATCGCCGCCGGCATCCTCGGCACCCGCGGGCGCAGTCCCCTCGCCGATCTCCGCAATGCGGCCGTCGGCAAGCGCGAGCCAGCCCTGCTCGATCACCCGGTCAGCCAGCACGATCCTGGCGTTGGCGATCACGGATTCCTTCTTCATTTCCCCATTCCTTCAGGCCGCGGCGGCAAAGCCGGTGACGTCGACGATGCGGTCGGCAATCAAATGACGGATTTCGTCGTCATGGACAATGGCGACCATGGCGACGCCCTGACGTTTCTTTTCAGCGACCAGCTCCACCACCACGGCGCGATTGGCTGCATCGAGCGAGGCGGTCGGTTCGTCCAGCAGCAGGATCGGCAGATCCGAGATGAAGCCGCGGGCGATGTTCACGCGTTGCTGCTCGCCGCCGGAGAAGGTCGCGGGCGGCAGCTGCCAGAGCCGCTCGGGAATGTTGAGGCGGCGCAGCAGCTCGCCGGCGCGCGCCTGTGCCTCAGTCCGGCTCATCCCGTTCACGATCAACGGCTCCGCCACGACGTCGATGGTCGCAACCCGCGGCACGGCCCGCAAGAACTGGCTGACATAGCCGATGGTGGAGCGGCGGATGTTGAGCACCTGCCGCGGCTCGGCGGTGGCAAGATCGACCACGGCGCCGCGATGGCGGATGCCGATGCGGCCGCTGTCGCAGCGGTAATTGCCGAAGATCATCTTCAGGATCGACGATTTGCCGGCGCCCGACGGACCCGACAGCACCACGCACTCGCCGGGATTGACGTGGAAGGTCACGCCGCGCACCACCGGCAGCTCGATGCCGCCCTGCAGGTGCATCGTGAAGGTCTTTTGCGCATCGGCAATGTCGATCATGGCGGGCATCGGAGGGCTCATGTTGTAAAGATCATGGCGGCAGGATCGAGGAGACCAGCAGCTGGGTATAGGGCTCGCGCGGATCGTCGAGAACCTGATCGGTGAGACCGGTCTCGATGACGCGGCCGCCTTTCATCACCATCACGCGGTGCGACAAGAGGCGCGCCACCGCGAGATCGTGGGTGACGATGACGACGGCGAGGTTCAGCTCGGCGACGAGGCTGCGCAGGAGATCGAGCAGGCGCGCCTGCACCGACACGTCAAGGCCGCCGGTCGGCTCGTCCATGAACACGAGCCGCGGCTCGGTGACGAGGTTGCGGGCGATCTGGAGGCGCTGGCGCATGCCGCCGGAATAGGTGCGCGGCGCATCGTCGATGCGCGCGACGTCGATCTCGACGCGTGTCAGCCAATCCGACGCGGTCTCACGGATGCGGCCGTAGTGATTCCACCCCACCGCCATCAGCCGCTCGCCGACATTGGCGCCGGCCGACACCGCCATGCGCAGCCCCTGCGCGGGATCCTGATGCACGAATCCCCAATCGGTGCGGAACAGGAAGCGCCGTTCGGCCTCGCCCAGCGTCGTGAGATCGCGGGTGACGCCGTCACGCATCCGGTAGGAGACGTGCCCCGCGCTCGGCGCGAGCTGGCCCGACAGCATTTGCAGCAGCGTCGACTTGCCCGAGCCGGATTCGCCGACGATCGCCAGCACCTCGCCGGGATAGAGCGAGAACGAGACGTCGCGGCAGGCATTGATGCGGCCGAACGACTTGCTGAGGGATTTTGCGACCAGCAGCGGCTCGTCGTTCTCGATCAAATTCTGATCAGCCATTCGCGGCCTCCTGCGCCTTCTCCTTGTACGGCGCGGCACTGAGGCTGCCGTGATGGCCGGCAGCCTGGCGGCCCTCGCAATAATCGGTATCCGAGCACACGAACATGCGCCCGCCCTTGTCGTCGGTGACGATCTCGTCGAGATAGGAATTCTCCGCGCCACAGAGCGCGCAAGGGGCGTTGAAGCGGTAGGGCTCGAACGGGTGGTCCTCGAAATCGAGCGACACCACCTGCGTATAGGGCGGGATCGCGTAGATGCGCTTCTCGCGGCCGGCGCCGAACAATTGCAGCGCCGGGCAATTGTCCATCTTGGGATTGTCGAATTTCGGCGTCGGCGACGGATCCATCACATAGCGCGCGTTGACCTTCACCGGATAGGCGTAGGCGGTGGCGATATGGCCGAAGCGGGCGATGTCTTCGTAGAGCTTCACATGCATCAGGCCGTATTCGGCCAGCGCGTGCATGCGCCGCGTCTCGGTCTCGCGCGGCTCGAGGAAGCGCAGGGGCTCGGGGATCGGCACCTGATAGACCAGGACCTGGTTGGCACGCAGCGCCGTCTCCGGGATGCGATGGCGGGTCTGGATCACCGTGGCATCCTCCGTCGCCGTCGTCGTCGCAACGCCGGCGGTCTTGGCGAAGAACTTGCGGATCGAGATCGCATTGGTGGTGTCGTCGGAGCCCTGGTCGATCACCTTCAGCACGTCGGCGGGACCGAGGATCGCGGCCGTGACCTGCACGCCGCCGGTGCCCCAGCCATAGGGCATCGGCATCTCGCGGCTGGCGAACGGCACCTGATAGCCGGGAATGGCGATCGCCTTCAGGATCGCGCGGCGGATCATCCGCTTGGTCTGCTCGTCGAGATAGGCGAAATTGTAGGCCGGCGCGTTCATTCCGCGGCCTCCTTCATGGCATCTTGGGTATTGGCGTCGGCGAACGCTTCGGAGAACTCCTGGCGCAGCTTGCGCAAGAGGCCGAGCTCGGATTGGAAATCGACATAGTGCGGCAGCTTCAGGTGCTCGACGAAGCCGGTCGCCTGGACATTGTCCGAATGCGACATCACGAATTCCTCGTCCTGCGCCGGGGCCAGCGCCTCCTCGCCGAGCTCACGGGCGCGCAATGCGCGATCGACCAGCGCCATCGACATGGTCTTGCGCTCGCTCTGGCCGAAGGCGAGGCCATAGCCGCGGGTGAAGCACGGCGCTTCCGTCGCCGAGCCCTTGAACTGGTTGACCATCTGGCACTCCGTGAGCTCGATCGCGCCGAGCGGCACGGCAAAGCCGACGTCTTCCGCGAGGAATTCGACCTCGACCTCGCCGAAGCGGATCTCGCCGACGAAGGGATGGTTGCGGCCGTAGCCGCGCTGGGTGGAATAGCCCATCGCGAGCAGAAAGCCTTCGTCACCGCGCGCAAGGTTCTGCAGGCGCAAATCACGGTCCGCGGGGAAATTCAGCGGCTCGCGGGTGAGATCGCCGACGCTGGCGCCGTCCTCAGCTTCCGGCGATGATTCGATCAGCCCGTCGCGCCCGAGAATGTCTGTCACGCGCGGCGTCGGCGCGGTGGAGGCTTCGGCCGCAGCCGGCCTCTCTGGCACAAAACCTTGGGCGAGCGATGGATCGAGCAGGCGGTGCGTGTAGTCGAAGGTCGGCCCCAGGATCTGGCCGCCGGGAATGTCCTTGAAGGTCGCCGACACCCGCCGCTGCACCCGCATGGCGCCGGTGTCGACGGGCTCGCTGACGCCGAAACGCGGCAGCGTGGCGCGGAAGGCGCGCACCAGGAAGATCGCCTCGATCAAATCGCCGCGGGCCTGCTTGATCGCAAGCGACGCGAGCTCGCGGTCATAGAGCGAGCCTTCGCTCATGACGCGATCGACAGCGAGGCCAAGCTGCTCCGAGATCTGATCGAGCGAGATTTCCGCAACGCTCTGGTCGCCGCGCCGCTTATGCGCGAGCAGGCGATGGGCGTTCTCGATGGCGCGTTCGCCGCCTTTGACTGCGACATACATGCTTCTAGCTTCCCTTGCTCACGATTCGCGTGGTGCGGGGGATCGCGACCACGGCGTCATCGGCGACCAGCACCACATCTATGCCGCGCGGAAACAGCGCTTCGTTCATCTGCAGGCGCTCGAACAGGTCGAAAGGCTTGATCGACGCCTGCAGCGTGGCGACTCCGTCGATGCCGGGGCCGCGCAGCTCAAAGCTGCGCCCGGCGGCGAGGCTGTCGACCTGGATGATCACCGTGGTCGAGCGGTCCGGATACTCGCTGGTGCCGAGCGCGAAGGATTCGAACGAGGGCAAGGCGCCGCCGTCACTGATGAGCGCGAACGAAGCGACCGACGAATCCTGCACAACCGGCGCGCCAGTGTGGAACTTGAGCCACTTCGTCACGTCCGCGCTTTCCGCCATCCGTGCGTCGAGCCAGAGCGGCGTGTCGTGGTCGAACAGCGTCAGCGCGATCGCGGCGGTGCCGCGCATCATCGTATCAGGCGCGCCCGCCATCGGCACGATGCGCTGGACCGAGCCCGGCCGCGCCATGGCGTCCATGACCGAGCGAAAGGTCGATTGCGCCGACAGCACCTTGTCGGCGAAACCCGGCGGCAGCTCCGCAATCGTGGTCATGATCTCACCCCTCACCGCGCACCATGGTGTAGAAATCAACCTTCGTCGCGGCGGCCGCTGCCGCCGCCTGCTTGCGACTGACCATGAGCTGCTCGCGCAACGGCGCGATAATTTCGCGCTCCACCGCTCCGCCGAAATCGCGGGACTGCACCAGCGCATCGCACAGCGCGATCAGACGCGCCTTCTCACCGTCGCGGCCGAGCGTGTAGCCGAACCCGACCTCGCCGCTCGCAAGCCGCACCGCGGCGCGCGACACCGTCGCTTCGCCGAGATTGAACGGCGCACCATCGCCGCCGACCCGGCCGCGCAGCATGACGAGGCCGTTCTCGGGCGTGCGCAGATCCTGATGGTCCGGGAGGGCCAAGTTGCGGAGGCGAGCGGCGATCTCGCCCGCCTCCGCGTGCGCCAGCACCGCCATTGCGGCCTTGCGCTGGGCTTGCTGGTCGTTGTGCTGGGTCACCTGGTCCATCGAACCTTCTACAGAACTTGCCGCGCCGAAGTTGTCTATGATAATAGACAACTTCATACGGACGCGCCATGACTGTTTCGTGACAATGCTGTGATTTCTGGAGTAGGTTTCCCGCGACATGAGCATGCAGGACACAGCCTCGTCGGGCGTCGCGCTATGGCGCCTCGTGGCCGATGGCATCGAGCGCGGCATCGCCGACGGCCGCTTTGCGGCCGGCGACAAATTGCCGGGCGAGATGGAGATCGCCGAGACCTATCGCGTCAACCGCCACACCGTGCGGCGCGCGCTGGCAGCGCTTGCCGAGCGCGGCCTGGTGCGCGCCGAGCGCGGCAGCGGAACCTATGTCGAGGCCCAGAAGCTCGCTTATCCCCTGCGCTCGCGCACGCGCTTCTCCGAGATCGTCGGCGCCGATGGCCGCGAGCCGCACGGCCGGCTGATCGAGGCGACCAACGACGTCGCAACGCGCGAGCTCGCACGGGAGCTGGGATTAAGGACCGGCGCACCCCTGGTGCGGATCGAAGCGATTCGCCTCGCCGACCGCACGCCGATCTGTGTTTCTACCACCTGGCTCTCGGCTGACCTGTTCCCGGATGCAGGCGCCGTGTTCGCGGCGACGCGCTCGATGACGAAGCTGCTGGAGCATTTCGGCGTCCGCGACTATCGCCGTGGCGCAACGAGGATCACCGCAGGGATTGTCGATGCGAGCGACGCCGCACGGCTCGATCTGGCGCTGGGGCGGCCGATCCTGGTGGTCGACGCCACCGACCATGATCTCACGGGCAAGCCGCTGGTGACGAAGCACTCGCGCTTTGCGGCAGAACGTGTGGAGTTCTTGGTGGAGAACGGTTAGATCAGAGCGTTTTCCAGCGAAGCATGCCCTCGGACTTGATCCGACGTGGAAACGGTGTGCGTCGAGAAAACGCGTCAAAACAAGAAGCCAGAGTTCCGTTCCGATTCAATCGGAATGGATAAGGCTCCAGCACGACGTTAGGCGACCGTCCGCTTGCCGATAATCGCGAAGCGCAGCTTGCCGGAAATCCAGTCGATCGACGATACCGTTATCAGGATCAGCAGGATCAGAAACGATACCTTCTGCCATTCCAGCACCCGGATCTGTTCGGCAAGCTGAAGGCCAATGCCGCCAGCGCCAACGATTCCGATGATCGTCGCCGATCGCGTGTTCGACTCGAAATAGTAGAGCACCTGGCTCAGCAAGACCGGGAATACCTGCGGCAGCAATCCGAACCGGACGCTGTGGAAATGGTTGCCGCCCGATGACCGAACGCCTTCCGCGGGGTTCTTGTCGGCGACCTCGATCGCTTCCGAGAACAGCTTGCCGAACGTTCCGAAATCGCTGCAGATCACGGCCAGGATGCCGGCAAACGGCCCCAGCCCCACGACACCGACCCAGATCAGTGCCCAGATCAAGGTATCGACTCCACGGATGGTATCGAGGCCACGACGCGTCAATACGCGGATGATCCGGCTTGCAACCACGTTGCGCGCCGCCAGCAGGGATACCGGCAGCGCGAGCAGCGCGCCGCCCAGCGTGCCGAGAAACGCGATCGACACCGTCTCTCCGAGCGCATGCAGATATTTCAGAACCTCCGCCCAAGAACCCGGATTGGGCGGCAACATGAGCTGGACGAATTCGCCCAGCCTGACCATGCCTTGGGAGAGCCGGTTAAAGGGAATATCGAGCTGGACGATCCCGAACAGGAACAGCCCGACCGCCCCGCCGACGAGTATTGCGATCCTTCCCCGCTGCCACCAATCGGTCCGGAAGACGTCGGGATACCGTTCGGCAATGCCGGCCCGGTTTTCAAAACTGAAGGAGCTCATCGGGTGCTTCCCTCCAGCCCGAGCAGGCGGTGTCGCAACCGTTCCGTCAGGAAGTCGATCAACATGACGGTAAGGACGATGAGCAACAGGATGGCGCTGACGTCGGTGAAGTAGAACTTGCGAACCGCCTCGATCAGATCCTGGCCGATCCCGCCGGCGCCGACGAAGCCCATCACGGCAGCGCCACGCACGTTGATCTCGAACCTGAGCAAGGCATAGCTCACGAAGTTCGAAAGGACTTGAGGCAACGCGCCGAACCGAACAACCTGAACCCAACTGCCCCCGCTTGCCGCCACCCCTTCGACCGGCTTGCTGTCGATGTTCTCGACAACCTCGGCGAACTGCTTGCCCAACGCTCCGGCGGTATGGATTGCAATGGCCAGAACGCCCGGCAGCGGCCCGAGACCAAAGGCCAGCACGAAGATCAGGGCAAACACGATCTCCGGCACGGTCCTGAAAAATTCCAGGACGCGCCGGGTGACGAAAACAGTCGTTCCTGATTTCACGAGATTGGCCGAGGCGAGGAAGCAAAGTGCGAAACCGCACAGCGCACCCGAGAGGGTGCCCATATATGCGATCAGCAACGTATCCCCGAGAAGCCGTGTCCAGCGCGGCAACCCCCACAGCCAGTCCGCCAAATCGCTCCATGCGGTCGCGAACGAAAATTTGGGTGCGATGCTGACGAAATAGGCCGGGAAGCGCCAGAAGTTCTCGACAAAATTTCCAAGACTGACCTCGCCCATCCAGCCCGCGGCAATAGCAACGGCGATCAGGACGGCGGCACCGAGCCATACGCGCCGGCGCTTGGCGGCAATTGCAGCCGCATAGCGATCGGCAAGCTCACGCAGCCTGGCTTCCGGGAATTCGGGAACTGCTGTTCGCATGGGATGTTCGGAAGAGCCGACGGCCAGATCGTGCGATCTGCCCGTCTTGTCCAACCCTTCGTTTCCCTCAGGATTTCTGCTTGCGAATGCTGTCGACAAACTTGGTCAGTTCGATCACGGCCTCATACGCCTTGTGGTCGACCTCGACGTAGGGCAATTGCTTCCCCTCGTAGATCTTGTCGAAAGCGGCCTTGTCCTTCACCGCAATTTCCAGCACGGCTTTCTTGATCGCCGCCTTGAGGTCGTCAGGCAGGCTGCCGAGATAGGCCATCGGCGAGTTCACAATCTGCTCGGACTTCATGATGATCTTGAAATCCGCGGCCTTCGCCATGCCCTTCCGTTCCATCCGGAGCAGGTTCGATTCCTTCTCATCGTTCCACCAGTTGAACGCCGCGTCGCAGGTGCCCTGCGAAAGCCCGATCACTGCGTTTTCGTGGCTCCCCGAGTAGACCACCTTGGCGAAGAACTTTTCCGGGTCGATGCCCATCTTGTTCATCGCGAAACGCGGCACGTTGTTGCCGGAAGTCGAATTGGGATCAACGAGGCAGAGGTTCTTGCCTTGCAGGTCCTTGATGTCCTTGTAGCTCGAATCGCTCTTGACATAGAGAACCGAGTAATAGCCCTTGGTGCCGTCGCCGTTCACCTCGATAGCGAACGGTTCGACCTTCGCGCCAACGATGTAGGCACGCGCGTAGGACGCCGGGCCGTACATCGCGATGTGAATGTTTCCTGCACGCTGACCTTCGATCACTGCGGCGTAGTCATTGGCAATCCGCAGCGTGACCTTGGTTCCAAGCTCGCGGGACAGGTACTCCGTCAGAGGCGTCCAGCGGTTAGTGGTGCCGGAGGCATTCTCGTCGGGAACTTTTGCGAAGATCAGCTCAGGATATTTTGCCTTCCAGTCCTGCGCCGCAGCGGCCGAAACTGAAAATGCCAGGGCCGCCGCAGCGGCAACGATCGTACGACGGTCTATCATGACGTCTCCCATTTCAAGGTTATGCAACTGTCGAGCTCCGGCTCTACGCTGGGCTCGATTTGAAGCGGCAATCAGGCCGCGGCAACCGTGCCGAAGGCAGGAACTGCCGTGCCGACCGATGCATCCCGGGGCGCAACATCCATGACTTCATTCGCCTCGAGATCGTACAGCTCGCGCGCGATATGGTCGGTCAAGGCCGCCGGCGCGCCGTCGAACACGACCCGCCCCGCGGCCATCCCGATCAGGCGGTCGCAATAGCTGCGGGCGAGATCGAGCGAATGCAGGTTGCAGAGCACCGTGATACCGAAATGCTTGTTGATGCGCAGAAGCGCATCCATCACGATCTTGGTGTTGCGGGGATCGAGCGAGGCGATCGGCTCGTCGGCAAGGATGATGTCGGGCTGCTGAACCAGCGCCCGCGCGATCGCCACGCGTTGCTGCTGACCGCCCGAGAGGTGGTCGGCGCGCTGGGCCGCGATGGCAGCCATGTCGAACTGCTCAAGCGCCGACATCGCGACGGCCTTGTCTTCTTCGGGCCAAAGCTGCAGCAGCGACCGCCATGTCGGCACCGTCGACAGCCGCCCCATCAGCACATTGGTGAGGACGTCGAGCCGGCCGACGAGGTTGAACTGCTGGAAGATCATCGCCGAGCGGGCGCGCCACTGCCGCAACTCCCTGCCGCGCAGCGAGGTGACGTCGACGCCGTCGAACAGGACGCGTCCTCCGCTCGGCGTCACCAGCCGGTTGATGGACCGCAGCAGTGTCGACTTGCCGGCGCCGGATCGCCCGATCACCCCGACGAAGCCGCCCGGGGAAACTTGAAACGAAGCATCGTCCACCGCGGCTTTCGCGCCGAAGCGACACGTCAGGCCTTCAACCACCAGCATACAGGAGCTCCAGAGTAGCTGGAGCCAACCGCTAACGCCGGCGCTTAACACTTGTGTGACAGCGCTGCTGCAGTGCGGCCATCCTACGCACATCATCCCCTGTCATCTGTTTGTCATGACATCGTCATCCGGGCGCTCGAAGAGAGACGCCCGCCCTCGCACTTCGGATGCAACATGGCCGCCAAAGCTCTTTCGGTTCAGCCGACCGTCGATCCCTCGGCCAAGCTGCATGAGACCAGGCTCGGCGCCTACACCGAAGTCGGCGCGCGCACGATCCTGCATGAAGTGGCGATGGGCGATTATTCCTATGTCGTGAACGATGCGCAGATCACCTACACCACCATCGGCAAATTCTGCTCGATCGCGGCGATGACCCGCATCAATCCCGGCAACCATCCAATGCATCGCGCCACTCAGGCGCATTTCACTTACCGATCCAGCGCCTATTTCGAGGGTGAGAGCGACGATCTCGAGTTCTTCGAGTGGCGCCGGCAGCATCACGTTCATATCGGCCATGACGTCTGGATCGGCCATGGCGCGATCGTGCTGCCGGGCCGCAACATCGGCACCGGCGCGGTGATCGCCGCCGGCGCCATCGTCACCAAGGACGTGCCGGCCTACAGCATCGTCGCCGGCAATCCGGCCCGCATCGTGCGGCGGCGGTTCTCGGAGGAGATCGCCGGACGGCTCGCAAGGCTTGCCTGGTGGGACTGGGATCACGACAAGTTGCGCGAGGCGCTGCCCAATTTCCGCAAGCTCGGGATTGAAGATTTCCTCTCGGCATACGAAGCAAAAGCGAGCTCACTCGCCAATTCTCCTGCCAGCAAACGAAGCGCGGTCGCGTGACAGACATATTCATCGAAGGCGGCCGGGCCCTGATCGGCGCCGAGCTCGCCGAAACATCTCTTCTCGTCTCCGGAACAGACATTGCAAAGGTCGACGCCTCTCGCGGCCGGGCGGGGCTGGCGCTGGATGCCCGTGACCTGCTGGTGCTGCCCGGCATCGTCGATCTGCATGGCGATGCCTTCGAGCGCCAGATGATGCCGCGCGCCGGCGTCGACTTTCCGATCGACGTTGCGCTCGCCGACAGCGACCGCCAGGCGATCAGCAACGGCATCACCACCGTGTTTCACGCCACGACCTGCTCGTGGGAGCCGGGCCTGCGCAGCGCCGACAATGCACGCGGCCTGATGGAGGCGATCGAGCGGCAGCGTCCGCAATTCGCCGCCGACACCCGCTTCCACCTGCGGCACGAGACCTACAATCTCGATGCCGAAGCCGAGATCGCACGGTGGCTGGCCGAGGGCCGCGTCGACCTGCTCGCATTCAACGACCACATGGACGGCACCGTCGCCGACATGGCCAAGCCGCGCAAACGCAACCGCATGGTGGAGCGCACCGGGCTGTCGAGTGAAGAATTCGACCGGCTGGTCAAGCGCGTGGTCTCGCGCGCCGACGAGGTGCCCGCCTCGGTGTCACGCCTGGCCGCCGCGGCCCGCACCGCCAAGGTGAGGATGCTCTCGCACGACGATTCGAGCCCGGCGATGCGCCGGGACTTTCGCGAGCTCGGCGCCTTGATCGCGGAATTTCCGATCAACGAGGAGACGGCGCAGGCTGCGGCCAGCCACGGCGATGCCATCGTCTACGGCGCGCCGAACGTCGTGCGCGGCGGCAGCCACACCGGCTGGACCAGGGCCTCCGACATGATCGCAAAGGGGCTCTGCTCGGTGCTGGCGTCGGACTATTACTATCCCGCGCAGCTGCTCGCCGCGTTCCGCCTGGCCGCCGATGGCGTGGTGCCGCTGGCTCAGGCCTGGGATCTAATCTCCGCCGGCCCGGCGCGGGCAACCGGCCTCACCGATCGCGGCCTGCTCGCGGAGGGACGCCGCGCCGACATTCTCCTCGTCGACGACAGCGTGGAGCTGCGGCCGCGGCTGATCGCGGTGATCTCAGGCGGCAGGCTCGTGCATCTCACCGACGCGACGCGGCTGCTCACCGCAATGGCGACGCCGCGCGAGGCTGTCGTCGCGGCGTAAATTGGTTATGCTGAGGCAATGACAGGTTTCCCCCGCTACGCGATCTATTATGCCGCAGGCCGCGACAGCGCCCTCTCCCGCTTCGGCGCCGAGCTGCTCGGCTATGACGCCTATACCGGAGACGAGCTGCCGTTTCCGCAACAAGCGCTGCAGGCCGCGCCGGACTGGCGCGAGGTCAGCGCCGATCCCCGCCAATACGGCTTTCACGCCACGCTGAAGGCGCCGATGGCGCTGGCGCCTGGCAAGACCGAAGCCGAGCTGCTGGCCGCCTGCTCGGCCTTCGCGGGCAGGACACGTCCGATCCCGGCGATCCGACCGGTGGTCGATGCCATCAGCGGCTTCATTGCCGTCATTCCGGCCGAGCCGGTCGAGGCTCTCCAACAGCTTGCCGCTGATTGCGTTCGCGCGTTCGACCTGTTTCGCGCCCCGCTGACGACGGAAGATCGCGCCCGTCGCAAGCCGGAGAGGCTCAGCGAGCGGCAGCGGGATTATCTCGACCGCTGGGGCTATCCTTACGTGATGGAAGAATTCCGCTTCCACATGACCTTGACGGGTCGGCTGGATGCGGAACGGCGCGGGCCGATCCTTCAGATGCTGCGGACAAGGTTTGTGGCGCTGGGGATCGAGATGTTCGCGATCGATCGCATTGCGTTGTTCAGGCAGGATGATGCCAAGGCGCGGTTTCGCATCATCGGCGAGTGGGCTTTGGTGCGGTAGACCTCAGCGCGAGGCCGCAAGATTGAAAGCGAGCGCCACCGCGCCAACCAGAACGAGGCTGATCGCCCAGACTGCATCCAGATTGAACCAGCTTCGCGAGACGAACTTCAATCCCAGATGGCGGTAGACCAGCCACGCCAGACATCCGCCGGCACCGACCATGGCGGCAACGTGCACCAGGGACACCAGCACCGCCATCCCGAGACTTGCCGCAATCAGCGCGCCCGCCGCCTGATGGCCGGCATCGAGCTCGAAGGCCTGGCAGAGCCCGAGATAGATCGGCACGAGCATCAGGGCAGCGCCGTGAGCGATGGCGACGGCAAATGACCAGAGCACCAATTGCGTCGGCGGAATTCGTGCCAGCGCGCGCGGATGACGCCGGTCGATCAGCCGGTAGACGCCAAAGCCGATGACGAGAAGACTCGCACCGATCTGGATTGGACGCTGCCATTCGGCCAGTACGAGCAGGAAGGCGAACGGCAGCAGCACGAGAAGTGTTGCCAGGAGGTGCCCGGCCGCCAGAGCCCACAATGCGCGGAAGAGCGCGAGGGGGCTCTTGTCCATGAGCCCGGCCGAAACGGCGAGCGGCCATCCCATTCCCGGATTGATCCCGTGGTAGAGACCGCTCGCAACAAGCGCGAGCCACAGCCAGCCAAGGGCCGGGCTCGCCTGCGTCCCATCTAGACCGACGGGTAGCAAAATGAGTCCGTCGAACAATCGCCGCCCTCGAGTCTGATCTGGTGCGCACGATATCCGTCGGGGAAACTCACGAAATAGTCCTTGTCGAGCTCGAGGCCGCCGTCACGACCGACATTGGCCATGACTTCCACGCCCGGAACCCCGTCGGGATAGAACTGGTCGTCCCAGGTGGAATAGAGCGAATTGGTCCAGTACACGCGCCGGCCGTCGCGGCTGATCTCGACCATCTGCGGGCCCGCCGCAAAGGCCTTTCCGTTCGGATGGGGCGTGCGCCGCGCGATGCCGCCGATGTGGACCGAGCCCGCAAGCTTCGGCTTTCTGGGATCGCTGACGTCGTACTGGCGCATCTCACCCGTCCCCCAGCACGAGACATAGAGAAACCGATCGTCCATTGACAGGTCGATGTCCGTCACCAGCGGCGGCACGGCGCCAAATCCCTGCAGCAGCGGCGGCAGCTTCTCCTTGGGCGCGGCTTCGGGAGGAATCGTCGCCGTCTTCTCGGCATGGAATTTTCCGCCCTCGCGCCACCAGGTCCAGATCGACGCTTCGAGGTTGGTGGTGTCGACCACGACACCGACGAAACCATACTCGCGAACCGGATCGTGCGCGGGGCGCACCTCCAGCGCCATCTGATGATTGGCGCCGAGGTCGATGGTCTGGACGTTGCGACGCGCGCGAAGGTCCCAGAAGTGGAGACGATGACCATATTTATTCGCAAGCAGATCTTCCGGGACGATCCCGTTCTCGAACTGCGGCGGTAACGCCCATTCGCTCGTCACCATGTAATCGCGCGGCAGATTCCACCAGAAATCATAGTGCAGCGTCTGCGGGCCACGGTCGATCTCCCATCGTCCAAGAACTTCGAACGTCTCGCAATCCATGATGAAGACGCCCGGAGGTCCGTTGGTGCCGTCCTTGCCGCCGCCCAGCGTGCTCACGTAAATGCCGTCCGGCCCGCAATGGATCGTGTGCGGCCGCGAGTAGCCGGTCTTCTTGAAGACCTCCTCTGGCTCGATGATCTTGTGAATCTTGGCCTTCGTCGGATCGGGCTTGGTATCGATGACGTAGATCCGCGACGAGCGCAGCCCCGGGATGATGAGATAGCGCCGCTCGATGAAGGCGTGTCCGGCGAGCGGCGACAGGGCGGAGGAGCAAGCATTCCAGCCGAAATGATGAAACTCATCACCCTTGTTGGGCATCGTTACGGTGTGGACGATCTGGCTATAGGTCGGCGATCCCGGCTTGACGTCGATGACCGCGAGAGCATCCGGCTTTGAGAAATCCGGACTGAGCAGCAAGGTGTAAGCAAAGTTCTCCGCAGGCGCTTCCATCGCAAGCTTGGGCGATGCGTGAAAGGTGGGATCCGGCCTCATCGTCATGGCACTGCCTCCCTGTTCTGTCGGTTTGCACCAACCTGGCTCGGGATAGTGGCAAAAGAAGAGCTGTTGCGAGATGTCCTGAGAATCTCCGCAAGGCGCCGGTTGGCGCGCGTACAATATGCCATCGCCGGGCTGTGGGGAACGGCCCGGCACGCGCTAATTCGACGCCTTCAGGCGAAATGGGCGTCCCTCGTTCATTGCGAGCGAGGGCGCACAAGTCGCTCCTCGCAGCCTTCGAAGGGTGGGCAAAGGCGCAAAGCGCCGTGCCCACCGCTCTTCCCGAGGGCGCGCAAGTTGGTGGGCACGCTTCGCTTTGCCCGACAGCTTCACGCACTGACGGGGAGAGAATTACTTCCCCCACCTGAGCGCCAACGCGTCGCGCTCCTTGGCGAGCTCCAATAGCCCCGCGCGCGTCGCCGGATGCAGCGGCTGCAGCGGATGGCGCACCGCCTCCGACTTGATCACGCCGCCGGCCTGCATCATCACCTTGCAGGCGATCAGGCCGCATTGCCGGTTCTCGTAGTTGATCAGCGGCAGCCAGCGCTCATAGGCGGCCTTCGCCTTTTCGCGATCGCCGGCGAAATAGGGATCGATGATCTGGCGGATGCCGTCGGGATAGCCGCCGCCGGTCATGGCGCCGGTCGCGCCGGCATCGAGATCGGCGAGCAGCGTGATCGCCTCCTCGCCGTCCCAGGGACCCTCGATGTCCTTGCCGCCCGCCTCGATCAGGCTGCGGAGTTTTGAGGCTGCGCCCGGTACCTCGATCTTGAAATAGCGGATGTTGGAAAACTCGCGCGACAGCCGCGCCAGCAATTCGACCGACAACGGCGTGCCGGCAACCGGCGCGTCCTGGATCATGATCGGGATGTTGATGGCGCCGGACAGCACCTTGAAGAACTCGACGATGCCTTTCTCGGGGACGCGGAAGGTCGCGCCGTGATAGGGCGGCATCACCATCACCATGGCGGCGCCGGCCGCCTCGGCCTGCTTGCTGCGCGCCGCGCACACGGCCGAGCTGAAATGCGTGGTGGTGACGATCACGGGAACCCGGCCGGCCACATGGTCCAGCACCGCATGCATCACCGTCTCGCGCTCGGCATCGGTGAGCACGAACTGCTCGGAGAAATTGGCGAGGATGCAAATGCCGTGCGAGCCGGCGTCGATCATGAAATCGATGCAGCGGCGCTGACCCTCGAGGTCGAGCTCGCCGCGCTCGTCGAAGATGGTGGGCGCGACCGGGAACACGCCGCGATAGGGGCGTTGGGCCTTGTGTGGGGTAACCGGCATCGAACTCTCCATCCCTGATGTGTCTTGCGTCTGTCGCCGCGCCCGCGGGAGCGAGGCGGCACAGATGTACCCGCAGGGCCGAGCTGCGGCAATGCCTGCGCGAGTTCAGGTGGACAGAGAACGGAATCAGGCGCTCTTCACGGCGCCCAGGAAACCCTCGACCGCGACGCGAAGACGATCGGCATCCGCCGACATCTTCTTGACGGACTCCGACAGCACCGTGCCGGCATTGCCGGTCTCCTGGTTGAGCCTTGCGACGCTGCCGATGGTATCGGTGACCTCGCGGGTGCCCTGGGCCGCCTGCTGGAAGTTGCGCGAGATCTCCGTCGTGGCCGCACGCTGCTGTTCGACCGCGGCGGCAATCGCTGTCATCTTCTCGTCGATACCGCTGATGGCCCCGCCGATCGAGCGGATCGCGGCGACCGCCTGGCCGGTGGCGCCCTGGATCTCCTCCACCTGGCGCGAGATCTCCTCCGTCGCCGTCGCGGTCTGCGCCGCAAGGCTCTTGACCTCGCCCGCGACCACCGCGAAGCCGCGGCCGGCCTCGCCGGCGCGCGCGGCTTCGATAGTGGCGTTCAATGCCAGCAGATTGGTCTGGGCCGCGATCGCGTTGATCATCTTCACGACCTCGCCGATGCGGTTTGCCGTCTGATCGAGGATCTCGACGGTCGCATTGGTCTGCTCGGCCTGGGCCACGGCCTCGCGGGCCTCGCGCGCGCTCGACTGCACCTGCGCGGAGATCTCGCCCACGGATGCGGAGAGCTCCTCGGTCGCAGCGGCGATGGTCTCGAGATTATTGGTGGCCTGCTCGGCGGCCGAGGAGACCGCCGCGGTCTGGCTGCTCGATTCCGAGACCAGCGAGCGCACGCCGCTCGCGGTGGCGTCGAGCTCCCGCGTCGAGGCCGCAACGCTCTGAATGACCGCCTGCACCGTGTCGTCGAAGCTGCGGCAGGCGGCATCGACGGTGCCGGAGCGGGCGAGCTGAAGCGCCTGCTGCGACTCGCGTTCCTTACCCAGGCGCTCCGCAGTCGCCGCGCTCTCGCGCAGGCTTTCGAGCGCAGCCGCCATGGTGCCGAACTCGTCGGGATGCCGCGATTGCGGCACCGGCGTCGCATAATCGCGCGCGCTGATGCGGGCGATGGCATCGAGGATCGCGCGCACCGGGCGCATCAGCCGGTTGCGCACCACAAACACGCCCGCGACAGTCACGGCCAGTGCAAGCAGGAAGCCGAAGGATTGCACGATGAGATTGGTGAGGGCCTTGGCCTGAACCGCCTCCGCGTGCGCGATCGACAGGTCGAGCGCCTTGCTCGCGACCGCGACGATGGACGCGAACGGAGCCTGGCACAACGCGTTCCATTCCGAGGCGGGCATCGCGGGACGGCCGCTGCCATCCAAGCCCTTGGTGAGCTCGCCGATCTGCTTGAGAGCGCCGTCGGTCTTGGCCCTCGCCTCCTTGGCCGCGTTGACGAGGTCGGCCGGCACGTCAGGCGCAGCCAGCAGCTCCTCCATGCCGGTCCAGCCGGCGGTGACGACGCCGTTCCATCCGGCCACGGTCTGCTTCTGGGTGTCGTCGAGCGGCTTGCTGGCGTTGACGTTCGGCCGCAGGGTCGAGCACTGGATGCCGTAGCGGTCGCGCACCTGCCAGGCGAGGCGGCGGGCCTGGATCATGCGGGCGATGTAAGGATCGTTCATCCAAGCGCGGTTCGACACCGCGGTGGATGCGAGATTGGCGGTCTCGATCACCTTGGTGACCGCATCGTACCAGGGCGCGGTCCGCTCCAGCTTGCGCTCGGCGCGCGGCAGCTTGGCCTCGTCGTAGAACAACTGGAATTTTGGCGCGGCCTCGCTCCAGCGCTGCTTCAGCGTGCTGGCGAGCTCGTCGCGGCGGGCGAATTCGACGGTGGAGAGCGCAGCACTGATGGCGTCGAAGCCGGCCTGTTCCGCCTTCTCGGCAACGCCGAGCTTGGCGCGCGGATCGTCCTCGCCGAGCAGGGCGCTCTGGGCATCGCCACGATTGCTGCGCAGGGCAACCACGCCATGGAAGATCGACTTGTCGGCATTCGCGAGCCGCTCGGTCTCCAGACTGTCGCTATAGCGGCCGAAGGCCCCGACCATCTGGACGGCCGTGCTGGTCAGCGCGCCGGCCGCCAGCAGCGTCATCAGGACCAGGAGGAGCGTGCTTACCGATTTCTTAACAATGGACATGGGTCGAGGGGGCCTAACTCTCCGGAGAGGCCACCTTGCACCGCCACGTGCCAATGTTTCGTTAAGGTTTGAGTTGAATCGAAACGATCCAACCTGCACGCATTCGGAATACTATCCTATTCTGGTGAAATCCGGCGGGCGGCGCTCCGCAAACGCCGTAAACGCCTCGCGCGCTTCGGCGGTGCGCAGGCGCTGCGCGAACTGCTCGCCTTCGGCCTGCATCTGCGCGACCAGCGCCTCGCCGTTGCGCATCAGCCGCTTGGTCGCGATGAGGGCCCCGGCCGGTTGGCGGGCGAGACGCTGCGCCAGCGCAAGCGCTTCGGCATCCAGCTTGTCGAGCGGCACCACACGGTTGGCGAGGCCCCATTCCAGCGCGGACCTGGCCGGCACGGTTTCGCCAAGCGCGAACATCTCGTAGGCGCGGGCGTAGCCGATGCGCGCCGGCATCAACAGGCTGGAGGCGGCTTCAGGCACCAGCGCGAGGCTGACGAACGGCGTCGACAATTGCGCGTTGTCGGCGAGCACGACGAGGTCGCAATGCAGCAGCATCGTGGTGCCGACGCCGACGGCACGGCCCTGCACGGCCGCGACCAGCGGCCGGGTGCAGCGCGCCAGCGACTGGATGAAGCGCACCACGTTGCGGCTGCCTTCGGACTTGCCGGCCGCGACGGCCGCGAACTCGCCGACGTCGTTGCCGGCGGTGAACATGTCGCCCTCGCCGCGGATCAGGATCACGCGGGCGGATGGGTCGAACTCGGCGGATTCGATCGCATCGGCGAGCTTTCCGTACATCGCATCCGTCAGCGCGTTCTTCTTGTCGGGACGTGCCAACGTGAGGGTGAGAATTCCGCCGCTGTTCTCGATCCGGACGTGCTCGGTCATTGGTCTGCTCCGTTTTATTCGTCTGAACGTCTTGGAAACTTGTCCTGAATGCTCGTCAGCCAGCGTGCGACGATGTCGATCTCGGCGGCCGTGAATCCTTCCGTCAGCGCCGCATTGACCTCCGCCGCGCTGGTCTTGGCCTGCGCCAGCGCGGTGCGCCCCTTCGGCGTCAGCCAGATGCGAAAGGCGCGGCCGTCCTCGCGGTCGGCCCGCCGCTCGACCAGCTTCGCAGCCACCGTCCGGTCGACGAGACCCGAAATGCCGGCCGGTCCCATGTCGAGCGCCGCCCCAGCCTCGCCCATCAGGACGCCATCCTGCTTGCCGAGGATGAACAGCAGCCCCGCCTGCGCCGGCGTCACCTCGCTCTCGGGCCGCGCCGCCATCCAGCGCTGCAGCCGGCGCTGGGCGACACTCAGCAGGTAGATTAACCGAGGGTGCCGCGCGTCGGCGCTGTTATTTCGCATGCGAAGCAAATAGCGTCTACCGATCTCGTTGTCAAAGCGCTTGACGTTCTCGCGCGTTCATGTTCCTTGTTTGTTCTCAACCCGTTCTAGTTGCAGACAGAGAGGCTAGCCGTGGCGCAGAGGTTGGAGCAAGCGGAAGAGCAAGACCAAGAGAACGAAACGGAAGGTCAGTTCACCTATGCGTTCGGAGTTCTGGACGCGCATTTCGAAGACATTCCGCTGAGCAAGCTCGTGACGACCACCCGGCAGTTTCCCGGCCACATGCGAGTGGACGTCCAAGCCGCGCTCGACAAGCAGCTGGCAGCACACGTCGACTTGTTCGGACTTGCCGAGGAACACTACGAAACGCTGTCGTTTGCGCGCCTGCTCCGCGACGATCGGATCGCCGTCGCGATCGCCCCGCTGCAATATTCCGACGTCGATGTCGGCGACAGCAGTCCATCGCGCTGCCTCGACAACGGTTTGTGGCTCTGCGAGCACGACGGTTTGCGCTATGCCGTCCTGCTCTGCGCCAACCGCGACTCCCGTCGCGAGCCCGGCATCCGTATCGAAATCGTGGTGTCTGCGGGAAGCGCTGGGGCGGCTGTGGTGCAGCGTTGCTTCGGCGCGCTCGAAGAAGCCGTGCAGGCCGCGCGCACCTATCGCGGCAAGATCCTGTCGCTTGAGGAGTCTTCCGACTATCGCGGCCTAGCCCGCGGCATCAATGTGCACCGGTTGCCCGCCGTCGGACGCGACGAGGTGATCCTGCCGGAGCGGACTCTGCGGCTGCTCGATCGCAACGTGCTGAATTTCGTCGGCACCCGCGAGCAGCTACGGCGGCTCGGACAATCGACGCGCAAGGGCATCCTGCTTTATGGACCGCCCGGCACCGGCAAGACCCATACGATCCGCTACCTCGCAACGCATCTGCCTGAACAAACCACCCTGATTATCACGGCCGAGCAGATCGGCCTTCTCAGCGCCTATATGAGTCTGGCACGGCTGCTGCAGCCCTCCATGGTGGTGATTGAGGACGTCGACCTGATCGCGCGCGACCGTCGCAACATGGGGCCGTGCGAAGAATCCATGCTCAACAGGCTGCTCAATGAGATGGACGGGCTGAAGCAGGATGCCGACATCCTGTTCGTTCTCACCACCAACCGGCCGCAGGACCTTGAAGCCGCCCTTGCCGGTCGCCCCGGCCGCATCGACCAGGCCATCGAAGTCCCGCTACCTGACGAACATGGCCGCAGCAAGCTGGTGCGCCTCTACGGCAAGGCATTGCCGCTCGACGACGCGATCATCATCGAGGCTGCCCGCCGCAGCGAGGGCACGAGTTGCGCCTTCATCAAGGAGCTGATGCGCCGGCTGGCGCAAGCCAGCCTGGCGCGCGACGGCGGTAAGTCGATCGTCTCGGCCGACATCGACGAAGCCCTCGACGACATGCTGTTCTCCGGCGGCCGGCTCAATGCGCGGTTGCTCGGCGCGGCACAGGCGATGGCAGCGGAGTGACGTTCGCTCATTCATCCGGCCTATCGCGCCTCACGGCGCGCAGGTGAAGCTCGCCGCCTCCGTCACCGGGCCGCTCTTGTAGTGCGGCCAGGCCGGCCAGCGGCACAACGGCAGCGAGCGCGTCGCGGCAAACGACGGTGCCTCGACTTTCTGCTCCCTGACCTCTAAGTCGCCGGGCGCTTTGCCGTTCTCGACCCAGTCGACCAGAACGCTCAGCATATCGACATTGGCGGGGGCGCCGGAGCCGACATGGTCGACGCCAGGCGCAGTGTAGAGGCGCGCGAACTCCGCGGTCTCGGCCTTGCCCATCTTGCGCTCGACACTCTCGAAATAGCGAATGCCGGCATAGGGGCTCTGGGCGTAGTCGGCCATATGCTCCAGCACGATCAGCCGGCCGCCCCGCGCCCGGAAGCGGCTGAGATCGGGGTCGGTGGAATCCATCAGGTTGGACACTTCGAGCAGCCTCGCCTTGTGGTCCTCCACCTTGTAGGTGGTGACGTCGAGCTTCGGATCACGCGCGAAGACATATTGGATGCCGCCGGCGCCGTAGATCCAGGCGATGCCGTTGTTCGGCGCGGGCGGCTGTGCCGGCGGCGCGGTGCCGAGCCACCAGGAGACCCAGCCGCCGGTCGGCCCGACCGCGGGGATGTCCTCGCCGGAGACGCCCCAGCCCGGATAATCGTCGAGACCATTGGCGAGCGCGAAGGGGAATTTGTAGGTCGCATGCAGCGTGTTCACCGCCTTGATCTGTGCATCGGTGAGACATTGGTCGCCGCTCTTACCGGCCGCGCAGCGCAGCGTCTCGATCTTGAAGGCCGCCTTGCAGCCGACGGGATCCTGCACCAGCGCATCGTCGGAGCCGTCGGCCTTGTCGCAAGCCGCGCGCACGGCCTCGCCCACGAGCTTGACCTGCGCCGGGTTGATCCAGCCCTCGCCCATGGTGACGAGACCCGAGCGCGTGCCGGCATGCTGCAGTCCGACCCAGTTGATCACGGGCACGCGGGCGAAGATTCCGTCGAAATCATCAGGATAGCGCTGCGCCATGGTGAGGCCTTCGCGGCCGCCCTCTGACGAGCCCATGAAGTACAGCTTCTCCGGCTTCCTGCCGTAGGCGCGCTGCATCAGCCCGACCGCGGCGTCGCGCACCTTCTTGTAGGCGCGATGGGCGAAATTCTCGAACGCCTCGTCATTCAGCGCAAACACCTGCGGCGGCTCGCCCTGCTTGGTCTCGTGGCCGGAGTCGGTGCCGTAGGTGACGAAGCCGCGCGCCAGCGGCGAGGGCTTGTCGAAGGGGTAGGCCGGCGGCAGCGTAAGGCCGGTGATCAGCACGCCGTTGAAGCCGCCGCCGCCATATTGCAACGAGCGACCGTTCCATTCGACGGGAAGGTTGATCTGGAATTTGATCGGGGGCGCCTTGGGATCGGTGGGATCGATATGGCCGAGCACCTTGCAGAAGCCCGGATTGGCCGGCGTGATGCGTGCTGACGGCGTCGGCCCGCGCTCGGCTACGGCCATTTGCGACGGCGCCTGCAGGATCGCGGAATCGATCTTCACGGCGTCAGCGCCGCCGACGAGCCCCTTGCAGACGGTCTCCGCGTGTTCCGGCAGCGTTACCGCCAACGCACCACTCGCGCTCATTACGGCCGCAGTACCCACCAGCCATGCACACAGCTTCGCTCTGTTGCGCTTCATCGTTTCCACCCGGCTTGTTCTGTTGCGTTCGGTACTTGGCCGCATTCAATGCAACCTTCGCCCGTCCGTCAATCGCTGACGCCGGCTTTCCGTCAGAACGAGCCCAGCGCAGTGCCCAGGACGATCACCGCCAGCAGCGCCAGGAGCGAGGTCACGATACCGACCATGACGATATCGAAATAGCTGTCGCGATGGGTCAGGCCGCAGATCGCGAGCAGGCTGACCACCGCACCGTTATGCGGCAGGATGTCCAACGTTCCCGCGCCGATCACCGCCACGCGATGCATCAGCGCAAGGTCGATGCCGTGGCGCGCGGCAACTTCGACATAGGTCGGGCCGAGAGCATCGAGGGCGATGGTCAGGCCGCCCGACGCCGACCCGGTCAGCGCGGCCAGGATGTTGGTCGCGACGGCGAGCGAGACCAGCGGTCCCCCTTCGATCGCCAGCACCCAGTCGCGCACGATCGTGAACGCCGGCAGCGAGGCCACGACGGCGCCGAAGCCGACGAGGCTAGCGACGCTGAACGCAGGCAGGACCGACGCATTGGCCCCGGCGTCCATGGTCCGGCGCAGCACCGGCAGGCGCGCCCAGTTCAGCGCGATGGCCGTCACGATGGCGGCAGCCAGCGCCACCGCGACCGACCACACGCCTGCGACCGCCGCAAGCGTCGTGTCACCAAAGCGCGGCTCGGCGAGATAACTGACATCGAGCCGCGGCAGCACCACCAGCGACATCACCAGGTTGACGGTCACGACGACGACGAGCGGCGCCATGGCGTTCAGCACGGGCGATGGCCGCTCGCTGCGATGACCGTGCTGTAGCTCTCCCGGATCGAACTCGCGGGCAGTCGTCGCGCGCTCGCGCACGAGCTCGTCGGCAGCGGTCTGCTCGATCGCGCCCTCGGCGTCGTCGCCATAACCTTCCCCGGCGCGGCGCGCCGCAGCTTCGGCGCGATGCAGCCACCACAATCCGGCGCCGAGAATGATGAGCGAGCCGACGACGCCGAGGCCCGGCGCGGCAAACGGCGTCGTGCCGAAGAACGGCATCGGAATCGCATTCTGGATCGACGGCGTGCCAGGAAGGGCCGACATGGTGAAGGTCGACGTTCCCAGCACGATCGCGGCCGGGATCAGACGACGCGGAATCGAAGCGGCACGAAACAGCGACCGGGCCATGGGAACGATGACGAAGAACGCAACGAACAGGCTGACACCACCATAGGTCACCAGCGCGCCGGCGAGCACGACCGCCAGGATCACGCGCCGTTCGCCGAGGCGCTCCGCCATGAAGCCGGCGACCGACGTCACCGCGCCACAGTCGTCCATCAACTTGCCGAAGACGGCGCCAAGCAGAAAGATCGGAAAGAACTGCGCCAGAAATCCCGCCGCGTTCACCATGAACACCTGGGTCAGGTTCGCGAGCAGCGGCTCACCGCCGAACAACGCGGCAATGAGTGCGGCGAACGGCGCGAGCAGCAGGACGCTCCAGCCGCGGAAGGCGAATAGGACGAGCAGACCGAGCCCGACGAGGAGACCGAGGAGACCCATGCCTCAGCACTCCGACAGCAGGACATCGAGATCGGCGGTCGAGCGGCGGCCGATCTCCGCGCCGTGCTCGGCGAGGAAGTCGTCCGCGGCCATGCGTCCCTCGGCGCGCAGCATCGAGACGAACTCCCACTCCGCGTTGAGCTTCGAGGAGGCCCCGAACTTCGCCAGCATGTCGCTCTTGATCCGGTGTGTGCGCATCTTCGCCCAGCGCGCGCCCTCGCCGCTGCCCGGATCGGCCGCCTGACGCAGCAGCGCGATCATGCGCAGCTCCTTCATCAGCGGCGAGTTGAAGGAGATTTCGTTGAGACGGTTGAGGATCTCCGCAGCCGTCCGCGGTTGCTCCGGCCGCTCGGTCGGATTGATCTGGACGAGAATGGTGTCATGCGCGTCGCTTTCGCGGACCAGCGGCGTGATGGTCGGGTTGCCGGCATAGCCGCCGTCCCAATAGGGCTCGCCGTCGATCTCGATCGCGCGGAACATGGTGGGAAGACAGGCCGATGCCAGCAGCACGTCGGCCGTGATCTCCGCGTTGCGGAAGATACGTCCGCGCCCGGTGCGTACCCGCGTCGCGGTGATGAACAGCTGGATCGGCGAGCGCACGAGGCGTTCGAAATCGATACTCTCGGCCAGCACCGCGCGCAGCGGATTGTAACCGGTCGGATTGAGGTCGTAGGGCGAGAGCACACGCGACATCAAATCGGTGAGGATATAGAAGGGCGACGTATCGAGGGTCCAGCGCCCCATCAAGCGGTCGAGCGGAGAACGTTGTAGCGGGCTGAAGGCCGCGGCCTTCGAAACACGGCGCCAGTACCGGTCGAGCGCCTCTCGCGCGCCCTCGGCGCCGCCGCCGGTCCAGCCGTCCGCCAGAACCGCCGCATTCATCGCGCCTGCGGAGGTTCCGGAGATTGCGGCGATCTCCAGCCATTTCTCTTCCAGAAGACGGTCGAGCACACCCCAGGAGAAGGCGCCGTGCGAACCGCCGCCCTGCAGCGCGAGATCAATCAGTACGGCGTCCCGTTCCATGGCGGACACTCACGCAACTGAAGCTCAAATTCGACATGATTTTTGATCGGGCCGAAATCGACGGCAGTGTGGGAGCAGTTGCTACAAGTTGCAACCGGAACGTGGGGTGATCTAAAGCTATTTCCGTTCTGATGCGATCGGAACGAAACGGCTCTGAATTCTGATTGACGCTATTTTTTTATATCCGCTTCGCTCGAAAACGCTCTAATGCTCGAACACCAGCCGCGCTCCGACCGTTCCCTCGAGGCCGCGGATCTGCTGCAGCAGCTCGCCGGAATCGTGATCACCGAGATCGGCGTCGAGCACGACGTAGCCGAGGTCGCCGGCGGTCTCCAGATATTGGGCGGCGATGTTGATGTCGCGCTGGAGGAAGACCTCGTTCAGCCGCCGCAACATGCCCGGCACGTTGCGATGGACATGGCTGAAGCGTGCGCCGGAGGGACGAAGATGCAGCTGCACCTCCGGAAAATTCACCGCGCCCATGGTCGAGCCGGTGATGAAATAGTCGACCAGCTTGCGCGCGACCTCGCCGCCGATCCGCTCCTGCGCCTCCTCGGTCGAGCCGCCGATATGGGGGGTGAGGATGACGTTCTCAATGCCCTGAATGGGACTGTTGAAACGATCGGCATTCGATGAAGGCTCGACGGGAAAGACGTCGACGGCCGCGCCGGCGAGATGGCCATCGCGCAAGGCACGCGCCAGCGCATCGAGATCGACCACGGTCCCGCGGCTGTTGTTGATCAGGAACGAGCCTGATTTCATCGCCCGCAGCTCCCTCTCGCCGATCATGCCAGCAGTCTCCGGCGTCTCCGGCACGTGCAGGCTGACGACATCGCTCTGCGCCAGCAGCTCTTCGAGCTTCTCGACCGGCTCGGTGTTGCCGTGGCGAAGCTTGTCGGTGCGGTCGAAATAGATCACGCGCATGCCCATGGCTTCGGCCAAGGTCGAAAGCTGCGAGCCGATATTGCCGTAGCCGACGATGCCGAGCGTGCGGCCGCGCACCTCGCGGCTGCCCGCCGCCGACTTGTCCCAGCCCCCGGCATGGGCCGACACCGAACGCGGAAAGATCCGCCGCAGCAGCATCACGATCTCGCCGATGACGAGCTCGGCGACGCTGCGCGTGTTGGAGAATGGGGCGTTGAAGACGGGAATACCGCGCTTGCGCGCTGCCGAAAGATCGACCTGGTTGGTGCCGACGCTGAAGCAGCCGACCGCGAGAAGCTGGCCGGCCGCCGCCAGAACCTCATCCGTGATCTGCGTGCGCGAACGGATGCCGAGCAGAGACACGCCCTCGAGCGCGCGCCGCAGATCTGCGCCGTCCAGAGCCTTGGTCAGCCGTTCGACATTGGTGAAGCCAGCGCTCGTGAACAGGTCGACAGCGCTATCATTGACGCCTTCGAGCAGCAGCGCCTTGGCGCTTCGCTCAGGGCTTTGGCCTGGGGCGGACATGGCATCTCCGTAAGTAGCCGCTTTGCCTGAGCACATAGACCGCGGGCGATACGCAGCACAATAGGGAGCGGATACGAGAAGAGGACGGCCGGAGCCGAGGATGCGCTTGGCATCCCAGAGCTCGCTCAAATCACATAGAACCCGTGCGTACCGTCGCGGCGGAGCTGTTCGACGAGGCCGTATTCCCAATCGAGATAGGCCTGCATCGCGGCTTCGGCCACGTCGGTGCCTTCATAGGGCCGGCGGTAGCGGTGGGCCGGATCGGGCTTCGGCAAGACCTGCGGTGGACCGATTTCCAGTGCGCAATCATAGCCGCCCTCGAGCACATAGACTTCCCACCCCATCTGCGCCAGCCAGGACGCCGTCATGTCGGCGCGCACGCTTTTGTCGTCGGTCAGGACGATGCGCGCGCCGCGCACGGGAGCGGCCATGTCGGTTTCCTGCACGAGCTGGCCGCCGGGATAGTGGCGGAAGCCGGGGAGATGGCCGGCTGTATAGTCCTCTGCATCGCGCACGTCGAAGCGATACAGCGTGCGATGGGTCTCTGCGACCAGCGCCGCCAGCTCGTTCGCTCCGATATGGCGAACACCGGCGCGATAGGCGACATCGCGAGCATTGGCCGGACCGCCCTCGAACGAGCCGATCGCACCGCGCCTGCCGGCGCCGTGATTGAGCGCGTGCCGCGCTAGGACCCAGCCGATGGTGCCGTTGCGCAGCGCCCGCACCTTGTTGGGCACGCCGGCATTGATCAGCGACTGGGTGCCGATGATGGAGCGGGTGCGGCCGGCGCAATTGACGATGATGGTGGTGTCGGGATCGGGCGCGGCCTGGCCTGCCCGGAGCACCAGCTCCGCGCCGGGCACGCTGACCGAGCCCGGGATGTTCATGGTCGCATATTCGTCGAAGCGGCGGACGTCGAGGATGGCGATGTTGGCTTTGTCGGCGATCAGCTTTGCCACCTCATCGGCACTCAGCGAGGGCGTGTGGCGACGGGACTCGACCAGCTCGCCGAAAGCCTTGGAATAGGAATTGACGTCCTCGAAAACCTCGAAGCCCGCATCGCGCCACGCCTTCAGCCCGCCCTCGAGTGCGCTGACATTGGTGAAGCCGAGCGCGGCAAGGCGTTCGGCGCCGGTCGCGACCAGCCCCTCGCCGTCATCATAGAGCACGATCGCCACGTCCTTGCGCGGCAGCCGCACCTCGGCCTCCACTACAATCCGGTCCGCGGCCAAGTTGGCCGCGAACAGCGGATGACCGGTGGCGAAGGCTGCCTCGTATCTGAGATCGAGCAGGGCAATTTCTTCGCGCAGGAGCAGCGCGCGGCGGATATCGGCGGGGGTGACGGTCGGAAGCTTCATGGCGAAACCTGACAAGGACGTGCCACGGGCTTTTGAACGATTGTCGAGGTGTTGGCTAGCCTCTTCGGCAGCAACTCACTCGCCCGGAACGAGCCGCCCGAGCGGCGCCTGCGCCGGGCGCCGCAACCTGCGGCGCGACAGATAGAGCAGGATTCCGGTGACCGAGAACAGCGGCATCAGGGCCGCGGCAATCATGAAGGCGAGCTTGCCGGGCCAGCCCAGGATCGCGCCGCGATGGATATCGAGCACGTTGGCGATGATCTTCTCGCCCAACGTCTTGTCGGCGTAACGTTCCGCGGAGGCGAGCTGACCGGTGACGGCATCGATGCGGAATTCATCGCGCGTGGTGTCGAGCGTCGAATCCTTGCCCCACGACCGGATCCGTATCGCCGTGCCGGGGCTGGGGGGCAGCGTCAGCAGAGCCCTGGCGAAGCGGTCGCCCTCCTCACGCCGGAACGTCGTCCATGCCAGGTCGAACCCGATCGGCTGGGCCGGCTCGGAACGGGCCGCCGCACGCGGTGCCTTCGCGGACATTTTTGGCTGCATCTTCGCGGCACTGACCTCGGGACGTGCCAGCAGCCAGACGACGCCGTCCTTGTACCAATCGAACGAGTACCACAGGCCGGTGAGCGTCATCACCAGATAGACCGGAAGAACCCAGGTGCCGATCACCGCATGCAGCGAACGATGCAGCCCGCGTCCGCTGAGACCGAGATTGGGATTGAGCCACATCTTCAAGCTGCGCGCGCGGCGGGGCCAGCGCAGCACGAGACCCGAGACCAGCATGACGATCAGACCGAGAGCGGCCACACCGGTGATCTGGCGGCCCCAGCCCTTGGCATCGCCAGGGATCAGCAGCCAGCGATGCAGCTTCCGAACCGTCGCGAAGAACGCCTCGCCGCGCGGCGCACCCAGCACGCGCGCATCATAGGGATCGACATAGAGCGAATTCGGCCGCTCGCCCTGCGCGTCGCGCGCGAAGCGGACCCGCACGGCCGCAGTCGGATCGCTCGACAACATGACGGCCGAGACCTTGCCCAGATCCTGCCCCGCCCCCAGCCGCGCGACCAGCTCGTCCGGCATCAGCGCCGGCATCTCGCGCGGTGCTACATGCATGATGCCGGCGTTGAGATGATCGACGATCTCGTCCTCGAAACTCATGATCGCGCCGGTCAGCGCGATCAAAGCGAGCAGCACCGCGAGCACCAGGCCCGCGATGGAATGGACCTGGAGCAGGACAGTTTTGATCATGTGCCCCGGCCGCGCGGCCATGGCTAGAACTTCACCGTCGCCGAGAGAGACACCCGGCGCGCGTCGCCGATAGCGACGTTTAGATTATTCACGGCTGAGGGATAGTAGACCGTGTCGAACAGGTTCTTGACGTTCACCTGGTACACCACCGGAAACTGCTCGTGTTTCGTCTCGTAAGTCGCAAAGAGGTCTGCGACGACATAGGACGGCAGGAAGAAGCTGTTGATCGAATCGCCGGGACGGTCGCCGACATAGCGCGCGCCGCCGCCGAGACGGAGCTGGCCGGGCAAGGCGGTGCCGAAGTCGTAGACCAGATAGAGCGAAGCGGTGTTCAAGGCGACGTTTTGCAGCTTCTTGCCGAGCAACGTCAGATCATCGGAGGCCGTCACGCGGGCGTCCGTATAGCCATAGCTCCCAATCAACGCCCAACTGTCGGTGAGCCTGCCGGTGACGTCGATTTCGAGGCCGCGCGAATGAGCGCGGCCGACGGTGTGAAGCTCCACCACGCCCGCGCTGTTCGTCTTCGTCGTTTGCACATTCTTCTTGTCGAGGTCGTAGAATGCGACGGTCCCGGAGATGCGCTGGTTGATGTCGAACTTCACGCCGGTCTCGTACGACACACCCTCCTCGGGCGCGACCCTGGAGTCGATCACCACGCCGATCGGCGCAATCGTCGAATTCGGCTTCAGCGATTCGGTGTAGCTTGCATAAAGCGAGATCTGATCGGTCAGCTTGAAGATCGCGCCGCCAAGCGGGAGCACCTTGTCTTGCGACACGTTTGTGTTGGTGTTGAACGGCTTTCCGCGTCCGGCGATCTGATCGTAGTCCATATAGCGCACACCACCGACCAGTGCGAACCGCTCGGTCAGATGCAGCGTGTCCTGGAAGAACAGCGACCACTGGCCAAGCTTGTCGGTCTGGGCGCTGTCGGGATTCGACACCCTGGTTCCCGGCCCGATCAGCCCATAGACAGGATCGTAGACGTTGAAGGCGGGAGTTGTCTGCCGGATCAAAACATCGCGGTAGATCGTGCGATACTGACCGTCGCCGCCAAATAGCACCTCGTTGCGCATGTCGCCGAGCCAGAAGCCGCCCGAGACATAGGATGTCCCATAGCTGACATTGCTCAGCGAGCTTCCCGTGCCGTCGTTGCTGCGCGTCTCGACGCCGGTCGTGAAATTGATGCCGGTGATGCGGAGCTGGTTGGCGCTGAAGGTTTCGGTGTTGTAGCTGTAGCCTGCGTAGAGCTTCCAATCCTGGTTGAAGCGGTGCTCGACCGAAGCCTGGATCAGATCGGACGTGCCCCAGGTGTTGTTGAAAGGCTCATCCAGCCGGCGCGTAGCGGGCACGGCCAGCGGCGCCTTCGTCACCGGATTGAACGCGGTGCCGCGGTCGAACGGATAGATGAACTCGCGGTGCTCGTAGTTCAGCTGCACCGTGGTGTCCTGGCCGTACCACGCGAGCGAGGGGGCAACCAGCATCTCGCGGTGACGGCCGAAATTCCGCCAATAATCCTCGCTGACGCCGTAGCCGATGAAACGATAGGCCAGCCCCTGGTCGCCGATCGGGCCGGTGACGTCGAGCAGGCCGTCGGCGCCGGTCTTGGAGGCACTGAAGGCCGAGCCGAGTAGCGTGACCGAGCCGTGCTGATAGAGCTCGGGCCGCTTGCTGATGGTGTTGACGATGCCGCCGGGATCCATGATGCCGTAGAGCAGCGAGGCCGGGCCCTTCAGCACCTCGACGCTTTCGACCGCAGGATTGAGACTGCGGCCCTGCACCAGCGGCATGCCGTTGCGCATGATCGAGCCGTCGCGGTTGTCGCCGAAGCCACGGCGGATCACCGCGTCCTGGCTGCCGGCGAGCGTGTTGGTCTGGGTGACGCCGGAGACGTTGCTCAGCGCGTCGTCGATGTTGCGCGGGAGCTGGTCCTTCAGCACCTGCGCGGGCACGACGTTGACGGCCTGCGAGGTGTCGAGCGGCGAGGCGCCGCTGCGCAGCGTGGTCGCACTCGGCATCGCGCGGTAGCCGAGCTTGGCGGCTTGCTGTGCGGCGGCTTCGGCGGCGGCGCGCTCCGACAGCGTCGGCGCCGCGGGTGCGGAATTGCGACTGGACTGGCGGCGCGCCGCCGTTTGGGCGCGGCGTGGCGACTGCTCCGATGCACGCGCCGGCTTCGGTCGTGGCGCCGGCGCCTCCACCGTCACCGGCGGCAGAGCCGATTGCGCCTGTGCGCTCGTCGTGATGGAGGGATATTCGATGAGCAGCACCGCTGCTCCCATGAGAAGACCTGCACGGCTCTTGCCGGCACGAATTCGATGGCCGTTGTCACGTTGGCCATCCACGAAGGCACGCACTTTCATTCCACTTCAAGTCAGGAGCATTGAAGTGTGCGCCTGTAACAGCCGCCGCGATCGAGGAGAACCGTAGCCGGGCTTGAATCGCTCTAGTGTTGAATTGTTCTAAGAGGAGACGGATGCTGAACAGCAATCATGAATTGCCGGCGCACCGCGCATGACACGCTGCACGCGAAATCGTGGCCCGATATTTCACGATCACGCGATGGCGGGAGCGATCAACTCGTCGAGCTTCCGCTTGAACGCACTGCCGTCCGACAAAGCGCGGAGCGGCGGACGGACGCGCAGCCAACCTGCATCGCCGGTCTGCATCGCGAGGATCGCCTTCAGCGTTGCGACCAGGGAGGGCGTCTTCAGCACGACGTCGATCGCCGCCTGCATGCGCGCCTCGACGTTCTTGCCGTCAACCATAGCCTTGACCAGCTCCGGCGCAATGTTGGCCATGCCGCAGATGGTGCCGGCGCCGCCGGCGGCGATCGCGCGAGTGATATCGGCTTCGTTGCCGACGGTGATAGCGAGCTCGGGCGCGGCGGCACGGAATGCCTGGAACTGCTTGAAGTCGCCGCTGGAGTCCTTCAGACCCGCAACCACTTGGCCGTAGCGCTTGCGCAGGCTTGCGGCGACTGTCGTCGGGATCGCAACGCCCGAGACTTGCGGAATGTGGTAGAGCGAGGCGCGCAGACGATCGTCGGCAACACCGTCGATGATGGCGGCAAAGGCATCCTCGATGCCCTCAGGCGTGACACTCCGATCGAAATAGGGCGGCAGCAGCAACACGTGGCGCAGGCCGAGGCCGAGCACGGCGCGCGTCAGCGCGATACTGTCCGTGATGGCAGGAAAGCCGCCGCCGATTCCGATGCGCTCCGCCGCGACCCCGGCCTTGAGCATCGCTTCGATCGTTGCAATGCGTTCGGCGGCATTGAATGAGGTCCCCTCGCCGGTGGTGCCGAACAGCACGACGCCGTCGACGCCCTTGCTGAACAGCTGCTTGGCGTGAGAGGCGAGCTTGGGGGCGTCCACACTGCCGTCCGTCGCCAGCGGTGTCGCCGACGCCACCCAGAACCCGCGAATCGCCTCGGTCATCACACCACCCTTTGCTGCGGCGCCCGGCCAAGCCGCTGATCTTCAACGATCTTTCGCGCTTGCCGCGGCCTTGTTTTCACTTTAATGTTGCTCTTGTATCTTACATACAACATTGATGCAAATCCTCCGCGCCATGTGCGCGGCAGATCTTGAGGAGGTCTCGCATGGACATGGTGACCCCCACCGGACACCCCGACCAATTGCTCGGCGTGTTGCGCGACAGGCTCGGCACGGCGGCGGTGCTTGTTGGCACCGATGTGCCGGCGCGCAATTGCAACGACTGGAGCGCGAGCCTGCCGCAGACGCCGCGCGCGGTGATCCGCCCCGTCGATGCGCAGGGCGTCGCCGATGCGATTGCGACCTGCCGGCAGGCGCATCTGCCGTTCGTGCCGCAGGGCGGCCTGACCGGCCTGTGCCGCGGCGCTTCGCCTGAAGCTGGCTGGGTCGCGATCTCGCTGGAGCGCATGACGGGCATCGAGGAGATCGATCGCGCCTCGATGACGATGACGGTGAAGGCCGGCACGCCGCTGGAGACGATTCAGAAGGCGGCGGACGAAGCCGGCTTCTTCTTTCCGCTCGATCTCGGCTCGCGCGGCTCCTGCGCGATCGGCGGCAATCTCTCGACCAACGCCGGCGGCAACCGCGTGATCCGTTACGGCATGACGCGCGAGCTGGTGCTTGGTCTCGAAGTGGTGCTGCCGGACGGCACGATCATCACCAGCCTCAACAAGCTGATGAAGAACAATGCAGGCTATGATCTGAAGCATCTGTTCATCGGCTCGGAAGGCACCCTCGGCATCATCACCCGCGTGGTGCTAAAACTGTTCCCGAAGCCGCGCTCGACCATGGCCGCGCTGTGCGCGTTGAAGGATTATGCCGCGGTGATCGCGCTGCTCGACGCGGCGCGCTCAGGGCTCGGCCCGCTGCTGTCCGCCTTCGAGGTGATGTGGCCGGATTATTGGGACGTGATCACGAATCGCGCCGGCGTGAAGCCGCCGGTCGCCCCAAGCCACGGTCTCTACGTGCTGGTGGAAGCGCAGGGCACCGACGAGAGCGTCGATGCGCCGCGCTTCCAGAGCTGGCTCGAGGAGCTGATGGAGCGCGGGCTGCTGGCGGATGCCGCGGTGGCGCAATCGCTGGCGCAGACGCTGAGCTTCTGGCGCGTGCGCGACATCTGCGCCGAGTTCGGCCAGGTGCTGGGGCCGCACATCTCCTACGACATCGGCCTTGCGGTGGCACGGATGGACGAGTTCGTCACACGCTGCAAGGCGGCGCTCGCTGCGGGCATCGAGGGTTGCGAGAGCGTCTATTACGGCCATATCGGCGACGGCAATCTGCATCTCGTCTCCTGGGTCACCGGCCTTTCCGTCGCGCAGCAGCCGAAGGAGGAGATGGACGCGATCATCTACGGTCTGGTCCGCGAGCTCGGCGGCAGCGTCTCCGCCGAGCACGGGATCGGCACCTTGAAGAAGCAATGGCTGGGCCATGCGAGGGGCGAGGCCGAGATCGCGCTGATGCGCACGCTCAAGGCGGCGCTCGACCCCGATCACCTGCTCAATCCCGGGAAGGTGATCTGAACGCACCATGCGATCGCTCAAGCTCGATACGCCGAAATCGCTGTCGCAGCGGGTGATGCTGCGGCTGCGCCAAGCCATCATCGACGGCGAGTTCGCATTAGGCGCTGCCATCTCCGAGGAGATGGTGGCCAATTCCTTCGGCGTCAGCCGCACGCCGGTGCGCGAAGCGATGGGCCAGCTGCAGGCGCAGGGACTCGTGGTGATCCGACCCCAGGTCGGCAGCTTCGTCTTCACGCCGAGTGCGGACGACATCCATGCGCTCTGCACCTTCCGCATTGCGCTCGAGCCCAAGGCCGCCGAGCTCGCCTTCGGCAATGACCGCGACGGCGCGATCGCGTCCATGGGCGCGGCGATCGCGGCGATGGAGCCAGCCGTCGCGGCAAAGGACAACATCGCCTATGGCCGCGCCGACACCGCTTTTCACGAGGCGCTGTTCGCCCATTGCGGCAACCGCTATCTCGCCGAATCCTATCAGCTCGTCTCCGGCCGCGTCGCCGCGCTCCGCACCAATCTGACCTCGCCGATCGACGTGCGCACCCGCACGTCCTTCGACGAGCACCGCAAGCTGCTCGATCTGTTCGCGCGCGGCGAGTTCGCCGCCTTCGAAGGCCTGATGACGATGCACATCACGAATTCGGGAATGGTCTATGCCACGGCGCTGAAGGTGGATTGAGCGCGTTATTGTTTTGAGCATGATCTTTTCGGAAAGCCGCTACGCACTTTTCCGGATCATGCTCTACCGCTCCTCCTTCGATCCCGGCCTGTCCAGAAAATCCAGCGCGGTGTTGATCTGCTCGAGCTGGTGCTCGATTCGGTCGCGATCCTCCACCGATGGCGCCTGTTCGAGCTGTTCCACCAGCTTCTGCTTCCGCATCAGCAAGTTCTCTATGACCGTACCCACGATTCCCCCATCGCCAGAGGCGACGTCACGAGCGCCGAATCGATGGAGGCGCGCGCAACCCGGGCCCGCGTCGAACCCTCCATCTGAATGTTGCTGGGAGCGATTGGTTCCTCCGGCGCCGTGCCGGATCGCACTACTTCTTGGTGATATTCCAGTAGACCGGGACCGCCCCCTTTACGAGGCCGTCAACGTTGCTGCGTACCGCCCGCACCAGATAGAGCTGTGCAGCAGGCCAATACGGCACATAGTCGACGGCGCGGAGCTGGAGGTCGGCTGCGATCTTCTTTTTCTGCTCGGGATCTGTCGCCAACGCGAATTCGTTGCGCAGCTTTTCGATCTGCTCGTCGCAAGGCCAGCCGAACCAGGCCTTGTCGCAGTTTGCGCGCAGCCCAAGGTGGCCGACCGGCTCGAACATGTCGGCGCCCGTCGGTCCCGACATGAACAGCGACCAGCCGCCCTTGTCGACGGTTTCCTTGGACGCGCGGCGTCCAACCAGCGTGCCCCAGTCCATCGCCTGCGGCTCGACCTTGAGGCCGATCTGGCGCATCATCTGCTCGGCGACGAGGCTAAACGTATTCGTCGGTCCGCTCTCGGTCGCGTGCAGCACCACGACCGGCGTACCGTCATAACCGCTGTCGGCGATCAGCTTCTTGGCCTTTTCGATATCGGGCTTGGTCCAGCCGGCAGCCGTGAAATAGGGCGACGAGCACATGTAGAAGCTCGGGCAGCTCTTGTAGAGCTTGGGGTCGCTGACATAGGCTCGCGCGAACTTGTCCTGGTCGATCATGTAGCTGATCGCCTGCCGGACCTTTTGATTGTTGAACGGCGGGGCCGAAATGTTCATGCGGAACACCATCTGCATGCCGAGCGTGTCCTGCGGCATCGTCTTGATGTCGGGATTGCCGGCAAGCGTCGGCAGGAAGTCCGGCGGCACCTCCTCGAAAATGTCGATCTCGCCGGCCTGGAGTGCATTGAGCGCGGTCTGCGCATCCGGGATGTAATGCCATTCGACCCGGTCGACCTTGGCGAGCTTACCGCCGGCAAGGCCGCTCGCCGGCTCCGCGCGCGACTTGTAGGACGGGCTCTTGACGTAAACGACCTTGGAGCCCGGAACCCACTCGTCCTTCTTCATGATGAAAGGACCCGAGCCGGTCGCATCCGTGATGGCGGTGTCCGCCGGCGTCGCAGCGATCCCCTTCGGCATGATGAAGGGCACGTTGGAGCTCGGCTTGGAGAGCGCCTCGATCACCAGCCCCCAAGGACGTTTGAGCTTCAGCTCGAAGGTTTTTTCGTCCTTAACGGTCAGGCTGTCGCTGACGGAGGCAAGCTGTTGCCCAAGGCCGTCACGCTGCCACCAGCGCTTCAGCGAAACGACCGCGTCTTCCGCGGTGACCGGCTGAGCGTTGCTGAAAGTCAGGCCGCCGCGCAGCGTGAAGGAATAGGTGAGTTGATCGCCGCTGACCGCGAAGGACTCCAGCATTTGCGGTTGCGCGACGAGCTTCTCGTCCAGCGAGAACAGCGTGTCGTACACCATATAGCCGTGGTTACGAACCATATAGTCGGACGTGATCACGGGATCGATCTGCTTGAGATCGCCGAAGGGGCGGATCTTGAGCACCGTCTCCGCAACGGCAGGCGATATTGCACCCAGCCAACCTGCCGCCATCATGACCGCAAATATTCCGTTCGGCGATCTCATTTGGTAATCCTCCCGTTTTCTGTTTCTAGGCAACTGCGTCGGGGGCTACTGCCCGGCCCGGACCCGGCGCGTCGAAGCGTGGCAGCGATCCTGCGTGATGACAGGCGACGGCATGGCCGGGCGTGATTTCAGTCATCGCCGGCGCCGCTTGCGCGCAAATGTCCGTCGCGAACGGACAGCGCGTGCGAAAGCGGCATCCGGACGGCAGCGCGGCGGCGCTCGGCACCTCGCCTTCGAGAGCCGCGCGGCGGCGCCGGTTGCGCGGGTGGACCGCAGGCACGGAATCGATCAACGCCCGCGTATACGGATGCACCGGTGCAGCGAACACGGCTTTCGCCGGCCCCTGCTCGACGATGGCGCCGAGATACATCACCGCGACGTCGTCCGCGAGATAGCGCACCACGGCGAGATCATGCGAGATGAACAGATAGGAGATCCCGATCTCGCGCTGCACATCCTTCAGGAGATTCAGGATCTGGGAGCGGATCGACACGTCCAGGGCCGCGACCGCCTCGTCCGCGACGATCAGCGCGGGATCCGCGGCGAGCGCCCGCGCGATGCCGAGGCGCTGCCGCTGTCCGCCCGATAGATGATGCGGCAGACGTGCGCGAAAAAGTTGGGGCAGGCCGACCTGGTCGAACAGACGCGCGACCTTCCGCCGTCGCGACACCGCGTCGCCGATGCCGAAATTCTGCAGGGGCTCTTCGACGATCTCCGCCGCGGTCATGCGCGAGTTGAGGCAGGCGAAGGGATCCTGGAACACCATCTGCACCTGCTGGCGCTTCCTGCGCAGCGTCTCGCCGGAGAGATTGCCGAAGTCCTCGCCATTGATGTGGACGGAGCCGGCCGTCGGTCGCAACAGGCGCACGACCATGCGGCCGATCGTGGTCTTGCCGCAGCCGCTTTCACCAACGAGGCAGAAGGTACGTCCGCGCGCGACGACGAAGCTGACGTCGTCGACGGCGCGAAGATCGCGCCGGCCGAACAATCCGAACGGCCCCTGCCGTGAGGTGAAGATCTGGGTCAGACCTGAGACTTCGAGGACGGCGCTCATGCCGGCACCATCGCGCCGGCCTTGCCCAGCCAGCATGCCGTCAGGTGCTCGTCAGCGCCCGACAACAACGGCGATTCCGAGTGACACACCGGCATCGCCGCGCCGCAGCGCTGGCGAAAGGCGCAGCCCGTGCCGAGCGAGACCGGGCTCGGCACGCTGCCGGGAATCTCGGCGAGACGATCGCGGGTGCCGCTGTTGAGCTGGCCGATCGCCCCAAGCAGGCCGCGCGTATAGGGATGGGCCGCGGCATCGAAGATGCCGTTGACGCCGGCCTGCTCGACGATGCTGCCGGCGTAGAGCACGACGACCCGGTCGGCCATTTCCGCGACGACCCCGAGATCGTGCGTGATCAGGAGCACGGACGTGCCGAACTCGCGACGCAGATCGTCGATCAGGGTCAAGACCTGGGCCTGGATGGTGACGTCGAGCGCGGTGGTCGGCTCGTCGGCGATCAGCAATGCAGGGCGCAGGGCGAGCGCCATCGCGATCATCACGCGCTGCCGCATGCCACCGGAAAGCTGGTGCGGAAATTCGGAGGCCCGCCGCCGCGCATCCGGAATGCGGACGAGATCGAGCAATCCGACCGCCTGCCGCCGCGCGTCCGCCTCGGACACGCCACGATGCTCGACGATGACCTCCGCGATCTGCTCGCCGACCCGCAGGAGCGGATTGAGCGACGTCATCGGCTCCTGAAACACCATGGCGAGACGGTCGCCCCGGAGCTTGCGCAGTTCCTCGGCCCCGAGCGTGACGAGATCGCGCCCCTCGAAGAGGATGCGGCCGGAAGCGACCTGCATGACGCTTCGGTTGAGCAGACCGATGATGGAGAGCGCGGTCAGGCTCTTGCCGCAGCCGCTCTCGCCGACGAGGCACAGCGTTTCACCCGGATCGATCGCAAACGAGACGTTGCGGACGAGCGGCACCGGGGTGCCTCGCGTATTGAGTGTAATGGAGAGGTTCTCGACGGAGAGCAGCGGCGTACTCATCGCATCTCGCCTCCCGCAAAGCTCGGATCGAGCAGGTCGCGAAGCGCATCGCCGAGCAGGTTGGCGGCGAGCACCGTCATCGCCAGCATCAAGGCTGGGAAGCCGAGAATCCACGGCGCGATCTGCAGGAACTGCCGTCCCTCCGACATCATGTTGCCCCAGCTCGGCACGTCGGGCGGCGTGCCCGCACCGAGAAACGACAGGATCGATTCCAGGATCATCGCGGAGGCAAAGACGTAGGTCGACTGCACCATGATCGGCCCGGCAGCGCCGGGCAGGATGTGACGATGCAGGATGGTCACGGTACGCCCGCCGCAAGTGATGGCGGCCTCGACATAGACGCGTTCGCGCAAACTGAGAACGCTGGCGCGCACCACGCGCGCCATGCGGGGAATTTCCGGGAGGCTGATCGCCGTGACGATCACGATGGGCGAAGCGCCAATCAGCGCCACGAGTGCGATCGCGAGCAGGATCGCGGGGATCGCCATCACCGCATCCATCGCGCGCATCACAATCTTGTCGACGCTGCGGAAATAACCGGCGATGACACCGATGCACACGCCGATCAGCGTGGTGAGAACAGCAACGGCAATGCCGACCGACAGCGAAACCCGCGTTCCCACCAGCGCGCGGGCAAACACGGAACGTCCGACTTGATCGGTGCCGAAGGGCTCCGCCAGCGACGGCGGTTGAAGCCGGTTCAGCGGGTCCAGCGCGGCGGGATCCACGGTGATCCACGGGCTCACGACGGCCGTCACGCCAAAGGCGAGCAGCAGAGCGCAACTCAGAGCCAGTATGAGCTGGCGAACCGGCAGGCTCGCGATCTGCGAAAACCGGTTGACACCGATGTCCGGCGCATCGAGCCCTTCTGCTGCGTGGGTCATCGCCATCGGCTCGTCCTGCATCAGTACCGGATCCGCGGATCGACGACAGCGTAGAGAATGTCGACCACGAGATTGACGACGACATAGACGAAGGCGAACAGCAGGATCAGGGCTTGCACCACCGGATAGTCGCGCCGGAGAATGGAGTCTGCGGTCAGCCGGCCGAGGCCGGGAATGGAAAACACGGTCTCGGTAACGACGACGCCGCCAAGCAGCGCGGCAAATCCGATGCCGACGACCGTGATGATCGGGACTGCGGCATTGCTGAGCACGTGCCGTACGATGATTTTGCGGGCCGCGAGCCCCTTGGCATGGGCGGTGCGGACATAATCTTCGCGTAGCACCTCTAGCACCGCAGCGCGCGTCACCCTCGCGATCAAGGCGATATAGAGGAAGCTCAGCGAGATCGCGGGCAGCACGAGCGAATGCAGGCAGGCCAGCACGCCCTGCGACAGCGGCTTATAACCCTGCACCGGAAACCAGTGCAGGCCGAGTGCGAGCGTATAGACCAGCGCGAAAGCGACGACGAAGACCGGCAATGAGAAGCCGAGCACCGCCCCCGCCATGGTCAGGCGCGCGACGAGCCCCCTCGGACGATAGCCGGCGACGAGGCCGAGCGGCACGGCGACGACGACCGCGATCGTGATCGTCATGAGAGAAAGAAGCAGCGTCGGCTCGATCCGCTGCGCGACAAGCTGCGAGACCGGGATGCGGCTGAACAGCGACAGGCCGAAATCGCCGCTCAGGATGCGGCCGGCCCATGCGAGGAAACGCGGCAGCAGCGGCAGATTGAGTCCGAGCGCCTGGCGCACCGCCTCCACCTGTGGCGGCGAGGCGAAGTCACCGGCGATCAGCACGGCGGGATCACCCGGCACGAGGCTGAGCAGCAGAAAGACGAATACCGCGACGGCGAGCAGCACGGGGATGGCCGCGAACAGCCGACCGAGCACGTAGCCGGTCATGCCGAGCGCCTGCAAATGCTGACCGGCGATCGCCGGACGCCATCCAGCCCACGCACCATTGCCTCCCTGGTCCTAGTTAAACGTTTTTCTAATGAAGCACGGAAGCTGGTCTATCGCAACGGTATTTTACTTTTTCTATACGTCTTTTGGCTTGCCTCCAGTCAATCCAAACAATACAAAAACGTTTAACAGGAGAATAGTTGATGTCGGCAGGGCCGTTGCCCACTATCCACGAGGTCGCCCGGCTCGCCGGTGTCTCCGTGGCCACCGTGTCGAAGACGCTCAACCGGTCGGGCAAGGTCAGCGAGCTCCTCCAGGCGCGCGTCAATGCGGCAGCACGCAAGCTCGGCTATGCACCGCATGCCAGCGCCCGCAGCCTGCGCAGCGGCGCCACGCGCATCCTGGGGCTGCTCGTGGCAGACCTCGCCAATCCCTACTTCCTGAAGCTCGTCGAAAGCATCGAGTGGCTGTCGAGCGCGGCAGGCTATTCGGTCATTCTCTGCAACAGTGCCGAAGACCCCGAGCGCGAGGAGCGGCATCTTGCCATGCTGCTGTCGCAGCGCGCCGACGGCGTCATCGTCATCCCGACCCGGCGCGGCTGGAGCGGACGCCAGGCCGCGCTGGCGGACTTGCCGATGCCGGGCATTCTGGTGGACCGACGCATCGAGGGGCTCGACCTCGATTCGGTCACGACCGACAATGTCGCGCTGGGACGGCTCGCGGCCGAACATCTCGACGATCTCGGCCATCGCCGCATCGCCGTGATCATGGGATCGCCCGAGCATCAGATCGCGCGCCACCGCCTCGATGGCCTCAGAAGCGGCCTGGCCTCGCGCGGCACCACCCTCGACGAACGGCTGATCGAGAAGTACAATTTCTCCGAGGCCGCCGGCCATGCCGCCGCAATGCGGCTTCTGCGGCATGCGCAGCGACCGACCGCGATCTTCGCCACCAACAATCATCTTTCGCTTGGACTGCTTCGTGCCATTGCCGAGAGCGGGCTCACCATTCCCGACGACCTCTCCGTCATCGCGGTCGACGAGCCTCCGTGGGCCGGCTTGGTGCGGCCGGGCATGACCATCGTGACGCAGCCATCCGAGGCGATTGCCCAAACCACGGTCTCGACCCTGCTGTCGCGAGTTTCGGAGGGACGTTCCGGCGTCGAGGGAGAGGCGAGATCGATCCAGCTTCAGCCGGCGCTGGTGGTGCGCGGGTCCACCGCCGCGATCCGGACATAGAGATGAGTGATGCGCCCGGCCTTGCGCCTTCCACCGGCATTCTTGCGCTGTCCGCCGTCGACGCCATTGCCGAGATTCGCAAAGGCCATCTGTCGCCGCTCGACGTGGTCGATGCCGCGATCGACAGGATCGAAGCGACGGATGCGGGAATCAACGCGATTCCGGTTCGCTGCTTCGAGGCCGCACGGGGTGAAGCACGGCGGCTTATGGAGAAAAAGGCGGCCGGCGAGGACTGGCCCCTGCTCTGCGGGCTTCCGCTCGCGGTCAAGGACAACACCGATGTCGCAGGCGTGCCGACCAGCGGCGGCAGCGCGCTGACGGCACGCGGCGCCCCCGAGATATCGAATCCCGCGATCGATCGTCTCCAGCGCAATGGCGCCATCGTCGTGGGCAAGAGTAATCTGTCGGAGCTCGGCGGCGCCAACACCACCAACGCGCTGTTCGGCGCGACGCGCAATCCGTTCTTTCCTGCGCTGACCGCGGGCGGCTCCTCCGGCGGATCGGCAGCGGCGCTGGCCGCGCATCAGGTCTATCTCGCCCATGGCAACGATGTCGGCGGCAGCCTGCGCACGCCGGCCGCATTTTGCGGTGTTGCGGGGCTGAGGCCCACACCAGGCCTCGTGCCGAGAAAGCCGCTCTCCGATCCGTTCGACACCGTTTTCGTCGAGGGACCGATGGCGCGGACGATTCCCGATCTTGCCTTGATGCTGGATGCGATGGCCGGCTTCCATCCGCCCGATCTGTTGTCGCGCGAGCATCCCGCATCGTTCCGCAACGCCGCCGCACGACCCGGATGGGCGGGGCGCATAGCGGTGTCCGAGGATCTCGGCTTGCTGCCGGTCGATCACGACATTCGTTCCGCCTTCCGCGGCGCGATCGACCGGCTCCAACCCGCCGGCTGCAGGATGAGCGAGACCGCCCCTGATCTCGCCGGGCTGCCGCGCGTGATCCGCGCGCTACGTGGTCTCGCCTATCTTGCCACCTGGGGCAGACTTTGGCCGCAATCGCGCGCGGCCTTCACGCCCGAGGTGGCAGGCGACATCGCCCATGGTGAAAGCCTCTCCGCAACAGACATCGCGGCCGCGATAGAGCAGCGCGCGGCCATCTACCGGCGCATGCAGGACTTCTTCACCGACATCGACATCCTGATCTGCCCGACCGCGCAGGTCGCGCCCTTTCCGGTCGAGATCATGTGGCCGGCCGAGATCGAGGGGACCGCATCGAAGATCTACATCGACTGGATCATGATCACCTATGTCTGGTCGATCCTCGGCTGCCCTGCGCTGGCGGTGCCCGCCGGCCGCGATGGAGCCGGCATGCCGGTCTCCTTGCAGGTCGTCGGCCCACCGCACAGCGAGGAGCGCCTGATCTCCTTCGCGGCGCGGATCGAGCAGGCGTTTTCCTCGCCATCCTGAGGGAACGGCGATGTCCCGCGGAACCTGATCTTTCACACGCCCGTCGGTTGAATTCATGGCCTCGGAGCCCTATGCGTAGGCGCCATGGACACCCAGATGATCACCGCCGAAAAGCCGCTGATGGCCCAGGCGCGCCCGCGCAAGCCGGCGCCGTTCCTCCCCATGAGCCGCGCCGAGATGAATGCGCTCGGCTGGGACGCCTGCGACATCGTGCTGGTGACCGGGGATGCCTATGTCGACCATCCGAGCTTCGGCATGGCGATCATCGGCCGGCTGCTGGAGGCGCAGGGTTTCCGGGTCGGCATCATCGCGCAGCCGGACTGGCATTCGGCGGAGCCGTTCAGGGCGCTCGGCAAGCCACGAGTGTTCTTCGGCGTCACCGGCGGCAACATGGATTCCATGGTGAACCGCTACACCGCGGATCGACGCATCCGCAGCGACGACGCCTATACGGCGGGCGGCGAAGGCGGCAAGCGGCCGGACCGCTGCACCATCGTCTACGCCCAGCGCTGCCGCGAGGCGTTCAAGGACACCCCGATCGTGCTCGGCGGCATCGAGGCCTCGCTGCGCCGGATCGCACATTACGATTACTGGTCCGACAAGGTGCGCCGCTCCGTACTGGCCGATGCCAAGGCGGACCTGCTGCTCTACGGCAACGCCGAGCGTGCCGTGGTCGAAGTGGCGCACCGGCTCGCCGCTGGCGAAGTGCCGCGCGAGCTCGACGACATCAGGGGCGTGGCGCTGTTCCGCAAGGTCCCCGACGATTACACCGAGCTGCACGCCGACGATCTCGAGTCCGCCGACGAGGGCGCATCGCGCCAGAAAGGCGCGATCGTGATCCGCCTGCCGGCGCTGGAACAGGTCGAGCAGGACAAGGAAGCTTATGCGCGCGCCTCGCGCGTGCTGCACCGGGAGAGCAATCCCGGAAATGCAAGGCCGCTGGTGCAGCGTCATGGCGACCGCGATCTCTGGCTCAACCCGCCGCCGATCCCGCTCACCACGGAAGAGATGGACGCGGTCTACGACCTGCCATATGCGCGTGCGCCGCATCCCTCCTATGGCGACGCCAGGATCCCCGCCTGGGAAATGATAAAATTCTCGGTGACGATCATGCGCGGCTGCTTCGGCGGCTGCACCTTCTGCTCGATCACCGAGCACGAGGGCCGCATCATCCAGAACCGCTCCGAGGGCTCGATCCTGCGCGAGATCGAACGCATCCGCGACAAGACGCCGGGCTTCACCGGCGTCATCTCCGACATCGGCGGCCCCACCGCCAACATGTACCGGATGGCGTGCAAGGACCCGAAGGTCGAGGCGGCATGCCGCCGTCCCTCCTGCGTCTTCCCCGAGATCTGCCCGAACCTCAACACCTCGCATGACGATCTGATCCGGCTCTATCGCAAGGTGCGCGAGACCAAGGGTATCAAGAAGGTGATGGTCGCCTCCGGCGTGCGCTACGACCTCGCGGTGGAGAGTCCCGAATACATCAAGGAGCTCGTCACCCATCACGTCGGCGGTTACCTGAAGATCGCCCCCGAACATACCGAGCGCGGCCCGCTCGACAAGATGATGAAGCCGGGCATCGGCGCCTACAACAAGTTCAAGCGCATGTTCGACGAGGCGGCCGAACGCGCCGGCAAGAAATATTACCTGATCCCCTACTTCATCGCGGCGCATCCGGGCACGACCGACGAGGACATGATGAACCTCGCGCTGTGGCTGAAAAAGAACCGCTACCGCGCCGACCAGGTGCAGACCTTCCTGCCCTCGCCGATGGCGACCGCGACCGCGATGTACCACACCGGCGTCAACCCCTTGCGCGGCGTGCGCCACGGCGGCAGCGACAAGGTCGAGGCGATCAAGGGGCTGCGTCAGCGCCGGCTGCACAAGGCCTTCCTGCGCTATCATGACCCCGACAATTGGCCGCTGCTGCGCGAGGCCCTGATCGAGATGGGCCGCCGCGACCTGATCGGCTCGCAGCCGCATCAGCTCGTGCCTGCGCACCAGCCTCCCGGCACCGGCAAGGCCGCCGGCACCAGGCGGCCAATGCGGCCCGGCGGCAAGACGCAGCGGTTCACGACCAAGGGCCTGCGGGTGATGAAGTAGCGGGCGTAAGCCGGATCTGGCACGGTTTGGTCTGGCGTCTTCGCGTCGGCAAAACGGAAGCTCGAAAACAACCCCATGCACAGTAGCCGGGGGTAGCAAGATCAACGGCTTACGAGCGCGATGAGATCGGCGCGAACATCGACCGCAAATCGAGGCATGATCGGCCCGGGGAAACGGTCAATTTCCGTTTTTGCGAATTGGCTTGATCGTCGGGCAAAACAGGCGTAAGATGCCACCATCGCGGAACGTGGATGAGACGAACCCGTCCTGCTGCTCCGTATCGATAGCTTGAGCTCACCGCGCCGCGCCCGAATTTCACCGGCTTGGCTTGCAGGTTCGCGACGAGCGCCGAAACTCCGCGCTCGGTCTTGTTCTTCTTCATGCGTTTCATCGCCGAAGCAAGCTCCGCGTAACAAAGCCATTAATTAGAAGCGCTCTAACAACTGATCCAAGGCGCGATCGAATCACCGCTGCAAGAATCGAACGCACCAAAGAAGCCGATGCGCGGTTGCCGCTTGCGCAATCGTACTCGTGACAAATCGTCGCGATGATTGCGCAAACGCTGCTGCTGCGCACCAGACTGTAGAAGTTCTAATTTCGCTGCGTTGCTTCTGATGTTTCGAGCCCCTAGCAGACGATCTGCTGAGTAATTGGGGGCGTTGGTGAGTAACATTCAGAACTACAAGAGCCGCCTGCTTGTCGGAGCGGCCGTCGGTACGTTTTCGCTCTGTCTGACGGGCGCCGCGGTGACGGAGAGCAGCGCGCAGAGTTCCGCACCGCAAGCGTTGCCGGCGGTGACGGTCGACGCGACTCAACAGCGCGCGCGCGTCACGCGCAACGCGCAGCCGCGCGGAAGCGTCCAGCGCGCTGCACGCGATGCGCGGAGGCCAGCCGAACAAGCTCCGTCGAATGTTCCGGTCACCACGATGGGAAGCACGCGGACGCTCGGCGCTCCAGCCCCTGCCTATGCCGGAGGTCAGGTTGCGCAGGGTGGAACCCTTGGCCTGCTGGGCAACGTGAGCGTCATGAATACCCCGTTCAGTGTGGTCAACTACACCTCGCAATTGATCGAGGACCAACAGGCACGGACGGCGGCGGATACGCTGATCAACGACTCGTCGGTTCGTGTCACCACCGGGCCCAACGGGTTCGACGACACGTTCCAGATTCGCGGTTTCCCCGTTGCCGCGACAGACGTCGGCTTGAATGGACTTTACGGTCTGGTGTCCTCCAGTCGCGTTCCCGCCCAGATCATCGAGCGCATCGAGTTGCTCAAGGGGCCCGGGGCACTCATCAACGGCATCGCTCCTGGCGGTACGGTCGGCGGCGCCATCAACATCCTCACCAAGCGCGCCGGGGAAATCCCCTTCACGCGTGTGACGCCGTTCTTCATGAGCGCCGGCCATTATGGCCTTCACGTCGAGACCAGTCAGCGCTATGGCGAGAACAAGGAGTGGGGCGTCCGCTTCAACGGCGTCGGCCGCAACGGCGAAGCCACGATCGACAATGGCAATTGGAGGAGTGGTCTCGGCGCGCTGGGTGTCGATTATCGCGGCGAGCGCCTGCGCTGGACCGTCGATGCGATCTCGCAGAACGACGATACCGAGAACTTCCGTCCGCAGATTGGCATTCGAACGACGGTACCGTTCATTCCGGCTCCACCGGACCCGCGCAGCACCTGGTATCCAGGCACATTGCTGAAGCAGCGGGACAATACCATTGCCACGGCGCTCGAGTATGACCTGTCCCAGTCGATCACGGCGTATGCAGGCATCGGTTACCGCGACGGCGAGATCTATCAGACATTCCCCGACTCCCGCGTCACCGGTTTCCCGAGCGGTGCGGACGCCTTCGGTAATTTCCGGCTGATCAACGCCTACTACGATTCCTACAGCAAGACGACGAGCGGCAATGCCGGCATTCGGTCGCGCTTCGATGTGGGTCCGGTCACGCACAGGGTGAACTTCGCCTTTACCGGCTACTACCAGGAAAACGGCAACGCCTACGTGGCCAACACTCCGGCACAGTCGGTACCCTCGAACATCTACAATCCGGCCCCGCTGCCGGTGGTCACCGGCGCGCGTCTTCCGCCCCGGCTGGCCAACGAGATCCTGCTGCGCAGCTTTGCGCTCGCGGACACGATGTCGGTGCTGGATGAGAGGGTCCTGCTCACGCTCGGTGCCCGCCATCAGCGTGTGGAGCAGGATGCCTTCAGCACCACGACGGGCCTCAAGATGAGCGACTATGGCGCGGAGGCCGTGACGCCTCTGGCCGGTCTCGTCGTCAAGCCGCTGCAGAACGTGTCGCTCTACGCGAACTACGCCGAAGGGCTCAGCCAAGGTGTCATCGTTCCCGCCGGCTTTGCAAATACCGGGTCGATCCTGGCGCCCTACAAGTCCAAGCAGCAGGAAGCCGGCGTCAAGGTGGACTGGGGCACCATCACCACGACGGCAGCGGTGTTCCAGATTGCACGGCCGAGCCTGGTCACCACTGCCGGGAACGCCCGCGCCTACGACGGCGAACAGCGCAACCGCGGCCTCGAACTCTCGGCTTATGGTCTTCTGCTGCCCGGCCTGCGCGGCATGGCGGGCGTTACGTTCCTGCGTCCGGAGCTGACCAATCCGGCCACGGCCTCGGAGCGCGGCAACGATGCCGCCGGTGTTCCGAACGTGACATTCTCGGGTGCCCTCGACTGGGATGCACCGTGGGTGACAGGCCTTTCGTTCAACGGGCGCGTGATCCACACGGGCGGCTCCTACCTGACGAATGCCAACCTGGAGTGGCAGCGCTTCCCCAGCTGGACTCGCTATGACATCGGTGCGCGTTACGCGACCGTCCTTAACGGCCGTCCGGTGACGTTCCGTGCCAATGTCGAAAACCTGTTCGACAAGCGATACTGGCTGACCAGCGGCGGTTTCCAAACCGTTGGCGCCGGCCGCACCTTCCTGCTGTCGGCGGCGTTCGATCTCTGATCGAACATCCCCGATGGCCGCAGCAAGGTCATTCGCGATGGATGATCTCCAGCTGTGCCGAGCGTCTTAACATCGTCGGATCGCCGGGGCCTCGCGCGCCGGCGATTTCACGTCACATACGGATTGTGTTTCGAGGAGTCTGTCATGATCAGGAGTTTTGCCGTCGTGATTTCCCTGCTTGCCGCAGTCTTGCCGGCGCAGGCGCACCAGATCTGGATCGAGCAGGCCGACGGCCAGAACGCGATCGTTCGCTTCGGCGAATTCGGCGAGAACCTTCGCGAGGTCTCGCCGGGCCTTCTGGACAAGCTCGGCAAGGTGACGGGCACGCTGATCTCGGCCAAGGGTGAGTCCAAGGGTGAGCAGAAGTCCGATGCGACCAAGAGCGGTGACGGCTTCAGGCTGCCGTTCTCGGCCGCCGCAGGCGACACCATCGTGGCGGAGGACGCCAGCTATCCGCTCTACGTCCGGAAACAGCCGGGCAAGGACGTCAACAATTGGTTCTATCCGGCGGCCCGCTACATCACCAGCTTTGCCGCGCAGCAGCCGAAACTGGTGTTCGATCTCGTGCCGACCGGCCAAGAAGGCCAGTTCAAGCTCGTCTTCAAGGACCAGCCCAAGGCCAAGACCAAGGTCACGCTGGTGACGGAGTCGGGCTGGCAGAAGGACGCCCACACCGACGAGCAGGGCCACGTGACGTTCGATATGCCGTGGAAGGGCGTCTATGTGGTCGAGGTCAGCTTCAACGACCACAATGGCGGCGAACGCGCCGGGACGAACGGCACCGAAAAGTACGATGCGGTAAGCTATTCCACGACCGTCACCTTCGTGAACGCCAAAGGCCTGGCGCCGATTCCGGCCGGGCCACCGGCAACACCCGCTAAATGAACGCGCTGATCCGACAGGTCTGGGCGACGGGGCCGCTGATTTCCCGCATCATTGCGGCGGTGTTCGGCGGCTATGCATTGGCAGCGCTTGCGAGCGTGGCTGTGCTGGCATTGCCCATGAGCAAGCCGCAGGCGGTGCTCACGGGCATGCTGGCCAGCTTTGCCATTTACGCAGCTGCCGTGATCTGGGTCTTTGCCGTACGCAGTGCGTGGAAGTCATGGGCGGGCTTGATCGTCGCGGCCGCGGTGCTGACACCGCTGGCCTGGTCCGTTGGCTGAGGGCCGGCGCGTGAAAGCCGACAAGGAGACACAGAGGGCGGGCCGCGGTATCCGCCAAAGCATGTCCGGTCTGCACACCTGGGCGGGGCTGCTGCTCGGCTGGGTGCTCTACGCCATGTTCCTCACGGGCACGGTGTCCTACTTCAAGGACGAGCTTTCGCAATGGACGCGGCCGGAATTGGCGCGACTGTCGCAAGTTCCTGATCAGGCCGCAGTGGCGCAGCGGATCGCCGATGAACTCGGCAACGTTGCCGCCGGAAGTTCGCAGTGGAGCATCCGACTGCCGGACGGCCGCAACAACAGCGTCTATGCGTTCTGGCGGACGCGTGGCCAGGGCCAGCGCGCGTTCGGCGAAGCCAATTTCGACCCAGCGACGGGTCACAAAATCTCCTCGCGTGAGACGCTGGGCGGCGAGTTCTTCTTCCGCTTCCACTTCCAGCTTCACTACATGCCCGTGGTGTGGGGACGATGGATCGCCGGCATCGCCGCGATGTTCATGCTCGTCGCCATCATCAGCGGCGTCATCACCCACAAGAAGATCTTCGTCGATTTCTTCACCTTCCGCTGGAGCAAAGGCCAGCGCTCGTGGCTGGAGGCTCACAACGCGCTGTCGGTCTTCGGATTGCCGTTCCATTTCATGATCACCTACACCGGCCTCGTGACGCTGATGGCGCTCTATATGCCATGGGGCGAGAACGCGGCCTTCAAGACGCCGGCCGAGCGCCAGCAGATGACGAGCGAGCTCAGCGTCTTTATTCAGCCCGGCAAGCCCAGCGGACAAAGCGCTCCTCTGGCATCGGTCGAAGACATGGTGCGGCAGGCGCAGGAGCGCTGGGGCAAGGGCAATGTCGGACGCGTGACCTTCGTTCATCCCGGCGACGCGGCCGCACGTGTGGCGGTGGCACGCGGAGAGGCTGGCCGTGTTTCGATGAGCCCGCAATATATGGAGTTCGAAGGCACCACCGGCAAACTGCTGAACGTCCGCGACAGCGTCGGCGCCGCCGCCGAAACCCGGGGTGTACTCTATGCGCTCCATCTCGGGCGCTTCAGCGACACCCAAACGCGATGGCTGTATTTTCTCGTCAGCTTCATGGGCACGGCCATGGTGGGCACTGGCCTCGTGATGTGGACCGTCAAGCGGCGCAGCCGGCTGCGCGATCCGGAGCGCCCGCATTTCGGCTTCCGTCTCGTCGAGCGCCTGAACATCGCGAGCATTGCCGGCCTGTCGATCGCGATGACGGCGTTCCTGTGGGCCAACCGCCTTCTGCCGCACCCGATGGAAGCCCGCGCCGACTGGGAGATCCATGCATTCTTCGCGGTCTGGGCTCTGACGCTGCTCCACGCCCTGCTGCGTCCGGCCAAGGCGGCCTGGATCGAGCAATTATGGACGGCGGCTGCGCTGCTCTTCCTGTTGCCCGTCCTCAACGCGCTGACGACGCAGCGGCCGCTGTGGCACAGCCTGGCGCAAGGCGACTGGGTGTTCGCCGGCATCGACGTGACGTGCTGGGCACTCGCACTGCTCCATGTTGTTCTGGCTGTTCGCACTGCCCGGACCCGATCCATCGTGCAATCGAGGCGCATGCAGCAGGTGCCGGTCGCCATTGCTTCCAGCGGTGCGGCGGAATGATCCATCTGCTTGCCCTTGGGCTGTGTCTGGCGGGCTTTGCTGCGCTGGCTTTCGCCACGCACCGCCAGCAGCGCGATATTTTCGGCACAGCGCTGCCGCGGGTGACGACCTATGGACTTCGGGCCGTCGGTGCAGGGGTGCTGCTGCTGGCGCTCGGCATCCTCGTGGCCGCAAAGAGCTGGAGCATGGGCCTCGTGATGTTCAGCGGTCACACCACGATGGCTGCCGCCATCGTGTTTTGTGCGCTGATCGGGTGGGGGAGACTGGCTGCACGCACGCCGCGACGTGGACGGAATGATGCTCGCGTCCGCTCCGTCACTCGACGTTGAAGGTATTCGTTTCGTGACCCAGCTGGCCAGAAACGGTCGTGGATGCGGCAAATAGATGGTCGTGACTTTGTCTGCTTCTGGTCGATTCCGTTGAAAAAGGCCGGCAGTATTTTGTTGTAATAGCTCCGTCGCGACGTGACCGAACTGCTCCATCGACCCTATGCGAGCCTCGCGATGGGCATCGGGATGAGCTTGGCCATCTTTCGAAGGTTCTGGGCGGTGGCCGCGAGGATGAACTCATCGCGCGCGCCGTTCGGGCCTCGTAAACGCAAACGGTCGAGCTTGAGGATGCGCTTGAGGTGGGCGAACAACATCTCGATTTTCTTGCGAAGCCGGCGCGAGGTGCCTCCCTCCCACGATTTGGCGATCTGGCGCGCCATGTCGCGAGCGCCTTCGTAGATGGAGCGCGGCACCCTCCGTGATGCCTGCTTGGGGCAACACCGAGCCTTCAATGCGCATCGATCACAATCGCGCTTGCTGGCGAGGTAAAGCATGGTGGCACCATCATTCACCAACGTTCCGGTGGTGGTAAGAACTTTGCCACCAGGGCAACGATAGATGTCGCCAGCATGGTCATAGGTGAAGTCGTCGCGCGAGAAGATACCGTCTGTGCGGGCGGACTTATCGAAGACTGTAACGTGCGGTTCGATGCCGTGCTCATAGACCAGCCAAGCGAGCATCTCGGCCGAGCCATAGCCGCTGTCACCGAGTAGCCGGCTCGGATAGAGATCAAACCGCTCCAGCGATCGTTCAATCATGCGCTTGGCGGCCAATACCTCCGCCTGCCGGATCGCCGTCGTTGCCTCAACATCGACGATGATCGCGTTCTCGACGTCGACCAGGTAGTTCGTCGAATAAGCGAAAAACGCTTGGCCACCGTGCGCCCCCGTCCAGCGCGCCGCCGGGTCGGAGGGCGATACGAACTTCGGGGTAACCTCGGTCGCCGCTCCGAACGCGGCATCATCGAGGACAGCCAGATACTCATCGATTGCTCGGCCGGCAGCCTCCGGCGGAAGTCCCTTATCGCCTTCGATGCCCTTCTGCCGATTGGCATCGGCCTTGATTAGGCTCGCATCAACCGCAAATCCCTCACCGCCGACCAGTCGTTCCTCGATGCAGCGGCGCAGCACGCTCTCGAACACGCGACGGAAGAGGTCGCTCTGCCGGAAGCGGCCATGCCTGTTCTTGGAGAAGGTCGAATGATCCGGCACCGCCCCATCCAGACCGAGCCGGCAGAACCACCGGTAGGCCAAATTGAGGTGAACCTCATCGCACAGGCGCCGCTCCGACCGGATGCCGAAGCAGTAGCCGATCAGGAGCATCCGGATCATCAGCTCGGGATCGATCGAAGGTCGGCCGATGCTACTGTAGAAAGGTGCCAGCTCCCGCCTGATCTCTTGCAGGTCGACGAACCTGTCGACCGATCTCAAAAGATGGTCGGAGGGAATATGCTTCTCGAGCGAGAACTCATAGAACAACGCAGCCTGCTCGACTTGCTGATGCCCCATCATGATCTTCAGTCCTGCCAATTAGACAGACTGAATCACTGCTATCCTTGAGTCGCAACTGCCGCGTTTTTCAACAAAATCGGTCCAGAACCGGACATCGACCTGAGCGGGATGTCTACATCGAACGACAAACACTGCACCCTCGGCTAAATTATCATCCCTTACCGGCACTTCAGGTCGTGATATTGAGACCACGGGCGCCGTGAGGCGGCGACTGTTTGAAAGGAAAGTTATGTATAGTCCTTCTCAACAACTCATTCACCTGGGCCTTGGCTTCATGGTCTCCCAAGCCTTGCGCGTTGCGACAGATCTTAACGTTGCGGATCGCTTGGTCGCCGGAGAGCGGAGCGTCGACGATCTGGCGGAGGAAACGCATTGTCACTGCGATGCGCTCTATAGGATTATGCGGCTTCTCGCCGCCGAGGGGGTCTTTAGCGAAACCTCGGCCCGCCGTTTCCAACTCACCGAATTGGGCGCAGCCTTGCTTTCCGACGCACCCTCAAGTCCCCGCGACCTGATCCGAATGATGAACAGGGAGCCGTATCTCGCCTTCGCCCAGCTCACTCATTCAGTGCAAACGGGTTTGCCGACGTTCGAAACCGTATTTGGAAAGCCCAGGTTCGATTGGCTGGCGGACCATCCGGACGCGGCCTCGCTATTCCAGCAGGCGATGATCGCGCTTAGCCAAGGCGCCAATGAAGCTGTAGCAGAGGCGTGTGATTTTGGTGCGTTTTCTCAGATTGTCGATGTCGGCGGCGGCCATGGACAGCTGCTTTCGGAGATCCTAAAGAGACACCCTCACCTTTCCGGCATATTGTTTGACCTACCGGCCGGGGTTGAGGCAGCGCGGGCTAATGCGGCAAGTTTCCCGCCACAGACCTCGTTCGTGGCCGGCAATTTCTTCAACGCCGTTCCAGCCGGTGCGGACGTCTATATCATGAAAAAGGTCATTCACGATTGGAATGACGAGCAAGCGGTACGCATCCTGCGCAATTGCCGAGAGGTAATGAAACCCCACGGACGAGTTTTAATTGCGGAGACTATTATTCCCCCAGGAAACGAACGAAATACGATCAAGCTAATCGATGCGAACATGCTTGTCGTTACGGGGGGCGTCGAGCGAACCGAGAGCGAATTTGCCGCTTTGCTTGCCGCCGCAGGTCTGCGGCTTGAGCGGGTCATTTCGACCGCCCGGGCGATCTCAGTTCTTGAGGCAAGCCGAGCCTGAAGTCTTCGAGAAAGCATCGGGTCATACATGCGCAACGAACCTTTAGATCGTCGAAAGGAGGGGATTTGCCATCGGCGGCGTTGGAGCGGATGAGCTGGCCGGTGCCAGCCGGACCGGAACCCTTTCAATAGTATTTTCTTGAACAGATGGATCGAGGCTCGATCGTCGGTGGTATCCGACAAAAAATGAGCTCCGTAGACGTCGTTGTTCCCTGCTTCAGGTATGGGCACTTCCTGCGAGAGTGCGTCGAGAGCGTTTTGACGCAATCCGGTCCCGAATTGCGCGTGCTCATCATCGATGATGCGTCACCTGACAATACCGCGGAAGTTGCGCAAGAGTTACGGTGCTCCGATCCCCGCGTCGATTACCGCAGGCACATCTCGAATCAAGGTCTCATCGCGACCGCCAACGAAGGCATTGCCTGGGCGAGCGCCGACTATATGCTTCTGCTGTCTGCGGACGACTACCTGCTGCCCGGTGCCCTGTCGAGATCGGTCGATCTGATGGACAATCACCCTTCTGTCGCTTTCACCTTCGGAGGCGCGGTTGTTCTAGACCAGCGCGGGGATCATCCATTCTACAGAAGCTATTATGGAACGGAAGTGGATCTCCGAACGCGCATCTTGTCCGGACTCGAGTTCATCACTCTTAGTCGTGCACAATGTATTGTGGTGTCACCGACCGTCGTGGTTCGCACGAGCCTGCAGAAAAAACTGGGCGGGTATCTAGCAGACTTGCCCTACGCCTCCGACATGGAAATGTGGATGCGGCTCGCCGCACATGGCGACGTCGGATTCATTGGTGCGGACCAGGCCGTGTATCGATACCACTCAGTCAACATGTCGAGTGAACCTTCACCGGAGCTAAACCTGCTCCAACGCAAGGCGGCTATCGAACATTTCCTGAATGGCGGCGCCGCGATGCTGACAAACGATCTCAGGAACTGGTTGACCCGCCAATTGGCACTTGACGCGATCGTCCGCGCAAGCATTGCCTTCAACGAAGGAGCGATAGACACCTCAGCACGCCTTGCCGAACTTGCGTTGAGTATTGACCCAAGCGTTCAACATTCACGTCGTTGGTGGTTTCTTGCCTGCAAGAAGATTCTTGGATTGCGAGGATGGCAGCTGGTGCGGCCTTCAGTTGAGTTGTTCAGATCCATCTTCCGGAACGAGCGGCGCTGAGTAGCCGAGCTCGCCGCGAGGCATAGGCTGCCCGCTAAAACCACTGGCGTATCATTTTCGCTTCTGGCCGATTCCGTTGAAAAAGGCCGGCAGTATTTTGTTGTAATAGCTCCGTCGCGACGTGACCGAACTGCTCCATCGACCCTATGCGAGCCTCGCGATGGGCATCGGGATGAGCTTGGCCATCTTTCGAAGGTTCTGGGCGGTGGCCGCGAGGATGAACTCATCGCGCGCGCCGTTCGGGCCTCGTAAACGCAAACGGTCGAGCTTGAGGATGCGCTTGAGGTGGGCGAACAACATCTCGATTTTCTTGCGAAGCCGGCGCGAGGTGCCTCCCTCCCACGATTTGGCGATCTGGCGCGCCATGTCGCGAGCGCCTTCGTAGATGGAGCGCGGCACCCTCCGTGATGCCTGCTTGGGGCAACACCGAGCCTTCAATGCGCATCGATCACAATCGCGCTTGCTGGCGAGGTAAAGCATGGTGGCACCATCATTCACCAACGTTCCGGTGGTGGTAAGAACTTTGCCACCAGGGCAACGATAGATGTCGCCAGCATGGTCATAGGTGAAGTCGTCGCGCGAGAAGATACCGTCTGTGCGGGCGGACTTATCGAAGACTGTAACGTGCGGTTCGATGCCGTGCTCATAGACCAGCCAAGCGAGCATCTCGGCCGAGCCATAGCCGCTGTCACCGAGTAGCCGGCTCGGATAGAGATCAAACCGCTCCAGCGATCGTTCAATCATGCGCTTGGCGGCCAATACCTCCGCCTGCCGGATCGCCGTCGTTGCCTCAACATCGACGATGATCGCGTTCTCGACGTCGACCAGGTAGTTCGTCGAATAAGCGAAAAACGCTTGGCCACCGTGCGCCCCCGTCCAGCGCGCCGCCGGGTCGGAGGGCGATACGAACTTCGGGGTAACCTCGGTCGCCGCTCCGAACGCGGCATCATCGAGGACAGCCAGATACTCATCGATTGCTCGGCCGGCAGCCTCCGGCGGAAGTCCCTTATCGCCTTCGATGCCCTTCTGCCGATTGGCATCGGCCTTGATTAGGCTCGCATCAACCGCAAATCCCTCACCGCCGACCAGTCGTTCCTCGATGCAGCGGCGCAGCACGCTCTCGAACACGCGACGGAAGAGGTCGCTCTGCCGGAAGCGGCCATGCCTGTTCTTGGAGAAGGTCGAATGATCCGGCACCGCCCCATCCAGACCGAGCCGGCAGAACCACCGGTAGGCCAAATTGAGGTGAACCTCATCGCACAGGCGCCGCTCCGACCGGATGCCGAAGCAGTAGCCGATCAGGAGCATCCGGATCATCAGCTCGGGATCGATCGAAGGTCGGCCGATGCTACTGTAGAAAGGTGCCAGCTCCCGCCTGATCTCTTGCAGGTCGACGAACCTGTCGACCGATCTCAAAAGATGGTCGGAGGGAATATGCTTCTCGAGCGAGAACTCATAGAACAACGCAGCCTGCTCGACTTGCTGATGCCCCATCATGATCTTCAGTCCTGCCAATTAGACAGACTGAATCACTGCTATCCTTGAGTCGCAACTGCCGCGTTTTTCAACAAAATCGGCCCGTAGCCGAAGGTTCCGGTGGCTGTCGGCGCGTCGGTTGCGGGGTGTAGAGCGGAAGCCGCTGAGATCGGATCCCATTGGCAGCATATGCGCCCATCCTCCGCCAGGAGCCGCTTGTGGCCCAAGAGGGACATATCGGGTTGCGAAGCAGAATGCCTGCTCTCGTTCACCACATTTAAACCTTAAGATTGTACGAAGAGTGCTCACCCACAGGTCGCAGGAACATGCGAACAGCCTTCCTACAGAAGCCGTCATTGGACTTCGGCCAATGAAGGCCTGGCAGACCAGCTGCATCGTGGCTGTTCTCGCATGCGCGGGACTCTTTCTGGCCGCCGGGAACAGACCGGCGGCGACGTTGCCGGATGTCCTGTCGGAAGCGGCTGCGAGCATACCGGCTGCAGCGAGCACAGCGGCTCCTGCGAACGTGGTGACGCCTGCCACCTACGCAGAGGCATCCGCCAAACTCGCGGCGGCGCTTCGGGCAGAAAGAGCGGAGCCGGGCTCGGTGACGTCGGCAGGTTCGGCGCCGCTGCGCACGGAAGCCGAGATCGTCGATGAACCCGTCGCGCCGAAATTGGCGTCGTTGGGACAGGATGTCGTCCAATCGCTGCCGCCGGAACGCGATGCGTCCAACGGAGCTCCGAAAGCGGCGTCGACGCAGGATTTCCGTCATCTGATCTACTACGTCTGGTCCGAACTGCCGCCCGCCGAGAAACCGGCGGAGATCGTCTTGCGTGCGTTTAGGGACATTCCGGTCGGAACGCCGACTGAGGAGATCAAGCGCGCTGCCGACGCGTTTGGTCTCGATTTCAATTTCATGATGGCGGTTGCCAAGATCGAATCCGGCTTCAACCCCAATCAACGCACCGGGTCCTATATCGGGCTGTTTCAGCTGAGCTATTATGAGTTCGGAAAGTTCGGCTTCGGGCAGATTCGCAGTCCGCGGGATAACGCCGTCGCGGCCGCCTACAAGATCATTACCGAAGGCGTCCTGTTCGAGTGGATCACCCACCGCAAGCCGGACATGAGCGATCTCTACCTGATCCATCAGCAGGGCTGGGAAGGCGCCGCCGAGCACATCAGCCGGCCCGCTCGCCTTGCGTGGAAATCAATGTGCGCCACCAGCGAAGGCAAGGAGAAGGGCGAGAGGTGGTGCAAACGCGCGATTTGGGGCAATGCACTTCCGGCCTTCAAGCGCACCTGGAAATCGGTCGACAACGTGACGTCAGAAGCGTTCGTCGGCATGTGGCGCGGCCGGGTCGCCGAATTCTACACGAAGTATGTGGCGACTGCTGCGGCGGCGGCAAACCAATAATCCCATCGTCGGCGGCGCCGCACACGTTGCTTTGTCTTTAGCGCAACTCGCCGGCCGTCGGCCTTTACCCAGGGTGTGTTGGGCCCTCACCTGAACGGGCTATTGAGCCGTGTAAACGCAACGAAACCCGATATAGACCGCGTGAAAGTCGGCCGATTTCCACTGTACGGCTGACGCTTTTGTCTTGTCCGCACCGTACCACCACGACCCGCCGGCCGTCAGTGCCTCATCGCCCCGCCGATCCGCGAGCCATTCCCAGACATTGCCACCCATATCGTACAGACCGTTGACACCCCGCTTGGTGGTACCAACGGCTGCATGCCGCGGCCAGCGATCTCTATCGGATGTGTTCATGCCGTCAGGTCTATCGCCGACAGGATAAGGATAGGTGCGTCCATTTACGAAATCGTCGGTAGGATTCGCACGCGTTTCGGTATAGGCGGCTCTTTCCCATTCTTCCAGGGTCGGCAAGCGTCCGCCCGCGGCTAAGCAGTAGTCACGAGCTTCGTTCCACGACACATGCACCGCCGGCTCATCGTCGCGGCTCGGTTCTCCGAACGGCGTCGCCCATGTCCAGCCGCGGCGACGGACCCAGCTGCCCGCGAATTCGTGTCCGCCTCCTTCCTGTTCGGCCGCGGTCTTCAGAGCTTTGTCAGCAGCGAAATTGCGAAACTGGCCGATCGTGACCTCGGTCCGGTCGATGGCAAACTTGCCCAGATTCTCGCGTTGGGCAGGCTCGGCGAATGCAACGCCGGTAACGGCCATCAAGCCACATCGCAAAGCAATCGAGCGCCATTTCATGTAAGAACTTCTCCTGTATTGCCTCGAGGTGAGACGTGGCAGGCGCCGACCCAGCGCGCCTGCCATTCACCGATCAACTCATGCGCTGACGCAATGCCGCCTGCGAACGGCGAATGACGCCCTGGTACATGCTCTGCTTGTCAGGATACCATTGCATCGACGCGAGATTGGCGAAGCCGGGAATGCTTTCCATATGCCGTGCCATCCGCTGCCGCATGGATTGATCCGGCTGAGGACCGCGCAGTGCGCCGACGTTCTCGGCCGCGTGATCCGGGTTCGACGTCGCGGCAAGAACGGTCGTCACCGCCGGATGGCCCATGGCCCATTTGATGAAGAACTGCGACCAGTTCTCCGCACCGATATCGCGGGCAAAATCGGGCAGCGGCCGGCCCTCGACGATCTTGTGCAAGCGGCCTTTTTCCAGCGGCATGTTTGTGAGCACGCCGACGCCCTTGTCGCTCGCCGCGCGAAGGACGCGCTCCTCGGCGTGACGATTGAAGATCGAATAGTTGACCTGGATGATGTCCACCAGATCCTTGTCGATCAATCCTGCGAGAATGTTGTGATAGTCATTCTCGTGGACCGAGGCGCCGACATAACGAATCCTGCCCTCTCTCTTCCATACGCGCAGCAGTGGCACGATCGCGTCGACATTGACCAGGCTGTGGCAGTGGAGCACGTCGATCTTGTCGCGCCACAGCCGAAGCCTCGATTGCTCCATGCTGGCCAAGGCGTGGCTTTCGTCGGCCAGGTAGTCGCCGGTCGACCAGATCTTGTTGCTGATGAACATCTGGTCCGTCACGCCCATGGCGCTGAGAAAGCCACCGACGCTGACCTCGCCGGTACCGTAGAGCGGCGATGTATCGATCACCCGGACGCCGGCATCTATATATTTCCTGGTGACCTCTCGCAGCGCGTCGCGATTGCTGCCCGGCAGCAGGTCAAAAGTCAGAAACGTTCCCAGTCCGAGCGCGGGCAGACTTTCGTTGGTGCGGCCGATCGTTCGGGTGAGTACCGGCCCCGCCGCAGCCGCACGCGATGCAGTGCCGGCTGGCGCTTGCGCACTGGCGCTCGAAACGCCGACTGCAGTTGCGTGAACAGCTGTCGCCGCGATGGCGCCCATCGCGGTGGCGGCGCCGAGAAACTGGCGGCGATCGGTCGCCGTCGGCCTATCCTGTGGTGTCTTATCCATTGCAAATCTCCGTGATTTCGCCTGCGGCACTTGTCGCCTGCCAATAGAAAGGATCGACCGCTCGCTTTGTCGCGCGGGATTCTGACCAAATCACTCGGATCCTGACGCGACGATGCTCCCTTTCCGGCCTGCAAGGAATTGCGGTTCCAAGCTTGGATGTGTATTCAGGCGACGTCGCTGCGCAGGAAGTCGCGATGCACCGTGTCATTGAGAATGCGTCGACAATCGATCGGTTGAGCTCCCGGCCGGATGGCTGGCGGCGCACCCAATGGGCGAACGGCGCATTCGAAACGGCGTACCGGCCGATGACCTCCATCGTCGAAGGGCGCATCCTGTCGCCAAATCACCTCATCATGGCGACCCTGTCCGGCGGCGCCGAGCGACATGTAATTTCAGCCGATGGCGGGCATCGCTATGACGGCCCCGATCTACCGTCGACCGTTTCATTTCTCCCGGCTGGCTGCGAACGACGGCTTCGGCTTCACAATGTGGGTTGGCGATGGGCAGCGATCGCCCTCGACCCCGCCAGGATTTCAGCAATCGCCGGCGCATCGATCGAAGGACTGGGCCCCCTGTCGGGCGCGGAAGACAGCTTCGTCTGGAACATGCTCGCGGAGTTCGAACGAGTTGACGCGCTGGAGGGAGGTCTCGACGCGATCTATTGCGACACGATGAGCCTTGCTCTCGTTGTATACCTTGCACGCCGATACGGTGGTGCAAGAGTGAAGGATACATCGATCAAGCTGCCGGCGTGGAGGCTACGGCGCGTCACCGAATTCATCGACGCGCATTTAAGCGCCACAATTCGGATTGCCGATCTCGCTGATCTTGCGCAGCTCTCGGAAGGCCATTTCCATCGCGCATTCAGGGCAGCGACCGGGCAGACGCCGCTGGCATTCGTCCATGCGCGGCGAGTCGCGATGGCAAAGCAACTGCTGGCGAGCAGCAAGCTTTCGGTCGCGCAGATGGCGCTACGCGTCGGTTTTCTCAGTCCCGCGCATTTTGCCCGCGTCTTCCGGTCAATGACCGGCCAGAGTCCATCCCAATATCGACGCTCATTCCATCTTTGACGGCGGAAAGTAACGCCTGACGGCCAATGGCGTACAACGGCAGTCGGCAAATAGCCGACGACACGCCCCAACCCTGCTTCATTTTCCGACGAGCCCGTGGCCCCGGCGTCAAGACGCAGCGGTTCACGACGAGGGGCCCCTGCGGGTGATGAAGTGGCGGCGCGGCCCGCGCTACAGCGCGAGCACGACCTCGCCCGACACCGCGTCCGTCACGCCGCGTCCGTTGCCCTGGTCCTCGAGCACGGACCTGAAACTGTCGAGGGTCTTGATCATCGCCGAGCGGGCCGCGACCAGCGCATCCTGGCTGGACCACGTGCCGATGAGGCAGAAGGTCTGATCGCCGGTCCTGATGATGACGCCGTGCTCCAGCCCCGGCCATTTGGCCTTGCCGTCTCGGTGCGCATCGAGGAAGGCGCCCTCCTCGCCCGGCTTCACCTTGAACTTGACGACGTTGTAAACCTGCATGACGCGCCTCCGGAACATGATTGGATGAAAATGCGAGCGCCGTACCAGATCGGGTTCGGACCGATATCTTTGCACCCCCGCAACAAAAAGTCGAAAACAACCCCACGCACGGTAGGCGGGGCAACAGAATCAGCGACTTAGAGCGCGGCGAGACGGAATAGATCTCCGCGGCGGGACTGGCTGCTCCAGCAAGCACGATCTTTCGAATGACCGCAGCGCACTCTGCTCATCTTACGAAAGCGTTGCACCGTCGGGCAAAACAGGAGCAGGGCGCATCGGAAGAATCAAGATGGGCCGAACCCATCCGCTGCTCCGTACTGACATCCCTGGGCTTCACACCTCGTGGAACCAACGAGGGTGTCGCGCGTTGCCGCGCTGCTCTAGAAGGTGACGCAGCTGAAGCCGGGTCGCCTTGCTGGGCCAATCAAGACGGGAACGCCGGGCGAGCCAAACCAGATGCGTCGTATCCGACTCGTGATCGCAGATCGCCGTCCGATCGTCTTGCAGGGTTTTGAGACGCTATTTGCGACCGAACGTGACTTCGAGATCGTTGCGTCCTGCATCAATGGAGCCGATTGCCTCGAAGCCGTCCGGACGTTGGTGCCAGACGTCGCGCTTGTCGAGGATGGATTTCCCGATCTGACGGCCTCAGCCATGCTGGCCGCCGTCAACGCCGAAAGCCTTCGCACACGGCTGGTCTTCTACACCGCATCGATCGCACGCGGCGATCTCGCTGCGGCTGTCGCAGCGGGTGCCTGCACGGCTATACCGATGCGCGAGGAGCCTGAAAACCTGCTGCAGTCCCTGAGGCTGGTGGCGCCGAACGCGCATCCGGCGGCCGGCAAGGCAGGCAATGGCGCGTCTGGCGAAAATGGCCTGGCAGCGCTGACGGACCAGGAGCGCAGGATCATGCGTCTGGTCGCCAGCGGCATGTCGAACAAGGAGATTGCGCGCGAGCTCAAGGTCGCCCCAGGCGCCATTCAGGCGCGGATCGATCGCATGTCCGCGCGGCTCGACATCAAGGGCCGGACGGAGCTCGCAAGCTTCGCCCTGTCCCGCCTCTACGGCGGCGTCGGCGCGCTTGCAGCTCTGATTTGGGCGGCGCTGGATGACGTTCAATCCGCGAACGCGGCGGCCTTCGATCATGCGGATGCCGACAATTTCACGGTCATAACCGCAGACGGCGCCGGCGCGATCGTGAGCATCAAGATCACCTCCGCAAAAACGACCCTTCCGGCCAAAACGGCCAAAGCCTTCCGTATCGAGAACTCCCCGGCAGACATGCCGACGCGGGCCGCCAAGCTCATCGAATCCCGAGCCGATATTGCTGGCAGCACGATCACGGCGCCGCCCCTCACCCCTTCAAGAGCGGGCTTGAGCAGCGCCGGCACGTTCATGATGACGGCAGTCGGAGTCTCGCTTTACGAACTTTTCAGCAATCACGCGCAGGCGTTCACGGTTTCCGACGGCCTGAGCGACGTCTTTGCGTCGGCTTCCGCAGAGACCAGCGCGTTCGCCGCCCTCAACCCTGCAAGGCCGGATGCGAACCTCGACGGCTTCGACAAGCTGCCCTGGCCCGATCCCGAACTACACCATGATTCATTCGCCTTCGCCGCTGCCCGAGGCGACGCCATGGCCAGAGCCGACGAGGTTCAGACCATCGACGCGGCCGCGCGCGAGGACGGCTTCGGCGACAACGGCAACCCTCATATCGGATCCGGCGCCATCGACGCTCTGAGCGATCATGGCGGCTTGGAACAGGCGGCCGCAACGGGCGCGAGGAATGCCGAACGCGGCACGACACAGGCAGCGGCGATCGACGCACGCGATCATGGACCAGCGCAGCGCGATTTGCACGCTTCGGAAGACGGCGCAGCAGCCGGCAAGCCGGAGACCGAGCACGGGCCACCCGACCACGCATCAAGCCAGGGGCAATCGCACGCTTCGGAGAAGGATGCAGCAGCCGGCAATAAGCATGCCGAGCACGAGCCACCCGGCCACGACCCCAATCATGGGCAATTGCAGCGTGACCTGCACGTCTCGGAGAAAGGCGCAGCAGCCGGCAACAAGCACGCCGAGCACGGGCCACCCGGCCACGATCCAAGTCATGGGCAATCGCAGGGCGACCTGCACGCTTCAGAGAAAGGCGCAGCAGCCGACAAGCATCAGGCCAAGCAGGATTCGACCGGACACGACACCAATTCAGGACAACTGCATCGCGCTTCGGAGGACGGTTCCGCAGGTGCCAAGCACCATGCCAATGATGATGTCCCGGCAAGCCATGCCAGTTCCGGCCAGGCGCAGCGTGACCTGCATCAGGCACATCCAGGCGACTCCAAGAATTCGCCTGCGGAGCCGACCCAGAAGGCCGGCGGCAACGACCGGGCTCAGCATGATGCAGGTCCGGAAAAAGCGGCTGCCGCGCCCAAGGCCGAAGATGCTTTTCATTTCAAGAATGACCTGCCAGCGCCAAGACATTCAGATCATCTCGAACTTGGCTCCGGCGCCGATACGGCTGGACGTGGTCTTCACCACGCCGGACATGCTGAACTGGCGTCGATCCTGACTTCGGACCCGATTAGCCATTCGCACGCGGAGCAAAGCGCAGTGGACCACGCAAGAGGCGTTGACCACCATCCGACGCAGGATCTTTTCGTGTAGCGCACGCGTCTCCGTACGGCGTTAACCATCGCCAGCGGTTCCTGTCCCAGCGCAATCGCTTCGAGCTTTCTTAAATCTTGCGGGGTACCTCTCCTGGGCGTGGCGACCTGGGAGAAGACATGAGCAAGCGGGCCAAACGCCGGAAGGCCGAGACGATCGCACTGCCGATGGCAGCGAGAGTCGGAATTGGCGCCGTGGCCGTCGCAGCATTGGGGTATGGCTTGCTGGCTCCCCCGGGAAACGTGCAACCGGTGCGGAAGCCGTCCGCGCCCCAGGCCATGGCATCGTCGACGCCGGTCTACGTGGCACCGCAGGTTCACGCAGCAGCGCCCGCGCCTCCTCCGGTTCCGGCTCCGGCGCCGCTGGTCGAACCGCCCAAAGCCGACGCCGAAATTCCCGGAGCCTTGGTCCGGCAGGTGGTCGACTATGCCAGCCGCCAGACGCCGGGCACCGTGATCATCGATACCAACAACACGTTCCTCTATCTCGTCCTGAACGACACGCAGGCGATGCGCTACGGCATCGGTGTGGGCCGCGAAGGTTTTGCGTGGTCCGGTGAGCAGACCGTGGCGCGTAAGGCAGAATGGCCGGATTGGCGCCCGCCTGCGGAGATGGTCTCGCGTCAACCCTATCTGCCGCGGTTCATGGCGGGCGGGCCCGGCAATCCGCTCGGCGCCCGCGCGATGTATCTCGGCGAGACAGAATATCGCATTCACGGCACCAACAAGCCGGAAACGATCGGCAAGCGGGTGTCGTCGGGCTGTATCCGCCTGACCAACGAGGACGTCGTCGACCTCTATGAGCGGGTGAAAGTCGGCGCGAAGGTGATCGTGCTTCCGACGAATGCGGGCGCGTCGACCGTCCCAGGGTGCGCCCGATGCCGCATCCCGATCGCCGGATCCGGCCTCGCCGTCGAGCCGGCCGTCGGCGACCAGCGCGCAGATGCCGTCAGCCGGACCGAAGATCGCCGAGGTGCAGTAGTTCGGTCCTTCCTCCTGGCTCTGCCCCGAGGACAAAGAGCAATTCAAGTCGTCACCTCACGTCGGTAACCACGGCCGAACAGACCATCTTGCGCGACCAAAGCCGGTCTGCGTTGGCAAGATGCGGCATCGAATTAACCCTGTCGACAAATGATTGCCGTTGGGCGGCGGCCGCCGGCAAAGTTGCCTTATTGACGCGCAGAATTTTTAGCGGCGCTAACCTGGGTCAGAGGCGCGTTATGCTGAGAATGGCGTTGTTGGGCCTCCTCATCCTGTTGAGTGTGGGAATGCTATCGGCCATGGAGCTGAGCGCTCCACCGCGTCGCATCGCCGCCACGGTCCAGCCGCCTGCCGAGCAGAACGCAAGCATCCCCGCTTCGCACGATGCGCTGGCGAAGGCCGATCGCCTCGAGGTTGCCGCTGAGAGCCGCGCGATGCCGACACAGACCGCTTCGGTGGATAACCCGGTTGCTCCGCAGGACGTGCATGTCCGTTCATTCGCGCCGGCGCCGGTCGTCCGTCCGCGAAGCAAACCGAAACGGATCGCGACCGCTGAACCTCCCAAGCCGAAGCCAAAGGCATTTGGCGTCAAACGAGCCGCCACTGTTCAGCGCGCAAAGGCCGCCAGCGAGACCGAGCACTGTCGCCTCAAGGCGTTCGGCGGCCTGCTCAAGGCTTTGAACTTGACCGGCTGCGAAATCTGACGCCGCCTCCAGGAACGTCTCGCAAACTCTTCCGATCAGCCATATCTTGCCCGCATGAAAAAGATCGGATTCCTTTCCTTCGGGCACTGGACGCCCTCGCCGCAATCGCGGACGCGCTCGGCGGCGGATACGCTGCTGCAATCGATCGAGCTGGCGGTCGCGGCCGAACAGTTAGGGGCCGACGGCGCCTATTTCCGCGTCCACCACTTCGCGCGCCAGCTGGCCTCGCCGTTTCCGCTGCTCGCCGCGGTCGGCGCCAGGACCAGCCGGATCGAGATCGGCACGGCCGTGATCGACATGCGCTACGAGAACCCGCTCTACATGGTGGAGGACGCCGGCAGCGCCGATCTCATCGCCGGCGGACGGCTGCAGCTCGGCATCAGCCGCGGCTCGCCCGAGCAGGTGATCGACGGCTGGCGCTATTTCGGCTATCGGCCGGCCGAAGGCCAGAGCGACGCCGACATGGGGCGGCGCCATGCGGAGGTCTTCCTCGACCTGCTGCGCGGCGAAGGATTCGCTGAGCCCAATCCGCAGCCGATGTTTCCCAACCCGCCGGGGCTCTTACGCCTGGAGCCGCATGCGCCGGGCCTGCGCGAACGGATCTGGTGGGGCGCCGGCTCGAACGCCACCGCGGTGTGGGCGGCGAAGCTCGGCATGAACCTGCAGAGCTCGACGCTGAAGAACGACGAGACCGGCGAGGCCTTTCACGTGCAGCAGGCGGCGCAGATTCACGCCTATCGCACGGCGTGGAAGGAAGCCGGCCACAGCCGCGAGCCCCGCGTCTCCGTCAGCCGCAGCATCTTCGCGCTGATGGACGAGCGCGACCGCGCCTATTTCGGCGGCGAGCGCGGCAGCGAAGACCAGATCGGCTTCATCGACCCGCGCACGCGCGCGATCTTCGGGCGCAGCTATGCGGCCGAGCCCGATGTGCTGATCGAGCAGCTGCGCCAGGACGAGGCGATCACCGAAGCCGATACGCTGCTGCTGACGATCCCGAACCAGCTCGGCGTCGACTATTGCGCGCATGCCATCGAGGCGATCCTCACGCATGTGGCGCCGGCGCTGGGGTGGCGGTGACACGAACGGCAATATGTCCCAGAGGAATCACATTTGGACCCTCCCAAACGGTCGTCATGCCTGGGCTTGTCCCGGGCATCCACGTTTCTCGGTGCCGCGCGGCGAGGCGTGGATGGCCGGGACAAGCCCGGCCATGACGATGTGGGGACTATCGTGCCTCAAGCAACCTCACATGCGATAGCCCGGACCCTACCCAGCCTCACCCCGTCTTCGTCCCCGTGATGACGGCCAGCGCCTCGACGAGGCGGTCGAGATCGGCCTCGTCGGTGAAGAGCGCCGGCGTCACACGGATGCACTGGCCTTTGGCGACGCCGGCGCGGCGCACCGTCATGATTTTGTGGCTGTCCCGAAGCTTCGCAACGATGGCCTCGTTGTCGGCCTTGCCGGTCTTTCCGGCAAGGCGGAAGGACGTGATCGCGCCATATGAGCCGGCTTCATCCGGCGTCAGGATCTCGATGTCCTTGAAGCCGCGGACGCGGCTCACCCAATAGTCGCGCAGATGGCGCAGGCGCGCTTGCTTGGCCTCGCCGCCGATCTGCTGATGCAGCGCCAGCGCCGTCGGCACCGTCAGCATCGTGGCGAAATTGACCGTGCCGGTATGCACCCGCGAGCGGATGTCGCTTTCCGGAAAATCCTCGTCGCACATGTTGCGGTCGATGGCCGAAAGGCGATCCTTCCTGATGTAGAGGAAGCCGACGCCGAGCGGCGCGCCGATCCATTTGTGCAGATTGAAGCCGACGAAATCGGCCTCGAGCTCGCTCACCCGGAAGTCGAGCTGTCCCCAGGAATGGGCGGCATCGACGATGGTGTCGATGCCCTTGGCCTTGGCCATGCGGGCGATCTCGGCGACCGGCATGACGAAGCCGGTGCGGTGGCTGACATGGGTTAGAAGCAGAAGCCTCGTCTTCGGGTTCGCCTCGATGGCGCGGGCATAGGCGTCGAGCACCACCTGGCGGGTGGCGGGCTCCGGCACGTCGAACTTGACCACGTCGACGCCACGGCGGGCCTTCAGCGCGTTCATCGCATATTGCATCGAATCATAGTCGAGATCGGCATAGAGCACCCTGTCGCCCGGCTTCAGCCTGTTGTAGCCGCCGATGAGGAGCTGAAGCGCTTCGGTGGCGCCGCGGGTGAGCGCGATCTCAGCTGGAAGCGCGCCGACAGCCTCCGCCACCTTGGTGCGCACCGCCTCGAAATCCGCACCCGCACGCAGCCGCGCGTAATAGGTGTTCTGATAATTGACCATGTCGGACTGGCGGATGAACTCGCGCCGCACGGGCTCGGCCATGATGCCCCAATAGCCGTTCTCGAAATTGAGGATGTCGGGCGTCACGGCATAGAGCCCCTTCACGGCCGCCCAATAGGACTTGTCGGTGGCGATGGCGGCCACTGAGCCGGTCGGTTGCGGCGGAAGTCCCTCGGCGGCAAAGGCCGGCCCCGCAAGCGGCGCCACGGCCGCTACCGCGAGGCCCTTGAGCATCGCGCGGCGGTCCGCTGAAATCGTCCTGATCCGTTGCATGTCAGCTCTCCCCAGAGCGTTTTCGAGCGAAGCGGCGTCGGAATCGCATCGCGAAAGTGCCAAACGACGATCCAGAGCTCCGTTCCGACGTCACCGGACGAAGCAGGCTCTGGCGCGCGGGACAAGAGCAACGGACGATGCAGCGGAGATGACCGGAGCGTGACAATGCGATGATCGGAAGCCGATGGCGACGGCGCGGCCGGAGCAGCGGCCTCGACGCGCGCGAGCGGATGTGGGGTCCGGTTTCTTGCTTCGTCCGGAAACCGGAACCTTCACATTCAGTGCAGGTAGCCGATGAGATAGATGCCGCCGCCCAGGACGATGAGCGCGGGCACCGCCCAAAGAATCAACACAGGCATTTTTCTCTCCTCCAGTTGAATCCTCCCGGGGAGAGAACGGGAAAAAACGGCAAACGTTCCGGGTTTCTCCGGAACGGCGCAGCTGATGGCGAGTTCATTGCAGCGCCGCATGCAGCGGCAAGGGAGAACGCGATGAAGAAGCTCATGTTGATTTCGGCCGCCGCTCTGCTCGTGTCGACGGGGGCGATGGCACAAACCACCGTCACCACCACCACCGGGGCCGGGCACGGCGCCGCCGTGCAGATCGAACCGGAGTACCGCACCAAGATCCGGTCCTACGTCACCGAGCGCAAGATCCGTCCGGTCGAAACGCGCGAAAAGATCGTCGTCGGTTCGCCCGTGCCGAGCGACGTCGAGCTCGCCGCCGTGCCGAGTGACTGGGGTCCCTCGCTCACCAAGTACCGCTACGTCTATTCGGGCAACCGCGTGATGTTGGTCGATCCCGGCAGCCGCATGGTCGTCCAGGAGATCGACTAAACCGCCGCACGGCGGGTCGTCGCGGCGACCCGCCCGTGCATTCTTTCGACAGCTCGTTTGCGGTAGCGCCTGATGCCGATCGTTCGATACCTCGCATTTGCAAGCATTTTCGCGGTGGCGCTGCTCTTGTTGCTGGATCACTCTCTGCCGCAGCCCGCGGAGCGTGCTGCCGGCCCGGAGGCCGCTCGGGCCACCATTCGCATCCACTCCGCACGGGCGCTGCCTGAAAAAATCATCTTCGACACATCCACTCGGATCGCCGCCACCGTCTCCACGCCCCTGCTCGCCGCCGACGCGCCTGATCGCGGTACGAGCGGCGCATTGACGATGCTTGAAACGCGAAAGCCGGACGTCGCGGCATCTCGGCGCGACACGGCGCGCGCAGCCGGCCTGCATTCGAATCGGAATGGCCGCGCGGCCTCCTCTCGCCTCTCCACACGTCAGGTGACGGCCGGAGCCTTCTGAGAGTCGGCAACGTAGCGAACGCGACTCCATGGCCGAAGCACAGATGAACGCCGAATGAATGAACGGCGACGCGCTTTCGCATCGCGGACTGGTTCCGACCGCATCAACACATCAACGCGTCCGACACGAAGGAACGTTTGCGCGATTGCCAGTTTATCCCGTGCCTGATTGGCGATTTGATTTTTGGAAACCTGGAGGAAATGCACATGAGGATCCTGAAGCTCTCTGCGGCTGCGGCCGCGCTGCTGGCCGGCACGGCGCTCGCCGTTGCGCAATCGAGCTCGACGGTCGGCACCGGCGGTTCATCGGCCGGCGGCGGCACCAGCTCTTCGACGGTGGGCACCGGTGGCTCTTCGGCTGGCGGCAGCGGGTCAGGCTCTGCTTCGACGCTCGGCACCGGCGGCTCGTCGGCGGGCGGCGGCACCAGCTCTTCGACCGTCGGCACCGGCGGATCGGCGGCGGGCAGTGGCTCGGGCAGCGGCTCGGCCTCGACGCTCGGCACCGGTGGTTCATCGGCGGGCGATGGCAAGAGCTCGTCCAGCGTCGGCACCGGCGGCTCGGCTGCGGGCGGCTCGACCGTTGGCCAGTCCGGTTCGTCGAAATCGCCCGGCATGGGCGACGGCAGGTCCGGTAGCCACGCCAGCGACATGGGCCTCGAAAAGGGCAAGGGCCACAACAAGGACGAGTGGAAGAAGGACAAGAACTAGTCCAATCCGGGGAGCGGCACGGTGCCGCTCCCTTTGTCCATGTTGAGGAGGAGACGCAATGAACAAGTCAATCGTTGCGATCACGGTGCTGGCCTTGATGGGCAGCGCCGCATCGGCAGAAACCATCGAAAAGACCGGTAAGACGGCGTCGGGCGAGACGTGCAAGGTGACGGTGGTGAAGCATGCGGACGGCAGCATCACGGCCGCGGGCGCATCGGGTTCGGGCACGACGGGCTCGACCGCATCGAGCGGCTCGCTGTCGAGCTCGAGCTCGGCGGGCGGATCGTCGGTCAATGTGCAAGCGGGCGGCGGCCACGTCTCGAGCTCCTCGTCGACGGCGGGCGGGCCCGGCTCCACCAGCGCCAGCACCATCACCGTCAACGGCTGCACGATCTCGACCTCGTCGCCTTGATGCATCGAAAGGATTGAACCATGAGAACGCTCGTTACGACCTCGGCGGTCGCGCTTCTGCTTGCCGCCGCTTCACCCGTGTTGGCGCAGACCAGCATCACCGGCGGCAGCGGCGGCTCGGCCGCAGCAGGCGGCACCTCCGCCTCCACCGTCGGCACCGGCGGCACGTCCACCTCGGCGACGGGCCGCACCGGCTCCTCGATCGCGGCCGGCGGAAGCGCGGCTGCCGTCGACGGCAAGACCAAGACCGGCGTCAGCATGAACAAGGGCAACGGTCCGGTGATGAACTCCAACGCTCGCGCGCAAGCCCATGATGGCGGCACGTTCAGCCGCTCGCACACCCGCACCAAGGTCAAGGCCGGCGAGCAAGTCGGCTCGACCACCAAGACGATGTCGCATGTGCCGGGCTCGAAGCCGACCATGTCGAGGACGACGACGACGGCGCGCTAGAATCGCGCGGCTCTCAACCACCTGCTGCCCGGCTTGCTCGGGCAGCTTTCGTTTGCGGCTTTTCCGTCTTGGGAGCTGGCTCAGCCACCATGCAGGCTGCGGCTGATCCGGGTCACGACGGCGTCCCATCGCCGCTTCTGGGCGGCGGGATAGTTGATCAACACGCAGTGCACATAGCCCCGCGCGAAATTACACCTGTTGTACCAGATCTTGTCGCGCTTGATGCTCGAGACCACGAAGAAGCTCGAGGTGATCCGCCTGTAGATGATCCCCGTCGGCGGATTCTTGCTGGCAAGGAATTCGGCCGGCGACAGGCCCTGCCGGTTCTCGGCGGCCTGAACGGTGAGATCCGCACTGCCGTCGGAGCTGCGAAACCGCTGCCCATATCCGTCGGGCTTGCCGGCCGGCTCGGTGAAAATCGAGGCGGGAATGTCGACCGACGTTCCGGATTCCGGGATGCGGTAGATCCTCCAGCCGTTTGCCGAGGCAACCGAGCATGTCGCACAGAGCGCCATGATTGCGGCAAGCAGTGCCTTCATGTCCGCCTCGTCATTTGCGCGGCGCCAGTTGCAGCTCCATCAGGGCGATTCTTTGCAGGTTGGAGACGTTCCGCTCGCCGGCGCCGGCGGTGCGCAGGATGGATTCGGCGAGCGCGTTGACGTGCGAGGAATGCACGGGATCCGGCAGGGTCGCAACGGCAGCTTCCAGCGCGGTCGTCATGATCTCGATCACCTCGGGAGAAAATTCGGCGTTGGAAAAATTCTTCATCGCATCCGTCGGCCGCTTGTGCGGATCGAGTTCAACGCCGGGAAAAAACGGAAGTTCCTGGATGGACACGTACTGGGACCGTCGGCAGGCCGGCAGCTCACGCAGCCGGCTGGTAGCGGGTGAGCCCAGCGGGCTCGGCATCCTCGTTGGCAACGCTCTGCACCCTCGCGTGGCTGCCGATGACGAGACCGGCGAGCGAGAGCATCAGGCCCAGCGCGAGCGGCGCGAACAGAGCCTCTTCCTGAAATAATCCGTTGAGCAGAACGACCAGGATTCCGAAGCCGGCGAGGCCCTGCGTCAGATATCCCGACGACGCGTACAGGCGCCAGGCCTTGAGCGCCATCGCGAAATAGAAGGCCAGCGGCACGAAGGCCGCGATGCCCATCTGGTACAAGAGGACGCCGATCGCGCTTTCGACCGCGCCGTCGATCGTGCCGGCCGCCTGCGCAGCGCTCCAATCGATCGAAAAATAGCTGTCCGACAAATTGCCGCCGATGCCGAGGCCCCGGCCGTAAGGTCTCTGCACGAACCCGTCGAGGCCTCCCATCAGGCCGATGACGTGATAGTCGCCGATCTGCAGGCCGATGCGGATCGCCAGGATCGCAAAGGCGATCATCCCGGCGAACCCCAGCAGCAATGTCGCGACGGCGCCGATGAGGCGAGTCCCGATCCAGCCCGCAGCCACGAAGATGACGGTGATGAGCGCCCCCTTCACGCTGCAGAAGACCAGCAGCGGCAGGGCTGCCAGGGCGAGCAGCGGGCGTCCGACCGAGAACAGGAACAGGGCGAGAAAGCCGATCCCGTAGGCGAAGCTGATCGGGTGCATGTTCGGGCCGTGAATGCGCAGCATCTTCGACAGGCCGAAGCCTTCAAGCAAGGGCGTGTTCAGGAAGTCGAAGCTGAAACGATCCTTGAGTGTGACGGGCACGTTGCCGGTCTGCCGCATCTGGGTTTCCCAGACGCCGGAATGGGTCGCCTTGAGCTCGTCGAAGCCCCAGAACGTATGGCCGTTGGTGACGGCCAGCCAGACATCGCGCAAGACGAGCTCGACATAGCCGCACAGCATGAGGATGACCGCTAGCGCAACCAGGAACGGCGTGATGCGCACCTCAAAGGTTGCCGCGGTCAGGAACGACAGCTGAAACAGAAACAGCGGCAGAACGATGTTGCGCAAATAGACCGCCGCCGGCTGTCCGTCCTGGACGAAGCCGATGGCGAAATAGAGCGAGACCACGGCCAGGGTGACGACGCCCCAGCGCATGATCTGATTGATTTCCCTCGACTGATTCCTCTGGCCCAGCACGTAAAGCGCAAACGTCGCCAGCCACATCACGGAGCAGAGCAGGAAATTGTAGCCCTTGATGAAGTCGAGATCGGAGGGTAGCGGGACCAGCGGCGACAGGATGGAGACGAACAGGTTCTGGAAGAACAGGACGAAGATCGCGACCGCCGGCGCAGAGGTCGGGACCGCAACGACGATGGCGATGCCGATCAGGACCTCGATGGTGATGGCCAGCGCCGGATTGGCGAGGTGCAGAACCGGCGCAGAACCGATCGCCGCGATGGCGATGCAGAAGGTCGCGGCCAGTTCGCGCCAGGCCGGAGGCGACGGCGCGGCCTGCACGCTCTGGCCTTGCGGTGAGTACCCGGCGCTCATCAATCGTCCTTTGCCATCGCGCCGGACAAGATAGCTGCGCGAGGGGTAAGGATCCGTTAACGATCGCGACGCGCGGCGGGAGCCCGTTCAGGCCGGCCGGGCGTGCCGAGCAGCGCCCGTAGCACGTCGGGATCGGGCTTGCCGGTTGCGGAGTCGACGAGGCCAAAGCCTTGCGCCAGTTCCCAATGCGCCCAGCCCCAGCAATGCGCGCGGGCATAGGCAGTGACCTCCGCCAGCCAGCGCAACCGGCTCTGCCGGGGGGCGCCGGCTTTCAACACGCCGAACTCATTGACGATGATCGGCCGCGAAAATTGCCGCTGCCATGCGAGCGCGGGCGCGAGCCAGCGATCGGCCCCCGGCTTGTCCTTGGCGGCGGCAATCGCGGTATCGAGCATGGCGAGCGCCTTGACCGCGCCCCTCGCCTGCAAATCCTGCCGAAGCGCCTGAACCTTGGGATCGCCGGCATTGATCGGATAAGGCAGATCCATGATGTCGTGCAGCGGATCGCGCGCGTCCCAGTGACCCTGATGGGTGAACACCATCGGATCGTAGAAATGGATGGCGTAGACGACGTCAGGGTCCGCCAGCGGACGAAACCGCGGCAGCGAGTCCGCGCGCTGCCAGTTGACCGGGCCGACGATGAGCGTGGTGGCGGGCAGCAACCGGCGAACGAAGGCGGTGAGCGCCTCGACCTCCTTTTGCCATCTGTCCGCTTCGATATCGGGTTCGTTGAGCAACTCGGCGAAGACTAGATCGGCTGGATAGGACCGAATGATCCCAGCAAGCGCGCGCCAGGCCTCCTGCATCTCGCCCATTGCCGCATCCGGATCATCCTTGTGCAGGCGATTGAAGCGCTCGCCCGGATGAAGGTCGACGGAGCTGGAATAGCCGAGCGAGGTCAGCTGCTTCAACGCGCCGTCGAGCACGCGCAGCGTCGCCTCGCGCTCGTCCTTTGCGGCAAAGCGCGGCATCACCCGCTCCGCCGGCACCGGCAGGCGGACATGGCTCATGCCCGCCTTGTGCAGCTGCTGCAGCAGCGCGCGGCTCGGTGGCGCACCGTTGATCCAGCCGTCGGCGTTGAAGCCGCGCGAGAGCGCGGCAAGCCGCCCGGGCGAAACCGTCGACGGCAGGGGCACGCAATCCTCGGCGAATACCGGAGGGCCGACCGCGATCGACAACAGCATCGCCGCAGCCAGCAGACGGCAGCGCAAGGCTGTCATCGTCACACCGCAAGGCCCAAAGCGCCACCGTCGGGCTGAGCCACCATTGAATCAGCGGGCACGTGATTGACGACGAGGCCGGTCGGCACCGCCGCGTATCTCGCCAGCGCCGCGGTCACTCTGCGCATCGCCGACGAACCAAGCTCGCCGGCGCGCGCCACCAGAACGATCAGGTCGGCATGCGCGGCCAGCGCAATGGCGTCCGGCTGCAAGGCGAGATTGCCGGCGTGGACCACGATCAGGTCGAACTCCGAGCGGATATCGTCCTCGGGCCGCGCATCGGGCTTCCGCCCGGCACTGAGCAGCTCGTCGATCGACTGAAGTCCCGCCGTGGTCGAGCCGTCCTGCCATTCGGTCACCGGCGGCTGAGTGCCTGCAAATTCCGGCTGGAGCCGGATCAGCACGCTCATCATGCCGCGGTTGACGGCGGCACGATTGAGGGAGCGCGCTACCGTGTTGCCGCCGGCGCTCTTGCCGACCGACAAGACTAGCGCGACCTTGCAGCCGCGCACCGGCACGCGGTCGATGCGTTCGAGCAGCGGCCGTAAGTGGGGGCCGAGATCGAGTTCGGCCGACGCGCTGACCGGTCTTTGCCAGACCGTGTTGAACCCGCCTCCTGGCGCCAGCTCGGGGATGCGGGCCCAGACAGGAAGGCGGGGCATAGCCTCGGCTGGGCGCGCGGCGGCGGCAGGAGGGGAAACTTGCCGGTTGGGCGTCTCCTCCGCTTCACGTGAGACAGGCGCCTCAACGGATTCGGGTTTGTCGGCGGACAGGCTGGTCGTCACAGCAACGGCGGCGGTGGACGTCAGCAGCGAGCCGATCGCCAGCGCCGCAAGCAGCAAGGCGAGCGGCGGACGCGTCGAGCGCAACGGCGGAATGGCAATTGAGGCGATCTTGGTCTGGGACGCCTGCAGCTGACGCTGCTCATTGGTGGTCTTGAACCGCGACAGGAACTGCTCGTAGATGTTGCGGTTGGCATCGGCGTCGCGCTGCAGCTCCTGCAGTTTCACCAGCGCCTGGCCGTCGCGCAGCATCTTCGTCTCGACCGCCTTGAGCTGCTTTTCCAGCGCGTTCTGCTGCTCGAGCTGGGCCTCGTATTCGGACTTGGCGGTGTCGATGTTCTTCTTCCGCTCGATCTCGATCTGCCGGTTGATGTCCGCCAGCTGGCTGTAGGAGATCGCAAGGTCGGGATGGCGGTCGCCATAGACCGCCTTCTTCTGCGCGATCTGGTCGTTCAGCGCCGAGCGCTGTGCGCGCAGCATGCTGAGGAGATCCTGCTTCACCGGCCCTTCGACATTGGCCTTGACGTCGCGCTGCACCTGCTCGTAGCGCGCCTTGGCCTCCTCGGTGCGGGCGCGGACGGCGGAGACCTGCTGGGTCAGGTCGGTCACACGCAATTGCTGCGTGGTGGATTCCTTGCCGGCATTGACGATGTTGTGCTCGAGCCGGAAGGCGGCGACGGCGTCTTCCGACGCGCGCAGGCGCTCGCTCAGCGTCTTCAGCCGGTCCTGGAGCCAGCCGGCCGCCTCGTCCGTCGCCTCGGTGCGGACGCGGCCCTGGCTGACAACGAAGGCCTCGGCGATGGCATTGGCGTAGTAGGCGGCGCGATCCGGCCGGTTGGAGGTGAAGGAAATCGCGATGACGTAGGTCAGCCCGCGCCGGGTGATCTCGAGGCGGTTGCGGAATCGTTCGAGCAGGCGCGTCATGTCGGTATAACCGCCCGCGATGTCCTCGTCGTCCGCGATCTTGAGCTGCTCGATCAGGGGGCGGAGGAAGCCGTCGGATTTGGCGATCTCGATCTGGCTCTGCAGCGCCGCGGCATCCTGGCCGATGCCGGGCAGCACGTCCTGCTCCGAGGTCACGCGCAGCTCGCGCGGATCGAGCACGACCAGGGCCGTCGCGGCATAGCGGACCGGAAGCACCATCAGGGCGACGACGCCGAGGGCGAACAGCGCCAGCGCCAGCGTCAGGATGCGCCGGCCGTTCTCGCGCAGAAAGGACAGCGTACCGGAGACGGTCAGCGATCCCTTGGTCAGTCCCGGCGCGGCGGCGTCAGGCTTCGCCTTCGCAGCGCGCGGCGCTTCCCACGAAGCCGCTTGCTCCGTCGGGGCGATGCTTCGCGGAGATGCGCGGCTACCGAACGCCATGGGTTGGACTCGAAATCAACTGACAGTCATAGCTCAGAGGCTTGCTACACCGTAAATATCCATGGTTAACCGCCGGTTACGGCTGGGCTGGGCTGGGATGGTCTTGGGCGGTGAACGATTCGTTAACGAGGCGCGGCCAGCCACGCGCCGTATTTGACGATCGAGATCACTGGAGGCCGGCTTGCTTTGGCGTGACGCTTTCCTGACGGCGCTCGTTGCATTGATGGCGTTGAGCTTTCTGCCATCGCTGCGGAAGTCCCGGCAGACGCCGGTCCCATTCGATCCCGCCCGGCCCTATCGGGCCTATACAAAGGACTTTGACCTCGAGATCAAGGCCGGCGATCTGGATGCGGTCCTGGCCGCGTCGCCCGATCGCCGCTCAGCGGAGCGATTTCCGCAAGTCGACACCGGACCGCTGTACGACCTCGAAGCGGAGCTTGCGGGACGACGCGCGGACCTTGCCGCCACCCAGCAGCGGGACAGGTCCCCTTCGGATACGATCGTGACACTGCTCATCGACCATTCCGGATCCATGCGCGGACAGCCGATCCTGTTCGCAGCAAGGGCTGCACTGGTCGCCTCGGATTTGCTCGATAGCCTCGGCGTCACCCACGAAGTGCTTGGCTTCACGACGGCACGCTGGAAGGGCGGACAGAGCCGGGAGAAATGGCTGAACGACCGCAAGCCCTCTTATCCCGGCCGCTTGAACGATCTGCTGCATGCCGTCTATTGCAGCCCCGCAGAGAAGCTGAGCGCGCGACATTGTGCCGAGATGCTGCGGCGGGATCTCCTCAAGGAGAACATCGATGGCGAGGCCATCGAATGGGCTGCGTCGCGCTTGCGCCAGCGCGACGAAAGACAGAAATGCCTTATCGTGCTGTCCGACGGCGCGCCGGTCGACGATTCCACGTTGCTCGAGAATGGCGACCTGTATCTGGATCGCCATTTGCGCCGTGTCATCGGCGAGATCGAGCAGGCCGGCGATATCAGGCTTGCCGCAATTGGTATCGGCCATCCGGTCGAGCAGTATTACAAGGATGGCCTCACGATCAGCTCTCCTGAAGAGCTGGAAAGCACCCTGGTTCAGCTCATCAACCGGCTCTTGCATCCGTCCGCTTAGTTGCATTCAGGCGCGGCGCGCATTAGCGGCGCCTGCCTGCGCTCGCCTCGATGTGCGACCGCTCACAAGCCGATGACATACCCGTCCCGCCTCGGATCGGCGGCACCCGTCATCATGCCGGTTACCGGATCGAGCGCGACGGCCTGCATGCCTCCGCAGAGCATGGTCCATCCGGTTTCCAAGATCTCGATCTCGTGGCCGCGGCGCTTCAGTTCGGCGATGGTCTCCGGCGCGATGCGGTTCTCTGCCTGAATGAAGCGGCCGTCCCACAGCCGTGAACGCGGCGCCTCGATCGCCTGCTGCAGCGGAAGGCCGAACTCGATGTGCTGCACATAAGCCTGGGCCTGGGTTTGCGGGATGCCGTAGCTGCCGGGCGTCCCCAGCGCGAGCACCGGACGGCTGCCGCGCGTCGCAATCGACGGTGCCATCGTCATGCAACGCGTCGCCCGGCTTGGCGAGGTTCGGGCTTCCCGGCTGCACGTCGGCCCAATGCAGATGATTGTTGAGGCAAACGCCGGTCCCCGGCACTACGACGCCGCTGCCGAACGGGCTGCCGAGACTTTGCGTCATGCAGACCAGATTGCCTTCGGCGTCGGCGATCGAGAACGAGGTGGTGTGGCCGGGATCGGCACGATCCTGCGGCATCCATTGCTCTGTCGGGCCGGTGATCGGCCGGCCGTCGCTCACACGCTGGCGAAGCCGCGCGATCGTCGCGTCGGACATTGCTCCAGCGGCTTGATCCGGTCCCAGATTGCCGTGGGCGATGCGCTCGCCGGCGGCGAGACGGATCGCGCGATAGACCGTATCGAGATGATCGGCGCCGTCCTTCGGCAGACGCCCGAGGTCAAAGCCTTCAAGGATCTTGAGGGTCAGGGCGAACTGGAAGCCGCCGCATTGCTGCGCCGGGACGTGAAGCTCGAGCCCCCGATAGGACACGGTCAGGGGATCGAACCAATGCGGCTTGACGGCGATGACATCGTCCAGCGTCAGGCTGCCGCCGAGCGTGGCGAGATAATCCACGATCCGCCGGCCGAGCTTGCCGCCATACAGATACTCGTGCCCCAATTCGGAGATCGCGGCAAGAGTCCGCGCGAGATCAGGCTGCGCGACGATGCTGCCGAGCTTCACCGGCATTCCATCCGGGAGATAATTCCTGACCAGTGCCGCGTGCAGCTCCGGCCAGGGTTCAAGCAGCGGCACCTGCTCGTTGATCTCATCAACACCGAAGTCCGAGAGCGCAAAGCCGTCGCGCGCCAGCGTGATCGCCGGCGCAAAGACGTCTGGAAGCGATTTGCGTCCATAGCGCGAGAGCAGCTCGCACCAGCCCGCGAGATTGCCGGGCGTGGAGGCCGCCTGCGGACCGCGCTCGAGCTCGAATCTGCTGGTGTATCTGCCGACCGGGAAGCTTGTGGGCATCGGCGGAGCGAAGTCGAGCACGCGAATGCGCTGCTCGCTTGCGACCCAGACCGTGGCCAGTCCGAACCCGGCAAGCCCCGACATGAACGGTTCGACCACATTGAGGGCGGCCGCGGTGGCAACGGCCGCATCGAACGCATTGCCGCCCTGCATCAGGATTCGTGCACCGGCCTGTGCCGCGAGCGGATGCGCGGCGGCGACCATGCCGTGCCGCGAGAACAGCGTCGGACGCCCATATGTCCTGGCGAGTTGCATCCGGAAAAGGCCTTCCGCCGATCAGTGCATCGTCGCAGCCTGGATCGCCTCCGACATGATCTCGAGACCGCGATCGATTTCGGCCTCGGACACTGTGAGCGGCGGCGCGATGCGGAATACGCCGCCCATGCTGGGCAACTTGACGATGTTCATGCTGAGACCGCGACGCATGGTCTCCTCCATGATCCGCGCGCCGAGTTCAAACCCCGGCGTCTTGGACTGTCGGTCGACGACGATTTCGAGACCGAGCAGAAGCCCGCGGCCCCTGACGTCGCCGACGCATTCGAACTTTTGCTGCAGCGACAGCAATCCATCCCGGAGCCTGTTGCCCCTGGCGGTTGCCTGCGCCACCAACCCGTCGCGCGCGACAACGTCGAGCACCGTGACGCCGACCGCGGCGGGCAAGGGATCGGAGACATGGGTGGTGTAGAACAGGAAGCCGCGCTCGAACGCGGCCTGCTCGATGGCCTTTGTCGTCATGACCGCGGCGAGCGGCAGACCGGCGCCGAGCGTCTTCGACAGCGTGAGAATATCAGGCACCACGCCGTCACGCTCGAAGGCAAACATGTGCCCGGTGCGGCCGATTCCGGTCTGAGCTTCGTCGAGGATCAGCAGCATGCCGCGCTGCTCGCATTTTTGCTTCAAGGCCGCGAGATAGCCGAGCGGCAGTTCCAGAATGCCGCCGCTGGAGAGGATCGGCTCGGCGATGAAGGCCGCCAGACTACCGGTGGACTGGCTGTCGATCAGTGCGAACGCATCGTCGAGCTCGGTCTGCCAGTCGTTGCTGCCGTCGACGTTCCTGAAGCGCGGCCGATAGGCGTTCGGCGCAGGAATGACGAACGATCCGACCGCGGCCGGCCCATAACCGCGCCGGCCCGCGCTGTAGGTCGCCGACGCCGCCGCGCCGGTCATGCCGTGCCAGCTTTGCGCGAAGGCGACGATTTCGTGCCTGCCGGTGACGAGCTTGGCCATCCGGATCGCCGCTTCATTGGCTTCCGCGCCTGTCGTCAGCAGCTGCACGCGGTCGAGACCGGGCGCAAGCGCAGCGAGCCGCTCGGCCAGCGTCACCACCGGACGCGAGAGCATGCCGCTGAAGAGATGAGCGACCGCACCCATTTGCCGTGCAACCGTGGCGACGATGTCGGGGTGCGTGTGCCCCAGCACGGCACTCATCTGACCCGAGGTGAAATCGAGGATGGCGCGTCCATCGGCGTCGTACACGAAGCTGCCGGCCGCCCGCTCGATAATGACGGGTTCGAAACTCGGGCCGTAGCGGGTCAGATGCGTGTTGGCGGACGCCCAGAAATCGGTATCGGCGTTCAAGGTCATGACAAGCCACCTGCGCTTGGGACTTCTGACCTCTAGTCAAGAATTTGACTTCAAGCTAATTGATATAATTCAATCTGGATATCAATCTTCCTGATGTCGATGCTGGATCTCACCCTTCTGAAGAATTTCGTCGTCGTGGCCCGCACGGGCTCGATCAGCCTGGCGGCCTTGCAGATTGGCCGGACACAGTCCGCGCTCAGCATGCAGATGCAACGGCTGGAAGAGACGATCACGCAGTCGCTGTTTCACCGCAGCGGATCCGGCATGAGGCTGACCACGGCCGGCGAGAAACTGCTCGTCCACGCCGAGACGCTGCTGGCGCAGCACGACGAGATTCTGGCCGACATGAGCGGTGGGGGCCTCAAGGGGACGCTGAGCCTCGGCTGCCCGGAGGACTATTCGATCGCTTTCCTGCCGGCGCTGCTGAAGGGGTTCTGCGCGCTGCATCCCAATGTCGAGCTGCGCATGGTCTGCGCACCGACCTCCGAGCTGCGCCCAATGCTGGCGCGGCGCCAGATCGACATGGCGCTGGTCTCGCTGTCCGATGCTGGAGCGCGCGAGGTGATCCGCGAGGAGCGCTTCGTCTGGGTCGCGAACGAGGCCGAACCGAAAATACTGACGCAGGATGTGCTGCCGCTGGCGCTGGCGGCGCCGATGAGCCTGGACTACCGCGCCGCCTGCGCCGCGATGGACGCGGTCAATCGGCGCTACAGGGTCGCTTACGCGAGCAACAGTCTCGCCGGCCTGATCGCGATCGCGCGGTCCGGTCATGCGATCAGCGTCCTGACGCGAACCGCCGTCCCGTTCGATCTTCACGTCGTGTCGGCCGAACTGCCCCTGCTTCCGACCATCGGCATCGCGCTCGAATTCTCGGAGGCGAGGCCCTCGCTGCTGGCGACGACGCTGGCCGAGCACGTCCGCACCGTGTTGCCCGGACTGAAGACCAAGGCGGAGATCGATTAGTGAACTGTCGCACCTCGATGTGCGCGTCCTTGACCGGCTTGCGCCAGCGATCCCTCCTGCCCGACATAGCGATCGAGCTGTTCCGGCGCCGCGTCGTGGCCGTGACATGAGGACGCTGGAACGGGAAGCGCCGCATTGCGTTCGGCAGCGAGGAGAATCCTGCCATGCCGACCAAGCCGACCATCGCCCGCATCTGGCGCGGCCGTACCCGCCGCGACCTCGCCGACGCCTACCAGGCCTATCTGCAAGCCGAGGGCATCCCGCCGCTGCGAAAGACCGCGCTCGGTGTGCAGCAATTGCGCGAGGACCGCGACGAGGAGACGTGGTTCACCACCATCTCCTACTGGGCCGACATCGCGGCCATGACCGCTTTCACCAAGGGCGAGCCGACCAAGGTCCATCATCTCGCGCGCGACGCGGAGTTCCTGATCGAGCTGCCGGAGCGCATCGAGATCCACCGCATCCTGATCGACGAGCAGGGCCTGCGGTGAAAGCCTCGTAGCCGTAGCAGCTGGAGCCGTATCGCCCGCGGAGAATCAACTGCTCGCGGCTGTGCGGTTTCGCCGCAATGGTACCGCAGGAATGAATCACTATAGTCGGAATGTCATGGCATATGTCGTCGACATAGACGCGCGCACCGCGCGTTTCAGTCTTCACGCCGGCCGCCTCCAAGCAGGCGGTTAGCCGGACGGCGCTGTGCGCCGTCCGGGCTCTTTTCCAGCTTTCGTGACCTCCGTCTGAGAGGTCGTATTGAAGCAGAAGGAGTGTGCCGTGCTGCCTCTTCCAAGAATCAAGCTCATCGCATCGGACTATCCACGGCTTGAACAGCTTGCCTGCCGCGCCTCCCAAAGGGGCGATCTCGACGGGATCTTCCTGCTCAGTGAGATCAACCGCGCCGAGATCGTGCCGGACACATGGGACGATCTCAATTCGCGGGTGACCGTGGGATCATGGGTCACGTTCTGCACGAATTGGGGCGTTCCGCGCCGCACTGTGCACCTCGTGTGGCCCGAGGAGTGTTGGTCGGACCCCGCTCGCATTTCGGTGCTGACACCTTTGGGAGCCGCTTTGATCGGCCTGCAGGTCGGCGATCAGATGCCGTACGTGGTCGCGGGCTGTCTGAACGTCGTCAGGGTTCAGAGCGTCAGCCAATCGAGCCCGAACGTCGTCCCTCTCGTCCGATCAAGTCGGCGCAAAGGGCCGTGCGATGACGACCCGGGACCAAGCGCAGCCTAGGAGGATAAAATGCAGAAATTCGAAGCCGAGATCCGAAGAGAACAGTCGGCGCTGCCGCCGATCAAGATCGCAGACGAGGAATCGCGGCGTCTTAACTCGCTTGCGAATTCGACTATGGACCTGTTTCCCCGCGTCGCCCAGTTTCTGGCCCGGGAGCTGGAACGCGCAACGATCGCGCAAGAGAGCGATTTGAGCGGCGTGGTTCGGATGGGCTCCAGAGTGATCTATCGCGATGACGGGGCGGGCTCCAGTCGGGAGATCGTGCTGGTTTATCCGCACGAGGCGAACATCGAGCTCAACCAGATTTCGATCCTGACGCCCGTTGGAGCCGCCCTGATCGGTCTCTCGGTGGGACAGCGGATCGAGTTCGAGACGCCCGACAAGCGGACGAGAGGGCTCACCGTTCTCGCCGTCTCCTGACAAAGGAAACGGCAATCCGACCGAGCATAGGCCTGCTCCTTGCAGGAACGCGCCCGCGGGCGCGTTCCGTGCGCGCTCAGCGGCCACGCAAAGGTCAGTGTGGTGACAGAAACGCCTGCGCGCTTTTCGCAATTGCCCCCTCGTCGGGCACGACAATGGGAACAGCCATGAAGAACATGAGTGCCGGCCAGGTCGCGCTGTTGGTCGCTCTCGGAGCCATGTTGATCCTCACGGGCATTTGGGGATTCTCGGTCTGGGGAGCCAGCGCCGGGGTCGAGATGGACAAGCATGGCTGGATCGCGCTTGGCCTTGGCGCCTTCTTTTCCCTGCTCGTCGGCTGCGGGCTGATGGCGCTAATGTTCTTCAGCAGCCGCAGCGGTCACGACGATGTCGCCGATCCCTTCCGCCGGCGGGATAGCGAGGACAGATAGTAACGAAGCGCCTGCGCGAGCGACGGGCACGGCAGTAGCGACGCTCCGCACGCACCGTTACGAACATTTCATTTTCTGCGACCCTCTGACGCTCGCCACCCGCTGGAGGAACGGAGCGCGCAACCGGCCGTTGCTCTCGCATCCTCACCAACAGGGAGCCCGACATGACGATGCGTCGAACTTTCGTTGCCCTCGCGGCCGCTGGAGCGATGCTCTCGATGGCTTCACCCGCGCTCGCGGCACCTCTGCCGATCGCAAATCCCGCCCCCGATTCCGGCGTGGAACAGGTGCAGTACCGGCACTGGCATGGACATGGTCATCGGTATGGCCACAGGCACCATCACCGCCATTACGGCACGGGCGCAGCCGTCCTCGGCGGCCTCGCAGCGGGCGCGATCATCGGCGGCGCCATCGCCAACAGCCAGGCTCAATCCAATGCCGCCTCCTATTGTGCGCAGCGCTATCGCTCCGACGATCCCGCCTCTGGGACCTATCTGGGCCGCGATGGTCTGCGCCACTCCTGCCCATGACCCATGCATAAGCCTGCGGCAGCCTCCGCGTTCGGTGCGAGGCTGCCGACGCTCGACATGCGCTCCGCAAGCCGCGCGTGTGCCTTGATTCGGCGCTCCACCGCGTTATACGTTCCCGCCATGATGTTCATCTCCACATTCTTCCCGCTGATCTGAACGGCAGAACGTCGTTCCGGCGCTCCTGCGCCACTCAGATCAAACGGCTTCGCGCGCTGCGATAGCCGAACGGAGAGATGTGCAATGCCCAAGACCGAACAGGCTGGCCTGACGCCAAGACAGGTCCAGACCTTCATCGACGACGGTTTCGTCAAACTCGAGAATGCCTTCAGCGCCGACCTTGCCAAGCAATGCAGGGACGAGTTGTGGGCGGATATCGGCCTGTCGCCGGACGAGCCCGAACATTGGACCCAGCCCGTGCTCCGGGTCGGCGCCAAAGCCACGCCCCCCTTCATTGAAGCCGCGAATACGCCGCTTCTGCACAAGGCCTATGATCAGCTCGCCGGTGAAGGGCGCTGGCTTGCGCCGACGGGCCTCGGAACCTTTCCGATCCGCTTCCCGTCATCGCAATCGCCGGGCGACGATGGCTGGCATTTGGACATGAGCTTTGGCACCGCCGATGCCGACTTCATGGAATGGCGTGCCAATGTGAAGAGCAGCGGCCGTGCGCTGCTGATGCTCTTCCTGTTCTCGGACGTCGGAAACGATGATGCGCCCACGCGAATCCGGAAAGGCTCGCATGCGGCCATCGCGCGGGAGCTACTGCCCCATGGCAAGGCGGGCGCAACGCTCCGGCAACTTGCTGCCGGCGACTGGGCGTCGACCAGGGACTGCGAGGTTGAACTTGCGACCGGCAAGCCAGGCACCGTCTATCTGTGCCACCCGTTCCTGGTTCATGCCGCGCAACCCCACCGCGGGAAACAACCGCGCTTCATGGCACAGCCTCCGCTGCTGCCGAAGCGCGAGTTCGATCCGGCGCTGCCACCTTCGCCGGTTCAGATCGCGATCCGGCGGGCTTGCGGGCTGACGGTCTAAGGGGGTGACATCCGGGACCTCCGGGGGTCCCGGATGTTGCTCGATCCCAGGCTATTGCACCTCGATATTCGCGTCCTTGACCAGCTTGCGCCAGCGTTCCTCCTCCTGCCTAACGTAGCGATCGAGCTCTTCGGGCGCGCTGCCGACCATGATCAGGCCTTCGTTGGCCGACAGCTTCTTGAAGGCACCGGACTGAACGGCCTTCGCGACCGCCTGGGTGAGACGCGCAATCACCGGCGCGGGGGTCTTGGCCGGTGCGTACAATCCGTACCAGGACTCGGCGGCGTAGCCGGGCAATCCGGCCTCGGAAACGGTTGGCAGTTGCGGGAACGCGGCCGACCGCTCGGCCGAGGTGACGGCCAATGCCCTGAGCTGACCCGCCGCCACCAGCGATGCTGCGCTCGCCACGGTGGTGAACATCACGTCGATCTGCCCGCCTAGGAGATCGCTGATCGCAGGCGCCGCACCCTTGTAGGGGACCGCCGTCATCTTGACTTTCGCCATGGCGTTGAACAGCTCGCCGGCGAGATGGGCCGAGGTGCCGATGCCGAACGTGCCGAAATTGAGCTTGCCCGGCTTGGCCTTGGCTTCGGCGATCAGATCGGAGATCGAGTTGATCTTGGATGCGGGGTTGACGACGACGACATTGAAGGACCGCGCGATCAGCGAGACCGCGGCGAAATCCTTGTGCGGATCGAACGGCAGCTTGTCGTAGAGGCTCGGGTTGACCGCGTGCGCGAAGGTCGCCAGCAGCAGCGAATAGCCGTCCGGCTCGCTCGTCGCGACGGTCTGGGTGCCGACGATGGTTCCGGCGCCCGGCTTGTTCTCGATGATGACGGGCTTGCCGAGGTCCGTTTGGATCTCCTGGGCGGTCGTTCGCGCGACGATGTCGGTCCCGCCGCCGGCTGCGAAGGGCACCACGATCTTGATGATCTTCTCGGGATACTCGGCCCGCGCCGGCGCAGTGCTCGATCCCGCCAGCACCAGCAACGCCGACGAGACGAGAATGGCGGAGCGCGGCCAGCTACTTCCTGCAGCGCGGTCGCGACTGATGATCTTGCCGATTGCCATGCGGACCTCCCATCCGGTTCTGGTTGAGTTATTCAACGAGGCTTGTCGTTTTGGACGAACGTAGCCGCGCGCCTTTCTGCAAGTTCTTGGCGGTGCGGCTTCACTTGCTCGCGTTGAGAACAGCCAGCCCGTCGGCCGCCTTCACGCCCTGGCCGGCCGGCAGCACGAAGACCGGATTGATCTCGGCCTCGAGAAGCCGGTCGCCGAGCTGCGCGACCATCTGCGAGAAAGCGACGATCGCTGCTGCGAGCGCTTCGACATCGCATTTCGGTCGGCCCCGAAAACCGTCCAGCAACGGCCATGTGACGAGATCGCGCGCCATCGCGCGCGCCTCGGCGAGGCCGAGACCGCCGTTCGGCGGCAGCAGGCGCATCGTCGTGTCCTTGAACAGCTCGGCGGCGACGCCGCCCATGCCGAGAAGGATGGCGACGCCCAAGGGATCACGGTACATCCCGAGAATGATTTCGACGCCGCTTGAAATCATCTCCTGAACCAGGAATTGCTCGGGTCGCTTCCCGGTCCCTGCCTCGACTTCGTCGGCCATCGCCGTGAGCCGGCCGCCAATGCTCTCGGCTGTCAGGTTGACCGCGACGCCGCCGACGTCGCTCTTGTGTGCGATCTCGCGTGAGAGAATCTTGAGCACGACTCTGCCGCCGAAGTCTCGCGCAGCCCGTTCCGCCTCTCCAGCCGTTGCGACCACTTGCTCTGCCACGATCGGAATACCAAAGCGGGCGAACAAGGTTTTGGCCTGTGCTTCGTCCAGCGATCCGGCCGGGAGATCGGCGATTTCGACAACCGTCGCAGCCGAGCCGGACGTCTGGACCTGCTCCGGCATTCCGGCCTGCAACAAGCCGTCGAGCGCAGCGGCGCAGCTTTCGGCAGAGGTGTAGGCGGGAACGCCTCGCTGCGTGAGGACGGAGACCGCGTCGGGCGCGTGAGGGCTCACATAGGCAATGACGGGCTTGTCGCTGAGCGGCAGGCAATCGTGGATGGCGTCGGCCATCAGCGCCGGCGATCCCACGGCTGACGAGCCAGCGATGACGACCAGCGCATCATAGGACGGGCTTGCGAGCAGGATGCGGATTGCGGCGCGCAGCAGATCCGGCTGCAGGCCGGCCAGCGTTACGTCGATCGGGTTGCGATCGAGCATGGCGTGCGATCCCGACTGCAGAGCTCGGAGTTGCGCGGCAGTATCCGGGCCGGGAGCGGGCGTTGCGAAGCTTGCGACGCCCAGACTGTCGGACACGATAGTGCCGGCGCCGCCGGTCGAGGTGAGGATCGCCACGCGCCGGCCGGAGAGCTTCCGTCCTGCGGCAAGCGCTGCCGGAATGTCGAGCAGGTCTTCGAAGGTTTTCGCGCGGATCACGCCGAGCTGCCTGAACAAGGCGTCGTACATGCGGTCGGAGCCTGCGAGCGCGCCCGTGTGCGAGATTGCCGCCTTTGCGCCCGCTTCCGATCGCCCGATCTTGAAGGCGACGATTGGCTTGCCGGCATCTCGCGCCTTGAGCACCGCTTCGCGGAAGCGGGCCGGGTTGCGGATCGCCTCGATATAGAGCGCGATGACTTTGGTCGCATTGTCGTCGGCGAGAAAGTCGATGAAATCGGCGAGATCGAGATCGGCTTCGTTGCTGGTCGACACCAGCTTCGACAGCCCGACCCCGCGCGCCGCGGCGCGCGACAAGATGGCGCCGAGAATACCTCCGCTCTGCGAGACCAGTCCGACCGGACCTGCCGGGAAATGGTCCATGGCCAGCGCGCCGGAGGCGGACAGCACGATGTTGTCGGTGAGATTGACGAGGCCGATCGTGTTCGGCCCGAGCAGGCGCATGGATCCGGCGGCTTGCATCAGCTGCTGCTGGCGCGCGGCGCCTTCGGCGCCGATTTCGGTGAAGCCGCTGGCGAGAACGATGGCCGCGGCAACACCGCGCGCGGACAATTCGCGCACCGCGACGTGGGCCCATTCGGCGCCGAGCAGGACAAGGCCGACGTCGGGCACATCAGGTAGCGAGGCGATGTCGGGGTAGCAGGCGAGACCGCCGATTTCCTTGACCTTGGGATTGACGGGATAGATCGCACCCGCGAAGCCGTGTTTCCGAAGATAGGAGACCGGTCGCCCCGAGGTCTTGCTCGGGTCCGCCGATGCACCGATCACGGCGATGCTGCGCGGCCGGATCAGGCGTTCGATCGCGTTCATCGCTCAACCCTTCGCCGAGGATTGCGCGAGGAACGCCGCCACGGCCTCGCGATGCTCCGCGCTGGTGTAGCAGATGGCCTGCGCCTGGCTGCCGAGATTGAAGATGTCGTGCGCGGAATGCTCGAACGTCTCGTTCAGGATCTTCTTGCCGAGCGCGAGCGCCGTGGCGGACCCGTGAGCCAGTTCCGCCGCCCAGGCCTGTGCGGCCGACAGCAGCTCGGTCGCAGCCACCTTGCGATCGACGATGCCGAGCGCGAGCGCTTCGTCGGCCTCGACGACGCGGCCGGTGAAGATCAGCTCCTTGGCCCTGGCAAGCCCGACCCTACGCGGCAGGAAATACAGGCCGCCGCCGTCGGGGATCAGACCGCGCTTGATGTAGGACCAGGTGAATTTCGATCGCTCCGTCGCCATGACGAAATCACAGGCCAGCGCAGTGTCGGCGCCGAGGCCCGCCGCGGCGCCGTTGACGGCGGCAATCGTCGGCTTCGGCAGGCCGAGCAGCAGCGACTGCACGTGATGCACGCCCTGCTGACGGCTCCATCCGTTGAATGCGACTTCGCCCTGCGGCGCGTGGAGCCGGCGTTTCATGCCGCTGATGTCGCCGCCGGCGCAGAACGCGTGGCCGCGCCCGGTCAGCACCAGCGCCTTGATCGCCTTGTCGCGGGACACGGTTTCGAGCGCACGGGCGAACTCGGCGCGCATCTCATCGCTCATGGCGTTGCGTCGCTCCGGCCGGTTGAACGCGATCGTCGCAATTCCGGCCTCGACGGAAAATTCGATGAGCTGATCGGACATGGCAACCTCCCTGAAGTCGGATCCATCGGCGTGCGATGAATGATCGGCGCGAGCTCCGCGACTGCGTTTCCTCATCGCGCCGTGCGCAGCCGGCGTTGTTCTTGCCGCTGCCTATAGCGGCTTGCAGCCGGCCGGACATCCCCTTAATTCCACTGAGTGGAAACGGCGGGGGAGATCAAAGATGGCACGGGCGCGCAGATATGCGGGCGGGATCGATGGCAACCGCTCGCTCGAGCGGGGCATCGAGATCCTCCGGGCATTCCGCCCCGGCGTCGATACGCTCGGCAACGGCGAGATCGTAGAGCGAACAGGCTTGCCGCGATCGACGGTCAGCCGGCTGACACGGACGCTGGTCAATTCCGGGATGCTCGACGAAGTCCGCAGCGAGCGGGCCTACCGCCTTGCCGCATCGGTCATCAGCATCGGTCACGCCATGCGGACGGGATCGCCCGTGCTCAACGCGATCGGTCCGATGATGCGCGCGGAATCGGCTAGGCGGCGGCTAAATGTCGGGCTCGCGACTGCCGATAGGACCATGATGGTTTATCTGGAATCGATCCGCTACAGCCCTCGCGCGGCGCTGCGCAACGTGGTCGCCGGCCAGCAGGTGCCGATGGAGCTGACGTCGCTGGGTCGCGCCTATCTCGCCGGCACTACAGAGACCGAGCGCAAACGATTGCTGAAGCAGTTCAAGCGGCGCAGCGCGGCTGCAACCAGAGCGCTGCTGGCGGAGGTCAGGCAATCGATCAGCTCGGTCGAGCACGACGGCTATTGCGCGGTGTCGTGGCAGCCCGCCGTTCTCGCCGTCGCAACGCCCATCGTGCTGGAGTGCCTTCCGGTCTACGCACTCAACATGAGCCTGCAGAACGTCGAGCGCTCCGACGCGCTGGCGAGCGAGCTCGGCGCATACCTCAACGCGTTCGCGGCCAAGTGCAAGGAGGTGCTGGCGGGGCGGTGAAGCCGAGCGGCGAGGCGCAGCCGCTTGCCCGTCAGCTGGAGGAAGAGGTCACGTCCCCTTACAGTTTCCCATAGACCCGCGCGGCCACCGCCTTCAGGCGCTCGACCGATCCGGACTGCGGATGCGGCTTGACCGGGGCGAACAGGATCGAGGCCTGCCGGCCGTTCTTCCAGACGTGGATGTTGACGGCGTTGCCGTTGCCCTTGGTACAGGAATGCTCGCCGAAGGCTTCGCGGCCGAGCTCGGGGATCGCCACGTGCGTGCAGGGGCCTGCGCGCTTCATCATGCCGAGGGCGGTATCGCGCGAGGTCGTGATCACCGCGACGGTCATGGTGTTGGCCTCACGATCGAACATCATGCAGCTGCCTGCTCCGGTCCGCTGCACCGTCAGCGTGCTGTTGTCGAGAAAGCCGTCGGCATCGGCGGCCGTGAGCCACTCGCAATTGCCGAACCGCTCGCTGCTCCTGCTCACATTGCCGACGGCAACGCGCGCGGCTTCGGCGATCGGCGCGAGCAGCGCATCATCGGCACGCCGGCCGATCGGATAGACGCTGATCTGCAGGATGTAATCGCCGGACAGGGCGACGACCGAGGCCTCCTGGCGCTCCGCGCCCGCCGCGCTCGTTCCACCCTGGCCCTCGTCGCCGATTCCGGACACTGCGCTCAGCGGCATGCGTTCGCCAAGCGTCTTGACGAAGGTCGCGTACAATTCCCTGGCGCGGTCCTTGTCGGGATTGCGGAACACGGAGAGCATCATCGTGTCGCCGCGCCCGGCCTGGTAGATGCAGCCGCGGCCGTCCTGGTTCGAAATCAGCGACCATTTCAGCGCCGGCATCGCCCGGGCGAGCTCCTGGGCGCTGATGAACGGGCAGGTTTCGGCCGCGCGCGCGGGAAGCACCGGGGCGGCCGCGATGGCAAGAAATAAAACGAGGCGGGAGAATAGATGATCGATCGTGCGCATCGGAGGAACTTACTATCGAAACGGTGCGCCCGACGAGATGAAAATGAAAAAAATCCTATTATGCAGCCCCCGGTGCCTTCGCCACCGTCAGGTCCTTTAAAAACTGCTCCATGAGCGGCTTGTTGCCAAACCGGCGATAAGAGCGCTCTGCCTCCAACGAAAACGTCGGTTGCGCCCCTACCAAGCTTGCCATCGTCAGCTGCGCCGCTTCTATATCACCGCGCCGCCCTTGCAGCGCAGCCTGGATGAGCAGGCAGTTGGCATCGCGCGGCGCCCTTACAAGGCATTCGGAGATCACGGTAGCCGCCTCATCGCGACGATCAGCGGCGTAAAGAGCCTGGCCATGCACATAGGCGTAATATTCCGGCGCCATGGGATGAAGGCGACGCGCCCGCTCGGCATTGGCAACGGCGTCCGCGTAGTCCCCGAAACGGACTTGTGCTTTTGCCAATGCCATCATGCTGTCCGGGTCATTGGGATTCAGTTCGACGGCGCGCTTGGCGGCCTGCAAGCCGCCCGCATAATCGCCCTGCACCGCCAGCCCGAAGCTGATCACCTGATAGCCGAGCGAGAGATTGGGATCGAGGCGCACAGCCTGGCGCGCTTCGCTAAGACCTAGTTCCAGCTCATGCGCTGTCGCCCGACCACTCGACCTCTTGGCCACATCCGCGATGTAAGTGAGGGCCAAGCCCGCACGGGCGGTGGCATAGGCCGGGTCCATTTCCAGCGCGCGCTGATATAGGCCGCGTGCCTCCATAAGTGCTTCCGCATCCTGGACGCCATGCCGGTATCGATGACGGGCCCGCAGGAGAAGATCGTAAGCCTGAAGGTTGTCGGTCGGACGTTGCGCGGCAGCGATGGCTTCATTTCGGCCGATATACGGCGCGAGCTGGGCGACGATTTCCGTGGTCAGCTCGCTTTGTACGGTGAAGACGTCGGCAACCTGCCTGTCGAAGCTGCGCGACCAAAGGTGCGCGCCCGATTTCACGTCGATCAGCTGCGCCGAGACGCGCAGCCGGTCGCCCTCGCGGCGCGCGCTGCCTTCCACCACGTAGGAAACGCCCAGCTTTGCCCCGAGCTTGCGCATATCGCTGTCTTGCCCGCGCACAGCATAGGTGGAGTCGCGCGCGATGATCTGAAGCTCGGAATTCCTTGCAAGCGCGGTGGTCACATCCTCGGTCAGCCCGTCTGCAAAGTACGATTGGTCCCCACCCATGGTCGCAAAGGGCATGACCGCAACTGACGGCCGCGGGTCGGCGCGGGTCTGGTCGAAAGATAGCGCGGCCGGGAGCCGGCTGACCATCGCCGCCAGGGAAAGTGGTTGGATTTGGGTGCCGATGAGGACAAGGGCTACGGCGGCGACGCCATATGACCAGCGCGCAGCGGTACCGCGTAGAACGCGCGGGACTTTTCGCCAGCGATACCATGATGATTGCGCGCGCCGGACCCGGTAGACATTAAGACGCTCGGGAATGTTTTTGGCGCGCCTGCGGCCCACACGCGCGAACACGTCGCCGCGATTGCGGTCTGCGGCCATGACGACAGCGCCGCTAACAAAGATGCTACCGGGATCGGCCATCGTCTCAAGCCGTGTGGCGACATTAACGCCGTCGCCGTACATGTCGCCATTGTCCTCGATGACATCACCGAGGTTGATGCCTATGCGCAGCTCAAACGGGGCGTTGTCGAACCCTTGCTGGATGGCAGTGCCTGCATCAACGGCTTCGTTGACGCTGGGAAACATCGCCAGAAACCCGTCCCCGGTCTTCTTGAAGATGCGTCCACCATGCTGCGCGACTGTGGGCTCGATCAGATTGTCGAAGACCGTGCGCAGCTCTTTATAGGTGGAGGCCTCGTTTTCGGCCATCATCAGGCTGTAGCTGACGATGTCGGCAGCCATGATCGCGGCGAGCTTGCGTTCCATCAACAGTTTCCCTGTACAGGGGCCAGGCACAACTGGCATTGCGGACATTCTACGCCAGCTTGAAATTAAACCTTCCAACCCGCATGCGGTTATCAACACAGCTCATATATTCGTGAGTAATGAGATCCGTCCGGCGGCGCGCAAGCAGCACCACTCTGCTCATATGGCTGATCCTGAGTTGCCCTGCGGGTTCCCATATGGCGACGGTGAGGCCGGCGCTGGGGTCAGCGGGCCGTCGTCACCGCCCCTGATATTCGGCCCAGCAATCCGTCGTTTCATAGACGCGGACCGCCCACAGCAGTGGCAGGCTGGGCTTCAAGCGGTCCCAGATCCAGACCGCGATGTTCTCGGCGGTCGGATTCGCGAGGCCGTCGACCTCGTTCAGGCACTGGTGGTCCAGCGCCGCCATGATGCCGGCGAAGCTTGCTTCGATATCGAAGAAATCAGCGACGAAGCCGGTGTGCGGGTCGACCTGCCCATCCAGCTGGACCTCGACCCGATAGGAATGACCGTGCAGCCGGCTGCACCGGTGAGTCTCGGGCACGTTTGGCAGCCGATGCGCCGCCTCGAACTTGAACGCCTGCGATATCCTCATCCAGCTCCCCACACGGCATGGCCATCCGGTCTCGGGCCGGTCTGGCGACCAGATGCTGTCCTGTCCTGACCTTTCGGCAAAGAATGGCGCGCCCGGAACGATTCGAACGTCCGACCCTCAGATTCGTAGTCTGATGCTCTATCCAGCTGAGCTACGGGCGCGTGTTTCGCAAACAGCGCGGGCAGGGCCCGCAGGCAGCCCCCGGCGGAGCCGGAGGGGGTGCGAAAGAGCGCTCTGACTAGCCGCTCTTGTCCCGATTGGCAAGGTCCGGGAGGGGGAGTTTTTGCAGGGTAGATGACGGTTTCGGTGTCATTCCGGGATGCCCCGAAGGGGCAGGCCCGGAATCCATAACCCCGACTGGTGGTTATGGATTCCGGGCTCGCGCTACACGCGCCCCGGAATGACGAGAGGTGGGTAGGCGAGGTCCTCGGAAACGAATACCGCACGCTCGGCCGCTGGCCGACTTACGCTCTCTGGCGCTCGTTGCGGATGGAGAGCAGTTCCACGGGACGGTCGGGGATGACTATGCGGAAAGTGGCGCCGATGGTGCCTTCGACCAGGTGGATCTCGCCGCCATGAGCGCGGACCAGCTCGGCGGCGATGGCGAGGCCAAGGCCGCTGCCGCCGGGGCGGCCCGAGGTCTGGAAGGCCTCGAACAGGCGCTCCCGGGTCTTCGGGGGGACGCCGGGGCCGGTGTCGGAGACCTCGAGAATGGCGACGGCGCCTTCGCGCTTCCCGGTGATCCGGATCTGCTGCACGCGCCCCTCACCCGCCGCATGGCTTTCGAGCGCCTGGGCGGCGTTGCGGACGAGGTTGAGCAAGACCCGGAACAGCTGGTCAGGGTCGGCATCGACCGTGAGCCCGCGCTCGATCGCAGCGACCCAGGCGATCGAGGCCTCGTTGGCGAGTCCCGCGGTCTCCCGCACCTCCATCACCACAGGCTCGATCAGGATCATGCGGCGGTCGGGCGCGGCCTCCTGGGCGCGGCCGTAGGACAATGTCGACTGGCAGAAGGCGATGGCGCGCTCGAGCGAGCGGACGAGCTTGGGCGCAAAGCGCTGCACGCGCGGATCCGGCACGCTGGCGAGCTGATCCGACAGCAGCTGGGCCGAGGCGAGCAGATTGCGCAGATCGTGGTTGATCTTGGAGACGGCAAGACCGAGGGCGGCAAGCCGGCTCTTCTGATTCAGCATCGACATCAGGTCGCGCTGCATGTCGGACAATTCGCGCTCGGCGACCCCGATCTCGTCGCTGCGCTGGCTCGGCACGATGATGCCGGCCGAGCTCTCGGGATTCTCGTGGAAGCCGACCAGGCTCGCGGTCAGCCGCCGCATCGGCCGTACGAAGAGATAATGGAGCGCGAGATAGACGAGGCCCGCGGTCAGCACCGCGATGATCAGCGCGACCACGACGAGGTTGCGGGAGAAGCGGTACATCTGCTTCCGCAGCGGCAGCTCATCGGTGACGATCTCGATGAACTGTGCATTGCCGACCCCGGGGCCGACGATGCGGATCGCCTGGTTGCCGGTCTCCAGCATCATCCGGAACGAGCCGGTGATCGCCTCCCAGGCCGTCATGTCGCGCAGGTCGATGTCGTGCTCGATGGCGGCGGGAATGTTGTCGCTGGCGAGCAGCCGGCGCTGCTGGCCCATCTTGATGGCGACGGCGCGGGCATTGATGCTCTTGAGGATCTGCCGCGACAGCGAATCGGGGACCATGCCGAGCGGCGCCGCATCCAGCACCAGCGCCGCGGTGTTGGCCGCCGCGACGCGGTCGTTCAGCCGATTGACCCAGAAATTCGCGATGGCGGGCACGTAGAGCAGCACCGCGGCGATCATCACCAAGGGAATGGTGAGCAGCAGCAGCTTGCCGGACAACCCGAGCCCGCGCGAGCCGCGGGGCCGCGTCGCCGGCTGGTCTGGCTGATCCAGATCCTGGATCGGCTGGCGATCTGTGGCTGGCACGAAACTCGCCCCTGTTGGCCTTGGCTGATGGAGGATGCGACCCGACCGATGTCCGGTCAAATTACGGATCGCTAATCTGCCGAGGTGTGATGTAAGCGCTGATAGCGCGAGTCGCCACCTCAATGGTTAAAAACGCCGCGCAAACAGCGATATTCACCACAATCGCGCGCTTGTGCGGCGTTGACGAAGACAAGGCGCTCCCTTATAAGCCGCGCGAATTGTCCGCGATGACCCGGTGCGACACCGGGAGCGGCTCTCTTGGGGCCGAAAAAGGGCCCGTTTTGGGCCGCATCTTCCGGACTTTACCATCAATTCTACAGGCAAATTGCCCGGTCAGCGGAGAAAAACCCGTGAAGCGGACTTATCAACCCAGCAAACTGGTGCGCAAGCGCCGTCACGGCTTCCGCGCCCGTCTCGCCACTGCCGGCGGCCGCAAGGTTCTCGCCGCCCGCCGCGCCCGCGGCCGCAAGCGTCTGAGCGCCTGAGCCGGACCCCCTTTTTGGGATTTCATCATGGATCGGCTGAGGCAGCGGGCGGATTTCCTCGCCGTTGCCAATGGCGCGCGGGTGAATAGTCCCGCGTTCGTCCTGCAAAGCCGCCGCCGCGATGATTCCGGCCCTGTCAGGATCGGCTTCACCGTCACCAAGAAGAACGGCAACGCCCCCGAGCGCAATCGCATCCGGCGCCGGTTGCGCGAACTGGTGAAGCGGCTCGATCCGACATCGATGCAGCCCCACCATGATTATGTCCTGGTCGGACGAAAGGACGCGCTCTCGCGCGACTTCGCCACCATGCTCGACGATCTGCGCATAGCGTTCACGAAGCCCGCGCGGCATACGGCCAAAGCGCGCGGCCACAGGCCGGGTCACGCCGCAGCGACCAGCCGCAAACCGGATTGATGACGAGACAATCGAGATGACCGACAATCGCAATACCATCCTCGCCGTCATTCTGTCCGGCCTGGTGCTGATCGCCTGGCAGTATTTCTACAACGTGCCGCAGATGGAGAAGCAGCGCGCCCAGCAGCAGGCGCAGTCCGAGCTCCAGAAGGGCAGCACGCCGCAGCCGGGCGCGTCCCCGACGCCGGGCAGCGCGCCGCAGCCCGGCGCGGCCCAGCCGTCGACGCCGGCCGCGAGCCCGCCCCAAGCGGTCGTTTCGCGCGAGACTGCCATTGCAGCGAGCCCGCGCGTCAAGATCGAGACGCCGCGGATCGCCGGCAGCATCTCGCTGAAGGGCGGCCGCATCGACGACATCGCGCTGGTGCAATATCGCGAGACGGTCGATCCGAAATCGCCCCCGATCGTCCTCTATTCGCCGTCGGGCACGGCGGAGCCCTATTACGCCGAGTTCGGCTGGGTCGCGGCGACGGGCGTGACGGCAAAGATGCCGGATGCCCAGACCGTCTGGCAGCAGGAGGGCAGCGGCAGCCTGACGCCGTCGACGCCCGTGGTGCTGAAATGGGACAATGGCGACGGCCTGACCTTCCGCCGCACCATCGCCGTCGACGATCATTATCTCTTCACCATCAAGGACGAGGTGAGCAATGTCGGCAACGCGCCCGTCACGCTCTATCCGTTCGCGCTGATCTCGCGCCACGGCGCGCCGCATGTCTCCGGCTACTATATCCTGCATGAGGGCCTGATCGGCTATCTGGGCGAACACAGGCTGCAGGAATATGCCTACAGCAAGATCGACGAAGCCAAGCAGGTGAACTTCAAGGCCACCAATGGCTGGCTCGGCATCACCGACAAATACTGGGCCTCCGCGCTGCTGCCGGATACCAACGCCCAGCTCCAGGCACGTTTCTCGTCGAACCCGGTCGGTAAGGTCCATACCTACCAGACCGACTATCTGCTCGACCCCGTCACCGTCGCGATCGGCGGCACCGCGACGGCCAACGCGCGGCTGTTCGCAGGCGCCAAGGAAGCCGGCGTGGTCGGCATCAACTTCCCGCTCGCAGGCCTCGGCGGCTACAACAAGGCGCTCGGCCTCAACCAGTTCGACCTGCTGATCGACTGGGGCTGGTTCTACTTCCTCACCAAGCCGATGTTCCTCGGCCTCGACTTCTTCTTCCGCTTCTTCGGCAATTTCGGCGTCTCGATCCTGCTGGTGACGGTGATCGTGAAGCTGTTGTTCTTCCCGCTGGCGAACAAATCCTACGCCTCAATGGCGAAGATGAAGTCGATCCAGCCGCAGCTGCTGGCGCTGAAGGAGCGCTATCCCGACGACAAGGTGAAGCAGCAGCAGGAGATGATGGAGATCTACCGCAAGGAGAAGATCAATCCGGTCGCCGGCTGTCTTCCCGTGCTGATCCAGATCCCGGTATTCTTCGCGCTCTACAAGGTGCTGTTCGTCACCATCGAGATGCGGCACGCGCCGTTCTTCGGCTGGATCAAGGACCTCTCGGCGCCGGATCCGACCAATCTGTTCAACCTGTTCGGGCTGATCCCGTTCGATCCGACCACGATTCCGGTGTTCGGCTATTACCTCGCGCTCGGCATCTGGCCGATCATCATGGGCATCACGATGTGGATCCAGATGAAGCTGAATCCGACGCCGCCGGATCCGACCCAGCAGATCATCTTCAACTGGATGCCGCTGATCTTCACCTTCATGCTGGCGGGATTCCCGGCGGGCCTTGTTATCTACTGGGCCTGGAACAACCTGCTCTCGGTGATCCAGCAGGGCTACATCATGCGCCGCAACGGCGTGAAGGTGGAGCTGTTCGACAACATTCGGAACTCGTTCAAAAAAAAAGTGACGACTGAGGCGACGTAAGCGTCATTGCGAACTGAGCTGCCTCCACGTCGTCATGCCCGGGCTTGTCCCGGGCATCCACGTTTTGGAAGCTTGCTCCGTGAAGACGTGGATGGCCGGGACAAGCCCGGCCATGACGCGAGGATAGACTTTCAGATGACCGACAAGTCAGACGACAAGCTGATCGAGGCCGGGCGAAAGCTGTTCGCCCGCGACTGGCAGTTCATCTGGGCCTCGCCTTCGATCGAAACGCTGCCGCCGATGGCGGGGCTGGAGATCGCCTTTGCCGGGCGCTCCAACGTCGGCAAGTCGAGCCTGATCAACGCGCTCACGGGACGCAACGCGCTGGCGCGCACCTCGCATACGCCGGGCCGCACCCAGGAGCTGATCTTCTTCGAGGTCCCCGGCAAGAACGACCTGCGCCTCGTCGACATGCCCGGCTACGGCTATGCCAAGGCGCCGAAGAGCCAGGTCGCGTCCTGGACCGAGCTAATCCACAGATTCCTGCTGGGACGCGCCAGTCTCGCGCGCGTCTACGTGCTGATCGATGCGCGGCACGGGATCAAGGATGTCGACCTCGAGGTGCTAAAGACGCTCGACCGCTCCGCCGTCAGCTATCAGATCGTGCTGACCAAGGCCGACCAGGTGAAGGCCGCCGAGCTGCAAGCGCGCATCGCCGAGACTGAGGCCGCGCTCGCCAAGCATCCGGCGGCGTTCCCGAACGTGCTCGCGACCTCGTCGCGCAGCGCGACCGGCATGGCCGAGCTTCGCGCCGCGATGGCGAAGCTGCTGGAAGAGCGGGCCTCGTGATGCTGACGCAGCGCCTGCTGATCGGGCTTGCCGGCTTGATGGGTGCGGCCGGCGTCGCGCTGGCCGCCGCGTCCGCCCATGGCGCGGACGCGAGCCGTCTTGCCTCCGCCAGCGCCATGCTGCTGTTTCATGCAAGTGCCATGCTCGCGACCATCGCCTTGCTCGCGCGCGGCCTTCTGCACGACGGAATTGGACTCATGGCGGCGTTCGGCTTCGCGATCGGTGCCGCGCTGTTCGCAGGCGACCTCACCTTGCGGCAATATGCCGGGCACGCGCTGTTTCCGATGGCGGCGCCGACGGGCGGGATGGTGATGATTGCGAGCTGGCTGGCGGTAAGCGTGGCGGCGGTGGCGGCGAAAAGGTGATGCTATCGTGTCCCGGACGCGGTGCGGCACGCAGTGACGCTCCGCAGAGCCGGGACCCAGAAGCGACATGGGCCCCGGCTCTGCAGCGCACCGCTTAAGGAGCGTTGCGCTGCGTCCGGGGCACCAAGACTGCTTTGCGCTGTCCCCGCCAATCGGATAGAACGCGCACCATTCGATCCGCCAGCGAGACCGCGACATGACCGACATCTCTCCGCTCGACCAGGCCCGCATCCTGTCCGAAGCGCTGCCGCACATGCAGCAATATGACGAGGAAACCATCGTCATCAAATACGGCGGCCATGCCATGGGCGACGAGGAGACCGCGAAGAACTTTGCCCGCGACATCGTGCTCTTGGAGCAGACCGCGATCAATCCGGTGGTGGTGCATGGCGGCGGGCCGCAGATCGCGACCATGCTCAAGCGTCTTGGGATCGTCTCGGAATTCGCCGCGGGCCTGCGCATCACCGATGCCGCGACCATCGAGATCGTCGAGATGGTGCTCGCCGGCTCCGTCAACAAGCAGATCGTCGGCTACATCAACGAGGCCGGCGGCAAGGCGGTGGGCCTGTCCGGCAAGGACGGCAACATGGTGAAGGCGACCAAGACGACGCGCACCATCGTCGATCCGGACTCGCACATCGAGAAGGCGGTCGACCTCGGCTTCGTCGGCGATCCTGAAAAGGTCGACCTCACTTTGCTCAACCAGCTGATCGGCTACGAGCTGATCCCGGTGCTGGCGCCGCTCGCGACCTCCAAGGAAGGCCAGACGCTGAACATCAACGCCGACACCTTTGCAGGGGCCGTCGCCGGCGCGCTGAAAGCCAAGCGCCTGCTGCTGCTCACCGACGTGCCCGGCGTGCTCGACAAGTCGAAGAAGCTGATCCCGCAGCTCTCGGTGAAGGACGCGCGAAAACTGATCGCCGACGGCACCATCTCCGGCGGCATGATCCCGAAGGTCGAGACCTGCATCTACGCGCTGGAGCAGGGCGTCGAGGGCGTCGTCATCATCGACGGCAAGATGCAGCACGCGGTGCTGCTCGAGCTCTTCACCAACCAGGGCACGGGCACGCTGATCCACAAGTGAGAGACGAGCAGCGAAGAAGAGAGGGCGTCATGCCCGGGCTTGTCCCGGGCATCCACGTTCTTTCTTTGCCGAAGCGAGACGTGGATGGCCGGGACAAGCCCGGCCATGACGACCGGAGAAAGTCGAAACACCGCCGCTCCCGCCTCACCCGCTTCCTGATGTCGCTGCCGGCGGCCGCTGTCTCCTTCTTCTTCTCCTCCGCGCCAGCGATCGCCGACCTCAAGATCTGCAACCGCATGTCCTATGTGGTCGAGGCCGCGATCGGCATCGACGACAAGGCGGCCACCGCGACGCGCGGCTGGTTCAGGATCGATCCCGCGGCCTGCCGCGTGGTGGTGCAGGGCACGCTGACCGCGGACCGCATCCTGCTCAACGCGCGCGCGCTCGGCGTCTACGGCGCGTCCCCGATCCCGCAAAGCGGCAACGACATGCTGTGCGTCGCGCAGGACAATTTCGTCATCGCGGCGGCGCGGCAGTGCCGCAGCGGCCAGACGCAGGTTCCCTTCACGCAGGTGACGCCGACGCAAAGCCCGGACGGCAACCTCGTCGCTTATCTCGCCGAGGATTCCGAATATGACGACGAGCAGGCGCGCCTCGCCGGCATCCAGCGGCTCCTGGTGATCGCAGGCTACGACGCCGCGCCGATCGACGGCGTCGATGGGCCGAAGACGCAGAGCGCGCTGGCCGCATTCCTGAAGAGCCGGGGCTTGTCGTCCGACATCGTAGGCTCGCAGAACTTCTTCAAGACCATGGTAGATGCGGTGCAGACGCCGTCCGCGACTGGCCTCACCTGGTGCAACGACACGCCGCACAAGGTGATGGCGGCGATCGCGACCGACGACGGCAAGGCCGTGACCAGCCGCGGCTGGTATCGCATCGATCCCAAGACCTGCCTGCACCCCGATGTGACCGGCCAGCCGAAGCAGATCTTCAGCTTCGCGGAAGCGGTCGACGCCGACAACCGAATCGTCAAGCTGAAGGACAAGCCGCTGAATTGGGGCGGCGACAGGCAGCTCTGCACACGCGAGACCAAGTTCGAGACCAGCGAGCAGACCGATTGCGGCGCGCGCGGCTTTGCGGCAAGGGGCTTCAGCGCGGTAGACATGTCGACCGGCGGCAAGACGCTGCGCTTTGCCGTACCGTGAGCGAGAGACTTGTGATGAGCCCACCCCGCAGCTTCAGCCATGTCGACACCTGGGTGTTCGACCTCGACAACACGCTCTATCCGCATCACGTCAATCTGTGGCAGCAGGTCGATGCGCGGATCGGGGAGTTCGTCTGCAACTGGCTGAATGTCGGCCCGGAGGAAGCGCGGGCGATCCAGAAAGATTATTATCACCGCTTCGGCACCACGATGCGCGGCATGATGACCCTGCACGGCGTCTCCGCCGACGACTACCTCGCCTATGTCCACAAGATCGACCACTCGCCGCTGGAGCCGAATCCGGCGCTCGGTGCGGCCATCGCAAAGCTGCCGGGCCGCAAGCTGATCCTCACCAACGGCTCGGTCGACCATGTCGATGCCGTGCTGGCGCGGCTCGGCTTCGCCGGCCATTTCGACGGCGTGTTCGACATCATCGCCGCCGAGTTCGAACCGAAACCGGCGGAGCAGACCTACCGCAAGTTCCTCGGCCAGCATGCGGTCGATCCGACCCGCGCCGCCATGTTCGAGGACCTCGCCCGCAACCTCACTGTCCCGCACCAGCTCGGCATGACCACCGTGCTGGTGGTGCCTGACGGCACCAAGGAGGTGGTGCGCGAGGACTGGGAGCTGGAAGGCCGCGACGCCGCCCATGTCGACCACGTCACGGATGATCTGGCGGGGTTTTTGGCGGGGCTGTCGCCCCAATGACCGAAGTCATCCCGGGGCGCGAAGCGAGCCCGGGATCCATAACCACAGGGAGTGGTTGTGGCGCGAGATCGATAACTCCGAGTCCTCGCCAAATGACCGCCTGTGGTTATGGGTCCCGGGCTCGCGCTTCGCGCGCCCCGGGACGATAGTGGAGTTTGCCTTGACTCCACCCCTGCAAATCCCGAAAAAGCGCTCCAATTCTCGCGAAACCACGCGCTTCCCAGAGGAAATCCCGATGTCTCTTGCAGCCCTCGAATCCACCATCAACAGCGCCTTCGACGCGCGGGACGGCATCTCGACCTCGACCAAGGGCGAGGTGCGCGAGGCCGTGGACCAGGCGCTGGAGACCCTGGACAAGGGCGAGGCCCGCGTTGCCGAGCGCGGCAGCGACGGCAAGTGGAAGGTCAATCAATGGCTGAAGAAGGCCGTGCTGCTGTCGTTCCGCCTCAACGACATGGACGTCATTGGCGGCGGCCCCGGCAAGGCGAGCTGGTGGGACAAGGTGCCCTCGAAGTTCGAAGGCTGGGGCCCGAACCGCTTTCGCGATGCCGGTTTTCGCGCGGTGCCGGGCGCGGTGGTGCGCCGCTCGGCCTTCATTGCCAAGAACGTCGTCTTGATGCCGTCCTTCGTCAATCTCGGCGCCTATGTCGATGAGAGCACGATGGTCGACACCTGGGCCACCGTCGGCTCCTGTGCGCAGATCGGCAAGCGCGTGCACATTTCCGGCGGTGCCGGCATCGGCGGCGTGCTCGAGCCGCTGCAGGCCGAGCCTGTCATCATCGAGGACGATTGCTTCATCGGCGCGCGCTCGGAAGTCGCCGAAGGCGTGATCGTGCGCAAGGGCGCGGTGCTGGCGATGGGCGTGTTCCTGGGAGCCTCGACCAAGATCGTCGACCGCGAGACCGGCGAGGTCTTCATGGGCGAAGTGCCGGAATATTCGGTGGTGGTGCCCGGCGCTCTGCCCGGCAAGCCGATGAAGAACGGCCAGATCGGCCCGAGCACCGCCTGCGCCGTCATCGTCAAGCGCGTCGACGAGCGCACGCGCTCCAAGACCAGCATCAACGAGCTGCTGCGGGATTGATGCCAGGCGAGTAGCGAGTAGCCAGTGGCGAATAGGGCGCGGACCCTCTTCCCCATTCGCCATTCACCATTCGCTGCTAGGATCGAACCCACCCACTCTCCATGGCGACCAATGTCCGGGCGGCTCCGTTCCGCCCGGAGCCACTCGCATGGATTGGACTTGGTACCTTTTCCGCTTCGACGGGCGCATTGGCCGCGCCAAATTCTGGCTGGCCGGGCTGATCATCCTCTGCTGGATGATCTTCATGGCGGCAATCGCGGTCGCGTTCGGCGCCGGCTCGTTCGCCATTTCAATCAGCGACATCTTCAAGGTGCTCGACCCAGACACTTATCGCGCGCTGTCGCGCGCCGATCTCCCGCTGGTCCTGACCAAGCTGATCGGCACGCCACTGTTCACGTGGGTGTTCGCCGCGACCTTCGTCAAGCGTCTCCACGACCGCGACAAGTCCGCCTGGTGGCTGCTCGCCTACTTCGTGATGCCTGGTCTGTTCAAGCAGTTCGAAGAGCGACTTCCAGACAGTTACTGGATAGCGCCCATCGCGCTGGCCTGTTTCGTCCTACCCCTAGCCGGCTTCGTCGAGACCGGCTTCCTGCGCGGCACCCGGGGGCCCAATCGGTTCGGTCCGGATCCGTTGGCCCAGAACGACTCCTCGCTGACCCCGCCTGCGAGACGCTGGGACCAGGGCCGCGAGATCGAAATTGTCCCGCTCCATGCTAGCCCACCCGGCGGCATGCATGTTAAGCGGGGCGCATGACCGATGCTCTCTCCATTGCCCGCGACCTGATCCGTTGCCCTTCAGTCACTCCGGCCGATGCCGGCGCGCTCGGGGTGCTCGAAAAAATCCTGGGCGCTGCCGGTTTCACCTGTCACCGCGTGACCTTCAGCGAGCCTGGTACCGCCGACGTCGACAATCTCTATGCGCGGATCGGCACGGAAAGTCCGCACATCACCTTTGCCGGCCACACCGATGTGGTGCCGCCCGGCGACGAGAGCGCCTGGAGCGTCGGGGCGTTCTCCGGAGAGGTGAAAGAGGGCGTGCTGCATGGCCGCGGCGCGGTCGATATGAAGGGCGGCATCGCCTGCTCGGTCGCGGCGGTGCTGGAGCATCTCGCCGCCAACGGCGGCAAGCCGCGCAGCGACGGTAAGGGCTCGATCTCGTTCCTGATCACCGGCGACGAGGAAGACGTCTCGATCAACGGCACCATCAAATTGCTCAAATGGGCCGCCGAGCGCGGCGAGAAATTCGACCACTGCGTGCTCGGCGAGCCTTCCAACGTCGAGACGCTCGGCGACACCATCAAGATCGGCCGGCGCGGCTCGCAATCCGGCACGCTCGTCGTCGACGGCGTGCAGGGCCACGTCGCCTATCCGCACCGCGCCTCCAATCCGGTGCCGGACATCTCGCGGCTGATCGTCGCGATCTCCGACGAGCCGCTCGACCATGGCAGCGCGCAATTCCAGGCGTCCAATCTCGAATTCGTCTCGGTCGACGTCGGCAACAAGGCCTTCAACGTCATCCCCGGCGAGGCCCGCGCAAGATTCAACATCCGCTACAACGACAACCACACCCAGGCGAGCTTGCGTGAATTGGTCGAGACGCGTCTCGCCAAAGCCTGCGGCAACCGCATCAAGGCCCGCATCGTGTGGGAGCCCTCCAACTCGAACGTGTTCGTGACCAAGCCGGGGCCGTTCACCGATCTCGCGGTCTCCGCGATCGAGGAGGTGACGGGGCGCAAGCCCGAGCTGTCGACCTCAGGCGGCACGTCGGATGCGCGGTTTATTTCCTTCTATTGCCCCGTGATCGAGTTCGGTCTGGTCGGGCAGACCATGCACCAGGTCGACGAACGCGTGCCGGTGGCGGATTTGGAGAGGTTGACGAAGGTGTATCGCGGGATCTTGGCGCGGTATTTTGCTTGAGGCACTGTTGCCTCCACAAACACGACCGTCATCGCCCGGCTTGACCGGGCGATCCAGTATTCCAGAGACGGCAGTGATTGAGCCGAGAGGCCGCGGCGTACTGGATGCCCCGGTCAAGCCGGGGCATGACACCGAGGTTTGGCGAGAGCATGCCCGCTCTCTGCGCCGCTCGCCTAATAATCCACCTTCATCAAATACAGGCCCTCGGGCGGGGCGACGATGCCGCAGGCGGCGCGGTTGCGGGCTTTGAGCGCGGCGGAGAGATCGTCGGCGGTCCAGCGGCCCTCGCCGACCCAGACCAGGGATCCCACCATCGAGCGCACCTGGCTGTGCAGGAACGAGCGTGCCGAGGTGATGACGTTGATCTCGCGACCATCGCGGATCACGTCGAGCTGGTCGAGCGTCTTCTCCGGCGACTTGGCCTGGCACTCGGTGTCGCGGAACGTGGTGAAATCGTGCTTGCCGAGCAGGCGCTGCGCCGCCGCATGCATCGCCTCAGTGTCGAGCTTGCGCGGCACGCGCCAGGCGTGGCCGACATCGAGCGCGAGATTGGCGCGGGTGTTGACGATGCGATAGCGGTAGTGGCGCTTAACCGCCGAGAAGCGCGCCTCGAAATCGTCGGGCACGATCTCGGCCTCGAGCACCGCGATCGGATGCGGGCGCAGATGCGCGTTGAGCCCGTCGCGAAAACGGCCCGGCGGAAACTGCTTGTCGACGTCGACATGCGCGACCTGGCCGCGCGCATGCACGCCGGCATCGGTGCGGCCGGCACCGTGCACGCGCAGATCCGCCCCGGTCATCGCCTTCACGGCCGCCTCGAGCGCGCCCTGCACCGACGGCAGCGTGTCCTGCACCTGCCAGCCGAAAAACGGCGCGCCGTCATATTCGATGGTGAGCTTGTAGCGGGGCATCGTGTCCAGTTTCGTCGTCATTGCCCGCGAAGGCGGGCAATCCAGCACTCCGCAGCTTATCCGATTGACCGAGAAGCCTCGGCGTACTGGATACCCCGCCTTCGCGGGGTATGACAGTGTCAGGTGAATTTGGATCCCGCCTTTAACGGCACGCCGCGCAGGAAGTCCGCGGCCTGCATGCGGGCCTTGCCCTCGCGCTGCAGCTCGATGATGCGGATGGCGCCGTCGCCGCAGGCGACGGTAAGCTGATCGTCGAGCACCTCGCCAGGCGCGCCGGAGCCTTGCGCCAATTCGCAACGCAGGATTTTGACGCGCGCATCGTCAAGCTCGCTCCAGGCGCCGGGGAAGGGCGAGAGGCCATGGACGTGGCGCAGCACCGCGCGCGCGGACCTGGTCCAGTCGATCCGCGCCTCGGCCTTCTCGATCTTGGCGGCATAGGTGACCCCGTCCTCGCTCTGCGCCTTGAGCTGGAGCCCGCCGCGTTCGAGCGCGGCCATCGCGCGCACCATCAGGTCGGCCCCCAACCGGGACAGGCGATCGTGCAGGTCGAGCGCGGTCATGTTGTCGGTGATCGCGATGCGCTCGGCCATGGCGACGTCGCCGGTATCTAAGCCGACATCCATCTTCATCACCATCACGCCGCTCTCGGCATCATCAGCCATGATGGCGCGGTTGATCGGCGCGGCGCCGCGCCAGCGCGGCAACAGCGAGGCATGCAGATTGTAGCAGCCGAGTTTTGGCGCATCGAGGATCGCCTTCGGCAGGATCATGCCGTAGGCGACGACGACGGCCGCATCCGCATCAAACGCGCGGAACTCCGCCAGCGCCTGCTCGGTCTTCAACGTCTTCGGCGTCAGCACGGGGATACCCAGCTTTCGCGCGGCTTCCTCGACCGGCGTCGGCTGCAATTGCAGGCCGCGCCGTCCACCCGGCTTCGGCGCGCGGGTGTAGACCGCCGCGATCTCGTGGCCATGAGCGATCAGCTCGAGCAGCGTTGGCACAGAGAAATCGGGCGTGCCCATGAAGATGAGGCGGAGGGGCATGTAGCTGCGTTCGGTGAGAGTTCTGGTTCTCCGTCATGCCCGGGCGTGTCCCGGGCATCCACGGTCTTGGCGACAAAGCAAGCAAGGCGTGGATGGCCGGGTCAAGCCCGGCCATGACGAGGAGAGAGAGCCGAGCCCAGCCTACTCCGCCGCGCGCTTGGCGGCTTTCTCGAACTTCTTCATGACGCGGTCGCGCTTGAGCTTCGACAGATAGTCGACGAACAGGACACCGTTGAGATGGTCGATCTCGTGCTGGATGCAGGTGGCGTAGAGGCCCTCGGCATCCTCCTCATGCACCTTGCCGTCGAGATCGGTGAAGCGCACGCGCACCTTCGCGGGCCGTTCGACCTCCTCGTAATATTCGGGGATCGAGAGGCAGCCTTCCTCGTAGACCGACAATTCCTCGGACGAGGCGATAATCTCAGGATTGATGAAGACGCGCGGCGCGTGCTTGGTCTCGCCGTTCCCGTCGCGCTTGGCGAGGTCCATGGTGATCAGGCGCAGCGGCTGCGCGACCTGGATCGCCGCGAGCCCAATGCCGGGCGCGTCGTACATGGTCTCGAACATGTCGTCGGCAAGCTTGCGGATCTCCGCCGTGACCTTCTCGATCGGCTTGGAGACCAGGCGCAGCTGCTTGTCGGGCAGGATGATGATTTCTCTGAGGGCCATGGCCGCGATTTAAGCCGCGCGCCGGATGCGGTCAATGCGGCCCGGAACCCGTTAACCCCTCGCTAACCATAAAACTTCACCTTTCATTAACCATGAAAATTAAGGGCCGGTTAACCCAGAATGTTCCCTCTTCGTTCGCGAGAGTGCAGCGAATCGGCTACAAGGCGGCATGAACGAGATCATTGTCATGCTGGGCGACTGGCCGGTGCGCATCGTCGATGCGCTGATCGGCTTCGGTGCGCTCGTCCTCATCCTGCTGGTTGTGATTGCGGTCGTGATCGCGCGCTCGGGGCGGCGTGGCGCGGAACTCGCCATGGCGAACGCGATCCGGGCCGACGAGCTCGAGGAGCGCCTCGCCCAGGTGCTGCGCGCCCAGAGCGAGGCCTCGGGGCGGGTTGACGCCATGACCCAGGCGCTCGCGGGACGCCAGGCCGAGATGGCGCGGGCGGTCAACGAGCGGCTTGATTCGGTGACGCATCGGGTCGGCCAGTCCATGGAACATTCGACCCGCAACACCATGGAGAGCCTGCGCGCGCTGCATGAACGGCTCGGCATCATCGACAACGCGCACAAGAACCTCACCGACCTCACCACGCAGGTGACCACTCTGCGCGACGTGCTCGCCAACAAGCAGTCGCGCGGCGCCTTCGGCCAGGCGCGCATGGAGGCGATCGTCCAGGACGGTCTGCCCAAGGGCTCCTACGAGTTCCAGTTCACGCTCTCGACCGGAAAACGGCCGGACTGCGTCGTGTTCCTGCCCGACCAGCGCCCGCTCTGCATCGACGCGAAGTTTCCGCTGGAGGCGATGACGGCGCTGCACGATGCCCGCACCGACGAGGAGCGACGCGTCGCCACGCAGCGGCTGCGCAGCGACGTGATGAAGCATGTCAGCGACATCGCCGAAAAATATCTCGTCGCCGGCGAGACCCAGGAAATGGCGCTGATGTTCGTGCCGTCGGAATCGGTCTACGCCGAGATCCACGACGGCTTCGACGACGTGATCCAGAAAGCCTATCGCGCCCGCGTCGTGCTGGTGTCTCCCTCGCTGTTGATGCTCGCGATCCAAGTGATGCAGCAGATCATGAAGGACGCGCGCATGCGCGATGCCGCCGACCAGATCCGCACGGAGGTGATCAAGCTCGGCGACGATTTGGGGCGACTGCGCGACCGCGTGCTCAAGCTGCAAAAGCATTTTGCCGACGTGAACGAGGACGTCCGCCAGGTGCTGATCTCCGCCGACAAGATCGAGAAGCGCGCAGGGCGAATCGAGGAGCTCGATTTCAGCAAGAGCGATGCGCCGGAGGCACCGCGCCTGGTGGCGACGGGAGCGGCAGAGCTGTTTCCGCGCAAGCTCCAGGCGGGGGAGTGAGATTGGGGCACACTGTCATGCCCCGCGAAGGCGGGGCATCCCGTACGCCGCGGCGGTTGTGATCGAACCGAGACGCTGGTGGTTACTGGATCGTCCGCCCCCCTGCGCAATTGCGCGCGGACGATAAGGGCGGTGAGATGGTCACATGGGTGCACGCCTTTACTACGTCTACATTCTCGCCAGCCGAATTGGCGGCACGCTCTATATCGGCGTGACGAACGATCTCGTCCGCCGAGTGGCGCAGCACAAGTTGAAGGTCATCGAAAGCTTCACCGAAAAGTATGATGTCGTTCGGCTGGTCTACTTCGAGCAATTCGATGATCCCGAGAACGCGATCAGGCGGGAGAAGCGGCTGAAGAAGTGGAACAGGGCCTGGAAGGTCCGCTTGATCGAGCAGCATAACCCAAACTGGGATGATCTCTATCCTGGCATAGCCGGACCACCGTAAGGCGGTCATACCCCGCGAAGGCGGGGTATCTAGTACGCCGCAGCAGTTGTGATTGAACCGAGACGCCGCGGAATACTGGATCGTCCGCCTTCGCGGACGATGACACCGAGAGGGTGGAGAGAGCATCCGCCCCACTGAGCTCGCAAGAGTCATTTCCCCCAGAATCTGCTAACACCCCCTCCATGACCGCACCCGACGCGACCTCCCCCGCCGCGACTTCCGCCGCCTCGCCCTCCTGGCGCGACAGCCTTGCCGTTTACCTGCAGCCGCGGGTGCTGATCGTGCTGTTTCTCGGCTTCTCCTCGGGGCTGCCGCTGGCGCTGTCGGGATCGACGCTGCTGGTGTGGATGGCCGAAGCCGGGGTCGATCTTGGAACGATCGGGCTGTTTGCACTGGTTGGAACACCATACACGCTCAAATTCCTGTGGGCGCCGCTGGTGGATGCGCTGCATGTGCCGTTGTTCACGCAGTCCTTTGGACGTCGCCGCGGGTGGCTGGTGTTTTCGCAACTGCTGCTGATCGGCGCGATTCTGCTGTTGGCGCTGACCGATCCGGCACGTTCGCCGCTACTGGTTGCGCTTGGCGCGCTGCTGGTCGCGACGATGTCCTCGACGCAGGACATTGTGGTCGATGCTTTCCGCGTCGAGAGCCTGCCCGAAAGCGAGCAGGCCGCCGGCATGGCCGCCTATGTCGCCGCGTATCGCATCGGCATGTTGGTATCGACCGCAGGCGCCCTGTTCATCGTCACCGGCTTCGAGGCGATCGTTCCTCGTGGCGCCGCCTGGATGTGGGGCTATGTAGTGATGGCGGCTCTGGTGCTGATCGGCACGGTGACTGCGCTCGCCGCCACCGAGCCCGCACAATCCGCGCGCGCAGAGGCCGCCACGCAGGACGAGGGCGCGCTCACGCGGGTGTTCCATGCGGCGCTGGGCGCGTTCTCGGAATTCCTGCGACGCAAGGAAGCATGGGTCGTGCTCGCCTTTGTCGTGCTGTTCAAATTCACCGACGCGTTTTCCGGCAACATGACCGTGCCGTTCGTCATCGATATCGGCTTCACGCGGAACGACTATGCCGTGATCGTCAAGGGCGTCGGCATCGTCGCGACCCTCGCCGGCGGCTTTGCCGGCGGCTTTGTGGCCCGGCGCTATTCGCTCGCGACCAGCCTGTGGATCGGCGGCATCGTGCAGGCGATGTCCAATTTGTCGTTCTCGTGGCTGGCGCTGGTCGGCGTCAACGAATGGGCGCTGACCCTCGCGATCACCTCCGACAATTTCTGCAACGCCATCGGCACCGTGATCTTCGTCGCCTATCTCTCGGCGCTGTGCCAGAACCCGCTGCACACGGCGACCCAATATGCACTGCTGACGGCGCTCGCCGCAGTAGGACGGACCTATTTGTCGTCGGGCGCAGGCTATCTGGCGAAAGCGACGGGCTGGCCGATGTTCTTCGCGATCTCCGTCCTCGTCGCCATCCCGAGCCTGATGCTGCTGGCGTATTTGCAGAGGCGCGGGCATTTCGAGGCGCTGGGGCCGGTGCGGGTGTAGGACTCACCTCTCTCTTTCGTCATTGCGAGCGAAGCGAAGCAATCCAGACTGTCACCGCTGAGGCAGTCTGGATTGCTTCGTCGCAAGGGCTCCTCGCAATGACGACCGAGGGAGTGGAGCTCCCTACTGCTTCTTGATCAGGCTCCACTTCGTGATCACGGCCTCGCTCATTTGGCCGGGATCGCTGGCGCAGGCGACCTCGTCCACCTTCACGGAGATCTCCTTGCCGACGAAGGATTTCAGCTGCGCGGCCTGCGCCTCGCTGGAGGTGACGAGCTGGAACGTCTCGGGGCCGGTTTCGAGATTGCACAGCCCGTTCGGCGGCGGCAGGCGGCGCGGCTCGGACGTGATCTGGTAGGTCGCGACGCGCTTGCCGTTCTTGGCGTCGCGCACCTTCATCGCGTTCAGCTCGCCGGAGAGCACGTCGCCAGTGTTGATCGGCTTGCCGGGCTTGGACGGCGGCGGCGCCTCGTCACGCTGCTGCGCGGAGATGGCCGGGGTCACCAGCATCAGCATCGTCGCGACCAAAGCGAAGCGTGTGGCGAAAAGTTTCGTCATGTCGTCCGTTCCGTGAAGTCTGGATGGCTAGAACAGGGTGCGCTGCCGCATCGCAGCCGATAGCGTACCTTCATCGAGATAATCAAGCTCGCCGCCGACGGGAACCCCATGGGCGAGCCGCGTCACCTTCACATTGGCGTCCTGAAGCAGGTCGGTGATGTAATGCGCCGTGGTCTGGCCGTCCACCGTCGCATTCAGCGCCAGGATGATCTCGTGCACCTGCGAATCATGAGCGCGCGCCACCAGCGCGTCGATGGTGAGGTCCTGCGGGCCGACGCCGTCGAGCGGCGACAATGTCGCGCCGAGCACATGATAGCGCCCCTGGGTCGCATTGGCCCGCTCCAGCGCCCAGAGGTCGGCGACGTCGGCGACGACGACGATGATCGCCGGATCGCGCTTCGGATCGGTGCAGACGGTGCAAGGATTTTGCGTGTCGATGTTGCCGCAGGTCTTGCAGACCTGGACCTTGTCCAGCGCCACCTGCAAGGCGCTCGACAACGGCATCATCAGTGCTTCACGCTTCTTGATCAGATGCAGCGCCGCGCGCCGCGCCGAGCGCGGACCGAGGCCCGGCAGCCGCGCGAGCAGCTGGACCAGCCGCTCAATCTCGGGACCTGCAACAGCGCCCATTTTATTGGCCGAACAGCCCCGGCGGCAGGCCGAGCCCGCCGGTGAGGGCCTGCATCTTCTCCTGCATGGCGGTCTCGGCCTTGCGGCGCGCATCAGCGAGGGCGGTGACGAGCAGGTCTTCCAGCACCTCGCGCTCTTCGGCCTTCATCAGCGAAGGATCGATCTTGATGCCCTTGACGTCCATCTTCGCGGTCATGCGCACGGCGACGAGACCGCCGCCGGAAATGCCTTCGACCTCGACGTTGGCGAGCTGGTCCTGCATCTCCTGCATCTTGGATTGCAGCTGCGCCGCCTGTTTCATCATGCCGAGAAAATCAGCCATGGGTGCGTGTCCTTGGAAAGAATGGTTCAGAGATCGTCGCCGTCGGAACCGTCGGGCGGATCGTCGCTGCCATAGTCGGCGTTAATATCGGTTTCCGGGGTCTCGGGAGCAAGCCTGCGGACCTCGACGACCTTGGCGCCGGGGAAACGCGACAGCACCTCCTGCACGCGCGGATCGGCTTCCGCGGTACGGGCATGCTCCTGCTTGGCCGCCTGGTTCACCGAACGCAAAGTCGGCTGGCCCTGCTCGTTGGAGACGATCACGGTCCAGCGGCGGCCGGTCCACAGCTCGAACTTCTTCGCAAGTTCCGAGATCATGGTCTTGGAAGCGTTGGGCTCGAGCGCGACTTCCAGCCGCCCCTCCTCGAAACGGACGAGGCGCATGTCGCCTTCGAGCGCGCTCTTGGTCATGATGTCGCGCTTCTGCCCTGCGAGCGCAACCAGCTGGGTGAAGCTCGCGATGCGCAGCTGGGGCGCCGCCCCTTGCGTATCCGGCGCGGGCGCCGCCATCTGCGGCCGGGCGCCACCGCCAAACGCTGGAGCCGAGGCTGTCGGCATGCGCACGGGCGCAGCCGACATCGGCGCTGCGGAGGCAACCGGCGCGCCGGGCGCGCCGCTGCGCGCGCTACTTCCGCCGTTCACGACCGGCGAGCCGCCGCCGTTCTGCTCCAGCATCCTGATCGCTTCGTCGGGCGTCGGCAGGTCGGCGACATAGGCGATGCGCACCAGAACCATTTCCGCCGCGGCCGCGGGGCGCGTTGCGGCCTGCACCTCGGCGATGCCCTTGAGCAGCATCTGCCACATCCGCGACAGCACGCGCATCGAGATCTTGGAGGCGAACTCCTTGGCACGCACGCGCTCGGTCTCGCCATAGGCGACGTTGTCGGCGGTCGCCGGGATAACCTTCACACGGGTGACGAAATTGACGAACTCGGCGAGGTCCGAGAGCACGACGATGGGATCGGCGCCGACATCGTACTGGTCGCGGAACTCCTTGAAGGCAGCCGCGATGTCGCCGCGCGCCAGCGACTCGAACAGGTCGATGACCCGGGTGCGGTCGGCAAGGCCCAGCATCTGCCTGACGGCATCGGCCTTCACCTGCCCCGCCGCATGCGCGATCGCCTGATCGAGCAGCGACAGCGAATCGCGCACCGAGCCCTCCGCGGCGCGCGCGATGATGCCGAGCGCCTCCGGCTCGATCTCGACGTTTTCCTTGGCCGCGATGCTGGCGAGGTGCTTCATCAGCACGTCGGCCTCGACGCGGCGCAGGTCGAAGCGCTGGCAGCGCGACAGCACGGTGACCGGAACCTTGCGGATCTCGGTCGTCGCGAACACGAACTTGGCGTGCTCCGGCGGCTCCTCCAGCGTCTTCAGGAAGGCGTTGAACGCCGCCGTCGACAGCATGTGGACTTCGTCGATGATGTAGACCTTGTAGCGCGCGCTGGCCGGGGCATAGCGCACGCTGTCATTGATCTGGCGGACGTCGTCGACGCCGGTATGCGAGGCCGCGTCCATTTCCAGCACGTCCATGTGCCGGCTTTCCATAATCGCCTGGCAATGCACGCCCAGGGTCGGCATGTGGATGGTCGGCCCTTTCACCGATCCATCCGGCATCTCGTAGTTGAGGGCACGGGCGAGAATGCGCGCGGTGGTGGTCTTGCCGACACCGCGGACGCCGGTGAGAATCCAGGCCTGCGGAATGCGGCCGGTCTCGAACGCATTGGAGACGGTGCGGACCACGGCCTCCTGGCCGATCAGATCGTCGAACGAAGATGGGCGGTATTTGCGCGCCAGCACCCGGTAGGGCGCATTGCCGGCCTGGCCGGCGCTATCGGGATCGGGAGGGGCGCCAGCGTCGGTCATCGGTCGATCCGCAATGAAATGTCTCTTGGCCGGCTTTTGCGGAAAGGAGCGCGCTGGCGGCTGGTGCCGCCGGCGCTGGTTCGCTCGAAAAACAGGTAGGAGACTGACGAGCGACCCGATCCGGACCTCGTTAGGGCTGCTTCCTTCCGGACCTGACCCGGTTGGCGAGTGGCTCGTCCACCGCCAATCTCCCGGTCCCTATTTGGGGCCAAAGGGAGCGGAAAGCAAGCGGGGTCTGGGGCTGTTCCGACGGCGCTTGGGGACTTCCAGCGCCGAATTCGCCCTCATTCGGCCTGCCCCACCGGGTCCGGCGCATAAGGACCATGGCGCATACGGATGTTGTCTGGGGGCGTGGTCTCTGCGACGGTAAGAATCAATCCAGAGAAGCCTTCATGCCCGAACCCGCCTGGTCGCTGCACTCCCGCCTGAAAGAGGACACCATCGATATCGGCGACCTGCCGCTGTCGAAGGTGCTGGTCATCAAGGACGCGCATTATCCCTGGCTGCTGCTGGTGCCGCGACGCGCCGATACGGTCGAGATCATCGATCTCGACGAGGTGCAGCAGGCGCAGCTGATGACAGAGATCTCCCGCGTCTCGCGCGCGCTGAAGGAGATCACCAAATGCGACAAGCTCAACATCGCCGCGCTCGGCAACCTCGTGCCGCAGCTGCACGTCCACATCATCGCGCGCCGCACCAGTGACGCGGCCTGGCCGCGGCCGGTGTGGGGCGTGATGCCGCCGCTGGCGCATGACGCCGCGGAGGTTCAGAATTTCATCAGCGCGCTTCGCCGCAAGATCTGGTTGGGTTGAAAGAACAATAATGTCAGCATTCAACGCGTTTCCGCTGGGGCAGCCGGCCTTCGTCACCAACGTCCTCGACCGCGCCGCGCATCTGCGCCGCGACGACGAAAAGCTGTTCGCGCTGGAGCAGAAGCCGTCCTCGCGCGCCTATGTGGTCTATCGCGACTCGCTGCTGGTGAAGCGCGAGGGCGACAAGGTGCGGGCGCTGCTCGGAATCGACGAGGCGCTGAAATGCGGTGCCAATCCCGGCACGGTGTTCCTCGGGCTTCGCGACGGTGCGGCCGTGTTCGGCATGGGCCTGTCGCAGGCCGCCGCCGAGAAGCTGGTCGGCCGCGAGGATTATACCGTGACCGAGCTGCGCGGCATGGCGATGCAGGGCGCGATCCCGCCCGAGGAGCTCTCGGCCGTCGCCATGGCAAAGTCGATGGTGGGCTGGCATCAGCGCCACGGCTATTGCGCCAATTGCGGCGTACGCACCAGCATGAAGGAAGGCGGCTGGAAGCGCGACTGCCCGAGTTGCAAGGCCGAGCATTTTCCGCGCACCGATCCGGTCGTGATCATGCTGGTGGCGTCCGGCGACAAGTGCCTGCTCGGACGCCAGAAGCAGTTTCCGGCAGGGATGTATTCCTGCCTCGCCGGCTTCGTCGAGGCTGCCGAGACCATCGAGGACGCGGTGCGCCGCGAGATCTTTGAGGAGTCCGGGATCCGCTGCACCGACGTGCAATATTACATGACCCAGCCCTGGCCCTATCCGTCGTCGCTGATGATCGGCTGCAGCGCGCAGGCGCTGAACGAGGACATCGTCGTCGATCGGATGGAGCTGGAAGACGCGCGCTGGTTCACGCGCGAGGAGGCGGCGAAGATGCTGACGCGGACGCATCCTGACGGGCTCGCCGGTCCGCATCCCTTCGCCATCGCCCATCATCTGCTCGGCCGCTGGGTGCACGACAAGAGCAGCTGAGTCGAACGACGATGGCCGGGACCGCGCCGCGCATCCTCTGCATCGGCATGCCGGTGCGCGACCTCATCCTGCGCGTCGAGGCCTTGCCCGAACGTGGCAGCAAGGCGAACGCCAGCCATCTCGCCGAGATCTGCGGCGGCAACGCGCTCAACGCTGCCATCGCGATGGCGCGGCTCGGCGGCCGCCTCGCCTTCGCGGGGCCGATGGGTGATGCGCGGGAGACGTCGAGCGCTTTCATCCTCGCGCAGATGGCGCAGGAGGGCGTCGATAGCACGCACATCGTGCGCATGCCGGGCCTGAGCACGCCGGTCTCGGCGATCATGATCGAGCCCTCGGGCGAGCGGACGCTCACCATTTATCGCGATCCCGCGCTGTGGACCGTGAGGCTACCCGAGGCCGACGCCTTGCTGACCGATTGTCAGGCGGTGCTCGTCGAAAGCCGCTGTGCGGCGTTCGCGACCTCGCTTTGCGCCGAGGCACGCCGGCGCGGCATTCCCGTCATCGTCGGCGTCGACCGCGCGATGGCGCTGCAGGACGGCCTGCTCACGGCCGCCTCGCATCTGCTGTTCGCCAGCGCCCAGCTGCAGGAGACGGCCGGCATCGCTGACGACGGCGCGGCCTTGAAGCGCCTGGCGGAGCTGACGCCCGCCTTCCTCGCGGTCACCCGCGGCCCGCGCGGCACGATCTGGCTGAACCAGGCGGGCGCGCTGGAGGAAACACCAGCCTTCCCGGTCCAGGCGGTCGATACGCTCGGCGCTGGCGACGTCTTCCATGGCGCGTTCGCGCTCGGCCTCGCTGAGGGTAAGGGGTTGCGGGAAGCGATGCGATTCGCCACGGCCGCCGCAGCGCTGAAATGCACCCGCCATGGCGGCGGCCTGGCCGCCCCGCAACGCGTTGAAGTTGAAGGGTTTTTGCGCGATCGCCCGTAGAGCGATTCCATGGAAGCGCCGAGATTATGGGCTTGTCGTGGAAGGATTTTCTCTATATCAGGGAAATCTGCCCCTGAAATGAAACAAAGTTCTTCAAATGACTGATGTCGCCGTCCAAATTCCCGAGACCAGCCGCCGCCTCGACGCCATCGACCGCAAGATCCTGATGGTCCTCCAGGAAGACGCCTCCCTTTCCGTCGCCGAGATCGGCGACCGGGTTGGCCTGTCCTCGACCCCCTGCTGGAAGCGCATCCAGCGCCTGGAGGCCGACGGCGTGATCATCAAGCGCGTCGCCCTCGTCGACCAGAACAAGATCGGGCTCGGCATCTCCGTGTTCGTGTCGGTCGAGAGCTCCGACCATTCGGATGCCTGGCTGAAGCGGTTCGCCGAGGCCGTCAGCGCCATGCCGGAGGTGATGGAGTTCTATCGCATGGCGGGCGACGTCGACTACATGCTGCGCGTCGTGGTCGCGGACATGCAGGCCTATGACGTGTTCTACAAGAAGCTGATCAGCGCCGTGCCGCTGAAGAACGTCACCTCGCGTTTCGCGATGGAGAAGATCAAGTCGGTGACGGCGCTGCCGATCCCGGCGGTGGTGGCGGCGTAGGTTCACCTCTCCCCGCTTGCGGGGAGAGGTCGGATTGCGAAGCAATCCGGGTGAGGGGGTACAGGTCTCGCGACATTCGCATCCGCGGAGAGAAGCCCCTCACCCCAACCCTCTCCCCGTAAGAACGGGGCGAGGGAGCGCACCGCCGTCGCAGCGGGCAGTCACCAATCAGATCTTCTGATTGTACTCGCCGACTTCGGGATGCGTGCGCAGCACGCTGTTCACCATCTCGAACATGTCGTGCATGCGCTGCTCCGAGACCGGGCTCTCGACCACGACGACGAGCTCGGGCTTGTTGGAGGAGGCGCGCACCAGGCCCCAGCTGCCGTCCTCGACCGTGACGCGGACGCCGTTGACAGTGACGAGGTCGCGGATCGCCTGGCCGCCGATCTTCGCGCCCTTGGCCTGCAGGCCTTCGAAGTGCTTCACCACCTTGTCGATGACGCCGTATTTAGTCTCGTCGGCGCAATGGGGCGACATGGTCGGCGACGACCAGGTCTTCGGCAGCGCGTTCTTCAAGTCGGCCATCGACTTGCCGGGCGCGCGGTCGAGCATGTCGCATATCGCGAGCGCCGAGACCAGGCCGTCGTCATAGCCGCGGCCATAGGGCTTGTTGAAGAAGAAGTGGCCGGACTTCTCGAAGCCCGCGAGCGCGCCGGTCTCGTTGGTGCGGCGCTTCATGTAGGAATGACCGGTCTTCCAATAGGCGGTCTTCGCGCCCTGCTTCTGCAGCACGGGATCGGTGATGAACAGGCCGGTCGATTTCACGTCGACAATGAACTGCGCGTCCTTGTGGATCGCCGACATGTCGCGCGCCAGCATCACGCCGACCTTGTCGGCAAAGATCTCCTCACCGGTGTTGTCGACCACGCCGCAGCGATCGCCGTCACCGTCGAAACCAAGGCCGACATCGGCCTTGTGCTGCAACACCGCGTCGCGGATCGCGTGCAGCATCTCCATGTCTTCCGGATTCGGATTGTATTTCGGGAAGGTGTGGTCGAGCTCGGTGTCGAGCGGGATCACCTCGCAGCCGATCGCTTCCAGCACCTGCGGCGCGAACGCGCCGGCGGTGCCGTTGCCGCAGGCCGCGACCACCTTGAGCTTGCGCGTCAGCTTCGGGCGGGAGGTGAGGTCGGCGATGTAGCGCGCCGGATAATTCTCGTGGAATTGGTAGGAGCCGCCGGCCTTATTCTTGAACTCGGCGTTGAGAACGATCTCCTTTAGCCGCGACATTTCGTCGGGGCCGAAGGTCAGCGGGCGGTTGGCGCCCATCTTCACGCCGGTCCAGCCATTGTCGTTGTGCGAGGCCGTGACCATCGCAACAGCGGGCACGTCGAGATCGAACTGTGCGAAATAGGCCATCGGCGTCACCGCAAGGCCGATGTCGTGCACCTTGCAGCCCGCCGCCATCAGGCCGGAGATCAGCGCGTATTTGATCGAGGCCGAGTAGCCGCGGAAATCGTGGCCGGTGACGATCTCTTGGCGGACGCCGAGCTCGGCGATCAGCGCGCCGAGCCCCATGCCGAGCGCCTGCACACCCATCAGGTTGATTTCCTTCTGGAACAACCAGCGCGCGTCGTATTCGCGAAAGCCGGTCGGCTTCACCATCGGCTCGGATTCGAAGGCGTAGGTGTTGGGCAACAATACGGATTTCGGCTTCGGGAACATTGATTCGGTCTCATGGAAAGGGGGCGGGATTTGCTGCAGGCTTAGCGAACGCCAAGCCGCAGCGAAAGGCGGGAATGAAGGCTTATGGCCGATAATTGCGGCAGTTTGGTAACGAAGAAACGTGCCGCGACGGCGGCCAGAGCAATGATATCTTCTTGAATTCGACGACCGCGCAATGGCGCGGGGTGCCTCTACTGCTCCAGCACCATCTGCCCGTTGGCGTATTCAAAACGCTTCAGGCGGGACAGAAAGGAGAGTCCGAGCAGGTTCTCCGACAGCGCCTCGTCGGGCAGCACCATGGCATCGACGTCGCGCACGATCAGGCCGCCGACATCGAGCATGGGGATGCGGGTTCGCGCGGCCTTGATGGTGCCGTTGGCGGTGGAGACGGTGGCGTTGTAGTCGCTGCGCGAGGGACGGAGACCAAAGCGGGCGGCCGAGGTCTCGTTCAGCGCAACGACGGAGGCGCCGGTATCGATCATGAAGCCGATGCGCTGGCCGTCGATGCGGCCCTCGGTCTGAAAATGACCGCGGGCGTCACGGGCAATGGCCAGGCTGCGGCCGCCGGCCGGCGCTGTGGCCGCGACCGCGACCGTCATGCGCGGCACTGACGTGGCGGAAGCCGAGCTCATCTTGTCCGCCATCTGCGCCATGAAGGTGCCGAGGCCGATCATGACGGCCGCGATGATCATAATGTTACGCATCACACCACTTCCGAGCCGAAAGCTCGATTTCATCACGCGACGAGGCCGGCGGCGAGCGCGGGCACGCCGGGGCTCCTGTCATTTTGACGAAAAGGATGAGCGGAGGGTTAATGGGCGCCGTTGCAGCTACTCCAGGCCCTCATCCTGAGGAGCCGCGAAGCGGCGTCTCGAAGGATGGCCGCACGCGAGAGCGGGGCCTGCATGGTTCGAGAAGCGCGTTCCGCGCTCCTCACCATGAGGGTCTACCACCTCACGTCCCGCGCGGCTTCGCCCGCCTTGTCGGCACGGCGCTCGCGGGATCGTCGGGCCAGGGGTGACGCGGGTAGCGGCCGCGCAGGTCGGAGCGGACGGCGGCGTAGCTGCCGCGCCAGAAGCCGGGCAGATCGCGCGTCACCTGCACCGGCCGCTGGGCCGGCGACAGCAATTCCAGCACCAGCGGCACCTTGCCAGCGGCGATCGAGGGATGGGTGTTGAGGCCGAACAATTCCTGGAGCCGGACCGCGATGGTCGGCCCCTGCTCGGCCTCGTAGTCGATCGCGAGCACGCTCCCCGTAGGCGCCTCGAAATGGGTCGGCGCCTCGCGATCGAGCCGCGCGCGCATCTCCCACGGCAGGAGCGCCATCAGGGCATCGGAGAGATCGCCCGCGGAGATGTCCTTGAGCGCGATCTTGTCGTAGAGCGCCGGCACCAGCCAGTCGTCGCGCCGCGCGATCAGACCGTCGTCCGACAGGTCGGGCCAGCTGTCGCCCTCGGCCTTGCGCAGGAACATCACGCGATCACGCCATTGCTTGGCGGCTTTCGACCAGGGCAGCCGGTCGAGGCCCGCGGCGATCAAGCCATCTGCGAAGATGCGCGCGGTCTCCTCCGAGGGCGATACTGAAAGCGTCGCCTCGGACAGCGTGATCGCGTGCAGCACGCGCTTGCGCCGTGCCCGCAGCGCCATCGCGCCGCGATCAAAGGAGATCTCGTCGGCGGTCTCGATATGCTCGGCGAAATGCCGCTCGATCTCGTCCTCGGTGATTTGCGCGGCGAGCAAGATGCGTCCGCTCGCCGCTGTCCCGGTCATCTCACCGATCGCGATGTAGGGCGCACGGGCGAGCGAGGAGGTCTGCTCGATGGAAGCGCCACGGCCGTTGGCCAGCACGAAACTGCCATTGCCGCGATTGCGCGCGACGCGGTCCGGGAACGCATAGGCGAGCATCAGGCCGGTCGAGAGATCCTCCTGCAGCGCCACCATCTCCGAAGCCGCGACCTGCGAGGCCCAGCGGCGCGCGAGATCGCGCGCGCTTGCCGCGCGCGGCGAGCGGTCGCGGCGGAACTGGTCGCGGCGGTGCTCGAGATCGACGCTGTCGCCGCCAAGGCCGCGCTCGGTGATGATGGCCGCGATCTCGGCGGCGGCCTGGCCCTCGCCGGCGCGATGCGAATCCACGATCATGCGCGCCAGCCGCGGCGGCAGCGCCAGCGCGCGCAGGCTTTTTCCCTCGGCGGTGATGCGGCCGTCGCTGTCGAGCGCGTTGAGCTCGCTCAGCAGGCTCTTGGCTTCCTTCCAGGCCGGCTGCGGCGGCGGATCGAGGAACGATAGAGCCGCGGGATCGCTGACGCCCCATTGCGCGAGATCGAGCACCAGCGACGACAAATCGGCGCTGAGGATTTCTGGCTGGGTGTAGGGCGCGAGCGAGGTGGTCTGCGGCTCGTCCCAGAGCCGGTAGCAGACGCCGGGCTCGGTGCGGCCGGCGCGGCCGCGGCGCTGGTCCACCGCCGCGCGCGAGGCGCGCACGGTCTCGAGCCGCGTCAGGCCGATATCGGGCTCGTAGCGCGGCACGCGGGCAAGACCGCTATCGACGACGATGCGCACGCCCTCGATGGTGAGCGAGGTCTCCGCGATCGAGGTCGCCAGCACCACCTTGCGCGTGCCCTTGGGCGCCGGCGCGATGGCACGGTCCTGCACGGCGGCATCGAGCGCGCCGAACAGCGGCACGATCTCGACGGAGGCGTCCTGCACGCGCTCGGAGAGGAAATTCTGCGTGCGGCGGATCTCGGCGGCGCCTGGCAGGAAGGCCAGCACCGAGCCGCTATCGGCGCGCAGCGCAGATGCGATCGCATCCGCCATCTGCCGCTCGATCGGTGCATCCGCCTTGCGGCCGAGATAGCGTGTCTCGACCGGAAACGCCCGGCCCTCGCTTTCGACGACGGGGGCATCGCCGAGCAGCCTTGCCACCCGCGCACCGTCGAGCGTCGCCGACATCACCAGGATACGCAAATCCTCGCGCAAGCCGGTTTGCGCATCACGCGCCAGCGCAAGGCCCATGTCGGCGTCGAGCGAGCGTTCATGGAATTCGTCGAACAGGATCGCGGCAACGCCTGTTAGTTCGGGATCGTCGAGGATCTGGCGGGTGAAGATGCCCTCGGTCACCACCTCGATGCGTGTCGCGCGCGAGATCTTCGAGCCGAAGCGGACACGATAGCCGACAGTTTCGCCAGCGCGCTCGCCGAGCGATTTGGCCATGCGGTCGGCACTGGCGCGCGCGGCGATGCGGCGCGGCTCCAGCACGATGATCTTCTTGTCCTTGGCCCAGGGCGCATCGAGCAAGGCCAGCGGCACGCGCGTGGTCTTGCCGGCGCCGGGAGGGGCCACCAGCACTGCAGCGTTGCTGGCCTCCAGCGTACGCGACAAATCGTCGAGCACGGCATCGATCGGGAGGGGCGTGTCGAAGCTGCGGGGCAAGATCTATCCGTTCGTCATGCCCGGCCCCGTGCCGGGCATTCACGTTCTTTCGTCTGGCAGTGAACAAGACGTGGATAGCCGGGACAAGCCCGGCCATGACGGCTTCGTTCAATGAGAATATGCAGCAATCAGCCCTGCACCGCCGGCCGCCCGACGCTCTCGTAGACGAAGCCGGCAGCTTCCATGTCTTCGGGGCGGTAGATGTTGCGGAGGTCGACGACGACCGGCTGCGCCATGGTCGCCTTCAACCGGTCGAGATCGAGCGCGCGGAACTGGACCCATTCGGTGACGATGACGAGCGCGTCGGCGCCTTGCGCGCAGGCATAGGCGTCCTCGCAATAGGTAATATCGGGCAATTCGCCCTTGGCCTGCTCCATGCCGACCGGATCAAACGCCTTCACCTTCGCGCCCATGTCGATCAGGCCTGTTACCAGCGGGATCGACGGCGCATCGCGCATGTCGTCGGTGTCGGGCTTGAAGGTGAGGCCGAGCACCGCGACGGTCTTGCCGCGCAGATTGCCGCCGAGCGCTTGGGCTACCTTGCGCGCCATCGCGCGCTTGCGGTTCTCGTTGACCGCCAGCACCGATTCGACGATGCGCAAGGAGACGTCGTAGTCCTGCGCGATCTTGATCAGGGCCTTGGTGTCCTTCGGGAAGCACGAGCCGCCGAAGCCGGGACCGGCATGCAGGAATTTCGTGCCGATGCGGTTGTCGAGGCCGATGCCGCGCGCGACCTCCTGAACGTTGGCGCCGGCCTTCTCGGACAGATCGGCGATCTCGTTGATGAAGGTGATCTTGGTCGCCAGGAACGCGTTGGCGGCGTATTTGATCATCTCGGCGGTGCGGCGCGCGGTGAACATCAGCGGCGCCTGGTTCAGCGACAGCGGGCGGTAGATGTCGCCCATCACCTTGCGGCCGCGCTCGTCGGAGGTGCCGACCACGATGCGGTCGGGGAATTTGAAATCGCGGATCGCCGCGCCCTCGCGCAGGAACTCTGGGTTCGAGGCGACAACCACGTCGGCCTTGGGATTGGCCTCGCGGATGATGCGCTCGACCTCATCGCCGGTGCCGACCGGCACGGTCGATTTCGTCACCACCACGGTGAAGCCCTGCAGCGACTGCGCGATCTCTTTTGCGGCGGCATAGACGTAAGACAGGTCGGCGTGTCCGTCGCCGCGGCGCGAGGGCGTGCCGACCGCGATGAACACGGCATCGGCATCGGCGACCGGCTGCTTCAGGTCAGTGGTGAAGTCGAGCCGCTTGGCTTTCACGTTGTTCGCGACCAGTTCGTCGAGCCCGGGCTCGTAGATCGGGATCTCGCCGCGATGGAGTGCCGCGATCTTCCTCTCGTCCTTGTCGACGCAGGTGACGTCGTGGCCGAAATCCGCAAAGCAGGCGCCGGACACCAATCCCACATAGCCCGTGCCGATCATCGCAATTCGCATGAAAAATCCTGTTCCAGCTTGGTTAACGGACGTCCAACTCAGCCCAATCCGGGGCGGTTTAGCATTTTCCCGAGGTCATGGAACAGTCCGCATGCAAAAACCGGCCCGCGATTTGAACCAGTAAAGAAGTCGGAAACCACTGGGCTCCAAACTGTCCCAGGCCCGCACAGGCACGGGCGGAACGCGCCTCGAAAAGGGACACCATGGCACGATCAGGCACAATCGCGGCGGCCAGCCCCTCCACGGCCGCTTCGGCCGCGCGTATCGACTGGGTCGACTACGCCAAGGGCATCTGCATCGTCATGGTGGTGATGATGCATTCGGTGCTGGGGGTGGAGCTTGCCGCCGGGCAGACCGGGTTCATGCACGTGCTCGTAGCCTTCGCAAAGCCGTTCCGGATGCCGGATTTCTTCCTGATTTCGGGCTTGTTCCTGTCTCTGGTGATCGATCGGGACTGGCGAACCTATCTCGACCGCAAGGTGGTGCATTTCACCTATTTTTATGTCGTCTGGGTGACAATCCAATTCGGCTTCAAGGCCCCGGCCTTTGCGGCCGAGACCAGCTGGCAGCATGTTGGCCTACTGTATCTCGAATCCTTCATCGAGCCGTTCGGCACGCTGTGGTTCATCTATCTGTTGCCGGTCTTCTTCGTCGTCACGAAACTGGCACGCAAAGTCCCGCCGCTCGCGGTCTGGCTCGTCGCCGCCGCGCTGGAAACCGCGCACATCACGACCGGCTGGACCGCCATCGACGAGTTCTGCGCACGCTTCGTCTATTTCTATTCGGGCTATTTGTTCGCGCCTTACGTGTTCGCCCTGTCGGATCGTGCGCGCAAGCATCCGGCGCTGGCGCTTGCAGCGCTCGCTACCTGGGCGCTGGCCAATGCCGGCCTCGTCGCAGCGGGCGCCAGCGAGTGGGCGATCGTCTCGCTCGCGCTCGGCTTCGCCGGCGCCTGCGCCATCATCGCGGCGGGCACGCTGCTCGCGCGGGCACACTGGCTCAACTTCCTCCGCTTCTGCGGCGAGCATTCGATCGTCATCTATCTCGCCTTCTTCCTGCCGATGGCGGCGACGCGGACGCTGCTGCTGCGCACCGGCGTCATTGCGGATATCGGCACGGTATCGCTTCTCGTCACCGTCGCCGGCGTGCTCGGTGCGCTGGCGATCTGGCAGGCCGCACTGCGGCTCAATGCGCGCTTCCTGTTCGAGCGGCCCGATGCGTTCTGGATCGCGCCGAGGAAAACGGGAGCGGTGTTGCAGGCGGCGGAGTGACCGTCATGCCCCGCGAAGGCGGGGCATCCAGTATTCCAGAGACAGTCGTTGTCGATCGATGGGGCGCAGCGTACTGGATTCCCCGCTTTCGCGGGGAATGACAGTGGGGATAGCGGCGTCACCACGCCAAAAATCCGCCTCCGAAGGCTGTCAAAGCCCGCAAAAATTCATACATTGCGGCCATGCCCAAGACATCGCAGAAGACCACCGCCAAGGCTGAGACCAAGATTGCCGAGCCGAAGGCGGCCGCCGATAAGCCTGCTGCCAAGGCGGCACCCGCGACAGCTGCTGCCAAACCGGTCGCGGCGAAGGCGGCCGGCAAGGGCGACCACGTCTTCCTGGTCGACGGTTCCTCCTATATCTTCCGCGCCTATCACGCGCTGCCGCCGCTGAACCGCAAATCCGACGGGCTCCAGGTCAACGCCGTGCTCGGCTTCTGCAACATGCTGTGGAAACTGTTGCGCGAGATGCCCGAGGACAACCGGCCGACGCATCTGGCCATCATCTTCGACAAGTCGGAGATCACCTTCCGCAACAAGATCTATCCGGACTACAAGGCGCACCGGCCGCCCGCCCCCGACGATCTCATTCCGCAATTCGCGCTGATCCGCGAAGCCGTGCGCGCCTTCGACCTGCCCTGCCTGGAACAGATCGGCTTCGAGGCCGACGATCTCATCGCGACCTATGTGCGACAGGCCTGCGAGCGCGGCGCCAGCGCCACCATCGTGTCGTCCGATAAGGACCTGATGCAGCTCGTCACCGATTGCGTCACCATGTACGACACCATGAAGGACCGCCGCATCGGCATATCAGAGGTGATCGAGAAGTTCGGCGTGCCGCCGAACAAGGTGGTCGAGGTGCAGGCGCTCGCGGGCGATTCCACCGACAACGTGCCGGGCGTACCCGGGATCGGCATCAAGACTGCGGCGCAACTGATCACCGAATATGGCGATCTCGACCAATTGCTGTTCCGCGCCGGCGAGATCAAGCAGCCCAAGCGGCGCGAGGCGCTGCTCGAGAACGCGGAAAAGGCGCGCATCTCGCGGCAGCTCGTGCTGCTCGACGACAAGGTCGAGCTGGAGGTGCCGCTGGACGACCTCGCCGTCCACGAGCCCGACGCGCGCAAGCTGATCGCCTTCCTGAAGGCGATGGAGTTCACGACGCTGACGCGGCGCGTCGCCGAATATGCGCAGATCGATCCCGCCAATGTCGATGCCGATCCCGGCTATGCCAGCGGCGCCAGCGTGTTCACGACGCTGCCGCCCTCGGACGTGGTGCCCGCACCAGGCGCGGGAACCCCGGCGCCAGCCCGGCCGAACCAGCCCAACAGATCGGCGGGCAAGGACGACAAGGCTGCGAGCCCGAAGGGGGCACCGATCTCCCTCGCCGCCGCGCGCGAAGAGGCGCTGCGCAAGCTTCCGGTCGATCGCGGCAAATACCAGACCATCAAGTCCCACAAGGAACTCAACGCCTTCATCGCACGCATCCATGATGCCGGCCATGTCGCGATCGAGACCAGAGCGAACTCGATCGATCCGATGCAGGCCGATCTGTGCGGAATCGCGCTGGCGCTGGCGCCGAACGAGGCCTGTTACGTGCCGCTGGCGCATAAGCAATCCGGCGGCGGCGCCGGCCTGTTCGATGCCGGCCTCGCGCCGGACCAGGTCAAGCATGACGACGCGCTGCAAGCGCTACGGCCGGTGCTGGAATCGGCGGGCATCCTCAAGATCGGCTTCGACGTCAAGTTCACCGCCGTGATGCTGGCGCAGCACGGCATCACCCTGCGCAACATCGACGATGCGCTGCTGATCTCCTACGTGCTTGATGCCGGCCGCGGCTCGCATGCGCTGGAATCGTTGTCGGAGCGCTGGTTCGGCCATGCCATGCTGAAGGAAAGCGAGCTGCTCGGCAGCGGCAAGGGCAAGATCACCTTCGACCAGGTGCCAATCGACAAGGCCGCACCGCTGTCAGCCGAAGGTGTCGACATTGCGTTGCGCGTGTGGCGCGTGCTGAAGCCGCGCCTCGTTTCCGAACACATGAGTGCGGTCTACGAGACGCTGGAGCGGCCGCTGGTGTCGGTGCTCGCGCGCATGGAGCGGCGCGGCATCTCGATCGACCGCCAGGTGCTGTCGCGTTTGTCCGGCGACTTCGCCCAAACCGCGGCGCGTGTCGAGGCCGAGATCCAGGAGATCGCGGGCGAGCCGGTCAATGTCGGCAGCCCCAAGCAGATCGGCGACATCCTGTTCGGCAAGATGGGATTGCCTGGCGGCACCAAGACCAAGACCGGCGCGTGGTCGACCACCGCACAGGTGCTCGACGAGCTCGCCGAGCAGGGCCACGACTTCCCGAAGAAGATTCTGGAGTGGCGCCAGGTCTCCAAGCTGAAATCGACCTACACCGACGCGCTGCCGACCTACGTCAATCCGCAGACCCACCGCGTGCACACCACCTACGCGCTGGCTGCGACCACGACGGGGCGCTTGTCGTCGAACGAGCCGAACCTGCAGAACATCCCGGTGCGCACCGAGGACGGCCGCAAGATCCGCCGCGCCTTTATCGCCACGCCCGGACACAAGCTGGTCTCGGCCGATTATTCACAGATCGAGCTGCGGCTGCTGGCCGAGATCGCCGACATTCCCGTGCTGAAGCAGGCGTTCCGCGACGGGCTCGACATTCACGCCATGACCGCATCGGAAATGTTCGGTGTGCCGATCAAGGGCATGCCGAGCGAGATCCGCCGCCGCGCGAAAGCGATCAATTTCGGCATCATCTACGGCATCTCCGCCTTCGGCCTCGCCAACCAGCTCGGCATCGCGCGCGAGGAAGCCTCCGCCTACATCAAGAAGTATTTCGAGCGCTTCCCCGGCATCCGCGCCTATATGGACGAGACGCGCGACTTCTGCCGCAACCACGGCTACGTCACCACGCTGTTCGGCCGCAAATGCCACTACCCCGACATCAAGGCCTCGAATGCCTCGGTGCGCGCCTTCAACGAGCGCGCCGCGATCAACGCGCGGCTTCAGGGCACCGCCGCCGACATCATCCGCCGCGCCATGACGCGGGTGGAGGATGCGCTCACCGAGAAGAAGCTCTCGGCGCAAATGCTGCTCCAGGTGCATGACGAGTTGATCTTCGAGGTGCCGGACGACGAGGTCGAGGCAACGCTCCCCGTCGTGCAGAAGGTGATGCAGGACGCGCCGTTCCCGGCCGTGCTGCTCTCGGTGCCGCTGCATGTCGACGCCCGCGCCGCGAACAATTGGGACGAGGCGCATTAGCGCTCTCTCTCCCTTCACCTCTCCCCGCTTGCGGGGAGAGGTCGGATCGCTCTTGCGATCCGGGTGAGGGGGTACAGGTCTATCGACGACCGCCCGTGTGAAGAAAGCCCCTCACTCCAGCCCTCTCAGGGCGAGCGAAGCTCGTCCCGGCCCCGTAAGAACGGGGCGAGGGAGCGCACTGAATTCGCGGCGCAAGCGCTCAATTGCCCTCCGAGCAATTGCACGATGGCCCCACGATCCCGCGCATATTAGAACCGTGCCGTCTCCCGCACCGGTTCAACCATGCCCCACACCTCCGCCTTGCTCGGCTTTGCCCTCGTCAGCCTCGGCCTCGTGCTCACGCCGGGACCGAACATGATCTATCTGATTTCGCGCTCGATCACGCAAGGCGGCGCGGCCGGCATCGTCTCGCTCGGCGGCGTGGCGCTTGGCTTCGTGTTCTACATGCTGTGCGCGGCGTTCGGCATCACGGCGCTGTTGCTCGCCATTCCTTTCGCCTATGACGCGCTGCGCTTTGCCGGCGCCGGCTATTTGCTGTGGCTTGCCTGGCAGGCGGTGAAGCCGGGTGGGCGTTCGCCGTTCCAGGTGAGGAAGCTCGCCATCGACAGCCCGCGCAAATTGTTCGCGATGGGCTTCGTCACCAACCTGCTCAACCCGAAGATCGCGATGCTGTATCTGGCGCTGCTGCCGCAGTTCATCGATCCCGCGGCCGGCAGCGTGCTGATGCAGTCGCTGGTGCTGGGCGCGATCCAGATCGCGATCAGCGTCAGCGTCAACGCGATGATCGCACTCGCGGCCGGATCGATCGCCCTGTTCCTGGCGAACCGGCCGAGCTGGATGCTGGTGCAGCGCTGGCTGATGGGCACCGTGCTGGCCGGGCTCGCGGTGCGGATGGCGGTGGAAGCGAAGAGGGTGTGAGGATGGTTTTCACCTCTCCCCGCCTGCGGGGAGAGGTCGAATTCGATCGCAGATCGAATTCGGGTGAGGGGGTACAGGTCTCTCGACCATCTCGCATGGGGAGAGAGGCCCCTCACCCCAACCCTCTCCCCGTAAGAACGGGGAGAGGGAGAAGAGAGATCAATCCAGCTTCGCCTCCATCCCCCGCTTCACGGCCGGGCGTGCCATCAGGGCGTCGTACCAGCGCTTGACGTTGGGGAAGTCGGCCAGATCAACCTTGTGGCGAGGATGGCGCCAGGCCCAGCCCAGGATGGCAAAATCCGCAATCGAGAGCTCGCCGGCGACGAAGTCGCGCCCCTCGAGGCGGCGGTCGAGCACGCCGTAGAGCCGGCGCGTCTCGGCCATGAAGCGCTTCAGGCCGTAGGCCCGGTCCTGCTCGTTTTCGAGTGCGATGAAATGGTGCACCTGGCCGGGCATCGGGCCGAAGCCGCCCATCTGCCACATCAGCCATTCGTAGACCGGGATGCGCTGGATAAGCGATTTCGGCAGGAATTTGCCGGTCTTTTCGCCGAGATAGAGCAGGATCGCGCCGGATTCGAAGATGCTGACGGGCTTGCCGTCGGGCCCTTCGGGGTCGACGATCGCGGGGATCTTGTTGTTGGGCGAGAGCTTGAGGAACTCGGGCGCCATCTGCTCGCCCTTGGTGATGTTCACCGGGATCACCTTGTAGGGCAGCCCCATCTCCTCCAGCGCGACCGAAATCTTGCGGCCGTTCGGCGTGTTCCAGGTATAGAGCTCGATGGTCATTCCGTGTCCTTCCCCAAGAGGCTTGCCCGAAGGCTTGCCCCCTCACCTACTCCAGAAGGTTGCGCCCTCACAACCTGCGGACCGGGATGGCCGATCCCTGTTGACGGGAGACGCCCCCTCTGGAATGTCGCGTCGGTCGCGGATAAATTCCGCCCCCACCAAAAACGCTGTTCGAGGGACCGCCGTGTCGAAATCCGCCTCCCGCGCCCGCCTGTTCGAGATCATCCGCCGGCGCTCATTCGGCCGCGGCGAGGTGACGCTCGCGTCGGGCCGCAAGAGCGATTTCTACTTCAACCTCAAGCCGACCATGCTCGACCCCGAGGGCGCAACGCTGCTCGCCGAGCTAACCTACGAGGCGCTGAAGGACGACCAGCTCGATTTCATCGGCGGGCTCGAGATGGGCGCGGTGCCGCTCGCCGGCGCGCTGGCGCAGATCTCCTGGATCAAGGGTCATCCGATCGCGGCCTTCTTCGTGCGCAAGAAGCCGAAGGAGCACGGCGCCAAGCTCGCGATCGAGGGCCTGCCCAAGGGCGAGACGCTGGCGGGCAAGCGCGTCGTGATCGTCGAGGACGTCACCACCACGGGCGGCTCGGCGATGAAGGCGGTGGAATCGGTGCGCGAGGCCGGGGCCAATGTCGTGCTGGTGCTGACCATGGTCGATCGGGAGGAAGGCGCCACCGACACGTTCGGTGCGGCCGGCCTGCCGTTCCGTTCGCTGTACAAGGCGTCGGAATTCTTGAAGGGGTGAAGTGGCGGAAATTTCTCCGCCGTCATGCCTCAATGTGTCCCGGTAGCAACCATCGGTCCAAAGCTGCGCCCGGCCTTAAAGAGGCCACCGCCTCGTCTTGAAACCGCCTCTGCTCAACTGCTCATTTACCATCCCGCTTTATGGTGAATCGCGTGCTGAGACCTCTCGGTCCCAGCCGGTTCAGTAGCGTCGGGTGGAGTAAGCATTGCGTACAGTCATGTCCCATGCGCGCCGGCGGCGTCGCGCGATGCTTGTGGCCGCCATGCTGGCGGCGCCGCTGCTCGCAGCTCCTGCCCCGGTCTCGGCAGAAGGTCTGTTAGATTTCCTCTTCGGCGGAATGCAGCAGCAGCGGCCGCAGCGCGAGGTGCCGCCGGCGAACTCCTATGTCGATCCCTTCAGCAGCCAGCAGAATGGCGCCACGCCGCAATATGTGCCGCCGACTCGCTCGGCCGCGGCCGGCGGCTCGGGCCCGGCCTTCTGCGTACGCAGTTGCGACGGGAAATACTTTCCGCTGATGCGCGGCCTCGTCTCGCCCGCGCAGATGTGTCAGGCATTCTGCCCTGCCAGCGCGACCAAGGTCTATTTCGGCTCGTCGATCGATGGTGCCTATTCCCAGACCGGCGAGCGCTACGCCGACAGCGAGAACGCGTTCGCCTACCGCAAGGCGCTGCGCGCCGATTGCACCTGCAACGGCCGTGAACCCGTCGGCCTGGCCCCGGTCGACCTTGCGCTGGATTCCTCGCTGAAGGCCGGCGACGTGATCGCCACCAGCGACGGCCTCGTTGCCTATACCGGCGTCCGCGTCGGCAACGACCAGGCTGCGGATTTCACCCCGGTTGCCTCCTATCCCGGTCTCACCGCGCAGGTTCGCGCCCGGCTTGGCGAGATGAAGGTGGCGCCGGTGCGGGCCGAGACGGTGTCGGCAGATGCGCCGGCGTCAAACGAGATCGTGCGTGAACCGCTGCCGGACGTGACAGTGCCGAAGACCGCCGCGAAGCCGGCGAAGCGGGCGGGGTTGGAGTAGCAGTTTCGTGTCCCGGACGCGGCGCGGCACGCAGTGACGCGACGCCGAGCCGGGACCCAGCATGCTGCGAGATGGGCCCCGGCTCTGCAGCGCACCGCTGAAAAGCGCTGCGCTGCGTCCGGGGCACGAGAGCTCACCTCCCGATGATCACCCCGATCACATTGGGCGCGGCCAGATATTTCTCCTCGATCGCGGCTCGCGCGGCGGCGCGGTTCTCCGGCGTCAGGAGGCCGCGCTTCTCGGCCAGGATCATCCAGCAGAAGCCCCACCAATCGGTCAGCATGCCTTGATCGCCGACGAGGTCATAGCCCTGCTCGGCCGCGAAGATGCGCGCATGCGCTTCGTCCAGCGTGTCCAAAAACAGATGGTCCTCGGGCGAGAACAGATCGTCGCTGACGTCGTCGATGGTGTAGCCCCAGATCGACTGGCACACCGCGTTGAACTCGCGGTCGAACTGGTCGTCATCGACCCTCTGGCGCCGCGCGGCCTGATGCAGCCGTGACAGCGAGCGCGCGAAATCGGCGATCCGGGTGAGGGCAAACTGGTCGAAGGCAATCGTGGACATGTAGTCCTCGCAAAGTCGGACAGACGCTAGATGTTGTATCGGCAAGGCGCCGAATCACAATGATATATCAAAGACTTGCTAAAGTGTTCTTAATTTGTTCTAAGCGTGCGTGGAATCGAAAGGGGCCGCCCGAGGCGACCCCTTGCCGGTTGCAATCTTGTTCGGGATGAAATTCCAGCCCCGGCGAGGGCGGACCTTAATACCGACAACGGGCCTTGCGCGATTCCGGAAAAATACCGATCGTGGTGCTGTCCTAATTCGGCCGGCACCTTAACAGCAGCGCGAGGCCGCAATGGCGTGGACGCGGCGGTCGCCGAGGAGATGGGCGACAAAGCCGTTCTCCGGAAAGATTTTGGCGAAGGCGGCGTCGCGGATACTGAGGCCCCCCGCGTAAGCACCGAATGCCGGCATCACCGCCCGCATCCCGTCGCTCGCGAAGCAGCGGCGCTCCATCGAGCGGCCACGTGCCGAGACACGCGCCTTCGGATGCAGATGGCCGGCGATCTCGCCGTGGGCGCCGGTGGGCTCGTGGCGGAAGGTGATCGGGCCGATCGCGACTTCGACCGCGATGGTGCCGCCGAGATCGCGCGGCAGCATGGGATCATGATTGCCCGAGATCCAGATCCAGTCGCGGCCGCTCTGGAGTGCGGCCACCGCGTCGCGGTCCTCGGCGGACAGCCGCTCATGCGCGCTGCGGTCGTGAAAACTGTCGCCGAGCGCGATGACGATTCGAGGATCATGGCGGGAGATGACAGCAGCGAGCCGGCCGAGCGTCGCAATGGTATCGTAAGGCGGCAGCAGCACGCCGCGCGTGGCGAAGCTCGACCCTTTCTCCAGATGCAGGTCGGAGACGACGAGCAGGCGCTGCTCGTCCCAGAACAGAGCGCCGGAGAGATCGGCCGCGAAGGTCACATCGCTGATCGTGACTCTGGAAACGCGCATGTCCTCGACATCTCCCGAAATCAGCGCGCCTGCCGTCACGTCTTACCCGCTTCTATCCATCGCCTCTTTGACGAGCTCGTCGGCGGCTTCGGCCAAGAGCTCGTCTGCAGCTTCGCCATAAACTGACTCGCGGCCGATTTCCAGCATCACGGGTACGGCGAGCGGAGAGACGTGGTCGAGTTCCCGGTGCGTGATGCGGCCGTGGATGCGCATCAGCATGTCGCTGAGGCGGCGCAAATCGAGCAGGCCGGTGGCGGCATCGGCGCGCGCAGCGCGGAGCAGGACGTGATCGGCCTGGTGCTTGCGCAACACGTCGTAGACGAGATCGGTCGAGAACAGCACCTGGCGGCGGCTCTTCTCTTCGCCGGTGTGGCGGCGGGCGATCAGGCCGGAGATGATCGCGCAGTTGCGGAAGGTGCGCTTCATCAGCGCGGATTCGGCGAGCCAGGCTTCGAGATCATCGCCGAGCATGTCAGGATCGAACAGCGCGTTGAGGTCGATCCGCCCGTCGCGGATCATGAAGGAGAGATCACCAAGGCCCCAGATTGCCACGGCATATTCATTGGCGACAAAACCGAGCGGCCGCGCGCGGGCGCGCTCCAGCCGCCTCGTCAGCAACATGCCGAGGGTCTGATGCGCGAGACGTCCCTCGAAGGGGTAACAGACCAGATAATGCTTGTTGGCGCGTAGAAAGCTTTCCACCAGGAGCTCGCGGACCGCCGGCACTCTGCTGACATCCTTCTGCAGCGACAGCCAGTCGCGCACCTGCTCCGGCAAGCCGCCCCAGGCGCGGCCATCATCGAGCAGGCGGCGCACGCGCTCGGCGAGATAGGTCGAGAGCGGAAACTTTCCGCCCATGTAGGACGGCACCTTGGGGTCCTTGTCATGTGCGCGCGAAACATAGACCTGGTCCTCAACCAGGGTCTCGTAGCGCACCACCTCGCCTGAGAACACGAAGGTATCCCCGGGACTCAAGCCCTCGATGAAGGCTTCCTCGATCTCGCCGAGCAGCCGGCCGCCGCGCGCGATCACGCCCGTGGATCCTCCACCGCTGCCGCGCGAGCGCACCAGCCGCACCTTCAGCATGTCGTCCTCGACGATGGTGCCGACATTCATGCGGTAGCTCTGCCGCACCTTTGGATTGGCGACGCGCCAGCGTCCCTCCTTGTCCTGCTTGATGCGGGCGAAGCGCTCATAGGTCTTCAGCGCATAACCGCCGGAGGCGACGAAATCGACGACGTCGTCGAAATCCTGCCGCGACAGGCTTGCGTAAGGCGCGGCTGTACGGACCTCGCCGTAGAGCTCGTCGCTCAAGAACGGCTCGCCGCAGGCGCAGCCCAGCACATGCTGCGCCAGCACGTCGAGGGCGCCCGTGCGCAAGGGCGGCGTGTCCTGCGCATTCTCGGCGATGGCGTCGATGGCGACACGGCACTCCAGCACTTCGAAACGGTTGGCGGGCACCAGCACCGCGCGCGAGGCCTCGTCGAGGCGGTGATTGGCGCGGCCGATGCGCTGCATCAGGCGCGAGGATCCCTTGGGCGCACCGATATTGACGACGAGATCGACGTCGCCCCAGTCGACGCCGAGGTCGAGCGAGGAGGTGCAGACCACGCCGCGCAGCCGGCCCGCCGACATGGCGTCCTCGACCTTCCGGCGCTGGGCGACGTCGAGCGAGCCGTGATGCAGCGCGATGGCAAGGCCATCGTCGTTCATGCTCCAGAGATTCTGGAACAGCATCTCGGCCTGGCTGCGGGTGTTGACGAAGACCAGCGTGGTCTTGTTGGTCTTGATCAGCTCGTAGATTTCAGGAAGCGCGTGACGCGCGCTGTGGCCGGCCCAGGGCAGCCGCTCGCGCGTATCGAGCATCTCGACCACGGGCGGCGCGGCACCGCCGGCGAGGACGATGTCGGCTGCCCGCTCCTTGCCGTCGGGCTGCGGCACCAGGAAGCGCGCGAGCTGCTCCGGCTCGGCTACGGTCGCCGACAAGCCGATCGCGCGCATCTGCGGGGCGAGGCGCCACAATCGCGCCAGCCCGAGCGAGAGCAGATCGCCGCGCTTGGACGTGACCAGCGCGTGCAGCTCGTCGAGCACGATGCGCTTCAGTGAGGAGAACAGGAACGGCGCGTCGTCCGAGGAGAGCAGCAGCGCGAGCTGCTCGGGCGTCGTCAGCAACACGTCCGGCGGATAGCGCCGCTGCCGCTGACGGCGCGAGACCGGCGTATCGCCGGTGCGGGTCTCGACCTTGATGGGCAAGCCCATCTCGGCGATCGGACGCTCGAGGTTGCGCGCGATGTCGACGGCGAGCGCCTTGAGCGGCGAGATGTAGAGGGTGTGCAGGCCGCCGCTGCGCTGCACGCTGCGGCCGGTGGAGACGAGGTTCTTCTTCGCACCCGCCTCGCGTGTCAGCGGCTGCATCGACAGCTCGACCAGCGTCGGCAGAAATCCCGCGAGCGTCTTGCCGGCGCCGGTCGGCGCTATCAAGAGCGCCGACCGGTCCTCGCGCGCCTTTTCCAGCAGCGCCAATTGATGCGCACGCGGCGACCAGCCGCGGGCTGCGAACCAGGCCCGAAAGCGATCCGGCAGCAGGGCGGCCGGCTCGGTCGATGTCTGGAGGATACGGGGGCGGCACGGCATGACAGGTAAGCCGTAGGGATGGCTTCGTCGAGGGGGACTATGGCCTGCGACAGGGCGATCGCTCACGCGCTGTCCATTTGAGGCACGATAGCCTCGACATCGTCATGGCCGGGCTCGTACGTGGATGCCCGGGACAAGCCCGGGCATGACGACCGCTTGTGAGGTGCAAATTTCGGTCCTCTCCTCGCCTGCGCGACGAGGGCCAGCGCTCTCACGCCCCGGCCGGGACCTGATCGAGAAATCCGGTCACGCTCCTGATCCGGCCGTCCTTCAGCACGGCGAAATCGGTGCCCTTGATCGGGCTGTCGGCGCCGTCAGGGCCAAGTCCCCACGAGAAGCGGATGTGATCGCCGTAGCCGTTGGGCTCGCCGATCAGCTTGAATGTGAAATCGGGAAAGCGCTGCTGCACACCTGCGATCAGCGCCTCGATGCCGTCCTGGCCGTCGCCCTTCATCAGGGGGTCGACGTAGCTCGCATCCGTCGTCCAGCCTTCGCTCAGCAGCTCGCGGCGGCGGCCGGCGGTGCGCTCGTTCCAGAGCTCGATGTAGCTGCGGGCGATGGTGACGGGGTCGGTCATGGTTCTCTCCTTCGATGGCGCCGTGCTGTCCGGCTGACCGTCACTATCGAAGGTTCACGCGCGTTGATCGATTACCTCGGAGGTCATCAACGCGCGTGAGGTGTTCGCAAAAATTACTTCGCCGCCGTCACCATGATCTCGACGGTGTATTGCGGGGCCGCCAGCTTGGCTTCGACGGTGGCGCGCGCAGGCGTATTGCCGGGCGAGACCCAGGCGTCCCACACAGCGTTCATCTCGCCGAAGGTCTTCATGTCGGTGATGTAGATCGTGGCCGAGAGCAGCTTCGACTTGTCGGTGCCGGCCTTGGCGAGGTGGCCGTCGATGGTCGCCAGGATGTCCTGGGTCTGCTTCGTCACGCTTTCGCCGGCCGCCTTGTTGGCGACGACACCGGCGAGATAGACGGTGTTGCCGTGCACGACGACCTGGCTCATGCGCGGGCCGGTTTCAAAACGCTGAATGCTCATCTGGGATCTCCTGACTGGAATGGCGGCCCTGTCTAGCCCAGCGATTTGCACTGTGCCAGCCCTGGCACGCATGCGTTGCCCGGCACGCATGCGCAGCCCTGCACGCATGCGTTGGCCAACATTGCGCCGCTCACGGAAACCGACTGAAGAACGTCCAGATCGTTTCTGCGCCGTCGATGTCGCCGTTTTGCGATCCGAGCAGGTTCCTGGCGACCTTCGGGAAGCGGGCATCCGGAGCGAAGCCTGGCATGCGGTGGCCACCATGATTGATGCGATAGAGCACGACGTCGTGCCCAGCCGGGCAGCGCGAGCTGATCCGCGTCACCGTGGACTGGTCCGCCGGCGCCGCATCGGGCATGTCGGTGATCCCGGCGTCGTCGGTCTCGCAGCCATTGAGCCTGCGCCAGAACGCCAGCGTCTCGTCCGTCGACCAGAATCCCTCTGCGGCAAAATAGCTCGATCCGCGCCCGCCCTCATAAGGGACCAGCGGATCGGCGGTCCCGTTCATGAGCAGCATCGGCAGCGGCCGCGACGGATGACAGGTGACGGCGGCTTCATCGTTGAGATTCATGATGACACTCGCAACCGCCGCAAACAGATCGGCGCGCGCGCAGGCCAAGGTCATCGCCATGGCACCGCCATTGGAGACGCCGGCGACGTAGACGCGCTTCGCATCGGCCGTGCCGTCGGCCACCAGCTTCTCGACCAGCCTTGCGATGAAGGCGACGTCATCGGTGCCCGCCGGTGGTCCGCGCAGGGCCGGCCCCGCCTTGGTGCGCGCGTCCGCCCATGCGTTGTTGAGCCCGTCCGGAAACACCACGGCGAGGCCCTCGCGCTTGGCAACCTGCGGCCAGGCCGTCCGTGTAACCATGTCGGCGCCGCGCTGGGTCTTGCCATGCAGCACGATTACGAGCGGTGCGGGCCGCTTGGCCGGCAGCTGCGCGGTGTAGGAGCGCTTCACCCCGTTGACGTCGACCGTATCGGCGGACGCGCGAAAACCGCAGCAGATTATTATCGTCAGGCAAAGAAGCGGAGACAGCCAGCTGGGGCGTGAAAAGGCCATGGTTGGCACCCGGTCGAGGCTCAATGCGGCGCGTCCTGGTTTGGAGTTTCAATAATGCCATCACGGACTTGCATGGCGGTCGCAGGTTTTCCGCTCAAATCTTAAGCTCCGTGTATATCGGGGATTGAGTTTGTCCCAACTAAGGGTTGAAATAGGTCATTGTTAGTTTGGGGGCACTGACTTGCTCCAGTTTCAAGATCATCTCGATCCCTGGGATATACTTCGCTTTTTTGAAGACAAGGTCGGAGCTGGTCTGTGGCGCTACGACGCCGAGGGCCGGATGCAGTGGTCTCGCGGCTTCTACCGCCTGCTTGGGCTCGATCCGTTCACGATTGCGCCCTCCTACGCGGAGATCGAGAAAAGGATTCATCCGGAGGATCGCCGGCCGAAGCGCGATCCACGCGAGTTCATGTTCGACCGGTCCTTGCTCAATGGTGAGATTAGGATCGTGCGGCCGAATGGTGCGCTGCGCTGGATTCGTATTCAGTCGGAGGTGTTGCTGGATCCTGCCAGCGCGAAAGAATCCGTGCTTGGCCTTGCTATCGACATCACCGAGCAACGAAGATTGCTGCAGCCGCTCAAGATGGACTCCGACCGCTACGCTGCGCTGATTGATATCACGGGTGGAGTGCTGTGGATTGGCACCCAGGACGGTCGGATTACGGCTCTTCTGAAGGCCGACGACAATGCGGAAGCGCAGCGATTGTTCGGCAACGGTTGGATCGATCTCCTGCCCGAAGAGGAGCGCGAGACGGCGTTGCGCAACTGGCTGGTGGCGGCTGAAACGGGGCGGCCCTACGATGTCGAGCACCGGCTGCGCCAGCCCGACGGCTCCTACCGCTGGTACCGCTGTAAGGCCGTACCGGTCCCGGAGGCGGACGGCGTCATTCGGGAGTGGCTCGGCATTTCCATGGATGTGCACCAGGCAAAACTATCGCTTCAGCCTGCGGGAGCTGCGAAACTTACGGGTGCGCAACTGCGGGCAGCCCGCGGCATGCTGAACTGGTCGGTCAAGCAACTGGCTTCGCGAACGGGACTCTCCGCCGCGGTGGTCAGGCGGCTGGAGGAGCAGAATGGCATGCTGCGAATGCCCGAGGGGACGATCAACCAGCTTCGCGATACACTTTCGGCCGCGGGCGTCGAGTTCATTTTTCCCGCGGTGGGCAAGCCGGGCGTGAGGCCACGATGATCGGAGAAAAAAATTCGAAGATGGCCTGCGTACTTCCTGCGCCTTGAAGATGAAACTAAGTTCGTCTTACCCGCAATTCTTGAATGGTGGTGCGCCACGATCTGGCGAACCGAGCCGAAATTGCGCTCCCCTGCCGCCGCACTGAGGCGCTTGCGGCCGTAAGCGCAAATTTTGCGTGTCCGTCGAATGTCGCCGGCAAATCTTTCTTAATATCGCGATAAGCACCTTCTTCCACCCTCCCGATACACGTAATGATCGGGGTCGGGGCTGTTATTAGACCGGCGGTGGCATCGGCAAATTTGCAGCGGCAGAACGGGATGGATCAGCCTCGAAGGAGCGGCTCCATTCATTGCTGTGGCAAGCGCTGTCACGCTGATCTGCCTCATTCCCTGTGGACGGTGGAAGGGATCATCGCCTGCTGCCCGATCGGCACGTGTGGCCTTTCGACGCGTGTCAAAGAGATACTCGGATATTGAGGAGTATTGCCTATGTCCTTCTTTCAATTTCGTATTCGCGGCAGATTGATCGCTGGTTTTGCGGCGGTATGCGTGATCATTGCGGCTTCGGTCGGCTATACGGTATTTGCGGTGGGGGGAGTTGCCATGACCGTCGATCGGATGGCGAACCTGCGCGTGCCGGTCGCGCTCGCGAGCACCGAACTCGTCGGCAATCTCTATTCCACGCTGGCGACCCTGCGAGGCTATCTGCTCACCGGAAATCCGCAAGGCAAGCTCGACCGCGCCGCGATGTGGAAGGAGATGGATGCGACGGTTGCTGCTTTCGACGAGAAGGCCGGTCAGTTCACCAATCCAGAGAACAAGCAGAAATGGCAGGAGGCCAGAACGCTGCTCGGGGAGTTTCGCGCCGCGCAGGACAAGGTCGAAGCGATCGCCTTCACCTCCGACGCGTATCCGGCGACCAAGCTCTTGACGACCGAAGCGGCCCCGCGTGCTGAAACGATCTTTTCCGAGATCACCAAGATGATCAATGAGGAGGAAGGTCTGGAGGCCACCGCGGAACGAAAGAAGCTGCTCAAGGCGATGGCCGATACGCGCGGCAATTTTGCTGCCGCAACGGCCCAGCTCCGCACGTATCTGCTCACGGGCGATCAGGCCGATAAGGAGAGATTTTTCAAGCCCTGGGAGGCTTTCGAGAAGGGTTATGGCGGAGTCCATTCGCGAAAGGACCTGCTTACGACCGGACAGCATGCCGCCTTCGACAAGATCGCCAAGGCCAAGACCGAGTTCGCGCCGCTGTTTGAGAAGATCTTCGCTCTTCGGGAGTCTCCCGCCTGGAATGCGCCGGTCTACCTGTTGGTGACCGAGGCAGCGCCTCGTGCGGCCAAGCTTCTCGACCTGCTTGACGGCGCAAGAGGTGGCGATAGTACGCGCTCGGGTGGAATCAAGTCCAACCAGAAGAAGATGCTGATCCAGGAAGCCATCGACGTTGCGTCGGGCATTTCGCTGTTGAAGCTGGTCTTGTGGGTCTTGCTTGTGCTCGGACTCGCGCTTGGCGCAATCATCGCGCTGCTCACCTCGCGTTCGATCGCAATCCCAATTCAAGGAATGACCTCCGCCATGGGCAAGCTCGCTGCCGGCGACATGTCCACGGCAGTCCCCGGCGTGGGTCGCGCCGACGAGATCGGCGAGATGGCCGATGCGGTCCAGGTGTTCAAGGAGAGCATGATCGAAACCGAGCGTCTGCGCGCCGAGCAGGCGCAGGCCCAAGCCCGTGCCGCCGCTCAGCGCAAGGCGGAAATGAACAAGTTTGCCGGTCAGTTCGAGGAGACGGTCGGAGACATCGTCAAGACGCTCTCGTCGTCCTCGACGGAGCTTGAAGCCGCCGCCAGGACCCTGACCAAAACGGCCGAGACGACGCAGGAGCTGTCCGGCATGGTCTCCGCCGCGTCCGAGGAGGCCTCGACCAACGTTCAGTCTGTTGCCTCCGCCACCGAGGAGATGAGCTCGTCGGTCAGTGAAATCAGTCGCCAGGTCCAGGATGCCGCCAGGATCGCCAGCGCAGCCGTTGAACAAGCGCACCGGACCAATGACCAGGTCAACAAGCTGTCGCAGGCCGCATCCCGTATCGGCGACGTGGTCGAGCTCATCAACACGATCGCGGGACAGACCAACCTGTTGGCCCTGAACGCGACGATCGAGGCGGCGCGCGCCGGCGAAGCGGGGCGCGGCTTTGCCGTGGTCGCCTCCGAGGTCAAGGCACTGGCCGAACAGACCGCAAAGGCAACCGGAGAGATTGGCCATCAGATCTCAGACATCCAGGCGGCCACCCAGGACTCGGTGATCGCCATCAAGGAGATCAGCGGCACAATCGCTCGAATCTCCGAGATATCGTCTGCGATCGCCTCCGCGGTGGAAGAGCAGGGAGCGGCCACGCAGGAGATAGCCCGGAACATCCAGCAGGCAGCCCAAGGCACCGACCAGGTGGCCGCCAACATTACCGAGGTGAAGCACGGCGCGACGGAAACCGGCTCGGCTTCCAATCAGGTGCTTGCCTCGGCGCAAATGCTGTCGAAGGACAGCGCGCGGTTGCACTCCGAGGTCGAGCAGTTCCTGACCACCGTGCGCGCGGCCTGACCCTGGGACAGGTCTCCGCCGTGACCACATGAGCGAACGCGATGACCGATCGAAACACGCAAGAGTCGCTAGCGGGCGCGCGCGACAACGTCATCCCGTTGCCGCTTCGCCAAACCAGCCTGGTCGCCAGCACCATGAGAGACTGCAACTTGCTGCGGCAAGGCATCGTGGCGATGCAGCAATGTCTCAGGGCGCTCCGCGACCTTGTCCGAAATCTCGATGACAGACCGGAGGAGGCCGAGCGACTTCGAGCCCACATGGCTGAGCTGAACGAGCTGTTGTATTTGCGGCTCGATCAGCTCTCACTGACTGAACGCCTGTTGCAGGAGATGCTTCGCCGCCGTTGAGGCCGGTGCGAGGCCGTGCACGGCCAACCTCGTCGGTCACCCCACCGTCTTGGCGGCGGCCCGGCCCGCATTGCGGCCCGAGAACAGGCAGCCGCCCAGGAAAGTCCCCTCCAGCGAGCGATAGCCATGCACGCCGCCGCCACCGAAGCCGGCGGCCTCGCCGACGGCGTAAAGGCCGGGAATGACGCGGCCCTCCTCCCCGAACACGCGGGAGTCGAGATCGGTCTCGAACCCGCCCAGCGTCTTGCGGGTGAGGATGTTGAGCTTCACCGCGATCAGCGGTCCATGCGCGGGATCGAGGATGCGGTGCGGGGAAGCGGTGCGGATCAACTTGTCGCCGATATAGCGGCGCGCATTGTGGATGTTCATGACCTGCGCATCCTTGACGTAGGGATTGGCGATCTCGCGGTCGCGCGCCTCGATCTGCATCCTGATGTGCTCGAGCTTGAGGAGATCGCTGCCGGCGAGCTTGTTCATGGCCGCAACGAGCTCATCGAGCTTGTCGCGGACAATGAAGTCGACACCATGGCTCTTGAACGCCTCCACCGGCGCCGGCGCGCCCTTGTTGGTGGCGCGGCGAAGCGTCATGCGCCAGCTCTTGCCAGTCAGGTCCGGGTTCTGCTCCGAGCCCGACAGCGCAAACTCTTTCTTGATGATGCTCTGGGTCAGGATGAACCAGGAATAATCGTAGCCGGTCGACATGATGTATTTGAGCTGGCCGAGCGTGTCGGAGCCCGGGAATAGCGGCGCCGGCAGCCGCGTGCCTGTGGCGTCGAACCACATCGAGGAAGGACCCGGCAGGATGCGGATGCCGTGGCGCGGCCAGATCGGGTTCCAGTTCTGGATGCCCTCGACGTAGTGCCACATGCGGTCGCGGTTGATCAGCCGCGCGCCGGTCTTTTCCGTGATGCCGATCATGCGCCCATCGACATGCTCGGGCACGCCGGAGATCATGAACTTCGGGGGCTCACCGAGCCGCTTCGGCCAGTTCTGCCGCACCAGTTCGTGGTTGCCGCCGATGCCGCCGGAGGCGACAATCACGGCCTGCGCCTTCAACGCGAAGTCGCCGACCACGTTGCGCGAGGAGCTCTTGCCGCGCTCTGCATCATCGGGCGCAAGAACGACGCCGCTGACGCCATCCACGGTGCCATTGCTGATAGAGAGCGCATCGACGCGATGACGGAATCGGAAGATCAATCGGCCGGTCTTCATCGCCTCGCGCGCGCGGCGCTCGAACGGCTCGACGATGCCCGGGCCGGTGCCCCAGGTGACGTGGAAGCGCGGCACCGAATTGCCGTGGCCCATCGCGTCATAGCCGCCGCGCTCGGCCCAGCCGACCACGGGAAAGAAGCGATGGCCCATCGCGCGCAGCCAGCCGCGCTTCTCGCCGGCCGCGAAGGCCACATAGGCTTCGGCCCATTGGCGCGGCCAGAAATCATCGTCGCGGTCGAAGCCGGCGGTGCCGAGCCAGTCCTGCATGGCAAGCTCGTAGGAGTCCTTGATGCCGAGCCGGCGCTGCTCGGGCGAATCGACCAGGAACAATCCGCCGAACGACCAGAACGCCTGGCCACCGAGCGACTGCTCGCCTTCCTGGTCGACAACTATCACGCGCTTGCCCGCATCAGCGATCTCGGTGGCGGCGACGAGGCCCGATAGTCCCGCGCCGACGACGATGACATCCGTTTCTTCAACCATGCGTTTCCCCCTCCAAGTTCTTCTCCTCCCCAAGGGTTCCCCCCTGTAGTTGCCCGGATTGAAGCCAGCGGTGGCAACTGAGATCAAGGGTATGGCGCGCAAGACCTCGTTAACTTGTTCCACTTTGGGATGGAGACCGGCCGGGTGCAGCGCGGACGCAACACTGGATTTGAATTTGTTTTGAGCCAGCAGGCCTGCCTAGACAAAACCTCGGTTACGACCGACGCTAGCCGTGCATCACCACCTGACACACAGATTCGAATTCGACTGGGGCGGGGGAAAATGAAGTTTCTGACGGGGTTGCTTGCGGCGGTTCTCTTGATCGCAGGCATGGGGGCTTCTCACGCGGTGGTTCGGATCGCGGACGACCGCGGCGGCCGGATCGGAACCTACGTCGACAAGTACCAGGACCTCAGGCAATCGGGCGAGACGGTCATCATCGATGGCCTCTGTGCCTCGGCCTGCACCATCGTCCTCGGTGCTATCCCGCACGACCGGATTTGCGTGACCTCGCATGCGACGCTGGGCTTCCACGCCGCCTGGGATTTCGGCGCCAACGGCCGCGCCATCACCAATCCCGAAGCGACCCAGATGCTGTACGCGATGTATCCCTCGCAGATCAGGCGCTGGATCGGCCAGCGGGGCGGCCTCACCCCGCGGATGCTCTTCCTGAGGGGCAAGCAGCTCCAGGCCATGTACAAGCCGTGCTACCTTGACGCGCAGGCCTCGACGACCAGGCCGTCGCGCCGGTCGCTCCCGCAAGCGGACCCGCTCGAATCCGCCCGGGGCCAGCTCCTCCACTGACATCCACAGGCTGGCGGCGTCCTTTGGCGCCGCCGCGGCGTCTTGCCTGCTGGCGGCGCCTTGCCCGCAGCCGGCGCAAAGCCTATCTGAAAGCCAGGGAACCGGGGCCTTCGTCCCGATCGTTGTCATGGCTCAACCGCTGCACCCGGCACATCGGCTATCGGACAATTCGCCCACTGCCGGGCGGATGCCATCCGTGCTGCTGTGGGCGGGCGCTACAATCGGCGGACTCGCCGTGATCGGCGCGCTGGCGCTCTGGTTCCACTATGGCAGCCAGGTGTTCTTCGAAATGATCAGGACCGGCTTTGCCGCCTGCTTCTGACCTGCGACAGGAAGTTTTCCGCCAATGAGCTCCGCCACCCGTCCGCTGGTGATCGCGACCGCCTTCGCTACAAGCCTCGTCGTCGGCCTCCTGATCATGTTCTGGGCGATGGGCGGGGTCGGCAAGGTGGCACAGCCGGCCGCGATCGGCGGCCCGTTCCAGCTGACCGACCAGAACGGCAAGGCCGTCACCGACAAGAGCCTGAAGGGCAAGCCGACCCTGATCTTCTTCGGCTACACCCATTGCCCCGACGTCTGCCCGACCTCGCTGTTCGAGATCTCGGAAGTGCTGCGCGCGCTGGGCAAGGACGCCGACAAGGTCAATGCCATCTTCATCTCGGTCGATCCCGAGCGCGACACGCCGGCGACGATGAAGGATTACCTGTCGAGCTTCGATCCGCACCTCCAGGGCCTGTCCGGCGACCCCGCCGAGACCGCCAAGGTGATCTCCTCCTACCGGGTCTATGCCAAGAAGGTCCCGACCAAGGACGGCGACTACACGATGGACCACACCGCGCTGATCTACCTGATGGACCGCGAGGGCAGGTTCGTCTCGCCGTTCAATTTGAAGCGGACGCCGGAAGAGGCAGCGGTTGATTTGAAGCGCTATCTCTGAGCTTCACGCTGGCTACAATCGGCGCTCGCGTTCCCGGCGGGATGGTCTATAAGGCCCTCCGATCCCGACGAAATTCATTCCTTCGGCCGATGGCTCCATCGCAACAGGCGAAATCGCTCAAATCTGTCCGTGACTTGCTGGCAGGGCTGGTTGCCGGCCTTTGCCTGCTCGGCGGCCTCACCGAGGCGAACGCGCAAGCCCCCGCCAAGCGGCCGCCGACGGCACCTCAGACCACCCCTCAGGCGGCGCCCCAGGCCGCCCCGCAGGCGGTGCCCGGGTTTTGGGACCCGCGCCGGCGCCCCGAACGGCCTGACCTGTCGCGCCTCACCGTGATCCGCTTCCTGACCGAGACCGATTATCCGCCGTTCAACTACACCGGTGCGGACGGCAACCCGGCCGGCTTCAACGTCGATTTCGCCCGCGCCCTGTGCGAGGAGATCAAGGTCACGTGCACGGTGCAGATGCGGCGTTTCGAGACGCTGGTCGATGCGCTCACCTCCAACCGGGGCGATGCCATCATCGCCTCCATGGCGGTGAGCCCGCAGCTGCGCGCCCGCGTCGACTTCACCGATCCCTATTATCGCGTGCCGGCGCGCTTCGTCTCGCGCAAGGATGCGGTGATGCCGGAGATCCGCCCCGAATATCTCGAGGGCAAGAAGGTCGGCGCCATCGCCGGCTCGGCGCACGAGGCGTATCTCAAGGCGATGTTCACCGACGCCGAGCTGCACGCCTACCCCAATGACGATGCGATGCGCGCAGCTCTGCGCAGGGGCGAGGTCGACTTCATCTTCGGCGACGCCATCTCGCTGGCGTTCTGGATCAACGGCACGGATTCGGCCGATTGCTGCGCCTTCTCCGGCGGTCCGTTCGTCGAGAGCCGCTTCTTCGGCGAGGGCATCGGCATCGCCGTGCGCAAGGGCAACGACGTGCTGCGCCAGGCCCTGAACTGGGCGATGTTCCGGATCTGGGAAAAAGGCCGCTACACCGATCTCTGGCTACGGTATTTCTCGGTCAGTCCGTTCTGACCTTTCGCCTCTCCGCCTGCAGCGGGAGTGCGGACGATCGCAGAGATCATCACGCGCGCGTCATACCCATTCACCACGCCTGAAATTTCCCGGTCCCGCCCGCCGGCGAATTCCGCTATTGAAGGACGCGGTAATCGTTCCGTCCTCTCCGCGAGCATTCCGCGTTCGTCGATCCGTCTCGCCGGTGCGCAGGTTCAATGCAGCTTTACCTCCCGATCGCCGATCTTCCGGTCAACGTCTTCCTGGTGCTCGCCATGGGCGCTGCGGTCGGCTTCGTCTCCGGCATGTTCGGAATCGGCGGCGGCTTCCTGATGACGCCGCTTTTGATCTTCATCGGCATCACGCCGGCGGTCGCGGTGGCCTCGGTGGCGAGCCACATCGCGGCCTCCTCCTTTTCCGGCGCCCTCTCCTATTGGCGGCGGCGCGCGATCGATCCGGCGCTGGCGAGTGTGTTGTTATGCGGCGGCGTGACCGGCACGACGCTCGGCGTCTGGACCTTCACCCAGCTGCGCGCGCTCGGCCAGCTCGACCTGATGATCGCGCTCTCCTACGTCGTGCTGCTCACCACGGTCGGCAGCCTGATGTTCTCGGAAGGATTGCGCGCCTTGATGCGGACCCGGCGCGGGGCGCTGCCGCCGCGCCGCACCCACAACTGGATCCACGGCCTGCCGCTGAAGATGCGGTTCAAGCGCTCGAAGATCTATCTCTCGGTCATCCCCGTGGTGATCGTCGGCATAGTGATCGGTTTCATCGGCGCCATCATGGGTATAGGCGGCGGCTTCATCCTGGTGCCGATCATGATCTATCTCTTGAGGGTGCCGACCTCGACGGTGATCGGGACCTCGATGGTTCTCACCGTCGTCACCATGCTGTTCGCGACCATGCTGCACGCGGCGACCAATCACCTGGTCGATGCCGTGCTGGCGCTGATCCTGATGGTCGGCGGCGTCACCGGCGCGCAGTTCGGCGCCCGTGCCGGCCAGAAGATCCGCGGCGAGCAGCTGCGGCTGCTGCTGGGCTTGCTCATCCTCTCGGTCGGAATCCGCTTCGCGATAGAGCTGGTGATCCAGCCCTCCGATCTCTTCACCATCCGCGAGCTCGGAGCGAGCCGATGAGGCGCATGCTTCTCGCCATCGTCCTCGTCCTGCTGCTCGGCGGCGCTGCGCGGGCCGAGCGGCTGATCGTGTCGGTCTCGAATCACCGCGTCACGGTGACGCCGAACTATTCCGGCGAGGAGCTGGTGCTGTTCGGCTCGGTCGAGAAGGATACGACGACGCCCGCGGACCGCACGGCCTACGATCTCGTCGTCACCGTGATGGGCCCGCGCGCCGACATGGTGACGCGGCGGAAGGAGCGCACCTTCGGCATCTGGATCAACACCGACTACCGCCAGTTCCTGCAGGTGCCGAGCTATCTCGCGCTGTTCGCCAACCGCCCGCTCGACGCCATCACCTCGCCCGAGATCGCGCGGCGACAGCAGATCGGGCTCAACAACGTGCTGCTGACGCAGCGGGTCAGCGGCGACTTTGCCGACGTGGTGCCGAACGATGCGTTCCGCTCGGCCTTCATTCGCCTGCGCACCCAGCGCGGGCTCTATCGCGAAGACGGAAGCGCGGTCACGTTCTTGACGCCGACGCTGTTCCGCACCGGCATTCCGCTGCCCGCGGAGGTGCCGATCGGCACCTATGAGATCGAGATCAAGCTGTTTGCCAACGGCGCGTTCATCGGCAAGACCGAGACCGCCTTCGAGATCGTCAAGGTCGGCTTCGAGCAGTTCGTCGCCACCACCGCCCGCCAGAACGGCCTGATTTACGGCCTCGCCACCGTGGCGATGGCGCTGATGACGGGGTGGATGGCCTCGATCGTGTTCAGGAAGGACTAGCCCCGTCATTGCGAGCGCAGCGAAGCAATCCAGACTGCCTCCGCTGCGGCAGTCTGGATTGCTTCGTCGCAAGAGCTCCTCGCAATGACGGTAGTGAACAGCGGGGCCTCCACCTACACCACCGCCTTCGCCGGCCGCGTCACCAGATAGATGCCGAGCGCGACCGGAATGATGCCGAGCAGGTCGCGCGCCTCGATGTGCTCGCCGAGGACGAGGAATGCGAACAGCATGCCGAGCGGCGGCATCAGGAAATGATAGGCGCTGGCGGCGGTGGCGCCACACGTCTTCAAGAGACGAAACCAGAGCCAAGAAGCGATGATCGAGCCGCCGAGCACGAGAAAGGCGAAGGCGCCGATCAGGCTCGGCGTATAGTCGATCGCGTCGACATCGGCGAAGGTGAGCGCGACCGGTGTCAGCACGATGCCGGCCGCGAGGTTCTGCACGCCATTGCCGATCCACAGGGATCCCTTCGGCGCCAGCAGCTTGAACAGGATGGTGCCGGCCACGATCGAAGCGAGCGAGGCCAGCGTGAAGACGACGCCGTGCAGCGAATCGGTGCCGACCGACAGGCGGTGCCAGACGATTGCGGTCACGCCGATGATGCCGAGCAAGAGGCCGCTCGCCTTGCGCCAGGTCATGCCTTCGCCGAGCAGCAGCGCGGCAAGGCCCGCGGTGAACACCGGATTGGCTGACACGATCAGGCCGCCGAGGCCGGCGGAGACCGATTGCAGGCCGGTGTAGCCGAGGCCGAGATAGAGCGCGTTGTTGGCGATGCCGAGCACCGCGAAGATCGCGGCATCGCGCCACGACAACGACCAGGCTTCGCCGCGGATCAACGTGGCGCCCAGGATCAAGATACCCGCGAGCGAGAAGCGCGCGGCGAGCAGGATCAGCGGCGGGCAATGGGTGACGCCGATCTTGCCAGCGATGAAGGCGTAGCTCCAGAGCAGGCAGAACAGGCCGATCGCGAGCGGCAATGTGTTGAACCGGCTGCGGGGGGCGGGAAGCGAGGTCGCGAGCGACATGAGGGCATTCTCGGATGTTTTCTTCTGCCCTCGATCTAGGGAGGCTGCTTGTCATTTGGAAATTAAATGATTAACTCATGCCAAGTGGATTTCTTAATGGAGGCGGCCATGCTCGATCTCGAGCTGCTGCGCAGCTTCGTCTCGGTGGTCGAGGCCGGCGGCTTCACCCGCGCCGGCGAGCGCGTCCACCGCACGCAATCGACCGTGAGCCAGCAGATCAAGCGGCTGGAGGAGGATGTCGGTCAGGTGCTGCTGCACCGCGACGGCAAGGACGTGCGCCCGACCGAGGCCGGCGAGCGGCTGCTGTCCTATGCGCGGCGATTGCTCTCGCTGGCCGAGGAGGCGCGCGACGTGCTGCGCCAGCCCGATAGCGAAGGCGCGATCCGGCTCGGCATCCCCGAGGACTTTGCCGCGTACCGGCTGGCAAAACTGCTGGGAGCGTTCTCGCGCTCGCATCCGGGATTGCGGCTGGACGTGCGCGCCGACCAGAGCAAGCATCTCGCCCGCGATCTCCAACGCGGCGAGCTCGACCTTGCGCTCTACAAGCGCGAGGCTGGCGCGAAGGACGCGATCGCGGTGTGGCCGGAGCGGGTGCACTGGGTCACCAGCAAGAGCCATCCGGTCGACGTCAACGTGCCGTCAGTGCCGCTGATCGGCTTTCCGCTCGGCTGCATCTACCGCGCCGGCGCCATCCACGCGCTGGAAACGGCCGGCCGCGCTTGGCACACCGCCTACACCTCATCGAGCCTCGCCGGCATTCAGGCCGCGGTCGCCGCCGGCATGGGCCTCAGCATCCTGTCGGAGATGGCGATCCAGACCGACCACCGCGTGCTGACGGCGAAGGACGGCTTTGCGCCGATCAACAAGACCGAGGTTGCACTGATGGCTTCACCGGATGCGAGCCCGGCGACGCTGCGGCTTGCGGACCGTCTCGCGGAGTTTTGCGATGCGGTGCAGAGCAAGGCGGCTTGAGCTCGCCAAAGCTCCTACGGCTCTCAATTCGCTGCGGATATCAGCTTGTCGCCGCACGCGCTTGCGTAGAACTTGCCGCCGCATTGGCGCTTGATCGCAGCGCAGCGGGCTGCGGGCGACGCCTTCTGCGGCACTGTGAAGCCGCAGCTGAGGCCATCGGCGCTGCGACCGGTCGTGCCGGCGGCAAACGCCGCACTGGTGGCGCTGATGCAGACGACGAGCAGGGCCGCAGTGGCGATCTCGATCAGCAGTCTCACGGTCCGCTTCTCCACACTGATGGCTGAATCTTTCGTAATCTAGCACCGAATCTGGGTTTCTCCGTGCTCCTCCGGGTTCCCAATTCGGCCCATTCCTTGCATAAATTTGCGCCAGCGCAGTGCACGGCCACGCGGGCGACAGTTCCGGTGCAAGGGCAAGACGCGTACAGTTAAGAGTTGTTTCGACCTAGGAAGTAACGGCTTTGCAGGATTCATCGTTCCAGCCCAGTTTTCCGGCCCCCGGGCAGCCCATCGACGAACTCGCGCTGGCCGAGATCAAGGGCGCAATCCTGGCAAAGCTGCGCCTTGCCATCGGCAAGGACGCTGGCATGGCGACCAGGCACGATTGGTACCAGGCCGCGGCGCTCGCGCTGCGCGACCGCATCGTGCATCGCTGGCTCACGGCCGAGAAGCACAGCTACGACGCCGGCCGCAAGCGGGTTTACTATCTCTCGCTCGAATTCCTGATCGGCCGGCTCTTCACCGACGCGCTCAACAACATGGGCCTGCTCAAGATCTTCGAGGTCGCGCTCGGCGATCTCGGCGTCTCGCTGCCGGAGCTGCGCAAATGCGAGCCGGATGCGGCGCTCGGCAATGGCGGTCTCGGCCGGCTCGCCGCCTGCTTCATGGAGAGCATGGCGACGCTGTCGATCCCCCGCGATCGGCTACGGCATCCGCTACGATTACGGCCTGTTCCGTCAGATCATCAATCAGGGCTGGCAGCAGGAATATCCCGACGAATGGCTGAGCTTCGGCAATCCCTGGGAATTGCAGCGGCCCGAGGTGATCTACGACGTCAATTTCGGCGGCGGCGTCGAGCATGTCGACGACAAGGGCCGCGACCGCTCGATCTGGCATCCTGCTGAGACCGTGCAGGCGATCGCCTATGACACGCCGATCGTCGGCTGGCGCGGCCAGCACGTCAACGCGCTGCGGCTGTGGTCGGCGCGCTCGCCCGATCCGCTCAAGTTAGATGCCTTCAACAAAGGCGATTACGTCAGCGCCAGCGCCGAGCAGGCGCGCGCGGAGGCGATCTGCAAGTTCCTCTATCCGAACGACGAGAGCCCGGCGGGCCGCGAGCTGCGGCTGCGCCAGGAATATTTCTTCGTCTCCGCCTCGCTCCAGGACCTGGTGAAGCGGCATCTTTCCTCCGACGGCCAGCTGCGCAACCTCGCCGGCAAGGTCGCGGTGCAGCTCAACGACACCCATCCGAGCCTTGCCGTCACCGAGCTGATGCGCATCCTCGTCGACCTCCACAATTTCCGCTGGGACGAGGCCTGGAAGATCACGGTCGCCACCCTCTCCTACACCAACCACACGCTGCTGCCGGAGGCGCTGGAGACCTGGCCGGTCGAGCTGTTCGAGCGGCTGCTGCCGCGGCATCTGGAGATCATCTACCGCATCAACGTGCAGCATCTGGCGCTCGCCGAAGCGCGCTGCCCCGGCGACATCGACTTCCGCGCCTCGGTCTCGCTGATCGACGAGAAGAGCGGCCGCCGCGTGCGCATGGGCCAACTCGCCTTCGTCGGCTCGCATCGCATCAACGGGGTCTCGGCGATGCATTCGGACCTGATGCGCGAGACCGTGTTCCACGACCTCAACCATCTCTATCCCGGACGGATCACCAACAAGACCAACGGCATCACCTTCCGACGCTGGCTGATGCTGGCGAACCCGAAGCTGACCGATTTGTTGCGCGAGAGCTGCGGCGATGCCGTGCTCGACGATCCGACCCAGCTCTCGCTGATCGAGGCGCGCGCCAGCGACGTCGAGTTCCAGAAGAAGTTCCGCAGCGTCAAGCACCACAACAAGGCCCAGCTCGCCCGCCTGATCGGCGAACGGCTCGGCATCAGGGTCGACCCGGGCGCATTGTTCGACGTGCAGATCAAGCGCATCCACGAATACAAGCGCCAGCTGCTCAACGTCATCGAGACGGTCGCGCTGTACCAGGCGATCAAGGACGAGCCCAACGGCAATTGGGTGCCGCGGGTGAAGATCTTCGCCGGCAAGGCGGCGGCGAGCTATCGCTACGCCAAGCTGATCATCAAGCTGATCAACGACGTCGCCGAAATCGTCAACAACGATCCCGCGATCGGCGGCAAGCTCAAGGTCGTGTTCCTGCCCGACTACAATGTCAGCCTCGCCGAGGTGATCATTCCCGCCGCCGATCTGTCCGAGCAGATCTCGACCGCGGGCATGGAAGCCTCCGGCACCGGCAACATGAAGCTGGCGCTGAACGGGGCCATCACCATCGGCACGCTCGACGGCGCCAATATCGAGATCCGCGACCATGTCGGCGCGGAGAACATCGCGATCTTCGGCATGGAAGCCGGCGACGTGATGATCCGGCGCAAGCAGGGGCTGGATGCCTCCGACGTGATCCGCCGGTCGCCGAAGCTGCAGCGTGCCATCAACGCGATCGGCGCCGGCGAGTTCTCGCCCGGCGACCCCGGCCGTTTCGAATCCATCGCGCACGCGCTGCGTTATCTCGACCATTACATGGTCAGCGCCGATTTCGATTCCTACTACGAGGCGCAGCGCGCGGTCGATGCGCGCTGGCAGGTGGCGCCGGCCTGGACCCGCGCCTCGATCCTCAATGTCGCGCGCATGGCCTGGTTCTCCTCGGACCGCACCATCCGCGAATATGCCGAGGAGATCTGGAACGTGCCGGTCAATCCGACCACGCCGCTGCTGCCGAACCTGCGCGACGCCGCAGGCTGATTTTTCCGCGGCGTGGAAGCGGCGTTACCTGCGAGGTTATTGCATCCTTCGCGAGGGATGATGATATGATCGTCATCATCCCCTAAGCGGCGTTGTGACACGACGCCGCAACCTCAACCGCCGTCATTGCGAGCGCAGCGAAGCAATCCAGAATCTTCCGCGGAGACAGTCTGGATTGCTTCGCTACGCTCGCAATGACGGCTGTGGAGGCATCGAGGACCAACATGCACGCCAAGCTCCCGCACCCCTTCGACGAGGCCACGCGCGTCACCGCCGGTGACTCTAGCTGGCAGGGACACACCAGCGACGATTACTGGGCCTTTGTCGGCCCGTTCGGCGGCGCCACCGCCGCGACCATTTTGCGGGCGCTGATCGAGCATCCGCAAGCCGCCGGCGATCCGCTCGCGCTCACCGTCAATTATTGTGCGCCGATCGCCAAGGGTCCGTTCGATCTCGACGTGCGCCTCGTCAAGGCCAACCGCTCCAGCCAGCACTGGAGCGTCGAGCTCAGCCAGGGCGGCGGCGAGGTCGCAACGCTCGCCACGGCGGTGTTCGCCGAACGCCGTCCGTCCTGGGAGCACAGGGTGGCGCAATATCCGGACGCCAAGCCGTTCGAGGAGACGCTGCCGTTCCCAAAAATCTCGGCATCCTGGGCCAACCAGTACGAATTCCGCTTCGTCGAGGGCGAGATGCGGATCGGCCCACCGCAAGCCGAGCCCGCCAGCACCTACTCGAAGATCTGGATCAGCGACCGCACGCCGCGCAAGCTCGACATGCTGTCGCTGATGTCGATGTCGGACGCCTTCTTCGGCCGCATCTTCCACGCAAGGCGCGAGCTGGTGCCGTTCGGCACGGTGTCGCTGACGACCTATTTCCACACCGACGCCGAGGAGCTCGCGGCTGAAGACATCACGCGCGTGCTCGCGACGGCGGATTCGAAGATCATGCACAAGAGCTACGCCGACCAGAACGCGGAGCTGTGGTCGCCGAACGGCCGGCTGCTCGCGACCACGACGCAGATCGCGTATTTCAAGGCGTGAGCTTTCTCCTCCCCCTCTCCCCGTTCTTACGGGGAGAGGGTTGGGGTGAGGGGCTGCATCCGCAAACTCGCTGACAGACAGACTCGCGGAGGGTCCCCCTCACCCGGATTGCATCTCCGATGCAATCCGGCCTCTCCCCGCACGCGGGGAGAGGCGCAGAGCCCGTCCCCGCGCACACAAAAAGGGCGGCCCCGCGGCCGCCCTTTTGCATTTCAAGCGATGGAGCTTTACTCCGCCGCCAGCTTCACGTCCGGCGCGGCCGCGCGGACCTCGGCGTCCACCTGTGCTTCGAACTTGGCAAAATTCTTCTGGAACATGCCGACCAGCGCGCGGGCGGTCTTGTCGAACTCGTCCTTGTCCTTCCAGGTGTTGACCGGGTTGAGGATCTCGGCCGGCACGCCCGGCAGCGCGGTCGGGACCGCGAAGCCGAAATATTTGTCGGTGCGGAATTCGACGTTGCGCAGCGAGCCGTCGAGCGCCGCGGTGAGCAGCGCGCGCGTCACCTTGATCGGCATGCGGCTGCCGACGCCATACTTGCCGCCGGTCCAGCCCGTGTTGACCAGCCAGCAATCGACATTGTGCTGGGCAATGAGGTCGCGGAGCATGTTGCCGTAGACGGATGGATCGAGGGGAAGGAAGGGCGAGCCGAAGCAGGTCGAGAATTCCGGCTGCGGCTCGTTGCCGAGACCGCGCTCGGTGCCGGCGACCTTGGCGGTGTAGCCGGACAGGAAGTGATACATCGCCTGCGCCGGGGAGAGCTTGGCGATCGGCGGCAGCACGCCGAAGGCGTCGGCGGCCAGCATCACCACGTTCTTCGGCTGCGGCGCGCGGCCGGTGCGCGAAGCGTTCGGGATGAAGTCGAGCGGATAGGCCGAACGCGTGTTCTCGGTCTTGGAGCCGTCGTCGAAATCGACGACGCGGGTGTCCTCATCGAGCACGCAGTTCTCGAGCACCGCGCCGAAGCGGGTCGAGGCGGCATAGATCTCAGGTTCGGCTTCCTGCGACAGCTTGATGCACTTGGCGTAGCAGCCGCCTTCGAAATTGAAGACGCCGTTCGGGCCCCAGCCGTGCTCGTCGTCGCCGATCAGGGTGCGGTTGGGATCGGCCGATAGCGTCGTCTTGCCGGTGCCCGACAGGCCGAAGAAGATCGCGGTGTCGCCCTTGGCGCCGACATTCGCCGAGCAGTGCATCGGCATCACGCCGCGCTCGGGCAGATAATAATTCAGGGTCGTGAAGACCGACTTCTTCATCTCGCCGGCATAATAAGACCCGCCGATCAGGACGATCTTGCGGGCGAAATCGATCGCGACCACGTTCTCCGAGCGGCAGCCATGGCGTTTAGGATCGGCGCGGAAGCTCGGCATGTCGATGATGGTGAGCTCCGGCACGAAGGTCGGCAGCTCGATCGCCTCGGGGCGGATCAGCAGCGTGCGGATGAACAGCGAGTGCCAGGCAAGCTCGGTGAAGACGCGCGTCTTGATCCGGTAGGCCGGGTCGGCGCCGCCATAGAGGTCCTGCGCGAACAGGCGCTTGCCTTCGGCGTGCTTGAGGAAATCCTGGTAGAGCGTCTCGAATTGCTCGGCGGTGATCGACTGGTTGCCGGCCCACCACATCTTCTTCTCGGTGGTGGCGTCGCGCACCGTGAACTTGTCCTTCGGGCTGCGCCCGGTGAACTCGCCGGTGTCGGCGCAGAGTGCGCCATCGGCGGAGAGCACTGCCTCACCCGCTGCGAGCGAGTATTGATAGAGTTGCGGCGCACCCAGGTTCCAGTGAACCTGCTTGAGATTCTTTAAGCCGAATTTGTCGGCGCCGAAGGCACCGTTGCGCACGCCCGTCTCTTGCACGAAGAAATCCTCCTAGAACCCGCGACATCAAGCGCGGCCAAGTTTGGCGCCGTCGCGATCACCGTGAATATGGGCCGTTCGGCCTCGGCTGAACGACCTAATACTGATGAACGCTGGCGTTGCCAAGCTGATCCCGCAGGATTTGGTTTATTCAAGGACCGCGCCAAACGTCGCGCATGTCAGCTCTGAAAGGCCGCAGCGAGAAAGTGCGGATGATCGCGCAACCAAATGCACATCTGCGCGTTATGTCTGGTTATTGCGGCGCACAATCACTGCGTCAACACCCCTATCTTACCTCGCCCTCGCCGATCAACGCGAACGGTCCCCACATCGCGGGATAGGCGTTGCGCGGCGACGAGGCGTCGTCGAGATAGGCTAACATCGCGCGGCGCAAGGCTTCGGCGCGGCCGAGCTTTGGCTCGTTCTTCAGCAGCTCGAACGTCGACGTGGTCAAGCGGGTCGCAGCCTCCGAATCCACGGCCCAATGGGACACCAGGAGCGCGCGAGCACCTGCGTAGAAGAACGAGCGCGCCAATCCCGACAACGCCTCCGCACCGGGCTTGTCGCCCGCGATGGTGTTGCAGGCGGACAGCACAACCCAATCGGCATTGAGCTTGAGCTGGGCCACTTCGCTCGCGGTGAGAAGTCCATCGTCGAGCTCCGTCGGCTGGTCGGGGATGGAGAGCGCCAGCGAGGGCTCCCCCAATCCCTTGACGTCGCCGGCGACAAGGCCGTGGGTGGCAAAGTAGATGATGCCGTATTGGGCAAGCGCTGCACGCTTGAGCGTCGTTTCGCTGGCGTCGCGGCCGAGATGGATGTCAGCCTCGGCAGCGCCGACGTCCCTCGCCACCGCGTTCAATTCGTCGGCGGTATCGGGCAGCTGCGGCAGCGCCTGGGCCAGCCGCGCACGATCCACGCCCGCGCCGCGCCAGAAGTCGGCATAGGCCATCGTCGCGATGCTGCGTGCCGCGACCTTGCCGTTCGCGGCGCGCCGGTCGGCGGGCCCTTCGGCTGCAGGGTTGAACACGGGATCGCCGAAACCGGTCATCGGCTTGACGCTTTGATCCCTGCGGGCGAAAGCGCGCAGCGATTTCAGGCTGATCACCGACGGCAGCACCGAGACGGCCTGTCGCCGCAGCAGCCAGGCAGCGCTGCGATAGCCCTCGAGCCGGTCCGGGATTGCAGCCTGCGGCCTCTCCGTGACCAGCAGATGAAACGGCAATGCGGTCAATGCCGCCGACGGCACGACCAGCAGGTTGCGCTTGTCCCTGGTCAGCGCCTCAACCGGGCCGAGCAGTGCGACATAGAGCTCGTTGGCAAGACCGAGGTCGAACAATCCCGATTTGCCGGATGCATCGCGCGCCTTGCCAACATCGAGCCCCCTGCGGAAAGCCGTGACCTTCTGTGCGACCGCGTCCGCTCCGAGCGGAATCTCCTTCCAGTCGACGCTCTCGCGCGTGATCGCGACGACATAGCTCCGCCTGTCGACGACGGAATAGACCACCATCGCCTCGTCGGACGCCAGCAGCGGCTGGATGTCCTTGATGGTCAGCGGCAGCGGGTTGGACAGCGAGGAATAGTCGGGAAACTCGACGGCGAGCGTCTTCTGCAATCCGTTGCGCTCGCCCGCGATCGCCGCGATCCGCACGCGGCTGCGCTGCTCGGCCGCGACGTCGCGCTGCGCCGATGGCTTCGACACTGCAGCGATGATCGCCTTGTCGAGCGCTTCGGACTCGGCCGCGAGATCCTGATCCTTGCGCACGAGCTCGGCGAGCCGGTCGCTGCCGGCGGCGAGCCGCACCGCGAGCTTGTTCACGGCAGAAGCGGCAGAGGATTGCGTGCCGCGCTGGATCGCAGCGAGCGCATCGTCGAGCGCCTTTTCGCTCGAAAGCAGCGATTGCTGCCGTGCCGCGAACAGGATCGGCAGCACGACGCGCAGCTGCGCACGATTGGCCGCGAGCGTCTTCTGCGCCAACGGCAAGGCGTCCGCCGTCCGTCCCGTCGCCTGCAGAAAATCGGCGAGATTGCTCGTCGAGGTCGCGACATCAGGGTGATCAGGCCCGAGCGCACGCTCGCGGATCGCCAGCGCGCGGCGATACAGCGGCTCGGCATCGGCATGACGCTGCTGGTGCTGATAAAGCCCGGCGAGGTTGTTGAGCGAGCGCGCGACGTCGGGGTGTTCAGGCCCCAGCACCTTTTCACGGATCGCGAGCGAGCGCTTGATCGGCGCTTCGGCATCGGCGTCGCGATTAAGGTCGCGCTCGACCTGTCCGATGTTGTTCAGGACCGTGGCGACCGCGGGATGCTCGGGACCGGCAGCCTTCTGATAGATCGCGAGCGCACGGCGGAACAGTGGCTCGGCATCGGCCGGACGCTGCTGCTTGGCGTAGAGCGTGGCGATATTGTTGAGGGATTGACCGACGTCGGGATGCTCGCGCGGCAGCGCCTTCTCGCGCACGGCAAGTGCACGCTTGAACAGCGGCTCGGCCTCTGCGAAGCGACCCTGCCGCTGATAGAGCGCGGCAAGGTTGGTCAACTCGGCCGCAACCAGGGCGTTGTCGGAGCCGAGCGATTTTTCCATGAGTGCGATCGCGCGCTTGTAGAGCGGCTCAGCCAGATCGTCCCGTCCCTGACCGGCATGGACCTGGCCGAGATTGTTCAACGCGCCCGAGAGATCGCGGCCGTTGTCCTTCTCCAGGCTGGCGACCATCGCCTGCGCCAACGGCAGCGCTTCCGAATATTTTCCGGCACCGATGAGCGCGTTGAGCCGCGCGCTCTCCGCGGCGAGACCTTTCTGCGCAAGGGCTGGCGTGGCGAGCAAGGTGGTGATGGCGAGCGCGAGAGCCGCCGTCCATGCCAAACGTTGACGCGTCATGACCCCTCTCGCTGCGAGCCCGAAAACCATCACGGTCATGGGTCGCGGCGATCGGTAGCCGCGTTCAAGCGGTTGCGCCCTGGTCCACCTTCGTGCGCGCTTCGCCAGCGAGACGGACCAGCATCTTGCGAAGCGCCGTGCCATCCGTCACCCGCTCCGGGAAGTCCAGTCGCAGCGTGGCCTGGCCGACCTGCATGTCGAGGCCTTCAGGATCACAGCCGGTACAGCGCCAGTCGCCCTCGGCGGCGCCGAGCAGCTTCGTGGCATAAAGATTGAGGGCGTCGCGATGGTCGGCGTTCATGTGCTCGACGGCGCTTGCCTCCGCCGCCAGCAGGTCCTCGGCGCCGGTGAGGTCCGTCAGGAATTGCTCCGGCTTGAGGTCGACGATCCGGCCGAAGCCGGCGACCAGATGGGTTCCCGTGGGCCGGATCCGGAAGAAGGAGAAATCCTTAAAGGAAACAAAGCCTTCTGCCGGAGGATGGGCACTCAGATACCGTCGCTGGAGCAGATCCTTGTCGGAATCGACCTCCGCCGCCCGGCCGGACAGCATGATCCGGGCGCCTTCCAGGGGATCGCCGGCCACGCGCTCGTCCAGCATCAGCGAGACCCTGGAGTCCGCAAGGATGTTCTTGGTGTGCACGGCAAGGCGCGAGATCAACAGGATCGGCGAGCCGTCGGGATGGCTGGCCAGATTGACCAGGGAACAATAGGGATCACCGCTGCCGGCCATCAGCGTCGCCAGAGCCCCCTGCCGGGACCGCCTCAGCAGCGATTTGGCGAGCTTTGCGGGGTCGAAATCGGGGGTCGGTTGCATCGGCTTTCTCGGCTCAGGTGGTTGCAAGGAGGGCCTTTTTTCAGGTAAACGGGGGCCCGGTTATGGGTCGAGATGCGGCGAATCTGCCGTGTTTCGTGGAACTTGGTCACACTTCAGCCCAGCTTGCATTGCTCGGTGACACGGTTCGAACGCCACTTCGGCACCCATGTATGCGGCGCATCACTGATTGCTCGCCGTTTCAAGCCACGACCCAAACGGAAAGCAGAAAGCAGAGAGGCTCATGCCCACAATCGCTTTGGTCGACGACGACCGCAACATTCTCACATCCGTCTCGATCGCGCTGGAAGCCGAAGGCTACCGTATCATGACCTACACCGACGGCGCCTCCGCGCTCGACGGTTTCCGCACCACCCAGCCCGATCTCGCTATCCTCGACATCAAGATGCCGCGCATGGACGGCATGGAGACGCTGCGTCGTCTCAGGCAAAAGTCCGACCTGCCGGTGATTTTCCTCACCTCCAAGGACGAGGAGATCGACGAGCTGTTCGGCCTCAAGATGGGCGCCGACGACTTCATCCGCAAACCGTTCTCGCAGCGTCTGCTGGTCGAACGCGTCAAGGCGGTGCTGCGGCGCTCGGCGCCGAAGGATCCGACCGTCGCGCCGAAGGAGAACGACGCCAAGGCGCTCGACCGCGGTCTGCTGCGCATGGACCCCGAGCGCCATACCTGCACCTGGAAGAACGAGCCGGTGACACTCACCGTGACCGAATTCCTCATCCTGCAGGCGCTCGCGACCCGGCCCGGCGTGGTGAAGAGCCGCAACGCGCTGATGGACGCCGCCTATGACGACCAGGTCTATGTCGACGACCGTACCATCGACAGCCACATCAAGCGGCTGCGCAAGAAGTTCAAGGTGGTCGACAACGAGTTCGAGATGATCGAGACGCTCTACGGCGTCGGCTACCGTTTCAAGGAAGCCTGAGGGTGCCCCCTCCACGGCGATCGAGAGCATCTCCGGTTCTCGTTCCATCGGGACGAGGATCGCTCTAGGATGCGGGGACCTTCGCACGGGCCGTCCTAACGCGGGCGTAAGCATTGCTTGACCGAACGCAGCCTGACCCTAACCAGAGCGCCGGGATCGCATCCGACGGCGTTCAGGAGCACGTTGCCGACGACAAGCCGCAGGGCTTCCGGCCGCTGAACTGGCTGAAACGCGCCGGACAGTTCTTCTTCGCGCTGTCCTTCTCGAGCCTGACCCGCCGCATCGTCTCGCTCAACCTCGCCGGCCTCGTCGCGCTGGTGGCGAGCATCCTGTACCTGTCGCAATTCCGTGCCGGCCTGATCGATGCCCGCGCCCAGAGCCTCCTGGTCCAGGCCGAGATCATCGCCGGCGCGATCGCGGCCTCTGCCACGGTGCAGACCAACGCCATCACCATCGATCCCGACCGGCTGCTCGACCTGAAGCCGGGCGAGACCTATGGCGGCTCGGACGAGTATTCGCCGCTGGACTTCCCGATCAATCCGGAGCGCGTCGCGCCGGTGCTGCGCACCTTGATCTCGCCAACCAAGACGCGCGCCCGCATCTACGATCCGAACGGCAGCCTGCTGCTCGACAGCCGCAACCTGGAAAACGTGCTGCGCTTTCCTCTGCCGCCGCCGGCCGAGCAACCCGGCATCATCGAGCGCGGCAAGGTCGCGGTGCGGACCTGGCTGAACCGCGGCGACCTGCCGCTCTATCGCGAGCTCGGGCCCGAGAACGGCAATGGCTATGCCGAAGTGGGCGACGCCCTCCAGGGCCAGAAACGCTCGATGGTGCGGGTCAATGCACGCGGCGAGGTGATCGTCTCGGTCGCCGTCCCCGTGCTGCGCTCGCGTGCGATCCACGGCGCCTTGATGCTGTCGACGCAAGGCGACGACATCGACCAGATGGTCACCGCCGAGCGCCTCGCCATCCTGAAGGTCGGCGGCGTCGCCGCCGCCGTCATGATCATGCTGTCACTGCTGCTGGCGAGCACGATCGCAGGTCCAGTGCGCCGGCTCGCCGACAGCGCCGAACGCGTCCGCCGCCGCATCAAGGCCCGCATCGAGATTCCCGATTTCACCCGCCGCCGCGACGAGATCGGCCACCTCTCCGGCGCGCTGCGCGACATGACCAACGCGCTCTACAGCCGCATCGAGGCGATCGAGATGTTCGCCGCCGACGTTGCCCATGAATTGAAGAACCCGCTGACCTCGCTGCGCTCGGCGGTCGAGACGCTGCCGCTGGCGCGCAACGAGAACAGCCGCGCCCGCCTGCTCGAGGTGATCGAGCACGACGTCAAGCGGCTCGACCGGCTGATCTCCGACATCTCCGACGCCAGCCGCCTCGATGCCGAGCTGCAGCGCCAGGATGCGATCCCGGTCGATTTGCGCCGGCTGCTGACGACGCTGACCTCCGTCGCCAACGAAACCAAGCTCGGCCACGACGTCGCGGTCGAAACGCGCTTCGAGGGCCGCGGCCCGACCGACACATTCGCCGTGAGCGGCCACGATTCCCGGCTCGGACAGGTCGTCTCCAACCTGCTCTCCAACGCGCAATCCTTCTCCGAACGCGGCAGCAAGGTGCGCCTCACCTGCCGCCGCGTCCGCTCCGAGATCGAGATCGTGGTCGACGACGACGGGCCCGGCATTCGCGAGGACGCGCTGGAGCGCATCTTCGAGCGCTTCTACACCGACCGCCCGCATCAGGGCTTTGGCCAGAACTCCGGCCTCGGCCTGTCGATCTCCAAGCAGATCGTCGACGCCCATGGCGGACGGATCTGGGCGGAGAACCGCCCTGGCCCGCCGGACGCCGACGGCACTCCGACAATTGCCGGTGCGCGCTTCGTGGTCAGGCTGCCGGCGCTATGAACGAAGGCGGGCCCAGCGTTCACGCCTCTGCCGTCAAGGTCGGGCCTTACGCCGTGCTGATCCGCGGGCCCTCGGGGTCCGGCAAGTCGCGGCTTGCCTTCGATCTGATCATGGCGGGGCGCTCGGGCATCGTGGAAAGGGCCGTTCTGGTCGGTGACGACCGTGTCCATCTGGCGACACTCGGCCACGAAATTGAGGTCCGCCCCGCGCCTCGCCTGGCGGGCCTGATTGAGATCCGGGGCCTCGGAATCCGCCGCTGCGACTTCGTGGAGCATGCGACCGTCGGTCTCGTGGTCGATCTGGCCGCAGCCGACGCGGAGCGCCTGCCGCCGGCCGAAGCCCTGAAAACCTGCATTTTTGGTGTCGAAATACCGCGAATCCCTGTTGCCCGCGACTATTCGCCCCTTCCCCTGGTTGTTGCGGCCTTGACCACTACCAAGAGTTCATCTTCGGTTAACCCTTCAGGCGATTGTTTGAAGGGAAATGGTAACCATATGAACCCCACTATCGCGACCGAATAGACCGGCGCAGCTTCCCTCATCCATCCGTCTAGATTCAGGGAGATACGCAACATCCCCTCTTGCGCGGGGGCTCTGGATGGTCAAAGTGGCGCGTTCGTGCGGTGCACCAAAAGCGCCCGCGAGGAGTTTTCCGATGATTGGTCTAGTACTTGTGACCCACGGGCGCCTTGCCGACGAATTCAAGGCAGCGCTTGAGCATGTCATGGGCCCACAAAAGCAAATCGAAGCGATCACGATCGGCGCCGAAGATGATTCCGATCTCTGCCGAAGCGACATCATCGAGGCGGTCAACCGCGTCGATTCCGGCGACGGCGTTGCGATCCTCACCGACATGTTCGGCGGCACGCCGTCGAACCTGGCAATATCCTGCATGAGCCGGCCCAAGGTCGAGGTGCTCGCGGGCATCAACCTGCCCATGCTGGTGAAGCTTGCCAAGGTGCGCGAGGAGCGACCGCTGCCCGACGCGATCGCGATGGCACAGGAAGCTGGCCGCAAATACGTCACCATCGCCAGCCGGGTGCTCGCCGGCAAATGAGCGAGGAGGCGCCACAAGCCGCGACCGGCGTGCCCGCAGGCGCGATCTCCAAGGATCTCCTGATCATCAACAAGCGCGGCCTGCATGCGCGCGCCTCGGCGAAATTCGTCCAGGCCGTCGAGCGCTTCGATGCGCAGGTGTGGGTGACGCGCGGCGGCGAGACCGTCGGCGGCACCTCGATCATGGGCTTGATGATGCTCGCCGCGGGTCCCGGCACGACGATCACGGTGGCGGCGGCAGGAACCGACGCCGAAGCCGCGCTCGCGGCGATCACGGAGCTCGTTGAGAGCAAGTTCAACGAGGAAGGGGTTTAGGGGCTTCGTCAATGAAGCTGCCGTAGGGTGGGCAAAGCGAAGCGTGCCCACCAAGTCTGTCGCGCTTGCCGAGAGATGGTGGGCACGGCGCTTCGCGCCTTTGCCCACCCTACGGCAGCTCGGCTACTTCCCCGGCGGCGCGAAGTAGATGTTCCAGCTCATCGACGGGCCGGCTTTGCCGTTGGTGAAGCGGCGCGTTGTCATCACGATGCGCTCGGCGTTGGGCGCAACCTCCGACACCCATTTCTCGAATGCGGGCAGGCGGCCGTCGGTCGGATCGAACACGCCGATGAAGCCGTGCTTCCTGGCGTCGTCGCGCGAGGTCAGTCCGGAATCCCAAGCCTCCAACGGTAGCAGCGCGGACGGATGATCCGGGCTGTAGAACACCAGCGGCTGGATCTGCTCCATCGTGCCGGCAACGACGGCCCAGCGCGAGCCGAAGCGGCTGTGCCAGGCCTGGGTCAATTCGCGCGCGAGCTCCGAGCGCGCGCCATAGATCTGTGCGTTGCCGGCATTGGCCTCCATCTCGCGCGCGGCGATCCGGGGCGAAGCGGCGAGCGTCGCGGCGCTGAGCACGAGCCAGATCGCGGCGATGTTGAACAGCGCGGCGCTCTGCACGCGCAGCGTCGGAATCGCGACCAGTGCGAGCGGCACCAAGAAGAACAGCGAGATGCCCCAATCCGTCTTCATGTAGATGCTGAAGGCGAGCGCGCCGAGCGGCGGGCCGACTGCGACGATGACCTGGACGATCCAGACATTCAGCGCCTGCGAGACATTGATCCCTGCATTGGCGCCACGCGCCCAGGCGCGCGTGACGATGCGCAACGGCGCACGCAGCAGCAATTTGACCCATGGCGGCACCAGCGCCATGGCCAGCGCCGCGAGCGCCACCGGCAATGCCAGCAGCGCGAAGTTGTGCAGCACATAGCCCGCGACCAGCTGATGCAGCTGGGCCTTGTCCTGGAGGCTGTAGGTGTCGCCGGCATAGGTCAGCGGCACGAAATGCGCATCCGCCAGCCAGACGAGGTGCGGGATCATCGCCGCGACCAAGGTGGCAATCGCGACCCACGGCGCGGGCGATGACAGGAAACGCAACCGCTCGGGATGGATCAGCGCGGCGAGGCCGATCGCGCCGATCATGGTCAGCACCCAATATTTGGTCATCAGCGCCAACGCGCCGGCAAGCCCGAGCAGGATTCCGGATTGCCAGCTCCGCTTCTCGAAGGCGTTGAGATAAGCGAGCACCAGGAGCGGCAGCGTGACGAGCTGCAGCAGGTCCGGATTGTACTTGAACCCCTTGAAATTGAAGATCGGGTACAGAGCGATCATCACCACGACCAGGAACGCGCGGCGCGCATCCACCACGCGCAAGGCGATCAGCCAGCAGAGCACCATGCCGACGCTCACCGTCGTCATCGCCAGCGCATAGGTCGCCCAGTCCGCCGCCGGGAGCGCCTTGAACCAGAGGCCGGCCACCCAGCCCGACAGCGGTGGGTGCTTGCCATAGCCCCAGAGGAATTTCTGTCCCCAGCCCCAGGCTTCTGCGACGTCCATGTGAACGTCCTGCGCCGCCTTCAGATTGATCAGGATGAAGGTCCAGAGCACCGCATGCAGGAGAGCGAATTGGATCACCAGCCACAGGCGCGCCTCGGGGCGGATCGCACAGGCGACCAGGAAGGCCCGGAAGCGGTTGTAACTCAAGCGGGTCTTTGCCCGCGCTCCGGCAGTGGGAAGAGAGGTCGTGGACATGGCCGTTGCGTAGCGCGTTTTGGCCCCTCATGGAATCAGCTTGGCGTGAACAAAGGCCCTGAAAATACAGCAATATGGTTGCCGCACGGGGATGTGAGTGGTATCCCGCGCCCATGACGACCGCCCCCATTTCCAACATCCGCAATTTCTCCATCGTCGCCCATATCGACCATGGCAAATCGACGCTGGCCGACCGCCTGATCCAGATGACCGGCGGCCTCTCCGACCGCGAGATGGCGGGCAAGGAGCAGGTGCTCGATTCCATGGACATCGAGCGCGAGCGCGGCATCACCATCAAGGCGCAGACGGTGCGCCTCGCCTACCGCGCCAAGGACGGCAAGGACTACATCTTCAACCTGATGGACACGCCCGGCCATGTCGACTTCGCCTACGAGGTCTCGCGGTCGCTGGCGGCGTGCGAAGGTTCCCTGCTCGTGGTCGACGCCAGCCAGGGCGTCGAGGCGCAGACGCTCGCCAACGTCTACCAGGCGCTCGACAACAATCACGAGATCGTCCCGGTCCTGAACAAGGTCGACCTGCCCGCGGCCGAGCCCGAGAAGGTCAAGCAGCAGATCGAGGACGTCATCGGCATCGACGCCTCCGACGCGGTGATGATCTCGGCCAAGACCGGCCTCGGCATCCCCGACGTGCTGGAAGCCATCGTCACCCGCCTGCCGCCGCCGAAGGGCGATCGCGACGCCACGCTGAAGGCGCTCTTGGTCGACAGCTGGTACGACGTCTATCTCGGCGTCGTCGTGCTGGTGCGCATCGTCGACGGCACGATGAAGAAGGGCCAGCGCGTGCGCATGATGGGCACGGGCGCGGCCTATGACGTCGAGCGCGTCGGCTTCTTCACGCCGAAGATGCAGCAGGTCGAGGAGCTCGGCCCCGGCGAGATCGGCTTCATCACCGCCGCGATCAAGGAGGTCGCCGACACCCGCGTCGGCGACACCATCACCGACGACAGGAAGCCGGTCGCCGAGATGCTGCCGGGCTTCAAGCCGGCGATCCCGGTGGTGTTCTGCGGGCTGTTCCCGGTCGACGCCGACGATTTCGAGACGTTGCGCGCCGCGATGGGCAAGTTGCGCCTCAACGACGCCAGCTTCTCGTTCGAAATGGAGACGTCAGCCGCGCTCGGCTTCGGCTTCCGCTGCGGCTTCCTCGGGCTTCTCCACCTCGAGATCATTCAGGAACGCCTGTCGCGCGAGTTCGACCTCAACCTGATCGCGACCGCGCCGAGCGTCATCTACAAGATGAAGCTCACCGACGGCCAGGAGATCGAGATCCACAATCCGGTCGACATGCCCGACGTGGTCAAGATCGCCGAGATCGACGAGCCCTGGATCGAGGCGACGATCCTCACGCCCGACGAATATCTCGGCAGCGTCCTGAAGCTGTGCCAGGACCGCCGCGGGGCGCAGAAGGAGCTCACTTACGTCGGCTCCCGCGCCATGGTGAAATACGACCTGCCGCTCAACGAGGTGGTGTTCGACTTCTATGACCGCCTGAAGTCGGTCTCCAAGGGCTACGCCTCGTTCGACTATCATCTCACCGACTACAAGCCGGCCGATCTCGTCAAGATGCAGATCCTGGTCAATGCCGAGCCGGTCGATGCGCTCTCGATGCTGGTCCACCGCACCCGCGCCGAGGGCCGCGGCCGCGCCATGGTCGAGAAGATGAAGGAGCTGATCCCGCCGCACATGTTCCAGATCCCGATCCAGGCGGCGATCGGCGGCAAGGTGATCGCCCGCGAGACGGTGCGGGCGCTGCGCAAGGACGTCACCGCGAAATGCTACGGCGGCGACATCACGCGCAAGCGCAAGCTTCTGGAGAAGCAGAAGGAAGGCAAGAAGAAGATGCGGCAGTTCGGCAAGGTCGACATTCCGCAGGAAGCTTTCATTGCCGCACTGAAGGTGGATAGCTGAGGCGGGGCTTGGGAGGGCCGGTCCGGTCTTCGGGGCCGGGAAACAGGCGGCCTCCGGGCGGCAAAACAAAAGTGCGAAAACAACCCCATGCACAGTAGCCGCCGCCTTGGCGGCATTGCGATTTTTCGATTTTTGCGAATCCGGTTTGACCCGTCGGGCAAAACAGGGGTATAGTGGCATTATCGGAGAGGGCCGGATGAGCCGGCACGATAGTCCATCTGATTTTTTCGAGTCTCGATCATTCATGCACGGAGCAATTTCATGGTCCGTGCAAAAATCATGCGTCGCAAAGACACTTGGCAGCCTAGGCGCTGCAGCATGCCAGGCTTCTGCAATGGCGTCAGGGACGTTCATTGCTTCGGCCCACACGCAATCGGCTCGGAAAGATGCGTCTCGTTCCCGCGCGTATTACGGACCCTGATCGCGCCATCGCGTCACGGAACGATTGCGTGGGCGCTGGGCAAGTGGTTGTTGGCTCGGGTCGGCGCTCGCGTTATTGTGGTTGAGCCTCAATCAGAGGAGGTGTCATGCAGCGACGGGAATTTCTCGCACTGATCGGCGCCGCGGCGGCCTGGTCACCCCTTGCTCGCGCGCAACAGCCGAAGAAAGTCCCCCATATTGGCTTTTTGACCACCGGCTCGATCGAGCAAACCCGCACTTCGATGGCTGCCTTTCATCAAGGACTACGCGAACGCGGTTATATCGACGGAGAGAATATCATCGTCGAGCTTCGAGCAGCCGATTCAAAGGCCGAACAACTCCCGGCCTTGGCGAGTGACCTCGTCCGTCTCAATCCTGCTCTTATCGTTGCACAGAATTCGCTTGCTGCGCGGGCAGTGCAGCAAGCTACCAAAACAATTCCTGTTGTTGTGCCAGTTATGGGCGACCCGGTCGAAGACGGACTCGTTGCCAGCATCGCCCGACCAGGAGGTAACATCACGGGACTAACCTTCATCGGCCCGCAGCTTGTTCCCAAGCGGCTCGCGCAATTGAAGGAAGCATTGCCCAAGGCGTCTCGGATAGCAGCGATCTGGCATCCGGCTGCATACGGCAAGACTACAACTCAAGGCATGATCAGCGGTGCGGAGTCCGCATCAAAAACCGTGGGCGTTCATTTGCAACTCATTGCCGTCCAGGATCCTGACGGGCTGGGCGAGGCGTTTTCGGCGCTTGCGGGCGCGCGTGCCGATGCAGTCTTCCTGTTTCCCAGCCCGATGTTCTTCATTGCACGCAAGCGCATCGCCGACCTCGCCGCAGAGCATCGGCTGCCGCTGTTTGCCATCGGCAAGGAATTCGTTCAACTCGGTGCGCTGCTGTCCTACGGAGCGGACATCATCGACTTGAACCGGCTAGCCACTGATTACGTCGATAAAATCCTCAAGGGCGCCAAGCCCGGGGATCTGCCGGTCGAGCAACCGACCAAGTATGAACTATTCGTCAACCTCAAGACTGCAAAGACACTCGGGATCGAAGTTCCAGCTGCATTGCTGGCCCACGCGGACGGGGTGATAGAATGATCGACTGATATTCAAGTCGATGCATTCAAGCCCGCGGACGGCCAGTCTTTTCGAGACCTCGTCCCGTTCCCGACAGAGGCAGGGCTATCGCATATGACTTGTAGCGCGGCCGATGCGCACGCCTCGTCCTTCGAGACGGCGCTTACGCGCCTCCTCAGGATGAGGCTAGTCAGCGCTTGTGCCCTTTGAAACTGCATCCGCGCGCTTCGTCCTCATCCTGAGGAGCCCGCCTAAGGCGGGCGTCTCGAAGGATGGCCGCACGGAAAACTCTCAAATGCGATAGCCGTGGGATCGGCGGGACTGTTTTGGCTTACGAGCCTTGAAGCGTGCTATAGTCGACTATCGCACGGCAGCTTCGAGCGAGGTCAGATGAGACGGCGCGCATTCATCGGGCTGATGACGGGAGCAATCGGCGGATCGCTCATCGCACGCGCCCAGCAGTCTTCCACACCGCGCATCGTCCACTTGGGACCGGTCAAAATCCCCGCGCAGATGGCGGCAACCAAAAGGCTGCTTGCTGAGCTAGGTTACGTCGTGGGACGAATTCGACTCGAATTTCGTGATGCGGCCGGAGATCCCGACGCGCTGCCGGCACTCGCGCAGGAGATCGTGCGGGATGACCGGGTGGACGTGATCATCGCCATCAGCACACCTACCGCTCTCGCCGCTTACAAGGCAACCCGAACCATTCCGATCGTGACCCTTGCCGCGGTTGATCCAGTCGCGTCCGGATTGGCCGACAGCCTCGCCCGTCCCGGTGGCAACGTGACGGGCATCGCAATTTTCTCGGAGGAAACCACTGTAAAGCGGGTCGAGCTCCTGCGGGAGATCCTGCCACAGGCCGTCCGCCTCGGAACTGTCACGACAAAGGTGTCGCGCGGCGCACAGAGTCTCACGCCTGTTCTGGAGGCCGGCCGCAAGCTCGGCTTTGAGGTTGAAGCAATCAACATCGATGATCCCGCCAGCATCGGGACAATCCTGAGCCCGGACAACCTCGCCCGATTCGACGGTCTTGTTTTCGTTCCGGACGTCGTGCTCAGCGCCCACCTGGCCGAAGTCGTCAAGCTGGTGAATCTGAGCATGAGGCCTGCGATCTTTGCTTCACCAGACTGGGTTGCGAACGGCGCTTTCATGTCGTTCGGCCCCGACTTTGCAGACGCTGGGCGCCGCTTGATTGCGCAGGTTGATCGCATTCTACGGGGCGCAAAACCGGGCGATCTGCCCTTCGAACGACCCACCAAGTTCGACCTCAGGATCAATCTCCGCATCGCCAAGGCCCTTGGTCTCGACTTGCCTGCAACCGTCGTCGCCCGCGCCGATGAAGTGATCGAATAGCCCCCAGGATTTCACCCGTACTCAACCGCCTTGCCCTCGCCCGGTAGCCACCATCCCTACTGCGCAGCATCAACAAGAAGTTTGTAGGGTGGGCAAGGCGAAGCGTGCCCACCGCTTGTGTGCCGTCGGGAAGAGTAGTGGGCACGGCGCTCAGCGCGCCTTTGCCCACCCTACGAAAGCTGTGCTCGCCTTCGCTCCTCGCGGCAAATCCTCACGACATCTTCTTCGCCTCGACGTATCGCGCAAAATTGTCGAGGATCGCCTGCCAGCCGCCCTGCTGCTGCTCGACAGAGTGCGTGGTTTCGGCGTCGAAGACGACACGGACGACAACGCCCTTCAGGCCCGGCACGAACTCGACCTCGGCCTTCCGATCGCCGAACGAATATTCGATCCGCTTGTGCTCGACAATCTTGGTGTAGGTGCCGGCGAAGTCGAAGCCCATGCTGCCGTCCTTGGCCTCCATCCGCGATGAGAAGGCGCCGCCGTCCCGCAGGTCGACCGTCGCCCTGGTCGTATGCCAGTCGTCGGATGCGGCATTCCACTTCACGATGTCGGCTGGCGTCGTATAGGCACGCCAGACCTGATCGATCGGGGTGGCTACGCTGGTTTCGACGGTGATCCTCATGGGCATTGCTCCAGTTGCGACTTTGACGCTCGAATTGACGGAATCTCGCCACGTGTGCCGGGTCCATTTCCAGCACGTCCGGGACGTGTCGACCCAAGGACGATCGAGACCGGCCCATGCCGACATGGTCCGGCGTCAATGTGCAAAAAAGTTGGAAAAGTTGTGGTGTGGGCAAAGCGAAGTGTGCCTGCGCGCACGCCTCGTCCTTCGAGACGACGCTGACGCGTCTCCTCAGGATGAGGCTCATTGGCGGCGGTGCCTGTTGAAACTGCTGCCGCGGACTCCGCCCTCATCCTGAGGAGCCGCTCAAGCGGGCGTCTCGAAGGATGGCCGCAGGGAAAAACTCTCTAATGCGATAGCCCTGCCCGCCAGCGTCGCTCTTCGGGCTGCGGCGGACAAGTCGCACTACCATCCTGCGCCGCTCTTCAGATCGGCCTCGTCTTCCCTCGGATGGCCGTCGACCGTTTCAGGACCTGCTCGGCATCGGCATAGCGGCCTAGATACTTGTAGAGACCGGCGAGGTTTTCCAGAACGCCGGCGAGATCCGGATGGTTGGGGCCGAGGGTTTTCTCGAAAGTGGCCGCCGACCGCTTGAACAGCCGCTCGGCCTCCGCGTTACGGCCCTGACGCCCATAGAGCGCAGCCAGATTGTTCTGTGCCTGCGCGATGTCGGGATGATCCGGGCCGAACGCCTTCTCGGTGACCGCCATCGACCGCTTCAGCAGGCGCTCGGCATCGGCATAGCGATGCCGATTGGTATAGGCGTCGGCCAAATTGTTCATCAGCACCGTGGCTTCGGGATCGTCGGGACCGAGCTCCTTCTGCAGCACGGCGAGGCCTCGCTCGAATAGCGGTATGGCCTGATCGTACCGGCCCTGATGGCTGTAGACCGCGCCGAGGTTGCTCAACGCCATCACGATCGACGCATCATTGGGGCCGACCGTCTTCTCGCTGATGGCGATCGATCGCTTGAGGAGCGGCTCCGCTTCTGCGTAACGCTCTTCCGCGCGATAGAGATCGCCCAGATTGTTCAGCACCATGGCGACTTCGGCATGATTCGGACCGAGTGTCCTCTCCCGAATCGCCAGCGCGCGCTTGTACAGCGGTTCGGCGACGGCGTATTGGCCGAGATTGTAATGGATCGTGCCAAGGTCGTTCAGCGGCATCGCGACGTGGGCATCATCAGGGCCGAACTCCTTCTCGCGAAGGGCCAGCGACTTCTGGGCCAGAGGCAGCGCTTCCATGTACTTCCCGGCCTGATAAAGCACCTTCATCTGCCGCGCGAGCGTGCCCGCCTCGTCCTCGTCGGCATCGGACGGCACGCCGAACGACAGGCTCAAGGCAAGCGCAGCAACTGCAACGCAGATCGATTTTCTCAGGGTCCTCATCGCGCCTTCCCTCGTCGCGGCTATTGGGACTTACGCGCCGTTGGTGCGCCCGGAAGCCGGACAGGTTCAATGCAGCCGCGGCTTTCCGACCCGACCGACCGCGCCAGCGCGGCCGTATGCCATTGGCAGGCGTGAGTAATTCATCATTGCCCGAGCTGTTGAAGCACAGCAGACCACAACGCCAGCGGCTCCCGGAGCGCGCCCGGCTCGGACGGCTTCTGGCGAACGGCCGTGTGCACCATGACGAGCTTGGAGGCGGGATCGACCAGGATGACCTGACCGCGGATGCCAAGCAGGGCAAATCGGCGCTGCTCGCCCGGAAGGAGCCACACCTGATAGCCGTAGCCGAAATAGCGCGTCGCCACGTGCGGGGCGAGATGACCGTCCTCTGGCCTGACGGTCGTGGCATCCAGCAGCCACTGCCGGGGGATCAGCTGCCGCCCCTCCCAGGCGCCGTCATGGGCGAGCAACCGGGCCAAGCGCGCATAATCGCGCAAGGTTGCGTTGAAGCAGCAATAGGCGATCTCCTGCCCGCTGCCGTCGATCACCCATGAGGCATCAGCCTCGGTGCCGATGGGGTCCCAGATCCGGTCGCGGAGATAGTCGGCGACCGGCGTGTCCGTGGCGGCGCGCAGGACCAAGCCGAGTATCTCCGTTTCAACGCTGGCATAGTGGAATTTGGTGCCTGGCGGCGCGGTCCGCGTGTTGAACTGCGCGACGATGGCGGCGGGATCTTTCGGCGGGCCGGCGAACAAGGCCCGCCCAAGCCGGGCGATGTCGTCGTTCCCGTCATAGACTTCCGAGAATTCGACGCCTGACGACATGTTCAACAAGGCGCGGATGGACGTGTTGCCATATTCCGTGCCTGCAAGGCCGCCGACATAGGTCGAGACGAGGTCGTCGATCGACTTGATCCGTCCCTCCGAGACCGCGATCCCGACCAGAATGGCCACCACCGTCTTGGCCATGGACATCGAGACAAAGCGGTGATGGTCGGTCCGCGCATATTGATAGTGCTCGTAGAGGATGGTGTCGTCCCTGGCGATCAGGAGGCCCGTCACCGGGTTGCGCTTGAGGTAGTCCGCGATGCCGAACTTTTCGGTGCCAAAACTGTAGGTGACCTGTGGCTCCGGCGCGCGCTTGAATTGCCAGGGCGCCGTCGCGCGAGCGACCCGGCGCGAGGGATAGATCTCGCCGAAATGGCTGTAGCTGCCGACGAGCTTGTCGAGCGGGGGAGCGGCTCCCCGCGTGCCGACCGGATAGCCCTCAGCCGCACCGTAGAGCCCGGCATCGGGACCGCTCTCCGAAAAGACCGGCCCCGGCGCGGCGGGCGCGCTTCGAACGTCCTGCGCGCACGCCAGGGGCGACCAGATCGCGGAGGCAAAAATGACGGGCAGGAAAAGCCGGCGGCACCCGCGCGGCCTAAACGACGCTCCCCAGTTCATTGCACTTGCCTCCCCGCACGTTGGTGGGTGTGCGCTTCACGAGAACAACATCGCTAGCCGGTAAACAGAGGCATACTATCATCATGGGCAAATGGTGTCAGCGGGTGACAGTCTGCTTCACTCTCTCCCATGGATAGGCCAGCATCTTTGCTGCGCAGCATCAGTAAAATCAAAGCACGAGGAAACCCTTGAGCAAGCCAAAATGAGGGATTTGACCGGCATCATTGCCGCGCATGCGCCCGCCAAATGGCGCCCGCCGTAAGTCTTGACGCTGTCCCGGGCGAGCGGAGCGAACTCTTTTGCGAATCCGTCCGGATTTGTCACCGTGTTGTCTTCGATCATGAAGACCGGACGACTAGTCTGCGCGTAAATTCCGTGACTCTCCAGCGCACCAATGGCGATGCCTGCGGCCAAAGCGCAGGCCACAACAAAACCTCTCAGAGACACGACCCTTCCGAATGGTCGTTCAACTCCTCCTTGCTCCGAGCGCGATGGCATCCGTCCGGACCAGCTTCAGCGACTTGACCATCTTCTCCGTCGTAGCCTTGTATGTCTTGAAGTGGGGAGATTCGAGGTGCGACCTGTACGCCTCGACGTCGCGATAGACCTCGAAAACTCTCACCATGGTCGGGTTGTCCTGATCCGACACGGCATACAGCACCAGGACGCCCGGTTCGACGCGGACCGCGGTCTCGATGTGTTCCCTGACCGCCGTCTTGTAGGCTTCAAGCTGAGCCGGATCGATCTCGATTTCGGCGAGCTGGATGTAGCGGCCCTGTGCTTCCTGGGCAATGGCAGGTCCTCCCAGAGTTGAAGCCAGCATGGATGCACCGACAATCAGAAGCTGCTTCGTGTTCACGATTACCTCCTGCGCAGCGCCAACAACGGCGGCGGCATCACGTCTCGGCAACAACTCACCTTTGGTATTGCGCGTCGCTGACCTTCTCGAGCCACTCGACGTTCCTGCCGTTCACCGATTCCTGAATTGCGATGTGCGTCATCGCGGTCGTCGGCGATGCACCGTGCCAATGCTTGAGCCCCGGCGGAACCCAGACGACGTCGCCGGGCCGGATCTCCTCGACTGGACCGCCGTCTCGCTGCACCCAGCCGAGCCCCGCAGTGACGATCAGCGTCTGCCCAAGCGGATGCGTGTGCCACGCGGTCCGAGCACCGGGCTCGAAGGTGACTTGGCCGCCGCCGACACGGGCGGGATCCGGCGCCTGAAACAGCGGATCGACCCGCACCGTTCCGGTGAACCAGTCTTGCGAACCCTTCTGGGAGGGACGAGACCCGTTTTTCGTGATGCCGATGTCCATGGCTAGTTCCTTTGGCGGTTCGGACGTGAGTGCTTGCGCGCGCCGAAGTGAGACGGTGGCGGCGATGCCACCGCAGATGAGGGCGTCTCTGCGCGTGATCATTGTGTTCCCCGGCTCACAGCGGGCGACATCCGGACTACGTCAGCGCGGGCGCTTCTCGATGACGTCCTTGACGACCGGCGCCGCAGAGAAGGCGTTGGGCCAGCCGGCATAGAAGGCGAGATGGCCGAGCATCTCGCCGACTTCCTCCCGCGTCAGTCCGTGATCCATCGCCCGGTTTAGATGATACGTGATCTGGGCGACCTGTCCGGTTGCGATGAGCGCGCTCACGGTAACGAGGCTGCGATCCCGCGGAGCCAGACCCGGTCTGAGCCAGAGATCCCGGAACAGCACGTCGGTGGTGTACTGAACCAGGCTTGGCGTGATCTGGCCGAACTGCTCGCCGACGCGTGTGGCTCGCTGCTTTTCCGCCGCCTCGTCGAGCGGAAGCTGCGGTCCCGACGCCTGCGGCAGCTGATTGGCTCCGATGTTGCGGCTGTCGAAGACCGCCTTTGCCGCCGGAACCGCGTCGATCGCGTTCGCCCACCCGGTGTAGAAGGCCAGGTGCGTGATGATCTCGGAGACCTCTGCCGGCTTCACGCCGTTGTCGAGCGCGAGACCGAGATAGAATGGCAGCTCGATCTTCTGATTGCGGGCGATGAGAGCAGCGAGCGTGACGATGCTGCGGTCCCGCGGCGAAAGCCCGGGGCGCTTCCAGAGATCGCCCAGGACGACCTCCTGTGCATAATTCTGGAGCACGGGCGCGACGGCGCGGATGTCCTCCGGTTTCGACATGCGATGTGCTCCTTCGCTCGATGACCGATCGTCGGCGGCCGCGCCGACAATCAGGCAGAACAAAAACAGGGTCGCGGCAAGCCGTCTCATTGCGGGCATCCATCAATGGTTGTCGTGTCGGTCATCAGTCACGCAGCCGAGAGCACAGCGTACAAGGTCGCGCCGCTGACGCGAAACACAGGCGACCAAGTCACCCCATGATCTTCCCACCGGACGACCGCGGGCTCCTCCACGGCTGGTCCGAACCTAAGACTTTGGTTCGTCCGCGATTAGGTGATAGATTTGATATGCAGTCATTAGGATAGCTTATCAATGCAGCGAGAGGACGCGAGCGACCTGCTGGCCTTCCTCGCGGTGGCGCGGGAGCGCAATTTCACCCGAGCCGCGGCGAAACTCGGCATGACGCAGTCTGCCCTCAGCCAGATCATTCGAAATCTGGAGGAGCGGATCGGCATCAGGCTTTTGAACAGGACGACGCGCAGCGTCACCCCGACTCAGGCTGGAGAACGGCTCTTCCTCAGCATTGGGCCGAAATTCAACGCCATGGATGCAGATCTCGCTGAGCTCAGCGAACTCCGCGAAAAGCCGGCGGGAACGGTTCGTTTGACGGCGACGGAGAACGCAGCCGTCGCGATCCTATTGCCTGCCCTCGGGAAGATCCTGCCAAAGTACCCCGACATCCACGTCGAAATCGTCATCGATTACGGGCTCACCGACATCGTGGCGCAGCAGGTCGATGCCGGCATCCGGCCGGGTGAACTGGTCGCCAAGGACATGATCGCCGTGCGCGTCAGTCCCGACCTGCGGATGGCCGTCGTCGGTTCCCCCTCCTACTTCGCCGAGCGCAAACGGCCGAAGTCGCCTCGGGATCTGACGCATCACAACTGCCTCAACCTTCGCCTGCCGACCCATGGTGGCAGCCTGTACGCCTGGGAGTTCGAGAAGAACGGGCGCGAACTCAAGGTGCGTGTGGAGGGACGGCTGGTGGTCAACAGTGCGGGCCTTCTCCTGGACGGAGCACTCAAGGGCCTGGGCCTCGCCTATCTTACGGAGGGCCACGTGCAGCAACATGTTTCCGAGGGCCGACTGGTCCGGGTGCTTTCCGATTGGTGTCCGCCATTCTCGGGCTACCACCTCTACTATCCGAGCCGGCGGCAGCCTTCCTCCGCCTTTTCGGTGCTGGTCGAGGCGCTCCGATATCGCGGACGGTAGACCTGCCAACGCGAGATCACTTATCTCTTGATGGCCACCCGCAAAACAGACCGTCATGAACTGCGCTCCCGATCGGTCGGCAATGGCGTGCAACACCCAGCCTTGCTCTCGCCCTGCAGATAAGCCACCATCCTCTCCGCGCCATCAACAAACCAACAGCGCTGAGGAAACGCATGAGCAAGCCGTCACGCTTCGACTATGGCTGGGTCGTTGTCGCCGCGGGCGCGCTGATGACCTGCATCGGGTTCGGCACGATGCTGTCGCTGGCGGTGTTCCTGCAGCCGATCTCGGAGGCGATGGGCTGGTCGCGCGCCGGGGTGTCGGCTGCCGCGACGCTGGATTTCCTCTTTATGGGATTCGCCGCATTCCTATGGGGCACGCTGTCGGACCGGTTCGGCACCCGCATCGTGGTGCTCTCGGGAAGCGTTCTGCTGGGACTAGGTCTCGTCACAGCGAGCCAGGCCGCAAGCCTGTGGCAATTCCAGCTTTGCTTCGGCGTGCTGATCGGGATCGCCGTGGGCAGCTTCTACGCACCGATGATGGCGCTCGCGAGCGCCTGGATCGAGAAGAACCGCAGCCTCGCCGTGGCGCTGGTCTCGGCCGGCATGGGCGTGTCGCCGGTGACGGTCGCGCCGGCCGCGAGCTGGCTGATCACGGCCTATGATTGGCGCACCGCGATGCTGACGATCGGCATCGCTTCGTGGGCGCTGTTGATCCCCGCCTGCTTCCTGGTGCGTCCGGCGCCACCAGCCGCGGGCTCCGCAACGACGGACGCTGTGCCGGAGGTCGAGATGGGCGCGGCGCAGGCGCTGCGCACGCCGCAATTCATCGCGCTCGCAGCGGCGCATTTCGCCTGCTGCGCGGCGCATTCCGGTCCGATCTTCCACATGGTGTCCTATGCGATGGTCTGCGGCATCGCTCCGCTCACGGCAGTGACGGTCTATAGCGTCGCCGGCGTCTCAGGCCTCGGCGGACGCCTGCTGCTGGGCGTGCTGGCCGATCGCATCGGCGCGAAACCGGTCCTTGTCGGCGGGCTGTTCGTGCAGGCGATGTGCATCGCGACCTATCTGGCGGTGGCGCAGCTCGGCGAGTTCTACGCGCTCTCGGTCGTGTTCGGACTCGCCTATGGCGGGGTGATGCCGCTCTATGCGGTGCTGGTCCGCGAGTTCTTCGGCGCGCGCATCATGGGCACGGTGTTCGGCGCCGTGTCGGCCTTCGCCAGCCTCGGCATGGCGCTCGGGCCCTGGGCCGGCGGGATCGTGTTCGACACGTTCCAGCAATACACCTGGCTGCATGTGGGCTCCTTCGCGATCGGGCTTGCAGCGGTCGCGGTGGCGCTGAGTTTTCCGACGCGGCGCAGGCCATCGCTCGATCTTAGCCGCGCGACGGCGTGACACTGGATAGTGGCGATTACTGGATCTGACTTTGCATAATGTAAGTTTGATGGATTTCGCCTCCCTCTGTCATCCTACTTCCTGCCTTCTGGCACCGATTATCTTGGTGTAGCATTCCCTTGTGATCAGATCGTTCTGGCATCGCGAGAGGCTAAATGAGGCGGCGGACGTTTCTGAGCTTCTTGGGAATGACGGCGATCTCGGCGCGCGCAGCCTTGGCCCAAAAGCGCGTTCCGGTCGTGGGATTCGTCGGATTTGCCACGCCGGAAATCGACAATGCGGTGCTCGTTCCGTTCCGGAAGGCGCTGGCCGAGCTGGGTTACGTGGAGGGCCGCACCATCGTCATCGAGGCCCACTCGACGGCCGGCGACGTGTCGCGGGGCCTTGCATTGATCGACGACCTCGTGGCCAGACAGGTGGACGTCCTGCTTTCGCCCGGCCCGGCCGCAGCACGCGCGATGGTCAGGAAAACCAATATTCCCGTCGTCGCCGTGGCGCTGCCTGCGGTGCAAAGCGACCCTGAATTGTTTCAGAGCCTCGCGCGGCCGGGCGGCAGCCTCACCGGCTTCGCCGCGTTCGGCGAGGAGATGTCGGCCAAGCGCATCGAGATGATCCGGGAGATCCTGCCCTCGCTGAAGCGGATCGGCGTCTTGAACAATGCGACGGACCCGACCTTCAGCGCCTGGGGCGCGCAAACCATCGAGGAAGCACGACGTGCCGGGCTGGAGCCGGTGCGCCTCGGACTGACGAGCGCATCGCCGGCGGCGGTTGCCGAGCAATTCAACGTGCTCGCGGGCGCCGGCGGCAACGCCGTGATCGTCATTCGCGACTACATGACCGCCGCGATGCAGGACGCAATTTGCCGTATCGGCATCGACATGAAGATCGCCGTCATCGGCCAGCAGAAGGAGTTCGCCCATGCCGGCGCTCTGATCAGCTATGGTGCCGACATCGGCGACCTGTTTCGTCGCGCCGCGGGCTATGTCGATCTGATCCTGAAGGGACAAAAGCCGGCAAACATGCCGATCCAGCTGCCAACCAAATTCGAGCTGGCCGTCAATCTCAAGACCGCGCGTGCGCTTGGCGTGACGATCCCGCCCACCATCCTCGTGCTGACGGACGACGTGATCGAGTGACGGGTCGTTGAAAATCCGCCGATTGCCGCGCCGTGAGGCGGGTCAACATCCAGTCATTCGCGAAGCTTCGGCGGAGCAATTCATGGAATGCAGCATCCGGCCCGCGTGCGCGACAGCTATTATGGCGACGAACGCACGATCATCATGGAGCGAGTGCTGGCAGACCGGTCCTAGGACTGGTGGACGCACTGGCAATGGCTGCGCAGGATTCCGCTCGTCTCACTCTCCGCCTTGGGTCTATTCCACGCCTCGCTGCGCGATCCTGACCCCACCGATCACTCCGACGCAGTTTCGCAAGGGGTCGAGCTCCTGCGGAACCTATTGCCCCAAACGCAGGGGCGCGGGTATCTCGTCGTTCTTGCCAGTTCTGATTTGTAAGCATGAAGCTTGACGGGTTGTACTTCGCCCTGCCCTACGAGCTGGATTGCACCAGCTTGTGTTCGACGCGCGATTTGAAGCGGCAACGAAAGTCGAGCCGCGCTTCGAAGATGGAAATTAGTTTTGCGACATAATCGTAATGACTCCGACGCAAAAAAAGAAAATAGGGTGAAATCAACAAGAATAATGGGAGGAGTGAGATGGACACTGCGGGTCGCCTGCGCGCGATGGCATTTTTATGCCGTCAGACAGCCGCGCGTCATCCTGATCGAGGCTGGAAACTGCTCGCGGAAGCTGAATATTGGGAGCATTTGGCCAATGATGCGCCGCTCGATCATTTCGAACGTTGCTCGGTTGGCTCGCCGCCCGATCCCGAGCCTGGTATCACCAAACCAACCGCGGCCCCTGTGGGGTGAGTGCGAAGCAAAATAGTTTGTTAGCTTCCGTGTGCGTAACTTGAAGAGTGCCGCCCACCGCCAATGCGGCACATTGGAATGGGAATGCCGGCCCCGGCTGTTACCCCATCCTGCGGCTGGGGCCGTTTTGAACTTTCGCAGCATCGTTCAAACCCGATCCACAACCATGCTCAGAGGCATCGCTATAGCGCTCTTCGGAAAAGGCATCTTGTCTCGGCTCGATCGAGCGCTCTCCCATGGTCGCAATACTGAGGCTGCGCCCAGCCTTGTGCGGGACATCGGCCGAGGCTTCGGGCTGTAGGGCGCCGTCCACGCGCCTCGTCGATCAGGCAGCGCCTGCCCTACCGGCGACTATTTCTTCAATAATATTCCTTTCGCTCGCGCCATGCGCCTGACTGATCCGGCGTGGCGGCCCAGTTCGGCGGCAATCTTCGATACCCCAATGCCCTGCCGGGCCAGCGTGACCAGCCGTCGAACCTCCTGCTCGGCCCATTGCTTCGGCTTCGGTGTCTTCATGGTGCGACCCCACGACCGCACGACTTAACGACGGCAGCTGACGGTCCGCACTTGGGAAATTTACGGGTGGCGCGCCCGGGCCGTTATCCGTCCGAACCTCCAAACGGAAATTGACCGAGGCCGCGCTGTCATGTGCCCCAGCCTTTGGCCTCGTTGTTGAGGCAGATCAAGGCTGCTGGCGCCGGGCAAGGCGGGAGAGGCCGATGGCGAAGCGGTGCGTTCTTAGATATCGCGGAGGCGAGCGGTCACGCCACCAGCGCGGCGTCCTCCTCGTCGTCGATGCCGCGCTGTGCCGCCAGCAGGCTGACGATCTCCGCATTCGGCCGGGCCTTGCTGAACAGGAAGCCCTGGCCCTCATCGCAGCCTTCGGCGCGGAGGCAGCTGAGCTCCGCTTCGGTCTCGACGCCTTCGGCGGTGATGGTGACGCCGAGGCCCTTGCCGAGGCTGACGATGGAGCGGATGATCGCCTGGGCCTCGCGGTTGGCCGCGAGATCGCGCACGAAGGACTGGTCGATCTTGATCTTGTCGAACGGGAAGCTGCGTAGGTAGCTGAGGCTGGAATAGCCGGTGCCGAAATCGTCCATGGAGATCCGCACGCCGAGCGCGCGCAGCGCATGCAGCGTCGCCAGCACCTGCGCGCTCTTCTCCAGGAGCAGCGTCTCGGTGATCTCGAGCTCGAGCCGGCGCGGCGCCAGGCCGGAATGTTTCAGCGCGTCAGTGACCATCGAGAGCAGATTGCCGCTGCGGAACTGGAGCGGCGACAGGTTGACCGCGACGCGGACGTCGTGCGGCCAGGCCGCGGCGTCGAGGCAGGCCCGGCGCAGCATCAGCCCGCCGAGCGGATTGATCAGGCCGGTGTCCTCGGCGACCGGAATGAACTCGGCCGGCGATACCATGCCGCGCTCGGCATGCGGCCAGCGCAGCAGCGCCTCGAAGCCGGTGATGCGGCCGCTCGAGAGGTCGATCAGCGGCTGGTAGTACGGCCGCAGCACGTCGTTCTGGATCGCGTCGCGCAGCTCGACCTCGATCTTGCGGCGGCTCTGCGCCTTCGCATCGAGCGCGGCCTCGAAGAAGGCGAAGCTGCCGCGCGCATCCAGCTTGGCGCGTGACAGCGCCATGTCGGCGCTCTTGAGCAGCTTTTCGGAATCCTCGCCGTCGCCCGGCGCCATCGCAATGCCGATCGAGGCGCCGATCACCACGGAATGACCGTCGAGCAGATAGGGATCGGCAATGGCCGCCAGGAGCCGCTTGGCCAGCATCACCGCGTCCTCGGGACGCGCCAGCCCGCTCTGTAGAACCGCGAACTCGTCGGAATTGAGCCGCGCCAGCGCGTCCTCGTCCCGCAAGGTGGAGCGCAGCCGCTTGGCGACGCCGCGCAGGAGCTTGTCGCCGACCGCATGCCCCAGCGTGTCGTTGACCGCCTTGAAATTATCCAGCCCCAGCATCAGGAGCGCGACCTTCTCCGAGCCGCGGCGCGTGTGCAGCAGCATCTCGTCCATCTGCTGCCGCAGCAGGCTGCGATTGGGCAGGCCGGTCAGCCCGTCGTGCTGGGCCATGAAGGCGAGCCGCGCCTCCGCGCGCTTGCGCTCGGTGATGTCCATCAGCGCGAGCAGCACCGCGGGCCGATCAGCATAAGTCAATTCGCGGGAATAGATCGCAAGGTCGATCAGCGCGCCGTCGGCCTTGACGTGCTTCCAGGTGCGGCCGGCCTGATCCTCGCCGGTCCCATCGACGGTCCAGGGCGGCTCGCTTTCGAACGCCTGCAAGGACCGGATCTTCAATCGCTCGAACTCGGCCCGGCTGTAGCCATAATGCGCGACCGCGGCATCGTTGACGCCGAGGATGCGCTCGTCGTCCAGCGCGCAGACGATCATGGGCACGGGATTGCCGTCGAACAGCAGGCGGAACGAGGCCTCGCGCTGCTTGAGCTCGGTGATGTCGACGCGCAGGCCGACGACGCCGCCGTCATCGGTCAAGCGCTCGTCGATCAGGATGACGCGCCCGTCCGACAGCTTCTGCTCGTGGCGCGCGCCGGGCTTGTAGAGCTTTTGCAGGCGCTCGGCGATCCAGGCTTCTTCATTGCCGATGGCCTCGGGATAGTCGCCGCGGGCGACTCCGATGCGCAGCGTGTCCTCGAGCCGCGCGCCTTCCTCGAACAGATCGGCGGTCTTGCTGTAGATCTCGGCGTATTTCTTGTTCCAGAGGACGTAGCGGCCTTCGGCGTCGAGAAACACGATGCCCTGCGGCAGGATGTCGATGGCCTGGCGCAGGCGCTCATGCGACTTGCGCGCCTCCGCGATCGCGGCTTCCGCCTCGGCACGGCTGCGCAGGATTTCGTCGTGTTCGGAAAGGGCACGGTGCGCGCGCGCGAAGCGCGGCTTGCGCGCCTTTTGGCCGGCGCGGGCAAGCATGCTTTGCTTTCGCTTTCTTGTTTTTCGAGACCCCAAACTCAACTTCACTCGTCCCAGTCGCGTCCAGCGGCCGCAAGATTTGAGGCAAGTGTCTGAAAAAAAAGTAATCCTAGCCAGCCGCGGTCCGCGCGCGGGGCGCATATTGCCTGTTTGCGCGGCGTGGCGGGCGGCGGCAGGCGCCATCAGACTGAGTGCGGCGCCCTCAATCAGTGAGCGATCTGGCGCAAAATTGCGCGCGCGCCTGAATCGGTTCCGAAATCTCGCGCGATCGCATGCGAACCGCAGAATTTTTTGCGCGCCGCGCACGAATTTTGGTCAATGCAGGATACGGTTATTACACCCTTAAGAAACGGCGGGTCGAGACGCGATTCGGGCGCGCTGCGGTGAGTTGGCGGCGGGCTCGTTCTTAACCCTGGTGCAGCATTGGGTTATAAGAACGTCAGCATGAGTCGCCGCGGCATCACCCTCCTCCTGCTCTCGTTCGTCTGCCTGGGCGCCGGTGGCGCGCTGGCCCAGGACCGTGGCAGCATCAACCCGAAGCCGCTGCCGCCGCTCGCCAATCCCAACGACCCCGATCTCGCCGCGAAGGAGCTGTTCGCGCGAAAGCTGCTGCCGTCGAAGGGGCCGGCCCATGTCATCGGCTCCTACACCAGGGGCTGCATCGGCGGCGCCGCGCAGATGCCGGTCAACGGCGACAATTGGCAGGTGATGCGACTGTCGCGCAATCGCAGCTACGGTCATCCCGACATGATCGCGTTGATCAAGCGGCTTGCAGCCAAGGCGCACAAGGACGCCGGCTGGCCCGGCATCCTTGTCGGCGACATCGCCCAGCCGCGCGGCGGGCCGGCGCTGTCAGGCCATGCCAGCCACCAGATCGGTCTCGACGCCGACATCTGGCTGACGCCGATGCCGGACCGCCGGCTCTCGCGCGAGGAGCGCGAGGACATGTCGGCGGTGATGATGGTGCGCCAGGACCGGCTCGACATCGACCCAAAAGTGTTCACACCAGGCCATGTGCTGGTGCTGCGCGCTGCGGCGCGAGAACCCGCCGTGCAGCGCATCTTCGTCAATGCCGCGATCAAGAAGGCGCTGTGCCGCGAGGCCAAGGGCGACCGCGCCTGGCTGTCGAAGATCCGCCCCTGGTGGGGCCACGACTACCATTTCCACATCCGCATGCACTGCCCGGCCGGGGCCGGCGAATGCAAGGGCCAGCCGTCACAGGCCGAGGACGAAGGCTGCAAGCCCGCCGATCTCGCCTACTGGTTCTCCGATGCGGTGCTGCACCCCAAGCCGCCGCCCGAGCCGCCCAAGCCGAAGCCGCCGATGACGCTGGCGCAGATGCCGGCAGCCTGCAAGGCGGTGCTGCATGCAGGGGATGCGAAGCCGTAAGGTTCGCTGCCACGGAATCCACCGTCGTCGTCCCGGGGCGCGAAGCGAGCCAGAGACCCATAACCACAAGACGTGGTTATGGCGCGAGGTGCCCACTCCGAGTCTTCGCCAAACACAATCCTGTGGCTATGGATCCCGGCTCGCACTGCGCGCGCCCCGGGATGACGCATCAGGTTTGACCTTCCGACCTGGCCTGCTATCTTCGCAGCTGCGATATCCCACGCTGGCCGTAAGCCACCGTGGCGCCGTGGAACAGCGCGTCCGCCCGTCGCATCAGACCACCAACGCCAGATTGCGCGTGCATCGTCCGCGCAAGCTCGCACGGAGCGCTGTTCATGATTCGTATTGCTGGACTTTTCACCGCCTTCGTCATTCTCGCCGGCACGGCCGTCGCGCCCGCCGAGGCCGAGGACAAGACCATCACGGTGCTCGCCGCCGCCTCGATAAAGAACGCGCTGGACGAGATCGACGCCACCTACACCGCCAGGACCGGGGTCAAGTTCAGCGTCAGCTACGCCGCTAGCTCGGTGCTAGCCAAGCAGATCGAGCAGGGTGCGCCGGCCGACGTGTTCGTCTCGGCCGACACCGACTGGATGGACTACGCGATCGCCAAGAAGACTATCAACGAGCCCTCCAGAGTGAATCTGCTCGGCAACAGCATCGTGCTGATCGCGCCGAAGGATTCCAAGATCGACAGCGTGACGATCGCGCCAGGTTTCGATCTCGCCAAGCTCGCCGGCGACGGCAGGATCGCGACCGGTGACGTCAAGTCGGTCCCTGCAGGCAAATATGCCAAGGCGGCGCTGGAAAAGCTCGGGGCCTGGCAGGCCGCAGAGCCGAAATTCGCCATGGCCGAGAGCGTGCGCGCGGCGCTGACGCTGGTCGCCCGCGGCGAGGCTGTGCTCGGCATCGTCTATTCCACTGATGCCAAGGTCGAGCCGGGCGTGAAGATCGTCGGCGCCTTCCCGCCGGATTCGCATCCTGCGATCATCTATCCGGTCGCGGCGACCAGCACCGCCAAGCCGGAGGCGAACGGCTATCTCGCCTTCCTGCGCTCGGCGGCGGCCAAGGCCATCTTGGAAAAATACGGCTTCAAGTTCCTGATCAGCCCCACAACCTGATTGTTGCGAACCTGATTCTTGCAAACCTGATTTTGCAACCTGTTTTCTGCGACCTGATATGACGACTTGATGTTCGAGATCTCTCCCGCCGAATGGACGGCGATCCTGCTTTCGCTCAGGGTCGCCGTCATCGCCACGCTGGTCGCAACGCCGTTCGGCATTGCGCTGGCGTGGCTGCTCGCGCGGCGTGACTTCTGGGGCAAGTCGGTGCTCGACGCACTCGTGCACCTGCCCCTGGTGCTACCGCCCGTCGTCACCGGTTATCTGCTGCTGCTCAGCTTCGGTCGCAAAGGTCTCATTGGCAGCTTTCTCGCCGACCATCTCGGCATCGTCTTCGCGTTCCGCTGGACCGGTGCGGCGCTCGCCTGCGGCGTGATGGCGTTTCCGCTGCTGGTGCGGCCGATGCGGCTGTCGATCGAGGCGATCGACCGCCGGTTCGAGCAGGCTGCGGAGACGCTCGGCGCAGCGCCGTGGAAAGTGTTCTTCACGGTGACGCTGCCGCTGGCGCTGCCGGGCGTGCTCGCCGGCATGGTGCTGGGCTTTGCCAAGGCGATCGGCGAGTTCGGCGCCACCATCACCTTCGTCTCCAACATTCCAGGAGAGACCCAGACGATTTCGTCGGCGATCTATTCGCTGATCCAGACGCCCGACGGCGATGCCGCGGCAGGCCGGCTCGTGATCGTCTCGATCGTGCTCGCGATCGGCGCGCTGATCGCGGCCGAATGGTTCGCCCGCCGCGCCACGCAGCGCCTGCACGGGAATTGACCATGCTGCGCGTCGACGTCGAAAAACAGCTCGGTGAATTCTCGCTGTCCGCTTCCTTCAGCAGCGAGGGGCGCGTCATCGGGCTGTTCGGCGCCTCGGGCGCCGGCAAGAGCTCGCTGGTCAACATGATCGCCGGCCTGCTGCGGCCCGATCGCGGCACCATCGTGATCGATGGCGAGACCGTTGACGACACCGCGGCCGGCATTCACGTGCCCACTTACCGCCGCCGCATCGGCTACGTGTTCCAGGATGCGCGGCTGTTTCCGCATCTGAGTGTGGCGCAGAACCTCGATTACGGACGGCGGATGAACGGGCTTGCGCCCGATCCGGCGCAGCAGAGGCGCATCATCGACCTGCTCGACATCGGCGCGCTCAGCGATCGCCGTCCCGGGAAGCTGTCCGGCGGCGAGCGCCAGCGCGTCGCGCTCGGCCGCGCGCTGCTGTCGAAGCCGCGTCTCCTGCTGCTCGACGAGCCGCTCGGCGCGCTCGATGAGGGCCGCAAGCTCGAGATCCTGCCCTACTTGGTGCGGCTGCGCGACGAGGCCAATGTGCCGATGGTCTATGTCAGCCACGACGTCGCCGAGCTGCGCCAGCTCGCGACGCAGATCGTGATGCTCAAGCAGGGACGGGTGACGTCGTTCGGCGGGGTGAAGGTGCTGACGTAGTTTTTGTGGAGCGAAAGTGCTGATGTAGGGTGGGCAAAGGCGCGCTCTTCGCGCGCCGTGCCCACCGTCTTGCCTGCTGGTGGGCACGGCGCAAGGGCGCCTTTGCCCACCCTACGGCAGCGTCAGACCCCCGCGACCGAGGACCACAGCTCCGCGAGCTTCTTCCGCAGCGCCCGAGCGCCTGTCAGCGGCAGCGGTGTCTCATCATCTTCGGGCAGGCGCAGGCCGACGAGGTTGACGCGGCCACCGGAGATGCTGCGGGCGACCAGCACGATCTCGCCCAGGGCGAGCTCGGCGCCCTCCTTTGGAGCGTGGTCGAGATGGACGTCGAAATAATCGGCGAGCGTGAGCTTGCTCTCGTCCTCGCTCACCTTGACGCCGTAGATCGCGGCGAGCTCGGCGAGCGTGTGCTCGCCGGAGACCATGAAGTCGCCGAGCAGATGCGGATCGGGCGCGGTGCTCGGCTGCATGTCGACGAAGAAACGGTCGAGCGCTTCGGCCTTTTCCGGCGGCGCCAGCAGATAGATGTAGTCGCCCGGTGCGATCGGATCGGCCTCCGTCGGCGTCAGGATGTGCTCGTTGCGGATCACCAGTGTCGGCTTGGACCAGGACGGGATCAGGCCGCGACGGAAATACAGGCTCTTGGGCCGCACCGGATAGCCGACCAGCTGCTGCTCGAGCTGGCCGGGCAGATCGAGTTCGACGCGGCGGGGGCCACGGTCGGCGCGGGGCAGCGCCACGTGCAGCTTGCGCGCGGCCGGCGCCAGGGTCCAGCCTTGCAGCAGAAGCGAGATGATGACGACGACAAAGGCCACGTCGAAATAGAGATAGGCCTTGGGCAGCCCGACCAGCATCGGGATCGAGGCCAGGAAGATCGCGACCGCACCGCGCAGGCCGGTCCAGGCGATGAAGATCTTCTCACGCCAGTTGAAGCGGAACGGCGACAGGCACACGAACACCGCGAGCGGGCGCGCCACCAGCATCAAGACCAACGCGACGGCGACCGCCGGCAGCACACTGGAACCCAACCGGCTCGGCGAGACCAGAAGGCCGAGCAGCACGAACATCACGATCTGCGCCAGCCAGGTCGCGGCGTCGAGGAACGTCACCACCGAATTATGCGCGCGGGTCGGCCGGTTGCCGATGATGATGCCGGCGAGATAGACCGCGAGGAAGCCGGAGGCGTGCATGATCTGCGAGCCGCCGAAGATCACGAGCGCGGCCGTGGTCACGAAGGGCGCATGCAGGCCCTGCGGCAGAGCGACCTTGTTGAGCGCGATGACGACGAGGCGGCCGCCGATGACGCCGACGACGGCGCCCAGCACCGCCTCCTGGATGAACTCCATCAACACATGGCCGGGCGAGCTGGTACCGACCGAGATGTATTCGACCAGCATCAAAGTGAGGAAGATCGCGAAGGGATCGTTGGTGCCGGATTCGGCCTCCAGCGTCGCGCCGACGCGCGGGCGCAGACGCAGGCCCTGGGTGTGCACCAGCAGGAACACCGCGGCCGCGTCGGTCGAGGCCACCACCGCACCGACCAGCAGCGCCTCCGACCAGTTGAGGTCGAGCGCATATTTGGCGAACGGCGCCGTGACCAGCGCGGTCAGCAGCACGCCGACGGTCGCGAGCACCACGGACGGCGCAAGCACGGTGCGGATGCTGGCAAAGCGCGTGCGCAGGCCGCCGTCGAACAGGATCAGGGCGAGCGCGACGGAGCCGACCAGATAGGTGGTGCGGACGTCGTCGAACTGGAGCTGACCTGGGCCGGAATCGCCGGCGAGCATGCCGATGATGAGGAAGACGAGCAGCAATGGCGCGCCGAAGCGCAGCGCAAGCAGGCTGGAGAGGATGCCGGCCATGACGAGGACGGCGCCGAGCAATATGGCGAGACTGACGGAGTCGAGAGAAGCCATCCACCTTCCGGGTAAGAAATCGCTGGAATTTCATCCTTATCGTCGGTGGACTCGCGCGCCAACCCATTTTCGCGCTTCGCGGCAATCTGCCCGCATTTTACGGCCTTAACGCGCTTCACTTCACGGTGTATCGATGGCCCGGCCGCGCCCTTTGTGGGATTGTCCGGCGCCCTCGAATCAATTCCTCCCCGCTTGCCGACGAGACCCGATGGACATGGACCTCAAAGACTTCATGGAGTTCGTGCAGACCACCGCACGCAGCGTCGGGGCGGAAATCTCCTCACCCTGGTTCTACCTGCAATTCGGCCTCATCCTGGCCGCCGCCGGCATCGCCTATGCCGCGGAGGCCGCCATTCGCAGCCGTGTCGACCTGACCTCGCTGGCGATGCGCTGGCCGCTGCCGCTCCGGCATTTCGTCCGGGTCATGGTCGCCAGCGCCTCGACGGCGGTGTTCACGCTGCTCGTGATCGTCTCGCGCGTGGTGATGTATCACGCGACCTGGCCGAGCCGCTCCTATCTCCTGATGGTCGCAGCCAAACTTGGTTTCGCATGGCTGGTGATCCGGCTCGTGACCTCGGTGCTGCGCAACGCCTTCATCGTCAAGCTGGTGTCGATCACGGCCTGGTTCGTCGCCGCGCTCTCCATCGTCGGCCAGCTCGATGCGACGGTCGACCTGTTGGATTCCTTCGCGATCGTGCTCGGTGGCCTCAGGCTGACCCCGCTCCTGGCGCTCAAGGCCGGCGCGCTGCTGCTGATCGCACTCTGGCTCACCAACATCGCCAGCAATTTCGCCGAGAGCCGGATCAATTCGACCACCGACCTGACGCCGTCGGTGCAGGTATTGCTGGTCAAGATCATCCGCATCGGGCTGCTCACGGTCGCCATCGTGATCGCGCTCGGCGCGGTCGGAATCGACCTGTCGGCGCTCGCGGTGTTCTCCGGCGCGGTCGGCGTCGGCATCGGTATCGGCCTGCAGAAGATCGTCGCCAATTTCATCTCGGGCATCATCCTGCTCGCCGACAAATCGGTGAAGCCCGGCGACCTCGTCACCATCGGCGACAATACCGGCCGCATCAGTGCGATGAAGACGCGCTATATTTCCGTCGCTGCCGGAGACGGGCGCGAATTCCTGGTCCCGAACGAGGATCTGGTGACGCAGAAGGTCGTCAACTGGACCTATACCGACAAGAACACGCTGGTGAAGATCGCCTTCGGTACCAATTACGACGCCGACCCGAAGCTGGTTTGTACGCTCGCCGCCGAGACCGCCGCCGCTCATCCGCGCGCGCAGAAGGGCAAGCCGCCGACCTGTCTCCTGACCGAGTTCGCGGAAGCCGGGATGAAGTTCTCGCTGACCTTCTGGATCGCCGACCCCGACGGCATGGACAAGGTCAAGAGCGACGTGATGCTGGAGCTGTGGGACGCCTTCAAGCGCGAGGGTATCCGGGTTCCCTATCCCGTCCGCGAAATCCGCATCCGCGGCGGCGCCCTGCCGGTGGAAACCGCCGTGGAAGTCCCGAATTAGGTCACTTTCACCCCCCAAGCAGGCCCCTCGGCTTGCATGAAGGCTGCCAATCATTAAATTGGGGCCTGAAATCAAGCCTTTCCACCGATATCGAGATCAGCCCGAGAAGACCTGACACGCATGAGCTACGTCGACGCCACCGAGACCTCCCTGCGCAAGACCGGACAGATCAAGTTGCACGGGCCTGCCGCCTTTGCCGGCATGCGCAAGGCGGGCGCGCTGGTGGCCAGGTGCCTCGACGAGCTCACCGACATCGTCGGGCCCGGCGTGCCGACCTCCAGAATCGACGAGTTCGTCCGCGACTTCGCCTTCAGCCATGGCGCCTACCCGGCGACGCTGATGTATCGCGGCTACCGCTACTCGACCTGCACCTCGCTCAACCACGTGGTCTGCCACGGCATGCCAGGCGACCGTCCGCTGAAGGAGGGTGACATCGTCAACATCGACGTCACCTTCATCGTCGACGGCTGGTATGGCGATTCCAGCCGGATGTATGCGATCGGCCCGATCGCCCGCAAGGCCGAGCGGCTGATCGAGGTGACCTATGAAGCCATGATGCGCGGCATCGCCGCGGTGAAGCCGGGCGCCACCACCGGCGACATCGGCCATGCCATTCAGAGCTTCGTCGAGCCGCAGGGCATGAGCGTGGTGCGCGATTTCTGCGGCCATGGTCTGGGCCGCATGTTCCACGACGAGCCGAACATCATCCATATCGGCCGGCCCGGCGAGGGCGTGCAGCTCAAGCCCGGCATGTTCTTCACCATCGAGCCGATGATCAATCTCGGCAAGCCGCATGTGAAGATCCTGTCCGACGGCTGGACCGCGGTCACCCGCGACCGCTCGCTGTCGGCACAGTTCGAGCACTCCGTCGGCGTGACGGCAACGGGCGTGGAGATTTTCACGCTGTCGGCGCGGCACGGCGAGAAGCAGATCGGGTGAGCTAGGCCCCCGTCCTCGTCTGACGCGCGACTTTCTCCCGCAATTGACGGTTGCAAAAGCGCTGGCCCCCGGCAATGCTGGCGGCCGATGCCCGCCAAGCCTGACCACGACAAGAGCAAGCCTGACGACGCGCCGCACTATCTCGGCCATCGCGAGCGGCTGCGCGAGCGCTTCTACAGCGCGGGCGCGGATGCGCTGAGCGATTACGAGCTGCTGGAGATGGCGCTGTTTGCCGCGCTGCCTCGGCGCGACACCAAGCCGCTGGCGAAGACGCTGATCAAGACCTTCGGCTCGTTCGCCGAGGTCGTCCATGCCCCGGTGGCGCGCTTGCGCGAGGTCGACGGGGTCGGCGAGTCCGCGATCAACCAGCTCAAGCTGATCGCAGCTGCCGCCCATCGCGTCGCCAAGGGCGAGGTTAACAGCCGCAACGCGCTGTCATCCTGGAACGAGGTGATCGCCTATTGCCGCACCAGCATGGCGTTTGCCGACAAGGAGCAATTCCGCCTGCTGTTCCTGGACAAGCGCAACCAGCTGATCGCCGACGAGGTGCAGCAGACCGGCACGGTCGACCACACCCCGGTCTACCCGCGCGAGGTGATCAAGCGCGCGCTCGAGCTGTCCGCGACCGCGCTGATCCTGGTGCACAACCACCCCTCAGGCGATCCCTCGCCCTCGCAGGCCGACATCCAGATGACCAAGGCGATCATCGACATCGCAAAACCGCTCGGGATTGCCGTGCATGATCACATCATCGTTGGTAAGAGCGGGCATGCGAGCCTGCGCGGGATGCGGTTGATCTAGGCCAAATCAGAACGCCTGGCTCTTGGCGGCTTTCAAATGGTCTTCCGCGGCTGTGAAGCCGGCGAATGCCTTGAGCGTCAGGGCGGTCGGTTGCGGTTTCCATTCGGCAACCATTTTCTCGGCCTTCTCGAGCTCAGGCTTGGACAACATGGAAGCCATTTCGTTCACGTTCTTGGCCGGCACCTTCGCGAGTTTGAAATAGGCATACGACAGTGACAGATCTCTCGGCGTTCCCTTTCCGGCCGAATAGGCGCGGGACAGGCCGAACAGGGCCTCGGGAAGCCCCTGATCGCCCGCCAGCTTCCACCATTTCAGCGCTTCTTCCGAATTGCCTTGCCGGTCATACATGAGCGCGACGTCGTGCTGGGCGCGCGCATAGCCGCATTGGCGGCAACGAGCTTGTATTTCAGTGCTTGGTCCGCGTCGGTTGCGATGACGCCTGCGCCTTGCCCGTCATAATAACAGCCGAGCTTGTAGGCTCCGAGCGGATCGTTGGCGGCGGCCGATTTCTGAAACCATTCGAATGCCTGGCTGCGATCCTGCTGTGTGCCGATGCCGTTATTGTGCATCATGCCGACATGATATTGCGCCTCCGCATCTCCGCGATTGGCCAACGCGACCATCGCATTGAAGGTGCGGGTGTCATTCGCGCCGGCCGGCATCGCGAACAGCAGAAGGCCCAAAAAGGCCAGGGCAACGGATTTCATGTCAAAGCCCGATTGAGATTGAGCCATTCCGTCTTAGGTCGCTCGAGACGGACGAAAAGTTCGAAATTCAACAAATTCCGAAATCAGCGATCTCGCCTGTCGGAATCGGCGCAAGGCACCGCGCTGCGATCGAAGGTGACGGCTTAGAATATGGATGAGGCGCGAGGGACGTCGACAGTCTCCACAGCGTCATGGCCGGGCCTGTCCCGGCCATCCACGCCTGGCTACGCGGCCCAAAGAAAGTGGATGCCCGGGACAAGCCCGGGCATGACGACCTCTTGTAAATCTTCATATGCGATTGCGGGTGAGGGCCGGAGAGCCCCCTGTTTACCGACGCCCTACTGCCGCAGCATGATCAGGGGATCGGCGGTGTCGGGGACGCGGCGCCACTGCGCGTGGTCGTCGGCCTCGAACTGCCAGGCTTCGCCTGATTTCGACATCAGGATGATCTGGCCGCGCTCGAGGCGCCATTGCGTCGGGTTGAACTGCGCAATCGCCGCGTCGCATCTCGGCTTGAGGAAAACCTGGAAATTGTCCGAATCCGCTTCGGTGTTGGTCAGCGTCAGCCCGCAGATCGGCTGGCCCTTGCCGCGCACCATCGACCAGTCACCGATCATCTGGTCCATTGACTTCGCCATCGAGCGCGCGGCGGCGAGATCCTGCAGGATGTAGACGCCCTCGCCCTGGCGCAGGCCCTCGAAGATGCCGGCCTCGACCTCGGTGAAGTCGATCACGGCTTCGCCGGTCGCATCCTGCAGGCGCACGATGTCGAGGCCCCTCACGCTCCAGGCCACGATGTCCTTGGTGAAGGGCAGCGCGGTCTTGCAGGACGGCTCCAGCTCCAGCTTGAAACCCTGGCCTGCGGCGTCAGCCTTCAGCGTGACGACGCAGGTCTTGCTGCGCTCGGTGGTCGAGAGCTCCCACTGTCCGGGCATCTGCTTCTTCAGGCTCGCCGCATCCTGCGCATGCGCGATGCCGATCGCGGCCAAAAGGGCCGCGACGGCGCCGATCGCGGCCAAGGAGGCCGCGACGGCGAATGCGAGAACCCGAAGAACTCTCATCAGCGCCCCTTGACCGGCGTTTCCGCAACCGGGGTCAGCGGTGCCTTGCCGGCGAACCAAGCCTTGAGATTGTCGACCACGAGCTGGTCCATGGCGTTGCGCGTCACCACCGAGGCCGAGCCGATATGCGGCAGCAGCACGACGTTCTGCATGGTCTTGAGCTCGTCGGGCACGTTCGGCTCGGCCGCGAACACGTCGAGCCCGGCGGCGAGAATGGTGCCGGATTTCAGCGCCTGGATCAGCGCGGGCTCGTCGATCACCGAGCCGCGGGCGACGTTGACCAGCACGCCGCGCGGACCGAGCGCCTTGAGCACCTCGGCATTGATCATCTTGTTGGTGCTGGCACCGCCGGGCACGATCACAACAAGCGTGTCGACCGCCTTCGCCATCTCGATCAGATCAGGGTAGTGCTTGTACGAGACGTCCTTGGAGGCGTTGCGGGAATGGTAGACCACCGGCACCAGCGAGGCGTCGAGCCGGCGCGCGATGGCTTGGCCGATCCGGCCCATGCCGACGATGCCGACCTTGCGGTCGCGCAGCGAGCCGACGCTGAGCGGATAGTTCTGGGTCTGCCAGAGCCCGGAGCGGACATAGCGGTCGGCCTTGATGAACTCGCGCAAGGTGGAGATCAGAAGGCCCATCGCGACGTCGGCAACCTCCTCGGTCAAGACGTCGGGCGTGTTGGTGACGACGATGCCGTGCTCGGCCGCATATTTGGCGTCGATGTGGTCGTAGCCGACGCCGAAGCTCGCCACCATCTCCAGCTTCGGCAGCTGCGACAGCGAATCCTTGTCCGCGCGCACGGTGTGGTAGGTCACCGCGACGCCGCGGATCTTGTCGCGGACCGCCGGCGTCAGCCGCTCGAGATCGCCGCGCGTCTCGGCCTTGTGGACGACGAAATGATCGGAAAACCCGTTCTCGAGGATCGGCCGCACCGGCCCATAGATCAGAAGGTCGATCTTTTCGGACGAAATCGAACCGGCAGCCATCAGTTTTCCTTTCCAAGCGCGCTCTCATGCCAGCGCCGTAAAACGAGGTGGGAAACTAGCGCCAGCACCCCATAGATGACAATCCCGGCCAGCGACAACAGAAGCAGCGCGGCAAACATGCGGGGTATGTTCAAGCGATAGCCTGACTCGGCGATCCTGTAGGCGAGCCCGGAGCCGGCGCCGGCCGTTCCGGCCGCGATCTCGGCCACGACCGCGCCGATCAGCGACAGGCCGCCGGCGATGCGCAGGCCCCCGAGAATGTAGGGCAGCGCCGCCGGCAGCTTGAGGAAGCGCAGGGTTTGCGACTTCGACGCGCCATAGAGCTGGAACAGGCCGGCGAGGTTGCGGTCCACCGAGTTCAGCCCGAGCGTGGTGTTCGACAGCACCGGGAAAAAGGCGACGATGAAGGCGCAGACGACCACCGCGGTCTGCTGCTCCAGATAGATCAGCAAGAGCGGCGCGATCGCGATGACAGGCGTCACCTGGAGCACGATGGCATAGGGGAACAGCGAATATTCCACCCATTTCGACTGGTTGAACAGCAGCGCCAGCGCGATGCCGCCGATGCTGGCGGCGACAAAACCTTCGAGCGTGGTGACAAGCGTGGTCGCCAGCGATTGTGACAGCACCGCCCAGTCCTTGATCAGCGTCAGCACGATGACGGAGGGAGCCGGCAGCACGTAGGGCGGGATCTCCCTGATGCGGACCACGAGTTCCCAGGCAAGGAGGCCGGCTGCGAAGACGATGACGGGCAGCACAAAGCGCATCGCGCGTTGCGCGCCGGACGACTTTGCGGGCACGGGAGCTTGCGCGTTCATAGCGTCGACTGCCCTGAATAGGACGGGGCCAGCGCGGCCGACACGCGTCGGCAATAATCGGAATAGGCCGTCGAGGTGCGAAACTCCTCGGCCCGCGGCTCGACCGTCTCGATACGGATGTCGGCCTGGATGCGGCCGGGGCGCGCCGTCATGACGACGACACGCTGCGACAGATAGACGGACTCGAACACCGAATGGGTGACGAAGATGACGGTCTTGCGTAAGCGTCGCCACAGCGCGAGCAGATCGTTGTTGAGGCGGAAGCGCGTGATCTCGTCGAGCGCGGCGAACGGCTCGTCCATCAGGAGGATATCGGGATCGGTGACGAGCGCACGGGCCAGCGACACCCGCATCTTCATGCCGCCGGAGAGCTCGCGCGGAAAGGCATCGGCGAAATCGGCGAGGCCGACGCTGGCGAGCGCCGCGTCGGCACGCGCGCGCCCTTCCGCCTTCGGCACGCCGCCGAGCTTCAGCGGCAGGCGCACGTTCTCGCGGACGTTGGCCCAGGGCATCAGGGTCGGCTCCTGGAACACGAAGCCGATGCCGTGGCCCGGCTGCGGCACGCCCTCGTGCCGTGCCACCCGCACGGTGCCCGACGACGGCGCGCCGAGCTCGGCGATCAGCCGCAACACCGTCGACTTGCCGCAGCCGGAGGGGCCCAGCAGCGATATGAACTCGCCCTTGCGGACGGCAAGGTCGAACGGGCCGAGCGCCATCACGCCGTTGTCGTAAGTTTTCGTCACGCCGCGCAGGCTGACGGCGAGATGCGTCAGGCTGGCCTCGACGGCGGGCGATGGATTGCGCTCTACCATTGAGAGCGGGCTGCCGCGTTTCGGCCGCTCTTCACCTCTCCCCGACGGGGAGAGGTCGGCGCGTAGCGCCGGGTGAGGGGGAAGAGGTCCAACGAGAGAGCGTAACCCCTCACCCGCATCGCATCTTGTGATGCGATGCGACCTCTCCCTTCGGGAGAGGTGGGCCCCAGCCGCACCGGCGCGCCTGACCTCAACATCAGTTACGGCTTGTTCGGGCGCAGCTCGACGCCGACGCCCTTGTTGACGAAGCGCAGCGTGTAGGATTTGCGGTAGTCGAGATCCGCCTTCACGACCCCGGCCTTGACCATCTTGTTGAAGAAGGAGGCGTAGCGCTCGTCGCTCATCGCGCCGATGCCGTTCTTCAAGCTGTCACCGGAATCGACGATGCCGTGCTCCTTCATCTTGGCGACGGAATAGGCCAGGAGATCGTCGGTCATCTCCGGGTTGAGCTGCTTGATCAGGGCGTTGCCGGCGGAATTGTCCCGGTAGAGGTAGTTGTACCAGCCGATCATGGAGGCATCGACGAAGCGCTGCACGAGGTCGGGCTTCTTCTCGACAATCTCGCGGCGGGTTTCGATCAGCGTCGAATAGGTGTTGAAGCCGTGATCGGCGAGCAGCAGCACATTGGGCTTGAAGCCGGCGGCCTTCTCCACCGCGAACGGCTCGGAGGTCACGTAACCCTGCATCGCGCTCTTCGGGTTCGCGATGAAGGGCTGCGGATTGAAATTATAGGGGCGGACGTTCTTGTCGCTGAAGCCGTATTCCGATTTCAGCCACTGGAAGTAGCTGGTCATGCCTTCCTTGGAGACGAACAGCGTCAGCGGCTTGAGGTCCTCGATCTTGGCGACCTTGGCGTCGGGCTGCGTCAGCATCACCTGCGGATCCTTCTGGAACACCGCGGCGATGGTAATGACGGGAACGTTGTTGGCAACGGCGTCGAACGACATCAGCGTGTTCGCGGCCATGAAGAAATCGATCTTGCCGGCGATCAGCAGCATCCGGTTGTTCTCGTTCGGGCCGCCGGGGACGATGGTGACGTCGAGGCCGTATTTCTTGTAGGTGCCGTCGGCGACCGCCTGGAAGAAGCCGCCATGCTCAGCCTCGGCGACCCAGTTGGTGCCGAAGGTGACCTTGTCGAGCGTTTGGGCGCGCGCCGGTGCAAAAGAGGCGAGAGCGGCCAACAAGCCCGCAACTAACGCTCGCCGCAGATGAAAGGGGGTCATATTGGCACTCCGTCGATCGTGGCTGGCCCAATCGCGTCTGGTCCGGGTGAAGGCAACGCGATAGAACCGCATGACATCAGGGGATGCGGGCCGCCCGGGCCCGCATCCCCTCATACCGCAAATTACGTGACAAATTCGGGCAAGGAAACCTCGATGACGCCCCCCCGCGACTGGATCGACATCGACTGGGCTGATGCGAGCCCGGGCGAGGTGTCGCGCTGGATCGCGGTGCTGCCGCTGGCGGCAACCGAGCAGCACGGTCCGCATCTGCCGCTGACGACGGACGTGCTAATCGCGGACGCCTATCTGGCACGTGTGCGCCAGCTGTTGCCCGCCAGCGTTGCGGCGAGCTTCCTCCCGGTCGAGCGGGTCGGGATTTCCACCGAGCATATCGACTATCCCGGCACGCAGACGCTGCCGACTGAAATTGCGCTGAGAAAATGGACAGCGATCGGCGCGGACGTTGCACGCCGCGGCGTGAGGAAGCTCGTCATCGTCACCAGCCATGGCGGCAACAGCGCGGCGATGATGCTGGTTGCGCAGGATCTGCGTGCGCATCACAAGCTGTTCGTGGTGACGACGTCGTGGTCGCGGCTCTCGGGCGCGGACAAATTGTTCCCGGCCGATGAAGTGCGGCACGGCATTCACGGCGGCGCGGTCGAGACCTCGATCATGCTGGCGCGCTATCCGGATCAGGTGCGCAAGGATGCGATCGCCGATTTTCCCGCGAGCAGCATCGCGATCGAGCAGCAGTATCGCTGGCTGTCGACGCAGCGGCCGGCGCCGTTCGCCTGGCAGGCGCAGGATCTCAACGCCAGCGGTGCCGTCGGCAACGCGACGCTGGCTGACCCCGCGAAGGGCGAGCAGCTGCTCGATCAGGGCGCGACGGCGTTCTGCGAGCTGCTGGCGGAGGTCGATAACTTCGACGTGAACAGGCTCGCCAAGGGCCCCCTCGGCTAGGGGGCATCTTCCTGGATTCATTCAGGAAAGATCGAGCTTTGGCGAGCACATTTGCGGTCTTCGAACCGGACGCGAGGAGCCTCCGTCCAACTGGGCACGCGGGCCACAACGGACCGCCTCAACCCCGGATGGAGTTTCACATGTCGATCAAGACCAAGATTGCCGCCGCAGCTCTCGCTGCTCTCGCCGTGACCGGCAGCATCGCGTCCACCACCTCCTCGGCCGAAGCCAAGCAACCCGCCTGGGTCTATGGTGTGGGCGCCGGCATCGCCACCGCCGCCGTCGTCGGCTCCGCGATCGCCGCCACGCACGACCCCTATTATCACGGCTATCGCCGCTGCGGCTGGGTCGCGCAGTACAACGCCTTCGGCCAGTACGTCGGCCGCGTTCGTACCTGCTACTGATTTGAGTACCTGAGGCCGATCTCACGTGGATCCTGCGTCCGACACGGGCGCCTCATCCACCCCGTGTCGTGCCCCCGACCCCGCCCGGCTGTCCCCCCGGGCGGGGTCATTCGTGTTGCGGCCAGAACAGCCCATGATAAGTCGGACGGCCCTTCCGATTGCACGTTCCGCGTGTCAGGATACGAATGGGTGGCTGGAGAGCGAGCGTGATTTGGCGGATCTCAATTGGATCGATCCTGATTGGGATCGTGACATCGACACAAGCATGTCCCGAGCCGGCCTCACAGCCGCTAACGGCGACCCAGGGCCACAGTCGCCCCGCCGTGGACCTCGAGCTCGTCATCGCAGTCGACGTTTCCTACTCAATGGAGCCGGATGACTTGGCAGCCCAACGCGAAGGCTATGCCAAGGCCATTTGTCTCGGAGGAGTTTCCCGAGTGGTGCGAGCCGGTCCTGCCGGCAAGATCGCGCTGACCTATTTCGAATGGTCGTCGACCAGCGACCAGAAAATAATCGTTCCCTGGAGACAGATCGACGGGCCGGGAGCGGCTGAGGCGGTCGCAACTGAAATCACCAATGCACCGATCCGCCGCGGTTCCCGCACCTCGATTTCAAGTGCAATTAAGTTCGCCGCGTCGCTGTTCGAGCAAAACCCCTACCGTGGTCCGCGCCGTATCATCGACGTCTCGGGCGATGGTCCCAACAGCAACGGCGATCCGGTCACCTCAGCACGCGACACAGCGTTGCAGCAGGGCATCGTCATCACCGGCCTGCCGGTCATGACCAACGCGACACCCGCTGCTCCGACAGACTTTCAGCATATCGACCATATCGATTGGTACTATGAGGATTGCGTGATCGGTGGCCCGGGTTCCTTTGTTGTGCCGATCACCCATCGCGAAAATTTCCAAGAGGCGATCCGGACCAAGCTGGCTCTCGAGGTGGCCGGCCTCACGCCGGATCAATCGCCGGCGCCCTCTAGGGACAAGGAGCCGCGCGTTCTCTGCACGATCGGCGAGAAACTCTGGCAGGAGCGCTGGGGCGCGATCGCACCGGCGAGCAATGGTCCGGCGATGAGCAAACCGGCGGCGAGCAGTCCGTCCAGCAAGGAAGACGCGCTGCTCGACAAGAAGATCAAGGGCATCTGCCGCGGCTGCTAGATGCTTCCGCGGGCGGGGGACCGACCCGTCGCCCCTCCCATCCGTGCCGGATAGGTCCTCCGCCGAGGCCGGACTCTGCTTGAGCTGTCCAGGTTGCCGGCCGAGAAGAGGCGTTGTTGCACCCACGTCACACAGTGGTGCGAACTCTCTCTACGACAACGCACGGCAGTTGCTCTTGCGAATTATTCGCAATAAGGCTTGTCGAAGATTCAGGAACTTGGGACGAAGTCGAGGCCAATCAGGACCATCCTGCCATTCGCCTCGAGCGCGGAGACCTGGTGACAGAATCGCCGCGACACGGCAGGGATATCGCGGCAGGTGAGACACATTCGCGTTTGGGGGCGTGCGTTTTGGCGTTGAGAGGTCACAGACACCGGTGCTTGCGAACGGCCGCGGCGATCGCCACGGGCGTGCTTGCCCTTCCCGCGGCCAGCCGCGCGGCCGATCTGCCGCTGAAGGCGCCAGCCTTGAGAGCGGTCTATGACTGGACCGGCCTCTATATCGGCGCGCATGCCGGCTACAGCCACGGCTCGTCGCGCTTCGCGCTGAACGACGGTACCGCCATCAGCGACAGCGGCGTCTTCAGCGGCATGATCGGCGGCGTGCAGGCGGGCTACAATCACCGCCTCAACTCCGGCTGGCTGGTCGGCGTCGAAGGCGATTTTACGTTTCCCAACTACATCACGTCGAACTCGATCGTCTCGTTCCTGGCAACGCCCGCCAACACCGTCACCCAGCAATGGGACTACGCCGCGAGCGTGCGCGGCCGCGTCGGCTACACCAGCGGTCCCTGGCTCATCTACGCCACTGGCGGCTTCGCCTGGATGGGCGAGCGCTATTTCGACGCGCCGGCCTCCGGCGCCGAAATCCCGAAGATCCTGAACACGCGGCCCGGCTGGGTCGCCGGCGCAGGCGTCGAATACGGCTTCGCGCCACATTGGAGCGCGCGGCTCGAATATCTCTACAGCCGCTTCGACGGCGCCAACGTCGCCTTCTCCACGGGCGCGCAGTACACCTCCTCGTCGCTCGACTTCCAGCAGGTCAGGCTCGGCCTCAACCGCAAGGTCGATTGGCCGGGCCTGCCGAGCTACAATCCGAACAGCTCCTTGATCGACACGGAATCGGATCGCTGGGAGATTCACGGCCAGACCACCTATCTGCCGCAGGGCTATCCATCCTTTCCCGCGCTCTATACCGGGCCGAACTCGCTGTCGCCGTCGCGGCAGGCCAAAGCGACGTGGAGCAACAGCCTGTTCCTGAACGCGCGGCTGTGGGACGGCGGCGAGGTCTATTACAATCCCGAATTGCTGCAGGGATTTGGCCTGAACGACACGGTCGGTGCGGCCGGCTTCCCGAACGGCGAAGCGCAGAAGTCGAACTTCCCCTATCCGCATTACAACACCTCGCGCCTGTTCGTGCGCCAGACCTTCGGCTTCGGCGGCGAGCAGGAGGAGCTTGCGAGCGGTCAGCTCCAACTCGGCCAGAAGGTCGACGTGTCGCGCCTCACGATTCAGGCCGGCAAATTCCCGGTGGTCGACGTGTTCGACGGCAATGCCTACGCCAAGGACACGCGCCGGGATTTTATGAACTGGTCGATCTGGGCGCCCGGCGCCTTCGACTATTCCGCCGACAAGGTCGGCCTCACCTACGGCGTCACCGCCGAGCTCAACCAGAAGCAATGGGCACTGCGCGGCGGCTATTTCCTGATGGTTGCCGAGTCCAACGCCAATCACTTCGACACCAGGGTTGGGGAGCGCGGTCAATATTTGCTCGAGCTCGAGACGCGCTTCTCGCTGTTCGGCCGGCCGGGCAAGCTCAGGACCATCGGCTGGCTCGATAGCGCCAACATGGGCAGCTTCCGCGAGACGCTGGACAATCCCGCGCTCAATCTCGACATCGCGCAGACCCGCCGCGGCCGCCTGAAGTACGGCTACGTGCTCAACCTCGAGCAGGCGATCACCGACGATGTCGGCCTGTTCGGCCGCTGGAGCTGGAACGACGGCAAGACAGAAACGCTGGCCTTCACCGACATTCATCGCAGCCTGTCCGGTGGCGTTTCGATCAAGGGCACGACTTGGGGCCGACCCGACGACGTGATCGGCGTCGGCGGCGCGATCAACGCGATCTCACAGGATTACCGCGACTTCCTCGCCGCCGGCGGCCTCGGCGTGCTGGTCGGCGACGGCGCGCTGAACTACCGCAAGGAACGTATCCTCGAAACCTATTACGCCTACGCGGTGAACAAGAGCATCACCCTCACCGCCGACTACCAGCTCATCGTCAACCCCGCCTACAATGCCGACCGCGGACCGATATCGGTGTTTTCGGGGCGGCTGCACGGGGAGTTCTGAGCTGCGGCTCAGAACAGGAGCGCAACGCCCGAGACGAACAGCAGCGCCAGCACGATCTTGCGGAACGTGGCCTCGTCGATCCGGCCGAACAGCTTCAGCCCGAGCCACGTTCCGGCGAACAGAAAGGGCAGACCGAGCGCGAACAGCTTCGCCGTGTCTGATGTGAGCGATCCCTTGGCACCGAGCCAGAACGCCGCCATGGCGAATACCACGACGGCGACCGGCTGGAACGTGGCGCGCTGCGCGTCCCTGGGCAGGCCGCGCAAATTGCACCAGATGGTGACGACGATGCCCGCAAGACCGGTGAGGCCGCCGAGCAGTCCGTTGACGAAACCGACCGTCACGTCGGCGGTCGGCGGCATGGCGGCCGCGAGCTTGAGCTGCGGCCGGAAGAATGCATAGAGGCTGTAGGCGATCAGGATAGCACCGACCGCGATGCGAACGCTCTTCGGATCGGCCCAGGTCAGGAGCGACACCCCCGCCGGCACACCGATGATTGCACCGACGATGAACGGCCACAGCCGGTGCCAGTCGAGCGCGCTGCGCAGCTTCCAGACCGAATAGCCCTGCACCAGAAGGCCGAAGCCGACGATCAGGCTGGCACTCTGAAGCGGCGTCAGCACGTAAAGCCACAACGATGCCGCGACCAGGCCGAAGGCGAAGCCGGAGAGGCCCGCGACGAACGCGCCGGCGAAGGTGGCCAACAAAAACAGCGGAAGCTCGATTGCGATCCCGTCCATTGCTCGCTCCATGGATAAGCGAGCAGCGCTTGCGTGGGATCACCACTTCACGGGGAGGCTGCGACATCCCCGGGATGCAAGTCTAGGTGAAGCGGCCTTCTTGCACAATGACCTTGTTATGCCACGCGGATCGCGTCGAGGAATTTCCCGACCTCGGTCTTGAGCCGGCTGCTCTCGCCGGACAGCGACCTTGCCGATGCGAGCACGTTGGAGGAGGCCGATCCGGTTTGGCTCGCGCCGCGCTGCACGTCGACGATGCTGGCGGAGACCTGCTGGGTGCCGCGCGCGGCCTGCTGCACATTGCGTGAGATCTCGCGCGTCGCTGCGCCCTGCTCCTCGACCGCCGCGGCGATGGCGGACGCGATCTCGGACATGCGGGAGATGGTGTCGCCGATCGACTTGATGGCGCCGACGGAGTCCTCCGTCGCCGTCTGGATGCCCGAGATCTGCTGGCTGATCTCGCCGGTGGCCTTGGCGGTCTGCTCGGCCAGCGCCTTGACCTCGGACGCGACGACGGCGAAGCCGCGACCGGCCTCGCCGGCGCGCGCCGCCTCGATGGTGGCGTTGAGCGCCAGAAGGTTGGTCTGGCCGGCGATCTGGCTGATGAGCTCGACGACGTCGCCGATCCGCCCCGCAGCCCTGGCGAGCTCGCCGACATGCTCGTTGGTCCGCCCGGCCTGCTGCACGGCCTCGCCGGCGATGCGCGCGGAATCCTGAACCTGACGGCTGATCTCGTCGACCGACGAGGCCATCTCCTCCGCCGCGGCGGCAACGGTCTGCACGTTGGTGGAGGCCTGCTCGGATGCGGCGGCAACGGTCGCCGTGACCTTTTCGGATTGCTCGGCCGTGCTCGTCAGCGTTCCCGCGGAGGCTTCCAGCTCCGAGGATGCCGACGAGACGGTGTTGATGACGTCGCCGATCATGGCTTCGAACTCCCGCGCGATCTGATCCATGCGCTGGCTGCGCTTCAGCTTCGCTTCCGCTTCGATCGCGGCCGCCTCGTCGGCGGACTTCTTGGCGAGCAGCGAATCCTTGAAATGCTGGAGCGAGCCTGCGACCTGGCCGATCTCGTCGCTGCGGCCCGTCGCGGGAATCTCGACCTCGTGCTGCCCGGCGGCGAGCGCGCCGATCACGTCGGCGATCCGGCCGAGCGGCGTCACCACGCGCCTGCGCAGCATGATGGTCACGCCACCGAGCGTGCCGAGCAGGGCCAGCACGGCGACGCCGGCGAGCGCGAGCATCGCCAGCGCGCCGTCGCGCGCGGCCGAGGCGCGCTCGGCGGCTTCCGCCAGCGCAGCGTCGCGCACGCCGTAGAACATCTGGATGGCCGGCACGATGACCTTCGCCAGCTCATCGGCGGTGCCGGCGTACTTACCGTCAGTCCGTGCTGCAGGAATCTCCTTGTCCACGGCAACTGCGGCTTTTCCAAAATAGGATTCCGTCGCCGCCTTCAGCGCGGTGGCGATCCGGACGGGATTTTCGAGCTGTTCGAGACCGGCCTCGATGCGCTCGCGATCGACCTCCACGCGCCCCTGCATGCGATCCATCAGCGACAGTTCGGCCGCGGTGAGCGGACGGCGCGCGGAGAGCGCAGGCGACAGCGTGGCCGCGCGGCTGCCGGCCGAAACGCGCAGATCCTGCGCCGTCCGCGCCAGGTTCAACAGCGCCGCAAGCGAGGAATCGGCGTTGATCACCTTTGCCTCGAGCTTGTTCATGACGGGTTCGAGATTGGCGAGGACCTCGGCAACGCCGGGCAGGAAGCCCTTTGTCGCGGCGCCGTCGCGCGCCGCCAGCGGAACGCTCATCGCGCGACCGGCCGCGGTGGTGATTTCCTTCAGCCGCCGCGCGGCACGGTCGAGATTCTCGGCGATGGCGCCGCCGCCGTCCAGCACCATGACGGAGCGCCTTGCGGCCTCGAAGCCCTCCTCGGCCGTTTTCGCGGCCTTCGCGGCAGCTTCGAGCTGCGCCTGCGTTGCAGCGCCTTCCTGGAAGATCGGTCCGATATAGGGAGCGCGAAGGCTGGCGACGTGCTGGCTGGCCATCAGCGTCGCGCCAAATGCCTCCACCGTCCTGATCGCATCGGAGCGATTGGTGAAGATGCGCGTCTGCGGTATCAGCACCTCGGCGCCGAGGATGACTGCAAACACCGTCACCGTCAGCATCGACAGCGCGAAAAGCTTTCCGATCCGCATCCTCAGGTCCCCCGGGTCTATTCTTGCAAGCGCAAAAGCTAGCGGGCGGCCACTAAGGGCTCGTTAGGCAACGATCCGTAGTTCCGCGGGGTGTCAAGGCGTCGCGGACGCCTTTGGGAACGCCGTCGCGCACGGGTTCCCTTTCGGCGATGAATAAGCAGAATCGCCAGCACTTCCGCACTGAATACCTATATCAGTGGCTTGCCGGCATCCCGGCCACACTTGCTTACCTCCGGAACGTCAATGCTTTCGCTCGAACTCGCCATCGTCGTCGTCCTGATCGTCATCAACGGCCTGCTCTCCATGTCGGAGCTGGCCGTGGTGTCATCACGCCCAGCGCGGCTGTCGCTGCTCGCGGCCAAGGGCGTGCGCGGCGCCGAGCGAGCGCTGACGCTGGCGGCCGATCCCGGCAAGTTCCTCTCGACGGTGCAGATCGGCATCACGCTGGTCGGCGTGCTCTCCGGCGCGTTCTCGGGCGCGACGCTCGGGCAGCGGCTGACGCAATGGCTGCTCGAGCTCGGCCTGTCGCCAGGCATTGCCGACATCGTCGGCGTCGGCATCGTGGTCACGCTCATCACCTACGGCACCCTGATCGTCGGCGAGCTGGTGCCGAAGCAGGTGGCGCTGCGCGACCCCGAGAGCATCGCGGTGCGGGTCGCGCCGGCGATGCACGCGCTTGCGAAAATATCGCTGCCGCTCGTGTTTCTGCTCGACGTCTCCGGCAAGCTGATCCTCACGCTGCTCGGCCGCGGCGGCAAGGCCGAGGAGAAAGTCTCGGAGGACGAGATCCATCACCTCGTCAGCGAGGCCGAGAGCGCAGGCGTGCTCGAGCCCGGCGAGAAGGAGATGATCGCCGGCGTGATGCGGCTGGGCGACCGGCCGGTCGGCGCGGTCATGACGCCGCGCACCGAGGTCGACGAGATCGACCTGAACGACGATCCCGCCGCCATCCAGGACATCATCGCCAAGAGCCCGCATTCGCGCTTTCCCGTGTCCGACGGCGACCGCGACAAGCCGATCGGCGTGCTGCAGGCCAAGGACCTGCTGATCGCCTATATGAACGAACGCAATCCGGACCTGCGCGCGCTCGTGCGCGAGGCGCCCGGCATCCCGGTGTCGGCAGATGCGCGCGACGTGCTGACCATCCTGAAAGCGGCCCCGGTTCACGTCGGGCTCGTCTACGACGAATACGGCGCCTTCGAAGGCATGGTGACCGCCGCCGACATCCTCTACTCGATCGTCGGCGCCTTTCATTCCGAGGAGGGACCGCCCGAGCCGGCCTTCGTCAGGCGCGACGACGATTCGCTGCTGATCTCCGGCTGGATGCCGGTCGACGAGTTCGGCGAACTGCTCGGCATCAAGCTGCCGCCGCATCGCTACAACACGGTCGCAGGCCTCGTGCTGCAACAATTCAACATGCTGCCCAATGTCGGCGATGCCTTCGATTTCGGCGGCTGGCACATCGAGGTGGTCGATCTCGACGGGCGAAGGATCGACAAGATATTGGCGAGCCGATTGACTGAGGTCGAGACGGGGTGAATTTAGCAAGCCGCAAAGTTAGCTGTCGTCCCGGACAAGCGCGCCTCAAGCGCGCGCCGATCCGGGATCCATAACCAGGGAGGGGTTTGGCGAAGACTCGCAGTTTGGTATTGCCACCAGCCGCACTCGCGAGATCACGCGGTATGGGTCCCGGATCTGCGCTCGCGCTTGTCCGGGACGACAGCTGAGTTGTGGCTCGAGTTCGCGTCACTCGCAGAACCCTACCCAAACCTGACCCCGATCCGCTTTTCCTTGCGCCAGACCACCGTGCAGGCGCGATGCGTGCCGTCGGCCTGGACGAACAGGGTGAAATGATCGGGAATGCCGACGGGGCTGGCAACGTCGAGTGCGGCGCCGGTATCGGAGAGATTGCGGACGGTGCAGTCGATCGCGCCGCCGCCGAACTCGATCGTCCCGGCCTTCAGCACGCGATGTCGGGCCTTGTCGCGTCGCTCGTCCATGGGCCGAATCTACACCCAAAGTTGAACCAGCCGTTAAACCCTACCCTCCGCTCTCGGCAATTTGAGGTCCCTGGCCGACGGCAGCCGCAGCCCGCATCTTACAACGCCGGCTGGAACGTCTCGGCGCGCGCCATCTGCCAGGCGTCGCGGAAGCGCGGGTCTTCCGTGCCTTCGAGCAGCTCGCCCGGACGCAGCGCCGGATAGAGCTGCGCGAACGACTTCACCTGGGTCGTCGACGTCCGTTGGCTGAAATGGATCGGCCGCAGCTGCTGCGGATGTTCGAGCCCTGCCGCGGCGATCAGCTCGGTCAGCGAGTGCAGCGTGGCATGGTGATAATTGTGCACGCGGTCGATCTTGAGCGGCACGTAGAGCGCGCGCGCCCGCGTCGGATCCTGCGTCGCCACGCCGGTCGGGCAGCGGTCGGTGTGGCAGCTCAACGACTGGATGCAGCCGAGCGAGAACATGAAGCCGCGCGCCGAATTGCACCAATCGGCGCCGATCGCCATGGCGCGCGCCATGTCGAAGGCGGTCGCGATCTTGCCGGAGGCGCCGATCTTGATGCGGTCGCGCGCATTGATGCCGACCAGCGCGTTGTGGACGAAATTGACGCCCTCGCGCATCGGCATGCCCAGATGATCCATGAACTCAAGCGGCGCCGCGCCGGTGCCGCCCTCATTGCCGTCGACGACGATGAAATCGGGATAGATTCCGGTCTGAAGCATCGCCTTGCAGATCGCCAGGAACTCCCAGGGATGGCCGATGCAGAGCTTGAAGCCGGCCGGCTTGCCGCCCGAAAGGCGGCGCATCTCGGCGATGAACTGCATCATGCCCACGGGCGTCGAGAAGGCGCGGTGCGAGGCCGGCGAGATGCAGTCCTCGCCCATGGCGACGCCGCGGATCTTGGAGATCTCCTCGGAGACCTTGGCCGCCGGCAGCACGCCGCCATGGCCTGGCTTGGCACCCTGGCTGACCTTGAGCTCGACCATCTTGATCTGGTCGTCGCCGGCGACGCGCGCGAACGCTTCGGGATCGAAGCTGCCGTCGAGATGACGGCAGCCGAAATAGCCCGAGCCGATCTCCCAGATGATGTCGCCGCCCATCTCGCGGTGATAGGGGCTGACGCCGCCCTCGCCGGTGTCGTGCGCGAAACCGCCCTTCCTGGCGCCGGCATTCAATGCCCGCACCGCATTCGGGCTGAGCGCGCCGAAGCTCATCGCCGAGATATTGAACACCGAGGCCGAATAGGGCTTTGCGCAGTCCGGCCCACCGATCACCACACGGAATTTCTCCGTGGCATGCGCCTTCGGCGAGACCGAGTGATGCATCCACTCGTAGCCCTCGCGATAGACGTCCTCCTGGGTGCCGAAAGGACGCTTGTCGAGCTCCATCTTGGCGCGCTGATAGACCACCGCGCGGGTGTCGCGCGAGAACGGCATGCCGTCCTTCTCGCTCTCGAAGAAATATTGCCGCATCTCGGGGCGAATCTCTTCGAGCAGGAAGCGGATATGCGCCGAAATCGGGTAGTTGCGCAGCACCGCGTGGCTCTTCTGCAGAAGATCGCGGACGCCGAGCAGGGTCAGCGCGCCGAAGATGAGGATCGGAATCAGCAGGATGTCGAAGATCTTGCCGTCGGAGATGCCGATGCCGATCAGGAGCGCGGTGACCACCGCGCAGATCGTCAGCACGATGAAGCGCGGCGAGAAGGGCAGCAGCAGGGTTTCCATGATCCCCTCCTCCGCCAGCGGCAGGCGTTTCGGGGATGCATGCGTCTTGTTGTCGTCGGCCACGATTCCGATCCTCTCGCCAGCAGAAGGCGTCACGATACGCCCGCGCCTGTCATACGGATATGACGCCGCCCTTGTTTCAGGCTAGCGAATTCGGCCGAGACAAATCAATCAGCCGGATGGACGGATTTTGCGGTGCAGCAGAGGGAGGAGGCGACAGCCGCCACTGAAACTCAGTTGCCGTCCCGGGCAAGCGTCAGCGCAGACCCGGGATCCATAACCACGGGATTACGTGGTCAGAGAAAGCTGTCACTCCGAGCCGTAACCACGTCCTGTGGCTATGGGTCCCGGATCGGCGCGCGCTTGGGGCGCGCTTGTCCGGGACGACGAGTGAGTGTGGCGCGCGATCGCGCCACTTCCTCAGCAAAATCAGCGCTCGACGAAGGCCTTTTCGATCACGAAATGGCCGGGCTTGTTGCCGCTTCCTTCGACGAAGTCGCGGCTCTCGAACATCTGCTTCAGCTCTTCCAGCATCGCCGGGCTGCCGCACATCATGATGCGGTCGGTTGCGATGTCGAGCGGGCCCTGCCCGATGTCGTTGAAGATCTGCTCGGAGCTGATGAGGTCGGTGATGCGGCCGCGATTCCGGAACGGCTCGCGGGTCACGGTCGGATAATAGAGGAGCTTATCCGCGAGCAGCTCGCCGAACAGCTCATCCTCGCGCAGGGTCGCGACCAGCTTCTCGCCATAGGCGAGCTCGGAGACCTGGCGGCAGCCATGCACCAGCACGATGGACTCGAACTGGTCGTAGACCTCGGGGTCCTTGATCAGGCTCGCGAAGGGCGCAAGGCCGGTGCCGGTCGAGAGCAGCATCAGCCGCTTGCCGGGAAGCAGGTTATCGGTGATCAGCGTGCCGGTCGCCTTGCGGCCGACCAGGATGGTATCGCCTTCCTTGATCTTCTGCAGGCGCGAGGTCAGCGGGCCGTCCTGCACCTTGATCGAGAAGAACTCGAGCTCTTCCTCGTGGTTGGCGCTCGCCATGCTGTAGGCCCGCAGCAGCGGCCGACCATCGACCTCGAGGCCGATCATGGCGAACTGGCCGTTCTGGAACCGGAAGCCGGTGTCGCGGGTGGCGCGGAAGCTGAACAGCGTGTCGGTCCAGTGGTGGACGGAAAGAACCTTCTCTCGGTAAAACGCGCTCATGATTTTCGATATTCCGAATAACTGCGGTTTTAGGGCAAAAGCGTTGCCCGGCCCTGAAATCGGGCGGTCACCATTTGCCATGGCGGAGGATTTCGCGTGTGTGATCTACGCCATTGAGACCAATAATCAACCTCGTTTCGGATGCAATTGATGCCGGTCAAACTGGCATTTGCGGCAGAACTGGTCACATCATTAAGGAATCTGCTGTCTCGCACGCGAGGAGGATAATTTCTTTTCCCTGCCGGGCTTCATTGCAGCACTTAATTTCCGGCGCGCTCGCAAGAATTTCATTAAGAATAGCTCTGAATTCTCACCCGGCTTGGCGCCGGCGCCCGCATTTTTGCGGTTTTTGGCGCCAGGAACGACGAAACACCATGGCAAGCGGCGAGCGGATCTTCGTTCAGGCGATCAGGCGCTATTGCGCGGAGCGGGGCATCGCGGTCGATGTCCGCTCCGGTGGCTGGCTCATCGCGATGCGCCGGGGACCGACACGCCATTTCGCCTTCGGCTACGACATCGGCCTGAACAGCGCCATCGCCCATCGCCTCGCCAACGACAAGTCGGCCACCGCCGAGGCGCTGACGCTGGCGGCCGTGCCCTGCGTTCCGCATCGGCTGTTCCTCAACCCGAAGCTGGGCGTGCATGTCGCCGGCGCCGATTGGCGCGAGGGGATGCTGGCGCTGCTCGCCGAAAATCCGCACGGCGTGGTGGTGAAGCCGAACGAGGGAACATCGGGGCGCTCGGTCTTCAAGGTGACGACGGAGGCGGAGCTCGACCACGCCGCCGACGAGGTCTTCTCGATGAGCACGGGGCTCGTGATCTCGCCCTATGTCGCGATCGAGGAGGAGGTCCGCGTGGTCCTGCTCGATGAAATGCCGCTCGTCGTCTACAGCAAGCAGCGCGGCTCGGATTGGCGGCACAATCTCGATGCCGGCGCAAAGCCGGTGCTGCTGGAGCACGGCGCAGTCCGCGCGGCCTGCGCAAAGCTCGCGATCGATGCCGCGCGCGCCATCGGCATCGTCTTTGCTTCGATCGACGTGGTTCGGGTGAACCGCGAATGGAAGGTACTCGAGATCAATTCCGGCGTGATGATGGAGGCGCTCGGCAAGCTGCACCCGGAGCTGGTGCAGGCGACATATGACGCGGCGCTTGACCGGGTGTTTGCGTGACGCTCCGAGCGCCAAGCGCAAGCTGCAATCCCTTCTGCGTGCGGTCGCGTTTTCGGGATGTTCCCATTGTGAAATGGAAAGCGGCGATCTAGCCTTCATGCAGCGCACGACGCATGCGGCTTGCACGCTTTCCTTGCGGCGGCTGCATCAATGATCGTCAAGCAAATGAAAAGGGAAACGCCATGAGCGGCAACATCAATCGCCAGATCCTGCTGGTGGAAAAGCCCAGCGGCAAGCTCGGTCCCGAACATTTCAGGATGGTCGAAGGCGCGATGCCGGAGCCGAAGGACGGCGAGGCCTTGCTGCGCGTACGCTACATCTCGCTCGACGCGGCCAACCGCGCCTGGATGCACGGCGCGACCTATCGTTCCGCCGTCGAAGCCAACAGCGTCATGGCCGGCGGCGCCATCGCCGAGGTCGTCAACTCGAAGGCAGCGGGGCTTGCGCCCGGCGACATCGTATTCGGCGACACCGGCTGGCAGGAATTTGCCGCCGTGCCGGCGAAGCATCTGACCAAAATGCCGAAGCTCGAGCCGATGACGCACCTGCTCAGCGTGTTCGGCATCGCCGGTCTCACCGCTTATTTCGGCCTGCTTGAGATCGGCAAGCCCAGGGAGGGCGAGACGGTCGTGGTCTCCGCAGCCGCAGGCTCGGTCGGCTCGATCGTCGGACAGATCGCCAAGATCAGGGGATGCCGCGTCGTCGGCATCGCCGGCGGCGCCGACAAGTGCAACTGGCTGACCTCCGAGCTCGGCTTCGATGCCGCCGTGGACTACAAGGACGGCGCGGTGTTCAAGGCGCTGCGCGCAGCGGCGCCGAAAGGCATCGACGTCTATTTCGACAATGTCGGCGGCGACATCCTCGAAGCCTGCCTGCCGCAGATGAACAACTACGGCCGCATCGCCTGTTGTGGCGCGATCTCGCAATATGACGGCGCGCCTGCCGCACATGGCCCGCGCGGCGTGCCCGGCCTGATCGTGGTGAAGCGGCTGACCATGCAGGGCTTCATCGTGATGGACTACATGAAGGACAGCGAGCGCGCGCTCGCCGATCTCCAGGCCTGGGTGAAATCCGGCAAGCTCAAGGTGCAGGAGGATATTCTCGACGGACTCGAGAACACGCCGAAAGCGCTGATCGGATTGCTTGCGGGCGAGAACCGAGGCAAGCGCATGGTCAAGCTCTGATCGCGCAATTGCGCCGACATTATTGACTTGCGGGTGACGCCAAAGCGGCGAATGATGCTGCATGCGAGGCGTCACTCGCGACAATTGCGATTGCACTACATTTTAGCGAATCGTCGGCGTTACCGACGGGGCAGGAAATCACCAGATGTTCAACACGTTGACGCATGCATCGACGCGCACGGCGTTGCTGGCGACGGCACTCTTCGCAACTGCAACAGGAGCGCTCGCGCAGACCGAGGCCCAGAAAAGCGCGATCCGGTCCGCATGCCGCTCGGACTTCATGGCGTACTGCTCGAGCGTGACGCCCGGCGGAGTGGAGGCGGTTCAATGCCTCGCCAAGAACATGTCGAGCCTGTCGTCGGGCTGCCAGGCTGCGGTTCGCGCGGTCGAACCGGCCGCCGCGCCGAAGACCGAAGCAGCGCCCGCCAAATCCGAGCCTGTCAAATCCGAACCGGCAAAAACGGAAGCGGCGCCCGCTGCCGCGCCAGCTTCCAAGCCGGGAGCGGCGGCGGCATCGAAGGCGGCAGCAGCAAAGCAGCCGAGCCCCGCGCAGGTTTCCGCGATCAAGAGCGCCTGCCGAAGCGATTATCCCAAGGTCTGCGCCAGCGTGCCGCCCGGCGGCGCGCCCGCGATCGAATGCCTGGAGAAGAACAAGGCGAAGGTGTCGGCCGGTTGCGCCAACGCCGTGAATGCGGCTTTCGGTGGCGGAGCGGCCGCGGCCACGCCCGCTTCGGGTGCTGCACCACCGGCCGCCGCGGCGCCTGCCGCGGCTCCGGCCGCCCTCGTGCTGCGGCCATTGCTGCCGCGCGAAGAGCTGTTCATCGTTCGGTCGGCTTGCGGCGCCGACATCCGCACGCTCTGCGCCGGCGTGGCGCCCGGTGGCGGCCGGATCATCCAATGCATTTCCAACCGGGCGGCATCGCTCTCGCCGGCCTGCAAGGAGGTGCTCGCGCCTTTCGCGGCGAGGTAAGATCGAGCGGGCTTAATTCGTCCGCGGCATGAATTGCGGTGCGTGACGCGAAGGTTTTCGCGTGCTGAGGCGTAAAACTAACCGACCCTTGTTTGAAAGGCCGCTACGACCACGACAAGCCCCGGGAGGACAACATGCGTTCATTGCTGCTCGTTGCTTCTGCGCTCTTCGCCTTCGCCGCCACCATGACCTTCGAGGCCACCGACGCCAATGCGGTGGTGTGCGCACGCGGCGTCGTTCGCGCCGGCTGCGTCGGACCGAACGCGGCCGTCGTCGTCCGCAAGCCAGTGCCGGCGGTCCGCTGCACCAGGGTTCTTGTGAACGGGGTCTATGTGAAGCGCTGCGTCTGACCCCTGGTGGCCAATCCGCCCCGGTTTGGCTATGATTCGCACCTGACGGTTTCGGACCCGCAAAACGCGTGTCCGGACACGTGCTTTGGCGTGCCGCGCGCTGCCGATAATTCCGCTGGCGCCGGACGCCGGAGCACATTAGTCTACCCCTAGATAGTAAGTATACTGTCAATTAGGGAGGCAGTCGTTGCGGATCGCCGTGATTGGCGGGGGGCCCGGCGGGCTCTACTTTGCCTATCTCTGGAAGAAGCGTCACCCCGAGGATCAGGTCGACCTGTTCGAACAGAACCCGGCCGACGCGACCTGGGGCTTTGGCGTCGTGTTCTCCGACCAAGCGCTGGAGTTCCTGCGCGCGGACGACCCCGAGACGGTCGATGCGATCGCCCCGCACATGGAGAGCTGGGAGAACATCACGCTGCACCTCCATGGCGACAGCGTCGCCATCGACGGCGTCGGCTTCTCATCGATCGGGCGGCTGGATCTGCTCAGATTCCTGCAGCAGCGCGCGCTCGATGTCGGCGTGACCCCGCGCTTCGACACGCAGATCCAGGCGATCGACCAGCTCAACGGCCACGATCTGATCGTCGCCGCCGACGGACTGAACTCGCTGGTGCGCCGCGCCTATGAGGGCGATTTCGGGACGTCGCTGTCCTACTCATCCAACAAGTTCGTCTGGTACGGCACCTCGAAACGCTTCGACACGCTGTCGCAGACCTTCGTGAAGACCGAGCGCGGCGCCTTCAACGCCCATCACTACCGCTATTCGCCGACCATGAGCACCTTCCTGGTCGAATGCGATTACGCCACCTGGCAGGCCTATGGGTTCGCCTACAAGGACGTCGAGCAGTCCAAGGGCGTCTGCGAGGAGGTGTTCGCCGACACGCTCGGCGGCCATTGCCTCGTCTCCAACAAATCGGTCTGGCGCAATTTTCCCTGGATCTGGAACGAGCACTGGTCGTTCAAGAACATGGTGCTGCTCGGCGACGCCCTGCATTCGGCACATTTCTCGATCGGCTCGGGCACGCGGCTCGCGATCGAGGACGCCATCGCCCTCGTCAAGGCGCTGGAGTCGGATGCGCACCTTGCGACCGCGCTGCATCGCTATCAGGCCGCGCGCAAGCCCATCGTGCAGAAGCTCGTCAACGCGGCGCGCACCAGTGCGTTCTGGTACGAACATTTCGCCGAGCACATGAAGCTTCCCCTGATGGACTTCGCCTACAGCTACATCACCCGCTCCGGCCGCATCGACGATTCCCGGCTGAGTGCGATGTCGCCGGCCTTCATGGCCCGCTATCAAGCGGCCAGGAATGGCGGGGACAATGGGGGAGGCGAGGCATGAGCAACGCGATTTTCGATCAGGTGCCCGCCGACAGCGAGGGCGCACGCGAGATCGGCTTTGCCGTCCCTGACATCTACAACGCCAGCCGCATCCTGTTCGAGAATCTCGCCAAGGGTCGCGGCCACAAGCGCGCGTTGATCGGCCCCGCGGGCACACGGACTTATGCCGAGCTCTGCGACGAGGCTTGCCGCTGGGGCAACGGCCTTGCGTCGCTCGGCCTGAAGCGCGGCGACCGCGTGCTGCTGTTCCTCGACGACACACCGGCCTATCCGGCCGCCTTCTTCGGCGCGGTGCGCGCCGGCTTCGTGCCGCTCTTGATCAACACGCTGACGCCGCCGGACCTCTTGCAATTCTACCTCGCCGATTCCGGCGCGACCGTCGCGGTGGCGGATGCAGAATTCGTAGCCCGCTTCAATGCCGAGGCTTGCAGGGAGACCAAGCTGCATACGCTGATCGTCGCCAATGGCGTGGCCGGCGAGCACGCGGCGCCGCAGGCGCTCGCGGTGGAGAACTGGCTCGCGCAATTCCCTGCCGAGCTGGCGGAAGCGCCGACACAGCGCGACGAAATGGCGTTCTGGATGTACTCCTCCGGCTCGACCGGACGGCCCAAGGGCATCGTGCACCTGCAGCACGACATGGCCTACACGGATGCCGCCTTTGCGCGGAGCGTACTGAAGCTGACGCCTGACGACATCTGCTTCTCGGTGCCAAAAATCTTCTTCGCCTACGGCTTCGGCAATTCCGTCACCTTCCCGTTCTCGGCCGGCGCCGCAACATTGCTGCTGCCGGGCCAGCCGAAGCCTACGTCGATCTTCGCGGCGATTGAGCAGTACAAGCCGACGGTCTTCTTCGGCCTGCCGACGCTGTACACCGCGCTGACCAAGGCCGACGGCTCGGACAAGACGGATTTCTCGTCGCTGCGCATGGCGCTCTCCGCCGCCGAGGTGCTCTCGGCCGAGGTCTTCAACGGCTGGAAGACGCTCACGGGGCTCGAAATCGTCGAAGGCCTCGGCTCGACCGAGGTGCTGCACATCTATCTCTCCAACCGGCCCGAGCAGAAGAAACTCGGCGCCGCGGGTCTGCGCGTTCCCGGCTACGAGGTCGCGCTGCGCGACAAGGACGGCCGCGACGTCGGCGACAACGAGGAAGGGATTCTGTGGGTGCGCGGCGATTCCAACACGCCGCTGTACTGGAATCGGCCGGACAAATCCGCCGAGACGATCCGCGAGGGCGGCTGGATCTACACCGGTGATCGCTTCGTGCGGGATGCCGACGGCTTCCACTTCTTCCGTGGCCGCGCCGACGATCTCATCAAGATCTCCGGCCAGTGGGTCTACCCGCTCGAGGTCGAGCTGTGCCTCGCCGATCACCCCGACATCCGCGAATGCGCGGTGTTCGCCGCCGAGCTGCCGGACCGTCGCATGACGCTGAAGGCGGTGGTGGTGATGAACAACCGCGCGGTCGACCAGAGTGAGGCGGCGCGCAGGCTGCAGGACTATGTCAAGAGCAGGCTGCTGCCGTACAAATATCCGCGCGAGGTGATCTTCATCGACGAACTCCCGAAGACCGGCACGGGGAAGATCGATCGGCAGGCGTTGCTGCGGATGTGAGGCGAGGACGGAGTTCCGCGCACCGCGATCGTAGGGTGGGCAAAGCGGAGCGTGCCCACCATTCCCCAATAGGAGAGAGATCGTGGGCACGGCGCTTCGCGCCTTTGCCCACCCTACGAGATCGCGCTCTGGGCTGGCCGGGGCGCCCCCTCACGCACCGTTCCCCAGATGCTCCAGCGCGTCCTCCGCGCGCAGCGGCACGCGGGAGGCTTCGTTGTTGAGATCAACCAGCTGCGCCAGCAGCCCCATCAGCGCCTTGCGATCGGCGGGCTTGAGCGGCTCCAGCATCCGGGCCTGTGCGCGCTCGACGGCGGGGATGATCTCGCGCAGGATCGCAGCGCCCGACTTGGTCAGATAGAGCAGCTTGATCCGCTTGTCCTCGGGTGCCGGCTTGCGCTCGATATAGGCCTTGGCCTGCAGACGTTCGATCACGCTGCCGAGCGTCGAGCGGTCGAAGGCGATCACCGCCGACAGCCGCGTCGCGTCGATGCCCGGATGGGTGTGGATTGCGACCAGCGCGGCATATTGCACCGGCGTGAGATCAAACGCCTTGCACTCCTCCATGAAGATCGAGACCGCGATCTGCTGCATGCGCCGGAACAGATAGCCCGGCGCGGCATAGACCGCGTCGATCGTGATCGGAGGGGGCGGCTTACTCGGCATCGGGCTGCTTCTCCGGCGCGGCATCGGCAAATGCCGGCAGCGCCTTGGCGGCGGCCTCGGCCTGGAGCAGGCGCGGATAGGCGGAGACGTCGACGCCGAAGCGGCGGGCATTGCCGAGCTGCGGCACGAGGCAGAGATCGGCCAGCGTCGGCGCATCGCCGAAGCAGAATGGGCCCTTCTCGTCCTTGATCAGCATCTCACAGGCCGACAGGCCCTCGCGGTTGACCCAGGCGGCCCAGTCCTGGACCTTCTCTTCGGGCAGACCCAGCTCACGCAGCCGCGCCAGCACTTTCAGGTTCTGCACCGGATGGGTGTCGCAGGCGATCGCTAGCGCAAACGCCCGCACCCTGGCGCGGCGCAGCGGATCCTTCGGCAGCAGCGGCGGATTGGGATGGGTCTCGTCGAGCCATTCGATGATGGCCACCGATTGCGTCAGCACGCCACCCGCATCGTCCTCCAGCGCCGGCACCAGGCCCTGCGGGTTGATGGCGAGATAGCCGGGGGCGCATTGCTCGCCCTTGCGCAGATGATGCGGCAGATGCTCGGCGCCGAGCCCCTTCAGGTTCAGCGCGATCCGCACGCGATAGGCGGCGCTGGAGCGGAAATAGCCGTGCAGCTTCATTGAGAGCCTCCCTGCTTTTGTCATTCCGGGGCGACGCGCCAGCGTCGAGCCCGGAATGACACGACCTTTGTGTGTCGTTCGTCAAGTTGACGCTATATAGATTGTCAGTATACTGTCAATCAACAATGAACGGGAGGCTCATTCATGGAAGCCGTGACCAAGACGCCGGAACGCGAGGCGTTCTACCGGAAGATCGACGGCGAGAATCTCACCGCGCTGTGGACGGTGATGAGCGACCTGATCACGCCGGAGCCGAAAAGCGCGTGCCGGCCTCACCTCTGGAAGTTCGACGTTATCCGCGATTACATGACGGAGGCCGGCAAGCTCATTACCGCCAAGGAAGCCGAGCGGCGCGTGCTGGTGCTGGAGAACCCGGGGCTGCGCGGGCAATCCAAGATCACGACCTCCCTCTATGCCGGCGTGCAGATGGTGGTGCCCGGCGACGTCGCGCCTGCGCACCGGCACAGCCAGTCGGCGCTGCGCTTCGTGCTCGAAGGCAGGGGCGCCCACACCGCGGTGGACGGCGAGCGCACCGCGATGGAGCCCGGCGACTTCATCATCACGCCCTCGATGACCTGGCACGATCATTCCAACGAGACCGACCAGCCGATGTTCTGGCTCGACGGCCTCGACATCCCCCTGGTGCAGTTCTTCGACTGCTCCTTTGCCGAAGGCGCGAACGAAGACCAGCAGAAGATCACAAAGCCTGCCGGCGACAGCTTTGCCCGCTACGGCCACAACCTCCTGCCCGTCGATGTGAAGCGGAGCTCGAAGACGTCGCCCATCTTCAGCTATCCCTATGCCTACACCCGCGAGGCGCTGGAGAAGGCCAGGACGAGCCAGGAATGGGACGCCTGCCACGGCCTCAAGCTGAAGTTCAGCAACCCCGAGACCGGCGATTTCGCAATGCCGACCATCGGCACCTTCATCCAGCTGCTGCCCAAGGGTTTTAAGACCACGCGCTATCGTTCGACGGACGCCACCGTGTTCTGCCCGATCGAAGGACGCGGTCGCAGCCGCATCGGCGATACCGTGTTCGAATGGGGCCCGCGCGATCTGTTCGTGGTGCCGAGCTGGCACTGGGTGACACACGAGGCGGATGAGGACGCCGTGCTGTTCAGCTTCTCGGATCGGCCGGTGCAGCAGAAGCTGGATCTGTTCAGGGAAGATCGTGGGAACGCGTGACGGTCGCCGGTCTCGTAGGGTGGGCAAAGGCGCCCTTGCGCCGTGCCCACGTCTTCGCGACTCATGAAGGAATGGTAGGCACGCTTCGCTTTGCCCACCCTACGGCGCCGGTGATCGTATCTAGCGCCAGTGCAACAGCCGCATCTCCAGCCAGCCGATCACCTTCCCCACGACGAGGCCGAACACCGACAGGATCACGACGCCCGCGAGCAGCTGATCGGTCTGCATCAGGTTGCCCGCTTGCAGCACGAAGGCACCGATGCCGTATTGGGCGCCGATCATCTCGGCGCTGACGACCAGCAGCAGCGCGACGGAGGCGGTGATGCGGAAGCCCGCGAGGATCGCCGGCAGCGCGCCGGGCCAGATCACCTTGCGCACGATGGTGGCGAACGGAACGTTGAAGCTCTGCGCCATGCGGATAAGGTTGCGCGGCACCGCATCGACACCGCTATAGACCGAGATCGCGGTCGAGAAGAACACCCCTAACGCAATGGTCGCGATCTTCGGCTCTTCGCCGATGCCGAGCCAGAGAATCAGCAGCGGCAGCAGCGCGATCTTCGGGATCGGAAACAGCGCCGAGATGAAGGTGATGCCGACGCTGCGCGCGAGACGCGACAGGCCGATGGCGAAGCCGACGGCGATTCCGGCCGCCGTTCCCAACAGCCAGCCGACGCCGATCCGCAGCAGCGAAGCCGAAACATGCTGCCAGAGTGCGCCGGAAACGGCGAGCTGATAGATCGCGCGAACAATTGCGGAAGGAGTCGGCAGAAACAGCGCATTGACGAGGCCGGCGCTGCCGGCGGCCTGCCAGATCGCGATAAGCAGGCCGAGCGCGATCCAGCCGCCATACCGGCTCGACGCGGGCACGAAGCCCGCGCCGCGAAAGTGGACGCGCCGCGTCGCTTCGTTCTTGGCCGCCATGTCCGTTGCCGCGCGATCAAGCATGCTGGACCTCGCGCTCGGCATCGATCGCCTCGTTGCGGATCAGCGACCAGATCTGGTTCTGCAGGGCCAGCAGTTGTTCGCGGGCCCCCGCTTCGCCGCGGGCCGCGCGCGTCATCGGCACGGTGACGACCTCGCGGATACGACCGGGCCGGCGTGACAGCACCACGATGCGATCGGCAAGCCGCGCGGCCTCTTCGAGATTGTGGGTGACGTAGACCGCGCCCATGCCGCCATCGGCGAGCAGGCGGATGAAATCCTCCAGCAGCAGCTCGCGGGTCTGCGAATCCAGCGCCGAGAGCGGCTCGTCCATCAAGAGGATCGCGGGCTTCACCGCGAGCGCGCGCGAGATGCCGACGCGCTGGCGCATGCCGCCCGAGAGCTGCTTTGGATAGGTCTGGCGAAAATCGGTGAGGCCGGTGCGGCGCAGCGCATCCTCGACCAGCGCGCGGCGCTGCGCGGCCGAGAGCTTTGTGTGCAGCAGCGGGAATTCAACATTCTCCTCCACCGTCGCCCAGGGCAGCAGCGCAAAGTCCTGGAACACGAAAGTCAGCGGATTGAGGCTATCCGCCGGCGGCGCGCCGCGCAGCTCCGGCGCGCCGGAGGTCGGCTGCAGCAGTCCGCCGAGGATCGACAGCAGCGTGCTCTTGCCGCAGCCGGAGGGTCCGACGATCGCCACCACCTCGCCCGCCCCGACGGTGAACGAGACGTCGTCGAGCACGGCGAGATCGCCGAAGCGATGGGTGATGTGGCTGGCGATCAGGTCCATGCGGCGCACCGTTTCTGCTCGGGCTGTGCGCGCTCTTCACCCTCCCCTGGAGGGGGAGCATCGGTTTGCATGCAGCGAAGCGAAATGCAAACCGGGGTGGGGTGATAGTCTATCGGCGCGGATGCTGGCAATTCCTGCCCCCGAACTTCCCGCGAATGGTCGGAGCAAACGACAGATAGACCACCGCCGTGGCTCACCCCACCCCGCTCGCTCGGGACGATGCTGCGCATCGCCGGTGCGATCGACCCTCCCCCTCCAGGGGAGGGTGGCAGATCGCCTGCCGCGGGAGTTTGCACAATCAGCATCAATCCGCCTTCACATAGTCCTTCGCGATGATCGCTTCCGCATCAAAGCCCTTGTCGACGAAGCCCTGCTCCTGCAGCCATTTGATCTGGTTGTCGACGTTCTTCACGTCGAGCTTGCCGTCGGGATCGATATAGGCGCAGTTGCCGACCACCTGCTCGACCGGCAGGTTGGTGTACTTTGCGATGATCTCCAGGAGCGGCCTGGTCTTGTCGTTGATCGGGGCAACACCGTCTTTCATCGCTGTGAGGATGACGTCGTGATATTCGCGGTCGGCTTTCGCGAGCACGCCGAGGAATTTCGTCACCAGCGCCTTGTTGGCCAGCGTCTTCGGCGCGGCGAATACCGCGCCCAGCTGCCACGGCGTCTCGTCACCGACCCAGCCCAGGAATTTCGCGCCGCCCTCGTCCATCAGCTTTCGTGCGGTCGAGATCGGCAGCAACGCGGCATCGACGGTCTCGCCCTTGAGCGCAGCGGCGGCATTCGACAGCGATTGCAGCGGCACGATTTTCACGTCCGCGAGCTTGAAGCCGTATTTGTCGGCGAGCAGGCCGAGCGAATAATGGAAGCTCGATCCGACCTGCGTCATCGCCACGCGCTTGCCCGCAAGGTCCTTCGGCGTCTTCAAGCCGCTCGCATAGGCATTGTTGCTGGCGAAATAGCCGATCAGGGGATAGCCCGGCTTCTCGCGGCTCATGCCGCCGATCACCTTCAGCACCCCCTTGCCGCCGAGATTGTAGAGCCCGGCGGTGAAAGCGGTGACGCCGAAATCGACGTCGCCCGAGGTGGTGGCGACCGCAATCGGCTGCGCTGCATCGAAGAACTTCAGCTCGACCTCCAGGCCGGCCTCACGGAAATAGCCCTTGTCCAGCGCGATGAAGACCGGCGCCGACGAGGACAGGCGGAGCACGCCGACCTTGGCTTTCAGCGCATCCTCGGCCCGTGCCATGCCCATAGCCATGATCGCCATCAGGCCCGCTACCGCGAGCCGCGCAATCCCGATCATCCCGTTTCCTCCGCTTTGTCTTGCAGTGCGTTACACGCCTTCGGGCACCGCCTGGTCCCCTCCGATGAAGGCGCCCTGTTGTTTCAACGTTTCCTGCAACTTTTCAATGGGGATTTCGCGTGGAATCCGGTTTCCGGACAGCGCCAGCGCGGCGGCGGAACCGGCGGCCTCACCCATCGCGAAGCAGGCACCGGAGACCCGCGCGGCCGACTGGCCCTCGTGGGTCATCGAGGCACAGCGACCGGCGACCAGGAGGTTGTCGACGCCCTCAGGGACCAGCATCCGGTAAGGCAGCTCATTATAGCCGCGCGATTCCGGGATCGGCGGGAAGGTGAAGACGACGTCGCCGGGCACATGGGCCTCGATCGGCCAGCCGTTGACGCCGATGGAATCCGCGAACGAGGCACAGCCGAGCACGTCCTCACCGCTGAGCTGGTAGCCACCCTTGATGCGGCGTGTCTCGCGGATGCCGAGCTGTGGCGGCAGGTCGACGATGTAGGATTTCTCGAAACCCGGCACCGCGCTGCGCAGGAATTCGTACGCGGCGAGCGCCTGCTTGCGGCCCTCGATCTCACCGCGGGTGAGATCGTCGGGCTCGATGCCGTTGATGGCGTGGCCGTCCTCGCGCGCGACCTGGGTGAAGTTTACCCGCCATTCGATGCCGGATTTCTGTGGCCGCACGATCGCGCTTTTGCGCGGGAATGTGTGGGTGCCGGCCGCGGAGGCCTTTTCCATCAATTGCGGAATGGTGCGCCAGGCATCGCCGGCCTTCTCAGGGTCGATGCCGTTGAGACGGAGCATCATCGAGGGGTAGAGCGGATGGCCGTGCGCGTCGCCGATCTCGAACGGCGCGCCGGCCCACACGGCAAGATCGCCGTCGCCGGAGCAGTCGATGAAGATCTCCGCGCGCACCGCCTGCCGGCCGGCCTTGGTCTCGACCAGCATCGCGTCGATGCGGCGCTCCTCGGCCATGACGACGCCGGCGCCGAGCGCGTGGAACAGCATATTCACCTTGTGGCTGGCGAGCAGCTCGTCGGCCGCGATCTTGTAGGCGGCGGTGTCATAGGCCTGGGCAAAAACCTTGCCGAGGATCAGATGCGGCGCATTGAGGCCGTTCAAGCGATCGATCCGCGCCAGCAGCTCCGACGCCAGACCCTGCACAAGCCGCCGGTGCTCGCCATGGACATTGCCGTGGAGGCCGCAGAAATTGGTAACGCCGGCCGCAGTGCCCATGCCGCCGAGAAAGCCGTAGCGCTCGATCAACAGCGTCTTCCGCCCCGCACGCGCCGCTGCGGCTGCCGCCACGATGCCGGCCGGGCCGCCGCCGAGCACGACGACTTCATATTCGCCATAGAGTGGCACTTTGCGCGCCGGTTCGTCGATCGTCGTAGCCCGCATGGCGCGTTCCTTCCCGGAATCTGGTTCGAACTGGATCACGACTTAGCCGGCGGTCCTCATGCCCGCAAGATCGCGGTTGCTCGCTAACGGTGGACCTGAGACAAGTGCAGGCATGGATTCGATCATCGCCAGATACTGCTTCGCCGCTTCTATCGCCCTCGCGATCTCGGCCGTTCCCGCCTCGGCCGTGGAGCAAAACTGCCGCTTCATCCCCGCCAAGCCCGATCGCGAGGCCTGCTACAAGCGGCAGGAGGAGGAGCTAGCCGCGAAGCGCAAGCCTGCACCTGCGGTCGACGACGGCAAAGCGCTCGAAACGCTGCGCCAATTGCGACAGGATGATGATGCCGTCTATCGCAGCATCAACAACATCTGCCGCGGCTGCTGACCACGAGCACTGCAATTTGGGCGGTCACAGGACTCTGCTGGCAGCAGCGTGCGAGCCGCGCGACTGGGCGACAAGAGCGCCGATATAGTCTTCGAGTGTCGTCTCGCCGCGTTCGAACGGCTCCGACATGGCAAAGCCGCTGTCGACGCTGACCGCGGTCATTCGCGCATAAGACTCCGCCGCCGCGGCGGAGAAGCCGAGCTTTCCATAAGCCGCGATCCATTGATCGCGCGGGATGACCTCGACCTTCACCTGATGGCCGAGCACGGCCGCGAAGGCATCCGCGACATCCCGCGGCGAATACCGCTCGGGTCCTTCGACATGATGCACGTCCTGATCGCGGGGCAGCTCCAACAAATGGCGCGCGGCCGCCTTGCCAAGATCGGGGGGCGCGACCATTGGGATCTTCATGTCTGCGGGCAGCATGGTCGGCAACATGCCGCACTTCGCCGCATCGAGCAGTTGGTCCCAGTTGCTCATGTAGTAGGCGCCTCGCTGGATGGTCGCTGGTATCGGTTGGGCGGCAAGCGCCTGCTCGAAATGATAGAGAACATTGAGATCGCCGCAGCGCTCTCCCGGCTGGGCGCCATAGGTAGATGCGGCGACGACCTTTTCGAGCCCGGATCCTTCGAGCGCCGCCACGATGCTCCTGACGGTCGCATGCTCCTCACGATCGGTGTCGGTGGAGATGTCGGCGTTCGGATTGAGCAGGAAAGCGCGCTTGCCCGTTCTGAACACCGCGCGCAAGCCGTCGGTGTCGCGCACATCGACAACCGCGGTCTGCGCACCGCGACTGCGCCAATCGGCCTCGTTGTTGTTGCTGTGAAGCACGGCTGTAACCGGTCGCCCCGCATTCAGCAACCTCGACGCGACGGCCGATCCGATACGCCCGTTTGCCCCAACCACAATGAACATCGGCGCGCTCCATAAGGCTGAATCGGGTAAATCTTCTGCCCCGTCCGCAGTTCCGCGCGATACCCCCATAGCCCACTTTTTCGAGCCGCACCTCGTCGCATCCCTCAGCTTTTGTCGGCGCCCCACCTCGCTGCCCGTTTCTCGGCGAATGACGCCAGTCCCTCCGCTGCCTCGGCGCTCTGGCGCTTGAGCGAGTGCAATTGCACGAGCCGGGTGTAAGCGTCATCGTCCACGGCCATGCCGCCGAACGAGCTCTCCAGCGCAAGACGCTTGGTCTCGGCCGTGGCCTCCGGTCCGTTGGCGAGCAGCTGCTCGACCACCTTGGCGCCTGCGGCCTCGAGATCGGCGAGCGGCACCACCTCGTGGACGAGGCCGATGCGCCGGGCGTCTTCGGCGCCGAAGCGTTCGCCGGTCAGCGCGTAGCGGCGGACTTGCCGTACACTAATGGCATCGCAGAGCTGCGGGATGATGATCGCGGCGGTCAGCCCCCAGCGCACCTCGGTGATCGAGAACAGGGCGTTGTCGGCGGCAATCACGACATCGCAGGCCGCGATGACGCCGGTACCGCCCCCGAAACAGCCGCCCTGCACCAGCGCGACGGTGGGGATCGGCAAAGTGTTGAGCCGCTGCACGGCTTCGAACGTCGCGCGCGAGGCCGCCTCGTTTGCCTCGCGCGATTGCGGACGCACACTGTTAATCCATTTGAGGTCGGCACCGGCCTGGAAGTGCTTGCCGTTGCCCCGGAGCACGACGACGCGCAAATTGGGCTTGCTGCCGAGGTCGTCCATGGCCGCGAGCACGCCTGAGATCAGCGCGCCGTCATAGGCGTTGTTGACCTCCGGCCGGTTCAACGTGACGGTCGCAACCCCGCGTTCATCGAGGCTCCACAGGACGGGGCTGGCAGTCATCGGCGGTCCTCCGGTTGTTTGCCGCACACTATGGCTGAGCGCGCCTGCCCTGATCCATATCTTTCCGGCGTAGGGTGGCCGCGTCCATCGCATGGCGGCTTGTGTCATGCTGGCTGCGGGCGACACCACGGGATGGATACGGGATATCAATATGCGCATCTGCATTTTCGGCGCAGGCGCCGTCGGCAGCCACATTGCGGTACGGCTGGCGCGCGCCGGCCATGAGGTCAGTTGCGTGATGCGGGGGGCGCATCTGGAGGCAGCCCGCGCGGGTGGCCTCAAGCTGCGCGTCGGCGATTCCGAGGTCGGCGCCAAGGTGAACGCGTCAGGCGATCCGGCCCAGCTCGGGCCGCAGGACGTCGTGATCTCGACCTTGAAGGCGACCGCGCTTCAGGGGCTGGTTTCCAGCATCAAGCCGCTGCTCCAGGACGACACTGCGATCGTGTTCGCTCAAAACGGCATTCCCTGGTGGTACGGCATCGGCCTGCCTCCGCGGCACCCGGCACCGCCGGACATTTCATTCCTCGATCCCGGCGGCCGCCTGCGCGCCTGCATCCCGAAGGAACGGATCGTCGGCGGCGTGATCTTCTCCTCCAACGAGGTGATCGCGCCCGGCGTGGTGCAGAACCTGACCCCGGACCGCAACCGCCTCCTGATCGGCGAGTGCGACGACCGCAATTGCGAGCGGATCACGAAACTGCGCGGCGTCTTCAACGACGCGCGGCTGGAATCGCCGCCGGTCGCCGAGATCCGCGAGGCGATCTGGTCAAAGCTGCTGACCAACATGTCTCTGTCGGTGCTGTGCCTGCTCACCGGCCAGACCGCGCGCGGCGTGCGCGACGATCCCGCCTTCACGGAGGTGATTCCGCGCATGCTGAACGAGGCCAACGAGATCGCTCAATATTTCATTCCCGAGGTGAAGCGTGTCAGCCGCAGCGGCCCCGCCCCCAACCACAAGCCGTCGCTGCTGCAGGATTACGAGCTCGGCCGCGCCATGGAGATCGACGTGCTGGTGAAGGCGCCCCAGGCCTTCGCGCGCACCGCCGGCCTGTCGACGCCGACGCTCGACCTGATCGCCGCCCTCGCGATTCAGAAGGCACGCGACAAGGGGCTTTATTCCGCGTGAGCCTCAGAGCGCATCGATCCAGGCCCCGAGCGTGTCCAGAACCTCGCCGAGCGCCTCGTCATTGGTCCGGCCGGACTTCTTGAGCACCGCAAACGAATGGTCGCCGCCTGCGACCTCATGCAGCGTCGCCTTACGCCCGAGCCGCTCGATGACGGGCTCGAGATGGGCAAGATCGGCAAGCTCGTCGCGTGTGCCTTGCAGGAACAGCATGGGAATCGCGATTGCAGCGAGGTGCTCGGCGCGCTCGCTCGACGGCTTCTTGGCAGCATGGAGGGGAAAGCCGAGGAAGGCCAGCCCTTTGACATCGGGGAGCGGCGACTTCGACTGCGCCTGCGAGGTCATGCGGCCTCCGAACGATTTTCCGCCGGCAACGAGCTTCAGCCCGGGGCAGAGCCGCGCTGCCTCCGTGACCGCGGCACGGACGCTCGCGTGGGCGATTGCTGGCGGGTCGGGACGCCCCTTCTTCGCTTCCATGTAAGGAAAATTGAAGCGGAACGTCGCAATGCCGCGCTGGGCAAGGCCGGCTGCAACCTTCTCCATGAAGGAATGCCGCATATCAGCCCCGGCGCCGTGCGCCAGGACGTAGCAGGCGCGCGCGTGGGTCGGCTGCGTCAGGATCGCCGAGACCGTGCCGATGCGCTCGATGTCAAACTTGAGCTCTGTCGTCTTGCCCGTCATGACCGCCTCGATTTGCATCTAAAGCGCCATGAGATCTGGATGAACGTCATCGCGCTTTAGGTTGTTGTTTGCGCATGATCTTTCCGGAAAACCGCTTCGCACTTTTCCGGATCATGCTCTAGCGACGCGTGCCGCTCGCGGGCCAGAGATAGTTCAGGACCTGATCGAGCGTCATCATGATCTCGCGGCGTCCGGCCTCGTTCTTCACAGAGCCGAATTTCTCCTCGAGCGCAAGCTTGGCAAAGCCGTGAACGGTTGACCAGGCCGCCGCAGCCGCCGTCTTCGCCTCCTTCGCGGTGCCGCCGGTCAGCTCGGCGACGACGACCTCGAACGCATGGCCGGCGGCCCTGCTCGCCTGCTTCAGGCGCGCATCGTCGGCAACCAGCCGCTTGTTGGCAAACATCATCTGAAAACGGCCGGGATGCCTCAACGCAAAATCGACATAGGCAAGCCCCTGGGCATGGAGCTTGTCGCGGACGCCCTGCTCGCCGGAGGCCGCCTCGCGCAAGGCGCCGGCAAGCGCGTCGTAGCCGCGGATCGCCACTTCGGTGAGAAGGCCCTGGGCGTTGCCGAAATGATGCGACGGCGCGGCCGGCGAAACGCCGGCGCGGCGTGCGGCTTCGCGCAGCGTGAAGGCTTCCGCACCCTGCTCGGCGAGAATGGCTTCGCTCGCGGCGATCAGCGCCTCCTGCAATTCGCCGTGATGGTATCCGACCTCCGGCTTTGGCCGGGTCGGAGCAGTGCTGCGCTTGGCGGCGGGGGCCCGTTTCTTCATGTAACTTGACACTGTTCAGATTGCAGCATATCTATCTTAACACTGTTCAGATTGAGCGGACCGGAGTTCGAAATGACCGAAATACAGAATATCACCGCGAGCAATCCCGTAAAGCGGCGTCATCTGGTCGGGAGCGCGGCCCTCGGCATGCTCGCAGGTGCCGTCGGCGGCCTCGCCGGCGGCGTGGCGCTCGGCCAGGGCGCAGCGCTGCCGCAGCAGAAGCCGAGCGGCAAGCAAAGGTTCGCGGGCAAGATCGTCATCGTCACGGGCGGCACCTCCGGAATCGGGCGGGCCGCAACGCTGATGTTCGCCGCCGAGGGCGGCCGGGTCGCCTTTTGCGGGCGCAACGCCGACCGTGGCAAGCAGGTGGAGACCGAGGTGCGCGCGTCCGGCGGCGAGGCCGTCTTCATTCGCGCCGACCTGCGCCACGAATCCGAGGTGAAGGCGCTGGTCGACACGACGATCGCGCGCTACGGACGGCTCGACGTCGCCTTCAACAATGCCGGCATCTCCATCGAGAAGCCGCTGCATGAATTTAGCGCGGCCGAATTCGACGACGTGATCGGCACGGATCTGCGCGGCGTGTTCCTGTCAATGAAGTACCAAATCCCGCACATGCTGGAGAAAGGCGGATCGATCGTCGTCACCTCCTCGTCGAACGCCATTGCGACCTCGGCCAAGCGCTCGGCCTATTCTGCGGCCAAGCGCGGACTGGTCGGCCTGGTGCAGGCCGCAGCACTCGACTACGCAAAGCATGGCATCCGCATCAACACCTTGATCCCCGGCACCACGGATACCCCGATGATCCGCCGGCTCGCCGGCATGGAGGGCCTGCCCGATGCCGCCTGGCACGTCGGCATCGCGCAATGGGCTAAATCCAACGTCCCGGGGTTGCAGCGCCTGGCGACGCCCGAGGAGATCGCGGCTTTTGCGCTGGTGCTCGCCTCAGACGATCATCCCTACACGACCGGCGGCCAGTTCGTGATCGACGGAGGCAAGACGGCTCATGGCTAGATCGGACGCAGCCTGAAAACACAATTCATGGCGATCCCGTGGGCGTACCTGCCGCCGTCCTCGGCGCCCAGGCAGTAACGCGCGGGAGCCGTCAGCTGACCCGCCGCTCCCGCCCCTCCCAGAACGGCCTGCGCAGCTCGCGCTTCAGCACCTTGCCGGCGCCGGACAACGGCAGCGGCGTCTCGGTGATCTCGATGCTGCGCGGACATTTGTAGCCGGCAATCAACGTCTTCGTGAACTCGATCAGCTCGCCGGTCGAAACCTCTACGCCGCTGCGTTTGACCACGACGGCATGGACCTGCTCTCCCCATTGCTCATTGGGAATTCCGATCACGGCGCATTGGAGCACCGACGGATGCTGGGCCAGCGCGTTCTCGACTTCGACCGAGTAAACGTTCTCGCCGCCCGAGATGATCATGTCCTTGACGCGGTCGACGACATAGATGAAGCCGTCTTCGTCCATGTAGCCGCCATCGCCCGTGTGCATCCAGCCGTCGACGACGGCGCGCGCGGTCTCCTCCGGCCGCTCCCAATAGCCCATCATCACGGTGTCGCCGCGCACCACGATCTCGCCGACGGCGCCCGCCGGCAGCGGCTGGTCGTTCTCGTCGACGATCCGCACCTCGCAACCGATCGTGGCGCGGCCGGCGCCGCGATGGCGCCCCTTTTTGCGCCCCTCCCCGACATGCTCGTCGGGGTGCAGCAGCGTCGCGATCGGCGACAATTCGGTCATGCCATAGGCCTGCGTGAAGCGCACATGCGGCAGTGCGCGCGCGGCACGGTCGAGCACCGCCTCGCTGATCGGCGAGGCCCCGTAAATGATGTTCTTCAGGGACGACAGGTCATATTTGCCGATCGCGGGGTGATCGACGAACATCTGGATCATCGTGGGCACCAGCAGCACGTCTGTGACGCGCTCGTTCTGCATCGCAGCCATCACGCCTTCGGGCGTGAAGCCCTGAACGATCACGTTCGAGCCGCCGGAGAGCAGCAGCGAATACATCGCCGCCCCGTTGGCAAGGTGAAACATCGGTGCCGCATGCAGATAGATCGCACTTGCCGGAAACAGGCCTTCGCCGAGTGCGTTGAGCGCATTGGCCATCAGATTCTGATGACCGAGCATCACGCCTTTGGAACGGCCGGTGGTGCCGCCGGTGTAGAAGATGCCGGCGAGATCATCGCCTTTGCGCATGGCGTCGGGCACCGGAGCGCTGCCCGCAACCAGATCCTCATAGCTCTCCATCCCCGCCGGCGCCTCGCCATCGTCGGCATAGATCAGCTTCAGCCCCGGAATGGCGCCGGCGAGCTGCGCACCGACCTGCGCAAAGGCCTTGTCGACCAGCAGAACGGAGGCACGGCAGTCGCGCAGCGCATCCTCGTTTTCCAAAGCGCTCCAGCGGATGTTGAGCGGCACGATCACGCCGCCCGCCCAGCCGGTCGCTAGATAGAGTTCGAGATAGCGGTCGGAATTGAAGGACAGCACTGCAACACGGTCGCCGTTCCCGACGCCGCGCGTGCGCAGGCCGCCGGCCAGCCGTGTAACGCGCTCGCCGAGCTCGCCCCAGCTGCGCCGCCGCTGGCCATAAACGGTCGCCAGCCCATTCGGATTGATCTGCAGCGCCCTGCGCAGTCCGTGCGTGATGTTCATCCCGTTCCTCCTCCCGTGCGTTTCTTCCCTGTTGCTTTGCGTCCTGAGTTGCGCCCTTGCGGCGCCCTCGGCGTCTTCCTTGCCATTTGCAGCCGAACCTCGGCCGCCAGGCCGTCCGTCAGCCGCACCGTGAACTCGTCGGCGATCGCGGTCGGCGACAGGTTGCCCTCCCGCCGATACCAATGGCCGATCCAATTGAGCGAACCCGCGATCGCGAAGGCTGCAAGCTTGGGATCGCAAGGCCTGATCGAACCGTCAGCAATGCCTGCAGTAATGTATCGCCGGAAGGTGGCGTCGATCCGCCTCTTGGCGGCGCGCGCGACGACGGCGTTCCGTTCCGCGAGGTCGCGTAGATCGAACCGCACCAGGCTCGCGCCGAAATCGGTCGCCATCAGTTCGGCATAGGCGCGGACCAGCTTGCGCAGCTTGGCGAGACCCGAACCACCACCGGCGTTGATCTCCGTGATCACGCCGTCGACGAGCTCGGCGCCCATCGACCAGCATTCGAACAGGATCTCGTCCTTGCCCCGGAAGTAGTTGTATAGCGCGGGCTTGGTGATGTTCAGCCGGTCCGCAACCTCGTTCAGCGTTACGCGATGATAGCCCTGCTCCAGGAACAGCTGCACGGCGGCACGCAGCACCGCCTCGCGCTTCTCGTCGCGGGCGCGGCGCCGGCTCTCGAACGGCAGCCAGGGCGAAGGCGATGACGGCGGAGCTGAATCCATGGTCGATCGGTTGACTCTGGTGGAGATCGGACGATATGTTACCCAGGGGTAAGAAAAAGTCCAACGGGTAATTTATTGGGAGGAAGCGATGTCTGACGTCGTCGTCGCCGGGGTCGGCATGATTCCGTTCGCCAAGCCGGGCGCCAGCGCGCCCTATCACGAGATGGGAACGGAAGCGGTCAAGCTCGCGCTCGCCGATGCCGGCCTCGGCTACGAGAAGATCGAGCAGGCCTATGTCGGATACGTCTATGGCGATTCCACCTGCGGGCAGCGCGCGCTCTACCCCGTCGGTATGACCGGCATCCCCATCGTCAACGTCAACAACAATTGCTCGACCGGATCGACCGCGCTGTTCATGGCGCGGCAAATGATCGCAAGCGGGGCGCTGGATTGCGTGCTGGCGGTTGGCTTCGAGCAGATGAAGCCCGGCGCGCTCGGCAGCGTCTACACCGATCGCCCGAGCGCGTTCGAGGACTTCGACGCCGCCGCGGACCGGCTGATCGACGCCCCCGGCATTCCGCTGGCGCTGCGCTATTTCGGCGGCGCCGGGCTCAGCCACATGAAGAAATACGGCACCCCGCTCGACGCCTTCGCCAAGGTGCGCGCCAAGGCGAGCCGTCACGCCAAGAACAATCCACTCGCACTCTTCCGCAAGGAAGTCAGCGCGGACGACGTCATGAACGATCAGGTGATCTGGCCGGGCGTGATGACGCGCCTGATGGCGTGCCCGCCGACCTGCGGCGGCGCCGCCGCCGTGCTGGTCTCCGAGCGGTTTGCCGACAAGCATGGCATCGGCAAAGAAGTACGCATCGCGGCGCAGGCCATGACAACCGACAAGCCCTCGACCTTCAAGGCAGGCGACATGATGCAGCTGGTCGGCTACGACATGGCCAAAGAGGCGGCAGGCCGAGTTTATGAAAGCGCCGGCATCGGGCCTGACGATCTCGATGTCGTCGAACTGCACGACTGCTTCGCCCATAACGAGCTCATCACCTACGAGGCGCTCGGCCTCTGCGGCGAGGGTGAAGCCGGCAAGTTCATCAATGACGGCGACAATACCTATGGCGGCCGGATCGTGACCAATCCGTCCGGCGGATTGCTGTCCAAGGGACATCCGCTCGGCGCCACCGGGCTTGCGCAGTGCTACGAGCTGACGCGGCAGCTGCGCGGCACGGCAGGCTCCACGCAAGTCGAGGGTGCGAAGGTCGCGCTCCAGCACAATCTGGGCCTCGGCGGCGCCTGCGTCGTCACGCTCTACAAGCGGCACTGATATCGGCCATGGTCGACCAGTCCGCCGTAGGGCGCAGCTTCACGCCGGTCACCGCGCGCGTAGAGCCCGGCCGTCTCCGCTACTTCCTCAACACGCTGGGTGAACAGAATCCGGTCTACCGCAATGCGGATGCCGCGCGAGCGGCTGGATTCGCTGGCACCCCAGTGCCGCCGACCTATCTGTTCTGCCTGGAGATGATGGACGTCGACGACCCATTCGAGATGTTCAGCACGCTCGGCATTGATCTCGCCCGCGTGCTGCATGGCGAGCAGAGCTTCGCCTATCATGCGCCGGTTCTGGTCGGCGACACCCTGACGTTTCGGCCGCGCGTAACCAGCGTAACGGACAAGAAGGGTGGCGCGATGACGCTGATCGGCATCCGATGCGAGGTGACCAACCAGGACGGCGTGCATGTCGCCGATACCGCGCGGACCATCGTCGTCCGCAACGAGGTGACGTCATGACGGCGTCCGGAGACATCAAGGCCGGCGACCGCATCGTCCACAAGGTCTTTCCGCCGATCACCCGCCACACGCTCGCGCTCTATTGCGGCGCATCGGGCGACCACAACCCGATTCACGTCGACATCGACTTCGCCAAGGCGGCCGGATTTCCGGATGTGTTCGTCCACGGCATGCTGGTGATGGCCTGTCTCGGGCAGGCGCTGACGGATGTGGTGCCGCCCTCGAAGCTCCGCACCTTTACGACCCGGTTCGTCTCGATAACTCAGCTCGGCGCCAAGCTCACTTGCGAAGGCACCGTGACCGAGCTCTTCGCCGAGGATGGCGAGGATCGCGCAAGGCTCGCGCTCGCCACCAGGGACGATCGCGGCGAGCTCAAGCTCGAAGGCAGCGCCGTCGTCGCGCTCTGACAGCAAGAGGACTCATCCAGATGACAAAACTGCAGGGAAAGGTCGCGCTCGTCACCGGCTCGGGCCGCGGCATCGGGCGCGCGATCGCGCTCAAGCTCGCGCGCGAAGGCGCCAGGGTGGTCGTCAACGATCTCGATGCCGAGCCTGGCAATGCCGTGGTGGCGGAGATCAAGGCGATGGGCGGCGACGCCACTGCCGTGAACGGCAGCGTCTCGGAAGCGGGTTTCGCCGATCGCTTCGTCGGCGCCGCGCTGGACAAGTTCGGCGGGCTCGACATCATCGTCAACAATGCCGGCTACACCTGGGACTCCACCATCCAGAAGATGACCGACGAGCAGTTCCAAGCCATGCTCGACGTCCACCTCGTCGCGCCGTTCCGGATCCTGCGCGCGGCCGCCGAGCCGATCCGCGTCTTCGCCAGGAAGGAGGCCGAAGAGGGACGCGAGGTGTTCCGCAAGGTCGTGAACATCTCCTCCATCGCAGGTCTCTACGGCAATGCCGGGCAGGCCAGCTATTCCTCGGCCAAGGCTTCGCTGATCGGATTGACCCGAACCATGTGCAAGGAGTGGGGCCGCTACAAGGTCAACGTCAATTGCGTCGCCTTTGGCCTCATCAACACCCGCCTGACCCAGCCGATCGAGGCGCAGCAGAAGACCATCGACGTCGCCGGCCGGGACATCAAAGTCGGCGTGCAGCCGCACATGCTGGAAGCCATGTCGCGCATGATCCCGCTCGGCCGCGGCGGTACGCCGGAAGAGGCGGCCGACGCCGTCTATCTGTTCTGCAGTCCGGAATCCAACTATATCAGCGGCCAGGTGGTCGTCGCCGGCGGCGGCCTGATTGTCTAAGAGCGAGGCGCTGATGCATTATCGATCCTCCTGGATGACCGAAGAGCTCGACGTCTTCCGCGACCAGTTCCGCAAATATCTCGCCAAGGACCTGGCGCCCCATGCCGAGAAATGGCGCGAGCAGAAAATGGTCGACCGCTTCGCCTGGCGCGGGCTAGGCGAGATGGGCGCGCTGCTGGCGAGCGTGCCGGAGGAATATGGCGGCCTGGGCGCGACCTTCGCCTATGACGCCGCCGTGCTCGATGATCTCGAGAGCACGGTGCCGGAGCTGACCACCGGCGTCTCCGTGCACAGCGCCATCGTCGCGCATTACATTCTCAACTACGGCTCGGAGGAGCAGAAGAAACGCTGGCTGCCGAAGATGGCGTCCGGCGAGATGGTCGGCGCAATCGCCATGACCGAGCCGGGCACCGGGTCGGACCTGCAAGCCGTGAAAACCACGGCGAAGAAGCAGGGCAATTCCTACGTCATCAATGGCCAGAAGACCTTCATCACGAATGGCCAGGCCGCCGATCTCGTCATCGTGGTCGCGCGCACGGGCGAGGCTGGTGCCAAGGGCATTTCGCTGATCGTGGTCGAGACCGCGGGCGCGGACGGCTACAAGCGCGGGCGCAACCTCGACAAGATCGGCCTGCATGCCTCCGACACCTCGGAGCTGTTCTTCGACAACGTGACGGTGCCGCCGGAAAACCTGCTCGGCAAGGAGGAGGGCCAGGGTTTTGTCCAGTTGATGCAGCAATTGCCGCAGGAACGCCTTGCGCTCGCGGTCGGCGCCGTCGCCTCGATGGAGCGCGCGGTCAAGCTCACCACCGACTACACCAAGGAGCGGAAGGCATTCGGCAAGCCGCTGATGGATTTCCAGAACACCGCCTTCACGCTGGCCGAGCGCAAGACCGAGGCGATGATCGCGCGCGTCTTCGTCGACTGGTGCATCGAGCGCCTGATCGCCAAGGACCTCGACACCGTGACGGCCTCGATGGCGAAATATTGGTGCTCGGAGAAGCAGGTCGAGACCGCCGACGAATGCCTGCAGCTGTTCGGCGGCTACGGCTACATGCAGGAATACCCGATCTCGCGCATCTTCATCGATTCCCGCATCCAGAAGATCTATGGCGGCACCAACGAGATCATGAAGCTCCTGATCGCCAGATCCTTGTAGATCAGGTCGCTGTCGATCACCGCGCGCGCCAGTCGCGCGGCCGGCAGCCGAAGCGCTGCTTGAAGCGGCGGGTGAAGTGGGACAGGTCCGAGAAGCCCCAATCAAAGGCGATCGAGCCGATCGCCTGGCCCGCCTTCGCGGGATCGCTCAGGTCGCGCGCCGCGCCGTCCAACCTGCGGTCCATGACGTAGTCCGAGAATGTGGTACCCGCGCGCTCAAACAATTTGTGCACGTAGCGCTCGCTGATACCGATGGCACGTGCGACGTCCGCAACCGCGAGGCGCTGCTCGGAGAGGCGTTCATGCACGGCGCGGCGGAGCGCGAGCGCGGTCGCATCGGCAAAGCTGGCGGCTTCGGCCGTCTGCGCACGCGAGCGGCGCGACAGGCTCAGCGCAACGAGGTCGAGCAGCACGCCGAACAGCCTGACGGCTTCGCCTTCGGTCATCCGCAGCGCGCCGGCATTCAGAGACCGCGCGGTCTCGACGATGAGATGGCCGACGAAGGGATCGTCGGACACGCGCTCCACCTTGAAGTCGAACGACGGTGGCAGCCGATCACGCAGCTCGCGCGAAGGCACCCAGAAGGATGCAACCTGCAGCGTCGGGCCGCGATCATGCAGCAAGGTCACTTCCCGGTCGCTGTCGCAGATGCCGACCTGGCCGCGCGACAGGCTGACGTCACAGCCGCCCTGGACCATGCGGCAGCGGCCGGCGAGCTTGAAGTTCAGATAGAAGCAGCTTTCGGTCGACGCAGCGATATCCGCGCGCGAGCGAAGCACGGTGTGCTCGGGAAAGACCACGCGGTTGATGGCACCGCTGCCGATCTTGATCGCCTCGACCTTGGCCGGAAACCGCGAGGTGGTCGCCGATTCCGGCGTCAGGTTCATGAAGGCCTGGCAGATCGCTTCGCGATAGTAGGAGAACTGCTCCTCGGGCCGCGTCTCGCCGGTGTCCCAGACCAGATGACGGGGCCGGCTTTCGGAATTGAGCTGCTCCATCAGTTCGCTCCAGGACCAATCCGGTTCAGCGTCAGACAAGCGCGCAACGCGCCCAGCGGTTCAGTATGGCGGCAACAACGACGTCGACCGGTGTTCAGCCGGCAAATCCAGACAAGGTCATCGCCGCGCCGATCTAAGCAGTCTTCCAAGGGAGCCACAATATGTCGACCTACGTTCTCGTCCATGGCGCCTGGCACACAGGTGCCGAGCTCGAGCCGGTCGCCGCGCCGATCCGCGCCGCCGGCCATCAGGTCCATACCCCCACCATCAAGGGCAACCGTCCGGGCGATGCCAAGACGACCGGGTTGAAGGAAGCGATCCAATCGATCGCCGACTACCTCGCCGAGAACGATCTGAAGGACGTCGTCCTGCTCGGCCATTCCTATGGCGGCATGGTCATCACCGGCGTTGCCGATCTCGCGCCCGAGCGCATCCGCCGCCTGGTCTATTGGAATGCCTTCGTGCCCAACGACGGCGAATGCCTCAACGACATGGTGCCGCCGCACTATATCGGGCTGTTCGACGCCATCGCGGCCGAGCGCGGCGACGGCTCGGTGGTGCTGCCGTTCCCGGTCTGGCGCGAGGCCTTCATCAACGATGCCGATCTGGAGACGGCGCAGCGCGCCTACGAGGTTCTCAATCCGCATCCGCTGGCGACCTTCACCGACAAGATCACGCTGAAGACCAATCCGGCCGAGATGCCGCTGGCCAAATCCTACATCAACTGCACCGAAGACGTCGCGCTGCCGCACAGCCATGGCTGGCATCCGCGCCTGTCGGAGAAGCTCGGCCTGTTTCGCCTGGTGCAGGTCGCGGGAAGCCACGAGCTGTGCTTCTCGGACCCCGCGCGGCTCGCCAAGGCGATCATGGAGGCGGGACGCGATTGACGAAACGTCCCTCGACGGCGCTCCCGGTCCATGAGCGCCGTCAATTCGGATGCCACCAACGCCCGCCGATAACGACGCCTTCGGACGCGATCTTGCGATCGCCGATCAGGTGCTCGCCGACGACGTCCTCGTAGTCGAACTGGCCCTGCCGCACCGAGATCAACGTGGCGTCGCCGACGCTGCCCGGCTTGAGGCTGCCGAGCTCGGGACGCCGCAGCGCCATCGCCGCGTTCACCGTCGATGCCGCGATCACATCCGACAGCTCCATGCCCATGCACAGGAACTTCGACATGGTCGTGACCTGGTCGTAGGCCGGGCCGTCGATGCAGAGCTGATGGATGTCGGAGGAGATGGTGTCCGGATAGAAGCCGTTGGCGAGCATGGCGCGCGCGGTCTTGAACGCGAACGAGCCCTTGCCATGGCCGATGTCGAACAGCACGCCGCGCTCGCGCGCCTCGAGCACCGCCTTCTTCACCGTGCCTTGCGCCGTCGCCGGGGTGTTCGGGAATGGACGGAAGGCATGGGTCAACACGTCGCCGGGCCGCAGGCGGGCCAGCACCTCCTCGTAGCTCGGCGGCGGATGATCGATATGCGCCATCAGCGGCATGCCGACCTCGTTCGCGACCTCGAGCGCGATGTCGAGCGGCACCGCGCCCGACGTGCCCGACGAATGCAGGCCCACGCGCACCTTGATGCCGACGACGAGATCGCGGTTGGCATCGGCCACTTCGGCCGCCTCGATCGGATTCATCAAGCGCAGCTCCTCGCTCTCGCCGACCATGATCCGGTGCGAGAAGCCGAAGATGCCGGCATGCGAGACGTGCAAATAGGCGAGGATGCGGACCTGGCTCGGCTCGATCACATGCTTGCGGAAGCCGGCGAAATTGCCCGGGCCAGCGCTGCCGGTATCCACCGCCGTGGTGACGCCGGAGAGGCGGCAGAACTCCTCGGCATCGATGCCGAGCGAGGTGCCGCCCCAATAGACATGGGTGTGCAGATCGATCAGCCCCGGCGACACGATGAATTGCGAAACGTCGCGCACCTCCGTGCCCGGATCCGCCTTGAGCCCTGTGCCAACAGCGGCAACCTTGCCGTTCGAAAATGCGACATCCGTCACGGCATCGAGCTTCTGCGAGGGGTCAATGACCCTTCCGCCGCGAAGGATCAGGTCAAAAGGCATCATGGTCTCCAGATAGGCAAGCATGGACCGGCCAGAAAGTGCTCTTTCAGGCCTGGTCGCCTCTGCTAGCAATTTTCGCACCAGCGACGCAAATCAACTGCGGCCGGTGCCCGGTGGGTCTTATCTCGTGAACGTATTCGCGACTCTTCGGGAGCGAAGGACGTAAATGACCCAGATGGTGGCGCTGATCGCAGCGACGAATGTCTGTCCGATCTGTAGAGGTTCGATGATGAAAAAATCGCTGAAGGGTCGGTTCAGCGCTGCGGAGAAGAACGACGCCACACAGAGAAGGTCGACGAGAGGCATGAGCACCGCGCAGATCATTTGCAGGATGAAGAAGGTCGGAAATTTTCGGGAATGACTGAACAGGAGCACCGCTGTCCAGATCGCGAGCCCGATCAGCGCAACGTTCATCGCAATCTCGCTCCAGAACACGGTCGAAAATTGCATCCATAGGTCGGCGCGGATCGACTGCACATATTGCGCGGTATTGACGACTAGGCGCACGATGCCGATCATTTGGCCGAACGCCAGAAGCCCGAGCCAGCCGCTGACGCCGGTCATCTCTGGCTGGACGTCCTTGAATGAAGCGGCGTCTTCCGCGGGAGCCGCCGCCTCGCGAATGACCTCAACCGACGGCGATGCTGGGCTTGGCGGCGGCGATTGAAGGAGCTGCTGCGTGATCTCGTGCACCTCCCCGGCCGGCTTCCAATTCTCGAAGCCGTGCCGCCAGACCAGCACACGGCGAGGATCGGCGATACTAGCGAGGAGCGGAAGGAGTTCAGAAATCGAAAACGGGCCGCGCCGCTGCCCGCCCTCAGCGTAGTACCATAAATCCGCCATGCAAAGGCCCCTGCACCCGCCGTGTTTTAGCCGGCTATCGGCACACGTCACAGTGGAATAACGCTTGGGAGGAATACCGGCGTTGCGTGCCCTTGGCGCGCGCAAACGCGCGGAAAATGGCGATCCCGGGAAGACTCGAACTTCCGACCTACGGTTTAGGAAACCGCCGCTCTATCCGGCTGAGCTACGGGACCGCGGAACCCGTGGGTGCGGGCTCGGCCCCCTCATAGCAGAGCAAAATGCGGTTCGCCAGCCGTCAGGCGGGCGAGATCCATCGTCAACCTGAACGGGGCGGCTATACTTCCAGGCCCCTCCCAACGGAGCAGCTCACATGATCGAAAGCATCAGCGCCATCACGCTCGGCACGCATGACATGGGGCGCGCCGTGCACTTCTACCGGTCGCTGGGGTTCGAGCTCTTGTATGGTGGAGAAGCCGCCGCATTCACGAGCTTTCGCGTCGGCCCCGGTTATCTAAACCTGACGGCACAGCCGGACGACAAGCGCTGGTCCTGGTGGGGCCGCGTCATCTTCCATGTCGCCGATGTCGACGCAACCTATGAGCAGGCGCGCGCCGCGGGATGGCAGCCGTCGACCACGCCCCGTGATGCCGAATGGGGTGAGCGCTACTTCCATCTCACCGACCCCGACGGCCATGAGCTTAGTTTCGCACGTCCCCTTCGTCGGGCATGACGGGGGGCCTCACGCCCTGATATTGTTGTCCTTCACCACCTTGCCCCAAATGGCGACCTGCTTGTCGAAGAAGGTCTTGAAGGCGGCGCCGTCCTCGAGCAGCAGCGTCATGTGTTGCGTCTCCTTCAGCTGGGCGGCGGTCGCGGGCTCGCTCAGGATCTCCTTGGATGCCGCCGCGAAGGCTGCAACGACGTCCGGCGGCGTGCCCGCGGGCGCGAAGATGCCCCACCAGGCCAGCGTCTCGAAGTCCGGGAAGCCGGCCTCGATCGCGGTCTGAGTATCAGGCAGGGCCGGCAGCCGCTCGCGGCCGAGCTGCAGGATCGGACGCAGCATGTTGGTGCCGAGCTGGGCGGCGACCAGCGCCGCCGATCCCGCGATGAGATCGACATGGCCGCCGAGCACGTCGTTCATGGCCGGCCCGCCGCCGCGATAAGGCACGTGCATGATCTCGACGCCGGCCTTGCTGCCGAGCACGGTCATGGCGAGATGGCCGAGCGTGCCGATGCCGACCGAGGCGTATTTCACCGCGCCGGGGCTCGCCTTGCAGGCGGCGACCACGTCGGCGAAGGTCTTGTAGGGGCGGCCGGCGCCGGCCGCGATCACGTAAGGCGCGGTGCCGATCAGCAGCACCGGTATCAGCTCGCGCTCGACATCGACCGGCGGCTTGTCGAGGATCGACGGGATCACCGCGTGGGAATCGAACGTCACCAGGAAGGTCGAGCCGTCGGCCGGGCTCTTGGCGACCTGCGCCGCGCCGAGCGCACCGGCCGCGCCCGATTTGTTCTCGACCACCACGATGCGCCCAAGCTTGGTCTGCAGGTTCGTCTGCAGCAGCCGCGCCATGGCGTCGGTCGATCCGCCCGGCGGGAACGGCACCACCAGCGTGATTTTACCGGCCTGCGCCATCGCCGGCGTCAATGCGAGAATAGCCGGCGCGGCCAGCAGCGCCCGTCGTGTGATCGTCATGGTCCCCTCCCTTTATGTGTAGCGCTTTGCTTTTTTGCTTTTGAGCGCTAGGTCGTGCCGAAGCCTGACCCTGCTTTTCTGTATTCTGGCCGAGGCGGACTGAAGATGTCCAGTACGCGGGCGCCGTCCGGGCCGGCGCGCATGGTGTGCGGCACGTTCCCGGGCGTGCGCCAGAAATCGCCCTTCTTCACCGGGATTTCCTCGTCGCCCTGGACGCGGATGGCGGAGCCGTCGAGCAGCACGCCCCACTGCTCCTCGGGGTGATGATGCAGCGTGCCTTGCGCATGCGGGGCCAGCGTCACCACCGACAGCATCGCCTGCTCGCCGGAGAAGATGCGCGTGGTCACGCCGGCGGCAAGCTCGCGGAAGAGTCCGTCGCTGGCATCATCGAGATTGTGAAATTCTTCCTTCTGGCTCACGCCATCCTCCCTTCACGCTCCTCTGATCAGGACTTGCCGTAGGCGCCCTGGTAACGGCCCTCGCGGATCGCCTTCAGCGTCTCCTCCTCGCGCGCGACCTGGACGCGCACCGCTTCCAACAGGGCGGCCGCGCCGGCAACGGGAAACGACACCACGCCGTCCTCGTCGCCGACGACGATGTCGCCGGGCGCAATCACGCTGCCGCCGATCGTCACCGGCACGTTGATCTCGCCGGGGCCGTTCTTGTAGGGACCGCGATGGATCACTGCGCGGGCGTAGCAGGGGAAGTCGTCGGCCCCGAATGCTGCGACGTCGCGGATCGCGCCGTCGATGACATAGCCTTCGGCTTTGCGCGATTGCGCGATGTTCTTCATGATCTCACCGATCAGCGCGCGCGTCTCGTCGCCGCCGCCGTCGACCACGATGACGTCGCCGGGCCCGACCAGATCCAGCGCGCGGTGGATCGCGAGATTGTCGCCGGGACGGGTGCGCACGGTGAAGGCCGTGCCCACCAGCTTGCCGCCGCGATGATAGGGCCTCAGCCCCACTGCACCGGGCAGCCGGGCGAGATTGTCCGAGATCACCGAGGTCGGCGCGTCCCTGAACCCCTCGATGATGTCGGCCGGCGGCTTCGGCACGCTGCTCGCTGCGATGGTGATGGTCATGTCAATCCTTCCTTGCTTGTCTCATTCGGCATGGGCCTGCGCCTTCGATGGCAAGATCCGGAAGGCGCGCCCCTCCTTCATCCACGCCGCACGCTCGTCGCGCAACAGGGTGCGGCGAACTTTTCCGGAATCGTCGCGCGGTGGGGCGCCGACGAATTCGAAGCTTTCGGGATGCTTATAGCGGCTGAGCCGGTCCTTGAGAAAATCCGCCATGCCGTCGGCAATGGCCTGCCCGTCGGCATCGGGCTCCGGCTCGATGATGGCATGCACACGCTGGCCCAATTCCGGATCGGGCAAGCCGACCACGACGCAGGAGCGCACGCCAGGAGCCTCGGACACCGCGGCCTCGACCTCGGCCGGATAGATGTTGGCGCCGCCGCGCAGCACCATGTCGGCGAGGCGGTCGCCGAGATAGAGATAGCCTTCGGCGTCCAGCCGGCCGATATCGCCCAGCGATTCCCAGCCGTCGGCGCGGCGCTTCGGCTCGGCGCCGAGATAATGGTAGGTGGCGTCCTTGCCGTCGTTGTTGAGGAAATAGATCTCGCCGGTCTCACCAGGCGCGACGTCGTTGCCGTCCTCGCCGATGATGCGAAGCTTCGCCATGTCGCCGATCTTGCCGACCGAACCCTTGTGCGTCAGCCATTCGGTGCCAGAGATGATGCAGGCGCCCTGCCGCTCGGTGCCGCCATAGAGCTCCCAAATCCGCTCGGGTCCGAGCCAGCCGATCCAGTTCTCCTTCAGCCACGGCGGCATCGGCGCAGCCATGTGGAAGACCGTCTGCAGGCTCGACAGATCGTAAGAGTTGCGCACGCTCGCAGGCAGCGCCCAGATCCGGTGCATCATGGTCGGCACGAAATTGACCCATTGCACGCGCTCGCGTTCGATCTGCCGCAGCGTCTCCTCGGCGTCGAACCTGGTCAGGCCCGTGAGCTTGCCGCCGACGAACAGCGCATAATGCGACACGATGAACGGCGCGTTGTGGTAGAGCGGACCGGGATTGAGCAGCGATACGCCGAACGGAATATTGAGCGGCGGCGCAGCCGCGGTATCGGTCACGGCCGGCTGGTGATCGAGGATCACCTTGGGTCGGCCGGTCGAGCCGCCTGAGGTCATCGCCTTCCAATATCGCGCCACCGGCGGCGCCAGCGGCCCATCCGAAAATCCTTCCGGCATGAAGTCGGCGGGCAACCGGTTGGGCGCATTCCAGTCGGCCTCGCCGCCGACCACCAGCGCAGGCTTGAGAATATCGAGCACGGCGGCGGCTTCGCCGCGCGGCAGCCGCCAGGACAGCGAGGTCGGCGTCGCGCCGCATTTCCACACAGCAAAGGAGGTCTCGAAGAACGCGTTGCCGTTCGGCAATCCGATCGCGACGAAATCGCCGGGCTTGACGCCCTTGGCCATGAATGCCCGCGCGCGGCGGTTGGCGCCGCGCTCGAGCTCGTCCCAGGTCAGCGTGTCCTGCCCGTGACGGATCGCAATCGTGCCGTGTGGTTTGCGTTCCGCGTACCAGCGCGGCACATCGGAGAGCGGCAGCAACATCAAGCGTTTCCATTTCGTGTTCTTGGCGTCGCCATGGAGGTGAGGCGCTCGCAGTTGAAGTGTATCAGCCTCGCGGCAGGGCGCTGTGACTCTCACGCCACGTCAAGCACAAAATGTCAGCATTGCAGCCATGAATTTCCCGGGTTCCATGGGTGACAAGCCGGCAAGAAAGGGGCAAAAATCCGGCTCGACTCAGTTCGGGTTGCGCCTTGCAGGGAATGCTCTCTTAGAATGTCGGCCGTGGTCACATCGCATCGCGCGGCGTTGCTTCTCGTTGCCGCAGCAGGATTTTTCCTGCTGGCGCAGGGGCGTGCCGAGGCGCAATGGTGGAAACGCGCACCTGTCGATTTCGAGGAATGCGCCGACGTCGCCGAGAAGGCCGCGACCAAGGCGGAGAAAACGGCGGCCCTTGCCGATTGCAACGCCAAGTTTGCCGGCCGCCGCAAGCCGGGTGGCGGCTATTCCTATTACGATTTCCTCCAGGATCGCACCTTCGACATCGCCGGTCCCAATCCGACGCCGGAGGAGCAGAAGAAGATCGACGAAGCCTATACGGCCTATCTCGCCAACCAGCGCCGCAGCAACGAAGCGGCCCAGGCTATCGCCCGGCAGCAGCGCGAACAGCAGGAGCAACAGTTGCAGCAGCTGCAGCAGGTCGCGCTGCGGACCGAAGTCGCGCGCGTGCCGGTGCCGGTCGAGCGGCCGAAGGTGCAGCAAGCCGCGGGCGCGAAGCCGAAGGCTGCACCTTGCGCCAAGGGCTCGTTCTCCTGCGAATGGCCGCGGCTGTCGGAGAGCTTGAACGACCTGAAGAAGCTGTTCAACCCGACCCCGAGCAAGCCCGCGAAGAAGGGGTGAATCGGCACCCGTCATTGCGAGATGACGTAGGGTGGGCAAAGGCGCAAGGCGCCGTGCCCACCATTCATTCGCGATTGAGAGAATTGGTGGGCACGCTTCGCTTTGCCCACCCTACGAGAGCGTCGCGCCTTAGTTCGTGTGCTTCTTCTTGCCGCGCTTCGATTTGACCTTCGGCACATCCACCGGCGCTGTTACCATCGGCGAAGCACCCAACTGCGACCGGCTCTCCTGCAATCGCCTGTCATATCCAGGTGAGTTCATCACCGTCGGCGGCCTCGCATAGGCGAGCGTCGATGTGCCGCAGAAGGCGGTCAGCGCGAGCCCGATCACAAGACCACATTTCATCGCGCTCCTCCTTTCGGGCGCTACCCCCGAATCTGCTGCGGCGTCATACGGAGCGGACCGTTGCCTGCCGCCTCGGCTTCCTTGATCAGCGCAACAATGCGGCGCATCAGCGGCACGGCAACATGGTTCCGCTCGGCGAGCGCGATGACCGCGCCTTGCAGATAGTCGATCTCGGTCTTGCGGCCCTGCTTCAGATCCTGCCACATCGAGGAGCGCGCCTCGGGATCGATCTTCATGGTCCGGCCCAGGATTGCACCGAAGATCGCATCCGGCAGCCGCAGCAGGGTTGGAGACCAGCTCATCGGGATCGGCGTCGACGACACCGGCACGATGTGGGCGGCCTTCAGCACGGCCAGCCCTTCGGCCATCTGGTCGGCGAACAGCCTGCGCCAGTCGCGGCTGGCCAGTTGCGCGGCAAGCGGCATGTCCGACAGCGCGCTGAGCGCGTTGTTGAGGTTGATGATCAGCTTGCCCCATTGCACGCCGGTGATGTCGCCGCTCGCGCGCATCGTGAGGCCGGCGACCGAGAGCTTCCCGGCCGTGTTCTCCGCATCCTCGCCAACATGAATGTCGCCGGAGGTCGAGCGGTGGAAGCGGCCCTCGCCCATCGCGATCACGTTGAACGGCACCATGCCGGCCAGCACGGACCGGCCGCCCAGCCGCTCGCGCAGCACAGCGACATTGCCGACGCCGTTCTGAAGCGAGACGATGACGGCATCCTCAGGCGCATGCTGCGCGATCTGCTCGGCGACAGCAGCGGTATCGGCGCTTTTCACCGTCACCAGCACGATGCCGGCGCTGTGGAAGATCGAGGGATCCTCCGACAGCGCCAGTTGACCCGCGCCGAGCTTGTTCTCGGAGCCGTCGAAATCAGTCAGAAGCAAGCCGAACCGCTCGATCTCGGTCTTTACCCGCGGCCGCACCAGGAGCGCGACGCGGCGGCCGCTGGCGGCCAGCATGCCGCCGACGAAACAGCCGATGGCGCCGGCGCCGGCCACAACGATCGGTCGATCCGCAATCACCGAGCTCACTCCCTGAATGACCGGCCTTCGATAGCAGAGCCGAGCCCGACAACCAATCGCGGCGCATCCGACTTGTAACGGTCATGAGTGCCCCATATCTTCTCGCCCCGGGGGCAGTCAGCGGCGAGCGCTCGCCGAACGAGACGCCAAAGGAGAGCACCATGGGTCTACTCGACGTCCTCAACGGCATGCAGAACGGCCCGCGCGACCAGAGCACACCGAGCTCCGAGAAATCCTCCGGCGGCATGTCGCCGATGACCATGGCGCTGCTCGGCCTGCTCGCCTGGAAAGCATTCAAGCATTTCACCGGCAACCAGTCCGGCTCAGCGCCCCAACCGTTGCCGACACCCGCGCCTCCGCCCGTGAACGTAGGTCAGGGCGGCGGTCTGAACGACATGCTCAAGGGCGGCCTCGGCGGCCTGCTCGCCGGCGGTGCGGCCGGCAGCATTCTGAGCGGCGGGCTTGGCGATCTCCTCAACCAGCTCCAGCAAAGCGGACACGGTGATGCCGCCAATTCCTGGGTCGGCAAGGGCGAGAACAAGCCAATCGCGCCGGGCGATCTCGCCAGCGCACTCGGCGCCGACCAGATCGAGAGCCTGTCCGCCCAGAGCGGCCTGTCGCGCGAAGAGCTGCTCTCCGGCCTCAGCCAGTATCTGCCGCAGGTGGTCGACCATTTGACGCCGGACGGACGGCTGCCGACCGAGAATGAACTCTCGGATCGGGTCTGATCGGTTCAAAGAGAGGGGAGCACTATCATGAGCATGGGCGGCCTGTTTTGGATCATCCTGGTCGGCTTCATTGCCGGGCTCATCGCGCGCTGGCTGTCGCCGGGGCCGAACAATCCGAGCGGCTTCATCCTCACCACCATCCTCGGCATTGCCGGCGCGTTTCTGGCCACCTGGATCGGCCAGGCCATCGGCCATTACAGCCCCGACCAGGGCGCCGGCTTCATCACCGCAACCATCGGCGCAGTGGTGGTGCTGTTCATCTGGAATCGGCTGGTGGCGAGCGGCGTGATCAAGGGGTGACCACTGCCGCCACAACTCCACTGTCGTCCCGGACAAGCGAAGCGCAGATCCGGGACCCATAGCCACAGGCAGGAGTTTGGCGAAGACTCGGCGTGACCAGAGTCGCGCAACCACTCCTCCCTGTGGTTATGGATCCCCGCCCCACGTGCGCAATTGCGCACTAGGCGGGGATTACAGCGGAAATTGGAGCGCGAGCTCACGTAATCAAATGCATCCCCGCATCCATGCGCACGACCTCGCCGGTCATGTTGCTGGAGGCCGGCGTCGCCAGGAAGCAGACGAGCTGGGCGATGTCCTCCGCGGATGATGCGACCTTCAGCGGCACTTTCGCCACGACGCTGTCGCGCACCTGCTTGGCCTGCGCCTCGCCGCGGCCCTTGGTGAACCAGGGCGTGTCGATATAGCCGGGGCAGACCGTGTTGACGCGGATCAGCGGCGCCAGCGCGCGCGACAGCGACAGCGTCATGGTGTTGAGTGCACCCTTGCTCGCGGCGTACGCAATCGACGAGCCGACGCCGCTGATGCCGGCGACCGAGGAGACGTTCACGACCGCAGATGGCCGCCCCGAAGCCTTGGCGGCGGCTTCGAGCAAGCTGCGCGCCGCGCGCACCATCTGGAACGGGCCGATGGTGTTGACGCCATAGACCCGCTGGAAATCTTCCGCCGACAGACCGTCGAGATCGGCGTGAGCCACATGCTTGGTGGTGCCGGCATTGTTGACCAGGATGTCGAGCCGGCCCCAGCCGCTCGCCGCCGCGACGATCTTGCGGCAATCCTCATCCTTGGAGACGTCGCCCTGCGCAACCAGCACCTCCGCAGCGCCGGCCTTGCGGCAGGTCTCGGCCGTCGCCTCGGCTTCCTTCTGGCTCGACGAATAGTTGATGACGAGCCGCGCCCCACTGCGGGCGAGAATCTCCGCAGTCGCTGCACCCAGCCCGGATGCGGACCCCGTCACGATTGCGCACAAGCCGTCTTTTGCCATCCGGATTTCCTTCCCCTGTATCTGGTGTGGCGTCCTGTTTAGCGAGTTTGCCGCGCCCTGCAAATCGAGCAAACTCCGCTAAGCGGAATTAGCATTTCCTGAAGCCTGGCCCTATGCCGGCGCCGCAGATGGACCTGCGATCAACGCTTGTCAGGGCCATGGCTTTTTCCGATCATCGGGCGCAAGAAGAGACTGCGCACTGGCCGATCAGACCGGACGCGCCAATGGCAAGATACGGGGAACGCTGTGGCGGAGAGTGACAATATCGTCGTCGAGACCGCGGAGAAGATCTTCGCCGATCTCGCCGATCCGCAAACCATCAACAACGACAAGAAGAATTCCTGGCAGGCGCCGCTGTGGCAGGCGCTGAGCGAAGCCGGCCTGCCGCTGTCCTGGGTGCCGGACGATCTCGGCGGCTCGGGCGCGAGCCTCGCCGACGGCTTTGCGCTGCTGAACGCCGCCGGCCGTTTCGCAGTCGCGGTGCCGCTGGCCGAGACCATGCTGGCGGGATGGCTGCTGGCACAGGCGAAGATCGCTTCCCCCGAAGGCGAGATGACGATCGTGCCGGCGTCCCCGAAGGACCGTATCACCCTCGATGCCGACGGTGCGCTCTCCGGTCGCGCGCGCGGCGTGCCCTTTGCAAAAGCAGCGAAGCATTTTGCGGTCCTGGCACACGGCAAGGACGGTGCTTCCATTGCCCTGATCGACGCGGCCAAGGCGCGGATCGAGGCCGGGCTCAATGTCGGCTACGACCACAGCGATACCGTCATGCTCGACAAGGTCCAGCCCGTCGCCATCAAGCCCGCGCCGAAGGGCTTTGAGCAGACCCATCTTATGCTGATGGGCGGCGTCGCGCGTAGCCTCCAGATCGCCGGCACCCTCGAATCCATGCTCGACATTTCCGTGCGCTATTCCAACGAGCGCGTCGCCTTCGAGAAGAAGATCTCGAAATTCCAGGCGGTGCAGCACAATCTCGCCCGCCTCGCCGGCGAATCCGCCGCGGCGCTTGCGGCGGCGACGTCCGCCGCCGACGCCATCGCCAATGCAAGATCGTTCAACGACGAGATCTATCTCGAAGCCGCCTCGGCAAAGATCCGCTGCGCGGAAGCTGCCGAGAAGGGCGGCGGCATCGCGCATCAAGTCCATGGCGCGATCGGCTTCACCATGGAGCACATCCTGCACCGCTATTCGCTGCGCGCGCTGGCCTGGCGCGACGATTTCGGCTCGGAAAGCTACTGGGCCGTCGAACTCGGCAAGCTCGTGGCAAATCGCGGCGCCGACGAATTGTGGCCGCTCGTGGCATCGCGCTGATCAGGGGACGAGACACAATGACCGCTGCCCTCCGCTTCGATCCGATCCGCCTGCCGGAGAAATGCGAGCAATTGCGCAAGGAAGTGCGCGCCTTCCTCGCCGAGGAAATCGCCGCCGGCACTTTCGATCCGCACAAGCCCAATCGCGAGGACACCGACGCGCCGGAATTTTCCCGCCGGGTCGGCGCCAAGGGTTGGCTCGGCATGACCTGGCCGAAAAAGTATGGCGGCCAGGAACGCTCCTTCCTCGAGCGCTACGTAGTGACCGAGGAGATGCGCGTCGCCAATGCGCCGACGCGGCGCTTCTTTGTCGCCGACCGCCAGAGCGGGCCGGTGCTTTTGAAATACGCGCCCGAGCACATCAAGATGGACATCCTGCCGCGGATCTGCCGCGGCGAGGTCTGCTTTGCCATCGGCATGAGCGAGCCGAACTCGGGCTCCGATTTGTTCGCGGCGAAGACGCGCGCGACCAAGACCGAGGGCGGCTATCTCATCAACGGCACCAAGATCTGGACCTCGTCGGCGCATATCGCCGACTACATGATCGCGATCTTCCGGACCTCGCCGCCGACCAAGGAGAACCGCCGCCACGGCTTGACCCAGTTCCTGGTCAAGATGAAGCAGCCGGGCATCAAGGTGAACCCGATCGGCCAGATCACCGGCCAGTACGAGTTCAACGAGGTCGTCTTCACCGATCACTTCATTCCCGATGATCATGTGCTCGGCGAAGTCGACGGCGCCTGGAAGCAGGCGACGAGCGAGCTCGCTTATGAACGCTCGGGTCCCGAGCGCTTTCTCGAAACCTATTACGTGCTGACCGAGCTGGTCCGCGCGGTCGGCCCCAACCCGGACACGCGTAGCGCCGAGGGCATCGGCCGCCTGGTCGCACAGCTTCACACCATGCGGCGCATGTCGGTCTCGGTCGCCGGCATGCTGGAAGCCGGCAAGGAGCCGGTGGTCGAAGCGTCCATCGTCAAGGACATCGGCACGGTCTGGGAGCAGCAGCTGCCGCATCGCGTGCGCGATCTCGCTGCCTTCGTCGAGGAGACCGCGACCAACCGCGAGACCTTGGAGCGACAGCTCGACTTCGCGATCAAGACCGCGCCGAAACTCACCATCCAGGGCGGCACCACCGAGGTGCTGCGCGGCATCATCGCCCGCGGATTGGGTCTGCGCTAATTCAATCGAGGATCATCATGAGCACCTATCAAGATATCGGCGTCGAGAAGGTCGGGCATGTCGGCACCATCGAGATCCGCCGTCCGCCTCTCAACTTCTTCGACATCTCGCTGATCAACCAGATCGCGGACGCGCTCGACGAGTTCGACCGCGAAATCGAGATTCGTGCGTCCGTGCTCTCCGCGCAGGGCAAGGCGTTTTGCGCTGGCGCCAATTTCGGCGATCCAGCGCGGCAGGCGCAGGAGGCGCGCGAGGCCGAGAAGAAAGGCGATCCCGCCGACAGTCTCGGCCCGATCAACCATCTTTACATCCAGGCCGTGCGCATCTTCCGCGCCAAGAAGCCGATCGTTGCTGCCGTGCAGGGCGCGGCCATCGGTGGCGGACTCGGTCTCGCGGTCTCCGCCGATTTCCGTGTCACCTGTCCCGAAGCGCGCTTCTCCGCAAACTTCACCAAGCTCGGCTTCCACCCCGGCTTCGGCCTGACCGTGACGCTGCCGGAGCTGATCGGCAAGAACAACGCCGAGCTGATGTTCTACACCAGCCGCCGCGTCACCGGCGAGGAGGCCTACAAATGGGGCCTCGCCAACGAGCTGGTGCCGCAGGACCAGGTCAAGGCGGCCGCGATGAAGCTCGCCGCCGAGATCGCCGAATGCTCCCCGCTCGGCCTGCTCTCCACCCGCGCCACGATGCGCAATGGCCTCGCCGACCGTGTGATGGCCGCGACCAATCACGAGCTCGCCGAACAGACGCGCCTGCGCGCGACGGAGGATTTCAAGGAAGGCGTGAAGGCGACGGAAGAGCGCCGCGCGGCGAATTTTAAGGGAAGGTGAGCGTCGCGATGCCGTAGCGTGGGTCAAAGGCGTGCGAGCGCCGTGCCCACCGTCGTGTCTCCAATGAAAGAGTGCGTGGGCACGCTTCGCTTTGCCCACCCTACTCTTCTGCGTTAGACGGTTCGTGGGGATGGAAACCCATCACCCGTCTCGCGGCTACGCAGCGATCCATCCCCTCCCACAAGGGGAGAGAGTTCAGGGCGATCAACTCACCCGGAACGTCACTCCGCCCAGCAAGAACTCGTTGCCTGCGACCGCGAGCCCCTTCGCCTTGGCGGCATGCAGCACTTGCGCCACGTCAGTCACCCGAAACTCCAGCGCGCTCATGATCTCGCTGGCGCCCTTCACGAAGCGGAAGGTCGCGTTGGGCAGCTTCAGTTCGGCGCCTTCAGGCGCGATGCCGATGATCCTGCCCCAATGCTCTGCCAGCCCTTGCGGATCCGGGCTCTGCATCTCCACCGCCGTCAGCGCCTCGGTCACATCCTTGCGGATGAATTTCTGCCAGTCCGGTCCCGCCGGCGGATAGGCGCCCAGAACGTCGTCGCTGCCTGCGGTGTGATTGAACTCGATGAAGGCAGCACGGCAATCGCGGGGGTGGAGCTGGACGCCGTGATATGGCGCGTGGTCGATGACGTTGGCGGTGCGCACGCCGAGCGCATTGGCGTTGCGGCCGCGCTCGTCCGGATCGTCGCAGCAGAAGATCGCCATGTAGCCGCCGCGGCCGCCGGTCTTTTCGATGAAGCGGCCGGCCGTGGTGCCGTCCTTGAACGGCGCGACCACCTCCAGCAGGATCGTGTCGACCGGGAGCAGCGCGTTCTCCAGGCCGTATTTGGCGACATTGCCGTCGCGGTAGCAGACCGCGAGGCCCATGATCCGCCCGATATCCGTGATGACGGGCTCGAGTTGCGGCGCGACCAGGCAGATCTGACGCAGCCGGACATAGGGCGCCATGGTCAAGCGCCCTTGAAGGTCGGCTTGCGCTTCTCGACGAAGGCCTTGGCGGCTTCCTTGTGGTCCTCGGTGTCGCTGCAACGGGTGTGATGGATCGCCTCGCCGTCGAAGCAATCCTCCAGCGCCAGGTGCTCGGCGTTGTTGATGTTGCGCTTGATGAAGCCGAGCGCGATCGACGGCCCCTGCGCCAGAGACAGTGCGAGCTCGTGCGCGGCCGCGTCGATCTCGGCGTCGGGCACGACCTTCGTCACCATACCGATCGCATGTGCCTCCTTCGCCGTGAGCACCGGTGACATCAGATAGAGCTCGCGCGCCCGCGCGCTGCCGAGCAGCTGTGTCAGGAAATAGGTGCCACCGTAGTCACCGGAGAAGCCGACCTTGGCAAAAGCAGTGGTGATCTTGCAGGATTCGGAGGCGATGCGCAGGTCGCAGGACAGCGCCATCGACAGGCCGGCGCCGGCCGCCGCGCCATCGAGCTGGGCCACCACGGGCTTTGGCATCTGATGCAGGATGCGCGAGACCTCCATGCCGCGGCGCAGATTTGCAAGCTTCTGCTCGAACGGCAGCGGCGCGCGCCCTGCCGCCATCGACTTGACGTCGCCGCCGACACAGAACGAGCCGCCGGCGCCCTTGAACAGCACCGCCCGCACCTCGGGATCATCAGCCGCGCGTCGCGCCGCCTCGACCAGCCCGGCGACCATCTCCGGGTTGAGCGCGTTCTTCCGCTCCGGCCGGTTCATCGTGATGGTGAGCAGCCCGCCGTCGAGCTTTTGCAGGACCATGTCGTTCATGGGGCGTCTCCCTGGTTGTTGTTTTGCTCCGTCATTCCGGGGCTCCCCTTGGGGCGAACCCGGAATCCATTCATCGACCGTCACTGCCGCCCGATGGATCCCGGGCTCGCGCTTACGCGCGCCCCGGGATGACGGCGCGACTTACGTCACGCCGTCACTTCTTCACCAGCGGGCAGCGCGACTGCTCTAGCGACTGGAACGCCTCGTTCCCGGGGACGGTGGCGAGCAGCTTGTAATCGTCCCACCGGCCCTTGGACTCCGACGGCTTCTTCACCTCGAACAGGTACATGTCGTGGATCATGCGGCCGTCCTCGCGGATCTTGCCGTTCTTGGCGAAGAAGTCGTTGATCGGCGTCTCCTTCATCAGCTTGATCACCGCCGCGGCGTCGGTCGTGCCGGCGGCCTTCACGGCTTTCAGGTAATGCGTGATGGAGGAATAGACTCCGGCCTGGGCCGAGGTCGGCACCCGCTTGGTGCGCTCCATGAAGCGCTTCGAGAACGCACGCGTGTCGTCGTTGAGGTCCCAGTAGAACGCTTCCGCGAGCAGCAGCCCCTGCGCGGTCTCGAGCCCGATCGAGTCGATATCGGTGACGAAGGCGAGCAGCGGCGAGACCTTCTGGCCGCCCTTGGTGATGCCGAACTCCGCCGCCTGCTTGATGGCGTTGATGGTGTCGCCGCCGGCATTCGCGAGCCCGATCACCTTGGCCTTGGAAGCCTGGGCCTGGAGCAGGAAGGACGAGAAATCCGACGTGTTGAGCGGATGGCGGACGCTGCCGAGCACCTTGCCGCCGGTCTTGGTCACGACGGCGCTGGTGTCCTTCTCCAGATCCTGGCCGAAGGCGTAATCGGCGGTGAGGAAGAACCAGCTGTCGAGGCCCGACTTCACGGTTGCGAGGCCGGTCACGTTGGCCTGACCGTAAGTATCGAACACGTAGTGGATGGTGTAGGGGCCGCAGGCTTCGTTGGAGAGACGGATCGAGCCCGGCCCGTTGAACATGATGATCTTGTTGCGCGCTTTTGCGATCTCGCCGGCGGCGAGTGCGGTCGCGGAGGCCGCGACGTCGTAGATCATCTCGACGCCCTGGTTGTCGAGCATGTCGCGGGCAATGTTGGCGGAGAGATCGGCCTTGTTCTGATGATCGGCTGCCAGCACCTGGATCTTGCGCCCCAGCACCTCGCCGCCGAAATCCTCGACCGCCATCTTCGCCGCAGTCTCGCTGCCGGAGCCGGTGATATCTGCATAAAGGCTCGACATGTCGAGGATGCCGCCGATCTTCAGCGGCGGCTTGTCCTGAGCCTGTGCGGCGCTCGCATTGAGGGCAAACGCGGCGGCAAAAATGCCGGACAAAATAGTCTTCATCGAAAACGACCTCCCTTATCGCGCCGTGCTCTGATGGCGGCTTGGTTATTGCTCTTGGGTTATTGCTGTTCGCTGTTGCCGCAATCATGCCGCATGCGCAAGAGCGCAGCAAGCGCAGGTGCGATGCAAGCGTACGATTGCCGCGCGCGTTTTCCGCAAAACGGAATGGTAAGTAGACGCACGATGCATCTCCGCTGTCATTGCGAGCGCAGCGAAGCAATCCAGCATCTTTCCGCAGACGCAGTCTGGATTGCTTCGCTGCGCTCGCAATGACGGAGTACGACGAAACCTCTTCGTGCCCCACTACGCATGAGGTATGGTTACCGCGCAATGCAACCTCTCCGGATCACGTGACGCAACAGCTTCGCTTCATCCTCGCATGTCTTCTCGTCGCAAGTAGCTCGGCATTCGCGGGCCCCTGCCAGTTCGAGTCCCAAGGCGAAGGCCGCGTCGCTGCCATCGTCGATGCGCGCAGCGTGCGGCTCGATGACGGGCGCGAGATCCGCCTCAGCGGCATCGCGCCGACCGCGACCACGAAGCAGGCGCTGACCTCGCTGCTCGCCGGTCACGACGTGATGCTGCGGAGCGCTGACGACACGCCTGATCGCTACGGCCGCCAGAGCGCGCTTGTCTTCATCGGCGAAAGCGACATCTCGGTGCAGGCCATGCTGCTCGCTCGGGGCGATGCCATCGCCTCCGCCGAGATCCTGGACAAGGACTGCGCGGCCGCCCTGATGGCGTCCGAAGCAGCGGCGCGGCGCCAAAAAATGGGCAGCTGGGCTGACCCGTCGGCCATAAAAAACGCGGAAAGTCCGGACGATATTTTGGCGGAGATCGGGCGCTTTACGGTGGTCGAGGGCAAAGTCCTGTCGGTCCGGCAAGCTGGGGCAACGACCTACCTCAACTTCGGACGAAACTGGACACGCGGCTTTGCCGTGACTATTTCAAAGCGCACGCTAGCGGCGTTCGAAAGCGCTGGTATGGCCCTTAAGTCCCTGGAGAATCGGCGTATTCGCGTTCGGGGCTGGGTTGAGGGGAATACGGGGCCACGCATCGATGTACGCCTCGTGGGGCAGATCGAGTTGCTGGGCACAAACGAGCCGACAGGGGTAAGGCCTTAAGACAGGCCGGGCACGGGTTAAACGACGTGAATGGGGTGCTAGAACGGCACGGACTGGGCGATTGCCGCCGCCTGCGGGCTGCGCCGGCCGCGCTTTGCCTTGCGCTGGGCGGACTTCTCGCTGGCTGCGGCGATATGGGCCGGTTCCAGACTGCGGCGACCCCGGCAGCCGTCGCGATGCCGAAGCCGAAGCCCGCCGTCGCCCAAACCCCGGCCACCGAGAAGGAGCACGAGCGCATCCTGGCGAGCTATGGCGGGACCTATGACGATCCCAAGCTCGAGGCGCTCGTCAGCAAGACCGTCGACCGGCTGGTCGCGGCCTCCGAGCGGCCCGACCAGGGATACAAGGTCACCATCCTCAATTCCGGGGCGGTGAACGCCTTCGCGCTGCCCAACGGCCAGCTCTATGTCACGCGCGGCCTGCTGGCGCTCGCCAGCGACACCTCCGAATTGTCCTCCGTGCTCAGCCACGAGATGGCGCATGTGCTGTCCAAGCACGCGGCAATGCGCGAGGATCAGGCCCGCCAGGCCGCGATCGTCACCCGCGTCGTCACCGACATGAGCAACGATCCCGACCTCACCGCGCTGGCGCTAGCCAAGACCAAGCTCACCATGGCGAGCTTCTCGCGCAAGCAGGAGTTCGAGGCCGACGGCATCGGCGTCGGCATCTCCGCCAAGGCGCATTTCGACCCGTACGGCGCGGCGCGCTTCCTGTCCGCGATGGAGCGAAATGCCGAGCTGAAGGCCGGCAAGAGCTCGCTCGATCCGCGCGCGCAGGACTTCACCTCGTCGCATCCGGCAACTCCGGAACGCGTCCAGAACGCGCAGAACATTGCCCGCCAATACACCGCGCCTGAAGGCGCCGAGCGCGATCGCGAAAGCTATCTCGCCGCGATCGACAACCTCGTCTATGGCGAGGACCCGAGCGAAGGTTTTGTCCGCGGCCGGCGCTTCCTGCATCCGAAGCTCGGCTTCACCTTCCAGGCGCCGGACAATTTCACGCTCGACAACACCGCGCAGGCCGTGATCGGCGTCCGCGAGGGCGGCGCGCAGGCGATGCGCTTCGACGTCGTGCGCGTGCCGGCCGAACAGTCGCTCGGCGACTACCTCAATTCCGGCTGGATGGAAGGCGTCGAGAAGGCTTCGACCGAGGATCTCACCGTCAACGGTTTTCCAGCGGCGTCCGCCACCGCCAAGGGCGACCAGTGGCAGTTCAAGGTCTATGCGCTGCGCTTCGGCAGCGACGTCTATCGCTTCATCTTCGCGGCACGGCAGAAATCGACCGAGAGCGAGCGGAATGCGCGCGAGACGGTCAACTCGTTCCGCCGGCTGACGCTGGAGGAAATCCAGGCCGCGCGCCCGCTGCGCATCAAGGTCATCACCGTGCAGCCCGGCGATACCGTGGAGTCGCTCTCCCACCGCATGGCCGGCGTCGACCATCCCGCCGAGCGCTTCCGCGTCCTGAACGGCCTCGATCGCACCGCGCAGGTGAAGGTGCGCGACCGCGTCAAGATCGTGGCGGACTAAAGCGCGATGCGATTGGGATCGTCATCGCGCTTTAGGTTATTCCTTTGAGCATGATCTTTTCGGAAAACCGCTACACACTTTTCCGGATCATGCTCCGACGCCGCGCTAAGCGGATGTCATCTCAGAGAGACGCGGCTTCCCCCGCACCATGATCAGCGCCGCCGCCATCACCTCCAGCGCGATGCAGAGGTAAAAGGGCAGCGTATAGCCGCCGGAGAGATCGCGCAGGAAACCGACCACGCCGGGACCGAACGCGTAGGTCACCTGGTTGATCGCCGTGTTGAGGCTGATCAGCACGCCGAAGGCGGCGGAGTCGAACTCCTGCTGCACGATGAGCGAGGGCAGCGTGATGAGGTTGCCGACCGAAAAGCCGAAGACGGCGCAGGCCGCGATCAGCACGTAATCGTTGTGCAAGTTGACGACGACGAGAAGCGCGGCGGCCTGGCTGAGGAACGACAGCGCGGACGCGAGGCGTTGATTGATGCGGTCGATCACCAGCGAGAACAGCACGCGGCCGACCACCGCCATTGCGGTCAGCACCGCGACGGCCAATGCGGCGCGCTCGCGTCCAATCACGGGATCGAGAAACGAGATCAGATGCACGATGAAGCCGACCTGGGCGAACAGTACCAGGGCGAAGGCGATCGTCACCGTGAGGAAACCAACGTCGCGCAGCGCCCAGGCGCGGATCTCCGTCGATGATTGCGGCTTCGTTTTCGCGCTCGCGTGGAAGCCCTGGCGATCGGGTGGGCTGCCGACGAGAAGGAGGATGACTGGCAGGAGCAGCACGAGCATGGCGCCGGCGGCGGCGTACATCGCGCTGGCAAAGCCGACATGGCCGATCAGCATCACCAGCAGCGGCACGCCGACGATGCCGCCGAAGCTGGCGCCGTTGAGCGCGAGGCTGATCGCCATGCCGCGCTTCCGGTCGAACCACAGGCTGATCGTGTTGGTGATCATGGCGAGACTGGTGCCGGCCCAGCCGAAGGCGAGCACGGCATCGGCGAGATAGAGCTGCCAGGGCTCGCGCACCGCGCCGATCGCGACCGCCGCGGCCGCCATCGCCAGCGTCCCGGCGATCAGGCTCAGCCGCGGACCGTACTTCCGCACGGCCTCGCCGACGAAGACGACCAGCAGCGCGCCGAACAAATAGAAGAACGTGGTGCCGGAGGAGATCAGCGAGGCCGGCCAGCCCCGCGCGCGCTGCAGCTCGGCGACATAGACGCTCTGGCCGTAGAAGCCGAGCCCCCAGCCGAATGTGGCGAGCAGGAAGCAGACCGCGACGATGCGCCAGCCTTCATAGCGGAGCGAGGATTCGTCGATTGGCACAGCGTGGCGGGGACTGTCGAGCATTTGCGCTTCTCCTTCGCATCCCCCGCAAGCGCCCGGCTCTGCGCTCGCCTCTTCATGACGAGCATCATGTAACAACGCGGCTCTCGAAAATCACTTCGACCTGCATCGAAGTATCAACGCTGCTGACAGCCTCTTGCCAAACTAGACCGCGTCGGGGAATTCGCCCATGGCCGCCTCCAGCCGCGCCTTGCGGCGCTTCGCCCAGGAGACCAGCGAGAGCACCGCAAGACCCAGCACCACCGGCGGGAACACCACGAGGTTCACCGCGGACCAGCCGTAATTGGCGAGCAGCTGGCCCGACGAGAACGAGCCGATCGCCATCATGCCGAACACCAGGAAATCGTTGAAGGCCTGCACCTTGTTGCGCTCCTGGGGGCGATGCGTCTCCAGCACCAGCGCGGAGGCGCCGATGAAGGAGAAATTCCAGCCAACGCCGAGCACGATCAGCGTCGCCCAGAAATGCATGGCCGTGAGACCGGACAGACCGATAATGGCGGCGCCCGCTTCCAGCACCAGGCCGGCGGCGACGATCTTCGGGGCGCCGAAGCGCGCGATCAGAGTGCCCGTGAAGAAGCTCGGCCCGTACATCGCAACGATGTGCCACTGCAGGCCGAAATTGGAATCGGACACGGACAGGCCGCACAGCTTCATCGCAAGCGGCGCCGAGGTCATGACCAGGTTCATCATGGGATAGGAGATGACGCCGCACAGCGCCGCCGCGATGAAGCGCGGCTGAGACACGATCGTGAGCAGCGGCCGGCCGCCGTGCAGATCGGCCGGCGCGGGCTTCGGCATATCGACGCCGGCGACGATGCCCATCGCGATCAGCGCGACGGCGGCCTGCACCAGGAAGCTGAAGGCGAACAGATAAGGCTGCCAGACATCCATGGTCCATTGCACGAGCTGCGGACCGAGCACGCCGGCGAACACGCCGCCCGCCATCACCCAGGACACGGCCTTCGGCCGGTAGGCCGCACTGGCGCCGTCGGCGGCTGCGAAGCGATAGGATTGCGCCACCGCGCCGTAGAGACCGCCGAGGAAAGTCGCCAGACAAAACAGCGCGAACGAGCCGCGCAGGATCGCGAACGAGCCGAGCAGACCGGTGAGCGTACCGAGACCCGTGCCGATGACGAAGGCGGCGCGGCGGCCGAAGCGGCGCGAGATCGCACCGGTCGGCAGTGTGCCGGCGGCGAGCCCGACCACATACATCGAGATCGGCACAGTCGCGAACGACATGTCCGGCGCGAGCGTGGCGCCGACGATCGCACCGGTGGCGAAGATCACGGCCGAGTTGGCGCCGGTCAGCGCCTGCGCGGCGGCGAGGCGCACCACGTTGGCGCGCACGCGGGCGTCGTCGGCGATCTCATTGGCGGCAGTCACGTCCAGCATCGGCATTTCCGCCCAAAGGGCTCTGTTGATTCGCGGCACTATGGAGGGGTGAGAGAGGGCCGGCAACCGGCGCAAACGGGCGCGGGCCATGCCCCTGACGCAATCGCTGGAATGATAACGCTGCGCACCCTTGACGGCTTGCGCTCGATCAAATCCTATCCGCCGCCATCTTCCCGGGAGTTACCTTCATGTCCGTCGACGACAGGCCCACGCTTCAAGCGCCCGACGACGATCCCTGGCTGTGGCTGGAGGAGATCGAGGGCCGGCAAGCGCTCGATTTTGTCGAGCGGCAGAACAGCCTGACGCTCGCCGCGTTCGGCGGCAAGGCCTTCGAGCACGATCGCGACATCCTCGCGGCGATCTATGACCGACCTGACAACATTCCCTATGTCAGCCGGCGCGGCAACGACCTGCACAATCTCTGGAAAGATGCCGCCAACCCGCGCGGCCTGTGGCGACGGACTTCGCTTGCGGAATTTCGTAAAGCCGATCCGGCATGGGAGACCATGCTGGACATCGACCAGCTCGCGAGAAGCGAAGACGAGGACTGGTTGCTTAGCGGTATCGCCACGATGCCGGGAAGCTCGCGGGCGATCCTGAGCCTGTCGCGCGGCGGCAGCGACGCCGTCACCTTGCGGGAATTCGACCTCGCCACGAAAAGTTTCGTGGCGAACGGCTTTGCGCTGCCGGAAGCGAAAGGCGGCGTCGACTGGCTCGATGCCGACACGCTGCTGCTGTCAAGCGCGCATGGCGAGGACATGGCGACGAGCTCGGGCTATGCGCGCACCGTCCGCCTGTGGCGGCGCGGCCAGCCGGTCGATCAGGCGCAGATGGTCCTCGAGACCACCGCCGATCACATGGTGATCTATGGCATGGCCGACGACACCGGAGCGGCGCCCCGGGTCTGGATCGTCGACCAGATCGACTTCTTCAACCACACCGTCTGGCTGCGCGATGCGGCCGGCACGACGACGAAGCTCGATCTGCCGACCGGGATTTGGATGCAGGCGCATGGCGACTGGTTCGCGATGAAGCTACGCAAGGACTGGCAGGTCGATGGCCGGACCTATGCCACCGACACCGTGCTCGGCATCTCGCTCTCGGCCTTCCTCGCCGGCAGCCGCGATTTTGTCGTCCTGTTCGAGCCCGCACCGCGGCGCGCGCTGCAAGGGTTGTTCTGGGCGGCAGGAAAGCTGGTGCTGTCGATTCTCGACGAGCTCAAACCTCGCTTCGAGATCTGCACACCGTCCGCCACTAGCTGGAGCCGCGAGACACTTGGCGGCCTGCCGCAGATCGGCGTCGTCGATGTCTGGCCGCTCGACCGCCATGCATCGGAGAGCAATGGCGATCTGCTCGCCAATGTGCAGGATCCGCTGACGCCGCCGGCGCTGCTGCTGATCGAGCGCGGCATCGCAAGCCCGATCGTGCTGAAGCAGGCGCCGAAGACGTTCACCGCCGATGGCCTCGTTGTGATCCAGCACGAGGCGATCTCGGTTGACGGCGAGCGCATCCCCTATGTGCAGACCGGCCCCGCTGGCGAGACCGGCGATGCGCCGGTCTATCTGAGCGCCTATGGCGGCTTCGGCGTTTCAGTGAAGCCGTACTATAATTCCTCGCTCGGCAAGCTGTGGCTGGAGCGCGGCGGCACGATTGTGCAGGCGAATCTGCGCGGCGGCGGCGAGTTCGGCACGCGCTGGCACGATGCCGGACGGCTTGCCGGCAAGAAGCTCTCTCACGACGATTTCGCCGCCGTCGCCGCCGATCTCGTCCGCCGCGGTGTGACGAGCGCAAAACGCATCGCCGCGCAGGGCGGATCGAACGGCGGCATCCTCATCACCAACATGCTGGTACGCTACCCCGAGCGTTTCGGCGCATTGTTCTGTACCATCCCGCTGATTGACATGCGCCGCTACACCAAGCTGCTCGCCGGCGCGAGCTGGATCGCGGAATATGGCGATCCCGACAAGCCCGACGAATGGGAATGGCTGAAGACCTATTCCGCCTATCACAACGTCAGGGGCGGCCAGGCGTACCCGCCGATCCTGATCGCGACCACGCGGCGCGACGACCGCGTCCATCCCGGCCATGCCCGCAAGATGGCGGCAAAGCTGCAGGCCATGGGCTATGAGGCCTGGTTCTACGAGCCGCCGGCAGGCGGCCACGGCTACGGCAAGGACAACAAGGAGCGCGCCGGTTTCGAGGTGCTGGGCTATCGGTTCTTGAAGGAGAAGATCGGGTGGAGGGATGAAGGCTAGAGGCGGGTGCGCTGACGTCTCCACATCGTCATGGCCGGGCTTGACCCGGCCATCCACGCCTTGCCTTACCGCCCGAAGAACGTGGATGCCCGGGCCTTCGCCTCGCCGAAGCGGCTTCGGCCGCGCAGGCGGGACAAGCCAGGGCATGACGACCTCCTAGCCTCTTGCGAACACCAGCGTCAGATTGTTCGCGGGCATCTCGATCGTGTCGATGAGGCCGAGGCCTGCCGCCTTCGCCAGCTTCTCGACGTCGACGACGTCGCGCACGCCCCATTCGGGATTGCCCTCGCGCAAGGAGGTGTCGAACACCGCGTTGCTGAGCGCGGTATGCTTGCCGTCGCGCTTGAAGGGGCCGTAGAGGAACAGCTTGCCGTCACGGCGCAGATAACGGCCGGCGCCGGCGAACAGGCCTTCGGCCACGGCCCAGGGCGCGATGTGAATGACGTTGGCGCAGAATACGGCCGCGAGGCTGGTCGGCCCCTGCCCGCTTTTCATTTCCGGACACCAGTCGGGATCGGTGAGATCGATGCGCAGGGGTGGGCGGATGTTCGGCAGGCCGGCATGCACGCGCCAGGCTTCGATGCTCTTGAGGTGGCGCTGATTGAGATCGCTCGGCCACCAGATCAGGCCGGGCGTGTGGCGGGCGAAATGCACCACGTGCTGCCCGGTTCCACTGCCGAGTTCCACGACGTTGCCGGTCGCATCCGCGAGATGCTTTTCCAGCGCTGCCCAGATCGGTTCGTGATTGCGATGGAAGGCCGGCGCATCGAGCCGGCCATCCGGCTCGACCCGTCCGCCATCCCTGCCAAATTCGACCACATATTCAGCCAAGTGACGTCCCCAGAAAATGCGAACCGGAAAAGGCGGCCAAACGTCCGAGAATAATCTGCTAGTTCACGCCCATCCGAATGAACGAACTATCTCGTCAGTTGCAATGCGCAGGATATTAACTCCATTTCACCGCGTGCATAGTCTTGATTGTCAGACGATGGCCTTTGTGCTTTTGAACAATTCCGCAAACGAGATCATCGAGATAACGCCGGGACGATGCCTTGACCGCCTTTCCTCGCAAGCCCGCTCTGCTTGCTGCGCTGGCCCTCCTCGCCGGCGCGGCAATGGCCCCGGCGGAGGCGCAATCCACCGTGACGGAGGGCCAGAAGCTTGCCTTCGACCGCGGCAAGGGCAATTGCCTCACCTGCCACGTCATCAAAGGCGGCGACCTGCCGGGGACGATCGGACCGGAGCTGAAGGACATCAAGGCCAAATACCCCGATCGCAACGAGCTGGTTGCGATCATCTTCGACGAGACCAAGCGCAATCCGCAAACCATGATGCCGCCGTTCGGCCGGAACCGGATTTTGACCGAACAGGAGATCGACGCGATCGTTGATTTCCTGCAGACCCTGTAACCGCCGGCGGCCCACAGGAGACTTGAGATGACCACGACCCCCAAGCCTCATTGGAGGCCTCATCCGACGCGGCGCCTGATCCTTCAGGGCGCTGCCTCCGTGGCGCTGCTCGGCCTCGGCAATCTGCCGTTCGCGCCCGCGCGCGCCGCGGCGAACGACAAATATCCGGAAGAGGCCTTCAGGCAGAAGAGCGAGGCGGATGCGATCAAGGCGCTCTACGGCAAGGCCGCCGAGCCGTCGGACAAGGTCAAGCTGGATGCGCCGGAGATCGCCGAGAATGGCGGCGTCGTGCCGATCTCGGTGACGACGACGCTGGATAAGGTCACCTCGATCTCGTTCTTCGTGGCGGAGAACCCGAACGCGCTGGCGGCCAGCTACAGGATTCCCGGTGGCACGATCCCTGCCGTCGCCAACCGGCTGAAGATGGCCAGGACCACTAAATTGACCGCGATCGTAGAGGCCGACGGCAAGCTCTACAGCGCGACCAAGGAGGTCAAGGTCACCGTCGGCGGTTGCGGCGGCTAAGCGAGGCAGTTCGACATGGCATCCAGCATTCGCGTGCGCGCAACATCGACCGGCGACATCACCGAGGTGCAGACGCTGATCCAGCACCCCATGGACACCGGCCTCGTCAAGGACTCCAAGGGCGAGTTGATCCCGGCACATTTCATCCAGCAGCTGAAGTTCGAGTGTAACGGCAAGGACGTGTTCGTCGCCGATTGGGGCACAGCGGTCTCTAAGGACCCCTACGTCAAGTTCAGCTTCAAGGGCGCCAAGAAGGGCGACGAGCTCAAGATCTCTTGGACCGACAACAAGGGCGGCTCGGATACGACCACCGCGAAGATCGCGTGATGAACGCCCGCATCCACCTCCTGCTTGGCTCGCTCAGCGCTGCGCTCGTCGCGTTCGCGCTCGCCGCGCCGCGCGTGATCGCTGCCGACAAGGTCGATCCCGTCGCCGACGCCAAGGCGTTCCAGAACTTCTTCTTCCAGAAGTTTCCGAACGTGAAGCACGAGGATTTCGTCAACGGTCCGTATTCCATGAACGAGGACATGAAGCGGCAGTGGCAGGAGAAGGAGGAATTCCCGCCTTACGAGTTCGCGCTCGAGGCCGGCAAGGAGATGTTCTCGACCCCGTTCAAGAACGGCAAGACCTATGCCGACTGCTTTCCGAACGGCGGCATCGGCATCCGCCAGAACTATCCGTACTTCGACAGCGGCGAAGGCAAGGTCGTCACGCTGGAGCTCGCGCTCAACCGCTGCCGCGAGGCCAATGGCGAGGCGCCCTATTCCTACGTCAAGGACGAGATGGCCTCGCTCACCGCCTACATGGCCTACACCTCGCGCGGCAAGCTGATGGACATCAAGATCCCCGATGATCCCCGCGCGTTGGCGGCGTACGAGAACGGCAAGCGCTATTTCTACACGCGGCGCGGCCAGATGAATTTCTCCTGCGCGAGCTGCCACGTGCAGAGCCCGGGCGAGCGCATCCGCGCCGAGACCCTCGCCCCGGCGCTCGGCATCCTCAACGCGATGCCGATCTACCGCTCCGAATGGAGCGGCATGGGCACGACCAGCCGCCGCTTCGTCACCTGCAACAGCCAGACCCGCGCGGTTCCGCTGGAGCCGCAGTCGGATGAATATCGCGACGTCGAATATTTCCTGTCCTACGTCGCCAACGGCCTGCCGATCTCGGGACCGGGAGCACGGCCATGAAGCTGTCACTTGGCTTGGCCATGCTGCTCGCCTTGAGCCTTGCGCCATCCGCGCGCGCGGCGAGTGAGGCGGACTACAAGGCGGCCTATGCCGCCGCCGAAGCCGCCTCCAAGGAGGCGGCGGGCATGCGCAACCAGTGGACGGTGACCGTATCTGCGCTGGCGGCCGCGAAAAGGGCTGCCGATGGCGGCGATTTCGGCCGTGCGGTGGCCGCGGCCAGGGAAGCCGAAGCGCTGGCGAAGGCGTCGATCTTCCAGGCTGTTTCCGAAAAAGAAGCCTGGAAGGCGATGGAAATCCGCTAGACTGCCCCGCGGTGAACGCGGTCCCCACGAGAGGCGCGGAGAATTCTTGAATGGCGATCCGCCGCCGCGATTTCCTGAAAGGTGCAGGCGTTGCCGCCGCAACGATCGGCCTGCCGCGGCTCGCCTGCGGCGCTGACGCCGCCAGCATCTATGACCTCGAACGGTTCGGCAATGCGCGGATTCTGCACATCACCGACACGCATGCGCAGCTCAATCCGGTCTATTACCGCGAGCCCAGCGTCAATATCGGCATCGGCGAGATGGCGGGACGGCCGCCGCATCTGGTCGGCCGGGCCTTTCTCGAGCGCTTCGGCATCCGCGCCGACAGCGCCGATGCCTATGCCTTCACTTGCTTCGAGTTCGAGAAGTCCGCAGGCCGCTTCGGCAAGCTCGGGGGCTTTGCCCATCTGAAGACGCTGGTCGATCGCCTGCGCGCCGATGTCGGCGAGCGGCGTTCGCTGCTCGTCGACGGCGGCGATCTCTGGCAGGGCACGGGGCTGGCCAACCTGATGCAGGGCCGCGACATGGTCGAGGTCGCCAATCTGCTCGGCATCGAGGCGATGACGGGGCATTGGGAATTCACCTATGGCGAGCAGACGCTGCGCGACAATCTCGAGCGTTTCAAGGGCGAGTTCCTGGCGCAGAACGTGTTCCTGACTGAGGAGGCCGCGTTCAACGACGCGCCCGCCTTCGACAAGGCCACTGGGCGCGTGTTCAAGCCTTCCGTCATCAAGGAGCTCGGCGGGCATCGCATCGCGATCGTCGGCCAGGCCTTTCCCTACACTCCGATCGCGCATCCCAGGAGGTTTACACCGGACTGGAGCTTTGGCATCCGCGAGGAGGAGCTGCAGAAGCATGTCGATGCCTTGCGCGGCACCGACAAGGTCGACGCCGTCGTGCTGCTGTCGCACAACGGCATGGACGTGGACCTCAAGCTCGCCAGCCGGGTCACCGGCATCGACGTCATTCTCGGCGGCCACACCCATGATGCCGTGCCGCAGCCTATGCCAGTGAAGAACGCAGGTGGCACGACGCTCGTCACCAATGCCGGCTCCAACGGAAAATTTCTGGGTGTGCTCGACCTCGCGCTCGACAGCGGCAAGGTCAGCGACGTCAGGTATCGGTTGCTGCCGGTCTATTCGGAGCTGCTGAAGCCCGATCCGGCGATGGCCGAGCTGATCGGCCGGGTCCGTGCGCCGCACGTGGCCGACTGGTCGGAAAAGATCGCAACGCCCGACCGGCTGCTTTATCGCCGCGGCAATTTCTCCGGCCCCATGGACGAATTGATCTGCACCGCGCTGCGCACCGAGCTCGATGCCGAAATCGCGCTGTCGCCGGGCTTCCGCTGGGGCATCACCGCGCTGTCCGGCCAGGCGATGACGATGGAGGATCTGCTGGCGGAAACCGCGATCACCTATCCCGAGACCTATGTGCAGGAGATGACGGGGGCCCAGATCAAGGACCTGCTCGAGGACGTCTGCGACAACCTCTTCAACGCCGATCCCTACTACCAGCAGGGCGGAGACATGGTCCGTGCCGGCGGGCTCAGCTACACCTGCACGCCGGACGCTGCGATCGGCAGCCGCATCTCGGAGCTGAAGCTCGGCAGCGGCAAGGCGCTCAGCGCCAGCCACCGCTACAAGGTCGCGGGCTGGGCCTCAGTCAACGGCCAGCAGGGCGCGCCGGTGTGGGACGTGGTCGGCAAATATCTGCGCTCGGGCCGGATGATGCCCGAACGGCTCGGCTCCGGCGTGACGCTGAAAGGGGTCGAGGGCAATCCAGGCATTGCAGGACTGGGATGATGTGTTTTGTCCGCGATCATGCTGGCCATAATAATAATCTTCTAGATTTTTCTGCTCATGCAGTGACTTACTTCTCTTTCCGACCCGTATTGTAGTAGAATCTTGGAAGTCAGTTCCAAGCCGGGTCCTGCCATGATCTTCCGACAGCTCTTCGACAGCGTTTCGGGCACGTACAGCTACGTCCTCGCCAGCCGCCCCGGCGGCGAGGCGCTGATTCTCGATCCTGTGCTGGAGAAGGTCGACCGCTACTGCCAATTGCTGCGCGAGCTCGACCTCAAGCTGGTCAAGGCGGTGGACACGCATCTGCATGCCGACCACGTCACCGGCCTCGGCGAGCTGCGCGACCGCACCCATTGCATGACCGTGATGGGCGACCAGACCAAGGCCGACGTCGTCGCCATGCGGGTGGCCGACGGCGACAAGGTGACGATCGAGGGCCTGTCGCTCGACGTGATGTACACGCCGGGCCACACCGACGATTCCTATTCTTATTTGATGGGCGACCGCGTCTTCACCGGTGACACGTTGCTGATCCGCGGCACCGGCCGCACCGATTTCCAGAACGGCTCGGCGCGCGCGCAATACGATTCGATCTTCAACCGCCTCTTGAAGCTGCCGGACGAGACGATGGTGTTTCCGGCCCACGACTACAAGGGCGACACCGTCTCCACCATCGGCGAGGAAAGACGCTACAATCCGCGGCTCCAGGTGCGCTCGGTCGACGAATATGTCGAGCTGATGGCCAATTTGAAGCTGCCCAATCCGAAGATGATGGACGTGGCGATCCCCGCCAACATGCATGTCGGCCTGCATCAGGAAGAGTTGGAGAAGGAAGGCCGCGCGCTCAGCGCAATCGAGGCGATCCGCAGCCTCGGCCGGCCCGACATCCTGCTGGTGGACTTGCGCGAGACCAATGAGCGGATGAAGCACGGCATGCTCGAAGGCGCGCTGCACACGCCCTATCCCTCCGTCGAAGAGAGCCTGAAGCCCGGCGGCATGCTGCGCGAGGTCGCGGCCGCTAGCGGCCGCCGCGTGGTGTTCTTCTGCGCTTTCGGCGAACGCTCGGCGATGGCCGTTGCGGCTGCAAAGGAGGCGGGGCTTCTCAACACCGCACATATCGCCGGCGGCATCGATGCCTGGAAGAAGGCGGGCGGGCCGGTGGTGCACTGACGGCCTCGTCGCCCCTTGAGATAAATCAGGCGCCGCACATATTTGGCAGGTACATTCGGATGCAGCATCACCATCCGGGACCAGCCATGGCCAAGACCGGCAAGCCGAGCGAGCCGCCCAAGACCACCGAGAACAAGCCCGCGGACAACAAGGCGAAGAGAGCCCCGCGCCGGCGCGAGACCGATGACGACGATTACGAAGACGGCGACATCGCGACGCCGAAACGTGATCGCTATGGCCCGGATGACGAGCCGTTCTGAGGGGAACGCTAATTTTGATCGCGCGAGCTGGCGGGATGGAGCCCCGCCCGCACTACCTGCCATGCGCCTGCGTTCATGGACAAATAACCGTCAGCCCCGATAGTTTGCGCCTCCATCGGGAGTGAAATGGAACTGCAATGGTCGACGTTCTCGCCGCACCGCAACAAGGCAAGACGGACAGTGCGCTGCGCACGCTGACGGGGATCTCGATCGCGCATTGGGTCAGCCATTTCCATCTGCTGGTCCTGCCGATGCTGTTTCCGTTCCTGAAGGAAAAGCTCGGCGTCGGCTATGTCGAGCTCGGCTTCTCGCTGACCACGCTCGCCCTCGTCTCCGGCCTGACGCAAGCGCCGACCGGCTACCTCGTCGATCATTTTGGCGCGCGCAAAATCCTACTGATCGGGCTGACGCTCGGCGGCTGCGCGCTGATCCTGCTCGGTCTGCACCTCAGCTACGCTGCGCTGATCGCCTGCGCCGTGCTGCTCGGGCTCGCCAACAGCGTCTATCACCCCGCCGATTACGCGATCCTGGCCGAGCACATGGACGAGGCGCGGATGGGCCGCGCCTTCTCGGTCCACACCTTCGCCGGCTATCTCGGCGGCGCCGTGACGCCGGCGATCGTGGCGGCAATGGTCATGCTATGGGGCGGCGTCGGTGCGCTGATCGCCTCTGGCGCGATCGCCATTTTGGTGGCGATGCTGCTGGTAGCCATGGGCATCCCCGAGGCCGGCGCACACAAGAAGAAATCGGGCAGCGCAAGCGCGCCGAAGCAGGCCGTGATCACGCCGGCGCTGATCACGTTGACCGCACTGTTCATGCTGCTGAGCCTGTCGGTCGCGGGCATCAACAATTTCGGCGTGGTGGCGCTGATGAGCGGCTACGGCACGTCCTATTCGATCGCCAATGTCGCGCTGACTGCGTTTCTCGCCGCAAGCGCCGCGGGCGTGCTCGCCGGCGGCTTCCTCGCCGACCGCACCGAGCGCCACGGCTATGTCGCCGCGGCCTGCTTCGCCGCGAATGCGGCCATCGTGCTGCTGATCGCGCTGGTGACGCTGCCAGGCTGGGCCTTGACGGCGACGATGGCGACCGCAGGTTTCCTCTCCGGCGTGATCGCGCCCTCGCGTGACATGCTGGTGCGCAATGCCGCGCCTCCGGGTGCCGCGGGGCGCGCCTTCGGCATCGTCTCCACCGGCTTCAACCTCGGTGGCATCGTCTCACCGCTGCTGTTCGGCTGGATCATGGATCAAAGCGCGCCGCACTGGGTGTTCGGCGCGTCCGTGATCTTCATGGTGGCGACGGTTGTGCTGTCGCCGTTCACGGAGCGGAAGCGGGAAGCTTCTGGGAGTTGAGCGGGCGGTATCGCTATAGATTGGGATGTCGCCCCTGCCTGGTGCGCAATTGCGCGCGGGGGCGGGGACCCATACTCCCGGGGGGACCAATTGTGGCCTGTGGCTATGGGTCCCGGGCTCGCGCTTTGCGCGCCCCGGGACGACAGGTGTGATTGGGCTGGCAGTGCCGCGACTTACGTCGGCGACACCGCGCCCTTCAGCGCCGCGCCCTGCGCCGCCGCACCACGCGTCAGCCTGGCCTTCTCCGTATTCGGCCACAGCAGCAGCAGGCCGATGACGCCGGAGCCAATCATGACCACCGCGTTGATGGTGAAGCCGGTCAGGTAGCGGTCGAGCATGCTGCCGGCGCGCTGGATCACGGTGCCCATCACGCTCGGCGCGATGATGCCTGAAAGCGTGTAGAGCGCGCCGTAGATCGCGAGCACTGCACCGCGCTGCGAGGCCGGGGTGAACTCGCCGAGCATCGGCGGGCAGACCACGTAGATCGCGCCGCAGAGTCCGGAGCCGACGACGAGCAGCGCGATTTGCAGGCCGGCGCCCTGCACATGCGGCATCATCGCGAGGATCAACCCACCGATCACCAGCGGCACCGAGCCGAGCACGCCGCGCGAGACGCGCGTGGTGTAGCCGCGGGCCATCATCACCTGCGAGATCCAGCCGGTGAGGATGACGATGGTGGCGCCGAACACCCAGGGCAAGATCGAGATGAAGCCGGCCTGGCTCTGCGAGAAGCCGAGCCCCTTGACGATGAAGGGCGTGAACCAGGTGAGGCCGAGCGACAGCGCCCAATAAGCGCCGAAGGTCGCGACCACGCAGCCGAGGAAGGTGCGCGAGGTCAGCAGCTGCACATACGGAATCTTCGGCTCGGTGGCGGCCAGGACCTCGGTATCCTCCAGCGGGCCTTCCTTGCCGAGCGCGAGCCAGGCTGCGACCCAGATCAAGCCGACGACGCCGAGCGCGCCGAACGCGTAGTGCCAGGAATGGTTGACGATGATCCAGTTCAGCGCCGGCACCGCCAGGATGACGCCGAAGGCCGAGCCCTGTGACAGGATTGCGGTCGGCAGCGTGCGCTTCTCGTCGGGGAACCATTTGTAGATGGCGTGCGCGGCGACCGAGAAGGCCGGCCCTTCGCCCGCCCCCAAGACGATTCGGCAGATCAAGAGCGTGGTGAAGGAGACTGTGCCGACCATCGGGAACTGCGACACCGCCCAGATCACCGCCAGCGTCAACAACACCCAGCGCGTCGGCACCTTGTTGACGATGAAGCCGACCACGATGGCCGAGATCGAGAACAGGAAGAAGAACGAGGACCCGAGCAGGCCGAACTGCTCGGCGCTGAGCTTCATGTCGGTCATGATCGGCACGCCGGCGAGACCGACCACGATCTTGTCCGCGAAGTTCACCACCATGAAAAGAAAGAGGAGAAATGTAATAGTCCAGGCGCCCTTTGGCGTTTTGGTCGTCTTAGCCGCCACATTCGGCATTTCCTGAGCGCTCATCATTCTCCCCGTATGTCTTTTCGGTACCTTTTTGATTTGGCCGTCTTGGAAGCTAACAGCGGCTTCAGGGCCAACGCAACCCCGGCATTTCCGCATCAGGTGTGCTAGGCAGCATTCTTACCTCTCCCTATGGGAGAGGTGGAAGAGAAGTGGCAGGCCCGTGCTGAGCATCCGAAACCTCTCAAAGACCTTCTCTTCGGCCGGCGAGCCCGTCCATGTTCTGCGCGGCGTCGACCTCGACCTCGGGGCCGGCGAGCGCGTCGCGCTGACCGGTGAATCCGGCAGCGGCAAGAGCACGCTGCTGCACCTGATCGCCGGCCTCGACGCCGCCGATGGCGGCTCGATTAGGCTGGGTGACGCCGAGGTCACCACGCTATCGGATGCCGGACGCGCCAGCTTGCGGCGGAATCGCGTTGGCCTGGTCTTTCAGCAGTTCAACCTGATCCCGAGCCTCTCCGTCGCGGACAATCTCGCCTTCCAGGCGCGGATCGCCGGCCGGCATGATGCGGCCTGGACAAGAGAGCTCGTCGAGCGGCTCGGACTCGGCAGCCTGCTCAAACGTTATCCAGAGCAAATATCGGGTGGCCAGCAGCAGCGCGTCGCGATCGGCCGGGCGCTGGCGACAAAGCCCGCGCTGCTGCTGGCGGACGAGCCGACCGGCAATCTCGACGAAGCCACCGCCGAGGAGGTGCTGGCGCTGGCGCGCGACCTCGTCGCGCGCACCGGCTGCGGCTTCCTGATGGTGACGCACAGCCTGCATCTCGCCGCCACGCTCGACCGTCATCTCACGTTGCATACGGGGCGCATTTCATGAGGCGCGCGCTCTGGGTCCTCGCCGTGCTGCTCAGCCATTGGCGGCGCCACAAGATGCAATTTGCGACGCTGCTGATTGGCCTGATTGCGGCGACCGCGCTGTGGAGCGGGGTGCAGGCCATCAACCAGCAGGCCCGCAATGCCTATGACCGCGCCGCAGCGACATTCGGCGGCGTGCGCACGGCGATGCTGGTCGCCCCCAATGCGGCGACTTTCCCGCAGGAGCTGTTCATAAAGCTCCGCCGCGCCGGCTGGCCGGTGTCGCCGGTGCTGGAGGGACGCGTCCAGATCAACGGGCATTCGGTGCGGCTGCTCGGCATCGAGCCGGTCACGCTGCCGGTCGATGTCGGCAACGCGCCACGCCTGGGTGCCGCGGATCTCAGCAGCTTCGTTGCTCCGCCCGGCCAGACATTGGTGGCCCGGGAAACGTTGAGGGGCTTGCAGCAAGCAGAAGGCGCAGCCCCGGCGATCAGCAGCGGCGCAAGGCTGCCGCCGCTGCGCGTCCAGCCGCAGCTCGCACCCGATGTGCTCGTGGTCGATATCGGCGTGGCACAGCGGCTGCTGAGCAAGCCGGACCAGGTCTCGCGGCTGCTGATCGGCAAGCCGAGGGGCAAGCCCGCACCGCTCGCGAGCGTGGTCGGCGAGCAGTTAGAGCGAGTCGAGCCCAATGCGGAGACGGAGCTCGAGCATCTCACCGACAGTTTTCATCTCAACCTCACCGCCTTCGGCCTGCTGTCGTTCTTCGTCGGCCTGTTCATCGTCAATTCGGCCGTGGGCCTTGCTTTCGAGCAGCGGCTGCCAATGCTGCGCACTTTGCGGGCCTGTGGCGCCTCGGCGCAGCTGGTCAATACGGTGCTGGTGGTCGAGCTGGTTGCACTGGCGCTGGTCGCCGGCCTGATCGGGCTCGCGTGCGGCTATTTCATCGCAGCCGCCCTGCTGCCCGATGTCGCGGCCTCGCTGCGCGGACTCTATGGCGCGCAGATCCCTGGGCAGCTCAGCCTGCGGCCCGAATGGTGGCTCGCCGGCATCGGGATCAGCGTGGCGGGTGCGCTTGTGGCGGCGGCGACCAGCCTGATCAAGGCGATCAGGATGCCGGTGCTGGCGACGGCGCAGCCGGGCGCCTGGCAGCAGCGGCAACGCCGCTGGCTGATCCTGCAGAGCTGTGCGGCCTGCGGCGCGTTCGCCGTCGCGCTGCTGCTGTTCTACTACGGGCAATCACTGATCGCAGGGTTCGGCGTGCTGGCCGCGCTGATGTTCGGTGCGGCACTGATCCTGCCGGCCTTCCTCGACATCATCCTGCTCGTAGGCCAGCGACTCGTGCGAGGCCCGCTCGCGCTGTGGTTCTGGGCGGACAGCCGGCAGCAGCTCTCCGGATTGTCACTGGCGCTGATGGCGCTTTTGCTCGCGCTTGCCGTCAACGTCGGGGTCTCCACCATGGTGGAGACCTTCAGCCGCACCTTCATCGGCTGGCTCAACGGGCGGCTTGCGGCCGATGTCTACATCAGCGCCTCCGACAACGCGCAAGGTACGGCGATCCGCAACTGGCTGAAGGATCGCAGCGATGTTCAGGCGATCCTCCCTGGCGGGCGCGCGGAGGCGCAGGTCCGGGGCCAGCCGGTCGAGTTGCTCGGCCTGCCCGATCACGCGCTCTATCGCGAGCGCTGGCCGCTGCTCGAGACGGCGCCGCGCGCCTGGACCCGCCTGGTACCGGGCAATGCCGCCTTCATCAGCGAGCAATTGAGCCGGCGGCTGAACGTGCAGATCGGCGACGTCGTCGAGGTGCCCGCGCCGGGCGGGAGCTGGGAGCTCGACATCGTCGGCATCTACGCGGATTACGGCAACCCCAGGGGTCAGCTCACGGTGAACGTTGCCGCATTGATCCGGCAGTTTCCGCAAACGCCGCAGACGCGGATCGGCCTGATCGTCGCGAGAGAGAACATCCCCGGCCTGATCGCGGCCCTGCAGAAGCAGTTCGGGCTCGACGACCGCAGAATCGCCGACCAGGCGACGGTGAAGGCGGAATCGATTCGCATCTTCAACCGCACCTTTGCGGTGACGTCGGCGCTGAACGCCTTCACGCTCGGCGTCGCCGGAATCGCATTGCTCACGAGCCTGCTGACCCTGGCGAACTCCCGACTGCCGCAGCTTGCACCGCTGTGGGCGATCGGCCTGACGCGGCCGCGCCTTGCCGCGATCGAGCTGACCAAGACGCTCTCGGTCGCGCTGTTCACGGCACTGCTGGCCGTGCCGCTCGGACTGCTGGTCGCCTGGTGCCTCATCGCCATCGTCAATGTGAAAGCCTTCGGCTGGCGCCTGCCGTTCCACGTCTTCCCATTGCAGCTAGTGGAGCTGGTCGCGGTGGCGCTGTTCGCCTCGCTGCTTGCGGCGCTGCTGCCGATGGTGCGGCTGGCGCGGATGCAGCCGGCGAACCTCGTCAAAGTGTTTGCCAATGAGCGCTGAAGCAATCACGCGGCGCGCCTTCGCCGGCGGCATCGCCGCCCTCGCCCTCGCGCGCCGCGCCGGCGCGCAGGGCTATGCCGGACTCGGCGAGACCGCCGATGGGTTTGCAAAGGTGACGCCGGGAAAGACGTTCACCTTCCCAGCCGATCACGGTCCACATCCGGAGTTTCGTATCGAATGGTGGTATCTCACGGCAAACCTCGTCGACGCGAGCGGCGCTCCTTGCGGCCTGCAATGGACGCTGTTCCGCCAGGCGGCGCAGCCAGGTCCGCAAGGCGAGGGCTGGGCCAATCAACAGGTCTGGATGGCGCATGCGGCGGTGACGCGCGCCGACACTCACCGCTTCTCCGAAACGTTTTCACGCGGTGGCGTCGCGCAAGCCGGCGTGACGGCGAAGCCGTTCGAGGCCTGGATCGACGATTGGGAGATGAGGGGTCTCGAGCGCCTCGACGATCGCACCTTGGCACCGCTGACGCTGAAGGCGTCTGGCGCCGATTTCAGCTATGCGCTGAGGCTGGAGGCTGAGCGGCCGGTCGTACTGCAGGGCGATCGCGGCTACAGCCGCAAGTCGGAGCGCGGGCAGGCCTCGTACTACTACAGTCAGCCGTTCTACCGCGCGCGCGGCACGCTCAGCATCGACGACAAGCCGGTCGATGTGTCGGGCCAGGCCTGGATGGACCGGGAATGGAGCAGCCAGCCGCTCGACGCCGACCAGACCGGCTGGGACTGGCTGTCGCTGCATCTGTCATCCGGAGACAAGCTGATGCTGTACCGGCTGCGGCAGAAGGACGGCAGAAATTATCCGTTCGGCAATTGGATCAGCGCGGCCGGCGAGACGCAGATGATTGCAGGCAGCGACATCCAGATGATGCCGAAGGCGACGGCTGAGGTTGCGGGACGCAAGCTGCCGGTGCAATGGCAGATCGCGATACCCGCGCGATCATTCTCGATCCTCTGCAAGCCGCTCAATCCGAACGCCTGGATGGGGACCGGCTTCTCGTACTGGGAAGGGCCGATGAGCTTTGCCGGCACACATGACGGCGTTGGCTATCTCGAGCTGACCGGCTATTGAGGCGCGATCTCTTCGAAGGAACCGACGATGTATCATCTCACCGCCCTCGTCACGCTGCTGGCGATCGCGTTTTACTTCTTCACCTCCATCAACGTCTCGCGCTCGCGCACCAAGACCGGCGTCAAGGTGCCTGCGATGTCGGGGCATCCGGATTTCGAACGGGCCTTCCGAATCCAGATGAACACGTTGGAATGGATGCCGATCGTCCTGCCAGCTCTTTGGCTGTTCGCGATCTATATCAGCGACGCCATCGCGGCGGGCATCGGCTCGATCTGGATCATCGGCCGGATCGTCTATTTCATCGGCTATTCGCAAGCCGTGGCCAAGCGCGGCACCGGCTTTGCGATCCAGGCGCTCGCCGCAATGGCGCTGTGGGTCGGGGCGCTCGGGGCGGTGGTGCTGCGGTTGGTGTGAGGCAATCCGCCGCCACACATTCCGGTGTCGTCCCGGACAAGCGTAAGCGCCGATCCGGGACCCATAACCACAGGAAGATGTCGTGACGTGAGCTGATCACTCCGAGTCCCCGTAACCACGCGTGCCCGTGGCTATGGGTCCAGGATCGGCGCGCGCTTGAGGCGCGCTTGTCCGGGAAGACAGCGAGTGTGTGGCGCTCGCTGTGCCACTTCCCTACTTCGTCAGCGGACAGCCGCTCTCCTTGGCGGTGAAGAAGGCCTTGTCGCCGGGGACGGTGGCGAGCAGATTGTAATAGTCCCAGGGCTTCTTCGACTCCGAGGGCTTCTTGACCTCGAACAGATACATGTCGTGGATCATGCGGCCGTTCTCGAGCACCTTGCCGCCTTGCGCGAAGTCGTCGTCGACCGGCAGCTCCTTCAGCTTCTTGGCGACGGCATCCGGATCCTTGCTCCCAGCAGCCTTGACGGCCTTGAGATAGCTCAACGTCGCCGAATAGGTACCGGCGTGGATCATGCTCGGCATCCGCCCGGTGCGCTTGAGGAAGCGCTCACCGAGATTGCGCGTCCTGTCGTTGAGATCCCAGTAATAACCCTCCGTCAGCACCAAGCCTTGTGCGGCCTGCAAGCCGAGGCCGTTGACTTCGGCAAGCGTCATCAGGAGGCCCGCGAGCTTCTGGCCACTCGCGACGATGCCGAACTCAGACGCCTGCTTGATCGAATTGGTGGTGTCGAGGCCGGCATTGGCGAGGCCGACGATCTTCGCCTTCGAGCTCTGCGCCTGCAGCAGGAAAGAGGAGAAGTCCGACGAATTGAGCGGAACGCGCACCGAGCCGAGCACCTTGCCGCCATTGGCGGTGACGATCTCGCTGGTATCCTTCTCCAGCGCGTAGCCGAAGGCGTAGTCCGCGGTGAGGAAGAACCAGGTGTCGCCGCCGGCTTTGGTCAGCGCGCCGCCGGTGCCGACGCCGAGCGCGCGGGTGTCGTAGGCCCAGTGGAAGCCGTAGGGCTGGCAGGCATCGCCGGTGAGGCGCGATGTCGCGGCGCCGACGACGATGTCGATCTTCTTCTTTTCCTTGGAGAGCTCGTGGATCGCGAGCGCGACCGAGGAGGTCGTCAGCTCCGTGATCATGTCGACGTTCTCGACGTCATACCAGCGCCGCGCGATCGAGCTTGCGAGGTCAGGCTTGTTCTGGTGGTCGGCAGTGACGAGCTCGATCTTCTGACCGAGCACCTCGCCGCCGAAATCCTCGATCGCCATCTTGGCCGCTTCGACCGACCATTTGCCGCCGTAATCGGCATAGACGCCGGACTGGTCGTTCAGGATGCCGATCTTGACGCCTTGCGCGGAGGCGGGAACCGCAATCAAGAGGGCCAAGGCCGCTGCGGCCCAAAGTGCTGATTTCATATGTTTAACTCCCGGCATTCTTCTGTGAAATCGCGCGGATAGTAGTGAAGAACCCCACGTGCGCCCATCCGTTTCATGTTGGTCGTTAGTATGGGATTCTGCGCGCCAAGCTCTCGCTGTCGTCCCGGGGCGCGCGGAGCGCGAGCCCGGGACCCATAGCCACAGGATGGTGTTTGGCGAAGACTCGGAGTTGCCGCTGTCGCGCCAAACCACTCCCTGTGGTTATGGATCCCCGCCTTCGCGGGGATGACGGAACATACGGAGACGGCTACGGTCATAGAGAGGCAGCATCAGGCCATCGCCTCGGGCTTCTTGTCGCGCCGCCCTTCCGCCAGGTTCCGCACCACGACGTAGAAGATCGGTGTGAACAGAAGACCGAACAGGGTGACGCCGATCATGCCGAAGAACACGGCGACGCCGACGGCCTGGCGCATCTCCGAGCCCGAGCCGGTCGAGATCACCAGCGGCAAGACGCCGAGGATGAAGGCGAACGAGGTCATAAGGATCGGCCGCAAGCGCAGGCGGCAGGCATCGATCACGGCCTCCAGCCGCGGCTTGCCTTCGTTCTCGATGTCGCGCGCGAATTCGACGATCAGGATCGCGTTCTTTGCCGCTAGTCCCACCAGCACGACGAAGCCGATCTGGGTCAGAATGTTGACGTCCTGGCCCATGATGCGAACGCCGATGGTGGCGGCGAGCAGGCACATCGGCACGATCAGAATGACCGCGAACGGCAGTGTCCAGCTGCCATATTGCGCGGCGAGCACGAGATAGACGAACAGCACGCAGATCGGGAACACGTAGAGACCGGCATTGCCGCCGGTGACCTGCTGATAGGACAGATCGGTCCATTCGAAGGTGAAGCCGCTCGGCAAGGTATCGTTCGCGAGCTGCTTGATGGCGTTGAGCGCGGTGGTCGAGCTGGTGCCCGGCGCCGGCTCGCCCTGGAGCTCGGACGCTGCATAGAGATTGTAGCGCGCCACGCGGTCGGGTCCCGAGACGTCCTTGAACTCGACCACGCTGCCGAGCATCACCATGTCGCCGGAGGCGTTGCGCGTGCGCAGGCGCGCAAGGTCGCTCGGTTCTTTCCGGAACGGAAAGTCGGCCTGCGCAGTGACGTGGTAGGTGCGGCCGAACAGGTTGAAGTCGTTGACATAGGTCGACCCGAAATAGGTCTGGATCGTCTCGTTGATGTTGGAGATGGGCACGCCCAGCTTCTGCGCCTTGGTGCGGTCGATGTCGACGAAGAGCTGCGGCGTGTTGGCGGTGAACGGCGAAAACACCGAGGGGGCGAGCAGCGAGGGCGATTTGCGCGCCGCGGCGACAAGCTCGTCGGTGGCGGCTGCGAGCATTTCAGGCCCGCGGCCCTGGCGGTCCTGGATGCGGATGGCAAAGCCGCCGCCAGTGCCGATGCCGGGCACGGCCGGCGGTGGAATCACGATGATGAAGGCGCCCTGGATCGCGGACAGGCGCTTGCGCAGCTCGGCCGTGATGGCGTTCGCGGACAGGCCCTTCTTCAGCCGCGCCTCGGGCTCGTCGAACACCGGGAACAGCGCCGCCGCATTGCCGGCTTGCGTGCGGGTGGCGCCGGAGAAACCGGCAAAGGCGGCGACTCGAACGATGCCCGGCGTATCCAGCGAGATCCGCTCGATCTCGCGAACGACCTCGGTGGTGCGAGCCAGCGACGCCGCGCCCGGCAACTGCACGGATATGATGACGTAGCCGCGATCCTGCGCCGGGATGAAGCCCTGCGGCGTGGTCACGATCAGCCAGCCGGCGCCGCCGATCAGCACGACGTAGATCAGCAGCATCACCACCGAATGGCGAATCGCGAAATTGGCGAGGCCGGCATAGCCATGCGCCAGCCGGTCGAACAGACGGTTGAACACGCCGGTGAACGCATTCCAGCCGCGCGCGATGACGTTCCAGGCGGCTGGCGGCCGCTTTTCTTGGTGTGGCGTGAGGATCTGCGAGGCCAGCGCGGGCGAGAGCGTCAGCGAGCAGAAGCAGGAGATCGCCGTCGCAACGGCAATGGTGACGGCGAATTGCTGGAAGAATTGCCCGGAGATGCCGCCGAGGAACGCGGTCGGGACGAACACCGCGCATAGCACCAGGGCGATCGAGACCAGTGCGCCGCCGACCTCCTCCATCGTCTTCAGCGCGGCATCGCGACGACTGAGGCCGTGCTCGAGATGGCGCTCGACATTCTCGACCACGACAATGGCGTCGTCGACCACGATGCCGACCGCGAGGACGAGCCCGAACAGGGTCAGATTATTGATGGAGAAGCCGAGCGCCGCCATCACCGCGAACGTGCCGACCAGCGAGACCGGAATCGCGATGATCGGAATGATCGCGGGCCGCCATCCCTGCAGGAACACCAGCACGACGATGACCACGAGCAGCATGGCCTCGTAGATGGTCTTGATCAGCTCGTGGACCGACTGGGCGATGAACTCGGTCGGGTTGTAGCCGATATTGAAGTCGAGCCCCCTGGGAAAGCTCTCCTTGAGCCTCGTCATGGTGTCGGAGATGTTCTTTGCGGTCGCGAGCGCGTTCGAGCCCGGCCGCTGCGTCACCAGCATGGCGACCGCCGACTTGCGCAGCAGGAAGCTGTTGGTGCTGTAGGCCAGCGCCCCGAGCTCGATGCGGGCGACGTCGCGCAGCCGCACCGTGCGGCCGTCAGGGCCGGCCTTGATCAGGATGTCCTCGAACTGCTTCTGGTCCTTCAAACGTCCGGTGAAGGTGAGGTTGGGCTGGAAGGCGCGATCGGCGATCGGCGGCTCGGCGATCTGACCGCCCGCGATCTGCACGTTCTGGGCGCGGATGGCCGCGAGCACCTCGGCCGAGGTCAGGCCGAGATTGGCGATTCTGTCAGGATCGAGCCACAGCCGCATCGAATAGTCGCGGGCGCCGAAAATCTGGATGTCGCCGACTCCGTCGATGCGCAAGAGCTGGTCGCGGACCTGGAGCAGCGCATAATTGGAGATGTAAAGCTGGTCGAACGTGTCGTCCGGCGACAGCATGAACACGACCATCAGAATGTCGGGCGAGTTCTTGCGGGTGGTGACGCCGTTGCGCTGCACTTCCTCTGGTAGGCGCGGCTGCGCGATGGCGACGCGATTCTGCACCAGCACCTGAGCCTTGTCGAGATCGGTGCCGAGCTTGAAGGTGACGGTGATGGTGAGCTGGCCGTTCGAGGTCGCCTGGCTGTAGAGATACAGCATGTCCTCAACGCCGTTGATCTCCTGCTCGATGGGAGCTGCGACCGTGTCGGACACGGTCTGGGCGGATGCGCCGGGATATTGCGTCGTGACGACGACGGTCGGCGGGACCACTTGCGGATATTCTGAGACCGGCAGCGTGGTGTAGGCGAGCGCACCGACGATCAGGAGCACGATCGACAGCACCATCGCCAAAATGGGCTGGTTGATGGAGAGGCGGCCAAGATTCATGACTTGCCACCGGCCGGCGCTTGCGCGGTCTGGGGAGCGACCTTGGCGCCGACGCGGGCGCGCTGGATGCCGTTGACGATGACGCGATCGTCCGGCTTCAACCCTTCACGGATCACACGCAGGCCGTCGTCGAGCGGACCGAGCACCACGGGACGTGCCTCGACCGTGTCATCCGCCTTGACCACGAACACGATCTTGCGGGACTGGTCGGTCGCAACAGCAACGTCTGGAATCAGCAGCGCCTCGTAGGGCGCGCTGCCGATCAGGCGGACGCGGCCGAACTGGCCGGGCAGGATCGAGAGATCCGTGTTCTTTACCACGGCGCGGCTGCGCAGCGTGCCGGTCGAGACGTCCAGCCGATTGTCGAGGAAATTGACGGTGCCCTCGCGCGAGGGCTTGGTCTCGCCGGCCAGCGTCACCTGCACCGGGTTTGCGGTATCGCGCGAGCTCGGCCGCCGGCCTTCGAACCACAGCTTGCTGTATTTGATGAAGGTCGCTTCATCCATGTCGAAATAGATGTAGATCGGATCGAGCGCGACGATCGAGGTCAGCAGCGTCGAGGTGCCGGTGTCGCTGCCCTGCACGAGATTGCCGGGGCTGACGAGATGGCGGCTGACGCGGCCGGTCAAGGGCGCTGCCACATGCGTGAACTCGATGTTAAGCTTGGCGGCCTTCAGCGCGCCTGCGGCCTGCATCTCGGCGGCGTGCGCGGCCTGCAAGGCCTGGCGGCGCTGATCGACAACCTGTTCGGAGACCGCGCTGGTCTGCACGAGGCTGAGACCACGATCGAGCTCGCGCTTGGCAAGCTCCACTCGCGCCCGTGCGTCGGACAGCTGGCCCTCCGCCTGAGTGGCCACCGCCTCGAACGGGCGCGGATCGATCACGTAGAGCAGGTCACCCTGACGCACGATGGCGCCGTCCTGGAATTCGACCGAATTGACGAAGCCGCCGACCCGCGGCCGCACCTGGACCTCCTCCACCGCCTCGAAGCGGCCGGTGAACTCGTCCCAATCGGTGACCGTGCGCTTGACCGGCTGGGCGACCGTCACCGCCGGCGCCGGCGGAGCCGCAGCCTGCGATGCCGGCTTGTCGCAGCCGGACAGGGCGAACGCGGCGGCGAGAAGCCCGGCGGCTGCGCTGACCTGAACGAAATCGTGCTTTTTGATCAACTGCCTGCTTCCGTCCGGTCCGCTCATCCCCAGGTCCTCGCATCAAAGCCGCAGAAAATGCAGGGTACGCCTCTACCTGCGGGCGCTGCAAGATGGGTCGCAAAGATGAACTCTTCAAGACCAATGCGCGGGCAATGCTTTGAATGACGCCCTGACCGGATGGCGGGTTGACAGGGAGAGAGACGGTGCCAAGCAACGCAGTTGGGGCAAGCCGAACCCTGCCGTTAACGACGGGCTCTCGGAATTGTGAGCTTTTCCTAGCCGCGGTCGTCGAGATGCCCGCTTGAGGCGGGCCCATCACGATAGAGAGGGCTACTTGCGCAGCCTGGCCTTGGCGCCGGCGACGATCTGCATGGCGACGCCGGCAATCCAGCCGACCAAGACGAGCCAGGTCCAGGCCATATGCGGATCGAGCCGGAGCACGATCACGGCCACCGAGGCGAAGGCGGTGAGCGTAGCGGAGAGCGTGCCGGCGGCGCTCATGAGCTCGGCGGCGTCGATCTGGCTATGCGCATCGTCGAAAGGCATCTGCGGCGTGTCGATGCCGAGATAGAAGCCGATGCCGCCGAGCAGCATCATCAGCAGCAGGAAGCCCTGCGTGGTGAGCGTGGGGATCGCCGAGCCGACATAGGCGCCGACGAACAATCCGCACGCGGCTCCCGCCATGGCAAGGCCAACGCGCTCGAACACATGGGCAGTTTTACGAAAACGAAAGCGCATGGCCAGCCTCCGCGAGGCGTTGAGTGTGGAGAGGTTAGGCCAGTTTTGGGGTGCATGGAAGGTGCGAGGAGGTTTACGGATGCGTGAGGGGTCTAACTCCCTCTCCCCGTTCTTACGGGGGCGCGGCGAGCTTCGCTCGCGCTGAGAGGATTGGGGTGAGGGGCTTCTCTCCACACATGAGATTTTCGCCGCACCTGTACCTCCTCACCCAGATTGCGCTTGCGCGCAATCCGACCTCTCCCCGCAAGCGGGGAGAGGTGAAGAGAGTCACCTCGCCCCGAACGTGGTCTTGCCGAACAGCGCCTTCTGCGTGGACGGCTGCGAGCGCCAATATTGCGGCGGCGCCTCGACCACGCCGCCGAGCTCGGCGGCGGCGTGCCAGCCCCAGCGCGGATCGTAGAGCAGGCCGCGGGCGAGCGCGACCATGTCGGCCTTGCCCGACGCGACGATCTCCTCCGCGTGTTTCGACTCGGTGATCAGGCCGACGGCGATGGTGGGCAGGCCGGTCTCGCGCTTGATCGCCTCTGCAAACTGCACCTGATAGCCGGGGCCGAGCGGAATTTTTTGCAGCGGCGAGACGCCGCCGGAGGATGCATCGATCCAGTCGACGCCGCGCGCCTTCAGCGCGTTCGCGAATTCGATGGTCTGTGCCAGATCCCAGCCGCCCTCGACCCAATCGGTCGACGACACCCGCATGCCGACCGGCTTGTCGGCGGGGAACGCGGCGCGCACCGCGTCGAACACCTCCAGCGGAAAGCGCATGCGGTTCTCGAGGCTGCCGCCATATTCGTCGGTGCGCTTGTTGGAGATCGGCGACAGGAATTGATGCAAGAGATAACCATGCGCGCCATGGACCTCGATGGCGTCGATGCCGAGCCGCGCGGCGCGCTTTGTGCTGTCGACGAAGGCCTCGCGGATGCCCTTCAAGCCCGCGGCATCGAGCGCGAGCGGCGCGGCCTCGCCCTCCTTGTGCGGCACCGCCGACGGCCCGACCGTCTGCCAGCCGCCCTGCTCGACTGGGATCAGCTGACCGCCGTCCCAGGGGCGCGCGCTCGAGGCCTTGCGACCGGCATGGGCGAGCTGCATCGCGATCGCGGTGGAGGAATGCTTGCGAACCGAATGCAGGATCGGCTTCAGCGCGGCCTCGCAGGCGTCGCTGTAGAGCCCGAGGCAGCCCGGCGTGATACGGCCGATCGCCTCGACATGCGTCGCCTCGATGCAGAACATCGCCGCGCCCGACAGGCTGAGATTGTTGATGTGGGTGAAGTGCCAGTCGGTGGCGACGCCGTCGTCGGCCGAATATTGGCACATCGGCGACACCACGAGGCGGTTCTTCAACGTCAGGCCGCGCAGCTTGATCGGGGAAAACAGGACGGACATGCGGGGAGTTCCGGGGGATGGAGGGAGATGGGATCAGTGTAGTGGGCGCGCGGCGGATTGCTAGCGGGGCGCGGGAATGGCGGGTCGCCTGTTCGTGCATTCCGGCAATGGCTTGATGGTCAGCTGCGCCACAGACTCCGTCGTCGTCTCGGGGCGCGCCTCGCGCGAGCCCGGGACGACAGCGGAGTTTGCCGCAGGGCAGTGCCGGCTACTCCGCCAGCGTGAATTGCAGCAGCAGGGTTCGCTGCAGCATCGAGAAATTGTCGTCGGAGATCAGGGTCAGCACGGTCTCGCCGTCGGCGGTGACGTGGGCGTCGATGCCTTCCATGTTGTCGATCTCGTGGCCGAGATCGGCGGCGAACAGCGTCAGGCCGTCGACGACGGCGCCCGGCGCGATTCCCTTCAGCGGGATCGCGCGGATGCGGATGTTGACGCCGGTGAACCAGGAGAATTTGCGTTCGAGGATGAGGAGATCGCCCGAGGGCAGCAGCACCGCGTCGCTGATGTCGAAATTCTCCGAGCGGCGCACGCTGAACTGGCCGGGCGTGGTGCCGCCGATCAGGAAAGCGAGGAGGTTGCCGTCGGCATCGAGCCCGCGCTCGGAAAAGGCGATCAGCGTGCCCGCGAGCGGCTGGGCCTGGCTCTTGCCCGGTCCCTGCGCTTTGGGCACGACGACCATCGCCTCCAGCCCCTTGTTGTAGGGCAGCTTGCGCAAGGCCGGCGGGACGGCGATCACTTCGCCGCGGGCGCCCGTGGCACCCTTGGCGAAATCATAGCGCAGGATCTGGTTGACGCGTTCGAGCCCGACATAGACGAGGTTGCCGTCGCGCGCGAGCGACTCGGTATCGTACCAGAGCCGCTTCTCGGTGATCGGCCGCCCGTCGGCGCCCAGCACCGGCGCGGCCTCGACATTGGTGAGCCCGACCATCTCGCGGCCGGAATAGCGGATCGTGCCGGTGAACCAGCCGCCCTGATCGGAGATGGCGAGAAAACGCTCGCCCTTGGCGTCGAGGAAGCGGAGGCCCGACAGGCCGCCGAAGCCGCGATAGGGCGAGGTCAGCACCAGGCCGCTGCGAAAATCCAGCGAGCCGAAGCGCGTGCGCGAGCGGTCGCGCGGCTCGAAATTGGCAATGCTGCGCGCGTTCACCTCGACGCTGACCGGCGCGGTGACGGCATGCTCGAGCTGGAGCGCGCGCGGCGGCGGCTCGGTCTTGGGCTGCAGCTGCGCCTGCGCCAAGCGCGGCAACGCGAGAGTGGAAAATCCCGCCGCCGCGAGGCTGACGAAGCTGCGGCGGGATGGATGCGTGCTCACGAATGCAATTTGCGTCGCGGGCGACCGGCCGCTTGCGTTGGCGCCGTGTTGGTCTCGCTGAAGAGCTCGGCAAGCTTTTCGGTGATCGCGCCGCCGAGTTCTTCCGCGTCCACGATCGTCACCGCGCGGCGATAATAGCGCGTCACGTCGTGGCCGATGCCGATCGCGATCAGCTCGACCGGCGAGCGGGTCTCGATCTCCTCGATGATGTGGCGCAGATGCCGCTCGAGGTAATTGCCCGGATTGACCGACAGCGTGGAATCGTCGACCGGCGCGCCGTCCGAGATCATCATCAGGATCTTGCGCTGCTCGGGCCGGCCGAGCAGGCGCTTGTGCGCCCAGTCCAGCGCCTCGCCGTCGATGTTCTCCTTCAAGAGGCCCTCGCGCATCATCAGGCCCAAGTTTTTCCGCGCACGACGCCACGGCGCGTCCGCGGACTTGTAGATGATGTGGCGGAGATCGTTGAGGCGGCCGGGATTGGCCGGCTTGCCGGCGGCAAGCCACGCCTCGCGCGATTGCCCGCCCTTCCAGGCCCGCGTGGTGAAGCCGAGAATCTCGACCTTGACGCCGCAACGCTCCAGCGTGCGCGCGAGGATGTCGGCACAGGTCGCGGCGACCGTGATCGGGCGGCCGCGCATCGAGCCGGAATTGTCGAGCAGCAGCGTCACCACGGTGTCGCGGAACGTCGCCTCCTTCTCGTGCATGAAGGATAGCGGGTGATAGGGATCGGTGACGACGCGCGACAGGCGCGCAGGGTCGAGGATGCCCTCTTCGAGGTCGAACTCCCAGGCGCGATTCTGCTGCGCCATCAGGCGGCGCTGCAGCCGGTTGGCGAGACGGGCGACGATGCCCTGCAGATGTGCGAGCTGCTTGTCGAGATAGGCGCGCAGCCGCTCCAGCTCGTCATGGTCGCAGAGATCCTCGGCGGCGATGACCTCGTCGAACTTGGGCGCGAACGCATGATATTCCGGCCCACGCGGCTCGTTCCTGCCGTGCTGGTTCGGGCGCGTCGCCTCGCCCGGCGTCTCGTCATCACCGAGCTCGCCGTCGTCGAAGGTGTCGGAGGTGGAGGCCTGCGCGCTTTCCATCGCGCTCTCGCTCATCTCCTCGCTGGTTGCCTGCGCCTGGTCGGCGCTCATCTCCTGCGCGGCGTCGGAATCGGGCGAGCCTTCGGCGCCGGACTGGTCGTTGTCGCCGTCCTGGCTCTCCTCGTTCTCGTCATTGTCCTCGCTATCGGCGTTGCGCTCGTCGCCGAGCTCGAGGGCCGACAGCAGGTCATGCACGGCATCGCCGAACTTGGTCTGATCCTCGAGCACGCCGTCGAGCCGGTCGAGCCGCTTGCCGATCTTGTCTTCGAGGATCGGCCGCCAGAGGTCGACCACCTTCTTGGCCGCCGTCGGCGGCGCCATGCCGGTGAGGCGCTCGCGCACCAGCATCGCCAGCGCGTCCGCCAGCGGCGCATCGGCGCGGTCGGTGATCTCGTCGAACTTGCCGCGGTGGAAATGGTCGTCGAGCATCGCGGTGAGGTTCTTGGCAACGCCCGCCATGCGGCGCGCGCCGATCGCCTCGACGCGGGCCTGCTCCACCGCCTCGAACACGCCGCGCGCCTGTGGATTGCCGGGCATCAGCTTGCGGTGAACCTTGGGATCGTGACAGGCGAGCTTGAGCGCGATGGAATCGGCATGGCCGCGCACGATCGCGGCGTCACGCTTCGTCATCTTGCGCGCGGGCTCGGGCAGCCGCGCCTTGCCGGGCGCAAGGCCCGGGCGCTCGGCTGCGAAGGAGACGTCGAGCTCGGGCGCCTTTGCGATCGCCTTCAGACAGGAGGCGACCGAGCGCTTGAACGGCTCGGTCGGCGCTTCCTTGTTGCTGCGGAATTTGGAGTTGGAGGTGGTCATCTGACCCTATCTGTCGTCCCGGCGAAGGCCGGGACCATAACCACCGGCCGCTCTTGTGTCAGGAAACTATCAGCGTCGCTTCAATCGAGACATCACGCGGTATGGGTCCCGGCCTTCGCCGGGACGACACACCGTGAGAGATCAGCTCAGCGCGACGTTGATTGCCGATTCCGGCAGCTCAGCATTGAAGCAGCGCTGGTAGAACTCGGCGACCAGGGGCCGTTCGAGCTCGTCGCATTTGTTGAGGAAGGTGACGCGGAAGGCGAAGCCGATATCGCCGAAGATGTCGGAGTTTTCCGCCCAGGTGATCACCGTGCGCGGGCTCATCACCGTCGACAGATCGCCGTTGGCGAAGGCATTACGGGTGAGGTCGGCGAGGCGCACCATCTTGTTGACGATGTCGCGGCCCTCCTGCGTGCGATAGTGCTTGGCCTTGGCCAGCACGATCTCGACTTCCTCGTCGTGGCTGAGATAGTTCAGCGTGGTGACGATCGACCAGCGGTCCATCTGGCCCTGGTTGATCTGCTGGGTGCCGTGATAGAGGCCCGAGGTGTCGCCGAGGCCGACGGTGTTGGCGGTGGCGAACAGCCGGAACGCCGGATGCGGCTTGATCACCTTGTTCTGGTCCAAGAGCGTCAGGCGGCCCGAAACCTCCAGCACGCGCTGGATCACGAACATCACGTCCGGGCGGCCGGCGTCGTATTCGTCGAACACCAGCGCGACGTTGTTCTGCAGCGCCCAGGGCAGGATGCCGTCGCGGAATTCGGTGACCTGCTTGCCGTCGCGGACCACGATCGAATCCTTGCCGACGAGGTCGATACGGCTGATGTGGCTGTCGAGGTTGACGCGCACGCAGGGCCAGTTCAGACGGGCGGCGACCTGCTCGATATGGGTGGATTTGCCGGTGCCGTGATAGCCGGTCACCATCACGCGGCGGTTCCTGGCAAAGCCCGCGAGAATGGCCAGCGTGGTGGCGCGGTCGAAGCGGTAATCGGAATCCACTTCGGGCACATGAGGATCGACTTCGGAATAGGCCGGGACTTCGAGATCACTGTCGATCCCGAACACCTGGCGCACCGACACCTTCATGTCGGGCAGGCCGGAAACTTCCTCAACTTTGGACAGGGCGGCGGTCGTCATCAATCCTCCGAGGTCCCGGGCGGTCCCGAAACCGGTTATTCGCACGTTGGCTGCGGCTGGGTGCTGAAAATCAACCTATCAGAGACAACGAGCCGGCAGAAGCCCGCCCACCAATCAAAGTTCCGTTGTCTTTTCATCTAGATAGGCAAGGAGCGCAGTTTTTGGAGGGCTGCCTTGCGAATCACGCCGAAATTCGGGCGGGTCGCGCCCAATCCGTGCGAATGGTACTTTGGCCGTATGCAGTTACTTATGTAGGGTCCGAAGCCCCATGCTCCAGCCCTTCAAGAGACGACGTGACGTCCTTTCTCGATCCCCTCATCGCCTTCGTTTCCGCCCATGCGTGGCTGGCCTATCTGACCCTGTTCCTGGCGGCGCTGCTCGAGGCAGTTCCGGTGGTGGGATCGGTGATCCCCGGCTCGACCATCATCCTGGCGCTGAGCGCCCTAGTCCCCGGCGGCGAATTGCAGCTGCCATGGGTGCTCTTGGCGGCCGCAACTGGTGCCGTACTCGGCGACGGGTCGGCCTATTGGATCGGGCACAGGCGGCAGCGCGAGATCCTCAACACCTGGCCGCTGACCAATTATCCGCGCGTCGTCGCCGAGAGCGAGAATTTCTTCCACCGCTTCGGCACCTGGGCCGTGTTCTTCGCCCGCTTCGTGCCGCCGATCCGCGCCTTCGTGCCTGTGACGGCCGGCGCGCTGGGCATGGCGCCCGCGACATTCTATGCCGTGAACATCCCGGCGATCCTGGCCTGGGCGCCGGCTCATGTGCTGCCGGGCGTCTTGGCCGTGTCGGCCTTGCATGAATATGCCGGGCTGCATCATCATGCGCATGTCGGCAAGCACATCTGGATGCTGACCGTCGTCGGGGTTGCGGTCGTGCTGGGCGTGGGGATGTGGATCTATCGCCGGCGGAATGGCCGTGGCGCGACGGCCAAGCCGCAGGTTTAGGGCAGACGCCACATTACAAGCGCCGTCCCCGCGTTCGCAGGCTCCGAGTTTGTGCGAGAGCATCGCACCCATGACATCGGTGTGATTGACCTGCTTCACCGCTAGCGGCACGTTGGCCCGCATCCTCGCGCCCGCCACCCCCATGTTCACCATCGCCAGCCTCTGGATTCCCTTCACCATCATTGCCGCGCTCGGGCAGGTCGCGCGCAATGCGATGCAGCGGTCGTTGACGAAGCCGCTGGGGACCTGGGGCGCGACCAATATCCGCTTCCTGTTCGGCTTTCCGTTCTCGCTGCTGTTCCTGGGGCTGGTGCTGCTCGCGACCGGCGATCATCTCAGCGCGCCGCCGGCGGTGTTCTGGCCATGGCTGCTGTTGGGCGCGCTCAGCCAGATCGTCGCCACCGGGCTGATGCTGCTCGCGATGAACGACCGCTCCTTTGTCGTGACGACGGCCTACCTGAAGACCGAGGCGATCCAGACCGCGATCTTCGGCTTCGTCTTCCTCGGCGATCACCTGACCTGGCTGAAGGTGCTCGCGATCATGATCGCCACCATCGGCGTCGTCATCACCGCGCTCCGCCCCGGCGGCGACAAGAGCTTTGCCGAGCTGAAGCCCACCATCACCGGCCTCGCTGCCGCGGCGGCCTTCGCGCTGTCAGCGGTCGGCTTTCGCGGCGCCATCATCAATGTGCCCGGCGTGTCCTTCGTGACCGCGGCGTCAATCACGCTGGTGCTCGGCCTGTTCGTGCAGACGCTGATCCTGACGATCTACCTGCTCTGGCGCACGCCGGACGTGCTGCGAGGAATCCTCAGGTTATGGCGACCGTCGATGCTCGCGGGCTTCATCGGCGCCTTCGCCTCGCAATTCTGGTTCCTCGCCTTTGCGCTGACGGCGGCCGCCAACGTCCGCACGCTCGCGCTGATCGAGGTGCTGTTCGCGCAAGCCGTGGCGTATTACTCGTTCAAGCAGCCGATCGCGCCGCGCGAGCTTGCGGGCATTGCGCTGATCGTCGTCGGAGTCGCTGTGCTGGTGGGAGCTTAATTCCGGTCTTCCGGCAGGGTCGGCAGCGGTGAGACCTCGATGCCTTCGTCAATCAGCGACTTCGCCTCTTCGGGCGAGGCTTCGCCATAGATCGGACGATGCTCCTTGTCGCCGTAATGCATGGCGCGGGCTTCGTTGGCGAAGCGCTCGCCGACATTGTCGGCATTCTTAACGATGTGGTCGCGCAGCTCTTTCAGCTTGGCGCGCAGCTCGCGCTCCTGCGCCATCAGCAGCGAGGTCGGCCCTGACGGCGCAGCCTCGGGCGTGGTCGCGGCCACGGGCTCCGGCGGCGGCGTGGCGCGGCCGCGCCCCTTCTTGCCGACGATGCGCGGCGCCATGATCGCCTTGTCGACCTTGGCCGAGCCGCAGATCGGGCAGGTCACGAGCTTGCGCTTCACCTGCGAATCATAGGCCGACGAGCTCTGGAACCAACTTTCGAAGGCGTGATTGCGGTCGCAGTGGAGCGCGTAGCGGATCATGCCGAGCCCCGCACGAGGTGCAAATGGTCCGGCCCGGCCTTGGGATCGGAGACGCCGAAGCGGCGGCCGTGCTGGAGCGAGGGAATCGCCCGGCGCGCGGTCTCGACCTCGGCCGGGTCGATCTTGGCCATGATGATGCCCGGCTCGACATCGCCTTCGGCGAGGATCTCGCCCCAGGGATCGACGATCAGCGAATGCCCGTAGGTCTCGCGCTTGTTCTCGTGGGTGCCGGCCTGCGCCGCGGCGAAAACGAAGCAGCCGGTCTCGATCGCACGGGCTCGCAGCAGCACGTGCCAATGCGCTTCACCGGTCTTGCGGGTGAAGGCGGACGGCACGGTGATGAAATAGGCGCCGCTTTCTGCGAGCGCGCGGTACAGCGCGGGGAAGCGCACATCGTAGCAGATCGTCAAGCCGATGCGGCCCCAGGGCAGATCCGAGATCACGGCGGTCTCGCCCGGCTGGTAATTGGCGGATTCGCGATAGCTCTCGCCGTCCGGCAGCTCGATGTCGAACATGTGAATCTTGTCGTAGCTCGCGAGCACGTTGCCCTCGGGCCCGATCAGGAAGGAACGGTTGACCGCCTTCTCCGGCGAGAAGCGCAGCGCCAGCGAGCCGACATGGAGGTGAATCTTCAGCTCCGCCGCGAGCGCCCGGTACGCCTTCAGCGAGGCGTCATCCTCTTCGCTCTGGAGATGCTCGAACAGCGCCTTGCGGTTCAGCTGCATCATGTTGCTGACTTCGGGCGTCTGCACGTAATCGGCGCCATCGGCCGCAGCCTGCCGGATCAGCTTCGTGGCCTGCTCGAGGCTCGGCCCGGGCATCAGGCCGGTGCGCATCTGCACCATGGCGGCCGTGAACGTGCGGTTCTCGCTCATGATACCGCCTTCACGCTTTCGAGCATGCCATCGAGCTTGCCTTCGCGATCGAGTGCATAGAGGTCGTCACAGCCGCCGACATGGGTGCCGCCGATCCAGATCTGCGGAAAGGTCGAACCCTGGCCGGCGCGGCCGTACATTTCCTGGCGCCAGGACGGGTTCTTGGCGACATCGAATTCGGTGAAGGTCGCCTTCTTGCGGGTCAGCAGTGACTTGGCGGCGGAACAATAGCCGCAGCCCGGCCGGGTGTAGATCTCGACAGCAGCAGTCATTCGTCTGGCGCTCTCATGTCATGAATTCATTGAATTATATGGGACGGGGCCCGCTCTCGACAACCCGGGCAAAGACCAGCACGTCGACCTGGGCCGCTTTGGCGCGCAGCAGGGCCCGCGCGCAGGTGTCGAGCGTCGCGCCAGACGTCAGGACATCGTCGATCAGGACAACGCGGCGGCCCTGGACCTCGGCCTGACGGTCGGGAGATACCTGAAATGCGCCCTGCACATTGGTGGCGCGCTGGGCCCGCGACAGGCCGATCTGCTGCTCGGTGGCGCGCACCCGCCGCAGCACGTCGCCCCGCACCTTGATCCCGCTCTGCCGCTCGATGACACGCGCGAGCGCGCCGGACTGGTTGTAACGGCGCCGCCAGGCCCGCCGCCAATGCAGGGGCACGGGCACCAGCATGTCGGCGCCGGTCAGCAACTCACCGCCCGCGCGCGCCATCCAGCGGCCCATGGCCGGCGCCAGATCGGTACGGTCCTGATACTTCAGCGCATGCACCAGCGTACGCGCAACGTCGTCGTAGCGTACCGCCGCGCGGGCGCGCTGATAGGCCGGCGGGCTTGCGATCGCCTCCATCGACAGCATCTCGGGACCGGGGTCATAAACGAAGGGAATGCCGAGCCGCGGGCAATAGGGCCGTTCGATGAACGACAGCCGCGCCCAGCAGGAAGCGCAAACGCCCTCGCCATCGACCGGCTCGTGGCAGGATACGCACTGTGTCGGCAGCGCGATGTCGAGCGCCAGCCGCGCCGCCCGCGCCAGCACCTGGCGGCCGGCCGTCCACGCGCTCCGCAGCGGTGCGGCGATGGAACGGATGGGGGGAGCGTCGGCTTCCATGTGGGAAGGGTAACGCTGCACGCAGCGGATTGCCAGAACTGTGGAGATCGGCGTAACCAGCGGCATGGTCCGGACCGCTCAAATCCCGCCCGCCTTGTTTGATCGTGCCTTGCTGCAGAGGCGGCAGCAGCGCGCCCAGGCCCAAGGCGCGGTCACATTCCTGCTCGAGCGGGTCGCCGAGGACATGTCCGATCGGCTGGCCACAGTGATGCGAGAATTTCAAGCACCGGCCGATCTCTGGACGCCCGGCGGGGGGCTCGCGGCGCTACGCGCTCGGCTACCGTCCATCGAACGGATCGCGCTCGATGAGGCGGGTGCCGAGAAGTTGCCGCTCGCGCCGGAGAGCCTCGACCTCGTCGTCTCGGCGCTGGCGCTGCAATACGTCAACGACCTGCCCGGCGTGCTCGCGCAAATCCGCCGGGCGCTCAAGCCGGACGGGCTGCTGCTTGCTGCCATGATCGGCGGCGACAGCCTCACCGAGCTGCGCCAGGCGTTTGCCGCGGCGGAAGCCGAATGCGAGGGCGGTGTGTCACCGCGCGTGGCGCCGTTCGCTGACCTTCGGGACATCGGTGCGCTATTGCAGCGGGCGGGCTTTGCGTTGCCGGTGACCGACGTCGACCGTGTCGTGGTGCGCTACGCCAATGCGTTCGCCTTGATGCAGGATCTGCGCCGCATGGGAGCGGCAAATGTGCTGATCGAGCGGCGCCGCACACCGAGCCGGCGCGCGACGCTGCTGCGGATGGCCGAGATCTACGCCGAGCGTTTTGCCGATGCCGACGGCCGCATCCGTGCGACGTTCGACATCGTCTGGCTCTCCGGCTGGGCCCCGCATGCGAGCCAGCAGCAGCCGCTGAAGCCGGGGTCGGCGAAAGCGAGCCTGGCGGAGGCGGTGAAGAAGGCGGGGAAGGAGTGATCTCTCTCTTCCGTCATGGCCGGGCTTGTCCCGGGCATGACGCCAGAGAGCGGTACCCTTCGACCTCACATCAACAAATCGATCAGATGCGGAATCAGCGGGATGTCCGCGGGCGGCATCGGATAGTCGCGCAGCTTGTTGGCGCGGACCCAGGCGAGGTTCTGGCCCTCGCGTGCGGTGACCATCCCCTCCCAGCGCCGGCAGATATAGAGCGGCATGAGCAGATGGAAGGTGTCGTAACCGTAGCTGGCGAAGGTCAGCGGCGCGAGGCACGGCTCGGCGACTTCGATGCCGAGCTCCTCATGAAGCTCCCGGATCAGGCTCTGCTCCGGCCGCTCGCCCGGCTCGAGCTTGCCGCCGGGGAATTCCCACAGGCCGGCCAAGGCCTTTCCTTCCGGGCGCTGCGCGATCAGGACGCGTTTGTCGGCGTCGACGAGCGCGCAGGCCACCACCAGTGTCAGTTTGAGATCGGCCATGCGCGTCTGTCGCTCGCTGAGATCGTTTGCAACGGTTTGTTAACCTCGTTGCGGTCCACGTTTCCAAGGGCACCATAAGTCATATTTAATCCGCAGTTCCTAGAGTGGGAACTCTTTAAACCACTCCAGGCCTACCCATGCGCGCTGCGCTTTCGACTCTTCCCCGCCGGTTCGTCCACGACCGGGGCGGCAATATCGCGGTGATTTTCGCGCTCGCCTGCGTTCCCCTGATCAGTGCGGTCGGCTGCGCCATCGACTATTCGCGCGCGACGCTGATCCGGTCCAAGCTTCAGGCCGCGGCGGATGCCGCCAGTGTCGGCTCGATCGCCAAGGCCTCGCCCGCTTTCAAGGCCGCCGGCAACATGACTGCGGACGGCTCGATTTCGGTCGGCGTCACGGACGCCACCAACATCTTCAATGCCAATCGCGCCAGTCAGTCCGGCTACACGCTGACCGGCCTCACGCCGACCGTGGTCAAGTCCGGCTCGACCGTCACCGCGACGGTTTCGTTCACCGCAACTTTGAACACCATGTTCCTCGGCGTGATCGGCAAGTCCGTGCTGACGTTGAGCGGCACGTCGAAGGCGACGGCCAGCATGCCGCTCTACATCGATTTCTATCTGCTGCTGGACAATTCGCCGTCAATGGGTGTCGGTGCGACCCCGGCCGACGTGAAGAAGATGGTCGACAACACGTCGGATAAGTGCGCCTTCGCCTGCCACGATCTGAAGGACAAGAACAACTATTACGATTTGGCCAAGAAGCTCGGCGTGACCACCCGGATCGACGTGCTTCGGAGCGCCACCGAGTCCTTGATGGATACGGCCAATGCCACTCAGACCTATTCGAACCAGTTCAGAATGGCGATCTATGATTTCGGCGGCTCTGCGAGCTCGCTCGGCCTGCGCAGCCTGTTTTCGTTGTCGGCCTCTCTCTCCAGCGCCAAGTCGGCGGCCGGCAAGATCGACCTGATGTCGGTGAACGGCCAGAACGAGAACAACGATCAGGATACCCCATTCACCGCGGTCTTTCCCGCGATCAACGGCGAGATCAGCTCCCCCGGAAGCGGCACGTCGGCCAGTCCGCTCAAATACCTGTTCTTCGTCTCCGACGGCGTGGCCGACGAGAGCAACACCGGATGCCTGAAACCGCTCTCGGGCAGCACGCGGTGCCAGTCGCCGCTCAACCCCGCGCTTTGCAAGACGATGAAGGATCGCGGCGTCAAGGTCGCGGTGTTGTACACGACGTATCTCGCGCTGCCGACCAACCCCTGGTACATGAAGTGGATCGATCCGTTCAATGCCGGCCCCTATGGCCCGTCGCCGAACAGCCAGATCGCACAGAACATGCAGAGCTGCGCTTCGCCGGGCCTGTATTTCGAGGTCAGCCCGACGCAAGGCATCGCGGACGCCATGAACGCGCTGTTCAAGAAGGCGGTCGCGGACGCGCGGATCTCCGGATGATGGCGCTCACCTCTCCCCGCAAGAACGGGGAGAGGGGAGAAGGCCTACGACCTGTAGTCCCCGTTGATCGCCACATATTCCTTGGTGAGGTCGCAGGTCATGACGCGGTCGCGGCCTTTGCCGAGGCCGAGCGAGACCAGAATCGCAATCTCCGGCGCCTTCATCGCTTCCGACACCTGCGCTTCGTCATAATCGGGATCGCGCGCCCCGCGCTTGGCGACGCGGATGCCGTTGAACGAGATCGACAGCTTGTCGCGATCAGCCGGCTCGCCGGCCTTGCCGACGGCCATCACCACGCGGCCCCAATTGGCATCCTCGCCGGCGATCGCGGTCTTCACCAGCGGCGAGTTCGCGATCGACATCGCGATCTTGCGAGCCGAGGCCTTGGTCTTGGCGCCCTCCACGGTGATCTCGACCAGCTTGCGCGCGCCTTCGCCGTCGCGGGCGACCTGCTCGGCGAGATTGGCGAGCACCTGGTTGAACGCCTTGACGAAGGCCTTCAGGCGCGGGTCGCTGGCGCGGCTGATCTTCGGGGCGCCGTGCTCGGCGGCGGCGCCGGTGGCGAAGGCCAGCAGTGTATCCGAGGTCGAGGTGTCGCCGTCGATCGTCACGGCGTTGAATGTATCCTCCACACCGCTCTTGAGCAGCGCCTGGAGCGCGGCGGGCGCGATCGGCGCGTCGGTGAAGATGAAGGACAGCATTGTCGCCATGTCGGGCGCGATCATGCCGGCGCCCTTGGCCATGCCGTTGATGGTGACCTTGGCCTTGCCGAGCTTGACGGTCGCGGTCGCCACCTTCGGGAAGGTGTCGGTGGTCATGATCGCCTTGGCCGCGGCGAGATAGTCGCCCGGCTCGGCAATCTCGGCGAGGCGGCCGAGCACGCCGTCGAACTTGGTGGCATCCAGCGGCTCGCCGATCACCCCGGTCGAGGCCAGGAAGACCTCGCTCTCGTTGCAGCCGACCGCCTTGGCCGCGATCTTCGCCGTCAGCGCGGTGGAGGCGCGGCCGGTCTTGCCGGTGAAGGCGTTGGCATTGCCGGAATTGACCACCAGCGCGCGCGCCTTGCCGCCCTTCAGCTTGGCGCGGCACCATTCCACCGGGGCCGAGGGACACTTCGACCTGGTGAAGACGCCGGCCACGGCAGTGCCCTTGTCCATCACCGCGAGCAGCACGTCGGTGCGGTTCTTGTAGCGGATGCCGGCTTCGGCCGTCGCCAGACGGATGCCCGCGATCACGGGCATATCGGGGACGGATTTGGGGGCGAGTGGAGAGACGGAGGAGGACATCGCGGGCGCCTTGTAGGGTCTGGACATGCAGATGGCCGGGGGAGCCCCGGCCATTGCGACGTTAGATACTCTTGGCGTCCGCGAAGTGACAGCGAATTCTTACTTCTTCGCCGGCGGCGCCATCTTGCTGTCGGACGGCTTCGCATCGGACTTGGCGTCCTTCGACGCATCGGCCGCCGGCTGGTCCAGCCGCTCGACCTTGGCTTCGGTGCGCAGCTTGGCGACATACTCGGCCTGGGCCTTGCGGGTCACGTACTGCTCGATCTGGGCCTTGACCTGCTCGAAATCGGGCGCCTTGCGGTTGCGCTTTTCCTCGACCTTGATGATGTGCCAGCCGAATTGCGACTTCACGGGATCGGAGATCTTGCCGGGCTCCAACGAGAAGGCCACGGCCGAGAATTCCGGCACCATCTGCTCCTTGGTGAAGAAGCCGAGGTCGCCGCCATCGGCGGAGCCGGGGTCCTTAGACTTCTTCTTGGCGAGCTCGGCGAAATCTGCCCCCTTCTCGAGCTCGGCCTTCACCGCCTTGGCCTCGTCCTCGGTCTCGACCAGAATGTGGCGGGCGCGCACCTCCTGCTCGCCGGTGATCTGCTTGGCGGCCTCCTCATAGACCTTCTTCATGGCGTCCGGCGTGGTGGCGGCCTTGCCCTCGTTGGCGAGCAGGCTGTCCATCAGTAGCCGGTTGCGGGCGAAAGCCAGGCGCTTCTTGAACTCCTCGCTATCGGCGATTTTCCTGTCTTCGGCAGCCTTGCTGACGATCTTCATGTCGATGAGGAACGACAGGACGTTCTCGTCCTTGGTCGCCGGGTCCATCTGGGCAAGGCTCGGACCGAGTTCCTCCTCGGCCATGGTGACGTCGCTCTTCTTGATTTCCGCGCCATTGACCTTCGCCAGCACCGGATCATCGGCGGCCCGGAGCGGGCCCGCAAACGCCAGGGACAGCGCCAGAGCGAGGCTGCCAGCCAGGGCGGACGCGGAGCGGAAGCGCTGGGTTGCCGGGAACGAGGTGGTCATGGAAAATCCTTATGTTGAAGCAGGGGGCTGCTCGAGCGGGGCGGACACTCGCCCAATCAGGGGGGCTTGGCAACGCGAAAAGTCTGTCAAAATGATGAATTAGCCGCACTGCGCCCGCCGTTGACAAGGCCCCGACCGGGCCATATCTCTGCGCGGTCGCGACCATGGCGATGGCGTTTATTTTGCTGCGTTTTTGGCCGTTGAACCCAGACTTGCCCAATTCCCACCCATATGGCGGATGTCCCCCGCAGTCCGGGCTCCGACGCCGCGAAGCGTCACGGTGAGTTGATAGGCGGGCGGGCGACAACTTCTTAGGCCCAACGCGGTTGAATCGCGAACACAGGAACCAGGCATGATCGGCGCGCTCGCCCGCAAGTTTTTCGGCTCCGCCAACGACCGGCGGGTGAAGGGATATCAGTCCCGCGTCAACGCGATCAATGCGCTGGAGCCTGAGCTCGCCAAGCTCTCCGATGAGGCGCTCAAGGCCCGCACCGCGGAATTCAAGCAGCAGCTCGCGAACGGCAAGACGCTGGACGATCTCCTCGTCCCGGCCTTCGCCACCGTGCGCGAGGCCGCCAAGCGCACGCTCGGCCAGCGCCATTTCGACGTCCAGCTGATCGGCGGCATGGTGCTGCACGAGGGCGACATCGCCGAGATGAAGACCGGCGAAGGCAAGACGCTGGTCGCGACGCTTGCGGTGTATCTGAACGCGCTCGCCGGCAAAGGCGTCCACGTCGTCACGGTCAACGACTACCTCGCCCGCCGCGACTCCGGCTGGATGGGCCAGATCTACAGCTTCCTCGGCATGACCACCGGCGTGATCGTGCACGGCCTCGACGATGCCGAGCGCAAGGCGGCCTATGCCTGCGACATCACCTACGGCACCAACAACGAATACGGCTTCGACTATCTCCGCGACAACATGAAGTACCGGCTCGAGGACATGGTCCAGCGGCCGCACTTCTTCGCCATCGTCGACGAGGTCGACTCCATTCTGATCGACGAAGCGCGCACGCCGCTGATCATCTCCGGCCCGCTCGACGACCGCTCCGACTTCTACAACACCATCGACGGGTTCCTGCCCAAGCTCGACAAGACCGACTACGAGGTCGACGAGAAGCAGCGCACCGTGACGCTGACCGAAGGCGGCATGGAGAAGATCGAAACGCTGCTGCGCGATGCCGGCCAGCTCAAGGGCGAGTCGCTCTACGACGTCGAGAACGTCTCCGTCGTGCACCACATCAACCAGGCCCTGCGCGCTCACACGCTGTTCACGCGCGACAAGGACTACATCGTCCGCGACGGCGAAGTCGTCATCATCGACGAGTTCACCGGCCGCATGATGCCGGGCCGCCGCTATTCGGAAGGCCTGCATCAGGCGCTGGAAGCCAAGGAGCACGTCCAGGTCCAGCCCGAGAACCAGACGCTGGCCTCGATCACCTTCCAGAACTACTTCCGCATGTACGAGAAGCTGGCGGGCATGACCGGCACCGCCGCGACCGAAGCGGACGAATTGTTCGACATCTACAAGCTCGAGGTCGTGGAGATCCCGACCAATCTGTCGATCGCGCGCCTCGACGAGGACGACGAGGTCTATCGGACCCAGAAGGAAAAATATCAGGCCATCCTCGCCGAGATCGAGCGCGCCAATGCGCGCCTGCAGCCGGTGCTGGTCGGTACCGCCTCGATCGAGAAGTCGGAAGTGCTCGCCGAATTCCTCAAGAAGAACGGCTACAAGCAGATCGATTTCGGCAAGGAGGGCGCGCTCGACAAGCTCTATGCCGCCGCCCGCGCCGGCAAGCCGGCGAAGCTGTTCGCGGTGCTGAACGCGCGCTTCCACGAGCAGGAAGCTTACATCGTCGCCGAAGCCGGCGTGCCCGGCGCGATCACGATTGCCACCAACATGGGCCGGCCGGGGCACCGACATCAAGCTCGGCGGCTCCCTGGAGATGCGCATCCAGCAGGAGATTGCTGCTATCACCGACGAGGCCGAGAAGGCCAAGAAGATCGAGCAGATCAAGGCCGATATCGAGCACTTCCGCGACATCGTGCTTAAGGCCGAAGAGACCGTCGAAGTCGAGCCGGCGAAGGGTTCGAAGCCTGCCAAGACCGTGAAGAAGCCGGGCGGCCTCTACATCATCGGCTCCGAGCGCCACGAATCCCGCCGCATCGACAACCAGCTGCGCGGCCGTTCCGGTCGTCAGGGCGATCCCGGCCGCTCGAAGTTCTTCCTGTCGCTGGAAGACGACCTGATGCGCATCTTCGGGTCGGACCGTCTCGACAGCATGCTGCAGCGTCTCGGCCTGCAAGAGGGCGAGGCCATCATCCATCCCTGGATCAACAAGGCGCTGGAGAAGGCGCAGCAGAAGGTCGAGGCGCGCAACTTCGACATCCGCAAGAACCTGCTCAAGTTCGACAACGTCCAGAACGACCAGCGCAAGGTGATCTTCGACCAGCGCGTCGAGCTGATGAAGGACGAGAGCGTCGCCGAGACCGTCGCCGACATGCGCCACGCCTTCATCGACGACCTCGTCGCCAAGCACGTGCCCGAGCATGCCTATGCCGAGCAGTGGGACGTCGCCGGGCTCAAGGACGAATTGAAGCGCGTGCTCGATCTCGACCTGCCGGTCGACGAATGGGCCAAGGAAGAGGGCATCGCCGACGAGGAGCTGCTGACGCGCATCGAGACCAAGGCCGACGAGCACATGGCGGCCAAGGTCGCGCAATGGGGTCCCGACGTGATGCGTTACGTCGAGAAGACCATCCTCTTGCAGACGCTCGACCATCTCTGGCGCGAGCACCTGATCATGCTCGACCATCTGCGCCAGGTCATCGGTCTGCGCGGCTACGGCCAGCGCGATCCCCTGCAGGAGTACAAGACCGAAGCCTTCAATCTCTTCCAGGAGATGAGCGCTCACCTGCGCGAGGCCGTCACGGCGCAACTGATGCGCGTCGAGATCGTTCCGCCGGAGCAGGAAGCCCCGGTGCTGCCGCCGATGGAAGCGCACAAGTTCGATCCGAACACCGGCGAGGACGAGATGGCCCTCGCCAGCGTCACCCTGGGCGCCCAGGCCACGGATGCGTCGATGCGCGATCCGAAGAACCCGACCAGCTGGGGCAAGGTCGGCCGCAACGAGGACTGTCCGTGCGGCTCCGGCAAGAAGTACAAGCATTGCCACGGGCGGTATGCTTGATCGATGATCTCAAAACCCGGCGAACTCGCGGTGTTGTCTTTGCCCACGAGTTCGCCGGGCGTCGAATGCTTCCGATCCATATGATGCCTGCTGGTCTTCCGTTGCATCACGAATGGTAGGCGCACGCCATTGAGGATGGCTGGCGCACAATTGTCAGACGGTCCTTTATCCGTCACGCGCGGCTGAGCACGCTTCAGCCATCTGGCAACCCGCCTCAGCGCCTGTTCCTGTGATCACTCCGGAGTGCTGCTACTTCTGCAGATGGCCGGCGGCCACTCGCTCGCGCCGCTGCGTCGCTGAAGAACTCTTCGCCCGGAGAGCCAATGGTCAAAGCGCGGCATCGTGTCTCGGCGAACGCCCTCGGGTAGACGATCCAATTTTTTACCACTGCTCATTGTGATCTGGATCACCGCTACAGAGCTCAATCCGTGGTTTGATTGGATCACGAGACGCGGCCTGAAAATTGGAGCCAGACAATGCCCAAACGCGCGCTGCCAACCGCCTTTTGTGTCCTTGCCCTGAGTCTTTACGCCTGCGGTTCCGCCCCTGCGAGCCAAGTGGGCGGATGGTGGGGCGGAACATGGTCGTGCAACATCGACGGCCGCCCGGCGCGGATGAAATGGGCGGCCGTCGATGACAGTCAGACAACCTGCAACGGCAACACTTGCACCAGCACTTCGGGAGCACGCTGGTCAGGCCGCTTCTCAGATAATGGCTCGCGATGGGTGAAGTTGACAAATCCACGCACCGGAACCCAGGGCGGCGTGTACTTCAACCATGCCGACGGCAACAGATGGTATCTAGCCAAGCCGGTCAGCAACAAGGCCGTGGGCTGGACGACATGGAATGGCCAACGCTATCGCCTCTCGTGCTGGCGATGATGCGCGAGTGCTTTCCTCTGGCCATGCATTGAAACGGCAGATGTGTGTGTGCGCTTCGCAAGGCGCCACGCTCCACTTCACGAGGTCTAATTCGAGCTGTCGATCAAGCTCTCCAGCAGCCGCTTGAGCTCGCTCGTCGACTTGTCGCCGTAGCTCTCCAGGATGTGCTCCTCCTGGTCGACCGCGAGCGAGTTGAGCTTCTTGCACAGCACCTTGCCGCGGTCGGAGATGAACATCAGCACCTTGCGACGGTCGTTCGGGTCCTGCACGCGGTAGACCAGCGTGTCGGAGACCATGCGGTCGATCATCTTCGTGAGCGTCGGATGGTTGAGCAGCACGGCGTCCGCGAGCTCGCCCATCGAATGGCCGTTGCCGTCCGACAGCACTTTCAGGATGCGCCATTGCTCGACCGGCACGCCCTCCTTGCTCAACCTCAGTTCGAGCTGCCGGTTGATTTCCCGGTTGGCTTGCGCCAGCAGGTAAGCGAGGTGTTCGGTGATCGGGGAATTTTGTTTCGGCGGTTTTGCCACGGCTGAGACTTCGCCTTGACCCAAATGAGTGAATGTCTTGCAATCGATGCTGCATCTATATGCACTTCAATTCTTGAATATTCAATATTTTCAAAATAGGATCATTGCCCAACAAAAGGGCGGAAGCCGCGGCCGCCTGCTCAATGTGCTTTCAGGTCTGGTCTCAGACAGGAGTTGGCGTGCGCGCGACGGTGAACTTCCCGGCTCACGGCGGCTCGGCGTTGCCGCCGTCCCTGCTGTTCAGGAATTTGTCGTCATCGGCGGCGGATTTCGACCTGTCTCCGGTCGATGCGCATTTCATGAGGCGGCGCGGCGCGCGCAGCAAGCTGCGCATCGGGAATTTCCTCACCTTCACCGGCTCGCCAGGGATCTGGGGCCCGACCTCCACCAACAGCGCGATGCTGGCTGTTGCCGAGATCAACAAGCGCGGCGGCATTCTGGGCCGCGAGCTCGAACTGTCGATCTACGATTCCGGCGGACCGATCGAGGAGGTGGTCCGCCGCGCCGAGCAGGCGATCGCCTTCGACGAGGTCGACCTCATCATGGGCTCGCATATCAGCGCGGTCCGGGTCGCGCTGCGCAAGGTCACCGGCAACCGCATTCCCTACATCTATACGCCTGTCTATGAAGGCGGCGAGCGCACGCCGGGCGTGATGGCGATCGGCGAGACGCCGCGCTGGCAGAGCCGGCCGTCGATTCACTGGCTGGCGGAGGTCAAGAAGGCGGCGCGCTGGTACCTGATCGGCAGCGATTACGTCTGGCCCTGGCAGTCGCATCGCGCGGTCAAGCGCTACATCAAGGAAGCCGGCGGCCAGGTCGTCGGCGAGGAGTTCGTACCCGTAGGCGAGGACAATCACGAACCGCATCTGGCCCGCATCCGCGCCGCCCGGCCCGATGTGGTGCTGATCTCGCTGATCGGCACCGATAGCATCACTTTCAACCGCGCCTTCGCCGAAGCGGGCCTCGCCACGTCCACGCTGCGGCTTGCAGGTGCGATGGACGAGACCGTGCTGCTCGGCATCGGCGCCGACAACACCGAGAATCTGTTCTGCGCCTCCGGCTATTTCAACGGTCTGGTCTCGCGCGCCAATGACGAGTTCCTCAGTGCCTATTACTCCATGTTCGGTGCCAACGCGCCGCCGGTCGGTTCCGTCGGTCAGTCGAACTATGAGGGGCTGCGCTTCCTGGAATCCGTCGCCAACCGCGCCGGATCATTGGCCTTTCGTCCGCTGCTGAAGGCCGCGCGCAACACCGTCTACTCGGCGGGCCGCGGTCCCGTGACGCTTCGCGACGGCCGCGCCGAGATGCCGATGTACCTCGCTGAAGCCGACGGCCTCGACTTCAAGATTATCAAGACGCTCTGAGACGGCTCCGATACGCCGCAACCGCCTTGCGAAATAATACTTGAAAAGGAAAATATTTCCGTCTCTAGTAACACCGTGAAGCCGGCTGGCCCGCGCCCGGAAAGGCGCGAGCGAGAGGCTTTCAACAGTGCCAGGGATCAAGAAGCCTTCAAGGAGAGCGCCGTGACAGTTGCCCTTCCCACGCCAGCCCAACTTCGCAGTATCGCCGAGCAATGCGGCCTTTCGCTCACCGATGACGACGTCGCCTCGTTCCGCAGTCTCATGCAGGGCTCGATCGAAGCCTACAATCTCGTTGCCGCGATGCCGGACGAATTGCCCGAAGTGAAATATCCGCGCACGCCGGGCTACCGGCCCTCGGCGGAGGAGAACCCGCGCAATGCCTGGTATCGCAAGTCGACCGTGAAGGGCGCCGCCAGCGGCAAGCTCAAGGGCAAGACCGTCGCGCTGAAGGACAACATCATGCTGGCCGGCGTGCCCATGACCAACGGCTCGTCGACGTTGGAAGGCTATGTGCCCGATTTCGACGCCACCATCGTCACGCGCATGCTGGATGCCGGCGCCGAGATCAAGGGCAAGGTGCATTGCGAGCATTTCTGCCTGTCCGGCGGCAGCCACACCGGCTCTTACGGGCCGGTGCATAATCCGCACAAGATGGGCTACTCGGCCGGCGGCTCGTCGTCGGGATCGGGCGTCGTGGTCGCGCTCGGCGAGGTCGACATGGCCATTGGCGGCGACCAGGGCGGCTCGATCCGCATGCCGTCGTCGTTCTGCGGCATCTACGGCATGAAGCCGACCTGGGGCCTCGTCCCCTACACCGGCATCATGCCGATCGAGATCTACGTCGACCACACCGGCCCGATGACGGCAACGGTTGAAGACAATGCGCTGCTGCTCGAGGTGCTCGCCGGGGACGACGGCTACGATCCCAGGATCAAGGCCCCGAAAGTGGAGGAATACACCAAGGCGCTCGGCCAGGGCGTCAAAGGCATGAAGATCGGCATTCTCAAGGAGGGCTTCGAGCAGCCGACCGCCGAGTCCGCGGTGAATGAAAGCGTGCGCGAGGCCGCCAAGCGCTTCAAGGATCTCGGCGCCAGCGTCGAGACCGTCTCGATCCCGATGCACCTCATGGGCGGGGCGATCTGGACGCCGATCGGCACCGAAGGCCTGACCCAGACCATGATGTTCGGCGACGGCTACGGCCTGTCCCGCGGCGATCTCTATTCGACTTCCCTGATGGATTTCCACCGCGGCTGGCGCAGGCAGGCCGACTCGCTGTCCGAGACCACCAAACTGTTCATGATGCTCGGCACCTACATCAACAACAATTTCGGCCCGCGCTTCTACGGGAAGGCGCTCAACATCTCGCGCCGGCTGACCGCGGCCTACGACAAGGCCTTCAAGGACTACGACCTGCTCCTGCTGCCGACGACGCCGATGAAGGCGACCAAGCTGCCGGAGCCCAATGCCAGCCGCGAGGACTACGTCGCTCGCGCGCTCGAGATGATCTCCAACACCGCGCCGTTCGACATCACGCACCATCCCGCGATGTCGCTGCCCTGCGGCATGGTCGACGGCCTGCCGGTCGGGCTGATGCTGGTCGGCCGCATGTTTGAGGAATCCACCATCTACCGCGCCGCCCATGCCTTCGAGCAGATCGGCGACTGGAAGAAGATGTGAGGAAACCTTCGCTTCAACTCGGCGGAAACGCAACGCATGGCTAACGCGTTCGTCGCGGCGTTCGAGATCCTGAGCTTCGGCGCGATCATCGTCCTGATCGTGCTGGGGCTCGGGATCATCGCCAGCATGATGGGCATCTTCAACTTCGCGCAGGGCGAGTTCGTCCTGCTCGGCGCCTACATCACCTATCTCGCTTATGCCAAGGGCCTGCCGATCTGGGCGGGCATGGTTGCAGCGCCCTTCGTGGTCGGTGCGCTCGGCTTCGTGCTGGAGGCGCTGATCATCCGGCGATTCTACGCCGCGCCGATCGTTGCCATGCTCGGCACCTATGCGCTCGGCCTGATCATCCGCGAGGCCGTTCGCGGGCTGATCGGCGGCTTCTACCTCACCGTGCCGGAGCCGATCGGCGGCTCGATCGACATCGGCGCCATGCATATCTCGGCCTGGCGCTTCACCATCATCGTCATCACGCTGCTGGTGATGGGCCTCTGCTATCTCTTGCTGTCGCGGACCAGCTTCGGCCTGCGCGTGCGGGCGACGCTGGAGAACCCGTCGCTGGCGCGTGCGTCGGGCATTTCGACGCCGCTGATCTACGGCGCGACGTTCGCCTTCGGTGCGGCGCTCGCGGGCCTTGCTGGCGCGCTGATCGTGCCGGTGTTCAGCCTGTTTGCCGATCTCGGCCTGCGCTTCCTGATCCAGGGTTTTGTCGCGGTCATGGTCGGCGGGGTCGGCTCCTTCATCGGCCCGGTCGCGGGCGCCGGCGTCATCGGCACGCTGAGCGCGGCGCTGCCCTGGGTAATGGCACCCGTCGTCGCCGACGTCCTCGTCTTCGTGCTGGCCATCGTCTTCATCAAATTCCGTCCGCAAGGTCTCTTCGCTGGAAAAGGGGTTTAATCACATGTTCGATCGTACTCAGCTCACACGACGTCGCTTCCTGTCCAATTTCGCCTTTGCATCCGGCGCGGTCGCAACCGGCGTCGGCAGCTGGGTGATCCCGGCGCCCTGGGCCAATGCGGCCGAGGCGCCGATCAAGGTCGGCATCGCCACCGATCTCACCGGCCCGATCGCCTATGCCGGCAACGCCGATGCCAACGTTGCGAAAATGGTGATCAAGGAGATCAACGGAGCCGGCGGCCTGCTCGGCCGTCCGCTCGAGCTCTATATCGAGGACACCGCCTCGAACGAATCCGTCGCCGTCGGCAACGTCCGCAAGTTGATCCAGCGCGACAAGGTCGACATGGTGCTCGGCGGCATCACCTCATCGATGCGCAACGCGATCAAGGATCCGATCGTGGCGCGCGGCAAGACCCTCTACATCTATCCGCAGCTCTACGAGGGCAAGGAGTGCACGCCGTACCTGTTCTGCACCGGCCCGACGCCGGCGCAGCAATGCGACGAGTTCATCCCCTGGCTGATCAAGAACGGCGGCAAGAAGTTCGCGCTGCCGAGCGCCAACTATGTCTGGCCGCACACGCTGAACGTCTACGCCCGCAAGGTGATCGAATCCAATGGCGGCGAGGTCGTGTTCGAGGAATATTACCCGCTCGACCAGGTCGACTTCTCCGCAACCGTCAACCGCATCATCTCCAACAAGGTCGATGTCGTCTTCAACACCGTCATTCCGCCCGGCGTCGGCCCGTTCTTCAAGCAGCTCTATGAAGCGGGCTTCCTCAAGAACGGCGGGCGGCTGGCCTGCGTCTACTACGACGAGAACACGCTCAACATCAACCAGGCCGCAGAGATTGAAGGGCTCGCGAGCTGCCTCGACTATTTCAAGGTGCTGACCAAGGAGAACCCGTTCGACGCCAAGATCCAGGCGGCCTACGAGAAGGATTTCCCCGGCAACTTCCTGTTCGCCGCCGGCAGCGCTGCCACCGGCACCTATCGCGGCCTCAAGCTGTGGGAGGCCGCGGTCAAGGAAGCCGGCAAGATCGACCGCGAGTCCGTGGCCGCCGCGCTCGACCATGCCAAGATCGCCGAAGGTCCGGGCGGACCCGCCGAGATGGTGCCGGGCAAGCGGCACTGCAAGATGAAGATGTACACCGCCGTCGCCAAGGCCGGGAATTATGAGATCGTCGGGCGCAGCAACGGTCTCGTCGATCCCAAGGAATGCTGATTTTCACCTCTCCCGGAGGGAGAGGTCGGATCGCATCGCAAGATGCGATCCGGGTGAGGGGAACTGATCTCACTGCGTGTTGCGGCCCCTCACCCGGATTGCACTGGACGATGCTTCGCATCGCCAGGCGCAATCCGACCTCTCCCCGTTGGGGAGAGGTGAACCCTGCCGTGACTACGCAGCTGACTCTCACGATGTTGAACTCGGAATGCTGAAGCCGATGAGTGTGGTAAGAGAGGCCATCGTCGCCGACGTGGACGACGAAGCGGACGGTGCGATGGCTGAGGGCGCAGCGGCGAAACGGGCCAATGACCGGGCCAAGCCAGGACGAAAAATCCTGCCCATCATCGAGGGCCTCGTGCTCCTCGCGGCGCTACTCGCGCCGCTGGTGCTGCAGGACTATCTCACGGTGTTCGCGACGCGCGTGATCATCCTGGCGCTGTTCGCGCTGTCGTTCGACCTGGTCTGGGGCTATGCCGGCATCATGAGCTTCGGCCAGGCGCTGTTCTTCGGCTCGGCCGGCTACGGAGTCGCCCTGCTCGCGCGGGATCTGAACGTCACCAACATCTTCCTGGTGCTGCCCGCGGGAACGCTGATCGGCCTCACCTTCGCGCTGCTGCTCGGCGGTTTCCTGCTGCTGGGACGGCATCCCTCCAGCGTGATCTTCGTCTCGCTCGGCACGCTGACCGGCTCCTACGCCGCCGATCGGCTCGCGCGCGGCTGGTATTATCTCGGCGGCCAGAACGGCATCCCCTCGATCGCGCCGATGTCGCTCGGCGGTTACGATTTCACGGAAGGACCGGCGTTCTATTATCTCGTGCTCGGCATCCTCGTCGTGGTCTACCTGCTCTGCCGCTTCCTGGTGCGCTCGCAATTCGGCCTTGCGCTCGCAGGCCTGCGCGAGAACGAGCAGCGCATCGCCTTCTTCGGCTACAAGGCGCAGCATCTCAAGGCCATCATCTTCACCATTGGCGGCGCCGTCGCAGGCCTCGCCGGCAGCCTCTATGCCTTCCACGAAGGCTTCGTCTGGCCCAACATGGTCGGCGTCGTGGTCTCCACCCAGGTCGTGCTCTATGTCTTGTTCGGCGGCTCCGGCACGCTGATCGGTGCCGTCATCGGCGCCGTCATCGTCGAGGGCGTCAGCTTCTGGCTCTCGGACAATTACCGCGAGATCTGGCCGATCATCCTCGGCCTGCTGCTCCTGCTCGTGATCCTGTTCCGGCCGCTCGGCCTGATCAGTTTTGTCCTTGGCGAGCGCGAACGCGTCGGCAGCTTCGGCGCCAGGCAAAAGGAGACGCGCAATGCTCCTTGAAGCGGCCGGCATCAAGAAGGTCTTCGGCAAGCTCACCGCGCTCGACGGCGCAGCCCTCACCGTCGGCGAGAACGAGTTTCACGGCCTGATCGGCCCGAACGGCTCGGGCAAGAGCACGCTGATGAAGTGCATCGCCGGCGCCGAGGTGCCGACGCAAGGCAAGGTCTCCTTCGTCAACACCGACATCACCGCGTTCACGCCGACCGAGCGTGCGCGCGCCGGCATGAGCCTGAAATTCCAGATCACATCCGTGCTGCCGTCGCTGACGCTCTACGACAACATCCTGCTCGCGCTGCAGGCGCAGTCCTCGCTGTTCGACCTCGTGTTCTCGCGCACGCGTAGGTTCTTGCACGACCAGGTCATGACCATGCTGACGCAGTTCCGCCTCGCCGACCGCGCCTTCGATGCGGCCGCCGCGCTGTCGCACGGCCAGCAGCAATGGCTGGAGATCGCGATGGCACTCGCCGGCAAGCCGAAGCTCCTATTGCTCGACGAGCCCACCGGCGGCATGAGCCTGGAAGAGCGCCGCGTCACCGGCGAGCTGCTGCAGCCGATCAAAAAACATTGCTCGCTGGTCATCGTCGAGCACGACCTCGATTTCATCCGTGACATCTGCGATCGCCTCACCGTGCTCGACCAGGGCAAGGTGCTGGCGTCTGGCACGGTGTCGGAGATCCAGGCCAACACATCCGTCCAGGAGATTTATCTGCGCCGTGCCTGAATTTTTGGACATCAAGCATCTCGACGCCGGCTATGGCCGCAGCCAGGTCCTGTTCGACGTCAGCCTCGGCATTCCCTGGCGCGGCGGCGTCGCCGTGCTCGGCCGCAACGGCGCTGGCAAGACCACGCTGATGAAGACCATCGTCGGCGAGCTGCCGGCGTGGAAGGGCGAGGTCGCCTTCGACGGCCGCGACATCAGCCGCCGCGCCACCCAGGAGCGCGTCCGCGCCGGCATCGGCTACGTGCCGCAGGAGCATTCGGTGTTCGCGCGCCTGTCGGTGCGCGACAATCTCGCCGTCGGCTCGCTGGCTAAGAAGGATTGCTCCGCAATTGACCGCGTGCTGACCATCTTCCCAAAGCTCGGCCAGCGCCTCGACCAGCCCGCCGGCACGCTCTCCGGCGGCGAGCGCAAGATGCTCGCGATCGGCCGCGCCATGCTCGGAGATCCCAAGCTGCTGCTGCTGGACGAGCCGACCGAAGGCGTCTGGATCGGCGTCATCGAGGAGATCACCGAGCGCCTGATCGACCTCGCAAAGAGCATCGCCGTCATCATCGTCGAGCAGCACCTCGATTTGGCGTTGCGCGTCGCCGACTACGCCTACGTGCTCGACCGCGGCCGCGTCGCGCTGCAGGGGCAGGCCAGCGAGGTGCGGGGCAATCCGGAGCTGATGCGATATCTGGCGCCGTAGGGATGGGCGTGAAGCGTGGCGCTCGCACGCCGATCTCAGCTGTCGCGCGTCGAATCCTCGATTCAACTGTCAAACAACCGAACGTGACATCGCGATCCCGCAGCGCTCCAGCGTCCGGGTTTTGCTTCGCTTCTGGCGCCCATCGGAATCGGAAGGGCGCAGGGAAGGCCGGGTACCGGCTGGCACCCACGAGCCCCTGTGCAATGATGCGTAAGTAAACGCTCACAGGGGAGACACAGGTGCAGCCCGATAACCGGCCTTCCCTGCGCAGTGGTTTGACGGCTTATGTCGCGCTCTCCCCGGGGAGCGATGCACTATTGCCCCCGTCGCCTCGCGAGATCACTGATACGCGCCCTCCGGTTGGACAACGCGCACCACCACGAGACTTGACGTACAGACCCCGGACGTCAGGACCACACGATTTTGCCGTACGCGACCCTGCTTCGCCTCTCGGCTTCGCAGGGCATGGCAGCGCCTGTCGTACCGCGCCCGCTGACCGCTCACGGGAACTACCCGCCCTGCGACCGCACCTGGCGCCAACGCAGCCCGCGTCCACCGCAACCCACCCCACGAACCGTGACGATCGCGACCCGCCCCTTCGGGAGGGATGAGATGGCGGGTGGATAGGGTGTTTCGGGTGTTCGGGTAAAGCGAATTATTGCTATCCGAAGGGACCTGCCTACTTCACCGCCGAGAATCGGCTGTCGAACGAGTTCGACTGCACCACCGGCGCGGCGCCTGATATCATCGGGGTGCTATCGCCCGCACCGTCGCTCACCGACGGCTTCAGCGCCGGACGCGTCGCGGCGAGGCGGGTGTCGGGCTTCGGCGGCTCGGCCGGCTTGGCGGCTGCGACGGCCGGCTTCGGCGTATCCTTCGCCGCCTCCTTCGCCGCCTCCTTCACTGAATCCTTGGACTTGTCATGCCCCGGCACGAAGCGGGTCACGGCAGCCTTCAGTCGCGAGGCGGCCGTGGCCGGCGTCGTGGACGTCTGGGCGGCCGGGGCCACGGACGCGGTGGCTTGCGGCGCAGGCGTCGCGGTCGCGGTGGTGTCGGCGGTGCCGAGCCCCATCTTGCGGCCGAGATTGGAGAAGAAGCCGCCGCTTTCAGATTTCGCAGCGGGCGCCGCCGCGGCAACGCGGGTGCTCGCGGCAGGCGCGCTGACGGCGACCACGGGCTCTTCCCGCGGCGCCGGCGCACTTGCCACCGCATCGAGGTTCGGCTTGGGCGGGTTGACGTGGCCGGGGATCGTGCCCGGTGCCTTCGCCATGGCCAGCATCTGCAGCGTGGTGCCTTCGGCACTCTCGGACAGGCCGGTCGAGCCTTCCGGAATTTTGGCGGCGAACACCTTGTGCATGCCGCCGTCGATGCCGGTGTTCATCCGCGCCACCGGCGTGCCCTTGGCGACGAGCCTTGCATATTCCGTCTCGTCCTTGGCCTGCTTCTCGCGCACGGCGCTGGCGATCTCTTCGGGGATCACATAGGCCGGACATTTGGCCGAGGCGTCGAACACCGGATCGCGCTTGGCGTCGGCGGGCTTGGCGGCATCGAAGACGTACTTCTTCTCGCAGAAATCGACCTTCGGCTCCTGCCGCGTCACTTCGAAATGATCATAGCCTTCCTTGATCATCTTCCAGAACGGCATGTTCGGATTGTTCCGGTGCCTGGCCATGTTCACCGGCGTCATCTTGAACGGATAGGCCTGCAGCTGGAACGCCTTCTGGCCGCCGAAGAAGGACTCGCGGCCGAGCGAGTAGATCTCCGCGATCTGCTCGTCCGTCATCGCGTAGCAGCCGCGCGACGAACAGTCGCCGTGCACCATCAGCTGCGAGCCGGTGCGGCCCAGCGCCTTGTCGAACGCGTTCGGGTAGCCGGTGTTGAACGAGAGGTAATAGGACGATTGCGGATTCATCTGGCTCGGATTGATCGAGTAGAATCCCTCCGGCGCCTGGCGGTCGCCTTCGCGCACCTTGGGGCCGAGATCGCCCGACCAGCGGCAGATCGGATAGGTCTTGAGCAGCGCGAACTGGCCCGAACGGGTCTGCTTCCAGACCTCGAGCTCGGCCTCCTGCTTGAACAGGCGGACCAGGATCGGCGATTGCAAATCCATGTCCTTCTCGGCCATCGCGGCGATCAGCTTCGGCGGCACCGGCTGATTGGCCTTGGCGTTGGTCGCGAGCGAGACCTGATCAGTGTTGCAGCCGGCAAGCAGACCGCCGGCCGTCATCAGCGCAACCGAGACCAAGAGCGCGCGAGCAAGCGAACGAGAAATCAAGATGGACCCCACACCGTGCCAGGCATTGAAGCGCGAACCCCAACTTTTCGGAACGCAATCCGACCGGAAACCGACCCGCCGAGACGGGCCCGGTCAGACCCCGCTCCAGCGCTTATGCCCTGAAGCCATTGATTAAAATTCTAACCTCTGGGTCATGTGGTCGCAACCCGAGTGGGGATCACGAGGGCGTTGGCCCAGCGGCATGGTCAACGAAGACTAAATGGACGCGACTTGGGACGGAACTTGGGCTTTCGGCCGATGGGGACTCAGATCGCCGATTTGGGCAAAAAAAGGGTTAATGCGGGGTTACCGGGGGCTGCTCGAAAGGTCTGGTAGGGTGGGCAAAGGCGCGCGAAGCGCCGTGCCCACGAGCCGTTCGTACAGCCGGGGATTGGTAGGCACGCTTCGCTTTGCCCACCCTACGAGAGCGGAATCGAGGCGAATCAGCCCAGTTTGCGGCCGATATCGAGGAATTTCTGCCGCCGCTGCTTGCGGATGGCATCCCCATCAAAGTTCCGGAGCTCGTCGAAGGCCTTGGCGATGGCCTCGCCGGTGGTGGCGATCATGGCGGCGGGGTCGCGGTGGGCGCCGCCGACCGGCTCCTTCAGGATGGCGTCGATGACGCCGAAGCGGAGCATGTCCTGGGCGGTGATCTTCATGTTGTTGGCGGCTTCCTGCGCCTTGGTGCCGTCGCGCCAGAGGATCGAGGACGCCGCCTCCGGCGAGATCACGCTGTAGATCGCATGCTCGAGCATTAAGACCTTGTTGGCCGTGGTGATGGCGATGGCGCCGCCCGACATGCCCTCGCCGGTGATGATCGCGACATTGGGCACGGTCAGCGCCAGGCACGCATCGGTCGAGCGCGCGATCGCCTCGGCTTGTCCCCGCTCCTCGGCGCCGATGCCGGGATAGGCGCCGGCGGAATCGGCGAGCGACAGCACCGGCAGGCCGAACCGCTCGGCCATCTCCATCAGCCGCACGCATTTGCGATATCCTTCCGGCCGCGCCATGCCGAAATTGTGCCGGATCCGGCTCTCGGTGGAATCGCCCTTTTCCTGGCCCATCACGCAGATCGGCTCACCGCGGAAACGGCCGAAGCCGGCGACCAGCGCCTCGTCCTCGCCGAACTTGCGGTCGCCGGCGAGCGGGGTGAATTCGGTGATCAGGCCCTTGATGAAGTCGTTGAAATGCGGCCGCTGCGGATGCCGCGCCACCAGCGTCTTCTGCCACGGCGTCAGGTTCGCATAGAGGTCGGCCAGCGCCTGCGCCGCCTTGTCCTCGATCCGCCCGACCTCGTCGCTGATGTCGGTGCCGGTGGCGGCGAGCGCGCGCAATTCGTCGACCTTGGAGTCGAGCTCGGCGACGGGCTTTTCGAAGTCGAGATAGCTGCGCATCTGGTCTTGCATCAACTCAATATAGGGGGACGGGGCTCGAGAAGCGAAGCGAGTTGGGGTTGCGGAAAGAAGTGTAGCGTCTTCAATGATTTGGCCTGTGTGCTGGTGCAGCCGGCCAAATCAGCCGTGAGGCCCCGGCTCTTTCCGCGGAGATGTGGCCGAAGTCAAGGCGGTTTCCTCGTCGTTCTGGCTAAGCTCTCGTGTCCCGGACGCGCTGCAGCGCCTCTATGGCGCTGCTGCGCAGAGCCGGGACCCATTCGGCATGGGCCCCGGCTCTGCGTCGCATCGTTTCACGCTGCGCCGCGTCCGGGGCACGAGACCTGTTTACTTCTCTGCCAGCGGGTGCAGGTCTCGCACCAGGCTCTTCAGCCGCTCCTCGACCACATGGGTATAGATCTGGGTCGTCGAGATGTCGGTGTGACCGAGCAGGGTCTGCACAATGCGCAGGTCCGCGCCGTTGTGCAGCAGATGGCTGGCAAAGGCGTGGCGCAGCACGTGCGGGGAGACCAGGCGGGCCTGCAAGCCGGACGCAACCGCGAGCTCCTTGAGGTCGCGGGCGAAATGCTGGCGCGTCAGATGTCCGCTCTCGCCGAACGAGGGGAACAGCCATTTCGACGCGGGCACGCTATTCTTCCCGTCGGCCTTTGCCGCTTCCGTGGCGGCGAGATAGTCCGCCATCGCCTGCCGCGAGGCGTCGTTGAGCGGCACCAGCCGTTCCTTGTTGCCCTTGCCGCGCACCACGATCATGCGGGCGTCGCGCTTGGCCGCCGAGCGCGGCAGCGCCACCAGCTCGGAGACGCGCAGGCCCGTGGCGTAGAGCACCTCGAGCAGGCAATAGAGCCGCAAGGCACGCAGCCGTTTCGACGGCGAGGCATCTCCCGCCTCGCTCAGCTCCTTGGCGCGGCGGAGCATGCGGTCGACGTCGGCGATCGACAGCACTTTCGGCAGGCCGCGGCCGCGCTTCGGGCCTGACAGGATCGCGGCGGGATCGTCCCCGCGGATGCGCTCGTTCAGCAGGAAACGGTAGAGGTGCCGCATCGCGGACAGCCGGCGGGCCACACTGGTGGATTTGAAGCCGCGGGTGTCGAGATCGGCGAGATAGTCGCGCAGCGTCTGGGTCTCGGCATCCACGAATGTATGACCGACCCGGCCCAGAAATTCCGAGAAATCGCTGAGGTCGCGGCGGTAGGCATCGAGCGTGTTGGGGCCGGCGCCCTGTTCCGCGGCGAGCATGTCGAGGAACAGGCCGATGAGCTTGGCGTCTGAGGGTTTGGCGGGCATGCCCGGGAGGCTAGCTCCTATTTCTTGAGAAACTTGTCCGGCGGGATCGTCACCGTCATTTCCCGCGGCTTCGGGTTGACGAAGTTCGCCAGCGCGAAGACCACGCCATAGACGATGCCGCCGATCACGGCGACGACCGTCAGGAAGCGGAACAGGCTCGGCATCGTTCTGGGGTCTCGGGTCGGGGCGCGGCAGCCAAATTAACCAATGAAATCATCCAACATGTTCGCCGTTTCGTGGCAAGAGTCCTCTGGCGAGGGCCCCCATGGGGTCGTATAGGTGGCCAAAGCCATGCCGCATCTGGCGGCAGTTCGAGCGAGATCCAGTCGAGCGAGACGATGTCCGACGCCGCGTTGCCGCTTCCTGCTTCGCCCGAGGCCGACATCCTGTCGGCGCTCGGGGCGCGCTCGATCGTGCTCGTCGGCATGATGGGGGTGGGCAAATCCACCATCGGCCGGCGCCTCGCGGCCCGGCTCAAGCTGCCCTTCATCGATGCCGACACCGAAATCGAGATGGCCCACGCCGGCATGACCATCCCGGAGATCTTTGCGACCCATGGCGAGCCCTATTTCCGCGACGGCGAGGCCCGTGTGATCGCGCGGCTGCTCGAGGGCGGGCCGATCGTGCTGGCGACCGGTGGCGGCGCTTTCATGCGCGAGGAGACGCGCGCGCGCATCGCGGCGAAGGCCATCTCGATCTGGCTGAGGGCGGACCATGACGTCATCATGCGCCGCGTGCGGCGCCGTGCCGACCGTCCGCTGCTTCAGACCGTCGATCCCGAAGGAACCGTGACGCGCCTTCTCGCCCAGCGCGAGCCGATCTATGCCAATGCCGACCTCACCATTGCCTCGCGCGACGTGCCGCACGACAGAATCGTCGAGGAATGCATCGAGGCGCTGCACACCCGTCTCTGCGGCGGACAGCCAGCCCAACCGCCTGCCGACATTGCGAGTGCGTCAAGATGACTGCGCCGTTGAAACATTCCGATCCCATCAAGGTCGACGTCGCACTCGGTGACCGCGCCTATGACATCGTCGTCGGCCGCGGCGTGCTGGGCTCGCTCGGCGAGCGTGTCGCCGCTCTGCGTCCCGGCGTCCGCACGGCCATCGTGACCGACCGCACCGTCGCGAAATACTGGCTCGAGCCCACTGAGGCGTCGCTCGCAGCCAGCGGTATTCCGACCTCGCGCATCGTCGTCGAGGAAGGCGAGATCTCGAAAACCTATGCCGGGCTCGAAAAGGTCAGCGAGGCCCTGATCGCAGCGAAGATCGAGCGCAACGATCTCGTCATCGCGCTCGGCGGCGGCGTGGTCGGCGATCTCGCCGGTTTTGCCGCGGCGATCCTGCGCCGCGGCGTCGATTTCGTGCAGGTGCCGACTTCGCTGCTGGCGCAGGTCGACTCGTCCGTCGGCGGCAAGACCGGCATCAACTCGCCGCAGGGCAAGAATTTGCTCGGGGCCTTCCACCAGCCGGTGCTCGTCATCGCCGACACCGCCGTGCTCGACACGCTGTCGCCGCGCCAGTTCCGGGCCGGCTATGCCGAGGTCGCCAAATACGGCGTGCTGGGCGACGCGGCCTTCTTCAGCTGGCTGGAGAAGAACCATGCCGACATCGTCAAGGGCGGATCGGCCCGCGAGCATGCGATCGCGACCTCCTGCCGGGCCAAGGCCGCAATCGTCGCGCGCGACGAGCGCGAGACCGGCGAGCGCGCGCTGCTCAATCTCGGTCACACCTTCGGCCACGCGCTGGAGGCTGTGACCGGCTTCTCCGACCGCCTGTTCCACGGCGAGGGCGTCGCCATCGGCATGACGCTGGCGGCGCAGTTCTCCGCGAAGCTCGGCATGATCGGCGAGCGTGAGGCGGCGCGCATCGAGCGCCACCTGATCGAGGCAGGCCTGCCGACACGCCTGCAGGACATCGCCGGCTTTGCGCAGGAAGGGCTAGCCGATGCCGACGCGCTGATGGCCCTGATGGCACAGGACAAGAAAGTCAAGCGCGGCAAGCTCACCTTCATCCTGCTGGAGGCCGTGGGCCGCGCGGTGATCGCAAAGGACGTCGAGCCGGCGCCGGTGCGCGACTTCCTGAAAGAGAAGCTCGCGCAGTGATGACGGGACCGTTCAGATCGGCCGCCCGCGAAACGGCGGGGAATGCCGGGGCGGTCGCGAGGCAAACATGAGTTCGATCTCGATCAATCTGCTGCTTGCGGCCCTCCTGCTCGCCGCCAACGCGTTTTACGTGGCGGCGGAATTTGCGCTGGTGAAGAGCCGCGGCTTCCGCGTCAAGGCCATGGTCGAGCAGAACCGCTTCGGCGCGCGCCTGCTGCAGACGATGATGGTAAACATCGAATCCTATCTCGCCTGCTGCCAGCTCGGCATCACCATGGCCTCGCTCGGTCTTGGCTGGATCGGTGAGCCGACCGTGTCTGCGCTGCTGAGCCCCGTCCTCAGCCCGCTCGGAATGTCGGAGGCCACGCTGCACTTCACCTCGTTCGTGGCGGGTTTCCTGGTCTTCTCTTCGCTGCACATCGTCATCGGCGAGCAGGTGCCGAAGACGCTTGCAATCCGGGAGCCGATGCCGGTGTCGCAGTGGATTGCGTATCCGCTGCATTTTTCCTACCTCGTGTTCTATCCGCTGAGCTGGTGTCTCAACACGGCGTCGGGCGCGATCCTGCGCCTGATGGGGGTGCAGGAGTTCTCGCAACACGAAATCCTGACGGATTCGGAGATCGAGGGCCTGGTTGAGGAATCGGCCGTGCACGGCAAGATCGAGAGCGGCGAGGCCGAGTACATTCACAACGTCTTCCGTCTCGGCGAGCTGACGGTGTCTGACGTGATGGTCCACCGCACGGCTATGGTGATGATCAACGCCGACCTGCCGCCGGAGGAGCTGGTGCGGGAGGTGCTGGCCACCGAATACACCCGCATTCCGCTGTGGCGGGACAAGTCGGAGAACATCATCGGCATTCTGCACGCCAAGGATCTGTTGCGTGCAATCCGCGCATCGGAGGGCGACACGTCGCGCATCGACGTCACCACCATCATGCTGCCGCCCTGGTTCGTGCCGGAGATGCGGCCGATATCCCAGCAGCTCAAGGCGTTCCGCCGCCGCAAGACCCATTTCGCACTCGTCGTCGACGAGTATGGTGAGGTCGAAGGCCTCGTGACGCTGGAAGACATTCTGGAGGAGATCGTCGGCGACATCTCCGACGAGCATGACGTGGTGGTGGCCGGCGTGCGCCGTCAGCCGGACGGCTCCGTCGTGGTCGACGGGTCGGTGCCGATCCGCGATCTCAACCGCGCCATGGACTGGCATCTTCCCGATGAAGAGGCAACCACGGTCGCCGGCCTCGTCATTCACGAGGCGCGCTCGATCCCCGACCGCGGCCAGAGCTTCACGTTCCACGGTTTCCGCTTCCGCGTCCTCCGCCGCGAGCGCAACCGCATCACCGCGCTCCGTATTTCACCGGTGACGCGCGAGGCCGAGCTGGAAGAGGCAAAGCCGAGACGGGCCGGGACGTCGTTCTAATTTTTCCCTTACCCTCCCCTGGAGGGACCCTTGGAGGGGGAGGGTCAGAGAATTCAACCTTCCCCCGGCGCCTGCGCATTGATCGCCAGCGCGTGCACGCTGCCGGCAAGTTCCGCGGCGAGCGCTGAATTTATCATGCGATGACGGTCGACCCGGCTCTTCCCTTTGAAGGCGGCAGACACGATATACACACGGAAGTGCGTCTCGCCGCCTGCTCGGTGGCCGGCGTGGCCCTCATGCAAATGTGACTCGTCGACGACCTGCAGGCTTTCGGGCGTGAAAGCTTCCTGCAACTTGTTGCTGATAGTGTCTTTCATAGCCATGTGTGCCATTAAGGTGCGCGCTCGCATCCCGTCAATACCCGGACGTCCAAGCTCGTCGCGACCGGGTGCTTAGCGAATTGCAATGTCAAGACTTGAAGGTTTTTGCATTGCGTAGTCAAAGTCAGCCATGCCGATCGATTCATCAAAGTTCTTCGACTCCATCCGGGTGAAGCCGCGAGGCAAGCAGCCGGAAGTGAAGCCGCGCGACACCGCGGTCAATTGCGAATGGGCGGGCTGCGCCAACAAGGGCTCGCACCGGGCGCCGAAGGGCCGCGAGAACCAGCGCGAGTACTGGCACTTCTGCCTCGACCACGTGCGCGAGTACAACCAGAACTACAATTTCTTTTCCGGCATGAATGCCGAAGCCGTTGCGCGCTATCAGAAGGATGCGCTGACCGGTCACCGCCCGACCTGGAAGATGGGCGCCAATGGCGGCAAGAAGGGTGCGGAAGAGATCGACATGGCGGCCGATCCTTTCAGCATGTTCTCCGAGATCAACGGCCGCGCCAGCTGGCGCAAGGGCCCCGAAGCGGAGCCCAAGGCCGAGACGCGCAAGGTGATGAACGCCGAGCGCAAGGCGCTTCAGGTCATGGGCCTCGGCCCCAGCGCAACGCTTGCCGACGTCAAGACCAAGTACAAGGCGCTGGTGAAGCAGCACCACCCCGATGCCAATGGCGGCGACCGTTCGACCGAGGACCGCCTGATCGAGATCATCAAGGCGTACAATTATCTGAAGACGGTCGTGCGCGAGGCGTAAGGGCCTCCCCGCTTTCGTAGCCCGGATGGAGCGCAAGCGTAATCCGGGACCTTTCTCTCACAATGACGACTTTCCCCGGATTACGCTTCGCTCCATCCGGGCTACGCATTCCCTACGCCTCCGGCATCGCCCCGACATATGACGAGCTCGGCCTGATCAACCGCCCCGTCCGCTGCTGCTCGCGGGCATGCGCGGTCCAGCCTGCGCTGCGCGCGACCGCGAAGATCGGCGTGAATGCCTGCCGCGGAATCGCTAGCGCATCGAGCAGGATCGCGGTGAAGAACTCGACGTTCGTCTCCAGCGGCCGCTCCGGGTTCTTCTTGCGCAAGGCGCTGCGGATATAGGCCTCGACCTCGCCGGCAAACGGCAAATCGGTGCCATTGGACGCAAGCGCCTCGACCGCGGTCTTGAGCACGTCGGCGCGCGGATCGCGGACGCGATAGACGCGGTGACCGAACCCCATCATGCGCTCGCCGCGCGCCAGCGCCGCATCCACCCAGGACTGAATGCGCTCGCGCGACCCGATCGCGTCCAGCATTTCCAGCACCGGCTCCGGCGCGCCGCCATGCAGCGGACCGGTCAGCGCGCAATAGCCGGCGGTGACGGCCGCGAACAGGTCGGCCTGCGTCGAGGCCACCACGCGCGCGGCGAAGGTGGAGGCGTTCATGCCGTGGTCGCTGGCGGTGACGAGATAGGCGTCCAATGCCGTGATCTCGCGCGTTGCAGGCGAACGCCCGTGCAGCATGCGCAACGTGTCGGCGGCATGGCTCACGTCGGGATCGGGCGCGACCGGCTCCAGCCCCTTGGCGCGCCGGACCAGCGCGCCCGCGATCACCGGAAACGCGCCGACGATCGTCGTCTCGTGCTCCAGCCCGTGCTCGGCGCGAAGTCCGGCGACGGCGGCACGAAACCCGTCGATGATGCCCATGCCGCGCGCCGCCGGGAGCAGGTCCGGCAGCCGCGCGAAGGCGCGCTCGCGCGCCGCGCCCAGGTGCGAGCGCACGTTGGCCTCGGTGAGGGTGGTCTTGCGGGCGCCGTTCCAGAGCCGGGCGGTGACGTCCTCGAAGCTCGAGAGTGCGGCGAGCCGTCCGACGTGCTCCCCGGCAATGATGAGCTCGCCGCGCTCGCCGTCGACATGGCTCAGCACGGTCTCGGCCGCGGGAACGCCGTCCAGCCCGATCTGGCGGCTGGTGAGGTGGATGTTCATGACCCAAATCTCCTGTTCACGGAGAACAAGGTCAGGCCTCTCGACACGTTGATCAATCTTGATTACATAAATCAATATGAAAAATTCCGATGGGCTGTATCTCTCCGCCCGGGAAGCCGCCGCCGAGCTAGCGATCTCCCCGGCCACCCTCTACGCCTATGTCAGCCGCGGCCTGATCCGCTCCGAGCCGACGCCGGACTCGCGAAAGAACCGCTATCGCGCCGAGGATGTTCGTGCGCTGAAGGAGCGCCGTGTGCCGTCGCCGGAGCCACGCGGCCTGCGCAGCTTCGATGCCGATCTGCCGGTGATGGACACGGAGATCTCGACCATCACCGAGGAGGGCGCGATCTATCGCGGCGTCAATTGCGTCGATCTGTCTGAGAACGACACGCTGGAGCACGCCGCGACGCTGCTGTGGGATGTCGCCGACGTCGATCCGTTTGCCCCCGACAATCAACCGGAACTCTCCGAGGAAATGCGCGTGATCGCGGAGGCCGCGCGCCGGGCGGCACCGATCGACCGCGCCATCGCCGTGCTCGCACTGGCCGCGAGCGTCGATCCCCGCGCCTTCACCCGGGCACCCGATGGCCGCGCCATGGTCGGCGCGCGCATCGTCCGCCTGCTGGTTGCGACCATGCTCAATGCGGAAGCCTCGGCCGAGCCGCTGCATCAGCAGGTCGCGCGTGCTTGGGCGGCGGACAACAAGCACGCGCCCGATTTGATCCGCCGCGCGCTGGTACTGCTCGCCGATCACGAGCTGAATGCGTCGACCTTCACCGCACGCTGCGCGGCCTCGACCGGCCTCAACCTTTATGACTCCGTCATCGCCGGGCTCGCCGCGTTGAAGGGGCCGAAGCATGGCGGCGCCGGCGTCCTGGCCTCACAGCTCGTCAAGACCCTGGTCGACCGCGACGTCGAGCCTGTCGTGCGCGAGCGCGTCGCCCTCGGCGAACGCTTTGCCGGCTTTGGCCACGGTGTCTACAAGCACGGCGACCCCCGCGCGCAGTCGCTGCTGAACGCGCTGTCGCGCTCCGGCGCGCCGCGCAAATTCACCAGGGAAGTGCCAGAGCGGATCGCGGAGGCCACCGGCGAGTTCGTCAATATCGACTACGCGCTCGCCGTGCTGGTCCACGCACTGCGCCTGCCCGCCGGCAGCGAGCTGGCGCTGTTCGCGATGGCCCGCAGCGTCGGCTGGATCGCGCATGCCAGCGAGCAATTGCAGTTCGGCAAGCTGATCCGGCCGAGGGCAAGATATGTGGGTCCTGCACCGGGACGCAGGGCGGGGGCTGCCGGTTAGAACCTCCGCGAGTGCGGCACTTTGCGCATTCGTCCCTGCGAACGCAGAAGGACAGCGTTCCTGGAGTAACGGCTCGCACTCACCCGCGGCAGTTCACACCATCGCTTCCGCGACCACCATGTAGTTCACGTCCATATCGGACGACAGAGACCATTTGTCGGCGAAGGGCGAGTAGACGACGCCGGTCTGCTCGGTGATGACGAGACGGTTGTCGAGCAGATATTTCGTCAGCTCGTCGGGCGTGACGAACTTGTTCCACTCGTGCGTGCCGCGCGGTAGCCAGCGCAGGACGTATTCGGCACCGACGATGGCGAGGGCAAAGCTCTTCCAGTTGCGGTTAAGCGTCGAGACCACCATCAGACCGTTCGGCTTCAGCATCGCGGCGCAGCGCTTCAGGAACATGCCGACGTCGATGACGTGCTCGACCACCTCCATCGCCAGCACGATGTCGAAGCGCTCGCGCGGGTCGATCTCCTCCACCGTGGTGCAGCGATAGTCGATCGCCAGATGGCTCCTGTCGGCATGCAGCTTCGCCGCCGCGATGTTGCTCGCGGAGGGATCGATGCCGATGACCTGCGCTCCGAGGCGCGACAGCGGCTCGCAGAGCAGGCCGGCGCCGCAGCCGATGTCGAGCACGCGCAAGGACCCAAGACAATTGAGGCTGCGCACGTTGCGCTCGAACTTGCGGCAGGCGGCATCGCGGATATAGCCGAGCCGCAGCGGGTTGATCCGGTGCAGCGGCGCCATCTTGCCCTTGGGATCCCACCATTCCGCCGAGAGTTTCGAGAATTTCGCGATCTCGGCGACGTCGACGCTCGAGCCGGGCTGGGCGGAAAGAGAAGTATTTTGCTGCATGCTCATGGTTGGGCGCGGTCCTACCGCGTGGTGATCGAACTACGGAAGGCGAGCGGCGAGGCGATCGTCCGGATGGTTTCGCGACCTTCGCCGACTCCGTTGATGGTCACATCGCCGTAGTTGAGAATACGTCCAAGAATTGTCTGGTTGACATCGACGCTCTCGACCTTGTCCAGCGGCATCTCGAAGGTGCGGCGCTGGATGAACCCGGTCTTGTGCACGACCCTGAGGTTAGTGACGTCGGTCTCGGTGGTGAAGCGATGGAACCAGCCCTTCACGGTCCAATACAGGGCCGCCAGCGCTACGAGACCTGCCGCGCCAAGGCAAAGCAGAACGAGCCAGTCGACCATCGCCTGCTGCGACAGGACGAGCAGGGCGAGCGCCACGATCCAGGCCACGATGGCCGGAAAGTAGAAGATCCAATGCGCATTGGTCGAATACAGCACTCGCTCGCCGGGCTGCAGGATCTCGTCGATGTAACGCGCCATGATCTAGCTTAACCCACTACCCCGCCCTGCCCCCGCAGGAACCCGCTTGCCCCCGGCCCCGCCGCTCTGTATACGCGCGGTCGGTGTCCCCGAGGCACCCGTCCAGTGCGGGCCACCATACTGATCCTTATGAAGGAATGCACGCGTCGTCATGAGCCGCCTCGTGATGAAATTCGGCGGCACGTCCGTCGCCAACATCGAACGTATCCGCAACGTCGCACGCCATGTGAAACGTGAGGTCGATGCCGGCCACGAAGTGGCCGTGGTCGTCTCGGCGATGGCCGGCAAGACCAACGAGCTGGTCGCCTGGTGCACCGAGGCCTCGCCGATGCACGACGCGCGCGAATATGACGCCGTGGTCGCCTCGGGCGAACAGGTGACCTCAGGCCTTCTTGCCATCGTGCTCCAGGGCATGGGGATCCAGGCCCGCTCCTGGCAGGGCTGGCAGATCCCGATCAAGACCAGCGACGCCCATGCCTCGGCCCGGATCGAGGACATCGACGGCAGCGAGATCATCAAGCGCTTCAAGGACCGAAAGGAGGTCGCGGTCATCGCCGGCTTCCAGGGCATCAACCCCGAGACGGGTCGCATCACCACGCTCGGCCGTGGCGGCTCCGACACCTCGGCCGTGGCGATCGCCGCCGCCGTCAAGGCCGACCGCTGCGACATCTACACCGACGTCGACGGCGTCTACACCACCGACCCGCGAATCGTGCCGAAGGCCAAGAGGCTCGACAAGATCGCATTCGAAGACATGCTGGAACTGGCCTCGCAGGGCGCCAAGGTGCTCCAGGTCCGCTCGGTGGAACTCGGCATGGTCCACAACATGCCGATCTTCGTCCGCTCGAGCTTCGACAAGCCCGAGGATATCGACCCGCATGCCAACCAGCCGCCCGGCACGCTGATCTGCAGCGAGGAGGAGATCATGGAAAGCCACGTCGTCACCGGTATCGCCTTCTCCAAGGACGAGGCTCAGATCTCGGTGCGCCAGATCGAGGACAAGCCCGGCGTTGCGGCCTCGATCTTCGGCCCGCTGGCTGATGCCAATATCAACGTCGACATGATCGTGCAGAATGTGTCCGAGGACGGCAAAACCACCGACCTCACCTTCACCGTGCCGGCCGCGGACTTCACCCGCGCCAAGGATACGATTACCGCGGCCAAGGCCAAGATCGGCTATGCGCGGCTCGATACCGCCACCGATGTCGCCAAGATCTCGGTGATCGGCAGCGGCATGCGCAGCCATGCGGGCGTCGCCGCCCAGGCGTTCTCGGCGCTCGCCGGGCGGAACATCAACATTCGGGCCATTACAACCTCCGAGATCAAATTTTCGGTCTTGATCGACACCGCCTATACCGAGCTTGCGGTGCGCACCTTGCACACGCTCTACGGTCTCGATCAGACCTGATGGTCTTTCCGGAAAACCGCTTCGCACTTTTCCGGACAGCGCTAAAAGGCTAATTTTCTCTTAGCGGTCGCAGCAAACGCGAAGGTGTACACACCTTCGCGTTTGGCAGGCGTTTTGCTTGGCAAAACAAGCCTCAATTCGCTATACGGCGGACAGGGTGGGCTGCCGCAGACTGTGTCCCAGTTCAGGCGGCGCTGATTCGGTACGAGCGCTCAATCTCCCGTGGATTTGGGCTTGTGCCTGCGCCGGACAAACAATTTGATTGTTTTTCTGGAATTTTGGTCCAGCCGCCGGCCGATATCGCCGGGCCCGGCCGATGGAGGAGATTGACGGTTCATGCGGAGCGCGTCGGGAGGTCCCCGCGTCTTGTTGAGACGGCTCCGCGAGACCATGGCGGAGCAGGTCTCGGCCCAGGAGCGGCTGGACAAGATCGTGGTGCTGATCGCCGCCAACATGGTGGCCGAGGTGTGCTCGGTCTATGTGCTGCGCATCGACAACACGCTCGAGCTCTACGCCACCGAAGGTCTCAACCGCGAGGCGGTGCACCACACCGTGCTGAGCGCCCATGAGGGCCTGGTCGGCCTCGTCGCCAGCGAGGCGACGCCGCTCAATTTGAGCGACGCGCAGAGCCACCCGGCCTTCTCGTTCCGGCCCGAGACCGGCGAAGAAATCTACCATTCCTTCCTCGGCGTGCCGATCCTGCGCGCCGGCAACACGCTCGGCGTGCTGGTGGTGCAGAACCGCGCCAAGCGCAATTATGTCGAGGAGGAGCTCGAGGCGCTCCAGACCACCGCGATGGTGCTGGCCGAACTGATCGCCTCCGGCGAACTCTCCGCGCTGGCGCAGCCGGGTCAGGAGCCGGCGGCGCGCCATTCGGCGCAGAAAGTCGGCGCCATCCTGTCGGAGGGCATCGCGCTCGGCCATGTCGTGCTGCACGAGCCGCGCGTCGTCATCAAGGATTACATCGCCGAAGACCTGCCGAAGGAGATCAAGCGGCTCGACACCGCCCTCGCCAAGCTGCGCGCCGATCTCGACCGCATGCTGGAGCGCGGCGACGTCGCCGAAGGCGGCGAGCACCGTGAGGTGCTGGAAGCCTACCGCATGTTCGCCAACGACCAGGGCTGGTCGCACAAGCTGCACGAGGCGGTCGCGACCGGCCTCACCGCGGAAGCCGCGGTCGAGCGTGTCCAGTCCGACACCCGCGCACGCATGCTGCGCTCAACCGACCCCTATTTGCGCGACCGGCTGCACGACCTGGAAGACCTCGGCTACCGCCTGATGCGGCAGCTGGTCGGCCAGGATCATGCGCCCTCGCGCGAGCAGCTGCCCGACAACGCCATCGTCATCGCCCGCGCGATGGGCCCGGCGGCGCTGCTCGACTATGACCGCAAGCGCCTGCGCGGCATCGTGCTGGAGGAAGGCACCGCCAACTCGCACGTCTCGATCGTGGCGCGGGCGCTGGGCATTCCTGCGGTCGGCGAGGTGCCGAACGCGCCTGGAATCGCCGACCCCGGCGACGCCATCATCGTCGATGGCACCTCGGGCTCGATCTATGTGCGCCCGTCGCAGGAGATCGAGGCCGCCTTCGCCGAGCGCGTGCGCTTCCGCGCCCGCCGCCAGGCGCAGTACCTGGCGCTGCGCGACCGGCCCTGCGTCACCAGGGACGGCCAGAAGGTCGAGCTGATGATCAACGCAGGTCTTGCGATCGACCTGCCGCATATCGAGGACACCGGCAGCGCCGGCATCGGCCTGTTCCGCACCGAGCTGCAATTCATGGTCGGTCAGAGCCTGCCGCGCACCAGCGACCAGCTCGCGCTCTATCGCACCGTGCTCGATGCCGCCGGACCTAAGCCCGTCACCTTCCGCACGCTCGACATCGGCGGCGACAAGGCGCTGCCCTATATGGAAGCGGTGATCGAGGAAAATCCCGCGCTCGGCTGGCGCGCGATCCGGCTCGGGCTCGATCGCCCCGGCTTGTTGCGCGGCCAGATCCGCGCGCTGCTGCGGGCCGGCGGCGGCCGCGCGCTGCGCATCATGTTCCCGATGATCTCGGAGGTCGCCGAATTCGACTCGGCCAAGGCGCTGGTCGAGCGCGAGCTGACATACCTCCGCCAGCACGGCCACACGCTGCCTGAACGAATCGACATCGGCACCATGGTCGAGGTGCCCGCGCTGCTCTACCAGCTCGACGAGCTCTTGAAGAAGGTCGATTTCATCTCGGTCGGCTCCAACGATCTGTTCCAGTTCCTGTTCGCGGTCGACCGCGGCAACGCCAAGGTCTCCGAGCGCTTCGACACCATGTCGGCACCGATCCTGCGCGCCTTGCGCGACATCGCACGCAAGGCGCACGCGGCGCAGAAGTCGCTCTCGCTGTGCGGTGAGATGGCTTCCAAGCCGATCGGCGCACTGGCGCTGATTGCGCTGGGCTACCGCTCGCTCTCGCTCTCGGCGACCGCGCTCGGCCCGGTCAAGGCGATGGTGCTCGACCTCGACGCCAAGAAGGCGGAAGCGATGCTCAATCCTCTGGTGGATGCTCCGGCAGGCAGCGTCTCGATCCGGCAGAAGCTGATGGAATTTGCCGAGGCCGAGGGCCTCGCGTTGTAGCGGGCCTGTCGTCCGCTTGCGCCGCCCTCGCCTCCTTCCGCCCTTTGAGACTGAACCGATGTCGTCACTCCCCGAAGCCAAACTGGACGTCCTGCTCGCGCATCACGCCTCGCTCGAGGCCGAATCGCTTGGACAGCTCGCCTCCGAGCGCTACGTGCAGATCACGCGGGAGCTCGCCGAGCTCACGCCGCTGATCGAGGCGGTGAAGGCCTATCGCGCCGCCGTCAGGGAGCTCGCCGACACCGAGGCGCTGATCGCCGATCCCGCCACCGATGCCGAGATGCGCGGCATGGCGGAAGCCGAACGCGACGAGCTCGCGCCGAAAATCGAGGAACTGGTCCAGAAGATCCGCGTCGCGCTCCTGCCCAAGGACGCCATGGACGACCGCAACGTCATGCTGGAAATCCGCGCCGGCACCGGCGGCGACGAGGCTTCGCTGTTCGCCGGCGACCTGTTCCGGATGTACGAGCGCTTCGCCAGCTTGCAGGGCTGGAAGGTCGAGGTGATCTCCGCCAGTGAAGGCACCGTCGGCGGCTACAAGGAAATCATCGCCGAGATCCAGGGCCGCGGCGCATTCTCCAAGCTGAAATTCGAATCCGGCGTGCACCGCGTCCAGCGCGTGCCCGACACCGAGACGCAGGGACGCATTCACACCTCCGCAGCGACGGTCGCCGTGCTGCCCGAGGTCGAGGACGTCGACGTCGACATCAAGAATGACGACCTGCGCATCGAGACCATGCGCGCAGGGGGCGCCGGTGGCCAGCACGTCAACAAGACGGAATCGGCGATCCGCATCACCCACATCCCGACCGGCATCGTGGTGATGATGCAGGACAGCCGCTCGCAGCACAAGAATCGCGCCTCCGCCATGAACATCCTGCGCTCGCGCATCTATGACGCCGAGCGGCAACGCGTCGAGGCGGCGCGCTCGGCCGAGCGCAAGGAGAAGGTCGGCTCCGGCGACCGCTCCGAGCGAATCCGCACCTACAATTTTCCGCAAGGACGCGTCACCGATCATCGCATCAACCTCACGCTCTACAAGCTGCCGCAGGTGATCGCGGGTGAAGCGCTTGGCGAACTGATCGACGCACTGACTACGGAGCACCAGGCCGCACAGCTCGCTGCGCAAGGCGCGGCGGCCTGAGGCGTGAGCAACCCCTTCACCGGACAATCCATCGAGAGCGCGCGGCGGGCGCTGGCTGCGCAACTGAGATCGGCACGGCTCGACGAAGCCGAGCTCGACGCGCGCATCCTGATCAGTGCGGCACTCGGCCTCGACCTCACCGGCCTGGTCACGCAGGCGGCCCGTCTCCTGACCGCGGCCGAAGCATCGCGGCTCGCGCAACATGCGCAGCGCCGCATCGCCGGCGAGCCGGTGTCGCGCATTCTCGGGACGCGCGAATTCTGGGGCCTGCCGTTCCGCCTGTCGGAAGCAACCCTGGTGCCGCGCCCAGATACCGAGACCGTGGTCGAGCTTGCGCTCGAGATTCTCCGCGAGCGGCAGGCACCTCACCCGCCGCGTATCGCCGACATCGGCACCGGCTCGGGCGCGATCCTGCTCGCGCTGTTGCACGAAATCCCCGATGCGTTCGGCGTCGGTACCGATCTCAGCCAGAACGCGCTCATGACCGCCAGGGACAATGCAGCGGCGCTGGGACTCGCCGACCGCGCCGCCTTCGTCGCCTGCTCCTACGCAGCGGCGCTCGGTGGCCCGTTCGACCTCATCGTCTCGAATCCGCCCTATATTCCCTCGGCTGAAATTCCGAAATTGAGCATCGAGGTGCGCGAGCACGACCCGCATCTGGCGCTCGACGGCGGCAATGACGGATACGACGCCTATCGCGCCCTGATCCCGCAGGCGAGCGAGCGGCTCGCCCCCGGCGGCGCCCTGGTCGTCGAGGCCGGACAGGGCCAGGCCCAAAATATTGAAACCTTGATGAGGGCCGCCGCGTTATCGCTGGACAGGTCACCCAAGGCCGACTTGGCGGGCATTCCGCGGGCCGTTTCGGCCCGAAAAATGCCCCCATAAAAGCCGGATTGGCCTACAAAAACCACTTGGAATATCCCGTGGGAACGACTACGTTCCGGTCAACACATCGGTGCCGGCCCCGTAGACCTACGGGCGAAAGCCGGGCTCTCGGGCGAGAGCTTTACTGATTGAAGGTTCCAAGCCGCAGGTCCTGTTGAGCGCGATGGCCAGTGGAGCTGCGCTGCTCTCTCCGACCGCAAAGTGAACGAAAGCCTGATATTGCGCTTGAACACTTACGCAAGAAAGCTGGGCTTGTTTCGGCAGGCGAAATGAATGGGTTCGCTGGCAATGGATGCTGGCGGGTGGGGAACGCGTCTTTGTTGAACGCGACGGTCGACGAACATCGGCAGGGTTGGATCCGCTTTTGCGCGGTGCGCGCAAGACATGTGAGCCACTGTCACCAGGTCACTCCTAGCAATCAGTAATGCGTGCAACCTTTAGGGCTGGAATTAAAGGCAGGACATGAGAAACGGTCAAAACAAGCAGCGGATGCGCAACCGCAACAACAATAACAACAACAACCGGCGCGGCCAGAACCCGATGACCCGGGTCTACGAATCCAACGGACCCGACATCAAGATTCGCGGCACCGCTTCGCACATCGCCGAAAAGTATCTCCAGCTTGCACGTGACGCGCGCTCCTCCGGCGATCCCGTTGCAGCCGAGAACTACTACCAGCACGCCGAGCATTATTTCCGCCTGATCGCCGCGGCTCAGGAACAGTTCCGTCAGAACCAGCAGCCGCGCGGCGATGAGCCCATCGCCAGCAGCGACGAGGGCGAGGACGACGGTGAGAATTTCTCGGCCTTCGGCCAGGAGCCCGGCTTCGTCCCGCAGCCCCAGCCGCAGCCCTTCGTGCGCGACCGCGACGGCCAACGCGATCATCACCAGCGTGATCACCAGCCGCGCGACAACCAGCCGCCCTATCAGCGCGACAATCAGCAGCCGCGCGAGCACCGCGAACGCGATCACCGTCCGCAGCCGCAATATCAGCCGCAACCCGCCAACCAGCCGCAGCCTGTCATCGCCGATGGCGGCGTCGACCGCCTGCCCTCCTTCATCACCGGCGCGCAGCCGCAGGTGAACGGCAATCAGGGCGGCTTCGAGGGCGGCGGTGGCGGCGAGCGCTATCCGCGCCGGCGGCGCCGGCCGCATGGCCCGCGCCCGGAGCGTGAAGCCGCTCCGGTTGCTTCCAGCGACGAAGTCGCCCCGGGCGAGTAAGCTCTTCTGACTTTCCGACTCGAATCGTCCCGGCCTCGCCGGGACGATTTGTTTTTGACACTGTGCGTTGGCCGGGCACAGACCCACCTCTCCCGAACGGAGAGGTGAAGCTAACTGCGCGTCACCGTCGTCGAGGATGGCACCAGCACGGGCTTGGCGAGCGAGGGAATCAGCCGCGCCCGCTCGCGCTTGGCGGGGATCGCGCGGTAGACCTGCTTGGTCGCCTCCACGATGTGGACGCCAGCAAAAGGCAGCGACAGCGCCGCACCGGCACGTTCCCACATCTGGGCCGATTTCAACACCCAGCCGCCGGCATAGGGCGGCATGAACAGCGCCTCCCCCCAGGCGGTCGGCGTGAACCAGGTCTGGCGCAGCAGCTCGGTGATCTGCGAGCGCGAATAGGGCCGGCCATGGCCGAATGGCGTGCTGTCGGTGCGGGTCCACACCCCACGCCGGTTCGGGATCACGGCGATGACGCGCCCGGAGGGCGACAGCACGCGCCACACCTCGCGCAGCAACGCGGCCGGATCGTCCGACATCTCCAGCGCGTGCACCAGGAGAATGCGGTCGACCGCCGCGTCGGGAAGCGGCAGCGAGAACTCATCCACCAGCGAGGCCAGCGCGGGCCGTCCCGTCGGCCATTTCAGGACACCCTGCGCCGCCGGCATGAAGGCGAGGCAGCGCTCGGCGTCCTCGCGGAACAACCCCAGATAGGGTGTGGGATAGCCGACGCCGAGCACGCGCTGGCCCTCGGCGCTGGGCCAGCGCTCCCTGATGCCGCGATTGATCATTTGCCGCGCCACGATGCCGAGGCGGCGGGAATAGAACTCGCGGAGGTCGACGACGTCGATGGTCATGACCGCAATGTAACATGCGCCAGGGCGCCGCTGCGCGCGGAATATTGCATTGCCTGCGCAACGTTAACGCCATATTTGTCTGGCGGGGCTGAGCGCGATGGAGATGACATGGCCGCCGAAATTCGTACTTTCAACTGTTTAAACGACAATTTCGGTTATCTGATCCACGATGTGGAAACCAAAGCGACGGCCTCGATCGACGCACCGGAGGCCGGCCCGATCCTCAAGGCCCTGGAGCGCGAGGGCTGGCAGCTCACCGACATCCTGATCACCCATCATCATGGTGATCATGTCGGCGGGGTCGCCGAGCTCAAGCAGAAATACAATTGCCGCGTCGTCGCGCCTCACGACAAGACCACGAAAATCGCCAACGTCGACCAGCGCGTCGCCAATGCCGACGTGGTCAAGATCGGCAATCTGCTGGCGCGTGTCGTGGAGACGCCCGGCCACACGCTCGACCACATCTCCTACGTGTTCGACAATGAGAAGACGGTGTTCGCCGCCGACACGCTGTTCTCGATCGGCTGCGGCCGCGTGTTCGAGGGCACCTATCCGATGATGTGGGATTCCCTGCTGAAGCTGCGCGCCCTGCCCGACGACTTCAAGCTCTATTGCGGCCACGAATACACGGCGTCCAACGTCAAGTTCGCGCTCACCATCGAGCCGGACAACGCGGCCCTTCAGGCGCGAGCCGCGGAGGTGACAAAGCTGCGCGCCGAGAACAAGCCGACCATTCCCTCGCTGCTCGGCGAGGAGAAGCGCGCCAACGTGTTCCTGCGCGCCGATGAGCCGGCGGTCGCGGCCAAGCTGCACATGAAGGGCGCGGATCCCGCTGCGGTGTTCGGCGAACTGCGCGAGCGCAAGAATAAATCCTGACGCACAAGTCCTGAAGCAAACATCCCGACGAGGATCGATGCCGACCGCAGCCGAGATCATCGCACGCCTCGAACTCCGCCCGCATCCGGAAGGCGGGTATTATCGCGAGACGTTTCGCGACCAGAGCACGGACGCCAACGGGCGTTCGCGCTCGACGCTGATCTACTTCCTGCTCGCGCGCGGCGAGCGTTCGCACTGGCATCGCGTCGATGCGGTGGAGACGTGGCACTATTATTCCGGCAGCCCCTTGACGCTGCGCATCGCCCATGACGGCTGCTCGCAGCACGAAGTGCGGCTCGGCGCCGACCTCGGCGGCGGTGAGCGGCCGCAGGCGATTGTGCCTGCGCTGGCCTGGCAGATGGCGGAAACCACCGGCGAGTGGACGCTGGTCGGCTGCACCGTGGCACCCGCATTCGAGTTCGCGGGCTTCGAGCTCGCGCCGCCCGGCTGGGAGCCGTAGCTCCGCTCCAATCATCGCTTCCGCAGCACCATGTCCTTGGCCGCGATCAGGCCGCCCCCGGCAATGAGGATCGCAGCAAATGCGATGTTGGCGCTGGCCTTGGCGAAACCGGCAGCGATGAGGAATCCCGTCGAGAGCAATGGCGTCGCGTAGGAGGCGGCGCCGAGCACACGGATGTCGCCGCGCTTCATGCCGATGTCCCAGGCGTAGAACGCGGCACCGACCGGGCCGATGCCGAGCGCGATGACCGAGAGCCATTGCACCGTGGTCTCCGGCCAGACCGTGGTTTCAAGCAGGCCGTGCATCAGCGCGGCCAATATTGCCGTGGCAAGACAGAAGCCCGCGACCGCATCGGTCGGCACGGCTTTCAACCGGCGCGACAGCACCGAATAGGTCGCCCAGACGAACGCCGCGATGAAGGCCGCGATGAGACCCGGCACAGCTCCAGGCGCAAAACCGCTGGTATTGCCGGCGAACAGCAGCACCGTGCCGACGAGGCCGAGCACGGCGCCGATGATGTGATGCGCTGCCAGCCGCTCGCCCGGCAGGAAGGACGAGAACAGCACGATCAAGAGCGGCCATAGGTAATTCAGAAGTCCGGCTTCGGCCGGCGGGGCGAAGCGCAGCGCGAGGAAATACAGCGCGTGATAGCCGAACAGGCCGCCGACGCCGACGATCCAGACGGCGAGCGGCTGCCGCAAGCTTCTCGCCGCCTCGCTCCGCCCAATCCAGGTGAGCAGGCCGACGACACCGCCAATCGCGAAGGTCATGGCAGCGAGCTGAAACGCCGGGATCTTTCCGGTCGCCACCGTCATCACCGACAGCAGCGACCACATCAGAATCGCGGTCAGACCGATCAGCGTGGCAGTGCGGGGAGTCATTGGCCCAATGTTTCCGTCATGGCCGGGCTTGTCCCGGCCATCCACGTTCTTCCGTGGCGACGGCTGTTGTAAGGCCGTGGATGCCCGGGACAAGCCCGGGCATGACGATGTGGACAATATCAGCCGGCGTGATGCGATCGCATCACACCATGTACTGGCCGCCGTTGACCGACAGCGTCGAGCCGGTGATGGCGCCGGCTTCATCCGCGGCGAGGAAGAGGACAGCACGCGCGATCTCTTCGGGCTCGCCGAGACGGCCGATCGGAATCAGCGGCAGGATCGCCTTCTCCAGCACGTCCTTCGGCACTGCCTGCACCATCTCGGTATTGATGTAACCGGGGCAGATCGCGTTCACGGTGACGCCGCCCTTGGCGTTCTCCAGCGCCAGGGCCTTGGTGAAGCCGATCTCGCCGGCTTTCGCTGCGGAGTAGTTGACCTGTCCGAACTGCCCCTTCTGGCCGTTGATCGAGGAAATGTTGATGATGCGTCCGAACTTGCGCCCGCGCATGCCTTCGATCACCTGGCGCGACATGTTGAACAGCGAGCCGAGATTGGTGTTGATGACGGCGTTCCACTGCTCAAGCGTCATCTTGTGGAAGGCACCGTCCCTGGTGATGCCGGCATTGTTGACCAGCACGTCGACCGGGCCGACCTCGGCCTCGACCTTCTTCACGCCCTCGGCGCAGGCCTCGAAACTACTGACGTCCCACTTGTAAACCGCAATGCCGGTCTCGGCCTTGAATTTCTCCGCGGCCGCGTCGTTGCCGGCATAGCTCGCCGCAACCTTGTAGCCGGCGGCCTTCAGCGCCTTGCTGATCGCAGCACCGATGCCCCGCGTACCACCCGTCACCAATGCAACACGTGCCATGTCGTATTCCTTCCCTCTTCCTTGGACGCTTCGGACTTTTCTGACGTGATCGCTTTTTAGCTACGGATTATGCGGTTGGTTTGACGGACATCAAGAACAAAACGCCCGGCATCGAGCCGGGCGTTTTTCTTTAGTCGAGGCTTGTCGGGTTGCGAAGAATATTTGATTTGCAACCGCTGCCTTTTTAGTCGCGTGCAACGCACGCGCTGACGTGTGCGGCGCACCCGTCAGCTGCGCGTAAGATCAGTCGCGCGCCACACACATGGCGATGCCCATGCCGCCGCCGATGCACAGCGTGGCCAAGCCCTTCTTCGAATCGCGCTTCTGCATTTCGTGCAGCAGCGTCACCAGCACGCGTGCGCCGGACGCGCCAACCGGATGGCCGATCGCGATCGCACCGCCGTTGACGTTGACCTTGGAGGTATCCCAGCCGAGGTCCTTGTTGACCGCGCAGGCCTGTGCCGCGAAGGCTTCGTTGGCCTCGATCAAATCGAGATCGCCGACGCTCCAGCCGGCCTTCTTCAGCGCGGCGCGCGAGGCCGGGATCGGGCCCGAGCCCATGATCTTCGGATCGACGCCGGCCTGCGCCCAGGACACGATCCGCGCCAGCGGCTTCTTGCCTTCCTTGGCGGCCTGCTTGGCGGTCATCAGCACCACGGCGGCAGCGCCGTCGTTGATGCCCGAGGCCGAGCCCGCGGTTACCGTGCCATCCTTCTCGAAAGCGGGCTTGAGCTTGGCCATCGCGTCGAGCGTGGCGCCGTGGCGCGGATATTCGTCGGCGCTGACGACGACGTCGCCCTTGCGGGTCTTGATGGTGACGGGGACGATCTCGTCGTTGAACCTGCCGGCCTTCTGCGCCGCCTCGGCCTTCTGCTGCGAGGCCACGGCGAACTCGTCCTGCTGGGCGCGGGTGATCTGCCATTGCCGCGCGACGTTCTCGGCGGTGTTGCCCATGTGGTAGCCGTTGAAGGCATCCCACAGGCCGTCCTTGATCATGGTGTCGACCAGCTCGAGGCCGCCCATCTTCACGCCGCCGCGCAGATGCTGGGCGTGCGGGGCCATGCTCATCGATTCCTGCCCGCCGGCGACCACGATCTCGGAATCGCCGTTGAGCAGCGCCTGGTAGCCGAGCGCAACCGTGCGCAGGCCCGAGCCGCAAAGCTGATTGACGCCCCAAGCCGGGCTCTCCACCGGAATGCCAGCGCCGATCGACGCCTGGCGGGCCGGGTTCTGGCCCTGGGCGGCGGTCAGGATCTGACCCATGATCACTTCGGAGACCCGGCCGGGCTCGATGCCAGCGCGCTCCAGCGCGGCCTTGATGGCGACGGCGCCAAGGTCATGGGCGGGAAGGGTCGCGAACGCTCCGTTGAAGCTTCCGACCGGGGTGCGGGCGGCGCTGACGATGACGACATCGTCTGACATGGGCATCTCCTGGGGCTTGAGGTTCTTGTGAAGGGGCAGGCGGGGCTGGAAAGCGATCGCCAGTCTCGTCAGCCATCCTGTTAACGTCGTTGAGGCATGTCAATCGGCCGGGGCCCGAATTCATACCGCAGCGCATTCAAAATAGCGTTCTTGGCGTTTTCGCAAGCAGGATTTTGCTCTGCAATTAACCGTGCCGCACAAAACGGTAGCGTGAGCCCTTTGAAAATGCTTATTTTGTTGCGTTGCGTACTCTTCCCGCCCTGCGGCATTGCCCGACAGGTTCCCGTTCTCCGCGTTTGCAAGTGAGAGCCCATGGCGAAATCAGACCAACCCACCACAATCAAGAAATACGCGAACCGCCGGCTCTATAACACCGGAACGAGCACCTATGTGACGCTCGAAGACCTCGCCGCGATGGTCAAGGACGGCGAAGACTTCCTGGTCTATGACGCCAAGACCGGCGACGACATCACCCGCTCCGTGCTCGCCCAGATCATCTTCGAGCAGGAGAACAAGGCCGGCCAGAACCTGTTGCCGACCACCTTCCTTCGCCAGCTGATCCGCTTCTATGGCGACAGCATGCAGATGGTGGTGCCGAAATATCTGGAGCAATCGATCGCGACCCTGACCCAGGAGCAGGAGAAGTTCCGCAAGCAGATCGCCAATACGCTGTCCGGCACTCCTTTTGCTCCGTTGGAGGAGCAAGTCCGCCGCAACATGGAGCTGTTCCAGCAGACCTTCTCGATGTTCAAGCCGTTCGCAGCGCCTCGTCCGGCGGCCACGCCCGAGCCGGAGCCCGATGCGAATGCCGAGGCGCCAAAGGACAGCAACATCGACGAGCTGCGCCAGCAGATGAAGGAAATGCAGGAGCGCCTCGAGCGGATGTCGAAGAAGGACGAATAGTCTTTCATTCGCGCCGGCCCCTGTACGCGGGAGGGCGAGCCATGTCTGACCGAAGCACGCATTGGGACCATGTCTACGCCACCAAGGGCGAGGCCGAGGTCAGCTGGCATCAGGATACCCCCGCGACCTCGCTCGCGATGATTCGCGCAGCCGGCTCCGATCGCGACACGGCCATCATCGATGTCGGCAGCGGCGCATCGCGCCTCGTCGATGCGCTGTTGCAGGACGGCTATCGCGACATCGCCGTGCTGGATCTTTCTGCCAATGCACTCGAGGCCGCGAAGAAGCGCATCGGTCAGGCCGCTTCGACGGTCGACTGGATCGTTGCCGATGCCACCACATGGCGTCCGGCCAGGACCTACGATGTCTGGCACGATCGCGCAGCGTTTCACTTCCTGACTGACCCGCGCGACAGGGCGGCTTACGTGCAGCGCCTGCGGTCGGCGGTCAAGCCTGGCGGCCACGTCATCATCGCGACGTTTGCACCCGATGGTCCCGAGAAATGCAGCGGCCTGCCGGTGCAGCGCCACGACAGCGCGAGCCTTGCGGCGGAGCTCGGGCCGGAATTTGAACTGATCGAGACGCGCAGCGAGACGCACCACACGCCGTGGGATTCGACGCAGGCGTTTCAGTTCAGCCAGTTTCGGCGGCAGAAATAGTTCTCGTCATGGCCGGGCTTGACCCGGCCATCCACGTCTTGAAGCGCGACGCGAAGAACGTGGATGCCCGGGCCTTCGCCGCGCCGTAGCGGCTTCGGCCGCGCAGGCGGGACAAGCCCGGGCATGACGACGGAGACTCCCAATCAAGCCGCCATCTTCACGGCATGCGCAAAGTCCCAGTAGAGCTTGCGCGCCTTGGCGTAGAACGGGCCCGGCTTCAGCTCGCGCTCGTCGATGCGGATCACGGGTGCGACCTTGGCGAAATTGCCGGTCGAAAAGATCTCGTCGGCGGTCAGGAAATCGGCGTAGCGCAGCGTCTTCTCGACCACGGTGACGCCGTCGGCGCGAAGCAGGCTGATGACGCGCTGGCGCGTGATGCCGTTGAGGAAGGTGCCGTTCGGCACCGGCGTGAACACCACGCCGTCCCTGGCCATGAACACGTTGGAATTGCCGAACTCGGCGACGTTGCCGAGCATGTCGAGCATCAGCGCGTTCTGGAAGCCGCGCGACGCAGCTTCGGCGAGCGCGCGCGAATTGTTCGGGTAGAGGCAGGCGGCCTTGGCTTCGACCGGCGCGCATTCAGCCGTCGGCCTGCGAAACGGCGACAGGGTGATGGCGTTGCCGACGGGTTTTGGCATCGGCGCTTCGTAGATGCACAGGCACCAATTGGTGGTCTCGGGGTCGAACAGCACGCCGCCGCCGCTTCCGTTCTGCGCCCAATACATCGGACGGATATAGAGCTCGGCATTTCCGGCAAAGCGCGCGATGCCTTCGTTCGCGAGCGTCAGCCAGGTGTCGGTATCGACCACCGCCTTCAGGCCGAAACTGATCGCAGATTGATTGGCGCGGGCGACGTGACGATCGAGATCGGGCGCAACGCCCTCGAAAGCGCGAGCGCCGTCGAACACGATCGAGCCGAGCCAGGCCGCATGCGTGCGCGGCCCCATGATCGGCACGTTGCCCTCGTGCCATTTGCCCTCGAAAAAGGTCCAGCTCGGCGAATAGTCGATGGGCTTCTTGATCTCGGCCATGACCGGCCTCCTTTCGAACGATCCGGCACTATTGTCCCAATTTCTAAACGATTTGCTGCGGACATTTCGTGAGTTACCCTCACTTCTATGAGAGGAGGGAAAGATCGATGCCGCTCGATCCGCTCGCAAAGCGTTTGTTGACCATGATGGCTGCGGCTGCGCCGCAGGCGCGGAGCCGGCCGAGTGTGGAGGTGCGGCGGCAATCGCTGGCAAAACTGATGCAGTTCGCCCGGGCCGAGGCGCCGGATGTGACGACATCCGACGGCAAGCTGCCCGGTCCCGGCGGCGAGCTGCCTTATCGCCTCTACACGCCGGCAGGCACTGAAGCGCCCGCACCTGGCTTCGTGTTCTTTCATGGCGGCGGGCTCGTCGCCGGCAGCATTGCCACGCATGAGCGCATCGCCGCGGCGCTGGCGCATGCCACCGGCTGCCGCCTCGTGTCGGTCGATTACCGGCTCGCGCCGGAGCACAGATTCCCCGCCGCGGTCGACGACGCGATCGCCGCCACCGAATGGGTAGCGCGCGAGGCGGCATCGCTCGGCATCGACGCGGACCGCCTTGTGGTCGGCGGCGATTCCGCCGGCGCCACACTCGCGGCGATCGTGTGCCAGAATGCGGCGCAGACCGCCGGCCTCGCCATCGCCGCGCAGTGCCTGATCTGCCCGGTGCTGGATTTCGAGGAGACCTCGCCTTCGCGCGAGGCCTTTGCCGAGGGCCATCTGATCGATCGCGCCACGATCGAAGCCGATCTTTCCGATTATCTGCCTGATGGCATCGATACCGCCGACCCCCGCATCTCCCCCTTGCGCGCGACACGTCTCACGGGTCTGCCGACCGCGATCATCCACACCGCCGAGTACGACCCGATGCGCGACGAGGGCAATGCCTATGCCCGCAAGCTGCTCGCCGCGGGGGTGGCGGTCGAGCATATCTGCCACGATGGCATGGTCCACAATTTCCACGCCATGGGCGCAATCCTGCCAAAGGCACAGCTCGTGCTGTCGCAGATCGGCGAGCAGGTGCGGCGGGCGGTGAAGAGGTGACAGCGCTCAATCACACGCGCGCGCCGATCACCGCGCGCGCTGCCGCGACATATTCCGGCCAGTGCGCGTCTGCATAACGCTCCGCCTGCCATGCGCAGGCGAGGTCGGGCGCATGCGCCGCCGCAATCGTGCGTGCGAAGCGCTCCTCCGCGACCGTCACTTCGCCGGACGCGGCCGCGGGTGCAGCCGCCGCAGCGGTCGGAACAACGGCGAGCCCCGCCAGACCGGTGAGCAGGATGCGGCGTGACGTGTTCATGGCTGTCTCCTCCATTCTTCGGCCAGCACTGTGGCGGGCGAGCGCATCAGTGCGATCATGGCAGGGTAACCGCACACATCCACGCCGTCCATCGCTTGCGGATGACGCTTGACCAAGCGAGCGATCACGTTCCATCTAGCAAGTGTTTCGCCCTCAATCGCCCCGCATCGGATCGTCACGTGACTCTTCGCAGCCAATCCCGTCGTCCGGCATTGCGCGCTGCCGCAGCGGGATTGCTGTGTCTGGCGATCCCGGCAGGCGGTGCCCTCGCCGCCGACGATGAGGAGGACGAGCCCGCAAAGCCGACCGTCCCGAACATCTATCTCGATCTCCGCACCATCTATGCGACGATCCCCGCAGGCACGCTCGCGCTCGGCTTCGGCAACACCTCGCTGTCAGCCGCGTTCCAAGCCCTGGCGGCGCAACGAGGCACGTCGCTGCCGAATGGACTGCCGGCCGCGAAATCGATTGCGATCGACCTGCCGCTGACCGTCGACGTCAGCGACCGCGTGTCACTCTACGGCGGCGTATCCGGCACGACGACGGATATCGGCGGCGGCTGGTCGTCCTTCGACATCACGAGCTGGAACATCGGCGTGCAGGCCGATCTCTACCAGCAGAATGGCGGGAAGATCCCGACCATCACGCTGCAATCGACCCTGACGCAGTCGGTGCCCAACGAGCAGGGCATGACGAATTCCTTCAACAACATCGTGGAATTCGACTACGCGGTCGACGAGGACGAGACACGGGGCTGGCTCGCCGGCCTGCAATACACCACCGTCACCATCGCCAGCCCGTTCGCCACGATCCGGCCGAACACGATCCTCTATGCCGGCGGCTACTATCAATGGCCGAGCAACTGGAAGTTCACCGGGCGCCTCGGCATGCAGTCGTTCGGCGGCGCCCAGCTCGCGGGCCGGACGCTGGCGGAATCCTTCACCCAGCCGGTCCTGCGGCTCGACCTCGATCGCATGGACGACAACGACAACCGCCTGTTCGGCATCACCGCGCAGATCGCCTGGATGCCGAAGCCGTCGTACCAGCTGACACTGCGCACGCCGCTCTACGCGGTGCGCAACTGATTGATTTATTGGGAACTTTCGGTCAAGCGCGGCGCTGCAATCGACGGCCGGGACAACGTTCCGCATCGCTCGTCAACCGATCATTAATTCTCATTCCGAAACATCGATTGCGTTACACCGCCGCAAAGAAGCTTGCGCGAAACTACCCCGGCTTTTCGGTCGTGTTCGCTTTGGAGGCTGCGAATGTCCCGCTTGGTTTCGGAACGGACGTTCCTTGCTGGGAAGATCTTCTTCAATTTCGGCCAGTCGTCGATCGATTGCGTGGTACGCCGGCTCACCGAGGAGGCCGCGACGCTCGAGATGGAGAGTAGCCTCGGCGTACCCGAGCGCTTCCAGCTCCGGCTCGCGGGGCGCGAGATCCTGACCTGCCGCGTGATCTGGCGATCGGATCGGCAGGCCGGCGTCGCCTTCGAACAGCCGAACAGCATCGAGCCAGCAGCCGGCGAGGAGCGGGAACGCTCGTCTGACGCGTTGATGCGCAGCCAGATGCTGGCGCTGCGCGCCGCGCTCGATCATGTACCGACCGGCATCGTGCTGCTCGATTCCCATCTCAGGGCACGCCTCATCAACCGGTCGTTTCGACAGATGTGGCACCTGCCCGACGAGGTGGCGGACAGTAATCCATCCATTCTCACCCTGCTCCATCACGGGCGCGACATCGGGGCCTATGAGGTGCCGGACCCGGACCTCGATGCACTGATCGCGGAGCGCGTCCGTGTGATCGAGTCGGGCGATCCAACCCCAATCGACGTGCGCCGGACCAATGGCGAGGTCGTGCGCGTCCAAGTCACACCGCTGCCCGACGGTGGCCGCATGCTGACCTACACGCCCGTCACCGACATCGTGCGCACCTCCGACGAGTTGAAGCGGCTGCGGGATGCCTTGGAGAACGTTCAGGATGGAGTCCTGCTGCTCGATGCGGACCTACACGCCACCTTCATGAACCGGCGGATGCGACGGTTCTGGGAGGTCAGCGAAGACGAGGCGGCGAGCCGGCCGACCTACTCCTCGCTGGTCCGACGTCTGCATCGCGCCAGCGCGCCCAATCTTCCGAGCAGCGAGCTCGCGAAGTTTCCGGCGCGGCGCGTCGAGGAGGTCAAGGCCGGCGATCACGTGCGCGACCTACAGACGCCGGACGGACGCCGCATCAGGGCTCATTGCACCACGATGTCGAATGGCGGTCGCATGCTGACCTATGTCGATATCACCGATCTGACGCAAAAAGCCGCAATGCTGGAGAAGCTCGCCACCACCGATCCGCTCACCGGCCTCCACAATCGCCGCCATTTTCTGAACAACCTCGATGCGGAATGGAGCCGCTTTCAGCGCTACTATCGCTCCGTCTCGGTGTTGATGCTCGACATCGATCACTTCAAGTCGGTCAACGATCGCTACGGTCATGCCGTGGGCGACGCAGCAATCAAGGCCGTTGCGACCGCCTGCCTCGACGGCAAGCGCAAATCGGACATCGTCGGCCGTCTCGGCGGCGAAGAGTTTGCCGTGCTGCTGCCGGAAACCAGCCTGTCCCGGGCTAGGACGGTGGCCGAGCGCATCCGCAAGCGCGTGATGAGCACGCCGGTCTTTGCCGACAAGCTTCAGTTCGGTCTCACCGTGAGCATCGGCATCGCGGAGGCGACCGTCAGCATGTCCGGCATCGATGCGCTGATGGGCGCGGCCGACCATGCGCTCTACCAGGCCAAGGCCGAGGGTCGCAATCGCTGCATCGCCTGGATGCCCCCGCCCCCTGCAAACAAGGCGGCGGAGTGACGGAAAGCAGCTGCGTCTACTCGGGCACTGGCACGTCGAAGGTGTTGAGCGTGACCGAGACCATGCAGTAGACGCCGACGAGATAGGACAGCTCGGCCGCGCCGTGCTCGCCGAATTCCTTTACGGCCGCACGCCAGGTCAGCTCCGGCAGCACGCCGCCGCTGACCAGGGCCGAAGCCATGTCGTAGGCGATGGCTTCCTGCTTGGTGAGGTCCACCGGCCGCTGGCCGGCGACGATGGTCGCGAGCTTCTCGTCGGAGAGGCCACGCTGCTCGGCAACCAGCACATGCGCGTAGAGCTCGTAACCGGAGCGGAAATGCGAGCCGGTGACGAGGATCGCGACCTCGCGCACGGCCGCGGGCAGCAGCGGATTCGACGCGATCGCCTTGACCAGCTCCCACACCGGCTTGCCGAAGCGCGGCTCGCGGATCCAGGGATTCCAGGGCCCGAGCAGCGCGCCGTCCTCGCGCATGTTCACAAAACCCTTGAAGTGGTCCTGCATGCCGGCCCGCATGTCGTCATAGAGCGGCTTCTGTTCGTCGGTCAGCTCTTTCGGATCGAGAATGGGAAGGCGCACGGTAGGGTCTCCTCGTTGAGAAGACGCAACCGTCACCTGCATGCCTGCGCAAGGCAAGTGAAGTTGCCGTGACGACCGTGCGATTTCGCAGATGCCAGGCAGATCTCGGCTATGACGCCGTGGGGTTTTGCAGGCTTTGAGGATTGACCACGTCGTCGACGTCCAGCGCCAGTGGCTCACCTGTGGCGAGGAACGACGACAGCGCCGCCTCGAACGGCGCCGGATCGAGGCCGCGCGCGGCGAGCCAAGCGGGCTCGTAATAGGTCTGCCGGTAGCGCTCGCCGGAATCGCAGATCAGCGTCACCAACGATCCCGTGACGTTCGCCTGGCGCATCTCCGAGGCGAGCCGGCACAGCGCCAGGAAGTTGGTGCCGGTGGAGCCGCCGACCGGGCGGCGCAGCCGTCGCGACAGCACGTTCATCGCCGCGATCGTCGCCGCATCCGGGATCTTCATCATGCGATCGACCACGCCGGGCACGAAGGACGGCTCGCAGCGGGGGCGACCGACGCCCTCGATCAGCGACGGGCGGTCGCAGACACGGGAGCGGTCCTGCATGCGGAAGCAATCGAAGAAAGCGGAGTGCTCGACATCGGCGACGCACAGCCGCGTCGGATATTGCCGATAGCGCAGATAGCGTCCGATCGTGGCCGACGTGCCGCCGGTGCCGGCGCCCATCACGATCCAGTCCGGCAGCGGACGCGGCTCGCCCTGCAACTGCGTGAAGATGGACTCGGCGATGTTGTTGTTGCCGCGCCAGTCGGTTGCCCGCTCGGCAAAGGTGAACTGGTCCATGTAGTGGCCGTCCAGCCGGGCGGCGAGTGCGGCGGCTTCCGCATAGAGCGCGCGGCCGTCGTCGATCAAATGGCAATTGCCGCCATAATGCTCGATCGCAGCGATCTTCTCCGCCGAGGTCGTGCGCGGCATCACGGCGTAGAAGGGCACGCCGATCATCTCTGCGAAATAGGCCTCCGACACCGCGGTTGATCCCGACGAAGCCTCGATGACGGGCGTGCCTTCGCGGATGTGGCCGTTGCAGAGCGCATACAAAAACAGCGAGCGCGCGAGGCGGTGCTTCAGGCTGCCGGTCGGATGCGTGGACTCATCCTTCAGATAGATGTCGATGCCCGATAGCGCCGGCACGATCAGCCGGATCAGATGCGTGTCGGCGGTGCGGCACTGGTCGGCCTCGATCGCGGCCACGGCCTCGTCGACCCAGCCGCGCCGATAAGCCGGCCCGGCCGGGTTGTGCTGGCGGAAGGGGAATGTCTGCATCGGGCGAATCTCTCATGATGCGGATAGCGCATCAAGAGCTGCGCCTAAAATTCCAGCGGCGCGTTGTCGACGACTTCCTTCATCACGAAGAAGGTCCGGGTCTGGCGCACGCCTGGGAGCGCGATCAGCTGCTCGCCGTGGATGCGGTTGAAATCCTCCATGTCGCCGACGCGGATCTTGAGGAAGTAATCGAAATCGCCGGCGACGAGATGGCAGTCGAGCACGAACTTCAGCTTTGCAACGGCCTGCTCGAAGGTGGCAAAGCTCTCCGGCGTCGAGCGGTCGAGCACGACCCCGACCATCACCAGCGTGCCCTTGCCCACCTTCTTCGGCGCGACCATGGCGCGGACATTGGCGATGAAGCCGTCCTCGACCAGGCGCTGGGTGCGACGGTGGCAGGTGGCGGGGCTGATCGCGACCGTTTCGGCCAGCTCGGCGTTGCTGAGCCGGCCGTTATTCTGAAGCAATCTCAATATCTTGAGGTCGGTGCGGTCGAGCCGGGCAGCCATGAAAGAAGCTTCCGCAGATAGGTGCTATTCTGGAAGGAATGTTAGCAATTATCACAACTTACGCAAGAAGTCGTGCAACATGGCCGCAATATTCGAGAGCACATTTTTCCGATGCAATGCTAGGGAGCCGCCAACACCAACGCCAATCGGGATGACCCATGAAGCTGGACAAATTTCCGCGCTATCCTTTGACCTTCGGCCCGACGCCCATCGAGAAGCTGGAGCGCTTGTCAAAACATCTCGGCGGCCAAGTCGAGGTCTATGCCAAGCGCGAGGACTGCAATTCCGGCCTCGCCTGTGGCGGCAACAAGCTGCGCAAGCTCGAATACATTATCCCCGATGCGATCGCCTCCAATGCCGATACGCTGGTCTCGATCGGCGGCGTGCAATCGAACCACACCCGCATGATCGCGGCGGTCGCAGCCAAGCTCGGTATGAAATGCCGCCTGGTGCAGGAAGCCTGGGTGCCGCACGAGGACGCCGTCTATGACCGCGTCGGCAACATCATGCTCTCGCGCATCATGGGCGCCGACGTGCGCCTGGTCGACGACGGCTTCGATATCGGCATCCGCAAGAGCTGGGAGCAGGCGATCGAGGAAGTGAAGGCCGCGGGCGGCAAGCCCTACGCCATTCCCGCCGGTGCCTCCGTGCATAAGTTTGGCGGCCTCGGCTATGTCGGTTTTGCCGAGGAGGTGCGCAAGCAGGAAGCCGAGCTCGGCTTCAAGTTCGACTACATCGTCGTCTGCACCGTCACCGGCTCCACCCATGCTGGCATGCTGGTCGGGTTTGCGGCTGACGGCCGTGCGCGAAAGGTGATCGGCATCGATGCCTCCTTCACGCCCGCCCAGACCAAGGCCCAGGTGCTCGAGATCGCGCAGAACACGGCAAAGCTCGTCGAGCTCGGCAAGGACCTCGTCACTGACGACGTCGTGCTGATCGAGGACTACGCCTATCCCGCCTATGGCGTTCCGTCAGAGGAGACCAAGGAGGCGATCCGCCTCACCGCGCGCCTCGAAGGCATGATCACCGACCCAGTCTACGAGGGCAAGTCGATGCAGGGCCTGATCGATCTCGCGAAGAAGGGCTATTTCGAGAAGGGCGCGAAGATCCTCTACGCCCATCTCGGCGGCGCGCCGGCCCTGAACGGGTACGCGTATGCGTTCAGGAACGGGTGAGTGAGAGCGTAGCGCTCGCGCGTCATACTCTGTTGTCGTCCCGGGGCGCGACGAAGTCGCGAGCCCGGGACCATAACCACAGGGAGGCGTTTGGCGAAAACTCGTGGTTGCCGGCCTGCCGCAGCAAACTTCTCCCTGTGGTTGTGGATCCCGGATCGGCGCGCGCTTGAGGCGCGCTTGTCCGGGATGACGACTGCGCCCTACCTCGTCCTCACGATCTGCAGCAGCTCGTCGCCGTAGTGCTCGAGCTTCTTGTCGCCGATCCCCGGCACGTTGCGCAGCTCGTCCAGCGTCGTCGGCCAAGCTCGGACGATGCCGTCGATGGTGGCATCGTGCAGCACCACATAGGCCGGCACGCCGCGTTCGCGCGCGACCTCTGAGCGCCAGGCGCGCAAGCGCGCGCGCAGTTCGGGATCGACGTCGCCTTGCGCCGCGCTCGCTGCCGGCGCGAGGTCGCCGCGGCGTGACTTGGCGCGGCTGGCGCGAACCCGCGTGCCGGGCGCCTCCTCGCGCAGCCAGACCTCGGTCTCGCCGCGCAGCACGCCGCGCGAAGAATCCGTCAGCTTGAGCGCGCCGTAGGCTTCGCTGTCGCTGCGCAAATGGCCCATCGCCACCAATTGCCGCAGCACCGTGCGCCACTGCTTCTCGTTGAGCTCGCGGCCGATGCCGAACACCGACAGCTTGTCGTGACCGAACTGTGTGACCTTCTCGGTCAGGCGTCCGACCAGCACGTCGATCAAATGCATGGTGCCGAAACGCTGCCCGGTGCGATAGACGCAGGACAGCAGCTTCTGTGCCAGCACCTTGCCGTCGCGCATCTTCGGCGGCGTCAGGCAATTGTCGCAATTGCCGCAGCTCTCGCCCATCACGATCTCGCCGAAATAGGCGAGCAGGCGCCGGCGTCGGCAATGCGGCGTCTCGGCGAGGCCGACCAGCGCATCGAGCTTGCCGATCGAGACCCGCTTGAAATCCTCCGATCCGGCCGATTCGTCGATCATGCGGCGCTGCTGCACGATGTCGGAGAGACCGTAGGTCATCCACGCCGCCGACGGCTTGCCGTCACGGCCGGCGCGTCCGGTCTCCTGGTAATAGGCCTCGATGCTCTTGGGCAGGTCGAGATGGGCGACGAAGCGCACGTCGGGCTTGTCGATGCCCATGCCGAAGGCGATGGTCGCGACGATGACGATGCCGTCCTCGTTGAGGAAGCGATCCTGGTTGCGCGAGCGCACCGCCCCGTCGAGCCCCGCGTGGTAGGGCAGCGCCGCAATGCCGGCCTCGGCAAGCGCGGCGGCGACTTCCTCGACGCGGTTGCGCGACAGGCAATAGACCACGCCGGCATCGCCCATGTGGCGCTCGCGGATGAATTCCTTCAGCTGCGACACCGCATTGCGCTTGTCGACGATCTCGTAGCGGATGTTGGGCCGGTCGAAGCTGGAGACGAACTGCGGCGCGCCCGTCAGCTGAAGCCGCTCGACGATCTCCTTGCGCGTCAGCTCGTCGGCGGTCGCGGTCAGCGCGATCCGCGGCGCGTCGGGAAAGCGCTCGGCGATGACGGAAAGGCCGACATATTCGGGCCGGAAATCGTGGCCCCATTGCGAGACGCAATGCGCCTCGTCGATCGCGAACAGCGCCACTTTCGCCTGCGCCAGCAGCGACAGGCCGCGCGGCGTGACCAGCCGTTCCGGCGCGACATAGAGCAGGTCGAGATCGCCGGCGAGCAGGCGGCGTTCGATGTCGGACGCCTCCTGCGGCGTCAGCGACGAGTTCAGCGCGGCGGCATTGACACCGGCTTCGATCAGGCCGGCGACCTGGTCGCGCATTAGGGCGATCAACGGCGAAACCACGATGCCGCAACCTTCGCGCAGCAAGGATGGAAGCTGATAGCACAGCGACTTGCCGCCGCCGGTCGGCATCAAGACCAGGCAATTGCCGCCGTCTGTGACGTGGCGGATGATCTCGCCCTGCGCGCCGCGGAATCCCGGCAGGCCGAACACCGAATGCAGCACCGACAGCGCGTGGCGGCCGTTGGCCGGCGCAGGCAGTGGGGCGTTGGAGGGAGCAGACATGGGCGGAGCAGATCAGGCCGTGGGATTCGTCACAAGGCCAGTCGCATGCTGGTGTGGCTGTGGCAAGACTGTTTGGAGGGCGAGGCAACGCTGCTTCGTCCCCTTCTCCCCGTCCTTACGGGGAGAAGGTTGGGGTGAGGGGCTTCTCTCCACACATGAGACCGCCGCTGGACCTGTACCCCCTCACCCGGATTGCATCTTCGATGCAATCCGGCCTCTGCCCGCAAGCGGGGAGAGGTGAAGAGGCTACGCCCCGATCCGTCGCAGCGCTTCTGCGACGGTCACGATGGGCATATTGCGTCTGCCGGCCGCCTCGAGCGCATGACGCATCAGATGCGGCGTGCAGCCATAGGGGCTCGGCCTTTCGGTGACGTCGTGGCCGTAGAAGATCAGCCAGCCGCCGCTCGCGACCGCCGCGTCGAAATAGCGATCGACCCCGGCCTCGTCGATCTCGCAATCGACCAAGGGCGAGGCGCGCAGGAATTGGAGGTCGATGACGCCGCTGTTGACGCCGGGAAGAATGCCGCGCGCGGAACGGAAGGCCTTTGTCAGCTGCGGCTTGCGCCACACCGAGGCGATGCCATAGGGATAGGCGAAATTCTCCAGCGTGATCGAGGCATCAATGCCGCGGAGATGGCTGCGGTTTCGTTCGATCTCGCGCGCCATGGCGGCTTCGTCGAGCGTCGCCGAGTTCTGATGCGAGAAGGTGTGGCAGGCGATCTCGTGCCCGGCGCGGTGAAGCCGGACGATCGCATCATCCGAGAGGCCATGCCAATGCTCCGACGGCCGACCGATCAGGCTGCCGGCGAGGTAATAGGTGCCGCGGCCGCCATGCCGCTCCAGTAGCTCGGCGCCCTCGCCCGCGGCGCTATCGGGGGCATCGTCGAACGTGAAGCTCACCATCGCCGCATGCGCGGCCAGCCGGTGCGGCGCGGCGCGGAAATGCCGGGCCAACCGATTGCTCACGCGTCCCTGGAGTGCCGACCACACGACTGCGTTTCCTGTGATGCCTTCTTGGTCTACCCAAACATTCGTGCGCAGGTCGAGGCAAGCCTAACGCTCGGGTAATCCTAACGCCGAACCAAGACCGCTTCGGCTAGCGCACCGATCGACGCGTCGGCGTCCGCGCCGAGATAGCGCAGCCAATTGCGGAAGAGCACCGCCGCCGCGTCGCCGGCGCCGATATCGGCGCGCAGGTTCAGCGCGGGCAGCTCGTTGCTGAGCGCCGGATGGCGCTGGTGCGCCGCCTTCCTCTCGAAGCGAGCCAGCTTCTCTTCCGTCGCTGCGTCAAAATAGCTCACCGGCAGGCGCGGATAGGTCTCCCGCTCCCGCGCGAGGTAGCGGCCGATATCACGCAGATATTCGCGCTGCAGCGACAGCGCGTCATATTCGGGGTGACCCTGGAAGAACACGAAGCGGCTGGCGTATTGGCGAATGAAGACGTCGACGCCAGCCTCCTGTGAGCGTGTCAGCACCTGATAACCGGCGTGCACGAGGTCGCTCTCGGCGATCTCGTTCAGACGTGAATGCGAGACCTTGAGCGGCGCGGGCGCAGAGCGGGTCAGCAGATCGTCCGTCACGACGCCGCAATCGAAAATGCCGTGACATTTGGCCGGCAGCCGCCGCCGTTCAATATTGTCGAGGTGCAGCACCGCGGCATGCGCGGCAAGGCACGACCAGATCGTCGAACGCGTGTTGACCTTGGCCCAGTCGATCAGATTCGTGAGGTCGCGCCAGTACGGCTCCCCGTCGAGCTCGGGCGCGATCGGCTCTGCGCCCGTCACGATCAGCCCATCGAACTTGCCGCGCTCGAGATCGGAAAGGTTGGAATACTCGCTCTCGACGTGCCACTTGGCTTCCGGCGACCGCTTCACGCTGGGAAGCGAGAAGCAGTGGAAGCGGATACGGCGCGAGCCCGCCGCGGCCTGAAGCAGCTTCATGAACTGCCGCTCGGTCGCCTTCAACGCGGCATCCGGCATGTTGTTGACAAGGCCGATGGTGAGCTCGGCGCCAGCATCGCGCGCGAGATCGTGCGCGGCCGGCACCAGCGTCGGGCCCGCGATGACCTGATTCTTGTCGATCAAGATCGTCATGGCCGGCGCCGCCTACTCCGCGGCCTCGCGGCGCGCCGACGGGCAAGCCTTTTCCAGCGCCTGGTCGATGTCCTCGATGATATCAGAGACATGCTCGATGCCGATCGACAGACGGATCGTCTCCGGCAGCACGCCGGCGACGCGCTGCTGCTCCGCCGACATCTGGCGATGGGTGGTCGATGCCGGATGGCAGGCGAGCGACTTGGCATCGCCGATATTGACGAGGCGCGTGATCAGATTCAGCGCATCGTAAAACGTCTTGCCGGCCTCCATGCCGCCCTTGATGCCGAAGGTGAATAGCGAGGAGGCGTTGCCGTTCAGGTACTTCTGCACGAGGGGATAATAGGGGCTGTCCGAAAAGCCGGTGTAGTTGACCCAGGCCACGCGCGGATCGCCGCGCAGGAATTCGGCGACCTTGCGGGCGTTCTCGACATGGCGCTCCATGCGCAGCGCCACGGTCTCGATGCCCTGAAGCAGCAGGAAGGCGTTGAACGGCGACAGCACCGAGCCCATGGTGCGCTGATAGACGCTGCGCGCGCGCTCGATATAGGCGGTCTTGCCGAAGCGCTCGGCATAGACCAGGCCGTGATAGGAGGCGTCGGGCTTGTTGTAGGCCGGGAAGCGATCGGCGTGCTCGGCCCAGGGAAAGTTTCCGGAATCGACGATGGCGCCGCCGAGCGTGGTGCCGTGACCGCCCAAGAACTTGGTCAGCGAATGCACCGCGATATCGGCCCCATAGTCGAACGGCTTGAAGAGGATCGGGGTGGCGACGGTGTTGTCGACGATCAGCGGCACGCCATGCGCGTGCGCGACCTTCGCCAGCGCCTCGACGTCGCAGACATTGCCGGCGGGATTGCCGATGGTCTCGGCGAACACGGCGCGGGTGTTCTCGTCGATCAGCTTCTCGACCGCCTCGGGCTTGTCGCTCTCGGCGAAACGGCCGATGATGCCCTGGCGCGGCAGGATGTGGGAGAGCAGCGTATGCGTGGTGCCGTAGAGCTGCGGCACGGAGACGATGTTGCCGCCGTGGTCGGCGACGTTGACGAAGGCGAAATGCAGCGCTGCCTGCCCGGTCGCGACCGCGAGCGCGCCGACGCCGCCTTCGAGCTGTGCGATGCGCTTCTCCAGGACTGCGCTGGTCGGATTGGCGATGCGGCTGTAGCGAAAGCCTTCGGTCTCCAGATTGAACAGGGCGGCGCCATGATCGGCGCTGTCGAAGGCGTAGGCCGCGGTCTGGTAGATCGGCACGGCCACTGCGTGCGTGGTGGCTTCAGGCTCGTAGCCGGCGTGAATAGCGATCGTCTCGTTGCGCATCGTGCCACCTCCGCGTGGAGCGGGCCGCACTTATTGGCCTAGAATGAGGCGCGTGCGTTGGCCGCCGTCCTCGTGTTAGAGGCGGGTGGTAAAGCGGACAATAATTCGCTTAGAGATCGAGGAAGTAACCCTAATGCTTGTTGGCGAGTTAGCTAAAATTCGAGTTAAATTTGATTGATCAATTGGCAACGGCGGCAATGTCCGCTACCGACGCCATGTGGTGACCGACTGGTGACCGACGCGGCCGCAAGCGCTCTTCATCCGTTTCCCGGATGCGAGCGTGAGCCTCGTCGGATCCTTTTTCCGTTCGGACCGGACGATCCTCCATGGGATCAATGGAGCCTTACTCGGCAGCCAATGCCGCTTGCAATTCCGGCTTCTCGCGCGAGGCCTCATGCATGTCATCTGCGGTCGACTTGATCCGGAACCAGGCGGCATAGAGCGCGGGCAGAAACAGCAGGATCAGAACCGTGCCGACGGCCGTGCCGCCGATCAGTGTGTAAGCCATCGACCCCCAGAACACGGAATGCGTGAGCGGGATGAAGGCCAGCACGGCAGCAAGCGCGGTGAGGATCACGGGTCTCGTGCGTTGCACCGTGGCCTCGATGACGGCGTGATAGTCGTCAAGGCCGGCGGCAAGGTTCTCCTTGATCTGTTCGGTCAAGATCAGAGTGTTGCGCATCAAGATGCCCGCCAGTCCAATCAGGCCCAGAATCGCGTTGAACCCGAAGGGCTGGTTGAAGAGGAGCAATGCCGGCACGACGCCGACGAGGCCGAGCGGTCCAGTCAGGACGACCATCGCCATCGTCGAGAACGATCGAACCTGCAGCATGACGACGATCAACATGGCGGCAATCATGGCGGGGAAGATCGTCGCGAGCGCGTCGTTGGCCTTGGTTGCCTCCTCGATCGATCCGCCCAGCTCGATACGATAGCCGGCCGGAAGGGAGGCGATCAGGGGCTGCAGGGCTGCCTTGATCTCCTTGGAGACCTCCGGAGGCTGGGTCGCCTCATTGATGTCCGAGCGTATCGTGACGACGGGGGTGCGATCGCGGCGCTTGAGGATCGGCTCTTCAAGTCGGATTTCCGAATGGCCGACCTGGTCGAGCGGAATCGAACGGCCGTCCCGGCTCATCAGCGAGAAATCCGCCAGACGCGCCGGGTCCAGCCGCTCGCCACCAGCACTGCGCGCCACGATGGGGACATTGCGGATGTCCTCGCGAACCTGGGTCACGGCGATGCCGGTGAGCAGGAACTGGAGTTGACGGCCCACCTCGGCCGGCGACAGGCCGATGAGGTTCAGCCGATCCTGATCCGGGATGAAGCGGAGCACGGGCGTGCGGTTGCCCCAATCCCGATTTGCCTGTCGTACATCGGGAACGCCACGCATGATTTCGAGAGCCTTCTGAGAGATGGCGTACAATTGCGCGGGATCGGGCCCCATCACACGAAACTCCACCGGGAACGGCGTATAGGGTCCGAACACAAGCTGGGTGACGCGCACATTGGCCTCAGGTGCGAGGCCCTGTGATACCGATTGTCGGAGTCGATGCTTCAAAGCCTCGCGCGCCTCCGCATCCGGCGTCAGGACGACGATCTTGGCGAAGGCCGGATCTGGCAGCTCCGGCGCCATCGCGAAGAAGAAGCGCGGCGCGCCCTGACCGACATAGCTCGTGATGATCTTGGCCTCGGGTTGATCGTGCAGCCAGCCCTCGAGCTTCTCGACGGTGCCCGTCGTCGTCTCGATGCTGGTGCCTTCCGGCAGGCGAACCTCCACCAGCACTTCCGGGCGGTCGGAGGTCGGGAAGAACTGCTGCTTGACGCCAGCCATGCCGACGACGGAAAGCGCGAAGGCGACGGCGACGATGCTGCAGGTCAGGAATTTGTGGCGGACCGCGAAGGTGATCAGCCCTCGCAGGCGCTGATAGTTGGGCGTGCCGTAGATCGCGTGGTGACCGCCTTCGACCGGCTTGATCGCGGGCAGCATCTTGACGCCAAGATAGGGCGTGAAGATCACCGCGACGATCCAGGAGACGATGAGGGCGAATCCCACGACCCAGAAGATGTTGCCAGCGTATTCGCCGGCGGTCGAGCGCGCGAATCCCACCGGCAGGAAGCCCGCGATTGTCACGAGCGTTCCAGACAGCATCGGCGCCGCGGTGTGGCTCCACGCATAGGCCGCCGCCGAGATGCGGTCCATGCCTTCTTCCATCTTCACCACCATCACCTCGATCGCGATGATGGCGTCGTCGACGAGAAGACCGAGCGCCAGGATCAAAGCGCCGAGCGTGATGCGGTCGAAGAACCGGCCGGTCTCCAGCATGATCAGGAACACGACGGCGAGCGTCAGGGGCACGGCAGCCGCAACGACGATGCCGACACGCCAGCCGAGGCTGAGCAGGCTCACCAGCAGCACCACGCCCAGCGCCATCGCAAACTTCATCATGAACTCGTCGACCGCCGAGGTGATGTTGACGGCTTGATCGCTGACCTTGGCGAGGCTCATCCCGAGCGGCAGTGTCCGAGCGATAGCCGCAGACCTCTCCTCCAGCGCCTTGCCGAGCGCGAGGCCATTCCAGCCCTCCTGCATCACCGCCGCGAGCATGATGGTAGGCTCGCCCTGGTGCCGGATGATGTAGGTGGGTGGATCCTCGTATCCGCGGCGGACCTCAGCAATGTCGGACAGCTTCAGCGTCCGCCCGGCAGCGACGATCGGGGTATCGGCGATCGCCTGGACGCTATCATAAGCGCCGTCGACCCGGATGAAGACCTGCGGCCCCTTGGTATCGATCGAACCGGCTGGCGTCACCGTATTCTGTCGCTGCAGGGCGGCAACGATATCCGTTGCCGACACACCGAGAGTTGCCAGCTTGGCATAGGAGAACTCGACGAAGATCTGTTCGGGACGTTCACCGAGGATGTTGATCTTCTTGACGCCGGGCACGTGCAGGAGATCCTGGCGAATGGTCTCGGCTTGCCTTGCGAGCTCGCGCATCGGCATGCCCTTGGCCTTGAGTGCGTAGAGTCCGAAGCTCACGTCCGAATATTCGTCGTTGACGAAGGGGCCGAGCACTCCGGACGGCAGCTTGCGCGCTTCGTCCCCGAGCTTCTTGCGGGCCTGGTAGAACTCCTCCTGCACGCTGGACGGCGGCGTGCTGTCCTTCAGCGTCACCGTCATGTAGGCATAACCCGGCCGCGTCGTCGTCTCCACCCGGTCGTACCAGGTCAGCTCCTGAATCCGCTTCTCCAGGGGTTCGGCGACCTGGTCCTGCATCTCGCGCGCCGTCGCGCCCGGCCATACGGTGGTGACCGTCAGGGTCTTGATGGTGAAGGACGGGTCCTCGGCCCGCCCGAGCATGAAGAAGGCGTAGGCGCCCGCGGCCGCCAGCAGCAGGATGAAGAACAGGGTGACGGCCCGTTCGCGAACGGCGAGGGCGGAGAGATTGAAGCTCACGACTTGCTCCCGCTTTCCGAGCCAGTCCTGACGCGAGCACCCTCATGCAGGAGATGAGCGCCGAGAGAAACAATCTGGTCACCGGACTTCGATCCCGAGATAACGGCTGTCTCGCTGGTCACACGAAGCAGCTTGACGGGCTGCAGGCGCACGGTCGAGGTCGCGCTGTCGAAGACCCAAACGCCCGTCGTTCTGCCGTCATCGAGCACGGCGCCCAGCGGCACCTGGGCTTCCGGCTGATGATCCTGGCTTGTAAGCCGAATGGTGACGGTCGCACCAAGCGGCGCCGCTGCGGCGTCACCATCGAGCACGTAGCGGGCCTCATAGGTGCGGGTCTGGGGATCGGCGGAATCCGATAGCTGGCGCAGATGCGCGGTAAAGCGGCGCCCATCGCTGCCATACAGGCTCGCCTCGGCGAGCGAGCCGATCGCCGGCCGCATGGTTTCGGGAAGCGCGACCACGGCTTCGCGAGGACCGGACTGCGCCAGTCGAACGACCGCTTGGCCGGCGGCAACCACTTGTCCCGGCTCGCCGAGCGTCTGGGTGACCGTCCCGTCCGCATCCGCGACCAGAACGGAATAGGTCGCCTGGTTCTCGGCGACGCCTGCCTCGGCTTCGGCCGCGGCAAGCTGCGCCTTGGCGGTGTCCGACGCGGCCTTCGCCTGCTCGTAGCGCTGCTTTGAAGTCCATCCGTCGTTCACCAGGTTGGCGTATCGCCGCTCGTCGGCGTCGGTCTGAACGACAACAGCGCGCGCCGCGGCGACCGCGTTGCGCTTCGCTGTGACCGCGAGGCGCAAGTCGGTTTCGTCGATCCGCATCAAGGGCTGGCCGGATTTGACTTGCTCACCGACATTCACGAGTCGTTCGACGATCTTCCCGGCAACGCGAAAACCGAGATTGCTTTCCACTCGCGCGCCGACCGTCCCGGTGAAACCGCGCTCGGATCCGCTGACCCGAGTGGCTGTCACCAGGCGGACCATCGGGGGTTCCTGCCTTGGATCGATCACCGCGGAGGCTTCGTGGGCGGGAATGGCAAGGGAAACGAAGGTCGCTACCCCCGCCGGAACCAGAATACCGGCGAGCACTGCAACACCCCTTTTCATGACCCATCTCCTTTGAGAATTAGATGTCGTATGACTTCTATAGACATGTTAGATTTCGATCGCAATCCAATTTTTGGCCTATAACGGAAGCGTGATCCCAGACCCCCCGATTTTCCCCGCGCAACGTACGAAAATCAGGGTGCACAGATTGATAGATTGCAATCGAACTCTATATTTGATATAGCAGTCGAACGAAATCCAATTGGAGATCCGCGATGCGAGTGAGTCGCACCCAGGCGGCCGAGAACCGCCAAAACGTGATCAATGTGGCCAGTCGCCTCTTCAGGGAGCGCGGCTTTGATGGCATCGGCCTCAAGGATCTGATGAAGGGTGCCGGGCTGACTCAGGGCGCCTTCTACAAGCAGTTCGCTTCAAAAGAGGATCTGGCGGTGGAGGCGTCCAGGCGCGCATTGGAAAGCGCATCCGGCCGATGGTCAGACGCAGCCGCGGCGCATCCTGACGATCCACTTGGCGCCGTGATCGGGTTCTACCTCAGTGGCGACCATCGCGAAGAGAAGATGGACGGCTGCCCGATCGTGGCGCTCGGCGCAGATGCCGCCCGACAGGGCCTCGAGGTGAAGGCGGAATTCGAAGCGGGAATCAAAGCCCATCTCGACGTGCTCGGCCGCTTCATCGCCGGAAACGACGGCGAGGCCTCGCGCGGCAAGGCCATGGGCATTCTCGCGACGATGGTCGGCGCGGTGACGCTCTCTCGCGTCGTCAACGACCCCGATCTGGCTCAAGCGCTTTTGGATGCCGCGGCCGAACAGGTTCGAGACGCCGCTGCCGCTTGAGCGGGAGAGGCCGGTGTTCGGAGTGAATCCGCACGGCCCATTCGCTGATCAAATTAGAAAGAGAACGATGTCAAAAGAAGCAACAGACGACTTTGCCGGAAAATGGGCGCTGGTCACGGGCGCGTCGAGTGGCCTCGGTCTTGAATTCGCAGATCTGCTGGCGGGGCAGAAAGTCAATCTCGTCTTGGCGGCTCGACGGCGAGAGTCCATGGACAAGCTTGCCTCCGATCTCCGCAGCAAATATGGCGTGGATGTGCTGGTCGAGGCGATCAATCTTGCCGCACCGGGCGCGGCCAACCGCCTGAAAAGCAGTCTCGACGCGAGGTCGGTGACGATCGACATCCTGGTGAACAATGCCGGTTTCGGCTTGCACGGCGATTTCTTGGACACGCCGATCGAGCAAACCGCGAATATGATCCAGCTCAACATCACCACGCTCACAGAGCTGACCTATCTGTTCGGCCGCGACATGGCTCAGCGGCGATCCGGACATATCCTTCTTATCGCCAGCCTCCTGGCCTTCCAGGCCGTTCCCAGCTACGCGGCCTATGCGGCAACCAAGGCTTATGTGCTGGCCTTTGGCGAAGCTCTGCATGACGAACTCCGCCCGCATGGCGTGGTCGTTACCAGTCTCTGCCCGGGGCACACCGCGACGGGCTTCGATGCGGCAGCCGGCGCAACCGCTTCAAGCTTGCTGCGCCTCCTCACCATGAAGCCGCGTCCGGTCGCCGAAAGCGGTATTCGGGCGCTCTTGCAAGGAAAGGCCATGGTGGTCGCAGGCCTGTCGAACAAGATGGCTGCCTTTTCAAATCGTTTGACGCCACGGTCAATGCAAAGGGCCACGATGAAGAGGATAATGGACGCCTGACGTCTGGAGCGGCTGCATGTGGGCGCTTATCGACCAGCGTTCTGCCCACGTGGTTCGGACTAGTTAAGCGTACGTTGTCAAAAACTCGCAGCGGGATTATCGCCCTATCCCATCATCTCCCAGAGCTTGCGCGTGAGCACGCCGACGCGCTTTTCGATCGCGGCCGCGGCATCGAGTGCGAGATCCTCGCGATAGCGGCCGGCAATCAATTGCACGCCGATCGGCTTGCCGTCATGCAGCGCGACCGGCACCACGGCGCCGGGCAGGCCCAGCACGTTGATGGCGGAGATGAAGCGGATCTCGCCCCAGAAGATCTCGCGCACGCGCTCGGGACTGACGGTGTCCTCGCGCGGGCCCGGCGTCGGCTTCACCGTGGTCGGCGCCAGCACCACCGGATACTCCTCGAAGAACAATTGCCAGGCGCGGATGTGGCCGTTGCGCGCGGCGGTCGCCTGCATCCAGCCCTTGAGATCGAGCACGTTGGCCTTGGCCTTCATGCCGCCCCAGGACTTGTGAAAATCCTCGGATGTGACCTTCAGCATGGCGGCCTCCTGCATCATCACAGTCTCGTTGGTGATGATGTCGCACCAGGTCTGCCAGACCCCGTTAATATCGGGCACCTCGACCTCGCTGACGCGGTAGCCGGACCGCTCGAGATGATCGGCAGCCTGGCGCAGCGCCGCGGCGACAGAGGGATCGACGTCCATGTCCTCGGGGATCTTTGCCAGTGCAACCTTGATCGGCCGCTTCGGCCGCTCGCCGACCAGCGGCGCGGGCACCCACCAGGGATCGCGCGGATCGCGCTGGCTCATCACCTCCAAAGCGAGGCGCACGTCGGCAACATGGCGCGCGAGCGGCCCCTGCGCCGACATCAGATGCGCCAGCATCGGCCGCTCCGACCTTGCGCTTCCGTTGAAGGCGGGGATGCGGCCCTGCGTCGGCTTGATGGTGGCAACGCCGTTGCAATGCGCCGGCCAGCGCAGCGAGCCGCCGATGTCGTTGCCGTGGGCGATGGTGCCGATGCCCGCAGCGACCGCCGAGCCCGCACCCCCGGAGGAGCCGCCGCAGGTGATGTCTGGATCCCAGGGATTGAGCGTCAGCCCATGCAGGGGATTGTCGGTGAAGCCGCGGAAGGAGAATTCGGGCGTGTTGGTGAGACCGATGACGATCGCGCCTGATTTATTCAGGTTGCGCACCACGGGCGCATCCGATGGCGCGATGAGGTCCTTGTTGGCGGGCACGCCGTTGAAATTCGGCCGGCCCTCGTAGTCGACATTTTCCTTGATCGTAATCGGCACACCGTGCAGGAGACCGAGCTCGCCGCCTTTGGCGCGCTGCTTGTCGGCCGCGTGCGCCGCTTTGAGTGCTTCCTCCGAGAGATCGACGACGACCGCATTCAGCTTCGGATTGACGGTGCGCATTCGTTCGAGATGCGCTTCGACCGCCTCGACCGCGGAGATGGCGCCGGAGCGGATCGCAGCCGCGGTCTCGACCGCCGACCATTGCCAGGCCGGCCCGTTCGGGCGCCGCGGCTTCGCCGATTTGCCGGCAGCGGCCTTTCCGGCCGGCTTGGCCACGGCGCTCTTGCGGCCGGAGCCCTTCTTCGAAGCCTTCGCCGTCTTCTTCAACACACTTTTCTTCTTGGTCGCCGTCTTCTTCGCCACGCCGCATCTCCTCAATTTGCGCGGCGGAGGTTAGGGACGACGCGGGACCCTGTACAGGCGCGATTCTGCATGGCGCATTGTCGCGACGCTCTGTCGCAATCGCAGCCGTCTATGAGCGAGCGCCTACACCAAGGGTGGATTGAGCCGCGCAAAGCCCTCCTGGATGCGATAGGGATAGTACGGATAAGGCGGCATCACAGCGCTGACCTCATCGAGCCGCTTGATCTGGTCCGCGCTCAGCGGCCAGCCGACGGCGCCGAGATTGTCGCGCAGCTGCGCTTCGTCGCGCGCCCCGATGATCACGGAGGAGACCGTGGGACGCGACAGCAGCCAGGCAATCGCGACCTGCGGCACGGTCCGAGCGGTCTCCACAGCAATCGCATCGAGCACGTCAACGACGGCGTGGAGGCGCGCATCGTCCACGGGCGGACCGAACTGTGCGGTGGCATGCAGGCGGCTTCCTTGCGGCAGCGGCTGGCCGCGTCGGATCTTTCCGGTGAGCCGGCCCCAGCCCAGCGGGCTCCAGACCAGAGCGCCGATGCCCTGATCGCGCGCGAGCGGCATCAGCTCCCATTCATAGTCGCGCCCGAGCAGCGAGTAATAGACCTGGTGCGCGACATAGCGCGGCCAGCCATGCCGGTCCGCGATCGCGAGCGACTGCATCAGCTGCCAGCCGGCGAAATTCGAGACGCCGACATAGCGCAGCTTACCGGCGCGCACGAGCATATCGAGCGTGGACAGCACCTCCTCGATCGGCGTGAACGCGTCGAAGGCGTGGAGCTGAAGCAGATCGATATGGTCAGTGCCGAGCCGTCCTAGCGCCGCATCGACCGAGGCAAGCAGCCGCTGCCGCGACGAGCCGGCATCGAGCGGACCGTCGCCCATCGGCAGGCTCATCTTGGTCGAGATCAGCACCTTGTCCCGGCGCCCCTTGATCGCGGCACCGAGGATCTCCTCGGAAGCGCCGTTCGAATAGACATCGGCGCTGTCGAACAGATTGACGCCGGCATCGAGGCAGATATCGACCAGCCTGCGGGCTTCATCAGTGCCGCTGCGGCCCCAGGCGGAAAACAACGGACCCTGGCCGCCGAACGTGCCGGTGCCGAAGCTGAGGACGGGGACTTTGAGCCCGGAAGCGCCGAGATTGCGGTATTCCATGATCGCTCTCCTATTCCGCCGGGCACGCCGCGACGGTTGCCGGCGCGGGATCGAGCCGGAGACTCCACAGCGCCAGAACGAGGCCAATGACGGTGATGCCGGCCGCGACCAGCGGCAGCGCCGAAAGGCCGAGCCCGCGGTCGATAGTGACGCCGCCTACCCAGGCGCCGAGTGCGTTGCCGAGATTGAACGCGGCGATGTTGAGGCTGGAGGCGAGCGTCCGGCCGCTGGGACCTGCGGCCTCCAGCACGCGAAGCTGAAGCGGCGCGACGGTCGCGAAGGCGGCGGTGCCGAGTAGCAGGATCAGCGCGACGGACAGGATCTTGATCGACAGCACGGCCGCCAGGCCGAGCAGCACGATCGCAAGCGCGGCGAGCGTGCCGGTCAGGGCCCGTGCGAGGCCGCGGTCCGCAAGCTTGCCGCCGGCGATATTGCCGATCCCAAGGCCGACGCCGAACACCAGCAGGATCGGCGAGACGGCAGCCTCCGAAAAGCCGGTGAAGCGCGTCAGGATCGGCTGGATATAGGTGAAGACGACGAACAGGCCGGCGAAGCCGAACACGGTCATGGCAAGACCGAGCAGCACCTGCGGACGACCGAGCACGGCCACTTCCTCGGCAAGCGAGATCGGCTTGTCGCCATTGCCGACATGGCCGGGGACGAGCGCGGCGACGACCGCGAACGCGATCACGCCGATGACAGTCACCGCCCAGAACGCCGCGCGCCAGCCGAGCATCAGGCCGAGCCAGGCACCGAAGGGCACGCCCAGGAGCGTCGCGACCGTCAGGCCGATGAACATGGTGGCGATCGCAGACGCACGCTTGTCCTCGGCGACGAGGCTGGTGGCCACCACCGAGCCGACGCCGAAGAACGTGCCGTGCGCGAGCGAGGTCAGCACGCGCGCGGCCATCAGCAATTCGTAAGTGGGTGCAAGCGCGCAAGCCGCATTTCCGAGCGTGAAGATCGCCATCAGCGCCAGCAGCACGGTTTTCCGCGGCATTTTGCGCGTCGCCAGGGTGAGGACTGGCGCCCCCACGGACACGCCGAGTGCATAGCCTGATATCAGCAGGCCTGCGACCGGCACCGAGACGTGCATGTCGGCGGCAACCTGCAGCAGCAGGCCCATGATGATGAATTCGGTGGTGCCGATGCCGAAGGCACCGGCGGTGAGCGCGAGGACGGCAGGAGGCATGCGTTGCTCCAAGGGATGAGAAGAGCCACGCAGATAGCGGCGCTGCCGCCAAACCATTAGAATGTCCGCAATCCAATCATTTGTGACGTGAATTCAACATGGCCCGTTTCGACACCAACCGCTCCGCCGAGATGGAGGTCTTCGTCCGTGTCGTCGACCTCGGCGGCTTCACCCCGGCCGCGCGAAAGCTGCGCCTGACGCCGTCGGGCGTCAGCAAGCTGATCTCGCGTCTGGAGACGCGCCTCGGTGCGCGGCTCGTCAACCGCACCACGCGCAGGCTGACGCTGACGGAGGAAGGTCAGGCCTTCTACGAGCGCTCGTTGCGCATCCTCGCCGAGATGGAGGAGGCCGAGCGCGAGGCGGCCTCGGGCGCGGCGCCGCGCGGCCGCCTTACGGTCAATTGCAACATCCCCTTCGGCATGCTGCATGTGATGCCCTTGATCCCGCGGTTTCTGGCGCAGCATCCCGACGTCACGCTCGATCTCGTGCTGACCGATACGGTGATCGACCTGATGCAGGAGCGCGCGGACGTCGCCATCCGCGTCGGTCCGCTGCGCGCCTCGCGGCTGGTCGCGCGAAAGCTCGGCACCAGCCGCATGGTCGTGGTCGGCGCGCCGGACTATCTCGCCCGCTGCAGCATGCCGAAGATTCCGGCCGATCTCGCCGACCACCGCGGCATCGGCTGGACCTTTCCACGCAGCATCCGCGGCTGGCCGTTCAGGCGTGGCGACCACGCCGAGGAGGCCCTGCCCCCGCCGGTCGCGCGCGCCAGCGACGGCGAAGCCGCCCGCCGCCTCTGCCTCGGCGGCGTCGGTCTTGCGCGCCTCGCCCTCTTCCACATCGGCCCCGATATCGAATCCGGCCGCCTCGTGCCGGTGCTGCAAGGCTACAACCCCGGCGACCGCGAAGACATCCACGCCGTCTATGTCGGCCACACCGCCCCACTCCCGGCACGCGTGCGCGCGTTCATCGATTTCCTCGCCGAGCACGTGCGGGTGAGCGACCCCGCGTTGAAGCGGACCGGGGATGGGAAGTGGAAGCTGGTGGGGTGAAGCGGCGGCGGAGGGCGCAGGAGAAGCTTGCCCCCGGCAGGCTTGCCGAGCCGAAGCAAACGGAACCGAGTCCACCTTCGCCCTGCGAGCTTCGGCGCGCCAGCCTTGCGCAAACGTCGTTTGCGAAGGCTGGCGAGGAGAGTGTCAGTCCAGGGATGCCGGGCGAGCCAACGCCGGCGAAATAAATTGCTTCAGCATTGCGGCCGCGCTTCCTAGGGTCGGCCTGTGCTCGGCCAATTCCAGCGTCCGCACGAGCACGGTGTGCGATTCCGAAAAAGAGGCGACCACGATCATGAGCAATGCCATCACTGCCGCCGGAGAGAAGCCGCTGACTCCGGCCATGCTGCGCGAGTTGTCGGTGCGGTCCGATTGGCAGGGTCTGATCCGCGCGGCCAGCCACTACGGCGTTATCGTCGTTGTCGGCGCGCTGATCTGGCTGGTCTCATCGCAATACGGAATCGTCTGGGCGTTGCCGCTGGTGGTCGTCCAAGGCTACTTTGTCGCATTCCTGTTCATGGTGGTCCACGAGACCGCCCACAAGACGGCGTTTCGCAGCCGGGCGCTTAATCTCGCCTTCGGTCATGTCTCCTCGTTCGCGGTCGGCTTGCCTTACGAATATTACTGCTTATTCCACTGGGATCATCATCGGTATACGCAGGATCCAGAGAGGGATCCGGAACTGCTGTCGGTTCCAATCCCGACCTCGGACGCGCAACTGGTGATCGTGTACAGCGGCTTGCGGCAGGTTGCCTTCCGGGTGGGGCTGATGCTTCGCCATGCGTTGACCGGCAACGCCACGTCACCCTGGATTCCCGAAAGCAAACGCCACATTGTCGTGACAGAAGCGCGTCTCCATCTGGCAGGCTACGTCGCGCTGTTGCTGGCATCGATCGCGTTGCACAGCTTGATCCTGTTGTGGGTCTGGGTCGTCCCCGTGATCGTCGGTCAATTGTTTCTGCGTCCGTATCTGCTTGCCGAACACACCGGCTGCGATCGCACGCGCAGCGCCTTCCAGAACACCCGCACCACCTATACCGCCAGGTTCGTGCGCTGGTTCGCATGGAACATGCCCTATCATGTCGAGCACCATGCCTATCCTTCGATTCCTTTCCATGCGCTGCCGAAACTGAACCGGATCGTCGCCGATCAGATCGTCTATCGGGGCCCGGGCTACATCGCAGTGACGCGGCAGACGTGGGCCTGGTTTCGCCGCGCACGCAACGGTACCGAACGCCCGATCGGTTCTGATTGAGTCGAGATCAGGACTTGGCGGAAGCCAGCAGAGTGCCGTTGCCGCAGGCCGTGCTGCGCCCAAGGTGTGAGCAGCTTGATGAATTTATTGCCCCGACCGCGGTTGGAAGCTGTTTTGCTTGCGCAAAAAGTGGACAGCGGGGCCTTGTCGATTAATTGCTTCATGGTCTTCGATCTTCAGACGATCCTGTCGTTAAGGTCGATCACCTCCGGTCGCCGGCATCACAGGGGTTTGGCATGCGATCAACAACTGCACTTCGGTTCGCCGTGTTCGTGCTATCTGCGTCCTTCCTGTTTACGCCGTCCGAGCGTGCGACAGCCGAGGAATTGCTGAAGGCGCGGCTCGCCCAGAATCTTGGGCCGATCTCGGGACTGGCGATCGTTGCCCATGCGAAAGGCATTTTCGCCAAGCAGGGGCTCGACATCTCGGTCTCCAATTTCACCAGCGGGAAGCAGTGCCTCGATACGGTGCTTGGGGGAGGGGCGGATTTCGCGACAACAGCCGAGGCGCCGGTCACGGCGGCCGCGATGGCGCAACAGCCCATCGCCTTCGTGGCGGGAATGGAATATTCGGATCTCAAGACGATGACCGCAGCTTCTGCCGGGATCAAAACGAAGGCCGATCTGCGTGGAAAGCGAATCGCCTTTACGGCCGGAACCGGCAGCGAAGTCTACACCTCGGTTCTGTTGAAAGCGGCAGGCCTGACGTCGAAGGACGTGACGCTCGTCAACCTGCGACCGCAGGAGATGCTCCCTGCCATGGCGGCCGGCAGCATCGACGCATTCGACACCTGGGAGCCGCACGTCGCGAATGCGAAGAAGGCTCTCGGCGAAGGCGCTATCCCGCTTGATACCAAAGGTCTCTACTCGGAGACCTTCAATATCGTCGTGACGCAGTCTTACCTCGCCGCCAACCCCGCGATCGTCAGCAAGTTCCTGGCGTCCCTCATCGAAGCCGAGGGCTGGCTCAAGGCGAATCCGGGTGAAGCAATCGACGTCATCGCAGCGGCGACGGGGATGAAACGCGATGAATTGGCGTCGATCTGGACGGACTACGTCTACCATGTGCGCCTCGACGACAGGATTCTCACGACTCTGAAAACCCATGCCGCCTGGCGGCTCGAGACCGGCAATCATCCCCCTGGAGCGAGCATGCCCGATTTCACGAAAGTCCTGGTGACGGCGCCGCTGAAGGCGCTCGATCCAGCTCGCGTCACGCTGGAGGCGCGCCCGTGAGCGTCGGCAGACGCAGCAGCGCGACCGAACGGCTGAGCGTACTGGTCGCCGTCCTCTCCGTGCCCGCCTTCACAGGCATGTGGGAACTGGTTGCGCGCTCCGGCATCGTGAACACCGTGCTGTTTCCGCCGCCATCGACCGTCGCCGTCGCCGTTCTCGAATGGATTCGCAGCGGACAATTCTTCGCCGACCTGATGGCGAGCCTCGCGCGCGTGGCCGCGGGATTTGCCATCGGGGCCGCGGGCGGAATCGTGCTCGGCATCCTGACCGGCCGGTTTCGGCTGGTGTCCAGCCTGCTTTCGCCCTTATTTCACATCCTTCGCCCAATTCCTCCCATCGCCTTCGTACCGATCGTCATCCTTTGGTTTGGCCTCTCGGAAACAGGCAAGCTTTTCCTGGTCGTTTGGGGCGTGTTCTTCACGGTATGGCTCGCGACCCACATCGGGGTGCAGAAAGTCGACCACGGACTTATCCGAGCCGCCCAGATGCTCGGCACGCCGCAACCGCAGATGCTGTGGGAGATCGTCCTTCTTGGCGCGCTGCCCTATATCACGGTCGGTCTTCGAACCGCGGTGAGCATCTCCTTCTACACGCTGGTCGCCGCCGAGTTGGCAGGAGCGTTCGCCGGTATCGTTTATCGTATCGAAATTGCGCAACAGAACATGCAAACGGGTCAGGTCATGGGCGGGCTGGCGGCTCTCGGGCTGCTTTCCTTCGTCGCCGACCGTTCCTTCGCGATTCTTGCCGAACGTGCTGTGTGGTGGCGATGATCCCGAGCCTGCTTCGTCCAGACCAGCCACTCAGGCTCGTGGATACGTACCCGCCGTCCGCCGCGGCGCGTCAAGCGATCATCCGGGTCGAGGATTTGAGCATCGTCTTCGATGCGCCGAGCGGGCAGGTCATCGCGGTCGACCGCGTATCCCTGTCAGTAGCCCAGGGGGAATTCGTCTCGATCGTCGGTCCATCCGGCTGCGGCAAGTCCACGCTGCTGAATGCAATGGCCGGCCTCGAGCGGCCGTTCGGAGGCCAGGTGCTCATGGCCGGCGAAGCAATGCGCAAGCCACGACCCGAGATCGGAATGGTCTTCCAGCAACCACATCTGTTTCCGTGGAAATCGGTGCGCCGGAATATCGCGCACGGGCCCCGCGCGCTCGGCAAGCCGAAAGCGGAGGCGCTGCGGATTGCCGACGGCCTCATCGAGATGATCGGCCTGACCAGATTTGCGTCGGCATATCCGCACACGCTATCCGGGGGCATGCAGCAGCGGGTTGCGATTGCCCGTGCCCTCGCCAATCAGCCGAGTGTCCTGTTGATGGACGAGCCGTTCGGAGCGCTGGATGCGCAGACCCGGGCGGTCATGCAGGACAATCTGCTCGAGCTCCGCGAGCGGATCAACGCAACAATCGTCTTTGTCACACACGACATCGATGAAGCGATCCTTCTCTCTGACCGTGTGCTGATCATGAGCGCCGGACCTGGCCGCATCCTCAGGGATCTTCAGGTGAGCCTGCCGCGGCCGCGCTCCAGCGCCATCGTCGCGGAGGCCGCCTATCTCGCCCTCAAGCGGGATTGCCTTGACCTGATCCGCTCGGAAGGCCGCAGGGCCTTCGAGCAGATGGAAATCAAGACGTAGGCGCCTGACGACAGGTCTGGCATGGCTCTTGAATGGCTTTCCCGTGCGGCGGCAGGGGAGCGAGCAGATGTCAGCGGCAAGTCTCAGGAATGCGACCGGCATCATGCTGGCGGGATCGGATGCTCTGGTCGGGTCGCTGCCGAGCTTGTTGGATCCGTTGTGTGAGGCTGACCGGCGTCGTGTTCTCGCCATCGGCCGCGAGGAGGTCCTGCCGGCAGGCAAGCATGTCTGGCGTCAGGGCGACTTGCAGAACGGCATATATCTGATCGAAGAGGGACGTATTCGCAGCTACTACGCGGCGCCTTCCGGACGCGAGGTGACGCTGGCCTACTGGTTCGCCGGCAATTTCGTCGGCGGCCCCGATCTGTTCGGTACTGGTGCCCACGTATGGTCTTCGGTTGCAGTGGAACGAAGCCGAGTGACGTTCTTGCCCGGCCTAGCCCTGCGCGCGCTGGCGCTTCAATCGGCAAGTATCGCAGTCGCACTGCTGGATGCGCTTGCCTTCAAGGCACGGTGCTACTCGGCCATGGCGCAAATGCTGGGGACCCGCTCGGTGACCGAGCGGCTGCATCGTCTGTTGGTTTTCCTCTCGAAGATCTACGGTTCGCAGCAGGGCCGCGAGATCGTGATCGGAACCCCGTTCACGCATGGTGATCTCGCCAATCTGATCGGCTCAACCCGCCAATGGGTGACGGTGCAGCTTTCCCGCATGCAGGCAAGAGGCGTCATACGTTATCATCGGGGCCTGATTGTGATCCTCAATCTGCGCGCGCTCGATCTCGAAGTCGTCTAGGAAACGGCGTTCGGGTATACTTTTAGATTGAACAGTCCGGCCTTCGGATCGGGCAACCATCGCTCGGCAAGGTCGAGAACAACATGGTCGCGCCACGCAGGCGCCAGCAAAGTGATACCCATCGGCATGCCGTTGCCGAGCGTTGCGTTGGGAACTGACACCGCGCACAAGTCCACGAGATTCGCGAAATAGGAGTAGTAACCGAGGCGGTTGTTGAGCGTGATGGGATCTTCCATCATCTCCGCGATCGTGAAGGGGCGGGGCGCGGTCGGTACCACCAGGACATCGATCTCCTCGAAAAGCGTTTGGATCTGGCGTCGCAGCTTTAAAAGTCGATGTTGCGCAGCGAATGCATCTGCTGCGGAAAACCGGGCAGCTGCGCTCAGCACGTTGCGGATGACGTCAAGCAGGTCTCCATGATCGACGTCCAGGAGCTTGCTGATCGCCGCATGACGTTCGGCAATCCAAGGACCTGAAAAGAGCATTTCACCGGCTTCGGCGAAAGGCGCGAAGTCAATTTGTCTGGATTGACCTCCTAGTCCCGAAAGCCTCGTGCAGGCCTGCCTGTAAAGGTCATCGCATTCCGGCATGCCGAATGAATTGAGACGATCGACAGGGACCTGGCCGAACCGGAATTTGCGAGGAGATGGGGAGGGCGAGGCAATCCGTTGACGGCTATAGGGATCACTGTCGTCGAATCCTTCGATCAACCCGAGCAGAATTCGACCCTCGGCAATGGAATTGCAGAAGATCGAGGGACAATCGAGTGTCGGACAGTTCGGCACAAGCCCCCGGGACGAGACGAGGCCGACGGTTGGCTTGATCCCGATGATTCCGTTGAAACCTGCGGGAATCCGGCCTGAGCCGCCGGTATCTGTGCCGAGAGCGAAGGCAACATGGCCGGATGCTACGGCAGCAGCCGAGCCGGAGCTCGAACCGCCGGAGACATACAGATCGTTCGCCGCACTGGAACAGGCGCCATACGGGGAGCGGGCGCCGGACAGTCCGGTTGCGAACTGATCCAGGTTGGTTTTGCCAAGACAGATCGCGCCCGCGGCCTTCAATTTCTCGACGCATCTGGCCGATTGCGCAGCCATATATTCGAATGACGGACAGGCTGCCGTCGTTGGCATGGCCTCAACGTCAATATTATCCTTGACGCCGAATGGCACGCCAAGGAGCGGCAGGACTTCACCCTCCTCCGCTCGTTGCACAAGGGCATCAACCTCGGCCAGCGCTTCTTCCATGGGCCGCACATAGATCCAGCAATTGCGGTGCCGGTCCCGCTCGATGCGCTCATAGGCGCTTATGATGATGGAGGCTAACTCGGCACGGGAACGGAGGGGGCGGCTCTGCGCGGATAGGATCGCTTGCGGCACGGAATAAGCTCCTGAGGGCATGACCCCACGAATATGAAGCCGCTGCCCAGCAATGAAAGCAACTAAGCGCCTCAACAAATGCCGGAGAAAGTGTCAGTCAATCCTGATTGACGTATAAGCTGTTTTCATTCCGAAGGGTGGCAATCAACGGTCCTGGCTACTGGGCGCTTAGACACGCCTCGTAACATGACGAGGTAATGAAGATGGCGACGAAACGGCTCTTTGACGACTTCGACTTCGAAGGCTTCTGGGACGACTGTCCGTATTCCCTGGAGAACTATGTCGAGCCTCCGCCGACCGACGAGCTCATCGCCTCCATTGAGCATGAAATCGGAGGGTATCGGCTGCCGGCGGCCTATGTCGACCTCGCACGGCGCCACAATGGCGGAATGGTCAAGCGCAACTGCCATCCAATGAAGGAGCGTACAGGCTGGGCGGAGGACCACGTGGCTATCGAGGGGCTCTTCGCTCTTGGCCGTACGTCCACATATTCACTCGCCGGGAAGTTTGGCGCCAAGTTCATGATCGAGGAATGGGGCTACCCGCCGATTGGCGTCGGAATCGCCGACACGCCGGCCGGCGGCCACGAACTGATCATGCTGGACTACCGGACCTGCGGAAAGCGGGGCGAGCCGCAGGTCGTGTACGTCGACCAGGAGGATGACTACCGTATCGTCGTCGTCGCGCCAGACTTCGAGACCTTCATTCGCGGCTTGGTCGAGGAGTCCGAGTACGACACTGCTGAGGAGGATCGGGCCGCTGCGATCGCGACCGTCGAGCGGGGAACGTTATCGCCAATCGTGGTGCGAGCCTTGGCCGCCGTCGGCGACCGTCTGCCGCACGGCGAGCGAATGTTGCGCAGCTTGGCCCGCCAGATCGTGGACGAGAAAGGTTTCTTTGCCCTGCACGACGACGAGCGGTCGCACCTCATGTATGGGCTGATGTTCTGGCTTTATTCGAGCCTTTGTACGGCCAGATCCTTCGAAGCTTTCTTGGGCCGTCCCGAGACCGGCACCTCCTACGACTCGCCTTGTTTCGAGCTGATGATCGCTTTCGACCTTGTCACCGAACCTTACGGCTTCAACACGCGCGGGTACGCCGAGGGCTTTGTGAGGGACTGGTGGGACGGATGCGTCGCCCGCGGCGACATCGTCGAGATGGCGGAAGGCTACCGTCTGACTTCCGGGGCCGAGGCGGCCCTGCTCGGACGCTTGGCGACGATTGCTGGCCCCGAAGGCAAATAAGCCGGCGCGATTGATTGAGCGGGTGGCGGAGGGAGAGAATCTCGAAAGAAAAATGCTCTCTCACTCTCTTTCAGGTTCTCTCCATAGGGTGCAGAAACTCAGCTAGCTTCTTATTAACGAATAAGAATTCGTTGCGATTTTTGCTGACGCCGGACCGGGGGCGAGCCGACTTGCGAGGTCGTCTGTATCCACTGCGGAACATGTGGACAAACTCAGCCCTATCGATGTCGAATCCCTGCCTCATGCTAACCGCCCGGAGCGATCAACTGGGCGGAAGGATTCGTCCAGGCAGGAGCGATCTATGCTGATGACGAAGGAAGGACGGCCGGCCGGTGCCATTCACGAGTGCGAGCAGCACGGGTGGGCAAAAGACCGCGGCGATCCGCACGCGCCGTGAACCCGCTCTCGAGTTGGCTCGAGAGCATCCTCCGGCAGAGCTTGCGCCGGAGGATGCCGCCGCGGCGATCGCCGGCGTTCGCGATGGAATCGGCGATGCTTGTCCCGAGTGCCTGCCTGAGCGTTAAGGCTGCTGCCTTTGGAAGGGAGACTGATGCCCCCTTCCTAAATTCCTTATCCACTCACTAGAAGCGATAGTTCACACCGAGACGGGCGATGTCGAAGCTCGGCTTGATGTCGACGTGTGTTGCCATGACGCCGGTCAATCCGGCCGGCGATTGTAGCGAGCCGGTCAAATTGTAGCCCTTGGTGCCAAAGCCCATGTGCAGATACTCGCCTTTGATCGACCAGCCTGCTCCCAAAGCATATTCCAATCCGCCGCCGACCGCATACCCAATCAGGACGGAGCTGTCTGAAGCACTCATAGAGCCCAGCGGTCCCAAGGTCGGGGGAAAAGGGCTGTGACAATGCTGCCCGTGGCGCTGGAACTCACTTTAGTGTCGGCTAACGCAAGTCCGCCAGTCGCGTAGAGCAACGCCGGCCCGAACGCATAGCCCACCCGGCCGCGAAAGGTCGCATACCAGTTAGTCTCGATGGAAGTGCTGCCGCTGAAGTTGCCGCCGATGAAGACGGGAACTGCAATAGCCGAGGTGGCCGTGCCTGCCTTCGAATTGAGATACTGCCAGTCGGCCTCGACGCCGAGCACTGTCTGTTCGAACTGCCAATTGTATCCGGCTTGCAGGCCTGCAGTGACTCCATTGCCATTGCGAGATTCAACGTTGAAGCCATAGATACCCGAACCGCCATTCGAGTTCACGATCGTACCGGTGGCGTTCGACGCGTCATAGCGGCCACCCATATCCAACGTTGCCGCCGACATACAGTCCCGTCCAGGTGCCTACCTAAGTGGGTGGCATACGGACGGGCGCGAGATCCGCCGCTTGGGCCGTAACTGAGCCGAGAGCAACCGTTGACAGCAACGACAGTACAAACTTGTTCATTTGGTCCCTCTTCTTCTGAGTCGCCTGGCGACCCGCCAACCCTGAAACACAACAAGCGTTAGCAAAGAGAGATGGAATTGGCGAGCTGAAGCAGCCTATGATTGTTATCAAGGAAGCCGCGCCGCCATGTCCTCGCCCTTGAGTTCCGAGAACCACGCTCAATAGATGTGTTCTTGAACAAACTATGGTTGAGCCGGAGAGGAGCTACTGCTAACAGCGACCGAGCCTGATCTCGCGGTTCCTAGTTTGACTGTCAGCACGATAGACCAGCGCCCTATAAACTCCTGTTTTGCCCGACGGAGCAAGCGAAATTCGGCATATCAAAAATTATTTGATGACTCGATGAGCTTCAACATCCGGATCTGCGACGCAGGCGGCGCCCCAACTCATACCCTGTCAACGTCGGAAATCCCCAGCCATAACCACACCCTTACATATCCTGGGCACTCTCACAATTTCGGAAAGAATCCGGCGTACACGGGTCAGAATAACAACGCCGTCAACGGCCCCGGCGGCATCTCTGCAGCCGTAACCAGCGCTGTTATTAATGCCATCGCCAGCAACACCACTGGCATCTCGATTGCTGCGGCAGGCGGCGGCGCTCACAATAACGCGCAGCCAACCATCGTCGCGAACAAGCTGCTGCGGATTATTTGATTTACTCCTTGGCGAGCAGCGCATCCAGATAGGGTTGGTTCTTGTCGTGGATCTTCCGCAAGGCCGCGATGATTTTGGCCTTCTTCTCCGGCGGTAGGTCGGGAGAGTCGGCGAACTTGATCAGTCCAGCTTCGAGACGGGACCAGAACGCGGGCCCCCCTGAAACACTCTCAACGAGAATGCCGCGGCAGGCATCAACAACGTAGATGGTGGAGATGCTGAAGATGACGGCAATAATCAGCGTCTTCAGAGCGAAAATACCAAGGCCCTTCATTAAGTTTTGCTTTCCTACTAATGGGGCGGGAACTCTAGACCACAACCCACGATAGATCAACGGCTTACGGAAGGGCCCGCTAAGGTCGCCCGCTGATGTAGAAATACAGGTAGTTAGGGCATCCCGGAGGATACTTCTGTTCGAGCTGACTGCTGGCGCGGCTCTGCCAATAGCGTAGTTTGTCGGTCCCGATGTGGAGCGTCCAAGGTGATTTCCAAGGTAGTATCACTTTTCATCATCGTGCAACTCTTGCATGCCCCGTCGGCACTCGCAGCCTGCGGAGACAATGGAGGTCCGGGCTACCGAAACCAATCTGGAAAGTGTGTCGGTTGGGAAGCGCTTGCGCGCCAGTGCGGAAACCCGCCCTCAACGAAGTGCACGCCTGAACGGATCGCTGAGGAAGCCGGAGATGCTGCGGCGAAAGGGGCAGCCATTCGGACACTAATGGATCGCTCACATGATACGAAAAAGAAGCCGACCAATCCTTGAGGCGCAAAGCCTAGGTCTCATCACATTCCGTGCGGCCGCACTCACCGCTACCATGTCCTTGCTCGCTGTCCCGACCCTTGCTGCAATCGATCAAACGATCCGCCCGACTTACATCGGTCAAACCGCAGGCGACATTGATCAGTGGCAGCGGATCCCGCTTCGATCCGAGCAGCGGTTTTCGCGTAGGGCGTCGCAGATCAAAGTCGCTATTCAAACGCGCGGCCCAAGCATGCAAGGGCTCATCCGCATTCCCGGTGCACCAGCTTCCAACTTTGACACGGGGGCGGGCCTGACCATGGTTGACTTGATCAATACTGGAGACGAGACGAGCGGCTATTCCGAGATTGTGGCCTTGGAAATCCTGTTTACGCAGAGCGCCCTTGGACAATCATACGAAGCGTATGTAGCGGAGGCTGGCGCCAAATAGCAGGCGCCTCCCAAATTGCCCTTGAATATTCGTGAACCCGGAAGTTCTATTTCGTGCAGGCAGGGTCGGACTAAGTGGAGGGGCGAATGAGCAATTCGCTCGTCGTTCACAAGGCTCACCTGCCGAAGGCCCTTCTCGGCGTTAGAGCGGCTCAGTACGTCCGAATGTCTACTGAGATGCAGCACTACTCCATTCAGAGCCAGGCTGCGGTGATCGCTGCCTACGCGCACGCTCACAATCTCACTCTTGTGCGCACCTACAAGGACGAGGGTGAGAGCGGCTTGCTCATTAGGAACCGGCCCGGCCTCCTTCAGTTGATGGAGGACGTCGAGAACGGGGAGGCGGACTTTGGTCACCTCCTGGTTTATGACGTAAGTCGATGGGGCCGCTTCCAAGACGTGGATGAGAGTGCGCACTATGAGTTCATGTGCAAGCGCGCGGGCATCAAGGTCTCATACTGCGCTGAGCAGTTCGATAATGACGGCACCATGTTGGCCAGCATCGTCAAGAACATCAAAAGGGTGATGGCGGCGGAGTACAGCCGTGAGCTTTCAGTCAAGGTCTATGCGGGTCAATGCCGCTTTGCTCGTCTGGGTTATAAGCCTTGTGGCAACCCGGGCTATGGATTGGTGCGTGAGCTTGTTGATGAGAACGAGCAATCGAAGGGCGTTCTGAAGAAAGGGCAGCGAAAGTATCTCGCCACTGATCATGTCCGAGTAAGGCCCGGCGACCCGCGAGAGGTGGCCACCGTCCGCTGGATATTCAAGCGCTTCCTTGAGGTGAAGTGTGAAACGGTTGTCGCTTGGGAGCTGAACAGAAAGAACGTGCCCACTCGTCCAGGGACACCGTGGACGCGTGTGATGGTAGGCGCCATTCTCAGGGACGAAAGCTACATCGGCGATTTGGTCTTCAATAGGCGATCATGCAAGCTGCGCCAAACTCTCACATACAATCCTCCTGAACAGTGGATCCGGGCTGAGGGTTGCCTTGAACCAATTGTTGACCGCGCCACCTTCGCGAAGGCCGCCAAGTTCATTCACGAGCGGCGCGTTGATCTTACGGAAGAGGAGATGCTCGTTCGCTTGCGCCGAACCCTGCTCAAAGAGGGGAAGCTGAGTGTGGACATCATAGACCGTACACCGGGCTTACCATGCGTGGCCACTTGTCAGGTCCACTTCGGCAGCATGCGCAACCTATATCGGCTGCTCGGTTATACACCCAAGCGCAACTACGAATTTCTTGAGTCGAGGCCTATTTGGTCCGAGCTGAAGACAAGGCTCGCTTCTCGCATTGAAGCCGCCATTCGAAAGGCGGGTTGTCGGACGAGCACTGGCGGGTGGACAGACTCGCTTCGCGTGAATGGCTCGATTTGCGTTTCGATCAGAGCTGCACGCTGGACCCCGGGAAAGGAGGAGACCCATTCGCCACATTGGACCATTCAATGCGATTCGCATGTGCCCGCTGGATGGATTGCTGCCATCAGGCTAACCGCGCATAACAAGGACGTGCTTGACTACATATTGCTGCCGACCGATGGGAGGGTGAAAAGAACAATTAGATTCTCTGACAGGGCCTGCGAACGCCGAGACATCACCCGCTTCAAAAGCCCTGACGCGCTCGTTCGAGCGATCACCCGGAAGATAACCAGGCAAGCCCGTGCCTTCCAACCCAAGCTAGCACGCCCGAGCAAACGACCGAAAGCAGACCTGCCCAGAACCAAGAACGGCCGCGCGCGGCACTGATTGACCGAAGGTAGAGGAATGCGCCGAGTATTGTTCCGTAGTTCCTTCGGAAGTCCCCATTGAGTTTCGCGATTTTAGATAACTCAGTAGATGCTTCGACTTCATCAGCCATGATGCTGGTCCTTTGAGCGGTGAGCCAGCGCCCTATGAACCACTGTTTTGCCCGACGGCGCAAGCAAAGTTTTCGTATTTAGCGAATTTTTTCGATCTCCGAGGGGCAACCTTGCAACTAGTTGCGTTGACGTCGATTGCGACCCCGGCGAATCGGAGTGCCAAGCGGAACTGGTGCGGAGCAAGAACCCAAGCGTCTGCCGGCCTGTTCGGCCCGCAACAAACCCCTGCACTATGTTGACGCAGTTGCTTCGCCGGAAGGGCCTATCGCCATCTTCCGGTGCCTCCACTGCAAGAAGCTGTTTTGGGATTAGCCGAACCGAGACGGAACGTAAACTGCTGCAGTCCGGGGAGCGACACCGGACTAGCCTTCGAGGACGTGCCCCAATGCTTTTAGCGGACGCACGCGATCGCTGACGATCTTGAGGATGGCCAGCATCGGAACGGCCAGGATCGCTCCAGGCACGCCCCACATCCAGAACCAGAACACCAGCGACAGGATGACCAGCACGGGGTTCAGGGTGAAGCGTCGGGCGAGCAGCATGGGAGTCATGGTTTCGCCTTCGACGAGATGGATGCAGAAATATAGGCCCGGCGGCAGCAGGGCCCACCACAAGCTGTCGAAGCTCAACATTCCGGCCAGGAGGAACATGACGGTCCCTAGCAGCGGCCCCAGAATTGGAGCGTAGTTGAGCAGGAAGGCCGCGGCTCCCCACAGCAAGGGGTCTCCAAGTCCGCAGAAATACATCGCAACGGCCGTTGCAATTCCCACTGCAGCATTCATGGCAGTGATTGTAAGAAGATAGGCAGATATGTCCGCTTCGATCTGCTGGGAGATGTCCACCGCCTGCCTCTTGTCGCGAAAATTTGGGAGGACCTCGACGATACGTCGTAGAAAAATGTCTCCTGCCACCAGGAGAAAATAGAGCACCAGAACGGTCGTAAACAGGCCGTCGATGACAGCGCGCGTTCCGGCGAAGAGCGCGCCGGTCAGGCCGAGATCGCTGCGGACCGAAACGATGGCACCTTTCTTGTCGGGAGCGTCGGCGACGTGCTCGGCCTGCTGGATGACTTTCTGTAGCGCTTCGATCGGCCGCTTCAGGACGACCAAGTGAGTTTCGAGGCGAGGTAGACCCTCCGGCAATTTCTCCGCCCAAGTCGCGGCAGGTAGCGACAAGGCTGCCACAAAGCCCACGAGCGCTCCCACCACTACCAGGATCGCCAAGAGCGCTCCGATGGCACGGGGGAGACCTATACGCTCGAGCAGATGCACAGCGGGTTGCAGAATGAGCTGCAGCACGAAGGCGAGCACCACGGGCAATATGATCGAGCTTGCCGCATGAACAGCTGCCAGCACCGCCAGGGTTAGCAGACTACCGAGAAAGAACGTCTGCGGACTAGACGGCAGCGGCATTTCGATATCGTCGGCCGCCTGCGATGGCGAGACAGCCGGTTGCGGCGCGCTGACATTCTGCCCTGGGGACGAGGGGGGCTCATGCGGCAACTTTGACAGCGAGATCACGACACTTTTCTCCATCCCGATACGGGGGGCCTGCCCCCGACCGCTGAGTCAGCTTCGCACGGCCGGGAAGGGCGCGATGCGGCTGCAGGAGCCCTCTAGCCAGACAAGCAGTCGGTCTGGCTGGCGGTTCGGCCGCGGCGGGCCTCTTCGCCAACTGAAGAATAAGGTGCAACACGGGTCCCCGCCGGAGCGTTCCTAGGCGCTCGCGAACCGTTGCGGCGCATTCCCGCCAATGTTGGTCTCGGCAGCGGCTTCATCGATGGCCGCCATCAACCGAGCTGTGGCAGACTGTTGGATCATGTGCCCTGCCCCAGCGACGCGGTGCAGCTTGCTGTGAGCGATTTCGCCGTGAAGTCTGACCGATTGCTTGTTGATATCGATGAGGCGATCCTCGTCGCCGGCGATGATGATGGTGGGCATCTTGAGTTGGTCGTAGCTCTTCGACGACTCAAATGCAGCGGGGATCATCAACGTTGCCTCCGCCGCGCTGGCACGCATCTGTGACGGTCGCAACGCCAACTCCTTGGGGAAGCCGACGAACTTGTCAGGGGCTGGCCGCGGACCGAACATCTTTCGCAACATGGAAGGCCACAAGAGGCGGCTGACGATCGGCGAGATCGTGTGACTGATCGCATCGCCCATCCCAGGCATCGCAGACATCGAAGATGCCGCCGAGTCAGCACGGACGGTTGGAAAATAGTAGCCTGATGCGAGCACCAAAGCTTCGACAAATGACGGATGTCTTGTCGCCAGCGCAAGAGCGACCGCCGCACCCCATGAATGTCCAAGCACGATCGCCCGCTGAACGCTCAGCCGATCAAGCGCCTTTCTGAACAGATCGGCCTGGGCTTCCGGGGTCCATATCACGTTCCGCGGCCGCGAGCTGTGTCCGAATCCGGGGCGGTCGAATACGATCACCCGAAACCGGTTGGCCGCCAGGTCGATCAGGCCGCTGGATTCAAAGTCCTGGATCATGCTGCCGTTGCCGTGCAGGAGCACAAGCGGACGCCCGTTGCCGCGTTCCACGTAGTGCAGTCGGACGCCATTGATCTCCAAGAACTGTCCGCGAGGCGGGTTATCGCGTTCCGCTTTCTTGGCGACTTGCCCATTTACGATCGCTATGGCCCCGAGGAGGGAGGCTGCCCCTGCAAAGGCCGCAAGCGCAGGGTGTCGCCGCAAGGGAGTGGTGTAGTCAGACTGGCGGGAGGACGCGCGTGTTCGCGGGAGTTCCATGTGCAGTACCTCTGGTGGTCTGCACGATGCCTCAGGGAGATTGAGAAATGTTGCAGGCTATCGTCAACCGTCGTCGCCGAGTCTTCGTTCCAAACATACATTGGAGCGCATCGTTCTCGCTGTCGGGGGTTCAAGATACTCTGATCGGCCCAGCGGTGAGGGCAAGAAATGATCGCGTGGAACATGTCGACATTAGTCTTGTTCAACATTGTTACTCTTGCCGAGAAAGCGACTGGATCAATGGCAGACAACACCAAAAGCCCGGATGAGAAGCACCCCGGCGAAAATCCGGAAGGCAAGTACCACTACAATCCGGGAAATATGGCGGGGAAAAAGCCCGGTGACGCGGAGCAGACTGACGAAAATCGAACGCTCCCGTCTCCGCGCGAAAAGAAGCCCGCCGAATAGGCCCGACAACGCCCGCGACTTTTGCCAGCTGGAGCCGAACGCGAGAGCTTGCTGAGGCGCGCCAGGATTGCCGAGACTGGCGCGCACTTGAGTGAATGGATACGGTCGCCTGGCCTGCGACCGCCCGAAATCTCTGCTTGAATTGCTGACCGAAATACAGGCCGATCTTGAAGAGCTTAGGCGTCTCGCACGTGACCTCCCACCTGAGATTGCCTGCGCCTTGAACGCGTTTGCAGACCGCATGGAAGCTCGCGCCCGAGTAATCGATCAGATGGCTTAAACCGCCTCACCTCGGTCTCTCATTCCCACCGGAGCACGATCCCCTCGTGCCGAGGGACCGGACGGCGCTCGTGGACGCTGGAACCGCAACCCTCCTTCGCCCGTTTAGTCAGCTGGCAGAAGGATGGAGGAGGAAACCATGCCAGTCGTACTGATTTGGGCCGTGCCTACGGTTCTCGTGATCGGTGGCGTCGGTTACTATTTTCTTCGTGTCGTGCATTAGGTTTTTTGTTTGATCATCGAGCCTTTGCACTGCCGGAAGCCCAGCGCCCTCCCATTGCCCTGACGCTGGGCTTCTCGCCTGTAGCCTGACGGTCGTTGCCCATGGGCCAAGAAGATGCCAAGCCGTTCCGCGACCAGGCGGAGGAATGCATTCAAAAGGCAGAGAGCGTGAGCACTCAGGATGCAAAGGAAGCCTGGCTCCGGCTCGCCCGCAACTTGATGAGGCTCGCAGAAGGTGTTGAGCTGAGAGGAACAAGGGCACGCAAGGATTAGGCGGTTGGTCCAAGTCACTCGCAGCCTGGACGGCAATGATGGGTGGGTTTCGCGGCCGGTGCCCGCGCTGCGGCGAGGGAAAACTGTTCCGCGCCTTCTTGAAGAGAGTGGACGGACCGGATTTAACGGGACACATGGACTTTGATCTAGATCAAACAGCCTCTCGACCCAAGTTGCCTACGTTGAGCTGCACCGGAGGAGTGGGGAATGTTCAGTAATCGCCCTACGTGGATGATGCATCTATTGGCTTTGGCAATAGCTGCCATCGGCCTCCTCACGATCCTTTCGATGGCGCTACGGCCCTCTTGAAGGGAGCGAACTGTTAGCCCGCTTGCGGACGAATGCCGACGCGAGGCGGAGAAAGCCACCAGCCAGGACGCCGCGGAAGCGTGTCTCCGACTGGCAGGCGATTGGATGAAGGCTCGCGGCAGCCGCCGAGCGACGCCGGACCCCATTTGACAGAGGTCCCGAGCAATGTTGAAGGGAAGCGACTGTTAGTCCGCTTTACCTCGACTAGCAGCGAAAGTTTCAAGGCAAGCGGCCAGTCGAGGTATCGCTTCCTTAACGGTTACTTCATCGATGTCGCGGCTTCTCGTGAGCCTTCTGGCTTCCCTGCAACTAGAATTGTGGAAAGGCCGCCGCTTGAGAGATCTTCGTAGTGTGGGGGAAACCGACGAGTTCGGATGCGGAAATTGCTGCAAACCGGTAAAGCAATAGCCATACTCGCGGTTGGTCTGCCTTTCTTCGCGTTCGCGATGTGGCTGGGGCTAGCCCAAATATGTCGCGTATTCACGACAGGAGAACTGTACTCGCGCGGTTACGGCCCTGGTTGGATGGGCTGGTCAAGACTCATCCGCTTTGAGAGCGACCCGATCACCTTTGTATCGGCTTTCGTGACAGCCGTGCTCGTCATTGCTACTGGGCTGTTCATTTTCGGACGGCTGTTCTCCAATGTACGACGCTGGTGGAACGCCCAGTAGCGCGAACCGATCAGCCCCACCTTGGAAAAACGTTTGCCCCTTCGATCATAGCGGAGGGCAGTTCGGCACAGTTGAAAGTCCGCACTCGGTCGGTGCCTGACCTACATGGCGATGCCCGCTGAGCGCCGCTTATGACCCATCTGCGACATTGGGCAGGTTCAGCCGACCAGCTGGCAGTGCCCGCTGATGAAAGTACCGTCGCGTTTATGCGCCTCCAACGTGCCGTCGACACGGTTGATGAAACCTTGCCAGACAGCGGTCGGGACGAACAGATGTTGCAAATGTTGCCGAGTTAAGCGCCATCTCAAAGAACAAGTGCGAATCCGTGACGTGGACGGCCAAATTGCTTCCGAATGTCCGAGAGTGCATCGTCTCCTCGTCCAGATTAACGGTGACCTGTTCCCCGTTTATATAGACCGAGTTGCGCTCGCTACCCGTAAGGACCGCGCCCAGCATTTCAGATTGATCGTCTCGGCCTGTGCGGCCGTTGCAGCTAGCAGCGCTGCGACGATGATGGTTGCTTTCAGCTTCACAGTTATCTCGTCGCTTTGTGACGGCCCTGCCGGGGGTTCGGACAAGGCAGGACATTCGATGACTTTGCCGAAATTTCGGCGTCGACTTCGAAGGATGTGCAGAGGACTCAGTCGTTCAGAGATGAGCACGCGGCAATAGCCATCCCATGATCTTCTGATACGGATCGCGACGGCTGCGGACGAATGCGTCCTCGTTCTGCTGAGCGGCGGTCCTGGCGAATTCAGAAATCCCCTGCACAGACTGCCGTTTATCCTTCGGAAGCTTCGCCCATTGGCGAATGATCTTCCGGCGGGCTTCGCGTTGCTTTTCCCGTACATCAGGCATCGGGACGCTCCTTGAAGAGGATTGTTCCGGTCGACCTAGTATTGTTTGGGCTCGCTAGAACTTCAACGTCCAATCAAGAACTCTTAGCCCCTCTGATCGTGCAGCGTTATACACGGGAGCGAATCGCACGTTGGCTTTGCAGGCTAGACGCCCTAGAATCGAGGCGATCGCAGGACAAGCGAAAATGCAGTATGTTTGCGACGCGCCGAAGGGTAAGACTTGGTTCCGTATTGAGACGGAAGGTGAAGCGGCGCATGAGTCGCGCCTGATGAACCACACAGTCGAGAAATATTTTCGCAACGAGCGGGAGAAGGCAGTCCAGTCCTGGCGTCCCAAGCGGCCCAACGCGATCGAGCGCGACATCGGCCTCGAGGCCCATATACAGCGAGAGATGCCGCTTTTCCTCACGCTGCGCGACAGGGAGGGCAATGCACTAACTACAGCGATGCTGCCACCGGGTGGCAAGGATCGCGGCGGGTTCCCAATCATCATCGTTGCCGCATCCAATGCCGATCCTTATCCTCAGCAGGACGCGGCCATCGCTGCGCTGGGAGCGCATTTCGGTCTCACACTCGATCGCAACCGCTGCTTCCCCTACGGCCGCTAAGGAGCCTGACAAGTATCGCCGCTTGATTGGAGCGATGTCGGCTCATGGCCTGTTGGTTTAGGCGGCTCCTCGGGGTAGAGCAGAAATGCCAATTCGGAGCCTCTACGGCGCATTTTGACCCTGAGCTGACTTGCTCAGGTGCGTTCCTGGAGCGAGTGGAATTCGCACTGTCTGAGATTACTTACGCAGCAGCGCGAACTCGCGAGCGCGTCAAGGCGGAGAACTGCGTTTCATTTCTCTTTCTCTTCCAATTGCTCCCGCTCTAGCTCTCCGATCAGCTTCCCAATCCGCTGCGTGGTCGCGGGATCGTTCGCGCCTCGTAACGCCGGCTTCCGAAGATGTTGATGGACTTATGAGTCGCGTTGGATCTCGGGTTTGTCGTACAAGACGGCGTTCAGCAGCGAGCTATTGACCTCGATCTTTCCATTGTAGTTGATCAAGCCGAGCTTGCGAAACTTATTCATAAAGAAACTGACGCGAGATCGGGTCGTTCCGATCATCTCGGCCAATGTTTCCTGGCTGATGTTAGGGCTGATTAGTTGAGGGCTCCCCTCCTTCCCGAAATTCGCCAGTAAAAGAAGCAGCCGCGCCAGCCGTTTTTCACTGGAGTTGAAGAGCTGGTCGATCAAATCCTCTTCGATCCGACTGTTTCGAGTTAGCAGGTAGCTCATGAACAATTCGGAGAACTTAGGCTGGTCGCGTAGCGCTGCCAGCATGGCGCTTTTCGTGATCGCCGTGATCAGGCAAGGCTCGATCGCCGTCGTTGTCGCAATCCGCAGCGAATGACCGTTCATGCAGCCTTCGCCAAAGAACTGGCCGGGCTCCAAAATACCAACAACAGCTTCCTTGCCTTGCTCAGATATGACGACAACCTTCACCTGCCCCTTCTGGATGTAGAAGATCGTATTCGCCTCGTCACCCTGGAAGAAAATGACGTCACCTTTGCCGAACTCAAGGATGGTCTTTCCCTCGCCCACGTTGGCGAGAAAGTCCCTCGGGTCAAACGGTGTATTGGTCCTACCGGCCATGCCGATTTTAGTCCTCATCCACGTCCACTTTGGCCTGCCGCCTGAAGGCGTGCCAATAAACCAGCCGGACGGAAAGGCCCTTCGCCACGTTCATTCGGAGCGCCATTCGCGCCTCGGCGAAGCGAGCGTTGGGACTAGGCCGATCTCCGCCATCGGCAACTAAATCACGGCTTTGAACTTACCAGTCGTTTTGCATTCCGAACACTCGAAGATGCGGACTTCCTGACCAGGCTGATCGGGCTCAATGCAAACGAGCCGCATAGGCTTGCCGCACCTCAAACACGGATGAATTCCGAAATCGGCGCTATTGTAGAGTGGGTTTGGCTGGATAGATGACATCTGCGTTCCCCGAGTTAGGCGGGAGCATTACCGATCTCGCCATCGCCGATAACTGTCGGTCGGAGCGGCGATGGAACCAGTCTGGCTCAACTTATGCCGGCGCGCTTGGTCAATATTGACCAAAACCCCGAATTTGGTTCGAGAGGTGTCTTTCTGGCCGACAACTGTACGTCAGCGGGGAGATCCAGGAGGATCCGTCCGGGCTCTGGGTTATCGGGTCGGAGATGCACAAGCTCACCAGGGCAGTGAGACGCACGGTATGGCAGGTGCAAACCTAGAACGGTGAGGCTGACTTAAGGTGAGCAATTTTGCTCAGACTCCACGATAGGACTATGCAATTCGTGCCGCACCGGGGTTTTGCAACTCCACCCGGGGCTGGGAAGCCGCTGCCCGCGACACAGATTAAGCGAGCGGCGTTTTTTCCATGAGGTAAGGCCGCCTCAGTTGGCGGCTCTTTCTTCAGTCATATGCTGACTACCAGCCGGCCCACCCGGTCTTAAATTTGCGGCTTTCCTCAGCGTTGGTCGAACCCTTAACAAGTTCGCCTGACGCGGTTGCTCTTGCGCGATGCTGCTGAGATTTGAACATATGCTGCAGAGCTCTTTCGTTGGAAATCTCCGCGCGCTCCGGCCAATCTCGATGGTTGACCGGGGTACACTTGGATATGGGGATCGAAGGGCTGAATAACGACCCCCAGGCATAAATATCCCGAGAAAGTGCGCATCTGTTGTCGTGCGTCCGATCGTTCCCGCTTGGCAAAAGAGCCGACGGGCGGAGCGCAACCATCTTCGACCGCACCCTAGTTGCGGGCGATGGGTCGTACCGCGTTATTGTGTCCCGCAAAACTCGATGGTTGGCATGGGGGAACTGAAAGAGTTGTGTGCCTCCTAAGGTAAAGAGCATGTGCGAAAATTCATCGCGCTGAACAAGAAGATTGCGCACTATCGCCGAATTGCGGCGTTTCCGTTGAACGCCTTTAGGCCGTTGCAGTCGAGGTCAAAAACCTTGAACAGGAATTTTTCTCGGCGCTCGCTCGCTGCTTTCTTTCGGCTCAGTCGCGTCGCTCTCGTCACTCCGTTGCGCGACGGATTGAACTGGCTGCCAAGGAGTATGTCGCCGCACGGGACCCCGATGACCCGGCGTGCTCGGCGCGGCCTACGAGCTCAACACGCCGTGACCCTCACTCCGTATGGCCCCGACGCAGTCGCCGAAGCATTGCAGACAGCACTGGGAATGCCACTAGGAGGACGACTTGAGCGTTGGGCGGCCACGATGGCGGCACTGCGCTTGATAACATCACTGCGTGGCGAGAGTTTTGTCGAGGCGTCAGCTGCTAGCTGGCGGTCCTTTAGAACGTGGCTTCAGTGCAGCAGGTCTCGATATTGTCGTTCTTCAACAAGTTGCCCCCGTCCTTCGGCAAGGTGCTATTTCGAAATCATCTCTGGGGCGGAAATGATCCACGCGCGACGGGATTACTTGCAGCCGCTTCATTGTCGCGCCGAACCAGATAGACCAGGTCGCCCGCAGCATTCTCCGCTTTCGCGTCAACGTAATGCGCCTCTTCTGCTGGCTTGGCGCGGCGCACCCCGATCGGCGACTTCCCATCCCAAAGCGGTCTGTGTCCAATCATCATTCGCTTCAAATCCTCCTGTAGCCAGTCCTCCTTGCCTAATTCTCTGGCCTGACGACTCGTCGCGGCTCTGAACGCCAGAATCGGCTGACCGTGGATCTCCAGAACGAAGACGGTCGGATGTGACCCCTCAGTTTTAGCTGGCATAATCATCCGAATCACTCCTTTCACGGCCAGTCGAACCTCCTGGCGAGATTCAGGCCTGTTGTCAGTCGGCGCTCGCGCCCGATACGTTCCACGTCCCAAGCGGGGCACATCGCCTGCTTGTCCGCGCCCGACATGGCTGGCAAAAGCCGGCGCCCTTTGCTTGCTTTGCAATGTTGGACTTCGTGATAAGAGACAGGCCGCGGCTGATTCCGCGTAGGACTAGCAGGAGCGACCGAGCAAATCGGGGCATCATCCGGCGCAATTGAACAAGTTGCGAGATGCCGTAGCTAATTTGATTGTCTGGTCGCTTGGGCTGAAGTGACTGCATGACATCAACTATGACGGGCGGAGCGCCAACTCTCATTTACCGGCAGCTTCAGAATCCAGGATGGAACCTATGTTGAAGCTCCGCTGGTCATTATTGCTCATTCGCAAGTAGCAATTGTCCAAAACTCATCTACGCCAGCTGTGAGTCCAAGGCTTGTGTAACATGCCGCCCAGGTTCTGATTGCAGTTACTCCGCTGCTGGCAGACTAAGGCATTGTAGTGTGGTCTGTCGTGCAATCAGTCGATAGACGGTATGCGCGCGTCTGGCGGCAAGAACGGCTTGTTGTCCAACCAAAGCGCACCACGATTATGGCAATCGGCCTCGGTGCTAGGCATCCGAGGCCGCTAAGCCTTCCGCCGGGCATTGGGGCAGAATGTCGACCGGTCAGTGGGCTTGGCTCTCAGAGATAATCTCCGACCGCTGAGGACTAAGGCTTCCCACGATCAATCGTTCCAGCAATTTGAGAATAAGCGAGCCTCGAGTGACATTCGACGATGCATCACCTGACCCTCGGTCGAGACTTATGAAATGAATAAGGCGCGGCTCCGCAACAATTCCGATCCTCCCGATCATGAGAGCCCGCTCCGCTAAAGCTTTGGAATGCATCGGGAGCATGCGCTCCGGCACGCGCACAAATGACGATGGCCCTTGGGACACAGTGTCAGCGGGAGGCGAATTACTCGCGGTAGTCCCAAACACCAGAAGAACCGAAGGCCGAGTGCTCTAAATCGGGGAAGGGAAATAATTAGCAGAAATCGGCTGGAGCGCTTGGGCTCTGCAACGACATCTCAAGCTGCGGACCTACTACGGACCGGAAGTAGCTGACTTATTGCTGATGCTGGCTCACGGAGACTCGAGAGTCATGAAACGGCGCTCCTCGAAAACTCGTGCCGCCGGGAAAAAAATCTATGAATGGGAGACATTCGCCGTTGCCTGTTCGCAATTCGATTTCAGGATCTCGACCTGCTGCTTTGCGCCGGCAAGCGAAGCCTGCAACTGCGTGACCTTGTACTGAAACGGCGCCGGGTCGATTTGAAACAGCACGTCGTTGGCCTTTACCGGCACGTTCGGCTTGACCGGGATCGCCACAATTGTCCTGTCACATTCGATAATTAAAAAGAGCGAGAAATGTCGCGAGGATAGGTCCGCCTTTTTACAGCGAGATAGACCCAGACAACCAGCCCCCATCGCACCAGTTTGAATTTCGAGAACACAAGCGACAGCGGAACGACCATATAGGCACAGAATAATGATCATGGCTGGCCCTCACTATTAGGTTGTGCTATCGTGATGCCGTGGAGGTAGCCGAAGCCGCACTTCGAAGTGCCCTTCAGCGACAAGCTTTATCGCCCCAGCAATCCTGTTTCGATTATGCAGACGCCATGCGGCGTTCAATGCAGTCGACGCCGCACGTTCATTTGCACGCTCCCTCGCTCACCCAAGCGAGAGCGCTTCAAGTGGTTCCGTCGTTTTTTGTACAAGGAATGACGTATGCGTATCACAGCACTGAATCAGATTTCGGAACGCTCGGCGTGACCGCGACGTTGTGCGGGACCGAAATAGCGCCTGCGCAGCACACGGCAGCCCTGCCATCCATGAAAAACAATCGGCACGCCCGCGGCACCCGCCGAGCGCGCGACGCCGAATTCCGAACGAACCGAAGATGGAGACCGTATTGCATCACTGAAGAGGAGGATCCGATATGCTTAGAGGAATTCTGCCCCTGACATTGTCTCTCTGCCTCGGCGCGGCAGCCGCGCCCGTGGCGCTGGCCCAGGCGGCCATCACCGAACAGGAGGCGCACGCCATCGCGGTCGACGCCTACGTCTACTTCTACCCGCTGCTGTCGATGGACGTATCCCGCAAGCAGTTCACCAACGGCACCACCGATTTCAAGGGGCCGATGAACACGTTCATGAATGTGGCCGAATACCCGCCGGCGGATTTCAAAGGCGTGGTGCGCTCCAACTTCGATACGCTGTATTCCGCGTCGTGGCTGGATATGACCAAGGAGCCCGTTGTCATCTCGGCGCCGGATACCGATGGACGCTATTATCTGCTGCCGATGCTCGACATGTGGACCGATGTTTTTGCGTCGCCAGGCTGGCGCACGACGGGCACCAAGGCCGGGACGTTTCTGGTGACGCCCCCAGGGTGGCGGCCGGATCTGCGCGACAGATTCGCCGAGGAGTTCAAGCTTCCGAAAGACACCCAGCGCATCAACGCGCCAACACCCTACGTCTGGCTGATCGGCCGGACCAAGACCGACGGCCCGCCGGATTATCCTGCGGTTCACAAGATCCAGGCCGGCTACAAGGTTACTCTGCTTTCCGAGTATGGCAAACCGCCCAAGCCGCTTGATTTTAAGCCCGACCCAAGCGTCGATATGAAGACACCGCCAAAAACCCAGGTCGATACGATGTCGGCGGGCGTCTATTTCGCCAATGCCGCCGAGTTGCTCAAGCTGCATCCGCCTCATATCACCGACGAGCCGATCCTCGCGCAGATGAAGAAAATCGGCATCGAGGTTGGCAAGAGCTTTGACATCGGCAAGCTCGATCCCACCGTGCAGCGAGCGGTTGAAGCCGCACCGAAGGATGCGCAAAAGCTGATGGCCTGGAAGCTGCCGACGCTGGCGCGGGTTGCCAACGGCTGGTCGATGAATACCGACACCGTGGGCGTCTATGGCAACTATTACCTGAAGCGGGCCATTCTCTCGCAGCAGGGGCTGGGCGCGAACGTGGTCGAGGACGCCATTTATCCGCTCAATCTTGCCGATGAATCCGGCAAGCCGCTCGATGGCGCAAACAAATACACCATCACCTTCGAAAAGGGCGCCACCCCTCCGGTCAATGCGTTCTGGTCGATCACGCTCTACGATCAGGACGGATTCCAGGTCGGCAACACGCTGAACCGTTTCGCGGTCTCCAGCTGGATGCCGTTCAAGTACAATGCCGATGGTTCGCTCGACCTCTATTTCCAGAACGGAAGCCCCGGCAAGGAACTCGAAGCCAATTGGCTTCCCGCGCCAAAGGCGCCGTTCAATCTGACGATGCGCCTCTATGCGCCGAAGTCGGAAGCGCTGACCGGCAGATGGAATCCGCCGCCGGTCGTGAAGTCGCAGACGACGGTGGGGATCTCCCCTCAGTGAAATAAGCGGCACGCCGGCGCTTCGGCACCGGCGACCGACCGCGCGAAACACCACATCGCTGAAGAGGAGCCAGCGCTATGCTGACGAAACGCCATCTTCGTTCCGCACGCCCTTGGAGAGCGAAGTGCATTTCGATATGAACCGCCGCACAGTACTGTCTGCGCCTGCGGCGTTCACGGCGTTTCCCGTCGTATCAGCGCTGCCGCAAACTCCCGCGGCCGACCCGCTGCCGTCGTGGATTGATACGGCGACCAAAAATTCTATCGTCAGCTTCGTCGAGCGCGTGACGAAGCAAGGCTCGCCCGACCTCGTGCCGCCTGCCGAGCGGATTGCCACCTTCGACAATGACGGCACCCTGTGGGCGGAGCAGCCGATCTATTTCCAGGCGGCCTTCGCGTTCGACCGCGTGAAGGCGCTCGCCCCGCTGCATCCGGAGTGGAAGGACAAGGAGCCGTTTGCCTCGCTGCTCGAGGGTGACATCAAAGGCGCGCTCGCCGGCGGCGAGGCTGCTATTTTCGAAATCGTTACCGCCACGCATTCGGGAATGACGACGGTTGAGTTCGAGCAGATCGTGCGCGACTGGATAACCACCGCGAAGCATCCCGTCACAGGACGGCTCTACACCGAAATGGTCTATCAGCCGATGCTGGAACTACTCGCCTATCTGCGCGGCAACGGTTTCAAGACGTTCATCGTCTCCGGCGGCGGCATCGACTTCATGCGCGTCTTTGCCGAGCGGGTCTATGGCGTCCCGCCCGAGCAGGTGGTGGGCAGCAGCGGCAAGCTGAACTTCGAGCTGCGCGACGGTAAACCCGTTCTCACGAAACTGCCCGAACTCGATTTCATCGACGACAAGGCCGGCAAGCCCGTCGGCATCCAGATGCACATCGGCCGCCACCCGATCGCGGCTTTCGGCAACTCCGACGGTGACCTGCAAATGCTCGAATGGGCCAAGGGGGGCGGCGGTGTTCGCTTCGCCCTTATCGTGCACCACACCGACGCCGAACGGGAATGGGCGTACGATCGCCATTCTTCCATTGGCCGCCTCGACAAGGCGCTCGATGCGGCCCAGGCGATGGGCTGGACCGTTGTCGACATGAAGAACGACTGGAAGAAGATATTTCCGTTTGGAAGCAAATGAACATCAAGTGGACGCGGGTCTTTTCGCAATGGCCGATGGAGTGAATAGCAGGCGCCCGTCTGACGACTTTAGCGCAACAGCCGCGAAGGATTTGCAATTTGGACCGTTTCGCAGAGCGATGGCTTACGACGAGACATATAATCTATGGCAATCTCGGGTTGATCACTGTGGTCCTCCAGCCATTGGGAGCAGGCAGATGCCCCGCCAACCTTGCCAAGCGAAATTCCGACCGTCAGCGCACGTGCCGCGGCATCGGCGCGGCTCTGCTGATGTTGGGATCGATGTCCGGGGCCGCTTACGCCGACGAAAGCGGCGTTTCCTACTGGCTTCCCGGACGTTTCGGTAGCCTTGCGGCGACACCTCAGGTGCCGGGCTGGTCGATGGCGGCGGTATATTATCACACCTCAGTCGAAGCATCGGGCGCCGTCGCCGCAGCAAGACAGATCCAGATCGGCAGATTCCCGTCAACCGTGAACGTCAATTTCAATGCCAGCCTGAACGCGCAGGCCGATCTGATACTGCTCAATCCCACCTACACTTTCGGCACGCCGGTGCTTGGCGGTCAATTGGCCATCGGCGTCACCGGCCTGTTCGGCCGGGCAGGCACCAGCATTGACGGAACGCTCACCAGCGTACTCGGTCCGATCGTGACCACCCGCACGGGAAGCATCTCGGATTCACTCACTTCCGTCGGCGACCTCTATCCGCAGGCCACGCTGAAGTGGAATGCCGGCGTGCACAACTTCATGACCTATTTGACCGGAGACATTCCGGTGGGCGCCTACGATCCCGCGCGCCTCAGCAACCTCGGCATCGGCCACGCCGCGATCGACGCCGGCGGCGGCTACACCTACTTCAACCCGGCCGCGGGACACGAATTCTCCGCCGTCGCGGGCTTCACCTACAACTTCAAGAATCCCGACACGCAATACCAGAACGGGATCGACTTCCATGTCGATTGGGGTATCTCGAAGTTCCTCTCCAAGCAGTTTTTCGTCGGCTTGGTCGGCTACGGATATCAGCAGATCACTGACGACTTCGGCCAGCATTCGCGGCTCGGCGGTTTCCGGTCCCGCGTCTTCGGCATCGGCCCGCAGTTCGGATATGTCTTTCCGATCGGCGACATGCAGGGATATCTCAATCTGAAAGGCTATGGCGAATTTGCCGCCGAGAACCGGCCGTCGGGATGGAATATCTGGCTGACCTTCGCGATCTCGCCGATGGCTCCCACCAGCACGCTGACACCGGCGCACCGGGTGGTGACGAAGTAAGGCATCATCGCGCGCAGAAAGCGGCAACCGATGCTACCCGATACGCCGACTGTCAGTCAGCTATCCCATGTTATCTCGCAGGCTGCGGCGCCCGCGTTTCTTCTGGGCGCGCTGGCAGCCTTCATTGCGGTCCTGATCTCCCGTCAAGATCGAATCGTTGACAGAACGATTGTCCTGAACGGGATACCTGACGACGATGTGAGATGCCCGCTGAGGGCTGATCTGCCACGTTTGATGCGACGTGCGGCCATGCTGAACCGGGCTATCTTCTGGGCCGTGATCGGCAGTATTTCGGTAACAGTTCTTGTCGTCGTCGCGTTTGCAAGCGCGCTTCTTCAGATTCAGCATGAGCGCGGGGTAGCCATCCTGTTCATGGTTGCCCTTGGTGCGTTCACTGCACCGCTTGTTGATTTTGCCCGCGAGGTGCGAATCGCACTGAGCGAGTTCGATCATTACGCCTGACGCAGTGACGCTTTTCGCCACACCCCTCAGCCGGAAGGAGCCAGCGCCAATCGCCCGAGTGAAAACCAGCCCAGAGCAGCTAACGGGCCCACTGACCGAGCTGGAGGCATGTCTGCAAACTGACGTAACTTGGCGTGCCGCCGATGCTCTCTTGGGAGGTGCAACTTGCCCGGCTTGGCGCGGGGAATTTCGACCACTCGCTTGCGAGCTGCCGCTTCGCTTTCTGTTCATCGTTCACGCAGCTCTTTATCGACTGATCAACGGAGAGGCCGGCGGTGGCGGCGACGTCAAGCTTGCAACTCCGGGCAATGTCGAATTTCGGCACTCCGTCTGCCACCGGCGCAACCAACTGCGTCCCCAACACGATCATCGAAACTGTGATAGGCATTTTCGGCCTCCCGATCGGCCCGACGCCGGCCCGCACGGCTCAGGTTTCTCACTCAATTTCTAATTGAGCTTTGTGGGTTCGTCCATATGGCGCCGAGAAATCCCAAACCGGGCAGCCATGGCTGCCCTAAGCAGTACTCTCTTCGGACATTTCCAGCGGACTTATTCCAGTGCGCCGCGCTGTACTATCGACGCGACACCGGCATAAAAATCCAAGTCTCAATTTCATAACCAAGCGCAATGACACGATAAGCTTGGCCGAGGTCCGCTTGGGGTCACAAAGAGCCGACATCGAAACCGGGGCGACGCACCGGAGGGCTGCTCGCCAGCATCTGAAGCGATTCGGATATCAGTTGTTATGGAATAGGCCGGCCAGCGGCCGACGTCCGGTTTGATCGGCTTAGCGGACTTGCAAACATTCACAGGGTACGTCAGCAATGGGCCGATTTTGTTGAAAAACGCGGCAGTTGCGACTCAAGGATAGCAGTGATTCAGTCTGTCTAATTGGCAGGACTGAAGATCATGATGGGGCATCAGCAAGTCGAGCAGGCTGCGTTGTTCTATGAGTTCTCGCTCGAGAAGCATATTCCCTCCGACCATCTTTTGAGATCGGTCGACAGGTTCGTCGACCTGCAAGAGATCAGGCGGGAGCTGGCACCTTTCTACAGTAGCATCGGCCGACCTTCGATCGATCCCGAGCTGATGATCCGGATGCTCCTGATCGGCTACTGCTTCGGCATCCGGTCGGAGCGGCGCCTGTGCGATGAGGTTCACCTCAATTTGGCCTACCGGTGGTTCTGCCGGCTCGGTCTGGATGGGGCGGTGCCGGATCATTCGACCTTCTCCAAGAACAGGCATGGCCGCTTCCGGCAGAGCGACCTCTTCCGTCGCGTGTTCGAGAGCGTGCTGCGCCGCTGCATCGAGGAACGACTGGTCGGCGGTGAGGGATTTGCGGTTGATGCGAGCCTAATCAAGGCCGATGCCAATCGGCAGAAGGGCATCGAAGGCGATAAGGGACTTCCGCCGGAGGCTGCCGGCCGAGCAATCGATGAGTATCTGGCTGTCCTCGATGATGCCGCGTTCGGAGCGGCGACCGAGGTTACCCCGAAGTTCGTATCGCCCTCCGACCCGGCGGCGCGCTGGACGGGGGCGCACGGTGGCCAAGCGTTTTTCGCTTATTCGACGAACTACCTGGTCGACGTCGAGAACGCGATCATCGTCGATGTTGAGGCAACGACGGCGATCCGGCAGGCGGAGGTATTGGCCGCCAAGCGCATGATTGAACGATCGCTGGAGCGGTTTGATCTCTATCCGAGCCGGCTACTCGGTGACAGCGGCTATGGCTCGGCCGAGATGCTCGCTTGGCTGGTCTATGAGCACGGCATCGAACCGCACGTTACAGTCTTCGATAAGTCCGCCCGCACAGACGGTATCTTCTCGCGCGACGACTTCACCTATGACCATGCTGGCGACATCTATCGTTGCCCTGGTGGCAAAGTTCTTACCACCACCGGAACGTTGGTGAATGATGGTGCCACCATGCTTTACCTCGCCAGCAAGCGCGATTGTGATCGATGCGCATTGAAGGCTCGGTGTTGCCCCAAGCAGGCATCACGGAGGGTGCCGCGCTCCATCTACGAAGGCGCTCGCGACATGGCGCGCCAGATCGCCAAATCGTGGGAGGGAGGCACCTCGCGCCGGCTTCGCAAGAAAATCGAGATGTTGTTCGCCCACCTCAAGCGCATCCTCAAGCTCGACCGTTTGCGTTTACGAGGCCCGAACGGCGCGCGCGATGAGTTCATCCTCGCGGCCACCGCCCAGAACCTTCGAAAGATGGCCAAGCTCATCCCGATGCCCATCGCGAGGCTCGCATAGGGTCGATGGAGCAGTTCGGTCACGTCGCGACGGAGCTATTACAACAAAATACTGCCGGCCTTTTTCAACGGAATCGGCCAATAGCGGACCAATCGTTCTTTCCCTTCAGGGTCGCTAGTTCGGCCGCGCTTTGGACTCGTTGTCGTCTGGGAACGTACGTGACTGCCGCGCTCGTCCTAGTACTTCGCCAGCAGTCGATTTAACCGTTACCTCATATTGGTAGATACCGGGGTTGCAAGGGCCGAAAGTGCGAAGAGCGCCAGCCGGAAGGATGCCATTCTTTGGCAGGCGCACTTCCTGGCCGCCGTATTCGCGATCGGCTTGGGTAAGCTGCACAAGGATTGAAGCTGCTCCTTGCGGAACGTCCTTTAGCCGAATTTCTGGGTTATCGAAGAGGCTAACACAGGGCCTTGAGCCGAGAAACGAGAAGCTCATTGTCATTCCCGCAACAGCCTGCCGTGTGACCAGCTCGTGCTGGACCTGTTGTCGCACGGCCGTTTGAGCCGCTGCCGACGTGGCCCAGATCAGGACAAAACCTGTAACTGAAATTGCTCTCATTGGCTTCGATAGCACAGCCCGAGAGACGAGTCTGTTCTATTCTCGATCGGTCGCTCCGGGGGCGCCCCGTCGTCTGATCTCGTCCTCGATTCCTTCCAGCAAGTTTAGGATCGTGGGACCGTCCACGTTTTCAAGCGCGTCGCGCTTATAGCGCTCGACGATCGTCAGCTCAGCCTCCGAAAACGCTCCGGCCCCGTTTGCACTACCGTCTCAGACAAGCAGGCAGACGAGATCGACTGGTCACGGTCATCATCACCGATAGATGCCCAGGGCTTTGCGGTGACAGGGTTTTTGTAACGCCTATGCGGTACCGAATCTGAGCAAATTCGACCATCTCGCCAGAACGCGAATTGGGACAGCCTAGCACTCGTCCTTGTCGCTGTGATGAAGATTAAAACTTTTGTCGTACTTGTCGCGGGCTTCGGTACCAACGCTGTATCGGCCGGGCCACCATGAATGTGGCGGATTGTAGTTGTCGTTCTCAGCGTCTGCCTTGGCTTTCTCGTCTAGCTTCTCGGGCGTCCAAAGCGACATTGATTTATCTTTACCCCACATCTTGCTCCTCACTGACCATCCTCGACGATGACTTTGCTGCGGCCTATGGCGCCGGCAGCAATTTGAAACGAAGTGCCTATCGCCCAACAGCATGCCACCATAACGCTGAATCCATCCCGCATGATGTAGTCAAAGACAATGATGCCAACGGAGAGAAACACGGCACTCGCGGCCAAGAAAGTTCCGGCCCCGCTAGCTATCGCCGCCGCGTCGGTGCCAAAGCTCCATTCTCCCGATCTGGTGGATTCTACTGTCTGCGCAAGACGGCTAGGCAGATCGATGCCCACGTAGAAGCCAAAGCCCCCGTAAAGCATCATCAACAAGACGATCCATTCGTTTCGAAACAAATCATTGTCCATGCGCATCATTCCTACGGCCACGTACAGACCGCCCGCGGCCCCAACCATGGCAAGTCCGATTCTTTCGAGAATGTGCGCCCATTTGATCAGCACGGAGCGGCCGAACCATGCGGTAGTGGCGACGCGGGCGTACTTCGTCAACTTTCTCTCCCCAAACGACAAAGCGCTAAGAACGACTGCAATGCTCATTTTCATGATATTCTCCTTTCTTGCTTTCCAATTGCTCGCCCAACGCACGCAGGCACCACCCGAGCGCATCGTGATGCGATTTGAATATCAATGTTCAGGATGACGTGTGCCTACCGACGGCACTGGGCTGCCATTTTGTGGAAGCGGCGACTTCGGTGCATCGCCGTTTTTGGGGCAGCTCTCTCGGACAAGAAATCCGCTCGACCGAGCGAACAAGCTACGCCGTTTCTGTTCGAGCACCTAATGAATAACTCCGCATCGGGACCATTCATCGCGATACCACCGAGGTCGTATTCGAACTTCAAGACGTCAGTTTGCGCTAACCTCTCGCCGATTAGGGTGATCTTCAGGCCCGGAGGCTTGAATGGAGACCTGTTTCTTCGTGCAGTGTGGCCCAGCCGCTGCGTGATGACTGTCGGAGGTCGGCATGATGCTCGCGAGCCAACAGCATACGCCTTGGAGAGCGATCGGAATCAGTAATGGGGGCTGCCAGTTCACGACTGGGTGGTCGATGACCAGAATAAAAAAGAAAGAGATAGCTATTCGGGCACGAAGAGCGCACTGTTGCGAGTGCCGATTGTGACGCTGGTGCGGAGTTTTACTCCAGGGCGAAGAAGCGTAGAAAAAGAAAAATAGCTTCCGCGCTCTCCACTCACTGCAGAGGCCAACTGAGTTTTCAATCGGAACGCATTCGCTCGAAGAGCTGAATGGCGTCGCTTGCGCCCGCCGGCCTCGCCCGTGTGCTAGTGGCTGCGGCGGCACCTCGTGGCCAATCTACGAGAATGATCATGGTGATGACCCGATCGCGGAGCGAAATGGTAGTGTTCAAGCACCCATTCCGGATCGCAAGCGCTGAACGACTATTACCGGCCGGCTCATATGAGGTTATTACCGAAGAAGAGTCGACGGAAGGCTCGTCTTTTCCGTCTTTTCGGCCCGTCGCCACCATGATGAAGGTGCCTGCGCCGCCACCCCGTGGCGGTTCAGTCGAGATCGTGACGATCAGTTCGGTCGATCTTTCGGATGCCCGGGAGCCGATGCGATGGCGTGAAGCGCCTGTCGACCTCGGCAAGCATCGCGATAGCGCCGCGCCGAACACTGACTTTCGCCCAACGCCGGCGGAGATTGGACCCGATGCCGAGGTGTTGCTCGGTCGGCTTCTGCACCTCGAACGTGAGTTGCTCGCGACACCCGCGAAGCCAAGGACGAGCGTGCTTCCGGAGCTAAAAATGCCCGGCCGCGACCTACGAATCGATGCTTGCCGCGGCATCGCGCTCTGGTGCATCTTTCTGAACCATATTCCCAACAACATCGGAAGCTGGCTGACGTTGCGGAATTACGGCTTCAGCGATAGCGCGGAAGTGTTCATGTTCGCCTCGGGCGTGACCTGCGCGATCGCCTACGGTAAGGCGCACGAGCGGGGTGGATGGATGGGCGTGCTCGGCCGTACACTGCAACGTAGCTGGGACATTTACGCCGCTTTTCTGCTGCTCATTCTTGCTTGCGCCGTGGTGGTTTACCTCGCAGGCGGCGGCGGGCTTGCCGACGAGACCAATACGCGTATTCTCTTGGAACATCCGGGAGCGACGCTCGCGCAAGCGGCAATCCTGCAATACCGTCCTGTCAACACCGACGTCTTGCCTCTCTTCGTAGTTTTCCATCTTTTGTTCGCGCCATTGCTGTGGCTGATGCTCCGAGTGCCGAACGTGGCGCTCGGCGCCTCGCTCTTGCTTTATGCGTCGGTGCATCTTTTCGGCTGGACCGTTCCGGCGTGGCCGAACAACGTTTGGTTCTTCAATCCGCTCGCTTGGCAGTTGCTGGTTGTGCTTGGTGCGTGGTGTGTCACGGAGGGCAAGAAGTTCTGGCCGCGGTTGAGCTCACGCTTGGCGCTTGGACTTGCCGTTCTCTATCTGGCTTTCAGCCTGACTATCGCATTGGGTTGGAGCATCAGACCACCGGAGGTTCTTGTCCCACAGATCCTTACGAAGTTGCCTTACCTGGCGGGCAAATCGGACCTCGATCCTTTGCGATTGCTGCATTTTATTGCCCTTGCGATCTTGGTGGTATGGCTCGTGCCTCGCAATTGGCGAGGGCTGTCGACGCCGGCGATGCGCGGGGCGATCCGCTGCGGCGAGAACCCCTTGGCAATCTATTGCCTCGGCGTTCTGCTCGCGCTTGCCGGCCACATAGCGCTGGTCAAAATCTCAGATGACCTTGCAATGCAGATCGCACTCAGTTTCGTCGGCATCCTGGTGATGATTGCGACTGCAACCCTGCTCAGCTCGATCAGGACCAAACCCAGGCAGCGACAACCGCTCATGACATCCGATTTCATTGCAGAGGATGCACGCCGTAACGCGTCTCCGGTCAAGCTATCAAACCGCTGATGTCGCGCCAGATGGTTCACGGGCGGACGATGCAACGGACTCGGCGGCGCGTCCGCTTTCTCACCAGCACATGACGGCATTCGGATATGAGATCTTATGGAAAAAATCGGCCAGTGACCGATCGAGCTAAATTAGATGAGCAACGATACAAGTCCGATGAAAACTAAAGAAGGAATTTGCGTAGTTCTTCTTGAAATATTGGCGCGCCGGGATCCTGTGGTAGCAGCATATGGTTTTTCCCAGGGAGTGCTACAAACCTCGCTCCGGGAATTTCCGCAGCTAAGTCGCGGCCAGAGGCGACCGGCACTCTGCGTTCATCGCGAACATGCATAACAAGCGTTGGCGCCTTCACGTGCTTGAGTAAAGGCCGAACATCAAAGTCGGACACCGTTTCGATATAGCGCACGGCGCACTCGGCTGAGGCGCTTAGACGTTGAAGCTCATTGAAGGCGTCTACTTGTTCCTTCGTGGCATCCGGCAACATCGAGGCGGTGAACAGTTGCCGGAAAGTCGGGTCATCTGCGCCCCACCCAAGTTTCATCAGCGTTTTCATTGCAGCAAACCGTTCTCGATCAGCGGCCGAGAAGTTAGGGTTTTTGTTCGCGCCAACGGCGAATCCACCGTAAAGAACTAGGTGCGAGACGCGTTCGGGATGCCGCGCTGCAAATGCGATCGAAACCGCGCAGCCCTGCGAAAACCCGAGCAGCGGAAACCTGTCGAGACCGGCCGCGTCGGCTACGCTCTCCATGTCCTTGACCCAGGCATCAAGGGAGAGCTCTCCGACATCCCAGTCAGACAGACCGTTGCCACGCGCATCGTACCTTACGAGGGTAAATGACGAAGCAAGTCCAAGTAGGAAATCGCGCTGGAGCGGAAAATCCCAGTCATATTCGAGATGGCCAAGCCAATGCGCCGATTTCAACAGACCAGGTCCTGTACCCACTTTAGCATAGGCTAACCGCACACCATCCGTGGCTCTGCAGTAGCGAATTTCCTGTTTGAGGTTGGCTGCCGACAGAACTCGCGTTGCGGGCGATCCTTCCTCGTTCAGGTCAATCGCATAGACTTCGATTGGCCGCGCGATGTTCTTTAGATTCTGCCGGCCTAACTCGCGCAAAGGGAAGTTAAGCTTGCCATCGATCTGGTCAAGGACTTGGCGAGAGATGCATATTCCACCGCGCATCGCGATGCCTTCAAGTCGGGCAGCTACGTTGACGCCATCCCCAAATATATCACCCTCGTCCTCAATGATGTCGCCGACGTTGATCCCAACCCGGAATTCAATACGCCGGGCCTGAGGTACGTTTGCGTTCCTGTCGACCATTCCGCGTTGAACTTCGACCGCACATTTCACAGCTTCGACGGCGCTTGAAAACTCCACCAACATGCCATCGCCGGTTGTCTTGATCAGGCGCCCTCGATGGGATTTGAGTTTGTGATCAACGAGCTCTCGGCGATGCGCTTTCAATCCAGCAAGCGTGCCTTCCTCATCTTCGCCCATCAGCCGTGAATAGCCGGCGACGTCAGCCGCCAAAATTGCCGCTAGCCGGCGCTCGACCTGAACGTCTACCACGGAAAATCCTCAGTAGGTCAGCGATCAAACAATTGTTCGAATGGTGAGGGCACCCGATTGCCCGTCAAAAACTTGCCTAGACTAGGCGCAGTTTGGGCAGGTCTGCAATGGTCCAAAATGGAACCGCTGCAATGTGGGCTTCGGCTTCCGCTAATTTGGAGGTCGGTCAAATCCCCTGCTGTCCCCAAACTGCCAGGCAGGCCCTTCGATTCGTAGATCGGCGCTCGGACAACTTGAGATCCGTCCCTGCGACCAAGTCGGTTACGACCCGAGCGACAAGCACTTCGCTACTAGCGGACCGACATGATGACGCGGCCCGCGGCCTTTGCTCCACATTCAGAGAGCAGCCGAGGCTCACCCTCATCGGTGGGGCTGTTGTTCTCCCTCTGGTGGATTGGCCGTCAGATATGACGTTGCCATCGTGAGCAAGTGCACCGCTGCGGTCCCCAGCTTTTGCAAATCTGTCTCCATGATGTAAGCCCCGGCGGCGCGACGATATGCAATGGCGACGGTGGCATAGGCATCCGTAATAAAACCGGCAGTACTATCGCCCACGTCGGCCCCACGCTCGTCCCGCGCTCTGACCACCTTGAGTGCAGCCGCGGCGGTCGACTCAGCGATCTGGGCATCTTCAGCTGTCGAGTCTGCGATCCCCGGATGACAAGCGGCTGATGCGCCTTCGACCGCTTCGTAGAAGCGCTGCTTTCGCACGGAGTCTGCGGCCAAGTAGGCCTTGAGAAAACGTCGTGCTCTTGCCTCAAGACAAATCCGGTCCTGGCGGATCTTCTTTCGCTGCCTGCTAGCCTTCAGAAACCCAAACACTAGACTCTCTTAGGTTTGAAGAGCTTGTCTATCCTGCCTGCGGGGAGAAGGCTGGCGTACACCCGGCCTTCGCGCATCTAACGTCATTACAAATTGCCAAGGCCGCCGTCCTTCCAAATAGCTGCCGGGGCGATGGGGTTGTAATGCTTCAAATCGCAGGATGCTGTCCTGTGTTCGTTTAAGTTCGGCCAGGAGTTTTTTGTTCCCCAGCTCCGAGGCCTGAAAGCCGCAATCTTTGCATCTCAACGGCCTTAATCGGCGCCTCGGTCAAATGCTACGCCCATTTACCCGCCTAAAAAGCGTCCGCTTGCGGGAAACGACTCCGACTTTAGATCCCAGTGGCTTTTTGTATTTATTTCTGAACTTTTGCGTGCGAACCAGGGAGACCGGTCTCCACAGCATCACCACAGACTTTTGACCACCCCCACCCTGTCAACCCGACTGTCAACCGTGTCAACCTTGTCAACCTAACTTTTCAGGTCCTTCGGCTAGCGTGGAGGCGCGGTGCGAATTACCCGCGGGCCGTCCAAGTGCCAGAGGGACCCATGAGAAAGGGCGGTTGGTCCGCTCCTAGGTTCTTAGCTGCCGCATGTACGGGATTGGCAATTAGGTCGGCAACTGACCCGTTTGAGACATCAGTCACCTCCCGCCGACCGCGGCTGACGCTATCCCCGAGCCCCCTTCAGTGCGATAATTTGAATTGGGACTAACGTTCTCCTGATCCGGGAGACAGCCATGCGGCGGCGGCAATTTGTTAAATTCATTGGCGGCTTGGCACTTGCGTGGCCGCTCAATGCCGGAGCACAGCCGGCGGGCAAGTTATACCGTATTGGTTATTTCAACGCGGGCGCCCCGGCTGCGCAGGGTGGCGTCGGGCTCGAACGAGCTTTCGTTGAAGCCCTCCGTGAGTTGGGCTGGATGGAAGGGACGAATATTGCCTTCGAGTACCGATTCGCAGAAGGTCATTCGGATCGGCTACCCGGCATGGCCACAGAGTTGGTGCACCTCAATGTCGATGTCATCGTTGCAAACGGAACATTGGCGTCACTCGCCGCCAAGCAAGCCACCTCGACGATCCCCATCGTCACGGCGCCTGCTGGCGATCCACTCGGGAGCGGGCTTGTTCCGAGTTTGGCGCACCCAGGCGCGGGAATGTCACAGGTTTGAGCCTAATGGCTCCGGATTTGGGCGGGAAGCGGTTGGAGCTACTCAAGGAGCTTCTGCCCGACGTCTCCAGAGCGGCCATCCTGTGGAATGCTGCCAATCCCTATGCGGCGGATGTGTTCAGAGAGACGGACCGTGCCGCCCGTACATTGCGAATTGCGCTGCAATCGCTTGAGGTGCGCAGTCCCGATGATTTTGATACAGCGTTCGAGGCTGCCAAAGTCCAACGTCCAGAGGGCCTGATTACGGTCGAAGACCCACTCACCGTTGGTTATCGAAAACAGATTGTCGACTTCGCAGCGAGAAATCGCTTGCCTGCCATCCACGGCGTTCGGGAATTTGTGGAGGCTGGAGGCCTCGTCGCTTATGGCGCGAGCCTATCCGATTTGTCCCGGCGCGCTGCGACCTACGTAGACAAGATCCTGAAGGGCACCCAGCCTGCGGATCTTCCAGTTCAACAGCCAACCAAGTTCGAGTTTATTGTCAATCTCAGCGCGGCCAAGGCGCTCGGGCTGACCATGCCGCCATCGCTGCTCGCCCGCGCCGACGAGGTGATTGAATGAGGGCGTAGTTTGCTGCGGTGCATGAGTTCGAAGTTGGCCCAACGCGGACCTCGGATAAGGGGCGCCAAACGCGCTGCTATCAGGGGCAGAGCGGACCTGAAGCGACCTATCGCAATTGGGAGTGCACTTCTCTGGTCGTCCTCTACGGCGTCTGATTCACTAACCAGCCTAGGACAACCCTCTCGCGTCGGTCTATTCACGCTTGGGACGCCGATCGAGGACGAACGCGGTGGATGCATCCACACTCTCAATCTTCACCTCTGCCAGCCCTATAGTTTGTGGCACGCTCTCTTGATGACAGTCGCCGCGAGTTACTCGAAGAGCATCTTCCTTTCTTCTTTCTTTGTTCTTCGTGGTGCTCGCCATTTTCACAGAATTGGACCCTCTCGGGCGATGCGCTGACGGCGCGCGTGAAATCCATGCTCGCCATTCCGCCGAGACAATTTCCACCAAATTGGTGAGGCTCTTGCGGCCTCGCATCGGACGCTCGATGACCTTGAGATGGAATAGCCGCCGGCCTTCATGCAAAGTGGTTTGAACGGTGGTTCGACAGACGCCCGCAAGAGCCGCAATCTTTCCTATCGGCAAGTCGCATACGCCGTGATGCTTGATCTCGCCCGCGATGATGCAGAGAACGGACCTCTGCCCCTCGGTGTAATAATGACGAAGGGTATCGGGCACGGCACTGGATCCACCGAGTCTCCGGCGCCTGTCTCGCGAAGCCTGGCGGTTAAGTGATCGAGGCCTTTGGCGCGCAACTAAGCGAGAGGCTTTTAGGGGCTTTGCGGTAGCCGCATGCGGAGTCCCCGGCGTCGTGGTTATCAACCCCTGCTCAAACGCCTCAGCGATGGGCTCATTCCATGGGCGAGCCTTCAGCCGCTCAAGGCTCCGCGCGAAATCGGGCGCACGTGGGACGTAGGAGCTCATCGCGTGCTGCCGCTCGTCGTACTCGCAACAGTGCTGCGACGAGCTTTAGAGCATCGTGAGGACCGATGCTGCGGACTCTTCGACGTTGGTGCACACAAGAGACAATCTAGTACGTGCAGGCGGTCTCGCCCCGCCACATGCATTGAGTTTCGATCAGTTCCAGGCATCAGCCGCTCTCCTCGAGGACAACGGCTTGCAGCTTGAGCTAGGTCGACGCTTCAGGCTTGCTGGCTACCTACTACTTTTCTTTCGAGGTTGACGTTTGACTACCCGTCCCAGGGCAGGGGTGAACACAGGTTCAAGCTCCTGTTTTTTCTTACTTAAATTGTGTTGTCGTTCGCGAAGTTTCGCGAACTCCGGGTCATCTGTAGAGAGGCCGCTGATTTTCATTTCGACAGCCCAGTATCCCTCCTCAGCCCTCTTGTATTGATGCAGCGCCGTTATCAGAGAACGGATCTTGTGGGATATCCTTGAATTGTTGTTCAATCTGCCTGGTCGCGAGACATATGATGCCCTCGTCGCCCTAGCCGATCGAAACGCAGAGCGGCGAGATCACCTTTTGACCCTCGCCGAGCGCCGAGCGGAACAGGACAGTGACTCTCCTCCATGGTCCCCAGCAGATGTTTATCGATTCGCTGGAGACGTTGAGCGCTCACTCCGGAACGAAGGAGAACTGTACGAGATCGCTTTGTCGCGACTTGACGACTTAAAACATGAGTATGAAGAGGGCGACGAGAGCGAGGCTTCATTGCTGATGAAGGTTGCTAATGAAGTTGAGCTTCGCAAGGTACTTGCCAACCGGCTCAAGCAGGCCTCGCGATCAAGCTATACAACGGGCTCCGAAGAGGAGTTGGCCGACGGAAGGCGCACTGACATCCGTATGCACCATCCCGCCGTTGACACCAGGATTCCTATTGAAATTAAGATTGCAGGACAGTGGCAGGCGTCTGAGCTGAAAGAGCGACTCAAGAACCAGCTTATCGGCCAGTACATGCGCGAGTCTCGCTACGGGATTTTCTTGTTAGTCAACCGTGGAGGGCCAAGGGATACCAGGCGTTGGCGCATCGATGGGCGCGTCCTCGGTCTTTCTGAGCTTGAAATCTGGCTCAGGAAGCAAGCCAAGGATTTTCAGCGGAAGAATTCACGCATAGCCGGGCTGGAAGTTCTAACTGTTGATTTGCTCAAGCTCGGATCGGTTGGACGTGCTGCGAAGCCCACTCTTGCCGCGAAAAAGAAGGCGGCCATCGCCCCAAAGTCCGCGACTGGAGGCCGTACTCGAAAGGACAAAAGGCGGGGACCGACTCGAAAAGTGGTAAAAAAGCGTGTCAAGCGCTGAGCTGCTTTGAGAGAATTCGTGCGGGCGGCCAGATTCGAGCGGAAAGTGCGCCTACGCACATTAAGGCGAGCCGCTACCTGCGTCCCGCCGGAATACAGAGCTTCCGAACCGCAAACTCCGAATCGATTAGCATACTCTTCGCTCTCATCGGTTGAGCGAGAGGGATTCGAACCGCCGCGCAGCCAAGCCTTTGATTTTCTGAGAAATGCCGTACTAGACCGATTTTGCGGGTTCAAAGATTCGGAGAAAATTCGGTTCTCCGGATGCATTCAGGCCCTTGTCGGAGGACCACCGGGAGTTCTCCGTGTGCGGGAATGCAGGAAAACGGCCGGGTTTCTGGCCTCTCTGCGGCTCCAAGTACGGGATCATTTTTGCCAGGTGGCGGAGAGAGTGGGATTCGAACCCACGGTACGGTTTCCCGCACACACGCTTTCCAAGCGTGCGCCTTAAGCCACTCGGCCATCTCTCCGGAGCGCCCTCTCTTGAAGGGGCGCCGACGATTTTGCAAGGGATCGCGGAGATATCGGGCGATTTTTCCGCAACTTATTGTATTTACAGCACAATATCCGGCTCCACGGGTAACTGGAGCGGCCGCGGGGCTGAACCGCGGGCGGCTCTGGCGCGACGATTCACGGCAAGCCGCCACACACGACCGGGGACGCCATGACCATCCGCAACACCATCGCCGCCCTTGGCCTGATTTCGACCCTCGGCTCCGCCCTTGCCGCGCCGGCCCTGGCACAGGTCTGCACCTGGCAGGGGGTCGACGTCAGCTGCGACGACGGCCGGCGCGGGGTGCTTTCGGGCGATGCCATCCTCTGGCCGGACGGAACGCGCTCCAGCTCGACGCCGCATCAGAGTGTGATCATCGGCAACAAGAGCTCGGTGCATGTCGGGACCGGCGTGTTTGTCGGTCAGGGCAAGGGCGTGGTGCCGCTGGACGATCCGAACGCGCCGAACAAGCGGCAATGCGCGATCCTGGACGGCGTGTCGTATTGCTATTGAGGGGTCGTTTTTCACCTCTGCCCGCTTGCGGGGAGAGGTCGGATTGCATCGTAGATGCAATCCGGGTGAGGGGGTACAGGTCTCTCGATAGATATCAGGTATGGAGAGAGCCCCTCACCCCAACTCTCTCCCCGTAAGAACGGGGAGAGGGAGATGAACTAGATCAACCGCACGCCTGAGATCGCCGACTTCAACCAGCGCAGCGCCTGCGGCGGCTGGGCCGCGAGCGGCGCCACGGCGGCCTTCTCGGTGCGGCACTTCTCGAGCTCGGCGACGAAATCGGCGGACCATTGCTGGATGGTGTGGCCGCGCAGCTTCTTCATCATCGCGTCCCAGCGCATCTTGCGCTCGGTGAGCGGCATGGATGCCGCGACCGCGACCGCGCGGGCCATGCCGTCGATATCGTGCGGATTGACCAGCAGCGCAGCGTCGAGCTCGTTGGCGGCGCCGGCGAACTTCGACAGCACCAGCACGCCGGGATCGGCGGGGTTTTGCGCGGCGACGTATTCCTTGGCGACGAGGTTCATGCCGTCGTGCAGCGGCGTCACCACACCGACCTGCGCGGTGCGGTAGAGACCGGCGAGCACGGCCTGGCTGAAGCCTTTGTTCAAATAGCGGATCGGCGTCCAGTCGACCTCGCCGTGGCGGCCGTTGACGTCGGTGACGAGGCGCGCGACCTCGTTCTGGAGATTGCCATAGGCCTCGATGCCGCCGCGCGAGGGATTGGCGATCTGGAGCAGCGAGATGCTGCGAGCAAATTGCGGCTGCTCGGTCCAGAGCCGGTCGAATGCGCTGATGCGGTTGACGAGACCCTTGGAATAGTCGAGCCGGTCGACGCCGATCGCGAGGCGCTCGCCGTTGAGGCTGCGGCGCAGGCGCGACACATCCGGATGCGAGGCCGACTTCGCCGCATAGGCGGCGAACTTCTCCGCATCGATGCCGATCGGGAACACTTCACAGCGCGTGCGCCCATGCTGCGAGACCACGACCCCGTCCTCGATGGTGAGGCCGAGCTCGCCGCCGACATAGCCGAGGAAGTTCTGCCGATCTTCCTCGGTCTGGAAGCCGAGCAGATCATAGGCCAGCATCGCGGTGATCAGCTCGCGATGGTTGGGCACGCCCTGCATCACAGCAGTGACGGGCCACGGCGTATGCAGGAAGAAGCCGATGGGATCATCGACGCCGAGCTCGCGCAGTTCGGCACCGAGCGCGAGGAAATGATAGTCCTGAACCCAGAACGCAGTCCGGGCTTTGCGGAAACGCATCAAGGCGCGCGCCATGAAGGCGTTGACCTCGCGATAGCTGACATAGTCCTCGCGCGAGACGCGGATCAGGTCGCTGCGCGAATGCAGCGCCGGCCACAGCGCCGAATTGGCAAAGCCTTCGTAGTATCCGCCGTAATGGGCCGCCGGCAGATCCAGCGTCGCAATCGCGCCTGTCCCGAGCGCCTCGATCTCGGCGAACGGCTCCTTCTGATGGCCATCACGCACCCGGCCGGAGGAACCGACCCAGATCGCACCAGAATGTTCCACCACGGGAAGCAATGCCGCCGCAAGGCCGCCCGTCATCGGTTCGTTGGGTTTGCCGCGGGCGACGCGATTTGAAACGACGATCAAGTTCACAGGTCGTCCCCTCCTGTTCATTCCGCCCCATTTAACTGCCGTTCATCAATATGGTTCCTCATCATCGTTTCAACCAATTGAAACCAAAATCGGGCGTGCGCGTTGGAACTGGTTTCGCTGGCGGAACCCAGTCATTTCGTTGCAAAGACAGCGATTCCGGTCCGGTTGCGCAGCATGCATCGCAGCGCGCAATGGCGCTGCGATGGGAGCCTTTGTGTCTGCGAGATGACGCTGCCTTGGTTTCACCTGGGATCGAGCAGGTGCGCAAGGAACGCACGCACATCCGCCGGCGAATCGAAATGGCCATTCACGCCCATGGCGCGGCGGCCGACCGAGAACGCCAGCCCGTCCATGTCGGGCATGATGGCGAACACGGTCTCATCGGTGACGTCGTCACCGATGAACAGCGGACGACGTCCTTTGAACGGCGCGCGCTTCATCAACTCGCGCACGCCGCTCGCCTTGGTGAATCCGGAATGCTTGATCTCGCAGACGAACTTGCCCGGCAGCACCTCGATCGGCGCATTGGGCAGATCGGCGCGGATCAGCGAGACGGATTCGTAGATCGCCTTCTCCGCATGCGGCGCCAGGCGGTAATGCAGCGCGAGCGAATAGCCCTTGTCCTCGAGCAGGATTCCGGGGCTGAGCTTGGCGATGGCGGCGAGGCGCCGCTTCAGCTCCTTGTCGAGCGGCGGCGCGTGCAGGGCATCCGCTTCACTGTCCACCGCCAGCCGCATCTCCGCGCCATGGCCGGCGACGGCGCGGAACACGTCGGGCGCGAAGATCAGGTCGATGTCGTTGAGCGAGCGGCCGCTGACAAGCGCCAGCGCCCCAGAGGTGCGCTCGGTCAAAGCTTTCAGCGTTTCCGACAGGCCCGGCGGCACCCACACCTCCCGCGGCGTCGGCATCAGCTCAAGCAGCGTGCCATCGATGTCGAGCAGAATGGCGATTTCATCGAGATGCGGCACCAACGCATGCGGCACCGGCACCGTTTCCGGCGTCTCGTCGTCATCTGGTATGGTGAGCTTCTGGTCCAACGCCATTTCCGCAAGTTCCGATTTCATCAGTCTACTCCATAAAGGCGAGCGGCCGCGCGATGTGTTCGAGCGATTTGCGCTCGGCGGCGACGGCATAGCGCCACGCCACGATCGCAGCCGCGATCATCAGGACGGCCCCCAGCAGATAGCCGGCGAACACGCTGGTGCGCGATCCCGTGTCGATCAGCGCGCCGAACAGCGCCGGCCCTATCACGCCGCCGATGCCGGTGCCGACCGCATAGAACACCGCGATCGCCAGCGCGCGAACCTCGAGGGGAAAGGTCTCGCTGACGGTGAGATAGGCCGCGCTCGCGGCGGGCGATGCGAAGAAGAAGATCACCATCCAGGCGATGGTCTGCCCCTGCGCGCTCAGCACGCCGATCGAGAACAGATAGCCAGAAAGCGCCAGCAACAGGCCCGACGCGGCGTAGGTGAACGTGATCATGGTGCGGCGTCCCAGCGTATCGAACAGGCGGCCGAGCAGCAGCGGCCCGAGGAAATTGCCGGCCGCGAACGGCAGCAAGTACCAGCCGACGTGGTCGGCCTTGATGCCGTAGAAATCGGTCAGCACCAGCGCGAAGGTGAAGAAGATGGCGTTGTAGAAGAACGCCTGTGCGCTCATCAGCACGAGGCCGACCAATGCGCGCTGGCGATAGACCGAAAACAAGGTGTGGACCACCTCGGCGATCGGCGTGTGATCGCGCATCTTCAGGCGGATCCTGGTGAAGCGTCCGTCGCTCGTATCCTGGTCGTGCCCGATCACCGACCGCTCGATCCCGTCGACGATGGCATGGGCCTCGTCGGGACGGCCATGAATCATCAGCCAGCGCGGACTTTCCGGGATCCACATCCGCATCAAGAGCACGCCGAGGCCGAGGGCGGCGCCGATCAAATAGGCCAGGCGCCAGCCGTGATCGGGAGCGAATACTGCGGGATCGAGCAGCACGATGGCGGCGACCGCGCCCATCGCAGCCCCGATCCAGAAGCTGCCGTTGATCACGAGATCGGTCCAACCGCGATAGCGTGCGGGCACCAGCTCCTGGATCGTCGAGTTGATCGCTGTGTACTCGCCGCCGATGCCGGCGCCGGTGAGAAAGCGGAACAGCGCGTAGCTCGCGACATCCCACGACAGCGCGGTTGCGGCCGTTGCCGAGAGGTAGAGCGCCAGCGTGATGAAGAACAGCTTCTTGCGGCCGATACGGTCGGTCAGCCAGCCGAAGCCGAGCGCACCGAGCACGGCGCCCGCGAGGTAGGCGGAGTTGGCGATGCCGAGATCGAGATTGGAGAACTGCATCGATGGGCTTTGCTTCAGCGCACCGGAGAGCGCACCCGCAAGCGTCACCTCGAGGCCGTCGAGAATCCAGGTGATGCCCAGCGCGAGCACGACGCGGGTGTGAAAACCGCTCCACGGCAGCGCATCGAGCCGCGAGGGAATGCTGGTCTCGACGATGCGGTCGGTCACGGCCGCCGCCGGGACTACGGGTGCATAGTTCAGCGCTGGGCTCTGCTGCAGTTCCATCGGATTGTTGCGTCTGATCAATGGAAGCGGCCCCGGCTCACATGACGTGGACGGGGTCGATCCGATCATCGGGGTGCGGCATTCTGCCTGCCACCTGCGACAACGTTTGCGAGGGGGCCGGGTTCCCGGTGGAACGCCAGCGAGCACCGCTCGTTTCCGCTGGACCCGCAAGGAGTTGGCGCATGGCTCAGGTCAGAAAGACGACACATTCTCGAAACAGCAGCCCGCGCAAGACGGCACGCAAGGCAAACACCCGGCGGAGCGGGACCGCGCACAAGAGCACCAAACGCGCCACAAGGCGCTGGTCGCAGCGCGTGACGGAGGAGAGCGATGCGCTCGACCTCAAGCAAGGGGTGTTCAAGCTGACCAGCGCGAAGAGGATTGCGGCCTCGCTGAAGCGCTCGGCCGAGCACAGCTCGCGACGCAAGACTGGCGCCTATCGCTCGGCGCTGTCGATGCTGACCTTCTACATCAACCGCGCCGGCAAGACGCTGCCCAAGACGCAGCGCACGCGACTGGAGCGCGCGAAGGTCGAGCTGAAGCGGGCGTTCGGAAGGGAATGAACTCACTCCGCTGTCGTTCCGGACAGCGGAGTGTAAGGCGATAGCGCGGCCCTTCGGGGCCGCGAGCTACAGGAGCAGCGAACCTACGCCGCGCGGATATTCGCCATGAAGCGGTCGAGCTCGGCGCGAAGGCGGGTGCTTTCGCTCGACAGCGTCTTGGCCGAGTTCAGCACCTCTTCGGAGGCCGAGCCGGTCTCGGCGGCGCCGCGGTTGACCTCGCCGATATCGGTGGCCGCGGTCTGGGTGCCCTGGGCGACGGTCTGGACGCTGCGGGCGATCTCCTGGGTGGCGGCGCCCTGCTGCTCCACCGCGCTCGCGATCGAGGTCGAGATCGACGAGATCTGGCCGATCGTCGCGCCGATCTCCTTGATCGCGGCAACCGATTCGGCGGTGGCGCCCTGCATGCCTGTGATGTGCGAGGAGATCTCGTCGGTCGCCTTCGCGGTCTGGCTCGCCAGCGACTTCACCTCGCTCGCAACCACCGCGAAGCCGCGGCCGGCTTCACCCGCGCGGGCGGCCTCGATGGTGGCGTTCAGCGCGAGCAGATTGGTCTGCTCGGCGATGGCGGTGATCAGCTTGACCACCTCGCCGATCTGCTGGGCGGCATGCGAGAGCTTGCCGATGCGGCCGTCGGTCTCCTTGGCCTGCATCACGGCAGCCTCTGCGATGCGGCTGGAATCGCGCACCTGGCGGCCGATCTCCTCGACCGAGGCCGACAGCTCTTCGGTCGCGGTCGCGACCGACTGCATGTTGGAGGAGGCCTGCTCGGAGACGCCGGCGACCTGGCTCGACAGGCTCTGCGTGGTCTCGGCGGTGCGGGTCAGCGTCGAGGCGGCCGATTCCAGCTGCACGGCCGAGGCCGAGACGTTGGAGACGATGGCACCCACCGCGTTCTCGAAATCGTCAGCAAAGCGGATCAGCTCGGCGCGGCGGCTTGCGGCCTGCTCGCGGTTCTGCACTTCGCTGGCGGCGGCATCGCGCTCGGCCTTTGCAACGGCCTGGATCTTGAACTCCTCGACCGCGCTGGCCATCTCGCCGATCTCGTCCTTGCGGCCAAGACCCGGCAGCACGACGTCGAAATTGCCCGAGGCCAGCTCCCGCATCGCCTTGCACATCGCGATCATCGGCCGCGAGATGCCGTTGCCGAGCCACAAGGCCAGCACGATGCCGATGGCCAGCCCGCCGAGCGCCATCATCAGCATCAGCTGCTGGGTCTCTACGATCGTCGCATTGGCGCTCGCCTCGATGCGTTGCTGGTCCGCGGTGAGATCCGAACGCAGCTCAGCCGAGAGCTTGAGGATGGTCGCCGCCGTCTTGGTCATCTCGCCGTTCAGCTTGACGATGACCTTCACGTTCTCGGTCAGCTTTGCGAACGAGGTGCGGTACTGCTTCAAGAGATCGCTGATCTCCTTGACGCGATCGGTGATCTTCTGGTCGTTCGCGTAGACGGAGACCAGCAGCGTCTCGAGGAACTTGATGCGGGCGATCACGCCGTCGGCGGTCTTCGGCTCCGGCTTGGCGACGAAGGCGCTGACCGAGGTCGAGACCGCCAGATATTGCGAGGTGATGTCCTTGGCCGTCGTCTGCACCGAGTTGAGGCCCGCCAGGGCCGCGGTGTCGGCGAGATCGTCGAATTTGAAGCGGATCTTGTTGCCGACACTGTTGAGCTCGTCGGCCGCGATCTTGTTGTTCTCGCGCGTCAGCGTGATGATCTCGCTGAAGACTTTCGTAAAGCTCTGGAACTCGGCCTCGAGCTTGCCGACCTGCTCGCGGCGAGCCGCGCCCGTGGTGGCGGCCATCGACTTGGCGATCGCGCTCTTCAGATTTCCTTCAGCGGCCTTGGCTGCGGTCTCGTCATCGGCCGCGCCGGTCAGGGTATAGGCCCGTGCCAGCCCCTGATAGGCGATCAGCTCGCGATCGACCGTCCGCGCCATATCGGCTTCCGCTACGCTGGTGCGGTAGGAGGCCACAGCGCCTGCGATCCGCTCGAAGCCGAAATAGGCGAACGCCATGCTGACGGCGAGGATGGCGAGCACCGCCACGAAGCCGAGGATGATTTTTGCGCGAAAACGCAGCGTTGGCAGCTTCGATTGGCGCGACTTCGATTGGCTCGATTTGGACGTGACCGACATTCCCCCACCCCATTCCATTCGCGGAAAACCAGGCGCAGCCGGGAAGCAGCCCGCTTCCCGACTCGTGTGCACGGTAACCGGCAAAGGATAAGCTGCGGTAAACTTGTGGCGCCGCAACTGGCGGTTAGGTGACGTAGGGATTTGTTAAGGTGCGCTCTACTACGCCGCGCGGATATTCGCCATGAAGCGGTCGAGCTCGGCGCGAAGGCGGGTGCTTTCGCTCGACAGCGTCTTGGCCGAGTTCAGCACCTCTTCGGAGGCCGAGCCGGTCTCGGCGGCGCCGCGGTTGACCTCGCCGATATCGGTGGCCGCGGTCTGGGTGCCCTGGGCGACGGTCTGGACGCTGCGGGCGATCTCCTGGGTGGCGGCGCCCTGCTGCTCCACCGCGCTCGCGATCGAGGTCGAGATCGACGAGATCTGGCCGATCGTCGCGCCGATCTCCTTGATCGCGGCAACCGATTCGGCGGTGGCGCCCTGCATGCCTGTGATGTGCGAGGAGATCTCGTCGGTCGCCTTCGCGGTCTGGCTCGCCAGCGACTTCACCTCGCTCGCAACCACCGCGAAGCCGCGGCCGGCTTCACCCGCGCGGGCGGCCTCGATGGTGGCGTTCAGCGCGAGCAGATTGGTCTGCTCGGCGATGGCGGTGATCAGCTTGACCACCTCGCCGATCTGCTGGGCGGCATGCGAGAGCTTGCCGATGCGGCCGTCGGTCTCCTTGGCCTGCATCACGGCAGCCTCTGCGATGCGGCTGGAATCGCGCACCTGGCGGCCGATCTCCTCGACCGAGGCCGACAGCTCTTCGGTCGCGGTCGCGACCGACTGCATGTTGGAGGAGGCCTGCTCGGAGACGCCGGCGACCTGGCTCGACAGGCTCTGCGTGGTCTCGGCGGTGCGGGTCAGCGTCGAGGCGGCCGATTCCAGCTGCACGGCCGAGGCCGAGACGTTGGAGACGATGGCACCCACCGCGTTCTCGAAATCGTCAGCAAAGCGGATCAGCTCGGCGCGGCGGCTTGCGGCCTGCTCGCGGTTCTGCACTTCGCTGGCGGCGGCATCGCGCTCGGCCTTTGCAACGGCCTGGATCTTGAACTCCTCGACCGCGCTGGCCATCTCGCCGATCTCGTCCTTGCGGCCAAGACCCGGCAGCACGACGTCGAAATTGCCCGAGGCCAGCTCCCGCATCGCCTTGCACATCGCGATCATCGGCCGCGAGATGCCGGTGCCGAGCAGGAAGGCGAGGACCGCGCCTAGCAGCGTGCCGCCGACGGCCAGCATCAGCACCAGCTGCTCGGTCTGCCCGATGGTCGCCGCCGACTCCGAATCCAGCCGCTGCTGCTCGGCGACGAGGTCCGCCTTCATGGCGGTGGCGCCTTGCTGGATTGCGCCGGCCGAGCCGCCCATCTCCGTGACGAGGTCATCGACCAGCTTGGCGTTGGCGATCAACTTCTCCAGCGCCTCGCGATAGGCGCCGAGGATGGACTTGGCCTCCTTCAGGCCGGCGACAATCTTGTCGTCCATGGAATAGACCGCGCCCAGCGAGTTCTCGACGAATTTCAGCCGCGCCAGGGCGCTGTTCGCGATCGCCTGATCGGACGTCAGCACGAACTGGGTGGCTGCAGCGCTTGCGGTCTGGAATTGGGCGTTGACCTGCTTGGTGCCGAACTCGATCGCCTGCGCTTCGGCGTCGGAGGCGTTGTTGCCGATGTCGTCGAGCTTGTACTTCAGAAGATTGGCTTGGCGCTGGAGCTGGTTCTGCACCAGCAGCGCGCTGTCGCGCTTGGCCTGGAGCACCTTGCCGAACGTGGCGGAGAAGTTGGAAAACTCCTTGGCGAGCTTGCCGAGGCTTTCCTGCCGCGGCGGCTGCTTGGCGCTCTTGACGGCCTGGTCGATGGCATTCTTCAGGCTGGCCTCGGCATCGAGCCCCGCCTTGGCGTCATCTTCCTTGCCGGTGACGACGAAATATCTGACGGCCGAACGATAGGCGAGCAGCTCGCGATCGATGTTACGCGCGAGATCGGCCTCCGTCACGCTGCTGCGGTAGGATCCGACCCCGGCGGCGACCCGCTCGAAGCCGAAATAGGAAAACGCCATGCTGCCGGCGGAGATCACCAGCACGGCGGCGAAGCCGAGGATGATCTTTGCGCGGAACTTGAAGGTCGGAAATAGTGCACGCTTCGACGGCGACGCGGTACGCCCGGACATTCCCAACCCCCAGCTCATGTGATTCTGCGGTCCGGAAGCAGCCCTTTCCGAACGTTGCGGAAAATTAGGGCAGAATCCTCAAGGGGTGGTAAATCCGTCCGGGCTTGCGGGGAGCGGCTGCCGTGTTGCGGCTCACCGGAAAACGCCCTACTCTCGATAATTATCAGGCACTTGGCATCAGACCGAGCCTTCAGGGAGAAACGGAGTGGGGCAAACCGATTTTCGGTTTGGCGGTGCGTCTGGCGTTGCCGTGGCCAAGTCGAAGGCCGCGAGCGTCGATGACGCCGTGGCCGAGCTGGCCGCCCAGCTCCCGTCCGACGGGCTGGCGCTGATCCTGGTGTTCGTCTCCCCCAGCTACGACCCCGATCGCTTCATCGCCGAGATCAGCCGCCAATTCGACGACACCCAACTCTGCGGCTGTACCACCGCGGGCGAGCTTGCTCCTGACGGCTGGGACGAGAACAGCGTCGTGGCGCTGGCGTTCAGCCGCGCCGACTTCTCCGCGGTGGTGCGGCCCATCTTCAACCTCGACAGCTTCCGCGTCGAGGACGGCCGCAGGATCGGGGGCGAGCTCCGGCACGAGCTGTTGCGGGCCACGCCGCAGGTCGAGCGCGGCAGTCCCTTCGGCCTGGTCCTGATCGATGGCCTCTGCCGCCGCGAAGAAGCGGTGATGTCCGCGATCTATGCATCGCTGGACGATATTCCGGTCGTCGGCGGATCGGCGGGCGACGGGCTGCGCTTCGAGAAGACGTTCGTGTTCTTCGACGGCAAGGCACACAGCAATGCCGCCCTCTTGATCCTGCTGAACACCTCGTTGCCGTTCCGCGTCTTCAAGTGCGACAATTTCGAGCCGCAGGCGCAGAAGATGGTGGTGACCGAGGCCGACATCGAAAACCGCATGGTCCGGGAGCTGAACGCAGAGCCGGCTGCGCAGGAATATTCGCGCGTGGTCGGCATCATGGACGCCAAGCTCGATCCGTTCTCGTTCGCCTCGCATCCGGTCCTGGTGCGCGTCGGCGGCGCCTATTACGCACGCTCGATCCAGCGCGTCGAGCCGGACGGCTCCTTGCATTTCTTCTGCGCCATCGACGAGGGCATGGTGCTGACCGCTGCGACCTCGCGAAGCCTGGTCGGCGCGGCCCGCGAGACGTTCGCCGACATCCGCGACCAGATCGGAGAGGTCTCGCTCTATATCGGCTTCGAATGCCTGCTCCGCCGGCTCGATGCCGAGCAGCATCAGCTCGCCCGCGACATGTCAGAACTGTACCGGCAGAACCGCGTGGTCGGCTTTCACACTTACGGCGAGCAGTTCGGCTCCATGCATGTGAACCAGACCTTCACGGGAGTTGCGATCGGAAGGCGCCCGTCGTGACGGACATGTGGCAGGGCCCCGATGCGGTCGACCAGCTCAGGCGCGAGGCCGCCAAGCTGAGGAAGATCAATGCCGCGCTGATGTCGCGCGTCGAGCGCTCGATGGACCAGCAGCTCAACGCCTTTTCATTGTTCGAAACCGCCATCGCGCTCGACCACAAGGTTCGCGACCGGACGCACCAATTGCGCGAGGCGCTGCATTCGGTCGAGCGCGCCAATGAGGGTCTCTACCGCGCCAAGCAGCAGGCGGAGGCGGCAAGCTCGCTGAAATCCTCCGTGCTGATCTCGGTCACCCACGATCTGTTGCAGCCGCTCAACGCGGCGCGCCTGACCCTGTCCGCGCTGACGGAGATGATGGAGTCGCAGGAAGCGGGCGTGCTGATCGACCAGGCGAGCCGCTCGCTGGTGATGCTGGAGGACCTGCTGCGCTCGCTGCTGGAGATCGCCAAGCTCGATTCCGGCGCGCTCAAGCCCGACGTGCGCGCGATCGCGCTGGCGCCGCTGTTCGAGCAGCTCCGCAACGAGTTCGAGCCGATCGCCGCGCGGCAAGGCCTGTCCTTGCGCATCCGCCCCGCTCGGCTCGCAGTGATGTCGGATGCGATGATGCTGCGACGGATCCTGCAGAACCTGCTCGCCAATGCCATTCGCTATACCCGCAGCGGCGGCGTCGTGATCGGATGCCGGCCGCGCGGCGGCCAGATCTGCGTCCAGGTCTCCGATACCGGCCCCGGGATCGCGCAGGCGCAGCAGGAGGCGATCTTCCGCGAATTCCAGCGCGGCGATGCCAATGCGGCCGACCAGGCCGGCTTCGGGCTCGGCCTCTCCATCGTGCGCCGCTTCGCCAGCGAGCTCGGGCACGAGGTGCGGCTGTCGTCACAGCTCGGCAGGGGATCGACCTTCACCCTGGAGCTGGAGCCGGCCGACCTCGCCGAGGTCGCCGACGAGGTGCAGGAGGTCGCGCCCGCCGCGCGGCACTACGATTACAGCGGGCTCGAAGGCGCCAAGATCCTGCTGATCGAGAACGATCCGAACGGCTCGGAGGCGATGGCCGCGCTGCTGGAGGGATGGGGCTGCGACGTCGCGACCACGCGATCGGGTGCGGACGCGCTCGTGCGCCTCAGCGAGCTCGGCGGCGCGCCCGATGTCGTGATCGCGGACCTCCATCTCGATCACGGCGAAAGCGGCCTGTCGGCCATCACCGAGGTGCGGGAGCATTTGAAGCTCGACACCCCCGCCATGATCATCACCGCCGATTATTCCGAACAGGCGGCGAAGCAGGCGAGCCTCCAGGGCCTCGAAGTGCTGAAGAAGCCGATCAAGCCGGCCGAGATGCGGGCGCTGCTGTCGTTCCTGCTGAGCTGAAGCGCGCGGCGCACATCAAGTCGTAAAACAACCCCATGCACAGTACCGATAGCATCTTACAGCATGCTATGGCTTTGACGTTTCAATGAGTTACCTGCCGGCCGTGACGCGCCCCGCATGGCCAAAAAGCGGCAAATAGAAATCACTGCTGATCCGGCGGGGCATGCTCGCGCCGCCCCGGAGTCCCCTCGCCGGCCAAGGTCGCGAAATCGATCCGGGACATTTCGACGATGGCCTTGGTGCGGCTGAGCACGTTGAGCTTGCGCAGGATGTCGGAGACGTGGACCTTCACCGTGGTCTCGGAGATGTTCAGCTCGAAGGCGATCTGCTTGTTCTGCAGGCCGCGCTTGAGCATTTCGAGCACGCGCAATTGCTGCGGCGTCAGCTCGTGCAGGCGTTTCAGCAGATCCTGCGCCGGGCCGGCGGCGCGTTGCGGGCGGACGAGCCCGCGATAGGCGGCCGGGACACAGACCGCACCGCGCAGCACCTCGCCGATCGACTGCGCCAACTCCTGCTTGGAGGACGATTTCAGGATGTAGCCGGAGACGCCGAGCGACAAGGCGCCGGCTATGATCTGCGGATCCTGATGCCCGGATACGATGACGACGGGAATCCTGGGAAAGGCCTTGCGGATGCGGATGATGCCGGAAAGGCCCGTGGTGCCCGGCATCGACAGATCGAGCAGGATGAGGTCGAGCTCGGCAGCAGCCGCGGCCTGCTCCAGCGCACCGTCGATCGACGTCGCCTGAAGGATCTCGGCCGCCGGCGCCGCCAGCTGGAGCGCGCCCTCCAAAGCTTCGCGAAACAACGGATGGTCTTCGACGATCAGAAATCGCATCACGCGTGAGCCATTCTCGGTTGATTGGCCAGATGATCGAAGGGTTCGACGCCGAAACGAGAATGTCGCAGCCGGACCAGACCGGCTTGATCCAAATCAAGCAGGATATTGCGCGTCATTGCGGCCGCCCGCGGTCGGCCCGCGCATAGGGCCGGGCCTTGGGATCCGGCAGGTCCACCTTGCCGATCTCGATGATCGCCTTGTTGCGGCTGAACAGGCCGAGCTTGCGCAGAATTTCGGTGATATGCGCCTTCACCGTGGATTCGGCGAGCTGAAGCTCCTGGCCGATCTGCCGGTTCGGATAGCCGCGCCGCAGTAGTTCGAGCACGCGAAGCTGCTGCGGCGTGAGCTCGCGCAGCTTGACCTCGAGCGCCTTGCTGGCCTCGGCCCGGCGCCGCTGCGACGTTGCCACGAAATCCTTCGGCACCGACACCGATCCGTTCAGCACGCCCTCGATCGACTGCGCCAGCTCGCGCTTCGACAGCGACTTCGGCAGAAAACCCGCGGCCCCAAGCTCCAGCGCCTCGCGAACGACGCGCTGGTCCTCCTCGCTCGACACGATGGCGACGGGCAGGCGTGGATGGGCCTCGCGCAAGCGCAGAAAGCCGGAGAAGCCGGTCGCATCGGGCAGCAGGAGGTCGAGCAGTGCGAGGTCGATGCCCTCGCCCTGCTCGGCCGTCAGGATGTGAAGGGCATCCTCGATCGACATCGCCTCGAAGATCCGCGCCTCCGGCAGAGCCAGCCGCACCGCATTACCGAGGGCCTCGCGAAACAGCGGATGATCGTCGATGATCAGGAAGCTGGTCATGGCGCCTTCACAGGACTGCACCGCCGAATGCTGCACCGTACGGGCATCCGCCGCCGTAGCGGAAGAGGCGGAACCATCCGGCATCAATCCGGCACCGGGATGGCGCCGGATGAACGCTACCACATCCTGCCGATCGGGTTCGGTCAAGACCGTTCAGTCGTTCGATTCGACCTGGACCGTCAGCAGGAAGGAATAGATGCTGCTGAGCTGGTCCTCGGTATAGACCTCCTTCCAGGCCGGCATGCCCTTGTTCGGCCGTCCCTCCTGCACGGTGGTCAAATACTTCTCGCGCATCTCGTCGCCGTAGCGGTGACGCAGCAGCCGCAGATCGATCTTCCGCTCGCTCTGGATCGCATCGGGACCGTGGCAATGCGCACAGGTTCCGTTGAAGATCTCCTTGCCCGCGCCGACGGCCTCAAGGCCCGGCGCGACCGCATCGCCCTTGGTCTCGGTCGCCACGACATTGGCGACCTGGGCGACGGCTCCGCTTCCCGTGCCCGTCGTCACCGGCGTCGGCGCCGCGCCGAAGCGAACCGGCGCACCGCCGGGCAAACCGTATTTCACGGCGAGCTCGCCGATCTTGCCCTGAAGCTGCGGCAGCACGGCATTGACGCGGTCGCGCAGCTCGGTCGAGGTCTTGGCAAAGCCGATGGCGGCATCCCATGACAGGCCCTCGCCCTCGGTGAGCTCGATCTGGTAGCGGCCGTCGTAGCTGGTCTTGTTGAGCCAGCCGGCAACCGGTCCCCAGATGAAGGCGACGTCGGCCCTTCCCTGGTCGAGCGCCTGCATGCCCTCCTCGGGCGACAGCACCGTCACCTTCTGGATATCGTCGCGGCTGGCGAGCAGGTTTTGCGGCGTGCTGGCGAACTGCACTGCGACGCGCTTGCCCTTGAGGCCGTCGATGCCGCCGATCGCCGCGCCCCTCGCAGATTCCTTGGCGGCGACGAGGGCATAGCCCTCCTTGGCGAAGGTGTCGGAGAAGATCACGGCCGGGCCCATGAAATCTGCGGACCGCGGCAGCCCGATCATGGCGTCGCATTGCTTGCCGAGCAGCGTGACCCGCACCGTGCGCTTGCCGAAATAGGATTTGTACCAGTCATAGGCGATCGGCCGGCCGAGCGCCTGCGCAAGGGCTTGTCCGATCTCGACGTAGAAGCCCGGCTTCGACGAGCTGTCGCTCGAGAATGGCAGGTTGGTCGGATCGGCGCAGAGACGGAACGGCTGCGCCTCGTCGGCCTGCAGCTGCGAGGCCGGAACGATCAGCACAGCAGTGGCGCATGCGAGCAGGGCTGCGATGGCGCGATGTCGGCTCGCACCGGTGGCGGAATGATTCGGACGCATCCTCGTCTCCCTTGGCGTTTCGCTTGACGTTTCTCTTGGCGTTGCCGTTGTTGCGCCGGAGCTTGTTGGGCCAGGCGCGGCGGCACCAGGCATCGGCCGATGCCGCAGCTAAAGTCCGGAGAAAGCGCGCGCGTATCCCGTCACCTCGAGGATACGCGCGCGAGTTGTCACTGGACGGAGAACACGAAGAGCGAGCCGCCCTCGGGGGCTGCGGCCGTCATCTTCTTTCCTACCTCGCCCAGGAACGCAGGCAGCGCAGCGGTGCGGCCGACGACGATGGCGACATATTGCTTGCCGTCGACCTGATAGGTCACCGGGCCTGCGCCGATGCCGGAGCCGAGATTCTTGCTCCACAGCACCTTGCCGGACTTCGCATCGATGGCGCGGAAGTCGCCATGGATGTTGCCGGCAAACACGAGGCCGCCGCCGGTGGTCAGCGTGCCGCCGTTGAAGGGCAGGTCTTCCTTGATCGACCAGACCTTCTTCTGCGCGACCGGATCCCAGGCCACGAGCTCGCCGAGGAAGCCGCCGGGGCCTTCCTTGGTCGGGAATTCGGCGCCGAGATAGAACACGCCGCGCTTGTAAGTGACGTCGCTGACCGACCAGTCCATGCAGACGTTGTTGGAGGGGATGTAGACGAGGCCGGTCTGCGGGTTGAACGACATCGGCTGCCAGTTCTTGCCGCCGATCAGGTTCGGGCAGATGTCCTTGGCGGGATGGCCCGGCCCGGGACGCTTGTCGGGATCCTCGACCGCGCGCATCGTGGCGACGTCCCACTTCTTGGCCCAGTTGGAGAACACGTATTTCTCCGCCGACAACACCTTACCGGTCTCACGGTTGGCGACGAAGAAGAAGCCGTTGCGGTCGGCCTTCATCAGCGTCGGAACGGTGCTGCCGCCGATCTTGAGATCCGCGAGCACGGCTTCGTTGACGCCGTCATAGTCCCAGGCGTCGGCCGGCGTGGTCTGGATGTGCCACTTGATCTTGCCGGTGTTGGGATCGAGCGCGAGCGTCGAGGCGGTGTAGAGGTTGGTCAGCTTGCCGAAATTGCCGTCGCCGGTCGAACGCACCGCCGTGTTCCACGGGGCCGGATTGCTGGTGCCCCAATAGACCGTGTCGGTCTTCGGATCGTAGGAACCGACCAGCCAGGCTGCGCCGCCGCCATGCTGGGCGGAGTCGCCCTTCCAGGAATCGCCGCCGGGCTCGTCGGGGGACGGAACGGTGTAGGTCTGCCACACCTGCTTGCCGGTGTTGATGTCGAAGGCCAGCAGCGCGCCGCGCACGCCGTATTCGCCGCCGCCGAAACCGGTGATGACCTTGTCGCGCACGACGAGCGGCGGCGAGGTGATGACCGAGCCCTGCTTGTAGTCGACCACCTTTGCCGTCCACAGCGACTTGCCCGTCGCGGCATCGAGCGCGGTCAGCTTGCCGTCGAGGCGGCCGACGAAGATCTTGCCGTCGGCATAGGAGACGCCGCGGCTGTTCACGTCGCAGCAGGCGTATTGCAGCACGTCCTCGGGAATATCGGGCTCCCAAGTCCATTTGCGCTGCCCCGTCGCGGCATCGAGCGCATAGACGTATTTCGGACCCCACGAGCTCGAAACGTAGAGCGTGTTGCCGATGACGATCGGCGAGGATTCGTTCGAACGCAGCGACGCCAGCGAGAAGGAGTAAGCGAGGGTCAGCTTGCCGGCGTTCTCGGTGTTGATCTGCTTGAGCGGGCTGAAGCGCGTGTTGCCGTAATCGTGGCCGGCAACGGCCCATTGATTCGAATCGGATTGCGCCTTGAGCACCGAATCGTTGGCGCGAACGCCCGGTGTAACGGCGGCGAGCATCGCAATCATGGAGATGCCGGCCAAGAAGCCCTTCGTTCCAAAGGTCATGTATTCCCTCCGCGATGTTGTTGTGCACGCCTCGTTGGGCGCCTGAGCGCACTGCGCTCGTGATGCGCAGTTCGCCTGCGAGCCATCGTTCGAAATTACAGCATCGCCGTTTCGCGCTTAGTATAGGCGGAAGGTAGTAGTGCAAATCATCGGCGGCTTTCGCCGCTCATCTCGTTGTCGCGCCTTGCGTCTTGTCCTTGTTTTGCTGTTCGAAATGCGTCATCGAACTTAGGCAGCATCGCGCCGCGAGCGGAAGCCGCAGCGTTCACTGCCGTAGGGTGGGCAAAGGCGCGCTTCTCGCGCGCCGTGCCCACCACCTCTCTCGATCATGAAGAGTCGTGGGCACGCTTCGCTTTGCGCACCCTACGGCACCTGGAATTGCATCTCCGAATTCAGGCGGCATCGCGCATCGATCACGATGATGGCGCTACCACGCCGGCAAAACTTTCGAAGAAGCTCGCGGCGAGTTTTCGCGACGTCGAGTCGATCAATCGCGAGCCGAGCTGCGCGAGCTTGCCGCCGATCTGCGCGTCGGCCTCGTAGTGCAGGATGGTGACATCAGGGGCTTCTTCCTCCAGCCTGACCTTCGCGCCGCCCTTGGCAAAGCCGGCGACGCCGCCGGCGCCTTCGCCGACGATGCGATAGCCGTTGGGCGCATCGATATCGGTCAGCGTGACCTTGCCGCTGAACGTCGCCTTCACCGGACCGACCTTCAGCACCACCGTCGCCGTCATTTCGGTCGGCGACGCCATCTCGAGCGATTGGCAGCCGGGAATGCAGCGCCTGAGAATTTCGGGATCGTTGAGCGCAGCCCACACCGTGTCCTTCGACGCCGGGATCCGCTGACTGTCGTTCATCTGCATCGCTTCCACCCTTGTTGCCGTTGCCTGTACGGCTCGACTAGGGGGACGGGCGGCTGCGATCTATCGCCAGGAAGTAGTAGTCCTGCTTTCCGTGACCATTCACACGATGTCATTCCGGGGCGCGCCTGTTGGCGCGAGCCCGGAATCCATTTCTCCACGGACTCTGCGGCTCGATGGATTCCGGGCTCCCTCGCTCCGCTCGGGCCCCGGAATGGCGGAGTGGACTGTCCTGACCGACGCGGCTTGACGGCGGCACTTCGCTGCATCGCCGTAAGCAAAATCAATGGCTTAAGCTGTCTCGTCCTACTACCAAGATCGCGATTACAAAGGCGGGGGCGCATGCTCCTATTCGCGCAACGAGCACGGCATTCAAGGGAGGAACGACGCCCGACCGGGCCTAGGTCCAGGGCAAGCGGCGAGATGACCACGGCACGCGCGACCAGCTCACGCGCCTATTGCGGCGGCAGCGAGCACGCCATCGCAGATGCTAGCTGCGACTTTCCGTGTGTCTCCCACAATGTCGCAGCACGTGATGGCGGCGGCACGAGACGTCGTGGCCGAATCGCAGATCGGCGACCGTCACCACGATGACCCTTCCATGACCGCGTTCAGCAAAAACCCAGTTGCAAAGTTTCGTTTGCGCTGTCTCTAATTAGAACCAATCAAAATCACTTTGGGAGGACTTCAAGTGTCTACAGTCAAACTGACGGTCAACGGCAAGGCCGTTGCTGTCGATGTCGAGGACCGCACGCTGCTGGTCCAGCTCCTGCGCGATCACCTCAACCTGACCGGGACCCATGTCGGCTGCGACACGAGCCAATGTGGCGCCTGCGTCGTGCACATGGACGGCCGCGCGGTGAAATCCTGCACCATGCTGGCGGGGCAGGCCGACGGCGCCAATGTCACCACGATCGAGGGCATCGCCAAGGGCGACGAACTGCACCCGATGCAGGCCGCCTTCCGCGACAATCACGGCCTGCAGTGCGGCTATTGCACGCCGGGCATGATCATGTCGGCGATCGACATCGTGCACCGCCATGGTGGACAGCTCGACGAGGCGACCGTCCGCACCGAGCTCGAAGGCAATATCTGTCGCTGCACCGGCTATCACAACATCGTCAAGGCGGTGCTGGACGCCGCCGGCCGCATGAAGGTCTCGCAGGCGGCCGAGTAAGCGGCGCGCCTCGAAACAAGAACAACCGTCGCAGCCGTCGTTGGACGGCGCGATCAAGGAAATTTCCGGTCGGGAGGACCAGACATGGGTGTTGAAGGCATCGGCGCACGCGTCGTGCGCAAGGAAGACAAGCGTTTCATTACCGGCAAGGGCCGTTACGTCGACGACATCAAGTTGACGGGAATGACCCATGCCTATTTCATCCGCAGCCCGCACGCGCACGCCAAGGTCAAGAAGATCGACTCGTCCGCGGCGCTGAAGATGCCGGGCGTGGTCGCCGTGCTCACCGGACAGCAACTGGTCGACGACAAGGTCGGCAACCTGATCTGCGGCTGGGCCATCACCTCCAAGGACGGCAGCCCGATGAAGATGGGCGCATGGCCGGCGATGGCGCCGGAGACGGTGCGCTTCGTCGGGCAGGCGGTCGCAGTCGTGATCGCCGACAGCAAGAATCTCGCGCGCGACGCGGCGGAAGCCGTCGTGGTCGACTACGAGGAGCTTCCCGCGGTCGCCGACATGCACGCCGCCATCAAGCCCGGCGCGCCGCAGCTTCATCCCGAGGCTCCCGGCAACCAGGTCTATGATTGGGTGATCGGCGACGAGGGCGCGGTGAATGCCGCCTTCTCGAAAGCCGCCAATGTGGTGAAGCTCGACGTCACCAACAACCGCCTCGCGCCGAATGCGATGGAGCCGCGCGCGGCGATCGCCGATTACGACACCGCGGAGGAGCACTTCACGCTCTATACGACGTCGCAGAACCCGCACGTCGCGCGTCTCGTGCTCTCGGCGTTCTACAACATCGCCCCCGAGCACAAGCTGCGCGTGATCGCGCCCGACGTCGGCGGCGGCTTCGGCTCCAAGATCTTCATCTATCCCGAGGAGATGGTGGCGCTGTGGGCCTCGAAGAAAGTCGGCCGTCCCGTCAAGTGGACCGGCGACCGGACCGAAGCCTTCCTCACCGACGCGCATGGCCGCGATCACATCACCCATGCCGAGATGGCCTTCGACGCCAACAACAAGATCATCGGCCTCAAGGTGAAGACCTACGCCAATTTCGGCGCCTACATGTCGCTGTTCTCGTCCTCGGTGCCGACCTATCTCTACGCGACGCTGCTGTCGGGCCAGTACAACATCCCGGCGATCCATGCCGAGGTGATCGGGGTCTACACCAACACCACGCCGGTCGACGCTTATCGCGGCGCGGGCCGGCCCGAGGCGAGCTATCTGATCGAACGGTTGATGGAGACGGCGGCGCGGCAGCTGAACGTCGATCCGGCCCAGTTGCGCCGGACCAACTTCATCACCCAGTTCCCGCACCAGACGCCTGTCATCATGGCCTACGACACCGGCGACTTCAACGCTTCCCTCGATGCGGCGATGAAGGCGATCGACTATGCCGGCTTCCCTGCCCGCAAGGCCAAGGCGAAAGCCGACGGCAAGCTGCGCGGCATCGGCGTGTCCTGCTACATCGAGGCCTGCGGCATCGCGCCGTCGAAGGCGGTCGGCAGCCTGGGCGCCGGCGTCGGCCTATGGGAATCGGCCGAAGTGCGCGTCAATCCGGTCGGCACCATCGAGATCCTCACCGGCTCGCACAGCCACGGCCAGGGTCACGAGACCACGTTCTGCCAGCTCGTCGCGGAGCGCCTGGGCGTTCCGATCAGCCAAGTCTCGATCGTCCATGGCGACACCGACAAGGTCCAGTTCGGCATGGGCACCTACGGCTCGCGCTCGGCGGCCGTCGGCCTCACCGCGATCCTGAAGGCGATGGAGAAGATGGAATCCAAGGCCAAGAAGATCGCCGCGCATGCGCTGGAGGCGTCGGAGGCCGACATCGTCATCGAGAACGGCGAGTTCAAGGTAACAGGCACCGACAAGGCGATCGCCCTACCGATGGTCGCGCTCGCGGCCTACACCGCGCACAACCTGCCTGACGGGATGGAGCCGGGTTTGAAGGAGAGCGCCTTCTACGACCCGACCAACTTCACCTTCCCGGCCGGCGCCTATATCTGCGAGCTCGAGGTCGATCCCGGCACCGGCAAGACCTCCTTCGTCAACTTCGTCGCGGCCGACGATTTCGGCCGGCTGATCAACCCGATGATCGTCGAGGGCCAGGTCCATGGCGGCCTTGTGCAGGGCATCGGGCAGGCGTTGCTCGAGCATGCGATCTACGATGCCAACGGCCAGCCGGTCACGGCCTCGTTCATGGATTACGCCATGCCGCGCGCCGACGACGTGCCGTCGTTCAACCTGTCCCACACCACGACGCTCTGCCCGGGCAATCCCTTGGGCATCAAGGGTTGCGGTGAGGCCGGCGCGATCGGCGCATCGGCGGCCGTGATCAACGCGATCACGGATGCGATCGGCAAGAACAACCTGGAAATGCCCGCAACCCCGGACCGGGTGTGGCGCACGATCCACGCGGCTTAAGGGAGGACCGAAGATGTACCAGACCACCTATCATCGCGCCTCCTCGGTCGACGAGGCCGCCAGCCTGTTCGCAAAAGGCAGCGAGTCGAAGTTCCTCGCCGGCGGTCAGACGCTGCTGCCGGTCATGAAGCAGCGCCTCGCAGGTCCCTCCGACGTCATCGACCTCGGCAGGATCAAGGAGCTGCAGGGCGTCGAGCTGTCGGGCGACACGCTGACCATCAAGGCGGCGACGACCTATTACGACATCATGACGAATGCCGATGTGAAGCAGGCGATCCCCGCGATCGCCTATCTCACCTCGGTGCTCGGCGACCCCGCCGTGCGTTATCGCGGCACGATCGGCGGCTCGATCGCCAACAACGATCCGGCTGCGGATTTCCCGGCGGCGCTGCTCGCGCTCGGCGCCACCGTGAAGACCAACAAGCGGTCGATTGCGGCGGATGATTTCTTCCAGGGCCTGTTCACGACGGCGCTGGAAGACGGCGAGATCATCACCGCCGTGTCATTCCCGGTGCCGGCGAAGGCAGGCTACGAGAAGATGCGGCATCCGGCCTCGCGCTTTGCGCTCACCGGCGTGTTCGTGGCGCAGACCAAGTCGGGCGAGGTGCGGGTCGCCGCCACCGGCGCCTCACAAACCGGCGTGATGCGGGTGGGCGCGATCGAGGCGGCGCTGAAGGCGAACTGGTCGCCGTCGGCGATCGACAGCGTGACGATTTCGGCGAACGGATTGCTGGCCGACATCCACGGCACGGCGGAGTATCGCGCCAATCTGATCAAGGTGATGGCACAACGCGCGGTCGCCGCTGCGCGCTGACGGTTCGGCTAAAGCGCGATGCGATTGGGATGAATCGTCATCGCGCTTTAGGTTATTGTTCCAGCATGATCCTTTCGGAAAACCGCTACGCACTTTTCCGGATCATGCTGTAGCGTCTCCACGCAAATTTTCCGCGGCGCGCACTTTAGTGCGCGCCGCTTTATTTTGGCCGTGCGGCATGAAAACCGCTTGCCTCGCTGGCGTGAAGGCGAGAAAAGTTAATCGGCCGATTAACTCGCTCAACAGAAGAAACGTCAGAGGCAATTGCCGACGCCGGCATGCGCCCGCGACCCGAGGAAACAACAACGTGCTCGACAAACCAGCCTCCACCTCCTCCGTCCGCGCTTCCGGCCCGCTCTCGGGCTTCCGCATCGTCGAATTCGCCGGCATTGGGCCCGGTCCGTTCGCCTGCATGATGCTGGCCGACATGGGCGCCGACGTCGTCACCCTCGACCGCGTCGGCGCCAAGAAGAGCATGAAGTCGGTGGCCGGGCGCGGCCGCAAGGTGATCGAGCTCGACCTCAAGGACAAGGCGGCGATCGCGCAAGTATTGGATCTGCTCGCGAGCGCGGACGCGCTGGTCGAGGGTTTTCGCCCCGGTGTGATGGAGCGGCTCGGCCTCGGGCCGGACGTCGTGCTCGCACGCAACCCGAAGCTGGTCTATGGCCGCATGACCGGCTGGGGCCAGGAGGGCCCGCTCGCCAACGCCGCCGGCCACGACATCAATTACATTTCCATCACCGGCGCGCTCGCCGCGATCGGCACGAAGGAAGCGCCGGTGCCGCCGCTCAATTTGGTCGGCGATTTCGGCGGCGGTGCGCTCTATCTCGTCGTCGGCGTGCTCGCGGCGCTTCTGGAAGCGCAGAAATCGGGCAAGGGCCAGGTGGTGGACGCGGCAATGTGCGACGGCGCGGCCTCGCTGATGTCGTTCTTCTTCGACATGACCACGATGGGACGCTGGACCGAGGGGCGTAACCAGAACTTCCTCGACGGCGGCGCGCATTTCTACGGCGTCTACGAATGCGCCTGCGGGCACTTCGTCTCGATCGGCTCGATCGAGCCGCAATTCTACGCGCTGCTGCGCGAGCATGCGGGCCTGACGGATGCGGATTTCGACGCGCAGATGGACCGCAAGGCCTGGCCGGCGCTGAAGGAGAAGCTGAAGGCCGTGTTCAAGAGCAAGACGCGCGAGGACTGGTGCAAGATCATGGAAGGCACCGATATCTGCTTCGCGCCGGTGCTGACCATGTCTGAGGCGACACAGCATCCGCACATGGTCGCCCGCAACGTCTTCATCGAGCGGCACGGCGTGAAACAGCCGGCCCCGGCGCCGCGGTTCTCGCGCACGCCCTCGGCGGCACGCGAGCCCGAGGCGGCGGAGATCGGGGCGGTGATGACGGCGTGGCAGGCGCCGAAGTAATTTCCGCGGTCATCCCGGGACGCGCGGGGCGCGAGCCCGGGATCCATAACCACAGTCGCGTAGGGTGGGCAAAGGCGCGAAGCGCCGTGCCCACGTCTTCGCATCAATTAGGCAGGACGTGGGCACGCTTCGCTTTGCCCACCCTACGCAGTGTGCGTGACGGCCGCGCCCTACGCCGCGTCTCCCACCTTCAACACACCGCGGCGAATCTGATCCTCCTCGATGGATTCGAACAGGGCCTTGAAATTGCCCTCGCCAAATCCATCGTCGCCCTTGCGCTGGATGAACTCGAAGAAGATCGGGCCGATCGCGTTGGCCGAGAAGATCTGCAGCAGCACCTTGGTCTGGCCGCCATCGACCACGCCCTCGCCGTCGATCAGGATGCCGTTTTTCTTGAGCCGGGCGACGTCCTCGCCGTGCTTGGGCAGGCGCGTATCGATCTTCTCGAAATAGGTGTCGGGCGGCGACGGCATGAAGGGCAGGCCGGCCTCGCGCAGGCCTTCGATGGTGCGGTAGATGTCGCGGCAGCCGCAGGCGATGTGCTGGATGCCCTCGCCGCGATAGGTCTGCAGATATTCCTCGATCTGGCCGGACTCGCCGGCGTCCTCGTTGATCGGAATGCGGATCTTGCCGTCGGGGCTGGTCAGCGCGCGCGAGAACAGGCCGGAGGCGCGGCCCTCGATGTCGAAGAAGCGGATCTGGCGGAAGTTGAACAGCTTCTCGTAGAAGCCGGCCCAGACATTCATGCGGCCGCGATGGACGTTGTGGGTGAGATGGTCGAGATAGAACAGGCCGGCGCCATGCGGCTTGGGATCGCGCGCGCCCAGCCATTCGAACTCAGCGTCATAGGCCGAGCCCTTGGCACCGTAGCGATCGACGAGATAAAGTAGGCTGCCGCCGATGCCCCTGATCGCGGGCACGTCGAGCGTCTTCTGCGTCGATGACACATCGGCCGGCTCGGCGCCGAGCGCAATGGCACGGTCATAGGCCGCCTTGGCATCGACGACGCGAAACGCCATCGACGGCGCGCAGGGGCCGTGGGCGGCGACGAACTCATAACCGTGAGTGCCGGGCTCCTCGTTGACGAGATAGTTGATGTCGCCCTGGCGATAGACCGTGATCTTCTTGGTTCTGTGGCGCGCGACGGGCGCATAGCCCATCAGCTTGAACAAAGCGTGCAAGTCTTGCGGATTGGGATGCGCGTATTCGACGAACTCGAAGCCGTCGGTGCCCATCGGGTTGTCGGCAGTGATCGTGGCCGGCGGTGCATCGTGCGGAAACGGTCCCATGGTGTTCTCCCGAATGGCTGCTGACAGGAACTATCCTTCATAAGCCATGCAATGAGCGTGCAAACGAGGCGGGCTTTGGCTATTCTATGCACGATCCGTGCATGAAATGGATGAAAGACGCATGATTTCTGTTGACGCCTTCGACCTCAGGATTCTCGGCGCGCTTCAGGACGATGGCCGCCTCACCAACCAGGAGCTCGCCGAGCTCGCGGGCCTTTCAGCCTCGCAATGCTCGCGGCGGCGGATGCGGCTGGAGGAGGAGAAGGTGATCGCGGGCTACCACGCCGACCTCTCCAGCGAGGCGCTCGGCTTCGGCGTGATCGCCTTCATCCAGGTGGGACTGGCGACCCACTCGCCGGACAATTCCAAGCGTTTTCGCGCGCTGGTGAACCGGATCGATGAGATCCAGGAGGCGTATTCGCTGACGGGCGATGCCGACTATGTGCTCAAAGCCGTGCTGCGCGATCTCAAGGGCCTATCCAACCTCGTCGACAACGACGTGCTGATGCCGCACCAGAGCGTGGCGCATGTGCGCTCCTCGATCGTGCTTGATAGGCTGAAGGAGAGCTCGAAGCTGCCGCTGAAGGAGATCAAGCCCGGCTGAAATCGAGGGAACTACGGCATTCGCGCTGGCTGCACGATCTGCGATGATCGCAGCTCTAGTTGCGGAGATTCAACATGGCACTCCAGCTGCGACCGAACTGCGAATATTGCGATTGCGATCTGCCGCCCGACGCGACCAATGCGCGGATCTGCTCCTATGAATGCACGTTCTGTGCGGACTGCGTCGAGACCAAGCTGTTCAATGTCTGCCCGAACTGCGGCGGCGGCTTCGCCCCGCGCCCGATCAGGCCGGCGCAGGAATGGCGGCCGGGCGTATGCACCGCCAAGCAGGCGCCGTCGGACAAGCGGGTGCATTTGAAGTACAGCATGGAGGACGTCGCGGCGCATTGTGCGCGGGTGCGCGACGTGCCGCCGGAGAGGCGGTAGGCTCCATCCACGCCGTCATTGCGAGCGCAGCGAAGCAATCCAGACTGTCTCCGCGGAGGGATTCCTGGATTGCTTCGCTGCGCTCGCAATGACGGAGGTTGTGGCGGCGCCTTCGGCTATTCCGCGGCCACGATCGTTCCCTCGACCTCGCCGAACCCGACGCGGTAGCCATTGCCCTGGCACCAGCCACGCATGACGAGGCTGTCGCCGTCTTCCAGGAACGAGCGCTTGGCGCCGCCGGGCAGTTCGACCGGCTCGGTGCCGTTCCAGCTGATCTCGAGCAGGCTGCCGCGCTGGTTCTTCTCCGGGCCGGAGATGGTGCCACTCCCTAGGAGATCGCCGACATTCATGGCGCAGCCTGAGGAGGCGTGGTGCATCAATTGCTGCACCGAGGACCAGTACATGTACTTGAAATTGGTGCGGCTGATGCTGGCGGGCGCATTGGCACCGGCGGCGCGCAAGGAGACGTCGAGCGCGACATCGTAGTTCTGCGGCCTCGTCTGCTTGAGATAATCCAGCGGCACCGGCTGCTGCTCCGGCCCGTTCAAGCGGAACGGCTCCAGCGCCTCGCGCGTCACCACCCAGGGGCTGATCGAGGTCGCGAACGCTTTTGCCAGGAACGGACCGAGCGGCACATACTCCCATTGCTGGATGTCGCGCGCGCTCCAGTCGTTGAGCAACACGAAGCCGAAGATCATCTCCTCGGCCTGTTGCTCGCTCAGCATGCCGCCCATCGGCGACGGCTGGCCGATGACGACGCCCATCTCCAGCTCGAAATCGAGCCGCTTGCACGGCGCAAAGCTCGGCAGCTCCACATTCGGCGGCTTCAGCTGCCCGCGCGGCCGCTTCACCTTGGTGCCGGAGACGACCACGGTGGAGGCGCGGCCGTTATAGGCGATCGGCATGTGCAGCCAGTTCGGCTGCAGCGCATTGTCCTTGCCGCGGAACATCACGCCGACATTGGTGGCGTGCTCCTTGGAGGAATAGAAGTCGGTGTAGCCGGAGACGGTGAAGGGCATGTGCAGTTTGGCATCGCGCATGGGAACGAAAGCGCGCGAGCGCAACTGCTCGTTATCGCGAAGCTCGGGATTGTCGTGCCGCAACAGCTCGCTGATGCGCGCGCGGGTTTTCGACCAAACCTTTGGACCCAGATGCATCAGGGCGTTTAGTCCTACAGCAAATGTGCCGGGATCGCCCGCACTGATCACGCCATCTTGCTCAAGCTCCCAGAGATCGAGCACGTAGTCGCCAATCGCTACTCCGAGGCGCGGTGCGCGCTCGTCGTTTGTCGAGAACACGCCATATGGCAGGTTCTGGATCGGGAAGTCCGAGCCGGGATCGACGGCGATGAAGGAGCGGAGGCTGGGGTCGTTGGGGTGGGGCATTGGTTTCCCGTGGGCGCAGCGGTGAGGGTGTCACCCTCCCCTGGAGGGGGAGGGTCGGCTCATATTGAGCGCAGCGAAATATGAGACGGGATGGGTGATCTCTCCACTCGGGCAGTTTTCCTTGCGGAGAGACTGTCACCCCACCCCGCTACGCATTCCGCTTTCGCTGGATGCGTAGCGACCCTCCCCCTCCAGGGGAGGGTAAGAGGCATCACGGCTTTGTCGGATCGAAGCGCTTCTCCAGGCCTTTCCAGCAATCGGCGTAATCGTCCTGCAGCGTCGAGGACTTCGCCGCATGGGCGGTGACGCGCTGCGGGTAGCGGGTCTCGAACATGAAGGCCATGGTGCCGGTCAGCTTCACCGGCTTCAGTTCGCCGTTGCTGGCGTGCTCGAAGGCGTCGCGGTCGGGGCCGTGCGGCAGCATGCAATTGTGCAAGGAGATGCCGCCGGGGACGAAGCCCTGCGGCTTGGCGTCGTAGACGCCGTAGATCAGGCCCATGAACTCGCTCATGATGTTCATGTGATACCAGGGCGGACGGAAGGTGTTTTCCGCGACCATCCAGCGCTCCGGGAAGATGACGAAATCGATATTGGCGGTGCCCGCGGTCTCCGAGGGCGAGGTCAGCACCGTGAAGATCGAGGGATCGGGATGGTCGAAGCCGATCGCGCCGACGGGCGAGAAGGTGCGCAGATCATACTTGTACGGCGCGTAATTGCCGTGCCAGGCGACGACGTCGATCGGCGAATGCGGCAGGGCCGTCTTGAACAGCGAGCCACCCCATTTCACGTAGAGCTCGGTCGGCGTGTCCTTGTCCTCGTAGTTTGCCACCGGCGTCAGGAAGTCGCGCGCATTGGCAAGGCAATTGGCGCCGATCGGCCCGCGCTCCGGCAGCGTGAAGGCGCCGCCGTAATTTTCGCAGAGATAGCCGCGCGCCGGCCCATTCGGAATCTCGACGCGGAACTTGACGCCGCGCGGGATCACCACGATCTCGCCGGGCTCTGCATCGATGCGGCCGAACTCGGTGACGAGGCGCAGATTGCCCTGTTGCAGCACGAACATCAGCTCGCCGTCGGCATCGTAGAAATGCTGATCCACCATCGACTTGGTGATGAGATAGACATGCGCGGCCATGCCGGCTTGCGTATTCACATCCCCCGCCGTCGTCATGGTCTGCACGCCCTGGATGAAGGTGACCTCCTCCTTCGGCAGCGGCGTCGGATCCCAGCGCAGCTGCGCGATCGGCAGGTCGTATTCGTGGCACGGCGCCGAACGCCACAGCCCGGCGTCGACCTTCTCGAAGCGGCCGGAATGCTTCACGGAGGGGCGGATGCGGTAGAGCCAGGAGCGCTCATTGCTGCCGCGCGGCGCGGTGAAGGGCGAGCCCGAGAGCTGCTCGGCATAGAGCCCGTAGGCGCAGCGCTGCGGCGAGTTGCGCCCGATCGGCAACGCGCCCGGCAGCGCCTCGGTTTCGAAAGAATTGCCGAAGCCGGACATGTAGCCCGGCGTCACCTGGGCCGAGCTGCGGATGATCTGATCAGGCGAGGTATCGATGTTCATGACTATCCTCCTCCTTGCAAGGCGGCCCACATTTCCTGGTCGCGCTTGTCGGTCCAGATCACGGGGTCGTCTATACCGGATGCTTCGTCGTAGGCGCGCGACACGTTGAACGGCAGGCAGTGCTCGTAGATGGCAAAGCTCGAGAATTTTGGATCCATCACCTCGCGCGTCGCCGCCATCGATTCCTTTAAGCTGCGGCCCTTGGCGACCGAGATTTCGGCGGCACCATAGAGCGAGGTGACGAAGTCGCGCGTCATCGCGATCGCCTCGCGCACCGTGGCGGTGCCCTTCAGCGCATCGCCGCGGCCCGGCGCGATCGCCTTCGGATTGAAGTTGCGGATCTCGTTCAGCGTCATCGGCCATTCGCGCAAATGCGCATCGCCGCAATAACAGGCCGAGTGATATTCGATGAGGTCGCCCGAGAACATCACCTCCGCATCCGGCACCCAGCCGACAATGTCGCCCGAGGTGTGGCCGGCGCCCAGCTGCATCAGGCGCACCTCGCGCTTGCCGAGATAGATCGTCATCTCGCCTTCGAAGGTCAGCGTCGGCCAGGTCAGGCCGGGAATGCTCTGCGCATCCTGGAACAGGCGCGGAAAGCGGCCGTACTCGGAATCCCAATCCTGCTGGCCGCGCTCCGCAATCAGCCGATGAGTCTCCTGCGAGGCGACGATGCCTTGTGCCTTGTAGGCGGAGGCCCCGAGCACGCGAACGGCGTGATAGTGCGACAGCACGACATATTTGATCGGCTTGTCGGTCACCGTGCGGACCCGCTCGATCACCTTGTTCGCCATGGCCGGCGTCGCCTGCGCGTCGAACACGAGGCAGCCATCGTCGCCGACGATCACGCCGGTGTTGGGATCGCCCTCGGCGGTGAAGGCATAGAGATCGGTGCCGATCTCGGAGAAGGTGATCTTCTTCTCGGAGAGATCGCCGGTAGATGCGAAGTTTTTCGCCATGAATTCGTCCTTACAGGGCTATTGTTGTTGCTGTTGTTGCTGCTGGCCGTCGATCATGCGGCGCTTGGCGAGTCCAATCGCTTCGCGCAGCACGTCGATGTCGCCGATATGGTTGGCGAGGATCAGAACCAGCGCCGCGTCGAAATCGGCGCTCTGCTCCTCGGTCAGGCCGCGATGCGCCTCGACGATGGCACGGAACGCATCGTCGGGGCGCGCGAAGTTCGAGCTGGTGGAGAGCGGCATGCCAACCTCAATACAAACCTTCGGCTCGCGCCAGCGCCGCCGCGATCGCCGAACGCGTCGGATGACGGAAGCGCGCCGCGACATAACCGTCGGGCCTCAGCAGATAAGCGGCACCGGGCACGGCGCCGTAGCGCTTCGCGACCAGGCCCGAGGGATCGGCAAATTCACCGTCGGCACCAATGCGGATGCCGTTGATACCATCAGGCGCATCGATCGGCGCACCATTGCTGAACGACAGCAAGGTGAAGTCCGTTCCAGCCCTGCGGAAAGCGTCGGTCAGATAGATCTGCTCGCCGGCGCGCGTTGCGACGGGCGCGTCGAGCATCGAACAGCCGGGTGAGGGCCCAGCGCGCCATGTCTCCGCATCAAGCGAAGACAGCGGCGAGTGATAGCTGCAAGGCACCGACAGCCTGCCGCCATTGACCATGCGCTTGCCGAACTCGGTCTCCTTGGCCAGTGACAGCACCGCCTTGCGCAGCCGCGCCTCCTGATGCGAGTTCGGCGCCATGAAGTCAGTCGAGCGGGTGGATTCGCGAATGTTCTCGTCGGCCGCCATGCTGCGCTCGAGATGATAGCTCTCCAGCAAGCCCGCGGGCGATTTGCCGCGCAGCACGCGGTCGAGCTTCCAGGACAGATTCTCCGCGTCTTCGAGTCCCGAGTTCGCGCCACGCGCGCCGAAGGGCGAGACCTGATGCGCGGAATCGCCGGCGAAGATCACGCGGCCATGGATGAAGCGGTCCATCCGCCGGCATTGGAATTTGTAGAGCGAAATCCACTCGAATTCGAACTTGTCGTGGCCGAGCATGCGCGCGATCCGCGGCCGCACGTTCTCCGGCTTCTTCTCGAGGACCGGATCGGCATAGCGATTGAGCTGGAGATCGATACGCCAGACATCGTCGGGCTGCCGGTGGAGCAGCGCCGAACGCCCGGCATGGAACGGCGGATCGAACCAGAACCAGCGCTCGGTCGGAAATTCCGCGGTCATCTTGACGTCTGCGATCAGGAACTGATCCTCGAACACCTGGCCGGCGAATTCCGCCCCGACCATCTGCCGCAGCGAGGAGCGCGCACCGTCGCAGGCTACGACATATTGCGCATTCAGGCGGTAGGCGCCCTCGGGCGTCTCGATCGTCAAAAGCGCGGAATCGTTGCGCTGCTCGAGCGCTGTCACCTTGTTGCGCCAGCGCAGGTCGATCTCCGGCAGCTCGTTGATGCGATCGACCAGATAGGCCTCGGCGTAATATTGCTGGAGATTGATAAAGGCCGGCCGCTTGTGACCGTCTTCGGGCAGGAGGTTGAACTGGTAGAGCTGCGACTCGCCATGGAAGATGCGGCCGACACTCCACACCACGCCCTTCTCGACCATGCGGTCGCCGACGCCGAGCCGGTCCCAATATTCCAGCGAGCGTTTCGAGAAGCAGATCGCGCGCGAGCCTTCGCCGATGCGGTCGGCATCATCAAGCAGCACGACGCGCTGACCGCGCTGGGCAAGGTCGATCCCCAGCGACAACCCGACCGGGCCCGCGCCGACGATCACGATCGGATGCGCCGCGGGGCTCGAGCCGGGGCGGTCCTGATCGGGGTGACGGCGGTAGCCGAACTGGGTCTTGGCTTGAGCGGTCTTGGCGTTCAGGGTTTTGGCGTGAGGGGTATTGGCCGGCGCCATACACGAACCTCGGCTCTGGTCAGGACAGGATCGATCTGCTAGATAGTCTCACGTGCAACTATTCTGGACCGGAGCCGGCCGGCCGTCAACTGGAATTCGGAGGCGCTCTCCTTGGCGAGGACATCCAGCGACATCGCGCTCAAAGCGCGCGCGGCCGACGAGGCTTCGGCGCAGCCAAAGCCGCGGCTCGATCTGTTCAAGTTCGTGCCGTTCCGCCTCAACCGGCTCGCGGCGGAAGTCAGTTCCGCGCTGTCGGTCGAGTATCAGGAGCGCCACGGCCTCGACATTCCGGCCTGGCGCGTCATCGCCACGCTCGGCTTCCGCAATGATGCCTGCAGCGCGCAATACATTTCGCAATGCACCCGCACTCACAAATCCACCATCAGCCGCGCGGTGACGACGCTGCTCAGCGACGGCCTGATCGAGCGGGTCGAGAACGAAGCCGACCGCCGCGAATTCCGCCTGCAACTGACGAAAAAGGGCCGCGCGCTCTACGAGGAGCTGTTCCCGCAATTGCTGCGGCGGGAGGACGAGATCCTCGCCTGCCTCTCCGCGCAGGAGCGCAAGCAGCTCTCGGCCCTGCTTGGCAAGATCGAGCAGAGCCTCGATCTGATCCAGACCAGCGAAGAGGCGGATGCGAAGCAGGCGTATTAGGGCGCCCACCCATAGGGCGCAGACGTCAGCTTTTTGGGAGTCCGGTTGAGAAAGCTAGGTAGGACCGTGACGGCAGCAACGTATATTGCGATGCTACTTGTGGCGTTTGCCGCGACTCGCGCACACGCCGCTGACATAGGTCATCTGGCTCCCCCTGGAGTCGCTGCAAACGAGTTTCCCTCACCCCAGCGTCCTGTCGCGCGGATCGTCAGCCCGCGCCGCTCCGCCGAAGAGCGCCGCGACGCCCTCAATGAGGCCGGTCAAATCGCGCGCGTTCTTGAACTGAAGCCAGGTATGACAGTCGGCGACATTGGAGCAGGCAGCGGCTACCACACGGTCAGGCTCTCGCACCTCGTCGGCCCCGCCGGCTCTGTCGTTGCCCAGGACGTCACGCGGGATTACCTCGTCGAACTCGCCAGGCGAACAAGACTTCTGAAGTTGACGAACGTGCAATTCGCGCTCGGCGAACCACACGACCCGCGTCTGCCCGCTTCCTCGCTGGACGCCGCAATCCTTGTGCATATGTATCACGAGATAACCCAACCGTATGCCTTCCTCTACAATCTCGCGCCCGCCTTGAAGCAAGGTGCGCGGGTCGGAATTGTCGATCTTGAGCTTCCGACCTCGAAGCATGGCACGCCAATTGAGCTCTTGCGCTGCGAGTTGGCCGCCCTCGACTATCGCGAGATCGCCACTTATAAGCTCGCAGGGGACGGAGGATACCTCGCAGTATTCTCTCCTCCGGAGCTGGCGGCTCGAAAGTCTCCTCGCGACATCGTTGCTTGCCCGGATCCTGCCGGTGCTCGTTGACATCGCGTCCGCCGCCCGTCTCGGCGCGTAGGATCGGTTGAGCCCTTGCGAAACCCATCATGCGTCATCGCGGATGGATCGATGGGTTTCGCAAGGGCTCAACCCATCTACGAGCTCTGCTCGGCAAGACCGAGCAGAGCCTCGATCTGATCCAGACCAGCGAAGAGGCGGATGCAAAGCAGGCGTATTAGCGGACGATATGTTGATTCATATCAATGGTCATCCCCGACCCCTAGAGATCAATTGCCGCTTGATCCCGACGGGAGACGCGCATGCGGATATTAGCTCTCGCTGCTGTCGTGAGCCTGACGCCGGCCACGGCCTTCGCCATCTCCGAGTGCAGGGTCACCGGCAATCCATCCGTGTTTGGCGTGGACATGACGGCCTACTTCGCGGTCAGGTCGGGCGAAACGTGCAATTTCCCGATGCGAATTCCGGGAGCGATGCATCGCTCGGGCGTGTCCCGGAAGCCCGCGCACGGGACGCTCAGACAGGTCAACGTCACGACGTTCAGGTATACCGCGGCATCCGGCTACAAGGGCAACGATACGTTCGCCATCTATGGTGAAGGAAAGGGTCCATACGGCTCGGGCCGATCGGTCATGACGGTGAATGCAACGATCGAATAGGAGCTACGAACGAGCCGTCGTTGAGCGAGCCGCAATGTCCTGCCTGTCAAGCTCGAATAGGCTGCCCAATTCCAAGAAGGTTGCCTTCGCTGTCGCGGAACCATGCGCCTCTCTCACCGATGCCCTTGCTTGCGTAATTCCCAGCTATCTCGGCGATCCCGTCAACGGTCTTCAGGCCGGGCAAGTCGTATTCCTCGAACTTTACTCCCCTTGCACGAAGTTCCCGCACCGTCGATTCGATGTCCTCGACTTCCCAGCCCATCTGCGTGTGCGTGCCGGATTGCACTCCGGCCGAGATGAATATTGCAAACTCTCCGCTTGCGCAGACGTAGCGCAGACCACCTTCGCGCTGTTCGACCGGGTCGAGCCCGAGTTTCTCGGAATAGAACGCCCGCGCCCGATCTAAATCCTTGGCTGGAAGACGGGCGGCGACCTTCGCTTTTTCTAGCATCCTTCTCTCCTTCTGAGTTCGTCGGGGCGTCATTTGTCGGGCCGTGCTGACCGGATAGCGGCATGATGGGCCAACTCCGGACTTGCGCAGTGCAGCAGATGCCGACCGGTCGCCAGGGAACGACCTACATGTAACCACTGGGCAGAGCATCTGGCGCTTCTGAATTTGGCGACCAACTAAGTTTTGTGGACCGCGCCTGATCCCGTGAGGAAAACATGATCATTGTCCTCTACGTCGCCGCAGGCCTCATCATGGCCGTCGGAAGCCTCTTTTTCGCGTGGCGAAACAGGGAATTTCGCAAATTCTTGGCAGGCGCGTTCTTTGTATCATCAGGCATCTTGTTCTATCTCTTTGTCGCCGAAGTTTCTGTGCCTCTGTTGGGAACAGACTTCGTCGAGACACCGCTGGTCAGCGGCGGCCGTTCCGTCGTCCATTTCATTCTCTTCTTGGTCTGCCTTTACTTTGGCTTCATCAGGCAGCCGAAGACCTAGAGTTCACCTCAATCTTTCGTATTGCTACTGAGCAAGAAGGCTCACGCGTCGGTCAACGGACGGCGCTCGACGGCGAGCACGTCGATTGGCGCGCGGCGTCCGCGCAACCGCGTTGGCCCCAATGGTTCGACCACAAGGTCGGCGGTAGGGTTCGCCAAGCGCAACAGGTCGGCTGAAACGAGCAGGGGTCGATCGATCTCCTTGCAATGCTCCTGCAACCGCGCCGCGACGTTCACGGTATCGCCAAAATAGGCAATCTGTCGGCGTGAATCGCCGCATTCGCTGATCGCCACCAAGCCGGCGTGCATTCCTCCGCGAAAGCGTGGCACTATGCCGAATTCGCGAACATAGAAAGCGGCGTGGTCGACAATCCTGTCCTGGATGGCGAAGAAGCAACCGATACAGCGCCGCGCCGACAGATTGGCAGTCACCCGCCATGTAACGATAACCTCGTCCCCGACGTAGGCGTGCACCTCGCCGCCATGAGCGAGGATGACTTCGTCAATGTCGAAAAAGACGCGGGTGAGAAGCTCCTGTATTCGCAACTCGCCCATCGACTCGGCGAGTGATGTCGAGCCTACAAGATCGAGAAACAATAGCGCGCGCTCTTCACGCGTCGGACGCCGGTATCGGCCGAGAACGACGCTGAGAAGAACACGGCCGCCGATAAGCCGTATCAATTCGTAGGCCGAGCTGATCAGCATTGACATCAAGAAAGCGACGCCGACGATGCGAGGCAGGCCCGCCGCGAGCCACGCGGCGTCAATCCGGTGTCCATAGAGTGCGGCTTGCAGCCCAATCGCAGCCGCCGCGACCACGATGGCCATGACGACAGATTTGACGAGCAGTTCGCCGACGAGCGGCCATTTCGTCACCCACGCGCTGCTGCGCGAGGTGAAATGGAGGTGAACCGCCCAAGCCGCGAGTGCGACACCCATCCCATGCAGGCCGCTGCGGAGGTAGTTTGCAAGCGTAGCTTCGCTCGGGTCGTCGACAATGTAACGATAGATGCCGCCCGCAAGCAATCCTATTGCAGCCAATACGATAGTGGGCGCCAACGATCTCCGCATGTCGCTTCCACAGTCAGCGGGGGCAGAACAAGTATCACGTCGCTTCGCGCCGTTCAGCCTACATCAATTTGAGCCTTGATCGGCAATTTCACAATGCGGAGCATTGGCAGCTTCGGGGCATTCGAGACAGGCCAGGTCTGCTCTACTCTCGAAGCGGACGCGGTGAACGATCTGCTCTGTCGCCTGGTGCGTTGGCTATCGTGATGCCACGGCGTGAGTGAGGCGGTCGATCGCCGCACTGCCCGGCAGCGATTACGCTTACCCGTGTCTTCGCACGTAGAGCGCGATAAACCGATCGATCATCGGGTTGATCTGCTCCGGCACCTCCAGCGACAGGAAATGCCCCGAGCCGACGGCCTTGGCCGTGACCAGTTGCGGACACAGCGCCGCAAAACGATCCAGATCCGCGAGCCGATGGGCCGCTTCGATGTAGAGCACTGGGACCCGGCACGCCTGGGCGCACTCACGCGCCCGATGCACATCCCAGGGGAAGCGTGTGGCGATGAGACGAGACCACAGAGCGCGCGGCCCTCGACGCTGTTCAGTCAATTCACGCCATCATTCCGCGGCTGGTCGTCGATGGCTCGATCGGAGACCCGAGCCTGGACGTCACTGTCTTCCGGCGTGATCGAGACACTCGCCGCGCCGGCTGCCTCCTCCGCTGATAGCGACGGTGATTGGGGCCGACCTTCGGCGCGGTTGCCACGGAAACGGCGATGTAGCTTCTCACCCTGGTCGAAAATGATGTTGAGCAGCCATCCTGCGATCGGTCGCGCGATTGAACGAAACGGCCTGGCAATGATGAAACCGCCTTTGACATTCTCGATCGGGAAAGCCAATGCGTTGACCAGAGTGTCGGCGGTGACGTACCGATAATTTTCTGCCAGATGCTCGGTATTCATCAGCATCTGGATGGCAGGCTTGTCGTTCTCACCGTCGATCAGGATCATCGAGGAAAATTTGTCGTCCGAACCGGTCAGTGCATTGGCCTCAGCCGTTGTGACGGGATGCAGGCGCACGACGCCAGCTTCGGTTTGTTGGCGGTAGTGCACGGCCAGCGTAAGCTCGCCCATCTGCACCGCAACCAGCAGCGTACTGAGATAATCGGCATTAGGCTCAGGCTTCTCGAAACTGACGCCAGGGACCATTTCGATGATATCGAGAATGCGGCCTAGATCAGCGGCGGCCGCGGCGCGGCCGGCGAGACTCGCGGCCAAGTCGGCAATTGCCCTGGAAGCTTTCGAGAAATGCCCGCTGGCGCCTTTCATGGCGTCGGCAGCAAGGTTTTTGAGTTTTGAAAGCACGCCGAACACCGTTGTGAATGTCAGGCACAACCTAGAAATGACAAATGAATACGTCAATCGGCGTGCACGATCGCGCATCCCCGGGCCGATGCTTTACATCGTCCCGAGCGACGAAAGTCGCTACCCTCACTTGCCGAAACCTACTTCGCCGCCGTCACCACGAGGGACGGACCAGGTCAGGCACGGCCGCGACGGCGCGGGGTCGGCGTGAGGCCGGGAAGGCGGGTGACCACATTTGTCTCCAAAGTGACGATATCGTCACGTCGCGAACGACCGCGTCGGCGGCAAATGCAGCGCCCAGGCATCGACCTCATCGCTGGCGCGCGGATAGATCTCGGTCACGATCGGATCATGGCCGGGGATGAACCTGTCGGGATGGCCGGCGAGGCGCTCGATCGTGTCCCAGCCTTGCGCCATGTCGCCGACATTATAAACGATCGGGAACGGGCTCCGGCGCTGCAGATTGGCGTAGTAATGCGCGGCATCGGAGGCCAGCACCACGGAGCCGCGCGCGGTCTCGACCTTCACCACCTGCAAGCCATCGGAATGGCCGCCGACGCGGTGCACGGTCACGCCGGGAGCAACCTCGCCGTCGCCGGAATAGAAGGTGACGCGCTCGCCATAGACGTGGCGCACCATCAGCGTGACATGCTCGACCGAGAACGGGTGGCGCAGCAGGCCGTTGCACATGCAGCGTCCGGTCGCGTAGGCCATCTCGCGCTCCTGCAGATGGAAGCGCGCGTTGGGAAAGCGGTCGAGATTGCCGGCATGGTCGTAATGCAGATGCGTCACGATGACGTCACGAATGGCTGACGCCGCGACGCCGAAACGCTCCAGCGCATCGACGGGATTGAGCGTGAGCTTGCGCGCCCGCGCGCTCGCCTCCTCGGCGTTGAAGCCGGTATCGACCAGAATGTCGCGGCCGTGCCCTCTAATCAGCCAGACGAAATAATCGAGGTCCTGCGCCGCGCTGTCATGCGGGTCGGGCACGAGGAAGTTCATGTGGGGGGTGCGCGGCGACATCGTCGCATAGCGCAGGGCGTAGATCTCGTAGACGTTTCCCATGGGCTCGCTTTTTTTAGAGTTGGATCTTGGACGATCGCGCACACCAAGCCACCACCGGCAGGAAAGGTCAAACCCGGAGGCGAGGCTGCAATGTGAGATCGATCACGTCTTCACCCGCCCTGGCTGCGCTAAGGTCCGCCGACAGCATCGAGGTACCGAGGACCGTCATGACAACCCCATCCATTCCTCTCGCGGCATGCCCATCCGCTGCGGTCCATCATCGGGATAAGGCCGTATCTCCAAGCGGTTGACGCCCTCCGTCCCCGGTTTGATAATGAGGTAAGCGTAAGTTAAGGTCGCCGCGGCGCAAGCTGGAACGGCGCCTTTTGGCTGGACCGCGCTGATTATGAAAATTCGCTTCTTTTTTCTTCTGCCCTTGCTGATCTCGCTCGTCCCGACGGCCCCCTCGCTTGCGGCCGGCGACCGTTTTGCGCTGGTCATCGGCAACGCCAAATATCCGGATGCGGATGCCCCGCTGAAGGAACCGATCAACGATGCGCGCGCCGTCGCCGACGAGCTCAAGCGCGACGGCTTTTCGGTCGAGCTCGGCGAGAATCTGACCGGCGACGCCATGCGCCGTGCCTTCGATAAGCTCTACGGCAAAATCAAGCCGGGCTCGGTCGCGCTGGTGTTCTTCTCGGGTTTCGGCATCCAGTCCGCCCGCCAGAGCTATTTGCTGCCGGTGGATGCGCAGATCTGGACCGAGTCCGACGTGCGCCGCGATGGCTTCAGCCTCGAGACGGTCCTCGGCGAGCTCAACACCCGCGGCGCCGGCGTCAAGATCGCGCTGGTCGATGCGTCCAGGCGCAACCCGTTCGAGCGCCGGTTCCGCAGCTTCTCAGCGGGCCTGACCCCGGTGATCGCCCCGAACGGCACGCTGGTGATGTACTCGGCGGCACTGGCCTCGGTGGTCTCGGACGCCGGCGGCGACCGCAGCCTGTTCGTCCAGGAGCTGCTGAAGGAAATCCGCGTTCCCGACCTGATGGCCGAGGAGACGCTGAACCGCACCAAGATGGGCGTCACCCGCGCCTCGCGCGGCGAGCAGGTGCCGTGGATTTCCTCGTCATTGGCCGAAGATTTCTCGTTCATTCCGGGCGCCGGCGGATCGCGTCCGGCAACGCCGCCGCCCGCGCCTCCCGCCGCGCCGGCTGTCGTCGCCAACAACCCGCCGCCCGCCCCTCCCGCACCGCCGACACCACCGCCGCCGCCGAAGCCGGCCGACAGCGCGGCTGCAGCTCCTGCGCCTCCGCCACCTGCGGCTCCAGTCGCGGCACCGGCGCCCGCGCCTGCTCCCACGCCGAGGCCGCAGATCGAGGCCGCCCTGCCCCCGCCGCCACCGCCGGTGAAGCCGGTTGATCCCGCTCCCGCGCCGAGCACGGACGGTGGGCCGAGCGCTGCCGCCCTGGCTGACGATCCCACGATCAAGAGCCTGACCGCCAAGATTGCCGCCAACCCTGACGACGTGAACGCGCTGTACCGCCGCGGCCAGGTCTATGCCAGCAAGGGCGCCTACAGCCTCGCCATCAAGGATTTCGACGACACCCTCCGGATCAATTCGAAGGACGTCGAGGCCCTCAACAACCGCTGCTGGACCCGCACCGTGGTCGGCGACCTCCAGGCCGCGCTGAAGGATTGCAACGAGGCGCTGCGGCTGCGGCCGAACTTCGTCGATGCGCTGGACAGCCGCGGGCTCGTCAATCTGAAGTCGGGCGCGGTGAAGAATGCGATCGCCGATTTCGACGCGGCCCTGAAGATCAACCCACGCCTGACCTCCTCGCTCTACGGACGCGGCCTCGCCAAGCAACGCAACGGCTCGACCCAGGAGGGGGCGCTGGACATCGCCAATGCCAAGGCGATGGATCCGAACATCGTTCAGGAATTCGCAAGCTACGGAGTGCGCTAGTATTTTTTTGAGTTGGGCCCCCGTCCAAGGCTCGAACCTTGAACAGCCCTGGGAAGACCAATGGGCGGATGCCGCAACAGGCCTTTTCGGGGGCGTGTTGCTTGAATTTTGAGAGCACGTGAGCTGGCTGCGCAGGAGGGACTGGGAATGAGATCGGCTGCAAATTGGCTTACCGCGATTCTGTCCATCATCACCGTCGGCGCCGCGCTGTCGCTGCCGACCTCGGCCACATATGCGGGCGATGACGGCAACAGCAAGAACGTCACCGAGGACGAGATCGTCCGCGCGCTGGCGCCGGCGCCGAAGAAGCCCCTGACCCGCGGCCTCTCGATCGGTCCGCAGACCGAAACCGCACCGAACGCCGCGGAGACCAAGCTGCTGCAGTCGGTGCGCGGCCGCTCGACGCGGTCGCTGTCGTCCATCGAGCGCGAGGAAATCGCCTCCGCGGCCAAGGACAAGCCGAACATCGATCTCGAGATCACGTTCGACTACAACTCCGCCAATATCAGCGCCAAGTCGCTGCCCTCGGTGCAGGCGCTCGGCCGCGCGTTGACCAGCCCGGACCTGAAGGGCTCGACCTTCGTGGTTGCCGGCCACACCGACGCCGCCGGCGGCGAAGCCTACAACCAGGACCTCTCGGAGCGTCGCGCGGATTCGATCAAGCGCTACCTGGTCGAGAAGTACAGCATTTCCGCGACCGATCTCGTCACCGTCGGCTACGGCAAGAGCAAGCTCAAGGACCCGAACCAGCCGCTGGCGGAGGCCAACCGGCGCGTGCAGGTCGTCAACATGGAAAACAAGACCACCGCATCGAAGTGAGCACGACGAATCCATTGCCAGTGACAAGTCGTGATGTCGTGTAAGGTCTCGTTTCCAAAGCGCGTCCCGCAGCCTTGCGGGACGCCGCTTCATGTCAGAAAAGCGCTCCGTTTGGGCCTCGCGCGGATGGCCGTGAGCCAGGTCAGGATGATCCGGCGATGAATTTGACTGAATATCTCAAGCCGGCCGGAACCGTGCTGTTCGTCACCGCGCTCGGCATCGGCTATTATCTGTTCGAGCATCGCAAGCGTCCCGAGCCGAAGGAGACGCAAAGCGAGGCGCTCGTCATCGTGACGAAGTCGACCAATGCCTGCTTCTCCGATCTGGTGCGGGTGACCGGCTTCTTCGTGCCGCGCCGCGAGGCGGTGGTCGTTGCCGATCAGGAAGGCTCCAGGGTCACCGACCTCCTGGTCACCGAGGGCACAATCGTCGCCGACAACCAGGAGCTGGCGCGCCTCACTGCGCCGCCGCAGATTCCGGGCCAGCCGCAACGGCCCGGCCAGCAAGGCCCGATCTCGCTGAAAGCCCCAGCGCCGGGCCTCATCACCGAGGTCCGCACCATCGTCGGCGCGCCGGCCTCGCCGCAGGCCGGTCCGATGTTCCGCATCGCCGTCAACAATGAGATCGAGCTCGACGCCCAGGTCCCGGCGGTGCACATGTCCAAGCTCACCTCCGGCGCCACCGTGCGGATCAGCCGCGACGATGCGCCCGATCTGATCGGGCGGGTCCGGCTGGTTGCGCCAGAGATCGACCGCACCACGCAGCTCGGGCGGGTCCGCATCAGCGTCGCCAACAACCCCTCGCTCAAGGTCGGCGTGTTCGCTCGCGCCTCGATCGACGCCAAGCGAAGCTGCGGCGTCTCGATCCCGAAGACCGCGATCGATCACCTCACGGTGCAGGTCGTCAAGGGCAATGTCGTCGAGACACGCAAGGTGCGGGTCGGATTGTCGTCCGACAGCGCGACGGAAATCCTGGAAGGGCTGCAGGTCGGCGAAATCGTCGTGGCCGACGCCGGCTCTTCGCTCCATGACGGCGACCAGATCAAGACCATGTTCGCCGATGAACTCGATCGCACGCGGGTACGCTGATGGCTCTCAATATCTCGGCATGGTCGATCCGCAATCCGCTCCCGTCGGTCGTCTTCTCGATCATCCTGCTGGTCCTCGGCTGGGTGTCCTTCACCAAGCTCGCGATCACACGGCTGCCCTCGGCCGACATCCCCGTGATCTCGGTGGCGGTATCGCAGTTCGGCGCCGCACCGGCAGAACTGGAATCCCAGGTCACCAAGACGGTTGAAGACGCGGTCTCCGGCGTCGAGGGCGTCAGGCACATCACTTCGTCGATCACCGACGGCCTGTCGGTCACCACGATCCAGTTCGCGCTCGAGACCAACACGGATCGCGCGCTCAACGACGTCAAGGACGCGGTGACGCGCGTGCGCTCCAACCTGCCGCAGAACGTCACCGAGCCGCTGATCCAGCGCGTCGACGTCATCGGCCTGCCGATCGTGACCTATGCCGCGATCTCGCCCGGCAAGACGCCGGAGCAGCTCTCCTATTTCGTCGACGACGTGGTCAAGCGCGCGCTGCAGGGCGTGCGCGGCGTCGCCCAGGTCGAGCGCATCGGCGGCGTCGAGCGCGAGATCCTGGTCTCGCTGGATCCCGATCGCCTGCAGGCGATGGGCCTGACCGCGGTCAATGTCAGCCAGAGCCTGCGCGGCACCAATGTCGACGTCGCCGGCGGCCGCGCCGAGATCGGCAAGAACGACCAGGCGATCCGCACGCTCGCCGGCGCCAAGACCCTTGGCGATCTCGCCGGCACCATGATCCCGCTGTTCGGCGGCGGCGAGGTCCGGCTCGACGATCTCGGCACCGTCACCGACACCATCGCCGACCGCCGCACCTTCGCCCGCTTCAACGGCGAGCCGGTGGTCGCGCTCGGCATCAAGCGCTCCAAGGGCGCCAGCGACGTGAAGGTGGCCGAGGCCGTGCAGAAGCGCATCGACGCGCTGAAAGCGGCCTATCCCGACGTCGACCTGAAGGTGATCGACACCTCGGTCGAATACACCAACGGCAATTACCACGCGGCGATCTCGACCCTGTTCGAAGGCGCCATCCTCGCCGTGATCATCGTGCTCTTGTTCCTGCGCGACCTGCGCGCCACCATCATCGCCGCGATCTCGCTGCCGCTGTCGATCTTCCCGGCGTTCTGGGCGATGGACCTGCTCGGCTTCTCGCTGAACCTCGTCAGCTTCCTCGCCATCACGCTCTCGACGGGCATTCTCGTCGACGATGCCATCGTCGAGATCGAGAACATCGTCCGGCACATGAACATGGGCAAGTCGCCCTACCGGGCCGCGCTCGAGGCCGCCGACGAGATCGGCCTCGCCGTCATCGCGATCTCGCTGACCATCATCGCCATCTTCGCGCCTGCGAGCTTCATGTCGGGCATTGCCGGACAGTTCTTCAAGCAGTTCGGCATCACCGTCTCGGTGCAGGTGTTCTTCTCGCTGCTTGCCGCGCGCTTCGTCACGCCGGTGCTGGCCGCCTATTTCCTCAAGCACAGCACGCACGAGGAGCCGCCGCCCGGTCCCATCCTGCGCTCCTATCATCGCATCGTTGCCTGGTCGGTGAAGCACTATTTCATCACGGTGCTGATCGGGCTCGGCGTCTTCGCCGCCTCGATCTGGAGCATCACGCTGCTGCCGCAGGGCTTCCTGCCGGCCCAGGACAGCGCGCGATCGCTGCTTGCGCTCGAGCTGCCGCCGGGCACCCAGCTCGCCTACACCGAGAAGGTCACCGAGGACATCGTCGCGCGTCTGCGCAAGCGGCCCGAGGTCAAGAGCATCTTCGTCGACGGCGGCCGCGTCCCGCCGGGCACCCAGGAGGTGCGCCGCGCCGCTCTGATCATCAATTACACACCCAAGGACAGCCGCGACATCACCCAGCGCGAGCTCGAATTCTCGATCAGCCAGGAGCTGGAGAACGTTCCCGATATCCGCTTCTGGTTCCTGGACGAGAACGGCCTGCGCGCGATCTCGCTGGTGGTGACCGGCGTCGATCCCAACATCGTCAACAACGTCGCGAGCGAGCTCGCGACGCAGATGAAGCGCATTCCCACCATCGCCAACGTCATCTCCGAAACTTCGCTGGAGCGCCCCGAACTGCGCATCGAGCCGCGCGCCGATCTCGCCGCACGGCTCGGCGTCTCCACCGAAAGCCTGTCGCAGACCATCCGTGTCGCCACCATCGGCGACGTCGGACCGGCGCTCGCCAAGTTCGACGTCGGCGACCGCCTGGTGCCGATCCGCGTGCAGCTCGAGGACGCCGCCCGCGGCGATCTGAAGACGCTGGAGCAGCTCCGCGTGCCGCTCGGCGAGCGCGGCGAGAAGGGCGGCGTGCCGCTTTCGGTCATCGCCGACGTCAAGCTCGACCAGGGTCCGACCAGCATCGGCCGCTACGACCGCGAACGGCAGGCGACGGTTGCCGCCGACCTCGTCGGCTCCGCCGCGCTCGGCGATGCCACCAAGAAGATCTACGACCTGCCGGTCATGAAGACCCTGCCGAAGGGCGTGAAGGTCTCGCCCTCGGGCGATGCCGAAAGCCTGAACGAATTGTCCGAGGGCTTTGCGACCGCCATCACGGCGGGGCTGATGATGGTCTATGCGGTGCTGGTGCTGCTGTTCGGCACCTTCCTGCAGCCGATCACCATCCTGTTCTCGCTGCCGCTCTCGATCGGCGGCGCGATCGCGGCCCTGCTCGTCACCGGCAAGCAGCTCACCACGCCGGTGTGGATCGGCATCCTGATGCTGATGGGCATCGTCACCAAGAACGCGATCATGCTGGTGGAATTCGCCATCGAGTCCATCAAGGCCGGCACGCCGCGCGAGGAGGCCATGATCGACGCCGGCATGAAACGCGCCCGTCCGATCGTGATGACCACGATCGCCATGGCCGCGGGCATGATGCCGAGCGCGCTGGCCGTCGGCGCCGGCGGCGAATTCCGCTCGCCGATGGCGCTCGCGGTGATCGGCGGCCTGATCTTCTCGACCCTCCTGTCGCTGGTGTTCGTGCCCGCGATGTTCATGGTGATGGACGATTTCGGCGCCCTGATCTGGCGCTTCGCCAAGCGGCTGATCGTGCACAGCGAGGATGCGGAGATGGATCATGGAGCTGCGCCGGCGGAAGCCAGGCCGGCGCCAACGAGCGTCGCGCGGCCCGCGGCGGAGTAGGGTTAAGCGGCTTACGACCGGCCGACCTTCGTCACCTGTCGGGTGCGATGATGAGCGCCGCGAACAAGCCCCTACTCGTTCCGCGCGATCGCGGTCAGCTTGGTCATGTTCCGCAGCAGGATCCGGCCGCGCTGGAGATCGAGGATCGCTTCCTTGCGCCAGGCCTGGAGCTGGCGGTTGACGCTTTCGCGGGCGGCGCCGACGAAGACGCCGAGCTGCTCCTGCGAGATGTGGACCTCGGAACCGAAATCGGCGGCGAGCGCGCAGAGCCGCCGCGCCAGCCGCACCGGCAGCGGCTGCAGCATGGATTCTTCCATGCGCTCGCTCTGCCAGCGGATGCGCTGGCAGAGCAGCGCGATGATTTTGATCGCGACCTTGGGCTCGCGCTCGAGGAAGCCGAGGAAGTCTTCGCGCCGCAGCACGAACAATTCGCTGGCCTCGCCCGCGGTCGCGTCCGCCGTCCGGTTCTGGCCGTCCAGCACGGCGACCTCGCCGAACAGGTCGCCCGGCCCCATGAAGTTCAGCGTCAGCCGGCTGCCGTCGGCGGCGCCGGTCTCGATGCGGACCTGGCCGCGGCGCACGCCGAACAGCGCATTGCCGGGATCGCCCTTCTGGAACAGCACCTCGCCGCTGGCCAAATGCTGGGTGTGGCAGAGATTGGACAGCCGCTGGAGCTCGTCTGCGCCGAGATCGGCGAACATCGGGTTCATCTTCAGGATGACCGCAAATTCGGCCTGCTTGCTCATGTCAATGTCCTTGTGAACGTCCTGGTCATCGTCTCTTGGCAAATCGTCTTGGCAAATCGCTTGAAACCATCAACCTCAGGATCGCGTAAAACCGCGCTGGAGAAGTGTGTCATAAGTCACATAACTTTGCAGCACCCCCTGACTATTTTTACGCGCTTGGAGCCGCTTCCCGTCCGGGGATAAACTCCGGGCGCAAAGGACGGGTGATCGGCCGGGTTCGGCGCGGATTGTCCGTCGCTGGAAAGTCGAGATGAGAGCATTGAAATTTGTCGGTGGGGCTTTGGCCGCCGTCATCGTCGTGATCGCACTTCTGCTCGTGGTCGGGATCCCCTCGGGCTTCCTGACCTCGACGATCGCCTCACGCCTCGAGAGTGCGACCGGCTATCGGCTGTCGATCGACGGCACCACCAAGATCAGCCTGTGGCCGACGCTGAACGTCACGCTGAACGACCTCACGCTGGCCGACCCCAAGGACCGAAGCGGCATCACGCGCCTGACGATCGATCGCGTGCAGGCCGACATGTCGCTCGCGAGCGTGTGGTCCGGCAGGCCCGAGATCAGCGAGCTCGTCGTCACCCATCCCGTGCTCTACCAGCCGCTGCTCCGCGAACGCCTGCCGAATGCAGCCGCCCCTTCGAAGCCGCTCGCGCTCGACACCAAAGGCGCCACCATCGACCGCATCAAGATCACCGACGGCGAAGTGGCATTCTCGCGCCTGCGCGACCGTGTCGAGGGCCGCATCAGCGCCATCAACGCCGACGCGATCCTGGACCGCGACCGCAAGGTCAATATCACCGGCACCGCGCGCGTCGGCGATCACCCGACCAAGTTCGACATCAAGGCGGCCTCCCCGGCCGAACGGCCGGCGTTTCAGGTGGATTTCGCCGTCGATATGCCCAGCGTGCTGAAGTCCCAGCTCACCGGCCAGGCCGAGATGCGGCTGAGCGGCAATGTCGTGATGATCAACGGCGTGAACGGCAGGCTCGGCGACGGCGCCTTCAACGGCTGGGCTTCCGTCGACATCGCGAGCAAGCCGCTGGTCAAGGTCGATCTCGACTTCCAGCGGCTCGCCATGCCGCTGGCGAAATCGCCGGAAGGCGTGTCGGGGCAGCCCTGGAGCAATGCGCCGATCGACGTGTCCGGGCTCAATTATGTCGATGCGCAAGTGCGGATCTCCGCCAACGAGGCCGTGATCGGCGATGCGCGGATCGCGCCGCTGGCGCTCGACGCCAAGCTCGCCGGCGGCGTGCTGAAGGCCGGCACGGCCAATCTCGGCGCCTATGGCGGCCAGGTCTCGGGCGAGGTGATCCTGGACGCGACCACCGGCGCGCCAAGCTTTGCCATGCATTCCGACCTTGTCGGCGTGCGCGCGCTGCCGCTGCTCCAGAGCCTTGCCGAGTTCGATCGCATCGACGGCAAGCTGCAGGCCAAGCTCGCCTTGCGCAGCGCCGGCAACAGCCAGCGTGCGCTGATGGCGAACATGCAGGGCACGGCCTTCGTCAATTTCCAGGACGGCGCCATCCGCGGCATCAATGTCGCGCAGATGATCCGCTCGCTGACGACGAGCACGCTGTCCGGCTGGCAAGGAAGCCAGAACGGAAACCAGGACCCGAGCCAGGAGCAGAGCACGGATCTGTCGCAGCTCTCGGCCTCCTTCCGCATCGACAAGGGCCAGGCGGTGACGACCGATCTCAACCTGATCGGGCCGCTGGTGCGCGTCACCGGCGCCGGCACCATCGCCCTCGACACCAAGATGATGGGCTTTCGCGTCGAGCCCAAGCTCGTGATGACGACCGAAGGCCAGGGCCGCACCTCCGAGCCGGTCGGCTTCGGCATTCCCGTGATGATCCAGGGCTCCTGGTCGCAGCCGCGGATCTATCCCGACATGGCCGGCATGCTGGACAATCCCGACGCCGCCTATGCCAAGCTGCGCGAGATGGGCAAGGGCCTGTTCGGCCCCGACGGCGCCGGGCTCGGCAACATCCTGGGCAGCCTCGGGCTGGGTGCCACTGCCGCGCCGGGCAGTGGCAATGCAACCGGCAATGCCAATCCGCAAGGCCAGCAACCGGGACAGAACAATCTGCTCGGCGGCCCGCTCGGGGAGGCGATCGGCAATCTGATCCAGCAGGGTCTCTCCAGCGGCGCGGGGAGCGGCACTGGCACCGGGCGCAACCGCAGCCTGCCGGCAACGCCCTCGACGCCGGCGCCGCAGGCCTCGCCGGCGGCCCCAGCCCTGGAGGACCCACCGGCCGCGCAGCAGGACAGTCAGCCAATGAACGACGTGCTGCGGCAGCTCTTCAATCGATAAGCTCCCTCCTTCGAACGGATCCGGCTGCGACAATCGCCGCCGGTCCACCTGCCCAGGAGACCACAGGGGTAACCACACCGGCCGGTCCGCCGGCCGCGTGACGGCCCTTCGGTCCAAATTGTGGTAGAACGGCTTGGAAGGGGCCTGTACGGCCCACAGCGCGCGGCGTCAGTGGCGGCGCGAGAGGATCGGGATGGCAGGAGCGAACGACAAGACACGATCTCTGCGCGAGGGCCTGTTCGCCAAATACGTCGTCTCCCTCGTCGGCCTCGTCGTGTTCGTCCTCGCCGTCAACGGGGCGATGGAGACCTGGATCTCCTACCGCGCGACGCGGACACAGCTGACCGACGGCCTGGAGGACAAGGCGCAGGCAGCCGCCCGGCGCATCGAGCAGGCGATTTCCGAGCTCGACCGCCAGATCAGCTGGGTGACGCGCGCGAGCCAGGACACGCTGGAGAAGCGCCGCGCCGACTATGCCTCTCTGCTGCACCAGGTCTCGGTCGTCAACCAGCTGTTCCAGCTCAACGGCGACGGCCGCGAGGTGCTGCGCGTCTCCAGGCAATCGACCACGACCGGCGGCAATGCCGACCTCTCCCGCGACGTGCGCTTCACCGACGCCGTCGCCCGTGGCGTCACCTACGCGCCGGCCTGGTTCGCCGACCGGACGCCGTTGATGTCGATCTCGGTGGCGCATTCCGGCTTCAATGCCGGCGTCACCGTGGCCGAGATCGATCTCGGCTTCCTCTCCGACTTCCTGTCCGACGCGCAAGTAGGCAAGGCCGCCTTCGCCTATGTCGTCGATCCGCGCGGCCGCGTGCTGGCGACGTCATCGAAAGGGCCCGAGATCGGCCAGGACCTCTCCAAGCTGCCGCAGGTGGCAGCCGCGATCGCGCCCGGCCACGAAGCCGAGACGTCCGGGACCGACTTCAACGGCCATGCGGTGATGAGCGCCGCGAGCATCGTGCCGAAGCTCGGCTGGAGCGTGCTGTTCGAGCAACCGACCACGCAGGCCCTGATGCCGATCCGCGACCAGCTGGTGCGCATCGCGCTTCTGATCGGCATGGGCCTGATGGTCGCGATCCTCGCCGGCACGCTGCTCGCCCGCCGCATGATCATCCCGATCACGGCACTGCGCGACGGTGCCTACCGGCTCGGCGAAGGCGATTTCAGCCACCGCATCGACGTGCACACCTCCGACGAGCTGGAAGACCTCGCCGGGCAGTTCAACCGCATGGCCGACCAGATCCAGGAGACCTATTCGAACCTGGAGAGCAAGGTCGAGGAGCGCACCCGCGATCTCGCGCAGTCGATCCACGAGCTCAAGGTGCTGGAGGAGGTCGGCCGCGCGGTGGCCTCCTCGCTCGATCTCAACGCGGTGCTTGCGACCATCGCGGCCCGCGCGATCGAGATCACCCGTGCCGACGCGGTGCTGATCTACGGCTTCGACGCCGAGGCGCGCCGCTTCAACCTGGTCGAGGCCAACGGCATCGACAAATCCGCCGAGGGCGCGCATGTCACCATCGCCCAAGGCGGCAACATCCTGAGCGATGCCGCCGACAGCGGCGAGCCGATCGCGCTGGCCGAGCTCAGGCAGGCCGCCGAGCAGCCGCTGCGCGAGGCCGCGCTCGCGGCCGGCTTCAACTCGGTGCTGGTGGTGCCGCTGATCGACCAGCAGGGCACGCTGGGCTCGCTCGTGGTGCTGCGCCGCGCCACCGGGGCGTTCGCGCCCAGCATCATCGGCCTGATGCGCACCTTCGCCAACCAGGCCGTGCTGGCGATGCGCAATGCGCAGCTGTTCAGCGAGGTCGACCACAAGAGCCACGCGCTGGAGGCGGCGAACACGACCGTGCGCGCGCAAGCCGACAAGCTCCGCGAGCAGACCGAGCAGCTCAAGGACTGGAACAAGTCGCTGGAGGAGCGCGTGAAGACCCAGCTCGGCGAGATCGAGCGCATCCGCAAGCTCGAGCGTTTCCTGGCGCCGCAGGTGGCACAGCTGATCGCCTCCTCCGACAGCCCGGAGGGGCTGCTCACCAGCCAACGCCGCGAGGTCACGGTGGTGTTCTGCGACCTGCGCGGCTTCACCGCGTTCACGGAAGCTACCGAGCCGGAAGAAGCGATGAACGTGCTGCGCGAATATCACGCCGCGCTCGGCCAGCTGATCTTCAAGTACGAGGGCACGCTCGACAAATATGCCGGCGACGGCGTGATGATCCTGTTCAACGCGCCGATCCAGTTCGAGGACCACACCAAGCGCGCTGTGAAGATGGCGGTGGAGATGCGCGACACGATCGGCCCCCTGACCGAGCGCTGGCGCAACCGCGGTCATAGCCTCGGCTTCGGCATCGGCGTCGCGCTCGGCTATGCCACGCTCGGCCAGGTCGGCTTCGAGCAGCGGCTGGAATATGCCGCGATCGGCAGCGTCACCAACCTCGCCTCCCGCCTCTGCAGCGAGGCCAAGCCCAACCAGATCGTGGTCAGCCGCCGCGTCTACGGCATGGTCGAGCCATGGGTCGAAGCCCGCGCCCTCGACGATCTCCAGCTCAAGGGCTTCAATCACCCCGTGCTCGCGATGGAGATATTGAGCTGGCGCGAAGAGGTGGAGAACGTGTTGGATGCCACGGCGGTGCGGCGGAGGGGGTAGCCGAAACAAAACTGCGAAAACAACCCCATGCACAGTAGGCGGGCCTTTGGGATCAATGACTTACGGCAGGCTTCGCCCGCGTGCCGCGCGATTTGACACGTCGGGCAAAACACCGGCCGATTGGCAGCATCCTCAACGCCTCCCCGAACCACATCCCTGCTCCCCGCGACCAACCCTCGCCTCAACGGCGAGGCTGAATCCGGATGGAGACGAGCCGTGGCATTTCCGCTGCCTTCGCGTGCCTATGATTTGCAGATGCTGGACCGGCCCGCGGATCGGTCGCGCGACCAGGGCTGGGTGTTTGGGCTGCCGCCGGGCATTGCATCCGAGCAATGGCCGCTCGATCCCGTCACCGGCTATCCCTTGATGCACGGCTTCACGCTTCTGCTGCCGGAGGATTATCGGGTGCATGGCGATGACATCGTCGCATTGTCGTTCTTCGCCACGGCGCCCGATCACAACGACGGCGGCGCGCCCGACGATCCTGAGATTCGCGAGGCGGTGCTGGCACGGCCGGCGCATCCGCGCCTGTCGCGCATGACCGACATTCTCGACTACGCATATGCCGCGCTGCTCTTGACGAGGGCCGAATATGACGGCGCGTTCGCGACACCGCCGGCGCCGCTTGCGCTGGCAACAGTGGAGCGGCCGCGCTGGCTCGACGTCGGCGGCGCCAGCGCCTTCTTCGAGGCCGCGCCGGCTTACGCCAAGAAGATGTTTGCAACCCCGCCGCGCGCCGATCTCGGCGAGACGCGCGCGATCGCGCTGTCGCCGCGCGCTGATGATCCCAACGCCGGCAAGGGCCCGCAGGATGAGTACGTGCGCAAAAATCCGCCGACCGGGTATCAGCCATATTACTACTATGTCGGCGGCGCCCCTAGCCGCGACAATTTCCGCCTGCACGACTGGGCCAGGGATCACGCCCACAACCATCTCGGCGGCACCATGCGGCCGTGCCAAGCCGTGCCGGAGATGAGCCCGTTCTACATCGAGTTCGAGGAATATTTCGGCGGCTACAATTTCGGCGGCGGCAACGCGCAGCTGGATTTCAGGGATATGAAGTTCGACTGGGCGTGCGGGTGATCACGCCCCCCGCTTCGGCCCGATCGCCTCGAACCCGGCCTTTTGCTCGTGGCTTAGGTCGGCCTGGAAATCGTCGAGCGCGTCGCTGATCGCGCCGACGGCTTGCAGCATGGTCTGCAGCCGCGCCTTCACGGCGACGAGGCGGGCCTGCGGGGTTGCGGCGGGCTCGGTCGGACAGGCGCTGAGCGTCTGCATGGTGCGGAGCGTGGTGTCCTGCAGCACCTCGAAGCGGGCGCGGGCGACCTCATCGAGATGGAGCGTGGTGGCGATGTCGGCGGCGGGCCATTGCTGCTGGATCAGCTGCTCGTATTGGCGCTGGGCGTTCTCGTCGGAAAGAGGATCGTAGTCCGCCTGGCATGCCTTGGCCGCCTGCGCGTCCTTGGAAGCGTTCTTGTCAGCGTTCTTGCTCGCGTTCTTGATATCGTTCTTGTCAGCGTTTTTGGACTGATAGGACGCCAGCACGGCGCGACGCTCGCTGGCGAGGGCGTTGAGGCGGGCTTTCTGGTCGTCATTGAGCAGGCCGACGAATTTCGACAACGGCGCTTCCATGGTGTCTATGGCCTTGATCATGGCCTCGACACGCTCGTGCATCAGGCCGAGGCGCTCCGCCGCATTCGCAGGGGTTTGCGCCGGGCAGGCGGTGCGGATGGTGTCGCGCGCGGCAAGCCAGGCGGATGAGAGCTCGTCGAGCGCGGTGCGCTGAGCTTCGTTCGGTGCAACGGCGCTCGCGATGCGCTCGACCGGCAGGCCGCCGGTGTCGCTGGCCTCGCACAGCGTCTCCGCGGTCGGGACCTTTCGCGCGCGACGGCCTTGCGGCACGGTGTAGGCGGCAAGCTCGGTGGCGGCATAGGGTGTGAATAGCGCGGCATAGATGTCGCCGTAGCCGTAGAGCGAGAGGCTGGTGGTGTCGCCGAAGATGATCGCATTGGTGAGATCGTCATGCGCGAACGGCCAAAACACCGGGCCGACCCAGCCGTAGCTGCCATCGGGATGACGCCACCAGCCTTGCGGGCGGCGGCCGCCTTGCCAGCCCGCCAGCGCAGCCTGCGCCGTGAGGGCCGCACGCATCACGTAAGGGTTCGACAGCTGGCTGCGGTCGGCCCCGCGCGGGTCCTGCGACCTCAGCGCCGCGGAGCGGTAGCGGCCGCCGCGCACCGCCATGCGGGAATGGCGCAGGCGCGACAGGCCGATCACGTGGCCGACGGCGAAGCGCGCAACCCCGACCGGACCGCCGCGCAAGCCGAACTGCGCCTCGGCTCTGTCAGGCAGCAGCACTGCTGCAACCACCAGGATCGCGCCAGCCAGTGCCAATCCCATGCGTCCCGACATGATCGTTGACCTGACGACCAATTTGGCCAGGTCTTGTTTGGCCACGACTTGTTCGGCCACGTCTTGGCCCTCCCACCCGCGCCAAGTGCGCAATGCGTCGCATCACGAAGACGCGCGAGGGAACCGAATGTTCCAGAGAGACACAGGACAATGCGTCGCAACGCGCCGGCCGTGCCGTGTCACTCGGCCTTTTGCGGCATCACGAAGGTCTGGCCGGGATAGATCAGATTAGGGTTTTGGATCTTGTCGCGGTTGGCGTTGAAGATCACGGCATAGCGGGAACCGTCGCCGTAAGCGAGCCGGCTGAGCGCCCACAGGCTGTCGCCGCGGGCGATGATCCGGCTGCCGCCGGCCTCGGCCGGCGCGGCGGTGAGCGCCTCTGCCGGCGAGGCCGATGCGACCGCGGTGGCCGCCGGCGCATGCGCGAGAGTCCTTGGTTTAGGTGCTCCGATCAGTTTTGGCCGGGCCCCTTGCTTCTCAGGCACCGACGCCAGCCGCGGCGAGGGCGACGGCAGCGCGGCGACGACATCTGATTTGTCGTCGGGCTTCTCGGCCGGCTTGGCCTCCTGCTTCGCAACCGGCGGCGTGCGCACGGGCGGCGGCGCCGCCGCGGCGATGGTGACCGGCATGGTCCGGCCGGATTCGGTGACCGTGCCGTCCGGCGCCCTGGCGCGGAGCGTCAGGTCATACGAGCCGGCCGGCAGCTGCGGCGGGGTCATCACGAATTGGCCCGAGGCGTCGGCGACTACGCTGTCGAGCGGCTTGCCGTCGCGCATCAGCTCGACCCGCGCGCCCGGCGTGGCGCGGCCGGCAATCACCGCCGCCTCGCCGTGATCGTCGATGCGGGCGACGTCGAAACGGGGGCCGGCATCTGCAGCCGGCGCCGGCGGCTTGACCAGCACGAGGTCACCGAGCGCGGCCACCTGCTTCTGGGTCTCGGCCAGCGCGCCCGCCTTCGGCTCGGGTGCAGGCGGCGCGCTGTCGGCGAGCTTCGGCTGTTCCGGCTTCAGCTCTGGCTTGGACTCAGGCTTGAACTCGACCTTGGGCTCGACCTTGGCTTCAAGCTTGGGCTCGACCTTGGCTCCGGCCTGGGGTTCGACCTTGGCCTCCAGCTTGGCGGCGACGGTGACCTTCGGTCCATCAGGCAGCAGGCGGCGCAGCTCGGTCGGGCCGATCACCAGCGCGGTGCCGACCAGCGCGAGCAGACAGAAGGCAATGAAGGCCTTGGAGGCAGTGATCATCTGAAAAGGCCCTTAAGTGGCAAATCAGCCGAGGCCGGCAAGGTGCGCCGATTTGGCTGCCGCAGCAAGACTGCCGATAGGATTATGCTTCCATCCAGGCGCGCGGGATGAACCGGCGCGACCACGCGGATGTCCAATTATCAAGGCCGCCTGGCGGCATTCTTCAAGGGAATTCCTCCCGTGACCGTATTCTCCCGTGGCGCGCGATCGCTGGCGGTTGCTCTGACGCTGGCCGCAGCACCCGCCTTGGCCGCCCGCCGCCCGGCTTCACGCTCTCCGACGATGCCGATCTCGCCTTCACCTCCCCCGATGGCGCCACCGGGCTCGAGCAGTATATGAAGAGCGTCGCGGCGAAGGGGCTGGCGCATTGGAAATGCCGCTGACCTAGAGACCGGCAAGTTCGATGGGCCGGAGATGTTCGCCAAGACCAACGCGGAAGCCTTGAAGTGGGCAATCGAGCGCTGACATGCTGCGGTATTGCCGCGATCGCCTGTGCGATGGAACCAACCCTCTGATTCCATTCCGATTCACATTTTCCTAACCGTCAATGGTAACTGGGTCTTGTCGGTTTTGCTGCATCTTGCATCCCACGGGAGGGCTGGATGGGCGCATCGATCCGATGGACCGCGCGAACGCGCGCGTTGCTCCGCCGTTGGCGCGGAGCGCCGCTGACGTGGCTGATCGCCGGCGGCTTCGTGCTGATGCTTGCGACCGCCATCGGCACCGCGCTCACGGTCGACCGTTTCCGGCAGAATGCCATCGAGAGCGGCCGCGACAGCCTGGAAAACGCCGTCCGCATGCTCGCCCGGCATTTCGACCGGCAGTTCGAGGACTTTGCGGTGCTGCAGAAGAGCATCATCGCCGAGCTCGAGAGCCACGGCATCGAGTCCGCCGAAATCTTCCGCAGCGAGATGGGCACGCTCGCAGTGCACGAGGTGCTGCGCGCGAAAGCCAGCGGCTGGTCCGACGTCGCCGGCGCCAATGTGTTCGATTCCAGGGGCGTGCTGATCAACTCGTCGCGGCAATGGCCGGTCGCCGATATCTCGATCGCCGATCGCGGCTATTTCCATCGTCTCAAGGACGATCCGGCCGCGCAGGAGGAGGTGGAGGTCGTGCCCGGCCGGCTCGGCAACGGACCGGTGATCGTGTTCGCGCGGCGCGTCTCCGGCCCGCACGGCGAATTCTTCGGGCTTGTCTCGCGCGCGATCACGCCGGAGCAGCTCGAATCCTTCTTCGCCTCGACCGGGCTCGGCGAGGATTCCTCGATCGCGATGCACCACCAGAACGGCCAGCTGCTCGCCCGCATTCCACACGTCGAAGCGATGATCGGGCAGAACTTCCGCACCGGCACGCCGGAGCAAATGGCGGTGTTCGAGCGCACCTTCGTCACCACCCAGCTCGCAAGCCCGATCGACGGCAAGGACCGCATCGTCGCCTCGCGCCTGCTCACCGGCGAGCCGCTGGTCGTGGTCGCGACCAAGTCGTTCGATGCGACGCTGGCGACCTGGCGAACGCAGACGAAATTCTTCGTCACCATTGCCGCGCTGTCGATTGGCCTGTTGGTGCTCACGCTCTTTCTGATCTTCCGCCAGGTGACGCATCGCCTGTCGCTCGAGAAGCAGCGGCTCGACACCGCGATGAACACGATGACGCAGGGCCTTTTGATGTTCGATCAGGACGAGCGGCTGATCGTCTGCAATCGCCGCTACGTCGAGATGTACGGGCTCTCGGCCGCTGTGGTGAAGCCCGGCGTCCACTTCCGCGACGTGATCCGGCACCGCCGGGACACCGGCTCGTTCGAGGGCGACGTCGAGGCCTATTGCGACGACATCCTGAGCAATAGCGGCCGCACCAAGAGCGCGATCGTCGAAACCGCCGACGGCCGCCTGATCGAGATCAAGAACCAGCCGGCCGCTGCCGGCGGCTGGCTCGCCACCCATGAGGACGTCACCGAGCGCATCCGCGCCGACGAGCGCATCGCCCATCTGGCGCATTACGACGCGCTCACCGATCTGCCCAACCGCGTGCTGCTGCGCGGGCATTTGGAACGCCGCGTCGCCGAGCTCGCTCAGGGCAAGCCGTTCGCGATCCTCTATATCGACGTCGACGAGTTCAAGGGCGTCAACGACTCGCTCGGACACGAGGTCGGCGACGAGTTGCTGCGCCAGGTGGCGAACCGCCTGCGCGCCTGCGTCAGCGGCAACGACATGGTCGCGCGGCTGGGCGGCGACGAATTCGCCATCGTCAAGGCCGGCACCTCCGATCCGGCCGAGCTGACGGCACTGGCGGAAACCATCCTCAAGGCATTGCGCGCGCCGGTGGATTGCAGGGGACAGGAGATTCCGACCGATGCCAGCATCGGCATCACCATCGCGCCCGACCACGGCGACAATCTCGACGATCTGCTCAAGCGCGCCGATCTGGCGATGTATGCGGCGAAGTCGCAGGGACGCCGCACCTTCCGCCTGTTCGTGCCCGAATACGACGCCAAGGTGCGGCAGCGCCGCCAGCTCGAGCTCGATCTGCGCCAGGCGCTCGCACGCGGCGAGTTCGAGGTGCACTACCAGCCGCTTGTCGACCTCACCGCCAATGTCGTCACCGGCTGCGAGGCGTTGCTGCGCTGGCGCCATCCCGAGCGCGGCATGGTTTCGCCGGCGGAGTTCATCCCGGTCGCCGAAGACACCGGCCTGATCGGCGAGATCGGAGAATGGGTGCTGAAGCAGGCCTGCGTTGAGGCAGCCTCGTGGCCGGGACGGATTCACATCGCGGTCAACGTCTCGCCGGTCCAGTTCCGCTCGCGCACGCTGGCGCTCAAGGTCGCCGCCGCCCTCGCGGAGTCCGGGCTCGCGCCGGGACGGCTCGAGCTGGAGATCACCGAGACGGTGCTGATCCGCGACGACGAGGAGGCGCTGGCGATCCTGCAGCAGCTGCGCGAGCTCGGCGTGCGCATCGCGCTCGACGATTTCGGCACCGGCTATTCCTCGCTCAGCTATCTGCACCGCTTCCCGTTCGACAAGATCAAGATCGACCGCAGCTTCATCAGCGACATCGGTCAGTCCGAGGACTCCTCGCCAATCGTGCAGGCCGTGGTGCACATGGCCGCCGCGCGCCATATGGCGACCACCGCGGAAGGTGTCGAGACCGAAGCGCAAGCCGAGGTGCTGCGCCAGCTCGGCTGCAGCCAGATGCAGGGCTGGCTGTTCAGCCCGGCGGTACCGGCGGCGAAGCTGAAGCAGCTGCTGGCGGCGCAGGCGGTCGCGGCCTAGCCGGCGACGCCACGTCTGCCCGGATGTCCGCTGCGAGGAGAGCGGCGCCGCTGAGTGTTTGGTTCGACGTCGTGCGGCGATTTGACAATCAGCGACCGACAGCTATCAATTCATTGAATTCTGCGCACCTGGCTCGTCGAAGTGGTGAGCCGCCGATCCGCCTTATTTTCGAGAGGGCGGGCGAGAAACGCTCAAATACCGATGGTTTGCCTTCATTGGCCGCCGCAACGAAGAGTCGCATCGAGTCCCAATCCAAGCGCAAACCACCGGCATTTTGGAGCCGTTCAGCGCAATTTGAACCAGGGATTTCTGCATGCCGAATGATGAGTCGAGGACGGGGACGGAGCGTCTGAGACACTGGCTTGAAAGCGTTGGGCTCAGCCAATACACGGAGCTCTTCGTCCGCCATCGCATCGATCTCGACATCCTGCCCCACCTGACCGAGTCGGATCTGGCACAGATTGGACTGCCGCTCGGAGACCGCAAGCGGCTTCAGCGTACAACGGCGTCCCTTTCCGGAATGGCCGCGCCAGCCGCGGGCTACACATTGCCCGCTACGGCAATCGTTGCGGAACGTCGCCAGCTCACCACGATGTTCTGCGACATGGTCGATTCCACCGCGCTCTCCGCACAGTTCGATCCCGAGGACGTGCGTGACATGATCGCGAGCTTTCGCGAAACCTGCGTCGGTGTGGTCAAACACTATGAAGGATTTGCCGCCCGCTTCGTCGGCGACGGCATCCTGGTCTATTTCGGCTACCCGAAAGCGCATGAGGACGATGCCGAGCGAGCGGTGCGGGCTGGTCTCGAGATCGTGCGGACATTGTCGACCGCGCCTGCGATCGAGCCGCTGGGTGCGCTCAGCCATGCGCCCGCCGTCCGGATCGGCATCGCGACGGGACTGGTGGTCGTGGGCGACTTGGTCGGCCAGGGGACCGAGGAGCGCGATTCCGCGGTCGGCGAGACCGTCAATCTGGCGGCGCGATTGCAGGGCCTGGCGCCACCGAACGGGGTGGTCATCTCGTCGTCGACGCAGTCGCTGTTGAAGGGAAAGTTCGACTATCGCAATCTCGGGGTCCATGCACTCAAGGGCATAGCCGGAAGAACACAGGCGTGGCATGTGGTTCGGCCGTCGCGCGTGGAGACCCGCTTTGCCGCAGCCATCGGCTCCCGGCTGACGCCACTCGTCAATCGCCACGACGAGATCACGGTTCTGCTCGGCCGCTGGGAGCAGGCCAAGGCGGGCGACGGCCAGGTCGTGGTGCTGTTCGGGGAGCCGGGCATTGGCAAGTCGCGCATCGTCCAGGAAATCTTCGTGCGGATCGCGGGGGATCGGCACGGGCATGTCTCGTTCCAGTGTTCGCCCTACTATAGCTCGACGGCGTTCCATCCCTTCATCGAGCAGCTCAAATTTGCCTTGGGCCTCGACCGCGACGATGCTTCGGCCTCGTCTCTGTCGAGTCTCGAGCGGACCGTTGCGGCCGCGCATGGCGACATCGAGCAGATGACGCCGCTCTTTGCGGCGCTGCTGTCGATCCCGACCGGAGGTCGCTATCCTCCGCTCGATCTGTCGCCGCAGCAGCAAAAGGACGCCATCGTCTCCGCCCTCATCAATCATCTCCTGGGCCTCGCGCACGATCAGCCGCTGGTGATCGCCTTCGAGGACGCCCATTGGATCGATCCGACATCCCGGGAGGTCATCGATCTGCTGGTGGAGCGGGTCCAGTACACGCCCATTCTCGTCGTCATCACTTGCCGTTCCGAATTCAAGCCGAGCTGGAGCGCTCACTCTCACATCACGACGCTGGTGCTGAACAGGCTGAGCCGGCAGCAGCGGACGACCTTGGTCGAGCGGGTTGCCGGCAGCCGCAAAATGCCGAAGGAAATCGTCGAGGACATCATCGTCAAGACCGACGGCGTGCCGCTGTTCGTCGAGGAGCTGACCAAAGCCGTTCTCGAAAGCGACCTTCTGACCGAGGAACGGGGAAACTATGTGCTCTCCGGTTCGTGGCGACCGCTGGCCATCCCGGCGACGCTGATGGATTCGCTGATGGCACGTCTGGATCGGCTGGGCCCGTTCAAGCGGGTCGCACAGATCGGAGCCACCATCGGCCGGCAGTTCTCCTACGAGATGCTGAACGCTGTCGCCTCCGTACCAGCCGACCAGATCGAGGCGGCGCTCGATCGCCTGGAGGAGGCAGGGCTGATCGTCCAGCTGGGTCATCCGCCGGATGCGCTCTACTCGTTCAAGCACGTGATGATCCAGGATGCAGCGCATGCGAGCCTGTTGCGCAGCGAGAGGAGACGGCTCCACGCGCGGATCGCGTCGGTGCTGACTCAGAACTATCCGGAAAAGACCGAGCGCGAGCCGGAGCTTCTCGCCTATCATCTGACCGAATCCGATCAAAGCCAGCCGGCGGCAGCTTCCTGGATCAAGGCCGGCAGGCACGCCGCAAGGTTGGGAGCCTATTTGGAAGCGATCGGCCATCTGCGCCGTGGCCTAGCGGTCGTCCTCGGCAGTCCCGAGATGCCCGACCGCGATGAAATGGAGCTGGAGCTTCGCATTGCGCTGGGTAACGCGCTGATCGCTGCCAAAGGTTACGGCACACAGGAGGTGGAAGACAATTTTGCCCGAGGCCTCGAGCTCGGACGGCAGCTCGATGATGAAGACAAGGTGCTTGCGGCGATAAGAGGGCTTTGGATGCACCACTTCATTCGGGCTGACCTGACCAAGGCACACGGTCTGAGTGCCGCACTCCTGAAATTCGCCAAACGGGAACGTCCGAGCGAGTTGCTGTCGAAGCAGACCCTGTACCTCGTGGAGGCCCACAGGTCGATCGCGGCGACCATGCTTTACCGCGGGCGGTTTCTGGCGGCGCAACATCATCTTCGTCGCTCCATCCAACTCGATGATCCGGCTCTGCATCGCGGTTCGGCGGAAAGGCTCCTCAATCCAGGCGTCATGTCGATGTCGTACCTCGGATACCTGCTATGGTTCCTGGGCCAGCCCGACACCGCGCGGCAGCACAGCGAGCAGGCGATTTCCGATGCCGAGCAAATGCGCCATCCTTTTACGCTGGCATTCGCGCAAGTGTTTGGCGCATACCTTTGTCAGCATCTGCGCGACGTCACGGGCACCAGAGATTATGCCAGCCGCGCGATGACCATTTCATCGCAACACGGCTTTCTGCATTGGAAGCAACAGGCCACCATTCTGCATGGATGGGCGCTGACTGAGCTCGGGGACATGGATGCAGGTCTGAGCGAAATGCGCACGGGCGTCGAGGGTTATGAGGCGCAGAATTCCTGGCTCGCCAGTTGCTGGTTCAGATGCCTCCTCGCGCAAGGCTATGCGAGGGCCGGTCTGTCGGAAGCGGCCTTGCGCGCGCTCGATGGTGCCTTGACGGTCGCGAAGAGGACGGGCGATCACTTCTATCTGGCGGAGATCTACCGCCTGCAAGGGGAGTTCATCCGGGCCCATGCCGGACCAGCGGCCGACTCCGAGGAGTTGTTCGTGCAGTCGCTGGAAGTCGCGCGCGGACAGAATGCCCGCTCCTGGGAGCTGCGGACAGCCGTCAGCCTGGCCCGCCTCTGGCGAGATTCCGACAAGCTTGAGCAGGCGGTGGACCTGCTTGTGCCTGTTGTCGGCAGGCTCCGTGAAGGGCTCGTCACGCCAGACGTGAAAGAAGCCATGGCGCTAGCAAACGAGCTCGATATGCTGTCATCCAGAGATCAGCCATGGATCGCGCGAATCAATTCGATCCGACAGTGCCCGTGACCGGCATCGACATGCGACAGCGCACGCCGCCGGGTTCGAAGGCGAGATCGAACTCGCCGCCGAGGTCCGCCTCGACACAGCGCTCCATCAGCCGCGTGCCGAAGCCGCGGCGCACGGGCGGCATGACTTTCGGGCCTCCTGTTTCCACCCATTCATAGTCGAGGATGGTGCCGTGCCCGCCATTCCGCAGGGTCCATCGCATCGAGAGCGTCCCATCCGGCGCCGACAAGGCACCGTACTTGGTCGCATTGGTCAGGAGTTCGTTGAGAACCATCGTAAAGCTGAGCGCCGAGCGCGCATTGAGCGCGACGTGTGGACCTTCCATCCTGATCCGGCCATCCTCGGCCACGGGCGCCGTGATGTCCTCGACGAGCCGCTGGAGCGGCGCGTCCTGCCACTTGCGCTCGGTCAAGAGATCATGCGCACGGGAGAGCGCCAGCAACCGTCCCTCGAAGGTTCGCTTGAAGTCGTCCAGGCTGCTGGTATGGCGCGCGGTCTGGCTGGCAAGCGATTGCACCGTGGCCAGGGTATTCTTGACGCGATGATTGAGCTCGTCGATCAGAAGCGCTTGCGCCACTTCCGCGCGCTTGCGTTCGGTGATGTCGACCAGCATGTTGACCGCACCGATCATCCTGCCGTCGGAATCGTAGAGCGGCGTCGGATAGGGAATGAACGGTACGCGCGTGCCGTCCGGTCGCTCCGCGACAGCTTCCACGCCGCGCACGGGCCGTCCTTCCCGGAGCGCGATCGCCATCGGACATTGGTCGTGCGGCAGGGGCGTGCCGTCCGGCCAATAGAGCTTCCAGGTCACGCACCATTCGTCGCCGGGCAGCGGCGTGCGCCCGGCCATCTCGACGGCGGTCTTGTTGTAGAAAGTGATGCGACCTTTTGCGTCGGTTGTGTAGAGCGCGGCGGGCAGCGCCTCGAGCAGATCGCGCATATGCTGCTCGCTCTCGCGGATCCGATCCTGTAAACGCTTGGCTTCGGTGACGTCGTGACTGACGCGAACGCCGTAACGGAAGCGGCCCGCGCTGTCCCTGACTGAAGAGCTGAAAATCTCAAGATAACGCACGCTGCCGTCGGGGCGCAGGGCGCGCTTGCGATAGGTATAGCTGGGAATCTCGCCACGCACCTGTTGCTCGTAGAGCGCAAGGTCCGCGGCGCAATCGTCGGGATGGGTGTAATCGGAAAAGCTCATCGCCAGCAGATCTTCACGGGATCGCCCGGTGATCTCGCTCAGGTAATCGTTGACCCGGAGCAGCCGCCCATGTTCATCCGCCTCGGCGATGCCGACGCTGGCGGCCTGGTAGGTTGCAGCGAGGCGAGTCTCGCTCGCCTCGCGCGCCAGCTCGGCCACGTGCAGCTCGGTGACGTCAGTCGTGAAGCAGCGCGTGCTGACGAACTTGCCGTCCTCGACACGACTGTTCGAGGTGATCAGTACGTGCTTGATCGAGCCATCCTTCGCGCGCAGGCGGGCGGGATAGCGGTCGAGCCTTTCGCCACAGGACAGCCGGTGAAGAATGTCGCCGATGATGGGGGCGTCCGCGTGAAATTCGGCCACGTGGTGACCGATATATTCTTCGGCGCTGTAGCCCAGCAGATCGAGCTCGGCCTGATTGGCCCGGCGAATGATGCCATCGCCACCCACGATGTGGAGCCCAACCGCACTGTTCTCGAAGAAGTCCTCGAGATCCTTGGTCTTCGCGCGGACCTCTTGTTCGATCTTCTTGCGATCTGAAACATCCTGAAAGCAGTTGATTGCGCCCTGGATGCGGCCGGCATGATCGCGCAGGGGACGGATGTTCACGAGCGCGGTGATCTGCGAGCCGTCAGGTCGTTCGACCGTGACCTCCGTGTTGCGTGTAGGGAGCCCGAGCCGGATCGCCGTGGCCATCGGGCACTCGGAATGGGGAAGCAGGGTACCGTCCATCTTGTAGAGACGGTGCGACCCGCAGAACTTCTCGACCGAGCCAAGCTCGGGAGTCCTTCCCCACAATTCCGCGGCTGCGCCATTATAGGTCACGATCCAGCCTTCGCTATCGCAGACATAGACGGCGCCGGGGATGGCCTCGAGCGCTGCAGGAGCCGCGGTCACGAGGGCCTCGAATTCAGTCAGCTTGCGGGCAGAAAGCGGAAATTCTTCGACATTCGACATACTTAGCCCCGACGTGCCGCAGGCGGGCGCCTACGCAATGAGCTTGAACGCATGGAAGCCCGGAGCGTTCCAAGGCCTGCCAACTGCTGGTTGAGACCTGGCGGCGCCGAGTGCGGCTCCTCGGCAATCGGGTCGAGGTGCCCGACGACACCGTCATCACCGAGCCCAACCGCGCCGGGCGCACCATGGTCTGGCCTTATTACGTCAACGGCCGTCCCATGATCCGCTGCTTCATGCCCGGCAGCATGACGTGAACCGGGACGCGCCTGGAAAGGGCGGCACGCTCACATCTGCCGTCTGGCGGCCTGCACTTCGACGAATTCGGAATCGGGGTGGCTGACGATCGTGGCGACCCAGATGCCGCTGATGATCAGCGACCAGGCGGTGTTCCAACAGATCCAAAACACGAGCCAGCCTCCCTTTCCCTCTCTCACGCCCCGAGCTAACGGCAGAACGATGCCGCCGTTCCCGGCGCGGGGCCTGCCGCGAGGGGGGCGCAAGGTACTATTTTGGTTTGGTCGGCGGCGCCGCCCGATCGGTTTGGCCGGTGTGGCGCTTTGCCACGACGTCCGCATCGCGCTCGCCCTCGTGCGGGCGCGGCGGAAGCTCGGGCTGGCCGGCTTGACCGCCATGCTTGCCGCCCATGTCGGGCTTGCCTTCGAGATCGTTTGCGCGGGACATGTCGGTTCAATGCGTTCGCAGCGCATTGGTTCGCGACAGCATCGGCCGTTTTCGCCCTGTGAACGGCCTCATAGAACCGCCGCTCTTTGCGGTGCAGGATCGCTGACGCGGCCCTTGGCCTCGCGGCTTGCACCGATGGATTGGCCTGATGCGAAAACGACTCATCCTCTGGACCCTCATGACCTCCGCCCTGGTCGCGATCACCGTGTGGACCATGCTCGGGCCGCCGGACCAGCCGTCCGGGTTGCGTCTGCCCTCCCGAACCGCAGCGGCGCGCTGACCCGGCATCCCGCGACCGATACGATTTCGGCATCGATCGATCCCCATTGGATTTTGGTGCGGCGGCGCTCCGCCCGCTATGCTCGCGGCCAAAACGACAATGCCGTGAGCCGGCCTTCAGGAGGAGCCCATGTCGAGACCGATGTCGAGACCGATCCGACGCATCGCATCGCGCGCGCCACGCGCTGCGATCGCCGCCGCCCTGCTCGCTTCGCTTACCCTCATTTCTGGAGTCCGTGCCGGTATGGCCGAAACCTTCGCCTATGTCGGCAACGCCGACAGCAACGACATCAGCGTGTTCAAGATGAGCGAGAGCGGCGAGATGACGCTCGTGCAGACGGCCGCCTTCAAGGGCGTCGAAAAGCCGGGCTCCTCGACACCGCTCGCGATCACGCCCGATCACCGCACGCTGATTGCCGGAATCCGATCGCAGCCCACTCTCGCGGTGAGCTTTGCGATCGATCCCAAGACGGGCGAGCTCAGCCATCTCGGCAACGGACCGCTCGCGGACAGCATGGCGCATATCGCCATCGACCGCAGCGGCAAGTTCCTGTTCAGCGCCTCCTATGGCGGCAACAAGGTCGCGCTGAATCCGCTGCTTGGCAACGGCGTCGCAGGCGAGCCCAAGCAGGTGATCCCGACCGGGCTGAACGCCCACGCCTTCCTGCCATCGCCCGACAACCGCTTCGCATTCGCGACCAATCTCGGCTCCGATCAGGTGTTGGCCTTCGCATTCGATGCCACGGCCGGCACGCTGACGCCGAACGATCCGCCGGCGTACAAGGTGCCGGAAAAATCGGGGCCGCGGCACTTCGTGTTTCATCCCGGCGGCAAGTTCGTCTATCTCCTCCATGAGCTGAACGGCGATGTCGCGGCCTTCACTTATGAAGCCAGGAGCGGCGCGTGGGACGAGATCCAGCGCACCACCGCGCTGCCGGAAGGGTTTTCGGGAAAAGAGCCTAATAAGAAGCCTTGGGCGGCCGACATCCACATCACGCCGGACGGCCGCTTCCTCTACGCTTCCGAGCGCACCACCAGCACGCTCACCGCCTACAGGGTCGATGGCCCGAGCGGCAAGCTGACCAAAATCGGCAGCGTGCCGACCGAGAAGCAACCACGCGGCTTTCAGGTTGATCCCACCGGCCGCTATCTCGCCGCGGTCGGCGAGCTCTCCGATAGCATGACGGTCTATGCCATCGACCAGGGCAGCGGTGCGCTGGCCAAGCTGAAATCCTACCCCACCGGCAAGAGGCCGAACTGGGTCGAGTTCCTGAACCTGCCGTGAGGGGCCGTCGCCGACCTACGTAATCATCCGTAATTTGCGAGGCGCCAGCTTGGCGTCATATCTCGGTCATGGACCGGCAGATTGTTTTCAAATGCCCTCAGACGGGCCTGAACGTGCAGCATCGGCTTACCGACGAGCCGAGCGACCGCACGCACGTGTCGGTGTCGTGTCCGGCCTGCACGCGGTTACATCTGATCGAGCGGACCAGCGGCAAGCTGCTGGGTGAGCGGCGCCGCTGACGGCCCCCGCGCGAGCTCTTCGGAGCGAACCTGTTCTCCAATCCCGCGACTCATCAAAGACTTGTCATCAAGGACTTGCCGCGATGCCTGCGGCGGCACGGCGTCCTGTTTCGGGACGACGCGGCCGTAGTGCAGGCGGCGGCCATCTGCTATCGATTGGAGGCGTAGCCCAAGTGGAATTTACCCAATTGGAATTTCCGATGCGTCATTTGCCCCGCGCCGTCGTTCGAAAACTGTGCTCCGCAGCCGTCGCCGGCCTGCTCGTCCTCAGCCCCCATCCGGCCGGCGCCGCCGATGACGACGCGCCGAAGGGGCCGGCGGTCACGGTGCTGAAGGTCGCGAAATCCTGCTTCTCCGACGTCGTCGAAGCCACCGGCACGATCATCGCGCGCGAGGAAACCTCGGTGCGGCCCGAGCGGCCCGGCCTGAAGGTCACGGACGTGCTGGCGGAAGCCGGCGACACCACCACCGCGGGCCAGGTGCTGGCCCGGCTGGCGCTGCCCGAAGGCGGCACGCTTCAGGTCACCGCGCCCGTGGCGGGGGTGATCGCGACCTCGACCGCGCAGATCGGCAACTTCGCCTCGGCCAAGGGCGAGGCGCTGTTCACGATCGTGGCGCGCAGCGAGTACGACCTCGTCGGCCTCGTCGCCACCACCGATGTGCGCAAGCTCGCGGTCAATCAGCAGGCCACCGTGCGGATCCCAGGTGGCGGCGACATCAGCGGCAAGGTGCGCCGCATCGGACCGACCGTCGAGCCGAACATCCAGCAGGGCATGGTCTATATCGGCATCTCCTCGCAGAAGCGGCTGCTGCTGAATGGGAGCGGGCGCGCGCTGATCAAGACCGGGCAGAGCTGCAACGTGGCGGTGCCGCTGACCGCCGTGCAATATTCGTCCGCCGGCACCGTGGTGCAGGTGATCCGCCGCAACCGGGTCGAGACCAAGCGTGTCGAGGTCGGCTTGATGTCCGGCGGCAACATCGAGGTCCGCGACGGCCTCAACGAGGGCGATGTCGTCGTCGCCCGCGCCGGCGCATTGCTGCGCGAAGGCGATCCGGTGCGTCCCGTGATGGCGAGCGCGGAAGCGGCGAAGTAGCGGCCACGACCGTCATTGCGAGCGAAGCGAAGCAATCCAGAATCTCTCCGTAGAAAGATTCTGGATTGCTTCGTCGCTTCGCTCCTCGCAATGACGATGGAGAGGCAGCGGTGCCCCGGGCACGCATGCCGTAGGTGGGCAAAGCGAAGCGTGCCCACGTCTTCTACGAAATCATGGAGAGATGGTGGGCACGGCGCTTTGCGCCTTTGCCCACCCTACAATTGCTGTTCGTGTTGAGAGATCACCCCACCCCGCTCGCGCTTACGCGCGGAGGGTAAGAAGAACTAACCGCCGGCTTCGCCGAAACGGACGTCTTCGAGCAGCGACGACGATACGGTCGGGACCTGGTCGCCTTCGCTGGCGCGGGAGATGGCGAGGCGGGTCTTGTTGAAGACGCTCTCGGCGCTGCCGGGCTTGCTGAGGTTGTTGAGGAACTCGCTGACCAGCACGCTGTGCTCACCCTTGCCGTCGTCGACGACCTTGCCGGGCGAGGCGGAGGTGAGGATGAGCGCATTGTCGGACGCGCTGATCGGCGCGAGACCGTGGCTGTAGGAGCGGAAGCGGCGCTCGTAAGGATTGCGGCGGGAGGCATCGACCACGACCAGCTTGGCCTTGGCACCCTGCTCCTTCATCATGTCGAGCACGCCGTCGATGGAGACGCCATGGCGGCGGACGTCGTTTTCCTTCCAGATCACGGCATCGACCGGCAGCATGTAGCTCTCGCGGCCGGCCTGCACGCCGTAGCCGCCGAAGAACAGCATGACGACGCTGTCGCGGGTGATCCGGGACTTCAGGCGGTTGACGGCCCGGACCATGTCGTCGCGGGTCGCATCTTCCACCATGTCGACGTCAAAGCCGTTCTTGCGCAGCGACGAGGACAGCGCACGGGCGTCGTTGATCGACTGCGTCAGCGGCGCGCTGGCGTCGGGATAATGTCCATTGCCGATGACGAGCGCGAGGCGCGAGGTCTGGCCGATCGAACCGGTGATCTGGTCGGTCGACACCGCCTTGGCGGCATCGATCGCACGCATGTTGAGAGCAGCATGGGCGCCGATCACCAGCGACACCGTGCCGATAAGGGCCGCGGCGAGGGCGATCGTACGTCTGGAAAGGTCGAGCTGCTTTACATTCATCTCGCTTCGTTTCCTGTGCCAAAGATCATCCAAGCGCGCGCACACTGTTTGAGTAGCGCGATAGCGTCTTTAGGTTTGAGGGATTGGCCGGGGAAGTGCCCCCGAATTGCGCGCAATTTGCGGCGCCGCACCAAACAAACCCTTAACCGGATATAGGCCCTGGGGCAATAGATTGCCCAAAATTTGAACTAAGTAGCTGAATGTGTTAGCTAATTCTCCCAGCTCAAGTCCTGCTTTGATGGCTTCCCGGTAGCATTCCGGGGATCGACCATGCAGCCCTCGCGCCGGCTTTTCCGTGACGTTCGTCACATTTGTATTTCCTGCGAATCCGAGTAGCCTTTTCAACGACTTGCAGGGGGTGGCGCGCAGATGCCAGCGTGCCTGATGTCCCCGACCAAGGCCCCCGCGACCAGGTATTTCATGAGCTTTCATTATTTTGCCGGCGCCGCCTGCCGGGCGCTGACGGCGCGGAAGGACGGCCCCTCGCTTTACGACGTCTGCGATCCCGTATTGTCCGATGCGGCCAGCGGTGATCCGCATCTGGCCAAGTTCTACAGGACCGCCCTCGGCAATCCCGCGCTGCGGATCCTGCTCCGCCGCGCCGGCCTGCCCGAACTGCGCGACGAGGGGACGCTGACGCGGCTGCGCGCGGCCCTCACCCAGGCCCGCGACCAGGCCGAGCCCGACTGGGCAGCGGTCGGGCAACCGATCGCCGATCTCGTCGACAGCATCGCGCTCGACCATCCCAGGCCGCCGCCGGTGCCGTTCACCGCCACCATGCCGCAGAGCGCTGAGATCGACGGCGTGATCCGCGATTGCGCGCAGCATCTGCTCGGCTCGTACCGCCGCAACGGCTTCCTGCCGACCTACGCCGCCTTCAACCTGATCGGCGATCCTGATGTCCGCGGCCGCGAGCTGATCATGGCGCTCACGGGCCTCAACGCGCGCGGCTACAAGAATTCCTCGCTGCTGTTCAACCTCGCCCGCGTCTTCATCGCGCGCTCGCCCGCGCGCGCCGTGGTCAATCCGCCCTGGAAAGGCATTGCCGAGCCGATGTGGGAGCCGGTGCAGATCCGCCACCGCTCGGCCTATTACGACGCGTTCTTCATCGAGGCCCTCCTCAGCTTCGTCGAGACCGGGCTCGCCTCCCCGGCCGACAAGGTCGCGGCGGAGCGCGCGATCGCCGACATGGTCGATTTCTGCGTCAACATCAGTCGCGAGGAGGTCGAGGGCTTGGGCGGCGCGCGCTTCAACGTCGTCACCGCACTGGCGCCGGCGCCGCATCCGCGCTTCTCCCGTTACTTCGCGCAGATCAAGCAGGACCTCGGTTTCGGCATCTACGTGCCGGATTGCGACACCACGGCCTGCTCGATCTCCGCGGCGACGCAGGCCGGCTGTACCGACGCCATCATCGACCAGCCGCTCCTGGACTTCTATGCGGGCTATCAGGTGCGCGCCGGCGTCAACGAACCGCGCGTGACCGTGCCGCTCAACGACAATATCGACTATGAGGGCGGGGTTGCGACCTGGATCGACAATCTTAAGGGCGAGCGCCCTTACGGCAACGATCTCGATCCGACGCTCAATCTCGACATTCTCGAGGTCAGCTTCCGCAACCTTGAGCGCTGGAAGGTTTTGGAGACGCCGTCGCGGCTCGCCACCGTCCATCGCATCATCGGATTCCAGAAGCGCCTCGCGGCCAGCGGCGCCTTCGCCAATCCGCGCTCGCACATCTATTATCTGCCGGAGCTCTACAGCGCCTATTTCGGCCGCTGCTATGCCGCCTTCCTGGCGCTGCCGCTGGCGGCGCAGGCCGCGATCGATCCCGCCGGCGATTTCGATTTCATCCGCCACCGCGTGCTGTCCTACGTCAAGGGCGAGCTGATGGCGGCCGAGATGAACGTGTTCGACGCCGCGCTGGCGCTGATCGCGCTCGGCCATCTCGGCGCCGACCCGCGCGCCTTCGCACCGGCGCTGAACGTGATCGTCGCCGGGCTCGGCGAAGGCGGCCGCCGCGGCCCGTTCCGCGCCTATGAATGGAACAAGATGAAGACGCCGACGCGGATCCTGGTCGGTGGGCCCGAGGTGACCTCGGCGTTCGTGCTGATGGGGCTGGCGGTGGCCCGAAGGCGAATGGTGAATGGCGAATAGCGAATGGCACTCGCCCTACTCGCCACTCACCATTCGCAACTCGCCCGCCCAATGACAGGAAGTTGAAAGCCTATCTGTTCGGCATGCGCTGGCCGCGCGGCCAAAAGCCGACCACAATTGCGCCGTCTATCGAGATTTTCATCACAACTGGACGGGGAATGTTGCGAAAGGTCCTGATTGCGCTGTCTTTGTTCGCCATCCCTTCGCTGGCGGATGCCGCCGAGATCACCGGCACGGCAAAGGTCCGCGCTGGCGATGCCGTGGTGATCGGCACCACGCGGATCCGGCTCGGCGGCATCGACGCGCCTGCAATCGACCAGCTCTGCCTCAACACCAAGACCGAGCGCTGGACTTGCGGCGTCGCGGCCCGCGATGAGCTCGCCAGATACGCCGAGGGCAAGACTTGGATCTGCCACCCGAGATCGGTCGACCGACGCGGCCGCACCGTGGCGCGCTGCGAGGTTGGCGGCGAGGACATCCAGAAATGGCTGGTGCGCAACGGCTGGGCGCTGGCCTACACCCGCATGTCGCGCGACTTTGAGGCGGATGAAAAGGCCGCGCGCGAGGCAAAAGCCGGCATGTGGCAGGGTGCCTTCATCGCGCCGTGGGACTGGCGCGAGCGCAACAAGAAGACCGCGATCCTCGGCGCGACCAAGCCGCCGGACGGCGCGCACGCGGTGCTGCTCGCTTCGGCCTCGGGGCCGGTCGCGCCGTCGCCGGACTGCACCATCAAGGGCAACGTGAACAGCGCGGGCGAGTGCATCTACCACCAGCCGACCAGCCGCTGGTACACCCAGATCAAGATGAAGATCAGCAAGGGCACCCGCTGGTTCTGCTCGGTCGAAGAGGCCGAAGCGGCCGGTTGCCGGGAGACCAAGAGATAAGAGCCCCAGACCTGCGTTTTGCGCGCTTTTCTCGAGACGCGACGCCGCGTAGAACTATGATTCAGCGACCCACCATCCTGTTCTCTGGCAATAAGGACCGACAGCAATGACCGTTCGCGCGGGCCGGGAGTTTCTGGCCATCCCCGGGCCCACCACGATGCCCGACGAGGTGCTGCGGGCAATGCACCGTCCGGCGATCGACATCTACGCCAAGGAGATGCTGGATCTCACCGAGAGCTTGCTCAGCGACATCTCCAAGCTGTTCGCGACCAAGGGCAAGTCCTACATCTACATCGCCAACGGTCACGGCGCCTGGGAAGCGGCGCTGAGCAACGTGCTGTCGCGCGGCGACAAGGTGCTGGTGCTGGAGAGCGGACGCTTTGCGATCGGCTGGGGCAACGCGGCGGCGCTGATGGGCGCCGAGGTCGAGGTGATCAAGGGCGACTGGCGCCGCGCGGTGCGGCCGCACGAGGTCGAGGAACGCCTGCGCCGCGACAAGGAGCACAGCATCAAGGCCGTCGTCGTGGTCCAGGTCGACACGGCCTCCGGCGTGCAGAACGACATCGAGGCGATTGGCAAGGCGATCAAGGCGAGCGGCCATCCCGCGCTCTACATGGTCGATACCGTCGCCTCGCTCGGCTGCATGCCGTTCGAGATGGACAAATGGGGTATCGACGTTGCGATGTCCGGCTCGCAGAAGGGCCTGATGACGCCGCCCGGCCTCGGCTTCGTCGCCGCCAATGCGCGCGCGCTCGAGGTGCACAAGAAGGCCAACATGTCGACGCCCTATTGGAGCTGGAGCGAGCGCGAGGGCACCGAGAATTATCGCAAATATGCCGGCACCGCGCCGGTGCATCTGCTGTTCGCGTTGCGCAAGGCGATCGACATGCTGCACGAGGAAGGGCTCGAGAACGCCTTCCGCCGCCACAGCCTGCTCGGCGAAGCCGCCCGCCGCGCGGTCTCGGTCTGGTCGGAAGGCCAGGTGCTCGGCTTCAACGTGGCCGAAGCCAGCGAGCGCTCCAACACCGTGACCACGGTAACGATGAGCAACGGCCACGATCCGGCGGTGCTGCAACGCTATTGCAAGGACAAGTGCGGCGTCGTGCTCGGCACCGGCATCGGCGATCTCTCCGGACAGGCCTTCCGCATCGCCCATATGGGCCATGTCAATGCGCCGATGCTGCTCGGCACGCTCGGCGTGATCGAGGTCGGGCTGAACGCGCTGAAGATCCCGCACGGCAAGGGCGGGCTGGAGGCGGCGGTGTCGTATCTCGGGGACGAGGTGGCGGCGTAGGAAAGCCGCGCTCGTGCCCCGGACGCAGCGCAGCACGGAGTGATGCGCTGCTGAGCCGGGGCCCAGTGGCTCCGATGGGTCCCGGCTCTGCGGAGCGGCACTTCGCGCCGCACCGCGTCCGGGACACGGGATTCTCGAATCGTCCTGCGCGACGTCCCTACGGCCTCGGAGCGCGATACGCTTCTACCTGCGCCTTCAGCTCATTCAGCGACGCGAGCGGCGCTTTCGGGTCGACGCGGTGCTCCCCGCTCGCAAGCCACTTCAACACCTTCGCGTCCACCACCGGCGAATGGTGGATGACGTCGCTGTAGTTGTCGAGATCGTGCGTGATGGCCTTGATCGCGCGAAAATCGTGCAGGCGGACGTTGGGCAGTTGCGTCAGACGCTGCGCAATGTGCGCCGTGAGATCGGTGACGATCTTCAGCGTTTCGGGCGAGGCGTCGCGCATCGCGACGAATTGCAGGATCGAATAGGGCGGGAGGTAGATGTCGAACGTCACGTCGGGGTGGCGCGCGATCAGGCCGACGGCGTCGTGCTCGAAATGCCGGACCATGGCTTCGTAGCTGTAGCCTTCGCCGAGGAAGCGACGGCGCACGGGATCAGTGATGTAGGTGAAGGCGGCGAGCGTCTTTCTGGCGTTGTAGTCTCGCGCAACGTCGAAATCACGCGGCAGGGCGTAGATGTCGTCGACGTCCGCCAGCGCGAACTTGACCGGCAGATAAGACGACGCACGCGTCAGCGGCTCCCGCAGCAGCGGGACGGACCGCAGCAGCGCGAACACCGATTCCTTCGTCATCGCCGCGCTGAACAGATAGGAGGCGATGCCCTTGGCGGTTCGGCGATAAAGATCGACGGACAAATAGGGGTCGGTCTCGATGTCCGCGGCATCGATGAAGATGAAATCGTCCATTTCCCAGATCGCGCGCCTTGCGCCGCGGTCGATCGCCTGCTCCAGCACGAAGGCCTGCTGGCGCGAATTGGAGCCGGTCATGGCCAGCTTCAGCGAGCGGACACGAAGCGCGCGATCGATGTCGCTCTGGCGGAAATGGATCGCGAGCGAGGTGCCCATGAAGGCGGTGTCGAACGGCTGGCTGCTGATCAGCCCGGCATTCTGCACGCGCGTGTCCTCCGAGTAGAAGGCCGGGACCAGGCGCGAGGGGCGGAACAGCTGCAGGGGATCGACGATGAAGGTGAGCGCTGCGGCGCCAAGCACGCAGGCCGCGCTCGCCAGCAGAAGACGCCTGAGATGGATGAACGCGCCCTGCATCAGAACCGGAAGTAGATGAATTCGCTGTGGCTCTGGATGCCCAGGACGCCGAAGGCGAGCAGCAGCGAGGCCGCATAGAGCGCCAACGGCCGCGTGCGCCCTGCCCGCAAGGCCTCGCCGACCTCGCGGTTGCCGTGGTCGTATCCGATCAGCGCTTGCGTGTTCGGCGCCAGCCACACCAGCGCCGCATAGATTGTGACCTGCACCAGGGCTGCGATCTCCTCGCGGCCGAGCACGATGTTGGCGGGATCAGCCATCGCGTGAAGGACGCGCAACGCCCATTCCACACTCGCGGCGCGGAAGAACACCCAGGCGATGACGACGGCGAGGAAGGTCAGCACGGCGCCGGCGATGCGAGCTGGGCGTGCAATCAGCGGCGGACCGTTCGGCACCAAGGCATTGAAGGCATGATTGATGCAGAGATACACGCCATGCAGCGCGCCCCAAATGACAAAAGTCCAGGCCGCGCCGTGCCAGAGCCCGCCGAGCAGCATCGTGATCAGCAGATTGACGTAGCGCAGCACGCGGCCGTGGCGGTTGCCGCCGAGCGGGATGTAGAGATAGTCGCGCAGGAATTGCGACAGCGTCACGTGCCAGCGCCGCCAGAACTCGACGATGCTGGTGGCCTTGTAGGGCGAATTGAAATTGACGGGCAGGAAGATGCCGAACATCAGCGAGATGCCGATCGCCATGTCGGAATAGCCGGAGAAGTCGAAATAGAGCTGGAAGGTGTAGGCGAGCGCGCCAAGCCAGGCCTGGTCGAAGCTCGGCGAGCGCGCCTCGAAAGCGAGCGCGACCAGCGGCTGGATGCCGTCGGCAAGGCAGGTCTTCTTGAACAGGCCGATCGCGAAGATGATGATTCCGCACAACATGAGATGCCCGTCCGGGCGCTTGGTCTCCTCGTGCTCGAATTGCGGGATCATGTCCTTGTGATGGAGGATGGGCCCCGCGATCAGATGCGGGAAGTAAGTCACGAACAGCGCGTAATGCGGCAGCGCATAGGCCGCGACCTGACCGCGATAAGCGTCGACCAGGAACGCGATCTGGGTGAAGGTGTAGAAGGAGATGCCGACCGGCAGCAGGATGTGGAGCGCGACATGCGTGCCGAGCAGCGCGTTGACGTTCTCGGCGACGAAGCCGGCATATTTGAAGATGCCGAGCATGAGGAGATCGCCGGCGAGGCCGAGCGCGAGCGCGGCCTTCCGTTGCGGCTGCGTGAGCTCCGCCACGATGAGAAGATGGCCGACGCCGTAGTTGAAGGCGATCGAGAGCAGCAGCAGGGCGACGAACTGCCAGCCGCCGATTGCGTAGAAGGTGATCGAAGCCAGCGCCAGCCAGACCACCGGAGCCAGATTGCTGCGCCGGCCGAGCCGGAAATAGCCGGCGAGCACGACCGGCAGGAACAGCAGGATGAACGCATAGGAATTGAACAGCATCGGCTGGACCGGCGGCGGGATATTGTCCCTCAAAGCACACAAGGGGCCGATCAACAACCCGGCAGCATGGGCGGTCGCGCTGGCAATCCGCGGAATCGGAACGATATAAGGGAACGCGCGAACAAGCGGCGGCCCTTCTTCTCCCTCTCCCCGTTCTCACGGGGAGAGGGTTGGGGTGAGGGGCCTGTCTCCGCAGGCGAGATGGTCGAGGGACCTGTACCCCCTCACCCGCCGCTTCGCGGCGACCTCTCCCCGCAAGCGGGGCGAGGTTAAGACAAGACGATGTGCTGACGAATGAGGACCGAGTGACCCAAGCCAAGACGCCTTCGAAGCCCCCCGTCGCCCCGCGCCGGCCGCATTCCTTCACGCGGCACGGCATCACCGTGACCGACGACTATGCCTGGCTGAAGGACGCGAACTGGCAGGAGGTGCTGCGCGATCCCGGAGTGCTCGACCCTGATATCCGCAAATATCTCGACGAGGAGAACGCCTACACCGAGAGCCTGCTCGGCCACACCTCGGGCCTGCAGAAGACGCTGGTGCGGGAGATGCGCGGGCGGATCAAGGAGGACGATTCGAGCGTGCCGTCGCCCGACGGCCCCTTCGCCTATTTCCGCAGGTTTCGCGAGGGCGGGCAGCACGAGCTGTTCGGGCGCATGCCGCGCGACGGCGGCGAAGGCCATATCGTGCTCGATGGCGACGCGCTCGCCAAGGACCACCAATATTTCAAGTTCGGCGGCAGCCGCCACTCCTACGATCACAAGCTGCAGGCCTGGAGCGCGGACACCAAGGGCTCGGAATATTTTTCGATCCGCGTCCGCGACTGGGCGACGGGCAAGGATCTCGACGATCTCGTCGAGGAGACCGACGGCGGCGTGGTCTGGGCCGCGGATGCCAAGTCCTTCTTCTATGTGAAGCTCGACGACAATCATCGGCCGATGCAGGTGTGGCGGCACAAGCTCGGCACCAAGCAGGCCGACGACACGCTGGTCTATGAGGAGCAGGATGCCGGCTGGTTCACCCACCTGCATGAAAGCACCAGCGGCCGCTTCTGCGTCATCGCCGGCGGCGATCACGAGACTAGCGAGCAGCGGCTGATCGATCTCGCCAATCCCGAGGCGCCGCCGCGCCTCGTCGCGGCGCGCGAGGAGGGCGTGCAATATTCGCTCGCCGATCGCGGCGACGAACTGTTCATCCTTACCAATGCCGACGACGCCATCGACTTCAAGATCGTCACCGCGCCGCTTAGCCAGCCCGAGCGCAAGAACTGGCGCGATCTAATTCCGTATCGGCCCGGCATCTACATCATCGACCTCGATCTCTATGCCGGCCATCTGGTGCGGCTCGAGCGCGCCAATGCGCTGCCGTCGGTCGTGATCCGCGATCTCGTCTCAAACGAGGAGCATGCCATCGCCTTCGACGAGGCGGCTTACTCGCTCGACACGATGGGCTCCTACGAGTTCGAGACGACCAATCTGCGCTTTTCCTATTCGTCGATGACGACGCCGTCGGAAGTCTATGATTACGACATGGTCAAGCGCACGCGCACCTTGCGCAAGCGGCAGGAGATTCCGTCAGGTCATAACTCGTCCGACTACGTCACGACGCGCATCATGGCGAAATCGTATGACGGCGCCGAGGTGCCGGTCTCGATCCTCTATCGCCGCGGGTTGAAGCTCGACGGCGCAGCGCCGCTGTTGCTCTACGGCTACGGCTCCTACGGTATGGCGATGCCGGCTTCGTTCAGCGCCAACCGCCTGTCGCTGGTCGATCGCGGCTTCGTCTATGCCATCGCCCATATCCGCGGCGGCGCCGACAAGGGCTGGGGCTGGTATCTCGACGGCAAGCGCGAGAAGAAGACCAACTCGTTCGACGATTTCGCCGCCAGCGCGCGGGCACTGATCGACGCGAAATACACCAGCGCCAAGCGCATCATCGGTCATGGCGGCTCGGCCGGCGGCATGCTGATGGGCGCGGTCGCCAACCGCGCCGGCGAATTGTTCGCCGGCATCGTCGCCGAAGTGCCGTTCGTCGACGTGCTCAACACCATGCTCGACGACACGCTGCCGCTGACGCCGCCGGAATGGCCGGAATGGGGCAACCCGATCGAGAGCGAGAAGGATTTCCGCACCATCCTGTCGTATTCGCCTTACGACAACGTCGCGGCAAAGGACTATCCGGCGATCCTGGCGATGGGCGGACTTACTGATCCCCGGGTCACTTACTGGGAGCCCGCCAAATGGATCGCGCGCCTGCGCGCCACAATGAGCGGCGGTGGCCCGGTCCTGCTCCGCACCAATATGGGCGCCGGCCACGGCGGCGCGTCGGGGCGCTTCGACCGGCTGGATGAGGTCGCGATCGTCTATGCGTTCGCGCTGTGGGCGGCGGGAACGGCGGAGGCCGGGGTGTAGCCATCGCCGCAGCCTCGTAGGGTGGGCAAAGGCGCGTAGCGCCGTGCCCACGATCTCTCAATCGTCAAGGCAAGGTGGGCACGCTTCGCTTTGCCCACTCTACGGCAGCTGAAGGAACTACCGCCCGTTCTTCTTGCGCCATTCCGCGAAGTCGGTGAGCGTCTGCGGATCGGTGGCGGGATAGAGACCGAAGATGCCGCGGCCCTTGCCGACTTCCTCGGTGACGAAATCCTCGAACGCTGTCATCTCGAAAGTTTCATTGGCGATCTCGTCTGCCAAATGCGCGGGGATCACGATGACGCCGTCGGCATCGCCGAGGATGACGTCGCCGGGAAACACCGGCGCATCGCCGCAGCCGATCGGCACGTTGATCTCGATCGCCTGATGCAGCGTCAGGTTGGTCGGCGCCGAGGGGCGATGGTGGAAGGCGGGAAAGCCGAGCCTTGAGATCTCGGCGGAGTCGCGAAAGCCGCCGTCGGTGACGACGCCGGCGACGCCGCGCTTCATCAGGCGCGTCACCAGGATCGCGCCGGCCGAGGCCGCGCGCGCATCTTTGCGGCTGTCCATCACCAGCACCGCGCCCGGCGGGCAATCCTCGACTGCTTTGCGCTGCGGATGGGAGCGGTCCCTGAACACGTCGATGGTGTTGAGGTCCTCGCGCGCCGGCATGTAGCGCAGCGTGAAGGCCTCGCCGACCATGGTCGGCTGGTCCGGGCTCAAGGGGCGGACATCCTGGATCATCTGGATGCGCAGGCCGCGCTTGAACAAGGCGGTGGCGACGGTGGCGGTGGAGACGGATTTGAGTTTTGTGCGGGTGGCTTCGGAAAGTTTGGTCATGTCGTGCTCTCTCATCTCGTCATTCCGGGATGCGCCGGAACGGCGCAGGCCCGGAATCCATACTCCCGATTGTGGTTTGGATTCCGGGCTCGCGCCAAGCGGCGCGCCCCGGAATGACAGGGGGTCAGTAAATCGACGGCTCGCCGATCGGCGCGCCGAAATCCGTCTCCAGGAAGTCGAAGTCGCAGCCGTCATTGGCCTGCTTGATGTGCCTTGTGAACATCCAGCCATAGCCGCGCTCGAAGCGGCGCTCGGGCTGCTTCCAGGCCGCGCGGCGCTTTGCGAGCTCGGTTTCGCCGACATCGAGATTGATGGTGCGCGCAGCGACATCGAGCGTGATGCGGTCGCCGTTCTGCACCAGTGCCAGCGGGCCGCCGATGTAGGATTCCGGCGAGACGTGCAGGATGCAGGCGCCGTAGCTGGTGCCGCTCATGCGCGCATCCGAGATGCGTACCATGTCGCGTACGCCCTGCTTCACGAGCTTGGTCGGGATCGGCAGCATGCCCCATTCCGGCATGCCCGGCCCGCCCTGCGGGCCCGCATTGCGCAGGATCAGGATGTGATCCTCGGTGACGTCGAGATCGGGATCGTCGACCGCCTTCTTCATCGCGGGATAATCGTCGAACACCAGCGCGGGGCCGGTGTGCTTGAGAAAGCGCGGCGCGCAGGCGGAGGGTTTTATGACGCAGCCGTCGGGCGCGAGATTGCCCTTGAGCACCGCGAGCGCCCCTTCCTTGTAGATGGGATTGTCGATACCGCGGATCACGTCGGCATTGTAGACCTCGGCCCCCTCGATGTTCTCGCCCAGCGTCTTGCCTGTGACCGTGACGCAGTCGAGATGCAGATGCGGCTTGATCTGGCCCATCAGCGCCGGCAGGCCGCCGGCGTAGAAGAAGTCCTCCATCAGGTACGCATCGCCGCTCGGGCGGACGTTGGCGATGACGGGCACCTTGCGGCTCGCCTTCTCGAAATCGTCGAGGCCGATGTCCTGGCCGGCGCGGCGGGCCTGCGCGATCAGATGGATGATGGCGTTGGTGGAACAGCCCATCGCCATCGCGACCGCGATCGCGTTCTCGAACGCCTTGCGGGTCTGGATCACCTTCGGCGTCAGATCCTCCCACACCATCTCGACGATGCGGCGGCCGCATTCACTGGCCATGCGGATGTGGTTGGCATCGGCGGCGGGAATCGAGGAAGCGCCGGGCAGCGTCATGCCGATCGCTTCCGCAATCGCAGTCATGGTCGAGGCGGTACCCATGGTCATGCAGGTGCCGTAGCTGCGGGCGATGCCGGCCTCGATGTCGAGCCAGTCCTTGTCGGAGATCTTTCCGGCGCGGCGCTCGTCCCAATATTTCCAGCCGTCGGAGCCGGAACCCAGCGTCTTGCCCTTCCAATTGCCGCGCAGCATCGGGCCTGCCGGCAGATAGATCGCCGGAATGTTCATCGAGGTTGCTCCCAGCAGCAGCGCCGGCGTGGTCTTGTCGCAGCCGCCCATCAGCACCACGCCGTCGACGGGATGGCTGCGCAGCAACTCTTCGGCGTCCATCGCCAGCAGGTTGCGATAGAGCATGGTGGTGGGCTTGAGCAGCGATTCCGACAGCGACAGCGCCGGCAGCTCCAGCGGCAGGCCCCCCGCCATCAGGATGCCCCGCTTGACGTCCTCGACGCGCGACTTGAAGTGCATGTGGCAGGGCTGCGCGTCCGACCAGGTGTTGAGGATCGCGATGATCGGGCGGTCCTTCCACTCCTCCGGCGCGTATCCCATCTGCATGGCGCGGGAGCGATGGCCGAACGAGCGCAGATCGTCGGGCGCGAACCAACGCGCGCTGCGAAGCTGGTCGGGCGTCTTCTTCTTGTTGGTCATCTCTTTCCTTGTCCGTCCGGAGGATTCGTCCTGCTCTTCTCACAGACAATCCATCCCGGGCAAGGCGCTGGGCGGGGCGGGAGGCGGGCCTCTGCTATGCACTCAGGCGTGCATAGCGGCAGTGCAGCGCAACACAGCGGCAGCTCCGGCCGAAGTGCTTGCCGGCAGACAAGAATCCGCGCAACAATTTCGAGTTGATTGGCTTGATTTGCGGTTGGTGGGACTAACCCCGCCGGCTCCGGAGGTTTCAGACGTGGCCAACATCCTGATCGTGGATGACGACCCGGCCGTCCAGTTCACCATCCGGCTGCTGCTGGAACGGGCTGGTCATCACGTGACGGTCGCCGGCGATGGCCGCAAGGGGGTGGCGCTGTTCGAGGCCAGCCGGTTCGACCTGCTGTTTCTCGACATCTTCATGCCCGGCATGGACGGACTGGAGACGATGCGTCACATTCGGGCGCTGGCCCCGGCCGTTCCGATCGTCGTCATCTCCGGCCGTTCGCTCACGCCGGATGCCTATGCGGAGCCGGACTTCCTGAAGATGGCGACCAAGCTCGGCGCCGTGGCCAGCCTGCAAAAGCCGTTCCGGCCCGATGCACTGCTTGCCGTGGTCGCAGATTGCCTGAAGGCCGACGCGCCAGAGGGGTCCGATGTCCGTTCCGGCCGCCGATGACAAGAACGCCTCCTCTGCTGCAAGCCAGAAGTGGCTCAGCGATGCGGCAGGTCCGGCGAAACTCCCCATGCGAGCAGCAACGACGCTGGCCACGCGGCTGGCCATCGCGATGATCCTGCTGGTTGCGGTCACCGTGGCCGCAGTCGGATGGTTGGGCTATCGCAACACCACACAGGCCGTCATTCCTCGGGTGCTGGAGCGGGTCGAAGCCCAATCGCGCCTGCTCGCGACCAACCTTGAATCCTACGTCGCCGGCGTGCGCGGCGATCTGATCGGCTATCGCGCCGCAGCGGCAATCAACGGCCTCATCCGGGCTCATGCCGGCGGCGGGATCGATCCGGCGGACGGCGTCTCGGAGCAGACCTGGCGCGAGCGTATCGCGGCGCGGCTCGCGGCCGAGATCGACGCCAAGCCCATCTACGGGCAGTTCAGGATCATCGGCGTCGATGACGACCAGCGCGAACTGGTCCACGTCGATCGATCGGGGCCCAACGGAGCAGCCCGGATCGCTCCGGACAGCGAATTGGAGCGCAAGAGTGGCCGCGCCTACTTCCAGGAAGCCATACGGCTCGGGCCCGGCGAGATCTATGTGTCTCCCATCGAGCTCGCGACCCGTCAGGGGGGAACGACGGCGCCTCGCGCGCCGACCATGCGCGCGGCGATGCCGCTGTTCACAGCCGACGACAAGCCGTTCGGCATCATCGTGGCCAATATCGACATGCGCCCGGCCCTCGACCGGATCCGCGCGACGACGACCTCGGGCGGAGAGATCTACGTCGTGAATGCGCGCGGCGACTATCTCGTCCATCCCGACCGGACGCGGGAGTTCGGGTCATCGCGGGGCCATCCGGCCGATTGGCGCAAAGACCTTCCGTTCCTCTCAGCCCTGGCCGGCACGTCGGACGTGGTCACACGCGTCACGACCGACGAGTCGGGCCGGACGAGCGGCGCGGCATTCGTGCCGTTATCGCTTGCGGGCAAGGAATGGGTCGCCATCGTCGTGACCGTTCCCCCGTCGGTGTTCGGCCGCGTACCGGCCGCCATTCAAAGAACGTCCGTGCTCGTCGGCGTGCTGGCCGTTCTCGCCGCGGCTGCGCTCGCGGTGCTGCTGGCGCGTTCGTTGACCCGCCCGATCGGGCGTCTGACGGAGGCGGTGCAGGCCATCGGCAGCGGACGTCCCGCGGACATCCCCGTCGATGCCAGCGGCGAGACCGGCGTGCTGGCACGGGCCTTTGCGCGGATGGTGGAGGAGATGCGCGCGAAAACGGCCGCGCTCGAGCGCGAGATCGAGGAGCATCGCCGCACCGAGGCCGCGCGAAGCCACCACGCGGCGCGCGAGAACCTGTTCAGCGCCGCGGTGGAATCGTCCGACGATGCGATCGTCATGCAGACGCTCGATGCCATCATCACCGGCTGGAATCCGGCCGCCGAACGCCTTTACGGCTATACGGCGGAGGAGGCGATCGGCAAGCCCACCTCGATCATCGTCCCGTCCGACCGCCGCGAACAGGGCAAGGACTATCTGCGGCGGATCGCGCGGGGCGAGCCGATTGAACGCTTCGAGACGGTCCGCCTGCGCAAGGACGGCACGCCGGTCGAGATTTCGCTCGGCCTGTCGCCGATCAAGGGACCGTCGGGCGAAATCATCGGCGCGTCCGGAAGCGCGCGCAGCCTGACCGAGGCGCGGCGCGCGGAGCGGGCACTGCAGCACCAGCTTGAGGAGCGGCGGCAGATCTTCGAGACGTCGCAGGACCTGATCATGATCATGGACGCGCACGGCCATGTCGCGCAGATCAGCCCGAGCAGCGAGACCATTCTCGGCTATCGGCCGGTCGAGATGATTGGCCGCAGCGGCGCCGACTTCATTCATCCCGCTCATCTGGAGCAGTCCCGTGCCGAGATGCGGGCGATGCGCCGCGGCGAGCGCGTCAAGCTGGCCGACACCCGCTGCTTGCACAAGAACGGGCACGAGGTGTGGCTATCCTGGCTCGGCAGTTGGTCCGAGCAGGCACATCGCTTCTTCTTTGTCGGGCGCGACATGACCGAAGCGCGGCTCGCACAGGAATCGCTGCGCGAGAGCGAGCGGCTCGCCCGCAACATCGTCGAGACTTCGCTTGACGCCTTCGTCCAGACCGACGAGACCGGAAGCATCCTGAACTGGAACTCGCAGGCCGAACGGCTGTTCGGCTGGCGCCGCGACGAGGTGCTCGGCAAGAGCACGATCGACCTCATCGTCGCCGAGAGCGAACGTGACCGGGTCCGAGCCGGCCTGAAACGCTTCCTCGAAGACGAGAGTGGCCGGACGCTGAACCGCCGCCGCGAGCTGATGTGCTGCCGGCGCGACGGCAAGGAATTCAAGGCCGAGTTGAGCGTCACCGCGCTGAAGCGGCGCGAGGGCTTGCTGTTCAACGTCTTCTACCGCGACCTCACCGACAAGATCGCCGCCGAGGAGCGCATCCGCCATGCCGAGAAGATGGAGGCCGTCGGCCAGCTGACCGGCGGCGTGGCGCATGACTTCAACAACATTCTCACCGTCATCACCGGGACGATCGAGATTCTCGCGGAGGCGGTCGCCAAGGAGCCGCAGCTCGCGGCGATCACCAAGATGATCGACGAGGCCGCCGCGCGCGGCGCCGATCTGACCCAGCACCTGCTCGCCTTCGCACGCAAGCAGCCGCTCCAGCCGCGCGAGATCGACATCAACTCGCTGATCGTCGACACCGCGAAATTGTTGCGTCCGACGCTCGGCGAGCAGATCCAGATCGAATCGGTGTTCGAGGACGAGAATTGCGTCGCCATCGTCGATCCCAACCAGCTCACCACCGCGATCCTCAACCTCGCGCTCAATGCGCGCGACGCCATGCCCGGCGGCGGCAAGCTGATCGTGGAGACCGGCGCCGCCTATCTCGACGAGGTCTATGCCAGCGCCAACGACGTGCCGCCGGGGCACTACGTGCTGATCGCCGTGAGCGACACCGGCACCGGAATCCCTGCGAACTTGCTGCCCCGGGTGTTCGATCCCTTCTTCACCTCGAAGGGACCCGGCAAGGGCACCGGACTCGGGCTTTCGATGGTTTACGGCTTCATCAAGCAGTCCGCAGGTCACATCAAGATCTACAGCGAGGAGGGGCACGGCACCACGATCAAGATGTATCTGCCGCCCGGCAAGACGCCGACGGCGGTCGGCGAGGGCGTGACGCCGGCGACGATCGAGGGCGGACACGAGACGATCCTGGTGGTCGAGGACGACCGGCTGGTGCGCGACTACGTCCTGGCGCAGTTGCATTCGCTGGGTTACGTCACGTTGCAGGCCGCGAACGCCGCGGAGGCGCTCGCGATCGTCGCGGCCGGCAAGCCGTTCGACCTTCTGTTCACCGACGTCATCATGCCTGGCAAGATGAACGGACGGCAGCTCGCGGACGAGCTGATGAAGACGCGCCCGGATCTCAAGGTGGTCTACACGTCAGGCTATACAGAGAACGCGATCATCCATCACGGCCGGCTGGATTCCGGCGTGATGTTGCTGGCCAAGCCCTATCGCAAATCGGATCTGGCGCGGATCATCCGCAAGGCGCTGAGCGGGTGAAGGCTCTGGTGTCCCGGACGCACTGCGGCGCGTAAGCGCTGCTGTGCAGAGCCGGGACCCAGAACGTTAGCCGTGAAGTTGGAAGGATGGGCCCCGGCTCAGCGGCGCATCATTTCATGATGCGCCGCGTCCGGGGCACGAGAGAGAACCAGCGCCTACGACGCGCGCTGGGCCGCGGTCATCACGATGCGGATCAGGTCGGCGGCATTGCGCGCGCCGAGCTTCTTCATGATGTTGGCACGGTGGTCCTCGATGGTGCGCGGACTGATGCCGAGCGTGCGGCCGGCCTCCTTGTTGGAGGCGCCGGAGGCGAACTGCTCCAGCACCTCGCGCTCCCTGCGCGTCAGCGGCTCGCGGCCGGGGAAATGCAGCGAGCCGAATTTCGGCGACGCGTTCTCCGCCTGCCTGCGTGCATACGCACCGATCGCCTCGTCGAGACGGCCGACGATCTCGCTGCCGCGGAACGGCTTCTCGATGAAGTCGAGCGCGCCGCTCTTGATCGCGCCCACCGCCATCGCGATGTCGCCCTGCCCGGAGATCATGAAGATCGGAGCCGGATAGTCCTCGCCGTGCAGCTCCTTCAGGATGTCGAGACCCGACTTCCCGGGAATATTCACGTCGAGCAGGATTGCAGCCGGCGTGCGGTTTCGCGCCACGGAAAGCAGCGCTGCACCGTCCGCGAAACAGATCACCTCATAGCCCGCCGCCTTCAACACCATCGACAAGGTGTCGCGAACGGCAGGGTCGTCATCGACTACGAAGATTTCACCGCGAGAGCTTTGTTCGGCCATGTGCCACATCCGGTTGGCATGAAGGACTCGCGTCCGCGCCAATCGTTACGGCGCTCGGCGCGGATTCGGCCCACCCGTATTTGTACGGGACATGGACTTAACGCACAAGTAGCGGCATGGCGCCTATTTGCGGTGGACGGAGAATATCCATGCTAAATTTAGCCGACACGCCGCCTCCCGTCGCAACGTCCGAAGTCGAGAGCCGTGAGCTGATTGCGGCGGACCTTCGTTTGCTGATCGCACAGATCGAGACCAGCATGCGCCGGATCGCCGCAGCCATGGATCAAGAACACGGCAGCGATCCGGAAGGTTCCGCAGATATCGTCTTGCTCGACGACGTCACGCCCCGCTACGCCAGCGCAAGCGCGGCCCTCAATGCCTGTCGGGCGGGCCTCAGCCACGCCCTCCAATGTCTGTCGGAATCCGGCAACACGGCGGGCGGCCGCATCTGACCGCATCGCAGCTCCGCAAGCTCAAGCGCGGTGCCGTTCCACGATCGCGTCGGTGGCGACACCACCCCAGGTGTGAATCGCCGGCAGGCCCATCGCGGTCTTGCCGAGGTTGGCGAGGCTGATGCGCAGCGCCGCGAGATCCAGCGGCTTCGGCAGGCTCTGGAGCTCGATCCCGACGGAACGGGCGAAGCTGCGAGCGGCACTGCGGCGCTTGCCGTCCATGCCGCTGATGACGATCACGGAGCCTGCAAACTTCGCGCTCGCCATCTCGCGCAGCACGTCGACGCCGTCGCCATCCTCCAGCACGAGATCGAGCGTCACGCAGTCGAAGCGCGCGGCGCGCAGCTTCTCGATCGCGTCCGCCACCGATGGCGCCACGGTGATCTCGTGGCCCGCCTGCTTGGCCGCGACCGTGATCAGGCGGCGCTGCGTGGCGTCGTCATCAACCACCAGGAGCTGAAGTGCACGCCGCTCGGAGCCGTCGGGCAGGTTTGACGAGATCGGGGAAAGAGAACTTCTGGGCATTACCGGATCCTGAGATTGAGAGCGTCAATGGATACACGGCTCGCGCTGAAGCCGCGTAAAGCTGCCGCGGGCAATTGACTCGGAAACGTTCAGAAAATGTGAAGCAAAGTGCCGGAAAGCGCAGCGACGGCGGCGGCGAGATCAGGCCGCGGCGTCGTGGCCGCCGGCCGCACCGCGCTTCTTCCGGTTCTTGCCGCGCAGGAACTGGATGTCCATTTCGGCGCCGTTGACACGGACCAGCTCGCAGCGACGATAGGCAAGACCCGTGGACGACAGCAGCAGGAAGAACTCCTTCAGGTTCAAGCCCTGGATCGAGCCCTCCACCGTGAGAACCGCGTCGGTGTCGGAGATCGCGTTGAGCTTGCAGTCGCGCCGCCAGGTGCCGTCGATCGCCATGATGCAGACATCATAGCCGCGGCTGAAGGTCACACGCTCCGCGCCCTTGCCATCCTCGGCCATGATTATCGTCCCGCCATCGCCGCCATGCGCGGCGCCGCACCGGCGAGAACCGGCTTGGCCGCGGCCACGCGCGGATCATTCGGCTTGTAGAGGCCGCGCCGCTCCGGAATCGGCCGGAACGTGTCGGTCAGTCCAACCACGGTCTCGGCGGCGCCGAGCACCAGGAAGCCGTCGGGCTCGATCTGGCGCGCCAGGCGGTTGAAGATGTTGATCTTGGTGTCCTGATCGAAATAGATCAGCACGTTGCGGCAAAAGATCACGTCGAAGGTGCCGAGCTGGGCGAAATCGTGCAGCAGGTTGAGCTGGCGGTGCTGGATCATCGCCCGCAATTCGGGATTGATCTGCCAGGTCTCGCCGGTCTGCCTGAAATATTTCACCAGCATCTGGATCGGCAGGCCGCGCTGCACCTCGAACTGGCTGTAGACGCCGGCCTTGGCCTTCTCCAGCACCTCTTGCGACAGGTCGGTCGCGATGATCTCGACGCGCCAGCCGGTGAGGGCCGCGCCCATCTCCTTCAGGCACATCGCCAGCGAATAGGGCTCCTGCCCGGTCGAGCCGGCAGCACACCAGATGCGCACGCTGCGCTTGGCCGCACGCGCCTTGATGATCTCCGGCATGATGTGGTCGCGGAAATGATCGAACGGGACCTTGTCGCGGAAGAAGAAGGTCTCGTTGGTGGTCATGGCCTCGACCACGTCGGTGATCAGCTGGCGCGAACCGCCTTGCAGCTTCTGCACGAGCTCGGCGATGCCGGACAGCCCGGCCTTGCGGGCCAGCGGCAGCAGGCGGCTTTCGATCAGATATTGCTTGTCTGTGGACAGGTCGAGACCGGAATTATCCTTCAGGAACTTACGCAGATACTCATACTCGGTCGGGGTCACGGATGGCCTCTCGAAAGCTGTACTGGAACACTCTGGCCCAAGTGCTTTGGGCCGGACACACTCAGACCATGGCTTGTCCGACCGGGATCAAACCAACTTCAGCGAACTTGTCGGCGATGATGTCCTTGTCGAAGGGCTTCATGATGTACTCGTTGGCGCCGCCGCTGAGCGCCTGAGCGATATGAGCCACGTTGTTCTCGGTGGTGCAGAACACCACCTTCGGCTGGTCGCCGCCGGGCAGGCGGCGCATGTGGCCCATGAACTCGAAGCCGTCCATCACCGGCATGTTCCAGTCGAGCAGCACCGCGTCGGGCAGCTGCCGCTGGCAGATCTCGAGCGCCTTCGAGCCGTCCTCGGCCTCGGTGACCTCGAACTCCAGACCTTCCAGGATCCGGCGCGCGATCTTGCGCACCACGCTGGAATCATCGACCACCAAACACGTCTTCATTTCTGTTCTCCGGCTTCGATGTTTCGTTGGCTCAGGCGGCCATTTGCGTCTTAGTTTCGAGCTCGAGGACGCGGTCGACGTCGAGGACGACCATGAGCTGTCCGTCGAGGCGGTGGACGCCACCGGCGAGCTTGGCCATGCGGGGGTCGAGGTTGACGGGGTTTTCTTCCTTGCCGTCCTCGGGCAGGCGCAGCACCTCGCCGATCTGGTCGATCAGGAGGCCATAGGATTCGCCGCGCAGGTCGACGCCGACCGCCATCGCGGTCTTGCCGTCCTCGTCCTTGGGCAGGCCGAGGCGCGAGCGCATGTCGACCACGGTGACGATGCGGCCGCGCAGGTTCAAAACGCCGGCGATCTCGCGCGAGGCCAGCGGCACGCGGGTGACGCGCTCGGGCATGAACACGTCCTGGACGCGGGAGATCGGCAGCCCGAACAGCTGGCCGCCGATCATCGCGGTGACGTACTCGACCATGGCGCCTTCAGCGGACTGGGTCTTCTTGCTCATTTCAGTGTCTCCTGGTCCATGCCGCTTAAGGTTTAAGCCGCGGCCGCCCGGCTCAGCTCGGAGGCGCCGGCGGCGCCCGCGGTCTGCTCCTTCAGCGCCGCGATCAGGCCGGGACGGTCGAACTTGGCGACATAATCGTGGAAGCCGGCCTGACGGCCGCGCTCGATCGCCGCCGGCGACACCAGCGCCGACAGGCCGATGATCGGCGTCGCGGCGAGGTTGTTGTCGGAGCGGACGACTTCCGCGAACTCGAACCCGTTCATGTCGGGCATCTCGATGTCGGTCAGGATCACGTCGAAGTTTTGGGCGCGCAGTGCCGCGAGGCCCTCCTGCGCGGTCGGCGCGGTGCGGACGCGGTAGCCGGCCGCCTTCAGCACCGGCGCCAGCATGTTGCGGAAGAAGGCCGAGTCGTCGACCAGCAGCACCGACTGCGAATGCAGCGACGGCTTCATCTCCTTGCGGGTGAACCAGTCGGCGAACGCCATCGGCAGGAAGTGGCCGACGTCGATCACCTCGGTGGCCTGGCCCTTGATCACGGCCGAGCCGAGAATGCCGGAGGAGGAGCCGCCGACCTCGATGTTGAGCCGTTCCTCGACGATGTCGATGATCTCGTCGACGACGAGGCCCATGGAGCGGCCGTCGTCGGCGAACACCAGGATCGGCTGGGCGCCCTGGCTCGCAATGGTGACGCCTTCCATGGCCACCAGCGGCATCAGCTGCTCGCGGTACTGCACCATGTAGCGGCCGTTCGAGAACTCGATCTTGTCGGCGGGCAGCTCCTCCAGGCGCGTGACGAGGCCGAGCGGGACCGCCTTGGGCTGCGACGAGCCGGCGCGGAACACCAAGAGCGAGGTGGTCTGCTCGCCACTTCCGATGTGATGGCCGGCCGCTTCGTCGCCCATGCCATGGGCCGAGGAGCCGGCGGCGCCGAGCGCCTTGGCGATGCCGTTGGGATCGATGATCATGATGACCGCGCCATCGCCCAGAATGGTGTTGCCGGAGAACATGTCGATGTGACGCAGTTTTGTCGACATCGGCTTCACCACGATTTCTTCGGTGTGGAACACGCCGTCGACGACGATGCCAAACGTCTGGCTGCCGACTTGCGTCACCACGATGAAGCCGTTCTCGGGATCGGAGGCCGCGCCGTCGTCTATCTTCAGGAGCTTCTTGAGATGGATCAGCGGCAGCAGCTTGTTGCGGAGCCTGAGCACCGCGGTGTCCTTGATGCGCTCGATGCGGTGCTCGGAGTTGGCGCGGGCGCGGACCAATTCCACCACCGAGAGCTGCGGGATCGCAAAGCGGTCGCCGGCGGCTTCGACGATCAGCGCCGAGACGATGGCGAGCGTCAGCGGAATCTTGATGGTGACGGAGCTTCCTTCGCCCGCGACCGACTTGATGTCGATGGTGCCGCCGATCTGGTCGATATTGGTGCGGACCACGTCCATGCCGACGCCGCGGCCCGAGACCGAGGTGATGGCAGCGGCAGTGGAGAAGCCCGGCGCGAAGATGAACTTGTGGATCTGGGCTTCGCTCATCTTCTCGAGCTCGGCCTCGGTGACGAGACCGGACGAGAGCGCCTTGGCCTTGATCTTTTCGGTGTTGAGGCCGCGGCCGTTGTCGGCGATGCAGATGATGATGTGGCCGCCCTCGTGATAGGCGGACAGGCGAATGGTGCCCTGCTCGCCCTTGCCGCTGGCGAGGCGCTCGGCGGGGGTCTCGAGGCCGTGATCGGCGGAGTTGCGCACCATGTGGGTGAGCGGGTCCTTGATCAGGTCAAGCACCTGGCGGTCGAGCTCGGTGTCGGCGCCGTGCATCTCGAGCTCGATCTGCTTGCCGAGTTCGGATGAGAGGTCGCGGACGATGCGGGGCAGCTTCTGCCAGGCATTGCCGATCGGCTGCATGCGCGTCTTCATGACGCCTTCCTGCAGCTCGGCGGTGACGTTGGAGAGGCGCTGCAGCGGCACCTTGAACTCGGTGTCCTCGTTGCGGCGGGAGATCTCCAAGAGCTGGTTGCGGGTCAGGACCAGCTCGGAGACCATGGTCATCAGGTGCTCCAGCGTATCCACGTTGACGCGGATCGACTGGTTGGCGATGCGGTCGCCCTCGCCCGCCATCTCGTCGGCCATCGACTTCTTCGGCGCGGCCTTTTCCCTGGCGGGCTTTGCGGCAACGGGCGCTTCAGCAGCCGGCGCGGGCTCGGCCTTGACCTCAGCCTTGGCCACGGGCGCGGGCACCGGCGCTTCGATCGCGGTCTCGCGGAAGGCGCGCTCGAGCTCGTCGAGCGAGACCTCGCCCGGACGCAAGGGGCGCTCCAGGGTCTGATCGACCAGCGTGCCCATGGTCATCTCCTTGGCGGGGGCGGCTGCAGTGGCGGGCGCTTCCGGCGCCAGCGGCGGCGCATCGGCGACGGGAGCAGCAGTGCCGGCAGTCGGCATCGGCTGCGCCGAGCCTGACATGGCGGCCATGCCCTGCTCGACCATTGCTTCCAGCTTGTCGATGAGATCGCGGTCGTTCCCCTCCGGCTCGGCCTCGGTCGCCTCCAAGCCAGCCAAAATCTCCTTGATGCGGTCGATCGAGGAGAGGATCACCGTCACCGCCTCGGCAGTCACAGGCATGCCGTCGCGGAACTTGCCCATGAGGGTCTCGCCGGCATGGGCCAGCGCTTCCAGCCGCGGCAGGCCGAGGAAGCCACAGGTGCCCTTGATGGTGTGGACCAGGCGGAAGATGTTATCCAGGATCTTGGCGTTGTTCGGCTCCTGCTCGAACTTCACCAGCTGATTGTCCACGGTGTCCAGGCTCTCGCTGGTCTCCGTCAGAAACTCCCGCAACAGATCATCCATGAGCTACGCCTTACTGATCCGGGTCGCAAACGCGACGTCCGAGCCACCCTTGGCACGGACGGACGCCCCTATTTTGGATCGTTAGACATCCCCTTTCACAGTCCCGTTAATTTCATCCTCCGTGCTACTACGGATTTTGAAGAGAAGTTTGCAGTTCTGCCGCGTGTTGCAGCGCTGTTCGGCAAAACCATCCCCGCGCCGCAACGGCGGAGCCGCGCGGTAAACGAGCCACTAATCGCGCGACGAGACGCGTGGGAAAGGTCTGCTCGTGAAGAACGATAGAGCCGGCCCGCAGGCGGTTGGGGCGAGCCGCGCGCAACCGGCGGCGCTCTCGTCGCGCGCGTTCTTGGACGTTGCCGCGATTTGCGCGTCTACGCTCGAGGTAAACGAAGCGTTACCCCGCGGGGAAAGCGGCTCGTGTCGCGCTAACCGAGCTGCACGGCCGTGACAATGTCGGAGCGGGAGCGATGCTCTGCCCGGCAATCGTTGATGGCGGCGAGCAGCGCGTGCGGCGTGAACGGCTTGCGCAGACAGCGCGCGGCGCCGAGCTCCAGCGCCATCCGCAGGAAGTCCGGCGCGGGCGAGTTCAAATTCGCGAAGGCGTAGCCGGACATCGCGATCAGCGGAATGACCGGAGCCAGCTCGTGGAAGATCCGGATCGATTCGAACCCGCGCATGTGCGGCATGAAGATGTCGATGATCATCAGATCGAATTGCTTGTGCTCGAGGGCGCGCAGTCCGGCTTCACCGCCCTCGGCGATCGTCACCCGAAAATTGTTGCGCTGGAGGTAGACCTCGATGGCCATGCACACCATCGCGTCATCGTCGACGACGAGAATATGGCGCACATCGTCTCGCCCTAATTGTCCTTCCAGTTTCGGCGATTCATCAATTGAATCGTGGGGCATCCTTTCCCCTTTGCTTTCGATGAGAGGTGAAACGAACATTCTTGCGGAAGCAGTCGAGGCGACGCGCGCTGGCCCGATGGCTGAGGCCCCCTTGCCGCTTGTTCCTGCGCAATCGTTTCAGGACAGCCGCCTCGTCAGCGAACCAGTGTGCGCTTCTTAATTCCGCCGCAAATGAGACAGGCTGTCTGCCCTCTAACGGGTATATGGACGATGCCACAACCTTTAGGGTAGCATGTTCGCGCCGTGCAACTGAGTGACGAGGGCGGCGCCCAGCGTCCATCGAACCCGCCGGATTGACCTGCATGACCGTGAGCGGCCACCAGCCCAACCAACTGCTGCAACTGCTCGATGCGGCGGATTTCGATCTGCTGCGTCCGCACCTCGCGACGGTTGAATGGTCAGCAAGTCTGTCCTGGGCGAGGTCGGCACTGCGCCGAGACATGTCTACTTCCCGCATAGTGCTTCCGAAGGACAGACGATGGAAATTGCGATGCTGGTCCGCGACAGCGTCGTGCGGGCTGGCGCGGCGCTCGCCGACGGAGCCGCGGCGTGACGGGAGCACGATGCGATCCCTGTATGCCGACGGCACGCGGCGTCGACGCATCGCCAGGGCCGGACAACTTGTCTCAATTGCCAATATGTCCCGCCGCGAAGATGATGGAATTTACCCGCGCACGACGTAAATCCGCGCGTTGCGATTCCCACGTGCAAGGTACGGGGGAGGCAGCTTTGGAAAGCATGGCGCGTCCGTCCAACGGCTTCCTGTCGGCATTGTCGGCGGACGATTATGAATTGATCCGCCCGCACCTGCGAACTGTGGATCTGCCCCACGGAGCGGTGCTGGTCGAGACCGGCGAGACGCTCAGGCGCGCCTATTTTCCTCACCGCGGCGTCATCTCGCTGGTGGTTGAACTGGCCAAAGGCGGGCATGTGCAAGTCGCCATGATCGGCCGCGACAGCCTGCTCGGAACGCTCGCCATCGTGGGCGATGCGTGTGCGTTGAACACCGCGATCGTGCTGGTTCCCGGCGTCGCCTCGGCGGTGGATCTGGACCGCCTGCGCATGGCCGCCGACCAGAGCAGCGTCCTGCGCACGCGGCTCACGCGTCACGGGTTGGCGGTCTACGCCCAGGTGCAGCAGACCGCGGGCTGCAATGCCGCCCATCCGGTGGAGTCGCGGCTGTCGCGCTGCCTGTTGCACACTCATGACCTGTCGGGCGAGTCGCGCCTGGTGCTGACCCAGGAGACCATGGCGCAGATGATCGGGGCCCGGCGCAACAGCGTTTCGCTGGTCGCCAATTCCTTGCAACAAGCCAATGTCATCCACTACAGCCGCGGACACATCCAGATCACCAACCTCGACGGGCTGCGACAGACGGCGTGCGAATGCTACGCCGCCGTGAAGGCCCAGTACGACCGGCTGCTCGGCCCGCCCTGAACGCCGCGCTCGCCTGGTAAACCGCAGGCTAACGCCGGCCTGCAAACACCGGCCATCCTGCTACCGGAACTGAAATTCGAAGGCCGTACACACGCGACATGCCTCGCGCCGCGACGTGCCGCGCGACAACGAACCGGATCAAGGCAGGCAAGGCCATGTTTGACGTCACCGTCGCGCTCGCAAAGGCACTCGATGCCGAACCCGCGCGCGAGCCGTGCGCGTACGAAGCGCTGGTGCGCGAGATCGGCGAGGATGGTGCCGGCGAAGTGCGCGACGTGTTCTGGAGCGAGACCTGCGCGCGCCTGCAATCGTTCCGAACGCTCTCGCCTGCGCAGCACCACGCCAGGATCGCGCGCGAAGCGCATTCGTTGAAGAGCGCGGCCGGAACGTTCGGCTATCTCAGGCTCGCCGCGCTGTCGCTGCGGCTGGAGAAAACCGTGGAAAGCCTCGGCGAGGCCGAATTCCGCGCGCTCCTGGATCTGATGGATGCGGCCTACGCCGCCGCGCACGCGCAGGAGCCGCAAGGCTAGCTCGCGTTTGACGTGCAACTTCGCGTGAAAAGCGCCCCGAACTACCGGCGCGTGCACTCCCGCCGTACTTCTACGGTTTGCGATTTTCACAGAAGGCTAATCATAGCTGGCGATAGTCCCGGAAAACCAGGAGGGTTTTCCATGTTCACCTACGAGACCGCAGACCAGAAGGAGGTTCGTCGCTTCCGGATCGCACAGTTCAACGGCCGAATGGCGACGGTGCAGGCCGGCGAGTCGACCGTGACCGGTTTCGTGCGCTCGGTGCTGGAGCAGGAATCGAGCATGCCTCCCCGCTGGACCATCACCATCATTCCGAGCGCGCCGAAGGAAGAGATCAAGCCGCTGCGTCCCGTCTCGCGCGCACGTCCGTTCGCGGAAGACTATTTCTGAGCGCCACGGATTTCCAAATTTTCTTGCCCGGCGGCGGCCAACCGACCCGGCTCAGTCGATCGAATGCAGCAGTGCCGCACGGACGAGGTCCGCGGTGTTGCGCGCACCGAGCTTGCGCATCGCCTCGGCGCGATGGCTCTCGAAGGTGCGCGGACTGATCTGCATGCGAAGCGCACCCTGCTTGTTCGAGTAGCCTTCGCTGATCAGCCTCAGCACCTCGCGCTCGCGCCTGGTCAGCCGCTTCTGGCCCGACGGGCCGAGCAGATCGGCGCTCGGCGGCCGCGGCTGCAGCACACGGGCGGCCTTCGATTCTGCTTCTTCGGACGGGCTCGGCAAGCCGCCCTTGGAGCCGCCCTTGGGCGGGCCGGCGAGCTGCTTGACCAGGCCGCAAACGCGCTCGGTCTGGGCCAGCGCATTCTCCACCACCCGCTGCAAATAGGCGCGATCGCCGGTCGCGGGGACGAGCTGATCGCTGTGGTGCTTGATCTCGCCCATGTAGAGCAGCAGCGCGGTCAGGGGGCCATTGAGCTCGCGGGCGATGGCAGCCGCCATTTCGTCGGCCGCATTGGCACGCAAGGCGCTCAGGCGGGCGAAATCGGGCTCTTCAGCTGAAGCAGCGCTGCTCTCGTGCCATGCCGACGGCCGCGAATCGGTGGCCGTATCATTCTGTGACCCCATGTCACTCGTTTAGCGGAACCGGGGCGGGTCTGTGGTTAACTTTCTGCTCCGTATGACTACGGTGATTTAGGCTCTTTTACGCTGAAATGACGACTTCGGCACAATTTATGCTTGCGCGGCGTCGCCCGCGACCATGCAACGGTTGAGTTTTCTGCCAAAATCCTGGGCTGGGAACGGGAAAAGCTCGTCGGCGGCCGCCTTGCTCCGACATCCATCCCCCGGATTTTACGGATTAATTAACGGCGACTTGCTTCTCTAGGGAGGTTGAGAGCGCGCAAATGCCTCCACGCATTGGGTCCGCAAGCCCGCGGGCCACGCTGCGAAAGATTGCGTGCCATGGACGAGATCGACCGGCTATCGGAATTTCTGCAGAGGCTGACGCCGCTGTCGCGCAGCTGTCTGCTCAGCGAGCTCGAACGGCTCGAGCTGTGCGGCATCGACATGCCGGGTTCGGCCGACATCCAGGCCCGCTTGCGCGCCGAATTCCGCAAGGACGGATCGACCCAGGTGCGCGCCACCAGCCCGTCGCGCTATTTCTTCGCGCCGCTCGAGCTGCTGCTGATCGACGGCGCGCCCGAGCATGCCAACATGGGGCGCATCTCGCGCAATACCCTCACCCCGATCTGGGAATGGATCTGCCGCGACCTGCTGCCGACGATGGCGCGCGACTACATCAAGGCGATCGGCGACCAGGTCGCGGCCAACAACCCGAAGGAAGTCCAGAAGATCGCCTCGACCTTCCAGATCAAGGTCGTCAAGGTCCTCGAGAGCACCCTCAATTCGCCCGAGAGCACTGATGCCGCGCGCGCCAAGCTCGGGCAATACACGGCTTCGCGCACCGCCTTCGACGACGTCGTCAAGATGCTGCATGTGCTCCGCGCCGGCGATGCGCTGCGAAAGTTCAGCGAGAAGCTGCCCGAGAAGATCGCCAAGTTCGACGACGGCCAAGTCGCCCAGATCACCGCGCAGCTCGACGCCTTCAAGAAGGCCCATCCCCAGGCGCTGCCCTTCGCGCTGACGCTGGTGGCGCGACGCTTGAGGACGTCCTGGCAATTGGTGCGGCTTGCCACCAGGGCCGCTGCGAGCAAGGCCGCCGCAGACGTCGCCGCCACCCCCTATGCCTGCGTCGTTCACATGGTGCTCGACCGGCTCGACGACAAGCGCCTCGCACTTCGTGTCGCACTCCGGCACAACCGGGTGCTGATCGCCCGCGACCTGCTCGCCGAAATCTACGACACCGAATATGCGCTCAAGGTGCGCATCGACGGCATCGAGCAATGCGAATGGGGCGTCCGCCTCCAGCAATTGATGGACGCGATCGCGGCGCTGGTCTCCGCCGAGGTGAGCCGCTTCCCTGCCAATGTCGGCCACATTCTCGGCTCGCGGCGGCTGCGCAGCCACGACACGCTCGGCGGCAAGCTGTCCTATCTGGCCTGGAAGGGACGCGACGCGATGCAGGACGGTGCGGCGGCGTTCCGCAAATTGATCGGGCAAACCTAAAGCCGGTTCGGTCGCGAAAAACCCGTGCGCTGCGCAGCTAGCGCGGCAGGCACAGGAAGCGATCCATGAATCGCCCTGACAGCACGAACCTGAACCACCAATACATCATTCGCCGCATCGACATAGCTGTAATCCTCGACAGCCCTCCACCGGCTCGGGGGAGCTTTAGCGCGAGTGCGGCAACGCGCGTGTGATGTGCTTCACATTCTCGGCCGCCGACGCGGACCCGTTGTCGCAGAACTGTCACGGGCGCAAGGCGGCGATGCGCGCACCGCGGGTGGTCGCAAAGTGAAGGCCGCCGCCGATTGACGCCGCGCCGGCTTCATCGCTGCCGCGGGACTACCGCGCGCGTGCATCGAAGATTTCATCGACAAATTAGCTCGAATTGCAGGGCTTAACGTTACTCAGATAATTCAAGAACGAAGTGAAGCTCTCCTTATTTGAACCCACGCTCCGCGTTTATGAAACCGTCACGGAACGGGAGTGGTGTACGATGAACGATGGGATGATTGAACTCGTCGGACGAAGGCCTGTGACCTTCGGACGGCGAAAGGTGACGCCGCGCGCCTGCGTGGCCGACAGCAAGCGTCACTTGCGGGCGTTCCTCAGCGAGATCCTCGAGGATCTCGGCTTCGTCACCTGCGAATGTGCCAGCGCCGAGGAGCTGAAGACGGTGCTCGCGAGCGAATTGCCGGACCTGATCCTGCTCGGCGTCGCCGCCGACGGCATCGAGCCGGGACGATTCCTCGAAGTCCTGGTGCGTGAGGCGTTTGCCGGCAAGGTTCTCGCCGTCGGCGCCCGCGATTCGATCATCGTCAAGGCCGTGCGGCAGGTCGGCGACGAATACGGCCTTGCGATGCTGCCGCCGCTGACCACGCCCTTTGCCGCGGAGACGCTGCGCGAGCGCGTTGCGATGCTGCTGCCGGAGGAGCCGGCGCCGAGCCCGGCCGTGCATGTCGGCGAGGCCTTGCATGCCGGCTGGCTCGAGCTCTGGTACCAGCCCAAGATCGACGCGCGCACGCTGGTGCGCAACGGCGCCGAGGCCCTGGTGCGGATGCGGCATCCGACCTGGGGCGTGGTGCCGCCGGCCTATTTCATCCCGGAGCCGCACGATCCGCATTTTCGCGAGCTGTCGGAGTTCGTGATCGATCGCGCCATGCAGGACTGGCACTATCTTCTGGAGCAACAAAGTCCGGTCGATCTCTCGATCAATCTTCCCGCCGCCTATCTCAGGGAGCCGCAGGCGGTGCGCGATCTCTGCCGCCGCGTGCCGACGCATCCGGCCTTCGGCGGACTGACGGTCGAGATCGACAGCGAGGAGGCGATCCGCGAGCTCGATTTCCTGGCCGAGGTCGCGCGCGAGGTCGGCCTGCACAATATCGGCCTGTCGATCGACAATCTCGGCGCCAACTGGCCGTCGCTGATGGACCTCGACAAGATTCCCTTCGTCAAGCTGAAGGCCGATCGGCAATTCGTCACCGGCAGCGGCGGCGATCGGCTGAAGCGAACGGTGTGCCGTCACATCGTCGAGCTGGCGCAGACCTTTGGCGCGCGCGCTGTGGCGCAAGGGGTCGAGAGCCGCGCCGACCTCATCGCGGCGAGCGAGATCGGCTTCGATGTCGTGCAGGGCTTTCTGTTCGGCAAGCCGATGCCGCTGAAGAAGTTCGCGAAGGCCGCGCTGACGCGGACGGTGATGGGATGAGCGCGCGCTCCCGGCCTTGAGAGCGCGCCCGTGCAATCCCGCAACTACGCCGTTTCCGCGCGGAGATCCGCCGTCGACCGCATCGCCGCTGGCTTGCTGGGCGCGCCGCTTTCGTCAGCCTGATCGAGATGGAGCGCGAAACCGCGCGCCCCGGGAGACTCGAGCCCGGCGCGGAGCTGCATGCTCGGAATGACGTAATCGCCGCCATTCTGGCGCCGATAGGGAATCGGCAAAGTCGTCGCGAGCGTTCTCATGCGCTCGCGCAGGCGTTCGGCCGTCGCGCCGAAAGCGGCTTCATCGAACCTGTCGGCCTGATAGGCCACGAACGGCGGCAGGACGTCATAGCCGGGATAATAGAGAATGCCGTGATTGATTGGAAACAGCAGGTCGTCGATCGGCCCGTTGACCCCGCGAGCGGAATAATGGTCCTGCCAGCCGCCGGCCGTCACGATCAGCATCGCGCGTTTGCCCGCCAAGGTCCCTTCGCCGTAACGGTCGCCCCAGCGCTTGTCGCTGTGCTCGCCGACACCATAGCCGAAGCCGTAGGCGAACACGCGGTCGACCCAGCCCTTGAGGATCGCGGGCATGCTGAACCACCACAGCGGAAACTGCAGAATCAGAGCATCCGCCCACAGCAGCTTCTCGATCTCGCCCTTGACGTCGGCGGTCAGCGTGCCCGCCTCGAACGCCTGCTTGGATGCCGCGGCGACCGCGAGACGCGCATCGACCGGCAGCGACGGAAAGTCGCCGCGGTCGACCTCGGACTTCCAGCCCTCGGCATAAAGGTCGGAGACCCGCACCTCGTGCCCCTGCGCCTCGAGCTCTCTGACGGCGACATCCCGGAGCGAGCCGTTGAGCGAGCGCTGTTCAGGATGAGCATAGACGATCAACACTTTCATGTTCGGGCACCATTGGATTGAGGATTGTGGCTCGGCAGATAGCGCGGTGGCCCGCGATCCGGTAGACGTAGCCGATGGATAAGATTGTGCCGGAAAATGGATAGGTCGGAGGTTACCCTCGAGCGCATGCGCAGCTTCGTGCGCGTCGCCGAGCGCGGAAGCCTGTCTGCGGTCGCGCGCGAGCTCGGGGTCGGCCAGTCCACGGTGACTCGGCACATTCGGGAGCTGGAGCAAGCGGTTGGCGTGCCGCTGCTCACCAGGACCACGCGCAGGGTCACCGTGACGGAGGAGGGCCGCAATTACTACGCGGGCTGCGTGCATATCCTGCGTCTGGTCGAGCAGGCCGGTGATGAAGCGCGCTCGACGCGCGGCGCGCCGGCCGGAACGGTCCGGGTCTCCTGCACCGCTGCGTTCGGCGTGCTCCACGTCAGCCGCTTGATCTTCGCCTTCCAGGACGCTTATCCGGAGGTGTCGGTCGACCTCAGCCTGACCGACGAGCGGATCGACCTCATCAGAGAGGGCGTCGATGTCGCATTGCGTTTGGGACCGCTCGCCGAAAGCTCGATGAAGCTGAAGTCGCTCGGGCAGTCGCGGCGGCTGCTCGTGGCCGCACCCGGCTATCTTGCCGCGCGTGGCCGGCCTGCGCGCCCGCAAGACCTCGCCAAGCACGAGGGCGTTCGGATGTCCAACATCGCCGGCAGCGATGTCCTCGTGCTGCAGGGGCGCCGCGGTGGCCGCCATGCGATCCCCTTCGAGGGGCGGCTGCGCCTTGATCACGGGCTCGCCGCGCGTGAGGCGCTCGCGGCCGGCCGCGGCATTGCGCCGGCGCATCTGTGGCTGGTCAGCGACCTGCTCGCGGACGGCAGCCTCGAACGCGTGCTGCCGGACTATTCGCCGCCGCCGGTGCCGCTGAACATGCTGATCGTGCCGGAGCGGTCCGGCATTGCGCGCGTGCGCCTCCTGGTCGATTTCCTCGCCGAGCAGATCGCGCGATTACCCGGGATCGAAAGGCCTCAATCCGGCAGGAAGTAAAGCGAACGGTTGCCCTCACGCAAACCGCCGCGCGAAGAAGACGCAGGCGACCACGATTGCCGTCGCGGCGATCATGCTGCCTGCGACCGGCTCGCCGAGCAGGAGACCGGCGAGCGCCAAGCCAAAGAACGGCTGCAGCTGCTGCAGCTGGCCGACGCGGGCAATGCCGCCGATGGCGAGCCCGCGGTACCAGAAGATGAAGCCGACGAACATGCTGAAGACGGAGACATAGGCGAGCCCGATCCAGGCGGGCACAGAGATGCCGCTCCAGACCGGCGGCCACGTCAGCACTGCGAGCACCAGCATCAAGGGCAGCGCGAGCAGCAGCGCCCAGGAGATCACCTGCCAGCCGCCGAGGCGGCGCGACAGCGCGGCGCCTTCGGCATAGCCGAGGCCGCACAGCACGATCGCGGCGACCATCAGGAGATCGCCTTCGAGCGACGCCGCGCCGTCGCCGGTGAGGGCAAAGCCGGCCACCGTGGCGCTGCCGAGACCAGCGAACAGCCAGAACAGCGGCCGCGGCCGCTCGCCGCCGCGCAGCACGCCGAAGATCGCGGTCGCCAGCGGCAGCAGGCCGATGAAGACGATGGAGCGCGCGGACGTGATGTGCTGGAGCGCGAGCGCCGTCAGCAGCGGAAAGCCGACCACGACGCCGATGGCGACGATGGTGAGCGAGGCGAGATCACGGCGCTGCGGCCTCGCCTGCCTGAGCACGGCGAGCACCACTGCTCCGATCAGCGCCGCGATGACCGCGCGCGCCGAGGTCAGGAACAGCGCCGAGAAGCCCCCGACCGCCACCCGCGTCGCCGGCAGCGAGCCGCTGAAGATGATGACGCCGAGGAGGCCATTGCCCCAGCCGCTGGCGGAAGAGTGCATGTTGGTCTCGCTTGGTGGGGGTGGCTGATCCGGTGCCGCGGCGGTTGAACGCCCCGCGCGATGGCATGGAACAACAAAGGTGCGAAAACAACCCCATGCACAGTAGACGGGGGTTGCAAGATCAATGGGTTAGGTGGGGGGTGGGATGGAGTGCTGGTCGGACGGGGTTTCGGGAGCCAAAAAGTCGAGGGAGCGTGGCTTGACGCGCTTGTCCGGCGCGCCTTTGCGAGCCGAAGAGATTGGCGGCGAGCGGTGTCGCCCATTCCGAATGACGTCTCCCGTCATTTGCTTCGTCGGGCAAAACAGGAGCATAGTGGCATCATCGCAGGAGGTCGGACAGGCAGGGCTTTGGCCCGGGTCTCTCGAAGCCTTTGCCGCCGGACGGTGCGCGTCTTGTGCACTGTCACCGCAACATCCAGCATCCGCTCAGGCGAATTGAGAATAGCGCGACAGCTGAAAGAAGGGTTCTGCCTGGTACGACGGATCGGTGGCAAGGCGAGCAAGCCTTTGCCCGATGGCGGGCGCGAACTTCGCACCATGGCCCGAACACGCGGAGCAGACGATCAGGCGGGAATCCGGCCAGCGGTCGATGATGAATTCCTCGCCCGCGTCTAGCCGGCGGTCGGCGGGCGCAGTGTTGGTGTAGAGGCAGACGTCGCGATCGATGATGGGCCCGGCCGCACCCGGGACGAGGGCGGCCAACGCTTCGCCGGTCGGGCGGAGCTCGGCATCGCTGGCCGGCGGACCCCAGTCGTCCGGGCCGACCACGGGCCCGTGGTTGTGAGGCGCAGCTTTGACGCCGCGCTGTTCGAAGTCCGGAAAGCCGTAGACGGTGTCGTTCGGACCTCGGTCCAGAATGAAGATCGGGAAACGACCGAGCGCCACAGTTTCGGGGCGGGACGGCTTGAACCAGCCGACCGCCTGTCGGGTGACGTTCAGCAGCGCGCCTAGTCGCGGGAGTGCGCGACCGAGCCATGGGCCTAGCGCCAGAATCGCGCGCTCGGCGAAGAACTCCTGGGTCGCCGTGCGGATCGACACGCCGTTGGGGTGCGGCGTGAAGCTCGCGTGTTCCGGAATCACGCGGTTGCCGGCGCGTGCGCGCATCAGTTTCATGACGACTTCGGTCCGCAGGATCGCGCCACCGTCCTGGACGACGACGTCCCAGTCGTCGGGCAGGTTGAAAGCCGGAAACTCCTTGTTCGCTTGAGACGCGGTGAACATCGGATCCGGGCGCCCTTTCGCGATCGCGGCCGCGCGCGAGGACGCCACCATGGCGGAGCCGGAACGGCCAGCCTCCAGAACGGGGGTTTCCGTCAGAACCGTTTGACCGCTTTCGGTCTGCAGCCGGATCCAGCCGGCATGAGCCTCGTCGCTCAGGCTGGTGTAGTTGGGGTTTTCGAAATTGAAGCGACGGAAAATGCGACATGAACCATGTGACGAGCCGCGATCCGAACCTGCTGCGACAGGGTCGAAGCCGAGCGCATCGACGCCGGCATCCAGCAATGCGCCCAGCGCTGCTCCGCCCATGAGCCCCAGACCCAGCACGGCGACTTCGCATTTTCGCATGAAGGCCTCGCAAGCGATGCTACGACACGCCGATCATCCTGATGAATTCGCGTGTTGACAAGGTCTGCGGGAGGGCGATTACGGCACGACGGCCTGCTCGTGGCAACCGCGTTGACACACGATCTGACGCGGAATGATCGCGATGTTGCGGAGCTGGGGGCGAGGGTGATGAACGAGCGTCACGGCCATCGATTGTCCCAGCGCCATCCCGCCCTAATACAGCGGCTCCTCGTACACCTTCTCCCCGTCCAGCAGCAGCCGCTTGATCGCCGCCCGTCCCGAGGGCAGCACGGCGGCGACGATGCGGAGCTTCTGCTGGTTGCGGGCGTCCTCGAGCTTCTTGCCCTCGCCTTCGGGCACGAAATAGCTTTCGAGGCCGTATTTGATCGGCAGCTTGTCGCAGAAGCGGCGCCGGTCTTCGCCGCAGGATCCGCCATAATTTCCGACGCGGCCACGGATCAGCACTTCAGGCGCGGTGACCGCGACCGGCTCGGCATGCACCGAGACGGCTTGATAGAGCCCGTTCGCATTGGGCGCGAGCTTGACGAAGACATCAGGGTGGCGCGCGTCGGCTACCTTGCCGGCGAGGCTGCCTGCCGCCACTTGCGAGATGTCGTAGCTGAGGACGACATAGTCGCCGCGCAGGAGATCGCGGGGATCGACCGGCTGCGTCTGCAGGGTGACCTCGACGCCTTCGCGCAGGATCTGCATGCGGTCGGCCACCATCAGCACCAGGAGCGCAGATTGCAGCAGGACGGCAATGCCGAACAGCACGGCTTTCGGGATGCGCTGCCAAAGCGCGGTGAGCGAAGCGATCAGCCCTTTCATCGCGCGGCCCTCGGCAGCATGCGATTGAGCGCGGTCGCAAAGGCGACGGCCGCGACGCCCGCCACTGCCAGGAAGGCCGAGCGGCGCAGCAGCGAACCCTTCACGGCCCAGGTGATGCCCGCGACCACGCCGGCGATGCCGAGCCAGCCCGCGACGATGCGCGGACGCACGTCATCGAGCATGCCGGAGACGACGAGACACAGCATGGCCGCAAGCAGCGCGGCATAAGCGAGCCAGGATTCGCCGGCCATGGAGGCCGGCCAGACCGGCGCCGCGAGCAGGACCAGGCCGATCGCAGCTGCTGCAAGGAATTCTCCCGCGCGCCGGGTGATCGCGGCCGAGGCCAGCGCGAGGGTCACGCCGGCATTTCCGCACGCGATCGCCCAAAGCGGCTGGCCCGCAATGGATCCTTCGCGGAAGCGGACGAGATCGTCGACCGTCGTCACCTCCAGGAACGCGGCTATGGCCAGGGAAAACGCGCCGTAAACCGACAGGACGCTGCCGAGCCGGAGCGCGCGCGGCGACGGCGCCGCGGCGATCGCGAGCCCGGCGCCGAACAGCAGCGCCGCACCGCTCGCGAGCACGAAGGACGGCTGGGTGCCCTCGAATTCGAAGCGGAGCGCGCTCGCGATCCACCACGGCAGCAGCGCGAGCGCGACGAGATGGGCCGCGACGCGGGAATTCCAGGCAAAGGCGAGCGCGGCGGCGACGAGCCAGACCGCCACGAACGGAAGATGCAGGACATCGGACGCGTCGGTGATCCGCATGCAGGTCCAGATCGAGGCCGCGACGAGGCCGACCGCGAGCGCGCCGCGCGAGCCGGTCAGAAGCGCCCCGGCAAACGCGCCGATCGACCACAGCAGCATGCCGCCGGCAAAATCCTCGCCGAGATGATACATCTGGCCGACCAGCGCGATGCCCGCACCGAAGATGATCGCACCGATGCTGGCGCAGAGATCGGCGAGAACGTCGCGCCCTCGCGTCGCGAACCAGGCGCCGAGGCCGCCGGCGGCGGCCATGCCGGCGAGCAGGATCGCAAACCGCGCGAGGCGCGCGATCTCGGTCCAGTGCGCCGCCACGAAGGCGAGGAACGCCGCCGCGATCAGGAGGCCGCCGACGATGCCGACGACCACGGCGATGTTGATGCCGGGGGGAAGCGGCGGCAGCGCAGTGCGGATGGCGGCGGCCGCCGCCGGCGCGATCACGCCGTCGGCCTCCCATCGCGCAAGATCGGCTTCGAGTCGCTGCCGGTAGGTTTTGTCGAACATCGTGGTGGGGTCACCTGGGATCCTGCCGGATGGCGGGACCTTGCTAGGTCGGATCGTGCGGGCGATGGGTTCAAGCTCCCACGCGCGGCAGGGCTATCGCATAGGGCTCCTTGCGCGAGCTGAGCGCGCGCCTCGTCCTTCGAGACGGCGCTGCCGCGCCTCCTCAGGATGAGGCTAAGCGGGCATCGGAGCCCGCTGAAACCAGCGCCACGCACTCGGTCCTCATCCTGAGGGCCCGCCAACGGCGGGCGTCTCGAAGGATGGCCACAAGCGATATCACTCTCGTTTGCGATGACTCCCCTCCCCGCAGCCGGCCTATTGCGCCGGCGCAGGAATGCGCCGCAGGACATCGTCATAGGGGGCGAGGTCGAGATAGGCCGTGACCTCCGCCGCCTTGCCGTCCTGCATCAGCAGGATCCACGCATAGCTGTTCGCGTAGGGCTTGCCGTCACGCGCCACGCCGCTGCCTTCCCAATGCGCGATGACGTGGTCGCCATCGGCGAAGATCCTCACGGCTGTGGGGCGGACCGGTGTCGACAACCGGCTCGCGAACGGGCGGACCGCGCGATCGATGAAGACATCGCGGCCCCGGAATTCGCCGGCGCTGGGGCCGGACCCCTTGATGCGCCAGACCACGTTGTCGTGCAGCAGGTCATTGAAGAAGGTGGTCCCTCCCGCCGCCCAGCGATCGAACGCGTCGGTGACGATCCGCTTGTTGTCGTCCTGCACCGAATTGGCCTGTCCGCAAGGCGCGGCCGTCGTCAGGGTGGAAGCGGTGACGATGACCGCGTAGACGCAGGACGCAAGCGCGCGATTGAGCAGGGTTGCCATTGGTGTCTCCCTTTCTGGTGCAAGATGTCGTCTGCCCCGAAGTGATGCACGCAGGTCGGTCGCGTCGTTGCTCGACCTACCCGCGCCGCGCGACGGTGGCGCCGCCGAAGATGAGCTGCTCGACCATCGGGCGGCGCAGGAAGCGGCCTGGAAAAATCGGATCGGGCGCGGTCGCCTGGTCGAGGCGCGCCATCTGTTCAGGCGACAGCGAGATCGCGACCGCACCGAAATTGTCTTCCGCCTGCTCCAGAGTGCGGGCCCCGATCACCGGCGCAGTGACCGCGAGATTGGCCAGCGTCCAGGCGATCGCCACCTGCGAGGACGTCGCGCCGAGCTCCCAGGCGACCGATCGAACCACCTCGGCGGCATCCAGCGATCGCTCGTTGAGAAGGCCTGATGAAGCGATGATCGAGGCCCGTGTCGTTCCGACGGCGCTCTCCTTGGAATCCCTGAGATCGGCGCGGCTGTACTTGCCGGTGAGCACGCCGCCGCCGAGAGGCGACCAGGGCAGCACGCCCAGGCCGAGGGCGGCTGCCAGCGGAATGAGCTCATGCTCCACCGTGCGCTCGACCAGATTGTATTCGATCTGCAGGGCCACGAAGGGCGACCAGCCGCGCAGATCTGCGATCGTCTGCAGCTGCGCAATGCGCCAGGCCGGCGTGTTGCAGATGCCGACGTATTGGACCTTGCCGCTGCGCACGAGATCGTCCAGGCCGCGCATCACCTCGTCGGGCTGCGTCGTCGCATCCCAGGCGTGGAGGTAGTGCAGGTCGATGCGGTCGGTCTCGAGCTGCCGCAGGCTCTGCTCCACGGAACGAACCATGTTGAGCCGGTGGTTGCCGCCGGAATTGGGATTGCCGGGATCGCGCGCCATGGTGAACTTGGTGGCGAGCACGAGGCGGTCGCGCTTGCCGCGGGCGAATTCGCCGACCAGTCGCTCGGACGCGCCGTTGGTGTAGTTCACCGCGGTGTCGATGAAATTGCCGCCGCGGTCGACATAGAGGTCGAAGATCCGCCGGGCCTCGCCGGGATCGGCGCCCCATCCCCACTCGGTTCCGAAGGTCATCGTGCCCAGGGCAAGGGGAGATACGCGCAGACCGGAGCGGCCCAGCAGGCGGTATTGATCGAGTGACGTCATCAGAGCCTCCTTAGTATGGCTCGGAGATAGCCCCCGGCGAGAGGTGGGAGAAGTTGGCCAATGATGATTGGGGTGGTAAGCCTAACTAACCAATGAGCACCGACCTGAACCTCGTCGCCGTTTTCATCGCGGTCGCGGAAGCGAAGAGCTTCCGGGGCGCCGCCGAGCGTTTAGGGGTGACTCGATCCGCCGTGAGCCAGGCCATCCGACGCATGGAAGACCAGCTGGGCGTGGCTCTCGTGCAGCGAACGACGCGCAGCGTCAGTCTGACCGAAGCCGGCATGCGCCTGCACGAGCGCGTGGCCCCGGCGGTCGCCGAAGTCGAACAGGCGATCAATGGCGCGCGCGACCGTGACGCGCAGCCGACGGGGCAGCTGCGCCTCGCCGTCTCGTCGATCGCCGAGCGATTCATTCGCGGTCCATTGCTGGCCGATTTCGCGCAGGCTCATCCCGGCGTGCAGGTTGACGTGACCGTGACCGACGAGGAATTCGACATCGTGGCCGAGGGCTATGATGCAGGCGTCCGGCTTGGCGAGGTGATCGAGCAGGACATGATCGCCGTGCCTGTTTCGGGCGATCAGCGCCAGTTGGTGGTGGCAGCTCCCGCCTATCTGCAGCGGTTCGGCGCGCCCTCGCACCCGCGCGAGCTCTCACAGCATCGCTGCATCGGCTGGCGGCCGGCGCCGCACGTCGCGCCCTACCGCTGGGAATTTGCGGAAGGGGGGCGCGAGTTCGACGTCGCGGTGGAGCCGCGGATCACGACGAACGACATGTGGGTCATGGTGCGGACGGCTAGCGCGGGCGGCGGCCTGACATTCGGCATGGAAGAGACGTTCAAGCCGTATATCGAGCGGGGGGAGCTGGTACCCGTGCTGGAGGAATACTGCCCGTCCTTCCCCGGCTTCTTCCTCTACTTCCCGGATCGGCGGAATCTTCCGCCGAAGCTGCGCGCGCTGGTCGATCACGTGCGTTATCGGCCGGGCGGAAAGCGCTAAACTAGTTTGCCTTGATGCCGGCCTCGCTGATCAGCTTGCCCCATTTCGTGCTCTCGCTCTCGATGAAGCGGCCGAACTGCTCGGGCGAAGTCGGCGCAGGCTCCGCGCCGAGGGTGCGGATCTTCTCGGCCACGACAGGATCCTTCAGCGCCTTGGTGAAGGCATCGTTCAGCCGGGCGATGACGTCCGCAGGCGTGCCGGCGGGAGCAACGAGCCCGAACCAGCCGACGGATTCGAAACCGGCAAGGCCGCTCTCGGCCAGAGTCGGCACATCGGGCAGGGACGACAGGCGGCGCGCCGAGGACACGCCGATCGCGTTGAGCTTGCCGTCGAGGATCAATTGTCGCGATGCCGGAATATCCAGCACCGCGAACGGGACATGGCCTGCGAGAACATCGACCGCCGCCGGCGCCGTCCCGCGATACGGCACCAGCTCCATCGCGATCCCGCTTCTGTGCGTGAACAGCGCGGCGGTCAAATGCATCGCGGTCGAGTTGCCGCCATGCCCGATCGAGAGCCCACCCGGCTTCGCCTTGGCGAGCGCGATGGTCTCCGCAGCTGTGCGCGCCGGAATATTCGCGGACGCGACCAGCACAAAGGGAATTTCCGCTAGCAGGGTGATGGGCGCGAGATCCTTGAGCGCGAACGGCATCGCGGCATTGAGGTGCGGATTCACCGTCAGCGCGCCTGCCGGTGCCACGCCGAGCGTGTAGCCGTCGGGCTTGGCCTGCGCGACCGCGGTCATGCCGATGTTGCCGCCGGCGCCGGCGCGGTTCTCGATCACCAGCCCCTGCTTGAGCTCGGCGGTGACCAGCGGCTCGAGCGCGCGGATGACCGTGTCGGCGCTGCCGCCGGGCGGGAAGGTCACGATGATCTTGATCAATTGCTCGGGATAGGCGGCTTGGGCCGCCAGCGGCAACATCGCGAAAGAAGCGGCCGTCAGCGCGGCCAGGATGCGGCGTCTTGCAACGTGAAACACGTTCTCCTCCTCCATGCGTTTCTTTTCTAAACTTGACCTGGCGAGCTGCGCCGCCAGGCCGTCCGCTCGTGTCGTCTCACGCCGCAGCGCCGGTGATACGGGCCAGCAGGCCCAGCGGGTTGTCCGGCACGGACTGCCCGCGCCAGGCGATGTGCTGGTCGGGCCGCGCCAGCACGAGCTTCTCGGCATAGGCGCCGTTCGCCTCCTCCGGCGCGACGTCGACCAGCGCGAGCGGCACGCCGCGCGCCTTTGCAGCGTCTTGCAGCTGCGTCACATCGATTGCCGGATCGAAGCGCAGCAATGTGTATCCGGGGCCGAAGGCGTCATAGAGCGAGCGTCCGTCGCGCAGGAACAGATGCGGCGCGCGGGCGCCCGGCACGGTGGAGGGCGTGAAGCTGCCCATCGCGTAAGGCGGCGGCGTCTCGCCGTCATAGGCGATGATCGGCGAGGCGTCGTAATAGTAGCCGAAGTTGAGGCCGGCGCAGCAATATTGCTGCACGTTGAGATCGTAGGCCGCTTTCGCCAGTGCCGCGCGCGCCGCGTGGCCACGCGGCGTGTCATCCTCGATCTCGGCGGACACGCCGCCGCGCTGCGCCATCATCTTCATCGCATGGTCCATCGCAAAGCGCGACACCTGCTCGGTGATGGGCTGGCGCTCCGCCTCATAGGCTGAGAGGATCGCAGCCGGCGCCCAGCCGTTCAGATGCGCGGCCAATTGCCAGCAGAGATCGACGGCGTCCGCGATGCCGGCATTCATGCCGTAGCCGGCATAGGGCATCCACAGATGCGCGGCGTCGCCGCAGATGAAGACCCTGCGGTCGCGGAAGCGGTCGGCCACGAGGCGCCGTCCGACCCAATCCTCCTTGCTGAGCACGCGGTATTCGAAGCGCGCGTCGACGCCGAGGATGGCACGGATGGCCCAGTCGCGATCGACCGAGTCGAACTCGGGCTCATCCGGCTTCAGATGATTGTGAATCAGCCAGCGGTCGTGGCCGTCGATCGCAACAACGGTGCCGGAACGGCGCGGATTGAGCGAGAGCACCATCCAGGCCGGCTTGTGCGCCCCCATCAGCTCTTTCAGTTGCGGCGCTTCGATGAAGGTCGACTGCACGCGCTGGATCACCGGCGTGCCGGACAGGCTGGCACCGATTGCTTTTCTGACGAAGGATCGGCTGCCGTCGCAGCCGATCACGAAGCTGGCTTCGATGCGGAGCGAATTTCCGCTGTCGAGATCGCACGCCAGCGCGACGACATGGTCGTCGTGCTGCTCGATGTCTGTGATTTCCGTGCGCGCCAGGATCTTGATGCGTGATTGCGCCGCGGCATGGCTGAACAGGATCGGCTCGAGATAGACCTGGTTGATTCGGTGCGGCGGCTCTGGCGTCGGCCACCAAGTGTCGGGGCCACCGGTCGCGCTATAGCGGCGCGCACGGGAGGGAATGTCGATGCGGCAAAGCTCGATCCCGGTCGCCGCGGTCCGATAGGAGCAATCGTTGGGAAAGTCCGCAGGGAGCCCCGCATCGCGCAAGCGGGCGGCAATTCCGAGCCGCCGAAAAATCTCCATCGAGCGCGCCGACACGTGATTGCACTTGACGCTGGGCGGATCGCCGGCGTGGCGGATTTCCGCGACGACGACATCGATTCCGCGCGAAGCGAGATCCATCGCTGCGGTCAATCCGACGGGCCCGGCCCCCACCACCAGCACTTGCGCTCTCATGCTCGCTCCAATCCTTGCCGCGGATTCTTTCCGTCCGCACAGCATGCATTTTATTGCAGGTCCGTTTATGCGATAAGTCGGAAAGAACTCATCAATTCATGAGCTTTCCAGATGAATGTTACACTGCGCCAGTTGCGGGTCTTCACCGGCGTGTACCGCACGCGCAGCATCACGCGGGCCGCCCGCGAGCTCGGCATCACGCAATCGGCGGCGAGCCTGTTGATCCAGCAGCTCGAGGCCGAGCTCAGCGTCAAGCTGTTCGACCGCTCCACGCGTTCGGTGCAGCCGACGCTGGCCGCCGACGAAGCGTTCGCCACTGCCGAGCGCATGCTGAGCGATGCGCAAGGCTTGTCGCGCCGCATGCGTGATCTCGCGCAGGCCCGCGCCGGCCGGGTCGTGTTCCTCGCCTCGGCCGGCACGGCATCGGCGCTGCTGCCCATGGTGCTGGCGAAATTCCGCGCTGGCCATCCCGACATCGAGATCGACATGCGCGACGTCGCCGCCGACGATCTCGTGCCACGGCTGAGCACGACCGATGCCGAGTTCGCGATCGGCAGCGTGGAGGGCGAATTCGCGGACATGACGATCGAGACGCTGACGAGCGGCCGCCTGAGCGCGATCGGCCGTCGCACCGCGGACTTCGCCGCGCGTCGGTCCCTGACCTGGGACGAGCTGGTGCAACTGCCCACCATCGCGATGCGCAGCGAGACACGCATCCGCATGCAGATCGATCAGGCCCTGAGCGCGCAGGGCAAGCGCCTCGATCCGACATATGAAGTGACCCTGATCAACACCGCGCTCGCCATGACGGCGCAGGGCCTCGGCCTCGCCATCCTTCCCGCGACGATGCTGCCAGCCGACCAGTTCCCGACACTGATCGCAAGACCGCTGGTGCGCCCCGCCCTCACCCGCCCCGTGTCGCTGCTGCAGCGCCAGGGCCGGACGTTGTCGCCGGCGGCGCAGGCCTTCGTGGCGACGGCGCGGATGGTGCTGGCGGGCCGAACGGCACCGGCATCAGGCTGATTTGACGGAGCTATTGCGGGAAGCTGGTCGTTGAGCTGGCGGAGAGGGAGGGATTCGAACCCCCGATAGGCTTGCACCTATGCCGCATTTCGAGTGCGGTGCATTCAACCACTCTGCCACCTCTCCTGAAGGCGCCATATTAGGAGCTGGGCCCCTGTGGTTGGGGGCGTTAATAGGCGAGGATGGCGGGCCAGACAAGGCGCGAACGAGCAAAATCCGCTGCCTCTTTTGCCCCGCGCCCGCCGCCTCTGGAAGGAACTGCCATGGAGCATCTCACGATCTCGGCCAATGGCGCCGATTTCCACCTGGTCCGCGCCGGACAGGGAAAACCGCTGCTTTTGCTGCATGGCTGGCCCGAATTCTGGCTGACCTGGGAGCCGGTGATATCGAGGCTTTCGGACCGGTTCACGCTTGTCGCGCCTGACCTCCGCGGCTTCGGCGACAGCGACAAGCCGGATGGCCCTTACGGGCCGGACGGCCATGCCGCCGACATGCTGGCGCTGATGGACCGGCTCGGCATCGACCGATTCGGCGTGGTCGGCCACGATGTCGGCGGCGCTGTCATGCAGCCGCTGGCCCGGCGGGCGCCCGAGCGGCTCGCGGGACTCTTCTTCTTCGATTTCGTCTATCCCGGGATCGGAGCGCGGATGGCGGCACCCGATCGGCTCAACCACATCTGGTACCAGTCCTTTCACCAGATGGAGATGGCGCCACAGCTCATCGGTGCGAGCCGGGAGAGCTGCCGGCTCTATATCAGCCATTTCCTCAAAGGCTGGGCGCACCGGACAAACGCCTTCGACGAGGTGCTGGACGCCTTCACGGACAATTTCCTGAAAGACGGCAACCTCGCCGGCGGCTTTGCGCATTACCGCGCCTCGCATGCCGGGCGCGTGGCGATGATGAAAGGCGAGGCGCCCAGGCTGCCGCCGATCGTGGTGCCGACCTGCGTGCGCTGGGCCGAGCACGATCCGCTGTTTCCCTTTGGCTGGACCGACCGGCTGTCCGAAACCTTCAGCGATCTCGACCTCGAGATGTTTCCCGGTGTCGGCCACTTCCCGCATCGGGAAAATCCGGATCGCGCGGCACGCGAGATCGCCGCGTTCTTTCAGCGTGTGGGGTGGAGCTGAGGAGAAAAACGGGGTGGGACCGCCAGACGCGGTAAACACTGGCGGTCCCGTGCCGCTCATTGAAATACTGGCCGTGAAGGGCGGCTTCGCCGGCCGAGTGGAAGCGACGATTCGACCCTAGCGTGCGGCGGGCGGTCCGCAACGCAATCCGGTCCTTAACCTAACCGGTCAAGGTTACTCCTTGTCCGCTTTACCTTTTTTCTTCCCGTTCTCCGTGGAATCCCGGTCCTTGCCGTTGCCTTCCTTGCGGCGGTTGGTGAAGCGCGCGTTGCCAAGTCCGGTGCCGATAGTGAGCACGCCCCAGCGCTGGACATGCTGCATGAACGGCACTTCCGACAGACCCTGCACCACGCCGTCATTGTGCATCAGGATCGCGGTGTCGTGCCCGCCAATCTGGGGAATCGCCTCCACGAGGCTCGCCGGCAGGTTGAACTTGCTGCTTTCCCAATTGCCGGGCAAGTTCTGCGCGCCCTTCTCGATCGAGCCGTTGGCAGCGATCACACCGGGACAGGCGATGCCGATGAAGGGTGCGAGCTTGAAGCCTTCGTTTTCGGCTTGCGTGACCAGCCCCTTCAGCATCTTGGTGAGCCGCTTCACCGCGCCTTCGCGGGTCGGCTCGTCGTCGGCATGACGCCACAGCTCCGAATGCACCACCTTGGCCTTCGACAGGTCCTGGGCCTTTTTCCAGCCGGTCTCGACGACGCCGCAGCGGATGTTGGTCCCGCCGATGTCAACAGCGAGAATGCTGTCATAGGCCTCGAAAATCCAGGACGGCGCGAGGTGCAGGGCTCCGATCAGGCCGGCATCGTCAGGATCGAAGCGGATCGGCACCAGGTCGACCTTGAAGCCTTCCGATTTCAGGATGATCTCGGCCCGGGCAATGGCGATCTCGCCGAGCCGGCTAGCGCGAAAGCCGCCCCCGACCACGATGCATTCGGTCTTGGCCCAGGCCTTGGTCTTGAGGAACCGCCGCGTGACGTAGGCGAGCTCCTGCGCAAAGTCCTCGATCGCGCTGTGCACGACGGCGGTCGCCTCGGTATCGTCGCCGACCAGAACGGCATCCAAGACCTTCTTGCTGATCTTGTCGGACGGCTCGTCGCCGAACGGATCCTCGCCGCTCTTGCGCAACGGCTTGCGCCATTCCTCGAGGATGTCGCGAAAGGCGCCCTTGCTGGCGCGGTCGCCGAGAAAGCCGTCCTCGTCCTTGATCTCGATGTTGAAGCTGTCGACATCGACCGACGGCAGCCGTTCGGCGCCATGCTGGGCGATGCCCGTTGTTTTGACCAGTTCGTCTGTTGCCATGAGAGCCCTTGCCCCGCTTGCTTGTTCCGGCCGGGACAACTGCGGGGGAACCCGTTTGTTGCAAAGCCCACCCGAGATTCGGCTGCGCGCTTTCAGCGCGGCCAAAGCCTTCAAATCCGGGCGGTTTTCGCCCAGTTTTCCTTGACTTGCGGCTGTTGGCCGCTATAAGTCCCACAGCCGGCGCGGGGCGTTTCTCGCGCCGCTTGTTTTTGCTTGGGTTTTCAAAGGGATAATTCCCGCCCACGCAGACTCGCATAAACCATAGCGACTGACAAAAAGCCGGCCCGGACGACGCTCGTCCCGAGGCCGGGATTGAACACGGAGAAAGAACGATGTTCGCAGTCATCAAAACCGGCGGCAAGCAATACCGCGTCGTGCCGGATGATGTTCTCGAAGTAGGCAAGATCGAAGGCGAAGTCGGCTCGATCGTGCAGCTGAATGAAGTGCTCGTGGTCGGCGGCGACACGCCGGTGCTGGGCGTCCCGACGGTCGCAGGCGCGTCCGTCGCGGTCGAGGTGCTCGACCACAAGCGCGGACCGAAGGTCATCGCCTTCAAGAAGCGCCGCCGCAAGAACTCGCGCCGCAAGCGCGGCTATCGCGACGAGATCACGGTTCTGCGCATCAGCGAGATTCTGACGGACGGCGCCAAGCCCACCAAGGGCCCGCGTCCGAAGAAGGAAAAGGCGGCGAAGGAGCCGGCAGCGGAAGCCGCCGAGTAACGGAAATCGATCACGCCAATTCACGAATTGATGCGTGCGACGTTTTGAAATGATTCCGTCAAGGAATTGACCTAGAACTACGCAGGATTTCGGAGACGAGCCATGGCTCACAAAAAAGCAGGCGGTTCATCGCGCAACGGTCGCGATTCCAAGGGCAAGCGCCTCGGTATCAAGGCGTTCGGCGGCGAGATCGTCACGCCCGGCAACATCATTGCGCGTCAGCGCGGCACGACCTGGCACCCCGGCCTCAATGTCGGCATGGGTACGGACCACACTCTGTTCGCCAAGATCGAGGGCCGCGTTGCGTTCCAAGCCAAAGCCAACGGCCGCACCTTCGTATCGGTGCTCCCGCTTGCCGAGGCTGCTGAATAGACGGTGGACAAAAACGGAGTCCGCCGGTCCCGACTGAACCGGCGGAGTCCTAGAGATCGCAAGAGATCGAAGGCTCCAAGGGGAGGCGGGAAACCAGCCTCCCCTTTTCTTTGCTCACTTTGTTCTTTGCACTTTGACTTAGTGACTTTCACGGAGCCGGACATGTTGCAGGATTTCTCGAGCGTGACCTTGGCCGAGGCGAGACCCAGCGTCGTCGCCACCGAGCGGCTGACCTTGCGGCGGCCGACGCTGGCCGACGTCAGGACCATCGCCCGGCTCGCCAACGACCGCCGTGTCGCCGAGAACACGCGCCGCCTGCCGCATCCCTATTCGCAGGACGACGCCGCCGAATTCATCCGCGCCACCGCCGAACTCGGAGCTGAGACCGTGTTCCTGATCGAGCACGACAGCGGGCCGGTCGGCATGGTCGGCATCGATTGCTCCAAGCCCGGCAATGCCGAGCTCGGCTACTGGCTCGGCGTCGAGCATTGGGGCCAGGGCTTTGCCACCGAGGCCGCGCGCGGCGCGATCGATTTCTTCTTCGAGGAGTTCGACGACGAGCATCTCTACGCCGGCGCGCGCGTCACCAATCCGGCCTCGCGCAAGGTGCTGGAGAAGTGCGGCTTCCAGTGGAGCGGCGTGCAGCTGCACCGCTTCCTGGCGCTGGGCTCCTCGACGCCCGTCGACTGCTTCCGCCTCTCGCGCGGCGTGTGGGCCTCGCTGAAGAGCTGGAGCAGTGCGAGGCGGCTGCGGTAGGCGAAGGCGCCGCACTCGCAATTGTCATCCCGGGGCGCGCGTAGCGCGAGCCCGGGATCCATAATCCCGGAGCGCAGTGCGGGGCAAAGCGCCCACTCCCGGTCGTCGTTCAACTGCTCCCTGTGGGTATGGATCCCGGGCTCGCGCTTTGCGCGCCCCGGGATGACGTGAGGGTGGCTACGCCGGCGGATTGACCTCGTCGCTCTCACGTCCCAGATCGCGCTCCCGAAGATAGATGTAGAACCCGGCGCCGATGATGATTGCGGCGCCGACGAGTGTTGCGATGGATGGGACGTCGCCGAACACGACGAAGCCGAAGATCACCGCCCATACGATCATCGAATATTGATAGGGCACCACGACGCTGGCCGGCGCCAGCTTGAGCGAGCGGTTGACGCAGAACAGCGCCGTCACCGAAACGCATCCGGCGAGCGCGAAGATCACGAGGCTGCCGGGCGTCGGCGGCACCCAGTTGAACGCCGACAGCACCGCGCCCAGCGAAAAGGTGCCGACGAATTGCGAGGACGCCATCACGATGTCGGGCGTCTTGCGCAGGCTGCGCGTGATCAGCATCAGGGTTGCAAAGGAGAGGCTGCCGCCGAGCGCGATCAACGCCGGCAGGCTGACGGTCTGCGCCGACGGCCGCAGCGCGATCAAGACGCCGCAGAAGCCGATCAGGATCGCGGTCCAGCGCCGCCAGCCGACCTTCTCGCCCAGAAAGATTGCCGACATCGCGGTGACGAAGATCGGGCCGGCGAGATAATAGGTGATGACGTCGGCGAGCGGCAGATAGACGGTTGCGAGAAAGAAGGCCGCGACTTCCAGCGTCGACAGCACGACGCGAACCAGCTGCAGCCCCGGCCGCTCCAGATGCAGGAACAGGTGACGCTGCGTCCAGATCAGCGGCGACAGCAGCAGCAGCGCAGCGCAGGCGCGCAGGAACAAGAGCTGCCCCACCGAATAGGTCCCGACCAGGAACTTGCCCATGGCATCGCCGAACGAGAACATGAAGATCGACAGCACCATGAGCCCGATGCCGGCGAGGCGCGCGGAGCGATCGTCATAGGTGGAGAGATTCTTGAACAGGGGCATTGCGACGAGTTGCAGGTTCGGGGGCTCGTCATTGCGAGGAGCTCTTGCGACGAAGCAATCCAGAATCTTTCCGGGGAGGGATTCTGGATTGCTTCGCTGCGCTCGCAATGACGGGGAGAGAGCGGCGAAAGCAGGCGAATAGAGTCGCTTGCAGTCGTTTTAATGACGGCAGCCGCCGCGGCAAGCCCGCGCAAGCCGAATTGAACGGATTGTCGCATTGTTTGCATCGCGGTAGCGATAAGCGCCCAGCGACGAAAAGAGAGCTTTGACATGACCGACTTCGATCCCACCCGGCATCGCATGATCCCGACGCAACGCTGGTTTGAGGATTTCGTCGTTGGCGAACGTTTCGTGCTGCCGAGCCGCACCCAAACCTCGGCAGTGTTCGCCGCATTCCAGACCGCGAGCGGCGACACCCATCCCGTGCATTACGACTTGGAATATTGCCGCGCCCGCGGCATGCCGCATCTGCTCGCCCACGGCTTCCAGACCCTGATCCATACCGCGCCCGGCGCCGGCCTGTTTCCGTTCATGGTCGAGGACTCCCTGGTCGGCTTCCTCGAGCAGTCGAGCCGGTTCCTCAAGCCGGTGTTCGCCGACGACACCATCTATCCCGCGCTCGAAGTCACCGAGCTGGTGCCGGGGCGCAGCACCGGCGTGGTGACGCTGCGCAGCACCGTGTTCAACCAGCGCAAGGAGCTGGTGCTGGAGGGCACGCAGAAATTCCTGATCCGGCGGCGGCCGGCGGGTTAAGCAAGGGGTCCAATTCGCGGAATTCAGCCGATTTGCGGACCGATCCGGGTTGCCGCAGGGGGCCGGCTGGCCTACCTATGGCCCATGAAATTCCTCGACGAAGCAAAGGTCTATATCCGCTCCGGTGACGGCGGGAACGGCTGCGTGGCGTTCCGCCGCGAGAAGTTCATCGAATTCGGCGGTCCCTCCGGCGGCAATGGCGGCCGCGGCGGCAACGTCATCATCGAGGTCGCCGACGGCCTCAACACGCTGATCGACTACCGCTACCAGCAGCACTTCAAGGCCCAGAAGGGCGAGAACGGCATGGGCTCGGACCGTCACGGCGCCAACGGCAAGAATATCGTGCTGAAGGTTCCCGTGGGCACGCAGATCTTCGACGAGGACCGCGAGACGCTGATCCACGACTTCACCAAGGTCGGCGAGAAATTCGTGCTGGCCGAAGGCGGCAATGGCGGCTTCGGCAATGCGCATTTCAAGTCCTCGACCAACCGCGCGCCGCGCAACGCCAATCCCGGCCAGCCCGGCGAGGAGCGCTGGATCTGGCTGCGGCTGAAACTGATTGCCGATGCCGGCCTCGTCGGCATGCCCAACGCCGGCAAATCGACCTTCCTCTCCAAGGTCAGCGCAGCGCGGCCGAAGATCGCCGACTATCCCTTCACCACGCTGCATCCGCAGCTCGGCGTCGTGAATGCCGACGGCCGCGAGTTCGTGCTCGCCGACATTCCCGGCCTGATCGAAGGCGCGCATGAAGGCACCGGCCTCGGCGACCGCTTCCTCGGCCATGTCGAGCGCTGCCGCGTGCTGCTGCACCTGATCGACGCCACCTGCGAGCATGCCGGCAAGGCCTACAAGACCGTGCGCAAGGAGCTCGACGCCTATGGCGGCCAGCTCACCGACAAGATCGAGATCGTCGCGCTGAACAAGATCGACGCGGTCGAGCCGGACGAGCTGAAGAAGCAGAAGGACCGGCTGAAGCGCGCCGCGAAGAAGACGCCGCTGCTGCTGTCGGGCGCCACCGGCCAGGGCGTCAAGGAGGCGTTGCGCGCGCTGGCCGATGTGATCGGCGAAAGCCCGGTCTCCGCCAAGGCCAAGAGCGCGGCCGAAGCGGAGCCGTGGTCGGCTTGATTCGGATAATGTGACAACGCAGCGCCAATCCTGACACCTCTCCCGTAGCAGGGCAATCGCATTTGAATGTTGCAGAGGTCGTCATGCCCGGGCTTGTCCCGGGCATCCACGTTCTTTGTGCTGCGTGGAAAGGCGTGGATGGCCGGGACAAGCCCGGCCATGACGCTGTGGGGATAGTCGGTGCCCATAGCCACATCCCATATGCGATAGCCCTGCTACGGGAGAGGTTGTCATCGCCGCTTCTATATCGCAGCATCGAACGGCGAATGTGCGGAAAGGGCAAGGCATGGCGCGCGCGAAGAACGTTCTCTGGATCATGTGCGACCAGCTTCGCTACGATTATCTCGGCTGCACCGGTCATCCCACGCTGAAGACACCGAACATCGACGCCATGGCCAGGCGCGGCGTGCTGTTCAGTAAGGCCTATGTGCAATCGCCGATCTGCGGCCCGTCGCGGATGTCGTTCTACACCGGCCGCTACATGCGCTCGCACGGCTCGCACTGGAACGGCTGGCCGCTGCGGGTCGGCGAGCCGACGCTCGGCGATCATCTCAACAAGATCGGCGTGCGCAACGTGCTTGTCGGCAAGACCCACATGGCCCCTGATATCGAAGGCATGAAGGCGCTCGGCATTCCCCCGGAATCGGTGATCGGCACGCATGTCGCCGAATGCGGCTTCGAGCCTTACGAGCGCGACGACGGCCTGCACCCGACCGGACGGCCGCGGCCGAAATACGACGAATATCTGCGAAAGCACGGCTTTGAAGCCGCCAATCCCTGGGAGCACTGGGCCAATTCCGGCGCTGCCGAGGATGGCAGCTTGCAGAACGGCTGGCTGCTGGTGCACGCCGACAAGGCCGCGCGCGTGCCAGAAGAGCATTCCGAGACGCCCTACATGACGCGGCGCGCGATGGACTTCATCAGCGAGGCCGAGACCGACGGCCGGCCGTGGTGCCTGCATCTGTCCTACATCAAGCCGCACTGGCCCTATATCGCGCCGGAGCCCTATGCCAGCATGTATTCGACGGATGACATGATCCCGGTGATCCGCTCGGAGCGCGAACGGCAGAATCCGCATCCGGTGTTCGGCGCCTACATGGACATGCGCTACTCCCGCAACATGGCGCGCGATGAGGCCCGCGAGAAGGTGATCCCGACTTATATGGGCCTGATCACCCAGATCGACGACCAGATGGGCGTGCTGATGAAGTTTCTGGAGGCGCGCGGCCTGCTCGACACCACCATGATCGTGTTCACCTCCGATCATGGCGACTATCTCGGCGATCACTGGATGGGCGAGAAGGACCTGTTCCACGAACAGTCGGCGAAGATCCCGCTGATCATCATTGATCCCTCCAGGGAAGCCGACGCCACGCGCGGCACACGCAGCGACGCGCTGGTCGAGGCAATCGATCTCGCGCCGACCTTCGTCGATTATTTCGGCGGCAAGGTGCCGGGCCACATTCTCGAAGGACGTTCGCTGCTGCCGCTGCTGCGCGGGCCCACGCCATCAGATTGGCGCAAGGTGGCGTTCTCCGAATACGACTATTCCATGCAGGACGTGCGGCTGAAGCTGAACCAGCCGATCGAGCGCTGCCGCCTGTTCATGGTGTTCGACGGCCGCTGGAAATACATCCACGCCTCCGGCTTCCGCCCGATGCTGTACGATCTCGAAACCGATCCGGAGGAGTACGTCGATCGCGGCGACGATCCGGAATGCGCAGGCATTATCGCACGGCTCCAGGCCGAATTGTTCGAGTGGGCGCTGCATCCGAACGATCACATCACCACGCCGCGCGAGAAGATCGCCGCCTATGCGGATAATCAGCTCCAGGTGAAGGGTGGGGTCTTGATCGGCATCTGGGACGAGAAAGAGCTTGCGGCGATCAAGGACGGCATCGCCCAGCGCGCGAAGATGTGAGTCCGGAGCGCAGCTCTCTCAACTCGTCATGCCCGGGCTTGACCCGGGCATCCACGTCTCACCTCGGACGCGGAAGCACGTGGATGGCCGGGTCAAGCCCGGCCATGACGGAGTGTGGAGTGCGAGCGGGGCCTATTTCTCGATCTTGTAGCCCGTCGCCTTCACGATCGGCTGCCACAACGCGATGTTCGCGGCGAGCTCCTTCGTCAATCCATCCGCATTGCTGCCGATCGGAATCAGCCCGATCGCCGTCAACTTCTCCTTCACCTCCGGCTTGGCAAGCGCCGCGCTCGCCGCCGCCCCGAGCTTGCTCGCAAACTCCGGCGGGCTGCCGGCGGGGAGCCACATGCCGTACCAGGCGTCGGCGACGAGATCGATGCCGCTCTCCTTCAGCGTCGGTACGTCAGGCGCGAAGGGCGAACGCTCCGCGCTGGCGACCGCAATGATCTTCACGCCCTTGGCGCGATGCTGCGGCAGAGCGTCCGCCAGCGTGGTGATGCCGAACGAGATATGGCCGCCGACGAGGTCGTTGAGGATCGGCGCGCTACCGCGATAGGGCACGCGGGTCAGGGGAATGCCGAGATCCTTCTCGAGCTTGGAGCCGGTGAAATGCGGAATGGTGCCGTTGCTCGGCACTCCGAACGAGGTCTTGTCCGGATGCGATTTCAGCCACGCTACGAACGCTTTGAAATCGGCAGCATCAATGCCCGGGCCGATCACCAGCGCAAACTCGAAGCGCGCCAGCAGCGACACCGGCAGGAAATCCTTGGCCGTGTCGAAGCTCGGCGTCGCCTCCACCATTGGCAGCAGATACATGGTCGGCCCTGTCGTCACCAGCACCATGCTGCCGTCGGGGCTCGCGCCTTTCACCGCCTTGATGCCGATCAGGCCGTCGCCGCCGGTGCGGTTCTCGACCACGACGGTCCGCTGCAGCAGCGGGGCCATCTCCTGCGCGAGCAGCCGGCACAGCGTGTCGCCGCCGGCTCCGGCCGCAAACGGGAAGATGATCTTCGTCAGCCCGACCTGCGCCCGCGCACCACCCGCCTGCGCGAACAGCGGCAGGCCGAGGCATCCGGCCATGAATTTGCGGCGATCCATTCGTTTCCTCTTTCGGCCCGTTTATCGTTGCCGCCATTAGAGCCAGATGGACGGCTGACACAAGGTCGACATGCGCCGTTTACCATCCCGGCTGCCTTGCGCCGGTCACCGTCCTGCTGCAAAAGCAGGGCTCATCGGCGCCGCCTGTCGCTCCGCCGTCATTCGCATCCAGCGCCAGCACAGAGAGACATGGCCAGCCCCGAACTCAGTCAATTCCGCCGCATCGTCGTCAAGGTCGGCTCAGCGCTGCTGGTCGATTCCGACAGGGGCGAGGTGCGGGCGTCCTGGCTCGCCGCGCTCGCCGACGACATGGCCAAGCTGCACCAGGAAGGGCGCGACGTCCTCGTGGTGTCCTCCGGCTCGATCGCACTTGGCCGCAGCCGGCTCAAATTGCCGCGCGGCCCGCTGAAGCTGGAAGAGAGCCAGGCCGCGGCCGCGGTCGGTCAGATCGCGCTGGCGCGGATCTGGTCGGAGGTGCTTGGCGCCCACGGTATCGGCGCCGGCCAGATCCTGGTGACGCTGCAGGACACCGAGGAGCGCCGCCGCTATCTCAACGCGCGCTCCACCATCGGCAAGCTGCTGGAATGGCGCGCGATCCCCGTGATCAACGAGAACGACACGGTGGCGACCACCGAGATCCGCTACGGCGACAATGATCGCCTCGCCGCGCGCGTTGCGACCATGGCGAGCGCAGACCTGCTGGTGCTGCTCTCCGACATCGACGGGCTCTACGATGCCCCGCCGAAGAACAATCCGAACGCAAAGCTCATTCCCGTCGTCGACAGCATCTCCTCGGAGATCGAGGCGGTGGCCGGCGATGCCGAGTCCGAGCTGTCGCGCGGCGGCATGCGCACCAAGGTCGAGGCGGCGAAGATCGCGACGACCGGTGGCACGCATATGCTGATCGCCTCCGGCAAGATCGAGCATCCGTTGCAGGCGATCGCCGATGGCGGCCGCTGCACCTGGTTCCTGACGCCGGCCAACCCCATCACCTCGCGAAAGCGCTGGATCGCGGGCACGCTGGAGCCGAAGGGTACGCTGACGATCGATGCCGGCGCCGTGACCGCGCTACGGGCCGGGGCCAGCCTGCTGCCGGCCGGCGTGAACAAGGTCGAGGGCCAGTTCGCCCGCGGCGATGCCGTGATCGTGCGCGGCCCCGACGGCAGCGAGGTCGGCCGCGGCCTGATCGCCTATGACGCCGATGATGCCGAGCGGATCAAGGGCCGCTCCTCCCCGGATGTGATGACCATCCTCGGTATCAGCGGCCGCGCCGAGATGATCCATCGGGACGATCTGGTGGTGGGCGGGTAAGGACCCCGCCACGCCCGCCGCCGGGAGACCTGCCATACCCTCCCCGCCCTTCGCAAACGCGGGATTTCCGTGCTAGGACACCGCCTTAGCAGAAGGTTGAACTCCCATGGCCGCCCCCCTCAAAGCCGTTGACGGTAATGCCGATCGAGCTGGCGATCTCTTGGCGCTGATGTCCGATCTCGGAACCCGTGCCCGCGCTGCCGCGCGCGTGCTGGCGCTGGCGCCGCCGGAGCAGAAGAACCGGGCGCTCGAGGCCATGGAACGGGCGATCCGCGCGAACTCCGCGGCGATCCTCGCGGCCAATGCCGAGGACGTCGCGGAGGCCCGTGCCGCCGCCAATGCCACCTCCTCCTTCATCGACCGCCTGACGCTGACGCCGGCGCGCATCGAGGGCATGGCCGAAGGCATCGGCATCGTGCGCGGCATCGCCGACCCCATCGGCGTCGTCACCGAGCGCTGGCAGCGGCCGAACGGCATGTCCATCGAGCGCGTGCGCGTGCCGCTCGGCGTCGTCGGCGTGATCTTCGAGAGCCGGCCGAACGTTGCGGCCGATGCCGGCGTGCTGTGCCTGAAGTCGGGCAATGCCGTGATCCTGCGCGGCGGCTCCGACAGTTTTCGTTCGTGCCGCGCCATCCATGACTGCCTGGTGCAGGGCCTGCGGGAAGCCGGCCTGCCGGAAGCTGCGATCACGCTGGTGCCGACCCGCGACCGCGCCGCGGTCGGCATGATGCTGTCGGGCCTGAGCGGCGCCATCGACGTCATCGTGCCGCGCGGCGGCAAGAGCCTCGTCGCGCGCGTCGAGCAGGAAGCGCGCGTGCCTGTCTTCGCGCATCTCGAAGGCGTCAACCACGTCTATATCGACGGCAGCGCCGACCTCGCCATGGCGAAGTCGATCGTGCTCAATGCCAAGATGCGACGCACCGGCGTCTGCGGCGCGGCCGAGACGCTGCTGGTCGATCGTGCCGCCGTTGCATCGAGCCTGAAACCGCTGGTCGAGATGCTGCTCGATGCCGGCTGCGAGATCCGCGGCGACGAGGCCGTGCAGAAGGCCGATGCGCGCGTCAAGCCGGCGAGCGAGGAGGATTGGGACACCGAATATCTCGACGCGATCATCGCGGCGAAGGTGGTGGACGGGGTCGACGGCGCGATCGCGCACATCCAGGACCACGGCTCGCATCACACCGATGCCATCGTGAGCGCGGATGAGGCTGCGGCGAACAAGTTCCTGAGCGAGGTCGATTCCGCGATCGTGCTCCACAACGCCTCGACGCAGTTTGCCGATGGCGGCGAGTTCGGTTTCGGCGCCGAGATCGGAATCGCCACCGGCCGCTTCCACGCCCGCGGGCCGGTCGGCGCCGAGCAGTTGACGAGCTTCAAATATCGCGTCCGCGGCACCGGACAGACCCGGCCGTAGACGTCGCGGGGCGCGGGCATTGAGCAACAATCTCGTCGTGCCGCGCTTCGTGGCGCAAGCGGTTCCGCCCTCGACGCCGGGCATGCGCATCGGCCTGCTCGGCGGCTCGTTCAACCCGCCGCATCAGGCGCACCGCGCGATCAGCCGCTTCGCGCTGAAGCGATTGCAGCTCGATCGCGTCTGGTGGCTGGTCACGCCTGGCAATCCGCTCAAGGAGAACGGCACGCTGCACGAGCTCGGCGAGCGCATGCGGGCCGCGCGCGAGGTCGCCGATGATCCGCGCATCGAGGTGAGCTGTCTCGAATCCGTCATTCGCACCCGCTATACTATCGACACGATCAACACCTTGCGCCGCCGCTTCCCTGGCTTGCGCTTCGTCTGGATCATGGGCGCCGACAATCTCGCTCAATTCCATCGTTGGCAGGACTGGCGGCGCATCGCCGCCCAGGTGCCGATGGCCGTGATCGATCGCCCCCCGCAGAGTTTTCGCGCGCTCGGCTCGCCCGCGGCCCAGGCGTTATCGCGCTACCGTCTGCCCGAGAACAAGGCCGTCCAGCTTGCAGATCGGCCGGCACCGGCCTGGGTGTTCCTGACCGGATTGAAGCTGAATCTCTCTTCGACCGGCCTACGGAACCCGGACGGGAGCTGGAAAGGTACGAAGTGAGACGAAGTGTGCGGACTTGGTGGGGATTTCGGTCTCTCTGGCATATTGAAACCCTTAACCCCACATGATGTAGTGTAACCAGTGGGCGCCCGGATTCGGCGTTCGCGATACAGTGAAAGGAATGGTCCCTGACCGCATCTGTATTGTCCAAGCCTGTTTTACCCAAGGTTGCCAAGCCTACGCGTAAAACATCGACCAAAGCTGCGGCCTTGAAGGCGCAACCCGACGCCGACAAGACGCTGAGCCTGATCCTCTCCCGCCTCGAGGACATGAAGGCGGAAGAGACGGTCACCATCGACCTTCGCGGCAAATCGGCGTACTCCGACTACATGATCGTCACCACCGGCCGGGTGAACCGGCACGTCGGCGCGATCGCGGAAAACGTCACCAAGAGCCTCAAGGAAAACGGCATCAAGACCATCCATGTCGAGGGCTTGCCCAATTGCGACTGGGTGCTGATCGATTCCGGCGACGTGATCGTGCACGTGTTCAGACCCGAGGTCCGCGAGTTCTACAACCTCGAGCGGTTGTACACGCAGGGCCCAGGGGCGGCGAAGGCGATCTAGGCTCGAAGGCCGATTTCGAATCGGCTGACGCGCATGCTAGCGTCGTGCGCGCGCTTGTTGCGCGCGGTCTCGTCAACGCGACTCAAGAACCATGCGTGTTGCTGTCATTGCGGTGGGCCGGCTGAAGCAGGGCCCCGAACGGGAGCTTGCAGACCGCTATTTCGAGCGGTTCGAGGAGGCCGGCCGCAAGCTTGGATTCCGCGAGCTCGGCATCCACGAAATTCCCGAAAGCCGCGCACGCGATGCGGCGACTCGGATGGCCGAAGAGGCCGCGGCGATCTCGGCGCATATACCTGACAAGGCGGTCCTGGTGGCGCTGGACGAGCGCGGCCAGAATCTTGATTCCACCGTATTCGCACGGCATCTGGCGCGCTGGCGCGACGAAGGTGCCGGACATACTATCTTCGTGATCGGAGGGGCGGACGGACTTTCGCCCGAATTGCGCCGTAAGGCCAAGCTCGCGATCGCGTTCGGCTCTGCGACCTGGCCGCACCAAATGATCCGCGTCATGCTTCTGGAACAGCTGTATCGGGCCGCCACCATCCTGGCCGGCCATCCCTATCACCGCGCGTGATGCGCGCCACAACGAGCACCTTTGCCGACACGATGCGAGCGCCGCTCCTCAACCTGCTGCTGATCACCGGCCTTGCCGGCGCAAGCCTCTTCGCCGAAGAAAGCCTCGCGCAAGCTCAGACGCAAGGTCAGACAGTTGCGCCGCCGCAGACTGCTGCGGTCTCGCCCGACGCGATCAAGCAGCGCGAGCAGGAGCTGGAGGCCGCGCGCGCGAGGCAACGAAGCGCGGAAGAAGCGCAGGCCAAGCTGAAGGCCGAGATCACCGCGCTCGGCCAGGACCGCACCCAGCTCAATCAGCAGCTGATCGACACCGCCGCCAATGTGCGCGCCGTGGAAACCAAGATCGACGAGGCCGAGGCGCGGCTGCGAACGCTGAACGGCCGCGAGCAGCAGATGCGCGCTTCGCTGGATTCGCGCCGTGCCGACATCGTCGAGGTGCTGGCGGCCTTGCAGCGCGCCGGCCGGCGCACGCCGCCGGCGCTGCTGGTGAGGCCCGAAGATGCGCTGCAATCCTTGCGCACCGCGATGCTGCTCGGCGCCGTCGTGCCGGAATTGCGCGGCCGCGCCGAGAAGATCGCAAGCGAGCTCGGCGAGCTCGTGGCCCTGCGCAAGACCATAGCCACCGAGCGCGATCAGCTCGCCTCCGACCGCGACAAGGTCAGGAGCGACCAGACCCGGCTCACCGCCCTGATCGAGGAACGGCAGCGCCAGCAGTCCGCACGGGAAAAAGACCTCGATGCCGAAAGCGCGCGCGCGATCGCGCTGTCAAGGCAGGTCGGCGATCTCCAGGGGCTGATCGCCAAGATGGAGCAGGACCTGCAAACCGCCGCCAGGGCAGCCGAGAAGGCCGCCGAGGCCGCAAGGCAGGCCGAGGCCAAGGAGGCCAAATTGGCGGCCGCCAGCGCCAAACAGGGCCCGGGCGCGTTCAAGGACAAGTCCCGCACCACCCCGGCGATCGCCTTCGCCTCGGCCAGGGGTCTCCTGCCGCTTCCGGTTAACGGTAACAAGATCAGGGATTTTGGCGGTTCCGACGGGGTCGGCGGCGTCCAGAAGGGCATCTCGCTGGCGACCAAGCCCAGCGCCCAGGTCACGACGCCGTGTGATGGCTGGGGTTGTGTATGCCGGCCCATTCCGCAGCTATGGACAACTCTTGATCCTAAACGCCGGGGGCGGGTATCATGTCCTGATCGCCGGAATGGAGCGCATTTCGGTCAACATCGGGCAGTTTGTGCTCACGGGGGAGCCGGTCGCGACCATGGGGTCGACCTCTCAGGTCGCCTCCATTCTCGCCACGAACGCGAGTCAACCTGTGCTGTATGTCGAGTTCCGTAAAGACGGCACTCCAATCGATCCAGGCCCATGGTGGGCCGCAAATGAAGGCGAGAAGGTTCGCGGATGATGCGCAAGACTTCAGTAATCCTCCTCAGCGCCGCAACCGGTGCGGCGCTGACGCTGTTCGTGACCCAGCCGCGCGCGGTGTTCATGGGCTCCAGCGCGCGAGCCGCCACCGCGGACACCTATCGCCAGCTCAACCTGTTCGGCGACGTGTTCGAGCGCGTGCGCTCCGACTATGTCGAGAAGCCCGATGACACCAAGCTGATCGAGTCCGCCATCAGCGGCATGCTTACCGGCCTCGATCCGCACTCGAGCTACATGGACGCGAAGAGCTTCCGCGACATGCAGGTGCAGACCCGCGGCGAATTCGGCGGGCTCGGCATCGAGGTCACGATGGAAGACGGCCTGATCAAGGTGGTCTCGCCGATCGACGACACGCCCGCCTCGCGCGCCGGCATCATGGCCAACGACATCATCACCAATCTCGACGACGAGGCGGTGCAGGGCCTGACGCTGAACCAGGCGGTCGAGAAGATGCGCGGTCCGGTCAACACCAAGATCAAGCTCAAGATCATCCGCAAGGGCCAGGACAACCCGCTCGACGTCACGCTGGTGCGCGACAATATCCGCGTCCGCTCGGTGCGCGCGCGCGTCGAGCAGGACGACATCGGCTATATCCGCATCACCACCTTCAACGAGCAGACCACCGAAGGCCTGAAGCGCGAGATCGGCAACCTCACGAACCAGATCGGCGGCGACAAGCTCAAGGGCTTCATCATCGACCTCCGCAACAATCCGGGCGGCCTGCTCGAGGAAGCGGTCACCGTCTCCGACTCGTTCCTCGAGAAGGGCGAGATCGTCTCGACCCGCGGCCGCAATGCCGAGGAGACCCAGCGCCGCGCCGCGCATGCGGGCGACCTGACCAAGGGCAGGCCGGTCATCGTGCTGGTCAATGGCGGCTCGGCCTCGGCGTCGGAAATCGTCGCCGGCGCGCTGCAGGACCACAAGCGCGCAACCATCGTCGGCACGCGCTCGTTCGGCAAGGGCTCGGTGCAGACCATCATTCCGCTCGGCAGCGGCAACGGCGCGCTGCGGCTGACCACCGCGCGCTATTACACGCCGTCGGGCAAGTCGATCCAGGCCAAGGGCATCGTGCCCGATATCGAAGTGCTCCAGGACGTGCCGGACGAGCTGAAGTCGCGCACCGACACCAAGGGCGAGGCTTCGCTGCGCGGCCACCTGAAGAACGACGGCGACGAGAAGACGGGCTCGCAGTCCTACGTCCCGCCGGACGCCAAGGACGACAAGGCGCTCAAGCTCGCCGGCGACCTGCTCCACGGCATCAAGAACAGCGCCTCCGCCGCGCCGACCCCGGGCGGCGACAACAAGGCGGCGACCGACAAGGCCAAAGCGGCGAACTAGGTCGGCGTATCACGCGATCCAGCGAAAGGGCGGCTTCCTGAAGCCGCCCTTTTTGCTTGGGAACTGCTGCTGCCTCCGGCCTATCCCGGCCTGCCGCCGCTTGACCTCGGCGTGGTATCGTCGGCTGGAGTGATTCGGGATCGCGCATGACTGAAACGGCCGATGATCTGAGCGCCCCGCTCGGACAGGATAAGCCGCGCCGCAAACGCCGGCTGCGGCTGCCGTTCACGTCTATGCAGCTGCTGGCTGTTCTGCTCGGCCTGTTCCTGGTTACCTTTGCCGGCTTCGCCATCTTCAACAAGGACCCGCTCGGCGGTGAGCCGATGAGCCGGATCGCGATCAACCAGCCCAGGCCGGCCGAGAAGGCGACGGACGACAAGTCTGCCATCGGCCAAGGCCAAGAAACCAAGCACGAGACCAAGGAAGCGCCGAAGCAGGCCGCGCCCGGCGAGCAGAAGACCATCACCATGATCGACGGCTCCACCGGCGCCCGCCGCGACGTGGTGATTGGCGGGGGCGATGCTGCGGACAAGGGCGAGGCTGCATCCGCCCCGCCGCCCGTCATGACCGGGATCAATCCGAAGCTGCTGGAGAAATCGCGCTACGGCATGATCCCGGTGGTCGCCGATGGGCTGAGGCCGTTCAACGTCTATGCGGCGGACGCCGACCGCGCCAAGGCCGCCAAGATGCCGGTGGTCGCGATCGTGATCGGCGGCCTCGGCGTCGGCGCCGCCAAGACCCTGGACGCCATCATGAAGCTGCCGCCGGCGGTGACGCTGGCCTTCACGCCCTACGGCTCCGACCCCGGCAAGCTCGCCGAGCGGGCGCGGGCGCAGCGCCACGAGATCTTCCTCCAGATCCCGATGGAGCCGTACGACTTCCCCGACAACGATCCGGGGCCGCAGACGCTGCTGACCTCGCTCAGCCCCGACCAGAACATGGACCGCCTGTACTGGCACCTCAGCCGGATGCAGGGCTATGCCGGTCTCACCAATTTCATGGGCGCCCGCTTCATCGCCACGGAGCCGGCGATGCAGCCGATCATCCGCGAGGCGGCCAAGCGCGGCCTCGGCTTCTTCGATGACGGCTCCTCGCCCCGCAGCATCGCGCCCCAGGCCGCGGCCAACCAGGCCGTGCCGTTCGGCAAGGGCGATATCGCCATCGACGCGGTGCCGACGGCGACCGAGATCGACCGCGCCCTCAACAAGCTGGAATCGGCGGCGCGCGAGCGCGGCATCGCCGTCGGCACGGCCTCCGCCTTGCCCGTCTCGATCGAGCGCATCAGCGCCTGGACCAAGACATTGGGCGACCGAGGTATCCTTTTGGTGCCATTGACAACCGCGATGCTGAAATCAAAATCCAGCTAAATCAACGAATTGGTTCGGCGCGGGTCTCGCGGGGCCGGCATGCCTTCCCAAGAAGCAGGCAAGAGGTCTGGCGGAATGGCGCGTTACGAGGATCTGCCCTACCGGACCTGCGTCGGCGTGATGCTGATCAATCCAAGGGGACTGGTGTTCATCGGCCGCCGCGCCGGCGGCATCGAGCATGTCGACGACACCCATGTCTGGCAGATGCCGCAGGGCGGGGTCGATCCCGGCGAGGACACCTGGGAGGCGGCCAAGCGCGAGCTCTACGAGGAGACCAGCGTGCGCTCGGTCGAGCGGCTCGGTGAGGTCCCGGACTGGCTCACTTACGACATTCCGCGCACCGTTGCCGGGCGCGCCTGGAAGGGCCGCTACCGCGGCCAGCGCCAGAAATGGTACGCGGTGCGCTTCACCGGCAAGGACAGCGAGATCAACGTCGAGCATCCCGGCGGCGGCCACAAGGCGGAATTCGTGAGCTGGCGCTGGGAGTCGATGAAGAATCTCCCTGAGTTGATCATCCCGTTCAAGCGCCCGGTCTATGAGCGCGTGGTGCAGGAATTTTCTGCGCTGGCGGAGGAGTGATCAGATCACCTGTCGCGGCTCTCTCGCCCGTCATCCCCGCGAAGACGGGGATCCATACTCCCCAGGCAGAAGTTGTGCGAAGGATAGCAGCGACGTCCTTTAAACCGACTACCGCCTGTGGTTATGGATTCCGGGCTCGCGCTCCGCGCGCCCCGGAATGACAAGATGACCAATGAAAAACCCTACCGCCCCAACGTCGGCATCGCGCTGTTCAACGCCGACGGCCGCGTGCTGATCGGCCATCGCTTCAAGGGCGATGGGCCGGAGATCATCCTGCCGGGGCTCGACTGGCAGATGCCGCAGGGCGGTGTCGACGAGGGCGAGAATTTGCGCGACGCGGCGATGCGCGAGCTATGGGAGGAGACCAACGTCGTCAGTGCCGACTATCTCGGCGAGACCGACTGGTTCACCTATGAATTCCCGCCTTACGACGGACCGCAGACGCACCGCCTCGCAAAGTTTCGCGGCCAGCGCCAGAAATGGTTCGCGCTGCGGTTCACCGGCACAGACGACGAGATCGATCCGCTGACGCCGCGCAACGGCCAGCCCGCCGAGTTCGACGCCTGGCGCTGGGAGCGCCTCGATCGTGTCGCCGAGCTCGTAGTGCCGTTCCGCCGCGAGGTCTACCGGGCCGTGGCGCAGGAGTTTGCGGGGTTCGCAAGCTGACTTTCGAAAACAATCCCATGCACAGTAGAAATGGCGTTGAAATTGTTAGAGAATTTTTTTGCCGGCGCGGGCGCGTGAGGTGGCACCTCTGTCATCATGTGCCAGGCCTCATCTCACGTGAGCGCTAATTGATCGGGCCCACCGTGAATGGGCCGATGGCGATGACGTGGCAGTCGCTGTCGCGCTTGGCGCAGTCGGCGAGCGCGGAGGTGACGGCGGTCTGCTCATCAGCGGCCTTGAGACCGAGGCCGGCCCGGCCGGATGTGCCGACGGCGACAGCGGTCCAGCCCATGGTGTCACCGAGCTTGCGGACGACCTCGCCGCGCGCCTCGGCCACGATCGAAGCGTTGGAGGCGGCATTGAAGAAGCCGGTGATCCTGAACGAGGTCGGGATCGGCACGACGAAATTGTCGTCGACCGCGACGACCATGCAGGCAACACCGGCGATCGCGCCGCACGATTCCAGAGAACGCCGCACGGCTTCATCCACCGATGATGCGCCGAGCACCATGAGATAATGCCCGGTCGGGCCGAGCGCGATCGAACGGGATTTTGCCGCGGGCGCGAACATGTTCTCGATCCGCACTTTTGCGGCACTGCGCACGATCGGAAAATCCTTCGACGCGAATGGCTTCTCAGTTATGGCATCGTGGCGGACCCAAGGCTGCGGCGGCATCGGCGGCTTGCCGTGGGTGTAGACGACGTTGCTGCCGACGGCATAAAGCTCGCAGCGTCGCGGCGATTGCGCGGCATCGGCGCGCTTCTGGCACTGTTCGAGCGCCGTGTTTCGCGCGGCTTCCTCGGTTGGTTGATTCAACGCCGAGCCGATGAAGCCGCCGACATTGAGCGCGAAGGCCTTGTAGTCGGCGGCAGCGGAGTAGTCGCCGGCGACGTAGTTGCGGGCGCGCTCGTTGATGAAGGGCACGCTGTCGGCCGCAAGCTTGCCTGTCATCGGTGAGGGTGACGGCGCGGGCATCGGCGCCATCGCGGCGCCGGCGTTCGGCGGCGTCATCGGCGCCTTTACCATCTGGGTCGGCATTGGACTTGGCGTTGCCGCCATCGCGGTCGGCGTTGCGCTCGGCACGGCGACGGGTGCCGCGGCACTCGCGGCGTTCTTCAGCTTGGTGTTGTAGAGAGAGCCGGTAACGGCGATGGCGACGATCGAGACGATTGCGACCGCCAACGGCCATATCCACACCGGCGCCGCCGCCATCTTGGAGGCCGGCTTCTTCAGCTGCGGCTTTGGCATAGCCGCCGTCCTCGCGCCGCATCGCCACCATATAGGCGTGCACCGGTGTCGGAATGTTCTTGACCTCCTGCGCGCCGATATCGGCGAACTGCACCGACAGCTTGTTGGCGACCTGCTCATGCACCCCGCGCGAGACGCAGATGCCGCCGACCTCGGCAAGACCCTCGAGGCGCGCGGCGATGTTGACGCCGTCGCCCAAGAGATCGCCGTCGCGCTCGACCACGTCGCCGATGGTGATGCCGATGCGAAACGACATCTGCCGGCTCGGCGGATAGGCCATGTTGCGGGTCCGCAAGCTCTCCTGGATGTCGATCGCGCAGCGCACCGCATCCACAGCGCTCGGAAACTCCGCGAGCACGGCATCGCCCGCCGTGTTGAAGATGCGCCCGCCGGCCTTGGCGATGAAATCGTCGACGACCTCGCGATAGGAGGCCAGACGCCGCAGCGTCTCCTCTTCGTCTTCCGCGACCAGTCTCGAATACCCGGCAATATCGGCTGCGAAAATCGCTGCGATCTTGCGTTTCATCTGCCGGCCCCCGGAACAAATCCGCGCGCGCAGAATGCCGCCATCTCCGGCGCGGTGCAACAAAGTTCAGCGCCCGCCACGGTCGGTGACGAGCGCTGGACCTGTCCCAGAATTCCCTTGCAGGAATGTCTTGTTCGCCCCGGAGCGGTGCCCCGGGGCTTAGTGCATAGCCGTGGCGTTGAGCTGATGCTGGATGCTCTTGAAGTGGTCGAGCCGCTCGATGGCCTGATCGAGCTCGGTGCCTTCGTGCTCCTTCAAATTCTCTTCCATCTCCGCGATCGTCTCGGCGAACTGGACACGGTCGAGCTCGTCCAGCGAGGTCGCGACGTCGGCCAGCACGGTGAGGCCCTTTTCGGAGACTTCGGCAAGGCCGCCGAGCACGATGATCTTCTCGTGCTTGCCGCCGGTGGTGACGGTGAGGATGCCGGGCCGGATTGCAGCCACGACCGGCGCATGCCCCGCCAGCACGCCGAAATCACCCTCGGCGCCGGGGATGTCGACCTGATCGACCTCACCCGAGAAGGCGAGCTTTTCAGGAGAGACGAGATCGAAATGGAAGGTGGCCATGGGAAACCTGCGAATAGCGAGTGGCGAATGGCGAGTAGCGAATGGAAGCAGCGACTATTCGCTACTCCCCATTCGCCATTCGCTTCTTAAGCCGCTTCAGCGGCGAGCTTCTTGCCCTTCTCCACCGCCTCTTCGATGGTGCCGACCATGTAGAAGGCAGCTTCCGGCAGGTGGTCGTACTTGCCTTCCACCAGGCCCTTGAAGCCCTTGATGGTGTCGGCGAGGTCCACGAACTTGCCCGGCGAACCCGTGAAGATTTCGGCGACGTGGAACGGCTGCGACAGGAAGCGCTCGATCTTGCGGGCGCGGGCCACCGTCAGCTTGTCCTCTTCCGAAAGCTCGTCCATGCCGAGAATGGCGATGATGTCCTGGAGCGACTTGTAGCGCTGCAGCACCTGCTGGACCTGACGGGCGACGGTGTAGTGCTCCTCGCCGACGACCAGCGGCGAGAGCATGCGCGAGGTCGAGTCGAGCGGGTCCACCGCCGGATAGATGCCCTTTTCCGAGATCGCGCGCGACAGCACCGTGGTGGCGTCCAAGTGCGCGAACGAGGTCGCGGGCGCCGGGTCGGTCAAGTCGTCGGCCGGCACGTAGATGGCCTGCACCGAGGTGATCGAGCCCTTTTGCGTGGTGGTGATGCGCTCCTGCAGCGCGCCCATGTCGGTCGCGAGCGTCGGCTGATAACCCACCGCCGAAGGAATACGGCCGAGCAGCGCCGACACTTCCGAACCCGCTTGCGTGAAGCGGAAGATGTTGTCGACGAAGAACAGCACGTCCTGGCCCTGGTCGCGGAAGTGCTCGGCGACGGTCAGACCGGTCAGACCGACGCGGGCGCGGGCGCCCGGCGGCTCGTTCATCTGACCAAACACCAGCGCGCACTTCGACTTCACGCTCGGATCCGGATTGTGCGGGTCGGCGTTGACCTTGGACTCGATGAACTCGTGGTAGAGGTCGTTGCCCTCGCGGGTACGTTCGCCGACGCCGGCGAACACGGAGTAACCGCCGTGCGCCTTCGCGACGTTGTTGATCAGCTCCTGAATCAGCACGGTCTTGCCCACGCCGGCGCCGCCGAACAGGCCGATCTTGCCGCCCTTCGCATACGGCGCGAGCAGATCGACGACCTTGATGCCGGTGACGAGAATTTCGGCTTCAGTCGACTGGTCGGTATAGGTCGGCGCTTCCTGGTGGATGGCGCGGGTGCCCTCCGACTTGATCGGGCCGGCCTCGTCGATCGGCTCGCCGATGACGTTCATGATGCGGCCCAGCGTACCGTCCCCCACGGGAACCGAGATCGGCTGACCGGTGTCGGTCACTTCCTGGCCGCGCACCAGACCTTCGGTGGCGTCCATCGCGATGGTGCGGACGGTCGACTCGCCGAGATGCTGCGCGACTTCCAGCACCAGGCGGTTGTTGCCGTTCTTGGTTTCGAGCGAGTTGAGAATGGCCGGCAGGTGGCCTTCGAACTGCACGTCGACGACGGCGCCCATGACCTGGGTAACGCGACCGATCTGTGTGGCTGCTGTAGCCATTTACTGTCTCCTTCGATCCGAATTTCGTGTCCGGTCAGACTGCTTCTGCGCCGGAGATGATTTCGATGAGTTCCTTGGTGATCTGAGCCTGACGCGTGCGGTTGTAGACCAGCGTCTGCTTGCGGATCATTTCCCCGGCGTTGCGGGTGGCGTTGTCCATCGCCGACATCTGCGCACCGTAGAACGAGGCGTTGTTCTCGAGCAGGGCGCGGAATATCTGCACCGCGAGGTTGCGCGGCAACAGGCGCGTGAGGATCTCGTCCTCTTCCGGCTCATATTCGTAAGAGGTCGCGCTGCCATTCGCAGCGCCTTCCTCGACAACCAGCGGAATGATCTGTTGAGCGGTGGGGACCTGTGCGATCACCGACTTGAATTGCGAATAGAATAGCGTGCAGACGTCGAATTCGCCGTTGTCGAAACGCGCCAGAACCTTCTTGGCGATCTCCTCGGCGTTGACGAAGCCGAGCTGGCGGACGCTGCGCAGGTCCATGTGCTCGACGATCTGCTTGTCGAACTGGCGGCGGAGCTGCTCGTAACCCTTGCGGCCGACGCAGAAGAATTTCACCTCTTTGCCCTGCGCAGCGAGCGCCAGAGCGCGCTCGCGGGCGAGACGCACGATCGAGGAGTTGAAGGCGCCGGACAGGCCGCGCTCGCCGGTGCAGACCAGCAGCAGATGAACCTGGTCCCGGCCGGTGCCGGCCAGCAGCACCGGTGCGCCGGGCGAGCCGACCGCGGCGCTGGCGATGTTGGAGATCACCGCGCTCATCTTGTCGGCATAGGGACGCGCCGCTTCCGCAGCGGTCTGCGCGCGGCGCAGCTTGGAGGCCGCGACCATCTGCATGGCCTTGGTGATCTTTTGCGTCGCCTTGGTGGAGGCGATGCGGACGCGCATGTCTTTAAGTGACGCCATTCTTCGTCCCCAGCGATCAGCCTGCGGCTCGACCGCGACCCTATCCTTTCGTCATGCCCGGGCGTGTCCCGGGCATCCACGTTCTCCGTCTTCCACGCACAAGACGTGGATGGCCGGGACAAGCCCGGCCATGACGGCCTTCTTATGAGAAAGACTTCGCGAAGCCCTCGACCACCGACTTCAGCTTGGCAGCGGTATCGTCGGAGAGATCTCGGCTATCGCGGATCGCGTTGAGGATGTCGGCGTGCTTGCCGCGCAGCAGCGACAGCAGGCCGTCCTCGAACGCGCGCACCTTGTTGAGCGGGAGCGGATCGAGATAGCCGTTGGTGCCGGCCCAGATCACGCAGACCTGCTCTTCCATCTTCAGCGGCGAGAACTGCGGCTGCTTGAGCAGCTCGGTGAGGCGCGAGCCGCGGTTGAGCAGGCGCTGGGTCGAGGCGTCGAGGTCGGAGCCGAACTGCGCGAACGCCGCCATTTCGCGGTACTGCGCGAGCTCGCCCTTGATCTTGCCGGCGACCTTCTTAGTGGCCTTGGTTTGCGCCGACGAACCGACGCGCGACACCGACAGACCGACGTTCACGGCAGGACGGATGCCCTGGAAGAACAGGTCGGTTTCCAGGAAGATCTGGCCGTCGGTGATCGAGATGACGTTCGTCGGGATGTAAGCCGACACGTCGTTGGCCTGGGTTTCGATGACAGGCAGCGCCGTCAGCGAGCCCGAGCCCATGTCCTTGTTCAGCTTCGCCGCGCGCTCGAGCAGGCGGGAGTGCAGATAGAACACGTCGCCGGGATAGGCTTCGCGGCCCGGCGGGCGGCGCAGCAGCAGCGACATCTGACGGTAGGCGACAGCCTGCTTGGACAGATCGTCATAGATGATGACCGCGTGCATGCCGTTGTCGCGGAAGTACTCGCCCATGGTGCAGCCGGTAAAGGGCGCGATGTACTGCATCGGCGCCGGATCCGACGCGGTGGCGGCGACGACGATCGAGTATTCGAGCGCGCCCTGCTCTTCCAGCACCTTCACGAACTGCGCGACGGTCGAACGCTTCTGGCCGACCGCGACGTAGACGCAGTACAGCTTGATGTTCTCGTCCGGCTGCGCGTTGAGCGGCTTCTGGTTCAGGATGGTGTCGAGCGCGATCGCGGTCTTGCCGGTCTGGCGATCGCCGATGATCAGCTCGCGCTGGCCGCGGCCGATCGGGATCAGGGCGTCGATCGCCTTGAGGCCGGTCGCCATCGGCTCGTTCACCGACTTTCGCGGAATGATGCCGGGCGCCTTGACGTCGACGCGCATGCGCTTGTCGGCCTGGATCGGTCCCTTGCCGTCGATGGGATTGCCGAGCGCGTCGACGACGCGGCCGAGCAGGCCCTTGCCGACCGGCGCGTCCACGATGGCGCGGGTGCGCTTGACGGTCTGGCCTTCCTTGATCTCGCGGTCGGCACCGAAAATAACGACACCGACGTTGTCGGTTTCGAGGTTCAGCGCCATGCCGCGGGTGCCGTTCTCGAACTCGACCATTTCACCGGCCTGGACGTTGTCCAGACCGTAGACGCGGGCGATACCGTCGCCGACGGACAGCACCTGTCCGACTTCGGAGACTTCAGCTTCCTGGCCGAAATTCTTGATCTGGTCCTTGAGGATCGCGGAAATTTCCGCGGCGCGGATGTCCATCAGCCTGCCTCTTTCATCGCGTGCTTGATCGAATTGAGTTTGGTGCGAAGCGAACCATCCACCATGCGGCTGCCCAGCTTGACGACGAGGCCACCGATGATCGAGGGATCGACTTTCACGTTCAGCGCGACGTCCTTGCCGGTCACCGACTTCAGGGCAACCTTGAGGGCATCGAGATTCTTGTCAGAGAGCGCCTCCGCCACCGTGACGTCAGCCGTCGTCTCGCCCTTGAACCGGGCCACGAGGGCGCGGAAGGCGCGGCTGACGTCGGCCACCGCGAACAGGCGGCGGTTGGCGGTCAGCACTTTCAGAAAGTTGGCGGTGATGCCGGCGATGCCCGCCTTGTCCAGCACGGCCGAAAGGGCCTTGGACTGGGCGTCGGCGGCGAACACCGGGCTGCGGACGAGGCGCTTGAGATCAGCGCTTTCGTTCAGCATGGCATCGAATTTATCAAGATCGGCTTTGACCTCGTCGACCACGTTCTGGTCGCGGGCCAGCTCGAACAAGGCCGTTGCATAACGGCCGGACACACCTGAAACGGACGTATCTTCTGCAGCCACAGACGCGCTCTTTTTGCTGTCAAACTCGCAAGGGAAAAACCGTCGCCACGAAGCGGCGCCTAGCGATCCAAGCCCTTGGAATTCAAGCGGGACTTCGATTTCCGACCAGCACGGGAGGTGCCGGGCTCGTTAAAATCGCGGCTTTGCTAACATAGCAGGTGCGCAGGTGCAACATGACGCCAAACTAAAGGCATGAGGTTCTGTCGCCAGTTCGTCGCAGCCTCGCAACACATTCCGCGCGAGAGGGGCCGACCGAGGCGGCGACCTGCCACGTCACGGAATTCAGCGCCGGCCCTGCCGCGACACCTCCCATTGGTTCCTGCCCCCAGCGCATAGCGGCCATGAACACGGATCGCTGAGGCGTGAATCCGTTCCCACGAGTTCCACCCGCCGAATACTTATCGAATTCTAAACGCTATAGGCGATGACTTCGCTTTACAGTATTCGCAAGTAACCTAGAGGTTAATAAATCGTTAAAGGCGAAGATCACGGGATATCGGATGAATATCTCGCGACGGTAACAAGATATTTCATGACGACACATACCGGATTTACTGCCCAATTCACGCCTCATTGGGAATCGAAACGCCAAATCGCTCACAAACTGATGGGGGCTCCACTTGCCACAAATGTGGCAATACTAGCTTAGGGACCATTAAATGCTGTCTTTGAAGACGCTGGGCTTTGTGACCCGGCCGCGAACGGCGATTGCTTTCGTCGCCGCAACTCTCCTTGTCGGTGGAACTGCCACCGAAGCTTCCGCCAAATCCAAGCATCGCCATCACCACCGCCACCACGCCCAGACCGAGGCCAACGCGACCGCCGATTGGCGCAATGCCAATGCGTCAATGACGCCGACCTCCGGCACGGGCCGCAGCTTCTCCGGCATCGCGTCCTTTTACGGCAATGAGTCCGGTAGCAAGACCGCCTCGGGCCAGCGCTTCAACCAGAACGCCATGACCGCGGCGCACCGTTCGCTGCCCTTCGGCACCAAGCTGCGCGTCACCCATGGCAGCCAGAGCGTCATCGTCACCATCAATGACCGCGGCCCGTTCATTCGCGGGCGTGTGCTCGACCTCTCCACGGGTGCCGCCCGCGCCATTGGCCTCACCAGTCGCGGCGTCGGCCGCGTCACCGCGGAAGTCGTCTCCTAAAGGCGCGATCCGCGCCTGATCGAGCGCGCAGTTTTCATCAGTTTGCTGCGCACGTGAAACAAGCCCGCGGTCTTGGGGGGACCGCGGGCTTTTTTTGTTTTGTCATTCCGGGGCGCGCGGAGCGCGAACCCGGAATCCATCGCGCGGCAGAGTCGGTGGAGGAATGGATTCCGGGCTCGCGACTTCGTCGCGCCCCGGGATGACGGCGGAGGATTTGGCTACGGCGATGGCTACAAAAAGCTCTGCGGATCGACGTCGACTTCCAGCTTCAGATTGCCTGTCGGCTTCGGGCAGACCGCGAGCCAGTTGCGCAAGTAGTCCGACAGGTCGAAGCCGCGCGCCGATTTCACCAGGATGCGGAAGCGGTAGCGGCCCTTGATGACGGCGAGCGGCGCTTCGGCGGGGCCGAGTACAACGACGCGCTCGTCGCGCGGCGCGAGCGCGACGAGCTTGCGGCCGAAGCCCTCGGCGCCCGGGCGGTCGCCGGCGGAGATGATCAGGCTGGCGAGCCGGCCGAACGGCGGATAGAGCGTCTTCTCGCGCAGCTCGATCTCGCTGTCGTAGAAGGCCTCGCGGTCGCAGGCGATCAAGGCCCGCATCACGGGGTGATCGGGCTGATGGGTCTGGAGATAGCCGACGCCGCGGCCCTGCTCGCGACCGGCGCGGCCGATCACCTGGTTGAGCAATTGCCAGGTGCGCTCGGCCGCGCGCGGATCGCCATTGCTGAGGCCAAGATCGGCATCGACCACGCCGACCAAGTTGAGCCGCGGGAAGTTGTGGCCCTTGGCCACGAGCTGCGTGCCGATGATGATGTCGACGCGGCCCTCCGCGATCTCGGCGAGCTCGCTTCGCATGGTCTCGATCGAGGTGATGAGATCGCTCGACAGCACCATGGTGCGCGCTTGCGGGAACAGCGCCGCCGCCTCCTCCTGCAGGCGCTCCACGCCGGGTCCGACCGCGACCAGCGATTCCTCGGCCGAACAGTTCGGGCAGATGTGCGGGCGCGGCATCGAGAAGCCGCAATGATGGCAGACGAGGCGCTGGCGAAAGCGATGATCGACCAGCCAGGCATCGCAGATGGTGCAGGCGAAGCGATGGCCGCAGGCACGGCACAAGGTCAGCGGCGCATAGCCGCGACGATTGAGGAACAACAGCGCCTGCTCGCGCCGCTCGATCGCGGTTCGGATCTCGCCGGCAAGCCGCGGCGAGATGAAGCGGCCGCGCGCGGGCGGCTCGCGGCGCAGGTCGATGGCCTCGATATGCGGCATGTGCTGGCCGCCGAAGCGCGAGGGCAGCGCGATGCGCTGGTAGCGGTTCTTGCGCGCATTGACCTCGGATTCCACCGACGGCGTCGCGGAGGCCAGCACGACCGGGATTTTTGCGATATGCCCGCGCACCACCGCCATGTCGCGGGCGTGGTAATGCACGCCGTCGTCCTGCTTGTAGGCCTGGTCGTGCTCCTCATCGACGACGATGAGGCCAAGATTGGCGTAAGGGAGAAACAGCGCCGAACGCGCGCCGACGACGACCGGCGCCGAACCTTCGGAGATCGCGGCCCAATTGCGCGCGCGGGTGCGCGGGGTGAGCTCGGAATGCCATTCGATCGGCCGCACGCCAAAACGCTGCGCGAAGCGATCGAGAAACTGGCCGGTAAGCGCGATCTCCGGCATCAGGATCAGCGCCTGCTTGCCGCGGCGGATCACCTCGGCGACGGCTTCGAAATAGACCTCGGTCTTGCCCGAGCCGGTGACGCCGTCGAGCAGCGCAACATGGAAGGTGCCGTTGGCCGCGAGCGCGCGCATCGCATCCACACCGGCACGCTGCAGCGGCGAAAAATCCGGCCGGCCGAATCCCGGATCGGGCGCCGGCGGCGGTGGCGGCGGCGGCATCGGCTCCACCGTGAGCGTGCCTTCATCGACGAGGCCGTCGATGACGCCCGAGGAGACGCCGGCCTCCTTGGCCGCCTCGGACTTGCCGTGCAGCAGCCGGTCCGACAGCAGCGCGATCACGCGCTGGCGCGCCGGCGTCAGACGCTTCGGCGGATCGCCGGTCAGGCGCACGCCGGCGCGCACCCGCTCCGGGCCGAGATTTTCGCCCATGCGCAGGCACATGCGCAGCACCATGCCGCGCGGGCTCAGCGTGTAATTGGCGACCCAGTCCACCACCTGGCGCAGCTCCGGCTTGAGCGGGGGAATGTCGAGCTTCTCGCTGACCTCCTTGAGGCGGTTATGCAGGCGCGGATCGGGATTGGCGTTCTCGCCCCAGACCACGGCCAGCACCTCGCGCGGACCGAGCGGCACACCGACGAGGTCGCCCGCCTTCAGCTCCATGCCGCGCGGCACCTTGTAGGAATAGGTCTGGTCGAGCGCGACCGGCACCAGCACGTCGACCATGCGGGTGGCGGGGGCGGTGGTGTTGCGCGGCGATTGGTCCATGAGCGGGGAATCGGAACCTTGAGGTCTTCAGGCTAGCGTCGCGCCGCGGCCTTAGCGAACGATAAACGAGTGTGATGCGATATACTGTGCGGAATCACCACGTCCAGAGCGCATGAGCAAAGCGGCCGCCCCACACATCGAGCTCGCCAGCGCCGATCCCTCGATCGCGCAGGAGATGGCGCGCTGGCTGGCGCATCTCGGCGCCGAGCGGCGGCTGTCGCCGAAGACGCTGGAAGCCTATGGCCGCGATCTGCGGCAGTGCCTTGATTTCCTCTGTGCCCATTGGGGCGAGCGGGTGACGCTGGAGCGGTTTGCAGCGCTGGAAGCCACCGATGTGCGCGCCTTCATGGCGATGCGCCGGGCCGACGACATCGCCGGCCGCAGCCTGATGCGCGCGCTGGCGGGCCTGCGCTCGTTCGGACGTTTTCTGGAGCGCGAGGGCAAGGGCAAGGTCGGCGCATTGTCGGCGATCCGCGCGCCGAAGGTCGCCAAGAGCCTGCCGAAGCCGCTGCCGATGGCATCGGCCAAACGTCTGGCCGATGCCGACGAGCGCGCCGGCGAGGAGCGCGAGACCTGGATCCTGGCGCGCGATGCCGCGGTGATGGCGCTGCTCTATGGCTCGGGCCTGCGCATCTCCGAGGCGCTGGGTCTCAAGCGCCGCGAGGTGCCGAAGCCCGGCGAGGGCGACGTGCTGGTCGTGACAGGCAAAGGCAACAAGACCCGCATGGTGCCGGTGCTGCAGAACGTGCTCGCATTGATTCAAGAGTACGTCGCGATGTGTCCGTATCCGCTGCCGGCGGAAGGACCGATCTTCGTCGGCGCGCGCGGCGGCCCCTTGAGCCCGCGCATCATCCAGCTCGCGATGGAGCGGCTGCGCGGCGCGCTGGGACTTCCCGACAGCGCCACGCCGCACGCGCTGCGGCATTCCTTTGCCACGCATCTGCTCTCGCGCGGCGGCGACTTACGCGCCATCCAGGAATTGCTCGGCCATTCCTCGTTGTCGACGACGCAGGTCTATACCGGGATCGATTCCGAGCGGCTGCTCGAGGTGTATGCGAGCGCACATCCGCGGCGGTGACGCTGACAAGCTCTCGTGCCCCGGACGCAGCGCAGCACTTCTTCAGTGATGCGCTGCTGAGCCGGGGCCCATCCTCCGGCGCGATCGTTTGCAGCTTCTGGGTCCCGGCTCAGCGTCGCAGCGTTACACGCCGCGCCGCGTCCGGGACAAGAGAGCCGACAGACTGACACACTCTCGTCATAGCTCGCGTGCCTCTTGCGCCGCGCACGCGGTTGGTTCAATCGTACCGAACCAGGACAGGAGAGACTTATGGGCGCACATGAAAGCATGGAGCATGCCGAGCACGCCGAACACGCGTCCGGCTCGAACAAGAAGATCGCCCTTCTGATCGCCGTGCTGGCGCTGTTCCTGGCGATCTCGGAGACGCTCGGCAAGGGTGCCCAGACCGAATCGATCAGCAAGAACGTCGAAGCCGCCAATCTCTGGGCGTTCTTCCAGGCCAAGAGCATCCGCCGCACCGTGGTGGTGACCGCGGCGGAGCAGGGCAAGCTGACACTGGCCGCCGCGGCCGATGCACAGAAGCCCGCCGTGCAGAAGCAGATCGACGACTGGACCAAGACCGCGCAGCGCTACCGCTCCGAGCCCGAGACCGGCGAAGGCACCGAGCAGCTTGCGGACAAGGCCAAGCACGCCGAGCATGCCCGCGACGAGGCGACCGCGAAGTACCACCATTTCGAGCTGGCCTCGGCCGCCTTCCAGATCGGCATCGTGCTGGCCTCGGCCACCATCATCACGGGCATGCTGGCGCTCGCCTATGTCAGCGGCGTGCTGACGATCGCCGGCCTGATCATGACGGCGCTCGGCCTGTGGTGGCCGCATCTGTTGCATTTGCATTGAGGGTAGCGAGCGTTTGCTCTTTCCGCGTCATTGCGAGGAGCGAAGCGACGAAGCAATCCAGACTGCCTCCGGCGAAAGATACTGGATTGCTTCGCCGCGCTCGCAATGACGGAGGATAGAGCGGGGACGCCTGTCCCGGATTGCGCTGCGCTCCATCCGGGCCACGGACGGTCCTTGTGGTGGCGAAGATCACCGCGCCTGATGCACGCTCTTCCTGAAGCGCTGGATCATACGCAGCGTGCGGTAGGACCAGCCCTCGCCGTTGCCGGCGATCAGCTCGCGGATGCGGCGCTTGATCGGGTCGACCAGCTCCGCGGCCTTGGCGCGGATCTTCAGCACTAAGGCGTAGATCCGCTCGAACCAGGGCATCTCCAGAAGCTTGGCGCGCGTGACGTCGAACACGAAGGCGGTGACGCCGACGCCGACGAGCTTTCCGAACACGATCGTGACGAACGCGCCGGTCCAGTATTCATGCGCGAGCAGCCACAGCCCGACCAGCTTGAGCGGAAACAGCGGGACGACGGGCACCGCGAACACGAGCAGCGTCATGGCCGGCGAGAGCGCATCGACGCGCTCCGTCAGCCAATGCTTGAAGCGCGCCAGCGGGATGGCTGCGACGATCCTGGCGACGATCGGCTCGAGATGATCCCACAGCCAGGCTTCGATCAGGAAAACGATCGCAAGCAGGACCCAGACCGGTTGAAGAAGGCGGCGCAGCATGTGTTTCCCGCCCGGTTCGGCGCTGGGCGCGTCGTTACATATGGATGGCTCGCTTGCCGACCGCAAGCGCGGCTTCCTTAACGGCCTCCGAGCGCGTCGGATGGGCGTGGCAGGTGCGCGCGAGATCTTCCGCACTGCCGCCAAATTCCATCAGAACACACGCTTCATGGATCATTTCGCCGGCTTCGCGGCCGATGATGTGCACGCCGAGCACGCGATCGGTCTTCGCGTCTGCGAGAATCTTCACAAAGCCGTCAGTGGTTTGGTTGACCTTGGAGCGACCGTTGGCGGTGAACGGAAACTTTCCGACCGTGTAAGCCGTGCCCGCCTGCTTGAGTTCCTCCTCGGTCTTGCCGACGGAGGACACTTCCGGCGTGGTATACACGACGCCCGGGATCACGTCGTAATTCACGTGGCCGGCCTGGCCGGCGATGATCTCGGCGACCGCGACGCCCTCGTCCTCGGCCTTGTGCGCGAGCATGGGGCCTGCGACGACGTCGCCGATGGCATAGACGCCCTTCAGGCTGGTGGCGAAATGCGGATCGATCTGGACCCGGCCGCGCGCATCGAGCGCGACACCGGCTTCCTTGAGGCCAAGGCCGTCGGTGTAGGGCACGCGGCCGATGCAGACGAGCACGACGTCGGCTTCAAGCGTCTCAGCGGCACCGCCGGAAGCCGGTTCGATTTTCGCGAGCAATGCCTTGCTGTTCACTTCGACGCCGGTCACCTTCGAGCCCAGCTTGAATGCAAATCCTTGCTTCTCGAGGATGCGCTGGAATTGCTTGGCGATCTCGCCGTCCATGCCGGGCAGGATGCGGTCGAGGAATTCGACCACGACGACTTCGGCACCCAGGCGGTGCCAGACCGAGCCGAGCTCGAGGCCGATCACGCCGGCGCCGACGATGAGGAGCTTGCCGGGGACCTTCTCCAGCGACAGCGCGCCGGTCGAGGAGACGATGCGCTTCTCGTCGATCTCGATGCCCTTGAGGCGCGCGATGTCGGAGCCGGTGGCGATCACGATGTTCTTGGTCTCGACCACCTGCGACTTGCCGTCGGCGGAGACCTCGACCTTGCCGGTGCCGAGGATCTTGCCGGTGCCCTTGAGCACGTCGATCTTGTTCTTCTTCATCAGGAACTCGACGCCCTTGACGTTGCCGTCGATGCCCTGCTGCTTGAAGTTCATCATCGCGGGCAGATCGAGCTTCGGCGCGGAAACGCTGACGCCCATCTTGGCGAAGGAATGGCCGGCTTCCTCGAACATTTCGGAGGCGTGCAGCAGCGCCTTCGACGGCATGCAGCCGACATTGAGGCAGGTGCCGCCGAGGGTCGCGTTCTTTTCGACCACGGCGACCTTCATGCCGAGCTGGCTCGCGCGTACCGCGCAGACATAACCGCCCGGTCCGGTGCCGATGACGACGAGATCGTAGGTAGCCATGAGAGAAAGTCCCGTAAGGTTAGGCGTGGTGAGGATGCGTCAGCGCGGCGCGTCAGCGTCCGCCGGACACATCGAGAATGGCTGAGGTGACGTAGGAGGCCTCGTCCGAGATCAGCCAGACGATGGCATTGGCGATTTCATCGGCGGTGCCGACGCGCTTCATCGGCACCAGATGGGCCAGGCGATGGGCGCGGTCGGGCTCGCCGCCGGCAGCGTGGATGTCGGTGTCGATCAGGCCGGGACGGATCGCGGCGACGCGGATGCCCTCGCCCGCGACCTCATGGCCGAGGCCGACGGTGAAGGAATCGACCGCACCCTTGGACGCGGCATAGTCGACATAGGTGTTGGGCGAGCCGAGCCGCGCAGCGACGGACGACAGGTTGACGATGACGCCGCCCGTGCCGCCGTGCTTGGTCGACATCCGCTTCACCGCCTCGCGCGCGCAGAGGATGGAGCCGGTGACGTTCACCGCCATCACGCGCTGGATGCGCTCGGCCGACATCTCGTCGACGCGCACGCCGCTCTTGCCGACGATGCCGCCATTGTTGACGAGCGCCCCGAGCGTGCCGAACTTGTCGGCCTCCTTGAACAGATTGAGGATGTCACTTTCCTCGGCGACATCGCATTTCACCGCGATGGCCTTGCCGTTGCTGGCCGCGATCTGCGCGACCACCTCGTCGGCGGCCTGCTTATTGCTGGCATAGCCGACCACGACGCGGAAGCCGCGCGCGGCCGCCGCAAGCGCGGTCGCCCGCCCGATGCCGCGGCTGCCGCCGGTGATGACAACGACTTTATCCGTCACGCGCGCCTCCATGGTTCGACACGCGCCGTCGCATCAGTTGCGACGGCGCTCGCAAAGCATCAGCGATCAGAGATCGAGCACCAGGCGCGCCGGATCTTCCAGGCTCTCCTTGACGCGGACCAGGAAGGTGACGGCTTCCTTGCCGTCGATGACGCGGTGATCGTAGGACAGCGCCAGATACATCATCGGGCGGACCTCGATCTTGCCGCCGACGACCATCGGCCGCTCCTGGATCTTGTGCATGCCGAGGATGCCGGACTGCGGCGCGTTCAGGATCGGGGTCGACATCAGCGAGCCGTAGATGCCGCCATTGGTGATGGTGAAGGTGCCGCCCTGCATCTCGTCGATCTTGAGCTGGCCGTCACGGGCGCGGCGGCCGAAATCGGCGATGCTCTTCTCGATGTCGGAGATCGACTTGTGGTCGCAGTCGCGCACCACAGGCACGACCAGGCCCTTGTCGGTGCCGACGGCAACGCCGATGTGGTAGTAGTTCTTGTAGATCAGGTCGCTGCCGTCGATCTCGGCGTTGACGGCCGGGATGTCCTTCAGCGCCTGCACGACGGCCTTGGTGAAGAAGCCCATGAAGCCGAGCTTTGCGCCGTGCTTCTTCTCGAACGCGTCCTTGTAGTGCGCACGGAGCGCCATGACGTTGGTCATGTCGACCTCGTTGAAGGTCGTGAGCATGGCCGCGGTGTTCTGCACGTCCTTGAGCCGGCGCGCGATGGTCTGGCGCAGCCGGGTCATCTTGACGCGCTCTTCGCGGGCGGCGTCATCGGCCGGCGACGGCGCGCGGACCTGCACGGCAGCGGCGGGCTGGTTGACCGGCGTCGGCGCCGACGCGGCGCGCTCGATCGCGGCCAGCATGTCGCCCTTGGTGACGCGGCCGTCCTTGCCGGAGCCCGGCACGGTCGAGGCGTCGATGCCGGTCTCGGCCGACAGTTTGCGCACGGACGGCGCGAGCGGCGCATCGGCCGGCGGCGCCTTCGCGGCAGCGGGAGCCGGCGCCGGAGCAGCGGCAGCAGCGGCAGGCGCAGCAGCCTTGACCGGCGCGGCAGCGGGCTTGGCTGCGCCAGCACCTTCGGTGATCTGACCGAGCAGCGCGCCCACGGCAACGGTCGCACCATCAGCAGCGATGATCTCGCTCAGCGTGCCGGCGGTCGGCGCGGGGACTTCGATGGTGACCTTGTCGGTCTCGAGCTCCACCAGGGGCTCGTCGACGGCGACGGGGTCGCCGGCCTTCTTGAACCAGCGGCCGATGGTGGCCTCGGTGACGGATTCGCCGAGCGTCGGCACACGAATTTCAGTCATGGTCTCTTCCTTAATCGTTTTTGGCCGTCATCGTCCGCGCAGGCGGATGATCCAGTACACCGTGACGATCATGGATCAAACGGACGCCGCGGCGTACTGGATGCCCCGCCTTCGCGGGGCATGACAATTGGAATTTCGGTCAGCTCAGTGCTTCGTCCAGGAACGCCTTCAACTGAGCCTGATGCTTGGACATCAGACCCGTTGCGGTCGCGGCGGAAGCGGCGCGGCCGACGTAGCGCGGACGCCGGCTCGCGCCGTTCACCTGGTTCAGCACCCATTCCAGATAGGGCTCGATGAAGTGCCAGGCACCCATGTTGCGGGGCTCTTCCTGGCACCACACCATCTCGGCCTTCTTGAAGCGCGACAGCTCGGCCACCAGCGCCTTCAGCGGCACCGGATAGAGCTGCTCGACGCGCATCAGGTAGATGTCGTCGATGCCGCGCCTCTCGCGCTCCTCGTAGAGGTCGTAATAGACCTTGCCGGAGCACAGCACGATGCGGCGGATCTTCTCGTCGGGGACGAGCTTGATCGCCTCGTTCGGCAGCATCTGGGCGTCATCGTAGAGGATGCGGTGGAAGGTCGTGCCCTTCGCGAGCTCGTCGAGGCGCGACACCGCCCGCTTGTGACGCAGCAGCGACTTCGGCGTCATCATGATCAGTGGCTTGCGGATCTCGCGATGCAGCTGCCGGCGCAGCACGTGGAAATAGTTCGCCGGCGTGGTCGGGTAGACCACCTGCATGTTGTCTTCCGCGCACATCTGCAAGTAACGCTCGAGGCGCGCCGAGGAGTGCTCCGGCCCCTGGCCCTCATAGCCGTGCGGTAACAGGCAGACCAGACCGGACATGCGCAGCCATTTGCGCTCGCCCGACGAGATGAACTGGTCGAACACGACCTGCGCGCCGTTGGCGAAGTCGCCGAACTGGGCTTCCCACAGCGTCAGCGTGTTCGGCTCGGCGAGCGAATAGCCGTATTCGAAACCGAGCACGGCCTCTTCCGACAGCAGCGAGTTGATGACCTCGTAGTGGCCTTGCTCGTGGCCGAGATGGTTGAACGGCGTGTAGCGGCTCTCGTCCTCCTGATCGATCAGGACCGAATGGCGCTGCGAGAAGGTGCCGCGTTCCGAATCCTGTCCGGACAGCCGCACGTGGTGGTTCTCGTTCAGGAGCGAGCAGAACGCCAGCGCCTCGCCGGTCGCCCAGTCGATGCCGTTGCCGCTCTCGATCGCCTTGGCGCGGTTATCGAGGAAGCGTTGAATGGTGCGGTGAACGCGGAAACCGTCCGGCACCTTGGTGATCTTGCGGCCGATGTCCTTCAGCGTAGCGATGTCGACGCCGGTGACGCCGCGCCGCGCATCCTCTTCCTGGTCGGCGATCTTGAAGCCCGCCCACTTGCCGTCGAGCCAGTCGGCCTTGTTCGGCTTGTAGGAGGTGCCGGCCTCGAACTCGGCATCGAGCCGGGCGCGCCAGTCCGCCTTCAGCTTGTCGACCTCGCCCTCGGTGACGACGCCTTCCGCGATCAGGCGCTTGGAGTAGAGCGTCAGCGTCGAGGGATGGGCCGCGATCCGCTTGTACATCACCGGCTGGGTGAAGGCCGGCTCATCGCCCTCATTGTGGCCGTAGCGGCGATAACACCACATGTCGATGACGACGGGCTTGTGGAACTTCTGCCGGAATTCGGTCGCGACCTTGGCTGCGAACACGACGGCTTCCGGATCGTCGCCGTTGACGTGGAAGATCGGCGCATCGATCATCTTCGCCACATCCGACGGATAGGGCGAGGAGCGCGAGTAGCGCGGATAGGTGGTGAAGCCGATCTGGTTGTTGACGATGAAGTGCACGGAGCCGCCGGTGCGGTAGCCCTTCAGGTCGGACAGGCCGAAGCATTCAGCAACCACGCCCTGGCCGGCGAACGCGGCGTCGCCGTGCATCAGGAGCGGCATCACGGAGATGCGCATGTCCGGGGGATCGCCGTGCTGGTCCTGCTTGGCGCGGACCTTGCCGAGCACGACGGGATCGACGATCTCGAGATGCGAGGGGTTGGCGGTCAGCGACAGGTGGATGCGGTTGCCGTCGAACTCGCGGTCCGAGGAGGCGCCGAGGTGATACTTGACGTCGCCGGAGCCTTCGACCGCGTCAGGATTGGCCGAGCCGCCCTTGAACTCGTGGAACAGCGCGCGGTGCGCCTTGCCCATCACCTGGGTCAGCACGTTGAGGCGACCGCGATGCGGCATGCCCAGCACGATTTCCTTCACACCGAGATTGCCGCCGCGCTTGATGATCTGCTCGAGCGCGGGGATCAGCGATTCGCCGCCGTCGAGGCCGAAGCGCTTGGTGCCGGTGAACTTGGTGTCGCAGAACTTCTCGAAACCTTCGGCTTCGATCAGCTTCTGCAGGATGGCCCTGCGGCCTTCGCGCGTGAACGAGATTTCCTTATCGGGTCCCTCGATGCGCTCCTGGATCCAGGCCTTCTGCGCCGCGTTGCTGATATGCATGAACTCGACGCCGAGCGTCTGGCAATAGGTGCGCTCGCAAATCGCGGTGATCTCGCGCAAGGTGCCGTATTCGAGGCCGAGCACGTGATCGAGGAAGATCTTGCGATCGAAATCGGCCTCGCTGAAGCCGTAGGTGCGGGGATCAAGCTCTTCGCGGTTGCGCTGGGCTTCGATGCCGAGCGGATCGAGCTTGGCGTGGAAGTGACCGCGCATGCGGTAGGAGCGGATCAGCATCAGGGCGCGGACGGAATCGCGCGTGGCCTGAAGCACGTCGGCGGAGGAGATGTCGGCCCCCTTGGCCTGCGCCTTGGCGGCGATCTTGGCGCCGACGGCCTTCTCGACCTCGGCCCAGTTGCCGTCGAGGGCGGAGGTCAGGTCATCCTTCGGGGTCAGCGGCCAGTTGTCGCGCTCCCAGGACGGGCCTTCCGCGTTCTTGCTGATGTCGGCCGGCGCGTCGTTCAGGCTCTTGAAGAACTCCTGCCACTCGGCATCGACCGAGGACGGGTCCTTCTGGTAGCGGGCGTAGATTTCGTCGATGTAGGTGGCATTGGTGCCCTGCAAAAAGGATGACAGGGCAAAGGCTGCGTTCGCGTCCTGGCGAGACATACTTGAGTTCCTGGCGATTTCGGTTCGCGCATAACAAACGGCGCTGGCGCCGAGCTCCCCCGACAGGGCTCGACGCGACAGGCACCCTTTACCCTATTTGCTGCGAAACTTCGCCCGGAAAAGCACGAAGGAGTGAATTAGCCTTTCAACTTTTCGGCAAGCGTGTGGCCGAGGCGGGCGGGCGACGGGGACACTGTAATCCCTGCGGATTTCATCGCCTCGGTCTTGGAACCGGCGTCGCCTTTGCCGCCGGAGATGATGGCGCCGGCATGGCCCATGCGGCGGCCGGGAGGCGCGGTAACGCCGGCGATGAAGCCGACCATCGGCTTCTTGCGGCCACGCTTGGCCTCGTCCTTGAGGAACTGCGCGGCGTCCTCCTCGGCGGAACCGCCGATCTCGCCGATCATGACGATCGATTCGGTCTTGGGGTCGGCGAGCAACATCTCCAGCACGTCGATGAACTCGGTGCCCTTGACCGGGTCGCCGCCGATGCCGACCGCGGTGGTCTGGCCGAGGCCTTCCTGGGAGGTCTGGAACACGGCTTCATAGGTCAGCGTGCCCGAGCGGGAGACGATGCCGACCGAGCCGGTCTTGAAGATGTTGGCGGGCATGATGCCGATCTTGCACTCGCCGGCGGTCATGACGCCCGGGCAGTTCGGCCCGATCAGGCGCGACTTGGAGCCGAGCAGCGAGCGCTTGACGCGAACCATGTCGATCACAGGAATGCCCTCGGTGATGCAGACGATCAGCGGGACCTCGGCGTCGATGGCTTCGCAGATCGCGTCGGCTGCGCCCGGCGGCGGCACGTAGATCACCGACGCGTCGGCGCCGGTCTTCTCACGTGCCTCGCGCACGGTGTCGAACACCGGCAGGCCCAGATGCGTCGAGCCGCCTTTGCCCGGCGAGGTGCCGCCGACCATCTTGGTGCCGTAGGCGATCGCGGCCTCCGAGTGGAACGTGCCGTTCTTGCCGGTGAAGCCCTGGCAGATGACCTTGGTGTTCTTGTCGATCAGGATGGACATGAGGTCTGCTTTCGCGAAACTAACAGAGTGAGTGGGTCAGTGGATGCGGCGGTAGACGCCGGTGAGGACGTCGGACCAGCCTTCCGCGTCCGGCGAGAATTGAATCTTCAACGAGTAGGAATCCTCATTGATGATCTCGTAGACGTGGCGCGCATTGCCGCGGAGCGAGCCGCGCACCAGCGTCAGGGTCTTGCCGGCCCACCCGCCTGAGGCGGGCGAAGGCGGCGTGTAGCCGAGCGAGTCGTACCAGAACAATTTGTAGGTCCGGTCGTCGCGGTCGAAGGTGAAGATGCCGTGGGTGGCGAAGACCTGCTTGCCGTCACGCATCTGGACCGAGTCCTGGATCAGATAGAACCCGTTGAGATCCATGCGCGCGACGGTGCGCGAGGTCGCCGGCCCGCCCGCCGTCCAGCGCGACGGGAAGACCATCTCCTCACCAACCCATTCGCCGGCGAACGCGGCGAGGCGCGCGTGCTCGGGGAGTGGAGATGATGCGGCGAGATGGTCTTGGGCCATGGCGCTAGCCTCCCTTGACGGCCTTCACGATCTTCTGCGCAGCGTCGTCGAGATTGTCGGCCGGCACCACGTTCAGCCCGGATTCACGGATGATCTTCTTGCCGAGCTCGACATTGGTGCCTTCGAGGCGGACCACCAGCGGCACGCTGAGGCCGACCTCGCGAACCGCAGCCGTGACGCCCTCGGCGATCACGTCGCACTTCATGATGCCGCCGAAGATGTTGACCAGGATGCCCTTCACGTTGGGATCGGCGGTGATGATCTTGAACGCGGCCGCGACCTTCTCCTTGCTGGCGCTGCCGCCGACGTCGAGGAAGTTTGCCGGCGCCATGCCGTAGAGCTTGATGATGTCCATCGTCGCCATGGCGAGACCGGCACCGTTGACCATGCAGCCGATATTGCCGTCGAGCGTGACGTAGTTGAGATCGTATTTCGACGCCTCGATTTCCTTGGCGTCTTCCTCGGTCAGATCGCGCAACGACACCGCGATCTCGGGATGGCGGAACAGGGCGTTGTCGTCGAAGGACACCTTGGCATCGAGCACGCGGAGCTCGCCCTGCTTGGTCACGACCAGCGGATTGATCTCCAGCATCGACATGTCCTTGGCGACGAAGGCCGCGTAGAGCTGCGCGGTGAGCTTCTCGGCCTGCTTGGCGAGGTCGCCGGACAGATTCAGCGCCTTCGCGACCGTGCGGCCGTGATGGCCCATGATGCCGGTCGCCGGATCGACCGAGAAGGTCACGATCTTCTCCGGCGTGTTGTGCGCGACGTCCTCGATGTTAACACCGCCTTCGGTCGACACCACGAAGGAGACGCGCGAGGTCTCGCGGTCGACCAGGATCGAGAGGTAGAATTCCTTGTCGATGTCGGAGCCGTCCTCGATGTAGAGGCGGTTGACCTGCTTGCCGGCAGGTCCCGTCTGCACGGTGACCAGCGTCGCGCCCAGCATCTGCTTGGCGAATTCGTTGACCTCTTCCACCGACTTGGCGATGCGGACGCCGCCTTTGTCGCCAGCGGACGCTTCCTTGAACTTGCCCTTGCCGCGCCCGCCGGCATGGATCTGACTCTTCACCACCCAGACCGGGCCGGGAAGCTGTCTTGCGGCGGCGTCGGAGTCCGAGGCCTTGAGAACCGCTACGCCGCGCGAAATCGGAACGCCGAATTCATGCAGCAGCGCTTTGGCCTGATATTCATGGATATTCATATGGTCGCTCCCTGAACCCGCGGGCGGTGACCTCATGGGCCCACCTCAGTCTTGTGGCTGGCATACCATATACCACAGGAACTGCAACCCGGATTCTTTGACAATCGAGATCTGCCGAGACCGGAACCCCACCCCGGTCAGCCGGGGTCCGGAAGTGAAATCGCCGAAGACCGGGTTTCGATCTTCGGCGGGTATTGCTTTGCCTTAGCGGCCGAGAAGATCGGGTGCGATCTTCTTGCAGGCATCGACCAAGCCCTGCACGGCACCGACCGACTTGTCAAACGCCTCGCGGTCCTTGCCGGCGAGTTCGATCTCGACCACGCGCTCGACGCCCTTGGCGCCGATCACGACGGGCACGCCGACATACATGTCCTTCACGCTGTACTCGCCGTTGAGATAGGCGGCGCAGGGCAGCACGCGCTTCTTGTCCTTCAGATAGCTCTCGGCCATCGCGATCGCGGAGGCGGCAGGGGCGTAGAAGGCCGAGCCGGTCTTGAGCAGGTTGACGATCTCGGCGCCGCCGTTCCGGGTGCGGTCGACGATCTCGTCGAGGCGCGCCTGTGAGGTCCAGCCCATCTTGACGAGGTCGGGCAGCGGGATGCCGGCGACGGTGGAGTACTTCACCAGCGGCACCATGGTGTCGCCGTGGCCGCCGAGCACGAAGGCGGTGACGTCCTCGACCGAGACGTTGAACTCGTCGGCGAGGAAGTAGCGGAAGCGGGCCGAATCCAGCACGCCGGCCATGCCGACGACCTTCTTGTGCGGCAGGCCCGAAGCCTTCTGCAGCGCCCAGACCATGGCATCGAGCGGGTTGGTGATGCAGATGACGAAGGCGTCGGGGGCGTACTTCTTGATGCCGGCGCCGACCTGCTCCATGACCTTGAGGTTGATCGAAAGGAGGTCGTCGCGGCTCATGCCGGGCTTGCGCGGCACGCCGGCGGTGACGATGCAGACTTTGGCGTTGTCGAGCGCCTCATAGGAGTTCGCGCCGGTATAGTGGGCGTCGAAGCCGTCGACCGGCGAGGACTGCGCGATGTCGAGCGCCTTGCCCTGCGGCACGCCCTCGGCGATGTCGAACATCACGACGTCGCCCAGTTCTTTCAGGCCGATGAGGTGAGCCAGCGTTCCGCCGATCTGGCCGGAGCCAATCAAAGCAATCTTGTCGCGCGCCATGTGAACCTGTCCTTTAGACACGTAAGGAGGGGAAACTGAGACGGGTGGTTATCCCTTTCGCCTCCCCCGTTCAAGTCGCCCAATGCCCAATTGTCGGGCTTGCCGAGATAGCAGCCAGCATACCCCGGCCGTCATTCCGGGGCGCGCGAAGCGCGAGCCCGGAATCCATAACCACCATCCGGAGTATGGATTCCGGGCTCGTCGCTTTGCGACGCCCCGGAATGACGGCGGGGATAGGACTTAAGTCTCCACCAGACCCTTGGTCGAGCCGCTGGCGGTGGAATCCTTGCGGCCGTGAGGCAGCGCCAGATAGGATTCCGAGCTCATTTCGATCAGGCGCGAGGCGGTCCGGTTGAACTCCATGGCCTCGGTGCCATCGGTCGCGAGGTAGAGCGAGATCGGATTGGCGTCGGCCGAGGCCATCAGCTTCACGGCGTTGTCATAGAGCGTATCGATCAGGGTGATGAAGCGCTTGGCCGCGTTGCGCTGGGAGAGGTCCATCACTGGAATATGGTCGACCAGGAGGGTGTGATAGTCGTGGGCCAGCCTGAGGTAGTCGGATGCACCGAGCGGCTGCTCGCAGAGGTCGGCGAAGGAGAACCGCGCCACGCCATGGGCCGAGCAGGGCACGTGCAGAATGCGGCCCTTGATCGAAATGTCGCGCGAGCGGCATTTGGCGCCGCCCGTCATCCGCTTCCAGGCGCGATCGAGCGCGGCATCCGCATCGCCATCGGCCGGTGTCAGCCACATCGGCACGCCTTGCAGCTTCTCCAGGCGGAAGTCGGTGCGCGCATCGAGCCGCGCGACGTCCATGTGGTCGGTGATCTGCTTGATGAAGGGCAGGAACAGCGAGCGGTTGAGACCGCCCTTGTAGAGATCGTCGGGCGCGACGTTGGAGGTCGCGACCACGACGGTGCCGAGCTCGAACAATTTGGCGAACAGGCGGCCCAGGATCATCGCATCCGCGATGTCGGTGACATGGAATTCGTCGAAGCAGAGCAGCCAGCTCTCCTCGAAGATCGCATTGGCCGTTAGAGCGATGACGTCGCTGTCGGCGATCTCGCCGCGCGCGATGCTCTGGCGATAATCGTAGATTCGCTCGTGCACGTCCGCCATGAACTCGTGGAAATGCGCGCGGCGCTTGTGCTCGACCGATGAGTGCTGGAAGAACAGGTCCATCAGCATGGTCTTGCCGCGGCCGACCTCGCCATGGATGTAGAGCCCGCGCGGCGCCTCGTCCTTGTCGCCAGAGCCGAACAGCCGGCTGAGCAGGCCTTGCTTGCGGGCGGGCTTGTAGGTCGAAAGCCGCAGATCCAGCGCCGCATAGGCTTCGGCAACCTCGGCCTGCGCGGCATCCGGCTCGATCGCACCGGACGCGATCTCGGCCTGATAGGCCTCGCGGAATGAGGGATTTGGGGTGGAGAGCATGGCTCTTTACCGCCAGAGACGGACGGAAATTGCAACTGCGTTTTGGCGCAACGGGCGTATGCGGCCTGCCCCTCGCGCTCGCGATGCCGGTTCTCCCAACGAACTGTTCTTGCGCTCCTAGGCGGCTAGAATATACCTATTAAGGAACCAAGGAACTCGAAATGGCGCTTAGCATCAAGGACCCCGAAACGGAGCAATTGGCGCGAAGCCTGGCGCAACTGACCGGGGAGAACATTACCACAGCAACCCGGCGCGCCATTGAGGAGCGATTGCGTCGCCTTGGCGGTCAGAAAAACAAAGACGTGTTGCTCGAAGATCTGGCCGAGATCAGACGACGTTGGAGCGAAATGCGAGTTCTGGACGACCGCACACCGGAGGAAATTCTCGGATATGACGAGCACGGATTGCCACGCTGATGGTGATCGATACGTCGGTGATCGTGGCAATCGCGCTCAACGAAGACGACGCAGCGGATATCGAGCGACTGATCGTGGATGATCCGATCCGCCTGATCTCAGCGGCAACGGTGCTTGAAGCAACGATGGTGATCGAGACACGATTAGGTGATGCGGGCGGGCGCGAGCTTGATCTCTGGCTCGTCAAGATCGGCGCCGAGATCGTGGCAGTCGATGCCGGACAAGCCGATGCAGCACGGCGCGCCTGGCGGCGTTATGGAAAGGGGCGACACGCCGCGTCGCTCAACTACGGGGATTGCTTTTCCTACGCGCTGGCCTTGACCCGCAACGAGCCACTGCTGTTCAAAGGCGCGGACTTTGCGAAGACCGACGTGAGCCGGCCAGGCGCGGCGCCGCCGCCATAGCGCCCCGAAGTGAAAACCTACTCACACAGCTCGTAGGCGTCCTCGACCACATACGGGCCGCCGCCCGTCGATGCGCGCGAGGAGAACAGCACGAAGCGTTCGGCCATGAACGCCTTGCTCGGGAAATAGCCGCGCAGCGAGAGATAGTCGGCGACGTCGCGGTCGGAGGCGTCGTGCAGCCTCGCGAGCGTGACGTGCGGAATGAACTTGCGTCCCTCCGGGTCGAGGCCGATCCGCTGCATCATGCGCTCGAGCTCGGCCTGCAATTCCATCAGCGGCTTGCTCGGCGCAATCGTGGCGACCACCGCGCGGGGCTTGCGGCCGCCGAAGCTGGTGAGCCCCTGCACCTTCACCTCGAACGGCTTTCGGTCGACGCGAAACAGCATCGAGGCGATCTCGTTCGCGGAAGCGCCGTCGATGTCGCCGATGAAGCGCAGGGTGACGTGATAATTTTCGGGATCGATCCAGCGGGCGCCGGGGAGGCCACCCCTCAAGTTGGAAAGCGACTGGCCGATTTCGGCCGGAATTTCCAGACCCGTGAACAAACGCGGCATCGTTTCGCACTCCCGATGCTTGGGTACGGTGCTCGAACAGCGAGACCATATCCAAATTAGAGCCGGCGACGAATCACCGGTACCCTGATTCCTATCGCAGTTGTGTGACTCTGCGAAGCATGCCGCGCTTCACCCCGGTAAAACCCTGGGAATTAGGGTTGGCGCTGCCTGGTTTTCAACGCCGTTGCTCAGCGATCGTGCCAATGAATGCCTCCACCATGGGCATGATCCTGCCGACGATGATGTCGACGCCTTCAGCGGTCGGATGAATGCCGTCGGCCTGATTGAGCTTGGCCTCGGCCGCGACGCCTTCGAGGAAGAACGGATAGAGCGGCACGTCGAATGTCTTGGCCAGATCCGGATAAATCGAATTGAAGCGCGCGGCGTATTCGGCGCCGTAATTCGGCGGCGCCAGCATGCCGCAGAGCATGACCGCAATCTTGCGCGCCTTGAGCCGCTGGATGATGTCGGTCAGCGCGGCGCGCGCCACGTCGGGATCGATGCCGCGCAGCGCGTCATTGGCGCCGAGCTCGACGATGACACCGTCAGTTCCATCGGGCACCGACCAGTCGAGCCGGTCGCGGCCGCCCGAGGTGGTGTCGCCGGACACGCCGGCATTGGTCATGTCGACCTCTATGCCTTTGGCCCGCAAGGCTTTTTGAAGCTTTTGGGGGAACGCCTCCTGGGCCGGAAGGCCAAGGCCCGCGCTCAGGGAATCGCCGAGGACGACGAGCTTGACCGGTTTTGTCGCACCCGCCCAAGCGGGGTTCGCCATCGTCATGACGGCGAGCATCAACACGGCTATGTGCATGAACAATCCGTAACGCCTCTCGACCCCGCGTGCGGACTTGCCATATGACCGGACCATGGACACTCGCATCGACCCCTCTTCGCTCGCCGCTACCGCGGACACTATCGCCATCTCCAACGTCAACCTCTCATTGGGCACGGGCGCGGCACGCGTTCACATCCTCAAGGATATCAGCCTGCGGGTCGGCCGGAGCGAGACGATCGGCCTGATCGGCCCGTCAGGCTCGGGCAAATCCACGCTGCTGATGGTGATGGCGGGGCTGGAACGTCCTGATAGCGGAGAGGTGGTGGTGAATGGCACGCCTTTCAATGCCCTCGACGAGGACGCGCTGGCGCGCTTCCGCGGCCGCCAGGTCGGCATCGTCTTCCAGTCCTTTCACCTGATCCCGACCATGACGGCGCTGGAGAACGTCGCTGTGCCGCTCGAGCTCGCCGGCAACCCCGATGCCGCCAAGCGCGCGGCAGAGGAGTTGCAATCGGTCGGGCTCGGTGACCGCCTGCATCATTATCCGACCCAGCTCTCCGGCGGCGAGCAGCAGCGCGTCGCGCTCGCCCGCGCGCTGGCACCCGATCCCGCGATCCTGGTCGCCGACGAGCCGACCGGCAATCTCGACGAGACCACCGGTAAGCAGATCGTCGATCTCCTGTTCAGCAAACATGCCGAGCGCGGCATGACCTTGGTGCTGGTGACGCACGATTCCTCGCTCGCGCATCGCTGCGATCGCGTCATCCGCCTGCGCTCCGGGCGCATCGACACGCAGTCTGCGCCCGCATGAGCGCCGTGGCCGAATCGTTCGCGAAGCCGAACGCCGTTGCGCTGTCGCTGCGCTACGCCTTGCGCGAATTGCGCGGCGGCCTGCGCGGCTTCTACGTCTTCATCGCCTGCATCGCGCTCGGCGTGATGGCGATTGCCGGCGTCGGCTCGGTGTCGGCGAGCCTGAGCGACGGTCTCGCACGCGAGGGCCGCACGCTGCTCGGCGGCGACGTCTCCTTCGTGCTGTTCCAGCGCGAGGCCAAGCCGGAAGAGGTCGCGTTCCTGCGTTCGCGCGGCACGCTGTCGGCCGCCGCGACCTTGCGCGGCATGGCGCGTTCGGCTGACGGCAAGCTGGCGCTGGTCGAGATGAAGGCGGTCGACAACACCTATCCGATGCTGGGCAAGTTGAAGCTTGCGCCGCAGCTGGAGATGTCCGATCTGCTCGCGGAACGTGACGGCGCGTTCGGCGCTGCCGCCGATCCGACGCTGCTGGCGCGGCTTTCTCTCAAGACCGGCGACCGCGTCACGATCGGGTCCGCAACGTTCCAGATCCGCTCCACCGTCGAGGCCGAGCCGGACAAGCTCGCCGGCGGCATCGGCTTCGGGCCCCGCTTTCTGATCAGCGAGGCGGCCTTGCGCGCCACCGGCCTGATCCAGCCCGGCAGCTTGGTGCGTTGGGTCTACCGGGTCAAGCTGCCGGAGGCCGCGAACAACGAGCGCGCCACCGAAGCCTTCATCGCGGATGCGCGCAGCGCCGCGCCGCAGGCCGGCTGGGAGATCCGCAGCCGCTCCAATGCCTCGCCGCAGCTCGAGCGCAACATCAACCGCTTCACGCAGTTCCTGACCCTAGTCGGCCTTGCCGCGCTGCTGGTCGGCGGCGTCGGCGTCGCCAATGCCGTCAAGAGTCACATCGACCGCAAGCTCGAGGTGATCGCTGCCTTCAAGGCCGTCGGCGCCACCGGCCGGGACGTGTTCGGCATCTATCTGGCGCAAGTGGTCCTGCTGGCCGCGATCGGGTCCGTGATCGGCCTGGCGCTCGGCGCCGCGATGCCCTTTGCGATCGTTGGCCTGTTCGGCAAGCTGTTGCCGCTGCCGGTGGTGCCGGCCGTGCACACCGACGAGCTCGCGCTGTCCTTCCTCTACGGCCTCCTCACCGCGCTCGCCTTCGGCCTGTGGCCGCTCGCGCGCGTGCACGACGTGCCGGTGGCCGCGCTGTTCCGCGACACCATCAGCTCCGAATGGCACCGGCCGCGCGCGAGCTATCTCGTGTTCATGGCCGTCGTGATCGCACTCCTCATCGCGGTCGTGATCGGCCTGTCGTTCGACAGGCGCATCGCCGCGGTGTTCGTGGCCTCCTCAGTGGTCGTGTTCGCCTTGCTGCGCGGCATCGCCGCCCTGCTGATGACGATCGCGCGACGGCTGCCACGGACGCGGCTGCCGATGCTGCGGCTTGCGATCGCCAACATCCACCGGCCGGGCGCGCTGACGCCGTCCGTCGTGCTGTCGCTGGGACTCGGGCTCGCCGTGCTCGTCACCATCACCCAGATCGACGGCAATCTGCGCCGGCAGTTCCTGGCGGCGCTCCCCGACCAGGCGCCATCGTTCTTCTTCATCGACATTCCGAGCGCGCAGGCCGAGCAGTTCGATGGCTATCTGCGCCAGATCGCCCCCGGCGCCAGGATCGAGGACGTGCCGATGCTGCGCGGACGCATCGTCGCCGCGCGCGGGGTGCGCGCCGAGGAGCTCAAGCCGACCACGGATTCCGAATGGGTGCTGCAGAGCGATCGCGGCCTGACCTACACCGCCGAGCTGCCGAAGGGCTCCAAGGTGGTCGAGGGCGAATGGTGGCGTGCTGATTATTCCGGCCCGCCACTGGTCTCGTTGGAGAAGAAGATCGCCGACGGGCTCGGCCTCAAGCTCGGCGACGAGGTGGTGGTCAACGTGCTCGGCCGCGACATCCCGGCCAAGATCAGCAATCTGCGCACGATCGACTGGCAGGGTCTCGGCATCAATTTCGTCCTGGTGTTCTCGCCCAACGCCTTCAAGGGCGCGCCGCACACCCATATCGCGACGCTGACGGAAGCGGGCGGAAAGGCGGGCGACGGCAAGATCATCAAGGAGGTCGCCGACGCCTATCCGATGGTGACCAGTGTGCGCGTGCGCGAGGTGATGGAGACGGTCGGCTCCGTGGTGACCAATCTGGCCCTGGCGATCCGCGGCGCCAGCGCCGTGACGCTGATCTCGGCGATCCTGGTGCTGGGCGGGGCGCTCGCCGCCGGCCACCGCCACCGGGTCTATGACGCGGTTATCCTGAAGACCCTGGGCGCGACGCGGCTGCGGCTGCTCGGCGCCTATGCCCTCGAATACCTCCTGATCGGCCTTGCTACCGCGGTGTTCGGGGTGATCGCGGGCAGCATCGCGGCCTGGCTGATCGTGACGCGGCTGATGACGCTGAGCTTCGTCTGGCAGGCCGACAGCGCCGCCGGCGTGGTCGCCGCCGCGCTGGTCGTGACCGTCGGGCTCGGGCTTGCCGGCACGCTGCTGGCATTGAACAAAAAGCCCGCGACGGTGTTGCGAAATTTGTGACAAAATGTAGCGGCGGATCGAGCTGCCCGGAATCGGCCCGGTTTCCGCGATTAACCACGCTACCCCCGTCAGCTTCGCGTCAGGATTGACGCCGAGGGCGACATTCAGCCGCGCGTGGAAGGTTGCGGCGAATGTGTTAGTTTCCCACATATCGGATGGGTTCGGAGTCCCGATTGTGAGCCAAAATTAAATCGGCTGGCAGCGGTCTCCGAGATAGAATTTGACGAACCGGCGGCATGGCGACCCTCGTGCCGGACCGGACCAACCAACGGGAATTCGACCATGTCGGACCTAGACCGTAACTACGCTTCTCCTTTCGGCAGGGCCGCCGGGCGTGTTGACGCCGCGACGGTCGATGCCGGCCTGCGCGCCTATATGCTGCGCATCTACAACTACATGACCATTGGCCTGGCCATCACCGGCCTTGCCGCGCTCGGCGTCTACATGGCCGCCGTGACCGACGTTCCGACGGCGGACGCCGTTCGCGTCGGCAAGGTGTTCCTGACGCCGTTCGGCTACGCCATGTTCGTCAGCCCCCTGAAGTGGCTGTTCATCCTAGCGCCGCTCGCGATGGTGTTCGTGATCTCGGCGGGCATCAACCGTCTGGCCCCCTCGACCGCCCAGATCCTGTTCTGGGTGTTCGCGGCGCTGATGGGCATCTCGCTGTCGTCGATCTTCCTGGTGTTCACGCACACCTCGATCGTGCGGGTGTTCTTCATCACCGCGGCGACCTTCGGTGCGCTGAGCCTCTACGGCTACACCACCAAGCGTGACCTGACCGGCATGGGCTCGTTCCTGTTCATGGGCCTGATCGGCATCGTTCTCGCCAGCCTGGTGAACCTGTTCCTGGCCAGCTCGATGCTGCAGTTCATCGTGTCGGTGGTCGGCGTGCTGGTGTTCTCGGGCCTGACCGCCTGGGATACCCAGCGGCTGAAGAACGACTACATCTACGGCTATGCCTCGGCCGGCGGTGAAGTCGCAGAGCGTTCGGCCATCACCGGCGCACTGTCGCTGTACCTGAACTTCATCAACCTGTTCACGCTGCTGCTGCAGCTCCTCGGCCAGCGCGAGTAAGCTCTGAGACGAGAGAACGGACACGAACCCCGGCCGAAAGGCCGGGGTTTTCGTTTGGGGGTACGGGCTCTCCTCGTCATTGCGAGGAGCTCGCGACAAAATTGCGCAGCAATTTTGCGCTGATGCGACGAAGCAATCCAGAGTCCCTCCGCGGATGCATTTCTGGATTGCTTCGCTGCGCTCGCAATGACGCTGCGGAGGCGGCGGAACCCCTTCCAGCAGTCGGACGAAGGCTCTATCCTTCCCCCATGTCCGCACCCGATATCAGGCCCACCACCGAGGCCGACCTTCCCGCCGTCACCGCCATCTACCAGCAGGCCGTCCGCGAGGGCACGGCGACATTCGAGCTGGAGCCGCCCGACCTCACCGAAATGACGCGCCGCTATCGCGCGCTGATCGACGGCGGCTATCCCTATTTCGTCGCGATGCTGGACGGGCGCGTGGCCGGCTATGCCTATGCCGGCGCCTACCGGCCGCGGCCGGCCTATCGCTTCACGGTGGAGAACTCGATCTATCTCGATCCCTCCTTCCACCGCCGCGGCGTCGGGTCAATGCTGCTGGAACGGCTGATCGCCGAATGCGAGGCGCGCGGCTTCCGTCAGATGATCGCTGTGATCGGCGATTCCGCCAATGCCGGATCGATCGGCGTGCACACGAGGTGCGGCTTCAAGATGATCGGCACGCATCCCAGTGTCGGGCTGAAATTCGGCCGCTGGCTGGACACCGTGATGATGCAACGCGACCTCGGCGAGGGCGGAAGCACGGTGCCGACAAAGTAGATGTCGTAGGGTGGGCAAAGCGAAGCGTGCCCACCGTTCGCCGCACTAGAGAAAGCGCGTGGGCACGGCGCTACGCGCCTTTGCCCACCCTACGGCACCGTTCGTTCGTCTACACCACCGCCAGTTTGCGATCGATCACCAGCAGCACCCGCTCGAGCTCGTGGCCGCGGCGCAGGATCAGGCCGGTCGCCGAGATCACGCTGTACATGCCCTGCTTGCGCGCCAGCCGCGGGTCCTTCTCGATGCGATAGATCGGCACTTCCGAGGCGCGGCGATAGACCGAGAACACGGCGCGATCCTTCAGGAAGTCGATGGCATAATCGCGCCACTCGCCGTCAGCGACCATGCGGCCGTAGAGATTGAGAATCCGGTGCAGCTCGAGCCGGTTGAACGTCACCCGGTTCGGCTGCGCATGCACCGCGGCAGGACGCGCCGCCGCGCGCTGCTCGCTCGGGTCGGCATCCTCCGACGTCAGACTCATGGGAAGCGCCTCCTCATCGCACGGCTATGACCCGCGTCCGCCAAGATCGTCCCCGGAACCGCGTTCGTGACAATTGCATGATTGCGCCAACCGTTCCGCATCGCAAGGGGCTCGACCCATCGAATCGGCGTCCATCAGGGCACACGCAAGGGTGGAACTCCGTCGCGGCAAACCGTCACGGGATCGTTAGCAGGAATCATAGTATCGCCGCTTTTCCGCCAACCGCCTGCCGCCCTGCACTGCGAAAAGGGTGACGTGCGTTGACTCGGTCCTTTCGGTTCCGGATTCCTCAGCCCCCAGCCCCCCGGGGTCGAACAGGATCGGGTCTGTACGCACGACAAGGAGGGCCAACGCAAGTTGGTCCTTTTTTGTTTGTGCCGGGATGTTTCCGGCGCCCGTCATTCCGGGGCGCGCGAAGCGCGAGCCCGGAATCCATTTCTCAGCTCGGATAATGGGATTGATGGATTCCGGGCTCGCGCCAAGTGGCGCGCCCCGGAATGACGAGAGACTGATGTCTCAAGAAGATCTGCGCTTCAATGCAGCGACGTGTACGCCGCACCCAGCATCGGGCCCGGTCGCTCGCGGCTGCCGTCCTGGACGTAGACCACTGCGCCGTCGACGCCGTCGCGCGTGAGGTTCTCGATCGGCACCGTCCAGCTCTCCGGGCGGCCGGTCCAGTCGCCGACCTTGAGCAGGCTACGCACCACGTTGTGATAGGTGACCTGCTGTCCCTTGTTCTCGCCGCGGGTGATCGCGATCGGCACCGACTTGGCGATCGAGCAGATCCAGACCTCGCCGCGCGAGACCGCGGGCTCCTTGCTGGCGGCGACCGAGACGTTGATCTGCTTGCCCGAGAGCGACATCGTCACCGGCACGCTCATCACGCCGGTGCCCTTGTCGGTCTTGCCGATCGCGTTCTCGATGCCGGCGCGATCGCTGCCGATGACATGGGTGGAGCCGTTGACCACGACCTGCGGCGTGTAGACCTCGCGGTCGCCGCGCATGCGCGAATAGGCACGCTGCCGTGCAGAGAAGCGCGAATCCGCCAGCGTGTCCTTCCAGCCGAGATAGTCCCAGTAATCGATCGGCATGCTCAGCGCGATCACGGAGGGGTCCTTGGAGAGATCGCCGATGATCTGATCGGCGGGCGGGCAGGAGGAGCAGCCCTGCGAGGTGAACAATTCGACGACGGCGCGGGGTTCAGCCTGGGCAGGACGAATGACGGCGATGATCGCACATATGCCGAGAGCTCCCGACCAGAGGGCACCGGACCAACGTGGAATCAGATGGGAAGCCGTCATTGTCGTCATGTCGAACGCCGCACACCGTTGCTCTCAGGGGGAAATCTTATCGCCGGATGGTCACCGTAGTCTTACGGGGCGCGGTACATTCATCCATCCGGGCCACCGTCCAAAGGGAGGTTTTCCGCCGGGCGGGCCCATCTGAAGCGTACCGCAAACGCGCGAAGGCGGCCTTTGATAGGCCGCCTTCGTTAAGGCTTCTACTCACTTCGCAGTGAGCCATCATTCACAAATCCGCGTTTACGCCGCGAGCTTGCGCAGCACGTAGTGCAGGATGCCGCCGTTACGGTAGTAGTCGAGCTCGTCCAGCGTATCGATGCGGCAGAGCAGCGAAACGCGCTGCAGCGAACCGTCGCCGGAGACGATCTCCGCGGTCAGCTTCTGGCGCGGCTTGAGGTCGCCGACGAGGCCGCGGATGGTCACCTTCTCGTCGCCCTTCAGCCCAAGCGACTGCCAGGAGGTGCCTTCCTCGAAGGTCAGCGGCAGCACGCCCATGCCGACCAGGTTGGAGCGGTGGATGCGCTCGAAGCTCTGGCAGATCACGGCGCGCACGCCGAGCAGGCGCGTGCCCTTGGCGGCCCAGTCGCGCGAGGAGCCGTTGCCGTACTCGGCACCGGCGAACACCACCAGCGGCACCTTCTCTTCCTGGTACTTCATCGCGGCGTCGTAGATCGACATCTGCTCGCCGTCGGGCCAGTGCTTGGTCAGGCCGCCCTCGGGGATGTTTCCGTCCGCGCCCTTCAGCATGAAGTTCTTGATGCGGATGTTGGCGAAGGTGCCGCGCATCATGACTTCATGGTTGCCGCGGCGCGTGCCGTACTGGTTGAAGTCGGCCGGACGCACCTGGTGTTCGCTGAGATATTTGCCGGCGGGCGAGGTGAGCTTGATCGAGCCGGCCGGCGAGATGTGGTCGGTGGTGATCTTGTCGCCGAACATGGCGAGGATGCGCGCCTCGACGATGTCGGTGACCGGCTCCGGCTCCTTCTTCATGCCTTCGAAGTAAGGCGGATTCTGCACATAGGTCGAAGACATGTTCCAGCGATAGGTCTCGCTCTCGACCGTCTTGATCTTGCGCCAGTTGGTGTCGCCCTTGAACACGTCGGCGTACTTCTTCTTGAAGATCGACGCGGTCACGAACTTCTTCATGAAGGCGTTGATCTCCTTGGTCGTCGGCCAGATGTCCTTCAGGTACACCGGCTTGCCGTCCTTGCCCTCGCCGAGCGGCTCGGTGGCGAGGTTCTTGGTGACGCTGCCCGCGAGCGCGTAGGCGACTACCAGCGGCGGCGAGGCCAAATAGTTCGCCTGCACATCCGGCGAGACGCGACCTTCGAAGTTGCGGTTGCCGGAGAGCACGGCGGCCGCGACGACGCCGTTGTCGTTGATCGACTTCGAGATCTCCTCAGGCAGCGGACCGGAATTGCCGATGCAGGTGGTGCAGCCGAAGCCGACCAGGTTGAATCCGACCTTGTCGAGATCGGGCTGAAGACCCGAATTGGCGAGATATTCCGCGACCACCTGGCTGCCCGGGGCGAGCGAGGTCTTCACCCACGGCTTGGCCTTGAGGCCCTTCGCAGCCGCATTGCGCGCGAGCAAGCCGGCGCCGATGAGCACGCTCGGGTTCGATGTGTTGGTGCAGGAGGTGATCGCGGCGATCACGACGTCGCCATGGCCGATGTCGAAGTTCTTGCCTTCCACGGGGAAGCGCTTGGCCGGCTCCTCGGCCTTCTTGTACTCGCTGGCGAGCGCGAGCGAGAAGCCGTCGGCGACGGTCGGCAGCGCGATGCGGCCTTCGGGACGCTTCGGGCCGGCCATCGACGGCACGACGTCGCCGAGGTCGAGGGTCAGCGTCTCCGTGAACACGGGGTCGGGCGACTTGGCGGTGCGGAACAGGCCCTGCGCCTTGGCATAGGCCTGCACTAGCGCGACGCGGGCCGAGGCACGGCCGGAGGTCTTGAGATAGTCGAGCGCGGCGGCATCGACCGGGAAGAAGCCGCAGGTCGCGCCGTATTCGGGCGCCATGTTGGCGATCGTCGCCTTGTCGGCGACCGAGAGGTGGTCGAGGCCAGGGCCGAAGAACTCGACGAACTTGCCGACCACGCCGAGCTTGCGCAGCATCTGCGTCACGGTGAGCACGAGGTCGGTCGCGGTGACGCCCTCCTTCAGCGCGCCCTTCAGCTTGAAGCCGACGACGTTGGGCAGCAGCATCGACAGCGGCTGGCCGAGCATGCAGGCTTCCGCCTCGATGCCGCCGACGCCCCAGCCGAGCACGGCAAGGCCGTTGACCATGGTGGTGTGCGAATCGGTGCCGACCAGCGAATCGGGATAGGCCACCTCGAAGGTGCCGGTCTTCTTGCCGACGGTCATCTTCTCCTTCTTGGTCCAGACCGTCTGGGCCAGATATTCGAGATTGACCTGGTGGCAGATGCCGGTGCCGGGCGGCACGACGGAGAAGTTCGAGAACGCCTTCTGACCCCACTTCAGGAACTCGTAGCGCTCCTGGTTCTGCTTGTATTCCTCGGTGACGTTCTTGCCGAAGGCCTTGTTGTCGCCGAAGAAGTTCACGATCACAGAGTGGTCGATGACGAGGTCGACGGGCACCAAGGGGTTGATCTTCTCAGGCTCGCCGCCGAGCTTCTGCATCGCGTTGCGCATCGCGGCGAGATCGACCACCGCTGGCACGCCGGTGAAGTCCTGCATCAGCACCCGCGCCGGGCGGAAGGCGATCTCATGCTCCAGCGACTTCTTGCGCAGCCATTTCGAGACCGCGACGATGTCTTCCTTCTTGACCGAGCGGCCGTCCTCGTTGCGCAGCAAATTCTCGAGCAGGACCTTCATCGAATAGGGAAGTTTCGAAATTCCCTTCAGACCATTCTTCTCGGCGGTGGGCAGGCTGTAATAGACATAGGTCTTGGCGCCGACCTTGAGAGTCTTTTTGCATTTGAAGCTGTCGAGCGAGGTCATGTAGGAGATCCCAATTGCTAGTTATACCCGGCAGGGTATTTTAACACCGTCAGCGCATTAGGCTGGGCCGCTTGCAGGGGCAGGTTGAGTTGCTGCATCAAGTAGTTCCGGGCTTATAGAAGCTTTCTAACCGCGCCGCCACAGCCACTATCGTGCCGCAGCAATTCGCGAGCCAAAAATTCCCATGCGCTACCCCAAGATTTCCTGAGGCCCGGCTGTGAACGGACTGAACCAAGGCGACATGCGGCTGTCAGGTCACGGGCTGAGATGCGTGCGGGGCGGGCGCGAGGTGTTCGCCGGGCTCGATTTCGCGGCCGGGTCGGGCGAGGCCGTCGCGGTGATGGGGCGCAATGGATCAGGCAAGACCTCGCTGCTGCGGCTGATCGCGGGCCTGCTCGTTCCGGCCGGCGGGACGATCACGCTGAAGGGGGGCGATGGCGAGCTGACCCTGGCGGAGCAGTGCCACTATCTCGGCCATCGCGATGCCCTGAAGCCGGCGCTGAGCGTGGCCGAGAACCTGACGTTTTGGGCTGATTTTCTCGGCGGCGAGCGTTTCGACGCGGCCGAGAGCCTCGCCAAGGTGGGCCTCGACCACGCCACCCATCTGCCTGCCGGATTCCTGTCCGCGGGACAGCGCCGCCGGCTCTCGCTGGCGCGGCTGCTGACGGTCCGCCGCCCGGTCTGGCTCCTGGACGAGCCGACCAATGCGCTTGATGTCGCCGGTCAGGACATGTTCGCCGGCCTGATGCGCGAGCATCTGGCCGCCGGCGGCATGATCCTCGCGGCGACGCATGCCCCGCTCGGGATCGAATCGCGGGAGCTGCGGATCGGGGGAGTGGCGTGATGCGAGCCGACCCTCAGCTTTCCGAGCGGCCGGGCGCCGCCCGCTCCGTTGACTCCCTTCAGCTTGCCGCAGCGATCCATCTCGGGCCCGGCAGCCAGGCGCCGCCGCGGGCTCCCTTGCCTCTCCCGCTCTTGAGGCACAAGGGGAGCCCCCCATGACCGCCCTTGCCGCCCTCGTCCGCCGGGACATCCGCATCGCGCTCCGCGTCGGCGGCGGGGCCTTGATTGGCGTCTTGTTCTTTCTGACCGTGGTGGTGCTGATGCCGTTCGCGGTCGGGCCGGATCTGGCGCTGCTGTCGCGGCTGGGACCTGCGATCCTCTGGCTCGGCGCCCTCCTAGCCAGCCTGCTGACCCTCGACCGGCTGTTCATGGCCGACCATGAGGACGGCTCGCTCGACCTGATCACGATGAGCCGGACGCCGCTGGAACTCGCCTGCGCCGCCAAGGCGCTGGCGCATTGGCTCGCCGCCGGCCTGCCGCTGATTGTCGCAACCCCCGTGCTCGGCCTGTTGCTCAACCTCGACATGATCGCCACGGCTGCGGTGGCGCTGACGTTGCTAGCGGGCACTCCGGCGCTGACCTTCACCGGCATGATCGGCGCGGCGCTGGCGGTGACGCTGCATCGCGGCGGGCTGTTGATGGCGGTGCTGGTGCTGCCGCTGTCGATTCCCGTGCTGATTTTCGGGGTTGCGGCCTCGCAGGCGGTGATCGTCGGCCCGATGACCTTCGGCGCGCCGTTCTCGATCCTGTGCGCGCTGTCGCTGGTCAGCCTCGTGATCGGCCCGTTCGCGGCCGCAGCGAGCCTGCGGCATGGTCTCGATTGAAAAGGACCGGGCCGACCTTGACCCCGATCAACTTTCGCGACGGGCTTTCGTGTTGATTGCCTGAGCGGCCCCCGGTGATTATCAGGATACCATGACGCTGATCGACCTCGCCAACCCCACGCGGTTCCTCGCGCTGACAGCGCGGATGTTGCCGTGGCTGGCGGCCGCGACAATCATCCTGCTCACGATCGGTCTCTATCAAGCTGCGCTCGCGCCCGACGACTATCAGCAGGGCGCGACCGTCAAGATCATGTTCGTCCACGTGCCCAATGCCTGGCTGTCGATGTTCGTGTGGGGCGTGATGAGCATCGCATCGTTGGGCACGCTGGTGTGGCGGCATCCGCTCGCCGACGTCGCCGCCAAGGCCGCAGCTCCGATCGGCGCCGCCTTCACCTTCCTCGCGTTGCTCACGGGCTCTCTCTGGGGCCGGCCGATGTGGGGCACCTATTGGGAGTGGGACGCGCGGCTGACCTCGGTGCTGATCCTGTTCCTGATGTATCTGGGCCTGATGGCGCTGTGGCGTGCCGTCGACGATCCCTCGCGTGCGGCGCGCGCCGCCGCGGTGCTGACCCTGGTCGGCGCGATCAACCTGCCGATCATCAAGTTCTCGGTCGATTGGTGGAACACGCTGCACCAGCCCGCCTCGGTGATGCGCATGGGCGGCTCGGCGCTGGACAAGTCGTTCCTGATTCCGCTGCTGGTGATGGCGCTCGCCTTCACGCTGCTGTTCGTCACGCTGCATCTGGCCGCGATGCGCAACGAGATTTTGCGCCGCCGTGTCCGCTCGCTGCAGATGATGCAGGCCAGTCGCATGGCGTTCTCGAGCGGAGTAGAAAACGCGTCAAAAGAAGCTGGGGCTGCATGACGATGTCGCTCGGTCCTTATGCCTCTTTCATCGTGGCGTCTTACGCAGCTGTCGCCCTCGTGGTTGCGATCCTGATCGGCTGGGTCATGCTCGATTATCGCAGCCAGACGCAGCGCCTACGCGAGCTGGAGCAGCGCGGCATCACCCGCCGGTCGGGCCGCAGCGCGACGGAGCCGCGATGAGCGATCAACCTGCCTCCGCTCCGCAGCAGCGCCGCACCTTCCTGGTGGTGCTGCCGCTGATCGTCTTCATCGGCCTGGCGCTTTTGTTCTGGTTCCGGCTCGGCAGCGGCGATCCCTCGCGGATTCCCTCGGCGCTGATCGGCCGGCCCGCACCGCAGACCGTGCTGCCGCCGCTCCAGGGGCTGCAGGACAACGGCGCGCAGGTGCCGGGACTCGATCCCGCCGCCTTCAAGGGCAAGGTCAGCCTCGTCAACGTCTGGGCGTCCTGGTGCGTGCCGTGCCATGACGAAGCGCCGCTTTTGACCGAAATGGCAAAAGACAAGCGCTTCCAGCTGGTCGGCATCAACTACAAGGACGCCGCCGACAATGCGCGGCGCTTCCTCGGCCGCTACGGCAACCCGTTCGGCCATGTCGGCGTGGACGCCAACGGCCGCGCCTCGATCGAATGGGGCGTCTATGGCGTGCCGGAGACCTTCGTCGTCGGGCGCGAGGGCACCATCGTCTACAAGCTGGTCGGGCCGATCACGCCGCAAAATCTCAAGGCCGTGCTGATGCCGGAGCTGGAGAAGGCGCTGAAGGCAGGAAGCTGATGCCGCGCTCGTACCACACGCTCAACTGTCATCGCCCGACTTGATCGGGCGATCCATTATTCCAGAGACGCCAGTCGTATACGGAGAAGCTGCGGCGTACTGGATGCCCCGGTCAAGCCGGGGCATGACAGCGGTATGTGGAGCGACGCTTCGCCTGTCCTTCGCCTAACCCTTGCTCACATCCCCCGCCTCGGCCTCGCTTCTCTCCAGCGAGACCGGCGCCAGATGATAGCGCTTGGTCAGCGGCATCTGGGCGATGGCGAAGATCATCGTGATCGGAGTGACGCCGAATACCTTGAAGTTCACCCAGAAATCCGTGCTCTGGGTGCGCCAGACGATCTCGTTCAGCACCGCCATTCCGGCGAAGAACAGCGCCCAGCGCAAGGTGAGGATGCGCCAGCCCTGCGGCGTCAGGTTGAACACCTGGTCGAACATGACGGCGATGAAGGAGCGGCCGAACAACAGGCCGCCGCCGAGGATCGCGGCGAACAGGCCGTAGATGATGGTCGGCTTGACCTTGATGAAGGTCTCGTCGTGCAGCACCAGGGTCAGCGTGCCGAACACCAGCACGATCACTCCCGTGACGATCGCCATGATCGGGATGTGGCGCGTCACAATGTAGGAGGCGGCCATCGCGACCGCGATGGCCACCATGAAGGCGCCAGTCGCCGCGAACAGATTGAACTTCGCGTTGACGAAGAAGAACACGAGCAGCGGACCGAGCTCGGTCGCGAGCTTGAACAGCGGATGCGGCTGGGTTTTGTCCATTCTCTCTTCCGTATCTCCCATCCTTCGAGACGACCGCTTCGCAGTCTCCTCAGGATGAGGACCTCATGTGTGGCACGACCTCATCCTGAGGAGCCGCGCAAGCGGCGTCTCGAAGGATGACGCTATTCGATTCCGGCGATGGCGCGGGCGAAGTCGCGCGCGGTGAAGGGCGCGAGATCGTCGACGCCTTCGCCGACGCCGATGAAGTGCACCGGCAGCTTGAACTTCTCCGCGAGCGCCACCAGGATGCCGCCGCGCGCGGTGCCGTCGAGCTTGGTCATCACGAGGCCGGTGACCCCGGCGGTGCGATGGAAGGCCTCGACCTGCGACAGCGCATTCTGGCCGACGGTCGCATCCAGCACCAGCAGCACGGCATGCGGCGCAGTGTCATCCACCTTGCGGATCACGCGCACGACCTTCTCGAGCTCGTTCATCAGCTCGGCCTTGTTCTGCAAGCGGCCGGCGGTGTCGATCAGCAGCACGTCAATCGCCTGCTCCTTCGCCGCGGTGAGCGCGTTGAAGGCGAGGCTTGCGGAATCCGAGCCCTGCGCGCCTGCGATGACGGGCGTCTTCGTCCGCTCGCCCCAGACCTTGAGCTGCTCGATGGCGGCGGCGCGAAACGTGTCGCCGGCGGCCAGCATCACCTTGCGGCCTTCGGAGGCGAATTTCTGCGACAGCTTGCCGATCGTGGTGGTCTTGCCGGAGCCGTTGACGCCGACGACGAGAATGACGAACGGCTTCTTGGCCGCATCGATCACGAGCGGTTTTGCCACCGGCGACAGCACCTTCTCGACCTCGGTGGCGACGACGTCCTTGACCTCGTCCGCCGAGATCGCCTTGTCGTAGCGGCCGGTGCCGACGGCATCGGCAATGCGCACCGCGACTGACGTGCCGAGGTCGGCGCGCAGCAGCACGTCCTCGATGTCGTCGAGCATGGCGCGGTCGAGCTTGCGCTTGGTGACGAGGTCGGCGACCGCGGTCCCGAGCGAGGACGAGGTGCGCTTCAGCCCGTTGGACAGGCGGCGCCACCAGCTCAGCTTGGGGGTCTCGGAGGTGGTATCGTTCATGGTGGCGTGTTAGCCGTTCCGGCCCGTAAACGAAAGCCTTGACCGAAAGTCCTGCGATTGCTCGATGTTCCCCAATTGACCGCCGACGAGATCTTAGGCCGCGTGCTCCATCGCGACGGCCTGATGCTGGTCATCGACAAGCCGGCCGGCCTGCCCGTGCATCGTGGCCCCAAGGGCGGCCCCAATCTGGAGGATTGCTTCGACGCGCTGCGTTTCGGCCTGCCGCGGCCGCCGGTGCTGGCTCACCGGCTGGACAAGGACACCTCGGGTTGCCTCGTGCTCGGCCGCCACCGCAAGGCGACGGCATCGCTGGGCCTTTTGTTCAAGCACGGCAAGATCGGCAAGACGTACTGGACCGTGGTCGAGGGCGGGCCTGCCGAGGATGAAGGCACCATCGACATGCCGCTCGGCCGGCTCAATGCCGAGCGCGGCTGGTGGCAGAAACCGGATCCCGAAGGCCAGAAGGCGATTACGAACTGGAAGGTGATGGGCCGGGGCGACGGTTTCACCTGGCTTGCCATGGAACCGGTGACCGGCCGGACCCATCAATTGCGGGTACATGCGGCCGCGAGCGGCTGGCCGATCTTCGGCGATAACATTTACGGCAACGGTCCGCGCTTCGGCGAGCCGCGCCTGCACCTGCATTCGCGCGAGATCGTGGTGCCGATCTCCCGGAACAAGGAGCCCGTCCGCGTCGTGGCGCCGGCCCCGCCGCATATGCATGAGAAGCTTCGGGCCTGCGGGTGGAACGGGGAGTAGGTGCCGTTCACCGCTCCCGCTTGCGGGAGAGGTCGCGCCGAAGGCGCGGGTTCTATCCTCTAGGGGATTGTCCCGTTGTGGAGACACCCTCTCCCCAGCCCTCCCCCGCAGGCGGGGGAGGGAGCGCACCGCATTCGTGGCGGCATCTCGCTCAACGACCGCATCCCGACCATGGTTTACGAAACCTTCAGCGCTCGCCTCTAATGATAACGGTTGCTTAGAACAAGCTTCCGTAACCGCTCAGGACGAGCCGCGCGTGATGACCAGGGACGGGCTATCGATCATCGACGAGGTCGAATCCGCACTGCGGATCGGCTCGCCGGAAAAGGGCCTGGAGACGTCCAGGCGCGTCACCGAGCTGTTCCTCTCCTCCGCCGGCAATTTCGACGACGAGCAGATCGCGCTGTTCGACGACGTGCTCGAGCGCCTGATCGGCACCATCGAGCTGCGCGCCATCGCCGATGTGGCCGCGCGGGTCGCGCTGGCCGAGATCAGCGCACAGCTGGCGCCGATCGCGCAGGCGCCGCCGTCGGTGATCCGCCGCCTCGCCAACAATGACGAGATCCGCATCGCCGGCCCCGTGCTGCAGGAATCTGCGCGCCTCGATGACGGCGAGCTGGTGAAGATCGCATCAGCTAAGGGCGAGCCGCATCTGCTCGCGGTCGCCGGCCGCTGGTGGCTGAAGGAGATCGTCACCGACGCGCTGCTGGCGCGCCGCTATCCCAGCGTCAGCCGGCGGCTCGCCGCCAATCCCGGCGCCCGCGTCTCCGCAAAGGGATTTGCCACCATCGTCGGCCAGGCCGAAAGCGATCCGGAGCTCGCGGTCAGCGTCGGCGTCCGCGTCGACTTGCCCTCGGAGCTGCGTCGCCAATTGCTGCGCTCGGCGACGGACGCCGTGCGCACCCGCCTGTTGTCGCGCGCCCCGCCGCATCTGTTCGAGGAGATCCAGAGCGCGATCGCCACCGTCACCATCGGCGCCGAGCGCGAAATGTCGGCGGTGCGCGATTTCGAGGGTGCCAAGCGCGCCATTGCCGGCCTGAAGGCTACCGGCCAGCTCAACGAGGCGACGTTGCTCGGCTTCGCCAGACAGCGGCGCTATGAGGAGACGGTGGCGGCGCTGGCGGCGTTGTCGGGGTCGACGGTCGAGGTGATCCGTCCGCTGATGCAGAGTCTGCGCGAGGACGGCCTGCTGGTGCCGTGCAAGGCCGCACAGCTCAGCTGGGAAACGACCAAGGCCGTGCTCGAATGCCGCTTCGCCACAGGCGCGATGAAGCCCGCGGACATCGCGAGGACACAGGGGCATTTTGTGAGGATGACGGCGGAGAACGCCAAGCGGACGCTGCGATTCTGGCAGGTCAGGGCGTCGTAAACTTTTTAAGGTCCTCTGCGCACCACTCCACGGTGTCATCCCCCGCGAAGGCGGGGGATCCAGTATTCCAGAGACGTTGGTGGGTACGGATAAGCCGCGGTGTACTGGGGCGCCCGGTCAAGCCGGGCGACGACACCGACTATGTGGTGAGCCGCTCGCCATCAACGCCGGCAATCAATCGTGGCACGATGCTTCCCACCCGCTCGCCCGCAATCGCCACCGGCAGATAATGCTCCGTGCGGCCCTGCCCCTCGCTCTCGATCAGCACCTCGCGCATCGTGCCGATCTCGGCTTGCAGGCGCTGCTGCAGCGCCGCCTCTCCTACCGCGCGCAGCCGCTTCGCACGCTCTTTAATGACCGGCCCCGCCACCTGCGGCATCCGCGCGGCCGGCGTGCCGGGCCGCGGCGAATAAGGGAAGACGTGCAGGAAGGTCAGGCCGCATTGCTCGACGAGGTCGAGCGAGCGCGAGAACATGTGCTCGGTCTCGGTCGGGAAGCCCGCGATGATGTCGGCGCCGAAGACGACATCGGGGCGCAGGCGGCGGACCTGCTCGCAGAAGCCAATCGCATCCTGCCGCGAATGCCGCCGCTTCATGCGTTTCAGGATCATGTCGTCGCCCGACTGCAGCGACAGGTGCAGATGCGGCATCAGGCGCGCATCCTCCGCGATGGCATCGAGCAGGTCGTCATCCGCCTCGATCGAATCGATCGAGGAGATGCGCAGGCGCTTGAGCTCGGGCACATGGCGCAGGATCTGCTTGGTCAGCCTGCCGAGCCTGGGCGCGCCGGGCAGGTCCGCACCATAGCTGGTGAGATCGACGCCGGTCAGCACGATCTCGGCATGGCCGCGCTCGACCAGGGTGCGCACCTGCTCGACCACCGCGCCCATCGGCACCGAGCGCGAATTGCCGCGGCCGAACGGGATGATGCAGAAGGTGCAGCGATGATCGCAACCGTTCTGCACCTGCACGAACACGCGCGGCAGGCCGCTCGCATAGCCATCGACGAGATGCGGTGCCATCTCCTTCACGCCCATGATGTCGCTGACGGCGATCTTCTCGCTGGCGCCAAGATCGAAAGCGTGGCGCGTCTCCCGCCACGCCGCGCCGCGCATCTTGTCGTCATTGCCGACGACGCGGTCGACCTCGGCCATGTCGGCGAACATCGCAGCCTGCGTCTGCGCCGCGCAGCCGGTGACGACGATGCGCGCCTCGGGGCGCTCGCGCTTCAGCTTGCGGATCGACTGGCGCGCCTGCGCCACCGCCTCGTTGGTGACGGCGCAACTGTTGATGACGATGGTGTCGGAAAGACCCGCGGCTTCCGCTTTGCTGCGGATCACCTCGGCCTCGAAGGCGTTGAGGCGGCAGCCGAAGGTGACGATGTCGACGGCCATCAGGCGACCGGCGCGAACAGCGCCGGATCGAAGCTGCCCTCATATTCGAAGGTCGCGGTGCCCGTCATCAGCACGTGATCGTCGCGCTCGCGCCATTCGATGCCGAGCTTGCCGCCGGGCAAGGTGATCTCGACCTTGCGCTCGGCGCGCTTCAGCCGCGCGGCGGCGACCGCCGTGGCACAGGCCGCCGACCCGCACGCCTTGGTCAGGCCGGCGCCGCGCTCCCAGGTGCGGATCGTGATGTGCTCGCGATCGACGATATGGGCGAGCGTGATGTTGGCGCGCTCGGGGAAGATCGGATGGTTTTCCAAGAGCGGACCGAAGCGGCCCAGATCGTAGGCGTTGACGTCGTCGACCCAGAACACCGCGTGCGGATTGCCCATGCTCACCACTGAGGGCGAATGCAGAATGGGATTGTCGATCGGCCCGATCTGCAATTCGATGTAGCGGGTGTCGCGAAACTCTTCCGCCAGCGGAATGTCCTGCCAGCCGAATTTCGGCGCGCCCATATCCACTGTGTAGAGGTCGGGCGCCGGACCCTGCCAGGCATTGAGCAGGCCGGCGGCCGTCTCGAAGGTCGCGGTGGTCTGCCCGGTCTTCTCGAAGATGCGGCGCACGACGCAGCGCATGCCGTTGCCGCAGGCACCGGCCTCCGAGCCGTCGTTGTTGTAGATGCTGATGAAGGCCTCGGTGCCGTCGAGCCGCGGCCTCGAGAGCACCATGAGCTGGTCGTAAGCCACGCCGCCGTTCGCGGACGCGACGGCGCGGGCATCGTCCGGCGTGACCTTGGCCGCCGAATCGCGCAAGTCGACAACGACGATCTCGTTGCCGATGCCGTTCATCTTGGCAAATGCGTGGTTGGCCAGCGCGCTCATGAAAATTCCCGAATTTCGCCTGCCTTATATGGCGATCCTCGGCCGCTTGGCCAGTGATTTGCCACCCGAGCCGGCACATCGGGCAAGGTGCCTGCCATGACGCATCTGTCATGGGACGAATTCGGCGCTCGCGTGTTAGAACGGCGCGGTTCGCGCGAACCGGGACGCGCGGCCGGGTTAAGGCCTTGGTGGGTAAGGCCTTGATGAATTGAGGCCCCGACGAAGCGGGCCTCGGGGAGAATAAAATGAACACTTTTCGTCGCCTCGCTTTGGCCGCGCTGATCCCGGCTGCGGCCTTGTCGCATGGGCTGTCAGGCGCTCTGGCGCAGACCGCGAGCCCGGCGCCGGCCGCATCGGCAAGTCCCTCGCCGGCCCCGTCGGCTTCGCCCGCCCCGGCTGCAAGTGCCTCGCCCGCCCCCGCGGCCACCCCCTCGCCTGCGGCGAGCGCCTCACCCGCTCCTGCAGCATCGCCAGCGCCCGCCGCCAGCGCCTCGCCCAGCCCGCCGCCGGCCGCCGCCGCGACCCCCGCCCCGGTTCAGACCGCCGATCCCTTTGGCCTCGAGACCACGCTCGAGTCGAAAAAGGTCGTGATGGTCAAGGGCACCGCCAATTGGGACTCCGCCTTCGACACGCTGATCGACGCCTTCAAGGCGTTGAACACGCTGCTCGACAAGCAGGGCATCAAGCCATCGGGCAATTCGATGATCGTCTACACCTCGACGGACGATACCGGCTTCACCTTTCTTGCCCAGATCCCGGTCGATCAGGACCCGAAGAACCTGTCCAAGGACATGAGCATCGGCAAATCGCCAGAAGGCAAGGCGCTGAAATTCGTCCATCGCGGCTCCTACGACAACATGGACAATACGTATGAGGCGATCACCAATCATCTCGACGACAAGAGGCTGGAAGCCAAGGACACCTTTATCGAGGAGTACCTCACCGATCCCCTAAAGACCTCCGAGGACAAGCTCGTGATCAATGTTTTCGTGCCACTGAAGTGAGACTGATGAAAAAGCCTGCCCTACTTGCCGCCGTCCTCGCCACCACACTGCTCGCCGCGCCCGCGCGCGCCGAGGATTTTCCCTCCGCGATCTCGGTGAGCGGCGAAGCCTCCGTGTCCGCGGCGCCGGATCTCGCGCAAATCGATGCCGGCGTCGCCAACGACGCCAAGACAGCGAAAGAGGCTTCCGATGCCAACAACGCCGCGATGGGCAAGGTGCTGCTGGCGCTGAAGAGCGCAGGCATCGCCGAGAAGGACTACCAGACCTCGCGGCTGTCGCTGCAGCCGCAATACGGCCAGAACAAATCCACCGGCGCCTCGCCAGTCGTCGGCTTCCGCGCGAGCAACCGCGTCACCGTCAAGATCCGCGACGTGACCAAGGTGGCCGGCATCATCGATACGCTGGTCAGCGCCGGCGCCAACGACATCGGCAACATCTCCTTCGAGGTGACGCAGGCGTCAAAGCTGCTCGATGATGCGCGCGAACAGGCTGTGGCGGATGCGCGGCGCAAGGCGGAGATTTACGCCAAGGCGGCCGGCGTGACGCTGGGCGCGCCGCTCAGCGTCACCGAGGGCGGCGGCCCGGTGCCGCTGTTCAAGGGCCGCATGGCCGAACGGATGGCCGCAGCCCCACAGGCCGCAGTCGCACCGGGCGAGGAGACGCTGACGGTGACAGTGAATGTGAGCTGGGCGATCAAGCAGGGGCAGTAAGTCCCGTGTCCCGGACGCGCTGCGGCACGCAGTGACGCTGCGCAGAGCCGGGACCCAGAAAATTGCACGGTTCGGCGACATGGGCCCCGGCTCTGCAGCGCATCACTGACGTGCTGCGCTGCGTCCGGGGCACGAGCGGTATGCTTGGCGAGACCTAAATCTCCACCACCTGCCCCGGCAGCATCGCCACGAACCGCTCCTGCGGGATCTTCGCTGCAGCGAGCGCTTCGACCAGCGCTTTCGCCGGCGCATCGATGGCCTCGTCCGTCAGCTGGAACGTGCCGTGATGATGGCCGAGCGCTTGCTCAGCGCCGCAATCGGCCAGCGCCTTCACGGCGTCTTCCGGGTTCATGTGCTGGTCGCGCATGAACCAGCGCGGCTCGTAGGCGCCGATCGGGAGGATGGCGAGGCGCAGCTTGCCGTGCTTCTCGGCGACGCGGCGGAAATGGCGGCCATCGCCGTAGCCGGAATCGCAGACCACGTAGATCTTGCCCGCCGGGGTCTCCAGGACAAAGCTCGCCCACAGCGCCTTGTTGCGGTCGAACAGGCCGCGCGCGGTCCAGTGCCTTGTCGGCACCAGATGCACCGCGACGCCTTCGCCGAGCTCGACGCGGTCGTGCCAGTCGAACGCTTCCACCTTGATCGTGGAATCCCAGCTGCGCATGGTGACGTCGTTGCCGAGCGGGGTGACGACGCGCGGGGCGAAATTCTTGGTGAGCCGCGACAGCGTCGCGATGTCGAGATGGTCGTAGTGGCCGTGCGAGACCAGCACGACGTCGATCTTCGGCAGCTTCTCGAAGGCGATGCCGGGGTCGTTGTGCCGCTTCGGCCCGGCGAAGGCGACCGGCGAGACCCGCTCCGACCAGACCGGATCGACCAGGATGTTGAGGCCGCCGGCCTGGATCAGCCAGCTGGCGTGGCCGACGAAGGAGAGCCGCACCTTGTCGCCGTCGACACGCGCCGGCGGGGTGTCGGCGTGTGGGCTGGGCGCCCAATCCGGCCAAGTCGCCCGCTGCCGCTTGCCGCCGAGCTGCCAGCGCAGCACCTCGCGGAGCGATTTCGGCGGCGCCCCGTCCGGATCGAAGAAGGTCAGGCCGTCGAAATGGTCGGAGGCGGGACCGTCATAGGTTTTCATGCTGGACATCCAGAGGGAGGGGACGCCGACCAGCGCACCGGCTCCGGCGAATAGTCCGAAAAGGCGGCGGCGGGTGATCGGCACGGCGGGCTTCTAGGGATGGTTGGAGGGGTAAGACATCACCGCCTATATGGGCGGGGCTGGCGGAAAAGGAACCTGCGACAAAAGGATCACGTTTTCAAAACCTTGGCTTACCAAGGGCGGGCCGACACCCTAACTTTCCTTGACTTTTGAGCGGGAGCGGCGTTTAACCCCGCCACTTTCTCGGAAAGGCTTTCTTTTCGACCCGCCGACCGGCCTTAGGGCCGGAGGTCAACGCCCGACAGCGCTGTGCGCCCTCGGGCGCAAAGGTGTTTGGAAGATCGCTTATCCAAGGAAGTGGTCATCGCCCGACTTGATCAGGCGATCCAGTATTCCAGGGGCGGCTCGGCTGGAACCGAGGTGCCGCGGCGTACTGGATGCCCCGGTCAAGCCGGGGCATGACAGCGGTGAGTAACGGAGCGCTCTTCCCGTCGGGAAGACAGCAACAGGACAAGGGCATTGTTCGACAATCTGTCGGAACGGCTTGGTGGCATTCTCGATCGTCTGACGGGGCGCGGTGCGCTGACCGAAAAGGACGTCGACGCCGCGATGCGCGAGGTGCGCCGCGCGCTGCTGGAGGCCGACGTCGCGCTCGAAGTGGTCCGCAGCTTCACCGAGCGCGTGCGCGAGCAGGCGATCGGCGCAACCGTCGTCAAGTCGGTCACCCCCGGCCAGATGGTGGTCAAGATCGTCCATGACGAGCTGGTCAACACACTCGGCAGCGAAGGCCAGACCATCGACGTCAATTCCGTGCCGCCGGTGCCGATCATGATGGTCGGCCTGCAGGGCTCCGGTAAGACCACCACCACCGCAAAGCTCGCCCGCCGCCTGGTCCAGCGCGACAAGCGCAAGGTCTTGATGGCCTCGCTCGACGTCTACCGTCCGGCGGCGATGGAGCAGCTGGCCGTGCTCGGCCGCGACCTCGACATTCCCACTTTGCCAATCGTTGCCGGCCAGCAGCCGCCGCAAATTGCGAAACGCGCGCTGGAAGCCGGCAAGCTCGGCGGCTACGACATCGTGCTGCTCGACACCGCCGGCCGCACCACGCTGGACGAAGAGATGATGGCGGAGGCGGCCGCGATCAAAGCGGCGGCCAATCCGCACGAGGTGCTGCTGGTCGCGGACTCGCTCACCGGCCAGGACGCGGTGAATCTGGCCCGCTCGTTCGATCAGCGCGTCGGCCTCACTGGTATCGTGCTCACACGAGTCGACGGCGACGGCCGCGGCGGCGCCGCGCTGTCGATGCGCGCCGTCACGGGCAAGCCGATCAAGCTGATCGGCACCGGCGAAAAGACCGACGCGCTGGAGGATTTCCACCCCGACCGTATCGCCGGCCGCATCCTCGGCATGGGCGACGTGGTGTCGCTGGTCGAGCGCGCCGCCGCCAATATCGACGCCGAGAAGGCCGCACGCACCGCCGAGCGCATGCGCAAGGGTCAGTTCGACCTCAACGACATGCGCGAGCAGTTGCTGCAGATGTCGAGCATGGGCGGCATCAGCGGGCTGATGGGCATGATGCCCGGCGTCTCCAAGATGAAGAACCAGATCGCGGCAGCCGGCATCGACGACAAGATCCTGAAGCGCCAGGTCGCGATCATCGATTCCATGACGCGCGAGGAGCGCCGTCATCCGGACCTGTTGAAAGCCAGCCGCAAGAAGCGCATCGCGGCCGGCAGCGGCCAGAGCGTCGAGCACGTCAACAAGCTGCTGAAGATGCATCGGAACATGGCCGACATGATGAAGGCCATGGGCTCGGGCAAGCGCGGCCCCCTCGCAGGCATCGCGCAGGCGATGGGCTTTGGCGGCGGCATGAAGATGCCCTCGCCCGAAGAGATGAAGGCGCTGCAGGAGAAGATGCAGAGCGGCGGCGGGCAGGGCCTTCCCAGCCTGCCGAAGGATCTGCCGCCCGGTCTTCGCTCGGGCCTACCGAATTTGCCGGGACTTACGGGCCTCAGCGGCAAGCCGACCCTTCCGGGTCTGGGCGGCTTTCCCGGCAAGAAGAAATGAGGAATTCGTCGCACGGGATCATCAGCATCTCGCGCGGCGCGGAAATACCAATCAACCGAACAAAACGTACTTTGCAAACCACACTTTCAAGGAGAACTGAATGTCCGTCGTTATCCGCCTCGCCCGTGCAGGCACCAAGAAGCGTCCCGTCTATCACGTCGTCGTCGCCGATTCGCGCTTTCCGCGCGATGGCCGCTTCATCGAGCGTCTCGGCCATTTCAATCCGCTGCTGCCGAAGGACAACGAGACCCGCCTCAAGCTCGACATGGACAAGGTGAAGGCCTGGCTCGCCAAGGGCGCGCAGCCGTCCGACCGCGTCGCGCGTTTCCTCGACGCCGCCGGCGTCAAGAAGCGCGAAGCCCGCAACAACCCTGAGAAGGCCGTGCCGCGCAAGGAGCGCAAGGCGCAGGCCGAAGCCGCCGCCAAGGCGTAAGGCCGGATCATGTCGGCGCTGGTCTGCGTCGCGCGGATCGGCGCCGCGCATGGTGTGCGCGGTGCGGTCAAGCTGTGGACCTTCACCGAGGATCCGTTCGCCGTCCGCCGCTACGGGCCGCTGTCGACCAAGGACGGCAGGCGCCAGTTCGAGATCGCGCAGGTGCGCGAGGCCAAAGATCATCTGGTCGCGACATTCAAGGGTGTCGCGACCCGCGATGAGGCCGAGCGCCTCAACGGCATCGAGCTCTACGTCCCGCGCGACAAACTGCCCGCGACGGACGAGGACGAATATTACCACACCGACTTGATCGGGCTCGCCGCCGTCACAACGGACGGCGATGCGCTCGGCCGCGTGCTCGCGATCCATAATTTCGGTGCCGGCGACATCATCGAGATCGCGCCGCCCAAGGGCCCGACGATGCTGCTGCCGTTCTCGAATGCGGTGGTGCCGGAGGTAGACCTCAAAGGCGGCCGCGTCGTGATCGCGTTGCCGCAGGAGATCGAGGGCGAGGACGAGAAGTCATCGTCATAACTTCTAGTCTGAGCTCATGCGCACAGGTAGCGCGCAAATGCGCAAGAGATTCCTGAGCGCGCCGGCCAGCGGCACAGAGAGCAAAGGTTCGGAGAGACATGTGAATGGACCGACACCCCGCCTCGAATCTTCAATTAAGAAGCACCTGAGTCCAACGCTCAGGAACGATGGCTTCGTCGGTTCCGGCCGCACTTTTCGTCGTGTCTCGGAAGATCTCATCCTCGTCGTTCAGGTTCAAGGATCGCGGTTTGGCGGCAAGTTCGCCGTAAACCTCGGCATCCAGCCTCGGTCAATCCCGGATGTCGCTGGCAACTCACCCGACCCAACGAAAATCAGGGAAGAACACTGCGAGTTTCGGCGAAGGCTGTCCGAAGCAAAAAGCGATCAATGGTGGGAACACGAAGGGTCAACAGAAAGCATGGACGCGGCCGTTCGCGCGGCGGCATTGGTCTACGCTACAATCGGTCAAAGGCTATTCTCCGAGGTGTCTGGACCAGAATCTCCCTTGCGAAAGGTCACGCCTACACAATTCGAGGCCGGCCAGTATAGCTTTTCAGGATTCGGCTCCACGAAGGTACGAATGGCGCGCTCATTGGCGCTTATGCGGCAATCGATTGGCAATCTGGCTGACGCCAACGCCTTCGCCCGGATCGCGCTGGCGAGTCTAGCAAATGCGTCCGCTATTCGTTCGGAACTGGAGGAGTTGTGTAGAGTAACGGAATCGACACAGACATAACGAGACGCTGCGGCCGCAAGGATTACCACTTGAGTGCGCCCCATGCCGGGTCTCGACCTGGCGTGCACGATGTCCTAACCAGCGACCATGACCAATCCCTCACCCTGGCGCGCGACGGTGCTGACGCTGTTTCCGGAGATGTTTCCGGGGCCGCTCGGCGTGAGCCTCGCCGGCCGGGCGCTCGCGTCCGGACTCTGGCAGATCGAGGCTCGCGACATCCGGGCGTCCGCGACCGACCGCCACCGCAGCGTCGACGACACGCCGGCCGGCGGTGGCCCGGGCATGGTGCTTCGGGCGGACGTCCTGGCCGCAGCGATCGATGCCGCCGGGACCGGGCCTGAGCGTCCCCGCCTGCTCATGAGCCCCCGGGGTCGGCCGTTGACTCAGGCGCGCGTCACCGAGCTCGCCGAGGGCCCCGGCCCCCTGATCGTCTGCGGGCGGTTCGAGGGGGTGGACCAGCGGGTGATTGACGCGCGCGGCCTGGAGGAGGTCTCGATCGGGGATTACGTGCTGTCCGGGGGCGAAATCGCAGCCATGGCCGTGCTCGACGCCTGCGTCCGATTGCTCCCGGGGGTGATGGGCAAGGAAGCCTCGGGAACCGAGGAGAGTTTTTCGGACGGCCTGCTCGAGTACCCCCAATACACCCGCCCGCAGCTGTTCGAGGGGGTTCCGATCCCTGCCATCCTCACCTCTGGCGACCACGCCAAGATAGCGGCCTGGCGGCGGGCCGAATCCGAGGCTCTGACGGCCGCCCGGCGCCCGGATCTGTGGGAAAAAGCCGCGAATCGGGGGAGCGGCCAAAAAACGCCAAAAAACAAGACAGACGGGTGACAAACGCTCCGGCTTGCCTTATAGGAGCGGCCAAATCCGCAATGGCTGGATAGATGAATTTTGCGCAGCCCCCCGTTTCCAGGGCTGGGCGCGCCGATGGAGATTACCCCATGAACCTGATCAAGCAGCTCGAGCAGGAGCAATTCGACAAGCTGTCCGCCGGCAAGGATATCCCGGAATTCGGCCCTGGCGACACCGTGATCGTCAACGTGAAGGTGGTCGAAGGCGACCGCACCCGCGTGCAGGCCTATGAAGGCGTCTGCATCGGCCGTTCCGGCGGTGGCCTCAACGAGAGCTTCACCGTGCGCAAGATCTCCTATGGCGAGGGCGTCGAGCGTGTGTTCCCGCTGCTCTCCCCGATGATCGACTCGATCAAGGTGGTGCGCCGCGGCAAGGTGCGTCGCGCCAAGCTCTATTACCTCCGCAACCTGCGCGGCAAGTCGGCCCGCATCGTCGAGAAGCAGGACCGCGCTGCTGCCGTCGGCGAGTAAGCTTCGCCACCAGGCAAGTCTTTCGAAAGCGCGGGGCTCGGCTCCGCGCTTTTTTGTTGGCTCTGCTGTCATTGCGAGGAGCCCTTGCGACGAAGCAATCCAGACTGTCTCCGCGGATGCATTTCTGGATTGCTTCACGGAGCCTGTCATCGGGCCGCGCTACGCGCGGACCCGGTGGCTCGCAATGACGAGCTGAAACTCTCGCGCTTTAGCTTCCGCGTGCTATATAGCTTCTAGAATGTTTCCAGATCTGACCAGCTTCGCCCGCATCCAGCGCATCGTCATCGACGATCGCTCGCGGCTGCCTGGCCGGTTCTTCGGGCGCTTCGCGACCTCAGCAACGTCAGAGCTTAGCCGCGCAGCCTAAAAGCTGCGCTGACGATTTTGTTGCCCGCGCGCTCTGCCGCGCTCATCGCTGACACACATTCTTTCGGAGCTCGAGCTCATGTCCAAGCCGACCACCCTGTACGACAAGATCTGGAACGACCATCTGGTGCACGAAGCCGAGGACGGCACCTGCCTGCTCTACATCGACCGCCATCTGGTGCACGAGGTGACCTCGCCGCAGGCGTTCGAAGGCCTGCGCGCCACCGGCCGCAAGGTTCATGCGCCGGAGAAGACGCTCGCCGTCGTCGATCACAACGTGCCGACCACCGACCGCACCAAGCCGAATCCCGATCCTGAAAGCATCGAGCAGATCAAGGCGCTCGCCGAGAACGCCAAGGAATTCGGCATCGAATATTACAACGAGTTCGACAAGCGTCAGGGCATCGTCCACGTCATCGGCCCCGAGCAGGGCTTTACCCTGCCCGGCACCACCATCGTCTGCGGTGACAGCCACACCTCGACGCATGGCGCGTTCGGCGCGCTCGCCCACGGCATCGGCACGAGCGAGGTCGAGCACGTGCTGGCGACGCAGACGCTGATCCAGAAGAAGGCGAAGAACATGCGCGTCACCGTCGACGGCAAATTGCCTGATGGCGTGACGGGCAAGGACATCATCTTGGCCATCATCGGCGAGATCGGCACCGCCGGCGGCACCGGCTACGTGCTGGAATATGCCGGCGAAGCGATCCGCGCGCTCTCGATGGAAGGCCGCATGACGGTCTGCAACATGTCGATCGAAGGCGGCGCGCGCGCCGGCCTGGTGGCGCCCGACCAAAAGGCGTTCGACTTCCTGCGTGATCGTCCGAAGGCTCCGAAGGGCGCGGCCTGGGATGCGGCGATGCGCTACTGGGAGAAGTTGCGATCCGATGACGGCGCGCATTTCGACCACGAGCTGCGCCTCGATGCCGCAAAGCTGCCGCCGATCGTGACCTGGGGCACCTCGCCTGAAGACGTGATTTCTGTCACCGGTATCGTGCCCGATCCCGACAAGATCGCGGACGAGGCCAAGCGCATCTCCAAGCATCGCGCGCTGAAGTATATGGGCCTGACCGCGGGAACGAAGATCACGGACATCAAGCTCGATCGCGTCTTCATCGGCTCCTGCACCAACGGCCGCATCGAGGATTTGCGCGCGGCGGCGAAGATTGCCGAAGGCAAGACCGTGTCGGCGAACGTCAATGCCATGGTCGTGCCGGGCTCCGGCATCGTGAAGGAGCAGGCCGAGGCCGAGGGCCTGGACAAGATCTTCATCAAGGCCGGTTTCGAATGGCGCGAGCCGGGCTGCTCGATGTGCCTTGCCATGAACCCGGACAAGCTGAAGCCGGAAGAGCGCTGCGCCTCGACCTCGAACCGCAATTTCGAAGGCCGCCAGGGTTTCAAGGGCCGCACCCATCTGGTGTCGCCGGCGATGGCGGCGGCGGCGGCGATCGCAGGCCACTTCGTCGACGTCAGGGACTGGCGCTAAGCTGGTTCCTGCAATCTGATGCGGTGGAAGGCTTCGTCGTGGAAGCTGAAGGATTGCTGTAGCCGCATTCTCCGTCATGCCCGGGCTTGTCCCGGGCATCCACGACCTTTCATCACATCAGCAAGAACGTGGATGGCCGGGACATAGGCGAGCGGAAGCGACGCCGTCCTTCGGACGGCTATGCCCGGCCATGACGCTGCTCGAATAATTCACATCACCAATAGTACCGGTACGGATAGTGCCAGCGGGGCCAGTGGCAGACGCGGCGCGGGCCGTAATAGGTCCAGATGATCCGGCAGCGGCGCGGATAAGAGTAGGAAGGATAGTAGCCGCCGACATAATAGGGCCGGTAGAAGTGACGATGGCGGAAATGGGGGCGATGATGGCCCCAGTGGCGGTGGACACCGCCATATCCGCCGTAGCGAAAGCCGTGATGACGATAACCGACATGCCTGTGATGAAAGGCTGGTGCGGCGCGGACACCACCGATATGGCCGCCGCGGAATCCGCCGCCATGGAAGCCATGTCCTCCACCGCGATGGAAGCCTCCTCCACGGAAACCTCCGCCGTGGAAACCATGCCCGTGCCCGCCATGCCCCTGGCGAACCTGCGTGACGAGATCGTCGGTCGCGGCCTTGGCCGCGGGCGACGTCGCCGGATTGATCAAGCTCAGCGCTTCAGCGCGGCGCGCGCTGCCGGCCGACAGCATCAGCGTCGCGGCGGCCGCGAGCCCGAGCAGGCGCACCGAGCCAGCCCGGCGGCCAAACATCCTCAGCATCGAATCCTCCCTGAATCCAGACGGCAGAGCTGCGACGTCTCCGCCGCGCCATTGCCGTTCAATTGCGGTCGCTCCCGGGATCAAGTTGCGGACAGCGATGTGAACGCGCCATGAATGAACGAGGCGCATCGCCGCGCTGCGACGCCGTGCCTCGCGCGATCGCAAAGCCGACGGTTCAAGGCGGCGCCTTACCAGAAGGGCCCATAGGTGAAGACGAACGGCGCCGGCACGCCATAGGGATAGGGACGATAGTAGACAGGGCGCGCGTAGTAGCGCGGATCGCGGCGTACGGCAGTCCGCGCCATGTCATACGTCCGCGCGTGTCGTCGCACATCGAAAACCGCGATCCCCGCCGACGCCTCCGGGACCGTCGCCCTTGGCGCGGCGGACGCGCGAGGCAGCCCAGTGGCTAGCGCGACGGCAATTGCCAATGCGATCCATCTCGCCATCACGGCCCTCACGAGACCACCACGAAGCTCGCTGGCGCGGGGCATCGACGGCGTCAGCCCCGGCGCCAGTAGCAGCTCACGCGCGGCACGATCACCGTGCCGCTCGGCCGGTACTCCTGCACATAGGTGGCGTTGCAGACCCGGACCGCGTCGGGGCCGGGATTGTAGCGGGGATAGACGCCGTCCGGGCTGTAATAGGGCGTGATGCGCAGGCGCGGCCGCTTGCGCAGCGGGGGGACATCGTCCGGCGAGACCAGTTGGGCCATCCGGATTTCGGAACTGGCGGCCTGCGCCTCGGCGCCGACGCAAAGCTGCGAAAACAACCCCATGCACAGTAGAGTCAGCGCTGTTTTCGCTCGCATTTTTCCGCCCACCCTGAAACGTCCCGTTGACGACCCACGCTCCCCGTTTTGGCGGCGCCCGTCAACCTCGCCGCGCTTATAAAGCCAGATGCATCAGCGGGAAACCCGCGCTAAGAGGTGCTCATGTGGACGGAATTGAAAGCCCCTTCGCTCGCCGAAATGGAGGCGATGGCTCACGACGTGTTCGAGCGCCTGCCGGCGGAATTTCGCAAGCTTTGCGAGGGCGTGATCGTCCGTGTCGAGGACTTCCCGACCGAGGAAGTCCTGGACGAGATGCAATGCGAGAGCGAGTTCGACCTGCTCGGCCTGTTCCAGGGCGTCGGCCTGCCCCAGCAGAGCTTTGGCGACGTGGCGCGGCTGCCCAACATGGTCTGGCTCTACCGCCGCCCGATCCTGGACTATTGGGCCGAGCACGACGAAAGCCTCGGCCACATCGTCCGCCACGTCCTGATCCACGAGATCGGCCACCATTTTGGTCTATCGGACGACGATATGGCCGCGATCGAGGCTAAGGCGGAGTAGGACGCTACAGAGACGGTGCGCTCCCTCCCCCGCTTGCGGGGGAGGATTGGGGAGAGGGTGTCTCCGCAACGGGACAGCCCCCTAGAGGAAAGAGCCCTCTCCCGCAAGCGGGAGAGGGAGCGCACCACCTCCGTGGCTTGATCCCACCAAGGCAGATTAGATCTGCCGAATTCGGCCTAGGATTTCCGGCCCGATCGCGATAAATAGCCGGTTCCCTGAACCACGTGCGGGAAAGCGCAACCATGGACAAGTTCACCACGCTGGAAGGCGTCGCGGCGCCGCTGAAGATCATCAATGTCGACACCGACATGATCATTCCGAAGCAGTACCTCAAGACCATCAAGCGCACCGGCCTTGGCAAGGGACTCTTCTCCGAGCAGCGCTACAAGGACGACGGCAGCGAGAATCCGGATTTCGTGCTCAACCAGCCCGCCTATCGCAATGCGAAGGTGCTGGTCGCAGGCGACAATTTCGGCTGCGGCTCCAGCCGCGAGCACGCGCCCTGGGCGCTGCTCGACTTCGGCATCCGCTGCGTGATCTCGACCTCGTTCGGCGACATCTTCTACAACAATTGCTTCAAGAACGGCATTCTGCCGATCCGCGTCAGCCAAGAGGACCTCGACAAGCTGTTCGACGACGCCGAGCGCGGTGCCAACGCGACGCTGACGATCGACCTGCCGAACCAGGAGATCCGCGGCCCCGACGGCGGCAAGGTCAAGTTCGAGATCGACCCGTTCCGCAAGCACTGCCTGATCAACGGCCTCGACGACATCGGCCTCACCATGGAGAAGAAGGCCTCGATCGACTCCTACGAGGACAAGCTCAAGCGCGAGCGCGCCTGGGCCTGATCGCAAGTTTTTGTTGAGCCCCGGTGCCGCAAGCGCCGGGGCTTTTTCTTTGCCTGGATTGTCCCGTATAGATTTGCCCATGCTGCCCGAGATCGTCACCTTCTGGCATGGCCCGATGGATGCGCTGCGCCAGACCTGTCTGCGCTCGCAATTGGCTGCCGGCCACAAGGTCACGGTCTACAGCTTCGACACCATTCCCGGCCTGCCGGCCGGCGTCGCGAATGCCGAGGCGGAAGCGATCCTGCCGCACGCGTTCTCCGAACGCTTGCGGCCGCCGCAGCCGGACGGCAGCTGGCGCGACTGGACCATTCTGCAGTTCAGCGACTTCTTCCGCATGAAGCTGATGGCGAAAGGCCTCGGCCTCTGGTTAGACGCCGACGTGCTGCTGCTGAGGCCGGTCGAGATCGATCCGGCAAAACCCTACTTCGCCTGGGAGCGGCCGCGCCAGCTCGGCAATTCCGTGCTCTATCTGCCGCCCGCGCACGGCATCGTTGCCGCCTTCGAAGAGCTGATGGAGCAGGAAGAGCTGACGCCGAACTGGCTGTCGCTGCGCCACCGCATCACCTTCATGATGCGCCGCCTGCGCGGCGGCTCGAACCGGCTCGCCGATATTCGCGTCGCGATCTACGGTCCCGCGGCACTCACGGCGCTCGCGCGCCGCACCGGCGAGCTGCAGTACGCATTGCCGAAGCAGTCGTTCTATGCCGTGCATGCCGAGCCGAAACTGTTCTTCGATCCGTCGAGCTATCTTGGCCTCGTCACCGACCCCGCCATCATCGGCCTGCACATCTCGCCCAAGGGCCGCGGCGGCGAGAAGCCGATTCCGGGCAGCCTGTATGCCTGGGCGGCGGAGCGGTTCAGGTAGCTGCTGCGCAGGAAGTGCGCTCCCTCTCCCGCTTGCGGGAGAGGGTTGGGGAGAGGGTGTTTCCGCAAAGGGACAATCCCCAAGAGGAAAGAGCCCTCACCCGCGCCTTCGGCGCGACCTCTCCCGCAAGCGGGAGAGGTGCGGAGGCCGCGGCTCCTTTCCCTGTTTGATCCAGCGCAACGCGCCGCTCCATCATTGTGCTTATCTCGCTCCAATTCCGCTCGTCCGAATGGAGCTTGCCATGAGCACCGCAACCAGGCCCTATCCCATAGTCCAGGATCTCATCGAGTCGTTCGCGAGCTGGGTGAAGCATCGCCGCGAGATCAACGAGATGCGGCAGCTCGACCGCGCCGATTTCGACCGGATCGCCAATGATCTCAGGATCGCTCCCGACGATCTGGAGGAGCTGGTCCGTCATGGCCGGCACGCCGCCGACGAGCTGCCGAAGCTGCTCGATCAGCTCGGCATCAGCACTGAGGCGCTCGGCCGCGCGCAGCCGCTGCTGCTGCGCGACCTCGAGCGGGTCTGCTCGTTCTGCAATCACAAGGGACAGTGCGACCGCGATCTCGCCGACGGCACCGCCGCGGAGAACTATCACGGCTATTGCGCCAACGCCTCGACGCTGGAGACGCTCGAGCGTGCCGAACATGCGCTGCGGTGAGCATTGCGTTACTCGATCCACTTTGGCGCGTAAGCCATCCCCTGGCTTTGCGCCGTATCGTGATTGATCCAGATTTCGGCGTTCTCGACCCGTAGCAGCTCGACCACCTTGGCCATCGACGCAACCGTCGCCTGCGGGTCGGCATTGAACGACGGTACGCGCATGTGCCGGAGGTTGTCCCGGTTGTGCGCGACGTCGCCGCTCAGCAGCACGGCGCCGCGCCGCGGCAGCCTTGCCATCAGCGAGCAATGCCCAAGCGTATGGCCGGGGGTGAAGATCATGCGCACCGCGCCGTCGCCAAAGATGTCGTGGTCGCCATCGACGATCTCGAAAGGCCGCTCCCGCAACGCCTCGTAGTGCGGCAGCGAGTAGCCGAACTCGTCGGGCTCCGGCCCGAACATGGCTTCGAACTCGGCCCGTTGAGCGATCCATCTTGCGTTTTCGAACAGGTCGACATTTCCGATATGATCGAAATGCGCATGCGAGAGGAGGATCGTGCCGATGTCGCGGGGCCGCACCCCGATTTCATCCAATTGGTCCGCGATGGGACGACGCACGATGCCGCGTATGCCGTGGGCGATGATGCGCCCTTCCGGAACCTTCGCCAGCTCATCCGCTATTCCCGTATCCCAGATCAGCCACTCACCGCGATGACGGATGAGATAGGCATTGCAGCTCAACGTCATGGGAATGCCGACATTGATGCCGGGAGAATAGATCGAGCCGTCCTCGACCTGCGCAATGCCTCCGTCGAGGATGTAGATCCGGTCGATGGTCGCCATGTGAGAACTCTTCAAGCCGCCGATTCGACGCGCCGCTTCGCCTCGCGCATGTCGCGCCCAGGCGGCATGCCGAACAATCGGCAATATTCCCGCGTGAACTGCGTAACGCTTTCGTAGCCGACCCGATGAGAGGCAGTCGCGATGCTCGCGCCATCGGCGAGCATGGTACGGCGCGCCTCGATCAGACGAAGCTGCTTCTGAAACTGAAGCGGGGTCAGCGACGTGATGCTGCGAAAATGCAGGTGAAATGCCGACTGGCTCATCCCGGCGGCCTTGGCAAGCCGGTCGACCCGCAAAGGCGTGGCATAGTCGGCGCGAATGATCGCGACCGCACGGCCGATCCGCTGCGCATGGCTGTCGGCCATGCCGAGCGCCCTGATGGCGCCACCGTGCCGACCGGCCAACAGCCAATAATGCAGCTCTCGCAGCACTTGGCTCTGGAGGATCGAGGCGGATGAGGGCCGATCGATCAGGCGCAGCAACCGCAGCGCCGCGTCGCTCACATCCGGCTCCGTCGGCTCGACCCGCAGCGGCTGGGACGGAACGTAAGGCGCCGCCCCCATCTCGACGACCAGCTCCTCGATGATAATGGGATCGAGCTCGACGACGAGCGACAAATACGGCACCGCGAAAGTGGCGCGCGTAATCTGGCTGACCGTCGGCACGTCGCTCGCGATCACCAGCGAATCGCCCGCACCCAGGTCGAAGGACGTGGCGCCGACCGCAACGCGCTTGGCACCTTGCAGCACCAAAGCCACCAAGGGCTTGGCGATCGCAAATTGGAGCGCGCTCGGCGCGGTCTCACGAACGATTGAGATGCCGGCGAAAGGCGTTGACGCGAGGCCTTTGCCGTCGGCGTGAGCTGCGGCGTAATTGCTGGCGATCTGGAGTAGCGTTTCGGTCACGGGCCCAATCTAGGCCGCGCCAAGCATGCCGGCAATTGCCGAGGGGCGATCAGGCAAGAAGACGGTAGTTTCAGGCAAGCCTGAAGGGGCTACATCTGCCGCCGGCCGCATTCCTGGAGGATTGGGCAAGACGACCACAGGATCCGGCAACATGCGCTTCTCGATCACAGGCAGAAAGGGCCCGTCGAAACTTCACGAGGAATTTCCAAATGCCCACCATTTCGCTCGTCACTGGCGCCAGCCGGGGCCTTGGCCGCAATACCGCAATCGCCATCGCGCGTCACGGCGGCGACGTCATCGTGACCTATCGCAGCGGGGCCGCCGCCGCCCGCGAGGTCGTCACCGAGATCGAGGCGCTCGGCCGAAAAGCGGTCGCGCTCCAGCTCGACGTCACCTCCGTATCGACCTTTCCGGCGTTCGCCGCAAAAGTCCGGTCAGCGCTGGCGGAGCATTGGCACGCCGACAAGTTCGATCATCTCGTCAACAATGCCGGCCAAGGCGAAATGGCCACCTTGGCCGAGACGACGGAGCAGCAGTTCGACGCACTGTTCGACACCCATGTCAAAGGGCCGTTCTTTTTGACGCAGGCCTTGCTGCCGCTGCTCGGCGACAATGGCCGGATCGTCAACTTCTCGAGCGGGCTGACGCGCGTGTCGTTCCCCGGCTTCTCGGCCTATGCCGCAGCCAAGGGCGCCATCGAGGTTCTGACCGTCTACATGGCAAAAGAATTCGGCGAACGCGGCATCACCGCCAACGTCGTTGCGCCGGGCGCGATCGAGACCGACTTCCTTGGCGGCGCCGTCCGCGACATGCCGGATCTAAACAAGCAGTTCGCGCAAATGACCGCGCTTGGCCGCGTCGGTGTGCCCGACGACATCGGGCCGATGGTCGCGAGCCTGCTCGGTCCGGAGAATCGCTGGGTTACGGCCCAGCGCATCGAGGTGTCCGGCGGCCAGACGATCTGAGTGCGGCGGCATTGGCGCACTCCGTCGCGACGCGACGGAGTGTGCGAGCCCTCAGCCCTTCCGCATCACCGCGATCGCATCCGCGATCTCGTCACCGCTACCGCCACCGAGAACGACCCGACCACCTGCCGGACCGCTGATGGCAGCGTACAGCAGAGCTTTCACCTCTTGCGCATCGCCCGGTGGCAACGGGCGTAAATAGTATGACTGTTTGCGCGGCCAGGATGCGGGAAAGCTCACCGCAAATATCCGTGCTTGATCTCGACTATTAGCTCTGTTTGGATCGCTACCGTTCCGCAATTCGCATTTCGGATAATCATGGCGAATGAAACAGATGATTCCCGTCGTTCGTTGGGTGCTCGTTCAACAGAGGACACCGTGACTGCCCACCGCAAGGGCATCGGGAATCGGCTGTTGGCGGCGCTGCCGCCGGCGGATCTCGCTTTGCTGACGCCCCACTTCCAGAAGGTCTCGTTCGAACCCGATGCCGTCCTGGTGCGATCGGGCGACGAACTCGACCCGGTCTATTTTCCCCATAGCGGCGCGATCGCCTTCATGCTCGATATGCCGGACGGGCAAACGGTCGCGACCAGCTTGATGGGACGCGAAGGCGCTTTGGCCTCGTTCTCCGTGCTCGGCCCCTCGCCTTCGTCCGTGACCGCGATTGCTCGCACAGCCGGCACTGCATCGGTGATTTCCGCCGCCAAATTTCGCGCTGCCCATGTGCAAAGCGCAGCGATCAGGAATGTCGTGCAGGTCCACGCCCGCGCCGTGTTGCTGCAGCTGCAGCACGTCGCCGCTTGCAACGCGCTGCACCGGGTGGATGGCCGAATGGCGCGGTGGCTCCTGCAGCTTCACGACCGCGTTCCGGAGGACCTGCTTCCGGTGACGCAGGAGGCGCTGGCGCAGCTGGTTGGGGTACGGCGGACGACAGTAACTTTGACGATGAGCAAGCTACGCGAGGCCGGCGCCATCCCGTCCGAGCGGCGCGGGTTTGTCGAGATCCATCGGACGCGGCTCGAGAGGATCGCATGCGATTGCTATGCGCTCATGCAGCGCACGATCGATCGAATGTATTGCCAGGAATTGGCCGCGCCGCAGCCTGCCGATGCGCCGTTCCGGCAAAGCGCCATCGCCGCCTCCCACGGAGCGGGCGGTGAATTCAAAGCCGTTTCGCGGGCGGGACGATAGAGCGCAAAACTTGCGGCGCGTGGAGAAGTGGATCTCGCGCCTCAGCCCTTCCCCATCGCCGCGATCGCGTCCGCAATCGCAATGGTGCGCCGGGCCATGTCCGCGTGCAGGCGCTCCACCATCGCACCATCGAGGCGGATCGCGCCGCGCGAGGCGTTCTCGGGCAGTTCGAACGCCGCGATGATCTTTCGCGCGCGGGCGACTTCCTCCTCCGGCGGGGTGAAGATGGCGTTGCAGGCGTCGATCTGGGAGGGGTGGATCAGCGTCTTGCCGTCGAAGCCGAGATCGCGGCCTTGCGCGCATTCGGTGGCGAAACCGTCGGAATTGGCGATGTCGCTGTAGGGACCGTCGAGGATCTCGAGGCCGTGCGCGCGGCTCGCCAGGATGCAATGGGTGATCATCGGGATCATCGCGGCGCGGCCCGGCAGCATCCTGATCCGCGTCTCGCGCGAGATGTCGTTCGGGCCGAACACGAAGCCCGAGAGACGGCGCGAGGGATCGCGGCCGGCGGCGGCCAGTTCCTCGGCATGCAGCACGGCGCGCGCGGTCTCGATCATGGCCCAGACCTTGACGGTCGGCGCGGCGCCGAGCTCGGCCAGCTTGCGGCCGATGGCGTCGAGATCCTCAACACTCGAAACTTTTGGAACCAGGATGCCGTCCGGCGAGGCCTTGGCAGCCATGGCGGCATCATCCGGCCACCAGGGCGTGTCGAGGCCGTTGGTCCGGATCAGGACCTCGCGCCTGCCAAATCCCTTGGCGGCGATCGCCGCCGCAATGCCGTCGCGTGCCGCCGCCTTGGCCTCAGGAGCGACGGAATCCTCGAGGTCGAGGATCAGGCCGTCGGCGGGGAGATTGCGCGCCTTTTCCAGCGCGCGCGGGTTGGAGCCGGGCATGAACAGATGGCTGCGGCGCGGGCGGGTCATGCTGCGTTCCTTCCTGGTCTATCGTCCCCCAGCCGATAGCATTTGGCCTGCCCATTCGAAAGGCTTGTCGGCCTTGGCGGTATGTGATTAGGCATGGGCCATGACGACATTCCCGACGCACTTGCTGGAAGGCTACAAGGCCTTCGCCACCCAGCGGCTGCCGACCGAGCAGAACCGCTACCGCGAGCTCTCGGTCAAAGGGCAGTCGCCTGAGACCATGGTGATCGGCTGCTGCGACTCCCGGGTCTCCCCCGAGGTGATCTTCGACGCCGGGCCGGGCGAGCTCTTCGTCGTCCGCAACATCGCCAATCTGGTGCCGACTTATCAGCCTGACGAAGGCGCGCACGGCGTCTCGGCAGCGCTGGAGTTTGCGGTGACAGTGCTGAAGGTGAAGCACATCGTGGTGCTCGGCCACGCCCAATGCGGCGGCATCCGCGCCTTCATCGACAAGATCGACCCGCTCACGCCCGGCGACTTCATCGGCCGCTGGATGCAGATGTTCATCAAGCCGGGCGAGGTGGTCGAGCAGCGCGAGCACGAGACCATGGCGCAGTTCGTCGAGCGCATCGAGAAGGCCGCCGTGTTCCGCAGCCTGGAAAACCTGATGACCTTCCCGTTCGTCCGCAAGGCCGTGGAGAGCGGCCGGATGCAGACCCACGGCGCCTATTTCGGCGTGGCCGAGGGGTCGCTGTTCGTGCTGGACAAGGCGACCAAGGAATTCAGGAACGCACGCGAGGGATAATCCTGCTCGCCCTGCGAAATGCGGGGCTATCGCATATGATTTGTGGCAGCGGCCTGCGCGCACGCCTCGTCCTTCGAGACGGCGCTTACGCGCCTCCTCAGGATGAGGCTATCAGCGTCAGTGCTCCTTGAAACTGTTGCCGCGCACTCCGCCCTCATCCTGAGGAGCCCGCCCAAGCGGGCGTCTCGAAGGATGGCCGCAGGGAAAAACTCTCAAATGCGATAGCCCTCCTTGCGCAATAGGGCATATCGGAAGTGCAAATCGTGCGTGACGAATGGCGGACAGGCGCCTGGTTCGCTAGAGTGTTCTCCATTCGCCACTCGCCATTTGCTCCATCATGCTGATCCTTGCCATCGATACTGCGCTCGAAGCCTGCGCGGCCGCCGTTCTCGACACCGACGCCGGCGAGCTCCTCGCACGGGAATCGCAGCTGATGAAGCGCGGCCATGCCGAGGCGCTGATGCCGATGATCGCGCGCGTGATGCAATCGGCCGGCCGCGCCTTCACCTCGCTCGACCGCATCGCCGTCACCGTCGGGCCCGGCAGCTTCACCGGCCTGCGCGTCGGCATCTCGGCGGCGCGGGGCCTTGCGCTTGCGGCGAAACGGCCGGCGGTCGGGCTGACGACGCTGTCGGCCTATGCCGCTGGGGTCGTCGCCAAGAGCGGAACGGTGCCGGTGATCTCTGCGATCGATGCGCGGCACGATCACGTCTATTTCCAGATCGTCGCCGGCGACGGCAGCCAGCTGGTGCGGCCGGCTGTCGCCTCCATCGACGCGGCGATCGCGGCCTCGCAACACGGTGCGCCGCATCTGGTCGGCAATGCCGCCGGGATCCTCGCAGGTCGCTGGCCGAAGGACGGACCGCAACCCGTTGCGATCGACGCGCAGCCCGCGCCCGACATCAGCTGGGTCGCCTGGCTCGGCGCGGCGGCCAATCCCGACACCAATCCAGCGCGGCCGTTCTATCTGAAAGCGCCCGACGCCAAGCCCGCGGCATCGACGCCGCTCGCAGCACAAGCCGCGAGCTCATGATGGGATGGCTGTCGGAGTGGTGGCGCGGTGGCACCGCCGCCGTCGAGCCCGCGACCATGCGCGATGCCGCGCGCCTCGCGCAGCTGCACGGCGCCTCCTTCGCGCAGGGCTGGGGCGAAGGCGAGTTCGAGAGCATGATGAGCGAGCGCAACACGCTGGTGCATCGCTTGCGGCTCGGCCGCAAGACGATCGGCTTTGCGGTGTCGCGGATCGGCGCGGACGAAGCGGAGATTCTCTCGATCGCGGTGGACGGGGCTTATCGCGGCCGGGGGCTCTCCCGCACGCTGCTGATGACCCATCTCGGCCACCTCGCCGGGCGCGGCGTACGCACCATATTTCTGGAAGTGGAGGAGAACAACCAGCCGGCGCGGCGGCTTTACGATCGAGCCGGATTCGTGGTGGTCGGGCGCCGCGATCGCTACTATAAGCAGCCCAACGGGGAACAATTGAACGCCCTTCTGATGCGGCGTGACTTGTCGTAACATCGGCGGCAGAAAGCGCCCGCCCAGGCAGACAACGCTATGACCACACTGAAACATTCTTCTGCGTCCAAGGCATCCGAGATCGAGGCGCGCTGCGCCGCAACGGGCATGCGCATGACCGAGCAGCGCCGCGTCATCGCCCGCGTGCTGGCGGAAGCGATCGATCATCCCGACGTCGAGGAACTCTACCGGCGCTGCGTTGCGGTCGACGACAAGATCTCGATCTCGACGGTCTATCGCACCGTGAAGCTGTTCGAGGACGCCGGCATCATCGAGCGCCACGATTTTCGTGAAGGCCGCGCGCGCTACGAGCAGATGCGCGACAGCCATCACGACCACCTCATCAACCTGCGCGACGGCAAGGTGATCGAGTTCACCTCGGAGGAGATCGAGAAGCTGCAGGCGGAGATCGCCCGCAAGCTCGGCTATCGCCTGGTCGACCACCGGCTCGAGCTCTATTGTGTCCCGCTCGACGACGACAAGCCGACGAATTGATGAACCTACCTTTCGGCGCGCTCTCTTCACCCCTCCCCGTTGGGGAGAGGTCGATTTGCGAAGCAAATCGGGTGGGGGGCCTCGGGTCCCACGAGAGAGCAGATCCCCTCACCCGGCGCTTCGCGCCGACCTCTCCCTTTGGGAGAGGTGGCACCGCCCGCTCTGAACCACGGTGCCAAAACCGAGCTGCACACTGAATGCCCATCGACCTCATCATCTTCGATTGCGACGGCGTGCTCGTGGACAGCGAGGTGATCTCATGCCGCGCGCATGCGGACGTGCTGACGCGCCACGGCTATCCGATCACGTCGGAGCAGGTGTTCGCGCGCTTCCTCGGCCGCTCGACAAAGCAGGCCAATCTCGAGATCGAGACCGAGCTCGGCCGCAAGCTGCCTGAGGCCTATCACGGCGATCTCCAGGACGAGCTGTTTCGCGCATTCGAAGCCGACCTCGAAGCGATCCGCGGTATCCATGATGTGCTGGATGTCGTCACGCAGGCCGTCTGTGTCGCCTCCAGCGGCTCACATCCGCGCATGCGCGTGAGCCTCGGGAGCACCGGGCTGTACGAGCGCCTCGCGCCAAACATCTTCTCGGCCTCGCAGGTGGCGAACGGCAAGCCGGCGCCGGACCTGTTCTTGTTCGCGGCGAGCCAAATGGGCGTGCCGCCCGAGCGCTGCGTCGTGATCGAGGACAGCCTCGCCGGCATCGCGGGCGCGCGGGCCGCCGGCATGAAAGTGTTCGGCTTTTACGGGGGCAGCCATTGCGGCAACGGCTATGCCGAAACGCTGCGCCAGGCGGGCGCCGACCTGATCTTTGCCGACATGCATCGGCTGCCGGAGCTGGTCCGGCGGGTCGCGGCGGAGGCCGTGGCGGGCTGATTTTCGCCCCGGACCGTCATTCCGGGGCACGCGCGACGCGCGTGAACCCGAAATCTCGCAGTAAAGGTCTGGATTCCGGGTTCGCGACTGCGTCGCGCCCCGGAATGACAGGCGGAAATGGCTCCATTCGCTGGATTTTCGGCCCTCCAGCCTATATCTGAGGGCCGTCCTCCACCTCCATTTCGGGTTCCATGACGCCGCCGCGCAAGCTGCACATCAAATCATATGGCTGCCAGATGAACGTCTACGATGCCCAGCGCATGGTGGACACGCTGGCCCCGGAAGGATTCGTGGAGACGGCGAGCGCGGAGGATGCCGACCTCGTCATCCTCAACACCTGCCATATTCGCGAGAAGGCCTCGGAGAAGGTCTATTCCGAGCTCGGCCGCCTTCGCGTCGCCAAGGACGAGGCCGCGCGTGCGGGCCGCGCGATGAAAATCGCGGTGGCGGGCTGCGTGGCGCAGGCCGAGGGCGAGGAGATCGTGCGCCGCGCGCCTGTCGTCGACGTCGTGGTGGGCCCGCAGAGCTATCATCATCTGCCGGGGCTGTTGAAGCGCGCCGAGGACGAAGGCCGCGCGATCGAGACCGAATTTCCCGCCGCCGACAAGTTCGGCTTCCTGGCCCAGCCGAAGCCGGACGCGATCCGCGCGCGCGGCATTTCCGCCTTCGTCACGGTACAAGAAGGCTGCGACAAGTTCTGCACCTTCTGCGTCGTGCCCTATACGCGCGGCGCGGAGGTGTCGCGCCCCGTGGCGAAGATCGTCGAGGACGTGAAGCGGCTCGCTGACAACGGCGTGCGCGAGCTCACGCTGATCGGGCAGAACGTCAACGCCTATCACGGCGACGGCCCGGACGGAAAAACCTGGCCGCTCGGCCGGCTGCTCGAACATCTGGCGACGATTCCCGGCATCGCGCGGCTGCGCTATTCGACCAGCCACCCCCGCGACGTCGACGACAGCCTGATCGCGGCCCATCGCGACCTCGGTGCCCTGATGCCGTTCGTGCACCTGCCGGTGCAGTCGGGCTCGGACCGCATTTTGGCGGCCATGAACCGCAAACATACCGCCGATGATTACCGGCGGGTCATCGACCGTTTTCGTACCGCACGCCAAGACATTGCTTTTTCATCGGATTTCATCGTCGGCTTCCCCGGCGAAAGCGAGCAAGATTTTCTCGCCACCCTCGCGCTTGTCACGCAAATCGGCTACGCTGCGGCCTATTCGTTCAAATACTCCGCCCGGCCGGGAACGCCGGCCGCGGATATGCAGGAGACGGTGTCCCCCGCCGAGATGGACCAGCGATTGGAGCGGCTCCAGGAACTGATCGACAGCCAGCAATCGGCCTTCAACAAGGCCGCGATTGGCTCAACGGTCGACGTGCTGTTCGAGCGTCCGGCGCGCAAGGAGGGCCAGATCGTGGGCCGCACCGCCTACCTCCAGCCCGCCCACGTAATGGCCGCGCCCGACATCATCGGACAGATCCTGCCGGTCAGAATCGACAGCCTCGAGCGCTACAGTTTTCTCGGCGAGCTCGTGACGCCGCGCAAGATGCGCGAGCCCGCTTTATCGCAAGCCAGTGGAGCCTGAACCCTTGCCCAAAAGCGCATCGGATTCGTCTTCGTTCGCTCCCAGCCGCAAGTTCGACCGCGACATGCAAGTACCGCCCGAGACCCAGGTCGTCATCGACTTCGACGACAACCGCGCCGCTTCCGCGCTTGTCGGCCCCTACGGCCAGCACCTGGCGCAGATCGAGCGGCGGCTCGGCGTCATCGTCGATTCCAAGGGCAACCACATCACGATCGGCGGCACCCGCGACGGCTGCGACGCCGCGCGCCGCGTGCTGGAGATGCTCTACGCGCAGGCCGCGAAGGGCCACGATCTCGACCAGGGTGAGGTCGAGGGCGCGATCCGCGCCGTGATCGCGCAGGGCTCGTTGTTCGAGTTCGACGCCAAATCGGCCAAATCGACCTTCGACAGCATCAATCTGCGCAAGCGTCCGGTGCGGGCACGCACGGCGGCGCAGGATTCCTACATCCGCGCGCTGAAGCGGCACGAGCTGGTGTTCGGCATCGGCCCCGCCGGCACCGGCAAGACCTGGCTCGCCGTCGCGCATGCCGCGCAGCTGTTCGAGCGCAAGGAGGTCGACAAGATCATCCTGTCGCGCCCGGCGGTGGAAGCCGGCGAGCGGCTCGGCTTTCTCCCCGGCGATCTCCGCGAGAAGGTCGATCCTTATCTGCGGCCGATCTATGATGCGCTCTACGACCTCATGGATGCGCGCATCGTCGAGCGCGCGCTGCAGACCGGCGAGATCGAGATCGCGCCGCTCGCCTTCATGCGCGGCCGCACGCTGACCAATGCCGCCATCATCCTGGACGAGGCCCAGAACACCACCTCGATGCAGATGAAGATGTTCCTGACGCGTCTCGGCGAGAACAGCCGCATGATCGTGACGGGCGATCCCTCGCAGATCGACCTGCCGAACGGCCAGACCTCGGGCCTGGCCGAGGCGACCCGCCTCCTGAGCGGCGTCGAGGGCATCGCCCAGGTTCATTTCAAGGCGGAGGACGTGATCCGCCACGAGCTCGTGGCGCGGATCGTCGCCGCCTATGAAGGGCCGCCGCAGCGGCCGGCCACCGGTCAATCCTGACGAGGCAACACCGGACCCAAGAGGGCCCGAGCACGGCGCCCTTCGTCCGAGACAACACAATGTCCCATTCCAACCTTCCCATGACCGAGGTCCTCGTCGTCGCCGATTGCTGGCAGCGCGAGCCCGATTCCGAAGCCGTGATCCAGCGCGCACTGGCGGCGGCCGCCGAGAGCGTCGACGAGGACGTTGCCGACGCGGAAGTGGCCGTAATGCTGACCGATGATGCCGGCATCCGCACGCTCAACAGCAACTGGCGCGGCATCGACAAGCCGACCAACGTGCTGTCGTTCCCGGCGCTGCAGCCGGAGGGCGCCTGGAAGCCGGGCGATGCCCCGCGCATGCTCGGCGATATCGCGATCGCCTATGAGACCATGCGGCGCGAGGCGGACGAGGAGCACAAGCCGTTCGACCATCATCTGAGCCACCTCGCCGTGCACGGCTTCCTGCACCTGATCGGCTACGACCACGAGAACGACGACGACGCCGAGGAGATGGAAGCGCTCGAAACCGAGATCCTCGCTTATCTCGGCATCCCCGATCCCTATGCCGATCGCCCGGGGACGCACTGAGATGCCGGATTCCGAGCCTACCCACGACAATCCCCGCACCACGGCCAATTTGCCGGTTGTGGTGACGCCGGGCGAGGTGCTGCGCCCGAGTGCCGAAAGCTGGCTGCTGCGCGCCATCCGCACGCTGTTCGGCTGGAAGGCGGGGTCGGTGCGCGACGACCTCCAGGTCGTGCTCGACGCCTCGACGCCCGACGACACCGGCTTCTCCGCGGTCGAGCGCACCATGCTGCGCAACATCCTCAGCCTGCACGAGCGTCGCATCGCCGACGTCATGGTGCATCGCGCCGACATCGTCGCGGTCAAGCGCGACATCCCGCTCGGGGAATTGATGGACCGCTTCGAGAGCGCCGGCCATTCGCGCCTCGTCGTCTTCAACGAGACGCTCGACGATCCCGTCGGCATCGTCCACATCCGCGATTTGCTCGCCTTCATGACCGCGCGCGCCCGCGTGTCGGAAGCCACCAAGACCAAGCGCAAGAAGCCGCTGCCGGCCGGGCTCGATTTGCGCGCGGTCGATCTCGCGCTGCCGCTTCACGAGGCGCACATCATCCGCAAGCTGCTCTACGTACCGCCGTCGATGCGGGCGATCGACCTGCTCGCGCAGATGCAGGCCTCGCGCATCCATCTGGCGCTGGTGGTCGACGAATATGGCGGCAGCGACGGGCTGGTCTCGATCGAGGACATCGTCGAGCAGATCGTCGGCGAGATCGACGACGAGCACGACAGCGACGAGCCGCCCTCGATCGTGCGCCTGCCCGACAACGCCTTCATTGCCGACGCCCGCGCCAGCCTCGACGACGTCCGCTCGGTGATCGGCGAGGATTTCGTCACCGGCGAGGCAGGCGAGGAGGTGGAGACGCTGGGCGGCTATCTCGTCAGCTTCGTCGGGCGCCTGCCGGTGCGCGGCGAGGTGATCTCGGGCCCCGGCAATTACGAGGTCGAGGTGCTCGATGCCGATCCGCGCCGCGTCAAGCGGCTGCGCATCGCGACGCGGAAGGAACGCCCGGCGCCCCGCACCCAGCGCGAGAGCCGGCGGCGTGAAGCCACGCCGGAGAGCGGACAAACGCCGGCCAGCGACACGCCGACATCGCCGCCGCGCGACGGGGCCGCCTCGCAGTGAGCCCATCGCAGCGCCTCCGGCAAATTGCGCTCGCCATCATCCTCACCTGGGGATGGCAGCGCGCAGTCGTCGCCATGGCGGCCGGAGCCTTGTCGGTGCTGGCGCTGGCGCCGTTCAACCTCTTTCCGGTGCTGTTCGTCACCTTCCCGGTGCTGGTCTGGCTGATCGACGGCGCCGGGGGCGGCCGCTATGGCGGCGTGCCCGCCGCCGCCTTGACCGGCTACTGGTTCGGGCTCGGCTATTTCGTGCCCGGCCTTTACTGGATCGGCTACGCCTTCTTCGTCGAAGCCGACACATTCGCCTGGCTGACGCCGTTCGCGGTGCTGGGCCTGCCGGCCTATCTTTCGATCTTCACGGCGATCGGCTTTGCGCTGGCGCGCCTGCTCTGGAGCAAGAACGCCACGCGCGTGCTGGCGCTCGCAGCGAGCCTCACCATCAGCGAATGGCTGCGCGGCCATGCGCTGACCGGCTTCCCCTGGAACACGTTCGGCTATGCGCTGTCCGAGCCATTGCCGCTGGCGCAGACGGCCTCGCTGATCGGCCTGTGGGGCATGACGTTCCTGACGATTGCGATCTTCGCGAGCCCGGCGACGCTGATCGACCGCACGCCGGATCGGCGCCTGCAACGGCGGGTGCCGGCCGCGGCCGTCGCGCTCCTGCTTGTCATGAGCATCTTTGGCGCAATCCGCCTGTCGCTGCATCCGACCACGATCGTATCCGGCCCCAAGCTGCGCCTGATGCAGCCCAACCTGCAGCAGGACGAGAAATTCAACTATGCCGCCAAGCCGGAGGTGATGAAGAAGTACCTTGCGCTGTCGGACCGCGCCTCCGGCCCGCAATCGACCGGCGTGCGCGATGCCACCATCCTGATCTGGCCGGAATCCGCCTTTCCGTTCTTCCTGACCCGCGAAGCCGACGCGATGGCGCAAATCGCCGATCTGTTGCCGAAGGGCACGGTGCTGATCACGGGATCGGTCCGCGCGCCCGATGTGCCGCGGGGCACGCCGATCACGCGCGCCTACAACTCGATCTACGTGATCGATCACGACGGCAGCGTGCTCGCCGTCTACGACAAGCTGCATCTGGTACCGTTCGGAGAATTTCTTCCGTACCAGTCGTTGATGGAGAAGCTCGGTTTCGAGCAACTGACGCGTGTGCGCGGCGGCTTCATTCCAGGCACCGTGCGGCATGCGCTCCCCGTTGCCGGCGCGCCGCCCGCGTTGCCGCTGATCTGCTACGAGGCGATCTTTCCCGACGAAGTGGCTGTGCGCAACGAACGTCCGGGCTGGATCGTGAACCTGACCAATGACGGCTGGTTCGGCATCTCGACCGGTCCCTACCAGCACCTGGAGCAGTCGCGAATGCGCGCGATCGAGCTCGGATTGCCGCTGGTCCGCTCGGCCAATACCGGCATCTCCGCAGTGATCGATCCGGTCGGCCGCACCGTCGCGAGCCTAGGACTCGGCCTCGAAGGCATTTTGGACGCAAACCTGCCGGCCGCGATCCCACCGACCGTTTATGCACGGGTGGGTGATGTGCCCGCAATCATGCTCGTCGCGGTGGCCGTGCTGCTGGCGGTCCGCCGACGAATAGGCAAACGCCAGCCCTGATCGCACCGCCGCCGCAGCGGCCGGAATCCTTTGACAACCGTAGTCCCACGGTTGACAGACTGCACGCGGGCTCCCCATTCTGCACCGGCTGCGAAAGATGGCGGTGCATTGCTAAATTTCTCCGCAATGTTTCCCAATAACAGGGTTTGATTTTGACGGTGCTGCACCCGAGGCATGCTTGATCATTGCGCCGAAGGTGGTGTTTGGAGGGCTGAGGAAATGTCGAAAGCGCCCAACCCTGTTGACAAATATGTCGGCAGTCGCGTGCGCATGCGCCGCATCATGTTGGGCATGAGCCAGGAGAAGCTCGGTGAAGCTTTGGGCCTGACTTTCCAGCAGATTCAGAAGTACGAGAAGGGCACCAACCGGGTTGGCGCAAGCCGCATCCAGCAGATCGCGGAGATTCTGCAGGTGCCGGTGTCCTTCCTGTTCGAGGGCGGCCCGAGCGGCGTGCCGGGTCCGGATGGCTTCAGCGAAGGCGCCTCGCCCTCTTACGTCTCGGACTTTCTCGCCACCTCCGAAGGGCTCGCTTTGACCAAGGCGTTCACGCGAATCACTGATTCGAAGATGCGCCGCTCGATCGTCGATCTCGTCGAGCAGATTGCGGCCCGCGAAGGTCCGGACAAGCGTTAAAGCTCATGCCCCCCGCGATTTGAGACTGCATCAAATCTGGCCTATGTCGTCATTTACGACCGCGCTTTGATGCGCGTCCGCTTCGATGATGCGATTCAAAGGCACAGATGCGTCCATGACCGGCTCCAATTGGTTCGATTCACAAACTATTCTCGATGGCATCCGCCGCTGGGTGGAGATCGAGACGCCGACGGAAGCACCTGAACAGGTCAACAAGCTGGTCTCCGTGGTCGCGGAGCAATACGGCGACCTGCCCGTCACGCTCGAGCGCATCGCGGGCGTGGACGGCTGCGGCGATCATCTCGTGGCGCGCACGAATTGGGGGCAGGATCGACCGGGCATCCTGGTGCTGAGCCATCTCGATACCGTCCATCCCATCGGCTTCATCGAGCGCCTGCCGTTCAAGGTCGAAGGCGACGTCGCGTTCGGTCCGGGCATCTACGACATGAAGGGCGGCGCCTACATTGCCCACCACGCCTTCCGCGCGCTTTGCGCGACGGGCGATCGCTCGCCGCTCGGCATCACGCATCTGTTCACGTCCGACGAGGAGATCGGCAGCCCGACCTCGCGTGCGCTGATCGAGCAGGAAGGACGCAAGGCCAAATACGTGCTGGTGACCGAGCCGGCGCGCGACGGCGGCAAGATCGTCACCGGGCGCAAGGGCGTCGGACGCTTCCGGGTATTCATCAAGGGCGTGCCCGCGCATGCCGGCTCGCGGCCCGAAGACGGCCGCAGCGCCGTCCGCGAACTCGGCAACGTCATCCTGGCGCTGGAAGGAATGAACGATCTTGCGCGCGGCGTGACCGTCAATGTCGGCGTGGTGCGCGGCGGCACGCGCCCCAACGTCACGCCCGAGGAGGCCTATGCCGAAGTCGATCTGCGCGTCGTGAGCCTGAAGGACGCGGACGAGTTCGTCGGCAAGATTCTCTCTTTGACCTCGAAGACCGATGGCGTCACCGTCACGGTCACCGGCGAGCTCAACCGTCCGCCTTACGAGAAGAGCAATGCAGGCGCCGCGCTGTACGAGCATGCCAGGACGATCGCCGGCGAGATCGGCTTCGAGCTGATCGACACCCACACCGGCGGCGGCTCGGACGGCAATTTCACCGCCCCGCACACCGCAACCCTCGACGGGCTCGGCGTCGACGGCAAGGGCGCACACACCCATTATGAGCAGCTCTATGTCTCCTCGCTCGCACCGCGCGCGCGGCTGCTCCATCGGCTTTATCAGACGCTGCGATGAGCGAACGTAAATCAAGCCCCGACCGCGACGACAGCGAGCGCGCCTTCTTCGGGCGCCGCAAGGGTCACAAGCTGAGGCAACACCAGGCCGGCTTGATCGAGCAACTGCTGCCGCATCTTGCCCTCGATATCGACGGTCAGGCGCCGGCGGACGCGCGCGACATCTTCGATCCCGCAGCCGACGACGTCAGGCTCGAGATCGGCTTCGGCGGCGGCGAGCATCTCGCGGCCGAGGCGCAGAACTTCCCCGCCACCGGCTTCATCGGCTGCGAGCCCTATGTCAACGGCATGGCCAAGATCCTCGCGCAGATCGAGGCGGCCAACATCGGCAACATCCGCCTGTTCGCGGGCGATGCCGCCGAGCTCTTGGCCTGGCTTCCCAAGGAGTCGCTGTCGCGCATCGACCTGATCCATCCCGATCCCTGGCCGAAGCGACGACACTGGAAGCGGCGCTTCGTCCAGGACCGCACCATTGCGGTGATGGCGCGCGTGCTCAAGCCGAACGGCGAATTCCGCTTCGTCTGCGACATCGACGATTACTGCGCCTGGACACTGTCGCATCTTGCGCGCTCGCAGGACTTCGTCTGGCTTGCCGAACGCGCCGACGATTTCCGTCTTCCATGGCCGGGCTACACGATGACGCGCTACGGCCGAAAGGCCGCGCGCGAGGGACGCAAGGCGGCCTATCTGCGGTTCAGGCGGGTGGGTTAGCCGTCATTGCGAGGAGCCCGCGACAAATTGCAAGGCAATTTGCGCTGGCGACGAAGCAATCCAGAGCGTTTTCGCGGAACGAGTTCTGGATTGCTTCGGTTCGCTCGCAATGACGGAGTGGGACGCTAGATCGTCTGCCGGTTGCGCCAGAAATTCACGACGCGTTCGGCGGTCGTCGGCATCAGGCGCGTGAAATTCACGCGGGCGGCCTCGATGTCGGCATCGGCCGGCGTGCGGTTCGAACCGTACCAGAGCAGGATCAGCGCGCGCACCGTGGGCCAGCCGAGGTTCAGCACGCGGCCCAGGATCAGCAGCGGATCGTAGCGGTCGCCCGCGATCAGGCGGTCGAGGACCTGGAGGCGAACGCCCGACATCGCCGATAGCGCGGCGACCGATTCCTCGTATTTGTTCGCCTTGGCGAAACCGAGCAGCGCGCTCTCGCCGAGATGGCCTCCGCGGTGCAAGGTCAGCACGGTGTGCTGTGCCGCGGAGAAATCGCGGCGCGGGCCCGGCGGCAGCGCCGCCTCCTCGATCGCCGCCATCGCGCGCTTGATCTCGGCCTGGCGCGCGGGATTGACCACGGTGGAGAGGCGACGGCGGATGACGTCGAGCGTCCCGTCGAGCAGATGCTTCAGGTGCTCCCCGGAAAGGTCGTTGCGCTGGCCGATCCTCAGCGTCAGCACCCCGTCCTGCGCCGCGCGCTTGATCAGCTCGGAATAGCTCCCGGGCGAGAACACTGCACCGGCATTGGCTGCGGCACGGCGCACCACGTCGCGATCGCCGCGCTCAACCAGCACGTCGGTGACGACGGGCGACAAAGCGGGACGCTCGGTCATCGCCAGCAGATGACCCTGGCCCTTCAAGCGCGCGATCTCGACCAGAGCCGCGTCGTCGAGCACGGGTGAGCGGCGCAGCACGGGGCCGGCGACCGCGATCTCGTTTTCGCGCGCGAGCTGATTGACGAGGTGCGGCGGCGCGTTGTTCAGGCGCGAGAAGCGCTCGGACAGATCGACGCGCGATGCCAGTTCGGCATGGGGCACGAGATCGATCAGGAGATTGTCGAACAGATCGATCAACTCGGGGCGGAGCTTGTCCGCATCCCGGAAGAACAATTGGGAGATGGCACGCGCGATCTCGCCGCGGCGGCGCGGATCGCCGCGCTTGACGATATCGTCCAGTCCAGGAATGAGCGACGTGGCAACGGTCATGAAAACGCTACTCGAACGGGGCACGCCGCGGGTGCGCCCTTGGTCCAAGCCGCCCCACAATCGGGGAATCTAGGCCTGCTTGATGAAGGAAGCGTTGCGCAGGGTCCGACGGGCGCAAAAAGGCCCCGTTCCCGCTGCAATGGGCCTTGTCCGGGGGTTAAGAAAGCGCTATATCAGCGCCAATTCATCTTCTCATACGATCCGCGTAGTGAGAGTGGGCCCGCAAGGACCCGCTCTTTTTTATTACCTGAACGCGGCTCGGCGGGAGATGCGCCCGACGCGTCGTCGGGAAAGTTCCGAAGCGGGCTTTGAAATCGTAACCAAGCCTTAACCATCGAGCGCTCTGACCCTGGACATGACCGAACCGAACCCTGGTTCCACGGATGCCGAATTGCTGGCCGAGCCGCGGCTCGTGGTCGAGCCCGGGGTCGCGGCACGGGTGTCCGCGGTGGCAGCTCCCGTGCTCCAGGGCATGGGCTACCGCCTGGTCCGGATCCGCATTTCCGGCGAGGCCGGCTGCACCGTGCAGATCATGGCCGAGCGGCCGGACGGCTCGATGCAGATCGAGGATTGCGAGGCGATCTCGCGGGCCCTGTCGCCCGTGCTCGACGTCGCCGATCCCATCGACCGCGCCTATCGCCTCGAGATCTCCTCGCCGGGAATCGACCGCCCGCTGGTGCGCCGCTCCGATTTCGAGCGCTATTCCGGGCACCTGGTGAAGATCGAGATGGCGGTCGCGCATGAGGGGCGCAAGCGCTTCCGCGGCACGCTCGGCGCCGTCGAGGGCGACCGCGTGCATCTGCATCGCGACGATGCCAAGGCCGGCGACGATGCCGACGTTCTCCTGACCATGGAGGATATCGGCGATGCCCGGCTGGTGCTGACCGACGAGCTGATCGCCGAATCCATGCGCCGCGGCAAGGCCGAGGCGCGCGAGATGCGGCGCAATCTCGGTCTCGAGCCGCCGCAGGCGCCGCACGCCAGAATCAGCGAGAAGATCACCAAGAACACCAAGCCGAAGAAGAAGCCGGCCCCGACCAACACGAAGAAACATCGCCTTGCCGCCGAACGCGCGCGGCGCGGCGAGATCGAGCCTGACCAAGGAGACTAGCCATGGCAGTCAGCGCCAACCGACTCGAATTGCTTCAGATCGCCGACGCCGTCGCACGCGAGAAGTCGATCGACCGCGGCATCGTCATCGCGGCGATGGAGGACGCCATCGCCAAGGCGGCGCGCGCCCGTTACGGCAGCGAGACTGACGTTCATGCCGAGATCGACCCGAAGAAGGGCGAGCTGCGGCTGTCGCGCCACATGCTGGTGGTCGACAAGGTCGAGAATCATTCCAACCAGATCTCGCTGGTGGACGCGCAGCGCGCCAATCCCGGCGCCCAGGTCGGCGACACCATCGCCGACACCCTGCCGCCGCTGGAATATGGCCGCATCGCCGCGCAATCGGCCAAGCAGGTCATCGTGCAGAAGGTGCGCGAGGCCGAGCGCGACCGGCAGTACCAGGAATTCAAGGACCGCATCGGCGACATCGTCAACGGCGTCGTCAAGCGCGTCGAATATGGCAGCGTGATCGTCGATCTCGGCCGCGGCGAAGCCATCATCCGCCGCGACGAGATGCTGCCGCGCGAAGTATTCCGCAATGGCGACCGCGTTCGTGCCTACATCTTCGACGTCCGCCGCGAGACGAGAGGCCCGCAGATCTTCCTCTCCCGCACCCATCCCCAGTTCATGGCGAAGCTGTTCGCGCAGGAAGTGCCGGAGATCTATGACGGCATCGTCGAGATCAAGGCGGTGGCCCGCGATCCGGGCTCGCGTGCGAAAATCGGCGTGATTTCCCGCGATTCCTCGGTCGATCCGGTCGGCGCCTGCGTCGGCATGCGCGGCTCGCGCGTGCAGGCGGTGGTCAACGAGCTGCAGGGCGAGAAGATCGACATCATTCCATGGTCGCCCGACATCGCGACCTTCGTGGTCAACGCGCTGGCGCCGGCGGAAGTCTCCAAGGTCGTGATCGACGAGGACCGCGAGCGCATCGAGGTCGTGGTGCCCGACACCAACAACCAGCTCTCGCTCGCGATCGGCCGCCGCGGCCAGAACGTGCGCCTGGCCTCGCAGCTCACCGGCTGGGATATCGACATCCTGACCGAGCAGGAGGAATCGGAGCGCCGCCAGGCCGACTTCGAGAACTCGACCCGCGTCTTCATGGAATCGCTCAACGTCGACGAAGTGGTCGGCCAGCTGCTGGCGTCCGAGGGCTTCACCTCGGTCGAGGAGCTCGCGATGGTGGACGTCAAGGAGCTCGCCGGCATCGAGGGCTTCGACGAGGAGACCGCGCAGGAGCTGCAGAATCGCGCCCGCGAATATCTGGAGCAGCAGGAAGCCGAGCTCGAGGCGAGGCGCAAGGAGCTCGGCGTCGAGGACGCGCTCAAGGACGTGCCCGGCGTGACCTCGAAGATGCTGGTGAAGTTCGGCGAGAACGACATCAAGAGCGTCGAGGACCTCGCCGGCTGCGCCACCGACGATCTGGTCGGCTGGACCGAGCGCAAGGAAGGCAGCGAGCCGACCAAGCACGCCGGTGCGCTCGACGGCATCGACATCTCCCGTGACGACGCCGAAGCGATGATCATGCAGGCCCGCGTCAAGGCCGGCTGGATCACCGAAGCCGATCTCGCCAAGCCCACCGAGGAGGCCGAGGCGACCGAAGATCAGCCGGCTTAAGGGCAAAGGAGAATGTCGCCCGGATGCTTGCAGATTCCGACCTCGAACTTGACCATGGGCCGCGGACCGAAAGGTCCGCGACCATGCGCATGTGCGCGGTCAGCCGCGAGGTCCGGCCGATTGACGAGCTGATCCGCTTCGTCGCATCGCCTGACGGACAAATAGTTCCCGATATCAAGCGCAAGCTGCCCGGACGCGGGATGTGGCTCACCGCCTCCCGCAAGACGGTTGCGGAAGCGGTGCGGCGTCACCAATTTAGCAAGGCCTTCAAGCGCGAGCTGCGCATCCCTCAGACGCTTCCCACCGACATCGAGGCGCTCCTGGTCCGGAGCGTGACCGAAGCCCTTGGGATCGCCGCCAAGGCGGGCCAGGTCGTGGCCGGTTTCGGCAAGGTCGAAAGCGCCCTTCGGGAAGGCACGGTCGAGGTCCTGATCCATGCCAGCGACGGGGCCGCGGACGGAATCCGCAAATTGGACATGCTGGCGCGTCAGAATGCCGGGAATCGCGGTGCTAAGGCGCAGATTCCCGTCGTCACCGCTCTGAAATCGGTAGAATTGGATTTGGCACTGACCCGGTCAAATGTGATACATGCTGCCCTGCTCGCGGGCCCGGCGAGCAAGTCATTCCTGTCACGTAGCCAGATCCTGGTCCGATACCGGATGGCGGACGACGACAAGACTGCCGAAAAACCCGGCCAGGATTTCTGAGAGACAACGACGACCCGATTGGATGGTGCGGCAACGCACAACACTGATAAATCAGGATTAGGACTGCTGAATGGTTGATACCAAGACCCCTGGCGACAAGAAGCTGAGCGTTCCGAGCAAGACGCTATCGCTCAAGCCGCGCGTCGAAACGGGCACCGTGCGCCAGAGCTTCAGCCATGGCCGCAGCAAGCAGGTCGTGGTCGAGAAGCGCGGCAAGCGCCGCATTGGCGACGGACCCGAGCCGCACGCGCCCGAGGTGACGGCAAAGCCCGCGCCGGCCGCACCCGCCGCGCCGCCGCGTCCGGCTCCGCCCCCGCCGCGCAACGCCGGTTCCGGCGTGGTGCTTCGCACGCTGACCGAAGATGAGCGTTCGGCCCGTGCCAGCGCGCTGGCCGACGCCAAGCTGCGCGAAGTCGAGGAGCGCCGCCAGGCCGAGGAAGAGGCTCAGCGCCGCGCCGCCCGTGAGGCTGCCGAGCGCGCCGAGCGCGAAGCCGCCGAATCCCGCCGCAAGGCCGAGGAAGAGCGCCACCGTCACGAGGACGAAGCCAAGCGCAAGGCCGAGACCGAGGCCAAGAAGCGTTTCGGCGAGGGTGAGCAGCCGACATCCGCCGCGCGCTCCGCGACCGCAACACCCGCCGCTTCCGCACCGCGCCCCGGTGCGCCTGCGTCCCGGCCTGGAACCACTACCACAGCGCGCCCGGGAACCACGACGGCGCGTCCTGCAACCACGACCGCGCAGCGTCCGGGTGGACCGGCTGGCCGTGGCCCCGCCGTTGCGGCCGAAGCTGACGACGACGAGGCGCCGCGCCAGATCCGTCGCGGTCCCGGCGGCGCCGCGCGTCCCGTGGTAGCCCCCAAGCCCACCCACAAGCCCGGCCCGCAGAAGGAGCGCGGCCGCCTGACCGTCGTCACCGCGCTCAATGCCGATGAGGTGCGCGAGCGCTCGATCGCCTCGTTCCGCCGCCGCACCCAGCGCCTGAAGGGGCACGCCTCGAATGAGCCCAAGGAAAAGCTCATCCGCGAAGTGGTCATTCCGGAAGCGATCACCATCCAGGAACTCGCCAACCGCATGTCCGAGCGCGCGGTCGACGTCATCCGCATGTTGATGAAGCAGGGCGCGATGCACAAGATCACCGACGTGATCGACGCCGACACCGCGCAGCTGATTGCCGAAGAGCTCGGCCACACCGTCAAGCGCGTTGCCGCCTCCGACGTTGAAGAAGGTCTGTTCGACGCTACCGACGATTCGACCGACACCGAGACCCGTTCGCCCGTGGTGACCGTCATGGGCCACGTCGACCACGGCAAGACTTCGCTGCTCGACGCGCTCCGTCACGCCAACGTGGTCTCCGGCGAAGCCGGCGGCATCACCCAGCACATCGGCGCCTATCAGGTGACATCGCCTGAAACCGGCAAGAAGATCACCTTCATCGACACGCCCGGCCACGCCGCGTTCACCGCGATGCGCGCCCGCGGCGCCAAGGTGACTGACATCGTCGTGCTGGTGGTCGCGGCCGATGACGGCGTGATGCCGCAGACGGTCGAAGCCATCAATCACGCCAAGGCGGCCGGCGTGCCGATCATCGTTGCCATCAACAAGATCGACAAGCCCGATGCCAAGCCCGAGCGCGTGCGCACCGAGCTGCTCCAGCACGAGGTGCAGGTGGAATCTTTCGGCGGCGAAGTCGTCGACGTCGAGGTGTCCGCCAAGAACAAGACCAATCTCGACAAGCTGCTCGAGATGATCGCGCTGCAGGCCGAAATCCTCGACCTCAAGACCAATTCGGAGCGTCCGGCCGAAGGCACCGTGATCGAGGCCAAGCTCGATCGCGGCCGTGGTCCGGTCGCGACCGTGCTGGTGCAGCGCGGCACGCTTCGCGTCGGCGACATCATCGTCGCCGGTGCCGAAATGGGCCGCGTCCGCGCGCTGATCTCCGATCAGGGCGAGACCGTGCAGGAGGCCGGCCCCTCGGTGCCGGTCGAGGTGCTCGGCTTCAACGGCCCGCCCGAGGCTGGCGATCGTCTCGCGGTGGTCGAGAACGAAGCCCGCGCCCGCCAGGTCACCAGTTACCGCGCGCACCAGAAGCGCGAGAACGCGGCAGCCTCGATCTCCGGCATGCGCGGCTCGCTCGAGCAGATGATGTCGCAATTGAAGACGGCGGGCCGCAAGGAATTCCCGCTGATCGTCAAGGCCGACGTGCAGGGTTCGCTGGAAGCCATCCTCGGCTCGCTGGAGAAGCTCGGCACCGACGAGGTCGCCGCCCGCATCCTGCATGCCGGCGTTGGCGGCATCTCGGAATCCGACGTGACGCTGGCCGAAGGCTTCAACGCCGCGATCATCGGCTTCTCGGTTCGCGCCAACAAGGAGGCCGCTGCGGCCGCCAAGCGCAATGGCATCGAGATCCGCTACTACAACATCATCTACGACCTCGTGGACGACGTGAAGAAGGCGATGAGCGGTCTGCTCGCGCCGACCTTGCGCGAAACCATGCTGGGCAATGCCGAGATCCTGGAGATCTTCAACATCTCCAAGGTCGGCAAGGTCGCCGGCTGCCGCGTCACCGACGGCACCGTGGAACGCGGCGCCAATGTGCGCCTGATCCGCGACAACGTCGTCGTGCACGAAGGCAAGCTGTCGACGCTGAAGCGCTTCAAGGACGAAGTGAAGGAAGTCCAGTCCGGCCAGGAATGCGGCATGGCCTTCGAGAACTACCACGACATGCGTGCCGGTGACGTGATCGAGTGTTATCGCGTGGAGACGATCCAGCGCTCCCTGTAAGTCCAAATCTTACCGAAGCGTTCGGATCTTTTTGAACTGAGATTGCGGGAGTGCGATGGCCGGATTTTTCCGGCCATCCACCCCTCTTCGTTTCAACAGGACAAATGACAATGCCCGTGTCCCAGATGCGGGCATGACGAGGTGATATTCGAATAATGCCACGGCATCATCAGAAGAAGAGTTCCGCGCCCGGCGGCTCGCAGCGTCAGTTGCGCGTCGGCGAGCAGGTTCGCCACGCGATGGCCGATATTCTGGCGCAAGGCAATGTGCATGATGCCGACCTCGAAGGTCACATCATCACCGTGCCGGAGGTACGGATGTCGCCCGACCTGAAGCTCGCGACGGTCTACGTGATGCCGCTCGGTGGCCGCGACACCGAGATCGTCATCGCTGCGCTCGAGCGCAACAAGAAGTTCTTGCGCGGCGAGGTCGCGCGGCGCGTTAACCTGAAATTTGCACCTGACATTCGCTTCCGCGTCGACGAACGATTCGACGAAGCGGAACGGATCGAGAAGCTTTTGCGAACGCCTGCGGTGCAGAAGGATTTGGAACAGGATCCGGATTCGGATCGGGAAGAAGAGCAATGACCATGGACCCCGCTCACGGCACGATCGGCGGCAACGACACCGATCAGCGCGACGCGCAGACCAACGATTTCGCGGAGATGGGCGGCAATTCGCAGCCGCATCAGGAGCCGCGCCGCGTCAACAACGATCCGCGGGCCAAGCAGCAGAAGGGCAACCAGGTCCGCCGCGACCGCCGCGACGTCCATGGCTGGGTGGTGCTCGACAAGCCGATCGGCATGACCTCGACGCAGGCGGTCGCCGTGCTCAAGCGCCTGTTCAACGCCAAGCGCGCCGGACACGCCGGCACGCTCGATCCGCTCGCCTCGGGCGGCTTGCCGATCGCACTCGGGGAAGCCACCAAGACCGTCCCCTTCGTGATGGACGGCCGCAAGCGCTACCGCTTCACGGTCTGCTGGGGCGAGGAGCGCGACACCGACGACATCGAGGGCCGGGTGACCGCGACCTCGGACCAGCGCCCGAGCCGGGAGGCGATCCTGGCGCTGCTGCCCCGCTTCACCGGGGTGATCGAGCAGATCCCGCCGCGCTATTCGGCGATCAAGGTCCAGGGCGAGCGCGCCTATGATCTCGCCCGCGACGGCGAAGTCGTGGAACTGGCCCCCCGCCCGGTCGAGATTCACCATTTAACCCTTGTCGATCAACCAGATAACGACCGGGCCGTGTTCGAGGCCGAATGCGGCAAGGGCACCTATGTCCGGGCGCTCGCCCGCGATATGGGCCGGATTCTCGGCACTTACGGCCATATTTGCGCGCTGCGGCGGACCCTGGTCGGCCCATTTGGCGAAAACGACATGATTCCGCTGGATCAGTTGGAGGCTTTGTGCGATAGAGCCGCGTCCGGCGAGGGCAGCCTCGCCGACGCGCTTTTGCCCGTTGAGACCGCGCTGGACGACATCCCGGCACTGGCCGTCACTCGGGCTGATGCGGCAAGGCTCCATCGGGGCCAGGCCGTTTTGTTGCGCGGACGGGATGCGCCCACTTGTAGCGGCACAGTCTATGTCACGGTGGCAGGCCGTCTTTTGGCGCTTGCCGAAGTTGGCAATGGCGAAATCATCCCCAAGCGTGTGTTCAACCTGACCGGCCTGACTGCCAGCCCCGGTCGCAACGAGAGAAATTGACGATGTCGATTGCCGCAGAACGCAAAGCGGAAGTCATCAAGACGAATGCCACCAAGGCCGGCGACACCGGCTCGCCCGAGGTTCAGGTCGCGATCCTGTCGGAACGCATCAACAACCTCACCAACCATTTCAAGACCCACGTGAAGGACAACCATTCGCGTCGCGGCCTCTTGAAGCTGGTCTCGACCCGCCGCTCGCTCCTCGACTATCTCAAGAAGAAGGACGAGGCGCGGTACAAGGCGCTGCTCGAGAAGCACAATATTCGTCGTTAAGAGTTCTTTGCGCGCGCCACCGGCGCGCGTTTTCGCGCGTGGTTTCGAACGAAAGCGCTTGTTTTAAGCTTTTTGATCGAGGTTGCGCGCACGTCGGATGCAGGTCGTTGGCGGCCGGCATCCGAGCATGAACGGCGAAGACCGCGGTTCGGTGTTCGCATTCGTGCCGACTGACAGTCCAGCAGCAATCCGGCGGCTGGGCACAACGGGCAAGGCGCCCGTATGACCCGAAAGGATGGACGCCATCCGACATCCAAAAACCATGGCAGGATCGCAGGACGCTGATCATCCGCTCCGATCAGCGTCCCGCAATCTTGCGCATGGTTTTTGTTTTTCGAGAGCCGTCCCTTCTTTCGAGAACCCATGAAAGAAGACCTCTATGTTCAATAAGCATTCAGTCGAAATCGACTGGGGCGGACGCCCACTCAAGCTCGAAACCGGCAAGATCGCCCGCCAGGCCGACGGCGCCGTCGTCGCCACCTATGGCGAGACCGTGGTGCTCGCCACCGTCGTCGCGGCGAAGGCGCCGCGCGAAGGCGTCGACTTCCTGCCGCTGACGGTCGATTACCAGGAAAAGGCCTACGCTGCGGGCCGCATTCCCGGCGGCTATTTCAAGCGCGAGGGCCGTCCGACCGAGAAGGAGACGCTGGTCTCCCGCCTGATCGACCGACCGATACGCCCGCTATTCGTCGACGGTTGGCGCAACGAGACCCAGGTGATCGTCACCGTGCTGTCGCACGACATGGAGAACGATCCCGACGTCGTGGCGATGGTCGCGGCCTCCGCGGCGCTGACGCTGTCCGGCGTGCCGTTCAAGGGCCCGATCGGCGCGGCCCGCGTCGGCTTCGCCAATGACGAGTTCATTCTCAACCCGACGCTCGACGAGATGGTCGACACCCAGCTCGACCTCGTCGTCGCCGGCACTGCCGACGCCGTGCTGATGGTGGAATCGGAAGCCAAGGAACTGAACGAAGACATCATGCTCGGCGCGGTGATGTTCGGTCACCGCCACTTCCAGCCGGTCATCAACGCGATCATCGAGCTCGCCGAGAAGGCCGCCAAGGAGCCGCGCGAAGTCACCGTCATCGACAACGCCGCGCTCGAGAAGGAGATGCTCGGCCTGGTCGAGCAGGAGCTGCGCGCCGCCTACGCGATTCCGATCAAGCAGGAGCGTTATGCCGCCGTCGGTGTCGCCAAGGAAAAGGTGATGGCCCACTACTTCCCGGAGGGCCAGGAGCCGAAATACGACAAGCTCCGTGTCGCCGGCGTGTTCAAGGAGCTCGAGGCCAAGATCGTTCGCTGGAACATCCTCGACACTGGCAAGCGCATCGACGGCCGCGACAGCAAGACGGTGCGCAACATCGTCGCCGAAGTCGGCGTGCTGCCCCGCGCCCACGGCTCGGCGTTGTTCACCCGCGGCGAGACCCAGGCGATGGTCGTGACCACGCTCGGCACCGGCGAGGACGAGCAGTACATCGACGCGCTGTCCGGAACCTACAAGGAAACGTTCCTGCTGCACTACAACTTCCCGCCCTATTCGGTCGGCGAGACCGGCCGCCTCGGCGGCACCAAGCGCCGCGAGATCGGCCACGGCAAGCTGGCCTGGCGCGCGATTCGTCCGGTGCTGCCGCCGCACCATGAATTCCCCTACACCACGCGCGTGGTGTCGGAGATCACCGAGTCCAACGGCTCGTCCTCGATGGCTTCGGTCTGCGGCGCCTCGCTGGCGCTGATGGATGCGGGCGTGCCGCTGAAGCGGCCGACCGCGGGCATCGCGATGGGCCTGATCCTCGAAGACAAGCGCTTTGCGGTTCTCTCGGACATCCTCGGCGACGAGGACCATCTCGGCGACATGGACTTCAAGGTCGCCGGCACGGAAGCGGGCATCACCTCGCTCCAGATGGACATCAAGATCGAGGGCATCACCGAAGAGATCATGAAGGTCGCGCTGGCTCAGGCCAAGGACGGCCGGATCCATATCCTCGGCGAGATGGCAAAGGCCCTCACAGCGGCCCGCGCCGAGCTCGGCGAATACGCGCCGCGCATCGAGACCTTCAAGATCGCCACCGACAAGATCCGCGAAGTGATCGGTACCGGCGGCAAGGTGATCCGCGAGATCGTCGAGAAGACCGGCGCCAAGGTCAACATCGAGGATGACGGCACCGTGAAGGTCGCCTCCAGCGACGGCGAGGCGATGAAGGCGGCGATCAAGTGGATCAAGTCGATCGCGTCCGATCCGGAAGTCGGCCAGATCTATGACGGCACTGTCGTCAAGGTGATGGAGTTCGGCGCCTTCGTGAACTTCTTCGGTTCCAAGGATGGTCTCGTCCACATCAGCCAGCTCGCGGCCAACCGCGTGCAGAAGACCTCCGACGTCGTCAAGGAAGGCGACAAGGTCAAGGTCAAGCTGCTCGGCTTCGACGACCGCGGCAAGACCCGCCTGTCGATGAAGGTGGTCGACCAGACCACGGGCGAAGACCTCGAAGGCAAGGACAAGGGCGGCGAGGGCGAGAAGGCCCCGCGCGAAGCCGCCGGCGAGTAAGGCCTCGCGACAGTCCGGAAACGCGAAGGGCGGCCGAGAGGCCGCCCTTTTTCTTTGCCGTGCCGCCTGCATCATCGCAGGCCATGCGCGCTTCCGCCGCAGCGTCGGAGTGACCGCGTTCGAAACCCGGAATGGCTGGTGTTGCGTAACTATCGTACCGCCGTACGCTTCATCAGCGGATCGTCCCAAGACAGGAGAACCAAATGACGTCCATATCCCGGCGCCGCCTCATGTTCACTGCAACCGGCCTCGTCGCGGCTGCCGCTGCCCCGCGCATGGCGTTTGCGCAAGCCGCCGCGGCGTCCGCAGGGCCGTTCAAGCTCGATCCTTTGGCCTATCCGGCGAATGCGCTGGAACCGCATATCGATGCCCAGACGATGGAGATTCATCACGGCCGCCATCACCAGGCGTTCATTACCAACCTGAACAATTTCGCGAAGGACAATCCCCAGATCGCTGGAAAGCCGGTCGGCGAGGTGCTCGGCAATCTCGGCGCCGTACCCGACGCGATCCGCACCGGCGTCCGCAACAACATGGGAGGCCACGCCAACCACACGATGTTCTGGCAGATCATGGGACCGAACGGCGGCAAGCCGGAAGGCGCCCTGCTCGCCGCGATCGACAGCGATCTCGGTGGCATGGAGAAATTGCAAACCGACTTCAACGCTGCCGGCGGACGGGTCTTCGGCTCGGGCTGGGTGTTCGTGACTGTCAGCAAGGATGGCAAGCTCGCCATCGAAACGCGACCCAACCAGGACAATCCGATGATGGACGGCAAGCGGGCGCTGCTCGGCAATGACGTCTGGGAGCACGCCTACTATCTGAACTACCAGAACCGGCGCGCCGACTATCTCAAGGCATGGTGGAACACGGTGAACTGGAAGGCGGTGGGCGAGCGCTACGCTGCCGCGAAGGCCGGCACACTCGACGTGTGAGCACAATCGGAAACCATAAAAAGGGCGGCCTCTCGGCCGCCCTTTCTCGTGACTACTGCGCTCTCTCTCGCAAGCGGGAGAGGTGTCATCCTCACGCCGCGAGGTCGTAGCGGTCGAGGTTCATCACCTTGGTCCAGGCCTTGGCGAAATCCTTGACGAACTTCTCCTTGGAGTCCGAGGTGGCATAGACCTCGGCGAAGGCGCGAAGCTGGGAGTGTGCGCCGAAGATGAGATCGACGCGGGTGCCGGTCCACTTCACCGCATTGGTCTTGCGATCGCGTGCCTCATAGGTGCCATCGGCAGCGGCCGTCCACTGCGCGCTCATGTCGAGCAGGTTGACGAAGAAGTCGTTGCTCAGCGTTCCCACCTTGGTGGTGAGCACGCCGTGCTTCGAACCGTTCGCGTTGGCGCCGAGCACACGCAGGCCGCCGACCAGAACCGTCATCTCGGGACCTGTGAGTCTGAGCAGCTGCGCGCGATCGACCAGAGCTTCCTCCTGCTGCATGAACTGATGCCGCTTGCCGATGTAGTTGCGGAAGCCATCGGCGCGCGGCTCCAGCGGTGCGAACGAGGCCGCGTCCGTCTGCTCCTGCGAGGCGTCCATGCGGCCCGGCGTGAAGCCGACCTTGACCTCGACGCCGGCGTCCTTGGCGGCCTTCTCGACCGCGGCGGTGCCGCCGAGCACGATCAGGTCGGCGAGCGAGACCTTCTTCGCGCCGGATGACGCGTTGAAGTCCTTCTGGATCGCTTCGAGCTTGCCGAGCACCTTGGCGAGCTGAGCCGGCTCGTTGACCTCCCAATCCTTCTGCGGGGCAAGCCGGATGCGCGCGCCGTTGGCGCCGCCGCGCTTGTCCGAGCCGCGGAACGTCGAGGCCGAGGCCCAGGCCGTTGAGACCAGTTCCGGCACCGTCAGGCCCGAAGCCAGGATCTTGGTCTTCAGCGAGGCGATGTCCTGCTCGCCGACCACCTCGTGGTTCACGGCCGGAATCGGATCCTGCCAGATCAGCGTCTCCTTCGGCACCAGCGGGCCGAGATAGCGCTGGATCGGACCCATGTCGCGATGGGTGAGCTTGAACCAAGCGCGGGCGAAGGCGTCCGCGAACTGATCCGGGTTCTCCAGGAAGCGACGCGAGATCTTCTCGTAGGCGGGATCGAAGCGCAGCGAGAGGTCCGTCGTCAGCATGGTCGGCCGATGCTTCTTCGACTTGTCGAAAGCATCGGGGATGATCGCCTCCGCGTTCTTGGCCACCCACTGGTTGGCGCCGCCCGGGCTCTTGGTCAGCTCCCATTCGAAGTTGAACAGGTTCTCGAAGAAGTTGTTGCTCCACTTCGTCGGCGTCTTCGTCCACGTGACCTCGAGACCGCTGGTGATCGCATCACCCGAGTGGCCCGTGGCGTGCTTGCTCTTCCAGCCGAGGCCCTGATCTTCCAGCGCGCCGGCTTCCGGCTCCGGACCGACCAGCGAGGGATCGCCGGCGCCATGGGTCTTGCCGAAGCTGTGGCCGCCGGCGATCAGCGCGACGGTCTCTTCGTCATTCATCGCCATGCGGGCGAAGGTCTCGCGAATGTCCTTGGCTGCGGCGACCGGGTCCGGCTTGCCGTTCGGACCTTCCGGATTGACGTAGATGAGGCCCATCTGCACGGCGCCGAGCGGCTCGGCGAGCTGGCGTTCGCCGCTGTAGCGCTCATCGCCGAGCCAGGTGCCTTCGGGACCCCAATAGAGTTCTTCCGGCTCCCAGACGTCGACGCGGCCGCCCGCAAAGCCGAACGTCTTGAAGCCCATCGATTCCAGCGCGACGTTGCCGGCGAGCACCATCAGATCGGCCCAGGAAATCTTGCGGCCGTATTTCTGCTTGATCGGCCACAGCAGACGGCGTGCCTTGTCGAGGTTGGCGTTGTCGGGCCAGCTGTTGAGCGGGGCGAAACGCTGCTGACCGGCGCCGGCGCCACCGCGGCCGTCGGTGGTGCGGTAGGTGCCCGCGCTGTGCCAGGCCATGCGGATCATGAGACCGCCATAGTGGCCGAAGTCGGCGGGCCACCATTCCTGCGAGTCCGTCATCAGGGCGGTCAGGTCCTTGATGACCGCATTCAGGTCGAGTGACTTGAACTCCTTGGCATAATCGAAGTCCTTGTCCATCGGATCGGACTTGTCCGAATTCTTGTGCAGCACCTCGATGTTGAGCTGCGTCGGCCACCAATCGCGGTTTGTGCGCGTGGGTTTTCCGCCCGAAAACGGGCACTTCGAAGTGTCGTCCATGAATACCTCCTCTGGCGGCGTCGAACTCGCGCCCTTGACCAGGTAGAACCACTCTAAGCGCAGCGTCCTATCAGGGGAAGTTGACTTTAGTGATCGCTGCGATAGGATTTTCTGATGATAAATCTGACGCTGCGCCAGCTCCGGTATTTCGACGCGCTGGCCCGTCACGGCCATTTCGGCCGCGCGGCCGAGTCCTGCTCGATCTCGCAGCCGGCCCTGTCAATGCAGATCAAGGAGCTGGAGGAGGCGCTGGGCGGCCTGCTGCTGGAGCGCAGCGCCCGCCAGGTCGCGCTGACCCGGTTCGGCGAGGAGCTGGCGCAACGGGTCCGCGACATCCTGCGCTCGGTCGACGAGCTCGGCGATTTTGCGCGCGCTTCGCAAGACCGCTTCGCCGGCCGCCTGCGCATCGGCATGATCCCGACCATCGCACCCTACCTGCTGCCCAAGATCACCAAGAATCTCACGCGCATGCATCCGGAGCTCGACATCCGCGTGCGCGAGACCATGACGCCGCGGCTGATCCAGGAACTGGTGGAAGGACGGCTCGACACCGCCATCGTGGCGCTGCCGGTGTCGGAGCCCTCGCTCACCGAGGTCGCGCTGTTCGAGGAGAAATTTCTGCTGGTGCGGCCGGGCGCCGATGAAGGCACACCGGTGCCGTCACGCGAGATGATGCGCGAGATGCGGCTTCTGCTGCTCGAGGAGGGGCACTGTTTCCGCGACCAGGCGCTGTCGTTCTGCAACATGCAGGCCGCGCCGCCGCGCGAGATGCTGGATGCGAACTCGCTGTCGACGCTGGTGCAGATGGTCAGCGCCGGCATCGGCGTCACCCTGATCCCGGAGATGGCGGTGCCGGTGGAGACGCGGTCCGCCTCGGTCTCGCTGGCGCGCTTCCGCGACCCCGAGCCGTCGCGCACCATCGGCATGGTCTGGCGCAAGACCAGCCCGTTGGCGCGGCAGCTGCTGCAGATTTCCGAGGTGGTGTGCCTGTCGGCCGGCAAGGTGCGCGCGCGGCAATCCCTGCGCAGCCAGAAGGCTTGATCGGCGGATGTCGCATCCGGTCATCCGCCCCGCCCGCGCGGATGAGTACGACGAGATCGGGCGCGTCTGGATGGAGAGCTGGGTCTCGACCGGGCTCGCCGAAGCCAGCGACTTCCTGCTGGCGAACCTGCGGGCGCGCATACGGCGCGAGATCGAGAACGGCTGGAGCCTGTTCGTCGCCGACGATCGCGGCACGATCGCCGCGATGCTGGCGCTGCATCTGCCAAAGCTCTATCTCGACATGCTGTTCGTCGCGCCCGCCTATCAGGGGGCAATCCCTCGGGCGGAAGCTGCTCGCCTTCACGCGCACGCAAATGCCCGACGAGATGTATCTGCGCTGCGTCCGCGAGAACGAAAAGGCCTGGCGCTGGTACGAACGCGAAGGCTTTGTGCTCGAGAAGGAAGAGATCGAGCCGTCGAACGGGTTCGTGATGAAGTGTTACCGGTGGAACCGGCCACGGCCAGGCGGCGGGTAGGACGAGCGGGTCTTCACCTTGCGGTTGCAATCGGCCCGCACTAGTAGATGTCTCTCGTCGACGAGAATATACCGGAAGCCGCAACCCGCATCAGCCGTCCCATGTTTCGCATCTGCTTGACTACGATCTTTCTGTTCGGGCTCATCGCAGGCGCGGCGGCCCAATCCGCTCCATCACCGGCTCGGCCAGCCAAGAGCGCCACGCCGAAAGCCCCCTCGAGCTCCAAACAGCCTGCCGCTGCGGATGCAGGACCGTGCGGGATTGGCCTTATTTCCGTCGTCGGCAACCGGTTCGGTGTTCAGCAGGTTGGCTTCACCATGTTTGGCAACGAGTACGCGCCCGTCGCGATCGATGGTTGGAGACTTGATGACATCGTCATGTCGCGGGTTCGCGCGGCCGCGTCCGGCAAATCCGTCAAGCGCCTCGCTTATTCGCCGAGCGCCTGGGCGCAGGCCGGTGGATCCGGATCGCCGATGCTGAGACGAAACCAGGAGCGACAGGAATTCGTTCAGCAGAGCGCGGCAGGCACCAAATGTCAGCTCTATGTCCTGGTCGAGAGATTCCAGAACGGCTTCAGCAACACGAACCAATCTGTCGAGGGATTTGGCATCGTGAAGTGGGGCAATCCCATCAAGCGACGCACGTTCCTGTTCGCGCTGACCTATATCACCGTGTACGACGGACAGTCGTTCGAGGTCGTCAAGAAAGGCGCGGCGTCAACGGATGCCGAACCCATGATGTCACGCTTGATCGGGATCAACCCGATCAGCGGCCCCAACAAGGAATTGGATGAGACGGCCTTTCCGGCGTCTGCCAACGAGGTGGCGGGCAACCACGCGCTGCGCGATGGTGTCCGCACGCTGCTGACGACGAGTCTCGACAAGACGCTACCTCAGCTGCTCCAGCAATGAAGGTTCCCCGCCATGATCAAGCTCTATTGGTCGCCCCGCTCGCGCTCGTTCACGACGCTCTGGCTGATGGAGGAGAGCGGCCTGCCCTATGAGCGCGTGCTGACCGACATCTCGACCGGCGCGCAGAAGGCGCCGGACTATCTGAAGATCAGCCCGATGGGCAAGGTGCCGGCGCTGACCGACGGCGATGCCGCGCTCGCCGAAGCCGCGGCGATCTGCGCCTACATCGCAGACCGCTATCCCGAGACCAAGCTCGCACCCGCCGTGACCGACCCGCGCCGCGCGCGCTACTTGCAATGGCTGTTCTTCTCTCCGGGCTGCATCGAGCCGGCCATCACCCAGATCTTCACCAAGATCGAGATCCCGACCTCGACGGCGGCCTGGGGCAGCGCCACGCAGGTGTTCGACGTGCTGGAAGCCGCGCTCGAAAAGGGTCCGTGGATTCTCGGCGAGGAATTTTCCGCCGCCGACGTCGTGATCGGCGCCGGCCTGAATTTCGCGATACGCCTGTTCAAGATGGTGCCGTCGCGCCCCGCGTTCGATGCTTACCTCGCGCGCTGCACGGCGCGGCCGGCGTTCCAGCGCGCGGAGAAGATCGCGGCGGGATAGACAAGCTCAGGATTTGTAGGGTGGGCAAAGCGAAGCGTGCCCACCACCTTGCGTCGCGATCCTTGAGAGCTCGTGGGCACGGCGCGAAGGGCGCGCCTTTGCCCACCCTACAAGAGCTACGAAAGCATCCTATTCCGACTTCAAATCATCCGGCCGCGGCATCAGGATGACGTTGTAGCCCGAATCCACATAATGGATCTCGCCGGTCACGCCGCCGGACAGATCCGACAGCAGATACAGCGCCGAGCCGCCGAGCTCGTCGAGCGTGACGCCGCGGCGGAGCGGCGCGTGCTTCTGCATGAAGGCGAACATTGCGCGCGCCTCACCGATACCGGAGCCGGCGAGGGTGCGGATGGGGCCGGCGGAGATCGCATTGACGCGGATGCCGCGCGGTCCGAAATCAGCGGCGAGATAGCGCACGGAAGCCTCCAGCGCCGCCTTGGCCACGCCCATCACGTTGTAGTTCGGCATCGCGCGCTCCGAGGCGCCGAAGGTCAGCGTGATCATGCTGCCGCCTTCCGTCATCAGCTCGGCGGCGCGCTTTGCGACCTCCGTGAACGAGAAACAGGAGATCACCATGGTGCGCGAAAAATTCTCGCGGCTGGTGTCGGCGTAGCGGCCCTTCAGCTCGTTCTTGTCGGCAAAGCCGATCGCATGGATCACGAAGTCGAGCCCGCCCCACTTTTCGCGGAGCACCGCGAAGGTGGCATCGACGCTGGCGATGTCCTCGACGTCGCAAGGCAGCACCAGATCGACGCCGAGCTGCTCTGCCAGCGGCTTGACGCGCTTGCCGAGCGCCTCGCCCTGGAAGGTGAAGGCAAGCTCGGCGCCGTGGGCATGCAGCGTCCTCGCCATGCCCCAGGCGATGGAATGATCATTGGCAATGCCCATGATCAAACCGCGCTTGCCTTTCATCAGACCTTCCATTGCCTCGCGGCTCCTTATCATTCCGACGTCATCGCCCGCGCAGGCGGGCGATCCAGTATTCCGAGACAGTCGTGGTAGTCGTGAGGGCACGGCGTACTGGATGCCCCGCCTTCGCGGGGCACGACAGCGTCGCTGAAATCACGCATCCAGCCGGCTGAACACCAGGGTCGCGTTGGTGCCGCCGAAGCCGAACGAGTTCGACAGCACCGTGCCGATCTTGGCGTTGTCGATGCGCTTGCGCACGATCGGCATGTCGGCGAACACGGGATCGAGCTCCTGGATGTGCGCGCTCTCGCAGATGAAACCGTTGTTCATCATCAGCAGCGAATAGATCGCTTCCTGCACGCCGGTGGCGCCGAGGGAGTGGCCGGTCAGTGCCTTGGTCGCCGAGATCGGCGGGCACTTCTCGCCGACGCCGAACACTTTTCGGATCGCCTCGATCTCCGGCGGGTCGCCGGCCGGCGTCGAGGTCGCGTGCGGGTTGATGTAGTCGACCTTGGTTTTCACCGTCGACATCGCCATGCGCATGCAGCGCTCGGCGCCTTCTCCCGACGGCGCCACCATGTCGTGGCCATCAGAGGTCGCGCCATAGCCGACGACCTCGCCATAGATGCGCGCGCCGCGCGCCTTGGCATGCTCGAGCTCTTCCAGCACCAGCACGCCGGCGCCGCCGGCGATGACGAAACCGTCGCGATTGAGATCGTAGGGACGCGAGGCCGTCGCCGGCGTGTCGTTGTACTTCGAGGACATCGCGCCCATGGCGTCGAACAGCACCGACAGCGACCAGTCCAGCTCCTCGCAGCCGCCGGCGAAGATGACGTCCTGCTTGCCGATCTGGATGGTCTCATAGGCATTGCCGACGCAATGGTTCGAGGTCGCGCAGGCCGAGGAGATCGAATAGTTCACGCCCTTGATCTTGAACCAGGTCGCGAGCGTCGCGGACGCCGTGGAGGACATCGCCTTCGGCACCGCAAACGGGCCGACGCGCTTCGGTCCCTTGGAGCGGGTGATGTCGGCGGCTTCGACGATGGTGCGCGCCGACGGACCGCCGGAGCCCATGATGATGCCGGTCCGGATGTTGGAGACTTCGTCGGGCGTCAGGCCGGAATCCTGGATCGCCTGCTCCATGGCGATGTGATTCCACGCCGCGCCCTGGCCGAGGAAGCGCATCGCGCGGCGGTCGACGACCGTCGAGGGATCGAGCGACGGCTCGCCTTGAACCTGCGAACGGAAGCCGAGCTCGGCATATTTCTCAGCCCGCGAAATGCCCGACTTCGCCTCGTGAAGGCTCGCAAGCACTTCCTGGGTGTTGTTTCCGATGGACGAGACGATGCCCATTCCGGTGACCACAACCCGCCTCATGACAGCCTCGCCTCAATCGTTGTCTTCGTGGTGATGCGCTCAGCCCAGGCTCGTGCCCTGCTTGAACAGGCCGACCTTCAGATCCTTGGCGCGATAGATAATCTGGTCATCGACCGAAAGCCACCCGTCGGCGATACCGAGCACGAGCTTTGCCCGCATCACCCGCTTGATGTCGACGTTGTACACAACCTTGCGGGCCTCGGTCAGCACCTGGCCGCTGAATTTCAGCTCGTTCAAACCGAGCGCGCGACCGCGGCCTTCGCCCCCGCTCCAGCCGAGGTAGAAGCCGACCATCTGCCACAGCGCATCGAGTCCGAGGCAGCCGGGCATGACCGGATCGTTCTTGAAATGGCAGCCGAAGAACCAGAGGTCGGGTTTCACGTCGAGCTCGGCGCGCACCAGACCCTTGCCGAACTCACCGCCATTGTCGTTGATGTCAGTGATGCGGTCGAACATCAGCATCGGCGGCAGCGGCAGCTGGGCGTTGCCTGGGCCGAACATCTCGCCGCGGGCACAGGCCAGCAGATCTTCGTAGTCGTAACCGTTGCGCCTGTTCAGCATTCACGAGCCTCTGTTCAAATCCCGATTGAGCGGCGTTCCTGGCGAAAATGGGCCCGTCTGATCGGACCGCCAATCGCCACCGCCGGCCGCGACTTGCGCAAGCTTCGCATGGATTGCCGACCGGGCCTCCATGCCCGGCTGCGCCAAAATCGGCTAAGCGGAACCGCGCGCTCTCTAACACACGCCATTTCGGGTGGCAAAGCGCAGAGATGAAGGTAAAATGACGCGCTCCCCAACCGGTTCCGAGCCTGATTAGAACGTCTCTAGTTGCGAGAAACTTGCATCTGCATCTTTCTCTTCTTATGTTACAGGGAGATATTGTTCACGCGTGCCCGAAATCTTGGAAATGAACGAGAATACCGCGTCCCAACACGACGACGACCATGCCGCGGCCCTCCTGTCCGGCCGCCAGCCGGCCCTGACCGGGTGTCCCTGGCACGACGTCAACGAAATGCTGCAGTCCGCGGGGTTGCGGCCGACGCGCCAGCGCATGGCGCTGGGCTGGCTGCTGTTCGGCAAGGGCGCACGCCACCTCACGGCTGAAATGCTCTACGAGGAAGCCACACTCGCCAAGGTCCCGGTGTCGCTGGCGACCGTCTACAACACGCTGAACCAGCTCACCGATGCCGGCCTGCTGCGCCAGGTCAGCGTCGACGGCACCAAGACCTATTTCGACACCAACGTCACCACCCACCACCACTATTATCTCGAGAACAGCCACGAGCTGGTCGACATCGAGGATCCGCATCTGGCGCTGTCCAAGATGCCGGAGGTGCCCGAGGGCTACGAGATCTCCCGCATCGACATGGTCGTGCGCCTGCGCAAGAAGCGCTGAGATCGATTCAAACTGCCGAGTTTGCCGTCATGGCCGGGCTTGTCCCGGCCATCCACGTTTTTGGACTGGGCGTGAAGGACGTGGATGCCCGGGACAAGCCCGGGCATGACGTTGGAGCGGCGAGCGCGCCCTCCGCCTATTGTCCTCAATTCACCTGCTCGTCGGCGTAGACGCCCCAGAGGCGCTCCTGCTGAATCCAGCCGTCGAAGCCGTTGCCGATGACGCGGCACCAGCCTGCGGCGCATTTCTTGACCTGGGTGACGACGCCGGCCTGGAGCTTGGCCGCAACCGCGCTGTCGGGATCGGGCCGGTCATAGATCGGAGCGAGATCGTCCTTGTGCTTCATGGTGACGACCGCGGTGCGGCGGCCCGACAGCAGCGAGTGATAGACCCAGCCCTCGGCGCCTTCGGAATCGCGCACCCGGCGCCAGTTCTCGAACTCGGCGGTAATTTCGACCGGCAGGCCGGCGCGGGTGTAGACCCAGGCGACGTCGTTGTCCTTGGTCGGGCCGGCGCGGACGTTCACGTGATCCGATTTGAGGCTGACATAGCGCGGCACCGGCAAGCCGCTGCTGGCCTGCGGGGTATTGTCCTTCGAATGCGAGGGGTCGACCGAGGCGCTCAACCACATGCAAACGAGCGCCATCACCGAACAAAAACGCCCCAACGCCATCAACCCGTCTCCTTCAAGGACCCGGCAGACCGGACCTTCACCCCAACTTCAAACCCTGCCGCACCCGCTCCCTCTCCCGCCCCACGCGGGTTCCAAGCCTTGAGCCGTGGTTCTTGTCTTGGCCCGGCCTTCTGCTAGAGAGAACGGGCACTTGAGCAACCAATTGGCCCCGATTTTCCGGCCGGAAATGTCGGGTGAGCTTGGAGGAAACGCCGGGGACGGACACGGCAAGGGCAGTGTCGAACAACCGGGTTAATGAGGCCTCAACGACCGGCCTTTGGCGACAGAGGCGGCCTGCGATGCCTCATGAGAGCAGGACATGTCGGTGAAGAAAAAGCCCCTCGTCGTGGTGACGCGCAAGCTGCCGGATTCGATCGAGACGCGGATGCGCGAGCTGTTCGACGCGCGGATCAATCTCGACGACACGCCGATGTCGCCCGAGCAGATCGCGGAAGCCGCCCGCACCGCCGACGTCCTGGTTCCGACCGTGACCGATCACATCAGCGCCGAGGTCGTGAACCAGCCCGACTGCAAGCTCCGCCTGATCGCCAATTTCGGCAATGGCGTCGACAATATCGACGTCGCAGCCGCCCATGCCCGCGGCATCACCGTCACCAACACGCCGAAGGTCCTGACCGAAGACACTGCCGACATGACCATGGCGCTGATCCTGGCGGTGCCCAGGCGCATGATCGAAGGCGCCTCGATCTTGACCGAAGGCAAGCCCTGGGCCGGCTGGTCGCCGACCTGGATGCTCGGCCACCGCATCGGGGGCAAACGCCTCGGCATCATCGGCATGGGCCGCATCGGCCAGGCGGTGGCGCGCCGCGCCCGCGCCTTCGGCCTGCAGATCCACTATCACAACCGCCGTCCCGTCGCCCCAATGATCGCCGAGGAGTTAGGCGCGACCTATTGGGAAAGCCTCGACCAGATGCTGGCGCGGATGGACATCATCTCGGTGAATTGTCCGCACACACCGGCGACCTATCACCTGCTCTCGGCGCGGCGGCTGAAGCTGATCCGCAAGGACGCCTACATCGTCAACACTGCGCGCGGCGAGGTCACCGACGAGGACACGCTGATCAAGCTGATCGAAGGCGGCGAGATCGGCGGCGCCGGCCTCGACGTCTACGAGCACGAGCCCGCGGTCAACCCGAAGCTGGTGCGGCTCGCCAGGGCCGGCAAGGTGACGCTGCTGCCGCATATGGGCTCGGCCACGATCGAAGGCCGCGTCGAGATGGGCGAGAAGGTGATCATCAACATCCGCACCTTCCTCGACGCCCACAAACCGCCGGACCGCGTGCTGCCGAGCATGCTTTGAGGTTTACTTCCCGCGCCCTTCGCGCTTGCGCCAATCCGCAACGAAATCGATGAACGCGCGCAGCGCCGGCGGCGTCTGGCGCCGGCTCGGATAATACAGGAACGGGCCCGGAAACGGCTCACACCATTCTTCCATCAGGCTGATCAGATCGCCGGACTTCACGGCATCGCCGACATAGCCGTCGAGCGTGGCCCAGATGCCGACGCCGTCGAGCGCAGCGCGCATCGCAAGATTCATATTGGTCGAGATCAGCTTCGCCGGCGGATCGACCTTCACCACCTGCCCGGCTCTCTCGAATTCCAGATCGTGCATGACGCCGCTCGAATAGCGCGCGCGGATGCAATCATGGTCGAGCAGGTCCTTCGGATGAAGCGGCCTGCCGCGCCGCGCGATGTAACCGGGCGAAGCGACCACGACATAGCGCTGCGGGCCGCTCAGCGGGATCGCCACCATGTCCTGCGCGAGATGCTCGCCATAGCGCACGCCGGCGTCATAGCCCCTGCTCACGATATCGACGAAGCCGCTTTCGCTGACGATGTCGAGATCGACCTGCGGATGAGCGCTCAGGAACGGCCCGGCCAGCGGCGCCAGCACCAGATCGACCGCGGGCGGAGGCGCATTGATGCGCAGGCGGCCGGAGGCGACCCCGCGCAGGCCCCGCACCTGCTCCAGGGCATCGCCGACATCGCGGAGCGCCGGCGCGACGCGCGACAGCAGCAGCTCGCCCGCCTCGGTCAGCGCGACGCTGCGGGTGGTGCGGTTCATCAGGCGCACGCCGAGGCGTTCCTCCAGGTCCCGCAGCCGCTGGCTAAGGCTCGATACGGACACGCGAATTTCGACCGCGGCCCGCCGGAAATTGCGGGTGCGGGCAACCGCCACGAAGACATCGAGATCGCGCAGATCGGGCTCGGCCATTGTTCACTAATCTGAACAAGGCGTTCTGGATTGTCCAGCTTATCGGCGCAATCGCTCCGGCTCATATCTGGCCTCGTGACGCGGCCCAGCCGCCTTCTCGAGGAGAAAAATCATGGAACAGCGCACACTCGGTTCAACCGGCCCGACCGTCTCCACATTCGGCCTCGGCTGCATGGGCATGTCGGAGGTCTACGGCGCCGCCGATCGCGGCGAGGCCATCGCCACGGTGCACGCGGCGCTCGATGGCGGCATCACCCTGCTCGACACCGGCGATTTCTACGCCATGGGGCAAAACGAGACGTTGTTGCGGGAAGCCCTGAAGGAGGTGCCGCGCGAAAAGGTGCAGCTCAGCGTCAAGTACGGCGCGCTGCGCGGGCCGGCCGGCGAATTCGCGGGAATGGACACGAGGCCGGCGGCGACAAAGAACTTCCTCGCCTATTCGCTGCAGCGCCTCGGCACCGACTATGTCGACATCTACCGTCCCGCGCGTCTCGATCCCAATGTGCCGATCGAGGAGACCATCGGCGGTCTCGCCGATCTCGTGAAGGCCGGCTATGTCAGGCATATCGGCCTGTCCGAGGTCGGCTCCGACACCATCCGCCGCGCGCATGCGGTGCATCCGATCGCCGATCTCCAGATCGAATATTCGCTGATCGAGCGCGGCATCGAACGCGGTATCCTGAAGACCTGCCGCGAGCTCGGCATTGGCATCACCGCTTACGGCGTGCTCGCGCGCGGCCTGATCAGCGGCCACTGGTCGAAGGACTCAGGCAAGGCCGGCCGTGACTACCGGCTGATGACGCCGCGCTTCCAGGGTGCGAACCTCGACACCAATCTCGCGCTGGTGGAGCAGCTGCGCGCAATCGCAAACGAGATCGGCGCAACGCCGGCACAGGTTGCGATCGCCTGGGTCGCGGCACAGGACAACGCGATCGTGCCGCTGGTTGGCGCCCGCACCCGCAACCGCCTCAGCGAAGCGCTTGGCGCAACGAAGGTGACGCTGACGCCGGCGCATCTCGAGGCGCTGGCCAAGGCGTTTCCGCCCAATATCGCGGCCGGCACGCGCTACCCGGCCGAGCATATGGCGCATCTCGACAGCGAGAAGCCGGCGGCGGCGTGACCGTAGCAATCAGCTGCGATGGACGCTGAGATCCTCGAACACGGGCCCGTCGCCGTTGAGCGGATTGGCGGGATCGCGGCCATAGCGCAGCGTCTCGAAGCGCATCGCGCGCGCATCGATCATCAGGAGGCGGCCGACGAGGCCGTCGCCGAAGCCGACGATCTCGCGGATCGCCTCCAGCGCCATCATCGAGCCGAGCACGCCCGCGAGTGCGCCCATGACGCCGGCCTCCGCACAGGCCGGCACGGTGCCGGGCGGCGGCGCTTCCGGAAACAGGCAGCGGTAGGTCGGATTGAATTCGCCCTGCTCGTTCGTCTCATGCGCGCGGATGGTGGTCAGCGAGCCGTCGAAGGTGCCGAGCGCCGCTGATATCAGCGGCCGCTTGGCGAAGAAGCAGGCGTCGGAAACGAGATAGCGCGTCGAGAAGTTGTCGGAGCCGTCGAGCACAAGGTCGTAATCGCCGATCAGGCTGAGCGCGTTATCCGCGTTGAGCCAGGTGGCGTGACCGATGAAGCGGACATGTGGGTTGAGCGCCGCGATCCGCTCGGCGGCACTCTCGACCTTGTGCCGGCCGATATCGGGCGTCGTATGGATCACCTGGCGCTGCAGATTGGACAGCGACACCACGTCGTCGTCGACCACGCCGAGCGTGCCAACGCCGGCGGCGGCCAGATACATCAGCGCGGGCGCGCCGAGCCCGCCGGCGCCGATCACCAGCACCGAGGCCCGCTTCAGCGCCGCCTGGCCGGGGCCGCCGACGTCGCGCAACACGATGTGGCGGGCATAGCGTTCGAGTTCGTCCGGGCTCAGCATCGTCTTACGCCTCTCCTACCAAGCCATCGCTTTCACACCTCATGGTGAGGAGCGCGGAACGCGCATCTCGAACCATGCAGGCCCGGATCTCACCCGGGGCCATCCTTCGAGACGCGGCCTTCGGCCGCTCCTCAGGATGAGGACCTGTGTACACGGCCCGACCTTAGGCCTGAACCACCGCAACATTGTTCGCGACCAACGAGATGTGCTTCAATCGCATGCTTTTCAATGTTTTGGCGTTCAACGGGCTGGCTGGATTTGTCATGAGATCGATGCTTGCGGCAACACTGATGTTGGCGGCTGCCACGAGCGCGCACGCCCAGATGACGACGCCCCAAGTGCCAGGCGCCACCCCGAAGACGGTCCAGACCGTTCCGGTCAAGCCCCCTGCGATGCAGACGCCGTCCGCGACGGCCGATGCCATGGCCAAAGCCGAGCGGCTGGCCCTGCAGTCCGACCTCGCCTGGGTCGGACAATATAACGGCGCCATCACCGGCGACGTCAGCGAGCGCATGGTCAACGCCATCAAGGAGTACCAGAAGGCCAAGGGCGGCAAGCCGACCGGCGTGCTCAATCCGCAGGAGCGCACCGCGCTCACTGAGGCGGCACGCAAGAAGCAGGAGAGCGTCGGCTGGAAGATCGTGACGGAGCCGACCAGCGGCGCCCGGCTCGGCATTCCCGGCAAGCTGGTGCCGCAGCAGGCAAGCGACGCCAACGGCTCGAAATGGACCTCGCCGACAGGGACGGTGCAGGTGGTTCTCAGCCGCCGCAAGGAGACGAACCCGACCTCGGCCAAGCTCGCCGATCTCGAGAAGGAGCCGTCCGGCCGCAAGGTCGATTACACCGTGGTGAAGCCGGATTTCTTCGTGCTGTCGGGCTTGCAGGGCGAGAAGAAGTTCTACGTCCGCGGCACCTTCAAGGGCGACGAGGTCCGCACCATGACGATCATCTACGACCAGGCGACAGAGAATACTGTCGAGCCGGTCGTGATCGCGATGTCGAGCGCGTTCAACGCGTTTCCGTCGGGACCGCTGGCCGGGCCGCCGCCGCGCAAGACCGTCGAATACGGCACCGGCGTCGTCGTCAGCGAGGACGGCGCGATCGTCACCGACCGCCTCGTCACGGATGGCTGCCTTGCGATCACGATCGCCGGCCATGGCAGCGCCGACCGTCTCGCCGAGGACAAGGAGCACGATCTCGCGCTGCTGCGCATCTACGGCGCGCGCGACCTGAGGCCGCTCAGCCTCGCCGGAGGGGCCGCGAAGACCAATGTCGATGTCGTCGGCATCGCCGATCCGCAAAGCCAGGGCGGCGCGGCCGCCGTGTCGAACCTCAAGGCCGCGCTGACGCCGGCGACGAGCAGCAATTCCGCGCTCTCGCCGCCGCCGCCGGTCGGCTTCTCCGGCAGCCCGGCCGTCGACGGCGACGGCAAGTTCGCCGGCATCGCGCTGCTGAAGCCGGCGGTGGTCGCGGGACCCGCGACGTCGGCATCACAGGCGATGATGGTCTCTGCCGAGGCGGTGCGCGGGTTTCTCAAGGCGAAGGGCGTCAGCCCGAATGGCACGTCGACAGACGCCAAAGCCGCCGTCGTGCGCGTGATCTGCGTGCGGAAATAAGGCGCTGCCGGCATCTCAATCCTCGTGTCCCGGACGCGGTGCGGCATGAAATGCCGCTCCGCTGAGCCGGGACCCATATTTCAACAGTCGCGCTTGTGGCTTCTGGGCCCCGGCTCTGCAGCCCACCGCTATCGCGTTGCGCTTTGTCCGGGGCACGGACCGCCTCACGTACGATTACGGAGCCGGTAATGGTACGGATTCGCTGGCATTCGCGATTCCGCCATCATCGTTACCGTTGATTCGGACCTCCGCGATCCCCTTTGGATCGGGCCGGCACGTCCTGAGCGAGAAGCGCTCAGCATCCAGAAGCGATGCACGTTCGCGTGGCGTATCCCTGACCCAGCACTCCAAAGGATTGACCTTCAATGCACACGATCGTACTGGCCACCCAAAAGGGCGGCAGCGGCAAGAGCACGCTTGCCATCGGCCTCGCTCTGGCCGCCAAGCAGGCCGGCTTCACCGTCCGCCTGATCGAGACCGACCCGCAGGGCACCCTCTCCAACTGGCAGCGCCGCCGCTCTACCGACGATCTCTTCGTCGAGCCGATCTATCACGCCGCCGATATCGAGCCGCGTCTCAAGATGCTCGCCGGGAGCGGCCTCCAGCTCGCGATCGTCGACACTGCCGCCGGCCTCAGCGCCGCCACCACCGCCGCGATCCGCCATTCCGACCTCTGCCTGATCCCGGCCCGTCCCAGCGTCGCCGACATCGAGGCGACCGTCTCGACGCTCAGCGTCGCCCGTGCCTGGAAGCGGCCTTACAGCTTCGTGCTCAACCAGACGCCGATCCGCGGCCAGCGCATCGACAACGCCGCGACCGCGCTCGCCGAGGAAGCCGCGCTCGATCTTGCCGAGGTGCTCGCGCGTCCGCTGATCGTGATGCGCAACGATCACCAGGACGCGCTTGCGAGCGGCCTTGCCGTGAGCGAATTCGCGCCGAACGGCAAATCGGCGGACGAGATCCGCGGCCTCTGGCGCTGGATCGAGACCCGGCTCGAGCTCGAAGCCACCACCAATGTCCTGATCGACCAGGTCATCTCGGCTACGCACGGCATGCTGCAGATCGCTGCAGGCAAGGCGTCGGACGAGACCACGACACTGGCGTCCTGAGCGGGGCGATCGCTCGGACGACAGTCGGGCTCTTCGCCATCCGGTGAAAGAGCCCAAGCGACGAAGCAGTCCGGCCACCAGCCCGGCCGGATTGCTTCGCCTCGCGCGTTGTAGCGAGGGCTCCCGTAGCCTGGATGAAGCGAAGCGCAATCCAGGAAGGTCTCTCCGCGGAGAGGCCGGCCCCGGATTACGCTGCGCTCCATCCGGGCTACGACGCTGCGGCAATCCCGATGGTCACTTCTGACATTTCGGGCACCAGAAGGTCGAACGACCGTTCTGCACGAACCGCTTGATCGTGCCGCCGCAGCGCGGCGTCGTGCATTTTTCGCCTTCGCGGTCATAGACCCTGAACGAATGCTGGAAATAGCCGAGCTCGCCCGAGGTCTGGCGGTGATCGCGCAAGCTGGAGCCGCCGGCCTGGATGGCGTCGTTCAGCACGGTGTGGATCGCGCCGACCAAGCGCTTGGCATGATCCGTCGGCTCGCCCTTCCTGGTGGATAGGGTCGCTGCAATGCGCCGCGGCGACAGATGCGAGCGGTGCAGCGCCTCGCAGACATAGATGTTGCCGAGCCCGGCCACCACGCGCTGGTCGAGCAGCGCGGCCTTCAGGCTCGTGGTCTTGCCTTGGCAGGAGCGCGCCAGCATCGCCGCGTCGAATTCATTGCCGAGCGGCTCGGGGCCGAGCCCGCGCAGCAGCGGATCGTCTTCGAGCGCGCCACGCGCAATCACTTTCATGTATCCGAAGCGGCGCGGATCGTTGAAGACGATGTCGGCGCCCGAGGACATCCGAAACAGCACGTGGTCGTGCGCGGAGTCTTTGGCCTTCGGATAGTGAAACTCGCCGGGCTGAGCCTCGTTGTCCGGCTTGATGACGCGGAACGAGCCCGACATGCCCAGATGCATCAAGAGCACGTCGCCGGAGGCGAGATCGGCCATGAGATATTTTGCACGGCGCCCCAGCCCCGTGACGACCTGCCCCTTGAGCCGGGCCACGAAGTCGGGCTGGAACGGAAAGCGCAAATCTGGCCGGCGGGCCTCCGCGTCGAGGATTTTCGCACCCTCCATCACGGGCTGAAGGCCGCGGCGGACGGTCTCGACTTCGGGCAATTCAGGCATGGTCGGGCATTCACCTTATGAGGGCGGTGTGATAGCGCCATTGCGGCGGGCGGGCTATGGTCCGTCGAGTGGAGTAGAGTAATGGATCGGCCGGGCGAAACCACGCATTTTGGCTTCAGGGACGTTCCCCTCGGGGACAAGCAGACGCTGGTGAACGATGTGTTTCGCAGCGTGGCGTCGCGCTATGACCTGATGAACGATTTGATGTCCGGCGGCCTGCACCGGGTCTGGAAGGACATCATGATCACCGCGCTGGATCCGCCGAGGGGCGACCGGCCGTTCGCGCTGCTTGACGTCGCCGGCGGCACCGGCGACATCTCGTTCCGCGCCGCCAAGGCAGCCGGCCCCGGCTTCCACGCCACGGTGTGCGACATCAATGCGGACATGCTGGCCGTGGGGCGCGAACGCGCCGCCAAGCGTCATCTGGACACCCAGGTCGATTTCGTCGAAGGCAATGCCGAATCGCTCGGCTTCGCCGATCGCAGCTTCGATGCCTATACGATCGCTTTCGGCATCCGCAACGTGCCCCGGATCGACCTTGCGCTGCGCGAGGCCTATCGCGTGCTGAGACCCGGCAGCCGCTTCCTGTGTTTGGAATTCTCCACCGTCGAGATGCCCGGCCTCGACAAGCTCTATGATCTGTTCTCGTTCAAGGTGATCCCGCCGCTTGGGCGCATGGTCACGGGCGACTCCGAATCCTACCAATATCTCGTCGAGTCCATTCGCAAATTTCCAAAGCCGGCCGCCTTCGCCGACATGATCCGCGAGGCCGGCTTTGCCCGCGTCAGCTGGCAGACACTCTCCGGCGGCATCGTCGCACTGCACTCGGGCTGGCGTTTGTGATCTCTGCCGTCACCCACATTGCGCGCCTGATCCGCGCCGCGTTCGTGTTTGCGCACGAAGGCGTGTTCGGCGCGGTCGATCCGAGCCTGGTGCCGCCGCCGGGACAGCTCGCGCTGAAGCTGGCGCGCATCATTGAGCGCCGTGGCGCCAAGCAGGGACCGCGGATCTCGCGCGCGCTGACGCGGATGGGCCCGGCCTATCTCAAGCTCGGCCAGTTCCTGGCCACGCGCCCCGACGTGGTCGGCGTCATCATGGCGCGCGATCTCGAAAGCCTGCAGGACCGCCTGCCGCCGTTTCCGCAGCAGGAAGCCGAGGCCACGATCGCGACCTCGCTGGAGCGGCCGCTGAGGGACATCTTCGTGAGCTTCGGCCCGCCGGTTGCGGCGGCCTCGATCGCGCAGGTGCATCGCGGCGAGGTGGTGCGCGACGGCATCCGCAAGTCCGTCGCGATCAAGGTGCTGAGACCCAACGTCGCCGCGCGCTTCCGCCGCGATCTCTCCGATTTCTTCTACGTCGCGCACAAGGCTGAGGCCTATTCGGCCGAGGCGCGGCGCCTGCGCCTGATCGAGGTCATCAACACCATGTCGCGCTCGGTCGCGATGGAGATGGACCTGCGGTTAGAGGCTGCCGCGCTGTCGGAGATGGCGGAGAACACGCGCGACGATCCCGATTTCCGCGTGCCCGCCGTCGACTGGGACCGCACCACGCACAACGTGCTGACGATGGAGTGGATCGACGGCATCGCGCTGAACGATCACAAGCGCCTCGCCGAGGCGCGGGTCGACCTGCCCGATCTCGGCCGCAAGGTGATCCAGAGCTTCCTGCGCCACGCGCTGCGCGACGGCTTCTTCCATGCCGACATGCATCCGGGCAATCTGTTCCTGGATGACGCCGGCCGCCTCGTGGCGGTCGATTTCGGCATCATGGGCCGGCTCGGCATGAAGGAGCGGCGCTTCCTCGCCGAGATCCTGCTCGGCTTCATCACCCGCGATTATCGCCGCGTGGCCGAGGTGCATTTCGAGGCCGGCTATGTGCCCGCGCATCATTCGGTCGAGAATTTCGCGCAAGCCATCCGCGCCATCGGCGAGCCGATCCACAACCGCACGGCTGAAGAGATCTCGATGGCGCGGCTGCTCACGCTGCTGCTCGAGGTCACCGGCCTGTTCGACATGACGACGCGGCCCGAGCTGATCCTGCTGCAGAAGACCATGGTGGTGGTCGAGGGCGTGGCGCGCGGCTTCGATCCCAAGCTCGACATCTGGCGGATCGCCGACCCCGTGGTGCGCGAATGGATCGAGCGCAACCTCGGACCCATCGGCCGCATCGAGGGCGCGCTCGCGGGGACCGGGGACATCGCGCGGGTCTTGATGCGCCTGCCTGAGATCGCCGAGCGGTCCGTGAAGGTGCTTGAGCAGCTCGAGACCATGACGCGGGAGGGCATCAGGCTGTCGCCGGAGAGCATCGCCGCCATGGGACGCAGCGAGGGCCGCAAGAACCGCTGGCGCACCGTGGCGCTCTGGATCATCGCCGCGACCTTCATCGGGATTCTGATCGCCGTCCGGAATCTGTGATTGCACTGCAATCACGCTGGTGATAGCATTGCTATCATTCCGTTCCAGAGGGCGTCATGGCAAGCCTGACCATCCGCAAGCTCGACGACGCCGTCAAAACCTATCTGCGGCTGCGCTCGGCCAAGAACCACAGGTCGGTCGAAGAGGAAGTCCGGGTCATCCTGCGGGAGCTGATCGAGGGCCGCGAGGAGCCGCTGACGCCGTTTGCGGTGCCCTCCGCCGCCCCGACGCCGCAGCGCAGCGGCGCCGTTCCCGAGGCCAGCGTCACCCTGATCATCGGCGGCGGGATTGCGGCCTATAAGTCGCTCGACCTGATCCGCAGGCTGAAGGAGCGCCGCATCGAGGTCCGCTGCGTGCTGACCAAGGCGGCGCAGCAATTCGTGACGCCGCTGGCCGCGAGCGCCCTGTCGCATGAGCGCGTCTATACCGACCTGTTCGACCCGCAGAGCGAGTTCGATGCCGGCCATATACGCCTCGCGCGCGACTGCGACCTGATCGTGGTGGCGCCGGCCACCGCCGACCTGATGGCGAAGATGGCGAACGGTCATGCCGACGATCTCGCCAGCGCCATCCTGCTCGCGACCAACCGCAAGGTGCTGCTGGCGCCGGCGATGAATCCGCTGATGTGGAGCAACGCGGCGACGCGCCGCAACGTCGCCCAGCTCCAGCGCGACGGCGTGGTGCTGATCGGCCCGAATGCGGGCGAGATGGCCGAGGCCGGCGAAGCCGGAACGGGCCGCATGTCGGAAGCCATCGAGATCGCCAATGCCGCCGAGCGCCTGCTGCGGCCGCCGACGCCGAAGCCGCTCGCGGGCACGCGCATGCTGATCACCGCCGGTCCCACCCATGAGGCGATCGACCCGGTGCGCTATATCGCCAACCGTTCCTCCGGCAAGCAGGGCTTTGCCATTGCCGCCGCTGCGCAGGCCGCGGGCGCCGAGGTTACTCTGGTGAGCGGTCCGGTCGACCTCGACGATCCCCCGGGCGTGACGGTGAAGCATGTCGAATCGGCGCGGCAGATGCTGGAGCAGGTCAAGGCCGCGCTTCCCACCGACGTCGCGATCTTCGCCGCCGCAGTCGCCGACTGGCGCGTCGCCAATGAAGGCGAGCAGAAGCTGAAGAAAACCGCGGCCGGCATGCCGCCGCTGCAATTGGTCGAGAACCCCGACATTCTCGCCACCATCTCCAAGCTCGCCGACAAGCGCCCGAGGCTCGTGATCGGCTTTGCCGCCGAGACCGAGCACCTCATCGACAACGCCAAAGCAAAATTCGCGCGCAAGGGCTGCGACTGGATCGTCGCCAACGACGTCTCGCCCGCCACCGGCGTGATGGGCGGCGACCGCAACACGGTCCACCTGCTCAGCCGCAAGACCGGTGCGCCGGACGGCGAGATTGCAGTTGATTCCTGGCCGGCGATGACCAAGGAACAGGTCGCCATCGAACTGGTCGCGCATATCGCGAAGAGCGTGACCGGCAAATCCCTGGAGTCCACATCTTGAGCACGAAGGTTACCGTCGAGCTGCAACGCCTCGCCCACGCTGAGGGCCTGCCGCTGCCGGCCTATCAGACCAGCGAGGCCGCCGGCCTCGATCTGATGGCGGCGGTGCCGGACAACGAGCCCATGACGCTCGCACCAGGCCAATACGCGCTGGTGCCGACGGGCCTTGTCATCGCCTTGCCGCCCGGACACGAGGCGCAGGTGCGGCCGCGTTCGGGGCTGGCGGCCAAGCACGGCGTCACCGTGCTGAATTCGCCGGGCACGATCGATGCGGACTACCGCGGCGAGATCAAGGTGATCCTGATCAATCACGGCACCGCGCCTTTCGTGATCAAGCGCGGCGAGCGCATCGCCCAGATGGTGATCGCGCCGGTGCTGCAGGCCGCGCTGGTTCCCGTCGTCACCTTGTCGGCGACCGGTCGCGGCGCCGGCGGTTTTGGCTCGACGGGGCGGTAGCTTTCTTGCCTCTCCCGCTTGCGGGAGAGGCCGTCGCGCTCGCAGAGCGCGGCGGGTGAGGGTTCTCTCCTCTGGAGACCGCCATCGTGGCAGGCGATCCGCCCGACGGGCTAACGCACGGCAATCCCAGCCGAATCATCCGCAGAATCACGCGCCTTGGAACCGCGCGGCCCGCATTTTTTTGGGGCCGCCTTTGCGTTCACGATCTGGACTCTTACCGGCGGAGTCGCGGTGAGGGTATTGTCTTTTGATTCGCGCGCGACGGGGGTCGCCGCGCGCAGATTCGTGCGGTCTTGAATTTCCGCGTCTTGGGGCAACTATGTCAGGCGTGATCGTGTCGATGCGTCGGACGCTGTTGTCGTGCACATCGCTGGCGCGCAACGGCTTGGTGGGAGGCGCTCTCGCAGCGCTGCTGCCGGCTGCGCCGGCCAAGGCCGCCGACCTCGTCGACACCCTCGCCCTTGTGATGGATCTCAACCGGCAGGAACTCGCGGTGCTCGCCACCGCGCTGGCCCTGCTCGGCTTCTCGGTGATGGCCGCGATCCTGTTGATGCGCACGCGGGTGCGCACGGCGAAGAACGAGGCGCGGCTGCGCGCGCGGATCGGGGAACTTCAGCTCCAGGCCGACCGCTTCGGCGCGCTGTTGTTCGCCGAGCCGCAGATCCTGATCTCATGGCCGGCGGGCGACAACCGCGCGCAGATCTCCGGCGATATCGCGTTGGTGCTGCCGCGCGATTCCTCGCCGCAGCGTGTGCTGGCGTTCGGAACCTGGCTGCCGCCGGAACCGGCGCTGCTGATGGACCATGCGGTCGATGCGCTGCGCGAGCGCGGCGACGGGTTCCAGCTGACGCTGACCACCGCGCACGGCCATATGCTGGAAGCGATCGGGCGCGCCATCGGCGGCCAAGCCATCGTCCGCATTCGCGAGCTCTCGGGCCTCCGCCGCGATCTGGCCGAGACCAATCTGCGCTACAAGGCGCTCTCCGACGAGACCGAGATGCTTCGCGGCTTTGCCGCGGCCGCACCGTGGCCGATCTGGGCGAAGGGCGAAAACGGCACGCTGACCTACGCCAACCCGGCCTATGTGCGCGCTACCGAGGCGACCAGCGCCATCGATGCCCAGGAGCGCAAGCTCGAGCTGCTCGACAGCGACGACCGCAATGCGATGGAGCGGGGGCTCAAGGACGCCGCCAATTTCACCTCGCGGCTGCCGATCGTGGTCGGCGGCGAACGGCGCATCTACGACGTGCGCGCCGTCAATGTCGGCAGCGGCAGCGTCGGCGTCGCCATCGATGCCAGCGAGGCGGATGCGCTGAGCTCGGCGCTGGTGCGCATGGCGGAGGCGCACCGCCGCACGCTCGACCAGCTCTCCTCCGGCGTTGCCGTGTTCGACGGCCAGCGGCGCCTTGCCTTCTACAACGATTCCTATCGCCGGCTGTGGGATCTCGATCGCAACTTCCTCGACGCCCATCCGGATGATTCCAGCGTGCTCGACCAGCTCCGCGCCGCGCGCAAATTACCGGAGCAGTCGGATTTCCGCGCCTGGAAGGCCAAGCTGCACGAGGCCTATCGCGCGGTCGAGACCGCCAAGGACACCTGGTTCCTGCCTGACGGCCGCGCGCTCTCGGTCGTGACCACGCCGAATCCCGAGGGCGGCGTCACCTATCTGTTCGACGACGTCACCGAAAGCCTCGACCTCGCCCGCCGCTTCGACGGCCTGATCCGCGTGCAGCGCGAGACGCTGGACAGCCTCGCCGAGGGCGTCGCGGTGTTCGGCAGCAACGGCAAGGCGCAGCTGTTCAATCCGGCCTTCGTGCGGATGTGGAAGCTGTCGAGCGATGCCATGCGCGACGAGCCGCATATCCAGACGGTGGAAGGCTGGTGCCATCAGCTGTTCGACGATCCGCAAGTCTGGCGCCAGATCCGCGAGGCCATCACTTCGATCGAGAACCGCGCCGACCTGCCGCTGAAGCTGGAGCGCAAGGACGGCAGCGTGCTCGACGGCATGATCCGGCCGCTGCCGGACGGCGCCACCATGCTGACGTTCCAGGACATCACCGACACCGAGAATGTCGAGCGCGCACTGCGCGAGCGCAACGAGGCGCTGGAGGCGGCCGACCAGATGAAGGTGGATTTCGTCCACCACGTCTCCTACGAGCTGCGCTCGCCGCTCACCACCATCATCGGTTTCGCGCACTTCCTCAGCGATCCCTCGACCGGACCGCTGACGCCGAAGCAGGCCGAATATCTTGACTACGTCACCAAATCGACCAACGCGCTGCTCGCGCTCACCAACAACATCCTGGATCTCGCCACCATCGACGCCGGCGCCATGAAGCTGGAACTCGGGCAGGTCGACGTCAGCAAGGCCATCGAGCTTGCCGCCGAGGGCATCCAGGACCGGCTCGCCACCGACCGCATCCGCCTCAAGGTCGAGATCGCGCCCGACGTCGGCAGCTTCGTCGGCGACGAGAAGCGCGTGGTGCAGGTGCTCTATAACCTCCTCGCCAACGCCGTCGGATTTTCTCCACAGGATTCTACCGTCGGCATCAGCGCGCGGCGCACCGAACGCAGCGTGGTCTTCACCGTGACAGATTCCGGCCCTGGAATACCTGCCGACATGAAGGACAAGGTGTTCAACTGGTTCGAAAGCCGCTCGCAGGGCTCGCGTCACCGCGGCGCCGGGCTCGGCCTGTCGCTGGTGCGCTCCTTCGTCGAGCTGCATGGCGGCAAGGTGCGGGTGGATTCGATCGTCGGCCGCGGCACGGTCGTGATTTGCGATTTCCCGACCGACCAGGCGGCGCATCGCGACGCCGCCGAATGACGGAAACAACCACATTCTCCGTCGCGCTTCACAACGAGACGGCCACGGCGCAATTGATGGCCGACCTCGCGCTGCTGGTCGGCCCCGGGGACGTCATCACCCTCACCGGCGATCTCGGCGCCGGCAAGACCGCGGCGGCGCGCAGCCTGATCCGCTATCTCGCCGGTGACGATGCGCTGGAAGTGCCGAGCCCGACCTTCACGCTGGTGCAGGGCTACGAGCTGCCACCCTTCCCGGTGCTGCATGCCGATCTCTACCGCGTCGAGGACGAGAGCGAGCTCGAGGAGATCGGGCTGTCGCCGCTGCCCGATGCCACGCTGGTGCTGATCGAATGGCCGGAGCGCGCTCCGTCGGCGATGCCCGAGGACCGCATCGACATCGCGCTGACGCACCGGCCGGCGCTGGGCTCGAACGCGCGTGCCGCCGACATCACAGGCCATGGCAAGAGCGCAGCTACAGTTGCGCGGCTGAAGGCGCTGCGCGAATTCCTCGACGCATCCGGTTACATCGATGCGACGCGCAAACGCATGCCGGGCGACGCCTCGACACGCTCCTACGCGCGGCTCGTGCGCGATGAGGAGATCGTCATCCTCATGAACTTCCCGCAGCGGCCCGACGGCGCGGCGCTCTACAACGGAAAATCCTACAGCGCCGCGGTGCATCTGGCCGAGAACATCAGGCCTTTCGTTGCCATGGACGAAGGCTTGCGCGTGGTGGGGATCTCGGCGCCCGCGATCCACCATTACGATCTCGACCACGGCTTCCTGATCTCAGAGGATTTCGGCAGTGAAGGCGTGATCGAAGGTGACCCGCCGCGCCCGATCGGCGAACGTTACGAAGCTGCGACAGACGTGCTGGCCGTGCTGCACAGAAGGACGTTGCCGGAGACGCTGCAGCTGCCGGATCAGACCTACACCATTCCTGCCTTCGACACCGAGGCGCTACTGATCGAGATCGGGTTGATGCCGGAATGGTATCTGCCCGATCGCAACGCGCCGCTGAGCGATGCGAAGCGCGCAGAGTTCTTCGCGATGTGGCGCGAGTTGCTGAAAAAGCCGTTGGCCGGGCCGAGGACGTGGGTCATCCGCGATTATCACTCGCCGAACTTGATCTGGCTCGCTGACCGCGACGCCATCAAACGCGTCGGCGTGATCGACTTCCAGGACACCGTGCTCGGGCCGCACTCTTATGACGTGGTATCGCTGCTGCAGGATGCTCGTCTCGACGTCCCTGAAACTCTCGAGCTGACGCTGCTGTCGCGCTACATCAAGGCGCGGCGGGCGCAGGATTCGAGCTTCGACGCCGCCGGCTTCGCCGAGAGCTACGCGATCATGTCGGCGCAGCGGAACACGCGCCTGCTCGGCACCTTCGCCCGGCTCAACCGCCGCGACGGCAAGCCGCATTATCTGCGCCACCAGCCGCGGATCTGGACCTATCTCCAGCGCTCGCTGGCGCATCCCACGCTCGCCCATCTGCGCGACTGGTATCTCGCCAACGTCCCGCCGCCGGGCTGATACAGGACCGATTTACCGGCCGTTAGCCAAGATGTCGCTATTCTGGCGCCGAGGGAGCCGGAAGATTGCGGGGCTGGAGCGGGGCAGATGGCAGCGAAAGCGGATCAGCGCGGAAATAGCCGGGTTATTTTCGAGCGCGGGTTTTCGGCCCAGATGATGGGAATCGACGGCACCTGGCGGCGCGACTGCACCATGGAGGACGTCTCCGAGACCGGCGCCAAGCTGACCATAGACGGCTCGGTCGAAGGCCTGCATCTGAAGGAATTCTTTCTCCTGCTGTCCTCCACGGGGCTCGCCTACCGGCGTTGCGAGCTGGCCTGGGTCAATGGCGACCAGATCGGCGTCAATTTCCTGAAAGTCGGCGACAAGAAGAAAAAGGTACGTTCCACAGCCGTTGGGGCGTGACGGCAACACCCGTCGTACAACCGTCACGGCGGGTGGTTAAGGCGGTCGAGATGCGGTGCGGCAATTCGAGCCTCGTGTTAGGATTGCGAACGCGAAAGGTCTGAGAAAGCGAAGGATGTCCGTCAAACCGACCAAAGCCATGGTGCTCGCCGCAGGGTTTGGCCTGCGCATGCGCCCCCTGACGGACAAGATGCCGAAGCCGATGGTGCCGGTCGCAGGCCAGCCGTTGCTCGACCACGTGCTCGACAAGCTCGGCCAGGCCGGCGTGACGGAGGCGGTGGTCAACGTGCACTATTTGCCGGACCAGATCATCGACCACGTCGCATCACGCCAGCTTCCGCGCGTGACGATCTCCGACGAGCGCAACCAGGTGCTCGGCACCGGCGGCGGCGTCGTCAAGGCGCTGCCGCTGCTCGGCGATGCGCCGTTCTTCCATGTCAATTCCGACACGCTGTGGATCGACGGCGTGCGCTCGAACCTGACGCGGCTCGCCGAAAACTTCGATCCCGATCGCATGGACATCCTGCTGCTGATGGCGCCGACCGCGACCAGCATCGGCTATGGCGGCCGCGGCGATTACGGCATGCTGCCCGACGGCGCCTTGCGCAAGCGCAAGGAGAAGGAGGTCGTTCCGTTCGTCTATGCCGGCGCCGCGATCATGTCGCCCGCGATCTTCGCGGACGCACCCAAGGGCGAATTCTCGCTGACCAAAATGTTCGACCGCGCCAACGAGCAGGAACGGCTGTTCGGCCTGCGCCTCGACGGCGTCTGGATGCATGTCGGCACGCCCGACGCCGTGCGCGCCGCGGAAGAGGCGTTTCTGGAGAGCGTGGCTTAGGGGCTGCCTCGAAGACGGTGCCGTAGGGTGGGCAAAGGCGCCCTTGCGCCGTGCCCACCATCTCTCTCCAAAAAATACGTGGGCACGCTTCGCTTTGCCCACCCTACGAGACCTGTTTCGGTCCGGCGAACAGCGGGGACTACTCGCCCGCACCCATGACCAATTGACCCCGTCTCCCTATATTGCCTGATCCTTCGAATCAGGCAGCTCATGCGCGTCTTCAGCGTTCCCATCTCAGTTCCGTTCCTGCGCACGGTCGTCACGGCCCTGCTCGATGGGCGGCTGGTGGAGGGATTCGAGGCGCGCAAGGAACCGGCGCGGCTGGCGGACGCCACGCTGTATCTGCCGACGCGGCGCGCCATGCGGATCGTGCGCGAGATCTTCCTCGACGAGATGAAGGCGGATGCCGTCGTGCTGCCGCGCATCGTTGCGCTCGGCGACATCGACGAGGACGAGCTCGCTTTCGCGGGCGAGAGCGAGCAGTTTTCCGGGACCGCGCCGCTCGACATTCCGCCGCGGCTGGGCGAGCTCGAACGGCGGCTGACGCTGGCGCAGCTCGTCGCCGCCTGGGCCAAGGGTCCGGTGCTGGCGCCGCTGGTCGTCGGCGGCCCCGCCTCGACGCTGGCGCTGGCGTCCGATCTCGCGCGCCTGATCGACGACATGGTGACGCGCGGCGTCGACTGGAGCGCCCTTGATGGGCTCGTGCCTGATAACCTCGACCGCTACTGGCAGCACTCGCTCGAATTCCTGCGCATCGCCCGCATCGCCTGGCCCAATCATCTCGCCGAGATCAACCGAATCGAGCCAGCCGCGCGACGCGACCAACTGATCGAAGCGGAAGCCAAACGGCTGATCGCGGATCCGCATGGCCCCGTCATCGCGGCCGGCTCGACCGGCTCGATGCCGGCCACCGCAAAATTCCTGCGCGCGGTCGCTTCGCTCCCGCATGGCGCGGTGGTGTTACCGGGCCTAGACACCGATCTCGACGACGACGCCTGGCGCAGCATCGGCGGCGTGCGCGATGCGCTCGGCAAGTTCGCGGAGCATCCGGCCTCGAACCATCCGCAATACGCCATGAATGCGCTGCTGCAACGCTTCGGCATCAAGCGCAGCGACGTCGAGATTTTGCAGCCGCCAGCGGAAGACGGCCGCGACCTGCTCGCGTCGGAATCGATGCGGCCGTCCGCCAAGACCGAGGTCTGGCACGACCGGCTGAAGCAGCCCGATGTCGCCGCGAAGATCGCGGGCGGCATGAAGAACCTCGCGGTGGTCGAAGCGCCCAATCCTGAAATGGAAGCGCTCGCCATCGCTATCGCCATGCGCGAGGCGCGCCATCTCGACAAGTCGGCTGCCCTGGTCACGCCCGACCGCGCGCTGGCGCGGCGGGTGATGGCGGCGCTGACCCGATGGGATCTCGCCTTCGATGATTCCGGCGGCGACGTCTTGATGGAAACCTCCGCTGGCACGTTTGCGCGCCTTGCGGCAGAGGCGGCAACCAAGGGCCTGGAGCCGCCGACGCTGCTGGCGATGCTGAAGCATCCGCTGTGCCGGCTCGGCCGCGCGCCGGGCGCATGGAAGATGGCGATCGAGAGCCTGGAGCTTGCGGTGCTGCGCGGCACGCGCCCACCGGCAGGCACGGCCGGCCTCCTCCGCGAATTCAACCGCTTCCGCGAGGAGCTGGCAACGCTGTGGCGCAGCGAGGTCTCCGCACTGCATCGCGCCGAGCCGCGGGCGCGTCTCAAGGCCGAGGATCTCGATCGCATCCAGGCTCTGATCGACGCCCTGCAAAAAGCATTGGCGCCGATCGAGAGCCTGCCGTCGTCGAAGCCGTATGATTTCGCCGAGCTCGCGCATCGGCATCGCGAGATCATGATCGAGCTGTCGCGCGACGAGCAGGGTATTCCGCTCGCCTTCGAGGATCGCGATGGTCTCGCGCTCGCCGGCGCGTTCGACGATCTCCTGCGTGGCGGCACGACCAGCGGATTGCCGGTAGCGCTGACCGACTATGCGGACGTCTTCCAGACCGCCTTCGGCGATCGCGCGGTGCGGCGGCGCGACAAGCCGGGCGCGCGCTTGCAGATCTACGGCCCGCTGGAGTCACGCCTGATGCAGGCCGACCGCATCATCATCGGCGGCCTGATCGAAGGCGTCTGGCCGCCGGCGCCGCGCATCGACCCCTGGCTGAGCCGGCCGATGCGGCACGAGCTTGGGCTCGATCTGCCGGAACGCCGCATTGGCCTGTCCGCCCATGACTTCGCGCAATTGCTCGGCGGCGATGAGGTCATTCTCACTCATTCCGCCAAGGCCGGCGGCGCGCCGGCGGTGGCCTCGCGCTTCCTGCATCGGCTGGAGGCAGTGGCCGGCGACGAGCTCTGGACGGCGGCCATTCGCGCCGGCGAGACATACGTGCAGTTCGCTGCGGCACTCGACCAGCCCGACGCGGTCAAGCCGATCAAGCAGCCGGAACCGCGACCGCCCCGCGCGACACGGCCGCTCAGGATGTCCGTCACCGAGATCGAGGACTGGCTACGCGATCCCTACACGATCTACGCCAAACGCATCTTGCGGCTCGATGCGCTCGACCCCGTCGACATGCCGCTCTCGGCCGCCGACCGCGGATCGGCGATTCACGATGCCATCGGCGAATTCACGGAAAGCTATGCGGCGCGTCTGCCCGACGATCCCGCGCGGGTGCTGCGCGCGATCGGCGAGAAGCACTTTGCACCGCTGATGGAGCGGCCCGAAGCACGGGCGCTGTGGTGGCCGCGCTTCCAGCGTATCGCGCGCTGGTTCGGCGAATGGGAGACGGCACGGCGCGAGGCGATCGCGGCGATCGTCGCGGAGACCCGTGGCGAGATCTCGATCATGCTCGATCCTCAGCGCAGCTTCCGCCTTTCCGCGCGCGCCGACCGCATCGAACGCCGCCAGGGCGGCGGCTACGCCATCCTCGACTACAAGACCGGTCAGCCGCCGACCGGCAAGCAGGTCCGCATGGGCCTGTCGCCGCAGCTGACGTTGGAAGCCGCGATCCTGCGCGAGGGCGGCTTTCCCGGTATCGACGCCGGCGCCTCCGTGAGCCAGCTCGTCTATGTCCGCCTCAGCGGCAACAATCCGCCCGGCGAGGAGCGTATCCTCGAGCTCAAGTTCAAGCCGGGCGACGAGCCGCAGCCGCCGGACACCGCGGCGGCCGAGGCAAGAGCCAAGCTGGAAGCGCTGATCCGCGCCTTCGAGGACGAAAATCAGGCCTATACATCGCTGAACCTGCCGATGTGGGCGAATCGCTACGGCACCTATGACGACCTTGCCCGGATCAAGGAATGGTCCGCGGCCGGCGGATTGGGGATCGAGGAATGGTGAAGGCGCCGCGCCCCATCCCCGACGAGGTGCGCGCGCGGCAGGCGCGCGCCTCCGATCCGACTGCATCGGCCTTCGTCTCGGCCAATGCCGGCTCGGGCAAGACGCATGTGCTGGTGCAGCGCGTGATCCGCCTGCTGCTCTCGGGCGTGCCGCCGGAGAAAATCCTGTGCATCACCTTCACAAAAGCTGCCGCCGCCAACATGGCCGAGCGCGTGTTCACCACGCTCGGCCATTGGGTGACGCTGGACGATAATGCGCTCGACGCGGCGATCCGCGCGGTCGGCATCCCGCATCCCGGCGCAAAGCTGCGCCGCGATGCGCGAAAGCTGTTCGCCTGCGCGTTGGAGACGCCAGGCGGGCTGAAGGTGCAGACCATCCACGCGCTGTGCACCCGCCTGCTCCAGCAATTTCCGTTCGAGGCCAATGTTCCCGCGCGCTTCGCCGTGATCGACGAGCGCGACCAGACCGACATGATGGAACGCGCCAATCTGAAGGTGCTGCTGGAAGCCGCGCGCGATCCGGAGAGCGTGACCGGCCGCGCGCTGCTGACGGCGATGGCGAGCGCCGCCGATGTCACCTTCAAGGAGGTCGTGCGCGAGGCGTGCCTCAGCCGCGATCATTTCATGGCCTGGACCGACGAGGCCGGCAACGCGGAAGCCGCAGCGGCGCAGATGGCTGCGGTGCTGGGCGTTGACATCGGCGACCGTATCGAAGCCGTCGAGACGGAAATTCTCGACGGCCCGTTCCTGCCGCGCGCGCGCTGGGACGACATTGCCTTCGCGTTGGAGGACGGCAGCAAATCCGACAATGACCAGGCCGGGCGGCTGCGCGCGGCAAAGGTGTTTTCCGGCAGCGATCAGGTCGACGCCTATCTGTCCGTCTTCCTCACCGACGACAAGCTGCCGCGCAAGGCAGTGCTGACCAAGAAGTTCTGCGATCACAATCCGTCCGTGGCCCGCCTGTTCGAAGCCGAGGCGCAGCGCCTTGCAGGGCTGATCGAAAAGCGCCGCGCCGTGACGGTTCGGGACCGCACCGCGGCCCTGCTGCATATCGCGACAGCGGCCGCCGCGAATTACCGCCGCGAGAAGCAGGAACGCGGGCTGCTCGACTACGACGACCTCATCGACAAGACGCTGGCGATGCTGGACCGCATCGCCTCGGGCTGGGTGCATTACAAGCTCGACCGTGGCGTCGATCACGTGCTGATCGACGAGGCGCAGGATACCAGCCCGCGGCAATGGGACATCATCGCGCACATCATCTCCGAGTTCACGGCCGGCGAAGGTGCGCGCGAGGGGCTGAACCGCACCATCTTCGCCGTCGGCGACGAGAAGCAGTCGATCTTCTCGTTCCAGGGCGCGGCGCCCCACGAGTTCGACGCGCGGAGGCGCGAGCTGCACCGCAAGTTCACCGCCGCCGGGCTGAAATTCGATCCGGTCGCCTTCACCTATTCGTTCCGTTCGGGCGCGACGATCCTGCATTCGGTCGACCACGTCTTCCGCGATCCCGCGATCTACAAGAGCATCCATTCGGTCGAGATCGGCCATCCCCTGCACAACGCGCTCAGCGATGCCGGCCCGAGCGTGATCGAGCTGTGGGATCTCGCCGAGGCCGACGATCGGCAGGACATCGAGGGCTGGCGTGCGCCGTTCGACGGCGTCGCCGTGACCAGCCCCGAGGTCAAGCTTGCGCGACGCATCCAGGCCGAGATCAAGCGGCTGGTCGAGAGCGGCACGCTGACCGGGCACGAGGGCGAGCGTCGTCCCTTGCGCTATGGCGACATGCTGATCCTGGTGCGCCGGCGCGGCAACGCATTCGACGCCGTGATCCAGGCGCTGAAGCACGCCGGCGTTCCGGTCGCCGGCGCCGACCGCCTCAAGCTGACCGAGCACATCGCCATCATCGACCTGATGAACCTGGCCGACGCGCTGCTGCTGCCGCAGGACGATCTTGCGCTCGCAGTGGCGCTGAAGAGCCCGCTGTTCGGGCTCGATGACGACGATTTGTTCACGCTCGCCCATGATCGCAAGGGATCGCTGCGCCGCGCGCTCGGCGAGCACGCGGCCACAAGCGAGAAATTCGCCATGGCATTGCGGCGTCTTGAAGCTTGCGAAAGTCGTGCGCGCGAGGAGACGCCGTTCGCGTTCTATGCCTGGCTGCTGGGCGGCGACGGCGGGCGTGCGCGCATCCTGCGCCGGCTCGGCCATGAGGCCAACGACGCGCTCGACGAATTCCTGGAGCTCGCGCTGAACTACGAGCGCAAGGCGCCGGCCTCGCTGCAGGGCTTCATGGCCTGGCTCCGCTCGGCCGACACCGAGGTGAAGCGCGACATGGAGATCTCGCGCGACGAGGTGCGGGTAATGACCGTGCACGGCGCCAAGGGCCTGGAGGCCTCGGTCGTGTTCATGGTCGACACCACGTCTTCGCCCGCGGACTCGCAGCGGCTGCGGCTGATCCAGGTGCCCCGCGGCAATGGCGGCGAGGTTGTGGTCTGGGCCGGCCGCAAGGCCGACGATCCCAGGCCTGTCGCCGAGGCGCGCAAGGCGATGCTGGAGGAGACCGAGGACGAATATCGCCGCCTGCTCTACGTCGCGATGACGCGCGCGGCCGACCGGCTGATCGTCGGCGGCTGCATGCCCGGCAACATGAAGACGGTGCGCAAGCTGAGCTGGTACGACCTCGTCGACACCGGCCTTGCCGGCTCGGGCCTCGACAAGCAGGTGATCGAAACGCCGCTCGGCAAGGTGACGCGGTTCGCCCGTCCCGAGGACGTCGCGGCGCTGGGCGCGCCGGCGGCCTCCATGCACCAGACCATCGCGCTGCCGGACTGGCTGCGGACACCGGCCCCGCGCGAGACCATCGACGACGATCCCGTGCGCCCCTCAGGCCAGTCTGCCGAGGAGGGCCGCAGCGTCCGATCGGGCGAATCGGTGCAGTCGCGCGCGCTGGCGTTGCAACGCGGCACGCTGGTGCATCGGCTGTTGCAATCGCTGCCCGAGATCGCCGGCGAGCGCCGGCGCGAGGCCGCGCTCGGCTTCATGGCGCGCAACGCCGCGGACTGGCCGGAGGCCGATCGCATCGCACTGGCCGACAAGGTGCTCGCCCTGATCACGGAGCCGCGTTTCGCGCCCGTCTTTGCCGCCGGCAGCCGGGCAGAGGTCGCGATCGCCGGCCGGCTGGAGCGGCCGGGCCGCACGCCGGCCCTGGTGTCGGGGCAGATCGACCGGCTGGTCGTGCGCCCCGAGGAGGTCCTGATCGTCGACTTCAAGACCAACCAGGCAGCGCCCAAAAGCGCGGCCGAGGCGCCGGCGACCTATGTCCGCCAGCTTGCGCTGTACCGGGCGGTGCTGTCGCGGCTTTATCCCCAAAAGCCGGTCAGGGCCGTCCTGCTCTGGACCGAGGCCCTTGAATACATGGAGATTTCGCCCCCCGCGCTGGACGCGGCGCTGGCATCCCTTCATCTCGGTGTGAGCGTCCTTGACCCGGCAGGGGGCCGTTCATAGGTTGACCGCATGATCCCGGGCGCGATTCCAGGTCGCGCCGATTCTCTTTCAACCGAGTGAGGTACTCCCAATGGCCGTTAGCAAGGTTTCCGACGCCGATTTCGAAGCCGAAGTGCTCAAGGCGAACGGCCCCGTGGTCGTCGATTTCTGGGCCGAATGGTGCGGCCCCTGCCGCATGATCGCACCCGCTCTCGACGAGATCGCCGGCGCGATGGGCGACAAGGTCAAGATCGTGAAGCTCAATGTCGACGAGAGCCCGAAGACCGCCTCGAAGTATGGCGTGATGTCGATCCCGACCCTGATGATCTTCAAGGGCGGCGAGATGGCCTCGCGCCAGGTCGGCGCCGCGCCGAAGGCGAAGCTGCAGCAGTGGATCACCTCCGCGGTCTGATCCAGCTCGCGCAAGATTATTTTCGACAACGGCCGGCGAAAGCCGGCCGTTTGGCGTTGATGGGACGTGTTCAGCGTATGACGAGTCCCGCCCTTGCCTGCTCCTCCGCGAAAGCGCGACCGCAAGCCCACCTCTCTCGCCGCAATGGAGGCGCGGTCGGTCGACGCGATCCCGCGCGGCGGTGAATGGCAATATGAACCCAAGTGGGACGGCTTCCGCTGCCTGCTGGCGCGCAACGGCAGCGACGTCGACCTGCGCTCCAAATCCGGCGAAGACCTCGCGCGCTATTTCCCGGAAGTCGTCACTGCGGCCTTGGCGCTGAAGGCCGACCGCTTCACGCTCGACGGCGAAATCGTCGTGCCGCACGGCAAGAGCTTTTCCTTCGACGCGCTGCTGCAACGAATCCATCCGGCGGCCAGCCGCGTGAAGAAGCTCTCGGTGGAGACACCGGCGCTCTACCTCGTCTTCGATCTGCTCGCGACATCCGGACAGAAGGGCCTGGCTGAGAAGTCGCTGCGCGAGCGCCGGCCGGCGCTGGAAGCCTTCGCGAAAGCCAACCTCAAGAACAGCCTCTTCCGCCTCTCACCGGCGACGACGAGCTACGCCACAGCAAAAAAGTGGCTGGCGCAATCCGGCGGCGGCTCGGACGGCGTCATCGCCAAGCGCATCGACCTGCCCTACCAGGCGGGCAATCGCGACGGCATGCAGAAGATCAAGAAATTCCGCAGCGCCGATTGCGTGGTCGGCGGCTTCCGCTATGCCAGCAACAAGATCGCCGGCCGGAACGTCGTCGGCTCGCTGCTGCTCGGGCTCTACGACGATGACGGCCTGCTGCACCATGTCGGCTTCACCTCGGCGATCAAGGCGGATGAGAAGCCAGCGTTGACCGATCGGCTCGAAGCACTGATCGGTGAGCCCGGCTTCACCGGCAACGCGCCGGGCGGGCCGAGCCGCTGGTCGACCGAGCGCTCCGCAAAGTGGTGTCCGCTGAAGCCGAAGCTGGTGATCGAGGTCTGCTACGACCATTTCAGCGGCGAACGCTTCCGCCACGGCACCTCGATCCTGCGCTGGCGCCCGGACAAGGCGCCGCGTCAATGCACGTTCGAGCAGTTGAAGCAGAAGGCGGCCGATCCGATGAAGCTGTTGAAGTGATGCGGTCTCGTGCCCCGGACGCAGCGCGAAGCGCTGCAGAGCCGGGGCCCAGAACCACGAGCTGGGTCCCGGCTCTGCGGCTCATCGCTTGAGCGATGCGCCTTGTCCGGGACACGACATGTTCTAGCTGATCCACCCCGTTGCCAGCGCGTTGGCAAGCTCCGGCTGACCGTTGCGGCGCGCCAGCGCGGCCATGGCCTCGTGATCGTAGGCAACGTGGCGGAACGTCACCTGCCAGGCAGCCTCGACGCGTTCGAGGATCGCATAGCGCGCGTGCGGCGTGCCGGCCTCGACCACATGCGGGTACGGATGCTTGTCGCGATAGCCGGGGCTGCCGACGCTGCCGGGATTGACGATCAGCCGGCCGTCGCGCAGGCGCACCGCGCGTGCGAGATGGGTGTGGGCGCACAGGATCAGCGATTGCGTGATTCCTTGGGCGAGTTGCTCGATGTGGTCGAGCGCGGACAGCGCCACCGTGCCGTCGGGATGCACGCTGTCGAGCCAGTACACCTCGTCATTATCTGGCGTCGCGTGGCACAGGAACACCTGCTCACGGAAGACACGCGTCATCGGCTGCGCGCGCAGCCAGTCGAGGTGGGCGGCGTCGAGCTGTTCGTAGGCAGGACGATCCCACGAACCCATTTTCTCCGGCGGACGGTCGAGCAAATAACGGTCGTGATTGCCAAGCACGTGCACGGCGTCGAGCGGCATCAGGATCTCGATGGTGCGGCGCGCATCGAGCGGGCCACTCAGCATGTCGCCGAGATTGACGATGTCGGCAATACCGAGCGCGCGGATGTCGGCGAGTACGGCCTCCAGCGCGAAATAGTTTCCGTGGATGTCGGCAATCGCGGCGAAGCGCATGGCATTTCCTGTAGCCCGGATGGAGCGCAGCGTAATCCGGGACCTTCCTTGCTTGTGGCACGATCCCGGATTGCCTTCGCTCCATCCGGGCTACGGCAACCTCTATGCAGGCGGCGTGCCGTTGATTGCCAGCACGTGGCCGGCGAGATACAGCGAGCCGGTGATCAGGATCCGCGGCGGCAACTCGTAGGCGAGCTGCGCCAGCGCGCGCAGGGCCGCCTCGACGCCGGGGGCGGGCTCGACGCGCATGCCGAGGCTGCGTGCGGCATCGGCGAGACGGTCGACCGGCATCGCATTCTCCGTGTCGGGAATCGGCACTGCGATGATGTGGCGGGTGAGGCCGGCAAAATTGGCGAGAAAGCCTAGCGCATCCTTGTTGGCCATCATGCCGGCGATGATCACCAGCGGCCGTGACACGCGCTCCTCGAGATCGCCGAGCGCGGCCGCCGCCACGCGGCCGCCCTCGGCATTGTGGCCGCCGTCGAGCCAGATTTCCGAGCCCTGCGGACCCCAGGACAGCAACTCGCCCGAGGTGAGGCGCTGCATCCGCGCCGGCCAGTCGGCACCGACGATGCCGGCCTCGAACGCGGCGTGGTTGACCTTGATGGTCGGCAGCGCGCGCAGCGTCGCGATCGCGAGCCCTGCATTGGCGAATTGGTGGCGCCCGAACAGACGCGGCGCCGGCAGGTCCATCAAGCCGCGATCGTCGGAATAGACCAGGCGCCCGCGCTCGACACTGACGTGCCAGCTCTCGCCTGCGGCGAACAGCGGCGCATGCATGCGTCTCGCCTGCGCGTCGATCACGGCCATCGCTTCCGGCATCTGCTCGGCGCAAATCACGGGCACCCCGCGCTTGATGATCGCGGCCTTTTCGCCGGCAATCGACGCCAGCGTATCGCCGAGGAACTCCATGTGATCCATGCTGACGGGCGTGATCACAGAGGCCGCCGGCGCATCGACCACATTGGTCGAATCCAGCCGGCCGCCGAGGCCGACTTCGAGCAGCACGATGTCGGCCGGGTTCTGCGCGAACAGCAGGAAGGCAGCCGCCGTCTTCAGCTCGAACAATGTCGAGGCCTCGCCGGCATTGACGCGCTCGACCTCTTCCAACGCCGCGCGCAGCTCGTCGTCGCCAACGAGCACGCCGCCACTGAGGCGGCCGAGCCGGAAGCATTCGTTGATGCGGACGAGATAGGGCGAGGTGTAGGCGTGGACGCGAAGACCTGATGCCTCCAGCGTCGCGCGCAGATAAGCGAGCGTCGAGCCCTTGCCATTGGTGCCGGCGATGTGGATCACCGGCGGCAGCTTGCGTTCGGGGTGGCCGAGCCGTTCGAGCAGGCGGTGCATCCGCTCCAGCCCGAGATCGATGCGCTTCTGATGCAGAGCCGACAGCCGCCCGATCACTTCGTCGAGCGGCGTCTTTGCACTGTCAGGGGAGACGTTCACGCGTGCGGCGCTGCCGGCGCCGTCTCGGCGGCGGATACGATCTGCGCCGGGCTCGCCACCGGCTGCGCCGGCTTCGATGCACCTTCCTGCGCCGGCGCCTTGGTCAAGAGGCGGCAGAGCCGCGCCAGCGTCGGCCGCAGCTCGTGGCGATGCACGACCATGTCGACCATGCCGTGCTCCTTGAGGTACTCGGCGCGCTGGAAACCTTCAGGCAGCTTCTCGCGGATGGTCTGCTCGATCACGCGCGCGCCGGCAAAGCCGATCAGCGCGCCGGGCTCGGCGATCTGGACGTCGCCGAGCATCGCGTAGGACGCGGTGACGCCGCCGGTGGTGGGATTCGTCAGCACGACGATGTAGGGCAGCTTTGCCTCGCGCAGCATCTGCACCGCAACGGTGGTGCGCGGCATCTGCATCAGGGACAAAATGCCTTCCTGCATGCGGGCGCCGCCGCTGGCCGCGAACACGATGAACGGCGACTTCTTCTCGACCGCGAGCTCCATCCCGCGCACGATCGCCTCGCCCGCAGCCATGCCGAGCGAACCGCCCATGAAGTCAAAGTCCTGCACGGCGACGACGACGGCGGCGCCTTCGAGCTTGCCGTAGCCGACCTTGACAGCGTCGTTCAGATTGGTCCGCGCCCGCGCGTCCTTGACGCGGTCGACGTATTTCTTCTCATCACGGAACTTGAGCGGGTCAGGCGTGACCTCGGGCAGCGCCACGTCGAACCAGGTCTCGTTGTCGAAGATCGACTTGAGACGCGCCACCGCGCCCATGCGCATGTGGTAGTTCGAGCCGGGGATGACGAACTGGTTGGCCTCGACGTCCTTGTAGAACACGAGCTGTCCGGAATCCGGGCACTTGATCCACAGATTCTCCGGCGTCTCCCGCCGCAGCATGTTGCGGATCTTCGGCCGGACCACATTGGTAAGCCAGTTCATGGTTTGCTCCGATGTGCGATCCCGCTGGGAATCGCCTGAAGGATATATGGCGGCCGGACATCTGCCCGGCAAGCCGCCGTGTCGCCCGCGTTGAGCATGATCCGGAAAGTGTGAAGCGGTTTTCCGACCGGATCATGCTCAAGAGCTACAGCGGAATTATGGCCTATTCCGCCGCCTGCTGCGCGCCCTTGACGCCCTGGGCCAGAGCGGCCGTCAATTCGGCGACTGCGTTAACGGTTTTGGCGGTCGCCCGTCCCTCGGCGTCGAGGCTGTTCTTGAGGGCGTCGACCAGCGCGGTGCCAACCACCGAACCATCGGCCCTCTCGGCAATGGCGCGCGCCGCCTCCGGCGTGCGGATGCCGAAACCGACACAGATCGGCAGCCTGGTATGCCGCTTGATGCGCGCGACAGCTTCGCCGACGGCATTGGCGTCCGCCGCCGCTGCACCGGTAATGCCGGCGATCGAGACGTAATAGACGAAGCCTGATGTGTTCGCGAGCACCGCAGGCAGGCGCTTGTCGTCGGTGGTCGGCGTCGCCAGGCGAATGAAGTTGAGCCCCGCCTTCAGCGCGGGAATGCAGAGCTCGTCGTCTTCCTCCGGTGGCAAATCGACGATGATCAGGCCGTCGACGCCTGATGTCTTGGCATCAGCCAAGAACTTGTCGACGCCGTAGATGTAGATCGGATTGTAATAGCCCATCAGCACCAGCGGCGTGACATTGTCGTCCTTGCGGAAGTCGCGCACCAGCTCCAGCGTCTTCTTCAAGGTCATGCCGATCTTGAGCGCACGCAGGCCTGCAGCCTGAATCGAGGGACCATCCGCCATCGGATCGGTGAAAGGAATGCCGAGTTCGATGACGTCGGCGCCGGACTTCGGCAGCGCCTTGACGATCGCGAGCGAGGTCGCGGGATCGGGATCGCCGGCCATCACGTAGGTAACGAAGGCCGCGCGGCCTTGGCTTTTCAGCTCGGCAAAACGGGTGTCGATACGCGTGGTCACTTCTTGCCCCTCAGGATGTCGCCGACCTGCGGGACGTCCTTGTCGCCGCGGCCGGAGAGATTGACGACCATCAGGTGGTCCCTCGGCCGCTTCGGCGCGAGCTCCATCACCTTGGCGATGGCATGCGCGGGCTCGAGCGCAGGAATGATGCCTTCGAGCTTTGACAGCAGCTGGAACGCGGCGAGCGCCTCGTCATCGGTCGCGGAGAGATAATTCACGCGGCCGACCTCGTGCAGCCAGGAATGCTCGGGGCCGATGCCGGGATAATCGAGACCGGCCGAGATCGAATGCGCGTCCTGGATCTGGCCGTCGGCATCCATCAAGAGATAGGTGCGGTTGCCGTGGAGAACGCCGGGACGGCCCCCCGCAATCGAGGCCGCATGCAGCTGCGTCAGGCCATGGCCGGCGGCTTCGACGCCGAAGATCTCGACGGAGGGATCATCGAGGAACGGATGGAACAGGCCCATCGCATTCGAGCCGCCGCCGATGCAGGCCACCAGCGAATCCGGCAGGCGCCCCTCGATCTCCTGCATCTGTGCCTTGGTCTCGTTGCCGATGATCGACTGGAAATCGCGCACCAAGGTCGGATAGGGATGCGGACCCGCCACCGTGCCGATGCAATAGAACGTGTTATGCACGTTGGTGACCCAGTCGCGCAGCGCCTCGTTCATGGCATCCTTCAGCGTGCGCGTGCCCGACTGCACCGGCATCACCTTGGCACCCAGCATCTCCATGCGGATGACGTTGGGCTGCTGCCGCTCGACGTCGACAGCGCCCATATAGACCACGCATTCGAGGCCAAAGCGCGCGCACAGCGTCGCGGTGGCAACGCCGTGCTGGCCCGCGCCGGTCTCGGCGATGATGCGCTTCTTGCCCATGCGCCGTGCCAGCATGATCTGGCCGAGCACGTTGTTCACCTTGTGCGAGCCGGTGTGGTTGAGCTCTTCACGCTTGAGGTAGATCTTGGCGCCGCCGAGATGTTCGGTCAGGCGCTCGGCGAAATAGAGCGGCGAGGGCCGGCCGACATAGTTCTTGAGATAGCCGTTCATCTCGGCCTGAAACGCCGGATCGGCCTTGGCCGCGGTGTAGGCCTTCTCCAGGTCGAGGATCAGCGGCATCAAGGTTTCGGCGACGAAGCGTCCGCCGAAAATGCCGAAATGGCCGCGATCGTCGGGGCCGCTGCGGTAGGAGTTTGGTTTGGCGATGTTCATCGTACGCTCAACTCTTGGGTGCCGCGCGCGGCGCGGATGAAGGCCTTGATCATGTCAGGATCCTTGACGCCGGGCGCGCTCTCGACGCCCGAGGACACGTCGACGCCGCCGGCGCGGGTGACGCGGAGTGCCTCGGCCAGATTGTCGGCGTGCAGCCCCCCCGAAACCATATAGGGCAGTTTCAGATCGAGCTTTTCGAGCAGGTGCCAGTCGAAGGGCTCCCCGAGACCGCCGGGCCGCGTCGCGTCCTTCGGCGCGCGCGCATCGAACAGGATGCGGTCGGCGACCGCGGCATAGCCGGGCAGCACCGCGAGATCGGCCGCTGTCGCGACCGGCACCGCCTTCATCACCGGGCGGCCGAAGCGTTGCTTGATGTCGCGCAGCCGCGCCACGCTCTCCCCGCCGTGGAGCTGGAAGATGTCCGGCGACAGCGCGTCCATGATGTTGTCGAGCGTCGCGTCATCGGCATCGACCGTGAGCGCCACCTTGAGCGCGCGCCGCTTGACCTGACGGCCGAGGTCACGGCCGAGCTCCAGGGACAGGTGCCGGGGCGACGGCGGGAAGAACACGAACCCGACCATGTCGGCGCCTGCCTCGAGCGCCGTTTCGAGCGTCTCGCGCGTGGACAGGCCACAGATCTTGACGAGCAGGGACATGGTCTCAAAGCGGGTAGAGGCCGCGGGGTCCGCGGCCGGAAAACGGGGCTTTTCGGTCGGGGCCGCTTCTACAACGTCGCGCGCTGCTTGTCTCGCCCGACGGGCCCGTACAGGCCCATCCCGGAGGGAACGGGAAGGCGCTGGGACTCCGCCTTCGCTGCCGTCGCCTGGGCCCGCAGATCGGCCAGTTCGGCCCTGACGGCCCGGGCCTCCGCGTCATTCCGGCGCGCCGCGCGCCGCCAGCGCCGCTGGCCGAACCAGACGGCGGAGCCGCCCGCGACAACGCCCAGGGCCGCCGCCAGGATCAGCAACAGGAACAGCGGCAGGGTGATCGACAGCGAGGGGTCGTCGGCAATGAAGGGGTCGAAGGAGACCGTGACGAAATGCCTGTTGGCGACGGCGAACGCCACCAGGATGAGGCCCAGCGGAAGTACGATCAGCGCGGTCAGGAACTTTCGCATCTGGCTTCGCTCGCCTTGAATCAAGCTTGCGGCCGCATCCTGTGCGACCGCGAAAAACCCCAAAGCGCGCTCACATCGCGCTTCAGTCTGCGCCGCCGGGATCCGGATGGTCGCGGTTCAGCCGCTCGCGCATCTCCTTGCCGGTCTTGAAGAACGGAACGCTCTTCTGATCGACGGGCACATGGGCGCCGGTGCGTGGATTGCGCCCTGCGCGCGCAGGGCGGTGCTTGACCGAGAAGGCACCGAAGCCGCGCAGCTCCACGCGATCACCGCGTGCAAGCGCCGCTACGATCTCTTCGAGAATCGCATTCACAATGTTCTCGACATCCCGCTGGTACAGATGCGGGTTGTGCTCGGCGATACGCTGAACAAGTTCGGATTTGATCATCGAGAGATAGGACCCGGGAGCGTGCGGATGACCATTTCCGTGAAAATACCGTGATCTGTCAAGACGCTAAATCAAGGATGGGCGTCGTGAAAATGCGTGACAAATGCCGAAAAAGCAGGCTTCACCAGCACGCGTCAGACGCGAAAAAGCTCTGGAACTCGCCTGCCGACGGTCAGTTGGACGCAGCCGGCTGCCACAAGGCCAGCATTCCATCCATTCCGAGCCGATCCACAGCCTGCGCGACGCCGGTTTGCCCGATCTGGTGCGCGATCGAGCCCAAACCGAGCGCTTCCAGCGTCAATGCGGCCGCGGTCTTCAGGAACGGCAGGTCGCCGAAGCGCGGCTGAAGCTTGTAATCGCGCACCGGTAGCCCCTTCTTGACGCCCTTCTGCTCGACCAGCCAGGTCACGGCCGTCTTCTCGTCGCCGATCTGGTCGATCAGCTTCAGATCAATCGCCTGGCGCCCGGTGAAGACACGGCCGTCGGCGACTTTTTCGAGCTGCGTGTCATCCATGCCACGCCGCTCCTTCACCATTCCCTTGAACCAGGCATAGGAATCCTTCACCAGCGCATCGAGCGCGGCGCGCGCCTCGGGACTGGTCGGCTCAAAACCGTTGGGCGCCGCCTTCAGCGGCGAGGACTTCACCTCCTCGACCTTGACGCCGATGGTCTTCATGAGTTCGGAGAGGTTGGGGTACTGGAACAGCACGCCGATGGAGCCGACCAGGGAGCTTTGCTGGGCGACGATGTGGTCGCTCGCAATCGCGGTGATGTAGCCCCCGGAGGCGGCCAGCCCCTCCACCACCACCACCAGCGGCTTTTTCGCCTTGAGACGGACCAGCGAGTCATAGAGCTGCTCGGAGCCGGCGGTGGTGCCGCCGGGCGAGTTGATGTGAACGATGACGGCGGCGGCCTGCGAATTCTCGAGCCGCTCCAGCGCCTGCGTGCGGTCGGAATCGCTGCGGATCAATCCCTCGATCTGGACGCGCGCGATCGAGCCGGCGGATGCGAGGGTGCCGCGTGCACCGGGCGTCGCAATCAGCGCGAAGCTTGCAATCGCCGCGATCGCGATCAGTGCCGCCGTCACCCGCCAGAACGTCAGCTTGCGGCGGATCCTGCGGCGATCGACGATGATGTCCGAATCCAGCGACATCGGAATATCTCCAAATGAAGGCGCGTTGTGCCGTCACGGCGTGACCATTGGCTTATCTCGATACATCAATTGCGGGCCAATTTGAAGAAAACAAGGCCTGGTGTGGGGCGAGCAAGTCGCCGCAGACTCAGTCGTCATCCCCGCCTAGTGCGCGCAATTGCGCACGGGGGCGGGGATCCATAACCTCAAGGAGGAGTCGTCGAGGCGAGCTGGCAACTCCAAGTCTTCGTCAAACTCCTCCCTGGGGTTATGGGTCCCGGATCGGCGCTCCGCCTCGCGTCGCTTGTCCGGGACGACAGCGGAGTTCGTGGAGACAGCAACAAAAAAGCCCCGGCTCGCGCCGGGGCCTTGATGCAGCAAAACTTGCGTTTCGCTTACTTGCTGTCGCGGTTCTTCAGCGCGGTGCCGAGGATGTCGCCCAGCGTCGCACCCGAATCCGAGGAGCCGTACTGCGCGATGGCTTCCTTCTCTTCGGCGACTTCGAGCGCCTTGATCGACACCTGGACCTTGCGGGCCTTCTTGTCGAACTGGATCACGCGGGCATCGACCTTCTCGCCGACGGCGAAGCGTTCGGCGCGCTGGTCGTTGCGGTCACGGGCGAGCTCGGAGCGTTTGATGAAGGTGGTGAAGTCGGTACCGGCGATCTTCACCTCGATACCGCTTTCCTTCACTTCGAGCACTTCGCAGGTCACGACCGCACCCTTCTTGACATCGCCCGGCTCGGCGAAGGGGTCGCCTTCGAGCTGCTTGATGCCGAGCGAGATGCGCTCCTTCTCGACGTCCACATCGAGCACCACGGCCTTCACCATGTCGCCCTTCTTGTAGTTGTCGATCACCTGCTCGCCCGGAAGCTTCCAGTCGAGATCGGAGAGGTGGACCATGCCGTCGACGTCGCCCTCGAGGCCCAGGAACAGGCCGAACTCGGTCTTGTTCTTGACCTCGCCCTCGACCACCGAACCGGTCGGGTGCTTCTCGACGAAGACCTCCCAGGGGTTGCGCATGGTCTGCTTGAGGCCGAGCGAGATGCGGCGCTTGACGGAATCCACTTCCAGCACCTGCACGTCGACTTCCTGCGAGGTCGACACGATCTTGCCGGGGTGCATGTTCTTCTTGGTCCACGACATCTCGGAGACGTGGATCAGGCCTTCGATGCCCGGCTCGAGCTCGACGAACGCACCGTAGTCGGTGATGTTGGTGACGCGGCCGGTGAAGCGGGCACCCAGCGGGTACTTGGCTTCGATGCCCTGCCACGGATCGTCCAGCAGCTGCTTCATGCCCAGCGAGATGCGGTGCGTCTCGTGGTTGATCTTGATGATCTTGACCTTCACGGTCTGGCCGATCGAGAGCACCTCGGTCGGGTGGTTGACGCGGCGCCACGCGATGTCGGTGACGTGCAGGAGGCCGTCGATGCCGCCGAGGTCAACGAACGCACCGTAATCGGTGATGTTCTTGACCACGCCGTCGATGACCTGACCCTCTTCGAGGTTCTGCACCAGCTCCTGGCGCTGCTCGGCCCGGGTCTCTTCGAGCACCGTGCGGCGGGACACGACGATGTTGCCGCGGCGGCGGTCCATCTTCAGGATCTGGAACGGCTGCGAGTTGTTCATCAGCGGCGCAACGTCGCGGATCGGACGGATGTCGACCTGCGAGCGCGGCAGGAAGGCCACGGCACCGTCGAGGTCGACGGTGAAGCCGCCCTTGACCTGGTTGAAGATGACGCCGTTGACCTTCTCGTTGTTCTGGAACGCCTTCTCCAGCTTGCCCCAGCTCTCTTCGCGTCGCGCCTTGTCGCGCGACAGCACGGCTTCGCCGAGGGCGTTTTCGATGCGATCGAGGAACACTTCCACCTCGTCGCCGACCTTGAGGTCGCTCTCACGGCCGGGGCCGGAAAATTCGCGCAGCGCGACGCGGCCCTCGGTCTTCAGGCCGACGTCGATGACGGCCATGTCCTTTTCAATTGCAACCACCTTGCCCTTGACGACGGAGCTTTCCTGCAGGTTGCCGCCTGCAAAGGACTCGTCGAGCATCGCGGCGAAATCATCGCGCGACGGGCTATAGGTATCAGCAGAAGTCGAAGCCATTTGTTCTCCAGTTGCGGATGTCTTGCCGGCCGTTGGGTTCATGGGCGCATCGCGCGCGCAGTGTCGGAAGGTCCGCAAGACCTTCGAGCGACCGCTCGTTGCCCCGATCTAGCGACCAGAACAGCGGAAGCGGGCCGGCTGAGGCCCGCGCGTTCGATACGTTGAAAGCTTGTCCGGAACCTGGATCGCGCCGGTCCCGAAACCGGGACGAAGCGTATCGACCTCAAAGAGCGGGAGCGGGCACTTCCTCCAATGACGGCGGCGGCTTAACCCCGCGACCGGCCCGCTCGGACAGCCTCGATAATGTCGATGGCGGCCCGGACGCCGCCTTCTATATCCAGTTGGGAGTTATCTAGCAAGTAAGCATCCGGGGCCGGTTTCAAAGGCGCAATCGACCGATTCTTGTCACGTTCGTCACGCTGGAGGATGTCGGCGAGCACGGCCGCCTCGTCCGCCTCCTCGCCCCGCGCTTTGGCCTCCATGGTGCGGCGCCGCGCGCGGACCCTGGGGTCGGCGACCACGAAGATCTTCACGTCGGCATGGGGACAGATCACGGTTCCAATATCCCGGCCGTCGAGCACGGCGCCGGGCGGATCGGCCGCGAACTGGCGCTGGAAATTGACCAGAACCTCGCGAACCCGAGGGATTGCCGAGACGATCGAGGCACCCTCGCCGGCCTTCTGGGTCTTCAGCGCAGGATTGCCGAACTTTTCGGGATCGAGCTCCAGCGCGGCCTGCACCGCAGCCGCCTCGTCGTTGAGATCGTGCCCCGACTGCATCAGGGCATAGGCGACCGCGCGATAGATCACGCCGGTATCGAGATGACGATAGCCGTAATGGTGGGCGAGACGCTTGCCGAGCGTCCCCTTGCCCGAAGCCGCGGGCCCGTCGATGGCGATGATCATGAGAACTCGGCCCCTAGCGAACGCATCATCGGAATGAAATCCGGAAAGCTGGTGGCGATGAAGGCGGTGTCGTCGACGGTCACGGGCTGATCGGAGGCGCAGCCCATCACCAGCGCGGACATCGCGATGCGATGGTCCATATGGGTGGCGACAGTGCCGCCGCCCGGGACGTGGCCGCGACCCTCCACGATCAGATCGTCGCCGGAGACCTCGACCTTGACGCCGTTGACGCGCAGCATGGCGGCCGTGGCTTCAAGCCGGTCGGATTCCTTGACACGCAGCTCCTGCAGGCCGCGCATGATCGTGGTGCCTTCGGCGAACGACGCCGCCACCGCCAGCACCAGATATTCGTCGATCATCGACGGCGCGCGCTCGGGCGGCACCTCGACGCCGCGCAGCTTCGACGCCCGCACGCGCAAGCGCGCCATCGGCTCGCCGGCATCGCCGCGCACTTCGCTCTCCTCGATGGAGGCGCCCATTTCGCGCAGCGTGGTGAACAGCCCGGTGCGCAGCGGATTGGTCATGACGTCGGACAGCACGACATCGGAGCCCTCCGCGATCAGCGCCGCGACGATCGGGAAGGCGGCCGAAGAGGGATCGGCGGGCACCACGACATTGGCGCCATGCAGCTCGGGCTGGCCCACCAGCGTGATGCGGCGGCCGTGCCGGCCTTCCTGGACCGAGGTGATGTCGGCGCCGAAATGCTTCAGCATTAGCTCGGTGTGGTCGCGGCTGGCCTCGGTCTCGATGACCGTGGTGGTGCCGGGAGCGGCGAGGCCCGCCAGCAGCACGGCGGATTTGATCTGGGCCGAGGCGACAGGGGTCTTGTAGACGATCGGCAGGGGGTCGCGCGCGCCCTGGAGGGTCAGCGGCAGGCGCCCGCCCTCGCCGCCGGCGGTGACCCTGGCTCCCATCTTTTCCAGGGGATCGAGGATCCGGCGCATCGGACGACTGCGCAGCGAGGCGTCGCCGTCGAACACCGCCGAAATCGGGCAGCCGGCGACGGCGCCCATGACCAGCCGGCAGCCGGTGCCGGAATTGCCGAAATCCAGTGCTGCCTTGGGCTGGGCGAAGCCTCCGACCCCGACGCCGTTGACAGTCCAGGCGAAATCGCCGGTGCGCTCGACCCTGGTGCCCAGCGCCTGCATCGATTTGGCGGTGTTGAGGACGTCCTCGCCCTCGAGCAGGCCCGAAATCCTGGTCTCGCCGACCGCCAGCGCGCCCAGGATCAGGGCGCGGTGGGAGATCGACTTGTCGCCGGGCACCCGTACTTTCCCGGTCAGGGGACCGCTGGCGCGAGACTGGAGCGGCCTCGGTTGGTCGGAATGGGTCAAGATTGTGTCCTTGAATAGGCCCGGTGGGCTGGCGCGCAGGTACCACATGGTCCGCGCCCCGTCACGGGCATGTCGTTCTCCCGTAATGCGCTATTGACAGCGGGCCGCCAACTAGCCAAGTGAAGCACCGCTTTTCAGACATTCCCAGGATTCCTGCCGTGGCCAAGTCCGAACTCGGAACCAAACGTATTTGCCCGACCACGGGCAAGAAGTTCTATGACCTCAACAAGAATCCGGTGATCTCGCCCTATACCGGCGAAGTGGTGCCGATCGCCCCGGTCGCTCCTGCCCGCGGCCCCCGTGCCGCCGAGGCCCGCAACATGGCCCAGGACAACGCGCCGGAGCCGGCGGAGGCCGAGGAGTTGGTCTCGCTCGAGGAGGCCGATGCCGAGGAGAACACCGGCAAGGTCAAGGCGGTCGTGCCCGAATCGGAGGACGATATCGAGGTCGACGAGACCCTCGACGACGATGATGACGACGATTCGACCTTCATTGCCGACGAGGAAGAGGGCGATGAGGACGTGACCGACATCATTGGTGATGTCGGCGGTGATGAAGAGACTTGAGATCAGCCCTGATCTGTGAAAAAGGGTGCACCGCGCGAGTCGCCTAGAGCGCTCGCCGGCCGGGACGGGTCCCCCAGGATCCTCCCATCTGGACTAAGGGGCCATAGCTCAGCTGGGAGAGCGCTTGCATGGCATGCAAGAGGTCGGCGGTTCGATCCCGCCTGGCTCCACCAGCCTTCGCTGGCTTCGCCAGCTTCGGCTCGGCAAGCCAGCTCCGCTCCCTCGTGGCGAAGCTAGCGAAGGCTGCCGCGGCGTAGCCCGAAGGGCGAAGCCGGGCTTCAGCAAAACAAGGGCGGGTGTAAACTCTCTTCGACAACCGGGGGGAGTGCGATGAAGTACGTCTACATCTTGGAGAGCCTCGATTCCCTCCATTTCTACGTCGGGATCACCGACGACCTCCGCGCCCGACTGACAAAGCACAATGCTGGCGAGGTGCCCCACACTTCGAAATACGGACCTTGGCGGCTCAAGACTTACGTCGCATTCAGCGACGAGAAGCAGGCCGTCGCATTCGAAAAGTACTTGAAGTCGGCATCAGGCCGCGCCTTCGCCAAGAAGCGGCTTTAGCCCCCTACTCCCCGATCACCGCATTCAGCCGATCCCTCAGCGCCACGATCTCGTCCTTCATCGCGACCAGTTCTGACACCGAGCAGTCCGACGCCGCCAGGATCGATTGCGGCACGTTGCGCGCCTTCTCCTTCAGCGCATGGCCCTGCGCCGTCAGGGCGATCAGGACCTGGCGCTCGTCCTCGCGCGAGCGGGTGCGCCTGACGAGATGGGCAGCCTCGAGCCGTTTGAGCAGCGGCGTCAGCGTGCCCGAATCCAGGAACAGCTTCTCGCCGATCTCCTTGACCGGCACGTCGTCCCGCTCCCACAGCACCAGCATGACCAGATATTGCGGATAGGTCAGGCCGAGCCGATCGAGCAGCGGCTTGTAGACGCGGTTGAAGGCGTGCGTGGCGGAATAGACCGCAAAGCAGATCTGGTTGTCGAGGCGAAGCGGGTCTACCACCGTTGATTTCCGGGCCATGACGAATCTCGCGCGTTTCTCTCATTCTGGGCCCGGCCGGCGGCACATTCAATTGCGAACAATTAAATGTGAGGCGCGACGAATTAGATTGCGCGCAATCTAATTGTCTGCGATAAAGCTTGCACCCCAACCCGGAAAGACCCGAGGAGACGAAAATGTCTGTGAACGTCCTCTACAAGACCAGCGCCAAGGCCACCGGCGGCCGCGACGGCCATGCTGCGACCCTCGACGGCGCGCTCGACGTCAAGCTCACCACGCCGAAGGAGCTCGGCGGTGGCGGCGGCGCTGGCAACAATCCCGAGCAGCTGTTCGCGGCCGGCTATGCCGCCTGCTTCATCGGCGCGATGAAGTTCGTGGCCTCGCAGGGCGGCCCGAAGGTGCCTGCGGATGCCTCGGTCACCTCGACCGTCGGCATCGGCCCTCGCTCCGAGGGCGGCTTCGGCCTCGATATCGACCTTGCGGTCTCGCTGCCGGGCCTTGCCCGTGCAGATGCCGAGGCGCTGGTGGCGAAGGCGCACCAGGTGTGCCCGTACTCCAATGCCACGCGCGGCAACGTTGACGTTCGCCTGACGGTGGTCTGATCGGCAGCGCGGATCGGCTGGCCCGGGGCCTCCTCGGGCCGGCCACTTACGAGGAAATTTGCCACCCCGCGGCATGGCTGCACGGCGGCGCATACGGCTCCACGCTCGGCGCCATTGCTGGCGCAAACAAACCTCGCTAGGCCTGTGATCCAATGATCGACACAGGGAAGCGAAGGCATGACTGAAGCAGCAACGGGCGCCATGAGCGGACTGCGCGTCATCGATCTCACGCGCGTGCTCGGCGGTCCCTACTGCACCCAGATCCTCGCCGACCACGGCGCCGACGTGATCAAGGTCGAGCCGCCCGCGGGCGACGAGGTGCGCGAATGGGGCCCTCCGTTCCACGAAGAGGATGCGGCCTATTTCGTCGGCATCAACCGCAACAAGCGCTCGATCGGCCTCGACCTCGCCTCCGAGGGCGGCCGAATCGTGCTGCTCAAGATGCTGGAGACCGCCGACGTCCTGATCGAGAATTTCAAGCCGGGCACGCTGGAGAAATGGGGCATCGGCAACGACGTCCTCAGCAAGAAATATCCCCGCCTCGTGCATTGCCGGATCTGCGGCTTCGGCGCCGACGGCCCGCGCGGCGGCAACCCCGGCTATGATGCCATCATCCAGGCCATGACCGGCATGATCGCGGCGACCGGCTCGCCCGAGAGCGGGCCGATGCGGATCGGCGTGCCCTTGGTCGACATCACCACCGGACTTTATGCGGCGATCGGCATCCTGATGGCGCTGTCGGAGCGGCAGCGGTCGGGCAAGGGCCAGTTCCTGGAGACGACGCTGTACGAGACCGGCCTCGCCATCATGCATCCGCACACCGCGAATTATTTCATGCATGGCAAGCCGCCTGGTCTCACCGGCAACGAGCATCCGAACCTCGTCCCTTACGCGATCTTCCCGACCAAGACCGACAACATCTTCATCGGCGTCGGCAATGACGGCACCTTCCGCAAGCTGGCGAAAGAGATCGGCAAGCCCGAGCTCGGCACCGATCCACGCTTTGCCCGCAACAAGGACCGCATCGCCAATCGCGAGGCGCTGCGCGCCGAGCTTGCCGCCGTGTTCAGCCAGCACGAGGCCGAGCCGCTGTGCAACCGCCTGCTCGCGGCCGGCCTGCCCGCGGGGCCGGTGCAGAAGATCGACCAGGCGTTGACCAACCCGCACACGATCGCGCGTGGCGATATTATCGAGAAGGACTGGTACAAGGGCGTGGCTTCGCCGATCCGGCTCGACCGCAGCAAGCCGAGCCTGCGCCGCGTGCCGCCGAAATTCAGCCAGCACGCGGCCGAGGTGCTGGGCGAGTTCGGCTACTCCAAGGCCGAGATCGACGCGATGGTCGAAAAGGGCACGGTCTGCGGTCCCGAGCGGAAACGCTGAGCTAAGGCGAGCGTCAACGGTGGTGCGCTCCCTCTCCCGCTCGCGGGAGAGGGTTGGGGAGAGGGTGTCTCCGCACCGGGACAATCCCCTAGAGGATAGAACCCTCACCCGGCGCGATAGTGCCTCATCTCAATGCCGCACTGCGGCGCGCGCACGCATGTGCAGCGCGAACGGAGTCGGCTGACGGCTCCGTCTTGGCCTATTTGACGACTTCCCATTTGGCAGCGCTTGCTGCTTTCGTTTGTCCCGCTTACACAGTCATGTGAACGTCATGTGGCGCTGCTAGCGCAAGCGCTTCTTTAGTGACGGGCAAGGGAGGTTTTCTTGATGGCTCTTCGACATTTTGGCGCGGCGGCGGCCGTCGCACTCACAATTGGTCTCGGCGTCTCGCCGGCACTCGCAGTGACCGAAATCCAGTGGTGGCACGCGATGACCGGCGCCAACAACGACGTCATCGTCAGGCTCGCCAACGACTTCAACGCCACGCAGAGCGACTTCAAGGTGATCCCGACCTACAAGGGCAACTACGCCGACACGATGAACGCCGGCATCGCCGCGTTCCGCGCCGGCAACGCGCCGCACATCATGCAGGTGTTCGAGGTCGGCACCGCCACCATGATGGCCGCGACCGGCGCAGTGAAGCCGGTCTACAAGCTGATGGCCGAGACAGGCGAGAAGTTCGATCCGAAGGCTTACTTGCCCGCGATCACCGGCTACTACTCGACCTCGAAGGGCGAGATGCTGTCCTTCCCCTTCAACTCGTCCTCGACGGTGATGTGGGTCAACCTCGACGCGCTGAAGAAAGCGAATGTCGAGATCCCGAAGACCTGGCCCGAAGTGTTCGACGCCGCCAAGAAGCTGAAGGCGGCCGGCCACGCCACTTGCGGCTTCTCCAACTCCTGGGTCACCTGGGTCAATCTCGAGCAGCTCTCCGCCTGGCACAACGTGCCGCTCGCCAGCAAGGCAAACGGTCTCGACGGCTTCGACACCGTGCTGTCCTTCAACGGTCCGCTCCAGGTCAAGCATCTCGAAAATCTGGTCGAGCTCCAGAAGGACAAGACCTACGACTATGCCGGCCGCACCAACACCGGCGAAGGCCGCTTCACGTCGGGCGAATGCCCGCTCTACCTGACCTCGTCGGCGTTCTTCGGCAACGTGAAGGCGCAGGCCAAGTTCGCCTTCACTGCGGTGCCGATGCCCTATTATCCCGACGCCAAGGGCGCGCCGCAGAACTCGATCATCGGCGGTGCCTCGCTCTGGGTGATGGGCGGCAAACCGGCGGACGATTACAAGGGCGTCGCCAAATTCTTCTCCTTCCTCTCGGACACCGATCGCCAGGTCTACATCCACAAGGCCTCGGGCTATCTGCCGATCACCAAGGCGGCCTATGACAAGGCCAAGGCGGATGGCTTCTACAAGGACCAGCCCTATCTGGAAACGCCGCTGCTCGAGCTGACCAACAAGGAGCCGACCGAGAACTCGCGCGGCCTGCGCCTCGGCAACATGGTGCAGCTCCGTGACGTCTGGGCGGAAGAGATCGAGCAGGCGCTGGCCGGCAAGAAGACGGCCAAGCAGGCGCTGGACGCGGCCGTCGAGCGCGGCAACACCATGCTGCGCCAGTTCGAAAAGACCGCCGTGAAGTAAGGCGACAAGCGACAGGCCGGTCAACCGGCCTGCCGCCCCCGCAGGCATCATGCAAAAGCAAGCCATTTTCCAATCGAAGCTATTGCCCTATGCGCTGGTTGCGCCGCAGCTCGCGATCGTCCTGATATTCTTCTACTGGCCGGCCTTGCAGGCGGTGATCCAGTCCTTCCTGCTCCAGGACGCCTTCGGCCTGTCAACCAGCTTCGTCTGGTTCGAGAACTATATCGACCTGTTCAAGGAGCGCGCCTATTTCGAGGCGATCGTCCGCACCTTCTTCTTCTCGTTCGCCATCGCGATCTCGTCGCTGTCATTCGCGCTGCTGCTCGCGGTCATGGCCGACAAGCCGCTGCGTGGCGGCACGCTTTACCGCACGCTGCTGATCTGGCCCTATGCGGTGGCGCCGCCGGTCGTCGGTGTGCTCTGGATCTTCATGCTGCACCCTTCGCTCGGCGTGCTCGCGCGCTACTTGCGCACCCTAGGTATCGACTGGAATCCGCTGCTCGACGGCAATCAGGCAGCTGCCCTGATCATCATGGCGGCCGCCTGGAAGCAGATCTCCTACAACTTCCTGTTCTTCCTCGCCGGCCTCCAGAGCATCCCGCGCAGCGTGATCGAGGCGGCTGCGATCGACGGCGCCCGCCCGATGCGCAGGTTCTGGACCGTGATCTTCCCGCTGCTGTCGCCGACAATCTTCTTCCTGCTGGTCGTCAACATCGTCTACGCCTTCTTCGACACGTTCGGCATCATTGACACCATGACCCGCGGCGGTCCGGGCAAGTCGACGGAGACGCTGGTCTACAAGGTCTATACCGACGGCCTGCTCGGCGGCAACCTCGGCAGCTCCGCGGCGCAATCGGTGATCCTGATGATCATGGTCATCGTGCTGACGGGCATCCAGTTCCGCTTCGTCGAACGCAAGGTGACCTACTGATGGTCGAGGAAGAAGGCTTTCGGCGCTACATTGCCCATATCATCCTCTGGATCGGGATCGCGATCGTCGCGTTCCCGGTCTATCTCGCTTTCGTGGCCTCAACCCAGGACAACGCGGTGATCGCCAACGGGCAGATGTCGCTGCTGCCGGGTGGCCATTTTCTCGAAACCTACTATAAGACGATCTTCATCGGCACGAGCGGCTCCACCCGCGAGCCGGTCGGCAACATGATGCTGAACTCGCTGGTGATGGCGATGCTGATCGCGCTCGGCAAGATCGCGGTCTCGATCATCTCCGCCTATGCGATCGTCTATTTCCGCTTTCCGTTCCGGATGGCGATCTTCTGGATCATCTTCATCACTTTGATGCTGCCCGTCGAGGTGCGCATCTATCCGACCTACAAGATCGTCGCCGACCTGCACATGCTCGACAGCTATGCCGGCCTGTCGCTGCCGCTGATCGCATCGGCCACCGCGACGCTGCTGTTCCGCCAATTCTTCATGACGGTGCCGGACGAATTGCTGGAAGCCTCGCGCATCGACGGCGCCGGCCCCTTCCGCTTCTTCTGGGATACGCTCTTGCCGCTGTCGCGCACCAACATGGCGGCGCTGTTCGTGATCCTGTTCATCCTCGGCTGGAATCAGTATCTCTGGCCGCTGTTGATCACCACGCGCGACGACATGCAGACCATCCAGATCGGCATCCGCAAGATGATCACCACCACCGACGCGCTGACCGAATGGCCGATCGTGATGGCAACCGCCGTGCTGGCCATGCTGCCGCCGGTGGTCGTCGTCGTCGCCATGCAGAAATTGTTCGTGCGCGGCCTGGTCGAGACGGAAAAGTGAAGATGGCGAATAGTGAATGGCGAGTGGCGAATGGGGTCGCTGCGTCCGCCTTGCGTGCTAACAAGTCCCCATTCGCCATTCCCTACTCGCTATTCGCCGGTGCAACCCATGGCTAACGTCACCCTGCGCAGCGTCCGCAAGACCTATCCCGGCGGCTTCGAGGCCATCAAGGGCGTCGACGTCGATGTCGGCGACGGACAGTTCTGCGTGCTGGTCGGACCAAGCGGCTGCGGCAAGTCCACGCTGCTGCGCATGGTCGCGGGACTGGAGACGGTCACCGGCGGCGAGATCGACATCGGCGGCCGCGTCGTCAACCAGGTCGAGCCCGCCGATCGCGACATCGCGATGGTGTTCCAGAACTACGCGCTCTATCCGCATATGAGCGTCTACAACAACATGGCCTATGGCCTGCGTAACCGTGGCATGGCCGAGGCCGAGATCAAGACTCGCGTGGAAGAAGCCGCGCGCGTGCTCGAGCTCTCCGCCATGCTGGAGCGCAAGCCGCGCCAGCTCTCCGGCGGCCAGCGCCAGCGCGTCGCCATGGGCCGCGCCATCGTGCGCCAGCCGAAAGTGTTTTTGTTCGACGAGCCGCTCTCCAATCTCGACGCCAAGCTGCGCATCGCGATGCGGGTCGAGATCCGCAAATTGCAGCGCCGGCTCAACACGACGTCGATCTACGTCACCCATGACCAGCTCGAGGCGATGACGCTCGCCGACATTCTTGTCGTGATGAACGGCGGCCAGGTCGAGCAGGTCGGCAATCCGCTTGATATCTACGAGAAGCCGGCCACGACCTTCGTCGCCTCCTTCATCGGCGCACCGCCGATGAACCTGATGTCGACGCGGCCCGAGGAGATCCGGTCGCAGCTCGCCGGCAGCGCCGCAGCCGACGCCGGCATCGTCGGCATCCGCCCAGAGGATTTTGTCATCACCGACGAAGTCCCGGCCGGCGGCGTCGCCTTGCCGCTCACCGTCGAAGCGATCGAGCGCGTCGGCGCCGAGACCTTCGTCTACGGCTCCCGCGAGCAGGAGGACCAGCGCGTCGCCGCCACGCCCGGCGAGCTGCCACCCGGTGAGGTCATCGTCCGCATTCCCGGAACCCAGGCGCCCGCCATCGGCGCGAGGATCCGGGTCGCGGCGGTGCGGGCCAAGCTGCATCTGTTCAGTGACGACGGGCGGACGCGGCTTAAGAGCTGAGCGGCTCCGGGGCCCGACGACAAAAGTGCGAAAACAACCCCATGCACAGTAGAAGGGGGTTTGTTTTCGTTGGAGAATTCTCGCGGATCCGTCATGCCCGGGCTTGTCCCGGGCATCCACGCTCTCGGTGCTGCCAAGCAAGGTCGTGGATGGCCGGGACAAGCCCGGCCATGACGCAGCTGAGGCCATGTCGAGCCTATCGAAGGCGGAATCGGCCCGTCCACAGCCTCCCGGCTACCTGCTTGAACCCACAGGGGAACATGCCCATATTGCTGATCAAGGGGTGCCACGACGGGCCCCGACACACCAAAGTCGCTTCTGCGAGGACTTTGTAAACTATGTCTCGTGTTCCAACGCTCTCCAGTCCCTTCCTGCTGGGCTTTGACGAGATCGAGCGCGTGCTCGATCGGGTCGTCAAAGGCGCCGACGGTTATCCTCCCTACAATATCGAGAGGTGCGACCGCACGGACGGCCAGCCCGAGCGTTTGCGCATCACGCTGGCGGTCGCCGGATTTACGCGCGACCAACTCGATGTAACCATTGAGGAAAACCAGCTCGTGATCCGCGGACGGCAGCAGGACGACAAATCCCGGCAATACATCCATCGCGGCATCGCCGCGCGCCACTTCCAGCGCACCTTCGTGCTGGCGGAGGGGATGCTGGTGCTGGGTGCGGATCTGAAGAACGGGTTGTTGTCGATCGATCTGGCCCGGCCTGAACCGGAGCGGATCGTTAAGACAATCGCTATCAATGAGCACGAATAATGGAACGAGTAGCGGACTCGACCGCTTAGTGTTCCAGAGGAGTCGAGACCATGAGTGAAGGTCACGTTGCGTTCGAATACGAAGCCAAGAACGTCTCTCCGGAGACGCTGGCAACCCTGGGCGAAGGCCATATCGCCTATGTGAAGCAGATCCGCTCCGAGGACGTGCCGGGCCTGTTCCCCGAGGCGCCCAAGATCGCGCCGGGCCTCAAGCTTTTCGCGCTCCACGCCGCCGACGGCACGCCGATCATGCTGACCGACAGCCGCGAAGCCGCGATCGCCAACGCCTGGAGCAACGAGCTGCAGGCCGTGAGCGTGCACTAAAGCACGCGCGCATCGCAGGAAGAGAGTTTCAAACGGGCATGCCTTCGCAGGAAGGCGTGCCCGTTTTCAATTGGGCGGCGAGGTGTTCGCGTCGCCATCGGCAGCCAACCGGGATTCGGCGACGTCCCCGCCCGCGTGCGCAGGGCAATCGCATGTTAGTCGTGGCTGGGACACCGACTGTGTCCACAGCGTCATGGCCGGGCTTGTCCGGGCCATCCACGCCTTTCCACGTAGCGCAAAGAACGTGGATGCCCGAGACAAGCCCGGGCATGACGGCCTTTCGAAATTCAAATGCGATGTGCGGGGAAGCCTTGCCTTTTGCCGCGCACGAGACCGTCATCAATCCGTGATTTGACATTTCGTTCGTGTTTGTCAAATCTGACAAAATGCAGGCCAAGGCCCCTCCCCAGGACCGGATCCTCGACGCCGCCTTGCGCGTGTTCCGGCGCCACGGATTCCGCCGCTCCTCGATCGAGCAGGCGGCGGAGGAAGCCGGACTGACGCGGCAGGCGCTCTATCATCACTTCGCCTCCAAGGAGGCGCTGTTTCGCGCCGTGCTCGAGCGGATCTACGCGCAGGGGCTCGCTGCCGAAATCGCGGCCGCGAAGGCGGCGGAAGAATCCGGCCTCGAGCTTGCCGACATCCTGGTCGCCGAGATCGGCGCGCGGATGCAGTCGCTGCTCGCTTCGCTCAAGGATTCGCCCCACACCGAAGAGCTGTTTTCCGAGCACCTCGCGCAGGCGCGCGACCTCTACCAGAGCTATTCCAGCCGGTTCACCGAGGAGATCGCAACCACGATCACGCGGGTGTGCCGCAAGCGAAAGCTCAAGCTCGAAAGCGGCGTCAGCGTGCGCGAGCTCGCGCGCTGCGTCGAGATGGCGATCCACGGCACCAAATCCGCTTTCCCCGCCATGCAGCCGGTCGACGCGTTCCTGAAGCAGCTCGAGACCATGCTGCGCATGCTGATCGCCGGCGCGATGGCGCCGTCGGCAAAGAAGTCCCTCCGCAAAACGGGAGTTCGAAAATGACCAGCACGACCATCAATGGACGGCCTCTGGTGCTACCGGACGATCCGGATGCGCTCTTGATCGACGTGATCCGCGACGGCGGCCTCACCGGCACCAAGCTCGTCTGCGGCTCCGGCGTCTGCGGCGCCTGCACCGTGCTGCTCGACGGCACGCCGGTCGTGAGCTGCCTGTTGCCGGCGCAGGCGGCCGCCGGCAAATCGCTGACGACCATCGAGGGCATAGGTAGCGCCGGATTGCATCCGGTGCAGAAGGCGTTCATGGCGCACGACGCCCTGCAATGCGGCTTCTGCACGCCCGGCTTCGTCGTCGAAGCCGCCGCCTTCCATGACGGCTGGCGCGCGACCAAGGGCGCGGCGACACCCTCGCGCGAGGAGATCGCCGCCGCGCTCTCAGGGCATCTCTGCCGCTGCGGCGCCTATGAAGGCATTTTTCGCGCGGTAGCGGAGGCTTGTTCGGGTCGCTTCGACGGCAACGAACCCATTGCGCCGCGGCTGGAAGCCCGCGACAAGGTGACGGGCCTCGCCCGCTACACGGTCGACATCCACCATGACGGCCAGCTCGAAGGCGTCATCCTGCGCGCGCACGTCGCGCATGCGAGGATCACCGGGCTTGATCTGGCGCCGGCGCGCGCCATGGCCGGTGTTGCCGCGGTCGTTCCGCTGCTCGACGATGACAACATGGTCCGCTTCGTCGGTGCGCCGATTGCAGCCGTCGCGGCCAAGGATCGCCGCACCGCACTGAAGGCAATCGCCGCGATCACCTTCAAGCCCGAGCCTTTGCCCGCCGTGATCGGGCTCGATGCAGCGCGACGCGACGATGCGCCGGTCGTGTTCGAAAAGAAGGACCGCAAGCGTGCCGGCAACGTGTCCGAGGGCGCAGGCGGCGCTCCGGTGTCGTGGAAGGGCAATGTGCGCGGGCCTTCGGCGCCGTTCTCGCAAAAGGCCAAGCAGGCCAGGAGCTGGCTCGACGAGGCGCGCCAGCAACGCAATCCGCTGCTGGTCGAGGAAACCTTCCGCGTCTCGACGCAACAGCACGCAAGCCTCGAACCACATGCCGCCGTGGCCAGGTTCGATGGCGATCAGCTCATTGTGCACATCTCGACCCAGGCCATCCACGAGAGTATGGAGAAGATCGCCAAGCGCTATGGCCTTCCGCACGACAAGGTGCGTGTGATCGCCGATCATGTCGGCGGCGGATTCGGCTCCAAGGGCAGCCTGGGGCTGGAGACCATCGCCGCGATCGAGCTTGCGCGCGCCGCGAAGGCGCCGGTGCGTGTTGCCTTCGATCGTGAAGAGGAGCTTTCCGTCACCGGCTATCGTCCGGCCGCCGAGCTGAAGCTGTCCTTGCTGCCTTCGGCGGAAGGCCGCCTCAAGGCGCTGTCGCTCACCGCCCATGCCGACACCGGCGCCGCCGTGAACTCGCTGATCGCGGGTCTGGCGCGGCTGATCTATCCGGCCGAAGCCAAGGAGCTCGTCGACTTCGACGTGCTCAGCAATTTGCCGCCCGGCGCGCCGTTCCGCGGCCCCGGCGGTCCGCCGATGTCGTTTGCGCTAGAGCAGGCGGTCGACGAAGCGGCGCTGCGCATGAAGATGGATCCGATTCACCTCCGCAAGCTCTGGGACCCCGATCCCAACCGCCAGCGATTGTACGATTGGGCTGCCGGCCTCGACGTCTGGAAGAACCGCAAGCCGGCCGCCTCGCAAACCGGCCGCTACCGGCGCGGCGTCGGCGTCGCCACCGGCTACTGGCTGTATCTCTGGCAGACCGGCTCCTCGGTCGAACTCGCGATCAAGGGCGGCCGCATCGTCGCAAGCTGCGCGGTACAGGATATCGGCACGGGCACGCGCAGCGTGATCGCCAACACCGTCGCGAAGGCGTTCGATCTCGAGCCGCAGGATGTGGACGTTCGCATCGGCCGCTCCAGCCTGCCCCGGGGACCGGGCTCCGGCGGCAGCCGCGTCACCGCCTCGGTGGTGCCGCCGACCTTGCTCGCCATCGAGAAGCTGAAAGCGGAAATCAAGCGCACCGCGTCTCGCACACCTGCTCCGGGCTCGAACGCGCCGTGGCGCGAGATGATCGCGGCTTCCCCTGATATCGCCGTGTCGGCGAGACGCCAGGAGGACGGCAAGCCGCCGCCCGGCGTCAGGCCCGCGCTGCACGAGGCGGGCATCATGGGCCGGGTGTTCGGTTGGGTGCTGCGTCTGATGAGCCACATGGTGGTCGGCGCCGGCGTGCCGAGCTCGGTGCAGGTGATGGAAGTCGAGGTTGATACCTGGCTCGGCCATGTGCGCGTGCTCAACGCCTATACGGGCCTCGCGGTCGGCAAGCTCGCCGCGCCGGCGCTGGCCCGAAGCCAGGCCGCGGGCGCGGTGATCCAGGGCATCGGCTACGCACTCTATGAGTCGCGGGAGACCGATCTCTTGAGCGGCCACGTCCTGAGCGGCAGCATGGAGGATTACCGCATCCCAGGGATTGCCGACATGCCGAAACTGGAGGTGCATTTCGACGAAGCCGGTTTCGAGCATGTGCCGGGCGGCAGCGTCGGCATCGGCGAAGTCGCCACCGTGCCGACCTCGCCCGCGATCGCCAACGCCATCCGCGATGCGATCGGCGTGAGACTGACTGAAATTCCGTTCCGGCCCGATCGTCTTGTGGCCGCGCTGAAAGGGAGGGATGCAGCATGAGTGTCGCCGTCATGACCGCCAATCCCACGCCTGAATTCCGCGCCGGAGGCACCGACTTCAGCGAACGCCGCCGCAGCGGCGTGTCGCAGGGAATGCTGATCGATATCTCGGGCGCCGGCGACAAGACGATCAGCTGGGACGCCGACGGAGCAGCCCAGATCGGCGCGCTCACCACCATCGGCACGATCGCGGCCGACGCGCGCATCGCCGCCGCCTATCCCGGTATTGCGGCGAGCGCGCAAGGGCTGGCCACGCCACAGGTGCGCCAGGTTGCAACGCTCGGCGGCAATCTCGCGCAGCGTTCACGCTGCTGGTATTTCCGCCGGGCCGACATCGATTGCCTGAAGAAAGGCGGCAGCACCTGCCCTGCCCGGTCCGGCAATCATCTCTATGGCGTTGCCTTCGATCTCGGCGCCTGCGTCGCGCCGCATCCCTCGACCATGGCGGCGGCTCTGCTCGCCTATGATGCGACCATCACCACCGACCGGCGCAGCGGATTGACGATTGCCGGCCTGCTCGGCGACGGCTCGGTCGCGCACGCCGATCATACGCTCGCAGCAGGCGAGATGATCAAGAGCATTGCGCTTCCTGCTCCGCTTCAAGGCGAGCGCGCGTCCTACAAGCGGGCGATCAGCCGGACCTATGCGGAATGGCCGCTGGTGGAGCTCTGCGCCCGCGTCGTCATCGCCGGCGGCAAGTTCGAGCTCGTGCGTCTCGCTGCAGGCGGCGTCGCGCCCGTGCCGCTCCGCCTCACCGCCGTGGAGGTCCAGCTCAGCGGCAAGGTTGCCAATGCGGCATCGATCGCAGAAGCGGCGAAAGCGGCGAGCTCGGGTGCCAAGCCATTGCCGATGACGGCCTACAAGCTCGATCTCCTGCAAGGGCTGGTGCGCGACGTGCTGGAGCGGCTTTCGGGCTAGAGAGTGATGAGACCAGGTTTGATTGCTACAACATAAGTGCGCCCCCTCTCCCGCTTGCGGGAGAGGGTTGGGGAGAGGGTGTTTCCGCAGTGGGATAGCCCGCAAGAGGAGAAAGCCCTCACCCGCGCCTTCGGCGCGACCTCTCCCGCAAGCGGGAGAGGTTTGCACCGAGCACGTGGCGATCGATTCAACCTACACCCATCACGCTCTAACCGCCTGAGCGGCCGGCCAGCCGCGCGCGGATATCCGGCTTCAGCACCTTGCCGACCTTGGACCGCGGCAGATCGTCCCAGACTTCGATCTGCTTCGGTGTCTTGACGCTGCCGATCCGCTGCTTGACGAACGCCGCCAGCGCCGTCGCGTCGACGCTCTGGCCGGCACGGGGCTGCACCACGGCGACGATACGCTCACCCCATTTCGCGTCGGCGAGGCCGATCACGGCGCAATCCTGGACCGCCTCATGCGCCCGCAGCGCGTTCTCGACCTCGATCGAGTAGACGTTGAACCCGCCGGTGATGATCATGTCCTTGGCGCGATCGACGATGTAGAGGTAGCCATCGTCGTCGATGTAGCCGATGTCGCCGGTGTGGTGCCAGCCATGCGCGGAGGCCTCCGCCGTGGCTTCGGGATTCTTGTAATAGCCTTGCATCACCAGCGAGCCGCGAACCACGATCTCGCCGCGAGAACCGGTCGGCAGCAAATTGCCGTCGCCATCCATGATGCCGGCCTGCACCAACGGGCTGATCCGCCCCGCCGAGGCGAGGCGCTCCATCGCGATAGTTCCATCGGCATTATAATGCTCGTCAGGTGCCATCATCGAAATCATCATCGGCGCTTCAGTCTGACCGAACAACTGCGCCATGGGCCCGATGCGCCGCAGCGCCTCCGCAAGCCGTGCGGCCGAGATCGGTGCCGCGCCGTACCAGAAGCATTGCAGAGACCCGAGCTTCGCGGAGTGGAGCTTGGGATGATCGAGCAGCATGTAGATCAATGTCGGCGGCAGGAAGGTGTGCGTGACATGGTAGCACTCGATCAAATCGAGAAATTCGGCGATGTCAGGGCGATGCATGATCACGATGCGGCCGCCGAGCGCCATGATCGGGAAACACAGCACACCGGCCGCATGAGTCAACGGCGCGAGCGCGAGATAGACCGGACGACCCTTGAAGGGATAGCCCATCAGCGTCAGTGCCGTCATGGCCTCGATGTTGCGACCCGACAGCATGACCCCCTTCGGCTTTCCGGTGGTGCCGCCGGTGCCGGGAATCATCGCGAGATCGTCGACCGTCTCGCGTTGATATTGGTCGATCGGAAGGCTAGCGAGCCAGCTGTCGAACGAGGGCGCGAAGGGCAGTTCGCGATCGAGGCAGACGAGGACACGCAGCTTCGGCAGCTCCGCCCGCACCGCCTCGACCATCGGCGCGAAGCTTGAATGAAACAGCAGCAGGCTGCAGTCGAATTGGTCGAGGACGAGCCGGTTTTCGGCCGCCTCGTTGCGCGGATTGATCGGGCACCAAACCGAGCCCGCCCGGGAAATGCCGAACACGCATGCAAACGCGACCGGATCGTTGCCGGAAAGGATTGCGACCTTCTCGCCGGCAGCAATACCCGATCGCGCGAGCCCGCGCGCGACGCGGTAGCTCAGCTGCTGCACCTCGCGATAGCTGAGATCGCGACCGTCCATGGTCAGGCACGGCGCATCAGCGCCCAGCGAGGCACCTTTGTCGAGGTAATCGATGAAGCGCATGATCAATCCCGGAAGCAGCTGGCGGGTGGCGCGCGGCCGCGCCACCCGTGATCTTGCTCAGTCGTTCACGGTGAGGATCGGTCTGCTGACCAGCCCGAAGCTGCGCAGCTGCCCGAGGAGCTCGTGGTGACCGAACGCCTGGCAACCGGAGGCGAAGCCCACGCGCTTGGGCGGCTGCTGCAGCAGGTGCGCCGCGGCATAGGCCTGCAACAAGCCGGTCTGCTTGTAATTGCTGTTGCCGCTGATGACGCAGTGCGCGCGCCCCAATGGGCCGGAGGCATGCACCGAATCCAGCGACTTGTTGACGCGCGGGTTTTCGCGGGGCGGCATGGTGTTCATCACGCCGGCGGCGGTCTGCGCCAATGCGGCGTAGCGGTCGTCGGGGTTCATGTCCTTGGTCGCCTCCAGCGCGGCGGCGACGATCTGCGGCACGCCCAGCATTAGCGCGCGGTTGAACACGCCGCCCAGCACCTTCACGTTGGCGACACGCGGATCGCGCTTGAACCACACCGGGTGCGAGGTGCCGCCCCAGGGCAGCGCCAGTGCGAGCTCATGCTGGCCGGGGATGGCGAGGTTGTAGAGGCCGGCATCCACCTGATGCTCGACATACTTGTTCTGCTCCAGATAGTAGGCCTTTGCCATCGCGGCGTTGACCAGGATGGTCTGTGTCGAGGCGATGGTCGGGCTGCCGCCCCAGAACACGGCGATATCGAGCGTGTCGAGGCCGGGCGTCTCCAGGCACAGCTGCGCGGCAATCTCGCCGGTGGTGTACATCTGCGCGATGCCCGGCGCGAGCAGCAGGCCGGCATTGGCGAACTTCGTACCCCATTCCTGCTCGAGCGTGATCAGCCAGTCCTGCTCGCCGGTGGTGTCGGTGTAGTGGCATCGGGACGCCCAGCAGGCCTGCACCACCTCGCCGCCGAACCTGGCGAAGGGGCCCACGGTGTTGAGCACCACCGAGGCGCCGTTGAACAACTCCGTCAGTGCGCTCACGGTGTGCGGCACTTCCACCACCTCGTAGTCGGCGGTCTCGATGCCGGCCACATTCGCTTTCATTGCGGCGTTGAGCTTCTCCGCGCTGCGTCCGGCGGCGATGAAGGGGATGTTGTACTCGCGTAAGTATTCGCAGACCAGCCGGCCGGTGTAGCCGGACGCGCCATAGACGATGACGGGCTTCTTCGCGCTCATTGTCGTTCCTCCGAAATGTTCGTTGTCGGGTTTGCAGCTCACATTCCCATGCCGCCATCGACCGGCAGTCCGATGCCGGTGATGAAGCGGGCTTCGTTCGAGCACAGGAACACCGCAGCATTGGCGATGTCGCCGACCTCCGCGAGCTTGCCGAGCGGCGTCTGCTCCACGACCGAGCCGACCGCGGCGTTGACGTCGGGCGCGAGACCGATCTTGACGATGTCGTTGGCCAGCTGCAGGCCCATGTCGGTCGGGATCAAGCCGGGATAGATGCAGTTGACGCGCACGCCATAACCGAGCTTGCCGGCCTCCATCGCAGCGACCCGTGTCATGCGATCGACCGCGGATTTCGTACCGGAATAGACCGAGATGCTCGGGAAGGCGATCGTCGCCGCGACAGACGCGATATTGACGATCGCGCCGCCTTTGCCCGCCGCTCCGCCCGGCCGCATCGCGCGGAAGGCGTGCTTCATGCCGAGCACGGTGCCGACGATGTTGACGTCGCACATCCGCCGCGCATCCTCGGCCCTGATCTCGCTGACCAGCGACGTGATCTCGATGCCGGCATTGTTGACGAGGATGTCGTAGCCGCCGAGGGTGGCGACCGTCGCAGCAGTCGCTTTCTCCCACTGCGCATCGTCGGCGACATCGAGATGCACGAAGCCGGTCTTCACACCGAGCCTGGCGATCTGGCCGGCGCTGTCCTTGCCGACGTCATCGAGAATGTCGCCGATCATGACCGCCGCACCGGAGCGCGCCAGTGCTTCTGCAATCGCCGCTCCTATCCCGCGGGCTCCGCCGGTGACCAGGGCTTTGCGGCCATCAAGGCTCTTCTCACTCATCGCACGTCCTCCCTTTGCTTGGACTGATCTTTTGGACTGATCTGTTCGCTGATGATCGGTGCGTGCTGGCATTGGCAGCACGGTGCCGGCGCGGTTTGCGCAACGGCATGCGAGTCCGTTCCGGCGGCGCGGCGCCGGTGGGTGCATTTCCTCCATTTGCTGGCGTCTTGACGACTGTCCAAATTTCTTGGCGCGCACACTCCTCCCGGAACTTGACAGTTGTCAAGGAAAAAATTTGACAGTTGTCAAAGAGGATGGTCTGTAGACGATGACCGACGACGTGATCGTGGTGACCAAGAGACGGGAGACAGCGCGACGATGGCGCGGCAAGCGACAGGAGCGGCGAAGCGAGAGGCCGTGGCGGAGATCGTGCGGGACGACAAGTTCAACGCGCGACGCATCGAGCTTGCCGAGGCAGCGCTCGAAACGCTTGGAGAGCTCGGCTTCGCCCGGACCAGCCTGCGGGAGATCGCGCAGAACTCGGCGTTCACGCACGGCGTGTTCCACTATTATTTCAGCGACAAGCTCGACCTGATCTGCTGCTGCGTTCGCCACTACAAGGCCAAGTGCGTGACGCGCTATGACGAGGTCGTCGCGACAGCAACGAGCCGCGACGAATTGACGGAGGGCTTCCTCGCCAAGCTCGCAGCAACGCTGCAGAACGAAGCCCGCATGCACCGGCTTTGGTACGATTTGCGCTCGCAGGCGATGTTCGAGGCGGCGTTTCGCAAGGATGTCCTCGAGATCGACAAGAGCCTGGAAGCGATGATCTGGCGCATTGCCTCTCGCTATGCCGAGCTCGGCGGCAAGCGGCCGGCGTCGTCGCCAGGCGCGCTCTACGCGCTGTTCGACGGTCTATTCCAGAGTGCGCTGCTCAAGCACCTCTCGGGTGACAAGAGGGCGGTCCCCGAACTGCTCGACGAAGTCCGGCGCCTGCTGCCGACGGTCTGCTGAAGCGCGGAAGCGGCGCCCACGACGGCGTCGCCGCTCGAGAGCTGCACGTTGCGCCATCCAAATTGATCGTCCGACTCGAAACTGCTTAGATGCGGCATGCCGCCGAAAGTCGAACGTCTGCCCAAGCAGCAATTGTGGTTTCCGGCCGGGCGCTATTTTCTGCGCACCATAAAGCGCGATGACGCCTCGCAGCGCTGGGCGGACTGGTTGTCCGATCCCTGGACGGTGCATGTCCTCAACACGTCACCGCGTGCGATGACCAAGGCGGAGATCGCCGACTACATCAAATCCTTCGATCAGCGCGAACGGCTCCTGCTCGGGATATTCGAGCGTGGCAGCCGCATCCATGTCGGCTTCATCCGCCTCGACATCAACGCGGCGGCGAGCGAGGCGCTCGTCAGCGCCGTGATCGGAGAAAAGGAGCACCGCAATTCCGGAGCGACGGTGAACACCTTCATTCCGCTGCTCAGGTTCGTATTCGACGATCTCAAGCTGAGCCGCATCCGCGCCTTCGTGCTGGAGCGCAATCAGACGACCATTCAATATCTGTCGAAGCTCGGATGGACGCTCGAGCCCGAACCCGAAAAACCGGTGCGATCGCACACAGATGGATCGCTTCTGGCGCTGCGTCGGATGACCTGGGACCGGCCCGGTTTCCAGGCCTGGTTGAAGAGCCCGATCGGACAGCGGATCGTGAATCGCATGGAAGCGGCGCGAGGTTGAGCCCCGGCCGCTCCCTTTGTCTGCTTAAGCGGTCAATCAGTACTTCGCGACGACGGGTGACCCGCCGAACCGATAGTTGATGCCCACCTTCACGATATCGATGTCCTGACGAATATCGATCAACGCGGTGGTGGCGGCGACTGGATTGGCGAACCCCACGCGCTTGCTGTCGAAGCCGTAGTGAGTGTACTCGATCAAGGCCGACCAGTTCGGGGCGAAGGCCCACTCGACACCGGCACCTGCCACCCAACCGACACGATCGGTGCTGGCGCTGGAATTACAGGGCTCAAAAACGAGGAATCCCACACCGGGACAAACGAAGCCGCCAATCGTCGCGAAATTGTTCAGATTGTACCGGTCATGCGCAAACCCGACGCCGCCCTTGCCGTAAACGAGCAAGCGATCCCATGTGTAGCCGATCCGACCCGTGACGCTGGCGACCCAGTCGGTGCGGCTCGACAGAGTGGCGGGCGCACCGGTCTTTCCGGCAAAGAAGGGATCGTTGGCGGTGCCGTGAAGATCGGTGGCCGTGAAATCGCCGGCAATCCCGATCACCCAGTTGCTGGCAAATTGGTAGTCGCAACCAGCCTGAATGCCTCCGACAACTCCGACGTCTCCGTTTACCCCAATGCGATCACCAGGCACATTGCCTATGGTCATTGCAGGCGCGATGACCGCCCCCGTTCCGATGCCGGGATCCGTGAAGCCCGTTCGGCTCGCACCGCCGCCGACGTGACCTCCGATATAGCAGCCGGTCCAACTGAAAGGCACGGCCGCCGCAACCGGCGCTTTCGTGTAGGGACGAGCTCCCAGATCGGCACCTTGAGCAGAGCCTGCGAGAATCAGAGCCGACGTCGCCAGCAGCAGTCGTTTCATTCATCACCCCAAAGCAATCAGCATAGAAATCTTCGGCAAGGTACATCGGCCGACTTCCGCGCGCTGTATTCGGACAGCAACACTCCGACACATTTGGTAACTCAGTACTGTCTGAACACAACGCGACACGGCGCCTTAAGCTTGATGACGGCGCTCCAGGCTGAACTATCCGATCGTCGGATGGCTTCACGCCGGCGCGGCTGAGTTCAGGTCACGCCCGCCGCCTCAGCGCCCCGCCGGAATCAGCGCCCGCATGATCTCCGGCTTCCAGCTTTGACGCGCGCTGTCGAAGGCTGCGAAATCATGATCGAATTGCCAATAGGCCCAGGCCCAGCCGAGCCGCTCCGCGCTTCGCGCCACGAACGACAGATATCTCGTCCGTGCTTCGGCTGGCGCGGCCTCGTACACGCCGAACTCACCGAGATAGATCGGACGCTTTTCCCGTTCGGACCAGGACCGGATCTTGTCGAAATCGGCGCGCGCCTTCCGTTCGTCCTCCGGCGTGCCCCAATCAAGCGGGCCTATTTGCGAGAACGTCGGCGACCACGGTGCGCCCTGATGGGTGAAGCGGATCGGCGCGTAATAGTGAAACGTGACGATGATGTTTCGGTCATCCGGCGGCAGGACCAGGTCCTCGACGGGCATCTCGTCGACGTTGAGGACCGCGGCGATCACCGGCCGCCGGGGGTTGGTGGCGCGGATGATGCCGAGACATTCGTTCAGGAGGGCGTTCCAGGCGGCGGACGTCATCTGCCCGCCCGGCTCATTGAGCACCTCGAAGACGAGCCTCGGATATTTTCCGGCATAGCGCGCGGCGATTTGCGTCCAGAACGCTTTCAGCTTCCCGGCGCACTCGGAGACGTCGCGCTGACAGATATGGGTATCGTGCTCGTCCAGGATGGGGATGAGATTTCGGGCGAGCACCTCCTCGATCACCGCATCGAGCCGCCTCAAGACGATCTCGTCCAGCGCATTCTCCGGGTCCATGAACTTGAAGCCGAAGAAATTGATCCGGACGTGCGAGAAGCCGGCGCGCCTGATCGCGGTGAGGTTGTCCAGACGAAATGGCGCGTTCCGGCCTCCCTCCCAAATGCCGTCATAGCCGAGGATGTTGATGCCGCGACCCAATTTCGGGGGAGCGGGCGCGTGGCCTTGCGCTTTTGCCTCGGCCGGAAAGCGGATCCCAAGCACGGACAGCGCCAAGGCGAGGCCGAAAGCTACCGACCAGCGGACGCAGATGGCATTCATCCTGCCTGCCCCATCATTGCTGCAGGCCTTGCTGTGGCACCGGCCTGCACACCGCGAAGAAGAATGCGACGAGCAGCACCGAGGTGAACATCGTCGAGCGAAGGAACATCGTCTCCGTGAAATTCGATTGAAAGCTGAGGACGACGAATCCGATGATGAGAGCGCAGTGGCGACGGTCGATCGACCGCGTGGCGATCAGGTACAGGACCTTTTCCGAGAACAGATAGACGCTCGCCACGAACAGCACGTATCCCAGGAATCCCGTTTCCATCGCCACCGCGATGTAGCCGCTATGATAATTGTCCAGCACCCAGCCGTGGTTCTGGTTGAAATAGTCGTAAATCGCAGGGCGCGTCCAGAACCCGTTGATGCCGAAGCCCAGCAGCGGCGCATCGTCGAAATGGCTGATGGCGTACTGCCAGATGAAGGTTCGCTCGGTCAGATTGATGGTCGATTCGCCGAGGTGGATGGAATCGTAGCCCGTGACATAGAAATACAGGATCAGGAGCGCAGCCAGGATGCACATGACGACCGGCAGCACCGCGTAAATCCTCATGCAGCGGATCGACCATAGCGAGGTCATGAGCAGTGCACCGGCGGCGATTGCAACGGCACCGGCACCACGGGATTCCGAGGCGATGACGCATGTCGATGCCAGGAGAAACGTCAGCAGAAAAACTGTCCAGCCCTGGCCCGTCATCTTCTGATAGCAGGCAAAGAACATCAGATAGGCGCTGATGAAGCCGAGGGTCTGCTTCGATTCGTAGATTCCCTGCCACTGGCCGTTGTGCATCCAGCTCTGATCGACGCCGATCTCGGGCACGAAAACCGCACACAGGGCCGAGGCGGCGACCAAGATAAAGAGCCCCAGCGACGTCGCTCCGACGATCTCGTCGATGTCGATCCGCGTGATCAGGCAGTACGCACCGAAAGTCGTCATCACGAGGGCCGCGCTCTTCATGATCGCCGCGGTGGCGAGGCCGGTCCAGAGCACGGAGACAGCGGCGAGAGCATAGAATGCGACCAGCGCGATGAAATCGGGATTTGGCTGCACGCGCAGGCAGGGTCGCACGAAGGCACTGGCGTAGATCAGGATGACCCACATCAGAAGCGCAACGGCCTGTTGCACGAAGCTCCATTCTGCGGGAAGCAGCGCGGGCTGGAGGACTCCCATCGACGCGATCACGTTGACGGTGATCGAGCCACGCATCACGATTCTGGCAAGCTTTTCCACGCCGACGCCGGGCGCTTGCCAGATCGCGCTGTCGTCCTCCTCGGAATCGTGCAGGCTGGTCATGAGCTGACCGCCTGATGGACGGCGAATCTTGCCTCACCGCGCACCACGGGCGCCTTCGCACGCGCGCCTGCCGCGGGCATCGGCCGGTCGAGGCCTGATTCCCAGGGCCGTTCTCCCGCCGCGGCCGCGAGGCGCAACGGCGTCATTCCATTCCCAGTCACGTCCGCTCAGTCCACGGCTTCGAACGGCTCTCAGCGGATGTTGGCGCCGCCCAATGTGCCGTGCGTCTCAAGCGGGAAGATTGTCCTACCTTCTACCTTTGAGATCAAGGTGGCATGACGGGACGCTGCCCTCACAATCAGGTGCAAGGGACGATCGGACCCTTGCCGGGCGAGAGGGACGGAAGGTTACGCCGCCGTTGCCGGCGGCAGCGCCAGCACGGAATAGATCGCCTGCGCATCGCGCGAGGCGCGGAGCTTCTTGGCGATGTCCTGGTCGCGCAGCAGGCGGGCGATGCGGGCGAGCGCCTTGAGGTGATCGGCGCCGGCGCCTTCGGGGGCCAGCAGCAGGAAGACGAGATCGACCGGCTGGCCGTCCATCGCCTCGAAGTCGATCGGACGATCGAGCCGCGCGAACAGGCCGAAGATCTTCTCCAGCTTGGGCAGCTTGCCGTGCGGAATGGCGACGCCATAGCCGACCGCGGTGGTGCCGAGCTTCTCCCGCTGCAGCAGCACCTCGAACACCGAGCGCTCGTTCTGCCCGGTCAGCTCAGCGGCCTTGGCCGCCAGCTCCTGCAAGGCCTGCTTCTTGCTGTTGACTTTCAATGCCGGGAGAATCGCCTCGGGTGCGACCAGATCGGTAATCGGCATGGAAGCTTTCCGAGGTGAATTAAACCGTCAGGTTCCGATTTGGCCGGCTTGATAGACCAAGCCCGGCCGGCGTCCATAACATGAAGCAGGAGGGGGACTTAGCCCGAAACCCCGCCAGGCCCAGATGTGGGGGGCTTCTACTCCAACGCAATCCCGGTGCCAACTCCCGCGTGCAGCTTTGCCCCCGTCATTGTTAAGGGCGGGATGGTACGGGCGCCGGCTGACGGGCCTAGCCACCGGCCTGGCCGTCCACCTTGGCTTCCGGCGGGTCGATCCAGCCCACATTGCCGTCCGCCCTGCGGTAAATGATGTTCACCCGACCGGACGAGCCATGCTGGAATACCAGGCAGGGTGCCCCGCTGAGGTCGAGTTCCATGACGGCTTCGCTGACCGAGAGCCGCTTCAGCGACGTGGTTTGCTCCGCGATGATGACGGGGCTGTAGCCGGCGACGTCCTCTTCGCCCTCTCCGGGCGCTTCCAGCACATAGCTGGTGGCGTCGAGCGCAGCCATCGCCTCGGAGGCGGCATGGGCCTTGCGCGCGGAGCGGTCCTTGAGCCGGTTCTTGTAGCGCCGCAGCCGCTTCTCGATCATCACCAGCGCCTGGTCGGCACTGGCATAGGCATCCGGTGCGTTCGAATCGGCTTCCAGCGTGATTCCCGAATCGAGATGCAGGGCGCAATCGGTGCGAAAGCCGAAGCCGTCCTTGCTCAGCGTGATGTGGCCGGAATAATTGCCGTCGAAATATTTGCGCAGCACCTCGTCGGTACGGTCGGCAACGCGGCCGCGCAGCGCCTCGCCGACGCTGATGCTCTTTCCCGAGATTCTGAGAGTCATGTGATGCCTCGCTTGGTTGGTGCCCAGCTTGGATCGGTCTCGATGGGGCATCGAGAGTAGCGCGATTTGGCGCCAGCGCAATCAGGCCGGTTCGGGATTGCGGGAGCGATCGGACAAGGCGGTAGAGAGGACGTTACCAAGAGCGCTCTGCTTGTCGCGGCGGCGTTGCACCGAGGAAGGTATGCGCATGGCTTCGCGGTACTTCGCGACCGTGCGGCGGGCAATATCAATGCCCGAGGCGCGCAAGCGTTCCACGATGGTGTCGTCCGACAGAATCGCGGAGGGCTCCTCCGAATCGATCAGCTGCTTGATGTGGTGACGCACCGCTTCCGCCGAATGCGCTTCGCCCCCGTCGGCCGAGGCGATCGAGGCCGTGAAGAAATATTTCAGCTCGAACGTGCCGCGGTTGGTCGCCATGTATTTGTTGGCGGTGACACGTGACACCGTGGATTCGTGCATCTGGATGGCGTCGGCGACGGCCTTCAGATTGAGCGGGCGCAAATGCGCGACGCCATGGGTAAAGAACCCGTCCTGCTGGCGCACGATCTCGGTCGCCACTTTCAGGATGGTGCGGGCGCGCTGGTCGAGCGCGCGCACTAGCCAGGTCGCGTTCTGCAACGCATCCGTGAAATAGGACTTGTCGCCGTCCTTGCCGACCTTCTTCGACAGCTCGGAATAATAGGTCTGGTTGACCAGCACGCGCGGCAAGGTGTCGCTGTTGAGCTCGACATGCCAGCCGCCGTCGGGGCCCGGGCGGACATAGACGTCGGGCACCATGGTCTGCAGGCGCGCCGAGCCGAACTTCATGCCGGGCTTGGGATTGAGGCGGCGGATCTCGCCGATCATGTCGGCGATGTCCTCGTCGTCGACGCCGCAGATCTTGCGAAGAGCCGCGATGTCGCGCTTGGCGAGCAGATCGAGATGCTCGACCAGCGCCTGCATCGCGGGGTCGTAGCGGTCGAGCTCGCGCAGCTGGATCGCCAGGCATTCGCTTAAGGAACGCGCGCAGACCCCGGGCGGATCGAATTTTTGCAGCACGGCGAGGACGCTTTCGACCTCGGCTTGCGATGCGCCGAGACGCTCGGCGGCTTGGCCGAGATCGGGCGGCAGATAGCCGGCCTCGTCGACGAGGTCGATCAGGTACTGGCCGATCATGCGTTGCGCGGGCGCGGTGAAGGCAACCGAGAGCTGCTCGGCGAGATGGCCCGACAACGTCGTCTCGGCCGCGACAAAAGCTTCGAGATTGTAGTCTTCGTCACCGGAGGCGCCGCCGCCCCATTCGGTATAGGTGGTCGGCGCGGCATCCTGAGCGTTGCGCGCGGCTGCCTCGGCCGGCTCCTCGGAGAAGACGTTGTCCAGGCCGGTGTCCAGGGTCTGCTCGATCTCGGCGCGGGTGCCGAGATCCTTGCTCATCCACTCTTCCTGGCCCGGCTCGAAGCCTTCCGCGCTACCGCCGAAGCCGTCCTCGCCCTGGCCATCGCCATGACCGTCATCTTGGCCGCCCCCGGAATCGCCGTAACTGCCGGCCTCGGCCGAAGCTTCGCCCGCGGGGGCCTCGTCACTGGCCCGTTCCAGCAGCGGGTTTCGCTCGAGCTCCTCTTCCACGAAGGTCGTGAGATCGAGATTGGACAATTGCAGCAGCTTGATTGCCTGCATCAGCTGCGGCGTCATGACCAGCGACTGCGATTGCCGGAACTCTAATCTCTGCGTAAGCGCCATGAAGCAAGAACCGATCCCAAAAGTTGGTCCGATTTTTGCTTATCCTAGTCTCAGCCCGATGTACACGTCTTGACGAATTGGAAAATAGGGCTAGAGGCGGAATTCCTCGCCAAGGTAAAGGCGGCGCACGTCCGGATCGGCAACGATCTCATCCGGAGTTCCCTCCGTCAAGATTTCCCCGGCATAGACGATATAGGCACGGTCGGTGAGGCCGAGCGTCTCGCGGACATTGTGGTCGGTGATCAGCACGCCGATGCCGCGGTTGGTGAGATGGCGGACGAGATCCTGGATGTCGCCGACCGCGATCGGGTCGATGCCGGCGAAGGGCTCGTCGAGCAGCATGTAATTCGGCCGCGTCGCCAGCGCGCGTGCGATCTCGACGCGGCGGCGCTCACCGCCGGACAGCGCGATCGACGGTGATTTCCGTAAGCGCGTGATGTTGAACTCGTCGAGCAGGGAGTCGAGCTGCTGCTCGCGCTTCTTGCGCGAGGGCTCGACCACTTCGAGCACGGCGCGGATGTTCTGCTCGACGGTGAGGCCGCGGAAGATCGAGGCTTCCTGCGGCAGATAACCGATGCCGAGCCGCGCGCGCTGATACATCGGCAGCTTGGTGACGTCGTGGCCGTCGAGCTCGATCGCGCCGCGATCGGCCTTGATCAGGCCGGTGATCATGTAGAACACGGTGGTCTTGCCGGCGCCGTTCGGGCCGAGCAGGCCGACGGCCTCGCCGCGGCGCACATAGATGCTGACGCCGCGCACCACTTGCCGGCTGCCGAAGGCCTTTTCCACACTATGCACAGCCAGGAATCCGGGCCGCTTCAGCAGCTGCGGCGCGCCGGCACCGTTGGACCTGGCGGCCGTTCGGACGGGATGAACCGCCTGCGGACGCGGCTCGGCCGGATAGTCGCCCGTGTAGTCACCTTGGAACTGGTCGGGCCCGCGGGGCTGGTCGCGGGCAATCGGCGTGTCCCTGACAGGACTGGGCACGAGGCCGCCGACGCTGTCCCCGAGCGCAGTGATGTCCTGACGCGCAAATCCTGGCCGGCCGCGCTTGGCGGGGCGCCGACGGAACATGCTGAAGAGATCGACCATCCCCGCCTTTTAGCCTTTGGCGTCGTCTTGCGCGAAATCCGCGCGATCTGTCGCGCCAGCCTGAGCGATTGGCCGACGCAGCATGGGTGAAGGAATGTCTCATGCCCAGTGAAACACGCCCGAAAAGCGGCGGACCCCGCTTCGAAAGCCCTGCGCGCTAGATACAGGCTCGCTCGCCAAGCTTCAACCTCGGATCGGGAGCACCCGATCCAAGTTGTTGAATTCATTTTTGTTTACTTGCGCCGGGCAATTGCAAGGGCGGCGCCGCGCCGGGTTTGGCGCCCTGGCTGCAATCATTGCTGCCGCCCTGCGGCAGCAGCGCCTGCACCCGCCCGTTGTCGGATTCCACGCGGGACACGCCGGTGGTCATGTCGACCATCAAGCGATCACCGCGCAGCACGTTCTTACACTGCGTCAGGACCACCTGGCCCGAGCCGCCGAGCATGGTGATGAGGTTGGTCTTGGTGTCGAACACGGCGGTCTCGCCCGTCACCACCTGGTCCTTCTGGGTGACCACGACGTTGCCGCGCGCCTCCAGCCGCTTGATCGAGGAGCTGCCGCCCGGACCGGGCTGCGCCGACTGCATCGGCGCCGATTTCGCGCCTTTCGCCGCGGGCTGCGGCGCGGCCGGCTTGTCGCCGCCGGACTCGTAGAACACCACCAGCGTCTTCGAGGTCATGGTGGTGTCGCCCTGCACGACCTTCACATTGCCGGCGAAGGTCGCCTCCTTCTTCTTGTCGCGCATCTCGAGCGAGGCGGCTTCGATCTGGATCGGCTGATCGCGGTTCTGCGAAAAGCCCTGCATCGCATTGGGCACACCCTGCATCGTGCTCTGAGCAAGGGCCGCACCCGTGACGAGCAGCGCCAGGCCGATAGCGAGCGCGGCCTTGCTGACAAAAACGTCACGCGGAAAACAGGTCATCATGAAAATCACTTCGAATTGGCAGACTTGTTCTGAGGCGTGCGTGTCTTCGTCGGCGCCGCCTCGGGTGGTGCAGGCTGCGTCGCGGCGGGCTCGTCGAGCTTGTCGAGGTGCATCACCACATTGCCCTCGAAGCGGATGACTTCGCCGCCTTCGGTAATTCGCAGGCGATCCGCACTCAGCGTGCCGTTGGTCAGCTTGACGTCGACGCGCTCGTCCGAGGAGACCGTGCCCTTGCCCATGTCGACGAAGGCCGAGTTCAGCCGGGCCTCGTAGCCGGTCGAGGTGCGCAGCAAGATATCCTTGCGCAGATCGAGCTGCTGCTGCTTGTTGTCGAAACGGCCGGTGCGGGCATCGAGGAATAGGGTCGACTTATCCTCCATCAGCACTTTCGCTCGCAGGTCATTGAGATCGACGTGATCGGGATCGGTGATGTCCTGAGTCGCGGTCTTGGCCCAGAGCTCGTAGGGCCGCTGGTCCGGCGTGTATCCGGCGAGGTGCGGCGATTCCATCGTGATCTTGGTGCCCGACACCACTAGATTTCCGGAGTCGAGCGGCAGCTTCGGCATCAGCATGCGGAACGGATTGAAGATCGAGACGCCGATGATGATAGCCATGGACAGCACTACAGCACCCGGGACCGCGATGCGCAGAATCCGCACCAGGCGGCTGTGGCGCGCCGCGCTGGCAAACTTCGCCGCAAGCGCGGCGTCGTAGGTGGGGTTCTGGGCCGAATTCACCGGGGTTCCTGCTTACCTGTCTCCTGACGTATCGCTCGCCTTGTCCGGTCGAGGGGGCGCACCCCATTCTATCCGGCGCCGCCGAAATATGCAGCCGGCGACAGGCCGTTACGAAAGTGTCCGAAACGGGGCGGTCGTCTCTCCCTCTCCCGCTTGCGGGAGAGGGCCGGGGAGAGGGTGTCACCGCAATGGGACAGTCTCCTGGAGGAGAGAACCCTCACCCGCGCCTTCGGCGCGACCTCTCCCGCAGGCGGGAGAGGTTAAAGCACCTCAGGAGTGCGCGAAAATGTCCTCCTCCGCCCAGCCCTGGAGGTCCAGCAGGGCGCGGGTCGGCAGGAAGTCGAAACAGGCCTGCGCCAGCTGGCTGCGGCCTTCCCGCACCAGCATGGCGTCCAGCCGCTCGCGCAAGGCATGCAGATGCAGCACGTCGGAGGCGGCGTAGGCGAGCTGCGGCTCGCTCAGGCTGTCGGAACCCCAGTCGCTGGACTGCTGCTGCTTGGAGAGGTCGATGTTGAGCACCTCGCGGACGAGGTCCTTGAGGCCGTGGCGGTCGGTGTAGGTGCGGGTCAGGCGGGACGCAATCTTGGTGCAATAAATCGGCCCGGTCATGACGCCGAAGGTCTGGTACAGCACCGCGATATCGAACCGCGCGAAGTGGAAGATCTTCGTGACCGCCGGATTGGCGAGCAGCGCCTTCAGGTTCGGCGCGTCGGTGTGGCCCTTGGGGATCTGCACCACGTCGGCGCTGCCGTCGCCGGGCGAGAGCTGCACCACACAGAGACGGTCGCGGTGCGGGTTCAGCCCCATGGTCTCGGTGTCGATCGCCACCGCTCCGGTGTAGCGGGACAGGTCGGGCAGGTCGCCGCGGTGCAGGCGTACGGTCATGAAACCCTCGGGTCGAATCGGTGCGTCGATATCATAGGCTAGAGCATGATCCGGAAAAGTGTGCAGCGGTTTTCCGAAAAGATCATGCTCAATCAATAACCTAAAGCGCGATGACGATTCATCTTAATCGCATCGCGCTTTAGTCGAATGGATCGCGATGTAGCCAGTCGCAACAGGTCACGCAAGCGGCCGTGACCTTACGGCCGGTCAGATCGCAGCGAGCATGATGCAGATCATCGCCGCGACTGCGGTGCGGCTGGGGCCGTCCCGGAACGCGTACAGGATCGGATCGTCCGGCATCTCGCGGCGATGCGCCATCATCAGCGCACGGCCGAACCAGTACAGCAGCAGCGGCGTGAGCAGCCACAGCATCCAGGGGCGGCTGTAGAGCGGCGTCACCGCCGAGGACGAGACGTAGAGCGAGAACACGGTCACCGCGTTCATGGCGCTTGCCGCCGCCATCGCGGCGATGACGTTAAGGTCGGTGACGCGATAGTCGCGGTTCGAGGGATCGGCGAGGCCCACGCTCTCGCGCATGCTGAGCTCGCTGAAGCGCTTGATCAGGGCGAGCGAGGTGAACACGAACAGCGAGAAGATCAACAGCCATTCCGACAGCACCACGCCGACGCCGACAGCGCCGGCGACGATGCGAAGCGTGTAGAGGCCGGCGAGCGTGACGATGTCGACCAGCATCTTGCGCTTGAGCGCGAGCGAATAGGCGATCGTGGTGACGAGATAGAGGCCGAGCACGCCGAGAAACAGCGGCGAGATGCAGAGGCTGGCGGCAAGCGCGAACAACCACAACGCAGGGATCGCCGACAGCGCTGACGAGATCGGCAAATCGCCGGCCGCGAGCGCGCGGTGGCGCTTGGTCGGATGCTGCCGGTCGGCGGCGAGATCGAGCAGATCGTTCATCAGATAGGCGCCCGAGGCGCAGGCCGAGAACGCCAGGAATGCGAGCAGCGCGTGGCCGAGCGTCGAAAGGTTCAGCTGATGCGCCGTGAGCGCGGGCACGAACACCAGCGTGTTCTTGGCGTATTGATGAACGCGCAGCGCCTTCACCCAGGTGGCGAGGCCGGCTCTGCGGACCTCGCGATTTTCGATGCGCGCGATGGAGGCACGATCGAACGGGACGCTGCCCGCCGCAAGATCGGCCGTCGTAACGACGCCATCGAAGCCGAGATGCGCCGCGATCGCCGCGGCATGAGCCGCGAGCCGATCCGCGACGAGATAGATCTTCTCGCCGCGCGCCCGTGCCGCCAGCGCCCGGTTCATCACATCGGAATCATAGGGCAGATGGGCGTAATCGATCTCGGCTCGCGCCAGGATCGCCGTGAGCGCCGCCATGCCCGCCCGTCCGCCCGCGCCGAAGCGCGCCAGCATGCGGCCGGGGCTGGAGAACAGCGCCTCCATCAGCAGCTCGGAATGCAGCAGCGCGCCTTCGAGGTCGATGACGAGGGTCCGGGGCGCCGACGGCTCGGACACGCCAGGATCATACTGCGGGGCACGCTGCTCCATCGAAAAACGCTCTGACTTGCCGCGACATGACCGGCATTCGGCCGGGGAGCAGGAAATGGGTCGCCAACCCTATGGGAACATTCACTAAAGGCGGCTTAATCAGGGGCGGCGGGGGCAGGACACCGCTTGATACGCGGAGGGTTCAATAATAGTTATTAAAGCATGAGTCGTCGGAGAGGCGCGGTATGGCGGTAAGTGCAGACCTCGGCGAAGCCCTTGAAAGCTTTATAACAAAGCTCGTCGCGTCGGGACGCTATCACTCCAAGAGCGAGGTGCTCAGAGAGGGCGTGCGGCTCATTCAGGAGCGCGAGGCGCGGCTCGCTGCGTTGGATGCCGCGATCGCGCGCGGGCTCGACGATGCGGACGCGGGACGGACCAAGCCGATGTCAGACGTTTTTGACCGGCTCGAAGCGAGATTGGCCGATAAGGCCGATCGCACGTGATCGTCGTCCTCACCGCGGAAGCCGAGGCCGACCTCGAAGACATCGCATCATACGTTGCCGCGCAAAGCCCGCAAAGCGCACTCACGCTCATCCGTGGACTGCGGGAGAAGTGCGAAACACTCGCCGATGCACCGCGCGGCTACCCCTTGGTGCCGCGCTATGAGCAGAAAGGCATTCGCCGGCGCCCATTCGGGAACTATCTGATTTTCTATCGTGTCGGTCGCGACGCCATCGAGGTGATCCATATCCTCCATGGCGCGCGAGACTATGAGCCACTGCTCTTCCCGGCGGACTAGCGCCCACTGCAATTCGTCCCGCCGCACCCCATCTATTGCCGACCCCGCACTGTCTTGCCCCTCACTGCGACTGAGATCTGATGACCGAACCAACGCCCGCTGCGCCGATCGACGACCAGCGTCCGCGCGGATTTTCGCGCTACCAGGCGCTCCTCATCGCGCTGCTGGCGCTGACGCAGTTCACGATCATCCTCGATTTCATCATCATGTCGCCGCTCGGCGCCATCCTGATGCCCGCGCTCGGCATCACGGCGGGGCAGTTCGGCGTTGCCGTATCGGCTTACGCGTTCAGTGCGGGACTATCGGGCATCCTCGCCGCCGGCTTTGCCGATCGTTTCGATCGCAAGCGCCTCCTGCTGTTCTTCTATGTCGGCTTCACGCTCGGCACGCTGCTGTGCGCGGTGGCGCCGAACTACCATGTGCTGCTGATCGGCCGGATCGTGACCGGATTATTCGGCGGCGTGATCGGCGCGGTCGTGCTCGCCATCATCACCGACCTGTTCTCGTTGCAGATGCGCGGCCGCGTGATGGGAATCATCCAGACGGCGTTCGCCGCCAGCCAGGTGCTCGGCATTCCCGCCGGCCTGTTTCTCGCCAATCACTGGAGCTGGCATGTCTGCTTCGTCGCCATCGTCGTGCTGTCGATCGTGACGATCGCCATCATCGCCTTCGCCATGGAGCCGGTCGACGCGCATCTGAAGCTGAAACAGGACAGAAACCCGTTCCGCCATCTGGTCGCGACGGTCAGTGAGCCGCGCTACACCCTCGCCTTCGCCGTCACGACGCTGCTGGCGACCGGCGGCTACATGCTCATGCCGTTCTCCAGCGCCTACACCGTGCACAATCTCGGCATCGACATCACGCATCTGCCGACGATCTATCTCGTTTCCGGCCTGTTCAGCATCGTCACGGGACCGCTGGTCGGCCGCGCCAGCGACGCGTTCGGCAAATATCCGACCTTCGTGTTCGGCTGCGCCATGACCGTCCTCATGGTGCTGATCTACACCCATCTCGGCCACGTCTCGCTCGCGACCGCGATTCTGGTCAACGTGCTGATGTTCGTCGGCATCTTCTCGCGCATGATCCCGTCGCAGGCGCTAATGTCGGCGATTCCCGATGCGAGCCAGCGCGGCTCGTTCAGCGCGGTGAGCGCCTCGCTGCAGCAGCTCTCCGGCGGCCTCGGCTCGGTGCTCGCCAGCGCGATCATCGCGCAAGGCGCGGACGGCGCGCTGCTCCATTTCGACCGGATCGGCTACGTCGTCGTGACCACGACGATCGTCACGCTGGTGATGATGTATTTCGTGCAGAGGGCGGTGGCGGAGCGGACGGGGAAGCAGGTGGTGTGAGGGAGCGGCTCCTGCTCCACATTCGGGTGAACCCACGCCGGATCTTCGGTGACCAAGGTTTGCATCGATGCGCCGAACGGAGATCTCCAGTGAAAGTCAAACTTGCCGCCGCGATCCTCGCCGCAGGCCTCCCGCTGGCATCGATGGCTTTCGCCCAAGACACCATCCAAAGCACCGCGCCAGCCGACCTTGCCGTGATCGATGCCTGCCTGAAGAAGGTGGAGAAAACCGGCGGTTTCGGCGGCGCCTGCGTCGGGCTCGTCGCCGACCCCTGCATCAAGGCGGCAGAGGGCGCGAACGACGATGTCGCCAGATGGAAGGCCTGCGCGGCGCGCGAACTCGCCGTCTGGACGCAGAAAACCAGTGAGGCGCTGAAGAAGGTTCAGGCCGGCGGGTTCGCCGACGCCATCAAGGCGGTCAATGACTCGCAGAAAGTTTTCGCCGCGTCGCGTGATCGCCTCTGCGCGGTCTTCGACAACGTCGACCCCGGCATGTACCGGGGCGGCGCGAGCTACTGCCGCCTGCGCGAGACCGCGAACCGCTCGCTGAGCCTGATCAAGCTCGACGCTGCGGTCAACGAGCACTGAGGCCTCCTAGCGGGGCTCGGGTCACCAGCCTTGCCGGCATCTTCCGACGTGGCGACGACGGCTATTCGGCGCGCCATGAGCGCTGTGCTTCGGTGTCGTGGACCGGTCAGCAGCTCGATGTCCTGCGGATGAGCGATTTCAATCGCTTGAGCAGGGGATGGTGCCCAGGAAAGGACTCGAACCTTCACGGCCGTTAAGCCACTGGCACCTGAAGCCAGCGCGTCTACCAATTCCACCACCTGGGCATGCCGTTTGGGGCACGGAGGCGGTTACTACGGTTCGGTGACGCCGTTGTCAATTCATGCGTGAGGCCGGGGTCGGGATGCCGATTGCGCATCGCAAACCGGCCCGATACAAGCCTGACAAGACGCACTCTTTTCCGCAGGAACGGCTCCCATGGCATCGAATCTGGACACGCTGGTCACGGTTTTCGGCGGATCGGGGTTCTTGGGCCGCAGCGTCGTCCGGGCCCTGTGCAAGCGGGATTACCGGGTCCGGGTCGCGGTGCGGCGGCCGGAACTCGCCGGATACCTCCAGCCGCTCGGCCGGGTCGGGCAGATCCACACCGTGCAGGCGAATCTGCGCTATCCGGCCTCGGTCGAGGCGGCGCTGCGTGATTCGCATGTCGTGATCAATCTGGTCGGCGTGCTCACCGAGAGCGGCAAGCAGACTTTTGACGCCGTCCAGGCCAGGGGCGCCGAGACCGTCGCCAAGGCGGCGGCCGCCGCAGGTGGCGCGCTGGTGCATGTCTCGGCGATCGGGGCCGATGCGCAGTCGCCCTCACGCTATGCCAGGGCCAAGGCGGCCGGCGAAGCCGCGGTCCTGGCCGCGGTTCCCTCCGCCACGATCTTCCGCCCCTCCGTGATGTTCGGCCCCGAGGACCAGTTCACCAACCGCTTTGCCGCGCTGGCCCGGATGTCGCCGGTGCTGCCACTGATCGGTGGCGAGACGAAGATGCAGCCGGTCTATGTCGGCGACGTCGCCAGTGCTATCGCGGATGCGGCCGACGGCAAGGCCAAGGCGGGCGCCACTTACGAGCTCGGTGGGCCGGAAGTGCTGACCATGCGCGAGATCATCGAGGCGATCCTCGAAATCACCGACCGCAAGCGCATGCTGGTGCCGCTGACGTTCGGCCTCGCCCGCTTCCAGGCCAACTTCCTGCAATTCGCGCCGGGCGCGTTCAAGCTGACGCCGGACCAGGTCACGCTGCTCGAGCGCGACAATATCGTGTCGGATGCGGCGAAGGCGGCCGGGCTGACGCTGGAAGGTCTCGGCATCACGCCCGATTCGCTGGAGGCGATCGCCCCGCAATATCTCTGGCGCTTCCGCCCGCAGGGCCAGTTCCAGCGGATGAGTGTGTGAAGCGCCTCTCTATCCGTCGTCATGCCCGGGCTTGACCCGGGCATCCACGTCTCGCTGCAGTCTCGGATACGCGTGGATGGCCGGGTCAAGCCCGGCCATGACGAGCTGGTGGGGCGAACGGGGCGAGGGGGCGCACCGCCGCTGGGGCGAGGATCCGCCCGTCACGACTTTCAAAACCTCAGCTTCTTGAACACCGCTTCCGGCAGCGTCTTGATGATCAGCATCACGAGGCGCCATTTGCCGCTGACATAGACGATGTCGCTCTTGTTCTCGACGGCGCGAAGGATCGCAGCGCCGACGACGGGGGCTTCGATGGTGAGCGGGCCGATCAGCTTCATGCCTTCCGTCATCTTGGTGCGGACGAAGCCGGGCTTGACCGTGACGACGTGGACGCCGCCACGGCTGGCGCGGGCGCGCAGGCCGGACAGGAAGGCGGAGAAGCCGGCCTTGGCCGAGCCATAGACATAGTTGGAGGCGCGGCCGCGATCGCCGGCGACCGAGGACACGCCGACCAGCGTGCCGCTGCCGCGACCTAGAAACTTTTCCGCGAACAGGCCGAGAATCAGCGCCGGACCCTCGTAGTTGGAGCGCATGATCGCGGTGGCATGGGCGAGATCGCTCTGCGCGCTCTCTTGCACACCAAGCAGGCCGACGATCGAGATGGCGACATCGGGCAGCGCGGGCAGGCCGGCGACGAAGCCCTCGAACGAGGCGGTGTCGAGCACGTCGAATGTGTGAACACCGACCTCGACATTGTAGCGCGCGCGAAGATCGGCGGCGTCAGGCTCCAGCGCGGCGACGTCGCGGCCGGCGAGCGCCACATCGTATCCCGCATTGGCAAAGGCGTGCGCCGTGGCGCGGCCGATGTCGGATGAGCCGCCCAGCACCAGTACAGACTTGCGCGACGTCACGGCCTAGACCTCATCGAACAGACGTTGTGAAAGCTTGGAGCGGATGTTGCTGGCAGGGTCGAGCGCTTTGCGGATCGCGTTGAAGCGCGGCAGGGCGGGATAGCCGGCTTTGAGCGTCTCGCGCGACTGGCGCGCATCCTTGGCGAGATAGAGCCGGCCACCGGCCGCGACAACGAGACGGTCGATCTCGTCGAGAAAATTCAGGATGTCGCCGCGCACGGGGAAATCCAGCGCCAGCGTGTAGCCGGGCAGCGGAAACGACAGGATGCCCTCGCCCTGGCCGAGCTTCTTCAGCACCGCGAGGAAGGAGGCATCGCCGCGCCGCGCGACGCGCCCCAGAATCTCGCCGAGCACGTCGCGCGCGCCGTTCTCCGGGATCACGCATTGATGCTGCAGGAAGCCGCGCTTGCCGTAGATGCGATTCCAGTCGGCAATGCTGTCGAGCGGAAAGAAATAGGGATAGAGCGAGACCACATGGCTGCCGCCGGCGCGGCGCGCGCCCATGCGGTAGTACAGCTCGTTGAAGGCGCGGATGCCAAAGCGGTTCAGCGTCATCGAGGGCAAATCGATGGGCACGCCAAGACCGGGATGCTTGCCGGCGGGAAACGCCGCGGCGCCGGCAGGAAGCTCGTCCTTGCCGGCGTGCTCGCCGAGATAGATCAGCGAGCGGCCGAGATCCTTGCCGCGGGCGGCGCAATCGATCCACGCCACCGAATAGGTTGCGGCATCGCCTGCATCGAGCGCGCGCATCGCGGCATCGAGATCGGATGCCGAGATCACGCGCTCGCGGATCCATCCCGTTTCGACTTTGCGCAGCCGCAAGGTCGCTTCGAGGATGACCCCGGTCAGGCCCATGCCGCCGATTGTCGCAAAGAATGCGTCGGAGTTCTGCTCGCGCGAGGCTTCGATCAATTCGCCCTCGCCCGTGCGCAGCAGGATGCTGTCGACATAGCGGCCGAAGCCGCCTTCGCAATGGTGGTTCTTGCCGTGCACGTCGGCGGCGATGGCGCCGCCGATCGACACGAAACGCGTGCCGGGCAGTACGAAGGGCAGGAAGCCGCGCGGGCCGAAGGTCTCGATCAGGTCCGAGAGCAGCACGCCGGCCTCGAGGCAGATTCGGCCGGTCGCCGGATCGAACCACCTGATGCGGTCGAAGCCCGTCATCGCGACGGTCCTGACGGCCCCGATCGCGGCATCGCCATAGGCACGGCCATTGCCGCGCGCCACGGTGCCGGACACGACGGCGTCGGCAACCGCCGCGAACGCGCGCGGACGCAGCATCTCGGTATCGACGACCGGGAAGCGCCCCCAGCCGCTGACGAGGGTCATTGCTCAGCTCCTGCGCCGGGCGCGCCGCCCAGCATGGCAAACTGAGTACCGATCAAAAGCTTATATTGCGTTGAGGGCAGGGCTGTCCGCCCACCTCTCCCCGACGGGGAGAGGTCGGATTGCGCAGCAATCCGGGTGAGGGGCCGCGGCCCTCAGTGAGACTGTAACCCCTCACCCGGACCGCATCTTGCGATGCGATCCGACCTCTCCCTACGGGAGAGGTGAACCGAGAACCTCGGTCAGCATTATCCGATCAGAGATGTCTACCGTCCCAGCGCCAGCGCGATCAGGCCGAGGGTGCCGACGATGACGCGCCACCAGGCGAACAGCAGGAAACCGTGCCGGGTGACATAGGTCAAAAACGTCTTCACCACGATGATCGCGGTGATAAAGGACACCACGAAGCCGATCGCGACGATGTTGATGTGGTCCATCGTCATCTCGGCGCGGCTCTTGTAGAAGTCGTAGGCGAACGCGCCGATCATGGTGGGGATCGCCAGAAAGAACGAGAATTCCGCCGCCGCGCGCTTGTCGGCTCCGAGCAACATCGCGGCGACGATGCTGGCGCCGGAGCGCGACACGCCCGGGATCATGGCCACGCACTGCGCGATGCCGATATAGAGATACATCAAGAGCGGAAATCTGGTGGCATCATGCTCGCGCGGCTTGAGCTCGAGCTTGTCGACCCAGAGCAGGATGGCGCCGCCGACGATCAGTGTGAAGCAGATGACCCACGGATTGAACAGCAGGAGCTTGATGTACTTACCGGCGACGAGGCCGACGATGACAGCGGGCAGGAATGCGACCAGCACGCCGATCATGAAGCGGCGAGCATAGGCATCGCCCGTGAACAGGCCGATCACGACGTCCCACAGCTTGCGAAAGTACAGCCCCACGATCGCGAGAATCGCGCCCAGCTGGATCAGAACCGTAAACGAATCCCAGAACGCGCCTTCGCCGAGATGAAAGAAGCGCTCGGCTATCAGGAGGTGGCCGGTCGAGGATACGGGAAGGAACTCGGTCACGCCCTCGATGATGCCGAGGATCACTGCCCGTACTGCGTCTGACATATTTACGGTCCATTTCGGCTGGAAAAGCGGGGCTCTTCTCGCCTATTCGACCCCATGCCGCAATCGCAAAATGCCAAATCACGCCCTTGCTTCGAGGTTTTGAAGGACTAGTGTGGCGCCGCACAAACATTGATGGATTCTTAAGCACCATCACATAGTCAAAGGCTTCATGTTTACGCTGTTTCATCATCCGTTCTGTCCGCATTCGCGCTTCATTCGCCTGATCGCGGGTGAATACGGGCTTGACCTGAAGCTGATCGAGGAGCGCAGCTGGGAGCGGCGCGAGGCGTTTCTGCTGCTCAATGCAGCGGGCACCACGCCCGTGCTGGTGGACGACGAGCAGCCGCCGATTCCGGGCGCGGCCATCATCGCCGAATATGTCGATGAGGCCTATGGCGCCGGGATGGGCCCCAAGCGCCTGATGCCGGAGACGCTTGCCGAGCGTGTCGAGGTGCGCCGGCTGATGGCCTGGTTCAACGAAAAATTCTTCGAGGAGGTCTCGCATCCACTCGTCACCGAGCGCATCTACAAGCGCTTCATGAGCGAGGAGAACGGCGGCGGGCCGCCTTCGGCCGACGTGATGCGCGCAGCGAAGGCCAATGTGCGCTATCATCTGGCCTATATCGGCTGGCTGGCGCAGACCCGCAACTTCCTCGCCGGCGACCGGCTCACCTACGCGGATCTCGCCGCCGCGGCGCATCTTTCGGCGATCGACTATCTGGGCGACGTGCCATGGAGCGAGGACGACGCAGCAAAGGCGTGGTACGCGCGGGTGAAATCCCGCCCGTCGTTCCGTCCGCTCCTCAGCGAATGGCTGGCCGGCGTGCCGGCCTCGCGGACCTACGTGGACCTGGATTTCTGATGAGGGCCGTCATGCCCGGGCTTGTCCCGGGCATCCACGTGCTTCCTGTCTCGGTGAGGATTACACAAGAACGTGGATGGCCGGGACAAGCCCGGCCATGACGACGTCGAGTGTGGATGCATGAACAACATCGACACAGACACGGATCGGTTGCGCAGCGCGCTCGAAGAGCAGGCGCACGCGCTCGGCTTCGACTGCATCGGCGTCACCGCGCCGGGCTCGATCGATGCAGCCGGACAACACTTCCTCGAATTCATCGCCTCGGGCGGCCATGGCGACATGGATTGGCTCGCGAACCAGCCGGAGCGCCGCGTCGACCCGCGCGGGCTGTGGGCCGACGTGCGCAGCGTGATCATGCTCGGCGTCAATTACGGTCCCGATTCCGATCCGCTTGCCGTCCTGAAGCAGCGCACGCGCGCGGCGATCTCGGTCTATGCGCAAGGCGACGACTATCATGACCTGATCAAGAAGCGGCTGAAGGCGCTGGCGCGCTGGCTGGTCGCGACCGCGCCGAGCGAGGTGAAGGTGTTCGTTGACACAGCGGCGGTGATGGAGAAGCCCTTGGCGCAGGCCGCGCATCTGGGCTGGCAGGGCAAGCACACCAACCTCGTCTCGCGCGAGTTCGGCTCGTGGCTGTTTCTCGGGGCGATCTACACCACGCTGGAGCTGCCGCGCGACGAACCCGAGATCGATCATTGCGGCTCATGCCGGGCCTGTCTCGACATCTGCCCGACCGCGGCGTTCCCCGCGCCCTACAAGCTGGATGCGCGGCGCTGCATCTCGTATCTGACCATCGAGAACAAGGGCCCGATCCCGCACGAGTTTCGCAAGAGCATCGGCAACCGCATCTACGGCTGCGATGATTGCCTTGCCGCCTGCCCCTGGAACAAGTTTGCGCAAGAGGGACGTGAGGCAAAACTCGCCGCGCGCGACGAGTTGCGCGCGCCTTCGCTCGCTGAGCTGGCACGGCTGGACGACGCGGCATTCCGTGCGCTGTTCACGAAGTCGCCGGTGAAGCGCATCGGGCGCGACCGGTTCGTGCGGAATGTGCTGATTGCGATCGGCAATTCGGGCGAGGTGACGCTGGCGGACGAGGCGCGGCGATTGCTAGTTGATGCAAGCCCACTGGTGCGCGGGGCGGCGGTGTGGGCGCTGGGGCAGTTGCTGGCGCGCGAAGAGTTTGAGGCGATGAGATCTGCCGCTGAGAGCAACGAGCAGGACAATAGCGTGCGCGAGGAGTGGCGGGCCGCCTCCTGACTTGATTTCCCCGCCCATTCCCGCAATCTCGCGCGTCATGACAAACATGCCTTTCTTCAATCGCGACGGTGATACATTCCATCCGACGGAAGTCGCCAATGGTCCATGGGATCCGAAATCGCTGCACGGGCGCGTCGTCGTCGGCCTGCTCGGCTTCGTCGTCGAGGAGCGCCATTCCGGGCCGGAATTCGTGCCGGCGCGGCTCACGGTCGACATGTTCCGATTGCCAACCATCGACAGGCCGATCGAGGTGACGACGCGGCTGGTGCGCGACGGCATGCGCATCCGCGTAGTGGAAGCGGAGTTCTTTTCCGGCGGGGTCAGCATGGCGCGGGCTTCGTGCCAGCTGCTGCGCAAAACGCAAAATCCCGATGGCAATGTCTGGTCGCCGCCGAACTGGGACGCGCCGAAGCCGGCCGAGATCCCCAAGCCGACCGATCCCCGGCTCGGCATGAACGGCAAATGGGCGACGCGCCCCATCGTCGGTCATATGGGTTCGCTCGGCCCGCGCAGATTGTGGATGAGCGAGGTGCGCGAGCTCGTCGCGGGCGTTCCGATGACGCCGTTCGTCCGCGTCGCCACCGGCGCCGATTTCGCCAGCCCGTTTGCCAACGCCGGCGACCAGGGGCTCGGCTACATCAACAGCGACGTCACGATCTATCTGCACCGCCTGCCGGTGACGGAGTGGATCGGCTTCGAGGTGGTGAACCACCACGCCACCGACGGCGTCGCGATCGGCGAATGCTGGCTCCATGACGAACAGGGCCCGATCGGCACCGCGACCGTGGCCGCGCTGGCGCAGCGCAAGCCGATGGTGAATCCGTCGAAGCGGTAGGGACTTTTTCCACCTGTCATTCCGGGGCACGCGAAGCGTGAGCCCGGAATCCATACTCCCGATGGTGGTCATGGATTCCGGGCTCGTGCTTCGCACGCCCCGGAATGACGAGGAGGATGCAGCTACCCCAAATGCCGCTGCATCTCCGGCCGCGCCTTCAGTTCGGCGCCCTGCTTGGCGACGATCTTCGCGATCCGCTCCGGTACGAAGTTCAAATCCACGAACGCCGGCGCGGTGTTGGCGACCTCGTGATAGCTCGCGATCTTTCCGCCCTTCAGCGTCATGATCGCCACGCCCTCGAACATCGCCCGCGCGCCGTTCGCTTCCGGCAATGTCGATCTGTAGCTGAACGTGTAGCGCGCATAGAGCGTGGTGCCGTCGGTGACGGGATCGTGCATGTCCCAGCGGAAATCGGTCGCCGTGCGGTAGAACCAGTCGTCGATCATTGCGGCGATCTTCGCACGGCCGGCGAAGGCGCCGTAGAAGACGTCGTGATAGACGCCGTCCTCGGTGAACAGCTCGGCGAAGGCTTTGCCGTTGCGCTGCTCGACGGCGTCGCAGAAGGCGCGCAGCATGGCGGTGGTCGTCATTGGATTGCCTCCTGAAGGAAGAAGGCACTTCACCCGATCTCAGCCACCGCCGCAAGAATGCGCGCGATGTCCTGCGGGCGGGAGAGGCGGTGATCGCCGTCCTGGATCATGGTCAGCACGACGTCATCGGCCGGCAGGCGGTGGGTCAGCGCAAACGCATGCTGCCACGGCACATCAGGGTCCTTCGCGCCTTGCAGGATGCGGACGGGGCAGCCGAGATCGATGGCGCTGCCGAGCACGAGGTGATTGCGCCCCTCCTCGATCAGGTTCCGCGTGATCGGATAGGGCGAGCCGTCGCCATATTCCGACGGGCGCAGCCAGAAGCCCTTGGTCTCGATCTCCTTCTTCACCGCGGGCGAAAAATTCTTCCACATCAGCTCTTCGGTGAAATCGGGCGCCGGCGCGATCAGCACCAGGCCCGCAATCGACGCTTTGCCGGCACGCTTCTTGATCTCGCGCGTGAGCAGCAGCGCCATCCAGCCGCCCATCGAGGAGCCGATCAGGATTTGCGGGCCGTCGCAAAAGCGCTCGAACACCGCAACACTGTCCTCGAGCCAGCTGCCGATGGTCCCATTGGCAAAATCGCCGCCGGATTCGCCGTGGCCGGAATAGTCGAACCGGACGATTGCGCGGCCGCGCTCATAGGCCCAGCCATCCAGCGCCACGGCCTTGCCGCCCTGCATGTCCGACTTGAATCCGCCCAGCCAGACCAGCCCGGGGCCCTTTCCGGGGCGGCGGCGCACCGCGATCCTGCGTGCGGACGGCCCCTCGCCCACATCGATGAACTCAAGAACGGCATCGGGAATTGCGTCGGTCATGGAACGTTTACTCTGGCTATGCGGTTTGAGCTGTCGGGACCTGTTCCGAAAGCGCGACCGGCATCGGTATTGGTCTTTGGGACGCTTGCGGAACAGAGGCAAGGTGTCTATGTCGGTCAGCGTGCCGAGGGCCGTGACCAAAATGCCTCGCATTTGAGGGTTTTTCGCGCCTCGCACCAGCGACTTGCTTGCCGGCAAACGCATCTTCCTTCAAGATAGCCGCTTCTTTCACAACTTTGGAGAACCACCCATTCGCCGTCCTAATAAAGCTCCGCCCGCTGCCAGCAAAGACGGGCCGCGCATCAATGATGATATCCGCAATGCGCAGATCCAGCTGATCGACCAGACCGGTGACAACAAAGGTACGGTCGAGACCGTCGTCGCCATCCGCATGGCGCAGGAAGTCGGGATGGATCTGGTCGAGATTTCACCGAATACCAGCCCTCCCGTCTGCAAGATCATGGACTACGGGAAGTACAAGTATTCCGCTCAGAAGAAAGCCGCGGAAGCCCGCAAGCGGCAGAAGACCGTCGAGATCAAGGAGATCAAGCTCCGCCCGATGATCGACGACCACGATTACGACGTGAAAATGCGCGCGATGCAGCGCTTCTTCGAAGAGGGCGACAAGGTCAAGATCACGCTGCGCTATCGCGGCCGCGAAATGGCGCACCAGGAGATCGGCACCAAGCTGCTCGACAAGATCAAGACCGATGTCGCCGAGCTCGCCAAGGTCGAGCAGGACGCGCGGTTCGAAGGTCGCCAGGTGGTGATGGTGCTGGCGCCGCGCTGACGCGCAACGCTTTTAGGACTGAGTTCAACGGCCCGTCCGGATCCCCGGCGGGCCGTTTGTTTTTTTGGTCGAGGTGCAGCCGCGGACGCCGCTGCACCTCTCCCGCTTGCGGGAGAGGTCGACGCGCGTAGCGCGGCGGGTGAGGGCTTTCGCCTCTTGGGGGCTCTCGCTGGTGGAGACAGCCCTCTCCCCGATCCTCCCCCGCAAGCGGGGAGGGAGCGCACCAGCGTCTTTGGTGCTACGTCCTGGTCGCCTGCCAGGTTCCGCTGCACTGGTCGCCGGAAATGATGCCCTTCCACGACCCGGCGCCGTTCACGCCGGCGAGCCGGCCGCCGCCGCTGGCGTGGGAGGCGCCGACCGAGACCTGCACGGCGACAGCGCCGGAACGGTTGACCCGGCCCGAGACCCGGCCGCCGCCGGCGGAGGAGACGCGGGTGCCGGTCACGGTGAAGGGAACGCTGTAGCCCGAGCTGCAATTGCCGCGGGTGGTGGCGAAGGTGACGTTCCAGATGCCGTCATAGCCGCCGGCGCGGGCGTCAGCCGCCTGTGGCAGCGCAGCCGCGGCGAGCACAGCGAACAGCGCCAGAGGGCGCGGGCGGGCGAATGAAATCAGAAGTTGCGGGAAATGAGCCATTTTGGACCTGCTTCAGACGAGAAGGCTTGGACATGAGGGGTGGCAGCGTTCAATAGTCGGCGGGCGGGTTGCGGCGGTTCATCGTTGCCAACTGGCCTCTCCTCTGTCATAAGCCCAGCCTTCACCGCCCGGCTGATTTACGGGCTGCCGTGGCGGTGTCTCGTGCGGGTTTCGCGCCTGTCGCAAAACTTGAGCACAATCAACGCTCTAACGAGCATTTTTGACGGTCCAGCCGCCTTCGCGGGCGGATCTCTGTGGCCATTAGGAGAGCCAAATGCCCAAGCTGAAGACCAAATCGGGCGCTAAAAAGCGCTTCAAGGTGACTGCCACCGGCAAAGTGATGCACGCCCAGCGCGGCAAGCGTCACGGCATGATCAAGCGGACGAAGAAGCAGATCCGTCAGCTCCGCGGCACCCGCGTGCTGTTCAAGACCGACGGCGACAACGTCAAGAAGTACTTCTTGCCGAACGCCTGATCGCGTCCACGATCATTGCCATCCGTGCCGCGCATCCCGCGGCGATCCGATAACCAAAGTCATCTCTGAAGGATTTCGTCATGTCTCGCGTCAAACGCGGTGTGACCGCCCACGCCAAGCACAAGAAAGTCTACAAGGCCGCCAAGGGCTTCTACGGCCGCCGCAAGAACACTATCCGTGCCGCCAAGCCGGCGGTCGAGAAGGCGATGCAATACGCCTTCCGCGACCGCAAGCGCAAGAAGCGGACGTTCCGCGCGCTCTGGATCCAGCGCATCAACGCAGCCGTCCGTCCGTTCGGCCTGACCTACAGCCGATTTATCGACGGCATGGCCAAGTCCGGGATCACCGTGGACCGCAAGGTGCTGTCGGATCTCGCGATCAGCGAGCCCGCCGCGTTCCAGGCGATCGCCGAGAAGGCCAAGGCCGCGCTGGCTGCCTGAGACCAGCGCTAGCGGGCCTTTTGGCCCGTAGCCTTCAACGCGCGCTGCGAGTAATGCTGGGCGACCTGCGCCCGGCAAAAGGCTGTGAACGAGAGATACATGGTGCCGGACTTGTTCCGGTACTTGCGATCGCACGCCTGCAACTCGCGCTGATAGCCGAGCTTCTGCGGCAGCTTCAGTTGGCCGCCGAAATCAGCTTCGCATTTCTTCTCGACAACTTCGCCGAACTGCACGTCGCCGCTGGCGCCATATGCGCAGGCCTCGAACAGCTTCATGGCACGGCTGCAGCCAGGCGCCGCATTGAGGACTGCGATGACGTCGTCCATCGACGTCGATTTGGCCGGGCACTCCTCGGCGTAGGCCGCGCCACCCAAAACACCTTGCAAAAGAAGCAGGACCAGGCCGACCAGGCAGGATCTCGAAAGCATCGCAAAACTCTCCTCGTACCCCCCGTTGGTGCCGGGTCCCCGCGCAGGGTTCAACCCAGCCGGCCATGTGCCCGAAATGACCGGCTTTTCGCTTGACGTTACGGCCTTCGGGCGGCGACAACCCAGCCGAATTTAGAGCCAAGGATTTGACTGTGTCCGACCTCGCAACGCTCGAAACATCCATCCTCGACCAGATCGCTACCGCCGGCGATGAAGCCGCGCTCGAAGCCGTGCGCGTCGCAGCCCTCGGCAAGAAGGGCTCGATCTCCGCGCTGCTCGCCACGCTCGGCAAGATGTCACCCGACGAGCGCAAGACCCAAGGTGCGGCCATCAACCAGGCCAAGGACAAGGTCACCGAGGCGCTCGCGGCAAGGCGCGACGTTCTGAAATCGGCCGCGCTCGATGCGCGGCTCGCCGCCGAGACCGTCGACGTCACCTTGCCGCTGCGCGATGCGGCGGCGGAAGCCGGCCGCATCCATCCGCTCAGCCAGGTCTGGGACGAACTGACCACCATCTTCGCCGACATGGGCTTCTCGGTGGCCGAAGGCCCCGACATCGAGACCGACGACTACAACTTCACCAAGCTGAATTTCCCGGAAGGCCATCCGGCGCGCGAGATGCACGACACGTTCTTCTTCCATCCGAAGCAGGACGGCTCGCGCATGCTGCTGCGGACCCACACCTCGCCGGTGCAGGTGCGCACCATGCTGAGCCAGAAGCCGCCGATCCGCGTGATCTGCCCGGGCCGCACCTACCGCATCGATTCGGACGCGACCCACACGCCGCAATTCCACCAGGTCGAGGGCCTCGTCATCGACAAGAGCTCGCATCTCGGCCACCTCAAATGGATCCTGCACGAGTTCTGCAAGGCGTTCTTCGAGGTCGACCACATCAACATGCGCTTCCGGCCCTCGTTCTTCCCGTTCACCGAGCCGTCGCTCGAAGTCGACATCCAGTGCCGCCGCGACAAGGGCGAGATCCGCTTCGGCGAGGGCGAGGATTGGCTCGAGATTCTCGGCTGCGGCATGGTGCATCCGAACGTGCTGCGCGCCTGCGGCATCGATCCCGACGAGTACCAGGGCTTTGCCTGGGGCATGGGCATCGACCGCATCGCCATGCTGAAATACGGCATCGCCGATTTGCGCCAGCTGTTCGACAGCGACGTCCGCTGGCTGTCCCACTACGGCTTCAAGCCGCTCGAAGTGCCAACGCTTGCCGGAGGGCTGAGCACGTGAAATTCACCCTCTCCTGGCTGAAGGATCATCTCGACACTGACGAGCCGCTGGAAAAGCTCGCCGAGAAGCTCACCATGATCGGGCTCGAGGTCGAGAACATCGAGGACAAGGCGAAGGCGCTGAAGCCTTTCACCATCGCAAAGGTGATCTCGGCCGAGCAGCATCCGAATGCGGATCGCCTGCGCGTCTGCATGGTCGACACCGGCGACGGCGGTACGCCGGTGCAGGTGGTGTGCGGCGCGCCGAATGCGCGCGCCGGGCTCGTCAGCGTGTTCTCGCCGCCCGGCACCTACATTCCCGGCAAGGATATCACGCTCGGTGTCGGCACCATCCGCGGCGTCGAGAGCCGCGGCATGCTGTGCTCGGCGGCCGAGCTGCAGATCTCCAACGATCATGACGGCATCATGGAATTGCCTGAGGACGCGCCGATCGGTGCTGCCTATGCCGAATGGGCCGGCCTCGGAGATCCCGTGATCGAGATCAATCTGACGCCGAACCGGCAGGACTGCACCGGCGTGCACGGCATCGCGCGCGATCTCGCCGCCGCCGACATGGGCAAGTTCAAGAATCCAACGATCAAGCCGGTCAAGGGCGAATTCCCCTGTCCGGTGAAGGTGACGGTTGAAGACGCCACGCTGTGTCCGGGCTTCGCGCTCCGCCTCGTGCGCGGCGTCAAGAACGGGCCGTCGCCGGAATGGCTGCAGAAGCGGCTGACCGCGATCGGGCTACGTCCGATCAACGCGCTGGTCGACATCACCAACTTCATCACCTACGACCGCGCACGCCCGCTGCACGTGTTCGACGCCAAGAAGGTGAAGGGCAATCTCGTCGTGCGGCGCGCGCGCGAGGGCGAGAGCCTGCTGGCGCTCGACGGCCGCACCTACAATCTCGATCCCGCCATTTGCGTGATCGCGGACGAGCACGGCGTCGAATCGCTCGCCGGCATCATGGGCGGCGAAGCATCGGGCTGCGACGAGAACACCACAGACGTGCTGATCGAGTCGGCGCTGTGGAACGAGATCAACATCGCCCAGACCGGCCGCAAGCTCGGCATCAATTCGGACGCGCGCTACCGCTTCGAGCGCGGCGTCGATCCGGCCTTCATGGTGCCCGGAATCGAGCTCGCGACCAAGCTGGTGATGGAGCTTTGCGGCGGCACGCCGTCTGAAACATTCGTGGTCGGCAAGACCTTTGGCGACGATCGCCTGATCGAATTCCCGATCACCGAGGTCAAGCGCCTTTCGGGCATCGAGGTGCCGCAGGTCGAGATGAAGCGCATTCTGACCCATCTCGGCTTCATGATGGCGGGTCCCGGCCCGGTGGTGAAGGTCGCAGTGCCCTCGTGGCGCTCCGACGTGCACGGCAAGGCCGACATCGTCGAGGAGATCGTCCGCATCTTCGGCGTCGACAAGGTGCCGATGACGCCGTTCGAGCGCGGCGACGAGCCGCGCAAGCCGGTGCTGACGCCGCTGCAGCTGCGCACCCGCCGCGCGCGGCGCGCGCTCGCAACCCGCGGCATGGTCGAAGCCGTGACCTGGTCGTTCATCGCAAAATCTGCGGCCGAATTGTTCGGTGGCGGACAGCGCGAGCTCGAAGTGGCGAACCCGATCGCCTCCGATCTCTCCGACATGCGCCCGACCCTGCTCGCCGGCCTGATCGCGGCGGCGCAGGCCAATGCCGATCGCGGATTCGGCGATGTCGCGCTGTTCGAGGTCGGCCAGGTGTTCAAGGGCGATCGCCCGCAGGACCAGTTCATGGCGGCGAGCGGCGTGCGCCGTGGCCTTGCGTCGTCCGAAGGGCTCGGACGGCACTGGACCGGCTCGGCGCAGGCCGATGTGTTCGACGCCAAGGCCGATGCGCTGGCGGTGCTAGCGGCCGCCGGCGCGCCGATGCAGGCGCTCCAGATCGTGGCGGGCGGTCCCGGCTGGCTGCATCCGGGCCGCTCCGGCACGATCCAGATCGGGCCGCAGAACGTGCTCGGATATTTCGGCGAAGTGCACCCCAGAGCGCTCGAGGCGCTCGGCGCCGACGGGCCGCTTGTCGTGTTCGAGGTGATCCTCGACCGCATCCCCGAGGCGAAGAAGAAGCCGACGCGCGCCAAGCCCTTGATCGAGCTCTCGGCCTTCCAGCCGGTGTCGCGCGACTTCGCTTTCATTGTCGACCGCGCCGTCAAGGCCGGCGAGATCGTCCGCGCCGCTCAGAGCGTCGACAAGAAATTGATCACCGGCGTCAATGTCTTCGACGTCTACGAGGGCAAGGGCATCGATGACGGCAAGAAGTCGATCGCGATCGCGGTCACGCTGCAGCCGCGCGAGAAAACCCTGACCGATCAGGAGATCGAAGCCGTCGGCGCCAAGATCGTGGCCGAGGTCAGCAAGAAGACCGGCGGCACGTTGCGAGCATGACGCCGAAAAGTGCGAAGCGGTTTTCGGACAACGTCATGCTCGAGAGCCATAGAGCATGAGTCCTGCGGACTTCCTTCCGAAGGACGTCAGCCTCACGATCGCGGCGGCGCTCTGCGCCGTCGCTTTCGTTTCGGGCACAGCGCGCGGTTTCTCCGGCTTCGGTTCGGCGCTGATCTTCATGCCGCTGGCGAGCAGCATCGCGGCGCCGCGGCTCGTTGCTGCCCTGCTGCTCGTCATCGATTTCGTCGCGGCCGTGCCGCTGCTGCCGGATGCGTGGCGGAAGGCCGATCGCAAGGCCACCGCGGTGATCGTGCTGGGCGCGCTGATCGGCGTCCCTATCGGCACCTATTTCCTCAGCGTGCTCGAACCCGTCACCACGCGCTGGATCATCTCCTGCTTCGTCGCGGCGCTGTTGCTGCTATTGCTGTCGGGCTGGCGCTATCGCGGCAAGGACCACGCCTGGCTGTCGGTCGGCATCGGCAGCCTCTCCGGCTTCTGCAGCGGGCTCGCGCAGACCGGCGGCCCGCCGATCGTCGGCTACTGGCTCGGCCGCCCGATCGCGCCGATGGTCGCGCGCGCCAATATCGTGCTGTTCTTCGGCGCCTCGGATTTCTTCTCGATGGTCAGCTATGCGACGACCGGCCTGATTAGCCGCGAATCGCTGGTGCTGTCGCTGATCGTCGGCCCGGTCTATGCGGTTGGCGTTGCGTTCGGCAGCTCATTGTTCGGCCGCGCCAGCGAGAAGGTGTTTCGCGGCATCTGCTATGCGCTTATTGCGATGGCGGTGATCTTTGGATTGCCGGTGCTGGATGGGGTGTTGCGATAGCTCTCTCCGCGGGTCGTCCCCGCGAAGGCGGGGACCCATAACCCCAGGAAGAAGTTATGGTGCAAGCTGGTCACCGCGAGTCTTCGCCAAACCAGGCCCTGTGGTTATGGGTCCCGGATCGGCGCGCGCCTTGGGGCGCGCTTGTCCGGGACGACGGCGGAATGTGTCGCCGCTTTATTGCTACTGCCGCGGCACGCGCCGCTTCTTGGTCGACTGCGTCGGCACATCCGCCGGCTCGTCCTTCAGCGCGCCGATCTTGCGCAGGGCGGCGTCCGCGGCACGTTCGCCGCTCTCCCACGCGCCGTCGACGGTGCCCCAGAGCGTCTCGTGCGTGGCTTCGCCGGCGAGGAACACATTGCCGATCGGCTCGGCGAGGGTTCTTCGCGACAGCTGGCCGCCGGGCGAGGCGGCCGACATCGCGCCCATGACGTAAGGCGAGGCGTTCCAGCGCGTGGCGCTGGTCTTTTGCACCACGGCAGCGGCCTCGCTACCGAACAGCTTCGTGATCCACTCCCGGGCAAAGGCCGCCATCGCCTTCTCGCCCTGGTCGGCGAGATCGCGGCCGAAGGAGCCGCCGACATCGATCGAGCACAGCGAGGAGCCGCCGATATTGGCGAACATCAGCGCCGTGCGGGTCGAATTGCTCTGCTCGATGAGGATGTCGTCGCGCGACAGGCCGAGCGGATTGCCGGGCAACTGCAGCACGATACGATCGTAGCTGCCGAGGCTGAGCTTCGATGCCGCATCCAGCGTCCGCTTGGGAATGTCGGGTGCGAACTTGATCGCGCCCGATGTCAGCACATTGGTCGAGACCGTGACGATGGCGGCGCGCGCCGCGATCTTGCCGGCTTGCGTCTCGATGCTGACGTCGCGATTGCTCCAGGCGATGCGGTTCGCCGTCGTCGACAACGCCACCGGCGCCTGCTCGGCGAGCTTGGCGATCAGCGTGCCCAGGCCCTGGCGGCAGGCGATCGCTGCGTTGCGGTCCTGCGCGCGTCCCTTGTCGATGGCAGACAGCTCCTTCAGGTCCTTGCCGGCAAAGCTCGCACCCAGCATGAACTCGGCCGCGCCGGCCCAGTCGCCGAGATCCTTCGGCAGCACCGATGCGCAGGAGGTATCCAGCTTGCCCCGCCCGGCCTCGTCGATGGCGCGGTTGGCGCGCACCAGGGCGGCCAGGAATTGCTCGGTCTCGCCGGCGCGGGCATTGCGGCGGCCAATGCGCACCTTCTGGCCCGAGGGCGCCGGCAGCACGTCCAGCCCGGCGCTGCGCGCCAGCCGGATCATCGGGTTGGTGTCGGGATTGTGCAACCAGCGCGCGCCGCGGTCGAACGGCGTGTCGAAGGTCGTGCTGTCGGTGATGCAGCGGCCGCCGACCTGCGCGGCCGCCTCCACCACGATGACCTTGCGGCCCGTCGCGATGATGCGCCGCGCCGCGGCAATTCCCGCCGCCCCCGCGCCGATCACGACGATGTCAGCCTCGCGCGGCAGGGGCGCGGCCGATGCGCGCAGCACCGGCATCGCCGCAAGGGCCGCCGACGCCGAAAGAAAGCCGCGGCGCGTGATTGTCATGTCATGGTTTCCGGGGACTTGCGGCGAACGTGAACAGCCCGCGAACCTTGCCGTATCCGATGTTGCGCAGCAACCAGGATGGTGAATCAACCATGCTTGATCTCACAGAGTGATGAACCGAATTGCAACACGTTTCGACCATGATAGAGAAGGGAAAAAGACGGCCGGAAAAGGCCGTGGGGGGAGTTCGGCATGGGGACGGTCCTGGATTCTGTCGGCAAGGTGATTGCCGCGTACCTCTCGAAGGAGGTGCCGGGCTACGAGCCGTTCACGCCGAGCGACCCCGAGCATCTGCGCGGCGTCATCGAGCCCGGCGACGTGCTGCTGGTCGAGGGCAACAACCGCATCTCCGGCATCATCAAATACCTGACGCAGTCGACCTGGTCGCATGCCGCGCTCTATGTCGGTCCGGTCGAGGGAGCAGAGGAGCCCAACGGCGAGCCGCATGTTCTGATCGAGGCCAATATCGGCGAAGGCGTCACCTCGGCGCCGCTGTCGAAATATTTCCCCTATCACACCCGCGTCTGCCGTCCGGTCGGGCTGTCCTATGAGGATCGCACCACGGTGTGCCGCTATGCGATCAACCGCATCGGCTTCGGCTACGACACCAAGAACATCGTCGACCTCATGCGCTATCTGTTCCCGCTGCCGATACCGCAGCGCTGGCGCCGACGCATGATCGCGATCGGCTCGGGCGACCCGACCAAGATCATCTGCTCGGCCCTGATCGCGCAGGCCTTCGACGCCGTGCGCTACCCGATCCTGCCGAAGATCACCAAGGCCGGCAGCCGCGCCGCACGGCGAGAGATCCTGCACATCCGCGATTCCTCGCTCTACATGCCCCGCGACTTCGATATCTCGCCCTATTTCGAAGTCGTCAAACCCACCATCGTGCACGGGTTCGACTACACCGCCTTGCACTGGGCCGACAAGCAGAAGCCGCTCGAGGAGGTGGCGGGCTCATTCAGTGTGTTTCCAGAAGCGCTCGTGGCGCCGCCGCTCGCTCCTGAAGCGGCTGACGAAGCGACATCGGGTGAAATTCCGGCTCAAGAAGTGAGCGCGCCGGATGCGCGAGCCAGCGTGGCTTTCTCCGAGCATTTTGTGCAGCTGAGCGAGCTCGCGGTGTATCGCGCGCGGGCGCGGGAGATGACGGCTTAGGTTCGCACGGTCTCGTAGGGTGGGCAAAGGCGCGAAGCGCCGTGCCTACGTTCAGGCCCGATCACTGACGGATGGTGGGCACGCTCCGCTTTGCCACCCTACGAGGCGTCTCCTCCGTCATTGCGAGGAACTCTTGCGACGAAGCAATCCAGATTGCCTCCGCGGTAAAAGTCTAGATTGCTTCGCTGCGCTCGCAATGACGACGGAGAGAGAGCGCGCGCTACCGATCCGCCCGTCCGATCACCGCCATCAGCTCCGCGATCTTGGCGCGCTGGTCGGCCTTGTCGCCGCTCGCGATGGCGTGCTCGACGCAATGGGCGACGTGATCCTTCAAAACCTCTTCCTCGACCCGGCGCAGCGCGGCGCGAACCGCCGCGATTTGCGTCACGATGTCGATGCAGTAGCGGTCTTCCTCTACCATTTTCGAGAGACCACGAACCTGGCCCTCGATCCGGCCGAGACGTTTTCCGACGGATGCCTTGATGTCCTTGCGCATGGGCTCTATATACCCCTACCGGGTATGGGTTTCAAGACCAGACGCAAAGGCCGGAACATGGCAATGAACAACAACGAGCACGAGCATCGTCACAACGCGGCGACGCATTCCGGATGCGGCTGTTCCACGAAAGCTGCAGCGCCGGCGGCGAAGCCCGAGCTTTCCTCGTGCTGCGGCGGTCATTCCGGCCACGACCATCATCACGGCCATGATCATGGCGACGCCGTAACCAAGCTCAAAGATCCCGTCTGCGGCATGAGCGTCGATCCCGCGACCTCGAAGCACCACATCACACATCACGGCGAGACCTTCCATTTCTGCTCGGCCGGCTGCCGCACCAAGTTTGCCGCCGATCCCGCCAAATATCTTGCCAAGGACAAGGCGCCCGAACCGGAGGTGCCCGCGGGCACGAACTACACCTGTCCGATGCACCCGCAGATCCGCCAGGTCGGCCCGGGCACGTGCCCGATCTGCGGCATGGCGCTGGAGCCTGAGGTCGCAAGCCTTGAGACCGGCCCCAATCCCGAGCTCGCCGACATGACGCGACGCTTCTGGATCGGCGGCGTGCTGTCGCTGCCGCCGATCGCGCTGGAAATGGGCGGCCATCTCGCAGGCCCGCACAGCTGGATCGATCCGACCCTGTCGAACTGGATCCAGCTCGTCTTTGCAACACCCGTGGTGCTGTGGGCCGGCTGGCCGTTCTTCGTCCGCGGCTGGCAATCGCTGCTGACGCGCAATCTCAACATGTTCACGCTGATCGCGATGGGCACGGGCGTTGCCTACGTCTACAGCGTGCTCGGCACGCTCACGCCGCAGATATTCCCCGCCACCTTCCGAGGCCATGAGGGCGCGGTCGCAGTCTATTTCGAGGCGGCCGCCGTCATCACCGTCTTGGTGCTGCTCGGCCAGGTGCTGGAGCTGCGCGCCCGCGATGCGACCTCGGGCGCGATCAAGGCGCTGCTGCAGCTCGCGCCGAAGACCGCGCGCCGCGTCGACGCAGACGGCAGCGAGCACGAGGTCGAGATCGACACGCTGCATGCCGGCGATCGCCTGCGCGTTCGTCCCGGCGAGAAGGTGCCGGTCGACGGCATCATTCTCGAAGGCCGCTCGTCGCTCGATGAATCGCTGGTGACGGGCGAATCCATGCCGGTCACCAAGGAGGCTGGCGCAAAAGTCATCGCCGGCACGCTGAACCAGTCTGGCAGCTTCATCATGCGCGCCGACAAGGTCGGGCGCGAGACGCTGCTGTCGCAGATCGTGCAGATGGTCGCGGATGCGCAGCGCTCGCGCGCGCCGATCCAGCGCCTGGCCGACCAGGTCTCCGGCTGGTTCGTGCCGCTGGTGATCGTCATCGCCGTCGCGGCCTTTGCCGCCTGGGCCTGGTTCGGACCGGAGCCGCGGCTCGCCTTCGGCCTCGTCGCCGCGGTCAGCGTGCTGATCATCGCCTGCCCCTGTGCGCTGGGCCTGGCCACCCCGATGTCGATCATGGTCGGCGTCGGCCGCGGCGCGCAGGGCGGCGTCCTGATCAAGAATGCCGAGGCGCTCGAGCGGATGGAGAAGATCGACACGCTCGTGGTCGACAAAACCGGCACGCTGACCGAGGGCAAGCCCAAGGTGGTCTCGATCGCGCCGGCGTCCCGCTTTGCGGAAGACGATATCCTCCGGCTGGCGGCCACCGTCGAGCGCGCCAGCGAGCATCCGCTGGCCGACGCCATCGTGCGTGCGGCCAAGGAGAAGCAGCTCCCGCTCGGCCAGGTCGAGCAGTTCGATTCGCCGACGGGCAAGGGCGCGACCGGCAAGGTCGACGGCAGGACCATCGTGCTCGGCAATGCCAGATATCTGTCGTCGATCGGCATCGACACCACGGCGCTCGACGCCGAGGCCGAACGGCTGCGCGGCGATGGCGCCACCGTGATCAACATGGCCGTCGACGGCCGGCTTGCCGGCCTGTTTGCGATCGCTGATCCGGTCAAGGCCTCGACGCCGGAGGCGCTGAAGGCGCTCGCGGCGGAAGGCATCAAGGTGATCATGCTGACCGGAGACAACCGCACCACGGCCGAGGCCGTGGCGCGCCGGCTCGGCATCGCCGAAGTCGAGGCCGAAGTGCTGCCCGACCAGAAGAGCGCGGTGGTGACCAAGCTGCAGCAGGCCGGCCGCAGCGTCGCCATGGCCGGCGACGGCGTCAACGACGCGCCGGCACTGGCGGCGGCCGAGGTCGGCATCGCCATGGGCACCGGCACCGACGTTGCGATGGAGAGCGCCGGCGTGACGCTGCTCAAGGGCGACCTCGTCGGCATCGTCCGCGCGCGAAAACTGTCGCAGGCGACGATGAGCAACATCCGGCAGAACCTGTTCTTCGCCTTCATCTACAACGCCGCCGGAATTCCTATCGCCGCCGGCGTTCTCTATCCGGCGTTCGGTCTGCTGCTCTCCCCGATCATCGCCGCGGCGGCGATGGCGCTATCCTCGGTCAGCGTCGTCGGCAACGCGCTGCGGCTGCGTGCGACGCGGCTGTGAGGTGCCAGCGGCAACGAAGGCGCGCTCCCTCGCCCCGTTCTCCCGGGGAGAGCGTTGGGGTGAGGGGCTGTCCGCAATCCCGGTGACAGTTGGACTCGCGGAGAGTCCCCCTCACCCGGAATTCAAGCTACGCTTGAATTCCGACCTCTCCCCGCAAGCGGGGCGAGGTAAGAGAGAGCGGCGCCCGCGGAGAGGAACTGATGCAGCGGATTACCATCACGATCGAGGACGATCTCCTGGCGGAGATCGATGCGGCGGCGGAAGCGCGCGGCTACCAGAACCGCTCCGAGATCATCCGCGACCTCGCGCGCGCCGGCCTGCAGCAGAGCGCCGAGGACACCGCGCAGACCGGCCAATGCGTCGCCGGCCTCGTCTACGTCTATGACCACGCGGCGCGCGATCTGTCGAAACGGCTGGTGCAGGAATTCCACGGCCATCACGACCTCGCGCTGGCGACGCTGCATGTCCACCTCGACGACAACAATTGCATGGAGATGACGGCGCTGCGCGGCGCGGCCTCCGAGGTCAGGCATTTCGCCGACCACATCATCGCCGAACGCGGCGTGCGCTACGGCCGCGTGGTGATGATCCCGACGGGGGACGGCAAACAGGCGAAGGCGCGCAAGCACGGGCATAGACACGATTAGGCTGAATCTTACCCTCCCCTGGAGGGGGAGGGTCGGCACGTGATCGAGCGAAGCGAGATCGCGTGACGGGGTGGGGTGATCTCTCCACTCGGGCACTGTTCATCGCGGAGGGACCGTCACCCCACCCCGCTCGCGCTGCGCGCGATCGACCCTCCTCCTCCAGGCAGGGCTATCGCATATGAGACGTCGCTGTGGGCACCGGCTGCCGCCACAGCGTCATGGCCGGGCCTGTCCCGGCCATCCACGCCTTTCCACGCAGCACAAAGAACGTGGATGCCCGGGACAAGCCCGGGCATGACGACCTCTGCAATATCGACATGCGATCCATATGCGATAGCCCTGCTCCTCCAGGGGAGGGTGAGCAAGAGCTCGCGCCGCGTCCGCGGCCGAGGGCTGCTCAGCCACTCGCCCTTGCCGAAGCCGCATTGGGTGTCTACCTCTCGCGCAGTGTCTACCTCAGAGGGTCCCCCATGCTGGATGCCGCCATCAAGGCGCTGTCGCAATTGATCTCGCCGCCGATGCGCTCGATCCTGTGGCGGTCGATCGGGCTTGCGCTGGTGCTGATCACCGTGCTGGCGATCGGCTTGCAGCGGCTGCTCAGCTGGTTTGCGACCTCCGGCGAGGTGTGGCTGGAAGGCCTGCTCGGGCCCGGCTGGCATTCTTCGATCGAGGTTCTCTCCTGGATCGTCTCGATCGCGACGGGTCTCGGCGTCGTGTTCGGCGGCATCTTCCTGATGCCGGCCATCACCTCGGTGGTGGCGAGCTTGTTCGTCGACGACGTCGCCGACATCGTCGAGCGCGAGCATTATCCGGCCGAGCGGCCGGGCGCGGCCCTGCCGTTCAGCCGGGCGATCCTCGAGGGCATCAAGACCGCGCTCGTGGCCATCCTGGTCTACCTCGCCGCGCTGCCGCTGGTGCTGTTCGCCGGCGCGGGATTCCTGATCTTTTTCCTCGCCGCCGCCTGGCTGCTCGGCCGCGAATATTTCGAGCTCGCCGCGATGCGCTTCCGCCCGCCGGAGGAGGCCAAGGCGATGCGGCGCGACAATGCCGCGACGGTCTTCACCGCCGGCCTGTTCATCGCCGCCTTCGTCTCGATCCCGATCGTGAACCTGGCGACACCGATCTTCGGCATGGCCTTCATGGTCCACATGCACAAGCGCCTGTCAGGCCCGCGGCCCGAGCTGATCGAGCCGGCGCGGCAGGTGCGATAGCGGCCCGGCGCAGCGCTGTCTCACACCGTCTTCTCCGGCCAGCGACAGAGATCGTTGATCAGGCAGACCTCGCAGCGCGGCTTGCGGGCGAGGCACGTATAGCGGCCGTGCAGGATCAGCCAATGATGCGCGTGCAGCATGAACTCCGCTTGGATCACCTTTTCGAGGCCAAGCTCGACCTCGAGCGGTGTCTTGCCGGGCGCTAGGCCCGTGCGGTTGCCGACGCGGAAGACATGGGTGTCGACCGCCATGGTGTGCTCGCCGAAGGCCATGTTGAGCACGACGTTGGCGGTCTTGCGACCTGCGCCGGGCAACGACTCGATCTCCGTGCGCGTGCGCGGCACCTCGCCGCCGAATTCACCGAGCAGCTTGGCCGACAGCGCGATCACGTTCCTGGCCTTGGTGCGGTAGAGGCCGATCGTCTTGATGTACTCGCGCAAGCGCTCCTCGCCGAGATCGAGCATCTTCTGCGGGGTGTCGGCAACCTCGAACAGCGCGCGCGTCGCCTTGTTGACGCCGGCATCGGTCGCCTGTGCCGACAGCACCACCGCGACCAGCAGCGTGAACGGGTTGACGTGCTCGAGCTCGCCCTTGGGCTCCGGATTGGCCTTGCGGAAACGGCTGAAAACCTCGTGGACCTCGGCCGGCGTCCACGGTCTTGTGGCTTTAAGTGATTTCTTCGCGGGCGCTTTCGGCTTGGTCGCGACCGGTTTTGCCGTTTTCTTCGGCACCGCCGCTTTGCGCGGGACCGGCTTGCGGGTGATTTTCGCCATGATCGGGATATACTGATGGACGATGAGCACAGGCAACGAAATTGCGCGGCCGTCTGAGAGCGAGGATGAGCCTCAGATCTTCTCTGCGCTGCTCACGCCGCACCGCTCGCTGAACCGCACCGGCTTTCTCGCCGTGATGCTGTTCCTGAGCGCCGTCAGCTTCGTCACGGGCCTCGCTTTCCTGATGATGGGCGCCTGGCCAGTGCTCGGTTTCTTCAGTCTCGACGTGCTCGTGATCTGGTGGGCCTTCAAGGTCAATTTTCGCGCCGCACGGGCCAGCGAGGAGATCGTGGTGACGTCATCGGAATTGCGGGTGCGGCGCGTCAGCCATCGTGGCCAGGTTGCCGAATGGACCTTCAATCCGCTCTGGGTCCGGCTCGACCAGGAGGTCGACGAGGAATACGGCATCGAGCACCTCTATCTGATCTCCCGCGGCCGCCGCCTGCTCATCGCCCGCTTTCTTGGCCCGGAAGAAAAGGCAAGCTTTTACAATGCCTTGGTTGGCGCTCTCAACGCCGCGCGGCGTGGTCCGACCTATCATCCGGCGACCTGAGCGCAGTCGGAAATCGGGTGGTTTCGCGCGGGCCCCTCCCCTACATTCCCGGTCATGATGACCCTTGCGATACATGACCAGCGCCTGGCGAGGCCAGGCACCCAGAACGCCGCGTTGCGCGATTATGATTCTGTGCGCCGGGCGATCGCCTTCATCTCGGCGAACTGGCGCGCGCAGCCGACCATCGAGGCGATGGCGGATGCCGCCGGCGTCACTCCGGATGAGCTGCACCATCTGTTCCGCCGCTGGGCTTCGATCACGCCAAAGGCCTTCATGCAGGCGCTCACCCTCGACCACGCCAAGAACCTGCTCCGGGATTCCGCCAGCATCCTCGACGCGGCGCTCGACTCCGGCCTGTCGGGGCCGGGCCGGCTGCACGATCTCTTCGTCACCCATGAAGCGATGTCGCCGGGCGAATGGAAGAACGGCGGTGCCGGCCTCACCCTGCGCTACGGCTTCCACCCTTCGCCGTTCGGCACCGCGATCGTGATCGCCACCGACCGTGGCCTGTCGGGCCTCGCCTTTGCCGATCACGGCGAGGAGAAGATCGCGCTCGCCGACATGACGCGGCGCTGGCCGAACGCCACCTATGTGGAAGATCACGAAGGCACCGCGCCGCTCGCAGCGCGCATCTTCGATCCAAAATTGTGGCGGCCGGATCAGCCGCTGCGCGTGGTGCTGATCGGCACCGATTTCGAGGTGCGGGTGTGGGAGACGCTCTTGAAGATTCCGATGGGCCGCGCAGTGTCCTATTCCGACATCGCCTGCAACATCAGGAATCCCAAGGCTTCACGCGCCGTCGGTGCCGCCGTCGGCAAGAACCCGGTCTCGTTCGTCGTGCCCTGCCACCGCGCGCTCGGCAAGAGCGGCACGCTCACCGGCTATCATTGGGGCATCACCCGCAAGCAGGCGATGCTGGGCTGGGAGGCCGGGCAGCTGGGGCTGCAGTAGGCGCAACAAGCACGCTGCTGTAGGGTGGGCAAAGACGCATCGCGCCGTGCCCACCATCTTTCTCAAATTGCTGACGCTGCGTGGGCACGCTGCGCTTTGCCCACCCTACGGCACCGCGTGTACGGCGAAAGCCTACCCCGCCAGATCCAGCTTCGAGGCCACCGTCGAATCCGCGTTGAGGCGGTAGATGATCGGCACGCCGGTGGCGAGCTCGCGCTTCAAAATGCCTTCGGGCGAGAGCTTTTCCAGCACCATGATAAGCGCGCGCAGCGAGTTGCCGTGGGCGGCAACCAGCGTGCGCTTGCCGTTGAGCACACCGGGCAGGATCTCCTGCACGTAGTACGGCAACGCGCGCGCGAGCGTGTCCTTCAGGCTTTCGCCGCCGGGCGGCGGCACGTCGTAGGAGCGACGCCAGATCAGCACCTGCTCCTCGCCCCATTTCTTGCGGGCGTCGTCCTTGTTGAGACCGGAGAGATCGCCGTAGTCGCGCTCGTTGAGCGCGAGGTTCTTCGAAGTCGGCAGACCCTCCTGGCCGAGCTCGCCGAGGATGAGATCGAGCGTGTGCTGCGCGCGCGTCAGCACCGAGGTGTAGGCGACGTCGAACACCAGGCCTTGCGCCTTCAGCTTGCGGCCGGCTTCCTTGGCTTCCTTCACGCCGAGCTCGGTGAGATCAGGGTCCTTCCAGCCCGTGAACAGGTTCTTCAGATTCCATTCGCTCTGGCCGTGGCGCACGAGCACGAGAAGACGTTCGCTCATCAACTGCTTTCCGTGTTGTTCAGTTCAGATGTCGGACAGGCCGAGCACGTCGGCCATGGTGTAGTGCCCCGGCTTCTTGCCGTGCGCCCACAGCGCCGCCTTGAGCGCACCATGGGCGAACAGCATGCGGTCCTCGGCCTGATGCGACAGCGTCAGGCGCTCGAACGGGCCGAGGAAGGTGACGCTGTGGTCGCCGGCCACGGTGCCGCCGCGCAAGGAGGCGAAACCGATATTGCCCGGCCGACGGGCGCCGGTGATGCCGTCACGGCCGCGTTCGGAATGGTCATCGAGGTTGACGCCGCGGCCGCTCGCTGCGGCCTGGCCCAGCATCAGCGCGGTGCCCGAGGGCGCATCGACCTTCATGCGGTGATGGGTCTCGACGATCTCGATATCGAAACTCTGGTCGAGCGCCTTGGCGACGCGCTTGACCACGGCGGCGAGCAGATTGACGCCGAGACTCATATTGCCCGACTGCACCACCACGGCGCGATTGGTGACGCTCTTGATCACGGCATTGTCCGAGCCGGACAGGCCGGTCGTGCCGATGACGTGCACGAGGCCGCGTTCGGCGGCGATCGCGACATTGGCGATGGTCGCCGCCGGCACCGTGAAATCGAGGATGCCGTCGGCCTCCTTGCACATCGCCCAGAGATCGGCGGAGAGCTTGATGCCGTTGGCGGGCAGGCCGGCGAGCACGCCGGCATCCTTGCCGAGCAGCTCGGAGCCCGGCGCCTCCAGCGCGCCCGCCAGCACGGCGCCCTCGCTTTCGGCAATCGCCCGCACCAGCGCCCGGCCCATCCGGCCGCCGGCTCCCGCAACAATCAAGCGCATGTCGGACATGGTGTGATCCTCTTCGAGGCCGTTGTAGCGGGGGGAGGCAGTTCCGGCAACCGAGGGGACAACCTTCCGCCGTCATGCCCGGGCTTGTCCCGGGCATCCACGAAAGGCCACACAAGAGGGCGTAAAGACGTGGATGGCCGGGTCAAGCCCGGCCATGACGGAGTGTTATCCGTCAGACGGCTGCGGGCCGTCGTAGCCTTCGATGACGATGAGGTCGGCGATCGAGTGCGGCTGGCGCACCTTGATGTTGGCCTGGTATTCCGGCGAGTTGTAGCAGGCGAGCGCGGTCTCGTAGTCAGGGAATTCGATCACGACGTTGCGGTTGCGGCTGGCACCTTCGACGGCGGTGAACTTGCCGGCGCGGACGACGAAGCGGCCGCCCCATTTCTTGAAGATCGGGCCGTTGGCGATGGCGTAGGGCTTGTAGCCCTCGTCATTGCTGACGTCGACACGCCCGATCCAGTAACCCTTTGCCATTGGTCTTCTCCCTGTTGTTGATTAGCCAAGCGCCTGCGCGATCTCGGCCTGAATGGCCTCTGCGACGGCCTTCGGATCGGCGGCTTCCACGATCGGACGCCCGACGACCAGATAATCCGCGCCCGCGGCGATCGCACGCCCCGGGGTCATGATGCGCTTCTGGTCGCCGCTGGCGGCGCCCGCCGGACGAATGCCGGGGGTGACGAGGCTCATCTGGTGGCCGACGATCTTGCGCAAGGCCCCGACCTCCTCCGGCGAGGATACGAGGCCGTCGACACCGAGCACCTGCGCCTGCTGCGCACGTGCCTCGACCAGCTCCGACACGCTGAGCCGATAACCGGCCGCATGCAAATCGTCGTCGTCGTAGGACGTCAACACCGTCACGGCGAGGATCTTCAGGCTGGCGCTGCCGCGGCCTTCGACGGCGCCTTTCATGGTCTGCGGATAGGCGTGCACGGTGACGAAGGTCGCGCCCAGTTTGGCGACGCTCTCGGTGCCACGCGCGACCGTATTGCCGATGTCGTGCATCTTGAGATCGGCGAACACCTTCTTGTCCCTGTCGACAAGCTTGCCGATCAGCGGCAGGCCGCCGGCATAAGCGAGCTGATAGCCGATCTTGTAGAACGTGACGCTGTCGCCGAGCTTCGCGATCATCGCCTCCGCGGCATCAACGCTCGCCAGATCGAGCGCAACGATCAGGCGGTCCTTCGGGGCGATCTCGGCTGGCGTCATGTCATCTCACATCATGCGTTGGGAAACGTCGATCAACTGCGTCACCAGCTCCTTCAGCGCGGCGATATCGCCCTCGTTCTTCAGCCTGTCCCTATCGTCATAGGCCTGGTCGGCAAAGGCGAGCGTGAGCTGGCTGGCAATCACGTTGGCGTGGCAGGCGGAGAGGATCAGCCGCAGGGCCTGCAGCGCGCGGGCGGCACCTAACCGGCTCTGGGACGCGCCGGCAAGCGCATAGACGCGGTTGCGGAACACCTCGCCGCGCGCCTCGTGCAGCTCGTGCACGCGGCTGACCCAGTCGATCGCGTTCTTCAGCAGCGGCGGCACCGATGCGTTGTATTCGGGCGAGACGATGAGGACGCCGTGATGCGCGCCGATCATGCGCTTCAGATTGATCGCGTGCTTGGGCACGCCGGATTTGGCCTGGAGATCGCCGTCATAGATCGGCAGCGGAAAATCGGCGAGCGAGATGCGGGTGACGTCGACGCCGGCCTGAGCAAATTCATAGGCCGCCACCGCCGCCAGCTTCGCATTATGCGAGCCGGTGCGCAGCGAGCCGGGAATGATCAGGATCTTGGGAGCTGGCATCCAATCCCATGCGTTCGGCGAAACGAGCCCGCCGCGCAAAGAGGAGCCGGCGGAATTAATGCTTGCGATACACCCAGACGCGGGCCGGCGGAAGGTTCATCCAGATCCGTTCCGAGGCCTCTGTGGACACGCCGGACAGCGATTTCGGGATCGGCGGCACCACCGCATAGGTGAACTGGATGAAGGGCGCACCGGGCGCGAGCGCGGTGAAGGCATCGCGGATGAGCCGCAGCCGCGTCAGCATCGGCTTGGTGACGAGCGGCAGGCCGGACACGACCGCGCTGGCCGGCGTGCTCAAGACGTTCCAGAGCGTGTCGCGCAGGCGGTAGGCATCGCCCTGCACCACCTTGGCTTGCGGGTAGCGATCGCGCAGCAGCGCGCAGAAGCCGGGATTGTATTCGACGAGAACGAGACGCTTCTGGTCGATCCCGCGCTCGATCAGCGCGGACGTGATGGCGCCGGTGCCGGGTCCGAGCTCGACCACCGGTGCGTCGGAATCGGGATCGACATAATGAGCCATGGTCCGCGCCAGCAGCTTGCCGGACGGCATCACCGCGCCCATGTGCAAGGGCTTTTCGATCCACGACCTGAGAAAGCGCACCTCGTCATCGAGACGAGGCTTCTTCAACGCACGCGCGGACGATGGCAATGGCATGTCGGGACCGGACGGAACCGCAGGACCGCGGCGTGTCAGAAAATGGTCATAAAGACGTATAGGCCGGAGGCGATACGGTCAAGACGCGTCAGTTCGCCCGATTGCCGAAGAAATCCTTGACCTTGGCGAAGAAGCCCTCGGCTTCCGGCTGGGTGTTGCCGGAGGAGAGCTTCTCGAACTCGGCCAGCAATTCCTGCTGCTTTTTGGTCAGGTTCTGCGGGGTCTCGACCATGACCTGAACGTACATGTCGCCCATCTGGCGCGACCGCAGCACCGGCATGCCCTTTGATGCAATGCGGAATCGGCGACCCGACTGGGTGCCGGCGGGCACCTTCACCTTGGTCTTGCCCTTGTCGATGGTCGGCACCTCGAATTCGCCGCCGAGCGCGGCGGTCACCATCGAGATCGGCACGCGGCAATGCAGGTCCGCGCCGTCGCGCTGGAAGAACTGGTGCTGGGCCAGCGACAGGAAGATGTAGAGGTCGCCCGGCGGCCCGCCGCGCACGCCAGCCTCGCCCTCGCCGGCGAGCCTGATCCGTGTGCCGTCCTCGACGCCTTGCGGAATGTTGACCGAGAGCGTCCGCTCCCGGGTGACCCGCCCTTGTCCCGCGCAGGACGGGCAGGCGTCCTCGATCATCTGGCCGCGGCCCTGACAACCCGGGCAGGTTCGCTCCAGCGTGAAGAAGCCCTGCGACTGCCGCACGCGGCCGGCGCCGCCGCAGGTCGAGCAGGTCTTGGGCTTGGTGCCAGCCTTGGCACCGATGCCCGAGCAGGCCTCGCAGGTGACCGAGACCGGAATCTCGATCTGCGCGGTCTTGCCGCCAAAGGCTTCCTCGAGGGTGATTTCCATGTTGTAGCGCAGATCGGCGCCGCGCTCGCGGCCGCCGCGGCCGCGCTGCCCGGCCATGCCGAACAGGTCCTCGAAGATGTCGGAGAAAGAGGAGGCGAAGCCGGCACCGAAACCGGCGCCGCCGCCGAAGCCGCCGCCCTGCTCGAACGCGGCGTGGCCGTAACGATCATAGGCGGCGCGCTTGTCCTTGTCTTTCAGGACCTCGTAAGCCTCGTTGATTTCCTTGAACTTGACTTCGCTGGTCTCATCCCCGGGGTTGCGGTCGGGATGGAATTTCATCGCCAGCTTGCGGAACGACGATTTCAGCTTGCCTTCGTCGGCGTCGCGTTCGACTTCGAGGGTCTCGTAATAGCAGCGCTTGGTGGACGTGGACATGATGAGCTCGGTCTATCCAATCGCGATTCAAGTTGGCGCGGAACAACGCTGACATGCGGCGGAATGAGCGCCCTTCGACCTTGCGGCAGAGAGCAGCCTGGCAGCGCTGAGAATAACGGCTGGGAATTGATCGATCGTAACGGGGCCGACTTTGAAGGAGTCTTGAAAGGAGTCTTGGCCCGCCCGTCCCGACACGATGGCCTCCCCCGCGAGGGAGGAGGCCGGTAGCGTGTGTGGGGTCCAAGCCGTCCGCATCGTCACCCTCTCGGGGCTTAAGCGGACTTCTTGTTGTTCTTGTCGTCGTCGACCTCGGTGAATTCCGCGTCGACGACGTCGTCCTTGGCCGCATCCTTCTTGGCGTCGGCCTCGGCCTGCTGCTTGTACATGGCCTCGCCGAGCTTCATCGAAGCCTGCGCCAGCGTCTGGGTCTTGGCCTTGATCGCCTCGGCATCGTCGCCCTTCAGCGCTTCCTTGAGGTCGCTGACGGCATCCTCGATGGCGCGGCGCTCGCTCTCGGCAACCTTCGAGCCGTGCTCGGCCAAAGCCTTCTCGGTCGAATGCACCAGGCCATCCGCCTCGTTCTTGGCGGTGACGGCCTCGCGGCGCTTCTTGTCCGCCTCGGCATTGGCCTCGGCGTCCTTGACCATCTTCTCGATGTCGGCTTCCGACAGGCCGCCGGAGGCCTGGATGCGGATCTGCTGCTCCTTGCCCGTGGCCTTATCCTTGGCCGAGACGTTGACGATGCCGTTGGCGTCGATGTCGAAGGTCACCTCGATCTGCGGCATGCCGCGCGGCGCCGGCGGAATGCCCATCAGGTCGAACTGACCGAGCATCTTGTTGTCGGCCGCCATTTCACGTTCGCCCTGGAAGACGCGGATGGTGACGGCATTCTGGTTGTCTTCAGCCGTCGAGAACACCTGGCTCTTCTTGGTCGGGATCGTGGTGTTGCGGTCGATGATGCGGGTGAACACGCCGCCCAGCGTCTCGATGCCCAGCGACAGCGGGGTGACGTCGAGCAGCAGCACGTCCTTGACGTCGCCCTGGAGCACGCCTGCCTGGATCGCAGCGCCGATCGCCACGACTTCGTCCGGGTTGACGCCCTTGTGCGGCTCCTTGCCGAACAGCTGCTTCACGACTTCCTGGACCTTCGGCATGCGCGACATGCCGCCGACCAGCACGACCTCGCCGATCTCACCGGCGGTGACGCCGGCGTCCTTCAGCGCCTTGCGGCAGGGCTCGACGGTCTTCTGGATGAGGTCGTCGACCAGCGCCTCGAACTTGGCGCGGGTGAGCTTCATCGTCAGATGCTTCGGGCCGGTCTGATCCGCGGTGATGAAGGGCAGATTGATCTCGGTCTGCGTCGTCGACGACAGCTCGATCTTGGCCTTTTCAGCGGCTTCCTTCAGGCGCTGCAGCGCGAGCTTGTCGTTGCGCAGGTTGATGCCCTGCTCCTTCTGGAACTCGTCGGCGAGATAACCCACGAGGCGCATGTCGAAGTCTTCACCGCCGAGGAAGGTATCGCCGTTGGTCGACTTCACCTCGAACACGCCGTCGCCGATTTCGAGAATGGAGATATCGAACGTACCGCCGCCGAGGTCATACACCGCGATGGTACCGGCCTTGGTCTTGTCGAGACCATAGGCGAGCGCGGCCGCGGTCGGCTCGTTGATAATGCGCAGCACTTCGAGGCCCGCGATCTTGCCGGCGTCCTTGGTCGCCTGGCGCTGGGCGTCGTTGAAGTAGGCAGGAACGGTGATGACGGCCTGCTCGACCTTCTGGCCGAGATGGGCTTCCGCGGTCTCCTTCATCTTCTGCAGGATGAATGCCGAGACCTGCGAGGGCGAGTAGGTCTGGCCGTCGGCCTCGACCCAGGCGTCGCCGTTGGAAGCCTTCACGATCTTGTAGGGAACGAGCTTCTTGTCCTTCTCGACCATCGGGTCGTCGTAGCGGCGGCCGATGAGGCGCTTCACTGCGAAGAAGGTGCGCTCGGGATTGGTGACGGCCTGGCGCTTGGCGGGCTGGCCGACGAGGCGCTCACCGTCATCCGTGACGGCGACGATCGAAGGCGTCGTGCGCATGCCTTCGGAATTCTCGATGACTTTGGCGTTCTTGCCATCCATCACGGCGACGCACGAATTCGTGGTGCCGAGGTCGATCCCAATGACCTTTCCCATGGTCCTGATATCCTTCTTTTTGCGGCAGGTTGGCTGGGCCCAAGAGGCACCCGAACCGAAACCCCCTAAGATCAAACATCCGCGATATTGCGATGATTGAGGCTCATATAGGAGGGGGGGAGGGGCCCGCAAGGACCGAAGCTAGGTTTCTGCCGCTAAAACATCGGGTTTTGGAAGGTGATATCCGGGCTCAACCGCCCTTGCGGGTGAGGAATTATTAACAGGTCCGGGCCTCGGCAAGCCCCCGCACCCGCAAGCCCGCCCGCCCTGTTGCGGCGAGGCCAAACCGGCTAAAAGGCGGACCGACCGCACAGCCGGCGCAGCTGCTTCGCGCGACAAAGCGGCCCGGTGGCCGACCATCGAACGGCCTCAATGTGAACCAATCAGAGTGGCCATGAAGCTGATCCGCCCCCTCGCCGCGCTCGCCCTCCTCGCCGTAACAGCGCTTCCGGCCTTCGCCGCCGACGTCGTTTTCCCACCCGGCTTGCGTCTCGGCATGGTGCCGTTGATCGGCCTCAGCACGGCCAAGACCTTTCCGGGCTTCGAGAGCGAGGACGGCAACGTCAAGGTGCTGGTCACCGAGCTGCCGCCGGCCGCCTATGGCGAGGTCGTGAGCGCCTTCAATTCCAATCCCGGCGGGACGGGCGGCGTCAAGCAGGACAAGGTCGAGACCCCCGCTGGCCTTGCCTATTTCACCACCGAAAGCGGCAAGGCCGGCGATACCCCGGTGAAGCGCTATTCGATGATCGTGCCCGGCGCCGGCTTCTCCGGCTATGTCGCGGTACAGATCCCGGAGAATGCGACCAAGATCTACACGGACGAGGCGGTGCGACAGATGTTCGCGAGCGCCACCACCCGCAGGCAGGTCTCGGCCGAGGAGCAGATCGCGCTGCTGCCGTTCAAGATCACCGATCTCGCCGACTTCAAGGACATCAAGACCCTGGCACCGGGCTCGAGCATCATCCTGGCCGACGGCGATGAGAGCGTGGGCTACGAGGATGATCCTCGGCCTGATCGGCGCCACCCCGCAAGCCGCCGACGACCGCGCCCGCTTCGCCCAGGAGGCGGCGCTCCAGATTCCCGGCGTGCGCGAGTCGCGCATCACCATGTCCGAGCCGATCCGCATCAACGGCCAGCAAGGCTTCGAGACCCGGATCGACGGCGTCAGCGGCAAGGACAAGGTCCCGGTGACGGTGGTGCAGTGGATCCGCTTCTCGAGCGGCGGCGCATCATTGCGCATCATCGCCAGCGCCCCGCGCGACCAATGGCAAGCCGCCTTCACCCGCTTCCGCGCCGTGCGCGACGGGATTCAGCCGAAGGGGTAGGGCCCGAGGCGCTTCAACACCTCCAATGTCATCCCCGCCTGGTGCGCAATTGCGCACGGGGGGCGACGATGATGTTGGGGCTAAGAGCCCAACTGCTCATCAGCCCGGCTGCATTTTCAGGCTTCTGTTCGTATACGAACGGAACTAGGCTTCCTCCCGTTGGATCATCCTGGAGGGGAGGTAGACATGCTGGTTCGGCGACAGGTCTTGGCAATGCTTGGAACGACGGCGCTGGCGACGCTCGCGCCAACCGCGCTGTTCGCGGCCGCACCGATCAAGCCGGACGAAGCGTCCGCGCTGCTCGTGATCGACGTGCAGAACTGCTTCCTGCCCGGCGGCAGCCTCGCCGTGAAGGAAGGCGAGCAGGTGGTGCCGGTCATCAACAAGATCTCGAAGGCATTTGCGAATGTGGTGCTGACGCAGGACTGGCACACGCCGGGCCACGTTTCGTTTGCGTCGGTTCATTCCGGCAAGAAGCCATTCGAAACGGTCGACCTGCCCTACGGCAAGCAGGTGCTGTGGCCGGACCATTGCGTGCAGGGCACCGAGGGCGCGGCGCTGTCGAAGGACCTGTCGATCCCGCACGCCGAGCTCATCATCCGCAAGGGATTTCACAAGAACGTCGACAGCTATTCGGCCTTCCTCGAGGCCGACGGCAAGACCTCGACCGGGCTCGCCGGCTACCTGAGGGGCCGCAAGATCAAGCGCGTCTTCGTCGCTGGTCTTGCGACAGATTTCTGCGTCGCCTGGACCGCGCTCGACGGGCGCAAGGCGGGCTTCGAGGTCTATGTGGTGGAAGACGCCTGCCGCGGCATCGACACGCAGGGCTCGCTCGCCAAGGCCTGGGCCGACATGGCCAAGGCGGGCGTGAAGCGGATTCAGTCTGCGGATATCGCGGTGAGCGCGTAGGCGGCGCGCCATCTTCCGTCATTCCGGGGCGCGCTTCAGCGCGAGCCCGAAATCCATTGTGCGGTTGTCTCTGCTGTTCGATGGATTCTCAGGTGCGCATTGCGCACCATAGTTCTCGACTTCGTCGAGCCCCGGAATGACGCCAACACTCAATTCGCCGCGCTGCTCGACTCGTTGTTGTTCGCCGCGGGCGCAGTCTTCGCGCCGCCCTTGGCGACGCCGACCAGCGCCGGGCGCAGCACGCGGTCACCAATGGTGTAGCCGGCCTGCATGATCTGCACCACGGTGCCCGACGGCACCGACGCGTCAGGCACTTCGTACATCGCCTGGTGGAAGTTCGGGTCGAACTTCTGGCCCTGAGGATCGAGCTTCTTCACGCCGTGTTTTTCCAGCGCGTTGAGCAGCGCGCGCTCCGTGAGCTCGACGCCCTCGATCAACGAGACCAGGCCGGGATCGGCCGCAGCACGCGCCTCCGCCGGAACGGCATCGAGTGCACGCTGGAGATTGTCGGCGATGTCGAGCACGTCGCGCGCGAAGCCGGTGATGCCGTAGAGGCGGGCGTCGGCGACTTCCTTGGCGGTGCGCTTGCGCAAATTCTCCATCTCGGCCAGCGTCCGCAGCATGCGGTCGCGCGCTTCAGCCGCTTCCTTTTGCAGGGTTTCGACCGAACCCGGCTCGGGATCGTCGGGCATGATGTAGGGTTTCGACACCACGGGCTCGCCGGTCGCTGCAGTCGTGTCTTGGGGTTGCCGGTCTTGCTCGGTCATCGGCTCTGATCTCGAACTCGTTTCAGGGATGTTGGCCCGGATATCGTGCCTAAACTCGCGAAAATCAAGCGCCCGTGATCGGCGGAAAGGCCGGTCAGCCCCCCAAGAGGCGGCTGACGATGCGGGCGGCGTAGTCCACGGTGGGGATCACGCGGGCATAATTCAGCCGCGTCGGGCCGATCACGCCGAGAACGCCGACGATGTGGCCGGCGGCATCCCGATAGGGCGAGATGATGGTGGACGACCCCGACAGCGAGAACAGCTTGTTCTCACTGCCGATGAAGATGCGCACGCCTTCGGCGGTCTCGGCCCGGCCGAGCAGGTCGATCACGCCGCGCTTGGTCTCGAGGTCGTCGAACAACAGCCGAACCCGCTCCAGATCCTCCAGCGCATGCAGATCTTCGAGCAGATTGGCATGGCCGCGGACGATGAGCTGGCGATCCTCGCTCTCGCCGCCGGACCAGCTGGCGATGCCGGCCGAGATCACTTTCTGTGTCAGCTGATCGAGCTCGGCACGGGCCTCGCCGAGTGCGGTCTCGAGCTCGAGCCGCGCCTCGGCCAGGGTACGGCCCCGGATCCGCGCATTGAGGAAATTGCCGGCCTCCGTCAGCGCCGAAGAGGGAACTCCGGGCGGCAGCGTCAACACGCGGTTTTCGACCTGGCCGTCTTCGCCGACCAGGATCACCAGCGCTTTTTCCGGTTCCAGGCGGACGAATTCGATGTGCTTCAGCCGCGCATTGGATTTCGGCGTCAGCACGACGGCGGCCGCCCGGGTCAGGCCGGAGAGCCGCATCAAGGCCTGGTCCAGCGCCGCCTCGACCGATTGCGCCTCGCCGACGGACGAGAGCTGGCTCTGGATCGCCTGCCGCTCGGCCTCGTTGAGGTCGCCGACCTGCATCAGGGCATCGACGAAGAAGCGCAAGCCCAGTTCCGTCGGCAGCCGGCCGGCCGAGGTGTGCGGGGCATAGATCAGGCCGAGCTGTTCCAGATCGGCCATGACGTTGCGGACCGAGGCCGGCGACAGCGGCATGGCGATCAGGCGGGAAATGTTGCGCGAGCCGACCGGCTCACCGGTCGCGAGATAGCTTTCGACAATTTGACGAAAGATGTCGCGGGAACGCTCGTTGAGCTGGGCAAGGCCTGCGCGCGGCGCGATCAGATGGATCGGATCGTGATGGGCCACAGACGGTAACTCCTCTCAGATACTTATAATTTGTCCATCCGGGCCGCTTCTGACAAGCGTCGCGTTTACGGGCCGGCGGTCAGGGGGTGAATAAGCCCTTGCCGCCCACCCCCGCCCCACCTACAAGCACCGCGAACAGCCTATTCCCGCGAGTTTTGGAGATTTCCCATGCGGCCAAGCCGCCGTGCGCCCGACGAATTGCGCCCCGTGACGCTGGAGCGCGGCGTGGTCAAATATGCGGAAGGCTCCTGCCTGGTGAAATTCGGCGACACCCATGTGCTGGTCACCGCCACGCTGGAGGACCGCCTGCCGCCGTGGCTGAAGGGTCAGGGCCGCGGCTGGGTCACCGCCGAATACGGCATGCTGCCGCGCGCCACCTCCGAACGCACCCGCCGCGAGGCCTCCGCCGGCAAGCAGAGCGGCCGCACCGTCGAGATTCAGCGTCTGATCGGTCGCTCGCTTCGCACCATCGTCGATCTCGAAGCGCTCGGTGAGCGTCAGATCACGGTCGATTGCGACGTGCTCCAGGCCGACGGCGGCACGCGCACGGCCTCGATCACCGGCGCCTGGGTGGCGCTTGCCGATTGCATCAACTGGATGAAGGCGCGCAACATGGTGAAGGCCAACGTGATGCGCGACAACGTCGCCGCGATCTCCTGCGGCATCTACAACGGTACGCCGGTGCTCGATCTCGACTATGCCGAGGATTCGGAAGCCGAGACCGACGCCAATTTCGTCATGACCGGCGATGGCCGCATCATCGAGGTGCAGGGCACCGCGGAACGCGAGCCGTTCACGCAGGACGAGTTCCTGAAGCTGATCGCCCTGGCGCAGAAGGGCATTGCGCGTCTGGTGGACTTGCAGAAACTGGCCGTGGCGTAGTCAATAGGCCCATGCACCGCCGAATCACCGACAAGCTCGTCATCGCCACTCACAATCCCGGCAAGCTCGCCGAGATGAAGGAGCTGCTCGCGCCGTACGGGATCGAGGCGGTGTCGGCAGGCGAGCTTGGCCTCCCCGAGCCCGAGGAAACCGGCAACGATTTCCGCAGCAACGCTGCGATCAAGGCGGTCGCCGCAGCGCAGGCGACCAAGCTTCCCGCCTTCGCCGACGATTCCGGCATCGTCGTCGACGCACTCGACGGTGCGCCGGGAATCTACAGCGCGCGCTGGGCCGGTCCATCCAAGGATTTCAACGCGGCGATGGCGCAGATCGAGCGCCTGCTGCAGGAGCGCGGCGCCACCACGCCGGACAAGCGCAAGGCCCACTTCGTCTCCGCGCTTTGCGTGGCCTGGCCCGACGATCATCGCGAGGAGGTCGAGGCGCGCGTCGACGGCACGCTGATCTGGCCACCGCGCGGCACGGCCGGCTTCGGCTACGACCCGATGTTCCTGCCGGACGGGCACAGCCGCACCTTCGGCGAGATGACCAGCATCGAGAAGCACGGCCTGCCGCCGCTCGGCCTCGGCCTGTCGCACCGCGCCCGCGCTTTTCGGAAACTGGCGGAGATCTGCCTTGAGCCGCGCTAACAAGGATGCGTTTGGCGTCTATGTGCACTGGCCGTTCTGCCTGTCGAAGTGCCCCTATTGCGACTTCAACAGCCATGTCCGCCATGCCGCGATCGACGAGGCGAGGTTTGCCGCCGCCTTCGCGCGCGAGATCGCAACGACCGCCGAACGCGCGCCCGGCCGCGAGGTCACCTCGATCTTCCTCGGCGGCGGCACGCCGTCACTGATGCAGCCCGCCACCGTCGGCGCGGTGTTAGACGCGATCGGCAAGCACTGGACCGTCGCAGGCGACGTCGAGGTGACGCTGGAAGCGAACCCGACCAGCGTCGAAGCCACGCGCTTTGCCGGTTATCGCATCGCCGGCGTCAACCGCGTCTCGCTCGGCGTGCAGGCGCTCGATGACGCCTCGCTCAAAGCGCTCGGCCGCATGCACAGCGCGCGCGAAGCGCTCGATGCCGTCGCCATCGCGCGCCGCGCGTTCGACCGCTATTCGTTCGACCTGATCTACGCCCGCCCCGACCAGACGCCGGCGATGTGGGCGGGCGAGCTGCGGCACGCCATCGATGAAGCGGCCGAGCATCTGTCGCTCTATCAATTGACCATCGAGGAAGGCACGCCTTTCTTCGGCCTGCACCAGGCCGGCAAGCTGAAGACGCCGGACGAAGCGGTCGCCCGCGCGCTCTACGACGTCACGCAGGAGACCTGCGACAAGCTCGGGCTGCCCGCTTACGAGATCTCCAATCACGCGCGGCGCGGCGCCGAGTGCCGGCACAATCTGGTGTACTGGCGCGGCGAGGAATATGCCGGCATCGGCCCCGGCGCACATGGCCGCCTCGACATCGACGGGATCAGGCACGCCACCGCCACCGAGAAGCGTCCCGAGGCCTGGCTGATGCGGGTCGAGACCAACGGCGACGGTGTCGTCAGCGACGAGCTCCTCAACAGCGAGGAACGCGCCGACGAATTCCTGCTGATGGGATTGCGGCTCGCCGAAGGCATCGATCCCGAACGCTACAAGGCCCTCGCCGGCCGCCCGCTCGACCCCCGCCGCATCGCGCTCTTGCGCGAGGAAGGCGCGATCACGGTGGATGCAACGGGACGGTTGCGCGTGACCAGCAGCGGTTTTCCGGTGCTGGATGCCGTGGTCGCGGATTTGGCTGCGTAAGGAACTCTCGTAGGTGGGCAAAGCGAAGCGTGCCCACGCAACTTTCATTATCGAAAGAGATAGTGGGCACGGCGCAAGAGCGCCTTTGCCCACCCTACAGCACCGAGCTACGCCCCAAAGCTCTTCGGCGAGCCCGCCACGGCGACGCCGCCGCCTTGCGTCACCTTCATGACGGCGAGCCCGCGTTCATTCGTGCCATCCGCACGGAAGCGGAACAGGCCGTCGATGCCGGCAAAGCCGGAGGGGTTGGTGAGCACGTCGGAGGAGAAACGCTGGCCGCCTTGCGTGCGGGCCAGCGCGGCAACGAGCGCGACCGCGTCATAGGAAAGGGTCGCGGTGCGGATCGGCTCCGCGCCGTATTTCGTGCGGTAGCGGCCGGAGAAGGCGCGCCAGCCGGCCGGATCGGGCGCGGCGTAAAGGCCGCCCTGCAGCGCGGCGCTGGCATAGACGCGCGGATTGTCCCAAAGGCCGGTGCCAAGCAGCTGGATGTTGCGCAAGTTCGCGCCCGCGGCAGTCATGGCGTCCGCGACTGACACGACGGCATCGCCGTCATCGGCAATGAACAGCGCGTCCGCACTGCCGAGCTGCTGCGCCACGGTGCGCGCCGGCGTGGCGCGATCGGCGCCGTATTTCTCGAACGCGACGATGCGCCCGGCCCGCCGCGGCACCGCCGCCTTCACCGCGGCCTCGACGACATTGCCATAGGCGTTGTCGGGCACCAGCACGGCGAAGGAGCGCTTTCCGATGCCGGCGGAATATTCGACGATGCGGTTGACGTCCGACTCCGGCAGGAACGAGAGCAGATAGACGCCGCGTCCGGCGATGCTGGAATCGGTCGAGAACGCGATCACGGAAATGCCGCGCGTGCGCGCGACCTGCGCCACCGCCGGCACCGACTGTGCGAACAATGGTCCCAAAATGATCTCGGCGCCCTCGTCGACCGCCTGCTGCGCGCCGGCCTGCGCGCCTTGCGGGCTGCCATTGTCGTCCTTGATCAGGAGCTGTATGTTCGGGTTCTGGAACTCGGCCAGCGCCATCTCGGCGGCATTGCGCATCGATTGCGCGGCGAGCCCGGCATTGCCGGCAGCTGAGAGTGGCAGGATCAGGCCGACCTTCACGCCGCCGGTGCCGGCGGTCGTCGCCTGCTGCTGCGGGCCAGCCGGCTGGGCCGGCGGTGCGGAGCTCGAGAACGGGTTGGAGAACTGGCTGAGGCTTTGCTGCACGCCGGCGCAGGCCGACAGCACGGGCGCGCCGAGCAACAGGCCGAGCGCAGTCCGCCGGGTCGCCCCTGGCGATCGGGACCCCGGAAGGTGAGACTTTGGATGACGCGGGCCGACCATGGCAGCTTCTCTTCCGACCCGCCGTCGCCGGCCGATCACGACATTGCTTTCCGCGACACAGGCCGCGGATTCAGGCAGTGTGTCGGCAAATAGTTAACCAAAACAAAAGGATAACAATCGCTTAACGCGGCCGCAATCCCGTCCCGGCTACTCTTCGCCGTCACTCATTCACTCATCAAGGCGGCGTTTCCGTCGCGAATATGGCGCGAGGGCCCCTCCTGCCTCCCGGCGCGATCTCGACCGATCACATTCCCGTCCGTTCCTCGCCCCTCACCCGGATACGATCCTTGGGCACGATCTTTTTCGGCGAGCCGGTTCCCAGCCTTAGCGATCGTGCCTAAGTTGGCTCCATTATGCGCGCAAAGCCGGCCCCGATAAATACGCCTGAAGCTCAAGACGCCGCCTCGCGCGGTTTCTCCATCGATGTCCATCGGCTCGCGGCGCCGAAGGCCGCGCCGGGCCTCCACCTGGTCGCGACTCCGATCGGCAATCTCGGCGACATCACCCTGCGGGCGCTGCAGACGCTCGCCGGCGTCGACGTCATCGCCTGTGAGGACACCCGCATCACGCGCCGCCTGACCGAGCGCTATGCGATCACGGCCCAGCTCAAGCCATATCACGAGCACAATGCGGAGGCCGCGCGTCCCAAAATCCTGGAAGCTCTCGGGCAGGGCGGCTCGGTCGCGCTGGTGTCGGACGCCGGCACGCCGCTGATCTCCGATCCCGGCTTCAAGCTGGTGCGCGAGGTCTGCGCCGCCGGCCATGCCGTGTATGCGCTGCCCGGCCCGTCCTCGGTGCTGGCCGCGCTGTCGGTCGCCGCGCTGCCGACCGACCGCTTTTTTTTCGAAGGCTTCTTGCCGGCGAAATCAGCCGCGCGGCGCAGCCGTCTTACCGAGCTCGTCCGCATCGACGCGACGCTGGTGATGTTCGAGTCAGGCAACCGCGTGCAGGATACGCTGGCCGATCTCGCCGAGATCATGGGACCGCGCGAGGCCGCGATCTGCCGCGAGCTGACCAAGCTGCATGAGGAGATTTCGCGCGCAACGCTGAGCGAGCTGGCGCGCGAGGCTGCAACGCTGGAGACACGCGGCGAATTCGTGCTGGTGATCGCTCCGCCCGCGGCCGACGCCGAGGTTCTGACATCGGACGCGCTCGATAGTCTGTTGCGCGAGCAGCTTGCCGCGCACAGCGTCAAGGATGCCGTGGCGCACGCGGTCGCGTTGTCGGGCCGGCCGCGCCGCGAGGTCTATGCCCGCGCGCTCGAGCTCGCAAAGGATTCGCGGGGCAGCGATGGCGAAGACTGAGATTCCTGCGGAACCGAAGGTCGCGTCGCCCGAGCGCGTCGCAGCGTTCCAGACCGGTATTTCCGCGGAGAGTCGTGCCGCCGCCTACCTCATGGCCAAGGGCTACCGCATTCTCGCCAAACGTTACCGCACGCCGCATGGCGAGATCGACATCGTGGCGCGGCGCCGCAACCTGATCGCCTTCGTCGAGGTCAAGGCCCGCGCCACGCTGGACGAGGCCGCATTCGCCGTGACGCCGCGCCAGCAGCAGCGCATCATCGACGCCGCCCAAGGCTGGCTCGCAGCGCATCCCGAGCATGCCGAATTCGAATTGCGATTCGACGCCATGCTGATTGCGCCGCGCTCGCTTCCGCGCCATGTGTTGGCGGCATTCGACGCCTCGACCTGAAAGGCAGCCCATGAAACTGAACGTCGCCGTCCAGATGGACCCCATCGCCCGCATCAACATCAAGGGCGATTCCACCTTCGCGCTGCTCTTGGAGGCGCAGAAGCGCGGCCATGGCCTGTCTTATTACACGCCCGACAAGCTCTCGATGGTCGGCGAGGAGCTGGTCGCACCGGTTCAGCTCCTGACCGTGCGCGATGAGCCAGGCGACCATTTCACCCTCGGCGAGCCCAAGCGCGAGGCGCTGAACGGGTTCGACGTGGTGCTGCTGCGCCAGGATCCGCCGTTCGACCTCGCCTACATCACCTCGACGCATTTCCTGGAGCGCATCCATCCGAAGACGCTGGTCGTCAACGATCCCGCCTCGGTGCGCAACGCGCCGGAAAAGCTGTTCGTCATGAATTTTCCGCAGCTGATGCCGCCGACGCTGATCTCGCGCGACCTCGATGAGATCAATGCGTTCCGCGACAAGTACGGCGCGGTCGTCATGAAGCCGCTGCACGGCCATGGCGGCGCGGCGGTGTTCCGCGTGATGCCGCAGGACATGAATTTCGGCTCGCTGTTCGACATGTTCTCGGTGACGTTCCGGGAGCCCTGGGTGATCCAGCAATTCATCCCCGAGGTAAAGCACGGCGACAAGCGCATCATCCTGGTCGACGGCGAGTTCGCCGGCGCGGTGAACCGCGTGCCGGCCGCCGACGACCTCCGCTCCAACATGGTGCGCGGCGGCGCGGCGCATGAGACCGAGCTCACCCCGCGTGAGCGCGAGATCTGCGCCACGGTCGGCCCGGCGCTGCGCGAGCGCGGCCTGCTGTTCGTCGGCATCGACGTCATCAACGGCAATCTCACCGAGATCAACGTGACCTCACCGACCGGCATCCGCGCCATCGCACGGCTCGGCGGCCCGGATGTCGCGGCGAAGATCTGGGACGTGATCGAAGCGAAGCGGAAGAAGTAGAGCTCTGCGCGCAGCCCGGATGGGGCGTTAGCGAATCTGAGACGCCCCCCACTTGCACTGGCCCCGGATTACGCTTGCTCTCCATCCCGGCTATGGACGACGCTCGCGGCCACCTCGCACGCTAACGACGTATTCACCATGACGCCGCGCGCGTCGTGCGAACGTACGTGCCCGCGTAGGTGAAACTACGGGGCCGTTGGCCGACCCAATAACGCCGCGTTCACCATCTGCCGAAAACCAGCATCGCGGCCGGCGATCGCGTTCGGCCTCGCAACACCCCTTATACTTTTGCTCCCTACTCATCGACGCGGGGGAACACGCCAGGTGCGGTTCGAGTGCCCCGCGTAAGAGTAGAAGCGTATGAATACCGCACGCATTGTCGTTCTCGTCATCGCTCTCGGCGCCGGCGGCGTCGCTGCATATCTGGCGAGCGGCTATCAGAATCCGCCCGCGGCCGTCCTGCCCGTCGCCGAGAAGCTGCCGACGGTCGAGGTCCTCATCGCCAAGAACGACATCCAGCTCGGCCAGGCCGTGAAGCCCGAGGACCTGCAATGGCAGGCCTGGCCCGCGGCCACCGCCAGCAGCGCCTTCATCCGCCGCGACGGCAGGCCCGAGGCACCGGCGCAGATCGCGGGATCGATCGCGCGCGTGCCGTTGATGCAGGGCGAGCCGATCCGCGAGCAGAAGCTGGTCAAGGCCGAAGGCTCCGGCTTCATGGCCGCGATCCTGCCGTCCGGGATGCGTGCCGTCTCCACCGAGATTTCAGCCGAGACCGGCGCCGGCGGCTTCATCCTGCCGAATGACCGCGTCGACATCGTCCTGACCCGCCGGCTGAAGAATCCGGACGGCGGCAACACCAACGGCCCGACCGGCGGCAACGACCTCATCCTGTCCGAGGTCATTCTCACCAACATCCGAGTGCTCGCGATCGACCAGGCCCCGAAGGAAAAGGAGGGCCAGAACGCGGTGGTCGGCAAGACCGTCACGCTCGAGCTGCGGCCCGACCAGATCGCCACGCTTTCGGCCGCACGCCAGGGCGGCACTCTGACACTCGCGCTGCGCAGCATCGTCGATGCCAACGCAGTCGACGGCACGCCCGAGGACCAGGCGATCAAGCGCCCGGGCGGCGTGAACGTAATCCGTTACGGCGTCCAGGCACGGCAACTGACGTCACAGAAGTGATGGGGACAGCATGAACTACGGGGGTGATCGGACGGGCCTGCGCATTCGGGGGAAGCGCGCGCGCTCGGTCCTGGCGGGGACGATGTTGATGCTGGGGCTGCTCGCGGCTCCCGGCGTCGTCGCTGCCGCGGAAGCGCCGGTCGGCGACCAGGCGCCGATGCAGGCGTCGGATCTCGGCTTATCGTCGGTTGGGACGATCGCACCGGCGCGGTCGCGCTTTCTGTCGCTCGGCATCGGCAAGTCCGTCGTCATCGACCTGCCGCGCGAGGTCAAGGACGTGCTGGTGGCCGATCCCAAGATCGCCAATGCGGTGATCCGCTCGGCCCAGCGCGCCTATATCATCGGCGGCCAGGTCGGCCAGACCAACGTCGTGTTCTTCGCGGCCGATGGCCAGCAAGTCGCCTCCTATGACATCGCGGTGAAGCGCGACCTCAACGGCATGCGTTCGGCGCTGCGCCAGTCGCTGCCGGGCGTCCAGATCGAGGGCGTCGGCGACAGCGTGATGCTGACCGGCTCGGTGTCGAGCCCGGTCGAGGCCCAGCAGGCCGGCGACGTCGCCGCAAAGCTGGTCGGCGGCGCGGACAAGGTCGTCAACAACATCGTCGTGCGCGGCCGCGACCAGGTCATGCTCAAGGTCGTGGTCGGCGAAGTCCGCCGCGACATCGTCAAGCAACTCGGCGTCGATCTCAGCGCCAGCCTGAATGCCGGCACGGCGGTGGTGAATTTCAACAATTCCAACCCGTTCTCAGTCTCTGGCGGACCGATCGTCAGCAGCAATGGGCTCGGCGTCACCGGCCTCGCCAAGGGCGTCGCCACCGTCAACGCCACGATGCGGGCAATGGAAAGCGCCGGCGTCATGCGGACCCTGGCCGAGCCGAGCCTGACCGCGATCTCGGGCGAATCCGCCACTTTCGTCGCTGGCGGCGAATTCCCGATTCCCGGGGGCTATGCCTGCGATCCGGTCACCCACGTCTGTACCACCCAGGTCACCTACAAGAAGTTCGGCATCTCCCTGAACTTCACCCCGGTCGTGCTCAGCGAAGGCCGCATCAGCCTGCGCGTGATGACCGAGGTCTCGGAGCTGTCGAACACCAACTCGATTACGCTGACGCAGTCGGTGTCCGCGGGCTCGACCAACTCGATCACCATTCCTTCGATCCAGACCCGCCGCGCCGAAACCACCCTGGAAATTCCCTCGGGCGGCTCGATGGCGATGGCCGGCCTGATCCAGCAGCAGACCAAGCAGGCGATCAACGGACTGCCTGGTGTCGACCAGGTGCCGATCATCGGCGCGCTGTTCCGCAGCCAGGACTTCGTCAACAACGAGACCGAGCTGATGGTGATCGTGACGCCTTACGTGGTGCGCGCGGTCGCTCAGAAGGAATTGTCGCGGCCCGACGACGGCTTCGCGCCGGCCTCGGACGCACAGAGGGCGCTGCTCGGCAGGGTCAACCGCCTCTATGGCATCGCGAGCCGTGTCGATCCGGTGGCCGGCACGCCGGGCGATTTCGGCTTCATCATCGACTGAGACGAACGGTTTGGGGACCGGGCAAGGCAGGGGCAGGAGGGATCAGGGGATGACGACAACATCAGCCGATCGACGTCGCAATTTGCGGCTCGCACTGGCACTGACGGGCCTCTCCGTCATGCTCGGCGCCTGCAACACCACCGAGATCGTCACCCAGACGGTGCCGACCGATTATCGCCAGCGCCATCCGATTGCGGTGCAGGAAGGCAAGAAGTCGATCGTGATCTTCGTCGGCAAGAGCAGAGGCGGCCTCTCGGCTGCGCAGCATTCGGACGTCGCGGGCATCGCGCGGGACTGGATGCGCGAAGGCACCGGCTCGGTCGTCGTCGATGTGCCGGTCGACACCGCCAATTCGCGCGCGGCCGCCGCAACCTATCAGGAGATCCGCTCGGTGCTCACGTCCGGCGGCGTGCCGTCGCGCGCCATCGTCCAGCGGCCCTATCGCCCTGATGATCCCGGGCTGCTGCCCACCATCCGCCTGAGCTATTCCAAGATCACCGCGGTCGCCGGCCCCTGCGGGCTGTGGCCCGAAGACGTCGGCCCCAACATCCTCAACCCCGGCTACACCGAGAACCGCCCCTATTTCAATCTGGGCTGCGCCAGCCAGCGCAATCTCGCCGCGATGATCGACAACCCGGCTGACCTCGAGCAACCGCGCGCCGAGACGCCCGCCTATACCGCACGGCGCGACATCGCGTTCGATCGCTATCGCAAGGGCACGACGACGACCACCACCTATCCAGAATCCGACAAGGCCAAACTCAGCGATACCGCCAAATGACAGGCATCCACGACGAAGACGCGGACGATCCGCAGCATCCCGAGGAACACATCGCGCCGGTTCCGCGCATTTCGGTGCAAGCCTTCTGCGAGACCGAGCAGACGCTCAAGGCGGTGACGGCGGCTGGCCAGGATCGCCGGCTCGCCAAGGCCCATCTCAGCGCCAAGGACGGCGGCCTCGCCGCGGCGATCGAAGCCTATGAATCGATGCCGACGCCGAACGTGATCGTCATCGAGTCCGACGGCACGCGCGACATCCTCGAAGGACTGGACGATCTCGCCGGCGTCTGCGATCCCGGCACGCGCGTGGTCGTGATCGGCAGCCCCAACGACACCGCGCCCTATCGCGAGCTGGTGCGCCGCGGCGTCAACGATTACGTAGTCGGACCGGTCGAGACGATCGACGTGGTCCGCTCGATCTGCAGCCTGTTTTCGGCCTCCGAGGCCATCATCACCGGCCGCGTCATTGCGGTGGTCGGCGCCAAGGGCGGCGTCGGCGCGTCCACCGTCGCGCATAATCTGGCATGGACCATCGCCCGCGACCTTTCGCTCGATTCCGTCGTGATCGATCTCGACCTCGCCTTCGGCACCGCGGGCCTCGACTACAATCAGGATCCGGTGCAGGGCATAGCCAATGCGGTGCTGTCGCAGGACCGGCCGGACACGGCGCTGATGGAGCGCCTGCTCGCCAAATGCACCGATCGCCTCAGCCTCCTGGCGGCGCCCGCCACGCTCGACCGCGTCTACGATTTCAGTGCCGAAGCCTTCGACGCAGTGTTCGACACGCTGCGCATGACGACGCCCTGCATCGTGCTCGACGTTCCCCATCAATGGTCCGGCTGGACCCGCCGCGCGCTGGTGAACGCCGACGACATCGTGATCGTGGCCGAGCCCGATCTCGCCAACTTGCGCAACACCAAAAACATGCTGAGCGTGCTGAAGGCGGCGCGACCGAACGACCGGCCGCCGCTGTACTGCCTCAACCAGGTCGGCATGCACAAGCGCGCGGAGATCGAGGTCAAGGCCTTCGCCAAGACCATGGAGAGCCAGCCGATCACGGTGATCCCGTTCGATTCGAAACTGTTCTCGACCGCGGCCAATAACGGCCAGATGATCGCGGAGGTCTCCAGGACCCACCGCACCACCGTTCTGTTTCAGAACATGGCGAACCGCCTCGCCGGCCGCGGCGAGGTGAAGAAGCCAAAGCGCTCGCTGCTCGAGCCGCTTTTGAAGAAGCTGAAGGGCAAGTCGGGACGCAGCTCGGCCCCGCATCGCAAGGCGTCTTAGGCGTAGCTTATTTGAGCATGATCTTTTCGGAAAACCGCTTCACACTTTGCGCTGACGCGGCCCTTCGGGTCCGGATCATGCTCTAGGGCGGACTACCTGTCCGCCCGCTGCTGCTTTTTCGCCAGCAGCTGCTTCAGCGCCGCGACTTTGGCCGCGGCCTGGTCCGGCGGCAGATCTGCCTTGACGAGGATTTCGGCCTCGGCCTCGCGACCCTGCAATCCCAGCACGAGCGCCAGATTGGCGCGGACCCGCGCATCGTTCTGATTGCGCTGATGGGCGCGGCCGAGCACCTGTTCGGCCTTCGATAGATTATTCTGCAGCATGTAGGACAGGCCGAGATTGGACAGCACGGTCGGCTCGTTCGGCACGATCTTCAACGCCGCGGCGTAATATTGCTGGGCTTCCTCGTTGCGGCCGAGCTGGTCGAGCACAGCGCCCTGCGCCGACAGGATGCGCCAATCGGGATCCTCGGGCGAATGCGCCCGGCCGAGGACGTCGAAGGCCTGCTGGAAATTGCCGTTGTCGGCGAGCGCGCGGCCGTAGCCGGCGAGCAGCGCCTTGTTGCCGGGACGGGCGAGCACGGCCTGCTCCAGCACTGCGACCGCCTGCGCGCGCTGGCCGCTGCCACGCAGCGCCTTGCCGTATTCGAGAGCAATGGCGGGATCGCTCGGCTTGGCGCGATAACGCTCGCGAAGTGCGTCCATCTCCGGCGTGGGGTCGGCCTTGCTGTCGGACTTGCCGTCAAGCTTGGCGGCGGACTCCCGCTTGCCGCCGAGCGCACCGGTGACGTCGTCGATGCCGGCCGTCTGACAGCCGCCGAGGGCGAGGATCAGGACGGCGGAACACAGATATCCCGCCGGGGGAAAGGCGAGGAACGAACGCTTGGGCATACTCTGATCACTCGGCAACTGATCAGAGATGCTTACCGATTAACGCTAAAGTCCCGTTAAGGAGGGCGCGCGTGTTGAGGTTCAGTCGACGAACTCGGCGCCGAATTCGCAGCCGATGCGCCAGCGCAGGCGGCATTGGCGGGAATAATCAGGCGCGAAGATGATGGTGAACTGCGGCGGCACTTCCAGAAATTCCGCCACCACTTTCACGCCGCCATCCGAAATATCCGTGATCGTGCAATCCCGCGGCAGCGAGCCCGCGCCAAAATGGATCTTGGCGAGGCGGCTGCACACCCGACGTTCGCTTCTCCGGCGATTTGCAAGCATTTGAACTGTTCACCCGTTAGACCACGGCCCATCCCGCAGCCCTAGGAGTAGCGGACATTCGTTGGAATGTGCTGAGGAGAGAAGGTGGCATTCGAGACGTAGTGACGGGACCGCATTTACGCCTGGTTAGGATTTGACGGGCCGCCAAGCGATTGTTCCCGTATTGTTCTTGCGGAAACGGCCGCGCTCTGCTACCCCTAATTGCAGCAATGGGCAGGCTGGTTCGGCATGGTTCAGCGGGTTTCTACCGTCGCCTTTGAGGGGATCGAGGCCCGTGCGGTCGACGTGCAGGTGCAGGTCGCGCCCGGCCTGCCGGCCTTTGCCATCGTCGGCCTGCCGGACAAGGCGGTGTCGGAGGCGCGCGAGCGGGTGCGCTCGGCGCTGATCGCCTCGGGGCTGGCGCTGCCGGCGCGGCGGATCATCGTCAATCTGGCCCCGGCCGACCTCCCGAAGGAGGGCAGCCATTACGACCTGCCGATCGCGCTCGGGCTGATGGCCGCGATCGGCGCCATCCCGCCGGATGCGCTGACCGGCTTCACCGTGCTCGGCGAGCTCGGTCTCGACGGCTCGATCGCGCCGGTGGCCGGCGTCCTTCCCGCCGCGATCGGCGCCAATATGCGCGAGGAAGGACTGATCTGCCCGGCGTCCTGCGGCTCCGAGGCGGCGTGGGCGAGCCCGGACATCCAGATCATTGCCGCACACTCGCTGATCCAGATCGCCAACCATTTCAAGGGCACCCAGGTGCTGTCGCGGCCGACGCCGAAGGTGCACGAGGCCGCCGCCTCGACGCTCGACCTGCGCGACATCAAGGGCCAGGAAAGCGCCAAGCGCGCGCTGGAGATCGCGGCCGCCGGTGGGCACCACCTGCTTATGCGGTGTCCTTTTGATTTCAGATCGATTGGCCACCTCGTGATGTCCTTTAGATTCAGCTTTACCGTTTCTTGAGTATCAGTCGGCGGACAACAGACCAGGGCCTTTAAGAGCCAGCAGCCATTTTCGTATTTCGGCCTCTTCCTGCGGGTCCTTGAGCAGAACCGGCTCGCTCTGCAACCTTGAGTGTGCCCAATTCAGCGCGAAATAAAGCTGCCTCATGAGAGCGTTTTTGATCTTCTCGGGTTCAACAGATTTGACCAAGTCGACAATGGGGTGAGACTTGGCGATCAGCTTGATGCACACGCCTTGAAGATGGTCGTTCGGGTTAAGCCGCTTCTGCTCATAAGCAGCCTTTAGCAAGATTCGGTACTGGGGGATGTCCCAGGACTTTGAGCGAGAGTGTCTTCCGTAGTGGATTTCAGCGAACAACCCCAGAAGCAAATACCAGCTGATTTGATACTGGGGATCTAGATCTGATTGGTCGAACAGCTCGGCTAGGGGCCCATCCAGATTGCGAAATGGATCGGCCATAAGTTCGTCCCCCTTCACCTCGCACCCGACCCAGTCCTTTAGCCTGCTATCTATGCGGTCCCTATATGGCTTCGTCGTCATCAAGCCCTCCCCAAATTGTAGCCACAACCCATTGAAATAGCTGAATTTTTCTATTTTTTTCCAGGCCACACTCGATCCTTCAAAGCCCAGACATGAAACTCGCTTTGCCCAAATAAACAAGGAGCGAAAGATACATGTCAAAGACTGTCCGACCCAGCGGAATGACTCCATCCACTGCAGCCCGCGGCGTCCGGCCGAGCGAACCTCACAGGCCGAACCTCGTCGTCCGCATTCGTAAATTGCAAGGCTCGACCGCAACGAAGTCAGTAGCGACGAGGATTATTCCGACCATTCGCGAAATGATGTGCAGCAAGCTTCGAGTGCTGTACCTCGTCCAGCACTCGCCCGAGAAGATGGCGGCTTTGTCTGCCGCTGACGGCGAGCATCACGTCCGCTCACTTTCGATCCAATAGGGGGACGAGAAATGTCCACCCTCATCGATACCGACGTCGCGGTTTCCCCTCCCGCATCGGCCCCGCGTCCCTCCCAACCCACCAATTTCTTCGCCGATCTTGAGCAGTTCAAGGTCGACATGAAAGAGGCGGGGCTCGAAGGGGCGGAGGAGGTCCTGTCTTCTGTCAGCGTTCGAAAGCCGCCGGCAGAAGATTATGTACGGGTTCATCCCGATCGAGAGATGACAATCACGGTTGCGCTGCACGAGAGCAGGGACGGCTATACGAGCGAATATTTTATCGTCATGCCGAAGATGCTCAGCACCATGATTGGCTTGCGCGGAGCATTCTATGCCCAACTGTACGTGACCGTGACCCGTTCAGGCAGCGCGATGCTGTGGCCTGTCAAGTTGCCGACCGGTGGCGCTGGGAACCCTTGGTACGAGAGCGCATTGCATGGAGCAGAGCTGGCGAAAGCGAACTGGATTCGCATCTTCGCCGACGCTGGGCAAAAGCAATATCGCATCATGAAAGCTCTTGGTGAAAACAATCCGCCAAAGTTTCCGAACAAGCCGATGAACGAGCTTCTTGAGATCGCCTTCAAGAATCACGTTATCGATAACGACGATCATCCCATTTGCCGCAAGCTCCGCGGCGATTTCCGGTGACTGTTCAAGCAATTGGGGGCGGCCTTGAGGCCGTCCCCTTTAAGTACGTCTACTGTGTGGACACGGAATTCCGCTCTGTTGGTGGTAACAGGCCGGAGACAGTGTGCCTGGTCGTTCGTGAGCTTCGAACTGGTGAGACTCGCAGATACTGGCAAGACGAGCTTCGCAAGATGTCCCGCGCTCCGTTCGAGACCGGCAGTGACTCTCTCCTAGTGGCCTTCTCCGCTCAAGCAGAGATCGGCTGCTTTCGGGCATTGTCTTGGCCGGTGCCCGCGAACATCGCCGACCAGTACGCAGAATTCCGCGTTCAGACAAATGGCTCGCGGCAGAACGCCGGCCTGCTCAATGCTCTGGCCTTCCATAACCTGCCGCACATGGATGCAAGCCTGAAGGATTTCATGCGCGAAAAGATCTTGAGTGGTTACTGGACCCACGAAGAGATCCCGCAAATCCTTGACTATTGCGAGATGGATGTGGATGCCAGCGCTGCGCTGCTATCAGCTACGGCGAACTCTATTGACTGGCCTCGTGCCCTTATCAGGGGGGCGTATTGCTCAGCCGTCGCAGGGATGGAATACTTTGGCATTCCCATCGACGTCGACCGTCTGTACCAACTCCGGAGTCAGTGGCCGCAAGTCAGGATGAGTCTGATCGCTGAAGTGGACGCAAATTATGGCGTCTACGACGGGGACGTTTTCAAGCGGGACAGATTCAGTCGATGGCTGCACCACAAGGGCATCCCGTGGCCTCGTCTTGATTCAGGATTGCTCGACTTGTCAGACGAAGCGTTCAAGCTGCAAGAGCAAGCTTGGCCCGTGATCGCCCCGTTGCGAGAGCTCCGCAATACCGTCCGAGAGGCCGATCTCAGGGGCCTGCACGTCGGTCACGATGGGAGGGCTCGTACATCTTTGCGTCCATTCAGCTCGGTGACAGGGCGCAACCAGCCTTCCACGACCAGATTTCCTTTCGGAACCGCCAAATGGATGCGGGGCTTTATCGCACCTTCACGTGACAGGGATCTCGCCTACATCGATTTCTCCAGCCAGGAGATCGCTATCGCTGGAGGGCTGTCCGGTGACGAACGATTGATCGCCGCCTATCTGGATGGCGACCCCTACATGGCCTTCGCCAGACTAGCCAAGCTCGCTCCTGCTGACGCCACGAAGTATTCGCATCCCCACATCCGAAGCATCTGCAAGGTGGTGGTCTTGGGATTGAACTACGGGATGGGTGCCGAATCAATTGCGCTGCAGGCAGGTATTACAGTGGCGCACGCGAGGGAGTTGGTCGCATCGCACAAACGTATCTACAGCGTGTTTTGGAAATGGAGCGATGCAATGGTCGAAACGTCGCTCGTTGTCCGGCGGATGAAGACTGTGTTTGGATGGGAGCGAAAGCTCTTTGGTGGGGAGAGACTCACATCCATCAAAAACTTCCCGATGCAGGCAACTGGTGCCGAAATGATGCGCATTGCTGCAATCGCTGCCATTCAGGCTGGCATCGAGGTCTGCGCTCCAGTGCACGATGCGTTCTTGATCGCGGCCGCACCAGAGCGTCTTGCATCTGAAGTTGAGACGATGAGGAACATCATGACGCAGGCAGGAATGCTCGTCTGCGGTGTTCCCGTTCGCACCGAGGCGAAGCTCATCCGGTATCCAAACCGGTACATGGAGGCGCGTGGCATAGAGATGTGGAATCGGGTCATGCGGCTCGCGAGCATTCCGGAAGCGCGTTTCGATGGACCAGCAACGGTCTAACTAGCTGCGCCCCGGACTGTCGCGACAGCGCGAAAGCTGTGGCGCTCCAGCGCGACACCGTCTCATTTAATAGTGAATCTCCTGTCATGCCTGAAGCCCAGATTTACGAGATCGAAATAACGACCGGTGCAAGCCGTAACAAGGCAGTCCCTGCCAAGCATAGGTTCTTGAAAGGGCCTATCCCGATGAGCGAGCTCTGGGCTGCTGCAAGGCAGCCAGGCCAGGCGCTGGCCGTCTATTTAGCTGTACGCCATCAGTGTGACCTGACGCGGAAAGACACAGTGACGCTCCCCAAAGCCCTCCTGGAGCGATTTGGGGTCGATAAGGACTCAAAGTCGCGCGCCATCAGGGCATTGAGTGTGGCTGGCCTTATCAAGATTGAACAGAAGCGCGGGCGATCTGCTCGGATCACGCTCCTCTCTGGTTCGCCGAGCCATTTGGAGGGCGAACGTCATGACGCATGAGGAAGAATTCGAGCGTGAGCTGCTCAGGCGGACCCGTATGGCCGCCCAGCTCACCGGTCATTCATTCTCCGGCCTGCTCAAACTCATCGAGAAGCTTGGCGGCATAGCCGTTGCACGCCAGTTAGTAGCTGCTACGAACAGCAACATCGGGAGGTTTCAAGTCGGCATGCGGGTCCTCGCTCGTGCGGGCTTGCTTCACCTCTCAGTGGAGCAAGCTGTAATTGACTTCGGCGAGGCCGGTAAGATCTTCAGCCCAGATGAAGTCCGCGAAGCAAGGCAACGCCTGGAGATGGCTCGGATGGTGCTGAAGAGGAGCAAGAAGTGATTTGTTCCTCCATAGAAACTCTGCCGCTGATCACCAGCATCAACCAGTAATAAAGCCCCCCTCACTCCCGGCCAGATGTCCCTTAGGGCCGATGCCTCGGTGTCTGGGGCATCGCTGTGATCAAAGTCGTCGTACTTGGAATGGTCTGTGTAGGTGGCGTTGGGGCTATTGCTGCCGCCGCCTCCAGGTCTGCCTCTATGCCAGCGCCTCCAGTCACCTATCCTGCGGTAACCGATAACGAGGCCGATCGGCTGTCGCTAGTCAGCGCCCAAGGCATCCAGTCGACGGTGGGCAAAGTGGATCTTACCTTCACACCTCCTCCTCCCGAACCACCCGCTCCAGGCCTGCCTCAGCCGAGGGAGTCGGTGAACGCCAAAGCTCCAGAGTTTATTCCTAGCCACTGGCACGATCCGCATGACACCCGAGCCAGTGCTATCAAGTCCAAGACAGACAGATCCAGAAGCACTTCCCGCAATAATCCGGCCAGTATAAAGGTGGCCGAGATTCGAGACTGCCGGACGGATGCCCCAGTTCGTTGATGCGCAAACTCTCTTTGCAGCCGGCGTGTAGTCGTTGACAACTATCGCTGGTGCCCAAGACCGATGCCGAGCGCCAATGCCTTTTGCCTCAAAGAACCCTCACTACGCTTCATCAGCTTCGATAGTTTGGTTACCGGCGTACGAGACTTCGAATGAGCTTTGAGCAATTTAATGTCGGCTGTTGAGTAAGCTTTTCGTACCTTCTTCACGCTTTTCGACTTCTTAGCCAATTGTCGCCTCCATCAATAATCTGAAGGCGCTTCATTAGCAGCAACCGGCAATCGTTCAATCCCAAAGACTCGCTTCGCTCGATTACATTCAATTGACTTGGCTTACCGATCAGGCTGCTCTCTGCGACGGTGCCTTCGAACTCTGCATCACTTACATTAGAGTACAGTTAGCTATTAAAGCGCCTCCAAACGAGACGCTTCTACGCACTGTTACAAGATGATCGGTTACCTGAGAGGGGCCTTTCGCCCAGCAATCACAGTTGGCAGTTCGCCCAATCTATGGAGTCAAGCAGCGACCGCTTCTGCCGCAGCTTGAGAAGGTAGTCAGTCCATCCGAAATTGGGCCGGTCCTGAACGTCTACTTGGTGATAGCCGAAATCAGTTTTCGGCCATTGGTCTCGAATGATCGCTCGGAAGCGCTCAATGGGGCAGTGGTAGGGCCGCTCAAAGATGCAGTGATAGTGCAAACGATGGTCAGCGCTCATTTCCAGCACGCAGACCATCCGTAACCTTCTGCCATGCCTTTTCGCAGCACGGTTAAGAACCCTTGTTTCAAGCCGTGTGCGAAAGAGCCGAAGATTGTCAGAAGCAACGATGTCGTCTGCCACTCGCGCTCCCGCACGCTTCTTCATAGTAAGGGTCACAGCCACTGGGTTGTCGAATGGCACTGCTTTGATAAGGGTCGCCAGAACGTCGCGCTCTTCCCGCTGTGTCGCGGGTATCAGTATCTGATTGGCGGCCATCCACGAGCCTTCCTGAGACGGCAAAGCACACGCAATAGATAGTGGCGTGACTTTTCACTTACGATCATGACGGCGCTCTTTGGGCCAAGCAGCTTGATCTTGCGCTCTCCGTAATGCGTGAGACCCAGCAGAAATATGCGGTACTCTCCCTTGGAAGACAGGCTGTACAAAGCGCGACGCAAGTCCATCAATTCAGCGAAGTCCGCCGGATCGTTCTCTCGAAGCCATGCGATCAGGTCGGTGCTAATGGCGTTTTGTAGCTTCCGCTTGTATCTCGCCAAGGCTTTAGCGCCCAACGAAGGAGCTGGGGGAAAACGCAACAGGAACTCAGCACGCGATACAGCACGTGTGTCAATATTTAAAGTCGTGTTGGCGTTGTTCGCATTTTGATCGTTCACGGCAGCTCCCCGCGCTGACGGAGATCCGCCTCGTAGCTCTTGCGTTGCTCTTCAGTATAGACGCGAGCTGGGCCTGCCGCCCCGTAAGTGCCTCCTCGGAGACCGCGCTCGTGCTGGAGGTTGTTGCCTCCAAAGCGATTCGTCGCCATCCCGCGAAGGTATGAGGGATAGTCGCCGACCAGACGCTCTTCGATGCTTGTGAGATGTGGGAATTTGAAAGCCGGATCTGTCCAGCGAGTCGGCTTGCGGGCCATAATATCTCCGTTCGTGTGAATGGGATGCAGCGATGACTGCATATGGAGATATTTAGAGGGGCTGCGCGGTAAGCTTCCGCCCTTTGGGAATTATCTGTTAGTGATGCAGCTTGCTCCAGCCATCCGGCCACTATAATTTTGTTTTTACCGAAATCGTTACTTGCGCCGTCGGGCAAAACAGTGGTTTATGGGGTGCTGGTAGTCGCCACAGGGAGCCAGCACCGTGACGGACGAAACCTCTTCAGAGCTATCGAAGATCGCTAAGCTCAATGGTGACTTTAGGCGGAATTACGGAACGCTGCTCGGTGCGTTTCTGTATCTGCGTTCGATTAGTGCCGCGCGCGGACGGTCTTGGTTCTGGTCCGGTGTGATCTCTCTTGTTTGTTCCGCGGTCCTTGCTTGGCTGTCTCGGTACGGGTGGGGCTCGCTAGCCTCGCCGTGATCGCAGCGTTCAGCTCGCCACCTGTTTGCGGGTGAGCATGAAGCTCCTTCAGGTTGACGCAGAGTCCTCCTTTTCGCCAGTCGCAACGATTTGCAGCGCCCCATCTGCTAGCGGCCTCTGTAGCGCTTTGGCTTCATCCCACGGTGCGCGGAGCCACACGTCGAATTCGTCGGGCTTTGTCAGAATGACTGGGATGGCTTTGGGATGGACTCGCCCAACCTCCTCGTTAGGTTGGCAGGTGAGAAATCCGAATACATCAGTAGTGATTTCGCCTTCCTTGGCCTTTCGGACACTCGTCCAGTTCGTCCAAAGGCCGGCGAATGCTATCAGGGGGCGGTCTTCGCTGAGCGCGAACCACACGGGCACCTTCTTTCCGTTGATAGTGTCGTACTCGCTGAAAGATGTGAACGGTACCAGGCATCGGTGTTCGGGTACTAACCAGCGCTTCCAATGCGAACTACTGACGTTCCGAATATTGGTCGTCCCGCTGTCGGGCTCCATTTTCAGGAGTTCTTTGAAGTCTACTGACTTGCCCTTCGATTGGAGTTTTTCGGCTCGCTTCTTCGTGGCATCCATCAATGCCTTCTGCGACGACGGCATCCCCCACCGTGCCATCGAGATTTCTCGGCCGTTTGATGCATTGCGGACGATGGGCGCGGGATAGTCCGGAAAGATCCCTGGCATGCTCGGCAAGTTACCGACGTTGCTATTAAGCGCTCCGAACAAGCGCCGAATCGCATCGACGTTTTTCGTCATCGAGTAAAGATTGCACATGCTCAGGTATCCTGATCGATCTGACGAGGCCGCTGCACAAGCTGCATCAATGTCGCTGTTGGCCTACGACCAGCCTTGGCACACTTACTACAACGAAGACGGCCGGCAAGGTCATGGACATGGGTTGTCGGAGGATGATGCAATAACGCCAAGTCGACGTCTCGCTTGGTCTTGCAGCGAGAGCATTCAATTTCGAGCCATGCGTACCCACCATTCACCGCCTGGTCGATCGATGGCGAAGGATCGATCGGGCCACCGTCAGCCCACATGCGCTCGTTCCAGCTTTGGCAAAGAAGCTTGTCGGCGGTCTGGATTAGGGCCTCGCCTTTGGCCCGGGCTTCCGACGATTGTGCGGCAAGGATAGTCGTCATTGCCCTCGCTTTCCCCAACTCCTTCGATAGAGCCCTCCGGTCGCCTCCTGAGAGTGGGGTCGGGTGGTGTTTGGGAGCCATGGGCCGCCCCTCTGGCTCAATCAGGCCACGTCAAACGACGGCCAACAGCCATCCTCCTCATGGCGTCCTGTCCTTTGCGTACAGGTGTTGTCGAGGAGGCGCTGACAAACGTTTCTCCAAGTGGCGTCCGCGCCATATAGCCGAACGGCGTCAGCCTTCTGAATCTCGACCGTCCTTGCACAGCGCCGGCAACTCACCCTCAAAATATGTCGAGCGATCTGGCTTAGTCGCTTTCCTTCCCCTGAGACGACGGGCTTCGCGTGAGCTCGAGGATCATCGAGGAGTGCTTGCCAGTATTCAGGAGGGAGGTCCTGATTCGGTGCCAATCCCGGCTCTGCTTCCGCTGATCTGCTTGCTGCAGCTGCTATTTTTTCCATTTGCTTGGGGGTAGGCATACGCCAGCTCGCCGGTCGATCGGACATCGCCAGAATAGAACATAAAGAGAACATCAGAGTCGAGTCCCGAGCTACTTCCGAGACAATCCCTTGAAGGAACTCGCACGAAGCAATCCTTCCGAGGTGATGTCTCGGTACTCGATGTCTGCGTAAAATTTCGGCTCGACCCAGGTGGCCTTCGGCTTTCTAACGGGCCTGGTGAGCTTCTGCTTCGGGCTCACTACCGTATCCAGGGCGTCCCTGATCTTGCGGGATTTCGTCCGGCTCCAGCCGGTGCCGACCTTGCCCATATAGACCAGCTCTTTCCCTTCCTCCTTGCCGAGGTAGAGAGCGGCGACGCCGGTGGGGTCCTTGATGAACCCGACAACGGGGAATTTTCCCTTCTGGACGACTTTGACCTTCTGCCAGGCTTCCACACGTTCCGAACGATATGGGGCGTCAACTCTCTTGGAGACGATACCTTCGTAATTCAGCTTCCTTGCAGCTTCGAACAGTGCCTGCCCGTCGCCCTCATGGTGCTCGCTGTAGAAGATCGGCTCCTCGAGCTGATTGCTTTCGATCAGATCCTTCAGCAGCTCCTTACGGGCAAGCTGCGAAAGTTTCCGCAAGTCCTGTCCGTCGAGCCACAGGAGGTCAAAGGCAAAGAACAGCAAGCGGTCCTGGTCGCCTCTGGCGAGGTCGGCCTGGAGTTCGGAGAAATTGGTGCGGTCCTCGTGGATGACCACCACCTCACCATCGACGATGGCTTGCCCCTGGATGTCAAAGGCCCCCGCAATGACGGAGAACTTGCGAGTCCAGTTAAGGCCATTACGGGTGAAGACCTTTCGGTCGTCACCATTGATGTGGAGCTGGATACGATAGCCGTCGTATTTGACTTCGTGAATCCATTGAGCCCCCGAAGGTGCTTTCATCTTCAGGGTCGCAAGCTGGGGGCTGATAAAGCCCGGCACAGCGGCACGCGGCCTTTTTGCCGGTACCGTCCTGGTACGCTTCGCCACTTACGCAACTCACAAAAAGCCCGCCGTCAGGTTGGGGCCAACGGCGGGCAGTTTACCTACCTTATTCACGACTCTCCAACCGCAAGGCTGATGGGACGTTCCGAGCGCTGTTCTCATATACAACCGGCATCGCGATTCGAGGTTGTATTTTCAACGTCAACGAGAACGCCCGCCGAACGGCTCGGGAACACCAAGCCGGGAGCGTTCCCTACAGCGAACACCCTTTCCGCCAAAACGGGACTTCTCGTTCGGCAGAACGACGCGATCAAGGCCGTCCATTCCTCCTGAAGTTGGATGTGTGGCTCAAACAAGCCAAGACGTCCGAGCCAGCTCTCCATCTGGACAGATCGTCGTGCCAAGTGACTAGAAGCGCTCTTGTTTCCCGGCCTATAATATCTATCTGGCTCGCATGAACTTAACTGACATTCAGGACTTCGCCATTCAGGCTCGCATAGCTGCGATCGTCGGAGCGACTGAGTTTGATCGCGTATTCGCTGGCGTTCGTTTTGCCGAGGTTGAAGGTCCTTTGCTGTACGTCTACGCCAAGGACGAACCCGCCGCCGCTACGATTGAGGACGACTTCTCTCTGCTCATCGCAGACATAGCCAGCCGCATCCTCAAGCAGGAAATCGAGATCGTGCTCGTGCTGCCAAAGGTCTTGCAGTAGCTCAATTCATTTCGACGATTTCGGCCGCGAGTTCAGCGACCGCCCGTCTTCCAGCTTCACTCAAACCGCCGAGTGCAGCGGCATCAATTTACACGCTCGCTCCAATGCCACATCCATGTTGGAGATGGTTCGCTCACTGAATTTTTCTGAAAGCAACATGACGTACTCCACGAACAAAACTGTTCACGGAGGCGACCACTTTCCCTGCGCAAAGGGTCAGTAGCACTCCCCAACCAATTCAAATACCCATGCCATTCCAAAATATAGTCGTCACTGGGCGGCTTGGGATTCACAAGAGTTTAATGCCCGGGTCACGAAGTTGAAAATGTCGGCTCTTACCTCATAACCGGCGTGAGCGGCTAGGTAGTAATTGGCCGCTAAGGGCCAAAATGCGAAGAACTCAGGTTGAGCAAAACTAGTCCGCTCTGCCGCGATGAGCGGACCTCCATGAGACCCAGCGCAACTTCGCAGATGGGCCAGAAGCCGACATTGGCCAAGCCGGGTCAGCGCCAAACCAGAAGGACCGCTAGTGCGATGAGCGCACCGACCTCGCTCCTATCAAGGCTGTGACGAACACTCACGCGCAAGCTGCTCGATTGCTGTAACTCAACTGAAATGGTAAAAAGCTAGAAACCGTCGCGGTCCTGCCTAGCGCGCTGCATGCGTACTCGGCGTAACTTTTGCTCGCAAAAGGAGGACTCATGGGTACAGTCCACGGGCAGGTCATCTGCAAGGAAAGTGCTCTTGGCGTCAAAGGTCTCGTCGTCGAAGCCATCGACATTCCGGCCGCGGAACTTTCCACCACCCATACGACGTTTCCCAGAGCCAAGCGCCTCGCCTCGGGTTTTACCGGTGTGGACGGCAGCTTTGTGCTGACTTTCGGCAAGGCGGCTGATGAGCAAGAGCCAGTCAACCTGCTTGTCGCCGTCTCAGGGCCAGAAGAAGCGGATCAGGTTTCAACTCCGTTGTTTATCTCGCCGCGCGTGCGCTCGCATGCGGCCGCGCACGAAGGCTATTTCATCCAGATTCCGGAAGAGAAGTTGAAGAAGGCGGGGATAGCTCCGCCCGGAATCAAGGAAGAGGATGCCAAGCCCGTCGACGTAGCGCGGCGCCGCATTGTCGGAGCGGTGGAAGACGAGCTGAAGATTGCCGAAGCTGCGATTGAGGCTTCCGCGCTTAAGATCGACCGAGCCGCGACAGTTGCGAAGAAGTTCCAAGAGGATTTCCTGCCAAAGATCCAGGCGCGGTTGAGCCGGGTCACCAAGGAACGCGCGGACTCCGACACCTTCGTCAAGGACGGCGATCCGGTCGAGGACGCCTTGACCATGCTGATCGGCAACGATCTCACCTCCACGATCAACGATGGAGGGAAGAAAGCGCCGGTCAAGGTGAGGTTTGCCCTCACCCAAGCACAACACGATGAAGTCGCCGCGGCGCTCGAGAGGGGCCGGATTTCGCGACGGCGCCTCGATGAGCTCCTCGGTGATGGCTTCTTTGCCAACGAGCTGGAATATGTGGCTGAAAGTCCGCTCGCAGTTTTGACGCGGGATTTCTCGGACAAGGAGCGAGCCGCCGCCGAGGCTCTGGGTGTCAAGATACAGCCGCCGGAACCTGACCCGAGACCCGCGCAACCGACGGTGCGCGGAACGACCGACCTTCTCGGCCCCAACGCCGCGGCTCTTGAAGAAGGTGACATCGACAAGTTTCTGGGGCGCCTCACCGCCAATATGACCTCACCTGAGGAGGAAATCCTCGCTGGTATTGAGCCAAAGGCAACACAAGACAACCTTTCGAGCCGTATGCAGAGTCTCAAATTCACGCCGAGCCCTGCAGAAGTCTGCTCCTTCTATGATTTCAGCCATTTGCAGATCGCATTTCGTCATGTCTGGCAGGAAGCGATCGACGAAGGGATCCTGAGCCTTGCCGAGACGGCCTACGACCAGATCGTCAAGGCTGGCGGAACGCCTGATTCAGGAGCCCATCGCGATCCAGTGAAGGCATTGACCAAGGCGGGCGAGCTTGTATTTCGAGCCGCTTCGACAGGAAGCGACATGGCGGTGATGGCGAAGGCCGCGCCCGCGAACCTTCCGCCTCCGCCCACGGGCGCGAGAAAGCCTTTCCCGCCCGTCTGGGCCGGTCCCATCGACAATGTGTTTGAAGTCATCAAAGACCCGACTGGTAATCCCTCGGACGAGCTTCCTGACATCATCAACGAGTTGAACCAGCGATTGCGGGAGCCCTATTCGTTTACGACCTTCGCAGCTAACCGCCAACAGCGCAGCGTCAATTTCGGGTGCCTGGTCACCTACAGGCAATGCTGGTGCCCGGTCGTCTACCAGGCTGGCAGGATCGCCAAAACGCTGACGCTTGCGCCCAAAGAGGTGCAAAAATACACCAAAACGATCCGCCGTAAGACGCGCCGCGCGGAAAAGGAAGTGAAGAACCACCTCTCGATCCGCAAGGAGGAGATGTCGCAGACCGCGCGTCTCGAGCAGGAGATCATCTCGAAAGCACAGACGAAAACTCATTTCGAAATGAGCGCCGAGCAGTCGACACCAGGCGGCACCGGCCCGACATCGAAAATGTCGTTCGGCCGCGAGGCGAGCCAGAACAGTGACCAGGCAAAAAAGGCGTTCCGCGAATCCGTCATCAAGGCCGCGCAGGAATTCAAGGACGAGTTCACGCTTGAGGTGACGACGGAAGAATCAGACGAATATGAATCTATAGAGACCGGCGAGCTGCATAACTCCAACGAGGGAGCCGCGCTTTGCTTTGTCTTTCTCGAGCTGCAGCGCCGCTACCGTGTCAGTGAACGGCTGCACCGGCTAACTCCGATCGTCTTCGTTGCTCGCGAAATGCCGGCGCCCCACGAGATCAACGAATCCTGGATCATCGCCCACGACTGGATCTTGCGTCGCGTGCTCCTCGATGACAGCTTCGTACCCGCGCTCGACTATTTGTGCACCAGGATTGTTGGCGACCAAGTCGCTATCCAGGAGATCAGGACCAATATCACCCAACAGCGGCAGATCCTCGTAGAGCTGAAGCAGCAATTGACAATCGTCCGTGAGCGCACGGCCACCTATCGTTCCATGCTCGAAAAATCGATGCTCGTCACTGCTCAGCGGCGCGCAGAAAGCGGCGGCGGAGGTGGCATACTCGGAAGCATTCGCAGCATCCCCGGTGTCGGCGCTGCTATTGAACTCGGCGAAGACGCGATGGAGGCCGTCGGTGATTTCCTCAATCCCGATACGCCGAATGTCGGCGACAATCGCCTCGACACTCTCAAGGAGACCATCCAGCGTTCGATCGAAGAAGAGCGCGACATGTTGATGCGGGTCGAGCGTGAGGTCACGGCCTTGAACGCGCTTACTGAATCTTATGCCAAACTGCTCGCCGATAATAAAAACCAACGGGCCCAGGTTCTCCGCTTGAGAATTCACCTCAAGCAGAACATCACTTACTATATGCAACAGATCTGGAGCCACCAGCCGCCCGACCAGACCTTCCTCGAGCTTCACGAAACACCCGTCCCCAAATTCAAGGATGAGAGCGAGTATGATTTCGGAGCCTTCGATCCGGTTGAGGACGCGCTCAATCCATATGCTCACCGCAACGCGGGTACTGACGAACCGACCGAGATCTACGAAGCGACCATCATCTCCAACTTCACCCTCGATGGCACCGATCCTCTGGCAAAAGTTGCTCACCTTGACGATGTTAAGGGCTATTTCGGCAATTACATGATGTTGGCGCTGCGGGAGTCGAACCCGCTCACTGAATTCATGATGGAGCCCTACGTTCTGCGTGGGTTTGAGGAACTGACCGATCCGGATGACGTCGGCAATTGGACGCTCGACGAGTTTGCCGAATATGTCGTTCGATTGAAAGCCGGCCTAACGACAGCCCAGTTCAACAAAATCAAGGAACGGCTTGCCCGTCAGTACGAGAGGCTCTTGAAATCGCCCATCCGCAACGGCGAAGAGATTGTAGTGCCCACTGGCTCCTTGTTCATCGAAGCCTTGCCTGCGGGCACCTCGCTGCACGAGGAGCTGAAGCGGCTGCAGCGCGCTATGGACGTGAAACTCGCGCAGGAGAACGTGCGCGCAGCGGCGCTCAAGAACTTGTTGCTCGCCGACCGTATCCTCAACAACGAGCGCGACGATCCAGACATCGATAAGAAGGTTGTGATCACCGGTTTAGCGGCTGGGCCGACTGTTCCGGTCGACGATCCGAATTAGGGATCCGCGGTGGCCCGGCCGGTCGACGAGGCATTCCGCGCGCATCTGCGGAAAGCGCTTGATACGGCGATGCGCACGTCCAAGCAGAGCTCACCATACCACACGGCCTTGCGGAACTTCATCAACGGCAATGTCCAGGAGGACGCGCTGGATGCCATGCTCGGCGTCTATTACGACGAGTGTGAGAAACTGGAGGAGCAAGGCGGCAAAGACGCCGTTTACATTTCGGGAAGCACATTCGAGCAGTTAGTGCACTTAAGAATCGAGGCATCGCTGTTCTACGACCCGTGGCTTCAAGAAGCACTGAAGTTAGTAAAGAAGCCAATGCCGCCCGTCGATCCAACCGACCGATTCCGCAAACGCTTCGACCGGCTCGAAAAGACCGATCCGGTGGGTGCGTCGAGAATCCGCGGCACGCTTGACCTGAGGATGAAACTCAAGCGCGAGAACCTTACCTTCTTCGAGATTCTGATCGACATCTATGCGCAGAAGCATGGGCTGCCGCCCGATGACGATCAGCAGTTGTTTGTGCTCGATCCGGCGCCTGACCCGGCCCTCGAGAAAGAGTATGACGGCAAGGTCGCCAGGTTGTTCTATGCTGTGCTGACTCAGAAAGATCCGGAAGCTGCCGAAAAGGCTCTTTACGACTTTGCGGATTGGGCGAGTCAGGTCAATGACATGGCGCGCGCCTTTCAGATTCTGAAATGGTGCCGCGACAGGGTCTTGAGGCTGCGGGCCAAGCCTCATCAGCTTCATGTCTGGCTGTTCAACGAGATCTATCTGACCAGCATCCAGCGCGCCGTCATCACCGCGACGAAAAGCGGCTATCACAAGGTCCAGACCGGCTTTCTTCGTGTGGAGGAAATTGACGTCCTGATCGAACCATTAGTTACCTCCTACTACTTCAGCGATTACGCCGATCGACTCTACCCATTCACAGATGGCGGCGGACGGGCGGCAGGTCTGAATTTCAACGGTCTGTCTGCCTTTCACATCTATCTGTTGATGTTTGCGGAGAGCCGCGACATCCGGCTCCAGTCTGCCAAGGATCGCGACGAAGTCGCCGAGCGGATCATGGCCGACCCTTCGCTAGTAGCGCGCGCCTTATGGATCAGCGGAGATCTTGCCGTTGCGGCGCGTTCGGTGAAGGCCGGCGCTAAGATGGGAAACGTCGGAAAGCTGGTTCTTGTTGAAGCCTCGAACGCGATGAACGTCAGTATCGAGCATTTTCCCCACCAACTGTTTTATGTCCACCCCAGCGTCGCCGGCAAGTGGCTCGACCAGCATTTGATCGACAAGCTCCTGGAAGGCACTGAGCACCTTCTCGTCCTCATTCCCGCCCTTTTTGATCTTCTCCAATATACGCACGTATTCATCACCGGCGGCATCAGCGGTCTGATCGAAGAACTGATCGAAGATCAAGTCGCTGAACTCGCAGGAAATCTGGTTTATGAGTACACCGGAAACGAGAAGCTGCAGATGGCGGTCGGCGCCCTCGCCAACCCCTCCGCGATCCTCGTTCCATCCCGCGCAATCGTGCGAACTGCCGCCAAAGGTGGCGCTAAGAGTGTGCGCAAGGTCCAGGCCCTCTGGAAATCGCGCGGGAGCATTGTTCGAGAAGCTAAGGTCGTAAAACGAAGGAAACCCGCGCCGGCCAAAGCTGGTCACTTGCCCAAGGTACCGAAGGCGAACAAACCAAAGCGCTTCACTCCCGAACAAGAGAAGCAGATCCTCGCGCATGAGGCTGAACTCAAGAAGCTCAATAAGAAGAAGGTTCGGCTCGGCAACAAAGAGGGCAAGAGCTTTGAAAATCTCAGCGGGATGGAGGCAGTCAAGAAGTTGTTCCGGGACACGATCGCACAAATCCCGAGGCTTGCGCAGCACTGGCCCGAGCATCTCAAAAAGCGATATGTCGACGAAATCAAGGCCGCGATCGAGACCGGCCTACAAAACAATCTCAAGCTTTGGAATCAGGTCAGAAAGAAACTCGACCAGAATATTCTCGATCAGGACGTGCTCAATTTGCTTCCGCAAGCCTTGCGCCAAAAGATTCGCGAAATCGTCGTCGATCGATGGGATTCGATCCGGAATGCTTTCTGGAGGAGCGTTCAGGCCGACAAGGATCTAGTCGATGAGCTTGAGGAGATCGGCATCAAGTTCGAAGGTAAATCAGCTGGATCGGCTCCCGACATGAAGCTTGCCGACATAAAAATGAAGTGCAGTCTCGACCACGTGAAGCGGAAGGTCGAAAACCCGCTGGAGGCGTTTAGCGCCGACAATCTGAGGATCCTCACGGGTCGCGACAACAGCGTGCTCAAAGAGGGTATCGTCCGCAATATCCGCAAGACCACCGAGCTGGATCTGGACACGTATTCCGCGAATAAGTCGTGGGGGCGCGACAAGGTACCCAAGGAATACAAGGAGGGGCTTGCCGAAACTCTCGATGCTGCGCCCGAGGAAGGTGGTATTTGGCGCAGCTTTGAAGATCCCGACCTACCGCCGAAACCAAAGCCTTAGGGCGACGCCGACGAGGCTTTATAGTACGCCGGATCGCGTTCCTTGACACCCTCGAGCTCTCTTCATCGAAACTTGCAGCCGATACCCCAAAAGCGCTCAATACGCGAACGAACGCTTTCCAAGCCTTGGTGCTACTCTCCCCCGGAAGCTGACCTTACGACCTGACGTGTTCAGGTCCGCTAAGGGTCTTGGCTGTGTGAAAACGCCGCGACGGTTGAATGAGATAGGACAAGTTGTTCGTCAAAGGCCGATCTAGCGCTGATCCTCGCAAGCAATCTCAAGCGAAATGGCAAAGTGAAGAACGTGGTTCTAGCCGGCTTTTGACTGTTCGCGTCTTTACACAGCCAGGGCAAAAGCTGCTGTAGGGACCGCACCGTTACAGTTTCCGGTTTGCTGCCCAAAGCGGACTCTTAAAAGCATTCGGACCGATAGCAGCAGCAAGAAAATCCGCGCACCTGCCAAGCGGTTAGCCAGGTTCGGTAGCCGTTGTTAGGTTGCTGTTGCCCAAGTGCGGAATTCAGAAGACGGCGGCTCCACCAATAACGAGGAGCCCATCATGGCACGAGCGACTATCTCTCTGGTTTCCGTTCAGAAGCCGACCGCCAACACTCCGGTCCTTCAACGGCGCAACAAGTTTACGTCCAGCATCGATCAGCAGATCACGAAGATCGGGCTCTTTCGCGAGGGAAAGCGAATCTCGCGCGAGCAGTTCTGGGTCGATGCGAATGGCGGAATTTTCTTCCAGCTTCGCTACGGAAAGCAGCCTCTGGAGCTGGAGAAGGGGAAGAGTACCCTCAAGGCCGTCGGCACCGGAAACGCTGCGTGGGACGATCTGGTTGAGCAGCTTGAGCAGATCAAAACACTCGCGGTCGCTGGCGGTTTGGACGAGGCCCTCTCGGCATGCGCCAATGCAGTGCGCTCGAACTTCAAAACTGCGAAGGACAAGAAGGCCGGCAAGGGCTAAGCCCGCCGTTGCCTATCATCGAGTTTGGTCAGACCCTCTGCTGGCTTGGTGCCACAGAGGGTTTTTCATGACCGATGAGCTTGTTGCGCACGCTCTTTCGCTTATCCTCGACGATCCGCGCATAGGCGAATGGGTGACGGCAGAAGCCGACAACCGCCTGGGCCGGAAAGGTCCTGAGGACGTCGAATTCTGGCGGACATACACTGTCGTCACCAATGAGCTGATCAGCGCCGCACTCACAAAGAACGAGCCTACCTGACTGGCGGCTGGCAGCTAAGCCTTTTTGACAGCTTTGCGGGTCGGCCGCTCTAGGAAATCGGCCGGCTCGGCTTGGAGCACCTTTGAGATCTTCACGAGAACCTCCAAGCCTACCCAGGTTGAGCCCTTCTCCAGCTTGCTGATGTAAGTGCGGTTCACGCCGGCATCCATCGCAAGCGCCATCTGCGAGATACCTCGTTCCCGCCGAATCCTTCTCAAGTTGCTCGCAACCACCTGGCGCCAATCCATGACCAAAGTGGTTGCGCTGTTGCTTAAAAGCGACAACCGCTTTAACGCGACAAAGTGCCTATGGCTGGAGGACGACCATGCAGTTTACCCCACGCATCTTGTTACTCTTACCCGCGCTGCTTTGCGGTGAGCTAGCGCCTGCTCAACAAACGAGTCTTGCGACCCGGGAGTGGAATATGCTGCCGGCCGGCATGCGAACGTGTGTTGATAATCAGCTTCGCCGGGAGCAGGGCACGAACCTGGAAGCATTGATTGCTGGTGGGGTGCGCCCGTCGGATCCAATGCTCGCGGCAATAAAGGAATTCTGTCTCAGCCCCCCGGGGGAGGCTTCTGTGACCCGTCCTTCTTTTGGAGGGCCCGATCGTACTTTTGAGCTTGCCGAGTGGATGAATACGGCGATCCTGTCGAAGCCGGTCTTCGCGAGGGCGTTCGCTCAGTGTCGCGAGGTCGTGGGGCTCTACCAAGATAAGGTGTTAGGCCGGTTGCAGGCTGCCGAAGCTGGAGCAGTGTCAAAAAGCGATCAGGCCCGCATTCGCACCATTAAAGATGACCTTGGTTCCAAAAGGAGCGCCGCTGCTACGGTCGCATGCATCAAGCAATTCCTCGCCTCACTGGTAATCGCCAATGCGTCGAGCGTCTTCTATGCGGATCAGTTGGGCGCACTCAACGGGAGGCTGCTCAATAACGGCATCAAGCTGAAAGAGGCGGCTGCTGCCAGGGTCGATGACATGACGGATCAGGGGTTGGCACAGTTGGCAATCAAGATCGGTCTTGAGAGCTTTCAAGCCCAGGAGCTTCAGGCCGACATCGACTCTGTAGGGCAATATGGGTCAGGATCAGGACCGTTGACCTGTTTGCTGCCAGCGGAATGGGTTGGTGTTGAGCCAGGCGGTTATTCAACTTGCCACGGCTCTTTTCTTGAGAAGAAGGTTGGCGAGGTGGCCTCGCTGCTTAAAGTGAAGTAGGGGCCTCCTTCAGCGATCGAGGTCTGCTTCCGGTATCCCTTTGGACTGGTTAGATCGCGTGCCGAATTCCTGGCTCAAAGCGGACCTCTTCTTGCACAAGCCCGCAGGATCGCAAGCACGATGGAATATGGCGGTGCGCTATGCTGAAGCCTCCGCAATCTCCCGTCTCTCCCACGGTCCAACTGGGCACTTTTAAAACTCGAGGCAAGGTCAGCAGCCAGTCCCGCCATCTCATTGAGGCAATTCCTAACGGGCTTTAGTTTTGGCTTTGTAGACCGCTACGCTGAGTTCGAAAATATCACTGCTTACTACCTTGCCATTTCTGATCGATACGTCAGGCATTCTGTCCAAGCTTACATTTCCGCTAAATTTTGTGTCGAGATTGAAAAAAAAGATCCCCTTCGAATCGTCGTCCTCGTTCATCGAATACTTGAATCCGGGCGCTGGCGCACACGCTTTAACCTGCGCCGCAAATTGGTCGTACGCTTTGTCGGCGTCAGTCTTCGCAGAAAACCGCTTTATGGTGCAAGTTAGATAGAAATCGGTTTCGTCCTTTTTGGACTGATTGATTTCGCATTCCTCTGCGCCAGCAAATCCGATCTTTGAAGCCCAACTTCGTCCCCCTGATGCTGAGCCTCGCGCGGACTCGAAATTTGATGACCGCGCAAAAAGCGCGTTGAGATCGCTACAAACGTCTGCTGACGCGGTCCCACAACTCAGCAGCAGCACCGCAACGACTTGGACGAAACACTTGAGTGACAACATAGCAGCACCCTCCCGTCCTTCTTGCCGATGAAATAACAACCTAGCGTCGCGACGCCCATATGGAAAGCGAAAGCACACGCAATACGAGGTCTAACGCAGGGAGAATAAAGCCAGTGCTGCTGCCCTATCGAACTAAACCTTTAATTGCATCGGCTCTTCGGCTACAGTCACGGCATACTTCATACTTATTTGGAGGTAGATCGTGATGGCAAAGGTCATGTTCTATGCCGCAACGGCGTTCTTTTGCAGTGTGACATCAGCTCAACCAGCCACCCTTTGCGACGAATTGAAGTCCGCTATGACGAAGGCAGACAACCTATCAACACGTGTTGGAAAACAGATTGGCGACGACAAGTGGGAAGGGATCGACCTACCCAAGGTTTCCGGTTTCGATGAGTGCTATATCAGCAAGTCGGCTTTAGGGGGGCACTCGTATCAGTGCTCTTCTCTACTTTCTGACGAGCGTCTCGCGCAGAAAATGCGCAGGAATATTACCGCCACTATCTCCTCATGCTTTCCAGAGTCCGAGTGGTGGTACACGAAGTCGCCAGAAGGGCTTATGTTTTCTAAGCTGGAGGGCAGCCCTACCGGATCATTCCACGTTTGGCGGCTACGCTCGACTAACCAGCATTACGTATCTATTTCGTTTGTTGAACGCAGCCGCTGAGAGGACTTAGAAGAATGCGAGTAGATCTGGACGTGCGACGTCGCTAATGGAGGCATCATGGGCCCGAAGCCACGCCAAATGAAGCGCCGGCTTCAACTGGTGGTTATATGCCAGTTGTTGGTGACGGTGTTGATCGTCGATGCAAGGAATAGCACCGCATGTGCAGACGATGGGTCAATCATCGCTGACTATAAGCAGAGGATGTCGGCTCACATTTTAAGGATGTTTGAGGCGATCCCGTTGTATGGAGCCAATTATTCGGTGGGTGACATCTGGCATCCGTCTATGCGGCGGCTTCTGGAAAAGGGAGTTGATTGCTTTCCGACTCTATCGCTTCTCACCCGCCCCTACGCTCAAACCGAGGCATTTCGAATCAGCGGAGAGGCATCGCTGGGACTTGTTCTTAGAGCGCAGAAATTGTTTGGCTTTCAGACAAAGGCATCGGATAGCGCTCAAGTTATGGTTCAATTCGAGGATGTTGTTGAGGAGTTAGCAAGTGAAGGCGACCTCCAAAGGGGATTCAGCCGCCAGCGATGCGAACGATTTGAGGCTGTCATAAGCGGAAGCAAGATTCCAGCCGATCAAATCGCGATCGCGGGCTCCAACACGAGTGATCTAAATCAAGTGCCGGTAATTATTGGGAGACTATATCGCGGCAAACGTCGAATAGTTGTTTCCTATAAATCTGAAGGTGATTTGAAAGTTAAGGCTGAACAAATTTTGCAAGCTGTTGGAGCGCCCGTAACAGGCGCCATCGAGGTTGCCTTGAGCGGCTCGAAATCCTTGGTTGTAGTTGACCGTGAGCCTGTTCCTTTGGCTTTCGCGCCTGCTTTTATTCCCGTGAGAGTCAGTGGCGCGACGATGGGCTCTCAAAGCACTGGCTCGATCGAGTACGAATGGGTGCCTTTCAATCCTGTCAAGGCTCCATGGCAGAAAGCCGCCTTGACCGATCTTGCCGATAAAGTCGAGGAGGGCTGGGCGTGGGAAGAAGATCGGACACGTTAAGCAAGCTTGTCCTGCTCTCGTTGCTTGTGTCGATAACGCTATCCTTGCCAAGCAGCGCGCGAGCTGCTGTCAGTACTTTCGATGAGATGCAGTACTTGGCTGAATTTCGGGCGGCTCTTCAAGCTGGGGACGTTACTCGCGCCAAGGTACTTGCAACTGAAGGAGTGGACCGAACTCGGCGAGGTGCTAGCGAACAGCACTTTATTCGATATTCGTGGCTCATGAACACTGGATACATCGAACTTCTTGAAAACAGAAACGAACTGGCGGCAGATAGCTTTTCGCAAGCTTGCGCCGTCAAAGCGGCTGTTACGGAACAGCCAAAGCTAGGCGGTGAATGCACAAGCTTCCATGCCTTTGCGGCTTTTGTCTCGAGAGATGTGAAGAAGGCGACACGGCTTGCCCGGATTGCCAAGGCAAATCAGAACACAAAGCGTGGGGATGTGGTTGCGGATTTGGTCCTCGGAACTGAGCCGTTGCTCCGTAAACGGCCTCAAGAGGCCATGCGGAACCTGGGCCAAGCAGCTCAATCCGTTCTCTCCCAACCCACTGAAATTGACCCCTACTTGGCTAACTGGGTGGCAGTCGCTTTAGAAACGCTTGGAGAAATGGAGCTGTCGAACGGCCGCAATAGAGATGGATCGAGGGCTCTTCTCGATTCACTTGCAGTGTTTTCGGCAGTCGTCGGGCGCACCAGCACTGAAATGATACCTTATCTGTATAAGGTTGGCCTAAAGCTTATGGTCGCGGATCAACCGGAGAACAAGGAAGTAGCGAAATGGATGATTGAGGTCGCGGCGCTGGATCCTGATCCAGAGCGAGCTAAGGCTTTGCACTATGCCGCAGTAAGTAATCTCGACTTAGGCAACTACGAAGACGACGTGACTATCGCCCTCTTCAGCCGGCTCGCTTATGTTCAGAGGACCTTTGGGCCCGCCTCAATAGATGCGGCAGAAGTCTTGGCTAGTCTCGGAGAAAGGGCGGAAAAGGACGCCCAGTACGCTTTAGGTCGAAAGTTCCTCCATAAGGCGTTGCACATCGTTGCGACCGCCACCGACCGAGAAAGCAAGGCAGTTAAGGACCTACAAGAAAAGGTCGATCGACTTTTGTCGCGTTCCAGCAACCGAGAAAACTTCCTCTCAGAATCAAAGCGAAAGATCACCAGCAGCAAGGACGCCGCAACAGAGAGGATGGTTGCGTCTAGAATAGCGTCGAATGAAAGTCTGATCTCAATCAAAGATACAGCACTGTCATCAGCACATTCATTTTCTGTCGATGATGCGATCGATGTACTTTCGCGAGCCCACGATACTCTTTTGTCTCCTATTAGGCGACACGGTGATGCGCCAGTTGAAGAAATAAGATTGCGCCACCGGCTAGCTTCGGAGCTTTTGGACCGGGCAATGGAGCTAAAGCTAAAATCCGGTGCCATCGATCAAAGCTTTATCGCCCTTCTCCGCTCAAAATCAAGAATCCTTGAAGAGTCAGATGGATTGCAGCCCGCAATCGATTTTCTAGAATCGCATCTCACGTTCATCAAAACGACTCGGAACCCCACAATCCTTGCGCTCGCTCTCAGCAACTATGCTAACTTGTTCTCATTAGCGCTACCCAACTACTCGTTCGGCGAAAATGCCACGCGTCGATCGCTAAGGGTTTGGGATGCGCGGTCGGCTGACATGATCGCGCTGTCCGAAGGTAAGTTGGATCGCGCTTCGGCCCAAACTATTCGCAACGTACTTCTTGAGTTCGCCGATGCGAATGTGAAGCAACGCCGGCTTTCCGCGGCACAACGGAACTGGAAGCAGGTTGCTGCCATTGAGCGCCAATTTCGGTTGAATCGAGACGAGCGTCCATCGTACCTGCATGCAGGGTCGCTACAGGAGAGAAATCGCACCAAACTAGCAGACGATCGAGAGCGACAACGGCTTCGGAAGCTCCTGATACAGGCGAAGAGTGATTTTGAGCGATCAGAAGTTGCGCAATCTGCTATAACAGCGTTCGATCTCGCATCAGCTGATGCAGCTGAATTTGCAGAAATCGCTTTTGATCTTGAAATCAAAGACCTAGCCGGTCGTATGGACAAATTTGTGTTGTCTCCGGTAGAGCAGATCGCTGATAGACAAAAGTTTCTCGATTCCTCAATTGATCGATATCTGACCGGCGTGATTGGTTCGGGCGACGAACTTGAAAGCCGGTCAAAACGACTCGCAAAGTCAATTGAGATGTTCCAGTGGACCTATAGCGGGCAAGCCGCTAGCGCACTTCTTCGAGCATCGGTTCGCGCCCAGGCGAATCGAGGCCTAGCAGTGGATGCCACTAAGTTCGACGCAGCCTACGTGCAGTGGCGCCAAGCATTAGCCGACGCCATATCTATTGCGTCGGATCCAGATCCAGCGAGAGCGCTGCCACCCCAGTTAGTTGACACCATGGCTTCCGCCTACCACGCGGCTGAAGAGATTGGAGTCAGGCTCCGCAAGGAGCCAGGTTACAGCGGCAGCGTAGAATCCAAGAACGTTCCGCTTTCGGCGATTCAAGCCGTTTTGGATCCCAAAGAGGCACTCATTCAGTACCTATATCGGAACGAGTACTCATTTTTCGCCCTGGTAATTACTAAGACTTACGCCGACGTGTTCGATTTACACGCGTATCAGCGCGCACGATCGCCGCTTCACAGGCCAGACATGAGCGTCGAACAGGGCGCGCTTGCAGTAATCCGAAACATTCGTTCGAAGGCGATTGATTTTGATCATGCGGCCGCTAGATCGCTCTACGAACATGCATTTCGCCCGCTTGAAGATGCATTGAATGGGATCAGCAGACTCGTCATTATACCTTCAGGTCCGTTGTGGGACGTTCCGCTTGCTGCGATTTTGGTGCCGCGCGACGGAAAGGATAGCTGGTTAGTTGAGAGATTCGTGCTGCGGACCGCGCTCTCCATTGGGAGCTTTGTTGCTTTGAGATCGCAGCCCGACAGCCCTCCGGAAGCCTCCCCGTTTATTGGGTTCGCAGACCCATTGATGCGCAACAGCGATGCGGCATGTGCATACTCAGCTTGGGGTTATCGTCGTACTCGGGGAAGCGGATTCTGCCCGATTCCCGAGAGCAGAGGCCATGTAATGGCACTTGCAAACGTGTTTCGCTGGGATACACCTGAAGCGATTGTCACGGGCGCCGAATTTACGATTCACAAAATAATCGAGCGACTTCGGCAGCCGTTCCAGGTAGTCGGGTTCTCTACACATGCTCTTACTTCCGAGGAAGCTCGCAGCGTTCTTGGAAGCCCGCATCCAGCTTTGCTTGTTACGCCGTCGCAAACTGATGCAACGCTGAATGAATGGCTTACCACAGCGCAAATTGAGCAACTGTTGTCAATTCCAACTGACTTAGTTGTCCTGTCTGGGTGTAATACAATGGGCGCTGAGGCTGAAGGCGGAGAGACCTTGTCAGGCCTCGCGCGAGCGTTCTTTGAAGCTGGAGCACGCGGGGTGATGGCTTCAAACTGGCACATAGATCCTTTCTCAACAAAAGAGGTGCTGGAACGTCTCAGAGGATCAAGCCGCGACGTTCCTACCAGTCTCCAGGTTTCTATGGCTTCTCTAGCGCGGACCGAGCTTCATCCCCGATATTGGGCAATTTTTTCCTACATCGGACGCTAGGGCTCGGTGCCTCGTTAGCACGCGGGCGCACTTAAGCCAACTAGACGCCGTCCGCCTTCGCCTATGTGAAGTCTTGTCCGGTTTGTTCAGGGCTTTGTTGCTGCCATCACTGGCAGCAGACACAGACTCGACAAGCTTTGGCTGGCACCATGGGTATTAGCGGAAGCACGGCAGAGGAAATCATCCGGGCCGTCAAACATAAACGCTGGTTTGCCCTTTAAGTTTTGCTGCCTCATCTGCGCTGGACTACGCTTATTTGCACCAAAAAATACGGCCACGGCGAACCCAAAAGTGCGATCCGCATTCCTTCTTCCTCCACACTGATGGGTGAAGAGTGGCCGTGCCATCGTCGTGGCGCGTCACGCGCCAGCAAGGACGCTCATCGGGAAGAAGGTTCATATGTAAAATTGACTTGCAGCCGCACGGGCAGATCATCGCGGCCTGTTCCTCGTATCCGTCCTCCTGCACAACGTAGATGGTGCGGCGCTTCAGTTTCGTTGGGAGCGTCTCCTCCACGACCAGAGTAGCATAGGGCGGTACAATCCAAATGTAGATCCGCTGGTATGCGCTGTAGAAAAGTCGACTGAGTCTGTTCACGCTTTCTTCCTTTCCGAAAGCTCCATTAGCTCCAGCAGTGGCTTCGTGTCCCCGAAACCCACCTTGCCGCCTAGGATGTCGCAGATTCCGTCTTCCGGATCGTAGATTAGCTCCATGCTAGCGAGGCTGAAGGTAACGGAGGCGTACGCGCCATTCGGCTCTTCGCGGTACGGGTGAAGGCGAGCGAGCAGTTCATTCACGGCGAGCCCGGAGGCGAACATGTTCACGCTGATGACGGCCGGCCGATGCCCGACAACGCCCTTGATATAGCCGTCCTCAACCTGCCGTTCATGAGCTGCGGGATCGTTACGGCGAAGACCGGCGGCGGCAACTTCGCTCATCGCGAACAGACCCCGGCTCACGAGGCTGGACCGTCCCGGGCGCAGATAGTTCACGGTGCCGCAGACCTCCCGGATGCGTGCAATGCCGTTAAGGTCCTTCGTCGCATCCAGCCTCACACCAATGTCGAAGTATGGAATCGAGTAGTAGGAGGCGATGGCGTTGAGAAGATAACGGCCATCCACAGTGTCCATGCAACCGAAAATGACGTCACATTGAGCGACTTCGCAGATGACCTCTGGCTCCCACAGGTTCTTCTTCACGCGAATGATGCGGGTGCCAAGGCCGGCACGCTCGACCGCATCGGCGAGAACATCAACCTTCGCCCGCTCTTGCCTCACATCGTCCATGGTGGAGTTCAGGATGCGGTTGACGTTACGCTCTTCCATGTGATCGTCGTCGACACTGACGATCACGGCGGCGCCGAGCCTCATAAGCTGCTCAATTGTCGGGCTGCCTGTCCCCGACGCCCCTATCACCGCAAACGATAAGCGGCGGAAGCGTTCGATCGTGCCGTTGTCGAACGCTTGCGCATGCGAGGCGACGAAGTTGGGCAGTTCAATGCTGCCCGCACCCGCGTACCAGAAATGGAGATCGTCTCCCGCGACGCTGATGCAGTAGATCGGATCGAAGCCGCCGCTCGCGTTCAGAACGCGCCCAAACATCTGGCCGTCGGGCAACATCACGGCGCTGCCGTGCAGCAAATCCGCCTCGACCCATCCGCGGATCATCGGCAGTAGCCGTTCGTCGCCCTTATCGTCAGTCATGGAGAAGGCGGCATAGCCGCCGGGGTGGCTGTGAACCTTGACGACCGTGAGTCCTTCGCTTGCGGCGCGGTCGAGCGTTGGCGCGATGTAGTCGGGCTGCCACGTCACCCGCGTCGGGGTGCGTTCGGAGCAGTCTTCGTACGGGATGCCATGAATTTCGCGCACGATGAGCCGGTGGCTGCGGTCGCCGGCGCGGCTGCCGCACAGCAAGATCGCGACGGCTTCGTTCCCATCACCGGGGAAGAGGAAGCTCTTCAAGTGCTCATGCTGATCGCCTGATAAGGCTAGGGTAACGGGAGCGGTCATTTCTCGAACTCCCTGTCAAGCCAGTCTTCGATCAGAATGACATGCGTCCCGATATGGTCGCGTCCGATCTTCCACGGGTTCGCGGCCGTGCGGTGACGGGACCACCGCTGATAAGACTTTCCGTCGAGCTGCTGCTGGGCCTCAGTCGCCCCGATCTTCTTCCCGTCCATGCGCGCGAGTGCCGGGAAGAGGTACACCATGTTGAGTTCGGTGTTGGGGTAGCCGGTCTCGATCCGAATGGCCGCCGTCACGGTCGCGTGGTTGTAGCCGCGCGGCGCCGGGAAGTTGTGGATGAGCACCCACTGGGAGCCATCCACGATCGTTTCCCAAGGCAGACCGTACTCTTCGAGAAATTCCCGGTCGATGGGCAGCAAGTCAAACTGGCGACGGAGGGTCATCGCTTAACCCTCCGTCTGATCGCGAGGCAGCGCCTTGAACTTCTCCACGCCTGGGCGACGGAGATCGACCTCCTCGTCCAGGCCAATCTTTTGAGGCTTCTCACCCGCGAGCTTGACGCGGAGCGTATAGTTCTCTGCCGGCAGCAGACCCGCAAGGGTCAGGATGGCGCGGCCGGTTGGCATGGAGTCGTACACCACGAACTGCTCGCCGTTCACGCGGATGCGGTAGCCCTTCGAGAGCGGCGGGCGCTTGCCGACCTTCGCGTACTCTTCGAGATCCACGATCTCGTCGAGGACTTCTTCCACGCCGGGGGCGGCGCTCCTATCTTCAAGGTTGTCGGTCATTTGATGTTCTCCTTATCGGCGTGTCCAGGCTCCATGCCCTTTCACGGTTCCAATATGACATAGCGCGCTAAGAATATCAAGCGACCGCTTCGCAAGCTTGACGCCCAACGCGGGACGCGCTAGAAGCTCAATAGAAACAACAACTTGTTGGAGCATGCAGCCATGCTGGCCTCAACCGACGAAAGGAACACCTCGAAAAGGACACTCGGTCAGTACCTCGCTTCGATTCGCCTGGACCGGAAAATGAGTCTGCGCGACGTGGAAGAAGCCACGAGCAAGCAGGTCTCGAACGCGTATTTGTCTCAGATCGAAAACGACAAGATCAAACAGCCATCACCGAACATCCTGCATGCGCTTGCAGAGCTTTATGCCATTAACTTTGAGAACCTGATGGGCATGGCTGGATACATATCCAGCTCCAAGCGCGCCGACACCGAACGGCATGGGCGTGTCGCGACATTCGCTGAGCACAATCTAACAGCCGACGAAGAGACTGAGATGCTTCAGTATCTCCAATTCATGCGCACGAGGAAAAGGCCGGGTGACAAGAGCTGACGACAGCAGCCTAAAGCCCGAAGATCTTCGCGCGGTCGAGGAGCGAGCGCGGCAGCTCCTCGACCGCGCATGTGCGTGGGACCGATTCCCCGTGCCTCTCGACGATATTCTCGTCGCCGCAAATGTGCGGGTAGCACAAACAAGCCTGTTCGATCCCCTTGCCGTCATGGATTACTTGGCGGGCAAGGCGATCCGGACCGCGACAACCGTTAAGTCGGCGCTTGGCAAGCTGTTCGGCCTTTACGATTCCGCCGAAGCGCTCATCCACATCGATGACAGTGCCATCAAATCGAACTCTAAGAAGACCTTCCTGACGCTTCATGAAACGGCGCATCATGATCTTCCCGTGCACAAACGCTTGTTTCGGTTCTTCCAGGACTGCGATCAAAATCTCGATCCCGAAATCGCCGACCAGTTCGAGCGCGAGGCCAATAATTTTGCCCGTTTCGCGCTATTCAAGGGCGATACCTATGCACACTACGCTGCGGACTGTACGTTCAACATCAAGACGCCGATTACACTCGCGAAGAAATTCGGCGCGTCAAACTATGCGTCGGCACGAGAATTCGCCCGCACTAACCATCGGGCCTGTGTCGTCTACATCCTAGAGCCAGTCGAATTCGTGGTCGGTCACGGTGCTCAGGCTCTCGTGCGACGCATTGAAGCATCTCCTTCATTTGTCACACAGTTCGGAAGGCCTATGGACACAGCCATCACGCCCGACCATCACCTTGGGCGCATCTTGCCCATTGGCCGCAGGATGACCAGGCCAACAACTCTCTCGATCATAGACCGAAATGGCACGCCGCATGAATGCGTGGCGGAAGCTTTCGACACGAGGCACAACGTCATCATCCTACTTTACCCCGTTAAAGCCCTTACTAAGACGACGATTATTCTTCCGCCGGGGGGCGAAGGGGTTGCGTAAGCTCGTAGTGGAGCGTTCCCTCATCAGGAGGTCGGCTTCCGCAGCATCGTCCACGCAAGGGCAATACCGCCAGTCAGCACGCCGCATGGGATTATTGCCCATCCCGTGAGTCCGCCTTCGGTCAGCTGCGCGAGAACGAACCAAAGTGGAAATCCGAGCAGGACCGACACGCCCAGCCCGAAACAGCCAATGGACATCACGGCCCCGATCTTATCCTCAGTCCCTCTCGGCATATGCGGAGCTATCAAAAATATCGCGAGCGCAATTGCCGCAGCGATCCCGAATATCCATGGCCCCAAGACCGGGAGATTGAAAATGGCCGCAACGAGTAACGGCCAGATTGCGAGGTTGCCAATCGTTGTAGCGACCATCGTGATGACAACAGTGGCGAAGATCAGCCCCCCGATCAACGCGACGATACCGAAGGCACCGTAAAGACCGGCCCTTATCAGAAAATCCTTCATGGCCTACCACCTTGGTTGCATCGTACCCCATGCAAGCCGCTACGCCACCCTGACGGGTCCAATACCGAGAGATCGCAATATACGTGTAGATGGCTCCAATAATAATCGTTGTCTGATCCCTGCGTCCCGGAAGATCCCGGCCCTATCTTCGTGGGGAGCGCGCCGTGACCAAATTCATCGCTTACTTTCGTGTATCTACAGAACGCCAAGGCAAGTCTGGACTCGGTCTTGCCGCTCAGCACCGCAAGATATCCGACTTCGTTGCTAGTGCCGGAACGCTGATCGCCGAGTTCTGTGATGTTCAGTCCGGACGGGACGATTCGCGCATCGAACTGCAGCGGGCGATCCACTTGGCGAAGCGCGAGAACGCAAAGATTGTCATCGCCCGCCTTGATCGGTTCTCACGCCGAGTCAGCTTCATCGCCAGCATTCTGGAGCAAGGCATCGGTTTGGTCTGTGCTGAGATGCCCAACGCCACAGATTTCCAGCTGCATATATTCGCAGCCCTCGCCCAGGAAGAGCGTAGGTTGATTTCCGAGCGAACGAGAGCAGCTTTGGCCGAGGCAAAACGTCGAGGCAGAATCCTTGGATCAAATGGAAGGAGTTTGGCCGCGAAGAATCGCGAGGCGGCTAATCAATTTGCATCACAACTCGGGGCGAAATTGGATGCGGATGTTTTGCGGTGCTCTTACAGCGAGATTGCCCGACACCTGAACGAGGCGGGAGTGACAACTGTGACTGGACGGAAGTTTTATCCACAAACTGTGAAGAATTATCTGCAGCGACTCCAGATGAGCGCCGACCTACCCTCGTGAGGCCAAGCGCATTCCTGAGTGTACCCCGGTAAACTACGGACTCCAATGATACTGGCCTTTGCTGTCCTGGGAGGCGGCTAAGCTATTGCAAAAGCTGAGCGTCTCTCATTAATTGAAAGTCATAATCGACTCAACTTTTCTGGGGGGCCTATGAGCGATCCGGGTCGGGATTTCGAGCACCTTGTCACTGAGTTCTGCAAGAGAAACTGGCCAACTGTCCAGGAGAACCGAATGCAGGACGGGCGAGAGTTAGACATTTTCGTTGATACTGGTTCCGAGTTCTTGCTGATCGAATGTACGATCGAGCGAACAAAGAAGAAGGCGCAAAATGACATCAGCAAGATCCGGGACCTGCGGCGTGCGCTATTTGGTGATGCACCTCAGAAGCCGGTGCGAGGCTTCTTCATTACTCAATCCGATCCCTCTCCGGACATCCATCAAGTAGCAGAGGAGAATGGTTCATGGATATCTGCGTGCTCGCTACCGGCGTTCATCAATCAGTTCAATGGGAGCGCAACTTATTTGCATGAGCGCGTGAAGCGGCCGTTTGGAAGCGTGCGTAATCCTGCGACAGACAGTCTGGATGTAGATCGATCTCAATTCGTTCCTGTTCCTGTTCGGGTCTCCGGAACTGATCAAGCGCTTACAATTGATCGTCTGGTTGACGACCTCGTGCAAAGGAAAAGGACCAGGTTGATCGTGACCGGTGATTTTGGCATCGGCAAGAGTATGACATTCCGAGAGATTTTCTTTCGGCTTCAAGAGAAGTATTCAGCCGGAGAGATCACCCGATTCCCTCTTTACATAAATCTTGCCGACTCCTCGCTTGATGAAGGCGATGATGCAGTTGATTTGATCGAAAGACATGCAAAATGGGTGGGCCTGCGAGATCTGCGCGATAAGCTAGTACACGCATGGGCATCCGACGGCTGCATTGTTTTGCTTGATGGCTTTGACGAACTCGTGAAAGCAGGCTTCACAAGGCTAACAACGTCATCGAAAGATATTCGATTTGCCTCTTCACACATTGTTCGAGCTCTAATTGCTGATTCACCTACGCACACGCCGATACTGATCTCGGGACGCGAAAGTTACTTCGCGACATTCGACGAGATGAAGGCCGCTCTAGGCGCAACATTATTTTCCCATGTGTCGCTACACGATTTGAACGAGGCGGAGGTGAAGGCCCTCTACCGCAAAATTCTCCCCAAGGGGAAAGAGCCAATTCTATTTGAATGGCTTCCTCAACGGCCGCTGCTTCTCTCGTACATTTATTTTCAACTCAGAGACAATACTAGCGAGATCGACGGTATCGTTGCGCCTCCGACTCCAGGGGACGGTTGGAACTCACTGTTAGACAAGCTATCGACTCGGGAAACGAAGATTGCTCGAGGCGCTCAACCAACCCAAATACGCCGCCTAGTCGAGCGTGTCGCATTGTATGCCCGTACGAATGTCGCAGACGTTGGAAAAGTCACCAGCCTGCAGGTTGCACAGGCTTTTCGCGACGTATTCGAGATGGAGCCCGATCTTTCAGTTCAGCAGGTCCTAATGAGGCTGCCGGGCCTCACCGCTGGGCGTTCAAATGAGGATCGCAGCTTCATAGATCAGTCTTTCTTTGAAGCAGCACAGGCGGGGACGATAATTGAAGCAGTTAGCATCCTTGCGACCCGCAATCGCACCTTCATCCGTTCTGAAGGTTCAAAGAAGTTACTGGATCTCCTTTGTAATACCCGATCATCGATATCGGATCTAACTGCAGACGTCGTTATCTGTGCCCTGAGGAGTACCGACCGCCTGGGGGAATTAGGGGTTGCTCTGGTTGAGGTGAGCGGTGACTACGAACTCTCCAAGGGAAACCTCCTCGCTGACCTTCTTCAATGCGCTCTACTGGAGTCAGATATTTGTCTCAGGTCCGATTTGCGGTCGGTACCTATAAGAGCTGCACTGATCCCAAGCTTGGAGATTGACGCAAAGGCGGCAACTCGCACTCGCTTGTCGTTCGAGGATTGTGTCATCGAACAAGTCAACCTGTCCTTTGACGTCAATACGATTGGGAGTGTAAGTTTCCAAAGGACTCGAGTTGGCATACTGGGCTGCTCATCGGCGATTTCCCAAAACCTCGATGCAACCGGACTATCGAAGGATCAGGTAACCGAAATAGTTGTAGCAGACGCCACAAACGCCGATGTGCTGCATCTGAATATTCCTGACAAACTGAAGGTGCTCAAAATCTGTCTGCGTAAGCTATTTCGACAACCAGGGTCTGGTCGAAAGCGAGCGGCGTTCTTTAGGGGTATTGGGGATCTTGACCATACCCTTGTTGATGAATGCATTGCTAATCTCATCCGACACAAGATTGTGTACTTGAGCGGTCGCGATCGATCGGACAACACGGTGCTCCACCCAAACCGCGCACACACCAAGCGTGCCAATTTTCTGATAGATTCGTCATCTGTTCCTGATGACGTTCTGCTCAACTACTAAGTTTCCTATGGGGCGGGAGTAACGAGCTGCTCATGTCATTTTGGTGGGTGAATCAAAATCAAACTGGAAAGTACGAAATCGCCGGCGGCTTCATGTGGTCGCCAAAGCGAAATCGAAACGGCAGCTTCAATAGATTCTACGAGAACATGCGCCTCGTCGATACGGGCGACCTTGTCTTCTCGTATGTAGATCAACTGATCCAGTATATCGGTGTGGTTCAAAGCCCCGCAGTTTCCGGTGCAAGACCGGCCGAGTTCGCCGACACGATTTGGGACAATGATGGTTGGTTGGTGCCCGTTGAGTGGCATCGCCCCCCGATCATCGTTAGACCCAAGGACATTCTCGAAGTATTACGCCCGCTATTGCCGGCAAAGTATTCGCCTATCCAAAGCGAAACCGGAAACGGCCTTCAGAGTGTGTATCTGGCCGCTGTGCCGGAGCCAATGGCGGTGGAGCTGCTCCGTCCATTAGGCAATTGGAGACCGAGCGCGAGCCCTATCGTTCCAGGATTGGTGACATCGGAGGACGCCATCGATCGGTTAGAAGACCAGATCGAGACCAGGATCAAGAACGATACGTCGATTGATGAGACTGAGCGGCAAGCCGTCGTCCTAGCTCGTCGCGGCCAGGGGCGGTTTCGCAAAAATTTGGGTGAGATCGAAAAATGTTGCCGTATAACTCAGGTTGCGGACCCGAGGTTGCTGAGAGCCAGTCACATAAAGCCCTGGCGTGCGTGCGAAGACAATCACGAAAGGTTGGATGGCAACAATGGACTCCTCTTGTCGCCGCACGTGGACCTGCTCTTTGATCGCGGCTACATCTCATTTGAGGATGACGGGACCCTGTTACGGTCGCCTCGCATTGATCTCGCGGATTTCACGCGACTCGGTCTATCGATTGACCAGAATTTCGGCGTGACGCCTTTCAATGGCAGTCAAGCGAAATACCTGGATTTCCATCGGAGCTCCGTTTTCTTGAGGGACAGCGTCAACGAGTAAGCGAGCGTCGGGTAAGCAGATCAAGCATCGTGGGCCGCAGAATTTCCAGCGTATCGAGTACTTCCGATATCAACATGGTCGAAGGCTCAAGGCACGACGAAGCTACGATCAATATTGGGCGGCTTGACCAAAAGCCTGCGAACCGCTCAAAGAAGTGCATTGTGTCGGCATTTCGAGCAAAGGTCATCGACCTTCTCGGTTGAGGCGAAAGGATAGACTTCGGGATGAAGCACTGCCCGATACCCCGCCGCCGCATGCGCCGCAAGCAGAACGATAACTATCCGAGCACTGGCCCTACTTGGTTGATGCCAGCCCGTGTTCATTAAACCTTCGCACGCTATTAGACACTTCTCCCGAGCATTGGCTGACTCGATGAGTGACTTCACCAACTTCCGAGCTGTCTATGACGACCTGACCGACGAGGTGTCGCGGGCTCGGCATACGTTCATACCTGATCACCTACGCAATTGGTTCAAGCATCTCGACGAGACGCCACGAGTCTCGGCCATCGTGCGCCGTCTGGAGCACGGCCTCGATATTGACCGCTTCACCGAACTGGCAATGAGCAGCCATACCCGGACGCTGGACTGGGGCGATCACGACGAGAAGTCACTCGGAATGCGCCTTCTTCTTTTCCGGAGATTTGCAGATCGGAAGCAGGACATCGGGCTGTATGGATTTCACTTCCTGCGCGTGAGCAGCAACGTCAATGACAATGCGCGTGCTTTCGTGGAGCAAGTGTTTGAACCGATGGCACGCGAGCTGCGCCGCTTCCTCGAAAAGGATGTCGCGCGGCTAGAGCGGGACGAGGCCGAAGAGGCCCAGAGAGTGCCTGCATCCGATCGGGTCGTTTTGCTGAATCACAACAGCAAGGAATACACCGACGCCGACGAGGCGATGGAGAGGCTGGAGAAAGCGATTCGAGAAGCAAACGATTTCGAAGACCTCGACGAGAAGGAGCAGCGCGAGGCGGAAGTTTCGGCGGCACGACGGCTGCTGAAAGCTGCCCAGGTCCGCCTCGAACCGCTCGCATCGCTCCTCAGGCCGATACTGGTGCAGTTCACGACCAAGGTCAAAGACAATCTGATCACGACAGCGGCGACACTCGCGTCAGGCGCGCTGATTACGCTCCTCGGAATCGGATTTAAGGCGTTGCTCGGTCTTTAGCCTGCCACTGCGTGCCACAGTGCTCAACGGCTGTAAGGCCGCGTCTCACGGGATTGAGAGAAAAGATGCCGGGATCGTCATTGCTACTCTGGACCGCTTCTCACGCCGAGTCAGCTTTATTGCCGTCTTTCTTGAGCAGGGCATCGGGCCGGTTTGCGCCGAAATGCCCAATGCAGCGGACTTCAAGCTACACATGTTCGCTGCCCTCGCCCAAGAAGAGCGCCGGCTGATTTCCGAACGAACGAGGGCAGCGCTGGTTGAGGCAAAGCGGCGAAGAAAGATTTTGGGCTCAAATGGAAAGAATTTTGTCGCCAAGAATTGCAGGGCCGCTGACGAGTTTGCATCTCAATTCAGGGCAAAACTGGATGCGGATCTATTGCGGCAATCTTACAGCGAGATTGCGCGCTACCTGAACGACGCGGGAATTACTACCCTGACTGGGCGGAAATTCTATCCGCAAACGGTCAAGAACTACCTAACGCGAGCGAACGGACACACTTGACCGCCTCTCGCGGCGATCAGGCTTCTTGATCCAATAGGTCTTCTTCTCCTGGCTCTGAGAATGTCTTCGTTTGCAGTTCTTGAGTCCACGAAAGTGTGAACGCTTGAAAATCACCGCTTGTTACGAGACGAAAGCGAAGATCACGACGATCTCGCTTCTCCGCAACGGACGTGGGTTCACTCAAGCGAGCTCTCCAGTATTGTTCGTCACCATCGAAGCGGCCTAGCTGACGGACGGTTGCGAACTTTTTCTTGATATAGACTATGAACCGTCGCTTAGAGGCGAGCCGGTATGTGAAGTAGGCTTGATCGACGTTATTAGGTCGCGCAGCAGCCAGCTCGTGAGTGACAAATTCGAGCTCCGCGCTGTTTTCAAGTGCCCTGGAGATCTCTTCCCAACTACTCGTCCCTGCGACGACTCCCTCGGTGGAGCGGCGGCGCCGGACTGCTACCTCCGTAAGTTCAGGTGGCGGATAAGCCCGGTTGCAGCTTAGAAATTCGTCCGCCTCGTGCTGCGATAACGATATGCGATAGCAGCGGATATCGAGCCCATAGCGTTCTGTTAGCCATTCAGCTGTAATCAGAACCTCGTAATCGAATTTTTCGGCCACCAGCAGAATGCGTTGGTTCCGATTGATCGTTTCAGAGTCTCCATCATCTAGAAGTTCTTCAAGCTCGTCTCTCGCTTGTTCTACGGTTTGATTGACCGCTTCAGGATAAAATGTCCTGTTGAACTTGTTGAGTTCTTCGATGAACCGACGAGAGGGCCACTTCGAGACCATTCCTGCATAGGCAAGGGTCTGCAGTAGCTGCAGCTTGTGACTGTCTCTCTTAAGCTCGATAATTACGGCAGCACCGGTGTTGTCGACGGCTAGCAGATCAATTCGATCTTTCACGAACCCATCTGGGATAACTTCGGTCCCCACAATGTGGATCGCCTCGCCGAGTTCATCGCAAAACTCCTGAGGTGACCTACAGATCATCTCCTGAAGGTCGCGTCGCTCCCAGTATCCAGATTCACGCATTGTCTTCTGTTGAAGAGAGACGAACTTCCTGGAGGTCTTGTTGATCCGAAGCATCGAGACTACTGCGCCATAATCAGGAGATACTTAGGCCGATGTTGATTCAGCCGGCGCGTGCGAGCATTTGTCAGCGATAGATAAATCAGGCAGGTTGGACCACAAGCCGCCGCTGGGCCGCTTTCAGAACTTCCAACAACAGCCGGCTCTGACCGATAAGCTCGAACGTTTCACCGGGCGTTAGACTGTCTTCGGTTGCGTGCGAAACGGCCTTGGTGGTCTTGCGGAGGCGCTGGAACAGGGAAATGACGCTTTCTGAAATCAGGCCACGGCCTTTTAGATAGCCGAGAACCTCATTCAAATTCCGGTGTGGCTTGTTATCCGGCAACTGCGTCCGTATCGCAAGCAACAATTCTTCGACTTCCTTAAAGGATTGCAGAACGGCCACGGCCGGCGAAGATCGAGCCAATTCAATGGTCGCTGAGTCTAACTTGGCCGCGGTTGTGGCCGGCGCATTCTGCTCAGATTGAACGATCTCTGCTTCAGAACGTGCTTTGTCGACTTCATCTGCAAGTTCGAGCTGAACACCTGCAGCACCCAGTCTCTTGAAACGCCGGAATAGCGCCCGAATCTCTTTGGAGAATAAAGCTACTATGAACACTACCGTCACCGGCCAGGCCAGCGCCCCGGTGGTGCTTGCTATGAAAGCTTTCCAATCCATTTTTCGTTCATGTCATGCCAACACCTGCACGAGACACTCAGTTTTCCTACTTGTGGTTGTCAATACCCGCTCCCCTCGATCGGGTGATTTCCCAGTGGAGAAATATCAGCACTCAGAGTGACCCGATTGAAATTCTTTATTTCTCGTCAAGGGCTGTCTCGTCGGCTGGCAATTGAACAACCGTGCCATCGGCGGCAAGCAGGTTGAAGTCCGGCGCCTTCCCGCTGACCTTTTGGATGAACTTCGCCGGATTTTCCGGATCGACGAACAGTGTCATGCCCTGACCGTCTCGAAAGATCACCTCAAAGCGCTGAGTATCGGGGTCCACTGTCAGTCGCAGTTCGCTGATCAACGATTGCAGCCTCGATGCGATCTGGGCACGGAGCTTGTAAACGTCACCGCCACGGCTCGATCGCACTCGCTCAATCAGCTGCGCAACCTGCTCAGGATGCCGGTAGTACGTTAGCGAGGTTTGGTCGAGGACCGAAATCTCGTGTCGAAGTTGCTTCTCTCGCTTCCTTGCTGCATCCAGTTCGATTTCGATCTTCTTGATCCGCTCGGCAATGAATGCGCTGTCAAAATCCGCCATTTTCAAGCCGATCTCGAAAGCTTTGCGCTGCTCGTCCTCCAACAGCCTTATTTTGCCCACGGCAGCATCAAGGTGGAACGCGACCTCATTGCGCTTCGACGAGTGCTCACTCGACGACACAAGCGATGCCAAATCAAGCCGCTCGACGAACGACAAGAACGTTGCTTCGAACTGGTCGTACCGCCAGCGGCCAGTCATTACGCAACCATTGTCACGAAGCGCATTCGAGCACACGAGGTACGTCCGTCCCTTGGGCGGTGCACCCTTGTCTTGATAGTGCATTGGCTCGCCGCAGTAGTCGCAGACGGCCAGCTTTGAGAAAAGATTTGTATATTGCTTGCCCTTTCTGCCGCCCACCGGATGCGGCTTTTTTCCCTTTTCGGGTTGGGCATTCCGCCACCGTTCAAGGCGGCCGCGCTGAGCTGTTTCGAATACGTCCTGCCGGACGATTCGGGGAAAGTAGTTTTGTATTGGCTGTCCGTCAGGCAGACGCCTACCACCCTCGATGCGATTGGGCTGGAACGTACCAATTGCCGCAGGGCTGCTGAGAATTTTGTTGACCGTCGAGTTCTGCCAGCCCCCTTTGCCCGTAAAGGTCGGGACGCCATCGTTGTTGAGGCGGCGAACGATTGTGAACGTGCCATATCCCGACGCAGCTTCGTCAAAAATCTTACGGACGATCGCCGCACGCTCTTCGATAATTTCGAAGCCGCTGCGGTCTGGGGAAAGGCGTAGCCAGCTTGGGCACCGGGCCGTTAACTTCTTCTGGCCCGCACCTGTCCGTTTGGCGGCCCAAGCGCTCTTCAGGCGATGACTTTTTACGTCCGATTCCTCGTGGCTCCGCTGCATGATGGTCAGCGCCATCAGTAGGCGATAAAAGTCGGTTGTTTCCGCTGTGAAGACCTCCAGTGGATTCATCGTCACCAGGATCATTCCGCTGTTGATCACCGCTAAGAAGGGCTCCAGCGCCTTGGTCGGGGTTTGCCGGCTTATCCGATCGATGGACTCAACCAGCAGGTACGAACCACGCTCGATTTTTCCGTCCCGAATGGCGGCCAGAAACCGCCCGAGCCCGCCTGATGCGAGGAGATTTTTACCTCGATAGGCCGAAACGCCAAGATCGTGGAGATCGGGGTCATCGACCAATTCCAGGCCGTGCACCTCGGCATACTTGCGGGAGGCGTCGAGCTGCCTGCGGAGGCTGTCGCCCTTCTTCTGAAGGTCGGTCGACATCCGGACATAGGAGAAGGCTTTGGGGCGAGGTTGTGAGGCAGGGATAACCATCCACAATTATTACTAAATCTAAATTTAATTGTCCACCATATCCTCATGATCGGCGCGCCGGGCGCGGGCAAATCGATGTTGGCCGCGCGCCTGCCCTCGATCCTGCCGCCGCTGTCGCCGAGCGAGCTGCTCGAGGTCTCGATGATCGCCTCGGTCGCCGGCGAGATCGAAGGCGGCGCGCTGACGGCGCGGCGCCCGTTCCGCTCGCCACACCATTCCGCCAGCATGGCCGCGCTCACCGGCGGCGGCGCGCGCGCCAAGCCCGGCGAGATCTCGCTGGCGCATCAAGGCGTGCTGTTCCTCGACGAATTGCCGGAGTTCGATCCGCGCGTGCTGGATTCGCTGCGCCAGCCGCTGGAGAACGGCGAGGTCGCGGTGTCGCGCGCCAATCACCGCGTCACCTACCCTGCCCGCTTCATGCTGGTCGCGGCGATGAATCCCTGCCGCTGCGGCAATGCGTTCGAGCCCGGCTATGCCTGTAAGCGCGGCCGCATCGACCGCTGCACCGCCGATTATCAGGCGCGCATCTCCGGTCCTTTGATGGACCGCATCGATCTGCGCATCGAAGTGCCGGCGGTGACCGCCGCCGACCTGATCCTGCCGCCGCCGTCGGAAGGATCGGCCGAGGTCGCCGCCCGCGTCGCGGCGGCGCGCGACATCCAGCTGGCGCGCTATGCAGATGCAGGCCTGCCCCATGTCCGCACCAATGCCGAAGCCCCCGCTTCCGTGCTGGAGGAGATCGCAAAGCCGGACGCGCAGGGTCAGAAGCTGCTGCGCGACGCCGCCGAGACCATGCGCCTGTCGGCGCGCGGCTATCACCGCGTGCTGCGGGTGGCGCGCACGCTGGCCGACCTCGACCATGCCGACAAGATCGGCCGGCTGCACCTCGCCGAAGCGCTGTCCTACCGCGCACTCGCGGAGGATGTGCGCCAGCTGGCTTGATCATTCCGCGCATCAACCCGGCGGTAACGACTTTCCTTTACGCTCTACAAACCATAAGGCCCGACGCGTTTCGGTTGTGAGTTCCCCGGGGCCTAGCGAGTAGAGCGTCATGTTGCGTTTCAAGTTCCTGGCCTCGGCTGTTCCCGTGCTGGCGGCTGCGGTGTTCGCCCGCGCCGAGATCGGATCGGTGTCGCATCCCTGCATCGCGCTGGGCGACACATCGGTCGAGCTCACCTCGCTGTTCTGGACCGCCGGTGTGCATGTTGCCTTCACCGACGATCCCGCGCAGGCCACGGTGCGGGTCCAGATCACCGAGGATGCCGACGCCGCGGATTTTGCCGTGGTCGACGACGGCCTCGGCTCCGAGCCTGACACCTGCCAGGCCAGCCCTTCGACGCGTCTCGTCTCGATCGCCGCGCAGCCGGTCGACGGCGGCCAGGTGGTCTATCTCTCCAGCGAAGGACCGGCGGATTACCGCATCTATGTGCGCTCAAAGACGTTCTCGCCGCGCGAGGCGGCTGCGCTGATCGTCGGCGCCCGCGGCGGCCACGGCCGCTTCCAGGCGGCATCGCTTTAGAGCTTTGTGTTTGAGCATGATCTCCGCGCAAACGCGTCCCGCGTTTGTCGCGAAGGAAAACCGCTGCACACTTTTCCGGATCATGCTCTGACCCGTTAACGTCTCGTCAACCCTGTTCGGAGGCGGCGCCACCGCCGCAATTTGTTCGCAAGGTCGGCGGGCCATCGTCGCACGCGGCGGCGGGGATTTCAGGCAAGGGTCGGTTGCGATGGGTCGGACGTTCCGGATCAAGGTGCGCATGCGTCGTTTCAGGCGACGGCATCCGAGGCTCGCCTTCGCGATCCGCTCCTTCATGATCTTCTCGGCGACGTTCGGCGGCGCCTATGGTTTCGTCTCCGGCAGCCGGTCCGACAATTCCGGCTACGATCCCCATACCTTTGCGATCGGTGCCAGCTTCCTGTTTGCGCTCGCCTGCCTCGGCCTTGCGACGCTGAGCATGCGCCTGCGCTTCGTCAACAAGCAGCTGCGGACGCTCGCCGCCCACAACGAAGCCCTGATCGACCGCAATTGGGAGCTGAAGGAAGCGGAAGAGCGCGCCCGCAGCCTGTTCGAGCAGCAGGGCGACCTGATCGTGCTGCGCGCTACCGACGGCCGCATCAGCTTTGCCAACGACGCCTATTGCGCGCTCGCAGGACAGGCGCGCAGCGCGCTGGTCGGCACGCGCTTCGATTTCGACGTGCTGGAGCAGGGCGACAGTGCCCGCGAGAGCAGCGGCACGCGCATCCACGACCAGAAGATCGCAACCCCGCTCGGCGCGCGATGGATCGCCTGGCGCGAGGGCTATGTCCGCCTCGATGCCGGCCAGCCCGCCGAGTTGCAGAGCGTCGGACGCGACGTCACTGACCGCACCGAGACCGAGCGCGCATTGTCCGACGCGCGCGACCAGGCCGACGCCGCCAACCGCGCCAAGTCGCGCTTCCTGGCGATGGCCTCGCACGAAATCCGCACCCCCCTGAACGGCATCATCGGTATGGGCGGCCTGTTGCTCGACACCGATCTGACGCCGGAGCAGGCGACTTATGCCAGGGCGGTGAAGACCTCGGGCGAAGCCTTGATGGCGCTAATCGAGGAGCTGCTCGACTATTCCAAGATCGAGGCCGGCAAGCTCGACCTCGATCAACGTCCCTTCGCGCTCTCGACCCTGGTCGAGGAGATCACCGAGCTGCTCGCGCCGCGCGCGCAGGCGAAGTCGCTCGAGATCGCCGCCTATGTCGACGAGCGCCTGCCGCTCGAAGTGGTCGGCGACGCCGCGCGGCTGCGCCAGGTGCTGCTCAATCTCGCCGGCAACGCCATCAAGTTCACGAGCAGCGGCGGCGTGGCACTGATCGTCGAGCCCGGCATCTGGCCGAACGAGATCAGCTTCCTGGTTCGCGACACCGGCATCGGCATCGCAGCCGAGGCCCAGCAGCGCATCTTCCGCGAATTCGAGCAAGCCGACGAGCGCGTCGCCCGCACCTATGGCGGCACCGGCCTTGGCCTCGCCATCAGCGAGCGCATCGTCAAGCGCATGGGCGGCCGGATCACGCTCACGAGCGAGCCGGGCAAGGGCTCGACCTTCGAGGTCGCGGTGCCGCTTCCGCCGTCGCAAGGCGGCGCCGGGCAGACCGCATTTCCGAGTCCCGACCTCACCGGCAAGTCGATGCTCCTCGTCGCCGACGGCATCGAAGCCTCGCTCATCGCCCGGCGCCTCGAACGCTGGGGCAGCCAGACCTGCCTGATTGCAGATGCGGCGGTCGCCGAAGCATTGCTGCCGGAACGCTCCTGGCACGCGGTGCTGATCGATCGGGCGATCGGTCCAGCCGCAGCCGATCAGCTCGGTGAGGCCGCCCGCGCGCATGCCTTGCAGCGCCTCGTGCTGCTGACGTCGAGCTCGCGCCACGAGAAGCTGTCGCCGGCTTTCACCGGCTTTCTGGTGAAGCCGCTGCGCGCGGCCTCGCTCGCCGCACGCCTTGCCCTGACGCCGGAGGTCGCCTCGCCCGATCTCGCGCCGGAGCCGCCACCGGCCTCCGCCGGCCCCGCGCCAGCGAAAGGCCTGTCGATCCTCGTCGCCGAGGACAACGAAATCAACGCCTTGCTGATGCGCTCGCTGCTGACCAAGCTCGGCCACCGCGTCGTCATTGCCGTCCATGGCGAGGCCGCGCTGGAATCCTGGCTCGCCGCCTCATCGGCCGGCACGCCCTACGATCTCGTGCTGATGGACATCCAGATGCCGCAGCTCGACGGCATCGAGGCGACAAAGCGCATCCGCGCGCACGAGGCCGCGCTGGGCGATTCCCAGACGCCGATCCTGGCGCTCACCGCCAACACGCTGGTGGAGGATCGTTATGCCTGCTTCGAGGCAGGCATGAACGGATTTCTGATCAAGCCGGTCGACCGTGAGAAGCTCGAGGAGGCGCTGGCGGGCCTTGCCGCGTCCCGGCACCAGACGGCTCCGGATCTCACGGGAACCTGATCTCGTCTGACGATCGCAATTGAAATCGAGCGCGTTGCGCGTCACGATCACTCCGGGGGCATTTTGCAACCAAAGGATTTTGCGCATGAACGTGCTTTGCCGCCTCGCCCTGATTGTTCTCCTGGCTGGAATCTCCCGCCACGCAGCCGCCGACACACCGGACCTCATCTCGTCGCTGAAGCAGGGCGGCTACGTCCTGATCTTCCGACACACCGCGACTGACGACAGCCAGAAGGATGTCTATCCCTTCAAGTTCGACGACATGAGTGCCCAGCGTCAGCTCAGCGAGAAGGGCAGGGACGCGGCGCGCCAGATCGGGACGGCGGTCAAGGACCTCGCGATCCCCATCGGCGACGTCTACACCAGCCGCCTGAACCGCGCGGTCGAAGCCGGCAAGCTGATCTCCGGCCGTGAGGTCAAGCCGGTCGATGCCCTGACCGACAGCAGCAACGCCAGCGCATCGGGAATGGCAAACCCGACCGGCGCCAATACCAAGGCCGGGCAGGCCGTGCGTCAGCTCGTCGATGCGCCGCCGCAGGCCGGCACCAACACCGTCCTGGTCACCCACAAGACCAACATCGCCGATGCCTTCGGCAAGGACGCCGGCAACGTCGGGGAAGGCGAGGCCTTCGTCTACAAGGCCGGCGGCTCGGGCCCCGCCACCTTCGCAGGTCGCATCACGCTTGCGGATTGGATCGCGAAAGCGGGCAGGTGAGGACCTGCCGCTCCGCCACGATGTTGTGCTACGGACATCATCTGGCGAACGAGCGAAGAGCTGGCGAACACGTGAGAACATCGGAGAATCGTTCATTCCTCATCCTGCTCGGCGCGATCTCCGTCGCGTTCGTCTGGGTGCTTTGGCCGTTCTCCGGTGCCGTGTTGTGGGCCACGCTGCTGGCCATCATCTTCGCCCCGTTCTATCGGCGGGTCCTGAAATCCGTGCCCGAAAAGCACAACCTTGCCGCCCTCGCCACCGTCATCGTGGTGGTCGTCATGGTCCTGATCCCCGTGGCGATCATCATCGCGTCGCTGATCGACCAGGGCGGGGAGCTGTATCAGCGCGTTCAGAGCGGGGAGATCAGCCTGGCTCATCCCCTGCAGCAGCTGAAATCCGCGCTGCCCGCCTGGGCTGCGTCGCTCGGGGACCGCCTGGCCGGCATCGATCTTTCGGCCCTGAGGGAACGCCTGTCGGGTCTGGTCGTCCCGGCCGGCCAACAGCTGGCCGGGCACGCGATCAACATCGGTCAGGTGACGCTGGAGTTCGTCGCAAGCCTGCTCGTGATGCTGTACCTGCTGTTCTTCCTGCTGCGCGACGGTGACGAGCTCAATGCCCGCATTCGCGAGGCGCTCCCGCTGAGCCCGAGCCATACCGCCGAAATTCTCGATGTCTTCACCCTGGCGGTTCGTGGAACGATCAAGGGCATCGTTCTCGTCGCTTTGATACAGGGAGCGCTCGGCGGGCTCATCTTCTGGCTGCTCGGCCTCACAGCGCCGCTGCTGGCGGGCGCACTGATGGCGCTGCTCTCGCTGCTGCCGGTGCTCGGCTCCGCGCTGGTCTGGGTTCCGGTTGCGCTTTACCTGCTTGTTGCAGGTTCGGTCACGAAGGGCCTCATCCTGCTCGCTTTCGGCACCTTCGTGATCGGCCTTGCGGACAATTTTCTCCGCCCGATCCTGGTCGGCCAGTCGATCCAGATGCCTAGCTATGTCGTGCTGCTTGCCACGCTGGGCGGCCTTGCGACGTTCGGAGCGAACGGGTTCGTCATCGGCCCGCTCGTTGCTGCGATGTTTCTGACGACTTGGCACATCTTCGTCGTCGGGAAAGCGCGAGATGACGTCCGAAAGTGACCTTCATTCCTTGGCCGGCCGGTCTAGGATCTCGCGCACACGCAGCGCCAGCTTCGCTTGCGAGACGGGCTTCTCGAGAACATCGACCCCTTCATCCAGGCGGCCCTGGTGGACGACGGCGTTCCTGGAATATCCGGTCATATAAAGAGTCTTGAGTCCCGGCCGAATCTGCTGCGCCCGTCTCCCGAGCTCGCGACCGTTGATTCCGGGCATGACGACATCGGTTAGAAGCAGATCCACTCTCGGCTCCTCCTGGAGCAGAATCGTCAGAGCGCCTTGAGCGCTCGGCGCGGAGAGGACGCGATAATTGAGGTCGCGCAGGACATCGCACACATAGGCCCTGAGGTCGGCATCATCCTCGACAACGAGAAGGGTCTCAATCTTCTCGCCTTCGGGCAACACGTCTTCCGGCTCGTTGGCAGGCGCCCGGCTCGTGCCGAGATAACGAGGGAAGTACATCTTGATGCTCGTGCCGTGGCCGACCTCGCTGTAGATCTTCACGTGCCCGCCGGATTGCTTGACGAAGCCATAGACCTGGCTGAGACCGAGTCCCGTGCCGTGCCCCGGCTCTTTTGTCGTGAAAAAGGGCTCGAAGGCATGATCGAGCACCTCGCTCGACATTCCGCTTCCGGTGTCGGTCACACAAATTACGACGTACTGACCTGGCGACAGCTCGGGATTGATGCGGCTGTAATCATCATCGGCCGAGACATTCACGGCCTCGACGGTGAGCTTGCCGCCGTCCGGCATGGCGTCGCGGGCGTTGATGGCGAGATTGATGATCGCCGACTCCAGATGGTTTGCGTCGGCTTCGATCTGCCACAGGCCCGCGCTCCCGACAGTCTCGACTTCGATCCGTTCGCCGAGCGTACGCTGCAGGAAATCCTGCACGCCGTTCAGGAAGTTGTTGACGTTGATCGGCTTCGGATCAAGTGCCTGGCGGCGCGAGAAGGCAAGCAAGCGGCTGGTCAGCGCCGCAGCTCTCTGGGCACCACGCTTGGCGTGGCCTAGAGCGCGCTGGAGATTGCCGCTGCCGGCCAATTGGCGGGCATTGCGCTCCGCAGTCTCGATGTTGCCCAGCACGATCATGAGCAGGTTGTTGAAATCGTGCGCGATGCCGCCGCTGAGCTGTCCGACGGCCTCGAGCTTCTGCGAGGCGAGCAGTTGCTCCTGAACCTGCTTGAGCTCGTCCTGTGCGCGCTTGCGTTCGGTGAGATCGCGCGTGACCTTGGCGAAACCGATGACCTCGCCTGTCTCGCCGACGATTCGATCGATGATGACGGAGGCCCAGAAGCGCGTTCCATCCCTTCGTAACCGCCAGCCTTCGGCCTCGAAGCGGCCGTGCTCGCGAGCTTCTGCCAACGCGCGCTTGGGGACTCCGCTTGCGATATCTTCCGGCGTGTAGAACCGGCTGAAATGCTGCCCGATGATCTCATCCGGAGCATAGCCTTTGATGCGCTGAGCCCCTGGATTCCAGGTCGCGACGTTGCCCTGCGGGTCGAGCTGGAAAATGGCATAGTCGATCACGGCCTCGATCAAGCGACGGTAGCGTCGCTCACTCTCGAGCAGCTCGGCGTGCGCTTGCTGCCGCTCGGTGATATCCCGCGTCACCTTGGCAAAGCCGATCAGGCGGCCCTGCTCGTCCCTAATCGCGTCGAGGACGACGAGGGCCCAGAACCGGCTGCCGTCCTTGCGCACCCGCCAGCCCTCGGAATGGAAGCGCCCTGTCTCACGCGCTGTCGTCAGCGCCCTGTCGGGCAGGCCCGCGGCGCGATCCTCGGGCGTGTAGAACGCCGAGAACGACTTGCCGACGATTTCGCCTGCGGAATAACCCTTGAGACGCTCGGCCCCCACATTCCAGGTCCGTACGATCCCATCGGTATCGAGCATGAAGATCGCATAGTCGACGATCGCGTTGACCAGCAGCTCGAGGCGGCGCCCGTCCTCGAGCTGGTCGAGCGGCGTTTGACTCATACGGATCCTCGAGACAGAACAGGGCGGGGTTGCTTAACGAATAGGCAGCAGCAAAGTTCCCCACAAGGACTAAGAATACCTCGGCCTGATGCACTCTCGACCGGCTGCGGGCGCAGCCGAAGCCCGACGCAGCGGCTTCTGGGCCATTATGCTGCGTGGGCGTGGAATCGCGGCGCCGAAAGTCGACCGGGCGGTCCCTGAGTGCCCCTTGGAGACCGTATCTGTCCGGGCGGCGCGCTTGCAATGCGGGCACACAAAAAGGTGGGCGATGACCGGGACCGGCTCGTCCGCGAGCAATTCGGAGCGATACCACCTCATCTCGACTTGGCAGTCCGGACATGTCGGCGCTTCGAGATGCTCTGCAGCGCTTCTGAGACGATCAACCATGGCCCCTCTCGTTTTCGAAGGCCATAACGGAATACCCTTTGCCGGTCTGCATCAAAAGATACTCAGCTGGAAAATTGCGATCGGCTCGGCTGTCCGGCTGGCTAGAGCCGCCTGAGCGCCACGCTCTCCACGGTGTGGTCGGCGCCCTTCTTGAGGATCAGCGTCGCACGGGGCCGGGTCGGCAGGATGTTATCCTCGAGATTGGCGAGGTTGGTACGCTCCCAGATTGCGATCGCGGTCGCGGTGGCTTCCTCGTCCGACAACAGCGCGTAGCGGTTGAAGTAGGATTTCGGATCGGTGAATGCGGTGTCGCGCAGCGCCAGGAAGCGCTTGATGTACCATTGCCGCAGCGCCGCCTCGTCGGCGTCGATATAGACCGAGAAATCGAAGAAGTCGGAAACCACCGGCACCGCCTTGCCATCGCGCGGCAGCTTGCCGGTCTGCAGCACGTTGACGCCTTCGACGATCAGGATGTCGGGCTGGTCGATCTCGGCCCATTGGTTCGGCACGATGTCGTAGGTCAGATGCGAATAGACCGGCGCACGGACGTGGCGACGGCCGGCCTTGATGTCGGAGAGGAAGTTGAGCAGCATCGGCAGATCGTAGCTCTCCGGAAAACCCTTCTTCTGCATGATGCCGTGCCGCTCGAGCACCGCGTTGGGATAGAGAAATCCGTCCGTGGTGATCAGCTCGACCTTCGGCCGCGGCGACCAGCGCGCCAGGAGGGCCTGGAGCACGCGTGCCGTGGTGGATTTCCCGACCGCCACCGAGCCGGCGACGCCGATGATGTAGGGCACCTTGCGATCCCGGATGTTGAGGAACTGGCGCTCGGCGTAATACAGCCGCTGCATCGCATCGACGTAGATCGACAACAGGCGCGACAGCGGCAGATAGATGTCTTCGACCTCCTGCAGGTCAAGGCGATCGTGCAGCGAACGCAGCCGGTCGAACTCGCCCGGCTCTAGCGTCATCGGCGTATCGTCGCGCAGTCGCGCCCATTCCTCGCGCGTATAAACGCGGTAGGGATTGTACTGCTGCTCGGGTGCGCGGATATCCATGACGCCGCCTTTCCGTTGCGATCTATTCGCCCTTGCCTAGCCGCCCTTGCGCGACGCCTTCTCTTCCAGCCCCGACATCGAGGTCCGCTTGTCCAGCGCGGCCTCGACCTCTTCCAGCTTTATGCCGCGCGCCTTCAGCAGCACAAGGAAATGATAGAGCAGGTCGGCACTTTCAGCGATCAGATGCGCGCGATCGTTTTCGACTGCAGCGATTACGGTTTCGACTGCTTCCTCGCCGAACTTCTTGGCGCAATGCTCGGGGCCTTTGTCGAGCAGCTTGCGGGTATACGATGCTTCGCCGCTGGACGCTGCGCGGGCGTCGATGGTTTCGGCCAGATCATGGATCGTGAAACGCGGCATCGGACTCACTCGGAAACACATGGGACCACGGCGGCCATCCCCAGCCACCAGCGTAGCATTCTTATGAACGGGAGTCGTCAGGCATCGAGGCGCATCGGCAGCCCGCGTCGCGCCATGTGCTCCTTGGCCTCACGAATCGTAAATTCCCCGAAATGGAAGATCGAAGCCGCCAGCACCGCCGTGGCGTGCCCGTCGCGGATACCGTCGACGAGATGGTCGAGATTACCGACGCCGCCCGAGGCGATCACGGGAACGGGAACGCTGTCGGCGATCGCCCGGGTCAGCGGAATGTCGAATCCCTGCCTTGTGCCGTCGCGGTCCATCGAGGTGAGCAGGATCTCGCCGGCGCCGAGTGAAACCACCTCCTGGGCGTATTCGATCGCGTCGATGCCGGTCGAGTTGCGCCCGCCATGAGTGAAGATCTCCCAGCGGTCGCCGCCCGGACGCTTGACGCGCTTGGCGTCGATCGCGACCACCACGCACTGCTCGCCGAATTTTTCCGCGGCTTCCTTGACGAATTCGCGCCGCGCCACCGCGGCGCTGTTGATCGACACTTTGTCGGCGCCGGCGCGCAGCAGCGTCTTGATGTCGTTGACCTCGCGCACGCCGCCGCCAACGGTGACAGGCATGAAGCAGGCTTCCGCCGTGCGACGGACCACGTCCAGCATGATGCCGCGGTTCTCGTGGGTCGCGGTGATGTCGAGGAAGGTGAGCTCGTCGGCGCCGGCGGCGTCATAGGCGATGGCGGCTTCGACGGGATCGCCAGCATCGCGCAGATCGACGAAATTGACGCCCTTGACGACTCGGCCGTCCTTGACGTCGAGGCAGGGGATCACGCGCACCTTGAACATGGGTCAGCTCCTGCGCGCGTCGCGGATCAAGGTGAGGGCGGCGGCGGAATCGAGCCGGCCGTCATAGAGCGCGCGGCCGGCGATCGCGCCGGCGAGCTTCTTCGCGCACGGCGTCAGCATGGCTTTCACGTCCTCGATCGAGGCGAGGCCGCCGGAGGCGACCACGGGAATCGAGATGGCATCGGCCAGCGCGATGGTCGCCTCTAAGTTCAAGCCCTTGAGCAGGCCGTCTCGCGCGATGTCGGTGAAGATGATGGCGGCAACGCCCGCATCCTCGAAGCGCTTGGCGATCTCGAGCACCGTGACCTGCGACGTCTCGGCCCAGCCTTCGACCGCGACCTTGCCGTCGCGCGCATCGAGCCCGACCGCGACCCGCCCGGGAAATTTCTTCGCCGCAGACTTCACCAGCTCCGGATCGCGCACCGCGGCGGTGCCAATGATGACGCGGGTGATGCCCTTGTCGAGCCAGGCTTCGACGGTCGCGAGATCGCGAATGCCGCCACCGAGCTGCACCGGAATCTTGATCGTCTTCAACATCGCCTCGACCGCCCCGGCATTCACCGGCTTGCCGGCGAAGGCACCGTCGAGGTCGACGACGTGGAGATATTCAAAACCCTGCTCGGCAAAGCTCTGCGCCTGCGCGGCCGGATCGAGGTTGAACACGGTCGCGCGCGCCATGTCGCCTTGCTCGAGGCGCACGCACTGGCCGTTCTTGAGGTCGATCGCGGGAAAGAGAATCACGGTTTCCATCGCAAGAAGTTCGAGATCAGGGCCAACCCAAAGCGCTGGCTCTTCTCGGGGTGGAATTGCGTGCCGATGGCGGTGTCCTTGCCGACGATCGCGGTGACGGGCCCCCCGTAATCGGCGCGCGCGAGCACGTCCGCCTCGCTGGCGGGATTGAGGTGATAGGAGTGCACGAAATAAGCGTGCTGGCCCTTCGGGCCGAGCGGCAGCTTGTCGAGCACCGGATGCTCCCTGAGCACCTCGAGCGTATTCCAACCCATGTGCGGGATCTTCAGGCCTTCATCGCGCGGCGTGATCTTCTCGACGTCGCCGCCGATCCAGTTCAGGCCCTCGGTGACGACGTGTTCCTTGCCGCGGCTCGCCATCAGCTGCATGCCGACGCAGATGCCGAAGAACGGCCGCGCCTTGACGCGCACCGCTTCGGTGATGGCCTCGACCATGCCGTTGACGGCATCGAGCCCGCGCCGGCAATCGGCGAAGGCACCGACGCCGGGCAGCACCAGGCGGTCAGCCTCGTAAGCCTGGTCCGGATCGCTGGTAACAAAGACCTTTTGCGGGCTCTCCAGGCTGCGCGCGGCGCGCTCGAAGGCTTTCGCGGCTGAATGCAGATTGCCGGAACCGTAATCGATGATGGCGACGCTCATCTTGACCCTCCCGGTTCTGGAAACAACCCAATGATGCCGCCGGCTGGAATGGGCGGCGGGTTCGAGAATGGCTGACCCGGCACATTGCGGGTCGGCGGCGGGCCGCCGCGATCGACGGCCCATTGATCGCCAGCGCTGCCGTTCTGCTTCTGGCTCCAGCGCTCGAAGAAGCGGCGCTCCGCAGTATCGCTGTCGTCGGCGACGACGATGTCGAGCTGGCGCCATTTGCCGCGCGACAAGGTCCAACGGCGCAGGCTCGAGGCTTCGAGGCCCATCAGCAGCGCGACGATGCAATCGGCGAAGAAGATCGAGGAGCGCCCGACGCCGAGGCTCGACAGCCCGGCGTTGAACGCGGCCAGGAAGATCAGATAGCCGATCAGCGCCAGCCACAGCCGATTCCACAACAGCCAGAACGGACCGAAGATCATCGCCCAGAAATGGAAGCCGTCGCGCACGAACACGATCCTGTCGGTCGCGCGCGGGTCGGCTCCTGCGGGTGAGGGAGCGTGAACTGTGTAGACAGGCATGGTGATGCCCCGTTCTCGAAATTCAGTGATGCCGCCAGCAGCCTTCGCCGCAAGACGGAAGATGTCAGCCGCCGAGCGAGCCCTTGGTGGACGGGATTTCGCCCGCCGCCTTCGGATCGATCGCCACGGCCGTGCGCAACGCCCGCGCCAGACCCTTGAAGCAGGACTCGGCGATATGATGGCTGTTATCGCCATATAGGGTCTCGACGTGGAGAGTCACGCCGGCGTTGATGGCAAAGGCCTGGAACCATTCGCGCACCAGCTCGGTGTCGAACTCGCCGATCTTGTGCCGGGGGAAGTCGGCCTTGAACACCAGGAACGGGCGGCCCGAGATGTCGATCACCACGCGCGTCAGCGTCTCGTCCATGGGCATGTGCACGCCGGCGTAGCGGGTGATACCCGCCATGTTGCCGAGCGCCTGCTTGACCGCCTGGCCAAGCGCGATGCCGGTGTCCTCGGTGGTATGGTGATAATCAATGTGCAGATCGCCCACCGCCTTGACCGTGAGGTCGATGCGGGAATGGCGGGCGAGAAGATCGAGCATATGGTCGAAAAAGCCGATGCCGGTCGCGATATTGGCCACGCCGGTGCCATCGAGGTTCACGGAGACCTCGATGTCGGTTTCCTTGGTCTTGCGCTTGATCGTCGCGGTGCGCATTGAAAGCTGGCTTTCATCCTAGCTAGGGAGCCGAAAACGCCAGTCTCTTAACAGCCAAATGACACCTTCGCTACTGCGGGAACGGCCGGCCGGACCTCTACTTCTGCCTATGGTGAGCGAAATTCGGCCCGGAACGGCCCGTTGTGCCCTTGGTCCCGACCGCCTAAATCAGGCCGGACAGTGAGGTATTCATGCAGGACTCCCAGAACAGCTCGCCGGGCTGGCACGGCACCACGATTCTAACGGTCCGCAAGGGCGGCAAGGTGGTGGTCGGCGGCGACGGCCAGGTCTCGATCGGCCAGACCGTGATCAAGTCCAATGCCAAGAAGGTCCGCAAGCTCGGCAAGGGCGACGTGATCGGCGGCTTTGCCGGCGCCACGGCTGACGCCTTCACGCTGTTCGAGCGGCTCGAATCCAAGCTCGAGCAATATCCGGGGCAGCTGACCCGGGCGGCGGTGGAGCTCGCCAAGGACTGGCGCACCGACCGCTATCTGCGGCGGCTGGAGGCCATGATGATCGTGGCTGACAGGGACGTCTCCCTGGTGCTGACAGGCACCGGCGACGTGCTCGAACCCGAGGCCGGCGTGATGGCGATCGGCTCCGGCGGCAATTACGCGCTGGCGGCGGCCCGGGCTCTGCTCGACACCGACAAGGACGCCGAGACCATCGTCCGCCGCTCGCTGGACATCGCCGCGGACATCTGCGTCTACACCAACCGGAATCTGACGATCGAGAGCCTGGCTACGGGGTAGGGCGGAGGGGTCATTTGTCCGAGAGCCTCTCCGCACGATCGGTGCAGCCTCTCCCTCTTGCGGGGGAGGTCGGCGCGAAGCGCCGGGTGGGGGCTCTTCCCTCTGGGGGATTGTCCCATTGCGGAAACACCCTCTCCCCAACCCTCTCCCGCAAGCGGGAGAGGGAGAGCAGCACCGCTGTGGGCGCTAGATGACGCAAAGCTACACCTTCCGTCCCATGACCGCGGCCGACATGCCGCTGATCCGGCGCTGGCTCGACGCACCGCATGTCGCCGAGTGGTGGCATGATCCGGAGACGCTTGAATTCGTCGGCGGCGACCTCGATCATCCTGACCTGGCGCAATTCATCGTCAGCCGTGACGGCCGGCCTTTCGCCTACCTGCAGTGCTACCGGCTCGGCGATTGGCATGTCAGCTTCGGCCCGCAGCCCGTGGGCACTCGCGGCCTCGATCAGTTCATCGGCGAGGCTGACATGCTCGGACGCGGCCACGGCTCCGCTTTCATCCGCGCCTTCATCGACCAGCTCTTCGCGCGCGGTGTGCCGCGCATCGTGATAGACCCGAGTCCTTCCAATGCGCGCGCGATTCGTGCCTATGAGAAAGCTGGCTTCGTGCCGCAGCACGAGATCGTCACGCCCGACGGTCCCGCACTCCTGATGATCCGAGACCCATGACGCTCGCCGCAAGCCCCGCTGCCAAGACCACCTTCCCGCCGCTCGCCTGGGTCGGCATCGCGCTGCTGCTGCTGGCGCTGCAAGCCGCGATCCTGCTTGCGATGGGACGGGTGCCGATCTGCGCCTGCGGCACCATCAAGCTGTGGCACGGCGTGGTGAACAGCTCGGAGAATTCCCAGCAGATTGCAGACTGGTACACGTTCTCACACGTGCTGCACGGCTTCCTGTTCTACGGCCTGACCTGGCTGCTGTTCGCGCGGTTACCCTTCCTGCCTCTCTCCTGGCCCGCACGGCTGATCATCGCGATGCTGATCGAAGGCGCCTGGGAGATCGTCGAGAACTCGCCCTTCATCATCGAGCGCTACCGCGCCGGCACGATCTCGCTGGATTATTACGGCGACAGCATCCTCAATTCGGTCTCGGACAATCTGGCCATGATCTTGGGGTTCCTGGCCGCTCGCGCGCTGCCTGTCACCGCGACTGTGCTGCTGGGGCTGGCCTTCGAGATCGTGCTGGCGCTCCACATTCGCGACAATCTGACGCTCAATATCCTGATGCTGATCCATCCGATCGATGCCGTGAAGCAGTGGCAATCCGGCCCGCCGATCATCTGACCCAAAATGCGGCTTGTCCTTGGCCGTCTCCCGCCCTAGCTAATCAGACATGACAGACTTCTCCCCCCGCGAAATCGTTTCCGAACTCGACCGTTTCATCGTCGGCCAGGGCGACGCCAAGCGCGCCGTCTCGATCGCGCTGCGCAACCGCTGGCGCCGGCAGCAGCTCACCGGCTCCTTGCGCGAGGAGGTGCTGCCGAAGAACATCCTGATGATCGGCCCCACCGGCGTCGGCAAGACGGAAATCGCGCGGCGGCTCGCCAAGCTCGCAAATGCGCCGTTCCTGAAGGTGGAAGCGACCAAATTCACCGAGGTCGGCTATGTCGGCCGCGACGTCGAGCAGATCATCCGCGATCTCGTCGAGGTCGCAATCGCGCAGGTGCGCGAGCGCAAGCGCAAGGACGTGCAGGCGCGCGCCCAGCTTGCCGCCGAGGAGCGCGTGCTCGATGCGCTGGTCGGCGCCAATGCGAGCTCGGCGACGCGCGAATCCTTCCGCAAGAAGCTGCGCGCCGGCGAACTGAACGACAAGGAAATCGAGATCGAGACGCAGTCGTCGGGCGGCGGCATGCCGATGTTCGAGATCCCGGGCATGCCGGGCGCCCAGATGGGCGCGATCTCGCTCGGCGACATCTTCGGCAAGCTCGGCGGCCGCAGCAAGACGCGCCGGCTGACGGTGGAGAGCTCGCACGAGATCCTCGTCAACGAGGAATCCGACAAGCTCTTGGACACCGAGCAGCTGACGCTGGAGGCGATCAGCGCGGTCGAGAACAACGGCATCGTGTTCCTGGACGAGATCGACAAGATCTGCGCCCGCGACGGCCGGGTCGGCGGCGACGTCTCGCGCGAGGGCGTCCAGCGCGATCTGCTGCCGCTGATCGAGGGCACCACGGTCTCGACCAAGCACGGCGCGGTCAAGACCGACCACATCCTGTTCATTGCGTCGGGCGCCTTCCACGTCGCCAAGCCGTCCGACCTCTTGCCGGAATTGCAGGGCCGCCTTCCGATCCGCGTCGAGTTGCAGGCGCTGACCCGCGACGACATGCGCCGCATCCTGACCGAGCCCGAGGCCTCGCTGATCAAGCAATATGTCGCCCTGATGCAGACCGAAGGCGTGACACTCGACATCACCGACAGCGCCATCGACGCGCTGGCCGACATTGCGGTTGCCGTCAATTCGACGGTCGAGAACATCGGCGCCCGGCGGCTGCAGACCGTGATGGAGCGGGTGCTGGACGAGATCTCCTTCACCGCCCCCGACCGCAACGGCGAGACCGTTCGGCTCGATGCGGATTACGTGCAAAAGCACATCGGCGACCTCGCCAAGAACGCGGATCTCAGCCGGTTCATTTTGTAATTCAGGGCGGTCACGCTATGGATGCGGCGTGACCGTACGCATCCTGCAAAATCCCTGGCGGCTCCTGCTCGCGATCAACGCGGCGGTCATCGTTGGCGTGCTCATTCACAAGATCCAGCTGCCGCCCTATGTCCCGTACATCCACCTCCTGGTCGACTATCATTTCGGCTTCATCAAGCGCGCGCTGATCGGGGCAATCGTCGCGCTGTTCACCGACAAGGTGCCGGTATGGCCAGTGTTCGCGCTCGGCGGGGCGACGTGGCTTGCAACGCTGGGCCTCTATGCCAGGCTCTTCCAGAACACGTTCGGCTTCTCCGCGAAAACGCTGCCGCTGTTCGTCTTCACCGCCGGCTCGCCGTTCTTCCTGAAGAACTTCATGCACACGCTCGGCCATTTCGACATCTATGGCTGCGCGCTGGCGATCATCCTGCTGCTGATGCCGGCGGGCTCGCTGGTCTTCGTGGTCATGGCTGCGCTGTTCTCGATCGTTCTCGTGCTGATCCATCACATTCATCTCTTGATGTACGTGCCGACGATCATCACCATCGTCGTGATCCGGCATTACCTTGCTTACGGCTGTGACCGCAGCAATGTTGTCTTCGGCGGGGTCGCTCTCGCCATTGTCTCCGCGCTGTTCTTCGCCGCGCAGTTTCTGGGAACGATGCCGGTCCCCGAAGCGGACTTCGTCGCCTATCTCAAAAGCCGGATGGCCGATCCTGCGCGCATCGACCTCTTGCAATTCGCCTACATCTGGTACCAGCCGCTGGCGAAGGAGGTTGCCGACACCTGGGGCCGCCTGCCGCACAACATCCTCGGCGTGCCCGTGTTCGCGCTTCTGATCTGGCTGCACGCGCCGCTGTGGCGCTTCTTTGCCAGCCTGATCGGCGCGCTCGCCGGCGATCTGCACAAGCGGCTCGTCATCGCAGCACTGGTCGGCATCAGTGTCGCCTATCTTGTGATGTTCGCTATGGTGTTCGACTATTCACGCTGGATCTCGAACTGGGCGGTCTGCATGTTCCTGATCCTGCACGCGGTGAAGATGCTGCCGGCCAAGCAGGAAGCAGCGCCGATTCCGGCGGAGGATCGGAAGACCAACATCTTCGGTTTGATACTCACGCTGATCCCACGCGTCGGAATCATCCGGCCGTTTTAGAGCTCTGCTTGCGCGGCATCGGAGGTGCGCTCCCTCTCCCGCTTGCGGGAGAGGGTTGGGGAGAGGGCTTTCTCGGCGGCGGGAATCCCCAAGAGGAGAGAGCCCTCACCCGGCGCTTCGCGCCGACCTCTCCCGCAAGCGGGAGAGGTGTAGAACCGCTAACCCCTGGGGCGCCTGATCCGCACATACAGCGCCCCCTCGCCGCCATGGCCGATCGCGGCTTCCTCGAAGCCGACCACGAAGGCGCGGAATTCCGGCAGGCTGAGCCATTCCGGCACTTGGCGGCGGAGCACGCCGCTTTCGCCGCCGCTGCGTCCCTTGCCGGTGATGACGAGCACGAAGGTGAGGCCGTCCTGATGGGCGCGGTGCAGGAAGCCGGCCAGCGCGCGATGGGCGCGCATCTGGGTCATGCCGTGCAGGTCGAGCCGCGCCTCGATCTCGCTGCGGCCGCGCGACAGCTTGGTCCGCTCGCGCTTGCCAAGCGGCGCCAGCGGCGGAATAGACGGCTTTGCAACGCGCGGCGCCGGTGCAGCGGCAACCGGCCTTGACGGTGGCGAAGTCCTCGTCACCTGGGACCCGGGCGAAGATTCGGCGCGCGGGGTAGCATGCGCCTTGGCCGCGCGATGCTTTCGCAGCGGCTTGACATGCTTTGCGACGAGATCCCACAGCTCGCGCTCCTCCTCGCTCAGCGCGCGACGACGCGGCGAGGGGCGAGGCTCCAGCACGGGCGGACGGGACGGCCGTTTCATTGCGGGCGATGGGGACGATTCTTCGCCGGACGGCGCGGCTCAGGGGCAGGCTCGATCGCGGGACGTGGCACGGGCAGGGGAATGGGGCCGGCGACCGCAATCGTTTCGGTCTTGCCTTGCGTTGCCGCGGCGACAGGCGTGCCAGTCTTCGCCGGATCGGTTTGCGGAAACAGCTTTGCGATCTTCTCGGCGGGCCTTGGGTCCGGGATCGGCAGCTTCGCGGCGCGCGGGGCGGGATCGAGGCTCTTCGGCACTAGCATCACGAATTGCATGGGGTGGCGCAGCCGGCCGGAGACACGGCCGGCATCCGCGCCGGCGCCGAAAAACAGATCGGCCCGTGCGGGCCCGATGATGGCAGAGCCGGTGTCCTGCGCGATCATCAGCCGGCGGAACGGCGTCTTGGCGCGTTCCGACTCGATCGGAAGCTCGCCCTCGATGAAGAACGGCGTGCCGTAGACATGCAGCGATTTGTCGACCGCGATGGAGCGCCCCGCGGTCAAGGGAATGCCTTGCGCGCCGACTGCCTCCTCCTTGTCGGAGAGGTTGACCTCGCGGAAGAAGATGTAGGCGCGGTTCGCGCGGCGCAGCTCCTTGGCGCCGTCGGGGTTCTGCGCCATCCACTCCCTGATCTTCTGCATCGACATCTCCTCTCTCGGGATGATGCCGCGCTCGATCAGGATGCGACCGACCGCCGTGTAGGGATAGCCGTTATAGGCATCGTAATTGAGCCGAACCGAGCTGCCGTCGTCGAACTTGATGCGGGCCGAGCCCTGGATCTGCGCGAACAACAGATCGGTCGGATCCTTCAGCCAGGCAATCTCGAGCCCGCGGCCGGCGATCTTGCCGTCCTCGATCTCGCCGCGGTCGTAATAGGGCACCAGCTTGCGGCGGCCGATCTTGCGATAGACCGGGCCCTTGTTGGGCAGGCTGAGCGCATCCTGCTTGTAGCCGCGCACGAACAGGTTCGAGGGACGGCGATAGACCGGCACGTTGTAGACATCGGTCTGCGTTCGCGATCCCTCCAGCACCGGCTCGTAATAGCCGGTGACGAATCCGTCGGGCTCGCCGAGCCGCGAGATCCGCAGCGGCGTGAAGTTCTCCTCGAAGAAGCTCTTCGCTTTGCCGTCGTCGACGAGATCGAGGGTTTTGGCAACCCGGCAGGGCTCGCCCAGCGAGGTGCCCAAAGCTTTGGGCTCGGCCTTGGCTTCGCCGTTCTGCGCATTGATCGGCTTGCAGCTGGCGCGGAAGGTCTTGTACGCGGCGAGATGATTGTCGTCGCCCCATCCCTTCACGTCCGCCCAGGCCAGCGGCAGATATTGCGCGCCGGGAATTTCGAACGGCAGGGTGAGCTGCGGATAGGGCAAGGCCCGCGGCGGAGCGGCAGGCGTTCGCGGCAGATGGTGGTAGTGGCTGCGATGGTGACGCCGCGCCGCCTCGGCACCGAGCGAAAACGACGACAGCGCGACGGCGGCTGCGCAAAGCGCCGTCGCGCCGTTCTTCAGGAAGATCTTAATTCGCGCTTCCGGTGCCAACCAGCTTCCAATTCGGATCGCGAGAGGAGGTGTCGCGGGCGAAAGTCCAGATATCGGTGATGTCGGCGACCGTGTCGGCGCTGCCGTCGACGATGTTGCCGGCCTTGTCGCGCGTGGCCGAGATCATCTGCGAGACGAAGCGCACGGTGAGCTGCGCACTGCGATCGCGCAACTCGGCGCCGACGAGCTCGGCCTTGTCGATCGACACGAACCGCGTCTCGGTCTTCTGCTCGTTCTTCTCGCGCTCCTTGATCGCGGCGTCGAAGCTGTCATAGACGTCCGACGACAACAGATCGCGCAGCGCGCGGCGGTCGCCATTGGCAAAAGCCAGCACGATCATCTCGTAGGCGCCGCGCGCACCCGAGAGGAAATGGCGCGGGTCGAAGCTGGAATCCTTCTCGACGATGGCATCGAGACCCTGCGCCAGCGGCGTGCCCGGCTCGGTCAGCCCCTTCCAGCGATCGGCCGGCGCGGTCGGCTCGGCCGTCGGCGCCAGCGGGGCCTGGTCGATCACCTTGCCCGGCATGGTCACGACGTTGTTGTCCTGGGCGCCTCCGAGCGCGTTGCGGGCGGCGGTGCGATCGAACGGCGGCCGCTCGTTGCCGGTACGCTGCCCCAGCACGCTACGCAGCCGCAAGAAGATGAAGACGGCCAGCGCCAGGAATATGATGGTGTAGATGTCCACGTCGTATTCGCTTTCTGGTCTTTGCAGGGCTCGTTGCCGGGAAAATCAATCCGGCCAGTAGACCGTTCCTTACGGAAACGGCAAGACTACATCACCATTTTGGGTCCACGTCAGGTCCGTGGGATGTAGGCACGAAATCTGGCCCGGCCAATGGCGCCTTTTGGCACAGCGCCAAGTGTAGCGCGTTTTATGCTTAAGGGGAAACCCGATCCTGTCCGGAAATGGCGCATCTTCAATCGTTTAAGGCGAAATTTCGCGGAAAAGGCAGGAGGAACGTCAAAGGCGCGATTGCGGCCCGAATTCCTGGTCCGGGACCGTTCGTCCTTGTGGAACGAGCCGGCCCTATGTTAGCCAACCGCCGCGAAATTCAGCCCCAATCGGGTAAGGAGACACTTTCATGACCAACGGTAACGGTACCCCTCCCGAGGCGGCTCAGGCTCCCCAGCTCAACGTGCTGGCGCAATACACCAAGGACCTCTCGTTCGAAAATCCCAACGCGCCGAGCTCACTTCAGCCGCAGAGCCAGCCGCCGCAGATCAACATCCAGATCAACGTCAACGCCAACAATCTCAGTGAACAGGAATTCGAGGTGACGTTGTCGGTCGAGGGCAAGGCCGAGACCGCCGGTAAAGTGATGTTCTCGTTCGAGCTCGCCTATGCCGGCGTGTTCCGGATCGTCAACGTGCCCAAGGAGAACCTGCACCCGCTGGTCATGATCGAGTGCCCGCGCCTGTTGTTCCCGTTCGCACGCGAGATCATTGCGACGGCGGTTCGCGATGGCGGGTTCCCGCCGCTGATGCTGGATCCGGTCGACTTCGTCGGTCTCTACCGCCAGAACATGGAGCGGCAAATGGCCGCTCAGGGCGGACAGGCCGGTCAGGCCTGAGCCGCCGCCAGCACGGCTGGAGCGGGCAGGTACTCGTTCCAGATCGCCTTGTCGCCGAGCGTTGCGATGAAGGCCCGATGGGCCTCGCGCTCGGCTTCGGAAATCCGCGGCGCGAGCGGCACCGGGCGTTGCCGCCGCGGCGCATCGCCGGTGCTACTGACCCTGATCTCCTCGGCGTCCGAGGCCAGCAGCAGCTGCGACTGCCGCGCTCCGACCAGATCGACGTAGACCTCGGCGAGCAGCTCGGCGTCCAGCAGCGCGCCGTGCTTGGTACGGTGTGAATTGTCGATCGAATAGCGCGAGCAGAGATCGTCGAGCCGGTTGGACACGCCGGGATGCTTGCGACGCGCCAGCAGCAGCGTATCGACCAGGCGCTCGCGCGGGATCGCAGCGCGCTTGATGCGGTCGAGCTCGGCATTGATGAAGCCGATGTCGAACGAGGCGTTGTGGATCACCAGCGGGGCGTCGCCGATGAATGCCAGAAAGTCGTCGGCGACCTCGTGGAACAACGGCTTGGTCGCCAGGAACTCGGACGACAATCCGTGCACCGCAAACGCTTCCGCCGGCATGTCCCGCTCGGGGTTGATGTAGACGTGATACGTCTGTCCGGTCGGCATGCGGTTGAAGATCTCGACGCAGCCGATCTCGACCAACCGATCGCCGCGCAGCGGATCGAGGCCGGTGGTTTCGGTGTCGAGGACGATTTCGCGCATGTCTCTTGGAAGCCGTGTGAGGCGGCGAATCAGGTCCGCCGCTGCGGCATCTTAACGACCTCGGCCAGGATGTGCGCGATTTGGGCCCGCACAGGGTCAAGTCCGTGTGAGGTATCCACCACGAAATCGGCCCGCTTGCGCTTCTCGGCATCCGGCATCTGCTTGGCGATGATGGCATCGAGCTTGGCCTCGTCCATCGTGCCGCGCGCCAGCACCCGCTGGCGCTGCAGCTCCGGCGAGGTCGAGACGACGACCACGGCATCGACCCGTTTCTCGCCGCCGGTCTCGAACAGCAGCGGGATGTCCAGCACCACGACCGGCGCCTTGGCGGCCTCGGCGTCGGCAAAGAATTTCTGCCGGGACGCGCCGAGCATGGGATGAACGATCTGCTCGAGCTGCTTGATCGCGACGGGATCGTGAACGACGCGCGCCGACAGCTTTTGCCGGTCGACCTTGCCATTCGCGGTGGTGCCGGGGAAAGCGGCCTCGATCGCGGGGGCGGCCTCGCCCTCATAGAGCTGATGCACGGCGGCATCGGCGTCGTAGACGGGGACGCCGGCCTCCGCGAACAATGTCGCGGTGGTGGATTTGCCCATCCCGATCGAGCCGGTCAGTCCGAGAATTCGCATCAGCACCCAGCCTTCTCTCGCATCTACACCGCAATTAGCTGCTCGCTGCGCAGATACGCAAGCAGCGGCAGCAGCGGCAGGCCGAGAATGGTGAAATGGTCGCCCTCGATGCGCTCGAACAGATGGATGCCGAGGCCCTCGAGCTGATAGGCGCCGACGCTACTGGTCACAGCGTCGCCCGCGGCGTCGAGATAGGCCGAAAGCTCGGCTTCGCTCATTCCCCGCATGGTCATGCGCGCCACGGAAATGTCCTCGAAGAGAATCCTGCCATCCTGCGCCACGGCGACGGCGGAATTCAGCTCGTGCGTCTGACCGGCGAGATCGCGCAATTGCGCCAGCGCCTGGGTGCGGCCTGCCGGCTTGTTGAAGAGACGGCTCCCGAGCGCCAGCGTCTGGTCGGCGCCGATCACATGATGTCCGGGATAACAGGCAGAAACAGCCTTGGCCTTTTCGCGGGCCAAGAGCAGGGCGATCTCGCGCGGGTTGGAGAGCTTTGACGCGGCCTGGATGCCACGCTCGTCGATATCAGCGGTGACGGCTTCGAAGTCGAGCCCGGCATTGGCCAGCAGCATTTTGCGCGCGCTGCTTTGCGAGGCCAGGATCAACGGACTTTTGCCGCGCCACAGACTCATCGACGACACTTACTCGGACGGCCGGTTGCGCTGGCGATCGCTATACAGCTTCATGATCGCCGCCGCGGTTTCCTCGATGGAGCGGCGCGTGACGTCCAGCAGCGGCCAGTCATGCTTGGCGCTCAGCTTGCGCGCGAACGCGACCTCCTCCGTGACCGACTGCTTGTCGGTGTAGGTATCGCTGCCGCTGCTGGACTCGGCGCCCATGGACAGCAGGCGGTTCTGCCGGATCTGAATCAGGCGTTCCGGCGTCGCGTGCAGGCTAACCACCAGCGGCCGCGTCAGCGTCTCCAATTGCGGGGGCACCGGAATGCCTGGCACCAGCGGCACGTTGGCGGTGCGAATGCCGCGATTGGCGAGATAGATCGATGTCGGCGTCTTCGATGTCCGGGACACCCCGACCAGTACCACGTCGGCCTCGTCGAGACCTTCGACATGCTGACCGTCGTCATGGATCATCGTGTAGTTCAAGGCATCGATGCGCTTGAAATATTCCGCGTTGAGCACGTGCTGGGCGCCGACACGGCCGGTGGTCGCTGCTCCCAGATAGGCCTCGAACAGCTGCATCACCGGCCCGATGATCGAGAGGCTCGGAACATTGATCTGCTTGCACTTATCCTCGAGTCTGGCGACCAGATCCTTCTCGAGCAGCGTGAACAGCACGATCCCCGGAGCTTCCTCGATCTCATCGAGCACGCGGTCGAGCTGCTTCTGGCTGCGCACCAGCGGATAGACGTGCTCGACCGGCGTCACGTTGGCGTATTGGGCCGCGACCGCGCGCGCCACGGTGATGAGCGTCTCACCCGTGGAGTCCGAGACCAGGTGGAGATGGAAATAATTGTTCGAGGTCGGCACAAAAACCCTTTGAATTTCGTTGGGGTGGTTTGTGGATTTCTGTGGAGCTTAACCTCTCGGAAAGGGATGCGCGACACCAGGGGCGGGACAAGGCGTGATTTTCTTCACACCGCTGCCGGTCAGGACAAATCCGACGCCCCGCCGAGAGGGAAACGGGATTGCGCGGACAAGTCCCTTGATAAGCTGCCGATACAATCGCGCAAGCCTTTGAAGCCGGCTGACTTATCGGAAGTCGACAAAGGCGGTCCGGAATATGTGGATGGATGTGAACAAGCGCACGTGAACGCGCGGACGGAATTGTGTGAGTCCAATCCACGGTCACATAGACTCAAACCTTAAGAATCTAAGATTCTAGATTTGAGGAAGGCGCTACGGAGGGATATGTGTGCGGGGTAAGACCTTAACGGGTTCTTACTATCCCCAGCGTTCCCCGCGCTGGGCAGCAAGCCGGACCCCCCGAAAATGTTCGAAGACGTCTATCTCTGGATCAAGGCGCTACACGTGATCGCCGTCATCTCCTGGATGGCCGGCATGCTCTACCTGCCGCGGCTGTTCGTCTATCACTGCGAGGCCGAAATCGGCTCGAAGCAGTCGGAGACGTTCAAGGTGATGGAACGCCGGCTGCTCAAGGCAATCATCAACCCCGCGATGATGGTCACCTGGCTCGCCGGGCTCTATCTCGCCTGGTCCGGGCATTGGTTCTCGTTCGGCTGGCTGCACGTCAAACTGGCACTGGTCCTGGTGCTCTCGGCGGTCCACGGCTATTTTTCACGCTGGGTCAAGGATTTCGCCGCCGATCGCCGCCCGCGAAGCCAGAAATTCTATCGGATTATCAACGAGGTGCCGACCGTCCTGATGATTTTCATCGTCATCTTGGTGATCGTGAAGCCGTTCTAGGCAGCCCGCGCGACGATTCGCTCAGCGCTTCGGCTTGCGGAGCGCTAGGCGATTTTCTATATTATCGATATCCCACCCAACGCAGGCGGATGTGGTTGTGTCCGAGCCTTCCAGAGGCCGGACCCCGCATCAGGATTGAAGCCTCACCGGCGTTCACCTTGCCAGACCTGCGGACCTTACCTGCACCTGCTCGCGTCCGCATTTCAGAGCCTCCTCGCACCCCCTCTTTTCAGGTTACCCCACAGGACCACCCCAATGCGGGAAATCAAACTCGAAGACCTCAAGTCCAAAACGCCGGCCGAGCTCGTCTCGTTCGCGGAGGAGAATGGGGTCGAGAATGCCAGCACCATGCGCAAGCAGGAGCTGCTGTTCGCCATCCTTAAGCAGCTGGCGCTCGCCGAAACCGATATTGTCGGCCAGGGCGTCGTCGAAGTTCTCTCCGACGGCTTCGGCTTTCTCCGCTCGCCCGACGCGAATTATCTGCCGGGCCCCGACGACATCTACGTGTCGCCCTCGCAGATCCGCCGTTTCGGCCTGCGCACCGGCGACACCATCGAAGGCCACATCCGCAGCCCGAAAGAGGGCGAACGCTACTTCGCGCTGCTGAAGGTCAACACGCTCAATTTCGAGGACCCGGAAAAGGCCAAGCACAAGGTCAATTTCGACAACCTCACGCCGCTGTTTCCGAATCAGCGTTTCCGCATGGAGATCGACGACCCCACGCGGAAAGACCTGTCGGCACGCGTGATCGACATCGTCGCGCCCATCGGCAAGGGCCAGCGCGCCTTGATCGTGGCGCCGCCGCGCACCGGTAAAACCGTGCTGATGCAGAACATCGCGCATTCGATCACGCACAATCACCCCGAATGCTATTTGATCGTGCTCTTGATCGACGAGCGTCCGGAAGAAGTCACGGACATGCAGCGCTCGGTGAAGGGCGAGGTCGTGTCCTCGACCTTCGACGAGCCGGCGGTCCGCCACGTCCAGGTCGCCGAGATGGTGATCGAGAAGGCAAAACGCCTGGTCGAGCACGGCCGCGACGTCGTGATCCTGCTCGATTCGATCACGCGCCTCGGCCGCGCCTACAACACCGTGGTGCCGTCATCCGGCAAGGTGCTGACCGGCGGTGTCGATGCCAACGCGCTGCAGCGTCCGAAGCGCTTCTTCGGCGCGGCCCGCAACATTGAGGAGGGCGGCTCGCTGACCATCATCGCGACCGCGCTGGTCGATACCGGCAGCCGCATGGACGAAGTCATCTTCGAAGAGTTCAAGGGCACCGGTAACTCCGAACTGATCCTGGACCGCAAGGTCTCGGACAAGCGCACCTTCCCGGCAATCGATATCTCGCGCTCCGGCACCCGCAAGGAGGAGCTCATCACCGATCCGCAGGTGCTCAAGAAGATGTACGTGCTCCGCCGCATCCTCAATCCGATGGGGACGATGGACGCGATCGACTTCCTGCTCGACAAGCTGCGCTCGACCAAGAGCAATTCGGAGTTCTTCGACTCTATGAACACCTGAGTGCACTGCAACAAAGAATTCTGGGGCGCCTTCGGCGCCCTTTTTGCTGCGGTTGTGCTGCAGCGAAGGTGCAGCATGAGCGGCAGCCGCTACCCGATCTCCGTTTCTCCTTAAGCTGTTGATATCGAAAAGTAATACTTGAAATTCTGGTCGGCCTCTCCTCTTCCGATCAGGCAAACTGCAGCAAAGGGCTGCGGTTATATTGCGATGCGAAATCGATTTGCTGCAGAATCTGGTGCAGCAAAACCCGCTTGGCTCGATCGCAAAGAACGGACGTTTGCATTTTTGGCCACAGCCGGACAAATAGGCCATGCATCCGCGAGACCAGACTATCTTTGCGCTGTCATCGGGGCGGGCGCCCAGCGCGATCGCCGTGGTCCGCGTCTCCGGCGCGCAAGCCGGCTTAGCGTTGACGACGCTAGCGGGCCGGTTGCCGGCGCCGCGACAGGCGAGCCGTCGGCTGCTCCGGGACGGCGCGGGCCAGCCGATCGACGATGCGGTCGTGCTCTGGTTTCCAGGACCGGCCAGCGCCACCGGCGAGGATGTTGCCGAGTTTCACGTTCATGGCGGCCGGGCGGTGCTGGCGGCGCTCTTCGCTGTGATTTCCGATATCCCGAATACGCGTGCGGCCGACCCCGGCGAGTTCACGCGCCGCGCCTTCGAGAATGGCAAGCTCGACCTGACCGAGGCCGAGGGGCTGGACGACCTCATTCACGCCGACACCGACCGCCAGCGCCGCCAAGCGCTGCGCCAATTGCAGGGCCTGCTTGGCGACCGCGCGCGCGACTGGCGCGAGCGCATCATCGAGGCCTCCGCGCTGATCGAGGCCGGCATCGATTTTTCCGATGAAGGCGACGTGCCGGCGGAGCTGCGGGCGCCGGCGGTGAAAGCGATCAGAGCGCTTCACGACGAAATCACGGAAGTGCTTGCGGCACAGGGGCATTCTGAACGGCTTCGCGAGGGCCTCGTCGTTGCCATCGCCGGCGAGCCGAATGTCGGCAAGTCGACGCTGATCAACCAGCTCGCGCGCCGCGAAGTCGCGATCGTCTCGCCGCATGCCGGCACCACGCGCGACGTGATCGAGGTGCAGCTCGATCTCGACGGTTATCCCGTCACGGTCATCGACACCGCCGGTATCCGCGAGACCGACGATCCGGTCGAGCAGGAGGGCGTGCGCCGCGCCCGCGCGCGCGCCGAGGACGCCGACCTGGTGCTGTGGCTGGTGGAGGGCGGGCAAGCCGTCGATCCGAATACAATGCGCTCGCGCTGGACATCGGCGGACGGTGCTGCTTCGCCCGGCGGCTCGGTCTGGATCGTGCGCAACAAGATCGATCTCGGCGGGGTCGGAAGAGCCAAGCCGAGCGAGTTTGGGATTTCGGCAAGCCGGGGCGACGGCATGCCTGAGCTGGTCGAGGCGCTGGTGAAATTCGCTTCGGAGTTCTTCGGAACCACCGAGGGCGCCATGGTGACCCGGGCCCGCCAGCGCGAGTTATTGAGCCGGGCCTCAGACAGCTTGCGCCGGAGTCTGGACCTTGTAGAACACGGTGAGGAGCTCGCGGCCGAAGAGCTGCGGACGGCCGCCTATGCCTTGGGCCGGCTCTTGGGCCGGGTAGACGTCGAGGACGTCCTTGGGGCCATCTTCCAGAAGTTCTGCATCGGAAAGTAGCGCTAGTTCTTCATTGTAGAACTAGCGCTTGTTCCATTTCTTCTGTTTCACGTGAAACAGCGCCGGGGCCGCCATGTCGGTCGGCCGTTCCGATCTACAGAGAGAGCGCGAAGGCGATGGCTGTGCTTCGAATCGCGTCATTGCGAGGAGGCCTTGCGAAAAGCAATCCAGACTGTTTCTGCCGCGAAACTCTGGATTGCTTCGCTACGCTCGCAATGAGGGCGTATGATGCGGTTCCCCGCGTTCCACTGGCAGCTCCGGTACCAGGCAAGGGGCACGTGATAGGGCTCGTGTGCTCGGCCCATCTACCGCAGTAAGCCCCCGATCTTGTTTCACGTGAAACACCATATGGCTCAATGCCCCTCCTACCGTGCATGGGGTTGTTTTCGCGAAAGTGCTGCCGCCCTGGGCCGCGCTTGTTTCACGTGAAACACGGCCCACGGAGTTTCCACTTCCGGCTTGCTCGCCGCTAAGCTAGAAGTCCGTCCATGCGAACAGAGCGAGAGAGCTTCGACGTCATCGTCATCGGCGGCGGCCACGCCGGCTGTGAGGCCGCGGCTGCTTCTGCCCGGATGGGTGCAACGACCGCTCTGGTAACGCACCGTTTCTCCACCGTTGGCGCGATGTCCTGCAATCCCGCCATCGGCGGCCTCGGCAAAGGGCATCTGGTCCGCGAGGTCGATGCGCTCGACGGCCTGATGGGCCGTGTGGGCGATGCGGGCGGCATCCAGTTTCGCGTTCTCAATCGTCGGAAAGGTCCTGCCGTCCGCGGTCCGCGGGCCCAGGCCGACCGCAAGCTCTATGCGGCGGCGATGCAGGCCGCGATCCTCCAGACCGAAGGTCTTTCCGTCATCGAGGGCGAAGCCGACGAGCTGGTCGTGGTCGATGGTCGGGTGACCGGGCTTCGCCTGGCCGACGGCCGGGAGCTCCGGGCAGGGGGCATTGTCGTGACCACCGGCACCTTCCTCCGCGGTCTCATCCATCTCGGCGAGAAGAACTGGCCCGCCGGACGTGTCGGCGAGGCGCCTGCGATGGGCCTTTCCAGCTCCTTCGAGCGCGCCGGCTTCACTCTTGGGCGTCTCAAGACCGGGACGCCGCCGCGTCTCGACGGCACCACCATCGACTGGTCCGTAGTCGAGATGCAGCCCGGCGACGAGCCGCCGGAGCCGTTCTCGGTAATGACTGAGCGGATCACGACGCCGCAGATCCAGTGCGGGATTACCCGGACCACGTCCGCGACCCATGAGGTGATCCGGGCCAATGTCCATCGCTCCCCGATGTACTCCGGCCAGATCAAGAGTTCCGGTCCACGCTATTGCCCCTCGATCGAGGACAAGATCGTCCGCTTCGGCGACCGCGACGGTCACCAGATCTTCCTGGAGCCGGAAGGGCTCGACGACACGACCGTCTATCCCAACGGCATCTCGACCTCGCTCCCCGAAGAGGTCCAGCTCGCGATCCTCGCCAGCATTCCCGGCCTGGAGCGGGTGAGGATGGTCCGTCCCGGCTACGCCATCGAATACGACCACATCGATCCCCGCGAGCTCGATCCGACCCTCCAGACCAAGCGTCTGCGCGGTCTCTTCCTGGCCGGGCAGATCAATGGCACCACCGGATATGAGGAGGCCGCCGGGCAGGGCATCGTCGCCGGCCTGAATGCCGCGCTCTCCGCCAGCGGTGCCGCGCTCACCGTGTTCGACCGTGCCGACGGCTATCTCGGTGTGATGATCGACGACCTCGTCACCCGCGGAATCAGCGAGCCCTATCGGATGTTCACCTCGCGGGCCGAGTACCGGCTGACGCTGCGGGCCGACAATGCCGACCAACGTCTGACCGAGAAAGGGATCGCTCTGGGATGTGTCGGCAGCGCCCGGATCAGGCATCATCGCGCCAAGATGGACGCCCTGAACGCTGCCCGGACGTTGTCGAAGTCCCTGACCATCACTCCGAACGAAGCCATCAAGCACGGGCTGTCGCTGAACCGGGACGGCCAACGCCGCTCGGCGTTCGAGCTGATGGCCTATCCGGAGATCGGCTGGAGCCAGGTCCGCGCGATCTGGCCCGAGCTGTCGGCCATCGATCCCGTCATCGCCACCCATCTCGAGATCGACGCCAAGTACGACGTCTACCTGGAGCGACAGAGTGCCGACGTTGAAGCCTTCCGGCGCGACGAGGGCATGGTGCTGGCGGATGTCGATTACCAGCTCGTTCCCGGTCTCTCCAATGAAGTGCGCGCCAAGCTGGAGAAGGCACGACCGTTCACCGTCGGCCAAGCCGGCCGGATCGACGGGATGACGCCGGCGGCGCTCGGCATTCTTGCGGCCTATCTCCGCCGCGAGGCACGGAAGACTTCCAAAGCAATCGCATAAAGCCAATCGCATAGGCGTTTCACGTGAAACAGCGCGGACCGGGCGGAGATCGACCGCCATCGCGACGACCCGGAGCGGGTGAGGGCGCTGGGCGGCGAATTGAATCTGGGTCGGCCAGCCCGAAGATCAGCAAGGCCACAGCCAACGACAAGGCGCTCGATTCCATCATCGCCGCGGACAAGATCGCCGCCCTCAAGCTCGCTCCCGTTTCACGTGAAACCGAGGAGCGGCTTGATCGCTACATCGCGCTACTCCGGGAGTGGCAGGCCAAGACCAATCTCGTCGCGCCATCGACCTTGTCAAACCTCTGGACCCGGCACATCGCTGACTCGCTCCAGCTGCTCGATCTCGCACCGGCTGCAAAACGCTGGGCTGATCTCGGGAGCGGCGGCGGATTTCCCGGCGTCGTGCTCGCCTGCGCCATGGCCGGCAGGCCCGGGGCGAGCGTCCATCTGGTCGAGCGAATCGCCAAGAAGGCCGCCTTTTTGCGCGAAGCGATCCGCGTCACCACATCTCCGGGGGTCGTACATCTCGCTGAGATCGGGGATAATGTGGATAGAATCACCGGCCCCGTCGATTGCGTCACCGCGCGTGCGCTGGCTCCGCTACATCAACTCATCGGCTTTGCGGAGCCGCTGATGCGCCAGGGCGCAAGAGCGTTGTTTCTCAAGGGTCAAGATGTAGAGGCTGAATTGACCGAAGCCGCTAAATATTGGAGTATTCGGCCGCAGCTCCACCAAAGCCGCACGGGCGACGGTTGGATCGTGGAGCTCAATGCCGCCGAACGGCGCAGCTGAGGCGTTGAGGGGTGAGTGGGGGAATTGCGATGAGCGTGATTGACGAACCGCAGCAAGAACAGACGGCCCAAAAGACCGACGAGGTCCCCCACGGCCATCCGCGCATCCTCGCGCTGGCGAATCAAAAGGGCGGAGTGGGGAAAACAACCACAGCGATCAACCTTGGTACGGCGCTCGCGGCGATTGGCGAGCGCGTCCTGATCGTCGATCTCGATCCCCAGGGCAACGCCTCGACCGGCCTCGGCATCGATCGCCGCAACCGCTCCTGCTCGACCTACGACGTGCTGATCGGCGAAGCCGCCTTGCGCGAGGCGGTGGTCTCGACCGCGGTGCCGCGGCTGCACATCGCACCATCGACCATGGATCTCTCTGGCCTCGAGCTCGAGCTCGGCACCACGCCCGGCCGCGCCTTCAAGTTGCGCGACGCGATCGGCGCGCTCAACAACAACGTCTCCCCGGACGCCGACTACACCTACGTGCTGATCGACTGCCCGCCCTCGCTCAACCTGCTCACGGTCAACGCGATGGCGGCCTCGGATGCGATCCTGGTGCCGCTGCAATGCGAGTTCTTCGCGCTCGAAGGTCTGTCGCAATTGTTGCAGACGGTGGAGCAGGTGCGCTCGACACTCAATCCGAACCTGTCGATCCACGGCATCGTGTTGACCATGTTCGACTCGCGCAACAACCTGTCGAACCAGGTCGTCGCCGACGTCCGCCAGTTCATGGGCGAGAAGGTCTACAAGACCATGATCCCGCGCAACGTGCGCATCTCGGAAGCGCCGTCCTACGGCAAGCCGGTGCTGGTCTACGACCTCAAATGCGTCGGCAGCGAAGCTTACTTGCGCCTCGCCACCGAAGTGATCCAGCGCGAGCGCGAGTTGCGCAACACGCATTGACGCTGCCGTAGGGTGGGTTAGCCGAAGGCGTAACCCACCGCGGTCTATCTCCGTGGAAACAGAGGAGGTGGGTTACGCTTCGCTAACCCACCCTACGATTCGAAATTCAGTTCTGGAGTGCTGCACTGTGAATCCAAGGGAGCTGGCGATGGCCGACGAAGCGCGTTCGCGACTGGGCCGGGGTCTTGCAAGTCTGATCGGTGACGTCGGCGGCGAGGCTCAGCATGTCGATCGTCCGCGCGCGCAGCGCAAGGTGCCGATCGAATTCATCAAGGCCAATCCGCGCAACCCGCGCCGCACCTTTTCGGACACCGAGCTGAAGGAGCTCTCGGAGTCCATCAAGCAGCATGGCGTGATCCAGCCGATCGTGGTGCGTCCGGTGAAGGGCGCGCAGGACCGCTTCGAGATCATTGCCGGCGAACGACGCTGGCGCGCCTCGCAGATGGCCGGCCTGCACGAGGTGCCGATCGTCCCGGTCGACATCAGCGACAGCGATGCGCTGGAGTTCGCGATCGTCGAGAACGTGCAGCGCGAGGACCTCAACCCGATGGAAGAGGCGCAGGGCTATCATGCGCTCGCCAACGAGTTCAAACGCAGCCAGGAGGACATCGCCAAGGTAGTCGGCAAGAGCCGCAGTCACGTCGCCAACATGATGCGGCTGACCAAGCTGCCGGCGGAAGTGCAGGCCTTCATCGCGACCGGCGAGCTGACGGCTGGCCACGCCCGCGCGCTGATCGGCGTGCCCGATCCACTCGCCGCCGCCAAGCGCATCGTCGAGGAAGGTCTCAACGTCCGCCAGGCCGAGGCGCTTGCGCATGAAGAGGGCGTGCCGGAGCGCAAGCCGCAGAAGGCGCGCGCCAGCGGGGGCAAGGAGAAGGACCCCGACACGATCGATTTGGAGAAGCGCGTCAGCGACGCGCTCGGCCTCAAGGTCACCGTCAATCACCGCGATCCCGGCGGCTCCGTGCAGATCAACTACCGCAACCTCGATCAGCTCGACGAGGTGATGAAGCGGCTGGCCAAGGGCGCGCTGTAGACCGAATCCTCGGCGTCGTTCCCGCGTTCGAGAACGACAGGGCGTGCGTGGGTGCGCAACTATTTCCACATCGTCATTGCGAGCGCAGCGAAGCAATCCAGAGTCCCTCTGCGGAGAGATTCTGGATTGCTTCGCTCGGCTCGCAATGACGGGTGGAGAGAGCTGCGCTCGCAATGACGTGGAGAGAGCGGGGACCTAGACTAGCCCCGCCGTTTCGCATTCGCGGCGATCGCCATCAGCGCGCGTTGGGCGATGGCGGCGGCGAGGGTGGACTGCTTGCGCGTGTCGAGGGCGGCGGTCGCCAGCTGCTCGATCACAGCGGCGAGCCGCGCCGGGCTGAAGTTGCGCAGCGCGGTTTCGACCGCCGGCTTTCGCGAGAAATGCAGGCGCGGAAAGCCGCCGTCGAGCACGGCGGAGGCAGGCGTGCCGTCGGCAATCGCCAGCGCGGATTTGTGCAGCCACGCGGCCTGGCGTTGCGCGGCCGAGATGATCACGCCGGGATAGGTCCCGGCGATCATCGCCTTTGCAAACTCGGTCTCGACGATGTCGGGCCGACCGGCAAAGGCGCCGTCGACGATCGGATCGAGCTTCAGCTCCGAGGCATCGGCGACCACGGCCATGACGTCGTCCAGCGTGACCTCGCCCTTGCCGTGGGCGTAGAGCGTCAGCTTGCGCAGCTCGTTACGCGAGGCCTGACGGTCGCCGCCGAGGAACGACATCAGCGCCGCGCGGGCGTCCGGCGCGATGCGCAAATTCGCGATCCGCAGCTCGTCGTCCATCAGCTTGGCAAGATCGCGCTCGGTGTCGGGATAACAGCCGATCGCCACGGCGGTCTTGGCTTTCTCGCAGGCCTTGCGCAGCGGCGATTCCGGGCGGAGCTCGCCGGCCTCGATCACGATGCGGCAATCCCTCACGTTCATCTCGGTCAGGGTTTCGATGCCGGAGGCAAAGCTGCGCGAGCCGGCGCGAACGCGGATGGCGCGTCGGCCGCCGAACAGCGGCACCGTCATGGCTTCGTCGACGAGGCGCGAAGGCTCGGCGGAGAGCTCGTCGCCGTCGAGCTTGACCAGCGAGAACGGATCGTTGGGATCGTCGACGCCGGACGCGATCAGCGCGTCGGCGCGCTCGCGCACGAGGCCGGCATCGGGACCGTAGAGCAGGATGATCGGACGGCCCGCATCGGGGCGGGCAAGGAAGGCGTCGATCTCTTTTCCGCGCAGTGCGACCATATTGTCCGATACTCGTCATTCCGCAATGCCTCGTCAGAGGCGAACCCGGAATGACGGAAGGGTACTACGTCCCCGCGGTGAAGTACGAGGCGAGCCGGGTGGTGATGTTCTCGGCGATCTCGTTGGCGGCGCGATCCTCGGCATCGCGCACCGCGCGGGTGCGCGAGAAGCGCTGATAGGACCCCGGCATGTCATAGGACACGCGCGAGAAGGTCGAGCCGGTCATCACCGACCGGCCGGTCGCGACCTCGACCAGATTGTACTGGGCGTCGATGCCAAGATTTTCGCTGGTCGGCAGTCCCGTCGCGGAGCTGACGATCAGGGAGGAGCGGTTGGTGGTGAAGCGGATATCGAGCCGGTGGGTCGGCGGCATGCCCGTCGCGGTGCCGTAAAGCTTGAAGGCCAGCGCATTGCGGATTTCGACGCCGACGCGGGCCTCGCGGGAGGCATTGGGCTTGTTGATCGGGGGCAGCTCGACCCCCATCAGCTTCTCGCGCAGGCCCGGGGTGCCGTCGCTGCGCTCCGCATACATCGGCTGGAAGCAGCCGGCCGTCAGCGCCGCCAGTGCGGCGACTGCCAGCAAGCGGGCTGCGATACGGGTCCTAGCCGACAACATTCACGATCCTCTTGGGGACGATGATCACCTTGCGGACGGGCTTGCCGTCCAGGGCCAGCTTTACCGCATCGAGGGCCAAAACGGCAGCCTCGATTTCCGGATTTTGGGCCGCTGTTGCAACTGTGACCTCACCTCGCTTCTTGCCGTTGACCTGCACCACCAGGGTCACGCTGTCTTCAACCAGCAAATCGCGTTCGATTTGCGGCCAATCGGCCTCCGAAACCAGCCCCTTTCGGCCAAGACCATTCTCAAAAAGCACCTGCCAGCACTCCTCGGCGAGGTGCGGCATCATCGGCGAGAACAGCTGGACCAGGATCTGGCTGGCCTCCTGGATCGCCCAAGCCAAATCTGGAGCGAGATCCGGGGCAGGTTGGCCGGGGCGCTGGAGCACCTCCGAGAAGGCATTGGTGAATTCGCGGATATGGGCCAGGCAAACGTTGAAGTGCAGCCGCTCGATGCCGGCGGTGACCTTGTCCAGCGCGCCGTGGGCGGCCTTGCGCAACGCCGTGGCGTCCGGGCCGAAGCTGGCCGGCCGGGCCGCCGGCGCAGCCTTGCCGAGGGTGGCGGCATCGTTCACCAGCCGCCACAACCGCTGCACGAAGCGCGAGGCACCCTGGACGCGCTCGTCGCTCCAGATCACGTCGCGGTCGGGCGGGGAGTCCGACAGCATGAACCAGCGGGCCACGTCGGCGCCATAGGTCTCGATGATGTCGTCGGGGTCGACTGTGTTCTTCTTCGACTTGGACATCTTCTCGATCGGGCCGATCGCGATGTCTTCGCCCGTCGTCAGCAGCGTGGCGCGGCGTCCGTTGCCGCCGACCTCGACCTTCACCTCGGCCGGCTGCACATAGCTGCCGTCGGCCTTCTGGTAGGTCTCGTGCACCACCATGCCTTGCGTGAACATGCCGGCGAACGGCTCGTCCAGCGCGATATGCCCAGTCGCTTTCATCGCGCGGGTGAAGAAGCGGCTGTAGAGCAGATGCAGGATCGCGTGCTCGACGCCGCCGATATATTGGTCGACCGGCAGCATCCGGTTGGCGACTGCAGGCGTAGTCGGCGAAGCCTCGTTCCAGGGATCGGTGAAGCGCGCAAAGTACCAGGACGAGTCCACGAACGTGTCCATGGTGTCAGTTTCGCGTTGAGCCTTGCCGCCGCATTGCGGGCAGGTGACGTGCTTCCAGGTCGGATGATGATCGAGCGCGTTGCCCGGCTTGTCGAAGGTCGCATCGTCCGGCAGCTTCACGGGCAGATCGGCATCCGGCACCGGCACCACGTCGCATTTCGGACAGTGAATGACGGGGATCGGGCAGCCCCAATAGCGCTGGCGCGAAATGCCCCAGTCGCGCAGACGGAAATTCACCTGGCGCTCGCCGACCGGCGCATTGCCGCGCAGCTCCGTCTCGAGCCGCTTCGCCACCTCTTCCTTCGCCTGCTCGATGGTCATGCCGTCGAGGAAGCGCGAATTGATCATGCGGCCGTCGCCGTCATAGGCGGTATCAGTGATGACGAAGCTCTTCGGGTCCTGGCCTTCCGGGCATACGACGGGCGTGTTGCCGAGAGCGTACTTGTTGACGAAGTCGAGGTCGCGCTGATCGTGCGCCGGGCAGCCGAAGATGGCGCCGGTGCCGTATTCCATCAGCACGAAATTGGCGACATAGACCGGCAGCTTCCAGGTGGGATCGAACGGATGCACCGCGCGGATGCCGGTGTCGAAACCCTGCTTCTCCGCGGTGTCGATGATCTCCTGCGCGGTGCCGATTTTCTTGATCTCTGCGATGAACTCCGCAAGCTCAGGGTTCTTTGCGGCGGCGGCCTGCGCCAGCGGATGATCCGCCGAGATCGCCATGAACTTGGCGCCGAACAGCGTGTCCGGGCGCGTCGTGAAAATCTTCAGCTCGCTCTCGCCGGCCGGCGTTGTCGCCGCATCCAGCGCGAAGCGGATCAACAGGCCTTCCGAACGACCGATCCAGTTGCGCTGCATCAGCCGCACCTTGTCGGGCCAGCGGTCCAGCCCGTCGAGCGCCGACAGTAGCTCCTGCGAGTACTTCGTGATCTTGAAGACCCACTGGTTCATCTCGCGCTGCTCGACGACGGCGCCCGAACGCCAGCCGCGGCCGTCGATCACCTGCTCGTTGGCGAGCACGGTCATGTCGACGGGGTCCCAGTTCACCTTGCGCTTCTCGCGCTCGGCAAGCCCTGCGCGCAGAAAGTCCAGAAACATCTTCTGCTGGTGCTTGTAGTAGGAGGGGTCGCAGGTCGCGATCTCCCTGGACCAGTCCAGCGACAGCCCGATCGAGCGGAGCTGCTTCTTCATCGCGGCGATGTTGTCGTAGGTCCAGGCCTTCGGCGCGACCTTGCGCTCGATCGCGGCGTTCTCCGCCGGCAGGCCGAAGGCGTCCCAGCCCATCGGATGCAGCACGTTGAACCCCTTGGCGCGCATGAAGCGGGCCAGCACGTCGCCGAGCGTGTAATTCCGGACATGGCCGATATGGATGCGCCCGGACGGGTAGGGGAACATCTCGAGCACGTAATATTTTGGCCGCGGATCGTCGTTCTTGGAGACGAAGATCGCCTGCTCGTCCCAGAGGCGTTGCCAACGCGGTTCGGCGTCGCGGGCGTTATAGCGTTCGGAGGTCATGGAATCGTTGGGTTTTCGTGGTTCGGCCGTCTCAAGACGGCGGACTAGGCCATAGAAGCCCTTAAGGGGTCAATGGGTTGCCGCGTTTTGGGAACCGACCCCCTCCGCATAACTACGAGGGTCCGCGTTGGGGTGTGATTAAGGCGTCGATGCCAAGTTGCGATCCGACAAGGTCGCATTACCGCACATGGATTCCAGCTTCGACGATCCCGATTACGACTATGCCGCGTCCGTCGCAGGGCGGGCGATGCGGAGCATGGCCGAACAGCGGATTGCACCGACCCCTGCCAACTTTGCCGTCTGGTTCCAGTATTTCGCGGGCAGCCATGACGATCTGCGCAACGCGATCGATCTCCTGATCGACCACAATCGTCCCTTCGACCCCCAAACCAATCAGGATCTGTTCGAGACCTACATCGCGCCCCAGGTGAGTGCCGTCGTGGTCGACACGTCCGAGCGGCTGCAGGCGCTGATGGGGACGGCGAAGGAGTTTCTGGCGACGGCGATCGCCGACAATCATTCGCAGATGCAGGTCATCAGCCAGGTGGCCGACCAGGGCAAGGCCGGCGTCGATCCAAAGCTGCTGGTTGCCCAGCTCATGAACGAGCTGGCGCGGGCGGCCACGCGGGCGACGCGGCTGGAGGCAGGCTTTGCGGAAAAGACCCGCGAGCTCGACGTGATTCGCGATTCGCTGTCGCGGTCCGAGCAGCGCGCCCGGACCGACACGCTGACCGGGCTGGCGAACCGGCGGGCCCTCGACGAATTCCTGCGCAAGGCGCAGACGACCGCGGAATGGGGCGAGCCGCTCAGCGTGCTGATGCTCGACATCGACCACTTCAAGTCCTTCAACGACAATTTCGGCCACGGTGTCGGCGATCAGGTGCTGCGCCTGATGGCCAAGGTCCTGCGCGAGAAGGTTCGCGCGCAAGATCTGCCGGCCCGCTATGGCGGCGAGGAGCTGATCGCGGTGCTGCCGGACGCCGATCTAGCCGCTTGCGCCGAGATCGCCGAACGGATCAGGCGCGCGATCGCAGATTGCACGATCACGCGTCGTTCGACCGGCGAGACCCTGCCCGGCATCAGCGTGTCCATCGGCGTGGCGCAATACCGGACCGGCGAGGCGATCACGGATCTGATCGAACGCTGCGACCGCGCGCTCTATCTCGCCAAGGGCGGCGGCCGCAATCGTGTGGTGACGGAGATCGAGCTCGAGCGGGCCGGGGCTGCGGGGTAGCGGTCGACCGCGATATGCTCCCTCTCTCCGCAAGCGGGGCGAGGTGAAGAACCAGCGCTTTAGGCGCTCGCCACCATCATCATCTCGGCCGTGCCGGTCGCGATCGCCTGCACGCCGTGCTCGACGACATTGTTGCGGCCACGATGCTTGGCAGCGTAGAGCGCGGCGTCGGCGGCTTCGATCAGGTCGCCGGGACGCAAGGATTCGCTCGGCTTGGTCGCGGCGACGCCGATCGAGACCGTGACGATCATGTGGTTCGAGGTGATGTGAGGCAGGCAGAGCCTCAGCACGGCCGAACGCACCTGCTCGCCGATCGCGACGGCGCGCGTCACGTCGGTGTTCGGCAGCAGCAGGCAGAACTCCTCGCCGCCGTAGCGGGCCGCGAAGCCCATCGTGTCGGCGGCGATGCCGGACAGCGATTCGCCGAGCCGCGTCAGGCAGGAATCGCCTTCGAGATGGCCGTAGGTGTCGTTGAAGAGCTTGAAATGGTCGACGTCGATCATCAGAAGCGCCAGCTCGCTGCCATATTGCTGCGCGCGCATCCATTCGAAATCCAGCCGGCTCTGGAAGCCGCGGCGGTTGGCGAGACCGGACAGCATGTCGATCGACGCCATCACCGTCAGGCGGTCGTTGCTTGCGATCAGCTCGCGCTCGCGCTGGCTCAGCTGCGCGGCCATCGCGTTGAACGCGCGGGCCAGCGGCACGAACTCGGCGGGCAGGCGATTGCGCGCGGCGCGCGCCGACAGGTCTCCCTCGCCGAGCCGCTTGGCCATGTCGGCGAGCATCTCGATCGGCTTGATCACGAGCTTTTCGGCGGCGATCAGCGCGCCGAGCAGGACGAACATGAGCACGAAGGCGAGCTGCAGATAGGCGGTGCGGATGTCGCGGCTGACCGCTGCGGACACCTTGTCTTCGTCGATGCTGGCGATCAGGCGGGCATTGGTGCCGGCGATGCGGATATAGCTGACCGCGCGGCGGGAGCCGTCGGCGGCGAGAAAGGACAGCGAACCCTCATCCTGATCAGAGCGCAGCGCCTTGTCGGCGATCGCGGACATCAGCGGCATGTTGTCGAGCGGACGGCCGACCGCGCTGTGCTGATCGGCCGGGGCCGCCAGCACGGTGCCCGCGCTGTCGACCAGCACCGCAGTGATGCCGGCGCGACCGCCCAGATTGTTCATGACCTTCGACATCCAGTCGAGATTGACGGTGGCGAGCACGACGGCATCAGCCACGCCGCTGAAGGCGGAGACCGGATAGACCGCCATCACCGTTGGCGACGGTACCGGTCGCGACATGATGAAGTCGCTCAGCACGAAGCGGCCGGTTTCCTGGGCCTGCTGGAAGTACGGTCGGTCACTGAGATCGAGGCCAACATACATGTTGTTGGTGGCGCATTGGATGCGGCCGTCCTGGCCGGCGATCAGAAGCGTGCGGATCCAGGGCAGGCTCGACGGCAGGCTCGCGCGTAGCACGTCGCAGCTCTTGCTGATGCCGCCGGCGGAGGCGCGGATGAAGGCCTCCGATTTCAGAATGGTCTCGACCGACGAGATCACCTGGCGCTGCGCATCGGCGCTGTGCCTCGCCACCGTGGTGAATTCAGCCGCGGCCTGCGCAACTTGCCGCGCGCGCGTGTCTTCGAGGGAACGGATGCGCTCGATCATCAAGGGCGTCACGAGAATCACCGCGAGCAACGCAAGCCGCGCCCGGATACCGAGAACCTGCTTGAGTTTCGCGCGCTTGCGGTTGAGACTGACGCTTGCCATTTTCGCTACCCACCCCGCGGGCTAAGGTAAAGCGAAGGGTTCAAAAACTGTTTCTTGAACTCGGTAAAATTGGACCTAACTCGGGTTCGGGTCACAACCAAGAGACGTCATGACGGAAGCCAACGTCGCGCCGGTAACCGGCGATTCACCAACCGCGCTCGCCGCGGTCGAAGCCGAAATTGCACGCGCCTGCAGGGACGCGCAGCGTGAGCGCGCCTCGGTCACGCTGATCGCCGTATCCAAGACGTTCGCGGCGGATGCAATTACCCCGGTAATCGCCGCCGGACAGCGCGTATTTGGCGAAAACCGGGTGCAGGAGGCCAAAGCCAAGTGGCCGGCGTTAACGTCTGCTCACCCCGATATTGCGCTGCATCTGATCGGGCCGCTGCAATCCAACAAGGCGAAAGAGGCGGTCGCGCTGTTCGACGCCATCCATTCGGTCGACCGTCCGAGCATTTGCCAAGCGTTAGCCAAGGAAATCGAATCCCAGAACAAGCACCCGCAGCTGTTCGTTCAGATCAATACCGGCGAGGAACCGCAGAAGGCCGGAATTGCTCCCGGCGAGGCCGATGCCTTCATTGCGAGCTGCCGCGACACCTACGGGCTGACGATCTCCGGATTGATGTGCATCCCGCCGGTCGACGAGCCGCCCGCCGCACACTTTGCGCTCACCGCCAAGATCGCCGCGCGCAATGGCTTGACGAATCTTTCGATGGGCATGAGCGCCGATTTCGCGACCGCCATCATGCTGGGCGCCACCCATGTGCGCGTCGGCAGCGCGATCTTCGGGCGTCGCTAGCCGTTGGCGAGGATCTGTCGTGTCCCGGACAAGCCGCAACGCCAAAGCGGGACCCAGAGCAATGCCTTCATGTGCCGCGAATGGGCCCCGGCTCTGCAGCGCACCCTTAAGGAGCGCTGCGCTGCGTCCGGGGCACGAGCAGCAAAATGCTGCCCCTCGACCTGGAGCGGGACAGATCGCAATGACGGCGCCTCTCAACCGATGATGATCTTTGTGCGCGGGCCCAGGCGCCGCAGCAATTGCAGCATCGCGGATTTCGTCATGGAGACGCAGCCGGCGGTCGGGCCGAAATTGTCGCGGGCAAGGTGCAGGAACACCGCACTGCCGCGGCCGGCGATGCGGGGCCGGGTGTTGTGGTCGATCTCGATGATGAAGTCGTAGAGATGGTCGGCGCGCTGGAGCCGGTCGCCGCCCTGCCCCTCGCCGAGCCGGATGCTCTGGTTGTAACGGCGGTCCCGCGGATCCTCGCACCAGGCGTCCACGCCGGTGATCACCCGGGCCGGCAGGAACGTCCGGGGACGGCTGTGCCGGTCGCCCCGCCACCATAATTGCCTGGGCCGGAAGCTGCCTCTGGGGGTGCCGCCATCGCCCTCGCGCTTGTTGGCGAGAATGCCGCCTCGCCCCAGCGCAACCGGAATGGTCAGCGCTCCCGCCGTCAGCCAGCCCCGGCGCGGATTGCCGGCAGCAGGCTTAACGCGGATCGCCGAGAGCGGCCCGGGGCCTCGATTCCTGATGTAACCGATTGAAGCTGCTTTATTTTTCATGCGAACGTGCAATGTCGAATTCATTACAGGACATTCATCCAAACGTCCTGCTATCTTGGGTTAGAGTGCTTCCGGCTTGTGAATCGGTAACAGCCCACTACTTCAACACGAACAACAATAACAATAATGACGAACGACCTTAAACTTCCCCTCGCGGCTGGGTGCGGCATGGATGTGCTGCCGAGCCGGACCCCAAAAGGATGACCCCCCATGGCCAATGCCCGCAAGATCCTGATCGTGGATGACGATACCGATCTGCGCGACACGTTGGTGGAGCAATTATCGCTACACGAAGAATTCGAAGCCTCTGCGGTCGATACCGGCGCCAAGGGCGCCAGCGCCGCGAAGGCCAATTCCCCCGATCTGGTCCTGATGGATGTCGGCCTGCCCGACACCGACGGCCGCGAGGTTGTCCGCTCGCTGCGAAAGGGCGGCTTCAAGGCCCCGATCATCATGCTGACGGGGCACGACACCGATTCCGATACGATCCTGGGCCTGGAATCCGGCGCCAACGACTATGTGGCAAAGCCCTTCCGTTTCGCCGTGCTGCTGGCGCGCATCCGCGCCCAGCTCCGTCAGCATGAAGCCAGCGAGGACGCGGTGTTCTCGGTCGGACCCTACTCCTTCCGCCCCGGCTCGAAGATGCTGACCGCGGCCAATGCCCGCAAGGTCCGCCTCACCGAGAAGGAAACCGCGATTCTCCGCTTCCTCTACCGGGCCGGCCAGATGCCGGTGTCGCGCGAGACCCTGCTCCAGGAGGTCTGGGGCTACAATTCCGGCGTCACCACACACACGCTGGAAACCCACATCTACCGCCTCCGCCAGAAGATCGAGAAGGACGCCGCCAACCCGGAGATCCTGGTAACGGAAGCCGGTGGCTACAAGCTGGTGCCGTGATACGCTTCGATGGCGTGCGAATCGTTTTAGATCGCACGCCTTCGAGCCTCGGACCTGAATGTCAATCGACGATGATGTAGCGCTTCTCGAGCGTGTCCCGACACTGCGCCTGTTGGGAGACGCCTCGTTGCGCATGCTGGCGATCGGCTCCGAGCAGCGTGACTTCGTCCGCGGCGACGTCCTGTTCAATCTCGGGGACGACGCCGACGCCGGCTTCGTGGTCCAGCGCGGCGCCTTCCGGGTCGAGGACGGCGCGGGCGCCGAAATGATCGCCGGCCCTGGCGCGCTGATCGGCGAGCTCGCGCTGGTGGTGCCGATGAAGCGGCCGTCGAGTGCGATGGCGCTGGAGCATTCCTCCGTCATCCGCGTCGCACGCAGCCTGTTCCAGCGCGTGCTCGAAAGCGATCCCGCTGCGGCGGTGCGCCTGCGCGACGAATTCGCGGTCCGCTCCAGCCAGATCGCCAGCGATATTTTGATGGCCGGTGCGAAGCTGACGAGCTGAGCCCTCGTCATTCCGGGGCGCGACGAAGTCGCGAACCCGGAATCCATTGAGCGGCAGAGTCAGTTGATGAATGGATTCCGGGCTCGCGCCAAGTGGCGCGCCCCGGAATGACCCACCGCGGCTCACACCTCCAGCGTCACCGTGACGGGCACGTGGTCCGACGGCCGCTCCCAGCTGCGCGCATCGCGCAGAATCTTGAAATCGCTGACTGCATCCTTCAGCGCGCGCGAGACCCAGATGTGGTCGAGCCGGCGGCCGCGATCGCCGACGGTCCAGTCGGCGGAGCGGTAGCTCCACCACGTATAGACCTTCTCCGACATCGGAATGCGATCGCGCGCGACGTCGACCCATTCGCCGGCTTCGAGCGCCGCCTTCAGCTTCTCGGTTTCGATCGGCGTGTGCGAGACCACTTTCAGCAGCTGCTTGTGCGACCACACGTCGTTCTCGTGCGGGGCGACGTTGAGATCGCCGACCAGGATGTGGCGATCCTCGTCGCGCGGATGCAGCGGCTCGCAGGCCGTCATCTCGTCGAGGAAGCGGAGCTTGTGGTCGAATTTCTCGTTCAGTGCGGGATCGGGAATGTCGCCGCCCGCGGGTACGTAGAAATTATGCAGCACCAGCGGTTTTGCGATGCCCGCTTTTTCACCGAACGACACCGAGATGTGGCGCGAATCCACCTTGTCGCAGAAGGTGCGGATGTCCTTCGATTCGAACGGGATCTTCGAGACGATGGCGACGCCGTGATAGCCCTTCTGCCCGTTCAGTGCGACGTGCTCGTAGCCGAGCCGCTTGAAGCGCTTCAGCGGAAAGGCATCGTCGATGCACTTGGTCTCCTGCAGGCACAGCACCTCCGGCCGCGCGCTCTTGAGAAACTTCGCGACCAGGTCGATGCGCAGCCGCACCGAATTAATGTTCCAGGTTGTCAGGGAAAGACGCATGGGAAATGCGTCTTAGCAAGCTCTCGCAGGGTGGGCAAAGGCGCTAGGCGCCGTGCCCACCGGCTTTTGGGATTGACCAGGATCAGCAGGATCGTGCCCCGGACGCTGCGCGGCACGAAGTGACGCGCTGCAGAGCCGGGGCCCATCTTGCGGCATTCCTGGGTCCCGGCTCTGCGCTCCGCTCTTGGACAACGCTGCGCGTCGTCCAAGAGCTACGCTTGTCTGGGACACGAGGGCGCTCAACCCCGCGATGGCGTGTTGTAATTGGTGAAATCGATCTTGAACATGTTGGGGTCGAGCTTCTTGCTCGAGTCCAGATTGTACACCGCGATCGTCGTGTCGTAGCCCTGCGGATCGGTGACGGTCCACTGCTTGAGCTGGCCGTCCTTGGCGCCGAACATCAGCAGCAGGCGGCTGGTGCCGACCAGGGCCTGCTTCTCCTCGATGGTGACGCTGACGAAGACGTCGTCGGCCGAGACGCCAACGACATTGGTGTCCTTCATCAGGTCGATGCGGTCGGACAGGAGAAAGCGCAGCGGCGTCTGCGACAGCGGGTAGACGTCCTGAGTCGCGAGCTTGCGGTCGCGCACAACGAGCGAGGAGCCGTCGGCGACGATGTCGATCGGGCTCGGCGCGTCATATTCGAAGCGTACCTTGCCGGGTTTCTGGATGTAGAAATCGCCCTGCGTCTTGCTGCCGTCGGGACCGACCTGGACGAAATTCCCGACCAACGTCTGCAGCGACGACAGATAGGCACTGACCTTGGCCGCCTGCGCTTTCTGGTTGGCGTCGAAGGTCTGGAAGATGCTGCTCGGAACGTTGCGCCGCGGATCCGGGATCACCGGATTGGGCGGCGCCTGCGTCGCGCCGGTGACGGCCGGTCCGCCGGCGGATGCGCCGCCGTCACGCCCCTTCGGCGCGGGTTTCGGCACCGGCACGGTCTGAGCGAACGACGCAGCGGTCACTATCGCGGCGGTGACGAGAAGCACGCCGGCCACGCGCGCGCTTCGCGCGGCGATCGTGGCAGCGAATCGAATGTCCGGATGTCTGATCAACGCGTCGTCCTGTGTGGCTGGGCGCCCTTTTACCGTGATTTCGGGCAAAAGCAGATATCGAATTTGCGTGAAATGTTGCTCAGAGGCTCCTCGCCTCACATATGGCTGTCTTCTTCCTCGACCAGAATCTCGCGCTTGCCGGCATGGTTGGCGGGGCCGACGATGCCCTCCAGTTCCATGCGCTCCATCAGCGATGCGGCGCGGTTGTAGCCGATTTGCAGACGGCGCTGGATGTAGCTGGTCGAGGCCTTGCGATCGCGTTTGACGATCGCAACCGCCTGCTGGAAGAGATCGCCGCCGCCATCGCCGCCCATGCCGGTGGCGTCGAACACGGCACCGTCCTCGTCCTCGGTCGGCTCTTCGGCGGTGACGGCTTCGAGATATTCCGGCTGTCCCTGCGTCTTGAGGTGACGCACCACCTTCTCGACTTCCTCGTCGGAGGCGAACGGTCCGTGCACGCGGCTGATACGGCCGCCGCCCGCCATGTAGAGCATGTCGCCCTGGCCGAGCAGCTGCTCGGCGCCCATCTCGCCCAGAATGGTGCGGCTGTCGATCTTGGACGTGACCTGGAAGGCGATGCGGGTCGGGAAGTTCGCCTTGATGGTACCGGTGATGACGTCGACCGACGGACGCTGCGTCGCCAGGATCACGTGCAGGCCGGCGGCGCGCGCCATCTGCGCCAGACGCTGCACCGCGCCTTCGATGTCCTTGCCGGCGACCATCATCAGGTCGGCCATTTCGTCGACGATGATGACGATGTAGGGCAGCGGATCGAGCGAGAGCTTCTCTTCCTCGTAGATCGCCTTGCCGGTTTCCTTGTCGAAGCCGGTATGCACCGTGCGCGTCGGCTCCTCGCCCTTGGCCTTCAATTCGAGCAGGCGCGTGTTGTAACCGTCGATGTTGCGCACACCGAGCTTGGCCATGTTCTTGTAGCGCTCTTCCATCTCGCGCACGGCCCATTTCAGCGCGACCACCGCCTTCTTCGGGTCGGTCACGACAGGCGTGAGCAGATGGGGAATGCCGTCATAGACGGAGAGCTCGAGCATCTTCGGATCGACCATGATCAGGCGGCACTGGTCCGGCCGCAGCCGGTAGACCAGGCTGAGGATCATGGTGTTGATCGCGACCGACTTGCCCGAGCCGGTGGTACCGGCGATCAGCATGTGCGGGGTGCGCGCGAGGTCGATGATGACGGGGTCGCCGCCGATGGTCTTGCCGAGGCAGAGCGGCAGCTTCGCCACCGTGTCGGTCGCCTCCTTCGCCACCAGCAATTCGCGCAAATAGACTTTCTCGCGATGCGCGTTCGGCAGCTCGATGCCGATCGCGTTGCGCCCGGGCACGACGGCGACGCGCGCCGACAGCGCGCTCATCGAGCGGGCGATGTCGTCGGCAAGGCCGATCACGCGCGAGGACTTGATGCCGGGCGCCGGCTCCAGCTCGTACAGTGTGACCACCGGACCCGGATTGGCCTTCACGATCTCGCCGCGCACGCCGAAATCCTGCAGCACGCCTTCGAGCGAACGGGAATTGTTCTCCAGCTCGGCCTTGCTGAGCGGCTGGCGATCGCCGGCCTTCGGTGCGGCCAGCATGGAGACGGACGGGAGGTCGAACTTGTCGGAGGATTTCTTGGAAGCGGGCTTCGGCGCGGCTTTCTTCTTCGGGGCGCGCGCGGCGGGCTCCTCCTCTTCCTCCTCCTCGTCCTCCAATTCGTCTTCGTGCTCGTCCTCGTAGTCCTCGTCTTGAGACTGCGGCGAGATCGACGGCGCCGAGCGGCCGCCGCCGAGATTCGGCTCCTGCCGGCTGAACTGGGCGGCCTTGGTCTTCGGTCCGCTCGAGACCAGCGAGCGGTAGGCGGCACCACACAGCCAGATCAGCCGCGCCTTGGTGCTCATCAATGCATGGAACAGCCAGCCCAGCGAGACCGAGCCCCGATCGCTCTCCTCGTCTTCGTCGAGCGGCTTGTCGTCATCGGCGACCTCAGCGATCTCGTCGTCCTGCTCACGCGCGCCGAGGCCGCAGGCGATCAGGAAGGTCGCGGTCATCGCGGCGAACAGGATCGTGCCCAGCACGATGCGATAGATCGTACCGGCCGGCCCGAAGATCACCGCGGGGGCGCGCACCAGCGCATCGCCGACCACGCCGCCGAGGCCGGTCGGCAGCGGCCAGGCCCCGCCATGCTGAAAGCAACTGACGAAGCCTGCCGCGATCACCGTGCAGAGAATCCAGGAGCCGAGCCGCAGCGCCTCGCGGTCGAACGGCCGATGCGTCATCATGCGCCAGCCCCAGACCGCAACGGTCAGGACCAGCATGATCGCGCCGAGCCCCAGGATCTGCATGGCGAGATCGGCGCCGATCGCGCCGGCATAGCCGAGGATGTTGCGGATCGGCCGCGAGGTCGCGTGGCTGAGGCTGGGATCCTGCACCGACCACGTCATCAGCGCCGCCGCGGCGACGCCCGCCAGCGCGATCAGGCCGAGGCCGGCGAGCTCGCGCATGCGCCGCGCCAGACCCTCGCGGATCGAGGGCGGCAGATGGCCGACCAGAGGAATGACGCGTTCGATTGCCGACATGCTCACGGGCCCCGCCTAACCCAGAGTCTCGACCAGCCGGTGCAGCGCCTGCGCCGTGGTCTCGCCGTCCTGCACCAGCGCGAGGCGGATATAGCCTGCGCCGGGATTGAATCCGTCAGGCTGCTGTCGCGCCAGGAAGCTGCCGGGCACCACGCGCACGCCGGCTTCCCTGAACAGCTTGAGCGTCACCGACACGTCGTCGCCGATCTCGGAGGTGTTGAGCCAGACGCAGAAGCCGGCATCGGGCCGGCGATAACCGTAACGGTTGCCGATGATCTGGTCGGCGAGGTCGAACTTGATCCGGTACAGCCGCCGATTCTCCTCGACATGCGCCTCGTCGCCATAGGCGACCGTCGCGACATGCTGCAGCGGCACCGGCACCTGGGGCGCTGCGATGTTGCGCAGCTCGAGGAACATGCCGATGAACTTCTTGTCGCCGGCGGCAAAGCCGACGCGCAGGCCCGGCAGGTTGGAGCGCTTCGACAGTGACTGGAACGCGACAACACGTGTGAAGTCGGGGCCGGCGCATTCCAGCGCGCTGCCGGGTGCCTCGCGGGTGTAGATCTCGGAATAACATTCGTCGCTTAGGATCACGAAGCCGTAGCGGTCGGCGAGCTGCTTCAAGCGTTTGAAATAGCCAGGCCTCGCGACCGAGCCCTGCGGATTGGCGGGCGAAGCCAGGTAGAACGCCACCGTGCGCGCCAGGGTCGCCTCATTGATGGCGTCGAGGTCGGGCAGGAAGCCGTTCTCGACCGTGGTCGGCAGATGGACCGGCTCGCAAGCGGCCGCAAGCGCGCCCGCGCCGTAGACCGGATAGAACGGGTTCGGCATCAGGATCGCGGGCTTGCCCGGACGCGGGCCGACATAGCGCGCGGCCGCGATCGCGGCGAGGAACAGCCCCTCGCGGCTGCCATTGAGGACGAGAATCTCGCTCTCGGGGTCGAGCGGCCGCGGCAGCTGGAACCGCGTCGACAGCCAGGCCCCGGCGGCGTTGCGGAACGGGTCGGTCCCCTTGTTCGCGGGATAACGGCCGAAATCGGCGATGTGCTTGGCCAGCACCGGGCCGACGAAGTCGGGTACGGGATGCTGGGGCTCGCCGACCGCAAGCGAAATCAAGGGCTTGCCCGGCTGATGCGGGGCCAGCAGCTCGTTCAGCCGGACGAAGGGCGAGCGTTCGGAATCGGAGCCATTACCGCCCTGCGGCGCACGGGATGAAGCGGTCAGAGCCATTCGTTGGGCGCCAGTACTCTTGGAACGGCCGGTCGCTACCATAGGCGCCGGCGGGAAGCGGTTCAGTTCACCATAGATAGGGCGAGGTTAAGACGCGATTAACCATCGGCCGCCGCCCGCGTCCAGCGCGGGAAAAATGGGGCGAGATAGCGGCGTGCATGGACGGTCCACCCTCCCCTGGAGGTGCCTGCAGGCGGAGCCATCAAAAGAAAGGGGCTCCAGCTTGCGCTGGAGCCCCTCAACGGTCAGGGCATTGCCGGGTATGTGCCCGAACCGTAGTTGTGGACGCGGTCCCCGAAGCGACCGCGCCCGGGAGGAGACGGTTACATGTTGTAGGCGCGCTCGGTGTGCTCGGTGATGTCGAGGCCTTCACGCTCGCTCTCGACATTGGCGCGGAGGCCAACGATCACATCGACGACCTTGAAGAGGATCGCCGAGCCGATGCCCGACCACACCAGCGTGGTGCAGACGGCCTTGATCTGGGCGAGCATCTGGGTGGCGAAGTCGTAATCGGCGACCTTCGGCGGGATCGCCGAGTAGTCGATGATGCCGGCGCCGCCGAGCGCGGGGTTGACGAGAATGCCGGTGCCGATGGCGCCGACGATGCCGCCGACGCAGTGCACGCCGAACACGTCGAGGGAGTCGTCGTAGCCCAGCGCGTTCTTCACGACGGTGCAGAAGAACAGGCAGACCACGCCGACCACGAGGCCGAGGACGATCGCGCCCATGACGCCGGCAAAGCCGGCCGCAGGCGTGACGGCCACGAGGCCCGCGACGGCGCCGGAGATCACGCCGAGCACCGACGGATGGCCCTTGATGATCCACTCCGCGAACATCCACGACAGCGCAGCGGCCGCGGTGGCGACGAAGGAGTTGGTCATGGCGAGCGCCGCGCCGCCGCTAGCTTCCAGGTTGGAGCCGGCGTTGAAGCCGAACCAGCCGACCCAGAGCAGCGAGGCGCCGATCATCGACATGGTCAGCGAGTGCGGAGCCATTAGTTCCTTGCCGTAACCGACGCGCTTGCCGATCAGCAGAGCGCCGACGAGCCCGGCGATGCCGGCGTTGATGTGCACCACGGTGCCGCCCGCGAAGTCGATCGCGCCCATCTTGAAGATCCAGCCGGCGTCGGCGTTGAGCTCGTCGAGCTTGGCCTGGGCCGCGGTCTTTGCCGCAGCGTCAGTGGCGGCAGCGAGCGCCTTGGCCGCATCCTGGATCAGGTCCGGGCCCTGCCAGTACCAGACCATGTGCGCGATCGGGAAATAGATCAGGGTAACCCAGAGCGGAATGAAGAGCGCGATGGCCGAGAACTTCATGCGCTCGGCGAAGGCGCCGACGATCAGGGCGGGCGTGATCGCCGCGAAGGTCATCTGGAAGCAGACGTAGATGAGTTCGGAGATGTTGGCGTCGACCGAGAAGGTCGCTGCCTTCGTATCGGTGGTGACGCCCATCATGAAGGCCTTGGAGAAGCCGCCGATGAAGTCCGAGCCTCCGGTGAAGGTGAGGCTGTAACCGTACACGGCCCAGATCACGGTGACGACGCAGACGGTGTAGAACACCTGCATCAGGACCGAGAGCATGTTCTTGGAACGGACCAGACCGCCGTAGAACAGCGCGAGGCCGGGGATCGTCATCAACAGCACCAGCACTGTCGATGTCAGCATCCAGGCGTTGTCTCCCTTGTTGACCGTTGGCTCGGCGTAGGCTGCGGTCGCAGCGAACAGGCCGACTGCGAGAGCTGCCAGTCCCGCGCCATAGGGACGCTTGAACGTCATATTGTTTACTCCTGCTTGAATAAGGTTGAGCGCGAAATCAGAGGGCCGCGGCATCGGCCTCGCCGGTGCGGATGCGCACCGCGTGGTCGAGGTTGATGACGAAGATCTTGCCGTCGCCGATCTGTCCGGTTTTCGCGGCGGACGTGATGGCGTCGATGGTCTTGTCGACCTGGTCGGAGGCGACAGCGACCTCGATCTTGATCTTGGGCAGGAAGCTCACGGCATATTCGGCGCCGCGATAGATTTCCGTATGGCCCTTCTGGCGGCCATACCCCTTGACTTCCGTCACCGTGAGACCGTGAACGCCGATGGCGGTCAGGGCGTCACGGACTTCTTCAAGCTTGAATGGCTTGATGATCGCCATAACAATTTTCATGGGTCCTATCCCCGCTTGGGCCCGGTCCGGACGTGGCCGGGCGTTCTCGACTGGTTCGCCACGAGGGAGAAGTTTCACTACGCGGGCACAGCCGGACCCCTAGAATCAAATGCCGTGCCAGATCAGGCGGATTGCCTAACGGATTATGAAAACGGGGGTTTTCGCCTTCGGCGGGTGTTGCAATGCAGTGCGCTATTACGTCGCGCTCAAAACGTGGTCACGCCTGCGCAAAACATGGGCAAGACAGGCTCTCGACACAATGTTGCTCACGCGTCGGGCAGCAGGACGGTATTTACGTAGTATCGGCGTCTATTGCAGGGCTTCTCCGTGCTGCGAAATATCCAGACCCTCGAGCTCGTGCTCACGGGATACGCGCAAGGGCACGAACAGGCCGACCAGCTTGAGCAGGATGAAGCTGACGCCCGCCGACCAGACGAAGGTCACGGCGACCCCGTAGAACTGGATCAGGAGCTGCTGCGGATGGCCCTCCAGCAGGCCGGCGGTGCCGCCGATTGCGCTGGTGGCGAACACACCGGCGAGCAGGGTGCCGGTCAGGCCGCCGATGCCGTGGACGCCGAAGACGTCGAGCGAATCGTCATAGTCGAAGCGGTGCTTCAGCCAGGTACAGGCCCAATAGCAGAGCGCACCGGCGATGATGCCGATGACGATGCCGTGCCATGGCGCGACGAAGCCCGAGGCCGGCGTGATGGTGCCGAGACCTGCGACCGCGCCGGAGATCATGCCGAGCACCGAAGGCTTGCGCCGCGTCGACCATTCGATCGCGCCCCAGGTGAGCGCGCCCGCACAGGCGGCCAGATGGGTCGCGATGATCGCCATCACCGCGCGTGAGTTCGCTCCGAGCGCCGAGCCGCCGTTGAAGCCGAACCAGCCGACCCACAGCAGGCCGGTGCCCATCACCGCGAGCGACAGATCGAACGGCGCGAGATTCTCGGTGCCGTAGCCGTGACGGCGTCCCATCACCTTGGCTGCAACGAGGCCGCCGGTGCCGGCCGACAGATGCACGACGAGACCGCCGGCGAAATCGAGCACGCCCATGCTGGCGAGGAAGCCGCCGCCCCACACCCAATGCGCCAGCGGAATGTAGACGAAGATGAACCAGGCGACCGAGAACAGCAGATAGGCCGAGAACCGCATCCGGTCGGCGACCGAGCCCGCGACCAGCGCCACCGTGATGATGGCAAACGTCATCTGGTACAGCATGAACAGCGATTCCGGGATCGTCTTCGCCGCGGGGTTGACGCTGTCCATCGTCATGCCGGCGAGAAACCAGCGATCGAGCGTGCCGATCCACGGGCCGTCGCCGACGAAGCACAGCGAATAGCCGAACGCCACCCAGAGAATGGAGATCAGCGTCACCGCGGCCAGGCTCTGCGCCATGGTGGCGAGCACGTTCTTCTTGCGCACCATGCCGGAGTAGAACAGCGCAAGTCCCGGGATCGTCATCATCAGCACCAAGGCGGTGGCGACGATCATCCAGGCGGTGTCGGCGGTGTTGATCTCGGTTGCCGCCGCTTGCGCCGGCGCAGCTAGGACGGACACAAATCCAATTGGCGCAGCCATGGCAGCTGCGCGGCGCGACAATCCCGCCATATCGTTCCCCCCGGCATCAATTGGCGTCGCACATCGTGGCGTATTTGCCCGGTGCGATCGAAGCAGTCGTGTCAAAGCGTTTTCGAGCGAAGTGGATACCGGTTCGCGTGAAGAAAACGCGTCAAAACAAAAAGTCAGAGCGCGTCGCTGTCGGTCTCGCCGGTGCGGATGCGCAGCGCGTGGTCGATCGGTGTGACGAAGATCTTGCCGTCGCCGATCTGGCCGGTGCGCGCCGTCGCGGTGATCACGGCGACCGCCTTGTCGGCGACGTCGGAAGCGACCGCGATCTCGATGCGCAGCTTCGGCAGGAAGTTCACGACATATTCGGCGCCGCGATAGATCTCGGTGTGGCCCTTCTGCCGGCCATAGCCTTTCACCTCGGTCACGGTCATGCCGTGCACGCCGATCGCCGTCAGGGCCTGGCGGACCTCATCGAGCTTGAAGGGTTTGATGATCGCGACGACGAGTTTCATGGTCAGGCCTATTCCCCGGGATGCGCCGCGCCGTATGTCCCCGGCGCTGCGTCAATCTGGCATCTTTCCGGGCAAATGGCACAAAAAAGTTGCAGATTGAAGCGGAAAAACGTTTGGCCAAGGGCGGTCATGTGAACGGCCGCCTCTGTACAGGGCAGCTGTTCATCATTCACAATGCATTTTTGGCATGGATGCGGTGAACCCAGGCGTGAACCGAAGCGTCCCGGCCGGTACATACGTAAGTTCGAGGGGGACGTTCCATGGCGAGTTGGTTTTACGCATCCGAGGGCAAGCAGCAGGGGCCCTTTCCGGAAGGGCAATTCCGCGACCTCGTTGCCCAGGGCGTCGTGCGTCCGGACACCTTGGTCTGGACCGAGGGCATGGCCGGCTGGCAGAAGGCCGCCGAAATTCCCGGCCTGATCGGCGGCGGTGCGCCGCCGATGGTCCCGACGGGCGGAAGTGGCTATGGCGGCACCGCCGGCTATGCAAGCGGTGGATCGCTCTCGGTCGATTTCAGCATCCTCGAATTCACCTGGCGCAGCATCGTCCTGCTGATTGGAATGATCTTCGTCATCCCGGCGCCCTGGGCCTTCGTCTGGTACACCAGATGGATCGTCTCCTGCGTGAACGTCCCCGGGCGGCCGAACCTCGGCTTCACCGGCAATGCGATGACGTTGGTGCCGTGGTATTTCGGCTTCATCGTTCTCGCCATCGCGCTTGGCTTCGTCGGCAGTGAGATCCTGAGCAATCTGCTGTTCATCGTGCAGATCGTGCTCTACTGGCTGCTGATCAAATGGATGGTCGCGAACCTCGCCTCCAACGGGCAGCCGCTGGGCCTCAGCTTCACCGGTTCGGTCTGGGCCTATATCGGCTGGAACCTGCTGTTCGCGATCTCCATCATCACCATCATCGGTTGGGCCTGGGTGGCCGCGGCGCAGATGCGCTGGTTCTGCCGCAACATCGAGGGCACGCGGCGCGAGATCGTCTTCAAGGGCAGCGGTCTCGATATCCTCTGGCGCGGCATCGTGGCCGCCATCCTGATGTGCTTCATCATCCCGATCCCGTGGGTGTACCGCTGGATCATGAACTGGTTCGCCTCGCAGACCGAGCTCGCGCCGCGCGGCTCGCTCGGGGCATGATCTGAACGGCTTCAGGCGCTGCTCGTCGCGCTAGAGCATGATCCGGAAAAGTGTGAAGCGGTTTTCCGAAAGATCATGCTCAAACAATAACCTAAAGCGCGATGACGATTCATCCTAATCGCATCGCGCTTTAGAAGCGATCAGGCCTTCCGCTCGCGCACCGAGCCTTCCTGCGCGACGGAGGCAACCAGGGTGCCGTCCGGCTTGAAGATCGAGCCGCGGGTCAGGCCCCGCCCCGATTGTGCGCTCGGCGAATCCTGCGCGTAGAGCAGCCATTCGTCGGCGCGGAACGGGCGATGGAACCACATCGCGTGGTCGAGGCTCGCCGGCATCATGCGCTTGTCGAACAGCGTGCGACCATAGCGCGCCATGATCGCGTCGAGCAGTGAGAAGTCCGAGGCGTAAGCGAGCGCGCACATGTGCAGCGCCGGATCGTCGGGCAGCTTGGCGGCGGTCTTGATCCAGACGTGGATGCGGCCGTCGTCGATCTTCTGGCCGAAATAACGGCCGAGCTCGACCGGGCGCAGCTCGATCGGCCGATCGGATTCGTAGTAGCGGCGGATGAAGTCCGGCATCTCCTTGAACATCGGCTGTTTCGCCACCTCCTCCGCCGTGAGCTTTTCCGGCGGCGGCACGTCCGGCATCGTGTCCTGGTGGTCGAACGCAGTCTCCTCCTCGGCGTGGAACGACACCATGATCGAGAAGATCGCGTTGCCGTGCTGGATCGCGGTGACGCGGCGGGTCGAGTAGCTCTTGCCGTCGCGCAGGCGCTCGACCTGATAGATGATCGGGATCTGCGGATCGCCCGGCAGGACGAAATAGCAATGCAGCGAATGCGGCAGCCGGCCCTCCACGGTGCGGCAGGCCGCGACCATCGCCTGCCCGATCACCTGGCCGCCGAACACCCGCTGCCAGCTCGTCTTCGGGCTGTTGCCGCGGAACAGGTTCACCTCGAGCTGCTCGAGGTCGAGGATCCCGATGAGGTCGATCAGTCCTTTGGACATGATGGTGCTTTCCAGTAATGTCTCATTCCGGGGCGCACGCGGTGCGAACCCGAAAATCTCGAGCTGATAAACCTCCGGATTCCGGGTACGCGCGTTGCGCGCCCCGGAATGACGGAACGAAGGGCTAGCGGCCCTCGTTTCACCGCACTGTTTCGCCCAGCTCAAGTCTGCTAGCAAGACCGAGAATTGTCCGGGAAGCTTTGGTATGTCGGTACAGGGTAGCATTGTCATCGGTGGCGGCGCGTTTGCCGGCCTTGCGCTGGCCTTGGCGCTACGCCAGGGGCTCGGGCCCGAGATCCCGATCGTCGTCGCCGATCCCGCCCTCGGCACGCGGCCGAGCCGCGACCCCCGCGCCACCGCGATCGTCGCCGCCTGCCGCCGCCTGTTCGAGACGATCGGCGCCTGGGACGACGTCCGGGATGAGGCCCAGCCGATCCTCGACATGGTCGTCACCGATTCCAAGCTCGAGGATGCCACCCGTCCGGTGTTCCTGAACTTCGCCGGCGATGTCGCGCCGGGCGAGCCGTTCGCCCACATGGTCGAGAACCGCCGCCTGATCGACGCGCTGGTGGTGCGCGCCGAGGCCGAGAGCATCGATCTTCGCGCCACCCCGGTCGCGTCCTACGATGCGCGCACTGACGGCATCGACGTGACGCTCGGCGACGGCAGCGTGATCGCGGCGGGCCTCTTGGTCGCCGCCGATGGCGCGCGGTCGAAGCTGCGCGAGCGCGCCGGCATCGTCACTCATGGCTGGGAGTACGACCAGTCCGGCATCGTCGTCACCGTCGGCCACGAGCGCGATCACGAGGGCCGCGCCGAGGAACACTTCCTGCCGGCTGGCCCGTTCGCGATCCTGCCGCTCACCGGCAAACGCTCCTCGCTGGTGTGGACCGAGCGCCGCACCGAGGCCGCGCGCATCATCGCCCTCAGCGACGAGGAATTCCACGCCGAGCTCGAGCAGCGCTTCGGCCTGCATCTCGGCGAGGTCAAGGTGCTCGACAAGCCGCGGGCGTTTCCGCTGTCCTATTTCGTCGCGCGGTCCTTCATCGCCGAGCGCATCGCGCTGGTCGGCGACGCCGCCCATGTCATCCACCCCATCGCGGGCCAGGGCCTCAACATGGGCCTGAAGGACGTCGCTGCGCTGGCGGAAGTGGTGGTAGATGCCGCGCGGCTCGGCCTGGATATCGGCGGGGCGGACGTGCTCGAACGCTACCAGCGCTGGCGCCGGTTCGACACGATGGCGATGGGCGTCGCCACCAACTCGCTGAACTTCCTGTTCTCCAACCAGTCGACGCTGTTGCGCACGGTGCGCGACATCGGCCTCGGCCTCGTCGACCGCGCCCCGCCGCTGAAGAACCTCTTCGTCCGCCAGGCCGCAGGCCTCACCGGCGAGGTGCCGCGGCTGTTGAAGGGCGAGGCGTTGTAAGGGGCGAATGGTGAGTGGCGAATAGCGTAGGTCCATTCGCCATTCGCCACTCCCCACTCGCTGTTATCAATCGATCTTGCGCGCCTCTTCCGGCAGCATGATCGGGATGCCGTCGCGAATGGGATAAGCGAGCTTGGCGCTGCGCGAGATCAGCTCCTGCCGCTCAGAATCGAATTCCAGCGGGCCCTTGGTCAGCGGGCAGACCAGGATCTCCAGCAATTTTGGATCGACGCTGGCTTCGGGACGTTCGGTGGGCGCGTTCATGGAAGTCTCCGGCACTTGCCTGCCTTTAGCATAGAAATTCGCGCCCGCCATCGCGCTTTAGGCGGGGACCATCGCCAGGAGCTCGTCGAGTATGATCCGCGGCCGGGATTGACGGGCCTGACAGGGCGCAGCCGAGAAATGTCCAGTACAGGATCTGCGCGCGGCCCAGCTCCGTTGCCAGGGCGAGCCCACGCATCCGCGGCCATCTAGAGCGTGATCCGCAAACGCGCGCAGCGGGCTTCCGGCGCGACCGGCGCGCGGAACGTGTTAGCCCGAAAGATCAAATTTTCCGGACGGTGTTGACGTGGCGCTAAGCATGCGATCAGGCGCGGCACAAAATTAACGCGAAGGGCGATTAGCCGGTCCAGCATCGACAATATCAACAATATCGACGATGGGGCGAGACTGAATGTTCCGCGTTTTCTCCTGTCTTACGGCCGAGCACGATTGGCGGCTCGTCGTGCTCGCTGCTCTGGTCTGCTTCGTTGCCAGCATCGTCGCGGTCAGCATCTTCCACCGCGCGATCGCAACGCGCGGGAGAACCCGGTGGATCTGGATCGCCATTGCCGGCGCGGCCATCGGATACGGGATCTGGGCTACGCATTTCGTCGCGATGCTCGCCTACGAGCCCGGGGTCTCCACGGGCTACGGCATCGTGTTAACGGCGTCCTCTCTCGCGGCGGCAATGCTGCTGACCTCGGTCGGCTTCGGCGTCGCGGTCGTCACGTCCGGCCGCTGGCGCGCGGCGGCTGGCGGCGTCATCATCGGCGGCGGCATTGCCAGCATGCACTATCTCGGAATGTGGGCGCTCGAAGTGCCGGGCCGAGTCTCCTGGTCCGTGGACCTCGTGCTCCTCTCCATCGTTCTGGGCATGTGTTTCGGCTACGCTGCGCTGGCGGCAGCGCTCACCCGTCAGGGTTATAGCGGCACGCTGGCAGCCGCCACCCTGCTGACGCTCGCCATCGTGTCGCATCACTTCACGGCCATGGGCGCCGTGAAGATCACACCGGATCCGGCGCTCGCGACCGATACGCTTTCGCTGTCTCCGGCCTTCCTCGCGCTCGCCATCGCCGGCGTCGCATTGTCGGTGCTGGGCATGAGCCTGATCGGCGTGCTGGCCGATCGTCGTCTGGCGACCAGAACTGCCAGGTTCGAGGAGATCATCAGCCAGCTCTCCATCGCCCGGCAGCAGCTCGAAGGGTCGCAGAACGAGCTCAAGGAGCAGAAGCTGAGGCTGGACACGGCCATCAACCACATGGTCGAAGGCCTTTGCATGTTCGACGCCGAGAAGCGGCTCGTCATCTGCAACGAGCGTTACGCCCGGTTGTACCGGCTGCCCCCGGAATTGCTGCGTGCGGGAACTCCCCACCGCGACATCATCAGACATCGCGTCACGAGCGGCGTACTCGAAGGCGAGGCCAGCGATTTCGCCGCCGAACGGCAGATCGCCAGGCTCGATGCGCTGCCGATCCATGTCGTTTCGAGCCGCATCGATGCGTTTGCCGATGGGCGGCTGATCTGCGTGACGCGGCAGCCGATGGCCGGCGGCGGCTGGGTGGCTACGCATCTGGATGTCACCGAGCAACGCCGGTCCGAAGCGAAGATCACCTACATGGCGGAACACGATGCGCTCACCGAGTTACCGAACCGCGTGCTGCTCAAGGCGCGTCTGGAGCCCGCTCTTGCCGATACGCGTGGCGGAAACCTACATTTGGCGGTTCTCTTGCTCGATCTCGACCGCTTCAAGGAGGTCAACGACACGCTCGGACATCCGGCGGGCGACCTGCTGCTGCGCTCGGTCGCGGCGCGCTTGCTGGACTGCGTCAGGGAAACGACGTTCGTCGCCCGACTGGGCGGCGACGAATTCGCAATCGTCGACTACGTGACCAATCCGGCTGCGGACGCGGCCTCTCTCGCCGAGACGATCCATGGCGCGCTCAGCGAGCCGTTCGATCTCGGCGATCATCAGGTCGTCGTAGGCACCAGCATCGGGATCGCCCTTGCGCCCCGAGACGGCGCCGATTCCGACACGATCCTCAGGAGCGCAGATCTTGCCCTCTACTCGGCCAAGAGCGGCGGACGTGGCGCATTCCGCTTCTTCGAGCCGGAGCTGGACCGGCTCCTGCAGGCGCGCCGCAACCTGGAGCGGGATTTGCGGAAGGCGCTTGCGAGGAGCGAATTCGAACTCCACTACCAGCCGTTCGTCAATTTGAAGAGCGGCGAGACCTGTGGCTTCGAGGCGTTGCTGCGTTGGCATCATCCCGAGCGCGGTCTGGTCTCGCCCGGCGAATTCATTCCCGTCGCGGAGGAAACCGGCTTGATCCTGCTGCTGGGGGAATGGGTGTTGAGAACCGCTTGTGCCGAAGCGGCGAAATGGCGTTCCGACCTAAAGATCGCGATCAACCTGTCTCCAGCGCAATTCAGGAGCAAGGAGCTCGTGTCGACAATTGTGAGCGCACTGGCGGCTTCGGGGATCGCTTCAGATCGGCTCGAGCTCGAGGTCACCGAAACCGTCATCATGCATGACAGCGGGACCGTATTCGCAGCACTCAGCCAGCTGCGCGAGCTCGGAGTGCGGATTGCCCTCGACGATTTCGGCACCGGCTATTCGTCGCTCAGCTTTCTGCAGAAGTTTCCATTCGACAAGATCAAGATCGATCGCAGCTTCGTCAGCGAGCTGTCCAATCCGATGGAGGAGCCCCATCGCATCGCGCGGGCCGTGGTCCAATTCGCCACGAGTCTCGGCAAGACGTCCACCGCCGAAGGCGTCGAAACCGCCGAGCAGCTGGAGGTCCTGCGCCAAGAGGGCTGCGTCGAGGCGCAGGGCTTCCACCTCAGCCCGCCGGTACGGGCCTCGACGATCGCGCGGCTTGCGGATCGAAGGGCCGAGGCCGGCGAGTTTGCCGCTTAGCTCGCGCTTGCCGATCACTGCAGCGGCGGATCGCCGCTGGTGCGCTTCTTGGCGAGGTCCATTTCGGTGACGGCGATCAGGATCTCGGCGCGGGTCTTCAGGTCGGGCGCCTCCAGCATGGCCTGCTTCTCGGCGGGGCCATAGGGCGACATCATCGCGAGCGCGTTGACGAGGGCTTCATTGGGCGCGCTCTCGACGCCCTCCCAGTCGACCTTGAGGTTGTTGGCCTTCAGGAAGTCCGCCAGCACCGCCAGCAGCGCCTCGCGGTCGACCTCCTCCTCGCCGCGGCGCGCGGTGAAATCGTCGACATAGGCGAAGAAGTCCACCTTGCACTGCCGATAGGGGGTGAGCACCTCGAGCTCCTCGACCACCTTGAAGCGCGAAACGCCGGTGAGCTCGAGGATGTAGCGGCCGTCGCCGGACTCGGCGAGCTGGGTGATGCGGCCGACGCAGCCGACGCTGAACAGGGCCGGCTTGTCGGAATCCTTCCGCGAATGCGCGATGTCGGGCTGGATCATGCCGATCAGGCGATGGCCGTCGCGGAAGGAATCGTCGACCATCGAAAGGTAGCGCGGCTCGAAGATGTTGAGCGGCATCTGGCCGCGGGGCAGCAGCAGCGCGCCCGGTAGCGGGAAGACCGGAATGATCTCCGGGAGGTCGGCGGGCCCGCGATATTCGATGTTGATCGGCATCTGCCCGGTCCCCTGGCGTTGCTAGCGCATGATCCGGATCCGAAGGACCGCGTTAGCGCAAAGTGTGGAGCGGTTTTCCGAACAGATCATGCTCAAAAAAGGCCGTTACGAAAACAGGATCGTCGACAAACGTTTGCGGCCTTCGACGGTTGCATCATCCGTGCCGCCCCAGGCCTCGAAGAACTGCACCAGCTGCTTGCGGGCGCCGTCGTCGTTCCATTTGCGGTCGCGCTTGATGATCTCGAGCAGCTGCTCGGTCGCCGCCGCGCGGTTGCCTTGGGCGTTGAGCGCGGTGGCGAGGTCGAACCGGGCCTGATGATCGAGCGGATTTGCGGCGACTTTCTGTTCCAGCTCGGCAACCGGTCCGAGCGATTTCGCCTGCTCGGCGAGATCGATCGCGGTCTGCACCGCCTTCACGGCCGGGTCGTTGCGCTTGGATTCCGGCACCATGGCCAGCGTCTGCTTGGCCTGCTCCATCGCGCCCGAAACGGCGTAGCACTTGGCAAGGCCCGCGAGCGCCGCGATGTTGGTCGAATCATGCTGCAGCGCCTCGGCATAGATCTGCGCCGCCGCCGCCGCGTCGCCCTCGGCGAGCACCGCGTCGGCCTCCTGCACGATCTCGGCGACGTTGACCTCGCCCGGCGCGGTGACGCCCTTGGTCAGCCGCTCGATGAAGGCGTTGACCTGGCTCTCCGGCACCGCGCCCATGAAGCCGTCGGCCGGCTGGCCGTTGACGAAGGCGATCACGGCCGGGATCGACTGGATGCCCATCTGGCCCGGGATCGCCGGATGATGGTCGATGTTCATCTTGACCAGCTTGACCTTGCCCTTGGCCGCCTTCACCGCCTTCTCCAGGACGGGGGTGAGCTGCTTGCAGGGGCCGCACCATTCCGCCCAGAAATCGATCAGCACGGGCTGGCGCTTCGATTCCTCGATGACGTCCTTCACGAAGGTCTGGGTGGTGGTGTCCTTGATCAGGTCGGCCGCAGCCGGGCCCGCCGCTCCGTTACCCTGGTCGATGATCGTCACGGGATTCCCTCGTCATGTCTGGAATGGCGGCTCTTTAGCACGCCGCCGCGTCATATGCTTGTGGTCGGCTCCTAAATTGGGCCGAATGGGCCGAATTTCAATCCAGGCACCCCGATTCGCCGGTTCCGAGGCCTTTCCGGTCAATTTGGCCAGCTTCGGGCTCCATATGGCGCCGCAAATGCGAATTGAGGCCGCCCGTAGCTGTTGCATTCCCCTCCCGCTTTTGGCATACGACAGCCGTTGCCGGCGCGTCACGCGACCGACACAGGATGCGGGTGTAGCTCAGTGGTAGAGCACGACCTTGCCAAGGTCGGGGTCGAGGGTTCGAGCCCCTTCGCCCGCTCCAGTTTTCTCCAAAGCATCCAGCCAAACCGGATCAGGCCGCGGTTTTCCGCGCCGCTGGCGGCTGTTCGGGTCTCACATGACAATTCTGGTCACAGGCAGCGCAGGTCACCTTGGCGAGGCCATCCTGCGGACGCTGCGTGGGCGCGGGTCGCCTGCCCGCGGGCTTGATCTAAAGAGCTCCCCCTTCACCGACGCTGTCGGCTCCATCGTCGATCCCACCTTCGTGCGGCGGCAGATGGACGGCATCACTGCCGTGATCCACACCGCGACGCTGCACAAGCCGCATGTGGCGACGCACTCCAAGCAGGACTTCGTCGATACCAACGTGTCAGGCACGCTGAATCTGCTCGAAGCGGCTGCAGCGGCCGGCGTGAAGAGTTTTGTCTTCACCAGCACCACCAGCGCGTTCGGCTCGCAGCTGCGGTCTGAGGCGGGACAGGCCGCGGTGTGGGTCACCGAGGAGCTGCCGTCGGTGCCGAAGAACATCTACGGCACGACCAAGCTGATGGCCGAGAACCTCTGCGAGCTGTTCTTTCGCGAGCGCGCGCTACCGATCGTGGTTCTGCGGACCTCGCGCTTCTTTCCGGAGGACGACGACGATCCGGCGATGCGATCGGCCTACGCGCTGGACAACGCGCAGGCCAACGAGATGCTCTACCGCCGGCTGGATATCGCGGACGCAGTGAGCGCGCATCTAGCTGCCGTCGAGCGTGCGCCCGGCATCGGCTTCGCCCGCTACATCGTCTCGGCGACGAGCCCGTTCGAGCAACGTCATCTCGGAGCGCTGGCGCGCGATGCCGCCACTGTCGTGCGCGAGCTCTATCCGGAGTGCGCGCAGCTCTATGCGGCGCGCGGCTGGCGGCTCTTCCCCGCGATTGACCGGGTCTATGTCAACGCGCGGGCGCGGCGGGAGCTCGGCTGGCGACCCGAATTCGACTTCGCGCACGTGCTGCGCAGCCTGCGCGATGGCCGCGATGTCCGCAGCGCGCTGGCGCGTGAGGTCGGATCGAAAGGCTATCACGACACGCTATTCGACGACGGACCCTACCCCGTCGCGTCGTAATCGCAATTTTACTCGACGCGTCAAATGACTGTCCGGCCTCACCGCGCGCGGGCCAATTGCGCCGTTCTACTGTGCATGGGGTTGTTTTCGCACTTTTGTATGTCCAACCCTGATTCCGCGTTGCAGCGAGAACGCGTTGTCGCCGCGTTCATCCGTTCATTCACGTTCCGTCTCAATTTTTCATGCGCGCAGCCGCGCTGCATCCGGCGCGCTTCTCACGATGGGCAGATGTGCTAACCTTTTTGCGCCTGTCGTCCCGACGGGCTCAAGACTTCGCCTCTCGACTAGCAAAACAAAATAACGCGCAGCCCTGACGGCTGCCTTAGGGGAGTGATGCGATGACATCGATGTTCCATCGATCCGTGTTAGCGCTTGCGGCCGTGGCTCTTCTCGCCGGGACCGGCGCCGGCAACGCGCAGCAGCAGGACAAGAGCAAGCCGCTGAAGAAATACGATTCCAGCACCAAGGAATTCTGGACCCATCCGCCTGACGATTGGTTCCTCGGTGACGAGACCGAGGCGCAGAAGGGCCTCGCGCCGCCGTCGGGCCCGCCGACCGGCGCCTCCGACGCCGAGCTCGCCAACATCGTCAAGAAGATCAAGCTGCCGCCGGGCTTCAAGATCGAGGTCTACGCCTCCGGCGTGCTGGCCGCGCGGCAGATGGCCTGGGGTGACAAGGGCACGTTGTTCGTCGGCTCGTTCGGTCTCGGCAACGTCTATGCCATCAAGGACAACAACGGAAAGAAGGAGGTCAAGACCGTCCTCAAGGGCCTGAACATGCCCACCGGTCTCGCCTTCCGGGACGGTGCGCTCTACGTCATCGCCGTCGACAAGCTGATCCGCTACGACAACGCCGAAGCCAATCTCGACAATCTCGGCCAGGGCAAGGTCGTCTATGACGACATGCCGTCCTATGCCGCGCATGGCTGGAAGTACATCGCGGTCGACAAGGAAGGCTGGTTCTTCCTGCCGTTCGGCCCGCCCTTCAACATCGGCATTCCGCCGACCAGCGTGTCGCAGATCCGGCGCGTCGATCCCAAGACCGGCAACGCCGAAATCTGGGCGCTCGGCGTCCGCAACTCGGTCGGCGGCGACGTCGATCCGCGCACCGGCAAATACTGGTTCACTGAGAATGCCCGCGACTGGATCAGCGATGATCTGCCCTCGGACAAGCTGAACATGATCAACCGGATCGGCGAACATTTCGGCTATCCCTATTGCCATCAGGGCAATCTGCCTGACGACAAGTTCGCGATGGGCCACAAATGCTCCGAGTTCACGCCGCCCGTGCTGAATCTCGGTGCCCATGTCGCCCCGCTCGGCATGAAGTTCTACACCGGCGACCAGTTCCCCGCGGACTACAAGAACAACATCCTGATCGCGGAGCACGGCTCCTGGAATCGCCACAAGTACCAGGGCGCGCGCATCGTGCGCGTGATCGTCGGACCCGACGGCAAGAACCCGAAGCGGGAGATCTTCGCGTCCGGCTGGCTCGAGGGTGACCAGGGCTATCTCGGCCGTCCCAACGACATCATCATCGCCAAGGACGGATCGATCCTCGTGGCGGACGATTGGGCCGGCGCGATCTATCGCATCAGCTACAGCAAGAAGTAGCGCGACCTGACGGAGAAGCTGCGGCCGGGTGACGGCCGCAGCTTCTCCCATTTTGAAGCCCCACGCCGTCGTTCCGGATTGCGCGCCACTTGCGCGCAAGTCCGGAACCCGTAACCACCAACGGGATTATGGATTGCGGCCGCGCCAAGTGGCAAACCCGGAATGACGCAGGACAGAACGGATTTCCAATCATGCGCCGTCAGTTCTCTTGGTCCGTAATCGGCGCGCTATCGCTCGCAGTGATCGCCTTCATTCAAGCCGAGGCCGCCGACAATGCCGCGATCAAGGAGAAGGCCGCCGCCTGCTCCGGCTGCCACGGCGAGAACGGCATTTCGCAGACCGAGAACATCCCCTCGCTCGCCGGCCAGCCCGATCAATTCCTGCAATGGCAGCTCGTGTTCTTCCGCGCCGGCGCGCGCAAGAACGATCAGATGCAGCCGATCGTGGAAGGGATCAGCAACGAGGACATCCGCAATTTCGGCGCTTACTTCGCCTCGCTGACGCCGCCGAAGGGACCCGAGGACGGGGATCCCGACCTGTCGAAGAAGGGCGCGCAGGTTGCCGCCGGCCGCCGCTGCGCCTCATGCCATACCGACAGCTATGCCGGTACCAAGGCGGTGGCGCGGCTCGCCGGCCAGCGCGAGGAATATCTCGTCAAGGCGCTGCACGATTACAAGGCCGGCCAGCGTGTCGGCGGCGGCGTCGCCGCGATGGCCGACGTCGCCTATCACATGAGCGATGAGGAGATCACCGCCGTCTCGCACTATCTCGCGCATTTGAAATAGCGCGGGATGCTGCGGCAAGCACAGCCGTCATCCCGGGGCGCGACGAAGTCGCGAGCCCGGGATCCATAGCCACAGGCAAGAGTTTTGCGAAGACTCTGGAGTCACCACTTCGCCCCATGACCACTCCCTGTGGTTATGGGTCCCGGGCTCGCGCGGCGCGCGCCCCGGGACGACACCGAATGTGTGGTTACGCCCTACCCCGCCCGCTGCTTCTCATACGCCTTCAGATGCGTATAGGCGATGCGCAGCTTCGGCACCGGCACCTTGGCGGCGTCGGCGCGCGCGATGAGATCGCCGATGACGTGATCGGCCTCGACAGGCAGGCCGGCCTTGATGTCGCGGAACATCGATGCCGTCAGCGGCGAGCCCTCGGTGGTGAGATTGCCTTTGACGCGATCGAAGAACGGGCCGCCCGGCGGATAGCCGGACGCCGTGGCAACCGCGCTGGTCTCATCCAGCATGCCGAGCAGGAACTCCCGGCCGCCGGGCGCGGCGAGGATATTGCCGACGGATGTCCGCATCAGGCTGGTGCTTGCTGCGAGCGAGGACAGGAACACCCACTTCTCCCACATGTCCTGCATGATGTTCTGGCTGGCGCTGGCGCCATTGATGCCGCTCTTGAAGGCCTCGTCGATCGCCTTCACCCGGTCCGACATCCCGCCGTCGCGCTCGCCGTAGCTGATCGACTGCATCGGCTGGAGCTGCACCACCTCGCGCTTATCGTTCAGCGTCGCGGCGATGGCGCAGAGGCCGCCGAGCACGCGTTCCTTGCCGAACCTCGTATCCAGCGTGTCGAGATGCTTCATGCCGTTGAGCATCGGGATGATCGCGGTGTTCGGCCCCACCGCCGGGGCAAACGACTTGATGGCATCGTCGAGGTCGAACGCCTTGCAGCTGAGCAGCACGACCTCGAATTTGTCCTTGATCGCGTCAGCTTGAACCGACGGCGGGTTCTTCAAGGTCACATCGCCGTTCGGGCTCTTGATGACGAGGCCGGCGCTCGCGAGCTCGCCGGCGCGGCGCGACCTAACCAGGAAGGTGACGTCGCGGCCGGCCTGCAACAGCCTGCCACCAAAATAGCCGCCGATGGCGCCGGCGCCGACCACGAGGATGCGCATGGGAGAACTCCGTTATTGTTGTTCTTCAGAAAGAGGCGAATGGCGAATAGGGAGTAGCGAATAGAATAGCAAGTTACGAAACGCGAGTAACGTTTCCACTACTCGCCATTCGCCATTCACTACTCGCCTTTCTCGAGCACCATCTCCTCGACCTCGCGCAGCTGCTCCTTGCCGAAGAACATCTCGCTGCCGACGAAGAAGGTCGGCGAACCGAACGCGCCGCGGGCGACCGCCTCCTCGGTGTTCTTGATCAGTTTGGCCTTGACCTCGGGTTCCCCGGCGCGGGCGAACAGCTTTTGCGCATCGAGACCAGACGACGCCAGCGCCTTCGCCGCGATCTCGGGATCGTCCATCTTCTTCGGCTCGCGCCACATGTGGTGGAAGGCGGCCTCGACATACTGCTCGAACACGCCCTCGAGCTGCGCCGCGATCGCGGCGCGCATCAGGTTCAGCGTGTTGACGGGAAAGTGCGGATTCCAGACATAGGGCTGGACATGGAAGCGCTTGATGAAGCGCTCGGTCTCGACCTGCTGGAACTCCCGCTTGTTCTTGATGCCGGCGAGCGTCTCGGCCGGCGACTTGTTGTTGGTCGACTTGAAGATGCCGCCGAGCAGGATCGGCACGTATTCGAACTTGACGCCGATCCGCTGTTCGATGGCCGGAATCGCCAGATGGCTGAGATAGGCGTTGGGGCTACCGAAATCGAACAGGAATTGCGGGGCGGTGCGGGTCAAAATTATTCTCCCTGGTCTTAGCATTCTGAGTGGCTTTTTTTCATTGTGGCGCAGGCCGCGCCACAGGTCCATCGTTTAATGATGGTCATAATACTCTGACGATCAGATCAGGCGCTGGATCGCCCGCTTGCGCCACACCAGATGGTAATAGCCCATCTGCAGAATCAACATGGCGCAGAATACGATGGGATAGGCAGCCCACACGCCGGTCAGGCCGACCGTGCGGCTGAGGATGATTGCAGCCGGCAGCTCGATTGCGGCGATCGCGAAGATCGACAGCAGCATCGGCGTCAATGCGACGCCGGCGCCGCGCATCGCGCCCGAGAACACGGTGGCGAGCCCGAACGGCACCGAGCTCCACAAGGCGATGTTGAGCAATCCCTTCGCCAGATCCAGCACGGCGCCGTCGGTGATGAAGATACCGAGCACCGCGCGTGGCGCGAGATAGATCAGCGCCACCAACCCGCCGGTCAGGACGATGTTGAACGCAAGGCCCATCCGCACGATGCCGTCGAGCCGGGCCCGGTCGTCGCCGCCGACGGCCTGGGCGCCGAGGATCGAGACCGCGATCGAAATCGACATCGCCGTGAACTGGGTGTAGCCCATCACCTGGTTGACGGCGCCATAGGCCGCGGTGGCATTCGAGCCGAAGCCGTTGACGAGGCCGAGCAGCACAAGCTCGGCGATCGCCATCACCACCATGCCGATCGCGCTCGGCAGGCCGATGCCGAGGACTTTGCCGAGCACGGCGCCGTTCAGCCGGAGGTGACGCAGCAGCGTCGCATCCGGCGCGAGCGTGTGCTTTCTCCGCAGCAGATAGGCAGCCAGCACGATCAGCGTCAGCGTGTTCGAGATCGCAGCCGCCCAGGCAGGACTGGTGATGCCGGCCACCGGCAATCCGAACGTGCCGCGGATCAGCATCGGCGTCAGGATCAGGCCGATCGCCGTCGACAAGGCCAGCGCCAGCAGCGGCGTCAGTCCATCGCCGACGCCGCGGATCATCGCCGTCATCAGCAGGAAGATGAAGCCGAGCGGCATCGTCAACAGCATGATACGCGCATAGGCGCTGGCTTCATCGAGAATGTCCGCGGGAGTGGCGAGCATGGCCATCAGGGGCCGGCTGAAGATCCCGCCAACGAGTGCAATCGCTATCGAGAGCAGCAGGCCGACGGCGAGTGTCGTGCCGACGATGATCTTGATCCGGCCATGCTCGCCGGCGCCGAAGGCCTGGCCGATCAGCACGGTGGCGCCGGTGCTGAGGCCCATGACGAAGGCGAACAGGAAGAACATCACGGGGAAGAACGCCGACACCGCGGCGAGCGCGCCGACGCCGACCATCTGGCCGAGATAGACGTTGCTGACGGTGCCGAACAGCGATTGCAGCGCGTTGCTCAGCATCAGGGGTGCGAGGAAGCGGAGGAATGTGGTCCAGAGTGGCTTTGCGGCAGACATGGAATTGGCCTTTCATCAGGGCGTGCGAAGCCGTTGCCGCGCAATGCGCGGCTCGGCCGTCGATGAGTTGTGAGAAGCGGCGCGCGGCTTAGGCGCGGTGGCTGTAAGCGAGCTGGACGATGTGGTCGCGGATGTCGGCCGGCCAATCGGCGATCAGCGAGGTGAAGCGTCGCCGGTCACCCGCGAACAGCGCGCGCGAGGCCTCCTCGAACTGCGGCAGGTCGCCGGCCATGGTCGACATGAAGTGGTAGGCCGCATCGCGCGCCTGCCGCTCGCGGTCCTTGTCGCCGCTGGCGCGCCTGGCCTCGTCGACGAGCTTGCGCAGCGCGACCGAAGCGCCGCCGGCCTGTGCGTTGAGCCACTCCCAGTGCCGCGGCAGCAAGGTCACCTCGCGCGCGACCACGCCGAGCTTCGGCCGGCCGCGCCCGCGCGGCTCTGCGGGTGCTTCGGCCGTCTCGGCTTGCGGCATGAGCGTTGCCAGCCGGGCCAGCACCTCGCGGTCGTCGCCGCGCAGGTCGAAATCGATCGACCGCCCGGTGCTATCGTCGAAGATGACAATTGGCTGGTCCAGCGGTTGCGTCGCCCGCTTGACGGCAAGCGCAACCTCGCCTGCCGTGCCGGAGGTCAGCCGGCGCTGGCCGGCGAAGGCTGTGTAGGTCCCTTGCATTGGAATCATTGCCATATTGATCGCGTTGCTGATTTAATACCCGGGTAAATTCCTCGCGTCAATATACCCGGGTGAAAATATCTGCGGCGACGGCTCGACATTGTGTTGCCGGGCTGGCACCAACGGCGCGGCCGATGACCACGACCAAGCCTTGAGGACCCCGCGATGCTGACCGTTCACCACCTCAACAATTCCCGCTCGCAGCGCGTGCTGTGGCTGCTCGAGGAGCTGGGCGTTTCCTACGAGATCGTGCGCTATCAGCGTCAGCCGGACATGCGCGCGCCGAAGGAGCTGCGCGCCATCCATCCGCTGGGCAAGTCGCCGGTCATCACCGACAACGGCAACACCATCGCCGAATCAGGCGCGATCATCGAATATCTCATCGCCACCTATGGCAACGGGCGGCTGATCCCGCCGCCGAACACGCCGGAGCGGCTGCGCTACACCTATTGGCTGCACTATGCGGAAGGATCCGCGATGCAGCCGCTGCTGCTCAAGCTGCTGTTCACGCTGATGCCGAAGCGTGCGCCGGCCTTGCTGCGCCCGCTGGTGCGCAAGGTCTGCAACCAGGCACTGACCGCGCTGGTCAATCCGCAGCTCAAGCAGCACATGGACTATTGGGAAGGCGAGCTCGCTAAGAGCGAGTGGTTCGCCGGCAGCGAGTTCAGTGCGGCCGACATCCAGATGAGCTTTCCGCTCGAAGCGGCGCAAGCCCGCGGCGGGCTCGAGCAGGGCCATCCCAGGGCGATGGCGTTCCTGGAGCGCATCCACGCCCGCCCTGCATATGTGCGCGCGCTGGAAAAGGGCGGGCCGTATCAGGTCGGGCGGTAAAGTTTCCACCCCGACATGCCGGGAGCACGTTACTGCCCCGCCGCCTCCGCCCCGCGCGTGCGCGGATCGGCTGCGCCCAGCGGTCCGTTCGGTGTCACCAGAATCGAGTTGGCAGATGTCTGCCCCATAGGCTCGACAACGAGGTGCCCCATCGCCTTCAGCTCGAGCAGCACGCCCTCGGGAAAGCCGCGCTCGACGCGCACTTCATCCGGCAGCCATTGGTGGTGCAGCCGCGGCGTTGCGACGGCGGCCGCAACATCCATCTTGTAGTCGAGCACGTTCACGATCACCTGCAGCACAGTCGAGATGATGCGGCTGCCGCCGGGCGAGCCCGTCACCAGCACCGGCTTGCCGTCCCTCAGCACGATGGTCGGCGACATCGACGACAGCGGCCGCTTGCCGGGTCCGGGCAGATTCGCCTCGAAGCCGACGAGGCCATAGGCGTTGGACGCACCGACCGCCGCGGTGAAATCGTCGAGCTCGTTGTTGAGCAGCACACCGGTGCCGTCGGCGACGAGGCCGACGCCGTAGCTGAAGTTCAGCGTGTAGGTGTTGCTGACGGCGTTGCCGCGGGCGTCGACGACGGAAAAATGCGTGGTGTTGCTGCCCTCACGCGGCGCGGCAGAAGCAGACACGAGCTCCTTCGAGGGCGTGGCGCGTTCGGAGGAAATGTTCGCGCGCAGCTTCGCGGCATAGTCCTTCGCAATGAGGGTCTCGATCGGCGCGTTGACGAAGGCGGGATCGCCGAGATAGCGGGCGCGGTCGGCATAAGCGCGCTTCATGGCTTCGATCAAGAGATGCAGCGACGCCGCCGATCCCTGCTTCAGATCTGCCAGAGGGAAGCCCTCGAGGATGTTGAGCGTCTCCATCAGCACGACGCCGCCGGATGAGGGTAGCGGCATCGACACGATGTCATAGCCGCGGTAGCTGCCACGCACCGGCGCGCGGATGACCGGCTGATAGGCCTTGAGGTCGGCCGGCGTCATGATGCCGCCGGCATCGGTCACGGCCTTGGTGAGTTTCTCGGCGACCGGCCCCTCATAGAATCCCCGCGGCCCCTGTGCAGCGACGGCCGCCAGCGTTTCGGCGAGATCGCCCTGCACCAGCCGATCGCCTTCGCCCAGCGGCGTGCCATCCGGACGCGAGAAGATCCTGGCCGAAGAAGGCCAGCGTGCCAGCCGCCGGTGCCAGCTCGGCAACGTATCGGCCATGTCGTCGCTGACGATGAAGCCATCGCGTGCGAGCGCAATCGAGGGTGCCAGCAGTTGCGCCAGCGTGAACTGACCCGAGCCGTATTTCTCGAGCGCGAGCGCGAGGCCGGCAACGGTGCCGGGCACGCCGATGCCGAGCGCGGAGTCCCGTGACTTCGTCGCGTCGGGCTTGCCGTCGGCGCCGAGGAAGATCTGCGGCGTGGTGGCGGCCGGCGCGGTTTCGCGATAGTCGATCGTGATGTCTTCATTGCGATCGGCGGAATGGATCACCATGAAGCCGCCGCCGCCGATATTGCCGGCACGCGGATAGGTCACGGCCATCGCAAAGCCGGTCGCGACCGCAGCGTCGATAGCATTGCCGCCGCGCCGCAGGATGTCGGCGCCGATCTGCGCGGAGATCTTCTCCTGCGCCACCACCATGCCGTGCTCGGCGGCGACGGCGCGCACCGCCTCGCGTGCGGGCGGAACATAGCCCTGCCGTGCATCCTGAGCGGTTGCAGGCGCGAGACCGAGCACCAGGGCAGCAATGGCGGCTAAAAATCTCCGCCGTGTCGAATATGACGACATCATCGAATTCCTGCCGTGGCGTTGAACCGGTTCACACCCGTCACCGTAATGCTATACCGTTTGCTCTAAGAGAGGCAAAACTGTTCGTGATGGGTACTGCGTGATGACGACAATCGCCCCGGATGCGCGCATGGCCGGCGTGGCGCGGACCTATCCGCCGCGCGCCGCCGTCGTGAGTTGGATCTTCTTCGATTGGGCCGCGCAGCCATATTTCACGCTGATCACGACCTTCGTGTTCGCGCCCTATTTCGCGACGGCCATTGCGCCAAATCCCGCCGCCGGTCAATCCTTGTGGGGCTTTGCGATGGCGGCCGCGGGCCTCGCGATCGCGCTGTTGTCGCCGGTGCTCGGCGCCATCGCCGACGCTTCGGGCCGCAGGAAACCGTGGATCGCAGGTTTCGGTACGGTGCTGGTGCTGGCGTCCTGCACGCTCTGGATCGGCAAGCCCGGCGATCATGCCGTCATTCCGCTGGTGCTCACCGCAGTTGCGCTCGCCAGCGTTGGTGCGGAATTTGCCACGCTCTTCAACAACGCGATGATGCCGACCCTGGTGCCGCCGGAGCGGATCGGCCGTCTCTCCGGCACCGGCTGGGCCACGGGCTACATTGGCGGCATCGTCAGCCTGATCATCGTGCTCGGCCTGCTCGCCGCCAATCCCGAGACCGGCCGCACGCTGCTCGGCGTCACGCCGCTCTTCGGTCTCGATCCCCTCACACGTCAGGGCGATCGTGCCGCGGGGCCGCTGACCGCGCTGTGGTTCATCATCTTCGTGACGCCGATGTTCCTGTTCACGCCGGATTATCCGGCGAAGCGCCCGCTGGGCGAGGCGTTGCGCGAGGGCCTCTCGGAGCTGAAGCAGTCGATCAAGAGTCTGCCGAGGCAGAAATCGCTCGCGGCATTCCTGCTCGCCAACATGATCTACACCGATGGTCTGGTGTCGCTGTTCGCCTTCGGCGGCATCTATGCCGCGGGCACCTTCGGCTGGCACACGATCCAGATCGGGACGTTCGGCATCATGCTCGCGATCGCCGGCGCGCTCGGCGCCTGGCTCGGCGGCAAGCTGGATGATCGTCTCGGGCCGAAGCGCGTCATCGCCGGCAGCCTGCTGGTCCTGCTGCTGTCGGTGGCCGCGATTCTTCTGGTCGACAAGGACAGCGTCCTGTTCGTCAAGACCGCGCCGCCGCAAGCGGGCGCTGCTCTGTTCTCGAGCGCGGCCGAGCGCGCCTATCTGGTGCTGGGCTGCCTGATCGGTGCCGCCGGCGGCCCGCTCCAGGCCGCTTCCCGCACGCTGCTGATCCATCTCGCACCGAAGGATCGCATCGCGCAATATTTCGGCCTGTTCGCGCTGACGGGAAAGGTGACGTCCTTCATCGGCCCGCTCCTGATCGGCCTGGTCACCGCGGTGACCGCCAGCCAGAAGGCCGGCATGGCCGTGCTCGTCGTGTTCTTCGTCGCGGGATTGGGCCTGTTGATGCGGGTGCGGGATTAGCTGCACCACGCAACTCTATCCTCGTCATTGCGTGGAGCACTTGCGACGAAGCAATCCAGACCTTCCTTGCGGAGAGAGACTGGATTGCTTCGCTTCGCTCGCAATGACGAATCGATGGTCTCAATGCCTGAAGTGCCGCGTTCCCGTGAACACCATGGCGATGCCGTGCTCGTCCGCGGCCTTGATCACCTCGTCGTCGCGCATGGAGCCGCCGGGCTGCACCACGGCGGTGGCGCCGGCTTCGATGCAGGCGAGCATGCCGTCGGCGAACGGGAAGAATGCATCCGAGGCCACCACCGAACCCTTGGTGAGCGGTTCGGCGAGCTTCAGCTCGGCCGCCGCATCCTGCGCCTTGCGTGCGGCGATCCGCGCTGAATCCACCCGGCTCATCTGACCCGCGCCGATACCGACGGTGGCGAGATCCTTGGCGTAGATGATGGTGTTGGACTTGACGTGTTTTGCCACCCGGAACGCAAACTTCAGATCACGCATCTCCGCATCCGTCGGCGCGCGCTTGGTGACGACCTTGAACGTCATGTCGTCGACCACGGCGTTGTCGCGGCTTTGCACCAGCAGGCCGCCGGCCACCGTCTTGGCGGTCAGGCCCGGCGCACGCGGATCGGGCAGGCTGCCGGCGAGCAGCAGGCGCAGGTTCTTCTTGCCGCCGATGATGGCGATCGCCTCCTCGCTGGCGTCGGGCGCGATGATGACCTCGGTGAAGATCTTGGTGATCTCGCGCGCGGTGTCGGCATCGAGGGCGCGGTTCATCGCGATGATGCCGCCGAACGCGGACGTTGAATCGCAGGCCAGCGCCCTGCGATAGGCCTCGACGAGGTTCGGCCCTTCGGCGACGCCGCAGGGATTGGCATGCTTGACGATGACGCAGGCCGCGGTGCGCTTGGCGTCGAACTCGCCGATGCATTCATAGGCGGCATCGGTGTCGTTGATGTTGTTGTAGGAGAGCTCCTTGCCCTGGAGCTGCCGCGCGGTGGAGACGCCGGGGCGCTTGTCCGGTGTCGCATAGAACGCGGCGGTCTGATGCGGGTTCTCGCCGTAGCGCAGCGACTGGATCAGCCTGCCGCCGAAAGCGCGGAAGTCGGGCGCGTCGACCTCGAGCTGACGGTTGAACCAGTTCGAGATCGCGGCGTCATAGGCCGCAGTGCGGGCATAGGCCTTCGCGGCAAGCCGCCGGCGAAGCTTCAGCGTGGTCGCGCCCTTGTTGGCGGCAAGCTCGTCGAGCACGGCCTGATAGTCCTGCGCCTCGACCACCACGGCGACGTCGTCGTGATTCTTGGCGGCGGCGCGGATCATCGCGGGGCCGCCGATGTCGATGTTCTCGATGCAATCCTCGAAGCCCGCGCCTTTGTCGACGGTCGCCTCGAACGGATAGAGATTGACGACGAGGAGGTCGATCGGCGCGATGCCATGCGCCTTCATCGCCTCCGCATGCTCCTTGTTGTCGCGGATCGCGAGCAGGCCGCCATGCACCTTCGGATGCAGCGTCTTGACGCGGCCGTCCATCATCTCGGGGAAGCCGGTGAGGTCGGAGACGTCCTTCACCTTAAGGCCGGCCGCGGCGATCGCTTTCGCGGTGCCGCCGGTCGAAACCAGCTCGACATCGTGCGCGGCGAGCGCCTTGGCGAACTCGATCAGGCTGGTCTTGTCGGAGACGGAGAGAAGGGCGCGGGTGACGCGGCGGGGATGGTCAGTCATGAGCAAGATCCTCTGTTCAGGGAGTGTCTATGCCCAGGCGCGCGGCTTATATGTCCCGCGCTTCCCGATGGTGCTCCATCCAAGGTCGCCAGTCGCGCGAGCGAGCGCTCGATAGCAGCTTTTGGCGTCGCTCTCAACGGGTAGATAGGGCCGGATCGCGCCTGTTTACAACGGAAGTTCCGGCTCGCGCCGGGCGTTGCGGCGGGCATTGGTCACCGCGGGCGAGGCGGTGGAGCGGACAAAGCTCCAGCGGATCGAGGGGGCCTGGCGGGCGTTCTGACGGATCACGATCTGGGCGGTGCGGCGCGGGCCGTCATTGCCGGCCAGGAATACGCTGTCCTCGAGATCGACCTTGTCGTCCAATGCCTCGAAGGTCCAGACGTCGCGGTTCGGCAGCACCAGCATGACGCCGCGCGCATCCGACAGCCGGCTCGCCTTCACCGCCGGATGCAGATGGAAGCGCAGCGCGAAATCGGCATCGGCGCCCTTGAAGCGTCCGCCCTGCGGCGGCGACAGCGCGTCCTCGCCGTCGATGCGCGCGCCGTCATTGGCGATCATCAGCACGCGGCGGTGGATCGCGCCGAACTTGGCGAGATAGCCGTCATGCGAGGTCGTGAGCAGCGTGCCGTTCTGCACGACCTCGCGATAACTCTCGACCTCGACCGGGCCGCTGGTGACGGGCGCGCCGTGCAGGAGCCGCTTCATCGCCGACATCTCGACGAACTGGCATGACGACGTCTCGTGATAGGTCAGGGTCGAATGCGCCGCCGTGCTGCGTGCGAACGGCCGCCAATTGTCCCGGCCGGTGGTCGGCATGCCGCAATTGGTGACGATGCGGCTGATGCCGGACGACAATTCGAACGAGAGGCAGCCGGCATGGGCGTCGTGGCTGACGCCGGCCGGCGGCGGCGGGCCGGTGTCGATGATCACAGTGGTCTGGCCGGCATCGAGGCGCTGAAAGCCGGTATGCGGCATGTTCGCCATCGGCACGCCGTGGGTGTCGTCATAGGCGAGCAGCGTGGCGAGCAGGTCGGACGAGGTCGCGCTCATGCCGTTGAACAGGGCGAAATTGCCGTCGCCGTGCCGGAAGAAGCGCAGCATCGGCATCATGCGGTCGATCGCATTGAGCAGCGCCGGCGGCGGCGCGATATTGCGCGCGGCAAAAGTCTGCCGCAGCGGCAAGAGGTCGATCAGGAGCTCGATCAGCGCCCCCGGATTGCGCGAGATGTGGCCGCCATCGGGCAGGATCTGCCGCTGCAATTCGTCGGACAGCTTCTTGGAGGCGGTGCGGATGTGACGCGTCTGGTTGGCGAGGCACAGGGACGCATAGCACAGCGCGATCAGCACCTGCAGCTTCGGCACCCCGTCCGGAATGTCGACCATGGTATAGCGCAGGAAGCGGATCTCGCGCGCCAGCGCCCGCAAGTAACGGCGGTAGAACTTGTTGTCGGTCTCGCTCAGCACCAGCGGCGCCTGCGACAGCAGCGAGATCACGCGCCGCGCCAGCACGTCGGCACGGCGCGCGACGGGGCGGCGCTTGTTGGCGGGATTCGAGATCCAGTCCTCGATCAGCGCGCGCGCATTCGCCCGCGTCAGCGCCGTATCGGCGGCGCGCAAGTGCCGCAGCCAGCCGAAGCCGAGCAGCGCAACCTCCCAATCCTCCGACGGCGGCTCGAGGTCGAAGATCGAGCGGCCGTGGCAATTGACGATCTTGCCGGCGAAGACGAAGCGACCGGCATAGATCTCGGCAGCGCGAGTCGCATCCGCGGTCCGCAGGTCATGCGGCGCGATGATCAGCCGGTCGGTACGGCCGGGCCAGACTCGCGACAGCACAACGGAACCGCCGCTCGCGCGCGCGAGCATGTTCCGCGCGAAGCGGTTCATGACCAGCGTCGAGATACGTCTGCGTTGAGCGACCGACACGCCTTGCCTTGATGGGGGAGAGGATCAGTGACGAATCCTTATTAATCCCAAAATCGGACGCCTGACACCACCTTGAACGGCGCGAATCAGGGTCGTGGTCGCAAAATCCAGTGCAAAATCAGGATTTAACGAGCCGGGCCGCGAAAAATCCGTCGAGCCCGCCGAGCCTGGGATCGGCGTTCGGCAGATGGCAGGGCAGGGTGCGCAGGTCGCCGTCCCGGTTGAGGATTTCGTCGAGGCCCGCAACCTCCGATGCCACGATCGGAGCGCGGCGAAGTGCGGGCTCGGCGGCGAGCAGTGCCGCCACCGCCTGCTCGCCCTCCTCGGGTTCCAGCGAACAGGTGCAATAGACCAGCGTCCCGCCCGGCTTGAGCAGCGACACCGACTTGCGCAGCAGCCGCTGCTGGAGCGCGGCCAGGGTAGCGATGTCGGAGTCCTGCCGCAGCCATGCGACGTCGGGATGACGGCGGATCGTGCCGGTGGAGGTGCAGGGCGCATCGATCAGAACACCGTCGAACGCCTCGGCCGGGCCGGTCCATTCGACGGCGTCAGCGACGACGGTCTCGGCCTGCAGCGACAGCCGCGCCAGGTTTTCGCGCAAACGCGCCACACGCGCGGGCGAGCGGTCGATTGCCGTGACCTGCGCGCCTGAGAGCGCCAGCTGCGCGGTCTTGCCGCCGGGGGCGGCGCAGAGATCGGCAATGGACTTGCCTTTGACATCGCCGAACAGCCGGGCGGGCAACGCGGCGGCGGCGTCCTGCACCCACCATTGTCCTTCGGCGAAGCCGGGCAGCATGGTCACCGAACCGTGCAGCAGCATCCGCACCGTTCCGGTCGGCAACGTCTCGCCATGCAGGCGGCTCGCCCATTGGGCGGGATCCGATTTCACCGTGAGATCGAGCGAGGGCTCGTGGCCGAGCGCCGATGCCATGTCGCGTGCGGTCGCCTCGCCATAATGCGCGCTCCAGCGCGCGAGCAGCCATGGCGGCAGATCCAGCGATTGTGTCGCGACCTCCTCCACCAGCGCCTTGCCCTCGCGCGCACAGCGGCGCAGCACGGCGTTGACGAGCCCGGCATAGCGCGCGGCGCGGCGGTCGGATTGCACGAGCCGGACGGAGAGATCGACCGCGGCGTGATCCGGCACGTCCATCCAGAGGATCTGGGCGGCGCCGATCAAAAGTGCACTCTGCGCGCGTGGCGCGTCGGAGGGAACGCCCTTGTCGAGCAGGCGGGACAGCACATGGCCGAGAGTGCCGAGCCGGCGCAGCACGGTGGCGACCAGGCGCCGCATCAGCGCGCGGTCGCGATCCGCCAGCGTCTTCAGTCCGGGGTGGGCACCGGCGCCGTCAAGCTGGTCGTCGAGCGTGCGGTGCTTGTGCAGCACGCCGTCGACGATGTCGGCGGCTATCCGTCGCGCCGCAAGGCCGGGCACTTCGGACGGAGGGACGAAACGTTGAGATGGCATGCGGAAGCAAGGTTCTGAACGAGCGGCAGTTCCGCCGCAATGGGCGCATGCCTTGAGAAGTCGATCTCTGACACGCGAATATGCCAAATGTAAGAATCGCTTGCGGGTTTTTCAGCGCTCCGGGCCGATTTCAGGAATGCGTTATTGGGCATCGCGTTGTGCCCGGTCCTGCGCTAGAAAGCGCGGCGATGAGTAACCCCGTTCCCGATCGCAAGCCGCTGTCGCCGGCCGCCCAGCGTGCGCTGGCCGAGGCCGAGGCGCGCCGGCAGGCTGCGGCCGCCAGGGCCAACGATGAGGCCAAGAACGAGACCAAGGCGAAGGAGCTGCAGGGTCCAAAGGGGCCCGAGCCCACCCGCTACGGCGATTGGGAGCGCAAGGGCATCGCTTCCGACTTCTGAGGCGCTTATTTAACCTCTCCCGCTTGCGGGAGAAGTCGCGCCGCAGGCGCGGGTGAGGGCTTTCTTCTCTAAGGGATTATCCCATTGCGGATACACCCTCTCCCCAGCCCTCTCCCGCAAGCGGGAGAGGGAGCGAAGCTCCTTCGCGGCCGCATCAGACCGAATCTCGTCTTGCCTTGGCTCGCTACAGGTAATTGTGCTCTCGCAAGTAGCGGATGATGCGTTCGCAGGCCGCCTCGCTCGACAGCTCCGAGGTGTCGATGGTGATGTCGGGCGCCAGCGGCGCTTCGTAGGGGGCATCGATGCCGGTGAATGCCGGTAGCTGGCCCGACCTAGCCTTGCGATAGAGACCCTTGGGATCGCGGCGCTCGCATTCGGCAAGCGGCGTCGCGACATGGATCTCGATGAACTCGCCCGCTTCGAGCCGCTGGCGCGCCAGCTCGCGCTCGCTGCGGAACGGCGAGATCAGCGCCACCAGCGCGATCAAGCCGGCCTCGACGAACAGCCCCGCGATCTCCGCGACGCGCCGGACGTTCTCCGTTCTCTCCGCGTTGGAAAAGCCGAGGTCGCGGTTGATGCCGTGACGAAGATTGTCGCCGTCGATCAACGCGGCATGGCGCCCAAGCTCGGCGAGCCGGCTGTCGACGAGATTGGCGATGGTCGATTTGCCGGCGCCGCTCAGCCCCGTGAACCAGAGCACGCAGGGCCGTTGCTGCTTCAGCCGAGCCCGCACGGATTTGTCGACCGCAAGCCGCTGCCAATGAACGTTGGTGGCGCGGCGGAGCGACATGTCGATCATTCCCGCCGCGGCAGTGCGATGGCTGATCGGGTCGATCAGGATGAAACTGCCCATCTCGCGGTTGTCGCGATAGGCCTCGAACACCAGCGGGCGGTCGAGATCGAGATGGACATAGCCGATCTCATTGACGTCGAGCGTGGCGGCGCTTTCCCGCGCCATGGTGTCGATGGCGATCCGGTGCTTGAGCTCCGTGATCACCGCGCCGGTCGAGGCGGTGCCGCACCGGAGCAGATAGCGCCGGCCGGCGACCATGGCCTCGCCATCGAACCAGACGAGATGGGCCGCGAGCTGATCCGACACCGGCGCTGCAGATCCGGCGGTGAGCACGTCGCCGCGGCTGACGTCGATCTCATCGGCGAGCGTGAGGGTGATGGACTCGCCCGACCTTGCGTGATTGCGCTCGCCGGCGGGCGTGAGAATGCGCGCGATGCGGGTCTGGTGTCCCGATGGTTGCGCGCGAACGGCATCGCCCACCGCGATCGTTCCGCTCGTGATCCGTCCGCAGAAGCCGCGAAAATCCGCATGCGGCCGGCTCACCCATTGCACCGGCAGCCGGAACGGCTGCTGCGAGGCGTCGCCGGCGACGTCCACGGATTCCAGATAGGCCGTAATGGTCGGCCCCTCGTACCAGGGCATGCGCGTGCTCGCAGCGACGATGTTGTCGCCGTCGGGCGCAACGACCGGGATGCACTGGACCTGGGAGATCCCGAGCTGGCCGGCCAGAGTCAGGTATTCGGCGGTGATGGAAGCGAAGCGATCGCCGTCAAATCCGATCAGGTCCATCTTGTTCACGGCGAGCACGACGTGGCGGATGCCGAGCAGCGACAGGATGTGGCTGTGACGCCGCGTCTGCGTGATCACGCCCTTGCGCGCGTCGACCAGCACCACGGCGAGATCGGCATTGGAAGCACCGGTCGCCATATTGCGCGTATATTGCGCATGTCCCGGCGTGTCGGCGACGATGAAGCGGCGCAGCTTCGTGGCGAAGAAGCGGTAGGCCACGTCGATGGTGATGCCCTGCTCGCGCTCGGCCTGCAACCCGTCGACCAGCAGCGCGAAGTCGAGGTCGCCGCCGGTGGTGCCGGCGGTCTTGCTCTCCGAGGCGAGCGCGTCGAGCTGGTCGTCGAGCAGCGTCTTCGAATCGTAGAGCAGCCGACCGACCAGCGTGCTCTTGCCGTCGTCGACGCTGCCGCAGGTGACGAAACGCAGCGTCGGGCGATCCTCCTGGTCGAGCCGCGGCGCATCGGTGGCGGCAATGGTCGGTGCCTCGTGATAGGACATCAGAAATAACCTTCCGCCTTCTTGCGCTCCATCGATGCGGGACTGTCCCGGTCGATCATGCGTCCCTGTCGTTCGGAGGTACGCGACGCCATCATCTCCTGCACGATCTCGGGCAGGGTTGCCGCCGTCGAGCTCGTTGCGCCGGTGAGGGGATAGCAGCCGAGGGTGCGAAACCTGACGGAGCGCCATTGCGGTTCTTCGCCAGGCTGCAGCGGCATCCGGTCGTCGTCCACCATGATCAGCGCACCGTCGCGCTCGACCACCGGGCGCGACGCTGCGAGATAGAGCGGAACGATCGGGATGTCCTCGAGCAGGATGTAGTCCCACACGTCGATCTCGGTCCAGTTCGACAGCGGAAACACCCGCATGCTCTCACCGGGCGCGAGCCTCGTGTTGTACAGGCCCCACAGCTCCGGCCGCTGGTTCTTCGGATCCCAGCGATGCGCGGCGCTGCGGTGCGAGAACACGCGCTCCTTGGCGCGCGACTTCTCCTCGTCGCGCCGCGCGCCTCCGATCGCGGCGTCGAAGCCGTGGAAGTCCAGCGCCTGTCGCAGCGCTTGCGTCTTCATGACGTCGGTGTAGCGGGCCGAGCCGTGGGTGAAGGGGTCGACGCCCTGGCTCAATCCGTCAGTGTTGGTATGGACGATCAGGTCGAGCCCGAGCTCGCGCGCGCGTCGGTCCCGAAACGCGATCATCTCGCGAAACTTCCAGGTCGTATCGACATGCAGCAGCGGAAACGGCGGCCTGCCGGGATCAAAGGCCTTCATCGCCAGATGCAGCAGCACCGACGAGTCCTTCCCGATCGAATACAGCATGACCGGCTTGCGGAACTCGGCCGCCGTCTCTCGCAGAATGTGGATGCTTTCCGCCTCCAGCCGGCGGAGGTGGCTGGCGACGTGACGCTGCTTGCCGCCAGCACCTTCATGGAGTGCGGAATCGGCTCCGGTGGGAATGTCCAGCATGACGATCACGCAGCCGCAGCAAACCAGTCGCCGAACAGACGTTGCGACAGTGCCGCATTCAGGCCGAGATCGCGAACGCAGGCGGCGACCGCGGCGCGATACGCATCATTGACCCCGCAGCGCTCCAGAGCCTCGCGTTGCGCTTCGCTCAGAGAGGCCGTCGCACGCCGCTGGTAGCGATAGGCACTGTCGGAGGTGTGCAGATTGGGCACCTTGTAGATCGTCGCTTCGCTCGGGAAGATGACGCGCGCATTGTTCGCGTGCGAGTCTCCCGGCTCACGCCAGGACGTCACGGCATTCTCGTTGAAGCTGCCCGAAAGGCCGATCCGTTCGAACAGGACACGAACCGAGGACACGGCCTCCTTGCTCACCTCATAAACGTAGTGAGTGACGGCAACGCCCTGTCGCTGGGCGTAGCTTGCGACTTGAGCCGCGTTGAGCGCGGCGACGACATAGTGCCGCAACAATACATCTGCAGGCGCGCGCGAGATCAGCTTGTCGAGCCACGATGCCAGTGAACTCGCCGGCTCACGGTCGAGCATGATGAGATGCAGCCGGTGCCGCGGATAGCCCGCCTCGATCAGCAGCTTGAGCGGATTGAACAGGCTCTCGGCGAGCACGTAGGGCCCGATCGTTTCCTTGCTGAAGATGTGCGGCTCGTCGTCTGCCGACGGCACGGCCCACGGCGCCGGCCTCTTGCCGACGAGCGCATCGCGCAGCATGGCCTTCAAAGGCTGATAATAGGAAGGCATCCCGGTCATGCCGAACAGATTGCTCAGGGCCGTCGATCCGACGCGCGCCTTGCCGCATGCAAAATAGAGCATGGGAAAGTCTTGCGGCGAGCGATGCCGGAAGCCGTCCGCCAGGCACTCCGTCACCTCGCGCATCAGCGTTTCGAGCGCGACGGTCCTGGTTTGGAACCCCTCCACCGGCGGAAGCAGCGTGGTGTCGAGAGAACTATCTTGCTGACGAACGAGTTCGGCGATTCGCTCGAGCGAATCGGGGGACGACGCATCGATATTCATGGCGGGGACTCGCTGAACAGGTTCCGCAAGCGAGTTGCTTACGGCTCAATATTCAACCTATTGTTGATTATGACCCCGGTCAAACCCGGGCAATCCCGGGGGCTTCATGAATGTCCGGCGAGCACGGCAATCGTGCTCGCCGCTTCGTTGCGCATTACGCGGCGCGCACGGTGCTGAGGAACTTCTCGACCTCCGTCTTCAGGAGGCTGCTTTCGCTCGACAGTGAACGCGCCGACGCCAACACTTGTCCCGACGCCGCGCCGGTCGCGCTCGCGCCATGGCTGACCTGGGCGATCTTGTCCGCGACTTCGACCGTTCCCTTGGCGGCTTCGCTGACGTTTCGCGCAATCTCGGCCGTCGCTGCGCCCTGCTGTTCGATCGTCGCGGCAATGGTCGTCGAAATATCGGAGATGCGGCCGATGGTCGTTCCGATTTCCTTGATCGCTCCGACGGAGTCCTGCGTTGCCGATTGCATGCCGGCGATCTGCGCGCTGATTTCCTCGGTCGCTCGCGCGGTTTGCGCCGCGAGCGCCTTGACCTCGCTCGCCACGACCGCAAAGCCGCGGCCGGACTCGCCGGCGCGGGCCGCCTCGATCGTTGCGTTTAGCGCCAGGAGGTTGGTCTGTTCGGCGATCGCCGTGATCAATTTGACGACGTCGCCGATGCGGCCCGCCGCCTTGAGCAGCTCGTTGATCCGGGCATCGGTGCGCTCGGCCTGCTTGACCGCATCGCCGGCGATACGGCTGGAATCGTGCACCTGACGGCCGATCTCGACGACCGACGTGCTCATTTCCTCGGCCGCGGACGCCACGGCCCCGACATTGGTCGAGGCTTCCTCCGAGGCGGCGGCGACCATTCCGGAGAGCTGCTGGGTCTGTTCGGCCGTACCCGACAACGTGCCGGCAGCGGATTCGAGCTCCTGGGATGCAGCCGACACCGAGTCGATGATGCCGCCGACCGCAGTTTCGAACGCGTTGGCAAGCCGCGTCATCTCCTGCTTGCGCTGAGCGGCCGCAGCGGCTTGATGGTTCTTCTGCTCGGCTTCCATCTGCTCGATGCGGATCAGATTGTCCTTGAAGGCCTGTGCCGCGCGGGCGTTATCGCCGACCTCGTCGCCACGGCGGGTGTAGGGAATTTCGATCGCCTTGTTGCCTCCGGCGAGCTGCAGGAGCACATCGCCAATGCGACGGATCGGACGGGCGACGTTCAAGACGGAAAAGACTGCGGAGCCGACCAACGTCAGGACGACGAATAGGCCGACGATCAAAGCGAAATTGGCGACGCGGTCCAGCTCGGCCAGCATCTCGCCCTTGCGGCGCGCGGCGAATTCGTTGGCGACGCCGACGAGATCGTCGATGCGCTTGCTGACTTCCTGTGCTGCCGGACGCATATGCTCTGCGAGAATGCTTGCCCTTGCCGACTCTGCTGCAAGCTTGGCGCCACCCGCGGGGGCGGCGATGACCGCCTTTTGCGCCGCGGCGAGCTCGACGCCGCTGGCCAGATACGCATCGACGAATTTCTTGGTCTCGCGGTAAGCGTCCTGTGTGACCTTGCGGGTCGCCCGCTCTCTCGCGGCATCGATTTCGGTGCCGGCCTCGCCGGCCCGGGTACGGAGAAGCTCAAGGAGCCTGTCCACCTCTCCGGCTGACGGTGCCGAGCCGAGTTCGAGAGCGGCGAGCTGCGCGCGTGCCATCGCCGTCTGAGCCGCCTGCGCATTGCCCTTGTTGAGATAGTTGATCGTGACGAGGCGATTGGATTCGGCAATGGAGCGGTTGCCGAGCATCTGATTGGTCAGCATGCCGCCGACCAGCACGACGCTCACGCCTGTCACGATGCCGAGCTTTGTTCCAATGCGAAACCTGAATGACCTCACGGCGATCTCCCCTCGGTTTGTCGTATAACAGCTATTCGCAACCAATGATTGAGAATTGGAAAATATTCGCGAATCCCCAGTAGAACTACGGCTGACTTCTGAGAGACGGAACTTTCGTGCATGGCCTCCGGGCGCATTCGGCTTCGTTCATGGACGCGCTCATGCTTGTGAGTTCCCCCGACTCAGTCATAGCGTGAGCTGATGCGTTTCCAGGATCGCCCCAATTCCTATCGGCCGCAGTTCAGCGGCTCGCCGTTCGGCCGCCGCTTCTCCGGCCTATTGCCCTGGATGTTCGTAGTGGGCATCGGGCTGGCCGTCGTGCTCACATTCCGCCATGGAACGCACTGGCTTGTTCCCGATACCGATCGCACTGGAGATGCCGAGATCGTTCTTCAGCAGACCGGCCACGCGGATGTGCGGCCCGTCGAATTCATCCGCGCCATCGATGGCGACACTTTTCTCGCCCGTGTTCGTCTGCACGAGGGACGCGATCCCGTGGTCCGCATTCGGCTGCGCGGCATCGATGCGCCCGAATTGAAAGCATCCTGCCAGGAGGAGCTGGACAAGGCCGAAGCTGCGGCCCGTGCCTTGCGCGATCTGCTCGGCCAGGGCGGCGTGACCATTACCAATCTCGCTCCCGACAAATACGGCCGAGTCCTCGCCGACGTCGCGACCCGGCGGACTGCGAACGTTTCGGCGGCACTGCTCGCCGGCGGCTTCGTGCGCAGCTACAATGGCGGCCATCGCGACGGCTGGTGCGCGCGCGGCTGGCGGTTCTGGCAATAAAAAGGCCGCGTCGAAGACGCGGCCTTTCATTTCATCTCGGCTGATTCAGGCGATCAGCGCGTCACGACCACCGTCGTGCCGACGGAGACGCGGCCGTAGAGATCGGTGATGTCGTCGTTGAGCATGCGGATGCAGCCATAGGAGACGAAGCCGCCGATCGAGCCCGGCACGTTGGTGCCGTGGATCGCATATTCGCCGCCGGCGAGCGTCATCGCCGCAACGCCCATCGGGTTGCGCGGCGAGCCGCCCGGAATGACGTCGGGGATACCAGGCTTGTCGCGCTTCACCTCGGCGGGCGGCGCCCAGGCCGGATTGAGATATTTGCCGTCGATCTTCGTGGTGCCGGCCCACTGCTTGCCGGCTTTGCCGACGCCGACCGGATAGCGCACGGCCTGGCCGTTCCCGAGGATGAGATAAAGCCGCCGCTCGCTGGTTTTGACCACGATGGTGCCCGGCGAATAGTCGGCCAGGTGCGCCCCCACCATTTCCGGCCGCGCCTGCGCCGCCGTCGACGTCAAGGCCCCAGCCGCGATGGTGGCGGCCAGCGCCACCGCAATCCTCATCGACATCGATGCTTCCCCTTGCCCAAATCGGATCGTCCAAAATGACGCAGAACCGGCAATCGTCGCCGCACCAAGCCCTCGTCGATGCTCATTCTTAACGGCGCCCGTTAACCCAATGGTTTCCGCGCGCGGCTGCCGAGGGCAGGCCAGCAGGGGGAACAAAGGAAATGTTCGAAATAAAGTAAATGACCAGAAAACAACACTCGGCGGGAAAGATGCAGGCGCGCTGCCGCGCCCGCTGACAACAGCGTGAGGGTGTGAATGGCCGTTGGTTGAGAGGGAGACGCGCTCTCGTGTCCCGGACAAGCGCAGCGAGGCGGAGCGCCGATCCGGGACCCAGTTCTTTCTTTCGGTCGATCGCTGGGCCCCGGCTCAGCAGCGCACCGCTGAAGGAGCGCTGCGCTGCGTCCGGGGCACGAACTCGCCTTACGCCGACTTCTTGTTCTGCCGGTTCTTGACGAGATCATCGACAACGGCGGGATCGGCGAGCGTCGAGGTGTCGCCGAGGCTGCCCGGCTCGTCCTCGGCGATCTTGCGCAGGATGCGGCGCATGATCTTGCCGGAGCGGGTCTTGGGCAGGCCCGGGGCGAACTGGATCTGGTCGGGCGAGGCGATCGGGCCGATCTCCTTGCGCACCCAGGTCACGAGCTCCTTGCGCAGCTCGTCGCTCGGCTGCACGCCGGCCATCAGGGTGACATAGGCGTAGATGCCCTGACCCTTGATGTCGTGCGGGAAGCCGACGACGGCGGCTTCCGACACCTTCTCATGCGCGACCAGCGCGCTCTCGACTTCGGCGGTGCCCATGCGGTGGCCGGAGACGTTGATGACGTCGTCGACGCGGCCGGTGATCCAGTAATAGCCGTCGGCGTCGCGGCGGCAGCCGTCGCCGGTGAAGTACTTGCCCTTATAGGTCGAGAAATAGGTCTGCTCGAAGCGGGCATGGTCGCCGTAGACCGTGCGCATCTGGCCCGGCCACGAGCGCGTCAGGCAGAGATTGCCTGATGTCTCGCCTTCCAGCACCTTGCCGTCGGCATCGACGATCTCAGGCACCACGCCGAAGAACGGTTGCGTCGCCGAGCCGGGCTTCAGCTTGGTCGCGCCCGGCAGCGGCGTGATCAGAATGCCGCCGGTCTCGGTCTGCCACCACGTGTCGACGATCGGGCAGCGGTCGTCGCCGACGACGCGGTGATACCACTCCCAGGCTTCGGGATTGATGGGCTCGCCGACCGAGCCGAGCAGACGGAGCGAGGCGCGCGAGGTCTTCTTCACCGGTTCGTCGCCGGACTGCATCAGCGCGCGGATCGCGGTCGGCGCGGTGTAGAAGATGTTGACCTTGTGCTTGTCGATGACGTTCCAGAACCGCGAATTATCCGGATAATTGGGCACGCCCTCGAACATCAGCGTGGTCGCGCCGTTGGCGAGCGGCCCATAGAGGATGTAGCTGTGGCCGGTGACCCAGCCGACGTCGGCGGTGCACCAGTAGATGTCGCCGTCGTGATAGTCGAAGACGTATTGATGCGTCATCGAGGCGAACACGAGATAGCCGCCGGAGGTGTGCAGCACGCCCTTGGGCTGGCCGGTCGAGCCCGACGTGTAGAGGATGAACAGCGGGTCCTCGGCGTGCATGTGCTCGACCGGGCATTCCGTGGTCACCATCGCCGCCGCCTCGTGGTACCAGAGATCGCGCGTCGGGTTCATGTCGACCTTGGCGCCGGTGCGCTTGACCACGACGACCCAGTCGACGCCGTCGGCCTTGCTGAGCGCCGCATCGACATTGGCCTTCAGCGGCACCTTCTTGCCGCCGCGCAGGCCCTCGTCCGCGGTGATGATCACCTTGGATTGGCAGTCGTTGATGCGTTGGGCGAGGCTGTCAGGCGAGAAGCCCGCGAATACCACGGAGTGGATGGCGCCGATCCGCGCGCAGGCCAGCATCGCGTAAGCAGCTTCCGGGATCATCGGCAGGTAGATGGTGACGCGGTCGCCCTTCCCGACGTTGCGGGTGCGCAGGATGTTGGCCATCCGGCAGACCTCGTCATGCAGCTCCTTGTAGGTGATGTGCTTGGACTGCGAGGGATCGTCGCCTTCCCAGATGATCGCGGTCTGGTTGGCGCGCGCAGGCAGATGCCGGTCGATGCAGTTGTAGGCGACGTTGAGCACGCCGTCCTCGAACCATTTGATCGAGATGTTGCCCGGCGCGAACGAGACGTTCTCGATTTTAGTCGGCGCCTTCATCCAGTCGATGCGCTTGGCCTGCTCCGCCCAGAAACCGTTCGGGTCCGAGATCGAACGGGCGTACATCTCCTTGTACTTGGCCTGGTCGACCCAGGCGCGCTTCGCCCACTCCGCGGGGATATCGTAGATCTTCTCGGACATGCTTCCCTCCACATGCGGCAAGCTCAGGCAATGCCGGCAGCATCATTCGATGGATTATGCGTCGGGCTAACCGGGCCCGACAAGGAGCACAAGCTGGACCTTCGACGGGCAGCCGGCCATGCGGAGGATCAAGGTCTGGGCGGGTCGCGTCGCAAATCTGAAACAGGGCGACGGGCGCCTTCCGGCTCTTTACCCAAACCGCCAGCAGGGACGCTGCAGACCCCCCATGCGCCGAGGAGAGGTATTTAGCAACCTCTTCTCACTGATTCGGGACTCGCAATCGTGTTCGGAACACCCTAAATGGCCAACCCGGGTCCAAAGAGACCCCTCGGAACAAAAATCACAACAGCGGCATTGATCGACAACAGGACAGGGCTAAGGCGTAAGACCATGATGGATCAGCAGAATCTCGGGACGATACGGCCCGCTTCAGCCGATCCTGCAGCCATTGCCCTGGCCAAGGCCCTCGGACAATGGCCGAAACCGGGCGGTTTCAGGCGCCCGAGCCCCAAGAAGACCTATGACACGGCGCCTGCGGCGACGGTCGAGGCCCTCGCCAAGGAGCTCGGCTTGCGGCTCGGCGACCAAAACGAGCTGACCATCCGTCGTATCAGGCGCGGCAAGGGCTATTCCTTCGTCCGTCCCAACGGCGCGCATATCCGCGACGCCCGCACCATCCGGCGGCTGCACGCCATGGCGGTGCCGCCGGCCTATCGCGAGGTGCGCTACTCCGCCGATCCGAACTCGCACCTTCAGGCGGTGGGCCGCGATGCCGCGGGCCGGCTGCAATACCGCTATCACGCCGACTGGGAGAAGGTCCGCGAGCAGCGCAAGGCGCATCGCCTGGCAAAGCTCGTCGGCGCGCTGCCGAAAATTCGGCGCAAGGTCTCGGCGTTCCTGTCAGGGGACGAGCCGACGCGCGAGTTCGCGCTCTCGGCCGTGATCGAGCTGATCGCGCGCACCGCAATCCGCCCCGGCAATGAATCTTACGCCCGCCTCAACGGCACCCGCGGCGCGACCACGCTGCTGAAGTCAAACGTCACGCTGGAAGACGATTGCTTCGTGCTGACCTTCAAGGCCAAGGGTGGCAAGGCGGTGCGCAAAGAGTGCGACGCCGCCAAGCTGGTGCGCGCCATTGGCATTTTGCAGAGCGTTCCCGGCAAGCGCATGTTCCAGTATCGCGATGCCTCCGGCATCGTGCGCGCGGTCAACACCACCCAGGTGAACGCGTTTCTGCGCGAGATTGCCGGCATCAAGATCTCGCTGAAAGATTTCCGCACGCTGATGGCGTCCGCCGTCGTGGTGGAATCGCTGTCGCGGATCACGCCGGCGAGCAGCCAGCGCGGCCGCAAGAAGCAGGTGCTGGATGCGATCCGCGCCGCCGCCGACCAGCTCTCCAACACGCCGGCGATCTGCCGCAAGAGCTACGTCCACGACACCATCGTCACCGCCTTCGAGGATGGCATCCTCGAGCGCTTCGCCGCGACCATGACGGGTCAGCGCTCGCAGGCCAGGCGCGAGCAGTTGCTGGCGCAGGTGGTGGCAACCGCGGCGGTGTAACGAAGCGACGCTCTCGTAGGGTGGGCAAAACGAAGCGTGCCCACCATTTGCCCATGGTGACGGGTGGTGGGCACGGCGCGAAGAGCGCGCCGTTGCCCACCCTACGAGAGCTACTTCTTATCTGACACACCCGTGTCCGGACCGGGATCGCCGCCTGCGGCTGCGATCGTGAGCCGCTCAAGGTAGTGCGCCCAACCCGTTGCATGAGCGGCCGCCTGCGCTTCGTTCGGCAGGCCGCTATGGGTCATGCGCAGCAGCGTGCCGCCGTCCTGCTCGATCAGGTCGATCTCGATCAGGCTCGAGCCGGGCGGCACTTCCTGACCGCCCTCCCACCCGAACGTGTAGGCCAGACGATGCACCGGCACGACCTCGCGGAACGCGCCGCGGGCGGCGGCGCCGTCCGGGCTGACGCCCTTGAGCAGGTAGAGCCCGCCGGGATAAGGCTCCGTGGTTGCGTCGGAGCCCATCCAGCTCAGGATCTTTTCGGGGTCGGTGAGGTAGGCGAAGACAGTGGCGCGCGGGGCCGCGATCTGGGTCTCGCGTCGCACTATGAAGGGCTCGGGCATCGGCGATCATCCCTGGTCTGACGATGGGACATGGCGGTGGCCCTGCGCTCCGTCAAGGATTGCCCGTGGCAAAGACGACCCGGTTTCGCCATGATCGCCTGATGCAGCTCTCCCCGACCCTCGCCTGGCTCCTCGATGCGGCCTCGGATTGTCGCGGGGCCGACCACCTGCTCGCGGAGCTCGGCGCGCATCTGGTCGCCGACGGCGTGCCGCTCGCGGCAGGCGCCCTGACGCTGGAGGTGCCGCATCCGCTGATCGCGAAGCGGACCTGGCTGTGGCGTGCCGACAGCGGCCAGGTGATCGAAGCGCTCGGCTTCGCGCCGGGCGGCCTCGCGCCCGATCCACCCGACGACGCCGGCCGCCGCTGGCTGCGCGATATCGCGCGCGGCGAGGTGCATGAAGATGTCGCCGGACGGCCTGCTGGACCGCTGCTCGGCTGGATCGGACCGCGCCCATTCACGGCAGATGAGATCGAGCAATTGCGTCAGGCCGCGCGTTTCGCCGCAACGCCGCTGGCCGTGCTCGCCGCGCGCGCCACCTTGCGGGCAACGCTCGATGCATACCTCGGCACGCGCAGCGCGGAGCGGGTACTGGCGGCGCCTCTGCGCCGCGATCTCGGCGAGACCATCCAGGCCGCACTGCTCTATGCGGACCTGCGCAATTTCACGAGCCTGTCGGAGACCACCCCGCCGGCCGGTGTCATTGCGGCGCTCGATGCCTGGTTTGATCGCATCGCCGGCGCGGTTCACGCCTTCGGCGGCGAGGTGCTGAAATTCATCGGCGACGGCGTGCTCGCGATCTTTCCGGTGCTCGAGGCGTCACCGCGCCGCGCCTGCGATGCCGCGCTGCGCGCGGCAAGCGCAGCCGAAGCGGGCATGGCGTACCTCAACAAGGAGCGCCGCGCGCAAGGGCTGCCGCCTTTGTCGTTTGGCGCCGCGCTCCATCTCGGCGAGATGCTCTGGGGCAATATCGGCGCCGCCAACCGGCTCGACTTCACCGCGATCGGCCCCGCCGTCAATCTCGCCAGCCGTCTGGAGGGATTGTGCAAGCCGCTGGGCCGGACGGTGCTGGTGTCGGGCGCGCTCGCCGCCGAGACGGAGATGCCGCTGGTTGCGCTCGGGTCGCACTCGCTGCGCGGCATTGCCGCACCGTGCGAGGTGTTTGCGCTGGAGGAATCGCAAGCCCGGATATCGTAGCCCGGATGGAGCGAAGCGTAATCCGGGATCGGGCTTCAATCGAGACTTTCCCGGATTGCGCTGCGCTCCATCCGGGCTACGAAACGACGTAACTACAGCCCGCCCATCTTGCAGACGAGCTTCCACTCCTCCGCCGTCACCGGCTGCACCGACAGGCGCGAATATTTCACCAGCGCCATATCCGCGAGCTTCTTCTCCGCCTTGATCGCGACCATCGTCACCGGCGTCTTCAAGGGTTTGTCGGCCTTGATGTCGACGCAGACGAATTTGCCGGTCTTGTCGGTTGGATCGGGATAGGCCTCCTTGATGATCTCGGCGATGCCGACGATCTCCTTGCCCTCGTTGGAATGATAGAAGAACGCCTTGTCGCCCTTCTTCATGTTCACGAGGTTCTGACGCGCGGTGAAATTGCGCACGCCGGTCCAGGCCTCGCCCTTGGCGCCCTTCGCAACCTGCTGGTCCCAGGACCACACCGACGGTTCGGATTTCACGAGCCAGTACGCCAAGCTTATTCCTCTGCCTTGAAGGGGCGCGTCATCAGCGCCGAGATCGCGGCATCGATCGTGCTTCGGCCGCTCAGGATCGATGCGACCGCCTCGGATACCGGCAATTCGATGTCTTGCGAAGCCGCGAGCTCGATCAGCACGGGGGCGGTGAACTCACCCTCGGCGAGCTTGCCGGCGGGCGGCTGCTCGCCGCGTCCGAGCGCGAGGCCGAGCGCGAAATTGCGCGATTGCGGGCTCGAGCAGGTCAGAATGAGATCACCGAGGCCCGACAGGCCGGTGAGCGTCTCGCTGCGTGCGCCGAGCGCACGGCCGAGGCGCGTCAGCTCGGCAAAGCCGCGGGTCGTGAGCGCCGCCTGCGCGGAGGCGCCGAGCTTGCGCCCGACCGCAATGCCGACCGCGATCGCCAGCACGTTCTTGGCGGCGCCACCGATCTCGACGCCGCGAATGTCGGTGGAGTGATAGGGGCGGAATGTCGGCGAGCCCAGCGCCTGCACCAGGCTGCTGGCGAGCGCCTCATCGCTTGCCGCCAGGGTCACTGCCGTCGGCAGGCCGCGTGCGACGTCGTCGGCAAAGCTCGGCCCCGACAGGATCGCCGGCCGCGCGTGCGGCGCGGCCTCGGCGATCACGTCGGTCATGAACTTGTGGGTGCCGTGCTCGATACCCTTGGCGCAGGCGACGATCGGCACCGCTTTCGTGATGTGCGAGGCCAGCATGTTGACGGCACCGCGCAAATGTTGCGCCGGCGTCGCGATCAGCAGCATGTCCGCGCGCGCGGCGAGCGCCAGCTCGCCCGTCACCACGATCTCAGGCGCGATGCGCACGCCCGGCAGCCGCGGGTTGTCGCGCGTCGATGCGATCCGCGCGCCATGCTCGGCATTGCGTGCCCACAGCGTCACGTTTCGCCCTGCTCGCACCGCCACCGTCGCCAGCGCCGTACCCCAGGCGCCTGCGCCGATCACTGCGACGGATTGGAACGCGGCCATTCCTAGAATCCCGCCCGAGTCTTGCCGTAGCCCGCGGGCGCCGTCGCGTTGGCATCGAGCAGCCAGCGTGCGCGCGGCTGCGCGTCCATCGTGTCGGTCAGGCCGAGCGCCAGGCGCTCGGCGCCGGCCCAGGCGATCATGGCGCCGTTGTCGGTGCACAGCGCGGGCGGTGGCATGATCAGCTGCGTCCCGGCCTGCCTCGCGACATCGTCAAGCGCGCCGCGGATCGCCTGATTGGCGGCGACGCCGCCGGCGGCGACCAGCGCGCGCGGCGCGCCGAACTGCTCGCGGAAAAGCTTCAGGCCGACGCTCAGCCGGTCGGCCGTTGAATCGAGCACGGCGGCCTGGAAGCTCGCGCAGAGATCGTTGATGTCCTGCGGCATGAGCTCGGCCAGCCGGCTCGCTTCGGTGCGCACCGCCGTCTTCAGCCCCGACAGCGAGAAATTGGCATCGGGGCGCCCCTGCATCGGCCGGGGAAACGCAAAGCGCGTGGCGTCGCCGCCTGCCGCCGCGCGCTCGACCTGCGGGCCGCCGGGATAGGGCAGGCCCAGCATTTTCGCGACCTTGTCGAAGGCCTCGCCGATGGCGTCGTCCACCGTGGTGCCGAGCCGCACATATTGGCCGACGCCGGTGACCGCGACGATCTGGGTATGGCCGCCGGAGGCGAGGAAGAGGCAATAGGGAAATTCGATGCCGTCGGTGAGACGCGGCGTCAGCGCATGCGCTTCGAGATGGTTCACCGCGACCAGCGGCGTGTCGTGCACCATCGCGATCGCCTTCGCGGTGGTGAGTCCGACGATGACGCCGCCGATCAGCCCGGGCCCCGCGGCCGCCGCGACGCCGTCGAGCTGAGCATACCCGATGCCGGCCTCGTTCATGGCGCGCTCGATAATCCCATCGAGCACGTCGACATGCGCGCGCGCGGCGATCTCCGGCACCACGCCGCCGAAGCGGGCATGCTCGGCGATCTGCGACCGCACGATGTTGGACAGGATCTTGCCCTTGCCGTCGGCCGCGCGTTCGATCACGGCCGCGGCGGTCTCGTCGCAGGTGGTTTCGATGCCCAGCACCAGCATTGGCGAATTGTTATCCAATTTGCGCCCTTGCGCTCATCCATAAAGCAGAGTTCTGGTACGTCCGGTAGCATCCCGGGGTCGGCTTGCGCAATCGTCACGCGCAGCCGTTCTGGTCAATGCGTCACCGCCAAATGGTCCGGGAACAGCAGCGATGTCCATTCTTGTCACACGGCCGCATCCCGACAATGCGGCGACGGCGGACAATCTGCGCACGCGCGGGCATGCGGTACTGCTTGCGCCGGCACTCAAGCTCGAGCCGGTCGCCTTCCAAGGCGAGAGCGAAGTTTCTTATGATGCCGTTCTCGTCACCTCGGCCAACGCGATTCGCGCCATAGCGCCGCAATTGCCGGACCTCGGTCTGCTGGAGCTACCATTGTACGCGGTCGGCGAACATACGGCTTCAGCGGCGCGAAAGGCTGGTTTTGCCGAGGTGATCGTCGCCGGGGGCGACGCAGCGTCCTTGCGCGACAAGGTGATGCAGAGCGCGTGCGACAAGGTGCTGAAGAAAAACAGCACGCTGCTGTATCTCGCCGGCGCGGATCTGTCGCGCGACCTCGGCGGCGAGCTCGGCGCGGGAGGTTTCCGCGTGGTGACGCAGACGACCTACCGCATGGCGCCGGTGAAGCATCTGCCGCGCGAGGTGTGCGAGGGCTTTGCCGCCTACGGGATCGAGGCGGTGCTGCACTACTCCCGGCGTAGCGCACGTGCGTTCCTAGATGCGGCGCGGGACGAAGGTGTCGAAATTTCGGCGCTAGCGATCCCGCATTGCTGCCTGTCCGAGACCGTTGGGGGCGTGCTGCGCGATGCCGGCGCGTCACAGGTTCTGGTGGCCGCAACGCCGGACGAAACTGCCTTATTCGACACCTTGGAGCGTGCGTTGCGGACCCGTTTGGCGTAAAGGTCGGGCCGAATCCGACGCAATCTAATCCATCCCTGGTATGGAAGTGTGAGGAACCGTCACGATGGCCGACGACAAGCCTGAAGACGCTGGATTGGCGCCCGATCCGGGTCGTGCCAAGCGCACCCCGCCCACCATCGACCTCGAGGCGACGGAAGTCTCGACCCAGCCGCAGCAGGTCGCGGGCGAGCCCGAGGCATCCGAGCACGTCGCGCAGGAGCCGGCCAGGGTGGAAGAGCCCGGCTCGGAACAGGTCAAGGCCGAGCCTCAGTCCGAATCGGCAGAGCAGCAGGCCTCCGCGGCGGCGCCTGTATCGGCGCCGATTTCCCCCTGGATCATTGCGCCGTTCTCCGGCGTTGCCGCGGCTGCGGTCGTGATCGCAGTCGGCTGGATGCTGGGCTGGCCCGCGGTGCAGGCCCCGCCGGCCGCGCCGCAGGTCACCAGTGCGACCGTCGATGCGCTGAGCGGACGCGTTGCCGCGGTCGAAGCCAGAGCGGCGAGGCCCGCGGCTGATCCGGCCCAAGTCGCGCGGATCGACGCGTTGGAGAAAGCGGCGAGCGCACTGCGCGGCGACATCGCCAATTTGCGCGCACAGTTCGACAAGACGGCGAGCGCGCTGAACGATGCGAAATCCGCAGCCCCGAGTGCCGCGCCCGATCTTGCCGCGCTCACCGACCGCATCGCTCAGCTCGAGCGCGCGAGCAAGACCGAGCGGGCCGAGCTCGCGCAGCAGGGCGAGAAGATCGCCGAGGCCAAGACGATGGACGACAAGCCGCTCCGCTACGTGGTGGCGGCGTCCCTGCTCGACGTTGCCGTTCGCCACGGCGATCCCTATCAATCGCAATTGGCGGCGGCGCGGTCGCTGGCGACCAAGCCCGATATGCTGAAGCCGCTCGAGGCGTTTGCATCGTCCGGCATCCCGACATCGGCGGCGCTGAGCCGCGAGCTCCTCAATATCGTGCCGAAGCTGTCGCCGCCGGCTGAAGCTCCGTCGAGCGAGGCCGGCATTGTCGAGCGGCTCCAGGCGGGCGCGTCGAAGCTCGTGCGGATCGAGCGCACCGATGGCGTCGGCAACGATCGCGGCGCTATCGTGACGCGCGTCACGGCGGCGGCGCTCCGCAGCGATTTCGCCGAAGCGCGGCGCGAGCTGAAGACGCTGCCCGAGGCTGATCGCGCCCCGGCGCAGGCCTGGCTCGACAAAGCCGACGCCCGCGACGCCGCGCTCGCCGCGTCCCGCAAATTCGCCGACGATGCCATGGCGGATCTCGCCAAATCTACTCAATAAGATTCGCGCAACAATCGGCGCGTATAGGGATCGACCATGCTTCGCATCGTCCTCTTTCTCGTCTTGATCGCACTGGCGGCGGCCGGCGCGGCCTGGGTCGCCGACCAGCCCGGCGATCTCGTCCTGACCGCGGGCAGCTTCCGCATCTCGACGACGCTGCCGAGGTTCGTGTTCTTGCTCGGCCTCTTCGCCGCTTCCGTCGTGCTGGTCTGGAGCATCCTGACGATGATCTGGCGCATGCCAGGGCGCTTGCGCCGACGCCGTCATGACAAGCGCCATGCCCGCGGCCGTCATGCCATCACCCATGGCCTGCTCGCGATCGGCCACGGCGATTCCGCGCTCGCGCGCCGGCACGCCGAGGCGGCGCGGCGGCATGCACCGAACGATCCGCTCGCGCTGCTGCTGCACGCGCAGTCGGCGCAGCTCGAAGGCAATCGCGACGAGGCGCAGCGCGTCTTCCGCGCCATGGCCGAACGCGAGGATATGCGGCTGCTCGGCCTGCGCGGTCTCTTCATCGAGGCGCAGCGCGCCGATGATGCGGTCGGCGCCGTGATGATCGCGGAGGAAGCGATCAAGCTGTCGCCGTCCGCGACCTGGGCCTCGCACGCGGTGCTCGGCTTCCGCTGCGCGCGCGGCGACTGGAGCGGCGCGCTCGCGATCCTCGATTCGAATCTGTCCGCGGGCCTGATCGACAAGCCGACCTATCGCCGGCAGCGCGGCGTGCTGCTCGCCGCGCGTGCGCTGGAGCTGGAAACGATGGACCGCGACGTCGCGCGCGAGAGCGTGATGGAGGCGGTCAAGCTCGCGCCGACCCTGGTGCCGGCGGCCGTGCTCGCGGCAAAATTCGAGAGCGAGGCGCATCAGGTGCGCCGCGCCATGAAGATGGTCGAAGCCGCCTGGCTCGCCAATCCGCATCCCGATCTCGCGGATGCCTATGCGCATGTGAAGCTCGGCGATTCCGCATGGCACCGCTTGCAGCGGGTGGAAACTCTCGCCGCGAAGACCCCCGCCGACAAGCCCGGTTATGTCGAAGGGCAGCTCGCGATCGCGCGTGCTGCGATCGAGGCCTCGGAGTTCGCCCGCGCACGCGAGGTGCTCGCGCCTTATCTCAAGGATCCGACCCAGCGCGTCGCGCTGCTGATGGCTGAGATCGAGCGCACCGAGCATGGTGACGGCGGCCGCGCCCGCGCCTGGACCTTGCGCGCGGTGCGCGCCCGGCTCGATCCCGCCTGGACCGCGGACGGCTATGTCAGCGACCGCTGGCGTCCGGTCTCCCCGGTCACCGGCCGCCTCGATGCGTTCCAGTGGCAGGCGCCGGTCGCGAGCCTGCCCTCGGACAAGGGCCCCACGCTCGAATCCTCGGCCTTCGAGGAAGCCATGCTGGCCGCTCCGCCGCCGAAGCGGGTGACCGCCGCTCCCAGCGAAGCCGCGGTGGAACCGCCGGAGGTGGCCCCGCTGCCGGCACCGGCCGCGCAGGACAATTCACCCCCTCAGGCCAAGGACGCCGCGAAGGAGGCTACCAAGGAAGTGGCCAAGGAGACTGGGGAGCAAACTGCGAAGGTCGACGAGCCGGTCGTCACGCCCGCCGAGCCGGCGAATCCGGCTCCGGCGCCCGCCGAATCATCGCCGCCGGCGCCGACGCCGGTCTTCCGGACCCGCGCCGACCTCAGTAAGCCCACCTCGGCGCCGACCCAGACCGTCATCCCGATCGTCCGCGCACCGGACGATCCCGGGATCGACGACGACGGCCCAAGCGACGAATTTACGGAACAAATCGGCACGCCCAAAGCCCAGGCGGGCGGCTGGCGCGGATTCTGGTCCCGCTGGGGCGCGTGAGCGGTATTTCGCCTCCCGCTTGTCCTTGCCAATTCGGGCCATGCCCGATATCAGGGGCGCGCGTATCGGGGCCGGCATTGCTTTGGTCCCGGCAGGTTCGCCGCAATAGCTCAGTCGGTAGAGCACGTCATTCGTAATGACGGGGTCGGGGGTTCGAATCCCTCTTGCGGCACCAGCGCCCCGGTTCATCCGATCCCCAAGCGCCTCCGATCGACCAGGCATCAGGCTCGCTCAGCTGCGTGATCGCGATCACATAATCGCAGCCATGGCTCCCCTACCGTCCGTCACGCCAACACGGGGAGACCTCACATGCGCAAGATCATTCTGATTGCCGCCATGCTCCTGGCTTCTGCCTCCGCCCAGGCAGGCGGCTCCCGCGGCCTGTCGCTCGCCGCGGCAGACGAACAGACCTCCACTCCGCAAACTGCGACATCGGCGAGCACCGTGACCACGCACGTGAGCGAAGCCGCGCCGGCCACCGAGGCTCCGAAATATTCCGATCGTCCGCCGGCGGTGTCGCTCTCCGCGCCGGCTGCGGTGAGCGCTCCGACGGCGACCGCACCTACGACGGCCGCGCCGGTCATGACGGCCAAGCCCGCATCTAAGAGCGCAGCAAGGTCAGACAAGCCGAAGCCCAAGCGCAGCTGGACCGAGCGCCGCATCATCAGCGAACTGCATCGCCACGGCATCTATTGGTAGGCCGCAGACCAGTACCCCGATCTCGCCGTCATGCCCGGGCTTGACCCGCCTGCGCGGCCGAAGCCGCTTCGGCGCGGCGAAGGCCCGGGCATCCACGTCTTCGCGCCTGACTCAGAAACGTGGATGGCCGGGACAAGCCCGGCCATGACGCAAAAGTTTGGATTTAGCGCGGTTACTGCGAAATTGTTTGCACCACGCTCGCGATCGGGCGCGTGTTGGTGCCTGCGGTCGGCACCTTCATGTCCTTCATCAGCGCCTCGTCATATTCCGGCAGCGTCTGGAGGCTCGTCTTGGCCTTCATCTGCACGACCTTGTAACCGCCGGCCTTCAGCCGCGCGAGCAGCGTCGGCAGGGCGAGGCCCGTGTTCTTCTGGAAGTCGTGCATCAGGATGATGCCTTTGCCGAGCTTGTCCAGCCTCGTCATCACGGTCTCGACGATCTTCTCCGGCGTCGCGCCCTTCCTGAAGTCGAAGGAGTCGATTTCGGTCGAGAACATCGCGACGTTGCGGGTGCCGAAATAGCTCACCATCGCCGGATTATGCTGAAGCTGCGGAAAGCGGAAGAACGGCGCCGGATTGGTGCCGAGCGCGAATTTCACCGCGCTGAAGCCCTTCTCGACCTCGTCCTTGACCTGCTGCTCGGTCAACTTCTTGCTGTTCAGATTGACATGCGACCAGGTGTGCGTGCCCACCGTGTGGCCCTGGGCCAGCACCTGCTTCAGGATCTCCGGATGGTAGGTCGCGTGCTTGCCGACCGAGAAGAATAGGCCCTTGGTGCATTCGTCCGCGAGCGCCTTCAGCACCGTAGGCGTGTTGACCGGCCACGGACCGTCGTCGAAGGTCAGCACGACCTCCTTCTCGGTCAGGAAGTCGAACTGCTTGAAATGCTCGAAGCCGAAGCCGGGGCCGCCCGTCGTGTCGATCTCGACGACGCGGGACACGCCCAGCGCGTTCGGATTGGCGCAGGCCTGCTTCGGCTGCATCGGCATGACCGGCACGGGGGCAGGTGCTGGAGCTGCAGCGGCCGGCTTGGCCGCGACGGCCGCGGTGGTCTCGACGTCGTCCTTGGCGGCGAGCTTCGCCTGTGCCGGCAATGGGTCGGCGGCACGGGCGGCAACTGTCTTGGGAGCGCCCTGGTCGGCGCGCGCGGAATAATAAAACCAACCGCCGGCGGCGATCACGACCGCCGCAACTACACTGGCCAGCATCAGGCCCAACGCATTACGCATCGCTACTCTTTCCAATTACGCAACCAAACCGGCGGAATTTCCCGCGCGACGAGCCATTAATGCGAAGTAAGAGTTAACGTGACACCAACACGACAGCGGTTGCGAAGGAATTTCAGTGGGCTGCGTCTGAGTGACTGAGATCACAGAGGACGGGTCTCCCGTGAGCGTCATCACAGTGGAAACGGTTTTGCCGGAGCATCGTAGCTCCCATCGACAACGGGCCCCGCTGTGGCGGCGCCAATGGGAGCTTCAAATGACCAAGTCGTTTACCGGCAAGATCCGCGACACCAGCCTGGCCCTGGGTTTTGCCGCCATCGTCTCGATCGCTTCGACGGGCGCGAGCTTCGCCTTCTCGGCCGAGGCGCAGCAGATGTGCACGGGCGATGCCTTCCGTCTCTGCTCGGCCGAGATCCCCAATATCCCGAAGATCACCGCGTGCATGATCAAGCATCGCTCGGACCTCAGCGCCGGCTGCCGCGCGGTGATGGACAAGACCCTCGCCAAGGGCGCTTCGCGCAAGGTCGCTGACGCTCAGGACACACAGTAATCAAGACGCCGGCGGTTGCGCCGGCAGCTCCCCTCGCCATGTCCCCCGGCATGAAGCCGGGGTGATGGCGGCGGCGCGCTGCAGCTAGTCAACAAAGCCGTTGCAGGTGCGGGATCGTCGCACTAGCTTCGCCCGCGTCTTTCCGGGTAAGAGGCAATTGCGCAATGACCAGACTGCTTTTCGTTATTTACTTGCTCCTGTGCGCATCGAGCGCCTCCGCGCAACAGCAGCCCGGCCATGATGCCTGCGCGCGCGACGTAACGCGCTTCTGCCGTCCCGTAATGAACAATGGCGACGGTGCCGTGCTCGCCTGCCTGAAGCAGAACCGCACCCGCCTCAGTAAGGGCTGCGACAAGGTGCTGACGGATCATGGGCAGTGATCGTCATTCCGGGGCGCGCCGTTAGGCGAGAGCCCGGAATCCATCGGGCGGCAAACTCCTGAGAGAAATGGATTCCGGGCTCGCGCTTCGCGCGCCCCGGAATGACGAAAGACCTACGTACTGCTTCCCGCCGCGGTCGCGACCACCGGCAGCACCTCGCTGTTGGCGCGGTCCGGCGTATCGTCCTTCCAGCGCACCGAACCGAATGGGCGCTCCAGCATGCGGCGGATCCGCACCGGCTCGGGACCGATGTGGAAATCGATCGCCTGCTGATGCAGCGCGCGTTCGGACTGGGTCGCCCGGTTGCGCTGACGCAAATAGTCGAGCCAGGTCGGGCAGTGATAGCGCTCGGTCCACAGCTCGGGGTCGGCGATGTCGCGCGCGATCGACCAGCCATAGGCGCCATTGCGTTGGCGGGAGAGCTGCACATCCTGCATCACGTTGTGGAACGCGCGCGCGTTCTCTTGCGCGACGCGATATTCGATCTCGACCACGAGGGGCCCGCTGCGTCCGGTCAGCGACAGCTTCACTTCGGGATCGGCCAGCATGTCCGCATCCTCGTTGCGGGCGCCGACGCGCGGCATCGTAAGCCAGATGCCGAGCAGCGGCGAGATCAGCATCAGGCCGGCTGCCGTCAGCAGCGCGATCTCGACGCCGGCATAGTCGGTGAGATGGCCCCAGCCCCAGGCGCCAATCGCGATGCCCCCGGCGATCGCGGCCTGGAAGGCTGCGAGCGAGCGACCAGCGACCCAGCGGGGGGCCGAGAGCTGCACGCCGATATTGAATAGCGCGATCGCCGCCATCCAGACTGCGCCGCCTAGCACCAGCGCGGCCGCCGTCAGCACCGGCTCCGTGCTCAGGGCGAGGGCGGCCATGGCGAAGGCCATCGTGATGGTGCAGGCGCGGATCGCGGCCTCGCCGCTCATGCGCTTGCGCAGTTCGTGAATGTTGAGCGCGCCGATCACGGCGCCCATGCCGAAGGCGCCGAGCATGATGCCATACATCTGCGCGCCGCCATGCAGCAGGTCGCGCGCGACCAGCGGCATCAGCGCCATCACGGCGCCGCCGATCAGGCCCATCACCAGCGTGCGCAACAGCACGATCTTGATCGGCGGCGAATTGGTGATGTAACGCACGCCCGAAACCATGGCACGGTTGAGCTTCTCCCGCGGCAGGCGCGACGCCTCGGTGTTGCGGCGCCAGAGCAGCAGCACTACCAGCAGCGGCAGATAGAGAATCGCGTTGCAGGCGAACGCCGCCACCGCACCGAGCGCAGCGACGATGACGCCGCCGACCGCCGGGCCGAAGCTGCGCGCGATGTTGTAGCTGATGCCGTTCAGCGCCACCGCGGACGCCAATGCCTCGGGCGGCACTTGTTCGCTGACCGAGGACTGCCAGGCCGGACCGAACAGCGCATTGCCGCTGCCGACGATGAAGCAGAAGGCGAGCAGCAATTCCGGGGTGATCAGGTTGAAGCCGGCCAGCACGGTGAGCACACTCGCGCCGATCAGCGCGATCGACAGCGAAATCACGCTGACGATGCGACGGTCATACATGTCGGCAATGGCGCCGGCCGGCATCGAGATCAGCATGATCGGCAGCATGAGCGCGGTCTGCACCAGGGCCACCTTGTCTGCCGAGGCCGCCATCTGCGTCATCGCCCAGGCCGCACCCACGCCCTGGATCAGGAGGCCGAGATTGGAGAGCAGGCTGGCGAGCCAGATCCGCCGGAACACGGTGTACCGCAGGGGCGCAGTGATGCCGTCGGCGGCCATTTTCGGGCGGTTCGGCTGCTCGGTCATATCCCCTTCCATGTCGGATGGCAGAAGTGGTTGTGGTGATTCCGGCCAATTCAGTGATGCCCGCGAAAGTCCTTCGCTGTCCAGTGCTTAGGCCGGTATAAGCAGTGCAAAGAGCTAGGCTTGCCGGGAGGAACTGATGAAGCTGTCGCGACGGACGATCTTGCAAGGGGCTGCGAGCGTGCCTTTCGCACTTGCGAGCTTGCGGACGGGCGCGCTGGCCCAGACTCCGCCTGCCGCCGCGCCCGGCACGGAGCTGCCGCCGATTCTGTTCGTCCACGGCAATGGCGATTACGGCGCGCTCTGGATGACGACCTTGTGGCGGATGGAGTCCAATGGCGTTGCACGGGATCGCATGATGGCGATCAATTTCACCGATCCCCTGGCGCGCAACGACGACAAGGTCGAGCAGGCGGGCCGCTCCTCGACCGAGGACCAGCGCCGCGAGCTCGCTGCTGCGATTGCTGAGCTGAAGCGCCGCACCGGCGCACCTCGCGTGGCTCTGGTCGGCAGCTCGCGCGGCGGCTACGCGATCCGCAATGTCATCAGAAACGGCGGCGCCGGGGATGTCAGTCATGCCGTGCTGTGCGGTACGCCCAATCACGGTGTGTTCGCGACCGACGACCAGCCCAACAACGAGTTCAACGGCCGCGGCAGGTTCCTGCGCAGCTTGAACGAGGGCGAGAGTGAGGTGACGCCGGGAGTCGCTTTCCTCACGCTGCGCAGCGACGGTCTGGACAAATTCGCGCAACCCGATGGCCGCTTCATCGGCAAGCCGGGCACGCCGACCAATGTCACCGCCCAAGGGCCGGAGCTGAAGGGCGCCACCAATATGGTGCTCGGCGCGCTCGACCATCGCGAGGTGGCGTTCCACCCGCGCGCGTTCCGAGAGATTTACAAGTTCATCGCGGGGCGCGAACCTGCGCGCATCGCGATCGTGCCGGAGACCAGCGTGAGATTGAGCGGCCTCGTCACGGGCACGCCCGGCGGCGTGCCGACCAATCGTCCGGTCGCGGGTGCAACCGTCGATGTCTTCCGTGTCGATCCTGATACCGGTGAGCGCAAAGGTGGTGCGCTGTACAGCTCGAAGACCGGCGCCGATGGCCGTTGGGGGCCAGCGCAGGTCGATCCCGCCTGGTCGCTCGAATTCGTGCTGACCTCGCCGGATGCGCCGACGACGCACATTTACCGCTCGCCCTTCCCGCGCTCGTCAGAGGTCGTGCATCTGCGGCCCGCGCGGCCGCTCGGGCCTGCCGACAAGGACGCTGGCGCCGTCGTGATCATGTCGCGCCCGCGCGGCTATTTCGGCCTGCCGCGCGATGTGGTGCTGCTCGATGGCAAGGAGCCGGCCGACGTCAAGCCGGGCGTGCCCACGGATGCGGCAGCAACCCTGCGGCTTCCGGCCAGCGAGGTTGGACGTAACATCGTGGCCCAATTCGGCGAAGAACGGATTGTGACACGCGCCTGGCCTGCGTCCGAGAACCGGATTGCCATCGCCGAGCTGACTTACTAGCTATTTACCTGCGTCCCACTTGCGGGAGAGAGCCATGAATATCGCCAGCGTGCGTCGGCCCATCATCCCTCCGGCTCCCCCGCGGGCGCCCGACAATATGTCGTTCTACGCCCGGCTCGCGGTCATCAGGCAGAACATGATCGCGACCTGGGGGCAACGCGCCTATGAGGAAGAGGTCATCCCGGGCCGCTTCATCTTCCGCAACAGCTTCATCCTGAACCAGCCGGACGCGATCCGGCACGTGCTGCTCAGCAATTACGAGAACTACACGCGCACGCCGGCCGGCATCCGCATGCTGCGCCCCGTGCTCGGCGACGGCCTTCTGATCGCGGAAGGTCATTCCTGGACGTTTCAGCGCCGCACGCTAGCGCCGGCCTTCACGCCGCGCGCGACCGCAAACCTCGTTCCGCACATGACGGCGGTGCTCGACGAGACCATCGCCAAGCTGGACGCGCAAACCGGCGAGCCGGTCGACCTGCGCGCGATCATGCAACGCATGACGCTCGAGATCGCCGGGCGCACGATGTTCTCGTTCGGCATGGACCAGCACGGCGCGACCCTGCGCAACTTCATCATGGAATATGCCGCGCGGTTGGGACGTCCCTATTTCCTCGACATGGTGCTGCCGGTGTCCTGGCCGAGCCCGATGGATTTCGCCCGCGCCCGTTTCCGTAAGCGCTGGACCGAGTTCGTGGCCATGCTGATCGCCGAGCGGCGTAAGGCGGGCAAGAAGGACGGTGCGCCGCCGCGCGATTTGTTCGATCTCATGGACGAGGCACGCGATCCCGAGACGGGCCAGGGCTTCTCCGACGAGCAGCTGGTCGACGAGGTCGCGACCATGATCCTCGCCGGTCATGAGACCACGGCAACGGCGCTGTTCTGGGCACTCTACCTGCTCGCGCTCGATCCTGATACGCAGGAGGAGGTGGCGTCCGAGACCCGCGGCGAGCATCTCGACAGCATGGCCGACATCGATCGCCAGAAATTCACCCGCGCGGTGATCGACGAAACCATGCGGCTCTATCCGCCGGCCTTCCTGGTCGCGCGTGCCGCGCGCGATAAGGACAATGCGGCCGGTGTCGAGATCAGCAAGGGCGACATCATCATGATCGCGCCCTGGCTCTTGCACCGGCACGAGAAGCTGTGGGATCAGCCGAACGCTTTTATTCCAAAGCGCTTCATGTCGAAGGAGGCGCCGGACCGTTTTGCCTATCTGCCGTTCGGCGCAGGTCCGCGCGTCTGCATTGGCGCACCGTTTGCCCAGGCCGAATCCGTGCTGGCGCTTGCGCGGCTGATCGGCGCATTCCGAATCGAGCTTGCCGACCCCGCGACCCCCGTGATCCCGCTCGGCGTCGTCACCACCCAGCCGGACCATTCACCCCTGTTCCGCATCACGCGTCGGTGACAGGCTCGCGTCTGGCCGCTGGCGTGACCCAGCCTACATAGAGTTCCGCCATGAGCGACATTCAGGCCCAGTTCTCCGTTCTGAAGCAGACCGCCGACCCCGTTGTGGTGGAGGCCATCGCGCAGCTGATCGCCAACGGTCATGATCGCGATCTCAACCGGATCAATGCGCTGGATTTTGCCGACCGGACCGGGCTCGACCAGGAGAAGGTCATTTCCGGCTTCCTGCACGCCTCGCGGCTCGGCCTGTTCGACATGAGCTGGAACGTGCTGTGTCCCGGCTGCGGAGGCGTGCTGGGCGCGCACGCCACGCTGAAGTCGTTGAAGCACGACGACTACAATTGCGCGCTCTGCGCCGCCGGATACGAGGCCTCCGTCGACGAGATGGTCGAAGTGGCCTTCACCGTCAGCCCGCGGGTCCGCCGCATCGGCGCTCATGATCCCGACACGTTGCCGATCTGGGAGTATGTGCGGCAGATGTTCTGGAGCTCAGGCGTCGACATCAACGACGAATCCTTTTCCCGCCTGATCAACCAGGTAACGCTCGAAGCCCTCGAATTGCCCGCCGGCGAGAAGGCGATCCTCTCACTCAATCTGCCGAGCCAGTTCATCATCGTGTTCGAGCCGGTCACCCATTCCGCCCATTTCCTGGACGTTCAGGGTGAGCCGACCAGCGAGCGTCAGCAGCTGTCGATCATGTTCAACAAGCTGGAGGCGCCGACGGGGACCACCGTGATGCGCCCCGGACCGTTGCGTCTCATGCTTGAGAACCAATCGGACAGTCGCGTATTGCCCTCGGTCTGGATTGCCGACCACGCGTTGCACGAGATGATCGGCAAGCGCAAGCCGATCCTGACCGCCAAGCGCATGCTGTCCAACCAGACGTTCCGCGACGTCTTCAAGGCCGACAACCTCAATGTCGACCAGCGACTGAAGATCACGTCCCTGACGTTCCTGTTCACCGACCTGAAGGGTTCGACGGCGCTGTATGAGCGGGTCGGCGATCTCAATGCCTTCGATCTCGTGCGGGCGCATTTTCGCGCGCTGCTGGAGATCATCGCCGCCGAGAAGGGTGCGGTCGTGAAAACGATCGGCGATGCCGTGATGGCGACCTTCGTCAGGCCCGAGCACGCCATTACCGCGGGACTGCGGATGCGCGCGGCGATGGACGAATTGAACAAGCAGCGCGGCGCCAACGACCTCATTCTCAAGATCGGGATCCACGAAGGCCCCTGCCTCGCGGTCATGCTCAACGAGCGGCAGGATTATTTCGGCCAGACCGTCAACATCGCCGCGCGCGTGCAGAGCCTCTCGACCGCACAGGAGATTCACATCACCGGTCCGGTGCTGGACGCTCCCGCCGTTGCCGAAGTGCTCGAGCAGCGCGCGATCAAGCCGATCCAGAAGCAGGCCGCGCTCCGTGGCATCGCCGACAAGATGGTGGTGTACGAGATACCGTGAGGCGGGGGATGCGACTGCTTGCTCCGTCATTGCGAGGAGCCCTTGCGACGAAGCAATCCGGGCCGCCTCCGCGGAAAGATTCTGGATTGCTTCGCTGCGCTCGCAATGACGTTGTGGAAGCGGACGTGCGCCCCACTCTCCATCGTCAAGCCCGGCCATGACGGCAGAAAGCGCGCCCAGATTGCCGAAACGTAATACGCGCGCGGAACTGACGCACGTTGCGCCGGTTGGGTTTCCTGCTCATATAATGCTGGTAACGGCCGCGCTCCTTGCGGCGTCATCAATCTCGGTAGGACCCATGCTCGACGGCTTGCGCCAATTCATCGCCGACATTGTCGGTCCCCAAGCCCAGGACCGCGCATTTGGCGACAGCGATTACCGGCTGGCCGCGACCGCGCTGCTGGTCCATGTGGTCTCGCTGGACGGCCAGCCCAGCGCGGCCGAGCAGCGCAAGCTGCACAGCCTGATCGAAAACCATTTCGGGCTCGACCGCGGCACCGCCGACCGTCTCATCGCCGACGCGACCCAGGTCGAAGGCGAGGCCGTCGACCTCTATCACTTCACCAGCGTCATCATGCGCTCGCTCGATGAAGCGGGTCGCAAGCGAATCGTGCAGATGATGTGGGAACTGGTCTATGCCGACGGAGAGGTCAGCGAGTTCGAGGACAATGTGGTCTGGCGCGCGTCCGACCTGCTCGGCATTGCCCAGCGCGACCGGATCGAGCTGAAGCACGCTGTTGCGGAGCGTGCTGGTGGCCAGGTCAAGGATCGCGCCGTCGGACCTGTCCCCGGCGGATTGCCTGGCCTGCGAGCCACATGACGAAACTTTAATATAAGCCCGGCGGTCCCCCGCTTTGCGGATTCGACTGCAAATACCGGGCTTTCCTGCTTCCCCTGTCGCTCTCACAAGCAGCCATGCTGCCGCCGCCGCTTGCCTGCCGCGCACGGCTTATGCTCTCGTTCTGGTATTGCCGGGGCCACAGAGTTCAATTCAAGAGACTTCGATCGTGACTGAGCGGGTAACGTTGATCACCGGTGCCTCGGCGGGCATCGGGATGGAGCTGGCGCGTGTGTTTGCCGCCAATGGACATCGCCTCGCATTGACGGCGAGACGGGTGGATCGGCTCGAAGCGCTCGCGAACGAGATCGCCGCCAAGGGTGGCAAGAAGCCGATCGTGATCGCCTGCGATCTCGAGGACCCGCATGCCGGTGAGAGGATCGCCGCGGCACTTGCCGCCGAAGGCGTCGAGCTCGATCATCTCGTCAACAATGCCGGCTTCGGCGTGTTCGGCGATGCGATCGAGCGCGATCGCGCCGAGCAGCTCGGCATCGTCGATGTCAATGTCCGGGCCCTGACGGATCTGTCGCTGCGCTTCGCCGATCAGCTCATCCGAAACAAGGGCGGTCTTCTCAATGTCGGCTCGGTCGCAGGCTTCCTGCCCGGCCCCGGCATGGCCGTCTACTACGCGTCCAAGGCCTATGTGATCTCCTTTACCGAAGCATTGCGGGCGGAGCTTGCGCCCCGCGGCGTCCGCGTCACCGTGCTTTGTCCGGGCCCGGTCCCCACGGAATTCCAGGCCCGCGCCGGCGTCGGCTCGCAACATGACACGGCCTTTCTCAACGTCTCAGCTGCCGAGGTTGCGCAGGAGGCGTATCGCGCTCTGATGGCCAACAAACGGGCAGTGCTGCCCGGCCTCGGCAACAAGATTGTGCCGTTCGCGCTGCGCTTCTTCCCGCGCGGCTTCATCCTGGCCGCCACTAGCCGGTTCCAGCGGCAGCGGCGCTGAACGCCGCCGCCCACGTCCGTAGTGGCCCGGAGCTTGCTTCCAGACGTGCGCGTGTGTGCGCAAACTCACACGATGTTAACCATCGCTTAGCTATGCTGGCGGTCTGAACCGATAGCACTCGCAGAGGCCATGTCGTTCCGGACGGACAGGTTTGGTGGCGCAGAGGTGGTCGCCTTCCCACAGAGGGCGGCGAGCGTCGCCGCCGCTGAAACCCGGCTGCCGGTGCTGATCGTCCTGCATCAGGAATGTTCGACACCCGGGCGCGTCGGCAATGCGCTGCGCGCACTCGGCCATCGCCTCGACATCCGCCGTCCCCGCTTCGGCGATCCCCTGCCCGAGACGCTCGATCAGCACGCCGGTGCCGTGATCTTCGGCGGGCCGATGAGCGCCAATGATTCCGACGACTACATTCGCCGCGAGATCGACTGGATCGAAATTCCGCTCCGCGAGCAGCGCCCGTTGCTCGGCATCTGCTTGGGGGCGCAGATGCTGGCGATGCAGCTCGGGGCTCGTGTCGCGCCGCATGCGCAGGCGCTGACGCAGATCGGGTACTACCCGATCAGGCCGACCCTCGCGGGCCGCGCGCTCTGCCCGCACTGGCCGGCGCAGGTCTATCACTGGCATCGCGAGGGCTTTGAGCTGCCTGAAGGCGCCGACTTGCTCGCCGAAGGCGATGATTTCCCGGTGCAGGCATTCCGCACGGGCAATGCTTTCGGCGTGCAGTTCCACCCCGATGTGACCTATGCGATGATGTGCCGCTGGACCACGCGCGGTTACGACGGCTTCAGCGCGCCCGGTGCACGGCAGCGGCATCATCATTTCGCGGATCGCGCCGTCTACGATGTCGCCGAACGCGCCTGGCTCGATCATTTCCTCGACGGCTGGCTGGAGCGCCGGCCGATGCTGGCGCAAGCCGCCGAGTGATCGCGGCTTCGCGCAAGTCCTTCTCCCATCCCTGGGTATGCTAGGCTCGCTTCTAACGAGCGCGTGCCAACGCGTGCCGGCAAACAAGGGAGAGCGTCATGGCCTACGAACACATTCTCTATGAGGTGAGCGACAAGATCGCGACCATCACGCTCAACCGCCCCGATCGCATGAATGCATGGACGCCGGTCATGGAGCGCGACGTGCGCCACGCTATGGAGGCATCGAGCACCGACGACAATGTCCGCGTCATCGTCCTCACCGGCGCGGGCCGCGCCTTCTGCGCCGGCGCCGACATGGATGCGCTGAAGGGCCTCGATCCCGACGACGTCAGGCGTGCCTCGAACCTGCCGCCGTTCGATATGAATCGCCGGCCGGACTGGCAGACGCGGTACGGCTATTATCCTTCGATCAAGAAGCCTGTGATCGCCATGCTCAACGGCGCGACGGCTGGCATTGGACTGGTGCATGCACTCTATTGCGACCTGCGCTTTGCTGCCGACAATACCGTGTTCACCACGGCCTTCGCGCGGCGCGGCCTGATCGCCGAGCACGGCATCAGCTGGATGCTGCCGCGCATCGTCGGCCACGCCAATGCGCTGGATCTGTTGCTCTCGGCGCGGCGCGTGTCGAGCGAGGAGGCACTGCGGATGGGCTTGGTGAACCGGCTCTGGTCGCCGGAGAAGCTGCGCGAGGAGACCTATGCCTATGCGCGCGATCTCGCCGATTTCGTTTCGCCGAGTGCGATGGCCGTGATCAAGCGCCAGCTCTACGAGGTGCCGTTCCAGACGCTGGCCGAGGCGACGATCGAGGCCAACCGCGAGATGATGGTGGCGCTGAACGGGAGTGATTTCCGGGAGGGCGTGGCGAGCTTCATGGAGAAGCGGCCGCCGCGGTTTACGGGGAGGTAGGGGAGGAGAGATTCCGAGAGAGCCCGGCTTCGCCCTTCGGGCTACGCCGCGGCAGCCTTCGCTACGAAAAGGCTTGCCGAGCCGAAGCTGGCGAAGCCAGCGAAGGCTGGTGGAGCCAGGCGGGATCGAACCGCCGACCTCGTCATTGCGAACGACGCGCTCTCCCAGCTGAGCTATGGCCCCTTTGCTGGCCGCTCTGGTGAACGCGGCCGACAACCGGGCGCCATTTAAGTCCCCGCCAAGGTCAAGTCAAGGACGGGCGTAACCCGGTTTTAGCTCTCAGGGTGCCGACTTCCCTTGTTTGGGCCTGACGGAACCGATATCTAGCAAACGGGGCATCAATCCCGACCGAGCCAGAGTTTTCAAAAGCCAGAGGCCTCATAAGCCATGCGTGCCGTTCTCGACATCGTCATCATCGTGCTCGACCTCTACGTCTGGCTGCTGATCGCCTCCGCGATCCTGTCCTGGCTGATCGCCTTCAACGTGGTGAACACGCGTAACCAGTTCGTGTCGGCGGTGGCGGAGTTCCTCTATCGGATCACCGAGCCTCTGCTGGCGCCGATTCGCAATTTCCTGCCCAGCCTCGGCGGTCTCGACATCTCGCCGATCATCCTGATCCTGATCATCATGTTCATCGAGCGGGTGATCCTGTACTACATCTATCCGAACGTGGTCTAAGCGGGCGGGAGCGCCTTGGTTGCCAACAAGGAGCCTTGTTGTCAGGAGCCTTGCCCTAAGGACCCTTGGCGCTACTCGGCCGCAGGAATCAGCATCGCGCTGCGGGTGACTCCGCGCGGCGGCCGCGACGACATCGACGGGATCGAGCAGCTTTCGGATGGCCGCAGCGTGCTCAAGGTGCGGGTGCGCGCCATTGCCGATGGCGGCGAGGCCAACAAGGCCGTTCTGGCGCTGCTGGCGAAATCGCTCGGCGTGCCCAAGAGCAATGTAAAGCTGCTATCCGGAGCCACGTCGCGGCTGAAGCAGATCGCGGTCGACGGCGATCCGGCGCGTCTCGGCGAAACCCTGCGCCAGCTCACATCGGCCAAACCGACAGATTGAGAGAACGGACATGACCGCTGATATCATCGATGGAAAAGTCATTGCGGCGGAACTCCGTGGCCGCGTCGCCAGCGAGGTCGCCCGCGTCAAGCGCGAGCACAATCTGGTGCCGGGCCTTGCGGTGGTCCTGGTCGGCAACGACCCCGCGAGCGAAGTCTATGTCCGCTCAAAACACACCCAGACCCAGGCCGCGGGCATGGCCTCGTTCGAGCACAAGCTGCCGGCCGACGTCTCGCAGGCAGACCTGCTGGCGCTGGTGGCAAAGCTCAACCGCGATCCCGCCGTGCACGGCATTCTCGTGCAATTGCCGTTGCCGAAGGGGTTGAACACCGAAGCGGTCATCAATGCCATCGATCCCGCCAAGGACGTCGACGGACTGCATCCGAACAATGCCGGCCGGCTCGCCGGCGGCTTCGAGGCGCTGTCGCCCTGCACGCCGCTCGGCTGCATCATCCTGACCAAAAGCGTGCACGCCTCGCTCGAAGGCATGAACGCCATCGTCATCGGCCGCTCCAACCTGGTCGGCCGCCCGCTCGTGCAATTGCTGCTGAACGAGAACGCCACGGTGGCGGTCGCGCATTCGCGCTCGCGCGACCTGCCTGGCCTCGTGAAGAAAGCGGATCTTGTCTATGCGGCGGTGGGCCGGCCAGAGATGGTGCGCGGCGACTGGCTGAAGCCGGGTGCGACCGTGATCGATGTCGGCATCAATCGCATCTCGAAGGAGGACGGCAAGACGCGTCTCGTCGGCGACGTCGCCTATCAGGAAGCGCTTGCCGTTGCCGGCGCGATCACGCCGGTGCCGGGCGGTGTCGGCCAGATGACGGTGGCGTGCCTGTTGGTGAACACGCTCCGCGCGGCCTGCGCGATCGCCGGCCTGCCGAAGCCGGCGGTGTAAGAAAGCTCTCCTGTCCCGGACGCGACGCCGAGCCGGACCCATGGCGCCACTGTGCTGGGCCCCAGCTCAGCAGCGCATCGTTTCATGGGGCGCTGCGTCCGGGGCACGGAAGCTCAGCCCTTCTTCTTCTTCTCGCGCTCGATGCCTTCTTGGATCAGCTGGTGCGCTTCCTCCGGGCCGCCCCAGCGCAGGATCTTCACCCACTTGCCCTTTTCGAGATCCTTGTAGTGCTCGAAGAAGTGCTGGATCTGCTGCAGCGTGATGTCAGGCAAATCGGAATACGACTTCACCTTGTCGTAGCGCTGCGTCAGCTTGGACGACGGCACCGCCAGGATCTTCTCGTCGCCGCCGGCTTCGTCCTCCATGAACAGCACCCCGACCGGACGCACGCTCATGACGGCGCCGGGGATGATGGCGCGGGTGTTGATGATCAGCACGTCGCAGGGATCGCCGTCATCCGACAGCGTGTGCGGGATGAAGCCGTAATTACCGGGGTAACGCATCGGCGTGTAGAGGAAGCGGTCGACCACCAGCGTGCCTGCCTCCTTGTCCATCTCGTACTTGATCGGTTCGCCGCCCACGGGGACCTCGATGATGACATTGACGTCGTGGGGGACGTTCTTTCCAATCGAGACCGCATCGATACGCATTCAAGGCTCCGTTGTTGCCGAGGATAAATCGCGCCCGGCAGCGATTTTGGCGCTGTCATACGCGGGCTTGGCCCGCTGATCCATCGCGTTTTTGTGAAATAATGAATCCGGCGATCACCGGCGCAAGCGGCCTGCGGTATCGACGGATGGGAACGCTGCCCGGCTAGAGTTTCAGCAGCTCAATTGGTCCAAGCGAAGGCAACCTTGTCGAGCGCCTTCGGTCCGAAACGCTCCGACGAGCGCGCCACCATGCGGCCCCCCAGGGCGCGATAGAACTCGGTAGCGGGGTCGTTGTCCGAGAGCGCCCACACCACCATGCTCTTCAGGCCGCTCTGCATCAGGTCGCGGCGGGCGGCGGCAAACAGGCGGCGGCCGAAGCCGAGGCCCTGAAATTCGGGCCGCAGATAAAGCTCGTAGATCTCGCCGTCGAAATGCAGGCTGCGGGCTCGGTTGCGGCCGTAATTGGCATAGCCCGCGATCTTGTCACCGAACACCAGCACGCTGACACGGCTGCCCTTGCGGATCGCGCTGTCCCACCATTGCGGACCGCGGCGGTTGATCAGCTTCTCCAGCTCGGCGCCGGGAATGATGCCCTGATAGGCCGAACGCCACGCTTCGTCATGGGTCGACGCCACCGCAGTTGCATCTGCAGCTTTGGCCGGCCGGACCTCGATCAGGGTTGTGCTCATGGACGCGATCAAACCAAGTCGCCGCGCCGGCGGCAAGACCTATCGTTAATTATCGGTTAACCTGTGGACTTTCTGCATCAGTATTTTGGCCATGTTGTGCCGAAAAAGGACAGGGCCCAATGCTGAGGGCACCGGCGGGCCGTGCCTCGGTGCAAAACTCCTGTTGCGGCAACGAAGGAACGGCGATGGGCACCGCAGAAAGTCCGCCCATGCTGATTCGTTCCTACTAGTGTGGCTGTCGCTGTTCTTGTTCGCCCTCGGCAATTCATGCGGCTCCTCAACACCATCGCGCTCCTGCCTCTGCTGGCCTTGCTGACTGCGTCGCCTCTGTGCGCGCAGGTCGGGTTCGGTCCAACCGGAGAAGAGGGCGAGCCGTTTCGTCGGCAGGCATGGCGCGTGCCAACGCCGGATACCGATCTTGCTGCGCATGCCCTGCTGTTTCGCCCCTCGGGCCCAGGTCCGTTCCGGCTCGCGGTAATCGCACACGCCTCAACGCAGAACACGCTGCGTCGGGCGCAAATGCCGCAGCCGGAATACCGCCCGCTCGCCGCCTATCTCGTCGCGCGCGGCTTTGCGGTGCTGGTGCCGGAGCGGCCCGGCCATGGTGCTACCGGCGGCCGCTACCTCGAGGATCAGGGCGGCTGCGACGAGGCCGACTACGCGCGCTCGGGCCGCGCAACGGCCGACGCAATCAAGCTGGCGCTGGTCCATCTGCAAAAGCAGGACTTCATCCGCAAGGATGGCGCGATCGTGATCGGACATTCCGCCGGCGGATGGGGTGCGCTGGCGCTCGCCGGTGCCGATCCGAAGGTGATCTCCGCCATCACCGTGTTTGCACCGGGACGCGGCGGCCATGCCAATGATGAGCCGAACCGAATCTGCGCGCCGCACACCCTGCTCGCCGCCGCAGCGGAATTCGGCAAGACCGCGCGCATTCCCGTCACTTGGCTTGTTGCGCCCAATGACAGCTATTTCGCGCCAGCATTCTCGCAGAAGCTCGTCGATGCGTTTCGCGGCACGAGCGGCAAGGCCGAGTTTCGCCCGCTGCCGGCCGTCGGCAGCGAAGGCCATTGGATGATCGAAACCGAAGCCGGCGTCAAAGCCGCCAGCGGCGAGCTCGCGCGGGCGCTGAACCCGCCCAAGCCTGTGGCGACCAAGAAGCCATGACGCTGTATTTCCTGTTCAAATTTGTTCACGTCCTCGGCGCCATCGTCATTCTCGGCACCGGGACCGGCATCGCCTTCTTCATGCTGATGGCGCATCGCACGCAGCAGCCGGAGTTCATCGCCCGCACCGCTTCGGTCGTGGTCATCGCGGATGCGATCTTCACGCTGTCGGCCGTGATCCTCCAGCCGGTCAGCGGCGGCGTGCTGATGATGCTGTCGGCGACCTCGATCACGGAGGGCTGGCTGCTGGCCTCACTCGCGCTCTACGCGATTGCCGGCTTGTTCTGGGTGCCAGTCGTGTTCATGCAGATCGAAATGCGCGACCTCGCGCGCAAGGCTGCTGCGCAGCGCAGTGCGCTCCCACAGCGCTATTTCGTACTGTTCCGCCGCTGGTTCGCGTTCGGCTTCCCCGGTTTTGGGGCAACCGTGCTGATCCTGTGGCTGATGATCGCAAAACCGTTTTGAGAGACGTGATGAACCAGCGCACCATTCTCGTACTCGGCGCCTCTGGCCTGATCGGCCGCTTCGTCACCGATGATTTGCGCACGCGGGGCTTTCGCGTCGTCGGCGTGGCGCGGAGCCTGTCGCCGGCGCAGAGGATGAGCGCGCTGGACATCGAGCTGCCGATCCTCATCCTCGACACGGCCGCGCTGACGCGTCTCCTCAGCGAGCACGCGGTAGACGTCGTCGTGAACTGTCTCGGCGTGCTCCAGGATGGTCCCGGCAGCAACACGAGCGCGGTGCATCGCGATTTCGTCGCGCGACTGCTTCAGGCGATCGGCGGCAGCGGCCGCGCAATCCGGTTGGTGCATATCTCGATCCCCGGCTCCGCGGAGGCGGACCGCACCGCCTTCGCTACGACCAAACGCGAGGCCGAGCGCCTGATCGGGGCTAGCAGCATTCCCCATGCCATCCTGCGGCCCGGCTTCGTGGTCGCACCGTCAGCCTATGGCGGCAGCGCCCTGCTCCGCGCGCTTGCAGCCTTTCCGATCGATTTGCCGGCCAAGGACATGGCAACGCCATTTCAGCCCGTGGCGATCGAGGATATTACGGCGACCATCGCCTGGCTCGCCGCGCGCGACATTGACGATGCCTCGTTGAGGGCGGTGAGCTGGGACCTGATGCAGGCCGAACCGGTCACCATGGCCGGCGTCATCAAGCCGTTTCGCCATGCGTTCGGCACGGCCGGTTGGCCACGCAACGCGATGCCGCGCTTCCTGCTTGATCTCGGCGCGAAACTCGGCGATGTCGCCAGCTATCTTGGCTGGATGCCACCGATGCGCTCCACCGCCATTGCCGAGCTCCGTCGCGGCGTGACTGGCGATCCGACAGCGTGGATCGCCGCGACGGGCATCGCGCCGAGGAGGCTGGCTGAATTAATCGGACGCCACCCTGCCAGCATCCAGGACAAATGGTTCGCGCGTCTGTTCCTGGTCAAGGCGCTGATTTTCGCAAGCCTGGTCGCGTTCTGGGTCGTCTCGGGCTTTATCGCCTTGTTCGTGTCCTACGGTGCCGCCGCCGGCATCTTGACCGCGCACGACTTTCCGCCCGCGTTGGTCGATCCCATCACCATCGGCACCAGCCTGATGGACATGAGCATCGGTGTATTGATCGCCTTCCGCCGGACGGCTGCGATCGGCTTGGTCGCGGGTATTTTCGCTTCGCTCGGCTATATGGTTGGCGCAGCGATTCTCACGCCCGACCTCTGGATCGAGCCGCTTGGCGCGCTGGTGAAGACCGGGCCGGCGATCGTGCTGATGGTCGTCGCGCTTCTGATGCTGGATAACCGATAGCGTTTTCGAGCTAAGTGGATTTCGGTTCGCGTGAAGAAAACGCGTCAAAAAGAGAGTCTGATGCCCAAATGGCCTGACGACGACGTCATTCTGTTCGACGGCGTCTGCATCTTCTGCTCACGCTGGGTCCGCTTCGTCGCCAAGCGCGACACGGCGAGGCAGTTTCGGTTCACGCCGATCCAGTCGGATTATGGCGCCCGGCTCGCGCACACGTTCGGCATCGACCCCGATGATCCCGACACCAACGCGGTTGTCCACGGCGGCGAGGTGTTCATGAAGTCGGATGCTGCGCTGACGGTGCTGTCGCAGCTCCCAGGCTGGGGCTGGGTGCGTGGGCTGTTCGCCGTGCCGAAGCCGCTGCGGGACGCGGTCTACAGCCTCGTCGCGCGCAACCGCTATCGCATTTTTGGGAGGTATGACGCCTGCTTCGTGCCGGATGCCGATTTGCGGGCGCGGGTGATCGAGTAGCTCGCACTGACGGAGCTTGCGGGTTATGGCTTGCCCAGAGCCGCCAGCGCTTCCCCCGCCGCCCGTTCTCCGCTATCCCGCGCGCCATGGGCGGTCGTGAAGAAATTCGGCGACGTCGCCTCTCCCGCAAAAAACAGTCGCCCATCGACCGGCGCGGCCAGCACTGCGCGATCCCTCGCGTGCCCGGGCAGCGCATGCGAATACGACCCCCGCGCGAACGGATCGCGGGCCCAGCGCGATTCGTACAGCGGCTTCAGCTTGCGCCTGATGTCGTTGCCGAGAAAACCCGCGATCTCGTTGATGGCTTGGGCGGCGATGGCGCCGGCGCCGGCATCCTCGAGCTCGCGGGCAAAGCTGCCGCCGAAAAAGCCCTCGATGCAGGGCTGGCCGAACGGGCGGATGTGATAGGTGCCCATCTCCGTGCGCATGGTGGCGCCGCGCAGGTTCCCCTCTATCGGGAAGGTCTCGGCGTCCTCAAGCGCCAGCGTCACCTTGTCATCGACACCGAGCGGCAGGCCGGCCGCTGCGCTCACCTTTGCGGGGAGCGGGGGCGAGAAGCGGATGGCTTCCTCCGCAATGAGATTGGTCGGCACGGTGACGATCACCTTGTCCGCGGTCAGCGTGCCCCGCGACGTCTCGATGCGGATGCGCTTGTCCGAATGATCGATCAGCGCGACGTTGCAGTTCAGCGCCACCGGGCAGGGTGCACCATAGGCCGCAATCAGCGCGCCATAACCGCGGCGGACGCGCCAGTTGAAGTTGGTGTCCTCATAGGCGTCCCAGTCCAGCGTCGACATATCCTTCAGCTCGCAGCCGTTGATATAGGTCGAGATCGCGTCGATCATCGGATTCCAGCGATTGCCCGGCTCCAAATGCGAGCTCGCGGGCTCGTCCTTACCTGTTTGCGCTGCTTCCCACAGACGCTCATAGAACGCGTCCATCGCGCGCATGAAATCGTCGCGCTCGCTTTCCGGAAAGGCATTGCCGTAGGCCCGCTCGCGCCAGGGCGGCAGGTCCTTGTTGAGCTCGAAGCCGAGCTGTCGCGCGATCGGCACGAAGCAGTTCTTGTCGGCCGAATGCAGCCAGCCGCAGCCGACGTCGAACGTCACCTCGGGTGAGGCCTGCACCGTCCAAGCCCGGCCGCCGAGCCGGTCACGGGCCTCCAGCACGATCACGGAGAGGCCGGTGTCCGTCAGCGCATGGGCTGCGCCGAGGCCGGCAGCACCGGCGCCGATGATCGCAACGTCGACGGAGGAGGGGAGGGACATGGAGAAGCGAATAGTGAGTGGCGAATGGCGAATAGAGTATAAGAAACGCCGCTTCTGGCCAAACGCCCCTATTAGCTACTCGCCATTCCCCATTCGCTCAGTCACGCCACCGCTTCCTTGGCCTTTTCCGCGCGCTTGCGCTCGTTCGGGTCGAGGTGCTTCTTGCGCAGGCGGATCGACTTCGGGGTGACCTCGACGAGCTCGTCGTCCTCGATATAGGCGAGCGCCTTTTCCAGCGTCATGCGGATCGGCGGGGTCAGGCGCACCGCCTCGTCCTTCGAGGTGGTGCGGATGTTGGTGAGCTGCTTGCCCTTGAGCACGTTGATCTCGAGATCGTTGTCGCGGGTGTGCTCGCCGACGATCATGCCGCGATAGACCTTCCAGCCCGGCTCGATCATCATCGGGCCGCGGTCTTCCAGCTTGAACATGGCGTAAGCCACCGCTTCGCCCTGGTCGTTGGAGATCAAGACGCCGTTGCGGCGGCCCTGGATCTCGCCCTTGTAAGGGGCATAGCCGTGGAACAGGCGGTTCATGATCGCGGTGCCGCGGGTGTCGGTGAGCAATTCGCCCTGGTAGCCGATCAGGCCGCGGGTCGGCGCGTAGAACACCAGGCGCTGGCGATTGCCGCCCGAGGGCTTCATCTCGATCAGCTCGGACTTGCGCTCGCTCATCTTCTGCACGACGACGCCGGAATGCTCCTCGTCGACGTCGATCACGACCTCCTCGATCGGCTCCATGGTGGCGCCGGTCGCTTCGTCCTTCTGGTAGACGACGCGCGGACGCGACACCGAGAGCTCGAAGCCTTCGCGGCGCATGGTCTCGATCAGGATCGCGAGCTGGAGTTCTCCGCGGCCGGACACTTCCATTGCGTCCTTGTCGGCGGATTCGACGACGCGCAGCGCGACGTTGCCCTCGGCTTCGCGCAGGAGACGGTCGCGGATCATGCGGCTCGTCACCTTGTCGCCTTCGGTGCCGGCGAGCGGGGAGTTGTTGACGATGAACGACATCGACACGGTCGGCGGATCGATCGGCTGCGCCGGCAGCGGCACCTCGACGGTCGGATCGCAGAAGGTGTCGGCGACGGTGCCCTTGGTGAGGCCCGCGATGGCGACGATGTCGCCGGCTTCAGCTTCATCGAGCGGGGTGCGCTCGAGTCCGCGGAACGCCAGGATCTTGGTGATGCGCCCGGACTCGACCAGCTTGCCGTCGGCGTTCAGCACCTTGACCTGCTGGTTCGGCTTCAGCGTGCCGGAAGAGATGCGGCCGGTGATGATGCGGCCGAGATAGGGGTTGGCTTCGAGGATGGTGCCGATCATGCGGAACGGACCTTCCTCGACCTTCGGCGGGGCGACGTGGCGCAGGATCAGGTCGAACAGCGGCTCCATGCCCTTGTCCTGCGGACCTTCGGGGCTATCCGCCATCCAGCCCTGCTTGGCCGACCCGTAGAGGATCGGGAAATCGAGCTGCTCCTCGCTGGCATCGAGCGCCGCGAACAGGTCGAACACCTCGTTGATGACTTCGGTCGGACGCGCGTCGGGGCGGTCGACCTTGTTGATGACCACGATCGGCTTGAGGCCGACCTTGAGCGCCTTGGAGACGACGAACTTGGTCTGCGGCAGCGGGCCTTCGGCGGCGTCGACCAGCACCAGGGCGCCGTCCACCATGTTCAGGATGCGCTCGACCTCGCCGCCGAAATCGGCGTGGCCGGGGGTGTCGACGATGTTGACGCGAGTGTCCTTCCACTGCACCGAGGCCGCCTTGGCCAGGATGGTGATGCCGCGCTCGCGCTCCAGATCGTTGGAGTCCATGGCGCGATCGGTCACCTTCTGGTTCTCGCGGAACGTGCCGGATTGCTGCAGGAGTTTGTCGACCAGGGTCGTCTTGCCGTGGTCGACGTGGGCGATGATGGCGACGTTACGAAGATTCATGAGTGAGCTTCTTTGCGGTCGAACAATGGGTTAAGCGCGATCTCGCCGGTCGGACCGGGACCTCTTCTCGAAACAACGCTGGAAGACTGGAAACGGGGCGCTTTCCGCCCAAAAAGGAAGCCCGGCCATATCGACCGGGCGCCCTGCGCGTTGCGGCGCAATATATGCAAAAACGGCCAAAAAACAATGTGTTCTTTGGCCGTTGGTTGACTGAATTTTGTCCGGGAATCCCCGGGGCTTAGGGCTGGGTCGGGGGATGAGCGGGGACCCTGCGCCCCTTGATCGCCGCCCAGATCATCGCGACCCCGCCGATGCCCACGACCAGTCCCAGAAGGACGAACGGCGCGATGTCGCCAGCGATCTTGCCGTCCTCGAACATCGACACTCCGCCGAACAGGAGTGCGCAGAGACCCGGCAGCAGCATGAAGATCCCGGCGATCGCCATCAGGGCGGTAAGGCAGCCGCTGCGAGCTGGGCCGGGCGTTGGTGCGGGTGGCGGTAGAACCGGCGGTGGCGTGTCGCTCATCGTGGTGCCTCCTCGGTTTGCCTCGCCTCGTGATAGGTCTGCCCCTCGAGCCCGGCGCGAATCCGGGAGATGGCGCCATTCCGATAGAACAGATTGTAGGTGTCGAACGGGATGATCGCCCCCTGCTCGGTCACGAAATGGATGCAGCTGCGCTTGACGTTGCCGACGCAGAAATTGAAGCGGTCGAGAAACTGCACGACGGTGACGCGGAAGACGTTTTCGTAGGTGAGCCCGTCCGGCACCTGAAAGCTCGGCAGGCAGCACAACAATTCGCAGACGCGCTCGGACGTGTTGAGGGGCCCTGAGGAGAGCGAGAACAGGTCGATGAACTTTTCCCGCAGCACCGGATATTTCTCCGGGCTGATTGTGTTGGGCATCACCGCCACCAGCTGCTCCTGCGGGATCAGCGAGGTCAGCGGCAGCACCTTCTCGCCGTTGCGCAGGCCATAGCCGATCGAGATGCTCTCGGGGTTGCAGGGCAGCGGGATCATGTCCTTGTCCCCGAACACGCCAGTCTCGACGACGCGCTTGCGGATCTCCGACAGCATGATGCGGTCGGTATTCTTGTTGAAACTCTCGTTGCGGCCGGCATCCTGGACCGGCTGCAATGTCACCCCGCGCACGCACGTCCAGGTCAGCGCGTGGCGCACGATGTCGCCGATCTCGGAATCGTTGACGCCGCGCTTGATGGTCGCGACCAGCGTGGTCGAGATGCCGTAATGCTCGAGATTTTCCAGCGCCTGCTGGCGGATTTTTCGCAAGTCCGCGCCGCGCAGATTGATCAGCGCGTCGCGCTGCAGCGAATCGAACTGGAGATAGACCTCCAGCCCGCGCCTGTTCTCGGCGAGCCGCGCCACGAAATCCTTTTCGCGGGCGATGCGCAGGCCGTTGGTGTTGATCATGACATGGCGGATCGGGCGCGCGCGCACCGCGTCCAGGATATCGAAGAAGTCAGGATGCAGCGTCGGCTCGCCACCGGAAATCTGCACGAGATCGGGCTCGCCCTCGCTCGCGACCAGCGCATCGAGCATCTTCTCCACCGTCGCGAGCGGCGTGAATTTGGTTCGTGCCGGCGAGGACTCCGCGAAGCAGACGGGGCAGGTGAGGTTGCAATGCTCGGTGATCTCGATCAGCGCCAAGCAGGAATGCTGCTCGTGGTCGGGACAGAGACCGCAATCATAGGGGCAGCCGAATTGGGTTCGTTCCTGGAATTGCAGCGGCCGGTCGCCCGGCTTGATGAAATCCTTGCACAACCGCCAATAGGCGGCATCGGTCGACACCAGCGTCGATTGCACGCCGTGCTCCCTGCAGCGTTTTTCGTACCAGACCTCGTTGCCGAGGATCTGGATCTTGGTCGGCACCAGCTTCAGGCAGGTCTCGCATAGGGATTGGGTCTGGCCCCAGAAGATGTAGGGGCGCGACTTACGCAACGGCGCGTTCATGCAAGTGACTCTTTTTGCAAGCGTCTCGCTTTGGGTGCTGTTGCCAGCATGAAGGCGGCGTAGAGCAGGATCGACAGCGACAGCAGGTGAAACAGGGTCAGGGGCCCAACCAGCGTGCCATAGGGTTTGAGAAATTCCCACAGAAAGCGCTGCGCTCCGTAATAAGCGAGCACCAGGTAGAAACCATTGGTGATCGTGAACGCGTTCCGGTTCAAGACCGCCAGCACATAGGCGAGCGCGAACAGGGCCATGGCCGCGCTCTCGTAGAGCTGCACGGGATGGCGGCGAACGCCGTCGCCGAAATCATGGCCGAAGGGCAGCGCCGTCGGCGTGCCATAGGTGAAATCGTCGAGGCCCGCGAGGTAACAGCCGATCCGGCCGATCGCGATGCCGAGCGCCAGCGGCAGCGCGAAGCGCGCGCCGGTTCGCACCGTGACGCCTGCGGACCATTTGTAGAGCTCGATCGCCACGATGCCGCCCGCCAGCCCGCCCTCGACCGAGCGCGCAATGCCGCTTTGCCCCGACAGCCACAGATTGGCGGAGCCGAACAGATAGGCGCCAAGGCCTGCGCCAAACACCAGCGTGGCGATATAGGGCAGCGCGAAGGATTGCGAGGGAAACTGCAAGCCCCGTCGCGACAGCCAATAGATGGCGGCCGCCGCCGCCAGCCAGGCCAGGATGTCGAAGAGAGTGTGAAGCAAAGCCCCGCTCATGCGGGCGGCAGTATAGCACGACCGCGGTTACAACGGCGCGCCGCGCATTATTGCAGGGGAGAAGAAGCTACCCGGCCTCCCGCTCCTCGGTCGGATAGACCCCGCGCAGCACTTCCTCGAAATGCATCTTTACGGCATCGTTGCACAGGCAGGCGCGCAGCCTCAGGCCGTCGCGGTTGCGGACCAGGATCGAGCCGCGCCGCGTGTCGAGCACGCCTTCGGCCTTGAACGACTGAAGCACGCGGCTGGCATAGGAGCGGCCAACGCCGAGCAAAGTCGCGAGCTGTTCGTGGGTCAGCGGCACACTGGTCTCGTCGCCGGTCCGCTCCATCGCCGCCAGGATCCATTTGGCGGTGCGCTGCTCGATCGAATGGATCGCGTTGCAGGCGGTCGACTGGAAGATCTGGGCCAGCATGCAATCGGCATAGCGGGCAAAGACGTTGCGCAGCGACGCCGAGCGCAGCTTGGCTGCTTCCAGCTTGGCGACGTGAATGCGCGCAAACGGTCCACCGAATTTGACGCAGATCCGGGTATAGGCCGGCAGAAACCCCTCGCTGACGATGCCGCCCACCGCGCCCTCGCGGCCGACCAGAATGGTTTCGACGTCGCGGCCATCCTCGTTGGGGACGAGGAAAGTCGCGAGCGATGGGCCGCAGGGGAAATGGACGACCTGCACGTCATCGCCGGGATTGTAGAGCAAGTGCCCGGCTGCAGAGTCCTCGACGGTCACGTGCGGCGCCAGGAGGCCGTAGTCGACCTGACTCAAGCGCCGCAGCAGATTGTTGGCCGGCCGGCTCTCGACCTCGGTGACCTTGCCGATACGCGCATCCATCCTGAACTCCCACCTTCCTCCCACCTTAGCGAGTTCCATCCGTTTCCTGTGTGCACAAGTGGACAGACCAGAGAACGAGGATGTGGTGAGTTTCGTTCCGGGAACCCTCCGATGCGCTGGGCGCAGGCATCGTGTCGCGGCAGTCCTGATCCCAAAACCCCCGAACCAAGATGCGATCATGGCACCTGCAAACTGCAATGGCACAGGCCGGCCGGCTGATGTTCTGATCGTCGAAGACGATCCGATCATCGCGATCGATTTCGAGGATCGCCTGCTCGGATTTGGTGTGGCCACCGTGCGGACCGTGGGGTCGGTAACGCAGGCGTTGAATGCCATCGCAAAACGGGCACCCGATTTCGCGCTGCTCGATGTCGAGCTGATCCGCGAGACGAGCTTTGCGATCGCCGAGCGGCTGATCGCGCTGAAGGTTCCGTTCGTGTTCGTCACCGGCTACGGCGCAGAGGTACGCATTCCGTCCGAACTGGCGGGCCGGCCGCGGCTGCAGAAGCCGTGCTCGAGCGAGGCGCTGGAGGCGGCGCTGCAGGCACGGGACACCTGATCGCCTATTTGCCGGAGCGAATGCAGAGCTCGGCGAGGTCGGTCTCGACGCCCTTGAAGAATGTGTGCGGAAACGGCGGCGGCGATGAGGCCTTCTTGATCGCCGCACTCTGCGCAATCGCCTCTTGATCGGACAATTGCAGGAAACGTTTCAGCGCTTTCGAACGACTCTTGCTGGCGAACGTCTCCAACCGCTCTTCCGTTGCATCGGTCGGATTGAGACGGAGCAGAGCTTCGTTGCCTGTCTGCAATGGATAGACCCCTCCAAGTTTCACGCGGGCGATCACGTTGTAGCGGTCGAAATGCTCGAAGATCAAATCCAGGATCTTCGCCTGACGTATCGGCTCTTCCATCGCGAGATAGCGCTTCACATCCGGATTGCTCTTCAGGCTTACCAATTCGGCTGCGCCGGCAAATGGATTGTCGGAGATCTGCCGGTCGATGAACGCCGATGCGCCTTCCAGCATATGCGTGCCCCATCTGATGACAATATCGCGGCCGCGCGGTTCGAGCTGGTCGGCAGCCAACCCCTTGTCCGTCAGACATGCCGGGTCGGCGCTTGCGCGCAGTGACTTGCCGAGCTCGGCGGTCAGCGCCTTGCCGTAAGGCGAAGCGAGGGCCTCGCGCACCAGCGTCGCTCTGTCCTGGGTTTGCGCGCATGTGGGGGATGCTGCGCTCAGCAGCAGCGCGATAACGATCGTTGGGCGGCTGAACGGCACGGCATCAACTCGAACATGGCTCGGACGGCATCACGCCCTCGAAAATGCGCGGGCGCCTGCAATTGTCGTCCGGGCCGGGCGGATGGTTCATCCGGGTTCGACTTGGCCGTCACGCAAGCTTCGGATCGAGCGTGGTCGACCACAGCGCGACGTCGGCGCGATCGCGCAGGGTCACCGTCATCCGGCCGGACGCGCCGTCGATCTTGACGTGACCAAAGAACTGCATACCCGCGGACGGCGGCAGATTCTGGCTGTCCTTGCCCGGCGCCTTGACGAAGCGCACCTCGGGGCCAAAGGTATTGTCGAGCGCGTTCGGGCCGAACGTGCCGGCATGCAGCGGGCCCGAGACGAATTCCCAGAACGGCTCGAACTCCTGAAATTGCGCCTTGTTCGGATCGTAATGGTGCGCGGCGGCGTAGTGCACGTCCGCGGTCAGCCACACCGTGTTGCTGATCGGCGCCATCTTGATGAAGCGCAGGATGTCGGCGATCTCGAACTCGCGGCCACGCACCGGGCCGTCGCCCTGCGCAACGGCTTCCGAGCCGCCCTTCGGCGTGTCGGAGACGATCAGGCTGATCGGCATGTCCGATGCGATCACCTTCCATGTCGCGCGCGAATTCAGCAGGCCGCGCTTGAGCCAGGCGATCTGCTCCGGGCCGAGGAAATAGCTGGCGGGGCCATAGGCGGTTTCGAGATTGGCACCGTTCGGCCCGCGATAGCTGCGCTCGTCGAGCACGAATACGTCGAGATGCGGGCCGTAGGAGATCTGGCGATAGACGCGGCCGGGCTCGATGATGCTCTCCCGCATCGGGTACATCTCGTGGAAGGCCCGGCCCGCGCGAGCTGCGAGCAGTGAGATGTCGCGCACCTTGTAGGCGGCCGGCAAGTCTTTCGACAGCGACCAGTTGTTGGTGACCTCGTGGTCGTCCCACTGCACGAAGACCGGCACCTCGGCATTGAAGGCGCGGAGATTGTCGTCGGTGAGATTGTATTTGTACGCGGCGCGGTACTCGTCCAGCGTCTCGGCGACCTTGGCTTTCTCCGGAATGGTGAGATTCTTCCAGATCTTGCCGTCGGCGAGCTTCACCTCGGGTTGGATCGGACCGTCGGCATAGACCGTGTCGCCCGAGTGCAGGAAGAAATCCGGCCGGTGCTTGCGCATGGTCGAGAAGGTGACCATGCCGCCGTCGTCGGGATTGATGCCCCAGCCCTGCCCTGCGACGTCGCCGCCCCAGACGAAGCTGACGTCGCGGCGGTCGGCCGGCGCGGTGCGGAAGCGGCCGGTCACCGCCTCGCCCTCGATGGCGCTGTGCGAGAGATCGCGGAAGCGGACGCGGTAGAAGATGTCCTGGCCGGCGGGAAGATTTTCGACCAGCATCTTGGCGGTGAAGTCGCTTTCGGGCAGCGCCGCGATCGGCGGCAATGTGCGGGCGTCCCTGAAGGACTCGCTCGTGGCGACCTCGACCAGCATCTGCGCGGGCCTGTCGGTTCGCGCCCACACCACGCCGCCGTCGACGGTAACGTCGCCCGCTTGCACGCCGTGGGTGACCGCCGGCCGATCAGCCGCGCGCGAAAGATACGGCATCGCCATCGTGCCGAGCGCACCGGCGCTGCTGGTGAGGAAGCGGCGGCGGGAGAATGTGATGGTCATGAGGCTCCGACCCCGGGCTTGCGGGCGAGTCCGTCAATCCGGGGCGCGCGTAGCGCGAACCCGGAATCCATGTCTCCCCGCGAATGCTGCGCAATGGATTCCGGGTTCGATGCTTCGCATCGCCCCGGATGACGTTGGGAGCTATATTGAGACAATGTGACGCAGCAATAACGCGCGCGGGCGCTCACGCGTTGCCGGCGGCCCGGAACTGCGCGCTGGCACGTTGCAGGTTCGGCGGCAGGCTGAACAGCACAGCCTTGCGGTCGGCGACGGCGGCGTGGAATTGGTCGAGTGCGATGTTGAAGGCGGTGAGCGCGGCTTCCTCGATGGCGCCGTGATCGAAGCAGCGCAGCGTGTCGCGCAGGATCTCGTCGGCCTCGGTCTGCATCTGGTCGAGCTCTTCGGTCGTCTCGCACTTGCGTGCCGCGGCGATCATGTCAAGCAGGCGTTCGCGCTGGTGATTGTTGTTGTCGCGCTCGTCCTTCTTCAGATAGCCGGCGAACCAGGCGCCGACCGAGCCCATGGCCGAGAGCGCCATCAGGCTCCACCAGATGTAATCGCTGTATTTGTCGAGGAAGGTCTTCTCCTCGCCGTCGACGAAGGCGGCCGCACCCGGATGCACCGGGATCACCGCATCCTTGTCGGTGTCGGGCGTCTCGATCTTCGCCGCCAGCGGGAATTCCGTCACCAGTTGCTGGCGCACGGCGAAGAGCTGGCGCGTGAACGCTGCGATGTCGGCCTCGGACACGCCTTTGCGCGCCACGATGTGGTGCGCGAAGCTGATGGTCTTGACCTCGTCCTCGGGACGGTCGGGCGAGCCGCCGTAGGTGCCGGCGGGGATCTCGCCCGCTTCATAGACTGGATGGTTTTGCGCGATCGCATCGGCGGAATCGATGGCGAGGAAGGTTGGCGTGCCGCCCTCCCTGACCGATGCCGAGATCGCCTCCGCGGTGATCTTGCTGTTGACCGGGCCTGCCGCGAGGTAGACGTCGGCCTTCTGCGCCTTGATCGCCTCGGCAACTTCGTTGGCGGGAAATTGCACGATCTCGACCTTGGCCGGGTCGACGCCGTATTGGTGCAGGATCACCTTGAGCAGATTGACGTTGGCCTGGGTACGGCCGACGACGCCGATGCGGTGACCGGCGAGCTGTGCGACTTTGGTGATCTTCGCGCCCTTCTTCTTGCCCTTGGCGGGCACGGACCACAGCACCACGACGTTCTTGCGCAGGGTCGCGACCGCCTGTGCGTTCTTCGGCACGTCGAGATCGCCACGCACGATGGCGAGATCGACCTTGCCTTCGGCGAGCGCATTGGCGCTGGCGGTTGCGCCGTCGGTTTGGATCGGGCGCAGCCGCACGTAGCTCTTGTGCTGCGCAAAGCCTTGCGTCAGCGCCTGCACGACCTTGACGTCGTCGCTGTTGGCGGGGCCGACCGCGATTCTGAGCGTCACGGGACGCATCGCGAAGTAATAGCCGCCGGCAACCACGCCGACGATCGCAAGCAGGAACGCCAGAGACACGAGCGCCGTCTTCCGCGCCGCGGATCGCGGCGAAGGCGGAGGGGGCGCTTCGGCCAGGTCCAATCCCCCGGTCATCGGTCTCCCAAACAGGCGCTTCAGGCTCAGTTTCATCTTGGCCGGCGATTTACGTCCGCAATTGTAGCAAATTTCTTGTCCGGCGGGGTTACATCTCCGTCATGGTTAGCGGATGGAGGAAATCCCCCGTATGAACCCGGGCGTCGGCACGGTGTTAGGGTAAAGTTCCTCCGAAGGATGGAGATGGTGATGGCAGAACGGCTCTCGGCGGAGGCGCGCAGGCAGGCGTTGGGCGGATTGTCCGGCTGGACTGACGTCCAAGGCCGCGACGCCATCGGGAAAACCTTTGTCTTCAAGGATTTCAACGAGGCGTTCGGCTTCATGACCCGCGCCGCGCTGGTCGCCGAGAAGATGGATCACCACCCCGAATGGCGCAACGTCTACAAGACGGTGGAGGTGGTGCTGTCGACCCACGACGCCGGCGGCGTCACCGCGCGCGACATGGCGCTCGCCAAGGCGATGAACGCCATCGCAGGCTGACACCAAGCAGACGCCTTGCAGGGACCGGCTGCATCCCCATCTTGTGATCAGCCGGGATCGGGCGGTCCTCCGCCTCCCGCAGAACGGGGAGCATTTGAGCATGGCTGCCGAGCACAGCGTTGGCTTCGAGCCGGCCGATCGGCTCGCGGAAGATCGCGAGAGCGTGCGCCGCCGCTTCTGGCGCAAGCTGAAGCGGGTCGCTGCGCATCTGCCGTTCGCGGAGGATCTGCTTGCCGCCTATTACTGCGCGTTCGACCGGCAGACGCCGCGTCACGTCCAGGCTTCGCTGCTCGGTGCAATCGCCTATTTCGTCCTGCCGTTCGATTTCGTCGCGGACGTGATGCCCATGCTCGGCTTCGCCGATGACGCTGCCGTGCTCGCCACCGCCATCCGCATGGTTGCCAGCCACATCACGAACGAGCACCGCGAGGCCGCCCGCGCCGCGCTGAAGCGTGGGGTGGAGGAGGCGGACGGCAAAGCAGAAGTCGCGTAGCCGACGCGACTTCAACCACCTGCATCAGCTCACGGATGCAAGATCACCTTGCCCATCGCCTGCCGTCCCGCCAGCACCTTCAACGCATCCGCCGTCTGAGCCAGCGGGAAGGTGCGGTCGACATGCGATGAGATCTTGCCTTCCGCGGTCCACTTCACCAGCTTCTCGAGATTGGCGCGGTTCTTGGCCGGGTTGAGCCGGGTCCAGGCGCCCCAGAACACGCCGCGGATGTCGCAACCCTTCAGCAGCGCGAGGTTCAGCGGCATCTTCGGAATGTCGCCGGCGGCAAAGCCGATGACGAGGAAGCGGCCTTCCCATGCGATCGAGCGCAGCGCCTGTTCGGCGTAAGCACCACCAACGGGATCGAAGATGATGTCGACGCCCTTGCCGCCGGTGAGCTTGCGCAGGCCTTCCTTCAGATCTTCCTTGGCGTAGTTCAGCGTCAGCTCGGCGCCGTGCGCCTTGGCGAATTCGAGCTTCTCGTCCGACGAGGCGCAGGCGATCACCTTCAATCCCATCAGCTTGCCGAGCTCGCAGGCCGCAAGGCCGGTGCCGCCGGCTGCGCCCAGCACAGCGAGCGTCTCGCCCGGCTTGGGGCTGGCGCGATCTTCCAGCGCATGCAGCGCGGTGCCGTAGATGATGATGATGCCGGCCGCGCGGTCGTAGTCGAGATTGTCGGGGATCTTCACGATCGAGCTCGCCGGCAGCGCGATCTTCTCGCGTGCGCCGTTGTGGCCGCATGAGGCGACGACGCGATCACCGACCTTGAGATCCGTGACGCCAGCGCCGATGCTCTCGATCACGCCCGCAACTTCCGCGGCCGGCGAGAACGGGAAGGGCGGCTTGATCTGGTACTTGCCTTGGATCATCAGGATGTCGAAAAAATTCAGCGCCGCCGCCTTGATCGCGATCACGGCTTCGCCGGGCCCCGCCACCGGATCCGGCACCTCAGTCAGGACGAGGTCGTCGGGCTGGCAATATTGCGAGCAGAGGATGGCTTTCATGGCGGCACCTTGAGGGCGTTTCGGGTGGAATTATAGTTTGGCCGTTTCTGCCGGATTTAGGCAGTGGCGACAATCCGGATTCTTTGTCTGGGGTCAGCGACGGCCTATCCTCCGTCATTGCGAGCGCAGCGAAGCAATCCAGAGTCCGTCCTGCGGAAATAGTCTGGATTGCTTCGCTGAGCCTGTCATCGGGCCGCGCTTCGCGCGGACCCGGTGGCTCGCAATGGCGAAATCCGCGGAGAAAGGATTCAAACGATGTTTGAAACAGGCCTGCTCAAGAACAAGCGCATCCTCATTACCGGTGGTGGTTCGGGTCTCGGCGCTGCAATGGGGCGTCGCTTCCTCGCGCTCGGCGCCGAGCTCGTGATCTGCGGCCGCAAGCTCGAGCGGCTCGAGGCGACGGCGCGCGAGATGCGCGACGAGACCGGCGGCACGGTCACGACCATCGCCTGCGACATCCGCGACGGTGCGGCGGTCGACGGCATGATGGATACGATCTGGCGCGAGGCGCCGCTCGACATCCTCGTCAACAATGCCGCTGCCACCTTCATCGCACAGAGCGAGCATCTCTCCTTCCGCGCCGCGGACGCGATCCTGGCGCCGACACTGCATGGCGCGATGTATTGCACGCTCGCCGCCGGCAGGCGCTGGATCGAGGCCAAGCATGGCGGTGTCGTGCTGTCGATCCTCTCGACCTCCACCATCACCGGCCGCGCCTTCACCGTTCCCTCGGCGATGGCGAAATCCGCACTGCTGGCGATGACCAGGAGTCTTGCGGTGGAATGGGGCCCGAAGGGCATCCGGACCGTCGCGATCGCGCCGGGCCCGTTTCCGACCGCAGGGGCCACCGGGCAGCTCCGTCCCGAAGGCCGTGACGAAGGCTGGACCGCGCGCAATCCGCTTGGACGTACCGGCGAGCACGGCGAGCTCGCCGATCTCGCCAGCTTCCTGGTCTCGGATCGCGCCGCCTACATCAATGGCGAGATGGTGGTGATCGACGGCGGCGCGCATCTGCGCAGTTCCGGCGCCGAGGATTTGCTCGGCTGGACCGAGGCGCAATGGGCCGCGCAACGCACCGCCCGATCCAGGGCCTAGCCGCCGCCGATACCGCTAACTGCCTTCCCAAATTGAACTTTCCCGGCTATCCCTGCCCGGGGACAAAGCGCGCTCGGGCCATCTTCCAGTCACAATATTGAGGGAACCAACGCGGCATGTGGCGGGTGCTGATTTTAGCTTTGATGACTGGCGTGGCGGCCGGGGGAATCACCGTGTCTGCGCGGGCGCAGACGGCGCAACCGGCGCCCAAGTCCAGTCCAGCTCCAAAAGAGGCGGCACCGAAGCCGGCGGCGCCGCCGGCCAACACCAACGCAAAGGCGGCCCCGAAGCCCGAGAGCAAGCCGGCGGCCCCGGCTGCGGCCGTTGCGGGGGGCGCGGAGCCGACCCTGATCGGGCAGTTCGGCACCTGGGGTGCCTATTCGGCGACGCCGAACGGCAAGAAGGTCTGCTTCGCGCTGGCCAAGCCGTCATCGTCGAAGACCAACCCGCCGAACCGGCCGCGCGATCCCGCTTATGCCTTCGTCTCGACCCGGCCGGCGGAGAAGGTCAACAACGAAGTTTCGGTCATGATCGGCTATGCGCTGAAGCCGGGCTCGGAATCGACCGCCGAGGTCGGCGGCGCCTCCTTCGCCATGTACACGCAGGGCGACGGGCTCTGGATCAAGAACGCGGCCGAGGAGGAGCGGATGGTCGAAGCCATGCGCAAATCCGCCGATCTCGTCGTCAAGGGCGTCTCGGCCAAGGGTACCGAGACGACCGACACCTTCTCGCTGAAGGGCCTCGCCCAGGCGCTCGACAAGATCGCGCAGGATTGCCGGCGTTAAGGTCGCAATCGGTGGTTCCGGTTGCTATATAGGTGTATTCCAAAGGTGCAGCCGTCATGGCCGGGCTTGTCCCGGCCATCCACGCGCTGGCAACGGGCGAGAAAGAACGTGGATGCCCGGGACAAGCCCGGGCATGACGAGAGATATCAGGCAACCGATGCAACCGACGACCGAGCCGCACAACGGCCTCCTGGTGGAGAAGACCCCGCTCGAAACCTATGTGCCGCCGGCCAAGCCGTCGCTGATAGGCCTGTCGCGCACCGAGCTTGCCGATCGCCTCGGCGAGATCGGCGTCGCACCGGCCCAGCGCAAGATGCGCGTGCAGCAGCTGTGGCACTGGCTCTATTTCCGCGGCGCCCGGAGCTTCGACGAGATGACCTCGATCTCGAAGGGCATCCGCGCCGAGCTCGCCCAACATTTCACTGTGGACCGGCCCGAGGTCGTGGCCGAGCAGATCTCCAACGACGGTACCCGCAAATGGCTGTTGCGGCTGCCGAGCGGCGACAATGTTCAGAAGGCGCATGAAGTCGAGTGCGTCTACATCCCCGAGACCGACCGCGGCACGCTCTGCGTCTCCTCGCAGGTCGGCTGCACGCTGAATTGCGCCTTCTGCCACACCGGCACACAGCGCCTGGTGCGCAACCTCACTGCCGGCGAGATCGTCGGCCAGGTCATGGTCGCGCGCGATCGGCTCAACGACTGGGCCGACCGTGAGGACGGCACGCGCCGCGTCACCAACATCGTGATGATGGGCATGGGCGAGCCGCTCTACAATTTCGACGCGGTGCGCGATGCGCTTCTGATCGTCGGCGACAACGAAGGCATCGGCATCTCCCGCCGCCGCATCACGCTGTCGACCTCGGGCGTGGTGCCGAACATCGTGCGCGCCGGCGAGGAGATCGGCGTCATGCTCGCGATCTCGCTGCATGCGGTGCGCGACGAGCTGCGCAACGAGCTGGTGCCGCTCAACCGCAAATATCCGATCAAGGAGCTGCTGCAGGCCTGCCGCGACTATCCCGGCGCCTCCAACGCGCGCCGCATCACCTTCGAATATGTGATGCTCAAGGGCGTCAACGATTCGCTCGACGATGCCAAGCTGCTGGTGAAGATGCTCAAGGGCATTCCGGCCAAGATCAACCTGATCCCATTCAATCCCTGGCCCGGCACCGCCTATGAATGCTCGGACTGGGACCAGATCGAAAAGTTCTCCGAATACATCTTCAACGCCGGCTATTCCTCGCCGGTGCGCACCCCGCGCGGCCGCGACATCCTCGCCGCCTGCGGCCAGCTCAAGTCGGAGACGGAAAAGCTCTCGGCGCGCGAGCGCCAGGCGCTGCGCGCCATGGCGATGACGGATTAGTGTGTCATGCCCGTGCTCTCGCCTCCTCGTCGTTGCGAGGAGCGTAGCGACGAAGCAATCCAGACTGTCTCCGCGGACGTATGTCTGGATTGCTTCGCTGAGCCTGTCATCGGGCCGCGCTTCGCGCGGACCCGGTGGCTCGCAATGACGACAATCGGGACTTCTTCGTCATGTCCCTGATCGGCCGCCTCGTTGTCATCTTCATCGGCTTCCTCGCCGCCTGCTTTGTCGGCGGCATGATCGTCGTCGTCGCGCTGCTGTTTCCGGAGTTCGCCGATCTCGGCGCCGGTCCGGTCGATCAGGGCACGATCGACATCCTGCTCGGCTTCGGCTTCATCTTCGTGTCCGGCTTTGCCCTGGTGCCGGCAGCGGTGATCGTCGCGATCACCGAAGCGCTCTACATCCGTAGCGCGCTCGCCTACGCCGTCGGCGGCGGCCTCGTCGGGCTCGCCTGCTATCTCGGCCTCGTCCCGTTCCATTCCGACACGTTGCAGTTCGAAGGCATCGTACGGCGTCACCTGGAGATCATGACCGGCGCGGGCATCGTTGCCGGCTTCGTCTATTGGCTGATCGCCGGCCGCAATGCCGGCGCCTGGCGGATCCCGCCGCCCCCGCGCAAACCACCGCCGCCATTGCCATCGAATTCAAGGCCGGATGCGCGGTGAGTTTCTTATCCTCCCCCTCCAGGGGAGCATGGATACCTCCCTTGGGGTTTTCATCTCCATCCCACTCCGCTAAACCGCGCGCCATGAACCGTACCGGACTCTTCATTGCCCTGGCGCTGTGGCTCGTGATCGGCGTCGTCTTCGGCCTCTATCCCGAGCTCGACCTCAAGCTCGCATCGCTGTTCTTCGATCCCGCCACCAAGACGTTCCCGCTCAAGCTGAACGGGTGGGCCGGCTTTGCGCGCGATGCGGCGATGTGGATCGCCTGGGCCTTCGTGCTGCCGTCAATCGCGGCGCTTGTTGTGAAGATGATCCGGCCGGACCGGCCGCTAATCGTGCGGGGACGCACGATCATCTTCTTGCTGGTGACCATGATCATGTCGGCCGGCATCCTCACGAACCTGACCTTCAAGACCTATTGGGGCCGGCCGCGGCCGGTGGTGGTGACGGAATTTGCCGGCGACCAGCAATTCGTGCCGTGGTGGGATCCCCGCGGCGGCTGCGCGCGCAACTGCTCGTTCTTCTCGGGCGAGGGCGCGACCGCCTTCTGGACGCTTGCGCCCGCGGCGCTAGCCCCGCCGTCGTGGCGGCCGCTCGCCTATGCCGGCGCCGTCATCTTCGGCACGCTCACCAGCGCCCTGCGCATGGCCTTCGGCGGGCACTTCTTCACGGACGTGTCGATCGCCGGCCTCGTCACCTTCGTCGTGATCTGGTTCGCCTACGCGCTGATCTATCGCTGGCCGCGGACGCGGTTCTCGGACGAAGCGGTGGATGCCGCCCTGACCCGGCTGAACATGCCCGCTTACCGGCTCCGGCAGCGCCTGTTCGGCCGCAAGACCGGCCCCGAGCCCTCGGTTTGAGCCATTAAAGGGGTGCCGAGCCCCGCGAAATTTGATATTCGCGCGGTCGAACGCACCCGTCACATCAGCTTGAGACCCGATTGGAAGCCCCATGACCACGATCCTGAAAAGCCTGCCCAAGGGTGAGAAAGTCGGCATCGCTTTTTCGGGCGGCCTCGACACCTCTGCGGCGCTGCTCTGGATGAAGCAGAAGGGCGCGCGCTGCTACGCCTACACCGCCAATCTCGGCCAGGCCGGATGAAGCCGACTACAACGAGATCCCGCGCAAGGCGCTGGAGTTCGGCGCCGAGAACGCGCGGCTCGTCGATTGCCGCACGCAGCTGGTCCACGAGGGCATTGCCGCGATCCAGTCGGGCGCCTTCCATATCTCGACCGGCGGCATCACCTATTTCAACACCACGCCGCTCGGGCGCGCCGTCACCGGCACGATGCTGGTCGCAGCGATGAAGGAAGACGGTGTCAACATCTGGGGCGACGGCTCGACCTTCAAGGGCAACGACATCGAGCGCTTCTACCGCTACGGCCTGCTCACCAATCCCGGCCTGAAGATCTATAAGCCCTGGCTCGACCAGCAGTTCATCGACGAGCTCGGCGGCCGCGCCGAGATGTCTGCGTTCATGACCGCGCAAGGCTTTGCCTACAAGATGAGCGCGGAGAAGGCGTATTCGACCGACAGCAATCTGCTCGGCGCCACGCACGAGGCGAAGGATCTCGAGAGCCTCGACAGCGGTATCAAGATCGTCAACCCGATCATGGGCGTGCCGTTCTGGCGCGAGGACTGCAATGTCAAGGCCGAGAAGGTCGTGGTGCGCTTCGAGGAAGGACAGCCGACCGCGCTCAACGGCCAGACCTTCTCCGATCCCGTCGCGCTGTTCCTCGAAGCCAACGCGATCGGTGGCCGTCACGGCCTCGGCATGAGCGATCAGATCGAGAACCGCATCATCGAGGCCAAGAGCCGCGGCATCTATGAAGCGCCCGGCATGGCGCTGCTGCACATCGCCTATGAGCGCCTCGTCACCGGCATCCACAACGAGGACACGATCGAGCAGTACCGCATCAGCGGCATGCGTCTGGGTCGTCTGCTCTATCAGGGCCGCTGGTTCGATTCGCAGGCGTTGATGCTGCGCGAGACCGCGCAGCGCTGGGTCGCCCGCGCCGTCACCGGCGAAGTGACGCTCGAGCTGCGCCGCGGCAACGATTATTCGATCCTCAACACCGAGAGTCCCAACCTCACCTATGCGCCGGAGCGGCTGAGCATGGAGAAGGTCGAGGACGCGGCCTTCACGCCGGCCGACCGCATCGGCCAGCTCACCATGCGCAACCTCGACATCGCCGACACCCGCACCAAGCTCGGTCTCTATTCGAAGACCGGCCTGCTCTCGGGCAGCGAAGGTTCGCAGATCTTCCGGCTCGAGAGCGACAAGGGCTGAGGCTTTCCGTAGCCGGATGGAGCGAAGCGAAGTCCGGGCTGCGAGCTTAATGACGCTGTCATTCTCGACCGCTACGCTTCCACTTCTGTTGGAAACGGGATTGCGGAGCATCGCACATGGTCAGGGGATCGGCACTCGCCTCTCTCATTGTTCTCTGTTGGGCATCATCATCGTCGGCGCAGACGATCTATCCGATCGATCGCGCCGAGATCCTGGCGGGAGCCAAGTTCGACTTCAAGGTCGAGCTCCCCGGGCTGGTCGATCCCGCCAAGTTGAAGGTGACGGTGAACGGCGCGGATTATGCGGCCGCGTTCGGCCGCTCCGGAACCTTCATCGAGCGCGAGGACGGCAAGGAGCAGTCGTCCCTGGTCCTGCGCGACGTCACGTTGACCAAGCCGGGCAGCGTTGCCGTGGAGGTGAGCGACGGCACGCGCCAGCGCAGCGTCACATGGACGGTTTACGACACCGGCCCGCGCAAGGCGAAGAACGTCATCCTGTTCATCGGCGACGGCATGTCGCCGGCGCATCGGGTCGCCGCGCGGATTCTGTCCAAGGGCATCTCGGAAGGCAAGAGCCGCGGCAAGCTCGCCATCGACGACATGCCCCATATGGCGCTGGTGGCAACCGCCGGCTCGGACTCGATCATCACGGATTCCGCGAACTCGGCGAGCGCCTATGCGACCGGGCACAAGAGCGCCGTCAATGCCCTTGGCGTCTATGCCGACCGCAGCGCGAGCCCGCTCGACGATCCCAAGGTCGAAACCATCACCAGCCTTGCCAAAAGGCGGCTCGGCATGGCGATCGGTGTGGTCACCAATACCGAGATCGAAGACGCGACGCCGGCGGCGATGGTCGCGCACACCCGCCGGCGCGCCGCCTACGACGACATCGTCGAGCAGTTCTTCGCGGCAAAGCCGGATGTGATGATGGGCGGCGGCAGCGCGAATTTTCTGCCGAAGTCGGCTGCCGGCTCCAAGCGCAAGGACGAGACCGACTACATCGCGAAGTTTCGCGATGCCGGCTATCAGGTGGCGACCACCGCGGGCGAGCTCAGCGCCTCTGCCGCCAAGCAAGAGACGAGCAAGCTGCTCGGCCTGTTCGCCACCGGCAACATGGACGGCGCGCTCGACCGCAAATTCCTCAAGGGCGGCGGCGTCAAGAAATTTCCCGAGCAGCCTGATCTGACCGAACAGGTGCAGGCGGCGTTGAAAATCCTCTCGAAGAACGAAGCCGGCTTCTTCCTGATGGTCGAATCCGGAATGATCGACAAATACGCGCATTTGCTCGACATGGAGCGTGCCGTCTACGACACGATCATGCTCGACAACGCGGTGCGTCAGACGCGCGAATGGGCGCGCGCACGCGGCGACGACACCCTCATCCTGGTGCTGGCCGATCACAATCATCCCAACAGCCTGGTCGGCACGGTGAACGACGACATGGGCACGACGCCCAACGTGCCCCTGCGCGAGCGCGTCGGGGTCTATGATCAGGCCGGATTTCCCAACTATCCCGCGCCGGATGCGGAAGGTTATCCGTCACGCGTCGACGTGAGCCGCCGGCTTGCCATCTTCTCGGCGAGCCTGCCCGATCATTATGAGACGTTCCGCCCGAAGCTCGACAATCCCAACGAGCCGACCGTCAAGGCCGGCGACGACGGCACCTTCAAGGCCAACGAGAAATACAAGGAGGTCCCGGGCGCGGTGCTGCGCCCCGGCAATCTGTCGTCGCTGGTCGGCGCCAGCGTGCATTCGGGCGAGGACGTCATTGTCACGGCGACGGGCCCGGGGAGCGAGCGCGTGCACGGCTCGATGGACAATACCGAAGTGTTCCGTGTCATGGCCGAGGCGCTGGGATTGGCTGCGCGAGAATGATGGGGGCGACTGCCAACCTGGGCGCAATTATTCCTGCCGCAGGCGAGCGCGGCAGGACGGGCCGCCCTGGTCCGCTCACGTTCTATCAATTCACGACGCGTGAGGCGGCGTGAAGACCAGCTTCACGCAGCTGCGGAAGAGCATGATCTGCCGCTCCAGCCGCTTCGGGTCGTTGAGCGTCTTCGACATGATGATTGCGCCGTCGACCACGCACGAGATCATCTCCGCGAGATCGTCGAGGTCGATCGGCTCGCGGGGCGGATAGACCGCGGCGATGCCGTCGAGAATCTCGCGGAAGTGCGCATTCCAGCTCCGGACCGATTGCGCGGTCAGATCGCGAACGTCGCGGTCGAACAAGCGCTCCTGGTAGCAGATGCTGGCGATCAGGCAGCCGGGATGGCCGTTCGGCAGATCGGCCATGACTTCGGCGAGTAGTTTCAGCGAGATCAGGAACGACTGCAGCGGGTCGTCGGAGAGCTCACGTCCGCGCCTGAAGATCTCGTCGAACAGGCGGTCATTCGTATCCACGTAGCGACGCAGCATCTCCCGTGCGAGCGCGTTCTTATCCCTGAAGTGATAGAAGAACCCGCTCTTGGTCAGTCCGGCCTCGGCAATGACCTCCTCGATCGAGGTGGCGCCGAAGCCCTTTGCGAGCACCGCCGCTTCCGCGATCTCGAGAATGCGCTCGCGCGTCGCTTCGCCCTTTCCCATCGATGTCTCCAGAACTGTACCGACGGTGCAGAAATTGGCCCTTGGGGCCAAGGCCCACTCCGCGTGACTCCTGCAAATCATTGATTTGTCTCCGCTTGCGGGTGGAAGTTCAGCCGCACCATGGGGCTTCTAGAGCGACGCGACATTATGCGGCACCAAATGCCGCGACCGAACACGGGCGTAGCGCGACCGAGTGAAGAGTGCGGCCCGTCCAAATCATGGAGCGATCAATGGCCAGATACAGACATGGTCTGCCGCAGCGCGGCGGCGGCATTTTCCTGACCGATGGCGGCATGGAAACAACTCTCATCTTTCAGCACGGGCTGGAGCTGCCCCACTTTGCGGCATTCGTGCTGCTCGACAGCGCGGATGGCCGTGCGCATTTGAGGCAGTACTACGAAGCCTACCTGCGTATCGCGCGGCAGCATGGGCTCGGCTTTGTCCTCGACAGTCCGACCTGGCGCGCCAACCCTGATTGGGGCGCCAAGCTCGGCTATGATGCGGCCAGGCTTAAGGCCATTAACATGCGCGCCATCCGCTTCCTCGACGAATTGCGCGGCGCTTGGGAGTCCCCCGCCACGCCTTGCGTCATCAATGGCGCGATCGGTCCGCGAGGCGACGGCTACAAGGCCGGCAACATGGACGCGGCGGAGGCGGAATCCTACCACTCAGGCCAGATCGCGGCCTTCGCCGAGGCGGGCGCCGACATGGTGACTGCATTCACGCTGAACAGCATCAACGAAGCCGTGGGCGTAGTCCGAGCAGCCAAGAGGCAGGACATTCCGGTCGCGATCTCTTTCACGGTCGAAACCGATGGCCGCCTCGTCCGGGGAGAGTCGCTGCGCGAGGCGATCGAGGCTGTCGACGACGCAACTGAACGTGCCTGCGAATACTTCCTGATCAATTGCGCGCACCCAACTCACTTCGAGAGTGCACTCGCCGCAGGCGAGGCGTGGGTTCAGCGCATCCACGGCATCAAAGCCAATGCATCGGTCAAGAGCCACGCCGAGCTCGACGAATCGGAGGCGCTGGACAGTGGCGATCCCCAAGATCTCGGCCGCCGCTACCGTTTGCTCAGGCGCGCATTCCCCGGCATGCGCATTCTCGGCGGCTGTTGCGGCACCGATCACCGGCATGTTGCCGCCGTTTGCGAGGCATGTCTGCCGTCGGAAGCGATGACGGCGTGACAAGAAAAATGGCCGGGATCGCTCCCGGCCCTTGTCTTCTTGCGAAGGTCTTACTGGCGCGGCGGAGGCGCCGCATTGGCCTGGCCGCCATTGAGCAACGGCGTGATGCGGCGGACGGTGACGCGCCGGTTGATCAGGCTCGAGCCTTGCGTCTGCTCCTTCAGATACTGCTCGCCATAGCCCTGCGACGTCAGGTTCTCCGCGGGCACACTGAATTGCTGCGTCAGCAATTCGGCTGCGGCCTGCGCGCGGCGATCCGACAGCGACAGATTGTCGACCTCGTTGCCGACCGCATCGGTGTGGCCCTCGATCAGGAACACCTCCTGCGGATTGGCCTGGATCGCCTGGTTGATGCCTTCTGCGATCACCTGGAGCCGCGCCGCCTGATCCGGCGGAATGGTCCACGATCCCGTCTCGAAGGTGATCGTGTTGACGTCGATGCTCGGCATCTGCATGCGAACATTCGGGCTGTAGCGGATCTCGTCGAGCGAGTAGCGCCGATCGATCCGCTGCACCGGAGGAGCCCGCATCGTTTCGTAGATCACCTGCGGCGGCGCTTCCTGGGCGTCGACGATGTAGCGATCATAGGGAATGCTGACCACCGGCGGCGGCACGTCGACGTAGAAGCCGCCGACCGCCCGCGGATCGCGGTAGGTGTTGTCGATGATCACGATCTCGCGTCCGCGCGGGTCCCTGCGGATACGACGCAGCAGCGAGCCGTCTGGGCCGACCACGGTGATCACCTCGCTGCCGTCGGGACGGATCACGACGGTGCGGGTTTCGCCGCCGACGGTGTCGGTGCGGATGTCGCGGGCGCCGTAGCGGAAGCGATAGAGATCGTTGCCGCGGACATAGGCCTGCCCGCCCGGATCGCGGATGATGATGCGGTCCGGCTCGGTATAGACGGTGCGGCCGCCTTCGACGACCTCGCGCCGCTGGCTATGAATATCGGCGATGGTGGCGCCGATCACGGCACCGGCCACCACGCCCGCGCCGATCGCAAGCGGCGTCAGGTCACGCTGCTGCGGACGCGGCGGCGGCGGCAAGGGCGTCGCGACTGTCGGCGCGGCGCGGAAAGCCGGCGCGACCGTCGGCGGTCTGTATTGTGCCCGGTCGGGCGGCGGCGCTGCGGCGGGCGTGCCGGGCACCACGGTCGGAGCCGCGGCGCCGGCGGGAGGTGCCGGCGGCCGGGCGGGCGCACCAGCCTGCGGCGGCGCAGCCGGAGTCCCGGCGGCGGGCGCGCCGGCCGGAGGCGTTCCACCCTGCTGCCCGGGGGCTGGCGTCGCTGTCGGGGCCGGGGTTGCGCCGGGCGCGGGCGTTGCCGACCCCGGACGTCCGGGCGGCGGCGGGGGCGGCGGCGTGCTGCCGGGCGCGGGCGTTGCCGTTGGAGCGGGCGTAGCGCCGGGTGCGGGTGATCCCGCCGGGGGCGGCGGCGCGCCAGGACGTACGCCGGGCGGAGGTGCGCCGGGGCGACCAGCCGGCGGTGCGCCGGGCGTGCTGCCGGGAGCCGGCGTTGCGGTTGGCGCAGGTGGCGTCGTCGGTGTTGGTGTCGCCGTTGGAGCCGGCGTGACTGCCGGCGCAGGCGCGCCGGGGCGCGCCGGGGGCGCGACTGTCGGAGCAGGCGGTGTTGCCGTGGGCGCAGGCGCGGGAGTCGGCCGGGCCGGCGGAGCCGCTGCGGGAGGGGGCGGCGGGGGCGGCGTCGGGCGAGCCCCAGGCGGCGGTGTGGTGGGGGCCTGCTGCTGCGGCGCCGCCGCAGGGGGCGGTGCGGGCGGCGTGGGAGCCGGGCGTGCGGCAGGCGGGGGCGGCGGCGGGGCAGCGGGACGCGCAGCCGGAGGCGGCGGTGTTGGGGCTTGCTGCTGCGGGGCCGCGGCCGGGGGCGGCGAAGGCTGCTTCGGAGCAGCAGGCGGCGGCGAGGGCGGCGGAGGCGCCGGACGGGCTGCAGGGGGAGGCGGCGGCGGAGGTGCCGGGCGGGCCGCAGGGGGAGGCGGAGGTGGTGGCGGCGCTGCCGGGCGCGGCGGTGCTGCGGCCGGCGGAGGAGCTGCAGGCGGCTGGGGCGGTGCAGCCGCCGGCGGCGGAGCCGCGGGGCGTGCGGGTGCTGCAGGCGGCGCCGCGCCTGGCGGTCCCTTCGGCGGCTGCTTCGGTCTTCCGTCAGGGCCCGCGTCCTGCGGCTGGGCCTGAGCGACGACGAACGGCGCAGCGTCTTGCGCATGCGATGCGGTGTTGGCCAATTGCATCGCGGTCAAAGCCGTCGTCGCAAGCAGCACGAAACGAAGGTTGGTCATGTGGTGAACTTCCCCGGAAGGTTCTTTGTCGAAGTGTCGGGATGAACGGCTAAGCGTTAGGCCGCATTGTGGCGGGCGATGCAACTGCGACCCGATTTATTTCTGCACGCAAATCATCTCACTATGGCAACGTTCATTGCGCATTCAGGCGCTGGTGGCAATCGCCTGACATTGCTTCGCCGCTTCACGCGTGATCGCGCGGCGGAATCGCATCCGTCGCAGGATTGGGCGTGAGCGGCCCGTTCGGTCCGCGCGATGGGATCTCCTCAGGCATGCGGCCCGGCAATTCGTCGGGCCGCGGCGGCGAGCCGGGCTCGCGCACCGGCGGCGTGATTTCGGGCTGCGGATTGCCGGGCGGGATTCCGGGCGGCGGCTCAGTTGGCGTACCGGGCGTCGACGGCGGAATCTCGGGCGGTTCAATCGGCATCGGCATCATCGGGATCGTTGTCCAGAGAACAACAACGAAGGTGCAGCACCGATGTTCCGCGTCACATCGCTTCGAAGACCGGATTATTCCGGCGTGTGGCAGACCGCTTCGATATTGTGGCCGTCGGGGTCGAGCACGAAGGCGCCGTAATAGTTCGCGTGATAATGCGGGCGGATGCCGGGCGGGCCGTTGTCGCGGCCGCCGGCCGCCATCGCCGTCTTGTAGAATGCATCGACTGTGGCGCGGTCCTTGGCGTGGATGGCGACGTGCACCGGCTTGTTCATCGCGCCTTCGCCCCCGATCCAGAAATCGGGCTTGCCGTCGGCTCCGAAGCCTGCAGCCGCAGCGTGTCCGGTCTGCTCGGCAGTGACCTCCATGATCAGGCTGTAGCCGAGCGGCGCCAGTGCCTTCGCATAGAACGCCTTGGCGCGCTCATAGTCGGAGACGGAGAAACCCAGATGATCGATCATCGCAACCTCCCTTGTTCGTACCCGTCAGCGGGACAGAAACGTATTGCTTCGTGTCTTGCGTGCGATCGTAAAGCCGCGCCCGACCATGTCGGCAATACAATCCTGCTGCCATTCGTTTTGTGACAGATGCTCGATCACCACCGCACGTGGCCAGAGCGATTGCGGCGCGTCGCGGAAGAAGCCGATCAGCACGCGGTCCTCAAAGCCCTCGACGTCGATCTTCAGCGAATCGACTTGGCCGACGCCGGCCTCCTCCAGAATGCGCACCAGGCGCAGCGACGGCACCTTGATGGCCTCGGCACTGGCCGTGCCGGTGACGACGTGGGTAGCGCCGAGGTTGCCGCCGCCGCTCTCGATGATCAGCTCGCCGTCGCTGTCGCCCGCGGCGGCCTGCACCAGGCGCACCTGCGGCGTCTTCGATGCGGCGTGGTTGAACGAGAGCCGTCCGAAGGTCAGCGGATGCGGCTCGATCGCCACCACTTGTCCGGATGGCCCGATCTGATGCGCCATCACCAGTGCGAAAGTGCCGACATTGGCGCCGACATCGACGAACGTGCCGCCCGCCGGGGTGTGCTGGCGCAGGAAGTCGAGCTCGTCGAGATTGTAGTCGGGATTGAACAGCGCGCCGCGCTCGGTCGCGCTGCCCTGGTGATGGAAGCGGAACGAGGCGCCCTGATATTGCACGTCGACCGGGCCGCTGCGCAGCAGATTGACCAGCCGCGACATCCACGGCCGGAACGCGCCGCGCTTCAGCCCCGACCGCTGAGCGAGGCGGATGATCGCAGCCTGCGCCGCATTGGGCGCGAACGCACCGAACGGCGCGGGCGAAGGGGCATTGTCGGACGTCAAGCAGCAGATCCTCGTTGCAGGCGGCGCATGCATAGCGGGTTTTAACGAGGACTCCAACGCTCGATCACAGTCCGGTAGCCCGGATGGAGCGCAGCGTAATCCGGGATTCTTGCCGCGCGGATAGACCTTCCCGGATTGCGCTACGCTCCATCCCGGCTACGGATCACGCCGCCTTCTTTGGCGCCTTGCGCTGCCGCAAGAACCGCCCGAGCAGCCGGCGCCGGCCCTTGCGCGGAATCAGGTCGATATCGCTGACGAGCTTGGCGCCGCCCTTGCGCCGCTCCAGCACGATCTTGCGGCTGTGGAAAGCCTCCAGCTCGGCGCGATGCGCGACGCTGACGATGGTCGCCTTCGGCAGCGCCTCGGTGATCATCTGCATCATCTTGTCCTGGCTCTTCTCGTCGAGAGCCGAGGTCGCCTCATCGAGCACGACGATGTCGGGGTTGTGCAGGAGCAGCCGCGCAAAGGCGAGGCGCTGCTTCTCGCCGCCCGACAAGGTCTGGTCCCACGGTGCCTCCTCCTCGATCTTCTCCTTGAGATGATCGAGGCCGACCTTGTGCAGGGCTGCGCTGATCTCGTCCAAAGTCCAGTGGTCGGCCGCGCCGGGATAGGCGACCGCTCGCCGCAAGGAGCCGGAGGGCACATAGGGCCGCTGCGGCAGCATGAACAGCCGGCGATCGGCATGGAAATTCACGCTGCCGCCGCCCCACGGCCACAGCCCGGCGATGGCGCGCACCAGCGTGCTCTTGCCGGTGCCGGATTCGCCGGCGACCAGCAGCCGTTCGCCAGGCTCGATCACCACCTCGGTCTCGCCGACCACGGCGGTGCCGTCGTCGAGCGTGACCGAGAGATCCTTCAGCTCCAGCATGGCCTCGTTGCTGGTCTCGCCGCGCTTGATGCGGCCGAGGCCGTCGCCCTGCTCGGCGCGCTCGAGGCCGTCGAGCGACATCATCAGCGAGGCGATGCGCCGCGCACAGGCGTTCCAGTCGGCGAGCCGCGGATAATTGTCGACCAGCCAGCCGAACGCGCTCTGCACGATGGTGAAGGCGGACGCGGCCTGCATCACCTGGCCCAGCGTCATGCTGCCGTCGAGGAATTTTGGCGCGCAGAGCAGAAGCGGCACGACCGGCGCAACGAGGCTCGATCCTTGCGACACCAGCGTGGTGCGCATGTGCTGGCCGGCAAGGCGCGCCCATTGCCGCAGCACGCTCGTGAAGTTGCGATCGATGCCGTCGCGCTCCTCCTCCTCGCCGCCGAGCAGGGCGATGCTCTCGCCGTTCTCGCGCACGCGCGTCAGGGTGTAGCGGAACTCGGCTTCGGCCTGGTTCTTGCCCTCGGAGACCTGCACGAAGCGCCGGCCGATCACCACGATCGATCCGGATGCGATCGCGGCGTACAGCATCGCGGCGATCACCAGGAAGCCCGGAATGGTCACGGACGAACCGCCGATCGTGACTGTAAGTGCCCCGCCGATGGTCCAGAGCACGACGATGAAGGTCGCGGCCGACAGCAGCGCCGACGTCACGCCGGCAAGAAAGTCGACGGGGGAATCGGTCGCAATCCGCAGATCCTCCGCGATCCGATATTCGGGATTCTTGTGATCGCCGCCGACGAGGTTGAGCTGGTAATAGCGCCCGTTCTTGAGCCACCGTGTCAGCACGCTCGCCGTCAGCCAGGCGCGCCAGCGTCGCTGGATGCCCATGCGCGCGAACACCTGCACGACTGCGAGCACGATGCTGCCGATCGCGAGCGGGAAGAACATTGCGGTGAGATGGAAGACGCTCGCTGCATCGCGCTTCTCGATGGCATCGAAGATCGCGCGATTCCAGACGTTGATGCCGTATTGGAAGCCGACGGTCAGCACGATCAGCAGGCCGAGACCAACCGAGAACGGCCAGGCGAGGCGGTCGCCGTTGCGGCCCCAGAAGCCGCGGGCGCTGATCCAGAACCGCGTCAGCAGATAATCCTTGCGGACCTGCTCGGCTTCCTCGGGTGACAATTCGGGGTCGGGTTCGACCAGCTCGGGCGGCGGCGGTGTCACCTCGTCGCCGTTCTCGCCCTGGATATCGATGATGGGCGGCTTCTTGCCCTTTTCACGCGTCGCGGCCGGCTTGTACATGAACGGACAACGCCAAGGGAACTCGGCCGGTTCCCGCGAGGTTCCGGAGCCCCTATTCGGCGGCGCCGTCCCTGACGTGCCGGATCCGCGCCGCCCGATGCAGAACGCGCGACAATTCCTCGATCGAATAAGGCTTTTGCACGAGGTCGCAGCCGCCGGTACCCTCCTGCGACAGGGCCTGGCTGTAGCCGGTGGTCAGCACGACCGGAACGCTGAGGCCGCGCTCGCGGATCGCCTGCGCCAGATCGAGCCCGGTCATCCCGGGCATCACCACGTCCGAGAACACGACATCGAAGCGGTCGGCGTCCACGACGAGCTCGGCGAGCGCGTCGGCCGCGTTGTCGACCAGCGTGATGCTGTAGCCGAGCTCGGTGAGGCCATCGGCGGCGAAATTGGCCAGTTCGATATTGTCCTCGACCACCAGCACCGACATGCCGCTGCCGGCCACCGCCGGCGCCGTGTTGGGGGCCTGGCGCTGCGGCAGCAGGCCCGGTGGCACGCGCGGCAGATAGAGCGAGAAGGTGCTGCCGTGCCCCACCTCGCTCGTCACGGTCACCTCGCCGCCGGACTGCCGGGCGAAGCCGAACACCTGGGACAGGCCGAGACCGGTGCCGCGGCCGACCTGCTTGGTGGTGAAGAACGGCTCGAAGATGCGCCCGAGCCGCGCGGCGGGAATGCCGACGCCGGTATCGCTGACGGTGACGCGGACGAAGCCGTGGTCCGGGCTGGCCGAAAGCTGCACCAGCGCGTCCGGAACGGTCGTCGTGGCCTCGACCTTGAAAACGATTCGTCCTTGGCCCTGCATGGCATCGCGCGCATTGGTCGCCATGTTGATCAGCGCCGTCTCGAACTGGCTGGCATCGGCATTGACGAGGCACGGCTCCGCCGGCAGCTGCATGACGATCTCGATCGCGGGGCCCAGCAGCGTGGCGAGCATGTCGTGCAGCGACTGCACCCGTGTGCCGACGTCGAACACCTCCGGCTTGAGGGTCTGGCGCCGCGCAAAGGCGAGCAGTTGCGAAGTCAGCTTGGCCGCACGCGCCACCGAATCGGCAATGGCCGTGATGTAGCGTTGTCGCCGCTCCTCCGTCAGCTGCTGACGGTTCAAGAGATCGACCGAAGCGCGGATCACCGTCAGGAGGTTGTTGAAGTCGTGCGCGACGCCGCCGGTGAGCTGGCCGAGCGCTTCCAAGCGCTGGCTGTGCTTGAGCGCCTCCTCGGCCTCGCGCCGCTTTGCAGCTTCGGTCTGAAGGTGCTGGGTGCGCCGCAGAGCGAGCGCCAGCAGCAGAAACAGCAGCGCGGTGGCGGGAATGCCGAACACCAGATGCTGGCCGATGGTGGCGAGCCAGCGTGCGCGGATCGCAGAGGTCTCCAACCCGGCGCTGACATAGATCGGATATTCGGCGACGCGCCGATAGGCGATGCGCCGCTCGATACCGTCCGAGGGCCAGGCGACCGTGATGAGGCCGTGCACGGGCTGGGTCGCGATCTTCTGGCCCACCGGTCCGGTCGGATCGAGCCGAAGCTCGTGGTCGAGCCGGGGAAAATGCGCGAGCATTGCGCCGTCGGTGCGCCCCATCGCGAAGAAGCTGCCGGGATCGGTGCCGATCCTGGCATAGAAGCTTTCGAAATATTCCGGCAGCACGGAGGCCTGGATCACGCCGATGAAGCGGCCGTCGTCGGAGTCGCGGCGGCGGCTGACTCCGAAGAATCGGGCGCCCTGATAGGGCGGTCGTGGCGTCAGGGCCGTGCCGATGAACGTGCCGATGCTCTGGTCGACATGGGAATAGAAGTAATCGCGGTCGGCAAAACTCAGGTCCGGCGGCGGCGAGACGAGACTGTTGACCAGCGCCTTTCCGTTCGCGTCGAAGATCCAGGCCGATTTGAGCTGCGGCAGCGAATCGGTCAGCCGCTTCAGCCGGCGATGCAGCGTCGGCTCCCGGTCGCGGATGATGCCGTCGGGCAGGCCACGCACGACCTCGTTGAGCTCGGCGATGCTGCGGTCGATGGTCTCGAAGACCTTGAGCGCGTGCTCATGTGCGACATCGACCGTGCGCTCGATCTCGCGGTCGGCGGTATCCTTGGTCGATGTGTAGGAGATCGCGGCGGCGATTGCGAACAGCCCAATCGGCAGCGCCAGGGATGCCGCCATCATCCACTGTAACAGCCTCAGCGAGTTGCGTTGCGCCCTCTGCACAGTCGCTCCGTCCCTGACGGGAGCTTAACTGAATCCCGCGCAAGGAAGGAAGCAGCTTGTGCTGGAACCGTTGGTTGCGAGCCGGAAATTTGCGCGTCGAGCGGGTCAGAGAAAAATTCTGCTCGAATTGACGGCAAATGCAGAACACCCCGGCCGGTTTGGCCGGGGCGGAAGGGGGACTTCGCCTCAGATCTGGCGTTCGACCATCTTGAGCTTGAGCTCGGCGATGGCTTCGGCCGGGTTGAGGCCCTTCGGGCAGGCCTTGGCGCAGTTCATGATGGTGTGGCAGCGATAGAGCCGGAACGGGTCCTCGAGATTGTCGAGCCGCTCGCCGGTGGCCTCGTCGCGCGAATCCGAGACCCAGCGGTTAGCCTGGAGCAGCGCGGCGGGGCCGAGATAGCGCTCGCTGTTCCACCAATAGCTCGGGCAGGAGGTCGAGCAGCAGGCGCAGAGGATGCACTCGTAGAGGCCGTCGAGCTTCTCGCGGTCCTCATGGCTCTGGCGCCATTCCTTCTGCGGCGTCGGCGAGGTCGTCTTCAGCCAGGGCTCGACCGAGGCGTATTGCGCGTAGAAATTGGTGAGGTCGGGGACGAGGTCCTTGACCACCGGCTGGTGCGGCAGCGGGTTGATCTTCACCGCGCCGTCCTTCACGTCGTGCATCGACTTGGTGCAGGCCAGCGTGTTCTGGCCGTCGATGTTCATCGCGCAGGAGCCGCAGACGCCTTCACGGCAGGAGCGGCGGAAGGTCAGCGACGGGTCGATGTGGTTCTTGATCCAGATCAGGCCGTCCAGCACCATCGGGCCGCAATCATTGGTGTCGATGTAATAGGTATCGACGCTTGGATTCTTGCCGTCGTCCGGATTCCAGCGATAGACCTTGAACTCGCGGAGCTCGGTCGCGCCCGGGGGCTTCGGCCAGGTCTTGCCGCCAGTGATCTTGGAGTTCTTCGGAAGTGCGAATTCAACCATTCGATTAAGGCCTTCGCTGTTCGATCAATACACGCGCGACGCTTAGTAAACGCGAGCTTTGGGCGGGATGTACTGCACGTCGTTGGTCATGGTGTAGTTGTGAACCGGGCGATACTCGATCCTGACCTTGCCGGCATCGTCAAGCCAGGCCAGCGTGTGCTTCATCCAGTTCTTGTCGTCCCGCTCGGAGAAGTCCTCGCGGGCATGGGCGCCGCGGCTCTCGGTGCGGTTGGCGGCCGAGTTCATCGTCACCACCGCCTGCGAGATCAGATTGTCGAATTCCAGCGTCTCGACGAGGTCCGAATTCCACACCAGCGAGCGGTCGGAGACGGCGATGTCGGTGATGCCGCTGTGGACCTTCGCGATCAGGTTCTGGCCTTCGCTCAGCACTTCGCCGGTGCGGAACACCGCGCAATTGTTCTGCATCACGTGCTGCATGCCTTCGCGCAGCTTCGCGGTCGGCGTGCCGCCTGAGGCGTAGCGGTAATGGTCGAGGCGACCGAGCGCCATCTCGGCCGAGTTCGTCGGCAGCTCGGGCTGCTTGGCGTTGGGTGTGAGCTTTTCGGCCAGGCGCAACGCGGCGGCGCGGCCGAATACGACGAGGTCGATCAGCGAGTTGGAGCCGAGGCGGTTGGCACCGTGCACGGAGACGCAGGCCGCTTCGCCGATCGCCATCAGGCCGGGGATCACCGCGTTGTCGTCGCCGTCCTTCTTGGTCAGCACCTCGCCGTGATAGTTCGTGGGGATGCCGCCCATGTTGTAATGCACGGTCGGCACGATCGGGATCGGCTCGCGCGTCACGTCGACATTGGCGAAGATCTTGGCCGATTCCGAGATGCCCGGCAGACGCTCGGCGAGCACGGCGGGATCGAGATGGTCGAGATGCAGGAAGATGTGGTCCTTCTTCTTGCCGACGCCGCGTCCCTCGCGGATCTCGATGGTCATCGCGCGCGAGACCACGTCGCGCGAAGCGAGGTCCTTGGCCGACGGCGCATAGCGCTCCATGAAGCGCTCGCCTTCGGCGTTGACGAGATAGCCGCCTTCGCCGCGGGCGCCCTCGGTGACGAGGCAGCCCGAGCCGTAGATGCCGGTCGGGTGGAACTGCACGAACTCCATGTCCTGCATCGGCAGGCCGGCGCGCAGCACCATGCCGCCGCCATCGCCGGTGCAGGTGTGCGCCGAGGTGCAGGAGGCGTAGGCGCGGCCATAGCCGCCGGTCGCTAGGATCGTGGTCTGGGCGCGGAAGCGATGCAGCGTGCCGTCGTCGAGCTTGAGCGCGATGACGCCGCGGCAGGTGCCCTGGTCGTCCATGATCAGGTCGATGGCGAAGAACTCGATGAAGAACTCGGCCGCGTGGCGCAGCGACTGGCCGTACATCGTGTGCAGCATGGCGTGGCCGGTGCGGTCGGCCGCGGCGCAGGTGCGCTGCGCCTGGGCCTTGCCGAACTCGGTGGTCATGCCGCCGAACGGACGCTGGTAGATCTTTCCGTCCTCGGTGCGCGAGAACGGCACGCCCCAATGCTCGAGCTCGTAGACCGCGTCGGGCGCGTTGCGCACCATGTATTCGATCGCGTCCTGGTCCCCGAGCCAGTCCGACCCCTTCACGGTGTCGTACATGTGCCAGCGCCAGTCGTCCTTGTGCATGTTGCCGAGCGAAGCGGAGATGCCGCCCTGCGCCGCGACCGTGTGCGAACGGGTCGGAAACACCTTGGTGATGCAGGCCGTGCGGAGGCCCGCTTCGCTGCAGCCGACGACAGCGCGCAGGCCGGCGCCGCCGGCGCCGACCACGACGACGTCATAGGTGTGGTCTTCGATCGGATAGGCTTTTCCGTTGGTGGCGGGAGCGCCGTTGCCCTTGCCATTGGTCTCAGCGGCCATGGGTTACACTCCGGAAGAGAGCTTCAGGATCGCGTAGGTCGAGGCGAGCGCCACGGCGACCGAGAAGAAATTGTTGAGCATGATCGCGGTGAGCTTGAGCTTCTCGTTATGGACGTAGTCCTCGATCACCACCTGCATGCCGATCTTCATGTGCCAGGCGCTGGCGAAGATGAAGAGGAGCAGGATCACCGCAACGGGAATGGAGCTCAGGGTCTGCGCCGCATAGACCTGGTTGCGGCCGAGCAGCATCATGATGATGACCAGCGCCGGGATCATCAGCAGCGTCATGGCGACGCCGGTGATGCGCTGGCGCCAGAAATCGGACGTGCCGGAATGCGCGGCGCCGAGATTGCGGACGCGCCCGAGCGGGGTGCGCATCGAGGGACGCTTCGGAGAACCGTGGGATTCGTCGAAGCTCATCGGCCGCCTCCGTTCGCATAGGCGATAATCCAGATCAGCACCGTCAGCGCGATGCCGCCGATCAGGGCGCCCCAGGTCAGCGCTTCGCGCTCATTGGCCTTGAAGCCGTAGCCGAGATCCCAGACGAAATGCCGGATGCCGCTGAGCATGTGGTGCATCAGGGCCCAGGTGTAGCCGAACACAATCAGCCGGCCGATGATGCTGCTGGAGAAAGCCTGGACATGGGCATAGGCGGCCGGGCCGGAAGCCGCGGCAACCAACCACCAGACCAGCAGCAGGGTTCCGACGTAAAGGGCGATACCGGTGGCGCGGTGCACGATGGATAGAGCCATCGTCAGCGTCCAGCGATAGGTTTGGATGTGCGGCGAAAGCGGTCGTTCGATCCGTGCGGTCATGGGCGGCTTTTGATGTTTGTTGCGGCCCAGCATGGGGCGCGCGGGGATCGCGAAAGGTGGGCTCTATTTACGGAGTCGATCTGGCCTGCGCAATCACCAAATCGCCATAAACCGAACTGTGGTTCAGCTCTATGGCCTTGATGAACCAAGGCCAATCAGGGCCTTGGTATACCAGCCTATCGGTCCGCAAACGAACATAGGAATCTAAATTCATCACTTCGAGGCCGGCGTTTGGCGCATTGAAATCACTATTGGAACGCCTCTAAGCCGTTGCGAGCCGGGGCGTGGCAATGCGCCCGCGAAGGATGCCGGGCGCGAATCTGCCCGGCCGTTGCCCGATTGGGTTTCTGGCACTCTCACCGGTTCACGCGCTGCGGGCCGATATGCGCAACCTGCATTCCACCCCAGCCGGGCCGCGCGACGTTCGACCGCCCAAATCGGATCGCCTACTGCTGCCGATGCGCTCGGCTACATCTATGCCGGATGGCCCGCCGCGGCGAGCTATCCGGCTTGTCGCAGCCCTGCAAGTGCCCTTCGGGCTCAGCTCGTCTCGCTGCTCCGCGCCGCGCTGATGATGCCGATGAGCCTCGTCACCCTGCCGCTCGGCGTGAAGGCCGCGGATGCAATGTCGAAGCGCACGCTGGAGATGGCGTTCGGGTGTTATCTGTTGATCGTAGGCAGCTGTAGCCGCCACATCCACCGTCATTGCGAGCGAAGCGAAGCAATCCAGGCTGTCTCTGCGGAACGATTCCGGATTGCTTCGTCGCAAGTGCTCCTCGCAATGACGGGGAGAGCAGAGCTCAGAAATCGCAAGGCGGACTAATCCTTCAGTCGCACTTCGCTGTGGAACCATGATCGGAGATCGCCGATGCCTTCGATGCGATCGGAGTCGGAAAGCACCTTCAATCGCGCAGCAATCACTTCGCCTTCGATCTGCAATCCAAGCTCTTTGCAGCGATCCAACACATAGGTGACCATCATCGCGGTTTTTCGCCAGGTCGGCTTCATGACCGAAAAAATAATCTCGTCGAGTTGCTTTTCGGTCGTCGACGCCGGGAGCTGCACCTCATCCCACGTGAGTTCGCAAATATACCTCAGCGGTTCTCGATCGGATTTTGGCGGCTCCAGATCCGGGTACTGATCGTAGATCGGCTGGAGCAGTTCGTCCTCTAAGGCGGCAACGACTTCCTCAAGCCAATCTCCGAACCCGATCCGCTCAGCCTTGCCAAGTGCCGCGATGCCCATTCGGGCCTGGTCGAGGGCCCTATAAGCATCGAGGAGATGATCGTTGATCCGGACAGCCTGCTCGCGCTTCATGCATCTCTCCAGCCCCGGAGCATTCGCTCCTACTTCTTCGCGTAAATGTCCTTGTACGTCTCGCGCAGCACGTTCTTCTGCACCTTGCCCATCGTGTTGCGCGGCAGCTCGTCGACCACGAAGACTCGCTTCGGCATCTTGAATTTCGCGAGGCGCCCGTCGAGGCCCTTCAGCACGGCCGCTTCATCGATGCTCGCGCCGGGCTGGCGCACCAGCACGGCCGTGACACCCTCGCCGAAATCGGCATGCGGCACGCCGATCACGGCCGACTCCACCACGCCAGGCATGGCGTCGATCTCGCTCTCGATCTCCTTCGGGTAGACGTTGAAGCCGCCGGAGATCACGAGATCCTTGCCGCGTCCGAGAATGTGCACGTAACCCTTGTCGTCGATCTTGCCGAGGTCGCCGGTGATGAAGAAGCCGTCGGGCCGGAATTCGGCCTTGGTCTTCTCCGGCATGCGCCAATAGCCCTTGAAGACGTTCGGCCCCTTCACCTCGATCATGCCGATCTCGTCGCGCGGCAGCTCTTTTCCTGTCTCGGGATCGGTCACGCGCACGGAGACGCCCGGCAGCGGGAAGCCGACCGCGCCGGGCACGCGTTCGCCGTCATACGGGTTCGACGTGTTCATGTTGGTCTCGGTCATGCCGTAGCGCTCGAGCACGGCATGGCCCGTGCGCGCCGACCATTCGCGATGGGTGTCGGCGAGCAACGGCGCCGAGCCCGAGATGAACAGCCGCATGTGCTTCGTCGTCTCATGCGACAGCGCGGGGTTCTGCAGCAGGCGGGTGTAGAAGGTCGGCACGCCCATCAGCACCGTCGCGCGCGCCATCAGCTTGATGATCAGGTCCGGATCGAGCTTCGGCAGGAAGATCATCGAGGCGCGGGCGAACAGCGTCACGTTGGTCGCCACGAACAGGCCGTGGGTGTGGTAGATCGGCAGCGCGTGGATCAGGACGTCCTTGTCGGTGAAGCGCCAATAGTCGACGAGCGAGAGCGAGTTGGACGCGAGATTGTCATGCGTCAGCATCGCGCCCTTGGAGCGGCCGGTGGTGCCCGAGGTGTAGAGGATCGCGGCGAGATCGTCGTTTTCGCGCGGCACCGTCGTGAATTCGCTCCTCGCCTTGTCTGCGGCCTCCGTCAGCGAGCCCTTGCCGTCAGCCCCGAGCGTCTCGACCTTCGCCCTCACCTTGCCTGCGATCGGCGCGAGGCCTTCTGCCTTGGCGGGATCGCAGACCACCAGCGACGGCTCGGCATCGCCGATGAAGTAGTCGAGCTCGTTCAGCGTATAGGCCGTGTTCAGCGGCAGAAAGACCGCGCCGGCGCGCACCGTGCCGAGATACAGCACGATGTTGGCGACCGACTTCTCCACCTGTACCGCGACGCGGTCGCCCGGCTTCACGCCGCGCGCGACCAGCACGTTCGCCATCTGGCCCGCGCGCGCGATCAGGTCGCCATAGCTGATATGGGCGCCGTCATGCGTCTCGATCGCGAGCCGCTTCGGATCGGCGAGGCCCTCGAACAGGCGGGAAAACAAATTGGCGTTGGCAGCTTGGTTCATGCAACATTCCTCGCCGGCATAGGCCGGTCAAAACCGAGGGCTGGATTAGCAAAAACCGCCCCGATGAAGCAACGGAGACAGTTTGCATGTCAAAAAGCGGGAAACGCGTGGCCTGGGTCACGGGTGGTGGCAGCGGGATCGGGGAGGCCGGCGCCGAGGCGTTAGCTGCCGACGGCTGGACGGTGGTGGTCTCGGGCCGGCGGCAGTCAGCCCTCGATGCCGTGGTGGCGAAGATCACGGGGGACGGTGGGGCGGCCGAGGCCATTGCGCTCGACGTCGCCAACGCGGCCGCAGCCCAGAAGGCGGCCGATCAGATCGTCGCGAAGCACGGGCGCATCGACCTGCTCGTCAACAATGCCGGCATCAATGTCCCCAAACGCAGCTGGAAGGACATGGAGCTGGAGGGCTGGGACAGACTGGTCCAGGTCAATCTCAACGGCGTGCTTTATTGCATGCGCGCCGTGCTGCCGACGATGCGCCAGCAGCAGGACGGTTCCATCATCAACGTCTCGTCCTGGGCCGGCCGTCACGTCTCGAAGATGCCGGGCCCGGCCTACACCACCACCAAGCACGCGGTGCTGGCACTGACCCATTCCTTCAACATGGACGAATGCGTCAACGGCCTGCGCGCCTGCTGCCTGATGCCGGGCGAGGTGGCGACGCCGATCCTGAAGCTGCGCCCGGTGGTGCCGAGCGAAGCCGAGCAGGCGAAGATGCTGCAGCCCGAAGACCTCGGTCGTACCATCGCCTTCATCGCGAGCATGCCGGCGAGAGTCTGCATCAACGAAGTGCTGATCAGCCCGACGCATAATCGCGGCTTCATTCAGACCCCGAACAACAGGGATTGACGGCCCATAGCAGTAGGCTCGTCATTGCGAGCGAAGCGAAGCAATCCAGGAATGCATCCGCGGAGACAGTCTGGATTGCTTCGTCGCAAGGGCTCCTCGCAATGACAGCGGATGGACCCACACGAACATCCCCGCCGATAGTTTCACCCATCACAAAGAATTTTTCCCCGAAACCGCACCTGAAACCCTCCCGTAGTTCGGTCCAACGACGGAACTGCTGCATCACCCTCAACTGTCGCAGGCGCCGTTGTTGCTCAGCTCAACGCCGGCCATCGCCGGTCTCAATTCAATCGGGAGACTCTCTCATGTCGAAGCGCATTACCTATCTCGCTGCCGCCGCCTTCAGCGCCCTGGCCCTCACCGCGACCGTCGTCGCGCCCGCCAGTGCCGAGGAAAAGACCGTGATGGTCGGCGGCGCCGCGATGTACCCGTCCAAGAACATCGTCCAGAACGCGGTCAACTCCAAGGATCACACCACGCTGGTGGCGGCGGTGAAGGCGGCCGGCCTGGTGCCGACGCTCGAAGGCAAGGGCCCGTTCACGGTGTTCGCGCCGACCAACGCCGCCTTCGGCAAGCTGCCGGCCGGCACCGTCGACAACCTGGTCAAGCCCGAGAACAAGGCGACGCTGACCAAGATCCTCACCTACCATGTCGTGCCCGGCAAGCTCGCGGCTTCCGACCTCACCGACGGCAAGAAGCTGAAGACCGCCGAAGGCGAGGAGCTGACGGTGAAGAAAATGGACGGCAAGGTCTGGATCGTCGACGCCAAGGGCGGCACCTCGATGGTGACGATCACCAACGTCAACCAGTCGAACGGCGTGATCCATGTGGTCGATACCGTGCTGATGCCGGCGACGTAACACCGCGCGATCCTGTTTCATCCCCGAACAGGACGTCCTCAGACCGCGAGCCGGGGATACCCGGCTCGCTCTTTTGTGACCACAATAGCCTCACGACATCGATTCGATGGCGAACGGGATGTAACGAAAGCCGAAACACCGGCGTATAATCGCTGTCACACGCCCTCAGGATGGAACCCGCCATGGCGAGCCTCACAGTCACCGACGAGCAGGTCACGGCCACCAAGTCCAAAGTGATCCAGCCGGCCTGGGTGCGGGTCATGCATTGGATCAACGCGCTCGCCATGATCCTGATGATCCTGTCGGGCTGGCAGATCTACAACGCCTCGCCGCTGTTCGACTTCCGCTTTCCGCGCGAGTACACGCTGGGCGGCTGGCTCGGCGGCGGCCTGCTCTGGCATTTTGCGGCGATGTGGCTGCTGATGATCAACGGCCTCGCCTATCTCGTCACCGGCATCGCCACCGGCCGCTTCCGCAAGAAGCTGCTGCCGATCACGGCATCGGGCGTGCTCCACGACGTCAGGGCGGCGCTGACCTTCAAGCTCGGCCATGACGATCTCACCGTCTACAATTACGTGCAGCGGCTGCTCTATGCCGGCATCATCGTGGTCGGCGTGCTGATCGTGCTGTCGGGCCTTGCGATTTGGAAGCCCGTGCAGCTCTATTATCTCGTGATGCTGTTCGGCGATTATCCGGCCGCGCGCTATGTCCACTTCTTCTGCATGGCCGCGATCTGCGCGTTTCTGGTCGTTCACGTCTTGCTTGCGCTGCTCGTGCCGAAGAGTCTGCGCGCGATGATCATCGGTCGCTGAGGAGGAGAATCGTCATGGCGAAGCGTCCGTTCCTCATTCCCGGCGTCGACAAGCGGCTGCTGATCAAGGATTCCATCAAGACGATGCCTGACGTCACGCGCCGCCGCTTCATTGCGGGCGGCGCCAGCCTGGGAGCGCTGACGCTGCTCACGGGTTGCGACGTCATCGACTCGTCCTCGGCCGAGACCATGCTGGCGAAGGTCTCGAAGTTCAACGATGCCGTGCAGGCCTGGATGTTCAATCCCGACGCGCTGGCTCCGACCTTCCCCGAAAGCGCGATCACCAAGCCCTTCCCGTTCAACGCCTATTACGATCTCGACGACGCGCCCGATATCTCGGCCGCCGATTGGAAGCTCGAGGTGCGCGGCCTCGTCGACAACAAGAAGTCCTGGACGCTGGATGAACTCCATCAATTGCCGCAGGTCACGCAGATCACGCGTCACATCTGCGTCGAGGGCTGGAGCGCGATCGGCAGCTGGACCGGCACGCCCTTGCGCGATTTCCTCAAGCTGATCGGCGCCGACACGCGCGCGAATTATGTCTGGTTCCAGTGCGCCGACAAGGACGGCTACAATTCACCGCTCGACATGCGCAGTGCGCTGCATCCGCAGACCCAGATGACGTTCAAATACGCAAACGAGATCCTGCCGCGCGCCTACGGCTTTCCGATGAAGATCCGCGTGCCCACCAAGCTGGGCTTCAAGAACCCGAAATACGTGGTCTCGATGGAAGTCACCAACGATTACAAGGGCGGCTATTGGGAAGACCAGGGATATAATTCGTTCAGCGGGAGCTGAGAGGGCGAATAGCGAATCGGGAGTGGCGAATAGGGAAGCAATGAAGCCAACCCGCTCTCAATTCGCCACTCGCTATTCGCTATTCGCCTTTCGGGCCCACTTTCCTCTGGCACAACGCCGCCACCGCGCCCAGCGCCAATAGCGCCGCCGACACATTCAGCGCGTAACTCAGGCTCCCCAGCGCATCCGTAATCGCGCCGACCACGATCGGCCCGAGCGTCTGGCCGACGCCGAACGAGATCGTCATCGCCGCGATCGCGGTCGGCCACACCTCTGGCGGATAGTTGAAACGGACGAAGGCGGTGGTCGAGCCGACCACGGCGAAGAAGGCGACGCCGAACACGATCGCGGAGACCGCGAGCCAGGCCGGCGAATGCCCGATCATCGGCAGCGCTGCGCCAGCTGCGTTGGTGCCGAGGATGATGGCGGTGGCAAGTCCGCCGCGATCGAGCGCCAGCACGCCGCGCCAGGCCCAGGGCGTCACGAACGCGGATAGGCCGATCAGGCCCCAGAACGCCGCCTGCGCCGCGGCCCCGCCGCCGCCGTCGCGCACATAGGCGATCATGAAGGTCATGTAGGCGATATAGCCGGCGCCGAACAGGAAATAACCGGCCAGATAAATCAGCACCGGCAGGATCGCGAACGAGGCATGACCGCCTTCGGAGAAGCGCGCGCCGCTCTCGATGCGGATCAGGAACAGCGGGATCGTCATCGCGACCGACAGCAGCGTCAGCGCCCACCACACGATCCACCACGAGCCCGGCCCAAAATGTTGCAGCGTGAACGGGGCGATCAGCCCCGAGGACAGAATGCCGATGCCGGGTCCGGCATAGAACAGGCTGAGCAGGAAGTTGGCCCGTTCGGGCCGCGACTGGGCGATGGTGGCAGCGAGTGCGCCGCCGGCGACGAAGCCGGCCGCCGCGCCCAGGCCCAGCACCAGGCGCGCCAGGCTCAGCGCGACGAAATCCCCCGTCAGCGCGCAGGTGGCGAGCGCTGCGACGCAGGCAATTGTTCCGCCGCGGATCGCGGCGGCCCAGCCGACGCGCCGGATCAGGCGGGACGCCACCAGCGCGCCCACCAGATAGCCGACGGCGTTGATCGTGTTCATGAAACCGGCCGCCGAGTATGACCAGCCGAGGTCCTCCCGCATATCAGGCAACACCAGCGCATAGGCAAAGCGGCCGATGCCCAGTCCGACAGTGGCGGCCAGCGACAGCGTCAGGATCAGCCGCGCGGGATGCGCGTAGGGCAGGCGGTCAGGGGCGTGCAAGGGGTACTCCGGCCTGCCCAGTGTGGCAGGCCCCGCCCGCCTTGCACAGCCGCACCCCGGCAATGGTGTCTTGCCAAGCGCGCAACGCCGCTCTAGCACTCCGGCGCCGTCATTCCGGGGCGCGCGAAGCGCGAGCCCGGAATCCATAACCCCGGCTGGTGGCTATGGATTCCGGGCCCGCGCTAAGAGGCGCGTCCCGGAATGACGAGAGAGGATCGAAAAGGACACGACCATGGCGACCCACAAACTGCTGCTGCTTCCCGGCGACGGTATCGGCCCCGAGGTGATGGGCGAGGTGAAGCGGTTGATCGACTGGCTCAATTCGGCCGGGATCGCCAAGTTCGAGACCGACACCGGCCTCGTCGGCGGCTCCGCCTATGATGCGCACAAGGTGTCGATCTCCGAAGGCGACATGGCCAAGGCCAAGGACGCCGACGCCGTGATCTTCGGCGCGGTCGGCGGCCCGAAATGGGATGCCGTGCCTTACGAGGTGCGCCCGGAGGCCGGCCTCTTGCGCCTGCGCAAGGATCTCGCGCTGTTCGCCAACCTCCGTCCCGCCGTGTGCTATCCGGCGCTCGCGGATGCTTCCAGCCTGAAGCGCGAGGCGATCGAGGGCCTCGACATCGTCATCGTGCGTGAGCTCACCGGCGGCGTCTATTTCGGCGAGCCCAAGACCATCACCGATCTCGGCAACGGCCAGAAGCGCGCCATCGATACCCAGGTCTACGATACCTATGAGATCGAGCGCATCGGCCGCGTCGCCTTCGAGCTTGCCCGGAAGCGCAAGAACAAGGTGACGTCGATGGAGAAGCGCAACGTCATGAAGTCGGGCGTGCTCTGGAACGAGGTCATGACTCAGGTCCACAAGCGCGAATACCCCGATGTCACGCTCGAGCATCAGCTCGCCGATTCCGGCGGCATGATGCTGGTGAAATGGCCGAAGCAGTTCGACGTCATCGTGACGGACAATCTGTTCGGCGACATGCTCTCCGACATCGCGGCGATGCTCACGGGTTCGCTCGGCATGTTGCCCTCGGCCTCGCTCGGCGAGGTCGACGTCAAGACCAAGAAGCGCAAGGCGCTGTACGAGCCCGTGCACGGCTCGGCCCCCGATATTGCCGGCAAGGGCCTCGCCAATCCTATCGCGATGATCTCGTCCTTCGGCATGGCGTTGCGCTATTCCTTCGACATGGGCGATCTCGCCGACAAGGTCGACCAGGCAATCGCTGCCGTGCTGGCCAGCGGCCTGCGCACCGCCGACATCAAGTCGGAAGGCACCACGGCCGCTTCCACCACGCAGATGGGCGAAGCGATCCTGAAGGAATTGCAAAAGCTGCACGCGTAGCCACAAGCACCGCCATCGTAGGGTGGGCAAAGCGTAAGCGTGCCCACCGCTTCTATCGCGATTGCCGAGAGATGGTGGGCACGGCGCAAGCGCGCCTTTGCCCACCCTACGGCGTCTTCATCGGAGCCGCCTCATGGATACACCCCGCCCCAAGATCGCGGAAACCGTCATCCATGAGACGGTGCGCCTGCGCGAGGCGCAGATCGGGCGACGCTGCGAGGTGCTCGCGAACACGCGCATCGAATATGCTTCGCTCGGCGACTACTCCTATCTCGGCGAGAATTGCGACGTCGCCGACGCCGTGATCGGCAAGTTCACGGCGATCGCCAACTCGGTGCGGATCGGTGCGCCAAACCACCCGATGGGCCGTCCCTCGCAGCACCGCTTCACCTACGTCCCCGAATATTACGAGGCGGGCGCGACGCGCGACCGCGACTTCTTCGCAGGTAGGCGCGGCGACCGGGTGATCGTCGGCAACGACGTCTGGATCGGCCACGCCGCCATCCTGCTGCCGGGCGTGAGCGTCGGCGATGGCGCAGTGATCGCCGCAGGCGCCGTCGTCAGCCGCGATGTCGAGCCGTACACCATCGTCGGTGGCGTTCCCGCCCGTCCCATCCGCAAGCGCTTTGACGATACCGTTTCCGCAAGCCTGCGCCGCATCGCCTGGTGGGATTGGCCGGATGCGCTGATCTTCGAGCGCCTCAGTGATTTCCGCTCCGAGGCCATCGAAGAATTTTGCCGGCGCTACGATCCGGCAGCCAACGCGTGAGGCGCACGCATCTCGCGAAAAACAAAAATGGCCGGGCGTGAGCCCGGCCATTTTGCTTCGGATCGCTGTCCGCCTCAGTACAGCGGGAAGTTCTGCGGATAGCCGCCGACATCCTGCGGCGGGGAGAGCGGCTGGCGGTCGATCGGCCGGTTGAGGTTCTCGCGGGCGAAGGACGGATAGCCCACGGCCGGGGGGAAGGCATAGTCGGTGAACTTGCGGTCGCCCGGATTGACCTCTGTGCCGCCGTCCAGCCAGGAGCGCTTGCTCACATAGAGGCGCGTGCGGCCCTGCTGGTAGACCGTGTTGGGTCCACCAGGGCCGTAATAGGGCCGGCCGCGGTCGTCATAGCGCTGCTTGGTCCTGGTGTCGGCGGAAGTCGGGGTCGCGAACGCAACGGCAATTGCGGCGCCCGCCGCAAGCAATGTCGCCAGTTTGTTCGCGGCAGAAAATTTCAAGCTCATCACGTCCCCTTCAGGCGGCAGGCCGCCAGTCGATTTCACCCCATACTAGCCCGGCCGGGGCGGACGCAACTAGGTCAATTGGGTCACACCAGCTCGGAATAATCGTGCGCGCCGGCAAAAGTTGCATGCAAACCAGCCACTTGAGCTTGATGCAGAATCCTTGATGCAAGTCAAAGCGCTCCGCGCAATTGCGCGTTCGCTGCGCCCAGCAGCCAGTCCGGCGAGCCCTGGGGGTCACAGCCGCGGCGCCTGAGCTCGGCATGGGCGAACAATTCCGCCAGCCTCGGCTCGTTGCCCGAGGCCAGCAGCGTCAGCCGGTTCAGCGTGCAGGCGATCGCCGCGCGCCGGGCGGGCAAGCTGTCGCCCTGGCAAGAGAAGCCGGAGATTTGCAAGGCAGGCTCCTCGTAGCGCTTGAGATAGCCGAGGCAGGCCCGCGTCCCCTCTGTCGCGCCGACCGGCCGGAACAGGGCGACGGGGCCGAATTTGCTGTCGATCAGGCCAGCCTGCTCGAGCGGGGCATCTGCACTCAAACCCATCCGAGCGGCCAAGCCCGCGGCCGCCGGCCGTGTCACGTCGAATTCGGCGCCTTGGCGGTAGATTTCGAGCTCGGCCACCGGCTTGTCCGCCATATCGGTCCAGCGCAGCACGTCCCTGCGGCCGCCTTCGGGATGCCGAAAGATGATGTAAGACGCTGTTTTTTCTGATGAATCGATCCGGCTGACGGCGAAGGCCGGATGCGAGCGGTGGGCGATGCTCCAGTCCGGTCTGTCCCTCGGACCATCGCCACGCAGGTCGGGCAGCTGTCCCAGTCCTGCGAGGGCGAGGATGGCAAACAGGGCGAGCGCCCCTACATAGGCGACCAGATGCGCCAGCGTGCCGACGATCTCGTCGGCGACGGCCAAGAGCGTCAGCTGGATCTGGGTAGGGCTAACGGCCGTGCTGGCCTCAGGCGACTGCATCCACGTCCCTAAGGCATGGTCTTAACGTTGTCTTGAGGCCGGTTCTCGCATAGAAGCGCTGCTCTTCCTGTTTAAGCGTCAGCTTCGGGAACGTGCTTTTTCATCGGAGAGTGAACGATGGGTTACAAAGTCGCAGTCGTCGGCGCGACCGGCAATGTCGGTCGGGAAATGCTCAACATCCTGGATGAGCGCAAATTCCCCGCGGACGAGGTCGTGGCCCTGGCGTCGCGCCGCAGCGTCGGTGTCGAAGTCTCCTATGGCGACCGCACCCTGAAGGTCAAAGCGCTCGAGCACTACGACTTCTCCGACGTCGACATCTGCCTGATGTCGGCGGGTGGGTCGGTGTCGAAGGAATGGTCGCCGAAGATCGGCGCCGCCGGCGCTGTGGTGATCGACAATTCCTCGGCCTGGCGCATGGATCCGGACGTGCCGCTGATCGTGCCCGAGGTGAATGCGGCCGCGACCGAAGGCTTCAAGAAGAAGAACATCATCGCCAACCCGAACTGCTCGACCGCACAGCTCGTGGTGGCGCTCAAGCCGCTGCACGAGAAGGCGACGATCAAGCGCGTCGTGGTCTCGACCTATCAGTCGGTGTCGGGCGCCGGCAAGGACGCGATGGACGAATTGTTCTCGCAGACCAAGGCCGTCTACACCAACGACGAGCTGGTCGCGAAGAAATTCCCCAAGCGCATCGCCTTCAACGTCATCCCCCACATCGACGTCTTCATGGAGGACGGCTACACCAAGGAAGAGTGGAAGATGATGGCGGAGACCAAGAAGATCCTGGATCCCAAGATCAAGCTGTCCGCCACCTGCGTGCGCGTGCCCGTGTTCGTCGGCCATTCCGAGGCCGTCAACATCGAGTTCGAGAATCCGATCACCGCCGATGAAGCCCGCGAGATCCTGCGCAAGGCGCCGGGCTGCCTCGTCATCGACAAGCAGGAGCCCGGCGGCTACGCCACGCCCTATGAAGCGGCCGGCGAGGACGCGACTTACATCAGCCGCATCCGCGAGGACGCGACGGTGGAGAACGGCCTCGTGCTCTGGTGCGTGTCGGACAATCTGCGTAAAGGCGCCGCCCTCAATGCGATTCAGATCGCGGAAGTCTTGATCAACCGCAAGCTGATCACCGCCAAGCAGAAGGCGGCGTAAGGGGCTTACATAGGCCGGACTTCGACCACGTCAGGCACGAAGTGCTTGAGCAGGTTCTGGATGCCGTGCTGGAGCGTCGCCGTCGATGACGGGCAGCCGGAGCAGGCGCCCTTCATGTTGAGATAGACGATACCGTCCTTGAAGCCGCGGAAGGTGATGTCGCCGCCGTCATTGGCGACGGCCGGCCGCACCCGGGTCTCGATCAGGTCCTTGATCATGTCGACGGTCTCGGCGTCGGCTTCATCGAAGAACTCGTCCTCGTCGTCGAGATCGGCATCGCTGTGCGCTTCGCCGTCGGCGAGCAGCGGCGCGCCGGACATGTAGTGCTCCATGATGGCCCCCAGAATCGCGGGCTTGAGCTGCTGCCACTCACCGCTCGCCTTCGTCACGGTGATGAAGTCCGATCCGTAGAACACGCCGGTGACGCCGGGCACCTCGAACAGCTTTTCGGCGAGCGGCGAACGCGCCGCCGATTCGCGGCTCGAAAATTCCATCGGGCTGCCGTCGACCACGACGCGGCCGGGAATGAACTTCAGCGTGGCGGGATTGGGGGTTGCTTCGGTTTGAATGAACATGGTTTTCTCCAGACGTCGCCGGTTCAAGGCCGGCGCGTGCTCTATCCCCTAACAGATGGCGACGGCGAACGCACGGTCAAGGGGAAGGCTGGACGTTTCGGTGCAATTTCAGTGGGTTAAGGTACGCAATCTTCTCTCGTCGTCATGGCCGGGCTTGTCCCGGCCATCCACGCTTTGCTTCGTCGTGCCAAGAACGTGGATGCCCGGGACAAGCCCGGGCATGACGAGTAACCCACCGGCAGAGCCGTCTACGACAGCGAATCCACGCTTTCGTCGCTCAGCGCGCCCGAGATAATCGTCACCGGCACCGGGAAGGTGCCGAGCGCATTTGCGAGCAGCGAGACCAGGGGTCCGGGCCCCTCCGCGCCAGGATTGGCGGCGAGCACCAGCATGGCGATATCGGGGTCCTCGTCGATCACTGCGAGCAGCTGTTCCATCGCGCTGCCCTCGCGGATCACCCGCTCCGGCGTGATCGCAGCGATGCCGTTGGCGCGCCCGGCGGCGCGGTCGAGTGCGGCCTCGGCGGCTTCCTGCGCTTCGGCGCGCATGATGTCGGCCACCCCCAACCATTCCTGGCTCTGCTGCTCCGGCTCGATGATGCGCAGCATCACCACGCCGCCGCCGGCGCGGATCGCCCAGCGGCTTGCGTAATAGACGGCGCGATCCCATTCGGCGCTGTCGTCGACGATGACGAGGCATTTGGGCTTGTGACCCGGCTCGTAGCAAAGTCGCTTGCTGGTCATGCATGTCCCGGATTGTGCACGGGGAGCATGCTGCCACACTCCCGCGATGTTTGGGAGGGGCGAAGCGGCCGGCGCCGTGGCGCCAGCCGGTATCGTGAAGCGCGCCCTAGCGCCGGCGGATGAAGCCAACGATGTCCTTGGAGAGCTTCATGGTCTCGTCGGCGATCGCGCGCGCCCGATCGGATCCCTCGTTCAGGATCGCGTCGATATGGCCGGGGTCGGCGACGAGGCGCTTCATCTCGCCGGCGATCGGCGCGAGCTTTGTCACGCACAGCTCTGCCAGCGCGTTCTTGAAGCTGGAGAACTGGCCGTTGCCGAATTCGCGCAGCACGTCCGCCTTGGAGCGGCCGGACAGCGCGGCGAAGATGCCGACGAGATTGTCGGCCTCGGGCCGCGCTTCCAGGCCTTTCTCTTCCGTCGGCAGCGGCTCCGGATCGGTCTTCGCCTTGCGGATCTTCTGCGCGATGGTGTCGGCATCGTCGGTGAGGTTGATGCGCGAATTGTCGGAGGCGTCCGACTTCGACATCTTCTTGGTGCCGTCGCGCAGGCTCATCACGCGCGTCGCCGGACCCGTAATCAAGGGTTCCGGCAGCGGGAAGAACAGCCCGTCATTGACGCCCTGCGCGCGGATCGAGTCGCCGAAGTCGTTGTTGAACTTCTGCGCGATGTCGCGCGAAAGCTCGAGATGCTGCTTCTGGTCCTCGCCCACGGGAACGTGGGTGGCGCGGTAGAGCAGAATGTCGGCGGCCATCAGCACGGGATAGTCGAATAGACCGACCGAGGCGTTCTCGCGGTCCTTGCCGGCCTTCTCCTTGAACTGGGTCATGCGGCCGAGCCAGCCCATGCGCGCAACGCAGTTGAAGATCCAGGCGAGCTCGGCATGGCCGGAGACCTGGCTCTGGTTGAACACGATGTGCTTCTTCGGGTCGATGCCGGCCGCGATGAACGCGGCGGTCACCTCCCGGGTGTTGCGCGCGAGCTCGACCGGCCCGCCCCAGACGTCCACCCCTTGCGTGATCGCGTGCATGTCGACGACGCAATAGATGCAATTGTGGGTTTCCTGCATCTTCACGAAGTTGACGATGGCGCCGAGGTAATTGCCGAGGTGGAGATTGCCCGTCGGCTGGACGCCCGAAAAGACCCGTTCAACGAATGGCATGGTCAGCCTTCCCATAGGTATTCGGCCGTCGTTTCCAACAGCGGCGCTGCCCCGTCAAGGGTCTTTCGCCGGGCTCGCGGTTTAGCCGGGCCGTTTCAACGCGTTAACCGCCTCACGCCAGGAGGCGGCGCCGACGGTTTGCAGCAGCAAGCCGTAGACGGCGATCCCGGCCACGATCTGTACACCCAGCGCAATGAAGTGGATGAGCCCATGGGCGCCGGCAGGCACCAGACCCGTTGTCAGCCAGAGCAGGGCGCCCATGGCGATCGCGGCCAGCACGATCCGCGGCAATCGCGTGCGGGCACTCGCATCGATCGAGAAGCCGAACGCGGCCGTGCCCTTCCGGATCAAGGAGAGCGCGCTGCTCCAGGCGCCGGCCGCGATACCAGCCGCGATACCGCTCGCGCCAAGGAGATGGCCGAGCAGAATCGCGAGCACGACCGTCACCACGAAGCCCTTGGCGGTCGCGAGCAGCGGCGTCACCGTGTCGCTGCGGGCATAGAACGCCGGCGACAGCGCCTTGATCAGCACATGAGCCGGCAGGCCCAGCGCCAGCCACATCAGCGAGCGCGCGGTGGCCGCGCTGTCCTCCGCACCGAACGCGCCATGCTCGAACAACAGCCGCACGATCGGTTCGGCCAGCACGATCAGGCCGAGGGTGGCCGGCAGCGCCAGCCCGGCGGCAAGCTCGAGCGCGCGGGATTCGGCATGCGCCACCGCGTCGCGATCGGAGCTAGCGACGGCGCGCGTCAGCTCCGGCACCAGCACGGTGCCCATGGCGACGCCGACGATGCCGAGCGGCAGCTCGATCAAGCGGTTGGCGAAATAGAGCCAGGACACGGCGGACGGCGTTGCGGACGCGATGATCGCACCCGCCACCATCAGCCATTGCGGCCCCGAGCTTGCGATCATGCCGGGGATCGCCTTGGCGAAGAAGCCGCGCATCTCCTTGTCGAAACTGGCGCGCAGCGGTGTCGCCAGGCGCGCGCTTCGCCGCGACAGCAGCATCAGCAATTGCAGCAGGCCGGCCAGGCCGACCGTCGCCGCCAGGATCCACGCGGCGAAGCCGGCGTCTGCATGCCAGACCAGCAGCATCACGATCGCCGCGATCAGCGCAATGTTGAACAGCAGTGGCGAGAACGCCGTCAGCGCGAAGCGCCCCTGCGCATTGAGAAGCCCCATCAGCACGGTGACGGGACCGGCGAAGGCGAGGTAAGGCAGCATCAGCCGCGCGTTCTGAACCGCGAGATCGAGCGTGCCACTGCCGAGGAATCCCGGCGCGATGACCGTCATGATCAGCGGCATCAACAACGCGATCAGGATCGAGCTCGCGATCAGGGCCGCGCTGACCGTGCCGAGCACGCGCCCGGCGAACGCCGCGGCTTCCGCCACCCCGTCGCGGTCCCGCACCCGCAGCCAGGCAGGGATCAGCGCCGCGTTCAGCGCGCCCTCGCTGAGCAGCCGCCGCACCACGTTGACGAGCTGGAACGCCGCCAGAAACGCATCCGCCACGGCGCCGGTGCCGAGCAGCGCCGCAATGAGGGAATCGCGGGCAAAACCCAGCAGGCGCGAGGCCAGCGTTCCCGTCGAGACGGTCAGGAAGGAGCGGATCATGCTCTCGAAAATACCGTTGCTTGCCCGCCAAGGCCCGGTCGTGATAGGCCGCGAGCTTGGATTTCAGGCCGACAGGAAGCGGATTTCCGGTTAGATCGCAATCCGGCAAACAGGATCAAGGTGAATGGCTGACGTGAAATATGACGTTCTCGGCATCGGCAACGCGCTGTTCGACGTGCTGGTTCGGACCGACGAGGCCTTTCTGGCCAAGCATGGCATGGCGAAGGGCAGCATGTCGCTGATCGACGAGGCGCGCGCGGCGGCCATCTACAAGGACATGGGTCCGGCCACGGAAGTCTCGGGCGGATCTGCGGCCAACACCATCGTCGGCATCGGCAGCCTGGGGGCGCGCGCCGCCTATGTCGGCAAGGTCAAGGACGACCAGATCGGCAAGCTCTACGTGCACGACATTCGCGCCGCCGGCGTCGCCTTCAACACGCCCGCTGCCAAGGACGGCCCCGCCACCGGCTGCTCCTACATCCTGGTCACCGGCGACGGCGAGCGCACCATGAACACCTATCTCGGCGCGGCGCAGGACCTGTCGCCCGCCGACATCGATCCGGCCGAGATTGCGGGCGCGGGCATCGTCTACCTCGAGGGCTATCTCTGGGACCCCAAGAACGCCAAGGAGGCCTTCGTCAAGGCGGCCAAGATCGCCCATGACGCCAAGCGCAAGGTGGCGCTGACGCTCTCGGATTCCTTCTGCGTCGATCGCTATCGCGACGAGTTTCTCTCGCTGATGCGGGGCGGCACCGTCGACATCGTGTTCGCCAACGAGTCCGAGCTGCACTCGCTCTACATGACCTCGGATTTCGACACCGCGCTGAAGCAGCTGCGCAACGACGTCAATCTCGGTGTGGTCACCCGCAGCGAGAAGGGCTGCATGGTGGTGTCGTCGGAAGACGCGGTCGCCGCGCCGGCCTTCCCGGTCGAGAAGGTGGTCGACACCACCGGTGCCGGCGATCTCTTCGCCGCCGGCTTCCTCTACGGCCTCGCGCGCAACTTCGGCTACAAGCAGTGCGGCGAGCTCGGCGCGCTCGCCGCCGCCGAAGTCATCCAGCACATCGGCGCCCGCCCGCTGGTGTCGCTGAAGGAGCTGGCCGAGCAGCGCGGGTTGACAGGTTAAGGTCCCGCTCTCACGCCGTCATTGCGATCCTCATTCTCCGGTGTCATCGCCCGCGAAGGCGGGCGATCCAGTATTCCGGAAGCATCAGCGGGTTACGAAAAAGCCGCGGCGTACTGGATTCCCCGCTTCCGCGGGGAATGACACCGTCAGTGTTGCGCGAGTGTTCGACAACTCACGCCGTCTTCGCCGCCTTCAATCCCAAACGCTGCTCGACTGCCTCGCGCATCAGGAATTTCTGGATCTTTCCGGTCACGGTCATCGGAAACTCGTCGACGAATTCGACGTAGCGCGGGATCTTGTTGTGGGCGATCTGGCCTTCACAGAAGGCGCGCACTTCCTCAGCCGTCAGTTGCTCGCCCGCTCTGACGCGAATCCAGGCGCAGAGTTCTTCGCCGTAGCGGGTGTCTGCGACGCCAAAGATTTGCACGTCCTGGATCTTGGGGTGACGATACAGAAACTCCTCGATTTCGCGCGGATAGAGGTTTTCGCCGCCGCGGATCACCATGTCCTTGATGCGGCCGACGATGTTGCAATAACCATCGTCGTCGATGGTGGCGAGATCGCCGGTGTGCATCCAGCCGTTCGCGTCGAGCACGTCGGCCGTCTTCTCCTTCTCTTCCCAATAACCCAGCATGATGCTGTAGCCGCGGGTGCACAGCTCGCCGCGTTCGCCGCGCTTCACGATCCTGCCCTCGAGATCGACGATCTTGACCTCGACATGCGGATGGATACGTCCGACCGTGGAGACGCGGCGCTCCAGCGGATCGTCCACCGCGCTCTGGAAGCTGACGGGGCTGGTCTCGGTCATGCCATAGGCGATGGTGACCTCCCGCATGTTCATCTCGGTGTTGACGCGCTTCATCACCTCGATCGGGCAGGGCGCGCCGGCCATGATGCCGGTGCGCAGCGATGTCAGGTCGAAGCCGGCAAATTCGGAGTGATCGAGTTCGGCGATGAACATCGTCGGCACGCCGTAGAGCGCCGTACATTTCTCCAGCTCGATCGTGCGCAGCGTCGCGAGCGGGTCAAAACCCTCGCCGGGATAGACCATCGCGGCGCCGAGCGTCACGGAGGCAAGGTTGCCCATCACCATGCCGAAGCAATGATAGAGCGGCACCGGAATGCAGATGCGATCCTTCTCGGTGAGGCGCATCGCGCGGCCGACGAAATAGCCGTTGTTGAGAATGTTGTGGTGGGTTAGCGTCACGCCCTTGGGTGATCCGGTCGTGCCGCTGGTGAACTGGATATTGACGGGATCGTCGAACTGCAACTCCTGGCCGAGCGCGGCCAATTGCTGACGGTGCCGGTCGCCGCCCATGCGCGCGACCTCGTCGAAGGCAATCGTGCCCGGGGCGGCCGGGCCGCCGATCTGGATGACATTGCGGAGGGCCGGCAGCCGTGCCGCTTGCAGCTGTCCGGGCCTGGCGGATGACAGCTCCGGCAATAGCGTGTTGAGCATCTCCATGTAGTTGCTGGTCTTGAACGCCGTCGCGGTGACGATCGCCGCGCAGCCGACCTTGCGAAGGGCAAATTCCAGCTCGCTCAGGCGATAGGCAGGATTGATCGTCACTAGGATCAGGCCGGCCTTGGCGGCGGCGAACTGGGTCAGCGTCCATTCCGGCCGGTTCAGCGACCAGATGCCGATCCGTTGGCCCCGCTCGAGCCCGAGCGCAAGAAAGCCGGCGGCAAGCGCATCAACCCGTTCCGCGAATTCCGACCAGGCCCATCGCACGCCGTGGCTGGGCGAGACCAGCGCTTCGCGATTGCCCCAGCGCTGCGCGGCCTGGTCGAGACTCCGGCCGATCGTGTCGCCGAGCAGCGGCGCGTCCGAGATGCCGCAAACGTAGCTGTCCGCTTTGTCCGCCAAGTCGAAATCCTTTCGTCAGTGATGATCGGCACACTCTACCCGTCGTCATGCCCGGGCTTGTCCCGGGCATCCACGTTCTTTGTGCCGCGTGGCAAGACGTGGATGGCCGGGACAAGCCCGGCCATGAGGTCAGGTGAGAGGTTGACGAGTCACGCCGCCTTCTGCCCGCTTCCGGCAGCATCGAGCCCGGCATAAACGCCGCGCTCAAAGCCTGCGAACGCCTCCAGGCATTTCGCGTCCGCGAACGGCAGCAGCTGCATCAGGATGACGCCGGTGACGTCTCGCGCCGGGTCGATCCAGTAATAGGTGTTGGCGAGGCCCGCCCAGGCGAGGCTGCCGGCGCTGCGGCCCTCGGCGGTCTTGGCGGTGTTGATCATGAAGCTGAGGCCCCACTTCTTCACCTGCTCCGGATAGAGATCGACGTCGTTGGTGTACATCGGCGCCGCCGTCGTCATCTTGGTCATGTTGAGATCGCCCATCTGGTTCTGGCTCATCATGGCGATCGTGTCGGCCTTCAGCACCTGATTGTCGTTGCCGCGGCCCTTGTTGAGGATCATCTGGGTGAACTTGATGTAGTCGGCCGCCGTCGAATAGAGCCCGCCGCCGCCCATGTGAAATTCAGGCTCCTGCTCCAGCTCGAACGGGATCGCTGCCAGCTGGCCGTCCTCGCCGCGCGCATGCATGCCGACCAGGCGCTTGCGCATGTCGTCGCTGATCTTGAAAGCGGTGTCGCGCATGCCGAGCGGCGCGAACAGATTGTCGCGCAGGTACGCGTCGAGCCGCTTGCCGCTGGCGGCCTCCACGGCCTTGCCGACGAAATCGATGTTGGTGCCGTACTCCCAGCGCGTGCCGGGGTCGGACATGATCGGCGTCTTCAATGCCGCGTTCTGGCAGGTGGTGATGGCGGGAATGCCGTTCTTGTCCAGATAGACCGCGAGATCGCCGTTCCACATGTTGTAGCAGAAGCCGGCGGTGTGGGTCATGAGCTGGCGCAGCGTGATCGGTCCTTTGGCCGGCCGCAGCTTCGCCTCGCCCTTGGCGTCAAAGCCTTCGAGCACCTGCGGATTGGCGAGCTCCGGCAAGACATCGCCGATCGGCGCATCCAGCGACAGCCTGCCCTGCTCGACCAGCTGCATGGCGCCCGCTGTGGTCACCGCCTTCGTCATCGATGCGATCCAGAACACGCTGTCGGCGGTCATCGGATCGGGCTTGGACAGATCGCGCTTGCCGAACGCACCCTGATACAGCACGTCTTGACCGCTGGCCGCGATGGCGACGACGCCCGGAATCTCCTTGGTCTCGCTCTTCTGACGCAGAATCTCATCGATCTGGGCTTGGCTTTGCATGGCGTTTCCTCGGGTTTGATTATTGTTGGAAGTGATCGATTGTCTTCCCGGATCTCCGGCGCGGCAAGCGCCATCTATGTACCTGCACCGGTCGCGATGTCGTGACTTGACGGTCTTGATCCAACGCAGGACGACAACGAGGCTGAGCGCGCACGCTCTTTTACAATCTGCGGTGGATCGGCGTGTCTCGCCTCACCTTGGATGGGTTTCTCGCGATATGCTTCGTGGTTTTCGAACCCCTGAAACATTTCGTGAGCTGCCGCGTTCAGCACCCGGCCCGATCGACGAGCCGTTAAGACTTGATGCAAATGTGCCGGCCGTGGATGGGCGGCGAGGGGGACCTCAGATGATTTCGACCTGGAGCGAATGGAAACGCTATCCCCGTGCCGGACGAGGCGAGAATCTGGAGGCGCCGATTTCGCCCGGCATTTACGAGGTCCGCATCGCCGGCACCGGCGCGCTCTATTCCTTCGGCGCCGTCGACAATCTGGCGCAGGCGCTGGCGCTGCTGCCGGTTGGCTCGAAGTCGTGGTTCGGCCGTCGCGACACCTCCCACGTTCCCGATCTGGAATACCGGACCTGCGCGACCTCCACGAAGGCGGACGCCAAGGCCGCGGCCGAACGCATGATCGGACGCCGCGAGACCTATATGAGCGGCGCGGCCTGATCCTTCCGCGGCGGTGGTGCTTCACCTCTCCCCGCCGGGGAGAGGTGAAGGACCAGCGGCCCTCAGCTTAACTCCCAGCAGATGTGCGTTGCCGGGCGGTGCATTGCGTACCGTCTGTCCCTATATTGCGGCCGATCCGATCGCCCAGGGAGAAACGCCATGACACCGACCGCCGCCGCACGCGCCTCGCAAGCCACCGCCACTCTGCGCGACCGGTTGAAGGACCCATCGCTGCTGAAGGAGGCCTGCTACATCGACGGCGCCTGGGTCGGCACGCCGGTCTTCCCTGTCAACAATCCCGCCACCGGCGTCGAGCTCGCCAAGGTGCCGCAGCTTGGTGCCGACGACACCACCCGGGCGGTTGAAGCCGCCGAGCGCGCCTTTCCGGCCTGGGCAAAGCACACCGCCAAGCAGCGCTCCAACATCCTGCGGAAATGGTTCGAGCTGATCACGGCCAATCGCGAGGACCTCGCGCTGATCCTCACCTCCGAGCAGGGCAAGCCGCTCACCGAGGCGCTCGGCGAGGTCGATATCGGCGCGGCCTATATCGAGTTCTTCGCCGAGGAAGCGAGGCGCGTCTATGGCGAGACCATCCCGACCCAGCGCGCCGATGCGCGCCTGCTCGCCATCAAGCAGCCGATCGGCGTCTGCGGTGCGATCACGCCGTGGAATTTCCCGAACTCGATGATCACGCGCAAAGTGTCGCCGGCGCTGGCGGCCGGCTGCACGGTGGTGCTCAAGCCCGCCAACGAGACGCCGCTGTCGGCGCTGGCGCTGGCCGTGCTCGCCGAGCGGGCCGGCGTCCCCAAGGGCGTGCTCAACATCATCACGGGCGATGCGCCGCCGATCGGCAAGGTGCTGTGCGAGCATCCGGCCGTGCGTTTCGTCGGCTTCACCGGCTCGACCGCCGTCGGCAAGATCCTCTACCAGCAGGCCTCGGTCGGCGTGAAGCGGCTCGGCCTCGAGCTCGGCGGTAACGCGCCGTTCGTGGTGTTCGACGACGCCGACATCGACGCCGCGGTCGAAGGCGCCATCGTCTCGAAATACCGCAACATGGGCCAGACCTGCGTCTGCGCCAACCGCATCTACGCCCAGGACAAGATCTACGACGAGTTCGTGCAGAAGCTGTCGAAGAAGGTCGCCGCGATGAAGATCGGCGACGGCACCGAAGGCGGCGTCACGCAAGGCCCGCTGATCAACATGAAGGCGGTCGACAAGGTCGAGCGCCACATTGCCGATGCCGTCAAGCGCGGCGCCAAGGTCGTCACCGGCGGCAAGCGCAGCGAGCTCGGCCGCTCCTTCTTCGAGCCGACGGTGCTGGCCGACGTCAAGCCTGACTCGCTGGTGTCGCAGGAGGAGACCTTCGGCCCCCTCGCACCCGTGATCCGCTTCAAGGACGAGGCGGACGTCATCGCGATGTGCAACGCCTCGCCCTTCGGCCTCGCCTCGTACTTCTACTCCCGCGATATCGGCCGGGTCTGGCGTGTCGCCGAGGCGCTGGAATCGGGCATGGTCGGCGTCAACACCGGCCTCATCACCACCGAGGTCGCGCCCTTCGGCGGCGTCAAGGAAAGCGGCCTGGGCCGCGAAGGCTCGCGTCACGGCATGGAAGAATATGTCGAGATCAAATACGTGATGATGGCGGGGGTGTGAGAGCCGCCGTCCTCTTCGCGAACGCGAGCCAGGCAGAAATGGTGGAGAGGGGCTCCCGGCCTCTCCACGTCATTGCGAGCGGAGCGAAGCAATCCAGAATCCCTCCGCGGCAAGACTCTGGATTGCTTCGCTGCGCTCGCAATGACGAAGCGAGACGCGACAGTCGGGCCTAAATCTTCAGCTCATTCCCCGTCACGCGCCGATACGCTTCCAGGTACCGCTTGCTGGTCGCGTCCACCACGCTGGCCGGCAGCGGCGGCGGCGGGGCGTCGCCGTTCCAGCGGCCGGCGCGGCGTTCGACGTCGAGATAGTCGCGCAAGGGCTGCTTGTCGAAGCTCGCCTGCGGCTGACCCGGCTTGTAGGCATCTAACGCCCAGAAGCGCGACGAGTCCGGCGTCATGACTTCGTCGATCAAGATGATGCGGCCGTCCTTGTCGCGGCCGAACTCGAACTTGGTATCGGCGATGATGATGCCCTGCTCGCGGGCGAGCTCCTCGCCGAGCGTGTAGATCGCGCGCGTCATGCTCTCCAGCGTGTAAGCGACCTCGTCGCCGACCACGGCGCGCATCTTCGCGATGGTGATGTTCTCGTCATGGCCGCTCTCGGCCTTGGTCGCCGGGCTGAAGATCGCCGGCTCCAGCTTCTCGCTCTCGACGAGGCCAGCCTTCAGCGTCTCGCCCGCGAGCGTTCCGCTGGCAGCATATTCCTTCCAGGCGGAGCCTGAGAGATAGCCGCGGATCACGCATTCGATCGGAAACACGGTGGTGCGCTTGCACAGCATGGCGCGGCCAAGGATCTCCGCGCGATGCGGTTTCAACGCCGGTACGGCCGCGACGATCGCGTCGGTGTCGGCGCTGATCATGTGATGCGGCACCACGCCTTCGAGCTCATTGAACCACCACGCGCTGATCTGCGTCAGCACCGCGCCCTTCATCGGGATGGTCTCGCCCATCACCACGTCGAAGGCGCTGATGCGGTCGGTGGTGACGAGCAGCAGGCGGTCGTCGTCGACAGCGTAGATATCGCGCACCTTGCCGCGTCCGATCTTGGCAAGCGGCAGGTCGCTGGAGAGCATGGTGGTCATCGGCAAAGCCTTCGCACAGGGAATCCAGCCGCATTCGTTGTGCGGCCGGACACCGGATTAGCCTATTCCGGCAGCGGAATGAACTCGTGTTCCTGCGGAACTGCGGCGAAGCGGCCGGTTTTCCAGTCCTGCTTGGCCTGCTCGATCCGCTCCTTGCTGGAGGAGACGAAATTCCACCAGATGTGGCGCGGGCCCTCCAGCGCATCGCCGCCGAGAAACATCATTCGCGTGGCCTTCAGGGCTTTCACGGTGATGCGGTCGCCGGGCCGGAAGATCAGCAGGCGCGGCCCTTCGTAGCGCTCGTTCGCGATCTCGACCTCGCCGTCGACGACATAGATCGCGCGCTCCTCATGGTCCGGATCCAGCGGCACGCTCGCGCCTGCCACCGCCGTGACCTCGGTGTAGAACCAGGGCGAGACCATCGACACCGGCGAGGTGATGCCGAGGGCGGAGCCCGCGATCACCCGCGCGGTGAAGTCGCGCTCGGAAATCATCGGCAAATCGCCTGCCGCATAATGCTGGAACGACGGCGCGATCTCTTCGGAGCCCGCCGGCAGCGCGATCCAGCTTTGCAGGCCGAGCATCTTCTGTCCCGAGGCGCGCTGCGCGTCCGGCGTGCGCTCGGAATGCGCGATGCCGCGCCCGGCCGTCATCAGGTTCATCGCGCCCGGCGCGATCTCCTGGACGTTGCCCTCGCTGTCGCGATGCATGATTGCGCCGTCGAACAGATAAGTGACGGTGGCGAGCCCGATATGTGGATGCGGCCGCACGTCCATGCCCTTGCCGGAGACGAACTGCACCGGTCCGAAATGGTCGAAGAAGATGAACGGCCCGACCATCTGCCGCTTGCCGTGCGGCAACGCCCGCCGCACCGCGAACCCGTCACCGAGATCGCGTGTGCGCGGCACGATGACGAGATCGAGCGCATCGCAGGACATGGGATCGCCGAGCACGGGATCGTTCGAGGGCTGCCAGCTCATGAGTGGACTCCTTTTGGCTTTGTTGGACGCGACGGTAGCAGACTTTCACATCAGCGTCGCGACAAAGCGAGCGCCCGACGTCGCAGCTGCGATAGCCTACATACTCCGCTGTCATGCCCCGGCTTGACCGGGGCATCCAGTACGCCGCAGCCCATCGATTCAACCGCTGCCGTCTCGGAGTACTGGATCGCCCGGTCAAGCCGGGCGATGACAGCTGTGGATGCCGCCGCTAGCCCTTGCATGCGGATGGACCTTGAAAAAGCGAGCCTGACGAACGATGTTCGGCTGCCTTCAACTGCGACCGTTCGACCCAGCCGATGACCCTTACCGCAACCGAGCTCGCCTTCCGCGCTGCCAGCGTCGCGCTGCTGCTTGTGCTCGCGGCCTCGCTTGTCTCCGGCCTCCGTCATGTGCTGGCAGCCCGCCTCGGCGCCGTCTTCGCGTTAGGCTCGGCGGCGCATGCCGCGAGCTATTCCATCGGCGTGTCGTCGCCCGTTCCGATCTGGCACGCGCCGCTGATTGCACTGTCGACCGGCAACATCGTCGTGTTCTGGCTGTTCACGCGCGCGCTGTTCGACGACGACTTTGGGCTACGCTGGTGGCATGGTTTGATCTGGGCCGCGGTGACCGCCTTCAGCTTGGTCGGGTGTCTCTGGATCGCGCCGGGCGGCAACGCGCGGTTCTCCGTGACGGCAGTGAACCTGATCGTGCTCGGCTTCATCGCGCTCGCGGTGGCGCAGACGATCGGATCGTGGTCCGCCGATCTGGTCGAGCGCCGCCGCCGCCTGCGCGTCGTCATCGTCTGCGCCGCCGCACTCTATGGCGGGTCGAATGCGCTGCTCCAGATCCTCGTTGCCTTCAGCGTGGGCGATGTCGCCGACACGATCAATACCGGCGTGCTCGCCTGCATCGTTGCCGCGATCGCCTACGCCATGTTGCGCGTCGATGGCGCCGATCTGTTTCCGATTGGGCCAGAGCCCGCACCGGCGATCGCGCCGATCCAGCCTTTGGCCGAGGACTCCGACAAGAAACTCATCGATGCCCTGATGCGCCTGATGGCGGACGAGCGGATCTATCGCCAGGAGAACATCACCATCGGTGTGCTGGCGGGCCGGCTGAAGATTCCCGAATACAGGCTGCGCCGGCTGATCAACCAGCGGCTCGGCTATCGCAATTTCAATGTATTCCTGAACAACCACCGCATCGAGGAAGCCAAGGCCGCGCTCGCCGATCCCTCCCAGGCCGAGGTCCCCGTCATCACCATCGCCATGGACGCCGGCTTCCAGTCGCTGGGACCATTCAACCGCGCCTTCAAGGCGGTGACAGGCGTGACGCCGACCGAGTACCGGCGGTTGAAGACGAGTGCGGCGTGATCCTTCTTTACCTCTCCCCGCTTGCGGGGAGAGGTCGGATCGCTCTTGCGATCCGGGTGAGGGGGAACAGGTCTCACGACGAACTCGTCTGGGGAGAGAGCCCCTCACCCCAACCCTCTCAGCGCGAGCGAAGCTCGTCGCGGCCCCGTAAGAACGGGGAGAGAGAGCAGACCCATCGCTGTCTCACTTTCGTATCACTCTGAAATAGCTCGCTTATTCCAAAATCGGCCAGCCCGCCCCGATTTCAACTAACCCCTTTTCCAAATCCGGCGAGCATCCCCCATCCGCATCCCGCTTCCTCCCCGGCATACGCCCCAGCCGGAGAACGCCCGTGACCCGCCGCCGCAAGATCCTCCTCATTGCCTCCGCGATCGCCGCAGCCGGCCTCGCGCTCGGCGCGGCCCGGGCTCGCGACGTGCCGAAGGTCGCGACCGGCTTCGTCGCCGATATCCTGTGCGCCGAGACGTTCGTCTCCGGCCTCGATCCCAGGCGCAACTTCGCCGAGACCACGGATGCCATGCCAGGAGCGAGTCTGATCGACTGGGCGATGGAGTACAGGGTCGACCGCGTCCGCAAGGATGTCACGGTGACGCTGTTCGGCCTCGGCCGCAGCCATGCCATGTATCGCGAGGGCCTCGGCTGCACGCTCGAGCACGGCGCTGGCATTGCCTCCGTCGAGCCGCTGCCTGACGACAAGCGGCCCGCGTTGCTTCCCGCGATCGCCGGCCCCGCGATCGTGCCGCCGCAGAGCCCCGAGCTCGGCGCCGCGCTCGACCGGGCCTTCGCCGAGCCCGCTCAACCGCCTTACCGCCGCACCCGCGCCATCGTCGTGATGAAGGCCGGCCGCGTCGTCGCCGAACGCTACGCCGACGGCATCGGCCCCGAGACGCCGCTGCTCGGCTTCTCCATGACCAAGTCGGTGGTCTCGGCGCTGATCGGCGTGCTGGTGCGCCAGGGCAAGCTGAAGCTCGACGGCCCCGCACCGGTCGCCGCCTGGAAAGATCCCGACGATCCGCGCCATGCCATCAATGTCGATCAGCTGCTGCGCCACACCGCGGGCCTTGCGCTCGGCAGCTCGCTGCAGGCCTCGCTCGGCTCCGCCTTCGAGCCGGTCAACCGGATGAAATTCGCCGAGAAGGACATGGCCGCCTATGCCGAAAGCATGCCGCTCGCAACCGCGCCCGGCACCGCATGGAATTATCACGACGGCAACACCCTCATTCTCTCGCGTCTGATCCGTGATGCGACCGGCGGCACACCGCAAGACGCGCTGCGCTTTGCGCGCCGCGAATTGTTCGCCCCGCTCGGCATGCGGAATGTGGTGCTCCAGCTCGACGGCGCCGGCACGATCGAAGGGTCGAGCGAGATGCTCGCCTCCGCCCGCGACTGGGCGCGCTTCGGCCAGCTCTATCTCAATGACGGCGTCGCCGGCGGCAAGCGCATCCTGCCGGAAGGGTGGGTGAACTATTCGGCGACGGCCACGCCGAATGCCTGGGTCGGCATCGGCGCCGGTTTCTGGACCAACCGCGGCGACAGCTTTGGCGCAAATTTTCGCGTGGAGCACGGCTGGCCGCGCGATGCCTTCTTCGCCAAGGGCACGATCGGGCAGTACGCGATCGTGGTCCCGTCGGAGCAGCTGGTGATCGTGCGGCTCGGACGTTCCCCAAACGCACCGCCGCAAGCCGACGGCGTGTTCGAGTTGGTGCGGGATGTCGTGGCAGCAACGCGCGAGAAGGGGAAGCTGGCGGGAGAGGATTAAGACGCCTCTTACCCTCCCCTGGGGGGAGGGTCGATCGCGCGCAGCGCGAGCGGGGTGGGGTGACGGTCTCTCAGCGACGAACAGTGCCCGAGTGGAGAGATCACCCCACCCCGTCACGCAATCTCGCTTCGCTCGATCGCGTGCCGACCCTCCCCCTCCAGTGGAGGGTAAGAAGCGGCTGCGGCTCTAGCTCTTACCTCCCCAATTCCGTCGCCTGCGCCACGCGGTCGAACCGCTCCAGGGTCATGATCGCATCCGCGAACTTCTCCGCGCGCTCGTTCAGCACGGGACGGGCCAGCGTCAAAAACTTCTGCTGCATCGCCTGCGTATCCGGAAACGAGGTCGGCTCTCCGGACGGATCGGCGTAGAGCCGCTCGTGCACGCCGTCGTCCGTGGTGATGCTCACGCGCGCGCCGAACGGATGGGTGCGGCCGATCTCGAGCCGGTCGTCCTGCACCACGTCGAACTTGTCGGCGAGTGCGTCGATGGCGGCGTCGCCGAGACGGTTGTAATCGTCCCAGCCGAACGAGCCCTGGTCGAGCGCGAGTGCGCCGGTGAAGAACATCGAGAACTGGCCGCCGACGATCGAGCGCGGGTGCCGCTTGGTCGCGGCATCGCCGGTCAGCGTGATGCCGTTGCGGTGCAGGCCGATCTCGACGCGCTTGACCTGCTCCGGCGTCAGATTGTGCTCGCGCCGCATCGCGATCAGCGCGTCGATCGCGGCATGGGTGTAGCGGCAGCTCGGATAGGGCTTCACGCCGATCTTCATGGTCTCATAGGTCTTGCCGAGCTCGGCGACCGCCTTGTCCGGATGCGCATCGTCGGTGTAGCCGGCGAGCAGGCCGTGCTTGCCCTCGACCGATTCCGTCGCACCGACGAAATCGTTGCGCGCGAGCGTCGCGGCGATCACGCCGTTCATCGCGGCGGCGCCGACCTGGTAGCGCTTGTTCCAGGCGCCGTTGACCAGAAATTGCAGCGAGCCCGCGGCCTGGCTGCCGGAAACGCCGAATGCTGCAATCAGCTGCTTCTCGCTCAGGCCGAACAGTTTTCCGGCCGCCGCAGCCGCTCCATAAGTGCCGGCGGTCGCCGTCGGGTGGAAGCCGCGCGCGTAATGCGAGGTCGGATCGAGCGCATTGCCGAGCCGGCAGCACACCTCGTAACCGGCAACGATCGCCGTCAGCACGTCGCGCCCGGAGGCGCCGACCATCTCGCCGACGGCGAAGGCGGCCGGCACCACCGGTGCGCTCGGATGCAGCGAGGAATCGGCATGGGTGTCGTCGAAATCGAGGGAGTGGCCGAGCGCGCCGTTGAGCAGCGCCGCGACCGCCGGCGTCCAGGTCTTGGTATCGCCGAACACGGTGGACTCACCCTTGGTGTCGAGCGCCAGCGCCTCCAGCATCTTCAGCATCGACGGGGTCGATTCCGCCTCGCGCCGCGCCCTGATGGCGCTGCCGAGGAAGTCCAGCGTCAGTACCTTGGCGCGCTTCAGCACCTCCGCCGGAATATCCTGGTACTTGAGATTGAAGACATAGGCGGCGAGCGTTGCGGTTTCGTGAGCCATCGTGTTTCCTCGATTTGGCGCGCAAGTTAGGCGGGCTGATTTGGCCTTTCAAGCGGCCTTGCGTCGGCGGGGATCAGCCATGCTTTTGCTTAGGCGAAAAGGATCGGGATATTCCGCATGACGCGCGCAAGGCAGCTGTTCGACCGGATTCGAGCGCGGCGGACGCAATTGGGGCTGGCGATCCGGGTCACCGTCGCCGCGACCGCGGCCTATGCGATCGCGACCGCGCTGCATCTGCTGCTGCCGCTCTGGGCGGTGCTGACCTCGCTGATCGTGACCCAGATGAGCGTCGGCCGCTCGCTGAAGGCGACGCGCGACTACATGCTCGGCACCATCGGTGGAGCCCTCTATGGCGGCGCCATCGCCATCCTGATTCCCTATTCCAGCGAGGCGGGCCTGCTCGGCCTGCTGGTCCTCTCCGTCGCCCCGCTCGCCTTCATCGCCGCGATCAATCCGAGCCTCAGCGCCGCCACTGTCACCGCCGTGATCGTGCTCCTGGTTCCGACCCTGCATCATGCCGATCCCCTGACCTCGGCGATCGATCGGGTCAGCGAGGTCGGTGTCGGCGCTGTCACGGGATTGTTGGTCTCCTTCCTGGTGCTGCCCTCGCGCGCGGTGCGGCAGATCCGCGCCAGCGCGGCGGTTCTGCTCGAATTGATCGCCGATGCCCTCGCCGAGCTGCTGGCAGGCCTCACGCGCGGCCGCGACAACGACGCGCTGCACCGGATCCAGGACGGCATCGGCACCGCGATGGTCAATCTGAATGCGATCGGCTCCGAAGCCGAGCGTGAGCGCGCGGCGCGCTTGTCGAGCGGTCCGGACACCGGCCCATTGCTGCGAACGATCCTGCGGCTGCGCCATGACGTCGTGATGATCGGCCGCGCCACGGTGGTGCCGCTGCCGGTGGAAGTGCAATTGCGGCTGGCAGCGCCCCTGTCGGAAGTGTCGACCGTGATCGCCCGCTTCCTCCGCTCGGCCGCTGGCGCTTTGCGCGAGGGCGCCGGCGCGCCGCCGATCCATCCCGTCCATGTCGCGCTCCAGCACTACGCCGAGGCCGTCGCGTCCGTCCGTCAGGATGGCCTGATCCGCGGTCACCCCAGCGACACCGCCGAGCGCTTCTTCGCGCTCGGCTTCTCCCTGGAGCAGATGCACCAGAATCTCGGCGACCTCGACCGCGTCGTCGGCGAATGGTCGGAGGCCTCGACAGATAAAACCGCACGCGTTGCGGAGTGAGTTCGGGCGCGTCGTCGTCAACGTCGGCTTTCGACAGTAATGCGCGTGTGCGAAGCGCGGCGGTGATCGGCGGTCTGCGGCTCTGAGTCGCTCCACGCACGAGGTTCCATCGGGTCATGTTGCTGACGCATTTTCTGTCTTAATCGGCGAGAAGCTAAACACGACGTGAGACCACTCCGGTTCTCACAACGGTTCCGTAGCCAAGGGTTGGCTCGCATCCGCAAAACGATCGGCAAGTTCATGAGCGCTGCTGCGTTCGCTTGACCACGTGTGCGGTTCTGGAACCGGACAATCTAAAAAATCACAGGACTCATGATGCTCTTCCGCTCGAGCGCCGCAATTTGCGGCGCCCTGGTTACGCTTGCCTTCTCTGTTGCCGTTGCTCGAAGTGAAACGCGTGGGGATCACTCAAGTGCCGTCGTCGATGCCGCCTCCGGCGATGCGATCATTGGCGCGGCGTCCACCTACAATCCGTTCAAGCCTGGCAAGGAGGAGGGCGGTCCGCAGACGGCCTCCGGCGAGCGTTATGATCCCTCTGCCTGGACCGCCGCCATCAAGACGAGCTTGCGCCGGAAATTCGGTGGAGTCGGATTTGGCGCGAGGCCGAAATATGCTCTCGTCGAGGCCGTGGGCAAGAAGGTCATCGTCAAGATCAACGACGTCGGGCCATTAAGACCTGGCCGCATCATCGACTTCAATGAACGGACGATGCGCCATTTCGATCCGAGCATGGACCTCGGCGTCATTCCTGACGTGAAAGTCAGTCCGCTCGCGGGCGACAATTGGACTCCAGGGCCGGTGGGCTGAACACGGCGTGTTCGTTCAATGTCGGCCCGCACAGTTCATCGGACAGACTCCACGATCCGTCCCATCATGTTGCGGACCACGAGCTTGTGGAAGGGCATGATCAGCGCAAGATAGGTCCGGCCGAGCCGGTTGTGCGTGCGCACCAGCGTGGTCGAGGTCACCTGCCGGCTCGCGGCATCGCCTGAAACGTCGATGACGATGCGGAAGTCGAGGTGCGAATCGTCGAAGCCTGCGACCAGCTGCTCCGGCGTCTCGCTCAGCACCGGAAACAGGCCGATCATGCCGCGTGGGGCCGGCGCGCCTTCGCCCGATGTCTTCAGCCCGAACGGCCTCACCAGAATGTTGCGCAGCCGCAGCAACGCGTCGATCCAGCGCGGCCCGTTCAGCACCATTCTCGTGCAGGCCTTGCGGGCATTCACCGCTGCGGCGCCGATGTCCACGCAAAACGCGTCGATGAACTGCGCGCCGCCGAGCAGCGCATCGGCATCGACTTCAGGCGCGACTTCGCGGACCGTCCCGATCATCCCGCCATTTTGCGCGTCAGCATCCGGAAGCGCAAGATCAGGAGCCCGGCATAGACGAACGTGCCGATCGAGAATCCGATCCAGACGCCGACCGCGCCCAGCCCTGTGTGGAACGCCAGCAACCAGCCGATGGGAAAAGAGACACCCCAATAGCCGATCGCGGCGAACAGCAGCGTCATCTTGGTGTCGTTGATGCCGCGCAGCGCGCCGCCCATGATGGTCTGCAGGCCGTCGGCGATGAAGAAGCTGGCCCCGACCAGCAGCAGCGTTGCCGTCAGCTCGACGGTGGCCGCACTTTCGCTGCCGCCGCCGAAGAACAGCCGGCCGAGCTGATAGCGACCGATCACGATGGCGATCGTCAGCGCGGAGACCAGCGCGAGGCCGAGCACGGCTGCGACGAGCCCTGCGCGCTTCACCGCCGCCGGATCATTGCGGCCGAAGGCATGACCGACTCGTACCGTCGCCGCCATGCCGATGCCGAGCGGCACCATGAACAGCACGGCGGTGATCTGGAGCGCGATCTGGTGCGCGGCGATCGCGGTGGTCGAGATCAAGCCCATCAGCAGCGCGGCCGAGGAGAACAGGCCATATTCCAGCAGCAGCGAGAACGAGATCGGCGCGCCGATCGCGATCAGCTGGCGCATCAAGGGCCAGTAGATCCGCCAGAGGTGGGCGAGCGGACGATAGTCCGCGAACGGCTTGCGCAACCCGGCGATCGCGAGCGCGGCGAGGAAGGTGCCGAGATTGACCAGCGTGGTCGCAAGCCCCGCGCCGAACAGGCCGAGCTCGGGCAGGCCGAACAGGCCGTGGATCAGGGCATAGACCAGCGCGGCATTGACCGGGATCGCCGCCAGCGTGATCCACAGCGGCGCCTGCGGCCGGTTCACCGCGCTCATCATGCTGCGCAGCGCGATGAATCCGAGCGCCGGTGCGATCCCCCAGGCCAGGCCGTTCAGATAGTGCTGCGCCAGCGCGGCCGAGTGCGGTGTTTGACCGAGTGCGAGCAAGATCTGCTCGCCATAGAGCGGCGAGGCCATCATCGGCAGCGAGATCAGCAGCGCGGCCCATAGGCCGACGCGCAAGGAGCGGCGAATGCGCCTGACGTCGCCGGCGCCGAACGCCTGCGCCGCCAGCGGCGACACTGCGGACGTCAATCCGAGCCCGAACGTGAAGCTGACGAAATAGACCGTATGGGCCAGCGCCGCCGCGGCCACCGCCTCCTCGCCGAGCCGCCCGATCATCGCAAGATCGGTCGTGATCATCGCGATCTGCCCGAGTTGCGTCAGCATCAGCGGCACAGCGAGGCGCAGCGTCTCGATGAATTCTTCGGCAAGGTGGTTCCGCCGTGCGTCCAGGCGTGCCCGGTACCGCCGTTTGGTATCCAAAAGCTCGGTCATGCCGGGGACATAGCAGCCTCGATCGGCGAAGTAACGGCAAAGAAATGTGAGGGCGGGTGCCGCTGAAAAAAAGGCGGGCTCAGGCGAAGGAAAGGTCGGGTTGCGCCGTATTCGTCATGTGCGGCGAATCTGGGCCGGTCTCACATTGGAAATTGAGCATGATAACGAGATTTAGATTGACGTTCGCCGCGCTGTTCATCGGTTCTGCCATCCTGAGTGCCGGCGCCGCTGCAGCGGCCGACCTGAGGCTGCCCGCAGCGCCGCCCCCGCATGCGGCGTCGGCAGCCCTGCTGAGCTGGGCGGGGCCCTATTTCGGCGTTCTGGCCGGCTATCTGTCGGGCCGCTCCGAGATCTCGCTGCCGGCGACGGGTGAATTCCACTTTGTCGATCCGAAGGGCGCGATCGTCGGTGCAACGGCGGGCTTCTCGGCGCAATGGGGCCGGATCGTCGCCGGGCTCGAGGGCGACGTGAACTTCGTCGATGCGCGCGCGACGATCGATACCGGCTTTGCGCCGACCCCCGCCGTCACGCAGCTTCAATCCGCGGTCAATTGGAACAGCCACCTCCGTGGACGGATCGGCTATGCTTTCGACCGCACGCTGCTGTTCGCCGCCGGTGGCCTTGCCGTCGCGGGCGTCGAGAGCAAGGCGTTCGACAATGGGATCGGCGCCGTTGCGAGCTGGAGCGATACACGGATCGGCTGGTCGATCGGAGCGGGCGGGGAATTCCGCTTCGCACCGCAGGCCTCGGTCCGGCTCGAATATCTCTATGACAATTACGGCTCGAAGACGCTGGCCGCCCAGACGATCGGCGCGACGACGTTCGGCGCGCGCGAGTCCCGGCTCGACACGCACACAGTACGAGCCGGAGTCTATTGGCGCTTTTGATGCTCGGTTGGAGGCGGCTATCGCCTAGTAGGATCGGTTCGCAATTCTCGGCTACGATGTCCGCAGGCCAGAGCAACAGATCGATGTGATGGAAGAGCCATCGGACGAGACCTTGATGGCGGAGGTTTCGGCGCAGCGGCAGCACGCGTTTCGCGTCCTCATGCGGCGCCATATGCCTCGGGCGCTGCGGGTCGCGGAGCGGATCGTGCGCGACCCGGTCGAGGCCGACGACATCGGCCAGGAGGCGTTCATGCGTGTCTGGACGCACGCAGCCTCTTTCGACCCAGAGGTTGCGAAATTCACGACCTGGCTCTACCGCATCGTCCTCAACCTGACGTTCGACCGCACGCGGCGCCGAACGTTCCAGCCCCTCGAAGACGCTGGCGATGTGCCCGATTCGGGACCGCACGCCGTCGAACGGCTCATCGCCGATGAGGAGGTTCGCCTTCTCAACCGCGCGATGGCCGGCCTGTCGGACCGGCAGCGCGGCGCGATCGCCCTCTTCCACATGGAGGGATTGAGCGGTGAGGAGGCGGCGAACGCGATGAATCTCAGCGCCAAGGCGTTCGAATCGCTGCTGGGCCGCGCCCGCACGGCGCTCAAGGCAAATGTTCAGAAAATACAGCAGACGGGGAGCCACGTATGACGCCCGAACAGTTCAGACAATTGGCCGAGACATGGGGAGGTGACGTCGAGCGCTGGCCCGCGCCGACGCGCGAGGCCGCGCGGCGGATTGCGGCGACTGCGGAAGGCGCTGCGGTCCTGGACCAGCAGTCGCGCCTCGACCGGCTCCTTGCCGTCGCCCCGGAGATCGAGACGGCGCGGGCGGATCGGTCGAGCTTTCTGGTCCTGCAAAGGCTCGCCACCGTGCCGCAGCAGCCTCGGCCGGCATGGCATCAGCGCCTGTTGCGCTGGCCGGCGCTCGTTCCCGCCGCAAGTCTCGCCTGCTCTGTGATGGTGGGTGTGTGGCTGGCGGGAGCGCTGCCCTATGCCCACGCGCCGTCGGACCCCCTGTCCGTCATGAGCGGCGTCTTCGACATCTACGCAATCGGCTATGGATCGGTGCAATGAAGTTCTGGCGAGAATGGTCCACTCCCTGGCGGGCGCTCATGCTGCTGTCGCTGTGCGTCAACGTCGTGCTGTTCACCTATGTCTCGGCGCAATGGCTGCTGTCCGGCGGCTTTCGACCGGGCGCAGCCGTGCCGCTACGCATGATCGAGCGTGTCGCCGAAAGACTTCCGGCGGAAGACGCGGAGATCCTGTGGAGCATTTATCGTGGCAAGGAGGCGGAGCTGGCTCCGCTCCAGGCCGAGTACCGGCTCGCATTGATGAAGGCGATGAAAACGGCGGCGCAGACGAATCTCGACAAGGCCGAGCTGGAAGCAGCCGTGAAGGATGCCCGCGACAAGCGCGTGAAGATTGGCGACCTCGTCGTCTCGACCTTCGTCGAGATGCTGGAACGAATTTCAGCGAAAGGACGCCGACAACTCGTCGGCGGCTATTTTCGCTGAGCCGCGCAGAGTGAACGAGGGATTCGGCCCGTCCAGACGTATCACCTACATCGATGTCTGCGAATTGGTGGAGATGATATGGTGCAACGATTTGACAGGACGGCAAGCGGACCAGTGGTGAGGTTCTCGCATCGGACGGCCGTCTACGTGCGTGCGGGTCTTGCGGCCGCGAGTCTGGTCGCACTTCTCGTGCTGTTTCTTTCGCAAGCCTCCGCAGGCGATGCGCGGAGTGAGGCGAAGCAGGCCTGCAAGGCAGACTATTCACGGTTCTGCGCCGGCACCATGCCCGGGGGCGGCCGCATCCGCAAATGCCTCGGCGACAATTACGCGAGCTTGTCCGGGGCCTGCAAACAGGCCGTCGACGCGAATCCGTCAAAATAGACCAGGTTAGCTCCGCTCCGGCACGCGCTTGATCTTCGCGCCAAGCGCGTTCAGCCGCTCCTCGATGCGCTCATAGCCGCGCTCGATCTGGTCGGCGTTGTTGATCGTCGAGGTGCCCTCGGCGCACACGGCCGCGAGCAGCATCGCCATGCCGGCGCGGATGTCGGGCGAGGTCATCGTGGCGCCGTGCAGGCGGCTGGGGCCGGCGATGATGGCGCGGTGCGGGTCGCACAGCACGATGCGCGCGCCCATCGCGATCAGCTTGTCGACGAAGAACATCCTGGATTCGAACATCTTCTCGAACATCAGGATCACGCCCTCGCATTGCGTGGCGGTAACGATGGCGATCGACATCAGGTCGGCGGGGAAGGCCGGCCAGGGCTGGTCCTCCAGCTTGGGCACATGGCCGCCGAAATCGTCCTGGATCTTCAATGTCTGATTGGAGGGCACGATGAGGTCGTCGCCCTCGATCCGGCAGACGATGCCGAGCCGCTCGAAGCCCATGCGGATCGAGCGCAGATGCTCGACGCCCGCGCGCGCGATGCGCAAGGGCGAGCGCGTCACCGCGGCAAGCCCGATCAGCGAGCCAACCTCGATGTGGTCGGGCTGGATCCGGTACGTCGTCCCGCCGAGCGTCGCTTGACCATGAATGATCATGGTGTTGGTGCCGATGCCTTCGATCCTGGCGCCGAGCGCGACCAAGAAATTGGCGAGGTCCTGCACATGCGGCTCGGAGGCCGCGTTGCGCAAATAGGTGATGCCGTCGGCGGCGACCGCCGCGACCAGCGCGTTCTCGGTGGCGGTGACGCTCGGCTCGTCCAGGAACACGTCCGCGCCCGCGAGCTTTGGCGCGCGGAATTCGAGCCGGTCGGTCGCGGTGACCTTGGCGCCGAGCTGCTCCAGCGCGAGCACATGCGTGTCCAGCCGGCGGCGGCCGATGACGTCGCCGCCCGGCGGCGGCAGCATCACTTCGCCGCAGCGGGCGAGCAGCGGCCCGGCGAGCAGGATCGAGGCGCGAATACGCACGCACAGCTCGGGGTCGAGGTCGGCGGCGCGGATGCTCTTGGCATGGATATGAAGCGTGTTGCGCGCGGACCATTCGGCCGACGCGCCGACCGAGCGGACCAGCTCGACCAGCGTCTCGGTGTCGCGGATCCGCGGCACGTTCTCCAGCACGACCGGATGCTCGGTCAGCAGCGCGGCGGCGATGATCGGTAGCGCCGAATTCTTATTGCCGGACGGCTCGATCGAGCCCGAGAGCCGGTGACCGCCCTCGACGATGTATTGGATGGGCGCCACGGGGTTCTCGCTGTCCTGTTGAGTGGGAGGGCCTGTTTCGGGCGGAAACTACAGAGATTTGAGCGCGGGAGCAATTGTACTGGGCGGTGGTTCGTGGCCGTTCCGTGAGCCCAGGCGAGGCTGCTGATCCCTCATGGTGAGGAGCGCGGAACGCGCGTCTCGAACCATGCAAGCCCCTATGTCGCCCGTGGCCATCCTTCGAGACGCCCGCTTTTGCGGGCTCCTCAGGATGAGGACGGGAGCTTGTGGCAAGCGGCCCCTCAAAACAGCCCGATGATATTCCCGATCACATAGAGGATCGCGATCAGGATCAGAGCCCCCATCATGAAAAAGGAGATTTCGATGCCGATGGCGCCGGTGCCGAGCGTGGCGGCGACGGCGGCGAGGAGCCGTTCCTCCCGGAAGATCAGGGAGAGCACCGAAAGCAGGATGGCGAGCAGGCCGAGCGAGATTGCCGTGACCGATGCGGTTTCACTCCAGCTTCGTCCAGCCGACTTCTCGACCTTCGGAGCCTGATACTCGACGCCCTTCACCTTCGCGACGATGCGGTCCTTGATGCGATGTCCGGTGTCGACGATCACCTTGTCCGCCGGCGGCGGCGGAAACACGATCGGCACGACCCAATGCGGCAGCACCGCCGCCATCAGCGCCAGCACGCCGACGATGCTGCCGATGATGCCGAGGCGGCGTGAGGGCACAGCGGAACTGGGCGTTGCAGAGGCGGTCATGGCGCGACATTTTCCCGGCCGGAATTGGCCTTGCGGGTTCATGCCGTTTCGTCGCGACGGCCCGTGGTGAGGTTCAGAGCCGAATTGGTGCGCCGTCATGCCCGGGCTCGTCCCGGGCATCCACGTTCTTTGTTCCGCGGGGCAAGACGTGGATGGCCGGGACAAGCCCGGCCACGCCGCCGCGGAAGCAGCGAGCCCTCAAATATCGATCGTCGCGCTCAGCGAATGTTCCTGAATGAAATCGCGGCGGGGCTCGACGACGTCGCCCATCAGCTTGGTGAAGATGTCGTCGGCCTCGTCGACCTCCTTAACCTTCACCTGGAGCAGCGAGCGTGCCTCGGTGTCGAGCGTCGTTTCCCAGAGCTGCTCCGGGTTCATCTCGCCGAGGCCTTTGTAGCGCTGCAGGCTGATGCCCTTGCGGCCCGAATCGGTCACGGCCTCGAACAGATCGACCGGGCCGTGGACCACGTGCTCTGAGTCCTTGCGCCGCAGCTTGCCGGAGCGGGCGTAAACGTCCTGGAGCTTGGTCGTGTATTCGTCGAGCTTGCGCGCCTCGGCCGAGCCGAGCAGGGCGTCGTCGATGACGGCGGCTTCCTTGACACCGCGCACGGTGCGCTCGAACAGGAAACCCTGGCCCTCGACGAATTGTCCGACCCAGCCGCGCTCGACCTCCTCGGCCTGGTTGTCCAGCCGGCTCGCGATGTATTGCGCGGCGGCCGCCGCCTTCTCGGGATCGCCGTAGATCTCCTTGTTCAGCACGCCGGTGATGGCGGCCTGCTCGACCACCTTGCGATTATAGCGGCTGTGCAGGTTGCGCAGGACGCTGCGGACTACGCGGGCGTCGTCGACCAGCGCGCGCAGATCGCGCCCGGAGCGGTCGCCGCCGGTGCCGGGGATGTACACGCAATCATCGAGGCCAGCGTCGATGAGATAGTCTTCCAGCGCCCGCTCGTCCTTCAGGTACTGCTCGGACTTGCCGCGCGAGACCTTATAGAGCGGCGGCTGGGCGATATAGAGATAGCCGCCGTCGATGATGTCGCGCATCTGCCGGTAAAAGAACGTCAGCAGCAGCGTGCGGATGTGAGCGCCGTCGACGTCGGCGTCCGTCATCACGATGATCTTGTGATAGCGCAGCTTCTCGACCGAGAACTCGTCGCTGATGCCGGTGCCGAGCGCGGTGATCAGCGTGCCGATCTGCTCGCTCGACAGCATCTTGTCGGGACGGACGCGCTCGACGTTCAGGATCTTGCCGCGGAGCGGCAAGACGGCCTGGAATTCGCGGTTGCGGCCCTGCTTGGCGCTGCCGCCTGCCGAGTCGCCCTCGACGATGAAGAGCTCGGACTTGGCCGGATCCTTTTCCTGGCAGTCGGCGAGCTTGCCCGGCAGCGAGGAGACCGAGAGCGGGCTCTTGCGCGTCAGCTCGCGCGCCTTTCGCGCCGCTTCACGGGCCGCCGCGGCCTGGATCACCTTGCCGACGATCATCTTGGCTTCGCTCGGGTGCTCCTCGAACCAGGCGGCAAGCGCCTCGTTGAGGACGTTCTCGACCACGGGGCGCACTTCCGAGGACACCAGCTTGTCCTTGGTTTGCGACGAAAACTTCGGATCGGGTACCTTCACCGAGAGAACGGCGGTGAGCCCTTCGCGGCAATCGTCGCCGGTCAGCGCGATCTTTTCCTTCTTGGCATTGGCCTCGGCATAGCCGTTGACCTGGCGCGTCAGCGCGCCGCGGAAGCCGGCGAGATGGGTGCCGCCGTCACGCTGCGGGATGTTGTTGGTGAAGCACAGCACGTTCTCGTGGTAGCTGTCGTTCCACCACAAAGCGGCCTCGACGCCGATGCCGTTGGCTTCCGAGCGCACCATGATCGGCGCCGGCACCAGCGCCTTCTTGTTGCGGTCGAGATATTTGACGAACTCCTCGACGCCGCCGGAATAGAACATCTCCTCGCGCTTCTCGACCGCGTGGCGCATGTCGGAGAGCACGATGTTGACGCCGGAATTGAGGAAGGCGAGCTCGCGCAGCCGATGCTCGAGCGTGGCGAAGTCGTATTCGACGTTCTTGAAGGTCTCGGTCGAGGCCAGGAACGTCACCTCGGTGCCGCGCTTGCCCGGGGCATCGCCGACGACCTTCAGCGGCGCCACGGCATCGCCGTGGGCGAACTCGATATAGTGCTCCTTGTTGTCACGCCAGATGCGCAAGCCGAGCTTGCTCGACAGCGCGTTGACGACGGAGACGCCGACGCCGTGCAGGCCGCCGGAAACCTTGTAGGAGTTCTGGTCGAACTTACCGCCGGCGTGCAGCTGGGTCATGATGACCTCGGCCGCCGAGATGCCTTCGCCCTTGTGGATGTCGACGGGAATGCCGCGGCCGTCGTCGCGCACGGTGACGGAATTATCCGCGTTGAGGATCACCTCGACGCGCGAGGCATGGCCGGCGAGCGCTTCGTCGATGGCGTTGTCGACGACTTCGTAGACCATATGGTGCAGACCCGAGCCGTCGTCGGTGTCGCCGATATACATGCCCGGGCGCTTGCGGACGGCATCGAGTCCCTTGAGCACGCGGATCGATTCCGCGCCGTAATCGCTCGCGTTGGAGGGCTCGTTTTCGGCAGCGTGCTGCCGAGCAGGTTCTGTCATGAGAGGCCTTCGAGATGTCGCCCGAATCAGCGGCGCAGAAGGCGCTGATTTGCGGGGCTATTTGTGCCATGAAAGACAGCTTGCGCCTAGCGCAAAGTATCCTCCGGCAACCCTTTGAGAAGATGGGGTTTTTCGGCCGGTTTTCAAGGCGCCGGAGGGCCGATTCTGGGCGCCGCAAAAAGCCCGATTCGAGGGCAGTTTTTTTCCTCGAAAAGCCGTGGATTCTGCGGGGTGAAAGGTTCGGTTTTGGTCGGGCCACAGCGTCGGTGCAACCTCTCCCGCTTACGGGATCGGCGCGTCCGAGCGATGCGAAGCATCGTCCCGCGCGCCGGGTGAGGGCTTTCTCATCTTGGGGATTGTCCCAATGTGGAAGCACCCTCTCCCCAACCCTCTCCCGCAAGCGGGAGAGGGAGCGCACCTGCTTCGTGGCGTCTCAATACATCTGCAGCGGCAGCACGTCGCCGCTCGGGCCCACCAGAAGGCCCCAGGCCTCGCCGGCGGCAACGGTCAGGGACTCGTTACGCGCAGGCCGGCCGGGCAGGCGCAACGCGTACGCGTATTTGCCGGGCGGCAGGTCGAGCATCGGGCCTTTCGGTGATTGCGGGCCGCCGGCGCCGGCTGCGATCTTCACAGTCTGCTTGTTGATCGTCAGCGCGGCCTCGTTCGCTGCCATATTTCCGAGCATGAGCCGCGCTTGTCCCGCCTTCGGCATGATCTCGGCCTTGGCCGCGACATCGGCATTCTTCTGCGCCAGGCTGACCGTGGTCTCGCCCTTGGCGCGGCCGAGCTTGAGCATGGCGGGACCTTGCGGCGAGGTGAAGTCGATCTGCGCGCGTTCCGCGGACACGATCGCGCCGTCGGCTCTCTCCTGCCAGCCCAGCTTTGCAAGCTCGGCCCGGTAGAAGGCGAGGACTTCGTCGAGCGAAGCGGGGATGCGGGCCTCGAGCTCGCGGCGGAGCGGCGCTTCGCCTCCGGGTATCTTGGTGGTGGCGAGCGATTTCGACGAACGCTGCGTCGGCACCGGCAGCGGGGACTCAGGATCGGGCTTGAGCGGCTCGGCGGATTTGGCCTGAATCTCCACCGCCGCGCCGGCCGCAGGCTTGGCCGCTTCGGTCACCAGGCCCGATCCGTCGGCGCGGACATTCACCTTCGGGCCCATCTGCATCACCGTCATCGAGATCGACTTGCCGCCCTTCGAGAACGCCATCACCGCCATGTTCGGCTGGTTGATGACGGAGGGCTGCTCCTTCCAGCCCGAACTCTTCAGCGCGGTGCGATAGAAGCTGCTGAGCGCCTTCACGCTCGACGCCGAGGAGAATTCCAGGTGGCCGTCGCCGCCTTCGAACGTCACGGCTTCGGCGTTTTCGGGCAGCGGCACCGGCGTCTTGCTGTCAGCGAGCGCGGTGAGCGGGGCGTCCGACAGGGAGGCGGCCTGCGTCTTGCGCCTGATATCATCGGCCGCAATGAGCTGCTGAGCCGTACCCAAGGCATCGCTCAGGAATCTCGCGTCGGCCTCCTTCTTCGCCTTGGCGCGGGCGGCGAGCGCGGATTCCTTCACCTGCGCGGTCAGGCTGACCATGGTGAAATCATATTTGCGGCCGAGCCGCAGCACGCCGGTTTCATCGGTGTTGGAGATCTTGATCGCCACCTCGTCGCCGGGCGCGAGCGGTGCGCTGCCATCCTCCTGCCAGCCGCGCGCGGCGAGCTCGCGTTGATAGAAGGCGCGCACGGCGGGCAGCTCGGCCATCGCGGCGGCCGAGATCTCGCGCTTGTTCGAGCTGGCGCTGCCGAGGCCCCGCGCAGATTTGGTTGGCTTCGGCCGCGGCAGACCGGCCATGTCGTCGTCGGCCTCGAGCACCTCCGGCAGCGCGAACGGCGCGACCCGGATCTCGACATTGGTGCGGCCATCGTCGCGGCGCGTCAGGGTCAGCATCACCGGCTTCTGGTAGACGTGCGTCGCGTCGCGATCGGGGTGGTCATAGAAGACGCGAACGCCGTTCGGAACGGTCCCGGCAAGATCGGCGTTCGGCCAGCGCAAGGCCGTCTCTGGGTTCAGCTTGCGCCACCCCATCGCCGCCATGTCCTTGGTAAAGAATGCTGCGGTCGCATCGAGCGCGCCGGGCGCGATGCAGCTGAGATAGGGCCGGGTCTCGTCGAACACGAGATCGATCGCACCTTCCGGAAAGGGCACGTTCGCATAGATCCGGTTCGGCGTGTAGAACACGGCGGACTGGTCGGGTCGCCCGCGCGCCTGTGTGAAGGAAACGCGCAGCCCTTGCCGTCCCTTCTTGAAGGTCAACGCTGCGCTTTTCTCATCCAGCGGATACACATAGGGCACCCAGCCGTCGGCGCTCAGCAGCTTCCTGGTGGCGTCCGACGTGGCGGCAAGCGGGGTCGGCACGGTGTAGATCACGCGATAGGTGTCGGGACGCGAAGTGTCCTCCACCGCACCGTCGAGCCGCGGCAGCGTATGGACGTCGACGATGCCATCATCTGCCGCGCCGGCGGGACGCGAGGGGATCGCTATCGCGAGAATGCCGCAGGCAAGCAGCAGCCATCTTGCCGGGACTTGCGCCCCGCGCCGGATCATCGGCATCGTCAAAAAACTCCTGGATGTCGCGCGGGTCGTCATGCCTTTGCGCATTGGCGGCCTGCGGCGCCGCCGGCGCGGCCTCAGACGAGAAGTCGCGCCGGGAACCGGAGAGGTTCAACAGGCTCAGTACAGCTGCAACGGCGGCCAGGCGTCACCGTCGCGCCCGACCGTGAGCTCCCAGGTGTCGCCGGCGGCGGCGGTGAGGATGTTCGTGGTGGCGGGTTGGCCCGGGACGGCTAGCCTGTACGAATATTCGCCCGGCGCGAGGTCCAGCGCGACGGCATTCGCGCCGGCCGGACGCGGGATGGTCCGCTCGTTGATGGTGAGGACCGCTTCCTTGTCGCCGATATTGCTGAACACCAGCTTCGCCTGGCCGGGCTCGGGCAGCACGTTTGCCTTCATCGCCATGTCCGCGTTCTTCTGCACCAGATGAACCGAGGTGCCGGAATCCTTGCGGGCGAGCTTCAGCGCGGCCGGCCCCAGCGGCGAGACGAAGGCGAGCCGGACGTGATCGGCGTTGACCACGGCGCCATCATGCTGCTCTTGCCAGCCGAGCTTGCGAAGCTCGGTCCGGTAGAAGGCGAGCACGTCGCTGAGCCCTGCGGGCACGGTGGCCTCCAGCCTGACGCGGAGCGGCGCGTCGACGCCCTGCATCAGCGTGGTGTGGATCCCTCTGTAAGTGTAGCGGGTCGGTGCGGGCAGCTTGGCATCGGAATCCAGCGTGAGCGTCGTCGGAAACAGATGCGGCAGCGAGGCACCGGCGCTGGCCGCGAGCATGCACATCGCAAGCAGGGCGAAGCCGCACGCAAACAACTGCCATCGTGCCGGGGCTTGCGCCCCATGCCTCACCGCCGTCATGCTCATGCTCCAAAAATATCGCGAAGGATATCGCGCATGTCCGAGTGCTGCGCGATGGCCGCTTCTTGCGGCCTCAAGCAGCTAGTCGCGATCTGGAACAGGCGGGTTCAATGCGGCGGCCTAGAGGCGGGCCGAGACTCGTCCGCTCTCGACGTCAAACACTTCGCCCCCCGCTCCGATCTCGGCGAAGGCGGCAGGATCCGCACCGGTCAGCCATACCTGCGCGCCGAGCTTCTTCAGCTCCTCGAACAACGCCGCCCGGCGGTTCGGATCGAGATGCGCAACCACCTCGTCGAGCAGCAGCAGCGGCACGATGCCGGTCATCTCGGCGACCAGGCTCGCATGCGCCAACACGAGGCCGATCAGCAGCGCCTTCTGCTCGCCGGTGGAGGCATCGCGCGCCGGCATGCTCTTGGGCGCATAGATCACCTGGAGGTCGGTGAGATGCGGGCCGTCGGTGGTGCGGCCGGCGATCGCATCGCGCGGACGGTTGTCGCGCAGGATCTGGCGGTAGCGGTCCTCGACCGAGGTCGCGGTCTCCTCGAGCAGCGCATTCTCCATCCAGCCGTCGAGCGCGATTTGAGCGGACGGAAATGCGGATTCTTGCGCGCGCGCGTTGAGCATGCCGGTGAGCCTTGCCGCAGTCTGGCCGCGCGTGGCCGCGACCGCGACCGCGAGCTCGGCCGTCTCGCGCTCGATCGCGTCGCACCAATGGTCGTCGTAATTGCGCGTCTCCAGCAGGCGGTTGCGCGAGCGCAAGGAGCGCTCGAGCGCGTTGATGCGGCTGGAATGCTCGCTGTCGATGGCGAGCACGAGACGGTCGAAGAAGCGCCGCCGTTCGGACGCTGCGCCCATGAACAGCCCGTCCATCGCCGGCGTCAGCCACACCATGCGGATATGATCGCCGAAGGCGCTGGCCGAGCCCACCGGCTCGCGGTCGATGCGGCAGCGCCGGCTGACCGTGGTGTCCGCGCGCGGCGCATCGATGCCGGTGCCGAGCGTCGCCAGCCCCAGCGCGCCCTCGACCTGCGCCGACACCGCCCAGGAGCCGTCACCCTGGTTGTCGGCGACATCCTCCAGCGTCGCCCGGCGCAGGCCGCGGCCCGGCGACAGGAACGAGATCGCCTCGATGCAATTGGTCTTGCCCGCCCCGTTCGGCCCGACCAGCGCCACCAGATCAGCCGCCGTCTCGAGCCCCGCCGCTCGGTAATTGCGAAAATGCGTCAGCGTCAGCCGATGAATGCGGGAGGGGGTCATGCTAGCTCGTCATTGCCGGGCTTGACCCGGCAATCCATCGGCCGCGTCAGCGGGCTATTTCATCATATAGGTCTTGCCACGCGGGATTGCTTTTCACGATCAGGTCGATCTTCCACTCGCGTGACCAGTGCTTCATGTTCTTTTCGCGCTGAAGGGCAGCGGCGATCGTGTCGTGTGCCTCGAAATAGACCAGGGTTTTCACCCCGTAGCGTTTGGTGAAACCGTCTGCCAGACCTTCGCGATGTTCATAGACGCGCCTGACCAGATTGTTCGTGACGCCGATGTAGAGCGTTCCACCGGGCTTGCTGGCGAGAATGTACACCCAATAGGTCATCTTGCTTGATGGATGGCCGGGTCAAGCCCGGCCATGACGAAAAGAGAGAAATCGTCTCACACCCGCATCGGCATCAGCACGTACAGCGCGCTCTTGTCGTCGCGGTCCTGCACCAGGGTCGGCGAGCCGGGGTCGGCGAGGCGGAGCGTGGCGACGTCGCCTTCGATCTGGGCGGCGATGTCGAGCAGATAGCGGGAGTTGAAGCCGATATCGAGCGCGTCGGAGGCGTATTCGACCTCGAGCTCTTCGGTCGCGCTGCCGGAATCCGGATTGGTCACCGAGAGCACCAGCTTGCCCGCCGACAGCGACAATTTGACGGCGCGGCCGCGTTCGCTGGAGATGGTGGAGACGCGGTCGACCGCGTTCTCGAAATCCTTCTTGTCGACCACGAGCTCCTTGTCGTTGTTCTGCGGAATGACGCGGCCGTAATCGGGGAAGGTGCCGTCGATCAGCTTCGAGGTCAGCACGACGTTGCCGATGGTGAAGCGGATCTTGGCCTGCGACAGCTCGATCGTCATCTCGGCCTCGGTGTCCTCGATCAGGCGCTGCACCTCGCCGACCGTCTTGCGCGGCACGATCACGCCGGGCATGCCCTCGGCCCCCTTGGGCTGCACCAGGTCGAGCTGGGCGAGGCGGTGGCCGTCGGTGGCGACACCGCGCAGGGTGGCGGCCTTTGGCGTGCCGGCGGCATGCAGATAGATGCCGTTGAGGTAATAGCGCGTCTCTTCGGTGGAGATCGCGAACTGGGTGCGGTCGATCAGCCGCTTGACGTCCTTGGCGGCGAGCGAGAACGAATGCGACATGTCGCCGGCGGCCAGATCCGGGAAATCGTTCTCCGGCAGCGTCTGCAGCGTGAAGCGCGAGCGGCCGGCGCGGATCGCGAGCACCGCGCGGTCGCCGTCGGCCTCCAGCACGATCTGCGAGCCGTCCGGCAGCTTGCGCACGATGTCGTAGAACATGTGCGCCGGCACGGTGGTGGAGCCCGCGGTCGCGGTTTCCGCCGGCAGCGTCTCGGTCACTTCGAGGTCGAGGTCGGTCGCCTTCAGCGACAATTTCGCGTTCTCGGCGCGCACCAGCACATTGCCGAGGATCGGGATCGTGTTGCGGCGCTCGACCACGCGGTGGACGTGGCCCAGCGATTTCAGCAATTGTGCGCGTTCGACCGTAACCTTCATTGCACTACTCGCCCGATCCCTTAGGAAAACACAGCGTTGAGAAGGCCGGGCGGCGGGACGCGCGCCACGGCACCGAAGACCCCGCAAGGCCGGATCATTCCTGCCGATATGACCAAAGCCGTCTGGGTCGCGCAAGGTGCCGCGGATGCCCCGCGGATTCAAGGGATTGGGGCCAGTTCCCCACGATTTACCGCGCCAAAACGAAGACCGCGCCCAGGTGTAGGTGCGCTCCCTCGCCCCGTTCTTACGGGGAGAGGGTTGGGGTGAGGGGCTTCTCTCCGCGGGCGAGCCTGCCGTTGGATCGGTACCCCCTCACCCGGATCGCAAGAGCGATCCGACCTCTCCCCGCAAGCGGGGAGAGGTGAAAGAAGAAATAGGCCTTTATTCCTGAAGCTGGCGCTTCAGCGATTCCACTTCCTCCGACAGCGCGGTGTCCTTGGAGACCAGCGCCTCGATCTTGCGCACCGCGTGCAGCACGGTGGTGTGGTCGCGACCGCCGAAGCGGCGGCCGATCTCGGGCAGCGAGCGCAGCGTCAGCGTCTTGGCGAGATACATCGCCACCTGGCGCGGGCGAACCACATTGGCGGTGCGGCGCGAGGACAAGAGGTCGGAGCGGCTGACATTATACTGCCGCGCCACCACGCGCTGGATGTCCTCGATCTTGATCCGCTTGGGCTCCTGCGGCCGCACCAGGTCGCGCACCTCGTGCTCGGCCATCTCCAGCGTCACCGGCCGGTTGTTGAGCTTGGAATGCGCCAGCAGGCGGTTGATCGCGCCTTCGAGGTCGCGGCCGTTATGGGTGATGGTGCGCGCCAGATAATGCAGCACCTCCTCGGGCACCTCGAACGTGGCGTGATGGGCGCGGGCCGCCGCGACGCGCGACTTCAGGATGCCGTGGCGCAGCTCCTCGCCGAGCGATCCCATCTCGACCACGAGCCCGCCGGCGAGCCGCGAGCGGACGCGATCGTCGAGGCTCTCCAGATCCGACGGCGGACGGTCGGCCGCGATCACGACCTGGCGGCCGGCGTCGATCAGCGCGTTCAGCGTGTGGCAGAACTCGGCCTGCGTCGACTTGCCCTGCAGGAATTGGAGGTCGTCGATGACAAGCACGTCGATGCCGCGCAGCGCTTCCTTGAAGGCCAGCGCCGTCTGCGTCTTCAGCGCGGCGACGAAGCCGTACATGAATTTTTCGGCCGTGAGATACAGCACCTTGCGCTCGTTGCCGGAATTGCCGGCCCAGGTCACGGCCTGCAAGAGATGCGTCTTGCCGAGGCCGACGCCGGCATGGATGTAGAGCGGGTTGAACATCACGGGGTCGCCCCGACGCCCTTCGGCGACCTGGCGCGCGGCCGCATGGGCCAGCGTGTTGGAGCGGCCGACGACGAAGCTGGCGAAGGTCAGGCGCGGATCGAGCGGCGAGCCGCCGAGCGCGTCGTGATTGGCCGAGACCGGCGCGGTCGCGGTCGAACGCAATTCCGGCGTCGGCGCGCGGCGCGCCTCGACCGGCACCGGCGCTTCCTTCGGCTGCGCCGAGGGGCGCACGGCGGAGCGCACCGTGAGATCGATGCGATGCACTTCCGGCATCTCGGCCTGCCAGCACGACAGCACGCGCTCGGCATAATGGGCCTGAATCCAGCTCTTCAGGAACCGCGTCGGCACCGAGAGCCGCACGCTCTCGTCCTGCACGCCTTCCAGATCCATGCGTGCAAACCAGCTGGTGTAGACGTCCTCGCCAACGCTCGAGCGCAGCCGACCCTTCACGCGTGACCAGCGATCCTGTTCCATTGTCATCGTCAGAAAACTTCTCTTGAGAGATATAGTTGCGTTTGTGAGCGCCATGCAGGGTTCTTGCCACGGTCCCTGAAGTGGCGCGACCTCGAGCGAGTCCATCGTCGGGCATAGCTCGACCGTTCGGCGCGAACGCCGCGGGTCAGATCAGCGATGTCAGAGATGGAGGGGTCGCGAGGTCAGCGCGTACTCGGCGCTCCGTCACACGCGGGAGGCTGGAGATCCGACGGAGCTGAAACGGCATCGTTGGAAAAGGAAACGTGCTGAAATACCGCGTTGAGTCCGTAAGACATGATACCTCCCCGTCCTGCCGTGATCGCTCACGACAAGGTCCTGCGTGTCCTGAAGACAACCGCGCCGTACTCCTGTCGCGGATGCCTGCCCAAATGTACTAGCCGTCCGCTCGACTTCGCCACCTTGTGTGCCGGGATAGCTTCGCGATGTCTCTCTTGTACGCCTTGGCGCGACGGGATGGATAAGAACCCGCTTGGAGACATTCAGACAAAGTACTACCCTTCCCACATTGCTATGGGTTCGTCCGACAATCACTTGTTGAAGCGTCGCCTACGTGCACATCGCCGCCGATTTGCACGCTCGCCCCGTTTCCGATACCGCGCTGGTCTCAAGATCGTGGGCGCCGCTGACGACCTAAGGAATACACTAAGCGGAAAGACTCGCAACGAATTGATTCACACTTGAGCCAGCAAAAAAACTTGACGTCAGTTAACGTCGCACGTGGGTTGTGCACAGGCTCGGAGCAAGTTTTTGGATTCGTGCACAGAATCGAAAATGCCGGACCTCATGTGACAATTCTCCGCCACCGCCGATTTTTTTTACAAATTTGTCACGCGTTCGACGCGCGGGCCGAATTTTCCAAATGCTTGCGGTCGCTATGTCGATAAGTGATTAACGAGACATCGTTTTTTGAGTCTCGTTTCACAGGGTAACTCCATCGTCACACGCATTCCTGTGAATCTACGGTGTGCAGAACTCTCGTCCGCCACCGATTCAATTCGCGCCCGCCTCACAGGGGTTTTTTGCAACGCAGTGAAGTTTCCGCTGTTGCAGAACATCAGCAGGTAAAATTACGAAACGAAGACTGACGGACGATGCAAATCGTCCAAGCGACGCGTGAGCCTCGCGCGACTGCTTGCGTAAATATGACAGCCAACGAAAAAGCCCGGCGCGAGGCCGGGCTGTTTGACGCGCTGACCGGATCGACCGATCAGGCGATGTCGCCAAGATGACTTAGCAAGATTTACTTCGCGAGCTTGGCGATCTGCGCGGTGAGGCGCGAGACTTTGCGGCTGGCGTTGTTCTTGTGAATGATGTTGCGCTGGGCGGCGCGCATCAAGGCGGGCTCGGCCGTCGCGAGCGCCTTCACGGCAGCGGCGCGGTCGCCGCTCTTGATGGCTTCCTCGACGTTGCGCACGGCGCCACGCATCTGGGTGCGGCGCGACTTGTTGACGGCGGTGCGGCGGGCGATCTTGCGCGTCGCTTTCTTGGCGGAAGTGGTATTGGCCATGGTCTCAATGTCCTTTGCGGGTACCGGTCGCGTCTTGGTCGGGTAGCGCCGGCTTGCTTGACCGCGGAATCGACGCTCGGATTTAGGGTGTTCGGTTGCTGGGCCGTTCCCGGAACATGAGCGACCGCCTTGCGGCTGTCTCTGAGGCTCCAAGGTGTCTTCAAGCTCGGATGAGTCCTGAAGCCCAGGGTGCCTGCAACTGCTCAAAGAACAGCGGCGGCAGGATTGCGCCCACCGCCAGTTGGCGCCCTTATAGAGAGGGTCTTTCGCACCGTCAACGCTTTAGGGCGCCGGAAACGCGCCTTTGGCGGCCTGGATGAGTGCCGTAACGCCCTGAAGAGGTTGAATTTCTGCCGTCGGCCGGCTATTGGCTGGCATCGTTCCGAAAAGGTCGTCCGCTCGGACGGCCATCGTAGGTGAGGCATGATCCGCGGCTTTTTCCGACTGATTGGGCTGTTGCTGCTCGCTGGCGGGTTCATCTTCATGGTCTATGACGGCGCCCGCTGGGTGGCCGACCAGACCCTCAAATTCACCCGCTTCGGCCAGTTCTGGAACGACATCAATCAGGCCAGCCAATCGGCCTTCCGCACCTGGGTCGAGGCCAAGGCGCCCTGGCTCTGGACATCGGTGATCCGCCTGGTGCTGGAGCAGCCGGTCTTCGCCGTCCTCGGCATTCTGGGAATCCTCCTGATGATCCTGTTCCGCCCGCGGAAACCGCTGATCGGCTATTCCCGGGATTGAGCTCGCGTGAGCGCGTAACCGAGCTGCCTCTTACCCTCCCCTGGAGGGGGAGGGTCGGCTCACATTTGAGCGCAGCGAAAATGTGAGACGGGTGGGGTGACAGTCTCTCCACGTCCACACTGCCCGAGTGGAGAGATCACCCCACCCCGCTCGCGCTGCGCGCGATCGACCCTCCCCCTCCAGGGGAGGGTTGGAGCCTCCACTCAACGCTTTATTAACCATAACCGGTGCATCACTGGAGCTGTCTCGTTTCGAGGATGGGTCCGGTGCCGGTTGCACGCGCGTTTCGATGGTCGAACTTGGCGTCCTTGGCAGCGTCCGCCGCGCTCGCTTTGGGCGGCTGCATGCAGACCGCAACTCCCGTCGCGATGGTGCAGCCTCGTCCCGATCTCGATGCCATGGCCTATGGCCAGCCCTATAATGCGCCGCGGCCGGTCGTCGTCGCCAACAACGGCGGTGGCGCGATCGCAGCGCTCAGCAATTCTTTTGCCGCTTCACCCGCACCGATGCCGGTCGGCTACGCCGCGCCGATGGCGGTGCCGGTGCGCAATGGCACCTCCTATCATCTCGACGCCGGCGACAAGCTTCGCGTCGTGGTCTACGGCCAGGAAGGTCTCACCAACAGCTATGCGATCGACGCCGGCGGCTCCATCACCATGCCGCTGATCGGTGCGGTGCCGGCCCGCGGCCGCACCACGGCGGGGTTGGCCGGCGAGATCGCCGCACGCCTGCGCAACGGCTACATCCGCGAGCCTTCGGTGGCGGTCGAGATCGAGACCTATCGTCCGTTCTTCATCCTCGGCGAGGTCCTCGCGCCCGGGCAATATCCTTACGTGCCGAACATGACGGTCGAGAGCGCGGTCGCCATCGCCGGCGGCTTCTCGCCGCGCGCCAAGCGTGACATGGTCACCGTCACGCACACCGAGAACGGCGGCGCCATGCGCGCCGTGGTGCCGCTCGGCACGCCGCTCGCGCCCGGCGACACCGTGTTCGTCGGCGAGCGCTGGTTTTAGGACTCTCTCCCCTCGTCATTCCGGGGCGCGCGTTAGCGCGAACCCGGAATCCATTCCTCTACCAACTCTGCCGCCTGATGGATTCCGGGCCCGCGCCTGTCGGCGCGTCCCGGAATGACGGTGGAAAGAGGCGGGGCTCTACCTCAAATGCTTCGCAAAAAACGCCATGCTGCGCGGCCAGGCGATGTCGGCGCTGGCCTTGTCGTAGCTGGCGCGCTCGTCGCAATGGAAACCATGCTGGGCGCCCGGATAGATGTGAACTTCGACCTCGGGCCGCTTGGTCTTGATGGTCTCGACATCGGCGAGCGGAATGCCGGCATCCTTCTCGCCGAAATGCAGTTGGGTCGGCACCTTCGGCACCTCGTCGGCGAAGCGCACGACAGCGCCGCCGTAATAGCCGATTGCCGCCTTCAGGCCGGTCAGTCGCGTCGCCGCGACGAAGGCGATGCTGCCGCCTAAGCAGAAGCCGATGATGCCGATGGGCCCGACGCTCTTCACCGCATCGATCGCAGCTTGCGTGTCGCGCAGCATCGCGGCCCAGTCCGGATTGGCCACGAACTTGCGCGCCTCTGCGATCTCGTCGGGCGAATAGCCCGACTGGAAGTTCGGCGCCGTCCGATCGAAGATCGACGGCGCGATCGCGACATAGCCTTCCCCGGCAAGGCGGTCGCAGACCGAGCGGATGTGGTGATTGACCCCAAAGATCTCCTGGATCACCACCACCGCGCCCTTCGGCGTGCCGGCGGGATCAGCGCGATAGGCGCCGAGCTGGAAATTGTCCGAGGCCGTCAGCTTGATGTCCTGTCCCACGCGGGTTGTCCTTCTTGGTTGGTCGTTGCTATGAAGTTCGATCGTTCCACGAACTCGTCATGCCCGGGCTTGTCCCGGGCATCCACGTCCTTCGTGCTGCACCAAAGATCTTGGATGGCCGGGACAAGCCCGGCCATGACGATGGCAACTTCAACGCAGGAAAGCGCGAATACGACTTCTCCACGACTTGAAAAACCGATCTCACTCCCACATCCAGTTCTCGCCGTAGTCCTCCTTCCATCCGGCCAGCCGGCCGTGACGGAACTGCAGAAACAGGCGATGGCGATAGGGGATCAGGCCGCTGCCGCCGATGTTGCGCAAGGCGAGATAGATCTCGTGGCCGGGACGTCCCCGCACATATTGCAGCTGCTGCCCGAGGGCGCGCGCGGTCTGTTCGGCATCCATGCCGAAGGCGAGCGGAATGTTGTTCGACAAGGTCGTGACGAAAGGCTGGCGCTGCGGCACGGCGCCGATCGGCTCGGCCTGTGCGGATAGCGACAGCAACATCGTCCCCGCAGCCAGCATCATCAGCTTCATCGCCTGTGTCCCTGCTCGATCGGCCTATGCCGGCAAGTTCTTCAGGAAAGGCACGACCGCGTCAACAAAAGCCTGGGGCTGATCGATGTTGACGGCGTGGCCGGCGGCGGGGATCACGACCTTTTGTGCGCCCGGGATCTTCGCGGCCATGTAGTCGGACGCGGCGAGGAACGGGGTGTCGTCGGCGCCGACAACGATCAGGCTGGGCACCTTGATCTCAGGCAACAGCTCCATCACGCGCGCATCGCGCTGGGTCAGCATGCCGCGCGCGGCGAGCGCAAGGCCCCTAGCGTTGCGATGGCTCGCGGTTGCGCGCTCGCGCGTCGCCGCTTTCAAGACCTCGAGGCCTTCGCGGTCGAGCCGGTCGGCGGTGGCGAGCGCCCGCGCGTTCCAGGCTTCGCGCGCATCGTCCTTCCTGAAGCCGGGGCCGGTGTCGATGATCAGCAGCGCGCGGGCCCGCTCCGGATGTGCGCGGTAGAACGCCAGCGACATGTAGCCGCCGAGCGAAAGCCCGCCGATGATGGCGCGCTTGGCGCCGACCGCATCGAGGATCGCCGCCATGTCACCGACCGTGAGGTCTTCGCTATAAGCACTCGCATCGTCAGGGTAATCGGACTGGCCGTGGCCGCGCATGTCCCACAGGATCAGCGTGTGGTCCTTCGCCAGCGCGTCGATTTGCCCATGCCACATCGCCGAGGTCGAGGAATAGCCGTGGGTGAGCAGCAGCGGCGGCCCGTTGCCATGAACCTCGTAGTAGATGTTGACGCCGTCGCGATTGATCTCCGGCATTGTTTCCGGCCCTTTCTTTTCTCGCCACCAACTCGGTGCTTCACCCTCCCCTGGAGGGGTCCGGGACGAGCGCAGCTCGCCCGCGGGTCGGCTCACATGGAGCGCTGCGAAATGTGAGACGGGGTGGGGTGACGGTCTCTCCACCTCCAACAGTGTTCGTGTGGAGAGATCACTCCACCCCGCTCGCGCTCCGCGCGATCGACCCTTCCCCTCCAGGGAGGGTAAGGTTTGCGTGCGGCTGCACCTTAGCTCGCCAAGTTACCTCGAAGAAACTGCCTGAATGCGATGGCACGCATGCCGGAGCACGCGCTGTTGTGTCCAGTGGCTGCGTCGCGGCCTTTGGCGCGGCGCACAACGAGCGAGTGTGGCGGTCGTTTTTTCGACTCGTTCCAAATTGCGTTTGCCTCCGCGTCGGAACGCGATCATTCTCGCCGGCAAGGCTGACGCCAGCCCGGTGGGCGTCCGCCATTCAAGTTGCCGCCGTAAGCGGCTTCATGCACCGGCAGGGAAAGACGCCTATGCCAACTCTCACCATCAACGGGCGGAGTCTGTCCGTGGATGCGGCGAACGATACGCCGCTCCTCTGGGCGATCCGCGAGCAATTGCAGATGACCGGCACCAAGTTCGGCTGCGGTGCCGGGCTGTGCGGGGCCTGCACCGTGCACGTCAACGGCGAAGCGGTGCGCTCGTGCCAGACCATGCTCAGTGACGTCGCCGGCAAGAAGATCACCACCATCGAAGGTCTCTCCGCCAAGGGCGATCATCCCTTGCAGAAGGCCTGGATCGCCGAGCAGGTGCCGCAATGCGGCTATTGCCAGTCCGGCCAGATCATGCAGGCGGCCTCGCTGCTCGCCAAGAATCCCAATCCAACCAAGGAAGAGGTGGTCGCCCATATGGACGGCAATCTCTGCCGCTGCATGACCTATTCGCGGATCCAGAAGGCGATCATGCGCGCCGCATCCGAGATGCGCACCGCCTCGGCCACCTCGAGCGAGCGGAGGCCCACATGAACGAGCATGTGAAGAAATTGACACCCGAGACGACGGATCTCAGCCGCCGCTCCTTCCTCGTCGGCACCGCCGCGACCGGCCTCGTGCTCGGCTATGCCGGCGTGCCCGGCATCGAATCGGCAGCCGCCGCGCCCGCCAATTTCGAGCCGAGCGTCTGGTACGCGATCGCGCCGGACGGGCTGGTCACCGTGACCTGCGGCAAGGCGGATATGGGCCAGCACATCGCCTCCACCATGGCGCAGATCGTCTGCGAGGAATTGGGCGCGAAATGGAGCGACATGCGCGTGCAGCTCGCCTCCAACGATCCCAAGTTCAACGATCCCGTGCTCGGCGCGCAGATCACCGGCGGCAGCTGGTCGACCATGATGAACTTCGAAGCGATGAGCCGGGCCGGTGCGGCCGGGCGCATCGCATTGACTGAAGGTGCCGCCGCCGCCATGGGCGTGCCGGCATCGGAGCTCGTGGTGCGCGATTCCATGATCGTGCATCCGAAATCGAAGAAGCAGATGTCGTTTGCCGATGTCGTGAAAAGCGGCAAGGCGACGAAAACCTTCACGCCCGACGAGCTGAAGGCGATCAAGCTGAAATCGCCGGACCAGTACACCATGATTGGCGTCTCGGTTCCGCAGCTCGACATCCCCTCCAAGACCAACGGCACGGCCAAGTACGGCATCGACGTGATGCTGCCGGGCATGGCCTATGGCGCCCTGGTCACGCCGCCGGTGCGCTTCGGCGCCACCGTGAAATCGGTCGACGACAGCGCGGCAAAGAAGGTGCCGGGCTTCATCAAGGCCGTCACGCTCGACGACAAGACCGGGACGACGTCGGGCTGGGTCGTCGCGGTCGCCAGCACCTACGCCAACGCCAAGAAGGCCGCGCAGGCGCTGAAGATCGCCTATGACGCGGGTCCGAACGCGAAGCTGTCGAGCGAGTCGCTGCTCGGCGAGGCCAAGCGGCTCCAGAAGCTGGACGATTCCGGCCAGTTCTTCGTCAAGGACGGCGATCCCAATGCAGCCTTCGGTTCGGCGGCCAAGGTGGTGGAGGCGGAATACACCACCAGCATCAACATCCACGCGCCGCTGGAGCCGATGAACGCCACTGCGGAGTTCAAGGGCGACATCCTGCACATCTATTCCGGCAACCAGTTTGCGACGCGCTCCGGCGCGATCGCGGCGGGAGCTGCCGGGATCGATCCGAAATTCGTGGTCATGCACCAGATGTGGCTGGGCGGCGGCTTCGGCCGGCGTCTCGATGCCGACATGATGATTCCGGCGGTGCAGGCGGCCAAGGCCGTCGGCAAGCCGGTGAAGGTGATCTATTCGCGCGAGAACGACATGACGATGGATTTCTCGCGTCCGCTCACCTATCAAAAGGTGAAGGCCGGCGTGGACGGCGATGGCAAGCTCATTGCGATCAGCCACGACGTGGTCTCGGCCTGGCCGACCGCGCGCTGGGGAATTCCCGATTTCCTGACGCCCTCGGTCGACAAGAAGGGCCCGCTCGATTCCTTTACGGTGAACGGGGCGGACTTCTTCTACACCGTGCCCAACCATTATGTGCGCGCGATCAAGAACGAGCTCGCGCACAACGCCACGCCGTCCGGCCAGCTTCGCTCGGTGGCGCCGGGCTGGACCTTCTGGGCGGTCGAAAGCATGATCGACGAGATCGCGGCAGCCACGGGCAAGGATCCCGCCCAGTTCCGCATCTCGTTGCTCGACGGTGCCGGCAAGAACGACGGCGGCGCGCAGCGCTTGCGCAACACGCTGCTCGCCGCGATGGGACTGTCCGGCTATGGCACCAAGCAATTGCCGAAAGGCGAGGGCATGGGCGTCGCCTGCGTCTCCTCGCAGGAGCGGGCGACCGCGAGCTGGACGGCGTGCGTGGCTCACGTCGCCGTCGCGCCGTCGGGGGAGGTGACCGTGAAGAAGCTCACGGTCGCAACCGACGTCGGCACGCAGGTGCATCCCGACAATGTCCGCGCCCAGGTCGAGGGTGCGGCGCTGTGGGGCCTGTCGCTGGCGATGTACGAGAAGGCGACGCTGAAGGACGGTGGCATCGAGCAGACCAATTTCGATGGCTACACGCCCTTGCGCATGAGCCAGACGCCCGAGGTCGCGATCGCCGTGATCGCCAATGGCGAGAAGGCCACCGGCGTCGGCGAGCCCGCGGTCACCGTGGTCGCGCCGGCCATCGGCAACGCCATCTTCAATGCCAGCGGCGCCCGCGTCCGGGCGCTACCGATCACCGCGGAGGCCGTGAAGGCGAGCATGAAGGCGTAAGCCGAGCCGCTATGGCTGAATGAGCTGATCCGCCGGAGGGCATGCCCTCCGGCGGATTGGTTTTGGGTGCGCTCGGTATTTATTTCGTCGTCATGCCCGGGCTTGTCCCGGGCATCCACGTTCTTCGCACGTCTAGCCCAAGGCCGTGGATGGCCGGGACAAGCCCGGCCATGACGGAGAGAAAATTCCTCTTTTCCATCAATGCCCGTTCTACTGTGCATGGGGTTGTTTGGCCGGTTGTGAAATTCCCCCCTGAACCCCAATCCGTAAAATTGCGTGCAATTCCCCAAGGTTCCATTGAGCACGCCTCTTAAGGGCCAGAGAACCTGATCCGGCTTAGGCTCATCGGCCAATACGCCCGAGTTTCCGGTCCTTGTGGGGAAGCCATGAACGCCACAGCCAAATCCGCCGCCAAACGCCGGCTCCTGCTCGCCTCCGATCGGAGCGACGGGAGCAGCGAGCTCGCCAGCATCCTGAAAGCGGTCGGCGACGTCTCCACGGTGAAGACGGACGAGATCCCCGCCCAGCCCTCGCGCGATCTCTCCGGCCTCGTGGTCGACATCAACCTGCGCTCGCCCGACAGCGTGCAGCGGGTCCGCAACAAGCTGCGCGGCGACGCCTATCGTTCGATGCCGCGGCTGTTCGTGCTCGCGGACGCCCTGCATCACGGCACCATGCAGGCCTGGGCGCTAGGAGCCACCGACACCATTTCACGCCCGCTCCAGGCTGAGGCCATCCTGCAGCGCATCCGCGCCGCCTTCCCGGACACCGCGGCCTATGACGCGACCGATCGCGGCAAGACGCTCAACCGCGGGGTCGAGGCGGCGCATGCGGTGCTGACCAAGATGTTCGAGAAGCTGCCGCTCGGAGTGCCTCTGACCTTCGACGACGTCATCGCCGCCGAGAGCAAGATCCTGAAGGCGATCAAGCATTCCTCGCTGCGCGAATGGCTCACCACGGTCGGCTGTCACCATGTCGGCAGCTACCGCCATTGCCTGTTCGTCACCGGCTTCGCCGTCGCCTTTGCCCAGCATCTCGGCATGCGCGAGGACGACCAGCGCCGCCTGACCCGCGCCGCGCTGCTGCACGACGTCGGCAAGGCCTTCGTTCCGGCCTGGCTGCTCGACAAGCCCGGCAAGCTCACCGACGAGGAGATGGCCGAGGTCCGCCAGCATCCGCGCCGCGGCTATGACGCGCTCGCCGCGCAAGGCGGCTTCCCGCCGGAGATGCTCGACGTGGTGCTGCATCACCACGAATTCCTCGACGGCTCCGGCTATCCGAACGGCCTGTCGTCGAACCAGATCAGCGACATCGTGCGCCTGACGACGATCGTCGACATCTACGCCGCGCTGGTCGAGAAGCGCGCCTACCGCATGCCCTTCACCCACTCCCGCGCCTTCACGATGATGGAAGGCATGGGCGGCAAGCTCGACCAGCAGCTGCTGCAGGCGTTCCGCCCGGTCGCGCTGGGGTCGTTCTAGCCGGGATGCCGTAGGGTGGGTTAGCCTCGCGGCTGCGCGAAGCGCAGGCGCCAGGCGTAACCCACCATGCCTCCGCAATTGCCGAACAAAGTTGGTGGGTTACGCCTTCGGCTAACCCACCCCACGAGCTCACCCCACCAGCTTCCGCAGCTCCGCCTTCGCCACCTTCTCCAGTGTCGAGCGCGGCATGTCGTCAACGAGCCTGATCTCGCGCGGCAGCTTGAAGTCGGCGAGGCCCTTGCGGCAGGCTTCCATCACGCGATCATGCAGATCGGGTGCAGCGCCCGCGACGCCGCCCTGCGGGATGATGAAGACCACCGGCACCTCGTCCAGCATCGGATGCGTCTTCGCCACCACTGCGGCCTCGCGCACGCCCGGCACGAGTGCGATCACCTGCTCGATCTCTGAGGCCGCAACGTTCTCGCCGCCCACCTTCAGCATGTCCTTGGCGCGGTCGCCGAACTTGATGAAGCCGTTCTGCAATCGCTCGACGCGGTCGCCGGTGAGAAAGAAGCCGTGCTCGTCAAAACTCTCGCGCGTCGCCTTCTCGTTGTGCAGGTACTCGGCGAACAGCGACAGGCCGGGGATGCCCTTGATCGCGAGGTTGCCCGTGCCGCCGACCTCCGTCGGTCGTCCGTCGTCGTCGGTGATGCGGATCTGATATTCGGGCGCCGCGCGGCCGATAGACATCGGGATGTTGGGCTGATCGACCTCGCCGACGATGCCGTGGGTGATGGTCTCGGTCATGCCCCACCAGCCGATCATCTTGACGCCGAAGGCGGCAAAGGCCGGCGGCTCGTTGATGGCGGTGCCCCACAGGCGGAACTTGTGGTCTTTCGGGATCTCCTGCTCGAGCAGCGCCTTCATGCAGAACGGAATCGTCGAGGTCCAGGTTGCGCCATGCTCGCGCGCGACGCCCCAGAACCGGCTGGCGGAGAAGCGCGGCTGGATCACGCAAGTGGCGCCGACCCACAGCGTCGCCAGCATGGAATAGGCCAGCGCATTGGTATGGAACAGGGGCAGGTAGGCCTGGTGCACGTCGCCGGCGTGAAGGTCCTCGTGCGCGGCGTTGATCTTGGCGCCCCACAGCGCGTTGGCATGGGTCCACAGCACCGCCTTGGGTCGCGACGTCGTGCCCGAGGTGTATTGCACGCTGCATGGCGCCAGCGGATCGGACGCGCGCCGGGGACGATCGGCACTGTCGGCGAACAGCGATTCGAAGCTGTCGCCGGGCGAGACGCCCCGCGCGGGGGCCGCGCCCGCATCGTGCGAGGTCACCGCCAGCCACCTTATGTTGCGGCAGTTCTGCGCGACGGCTTCCGCATAGGCCGGCTGCGTGATCGCGGCGACCGCGCCGCAATGATCGGCGAAATACGCGATCTCGGCCGGCGCCGAGCGCGTGTTGGTGGTGACCGCGACGGCCCCGAGCTCGACGCAAGCGAACCAGGCCAGCATCGCCTCGATGCAATTGTCGAGATGGATGAGCACATACTCGCCCGGCTTGATGCCGCGCCTGGCGAGGCCGGCCGCGAGCGCGCCGACGCGCTCGTGAAATTCGCCGTAGCTCCAGCGCCGCGCCGGCGCGTCGAACGGCGCCCAGATCAGGAATGGATGATCACGCCGGACTTCGGCGCGCAGCTTGAGCAGCCAGGGCACGTCGAGCCCGTCGAACGGGCCCACGATTCCGGCTGTGATCTGTTGAACTGGCATGGCTCCTCCCGGTGCAGCCTGCATCCTGCTGGCGGCTGCCTTTTGATTATTGCGTCTTCCTGCCATTGGACGACGCGGGAAGCAAATCGGGGGTATGCGTGAGCGCGCTCTCTCGGCCGTCATTGCGAGCGCAGCGAAGCAATCCAGACTCTCTCCACGGAGGCAGTCTGGATTGCTTCGTCGCAAGCGCTCCTCGTAATGACGGCGTTCGGGGGCGCGGCGGCTCTAGCCGGCGTCCCCGTACGACGAGATTTCGATCAAACTGCCATCGGGATCGCGGCAATAGACCGAGCGCAGCGTGCCGCGGGCGCCTTGCCTCGGGCCCGGACCTTCCTCGATCGCGACGCCATGTGCCTGCAAATGCGCCACCACCTCGTCCGGTGTGGCCGAGGTGAGAAAGCACAAATCTTCGCTGCCGGCGGTCGGATGGCTCGCGGTGAACCACTCCACCTTGTCGGCATCGCGTTGTCGGACGTTGATCCTCTGGTTACCGAATTCAAGGAAAGTCCGCGGCGCTTTGCCGCCGCCGGGATCGAACACCTTGACTTCCATGCCGAGAATCCTGCCGTACCACGCAGCACTTGCCGCGACGTCGCTGACATTGATCACGAGATGATCCAGGGCATGAACCTTGACCGGCATGTCTCATCCTTTCGTCGTGATGTGCCCCGCGCACTTTCCGCACGCGGCAAGCTTTGTTACAACCGCAGCGACGCGGCTTTCAAGCCATCCGACTTCAAGAACAACACTGGGAGAACCCTTGAGATGATCACTCGCCGTACCGCGCTGGGCCTGCTCGCCGCCAGTCCGCTTGCAGCCACCCCGCTGTCGAAGGCCCTTGCCGCCGATTATCCGGTCCGTCCAGTGAAATGGGTGGTGGGCTATCCGCCGGGCGGCGCCACGGACATCCTGGCACGGCTGATCGGCCAGCGCCTGTCGGAAAAGCTCGGCCAGCAATTCGTGGTCGAGAACAAGCCCGGCGCCGGGAACAACATCGCGACCGAATCGGTCATCAATGCCGAGCCCGACGGCTACACGCTGCAGCTGGTCAATCCGGCCAACTACATCAACGCCTCGCTCTACAAGAATCTGAAGTTCAACTTCGTGAACGATATCGCGCCGGTCGCCTCGTTCCAGCGCGTGCCGAACGTGATGACCGTCAACAAGGACGTGCCGGCCAAGAACGTCGCCGAGTTCATCGAGTACGTGAAGGCCAATCCCGGCAAGGTGAACATGGCCTCGTCCGGCAACGGCACCTCGGTGCATCTGTCCGGCGAGATGTTCATGGCCATGACCGGCTGCAAGATGCAGCACGTGCCCTATCGCGGCGCCGCGCCCGCGATCACCGACATGCTCGCCGGCCAGGTGCAGGTGATCTTCGACAACATGCCCTCGATCATTCAGCACATCCGCTCCGGCAGCCTGCGCGCGATCGGTGTCACCACCACGGAACGCTCGCCGCAGCTGCCCGACGTGCAGCCGATCGCCGACACCGTCAAGGGCTATGAGGCGAGCGCGTTGTTCGGCATGGGCGCGCCGAAGAACACGCCGAAGGAAATCATCGCCAAGCTCAACGCCGAGGTCAACGCGGTGCTCAAGGACCCCGACATGGCCAAGCGCCTGGTCGAGCTCGGCGGCGAGCCGCGGGTGCAGACGCCCGAGGCGTTCGGCGAGGAGATCAAGGCCGAGACCGAGAAGTGGAAGAAGGTCGTCGACTTCGCCGGCCTGAAGGTCGAGTAGAAATCTCGTGATGACGAGGAAGAGAGCCCTGCCGTTCGGCAGGGCTTTTTTCTTGGCTGCATTGCCGGCAACCCGATCACGCTCTCGTGCGGATCCGCGCCTGCGCCTTCCGGCTTGACGTTGCCGCGCTCGCGTCTATACTAAACCACATGGTTAAGTATCAGGACGAGACGCTGGACCGGACTTTTGCGGCGCTGTCAGACCCGACGCGGCGTGCCTTGCTGGCGCGCCTCGGCGAGCAGGACGGCCTGTCGGTGAGCGAGCTGGCGGCCCCGTTTGCGGTATCGCTGCCGGCGATCATGAAGCATCTCGACGTGCTCACCGATGCCGGGCTGATCGTGCGCGAGAAGACCGGGCGCACGGTCGCCTGCCGGCTGACCGCGCAGCCGATGGAGCAGGCGATGAACTGGCTCAATCGCTATGCGCAGTTCTGGTCCCACAATCTTGATCGCCTTGCCGCCTTCGTGGAGGAAGAGACATGGCCAACGCAGCCGCCAACACCGCCGAACGCCCGGCAGAACGACCAAGCCTCACGCTCACGCGCCGGCTCCGCGCACCGCCGCAAAAGGTCTACGCCGCCTGGACGCAAGCCGCGCAGCTAGCGCAATGGTTCGGGCCGCCGAACATGAAGCCGGCGACGCTTCAAGCCGAGCTCGACGTTCGCGTCGGCGGCCGGTTTCGCATCAGCTTCACCGGGGACGACGGCGAATATTTCGAGGCCGGCGGCCGCTATCGCGAGGTGGTGCTGAACGAGCTTCTGGTCTTCACCTGGGCCTGGCACTCGACGCCGGAGCGTGAATCGCTGGTGACGATCTCGATGAAGCCGGACGCTGCCGGCACCTTGATGATCTTCCATCACGCCCAGTTCTTCGACGAGACCGCGCGCGACAACCACGAGCGCGGCTGGAGCTCGATTTTCGACAAGCTCGATGCTTTCGTCGCCTGACCCCAAGGAGAACGCCATGCAGCAACATCAGATCGTCTCGCGCGAGCAATGGATCGTCGCGCGCAAGGCCCTTCTGGCCCATGAGAAGGAATTGACCCAGGCCCGCGAACGGCTTGCCGACGAGCGCCGCCGGCTCCCCTGGGTCAAGGTCGACAAGGCATACGAATTCGAAGGGCCGAACGGCATTGTGTCCCTGGGCGATCTGTTCAAGGGCCGGCCGCAGCTCATCGTGCAGCACGTGATGTTCGCACCCGATTGGGACGCGGCCTGCAAGAGCTGCTCGTTCTGGGCAGACGGGTTCGAGCGCATGGTGCCGCATTTGGCCGCGCGCGACACCGCCATGGTTGCGGTCTCGCTGGCGCCAAGCGCAAAGCTCGAAAACTTCAAGAAGCGGATGGGCTGGACCTTCGACTGGGTTTCCTCGGGCGGCAACGACTTCAACCGCGATTACGGCGTGACGTTCTCACAGGAAGAGGTCGCGACCGGCAAGCCGATGTACAATTTCGGGACCACGCCGCTCTACGGCCCCGAGCTGCCCGGCATCAGCGTGTTCTTCCGCGACGAGGCCGGCGCGATCTTCCACACCTATTCCTGCTTCGCCCGCGGCCTCGACATGATGAACGCCGCTTATCAATATCTCGATCTCACCCCGCTCGGCCGTCATGAGGAAGGCCTGCCCTATCCGATGGACTGGGTGCGCCTGAGCGACCAGTACGAGCCGCAGCCGGCGAAGGGTGCGTGCTGCCACGGGTGAGGGGAGCGCTCGACGCACATCAAAGGTGTCATCGCCCGGCTTGACCGGGCGATCCAGTATTCCGAGACGGCGGTGATGAATCGAGAGGCCGCGGCGTACTGGATTCCCCGCCTGCCGCCTACGCTAAAGCTTCGGCGCCCCTGGACCTCAACCCCGGCGAAGCCTTGGCGTAGCCGGGTCGCGGGGAATGACAGCTACGGGTGAGCTGCAGGGTGTGCGTTGCCCGATAGCTACCGCTTCGCTTCCGCCTGCTCCGCCGCGTTGCACGAGATCAGCATCGTGTAAGGCCGGGCGTTGGCGGCGATGTCGGTGGTCTTGCGCTCGCTCTTTGGCTCGGCGGTCTGATAGGGCACGATCGAATTGTCGAGGAAATCGCGCAGCACTCCGGTCTTGATGGCGAAATTGATGTTTTCAGGGATGTTGCCGGTCGCCACCGCGATCCGCAAGGCTGGAATCTTGCCCGTGACCACGCCGACGACCTGACCCGTGTTGTCGAACAGCGGCCCGCCGCTATTGCCGGGCTGCACGGGTGCGCTGATCTGCAGGAAGCGCGAGTCGTTGCGCATGCCGCTGAGCGAGCTCACGATCCCGGTGGTCACGCTGAAGTCCGAGGTCAGGATGCCGTGATAGGGAAAGCCGATCGCGATCACGGAATCGCCGGAGCGGATCGAGCGGTCGCGGATCCGGGCAAAATCCTTGAAGGTCGTTGTCGACGGCGCCTGCAACAAAGCGAGATCGTTGTTGGCGTCGCTCGAGACGACGCGCAGCACCATTGCGGCCTCGCCGGTGAGATTGCCCTTGATGTCGCCGACGCAGCCGTCGATCACATGATGGTTGGTGACGATGTGCCCGCTCGTGCTGACGACGAAGCCGCTGCCGCTCCTGGCTCGGGCAGGTTTGCCGCCGGCCGGCCCTGCCGCCTGCTTCTCCGCCGTGACCGCCGGCTTGGCCGCACCCTTGGTGAAATCGCCTGCCTTGCTGAGCCCATCTGCCTTCACCCGCGTGACGCAGTTCGCCAGCGCCGCGATCAGGGGCGCCGTCGACGTCAGCACAAATTGGAGTGGCTTGCTGCCGTTGGTCGTCACCACCATCAGGCTTGCCTTCTGGAAGGTGCGAGCGACGTTGGGGGGCAGGATGGTCGTCACCATGTTGGTGGTGCCGGCGGTCGCAAACAACCTCGCCTGCTCCTGGCCGTCGAAGATGAAGTCGATGGGCGCGGTATCGCCCTTGTTAAAGCGAAAGCTGGGGCTGGCAAAGCTCAGCAGCCAGGAGCCGGCCGCATTCTGCGCGACGAAGAGACTCACGCCGTTGGCGTAAGGTGCGGTCGCCGCGCAATGGGAGAACGCGCCCGTCTCGTCATTGCTGAATGCGCCGCCAGCCCAGTTGCCGACATTGACGGTGCCGAACGGCCCCGCCGCGTTCGCCCCGACCAAACTCACCTGCAACACGAACGCAACGACCAACGACCTCAACCACATACCCCAGCCCCCGGCAAACGCACTTGCATCCATCTTATCCGCGAGGGCAGGTGAGGCGCAACCGTCAGTTGTCCGCTCTCGTCCGGCTGGCCGCGACAATTCAGGCTTGCATATACTTTGCAGTACCGTATACTTTGCAATACAAAGTAACGAGGCTCTTGCCTCGTAATGTCCGGGTGGAACGAGGTTTTGGCGTTGCCGATGCGCGATCTCGACAAGGCGCTGGCCGACATCGTGACGATCCGCAGCCAGATCGCGGCGGGTACCGCCTTCCGCGGTTACGGCCCGGCGACGATGGCGGCGACCGGTGCTGTGGCGCTCATCACCGCCCTCCTGCAATTCTGGTTGTTGGATGATCCCACCGGCGAGCCGCTCGTTTTCTTCATCGGCTGGTTCATCGCCGCCGCGCTGTCTGGGCTGATCATCGGCATCGAGATGCGCGCCCGGTCGCGACGCCATCATTCCGGTCTCGCCGACGCGATGATCCACCAGGCGGTCGAGCAGTTCCTGCCGGCGGGCATTGCCGGCGTTCTGCTCGCGGTGGTGATGTGGAAGTTCGCGAGCGAGACGCTGTGGCTGCTGCCGGGCCTGTGGCAGATCCTGGTGTCGCTCGGCATCTTTGCCTCGGTCCGCTCGCTGCCGCGCACCGTCGCGCTCGCCGGCGCCTGGTATTTCGTGTCCGGCTTCGCGGTCGTGGTGCTCGCGAGCCGAACCCACACGCTGTCGCCATGGACCATGGGCCTACCTTTCCTGATCGGCCAATCGCTGATGGCGGCCATTCTGCATTTTGCGTCGGGAGACAACGATGTCGAAGACTGACAGCGCGCCCTTCTCCTATGAAGGGCTCGACCGCGTGATCCACGAGAAGGCGAGGCTCGGGCTTCTGACCTCGTTGATGGCGCATCCGAAGGGGCTGGCGTTCGGCGATCTCAAGCAGCTCTGCGGCCTCACCGATGGCAATCTCAGCCGGCACCTTGCCGTGCTGCAGGAAGCCGGCCTCGTCGAGGTGACCAAGGGCTACGAGGGCAATCGCCCGCACACCAGCTGCCGCCTCACCAAGGCCGGCCGCCGCCGCTTCCTCGACTATCTCGCCGTGCTCGAGCGGCTGGTGCGCGACGCGGCGAAGGCCGCCGGCCGCGAAGCGCCGCCGCTCGGCCGTCTCGGCATCGCCTCGACCTGATCTCCCCCTTTTTTGACCGGAGACTTTGCAATGCAAAGTGACATCACGTCCCATAACGAGAAGCTTCATGTCGGCATCATCATGGACGGCAACGGCCGCTGGGCGACGCGGCGCGGCCTGTCGCGCGTGCGCGGTCACGAGGCCGGCGTCGAGACCATCCGCCGCATCGTCGAGGCCGCGCCCAAGCAGGGCATCGGCACGCTGACGCTTTACGCCTTCTCCACCGACAATTGGCGGCGGCCGAAGGCCGAGGTCGCGGCGCTGATGACCTTGCTGCGCTTCTACCTCGCGAACGAAGTGCAGAGCCTCGTCAAGAACGGCGTGCGCCTCTCCGTCATCGGCCGCCGCGATCGCCTGCCCGACGGCATCGCCGCCGCGATCGCGCGCGCCGAGGCGGCCACCGCCGATGGCCGCACGCTGCACGTGCGCATCGCCGTCGATTATTCCGCGCGCGATGCCATCCTCCATGCCGCGGCCAAGGCGGCCGCGCTGACCAGCCTGACGCGCGAAGCCTTCTCGCAGCTCGTGACGGGCGAGGCTGGCCTTCGCGACGTCGACCTCATCATCCGCACCTCCGGCGAGAAGCGGCTGTCGGACTTCCTGCTGTGGGAAGGCGCCTATGCCGAGCTGTACTTCACCGAGCGGATGTGGCCCGAATTCGACGCGGGCGATCTTGCCGAGGCGCTCGCCGCCTTCCATTGCCGCGAGCGCCGCTTCGGCGGGCTGCAAGCCATTATGCCCGAAGAGGCACCCTCGCTCTCGCGGGTGTGACGCGCCTCGCGCACCAGCCGGCTCTCTGCCGATTGCCGCCTGGCTTGGATCGTGCTCTAGTCTTCCGGCGTTGTGTACGGGAGCGTTCGCACCATGCGCGCAGTCCTCGATTATTGCACCGGCGGAACGGAGCGGCAGCTTGCCGCCGGCACCATCATCGTCGCCGAGGGTGGCACCTCCGGCCATCTCTACGTGCTGATGCAAGGTAGGCTCGAGGTGCTCAAGGGCGAGATGGTGGTCGCCACCGTCACCGAGCCCGGCGCGGTGTTGGGTGAGATGTCCGTGCTGCTGGGCCAGCCGCACACCGCAACGGTACGGGCCTGCTCCGACGCCATCGTCTACGAATTCGAGGATGCCGCCGCGTTCCTCGAGAGGGAGCCGGGCGTGGCGCTGCTGATCGCAAAAATGCTGGCGCAGCGGCTCAACGTCGCCAACACCTACCTCGCCGATCTGAAGCGGCAATATGCCGGCCACGGCACGCATCTGGCAATGGTCGGCGAAGTGCTCCAGAGCATGATCAACCTACCGCCGGCTGAGGTTTCGCCAGGCTCGGATCGGCAATCCGATCCAAGAATGTGAGCCAGTCGGGCGGCGCCTCGATGGGGGTGGCGGGCCGCCGCAGCGGCGCCTTCAGGTCGATCCATTGCGCCTCGCCGGCCGCCAGCCAGAATGCCTTGTCGGCATCGAGATCGAGCACGATGCAGGTCGGGGGACGGCCAGGTTGCAGGCCCGTGTTGAAGACCCAGGTCTGGCCCAGCCGGTCGAACCACGATCCATTGCTGATGAAGGGCGATTGATGCACATGGCCCGAGATCACCATCGACGGCTGGTATTGCATGATCCACTGCACCAGCTCGACGTCGCCGAAGAAGCGCTTGCCGCCCCAGCTCGTCGGTGAATCCGCCGGCGGCGCATGATGCGCCCAGATCCAGCGCTGCGGCCTGATGGCTCCGGCATCGCGCAACTGCTCGATGAGGCGTTGCTTGACCTGGGGTCCGTCCCACCACGGGCACACCGTGAACAGGGTATCGCCGACCGTCAGGCCGTCGCCGTCGCAGGCGATGCCGAGCTCGCGCACCTCCGAGATCCAGCGCGAAATCTTCTCACCTTCGGCGTTGCGCTCGTCGAGATCGTGATTGCCGGAGCAGAGGATCACGCGGGTCGTCGCGGCCAGCAGCGCGAGATACTTCTTCACCACCACGATCTGGGCGCGGAAATCCACCATCGAGCCGATGTCGAGCGCGTCGCCGGCGAAGATCACGAGGTCGAATTGCGGCGCCGCGCTGACCAGCCAGTCGAGCTGCGGCAGAGAATAGTGCAGGTCGGCCACGACCAGGCAGCGCATGGAAAATCCGACGGCCAGAGAGCAAAATGTCAGGGAATTCCAAAAACGGCATAAAGCAAGAAGCAGACCAGCCCGGCCGCCCCTTTGCATCAATCCAATGAGCGACAGCATGCTGCGTCCCGTCGCAGAGCGCAAGGGGCGGCAATGCGGGGCTGGACCGGATCGCCGAATTCTGGTGTCGTGGCCTGCTCTCAACACCTGTGTTCACATGACCTCCTTCAAGACCATTCGCGCCCGCGCCGAGAAGCGCAAGGGCGGGCCCAAGGCGCTGGACAAGTTGATGCCGGCCAAGCCGGACCTCAAGCAGCTGGCCAAGCTCGGCGACGATCGTATCCTCGCCGAAATGACCAAGCGGGTGTTCTGCGCCGGCTTTGCCTGGAGCGTGATCGATTCCAAATGGGACGGCTTTGAGCAGGCCTTCCTGCATTTCCAGCCCGCCAAGCTCACCTTCCAGCCCGAAGACTATTGGGAGGGCCTATTGCGCGACGCGCGCATCGTGCGCAACGGTGCCAAGATCATGTCGGTGCGCGACAACGCCGCCTTCGTGCAGGAGATCGCGAAGGAGCACGGCAGCTTCGGCAAGTTTCTGGCGAAATGGCCGTCCTCCGACGAGATCGGCCTGCTCGACCTCCTCAACAAACGCGGCAGCCGGCTGGGCGGCAACACCGGCCAGATGCTGCTCCGCTTCGTCGGCTGGGACGGCTTCGTGACGTCGAAGGACGTCGTGGCCTGCCTGCGCGCTGCCGGTCTCGACATCGCCGAGGAGGTCAAGTCGAAGGGCGATCTCGCCAAGGTGCAGGCGCAGTTCAACGCCTGGGCCGAGGAGACCGGCCTGCCGTACACATATCTGTCACGCATCTGCGCGCTGTCGGTCGGCGAGAACAGCAGCGAGTAGCGCGTCGATCGACAGATCGTGTGCATCCTGTGGCGATCTTGTGCTGCGAACGCGGCCGATGAAACCCGCGATCACGAAATACATTTCGCAGGAACATTTATCCGCAGCACCTGTTCGGGACTCTGAGCCAGGCGCATAAGGGCGCAGGGAATGCTCGCTCCCGCCTGGCTCGATGAAACCGGATACAACAACGGAGCAGTCCATGAAGCTCACATCTGAACAGGTGAAGCAGACCGTCAACCAGCTCGGCGCTCAGGTGCTGCCCGACGAACATCCGGCGATGCCGCAGCTCAACAGCATGTTCGGCGAGCACACCTTCTTCGTCGACGAGATGGGCCTCAAGGTGCTCGAGCCGACGGGGTCGCTCGGCAGCGACCGCCAGAGTGGCGAGGTCGTCAGCCTCGCCGATTGGGGCGATTCCGACCTGACGCGCCTGATGGCGCATGAGCCCGAACCGACCGGCGTGATCGTGGTGTTCGAGCATGTGAGGCATTGAGCAGCCCGACGGGACGTTTTGGAGACACGTGCGCCACGGCACTCCCGTGGCGCGCGGCTTTGGCGTGACTGGTGACGTGGTGATCAGCTCCACCGTCTTGCGAACGATCTGGTGCCGATCGCATTATCTGCCGCGAATGCTCTGTGCGTAGCGCCACATTTCTCCGCGACAGGCCGGAAACAGCGCAACGATCGTGAGCGAAACCGCATATGAAAGGCAGAAGCAGGCTGCCAATTCCGGGATCCCTCCGATCGAACGCGCTAGCCAGCGATGCAGCAGAGACACCGTCACCACGGAAGCGAGCGCTCCGGCGAGATGAGGCCCGACCACTTTCATGAGGTCTCGATGATGCACCGGGCCGCGTCGCCCAATCAGCCACCACAGGATGGGCGTGCGCACGCACTCGCTGATGGAATATGCGCTGGCGACGCCGACTGGTCCGAACGGCAGCCCGCATATGAAGGCGAGAATCGATGTTGAGACATTGAACAGGCCCCATCGCATGTATTCCTTGGCGCGGCCCTGGCTGAGGAAAAGCCAGTTGGCGGGGCTGTTGCTGGTCTGCAGCAGACCGGCGATGCTGAGGGCGACGAAGATCGGCGCAGCCTCGCTCCATTGGTCGCCGAGCAGGGTTTCGACCAGCGTATCGGCGGTCGCGATCATGAAGCCGACGCCAGGCAACACGAGCAGGAGCGCCGGCAGCACCGCGCGACGGAACGAATCCCGATAGCGCTCCGGCTCCTTCAGCAGGCCCGACAGCGTCGGCAGCATGATTCGCACCATCGGATTGCTGACTTGCTGAAGCGGAAACAGCAGCAACCGGTAGGCGCGGTTATACGCGCCAAGCGAGGCAGCCCCCCAGACCTTGCCGATCAACACCCCGTCGGTATTGCGGGACAGGAATTCGGCAAGATTGTAGCCGGTCACGCCGAGCCCGAAGTTCAGCATGTCGCGTGCAGCCTTGATCGAGCCGGGCCTCGACGGCAACCATCCCGAACTCAGCCACGCGCCGCTCGCGAGCACCAGACCTGATGTCAGGCTGCCGGCGAGAATGGCCCAATAGCTGTGATAGACGTACGCGACCGCGGCAGAGGTCAGTAATCCAGTCAGTGCGGCCGCGGACTCCAGGCCTGCCAGCGTCCAGAATCTCATCTGTCGCGTCAGCAACGACAAATGCTGGACGTCAGCGCCGCTGAGCAGCAACGTGACGCTCATACCAGATGTCAGTGGGGCGAGATTTGGCGCGCTGTAGAACCTGGCGACGAGCGGCGATAGCGCCACCTGTGTGGCCGCCAGTAGCGCGCCGACCGAGAGGTTCACCCAGAACAGCGCACTCAGCTCGTTGTGCGTCAACTCGTCCTTCTGCACGGTCGCGTGTCCAAGACCGAGATCCTGGAACAGCACCGCGAAGGCGAGCACCGGCGAAGCCATTGCATAAGTACCAAAGTCGACTGGCGTCAGTAGGCGCGAGAGCAGGATCACAGATCCGGTCTGCGTCGCTACACGCACGACCTGAGTGACGATCGCAGCGAGCGCACCTTTCCGTACGTTCCGGGACTGCTCGTCCTCGGACAAGCGCATGTTGAGTTGAGTCACGATCAGCTCCTCGAGCGGCGAACAACGAAAATTTCAAGCGCAGTTCGAAAGCAAGACGGTGAATCAAACGACAGTTTATCTTTTCGATTTCATGCGATTGGCGCTTCATTCATGTGCGATCAACCGGACGCCCTCATGCGCGGATCACCGCACGAGAGGGACATCGAGGCTATCGCGCGTGAGCAGCGTCGCGAAACGCCGACGACTATCCGTCAGTACGTGTCAATTGAATGGCGCGACCAAACTGCGTTCGCAAAAAACTTTACGTCGATCGCGCTCGAACGAACAGCCAATGGAGTGCATCTTGCTCAGAGCAGCGCGTCGAAACCGAAAAAGAGGCTGGTCTGTCAGCTTCACGTCAGGCAGTGCCTCGAAGATCGACACAGAACCGCTCGCAATAGTGTCAAACCTCTAGTCTTCGCGGTTCTCGTGCAACGTGTTCTTCAATGGGAATTTCGATGACGATCTGAGTTCCCGGACTCGCCTTGCTCTCGAGCAGCAAGCGCCCGTTGAGCGATGAGATGACGAGATTGAACGCGATGTGCAGTCCCAGACCGGCATTGCCTTTCTCGCGGCTTGTCGTGACGAATGGATCGAAGATGTGCGCCTGCAGGTGGTCAGGGATTCCGACGCCTTCATCAGCGCAGACAAGGCGGACTAATGTCGGATTCGGTTGGCTGACCGTGATCACGAACCGGCCGCCTCTCTTGTCAGGATACGCATGCGCTGCAGTGTTGAGGGCGAGATTGCTGATCACCTGAGCAAGCGCTCCGGGATAGCTGTTGAGCTTGATTCCCGCCGGGCAGTGTACCTCCACGGTCAGGGCATGATGCGACAGCAATGGCCCGAGCCGGGACATCAACTCCGATAGCCAATCCCTGAGCTCGAAACTGCGCCGGTCCTCATCGGCTTGATGGACCGCGACCTGCCTGAAGCTGTGCACCATTTCGGATGCTCGGTGCAGATTTTCGAAGGTCAGGTTGAGCCCCTGCTTGAGCCGGTCAATGCCCTTGGTTAGATCGGACCGCCGGACCGATGCTCCGCCCAATGCATCACTCATCGTTTGCAGGTCATCCTGCATGGCCGTCGAGGTCGTCAAGGCGAGGCCGAGCGGGGTGCTGACCTCGTGAGCGACACCTGCCACCAATTGCCCGAGCGAGGCGAGCTTTTCCGCCTGCACGAGATGCTCCTGGGTCGCGCGCAGATCGCGCAACGATTTCTCGGAGCGTTCCTTTTCGCGTTGAAGCGCCTCGGATGTCCGGAACTGCTTTCGCGCCCGGTACTCGCGCGCAGCCACCGCGTAGAGCGACAATGCGTAGGCGTTGCCGACGAGAGAGTGGTTGATGAAGCTCAGGCCGGTCGGCATTGTCGACGCGAATGTCTCGGCGACCAGCAACGCCACCCACGACAGCAGGCAGAAGATCGCCAGCGAGCCGATCCGCAAGGGCAGCATGGTCGAGACGAACAGTATGATCATCATCATGCCGGGCGCGGCAAAGGTGAAGCCCGAGGGAAGCACGAGATAGATGCTCGGCAGAATGCAGCCGGGGATGACGCAATAGATGAGAAAGATCGTCTCCGCCCATGGCTTCATCCGGCGCCGCGACAGCAGCGCCGTCAGCGGGAGCAGGATGAACACGGCGGTTCCACCGCGGATTGCGAGCGTGGTCGGCACGACTTCGGGGTAGAGCACCCAATCCCAGAGCGTGTAGCTGGCATAGGTGGCGGCGCCGAGCAGCATCGCGATCTGCGTCCATCCGAGACTGCCCCGGACATATTGGTCGACAAACCGGCGTTCCTCGATGCTGTCTTCGAAGCGCAGTCCGAGGCGTATCAATAAGGCAAGCATCCAAACTCAATCGCGAAAAGTCATGTCTGGTGTATCTACGACAGGTTTGGCGCCGCGTCGCGGATAAAGATGCCGCGTTCACCGAAGGGGCCTCAAGCCGCGTTCAGATGCCCAGCGTCAGCTGCGGCTCCGACTCGCCGGCGGCGTGGAGCGACGACAGCGAGACCCCCAGCAGCCTGACGCGCTTGGGCAGCGGCATCTCGGCTTCGAGCAGGCCGCAGGCCAGCCGCTCCAGATCGTCGCGCCCGGCAACGGCCGCCGCGACGGATCGGCTGCGCGTGATGATCTCGAAATCGGCGAACTTGATCTTCAGGGTGACGGTGCGGCCGCGATTGCCCGTCGCCTCGCAATGCCGCCAGACCTTGTCGACGAGCGGCCTTAGCTCGGCGGCAAGCGCGTCGAACGCATCGAGGTCGGTCGAGAACGTGTTCTCCGCGCCGACCGATTTGCGGATCCGGTTGGCGCGGACCGGCCGCTCGTCGACACCGCGTGATATCCAATAATAATACGCGCCCGACTTGCCGAAATTCGCGTTCATGAACTCCAGCGATTGGTTGCGGATGTCCCGGCCGGTGAACAGGCCGAGCGCGTTCATCTTCGCCGCCGTCGCCGGACCGATGCCGTGGAATTTGCCGACCGGCAGCGGCTCGACGAAGGCCGGCCCCATCTCCGGCGAGATCACGAACTGGCCGTTGGGCTTGCGATGATCGGACGCGAGCTTGGCCAGAAACTTGTTGTAGGAGATACCCGCCGACGCGGTGAGGCCGGTCTTGGCCTTGATCTTCGCGCGGATCTCGAGCGCGATGTCCCGCGCCAGCGGGATGCCTTGCAGGCTCTCCGTCACGTCGAGATAGGCTTCGTCCAGCGACAGCGGCTCGATGACGGGCGTGTGCTCGGCAAAGATGTCGCGGATTTGCCTGGAGATCGCCTTGTAGACCTCGAAGCGCGGCCTGACGAAGATCAGGTCGGGACATTGCCGCTTCGCCGTCACCGACGGCATGGCCGAGCGAACGCCGAACTTGCGGGCCTCGTAGCTCGCGGCAGCAACGACGCCGCGTTCCGCGGAGCCGCCGACCGCGACCGGCTTGCCGCGCAGCTCCGGATTGTCGCGCTGCTCCACCGATGCATAGAACGCATCCATGTCGATATGGATGATCTTGCGCACGGGCGAGGGCTCGCCGGTCGTCGGGTCGGATTCGCTCATCGCAAGATGATACAATCGCGCGGGGAGATGCGCGAGCCGAGGATGCTTCCGTCGATCAGGCGGTTGAATTTGAGCTGCACTATCGCGGCAGGGCAAAGCCATCTCAGGCTTGCGACGACAGCCGCTCGTCAGTTCCGTTCAGTCGAGATAGTTTCGTCTCGGCCGCGATCGCTTGGGAGAGGCGGAGGCTCTTACTTGCCACGGATGAACTCGAGGAGCTGGCTTGAGGCTCCGTCGCCAACGCGCTGCGCACCTGCGACCGTGAGGTGATTGACGTCCCAATAGAGCCAGAGGCCGTCCATGGCGGTCGGACACTCGGCTTCTCCGCACAAATAACGTTCTGGATAGAGCAGAAATATCTGGTTCGGGTAGCGGCTCCGGATCTCCTCGAGCATGGCATGGAATTCGCGATTGTCGGCCTGCACGCGATCGAGGGGCACGGCAGGACAGGGCTTGGTTGGTGCGTGCCAGAGGGGTCCCGGTGCGAAGCGGGACATCGGGCTGCGGCAGCCCGGCTCGACTCCGGGCGCTATGATCAGGATGCGCCGTCCGCTGCCGCCGAGCTCATTTATCGTGTTCTCGATGCCGGCCCGCCAGACTTGCAGGGCCGGTGCATCGACCTCCGGCGTGAGCTCGTTGCGGAGCGCATTGCCGTAAGTCATCCAGGATTGGCTGAGCACGATTGGAGCCTGGTTCTGCCTGATCGCGGCGAGGTAGGTATCGCGCTGGCGTTTGCAGTCCTGCGAGCCGTCGAACGCTGTTCGCACCAGCCCGACGAGCAACGGACAACCTTCGGCCGTATAGGCCTCTCCCCGGACGGCGGCGCGCTTTGCCGCCGGGTCCAGCGCTGCGACATAATGCTCGGCGAAGGAGTCGCCGAACACTTGCACGCCAACGGGGTCGCTCAATGAACCGAAGGCACATTTCGATTGTGCGCTCTTGGCGCACGGCCAGAAGCCGAATCGCTGCAGATCGGCGACCTCGCGGGCCTGTGCCGGGAGCCGCCATGGCCAGCCATCTTGACGGTTGGCCACAAATGCAACAACCGCGAGCGCGACGATCGTCGCAGCGGCGGGGCCGGCGACTCGCAACAGTGACGAGCGACCCGCGCGATACGGCTGTTCGATCAGCCGATACATCAGCGCAGCCAGCGCCATCGCGAGGGCGACGATCAGCACTTTAACCGCAACCGACTTGGCGTCGTCGCCCATGATGTAGTTTGCGTAGACGATCAGGGGCCAGTGCACGAGGTAGAGCGAGTAGGACACCAGCCCGATCCCCGTACTCAGCGGATTGGTCAGGACAGGCGAAAGGACGTGACGCTCGCCCGCCAAGATCACGCAGGCTGCACCCAGGCATGGGATGAGGGCCGTCGCGCCAGGGAAGGAGGTCGCATTGTCAAAGCTGACGACCGCGTAAGCGATCAAGGCGAATCCGGCGGCAGCCAACAGCGAGCGCGCTCCGGCCGAGAAGGTCAGCCTCTGCTCCGCAAAGACGACCAGGGCTCCGATCGCAAATTCGAAGGCGCGACAGGTCGGCAGGTAGAAAGCACCCGAGCTGTCGGTTGCGAGTGTCGCTTGCGCGACGCCAAGCGAAAGGATTGCAATGCCAAGAATGAGCAAAGGTAGTGCGCGACCGAGTTGTCTGCGTCCCAGCAGAATGAAGACGGGCCAAAACAGATAGAATTGCTCCTCGACAGCCAGCGACCAGAAGTGAAGTACGGGGCTGGGATCGGTCGAGCTGGCAAAATATGCGTGGCTGCCGCGCCAGAAGTAGAAATTCGAGACCGATACCAGCGTAGCCACGACGTCTTGAGTCAGGCCCTTGAATAGCTCCGGGGAGAACCAGAGGCCGCCGACGGCCAAAATGCCGATGATGGTGACGATTGCTGCGGGAAAGAGGCGCCGGATGCGGCGCTCGTAAAATCGGGGAATCGAAAATTCGCCGCGGTCAGCCTCGCTGAGAATGATCCGAGAGATCAGATAGCCGGACACGACGAAAAACAGGTCGACCCCCACAAAGCCGCCGCCGAACGGCGGAACGTCCAGGTGATAGAAGAATACGCTCAAGACGGCGATCGCCCGGAGCCCGTCAATGTCGTGTCGATGGGATAGCTTTGTAACCAAGTGCTGGATCCACTGGCGGCGGTTCGTCCGACTACGGATACACGCGCGCCGCTTGCCTTTAGCGCGCCTGCATGCGTTCCTCAACTGCGGAACGGGCTGAGTTCTCCCCCAATCGGGCTCGCCCCGGTCAAGCCGTTCTCCGTCAAAGCCGGCAACCCATCCGGCGCTGCTGCGAAAAGACGCAGGACTTTGCCATGGCGCGCAGCGCATCGCTTCTCGTCGCTCGCAGCCGCAACGACGCTGCGTTCCGCGGAGCCGCCGACCGCAGCCGGCTGGCCGCGCAGCTCCCGATTGTCGCGCTGCTCCACCGATGCATAGAACGCATCCATGTCGATATGGATGATCTTCACGGCCGCGGCTGCGCCAGGCATCGTGTCGGATTTGCTCATGGCTAGATGATACAATCCGGTGATGAGAAGCGAGGTGATGGATGTTTCAGTTGTTGATCTTCGTCGCGGGCGTGGTCGGCACGGGCTGGCTGATCGGCGCGACCAATCCGCCCGGCGCGTGGTATGCGAGCCTTGCCAAGCCCGGCTTTGTCCCACCGAACTGGGCGTTCCCGATTGCGTGGACGATCCTTTACGTCCTGATCGCTGTTGCGGGATGGCGAACCTTTCGCCGTGAGCCCAGGGGCAAGGCGATGCTGGCCTGGGCGGCGCAAATGGCGCTGAATTTCATCTGGTCTCCCGTCATGTTCACGATGCACCAGATCGGCGCCGCGCTGGTCATCCTCATCGGCCTGTTCGTCGCGATCGTAACTTACATTGCCATTGAGATGTCACGCGACAGGCTGGCCGCCGCCTTGTTCATGCCCTACGCCGCCTGGGTCGCGTTCGCCGGCGTGCTCAATGCGGCGATCTGGCGATTGAATTGAGGCGTTCACTTGAGAGTTCTTCAAAGAAGAATCTCAGGCTTGTGAGTGGCAAGCATGGCCGCGAAACCTAATATGTGCCCGCGGAGGACAAGCCAATGCAATACAGCTCCGAGCTCATTCACACGATGCGTCAAGCGCTGGAGACCGTGATGGCGAGCGTACCCGCCCATCAATCGGTGTTCGGCCTGAAAGCTGCCGTCGCCGAATGCATCCTGAACGCCGCCGCACACGGCCAGACCTCATATGACGGGCTGGTGACGTCCGCCTCCGACCAGATCCAGGCGATCGTCGCGATGCTGACGTGAGGGCGAGGCAGGTGGTACTTGGCCAGGTGATACTTGGCCAGGTGATACTTGTCCGTGATGCTTGGCAACCTCTGCCTGTCTGAGCGCGTCACGGCGCTGACGTAAGCTGGTCTGCAACATGCTGGCAACTATGCCCGCCGCCGCGCCGACACCCGCTAGGCACGCGGTGATAACTTGCTGCGTCGTCCGATCGGTCGGCGGCTTCTCCAGCATCTCCATGACCTGAGCGAGCGAAATCGGTCACGCGAAGTGGACGGTGCAGCCTGCAATGGCAACGCAGCAGGAAGCGCAGCGGCGAAGGTGACGAGGCGACCGCGAATTTGGTCGGAAGACGGGACATGAGCTATGAATGCGTGCAATGCACGGGTCAGGCTTGGCGCAGGAGTCTCTACAACGGGTCCATCGGCGACGAGCGTGCACGTTGTCGATCCGAAGCTTCGAAAACGTACAGCGAATATCAAAAAGGGCAGATACCAATCGCGAAACGTGAGTCAGCCGATGGAAAACCAGCAGGCCTTGCGGCGTCCTGCGAACAACTCGTTGTCGAAGAAAAGGCGGCCGGCCGAAATCCGGTTCGAATAGCGTTCGCAGCTGTCACTCTCATAGGTAGGCTCAGGGCATTCGCCGATCCCGCGTCCGCTTCGCCGACTGCAAAAGGAGCGTTATCTATGAGCACCGCGAGCGACGCCCGTTTCTGGGACAGGTCGTCACGGAAATATGCCAAGAGTGCGGTCGCGGATCCGGCTGGATATGAGCGCACGCTCGATCGGACCAGTGCCTTGCTAAAGCCGGGCGACCGGGTGCTTGAGCTGGGCTGCGGAACCGGGACGACGGCGCTGAGGCTCGCAGCCGATGTGCAAAGCTATCTTGCGACGGACTTTTCCGCCGAGATGATCGAGATCGCCAGGGAGAAGCACGGCGCCTCCTCCATCCCGGGGCTTGCCTTCCAGACCGGGACGGTGGAGACGCTCGCCCCTGAGGCCGGGCCGTTCGATGCGGTCCTGGGCTTCAACTATCTCCACCTGGTCCGCGACCTGCCCGGCACCTTGCGGCGCATCAATGCGCTGCTCGCACCGGAGGGCCTGTTCATTTCGAAGACGCCGTGCCTCGGGGACATGAACCCGCTCATCCGGCTAGCGTTGCTGCCTGCAATGCGCGCGATCGGCATGGCGCCTTATGCCGGTGCTTTCCGGGCATCGGAGCTGGGCGAACTGATGGAGGCCGCGGGCTTCGAGATTCTAGCCACGGAAAACCACGCGACCAAAGGCAACGAGGCCCGGCCATATATCGCGGCGCGCAAGCGCCAAGGCAGGATGCGATGAAGCTGCCGAGCGGCCAGTCTGTCGACGCTGCGATCCACGCAGTGCCGCTCGACCACTGGCGCACCCGACACGATTCGAACGTGTGACCTTTGCCTTCGGAGGGCAACGCTCTATCCAGCTGAGCTACGGGTGCAGAGAGGCCTGATGTAGCCGATTGGCGCGGGGCGGGCAACCGCTTCTCGCAGGATCAAGCTCAAGCCGTTTTGCGCCTGACCAGGGCCGGAACCGCCTCTCCGTCGCGGGTGGCGATTTCGGCAAGCACCCGGTCGGCGCAGATGACGCGGTTGCGGCCGAGGCGTTTGGCGACATAGAGCGCCTCGTCGGCCGCGCCGAGCAGCCGGTCGGGGCCGCCGTCGGCACCGCCGGGAATATGGCTTGCGACGCCGACGCTGAGGGTAACGTGGTCGCCGGCGCCGATCGCGCCATGGGCGATCGCCAAGGCCATCACGGCGCAGCGGATCGCCTCGGCCACCATGCAGGCGCTGTCGCAATCCATGTCGGGGAGGATCAGCGCAAACTCCTCGCCGCCATAGCGGCTGGCGAGGTCGAGCGGGCGCACCGCGTGCCGGTTGACGACGGAAGCGACCGCGCGCAGGCACTCGTCGCCGCTCTGGTGGCCGTGCTGGTCGTTGAACAGCTTGAAATGGTCGACGTCGACGAACAGCAGGGCCAGCGGCTTCTGCGTGCGCTGGGCGCGGGCCCATTCGCCGAGCAGCATCTGGTCGAAGGCGCGGCGGTTCGCGAGGCCAGTGAGCCCGTCCTTGGTGGCGAGCTCCTTCAGCGCCATCTCGGCGCGCTTCTGGTCGGTGAGGTCGCGCAGAGTCTCCACCACCGCGATCAGGTTGCCGGCCTCGTCGTGGATCGGGCCGGCGTCGATGGCGAGATAGAGCTGGCTGCCGAGTTTGGGCATCACGCACCAGTTCTCCGCGGAGAAGCCGAGCCCGTTGTGGCCGCGCGCGGCATATTCCGAATAATACTCCGGCAACTGCTCGGGCCGGTCGAGCGCGACGAGGTCGGCAAGGCAGGGGCGCTTCGTCTCGTAGAACGCCTGCCAGTGCTTGCTGGTGCCGATCACTTCGGCGGCCCCGACGCCGGTCAGCCGCTCGCAGGCTCTGTTCCAGATCACGACGCGGCGCTTCGGGTCGATCACGAACGTCGGCACCACAAGGTGCTGCATTAGCCGCACGGCGTAGGAATCGGCGACATCGAGAATCTTGCGCGACTTCGGCATCAGGCCACCGCAGCCACGGGTAAGGCCCCGGGCGAGCCATCGCCGGCGCCGAACAGCTTGCGTACCTCGCTGGCCGGCTTCGGTGCACTGAACAGATAGCCCTGCATCTGCGTGCAGCCGAGCGCGCGCAGCATGTCGCGCTGCGCCTCAGTCTCGACGCCCTCGGCGACCGTGGTCATGCTGCTGGCGGCCGCGATGTTCACCACCGCCTGCACGATGACGGGCGAGCCGGTGGCCTCGGCGATGTCGACGACGAAGCAGCGATCGATCTTGATCTTGTCGAACGGGAAGCGCTTCAGGTAGCTCAGCGAGGAATAGCCGGTGCCGAAATCGTCGAGCGCGATGCGCACGCCGATCGACCGCAGCTGGTGCAGGATCGAGAGCGCCGCCTCGTCGTCGCGGATCAGCACGGCCTCGGTGATCTCAAGCTCGAGCCGGCGCGGGTCGAGGCCGGAGGCGGCGAGCGCGCCCGCGATCCGCAGCGCCAGCGTGTCGCATTTGAGCTGCACGGGCGAGACGTTGACCGCGACGCGCACATGCGCCGGCCAGGTCGCGGCCTCGTTGCAGGCCATGCGCAGCACCCAGTCGCCGAGCTCGTTGATCAGGCCGGTGTCCTCGGCGACCGGAATGAACTCGGCCGGCGACACCATGCCGCGCTCGGGATGGCGCCAGCGCAGCAGCGCCTCGCAGCCGGACACTTCGTTGGTGCGCAGGTCGACCAGGGGCTGATAGTGGATCTCGAAGCCGCCGTTCACCAGCGCCTGGCGCAAATCCTGTTCCATGCTGAGGCGCGCCTTGGCGCTCGCGTCCATCGCCGGCTCGAAGAAGCGGTGGGTGCGGCGGCCTTCGGCCTTGGCGCCGTACATCGCGAGGTCGGCGTTCTTGATGAGTTGATCGAGGTCCGAGCCGTCCTGCGGCGCCAGCGCAATGCCGATGCTGGCATCGGTCGAGAGCTGGTGGCCGAGGCAATGATAGGGCTGGCGGATCGCCTGGTAGATCTTCGTCACGAAGGACAGCACGTCCGCGGGGGACTGGATCCCGGTCTGGATCACCGCGAACTCGTCGCCGCCGAGCCGCGCGATCAGGTCGCCCTGCGTCAGGCAACCGCGCAGCCGGGCCGCGATCGCCTTCAACAGCTCGTCGCCGACATGGTGGCCGAGCGAATCGTTGATGCCCTTGAATTCGTCGACGTCGATGTAGAGCAGCGCGAATTGGCAGCCGTCCGCGACATGCGCAAGCTGGCGTTCGATCTGCTCGCGGAACAGCGTGCGGTTCGGCAGGTCGGTCAGCGCATCGTAATGCGCCATATGCGCGATCTTCTCGTCGGCACGCCGACGCTCGGTGACGTCGTCGATGACGTGAATGAGGTAGCGCGGTTCGCCGGCTTCATCGCGGAGGCCGATCCGGGTCGAGGTAATGTAGCGCAGGCCCATGCCGGGCATCTGCCAGGCGTGCTCGTCCTTGAACAATCCGTTGGCCGATGCCAGCGCCCTGCTGTCGTCCTCGGTGATGTGGGCAGCGGCCGCCTCGGGGAAGATGTCGAAGGCGGTCTTGCCGACGACGTCCTGGCGGGAGTGACCGAACAGCTGTTCGGCGACGACGTTGAGCAAGAGATATTGCCGGGTCCGGGCATCCTTCACGGTGATCTGCGAGGGGATATGGTCGATGATCTCGCGCAGGAAGGTGTAGTTGCGGTCGCGCTCCTGTTCGAGCTTGCGGCGCTCGGTGATCTCTTCGATGGTGGCGACCCATCCGCCCTGTGCGAGCGGCGTGTTGATGACCTGAAAGGCGCGGCCATTGGCCAGTTGATGGGTCAGCGTCGCGACTGTGCCCTCGGCGGCGACCCGCATGACCTCGGCGCAGAAGGCCTCGACGTCGCCGTCGAAGGCGCCGCGCTCCTTGCGATGATACATCGCCTCACGGATGTGACAGCCGGGCTTGATGACGTCGTGCGACAGGCCGAACATGTCGGCGTAGCGGCGGTTGCAGGTGACGATGGTGCCGCACGCGTCGTACAGGACCAGCCCCTGCGACATGTTGTTGAGGGCAGTATCGAGCCGCAGCCGCTCCGCCTCGATCCGCTGCTGGGCCTCGCGGTTCTGCTGGTTGATCTGGCGAATGATCAGATAGAGGATCAGCGCGATTACGCCGGCCGAGAAGCCTGCCGTTGTCACCAAGAAGCCGGTTTGCTGCCGCCAGTCCGCAAGTGCCGCTGCCGTGGTACTGGTGGCGATGATGACCAGCGGGAAATGCGTCAGCGACGCAGCCGAGCCGAGCCGCTCCTCACCGGTGACGGGGCTCCTGCCGCGGAGCGTCTGCTGACCGCCTTCGGCCAGCGCTTTCTGCATCAGCGGCCCGTCCTTGAAGTTCCGCCCGATCAGCTCCTCGGCGTGCGGATAGCGCGCCAGCATCTTGCCCTCGCGATCGAGCAGCGAGATGGCCGTGCCGTCGGCGAGCGCGACCGACGCGAAATATTGCTGGTAGCTGTTTGGGTCGATCCGCCGCACCATGGCGCCGAGGAATGTGCCGTCCGCGCCGCGCAGCCGGCGTGCGACGACCGTGGTCCATTTGCCGATGATGAGGCTGCGGACCGATTCCAGGATGACCGGCTCGGCCGCCGGGTTGAACTTGAACGACTGGAAATAGGCGCGCGCGGAGATGTTGATCTTGGGCAGCGGCTGGGCCCGCGACCAGTTGATCAGATCGCCCTCGGCATCGTAGATCGCGATGTCGCCGAGATACGACACGGAGCTGATCTTGCCGCGCAGCATCTGGTTTGCCGCAGGCCCGGACATGCGCTCGCGGAACGTCGCAGGCGAGGTGATCTCAGGCAGGTTCATCTGCCCGATCAGGTCGGCGGCAACGACCTCGGAATCCTCGAATTGCTGATCGAAATGCCGCGCGATCAGCTTCACCGTGTTTTCAAGCTCGCGTTCGCGGTTGGCGAGGGTCCGCTCGCGAAACTCGCCGATGGCAACGGCCGTGGCGATGAAGATGCCGGCCACCAGAAACACGCCGCACAGGGTCAGCCACAGGACAGGACCACGGCGCGCCAAGGCCTCCCAGCCGTTTCTCGCGGCTCGAGACATTCCGGCTGCTACGCTGGCAAAGACCTGGCGCATTCCCCCTCGCTGGAGGATCACGAATACACCGCACAAATGGCGCAAACCTTAGGAAAGCCAGTTACCTAAGCATTAATCCGGCTGGTGTGATCGCATCAATCGTAGCGCTACGCGCATCGCACGCGACGGTTGTGTTCGCGCGCCGCAATCGCGGCGCCGCATGGTAAATCATCGGCTAATGCGAGGGGCCGGCAGACTTCTTGCCGCCGCCATGGCGCAGCCGTCCGACCACGCCGGTCGGGAAGAAATAGACGCTGGCGATGAACAGCAGCCCGAGCCACAGCAGCCAGCGGTCGGGATGCAGCAGCCCCGGCAGCAGCGGCAGCCCGGCTTCGCCCGCCGCCTTGGAGGCGACGCCCATCAGCGATTGCAGATAGTTCTGGGCGAGGATGAAGATGGTGGCGCCGATGATCGCGCCGTAGATCGTGCCCATGCCGCCGATCACCACCATCAGCAGGATGTCGAGCATGATGGAGAAGCTCAGCGAGGTGTCGGGACCGGCATAGCGCAGCCACAGCGCGTTCAGGATGCCGGCGCTGGCCGCGACGAGGGCGGCGAGGCAGTTGGCGTAGGTCAGGTGGAACACAGTGCGGAAGCCGAGCGCCTCGGCGCGGAAACGATTTTCGCGGATCGCCTGCAGCACGCGCCCGAACGGCGAGTTCACCACGCGCAGCAGCGCGAGGATCATCAGGCCCGAGATCGCGAACACCAGGTAGAAGGTCAGGATGCGGCCGTTGATCTCGAAGCCGAACAGGTTCTTGGAGATCAGCACCGTGCCGGGGCGCAGCAGCTCCGGTAGCTGGAAACTGCGCCCGTCCTCACCGCCGGTCAGCCAGGACAGCTGCGAGGCCAGCACCTGGAAGGCCGAGGCGACCGCGAGCGTGATCATGGCGAAGAAGATCGCCGCGACCCGCAGCGAGAACAGCCCGATGGCGAGCGCAAGCAGGGCTGCGAGCGGCAGGCCGGCGACGATGCCGGTGGCGACTGCGGCCCAGTTCGGACCCATGCCGTACAGCGCGATGGCGATCGCGTAGCTGCCGATGCCGTAGAACATGGTGTGGGCGAACGACACCGAGCCGGTATAGCCGAGCAACAGATCGTAGGAGGCGACTAGCGCTGCGAACACGCAGATCTTGGCCGCGACGTTCAGCGCCTTGGCGCCCGGGAACAGGAACGGCGTTGCCGCCAGCGCCAGGATGATGACGACGAGAACGAGCGTCAGGACGCGGCTGCGCGGCGGATCGCCTGAGAGGATCATCATCGGCTGGTCACCGCATAGAGGCCGCGCGGCCGCCACATCAGAATGGCGACCATCAGCAGGATGTTGGAGACGAGGGCGAGCTTCGGCACCAGGAAGCCGCCGTAATTGGCGACCATGGCGACCAGAATGGCGCCGATGAAGCAGCCGCCGATCGATCCTAGCCCGCCGATGATGACGACGATGAAGATCAGGACGGTGAGGTCGTCACTCATGGAGGCGTGCACCTGCTCGCGATAGAGCGCCCACATCACGCCGCCGAGTCCGGCCAGCGCCGATCCGGTCATGAACACGCCGAGGAACAGGCGGCGGATGCGGTAGCCGAGCGCCTCCACCATCTCGCGGTTCTCGACGCCGGCACGGATCAGGAGGCCGAGCTTGGTGCGGTTGAGCACGAGCTGGATCGCGATGAAGACGGAAAGCCCGATCAGCATCGCCAGCACGCGGTACTTGGCGATCGCGACGTCGCCGATGATGAAGGAGCCGCGCAGCGAGGCTGGCAGCGGCATCGGGATGATCTGCGGTCCCCACAGCGCATAGAGCGTCTGTTCCGCAACAATGAGGCCGCCGGTCGTCATCAGGATCTGCTTCAGGTGCTGGCCGTAGACGGGGAGGATCAGCACGCGCTCGACGACGAGGCCGAGCGCGCCGGAGACCGCCATCGAGAGCAGCGCAGCCGGGGCCAGCACCGCGAGGTTCGTTAGAAGCGAGTCGGCCTGGATGGACGCCGCGAACGGCGCCAGCACCAGGGTCGCGACATAGGCGCCGACGGCGATGAAGGCGCCGTGGCCGAAATTGAGCACGTCCATCAGGCCGAACACCAGCGTTAGCCCTGAGGCCATGATGAAGATCATCATGCCCATGGCGAGGCTCGCGACGGTCAGGGTCAGCCAGGACGAGGTCGATCCGATCAGCGGGATCATCAGCAGCGCGAGCGCGAGCGGCAGCAGGATCGGCGCGAGATCGCGCTTCGGCTTCGGCAGCGGATCGGTTGCGGCAAGGTCTGTCACTGATGCGCCTCCAGGCTCAGGCCGAGCAGCCGCTCCTGCAGCGGCACGTCGGCGGCGAGTGCCGCCATCTCGCCGCGATGAACGATGGTGCCGTTGTCCATCACCAGCACGTTGTCCCCGAGCTCGCGGGCGGCAAAGAAATTCTGCTCGACCATCAGGATCGTCGCGCCCTTTCGCTTGATCTCCTTCAGGCACTCGATCAGCGCCATCACGATGGCGGGCGCGAGGCCCTTGGTCGGCTCGTCGATCAGGAGCAGCTTGCGCGGCTCGACGATCGCGCGGGCGATGGACAACATTTGTTTCTGCCCGCCCGACAGGCTTCCCGCGCGCGACAGCCAGAAGCGGCGCAGCGCCGGGAAGAAGCCGAAGATCCAATCCAGCTGCTTGTCGTCGAGCGGCGCGTCGCGCGCCGCCAGCACCAGGTTCTCCTTCACGGTGAGATCGGAGAACACTGCCATGCTCTCCGGCACGTAGCCGACGCCGAGCCGCGCGATGTCGGGCGTAGCAAGGCTCTCGATGCGCTGGCCTGCCAGGGTGATCTCGCCTTTCGAGGCCTGCCACAGGCCCATGATGGTGCGCAGCGTCGTGGTCTTGCCGGCGCCGTTGCGGCCGAGCAGCATCGTGACCTGTCCTTCCGGCACCGTGAGATCGATGCCCTGGAGGATGTGATAGCGCCCGATATGGGTGTGCACGCCGGAAAGCTTGAGGAGATCGCTCATGCTGCGCTCCCTGCAGCGTTCTTGGGCGCGATGCCGAGATAGGCTTCCTGCACGATCGGCGAGGCGATCACCTCGGCGGGCGCGCCGTCCGCCACCAGCTGCCCGTTATGCAGCACGATGATGCGGTCGGCGAGCGAGCGCACCACGTCCATCTTGTGCTCGACCAGGAGGATGATCTTGCTCCTGTCCTGCTTGAGCTGCGCGATCAGGTTCAGGACGATCGGCACCTCGTCGATGCTCATGCCGGCGGTCGGTTCGTCGAACATGAAGACTTTCGGCTCCAGCGCGATCATCAGCGCCACCTCGAGCTTGCGCTGGTCGCCATGCGACAGCGCGGTCGCAGTGACGCCGCGGCGATTGCCGAGCGCGACCTGGTCGAGAATGGCGTCGGCGCGCGCGATCAGGTCGCGGCGCACCGTCCATGGCCGCAGCATGTCGTAGTGCGTGCCCGCCGCCGCCTGCACCGCGAGGCGGACGTTCTCTTCCACTGAGAGATTCGGGAAGAGATTGGTGAGCTGGAACGCGCGTCCGAGGCCCGCACGGGTGCGCATCGGTGCGGAATGCTCGGTGATGTCGGTGCCGTCGAACAGGATGCTGCCGCCGGATGCCCGCAGCTGGCCCGAGATCAGATTGAAATAGGTGGTCTTGCCGGCGCCGTTCGGCCCGACGATGGCGGTCAGCTCGCCCGGACGAAACGTGCAGGAGACATTGTTGACCGCGACATGGCCGCCAAAGCGGATGGTGAGGTCGCGGGTTTCCAGGGTGAGCGGCATGGGTGTCTGGCAAAGGATGAAACGAGATAGATCCGCAGGTCACGGTGCGCTCCCTCCCCCGCTTGCGGGGGAGGGCTGGGGAGAGGGCTATCTCCGCGGGCGAGAACCCCCAAGAGGAGAAAGCCCTCACCCGGCGCGCGGGACGATGCTTCGCATCGCCCGGGACGCGCCGACCTCTCCCGCAAGCGGGAGAGGTGAAGAGGCACCTACCGCTTGTTCTTGATCGGAACGTTCATGTCCTCGATCTTCAGCTCGCGCACCGGCTCGAGCACGGCCCAGGCGACGTTCGGATCGACCTTGACCTTGAAGTGATACATGCTCTGCAGCGCCTGATGGTCCTCTTTCCGGAACACCATCTTGCCCTTGGGCGTGTCGAACTCGAGGCCCTCCATCGCGCTGATCAGCTTCTCGGTGTCGGTCGACTTCGCCTTGGTGACGGCGGCGACGACGGACATCGCGGCCGCAAAGCCGCCCGCGGTGAAGAAGTCCGGCGGCGCGTTGAAGCGCTTCTGGTGCTCGGCGACCAGCCAGTCGTTCACCGGGTTTTTCGGGATCTCGTAGAAATAATAGGTCGCGCCCTCCATGCCGGGCAGACCCTTATAGGCGGCGAGCGCCGGCAGGATGTTGCCGCCGGTGGAGAGCTCGATGCCGTAGCGCTTCGGGTCCATGTCCTGAAGCTTGGCCAGCGGATTGCCGGCGCCGGCCCAGATCACCCAGATCACCTTGCGGCCGGGCTTGTCCTTCAGCGCGTCGAACAGGCGCTGGCCGACCGCGGTGAAGTCGGTCGTCGAGGTCGGGGCGTATTCTTCGGCGGCGAGCGTCGCGCCGGTCTTGGCGAGCGCCTCCTTGAACGCGGCGACGCCGTCGCGGCCGAAGGCGTAGTCCTGCGCCAGCGTCGCCACGGTGACGCCCTGCTTGCCGATCGCGACTGCGTTGGAGATCGCATCCTGCGAGGAGTTGCGCGCCGTGCGGAAGATGTAGCGATTCCACTTCTCGCCGGTAATCTGGTCCGCGACCGCCGGCTCGACGATCAGGATCTTCTTGTTCTCCTCGGCCACGGGAAGAATGGCGAGCGCCGCGGCCGACGACGTTGTGCCGATCGCGATGTCGGCCTTGTCGTCCTGATAGGCTTCAGCGAGCGCGGCCTTGGCCAGGTCGGGCTTGCCCTGGTCGTCCTTGGTGATGATGACGATCTTGCGGCCGTCGAGCGTCATGCTGCCCTTGGTGGCGTACTCGAGACCCATCTTCAGGCCGGTCTCGGTCTGCTTGGCGTAGGCTTCGAGCGGACCGGTCTTGCCGTAGATCAGCGCGATCTTGAGATCGTCGGCGAGCGCGGAGGTGCCCGCGCCGAGCGCGAGGATGGTTGTTGTTATGATGAGTGATCGACGCACGATGGTCCCTCCTGATTTAAAAGTTTCTACCAACAGCGATTTGCACAACGTTACGAACATTGCAATTGAACCTTCCGACCGAGCGCGCTTGCGCGTGAACATGCATCATTTTTAGGCCTGGCTCTCTTTGCGCGCCGCGCCGGCCTCGATCTGGCGCCAGTCCGACTGCGCTTCCTCCGCGCTTTCAAAGATGTGCGGCGCGACGCCGCGTTTCTCCAAGGCTTCGCCGAGCTTGATGCGCAGGAAACCCGACGTCGTGTAGCGCGACACGCCGGAATAGAAGCGATCGACGAGGCTGCGCACCATGGCCGAATAATCGTCCATCAGTTCCGGCAGGATGGAAAAATTGTCATAATTGACGATGGCGTAGACGCGGCGTCCGAGCGGCGCCAGGCGGCCCTCGACGATGGCGGCGATGGTGTCGATCTCCGCCTTGCTGCGCAGCGGGTAGCGCTCGAGATTGACGAAGAACAGGTTCTGCTGCTCGTCCAGTGTGAAGCGCTGGTCGAGCGGGATGGTGAGCAGGCGCTCGCGCAAATCCATCAGCCCGTCCCCGAAGATGCGCGCGTCCATCAGTGCGGGGTCGCGCGGGATCAGCGGCTTGAAATCCATCAGGCGCAGGATGTCGCGCTCGATGTCGATGCCGGGCGCGACCTCGACGAGCTCGAGCCCGTCTTCCCGGAGCTCGAATACGCAGCGCTCGGTGACGTAAAGGGTGCGTTGCTTGCGCGCGGCGGCAAACGGGCCGCTGAAGGTGACGTGCTCGACGGTCTCGACGAACTTGCGCGACGTGGCCTCGTCCAGGATGACGAGCTTGCCGTCCCTCACCACGATGCGCTGCTTGCCGGCGCCGAATGTGCCCACGAAGATCACTTCCTTGGCGTTCTGGCTGATGTTGATGAAGCCGCCGGCCCCGGCGAGCTTCGGTCCGAACTTGCTGACATTGAGGTTGCCGGCGCGGTCGACCTGGGCAAGGCCGAGGAATGCGGCATCGAGGCCGCCGCCGTCGTAGAAGTCGAACTGGTACGGCTGGTCGATCACCGCCTGCGTGTTGATCGCCGCGCCGAAATCGATGCCGCTCGCCGGGATGCCGCCGATCACGCCCGGCTCCGCCGTCAGCGTGATGAGGTCGATGATGCGCTCTTCATTGGCGACCGAGGCGATCCCCTCGGGCATGCCGATGCCGAGATTGACAACGCTGTTGGCCTTCAGCTCCAGCGCCGCGCGCCGGGCGATGATCTTGCGCTCGCTGATCGGCATCACCGGTAGCGAGGCGGCGCGGACCCGGATCTCGCTCGAGAAAGCCGGATTGTATTGCGTGCCGAAAGTCTGCCAGTGGTTCTCGGGCCTCGACACCACCACGCAGTCGACGAGGATGCCGGGAATCTTGACTTGACGCGGATTGAGGCTGCCGGCCTCGGCGACACGCTCGACCTGGGCGATGACGATGCCGCCGGAATTATGCGCCGCCATGGCGATGGCGAGCGCCTCCAGTGTCAGGGCCTCCTTCTCCATGGTGAGATTGCCGTCGGGATCGCCGGTGGTGGCGCGGATGATCCCGACATCGATCGGGAACGTCTTGTAGAGCAGGCATTCCTCGCCGCGCAGCGTGATCAGCTCCACCAGGTCCTCGGTGGTGCGTGCGTTCAGCTTGCCGCCGCCGTGCCGGGGATCGACGAAGGTACCCATGCCGACGCGGGTGATGTGGCCAGGCCGGTGCGCGGCGATGTCGCGGAACAGATGGGTGATGACGCCCTGCGGCAGGTTGTAGGCCTCGATCTGATTCGCAATCGCGAGCTGCTGCAGTTTCGGCGCAAGGCCCCAATGCCCGCCGATCACGCGCCGCACCAGGCCTTCATGTCCGAAATGATTGAGGCCGCGCTGCTTGCCGTCGCCCTGTCCAGCCGCATAGACCAGCGTCAGATTGCGCGGCTTGCCTTGCGTATAGGGCGCATCGCCCTCGTGGGACAGATAGAGCTCCTCCAGTGCGACGGCGATCTCCTCGGCAAAGCCGATGCCGACGAAGCCGCCAGTTGCCACCGTGTCGCCGTCGCGGATCAGCATGACGGCTTCATTCGCCGAGACGACCTTGCCCTTCTCGGAATTGCGCAAGTAAGGCAGAGCTGGATGATGGCTCACGGCGTTCCTCCTGCTCCCTGGACCGTAGGCCTTGTTGTGCTTGATCTTATCGCGAAGCGCTGCCCCGGAACAGGTTGCTCCTCGCGAAGGAAAGACGGCAAAGCGGAGAGCAAGGTCCGCGCCAGATCCCGCAACGTCGCGCAAAACCGCTGAAATCTGCGGCAATTGCCTGCGATCTGTCCCGGAAGAGCAGCCGGGTGCGGTGTCCGGAATCCGAGACTCCGGACAGTCCGGTGTCTCGAAACTCAGACGGGCGCCGATCCCGCGGCGAGGCCGAACTTGGCGAGCTTCTTGTAAAAGGTCGCGCGCGAGATCCGCAGCATCCGGGCGGCCTCGGCGATCTGGCCGTTGCTGGCGGCGAGCGCCTGCTCGAGCGTGTGCTTCTCGAACTCGGCCTCGGCCTCGGCATAGGGCACCACCAATCCGGCCGGGCGCTCGGCCGGTGCGAGCCTGACCTCGCTGCCGATGGGAAGAATGCGGGCGACATCCTCGCCGGTGAGCCGCCCGGAATCGCTGAGGATCAGCGCGCGCTCGAGGATGTTGCGGAGCTCGCGGACATTGCCCGGCCAATCGTAGCGGGCGAGCGCGGCGAGCGCGCTCGGCGTGATCTTCGCCTTGACGTAATCGCCCGACGCGCTGATGTCGTCGAGCAGCCGGGCGCAAATGTCGGGGAGATCGTCGAGGCACTGACGCAGCGGCGGCAGGTCGACCGAAAGCACGTTGAGGCGGTAGTAGAGATCGGCGCGAAATGCGCCGTCGCTGACACGCTTGCGCAGGTCCACATTGGTCGCGGCGATGACGCGGACGTCGACCCTAGTGATCTTGTCCGAGCCGAGCGGCTCGATCTCGCGCTCCTGCAGCACCCGCAGCAGCTTGGCCTGCAATTGCAGCGGCATCTCGCCGATCTCGTCGAGGAACAGCGTGCCGCCGTCGGCGATGCGGAACTTGCCCTCGCGTCCCCGTCGGTCGGCGCCGGTATAGGCGCCCGGCGCAGTGCCGAAGAACTCCGACTCGATCAGCGTCTCGGGGATCGCGGCGACGTTGACGCTGACGAACGGCTTGTCGGCGCGCGAGGAGGCGTTGTGGATCGCCTGTGCCAGCATCTCCTTGCCCGTCCCGGTTTCGCCGGTGAGCAGGACGGTGACGCTCTGCCGCGCGGCGCGGCTGGCGATCTCCTTGGCCCGCGCGATCGCCGGCGTCGTGCCGACGAAATCGGCGAAGGTGAAGCGCGCCGCGCGGGCGTTGGACAATTGCCGCCGCGCCAGCCGCAGATCGCTCTCGAGCTGGGCGACGCGGGCGAGCAGGGGCTTCAGGCTTTCGAGATGATCATAGAGTACGAAGCCGATCGCGCCGATCACCGTCCCGTTCTCGTCCTCGATCGGCATGCGAGTGACGACGAGCTGCTCGCCGCCGAGCTCCATAATGTCGAGCAGGATCGGCTCGCCGGTCTCGGCCACCTTCCGCATCAGGCTGTTCGGGATGACCTCCTCGATCGACCGGCCGATCGCCTCGCTGGCATGGTCGAGACCGAGCGCGGCAAGATATTTCTCGTTGACGTAGACGACGCGCCCGCCGCGATCGATCGCAATCGCGCCCTCGCAGAGCTTCTCCAGCCGCTCGAACAGCGTCTCCATCGCGCGCGCACGGAGATAGGCGGAATCGCTGATCGAGGAGGTGGCGGCAGGCATGAGATACCTCGGGGAGGTCCGCCCGTGTATTAGCAAAAGTGCAGCGATTTCAAAGGGGGAATTCGGCATCGGGGTGCGCCCCATACTCAGCCGTCGTCCCGGACAAGCGAAGCGCAGATCCGGGACCCATACCCCCAGGGAGATGTGACTACGGGGACTCGGAGTGACGTCTTGGCGCCAAACCACGTCTTGTGGTTATGGGTCCCGGGCTCGCGCTTTGCGCGCCCCGGGACGACAGCGGTATGTGTTGCGCCGGCGCCGCCCCTACCGCCGGTACCCGCTCGCCCGCGAATAGCCCTGGCGGTTCTGTTGCGCCGGGCGGCTTGCCATGCTGACCCGCGCTTCGCTCGAGGAGGGCGTTGCGAGCTTCAGCTCCTCCAGGAAGATCGGCCGGGAGAAATAATAGCCCTGTGCGTAGCGGATCTTGGTCGCCGCCTGCAGATAGGCCAGCTCCTCGTAGGTTTCGAGGCCTTCGGCGATCACCGTCATGCCGAGCGCCTCGCTCAAGGATTCGATCGCGCGCAGGATGCCCTGGCTGCGCGGGCGCTTATGAATGTCGGTGATGAAGGAGCGGTCGATCTTGATCTCGTCGGCGGTGATGTCGGCCAGCGCCGAGAGCGAGGAATAGCCGGTGCCGAAATCGTCGATGGAGACGCCGACGCCGAGCTTGCGGAACATCGGCAGAATCTCGTCCTGAAAATGATTCTTGGCGACGAAAGCATCTTCCGTCACCTCGATCATGAACCGCTGGGGAAAGCCGGTCTCTTCCAGCGCCTGCGCAAAGCTGCGCATGAACTCGGGATTTCCGGCCTGCTTGGCGGCGACGTTGATGCTGATGGTCGCTTCCGGGCCGAACGTGTCGTTGATCAGGTCGATCGACTTGACGATCTCGGCGAGCACGAGATGGGTCAGCTCGTCGATCAGGCCGAGCTCACCGGCAAGATCGATGAACGAGCCGGGCGCCTGGATCACGCCTTCGTCGTCGCGCAGGCGGACCAAAGCCTCGATGCCCTTCACCGCTTGCGTTCGGATATCGACCTTGGACTGGAAGGCGCAGCAGAAGCGCTTTTCCAGGATGGCGAGCCGCAGCGACTGCTCGACCTTCATCCGCGCCTGCGCCTCTCGCTCCATGCTGGCATCGAAGAAGGCGGCCAGTCCCTTGCCGTTGTTCTTGATGCGGTACATCGCGATGTCCGCGTTCTGCCGCAGCGTCTCGAAGCTGCGTCCATGGTCGGGATAGAGGCTGATGCCGACTGAGGTCGAGGCGAATACTTCCGAATGGTCGATGAAGAACGGCGCGGTCAGCCGCTCCAGCGTCGATTGCATGAATTCGGCGACTTCCTCCTGGCTCTGGATCGGTGACAGCAGCAGCAGGAATTCGTCCCCCGAGATGCGCGAGAGCATGTCGGAATCGCGCAAGTCCCGTCCGAGCCGCTTCGACAGCTCGACCAGCAGCGCGTCGCCCACGGCGTGGCCGTAATAATCGTTGATGTGCTTGAAATTGTCGACGTCGAGGAAGGCCAACGCAAAGCCTCCGCCGCCGTCGTCGCGCGCGAGCAGGGCGTTGGCGCGGTGCTCGATCACGCGGCGCGAGGGCAGCCCGGTCAGCTCGTCGAAATAGGCCGAGCGGAACAGCTGGTCCTCGAAATTCTTCTGCTCGGTGATGTCGGAGGACGCCGAGATCAGCAGCTCGCGTCCGTCGAGACGAACGGGGCGATGGGTCGTGAGCAGCACCTTTCGCGCAGCGCCGACGTGAAGCGCTTCCTCGGTCACGACCGGCTGCCCGTCGCTCAGGGCCTGGCGGCAGGCTTCGCGCCGCGGCGTCAGATCGGGTGAAGGACGGCTGCCATCCAGGCCGAGCTGCGCGGCGGCGGCATCGTTGACCAGCAACAGCTCGCCATGCGCGTCCTGCACGGTGAGGCCGGCCGGCAGCATTCTAACGATTTCCTTGAGAAAACCGAGCTCCGCTTCAGTCGCGCCGGAATATTGGTTGTCGTTCATAGAAGTCATGAATCTTGTTGTTTCAGCGCGCCTTTGCAATGGGCGCGATCTTCCGCGGTTCCCTCTTAAGTTTGGTTAAGGGGTCAGGAGAAATACGGGGGTGTTTTGGAGAAAACTTGCGACGATCCGACGCGCGCTGGCGATCGTCATTAACGGAGCGTCAACGCCGCATGAAAAACTGCGATCGGAGTGCTTTCGAGTCTGACGCAGGATCAGGTGTGGCTATGGGCACCGACTGGCTCCACAGCGTCATGGCCGGGCTTGTCCCGGCCATCCACGCCGTTCACGCGGCACAAAGAACGTGGATGCCCGGGCCAAGCCCGGGCATGACGACCTCTGCAAAATCCAAATGCGATTGCCCTGCGCAAGCGGGGGAGGGAGCGCACCTCCCACGTTGCGACACTTGAGCCTTACCGCTCGTCGCTTCGTGGAATTCGACACTGCATGATGCAATGCAGCCCGGTTTTCAGATACGAGATCTCGGTTTTGCCGTCGAAAGCCGACAGTGCCGACTTCAAGAGCTTGGTGCCGAAGCCGGGCTCCGACACCTTGTCCACGCTCGGTCCTTCGGTTTCGTCCCAGGTGATCGTCAGGCGGTCGTCGGTGATGGTCCATGACACCTGCAACAGACCGCGCGGTGAGGAGAATGCGCCGTACTTGCCTGCATTGGTGGCAAGCTCGTGAAACATCAATGACAGCGTGACCGCGAGCTTGGGCGGCAGGAACAGCCGCTCGCCGTTGAGCGTGAAACGGACATGGCCGTAAGGCCCGAGCTCGGAGATCAGGAGGTCGCGGATGTCGCAGCCGGCCTTGTCGATCCGCGAAATCAGATCATCGGTTGCGGCCAGCGAGCGCAGCCGCGGATCGACCCGAGCCCAGACCTGCGGCTGGTCGTGCAACACCTGGTGCACCACGGCATGCACCGTCGACAGCTTGTTCTTCAGCCGATGCTGGAGCTCCTCGACCAGCAGCTTGCGATAATCTTCTTCCTCGATCAGGCGTCTGGAAATTCGGCGCTGCTCGGCCAGCATGGTGCGATAGTGCTCGACACCCCAGATGGTGATCGCGCACACGGCCCAGTAAAGCGCCAGCAGGACAAACCGCGCGCGATCGGCAAACGCATCGCCGAAATTCAGCGCGACGCCGAGCACGCCGCCGACGAGCGCCGTCACGATGCCGATCCGGAATCCGCCCAGGGCCGCAGCAAAGAAGACGGCCGGGAAGTACGGCGTGAAATAGATGTCGGGACGAACCTGAGCGAGGCCCCAGCGGACCAGGGTTGCAGCCGACAGGCAGACCACCGCAAAGCCGATGCTCAGAGCGAGCGAGGGCGGCGCCGCACCCTGCCAGCCCTTGCGGAACTCCTCGATCAGCTTCCTCATGCCCTGCCTGGTTGCGATAGGCGTTCGACGATCGAGCGGCCCGTGAGGATGTTACGCATGCCGCCCATACAAGCATAGCTTGCCTTGTCGGAAGCGGGCAGGAATAGTGACCGCTGCGGCGACGGCGGCGGCCGGCATTCGCCATTTGGCATCAAATCACTCGAAAACAGGAAAATTCCATGGGCAGGCTGGACGGCAAGGTTGCGGTGATCACGGGGGCGACGAGCGGCATCGGATTGCGCACTGCGGAAGTCTTCGTTGCCGAAGGTGCCAAAATTGTGATCGCAGGCCGGCGCGTACCGGAAGGCGAGGCGCTGGCGAAGCAGCTCGGGGAAAGCTGCATCTTCCGTCAGACCGACGTCACCGTCGAAGCGCAGATGCAGGCGCTGATCGCGCTCGCGGCCGACAAGTTCGGCAGGATCGATTGCCTGTTCAATAATGCCGGCGGGCCGGCGCAGACCGGCGGCATCGAAGGGCTCGAGGTCGAGCGGTTCGATGCGGCCATGGCGACGCTGGTGCGCAGTGTCATGCTCGGCATGAAGCACGCCGCGCCCTACATGAAGAAGCAGGGCGGAGGCAGCATCATCAACAATGGCAGCATTGCCGGCCGCCTCGCCGGCTTCTCGTCGTCGATGGTCTATGGCGCGGCCAAGGCGGCGGTGATCCATCTCACCAAATGCGTGGCGATGGAGCTCGGCGAATCCAATGTTCGCGTCAATTCGATCTCGCCCGGCGCGATCGCGACCGGCATCTTCGGCAAGGCGCTGGGGCTCTCGACCGATGCCGCCGAGAAGACGCCGGCGGTGATGCGCGAGGTCTACAAGACCGCGCAGCCGATCCCCCGCGCGGGTCTTCCTGAAGATATCGCCCAGGCCGCAGTGTTCCTGGCCAGCGACGAATCCAGCTTCATCAACGGCCACGACCTCGTCGTCGACGGCGCCATGACCGGCGGCCGCAACTGGAGTCAACAGCAGCAGGGCTATGTGGCCTTGCGCAAGGCGTTCGATCAAGGGGCGTAGGCGGCGGCAGATGACGGTGCAGTAGGGTGGGCAAAGCGAAGCGTGCCCACCATTCTTTCCGTCGCGGCAAATCGTGGGCACGGCGCTCCGCGCCTTTGCCCACCCTACGAGTTCTACTGCGCAAGGCGTTCGACAAGGGGGTGTAGCGGATAGTCTCGTGCCCCGGACGTGGTGCGGCGCGAAGCGCCGCTCCGCAGAGCCGGGGGCCCATCCATCCGCAGCTTGCCTGTGGCAATCTGGGTCCCGGCTCGCGCTTCGCGCGTCCTGGACACGAAAAGCTACACCGCCTTCACCTTCACCCGCAGCCCGTCCCGCGGCTTCGGGATCGGCCACATCTGCCAGTCCGGCTTGTAGCCTGGCGCGAGCGACACCTCGATATTCTCCAGGAAATGCCGCGCGAAACATTTCGCCTGCATGTAGGCGAAGTGCAGGCCGAGGCACATATGCGCGCCGCCGCCAAACGGCACGAAGGCGAAACGGTGACGGCCACGCTGTGCGTCCTCGGTGAAGCGCAGGGGATCGAAGCGGTCCGGCTCCGGCCAGATCTCCTTCATGTGGTGGGTATAGAGCGGGTTGATGCCGATCGCCGTGCCGGCGGGGATCGCAAAACCCTTGAAGCTGAAATCGCGCATCGCGCGGCGCGGCATCGACGGCACCGGCGGCTTGAGCCGCAGCGCTTCCTTGAACGCCATCTCGGTCAGCGGCATCTTCTCGAGATCGTCGAAGCTGGTCGGCGCGCCGGAGGCGAGGCCGAGCGCGAGCACCTCCGCGCGCAGCCGGTCCTGCCAGTCCGGATTGGCGGCGAGCTCGCCGATGAAGGAGGTCAGCGACGAGGTCAGCGTGTCGTGCGCGGCCATCATCAGGAAGCTCATATGGTCGATGATGTCCTGGTCCGACAGCAGCGCGCCGTTCTCATGGGTGGCGCGGCAGAGCTGCGAGAACAGATCGTCGCCGCCGTGATTGCCGCGCCGCAGCGGAATCTGCTCGCGGAAATAGGCGATGATGCGCTTGCGTCCCTTCACCCCCCGCGCCATCTGGGTGCCGGGCAGGGGGCGGCGGATCGGGGTGACGGCGGCGGCCACCATGTCGACGAAGGCGCGGTTGATCTCGTCGACCTCGGGCCCGATATCGGCGCCGAGGAACGAGGCCGCGGCGAGATCGAGCGTGAGCTGCTTCATCGCCGGATAAAGCTGCATCTCGCCGGGCTTTGCCTTCCACTGCGCGACGCGCGCGGAGATGCCGCGGTCGAGGTCGCCGAGATAGGACTTCATCGGCCCGGACTTGAACGCGACCGAGAGCGCCTTGCGATGCAGGCGATGCTCCTCGAAATCCAGCAGCATCAATCCGCGCGGAAACAACAGCCCCAGCACCTTGTCCCAGCCATGGGTCGAGGAGAACAGCTTCTGCTGGTCGAACAGCACGAGCTCGTTGGCCTCGGGCCCCAGCAGCACGACATTGGTCTCGCCGAAAAAGTGCGTGCGGTAGACCAGGCCGTACTTGGCGCCGTTCGCCTCGATATGGCCCTTGGGATCGGCGAGCACCTGAAAGGTCTTGCCGATGATCGGCCAGCCTTCGTCGCCGGGAATGTGGGTCAGCTCGTTGCGCCTGGGCGGAGTGAACGGAAGCGCAGGGGCGGCCACATTCTGCATCGACATGACGATTGCTCCGATTGCCTAGCCCAGCAAACATAGCACGATCCGGGCGCGATGAGCTGCGGTCGTCTTGCGCACAAAATCGTCACTCCCACCGCCGTCGTCCCCGCGGAGGCGGGGACCCATAACCACAGGGAGGAGTTTTGGTGCGAGGCTGGTAGCTCCGAGTCTTCGTAAATCCGCATCCTGTGGTTATGGGTCCCGGGCTCGCGCTGCGCGCGCCCCGGGACGACGAGTGGAGTGCCTAACGCTTCGCCGCTTCCTTCTGCAGATCCGGCGCGTTGACGGCGGGAATGGCGACACGGCCGGGGCCGGTCACCTTCAGCGCCTCGGCGGCCTTCTCGTTCTCCATGATCTTGGCCATCACAGCCTGGCCGGCACGCTCGAAGATCGCGCGGTTCTCGATCACGAATTTCTGCGACTTGCGAAGACCGTCGATATAGCCGTTGATCTCCGGCACAACGTAGCGCGCCACCATGTCCCAGCTCCGGCGGGTGTTTTCCGGATTGGCCCAGTCGTGCACGAAGCCGATGATGGCGCCGACGCCGCCGGAGACCTGCATCACGTTCTTGATGGTCTTGACGAGATCGTCGGGCGTGCCGATCGTGGACGCCGCGCCCTCGACGAAGGCGGTCTTGTCGACGGCCTCGTCGGGCGAGGAGAACGCGGTGAGGCCCGGCCGCTGCAGCGTGCCGACATTATATTCGTTGTGCCAGCGCATCAGGCCGGCGCCGGCCTCGCGGCGGGCTTGTTCACGTGTCTCGGCGATGTGCCAGGTCAGGAGCACGCGCCAGTCGGCGCGACGCACCGTGGTTCCGTGCTTCTTGGCGGCATCCTCGGCGAACTGCCATTGCTGCTGCAGCGACATCAGGCCCTGCGTCGTCATCGAGCCCAGCGAGATGATGCCGATGCCGTATTTGCCGGCCAGCGTCATGCCGGAGGGCGAGATCTGCGAGGCCACCACGAACGGCATCTCCTCCTGCAAAGGCAGGATCTGCAGCGCGGCGTCGTTCATCGTGAACCAGTCGCTCCTGGCGGTGACGCGCTCGCCGTTGAAAAGGCGGCGGATGATGCCGATCGCCTCGTCCTGACGGTCGCGCTGCGTCATCGGATCGATGCCGAGCGTGTGCGCATCGGAGGCGAGCGCGCCCGGTCCGGAGCCGAAAATGGCGCGGCCGCCGGTCATGTGGTCGAGCTGCACCATGCGCTGGGCGACGTTGAAGGGATGGTGATAGGGCAGCGACACCACGCCGGTGCCGAGCTTGATCCGCTTGGTGCGCTCGCCGGCGGCGGCCAGGAACATCTCGGGCGAGGCGATCATCTCCCAGCCCGAGGAATGATGCTCGCCGCACCAAAACTCGTCGTAGCCGAGCGCGTCCAGCTGCTCGACCAGATCGAGATCGCGCCGGAACTGGAGCATCGGATGCTCCCCGATCGGGTGATGCGGGGCAAGAAAGGCTCCGAACTTCAGGCGCGCCATGGCGGTCTCTCCGGCTGAATTTTCTGTTTGTTGGTCGTGTCAGGCTACGTGCCTGACGGCACGAACGCAATCACGCGATGTCCCGCGCGGTGGAATGCAGGCATGCGCGGCGGCAAGCGAGACGTTGCGTAGTCCTCGCCCGCTTCGCGCTTCATCACGATTACGACACGCAGCGCCATTGGGCGGGTCCCTTCATTCGCGTTCGACACCTCCACGTCGAAGCCTCACAATCAGCGCGCGCAGAATTCCTCGCCTCGCTCGTGTCATTTGTGACATTCGTCATGATCGGCGCCCCATTTCCCGCGCGGATGCGCCGCGCACCGGCACGAGATTGCGACGTTGCGGTTAATGCGTGCGGATTCTTGCGGATTCTCAGCCAATTTCCCGAGATTGACAGCGCACGGTCTTTTTATTTTGCGCCGCAGCAACTATCTGGTTGGGCTGGACGTTGAACGTCGCCCACCAGGAACTTGCCGTGTCGTTAGCCAGAAACATCGACCTCTTGAGACGTCTGCCCCGGCTGGACGGACTGCGCTTCGCCGAGCCCGGCCGCGGTGCAGATGGATCTAGCCCGCTGCAGGAGGTCACCGGCTTCGGCGACAATCCCGGCGCCTTGCGCATGTTCGCGTTCGTGCCGGCGCAATTGCAGCGGCCGCGCGCGCTCGTCGTCGTGCTGCATGGCTGCGGGCAAACGGCGGCCGCTTACGATCTCGGCGCGGGCTGGTCGACGCTCGCGCAACATTACGGCTTTGCGCTATTGATGCCCGAGCAGCAGCGCATCAACAATGCCAACACCTGCTTCAACTGGTTCAATCCGGAGGACACCGCGCGGGACAGCGGCGAGCCGCGTTCGATCCGCGCGATGATCGCGCACATGGTGAAGACGCATCGCATCGATCCCAGGCGCGTCTTCATCACCGGCCTGTCGGCCGGCGGCGGCATGACCTCGGTGATGCTCGCGACCTATCCGGAAGTTTTCGCGGCCGGCGCGATCATTGCCGGGCTGCCTTACGGCATCGCCTCGAACTTGCGCGAGGCGCTCGACGGCATGTTTCATTCCCCGGCGCGCCCTTCGCGCGAGCTCGGCGATCTCGTGCGCAGCGCCTCCGACCATCGCGGCCCTTGGCCGAGGGTCTCGGTGTGGCACGGCAGCGCCGACCGCACCGTCAATCCCGGCAATGCCAACGAGATCGTCAAGCAATGGCTCGACCTGCACGGCCTGCCCGAACTGCCGATGGCGGAGACCAATGTCGACGGCTATCCGCGCCAGGCCTGGTGGGACGAGGACGGCGAGACGCTGGTCGAGTCCTATGCCATCACCGACATGGCGCACGGCACGCCGCTGGGGCTCGCCGACAACGATCAGCGCTACGGCATCGAAGGCGCCTTCCTGATCGAGGCCGGCATCTCCTCGTCCTACCACATCGCAAAGTTCTTCGGCCTCACCGGCTGGATTGCGGACGCCGCGACGACGAAGGCGGAAGCCAAATCCACGACGAAGTCCGCGACGAAGCCTGCCGCGAAGCCGGCGCTCTCGCCCGCGCCGCATCTCGCCCGCTCGATCCGCACCCTCGTCGCCGCGGAGCCGGCCGAGCCGCAGGGCGAGAAGGCGCGCGGCTTCGACCTCGGCCAGATCATCACGCGCGCGCTCACGGCCGCGGGGCTGATGAAGTAGCCCCGCTGTCGTCCCGGACAAGCGCGCCTGAAGCGCGCGCCGATCCGGGACCCATAGCCACAGGACAAAGTTGGGCACGAAGAGGTGACTCCGAGTCCCCGTAACCACATCTCCCCGTGGTTATGGATCCCGGATCTGCGCTTGCGCTTGTCCGGGATGACAGCGGAGTTTGTAGCGGCGGCTTCAATTCAGCTCCGCGAAAAGCTACCCCGTCTGATCGATCACCTCGACCGGCGTCACGCTGATTTCGCCGCCTGCGACTTTCCGCGTCATCTCCTGATAGTGCTTGAAGAAGTCGCGCGATTGCAGCGTTTTCTGCGCAGTATCGTCGGCGACGCTGGCGAAGTGGAGATAACTGCCGTCGTCGCGATGCTTCAGGCAACGATAGCCGATCCTTCCCTTCAGCTCCGCATCGGCGTCGATCGCCCTGATGAAGCGGCCGATCTCGCGGTGCCACTCCTCCGTCGTGCCGTTCTTGAACTCGTATCTGATCATGAAGTGCTTCATGTGACGCTCCCTGTTCGTCTTGTGCGTCATCATCTGCGCGCTCGATACGATCCCGCAAGTATGGACAAAATTGATAGTATGGACTTTTTTGCCGTTGCTCCTATCCTCGTCGCATAGCGTTTTCGAGCGAAGTGGTACCGGTTCGCGTAGAGAAAACGCGTCAAAACAAGAATCTTCCACATGGAGGAAACGACATGGCGAAGACGTCTCCCGCGCGCATCTGTCCGGTTGCGGCGTTTCAGAAGATGATCAGCGGCAAATACAAGCTGCGCATCGTCTGGGATCTCAAGGACGGCCCGCGCCGCTACGGCGAGATCAGAAGCGGCTTGCTGCGCGGCGCGTCAGGCAGCGCCGAGATCACCCCGCGCGTGCTCAGCCGCGAATTGAAGGCGTTGACGATGAGCGGCCTGATCGACCGCAAGGATTTCGGCGAGGTGCCGCCGAAGGTCGAGTACCGCCTGACGCGAAAAGGAAAGAGTTTTGTGCCCGTCGTCGCGGCGATCCGCGAATGGGGTGAACGAAACCTCGGCGAGCCCGTGCTCACCGAGGCTGCCGAATAGCGCATGATCCGGACCCGAAGGGCCGCGCTCGCGTAAAGAGTGAAGCGGTTTTCCGACTAGATCATGCGCGAGCAATAAGCCTACATCTCGCCGGTGATGAACGGATTGGTCATCCGCTCCTGGCCGATGCTCGAGCCGGCGCCGTGGCCGCAGATGAAGCCGACATCGTCGCCGAGCGGCAGCAATTTCGTCTTGATCGAACTGATCAGCGTGGCGTGACTGCCGCCGGGCAGGTCGGTGCGTCCGACCGAGCCGGCGAACAGGACGTCGCCGACATGGGCAAACCGCAGATCATTGTTGAAGAACACCACGCTGCCGGGTGAATGACCTGGACAATGCAGGATGTCGAACTGCAAGCCGCCGATCGACACGCTGTCGCCCTCGTCGAGCCAGCGGTCGGGCGTGAAATCGCGTCCTCCGGTCATGCCGAAGCGCGCGCCGCTCGCCACGACGTTGTCGAGCAGGAACTTGTCCGCGACATGCGGTCCCTCGATCGGCACCTTGAGCGCATCGCGCAGCTCGGCCGCGCCGCCGACGTGGTCGATATGACCATGGGTCAGCCAGATCTTCTCCACGGTGACGCCGGTCTGCTTGATCGCGTCCAGGATCTTCGGCACGTCGCCGCCGGGATCGATCACCACGGCCTTCTTGGAAGGCTCGTCCCAGATGATGGTGCAGTTCTGTTCGAACAGCGTCACGGGAACGATGATCGCGCCCGCCTTCGCTTGCCGGGATTCTTGAGTGTCGTTTTGCTCGGTCATGGCCTCACAATGCCGATTTTTGCCGAGCCGCCAAGCAAAAGATTCGTCCCCGCACCGGGGAACAACCGTCACACGGCCGTCCCAATTGGCCTGCCAATTTGAACCGGGGCGTTGCTGTCGCGTTCTCCCGCGCAAGGCGTCAGATTTGGGTGGTCTTCGGCATGGCTCACGACAACGAGAATTGGTGGCGCGACGGCATCTTCTATCAGATTTATCCGCGCTCGTTTCAGGACTCGGACGGAGACGGCGTCGGCGATCTCGCCGGCATCCTCAAGCGGCTGCCTTACGTCAAATCGCTCGGCGTCGATGCGATCTGGCTGTCGCCGATCTTTCCCTCGCCGATGGCCGATTTCGGCTACGACATCTCGGACTATGTCGGCATCGAGCCGCTGTTCGGCACGATGGCCGATTTCGACGCGTTGCTCGCGGCCGCCCACGACAATGGCCTGAAGCTGATCCTCGACCTCGTGCCGAACCACACCTCCGACCAGCACCCCTGGTTCATCGAGAGCCGGTCCTCGCGCGACAATCCCAAGCGCGACTGGTACATCTGGCGCGATCCGGCGCCAGGCGGGGGCGTGCCGAACAATTGGTTGTCCGAGTTCGGCGGCAGCGCGTGGGCTTTCGACGAGACCACGGGGCAATATTACTACCACGCCTTCCTCGCCCAGCAGCCGGACCTCAACTGGCGCAATCCGGACGTCCGCGCCGCGATCTACGACGTGATGCGGTTCTGGCTGGACAAGGGCGTCGACGGCTTTCGCGTCGACGTGATCTGGCACCTGATCAAGGACGCCGAATTCCGCGACAATCCGGCTAACCCGCACTACGTCGAGGGTCGTCCGCCGAACGAAAAAATCCTTACGCAATATTCCACCGACCAGCCGGAGGTGCATGACGTCATCGCCGAGATGCGGCGCGTCACCGATTCCTATGGCGCGCGCGTCCTGATCGGCGAGATCTATCTGCCGCTGCATCGCCTCATGGCCTATTACGGCAACGATCTCACCGGCGCGCAGATGCCGTTCAACTTCGCGCTGCTCTCGACCTTCTGGAGCGCCCGCTCGATCGAGAAGATCATCGAGGACTACGAAAAGGCGCTGCCGCGCGGTGCCTGGCCCAACTGGGTGCTCGGCAATCACGATCGCCCCCGCGTCGCGAGCCGCGTCGGGCCCGAGCAGGCCCGCGTCGCGGCCATGCTGCTGCTGACGCTGCGCGGCACGCCGACGCTGTACTACGGCGACGAGATCGGCATGCACCAGCTCGCGATCGCGCCGGAGGACGTGCGCGATCCCTTCGAGAAGAACGTGCCCGGCATCGGTGTCGGCCGCGACGGCTGCCGCACGCCGATGCAGTGGGATTCCTCGAACTTCGCCGGTTTTTCGCAAGCAAGGCCGTGGCTGCCGCTGCCGGAGGACCACATCCGCGAGAATGTCGCCAATCTCGAAGCCGATTCCCGCTCGATCCTCAGCCTCTACAAGCGCCTGATCGGCTTGCGGAAGAGCTGCCCTCCGCTGGTCACGGGCGATTATCATCCGATCGCCGCGCAAGGTGATCTCCTGATCTACCGCCGCGAGGCCGGCGGCAAGGCCGTGATCGTCGCGCTCAATCTCGGCCCCGATCCGGTCGCGGTGACCACCAGCGCGATCCGTTTCGGCAGCAGCATCTTGCTGTCGACGTTCCTGGATCGCGAAGGTGAGGAGATCGAAGGCGTGCTGGACCTGCGCGGCAACGAGGGCGTGGTGGTGGCGGCGCCGTAAACTGTCGTCCCGGGGCGCGCGTCGCTTCACAACCGCGGCCTGTGACTATGGATTCCGGGCTCGCGCCAGGTGGCGCGCCCCGGAATGACGGGTGGGGAGACGGTGTCCGCCCCTCATGGAATCGGCTATTCTCGCCGTATGGACAACACCGCCCGCATCACACTCGTGCCGCCGCCGGATCGTCGCCAGTCGGAGACGGCGCTGGCGATCGCGCGCGGCACCGCGCGTCTGTTGCGCTCGCTCGGCTTCTCCTGCATCAGCGAATTGCCGTTGCCGTCGGGCCGGCGTGCCGATCTCGTCGCGCTGAACGAGCGCGGCGAGATCTGGATCGTCGAGATCAAGTCGTCGGTCGAGGATTTGCGCGCCGATCAGAAATGGCACGAATACCGTGCCCATTGCGACCGGCTGTTCTTCGCCTTCACGCAGGATCTGCCCTGCGAGATCTTCCCCGGTGACACCGGCCTGATCGTCGCCGACGCCTACGGCGCGCACCTGCATTGCGAGGCGCCCGAGCACAAGCTCGCCGCCGCCACCCGCAAGCAGATGACGCTACGTTTCGCGATGGCGGCGGCCTTGCGGATCAACCGTCTGGTCGATCCGCAGGGCCACGCGGATTTTTGGGAATGAATGCGTAGGGTGGATTAGCGCAGCGTAATCCACCAATTGCCGCCGCACGCGGGAGAGGTGGATTACGCCTTCGGCTAATCCACACTACGAGACCTTTACCTCGGCGCGCGCTTGGCCAGGATCCGCTGCAGCGTACGCCGGTGCATGTTGAGCCGGCGCGCCGTTTCCGAGACGTTGCGGTTGCACATCTCGTAGATGCGCTGGATGTGCTCCCAGCGGACGCGGTCGGCCGACATCGGGTTGGCCGGCAGCTCGGATTTGTCCGTGTTGGTCGACAGCAGTGCGGCGACGACGTCGTCGGCATCCGCGGGCTTGGAGAGATAATCGATCGCGCCCATCTTCACCGCGGTTACCGCGGTGGCGATGTTGCCGTAGCCGGTCAGCACGATCGCGCGCGCATCCGGCCGCTTCTTCTTGAGCGCCGAGACCACGTCGAGGCCGTTGCCGTCGCCGAGCCGCAGATCCACCACCGCGAACGCCGGCGCCGATTTGCCGATCTGCGCAAGCCCGTCCGAGACCGTGTCGCATGATGTCACCGAAAAGCCGCGGCTCTCCATGGCTCGTGACAAACGCTCCAGAAACGGCTTGTCGTCTTCAACGATGAGCAGCGAGCGATCGGTCTGTTCGTTCAGTTCGGCAATGGCGTTCAAGGTTGTGTCCTCTCTCCAGCGCATTGACATATGGCGCCGCAACGGCGCGGTGCCAAGGCGCCAAATGGTCGATCCGCCCCGTTGTGCGACGCAAGGTCGCGGCTATCCTATTGTTTCTTCGAGCGTCTCGATAGCCTCAAAACGCTGTCGCGGCCATGTGATCTGAACCACCGCACCATGGTCCGGAAAGATCCGGTTGGTAAACGAGACCTTGGCGCCGGTGCGCTCCAGCAAGGTGCGCGCGATGAACACGCCGAGGCCGAGGCCACGCCGTTCGCCGCCGCCATCATCCTGGGGCCGTCGCCGCGACAGATAGGGCTCGCCGATCCGGTTGAGGATATCGGGTGGAATGCCCGGTCCGTCGTCGGAGATCACGAGCTCGATATGGTCCTGGTTCCACCAGGCGTTCACCTCGACGGTGCTGCGGGCGAAATCGACCGCGTTCTCGACGATGTTGCCGATGCCGTAGAGGATCGCGGGATTGCGTGAGCCGACGGGCTCGGTCGCCGCGGCCACGGCGATCCGCACCTTGATGTCGACGCCGAAATCGCGGTGCGGGGCCACCACCTCCTCCATCAGCTCCGACAGCTTCATGCGATCGAACGGGGCCCCGGTGGGGGAGAGCTGGGTGATCTTGCTGAGGATGTCGCGGCAGCGCTGGGTCTGCTCGCGCAAGGTCTTCAGGTCGGCGGCAATGGTTGGCTCCTTCACCGTCTTTTCCAGCTCGCGCGAGATCAGGAAGATCGTCGCGAGCGGCGTGCCGAGCTCGTGTGCGGCCGCGGCGGCAAGGCCATCGAGCTGGGTCAGGTGCTGCTCGCGCGTCAGCACCAGCTCGGTTGCGGCCAGCGCGTCCGCAAGCTTGCGCGCCTCCTCGGTCACCTGGAACGAGTAGAGGCTGGTGACGCCGATCGCGAGCGCAATCGAAAGCCAGACCCCGACGAGATAGACCGGCGGCAGCACCAGGGGATCCTCGGAATCCCACGGCAGCGGAAAATGGAAGAAGAACAGGACCGACGCGCAGGCCACCGCGAGCAGGCCGAGGCCGAAGGTGAAACGGGCCGGCAGCGCCGTGGCCGAAATCAGCACGGGCGCGAGGAACAGGAACGAGAACGGGTTCTGCAGTCCGCCGGTGAAGAACAACAGGCCGGCCAGCTCGACGATGTTCAGCGCAAGTAGGCCGGCCGCCTGCATCGGCTCCAGCCGCTGCATCGGATTGGCTGCGGTCTGGAGTGCGAGGTTGAGCGCCGCCGAGAGCGCGATGATGCTGACGCAGGGAATGATCTCGACGTTGAACTCCAGCCCCTGGGCCACGATGAAGATCGCGGCGAGCTGCCCCAGCACCGCCAGCCAGCGCAGCCGCAGGATCGTGTCCAGCCGGATATGCCGCTGCGCGTGATGGAAGTCGGAATCGGCAATTTTGGTCATATCGGCCAATGTGGCGGCGCTTTCCAAGGTCACGGACGCCAGGCTGAAGGAACCGCCCGGTGAGGAGCCCTTACATCGAGCCTTGCGCTCGCCGATGCAATAGCAGAAGAACGGCCAGCATGACCGAGAATGGCAAGGCTTCAAGTCGGCTGACTGTCGCGGATCAAGATTCGTCCGCGGCAATTGCGGTCGATCACCTCGTCAAGGTCTACAAGCAGACCCGCGCCGTCGACGACATCTCCTTTTCGCTGCCGCGCGGCAGCATCACCGGGCTGCTCGGCGGCAACGGCGCTGGCAAGACCACGACCATCGCGATGATCATGGGCTTGGTGCTGCCGACCTCCGGCCGCGTGCAGGTGCTCGGTCACGAGATGCCGGACGAGAGTGCGTCCGTGCTGGGGCGGATGAATTTCGAAAGCCCCTATGTGGACATGCCGATGCGGCTCACGGTGCGGCAGAACCTCACCGTGTTCGGCAAGCTCTATGCGGTGAAGAACCTCACTGAGCGCATTGCCAGGCTCGCCGCCGATCTCGACCTCGGCGATTTCATCGACCGCGCCAACGGCAAGCTCTCCGCCGGGCAGAAGACCCGCGTTGCGCTGGCGAAGGCGCTGATCAATCAGCCCGAGCTGCTGCTCCTGGACGAGCCGACCGCCTCGCTCGACCCAGATACCGCCGATTGGGTGCGGGCGCATCTGGAGCGGTATCGCCGGGACAACAACGCCACCATTCTCCTCGCCTCGCACAACATGCTCGAGGTCGAGCGGCTCTGCGACCGCGTCATCATCATGAAGCGCGGCCGCATCGAGGACGACGATACCCCCGAGGCGATCATGGCCCGCTACAACCGCACCACGCTGGAGGAGGTGTTTCTGGACGTCGCCCGCGGCCGGGCGAACGGGGCGAAGGAGGCGGTGCGGTGAGGGGGAGTTGTAGAGCCCTGGATAGGGTCCCGTCATTCCGGGGCGCGCGGAGCGCGAGCCCGGAATCCATAACCACAGGCGGCAGCTGCGAGGCGAGACTGGTAACTCCGAGTCTTCGCCAAATTCAATCCTGTGGTTATGAATCCTCAGATGCGCAATTGCGCATCATAGCCCGCGACTATGTCGCGTCCCGGGATGACACTTTCCATCCGAGCTATGGGCTGCCCCTATGACCGGCCTCTCCCTCCACCGCGGCATCTCGCTTCATCGCATCGGCGCGATGATCCTGCGCTATTGGTATCTGCTGCTGTCGTCCTGGCCGCGGCTGCTCGAGCTGCTCTATTGGCCGGCGCTGCAGGTCATCACCTGGGGCTTTCTCCAGTATTACATCGCCGAGAACGCCAATTTCTTCGCGCGCGCCGGCGGCACGCTGATCGGCGCCGTCATCCTCTGGGACATCCTGTTCCGCGGCCAGCTCGGCTTCTCGATCTCGTTCCTGGAGGAGATGTGGGCGCGCAACCTCGGCAATCTCATGATGAGCCCCTTGAGGCCGATCGAGTTTCTGCTGGCGCTGATGGTGATGAGCCTGATCCGGCTTGCGATCGGGATCATTCCGATGACCCTGCTCGCGCTGTTCCTGTTTCACTTCAACATCTATGCCCTCGGCCTGCCGCTGATCGCGTTCTTCTGCAATCTGATCTTCACGAGCTGGTCCGTCGGCATCTTCGTCTCCGGCCTCGTGGTGCGTAACGGCCTCGGCGCCGAGAGCATCGTCTGGACCTTGATGTTCGCAATCCTGCCGCTTGCCTGCGTCTACTATCCCGTCAGCGTGTTGCCGGTCTGGCTGCAATACGTCGCCTGGGCGTTGCCGCCCACCTATGCCTTCGAGGGAATGCGCGCGCTGCTGATCGAGCAGACGTTCAGGAGCGATCTGATGATGGAGGCGTTGCTCATCAACGCCGTCCTTTTGGTTGCATCTTTTGGGGCATTCCTTGCCCTTTTGCGCAGCGCAAAGCGGCACGGTTCGCTGCTGTCGGGCGGTGAATAAAGTCACTTTCCCGTGGATTCACGCTGATTTGGCGGTTTTCGGCACGTAGATGTACGGAACCATGCATTGACGCAATATTACGCATTCGGCAGTATGCTGCGATGCGAAGAGGAATATGACGATGCCTATTGGTGAGTTCGGCGGCGCACCGCCCCTGGCGGCAGAAGGCAGTCCGGTCCTGACGACGCCGATGTACTGGATGTACGAGATGGCGCACGCCTCTCTCAATCCGGCGCGTGCGGTCACCGACGCGACCAAGCTGCTGTTTCAGAATCCCCTCAATCCCTGGTCGCGCACCGAGGTCGGCAAGTCGGTCGCCGCGGCCTGCGAATTGTTCGAGCGCACCACGCGCCGCTACGGCAAGCCGGAATGGGGTCTCAACGACACCGAGGTCAACGGCATCCGCGTCCCCGTCGAGATCCGCTCGGTCTGGGAAAAGCCGTTCTGCAAGCTGCTCTACTTCGACCGCAAGTTCGCCCGTCCGCTGCGCAGCCCGCAGCCGCGCGTGCTGATCGTGGCGCCGATGTCCGGCCATTATGCCACGCTGCTGCGCGGCACCGTCGAAGCCTTCCTGCCGGCGCATGAGGTCTACATCACCGACTGGGCCGATGCCCGCATGGTGCCCTTGAGCGAAGGCCGCTTCGATCTTGATGATTACATCGACTATGTCATCGAGATGCTGCATGTGCTCGGCGGCAACACTCACGTGATGGCGGTGTGCCAGCCCTCCGTGCCCGTCGTCGCGGCGGTCTCGATCATGGAAGCGCGGCGCGATCCGTTCGTGCCGACCTCGATGACGCTGATGGGCGGCCCGATCGACACCCGTCGCAATCCGACCGCGGTGAACAACCTCGCCCAGGAACGCGGCATCGACTGGTTCCGCAACCACGTCATCACAAAGGTGCCGTTCCCGCATCCGGGCATGATGCGCGACGTCTATCCAGGATTCTTGCAGCTCAACGGCTTCATCAGCATGAATCTCGACCGGCACATGGATGCCCACAAGCAGCTGTTTGCCCATCTGGTGAAGGGCGACGGCGATCTCGCCGACAAGCATCGCGACTTCTACGACGAATATCTCGCGGTGATGGATCTGTCGGCCGAGTATTACCTGCAGACCGTCGACACCGTGTTCGTGAAGCACTCGTTGCCGAAGGGCGAGATGACCCATCGCGGAACCCGCGTCGATCCTTCCAAGGTCAAGCGCGTCGCGCTGATGACGGTCGAAGGCGAGAACGACGACATCTCCGGTCTCGGTCAGACCGAGGCGACGCACACATTGTGCAGCGCGATTCCCGATCATCGCCGCGTTCATTACGTCCAGAAGGGTGTCGGACATTACGGCGTGTTCAACGGATCGCGTTTCAAGTCGGAAATCGTGCCGCGGATTCACGACTTCATGGTTTCGGCTGCGAATCCTGCTTCGTTGCAGGCGCTTGCGGCTGAATAACCCTGAATTTCGGCTTTCCCGTCGAAATTTGAGCCTCTGCCAGGGGCTCCCGCGGGGGCAAGTTCCCGCCAGATTCGCGGTATTTAGGTAGCTTTATAGGAGTGAGTCTACCCTCACCTCTTGGGGGTGTCGCATGCGTGCAGCGGGGGCGAAAAAACCCGGTTCCAACCCCAGTCTATAGGGTCTCCCGGACGCCTGACCGCTGTATATTGGGCAAATGATTTGTTTTTGCGCCGAGCGCTTTCCCTGGCGGCGGTTATGGCAGAATCCGGGCGCTCTCCTGCCCCCCGGACTGACAGACATGGCCACCCGCGCACTCCTTTATCGTCGGCCCCACGAACCGAAGACCCTCGTCATCACCCACGGATCGCAATTTTTTGCGATTCGGCTGCGCCGGCACCGCCGCGCGCGCCGCTACACGCTCAGAATTCATCCGAGCGACCGCGAAGCCATCCTCACCATGCCGCCGCGCGGCACGCTCGCCGAAGCAAAGGACTTCGCACAGCGTCACGGTGCGTGGATTGCCGCGCGCCTCGGCCGCTTGCCGAAGGCCGCACCGTTCCAGCCGGGCACGGTGATACCGCTGCGCGGCACGCCGCATCGCATCGTTCATCGCGCCGGTACCCGCGGCACGGTGTGGACCGAGGTGCGCGACAGCGGTGAGCGCATTCTCTGCGTCGCCGGCGGCCTCGAGCATGTCGACCGCCGCGTCGGCGATTTCCTCAAGCGCGAGGCGCGCCGCGACCTGCAGCGCTCGGCGGAGGTCTACGCGGCCGAGCTCGGCGTCAGGGTCAAGCGCCTCTCGATCCGCGATCAGTCCAGCCGCTGGGGCTCCTGCACCTCGGCCGGCTCGCTGTCGTTCTCCTGGCGCCTGATCCTCGCCCCGCCCTTCGTGCTCGACTACCTCGCCGCGCACGAGGTCGCTCATCTCGTCGAGATGAACCACTCGCCGCGCTTCTGGCGCGTCTGCGGCAAGGTCTGCCCGTCGATGGAGCGCGCCAAGAAGTGGCTCGACACGTACGGGAATGATCTGCACCGGTACGGTGTGGAGGATTAGTTCCTCGCAGATCAGGCCGCGCTGCCAGCCCAGCAAACGCTGTCATCGCCCGCCTTGTGCGCACTTGCGCACTGGGGCGGGCGATCCAGTACGCCGCAGCAGCCGTTATGAATCTCGATGCCGCGGAGTACTGGATTCCCCGCCTTCGCGGGGAATGAGAGGAGAGGGTGGGCAGGCATCACCGCTCCATTCTCGCCACACTTCGCGACGATTGCGCCGCTTGCCTGATTAATCCCGGCGCATCAACCGCTTCGCAGCATCCAGCGTGCGTCTCGCCGGACGTCGCATTCTACTGTGCATGGGGTTGTTTTCGCAGTTTTGTTTTCAGGTCCCTGCTAGCCTCAGCCTGCGGCTACCGATTCCCGCCAAACAGCCGGTCCATCAGCCAGCCATCGAGCCCGGCTGCCGCCTCGGGGCGCACATTGGCGCGCGTCGGAGGCGGCGGGCGATAGCCGCCGGCGTTCGGTTGTGCCGGTGCGGCAGGTGTCGGCGGCGACACCTGCGAAGCTGCCTGCGCGAGGTTCGACAGGCCCCAGCCGCCGGGTGCGCTCGGCAGCGCTGCCACCGGCACGCCCTCGTGTGCGGCCTTCATGAAGCGCGACCAGACTTCGACCGGCAGGCCGCCGCCGGTCGCCTTCTTGGTCGGCGAGTTGTCGTCGTTGCCGAGCCAGACGCCGGTGACGAGGCTCGCGGTGTAGCCGATGAACCAGGCGTCGCGATAATCCTGGCTGGTGCCGGTCTTGCCCGCCGCCGGCCAGCCGGGGATCTCCGCCTTCTTCGCGGTGCCTGATATCAGCGTCTCCCGCATCATCGCGTTCATCATGCCGACATAGCGGGGGTCGACGACCTGATTGCGCTCTTCGGGTTGACGCATGTAGAGCAGCTTGCCGCCGACCGTCCTGATCCGCGTGACGACATGCGGCGCCACCGCGAGGCCGCCATTGGCGAACGGTGCATAGGCGCCGACCAGCTCGACAACCGAGACTTCGGACGTGCCGAGCGCGATCGAGGCGTTCGGCTCGAGCTTGGAGGAGATGCCGAGCCGGTGCGCGGTGCGCACCACGTTCTTCGGCCCGACCTCGAGGCCAAGACGGATGGCCACCGTGTTGAGCGACATCGCCAGCGCCTGCGTCAGCGTCACCGCGCCGAAATATTCATGGGTGTAGTTCTCAGGACGCCAGCCCTTGACCTCGATCGGCGCGTCCTGGCGCATGGTGTCGGGCGTCAGCCCCTGCTCGAGCGCGGTCAGGTACACGAATGGCTTGAACGAGGAGCCCGGCTGGCGCTTGGCCGTGACCGCGCGATTGTACTGGCTGTCGGAATAGTTCCGCCCGCCCACCATGGCGCGCACGGCGCCGTCGGGCGTCATGGCCACCAGCGCGCCCTGGCTGACGTTGAACTTCACGCTCTTGGCCGCGAGCTCGTCGATGATGGCCGCTTCCGCGACGCTCTGCAGCTTCGGATCGATCGTGGTCTCGACCTTGATGCTCTCGTCGATCTGCCCGACCAGATCGTCCAGCACCTCGCCGATCCAGTCGGCGACGTAGTTCACCGTGCCGGCGCCCGCCGGCTTCACGTTGTAGGAGGGATGGCCGATCGAGGCCTTCGCCTGCGCGTCGGTGATGAACTTCGCATCCGCCATCGCCGCGAGCACGATCTGGGCTCGCGCTTCGGCGCCTTCGGGGTTGCGGTTCGGGGCGAGGCGGGACGGCGACTTGACGAGGCCGGCCAGCATCGCGGCTTCCGCGACCGTCACGTTCTTGGCCGACTTGCCGAAATATTTCTGCGCCGCCGCCTCGACGCCGTAGGCGCCGGAGCCGAAATAGACCCGGTTCAGATAAAGCTCCAGGATCTCGTCCTTGGAATGCTTGCGCTCCAGCCAGATCGCGAGCTCCACCTCCTGCAGCTTGCGCTGAATGGTGCGCTCCTGGGTCAGGAACAGGTTTTTCGCGAGCTGCTGCGTCAAGGTCGAGCCGCCCTGCGAGACGCCGCGATGAAGCACGTTGGTGACGAGCGCGCGCAGGATGCCGACCGGGTCGATGCCGAAATGCGAATAGAAGCGGCGATCCTCGATGGCGATGAACGCCTTCGGCAGGTAAGGCGGCAGATCCTTCAGCGCGACATTGGCGCCGGCCATCTCGCCGCGCTGCGCCAGAATGCTGCCATCGATGCCGACGATCTGGATCGTCGGCGGGCGCTTCGGGATCTCCAGCGACTGGATCGGCGGCAGATGCGCGCCGACATAGATCACGACGCCAATCACCGCGATGACGCCCCACAGGCTCAGCACCGCGCCCCAATAGACCAGGCGGCCGAGACCGAACCCGCCACGCGACTTCGCTCGACGCTTGGCGCCGCTGCGGCTGGCTGATGCTTTGCGCTCGCGTGGCGCCTCGGTGCCGGCATCCTCGCTCTTGCGCTTGGCGGATGCTTTCGCAGATTTCTTCGGCTTGTCGTCGCCGCCGGGAACGCGGTCTGCTGGGGTGAGGCGCAGATCGGCGAGCGCCGCGGGCAAGCCGAACAGCGGCTCCTTCCGCGCACCCTTTTTCTTTCCCCACGCCATACGCAATACGCCCGTCAGCCCGCCCCACCGAGACGCTAGCGGTCGCTGTTTAAGGCCGGGTTACCCCGGCGTTAACGCGCGATTAGGAGATGCGGCATTCGCCGGCCGCAGTTCCGCTTCCGGGGCGGCAAGGCTAGGATCGCTCGTATCAATAAGAAGAGGGAGCGCCATGGGCCATATCGATCCGACCAAGGAGATCTTCGCGCAATTCCGGGAGAACGATCGCCCGGGCCCGATCCACATGCTCAACCTAGTCCGCCTGCGCAAGGAGGCGGCCTATCCCGACGGCCGCAAGGCCAGCGGCGCGGAAGCCTATGCGGCCTATGGCCGCGAAAGCGGCCCGGTGTTCGAACGGCTCGGCGGCCGCATCGTCTGGCAGGGCAAATTCGAGCTGATGCTGATCGGCCCGCAGGAGGAACGCTGGGACCATTGCTTCATCGCCGAATATCCAAGCGTCGCCGCCTTCGTCGAGATGATCCGCGACCCCGTCTATCGCGAGGCGGTGAAGCACCGCCAGGCCGCGGTGGAGGATTCGCGGCTGATCCGCCACGCCGTGCTGCCGGTCGGGAAGAACTTTGGGGAGATACCGACCTGAACGCCAAGTAGGAGGCTCTCTCGATCGTCATGGCCGGGCTTGACCCGGCCATCCACGGCTTCCTTGACGCCCCAAGAACGTGGATGCCCGGGCCTTCGCCTCGCCGAAGCGGCTCCGGCCGCGCAGGCGGGACAAGCCCCGGGCACGACGTCGCAGAGCCAGATGCTTCTAGCCCGACGGGCCGGTGTCTTCAATGATCGGTCCGAACAGCTCCCAGCGCTCGCCGTTGAACTTCATCATCTGCATCTGCTTGTTGACGCGGTAGTCGTTCGGCCCGGTGTTGATCTTGATGCCGGGCAGCGCCAGGCTCGGCGTGTAGCCCTTGATATTGGCGGCCTGCTTCATGATGTTCGCACGCGTCAGATCGTCGCCGCATTGCTTCAAGACCTGCACCAAGAGCTCCGCCACCGAATAGGCGTAGGTGTTGATGGTGTTGAGCTTGTCACCTTCCGGGAAATACTTGTCCATGAAAGCGAAGAAAGCCTTCACGCCGGGGTCGTCCTTCCACTGCGGGTCGCTCGGCTCCTTGCCGTAATTGGTCGAGATGATGCCCTTGGAGATGTCGAGGCCTGCCGGCTTCAGCGTCGCCGAAATCGGGCTCGCATTGATGTCGAGGATGTGCACCGGCGTCCAGCCGAGATCGGCAAGCTTCTTGATCGCCTGCGCCGCGAATTTCGGCGTCGAGGCGTTATAGAACAGGTCGACGCCCATCGACTTCAGCTTCACCACCTGCGAGTCAACGGTGGGGTCGGTCACCTCATACGACACCTCGCCGACGATCATGTTGGCCTTGTCGCCGAGGCCGCTCTTGAGGCCGGCAAGATAGTCGCGGCCCATGTCGTCGTTCTGGTAGAGCACGCCGATCTTGGCGTTGGGGTGATTGGCGAGAATGTATTTTGCGTAGATCCGCCCCTCGGACACATAGTTGGGATTGTAAGCGATGGTCCAGGGATAGTTCTGCGGATCGTTGAAGCGCGCGGCGCCGGTCGAGGCCAGCAGCTGAGGTACCTTCTTGCCGTTGAGGTACTTCTGCACGGCGGCGTTCGCGGCTGTGCCGATCAGCTGAAAGGTGAACAGGACCTCATCGCCCTCGACCAGCTTGCGCACCTGCTCGACGGTCTTCGGCGGCGAATAGGCGTCGTCATACTGGATCAGGTTGATCTTGCGGCCGTTGATGCCGCCCTGATCGTTGATCATCCTGAAGTATGCGGCCTGGGTCTTGCCGATATTGGCGTAGACCGAATAGGCGCCGGAGAACGGCACGGTCTGGCCAATCTTGATCTCGGTGTCGCTTGCGCCGGTGTCGTATTTCTTCTGGGCGAGGGCCTGGCTGGTTGAGACTGCGACGGCGAGCGCCGCCGTGGCAGCTAAGAAGACTCTGCGATTGTTCATATTGGAACGTTCCTCCTGACGGAATTATCGGCCGATGGTCTTTCTCCGTTAATTGCAACGGTCGCCATCGCTGCCGAAGATTGTGGAGGAAGCTTCGCCGCAGCGCAAGGATCGCGGCGCTGTGCCGTAGCGTCTCAGGCGAGAAACATCGCAATCAGCGCGATTGCCGCAGGCAGCGCCTGCACGATCAGAATCCGCGTGCTGACGGTCGCCGCGCCATAGGCGCCGGCCACGATCACGCAGAGCAGGAAGAACACCTTGATCTGGAACGCGAAGGCCGGGTTGCCGTGGAACAGGCCCCAGACCAGGCCGACCGCGAGGAAGCCGTTATAGAGGCCCTGATTGGCGGCCAGCACCCTGGTGATCTCGGCCTTCTCGGGCGAATTCCGAAACACCTTCAGGCCCAGCGGCTTGTCCCAGAGAAACATCTCCAGGACGAGGAAGAAGACGTGCAGCGCGGCGACCAGCGCCACCAGGACATTGGCGATCAGAATCAAGGTGAGCTCCCCCAAAGCATCAGCTTTCGGGTGGACGTTAGCACGGCCGCCGTGGCAAGTGCGATCGATGTGTTTCGATTGCTGGTGCCGCAATGTCCGCTCGATCAACCAAGGTGCCTGAACGCTTCGGCCTCGATCGCCTGACGACGCCGATCGGGATTGCGCTGCTCGTCACCGACGCCGAGGGCAAGCTGCGCGCGCTCGACTGGGAAGACTATGAGCACCGCATGCGCGATCTGCTGCGCCTGCACTATGGCGCGGTGGATCTGCGTGATCAGCCTGCGCCGTCGGACATGCGGACCGCACTGTCGCGCTATTTCGACGGTGATCTCGGTCAGCTCCAGAGCATCGCATGGCGTATCGCCGGCACGCCGTTCCAGCAAAAAGTCTGGACCGCGCTCGCGCAGATCCCCGCCGGCACCACGATGAGTTACGGCGCGCTCGCCGCGAAGATCGACATGCCCAGGGCGATCCGCGCCGTCGGCCATGCCAACGGCTCAAATCCGATCAGTGTGGTGCTCCCCTGCCATCGCCTGATCGGCGCGGACGGTTCGCTGGTGAAGTATGGTGGTGGCCTCGAGCGCAAGCGTTGGCTGCTGCGGCACGAGGGAGTGGAGGTTTAGGTCGCGCTCGTCATTCCGGGGCGCGCGTAGCGCGAACCCGGAATCCATTTATCCGCGTCACTAGTGGCCCGATGGATTCCGGGTTCGCCGCTGCGCGGCGCTCCGGAATGACGAGTGGAGAGAGATGCGCGCCTCCGAATGAAGATAGGCGCGCCCATCCGTTCACGCCGCCGGCTGCACCGCCTTGTCGCCGGCCATCACATGGGTCAGCGCGCTCTTGATCGCGGCCTGGCGCGTCGGCGCGTTGATCTGCGCGCCCAGGAGGTCGGTGACGTAGAACACGTCGCGTGCGCGCTCGCCGAAAGTCGCGACATGGGCCGAGGCGATGTTGAGATTGAGCTTGGAGATCGCGGTGGTCAGCTCGTAGAGCAGGCCGGGCCGGTCGAGCCCGGAGACCTCGATCACGGTGTAGCGATCGGACCATTGGTTGTTGATCGTCACCTCTGGTTCGATCACGAACGGCTTTGCCTTGCTGCGCACGGTGCGCCGCGCCACCACTTCCGGCAGGCGCAGCTTGCCCTCCAGCACGTCCTCGATCATCTCGCCGATGCGCGTGGCGCGCCGACCCTCGTCCTCATCGCGGTCGTATTCGCGCGAGATCGAGATGGTGTCGAGCGCGCGGCCGTCGGTCGTGGTGTAGATCTGGGCGTCGACGATGTTGGCGCCGGCCGAGGCGCAGGCGCCGGCGATGATCGACAGCAGCCAGGGATGGTCGGCGGCGAAGATCGTCAGCTCCGTGACGCCGCGCACCTCGTCGAAACCGACATTGATCGCGAGCTTGTGGCCGGCCTGCTCGCTGGAGCGGACGAAGCGGGCATGGCGGATCTTGCGCGGCAGCTCGACCTTGAGCCAGTAGGCCGGATAGTGCCGGCCGATATAGGCGTCGAGCTCGTCGTTCGGCCATTCGGCGAAGGCCATGCGGAATTCGGCGTGCGCGGCGGCGAGGCGCTTGCCGCGGTCGACCTCCGAGAAGCCGCCGGTCAGCACCGGCTCGGTCTCGTAGTATAGCGAGCGCAAGAGCTGCGCCTTCCAGCCGTTCCACACGCCCGGGCCGACGCCGCGGATGTCGGCGGTGGTCAGGATGGTCAGCAGCTTCATCTGCTCAACCGACTGCACCACGGCAGCGAAATTCTCGATGGTCTTGCGATCGGAGAGGTCGCGCGACTGTGCGACCGTGGACATCGTCAGATGCTCCTCGATCAGCCAGGCCACGAGCTCGGTGTCGGCCGGGCTGAAGCCGAGCCGCGGGCAGAGCCGCCGCGCCACCTTGGCGCCGGCGATGGAGTGGTCCTCGGGACGGCCCTTGGCGACGTCGTGCAGCAGCGTTGCGATGTAGATCACCGCGCGGTGCTCGGGCCGGATCTTGCGGAACAGGTCGCTCGCCAGCGCGAACTCCTCGATGCCGCCGCGCTCGATGTCCTGCAGGAAGCCGATGCAGCGGATCAGGTGCTCGTCGACGGTGTAGTGATGATACATGTTGAACTGCATCATCGAGACGATCTTGCCGAAGGCGCGGATGAAGTGACCGAGCACGCCGGTCTCGTTCATCCGCCGCAGCACGATCTCGGCATTGTCCGAGGTCAGGATCTCCATGAACAGCCGGTTGGCCTCGGGATTTTCGCGCAAGCCCGCGTTGATCAGGCCGAGCGAGCGCGTCACGTCGCGCATCGCATCCGGATGGAAGGCGAGGTTGTTCTTCTGCGCGAGGCGGAAGATGCGGATCAGATTGACCGGGTCGTGCTTGAACACGTCGGGCGCGGCGACGTTGATGCGGTTGTTGTCGACGATGAAGTCGTCGCTGTCGGGGACGCGCCGCTTCACGGTGCTCGGTCGCAGCCGCGCCATCACCCGGCTCAGCACCGGCGCGGGCTTGGCCTGCTGGTCCTCGAGCTTGGCGCAGAGGATGGCGGTGAGATTGCCGACTTCCTTGGCGACCAGGAAGTAGTGCTTCATGAAGCGCTCGACGTCCTGCATGCCCGGATGCGAGGTGTAGCCGAGACGGATCGCGATCTCGCGCTGGAGATCGAAGGAGAGGCGCTCCTCGGCGCGGCCAGAGTAGAAATGCAGATTGCAGCGCACCGACCAGAGGAAGTCGGCGCAGCGGCGGAAGGTGCGATATTCCTGCGCGTCGAACACGCCGCGCCCGACCAGCTCGTGGGTGTCGCGGACGCGGTAGACGTATTTGGCGATCCAGAACAGTGTGTGCAGGTCGCGCAAAGCCCCCTTGCCGTCCTTGACGTTGGGCTCGACCAGATAACGCGACTGGCCGCCGCGGCGGTGGCGCTCCTCGCGCTCGGCGAGCTTTGCGGTGACGAATTCGGACGCAGTGCCCTGCACCACTTCCTTGTCGAAGCGCTCGACCAGCTCGTCATAGAGCGGCTTGTCGCCGGTGAGGAACCGCGTCTCCAGGATCGCGGTGCGGATCGTCATGTCGCCGCGCGCCTGCCGGATCGATTCGTCGACCGATCGCGTGGCGTGACCGACCTTCAAGCCCATGTCCCAGAGGCAATAGAGGATCGCTTCGGCGACCTGCTCGCCCCAGGCGGTCTGCTTGTAAGGCAGGATGAAGAGCAGATCGATGTCCGATTCCGGCGCCATCAGGCCGCGGCCGTAGCCGCCGGTCGCCACCACCGCCATGCGCTCGGCCCCGCTCGGGATCGGCGAGCGGTAGAGATGGCGCGTCGCGGCCGAATACAGGATGCGGATGATCTCGTCCTGCACGTGGCACAGCCGCTCGGCGCAGCGGCGGCCGTGGCGGTCCTTCAGAAGGATCGCCTGGGCGGCGGCGCGCGCCGCGATCAGCTCCGCCTTGAGCAATAGCGCCATCGCCGTGCGGAACGCGTCCTCGCGCCCCTCGTGCTTCTCGGCAAGCGCATCGACCGCGGCGGTGATCCGCGCGGTATCGAAGCGCTCGTCCACCTGTGGCTTCTGCTCAGTCGCGACGCTGTCCATGTCTCACCGGATATAAGAGGTGACAGGCGCTGTCACGAGACATTCGCAAGGGGACGACCGGCGAGTTTGGCCACGCAGAGGAATCGGCTCCGCCCCCGGGTATCGGTGCCTGGGTAACGTCATGAATGTGCTCAGATTTTTTCATGAATCCCCGGCGGCTCATGACTGCCTCCACCAATCATGGGCTGACACCAAACCGATGGCGCTCTATACCGCTCGTTGATATTCCGGGAGAGAACAACATGGACGCTGCAGAGCTGCGCCAGATGCAGGCCCCGATCAAGGAGCGCTACAAGACCGATCCCAAGGCTGCGCTGATCACGCTGAAGGCCAAGGGCTCCACCGATAGCGACGGCATCGCCTGCAAGGTCGAGACCGGCCGCGCCATCGCAACGGCCGGCCTCCACCCCGCCACCGGCGGTTCCGGCCTCGAGCTCTGCTCCGGCGACATGCTGCTCGAAGCCCTGGTCGCCTGTGCCGGCGTCACGCTGAAATCGGTCGCGACCGCGATCGAGGTGCCCTTGAAGACCGGCAACGTCTACGCCGAGGGCGATCTCGATTTCCGCGGCACGCTCGGCGTCGACAAGGAGACCCCGGTCGGTTTCGCCGAGATCCGTCTCCGCTTCGAGGTCGACACCGACGCCGCCCAGGACAAGCTCGACCTGCTGCTCAAGCTCACCGAGCGCTATTGCGTGGTCTACCAGACCATCAAGAACGGCCCGAAGGTTTCGGTGTCGATGCAAAGGATGTAAGACGCAGGCCGTCATCCCACCGATTGGTGTCGTCCCGGGGCGCGCCGCTTGGCGCGAGCCCGGGACCCATAATCCCCGGCCGTCGGGATTTCGGACGGTCGTTGCTCCAGCTCTCAAACATGTCGGCCTGTGGTTATGGATTCTCAGGTGCGCAATTGCGCACCGGAGCTCGCGCTTCGCGCGCCCCGGAATGACAGATAGAAATGTCCCTCGACCTCCACTTCCTCCTCTTCCTGCTCCTGCGCATGGCGATCGCGGCGGCGTTCGTGGTGACGGCATCGATCATCACCGAGCGCTCGGGACCCGTGATCGGCGCGCTGATCGCGACCCTGCCGGTCTCGGCCGGGCCGTCCTACGTCTTCCTTGCGATCGATCATGACGCCGCGTTCGTCGCGCAGGGCGCGCTGGCGAGCCTGCCCGTCAATGCGGCGACGATCTTGATGTGCCTCACTTACGTTGTGCTGTCGCAGCGGCACGCTCTCGTGGTGAGTTGCGGAAGCGCTTTCGCGGTATGGATCGGGATGGCCTCGATCATCCGCTCATTCGACTGGTCGCTCGCCGCGGGGCTCGCCGCCAATCTGATCGCGTTCGGCATTTGCATTCCACTGCTCGCGCGCTATCGCCATGTGAAGATGCCGCTGGTGACGCGTCGCTGGTATGATGTGCCGATGCGCGCTGCGCTGGTTGCGACCCTCGTCGCCATCGTGGTTTCGACATCGAGCTGGGTCGGCCCGCGCATCAGCGGCATCATTGCGCTGTTTCCCGTGGTGTTCTCCAGCATCATGGTCATCCTGCATCCGCGCATCGGTGGACCGCCGACCGCCGCCGTGCTCGCCAACTCCGCCTGGGGCCTGCTCGGATTTGGCATGGCGATTGCGGTCCTGCACGTTGCAGTCGTGAAATTTGGATTGGCGGTAGGTCTTTCGCTCGCGCTTGCAAGCTGCGTGGTGTGGAACCTGATGCTGTGGTGGCGTGGACGCAGAAGGCTGCGCATCGAAACGTAAGCATTGTGTCCAGGATTTTGCGGCCTTTAGCCGGTAGTTCCGCGGTGTTTGACGGCGGGTTTCCGATAGTGTCGTTAATTTAATCTTCGTGTCTTGACCCTACACTTGCTCGTTGTCCGTAGAGACGGCGCCGTTGAGGGCTACATTTCCACCAGTACGAAAAGTTGTGAACGTCGAGCCGAAAGGCTCGAGCGCGAGCGCGACGCTGCGCACGCCATGCAAATGATTTCTCGTCGAGGAGATACTTGAATGTTCGGTCGCAAGTCCAACACTGATGCACAAGCGCGGCTCGATGCCATCGGCCGATCGCAGGCGATGATCGAATTCAATCTTGATGGGACGATCGTCACGGCCAACAAGAATTTTCTCGACGCACTCGGCTACCGGCTTGAGGAGATCCAGGGCAAGCATCACTCGATGTTCGTGCCGGCCGACCAGCGCGACAGCGCCGAGTACAAGGCATTCTGGGCTGCATTGAACCGTGGCGAGTATCAGGCGCGCGAGTTCAAGCGGATCGCGAAAGACGGCCGCGAGGTCTGGATCGAGGCATCCTACAATCCGGTGCTCGACGGCAACGGCAAGACGGTGATGGTCGCCAAGATTGCGACCGACATCACCGAGAAGAAGATCCGCAGCATGACGGACGCCTCCAAGATCGCTGCGATCGGCCGCGCCCAGGCCGTCATCGAGTTCAAGCTCGACGGCACCATCGTCTCGGCCAACGAGAATTTCTGCAAGGCGCTCGGCTATTCGTTCGACGAGATCAAGGGCAAGCATCACAGCCTGTTCGTGGCCGAGGCCGATCGAAACAGCCCGCCCTATCGCGAATTCTGGGCCGCGCTCAACCGCGGCGAATACCAGGCGGGCGAGTTCAAGCGCATCGGCAAGGGCGGCCGCGAGGTCTGGATCCTCGCCTCCTACAATCCGTTGCTCGACGAAAACGGCAAGCCGTACGGCGTGGTCAAGTTCGCGACCGACGTCACTGCGGAGAAGCTGAAGAATGCCGATCTCGCCGGCCAGATCGCGGCGATCGACAAGGCCCAGGCCGTGATCGAGTTCAACATGGACGGCACGATCATCACCGCCAATGCCAACTTCCTCGGCGCGCTCGGCTATTCGCTGGCCGAGATCAAGGGCCGCCACCACAGCATGTTCGTCGAGCCCTCCGAGCGCGACGGCGCCGGCTATCGCGAGTTCTGGGCGGCGCTCAATCGCGGCCAGTATCAGGCGGCCGAATACAAGCGCATCGGCAAGGGCGGCAAGGAGGTCTACATCCAGGCCTCCTACAATCCGATCCTCGACCTCAACGGCAAGCCGTTCAAGGTCGTCAAATACGCCACCGACGTCACCAAGCAGGTCCTGGTCCGCATGGGCAATGAGCGCGTGCGCGGCATGATGGAATCGGTCGCCGCCGGCTCGGAGGAGCTCAACGCCTCGGTGCGGGAGATCTCCGAGGCCATGACCAAGTCGCGCGAGACCGCGATGAGCGCGGTCGAGCAGGTCGGCGCCGCCGACGCGCAGGCCCAGCGCCTCACCGAGGCCGCGCAGGCGATGAGCGGCATCGTCGAGATGATCAACAACATCACGGGGCAGATCAACCTGCTCGCGCTCAACGCCACGATCGAATCGGCGCGCGCGGGCGAGGCCGGCCGCGGCTTCGCGGTGGTCGCTTCCGAGGTCAAGAGCCTCGCCAACCAGGCCAAGCAGGCGACCGACAAGATCGGCCAGGAGATCGGCAGCCTCAACAGCATCTCCGGCGACGTCGTCAGCGCGCTCGGCTCGATCAAGCAGGCGATCAACAATGTCAGCGAGTACGTGACCTCGACCGCCGCCGCGATCGAGGAGCAGAGCACGGTGACCAACGAGATGTCGACCAGCATGCAGCGCGCCGCCGCGGAAGCCGCCGCGATCGCGGCGAGGGGCTAGGCCGGGCTCGGAATTGTAGGGTGGGCCAAAGGTGCGCTCTTTGCGCGCCGTGCCCACCATATCTCCCCGATCGCTTCAGGGAGCGGTGGGCACGCTCCGCTTTGCCCACCCTCCGGCATCATCACTGCTTCGGCAGCTTCGCCTTCAGCGCATACAGCGCATCCAGCGCCTCGCGCGGCGACATCTCGTCGGGGTGCAGCGCCTTCACCGCCTCCATCAGCAGCTCCGCTTCGCTCGGCGGCGCGGCTTCAGTGGCGGCGCGCGAAGGGACAGCGAACAGCGGCAGATCGTCCACCAGGGCTCGCGCGGTCTGGCCGCGGTCCTGCGCCTCCAGCTTCGACAGCACCGATTTGGCGCGCGTGATCACCGCCGGCGGCAGGCCGGCGAGTTTCGCCACCTGGATGCCGTAGGAGCGGTCGGCCGAGCCCGGCAGCACCTCGTGCAGGAACACGACGTTGCCCTGCCATTCCTTCACCCGCACCGTGGCGTTGAACATCCGCGGCAGTTTCGCCGCGAGCGCGGTCAGCTCGTGATAATGCGTCGCGAACAAGGTTCGGCAGCGGTTGCTCTCGTGCAGATGCTCGATCGCGGCCCAGGCGATCGAGAGGCCGTCGAAGGTCGCGGTGCCGCGGCCGATCTCATCGAGGATGACGAGCGAGCGCTCGCCGGCCTGGTTCAGGATCGCCGCGGTCTCGACCATCTCCACCATGAAGGTGGAGCGGCCGCGGGCGAGATCGTCGGCGGCGCCGACGCGCGAGAACAGGCGGTCGACGATGCCGATCCGCGCGCGCGTCGCCGGCACGAAGCTGCCGATCTGGGCCATCAAGGCGATCAGCGCGTTCTGGCGCAGGAAGGTCGATTTACCGGCCATGTTGGGACCGGTGAGCAGCCAGAGCTGGCCTGCCCCCACCCTACCCTCCCCCGCCTGCGGGGGAGGGTAGGGTTGAGGTACGGGAGAGAGGTCGCAGGCATTGGCGATGAACGGCTCGCCGTTGCGCTTCAGGGCCTGCTCGACCACGGGATGGCGGCCGGCCTCGATCGCAAAGCCGAGGGAATCGTCCACCTCCGGTCGCACGTAATTCTCGTCGACGGCGAGCTTGGCCAGCGAGGTCGCGACGTCGAGCAGCGCAAAACCTTGCGCCGCGGCGCGCAGATCGTCGCTGATCGCGAGCGCCTTGGCGCAGAGCCGCTCGAAGATCTCGAGCTCGAGGCCGAGCGCGCGGTCGCCGGCATTGGCGATCTTGGCCTCGATCTCTCCTAACTCGGCGGTGGTGAAGCGCACCTGTCCCGCCAGCGTCTGGCGATGGATGAAGGTCGCGTTCAGCGGCGGCGACATCAGCTTGTCGCCGTGCTGGGCGGTAACCTCGACGAAATAGCCGAGCACGTTGTTGTGCCGGATCTTGAGGCCCTTGACGCCGGTTTGGTCGGCGTAACGGGCCTGCATCGAGGCCACGACCAGACGTGAGGCATCACGCAGGTTGCGCGCTTCGTCCAGCGCCGGCTCGTAGCCCTGGCGCACGAAGCCGCCGTCGCGCTTGATCAGCGGCAGCTGCTCGTCGAGCGCGCTGGCGAACTCGGCAGCAAGCGCGCGCGACGGCCGCTGCAGCGCCGCCATCACCGCCGCGATTTCCTGCGGCGGCCGATCCATTTCGGAGAGCCGCGTCAGCACCTGGTCGGCGGCGATGATGCCGTCGCGGATGCCGGCGAGGTCGCGCGGCCCGCCGCGGCCGACCGAGAGCCGTGCCAGAGCGCGCGACATGTCGGGCGCGCCGCGCAGGATGCTGCGGATGTCCTCGCGCGCGGCGGAATCGGCCACGAAGGCGCTGACCGCATCTAACCGGCGGGCGATCGCCGGCGCATCGGTCAGCGGCGCCGCCAGACGCTGCGCCAGCAGGCGGGAGCCTGCCGAGGTCACGGTGCAGTCGATCGCATCCAGCAACGAGCCGCGGCGTTCGCCGGCGAGCGTGCGCGTCAGCTCGAGATTGGCGCGCGTCGCCGGGTCGATCGCCATGGTCGCGCCCGAGGCCTCACGCGCGGGCGGCGACAGCGGCGGATGCTTACCGACCTGGGTGCGGTCGACATAGGTGACGGCGGCGGCCGCGGCGGTGGCTTCCAGGCGCGTCAGCTGCGCGAGCCCGTCCATGGTCGCGACGGCAAAATAGTCGCACAGCCGCTTCTCGGCGGTGGCGCCGTCGAAGACGTCGCGGGTCAGCGGCGTCACCGCCGGCAGCTCGCGCAAGGTCTGGCCGAGCTCGTTGTCGCTGTAGAGGGCGTCCGTGACGATCGCCTCGTTCGGGTTGATGCGCGCCAGCGTCGCGGCGAGCTCGCTACCCGAGACCTCGGTGACCATGAATTCGGCCGTCGAGATGTCGATCCAGGCAAGGCCGAAGCGGTCGCCGCCGGCGGAGGAGCGTGCCCGCGCGATCGCCAGCAGGTAATTGTTGGCACGCGCATCGAGCAGCGTGTCCTCGGTCAGCGTGCCCGGCGTCACCAGCCGCACCACGCCGCGGCGCACCACGCTCTTGTTGCCGCGCGCTTTCGCAGCCGCGGGATCCTCGGTCTGCTCGCAGACCGCGACCCGATGCCCGGCGCTGATGAGACGATGCAGATAATCCTCTGAGCGCTCGACCGGCACGCCGCACATCGGGATATCCGCGCCCTGGTGCTTGCCGCGCTTGGTCAGGACGATGCCGAGCGTCCTCGAGGCGATCTCGGCGTCCTCGAAGAACAGCTCGTAAAAGTCGCCCATCCGGTAGAACAGCAGCAAGCCCTGATGAGCTGCCTTGATCTCCAGATACTGCTCCATCATCGGCGTGACGCGCGCGGCAGTCTCGGCCTGCGGCGCGGGCGTGTCGTCGGCGGGCGGAACTTGTATCGGCTGTTGCATCGTCATGGGCGGCGCAACCTACAAAATTTCGCCACTTGCTCCTATCGCTTTGGCCGGAGCGGCGAGGTTTTCCACGTTGTCCGCAGTGGGGACGCGAGGTGCTGCCACATTCTCGGTCGTCATTTCGCGTTCGCGCCAAATGGCACGCCCCGGAATGACGGCTGCCCCGCGAAACCGTCAATTGACCTGCCGCGGGCGCCCTCCTAAAACTCCGCCGACGTTGAAGAATTTGGCCGGATCGCGGCATTCAGGGAGAACAACGATGCGTGACGTCTTTATCTGCGATGCCGTGCGGACCCCGATCGGCCGTTTCGGCGGCTCGCTCGCCAAGGTGCGTGCCGACGATCTCGCCGCCGCCCCGATCAAGGCGCTGATGGCCAAGCACCCCAAGCTCGACTGGGCGCAGGTGGACGAAGTGTTCTTCGGCTGCGCCAACCAGGCCGGCGAGGACAATCGCAACGTCGCGCGCATGGCGCTGCTGCTGGCGGGCCTGCCGGATTCGGTTCCCGGCCAGACCCTGAACCGGCTTTGTGCCTCGGGCCTCGATGCGGTCGGCGCCGCGGGCCGCGCCATCCGTTCCGGCGAGATTGAGTTCGCCATTGCCGGCGGCGTCGAGTCGATGACCCGCGCGCCGTTCGTGATGGGCAAGGCGCAGGAAGCCTTCTCGCGCTCGGCCGAGATCTTCGACACCACGATCGGCTGGCGCTTCATCAATCCGCTGCTGAAGGCGCAGTACGGCGTCGACGCCATGCCGGAGACCGGCGAGAACGTCGCCGAGGAGTTCCAGGTCTCGCGCGCCGATCAGGACGCCTTCGCCATCCGCTCGCAGCAGCGCGCAGGCGCTGCGATCGCAGCCGGCTATTTCGCGGAAGAAATCACGCCCATCACCATTCCCGGCGGCAAGGCCGGCCCGATCACCATCGACAAGGACGAGCATCCGCGCCCCGAGACCACGCTGGAAGGTCTCGCCAAGTTGAAGCCGATTGTGCGCAATCCTGGCACTGTGACCGCCGGCAACGCCTCCGGCGTCAATGACGGCGCCGCCGCCATGATCCTGGCCTCGGAAGCCGCAGTTAAGAAGCACGGCCTGACCCCGCGGGCCCGCATCCTCGGTCTTGCGTCGGCCGGCGTGCCGCCGCGGATCATGGGTATCGGCCCGGTGCCCGCGACCCGCAAGCTGATGGAGCGCCTCGGCAAGAAGATCAGCGATTTCGACCTGATCGAGCTGAACGAAGCTTTCGCTTCGCAAGGCATCGCCTGCATGCGCCAGCTCGGCGTCGCCGATGACGCCGATTTCGTCAATCCGCATGGCGGCGCCATCGCGCTTGGCCATCCGCTCGGCATGAGCGGCGCCCGCCTCGCGCTCACAGCCGTGCACGGCATGGAGAAGCGCGGCGGCAAGCTGGCGCTCGCCACCATGTGCGTCGGCGTCGGCCAGGGCGTCGCGGTTGCGATCGAAAAGCTGAATTGAACTCTCTCTTCCCTCTCCCCGCTTGCGGGGAGAGGGTTGGGGTGAGGGGGAGTCTCCGCAAGGACGGTGACAGTTGGACTCGCGGAGAGCCCCCCTCACCCGGAATTTGCTGTCGCAAATTCCGGCCTCTCCCCGCAAGCGGGGAGAGGCGAAGAGCCCGGGCTCGCTCAATTCTCTCGCGTCCCGGAAAGACAGGGAGGAAATAACCTGTGATCATCGAGCGCGAGAAGGACGTCACGGCCGCGGCCCTGGCGGTGATGGAGCGGACATCCGATCCGCGGCTGCGCGATATCATGGTCTCCCTGGTCAAGCATTTGCACGCCTTCGTCCGCGATGTCAGGCTGACCGAGAAGGAGTTCCGCGATGCCACGGCAATCGTGGCCGAGCTCGGCAAGCTGACCACCGATACGCATAACGAAGTCGTGCTGATGGCGGGGTCGCTTGGCGTTTCCTCGCTGGTGTGCCTGCTCAACAACGGCGATCAGGGCAATACGGAGACCGATCACTCATTGCTCGGGCCGTTCTGGCGGTTGAATTCGCCCCGGGTCGAGAATGGCGGATCCATCGTGCGCTCGGAAACACCGGGCGCCACGCTGTTCGTCCGCGGCCGCGTCGTCGATAAGGACGGCCGTCCGGTCGCCGGTGCCGAGGTCGATGTCTGGCACGCCTCGCCGGTCGGCCTTTACGAGAACCAGGACCCCGAGCAGGCCGACATGAACCTGCGCGGCAAGTTCACGACAGATTCCGACGGGCGCTTTTCCTTCCGGTCAGTGATGATGGTCGGCTATCCCATTCCGACCGATGGTGTCGTCGGCCGCCTGCTCGCGGCGCAGGCCCGCCACCCCTATCGTCCCGCGCATCTGCATGCCCTGATCTTCAAGCCCGGATTCAAGGTGCTGATCTCGCAGGTCTATGATCCCAGCGACCCCCATATCGACAGCGACGTGCAGTTCGGTGTGACACAGGCGCTGATCGGCAAGTTCGTGCGCCACGACACGCCGCATCCGACGGCGAAGGACGCCTCCGTGCCCTGGTATTCGCTCGACCATGCCTACCGGCTCGAGGCCGGAGAGGCGGTGCTTCCACGCGCGCCGATCAGGTAGGAGCGGCCGGCGGCCATGCGCAGGAACGCCGCTAAACCGGCTTTCCCAAATTAGTTATATCCTATAATGATTGGCGAAAGCGTTGACCGGCCGGACCATGATGGCCGGGGAGGAGTTCGCCAATGACATTCATCTATCCCACCGGCAGCAACGCGGCGCATCCGCTGCCGCTGTCGCCCGACTACAAGAGCTCGATCAAGCGCGCGCCGCACAAGCCCTTGATCCCGATGCCCCATACGCTGTCGGAGCTGACCGGGCCGGTCTACGGCCACGAGACCGTGCGCGCGGGCGACAACGACCTCACCCGCCAGCACGTGGGCGAGCCGCTCGGCGAGCGCATCATCGTGCATGGCCATGTGCGCGACGAGGACGGCCGCGGCGTGCCGAACTCGCTCGTCGAGATCTGGCAGGCTAATTCCTGCGGCCGTTATGTCCACGTCCGTGATCAGCATCCGGCGCCGCTCGATCCGAATTTCACCGGCGCGGGCCGCACCGTGAGCGATGCGTCCGGCTATTATCGCTTCGTCACCATCAAGCCCGGCGCCTATCCCTGGGGCAATCACCACAACGCCTGGCGGCCTGCGCACATCCATCTGTCGGTGTTCGGCCATTCCTTCGTCACGCGCCTCGTGACGCAGATGTATTTCCCGAACGATCCCTTGTTCCCGTTCGACCCGATCTTCAACTCGGTGCCGGACGAGAAGGCGCGGGCGCGGATGGTCTCGTCGTTCGACTTGGAGAATACCCAGCCCGAATGGGCGCTGTGCTACCGCTTCGACATCGTGCTGCGCGGCAAGGACGCCACCCCCATGGAGAACCATTAAGTGCAAGAGTCCGCGAAGCCCGACGGGATCACCCCATCGCAGACGGTCGGTCCCTTCTTCAAATACGGCCTGACGCCGACCGGCGAGTACGCCTGGAACGACGCGTTCACAAACTCGACGCTGACGCCCGATGTCACCGGCGATCGCATCCGCATCGAGGGCCGGGTGTTCGATGGCGACGGTGTGGCCGTCCCCGATTGCATGCTGGAGATCTGGCAGGCGGATGCGCAGGGCCGATTCGCCGATCCCCAGGACAAGCGCGCGCTGCCGAATGCGAGCTTCCGCGGCTTTGCCCGCTGTGGCACCGACAAGGACGGCAACTATTCTTTCGAGACCATCAGGCCGGGCGTTGTGCCGGATCCCGAGGGCAAGCCGCAGGCGCCGCACATCCTGCTTGCGGTGTTTGGCCGCGGCATGCTCAGGCATCTCTACACCCGCATCTATTTCAACGACGAGGCCGGCAACGCCGCCGATCCCGTGCTGGCGCTGGTGCCTGCCGATCGCCGCGCCACGATCACTGCGGTCCGCGAGGCCGGCAAGCCGGTCTACCGGCTCGACCTGCACCTGCAGGGCGACAACGAGACGGTGTTCTTCGACGTATGAGGGCAGGGCGTGCCGGGGAGGCCTGCTCCTCGGCACACATATCTCATTCGGCGCATCGGAGCCGGTGCTGCGTTGCCGCATCAGACTCGAACGTTGATTTTGCGCGGTTGTGCGTCAGCCTCGCTGACTCAATACCGATGCCTTGATGTCCATTTCCCCGTATTCATGCGGGGTTCGTGAAATACAATTCCGGCGCGAATCAATCCCGTATTTACCGTAGTCGTCTAGGATGGCCGCAGTTTCGACGCCGACCTGGATTGTTTCATGAAATTTCGTCTGTCCTTGTCCTCTGCGATCGTCGCGTTTGGCGTCGTTCTCGCCATTGGTTTCGCCGCCGTTGTTTCGACCAGCCTGTACGCCCTAAAAGAGCTCAAGGTCGGCGGTCCGCTCTATTCCGACATCAAGCTCGGCAACGACCTCATCGCCGACATCCTACCGCCGCCCGAATACATCATCGAAGCCTATCTCGAGGCGACGCTGGCCATGCGCGAGCCGGACCAGCTGGCGGCCCACGGCGAACGTCTGGTGCAGCTCCGCAAGGACTACGACGAGCGCAAGGCGTTCTGGGTCTCCTCCAGCCTTTCGGCCGACCTCAAGACCGCGCTGGTGTCGAAATCCGATGCGGAGGTGCAGAAATTCTGGAAGGCGTCGGATCAGCTTCTGCCCGCCCTCAAGGCCAAGGACGCGGCGGCCTCCGAGCGCGTCTATGCGCAGCTCAAGGAGGCCTATACCGCGCATCGCGCCGTCATCGACAGCATCGTCGAGAGTGCCAACAAGCGGAATGCCGCCATGGAGAAGCTGGCCGCGGACCGCGACAGCGCGATGCTCTATATCCTCCTCGGCGTCTCCATCGCCGTTCTCGCCTTCGTCACCGCCGGCCTGCTGGGTGTGGCCCTCGGCGTGGTGCGCCCGATCGTGCGCATGACGGACACGATGCAGAAGCTCGCGACCGGCGATCTCGCCGCCGACATTCCGTTCGCCCAGCGCCAGGACGAGGTCGGCTCGATGGCGGGCGCGCTTGTGGTGTTCAAGCAGGCGGCGGTCGAGAACTCCCGTCTGCGCGAGGAGCAGTTGCGGCAGGAGCAGGCGGCGGCGCTCGCCAAGCGCTCCGCCCTGCATCAGATGGCCGAAACGGTCGAACGCGAGACCGGCCGCTCGGTCGATACCGCGACTGCGGCGACGCAGGGCGTGGAGCAAGCCGCTTCCGGCCTCTCTGAGATCGCAAAGTCGCTCTCTGCGCAGTCGCAGGCGGTGGCGGCGGCCTCGACGCAGGCGCTCGGCAGTTCGCAGGCCGTCTCGGCTGCGGCCGAAGAACTGAGCGCCTCGATCCGCGAGATCACGAGCCAGGTCGCGCGGACCAGCACCGTCACCAAATCGGCGGTCGCCGGCCGCGAGCAGGCGCGTTCGACCATTCAGGCGCTGGCCGGATCGGTGAAGAAGATCGCGGAGGTCTCCGACCTCATCGGCGGCATCGCAGGCCAGACCAACCTGCTGGCGCTCAACGCGACGATCGAGGCGGCGCGCGCCGGCGAGGCCGGCCGCGGCTTTGCGGTTGTTGCCGCCGAAGTGAAATCCCTGTCCGACCAGACCGCCAAATCCACCGAGGAGATCGGGCGGCTGATTGCCGAGATCCAGGCCTCGACGCAGGCCGCGGTCGACGCCGTCGAGGCCATGGGAGGCCACATCATCGAGATCGACGGCGTGGCGACTTCGGTCGCTGCCGCGATGGAACAGCAGGATGCCGCGACCCGGGAGATCACGCGGTCGATTTCCGAATCGGCCTCCGCCGCACAGGAGGTCTCGGCCAAGATCGGCGACGTCAGCCGCGATGCCGCCTCCGTCAACCAGCGCGCCGCGGATGTGAGGCAGGCGATCGCCGGGATGACGGCCAATCTCGATCAACTGCGTGCGATCGTCGTGCGGACGGTGCGCGACTCGACCGAAGCAGCCTGAGCCGGCGGCAGCCGCTGGTGCCCGGGCATGTGATCGTGCAGTATGACGGGGGACAGGGGCATCGTGGTTCATGACATCTCCACAATTGCCGGCGGTAGTTGAGCCCGCCCGACTGACGGCCGCGCTGCGCCGGGGCGGCGCGCTGGATGCAGGCGCCGTCCGCGAGGTAAAGGTGCTGCATCAACGCGACACCGTGGTGTCGCATATCGTCAGGCTTGGGGTGCGCTATGTCGGCGAATCCGCCGGTGCTCCGCAGTCGCTGATCCTCAAGACGCCCAATGCCGCTTTCGCCAAGCGCCTCGCCAATGGCGGCCGGCGCGAGGTGGGCTATTACACGCAGCTGGTGCCGCAGATGCCGCCGGGACTCGTCCCGCGCTGCTTTGACGGGCATTTCGACGAGGACAGCTTCGCCTGGCATCTGCTGCTGGAAGATCTCACCGACAGCCACGAGATCGCGACCACCTGGCCGGTGCCGCCGTCGCGCGAGCAGACGTTCGCCATCGTCACGACGCTGGCGCGCTGGCATGCAGCCTGGTGGGACCATCCGAGCCTCGGCGACACCGTCGGCACCTGGGCGAGCGTGGAGGACCGCGCGCAACGCATGGAGACGTTCGCGGGGCTTTACGATCGCTTTGCCGATCTTCTCGGCGATCGCCTCAGCGAAGAGCGGCGGATCCTCTACCGTCGGCTGATCGACCAGTCGGAGCGGCTGTCCCAGCGTTACCATGCACGCCGCCACCTCAGCATCACGCATGGCGACGCCCATGTCTGGAATTTCCTGCTGCCGCGCACGGGCGTCGATGACACCGTGCGCATCTTTGATTTCGACCTTTGGAGCATCGACATTCCGACCCACGACCTCGCCTACATGATGGCGATGCATTGGTATCCGGAACGCCGGCAGGCGCTCGAACGGCTGCTGCTCAATCTCTACCACGACACGCTGGTCGAGAGCGGCATCAGCGGCTACACCCGCGGCGCGCTCGATCGCGACTACCGCTGGGCGGTGCTCTGGCAGATCACGCGGCCGGTCTGGCAGTGGAGCATCAACATCCCGCCGCTGATCTGGTGGAACAATCTGGAACGGGCGTTTGCGGCCGTGGACGATTTGGGCTGCGAGGAGCTGTTGTAGCGCTGATCGTGTGGCAAGTCGTCATTGCGAGGAGCGCTTGCGACGAAGCAATCCAGGGTGTTTTCGCGGATACAATCTGGATTGCTTCGCTGCGCTCGCAATGACGGTGTGAAGCGCCAAAGTCCGATAACTACTCCATCACCGCATGCTCCGGCCCCGCCGCCTGCTTGCGCAGCGTGGCCTTGGTCGAGCCGATCAGCAGAGCGAGCGGGATGGTGCAGAGGATGAAGAGCATCACCAGCTGGTAGTCGTGCGCGAAAGCGATGATCTGCGCCTGCACGCTGACCATCCGGTCGGCCATGGCGCGGCCGGCGTCGGTGGACAAATTGATCAGGCCGCTGACACCAGGCATCTGCAGCGCGTGGTTGAACGGATTGACGTGCTCGGAGAGGATCGCATAGGTCCGCCGCGTGCCCTGCGACAGCTCGGCGATGACGACGGAAATGCCGACCGAGCTCGCGACGTTGCGCACCAGGGTCAGCATCGCGGTGCCGTCGGTGCGCAGCTCGTTCGACAGCGTCAGGAACGCCACGGTCGAGAGCGGCACGAAGACGAGGCCGAAGCCAAAGCCCTGGATGACGCTGACGGTGACGATCTCCGGCACCTGGGTCAGATCGGTCCAGCCGGTCATCTGGAACAGCGAGCCCGCCGTCAGCGTCAGGCCGCAGATGATCAGCGTGCGCGCCTCGATATGACGCATCATGCGGCCGACCAGCATCATGGCGAAGAAGGTGCCGATGCCGCGGGTCGCCAGCAGCAGGCCGGCGGTGATGATGGGATAGCCGATCACGTTCTGCATGTAGGGCGAGGCGAGCGCCATGGTCGAGAACAGCACGAGCCCCATCACGATCATGAACAGGCAGCCGGTGACGAAGTTGCGGTCGCGGAACAGGGCGAAGCGGATGAAGGGGGTCGAGGTCGTGAAGGAATGCGCGAGGAAGAAGTACAACGCGACGGCCGAGACGATGAACTCGGCGAGGATCTCGTTCGATTCCAGCCAGCCCAATTGCTCGCCGCGGTCGAGCGCGAGCTGCAGCGCGCCGATCGCAACCGCCAGCGCGGCGAAACCGAACCAGTCGAATCTGAGGCTGAGGTTCTTCTCGGTCTCGTCCATGAAGACGATCAGCCCGAGCACGGTGATGGCGCCGAACGGCAGATTGACGAAGAAGACCCAGTGCCAGGAATAGGTCTCGGTGAGCCAAGCCCCGAGTGAGGGGCCCATGATCGGGCCCATCATCACGCCCATGCCCCAGATCGACATCGCCTTGGCGCGTTCCTGGAGCGTGTAATAGTCGAGCATGACCGATTGTGACAGCGGCACCAGCGCCGCGCCGAACATGCCCTGCAGCAGGCGGAACAGCACCATCTGGTTGATGTCCTGCGCGAGGCCGCACAGCACCGACGCCATGGTGAAGCCGGCCGAGCAGATGATGAAGATGCGCTTGCGGCCGAAGCGGTTGGCGATCCAGCCGACCGGCGCCGTCATGATCGCGGCGGCGACGATGTAGGAGGTCAGCACCCAGTTGATCTGGTCCTGCGAGGCCGACAGCGTGCCCTGCATGTAGGGCAGCGCGACGTTGGCGATGGTGGTGTCCAGCGCCTGCATGATGGTCGCGGTCATGGCGCAGATCGTCACCATGTTCCGGCGCAGGCCGGGGACCATCAGGCTGGCATTGGGGCCGGACATCGCGCCAGTCCTTGCTTATTCTTGATCCTGGCCCGCGGTCGCGGACAGGCCGAGCAGGCCGGCGAGCGTTCGCTTGTGTCCGGTGTCGATGGTGGCGTAGACGCTCATGCCGGCTTTCAGCTTCCGCACATATTTGTCGTTCTCGTCGAAATAGATGCGGATCGGGACGCGCTGCACCACCTTGACGAAATTGCCCATGGCGTTCTGCGGCGGCAGGATCGCGAATTGCGCGCCGGTGCCGGGCGAGAGCGAGCCGATCTTGCCCTTGAAGACATGGTTGGGGAACGCGTCAACCTCGAGCGTGACCGCCTGGCCTTCGGTGACATAGGTGAGGTCGCTCTCCTTCGGATTGGCATCGACCCAGGGATGGGCGACGTCGATGATGGAGAACACCGGCGTGCCGGCGGGGACATAGCGGCCGAGCTGAATCTGCTCGACCTGGGTCGCTACACCATCCATCGGCGCGCGCAAGACGGTATGGTCGAGGTTGCGCTGCGCGTCATCCAGCTTGGCTTTCGCCTGAGCGTAGGGCGGGAATTGCTCGAGCGGCAGATCAGGGTTGCCGAGCAACTGGGTCTTTGCGTTGGAGAGCTGCTGCTTGATGTACTGCGCCTGCGCCCCGGCGGTGACTAGTGCATTGGAGGCGTTGTCGAGATCGAGCTGGGAGCCGAAATTGTTCTTCACCAGCGCCTGCTTGCGCTCGACGTCGCGCTGCTTCAGATCGATGCCCTGCTGGGCGAGGCCCAGCATGTCGCCATAGATCTTGATGTTGGCGACGAGGTTGTCATAGGTCGTGCGCGCCTGCGCGAGCTGCGCCTTGGCCTCCTCGACCGCGAGGCGGAACGGAACAGGGTCGATCTCGAACAGTTCGTCGCCCCGCTTGACTGACTGGCCTTCCTTCACGATCACTTTCAGGATCTTGCCGGAGATGTCGGGCGTCACCAACACCTTCTGTGCGCCGACATAGGCATCGTCGGTGCCGACATAGCGGCCTCCATGCAGGTAGAAGGTGACGCCTCCGATGGCGACAATGACCGGCAGCACGACCAGGAGCAGGAATCGGCGATAGCGGCGCAGGCCCGCCAGCAGGCGGCGGCGCGGTTCGGTGCCGGCCTTCTTGGTCGGCTTGCCGCTGTCGCTCTTCGGCTCGGGCTGGAACTTGATGACCTGATCAGCCATGGCGCTGCTCCTTGCGTGCTTGCTCCGTGCCGGATGTCTGGATCGCGGTTCGCACGTTTTCCTTGATGGTTTCGAGTTGGGTGAGGAGGCGGTGCGCATCCGCCGGATTGATGCCGTCGAGCGCGTTCGCCGTCAGCTCCGACTTCAGGCCACTCATGCGGCCGAGCAATTGCCGTCCGGCCTTCTTGAGATACAGGCGCTTGACCCGGCGGTCCGAAGCGTCGCTGCGGCGCTCGATCCAGTCGTTGTCGCAGAGCTTGTCGATCAGCCGCGTCAGCGTGATCGGCTGCATCTCCAGCAGCTCGGCGAGCTCGGACTGCTTCATCCCCTCGCTGCGCTCCACCTTGGCCAGCACTGCCCATTGTGCCCGGGTGATGCCGAAGCGCGAGGCCTCCTTGTCGGCATAGACGCGCAAGAGGCGATAGAGCTCACCGAGCGTGAACAGGAAATTCTGGTCGACCGACCCGCGCGTCATGAGCGTCGTCTCCAATAAGCTTTGCATATAATAAGCAAGCTTATGATTATTTCACGGACCGGTGGCGCGGTGCTGTCCCGCGGGAGGAGCATGGCTGGCAGCCGGGCGGCTCGTCGTGCTTTGGGTTCCCCGGCCGAAATGCTAGAAGACGGCGACATGAGCCTCGCAAAGCCGGCATTCCCCGCGCCCGACCATGATCACGGCCGCTGCACCGCGGACGCGCTTGCGCATGCCGAGGTGGTCTGCCAGCAGCGCGCGCAGAAATTCACGCCGATCCGCCGCCAGGTGCTGGGTGCTTTGCTCTCCAGCCACCGCCCGCTCGGCGCCTACGAAATCATCGACGAGCTTGCCAAATCGATGGCGCGGCCGGCACCGATCACGATCTATCGTGCGCTCGATTTCCTGATGGCCAACGGCCTCGTGCATCGCATCGAAAGCCGCAACGCCTATCTCGCTTGCGCAGCCCACGACCACGATTCGACCTCGGCGGTGGCGTTCCTGATCTGCGAGCGCTGCGGTCTGGTCGGCGAGATTCCCTCGGCGTCCTTCGCCAAGGACCTCAACGCCGCCGCGCGCAGCTCAGGCTTCGCGCCAAAGCTGTCTGTGGTGGAGATCACGGGCGTCTGCACGCATTGTCAGAAAATGTCTTGAAGCAATAACGGCGCAAAGCCGGATTCTTGGAAAGAAATGTCCGCACCTCAAGCCATACCGTCCGCCGGTCGTCCCCTCAGTGCCGGCGCCATCGCCCTGATGCTCATGCTGTGCCTGACCTGGGGGTTCAACCAGATCGCGGTGAAGCTGGTGCTGCCGGACATCCCGCCGATGCTTCAGGCCACCATCCGCTCGATGGGCGCGCTGCCGGTGCTGTTCATCATCGGCACCTTTCGTGGCGTCAAGTTCTTCGAGCGTGACGGCACCTGGAAGCCGGGCCTGTTCGCCGGGCTGATGTTCGGCATCGAATTCGTGTTGATCTTCCAGGGGCTGCACTTCACGTCTGCTTCCCGTGCGGTGGTGTTCCTCTACACCGCGCCGTTCTTCGTGGCGCTCGGCTCCTATCAGGTGCTCGGCGAACGACTTGGCGCCTCGCAATGGCTGGGCCTCGCCATCAGCTTTGCCGGTGTCGCGCTTGCGATCGGCGTGCCGCAGCCCAATGTCGATTCGCATGTCCTGCTCGGCGATCTCATGATTGTCGGCGGCGCCGCGCTGTGGGCCGCGACGACGCTGGTCGCCAAGAGCACCCGTCTGCGCTTCGCCGCCCCCGAGAAGGCGCTGGGCTACCAGGTCGCGACCTCGATCCCCATCCTCGGGACCGCGGCCTGGCTGTTCGGCGAATCCATCACCCACACGCCGAGCCCGCTATCGCTCGGCCTGATGGCGTTCCAGGCGATCTGGGTGGTGGGAACCACGTTCACGCTTTGGTTCGCGCTGGTGAAGGCCTATTCGGCCAGCAAATTGTCCGCTTTTACCTTCATCACCCCTTTGTTTGGCGTGGTGGGTAGCTATTTCATCATGCACGACACCCTCAGCCTGACATTCGGGGCCGCAGCGGTCCTTGTAATTGCTGGGCTTTTCCTGGTTAACCGTCCCAGCCCATCGGCTGCGGCGCCGCGTGATGCATTGCTGAACGTCACCAAAACCTGATATTTGGACCGCCATGAACAAGCTCGAAAACCCTCTCGATTCAGACATTGCGGGCCCGGCGCCCCGGCACCGGACCACCCAGGTCAAGGTCGGCAACGTCGCTGTGGGCGGCGGTGCGCCGATCGTCGTGCAGTCGATGACCAACACCGACACCGCCGATGTCGAAAGCACCATCGCCCAGGTCGCAGCGCTCGCGCGCGCCGGCTCCGAAATGGTCCGCATCACCGTGGACCGCGAGGAAGCCGCGGCCGCCGTTCCGTACATCCGCGATGGCCTCGCCAAGCGCGGCATCAATACGCCGCTGATCGGCGACTTCCATTATATCGGGCACAAGCTGCTCGCGGCCTATCCGGCCTGCGCGGAAGCATTGGCCAAATACCGCATCAATCCCGGCAATGTCGGCTTCAAGGACAAGCGCGACACCCAGTTCGCCGACATCATCGAGATCGCGAACAAGAACAACAAGCCGGTGCGCATCGGCGCCAATTGGGGCTCGCTCGACCAGGAGCTCTTGACCAAGCTGATGGACGAGAACGCGGCCTCGCCCAACCCGCGCGACGTGCGCGCGGTGACGCGCGAGGCCATGGTGCAGTCGGCGCTGCTCTCGGCCGCGCGCGCCGAAGAGCTCGGCATGCCCAAGGACCGCATCATCCTCTCCGCGAAAGTCTCTGCGGTGCAGGATCTGATCGCGGTCTACCAGGATCTTGCGGCGCGTTCGGACTACGCCATCCATCTCGGTCTCACCGAAGCCGGCATGGGCTCGAAGGGCATCGTGGCGTCCTCGGCCGCGCTCGGCATCCTCCTGCAGCAGGGCATCGGCGACACCATCCGCATCTCGCTGACGCCCGAGCCCGGCGGCGACCGCACCCGCGAGGTGCAGGTCGGCCAGGAGCTCTTGCAGACCATGGGCTTCCGCACCTTCGTGCCGCTGGTTGCGGCCTGCCCCGGCTGCGGCCGCACCACCTCGACCACGTTCCAAGAACTGGCCCGCTCGATCCAGGATTTCATCCGCGACGAGATGCCGACCTGGAAGACCAAATACCCCGGTGTCGAGGAGCTCAACGTCGCGGTGATGGGCTGCATCGTCAACGGCCCCGGCGAGTCCAAGCACGCCAATATCGGCATCTCGCTGCCCGGCACCGGCGAAGCGCCGGCCGCGCCCGTCTTCGTCGACGGCAAGAAGTTCCGCACGCTGCGCGGCCCGACCATCTCCGCCGACTTCAAGGCGCTGGTGATCGACTACATCGACCAGCGCTACGGCCAAGGCGCCAAGGTGCCGGCGCCTGCGGCGGAGTAAGCATCTCTTCAACATCGGAATCGTAGGACGGGTTAGCGCAGCATAACCCGCCTTATTTTTTGCGGACGCGAAGTGGCGGGTTACGCTTCGCTAACCCGCCCTACATTGCTACGATGGCTCCCAATCAAGAACGATCGGGAGACACGCCATGAGCTCACTCGCCGGCAAGCAGGGCCCGCGCTATCGCCACACCGCTGAAGGCGGCGCGCCCTACGAGACCATCGCCGTCGAGAAGCTCACGCCCATCATCGGCGCGGAAATCAGTGGCGTCGATATCGGCAAGCTCGTCGATGGCGATGCCCGCTCCAACCGGCAGATGGACGAGATCCACCGTGCGCTGGCCGAGAACCTCGTCATCTTCTTCCGCGACCAGCACATCACGCCGCAGCAGCATCTCGCCTTCGGCCGCAAGTTCGGCGAGTTGCATTTTCATCCCGCAGCCCCCCACGAGGACGAAGACCCCGCCTTGATGAAGATCTATGCGGACAAGAACTCGCCGCGCGCCAATGGCGAGGGCTGGCACTCCGACGTGTCCTGCGATCTCGAGCCGCCAATGGGCTCGATCCTCTACATCAAGCAATGCCCGCCGCGCGGCGGGGACACGCTGTTCGCCAACATGTATGCGGCCTATGAGGCGCTCTCGGAGCGCATGAAGGCCTATCTCGACGGCTTGACGGCGCTGCACGACGGCGAGCCGATCTATCGCGGGCTCTATGCCAATTATGGCGTTGCCGATCGTCCCTCCTATCCCCATGCCGAGCATCCCGTCGTGCGCACGCATCCGGTCACGGCTAAGAAGGCGCTCTACGTCAACCGCGGCTTCACCCGCCACATCAACGGCATCCCGCGCGACGAGAGCGATGCGATGCTCGCCTATCTCTACCAGCACGCCGAAAACCCGCTGTTCCAGTGCCGCTTCCGCTGGACCGAGAACGCGATCGCGTTCTGGGACAACCGCTGCACCCAGCACCGCGCGATGTGGGACTACTGGCCGCATACGCGTTCCGGCACGCGCGTGACGGTGAAGGGGGAGCGGCCGGTGTAATGGGCCGGGCTCGGGAGACCAATATCAATCAGTCGGCTTCGCGCAAAAGGAAAGCCCCGGACGCGAGACCGGGGCTTCGTTTGTCGAAGAACGGCCAAAGTCAGTACTTGGCGGCGATCGGACCACCGAAGCGGTAATTGATGCGGGCGGTGACGATGTCGACATCCTGGCGGATCGTATCACCGCGCGTGACCCCCGGAACGATCGACGAGCTAAAGGTGATGTCGCGATGGCCCATGAACAGGTGATCGTATTCGAGCGCCAGCGACCAGTTCGGCGCGAAACCGTATTCGATGCCGGTACCCACGACGCCGCCCCAGCGGGTCTCGGTGGCGCGATCAAACACCTCGCCGGTGCTGGTGGTCACGCCCTCGTACTTGTCGCGGGTGACCGCGGCGCCGCCCTTCACGTACCAGAGAACGTTGTTCCAGCTGTAGCCGACCTGGCCGGTGAATAGGCCGAGCGCATCAACCTTGGAGCGGTTGGTGAAATTGCCGTAGAACAAGCTGGAATTGGAGCCGGTGAAGTCGGCCCAGTTGCCCTGCGCCTCAACACCGAACACCCAATTGGTGGCCTGCCAGCGATAGCCGATCTGACCACCGACGGTGGCGCCACTCGCATCGTGACAGCCTTCCCGGAAGGGCGGCGCAACGGTGAAGCCGGCATCGTTGTAGATGTTCCAGCACTTGTCGGCCCAGCCGCCACCGCCGTTGATGCCGACGTAGAAGCCGCTCCAGTCGTAGATGGGAGCGATTGCGGGTGCCTTGGTGTAGGGGCGGGCTGCAAGGTCAGCGGCCGAAGCAGTGCCTGTGAACAGCACCATCAGAGAGGCGGTTGCGAATGCGAGTTTCTTCATTTGACCCCGTAGACATTCAATGGACGATTCGAATTCAACCCGCCCTAAATACCGCCTAATTGCGCATTCGTCCGTCGCTCCGCCGCAACAGTCGCCGACAATCTCCACGAGCGCGCGAACCGCGCGATTGCCAGTGCCGCATCGCGCGGCGACACAATCGGGATTTTCATTTTTTCTCAAATAGTTGGTTGCTCGCGCGATGGCCGGCCTGATCGCCAAGACAGGGCGTCCTGGGGTCAGACGGCGCGTTGACGCTCGGACCTCCCTGCGTCAAGTTGATCAAGAGCAAAAAGCACCTTCGAAGATCGGGGCGTGCTTCGTGCCGGGGGACTTCAACTTCCTCACCGAAAGCCGTGCCGGAACCGGCATGCGTGAGCAGCAGCGGAGTAGCGCTTGAGGCACCTACGGAGCGTCATCGTCGCGCTGGTCGCCTCGATCGTTATGTCATCGCTTGCATTCGTCGAGGCCGGCGAGGCTGCTATCGCGCGAAAGAGTGCGAAACTTGGGCCGAAACCCTCACCTTCGTTCAGGTGTGAGACGCCCAAATTCCGGATCGTCGTCGATGTCGGCCACACCCCGGACTCCTACGGTGCGCTCAGCGCCCGCAACGATCCGGAGTTCGGCTACAACTTCCGCCTCGCACGGCTCATCACGGCCAAGCTCAAATCCGAAGGCTTTGCCGCAACCCGCCTCCTCGTCACCGATGGCAAGGCACGGCCGAGCCTGTTCAAGCGCGTCGGTGCTGCGAATGAAGGCCGCGCCGATCTGTTTCTGTCGGTCCATCATGATTCGGTGCCGGACAAGCTGCTCGAGACCTGGGAATTCGACGGCGCAAAGAGCTATTTCAGCGATCGCTTTTCGGGCCATTCGCTATTCGTATCGCGGCAGAATCCGCACTTCGCCACCAGCCTGATGCTGGCCCGGATGATCGGCCGGCAATTGAAGCAGCAGGGCCTGCACTATGCGAGCCAGTACACCCTGCCGGTGATGGGCCGCTACCGCCGCCAGCTGCTCGACAAGGACGTCGGCGTCTACCGCTATGACGGGCTGGTCGTGCTGTCGCGCACGCGCAGCGCCGCCGTGCTGCTCGAGGCCGGCTCGATCATCAATCGCGACGAGGAAATGGAGATGAACTCGCCGGAGCGGCAGGAGACTGTCGCGGGCGCCGTTGCGGCTGCGATGAGGGAGTTTTGCGAGAAGCGGTAAGGAGTCGTCATTGCGAGCGCAGCGAAGCAATCCAGAGTCTTTCCGCGGCGGCAGTCTGGATTGGTTCGCTGCGCTCGCAATGACGAGGAAGCTACAGCGGCCCGCCGCGATATTCCCTATTCGCCAGGCTCGCCTCCTCCAGATCCAGATCGCGCTCGATCCGCCGGCGCGTCTCGTCGGTGATTTGGCCGTCGCGCAGCAGGTTGTGGATGAACTTGCGCTCGGCGGCGATCAGGTCGCGGGTCAGAGCGGTGCCGGCGGCGGAGACGTCGTGACGGTTGGGATTGAGCGAGTCTGGGAGCTGGTTGAGGCGGATGTCGTGGCGGGCGCGCATTAGCCGCATCACCTCGTCGGAAACCGCTTTCTCCGCAGTGAGCGCATCGAGCGATTTCAGCGCGGCCTCCAGCGCCTGACGGCGCGCGGCGATCTCCGCTTCGTGCTCGGTAGCATGCTCGTGACGACCGGCCTCGGCGACGCCGAGCCACCGCACGATCGGCGGCAGCGTCAGGCCGACGCCGATCAGCGTCACGAAGATGACACCGAACGCGACGAACAGGATCAGGTCGCGATACGGAAACGCTTCGCCGTTCGGCAGCGTGAACGGCAGCGCCAGCGCGGCGGCGAGCGACACCGCGCCGCGCACGCCGGTAAAGGCGAGCACGAACGGCCATTGCCATGGCGGCGACGGATCGCGCTCGCGCAGCGACCTGGAGAGCATTCGCGGCAGATAAGTTGCGGGATAGAGCCAGGCAAAACGCGCGATCACGACGATCACCAGGACCAATGCAGTTGCGATGAGAATGTCGTCGAGCGGAAAAGTCTTCGATTTCTCGTAGAGCGCGCGCATCTGGAAGCCGGTGAGCAGGAACAGCATGCCCTCGATCAGGTAGATCACGAGATCCCAGAAGAAGATGCCTTGCAGGCGCGTCGCCGAGGAGATCAGCAATGGGCCGTTCCAGCTGACGTAGAGCCCGCAGGCTACGGTTGCGATCACGCCGGAGCCGCCGACATGCTCGGGCAGCCAGTACGAGACATAGGGCGTGATCAGTGACAGTGTCAGCTCGACCTGCGGATCTCCAGACCATTTGCGAAGGCGCAAGGAGAGCCAGCCGACGCCGATGCCGAAGGCGATCTCGCCGGCGACGATGAGGAGGAATTCACCGGCCGCGAGCGGCAGCGAGAAGTGGCCGATGAGGATCGCGGCGAGCGCGAAGCGGTAGAGGATCAGCGCGGTGGCATCGTTGGCGAGACCTTCGCCCTCGAGCACGACCAGGATGCGGCGCGGCATGTTCAGGCGGCGGGCGATCGCGAGCGGCGCCACCACGTCGGGGGGCGCGACGATGGCCCCGAGCAGGAAGCCGACGGTCCAGGGCAGGCCGATCATATAATGCGTGGCGGCCGCCACCATCGCCGTGGTGAAGATCACGGCGCCGACCGCGAGCAGCACGATCGGACGCAGGTTCTTCTTGAATTCGCGCCAGCTCATCGCGACGCTGGCCGAGTAGATCAGTGGTGGCAGCACCACCAGCAGCACCAGCTCCGGCGGCAGCTCCACCGTCGGCATGCCCGGCACGAAAGCAAGGCCGACGCCCGCCAGCATCAGCAGGATGGCAGGGGCGACGTTGAAGCGGCGTGCGGCCAGTGCCACGCCTGCCAGCACGGCAAGCAGGATGAGAAAGGTCTGAAACTTCGCTTCCATGATGGTCTGTCTTGACCCGGAAGCGACGGCTAGGTCAATGCGCGGCTCACGCCAGCCGTTCGGCCACCATCCGCCCAATCCGCGCGAACGCGGATGTGATCTGCGTCGCGTTCGGCGTGCCGCCCTGGGTATAGGCCGCGATCAGGATCGGCATATCCGGCTTCGGCCAGGCGACCGCGATGTCGCCCGAGGCGTCCTTGCCGTTGTTGCCGGTCTTGTCGCCGATCTTCCAGCCTGCCGGGAGTCCGCCACGCAGTCGGTTTGCGCCGGTCTTGCAGTTCACCATCCAGTCGGTGAGCAGGGTCCGCGAAGCAGGCGACAGCGCCTCGCCCGTGACCAGCCGGCGCAAATTTCCCGCCATCGCCGCCGGCGTCGTGGTGTCCCGGGGGTCGCCGGGCTGCGAGCGGTTGAGCTCGGGCTCGTTGTGGTCGAGCCGCGAGGTGGTATCTCCGAGCGACCGCCAGAATGCGGTCAGCACGGCGGGGCCGCCGATCCGCGCCAGCAGCAGATTGGCGCAGGTGTTGTCGCTGAGCTCGACGATGGCCTTGCACATCTCGCCGACCGACATCTTGCCGGCCGCGAGATTTTCCCTCGCCACCGGCGCGTATTCCAGCAGATCTGCCTGGCCATAGCGGATCATGGCCGCGAGTTGCTCCTCGCCGCGATCGACCCGCGCCAGCACGTTGGCGGCGAGCGAAGCCTTGAACGTCGAGCACATCACGAACCGTTCGTCGGCGCGCCAGGCGAGCTTCTTGCCGGTTGCGAGATTCTCCGCATAGAGCCCGATCCGCCCGCCGCTCTCGCGCTCGTAGGATTCGAATTCTGATGGGGCATCCCCGGCGAGCGCAGGAGAGGCGGCCAACCAGGCGAATGAGGCGAGCAGGGAGCGGCGGTCGACAAGCATGGTGATTTCCAGGCTAGCAGAGGTGGGAGATGGAGCGGACGCTGCATCCGCGTCGTCATTGCGAGCGCAGCGAGGCAATCCAGACTGTCTCCGCGGTGAGATTCTGGATTGCTTCGCTGCGTTCGCAATGACGGAGAATTGGATAGCGAGTGCGTCCGAATTCGGGCAGCAGGACGGCGCCCGTCACTCCCTCAAATCATATCGGTACGACTTCGACACGATCTGCCAGCCGTCGGCGAGCTTCATCGCCACGAGATAATCGGTGAAATAGCGCGGCGGCAGCTGGCAGCGCACCTTGATGAAAGCGGTCTTGTCGTCCGAACGGTCGATGGTGACGATGAAGTCCTCGCGCGGCTTGCCTTCGGCCTTGGCCGAGGCGCGCTTGCGCACGCGGTCGAGCCAGTCCGACACGGTCAGAACCTGGAGCTCGCCCTTTTCGACCCAGCGCAGATCGGCGGAGGGATGGAAGATGGCGCCGAGCTTGTCGGCGTCGCCCTCGTAAAGTCCGTCAAAATAGGATTGCACGACGGCTTCGACGCTCGACCGGTCCTGGCTCATGGATCGTTCCTTTGCATGATGGCTTCGGGCCAACTTAGTCGCACACGTCGAAATGCGCTATGGGTGTGTCAGCGATTTGCGCGAAGGCGTCACGATGACAGAATCAGAAAATTCGAACGCTCGCATTCTTGTCGGCGAATGCTTTTGCCGCGCCGTGCGCTTCGAGGTGGCCGATGCGTTCGCCTATGCGATGAACTGCCACTGCTCGAACTGCCGGCGCACCACCGGTGCCGCCTTCAAGCCCTTCGCCGGCATCCGGCAAGACAGGCTTCGTATTGTCAGGGGGTGGCGACCTCCGGATGATTTTCGGCGACGACACCACCCATGACGCGCATTGTGGCCGCTGCGGCTCGCTGCTCTATTCCCGGGTCCGGGAAGGAGAGTGGGTCCACGTCGCCATGGGAACCCTGGTCGATGCCCCCTCGATCCGGCCGAGCGCCCATATTTTCGTCGGCTCGAAGGCGCCTTGGCATGAAATTGCGGACGATCTGCCGCAATATCGGGAGCACATCGGGGTTGTCTGACGGAACCCGGTCCGCACCGCCGTCCGTTGGCGAACCGCGACAGCGCTGGCGCGACAAACAAGAGAGGTCGTACGGCCTGCCGTCGGGGTCCGCTTCGTGACCTCCATCACAAGCGCCGGCGGAGGATGTTGCTAAAGCGGTCCCAAAGGGCCGGACGGCCCGGAACCATCGGAAGTCGTGTCATGCGCAGCTTGCTCAGACTTTGTCCGCTTTTCGTCGCCCTCGGCCTGATGTTCGGCGCCGGGCCGGCTGTTGCCGGAAAGCGCGTGGCGCTGGTGCTGGCCAATTCGGCCTATCAGCACGCGCCCTCGCTCGCCAATCCTGTCAATGACGGGTCGGTGATGGCCAAAACCCTGAAGGAGGCCGGCTTCGACCTCGTCGACTCCCGGCACGATCTGTCGGCGCTGGAGACACGGCGCGTGCTCCGCGACTTCGCCGACGCGACCCGCGACGCCGAAATCGCCGTGGTCTACTACGCCGGCCACGGCATCGAGGTGGAGGGCTCGAACTATCTGATCCCGGTGGATGCCAAGCTCGAGCGGGACACCGACGTCTTTGACGAGGCGCTCTCCCTCGACCGTGTCCTGGTCGCGGTCGAGCCCGCCAAGCAATTGCGTCTGGTGATCCTCGATGCCTGCCGCGATAATCCGTTCAGCAAACGGATGAAGCGCACGGTCGCTTCGCGCGGCATCGGCCGCGGCCTCGCCCAGGTCGAGCCGTCCAGCCCCAACACGCTGATCGCCTATTCGGCCAAGGCCGGCTTCACCGCGCAGGACGGCGACGGTGCCAACAGCCCGTTCACCATCGCGCTGTCGAAGCATCTGACGACGCCGGGCCTCGACGTCCGCCGCGCCTTCGGCTTCGTGCGCGACGATGTGCTGAAGTCGACCGGCAACAAGCAGGAGCCGTTCGTCTACGGCTCGCTGGGTGGCGAGGACGTGCCGCTGGTGCCGGTCAAGCTGGCGCCGGCGGCGCCCGTAGCCAATCCCCAGGCCGATATCCGCCGCGACTACGAGCTCGCGCTCCAGGTCGGCAACCGGCCGGCTTGGGAAGCCTTCCTCGCCCAGCATCCCGACGGGTTCTATGCGAGCCTTGCCAAGCTCCAGCTCGAGAAGATCGGCGCGGAGCAGGCGCATGCGGCGGCGATCGCGAAAGCGAAGCAGGCCGAGGCCGAGCGCGACCGCCTTGCTGCGCTCGGCGCGCAGAAGGATGCGCAAGCCAGGGCCGCGGCCGATGCGAAGGCCGCCGAGCAGGCGCAGCTTGCCGCGCAGAAGGCCAAGGAGCAGGCACAGCAGCAGGCGGCCGCCGCCGAGCAACAGCGCGTCAACCTCGCCGCCACGGCGCCGGGCGTTGCGCCGGGCAACACCACGAACGCCTCCGGCACCAACGTCGCCGCACTCACCCCGGCGACCGCGCCGGCCGATCTCAACCGCTCGGTGCAGAGCGAGCTCGGCCGCGTCGGCTGCTTCTCCGGGCAGGCCGACGGCAATTGGAATACGTCCTCGCAGCGGTCGCTGTCGCAGTTCAACCGCTATGCCGGCACCAAGCTCGACGTGAAGGTGGCGAGCACCGACGCGCTCGATGCGGTCAAGGCCAAGCCGTCGCGGGTCTGCCCGCTGGTCTGCGAGCACGGTTTCAAGGTCGAAGGCGACAAGTGCACCAGGATCGTTTGCGGCAACGGCTATGTGCTGAACGACGACAATGAATGCGAGAGGAAGCGCGCCGCCAAGCCCGCGTCAAAGCCCGCGACCTCGCGGCGCGACGACGGCGAGGACCGCCCCGCGCGGCAGCGGGCCGGTGCTGGAGCGGGCGGCTACGGTGCAGCTGCGGCGGCTGGCGCGGGTCGTGCCTCGAGCGGCAGTGGTCAGATCTTTTGCAACGCTCTGCTCTGCCGGCCTGTAAGGCCCGGTTGCCGTCTCGTCTATCGCGGCGGCGGCGGCCCCCACGTCGACGCCAATGCAGAGGTCTGCAACTGAAATGGCACGGCTTTCCTGACCACTCGAACAATAACCTAAAGCGCGATGACGATTCATCCTAATCGCATCGCGCTTTAGCTCAGTTCTTCCGCTCGGCCACGAAACGCGCGGCGGCCTGCAAAATTGCGGCGCGGTCGCCGAAGATCGAGACGGCGCTGTCGGCGCGCGCGAGCAGGTCGCGCACGCGCTGCTTGGCGCCTTCGATCCCGAGCTGGGTTACGAAGGTGGTCTTGCCGAGCGCGGCATCGGCGCCGGCCGGCTTGCCGAGCGCGGCCGCATCGCCCTCGACGTCGAGCAGATCGTCGGCGATCTGGAAGGCTTCGCCGAGCGCGCGGCCGTAATCGTCGAGCGCCTGATATTCCGCCTTCGAGGCCTGGCCGAGGATCGCGCCGGCAATGCAGCCGTAGCGCAAGAGCGCGCCGGTCTTCATCTGCTGGATACGGGCGACGTCGATCGGCTCGTTGCCGCCAAAGCGGCCTTCGCCGGCGAGATCGAGGATCTGCCCGCCGACCATGCCGCCGATGCCGGCGCAGCGCGCTAGCGCGCGCGTCAAGAGCAGCCGCACATTGGCGTCGCGATGGACCTCGTCGCGGGTGATGATGTCGAAGGCGAGCGTCAGGAGGCCGTCGCCGGCGAGGATCGCGGTGGCGTCGTCGGTCTGCTTGTGCAGGGTGGGGCGGCCACGGCGCAGGTCCGAATTGTCCATGGCCGGCAGGTCGTCATGGATCAGCGAGTAGCAATGGATGCATTCGAGCGCGGCGCCTACGAGCAATGCCGCCTCGCGCGGCACGCCGAACACGGCGGCGCTCTCGACCACCAGGAACGGCCGCAGGCGCTTGCCGCCGTTCAGGCTCGAATAGCGCATTGCGTCCATCAGTCGCTTGGGCCGGGCGATTTCGTCATGCAGGATGTCGTCCGACAGCAGGCGCCCGAGCAGGGCTTCGGTGTCATCAGCGGTCTTGTCCAGACGTTTGGCGAAATCGGACGGGGACGTGCCGGTCATCAAGAAGGGCTCCAGAACTAAAATTCGGCGGGACAATCCTTTATGCGCCCGCGCCAGTCAATCGTTTGGAAGGCCTAAAAAGTGCTGGAAAAGGCCCGAATTATCACAGACTTAATACTCCAGCCCGTGGCCGCTCTTCAGTTTGCACCGGAAAGGTCGATTTGCGCATCGTCAAAATCCTGCTGGTGGTGCTCGCGCTCGTGGTCCTCGCGCCCTATGTGATCGCGCCGTTCTACCGCACCGGTCACCCAGTTTCGACGTTGATGGCCTGGCGCAGCTTGCGCGGCGCGCCGGTGCATCGGGAGTGGATCGATCTCGCTGATATGTCGCCCTCTCTGCCGCGCGCGGTGGTGGCGGCCGAGGATGCCCATTTCTGCAAGCATCACGGCATCGATTGGGGGGCGCTGCGCGAGGCGATCGACGACGCCAGGGAGGACGGCACCGCCTTCCGGGGCGCCTCCACCATCACCCAGCAGGTCGCGAAGAACCTGTTCCTCTGGCAGGGGCGCGACTTCGTTCGCAAGGCGCTCGAATTCCCGCTGGCGCTATGGATCGACCTGGTCCTGCCCAAGCAGCGGATTCTCGAAATCTACCTCAACATCGCCGAGCTCGGCCCGCAGGGGCAGTTCGGGGTCGAGGCGGCCAGCGCCTATGCCTTCGGCAAATCGGCCGAAAGCCTCTCGCCCCGCGAGGCGGCGCTTCTGGCCTCAATCCTGCCGAATCCGGTCAAGCGCAGCGCCCGGACCCCGGGACCGGGCGTCCGGCGGCTGGCCGCCACCTATATGGCGCGGGGGCAGGCGAGCTCGCTTGCGACCTGCTGGCGCGAAAATCGCTGATTTTTGGCCCGTTCCGGGCGCATTTTCCGGCCCAAGAGCCTAGCTTTACGGCCAGCCTTCCTCTATAAGCGCGGCCTTGATCGGCATTCAGCTCGCCTCGTTATTTGCGGGTGCTGAGCCGTCCCTTCGCGGACGATGCCCTGATGACACCAATCCCTAGAGGATATTGAAATGGCCGTTCCGAGAAGAAAAACCTCGCCGTCGCGCCGTGGCATGCGCCGCTCGGCGGACGCCATCAAGAAGCCGACCTATGTGGAAGACAAGGACTCCGGCGAGCTCCGTCGTCCGCACCATCTCGACCTCAAGACCGGCATGTACAAGGGCCGTCAGGTCCTGAAGAAGAAAGAGTCCTGAAGCCAGGATCTTTCTCGGGCGGGAGATCGGACCCGCCCGATTTCGGCCAACCCATGAGATAGACGGTGACGGCGGCGGAGCGGATGCTTCGCCGCTGCATTGTTCTGTCCGGATATCTTGATCGAGAAGGCATCAAGCCGATGGTCGGTTTCCCGCTGCTCCTGATTCCGCTCGCGGTCTACAACATCATCGCCTTCCTGATGCCGACCGTGTCCTTCACGGACGTGCTGTTCAAGGTGCCTATGGTGTCCGGAGAGGTCTGGCCGGTCACGCTCGCCGATCTCCTGCTCGCGCTCGGCGTCGTCTTGCTGCTGTTAGAGGTGGTCAAGGGTGCGCGGCCGGGCTCGAAATTCCTGATGGATCATTTGCTGTCGCTGATCATCTTCGGCGCGGCCGCTGCCGAATTCGTGATGTGGCCCAAATTCGGCAACTCCACCTTCTTTCTGCTGGTGCTGCTGGCGATGGCGGACTTCTTCGCGGGCATCGCCCAGCGCACGCGCCGCCGCGTCACCTATGTCGCCGAGACCACGGTGCCGGCGCCGCGCAAGGCCAAGCGCAGGGGCGAAGCGCCGGTGGAGGATGTGGAGTCCGAGCGCAAGTTCGAGCCTGTGATTGCGCCGCAGCCGGCGCCGTCCGCGCCTACCGCGCAATCCGTCGCCGAATCCGTGCTGATGGATCACCCGGCGCCCAAGCCAGTGCAGGGCGCCCCCTCGCCGGAAATTCCCTCGCCGCAGCTGCAGCCGGGGAACGGCACGCCGTCTTCCGACACGCCGCCGCGCTGATTTCTCTGAATTGGCTCGCATCTCACCGCCGCGGCAGTGTGCTCCCTCGCACCGTTCTCACGGGGAGAGGGTTGGGGTGAGGGGCCTCTCTCCGCGGATGCGATAGCCGCGGGACCTCTACCCCTCACCCGGGATCGCACCGGACGATGCTCGCATCGCCGAGGCGATCCGACCTCTCCCCGCAAGCGGCGAGAGGTAAGAAGCGCGCTCTCACTTCAATCAATCTTAAGCCACCTGACGCGTGCGCGCGCTGACGGTTCCGAGCGGGCGCTTGCTGCCATAGGCCATCAGCGCATCCTCGGGAGAGGCGCGGCGGAGCCGGCTCGTTTGCGGCAGCTGCTCGGCATTGGCGATCAATTGTGTGACGAAGCTCGGATCGGGGCGCGGCAGCGGCGCCTTGCGGACCCACTGCAACGTCGGCATCAGCGGCACCAGGGCCGTGCCTGTGCCGTTGTCCGCCGCGTCCGGTCGATCAGTACCCAACATCGCAATCACCGTTGATCCGGCGAGACTGTCGCGTTTCGGGACGCAGGCGCCGGTGCGAGTCCTGTACTCGCAAGGCCTATGCCGGCCGGACCGGATTGGTTCCGACGCCTTCGGAAACGTGGTTTCCAAATTGTTTATCAACTTTGCCTAGGTTCGGCAGCGAATCTGGCTCTATCCTGTGCCGGCTCAGGACTTCTCCACTGTCCCGAAACGAGGCGACTTTGACCCCTGGATTGCCGCAAGCCTCCGACATCCTGGCCGCGCTCGGTCAGGCCGTGTTCGCCTGGGATATCGCCAGCGATGCCATCGTCTGGGGTGAGCAGGTCAGCGCCGTTTTCCCCGGCATTCCCGCCGAGCGGCTTTCGACCGGCGCCGAATTCGCCAAGCTGATCGAGCCCGCGCAAACGCTGCGGACGGCGGCACTGGCACTGACGTCCCCGGTGCACGGCGCCGACGGCACCCCTTACCGAATCGAGTACGGCGTGCGCATGAGCGCCTCCGATCCCGTGATCTGGATCGAGGAGACCGGCCGCTGGTTCGCAGGTCCCGACGGCCGTCCCACGCGAGCGATCGGCTCCGTCCGCATCAACAATGAGCGCCACGCCCGGGACGAGGAATTGAGTAGGCTGGCCCGGCTCGATCCGCTGACCGGCGAGCTCAACCGCTCGCATCTGATCGCGGCGCTGGCCGAGGCGATCGAGGAGACGACGCGCTTCCGCTCGACAGCGGCCTTCATGCTGGTTGGCATCGATCATCTCGCCCGCGTCAACGATGCCTTCGGCTTCGACGTCGCCGACGCCGTGATCCTCGACGTCGCCAAGCGCATTCGCGCGCGCCTGCGCGGCGGCGACGTGCTCGGGCGCTTCTCCGGCAACAAGTTCGGCCTGATCCTGAAGAACTGCACTGTCGACGACATGAACGTGGCCGCCGAGCGCTTCCTCGCCGGCATCCGCGACGAGGTGGTGCCGACCAAATCCGGTCCGGTCTCGGTCACCGCCTCGATCGGCGCGGTCAGCCTGCCGCGTTATGCCCGCAACACCGACGAGGCCGTCAACCGCGCCCATGAGACGCTCGACGCCGCCAAGCGCCGCCGCTCCGGCTCGTTCGCGGCCTGGCGTCCGGATGCCGCGCGCGACGCACAGCGCCGCGTCAACATCCGCGTCACCGACGAGATCGTCACCGCGCTCAACGAGCGCCGCATCAGGCTCGCCTATGAACCCGTGGTCTCGGCTGTCTCGCGCGAGCGCGCATTCCATGAATGCCTGGTGCGGATGGACCAGGGCGACGGCCAGGTGCTGCTCGCGCCCGACATCGTGCCGGTCGCCGAACGGCTCGGCCTGATCCGCCTGGTCGATCACCGCGTGCTCGAGCTCGTGGTCGCCGAGCTCGCGGCGGCGCCCGACGTCTGTCTCAGCCTCAACATCTCGCCGGATACGACCATGGATCCGGACTGGTGGGCGGGGATCGAATCGCTGATGCTGGCCCATCCCGGCGTTGCCGAGCGGCTGATCGTCGAGATCACCGAGACGGTCGCGATCCAGGACATCGACGACGTCCGCGCCTTCGTCAGCCGCCTCAAGCATTTCGGCAGCCGCATCGCCATCGACGATTTCGGCGCCGGCTACACCTCGTTCCGCAATCTGCGCAAGCTCGGCGTGGACATCGTCAAGATCGACGGCGCCTTCGTGCAGAACATCACCCATTCCGCCGACGACCGCGCCTTCGTGCAGACTCTGATCGACCTCGCCCGCCGCCTCGACATCAAGACCGTCGCCGAATGGGTGCAGGACGACGAAGCCGCAAACATGCTGCGCGATTGGGGCTGCGACTACATCCAAGGCCGCCTGATCGGGCTGGCATCGGCGGAGCGCCCATGGGGCCTGCCGTCGGACAGCGCGCTGCCTGCGGCGGGCTGAGATGGCGTAGGGTGGGTTAGCCGAAGGCGTAACCCACCACTTTACGATCCGCGTCGAGAGAGAAGTGGTGGATTACGCCTTCGGCTAATCCACCCTACAGACCCTCACGCCCCCTCGTCCAGCGCCACCAGCTCGCGCTTCTTGCGCAGCGACGGCAGCAGCGGCGCGATCAGCAGCACCAGGGCAAGCGCGAGGCACGCGCCCGAGATCGGCCGCTGCACGAAGGTCCAGAGATCGCCCTGCGACAGGATCAGCGACTTGCGCAAATTGTTCTCCATCATCGGACCCAGCACGAAGGCCAGCACCAGCGGTGCCGGCTCGTAGCCGAGCTTTCGCATGAAATAGCCGATGATCCCGAACGCGATCATCACATAGACGTCGAACACGTTGTTGCTCGAGCAGTAGACGCCGAGGATCGTGAACAGGATGATCAGGGGGAACAGGATGTTGTAGGGCAGCTTGAGCAGCTGCACCCACATGCCGATCATCGGCAGGTTCAGGATCAGCAGCATGACGTTGCCGATATACATGCTGGCGACGATGCCCCAGAACAGGCCGGGGTTCTGCGTGATCATCAGCGGGCCCGGCTGCAGGCCGTGAATGACGAAGGCCCCGAGCAGCAGCGCCATCACCACGTTCGGCGGGATGCCGAGCGTCATCAGCGGAATGAAGGCGCCGCCGGCCGCGGCGTTGTTCGCCGATTCCGGGCCGGCGACGCCCTCGATCGCGCCATGGCCGAACCTTTCAGGCGTCTTCGACAGCCGCTTCTCCAGCGCGTAGGACGCGAATGACGAGACCACGGCGCCGCCGCCCGGCAGGATGCCGAGGAAAAAGCCGAGGATGGTGCCGCGGCCGACCGGACCTGCGCTCGCCTTCCAGTCCTCCTTGCTCGGCAGGAGATGGGTGATCCTGGTGTTGATGACGTCGCGCTTGATCGCCTGCTCGGTGTTGAGCAGCACCTCGGCGACGCCGAACAGGCCCATCACCACGGGCACGAGGCCGATGCCGTCGATCAGCTCCATGCGGCCGAAGGTCAGCCGCGGCTGCGCGGTGATGCTGTCGAGCCCGATCAGCCCGAGCACGACGCCGATGCACGCCATCAGCAATGCCTTCGGCATCGAGCCCTGGGTGAGGAAGGTGAGCACGACAAGGCCGAGCACCATCAGGCTGAAATACTCGGCCGGGCCGAAGGCAATGGCGAGGCTGGCAAGCCTCGGCGCCACCAGCATCAAGGCAACCAGCGCAAAGGTGCCGGCGACGAAGGAGCCGAACGCGGCGATGCCGAGCGCGGGGCCCGCGCGGCCCTGCTTCGCCATCTGGTGGCCGTCGATGCAGGTCACGACCGAGGCGGCTTCGCCGGGAATGTTGACCAGGATCGAGGTGGTCGAGCCGCCATACATCGAGCCGTAATAGATGCCGGCCATCATGATGATGCCGGATTCCGGCGTTCCAGACAGCGTCACAGGCAGCAGCAGCGACATCGCCGAGATCGGGCCGATGCCGGGCAGCACGCCGACCAGCGTGCCGATGAAGACGCCGATGAAGCAATAGAGCAGGTTGACCGGCAGCAGCGCGACGCCGAATCCATGTACCACGTTGACGAGCGTATCCATGGGGTCAGCCGATCCCGAACAGGCCTGACGGCAACTGGATCAACAGCAGTCGCTTGAGCACCCACCACATGCCCAATGGCACCAGCAGCGCGATCGGAATCGCCAGCGTCCAGCGCACCGGATCGATCAGCCGCAACAGCAGCAGCATCAGCGGGATCGATGACAGCAGGAATCCCAGCGGCTCCAGCGCGAAGGCGAATGCGGTGAGGCAGGCGATGAGGACAAGCGGCTTGCTCCAGCGCACGTTCTCCCAGCGCGAGGCCAGCGTCGGCCCGCCCTCGGTGATCGCCGAGACGATGATGGCGCCCGCGAACACGCACATCAGGATGCCCGTGTAGAACAGCACATAGCCGGGGCCGGGATCGTTGATGGTGCCGAGCTTGAGCTTCAAGCCCGACCAGATCACGAAGCCGCCGAGTGCGAGCCCGATCAGCCCGCCCCAGAGTTCGGAGTTGCTGAGGCGGAGCTTGACGTTGGTACGGGTGGTCATCGCGATCTCTCGTGCCCCGGACGCAGCGCAGCGCGAAGCGGTGCGCTGCAGAGCCGGGGCCCATGCGTGTGGAGGAAAGGGTGGATCCCCGCTCTGCAGTGCATCGCTGAAGAAGCGCTGCATCGCGTCCGGGACACACTAGTAGCTCGATCCTACTTCTTCGCGAGCCCGAGCGTCTCGATCACCTTGCGCTCGGACGCCGTGACCTCGACGATGAACTTCTTGTAGTCCTCGGTGTTCTTGTAGTTCGGCACCATGTCGTATTTCGCGAGCGTGGCGATCACCGCGGGATCCTCGACTGCCTTCTTGAAGGCATCGTGCAGCTTGGCGACGATCTTGGGATCCATTCCTTTCGGGCCGGCGATACCGAACGGGGAATCATAGACCATGGGATAGCCGAGCTCCTTCAGCGTCGGCACGTCGGGATAGTTCGGCGACCGTGCCCCGGTCCACACCATCAGGAGCCGCAGCTTGCCGGCGTCGACCAGCGGCCGCCATCCCGTGGAATCCGCCTGCAGCATGGTGTGCTGTCCCAGCACCGCGGCATTGGTCTCCGCACCGCCCTTGAAAGGGACCTGGGTCAGCTTGATGCCGGACATCGCGGCGATCTGCTCCATGCCGATATGCAGCGAGGTGCCGGCGCCGGGCGTGGCATAGGTCACCTTGCCCGGATTTGCCTTTGCGAACTCCACCACGTCCTTCCAGCTCTTGAACTGCGATTCCGCGCTGGTGGTCACGCCGAACGTGTAGCCGGTGAGATGGACGATATAGGTGAAATCCTTTGCCGGATCCCACGACACCTCCTGCATCAAGGGCAGACGAAACACGGTGATCGGGATCTGCGAGATGGTATAGCCGTCCGGCTTCGCCGCCGCCGCCATCGTCGCGGGCCCGACCGTGCCGCTGCCGCCGGCCTTGTTGTCGATCACGATCGGCTGGCCCAGCACCTTCGAGGCGCTGTCGGCGATCGCGCGCATCGAGAGATCAGTCGATCCGCCGGCCGGCCAAGGCACGATCAACGTGATCGGTTTCGTCGGGTAGTCCTGCGCATTAACGGCCGTGGAGAGCAATGCGCCCATGACGGCGTGCACCGCGGCAAATGCAATCGTCTTCAGCCCGTATCCCGACATCGAAAGCCTCCCTCGCGGCGGTCTCTCTGGGGGCGCCGTCTCTCGTTGCGAGGCGATTGTTCCTGAATTTGACGGAGAAGAAAAGCGTGTTGCGCGCATCGCTGTGCGGCCGTCGGTCAGCTAACGCCGACAGAGCCGACATCTGCGACAATTCGTCGTTTGGCCGCGTGCCGAGAGGCGGAATTTGAGCGGCCGAAGCGGGTCAGGCCACCCGCCGAACCGTGTTCAGCGTCTCGATGGTGCGGTCGACTTCCGAGGCGAGACACGGCTTGCCGAAGTAATAGCCTTGCACCGCGGTGCAGCCGCATTCGCGGACGAAGTCGAGCTGTTCCTCGGTTTCCACGCCCTCCGCCGTGGTCTCGACGCCGAGCACGGAGCCGAGGCTCGCGATCGTTCTGACGATGGCAACGCTCTCCGGGCTTTCGCCGAGCGTTCCGACGAAGGAGCGATCGATCTTGATGCGGTCGAACGGAAACTTGCGCAGATAGCTCAGGGAGGAATAGCCGACCCCGAAATCGTCGAGGCTGACGCGCACCCCGAGTGCGCGGAGCTGGTGCAGGATGTCGATGGTCGCCTTGCTGTCGTCCAGCAGCGCCGTCTCCGTGACCTCGAGCTCGAGCCGCTGCGGCGGCAGGCCGGCTTCCGCGAGCGCGCTCGTGACCATCGCCACCAGCCCGCGGGAGCGGAACTGCACCGGAGACAGGTTCACCGCGACGGTGACGCCGGGCCAGGACGCGGCGGTGGCGCAGGCCGTGCGCAGCACCCATTCGCCGATCGGAACGATCAGCCCGTTCTCCTCCGCAATCGGGATGAACTCGGCCGGAGAGACGAAGCCGCGCGAGGGATGCTTCCAGCGCAGCAATGCCTCGAAGCCGGTGAGCTCGGAGGAATCGAGCCGCATCTGCGGCTGGAACACCAGGTGGAATTCACGCCCTTCCAGCGCGCCGATCAGGTCCTGCTCCAGCGCGTGCCGGCTGCGCGCCTGTTCCTCCATCTCGGGCTCGAACAGCTGATAGGCTCCGCGCCCCTTGGCCTTGGCCTGGTACAGCGCGAGGTCGGCGCATTTCATCAGCTCATCGGCATCGAGTCCGTGGTCGGGTGCGATCGCGATGCCGACGGAGACGCCGACATGGATCGACTGGCTTTCCAGCGGCGGCGGATGACCGATGATCTCGACCAGGCGGCGGGCGAGCGCCTCGGCCGATTGCGGCTGCGGCCCGCGCTGGAGAACGGCGAACTCGTCGCCGCCAAGCCGCGCGACGGTGTCGTGCTCGCCGACATTCTCCTTGAGGCGCGCCGCGACCCAGCGCAGCAGGCGGTCGCCGGCGGCGTGGCCGAGGCGGTCGTTGACGGTCTTGAAATTGTCGAGGTCGAAGCACAGCACGGCCATGGCGCCGCCGGCGATCGCGACCTGGTTCAGTCCCTCGCCCATCTTCTCGCGGAACAGCGTGCGGTTGGGCAGGTCGGTGAGCGAATCGTGCCGCGCCATGTGGGCCACCCGGGCCTGGGCCTTGTGGCGCTCGGTGACGTCCTCATAGGTCACGACCCAGCCGCCATGCTCCATGCGCTTGTGATTCAGCTTGATGATGCGGCCGTCGTTCAAATGGCGGTGCAGCGTGTGCTCGCCCTCGCGCAGCCTCTCGACGTAGTCGGCATAGAGCTTGGCGCCGGTCATGTTCGGATGGATGCCGAGCTCGCAGGCGTGCTCCATGATCTCGCGCATCGAGACGCCTGGCTTCACGATCTCCGGCGCCATTCCGTACATCTCGATGTAGCGGCGGTTGCAGACGATCACGCGCAGGCTGCCGTCGAGCATGCACAGGCCCTGGCTCATGTTGTTCAGGGCCGCGTCGAACCGGCGGTACTGCTCGCTCAGCTCCTCGATCGCACGCTCGCGCTCGGTAATGTCCTCATAGGTGGCGACGAAGCCGCCTTCGGCCAGCGCGCAATAGCGTACCGAGATCACCGTGTCGTTCGACATGCGCCGGCGCATCGGCGAGGAATCACGGCTCGCGATCCGCGCGCGGGCGGCTTTGAGGATCTGCTGCGGGCTGTATTCCGGGGAGAACGCGCCGTTCGCTATGGATCGCTCGATCAGCTCGGCGAGGTGGGTGCCGGGGCGGGTCTCCTCCGGCGACAACAGGTAGATCTTGAGGTAGGTGGAGTTGCAGACCCGAAGCCGCATGTCGCTGTCGAAGAAGGCGAGCCCGTGCGCCATGTTCTCCAGCGCCGCATCGAGGATGAAATTCTGCTGCCGCAGCGTTTCCTCGTATTGCAGCCGCTCCGTGACGTCCTCGTGCACCGTCACCCAGCCGCCGTCGGGCAGGAAGCGGGAGACCGCCTGCACCATCCGTCCGTCGTAGCGCATCACCAGCAGCGTCTTCGGCTTCCTGCTGCGCACGTCCTCCAGCCGGCTCTGGTAGAATTCGTCGCCCGACATGCCCGGCAGGTTGCCGCGCGACATCCAGTGCTCGATCACCGTGGAATGCGCGACGCCGGGCTTCACGATCTCGGGGTCGAGGTTGTAGAGCTTCAGGAACCGTTCGTTGCAGACGACGACACGGCTGTCGACGTCGTACATGATCAGTCCGTGCGACATGTTGGCGAGCGCGTGCTGGCTGCGCTCGGTCTGCACGAGCAGTTCCGCTTCGAGCCGGGCGAGGCGGGTGACGTCGTCGCAGATCGTCATCCAGCCGCCGCCGGGGAGCGGCTTCAGCTCGAGCGACATGACGAGGCCGCTCGCCAGCATTTGCTCGGTGCGGAACGGCTTGCCCGCGGCGATCTGCGCCATCCGCGTCGAATACAACGCATCGAGCTGGTCTTGCGGAAAGTTGCCGCGGCTTGCGCTGTGCGCGAGCACCTCGCGATAGCTGGTGCCGACCCGCACGATTTCGGCCGACATGTCGAACAGCGTGAGATAGCGCTGGTTCGTCACCACGATCCGGTTGTCGGCATCGTAGACGCAGACGCCCTGTTCCATGTGGTCGAGCGCAAGCTGGCTCAGCGCGACCAGGGCGCCTGGGCCCTGCTCACGACCTGTACCAAGCTCGCTGTCGTGGGTCGACGTCATGGGTCGGCAGGGCCTCGGCGGGCAATAGACTTGATGCAACCTAATTCAGCCGCCGAGGCTAGCGAACAGGCCGGAAAATTCCCTTAAGCGCCGTAGTTTACGGAGGGTGACCGGCGATGGTGAGCGCACGCGTAAACGGCCCGCTGCCAAGGCGATACGCCGTAGCTCCGGACGAGCGCGGCGATATTCCCGCTCTGCTCGTACAGATTTACAGAGCCGGGCGTTGCTCTACGGCCCGTACAGCACGAGCTCCGTGTCGGTGAGGTCGCCGAGCTGTGGCTGGTGCGGGCCCCTGAAGTATTTCCGGCCGCGCCGCTCGGTGTAAATGCCGACGAGGCCGGGAACCGGACCGTTGGCATCGACGGCCACCGCGATCTTGCCGAGCCGCAGCAGCAGCCGTCCGATGCGGCCGGCGCATTCGGCAAATTCTGCGGTGCTCCGGCAATAGATCAGCTTCATGGCGGGCGGTGCGATGAAACCGCGGCGGATGCGCACCGGTTGCAGGATGAAGGGGAAGGTTCCCTTCGGCGTGCGGCAGACGAGGCTAAGGCAATTGTAGCGCGCATGTCGCGTTAAAAGCTCGGTCTCCGTCTCGGAAAGCCCCTTGATCTCCTTGGCGTGCGGCGGAATGACCTCGATCTCGTTCCAGCGCGGGACGCGCGCCAGCGCAGGGACCGAGAAGAATATGCCGCGGCAATAGGCGCGAAAGCCCTGCGTTTCGATGATCGGCCAGGTCCACTGCGCGGGGCTGATGTTGAAGTAAGTGACGTGCTTGTGCCGCTGGGCGATCTTGGTCAGCAGCGGTGCGTAGTTCCGGTAGGCCGGATCGACATACCAGCTCGACAGATTGCACCGGATGGCGGTCTCTTCGCCCTCCTTGCGCGAGGTGTAGATCAAGAGCAGCACGCCGACCGGCGTGCCGTCGTCGTCGAGCATGTAGCCGAAGCGCGGATAACCCTCCGGCACGGCCCGGAAGGCCTGTCGGCGCAGACCCTGGATCCAGTAGTCGCGTGAACGGCCGACGAAGCCGCGCGTCAGCAAGTCCGCGATCTTATCGACGTCGGACTCGGTGATCTCGCGGCATCGGACCTTGGTATGGATCACGCTCGTTTTGCCCGTGGAAATGGCCGGCCTCGTGAGTTGCTTCAGCGCCAGCCTTCGCCATGGGCCTCGGCCGCGACGGGCGGCTGCAGGCTCAGGACGTCCCGCACCTTGGCGGGCCAGGCGGAAAGATCGGTGCCGTGGGTGTGGAACATGGCGACGGCCAAGCGGTCCATGCCGAAGGCAACGCAGCCGGTGTGGGCCGGCTCGCCGTCGGCATCCTGAATTCCCCAGGTCGTGCCGAAATGCTCGCGATGATAGTTGAAGCTCATGCATGCCGTCGGCTGCTCTTCCGAGCGCAGCGGGATGAGCAGTTCGAACTTGAGCTGCTGCTGCTTCTGGCTCACCGCCTTCATTTGGCCGACCCGGCCGAAGAACGGATCGCTGGCATAGTCGACGCGGAAGGTGAGGCCGAGGTCGGTCGCGATCTTCTGCGCGCGCACCATCCAGCGCTCGCGGAAATCGGCGACGTCGTCGGGGCTGCCGATGCAGACATATTCGCGCATGCGGAACGATTGCAGCCGGTCGAGATGCTTCGACGGCTCGCGGCGGAAGCAATCCGCGGCAACGTCGAAGCGCAGGCCACCCTTCGGCAATTGGCCGCGGCTCGCCGCGATCGGATAGACCGGATAGCAGGCGGCCGGCGACAGCACGAGATCGGCCGGCGACAGCGAAGTCGTCCAGTCGCCGCCGGCATCGAAGCGGCTCACGGCGGCGTTGATCTCGCGTTCGGTGCCGTGCAGGCCGCAGACGCAGCCGAGCAGGTTGGGAAAGCTCTTGAGATAGCCGGATTTCTCCAGCTGCGAGCGGCTCATCACCGGCGGGAAGCGCATCACCTCGGTGCCGGCCTCGCGATGACCGGTGATCAGCGCGGCGAGCTTCTCGACGATGCTCTCATAAAGTGCGGTGCGAGCATAGACGCCGTCGGCGCCCATGCGGTGGAACAGCTTGTCGGCGAGATGATCGAGCGGATCGATCATCTGCGGCGCGGTGGTGGGCGAGTCGGGGAGGACGGCAATATTCATGGGTCGATGTCCTGCTATCTCAAAATTTTCTTGTTGAAGCGGTCGCGGAGGCACGTCAGTCGCGAAGGCTCGCCGGCACCCCGCTCATCAATGTCGATGTCGCGGCATTGGCCAGGATCCGGTCGTTGTTGATCATGATCGGCGACGACAGCACGTCGCGGAGGTGACGGCCCATGGTGAACTCGCCGTCGTTGCGATAGCCGGCAAGTCCCGCGGTGCGCATCGCGTGCATCACGGTCTCGACCGCGAGCTCGGAGGCCTGCACCTTCAAGAGCGTGATCGAGGACTGGAAGTCGAGCGAGCTCAGAGCACGCTCGTCGTGCTCGACGCGGGCGAAAGCGTCGATATTGGCTGATATCAGCGCGCGCAGCTTGGCCAGCGACATCTTGGCGGCGGTGAAGTGCGCCGCGGCCGGGGGCATCTGTCCGCCGGACGAGCGGGCCGCCTTGCGGATGAAGGCCTGCGCGCGCGTCACCGCCGCAGCGGCGATGCCGGCCCAGGCCGACGACCAGCACAGATGCGCGAACGGCGTCATGGTCTGGGCGTGGATCTTGTCATAGGATTCCGGGAAGACGCGGTCGGCGGGGCAGTCGACCTTCAGCTCGAACCCGGTCGAGCAGGTGCCGCGCATGCCGAGCGTTTCCCAGCCCAGCGTCCGCTTCAGCGAATAATCGTCCTTGGCGAGCGCCAGCAGCACCTGGTCGGAGGCGGCGGCTTCGGTGGCGCGGCGGGCGATGGTGACGAGGCCATCGGCTTCGGCGCCGTAGGAGATCACGGTGGCGTCGCGCACCAGCGAGACGGTATCGCCGGCATGGTCGACCGCAGCCGCGCTGGCGCGGATGTTGCCGCCGTTCTGGCCTTCGGTGGTGGAGGAGGCGAGCAGCCACTGGTCGCGGGCGACCCGGCGCATCATGGTCTCCATCCAGGGGATGCCATGGCCGTGCCTGATGACGCAGGCGACCTTGGTCTGGTGCATCGCGTAGATCATCGCCGTAGACGCGCAGGCGCGTCCGAGCGTGTAGCAGATGTCGGTGACGTCATGGATCGAAGCGCCGAAACCGCCGAACTCGACCGGGATCATCACGCCGAGCAGCTTCTGCTCACGCGCGACGTCGAAAGCCCGGTGCGGGAAGCGGGCGTCGCGATCGACCTCGTCGGCGTCGGCCGCGGCCGCTGCGGCGGTCCGGGCGGCGCGCTCGATCAGGGAGGGACCCTGCTCGAGAAAGCTTGCCTGCATTTCGTCGACAGTGAGGACTGCTTCACGCACGTTCATGCTCGTCCGCCTCCGGTTTGCCGTTCGAGATCGCCGGCATCATTCGCGATGCCGCTTGAGGCGATCCTCCAGCCATCTTTGCTTGTGAGACGAGGCTACGGATTTAATTCAAATTCGTCGATGAAATAGAGGGTAAACAAAACCCAATTCCGAACGAACAGTTAAGGTCCGGTTGTTCGCATCGCCGGATTTTCCGGTATCGCGTTAGGACTCTGGAAGAAGCCTGGATTTCGGACAATCTGAGTCATCGTTTACTAAGAATCGCAAAGTATTGGTGCCGCCCCATTGCAGGACCGGCAGCCCGCACCCATCGTAGCCGGCAGTTCGGTCCGACCTCGATAGACAGATGGGAATTTGCCGATGCAGGCCTTCGATACCGTTTTGCGCAATCGCATCATCAAGCTGGTGAAGGGCATCCTCGAGCAGAATTCGCTCGCCGCGGACGTTACGCCTTCGGCCAAGCTCGTCGATATCGGCCTGACCTCGATGGACATGGTCAATCTCATGCTCGGCGTCGAGGCCGAATTCGACTTCACCATTCCGCAGTCCGAGATCACGCCGGAGAATTTCCAGTCCGTGCAGACGCTGGAGCGGATGGTCGCGATGCAGCTCCAGCCGGCGACCGCCGCTTAACAAGGCGCATCTCCCCCCGTTCCAAATCCGCCGCAAAACTGGCATAGCTTAACCATGTCACATTTGGCGGACAGGGTGGAGCAGGCATGACGCAGGCGATATTGGGCATCATCGGCGGCTCGGGCATCTATGACCTGCCCGGCTTAGAGGGTGCGCGCGAAGAGGTGATCGAGAGCCCCTGGGGCGAGCCGTCGGCTCCTTTAAGGCGTGGCTCCATCGCCGGCCTGCCGATCGTGTTCCTGCCGCGGCATGACAAGGGGCACCGGCTGTCCCCCTCCGACATCAATTATCGCGCCAACATCGACGTGCTGAAGCGCGCCGGCGTCACCGATTTGATCTCGCTCTCGGCCTGCGGTTCCTTCAGGGAGGAACTGCCGCCGGGCACCTTCGTTCTCGTCGACCAGTTCGTCGACCGCACCCACAAGCGCGAGAGCTCGTTCTTCGGCCGCGGCTGCGTCGCGCATGTGTCGATGGCGCACCCGGTCTCGCCGCGGCTGCGCATCCATCTGGCGGCCGCCGCGGAGGCGGAAGGCATCGCGATCGCGCGCGGCGGCACTTATGTCTGCATGGAAGGGCCGCAATTCTCCACTTACGCGGAAAGCATGACCTACAAGACGCTGGGCTACTCGGTGATCGGCATGACCAATATGCCCGAAGCCAAGCTCGCCCGTGAGGCGGAGATCTGTTACGCCACCGTCGCGATGGTGACGGATTTCGACTGCTGGCATCCCGACCACGATGCGGTCACTGTGCAGGACATCATCCGCGTGCTGAATTCGAACGCCGACAAGGCGAAGGCGCTGGTGGCGCGGCTGGCCAAGGATTTTCCGCGTGAGCACGAGCCGTGCCCGATCGGTTCGGACCGTGCGCTCGACACCGCGCTGATCACGGCGCCGGAGGCGCGCGATCCCGAGCTCCTGAAGAAGCTCGATGCGGTGGCCGGGCGCATCCTGCGAGCGTGAGACGCAAGAAAAACGAAAAGGCAGAATGCCATGAAGGTCGACGGCAAGCATTTCCGCAGCATCTGGCGCGAGCGCGACGGCTGGTCGGTCGGAGCGATCGATCAGCGCCGGCTGCCGCATGAATTCGTCGTTGCGCGGCTGACCTCGTGTGAAGATGCGGCCGTTGCTATCAGGGACATGCTGGTGCGCGGCGCGCCGCTGATCGGCGCCACCGCCGCCTACGGCATGGCGCTCGCGATGCGCGAGGATGTCTCCGACGCCGGGCTGCAACGCGCTTATGACACCCTCGTCGTGGCGCGGCCGACCGCGATCAATCTGAAATGGGCGCTGGACGAGATGCGCGCGGCGCTCGCGCCGATCGATCCGGTGGAACGGGCGGAAGCGGCCTATGCGCGCGCCGACGAGATCGCCGAGCAGGACGTCGAGATCAATCGCGGCATTGCCGACAACGGCCTGAAGCTGATCGAGGCGACCGCGGCGAAGAAGCCGGGCGAGGTGGTCAACGTGCTGACCCATTGCAACGCCGGCTGGCTCGCCACCGTCGATTGGGGGACGGCGACGGCGCCGATCTATCTCGCGCATGAGCGCGGCATCAAGATCCATGTCTGGGTCGACGAGACCCGTCCGCGCAACCAGGGCGCCTCGCTCACGGCCTGGGAGCTTGGCCATCACGGCGTGCCGCACACGGTGATCCCGGACAATACCGGCGGGCACCTGATGCAGCACGGCATGGTCGATCTCGCCATCGTCGGCACCGACCGCGTCGCCGCCAATGGCGACGTCTGCAACAAGATCGGCACTTACCTGAAGGCGCTCGCGGCGCATGACAATGGCGTGCCGTTCTACGTCGCGCTGCCGTCGCCGACCATCGATTTCGCCGTTCATGACGGCATCCGCGACATTCCGATCGAGCAGCGCAGCGGCGTGGAGGTCACCGACATGACCGGCCGCACCGCGGACGGCCGGCTGGAGACGGTACGCATCGTGCCCGAGAACTCGCCGGTCGCGAACTACGCCTTCGACGTGACGCCGGCGCGGCTCGTCACCGGTCTCATCACCGAGCGCGGCGTGCTGAAGCCGGATCGCGCCGCGCTGGCGTCGGCATTTCCGGAACGGATCGCTGCTGCGGCGAAGTAGATTTGGTTGGGCGATATCTCGCCACAACCGTCATTGCGAGCGCAGCGAAGCAATCCAGACCTCCTCCGCGGAAAGACTCTGGATTGCTTCGCTGCGCTCGCAATGACGGCGTATGTCGAACTACCCCAGCTTCAATCCCGTCGCCGTCTCCAGCTCCGCGATCGCCTGCGCGCCGCTCGTGACCTTGATCGTGGTCATGCCCATCTGGCGCGCCGGCTTCAGGTTGACGCCGAGATCGTCGAGATAAACGCAATTGTTCGGGTCGACCTTCAGCGTCTCGACCATCATCTGGTAGATGCGTGGATCCGGCTTGCGCAGACCGATCTTGGCGGATTCGATGACGTGATCGAACAGCACCATGACTTCGGCGATGTAGAGGGAGCGCCCCGTCATGCTGCCGATCGCGTTGGCCGGCAGATTGTTGGTGATGCAACCGGTCTTGAATTGCGCCTTGATGCGCTTGAGGGCCTCGACCATCTCCGGGCGCAGATCGCCCTGCAGCAGCGGCAGCACGTCTCGGCCGCGCACCTCCGCGCCGAGCGCGAGCGATTCGGCGGCGAACATTGCGTCGAACGTCTCGATGTCGACCTCGGCCCGCTCGAATTTGGCCCAGGCGTTTTCCAAATGATTGGCGGCGTTGGTGCGCCGGATGATATCGGCGGGCAGGCCGCGCTCGGTCTCGAACCGTGTGAACGCCTCGAAGGGCGAGCTCGTCAGCACGCCGCCGAAATCAAAGATCACCGCCTCGATCGCCAATGTCCTGCCCTCGTCAATTGCTTTCCAAGAGGGCTAGCATGCGCTATCGGCAAGAGCCAGTCCGAAGCAATCGCCCGCCTTCACCGATGCCGATGCGTGTTCCCATGAAGAAGCTTGCCACCTTCATCGCAGTTGCGCTGCTGCTGACTGCGCCCGCTCACGCCATCGTCGGCGGTGGCACGCCGCAGGCCGATGGCGTCGCCCGCGCCGTCGTCACCATCGTCGGATCGCGCGGCAATTTCTGCACCGGCAGCCTGATCGCCCCGAGGCTGGTGTTGACGGTCGCCCATTGCGTGCAGCCCGGCGCGGATTACAAGGTCGTCGATCGCGGCGGCGACGGCCAACCGCAATTGCTGAACGTGCGCACCATCGCGATCCATCCGAACTTCAACATGCAGGCGATGCAGGCGCATCGCGCCACCGCCGACGTGGCGCTGCTGCAGTTGGAAATTCCACTGAAGGGAAAATCCACGGTGACGGTCGGCATGCCCACGATTCCGATTCAGGTCGGCAGCCGCTTCGTCATCGCCGGCATTGGCGTCACGGTTCACGGTGACGGCAAAAGCGGTGGCACCACGCGCGTTGCCGGCCTCGTCGCAACCGGACAGCCCGGCACGCTGCAGATTCGCCTGGTCGATCCCGTAACCAACGGTGTTCGCGGCGGAATTGGCGCCTGCACCGGCGATTCCGGCGGCCCCGTGTTCGAGGACAGGTCGAACGGTCCCGTGCTCGTCGGCCTCATCAGCTGGTCGACAGGACCGAACGGCGCCGCCGGTTGCGGCGGCTTGACCGGCGTGACGCCGCTGACACTCTATCGCGACTGGATCTTGCAGACCGCGCGGAGCTGGGGTGCGGCACTGTGATTTGACCGCGACTTGATCTATGTCATTTTGAAGCGGAGGCGCGGCGGGTGATCATGCCCGTCGCGGAGGAAACGCGCCGTCCAATCAAGGACGGCCACAAAGACAAGCAAGGCATAGAAGCAACAATGAATGTCGCTGTTCGCAGTCACGCCACGGCCAAACAGGCTTCTGAACATTTCGACGTGCTGATCGTCGGCGCCGGCATCTCCGGCATCGGTAGCGCCTATCACATCCAGAAGCAGCTTCCGGGCACGAGCTACGTCATCCTGGAGACGCAGGAAACATTCGGCGGCACCTGGAGCACACATCGCTATCCCGGCATTCGCTCCGACAGCGATCTCCACACCTTCGGCTACAGCTTCAAGCCTTGGGTCGGCCCGCCGATTGCGACCGCCGAAGAGATCCTCTCCTATATAAAGGAAGTGATCGACGACAACGATATCGCGCGGCACATCCGCTACAAGCACAAGATCAATTCGGCGAGCTGGTCGAGCGAGCAGAATCTCTGGACCATCGAGGCGGTGACGACCGACACCGGCGAGCCCAGGACTTTCACGGCGAACTTTCTCTGGATGTGCCAGGGCTATTATCGCCATTCCGAAGGCTACACGCCGGAATGGAAGGGCATGGACCGTTTCAAGGGCCGCATCGTCCATCCCCAGACCTGGCCCGACGATATCGACCTCACGAACAAGAAAGTGGTGGTGATCGGCTCGGGCGCGACCGCGGCAACACTGGTGCCGAACATCACCGACAAGTGCGCCCATGTCACCATGCTGCAGCGCTCGCCGACCTACTTCCGCCTCGGCCGCAACGCCATAGAGATCGCGGAGGAACTACGACGGCTGCAGGTCGACGAAGCCTGGATCCACGAGATCGTGCGGCGGAAGATCCTGTTCGAGCAGGATGCCTTCACCAAGCTCTGCGTGTCCAAGCCCGAGCAGGTGAAGAAGGAGCTGATCGGCCAGATCAGCGCCGTGCTCGGTCCCGACTACGACGTCGAGACCCACTTCACGCCAAAATACCGGCCCTGGCGGCAGCGCATCGCCTTCGTGCCGGATGCCGATCTGTTCAAGGGCATCGCCAGCGGCAAGGCCTCCGTCGTCACCGACGAGATCGAATGCTTCGTCGAGAACGGCATCCAGCTCAAGTCCGGCAAGCTGCTCGAGGCCGATGTCATCGTCACTGCGACCGGCTTCAATCTTGCCGCGCTCGGCGATATCGCCTTCGAGATCGACGGCAAGCCGCTCGCCTTCGGCGACACCGTCACCTATCGCGGCATGATGTTCACGGGCGTGCCGAACATGGTCTGGGTGTTCGGCTATTTCCGCGCCAGCTGGACGCTGCGCGTCGATCTCGTCGCCGATTTCGTCTGCCGGCTGCTCGGGCACATGAAGGCGAAGGGCGCAAAGAAAGTCGAGGTCAAGCTGCGCCCAGAGGACCACAACATGCCGATCCTGCCCTGGATCGATCCGGAAAACTTCAACCCCGGCTACATGATGCGCAACATGAACCTGTTGCCCAAGCGCGGCGACAAGCCGGAATGGCAGCACAGCCAGGATTATTGGACCGAGAAGGACGAGATCCCGAAGACGAACCTGGACGACAAGGCGTTCGTGTATGGTTGAAGCGAGCCGCTGCCACGAACTCGTCATGCCCGGGCTTGTCTCGGGCATCCACGCCTTTCACGAAAGAAATACGTGGATGGCCGGGACAAGCCCGGCCATGACGCCGAGCAGGTAGTTGGATCTCGTCGAGCTCAAGAATTCCGCCGCGTCGCATTCGCGGCGATCGCGGCCGCGGCGGTCCGGTTCTCCACCCCGAGTTTGGCGTAGATCTGCTCCAGGTGCTTGTCGACGGTGCGCGGGCTGAGGCCCAGAATTTGCGCGATGTCGCGGTTGGTCTTGCCCTTGCTAAGCCAGGCCAGCACCTCGCCCTCGCGCGTGGTGAGGCCGAGCTCGCTGGTGAATTCGGGCGGCAGCGCGGTGCCGGCTTCCTTGGATAGCCGCAGCAGGAATTCGTTCGGCGCGGTCTCGCCCATGTAGTAGAAGCGGAGCTGCGGATTGTCGGGCAGCGACGCTGCCTGGGATTTCGAGCCGCTCTTGGCCTTCGCCTGCTCGAGCCATTGCAGCAGCGTCGGCGGCAGCACGAAGTCGTCGGCCTGCGCGCCGTGATGATCGGATAGCAGCTTCTGCGCCTGCGGCGTCGCCCACAGCAAATTGCCCTGGCGATTGACCGCGAACAGGAAACGGCCGGAGACGTCGAGCGCGGCGCGCGCGCTCTGGGTCAGCCGGGCATTGCCGAGATGGACCCGGATGCGCGCCAGCATCTCCTCGATCACGATCGGCTTGGTCACGTAGTCGACACCGCCGGCTTCCAGTCCACGCACGATGTGCTCGGTTTCGGCCAGACCCGTCATGAAGATGACCGGGACATTGGCGAGACCCGCATCGCGCTTGAGCCGGCGGCAGGTCTCGAACCCGTCGATGCCGGGCATTACGGCATCGAGCAGGATGATGTCGGGCGTGATCTGGTCGATGATGCGCATCGCCGCGGCGCCGTCGAGCGCCACCATCACCGTCATGCCGGCGCCGTCGAGCGCGTCGGTGAGCAGCCGGAGCGTCTCCGGGGAATCGTCGACGACGAGCGCGACGTCGCGCTTCTTCGATTCAATGCTCATAAGCATGCAACGTCTTCAATGTGTCCATGTACTGGTCGAGATCGAAGCGATCGACCAGCGACCGCATCTGCGCGACGAAGTCGGCATGCTCGGGGTGCTCGCTGCCGATCTCGTCCAGCTTCAGCTGGATGCCCTTGACGTAGCCGATCTGGCCGAGCCCGATCAGCGCCTCGATGTGCCGCAGCGGCGGCTTCGATCCGGTCTCCGGATGCCAGAACGGCACCGCGACCTCGTGCGAGCCGTATTGCCATTCGATCTTGAGAAGCTGGCGAATCGTTGCCAGCAGCCGCGGGATGTCGATCGGCTTCATCAGGTAGCCGTCGTGGAAGGGCTGCGCCAGCGGTGTGCCATGAGCCTCGAGCGCGCTTGCCGACACCATCAGGATGCGGGCCTGATGATGGCCGCTGGCGCGCAAGGCCTCGGCGACCGCCCAGCCGTCCATGGCGGGCATCGAGATGTCGAGCAGGAACAGATCGGGCCGGCAATGCTGCGCCAATGCGAGGCAGCCGGCGCCGTCGGGTGCGCTGAGCAGGATGAAGCCGAGCGGCGTTAGCACCTCGCGCAGGAGGTCGCGATGCACGGGATCGTCGTCGGTGACGAGGATGGTCTTGCGCGGGCCGTGATAGCCTGAGACCGGCGCCTCCACCGGCGCGGTGCGCTGGGGATTGGCGACCTCCGAGAGCAGGATCTTGACCCTGAAGGTCGAGCCGGTTCCGACCGTGCTCGTGACCTTGATGTCCCCGCCCATCACGCCGGCGAGCAGGCGGCTGATGGTGAGCCCGAGGCCGGTGCCGGTCTGCGGCTGCGAGGCGCCGAGCGCACCCCGCTCGAATGGCGCGAAGATGCGTTCGAGGTCCTCGCCCTGAATGCCCGGGCCGGTGTCGATCACCTCGAACTCGGCGACGGGGCTGCGATAGTGCACCACGAACTGCACGCTGCCGGACTGGGTGAACTTGATGGCGTTCGAGAGCAGGTTGATCAGCACCTGACGCAGCCGCTTCTCGTCGGCATAGACCACGCGCGGCAGCGTCGGCGGCCGCCTGAACACGAAGTCGATGCCCTTGGCCGCGGCCTGGAGGCGGAACATGCCGACGAGCTGGTCGAGGAACTCGCTCAAGCGCACCTCGTCGCGCGACAGATACAGCCGCCCCGCCTCGATCTTGGAGATGTCGAGGATGCCGTCGATCAGCCCGGAGAGATGGTCGGCGCTGCGGCGGACGACGCGGACCTGGTCGCGCGGCTTGGCACCAAGGCTCGTATCCTGCTCGAGCAGTTGCGCATAGCCGCTGATCGCATTGAGCGGCGAGCGCAGCTCGTGGCTCAGCCCGACCACATAGCGGCTCTTGGCGAGATTGGCGGATTCGGCGACCTCCTTGGCACGCTGGAGCTCGGCATCGGTGCGCTTGTGCGCGTCGATCTCCTGGATCAGCAGCGCGGTCTGCCGCCGCGTCTCGGCCTCGGCGGCGCGGCGGCTCTGCTGCGCCAGCACGAACAGCCACGCCACCACGCCGATGATAATGCTGAGCGAGAAGAACACCTTCCACAGCACGTCGGACACGAGCTCGTTGTCGCCGTGCACGTTCGCCGACGTCTGTAGATAGATGAGTCCCAGCACCAGGGCGATCAGGCCGGCGGAGACCACGAAGACACCGATATAGTGGCCGACTTGCGAGTTGATCCGGGCGTAGATCGGCTGCGGCATCAGCCGGCCCAGCGTTTCCGACACCTGCGCCTGGAATCTCGCGTGCGGCTTGCAGAGATCGTGGCAGCGCGCGTCCAGCGAACAGCACAGCGAGCAGATCGGCCCCGCATAAGCGGGGCAGGAGGCCATGTCCTCCGGCTCGAACGAGTGCTCACAGATGCAGCACTGGATCGCCTCGATGTTCTGCCAGCTCCGCTTCGGCTTGCGCGCGATGTAGTATTTGCCGCCTGTGGCCCAGGCGATCAACGGCGCCGTGAGGAAGGCCGCCGCGAGCGCGATGAAGGCCGACAGCGCCTTCGCGGTCGGCCCGAACAGGCCGTAGAAGGCGCTGATCGAGACGATGGTCGCGATCGTCATCGCTCCCACGCCGACCGGATTAACGTCGTAGAGATGCGCGCGCTTGAACTCGATCTGCTGCGGCCGCAGTCCGAGCGGCTTGTTGATGACGAGGTCGGCGACCAGCGCGCCGACCCAGGCGATCGCGACGTTGGAATAGAGCGCAAGCGTCTGCTCCAGCGCCTTGTAGACGCCGATCTCCATCAGCAGCAGGGCCACGACGACGTTGAAGACCAGCCATACCACGCGTCCGGGATGGCTGTGGGTCAAGCGCGAGAAGAAGTTCGACCAGGCGATCGAGCCGGCATAGGCGTTGGTAACGTTGATCTTGACCTGCGACAGGATCACGAAGGTGCCGGTCAAGGCCAAAGCGAGGTCGGGCTGCGACAGCACGTAGCGGAAGGCTTCGAGATACATGTGCGCCGGCTCGGCCGCCTCCTCGGGCGGCACGCCGTGGCTGAGCGCGAAGAAGGCGAGGAACGAGCCCGCCAGCAGCTTCAGCGCGCCCAGCACGATCCAGCCCGGCCCCGCGCTCATCAGCGCCATCCACCAGGAGGCCCTGGAGGCGCGGCGGTCGCGCGGCAGGAACCGCAGGAAGTCGACCTGCTCGCCGATCTGCGCCACCAGCGAGAACACGACCGAGGCCGCAACGCCGAACAGCAGGAGATCGAAGTGCCCGTTGAGATCGCCGTGCTCGCCGGAGAATTTGTGCCACTCCGCAAAGGAGCGCGGATTGTGCCAGGCGATCGCGGCGAACGGAATGATGTGAAGGATCACCCACAGCGGCTGCGTCCACAATTGGAAGCGGCTGATCAGCGTGATGCCGTAGGCCACCAGCGGGATGATGACGACGGCGCTGATGAGATAGCCGACCGGCCGCGGAATCCCGAAGCACATCTCGAGCGCGGAGGCGAGGATCACGGCCTCGATCGCGAAGAAAATGAAGGTGAAGGACGCGTAGATCAGCGAGGTGACGGTCGAGCCGATGTAACCGAAGCCGGCCCCCCGCGTCAGCAGGTCGATGTCGATGCCGCATTTGGCGGCATAATACGCAATCGGCACCCCGCAGCCGAAGATGATGACGGAAACCACGACGATGGCGGCAGTCGCGTTGGTGACGCCATAGTTCAGCGTGATGGTCCCGCCGATCGCCTCCATCGCCAGGAACGAGATCGCGCCCAGTGCCGTGTTGGCGACGCGGGCGGCGGACCAGCGCCGCGCGCTCTTGGCGGTGAAGCGCAGGGCGTAATCTTCCAGCGTCTGGTTGGCGACCCATTGATTGTACTGGCGCCTGACGCGGTCTATTCGCTGCCGCCCTGCCACTTAACCCCACTCCCGATACGGACCCGGACCCCTCGCAAATTCCGTACCAGAAGCCTACGTCGGCATTTTGCGGTGCAGTATACGCGATCTTGCGTATGCGTGCGCTGCATAAATTCGAGCCATCCTCACGGGCACCAATCGCGTGTTCTCGAACAAAAGTGGGGTGCTCATGTCAGACGAAGCAAACAAGGGGCTATTGTCGCCGCTGCGGCGCAGATTATTGATGGGAATGGCCGCGGTGCCGGCCATCACCATGCTGCCGCGCGGGTCATTCGCGCAGGCGCCGGCGACCTCGGCGGTCAACACCACGGGTCTGGCCGTCACCGACACCGAGGTCACGGTCGGCATCCTGCATTCGGCGACCGGCACCATGGCGATCTCCGAGACCGGCTCGATCCAGGCCGAAAAGCTCGCTATCGAGCAGATCAACGCGGCCGGCGGCGTGCTCGGCCGCAAGATCAAGTTCATCCAGGAGGACGGCGCGTCGGACTGGCCGACCTTCGCCGAGAAGGCGAAGAAGCTGCTTGTCAACGACAAGGTCGCGGCGATCATGGGCTGCTGGACCTCGGCCTCGCGCAAGGCGGTGCTGCCGGTCGTCGAGCAGTATAACGGCATGCTCTACTACCCGACCTTCTACGAAGGCCTCGAGCAGTCCAAGAACGTCATCTACACCGGCCAGGAAGCGACCCAGCAGATTCTCGCCGGCCTGAACTGGATCGCCAAGGAGAAGGGCGCGAAGTCCTTCTTCTTCATCGGTTCGGACTACATCTGGCCACGCACCTCCAACAAGATCGCGCGCAAGCACGTCGAAAACGTGCTCAAGGGCAAGGTCGTCGGCGAGGAATATTATGCGCTCGGCTCGACGCAGTTCAACTCGGTCATCAACAAGATCAAGCTGACCAAGCCGGACGTGATCTTCACCGACGTCGTCGGCGGTTCGAACGTCGCCTTCTACAAGCAGCTCAAGGCGGCCGGCATCGATCTCTCCAAGCAGGCACTGCTGACGATCTCGGTGACCGAGGACGAGATCGACGGTATCGGCGGCGAGAACATCGCGGGCGCTTATGCCTGCATGAAGTACTTCCAGTCGCTCGATAATGCGAACAACAAGGCTTTCGTCTCGGCGTTCAAGAAGATGTGGGGCGAGAAGACCGTGATCGGAGACGTCACCCAGGCTGCCTATCTCGGCCCCTGGCTGTGGAAGCTGACGGTCGAGAAGGCCGGCTCTTTCGACGTCGACAAGATCGCCACGGCCTCGACCGGCGTCGAGTTCAAGGGCGCGCCGGAAGGCTATGTGCGCATCCACGAGAACCATCACCTCTGGTCGAAGACCCGGGTGGGGCGCGCCAAGCTCGATGGCCAGTTCGAGCTGATCTACGAGACCGCCGATCTCGTTGAGCCGGATCCGTTCCCCAAGGGCTACCAGTAAGAGCGCTACCAGTAAGTCGCGACGCCCGTCGCACTTTTCCCCCAAGGCAAAACCGCTCCCTGGCGTGGATCGCAAGTCCATGCCTCAAGCCCCCGCGTCGCGAACCTGCTCGCGACGCGGGATCCTTTCCCGACGGAGGACATGGATGTTCGGCGACTATTCGATTGGCGACCTCGGCTCGATCTTCGTCATGCAGGGGTTTGCCGGACTGATCCTGTTCTCCGTCTACGTCCTGATGGCACTCGGCCTTGCGATCATCTTCGGCCAGATGGGCGTCATCAACATGGCCCACGGCGAGTTCATGATCCTCGGAGCCTACGTCACCTGGATGACTTCCAATCTCTTCCAGGCCTATTTGCCGAGCCTCTTCAGCGGCTACTTCTTCCTTGCCATGATACTGGCCTTCCTCGCATCGGGCGCGCTGGGCATGCTGGTGGAATGGGGGCTGATACGGCACCTCTACAAGCGCCCGCTCGATACGCTGCTCGCGACCTGGGGCCTCAGCCTGATGCTGCAGCAGGCCTATCGCTCGGTGTTCGGCGCGCGCGAGGTCGGCGTCGAGCTGCCGCAATGGATGCTGGGCTCGCTGCGCGTCACCGACAGCATCGAGGTGCCGATCAACGGCGTCTTCGTGATGTGCCTCACCGTGCTGATCACCATTGCCGTCGCCTACGTTCTCTACATGTCGCGCTGGGGCCGTCAGGTCCGTGCGGTCGTGCAGAACCGCATCATGGCCGGCGCGGTCGGCATCAACACCGAGAAGGTCGACCGCTACACCTTCGGGCTCGGCTGCGGCATCGCCGGTGTCGCCGGCAGCGCCTTCACCATGATCGGCTCGACCGGGCCGACGTCGGGCCAGCTCTACATCGTCGACACCTTCCTCGTCGTCGTGTTCGGCGGCGCCGCCAGCCTGCTCGGCACCATCGCCTCGGCCTTCTCGATCTCGCAGACGCAATCGACGCTCGAGTTCTTCATGTCGGGCTCGATGGCCAAGGTGCTCACGCTGCTCGCCGTCGTCGGCATCCTGATGCTGCGGCCGCAGGGTCTGTTCGCCCTCAAGGTCCGCAAATAACGAGAAGCAGGAAAGTCATGATCATCAACTCACGCTTCTTCAACCGATCCGAACTGATGGGCTTCATTGCGCTCGCCGCCGTGCTGTTCGTGATCCTGCCGCTGACGCTGGACGTGTTCCGCCTCAACCTGGTCGCGAAATACCTGACCTATGCCTTTGTCGCGATCGGCCTCGTGCTGTGCTGGGGTTATGGCGGCATCCTGAGCCTGGGGCAGGGCGTGTTCTTCGGCCTCGGCGGCTATTGCATGGCGATGTTCCTCAAGCTCGAGGCCTCAAGCGTCGAGAACACCAAGATCCAGTCGACGCCCGGCATCCCCGATTTCATGGACTGGAATCAGATCACGGCGCTGCCGTTCTTCTGGCAGCCGTTTCACAGCCTCACCTTCACCATCCTCGCCATCATCCTGGTCCCCGGCCTGTTCGCCCTGATCATCGGCACCGCGATGTTCAAGCGCCGCGTCGGCGGCACCTATTTCGCGATCATCACCCAGGCCGTCGCCGCCATCCTCACCATCCTGATCGTGGGACAGCAGGGCTATACCGGCGGCATCAACGGCATGACCGACCTGCGCACGCTGAAGGGTTGGGACATCCGGCCCGACCACGCCAAGATCGTCCTGTACTTCGTCGAGGTGGTGTTGCTGTTCGCCTGCATCGGCATTGCGCAGTTCATCCGCCTGACCAAGCTCGGACGCATCTTGGTGGCGATGCGCGAGCAGGAGGACCGCGTCCGCTTCTCCGGCTACAGCGTCGCCAATTTCAAGATCTTCGCCTTCTGCATGGCTGCGATCTTCGCCGCGATCGGTGGCGCCATGTTCGCGCTCAACGTCGGATTCATGTCGCCGTCCTTCGTCGGCATCGTGCCGTCGATCGAGATGGTGATCTACACCGCGGTCGGCGGGCGGATGTCGATCTTCGGCGCTGTCTGGGGCGCCATCCTGGTGAACTTCGCCAAGACCAGCCTGTCGGAATCCTTCCCTCAACTCTGGCTGTTCGGTCTCGGCGCGCTGTTTATTGCGGTCGTGCTCGCTTTCCCCAACGGCCTGTCCGGGCTTTGGGCCGATTACGTGCAGCCCCGCATCGACCGGCTGTTCGCCTCGCGCAAGCCGAAGGCGGGCTGGACCGACAATTCCGTCGCCGACGGCGCACCGGCAGAGTGAGGAGGCGATCATGCTCATCGGTCATCAGCCCAAGGACTTCCTGCTCGCGGTCTCCGGCCTCACCGTCTCGTTCGACGGGTTCAAGGCGGTCAACGACCTCTCCTTCTATGTCGAGGAGAACGAGATCCGCGTCATCATCGGTCCCAACGGCGCCGGCAAGACCACGGTGCTCGATTTGATCTGCGGCAAGACCAAGGCGACCTCGGGCTCGATTCAGTTTCGTGGCAAGGAGCTCACGAAGATGAGGGAGAACGAGATCGTGCAAACCGGCGTCGGTCGCAAGTTCCAGACGCCGTCGGTGTTCGAGGATCTCACCGTGTTCGAGAATCTCGAGATCTCGTTTCCGCGCGGCCGCACCGTGTTCGGCTCGTTGACCTTCCAGCGCGATCAGCCGGTGAAGGAACGGGTCGAGGAAGTCGCCGAGATGATCTTCCTCAAGGACAAGCTCAACACCTATGCCGACGAGCTTAGCCATGGCCAGAAGCAGTGGCTCGAGATCGGCATGCTGCTGATCCAGGATCCCGATCTGCTGATGCTAGACGAGCCCGTCGCCGGCATGAGCGTGTCCGAACGCGCCAAGACCGCCGAGCTGCTCAACCGCATCATCAAGAACCGTTCGGTGCTGGTGATCGAGCACGACATGAAGTTCGTCGAGGACATCGCGCACAAGGTCACCGTGCTGCACCAGGGCCAGATCCTTTCGGAAGGGACCATGGAGAAGGTGAAGAACGATCCCAAGGTCATCGAAGTGTACCTGGGCCATTAAGGAGCACGCTGATGCTGGCTATTTCCGATCTCCACGTCGCCTACGGCCAGAGCGAGGTGCTGCACGGGCTCAACGTCAAGGTCGCGGCGAACGAGATCGTCGCGATCATGGGCCGCAACGGCATGGGCAAGACCACGCTGATGAAGTCGCTGATGGGCATCCTGCCGGCCAAAAGCGGCTCGGTGAACATGGACGGCGCCGAGCTCGGCAACCTCAAGAGCTTTGAGCGCGTCGCCAAGGGCCTCGCCTATGTGCCGCAGGGCCGCATGATCTTCTCCACCATGACGGTGAAGGAGAACATCGAGACCGGGCTCGTCGTCTCGGGCGGCTCCGAGGTGCCTGACGACATCTACGAATTGTTCCCGGTGCTGCTCGAGATGAAAGGCCGCCGCGGCGGCAATCTCTCCGGCGGACAACAACAACAATTGGCGATCGCGCGCGCGCTCGCCACCAAGCCGAAGGTGCTGCTGCTGGACGAACCGACCGAAGGCATCCAGCCCTCCATCATCAAGGAGATGGCGCGCACCCTCAAGCGCATCCGCGACGAGAAGGGGCTGTCGATCGTCGTGTCCGAGCAGGTCCTCAGTTTCGCGCTCGACATCGCCGACCGCGTGCTGGTGATCGAGAACGGCGAGATCGTGCGCGACGATCCGCGCGATGCCGTCGATGCCGCGCAGGTCTCGAAATATCTGTCCGTCTAACCAACCGTGTAAAAGGGGAGCATCTCGATGCCAGAGACACTGATCAAGGTCGATCTCACCAAGTCGGCCTATGAAAACGACATGGTGCACAACCGCTGGCACCCCGACATCCCGATCGTGGCCTGGGTCAATCCCGGCGACGATTTCATCATCGAGACCTATGACTGGACCGGCGGCTTCATCAAGAACAACGATTCCGCCGACGACGTGCGCGACATCGACCTGTCGATCGTGCACTTCCTCTCCGGCCCGATCGGCGTCAAGGGCGCCGAGCCCGGCGACCTTCTCGTGGTCGACCTGCTCGACGTCGGTCCGCTCAAGGAGAGCCTGTGGGGCTTCAACGGCTTCTTCTCCAAGCAGAACGGCGGCGGCTTCCTCACCGACCATTTCCCGCTGGCGCAGAAGTCGATCTGGGACATCAAGGGTCTCTACACCTCGTCGCGTCACGTGCCCGGCGTCAATTTCGCCGGTCTCATCCATCCCGGCCTGATCGGCTGTCTGCCCGATCCGAAGATGCTGGACACCTGGAACAAGCGCGAGGCCGAGCTGATCTCGACCAACCCAACCCGCGTGCCCGGCCTTGCCAACCCGCCGTTCGCGCCGACCGCCCATGGCGGCCGCGCCAAGGGCGACGTCAAAGCCAAGATCGGTGCCGAGGGTGCGCGCACCGTGCCGCCGCGCGAGCATGGCGGCAATTGCGACATCAAGGATCTCTCGCGCGGCTCGAAGATCTACTTCCCGGTCTACGTCCCCGGCGCGGGCCTATCGATGGGCGACCTGCACTTCAGCCAGGGCGACGGCGAGATCACCTTCTGCGGTGCGATCGAGATGGCCGGCTGGCTCCACCTGAAGGTGGAAGTGATCAAGGACGGCATGTCGAAGTACGGCATCAAGAATCCGATCTTCAAGCCGTCGCCGATCACGCCGAACTACAAGGACTATCTGATCTTCGAAGGTATCTCGGTGGACGAGGCCGGCAAGCAGCACTATCTCGACGTCCACATCGCCTATCGCCAGGCCTGCTTGAATGCGATCGAGTATCTCAAGAAGTTCGGCTATTCCGGCGCCCAGGCCTATTCGATCCTCGGCACCGCGCCGTGCCAGGGCCACATCTCCGGCGTGGTCGACGTGCCCAATGCCTGCGCCACGCTGTGGCTGCCGACCGAGATCTTCGACTTCGACGTGATGCCGTCGGCGGCCGGTCCCATCAAGCACATCACCGGCGACATCCAGATGCCGATCTCGCCGGACAAGTGACGCCGCGCTCCCTCTCCCCGTTCTCTCGGGAGAGGGGCGGGGTGAGGGGCTGTCCCGGACGCCCGGAGGCAGCGCGTTGTGTGAACAGGCAAGAGCGTAGGTGATGCGATGCCGGTCTACGAATATCTCTGTGACGATTGCGGTCCCTTCAAGGACCTGCGCCCGATGGCGGAATGCGACGATCCGCAGAGCTGCCCGCACTGCGAGACGATGGCGCCCCGCGTCATCCTGACGGCGCCGAACTTCTTCTGCATGCCGGCGGAGAAGCGCAAGGCGCACGCCGTCAACGAGCGCAGCACGCACGCGCCGCAGACGCTGGCGCAATATAAGGCTTCCCATGGCCCGGGCTGCGGCTGCTGCTCCTCGGGCAAGACCGTGAAGGACAAGGGTTTGGCGGACAGGAAGAAGCCGGCGCGGCTGATGACCAAGACCAGGAGCGGCGCCAAGGGCTTTCCGACCGCACGCCCCTGGATGATCAGCCACTAACCCACGCCAGCATCAGACAACAGGAGCGCTCGACATGCTTCACGGTGACATCTCCAGCAGCAACGACACGGTCGGCGTCGCGGTGGTCAATTACAAGATGCCCCGCCTGCACACCAAGGCCGAGGTGCTCGACAACGCCCGCAAGATCGCCGACATGATCGTCGGCATGAAGGTCGGGCTGCCCGGCATGGATCTCGTGATCTTCCCGGAATATTCCACACAAGGCATCATGTACGATGCCAAGGAGATGTACGAGACGGCCTCGATGGTGCCGGGCGAGGAGACCGCGATCTTCGCGGAAGCCTGCCGCAAGGCCAAAGTGTGGGGCGTGTTCTCGCTCACCGGCGAACGCCACGAGGAGCATCCGCACAAGGCGCCCTACAACACCCTGATCCTCATGAACGACAAGGGCGAGATCGTGCAGAAGTATCGCAAGATCATGCCCTGGGTGCCGATCGAAGGCTGGTACCCCGGCAATTGCACCTATGTCTCCGAGGGGCCGAAAGGCCTCAAGGTCAGCCTGATCATCTGCGACGACGGCAATTATCCGGAGATCTGGCGCGACTGCGCCATGAAGGGGGCGGAGTTGATCGTGCGCTGCCAGGGCTACATGTATCCGGCCAAGGAGCAGCAGGTCATGATCTCAAAGGCCATGGCCTGGGCCAACAACGTCTATGTCGCGGTCGCCAATGCCGCCGGCTTCGACGGCGTCTATTCTTATTTCGGTCACTCCGCGATCATCGGCTTCGACGGACGCACGCTCGGCGAATGCGGCGAGGAGGATTACGGCATCCAGTACGCCCAGCTGTCGAAGCATCTGATCCGCGACGCGCGCCGCAACGGCCAGTCGCAGAACCATCTCTACAAGCTCGTTCATCGCGGCTACACCGGCATGATCAATTCCGGCGACAGCCCGCGCGGCGTCGCCGCGTGCCCGTATGATTTCTACAAGAACTGGATTAGGGATCCCGAAGGCACGCGCGACATGGTCGAGGCAATGACCCGCTCGACGCCGGGCACTGATGAATGTCCGATCGATGGCATTCCGAATGGGTCGTCTCCGAGCAACTATTGAGCCTTCGCCAGCCCTGCGTGTTGGACGACCAGCCAGATGTGAATAGCCATCCATGACGGCGGTCGTCCTGACGCATTCGTTCATGCGCGGAATGGGAATGGCGCTGCAAAACCGTGGCGCGGCCGCAACATGGGCTGTCGAATCTGGCCGAATCTCGGTCGCATCGGCGGATTCTCGAGCTCCCGTAGTTCTACTGCCCGTCTTCATCGCCTAAGTTCCCGCGGCGCCATTGGGGAGCGCCGCAGGTTGGGGGACGCGTGTTGAGGGCCTGGTTGCGATCGAGCGGGTGGGGTTGCCTGCTTCGGAGTGCCGCGGCCATGCGCACGGCATCCGGGGCGGGCCTCGTCTTCAGCGCGGTGTCTCTGGCCGGTCCCAGCCAGGCACAGCAGGTCTTCAACGGATCGCAGATCACGCCGAACGGCGCCGTCAACGGCGGAGGCGGCGTTTGGGACAACACCGCGACCAACTGGACGGACGCCTTCGGCGCGGTCAGCACCGCCTATGACCCCGCATCAGCCGGCACGCAATTCGGCAGCAGCGGTCCTTCGACACCGGCCACGGGCGGCACGGTGACGGTGACGCCGGTTGGCGTGCAACTCACCAGCCTGGTGGGGTTCGACATCACGGGCGACAGTTCGATCTACACCATCCAGGGCGGCGATCTCAGGCTGGCTCCGGGCGGCACCACCTTCATCACCGCGGACGTAACCGGCACCAGCGATCCGTCGGCCATGATCGCTTCGCGCATCGTCGGCAGCGGCGGCATCAACGTTCAGGGCTCGGGCACCCTGGCGCTGCTCGGGGCCAACACCTATGCCGGAGGCACATTCATCTGCAACTGCGGATCCCTGCAGCTCGGTGACGCGACGCATACCGCGAGCATCGTCGGCGCCGTCACCAATGAAGGCCTCTTCAGCGTCGTCAATGCCGACACGTCCGGGGTCACCTCGCTCCTGAACGCCTTCTCCGGGACGACGCTGTTTCGCAACGCCAGCTCCGCCAGCTCGATCGCCATCACCAACAACGGCCAGCTGTATTTCGGCGACCCGAACGGGGGCGGCTCCGACACCGCGACCGCCGGTCGGGCGACCATCGTCAACGACGGCGGCTTGATCGGCTTCTTCGCACGGACCAATGCCGGCACCGCCAGCATCACCAACCAGAACGGCGGCAGCACCGCATTCGTCGAACAGGCCTCGGCAGGCTCGGCGGCGATCGTGAACAAGGATTTCAGCGGGACCGTGTTCGGCACGCTGGCCGGCTCCGATACGGCGACCGCCGGCCATGCAACCATCATCAATGAAGCCGACGGTCTCACCAATTTCGGCGCGTTCACGACGGCCGGCGATGCGACGATCATCACAAAGGCAGGCGGCAAAACCGAGTTCTTCGACAATTCCACCGGCGGAAACGCCCGCTTCATCACCACCGGAACGGGCATCGTCGATTTCGGCGTCAGCGTCGGTCCGAACGGCGACGGCCGCATCACCGCGGGTTCGATCGAAGGCAGCGGTTTCTATTACATCGGCGGCGCCAATACCCTCGTCGTTGGCAGCAACAACCTCTCGACCGACGTCAGCGGCGTCATCGGCGATTACGATCCCTGCGGTTGCCGCCCGATCGGGCCGGGTTCGCTGGAAAAGGTCGGCAGCGGCACGCTGATCCTCTCGGGCACGAACACCTACACCGGCACCACTACGGTGAATGGCGGCATCCTGCGGGTCGATGGCGATATCTCCCAATCCAGCCTGACCACCGTCAATTCGGGCGGCGCGCTGTTCGGCGCCGGCATCGTCGGCAATACCGCGATCGCCAGCGGCGGCATCTATGCGCCGGGTGACGGGGGACCGGGCTCGAGCATGCAGGTTCAGGGCGATCTCGCCTTCCAGCCCGGCTCGGTTTACGTCGTGCAGGTCGGCAGCGGATCGAGCGCGAGCCATGCGCTCGTCAGCGGCAATGTGGCGCTGAACGGCACGGTCGGTGTCGCGCTGTATGCGGGCGCCGCCGTGATGAAGCACTACTCGATCATGCAGTTCCTCGGCACTTCCAGCGGCAATTTTTCCGGCGTTGCCGCGCCGGGCGGCCTCATCGGGACGACGAGTGTCGGATCGAACGAGGTCTTTCTCGATTTTGCGCTCGACTACGGCGCGAAGTACGCGCTCAACGTCAATCAGAAGAACGTCGCGACGACGCTTCAGGATTTCTTCAATGCCAACGGTTTCCTGCAAGCCGAATTCGCAGGCCTCGGGCCCAGCGGCCTGGCGCAGGCCTCCGGCGAGCCGGCGACCGGGGCGCAGCAGACCACCTTCAACGCGATGAACCTGTTTCTCGGCCTGCTGACCGATGTCTTCGACTCGGGACGCAGCGGCACGTCCGGTGCGACGCCGTTTGCCCCCGATGCTCAAGCGCGCGGCAAGAACGCGCGCGACGCGTTCGCCGCGATCAAGGCTCCGGCGGCGACCTTCGAGCAGCGCTGGGACGTGTGGGCGGCCGGCTATGGCGGCTCGCAGACCACCGACGGCAACGCCGGCCTCGGCTCGAACAACACCACCAGCAGCGTCTATGGCACCGCCGTGGGCCTCGACTACCGCTTATCGCCGTCGACGATTGCGGGCTTCTCCCTCGCAGGCGGCGGGACCGGATTCAACGTCAGCGGGCTCGGTTGGGGGCGCTCCGATCTGTTCCAGGCCGGCGCCTTCGTGCGTCATGCGGCCGGACCTGCCTATGTCACGGCGGCGCTCGCTTATGGCTGGCAGGACGTTACGACCAATCGCGTCGTGACGGCCGCGGGCTATGACCAGTTGCGGGCGCAGTTCAACGCCAACGCGGTCTCGGGCCGCATCGAGGGCGGCTATCGCTACGCCATGCAATGGGCCGGCGTCACGCCCTACGCCGCACTACAGGCCACCTTGTTTGGCCTTCCCTCCTACGCAGAGTCGGCCGTGGTCGGCAGCAACGTCTTCGCGCTCAGCTATGGTGCCAAGGACGTGACCAGCACCCGCTCCGAGCTCGGCCTGCGCGCGGACCGGTCCTTTGCCGCGGCCGGTGGCCTGATGACCCTGCGCGGCCGGCTCGCCTGGGCGCATGATTACAATCCGGACCGCACGGCCGCAGCCGTGTTCCAGACGCTGCCGGGTTCGGCCTTCGTCGTGAGCGGCGCCGCCCTGGCGCGCGATTCGGCGCTGACCACGGCATCGATGCAGATGAACTGGATGAACGGCTGGTCCGCATCGGCGACCTTCGAGGGCGAGTTCTCGAACGTCACGCGCTCCTATGCCGGCAAGGGTCTGGTGCGCTACGCGTGGTAGGCTAGAGAATGATCCGGAAAAGTGTGTAGCGGCTTTCCGAAAAGATCATGCTCAAACATAAGCTAAAGCGCGATGACGATTCATCCTAATCGCATCGCCCTTTAGCGTTGCTTCTGCTCCGTGGGCCGGCGCGGGGGCCGCGGCGGCGCCGGCGTGCCGCTCATTTTGTTGGCGGCCTCGCTGACGTCGAGCAGCGAGCGGCGAATGTCTTCGAGGTAGGATGCCGACTTCTTCTTCATGGTGCCGGCAAGCTCGTGCAGTCCCTGGATCTTCTCGAACAGCTCGTCGGCCTTGCCATCGACGAAGCCCGGCACCGCGCCCTCGATCTTGGCGACCGCCTTGTCGAAGCCCGCAAAGGCGCTATCGACCTTGGCCATGACCGAATCGATCTCGGCGCCCTTGCTCCTGAGGTCGGCGGTATAGGTCTCGAACGTGTGCAGGCCCTCCTTGATCCCTGGGGCGTTGTTCACGATGGTGCGGTCGACGCTGTGCAAGGTTTCGACGATGGTTTCGGCGTCGCTGAGATCGGCGGTCAGCACGGGAATCCCATCCGCGTCCAGCGGCACCGCCGGTGCAGAGGGGGCGCCGCCGATCAGCGAGATCGCGGCAATGCCGGTGAGGCCCTGGAACTCGATTCCGGCCACGGTGTCCTTGCGGATCGGTGCGGTGTTGTCGAGCATGACGAGCGCCACGATCCTGCGCGGACTCTCCAGCTTGATCGACTGGATCTGGCCGGCGGGCACCCCGTCGAAATTGACCGGCCCGCCGCGGCGCAGCCCGCTGGCGGAGCCGCCCTCGAACACCACGCGCAACTGGCTGCGGCTCTGGATGGTGCGCCATTTCTGCACGCCGAGCAGGCCGCCGAACGCCACGGCGATCGCCGCCAGCGTTGCCGTTCCGATCACAAGATTGCTCGCGCGTGCCATGTGGGGGGATTTTACGGCCAAAGCGGGGAAGTTGGAAGGAGCCCGCGATGCTACGTAGGGCGGGTTAGCGAAGCGTAACCCGCCGCTTTCGCTCCGCAGCCATGTAATTTGGTGGATTACGCTGCGCTAATCCACCCTACGCTTCTCAATGCCCGGCCGCCCGCCTTGCGGCTGCATTGTTCAGCACAATCAGGGCATCGACGGCCACGCCAGTCCTGGTGTTGATCAGGAACGGGTTGATGTCGATCGAGGCGATACGATCGCCCGCATCCACAATCAGGTTGGATAGCCCGACCAGGGCCTTCACCGCCGAGGCCTCGTGCAAGACCGGCCTGCCGCGATAGCCGCGCATCTTGATGCCGGCCTTGGTGCGGCCGATCAGGAGCCGTGCTGCGGCTTCGTCCAGCGGCGCGCCGGCGAGCGCGACGTCCTTCATCAGCTCGATGTCGATGCCGCCGGTGCCGAACAGCACGACCGGCCCCATCTCGGCGTCGAGCGAGGCGCCGACCACCAGCTCGAGCTCGGCCTTGACCTGCTGCGCGATCAGGATGCCGTCGAGCTTCGGCTTGCCCTTGAGCTTCGCCACGCGCGCGGTGATGTCGGCGAACGCCTTCTTCACCTCGGCTGCGCTGTTGAGGTTCAGCACCACGCCGCCGATGTCGGACTTGTGCAGGATCTCCGCACTGACGAGCTTTGCCACGACCGGAAAGCCGATCTGCTTGGCAATTTTGACGGCGTCTGCCGCGGTCTGTGCGATCGCCTCCTTCGAGATCGGGATGCCGTAGGCCTTGAGCAGCTTCTTCGAGGCGACCTCGTCGAGCGCGGCGCCGGTCGCCGATGTCAACGTCTTCTCCAGCACGGCGCGCGCGGCGGGTTTCGAGCTCGAGACGATATCGGGCACCTCCTTGCGCAGCTTCGCATAGGCGAGCAGCGACTTGATTGCGGTCACCGCGCGGTCCATGCCCTGCATCACCGCGAGATGCGGCAGCGACTTCCGCAAATCCTTGGTGTACTCGGTGAAGCCGATCGACATCGCGCTGATGTAGATCACCGGCTTGCCCGCCTTGCTCGCCATCTCGTTGACGATACGCAAATTTCGCTCGCGCAGCTCGTGCGGCGCCTTCGGCAGTTCGGCATCGACGATGACGATGTCGATATCGGGGTCGTCGATCATCAGCTTGATCGATTTCATGTAGACGGAGGGATCGACCACCGCGGCAAAGCCGGCATCGAGCGGATTGCCGACGATCGAGCCGGGGCCGAGCATCTTCGCCAGCTCCGCGCTGACATGCGGGCTCAGCGGCGCGAAGTTCAGGCCTGCAGCGTAGAAGGCGTCGATCAGCATGCCGCGCTTGCCACCGGAGAGCGTCACCGCGGCGAGCCGGTCGCCTTTCGGAACGGCCGCGTGCACGAAGCACTCGGTGGTCTCGATCAGCTCGTCGAGGCCGCCGACCCGGATCACACCTTCGCGCGTCGCGATAGCGTCGAACGTCTCGATCGAGCCGGCGAGCGCGCCGGTATGCGCCATCGCCGCGGCGCGGCCGCCTTCGGAGGCGCCGAGCTTGAGCGCGATCACCGGCTTGCTCGCCGCGCGCGCCGCCTTGCAGGCATCGCGGAACGCCTTGGTGTTGCGCACCCCTTCGAGATAGACGACGATCACCTTGATGCTCGGATCCTCGGCGAAATAGCGCATCAGATCCGGCGTTTCGAGCCCGGCCTCGTTGCCCGTGGTCACCATGTAGCCGACACCGACGCCCCGGTCTTCCAGCGTCTGGCGGATCGCCATGACGATGGCACCGGATTGGCCGGCGATCGCCACCGCGCCCTGTTCCATAGTGACGATGCGATCGTCGATATTGGTGAAGAGCTTTTCGCCGGCGCTCAAATTGCCGAGGCAGTTCGGGCCGGTGACGGCGAGCCCCGTCTCGCGCACGGCCGCCTGCAGTTCGGCAGCGAGCTTCTGGCTTTCGTCATCCTGCAGCTCGCTGAAGCCGGAGGTGACGATGGTGGCCGAACGCGCGCCGGCTGCGGCGGCATCGCGGATCACCTGCACGGCAAAGCGCGCAGGCACCAGCACCAGGACGTGATCGGGCTTCTCCGGAAGGCTCGCAAAATCCTTGTAGCAGGGAACGCCCCAGATGGTGTCCCGCTTGGCGTTGACCGGATAGAGCCCGCCTTCGAAACCGTACTTGATCAGATTGTTCCAGATGCGCTCGGCATAGTTGCCGGGCTTGTCGGTCGCGCCCACCAGCACGACGTTATGCGGGTGCAGCATGGCATGGATGCCCTTGACGATGTCGCTGGCATCGGGTGGCGGAAACCATGGACGGGACGCGGACGCAGCAGACACATGGGCTTCCATGGCGTGACCTCACCTGTTGTTCTTATTGGTGTCGCGTCACTCTGTTCTATGGCGAGTCCTTTGGCAACTGTGTGGCTGGTATGCCGTGTGGTGGAATGAAGCGCGCACCGGTGCGTGTCAGTCCGATCGGCGATCTATCCGTCGGCGCCAATCAATGTCGCATGCAAGATGTAGCGCTCGGGTCCGGATGTGACTGCATCGAATGGCCAGCAGGTCGCGAGAACAAGCTCGAAACCCTGTGCCATGGGATCGATGCCGGATGCATCGAAGCGAACCACGGCCGAGGAATCCGCGCGATAGCGAAAGTGTCGACCGTCACTGCGCGTGACATCGATGACGTCGCCAATGGCAACATCCTTCAGGAAGCGGAAATGAGTGTCGCGATGGGCGGCATAGACGGCAATCCCGCGTTCGCCCGCATCAGCCGTGTGCTGGATATGGCCGGGCCCGAAAGCGAGCGCCTGCCCGCTCGCGCCTTCCAGTACGATGGCGCTGGCACCGATCCGCTTCACCTCGATCCGCGCGACCGGCCAGGTGTCGGCCCATGACCAGGGCTTTACCGCGACGCCCGTCGCCACACTCGTGTCGAAAGCGCGCTCCAGCAGCACCTGCGCCAGCCACGCCTTGGCGTGGATATAGGCGCCGTCGCCGAACAGGACGAGGCCGATCAGCGCCAGGATCAGCGGAGAGATGACGCGGGGCATTTTATCCACACTCGTCATTGCGAGCGAAGCGAAGCAATCCAGAGAGTCTTTCAGCAGAGGCAGCCTGGATTGCTTCGCTGCGCTCGCAATGATGGTGAGAAAAAAGGCGCGCGCGGCCGTTTGGAAGGGACGGGCAGCCGCGCGCGCTAACAGAGGAGTTCGGGGGGCTCCTCTCTCAAGCGGCGTCGGTGAGCAAGGTCCGACGCCGGTTGAACACGAACAGGATCAGGGCAAGCACGATCAGGATGAAGCCTGCGATCATCTTCAGCTCGGCCGAGGTCGCGGTTTTGGGCAGGCGGATCGCGTCGGGCGCAGCAGGCATCGGCCGTCGCGTCGCCGGCTGATTGCGCGCATCGGCATGGCGCTCGTGCAGCTGCGTTGGCGTCAGATGCGGCCGCTCGCCGAATACCTTCTCGAAGTCCCAGCCCGCGGGCAGGTTAATCGGCAGCTCGCTGAGCTTGAGCGGTTCGCCTTCGGGACGGCTTGGCGTCTTGTCGACCGCGACGAGGCTGGTCAGCCGCGTGACGATCTGATGGTCGAGCGCCAGCGCCAGGATCGCCTTGTCAGCTTCCTCCGGCGTCATCTCGCGCAGGGTGCGCGCGGCCTCCGCATCGGCGATCTTCCGCCTGGCCCAGAGCTTCGACAAGCCCTTGCCTTCGGCTGCGTTCTGCAGCGGCAGCGTCACCGACCACGGACGGTCGCCGACGCGGCCCTTGATATCGAGCGAGCCTGCGAGCTTGTCGAGCCTCGCCGCCAGCACCAGGGGCTCGTCGCGATAGACGTCGGGAATGATCGCCGGGGTGATGTCGGCCTGCGCTTCGGAGAACGTTGCGGTGAGGCCGGTCACGGCCGGATTCTCCAGCCTGGCGAACAGGCCGCGCATGCGCTCCTCCACCTGCTCGGTGGAGCCGATATGGGTGAAGGCGCCGCGGCCGAGCTCGGCGGCGCGGGTCATCAGATAGGTGTTGGGCGCGGACCCGATGCCGACCATGAAGACGCGCGAACGGCCGCGCATCGTCGTGATCGCATCGAACAATTGCTGCTCGTTGCCGATCGCGCCGTCGGTCAGGAACACGACCTGGCGGACCATGCCGGTGTCGCCGAGCCTGTCGGTCAGCGCCGCGCGCATCGCCGGCACCATCTCGGTGCCGCCGCGCGCCTGCAAGGCGCCGACGAAGAAGGTCGCCTCGCCGATATGCGTTGCATCGGCCGGTACGGAGGCCGGAAACAGCATGTCCATGGTGTCGTCGAAACGGATCACGTTGAAGCGGTCATTCGGCTGCAGGCGGCCGAGAGCGTAGAGCAGGCTTGCCTTGGCCTGCACGATGGACGTGCCGCCCATCGAGCCGGAATTGTCGATCACGAACACGACCTCGCGCGGCAGCAGCTTCTGCGCCGCCTGCTCGGCGCTCGGCGGGGTGACGAAGGCGAGCAGGTAATCGGCATCGCCAATGTGCTCGCGGAACAGGCCGACCGACGGTGCGTTCTCGGCAACCGGCTTCCAGGTCAGCTCGAAATCACGGTCGGCGGAAACGGCTCCATCGGCGAGCGTCACCACGCGCGTCATGTTATCAGGACTTTCCGTCTTGACGTTGTGATGGTGGCTCGTGACCTCGCCGAGCGCAAAGCCGGCCTGCAGGCGCACCGTGATGCTGGTCGGATTGACCGGCGCATGTTTGGCGGGATCCAGCACAGGGGGTGAGATGCGCTCGCGATCAGGCACCGGGTCCGACGTCGCCGCGCCCCAGCCCGAGCCATCCTTGCGGAATTCGACGCTCTGGATGATTGGTGCGGGATTGTAGCGCGGCCCGACCACGAGCGGCAGGCGCAACGAATATTCGTTGCCGACTTGACGCACCGGCTCCTGGTACTCGATCTGCACCAGCACGGTTTCGCCGGGACCGATATTGGCAACCGAGTTGGTGAAGATGTTCGGCCGCTCCTGCTCGGTGAGCGCGGCCTTCTGGCCGGCGCGGCGCGCCTCCTCGTAGATCACGCGCGCCTGCTGGCGTTCCTTGATGTCTCCGATGATGACGCGATCGCCGACCACCATCTTCAGCGTGTCGACGGCGCCGCCGGCTGCGAGCGGATAGACGTAGGTGGCCTCGACCCAATCCTTGGTCGGGTTGCGGAATGCTTGCGTGACGCGGGCGCGCAAGGTCGCGCCCGACACGGTGATGTCGATATCGGTCCCGAGGCGGATCGCCTCGAGGGTGGCGCCGTCCTCCTTCAGCAGCAGGCTGCCCGACCGTGCTTCGCCGGGCTGGAGCAGGCTGGCCTGTTCGGTCGTTGCCGACCAGCTCGCCCCGAAACTCACCAGCAGGGCCAGGAAGGCGACCAGCATCACGGCGATGCCTTGCGCCAGAAGGAACAGTCCGACCTTGATGAGGCGGCTCAACAGCGGGTGGTCGTCGCTATCGGCCGTGTCGTAGGCGTTCATTTGGCTTGCTCCGAAGCAGGTTTGCTGGTCCTCAGCATCCGCCCGCGGGGCGGCCTTTCGCGAGCAGAATGATCGGCAATGTTCCGCCGCGGCCGGCCCAGGCTCGCTTGAGCCGGGGCGGTCATGTGCGGTTTTGTGCTGGTTTGTCCGCCCTGCTAGAGTGACGGCCTGGAGCGGGGCTGACGATGCAGACGCAGGACAAACTCACCGACAAGCAGCTTTCCGACGAGCAGAGCCGCGAGATCGCCGAGACCATTCGCGAGGAGCTCGCCCGGCGCCGGATGTCGCGGCAGGCGCTGGCCGAGCAGGCCAAGCTCAGCCTTTCGACGCTGGAGAAGGTGCTCGGTGGTCGGCGGCCGTTCACGCTGGCGACGACGGTCCGGCTGGAGCAGGCGCTCGGCGTCTCCTTGCGCAAAAGTGTCGTCGTGTCGACGCCGCCGGCCGCAAACGACGTCGCGCCCGACAGCCTCGGCTCCTATGCCCACCGCGCGGTGACCTGGCTCGAGGACGTCTACATCACCCTGCGGCCGTCGTTCGGCGACAAGGACGCGATCTTCGCCTATCGCACCGAGATCGCCTGGGAGCCGAAGATCTCGTCGCTGGTCTTTCGCGAGGGCGAGCGGACCGATGCCGCCTACGAGCATACCGGCGAGGTCGCCGTCCCCCATCAGTCCGGCTTCATCTACCTCGTCATCATCAAGCACGGCCAGCACCGCGTGATCACGGTGTCGCGGCCGACGGTATCAGGCGAGATGTACGGCATCATCTCGACGCTGCGCGCAGGACCCGGCTCGCAGCTCACGCCGATCGCGGCGCCGATCGCCTATGTGCCGCTCCGGAATATCCCAAAACCTTCCTTGGGCCGGGTCGCGCCCGAGGATCCCAACCATGTCCTGTACCGACAGCACTTGCGCCGCACGGTGGAAGAGCCGTTTGCGCTGTTTCTGACGTTGTGACAGCAATCCGCTGGGGGGTGCGTTGCTGGCTTGCTCGAAGCGTCCGCGCCGATCAGCCACTCCGCGCAAGTGAGCGGCCGAGGTTCGAGCCATGGTGGCCGAGACGAATCCGGTCGAGGCAAGTCTCGCGATGAAGAGCCCGTTCTATACCGCCGAGCATGACGCGTTCCGCGACGTGATGCGGCGCTTCGTCGAGAAGGAGATCGCGCCGTTCGCCCATGACTGGGACGAAGCCGGCGAATTCCCGCGCGAGCTCTATCGCAAGGCGGCTGGAATCGGCCTGCTGGGACTTGGATTCCCGGAGGAATATGGCGGCATCGCCGCCGACCAGTTCATGAAGATCGTCGCGAGCCAGGAGCTTGCGCGTGCCGGCGCGGGCGGCGTCAGCGCCAGTCTGATGAGCCACACTATCGGCTCTCCCCCGATCGCGCGGGCCGCACGGGCCGAGGTGAAGGCACGCGTGCTGCCACAGGTGCTGGCCGGCGAGAAGATCTCCGCACTGGCGATCACCGAGCCGGGCGGCGGCTCGGATGTCGCGAACCTGCGCACCCGCGCGCGGCGCGACGGCGATCATTACGTCGTGAGCGGGGAGAAGACCTTCATCACGTCAGGGATGCGTGCCGATTACCTGACGGTTGCGGTGCGGACCGGCGGCGAGGGCGCCGGCGGCGTCAGCCTGCTCCTGATCGACGGCGATACGCCCGGACTGTCGCGCACCAAGCTGAAGAAGATGGGCTGGTGGGCCTCCGACACCGCGACGCTGCATTTCGACGCATGCCGCGTGCCAGCCGAGAACCTGATCGGCGAGGAGGGCCAGGGCTTCAAGATCATCATGCAGAACTTCAACAGCGAGCGCATGGGCATGGCCGCGAGCTGCACCGCTTTTGCCCGCGTCTGCCTCGACGAGGCGATCGCCTACGCCAGGGAGCGCCAGACCTTCGGCAAGCCGCTCGCACAGCACCAGGTCATCCGCCACAAGATCGTCGACATGGCGCAGAAGGTCGCGGCATCGCAAGCCATGCTGGAGATGCTGGCCTGGAGGCTCGAGCAGGGCGAGAGCCCGGTCGCCGAAATCTGCATGATGAAGAACCAGGCGACGCAGACCATGGCGTTCTGCGCCTCGGAAGCGGTGCAGATCTTCGGCGGCGCCGGCTTCATGCGCGGCATCAAGGCCGAGCGCATCTACCGCGAGGTCAAGGTCAACGCCATCGGCGGCGGCACCGAGGAGATCATGAAGGATCTGGCGTCGCGGCAGATGGGGTTGTGAGCCCGGTCATTCCGGGGCGTGCGCAACGCGCACGAACCCGGAATCCATCGGGCCGCACGTACCGTAGAAGAATGGATTCCGGGCTCGCGCTACGCGCGCCCCGGAATGACGAGAGGACAGAATGCTATTCACCGCCGACCACGACGACATCCGCCGCTCCCTGCAAAAATTCATCGCGGGCGAGATCAATCCGCACGTCGATGAGTGGGAGAAGGCCGACATCTTCCCCGCGCACGAGCTATTCAAGAAAATGGGCAGCCTCGGCTTCCTCGGCCTGAACAAGCCGGTGGAGTTCGGCGGCTCGGGCCTCGACTATTCCTACGCGTTGATGATGGCGGAGGAGCTGGGCGCCATCACCTGCGGCGGCGTGCCGATGGCGATCGGGGTGCAGACCGACATGGCAACGCCCGCGCTGGCGCGGTTCGGCTCCGACGAGGTGCGGCGCGAATTCCTCACCCCCTCGATCTCCGGTGACTACGTCGCCTGCATCGGCGTCTCCGAGCCCGGCGCAGGCTCGGACGTCGCCTCGATCAAGACCCAGGCGCGTTCCGACGGCGACGATTACGTCATCAATGGCGGCAAGATGTGGATCACAAACGGCACCCAGGCCGATTGGATCTGCCTGCTCGCCAAAACCGGCGACGGCCCCGTTCACCGCAACAAGTCGCTGATCTGCGTTCCCATGAAGAGCAAGGGCGTCACCGTCGCGCGAAAGCTCGACAAGATGGGCATGCGCTCCTCCGACACCGCGCAGATCTTCTTCGACAATGTCCGTGTGCCCAAGCGCAACCGGATCGGTGAGGAGGGCCAGGGTTTTACCTACCAGATGATCCAGTTCCAGGAGGAGCGCTTGTGGGGCGCGGCCGCCTGTCTGAAGGCGCACGAATACATCATCGACCAGACCATCGAATACACCCGCAACCGCAAAGCCTTCGGCAAGTCCATCCTCGACAACCAGGTCGTGCACTTCAAGCTCGCGGAGATGCAGACGGAGGTCGAGCTCCTGCGCGCGCTGATCTATCGCGCCGGCGAGCAGCTGGTCGCCGGCGAGGATGTGACGCGGCTCGCGACCATGGCCAAGCTGAAGGCCGGCCGGCTCGGCCGCGAGCTCACCGACGCCTGCTTGCAATATTGGGGCGGAATGGGCTTTACCAACGAGACACCGGTCAGCCGCGCCTATCGCGACAGCCGCCTGACCTCGATCGGCGGCGGCGCCGACGAGGTCATGCTGATGGTCCTGTGCAAGATGATGGGCACGCTGCCCGGCAGCAAAGGAAACGCCTGATGATCACGCTCTATCATTGCGACGCCGCGCGCTCGTTCCGTCCGCTCTGGATGCTGGAGGAGATGGGGCTGCCCTATGAATTGAAGATGCTGCCGTTCCCGCCGCGCGTCTTCGCCAAGGATTATCTCGCGCTCAATCCGCTCGGCACCATCCCCTTCATGATCGACGGCGAGACCAGGATGACGGAGTCCTCCGGCATCTGCCACTACCTCGGCATCACATACGGCCCGACGCCCTTGATGGTCGGCCCTGAAGATCCCGCCTACGGCATGTTCCTGAACTGGATGTACTTCAGCGACGCCACGTTAACCTTCCCGCAAACGCTGGTGCTGAGATACACCCAGCTTGAGCCGGAGGAGCGCCGCAACCCGCAGGTCGCCACCGATTACGCGAAATGGTTTCTGGGGAGACTGCGCGCGGTCGAGGCAGCGACCGCGAATGCCGAAACATTGTGCGCTGGCCGCTTCACCGCCGCTGACATTGTCATCGGCTACGCGCTTCGGCTCGCAAGCAATATCGGGCTTGCCAAGGATTTCGGGCCAAACGTCGCGGCCTATTGGGCGCGCCTGCAGCAGCGCGAGGGTTTCAAGCGCGCGGTTGCTGCGGAGCAAAAGGCCGGGCAAGAGCAGAATGTCGCGCCGAGGGTGAGGGCGTAAGGAGGGCTGTCATTCCGGGGCGCGGAAGCGCGATCCCGGAACCTCGGGATTCCCGGTTCGCGCTATTGCGCGTCCACGACGCGCCATGTCTTTTGACAGCGCTATCCTACCGTGACAGCGCCCAAATTTCCGCTAAGGTGACCACCGTCCGCAGCGGCCAGAGAGCCGCGCGAGGAGGAACCCAATGGAATATAACGGTCGCGAATCCGACCACCTGATGCTGATCACGCCGGAGCGGGTGTTTTATGCAGGCCTGCTCGGCCGTCCCCGCAAACGGACACCCGGCTGCTGCCATGTCTATGTCGCGGTGAAAGGCAATCTGCACCTGACCATCGACGACGTTCTCGCCACCGGCGAGTTGTTCGTCACCCTGCCGAACCAGCGGCACTCCATCGCCAGCGACTACCGCACCGTGATCAGCGTGACGCTGGAGCCGGAAAGCATGCCGGATGGCGTGATCGAAGCCTTGGCCGCGCGCCTCACCGGACCGGACCAGGCCGCTTATGTCCGCAAGATCCTCGCCGCCTACGCCTTGCTGCGTCAGCGCCGCTATGGCGACATCACCACGGCCGAGTTCGACGAGATGTGCTTCGGCGAGGCGCTCCCGCGCCGTGTGCTGGATCCGCGCGTGATGCGCGCCGTGGCCCGCATCGAGCGCTTCTCCGGCGAGCCGGTGACGGCAGATACCTGCGCCGCTGAAGCCGGCCTCTCGGCCTCGCGCTTCCTGCACCTGTTCAAGGAGGAGACCGGCATCTCGTTCCGCTCCTTCCGCGCCTGGAAGCGCGCCCGGTATCTGCTGCACTTCGCCAACCAAGACCTCAACCTCGCCCATCTGGCGCAGGACATCGGCTATCCCGATTCTACGCATTTCAGCCACTCGATCCGCCGCTTCTACGGATTGAAGCCGCGCGCGATCTTCGTCGGCTCGCGCGATCTTGCGATCTATCGCAGCAACGAGACCGTGCGGATGGCGGAGGCGAGCTAGGCACGCTCTCGTAGGGTGGGCAAAGCGTAGCGTGCCCACCATCTTTGCCAAACACCGACAGTGGTGGGCACGGCGCAAGGGCGCCTTTGTCCACCCTACGAAAGCTCGTCTCTTCCCAGCTTCTCCGCGCAAGAAGCCGCATGTCGCGCGTCACATGATCGCAAGCGTTGAATTCTCAACCTGCGAGACATCGAACGCATGAGCGACAAGGCCGTCATCACCTGCGCGCTGAACGGCGTGCTCACCGACCCCAGGCAGCACAACGTGCCCGTGACGCCCGAGCAGATGGCGCGCGAGGCCAAGGCTGCGTTCCAGGCCGGCGCGTCCATCATGCACATCCATCTGCGGCAGCAGGCGCCGGGCAAGGGACATCTGCCGTCCTGGGAGGTCGCGGTCAGCAAGGAGATCCAGCAGGCGATCCGCGAAGCCTGCCCGGGCGTGATCATAAACCACACCTCCGGCGTGTCGGGGCCGAACTATTCCGGCGCGCTCGACTGCATCCGCGAGACCAGGCCCGAGATCGCCGCCTGCAACGCCGGCTCGCTGAACTACCTGAAGGTGAAGGCTGACAACAGCTGGGCCTGGCCGCCGATGATGTTCGACAATTCGGTCGAGAAGGTGAAGGACTATCTCGACGTCATGAACGCGGTCGGCACCATCCCGGAGTTCGAATGCTTCGACGTCGGCATCGTCCGCTGCGTCGGCATGTACCACCAGGTCGGCATGTACAAGGGCCCGCTCGAATACAATTTCGTCATGGGCGTCGCCTCCGGCATGCCCGCAGATCCCGAACTGCTGCCGATCCTCTTGAAGCTGAAGCGCCCCGAAGCGCATTGGCAGGTCACCGCCATCGGCCGCGAGGAGATCTGGCCGCTGCACCAGCGCTGCGCCGAGCTCGGCGGCCATCTGCGCACCGGGCTCGAGGACACCTTCTATCTCGCCGACGGCAAGAAGGTGACGTCGAACGGCCAGCTGATCGAGGCCGTCGCCGCCTGCGCCAGGCGCGCCGGGCGCGAGATCGCAAGCCCCGCCGAGGCGCGGAAGATCTTTGGGACGAACAGGTAGTCACACACTCCGTCATTCCGGGATGGCCCGAAGGGCCAGGCCCGGAATCCATACTCCCGATCGTGGTTATGGATTCCGGGCTCGCGCTGCGCGCGCCCCGGAATGACGGGCAGGAGCACTAATGTCCACCATCGAAAACACCATCTCCCCCGGCAGCGCCGCCTACCAGGCCAACCGCGACGGCATGCTCGGCCTGATCGACCGCATGCGCGCGCTCGAAGAACGCACGCGCGCCGCATCGGCCGCGGCCAAGGACCGCTTCCACAAGCGCGGCCAATTGCTGCCGCGCGAGCGCGTCGCGCTGGTGCTCGATCCCGGCGCGCCCTTCATCGAGCTGTCGACGCTCGCGGGCTACATGTTCGACGTGCCTGATACGAGCAAGAGCGTCCCGGGCGGCGGCGTCATCGCCGGCATCGGCTTCGTCTCGGGCATCCGCTGCATGGTCAGCGCCAGCGATTCCGGCATCGACGCCGGTGCGTTGCAGCCTTACGGCCTCGACAAGACCTTGCGGGTGCAGGAGCTCGCGCTGGAGAACAAGCTGCCTTATGTGCAGCTGGTCGAAAGCGCCGGCGCCAATCTGCTGCGCTACCGCGTCGAGGATTTTGTTCGCGGCGGCAACATCTTTCGCAACCTGGCGCGGCTCTCGGCGGCGGGACTGCCGGTCGTCACCGTCACGCACGGTTCCTCCACCGCCGGCGGCGCCTATCAGACTGGGCTCTCCGACTACATCGTCATGGTCCGCGGCCGCACCCGCGCGTTCCTCGCGGGCCCCCCGCTGCTGAAAGCCGCGACCGGTGAGATCGCGACCGAGGAAGAACTCGGCGGCGCCGAGATGCACACGCAAGTGTCCGGCCTCGGCGATTACCTCGCCGAAGACGATCGCGACGCGTTGCGCATCGCGCGCGAGATCATGGCGGCGCTGCAATGGGAGCGGCCGGGCAAAGCCTCAGTGCAGTTCAAGCCGCCGCGCTACGACCAGGACGAACTGCTCGGCATCATGCCGATGGATCACAAGCGCCCGGTCGACATGAAGCAGGTGATCGCGCGCATTGTCGACGATTCCGATTTCACCGAGATGGCACCGAGTTACGGCCCGGCCACCGTCTGCGGCCATGCCCGCATCGAGGGACAGGCCATCGGCATCATCACCAATAACGGCCCGCTCGATCCGGCCGGGGCCAACAAGGCGACGCATTTCATCCAGGCCTGCTGCCAGACCCGCACGCCGATCCTCTATCTCAACAACACCACCGGCTACATGGTCGGCAAGGCCTATGAGGAAGCCGGCATGATCAAGCACGGCTCCAAGATGATCCAGGCGGTGACGTCGGCGACGGTGCCGCAGATCACCATCTATTGCGGCGCCTCGTTCGGGGCCGGCAATTACGGCATGTGCGGCCGCGGCTTCCATCCGCGCTTCTGCTTCTCCTGGCCGAACGCCAAGACCGCCGTGATGGGCGGCGAGCAGGCGGCCGAGACCATGGCGATCGTGACCGAGGCCGCCGCAGCTCGCCGCGGCAAGCCGATCGAGAAGGACAGGCTGGACGCCATGAAGGCTGAGATCATCGGTGTGTTCGACGGCCAGATGGACGTGTTCTCGACCAGCGCCCGCGTGCTCGACGACGGCGTGATCGATCCGCGCGACACCCGCGCGGTGCTGTCGGAGGTGCTCGCGATCTGCCGCGAGGGCGATGCACGCACGCCCCAGCGCATGCAGTTTTCGGTGGCCCGCCCATGAGGAACGGATCAGTGCAGCACCGGCCGTTCTTCAAGGTTTTGGTGGCCAACCGCGGCGAGATCGCGCTGCGCGTGATGCGCAGCGCACGAAAACTCGGCCTCGGCGTCGTCGCGGTCTATTCCGATGCGGATCGCGATGCGCTCCATGTGCGCGAGGCCGACCAGGCCGTGCGCATCGGTGAAGCCTTGCCGGCGCAGTCCTATCTCAACATTCCCGCGATCATCGAAGCGGCGAGGGCCAGCGGCGCGGATGCCGTTCACCCCGGCTATGGCTTCCTCGCTGAGAACGAGGCGTTTGCGCGCGCCTGCAAGGATGCCAGCCTCGTCTTCATCGGCCCGTCGCCGCAGGCGATCGAGGCGATGGGCAACAAGGCCGGCGCCAAGGAGATCATGAAGAAGGCCGGCGTGCCCATCGTGCCCGGCTATCAGGGCACTGAGCAGGGCGACGAGGTCATGCTCGCCGAAGCCGGGAAGATCGGCTTCCCCGTGATGATCAAGGCGGTCGCCGGCGGCGGTGGCCGCGGCATGCGGCTCGTCACCGACGCGGCGTCCTTCACCGATGCGCTGCGCAGCGCGCGCTCGGAAGCGAAGGCCGCGTTCGGCGATGCCACCGTCATCCTCGAGCGGGCGATCCAGAATCCGCGGCATATCGAGATCCAGGTGTTTGGCGACAGCCACGGCAATGCCATCCATCTCGGCGAGCGCGACTGCTCGGTGCAGCGGCGGCACCAGAAGCTGATCGAGGAGGCGCCGTCGCCGGCGGTCACGCCGGAGCTGCGCGCGAAGATGGGCGAGGTCGCGGCGTCAGCGGTCAAGGCGCTGCGCTATGAGGGCGCCGGCACGCTGGAATTCCTGCTCGATCCAAGCGGCGCGTTCTACTTCATGGAGATGAACACGCGGCTGCAGGTCGAGCATCCCGTCACAGAGGCGATCACCGGGCTCGATCTCGTCGAGCTCCAATTGCGCATCGCGCGCGGCGAGCCGCTGCAGATCAAGCAGCAGGACATCAAGTACTCCGGCCACGCCATCGAGGTGCGGCTCTGCTCGGAAGATGCCGCGCGGGATTTCATGCCGCAGTCGGGTCGCATGGCACGCTGGCAGGTGCCTGAAAGCATCCGCGTCGAGCACGCGTTGCAAACGGGCTCGGAGATTCCGCCGTTCTACGATTCCATGATCGCCAAGGTGATCAGCCACGGCGCCAATCGCGAGGAGGCGAGGGGACGGCTCATCGTTGGCCTCGAGCAGCTCACCGCGTTCGGCGTGACGACCAATCAGGCGTTCCTGTTGTCGTGCCTGCGTCATCCCGGCTTTGCCAAGGGTGAGGCGACGACGGCTTTCATCGGCGCCCATCGCGACGAGCTGTTGGCGCCGCGGGCGGATGCCGCGTTCGATACCGCGCTGGCGGGCCTGCTGCTCTACGTCACCAATCCGCGCGCGCCATCGTGGCAGGGCGGACGGAGCCTTGCCGTCACCTTTCCGCTGCCGGCGAAAATCGACATCGGCGGCGATGCGCACGAGCTCGACATTACGCGCGAACGCGACGGCAGCTACACGGTCGCCGCCGAAGGACGCCAGGAAAAGTTCGAGATCGACCAACTCGATCCCGAGGCCATTCGCTTCCGGCACGCCGGCGTGATGGACAGCGCAAAATTCCTGCGGGATGGCGAACGGCTGTACGTCCAGCACCGCGGCATCCCGCTCGCGGTCACCGACCTCACCCTCGCCGCACCGCAGGCGGCCGCAAGCAATGGCGGCGACGGCAAGGTTCGCGCCGCCATGAACGGCCGCGTGGTCGCCGTCCTCGTCAAGCCCGGCGACCGCGTCACCGCCGGCCAGCCGGTGCTGACGCTGGAAGCGATGAAGATGGAGCATGTCCACAAGGCCGGCATCGACGGCGTGGTTAGCGCGATCGACGTCGCCGAAGGCGATCAGGTCACGACGGGCCGCATCGTCGCGGAGATCGGGGCGGGTTAGCGCCACAAACGCGGTCTCGTAGGGTGGCAAAGGCGTGCAGGGCCGTGCCTAGGAATGTCGATCGCAAGCGGGATCGTGGGCACGCTTCGCTTTGCCCACCCTACGGCTGTGGCAGCCGCTCACGTTCCGAAAATGAAGTAATTTAAATATCTTGATTGTCGCGTAAACCTCACGGCCTTTCTCATTGAACATAGTTCATTTTCAAGCTAACAATATTGAACGATGTTCACTTCTGGAGATGTTCATGCTGCGCGCGCGCGACCAAGCTCAACCGGCCAATGCACTGGTCCCGCCAGTCATTCGCCGACTCTCGTACGCCCCACTCCAAACCGGCGAGAAATATCTTATCGGTGCCCTCCTCGTCCTGACGCTCACCGCGCTTCTGGCGCCCGCATTGCCCGCCGCTGCCTGGCACATCCCGCATTTCGTCGACGACCGCGCCTGGCTCGGCGTGCCCAACGCCGGCGATGTGCTGAGCAATCTCGCCTTTCTCGCGATGGGCGTGTGGGGGGCGGAGCGGCTGCGCGCCCGCTATGATGCGCCGGTGGGTGCGAGCTGGTTCTTCGTGGGGTTGATCCTCACTTGCCTCGGCTCGGGCTTCTATCATCTCGACCCCGATGCGCCGCAACGGCTCGTCGCCGATCGTCTCGGCATGGCGGTGGCGTTCGCAGGCTTTCTGGGCATCGCGGCCAGCGAGCGGATCAGCACGCGCGCAGGCGAGGCGGTGCTGGTGCTGACGATGATCGCGGGCCTGTTAGCCGCCTGGGTGGCACGCGAGAATCTCACGCCATGGGTGGTCGTGCAGTTCGGCGGCATGGCGCTGGCCGTGGGCCTGGCGTTCACACGCCCGCGGCCCGGCGCACTTGGCGTGCCGCTCGGCGGCGTGATCGTCTTCTATGTGCTGGCCAAGCTGTTCGAACTCGGCGACGTGACCGTGTTCGAAGCGACGGGGCATATCGTCTCCGGCCATACGCTCAAGCATCTGGCTGCGGCACTGGCGGCGTGGCCGGTGATCCGGGCGCTGGGATCTAGGCCGGGTACTCATTGAGCGGCTGGCCGCCGCTTGATGTCCCCTGCGTAGGGCGGCGCCGCAGGGCGCGCGGCGCGCCGATATGTGCTAAGCTTCTCTGGCCGGTTGAGCATCGGGAGAGGATTGTGACGCGACGCGAGTTCATCGCGCTCGTCAGCAGCGCGGCGGCAGTCCGACCGCTCGGCGCGCGTGCAGAGCGCCCGCCAGAACGTGTCCTCTATTTCACATACTCGGCCGGCTATCGCCACGACGTCATACCACTTTCCGAAGCAATCCTGACGCAGCTTGGAAGGAATTCCGGTGCCTTTGAGGTCATCGCAACCGAAGACTTGTCTGAATTTTCGACCGGAAACCTCGAGCGGTACGCCGCTGTGATGTTCTACACAAGCGGTGAAATTCCGATGAGCGGCGCCCAAAAGATGGCACTTCTCAACTTTGTGCGTTCGGGCCGTGGCTTTCTCGGCGTTCACTCGGCCACGGACACATTCTACACTTGGCCAGACTATCTCGATCTGATCGGCGGCTACTTCAACGGTCATCCCTGGCATCAGGGTGTGACCATCGAGGTTGCTGATGTTGCAGATCCACTGGTGGCGTTTCTGGGGAATTCGTTGCAGTTGAACGATGAAATCTACCAGATCAGCGACTTCGACTATCGCCGATCACGCGTGCTCCTGCGCCTCGATCAAAGTTCGGTGGACCTCAATAAGGCCGGTGTGCATCGACGCTTCTATGGTTGGCCGCTCGCCTGGAAACGATTTTACGGCCAGGGGCGAGTATTCTATTCGGCGCTTGGCCACGAGGCGTCGGTCTGGCAGGACCCGCGCTGCCAGAAAATCCTGACTAACGCTATCCTCTGGTCTACGAGACGGTCGGCCTAGTGCAACCGGATTGCTATGCCGCTTATGCCTTTCCTACAGCCAAATATTGTGACGGCTATCGATAATGCCGCTTGCCTTATCGAGACTGGCTGTCGCCCGGCATCTCGGATTGTCGGAAGTATCCGACGCTGCAAAGAACTGAAAGACAAGAGCATAGAGGCGTTGCGGTACCAGCATCATCCGGGCCTGTGCGAGCATTGCCGGGCCGCGCGGCCTTGTCGGTGATTGCCGTGTTCCCATGGGATGAGGCGGCAGCAATCGAGAAAGCGAAGAAGCCACCGTTGCGGGGGGATTGGTCCGGTTGGCTAGCGGTCGCCGAGAATCCGCGCACAACAGCGAAACAGTTGGCAATCAGTTCTTACAAGGCCGATCAATCGTCTACGCCAAAGTCCGTTAATTTCCAGCCGGATTCATCCTTGGCGAACGAGTAGATGATCGAGTCGCAAAAGGCAGAGTAAGTAACCACCCCCTTAGGGGATGTGTCCTTGACAGGCTTCTGCTTGGCAAGACACGCCCGGTGCGCAGGTCTGAAAGCACCCTTCCAGATCACAGGAAACTCCGCCGCTCGCCGCAGATCCTGGTAGAGGACAGGATATTTAATCATGTCCGATACGGCCTTCTGGTCGCTCTTGCCGACTGCAGCTTTGAACTGCGTCCAGAACGTTGCGAAACCGTCATCGCTCCCTGCCGCAAGCCCCGGTCCCGCTGATGTCAGGAAACCAGCTACAAACAGCGTCCCGCCGATGACCGGTCCCATCCAATTCATTCTAATCTCTCCAGCGTCCACGATCGGCACTTGAGACCAGCCGGGCACCAAGACCTCGCGACATCTGTCGCAGGAGAGAACTTGTAGGTTCACAAGGAGAGGCCGCCTGCCCGGAGTCATTGCGGAAGCGTTCTTAGGAGGCCGCGACGGGCTTGCTGCCTGCATTCACCCTCGTTGTTTCTCTTCGGCGCTTTTTCCATCGGAGCTTTTAGAACGCTCTTCGAAACGATCAGCGCCCTTGGCCAGATCATGCCCTATCTTGCTCTCGTTTCTCGCTTCGTCTTCGGAAGCCGCTTCGTGCAAACCTTCAGCGGCCTGTTCCCCCGCTTTTGATGATTTTGGTTCGTGAGCCATTTGTGAAACCCTCCTGATAAAGGGGCTTTCCAGGAAACTTGCTGGTCTAGCCAGCTTGACGAACCACTTTCCAATCAGATCGCCTGGGCATTGTTCCAAGTCCCATTGAGGCTCTTGGTCGCCGCGTAAACGCCTAGCAGTACAGGCTAACACCAGCGGGAAAGAACCTATGGTGTGTGAGCTCCGAAGCGTAAGCGCTTCCAATTCGAGCCGGAATGTCCGCTTGGGGTCATGAGCTCTCTTCGGAGCGACGGTTGCCTGCTTCCGGTCTACTCCAATGAGGCGACCAACCGGGACGCGCCGAGACTTCGCCTTCGGGCCGATTTTGTTGAAAAACGCGGCAGTTGCGACTCAAGGATAGCAGTGATTCAGTCTGTCTAATTGGCAGGACTGAAGATCATGATGGGGCATCAGCAAGTCGAGCAGGCTGCGTTGTTCTATGAGTTCTCGCTCGAGAAGCATATTCCCTCCGACCATCTTTTGAGATCGGTCGACAGGTTCGTCGACCTGCAAGAGATCAGGCGGGAGCTGGCACCTTTCTACAGTAGCATCGGCCGACCTTCGATCGATCCCGAGCTGATGATCCGGATGCTCCTGATCGGCTACTGCTTCGGCATCCGGTCGGAGCGGCGCCTGTGCGATGAGGTTCACCTCAATTTGGCCTACCGGTGGTTCTGCCGGCTCGGTCTGGATGGGGCGGTGCCCTCATTCGACCTTCTCCAAGAACAGGCATGGCCGCTTCCGGCAGAGCGACCTCTTCCGTCGCGTGTTCGAGAGCGTGCTGCGCCGCTGCATCGAGGAACGACTGGTCGGCGGTGAGGGATTTGCGGTTGATGCGAGCCTAATCAAGGCCGATGCCAATCGGCAGAAGGGCATCGAAGGCGATAAGGGACTTCCGCCGGAGGCTGCCGGCCGAGCAATCGATGAGTATCTGGCTGTCCTCGATGATGCCGCGTTCGGAGCGGCGACCGAGGTTACCCCGAAGTTCGTATCGCCCTCCGACCCGGCGGCGCGCTGGACGGGGGCGCACGGTGGCCAAGCGTTTTTCGCTTATTCGACGAACTACCTGGTCGACGTCGAGAACGCGATCATCGTCGATGTTGAGGCAACGACGGCGATCCGGCAGGCGGAGGTATTGGCCGCCAAGCGCATGATTGAACGATCGCTGGAGCGGTTTGATCTCTATCCGAGCCGGCTACTCGGTGACAGCGGCTATGGCTCGGCCGAGATGCTCGCTTGGCTGGTCTATGAGCACGGCATCGAACCGCACGTTACAGTCTTCGATAAGTCCGCCCGCACAGACGGTATCTTCTCGCGCGACGACTTCACCTATGACCATGCTGGCGACATCTATCGTTGCCCTGGTGGCAAAGTTCTTACCACCACCGGAACGTTGGTGAATGATGGTGCCACCATGCTTTACCTCGCCAGCAAGCGCGATTGTGATCGATGCGCATTGAAGGCTCGGTGTTGCCCCAAGCAGGCATCACGGAGGGTGCCGCGCTCCATCTACGAAGGCGCTCGCGACATGGCGCGCCAGATCGCCAAATCGTGGGAGGGAGGCACCTCGCGCCGGCTTCGCAAGAAAATCGAGATGTTGTTCGCCCACCTCAAGCGCATCCTCAAGCTCGACCGTTTGCGTTTACGAGGCCCGAACGGCGCGCGCGATGAGTTCATCCTCGCGGCCACCGCCCAGAACCTTCGAAAGATGGCCAAGCTCATCCCGATGCCCATCGCGAGGCTCGCATAGGGTCGATGGAGCAGTTCGGTCACGTCGCGACGGAGCTATTACAACAAAATACTGCCGGCCTTTTTCAACGGAATCGGCCAGAAGCGGAAATCTGTCGCTGCGGCAGAGATGTCCATCAACCCCGCAGGCTAACTCCGTTAATTGAGGAGGTGAAGGGCCGCTGCATGAAGACCGGCAGTTGCTGAAGCTAAGACCGGACCACCCTCCTCAGCCCTTCCCCCATCGATGCGCGTCACCACTCCGCCCGCCTTTTCGATGATGGGGATCAACGCGACGATATCGTAGGATTGGAGCGAAGGTTCGACTGCGAGGTCAATGCGACCAGCAGCGACCATCGCAGTGGCGTAGCATTCGCCGCCGTAGCGAGTCATCCGGACTGAGGCGGCAAGGCGATCGAAGGCCTGCTTGAGCTCACCATCATAGCGATCAGGCGAGTTCGTATGCAGGATGGCCCGCGACAGCGTGCCGACGTCTCGCGTGGACAGTCGCTCGCGCTTGCCTGCATATTCGTACCAGGCTCCATCGGCGGTGGCCCAGAAACGCTCACGCGTGAAGGGCTGGCTCATCATTCCCTGTTCGGCTCGACCATTGACGGTGAGCCCGATCAGTGTGCCCCAGACGGGAAGGCCGCAGATGAAGGGACGCGTCCCATCCACGGGGTCTAAGACCCAGCGGCAGGAACCGCTTCCGGTTAGACCGAGTTCTTCGCCCAGAATGGCATGGTCGGGATATTCGGCCTCGATCGCAGCTCGAATAGCAATCTCGGCCTGCCGGTCAGCGTCGGTCACCGGGTCGAAGTAGCCCTCTCCAGTTTTGGAATCGATGGCAAGGGCGGTGCGAAAGCGTGGCAAGGTTTCGCGATCGGCGATATCTGCCAGTCGATGGAGGAAATCGGCGCTCGGTAGTCTCGGCATCAAACACTCCAATTGTGCACGCTCACTGCCGTTGTATCCGGATGGCTGGCGAACTACATCCTAAACTTGCATAATGTCCGGTGGTGATCTTGAAGGTCGCCCTCGAGACCTCGCCAGGCGCTATAAGTCGCTCGACCTGATCCGGTCGCCTCCTGGCGACGTATTGAATACCGAGGCGGTGGGCTGCACTCATCAACGGAAAGACTCGCGCAAGCACAACGAGCAGGTCCAGCCCTCCGTTGGAGGGCATGCGAACGGACAGCGGCGTAGCAGGGGTAGTGTTCGCACCATCACTGGAGGCTGAATACCAGGCTGATTTTGTCCCGGGACGTCACTCGCCAAAAGAACAAGCCTGCATTCGGTTCCATTTCGCACCCGCACCCACTTTCCACATCGCAGATCGATCATCCCCACAATAAGTCTTGGCCGTGCGGCGTGAAAGCCAATACGCTGTGTGGTGGCAATGACGCCAGACGCACTCGTGGGTCGCAACAGCGGGTATCAGCATTGCGGACAAGAGTGCGTGCGTGAGATCCGTTGAGAGGCTGCGCGATGACCGATCTTTCCTTGAAAGCCGCGACACCTGCTCCACCCGACACCGATGCCGAGCCGAGCCTGCGCCGGGTCATGGGCCCGTGGCTCCTCTTGCTTTTCATCGTCGGCGACATTCTCGGCACCGGCATCTATGCGCTCACCGGCCAGGTCGCCAACCAGGTGGGCGGCGTCGTCTGGCTGCCGTTCCTCGTCGCCTTCGTCGTGGCGCTGATCACTGCGCTGAGCTATCTCGAACTCGTCACCAAGTATCCGAAGGCCGCAGGCGCCGCGCTCTACACCCACAAGGCGTTCGGCATCCATTTTATCACGTTCATCGTTGCGTTTGCGGTGATGTGCTCGGGGATTACCTCCGCTTCCACTGCCTCTCGCGCTTTCTCTGCAAACATGTCGAACGCGTTTGGCCTGGGCCTGTCGGGGTTCGGCATTACCATGACTGGGCTCGTCTTCATGGCGGTTGTTGCCGCGGTCAACTTTCGCGGCGTTGGCGAAAGCGTCAAGGCGAACGTTGTTCTGACCTGCGTCGAGCTAACGGGCCTCTTGATCATCATCATCATCGGCCTTTGGGCGATCGGCCTCGGCCAGGGTGACGTCTCGCGCGTCACGCAGTTCAAGGCAGGCGATGCCGGCATGTTCTGGCCGGTGATCGCTGCGACCACGCTCGCGTTCTTTGCCATGGTCGGCTTCGAGGATTCCGTCAACATGGCGGAGGAATGCAAGGATCCGACACGGCATTTTCCAATCGTGCTGCTTGCCGGACTGCTCATCACCGGCGCAATCTACGTGCTGGTCTCGATCTCGGCGATTACGCTGGTTCCGCCGGAGAAGCTCGGCGAAGGCGAGACGCCGCTGTTGCAAGTGGTGAGGGCCGGCGCGCCGAACTTTCCGCTCTGGATCTTCGGCTTCATCACCATGTTTGCGGTGGCCAACTCCGCGCTGATCAACATGCTGATGGCGAGCCGGCTCGTCTACGGCATGAGCCGCGAGCATGTGCTGCCGCCGGTGCTTGGCAAGGTGCATGCGAGCCGGCGTACGCCCTACATCGCGATCGGCTTCACCACGCTGCTGGCATTCGCACTGATCACCTTTGTCGGCGAAGTGCCGGCGCTCGGCGGAACGACCGCGCTGCTTCTGCTCTGCGTGTTTACGGTGGTCAATATCGCGGTGCTGGTGCTGCGCAAGGACAACGTCGCACACGACCATTTTCGTACGCCGACGATCCTGCCGGTGCTGGGGGCAATCTCCTGCGCATTCCTGGCCGGGCCATGGACCGGACGGGCGATGGTCCAGTACCAGGTCGCGGGGGTCTTGATCGCCATCGGTGTCGTGCTCTGGGTGATCACGACGCTCGTCAACCGCGCCCAAGGCGTCTGGCCCGAGCAGCCAGACATGGAGACGATCGGCGGACGGGGACCTGTGAACTAGCTGCAGCTCGGGTGGTGCGATGCTGCCCGACGCGGCGAGGTCGGCTATGGGTCATTCGCGTCGATTTCGCCGCGTCACCACCACGTCCGGTCTAGCCCCGGCTGCTGACGTGCACGGCGCCATCGCGATCTTCGCCTTCGGGCCAAAAGCGGAAATAAGGGAGGACATGTGCGCCTGACCAGAGGCCATTCGGCTCGCAACCAGCGGGTTCGATTGATCTACATCAACCTCCTGTGCAGAGAGAGCCGCAATCTGGCAAGCGGGGCTTGAAGAATTCAACGAAAGGTTCCCTCATGCTCCGCTATATTCTCGCTCCCCTTGCCGCTTTCGTTTTGCTCGTGGTCTGCTTGATCCCCGATGATGCCGAGGCTCGGCGCGGCGGAGGTGCCTATCGGGGTGGCGGCGGTTACCGCGGCGGTGCGGTCGCAGTTCGAGGACCGCGGGGCGGCGGCGCTGTTGCGGTGCGCGGCGCTGGCTACCGGGGCTACGGCTATCAGGGCGGCTATCGCGGTTACGGCTATCGGGGCTACGGTGTCGGAGCGGCAGCGGTAGGCGCGGCTGCGGTAGGCGCGGCTGCGGTTGGCGCTGCTGCGTACCGCCGCAGTTGCTACGATGCGTACGGAAACTATATTTGCGCCTATTAATCCGTGGCGCCGCGCGATAGCCCGGCTGGCCCTCTGCGCACAAGCGCGGGCGGTGACCGTCCGACGATGGTGACCCCCGCAAGCGTCAGTGGTCTATCCTTCTTCGCTCACGATGAGGGCAAGCGTCTCAAGCTGGTTTCCCAGCGCCGTCCAGCTATGCGAAATATTGGTCAACACGGCAGCTCGGCGGGCCGAATTGGCTGGATCGGCTGCGAGGATTTTGTAGTTCGCCGCATATGTTCTGCATTGGTCAATGGTTGGCACTAGGACCCTTCCGGCGGGGTAGAACTCACCCGTGTTAGGGGCAACATTACCGGCCTTCTGCAAGTTCCTGCCTGGTATCAGTTAGGGCAGGTGAATTCCTGCTGGGGCCGCGCGACGGCCTGTGTAAACGTGTTCCAAAATCATTCTATCGCTCTAAATTACACAGGTCATGTACTAACCTGCTTTTCCGAACGGGGGGCGGAAAGGCTGCACTAGGCTTGGAGTTCTTTTCGGCCGTTCGCTAAGGTTTGCCCATAGCTCGGGAGGATGCTGTGACTGCTTTGAGCGAACAACGCGTCCGTGAGATTTACGAGCATTTCGCCCATGGTCGTTTAAGGGACCTTGAGGATGCTTTAGACGAGCAGATCGATTTTCTGAGCCATGCTCCGCCTGATCTTTTCCCGTACCTCGGAAGGCGGCGCGGCCGGGCCGATGTTCTGCGAGCATTCGCTGAAGTGCATGAAAAGCTGGAAGTTCTGTCGTTTTGGCCTATGACCATTGTGGTCAATGATGACCGCGCGGCTCTCTCGGTTATTATTAAGGTGAAGGATCGCGCCACGGCACGGTCTGCCCACTACCTTGCAGCACACTTTCTTCGGTTTCGCAAAAACCGCATCATCGACTTTTGCGCCATCATCGACTCCCTCGACGCAGCGCGCCAATTGGCTGGGCAGGAGCCTACCGTTCAAAGATAGCTAATGGAGTCACGGGAGGTCCGCTTTGGGTCATTCGCGTCGGTTTGCCGGTGCGGCAATGACTTCCGGTCTAGCCGGACAAGCGGACGTGGTCAGATCGGGCCCGCAGGTCTCGAACGGGCCAACAGCAGACTCAGTCCAATCAAGCGTACTAGCGACTGGATTGTGAAGTTATCGCCTTCCCGACTTTGCGGATGTGCTCCACGAAAAGGCCGACGGCCGGGCTCAAGGTGCGATTCTTCAAGGTAAAGATCGCTACGGGCCGCGCTGTCGCCTGTGGGCCGAGATCGATCGGTAAGGTCTTCACGACCAAACGTTTCACGTTGAGGACGGGGACCGCGGAGGCGGCGACGATGCTCAGGTACTTGCCGGTCATTAGCAACATGTCGCGCAGTTGGAACGAATAGGTCAGCACGCTCGCCTGCGGAACGCTCAGGCCGCAATTGCGGAAAGCTTCCTCGATGAAGATGCCCGGCATTTCGTTCGGCGGATACAAAATCCACTTCTCGTCCATGAGGTCCGCGAGTTCGAGCGTCCGACGCCGCGCCCACCTGCTTGCCGTTCCGGCAACGACAACGAGCGGGTCGTGATACAGAATCTCGGCGTCCAAATCCTCCTCGGCGAATGCCGGCCCGATACGGCCGAGCATCAGGTCGACGTTCCGGTCGCGCAACTCACGGATATCCAGGGCCAGGGGGTTGGTCTGGATCACGTGCAACTTGATGCCGGGATACTGATCGCCAAGCTGTTCCACGACGGCCGGAAGCAGGGTCGCCGCCAAGGTTTCGGGGCATCCCACCCGGACCTCGCCAACGCGCGGATCAGACATGAACTCGATTTCGCCGACCCCCTGCCGCAGCTCATCGAATACGCTAAGGCCGCGTTGCACAAAGGCGCTGCCATAGGCAGTGGGTTCGATGCCCTGAGGACCGCGATCCAATAGTCGCACGCCGAGCGCATGCTCCAGATCGGCAATGGACTTCGAAACCGCGGGCTGCGTGATGGACAACTGCTGCGCCGCCTTGGCCATGCTGCCGCGCTGCACGACGGTCAGCAGTACGTGCAGGTCGCGCAGACGGATGCGGCGACCGATCCGAGTGTCCCAATGCTCACGCGAAGGCATAACTTTTTCCTCATTTAGATAGTCCCAATTCGCGTATTCCCTTTATAGCGCGCCCCCATATCCTCCGCAGCAGATTTCGAGGACGGAGGTTCGCGGTGGCAATCCAGAGTCGGCAATTGCATCCCCTCTTCGTCGCCGAGATAACCGGCGTCGACCTGCGTACCTGCGGTCCCTCAACGACCGTCGAGATCGCAGCGGCACTTGAGCGCCACGGCGTGTTGGTATTTCGCGGGCAGGCACTCGAGGACAGGCACCAGGTCCAGTTCAGCAGGCTGTTCGGGTCGCTGGAAGCCCCGATTGGAACGATCCGCCGTGATCGCAAGCACCGCCTGGGTCGCGAGCTCGCGGACATTTCGAACCTCGATGAGAACGACAATATCCGCGCATCGTCCGACCGCTGGCGCATGATGCTGCGCGCCAACGAGCTTTGGCATACCGACAGCTCGTTCAAGCCTGTTCCGGCGAAATTCTCGCTTTTGTCGGCGCGCGAGGTTCCGCCGGAGGGTGGCGAGACTGAATTCGCCGACTTGCGAGCCGCCTACGAAGCGCTTGACCCTTCGACCCAGGACAAGATCGCACCGCTCGTCGCCGAGCATTCGATCTTTCATTCGCGCAGCCTCGTCGGCTACACGGAATTTTCCGACGAGGAGCGCGCCGCGTTGCCGCCGGTTCAGCAGCCCTTGGTACGCCTACATCTCGGCTCCCAGCGCAGGACGCTATTCCTCGCATCGCACGCATCGCACATCGTCGGGTGGCCGATCCCGCAGGGTCGCGCGCTGCTCAAGGACCTGACGGATTTCTCGACCCAGCCGCGCTTCGTCTACCAGCACCATTGGCGCGTCGGCGATCTCGTCATGTGGGACAATCGCTGCACCTTGCATCGCGCCCGGCCGTACGACGACATGCGATGCCGCCGCGACATGCGCCGCACCACGGTCGAAGATTCGACGGCGCCGCAGTCGCACTCCTTCAATCCCCCAGCAGCCTGAAGGAGATGGCTATGACCAAACTCACACGTCGCTCTGTACTTGGCGGTCTCGCAGCTTCCGTGGTCACGCCCCTTCACGCCGATGCCGTGTGGCCGAGCCGTCCCGTCACCCTGGTGCACGGCTGGCCGCCAGGCGGACCAACCGACACCGTCGCTCGCCTTATCGCCGAGGGGCTTGGGCGCCGTCTTGGTCAACCGGTCGTGATCGACCCGCGGCCCGGAGCAGCCGGAACAATCGCCGCAGCGCACGTCGCTCGCACGGCACCTGACGGCTACACGTTAATTGCGATCCCGGGCGGACATGCGAGCACCGCCGCGCTCTACAGCAAGCTGCCCTATCGCACCGTCGAAGACTTCTCGATGATCGGAATGATCGCCGACTATCCGTTCGTCGTTGCAACTTACCAGGACCACACGATCAGGTCGATGACGGACCTACTCGGCGAAGCGCGCACGCGCGGCGCACCGCTGCTTTACGGCACGCCCGGCGTCGGAACGACGCATCACCTGCTGATCGAGCTTCTCGCAAAGACAGCCGGGGTCCGATTCCAGCACGTCCCCTATCGGGGTAGCGCTCAGGTCGTTACCGACCTCGTCGGCAGGCGAATCGACTTCATGGTCGATCCGCCGACACTGGTAGCCAAAATGGCACGTGAAGGTCAGATGCGCGCCCTCGCGACCACCGGCACCACCCGTTTCTTCAGCCTACCGGAGGTCCCAACCATCGCGGAGGCAGGCCTTCCCGACTACGCCGTCACATCCTGGCAGGGCCTCGCGGGACCGGCCGGAATGCCGGCGTCTATCGTGCAACGCCTGAATGCCGAGATCGCCGCTATCCTGGCGGAGCGTCCTTTCACCGAGCGCCTGCGTGCGCTCGGCAACGAGCCGCGATCGTCGACCCCAGACGAGTTCAAGGCTCGTGTCATCCTCGATGTCGCCAAATGGACGAGCGTCGTCGCCGACGCCAACATCGAGCGCCTCTGAGAACTGCCGCCACGACGCATGCGCTGGCGCGTCGACGGCGTCGTTCTCTCGACTTAAAAGGCCGCCATGAGTGAACTTCTTCCCGCTTTGGCTTTTCAGTCTCGCCATCCCTGCGCAGTTTCTTGCTCGTCGCGGGGCTTGAGCTTGAGCGGGAGGGGGCTCAAGCAGCGCAGATTCCAATCGGCGCGTCGATGAGCCCGCCGCCAGCAGCGCATGCAAAAGAGGCGCGGCCATGCAATTGCCAGAGATCACGCTCATCTTCTTCTACGTGTTCAACGTATTGCGGATTGCTGCTTACCTTCCGCAGATTCTGCGTGTCGCGGCTGATCGCGATGGTGCCAGGGCGATCTCGTATACGACGTGGTTCGTATGGATCGGTGCCAACGGTTCGACCGCGGCTTACGCACTGGTCATTGCTCCAAGCCTGGCCCTGTTCGTGGTCAGCATGCTCAACGCGATTGGATGCGCGGCCGTTGTCGTGCTCACAGCCTGGAAGCGTCATCAGCTCGGAGCCGCATAAGCAACTACAAGACCACCGGCGTACTGTCAGGAAGAAGTGTTGTGCATTGATCACCTTCTGCTTTGGGTCGATTCCGTTGAAAAAGGCCGGCAGTATTTTGTTGTAATAGCTCCGTCGCGACGTGACCGAACTGCTCCATCGACCCTATGCGAGCCTCGCGATGGGCATCGGGATGAGCTTGGCCATCTTTCGAAGGTTCTGGGCGGTGGCCGCGAGGATGAACTCATCGCGCGCGCCGTTCGGGCCTCGTAAACGCAAACGGTCGAGCTTGAGGATGCGCTTGAGGTGGGCGAACAACATCTCGATTTTCTTGCGAAGCCGGCGCGAGGTGCCTCCCTCCCACGATTTGGCGATCTGGCGCGCCATGTCGCGAGCGCCTTCGTAGATGGAGCGCGGCACCCTCCGTGATGCCTGCTTGGGGCAACACCGAGCCTTCAATGCGCATCGATCACAATCGCGCTTGCTGGCGAGGTAAAGCATGGTGGCACCATCATTCACCAACGTTCCGGTGGTGGTAAGAACTTTGCCACCAGGGCAACGATAGATGTCGCCAGCATGGTCATAGGTGAAGTCGTCGCGCGAGAAGATACCGTCTGTGCGGGCGGACTTATCGAAGACTGTAACGTGCGGTTCGATGCCGTGCTCATAGACCAGCCAAGCGAGCATCTCGGCCGAGCCATAGCCGCTGTCACCGAGTAGCCGGCTCGGATAGAGATCAAACCGCTCCAGCGATCGTTCAATCATGCGCTTGGCGGCCAATACCTCCGCCTGCCGGATCGCCGTCGTTGCCTCAACATCGACGATGATCGCGTTCTCGACGTCGACCAGGTAGTTCGTCGAATAAGCGAAAAACGCTTGGCCACCGTGCGCCCCCGTCCAGCGCGCCGCCGGGTCGGAGGGCGATACGAACTTCGGGGTAACCTCGGTCGCCGCTCCGAACGCGGCATCATCGAGGACAGCCAGATACTCATCGATTGCTCGGCCGGCAGCCTCCGGCGGAAGTCCCTTATCGCCTTCGATGCCCTTCTGCCGATTGGCATCGGCCTTGATTAGGCTCGCATCAACCGCAAATCCCTCACCGCCGACCAGTCGTTCCTCGATGCAGCGGCGCAGCACGCTCTCGAACACGCGACGGAAGAGGTCGCTCTGCCGGAAGCGGCCATGCCTGTTCTTGGAGAAGGTCGAATGAGGGCACCGCCCCATCCAGACCGAGCCGGCAGAACCACCGGTAGGCCAAATTGAGGTGAACCTCATCGCACAGGCGCCGCTCCGACCGGATGCCGAAGCAGTAGCCGATCAGGAGCATCCGGATCATCAGCTCGGGATCGATCGAAGGTCGGCCGATGCTACTGTAGAAAGGTGCCAGCTCCCGCCTGATCTCTTGCAGGTCGACGAACCTGTCGACCGATCTCAAAAGATGGTCGGAGGGAATATGCTTCTCGAGCGAGAACTCATAGAACAACGCAGCCTGCTCGACTTGCTGATGCCCCATCATGATCTTCAGTCCTGCCAATTAGACAGACTGAATCACTGCTATCCTTGAGTCGCAACTGCCGCGTTTTTCAACAAAATCGGTCACAAGCGGAAACGCTCTGCCCAGCAGAAGATGTCCTCTCTTCCTTCAGGAGCTGACATCGCTTTTACGAGTACACGCCCTACTGGCTCCGCCCCGTCCCGTCATTGAGCAGACACGCCACCTGATGCCCGTCTCCGGCATCCACCAGCGCCGGCCGCTGCGTCTTGCACCGCTCCATCGCAAACCGGCAGCGGGTGTGAAATGCGCAGCCCGACGGCGGATTGACCGGGCTCGGCACGTCGCCGTCGACCAGCGGCGCGAGCTTCTTCGCCAGCGGATTGGCGACCGGCACTGAGGCGAGCAGGGCCTGGGTGTAGGGATGCCTGGGGTTGCGGAACAGCTCGTCCTTGTCGGCGATCTCGACGATGCGGCCGAGATACATCACGGCGACGCGGTGGCTGATATGCGCGACCACGGCGAGGTCGTGCGCGATGAAGAGATAGGAAAAGCCGTGCTGCCGCTGCAGGTCGATCAAAAGGTTGATCACCTGCGCCTGGATAGAAACATCGAGCGCGGAGACCGGCTCGTCGCAGACGATCAGGCGTGGCCCCAGCGCCAGCGCGCGGGCGATGCAGATGCGCTGGCGCTGACCGCCGGAGAATTGATGCGGGAAATTGCGCATCTGGTCGGGCCGTAGTCCCACCTGCTCGAACAGCCTTGCGACCCGCGCTTCCAGCTCCTTGCCGGTCGCGAGCCCGTGCACCGCGATCGGTTCGCCGACGATGTCGCCGGCGGTCATGCGCGGATTGAGCGAGGCGAACGGATCCTGGAACACGATCTGCATCGAGCGGCGGTGCGGCCGCATCGCCGTTTTCGACAGATGCGTGATGTCCTCGCCGTCGAGGCGGATCTGACCCGAGGTCGGCTCGACCAGCCGCAGCACGCTGCGCGCCACCGTGGACTTGCCGCAGCCGGATTCGCCGACGAGGCCGAGCGTCTCGCCGGTGCCAAGCGCAAAGGAGACGCCATCGACCGCGTGCACGGTGCCGACCTGCCTTCGCAGCACGCCGGCGCGCACAGGGTAATGCTTCTTGAGATCGGTGACTTCGAGCAGCGCCTCGGTCATGCCACCTCCGCGACTTCTTCCGCGCGCCAGCAGGCGACCAGATGCCCGCCGCCCCAATCCGCCAGCGGCGGATATTCGGCCTCGCAACGCTTGATGGCGAGCTTGCAGCGCGGCGCGAAGGCGCAGCCTTGCGGCAGCCGCACCAGCGATGGCACCGTGCCGGGGATTTCGTTCAGCCGCGCTTGAGCGGCGGCGCCGGAGGCCGGCACGGCTGGGATCGAGGCCATCAGCCCGCGCGTATAGGGATGCTTCGGCGCGGCGAACAGCGCCTCGACGCTGGCCTCCTCGACCTTCCGCCCCGCATACATCACGATCACGCGCTGCGCGGTCTGCGCGACCACGCCGAGATCGTGTGTGATCAGCACGAGCCCGGTGCCGAGCTCCTTCTGGAGGTCGAGGATCAGCGCCAGGATCTGCGCCTGGATGGTGACGTCGAGCGCGGTGGTCGGCTCATCCGCAATCAAGAGCGCCGGCCGGCACGCCAGCGCCATCGCGATCATCGCGCGCTGGCGCATGCCGCCGGAGAGCTGGTGCGGATATTCCCGCGCCCGCCGCGCCGGCTCGGGGATGCGCACCAGCCGCAGCATCTCGACGGCGATATCTTGCGCCTGTTTCGCCGAGATATTCCGATGCAGCCGCACGGCCTCGACGATCTGGTCGCCGATCCGCATCACCGGATTGAGCGAGGTCATCGGCTCCTGGAAAATCATGGAGATGCGATTGCCTCTGACCGCGCGCATCTGCGCCTCATCCAGTGCCAGCAGGTCGGTCCCTTCCAGCGAGACGGAGCCGCCGACGATGCGGCCGGGCGGATCGGGCACGAGCCGCATCACCGACAGCGCGGTCACGCTCTTGCCGCAGCCGGATTCGCCGACGATCGCCAGCGTCTCGCCCCGCCTGACGCTGAAGGAGAGGTCGTCGACAGCCCTGAACAGGCCGGAGTTGGTGAAGAACACCGTCTTCAGGTTCTTCACATCGAGCACGAGATCGGTCTTGTCCGCCATCAGCCGCGCTGCCTCGGATCCAGGATGTCACGCAGGGCGTCACCGAACAGATTGGCGCCGAACACGGCGAGGCTGATCGCGACGCCCGGGAAGATCACCAGCCACGGCGCGGTGCGGACATATTCGGCGGCGGATTCGGACAGCATGCGGCCCCATGACGGATAGGGCTCGGGAATGCCGAGGCCGAGGAAGGACAGCGAGGCCTCGGTCAGAATGGTCGAGCCGAGCTGGGCGGTGGCGAGCACGATCAGCGGCGCCAGCGTGTTCGGCAGCACGTGGCGCAGCGCAATCCGCATCTCGCTCATGCCGATCGACTTGGCGGCCTCCACGAACGGCTGTTCGCGCAGCGCCAGCGTGTTGGCGCGGATGACGCGCGCGACCGTCGGGATCAGCGGAATGGCGATGGCGATGATCACGTTCGGCAGCGACGGCCCGAGCGCGGCCGTCATCACCAGCGCCAGCACCAGCAGCGGCAGCGCCTGCAGCACGTCGGAGACGCGCTGGAACACGAGATCGAACCAGCCGGAGAGATAGCCGGAGGTGAGGCCGACGATCACACCGATGGTGCCGCCGAGCACGGTCGAGCCGATGCCGACCGCGAGCGAGATCCGCGCGCCGTGGATGATGCGGCTGAACACGTCGCGGCCGAACGAATCGGTGCCCATCCAGTGCGCCAGGCTCGGGCGCGCCAGCGCGCGGGCGGAATCCACCGTCAGCGGATCATAGCGCGCGATGAAATCGGCGAAGATCGCCGTCAGCACGAACAATGTCATGATGACGAGCCCGGCCGCGCCCAGCACGTGGCGCTGCGCCATGAACAGCACGCGCCGCCAGCCCCCGGTCGCATGCGCCCCGGCCCGCCTCAGCTCAACGTCGAAGTCGATTGCGGCCATGTTCCTCTCCACGGGGAGAAACACCTCTCCCCATCGGGGGAGAGGTCGGCGCGCAGCGCCGGGTGAGGGGGCTCAGTCCTCAGAAGAGAGCGTAACCCCTCACCCGGACCGCATCTTTCGATGCGATCCGACCTCTCCCTACGGGAGAGGTGGAGCACCGCCGTCGCATCTGCTTGTTTCCACCTCATTGCGCTAATCCGTGTACCTGATCCGCGGGTCGAACACCGCGTAGAGCATGTCGACTGTGAAATTGGCGAACACCACCACGACCGCGATGAACATCACGAGGTTCTGCACGATCGGATAGTCGCGCCAGCGGATCGCCTCGACCAGGAAGCGCGCGACGCCGGGGATGTTGAACACGGTCTCGGTGACGATCAGGCCGCCGATCAGGAACGCCGCCTCGATGCCGATCACGGTGATCACGGGCAGGATCGCGTTCTTCAGCGCGTGGTGATAGTTCACCGCCGCCTCGGATGCCCCCTTGGCGCGTGCGGTGCGGATGTAGTCCTGCCGCAGCACCTCCAGCATCGAGGAGCGCGTGATGCGCATGGTCAGCGCCGCGCTGCGGAAGCCGACGGCGGCGGCCGGCACGGCGTAGGTCGCGAACGCCTCGAGCCAGGTCTTCGGATTGGGATTGAAGATCGGCATCTGCCCGAACATCGCCACCGACGCTGTGAGGATCAGAAGGCCGAGCCAGAACGAGGGCAGCGACAGCCCGCTGAGGCTGACGACGCGAAGCGCGTAGTCGAGCTTCGTGCCCTGCTTCACCGCGCTGATGACGCCCAAGGGGATGCCGATCGATGCCGAGAACAGCAGCGCGAGGCCGGCGAGCTTTGCCGTGATCGGAATTCGCGGCAGGATCTCCTGCAGCGCCGGCTTCTCCGAGACATAGGAGAAGCCGAAATCGCCGCGCAGGAAGCCGCTGATCCAGTGCCAATATTGCACGATCAAGGGACGGTCGATGCCGAGCTCCTTCTCCAGATTGGCCTTGTCGGCCGGGTCGACATAGCCGGCGGCGGCGAACAGGATGTCGACGATGTTGCCCGGCACGATGCGCAGCAGGAAGAAGATGACGATCGAGATCCCGAACAGGGTCACGAACATCAGGAACAGGCGCCGCACCAGATAGGCAAACATCACCGCCCTCCGCGCTAGCCGTCAGCGTCGCGTCACTTGTCGAGCCACACGTCCTCGTAGCGGAAGCCGTTGTAGGAGCTGTTCGACATGATCGTGACGCCCTTGACGTGCGGGTGCCAGCAGGTGCCGGCCCGTGCATGGAAAATGATCGGGCGGGCGACGTCCTCCTGCAGCTTCTTGTCGATGTCCCAGACCAGCGGCCTGCGCTTGGCGAGGTCGGTCTCCTGCGACTGCACGTCGAACAGCTTCTCGATCTCCTTGTTGCAGTAATTGGTGTAATTCCGCTCCGAGCCGCAGGCATAGTTCTCGTAGAACGACTGGTCGGGATCGTCGACGGCATTGCCGGTCAGGTTGAGGCCGAGCATGTAATCCTTGCGCGCGACCTTCGGGAACCAGTTCGCGGTTTCCACGACGTCGAGCTCGCCGTCGATATAGATGGTCTTGAGCTGGTCGATCAGGATCACGGCGGGGTCGCGATATTCCGCGATGTTGCGCGTCGAGACTTTCACGGCGAGGCGCTTGTCCGGACCGTAGCCCGCCTTCTGCATCAGCTTCCTGGCTTCCTCGCGGTTGGCGTTGATGTCGCGGCCATAGCCCGGAATGGTCTCCAGCCTGTCCTTCGGCATGCCCCAGAGGCCCTGCGGCGGCGGCAGCATGGTGCCGCCGATGTCGCCCTGGCCTTCGAACAGGATGTCGACGAACGCCTTGCGGTCGAGCGCGAGCGCCATGGCGCGGCGAATGTCGATGTTGTCGAACGGCGCGGAGGTGGAATTGACGATGATGTTGGTCGAGACGTTGGTCGGCTCGACGACGCAGGTCGCGTTCGGCGCCTGCGACTTGATGTCCTTCAAAAGCGGGATCGTGATGTGCGTCGGAAAGGTCATGTCGAACTTGCCGGCGACGAAGGCCAGGATCGCGGTCGAGCGGTTGGTGATGATGGTGTATTCGATGCCGTCGAGATAGGGCAGACCCTTCTTCCAATAGTTGGGATTGCGCGTCAGCTTGATCGATTCATTGGCCTTGAACTCGACGAACTTGAACGGTCCGGTCCCGATCGGATGGGTGCGCATGTCCGCCGGCGAGACATGGCAGGGATAGACCGGCGTGTAGCCGGAGGCGAGCATCGCCAGCAGCGAGGGCTGCGGCCGCTTCAGGTCGAAGGTGACCTCGAATTCGCCGTTGGTCGTGACCTCGTTGACCTCGCTGTACCAGGCCTTGCGCGGATTCTGCCGCAGCTTCTGCTGCGACTTGCCCATCAACAGATCGAAGCTGCATTTGACGTCGGCGGAGGTGAACGGCTTGCCGTCGTGCCATTTCACGCCCTGGCGCAGCTTGAACGTGAGCTTCTTGTTGTCGCTGCTCCAGGACCAGCTTTCGGCGAGATCCGGCCGCAGCGTATCGGGGCTGTTCTGCGCGATGTGCTGATCGTAGATGAGGAGATTGTTGAACACCCCCATGAAGGGGATGTTGATCGAATAGGTCGCGCCTTCGAGGATCGAGGCGTTGGCCGGACTGTCGCGGTGATACATCCGCAAAATGCCGCCCTGCTTGGGCTCGCCGGCGAGCGTGGCAGTTGAGGCCGTCAGCACAGATAACGCCGCCATTGCGGCGAGCGCCCACACGCTCCGCATGCTCATCCTCCCTGGACCTCGGCCTTTTGCGGCCCGTTTATCCAGACGATAGCGAGGCGCGTGCAGCGAGGCAACCCGCAAGGCCAGCTGCGCTCTCGACAATTCGGATGACGGAATATCTGAGGTGCCTCTCTCGCGATGTGAGAGTGCAGGTGCGAAGAGGTGGTGCTTTGAAACCCGGTCGTCATCCCGGACAAGCGCGCCCTCAGCGCGCGCAGATCCGGGATCCATAACCCCAGGAAGATGTTTGGCGAAGACTCGGAGTTGCCGGCCCATGCCGCAACTCCTTCCTGGGGTTATGGGTCCCGGGGTCGCGACTTCGTCGCGCCCCGGGACGACAGCAGATCTTGTGGCGCTTGCGGTGCGCGCTATCCGGTACAACCCTCACACGATCCGCGACGCCTTGTTCCCCCAGTACCGGTCCCGCAACAGCCGTCAGGCGGCAAGAAGCAGGATCTCGCGCACGTCCGCAGGACCTTCGATCCTGCGCGGGTTGCGCGGAATCCAGTTCGTCCGCATCGCGGCTTCCGCGATCGCATCGAAATGCTCCGGGGAGATGCGCACGTCGGCGAGGCTGCGCGGCATGCCGAGCGAGCGGATGAAGGCGTCGAGCACGTCGGCCGCGTCACGGCCGGGATAGCCCATGGCGGCCGCGACGATCATCTGCCGCTCGGCATTGTCGCGCGCGTTCCAGCGCATCACCGCCGGCAGCATGACGCAGGAAGTGTAGCCGTGCGGCACGTCGAAGGCCCCGCCCAGCACGTAGCCGATGCCGTGGCTCGCGCCCATGGGCACGCCGGCGGCAAGCGCGCCCATCGACAGCCAGGTGCCGATCTGCGCGTCCATCCGCGCGTCGAGATCGCTGGGGTCGGCCTTCACCCGCGGCAGCGCGTCGGCGAGCATGGCGAGGCCCTTCACCGCTTGCGCATCGGCGTAAGGATGCGTCTCGCGCGAGCAGATCGCCTCGACGCAATGGTCGACGGCCCTGATGCCGGTCGACAGGAACAGCCATTCCGGCGTGTGCACGGTGATGGCAGGATCGAGGATGGTCGCGCGCGGCACGGCGAGCGGATGCCGCAGCATCTGCTTCACGTGGCTCGCGCGGTCGGTGACGCCGGCGATCGATGAGAACTCGCCGCCGGCGATCGTGGTCGGCACGCTGACCTGCCGCACGATTGGGGCCTTCATCTCGGGCGCAACGCCCTTGTGCACGCGGATGCGGTCGATGCCCGCGATATCGTCGATGCCGTTGGCAAGGCAGAGCTGCACCGCCTTGGCACCATCGGTGATGGAACCGCCGCCGATTGTGACGATCAGATCCGCCTCCACCGCGCGCGCCGCTTGTGTCGCCGCGATCACCGCCTCGCGCGGCGTATGCGCCGGCATGGCGTCGAACAGCTCGGCGCAGCGGGAGCCGAGCGCGTCCCTGATTTTCGTGATTTCGTCGGTCTGCCGGTTCAGCGTCCCCGACACCATCAGGAAGGCGCGGCTTGTTCCGAGCCGGTCCATCTGCGCGACGATGGCTTCGGCCGCAGGATGGCCGAACACGACCTCCTCGATCGCGCCGAACACGACACGTCCCTGGTGCACGCCTGTCCTCCCCGGACAATTCGGTCTTGTTGTTGGGCCGCAATCTACCCGACCCCGCCACGTCGGTCATGCGCGAAGACGCTGGCCCGTTTCGCAGCGCAGGGGCAGGGCTGTTGCAGATCGTGTCAACGATGCTTCAACGTCGGGACTGCGCTCCCTCTCCCGCTTGCGGGAGAGGGTTGGGGAGAGGGCTCTCTCCGCAGCGGGGGCCGTCGCGGGTATCCCGCAGAGGTCTCTCGCCGCGCAGGGATAGTCTCGGTCAATTCTCGACAACCCCAACGCAGAGACACCCTCTCCCCAACCCTCCCCCGCAAGCGGGGGAGGGAGCACACTGCCGATGCCGCTGCATGTGAGGTCAGGAACTATTCCCTCAAAACACCACGCCCACGCGCGTGCCGCGCTTCCAGGCGATGCGGCAGCGCTTCTTGGTGTTGACGTGCAGCAGCTCGAAGCGATCAGGGATATTCACCTGGCCGCCGAGATCGACGCAGGCCCCGCCCGGCGAATAGTCGATCAGCGTGCACGGGATCACCGGCGCGCGCGGGTCGGTGATGATTTTGGCCTGGCGTGACACCAGGCCCGCGGGCTTCACACGGACGAACTTGCGCGGATGCATTGGCACGTCTCCTCCAATTCCGCAGGTCTCGCGGCGGGTGATCTGTCCCAATCATGGAAAAGAGATGATGCGATCCCCCTAAGCCGCGCCGGAGAATTTTAACGAAAAGTGTCAGCGAATGCGGAAAGCGCCGGTAGCGGAGTGCGCTCACGCTCTCGCATAACGGGAAATGGCGATGTGGCGCGCCTCTGCTTCCACACCGTCATTGCGAGCGAAGCGAAGCAATCCAGAATCCCTCCGCGGAGGCAGCCTGGATTGCTTCGTCGCAAGGGGTCCTCGCAATGACGCGGTGGCGAGCGGTGCCCACGCCTCACCCCGTCACGCCCACCACCTCCGCCCCCGCCGCCAGCTCCACCCCTGGCGGCACCGGCATCGGCACCGTCACATAATTCTTCGGCAGGTTGACCGGCCGGTAGTCCGGCTCCACCGCCATGCGCTTCAGCACGCTCTCATGCACATGCGCGCCTTCGGGGATCAGGCGCGGCTCGCCATCGGGGATGTAGAAGCCGAAATAGACCTTCCGCTCCGGCCATTCCCGGTACTTCGCGCGCTTGGGCAAGAACTCCAGCACGCGCCAGACCGCCGTCATGGAATCGTGCAGCATGCCGCTCTTGCCGGTAAAAGCGGGCTCGACGTATGTGAACGGCGAGTTCTTGCGCTGGATGCCCCAGGCGAGCTGGTTCACCGTGCGCGGGTTGAACTTCAGCCCGGCCTTCTCGGCCTCGTCGATCATCCACAGCAGCGGATATTTGGATTGCCCGCTCTCGGCCTCCGGATAGCCGCCGCCGACGTCGCAATGCACGCCGGCGAACCACACCTGCATGATGTCCTGCGGCACCTTCTTCTCGTCCGGCACGTAACGGTTGCTCCAGAATTCCTGCGGCTCCGCGTAGGGCTTCAGGCGGAACATGCGCCGCCGCTCGTCGATCGCGATCGCCTGCCGGAAGATCCTGATGCTGGGATCGCGCAGTGTGAAGGCGAGCTCCTCCAGGCTCGGCCAGTAGAAGCGGTCGGCGCGCGGCACGATCACGCTCGCCACCGTGTCCCACACGCCGACGAAATGGATGGTCGGCCAGCGCGTCGAGGTGATGCGCGCGAACTGCGCGGCGAGGTCGAATTCGTCCTTCGGCAGCGGCCCGCTCTCATCAAACACGATGTTCTTGATGTCCTCGACGTCGTTGCCGCGCCCGCTGCCGGAATATTGCTTGTAGGCGATGAGGCCCGAGCCTGCGAGGTTCGCCTGCTCCGGCGAGATCAGCCCGATCTTGTGGATCAGCCCCGCCAGCACGCGCACCGTGTAGGCCCCGCGCGAGAAGCCGAACAGATAGATCTTGTCGCCCGGCGCGTAATGCTGAACCAGGAAGCAATAGGATGAGAGCACGTTGTCGTCGAGCCCGTAGCCGGTGGCGAGCCCCCACACCAGCTTGATGTTGGCCTTCCAGCGCCCCCACGTCGACGGCTCCGTCATGGTGCCGACCCCGGGATCGTAAAACACCATCTGCCTGGGCTGGGTCCTGTCCGTCTTGCGCAGGCAGCGATAGAGCTTCAGGACGTTGGAGATGTTCTCGCTGATCTCGTTGCCGGTGCCGTCACAGCAGATGACGAGGTTCTTCGGCTCGGGCTTGCGATCGGTGGTGTGGGCGGTTGCTGCGTGCTCCATGAGCCGCTCCGTAGTAGTGCTGCTATCTAAAACGTCGCTAAACATCCGTTTTGCCGATCGAGTCACGAAGTCTCGATCGGCCGGCTCAAACTGCTGCGCAACATCAGATACCAAGTCGAAAATCCTGTCGCCAAATCGAGCTCGAATGTTCTTAAGCTTAATGAGCAACAGCCCTGGATTAAGGAGCTTGTCGGATGCAGATGCTACAAACGCTTGTTTGACGTCTTCGTAGCTACCGCTTGCAGAAACGAGCGTCAGCCAATGGCCAATGTATTTTCGACGGAGGTCGACTTCAGTATTGAGCGCAGCGATCGTTGGCGGAAGTCCCAGATCCATCAGAGTGAGCATTAGGCCTAGTCTAACTTCTCCTCGATTGGACTGCTCGGAAAGGATCTGAATCTCCTTCGCAAGTCGTTGATCCCTTAGCTCCAGCTGACGCACTATGTGTCGACCAAATTCGACAAATTTTTCTCCCTCCTTAATCAAGTTCGGGTAGAGCTGAATCAAGTAGCTTACAAGACCTTCGCGGTCGCCCTCACGGCGTACAACTTCAATAGCCTGATCGAGCGGTGTTTTGCCCGATTTGTCGTGAACGCCTTGCGCCGTTGGGCGTAAGCTGTTTGTTATGTCATCAAAGGACATAGTTAGGCCGCCTTAAAGCAGATCATCTTACGTTTGATCGCTCCGAATTTGGGAGAGCCTGCAACGAATTCCTCCAAACCTTCCTTTAGGCACGAGGTTGGTGTATCTGCCAGCGGCATTGTAAGTCCATTGGGACGCCAGTAAGCGTGCATATCCCAGTCAACGTCGACGAAAACTGCTGAGCGCGGATCTTTCAATTGAAGAGGGTCAATATCGAGTCCGACGTACTCAGATCCTGAACTTACGTACTGAAGTCCAAGCCGCCATGGCAGACATTCGGGGGTGTTGGAAAATGGCTTGTTCCCCCGTATCCGAAAATACCATCCGCTTTGAGCTTCAATGGGTTGATCTGCAAGAAAAGTATCAAAAAGAAATTCTGCCGCCGAGTCTTCCATTTCGAGGGCTCGTTGAGCATCCAGCTGGCAAGGTCTTCTACCTCAGATACGTCAATGCCAGATCCGACAGAAGCTTGGAGCCGGTCGACCAATTGTAAGACAAACCTAGGCCGATAGCGCACCCGTCCAACGCGTTCATTAGCTCCGAATGTTTTCGGGTGACTCGAAAAGCCGCTATTCTGAATCGTTGAGCGGCGCCATTCCTCATAAATGCGCTTAGCGTCGGCCTCGTCTTTTGCCAATTCCAGGGCGCTGAGAACCTGGTCCTTGAGATGATCCAGGGATAAGCTATCTGCATCAATATTGCCAAAGCACTGCGCATTGACGTAGGTCGGACAATTGCGAGTCACGTCAGGCTCCTTGACGGTATGCGCTTCAGGTGTGGCTGGCGAATAGTGTTGCGGGTCAGTGCTGCTAGGAGTCTGCGCTCGTGTTCCATGGGATGCGCCTCCGGGGGATGCTACCGGGGCGAGTATAGCGGAAAATGAGCGGCAGCGAGGAGAGGAAGGCGGCGCCGCCGGCAAGCAGCCCCATGTCCGCATCGTCTGTTGACATTAACCTCTTGTTAACCATGCGGTCGCCTAATGTTGACGATGGGGGATCACCATGTCGGCCCATGTGACGCGACGGAAATTGATGCCTGTTTCGGCCGATCCGGCCATCCGGTCGGTGGCGAGGCTGGGGGTTCGCGTCAAGGCCGTCCTACAGGGCAGAACGCCTGTCCTATGGAGCAAAGCCATGTTCGCAAGGGACGACTTAGTGGACAATCTCTGCCGCGATCTCGATCGCGCGCGCGGAAGACGTGATGCGCTCGCATCCGAAGCCACGACCCTGACGGCCCAGATCGCCGAAATTGAAGCTCGCCTTTCGGAGGAGAAGAAAAGGCGGGAGCGTGAGCGCGTCCTGAGCGAGATCGAACTGATCAAGACGCGAATCAAGCAAGCCGCCGGCGCGTTTGCACCTGTCGTCGACGGTCTCTCCAGGGCGGTCGAATCGGCTGCGGCAGTTGTGCCCGAGGCGCGCGAGCTCAATAGTTTCCTGGTGTCGGTGGCGACCGAGATCGACAGCGTGCTCGATCCCCTCTTGCGTGAACTGGATCAGCGCGCGGATGCGGTGCGATCCGGCCAGGCAGCGCTGGACTTGCCGAGTTCGGCCGTTGAAGCGCCGCCCATCGAGCTGCCGAAGGACACCAACGAACGCCTGCTTCGCTTTCCGGCCTGGCTGTCCCGCGACAAGGAAACGGACAAGAAGGAAACCGCCGAGAGCCCTCGCAGCGCGGCGGCGTGAAGCATCGGCGGCTGTGCACGCTATACGCGGTCATTCCGGGGCGCGCCTCTTGGCGCGAACCCGGAATCCATCCCTCAACAGTCACTGCGGCCAAATGGATCCTCAGATGCGCAATTGCGCATCATAGCTCGCGACTTCGTCGCGCCCCGGGATGACGATCTAGTGTTGGGCCACCACTCAGCTCGCCGCGCGGCGCAGGAAGGCCGGGATATCGAGAACGGCCTCGTCGGGCGCATTGCGCGCAGGCGCGCGGCCGTAAGGATCGAGCGGCTGAAGCGCCGCCTGCCGCGCATAGTCCAGGCCCGGCCTTGCCGGTGGCCCCACGGGGTGATGCGGCTGCGGGCGGAGCGGCGGGCTGCCCGCTTGCGGAAGGGCGGCGCTGCGCTCGATGCGATCGGCAATGCGGCGGCCGTCGCTGCGCAGCCTGCCGGCGAGCTGCGTGAGGGCGGTTTCCACCGGGTGCGCCTGCGCCGGATCGAGATTATCGATTCCGGTCGCCACCACCGAGACGCGGACGATGCCTTCGAGGCTTTCGTCAAAGGACGCGCCGACGATGATGTTGGCGTCCGGGTCGGCCTCGTCGCGAATGCGGGTTGCCGCTTCGTCGACCTCGTACAGCATGAGATCCTTGCCGCCGGTGATGGAGATGATGAGACCACTGGCGCGCTTGATCGAGGGATTTTCGATCAATGGATTGGAGATCGCGGCCACAGCGGCGGCGAGCACGCGCTTCTCGCCGGAAGCCTCGCCCCGTCCCATCATGGCCTTGCCCTTCTCCTTCATGACGGAGAGGACGTCGGCAAAATCGAGATTGATCAGGCCTTCCTTGACGATGAGGTCGCTGATGCAGGCCACGCCCGAATAAAGCACCTGGTCGGCAAGGGCAAAGGCATCGGCGAACGTGGTCTTCTCGCTGGCCACCCGGAACAGGTTCTGGTTCGGGATGATCAAGAGGGTGTCGACCGTCTTCAGCAGCTCCTCGATGCCGGCTTCGGCAAAGCGCATGCGGCGCTGGCCCTCGAAGTAGAACGGCTTGGTGACCACGCCGATGGTGAGAATGCCGAGTTCGCGCGCGATTCTGGCGACGATGGGTGCAGCCCCGGTGCCGGTGCCGCCGCCCATGCCGGCCGTCACGAACACCATGTGCGCGCCGGTCAGCTGATCGCGGATCGTGTCGATCGCCTCTTCGGCCGCGGCGCGTCCCAGTTCCGGCTGCGAGCCGGCGCCGAGGCCTGCGGTCACCCGGGTGCCGAGCTGGATGAGGCGCTTCGCCTTCGACATCGCCAGCGCCTGCGCGTCGGTGTTGGCGACCACGAACTCGACCCCTTGCAGCCCGGCCGTGATCATGTTGTTGACGGCATTGCCGCCGGCGCCGCCGACGCCGAACACGACGATGCGGGCTTTCATTTCGTGAATGTCGGTATTCCCAGCCATTTTTCCCTCACGATTGGTCCGCCAAGCCGGGGACTAAAGAAAGTCTCGAGTGCTACCAGCGCGCTGCGCGGTCTGCTTTGACGATGGCAGCGGCCAGATGTCCCAGGCGACGCGCGGCGTATCCCGCGAGCGAGCCGCCCGCCCGGCGATCGGTCCGCAGCGCCGCCATGTCGTCTTCCAGTCGTGCCGCCCATGCATTGGCGGCCGACGCCTCGGCGGTCGCCTGTTGCAGCTCGACGGCGAGGCGATCGGCACGCTCGCGCTCGCGCTCGAACACGGCCCTGTAGGCGGTTGCGACGGATTCGAGCCGCGCGATCTCCGCCTTGAAGACCTCGGTCTTGACGGCCTCGATCCTGGCCAGGGAGGCCGCGATGGGATCTGCCTGGCGGGCTCGTCGCGGGCGGGGCGTGTAGCGGAGCTCGGCGAGATCGACGCTCACCACCGCCTTGCCGTCGTCCGACCGCGAGCGCGGCAACCGTCGACGCCGCGCCAGTGACCGCGCGGCCTCGCGCGAGACATTGAGGCGGGCACCGAGATCGGCATACGTCAACAACTCAACGCACATCGGCGCTTCTCCTGGAGCGAACCGGGAAGGCATTTCGAGCTAATGATGGCTGGACGATTACCGCAGGCTAGGATGCGTTGGTTAATGGACGGTTAACGAGCGCGGGGGGCGTTTACGGGTGGCGCTGCGGTTGCCGGCGCGGGATCGCAGGGCAGCATCTGCAGCGGCTGCGTCTTGTCCGTCTTGCGCAGGCAGCGATAGAGCTTCAGGACGTTGGAGATGTTCTCAGAGATCTCGTTGCCAGTGCCGTCACAGCAGATGACGAGGTTCTTGCCGGCGGGGTGATCGGGGCTGTGCGCGGTGTCCATGGGATGCGCCTCCGGGGGATGCTACCGGGGCGAGTATAGCGGAATTTGCAAGTCGGGTCCGGCGAGTAAACCGACCTTTAGTCCTCCAATTACACCCACCGTACGCCCCACCAAGAGCGAAGCGTTCAACGCGTTGACTACGTTCGGCATTCAGGCCGTCTGGACCACTTGCCGCTTCGGTGTGTTCGCATTACGTTCTCGTGTGTGATTCTCCCATGATTATCCACGATGTCCCCCATATCTACACGACAATAAAGATTGGGTGCTGTTTCGCCGTTTGCCGCTTGGCGTCAGCGAGTCGCTGGGACATTGATAATCCCTACCTTAGAAATGTTTGCGATGGCTCTCACGACCGATACCGAGATTCGGCAGGCGCTTCACATTAAGAAGCTAGCACTCCATCGCCGTACTCCCGGAACAATCGTGATCGACGAACTTGGGCTCTCCCATTCGAAGGTTCGGATCGACGTTGCTGTGATAAACGGCGTCGTACACGGCTATGAGATCAAAAGCGCCGCGGATACGCTAGATCGACTACCAAACCAAATTGAACTTTATAGCCGATGCTTGCAAAGGTTGACGATTGTTTGCGCGCCCCGGCACTTGGAGAAGGTCAATACCTTAGTCCCTGAGTGGTGCGGAATTGTTGAGGCGTCCAAAGGTCCTCGCGGCGCCATTGGATTTTCAACGATCCGTCGCTCGCGGTCAAACAGCGAGATCGAGGCTGCTCAACTGGCTCATCTCCTTTGGAGGGAGGAAGTCATAGAATTGTTGGTTCGTCTCGGAGTAGCTCAAAAGTCTTGTAGAGCTCCTAGAAAGGAACTGTACTCTCTCCTGGCGAATCTGCTGACAGTTCCGGAGATTACCCACGAGATCCGAACGTTTATGGCAGCACGATCTAAATGGAGAGGTCCTCTAGCACGTGCATAATGTGGTGGTTTATCGCGACTTGCTTCCAAAAGGGTTGGTTGCTTGGACCAACAGCTCTTCTTGAGCACAGCTCGATAAAGTTATCTCCATCAGAAAAGGAGGCTCCGCGAAATCTGCCTGATGAAACTATGAATGCGCAATGATCATGCATCTGGGATGGGTTGTCCCGAAAAGAACCTCCCTTTCGGATAAACCATTCGCCGTTTGAAGTGTAGACGACTTTGCCTCCCGCTTTGATCAGGCGCATGTCTTTAGGTGTGAACTGGGGATTGACGATAGTGTAGTCTCCGTAGTTTGGGACGCGGTCAGTTGCTCGCAATTTTCCAATAAACGTTTTGAAAAATTGCCAATCATGCCGGATGAGAACACCGCCGGGCTTGTCGAGAGGTACCGTTTCGGGATAGGCGCAACCTAATATAGCGTAGGTTCTGAACGCTGAAAGGTCCCCAAGCGCGTCGAGAGCAGCAATGAGTGCGTCTGCAAAGTCGTCATATGGTTCGTAGTTCGGTGAACCTAGATCAACGATTAGATCGCTCTCTTTCGCTGACACGCCAACACGACTCATCAGCGAGGCTAAATCGCTTCGCGCGCTACGTCTCATCAAGTTCTCGACTCGAAGGCGGATTGCGGCGCCACGACGGTCGCGCTTCACAATCCCTGCGACAGCGGTCGCGATGCTGTTGGGTACGTCTAGTGAGATGGCGGGGACAGCACGATTGCCCTGGTGGAGTTTCTCGAAGACATAAGCAATCGGTAGGCTTCCGTCACCCATCAACTCAGTTTGAACGACTGGATGAACATCAATCCACGCGGGGCGGTCACCCCACTTCTGTTTGTAACGCTTGGGGAAGGGTTCAAGGTGTTCTTGCATCGACTTCTTCGGCGCCCAATCGTCGAAATCAAATTCGATCTCAGGAATGACGATGAATGGTACGACTCGATCTTTGGCCGCGTCGGAGAGGCGAGACAACGCTTGGTATTCGCCCATGCGCCATCTAACGGAGGGGATGTATGTATGGGGACCAACCATCATTGCTTGGCTTCCTCAAACTGCGATCTCACAGAGCCTGCTCCAACGAGATTGTTCAGTATTCTGTAATTGCGTCGTTCCTTTCTTATCCGTCCTGCAATTATGCTAGGATGGATACCTAACTTCTCGGAATCGATGAGGACCGCTTCTTCTGTAAGCGCAAAGCGAGAGAGACATCGCTTCCAGCTCTCTTCTGAAATCAGATGATCAAGAGCGAATTTATCTGCTTCTCTTTCAGTGCTATCACCATTGCTTCCGTCCTCTTCATCGAAGAAATCCAGCCTTAATGCTCCATAGAGGTGGAGGAATACATGTCCGAGCTCGTGGAAAAGGACGAACCAGAAGTTGTCGAGACGATCGTATCGTAGGGTCAGCGCGACAATAGGGTGGCCAGCTTGAGACAGCATCGCAGCGCCATCAAGATAAGTTCCTGGCAGATGCCGTTCTAGAATCAGGGCAATGCCGTTGCGACGAAGAAGTGCACGCGCCTTTTTTGGACCAAAAGGATCGAGTGTCAGAGATACTAATTCCGAGAGCCAGTTATCGTTGTGCTTGAACTCCTGGATGACCCCGTTTTTAAGTTCTGAATTGGCCAGATCCAGCACGCGTGCTTGCCAAGCAAGGAGAGCGTACTCATCGGCTGGGGTGCCCGTCCGAACTTTCTTGCGGTGAAGAGCCGTCGCGAACTGCGGTCCAGCGGAAGCTAAGAAATAATCTCGTGCTGCGGCAGCAAGATCAGTACCTGCAAACCAGCCTCGCCTGGTCATCTCCTTTAGAGGAAAGCGACTCCAGTCCACGTCACGGATGCTGCTCCAGGCGAAGAGAGCGTTATCTGAGGAAGAGTCTTCAATCGGCTTCGAATATGATTGCGACACACGGACGCTGAGCACGTCTGCCACTTCAATTAGGCGCGATAAACTTGCACTCATATAGTCCGTTGCTTCGTATCGCTGAATCTGCTGAGGCTTCATATTCAGCCGCTCAGCAAGATCGGTCTGGCTGAGGCCTTGAGCTATACGCGCTTGAATGAGGATGCGTGGGAGGTCAGAGAGCGAATAGCTCTCGGAGAACGTGACTGTTCCTGACTTTAGGAGATCGTATTCAGCGATTTCCTGCTCGATGTCAGCAATTTGACTTCTCAGTGCGCGCGACTCAATCTCTCGCAATTGGGCGACTTTTGTTGAGTCCTCACGAACTGAATTGAGTACGCCTCTTAGTTTGGCGACCTGCTCTTGAGACACAGTGTATTGGCGATCACTGAAGATCATCGCTTTATCCTCCGCGTCACCGTTCCGTCCAAAGAAATGGCCAGCGAAAGAATCCCCTTCTTTTGCCCTGTGAATCGATCGATTTGAAAGAACTCTGTAAATGCAGCACCGATGTCGGCTGCAATCATAGTCGACGGAAAAAATTCTCCGCCGAAACGAGCTTTCTGATTTGCGCGACCGTTTTCGAAATCAGCAAAAACAGGATCTAGCTTCGTAAAGTCTATCCCGTGTGGACTCCAGCACGCATCGAAGTCGCCAGGCAACGGTTTGCTCGAAACGAAGCTGCCGTCCAAAATGAGTTCTTGGCATCCCGCGGTGACTAGATGAACGGCTGCATCGACGAGGCCGGAATAGAGCGACCGGCGATGTGCATTGAAGCAAAATGTCGCCTCGATCTCGCAAAGCGTTGCTGAATGAACACCAGGTGGGAGGACGTCCCAGGGCGATCCATTCAATACAATAAGCTGAGGAATCATATTACAACAATAATGTTGTAAGACTTGGAAGTCAATTGCCACAAACAAAAACGGCCGGATCTCCCGATCCGGCCGCTACTCAAACTCTACTCGGCTAAGCCTACGCCACGCGACGCAACTTAGCCCCCGCCCTAACGGTAAATCTCAGCTCGCCTGCTTCGCCGGCTGCGTGTCGCCGACCTTCTTCTGGATCGCGCGCTTCAGCTCGAGGGCGCGCGGGGAGAGCGCGTCGGCGTTGGCCTTGAGCAGGAAGGGGTCGAGGCCGCCATTGTGGTCGACGCTCTTGATCGCGTTGGTGGAGACGCGCAGGCGCACGTTGCGGCCGAGGGCTTCCGAGATGAACGTCACGTTGACGAGGTTCGGCAGGAAGCGGCGCTTGGTCTTGATGTTGGAGTGGCTGACCTTGTGGCCGACGAGGGGGCCCTTGGCCGTCAGTTCGCAGCGGCGAGACATGGTAGAAATCCTTATAGTTCGAACCCCCAACGAGTGCGGCCGCCATCTCGGCGCCACGGGGGCAAATTCTGTCGTCCTTGCAGGGAGCGGGCGGACGTATAGGGGGGAAGGGGCCTTGCGTCAAGGTTTTGGGTGGTCTTTTGGAGCCGCCCGGGCGGTGCGCTCCCTCTCCCGCGCTTGTCGCGCCGAAGCCTTTGGCGAAGGCGGATGCGGGAGAGGTCGGAACGCCCCCCTTCCCGCCGGATCACCAAAACGGCAATGATTGTCACGCCTTACCATCACATAAAGGGCGTATTCGGCGTCGAAGAGTCCTTTGGAGTTCCCGGGGCTGCACGCTCCGACACATTGTTTGTCGCGGTTTTTGGCTTAAGTAATAGCGGATCGCGCCCCGATTGGATTATTTCGTGCCGATAACGCTTCATTTCGCGCAAGTCCTGCGCTCTGCCTGTCTGTGTCGGGGCGTCCGCTTGGACGTCCCCTTGGCCGGCCGGCTGATGGCGCTTTGCGGCCTGGCGCTGGCTATTGCGGGCGGCGCGGCGCCGGCGGCGGCGCAAGGCAAGCTCGAGGCGCAATATGAGGCCTCGCTGGCGGGCATTCCCGTCGGCAAGGGCGCCTGGAACATCGATATCCAGGACGACGTGTTCTCGGCGGCGGCCGCCGGCGGCACCACCGGGCTTTTGAAGTCGTTCACGGGCGGGTCCGGCACCGGCGCCAGCCAGGGGCGCGTGGTCAATGGCGCGCTGGTTGCGACCGGCTACCAGGCCTCCACCACCACCCAGAAGAAGACCGAAGAGATCCGCATCACCCTCGACAAGGGCAATGTGAAGGATTTTGCGATTTTGCCGGAGCCGCCGGTCGATCCGGATCGTATCGTCGTCACCGAGGCGCATCGCCGCGGCGTGTGGGATCCGATGACCGCTTCGCTCTTGCGCGTGCCCGGCAACGGCGATCCGGTGTCGCCGGAGGCCTGCCACAATTCCGCGCCCGTGTTCGACGGCCGCATGCGCTACGAGCTCAAGCTCGATTTCAAGCGCATGGAGACCGTGAAGGCGGAGAAGGGCTACAAGGGCCCGGTCGTGGTCTGCTCGATCTATTTCGTGCCCATCGCCGGCTACATCCCCGACCGCCCGGTGATCAAATACCTCGCCGCCCAGCGCAACATGGAGATCGCGTTCGCCCCGATCGCCGGCACGCGCATCCTGGTCCCGTTCTGGCTGAAAGTGCCGACGCCCCTAGGGCCGGCCATGCTGGAAGCGACGAGCTTCATCACCACCCCCCAGCCGCCACGCGTCGCGAAGACGCAGTAGGCAGGTCTCGTCCGCGCGCTCTCTCCGCCGTCATTCCGGGGCGCGCCGAAGGCGCGAGCCCGGAAATCCATCGGGCCGCAGCGACGGTCTCACGATGGATTCCGGGCTCGCGCCAAGGGGCGCGCCCCGGAATGACGAAAGAATTGGGGTTCAGAAATCGACCTTAATGATTTCAATAACTTACCTACTGTGCATGGGGTTGTTTTTCGCAACTTTCGTTTCGGCCCCCCCGATCCCGGAATCCATTTGACTCCTCCCCGATTCTGATTCGACTCGAGGCCGTCCCCAGCTTTAACCACCCCGCGCGCTTGTGCGCCTCCGCAAAACTCCATCTAGTGCGCAACCAAGACGAGTCCCGCGACATGTTGCGTGAACGGAACGGGACTCGTCAGGGAGTCAGCGATTCGGCCGCGATTCGTTCTAGAGTCGTTCCGAAGCTTAAAGCGAACGGGAAAAGCGTCGCAAAGTGAGACAGTTGCGCAGGATTCGGGGAGGGCGCTCTCACACCGTCGGTGTCATCGCCCGGCTTGACCGGGCGATCCAGTACGCCCAAGCGGTTGGGGTTGAGCCGACGGGCCGCGGCGTACTGGATGCCCCGGTCAAGCCGGGGCATGACAGCAGAGTGCTGCGCCCCGCCCCAGCGTTCGGAGACATAGCTGACACCTCGGCGTCGCCTCACCCCCCCGGATAGCACTGACATTCGCCCAAATCGCCATTACCTAATCCGATAGACATGGCTTTTTCCTCCTCCCCCTTCGCCTCCGAGCGCGCACCCGGCGCGGGCGTTACTGCGGTGCTCGGGCCGACCAACACCGGCAAGACCCATCTCGCCATCGAGCGGATGCTGGCGCATCCCTCGGGCATGATCGGCCTGCCGCTGCGCCTGCTCGCGCGCGAGGTCTACAACAAGATCGCCGACAGAGCCGGTGAAGCCAGCGTCGCGCTCGTCACCGGCGAGGAGAAGATCAAGCCGAAGAATCCGCGCTATTGGGTCTCGACCGTGGAGGCGATGCCGCGCGATATCGACGTCTCCTTCCTCGCCGTCGACGAGGTCCAGATCGCCGCCGATCTCGAGCGCGGCCACGTCTTCACCGATCGCATCCTCAACCGCCGCGGCCACGACGAGACGCTGCTGTTAGGTGCCGCCACCATGCGCCCGATCATCGAGCGCCTGTTGCCGGGCGTGTCCATGATCACGCGGCCCAGATTGTCGCAGCTCGAATTCGCCGGCGACCGCAAGATCACGCGCCAGCCGCGCCGCACCGCCATCGTCGCGTTCTCGGCCGATGAAGTCTACGCGATTGCCGAGCTGATCCGCCGCCAGCACGGCGGCGCCGCCGTGGTGCTGGGCTCGCTCTCGCCGCGCACTCGGAATGCGCAAGTCGCGATGTTCCAGAACGGCGACGTCGATTATCTCGTCGCCACCGACGCCGTCGGCATGGGCCTCAATCTCGACGTCGACCACGTCGCCTTCGCCTCCGACCGCAAGTTCGACGGCTATCAGTTCCGCCGCCTGACGCCGTCCGAATTCGCGCAAATCGCAGGCCGCGCCGGCCGCGCCACCCGCAACGGCACTTTCGGCACGACGGGCCGCTGCGCGCCGTTCGAGCCCGAGCTCGTCAACGCGCTGCAGAACCACACCTTCGATGCCGTGAAGGTGCTGCAATGGCGCAATTCGAAGCTCGATTTCTCCTCGCTCGGTGCGCTCCAGGTCTCGCTGAACCTCGCGCCCGGCCACGAGACGCTGACGCGCGCGCCGATCGCCGAGGACATGCGCGTGCTCGATCACGCCGCCCGCGACGGCGAGGTGCGCGATATCGCGCATGGCAAGGCCGCCGTGGAGCGGCTCTGGGAAGCCTGCCAGGTCCCGGACTACAGAAAGCTGTCGCCGGCCGCCCATGCCGAGCTGGTGACGACGCTGTACGGCTTCCTGATGCGCAAGGGCTGCATTCCCGATGCCTGGTTCGAGTCACAGGTCACCCAGGCCGACCGCATCGACGGCGACATCGACACGCTGTCGGCCCGAATCGCCCAGATCCGCACCTGGACCTTCGTCGCCAACCGCCCGGACTGGCTGAAAGACCCGGAACGCTGGCAGGGGATCGCGCGGGAGGTCGAAAATAAATTATCGGATGCGCTCCATGAACGCTTGACTGAGCGTTTCGTTGATCGCCGGACCAGTGTATTGATGCGCCGCCTGCGGGAGAACACGAGCTTGAATACTGAAATCGGCAAGACCGGCGAAGTCATCGTCGAAGGCCATGTCATCGGCCGCCTCGATGGCTTCACCTTTGCACCGGATGCGGCGGAAGCCGGCTCCGATGCGAAAGCCTTGCAGGCTGCAGCGCAAGCGGTGCTCGCCGGCGAGATCAACGCGCGCGCCGAAAAGCTGGGCAATGCGCCGGACGAGCAGTTCGTGCTCACCTCCGAAGGCATCATCCGCTGGACCGGCGATGCCGTGGCGCGCCTCGCTGCCGCAGACGAGGCGCTGCATCCGCGCATCCGCATCATCTCGGACGAGCGCCTGACCGGCGCCCCTCGCGACAAGGTGCAGGCGCGGCTCGAGCTCTGGCTCAAGACCCACATCGAAAAGCTGCTCGGGCCGATGTTCGAGCTGTCGAAGGCCGAGGACGTCACCGGCATCGCCCGCGGCATCGCCTATCAGCTGGTCGAGGCGCTCGGCGTGCTCGAGCGTCCGAAGATCGCCAGCGAGCTGAAGGATCTCGACCAGCCCTCGCGCGCCGTGTTGCGCAAATACGGCGTCCGCTTCGGCGCCTATCACATCTATTTCCCCGGCCTGCTCAAGCCCGCCGCGCGTGCGCTCGCCGCGCTGCTCTGGGCGCTGAAGCAGGACAATGTCGATCTCTCCGCGCTCTCGGGCGCGCAGCATCTGGCCTCCTCGGGGCGCACCTCGTTCCCGGTCGACAAGGCGCTGCCGCGCGATGCCTATCGCGTGCTCGGCTACAAGCAGGCCGGCGAGCGCGCCGTGCGCGTCGACATCCTGGAACGCCTCGCCGACCTGATCCGCCCGGCGCTGGCCTGGCGCGAGAATTCGCCGGGCGAAAAGCCCGCCGGCGCGTTCGACGGCCGCAGCTTCGTGGTCACGCAGGCGATGACCTCGCTGACCGGATCTGCCGGCGAGGATTTCGCCTCCGTGCTGCGCGCGCTCGGCTATCGCATGGAGAAGCGCCCGCCGCTGCCGCCGAAGCCTGTCGTGACCGAGCAGGTCGTGACCGAGACGGTCGTGACTGAGACGGTCGCGGCCGAGACGCCGCCCGCTGAAGGCAGCGCGGAGACCTCGACCGAGGCTGCAGCGGAAGCCGTTGCCGGCCTGCCGGCTGAGGCCGCGGCCGCTGAGGCTACGGCCGAATCCGTCACCGTCGAAGACGCGCCCGGCATGGAGCCGCACGACGAGCCCGCTCCTGCGGAGGCTCACGAGGAGCCGGCGCTGGAAGCGTCTCCGGAAACCCCCGTCACCCCCGAGGACGCCCCCGGCATCGCGCCGCCCGCAGAAGAGGCTGCGACGCCCGCCGAGGCTGCCGGCCTCGAAGCGGCTGCCGCCGAGATCGCCGCGACGGAAGCTGCTGCATCCCCCGATGCCGCCGCGCCTGAGGCAACAGTCGCACCGGCCGAGCCCGAGCTGGTCGAGGTCTGGCGCCCCGCCGGCCGTCACGAGGATCGCAAGCCGCGCCACGAGCGCCATCGCCATCAGCGTCACAACAACCAGCGTGCGCGGCCCGGCGCCGAGGCCGGCGCTGCACCCGATGCAGCGAGCGCCGCGCCCGGCGAAGCCGCCGACGGCGCGAAGCCGGGCCATCGTCATGGCGGCGGCCATCGCCGCGATGGCGGACGCGACTTCCGCAAGCCGCGTGAAGGCGGCGAGGGCGGTGAGCGCCGCGACGACCGCAATCGCAGCTTCCAGGGCAAGGGGGACCGCGACAAGGATCGCGATCGCAACCGCGACAACAAGAAGTTCGGCGGAGATCGCGACAAGGGCCGCGACAATCGCGGCCGCGACCGCGACAAGGGCCGTGACCGCCGTGATCGCGAGTCGGGTCCCTCACTGCGTCCCTACGCCTCCAGCGCGAATCCGCGCGAGCGCGATCGTCCGATCGATCCGAACTCGCCCTTCGCCAAGCTCGCCGCGCTGAAAGAGCAGCTGGGGCGGAAGGAGTAATCCCACGACGACGACGACCGAGCGGCAGCGTATCGACAAATGGCTGTGGCACGCGCGGGTGGTGAAGGCGCGCACCTCTGCGGCCGAGCTCGTCGTCACCGGCCATGTCCGCGTCAACGGCGTGCGCGAGACATCGCCGGGCCATGCGATCAAGCTTGGCGACGTCCTCACCATTGCGCTCGATCGCACCGTGCGCGTACTGAAGGTCACCGCCTTCAACGAGCGCCGTGGCGATGCCGCCTCGGCTCGCGTGCTGTATGAGGAGCTCGGCACGCGCAATTAATTGCGCTTGTTATTCATTTCTTGATCGATCAAACGCATAAAGCCGTCATGTTCGGGCCTTCCCGACCTTGCGGCGCCCGGCCATCCGCGCTAGGCAAGCCGCGACTTCTAAAAGAGCTTTTCGGAGCGTTGGATGACTTACGTCGTCACTGAAAACTGCATCAAGTGCAAGTACACCGACTGCGTCGAGGTCTGCCCGGTCGATTGCTTCTACGAGGGCGACAACATGCTCGTCATCCATCCCGACGAGTGCATCGATTGCGGCGTGTGCGAGCCGGAATGCCCCGCCGACGCCATCAAGCCGGACACGGAACCGGGCCTCGAAAAGTGGCTCCAGGTCAACGCCGACTACGCCAAGAGCTGGCCGAACATCACCCAGAAAAAAGAATCACCTGCCGACGCCAAGGAATTCGACGGCATGGAAGGCAAGTTCGAGAAATATTTTTCTCCGAACCCCGGCTCTGGGGACTAATTCGCGCCCAAACTTAACCCTAATAGCGGCGCTGCCGCCGAAAACCAGCCCTGAAGACCCCTAAATCATTGATTTTTGCGGGAAATGTGCTATATTGGGCACATTAAGCCGAACCCCGTCAGCCCCGTTGGCCCCTCTGGGTTCCCGTGAAACCAAATGTCGAACAGGGGCGTGGCAGTTTCCGCGCGCAGGCTGTGTCACAGAAAACGCGTAAAAAGAGTACTTCAGCGAGGGCTTCCCATAAGGAGGCCAAAAAAGTCGCCGCGGCCAGCCGTAGCGCATCCAAGGGTCGGACCGCGACGAAGGCGCCGGCTGCAAAGTCCTCGAAGAACAAAAGAAGCGCAATGCCTAACAAGACTGCCAAACCGGCCGCGAAAGCGACCGCTGCCAAGCCTGCTGCCGCCAAGCCTTTGAATGTCAAGCCTGTGACTGCCAAGGCCCCCGCTGCCAAGCCCGCCGCGACGAAGGCCCCTGTTGCCGTTGCGCCCGCCAAGGCTCCCGTCGCCGCCAAGCCGGCTGCCAAGCCCGCGGCTGCGCCGAAGGTCGAGGAAAAGAAGGTCGTGACCCAGCGTCAGGGCTTCAAGGCCAACGAATTCGTGGTCTATCCCGCTCACGGCGTCGGCCAGATCCTGGCCATCGAGGAGCAGGAGATCGCCGGTGCGAAGCTCGAGCTGTTCGTCATCAACTTCATCAAGGACAAGATGACGCTGCGCGTGCCGACCGCCAAGGTCGCCAATGTCGGCATGCGCAAGCTGTCCGACCCGGCCCTGGTCAAGAAGGCGCTGGAGACCCTGAAGGGCCGCGCCCGCGTCAAGCGCACCATGTGGTCGCGCCGCGCCCAGGAATACGAAGCGAAGATCAATTCGGGCGACATCGTCGCGATCGCGGAAGTCGTGCGCGACCTCTATCGCTCGGAATCGCAGCCCGAGCAGTCCTACTCGGAACGCCAGCTCTATGAAGCGGCGCTCGACCGTCTGTCCCGCGAAATCGCGGTGGTGCAGCACTCGACCGAGACCGAAGCGGTCAAGGAGATCGAGGCGCAGCTTGCCAAGAGCCCGCGCCGCAATGCCAAGGCGGAAGCTGCCGAGGGCGAAGCTGACACGGATGCCGAGGGCGATACCGACGATACCGATGGCGACGACAGCACCGTCGCCGACGAGGCCGCGTAAGCCGGCACCGAACGCAAGCAATCAAAAGCCCGGCCGTTTGGCCGGGCTTTTTGTTTGGCTTCCTGAGGCCGCGGGAGTTCGGCTCTACGCGCCGCGCGGCTGGGTCCAGATCGAGATCGGCTGCTGAATGCCGCGGACCGCCCGCGCCTCTCGCGCTTCCAATGACTGAAACGTTGCGGCTGCACCGCCAAGCTCGGCCTTCGCCTGGCTGACGAGGTCGTCACTCGCCACCAGCGCGCAGCCCAAGGTGCGGGTCAAAGCCTCGAGGCGGCTTGCCACGTTGACGGTCGCGCCGATCACGGCAAATTCCAGACAGGTCTGCCCGAGGTCGCCGAGCACCACCGGCCCATAATGCAAGCCAAAGCTCACATGCAGCTTTGGCTCGCCTGACGCTGCCCGCTGATCGTTCCAACGCTCCGCCGCCGCGATCATCGCCTGGGCACATCGCAGCGCGTTGCTGGCGTCGTGCTCGCCGGCAAAGGGCGTTCCGAACGTCGCCATCAATCCGTCCCCGAGATATTTGTCGAGCGTGCCGCTATGGCGGAAAACCTCCTGCTCCATCAATCCGTGGAATTCCCGCAACGTCCGCACCACCTCCTGCGGCGAGCGCGCATCGGCAAAGGCCGTGAAGCCGACGATGTCGACGAACAGCACCGCGACGTGTTGCGTGCGGACCTGCTTCAACGGCTCGTCCTGTTTCGACAATTCCGCCACGACATTCGGTGAAAAGTAGCGTGCGAGGTTGCCGCGCTCGCGCTCCACCGCGGCATGCCGAATCAAGAGGTCGTTGCTGCGGCGGACCGCGAGCGCCAAGGTCGCGGCCACGATCAGGAATACGACGATCTCCTGGACCCGAACGTGGAATCCGATCGCGCTGGGCGAGATCATTGCAAACAGGCGCTCATCGCTGCCTGTTGCGGCCGCGATGCGGGCCGTCAGCGCAGGATCGCGATCGGGCTGCCACCAGACCCAGGCAATGCCGATCAGCCAGAGCGCGGTCGTCCACATGCCGACCGCAATGACGGTCCGCCAAGTATAGGCCAATGTGGCGCCTGCGAGCAGGACGAAGAAATAAATGAAGTTGCCGAAATGGTACTGCATTGCGACCGGCCAATGCGAGGCTCCGAACGGATTCGGAACCACAATCAGGTACGTCAGCAGCGCCAAGTCGCAGAACAGCAGTGCCAATTCCGGCCGTGACAGGCCCACCCGCCCAACCCGGACCTGGGCCCAGCCGATCAGTGCGAACAAGCCGAGCAGCGCCACGTAGTAGAGCTGCTCCCAGGCCGGGTTGATCACCATGATCAGGCAGCCAATGACGACGAGGGCGACATAGCGCGCCCGCACCGCAAGTTGCAGGCCCTCCCGCTTGGCGGAAACCAGCGCGGCCTGTGCGAACTGAACTGTTTCGGCATCGCGCTCGCTCGGCGCGGGCGAAGGCGCAGCCGCAGCCGGCAGGTTGAAGCGCTCGACGAGCATCGTCACGGCAGTCTCCTCACTTGGGCCTTGGCCCGTTCAAGTCCGCTGCGTCCTCGCGGAGACGCTCATTTCAGCTCGGTGACCTTCTGCATCAGCCGCCGCCGCAACCGACGTCCACCAGTCCCCCAAGGCATCGATCAAGGGCACGAGCGCGTGACCGGCGGAGGTCAGATCGTACTCCACGCGCAGCGGATATCCGCCGAATTCGGTGCGGCTGACGATGCCGGCGTCCTCCAGCTTGCGAAGCTCGAGCGCGAGCATCCTGTGTGAGATGGTCGGATTGTCGCGGCGCAGATCGCTGAAGCGCTTGGTGCCCTGCTTCAAATAATAGATCAGCAGCGTCGGCCAGCGACCGCTGAGAATTTGCATCACTTCCTCGATGGGACATCTCGACACGAGATCCTTCATCGGTGCCTCCAGGTTACAAAAAAGTTCGTAATTTACTTGATGCGGCGAGCGGCTAGGGTCGCATCACCGCTGCGCAGCGTGATCATCAGAAATCACGGAGAATGGATCATGGACCCAATTCTACTCTACGGCTTCCCGAAGGGAAGCTCCATGGGGCTCGTTGCGGCTCTCGAATGGCTGGGCAAGCCATATCGGCTGTGTCGGGTCGATATGTTGGGCGAGATGCGAGACCGGTCATACGCCCGTATCAATCCGCGACACGAGACGCCGGTCTTCATCACCGAGCAGGGCGAGGTGCTGACGGAAACGATGGCTATCGCGGCCTGGTTAGAGGCCAGGGATGTCGAACGCCGCATCAGCTTCGATCCCTCATCGCGGCAAGCCGATCGCATGCATCAGCTCATGGCGTTCGTGAATACCGGTTTCACCGCCGCCTTCGCGCCGCTGTGGGCCGCATTGGAAGCCGAAGCCATGGAGCCTGCCGCGAAGTCGGTCCTGCGCGCCTTCGGCACAGCAAGGGTCATCGAGCGTCATGACAAGCTCGAAGAAATGATCGAAACGCGGCAATTCCTGCTCGGGGAGCGGCCGACCCTCGCCGACGCCGTGCTCGTCGGCGTCGCGCGCTGGCTCGACTTCCATGCGGTTGCGGAGAGGAGCCGCTGGCCGAAGCTGGCGGCGCTGCGAGCTCGCCTCGAGTCCGATCCCGCGGTCCTCTACGCCACCGCTCTGGAGGACGGCGACTCGCATCGGGGAACGGGATCGTGCACAGGCCACGTCGCGCTGGCCGAATTGATCGCGCAGTTCGGCAAATAGCGGCCGGTGCGCACGCCTCGTCCTTCGAGAGGGCGCTGCCGCGCCTCCTCAGGATGAGGCACATCAGCATCAGTGCTCGTTGAAAACTGCTGCCGCGCACTCCGCCCTCATCCTGAGGAGCCCGCCTAAAGCGGGCGTCTCGAAGGATAAGCCGCAGGGAATGCTCTCAAATGCGATAGCGCTCCTACTTCACCGGGCGCTTCTCGAGCTTCCTCGCCAGCGTCCGCCGGTGCATGCCCAGCCGGCGGGCCGCTTCGGAGATGTTGAAGTCGGTCTCGATCAAGGTCTGGTGAATGCGTTCCCATTCCAACGTCTTGATCGAGGTCGGCCGCGAATCGAGCGCGACCTCGGCGTTGCCTTCGGCCTTGTGGAAGGCGGCCTCGATGTCGTCGGTGTTCGACGGCTTTGCCAGATAGTGGCAGGCCCCCAACTTGATCGCCTCGACCGCGGTGGAGATGCTGGCAAAGCCGGTCAGCACCACGATCAGCATGTCGGGATCGTGCGTGTGCAGGAGCTCGACGCAGGCAAGGCCCGAGGCGCCGCCGAGCTTGAGGTCGACCACGGCATGACCGAAAGAGCGTTCCTCCAGCACCTGGCGCACCTCCTCGATCGAGGCGGCGAGTACCACCTCGTAGCCGCGGCGCTCGAACGAGCGCTTCAGCGTGCGGGCAAAACCCGCATCGTCCTCGACGACGATCAGCGAACGGTCAGGCGTCAAAATTCCCTCCGATCGCCAATGTTGCGAGCGGCAGCGTGAGGCGCACCGTGGCGCCGCGCTTCCTGTGGTTCTTGGCGCTCACGGTGCCCCCCAATTTGCGCACGACGTTCACCACCAGGAACAGGCCGAGCCCGCCGCCGGCGCGACCCTTGCTCGACTGATAGGGCTTCCCCAGCTGCGCCAGCATCTCCGGCGCAAAGCCCGGGCCGCGGTCGGAGATCGACAGCACGAGATTGTCGCCCTCGCGCTCGGCGACGAGCTCGACCCACTCGCGCGAGACCTCATAGGCGTTGTCGAGCACGTTGAAGATCACCTGCTTCAGGGCGACGTCGGAGACGATTGCGACGTCCTCGCCGAAGGTGTTGACGAAGTAGAGCGTGCGGGCGGAGCGCGCATTGCGCCATTCGTCGACCAGCGCGGTGACGAAGGCCGTCACCGTCGTCGGTGAGGAGCCTTCACCGCGCGCTTCGCCCGCCGACACCAGGATGCCTGTCACGATCGACTTGCAGCGCTGCAACGAGGTTTCCATCTCCGCGAGGTCCTCGGCAAGCTCCTGATCGGCGGCAAGATCCGGCATGCGGCGCCAGTCGCTGAGGATTACCGAGAGCGAGGCGAGCGGCGTGCCGAGCTCATGGGCCGCGCCGGAGGCGAGCAGGCCCATGCGCACGATATGGTCCTGTTCGGCGGCATGCTGGCGCAGCGCCGCCAGATGCGCGTCGCGCTCGCGCAAATTCCTGTTGATGCGGGTGACGAACACGACGAGCAGCACGGCGTTGAGCACGAAGCCCAGGAGCATGCCTGTTACGGTGAGCGTATAGGTCTCGCTCAACGGATTGGGCGGCAGATCGAGCGGCCGGTAGGCCAATGTCAGCCAGACGAAGCTGGCGCAGGTCAGCGCCACCAGCGACCAGGTCGATCGGGCATCGAGCAGCACCGCACCGAGCGTCACCTGGAGCAGGAACAGCGAGGTGAAGGGATTGGTGGCGCCGCCGGAGAGATAGAGCTGCGCGGTCAGCGCGGCGACGTCCAGTATCAAGGCGACCAACAGCTCATTGTTGGTGATCGCAGCGCGATGGCGCACCCAGACCAGGCTGGAGACGTTGAGCAGCACCAGCGCGCCGATCACCGCGCCCATCCGCTCCAGCGGCAGGGGGATGCCGAGGCCGAAATGCACGGTACCGATGGTCACGATCTGGCCGACCACCGCGGTCCAGCGCAGCTGGATCAGCAGCGCCATGTTCTTGCGGTTGGTCTCGTCCTCGGTCGGCATGGTGCCGATCAGCTCGCTGCGCGCGTCGGCCTGCGATTGCAGCGTGACGGCTTGCCCGTCACGCCCAAGCGTCTGGGAAAGCGTTTTCCCGTCGTCAGGTCGGCTCGACGATCGTTCCAGCATCTGATCCCGTCCTGCGGGCGTCGGCATCCGAGCCGCCGGCCTTGTCGTGGACGAAGCGCTTGCGACGGAACAGCCCGCCGCCGAATGTGACGAAAAGTCTGCCGGCCAGCATGAAAGCCAGGGCAAACCACGTCAGCGCGTAGATCAGGTGGTTATTGGGAAAGCGGATCACGGTCAATCCGCCGATTGGGCCGCCGGCGATTTGTGATCCGGCGTCGGCGTCCACGAAGAAGGGCGCGACCTCGCGAAGGCCGCGCGCCGCCGCAATGGCGGCGACGTCCCGCGAGTACCAGCGGTTGTGCTGGGGCACGTTGGTGCGCAAGAAACCGCCCTTCGGCTCGGTGATGCGCAGGAGGCCGGTGATCTCGACCCGACCTTGCGGATTGCCGTTCCGGCGCGTCGATGCGTCGCGGCGCTCGGACGGCACGAAGCCGCGATTGATCAGGACCAGCGTGCCGTCGTCGCGCTGAAGCGGCGTCAGCACCCAATAGCCGGGGCCTTCCTCGGTGACGGCCTGAACCAGCGTCTCGCTCTCATGCAGGAAGCGCCCGCTGAGGCTGACATGCCTGTATTCGTCGCTTGCGGCGCTGACGGCGGGCCACGAAGCAGGCAAGGGGATCGGCTGCGCCGGCGCGTGGACGCGCTGCTCGACCCGGTCGATCAGCGCCAGCTTCCAGGCGCGGCGCTCGATCTGCCAGACGCCGAGCGCGATCAGAAGCACGAAAGCAATGAGCGAGAGGATCGTGAGCCACAAGGACGCCGGCCGCGCAGCCTTGCTGCGCGCATCTCCGTCCTCGCCCGTCACGGTCCCGGTTTCGCTCACTTCATTCCGCTCATCTGGTGCATCGGCATCATGTTGCTGTTGAGGTGGCTCATCACCCACAGCGAACCCGACAGCGCGATCACTACCATCACGATGGTGAAGATCAGCGCCATCATGGTCCAGCCGTTCTCGGAGGTCGTGTTCATGTGCAGGAAGTAGACCATGTGCACGACGATCTGCACGATTGCGAAGGCCATGATCACCAGCGCGGTGATCTGCTTGCTCGGCAGCGCGCCGCTCATCACCAGCCAGAACGGGATCGCGGTGAGCACGACCGAGAGCACGAAGCCGAGCATGTAGCCCGAGAATGTGCTGTGGGCTTGGCCGCCCTCGTGGTGATGGTCGTGCGCGCCGGCTGCGTGGGTATCGGTGCTCATCGCAGAACTCCCAGGAGATAGACGAAGGTGAAGACGCCGATCCAGACCACGTCGAGGAAGTGCCAGAACATCGACAGGCACATCAGGCGGCGGCGGTTGGCCTCGATCAGGCCGAACTTTCCGACCTGCACCATCAGCGTCACCAGCCAGATCAGGCCGCAGGTGACGTGCAGGCCGTGGGTGCCGACCAGGGTGAAGAAGGCGGAGAGGAAGGCGCTGCGCTGCGGCGTTGCGCCCTCGTGGATCATGTGGGCGAACTCGAAGAGCTCGATGCCGATGAACGCGGCCCCGAACAGGCCGGTGATCGCGAGCCAGATTTGCGTCTGCGCGACCTTGTTCTGCTGCATCGTCAGCATCGCAAAGCCGTAGGTGATCGACGACAGCAGCAGCATGGACGTGTTCACCGCGACCAGGGTCAGGTCGAACAGGTCCTTCGGCGCGGGGCCGGCGGCATAGTTGCCGCCGAGCACGCCGTAGGTGGCGAACAGGATCGCAAAGATGAGACAGTCGCTCATCAGATAGATCCAGAAGCCGAGCGAGGTGCTCCAGCCTTCCGGATGCGGATGCTCGTCAGCGAGGTAGAAGACCGGCTCGCCGGTCTGCGAGGGATGAACAGCGACAGTCATTTACTTGGCTCCGGCGAGCAGCTTGGTGCGCGCGTCCTCGGTCCGGATGACGTCGTCAGCCGGAATGTCGAAGTCGCGGTGATAGTTGAAGGTGTGGCCGATCCCGACGGCGAGCATCGCGATGAAGCTCAGGGCGGCGAGCCACCACATGTACCAGACGAGAGCAAAGCCCATCGCGGTGGCGAAGCCGGCGAGGATGATGCCGGTGCCGGTGCTGCTGGGCATGTGGATCGGCTTGAACCCGGTGAGCGGACGCTGATAGCCGCGCCGCTTCATGTCCCACCACGCGTCATTGTCGTGAACGACCGGGGTGAAGGCGAAGTTGTAGTCCGGCGGCGGCGAGGAGGTCGCCCATTCCAGCGTGCGCGCGTCCCAGGGATCGCCGGTGACGTCCTTGAGCTGCTCGCGCTTGAGCAGGCTGACCGCGAACTGCATCAGCATCGCGAGGATGCCGATGAAGACGAACACGGCACCGATCGCAGCGATGACGAACCAGATCTGCAAGGACGGATCGTCGAACACGCGCAGGCGGCGGGTCACGCCCATCAGGCCGAGCACGTAGAGCGGCATGAAGGCCAGGTAGAAGCCCGTGACCCAGAACCAGAACGACATCTTGCCCCAGAATGGATCGAGCTTGAAGCCGAACGCCTTCGGGAACCAGTAGTTGATGCCGGCGAACGCGCCGAACACCACGCCGCCGATGATCACGTTGTGGAAGTGCGCGATCAGGAACAGGCTGTTGTGCAGCACGAAGTCGGCCGGCGGCACCGCGAGCAGCACACCGGTCATGCCGCCGATCACGAAGGTCAGCATGAAGGCGATGGTCCACATCATCGGCAGCTCGTAGCGGATGCGGCCGCGATACATCGTGAACAGCCAGTTGAACATCTTCGCGCCCGTCGGGATCGAGATGATCATCGTGGTAATGCCGAAGAACGAGTTGACGCTGGCGCCCGAGCCCATCGTGAAGAAGTGGTGCAGCCAGACCAGGTAGGACAGGATGGTGATGACGACCGTGGCGTAGACCATCGAGGTGTAGCCGAACAGCCGCTTGCCCGAGAAGGTCGAGGTGACTTCGGAGAAGATGCCGAACGCCGGGAGAACCAGGATGTAGACCTCGGGGTGGCCCCAGATCCAGATCAGGTTCACGTACATCATCGGGCTGCCGCCGAAATCGTTGGTGAAGAAGTTGGTGCCGACGTAGCGGTCGAGCGACAGCAGCGCGAGCACCACGGTCAGGACCGGGAAGGAGGCGACGATCAGCACGTTGGTGCAGAGCGAGGTCCAGGTGAACACCGGCATCTTCATCATGGTCATGCCGGGGCAGCGCAGCTTGACGATGGTGCAGATCAGGTTGATGCCGGATAGCGTCGTTCCGACGCCGGCGATCTGCAGCGCCCAGATGTAATAGTCGACGCCGACGTCGGGACTGTAGCCGATGTTCGACAGCGGCGGATAAGCCAGCCAGCCGGTGCGGGCGAATTCGCCGATGAACAGCGAGGCCATCACCAGCACCGCGCCGCCGACCGTCATCCAGAAGCTGAAATTGTTCAGGAACGGGAACGAGACGTCGCGCGCGCCGATCTGCAGCGGCACGACGTAGTTCATCAGGCCGGTGACCAGCGGCATCGCCACGAAGAAGATCATGATCACGCCGTGGGCGGTGAAGATCTGGTCGTAGTGATGGGCGTTGAGATAGCCTTCGGAGCCGTTGAACGCGAGCATCTGCTGGCCGCGCATCATCAGCGCGTCGGCAAAGCCGCGCAGCAGCATCACGATGCCGAGGATCATGTACATGATGCCGATGCGCTTGTGGTCCACCGTGGTGAACCATTCGCGCCAGAGATAGCCCCAGAGGCGGAAATAGGTGAGGCCGCCGAGCAGCGCGGCGCCGCCGAGCGCGACCACTACGAAGGTGCCGACGACGATCGGCTCGTGCAGCGGCAGCGATTCGAGGCCGAGCCGGCCGAAGATGAGCTTGAGAAGATCAGGAGACATGCGAACTCTCTTTAGGAGTCTGACTTCAGGAATCGGACTTGGGACGCTGTCCGAGGAAGAAGGACGAGGACTTCAGCGGCGTGAACGACGGCCGCTTCAGGCCGGCACCCAGGAGCGGCGCGAAATCGGTCGGAGCCTTGATCGAGGCGGTGGTCTGCCCCTGCGGCGCATCCGGCGTGCAGGTGCCGGCGACGAAGGTCGGCTCGGGTCCGAGCACCGTGCCTCGGCGGGCATACTTGTCGTAGGCGAGCGGCAGGGTGTTGTTCAGGCCCTGATGGCCGTTGCCGCCCTTGGCGTCGATCGCCATCATCTCGCTCTGGCACATCTTGCCGGTCTCGACGCACATGTTGAGGATCAGGCGGTAGAGATCGGCATCGACGGTGCCCCAGCGCCGCACCGGCTCGTTCTGGCTGGGCTTCTCCAGCTGGAGATATTCGGCGCGGCCAAGCGAGCCACCGGCCGACTTGGCGCTGGCGATCCAGGCATCAAAATCCTTGTCGTCGAGGCCCCTGAAGTTGAAGTGCATGCCCGAGAAGCCGGCGCCGCTATAGTTCGCCGAAAAACCCTTGTAGGTGCCGGCACGGTTGACCACGGCGTGGAGCTTGGTCTCCATGCCCGGCATCGCGTAGATCTGGCCGGCGAGCGCGGGGATGTAGAACGAGTTCATCACCGAGGACGCGGTGATGCGGAAGGTGATCGGGCGATCGACCGGAGCTGCGAGCTCGTTGACGGTGGCGATGCCGTAATCCGGGTAGATGAAGAGCCACTTCCAATCGAGCGCGACGACGTCGACCTCGAGCGGGGCCTTGGACCTGTCCACCGCGCGCTCGGCATGAATGCGGCCGAGGGTGCGATAGGGGTCGAGCAGATGCGTGCCCATCCAGGTCAGCGCGCCCAGGCAGACGATGATCAAGAGAGGCGCGGACCAGATCACCAGCTCGAGCTTGGTCGAGTGATCCCAGTCCGGCTCGTAGCGGGCCTCGGTGTTGGACTGGCGGTAGCGCCAGGCGAACAGCACCGTCAGCGCCATCACGGGCACGACGATCAGCAGCATCAGGACGGTGGAGATGATGACGAGGTCACGCTGTTGCGCGGCGATATCGCCGGCTGGCGCCAGCACGACGTAATCGCAGCCGCTGAGCGCGGCAGCCAGAGGTAGTAGCGCCAGGATCTTGAGACGGGACACGGGCCGAGCCTTATGAGAATGAGTTTCCTTTGCGGGGCCAAGGGGTAGCTGCGGCGCAACAATGGGGACATTGGACAATTTGTCCAATGTTGCAGTGCGGGAGGTTGCGCCAGATAGGGCCAGATTGCTTGGCGCCCCGCCGGGCGGTCGGCTTTGGTTTCAGGACGTTAAGGGCGCACGAATGGCGACGGCACAGACCCCCGCAATGGCAGACCTCCACACGGGCGAGCACGGCCACGACCAGGCCAGTCCCGGCGAGATCGCCATCGGCGTCATCATCGGCCGTACCTCGGAATTCTTCGACTTCTTCGTCTTCGCGATCGCCTCGGTGATCGTGTTTCCGCGCCTGGTGTTTCCGTTCGCGAGCGAGCTGACCGGGACCCTCTATTCCTTCATGGTCTTCGCGCTGGCCTTCATGGCCCGTCCGATCGGCACCGTCATTTTCATGACGATCGACCGCGAATACGGCAAGACGGCCAAGCTGATCTCGGCGCTATTCCTGCTCGGCACCGCCACCGTCGCGCTCGCGTTCCTGCCCGGCTATCAGGAGATCGGCGTCGCCGCGATCTGGCTGCTCGCGCTGGCGCGCATCGCGCAGGGTCTGGCCTGGGGCGGCGCCTGGGACGGCATGGCTTCGCTGCTGGCGCTGAATGCGCCGGCCTCCCAGCGCGGCTGGTACGCGATGGTGCCGCAGCTCGGCGCCCCGCTCGGGCTGATCGTGGCGAGCGCGCTGTTCGCCTATTTCGCCGGCCTCCTCTCGGCCGATGACTTCTTCGACTGGGGCTGGCGCTATCCGTTCTTCGTCGCCTTCGCCATCAATGTCGTCGCGCTGTTCGCGCGCCTGCGCATGGTGACGACGGAAGAATACGCCACGCTGTTCGAGACCCGCGAACTCCAGCCGGCACGGATCTCCGAGACGGTCGCGCGCGAAGGCCAGACCATCATGCTAGGGGCCTTTGCGCCGCTGGCGAGCTTCGCGCTGTTTCACATGGTCACGGTGTTCCCGCTGTCCTGGGTGTTCCTGTTCACCCACGAAAGCCCGGTGCGCTTCTTGATCATCGAGATCGTCGCTGCCGTGTTCGGCGTCGCGGCGATCGTGGCCTCCGGCATCATTGCCGACCGCGTCGGGCGCAAGTCGCTCTTGATGGGATCGGCGATCGCGATCGCGATCTATAGCGGCTTCGCGCCACAGCTGCTCGACGCCGGCGCGTTCGGCGAGACCATCTACATGGTGATCGGCTTCATCCTGCTCGGCCTGTCCTTCGGCCAGTCGTCGGGTGCGATCGCCTCGAACTTCCGGCAGGCCTATCGCTACACGGCGTCGGCGCTGACCTCCGACATGGCTTGGCTGTTCGGCGCCGGCTTCGCCCCGCTGGTCGCACTGCTGCTCGCCACCAATCTCGGCGTCATCGCCTCGGGTGCGTATCTGCTCTCCGGCGCGTTCTGGACCCTGCTCGCGCTCTGGCTCAGCGGCCAGCGCGAAGCGGGGGATATGGACGCCGGGCGCTGATCGCTCGGCGCGTGCTGGGTGGGCAAAGGCGCTGGTGGCGCCGTGCCCACCTCTAGGCATCACCCCTCGCGCTGCCGCAACAGCGCTTCGACATCCAGCCGCTTGGTGAACATCGCGAGCTTCCCGTCAGGCCCGAACGGCCATTGTTCCCGCGGCTTGTCCCAATACAGCTCCACGCCGTTCTGGTCGGGATCACGCAGGTAAAGCGCCTCGCTGACGCCGTGGTCGCTGGCGCCATCCAGCGCAATGCCGGCCGTGAGCACCCGATGCAGCCCATCCGCCAGCGCAGGGCGCGTCGGAAACAGGATCGCGGTGTGATAGAGCCCGGTCGCATCACGCGGCGGCGGTGAGCCGCCCTTGCTCTCCCAGGTGTTGAGCCCGATGTGGTGATGATAGCCGCCAGCCGCGATGAATGCCGCGCCCGAGCCCATCCGCTGCATCAGCTCGAAGCCGAGCACGCCGCAATAGAAGCCGAGCGCACGATCGAGATCGGCGACCTTGAGATGGACGTGGCCGATCCTTGTGCCGGCAGGAATGACTGGGCTTTGCGACATGTGAATGCTCCCTCGAAAACATGCAGGTAAGCCCGGGTTCGTGAGTGTGCTACGGCCAAACGCGAAACCCATCGTTTCTGGATCGGCAACTAAACCGGAATGGCTTCAGGGTGAAGCGATTGCCGCGGGCTCGGTGCAACCTCTCCCGCTTGCGGGAGAGGTCGCGCCGAAGGCGCGGGTGAGGGCTTTCTCCTCTAGGGGACTATCCCATCGCGGAAGCACCCTCTCCCCAACCCTCTCCCGCAAGCGGGAGAGGGAGTGCACTTTCCTCGTAGCAATCAAACCTGATCTCATCTCGCTCTAGCTAAGCTCCGATATCTCGCCCTCGGGCAGGTCGAACTCGAACGTGTTCAGCGTCATCGACACCAGCGTGTAATAGCCGCACAGCCCGATCACCTCGACGACGCCGCGTTCGCCGAGCAGCTTCACGGCGTCGTTGTAGAGGCCCTTCTCGACGCCGTGGCCCTCGTGCAGCGACTTCGCGAGATCATAGATCATCTTAGCCTTGGCATCTTCGAAGTTGGGCGTACGGCGGTCGCGGATCGCGTCGATAATCTCGGGCTTCATGCCGCCGGCGAGCGCGAGGCGCTTGTGCGCATACCATTCGTAATGCGCGGTCCAGTGCCGCGCCGTCACCAGGATCGCGATCTCCGAGAGCTTGGCCGGGAAGATGGTGTCGAAGCGCAGCACCTCGCCGAGCCGCGTGGCATGGCGCGCCATCTCGGGGCTGTTCAGCCAGGCCATCATTGGCGGCGGCGGCTTGCCGCGCTTGCCGGCGATCGACTCGTCATAGGTCTGCCGCTGGCTCTCGTTCATTTCGCCAGGCGAAAGAAGTTTTAGGCGCATGGTCGTTTCCTCTGTGTTTTCAAGGCTCGCTGTCGCCGCGACTATAAATGATAAGTGGTTGAATTCCGCGGGGGCTTGGCCCAGACTCGCTGTCAACAATTCGAATGTTGGGTGATGGAAACGACCAATGACCGATCTCAAGACCAGCGATTCTGAATCCGCCGATCTCGAAGCATTCCGCAACGAGACACGCGCCTGGCTGGAAGCCAATTGCCCGCCGGAGATGCGCAAGCCCGCAACGTCGGACGCCGACGTGTTCTGGGGCGGACGCAACGCAAAATTCTCGTCCGAGCCGCAGCGCATCTGGTTCGAGCGCATGCGCGACAAGGGCTGGACCGTGCCTGACTGGCCGAAGGAGTATGGCGGCGGTGGCTTAAGCGCTGCCGAGCACAAGGTGCTGCGCGCGGAGATGGCGAGGATCGGCGCGCGGCCGCCGCTGTCGAGCTTCGGCATCTGGATGCTCGGGCCGGCGCTCTTGAAATACGGCAACGAGGCCCAGAAGAAGGAGCATCTGCCGAAGATCGCCACGGGCGAGATCCGCTGGTGTCAGGGCTATTCCGAGCCGAACGCCGGCTCCGACCTCGCTTCGCTCCAGACCCGCGCCGAGAGCGACGGCGACGACTTCATCATCAACGGCCAGAAGATCTGGACGTCCTACGCCAATTACGCCGACTGGATCTTCTGCCTGGTGCGCACCGATCCGACCGCCAAGAAGCACGACGGCATCAGCTTCATCCTGTTCGACATGACCTCCAAGGGCGTCTCGACCAAGCCGATCCTCTTGATCTCCGGCTACTCGCCGTTCTGCGAGACCTTCTTCGACAATGTCCGCGTGCCGAAGTCGCATGTGGTCGGCACCATCAACCGCGGCTGGGATGTTGCGAAATATCTGCTCCAGCACGAGCGCGCGATGATCTCGGGGATGGGCGAGCGCGGCGTCGGCCGGCCGCTCGGCCAGATCGCGGCCGATTCAGTCGGCACCGATGGGCAAGGCAAGCTCGACGACGCCATGCTGCGCGGCCAGATCGCGCGCTTCGACGTCGATGAAGCCGCGCTGGCTGCCTGCGCCGAGCGCGCGGTCGATCTCGCCAAGGCCGGCCAGGCGCATCCGGCGTTCTCCTCGGCGATGAAATATTACGGCACCGAGCTCAACAAGCGCCGCCACGAGATCCTGATGTCGGCCGGCGGCGTCGATGCGCTGGAATGGGAGAGCGAGCGCTCCAGGCAGGGCGCCCGCCCGCGCGCCTGGCTGCGCACCAAGGCCAACTCGATCGAGGGCGGCACGTCCGAGGTCATGCTCGGCATCGTCGCCAAGCGCATCCTGGATCTGCCGGGGGCGTAAGCCTTTCTGTCATTCCGGGGCGCGCGTAGCGCGAGCCCGGAATCCATAACCACCAGTCGGGAGTATGGATTCCGGGCCTGCGCCTGCGGCGCATCCCGGAATGACGAGACAACATAGATTTCGAATCGGAAACACGCACATGGCCCTCGTCCTCACCGAAGAACAATCCATGCTCCACGACTCCGCGCGCGGGCTGATCAGCGACAAGGCGCCGGTGTCGCACCTGCGCCATCTGCGCGACACCAAGGATCCCACCGGCTTCTCCAGGGAGCTCTGGCATTCCTTCGCCGAGATGGGTTTCGCCGGTCTGCTCGTGCCCGAAGAATTCGGCGGCAGCGGTCTCGGCTACGTCGAAGCCGGGATCGTCATGGAGGAGATCGGCCGCACCTTGATGCCGTCGCCCTTCCTCGCGACGTCAGTGGTGGCGGCATCAGTGCTGACCCGCGGCGGCAATGCCGCGCAGAAATCGGAATATCTGTCGAAGATCGCGAACGGCTCGCTGCTCGCGACGCTGGCGATCGACGAGGGCGCCAAGCATCGCCCGCTGCAGACCAGCCTCAAGGCCGTGCGCGCCGGCAACGGCTTCAAGCTCTCCGGTGCCAAGGCGCTGGTGGTCGACGGTCATGTCGCCGATCTCGTCATCGTCGCCGCGCGCACCGCGGGCTCTGCCGGCGAGCGCGAGGGCCTGACGCTGTTCCTGGTTAACCCCAAGGCCAAGGGCGTTGCGATCGAGCGCACCATCATGGTCGATGCGCACAATGCGGCGCGAATCGAGTTCGCCAATGTCGAGGTCACCGCCGACAGCGTGCTCGGCGAGGTCGACCAGGCGGCCGGCCTGCTCGATGGCGTGCTCGATATCGGCCGCGGCGCGGTCGCCGCCGAAATGGTCGGCCTCAGCGATGAAGTGTTTGGCCGCACCGTCGAGTATCTGAAGAGCCGCAAGCAGTTCGGCAAGCTGATCGGCGAATTCCAGGCGCTGCAGCATCGCGCCGCCGAGCTCTACATCGACATCGAGATCACCCGCGCTGCCACCATGAAGGCGCTGCAGGCGCTCGATGCCGACGTTGTCAAGGCCGCACCCGCCGTCGCCGTGGCTAAAGCCCGCGCCGGCACCACCGCCACACGCGCGGTGCAGGAAGGCGTGCAGATGCACGGCGGCATGGGCATGACCGACCAGTTCGACATCGGCTTCTTCATGAAGCGCGCCCGTGTCTGCGAGGAGCTGTTCGGCGATGCGAACTACCACACCGAGCAGCTGGCCAGGGCGCGGGGCTATTGAGGCTGGGGCAATAGCGCGAACCGTCATGGCCGGGCTTGTCCCGGCCATCCACGTTCTTTGGTGCCTCGGAAACGTGGATGCCCGGGCCTTCGCCTCGCCGAAGCGGCTTCGGCCGCGCAGGCGGGACAAGCCCGGGCATGACGATTGAGAGCGTGGCGTGAGCCTGTATCAACCTCGTCATTGCGAGGAGCGCTTGCGACGAAGCAATCCAGACTGTCGCCGTGGAAAGACTCTGGATTGCTTCGCTTCGCTCGCAATGACGCGTGGTTAAACCGCCCTACCGCATCGGCGGTGCGTACTGCACGCCACCTGCGTTCCACAGCTGGTTCATGCCGCGCGGGATCTTCAGCTTCGACTTCTCGCCGATGTTGCGATCATACATCTCGCCGTAATTGCCGACGTGACGGATGATGCGGGCGGCCCAGTCCTTGGTGAGGCCAAGCTGCTCGCCGTAACGGCCTTCGGTGCCGACGAGGCGCATCACCTCCGGCTTCTTCGACTTCAGGGCTTCGTCAATGTTCTCCGAGGTCACGCCCAGCTCCTCGGCGTTGATCATCGCATACAGCGTCCATTTCACGATCATCATCCAGTCGTCGTCGCGCTGACGCACCACGGGGGCGAGCGGCTCCTTGGAGATCATGTCGGGCAGGATCATGTGGTCGCCGGGCTTCGTCAGGTTCAACCTGAGAGCATAGAGCTGAGAAACGTCGGCGGAGAACGTGTCGCACTTGCCGGTGTCGTAGGCCTTCACCACGTCGTTGAGGTTATCGAACTTCACCTCTTCATACTTCATGTTGTTGATGCGGAAGTAATCGGCGACGTTGAGTGTCGTCGTGGTTCCGTTCTGCACGCAGACCTTGCTGTCTGCCAGGTCCAGCGAGGTCTCCTTGTTGCGCGTGCGCGGCACCATGAAGCCGACGCCGTCGTAATAGGCTACGGCCGGGAAATACAGGTCGAAGTCGAGCTCGCGCGCCATGCTCCAGGTCGTGTTGCGCGAGAGGATGTCCACCTTGCGGCTCTGCAGCTCCTTGAAACGCTCGTTGGCGTCGAGCGGAACGAACTTCGCCTTGCCGGGGTCGTTGAAGATCGCAGCGGCCACCGCACGGCAGAAATCGACGTCGAAGCCGGTCCAGTTGCCCTTGTCGTCGGGGATCGAGAAGCCCGGCAGGCCCTTGTTGACGCCGCACAGCACCTCGCCGCGGCGAACCGTGCGCCTCAGGGTGCGGGTGTCGTAAAACTCGTAAATGATCGCGCCGATGGCGACCAGCACGGCGATGGCGACCCCGATCAGTAGGCCGCCACGAAAAGTGCGCATCATGTTGCTCTCTCGAAAAATCGGGAAAAGGAATCAGGCGAGGACGGAGTGCATGATCCGGATCCGGACGGCCGCGTTGGCGCAAGGCACGCTGCGGCCGTCCGAAGCAATCATGCCGGGATCATGAACGTTAGAGCTCGGGCTTCTGCCGGATGACCACCTTGGTGCCGACAGGGACGCGATCGTAGAGGTCGGCGACGTCGGCGTTGACCAGGCGGAAGCAGCCCGACGACACCTTGGTGCCGATCGTGTCGGGTCGGTTGGTGCCATGGATGCGGTAGACCGTGGTGCCGAGATACATGGCGCGGGCCCCCAGCGGGTTGCCTGGACCGCCGGCCATGAAGCGCGGCAGATAGGGCTGGCGCTGGATCATCTCCGGCGGCGGTGTCCAGTCCGGCCACTCCTTTTTGTTGGTGATGGTCACCAGCCCCTGCCACTGGAATCCGTCGCGGCCGACGCCGATGCCGTAGCGGATGGCGCGCCCGCCGGGCTGCACCAAATAGAGGTGACGTTCGGCCGTCGAGACGATGATCGTGCCCGGCGGCTCCGTGGTGCGGAAGTAGACCACCTGTTTCTGCCATTCCGGCTCGAGCTGGTATCCGTCATCGGCGATCAGGCCCGGCTCGTCGCCGCGGTCCGGCTGCTGGGCGAAGGCGTGCGGCGTGGACAGGACCAGTCCCATCGCAGCCACGAAAATCCCGGTCAGGCGACGAAAATCCGTCATTCAAGCTCTCCCCGCTGCCACACAGCGCAAATCATTCGGAACCATCAAACCTGAGGGGCAAGTTCATGGCAAGTTGATGGCGCGCTGCCCCGGCATGTCACGAGAATGCTTTGGTTTTTTGACGTAGATCAACACCATGAACAGGGTGGGTTGGCGCGAAAAGCAGTGATCGGCGCCGCGGTGGAGGTGCGCTCCCTCCCCCGCTTGCGGGGGAAGGCTGGGGAGAGGGTGTCTCTGCAATGGGATTCCCCGAGAGGATAGTACCCTCACCCGCCGCTTCGCGGCGACCTCTCCCGCAAGCGGGAGAGGCTCAGACCGAACGCGCGGTGAGATCGAGGCCGACAATTTGCGCCAGCTAGATCTTGTTGCTCTCCGGCGCGATCCCGAGTCGCCGCACGATCTCCCTCGCCACGGCGCGGGCTTCGACGCGCGAGCCGATGCGGGGGCTGCGAAACCGCCGCCCCGAATGCAGCCGGATCACCACGATGCAATGCTCGTCCTCGGAGCGGCCGCGGCGCTCGACCGTGATCGTTTTCACGTCGGGTCCGGCGATGCGGTCGGCGCGCAGGCTGCCGTCGCCCCACAGGCGCTCGACACGAATATCGTTCGGCCCGATGATCCAGAACGCGCCGGTCGCAAGGTTGGCATAGCGATAGACGGCGAATGCGGCGATCGCGCCCAGCGGCAGCAGCAGGATATCGACATGGCTCGGCGAGAGGCCGCGCCACAGCTTGTAGGCATAGGGGGCCGCGGACAAAGCCACCGCGATCAGTGCGACGATGCGGATCTCCCGTGCAGGAAACGCCTCGAGCGGCTCGCCGAGATGCATCTCGGGATTGCTGGCATCGAGCGGGTTGCTCGGCGCCTCGACATTGGGAACGTCGAAATGCGCCGCGATCCACGCCACGGTGTCGCGGACATGGGTGACATCGGAAATCGGCGGTGAGGTCAGCCGCTCGCCCGAGGCCAGGGTGAAGACGAGCTGGAAGCGGGCCTTCACCCTCTTGCTGCCGGGGACCTGCAGCGCCGTGATCTCGTCCTTCCCGACGAGGCGCGTCCTTAGTTTTCCGAACGGCCGTTGCCGGCCGATCAGGATCTCGTCCGCCGTGATGATCCACACCACCGCCGGCGCCATCATGATGCCGACGACGAATCCGGCTCCCACCAGCAGCGCCACCGTCGATATCGTGATTTCCAGGACGTCCTGCGTGAACAGACCCGGCGTGAAGCAGAGCGCGACGGCAGCCGCACAGCCGGCCACGACCAGCCGCTGCGCGATCGAGGAACCTTCACGAAGGCGGATGTCGGTGCTGGTGGTCGCGTCCATTGCGGGCGGCTGATTGCGTCAGTTGCGAAACTCCACGGACGGCTCCGTGGAGTCAAGCAACAAGGGCGACAACTGCCGCCGCGCGATGGCTGCGCGGCGTCAGCTGCTCGCGTTCAGCAGCTTGGCCACCGTGCGATCGATCTCGTCATAGCTGCCTTCGCCGGCGTGCTGGAACACGATGTTGCCACTCTGGTCGACGATGTATTGCGCCGGCCAATATTGATTGCGATAGGCGTTCCAGGTCTTGGACTCATTGTCCTGCGCGACCGGATAGGTGATGCCATGGCGCTTCAGCGCGGCCTGCACGTTGGCGGCGGAGCGCTCGAACGGGAATTCCGGCGTGTGCACGCCGACCACGACGAGGCCTCGATCCCGGTACTTGGCGTAGAGCTCGGTGACGTGCGGCAGCGTGTTGACGCAGTTGACGCAGCCATAGGTCCAGAAATCCACCAGCACGACCTTGCCGCGGAGATCGGCGATGCTCAGCGGCTTCGAGTTGAACCAGTTAGTGATGCCGGTGAAGTCGGGCGCGGCCTGCTGGTTTGCGGCGGCGGTGACGACAGGCGCAGCGCGTGCGGCCTCGTCGCAGATGCCGGGGATGATGGCGCCGGTCACGGTGATGCCGATCAGTGCAGCAGACATTGCGAGCAGCTTGAGAGTCATGGAAAGCGTCCTCCGGTGAAGATGAGGGGATCACAGGCCGATCTGGCCGGTGGGGTAGAAGCCGGTGAGCCACGCCACGATCAGCGTGTCGTATTGGAAATAAGCGGCGACCGCGAAGCCGATCACGACGACGCCAAAGCCCTGCTGGAGGCGTGGCGAGATGCGCGCGAGACTGCGCACACGCGTGGTCGCGGCCTGTCCGCCATAGGCTATTCCCAGCATCGGGATCGCAGCGCCAATGGCATAGGCGACCAGCAGCGTGCCGGCCCAGCCGAGATTTTTCGAGGTCGCCACCAGCGTCAGGATCGAGCCGAGCACGGGCCCTGCGCAGGGCGTCCAGACCAGTCCCAGCGTCGTGCCGAGGATCAGCCCGCCGAGCACGCCGTCGCGCTGCATGGCGCCGATGTTGCCGAGATCGAGCCAGCCGTTGATCCGGATCGACAGCCATTCGAACGGCGCCGGCCACAGCATCAACAGGCCGAAGCCGAGCAGCAGGACCGCTGCCGCCTCGCGCAGCACGTTCGGATCGAAATCGAAGGCCCGCGTGATCGCGCCGAGCGCCAGCGCGACCACCGAGAAGGAAACGACGAAGCCGAGCGCGATCATCGCGGGTCGCAGATGCCCCGCGCGCCCGATCGAGGCGCCGAGCAGGATCGGCAACATCGGCAACGTACAGGGCGCGGCGATGGTGAGGATGCCGGCGAGGAGAGCAAAGAGCAGGTCGAGCATGAGGCACTCGTGAGGGAGGTCACGAGGGCTGTTCGCGTGCGGTGGGGCGGTCGTTACGCAGCGTCACGGCTTCGTGACGGGGCTTTGAGGCATTCTGTTCGACACGACGGCGCTGCGCGCCACCCCAAATAAAAACGACCCGGACGGGGCATCGTCCGGGTCGCTGGAGGTCTTGGGAGGTTTAACGAAACCGTATGGGAGCTTTATAGAGGGGAAGTTTTTCCGCCTGATGTTGTCGTTTGTTTCAATTGTTTCGCCGGCGGTAACGCTTCCGTGTCCGGGGAGAGGGCCAAAACCGAGGTCCTATCCCCTTGAAATTATTATTGTTAAGCGGCGAAACGGTCGACGCCGGCGCCCTTAAGCAAATCGGCGAGTTGCTTGCGGGCGTAGAACATCCGCGTCTTCACCGTGCTCTGGGGAATGCCGATGATCTGGCCGACCTCCTCCACCGACTTCTCGTGGTAATAGACGAGGTTGATGATCTCCCGATGCGCCGGCGACAGCTTCTGCACGCAGGCGCGCAGGATGGCGCTGGTGTCACTGCGGTCGAGCGAAGTCTCCGGCGTGTCGCAATCATCAGGGATCTGACGCACGTCCTCCTGATCGATGTCCTCGAAGCGACGCTGGCGCATCGCGGTCAGCGCCTTGAAGCGGGCGATCGAGAGCAGCCAGGTGGACACCTGCGAGCGGCCCTGGAATTGGCCGGCGGTCCGCCACACATCCAGAAACACCTGGCTGACCAGATCTTCCGCCGTGGTGGCGTCGCGCACGATGCGCAGGATGAAGCGGTACACCCGTACATTGTGCCGGCAGTAAAGGATGTGCATGGCCGTCCGGTTGCCGTCGGCAATGCTTGCGAGGAGCATGTCGTCCGAGGTCGCCTGAGCGGAAATGATGCTCTGGCTGGCTTGGGCGTTGATGGCAATGACGTTCGGCATGGACTTGGCTCCCCGTAGCGCCGCAACCGAGCGGCGTTTCCTTGGGTCAAAGTGTTAATGAGCCAACGTTTCGGGACGTCTGCACGAAAAGCGGAAAATGGTTTCGTGCGCCGTCAAATTGTTTCGCCGGACAGGGCGCGACGAAACATTCGGGGCAAAAAACCTCGTGATTTCAACGTACGGAAAATACGGGGTGGCGATTCGGGGCCGGACGGGCGCGCCGCGGAACGAATTTAGGGGGATTGCGTTTGGTCGCGCCACACCTACCGCTGTCGTCCCGTGGCGATAATCTCGTAGCCCGGATGAAGCGCAGCGAAATCCGGGGCAACTCCATCCGCGGCTACAGCACCCCGGATTGCGCTGCGCTCCATCCGGGCTAGGGCAGAGCGGGCTGTGCCGCTCGCCCTACGCCTTCTCGCCCTGCGGCGAGAACAGATAGCCGCCGCCGCGGATGGTGCGGATCACCGCGGGCTTGGCAGGATCGGGCTCGATCTTGCGGCGGATGCGCATGATGCGCAGATCGACCGCGCGGTCGAAGGCTTCGGCATCGCGGGCGTTGGCAAGCTCGAGCAGGCGCTCGCGCGACAGCACGCGCTTCGGATTGGCCGCGAACACCTTGAGCAGCCCGAACTCGGACGCCGTCAGCGGATGCTCGTTGCCCTCGTCATCGCGCAAGGCCTGCGCTTCGAGGTCGAGCCATTTGGTGCCGAAGCGCACCAGCTGCTCCTTGTCCGACTTCGCCGCCGGCGCGTCGGCCGCCTTGGCCGGTCCGCTCCGCCGCAGCACCGAGCGGATGCGCGCCATCAGCTCGCGCAGCTCGCAGGGCTTTGCCACGTAATCGTCGGCGCCGAGCTCGAGGCCGACGACGCGGTCGATCGGGCTCGCGGTCGCCGTCAGCATGATGACCGGCACGTTGATGCGGCTCTTGAGGTCGCGGATGATCGAGAGCCCGTCTTCCTCGGGCATGTTGAGGTCGAGCACGACGAGATCGGGCATGCTGCCCTGGATCGCGGCGCGCAAGGACTTGCCGCCGTCGCACAGCGTCACGGTGAAGCCGTGCATCTTGAGGTAATCGCCGACCATCTCCCGGGCCGGAGCCTCGTCGTCGACGATCATGATGTGCTGGCTTTGGGTCATGGGCTTTGCATCACGGGCTTTGACATCACGGCGCTTCAGTCGCAGGGAGGGTGATGGTGAAGGTCGAACCCTTGCCGGGGCCCTCGCTTTCGGCGGTCACCTCGCCGCCGTGCATGTCGATGATACGCTTGACGATGGAGAGCCCAAGTCCCGTCGAGCTCTCCCCGGCGGTCGGCTTGGCCGACAGCCGTTGGAACCGGCCGAACAGCCGGCCGAGGTCCTCCGGCGACAGGCCGGCGCCCTCGTCGCTGACGCTGACGATGGTGTCGCTGCCCTCGTGGACCACGGTGACGTCGATCTTGCCGCCGATCGGTGAGTATTTGATGGCGTTGCTGATGAGATTGTCGATCGCCTCGCGGATGCGGTCGGTGTCGCACATGGTGACGATGTTGGGCGGCGCGGTGACGCTGATCGCCTGCTGCTTGTTGACCGCGAGCGGCTGGTTGGCCTCGGCGACCTCCTTGACCAGGGCGGCGACGTCGACCGGCTCGCGGCGGATGGTGATGTCGAAGGCATCGGCCATCGCGTCCGAGATCAAATGATCGACCATCGTGGTCAGGCGCTTGGTGGCGTCGCGGATGTGGTCGACCTGGGCGACGACCCCGCTTTCCGAGGCGCCGGTCGAGATCAGCTCCTTGAGCATCTCGGTGCGGCCGAGAATGACGCCGAGCGGGTTCTTCAGGTCGTGCGCGACGGTGCCGAGAATCTCGTTCTTGAAGCCGTTGGCGCGCTGCAGCCGCAGCCATTGCGCCGAGAGGCGGCGATTGGCCTGCATCAGGGCGCGGGTGCGCTGGGCGACGCGGTCCTCCAGCTGGGTATTGGCGTCCTGCAGCTGCTGATAAAGGATGACGTTGTCGAAGGCGATCGAGAGCCTGGAGGAGAAGATCTCGACCAGCGAACGGTCGGTCTCCGACAGCTCGCGCTCGGCCTGGAGCAGCACCACGACCTCGCGGCCGGATCCGGTGCGCAAATAGATCACGCTGCGGTGGTCGGCGAATTCGTTCTTGCGGCGCTGGAACGCGGCCTCCACCATCTCGCGCAGCTCGGGGTCGAGCGCCTTCGACGAGGTGGTGCCGATGAAGCGGCTGTAGCAGCCGCTGCCGGCGAGCACCGAGAGCTCGGGATCGATGCCGCCATTGTCGCGCAGCACCAGGATGCCGGCGCAGTCGACGTTGAGGAGCGAAGCGAGCTGGGTCAGGACGCCCTCGGCGAGCCGCTGCATCGACTTGAAGTCGTACAGCGTCGAGGCCGCGTCGATGATGATCTCCAGCCCGCGCCGGGTCTGCACCATGCGCTCGAGCTGCTGGTAGGAGCGCAGCGCCGCGGTCAGCGAGGTGAACAGCTTGTCGGCGGTGAGCTCGGTCTTGGCCTTGTAGTCGTTGATGTCGTACTGCACGATGACGCGCCGCTCCGGCGCCTGGCCGGGCTGGCCGGTGCGCAGGATGATGCGCACGGTCTCGTTCCGGATCTCGTTGCGAATGAACTCGACCAGCTCGAGGCCGGCGACGTCGGTCTCCATGATGACGTCGAGCAGCACGGCGGCGATGTCGCGGTGCTCGGCCATCAGCTTGCGCCCTTCGGCCGCGGAATAGGCCGACAGGATCTCCAGGCTCTGGCCGTTCAGGCTGTAGTCCGACAGCGCAAAACGCGTGCCGTCATGCACGGCCGGATCGTCATCGATGACGGCGATCTTCCATTTCCGGGCGTTGCTGTCCTCCGACGCGGTACCGGTGTCGTCGATCAGGTGGAGGACATCGTCCTGTTCGGCCATTGCGAAGATCCGTCACTTTCTGTGCTTTGCGCGCCGCCCTTGGCGACGCGGGGCATGATAATGCGAAAAGTAGTGCCTTGTCCCAGCTTGGATTCCAGCATCATCCGGCCGCCGAGCTGCTGGGTGACGAGGTTATAGACGATATGAAGGCCAAGTCCCGTGCCGCCTTCATTGCGCCGGGTGGTAAAGAAAGGGTCAAAGGCCTGGCGCTGCACGTCCGGGGTCATGCCGGCCCCGTCGTCGGAGAAGCTGATCTCGATGTCCTCGGTGCCGCGCGGCCGCGCCGAAATCGCGATCCGGCCGGCGCGGCCGTCGGCGAAGGCGTGGTTGGCGGCGTTGAGGAAGAGGTTGGTCAGGATCTGGCCGTAGGAGCCGGGATAGCCGTCGAGCAGCAGCCCCTCGGGGACGTCGACCTCCAGCGTGATCGGCGAGCGCTTCAGCACGGGCTTGAGGCTGGCGATGATCTGGTCAGTGGCTTCGCTCAAGGAGAACTGCCGCCGCTCGGCATGGGAGCGGTCGACCGCGACCTGCTTGAACGACTGGATCAGCTCGCCGGCGCGCTGGAGATTGGCGACGAGCTGCTGCGAGGCGTCGCGCGAGGATTGCACGAACTCCTCCAGCTGCGAGCGGCGCAGGCCGCCCTCGCCCTTGAGCTGGGCTTCGAAGATCTCGGTGCGCCGGGCAAAGCTCGATGCCACCGTCAGGCTGATGCCGATCGGGTTGTTGACCTCGTGCGCGACGCCGGCAACGAGGCCGCCGAGCGCGGCCAGCCGCTCGGCGTCGATCAGGTTCTGCTGCGCGGTGTTGAGCTCGAGCAGGGCGCTCTCGGCCTTTTCCTTGGACGCGCGCAGCTCATCCTCGGTCCGGCGCTTGGCGATCGCGTTCTCGCGGAACACCTCCACCGCGCGTGCCATGGCCCCGACCTCGTCGCGCGCTTTCGTGCCCTGCACCTCGCGGTCGAGATCGCCGAGCGTGATCGCGCGCATCGCGGACATGATCTGCTGCAGCGGCAGGCGGATCGACAGCGCGATCAGGACGCCCGCGGTGAGGATGATGCCGAGGAAGATCACCGCGATCGACAGCACCCGGCGTGAGATATCCGCCAGCGTGCGGTCGAACACCTCCTGCGCCTTCTGCTCGCGCTGGCGCATCTTGGTCGAGAGGTCGTCGATGGCGCCGATCGCCTCGGCCTGGCTGGCGTCGATGGTGTTGCGCAACAGCTCCGTGCGGCTCGCAAGCTGCTCGGAGAGTTTTGCAAAACCCTCGCGAAGTGCGGCGGTGCGGGCCGCGAGCCGCTGCAAGGCCATCTTCTGCAGGTCGTTGTCGGCGAGATCGATCATGACCGGGATGGTCCTCTCGATCGTCTCGGTGTGGCGGCGCGCGTCGTCGGCGGCGCCCGACGACTGCGACAGATAGTAGGAATTGGCCGCGACCAGCATCGCGGTGAAGGCTTCGCGGGATTTGCCGAGCGAGGGCCAGATCAGCGCGTCGCGATGGCCGGTGGCACCCTCGATGATGGAGTAGAGGCCCGCCATGTCCCTGGCCGGGCCCTGCACCTGCTCCTCATAGGTCTTGGCGATGGTGGACTGCACGCTGCGCAGCTCGCCGAAGCCGTTGAGGAAGCGGTCGGTGGTGCGCTCCAGCTCCTCGACCGAGCCCGACAGCATCGGGTCCTTGGCAGCGCGGTTGGTCAGCGTGCCCAGCACCGCCTCGCGCAGCAACAGGATCTCGGCGAACAGGTCCGGGCTCGGCTGGTTGATGTAGCGGTGGATCAGGTTTTGCAGCCGCCCGGTCTCGCTCTCGAGCAGCGCCAGGATCCGGTCGGACTCGCGCACCTGGCGCACGTCGTCCCAGGCTGAGCCGAGCACCTTGGCGCCGTTCCAGATCATCGCCACCAGCACCACGACCACGGCGGAGTTCAGCGCGGCGATCGACAGGATGCGCCAGCGGATCGGCACCGCCCGCAAGAGGCCGACGATGCGCGCGCGCAGCTGCCCGATCGGGCCGGGCGGCTTGTCCGCGTGTTCGCTATGTCCAAGCGCAGCCAACAGGCCTCACTCCACCTTGCGAATCCGTTCGATCAGCGCGGCCGCCGCGGGGTCGCGCGCGGCCTTGGCGTAGATTGCGGCCATGGCGTCCTCGAACGGCTTGCGGTCGATGTCCCTGATGATGGTCACGCCGGCTTCCTGCGCCTTGCGCTGCGACTGTTCCTCGAGGTCGTGCCACTTCTCGCGCATGAACCGGCTGGAGCGCTGCGCGGCCTCCTTAAAGATCGTCTGCTCCTCCGCCGACAGGCTGTTCCAGGCCTTCAGAGAGATCACCAGCACCTCCGGGCTCATCGTGTGCTCGGTCAGCGTGTAATGGCCGGCATGCTTGTAATGATTCGTGGTCACGAAGGATGGCCAGTTGTTTTCGGCGCCGTCGATCAGATGGTTGGCAAGCCCGGTGAGCACCTGCCCGTAGGGCAGCTCGACCGGTTCGGCGCCGAGCGCGCGCATCATCTGGCTCATTAACTCCGACTGCTGCACGCGGATCCGCAATCCCTTGAGGTCCGCGATGGTCTTCACCGGGCGGACCCCGTTATAGATCGACCGCGCACCCGAATCGTAGAAGGCGAGCCCGACGAAGCCGTAGGGCTCGAAGCTACCGAGGATCTCGCTGCCGACAGGTCCGTCCAGCACCTTCTGCATGTGCTCGATGGACCGGAACAGGAACGGCATCGCCAGCACGTTCATCGCCGGGACGAAATTGCCGATCAGGGCGACATTGGTCCGGTTGAGGTCGATCGCACCGGCCCGGGTCTGCTCGATGGTCTCCTTTTCCTCCCCGAGCTGGCGGGAGTGGAACACCTTGATCTCGTGGCGGCCCTTGGTGCGCTCGGCGATCAGGGCGCCCATGTAGCGCAGCGCCTGGACGGTCGGGTAATCCTCGGCCTGGGTGTCGGCGGCGCGAAATTCGCGCGCAACCGCGCTCGTCGTGCCCATGCTCGACGAGACTGCGGCAAGCAGAAGCGCAACGAAGACCACCCCGGTCCGCGAGAGTTCGGCACGGCTCAACACTGGCACACTCAACCCCTCAGTGGTGGAGTCTATGGCGGAAGGAAAAGGTTCAATGCAATCTAAAGCGTTTTCAAGCGAAGTGGATACCGGTTCGCGTAAAGAAAACGCGTCAAATTGAGAATCTAGAGCCTGTTCCGATCGGAACGGGGCTCTAGCAGATGGTGAAGGGAAGGCCATCCCGCGCCCGGCCAGCGGGCTGATTGTGCGGCGCGGCCGGCGTTCATTCCCGGTTGAAACGGCCACTGCCGGGCCTTAAGCAGGACAGCCGCCACGTCGACCGCGGCCTGGGAAGAGCCATCCTGATGTCAGCCTTGCGCCTTTTGCAGCTCGTTGCCGTCTTTGCGGCCCTCGCATTGGCCGCCCCTGCGCGGGCTGCCACCGAGATCGCCTGGTGGCACGCCATGTCCGGCGAGCTCGGCCGGCAGCTGGAAAAGCTCGCCGCCGACTTCAACGCCTCGCAATCCGATTACCGCATCGTGCCCGTCTACAAGGGCAATTACACCGAGACGGTGACGGCCGCGATCTTCGCCTTCCGCTCGCGCAGCCAGCCCGCCATCGTGCAGGTCAACGAGGTCGCCACCGCCACCATGACTGCGGCCAAGGGCGCGATCTATCCGGTGTTCAGCCTGATGCGCGACCAGGGCGAGCCGTTCTCGCTGGGCGATTATCTGCCGGCGGTCTCCGGCTATTACACCGATGCCGCCGGCAATCTGTTGTCGTTCCCGTTCAATTCCTCGACCCCGATCCTGTACTACAACAAGACCATGTTCCGCGACGCCGGCCTCGATCCGGAGGCGCCGCCGAAGACCTGGCCGGAATTGGGAGCGGCCGCCAAGCGCCTGCGCGACCGCGGCGCTGCTTGCGGCTTCACCACGTCCTGGCCGTCCTGGATCCATGTCGAGAATTTTTCGGCCTTCCATAATCTGGCGCTAGCGAGCCGGGCCAACGGCTTCGCCGGGCTGGATGCGGAATTGACCATCAACAATCCGAGGCTGGTGCATCACGTCGCGGCGCTCAGCGAGTGGCAGAAGACCAAGCTGTTCGACTATAGCGGCCGTGGCCAGTCGGCCGAGCCGCGCTTCCAGAAGGGCGAGTGCGGCATCTTCATCGGCTCCTCGGCGACGCGCGCCGACATCAAGGCCAATTCGAAGTTCGAGATCGGCTACGGCATGATGCCCTATTGGCCCGACGTGAAGGGCGCGCCGCAGAACTCGATCATCGGCGGCGCCACGCTGTGGGTGCTGCGCGACCGTCCGCGCGAGGAATACAAGGGCGTGGCGCGCTTCTTCGCCTATCTGTCCCAGCCCGGCGTGCAGGCCGCCTGGCACCAGAACACCGGCTATCTCCCCGTGACCCGCGCCGCCTTCGAGCTGACGCGCTCGCAGGGCTTCTATGAGCGCAATCCGGGCTCGGCGATCTCGTTCGAGCAGATCACGCTCAATCCGCCGACCGAGAACTCCAAGGGCATCCGGCTCGGCTCCTTCGTCCTGATTCGCGGCGTGATCGAGGACGAGCTCGAGCAGGCCTTCGCCGGCCACAAGAGCGCGCAATCAGCGCTCGATTCCGCCGTCGAGCGCGGCAACAAGCTGTTGCGCCAGTTCGAGCGCGCGAGTCCCGAGCGGTAGGGTGTGTTGCGATTAGGTTTCGCCGCCGCTGCGAACGAGGTGCGCTCCCTCCCCCGCTTGCGGGGGAGGGTTGGGGAGAGGGCTCTCTCCACGTTGGGATTGCCTGAAGTCTGCGGAGAGTGTCCCCACGTGGAGAGAGGCCCCACCCGGCGCTTCGCGCCGACCTCCCCCGCAAGCGGGAGAGGTGCACCGTCTCTTGGCTCGCATCGAGCCAACCAAAGTTAACCCTGCTCTCAATACGCAAGCGCCAATGACAATCACGCCGCAACAGCTGCCTCACCTCGCCGACGCCGCAAGCCTCCGCGCCTTTCGCTCCGATCCCTTACAATGGCTGCCAATCGCTCTCGACATCGCGCGCAGCCACGGCCTCGATGCCGGCTCGCCGCATGTGTTCGCGGCCGGCACCAATCTCGTGGTCGGCCTCGGCGACAAGCTGATCCTGAAGATCTTTCCGCCGCCGCTCGCAGCGCAATTCGTCTCGGAGCGCGCCGCGCTGGCGCAGCTCAAAGGCCGTCTGCAGCTGCCGATCCCCGAGATTGTCGCGGAGGGGATGCGCAACGGCTGGCCCTATCTCGTCATCACGCGTCTTGCCGGCACGCTGGGCTCGGAGGTCTGGCCATCACTGCCGGAGCCGCAGAAGGAGCGCCTGCTGCGCCAGATCGGCGAGACCATTGCGAGCGTGCAGCGCGCGCCGCTTGGACCGCTCGCGCATATCGAGCCGCGCTGGGACGCGTTCATGCGCGCCCAGATGCAGGGCTGCCGCGCGCGGCACACGCGTCTCGGCCTCGCACCAAAATTCCTCGCCGGCCTCGATGATCTCCTGCGCGACGCCGCCAAGCTGATCCCGATGGATGCAGCGCCCGTGATCCTGACCGGCGAATACATCCCCGAGAACTTTCTGCTCGCCTGTGACGACGGCCAATGGTCGCTCGGCGGCCTGTTCGATTTCGGCGACGTGCTCACGGGGTGGCGTGACTACGATCTGCTCGGCCCCAGCGCCTTCATGGCGGCGGGCCGTCCGGGCAGAGTGAAGAGCCTGCTCGAAGGCTTTGGCTATGCGACGCTGGATTTCACCCTCAAGCGCCGCCTGATGGCCCTGATGCTGCTGCACCGCGCCAGCGACCTCAACAGCCACATCTGCATCGAGGGTTGGCAGGAGCGGGCGGATGATCTGGTTGAACTGCAGGAGTTGATCTGGCCGGGCTGAGCGCCCCCTCCGTCATTCCGGGGCGCCGCGCAGCAGCATCGAGCCCGGAATCCATTGTGCCGCGCGTTCTGCCGCCCGATGGATTCCGGGTTCGATGCTGCGCATCGCCCCGGAATGACTCCTGGGGGCCGGGAGAGCGCCGGCGACTGCCTCCATAATGATCTCTCAAGCCAATCAGCCTAAGTTTTACGCAATCGCGCATCTTTGTATGCAATTGTGCGCTGCGGTGCAGAGTGGTGAGAACAGGAATACTTTGTTATATCAGTGACTTAGATGGACTTTAGTCTTCCGTTAAGCCTTGGCACAAACCTTGCGAATCCAGCTCCAGCCAAAAAACCTTTGTGTTGGAGCGAATTTCATGAAGCGCCGCGATTTCCTCAAATCCGTTTCCGGGTTGGCCGCTGGCGCGGCGCTTCCGGCCATGCCGTCCGTGATCTCCTCGGCCAAGGCCGATGCCCGCTCGGAGACCTTGCTGATCGTTTCCGAAGGCGGCCCGAACAATCTCGACATCCATGGCATCGGCACAAACGTGCCCGGCTATGAAGTCTCCTGGAATTGCTACGACCGCCTGATCAGCCACGAGATGAAGAGCGGTCCCGGCGGCGTGCCCTATTACGACCGGGACAAGTTCAAGGGCGAGCTCGCCGACGACATGAAGATCGACGACATGTCGGTCACCTTCAAGCTGAAGAAGAACGCCAAATTCCACGACGGCGCGCCTGTTACCGCGAAAGACGTGAAATGGTCGCTCGACCGCGCCGTCAGCGTCGGCGGTTTCCCGACCTTCCAGATGAGCGCGGGTTCGCTCACCAAGGCCGAGCAGTTCGTCGTGGTCGACGATCACACCGTGCGCGTCGACTTCCTGAAGAAGGACAAGCTGACGATCCCCGATCTCGCCGTGATCGTGCCCTGCATCGTCAATTCCGAGCTGGTGAAGAAGAATGCCAGCGAGAAGGATCCCTGGGGCCTCGAGTTTACAAAACAGCAGACCGCCGGCTCCGGCGCCTACAAGGTGACGAAGTGGACCGCCGGCACCGAAGTGATCATGGAGCGCAATGAGGATTGGGTCGGCGGTCCGCTTCCCAAGATCAAGCGCGTGATCTGGCGCATGGTGCCACAGGCCGGTAACCGCCGGGCGCTGCTCGAGCGCGGCGATGCCGACATCTCCTATGAGCTGCCGTTCAAGGATTTCCAGGAGATGAAGGCGAACGGCAAGCTCAACGTGGTGTCGCTGCCGTTCTCCAACGGCATCCAATATATCGGCATGAACGTCACCAAGCCGCCGTTCGATAACGTCAAGGTGCGGCAGGCCATCGCCTATGCGCTGCCGTATCAGAAGATCATGGACGCGGTGCTGTTCGGCCTCGGCAATCCCATGTTCGGCGCAAAGGACAAGGCGACCGAAGTCGCCTGGCCCCAGCCGCACAAGTACAACACCGACATGGAGAAGGCGAAGGCGCTGTTGGCTGAAGCCGGTTACGCCAACGGCTTCGAGACCACGATCTCGTTCGATCTCAACTTCGCCGGCGTCAACGAGCCGCTCTGCATCCTCGTGCAGGAGAGCCTCGCCCAGCTCGGCATCAAGACCACCATCAACAAGGTGCCCGGCGCCAACTGGCGCACCGAGCTCAACAAGAAGGAGATGCCGCTCTTCACCAACGTGTTCTCGGGCTGGCTCGATTACCCCGAGTACTTCTTCTACTGGTGCTATCACGGCAACAATTCCGTCTTCAACACCATGAGCTACAAGTCGGCGGCGATGGACAAGTTCATCGACGGTGCGCGCACGGCGGCCGCCACCGGCGACAAGGCCGCTTACGATGCCGACGTGAAGGGCTTCGTCGATCTCGCCTTTGCCGACCTCCCGCGCATCCCGCTCTACCAGCCCTTCGTCAACGTCGCGATGCAGAAGAACATCAGCGGCTACCAATACTGGTTCCACCGGCGGCTCGATTATCGCGCGATGGCGAAGGGGTGAGGAAAGCGAATAGGGAGTGGCGAATAGCGAATAGGGGGACGTGATGGTCGACAGGAGCGAATGTCCATTCGCCACTCGCTATTCGCCAGTCGCGCGAGCGGAGCGAGCACCATGCTGACCATGATCGGCAAGCGCCTGATGTTCGCGATCCCCTCGCTGATCGGCGTCGTCATCGTCACCTTCCTGCTGACGCGTGCGCTGCCGGGCGATCCCGCCGCCTACTTCGCCGGTCCCGCCGCGACCAAGGAAGCCGTCGAGCAGATCCGGAAAAAACTCGGCTTCGACAAGCCGCTGATCGAACAGTTCTTCCGCTATGCTAACGATCTCGCGCACGGCGATTTCGGCAACTCGCTGACGACGGGCCAGCCGGTCGCCACCGAGATCCGCAACCGCCTGCCGGCGTCAGCCGAGCTGACGCTGCTCGGCCTGTTCGTGTCCGTTGCGATCGCCATTCCGCTCGGCGTGCTGGCGGCAACGCGTCCGGGATCGTGGATCGACCATCTCTGCCGGATCACGACCACGGCCGGCGTGTCGCTGCCGGTGTTCTTCACCGGCCTCGTGCTGGTCTATGTCTTCTACTTCCGGCTCGGCTGGTCGCCGGCGCCGCTCGGCCGTCTCGACGTGTTCTACAGCGCGCCGCCGACGGTAACAGGCTTCTATCTGATCGATACCCTGATCGCGCGCGATGTCGAGGCGTTCCGGTCGGCGTTGAGCCAGCTCATTCTTCCGGCAACGACGCTCGCGATCTTCTCGCTGGCACCGATCGCGCGCATGACGCGCGCCTCCATGCTCGCGGTGCTCGCATCCGATTTCGTCCGCACCGCGCGCGCCAGCGGCCTGTCGCCAGCAACCGTGATCGTCACCTACGCGTTCCGCAACGCGATGCTGCCGGTCATCACCACGCTCAGCATGGTGTTCTCGTTCCTGCTGGGCGCCAACGTGCTCGTCGAGAAAGTGTTCGCCTGGCCCGGCATCGGCTCCTACGCGGTGGAAGCGCTGATCTCCTCGGACTTCGCGCCGGTGCAGGGTTTCGTGCTGACCATGGCGGTGATGTACGTGCTGCTCAATCTGATCATCGACATCTTGTACGGCGTGATCGACCCGCGCGTGCGGTTGGAGGGGTAGATGATCGCATCCGAAGCCACGCGAACGGTCCGCTCCCTCCCCCGCTTGCGGGGGAGGGTTGGGGAGAGGGCTTCTTCAGCGGTCGAGAACCCCCAAGAGGAGAGAGCCCTCACCCGCGCTTTCAGCGCGACCTCTCCCGCAAGCGGGAGAGGTGAAGCGGGCTCCCGGCTAGCCGATTCGTCCCCACTGTCATGAAGCACCAGGAGTGAACAATGAGCTCCGTTGCGCCTGCTGTTGAACCTGTCGGCCCCGCCCGCACGTCAGGCCTCGTCGCGATCCTTGAACAGACCCGCTATGTCCTCGGCGAGAACAAGGTCACGGGCTTTGCCTTTGCGCTGCTCCTGATCATCGTGTTCGCCGCGCTGTTCGGCCCTTACGTGGTGCCGTACGACCCGCTCGCCTCGGATACGGCCGCCGCGCTGAAGCCGCCGTCGGCGGCGCACTGGTTCGGCACCGACCAGCTGGGGCGCGACATCTTCAGCCGCGTCATCGTCGCCACGCGCCTCGACTTCTTCATCGCGATCGCCTCGGTCGCGCTGGTGTTCCTGATGGGCGGCCTTGCCGGCATCGCGGCCGGCTATTTCGGCGGCTGGACCGACCGCATCGTCGGCCGCATCGCCGACACCATCATGGCGTTCCCGCTGTTCGTGCTCGCGATGGGCATCGTCGCCGCGCTCGGTAACACCGTGCAGAACATCATCCTGGCCACGGCGATTGTGAACTTCCCGCTCTATGCCCGCGTCGCGCGCGCCGAAGCCAATGTCCGCCGCAATGCCGGCTTCGTGCAGGCCGCGCGTCTGTCAGGCAATGGCGAGTTCCGCATCCTCCTGGTGCACATCCTGCCGAACATCATGCCGATCATGATCGTGCAGATGTCCCTGACCATGGGCTACGCCATCCTCAACGCCGCCGGCCTCTCCTTCATCGGCCTCGGCGTCCGTCCGCCGACCGCCGAATGGGGCATCATGGTCGCCGAAGGCGCGGGCTTCATGGTGTCGGGCGAATGGTGGATCGCGCTCTTCCCCGGCCTTGCCCTGATGATCGCCGTGTTCTGCTTCAATCTCCTCGGCGACGGCCTGCGCGACATCGTCGATCCCCAGCGGAGGACGTGATGGCAGACGTACGTCAGAAATTCTCCAATGATTTCAGTCGCCATTCTACTGTGCATGGGGTTGTTTTCGAACTTTTGAACGGCGGGAGATCGGCATGACCGCCCAGCCCCTGCTCGACGTCCAGGATCTCACGGTCGAATTCACCACCCGACGCGGCATCGTCAAGGCGGTGCAGCACGTCAACATCTCCGTGGCCAAGGGCGAGACGCTGGCCATCGTCGGCGAGTCCGGCTCCGGCAAGTCGGTGACATCCTACGCGGTGATGCGCATCCTCGATCGCGCCGGCAAGATCGCCGAGGGCTCGGTGATGTTCTCCGGCATCGACGTCAAGGCGGCGACCGAAGACCAGATGCGCGATCTGCGCGGCCGTGAAGTCTCGATGATCTTCCAGAACCCGCGCGCCGCGCTGAACCCGATCCGCAAAGTCGGCGACCAGATCGAGGACGTGCTGCGCACCCATGTGCAGCAGGCCCAGGTCGCCGATCACGGCGAGAAGGCGATCGAGGCGCTGGAGCAGGTCAAGATCGCCCGCCCGCGCGAGCGCTATCACGCCTATCCGTTCGAGCTGTCGGGCGGCATGTGCCAGCGCGTCGTCATCGCGCTCGCGCTGGCCTGCAATCCGCAGCTCCTCATCGCGGACGAGCCGAGCACCGGTTTGGATGTCACCACGCAGAAGGCGGTGATGGACCTGATCGTCGAGCTGACGAAACGCCGCGCGATGTCGACCATCCTGATCACGCACGATCTCGGGTTGGCTGCCGCCTATTGCGACCGCGTCGTCGTGATGGAGAAGGGCCGCGTCGTCGAGACTGCCACCGCCGCCGACATTTTTGCCAACCCTCAGCACCCCTACACCAAGAAGCTGATGCGCGCGACGCCGCGGCTGGGGGTGTCGCTGAGAGACTTGCTGCCGGAGGAGGAGACTCTTGCCTCTCCCCGCACGCGGGGAGAGGCCGACAGGCTCTGGAGCGCAGTTGCGCTCCAGAGCGTGGCGGGTGAGGGGAACTCTCCACGAGTCGAGCTCGCCGAGGCTGCCCCTCACCCCAGCCCTCTCCCCGTGAAGGACGGGGAGAGGGAGCAGAGCGGTGCAAGCGGGGAGAGGGAGAAGACGCTCCTCCTCCGCGTTGAAAAGCTCGTCAAGGAATATCCCCGCCAGGGCGCGACCGCCGTGCTCGGTAAACTGTTCGGCCGCAAGCCGGCTGTGGAGCCGGACGTGTTCCGCGCCGTCGACGGCATCAGCTTCGTGATCGGTCATGGCGAGAGCGTCGGCCTCGTCGGCGAGTCCGGCTGCGGCAAATCGACCACCTCGATGATGGTGATGCGTCTGCTCGACCAGACCTCCGGCCTGATCCAGTTCGACGGCGAGGACATCGGCGGCATTCAGCCTGCCGCCTTCGCCCGGCTGCCGCAGCGCAGCCGCATCCAGATGGTGTTCCAGGACCCCACCGACAGCCTCAACCCGCGCTTCACCGCCGCGCGCGCGATCGCCGACCCGATCATGCAGCTTGGCGATATCAAGGGTCGCGACGCGCTCCGCGCCCGCTGCGAGGAACTCGCCACCATGGTCGGCCTGCCGCACAATCTGCTCGACCGCTTCCCGCACCAATTGTCCGGCGGCCAGAAGGCCCGCGTCGGCATCGCCCGGGCGATCGCGCTGCATCCCAAGCTCGTCATCCTGGACGAGCCGACCGCGGCGCTGGACGTCTCCGTGCAGGCCGTCGTCCTCAACCTGCTGCAGGACCTCAAGGCGCGGCTAGGTATGAGTTATCTGTTCGTCTCGCATGATTTGAACGTGGTGCGCTTGTTGTGCGATCGTGTCATTGTGATGCGGACGGGACGGATCGTCGAGGAGGGCTCTTCCGAGCAGGTTCTCGGCGATCCCAAGGACGACTACACCAAGGAGCTGCTGACGGCGATCCCGCATCCGCCGTTGCCGACACACTAAGACTGCACTGATTGCTTGAGAGCGTGATGGCCGAACCCCTGGACGACTATATCGACGCCGTATCGAAGGCGCTGGCGCTGCCGATCGAGGAGGCCTGGCGGCCTGCGGTTCGCGCCAACCTCGAGGTCTCGCTGCGGCTTGGCCGTCTGGTCGACGAATTCGCGCTGCCGGACGAGACCGAGCCGGCGCCGATCTTCACGGCCTGATGCTGCCATGACCACCAAGCCAGAGATGACGGCCTCCGAGATCGCGAGTGCGGTTGCGGGGCGCAAGATGACCGCGCTCGCTGCCACCGAAGCTGCGCTCGCCCGCATCGCGCAGCATGACCGCATCCTCAATTCCTTCACCGACGTCACCGCCGAACGCGCCCGCGCCAAAGCGCGCGCGATCGATGCGGATATCGCGGCGGGCAGGACAATCGGTCCGCTCGCCGGCGTACCCTTCGCCGTCAAGAACCTGTTCGATGTTGCGGGCCTTTCAACGCGCGCCGGCTCGAAGATCAACCGGGACCTCGCGCCCGCCAGGCGCGATGCGACCTTGATCGAGCGGATGGAAGCGGCCGGCGCCGTTCTCGTCGGTGCGCTCAACATGGGCGAATACGCCTACGATTTCACGGGCGAGAACATCCATGACGGCCCCTCGCGCAATCCGCATGACACCACGCGGATGAGCGGCGGCTCCTCCGGCGGCTCGGGCAGCGCCGTCGGCGGCGCGCTGGTGCCGATCGCGCTCGGCTCCGACACCAACGGCTCGATCCGCGTGCCGTCCTCCTTCTGCGGCATCTTCGGCCTGAAGCCGACCTATGGCCGGCTGTCACGTGCGCGCTCGTTCCCGTTCGTGGCGAGCCTCGATCATCTCGGCCCGTTTGCGCGCTCCGTCGCCGATCTCGCGCTCGCCTATGACGCGATGCAGGGTCCGGACGCAGACGACGGCGCCTGCACCACGCGCGGGCCAGAGCCCGTCACGCCGCTGCTCGATGAGTCCATCTCCGGCTTGCGCGTTGCGATCGCCGGCGGCCACTTCCAGAAGAACGTGTTTCCGGAAGCGGTCGAAGCCGTCAGCCGCGTCGCCAAGGCGCTGGGCGCAACGCAAGTGGTGGATGTTCCCGAAGCCTCGCGCGCCCGCGCCGCCGCCTATGTCATCACCACCACCGAAGGCGCTTCGCTCCATCTCGATCGCCTGCGCAAGCGCCCGAACGACTTCGATCCGGCGGTGCGCGATCGGCTGATCGCGGGCGCCATGGTTCCGGCGCCGCTGGTCGATCGCGCCCAGAAATTCCGTCGCTGGTATCGTGCGCAACTCACCGAGATCTTCAAATCGGTCGATGTTCTGCTGGCACCCGCAACGCCCTGCACCGCGCCAAAACTCGGACAGGTCAATTTCAATCTCGACGGCGTCGAGCTGCCGGTGCGCGCCAATATCGGCATCCACACCCAGCCGATATCCTTCATCGGCTTGCCGGTGGTCGCGGTCCCCTTGCCGCTCGAGCCGCTGCCGATCGGCGTGCAGATCATTTGTGCGCCCTGGCGCGAGGACATCGCGCTGCGCGTCGCGCACGCATTGGAGAAGATGGGCGTCGTCGCTGCGCCCGCGCCGAGAGGGTTCTAAGATGCAGATCGATCTCCCCGACGTGATCGCGGAAGTCAAAGCCGCGTTCGAGCGCTATGAGCAAGCCCTCGTCAGCAACGACGTCGCCGTGCTCGGCGAGCTCTTCCGCAACGACCCGCGCACCTTGCGCTACGGCATCGGCGAGAACCTCTATGGCTACGAGGCAATCTCCGGTTTCCGCGCCGGCCGTTCGCCGGTCGGGCTGAACCGCCGCACCGCCAAAACCGTGATCACCAGCTATGGCCGCGACACGGCCGTGGCGTCCACCTTGTTCTATCGCGATACGGCTCCCGGCAAGGTCGGCCGGCAGATGCAGACGTGGATACGTTTCCCGGAGGGCTGGCGCGTCGTCGCCGCTCATGTCAGCATCATCGAGGAGCCGAAAGAGACCGTATGACGCTTGATGATCTTCCGCAGGGCGCATTGCCGGCCGAGCCGGTGGTGCCGCGCGTCGACCGTGCATCGCCGTCGCTGCTGAAGGTCACGCGCGCCGAGGAGCTGCGGCTGCAGCTTGCCGACGAGATCGTGCGCGGAACGCTGGCGCCGGGCTCGCCGCTGGACGAGACCGATATCGCGCGGCGCTTCAACGTCTCGCGCACGCCGGTGCGCGAAGCGCTGCGGCAATTGGTGGCGAGCGGCCTCGTCGAGGCGCGACCGCATCGCGGCGCCGTGGTGGCGCAGCCCTCGATCGAGCGGCTGAAAGGCATGTTCGAGGCGATGGCGGAGCTCGAGGCCTTGTGCGCGGGTCTTGCCGCCGAACGCATGTCGGCGACCGAGCGTCATGGCCTGGAAGCCGTCCACGAGGAGCTGCGGGTGCTGAGCTACACCGGCAATCCCGAGCGTTTCCACGAGGTCAACGAGCGCTTCCACAACGCGATCTATGCCGGCTCGCAGAACGGCTACATCGCCGAGATCACGCTCGCGACCCGCGTCCGCGTGCAGCCGTTCCGCCGCGCCCAGTTCCGCAACCTCGGCCGCCTCGCCAAGTCGCAAGCCGAGCACGACCGCGTCGTCGTCGCCATCATGCGCGGCGACAAGCAGGGCGCCGCCGCCGCCATGCGCGCGCATATCGAGCTGGTGCGCGGAGAGTATGAGATCTACGCGGTGTCGGTGTAGGACGACACGCTCGGTGTCGTAGGGTGGGCAAAGGCGCGAAGCGCCGTGCCCACCGTCTCTCCAAATTGACGATGATGGTGGGCACGCTTCGCTTTGCCCACCCTACGAGAGCTACGCCTTCGCAGCTTCCATCATAAATTTTCGCCATCCACCATACGCCGTGATGTCCCGCGCATCGCCCAGCACTTCCGGCTCGACGAGGAATCCCTTCACGCTGCGTCCGTCGGCGAGCCTGATTGTGCCGATCGCCATCGGCGCGGGGATCGCGTTGACGAACTTGCCGAAGGCGGACGACGACAGCGACCAGATCTCCAGCTCGATCGCCGCGCCCGTGCCGGTCTCGACGCGCAGCATGCCGGGCTTCGGCGGCGTCGTCTTGAGCGCATAGAGCTTGTAGTCGGGCGCGGTTTTCGTCGCCTCGACCAGCTTGCCATTCAGCGCGGTCAATTCCCCGTTCAGCGCCATGCCGGTGAGATGCGCGCCGACCACCGCAATCGGGATTTCATCGCCCTTGCTTGCGGGCAGTGGCGCGAGCGGGGCCTGTGCCACACCCTTCGCGCCGACCGTTAGTTTGGTAGCGGCATGGAACACCCGTCCGATGCTGGCCAGCATCGCATCGCGCCCTGCGGGCGCCAGCAGCGTGATGCCGAACGGAATGCCGTCGCTGCGCATCGCAGCTGGCACGGCGAGGCCGCAGAGGTCGAGCAGGTTGACGAAATTGGTGTAGGTGCCGAGCCGGCTGTTGAGCTCGATCGGATTGGCGAGCACCTGCGCGGTCGTATAGGCCGTCGGCGCCGTCGGCAGCACCAGCGCATCGATGTTGGCGAACGTGCGCTCTGCGATCTTGCGCAGACCCTGCAGGCGGTAGAGCGCGGAGAAGGTTTCCGCGGCCGTGAGCCGCGCGCCGGCCGCGGTGATCTCGCGGGTAACGGGGTGGATCGCGTCAGGCGCGGACGCCAGCAGGTTCTTGATCACGAGGTAACGCTCGGCGACCCAGGGACCCTCATAGAGCAGCCGCGCCGTCTCGTAGAACGGCTCGAGGTCGAACTCGACCAGCGTTGCCCCAAGCGCGGTCCATCGCTTCAGCGCATCGTTGTAGGCGGCTTCCGCTTTCTTGTCGCCGAAGAAGATCAGCTGGCCGTTGCGCGGCACACCCAGGCGCAGGTTTGCCGGCATCGGCGTGATGGCGCCGAGCGTCCGGTCGCGCGAGAATGGATCGGCTAGGTCGGGCCCGGCCATCACCGACAGCGCAAGCGCGGCATCGTCCACCGTCAGTGCGAACACCGAGATGCAGTCCAGCGTGCGACAGGCCGGCACCAGGCCTGCGGTCGAGATCATGCCGAGGCTCGGCTTCAGCCCGACGATGTTGTTGAGCATCGCCGGCACGCGGCCAGAGCCGGCGGTATCCGTGCCGAGCGACAGCGGCACGAGACCGGCGCCGACCGCGGTGGCCGAGCCCGAGCTCGAGCCGCCGGGAATGAGATCCTCGCGGATCGAATTCCTGGGGACGCCGTAGGGCGAGCGGACGCCGACGAGGCCGGTCGCGAACTGGTCGAGATTGGTCTTGCCGATGATGATCGCCCCCGCCGCGCGCAGGCGCTCGACGGCGGTCGAGTCGTGCGTGGGCGTGTAGGAGAAAGCCGGGCAGGCGGCTGTGGTAGGGAAGCCCAGCGCGTCGATATTGTCCTTCACCGCGACCGGCACGCCGTGAAGCGGCAGGCTGGCAGCATCCGCCCGGGCCGCGAGCTTCTCCGCTTCCGCGATCGCGTCCTTCTCTTCGCGCAGGCTGATGAACACGGCGGGATCGTCGTAATCGCGGATGCGCCGATAGGTCCGCGCGACGGTCTCTGCCGGCGAAAGCCGGCCCGCGCGGTGCGCGGCCACAATCGCGGCGATCGTTTCAGGCTGCTCGGCCCCCATGGCGGCAAAACTCCGGCAATTCGTTTTCGCCCGGAGTGAAGCAAGCGATGTGCCATTGTGTACAGAATCCGGGCAGGATGATCGTGCCGGATCTTTTCGTGCGATCAGTGGCTTGGAGGACATTTCGGCCGGCGCCCGGCCGGTCGCCTCAGTGACCTATCTGCCCAAATCATGGGCAGTCGGGATCAGGTGAAGCCGGAGAGGATCCGGAGCAGCTGTGCCCGGTTCTCCTTGCCGATCTTCGCCTCGACGTGCCGCTCGTGCTCGGCCGCGAGCCGCTTGAACTTCTCAAGCGCCGTCTCGCCCTGCGCAGTGAGGTGCAGCGCATGCGAGCGCCGGTCCTGCTTCGACTTGATCCGCTTCACCAGCTTGCGCTGTTCGAGGCTGTCGAGCAGGTGCACCAGCCGGGCACGCTCGATGCCGAGGCGCTTTGCCACCGCCATCTGCGAGAGGCCCGGATTGGCGCCGATCACGGTCAGCACCGAATATTGCGTCGGCCTGATGTCGACCTCGCCGAGCGTCTTGATGAAGTCCTGAAAGATCCAGATCTGGAAGCGCCGTACCGCATAGCCAGCATGGCCGACCAGCGCGTCGAGGCCGACGCCGTCGGCGCCATCGCGTGGTGCTGCGCCGTTGCCGGCGCGCTTGCGCGGGGCGTGGCGGCCGTCGGCCCGGGATGCTGTGGCTGTCACGTCGTGTCTCCTGTCGCGCAACCCTAGCGCCCTTGGGCCAAGAGCGAAAGATTGTTGTTGACGACAACAATTGGCGTGCCCAACATTATAGGCCAAAGCAGCCCGGAACGAGGCCGCCGCCGATCCTGTAACCGGGATGGAGGAGGAAGCACATGACAGCCGCCCCACATGGTGATGTTGCAGGCCTGTTCGCAACGCCAAGGACCGTCGCAGAGCATCGCCCCGACGGCAGCATCGTTCTGCGCTCGCCCGAGCCTCTCGGCGAGAGTGCGCGCTGCACCGGCGATTGGCTGGAGCAATGGGCGCAGCAAAGGCCGGATGCGATCTTCCTGGCCGAGCGCGGCAATGTCGAAATGCCCTGGACCACCGTCACCTATGCGCAGGCGCTGCGGAAGGTGCGCGCCGCCGCGTCCTGGATCCTGGCGCAAGGGCTCAGCGCGGATCGCCCCGTCGCGATCCTCTCGGACAACAGCATCGATCATGCGCTGCTCGCGCTCGCCGCCCAGCATGTCGGCGTGCCCTCGGCGGCGATCTCGCCGGCCTATTCGCTGATGTCGAAAGATTTCGACAAGCTCAAGAGCATGATTGCGCTGCTCGATCCCGGCGCGATCTACGTCTCTGCGCTCCAGCCGTTCGCGCCAGCGCTGGCCGCCATCAAGCCGCTGCACAACGCACACATCATCAGCGGCAATGCCGATGACGTCGACGTGCTCGCGTTCTACGCCATTGCGGCAACGCCCGAGACGCCTGACGTCGCAAGAGCCTTCGCCGCGGTGACGCCTGATACGATCGCAAAATTCCTGTTCACCTCGGGCTCGACGGGCACGCCGAAAGCCGTCATCAACACCCAGCGCATGCTGACGTCGAGCCAGCAGGCCAAGGCGCAGACCTGGACCTTCCTCGAACGGAGCCGCGATCTCGTCATTCTCGATTGGCTGCCCTGGAGCCACACCTTCGGCGCCAACCACAATTTCAACCTCGTGCTGCGCAACGGCGGCGCGCTCTACATCGATGGCGGCAAGCCCGCGCCCGGCCTGTTCGCGACCTCGCTCGCCAACCTCAGAAGCGTGATGCCGACAGTCTATTTCAACGTGCCGCGCGGCTTCGACATGCTGATCGCGGCACTGCGCAGCGACGAGGAATTGCGCCGCCGCTTTTTCGGCGAGGTGAAATTCGCCTTCTATGCCGGGGCCGCGCTGCCGCAGAATCTGTGGGATGCTCTCGAAGAGCTCTCACTCGAGACGGTCGGCCGCAAGCTGCCGATGGTCTCGGCCTGGGGCTCGACGGAAACCTCACCGCTCGCCACCGACTGTCATTTCCTCGCCGAGCGCTCCGGCAACATCGGCGTGCCCATTCCCGGCACCGAGCTGAAGCTCGTCACCTCCGGCGACAAGCTGGAGGTGCGGGTGCGCGGCCCCAACGTCACGCCCGGCTATTGGAAGGCACCCGAGCTGACCAGGCAAGCGTTCGACGAGGAGGGCTTTTACTTGATCGGAGATGCGGTGAAGCTTGCCGATAGCGCGCGCCCCGAGCGCGGCCTGTTCTTCGATGGCCGCGTTGCCGAAGACTTCAAGCTCAATTCCGGCACATGGGTCAGCGTCGGCGGCTTGCGCGTTGCCGGCATCGCCGCGCTGGCGCCGCTGGCTCAGGACATCGTCGTCGCCGGTCACGGCGGCGACGAGGTGCGTTTCCTGGTGTTCCCGAACATCGTGGCGTGCCGCGCCCATGCCGGTCTGCCCAAAACGGCGGCGGCCAGCGACGTGCTGGCGCACGACAAGGTCCGCAGCGCCATCGCGCAGGGTCTGGCGAAGCTGAAACAGCAGAGCGCCAACTCGTCCGGTCACGCCACCCGCGCGCTGCTGCTCGCCGAGCCACCGTCGGTCGACGGCGGCGAGATCACCGACAAGGGCTACATCAACCAGCGCGCCGTGCTGACGCGCCGCGCCGATGCGGTGGCGCGGCTGAACGATGATGCGTCGGGGGAGTGGATCGGATTGTAAGGCCGAGTTAGCGACGCCACATTCCGCTGTCATTTCGGGGCGCGCCTCTTGGCGCGAGCCCGGAATCCATTTCACCGCAAGGGTAGTGCACGATGGATTCCGGGTTCGCGCTAGGCGCGCCCGGGAATGACGAGTGGGATACCTCAGCAACCCTGCCGCATTATCTTGCCGATTCTTTTGTTGCCTAAGCAACCAATTTGTGCGAACCGTTCCAGACAGAGATGACGGCGGGCGAACCGCTGCGTCCGATCGTGGAGGAAACAATGCGCGGCAGGAATGGTGCCGTCGGCAAATGCCGACGCATGCCGGAAGACAGGGTGCTTCCGCGACACGACGCGTCAGCTGTAGCTGCTGTCCGTCACGGCACCGAGGTTCTCGTGCAGCCGGCGCAAGAGATCGATCAGCACCTCGCGCTCGTCCTTGCTGAGGCACGACAACAGCCGCCGCTCGCGTTCGAACGCAGCGACGATCACCTTGTCATGGGTGGCGCGGCCCCTTGCCGTCAACGAGATCGAGTGGGTGCGGCCGTCGTTCGGGTCGGTGCGGATCGACACCAGCCCACGCTTTTCCAGCCCTGCCAAGGTCCGGCTCACCGGCCCTTTGTCGAAGCCGATGACGTGGCAGATGCGCGAGGCCGGGATGCCGGGTTCGATCGCCAGCAGCGACATGATCCGCCATTCCGTGACGTTGACGCCGAATTGCTTCTGATAGAACGCGGTCGCGCTGTTCGACAGCTTGTTGGCGATGAAGGTGATGAACGCCGGGACGTAACGGTCGAGATCGAGCGTCGGCCCCGCATCACTGGGTGCGGGCTTCTGGCGGGCTCTGGTCGAAGACGGCGGCATATCGGGTTTCTGACTCGCGGCGGGCCCAAAGACCTAAGGGCATGCGCCGCCCTTTCACAAGATCAAAATGAGGGAGGTCTTCCATGACCGCATTCGGTGCTGCGGGATCGGGCGTCCCGCATCTCGACGTCGACCCCTTCGACATGAGCTTTTTTGCCGACCCCTATCCGGCGCATGAGCTGCTGCGGGAAGCCGGCCCCGTGGTCTATCTCGACAAGTGGAACGTCTATGGCGTGGCGCGCTATGCCGAGGTCCACGCCGTCTTGAACGATCCCGCGACCTTCTGCTCCAGCCGCGGCGTCGGCCTTTCCGACTTCAAGAAGGAGGCGCCGTGGCGACCGCCGAGCCTGATCCTCGAGGCCGATCCGCCGGCGCACACCCGCACCCGCGCCGTCCTGTCAAAAGTGTTGTCGCCGACCGTGATGAAGCAGGTGCGCGACCGTTTTGCCGCGGCGGCGGAGGAACGGGTCGACGCGCTGCTCGACCGGCGCAGCTTCGACGCGATCACCGACCTTGCCGAGGCCTATCCGCTGTCGATCTTTCCCGATGCGCTGGGCCTGAAACCGGAAGGGCGCGAGCATCTGATTCCCTACGCAAGCGTGGTATTCAACGCGTTTGGCCCGCCCAACCAGCTGCGCCAGGAGGCGATCGAACGATCGGCGCCGCATCAGGCCTATGTTGCCGAGCAGTGCCAGCGCGCGAACCTGGCACCCGGCGGCTTTGGGGCCTGCATTCATGCGCAGGTGGAAGAGGGCGCCATCACGGCCACTGAGGCGCCGCTCTTGGTGCGTTCGCTGCTGTCGGCCGGACTCGACACGACAGTCAACGGCATCGGCGCTGCGGTGTATTGCCTCGCGCGCTTTCCCGGCCAATGGCAGCGACTGCGCGACGACCTCACGCTCGCGCGCGGTGCCTTCGAGGAGGCAGTGCGCTTCGAGAGCCCGGTGCAGACCTTCTTCCGCACCACCACCCGTGAGGTCGAGCTCTCCGGTGCGCGAATCGGTGAGGGCGAGAAGGTGCTGATGTTCCTTGCCGCCGCCAACCGCGATCCGCGGCGCTGGGATGCCCCCGACAGGTACGACATCACCCGCCGCACCTCCGGCCATGTCGGTTTCGGCTCCGGCATCCACATGTGCGTCGGCCAGCTCGTCGCCCGCCTCGAAGGCGAGGTGATGCTGACGGCGCTGGCGCGCCGCATCGCGAGAATCGAGATCACGGGCGAGCCGAAGCGCCGTTTCAACAACACGCTGCGCGGGCTCGACAGCCTGCCTGTGACGATCACCCCGGCCTGACGAGGAGCTTGATGCCTGCCATTACCTTTATCCATCCCGACGGCAAGTCCGATCGCGTCGAGACCGCGGGCGGTGAGAGCGCCATGCAGGCCGCGACCCGTCACGGCCTCGACGGCATTCTGGCCGAATGCGGCGGCAACGCGATGTGCGCGACCTGCCATGTCTATGTCGACGAGAGCTGGCTCGCGCGCCTGCCCGTGATGGCCGACGAGGAGGACGCGCTGCTCGACGGCACCGCCGCCGAGCGGCGGCCGAACAGCCGTCTGTCCTGCCAGATCAAGATCACGCCCGAGCTCGACGGCCTCGTGCTGAGACTGCCCGAACGGCAGGTTTGACTTTCAAACGCGCCGGCAAAGACCGGCAACCAACACACAGGGGAGGGAATGATGAAGCATCTGAAGTGGGCGCTCGCGCTGGCTGCCAGCCTGATGACCGGCGCGGCCAATGCCGAGATATCGGACAATGTCGTGCGCATCGGCGTGCTCAACGACATCTCGGGCATCTTCCAGGACACCAACGGCATGGGCTCGGTCGAGGCCGCGCGGATGGCGGCGGAGGATTTCAACGGCGGCGGCAAGGGCATCAAGGTCGAGATCGTCTATGCCGATCACCAGAACAAGGCCGATGTCGGCAACGCCATCGCGCGCAAATGGCTGGACGTCGAGGGCGTCGACGCGATCGTCGACGTGCCGAACTCGGCCGTCGGTCTTTCCATCAACGCGCTTCTGCGCGACAGCCGCATGACCTTCCTGGCGTCATCGACGGCGAGCTCGGATCTGACCGGCAAAGCGTGCTCGCCCAACACCATCCAATGGGTCAACGATGCCTGGGCGACCGGCAACACCACCGCAGCCGCCATGGTGTCGCGCGGCGGCAAGGACTGGTATTTCCTCACGGTCGATTACGCACTCGGCAAGGGCATCGAGGCGGAGGCGCAGAAATACATCGAGGGCCACGGCGGCAAGGTGATCGGCTCGTCAAAGCATCCGCTCGGCACCTCCGATTTCGCCTCCTTCCTGCTGCAAGCCCAGAGTTCGAAAGCGCAGGTGATCGGCCTTGCCAATGCGGGTGGCGACACCATCAACGCGGTGAAGCAGGCTGCCGAATTCGGCATCCAGCAGAGCGGGCAGAAGCTCGTCGCCTTCCTGCTCTTCATCAACGACATTCACGGCATGGGCATCAAGGTGGCGCAGGGCCTGCAGCTCATGGAAGCCTTCTACTGGGACATGAACGACGATACCCGCGCGTTCGCCAAGCGTTTTGCCGCGCGGCCCGGCATGAACGGCAAGATGCCGAGCGGCAATCAAGCCGGGGTCTATGCTTCCACGCTCGCTTATCTCAACGCCGTCGCCGCCACCGGCAGCGACAATGCCAAGCAGGTCGTGCCCGAGATGAAAAAGTTCAAGGGCAAGGACAAGCTGTTCGGCGACACCACGATCCGCCAGGACGGTCGTGTCGTGCATCCGATGTACCTGTTCGAGGTGAAGAAGCCGGAGGAGTCGAAATATCCGTACGACTATTACAGGCTGGTCTCGACCATTCCCGCCGATCAGGCGTTCCGCCCGCTGGCGGAAGGCGGATGTGAGCTGGTGAAGTAGCTATACAAGTGCGCAACTGCACCCTCTCCCCTTGTGGGGAGGGTGGCTTCGCGCCACCTTCTCCCACAAGGGGAGAAGGGAAGAGGGCCTACACCACCTTGCTCGACCCCTGCGTGATCAACCGCGCCGCGCGCTGGTCTCGCGCGTAGATCCAGAGCCAGCTCAGCGCGACGCTGAGACGATGGCGCAGGCCGATCAGGAAGTAGATGTGGGCGATGCCCCAGATCCACCACGCGATCGTGCCGCGCAGCTTGATCCTGCCGAAATCGATGATCGCGAGCCGCTTGCCGATCTGCGCGAGGTTGCCGGAATGCTTGTAGCGGAACGGGCCGGTCGCAGCACCGCGCAGGCGCGCTTTGATGGTCTCGGCGACATGGCGGCCCTGCTGCTTGGCGGCCGGCGCGATGCCGGGCACCGGCTTGCCGTCCCAGGCGTTGATGCTGACGGTATCCCCGATCGCGAAGATCTCGGGATGGCCTGGAATGGTGAGGTCGGCCTCGACCAGCACGCGCCCGGCACGATCGCTCGGCGCGCCGAGCCATTCGGCGGCGGGCGAGGCGCGCACGCCGGCGGCCCAGATCCGCGTCTTGGCCTCGAGCAGCTTGCCGCCGAACACGACGCCCTCGCGGTTGATCTCGGTGACGGCCTGCCCGAGCACGACCTCGACGCCGATCTTTTCCAGCGAGGCCTGCGCATAGGCCGAGAGCTCGTCGGGAAAGCCGGCGAGCACGCGCGGACCCGCCTCGATCAGCACGACGCGGGCCTTGTGCGTGTCGATGTTGCGGAAATCGGCGGGCAGGGTGTGATGCGCCATCTCGGCGATGGTGCCGGCGAGCTCGACGCCGGTCGGGCCGGCGCCGACGATCACGAAGGTCAGCCGCGCCGCGCGCCGCTTCGGATCGGTCTCGCGCTCAGCGCGCTCGAACGCCACCAGGATGTGCCGGCGCAAGGTGGTCGCATCCTCCAGCGTCTTCAGGCCGGGCGCGAACTGCTCCCATTCATCGTGGCCGAAATAGGCGTGCCGCGCGCCGGTGGCCAGCACCAGCGTGTCGTAGGGCACCTCGCTGCCGTCGTCGATCAGCACGCAGCGGCGGGCCGTGTCGACGCCGCTCACGGTGGCGAACAGCGTCGTTACTTCGCGCCGGTCGCGCATGAGATGACGGATCGGCCAGGCGATCTCGCTGGTTGCGAGCGAGGCGGTCGCGACCTGGTAGAGCAGGGGCTGGAATAGATGATGATTGCGGCGGTCGATCAGCGTGATCTCGACGGGAGCGCCTGCAAGCCGGTAAGTCGCCTCCAGTCCGCCGAAGCCGGCGCCAACGATGACGACGCGATGGGGATTTGCGGCCATGATTTAACCCTCGAATCTCGCTGCTGCTCGCCTTCATTTAAGTGCGGATTGGGCGCCGCGGTCCAATAGAGGTCATCAATCGTCGCATAGGCCTGCTGTATCGATCCGGCGCGAAAAAGCGCCGCGGCCTCCCGGACCGGCCCTGGGCCGGCCTCGGCCGAAGTGAGTAGAATTATAATTCTTGCCATCTCCAATCGGGGCGAAATATGGTGCAGGGCGGGCGCTGAGCCATTGGCGGCGCGACAGATTTTGCGTTCAATAGAGACAGGCCTGGAGCGGCGATCACCCTGCTTCCAGGACCGATAATTAAGGAGGGAGTGTTATGAGGACGGCATTCTGGCTGGCGGGCGCAGCGGCGCTGGTGCTGGCAAATCAGGCATTCGCCGGAGACACCATCAAGATCGGCTTCGTCTCGACCTTCAGCGGCCCGACCGCCGTGATCGGCAACGACATGCGCAATTCCTTCGAGCTCGCGCTCGATCATCTCGGCCGCAAGATGGCCGGCAAGCCGGTCGAGGTGCTCTACGAGGACGACGGGCAGAAGCCCGACGTCGGCAAGCAGAAGACCGAGAAGCTGGTGCAGTCGGACAAGGTCGACTTCATCGTCGGCTATATCTGGTCGAACGTGCTGCTCGCCTCGCTCAAGACCGCGGTCGATTCGAAGACCTTCCTGATCTCGGCCAATGCCGGGCCGTCGCAGCTCGCGGGCGAGCTGTGCTCGCCTTATGTGTTCTCGACCTCCTGGCAGAACGACCAGACCCCGCAGGCGGTCGGCACCTATATGAACCAGAAGGGCGTCAAGTCGGTGTTCCTGATCGGCCCGAACTACGCCGCCGGCAAGGACATGCTGGCCGGCGTCAAGAGCACCTTCAAGGGGCAGGTCGTGGGTGAGGAATACACGGTGTGGCCGAGCCAGCTCGACTTCTCCGCCGAGCTCTCCAAAGCGCGCGCCTCCGGCGCCGAGTCGATCTTCGTGTTCTACCCCGGTGCCGCCGGCGTGCAATTCCTCAATCAATATGCGCAGGCCGGACTGAAGAGCACGATGCCGCTCTACACCGCCTTCACCATCGACGAGCTCTCGCTGCCGCTCCAGAAGGAGAATGCGCTCGGGGTGCCCGGTGCGCAGCAATGGGTCAATGACCTCCCCAACGAGCAGAACAAGCGCTTCGTCGCCGACTACCGCAAGAAGTATCCCGGCCTGCGCCCGACCTTCTACGGTGCGCAATCCTATGACGCCGTGAACCTGATCAACAGCGCCGTCGTCGCCGTGAAGGGTGACACCTCCAAGAAGGACGAGATGAAGGCCGAGATGGAGAAGGCCAACTTCAAGTCGGTGCGCGGCGCGTTCAAGTTCGGCAACAACCACATCCCGATCCAGAACTTCTACCTGCAGGATGTGGTCAAGGATTCCGAAGGCCAGCTCGCCCTGAAGACCGTCGCCACCATCGTCGAGAACGACCAGGATCGCTTCCACGAGAAGTGCAAGATGAAGTGAGATCTCTCCTCTCCCTCTCCCCGTTCTTACCGGGAGAGGGGTGGGGTGAGGGGCTCTCTCCCCGAGGACGGAGTTGCTCGAATTCCTCGCCAGTCCCACACCGTCATTGCGAGCGCGCAGCGAAGCAATCCAGAGTCTTTCCGCGGAGGGATTCTGGATTGCTTCGCTGCGCTCGCAATGACGTGTTGAGAGACCGTCGTCCCAGCGGATATGTGTCTCGCGGAGGCCGCTCACCCGCGCTACGCGCGTCGGCCTCTTCCCGCAGATTGGGAGAGGCGAAGACCTACACCCTCGGCATGCTTGCCGGGCGTACCTCGCGCGCTTGCGCTGCGAGCCTGATGCCGGCGTTGGCCGCGCCAAAACCTTGATAATTCCTGCGCTCGACGATCTCGAAGAAGAAGCGCTCGTCGAAGATGTGGGTGTAGACCTGGAAGAACTCGCCGTCGCCCTCGCGGTCGTAGAGGATGTGGTTGGCGCGCAGCTGCGCCATCAGTTCGGGCGCAAGATCGTATTTGGCTTCGATGTCGTCGTAGTAATTGTCGGGGATGTCCAGGAAACCCGCGCCGCGCTGGCGCATCGCGGCGACGGTCGCAAAAATATCCTGACACGCGAAGGCGACATGCTGTACGCCCGAGCCGAAGAACTCCGAGATGAAGCGCGCCGGCAGGGTGCGGTTGGCAGAGGAGCCGTTGAGCACGAAGCGCAGGCTCTGGTCGGCGTTGATGACGGCCTGGCTCTGCACGAGGCCCCTGGGGTCGGCGATCTCCATCTGCGGCAGGCGCTTCAGATCGAGAATGCCGGTGTAGAACAACAGCCAGGTCAGCATCTCGTCATAGGGCATCGACTGCGCGATGTGGTCGACGGCGACCAGCGCATCGGTGCTGGCGTCGCTTGCAACAGGCTCGAAATCGGTGTCCCAATTCTTGCCGGCCTGGTCGAGAAAATAGAGCAGGCTGCCGCCGACGCCGTGGATCGCGGGAATCTCGAGTTCGCCCGGCCCGACCGGCTGGTAGAAGGTGCGCGCCTTCAGCGTCTCGGCGCGCTGCATGGCGCGGCCGGCATCGTCGACGTCGAGCGCGATGGCGCAGACGCCGGGCCCGTGGGTGACATAGTGCGAATGCGCGAAGCCGTCGGTCTCGCAATTGACGACGAGCTCGACCTTGCCCTGCGACCAGCGCTCCACCGCCTTGCTGCGGTGCTGGCCGGTCTTGCGAAAGCCGAGCTGCGAGAACAGGCGGGCAAGCTCGGCGGCCTTGCTCTCGTTGACGGCAAATTCGATGAAGCCGGTGCCGCGGCTCTTCGCCTTCGGGGCCAGCGCCTTGCCGGCGAAATTCGGCCAGTCCGGTGCGAGCTGGTCCTCCAGCAGGATCAGCGAGCGCAGGCCGTCGACGGCGGTCTGTGCGGCCGAGCCGGCGCGGAACTGGTCGTTGAAGATTTCCAGCGACAGCGGTCCGGCATAGCCGGTCGCTGCGATCGCCGCCATGAACGCGCCGACCGGAAGGTCGCCCTGGCCGGGGAAGGAGCGGAAGTGCCGGCTCAATGACAGGATGTCGAGCTCGAGCCTTGGCGCGTCGGAGAGCTGCACCAGAAAGATCTTGTCGCCGGGGATCGAGGCCATGGCGCGGTTCGGAAAGCCAGGTGCCAGCGCATGAAAGCTGTCGAGGATGACGCCAATCGCGGGATGATCGGCGCGACGCACGATCTCCCAGGCGTCGCGATAATCGTTGACGTGGCGGCCCCAGGCCAGCGCCTCATAGCCGACGCGCAAACGACGTTTCGCGGCGCGCTCGCCGAGCTCGCGAAAATCGTCAGCCGCGCGGTCGATGCCGCCGAGCGCGGCGGGTGAGACGTTGGAGCAGATCAGCAACAGATCGGTGCCGAGCTCCTGCATCAGATCGAACTTCCGCTCCGCGCGGGCGAAGTTGCGCGCGCGCTGCGGCTCCGGCATGCCCTCGAAATCGCGGAACGGCTGGAACGCACAGATCTCGAGATTGAGGTCCGTGCACATCTTCGCGATGTCGCGTGGGCCGGCGCCGAACGACAGCAGGTCGTTCTCGAAGATTTCGACCGCATCGAAGCCCGCGGCGGCGATGGCGCGGAGCTTTTCGTCGAGGCTGCCTGAGAGGGAGACGGTGGCGATCGAGCGCTTGTTCATGCGGCCTGCTCCATAATCTGCCCCGGCGAGATCGTTTGCCCGGTACGCGCGGCCGCGCTGACGGCTTCGACGACGGCAAGCGTTCCCATTGCGTCCTTGACCGAGATCAGCGGCTGTTCGTGGCCGGCAATCATTGCGCAGAAATGCCGGAGCTGCTCGACCAGCGGATCGAACGCGGGCGGCGCGATGGTCGCGCGCGACAGCGGCGCGTACCAGCCGGGCTGCTCCATGTATGACCACAGCTCCATGTTCGGCACGGAGAGCGAACCCGCAGTCCCTGCGAAGATGTAGCAGGGCTGATCCTGCCTGGGATAGGCCGGGTTCTCGCCCGAGGAGAGCTCCCAGCTCCACGGCGCCGGCGTCGCATCCGACACGGTCACCGTGCCCAGCGCGCCGTTGGCAAAGCGCAGCAGCAGCGCGGCAGTATCCTCGACCGCGAAGCCGCGCACCTTGTTCGAGGTCAGCGCCTGCACCTCGACGATCTCACCGCAGATGAAGCGGAGATTGTCGATGTCGTGGATGAGATTGATCAGCAGTGGCCCGCCGCCTGCCTCGCGCCGCCAGGCGACCTCGAAATAATCGTCGGGCTTCTTGAGGAGCCACAGCCCGACCACGGCCGTGAGCTGGCCGAGCTTTCCGTTCGTCACGGCCTCTCGGGCCGACTTGATGATCGGATTGTGCCGCCGGTGGTGGCCGACCAGCATCGGCACGCCGGTGCGTCTCACCGCCGCGCACAGGCGTTGCGCGGTGGCAACCGTCTCGGTCACCGGCTTCTCGATCAGAGCCGGTATGCCGGATTCGGCGCAGTCGAGCGCCATCGGCAAGTGCAGCGTGTTGGGCGAGGCAATGATGAGGCCGTCGGGCTTCTCTTCTGCCAGCAGGGCGCGATGGTCCGCGTAGCAGGGCACGCCATGCGCCAGCGCATACTCCTTGGCGGCGGGCGAGGGGTCCGCAATGCCGGCGAGCACGCAATCCCCGGAGGACTCGATCAACTCGATATGCCGACGGCCGATCAGGCCGGCGCCTGCCACGGCGATCCGCATCTTCGCGCTCATGCCGCGCTCTCCTCCATGGCGCCGCCGAGGAAGAGCTGCCCGATGCGCGGATCGTTCAGAATGCGCTTGGCGTCATCGACCATGCGGGTCTGGCCAAGCTCGAGCACGATGCCGATGTCGGAGATCTCCAGCGCCGAGCGCGCGTTCTGTTCGATCATCAGGATGGTGACGCCGCGATCGCGCAAGCTCTTGAGGATGTCGAAGGTCTGCTGCACCATCAGCGGCGACAGGCCGATCGAAGGCTCGTCGACCAGCACCAGCTTCGGCTCGAGCAGCAGCGAGCGGGCGATCTCGAGCTGCTTCTGCTCGCCGCCTGACAGCGTGGAGGCCTGCTGCGCGGACTTGCGCCGCAATGCCGGAAACAGGTCGAGCGCCGCCTCGATCCGTTTGGGCAAGTCGAGGCCCTTGTCGGCGGCGACGCCGCCGAGCTCGATATTGTGGCGCACCGACAGCTCGGGAAAGATGTTGCGGCCTTGCGGCACGTAGCAGATGCCGGCGTTGAGCAGCGCGCGCTGGCTCAGATTGGTGACGTCGCGGCCGGCGAAGCTGATCTTGCCTTCACGCAGCTTGAGCAGGCCGAAGATGGCCTTGAACACCGTCGATTTGCCGGCGCCGTTCGGACCGATGATCGTCGTGATCGTGGCTGAAGGAACGGCAAACGTCGTGCCGTTCAAGATCGTCATCTTGCCGTAGCCGCCGACGAGATTGTGGACTGAGAGAATGGGATCGCTCATTACGCGCTCCTAATGTCCGAGATAGGCTTCGATCACGGCGGGGTTCTTCCGCACCTCGTCGGGCCGGCCCATCGCCAGCACCTTGCCTTCCGCCATCACCATCACGCGCGAGCACAGCGACATCACGAACTCCATATTGTGCTCGATCACGACGAAGGTGGCGTTCTTCTCGCGGTTGATCGCGACCAGGCGCTCCTTGAGGTCCGCCAGCATCGACGGGTTGACGCCGCCGGCTGGCTCGTCGAGCAGCACCAGGCGCGAGCCCCCCATGAAGGCCATGGCGGCATCGAGCAGTTTTTGCTGACCATAGGACAGGCCCCCGGCCGGCTCGTCGGCGAGATGGTCGAGCTTGAAGAAGCCGATCATCTGGTTGGCGGCCTCGGTCAGCCCGGCATCGGAGCGGCCGACCAGGCGCGAGGCCATGTTGCCCTGGTGCTCCTGTCCGGCGAGGATCAGGTTCTCGCGCACCGAGAGCTTTGGGAACACCTGCAACAGCTGGAAGGTGCGGCTGACCCCGAGCTTGTTGAGCTCGGAGGGGCGCAGGCCCGTGACGACCTGTCCGTCGAGCTTGACTTCGCCGCCGGTCGGCGTGAGCTGGCCGAGGATGCAGTTGAACAATGTGGACTTGCCGCAGCCGTTCGGCCCGATCAGGCCGAGGATCTCGCCCTCGCGCACGTCGAACGAGACCCCGTTGACGGCGTGGATGCCGCCAAAGCTCTTCTTGATGTCGGTGACTTCGAGGACCGCACTCATTGTGCCGTCTCCAGGCGCGACTTTGCGACGGCGCGCAGCGCGGACGCCGCCTTGGTGCGGCGTTCGGCAAGATATCGGTCGAGGATTCCGAGAATGCCGGTCGGCGACCAGATCAGCAGCAGCATCACGGCCACCGCGTAGAGCATCAGGTAGTAGCCTTCCGTGAAGCGCAGCCATTCCGGCAGCAGCACCGCGATCATCGCGCCGAGGAAGGGGCCGAAATAGAAGCCGGCGCCGCCGACGATCACCATCAAGAGGAGGTCGAGCGAGAGCGACAGGTTGAACGGCACCGGATCGATATATTGCGTCAGCGGCGCATAGAGCGTTCCGGCGACGCCGCCGAGCGCCGAGCCGATCGCGAAGGCCATCAGCGTGTAGCGGCGGGTGTCGACGCCGAGGGATTGCGCGCGCAACGGATTCTCGCGCAACGCCATGAAGGCACGGCCCCAGGGCGAACGGATCAGCCACCACACCGCAAGCGAGACGATCGCGAGCGAGCCGAGGCAGACATAGTAGAACGGCAGCGGCTTGGCGGTCGCGATGCCGAAGATGTGCGGACGTGGGATGTTGGAGATGCCGTAGATGCCGCCGGTCAGCCAGCTCTCGTTGCGGAACACCAGGAAGGCGAGGGTGGAAAAGGCGAGGGTGACGAAGGCGAGGTAATGGTGCTGCACGCGCAGTGCGGGATAGCCGAGCACCCAGCCGATCGCAAAGCTCAAGACGATCGCCACCAGGATCGCCGCCGGCAGCGGCCAGCCATGTGTGGTCATGATCGCGGCGGCATAGGCGCCGATGCCGACGAAGGCGCCTTGCGCCAGCGAGACCTGGCCGGCATAGCCGAGCGTGAGGTTGAGCCCCATCGCGGCGATGCTCATCACCGCCCATTGGCTCAGGATGAACAGGCCGTAGCGGTTGAAGTTCATGGGGACGATGATCAGCGCGGCGATGACGGCAAGGCCGAGCGCGATCTTCAGGGGTTTGGCGATGCCGCTCATACGGTGCGCTCCTCGGCACGGCCGAGCAAGCCCTGCGGCCGGAACAGGATGACGGCGATCAGGAACATCATCGGCACGGCGGCGCGATACTGCGTCGAGACATAGGCCGCCGCGAGATTGTCGAGTACGCCGATCAGCAGGCCGCCGGCGATGGCGCCGCGCACCTGGTTGAAGCCGCCGACGATCGCGGCGATGAAGGCGGCTTGGCCCAGCACCTCGCCGGACGAGAATTTTGCGAGATAGATCGGCGTGATCAGCAGCGAGGCCAGCGCCACCAGGAAGGCGTTGATCAGAAAGGTCAGCAGGATCATGCGCTCGACCGGGACGCCGATGATGCGGGCCACCGTCGGGTTCTGCGCCGCCGCCTGCATCTGGTGGCCGAGCGAGGTACGGCTCAGCAGCGTGGTCAGGCCGAGAACGGCGAGGATGGCAACAGTGAGCACGCCGATGCTCTGCAGCGACACGGCATAGCCGAGGATGGAGATGTCGCCGGTCGGCACGATCGAGGGGAAGGGTGAAGCCTCCGCGCTGTAGAACTGCTTGACCGATTCCTTGATGCCGATCGCGAGCGCCATGGTCGCGATCGCCAGCGGTAGCACACCGTGACGCATCATCGGGTCCACCAGCAGCATCTTGAAGGCGAGCCCGAGCAGGATCAGCGAGAGCAGGATGCCGAGGATGATCGCGAGCCAGAACGGCGCGCCCACATGCATCGCGGCCAGCATCAGGAACGCCGGCAGCATCACGAACTCGCCTTGCGCGAAATTGATGGTCTGCGAGGTCTGCCACAGCAGCGTGAAGCCGACCGCGACCAGCGCGTAGATGGCGCCGGTGGCGAGTCCCGCGACCAGTAGATCGAATAGGTTGGACATGTTCCCCTCTTTCCTTCCCTCTCCCCGCTCTCTTTCCTCTCCCTCTCCCCGGACTTACGGGGAGAGGGTTGGGGTGAGGGGCTGTCTCCGCGTACTCGATTGTCACCGTCGTCGCGGAAGCAGCCCCTCACCCCGCCCTCTCCCCGCGAAGGGGCGGGGAGAGGGAGATGAAAGATCTCTCCCCGCGAAGAGCGGGGCGAGGGAGAACGGCCACGCTTCACTTCACCTTCGGCAGCACCTGCTTCACCACCTGCTTGCCTTCGACCACCTCGACCAGGAAGCTCTGGCGGTCGATGTCGCCGGTGTCGCTGAAGGTGACGTCCATCAAGATGCCCGGCTCGTCCGCGGCCTTGATGGTGAGGCCGTGCAGCGTGTCGGCGAACTTCTTCGGATCGACCTTGCCCATCTTTTCCGTGGTGGCCTTCACCATGTAGACGGCGAGGTAGCCTTTCAGGCCGTTATGGTCAGGGACGTAATTGTACTTCTTGGAGAACTTCTCGCGGAACGCCTTGACCAGGTCGACCGGCGCGTCGGTGGTGAGGCCGACATGGCCGCGCGCGCCGTTGGCGGCATCGCCGGCGAGCTCGATCACCTTCTGGCCGATCAGCGTGGTCTCGCCCATTAGCGGCGCGGTGACGCCCTGGCGCTTCAGCTCTTTCAGGATGCGCGCGCTCTCTTCCTCGTTCAGGTAGACGAACACGGCGTCGGGATTGGCGGCCTTGATCTTGCCGACGTCGGCGGCGAAGTCGGCCTGGCCCGCTTCGGTGGAGAGATCGGCGACGACCTTGGAGCCGAGCCGATCGAGCTCCTTGACCACGACGTCGCGGCCACCGCGGCCGAAATCGTTGTTGACCCAGACCACCGCAACGGTCTTCGCCTTCATCTCGTCGTGGATGTACTTTGCGACCTTCGGCATTGAGGATTGCTGGCCGAAGGAGGTGCGGAACAGGAACTTGTTACCGGTCTGCGTCAGCTCGGCGGCCTCGCCGCCCATGATCTGCGCGATGCCGGCTTCGGCCGCGAGCGGCGCGGTCACCTTCACCGAGCCGGAATAGCCGGGCCCGAGCAGCACATAGGGTTCGGCGTCGAGCGCCTTCTGCACCTGGGCGCGCGCCACCCCGGGGTTGGACTGCGAGTCCGCGTGGCTGACCTCGAGCTTGCGGCCGAGCACGCCGCCCTTGGCGTTGATCTCCTCGATCGCGAGGTCGATGCCGTTCTTCCAGTTCGTGCCGACGGTGGCACCGCCGCCCGAGAGCTCCGCGACGTTGGCGAGCTTGATCGCCTGGGCAAGGGCGCCCGTTGCGGTCATGACGGTGAGCAATGCGCCCACCAGTAGCGTTGATTTCATCGTCCTCTCCTCCCGTTTCAAATCTTGCAAGCGGCCTTGTATCCGGCCGCTTCGCCTCAAGCTGCCTGATAGGCGGCGCTGCGCGCTGCCATCACGGCGTCGAAAGCCTCTCCCATGATCTCGGTGGATGGGGCAAGGCCTGTGAACAGTTCGAAGGCGTCGGCGGCCTGGTAGATCGCGAGGTCGCGGCCGGTCATGATCTTCGCGCCTTTGTCTCGCGCTGCGGCCAGCAGCGGCGTGATCAGCGGCGAGTAGACGGCGTCGGCGACCCAAAGGTCCGCCCTGAGCAGTTCCGCCGGCACCGGCGTGTCACGGTTCGGCAGCATGCCGACCGGCGTGCCGTTGACGAGACCGGTCGCGCCGTCGAGCGCATCCTCGACGCTGGCGGCGACGCGGGCGCCGCGCGGGGCGAGCATGGCGGCCAGTTTCTCGGCGCGCGCCGGCTCGCTGTCGAAAATGCGGATGTCGGCCACGTTCGGGCTCGCCAGCGCAAACGCGATGGCCTTGCCGACGCCGCCGGCGCCGATCAGGGCGATGGCGTTGCCGGAGGGCGCCAGCAATGGCGTCACCGCGCGCGCGAAACCCGTGGTGTCGGTGTTGTGGCCGGTCAGCCGGCCCTCCCTGACGACGACGGTGTTGACCGCGCCCATGCTGGCTGCGCCCGGCGCCAGCGCGTCGAGCAGCGGCACCACCGCTTCCTTGTAGGGATAGGTGACATTGACGCCGGCAAAGCCGAGCCGCCGGACGCCCTCGAGCATCATGCGCAGCCCGGCCGCATCGGCCCCGGCGACCTCGATAAGCTGGTAATGGCCGCGCAGGCCGAGCGCCTCGGCGGCGCGCTCATGCATGGCGGGCGAGGCGGAATGCGCGATCGGGGCGCCGATCAGGCCGATCAGGAGCTTCTTGCTGGCGGCGTATCCGCGTTTCGACATGGTTCGCTATCGTCTCAAAGGGAGCGTCCGGCCCCGGCCATTAGCGGGGAAATCCGTGCAATTCCAGCTGCGACGATAGCCTTTCCCCCGCCTAACACAATTACCCTTTTATCTGGCAAACCTAACATCATGTTATTTCTTCCGCCCGCGGGCAGGGGCGGTCTTGCCACTGCCGCGGGACGGCTCGACCGCGCGCATCTCGGTGCGCAGAGATTCGATGAAGTACTCCGCATGCAGCGACAACGGCGTGCCGCGCTTGACTGCGATGTAGGTGTCGAACCGCGTCGGCTCGGCGATCTTCAGAAGCTCGATGCCGGGATAGCCGCCATGGGCGACGGTGAACTGGTCGATGATGGCGATGCCGAGCCCCGCCTTCACCAGCGCGCAGACGGTGGTGCCGAAGCGCGCGCGGATCGTGATGTTGTAGTCGAGCCGGTGGCGCGCGAAGATCCCGGCCATGATCCGCCCGTAGGGATCGTTGGGATCGATGCCGATCAGCGGATAGCGCGTGATCTCGGCGGCGGAGACCTGCTTGCGGCCGGAGAGCTCGTGGCCCGGCGGCACGATGCAATAGAGCTCGCCCGAAGCGAGCGGCATGAAGTCGAGCCCGGAATGCTCGAGCCGATAGCTCATCGCCACGCACTCGCCGCGGCCGAGCATCAGGTAGTCGATGGCTTCCTCGAGCTTGAGGATGTTGATGTCGATGCCGAGATCGGGATAGCGGCGGCGGACGCGCTCGATGGCGCGCGGCACCATCACCTGCGAGATGCTCGGCACCGAGCCGATGCGCAGCTCCGACAGGCCGCCGCGACCGATCTTGGAGATGATCTCGGAGAGGTCGTCGACCTTCTTGTAGACGCCGTTGATCTGCTCGAAGATGTTCTCGGCTTCCGGCGTCGGGAAGTAGCGCCCGTTCTGGCGCTGGAAGAAGCGGATGCCGAGCGAGCGCTCGGTGTATTTGACGAGGCGGCTGATCCCCGGCGCCGAGACGTTGAGCAGCTTCGCCGCACCGCCGATGGTGCCCGTCACCATCACGGCACGGATCACTTCGACCTGGCGCAGCGTCATCATGGCCTTGAACTGTCCCTGGCATCGACAAGAGATCGCGGCGGCGATCATCTCACGAGAGATGCGCTGTCATCCAGCGGCAAGTGTGCGCCGATGTGGCCGGAGGCGCGCTGCCTTACCCTCCCCTGGAGGGGCAGGGCAATCGCATATGAGAGTGATATCGCTTGTGGCCATCCTTCGAGACGCCCGCCGTTGGCGGGCCCTCAGGATGAGGACCGAGTGTGGCGCTAGTTTCAGCGGGCTCCGATGCCGCTTAGCCTCATCCTGAGGAGGCGCCTAAGCGCCGTCTCGAAGGACGAGGCGCGCGCTCAGCTCGCGCAAAGAGCCATATGTAATAGGCTGGCTGCGAGGAGGGCTATCGCATTTGCACCCTCACCAGAGGTCGTCATGCCCGGGCTTGTCCCGGGCATCCACGTTCTTTGTGCTGCGTGGCAAGGCGTGGATGGCCGGGACAAGCCCGGCCATGACGATGTGGAGACTTTCGTGCCCGAAGGTGTACTGCTCATATGCGATAGCCCTGCCTGGAGGGGGAGGGTCGATCGCGCGCAGCGCGAGCGGGGTGGGGTGACAGTCTATCCATTGAAGCGGTGCCCGAGTGGAGAGATCACCCCACCCCGTCACGCAACGCTTCGCTCGACCGCGTGCCGACCTTCCCCCTCCAGGGGAGGGTAAGGGCGCAGCAGGCGTTACGGATAATGGCGGAGTAATTTCGCAGTCAGAGTGTTTCGACTAAAATCCGCGCGGTCAGATGGAGAGGCGCTCTCGTGGCGCGATCTGTTGCTTCGGCTGTTGCAACGGCGTTCTAGCTCGCCGGCCCTTCCGGCGACACGCTCTCGGCCAGCTCCGCGCGCTCGCTCTGCAGCACCTCGCGCGCAAACTCGATGATCTTCTGCTTGTTCGACGTTTCGCGGACGGCAAAAAACACGCGGTTCAATTCCAGGCCGAGCACGCTGTTGAGGGCGATGTCCTCGTCTTCCATCGTTGGTTTCCCGCTTCGACGTTCTCAGGTGTATCGTGGCGTCAATTCTGCCACAAGTAGTTAAATGTTCAGAGCGGATGAGCACCGGGAAACTACGGCCACAGCGAATTGAGGCAGTCTGCGAATACGTGCTATACGAAAGCGGCGAGGGTCAGGAAACGTACGATGTCCGCCGTAGACTATGGCCGGGAGGCGCTCGACTTCATTGAAGGCCTGCAGACCTACCGCAAGGTACCAGAGGCCATGAATGCGCTCGAAGCGGCGTTCGGTCGCTTCGGCTTCGAAACCATCATCGTGACGGGGTTGCCCAATCCCGATCAGCAGTTTGCACAGATGGTGCTCGCCAAGCGCTGGCCCGCGGGGTGGTTCAGCCTCTACACCGAGAACAATTACGATCGGTTCGATCCCGTGGTGCGGTTGTGCCGTCAGTCGGTCAATCCGTTCGAGTGGTCGGAAGCGCCCTATGATGCGGAACTCGAGCCGAATGCGGCCGAGGTGATGAACCGCGCCAGCGAGTTCCGCATGTCGCGCGGCTTCATCGTGCCGATCCACGGGCTCACCGGCTACGAGGCTGCGGTCTCGCTCGGCGGTGTCCATCTCGACCTCAACGCCCGCAGCAAGCCGGCGCTGCATCTGATGGCGATGTATGGCTTCGACCACATTCGCCGTCTGCTCGAGCCGGTGCCGCATCCGTCCACGCGTCTTACCCCCCGCGAGCGCGAGGTGATCGCCTGGGCCTCGCAAGGGAAGTCTGCCTGGGAAATCGGCGAGATCCTGCACATCACGCAACGCACCGCCGAAGAGCATCTTGCAACTGCTGCGCGCAAGCTCGGCGCCGTCAACCGGACGCATGCGGTCGCGCTGGCGATTCGGAACAAGATCATCGCTCCGTAAGCCGCCTTACTGGGAAATTTCCCAATACCGAAGCTGCGTCTTTTCGCGGACTCTGCCTCCATTGAGAATGAATGGGGGTTTTCATGATTCACGCAATTTCCGTGGCAAATCGCCACCTTTATGAAGACGTCATCGAGCAGCATTTCCGGCTGCGTCACGACATCTTCGTCGAGGAGCGGCGTTGGGAGACGCTGCGCCGGCCGGACGGCCGCGAGATCGATTCCTACGACGACGAGGACACCATCTATCTGCTGGCGCTGGAGGGCCGCCGCGTCGTGGGCGGTCATCGGCTCTATCCGACCACCAAGCCGTCGATGATGAGTGAGGTGTTTCCGCATCTGGCGGCGGTTCGCGGCTGGCCGGCCGATCCGCTGGTGTGGGAATGGTCGCGCTACTTCGTCGTGCGCGATCGTCGCGACGGCGCGCTCAACCTGCAACTGATGGCTGCGGTGCAGGAGTTCTGCCTCGATCAGGGTATCGCGCGGGTCAGCGCGATCATGGAGACCTGGTGGTTGCCGCGCTTCCATGAAGCCGGCTTCGTCGTGACGCCGCTCGGTCTGCCGGCTCTGGTCGAGAACGCATGGACCATGGCGGCGACCATCGACATTCGTCGGGAGACGCTCGATGTCCTGCATCGTCGGATCGGCACGGCTTCGGTCGTGCAGCAGGACGGCCCTCGTCTCAATGCCGTCGCCCGTGCCAACCTCTGCGGTCATGTTGCCGCGCAACGAAAGAGCGCCTGAGATGTCGAACGTGATGCGGGACAGCCAGATCATGGCGCAAATGGAAGACGAGAATCTCGGCTACATGTCCGACATGGCGCTCGAGCTGGCGCAAATGGCGGAGGACACCGGATTGACGACGCTCGCCTATCTGTTTCGGATGGCGGCCCTGGAGGCGTCGACGGCCAACAGTGTTCTCGCCGAGCCGGACGAGCTCCCCCGGCAGATGACGTCGCACTAGACGCAGCCCTGCTCGATTTTACGACGATCGTACCCTCTCACCGCCAGCCGGTGAGAGGGTGATGTCGTCTGGCTGCGGCAGGTTGCCTCATGCCGCGCGGCAGCTTTTTTGCATTGCGGGGCGCGTCCGGGCCGCACGTGCCGAGATGCAACAAAGTGCATGTTTGATGTCGAATCGCTCTTGCCTCGGAACGATACTGCCATTACCCATTTTTCGGCCTTGAAGAGGCAGGGGGAGCTCTTTCACTGATGGCGACTGTGTTCGAACATCGGCGCGCGTCTGTATGCGCCTGAAAGAGTCCTGATGCTGCTCGTCGTCGAACAATTCTTGAATGGGCTGCAGTTCGGTCTGCTGCTGTTCCTGCTCGCCGCCGGCCTGACGCTGGTGTTCGGGATCATGGATCTCGTCAACCTCGCGCACGGCTCGCTCTATATGATGGGCGCCTATTTCGCCGCGACCTTCGCGGCCTGGACCGGCAGCTTCCTGCTCGGCGCGCTGATGGCGCTCGGGGCCACTCTCGTGCTCGGCATCGTGCTGGAGGTGAGCGCGCTGCGGCATCTCTACGGCCGCGACCATCTCGACCACGTGCTCGCGACCTTCGGCCTGATCCTGTTCTTCAACGAAGCCGTGCGGCTGATCTGGGGCCCGGCGGGCCTGGCGCTGCCGCTGCCGGCCTGGCTCACCGTGCCGGTGCCGATCCTGCCCGGTATTCATTATCCCGCCTATCGCCTCGCCATCATTGGGGTGGCGCTGCTGGTCGCGCTGTTGCTCTATCTCGGCGTGATGCGCACCCGCATCGGCATGCTGATCCGGGCCGGCGCATCCAACCGCGAGATGATCGGCGCGCTCGGCATCAACATCAAACTGCTCTACACGCTCGTGTTCGGCCTGGGCGCCGCGCTCGCGGGCCTTGCCGGGCTGATGCAGGCGCCGATCCTGACTGTGCAGATCGGCATGGGCGAGAACATCCTGATCCTCGCTTTCGTCATCATCGTGATCGGCGGCATCGGCTCGATCCGCGGCGCTTTCCTCGCTGCGATCTTCGTCGGCATGATCGACACGCTCGGCCGCGCCTTCCTTCCGAACCTGCTCCGCCAGGTGCTGAGCGGCGCCGCCGCATCCACCGCCGCGCCCGCGCTGTCCTCCATGCTGATCTATCTGCTGATGGCGATCGTGCTGGTGGTGCGGCCGGAGGGGCTGTTTCCGGCCAACCGTCGATGAAGAGTTTGAGCGTGAGCAAGGCCGTCACGGCCCTGATGCTGGCGGGCCTCGTGCTGCTGCCGCTCTACTCGCATCTGACCGGCAACATCTTCATCCTGACGCTGTTCACCCGCATCATCATCCTGGCGCTGGCGGCCGCGAGCCTCAACCTCATCATGGGATTTGCGGGCCTGATGAGCTTTGGCCATGCCGCCTATCTCGGCATCGGCGGCTATGCCGTCGGCATGCTCGCGCAGGAAGGCGTTGGGTCCGGCTTCATCCAGTTTCCGGTCGCGATCGCGGCGTCGGCGATCTATGCGCTGGTGATCGGCGCGCTGTCGCTGCGCACCCGTGGCGTCTACTTCATCATGATCACGCTGGCCTTCGCCCAGATGGCCTACTATGTCGCCTCGGGTCTGGCCCGTTACGGCGGCGACGACGGCCTGACCATCTACACGCGCAGCGACTTCTCGGGCCTGATCGATCTCGGCAACCGCACGCAGTTCTACTATCTCTGCCTCGCCTGCCTTTTCGGCGTCATGCTCCTGATATGGCGCATCGTCAACTCGCGCTTCGGTCTTGTCGTGCAGGGCCTGCGTTCCAACGAGCAGCGCATGCAGGCCATCGGCTTCCCGGCCAAGCGCTACCAACTGGTCTGCTTCGTCATATCAGGCACGATGTGCGGCCTTGCCGGCGCGCTGCTCGCCAACAACACCGATTTCGTAAGCCCGGCCGTGATGTACTGGACCCGTTCCGGCGACCTCATGGTGATGGTGATCCTGGGCGGCATGGGCACGCTGTTCGGCCCGGTCATGGGCGCGGTGGTGTTCCTGCTGCTGGAAGAGCTGCTGTCGCAGATCACCGAATATTGGGCGCTGATCCTGGGCCCGCTGCTGCTGCTCATCGTCCTGTTCGGCCGCGGCGGCATCATGGGCGCACTCGGGAGGGCTGGCCGTGGCTGAACCCTTGCTCCGCGTCGAAAAGCTGGTGCGCCGCTTCGGCGGCATCATCGCCACCGACAACGTCTCGCTCGACGTCGCATCCGGCGAGCTGCACGCCATCATCGGCCCGAACGGCGCCGGCAAGACCACGCTGATCAGCCAGCTCACCGGGCATCTCGAACCGCATTCCGGCAGCGTCTCGCTGGCGGGGCGCGACATCACCTATCTGCCGGCCTATCGCCGCTGCGCGTTGGGTCTGGCGCGTTCGTTCCAGATCACCTCGCTGCTGCTCGACTTCACCGCCGCCGACAATGTCGCGCTGGCGGCGCAGGCGCATGCCGGCACCTCGTTCCGATTCTTCGCCAATGCGCGGAAAGAGAAGGGTCTGCGCGATGCCGCGCAGGCGGCGCTCGATCGCGTCGGCCTCGGTCACCGTGCCGATATCGTGGTGTCCAGGCTCAGCCATGGCGAGCGGCGCGAGCTCGAGCTCGCGGTCGCGCTCGCGAGCAAGCCGAAATTGCTGCTGCTGGACGAGCCGATGGCCGGCCTCGGCGTGACCGAATCCCAGCGCATGGTGAAGCTGCTCCAGGAGCTGCGGAAAGAGGTCTCGATCGTGCTGGTCGAGCACGACATGCCGGCGGTGTTTGCGCTCGCCGACCGCATCACGGTGCTGGTCTATGGCCGCGTCATCGCCTCCGGCGATCCGGCCGCGATCCGCGCCAACGAGGACGTCAAGCGCGCCTATCTCGGCGATCAGCATGTGGTGACGCATCATGGCTGACACGCTGCTCGAGGTCGACGGCATCGAGACCTGCTACGGCCTGTCCCAGGTGCTGTTCGGTCTGTCGCTGTCGATCAAGCCGGGCGAGATGGTCTCGCTGATGGGCCGCAACGGCATGGGCAAGACCACCACCATCCGCTCCATCATGGGCCTGACGCCAGCGCGCGCAGGCACCATTCGCTTCGCGGGCGCGGAGGTGCGGCAGCTTCCGTCCTACAGAATTGCCAAGCTCGGCGTCGGTCTCGTTCCCGAGGGCCGGCAGATCTTCCCGAACCTCACCGTGCGCGAAAACCTGGTCGCTGCTGCCGCGGACCGTTTCGGCAGTCCCAATCCCTGGACGCTGGCCGCGATCTACGTGATGTTTCCGCGCCTCGCCGAACGCGCGTCCAATATGGGCAACCAGCTTTCCGGCGGCGAGCAGCAGATGCTCGCGATCGGCCGCGCGCTGATGACGAATCCAAAGCTCCTGATCCTGGACGAGGCGACCGAAGGCCTCGCGCCGCTGATCCGGCAGGAGATCTGGAATTGCCTGTCGCTGCTCAAGAGCCGCGGACAGTCGATCCTGGTCGTCGACAAGAACGTCGACCATCTCGCCCGCATCTGCGATCGCCACTACATCATCGAGCGCGGCAAGACGGTGTGGAGCGGCACCTCCGACGAGCTGATGGCCGCACCGGATCTGCAGCACAAATATCTGGGAATTTGAGCCCCGCTCCAGCCGCGTCGTCGTTGCGAGCACAGCAAAGCAATCCAGACTGCCGCTGCGGAAAGATCCTGGATTGCTTCGCTGCGCTCGCAATGATGGAAGAGATAACGTGAGCTCTCACCAATAAATTCCGTGCCGATGCAGCTCGCGGATCACGCGCGCCTCGGTGGACGGCTGCCGGCGCTTCGGTTTGGCGGTTTCGGCCCTCGACGCCGTTGCGGACCGGGCCGACGTTGTGGCGGCCGGAATTGCCGAGGCAGGCGCCGTCGATGCAGCTGGTGCGGTCGCCGTCGGCACATTCGTTGTTGGCGGGGCTTGAGGCGTCTGCGCCGGAACTGGCGTCGCGGTGGCCGGCTGTTCCGCCTGCTGGCTTGCATTGCTGGCCGCCAGGCTGAGGCTCCGCGAGCCTCCGGCATGGGCCTGGCTTGCCACCAGCGACATCGCGGCGATCAGGATCAGCTTGCGCATGGCAATCCCCGTCATCTGGTCAATCGATCTTACCCAATTCTCACGGGCTTCATGGACCTAACGCGCGAGGCGGTGCGCGCCGATCTCCATCAGTGTGGTCCGGCAGGACAGGCGATAGATCAGGCTGAAAAGTTGACCCCACATGACCGAACTCCGTTGTTGATCAATGCGGAGAATTCTAGACCGCCTGCCTTTCCGGCGTTTTTCGCCGGGTGAGGAAAATGGCTTCGTCCGGGGGCGGCGCGATGTCGTCGCAACAGTCCGGAAGAAGTCGCCTCACGCGGGCGTGAAGCAGCGCGCCGAGCGGGACCGATCGGATTCCGATCAAGGCCGGTAGTTCTCCCGGGATGAAGCGCGCGCAGCGCGGCAGTAACGTGCGGGCGGCCTTCAGCCCCGGTTATTGTATGAGTTCCGATCGCCAAGACGATCCGCCGATCCTCATCTGCTCAAAATGCAGGCGGCCAATGAAGTTCCTGGCGACACTACCTGGAATAGTCACGCTGCCTGCGGAGCACGTTTATCATTGCGTCCAGTGCCGTCGCGTCGACACGATTCGGCTGAAGTGACGCTCTGGTGGTCGGGGCGGGCCGCTTACAGCAGTTGTAGCTGCTCCCGCCGCCGCGAAACCGGTGCTATAATATCGTGAACAGACGAGAACAGGGAGGACACCATGAACCACACCATGGTTCCCAGTGATCGCGTGGAGCACGTCGCCGTCTACGGACGCGACGGCACGAAGCTCGGCACGATCGAGCGGTTGATGCTCGACAAGATGAGCGGAACGGTTGCCTATGCCGTGATCAAGACCGGCGGGCTGCTCGGTACGCGTCACCATTATCCGCTGCAGTGGGGCGCGCTGAAATACGATCCAGCACGGCAGGCGTTCCAGACCGAGCAGACGCTGGACGAACTCAGCAGCGGCCCGTGCGAGTTCGATGGCGACGCGTTCGACTGGGGCGACCGCTCGCGGCCCTACCCGCATCCGCACTACTGGTCGGTCTAGCGAGCAAGACGGTTCGGCCGCGGAGCAGTATTTGACGCGAGCGCCCGCTATCCCGCGAGCGGCTGCTCGCCGACCTTGGGCCAGTAGGTGCCAAAGCTCCAGAGCCCGCCCTCCGGATCGCGTGCGGCGAAATCGCGGCTGCCATAATCGGTCGTGTAGGGCTCCATCTCGATCTCTGCACCAGCGGATTTCACCTTCGCATAGAGCGCGTCGGGATCATCGACAGCGAGATAGACGGCATCCGTCCGCCGGCCGCCGATGTCGCCAACCAATTTGCCGTAAGCATCGTCGCGATGCGCGCCCAGCATGAGGATCGACGATCCGAACGCCAGCTCGGCGTGAACGACCGTGCCCTCCTTGCGGTACACCACCCGTTCGGTGAAGCCGAGAACGGTCTTCAGCCAGGCGATCATCGCCTCGGCATCCTTGCAGCGCATGGTGTGGTAGAGGCGCGGCGCTTCATAAAGGTTCGGCGGGTTCATGACACTCTCCAAGCTCGTTGCGAGACGTCCGGTGCAAGTCCTTGTCTGTTGCGAAGCCGACCATAATTCGGATCACGGCGGCCGGCTTGAACAAATGGGACTTGGCCCAAGTCTCGCGCTGTCTTCGCGCTGCCTTGGCGCTAGCCTCCGCCGTCGCGCATCAGTCGTGGATCGACGACATCGAGCCGCGCGGCCCATCCGGTCGGCGTCTCTCCGCTGAACATCCGGAAATCGCGAGCAAGATGTGCCTGGTCGGCATAGCCGGCGTCTGCGGCAATGGCCGCCCAGCCGCCTGCGCCGTCCGTCCGGGCGAGGACGCAAGCACGATGAAAGCGCAGCATCTGCGCCAGCACCTTTGGAGGAACGCCGATCTCGTGGTGGAAGCGGCGCGTGAGATGCTTGCGGCTCCAGCCGATGTCGGTGGCAATGTCGGCGATCCTGACCGCGCCCGCGCCTCGCCACAGCGTCTCCAGCGCGAAAGCGACCTCAGGCGAGGGCTCGTGAACGGCGCGGCGAAGCACGAAGTCTTCCACGATCTCGAATCGTCGCTGCCAGCTGGCTGCCTCGGCCACCCTTGCGCGGAGCTCCCTGCCGTGCCGCCCCAAAATGTCGTCGAGGCCGACGATCCGCGCGGTCAGATCGGGCACGGCGCCCCCGAAGAAGCGATACGCCCCGAGCGGCGTGAAATCGACCTGAACGCATTCGGCGCGCCCGTCGGATTCGATCACGACCGGCCCGGGAAAGAGACCCGCCGCGAAACTCGGCCGCGCATCGGCGGTGTCCGGTCGGTGTCCGAGCCCAATGCGGAAGGGCGTCCCCAAATTCACCAGCAGAGGCAGCGAAAGCGGCGCGGCATGCCGGAAGGCGGCCAAGCCGATCCCGCGCTCGCGGTAGAAGGAAATGCTGGAGACCAGCCGCGCAAGGCGCGGCGAGGGCGGTCGACGGATGACATCGGGAGGTGCGTCCATCACGCGCTAACGCTCCGTCGCTTCGCGCTCCGTGCGAATGGTGTCGGGGAGCATGTCGGTCATGCCTGGAGCTTAGCAGGCGATCACCGCGGAACTCAAATGACCCGGTGCGTGGCACGCCGCCGATGCCAAAGGCACTGCCGTCCTGTCACGGCTGGTTGCGCATCCAATCGGCGAGCCCGGACAGCGCCTTGTCGAGATCCTGCCGCGCGGCGGCATCGGTGATCGTCTCCTCCAGCGCGCCGCGCATGCAGAGCATCCAGGCGTCGCGCTCGGCGTCCCCAATGGTAAAGCCGAAATGGCGTTGGCGCAGCCGCGGATGGCCTTTCTCGGGGGTATAGAGCCGCGGGCCGCCGGTCCATTCGGTGAGATAGCGCTTCAGCACGTCCCTGATCAGGCCGAGGTCGTCCGCATGCATGGCGCGGATGATCTTCGCTTCCGGCAGGGTGTCCATGCGGTCGTAGAAGCGGTCGACGAGGGCGTCGATCGTGGCACGACCGCCGATCCGCTCGAACATGGAGGTGGTGATGTCGGTGGACGTCATCATTGATTCCAAGGCTTGCTGTTCGGCGTCGATATAGTGTTGCCGGAGGTCGTCCCAAACCCTCGCTGTCGTCCCGGACAAGCGCGCCCTAAGCGCGCGCAGATCCGGGACCCATAACCACAGGGAGTTGTTTTGCGAAGACTCGTGGTTGCCAGCTTGCGCAACAACTTCTCCCTGGGGGTATGGGTCCCGGATCTGCGCTTACGCTTGTCCGGGACGACAGCCGAGTGTGTCGCTTAGCGAGGTCCAACCACCTACAGCGCCACGCTGCGCAGGCCGAAGCTGCGGGCTTCGTTCTGCAGCACCGGCCGTACCGCATCGATCAGGCGCACGGCGGCGGCGTCGACCGACAGCCCGGCGGTATCCACCACCGCGGTCGCGCGCGAATACAGCGGCTCGCGGCTGAGCAGGATGTTGCGCAGCTCCGTCATCGCCGAGCGATCATCCGCCATCGGCCGCAGATCGCCCTGGCGACGCACGCGCGCCATGTGCTCCTCGGGCTCGGCCTTCAGCCAGATCGTGTAGAACGAGCTCAGGACCTGGTCGAAGGTCAAAGGCTCCGAGACGATGCCGCCGCCGGTTGCCAGCACCATCAGCTCGTTGCGCGCGAGCAGCTGTTGCAGCGCCGCCTGCTCCATGCGACGAAAGCCTTCCTGGCCGTACAGCGCAATGATCTCGGCGACCGAGAGCCCGTTCTGCTGCTCGACCTCCTTGTTGAGCTCGACGAAACTCCAGCCGATCCTCTTCGCCAGCATCCGCCCAAGTGTGGACTTGCCGGCGCCGCGCAGGCCGATCAGCGCGATGCCGCAGAACGGCGCGCGCCGCGGCGCGGTTGCGCTGCCGCCGGAGAGCAGATCCTTGGCTTGAGCAATCTGCGCGGGCGTTGCCTTGCGCAGGAGATCGCGAAACATCTGCCAGTCCGGCGTCGGATCGGGCGAGGGGAGCAAGTCTTCGAGATGCGCGCCCATCGCGTCGGAGACGCGGCGCAGCAGCACGATCGAGACATTGCCCTTGCCGCTCTCGAGCTGCGCGATGTAGCGCTCCGAAATTCCCGACACCTTGGCGAGCACTTTGCGCGACATGCCGCGCAGCGCGCGCATGGTGCGCACACGCTGGCCGAGTTGTTCGAGGAAGCGGGATTCGGCGTCGGGACTTTCGGTCATGAGTCTTCTTTACAAGGGTCCTGCGGCGCGTTTTAATGAAACATAGTGCCTGCTGGCATTGACAGCAAGCCGCCGTGGTGTCTTTCTATGAATTATAATTCTAAATTCCGGGGAGATGTCCGTGAGCGAGGGATCCTATAACGCGGTGACCTGGCTGCTCGACCGTAATGTCAGGGAGGGCAGGGGCAGCAAGCTCGCCTTCGACGACACCGTCTCGCGGCTCACCTATGGCGAGCTCCAGCAACAGACCCGGCGCGCCGCCAACATGCTGCGCCGGCTCGGCGTCCGCCGCGAGGAGCGCGTGGCGATGATCATGCTGGATACGGTCGATTTCCCGATCGTGTTCCTGGGCGCGATCCGCGCCGGCATCGTGCCGGTGCCGCTCAACACGCTGCTGACCGCGGACCAATACGCCTACATCCTCGCCGACTGCCGCGCGCGCGTGCTGTTCGTGTCCGAAGCGCTCTATCCCGTCATCAAGGACGTCGTCGGCCGCATGCCGGATCTCGAGCATGTCGTGGTCTCCGGCGCCAAGCAGAACGGTCACAAGCAGCTTGCCGAAGAGCTCGCCGGCGAGAGCGACCAGTTCACCACCGCCGCGACGCATCCGGACGAGCCGGCGTTCTGGCTGTACTCGTCGGGGTCGACGGGCATGCCGAAGGGCGTGCGCCATTTGCATTCGAATTTGCAGGCGACCGCCGACACCTATGCCAAGCACGTTCTCGGCATTCGCGAGAGCGATGTGTGCCTGTCGGCGGCGAAATTGTTCTTCGCCTATGGCCTCGGCAATGCGCTGACCTTCCCGATGTCGGTCGGCGCCAGCGTGATCCTCAACAGCGAGCGGCCGACGCCGGCGCGCATGTTCGAGCTGATGAACCGCTACAATCCCTCGATCTTCTATGGCGTGCCGACCTTGTTCGCGGCGATGCTCAACGACGAGACCATGAAGAACGAGCGCGGCGGCAAGGCCTTGCGCATCTGCACCTCCGCCGGCGAAGCGCTTCCGGAATCCGTCGGCCACAGCTGGAAGGCGCGGTTCGGTGTCGACATCCTCGATGGCGTCGGCTCGACCGAGCTGTTGCACATTTTTCTGTCGAACGCGCCCGGCGACATCAAATACGGCTCGTCCGGCAAGCCGGTGCCGGGCTATGCGGTGCGGCTCGTCAACGAGGCCGGGCAGGACGTCGCCGACGGCGAGGTCGGCGAGCTCTTGGTCGATGCGCCCTCGGCCGGCGAGGGCTACTGGAACCAGCGCCACAAGAGTCGCCGCACCTTCGAGGGGCCGTGGACCCGCACCGGCGACAAATACATTCGTGACGCCGAGGGCCGCTATACCTTCTGCGGCCGCGCCGACGACATGTTCAAGGTCTCCGGCATCTGGGTCTCGCCGTTCGAAGTGGAGAGCGCGCTGATCACGCATCCGGCCGTGCTGGAAGCTGCCGTCGTGCCCGAGGCCGATCCGGAAGGACTCCTAAAGCCGAAAGCCTTCGTCGTGCTGCGCCCGGGCGCCAAGGCGACGGATTTGCAGGAGATGCTCAAGGAGCACGTCAAGCAGAAGATCGGCCCCTGGAAATATCCGCGCTGGATCGATGTGGTGGACTCGCTGCCGAAGACCGCGACCGGAAAGATCCAGCGGTTCAAGCTGCGCGAGGGCGCGCATTGAGCTTGCGGACTGCACTTGCTTACCCTCCCCTGGAGGGGTCCGGGACGAGCGTAGCTCGCCCGTGGGTCGCTTCGCATGGAGCGAATCGCAATGTGAAGCGGGGTGGGGTGATCTATCCACGGGCACCGCATCCGCGGAGAGACCGTCACCCCGCCCCGATTCACATCTCGCTGCGCTCGCTGTGAATCGACCCTCCCCCTCCAGGGGAGAGTGGGCATCTCGGCATTGGCTAGGAATGGGAATTCGACCATGACCAATCTCACCCCCAGCGGCTTCCTCGACATCGATGGCGCCAGCCTCGAATACAAATGGCTCGCGCCTGTCGTCCCCGATGCCCCCACCATCGTGATGCTGCATGAAGGCCTCGGCTGTGTCGGCCTCTGGGGTGATTTCCCGGAGAAGCTCCAGCAGGCCACGGGCGCCGGCATCTTCGTCTATTCGCGCGCAGGCTACGGCCAGTCCAGCCCGGTCGCGCTGCCGCGGCCGCTTGACTACATGCATCGCGAGGCGCTGGACGTGCTGCCGAAGCTGCTCGACATGATTGGCTTCAAGCGCGGCCTCCTGCTCGGCCACTCCGATGGGGCTTCGATCGCGACCATCTATACCGGGGCGCATCAGGATCATCGCCTCAATGGGCTCGTGCTGATCGCGCCGCATTTCGTCGTCGAGGACATCTCGGTCAAATCGATCGCCGCGATCAAGACGACGTTCGAAACTTTGGACCTCAGGTCGAAGCTCACGCGCTGGCACAAGGACGTCGACAACGCCTTCTACGGCTGGAACAGCGCCTGGCTCGATCCGAAATTCCGCAATTGGGATATCTCCGAATACCTTGCCTACATCCGCGTGCCCGTGATGATCGTGCAGGGCGCGGACGATCAATATGGGACCCTGCGCCAGGCGGAGATCGCGCAGGAAGAATGTTACTGCCCGGTCGACCTGAAAATCATTGCCGGCGCGGCGCATTCCCCACATCGCGAGGCCCCGGGGCCGACCCTTGATGCCATCGTGCAGTTTGCGCAGGCCGCCTTGCGGGACGATCCGGGGCTTCAGGCCGCATGAAACCCATGCGCGCCCTAGATGAAGCAAAGTGCATATGGCGCCGCGATTCGGGCTAGACTAATCTAATAAGATGCACTATTGTGCATCTAACGTTCCAGAATGCATAACCAAGCTCAAGGGTGGCTCATGGCCGGGGAAGATCGGCGCCTCGCAGGCGGCGCGACATTCATCGATTTCCAGACCGAACCGTCCCGCTACAAGCATTGGAAGCTCGCGGTCGACGGCGACGTCGCGACGTTGACCATGGATGTCGACGAGAATGGCGGCCTGTTCGAGGGCTACCAGCTCAAGCTCAATTCCTACGACCTGGGCGTTGACATCGAGCTCGCCGACGCGATCCAGCGCCTGCGCTTCGAGCATCCCGAGGTGAAGGTCGTGGTGCTGCGCTCGGCCAAGAACCGCGTGTTCTGCGCGGGCGCCAACATCCGCATGCTCGCGGGCTCGACCCATGCCCACAAGGTGAACTTCTGCAAGTTCACCAACGAGACCCGCAACGGCATGGAAGATTCGTCGGAGAATTCCGGCCAGCGCTTCATCACCGTCGTGAACGGCTCAGCCGCCGGCGGCGGCTACGAGCTGGCGCTCGCGACCGATCACATCATCCTCGCCGACGACGGCTCGTCCGCCGTCGCGCTGCCCGAAGTGCCGCTGCTCGCGGTGCTGCCGGGCACCGGCGGTCTCACGCGGGTGGTCGACAAGCGCAAGGTGCGGCGCGACCACGCCGATGTCTTCTGCACCATCGAGGAAGGCGTGAAGGGCAAGCGCGCCGTGCAATGGCGCCTCGTCGACGAGATCGCGCCGAACTCCAAGCTCGAGGCCAAGATCGCCGAGCGCGCCAAGGAATTCGCAGGCCAATCGACGCGCAAGGGCAGCGGCAAGGGCATCGCGCTGACGCCGCTCAGGCGCCTGATCGACGAGAACAGCATCCGCTACGGCTTCGTCACCGTCGACATCGATCGCACCGCGCGCATCGCCACCATCTCGATCAAGGCGCCGGAGACCGCGCCGCCCGCCGACATCGACGGCATGATGGCGCAAGGCGCCTCGTTCTGGCCGCTGCAAGTGGCGCGCGAGCTCGACGACGCCATCCTTCACTTACGCATCAACGAGCTCGAGATTGCGATGCTGGTGTTCAAGAGCCATGGCGACCGCGCTCATGTGCTCGCCAGCGATGCGTTCCTCGAAGCCAACAAGGCGCATTGGCTGGTCAACGAAATCAGGCATTACTGGAAGCGCGTGCTCAAGCGCGTCGACGTCACTTCGCGCACACTGGTGACGCTGGTTGAGCCCGGCTCCTGCTTTGCCGGCACGCTCGCCGAGCTCGTCTTCGCCGCCGACCGCTCCTACATGCTGATCGGCACCCGCCAGGGTGACAATCGTCCGCCGCCGTCGATCGAGCTGTCCGCCATGAATTTCGGTCCCTATCCGATGAGTCATGGCCTGACACGGCTGGAGTCGCGCTTCCAGGCCGATCCGTCCGATCTGGAGCGCGTGGAAGCAACGCTCGGCACCAGCCTCGACGCCGAGCAGGCCGAAGAGCTTGGCCTCGTTACCTTCGCCCTCGACGACATCGACTGGGACGACGAGGTCCGCGTGTTCCTCGAGGAGCGCGCCAGCTTCTCGCCCGACAGCCTCACCGGCATGGAAGCCAGCCTGCGCTTCGTCGGCCCCGAGACGATGGAATCGAAGATATTCGCGCGCCTTACCGCGTGGCAGAACTGGATCTTCCAGCGCCCGAACGCCGTCGGCGAAGAAGGCGCGCTGCGCCGCTACGGAAGCGGCCAGAAACCGAAGTTCGATATGACGAGAGTCTAGCGAGTAGGGAGTGGCGAATGGCGAATAGGGAATGCCCATTCGCTACTCGCCATTCGCCATTCGCCCCTTCAAACGAGCTAGTCCCACACGGGAGGTCCACATGAACATGAACATCATGAACGTCGACTACTCGACCAAGATTCCGAACAACGTCAACCTCGCCGAAGACCGCCAGGTGCTCAAAGCGCTGGAGGGCTGGCATCCCGGTTACATGGACTGGTGGAGCGACATGGGCCCCGAGGGCTTCCAGGAATCGCTGGTCTATTTGCGCACCGCTTACTCCGTCGATCCGCGCGGCTGGGCCAAGTTCGACTATGTCCGCATGCCCGAATATCGCTGGGGCATCCTGCTTGCGCCGCAGGAAGAGAACCGCGTCGTGCCGTTCGGCGAGCATTATGGCGAGCCGGCCTGGCAGGAAGTGCCGGGCGAGCATCGCGCCATGCTGCGCCGCTTGATCGTGATCCAGGGCGACACCGAGCCGGCCTCGGTCGAGCAGCAGCGCCATCTCGGCAAGACCGCGCCCTCGCTGTACGACATGCGCAATCTGTTCCAGGTCAACGTCGAGGAAGGCCGTCATCTCTGGGCGATGGTCTATCTGCTCCAGAAATATTTCGGCCGCGACGGCCGTGAGGAGGCCGACGATCTCCTGCGCCGCCGCTCCGGCGATGCCGACGCGCCGCGCATGCTGGGCGCGTTCAACGAAGCGACGCCGGACTGGCTGTCCTTCTTTATGTTCACCTACTTCACCGACCGCGACGGCAAGATGCAGCTGCACTCGCTCGCGCAGTCCGGCTTCGATCCCCTGTCGCGCACCTGCCGCTTCATGCTGACGGAGGAAGCGCACCACATGTTCGTCGGCGAGACCGGCATCACCCGCGTCGTGCAGCGCACCTGCGATGCGATGAAGGCGGCTGGCATCACCGATCCCACCGACATCGCTAGGGTCCGCGCGCTCGGCGTGATCGATCTTCCGACCATCCAGAAGAAGCTGAACCTGCACTACACGCTGTCGCTCGACCTGTTCGGCTCGGAAGTCTCGACCAACGCGGCCAACGCGTTCAACGCAGGCATCAAGGGCCGCTACCACGAGACCCAGATCGACGACGATCACCAGCTCAAGAATTCGACCTATCCGGTGCTCAAGCTGATCAACGGCGAAGTCAAGCTGGTCGATGAGCCGGCGCTGACCGCGCTCAACATGCGCCTGCGCGACGATTACAGCCAGGATTGCGTCAAGGGCATGCTGCGCTGGAACAAGGTAATCTCGACCGCCGGCTACGACTTCAAGCTGACGCTGCCCAACGTCGCCTTCCACCGCCACATCGGCGAGTTCAAGGACGTGCACGCGACGCCCGACGGCATCCTGATCGACGATGCGACCTGGGCCAAGCGCAAGGACGAATGGCTGCCGTCGGCGAGCGACGGCGACTTCATCACATCCCTGATGCAGCCCGTCACCGAGATCGGCCAGTTCGCCTCCTGGATCTCGCCGCCCAAGGTCGGCATCGACAACAAGCCCGGCGATTTCGAGTACGTGAAGATCGAGTCGTAAGGGCTGCTGGCGGGACGAAGCGCTCTTCGCAAGAGGCGGCGATCTCGCCACACATCCCGCTGTCATCGCCCGGCTTGGCCGGGCGATCCCGCATTCCAGCGACGGTGGAGGCGCCGCGGCGTACTCGTAACGAATGGAGGGGACATCTCCGCCACTGCGATTGTCTACTAGTCTTTTTTAGGCCGCATCCCAATGGCCTGCATGAGGCTTTCCACTAAACAGCCATCAAGCCATTGAAAACACTGAATTTTGTAGCCCTTCTACCAAAGGATTGACTCACCCCCTAAAATGAATACATTCGACAATATTCATTTTAGGTGCACTTCTTCATGCCCGACCTCCTCGCCGATTTGGCTGCTCGTCATATTGCCGGCCGTGACGGCCTGCCTGACGCGATCGCAAGGGCGTTGCGGGAAGCCATCTTCGAAGGCGCCTTCGCTCCGAACGAGCGGTTGAACCAAGACGAAATCGCTCAGCGATTTGGCGTCTCCCGCGTCCCGGTTCGTGAAGCGCTGGCAAAGCTAGTCACGGAAGGCTTGGCGGTGCAGCGCTTCAATAGGGGCATTAGGGTCGCGCCCCTGAGCCGAGCCGATTTCCAAGACATCATGGAAATGCGGAAGCTGCTCGAGCCGCACGCGCTTCGGCTATCGGCGCCGCACCTGCGGGCCGCTGACTACGATCAAGCCGAAGAGATTCTCGCACAGGTGCGGCCATCAAGACTGGGAGCAGAGGCCGCCGTCCTCCATTGGGCGTTCCATAATCGATTGTACGGTCGCTCGGGTCGCCCCCGGCTGCTCTCGCAAATTTCGGCACTGCAGATCGCAATCAATCGATATGTGCTCCCCGTCTGGCGCACGGTCGGTCTGTCGGCCGATTGGGATGACAGTCATCGCGATATCGTGAACGCGCTACGGGCGGGCGATGTCGAGCAGGCGGCCCGGCTGACCGGCGATCAGATCCAGCAGGCGATGCTTCGCATGCTGGATCAGCTACCGGCCACCGTCTCCACGGCGGACGAACTCGAATGATTTCCCAGCCGCGCGCCACGAGCGGCGTCGCGCCAACTCCGGTCAGGGCGTCAACTTGAGCGCCAACAACCAGCAACCGTTTGCCATGAAGAGGATTAGGAAAATGAGACACTCAGTGGCCTACCGCTCCCTGTGCCGAGGCTTCATGGTTGCGATCGCGACGGGGACTATCGGCGCCGCCACTTGGAACGCAAGCGCATCAGCAGCTTCGGAAGCGCCAGCCCTGAGCACGACCGACGCCAACGACTTCGCCGACGTTCAGCCCGTGAAGGAAGTCGCCGCGCTGTTGCCGGCAAGCACGAAGAGCCTGAAGGTGGCCATGAATCTGTCGACGCCGCCGAACAAGTTTCTGGCTACGGATGGTCGAACGCCACTCGGCACGAATCCGGATCTCGCCAGATTGATGGGCCGCGTCTTCGGGGTGCAGGTGCAGTTCGCGAACGTAGGATTCGACAACATCATCCCCGGATTGCTCAGCGGGCAATTCGATCTGTCCATCGCAAGCATGGGGGTAACGCCGGAACGCACCAAAGTTCTCGACATGATCGACTATGCGAAGTGGGGCTCCGAGGCCGTCACCCTTAGGAGCAGCAATGCCGACGTCTCGAACCTCTGCGGCCTGAACGTCGGCGCTCAACTCGGTTCTCTTCAACTCGCGAAGCTGTTGCCGGAACTCTCGGACGAGTGTGCCGCAAGCGGCAAAAAACCTGTCAACATCGTGGGCCTTCCGAGCCAGCAGGATGCGTTGACCCAGCTTTTGTCCGGTCGTCTTGACGCCGCGTTCGGCGATACGCCGGTCATGAGTTACGCGGTTCTCAAGCAGCCGATTTTTCGCGTCGCCGGCGCGGAGATCCGCCCGCTCCCCATAACGCTCTCCACGAAGAAAGGCAGCGCGCTGACTCCCGCTTTGGTCGCGGCCATGAAGCACATCGTGACCATGCCGCAGTACAAGGAGATATTCCGGGCGTGGGGCCTGCCTAATGCCACGCTCGAAACGATCGAACTCCACTGAGAGCCGCCGAGATGTTGGATCCGAATATGGCGGGGGTCGCCCCTAAAATTCTCGTGGACGTCAGAAAGCCACATCGTTCCCGCTGGGAGTATGCCGGCTGGATCGTCGCCATCCTAGTGACGTTGTCGTTGACGCGTTCGGTCGTGACCAATCCCAATTTCCACTGGGATATCGCCGCCGAATATCTTATGGCGCCGATCATCCTCAGGGGCGTCGGAATGACGCTGGTGCTCACCGCGATCAGCATCGTTCTCGGAGTACTGATCGGAGCGGTGCTGGCCGTGATGATGCGGTCTCAATCGCCCGTGGTCGCAAAGCTGGGGTCTGGCTATGTCTGGTTCTTCCGAGGAACGCCGCTGCTCGTGCAACTGATCTTCTGGTTCAACCTTGCCGCCCTTTATCCGACGCTCGGCTTCTTCGGATACGAGGTGAATGCCACGCAGATAGTCACGCCCTTCCTCGCAGCGATCATCGGGTTGACCACGAACGAAGCCGCCTACATGGCGGAGATCGTCCGCGGGGGCTTCGAGAGCGTCAATCGCGGTCAGACGGAGGCGGCCACCAGCCTGGGGCTCCGGCCGCGGCAGGTAACTTTCCGCATCCTCCTGCCGCAGGCGATGAAGGTCATCGTTCCTGTCATCGGGAATCAGACGATTGCGATGCTGAAGAACAGCTCGCTGGTATCGGTACTAGGCGTGTCCGAGCTCCTGCACAGTGCCGAAATCATTTACGGGACCAATTATCAGACCATTCCCCTCCTCATCGTCGCTTCGCTTTGGTACCTCGCCTTGTCGACCGTCTTTTCGGTCGTCCAGCATGGAGTCGAACGGGCATATGGCCGATCGACAAGTCGCAAGTCGGACGCGACGTGGAAGGAGCTGCTTCGAAGAGGACGCGATCGATGAGCGATCTGGCTGTTTCCGTCCGCGGTCTTGTCAAGCGATTCGGCGGTCGCACCGTGTTGAGGAACGTCGATTTCTCCGTCGAGCCCGGTCGAGTATCCTGCATCATCGGCCCGAGCGGGTCCGGCAAGTCCACCCTGTTGCGCTGCCTGAACAGCCTGGAGGAGATTCAGGGAGGTGAGGTGCGGATCTTCGGAGAACTTCAGGGCTACGTCCTATCCGGTCGAGCCTATAGGAGACTTTCGCCTGGTCGTTTGGCGCAGCAGCGCGAACACGTCGGCATGGTGTTCCAGAATTTCAATCTCTTTCCGCACATGACCGTTGCGCAGAATCTGACCTGCGCTCCTACCTTGTTGCGCAAGGAAGCCGCGGCGGACGCGCGCGAGCGGGCCGCCGAGCTTCTGTCGACGGTCGGACTGGCCGGCTACGAATCGTCATATCCGGCGCACCTGTCCGGCGGGCAACAGCAGCGCGTTGCTATTGCCCGCGCGCTCATGATGAACCCCCGCGTCCTGTTGTTCGACGAGCCCACGTCGGCCCTGGACGCGGAACGGGTCAGCGAAGTGCTCGACGTCATGAAGGCGCTGGCTAAAGCCGGAAAGACCATGGTCGTGGTCACGCACGAACTGGGATTTGCACGCGAAGTGGCCGACATCGTGGCCTTCATGGACGAAGGCGAAGTCGTCGAAACGGGAACGCCGGAGCAAGTGCTCGGAAGACCGGGCCGCGACCGGACCAGAGCTTTCCTTTCGAAGGTTCTGTGACCCGGCCCAGCGATTCTGGCGGCATCGCATTTTAAAACCGAGATCGGCGGCTCTAGCTCGTCAGGCGCCGCCAACAGACCAGGAGGCCTCGAGTGATCGATTTCGACAAGTTCAAGGTTGTTACGTTCGACTGTTATGGCACGCTCATCGATTGGGAGACCGGCATTGCCCGGGTCGTCCGTCCATGGATCGACGCCATCAACCCGGCGATTCCGACCGATCTCGTCGTCACGTCCTTCGCGCTTCACCAGGCCAAGCATCAACAGACGAGACCTGCATTGCTCTACCCCGAAGTGCTCGCCAGGACATGGAAGGATATCGAGCGCACCTTTGGCTGGACCGCGGACGGAGGTCATGCCGCAAATTTCTCGGCTTCGGTTCCGGAATGGCCAGCTTTCCCCGACACGGTGGATAGCCTGCGGTATCTGTCGCGCTTCTACAAGCTAGTCATCCTGTCAAATGTTGACAACACGTCGCTTACGGGAACGCTGCGCCACCTCGAAGTGCCCTTCGAATTAACGGTGACGGCGGAGGATGTCGGCTCGTACAAGCCTGCACTGCCGCACTTCACACGCGCCATCGAGGCGCTGGCCGCGAAAGGCATGGCAAAAAACGAAATCCTGCATGTCGCGCAGAGCAAGCATCACGACGTCGCTCCTGGGCGCGAACTTGGGCTGACCACCGTGTGGGTCAATCGTCGCCACGACCGGGCCGGAAGCGGGGCCACCTTGGCGACGGAGGCCGAGCCGCATCTGACCGTCAATTCGCTTGCCGAACTCGTGGCGTTGCACAAAGGACGGTCCAGATCAGCTTCGGCAAGCTGAGCGTCACAAACCGCATCGCTGATCAGGCAATTGGCTCGGTGCATCAAAGGAGCACCGAGGAAGGAAACATGATGACTTCGTTGCTAGAGAAATTCGGAAGACTTGCTACCGACGATGCGCCAGGCCAGGAGGTACGTCAGGCTTCGACTCATCATGCAAATTTGCTGAAGGGGAGAACTCTCGACGGTATGCCAGTTGACTTTTCCCATGGTGACGTGGATGCCTTCGAGCCTGCACCGGGTACCCTGGAAGCATTCGTCCAAGGCGTCCGTGTCGGCGGCAAGAGAGCCTACACAGAATACAGGGGCGATGCCGAGATTCGTCATGGGCTCGCGGCGAAGCTCGAGCGTTTCACCGGTGCACCGGTTTCAGCCTCCGAGGGTCTGATGGTCACGCCAGGAACCCAGGGCGCACTCTTTCTGGCCATCGCGTCAACGGTGTCAGCAGGCGATAAGGTCGCGATCGTCCGACCGGACTACTTCGCAAACCGAAAACTTGTCGAGTTCTTCGGCGGCGAAATCGTTCCCGTCAGCCTGGACTATCTCGGAACGACCACTTCAAGTGGAATCGACCTCTCCGGTCTCGAAGATGCCCTCAGAGCCGGAGCGAAGGTCTTCGTCTTCTCCAACCCGAACAATCCGACTGGCGTCATCTACTGTCGGGAGGACGTCGAGAGCATATCGCGGCTCGCCGTACGTTACGGTGTGACCGTGATCGTCGATCAATTATACGCACGACAGATATTCGATGGAGCGGACTATTGGCACCTGCGCGCCGGCGACGTCGACCCTGACCGGATCATCACGATCATGGGACCTTCCAAGACGGAATCACTGAGTGGGTATCGTCTTGGGGTGGCGTTCGGATCTCCAGCGATCATCTCGCGCATGGAAAAGCTGCAGGCGATCGTCTCGCTGCGGGCCGCGGGCTATAGCCAATCGGTGCTGCAAAGCTGGTTTGACGAGCCGACAGGATGGATGGAGGAGCGTATACGCCTGCATCAGATCATTCGGGATGATCTGATCGAATCGTTCGATTCGGTGGAGGGTGTCAGAGTCCGTCGACCACAAGGCGGCAGCTACCTGTTCCCACGCCTGCCGAAGCTGTCGGTATCCATGAGGGATTTCGTTCGCATACTCCGACATCAGGCCGCCGTGACGGTGACCCCTGGCACGGAATTTAGCCCTCACTCCGACGACAGTGTCCGTCTCAATTTTTCGCAGGCCCGACAGCCCGCCGCGCGTGCCGTCGAACGGGTCGTCCAACTCGTCGAGCGATACCGCGCATGATGATCCCGCAACAACGTGGAAGGCCAATACCGCAGGGAAACTACGTCCCTGCCAAACGACACGGCGATCTGGTGTTCACTTCGGGGGATGACGCCCCGAGAGAAGGGAAAACTCTTATTCTCAGGCCCGATAAGCGCTGACGTCCCACTTGTCGACTACCGGAATGCGGTGGTCCTGGCGTGTTGCAACGCTCTCGATTGTGGCCTTGGCGGACATGCACATCTGGGACCGCCAATGCACCTTTTCGAGCGGAAAGCAGACGTCGCTGTGCCTGCATCGCCCCTGATGGATTTTGACTACATGCCCCAGCTCGGCAGTGTTTTGCCCGACGTGTCAACATCATCGCGGCGGCAAGGGTCGTTTCCGCGCGGCAAGAAAAGCCCCTTGTCGATCAAGGGGCTTCCTACTGTGCATGGGGTTGTTTTCAACGTTTTGGTTTTGAGCCCCGCTGTGCGTGACGGGAGATCGCCAGATCAATCGCTGTCCCACCCGCTGCCCTTGATCCCGGGGTTCGCATAGACGATGCCGCCATCCACCGCGATGGTCGCTCCAACGACGTAATCGCCCGCGCGCGAGGCGAGGTAGATCGCGGCGCCTGCCATGTCCTCGTCGGTGCCGATGCGGCCCACGGGGACGCGCGTTGCAACCTCGTCGGCGTGGTCGCGTGCGGCGCGGTTCATGTCCGATTTGAACGGGCCCGGCGCGATCGCGGTGACCACGATGTGGTTCGGGATGAGCTTCACCGCCATGCGCCGCGTCAGGTGGATCAGCCCGGCCTTGCTCGCGGCATAGGAATAGGTCTCGCCGGGATTGACGAAGATGCCGTCGATCGAGGCGATGTTGATCACCTTCGCCGGCCGTTCCGCGCTTGCCGAGGCGCGCAACGTCGGCGCCAGCGCCTTGGTCAGGAAGAACGGCGCCTTGACGTTGAGGTTCATCACCTTGTCCCAGCCGTTCTCGGGGAATTCGTCGAACTCCGCGCCCCAGGCCGCGCCCGCATTGTTGACGAGGATGTCGAGCCGGGACTCGCGCTTCTTGAATTCGCTCGCGAGCAGCTCGCAGCCGGCGACCGTGGACATGTCGATCGGCAGCGCGATGCATTCGCCGTCATATTGCGCGCTGAGCGCCTTGGCGGTCTCCTCGCACGGTCCGGCCTTGCGCGCGGTGATGTAGACCTTCGCCGCGCCGGCACTGAGAAATCCCGCCGCGATCATCTTGCCGATGCCGCGCGAGCCGCCGGTTACCAGCGCGATGCGGCCCTTGAGCGAGAACAGATCGTTGAACATGCGTTCCTCCCTTTGTTGCCGCCGGTTGTGGGCGGAGCAGGGAGGGGAGTCAAGAAAGGCGCGCTTGTCCTCGACCAGTGCAGATTGAGGCCTACGCCGCCGCGATGCGGCGGAAGCCGTTCCACATCGCGGTCGCGGCGCCCGAGGTCAGCACCGGAAGGATCCGCGCGTCCTGATAATTGCCATTGAGCGAGACGCGGGGCAGCGCGGTCATGTGGCCGGCGTTCTCCGCGAACAGCATGCCGGGCCGCGTCGTCACCGCGGTCTTGAAACCGGCGGATGCGGCAAGGGCGAATTCGCGCGCGCCCGCGGCGTCACGGTCGCCATAGGGATAGGCGAGGTGCAGCACGGGGCGCTCCAACACCTGCTCGATCCGCGCGCGGCTTGCGGCCATCTCCTGCGCGGCGATGTCTTCCGTCTGCTTGGCGAGGTTGCAATGGCTGACGCTGTGCGCGCCGATCGTGACCAGCGGATCGGCGGCAAAGGTCTTGAGCTCGGCCCAGGACAGGCACAGGCCGCGGCACAGCGCTTCCATGTCGACGCCGTAAGTCCTGCACAGCGCGCCGATCTCGCGCGCAAGATCCTGCTCGCTCGGCAGCGCGCGAAGCCAGTCGTGCAGGCGGTCGAACGCCGCCTGCTTCGCCGCGACACTGGTCGCATCGAGCCGCAGCGCGGAATTGCCGATCTGAATGTCGATCTGCTCGGCCTTGGCGATCACGGCCTCCAGCGCCGTCCACCACAATCGTCCGGTGCCGTCGGCAAAATCGCTCGCGACATAGACTGCCAGCGGCGCGTCAAATTCGCGCAGCACCGGCAGCGCGTAATCCAGATTGTCGCGGTAACCGTCGTCGAGGGTGAAGGCGGCGAAGCGGCGGTCGAACCGGCCCCGCACCAGCCGCTCATGCAGCTCGTCCATGCTGACGATGTCAATGTCGCGCGTGCGCAAATGGCACAGCGTGGCGCGCAGGAAGTCGGGGGTGACTTCGAGATGCCGGTTCGGCTGGAACGCGGCCTCGCGCGCCGGCCGCACGTGGTGCAGCATGAAAATGGCGCCGACGCCCGACAAAATCGGGCGCAACAGGTGGTGCGCCCCGCTGAGATAGAGTGCTCCCAGCCCGGCGCGGATGACGTTGTTACGCAGTTGTTTCATGACCGGGTGGGGACTTTGGCATTCCGGCCTCAACTTACGGAAGAACTCTTGAAGAAAAAGTTATTCCGATTGTCCCACCCGGGCCTTGGGACCAGGGCCATTTCCGGTTTGACAGCCTGCCAAGGGTTTGTTTTGTCTCCGTTTCCAGAGGTCGGGTCGTCGAATGCAGAAGCTTTTCTCGTGGGCCAGCAAATGGTGGCCGGGGTTGATCCCCCTTGCCGTCATGTGGGGATTTGCGGCCTGGAATAATACCTTACCGGTGGAGGCCGATCTGTCGGCCCGCAGCTCGGCTGCGCTCAAGGACACCGTTCTGGACAAGACCCGGATCGCGGTCGACGGCCGCGACGTCAGCCTGGCCGCGGACGCCTTCTCCGAGGAGGGGCGCCGCGACGCCGTGATGGCGGTCGAAACCGTGCCCGGCGTGCGGCTGGTCGACGACCGGACCCGCCTCGTTCCCGAGGCCAAGCCCTTCGTCTGGAATGCCGAGCGCGACGTGGTGCGGGTGACGCTGTCGGGCTCCGCGCCGCTGCCATCGATGAGGGCCCGGCTGACCGAGGCGGCCCGCAAGGAAGTCGGCGGCGTCGAGGTCGCCGACCAGATGGGGCTGGCGCGCGGGGCGCCGCCTCGGTTCGAAGCCGCCGCGGTGCTGCTGCTGGATCAGATCGGCAAGCTGAAGGACGGCAAGATCACGATCACCGACACCAAGGTCAATCTGTCGGGCATGGCGCGCGAGCTCGGCGGCCGTGAGGCGATCGCAGCTGCGCTGAAGAACCTGCCCGAGGGTTTTTCGATTGCGTCCAACGAGATCAAGGCGCCGCCCTACATCTTCCAGGCCTACAAGGATCCGGTGGCTGCGACGGTGACGCTGACCGGCTATGTTCCGGACAACAACGTCCACGCCACGATCGGCACCAGCGCCTCGCGAAAGTTCTTCACCGAAAAGGTCGTCGACAATCTCAAGGCCAGCATCGGCGCCCCCGGCTCCTTCAGCACGGCTGTTATCGCCGCGCTCGGCGCGCTGTCGCGGCTGTCGACCGGCACGCTGGTCGTCTCCGACCGCGAGGTGAAGCTCTCGGGCGATGCGCTCTACGAGGGCGCCGCCAACGAGATCCGCGCAGGCCTCGGCAAGGACTTCCCGAAGCACTGGCAGTACAAGCCGGAGATCACGGTGAAGCCCGCCGCAGGCCCGGTCGACGGCACCGTGTGCCAGCAATTGTTCTCGGAGCTTCTGACCAAGGGCAAGATCCGCTTCGCGAACAGGCGCGCGGACATCGATCCCGACTCGGCCGGCATTCTCGATCGCCTCATCGAGACCGCGCTGCGCTGCCCCACCACCAATATTGAGGTCGTCGGACACACCGACGCCGATGGCGAGGATGCCTTCAACCAGGCCCTTTCGGAAAAGCGCGCGCAGGCGGTGATCGACTATCTCGTCAAGGCGGGCCTTCCTGCCAGCCGCTTCACCGCGGTCGGCCATGGCAGCACGCAGCCCGTCGCCGGCAACGACACCGATGAAGGCAAGGCGCAGAACCGCCGCATCGAATTTCTGGTGAGGTGACGATGCCCTATCTCGTCTCGTTCCATCTCGGCTGGCTGATCGGCTCGCTGCTGTTGGGCTTCTGCATGGGCTGGATCTCGGTGGTCCAGCGCGGCAACGGCACCTCGAAGGTGACGGCGCGGTGGCTCGCAGTGTTTGCCGCCGCCCTGGTCGCGGCCTCTCTCACCCATGTGGTCCCCGGTCGCTTCGGCTACTGGCTCGACCTCGGCCTGATCATGTTCGCCTGCTATCTCGTCGGCGGCACGATCGGCGCGTGGCTGCGCGATCGGGTGGTCTCGCGTACCGCGCCGCCAGCCGCTGTGTGATGTTGCTATGCACCCTCAGCGAGGGACGGGTGTGCCTCCGCCGCGGCCTTTCGGCGCATTGGAAAACCGGGACCTGGCCGCTCCAGTCACCCCTCTTTCAACAGGCAGGCCGGCTCCATAGATTGACGTCGGCTTAAGGCGTGACGGAACATTGTGCGGCCGAAATCATCAAAACTTCATGGCCCCTGCGCAGGATCGCCTGGAGATTCGCGCCAAGCCTTGCCGACGAAAGCGCCAAACCCTGCACTGGGAGCTGCAACCCTGCCTAAAATATTGAAGGCACGTGTTTTTGTTCGAATTGGCGAATTCCACTTCGGCCGAAAACGCGCTAGTGGAGGGGCAGGGGGCATGCGCGATTCCGGCGCCGGCGGCGAGGGTTCGTTGAATGCCTGCGCGTCCGCCTGTCCGCCGGCCACCCTGGCCGCTGAAGCGTTGTTCGAGGTCTAGATGCTGGAAGCCATACGCAGGGCGACGACGTTTCTGCGCCAGAAGCAAGTCCTGCATAAGCTTGGAGTCGTGATCAGCATCGCGGTCATCGGCATCGCTTGCTACGTGCTCTACCACATGCTGCGCGGCATCGATTTCAACGAGGTCCTCGAAGCGATCAAGAGCACCGAGCCGAGCCAGATTGCGATGGCGGCGCTATTCGTCACTGCGGGCTATTTCACGCTGACCTTCTACGACCTCTTCGCCACGCGCGCGATCGGCCATGCCCATGTGCCCTATCGCATCAACGCGCTCGCGGCCTTCACCAGCTATTCGATCGGCCACAATGTCGGCGCCTCCGTCTTCACCGGCGGGGCGGTGCGCTACCGCATCTATTCGGCCTATGGGCTCAACGCGATCGACGTCGCAAAAATCTGCTTTCTCGCCGGCCTGACCTTCTGGCTGGGCAATGCCGCCGTGCTCGGCCTCGGCATCGCCTACCATCCGGAGGCGGCAGCCTCGATCGACCAGCTGCCGGTCTGGCTGAACCGGACACTGGCGCTGACGATCATCGTGGCGCTGATCGGTTACGTGATCTGGGTCTGGAGCCAGCCGCGGGTGGTCGGCCGCGGCCCCTGGACCGTGGTGCTGCCGGGCGGCCCGCTGACGCTGCTCCAGATCGCGATCGGCATCGTCGATCTCGGTTTCTGCGCGCTGGCGATGTATGTGCTGGTCCCCGACGAGCCCAATCTCGGCTTCGTGATGGTCGCGGTGATCTTCGTCTCGGCGACCCTGCTCGGCTTCGCCAGCCATTCACCCGGAGGCTTGGGGGTGTTCGATGCCGCCATGCTGGTCGGCCTCTGGCAGATGGACCGCGAGGAGCTGCTGGGCGGCATGCTCCTGTTCCGCGTCCTCTATTATCTGTCTCCGTTCGTCTTATCTGTAATCTTGCTGACGTTTCGAGAGGTTATAATCGGCGCCCGATCGAAGCGCTTGCAACAGGCGGCGCTCAAGCTGGACCCCGGCCCGGCGCCTGAAGCCGCCTATGTGAGAGAGCGCAGCGACAGCGGCGCCTGACCGGTGTCAGGTCCTTAAGGACAGTCCCCAGGAGAAGTCCGCCCCGATGGCGATCGACGCCCCCTCTTCTCCCTCCGCCCAGCCCTGGTCCGATCGGCTGCGGCACTCGACCATCATCCTGATCGCCGCGGCGCTGGCGCTGTCCGTCGTGGTCTCGCTCGGCGAATTGTCGGCGCTGCACGCTGCAATCGTGTTCCTCTGCATCGCGGCGGCTGCCTTGATCCCGTGGCGGCTGCACGATCCCGCCACCTCCCGCGACGACGTCAGACGCATCAACCCGGTCGAGAGCGCGGCGGTGGCCGCGGTGGTCGCCGGCATGCCGGATCCGGCGGTGCTGCTCGACCGGGCCGGCCGCGTCATCCACCTCAACGCCGCCGCCGCCCAGCTCGCGCCGGCGCTGCGCAAGAACGAGCTCGCCCAGTTCGCGCTGCGCTCGCCGGAGATCATCACCGCGCTGCGCGAGGCCATCGCGACCACCGAGCCGCGGCGCGCGACCTATCTCGATCATGTTCCGGTTGATCGCTGGATGGAGCTGATCATCACGCCGGTACCGGTGCCGACCAGCTTCGGCGGCGCCGACAAATGCATGCTAATGACCTTCCACGACCAGACGCCGCTGCGCCGGGTCGAGGAGATGCGCGCCGACTTCGTCGCCAATGCCAGCCACGAGCTGCGCACGCCGCTGGCGGCGCTGTCGGGCTTCATCGATACGCTCCAGGGCCAGGCCAAGGACGATCCCAAGGCGCGCGAGCGCTTCCTCGGCATCATGCACAACCAGGCCACGCGCATGGCGCGCCTGATCGACGATCTCTTGTCGCTGTCGCGGGTCGAGCTGTCGGCCCATGTCCGGCCCGACACCCTGGTCGATCTCGTCCCGATCATCCGTCAGGTCGCCGACGGGCTCGAGCCGCTGGCGCGCGAGCGTCAGGTCGAGGTGGACATCCACCTGCCGGAGCCACCGGTGATGATCGCGGGGGACCGCGAGGAGCTGCTCCGCCTGTTCGAGAACCTGATCGAGAACGCGCTCAAATACGGCGCCTCCGGCGGGCGCGTCATCGTGTCGCTGACCTCGAGCGCCGCCGCTGACGGAACTCAGGAAATTCGGGTCATGGTCCGCGATTTCGGCCCGGGCATCGCGCCGGAGCACCTGCCGCGGCTGACCGAGCGCTTCTACCGGGTCGATGTCGGCGACAGCCGCTCGCAAGGCGGCACCGGGCTCGGGTTATCGCTGGTGAAACATATTCTTAACCGTCATCGCGGCCGCCTTTTGATCGAAAGCGTGCCCAGGCAGGGCGCCACCTTCACCGCCTGTTTTCCCCAAACCAAGACTCCGGCTTGATCGGAAACGCAAGCAATTTCAACTGCTTGGTGTCGTCATCCAACTGTCACGAAACCTTCGTAAAAGCACAGCCGACCGCCCCTAAAGCGGCGGCGCGGGGAGCGCGATCGGGCGCGGATGGCGCTTCGCTCCCCTGTATGGAGACCAGCATGAATTTCCTCAAAACCATGGTCGCTGCCGGCTTGGTCGCCGCATCGACGACGGTAGCCTTTGCAGCCGACATCACCGGTGCCGGCGCGACGTTCCCGTTCCCGATCTATTCGAAGTGGGCCGACGCCTACAAAAAGGAGACCGGCAACGGTCTGAACTATCAGTCCATCGGCTCCGGCGGCGGCATCAAGCAGATCCAGGCCAAGACCGTGACCTTCGGCGCCACCGACGCGCCGCTCAAGGCCGAGCAGCTCGAGAAGGATGGCCTCGTCCAGTGGCCGATGGTGATGGGTGCCATCGTCCCCGTCGTCAACCTCGAGGGCGTGAAGCCGGGCGAGCTGGTGTTCGACGGCGAGACCTTGGCCAACATCTATCTCGGCAAGATCACCAAGTGGGACGATGCCGCGATCAAGAAGCTCAATCCCAACGCGAAGCTGCCGTCAGAAGCCATCACCGTGGTCCGTCGTTCGGACGGCTCGGGCACCACCTTCAACTTCACCAACTATCTCTCCAAGGCCAGCGCGGACTGGAAGAGCAAGGTCGGCGAGGGCACCGCGGTCGAGTGGCCGGTCGGCGTCGGCGCCAAGGGCAACGAGGGTGTGTCAGGCAACATCAGCCAGACCAAGAACTCGATCGGCTATGTCGAATACGCCTATGCCAAGCAGAACAAGCTCACCCACACCGGTCTCGTCAACAAGGCCGGCAAGCCGGTGCAGCCGACCGTCGAGGCCTTCCAGGCGGCCGCCTCCAACGCCGATTGGTCCAAGGCTCCCGGCTATTACGTCATCCTGACCGAGCAGCCCGGCGAGAAGTCCTGGCCGATCACGGCGGCGACCTTCATCCTGATGCACAAGTCCGCCACCGACAAGGCGGCCGCGCAGGAAGCGATCAAGTTCTTCCGCTGGGCCTTCAAGAACGGCGGCAAGATGGCCGAGGAGCTCGACTACATTCCGATGCCGGAAAGCGTCGTCCAGCAGATCGAGAAGACCTGGGCTGCCGAGATCAAGAGCTAAGGCGCCATATGTGTCCCGGACACGGTTCCGGGACGCTGCAAGATCTCCGCTCCGGATCGGCCTCCTGCCGCATCCGGAGCGCGCCACCAACAACAAGCGTACATAAAACGGGTATAGGGGATCGGCGTGGCTGAGATGGCTGTTGAGAGCAATGTGATTGATGCTGCCGGTCCATATGATCGCGCCAAGGCCTTGAGCGCGTTCAAGCTCGGCGACGTCACCTTCTACTGGATCACGCGGTTGTCCGCGATCTCGGTGCTGCTGATCCTCGGCGGCATCATCATCTCGCTGATCGTCGGCGCCTTCCCGGCGATCCAGGAGTTCGGCATCTCCTTCCTGTGGACGCAGCGCTGGGCGCCCTCGGCCGATCCGCCGGTGCTCGGCGCGCTCGGGCCAATCTACGGCACGCTCGTCACCTCCTTCATCGCGATGCTGATCGCCATTCCCGTCGGTCTCGGCATTGCGATCTTCCTCACCGAGCTCTGCCCGCAATGGCTGCGCCGCCCGATCGGCATGGCGGTCGAGCTGCTCGCCGGCATTCCCTCGATCATCTACGGCATGTGGGGCTTCTTCGTGCTCGGCCCCTTCCTGGCCAACACCTTCCAGCCCTTCATGATCAGGGTGTTCGACGGCGTCCCCGTGCTGGGCGCGATCTTCGCAGGGCCCCCGTCCTATCTCAGCCTGTTCAACGCCGCGCTGATCCTCGCCATCATGGTGCTGCCCTTCATCACCTCGATTTCGGTCGACGTGTTCAAGACGGTGCCGCCGGTGCTGAAGGAAGCCGCCTACGGCGTCGGCTGCACCACCTGGGAGGTCGTCCGCAGCGTGGTGATCCCCTACACCCGCGTCGGCATCATCGGCGGCGTCATGCTGGCGCTGGGCCGGGCGCTCGGCGAGACCATGGCGGTGACCTTCATCATCGGCAACTCGTTCCGGATCTCCTCGTCGATCTTCGCGCCGGGCACGACCATCTCGGCGGCGATCGCATCCGAGTTCGCCGAGAGCGACGGCCTGCACCAGTCCGGCCTGATCCTGCTCGGCCTCCTGCTGTTCGTGCTGACGTTCTTCGTGCTCGCGGCCGCCCGTTTGATGCTGCTGCGCCTCGAAACCAAGGCCGGGAAGTGAAGCCATGAACCCGATCTATTCACGCCGCCGCCGCTGGGACATCGTCATCCGCGGCCTCTGCATCGCCGCCGCCGCCTTCGGCGTCACCTGGCTCGCGCTGATCCTGGTCACGCTGCTCTACAACGGCCTGGCCGGGCTCAACCTCCAGGTCTTCACAGCTGACACGCCGCCGCCCGGATCGAACGAGGGCGGCCTGCGCAACGCCATCGTCGGCTCGCTGATCATGACCGTGATCGGCGTCGGCATCGGCGCGCCGCTCGGCCTGTTCGCCGGCACCTATCTCGCCGAGTACGGCCGCAACGACAAGCTGACCTCGGTGATCCGCTTCATCAACGACATTCTCTTGTCGGCACCCTCGATCATCATCGGCCTCTTCATCTATGGCGCGGTGGTGGTGCCGATGCGCGGCTTCTCGGCGATTGCGGGCGCGCTGGCGCTTGCCGTCATCGTGATCCCGGTCGTCGTGCGCACCACGGAGGACATGCTGCTGCTGGTGCCGAATCCGTTGCGCGAAGCTGCCAGCGCGCTCGGCCTGCCGCGCTCGCTGGTGATCAGGCGAATCGCGTACCGTGCGGCGCGCGCCGGCCTCATCACCGGCGTGCTGCTCGCCACCGCCCGGGTCGCCGGCGAGACCGCGCCGCTGTTGTTCACGGCGCTGTCGAACCAGTTCTTCAGCCTCGGCCTGGACAAGACGATGGCGAACCTGCCTGTCACCATCAACAACTTCGTGCAGAGCCCCTACGAATATTGGAAGCAACTCGCCTGGAGCGGCGCGCTGCTGATCACCCTGACCGTGCTTGCCCTTAACATTGGCGCGCGCATCCTTGGCGCCGAGAGGACTGCAAAATGAGTGAAATGTCTGTTTCCGTCAGCGCACCGACCGTTCATCCCGGTTCGCAGCCGTTGCCCGAGGCGCCCGCCAAGGTCACCGCGCGCAACCTCAACTTCTACTACGGTGATCACCACGCGCTGAAGAACATCAACCTGGCGCTCGGCACCAACCGCGTCACGGCGTTCATCGGCCCGTCCGGCTGCGGCAAGTCCACCCTGCTGCGCATCTTCAACCGGATGTACGACCTCTATCCGGGCCAGCGCGCAGACGGTCAGCTGTTGCTCGACCATACCAACATCCTCGACCCCAAGCTCGACCTCAACCTGCTCCGTGCCCGGGTCGGCATGGTGTTCCAGAAGCCGACGCCGTTCCCGATGACGATCTACGAGAACATCGCCTTCGGCATTCGTCTCTACGAGAAGATCTCCAAGTCCGAGATGGACGGCCGCGTCGAGAAGGCGCTGCGCGGCGGCGCGCTGTGGAACGAGGTCAAGGACAAGCTCAATGCCTCCGGCCTGTCGCTCTCCGGCGGCCAGCAGCAGCGCCTCTGCATCGCCCGCACCGTCGCGGTGCGGCCCGAGGTGATCTTGTTCGACGAGCCTTGCTCGGCGCTCGACCCGATCTCGACCGCCAAGGTCGAAGAGCTGATCCAGGAATTGTCCGAGAACTACACGATCGCGATCGTGACCCACAACATGCAGCAGGCGGCGCGCGTCTCCGACAAGACCGCCTTCATGTATCTCGGCGAGTTGATCGAGTTCGATGACACCAGCAAGATCTTCACGTCGCCGAGCGATCGGCGCACGCAGGATTACATCACCGGCCGGTTCGGCTGAGGAGACGGAACATGGGTTCTGAACATACCGTAAAGGCCTTCGACAGCGATCTTCAGGAGCTCACCCGCCTGGTCGCCGAGATGGGCGGCATCGCCGAACGCATGATCGTCGATTCCGTCGACGCGCTGATCCGCCGCGACGTCGCGCTCGGCCAGCGCGTCGTCACGACCGACGCCGAGCTCGACGCGCTGCAGAAGCGCATCGAGGAGCGCGCCGTTCTCACCATCGCCCGCCGCCAGCCGATGGCCGTCGACCTGCGCGAGATCGTCGGCGCCATGCGCGTTGCGACCGATCTCGAGCGCATCGGCGATCTCGCCAAGAACATGGGCAAGCGCGTCGCGGCGCTGGAGACGGATTTCCATCCGCTCAAGCTGTTCCGCGGCCTGGAGCACATGACCGACCTCGTGCAGCAGCAGGTCAAGTCGGTGCTGGACGCCTATGCCGCGCACGACCTGCCGGCGGCGATGGCAGTGTGGAAGGGCGACGAGGAAGTCGACGCCATCTGCACCTCGCTGTTCCGCGAGCTCCTCACCTACATGATGGAGGATCCGCGCAACATCTCGTTCTGCATCCACCTGATGTTCTGTGCCAAGAACATCGAGCGGATCGGCGATCACGCCACCAACATCGCCGAGACCGTGTTCTACATGATCGAGGGCCAGGCGATCACCGACAAGCGGCCGAAGGGCGACATGACGACCTTCGCCACGACGGTGCCGAACACCTGACGACTTAAGGAGCGACGACAACATGGGCGCACGCATTATGGTGGTTGAGGACGAGGAAGCTCTCACCGAGCTTCTTCGCTACAACCTCGAAGGCGACGGCTATGACGTCGAGACGGTGATGCGCGGCGATGACGCCGACACCCGCCTCAAGGAGCACATTCCCGATCTGATCGTGCTCGACTGGATGCTGCCGGGCCTGTCGGGCATCGAGCTGTGCCGGCGGCTTCGGACCCGCCCCGAGACCAAGCAGCTGCCGATCATCATGCTCACCGCGCGCGGCGAGGAGAGCGAGCGGGTGCGCGGGCTTGCGACCGGCGCGGATGATTACATCGTCAAGCCGTTCTCGGTGCCGGAGCTGCTTGCGCGCGTGAAGGGTCTGCTCAGGCGTGCGAGTCCCGAGCGCCTCGCCACCGTGCTCGCCTATGGCGATATCGAGCTCGACCGCGACAAGCGCCGCGTGGCGCGCTCAGGCCGGCCGATCGATCTCGGCCCGACCGAATATCGCCTGCTGGAGTTCTTCCTGGAGCATCCCGGCCGCGTGTTCTCGCGCGAGCAGCTGCTCGACAGCGTCTGGGGCCGCGACATTTACATCGACGAGCGCACCGTCGACGTCCATATCGGCCGCCTGCGCAAGCTGCTCAATCTCGGCCGCGAGCAGGACCCGATCCGCACCGTCCGCGGCGCCGGCTACGCGCTGGACGATCGCTTTGCGAAGGCTGAGCAGACATAAAGCGCCAGCGACAGCTGGTTTGGCGAACTGCGGCGCCGATCTCGACCGTCATCCCGGGGCGCGCGCAGCGCGAGCCCGGGATCTCAGCGCGAGCGCTCGCGCTCGCCGCGATCAACGATAGTACGTGGTCTGGCGAAGACTCGCAGTAACCATCTCGCGCAATCACCGCGCCCTGTGGTTATGGATCCCCGCTCCCCGTGCGCAATCGCGCACTAGGCGGGGATGACACCGAATAATTGGAGCCGTCATCGTGTGACGGCTGCTGTCCTGGCAATCAATGAAATCGCGAGCTCACCGCGTGCCCGGCTTCGGTGCTGCGCGACGGCGGTCCGCTGCGGGCTGATAGGCCACGCGCGAATGCTGGGCGCAGTAGGGCAGGCCTGAGAGCGCCTTGCCGCCGCAGAAGAAGAAATCCGGGCTCGATGGATCGCCGACCGGCCAGTGGCAGGTCGCCTCGTTCAATTCCAGCAGCGACAGCCGCTGGCTCATCGGCACCACGTTGTCGTAGGTAACCGGCTCGGCTTCCAACTCGACCTCGAAGGCCTGCGCCAGCGCGGTGTTGCCGCGCGCGACGGGGCGGGTCACCCGCATCATGTGCTGCGCGGGCCGTGCCTTGCGCGGCCGCGGCGCTGCCGATGAAGGGCTCTTGGCGCGGCCGGACAGGCCGAGCCGGTGCACCTTGCCGATCACGGCATTGCGGGTCACATTGCCGAGCTCCGCCGCGATCTGGCTGGCCGAAAGTCCGGCCTCCCAGAGCTTCTTCAGCTGCTCGACGCGATCATCGGACCAGGTCAAAACCGTCATTGCACCCTTTCCCTCGCTGCGCGCCTGCCATCCTGGGGCCTTCGCAGCGAATGCTTTAGCCTTGAAAAACCCGTGCCGTCAGAATCCCTTAAGGCTCGCCGGGCGCGCTCAAGACGCCCGAACGTTTACGCCGGTACATGAGGACTTCTGGGATCAGAACTGCTGCACGAGATGTCGTATCTGACAGTCCAAACGCTACAATATGGCGTGACTCCCGCGCAAGAGTCCGCCGACTCGCTTCCACATGTTCCGTGGTGAAAAACCCGCAAAATCGGCACCGCAAGACTACGGAATCAGCGTTTCGCGAGGCTTTCCGGGCGGCATTGACACCCGTCTTGCCAGGCATAAGATAGTGCCACGTGCCGCCCTTAAAAGGCGGCACGTTTCGTTTTCCGGGGCCGGTCGATGGTGCGTCGCGCAATGCATGCCCTCACACCGTCCGCAACATTCAAGTGACGTCATGACTAACAGCGCAGCGCCGCATTTGCTCCCCGTTTTCGCCAGGGCCGACCTCGGTTTCGAGCGCGGCGAAGGCTGCTGGCTGATCGCGACCAACGGCGATCGCTATCTCGATTTCACCTCGGGCGTCGCGGTGAATGCGCTCGGCCATGTCCATCCCGCGCTGGTCAAGGCGTTGCAGGAGCAGGCGACCAAGCTCTGGCACATGTCGAACCTGTTCCAGAGCCCTGACGGCGAGAAGCTCGCAAGCCGCCTCTGCAATGAGAGCTTTGCGGACTTCGTGTTCTTCTGCAATTCCGGCGCCGAGGCGCTGGAAGGCGTGATCAAGCTGGTGCGTCACCATCACTTCTCCAAGGGGCATCCGGAGCGTTACCGCATGATCACCTTCGAGGGTGCCTTCCATGGCCGCACGCTGGCGACGCTCGCCGCCACCGGCTCTGCGAAATATCTCGAGGGCTTCGGCCCGCCGATGGATGGCTTCGACCAGGTGCCGCATGGTGATCTGGAGGCTGTGAAGAAAGCGATCGGTCCGCACACCGCCGGCATTCTCATCGAGCCGATCCAGGGCGAGGGTGGCGTTCGTTCTGCACCTCACGCCTTCCTGAGGGCGCTGCGCGAGCTCTGCAACGAGCGCGGCCTGTTGCTCGCCTTCGACGAGGTGCAGACCGGCATGGGCCGCACGGGCGAGCTCTTTGCCTACAAGCGCACCGGCGTCACACCGGACGTGATGTCGCTCGCCAAGGCGCTCGGCGGCGGCTTTCCGATCGGCGCGGTGCTGGCGACCGCGGATGCGGCCGCCGGCATGGGGCCCGGCTCGCACGGCTCGACCTTCGGCGGCAATCCGATCGCGATCTCGGCTGCCAACGCCGTGCTCGACGTCATGCTCAAGCCCGGCTTCTTCGACCACGTGCAGAAGATGTCGCTGCTGCTCAAGCAGAAGCTCGCCTCCGTGATCGATCGTCACCCTGATGTCGTCAGCGAGGTTCGCGGCGAGGGCCTGCTGATCGGCATCAAGGCCGTGGTGCCTTCGGGCGATCTCGTCGCGGCGCTGCGCGCCGAAAAGCTGCTCACCGTCGGGGCCGGCGACAATGTCGTGCGCTTCCTGCCGCCCCTGATCGTCACCGAAGCGGAGATCGAGGACAGCGTCGGGCGGTTAGAGCGGGCCTGCGCTGCGATCTCCTCCAGCCAGACCAAGCGGGCGGCAAGCTGATGAGCACGACGCCCAACAAAGCTCCCAAGCACTTCCTGGACATCAACGAGCTGCCGCTGTCGGAGCTCAAGAGCATGCTCGCCGCCTCTTCCGCCATGAAGGCGAAGCAGAAGGCGCAACAGCCGGTCAGGCCGCTCGAGGGCAAGACGCTGGCGATGATCTTCGAGCGTCCCTCGACCCGCACCCGCGTCTCGTTCGACGTCGGCATGCGCCAGCTCGGCGGCGAGGCGATCATGCTCACCGGCGCCGAGATGCAGCTCGGCCGCGGCGAGACCATCGCCGACACCGCGCGGGTGCTGTCGCGCTATGTCGACGCCATCATGATCCGCATCCTCAACCACGATGCGCTGCTGGAGCTCGCGGCCAACGCCACCGTGCCCGTCATCAACGGCCTGACGCGGCGTTCGCATCCCTGCCAGGTGATGGCCGACCTCATGACCTATGAGGAACATCGCGGCCCGATCGAGGGCAAGACGGTGGCCTGGACCGGCGACGACAACAACGTGCTGGCGTCCTGGGCCCATGCCGCCGAGCGCTTCAAATTCCAGCTCAATGTCGCAACGCCGCCGGAGCTCGCACCGAAAAAGGCCATGCGCGACTGGATCAAGGCGACGAGCGCGCCGATCGTGCTCGGCACCGATCCCGAGGCCGCCGTGCGCGGCGCCGATTGCGTCGTCACCGACACCTGGGTGTCGATGGGCGACAAGGAGGGCGAGCACCGCCACAACGTCCTCAAGCCCTACCAGGTCAATGCCAAGCTGATGTCGCTGGCAAAGGCGGACGCATTGTTCATGCATTGCCTCCCGGCCCATCGCGGCGAGGAGGTCACCGATGAGGTGATCGACGGGCCGCAATCGGTCGTGTTCGACGAGGCCGAAAACCGCCTGCACGCGCAGAAGGGCATCTTGGCCTGGTGCTTCGACGCGGTGAAGTAACCTTCTTGTAGCCCGGATGAAGCGCAGCGAAATCCGGGGTTCTCAACGCGTGGAAAGACCCCCCGGATTGCGCTGCGCTCCATCCGGGCTACGCAGCTCGTCGTTCCGCGGACGACGGAATGCGGGCGTGCCTCTTTCAATTTGCATCGAACGACCCCAGATAAAGCGCCATGGTTTCCCAATCTCCTGACATGAAAACCGGGCCTGAAGGCCCGGTTCGCGCGCCATCATCGGTTCCGATCGATGACGCCGTGCTGCCTTACGAGGTCGACGCGCTCGACGTGCGCGGGCGCCTGGTGCGGCTTGGTCCTGCGCTCGACGACATCCTCACCAAGCACGACTATCCCGCAGCCGTGGGCAAGCTGCTCGGCGAGGCCATCGTGCTGACGACGCTGCTTGGATCGGCGCTGAAATTCGAGGGCCGCTTCATTCTTCAGGCCCAGACCGACGGTCCGGTGTCGTTCCTGGTCGTCGACTACAAGGCCCCGGACCGCCTGCGCGCCTATGCGCGCTTCGACGCCTCGCGCCTGGGCACGACCAAGGATTCCGGCACGCTGCTCGGCCGCGGCCATCTCGCCATGACCATCGACCAGGGCCCCGACATGAGCCGTTACCAGGGCCTGGTTGCGCTCGACGGCGGCAGCCTGGAAGACGCCGCCCACGAATATTTCATGCGCTCCGAGCAGATCCCGACGCGCGTGCGCCTCGCGGTCGGCGAGGAGTGGCGCTCGAGCGACGGCGGCAAGCATCGCTGGCGCGCCGGCGGCATGCTGATGCAATTTCTGCCCAAGGCGCCGGAGCGCGCGCGGCAGGCGGACTTGCATCCCGGCGATGCGCCCGACGGCACCGAGGTGCACAGCGTCACTGAGGACGATGCCTGGGTCGAGGCCCGCTCGCTGATCGAGACCGTCGAGGACGTCGAGCTGATCGATCCCGAACTCTCCGGCGAGCGGCTGCTCTACCGCCTCTTCCACGAGCGCGGCGTGCGCGTGTTCAATCCGCAGGTGCTCGAGGCGCGGTGCTCCTGCTCGCGCGATGCGGTCGCCGCGATGCTCAAGAGCTTCTCGCACGACGATCGCGCCGCCATGGTCAAGGACGACAAGGTCGTGGTCACCTGCGAGTTCTGCTCGTCGGTGTACCAGTTCACGCCGCACGAAGCGGGCGTCGAGGACGCGTAAGCCTACCCGCGTCGCTGCACTCAATGACGAGTGGAGCAGTGCCACACGCGCGGTGTCATCGCCCGACTTGATCGGGCGATCCAGTACTCCGAGACGATGCTGATCGAAACGAGAGGCCGTGGCGTACTGGATGCCCCGGTCAAGCCGGGGCATGACAGTTGTGAGTGTTACGGCGAACTCGCCTCCCTAATTCAACACCCGCTTGTTGTCGGGGCTGTCCAGCGAAAATGTCGGCACGTCGATCTCGAAACGCTCGCCGGTTTCGCTGACCATCTGGTAGCGGCCGGTCATGAAGCCCGAGGCGGTCGAGAGCGGCACGCCGGAGGTGTATTCGAAGCGCTCGCCGGGGGCCAGGATCGGCTGTTCGCCGACCACGCCTTCGCCCTTCACCTCCTGCTGGCGGCCGGAGGCATCGGTGATGATCCAGTGCCGCGTCTTGAGCTGCACGGTCTCCTCGCCCGAATTGGTGATGACGATGGTGTAGGACCAGAAGTAGCGCGAGCGGTCGGCCGACGATTGCTCCGGAACAAAGTTCGGCTCGACGGTCACTTCGATCTGGCGGGTCACGGCGCGGTACATGGCTGTCATCATACCGAAATCCGCCCCGGGAACCAAACCCCCGCGGCGCCTTGGCGACATCGTCCCGCCAGAATTGGCGGGAAAGCACACCACCGAGGGAGACACCCTGATGTGATCCGGACGCTTTGCGAGACGACAGCCGGACCATTACACTGCTTCAATGTCGCGATTTGCGGAAGGGTTTCCAGGCCCCGATGACCATTGCCGACCAAGTGACGGGATCGACCATCGCAGGAACCGCGGGCGCCAAGCCCGCAGGGACCAAGGCGCGCGCCGCAGCGCCGGCCATCACGCTGCCCGCCATCGGCGAGCGCGAGCTCCGACTCGATCTGTTCCGCGGGCTCGCGCTATGGCTGATCTTCATCGACCATCTGCCGCCCAGTCTGCTGACCTGGTTCACGATCCGCAATTACGGCCTCAGCGACGCCACCGAAATTTTCATCTTCATCTCCGGCTACACCGCCGCCTTCGTCTATGGCCGGGCCATGCTGGAGAGCGGCGTTCTCATCGCCACCGCGCGCATCCTGCGCCGGGTCTGGCAGATCTACGTCGCCCACGTCTTCCTGTTCACGATCTTCCTCGCCGAGATCTCCTATGTCGCGACCAGGTTCGAGAACCCGCTCTACACCGAAGAGATGGGCATCATGGACTTCCTCAAGCAGCCCGACGTCGTCATCGTGCAGGCGCTGCTGCTGCGCTTCCGTCCCGTCAACATGGACGTGCTGCCGCTCTACATCGTGCTGATGCTGGCGCTGCCTCTGATCCTGTGGTCGATGAAATGGCGGCCGGACGTCACGCTCGGGCTGTCGGTCCTGCTCTACGCGGTGACCTGGGAGTACGACCTTTACCTGTCGGCCTATCCGAACGGCTTCTGGGCCTTCAATCCTTTCGCCTGGCAATTGTTGTTCGTGTTCGGTGCCTGGTGCGCGCTCGGAGGTGCGCGTCGCATGTCGGGCATCCTGGCCTCGCCCGTGACGATGTGGATCTCGATCGCCTATCTCATCGCGGCGTTCTACGTGACCTTGACCTGGTACGTGCCCCAGCTCTCCCAGTTCATGCCGAAGCAGATCGAACAATGGATGTATCCGATCGACAAGACCGACCTCGACGTGCTGCGCTTCGCGCACTTCCTGGCGCTGGCGGCGCTGACCGTACGCTTCCTGCCCCGCGATTGGCCGGGCTTGAAATCGCGCTGGCTACGACCATTGATTCTATGTGGTCAGCATTCGCTCGAGATCTTCTGCCTCGGCGTCTTCCTGGCCTTTGCCGGCCATTTCGTCCTCGCCGAAATCTCCGGCGGGCCGGTGATGCATGCGTTGATTAGCCTCTCCGGAATCCTGATCATGTGGGGAGTTGCGTGGATCATTTCGTGGTACAAGCGTGTGGCTGACAAGAGCGGTGCGAAAACCAAGAACGCCGTCGGCAACGCCGATCTGGCGGGAGGGGGCTGATGAAGGCGAAGGTTCTCCTGAGCCTGGTCCTGCTGTGCGGTAACCTCGCCGCGCCCACGGCGCGCGCGGGCGATGCCGCGTCTGCCGCATCCCCTGTGCCTGCGGCCTGCGAATTGCCGTCCTATCTGCTGACCAGTGAAAGCCAGCTGCCCAAGGTCGCCGAGGCGATCAAGGCCGGCAAACCGCTCGACATCCTGGTGATCGGCAGCCGCTCGACCACGATTCCGTCGTCGGAGAGCAGCTCCTATCCGGCGCGCATGGAGGCGATCCTCAAGGAGAAGCTGCCGCCCTCCGAGCCGGTGCACGTCTCCGTAGAAATACAGAGCAAGAAAACGGCAGAGGAGACCGCGTCCACCTTCGTTAAGCTGATGGAAGCAAAAACGCCTACTTTGGTCATCTGGCAGACCGGGACCGTGGATGCTATCCGATCCATCGATCCCGACGAATTTCGTAGCGCGGTGACCGACGGGGTTGTTGCGCTGCAAAAGGCAGGGGCGGACGTCGTCTTGATGAATTTGCAATATAGCCCGCGCACCGAGACCATGATCTCGGCGCAGCCTTTTCTCGATAATATGCGCGTCGTGGCACAGGAGCACGACATCCCGCTGTTCGATCGTTTCGCGATCATGCGGCAGTGGAATGAACAGGGCCAGTTCGACCTGTTCAACCCGTCCCGCGGGCCTGAGCTGGCGAAACAGGTCCATGATTGCCTCGGCCGGGCGTTGGCACAGTTCGTGATTGACGCTGCTCATCTGGAGCCGGCCCAGCAGCAAAATTGAGGTCTAGCGTTAATGAGTTCTCTCCGCCCTTTTTGCCTGACGTCATGGTTGGCCGTGCCTGCAACAGCAGTGCTGTTGTTGCTGACGCCCGCCTCGCATGCGCAGACGCCGGCTGCACAGCCGGCGACCCCCGCACCCGCCCAGTCGCCTGATCCCGCGCCCGCAGCGCCGTCCCAGACCACCGTCGCCGCGAGGTCGCCCGAGCAGCGCGGCGTCACCTCGCGCGCCATCGACAAGGTGAAGGAGGTCGCGAAGTCCGCCGCCGACATCTTCAGCCGGGTGCCCTGCCTGCCGCCGAAGGGCGGCTCCAAGGCGATGGGCTCGCTGCCGCATGTCGCGAGCAAGCTGGCCGCCGGCCAGCCCGTCGTCATCGTCGCGTTCGGCTCGTCGTCGACTCAAGGGTTCGGCGCGAGCTCGCCGGAGTTCAATTACCCCAATCGTCTCGCCGCGCAGCTGCGCCGGCACTATCCGACCGCCGACATCAGCGTCATCAATGCGGGCGTCGGCGGCGAGGACGCCCCCGAGATGATGAAGCGTCTGCAGACGCAGGTGATCGACAGGCATCCGGATCTCGTGATCTGGCAGGTCGGCACCAACGCCGTGCTGCGCAATCTCGATCCCGGCGAGACCGTCAAGCTGGTGGAGGACGGCATCAACCGCATTCAGGCCGCCGGCGGCACCGACATCGTGCTGGTCGATCCGCAATATTCGCCGGCCGTCAACCAGCGCAAGGAGAGCGCCGGCAAGATGATCAAGCTGCTCGGCAACGTCGCCGAGCTCCGCAAGGTCGGTATCTTCCCCCGCTTCGAGGTGATGCGCGACTGGCACGAGAACCAGTCGATCCCGGTCGAGAGCTTCGTCATCGCCGACGGCCTGCACATGAACGATTGGGGCTATGCCTGCTTCGCCCAGCTGCTCGGGGACGACATCATCCGCTCCGTCGGCCAGATCAAGCTCGGTGTGAGCGTGCCCGCCGATGTGAGAACGTACCGGCCGATGTAGAGGCGAGTAGGGAATGGCGAGTAGCGAATAGGGCTGGGTCCATTTGCCACTCACTATTCGCCATTCGCCCTCACGCCTTCTCCAGCGCCGCGGTGAGATCCTCGATCAGGTCATCCGCGTGCTCCAGCCCCGCCGAGAAGCGGATGAAGCCCTCGCTGATGCCGAGCGCGGCGCGGTCTTCCGGCTTGAGGCGCTGATGCGTCGTGGTCGCCGGATGCGTGACGAGGCTCTTGGCGTCGCCGAGATTGTTGGAGATCTTGGCGAGCTTCAATTCGTTGAGCACACGGAACGCCGCCGCCTTGCCGCCCTTCACCTCGAAGCCGACCAGCGTCGAGCCGCCGCGCATCTGCTTCTTCACCAGCGCCGCCTGCGGATGATCGGCGCGGCCGGGATAGACCAGTCGCGAGATCTTGGGATGGCTCGCCAGCACCTCGGCGACGCGCGCGGCCGTGTCGGTCTGCGCGCGCACGCGCACGCCCAGCGTCTCCAGTCCCTTGAGCAGGACCCAGGCATTGAACGGCGAGATCGACGGGCCGGTCTGGCGCATGAAATTGTGGATGTGCTCGGCGATGAAGGCTTCGGAGGACAGGATGATGCCGCCGAGACAGCGGCCCTGGCCGTCGATGTGCTTGGTTGCGGAGTAGACGACGACGTCGGCGCCGAGCGCGAGCGGGCTCTGCCAGATCGGGGTTGCAAACACGTTGTCGACGACGAGCCGCGCGCCGCCCTTGTGCGCGATCTCGGCAATCGAGGGAATGTCGAGCACGTCCAGCGTCGGGTTGGTGGGGCTCTCCAGGAAGAACGTCTTGGTGTTGGGCCTCAGCGCCCGTTGCCACTGGTCGAGATCGAGCCCGTCGACCAGCGTGGCCTCAATGCCGTAGCGCGGCAACAGGTCCTGGATGACGTAGAGGCAGGAGCCGAACAGCGCACGGGAGGCGACCACGTGATCGCCGGCCTTGAGCGGCGCCAGGATCGCGGTCGTCACCGCCGCCATGCCGGTTGCCGCCGAGCGCGCGGCCTCGGCGCCCTCGAGCTCGATCATGCGGCGCTCGAACATTGCAATCGTCGGGTTGGAATAGCGCGAATAGATGAAGCCGGGATCCTCGCCCTTGAAGCGCGCCTCGCACTCCTCCGCGCTGGCGTAGACATAGCCTTGCGTCAGGAACAGCGCCTCCGAGGTCTCCCCATATTGCGAGCGCAGGGTGCCGGAATGGACCAGGCGGGTTTCGGGGCGGTAGGCAGCAGACGACTTCGACATAGGACCCTCTCCGACATGACCGTCGAGGCAAAACGGTCACAAAAAAACCGGCCTGGATATCTCCACGGGCCGGGATCACAGAGGTCCCCGGCCTGTTTAGCGACTTATTTAACGTGGCTGCAAGCCGGCCGGCTCAAATCACCACGGGATAAGTGATGCTCATATTCCGCAATGCCCTTTCCGTCAAGGCGTCCATCGGATAGCCGTAAAAGACTTGTATTTCCGGCATGGCCGGATGCATTCGACCCCTGATGAGGACCCCCGGTTGACGTTCACGGTCGCCGCCGACGCCAATGGTATCCTGCCCGACCGCACGATCGCGGCGATGGCGGAAGAAGGTCTCATCCTGCCCGCCTACGACTTCGTCGAGAGCCAGATCCAGCCGGCGAGCCTCGATCTGCGCCTTGGCGACATCGCCTATCGGGTCCGCGCCAGCTTCCTCCCCGGGCCCGGTGCCACCGTGGCCGAGCGCATCGACGAGCTGAAGCTGCACGAGTTTAGCCTCGCCGACGGCGCGGTGCTCGAGACCAACTGCGTCTACATCGTGCCGCTGCTCGAGAGCCTCGCGCTGCCGCCCGAGATCGTCGCTGCCGCCAATCCGAAGAGCTCGACCGGCCGGCTCGACGTCTTCACCCGCGTGATCGCCGACGGCACCCGTCGCTTCGACATGATCGGCGCCGGCTATCACGGCCCGCTCTATGCCGAGATCAGCCCGAAGACGTTTCCGGTGCTGGTGCGCGAGGGCTCGCGTCTCAGCCAGGTGCGCTTCCGCACCGGCGATGCCATCCTCAATGCCGACGAGCTCGATGCGCTGCACGCCAGCGAACGTCTCGTCGACATCGACGATGCGGATCTTTCCGGCGGCGTTGCCGTCTCGGTCGATCTCTCCGGCGAGAAGGCGAGCGGCTTCGTCGGCTATCGCGCCAAGCGCCACACCGGCGTCGTCGATGTCGACCGCCGCGCGGGCTACGCGGTGGAGGATTTCTGGGAGCCGATTTCGGCGCGCCCCGATGGCAGCCTGATCCTCGACCCCGGCGAGTTCTACATCCTCGCCTCCAAGGAAGCGGTGCAGGTGCCGCCCGACTACGCCGCGGAAATGGTGCCGTTCGACCCCCTGGTCGGCGAGTTCCGCGTGCACTATGCCGGCTTCTTCGATCCCGGCTTCGGCTATGCCGGCGCAGGCGGGCTGGGATCGCGCGCCGTGCTGGAGGTACGCTCGCGCGAGGTGCCGTTCATCCTCGAGCACGGCCAGATCGTCGGCCGCCTCGTCTACGAAAAGATGCTGGCCCGCCCCGACGCCATGTACGGCCAGCGCATCGGTTCCAACTACCAGGCGCAAGGCCTGAAGCTCAGCAAGCATTTCAGGGTGTAGTGCTAACCTCACCCACCGCTGTCATTCCCCGCGGAGGCGGGGAATCCAGTACGCCGCGGCCTCTCGATTCAAGCATGACCATCTCGGAGTACTCGATCGCCCGTCCCAGTGCGCAATGGCGCACAAGGCGGGCGATGACACCGAGATCGCGTCTGGTTGCGTCACCCGATCCGCGATGACACACTCCCGCAAAACAACAAGCCGGGAGCGAACATGACCACCGCACCAGACCTCGCGCAGGAAGCGCAATGGAAGCGCTGGCGTGCGATCGCCGATCTCTATCACGCCTGTTTCACCGGGCTGATCCTCACAATCGTCACGCGCCGCGGCACGGCGGATGCGGCAGAATTCGTCTTCCGCGTGTTCCGTCGCCAGCAGCAGGAACGCTTCCTGCCGGGGCTCAAAAAGCTCGGGATCGACCATCTGCCGCCGGCGGTCGCGGCTGCGCAATACCACTATCTCTCCAACTGGATCGGCGGCGTGCACGTCGAATACATGTATGAGAGCGACACCAAAGCCTGGATCCGCTATCCGCCGCCGCGCTGGATCTGGAAGGGCACCGCGATCTGCGGCATCCCCGGCGAGGTCTCCCGCGCCATGCTGCGCGGCTGGCACGCCAACAATGGCGCGGCTCTCGGCGATCTCAGGCTCGGCTTCGTCTGCACCAAGCAGAGCGTCGACGGTCAGGACGGGCTCGAAGGCTATTATCATCTCTACGACCATCCGCTCGAGCTTGACCAGCGCCTCGTGTTCGCGCGCCACCTCGAAGCACCTTTGTTCGATGCGAAGACGGCGCCCGCATTGCCGGTCGCGAGCTGGCCAAAACCGCGGCTGGAAAAGGCCTATCGCAATTACGCGATGGAATATGTCCGCACCGCCGCGCCCGTGATGGTGCAGCTGTTCGGCCCGGAGGATGCCGGCTATCTGCTGCACCTCACCGGCAAGCTGATCGGCATGCAATATTTCGACGAGGTCGCCGCGGCGCTGGCGACGACCCGCGGCGGCGCGCGAGAATTCGCATTGTTCCTGAACGCGATGCTCGCTGCGCAGGATGATGCGGCCGAGATGACGCAATCGGAAGGCACGTTCGAGATCCGGCAGCAGAGCTGGAAGCTGATGGACGACATCGCCGACTACCACCGCGCCTGCGCGAAGGTGCTGGAGGGATTGTTCGAGGGTCTCGCCGCAGGCTGCGGCCGGCATATCGGCGTGCAGATGCGCACCGCGGTAGGCGGCCGTCCGCCGCTGGTGTGGACGATCGAGTAATTCCACCGCTTGAAATGCGCTGCCGCAGGGCACGCCTGCATCAGGCGCAGGCGGAAGCACCGCGCGCCGTGCTAACACGCTTCAGCTGCGCCATTCGCGCGAACGAATCCATTGGCACACCAAGTGATTGCTGCGCTGCAAATGGCGCTTGCGCCCGGGAGAGGACATGTCCGACATCGCCGAAATCCCGGTCGATGAGCAAGAGCGCCCGCTGCCGCCGCCTCCGCCGCCGATCAGAAGCGCGCTGACCGACGGGCCGATCCTGCGCACGCTGCTCTCGCTCGCTTGGCCGAACGTGATCGGCCTGTCGGCCGGCATCTGCGTCGTCATCGCCGAGACCTCCTATGTCGGCCGGCTCGGCGTCGAGGCGCTGGCGGCGATGGCGCTGGTGTTTCCGACGATCATTCTGACGATGACGATGTCCGGCGGCGCCATGGGCGGCGCGGTGGCCTCGGCCATCGCGCGTGCGCTCGGCGCCGGGGACCGCGAGCGCGCCGGCATCCTGGCCGTGCACGCGATGCTGATCGGCATCAGCTTCGGCCTCGTCTTCATGCTGGGCATGCTGATCTTCGGGCCGAGGCTGCTCGAAATGCTCGGTGGCCGCGGCGATGTGCTTGCGCATGCGATCGCCTACACGCAGGTGTTCTTCGGCGGCGCCGTGCTGCCCTGGCTGCTTAACACCATGGCGGGCATCTTGCGCGGCACCGGCAACATGAAGCTGCCGTCGTTCCTGATCCTCAACTCCGCGGCCTGGCAGATCGTGCTCGGCGGCACGCTCGGCCTCGGGCTCGCGCCAGTGCCGCAGTTCGGCATGCGCGGCGTCGCCGCCGGCGCGCTGATCGCCTACACCATGAACATCGGCATCATGAGCTGGTACCTGTTCTCCGGCCGCGCGCGGATCACACTGAAGCTGCGCGGCCTGCGCATCCAATGGGCGATGTTCTTCGACATCCTCAAGGTCGGCGCCATCGCCTGCTTCTCGCCGCTGCAATCGGTGCTGACGATCTCGATCTTCACCCACATGCTGGCGCAGTTCGGCACTGCGATCCTCGCCGGCTACGGCGTCGGCGCGCGGCTCGAATTCCTGCTGACCTCGATCGCATTCTCGTTCGGCATCGCCTGCGTGCCGATGGTCGGCATGGCGATCGGCGCCGGCCGCATCGCGCGGGCCCGGCGCATCGCCTGGACCGCCAGCGTTGCCGCTTTCGTGGCGGTCGGTGCGCCGGCGTGCCTCGTTGCGATCTTCCCCGATCTCTGGGTCAACATGTTCACCGACAGCGTGGCGGTGCGCGCGGCGAGCCATCAATATCTCTCGACGGTCGGGCCGTTCTACGCCTTCTTCGGTCTTGCGACGACGATGTATTTTTCCTCGCAAGGCGCGGCCAAGGTGATCGGCCCGGTGCTGGCGCAGACCGCGCGGCTGATCTACATCGCCGGAATCGGCTGGTGGCTGTCGAGGCACGGCGCCAGCGCGAAGAGCTTCTTCTGGCTCGCCGCGAGCTCGATGGTCGTGCTCGGCCTCTTGTCGTGCTCCAGCGTCGTGCTGACACGCTGGGGACCGCGCGAGACGAAGCCTGCGATCAAGCCGGCGCTTTCGGCTGCCGACTAGCGACGCTTGTGTCGGCGATGGCCGCCGCCGGTATTGGCGAGCCGCATCAATTGCGGGATCATCGCCATCATGTCGCTGCCGCCGCTGCCGCCGAGCATGCCCATGATGTCGCCGCCGCCCATGCTGCCGATCCCGACCGGCATGATGCCGCCGCCCATCGGCGCGTAGCCGCCGTAGATCGGTGCACTGAATCCGCCGCCGAAATTGCCGCCGCCGCCCATCAAGCCGCCGAGCCCGCCGCCGCCGTTCTCCATCATGCGGCTCATCATCGGGCCCATGGTCCGCATCAGCATGGCGAAGCGGCGCTTGCCCATCTTCGCCTTCATCATCTCCAGCATCGGCGCCATCTGGGTCATCATGTCCTCGCCGCCGGCACCGCCGCCGCCGAGGAATTGCGCTTTTGCCGGCACGCTCGAGATTGAAAACAGCAGCAGCATTGCAGCTGCCTGGCAGATCACCTTGTCCGCACCTCTCATGGCATGCTCCTCGCGTGCGTGGCGCCGCCGGGAGAGCAGAGCCAACCGGACGCACGCGGGCATGGTTAGGGCCGGCGAGGACGGAGCTCTGTGAGAAAACTCACAGTGAACGATCAGGCTGCCGCGGGCGGAAACGCCTTGTGCATGGCGGCCACCGCCTCCTTGGTTTGCCCCTGGACGTAAGGCGCGAGCTCGTTCGGCAGCATGTCGATGATCCAGACGAGGCGGCAGCTCGTCTCGCCCTCGACAATGACCTGCACCGAGGCGCTGTAATGCCTCAGCCGCTCGTTGCTGATGGCATAGACGAGGCGCCGCCGCGCATCGTCGCAGTCGACCAGCACTTCGCGCGCGACCGAGCCGTTGGCGAAGGTGACAATGCGCGCATCGCCATCGAGCGTGCACGCCGTGACGAAGCCCGGCACCAGCCGCTGATGTAGCGCGCCGAAATCACGCACTGCGCCCCAGACGTCGCGCGCGGGGGCGGGGAGGGAGATGTCGTTGTGGATGGAGGCCATGAAGGTATCCTTGATTGCGATAAGTGGTGCCACAGATGCCGTCATTGCGAGCGCAGCGAAGCAATCCAGAACTGTATCCGCGGAAGCAGTCTGGATTGCTTCGTCGCAAGAGCTCCTCGCAATGACGGAGCGAGTGGCTAGCGCTCACACACAAACCGCCTCGACATTGTTGCCATCAGGGTCGATCAGGAACGCCGCGTAATAGGTCGGGCTGTAATCCTTCCGCGGGCCGGCGCCGCCATTGTCGCGACCGCCGCACTTGAGGCCTTCGCTGTGAAACGCCTTGACCGCGTCATGATCCCCGGCGCGGAAGGCGATGTGGACGCCGTCGGCCTTGCGGCCCTTGTTCAGGTGCAGCCACAGCGCCGGCTCGCCCTTCGGCCCGAAGCCGGCATAGCCGTCGCCGCTCGAGCACAGGACAAAGCCGAGCGGCGCCAGCACCGCGCTGTAGAAGCGCGTGGCGGCGTCGAGGTCGGCAACGCGCAATCCGATGTGGTCGTACATGTTCGTCTCCATTGCGAAGAAGCGTGCCGCGAAGGACACGCGCCGGAGACGACCCTAGTCAGTTGAGGGCAAGCTGCTCTTGGAGAATCTTGCGCTCCCCCTTCGACGCCTGCCGGAACTTGGTCGGCGACACGCCGGCGGCGCGATGGAAGGTGCGGACGAAATTGGAGAGATCGCCGAAGCCGACGTCATAGGCGATGTCGGTGACGGGGATGTCGTCGTCAGCGAGCAGCCGTGCCGCGTGGCGCAGCCGCGAGCGCACGAGATATTGATGCGGGGTGACGCCGAGCACGGCCGAGAACAGCCGCAGGAAATGAAACGGGCTCAATCCCGCCTGCTTGGCAGCCTGCTCGAGGTCGAGCTCGGCATGCGAATTGTCGTCGATCCACAGCGCCGCCTCCACCGCGCGGCGGCGGTCGCGTGCGGTGGGGGTGGCCGGCTTGCGCGCTTTGCCCGAGACGGCGTCGACAAAACGGCCGGCCAGGATTTGGCCGATCTCGTCGAGACCGAGATCGCTGTTGCCATCTGCTGCCGTCTGGGCCAGCTCGCCCAGCACCATCAGCTCGGGCAGCGGCGGCGTCGCGCCGATCTGCCAGACCTCGCGCCGCCCGCCGAGGGCGTCGACCAAATCCTCGCTGAAGAAGAAGCCGAGGCAGACGTCGCCGGACACGTGCTCATGCGTGCAGGTGTATTCCTCGCCGGGGGCGCCGATCAGCATCGAGCCCGCCACCAGCTCGAAGAAGCCGGCGCGGCAATGGCAGCCGAAGCTGCCGGAGCGGACATAGGCGATGGAATGGCCGGTGCGGCATTCCGCAAACGGCGTGTCGTCCGGGCCCGCATCGCAGCGAAACTCGGATGCCGTGATCGAGGGCGTCGTCAGCAACGTGGTGGCGTGCATCCCGCGTATTTAGGTAGGCGCCCGCGGCGGAGCAACCGGCAGCAGCACCTCGAACAGCGTCTTGCTGGCGATGGGGTGGGCGCCTTCGAGCGCCAGCAGCCGCCGCTTGGAGATCACGCCGCCATAGGGCGAGAGCCGGTCGGTGTAATTGCCAGCCTCCAGCACCCGGTGGCAGGGCACGATCAGCATGAAGGGATTTTTCGCAATCGCCTGCGCCACGGAATAGGACGCGCCGGAGGCGCCCAGCGCCCGGGCGACCTCGTGATAGGTGCGTGTCTCCCCGCGCGGAATGCTGCAGGCGTACTCGTAGACGCGCCGGTCGAAGCCGGGCACCCCGCCGGCGTCCAGGCTGACCTCGGAAAAATCAGGATCGTGACCTTGCAGCAGGCCCGTGATGCCCTCGATCGCCAGCTCGGCGTTCTCGGACGGGCGCTGCTCCCGCGCCTCGGGATGGACCTGGAAAATCCGGCGGCGGGTGTCGATCTCCCGCGCCTCCGGCAATTGCACGGCGACCACGCCGGTGCCGCTCCAGATGATGCCGCAACGGCCGATGGCCGTATCGAATATCGCGTAAGCCCGCCCCACCATGCACACGCCCCACTCAGTGCACGTTTCTCCCCGGAGAAGCGATCATAACACCGCCACAATCCGGCGCACCTGGAATCTTATCAGGACGTTAACAACTGCCCCGCCAGTCGCGCCAAACCGCTTGGCGGCAGGCGCCGTCTCGGCTAATCAGGAGGGGCGCGGGCTTGCGCATCCGCGGGCGTAGTTCAATGGTAGAACGGCAGCTTCCCAAGCTGCATACGAGGGTTCGATTCCCTTCGCCCGCTCCAAGTTGTCCCCGATCGACGTTTCATTGGTGCCGGCGTGACAAACTCGCTCTCGCGAGCGGCGCAAAGATTCCAATATATTAGCTCTTCGCTCTCGGCATGCACCGCTTCCCCGGCTTAAGCTCCAGGGCGTCCGGCGGGTGAGGTCCTCGTGCCGGGCAATGTTGGGATGAAGGCCAGGACCTGCAAAGAGATGGACCAGCAAAAACTCGATCGCGCCATTGGCCGGCGCCTGAAGACGCTGCGGACGCAGGCCGGGATAACGTTGAACGAACTCGCGGCGCGCTCCGGCGTCAGCCGGGCCATGATCGGGCGGGTGGAGCGGGCGCAGAGCAGTGCGACGGCGGCGCTGCTGAACAAGCTCTGCGCGGCGCTCGACGTCACGCTCAGCGATGTCGTCGCGCTCGCCGAGAAGCCGCCGGAGCGCCTGGTGCGGCTGGCGGACCAGCCGCTTTGGCGCGACCCCGACAGCGGCTATCGCCGGCGGCACGCCTCGCCGCCGGATGCGGCCAGCGGCATCGAGATCATCGTGGTCGACCTTCCCGCCGGCGCGCGCGTCTCCTACAGCCCCTGGGGCCGCAACGCCTTCACCCAGCAGCTCCTGATGCTGGAGGGCGCCATCGCCGTGCATATCGACGCCAAGGCGGTGCGGCTGCGCGAGGGCGATTGTCTGGATTTCGACGTGATGCGTGCCGTGATCTTCGAGAACGAAACCAGGCAGGACGCGCGCTACGTCATCATCGTCAGGCGCGGCGCGTCCTACGGCAAGATGTGAAGGCCAGAGCGTGGAGATGAACACGATGCAGATCCGTACCGGCGACACCTATGATCCGCGCGTCGTCGCGCTGCTCGATCATCACGTTGCGGCCGCACGGGCGCAGACGGCGCCGGGCAGCGACCATGCGCTCGATCTCGCGGGCCTGCGTGCACCTGACGTCGCGTTCTGGACTGGCTGGGACGGCGAGACGCTGGTCGCCACCGGCGCGTTGAAGACGCTTTCGACTGGCCACGGCGAGGTCAAGTCGATGCACACGCTGCAGACCGCGCGGCGGCGCGGCTATGGCGGCCAGATGCTGCGTCACATCATCACGGAGGCCCGTGGGCGCGGCATGACGCGGCTCAGCCTCGAGACCGGCTCGTGGGACTATTTCAAGCCGGCGCACGCACTCTATCTGGCGCACGGCTTCGTCGCCTGCCGCCCGTTCGAGGGTTATGTCGAGGATCCCAACAGCCTGTTCCTGACGCTGGAGCTGTCGGCGCCAGGCCGCCGATAGCTACAGCATGATTCGGAAAAGTGTGAAGCGGTTTTCCGAAAAGATCATGCTCAAACAACAACCTAAAGCGCGATGACGCTTCACCCTGATCGCATCGCGCTCTAGGAGCGCGTCTCCTCGATCTTGTCGAGCACGCGCTCGGGGGCGATGTCCCGGGCCGCTTCCTGCAGGTCGCGCTCCGCGTCCGGCTTGACGTCGAGCCGCTCGGCGACCTGAGTGAGCAGGCGGGCCACCTTGGTCAGCTCGTGCTCGGCGAGCAGGCTGATCTGGAGATCGAGATCGGCGCGCTTGTCGGCCGCCGCGGTCATGCGGTTCTGCGAGATCAGCACGAAGGTGGAGAGGAAGATCGCCTCCACCGAGGCGATCATCGCCAGCATGACGAAGCTCTCGTCCCAGGCCGGAATTCCCGGAATCCAATGCAGGTTGGCGATGATCCAGAACCCGAACAAGGCGAGGTGCAGGTAGACGAAGATCATGCTGCCGGTGAAGGCCGTGATCGCGTCCGCGACCTTGTCCTGGCCGCGTGCCGCCTGCTGCTCGCGGCGCCGCCGCGCCACCAGTGCCTGGATGTTGCGCTCGAGCGTCGGGCTCAGCCCCTCGCCGGAATCATGTGTGATGTCGTTATGCACGCCCCGGCAACGGTCCGCTCGCGGAGCCGTTCCTGGAAGAGGAAGCAAAAAGACGCTTCCCCTCACCAAAATGAGTTGCGTACCTCAAAACACCTCTGCTAGCCTTCAGCCATGGCCGAGACCCTCGCCCCGACTGTGCTGACGCTGAAGGACATCGCCCGCGAGGCGGGTGTCAGCCTCGCCACGGTCGATCGCGTGCTGCACAACCGGCCGGGGGTCCGCCCGGATACGGTCCGGCGCGTCAAGGACGCCATCGCGCGCAATTCGTTCCAGCCGCATGTGGCGGCCGCCGAGCTCGCGCGCGGCCGGGCCCGCCGCTTCGCCTTCGTGATGCCGTCGGGGCCGAACCCGTTCATGCAGCAGATCGAGGCCTATCTTGGCGAGATGGCGGCTTGGCTGTCGGCCCGCCGCCTCAATGTTGAGATGATCGCAACCGACGTGTTCGAGCCCGCCGCGCTCGCGGCCTCGCTCGAGGCGCTGTCCGGCGACTATGACGGCGTCGCCGTGGTGGCGCTGGACCATCCGAGCGTCCGCGCCGCCATCAATGACCTCGTCGATGCCGGCGCCAAGGTCGTGACGCTGGTCTCGGATGTGCCGTCGTCGCGCCGCCACCATTATGTCGGCATCGACAACATCGCCGCGGGCCGCACCGCCGGCGCGCTGGTCGGACGCCTGGTCGGCCAGAGGTCCGGCAAGGTCGCGATCATCGCGGGCTCGCAGGGCCTGCGCGACCATGCCGAGCGCATCTTCGGCTTCAACCAGGTGATGGCGAGCGAATTCCCCGATCTCAGCGTGCTGCCGGTGCTGGAAGGGCGCGACGAGGACGATCGTTCGGAGCAGCTGCTGGCGCGGCTGCTCGGCAAGCATCCCGACATCGTCGGTCTCTACAACGTCGGCGCCGGCACGCAGGGCGTCGCCAAAGCGCTGAACGGCAAGGCGTTGAACGACAAGGCCTCGGGCGCGGCCGGGCGTGACAAGCAGGTGGTGTTCGTCGGGCACGACGTTACCGCGTTGACGCGCCGCTTGCTACTGCAGGGCGTGATGGATGCCGCGATCTCGCAGAACCCCGGACATGAAGCGCGCGCGGCCGTCCGCGTGCTGCTCGCGCTCGCCCGGGGCGAACCGATCTTGAGCGAACAGGAGAAGATCCGGATCGACATCGTGATGCGGGACAATCTGCCCTAGCGGCAGGTGGATTTGGCAACAGAAGGCCAACGGGGAAAAGCGACGCAAGATCGCTCTCCGTCTCAGGCGAAAGGGAGGACGAATTGTATCTCGGGATCGACATCGGCACGTCCGGTGTGAAAGCGGTGCTCGTGAGCGAAGCCGGCGCGGTGACCGCGACGGCAGCGCGCGAGCTTGCGCTGTCGCATCCGGCGCCGCTGTGGTCCGAGCAGGATCCCGACGCCTGGGTCGATGCGGCCGTCGGCGCCGTCGACGATCTCGCCGCGCGCCATCCGCGCGAGGTCGCGCAGGTGCGCGGCATCGGCCTGTCGGGGCAGATGCATGGCGCGACGCTGCTTGGCGAGGACGGCCGGCCGCTGCGTCCGGCCATCCTCTGGAACGACGGCCGCTCGCAGGCCGAATGCGCCGCGCTGGAGCGGCGCTGTCCCTCGCTGCACGCGATCGCCGGCAATCTCGCTATGCCGGGCTTCACCGCGCCGAAGCTGCTCTGGGTGGCACGGCACGAGCCGAAGATCTTCGACCGCGTGGCGAAGGTGCTGCTGCCGAAGGCCTATGTCCGCTATCGCCTGACCGGCGAGATGGTCGAGGACATGTCGGATGCAGCAGGCACGCTGTGGCTCGACGTCGGCCTGCGGCGCTGGTCCGCACTGCTGCTGCATGCCACCGGGCTCGATCTGCACCACATGCCGCGCCTCGTCGAGGGCAGCGCGGCGAGCGCGGTGCTCGCGCCTGAATACGCGCAGCGCTGGGGCATGGCGAAAAATGTCGTGGTCGCGGGCGGCGCCGGCGACAATGCGGCCAGCGCGATCGGGCTCGGCGCCATCGCGCCCGGCGATGCCTTCCTGTCGCTGGGAACGTCGGGCGTCCTGTTCCGCGTCACTGATCGCTTCGCCCCCGCCCCGGCCTCGGCGGTGCATGCCTTCTGCCACGCGCTGCCCGGCCTCTGGCACCAGATGGGCGTGATGCTGTCGGCCGCAGCCTCGCTCGCCTGGCTTGCCGGCGTGATGGAGACGCCGGCCGCGGCGCTCCTGGCACCGCTCGGCGAGCGCGTCGATGCACCAAGCCCGGTCCAGTTCCTGCCTTATCTCGACGGCGAGCGCACCCCGCACAACGATGCCGCCGCCAGCGGCGCCTTGGTCGGTCTGCGCGGCGCGACCGGGCGTTCAGAGATCGTGCAGGCGGTGCTCGAAGGCGTCGCCTTTGCCGCGCGCGACAATCTGGCGGCGCTGAGCACAGCCAGCGGGCCAATCGGCGAGGTCGATCTCGTCGGCGGCGGCTCGCGCTCGCCGCTATGGGCGCAGATCTGCGCCGACGTGCTCGGCATGCCCGTCCACCGCGTCGAGGAAGGCGAGGTCGGCGCCGCGCTCGGCGCTGCGCGGCTCGGCCGGCTCGCCGCGACCGGCGAGAACCCCGCGAACGTCTGCACGCGCCCGCGGCGGCTCGCAAGCTTCACACCCCGCCCGTCCGTCGCCGCGGCATATGACGAGGCCTATCGGCGATGGCGCGCGCTTTATCCCGCATTGAAGGAGTCTTAAGTGAACGCGCCAGCCAAATTCTTCGATGCAAGTGCACCCGTCGCCTTCGGCGGCAAGGATGCCGAAGGCGCGCCCGCCTTCCGCTGGTACGACAAGGACCGCCTGGTGCATGGCCGCCGGCTCGAGGATCACTTGCGCTTTGCGGTCTGCTATTGGCATTCGTTCTGCTGGCCGGGCGGCGATCCCTTCGGTGGCGAGACCTTCCTGCGGCCTTGGCACCACGGCACCGACGCGATGGCGATGGCCCGCGCCAAGGCCGATGCCGCCTTCGAGCTGTTCCGCCTGCTGGACGTCCCCTTCTTCACCTTCCACGACGTCGATGCGGCGCCGGAGGGCGCTTCGCTCGCCGAGTCCGTCGCCAACCTCAACGCCATCGCCGATCTGTTCGAGCAGAAGATGGCATCGAGCAAGGTTCGCCTGCTCTGGGGCACTGCGAACCTGTTCACGCACCGCCGCTACATGGCGGGCGCCGCGACCAATCCGGATCCCGACATCTTCACCTATGCCGCCGGCCAGGTTCGTGCTGCACTGGAGGTGACGCACCGGCTCGGTGGGCAGAACTACGTGCTGTGGGGCGGACGCGAGGGCTACGAGACGCTGCTCAACACCGATCTCAAGCGCGAGCTCGACCAGCTCGGCCGCTTCGTCTCGCTCGTCGTCGAGCACAAGCACAAAATAGGCTTCAAGGGCCCGCTGCTAATCGAGCCGAAGCCGAAGGAGCCGACCAAGCATCAATATGATTTCGACGTCGCCACCTGCTACGGTTTCCTCGAACGCTACGACCTGCTCAAGGACGTCAAGCTCAACATCGAGCAGAACCACGCCATTCTCGCCGGCCATTCCTTCCATCACGAGGTCGCGCTGGCCGAGGCGCTCGGCGTGTTCGGCTCGCTCGACATCAACCGCGGCGACGATCTGCTCGGCTGGGATACCGACCAGTTCGCGATGAACGTGCCGGAGCTGGCGCTGGTGTTCCACGAGATCCTGAACCGCGGCGGCTTCACCACCGGCGGGCTGAATTTCGATGCCAAGATCCGCCGCCAGTCGATCGACCCCGATGATCTCATCCATGCCCATGTCGGCTCGATGGATGCCTGTGCGCGGGCCTTCCTCGCCGCCGCCGACATGCTCGACGCCGGCACGCTGAGTGCGCCGCTCGCAAAACGCTACGAGGGATGGGCGAGCCCGGAGGGCCGCGCCATTCTCGGCGGCCAGCGTTCGCTTGCCGATCTCGCCGACCGCGCGATGTCTCCCGGCTTCGATCCGCAGCCGCGCTCGGGCCGGCAGGAATATCTGGAATCCCTGGTCAACCGCTATGTCTGAGGAAACGCCGCTGATGACGAAGACTGACGCGACACCGGTGCTCGAGCTCACCGGCATCGGCAAGGAGTTCGGCGCGATCCGCGCGCTGCACGACGTCGACATGCAGGTCTGGCCCGGGGAGGTGGTCGGCCTGATGGGCGACAACGGCGCCGGCAAGTCGACGCTGGTGAAGATCATCGCCGGCAATTTCCGCCCCACGCATGGCGAGATGCGCTTTGCCGGCAGCGCGGTGCATTTCAACCGGCCGGTCGATGCCCGCGCCGTCGGCATCGAGGTCGTCTACCAGGACCTCGCGCTCGCCGACAATCTGACGGCGGCCGCCAACGTCTTTCTCGGCCGCGAGTTGAAGCGCAGGTTCGGACCGATTGCCTTGCTCGACCACAAGGCGATGGCATCGCGCGCGCTGGAGCTATTCGGCGAGCTGCGTTCGGAGACGCGACCCGACGATCTCGTCAGGCAGATGTCGGGCGGCCAGCGCCAGGCGGTCGCCATCGCGCGCACCCGGCTCTCCAATGCGCGGCTGGTGATGATGGACGAGCCGACCGCCGCGATCTCGGTGCGCCAGGTCGAGCAGGTGCTCGGCCTGATCCACCGGCTGAAGGAGCAGGGCGTCGCCGTGATGCTGATCTCGCACCGCATGCCCGACGTGTTCGCCGTATGCGACCGCGTCGTTGTCATGCGGCGCGGCGAGAAGCGCGCCGACAAGTCGATTCACCAGACCTCCCCCGAGGAGGTCACCGCCCTCATCACCGGTGCGAAGGAGGCGGCGTGATGGCCATGCCCTTGGAATCCCCGATCAGCTTCACCAATGTCGGCAAGATCAGGTGGTGGCAGCGCGGCATCTTCGCCTCGCAGACCGGCTACGTTCTGCTCGCGCTGGCGGTGCTGCTGGTGATCATGCATTTCGCCAGCCCCTACTTCTTTACCCAGGGCAACATGCAGAACGTGGCGAAGAACTTTTCCTTCATCGCCATCGCGACGCTCGGCGTCACCTTCGTGATCATCACCGGCGGCATCGACCTGTCGGTGGGATCGATGATGTGCTTTTCCGCCATGATCACATCGATGGTGATGACAGAGCTGTCGGCGCCCGGATCGCCGCTGGTGCACATGGCGGCCGACGGCAAGACCGTGCTCGCCAATGTTCCGGGGCTGATCCTGCTCATCTCGATCCTCGCCGGCCTCGGCGCCGCGCTGATTGCGGGCCTCGTCAACGGCTTCTGCATTGCCGTGCTCGGCCTGTCGCCCTTCGTCACCACGCTCGGCATGCTCTCGATCGTGCGCGGGCTCGGCTATGTCGTCTCCAACGGACGCGGCAGCTTCCCGGGCGGGCCGGACGCCGATTATTTCTACGCGCTCACGTCCGGTGACGTGCTCGGCGTGCCGGCGCCGTTCATCTATCTCGTGATCCTGGCGCTGACCATGGCCGTGGTGCTGCACCACACCTCGTTCGGCCGCCACGTCTTCGCGCTCGGCGGCAACGAGAAGGCGGCCGAGCTCACCGGCATTCCGGTGGTGCGGGTGAAGATCGAGGTCTACGTGATCTGCGCGCTCGCCGCGGGCCTGCAGGGCATCATCATCTCCGGCTGGCTCGGATCGGCGCCGGCCAACATGGCGATGTCCTACGAGCTCAACGTGATCGCGGCGGCCGTGATCGGCGGTGCCAATCTCGCCGGCGGCATCGGCGGCCCGCTCGGGGCCATCGTCGGCTGCGTGCTGCTGGAGGTGATCCGCAACGGCCTCGTGCTGGCCCAGGTCAGCTCGTACTGGCAGCAGACGTTGGTCGGCGTGATCATCATTCTGGCTGTGCTGGTCGACCGCGTCCGCTCGCGGATGACCTGACATGACGACATCTCGGGAAGGCAAGGAAAACGCCGCCTATCCGCTTCCCGGGGGCTTTCGAGGGGATAGGCACCAACAAGAGTGGAGGAGACAATGAGGAAACTGCTTCTTGCCGGCATCGCGGTTGCGATGATGGCCACGCCAGCATTTGCTGCGAACTACCGCTTCGTCATCGTGCCGAAGGCGATGAACAATCCGTTCTTCGATTTTTCGCGCGACGGCTGTCTGAAGCGCGCCAAGGAGCTCGGCAACATCGAGTGCATCTACAAGGGACCGGTCGAGCATGAGCCGGCGAACCAGGCCCAGATCATCCAGGACTTCATCACGCAGAAGGTCGACGGTCTCGCCATCTCGGTCGCGGACGTCGCGGCCATGACCAAGTCGATCGAGGCGGCGACCGCCGCCGGCATTCCCGTCATCACCTTCGATGCGGACGCGCCGGGCTCCAAGCGCATCGCCTATATCGGCACCAACAACAAGGAGTTCGGCCTGGCCCTCGGCAAGGAATTGCTGAAATTGCGGCCTGACGGCGGCAAATACGCCATGGTCTCCGGCGGTCCCGGCGCCAAGAACCTGGCCGAGCGTGTCGACGGCGTGCGCGAGGCGCTGAAGGGCTCGAAATGGACCGAGGTCGCGGGTTCGCCGAGCTTCTGCAACGACGATCCCGCGCTCGCGGTCCAGCAGATGACGGACATGCGCACCGCAACGCCGGATCTCGCCGCCATCGTTCCGATCGGCGGCTGGCCGATGTTCGCGCCCGAAGGCTTCAAGGCCTTCGCCAGCAGGAACAAGAAGGACATCGATTCCGGCAAGTTCACGCTGGTCGTCGCCGATACGCTGAAGATGCAGCTCGAGCTGCTGCGTGACGGCTATGCCAATGCGCTGGTCGGCCAGCGTCCGTTCGAGATGGGCGAGAAGGCGATGGACACGCTGCTCGCCATCAAGAAGGGCGAGAAGGTGCCGGAGATCGTCTACACCGGCCTCGATCTCGTCACCAAGGACAACGTCGCGAAGATGTTGAAGTAGGAGCGCTGCCCAGCCCCGCGCTTCTGCATGCCTCTCCCGCTTGCGGTTTCCGCAAGCGGGAGAGATGATTTGGAATGGACGACGATCGCTGGAAGGCATGGGAATGAAAAGATCGCGGCTCGGCGCGCTCGATGTCACCTCGATCGGCCTCGGTTCAGCCCCGCTCGGCGGATTGTTCTCGCCCGTCAGCGATGCCGATGCGCACGGGACGATCGAACGGGCCTGGTCGCTCGGTGTCCGATTCTTCGACACCGCCCCGCTCTACGGCTTCGGCCTCGCGGAGCGGCGGCTAGGCGCCTTCCTGCGGCAACAGAGGCGCGACTCCTACGCTATCTCGACCAAGGTCGGCCGCCTGCTGCGCGCACCTGATGGCGCTGCCCCGGAGGACGAGCACTACAAGGGCACGCCGCGCGAACGGCCGGTGTTCGATTTCAGCTATGACGGCGTGATGCTGTCGGTGGAGGAGAGCCTGCAGCGCCTCGGCCTCGACCGCGTTGACGTCCTTCTCGTGCATGATCCGGACGATCATTATGACGATGCCGTCAGCGGCGCCTTCCGCGCGCTCCAGCGCCTGCGCGAGGACGGCACGGTCAAGGCGATCGGCGCCGGCATGAACCAGTCCGAGATGCTGGTTCGCTTTGCCGAGGCCGTGCCGGTCGACTGCTTCCTGCTCGCCGGCCGCTACACGCTGCTCGACCAGGGCGCACTGGATGCGCTGTTTCCGCTGTGCCAGGCCAGCAATATCGGCATCCTGCTCGGCGGCATCTACAACAGCGGCATCCTTGCCAATCCGCGGGCGAGCGCGAAATTCAACTATCAGGATGCTGATGCTGCGCTCGTGGCACGCGCGCTGGAGCTCGACGAACTCTGCCGCAGGCACGGCACCGAGCTGAAAGCCGCCGCGCTGCAATTCTGCATGGCCCATCCGGCGGTGACGGTCGCCGTGATGGGCGCGCGCAATGCCGCCGAAGTCGCCGACAACGTCGCGATGTCCGAGAAGGCGGTGCCGCCGGCATTTTGGCAGGAGCTGCGGGCACGAAAGCTGGTCGATGCGCGCTCGCCGCTTCCCGGCGGAGGTTGAGGCATGATCGTCGATGCCCACCAGCATTTCTGGGATCCGGCGCGCGCCGATCATCCCTGGATGGAAGCGGACGAGCTGGCGCCGATCCGCCGTGCCTTCGGCCCGGCCGATCTCGCGCCGCTGCTACAGGCGAACGGCATCGACGCCAGCATCCTGGTGCAATGCCGCTCAGCGCTGGAGGAGACCGAGGAGTTTCTGCGTATCGCGGATGCGACGCCCTCGGTGATCGGCGTGGTCGGCTGGGCCGATCTCACCGATGCGGCGCTCGGCGAGACGCTCGACCGGCTGCGCGCTCTGCCTGGTGGCGACAAGCTGGTCGGCATCCGCCACCAGGTCCACGACGAGCTCGATGCGGATTGGCTGCTGCGCGAGGACGTTCAGCGCGGACTCACGGCCGTGTTCGCCCACGATCTCGCTTACGATTTCCTTGTCCGCAGCCGCGAGCTGCCCGCGGCGGTCGCAACCGCGCAGGCCTTTCCGCACGCGCGTTTCGTGCTTGATCACGCCGCCAAGCCGCCGATTGCCGCCGGCGGCAGCGCCGAATGGTCCGAGCGCATCGCGGCGCTGGCTGCCTGCGGCAATGTCTGGTGCAAGATCTCGGGATTGGCGACCGAGGCGGTCTGGAACGATTGGAATGCGGAACGGCTGTTTCCGTTCGTGGAGCACGCCGCGAAATGTTTCGGCGAGGACCGGCTGATCTTCGGATCGGATTGGCCCGTATGCCTGCTCGCGGGAAGCTACGGCGAGATCACGACCGCGCTGGAGGCCTGCCTGGCGCGGCTCGGCCCGCGTGTGCGCGACAAGGCTTTCGGTGTGAATGCAGCGCAGGCGTATCGGCTGGTGATGGCCAGCTAGCTGCGCTTCCGCTCTGCTGGCAGAGCAAAGTCCAATCGCATTTGAAAATCAGTGGAGGCCGTCATGCCCGGGCTTGTCCCGGGCATCCACGTTCTTTGTGCCGTGTGGAAGGGCGTGGATGGCCGGGACAAGCCCGGCCATGACGATGTGAGTGCCTACTCCGACATCGGCTTGTCGGAGATGTCCCAGTCTTTCCCGGTGAAGGTGGAGATGAACAGCGTCTTCATCGGCGTGTAGTCCTCGGGCGTGTAGCTGTAGGTGACGCCGTCGAGGAAATAGGGCGAGTGGAAACCTTGGAGGTTCGATGCCTGCTTCAGCACGTTGGCGCGGGTCAGCTCATTGCCGCAGCGGCGCAGGATCTCGGCCATGGTGGCGGCCTGCCCGTAGCCGGCGAAAGCGATGGTGTTGTCGGGGTCGATCGCCGGCGTGTACTTCTTGCGCAGCTCCTCGAACGCCATCACGTCCGGGTCCTTCTCCCATTTCGGCAGGCCGACCTCCTTGTTGTAGCGGATCGCGACGATGCCGGTAGCGTTATCGAGGCCCGCGGCATTGAGGATCGAACGACCGGTGGAGCCGGCGGACAGGAGGTGCAGAGGCTTCCAGCCGAGTTCGGCCACTTTCCGGATCGACTGCGACGAGGCCTTGCCGGTCGAGATGTTGTAGAAGACGTCGGCTCCGGACTTGGAGAGATTGATGAGCTGAGAATCGACGGTCGGCTCGGTGAGATCATAGGTCTGCTCCATGATCACTTGCGCGGTGCCGCCGGCGTCAGTCAGCACTTTCTTGAAGGGGCCGAGGAAGTCGCGGCCGAAGTCGTCGTTCTGGTAGAGGATGCCGATCTTCGCGTTCGGCTTCACGCTGACGACGTGGCGCGCGAGGATGCGCGCCTCGGTCGGATAGAGCGGCAGGCCCGCCATCGTCCACTTGAACTCTTTCGGATTATTCCACTTCGACGCGCCGGTGTTGAGCAGGAGCTGCGGCACGCCCTTGGAGTTCAGGTATTTGTGCACGGCGGTCTGCGGCGCGGTGCCGAGCGAGCCGTACAATGCGAGCACTTCTTCCTGCTCGACCAGGCGGCGCGTGGCCTCGACGCATTTCGGCGCGCTGTAGGCGTCGTCCATGGTGAGGAACTTGACCTTGCGCCCGTTGATGCCGCCCTTCTCGTTCAGCATCTGGAAATAGGCTTCGCCGACGCGGCCGAGCACGCCGTAGAGCGAGCCGGGGCCGGAATGCGGCACGGTCTGACCGATCTTGATCTCGGTGTCGCTGGCGCCCGCATCGTATTTCTTCTCCGCGGCCCAGACGTAGGGCGCGGGCAATGTCGATGCGGCGATGGTGGCGAGTGTGCCGGCGCTGAAATCGCGCCGCGATGGATTCTTGGTCATTGTTGTTTTCTCCCTGATGCGCGCATTGTGCTGACATCGCAGCTCGGCTCGCAAGTGGGAAGTCGCAGCTTTGCGACGCAATGACGCTCAAATCGGCAGGCGTTAGCGCCTAGACTCAAGTTTTCTCGGCAACGACGACGAGGCCACGCACCGGCTCATTGTTTTCGTTGCGCGGCGAGGCCGGGTCCAGCGTCAGCAGCTTCAACCCCGCCTTCGCGATGGCGCCGCGCACATATTCCGCGGAATGGGCATAACGCAGGCCGTCGCCGAGCACGATGCCGTCGCCCGCATGCGTCTCCAGCGTGAAGGCGAGCACGCCGCCTGAGACGAGCACGCGCCTTACTTCGCTCAGCACCGGTGCGAGATCGGAGAGATAGACGAACGCATCCGCGGCCACGACGAGGTTCGCGCTGGCATCTGGCTTGCCGCGCAGGCCCTCGATCATGTCGGCGACTTCGAGCTCGGCATAGAGGTTCGTCGCCCGCGCCTCCTTGATCATGCCGGGCGACAGATCGATGCCGATGAAATGATCGACCTGCTTGGCGAAAGCTGCGGCCGCCAGCCCGGTGCCGCAACCGAGGTCGATGGCGCGCTTGAAGTAGGCGGGCTTCTTGGCGGAGACGCGCGCCGCCAGCACCGCCTTGAAGATCAGCGTCGGGGCGCGATAGCCGAGATCGTTGATCAGGGCGTGCTCGAAGCGCGGCGCGTATTGATCGAACAGCGCCTGCACGTAGGCCTTGGGCATCTCCGTCATTTCGGTATCGCCGAGCCGCATCAGGTGCAGGCCGGCGCCGTGCTGATCCCCGGGGTCGCATCGCCGCGCTTCACGAAAGGCCGCGATGGCCTTGTCGCGCTCGCCGAGCTGCTGACGGATCTCGCCGAGCGTGAACCAGGCCGAGGTGAAGTCGGGCGCGAGCTCGATCGCCTGCTCCAGGAGGTCCGCAGCCGCCGGCAGGTCGCCCTTGAGCTGGAGATCGCGCGCGAACTCGAAACGGCGGTCGGCCATGAGATCGCCGGAGGTCAGGAACAGGCGGAGCGGCATTGAGGAACCAGGAAACGAAATGGGTAAGTGACTCGAAGATGTAATGGTTCGACTTATATAACAGGCATGCGTCCGCAAGACATCCTGCTGCCAAATGCTGCCGGCCTGTGCTGCAAGCCCGGCGGCTTCCATATCGACCCCGTCCGCCCCGTGGAGCGGGCCGTGATCACCCACGGCCATTCCGACCATGCCCGTGCGGGCCATGGCGCGGTGCTGGCGACGCAGGAAACGCTGGACATGATGCGCCTGCGTTACGGCGAGAACTTCGCCGGCTCGACCCAGGCGATCCGCTATGGCGAGGAAATCCGGCTCGGCGACGTCAAGGTCAAGTTTCACCCGGCCGGCCACGTGCTGGGATCGGCGCAGGTCGCCGTCTCGTGCAAGGACACCTGCATCGTCGCCTCCGGCGACTACAAGGACGCGCCGGACCCGACCTGCACGCCGTTCGAGCTGGTGCCATGCGATGTCTTCATCACCGAGGCGACGTTCGGCCTGCCGGTCTTCAGGCATGGCGATGCGAGCGACGAGGTCAAGAAACTGCTCGCTTCCGTCGCGCTGTTTCCGGAGCGCGCGCATCTCGTCGGCGCCTATTCGCTCGGCAAGGCGCAGCGCGTGATCAAGCTGCTGCGTCAGGCCGGCTATGATGCGCCGATCTACCTGCATGGCGCGATGGAGACGATCACGCATTATTATCAGAGCCGCGGGATCGACCTCGGCGAGCTCAAACCAGTGAAGGGCATGAAGAAGGCGGCGCTCGCCGGCACCATCACGCTGGCGCCGCCCTCGGCCACCTCCGATCTCTGGACGCGGCGCTTTCCCGATCCCGTCACCGCCTTCGCCTCGGGCTGGATGCGCGTGCGCGCCCGGGCGCGGCAGCGCGGCGTCGAGCTGCCGCTGGTGATCTCCGACCACGCCGATTGGGACGGCCTCACCGCGACTATCGCGGCGACCGGCGCCGGCGAGATCTGGGTCACCCACGGCCAGGAAGATGCGCTGGTGCATTGGTGCCGGAGCAAAGGCCTGAAGGCGCGGCCGCTCGATCTCGTCGGCTATGGCGACGAGGAGGAGAGCGAGACGCCGATTCAAGGCGAGGCCGAAGCATGAACCGCTTCGCCGAACTGCTCGACCGCATCGCCTATGAGCCCGGCCGCAACAACAAGCTGCGGCTGATCACCGGCTATTTTCGCGAGGTCGGCGACCCCGACCGCGGCTTTGCGCTCGCGGCGCTGACCGGCGCACTCAGCTTCAAGCACGCCAAGCCCGCGCTGATCCGCGATCTCATCGCGGCACGCACGGATGAGGTGCTGTTCGGGCTGAGCTACGATTATGTCGGCGATCTCTCCGAGACGGTGGCGCTGATGTGGCCGAAGGCCCCGCTCGCCGGCCACAACAACCCGCCGCCGCCGAGTCTCACCGAGGTCGTCACCACGCTGCGCACGCTCGGCAAGACCGAGTTGCCCAAGCAGCTCGAGCGCTGGCTCGACGAGCTCGACGAGACCGGCCGCTGGGCGCTGCTGAAGCTCGTCACCGGGAGCTTGCGCATCGGCATCTCCGCGCGCCTTGCCAAGACTGCGGCCGCCGCGCTCGGCGACAAGGACCCGCACGAGATCGAGCTGATCTGGCCGGGGCTCGTCCCGCCCTATCTCGACCTGTTCGCCTGGCTGGAGGGCCGCGGCGACAAGCCCGTCAACCGCGATCCCGCGCCGTTCCGCCCGGTGATGCTGGCGCATGCGATCGAGGGAAACGATTTCGCCGCGCTCGATGCAGCCGATTACATCGCCGAATGGAAATGGGACGGCATCCGGGTGCAGGCGGTGGCCGGGCGCGACGAGCGCGGCCATATCACCGCGCGGCTCTATTCGCGCACGGGCGAGGACATCACCGGAAGCTTTCCGGATCTCGTGCCGTCGCTGCGCCTGCCGGGCGCGATCGACGGCGAGCTCTTGATCCTGCGCGAGGGCCGGGTGCAGAGCTTCAACGTGTTGCAGCAGCGCCTCAACCGCAAGGTCGTCTCGCCGAAGCTGATCAAGGAGTTTCCGATTCACCTGCGCGCCTACGATCTGCTCGGCGACGACGAGAACGATCTGCGCGAGCTGCCTTTTGCCGAGCGGCGCGAGCGGCTGGAGCGATTCATCGCAAAGCTCGACGATCCCCGCATCGATCTCTCGCCCACCGTGCCCTTCGATAGCTGGGAAGCACTCACCGCCGCACGCGCGGATCCCGCGAGCGCCGGTGCCGGCGAGGACGCGGACGCCGTCGAAGGCGTCATGCTGAAGCGGCGCGATGCGCCTTATTTGCCGGGGCGGCCGAAGGGGCAATGGTGGAAGTGGAAGCGCGACCCGCACATCATCGACGCCGTGCTGATGTATGCGCAGCGCGGCCACGGCAAGCGTTCGTCCTACTACTCCGACTACACCTTCGGCGTCTGGACCGAGACCGAGAACGGCGAGGAGCTGGTGCCGGTCGGAAAAGCCTATTTCGGCTTCACCGACGAGGAGCTCTTGCAGATCGACCGCTTCGTCCGCCGCAACACCACGGAAAAATTCGGCCCCGTGCGTCATGTCGTGCATGAAGCGGACAAGGGGCTGGTGCTGGAGGTCGCCTTCGAGGGATTGCAGCGCTCGCCCCGGCACAAATCCGGCGTGGCCATGCGTTTCCCCCGCATCAGCCGCCTGCGCTGGGACAAGCCGCCGCGCGAGGCCGACCGGCTGGGGACGCTGGAGAAGATGCTGAAGGAAGAGGCGGCGGAGATCGAGGTGTGAGGCGCGCGCTGAGCCGAATTTTGGCGGCGCCTGAGCGCGCGCCTCGTCCTTCGAGACGACCGCTTCGCGGTCTCCTCAGGATGAGGCTAATCGGCGTCGGTGCACGTTATAGCTGCTGCCGCGCACTCCGTCCTCATCCTGAGGAGCCCGCGAAGCGGGCGTCTCGAAGGATGGCCGCAGGCAAACACTCTCAATAGCGTCGCGGGAGAGGTGACCGACCGTCCGAATTAAACTCCCGTAATCCGATTGACGGCCCCTTGCGGGTTCCCCATGTCCCCCGCCGTGCCCTATAATGGGTTCGAATCCGCTTCAGGAGTTTGCGATGGTCCAAGACGTCAGAGATTTGCCGGCCGGCCGCAGCGACGGCCTGCACCGCTTTCTCGGCGGCTCGCCGCTGGCGGTCGCGTTCCGCCTGGCGCTGCTCTCGATCCTGGTCGGCGTCGTGCTGGCGACGATCGGCTTCGACCCCTGGAACATCATCCACAGCATCCGCCTCCTGTTCCAGCGGCTGTGGGACCTCGGCTTCGACGCGGTGAACTGGCTGTGGCGCTACTTCCTGCTCGGTGCGGTTATCGTGATTCCGATCTGGCTGCTGTCGCGCGTGTTCGGCGCGCCACGCGGCAGGTAAGGATCGGATTGAGGGAGTGCGCAGCCGATGCAATTGCGGTTCGTCGGCTGCGGTGATGCCTTCGGTTCCGGCGGCAGGCTCAACACCTGCTTCCACGTCTCGGGGCGCAAAGCGAACTTCCTGATCGATTGCGGTGCGTCGGCTTTGCCGGCGCTGAAGCGGCTCGAGATCGATCGGGGCGACATCGAGCTGATCCTGATCACGCATTTCCATGGCGACCATTTTGCCGGCCTGCCGTTCTTTCTGCTCGACGCGCAATTCTCGCGGCGAATGCGGCCGCTGACGATCGCGGGCCCGCAAGGCATCGAGAGGCGGCTGCGCGAGGTGATGGAGGCGCTGTTCGAGCATTCCTCGAACACCAAGCCGCACTTCGAGCTGAACGTGGTCGAGCTCGCGCCCGGACAAAGCCGAGACTTCGCCGCGGTGAATGTGACGCCCTATCCGGTCGTGCACGGCGAATCGGGCGGACCGTTCCTAGCCTATCGCGTCGCGGCCGAGGGCCGCACGCTCGCCTACACCGCCGATACCGAATGGACGGAGACGCTCATTCCGCTGGCGCATGGCGCGGACCTTTTCATCGCCGAAGCCTATATGTACGAGAAGGTGGTCAAGAATCACCTCAGCCTGAAGACCTTGGAACAGCATCTGCCCGACATCGGCGCCAAGCGGCTCGTCCTCACCCATATGAGCGACGACATGCTCTCGCGCCTGGGCGAGGTCGAGCACCTCGCCGCCGAAGACGGCATGGTGCTCGTGTTCTGAAACATGCACGCGCCCGTCCATCACCGCGTCGGTAGCCGGCAGGTCTTCGCCATCGCAGGTCCTGCGATGATCGCGAACCTCACGACGCCGCTGATCGGCGTGGTCTCGACCACCGCGATCGGACGGCTCGACGATGCCGCGCTGCTCGGCGGCGTCGCGATGGCCTCCGTCATCTTCGACTGCCTGTTCTGGCTGTTCGGCTTCCTGCGCATGAGCACCCTCGCCTTCACCGCGCAGGCGCTCGGCGCGGGCGAGACGCGGGAGCAGACCGTGATCCTGGTGCGCGGCTTCATCGTCGCCGGCCTGATCGGCGCGGCGCTGATCGTGCTGCAGCTGCCGCTGGCAGGCGCACTGTTTGACCTGATGGGCGGCAGCGAGGGCGTGACGCAGGCCGCAAAGACCTATTTCATGATCCGGATCTGGTCCTCGCCTTTCGCCTTCGCCAATTACGTCATCCTCGGCTGGCTGGTGGGGCAGGCCCGCGCCAATCCGGCCCTTGTGCTTCAGGTTGTCATCAACCTCGTCAACATGGTCGCGACGATCCTGCTGGTGCTGGTCTACGACACCGGCATTGCCGGCGCGGCGATCGCCGCGCTTCTGTCCGAGACGATCGGCTTCATGCTCGGCGTGATCGTGTGCAGGCGCCATGCGGTCGGCGGTTTTGCCGTGCCTCGCGCGATGCTGTTCGATCGCGACAAGCTGATGCGGCTCTTGGCTGTCAACACCGACATCCTGATCCGCACTGCGGCGCTGATCGCCGTGTTCCTGTTCTTCACCGCCAAGGGCGCGCGGGCCGGCGACGTCACGCTGGCGGCGAACTCCGTGCTCAACAATTTCCTCCTGGTCAGCGCCTTCTTCCTCGACGGCCTTGCCAACGCGGCCCAGCAGCTCTGCGGCCGCGCCTTTGGCGGACGCGAGCCAAGGGATTTGCGGATTCGACCAGGCTGGTGCTGCTCTGGGGGCTCGGCTTCGCAATCGTCGTCGCCGTGCTGTTCGCAGCGTTCGGCCCTGACATCATCAACGTCATGACGGCGAGCGAGGACGTCCGCCGCGCCGCGCGCGAGTTCCTGCCCTTCATCGTGCTGGCGCCGGTCCCCGGCGTGTTCGCCTTCGGTTTCGACGGCATCTATGTCGGGGCGACCTGGGCGCGGGAGATGCGCAATCTGATGCTGCTCTCGCTCGCGATCTTCTTCGCCGCCTGGCTGGCGCTGCAATCGTTCGGCAATGCCGGCCTGTGGAGTGCGCTGATCGCGTTCTACGTCGCGCGCGGCGGCTTACAGGGCGCGAGGTATCCGGCGCTGTACCGGGCGACGTTTTCTTCTCCTTCTCCCCGCTTGCGGGGAGAAGGTTGGGATGAGGGGGAGTCTCCTCAAGGACGGTGAGAGCTGGATTCGCGGAGAGTCCCCCTCACCCGGAATTTGCTTTCGCAAATTCCGGCCTCTCCCCGCAGGCGGGGAGAGGCGAAGAGCTACATCCCCGGCCAGTCTTCCGCCGTCAGCGTCGCCGCGTCGGCGCCGACGATCTCCGACAGCGAATCCCGCCCCGTCCGCAGCAATGTCGACGTCAGGTCGCGCTTGATCTCGTCGACAAGGCCGAGGCCCTTGTAGACCAGCGACGAATAGAGCTGGATCAAACTGGCGCCGGCGCGGATCTTGGTCAGCGCGGCGCCGCCCGAATCCACGCCGCCGACGCCGATCAGCGGGAATGCGCCCTCGACGCGCACATAGGTTTCCGCGACCATGCGCGTCGACAGACGGAACAGCGGCCGGCCGGACAGGCCGCCTTGCTCCTTCGCCCGCGTCTCTTCACGCAACGTGCTCGGCCGCGCGACCGTGGTGTTCGACACGATCATGCCGTCGACCCGGCGCGAGCGCGCGACCTGCACGACGTCGTCGAGCTGGGCGAGGCTCAAATCCGGCGCGATCTTGAGCAGCACCGGCGTGTCGCCGGCCTTCTGCCTGACACGCTCGCGGGCCTCGATCACGCGCGCGAGCAGATCGTCGAGCAGCGCGCCTTCCTGAAGGTTGCGCAGGCCCGGCGTGTTCGGCGAGGAGACGTTGACGGTGAAATAGCTCGCCACCGGCGCGAAGGTCTCGATCAGCTTGACGTAGTCGCCGACGCGGTCCGGCGAATCCTTGTTGGCGCCGACATTGACGCCGACGATGCCGCCGTGCTGCGCCCGCGCGGCAAGCCGGCGCAGAGCCGCCTCCGCGCCGTCGTTGTTGAAGCCCATGCGGTTGATGATCGCCTCGTCGCGCTCGAGACGGAAGAGCCGCGGCCGCGGATTGCCGGCTTGCGGCTTCGGCGTCACGGAGCCGATCTCGACGAAACCGAAGCCGAGCCGCAGCAGCGCGTCCGGCACCTCGGCGCTCTTGTCGAAGCCCGCGGCCATGCCGATCGGATTGGGAAAGTTCAGCCCGAAGGCGCGCACCGCGAGCTTGGGATCATCGGCACGCGGCTTGACCGGCGGCAGGAAGCGCAGGCCCTGGATCGCGAGGCGATGCGCGTCCTCGGGATCGAGCCAGCGCAGCACCGGCAGCGAAAAGGCGTCGAACGCGCGGATCACGGCAACAGCTCCGGAACATCGTGACCGCCGTCGGAGCGCGTGTTGAGGTTTATCACCGCGATCACCGCGCCGAGATCGAGCTCGCCATAGAGATGCGGGAAGAGCTCGTCATTGCGCGAGCGTTCCCAGCGCAGCTCGCTGCCGAGCGCGTCGCCGTCGACCTCGACCAGGAACAGCGCGCGCTGCCCGAAATAGTGCTTGCGCAGGGTCTCGGGAACCTGGGCCGCGGTCGAGAAATGGATGAACCCGTCGCGCGCGTCATCTGCGCTGCCCCGGTAGACACCCTGCCGTTCCGCCTCGCGCCAGGCCGAGGCCGGACAGATTTTGTAGATCTTGACCACCGCTACCGCAGCCTTGTTTGTTCTTTGAGTCTCTTGGGTTTTTTCGCTTTTCGCGGGTCCTCGAAACTCGGGCGCGACCGTAAAGGCCGCCCCTTCCGAACTCAAGGCTTAGTGCCTTTTCCGCGCCGATGAAATCGGCACGGGGCTCCAGATTCCCGTTTTGCGCGCTTTCCTGACGCGAACGGCTACCCGTTTCGTTTGCGAACGCCGCCTCGGTCGCCTCTTGCGCGAAAAACGGAAAACCGGTTGATTTGAGGACAGTTTTCCTGAGTTGCGACGGGCTGGACCTTCCATGGTCAGACAGGCCAAAGCGCAGAGGATGCTGACTCACGACCAGATCTGGGCCGCGCTGGACCGGCTGGCGGCGCGCGCCGGATTGTCGCCGTCCGGCCTTGCCAAGCGTGCCGGGCTCGACCCCACGACGTTCAACAGGTCCAAGCGGGTCACCGCGGACGGCCGCGAGCGCTGGCCCTCGACCGAATCGATCGCAAAAGCGCTGGCGGCGGCCGACGCCTCGATCGACAGCTTTGCGAAGCTGATTGATGACGACGGTGGAAGCGGCCGCGGCTCGGTGCCGCTGCTCGGCTTTGCACAGGCCGGAATGAGCGGCGCCTTTGATGAGGCGGGTCTTCCAACCGGCAGGGGCTGGACCGAGATCGCGCTTCCGATCGGAGAGGACGGTCAAGTCTTTGCGCTGGAGATTTCCGGCGCTGCGCTACTGCCTGCCTATCGCGACGGTGACATCATCCTGGTCTCGCCTGCGGCGCCGATCCGCAAGGGTGATCGCGTGGTGGTCAAGATCAAGACGGACGAGATCACGATTGCGACCCTGAAGCGCCGCACGGCAAAGACCCTGGACTTGGCGCCCCTCGATGCGTCACAGGCGGCGCGAACGGTGGCGGCGAGCGATGTCGCCTGGGTTGCGCGGATCCTCTGGGCGAGCCAGTGATGGCGCCGCTCACGCACTCCTTGCCAGTGCGCCGTCGATCATGTTGACCGCGTTCTGCACGCCGTAGACCGCGACGAAGGAGCCGAAGCGCGGGCCCTTCTCCTGGCCGAGCAGCACCTGGTAGAGCATGTTGAACCAGTCCAGCGTCACGCCGGGGCGGCCGTCCTTGCCCTTCTTGACCTGATCGAGGAACGGCTCGCGGCGGCCGATCTCGTAGACGACGTTCTGGATGTCCTCGGCCGAGGCATCCTGCGCCAGCTGCGACAGCGCATCGCGCAAATCCTGCAGCGCGGCGCGCTCGCTGTCCGTGGGTACGCGGAACTGCTTCGTCGGCGCGACGAAGTCGCGATAATAGTTGATGGCGTAACCGACCATCGCATCCAGCTTCGGATGCGTCTGCGGGCTCACGCCAGGGCGGTAGCGGCCGATGAAGCCCCAGAGCGTCTCGGCGTTCTCCGCGTTCGACGACGACACCAGCGTCAGGAGCAGCTGGAAGGCGACGGGCATGTCGCCCGTCGGCGGCTTGCCGTTGTGGATGTGCCAGACCGGATTGCCGAGCTGCTGCTTGCCGTCCTGCTTCGGAAAGCCGTCGAGGAATTGCTGGTAGTCGTCGACGTTACGCGGGATGACGTCGAAATACAGCCGCTTGGCCGCCTTCGGCTCGCGATACATGAACAGCGACAGCGATTCCGGCGAGGCGTAGCGCAGCCATTCGTCGATGGTCAGGCCGTTGCCCTTTGACTTCGAGATCTTCTGGCCCTTCTCGTCGAGGAAGAGCTCGTAGTTGAAACCTTCGGGCGGCGTGCTGCCGAGCGCTCTGGCGATCGCGCCGGACAGCTTCACGGAATCGATCAGGTCCTTGCCGGCCATCTCGTAGTCGACGCCGAGCGCGACCCAGCGCATCGCCCAGTCGGCCTTCCACTGGCACTTGACGTTGCCGCCGGTGACGGGCGTTTCAACTTCCTGGTTGGTGTCGGGATCGACATAGGTCACCGTGCCGGCCGCGACGTCGCGGCGGATCATCGGCACCTGCAGCACGACGCCCGTGGTCTTGCTAATGGGCAGGAACGGCGAATAGGTCGCGCGGCGATCCGGGCCCAGCGTCGGCAGGATGATCGCCATGATCTCATCGTAGGCGGCGAGCATCTTCAGCAGCGTCGCATCGAACCGGCCCGACGTGTAATAGTCGGTCGAGCTCGCGAACTCGTAGTCGAAGCCGAAATGATCCAGAAACGCGCGCAAGCGCGCGTTATTGTGCGCGCCGAACGACGGATATTCGTTCGAAAACGGATCCGGCACCCGCGTCAGCGGCTTGCCGATATGAGCGGCCAGCATCTCCTTGTTCGGAACGTTGTCGGGCACCTTCCGGAAGCCGTCCATGTCGTCGGAGAATGCCAACAGGCGCGTCTTGACCTTGTCCTCGGTGAGCACGCGGAAGGCGTGGCGCACCATCGAGGTGCGCGCCACCTCGCCGAACGTGCCGATATGCGGCAGGCCGGACGGACCATAGCCGGTCTCGAAAAGCACCTCGTCCTTCGGGCTTTTTTTCAGCCGCGCGACAATGGCCTTCGCCTGCTCGAACGGCCAGGCGTTGGATTGTTCGGCGAGCGCACGCAACTCGCTCGGGTTTGCGGCTAGATCAATAACGGACATCAGGGGCCTCCGGGCCGCGGAAAATAGCGATTTCCCGGCAGAATGCAAAAGCTGCGAGCTAATACCCCCAGCCGTCTCCCGGTTGCGGTTGAGGGCTATCGGATAGCGTGCGCAGAATGCAGCGGCATCGGCAGTGGGCTCCCTCCCCCGCTTGCGGGGGAGGGTTGGGGAGAGGGTGTCTCCGCGCTGGGACTATTGGGATCAACTGAAGATGTCCCTGCGTGGCGAGAGCCCTCACCCGCCGCGCTCTGCGAGCGCGTCGGCCTCTCCCGCAAGCGGGAGAGGCGAAGCAAGCCCGCAGACAGTCCTCGTGGAATCCATATGCGAGAGCCCAGCCGCGCGGGACGATGCATCGCATCGGCCGGCAGGTGGATTGAATGCGATGCGGCTCAATGCGCTGCTGAGGCCGAGCGCTTGGTCGCCACTTGCTTCGGGGCCGGCTTCGCGCTGGCCTGCGGTGCGCTGTCCCAGCCGCCGTTCGGGGCCGCCACGTTGACGGCATCGTCGGGCTGCGGCTCGGCGTTGAAGGTCTGGATCGCAAGCTTGGCGGCCGCGAGCGATTGCGGGTCGAGGCGCTTGGCGACGTCGTCGCGCTTGCCGGCGGCATCCGCATCGCCCTGGGCAGCTGCCAGGTTGAACCATTTGTAGGATTCGGCGAGGTTCTGCTCGACGCCGATGCCGCGGGCATAGAGGATGCCGAGGTTGAACTGGCTGTCGGCGACGCCGCGATCGGCCGCTTTCCGGAACCACTGCGCCGCGCTCTTGTAATTGGCGCCGCGACCGCCGCCGTCGGCATCGAGCACGGCGAGATTGTGCATCGCCTTGGCGTTGCCGCGCTCGGCGGCCTGGGTGTAGTAGCGGCGCGCGATGTCGGCGTCCTTCTTCACCCCTAGGCCCTTTTCGTAGAGCGTGCCGAGGCGGAAGATTGCGGGGACGACCCCGGCCTGCGCGGCGCGGTCGTACCACTTCGCCGCTTCGTCGTAATTCGTGGCGACGCCCTTGCCTTCGGCAAAGCGCACGCCGATCTCGTAGGCCGCCGTCGCATCGCCCTTCATCGCGGCGCTGCGCAAGACCGGGCCGCCGATGCCGTCAGGCAGCTTCTCGCTCGGCGGCACCTGTACGACGCCGAGCCTGGCGCGGCTGGTGCCCGACAGCGCGCCGGTGACGTCGCTGGAGGCCGGCGGCACCGCCGCGGCAGGCGCTTGCGGGATTTCGACCGAAGCCGAGCCGCCGGACCCGGGAATGGGCGCCGGTGCGGCATTGTTCTGCGACTGTCGTCCGATCGGTGTCGGCGACGTCATCGACGGGGTGATCTGCTCGGGCGCGGCTGGCTTGGTCTCGACCGGCGGCGGCGCCGGCTGCGGTGCCGGCTCGCTCGGGATGTTTTGCATCGCCTGCGGCGTCGGTGACGTGCTGCCGCCTTCGAGCAGGTTCATCGCCATCTTGAAGGTGCCAAGCACGATCACGACCACGCTCGCGCCCACCAGCAGCGAGCGGATCTTGGAGGTGATGGTCGAGCCGCCTTCCTGGCCCTTCTCCTTGGCGCGGGCGATCGCGCCCTTGGCGCCGCGGGCCGGCTTCTCGGGCGGCTGTGCGGCGGCAGCTTGCGCCGCGCGGCGCGCGGCCGCGATGAAGCTCGACGACGACACCGACTCCTTCGGCGCGGCGGCAATTCCGCTGATCGCGCTTTCGGAGGCGGCGATGCGTTCCGACGGCGTGGCGACGCGCCCGCCCGGCCGTGTGCCCGGCTCGAGCGGGTGATCCGGCGGCAGTTCCGGCGCGAGTGCAGCGCGCGCCGTGTGCGGCTCCAGGATCTCACTGATCGCGCGCGGCGGAACCGGCGGAGCCGCCGGCACGGGCGGCGGCGCGGTGGGGGTGGCGGCGTGGAACTCGCGCGGTGCGGCGACGAAGGCAGCCGGGGGCGCCTGCGCGGCAGCTGGATTGGGCAGCTCGGGCTTCGGATCGTATTTCGGCGGCTGTGCTGGCGGTTGCGGCCGCGGCTCGCGTGCCATCGGCGCCGGCTCCATCGCCGCCGCCATCGGCATCGACATCGGCTGTGGGGCGGGGGAAGGCGGCGCGGTGCGCACCGCGCGCAGATCGCCCTCGATCATCGAGAGGCGATCGACGACGTGACCGAGCGCGCTGTGGACGGCCTCGAGCGAGTCCTGGGTGTGCCGGTTGGTCTCGGCCTGACTGAAGCGGATGTCGGAGAGCTCGCGCTTGACGAGATCGACCATGCCGGAATCGGGCGGCGGCGCGGCGTTGCGGCTCTCGGCGAGGGCCGCATAGGTCGCCTGCTGCCGTTCCAGGTGCCTGAGGATGTCGTGCAGCCCGTCCTCGACGCGGCTCAAATTGCCGTTACGCGGATCGGCGGCGGCCTCGATCCGCTCCAGGAGATAGGAAACACGCTGCTCGAGATGGGCGAAGGTCGAGGCGGAATCGTTGCCGACCTGCATGCGATCGAAACGGTCCGACAGCGCGCGGATCGCAGCTTCGAGATGCTCGGTGCTCTCGGACGGCTGCGGCCGCTCGCGCGTTTCCAGCGCCGCCGTGAGCGCCGCGATGCGCTGCTCCAGCACGGCAAAGCTGTCGCTGGGACCGGAGGCGCGGGTGATCTGGTCGACCTTGGACGACAGCAGCTGCACGTCTTCGGATAGCCGTGCCAGCGCCTCGTTGGATGCGACGTTGGAGACGATGGCGCGCAGCGCCGAGATCGCGCCTTCGAGCTGCTGCACGGTCGAGGGATCGTCATTGGCGCGCAGGATCAGGTCGAGCTTGGCGCCGAGATTGCGGATCGCCTCGTCGTAGCCGGTGAGCTGCTCGGCCGGCGTCAGCGTGCGCAACACCTGCTTGATGTCGGACAGTGCGCGCTCGATGCCGGCAAGAACCTGCCCGTCAGTGCCGTTGGAGCGGGTCTCGTCGATCCGGCGGTGCAGCGAGCGGATCTCGTTCTCGATCGATTCGATCGCGCGCCGCGGCATCGCCTCGGTGATGGCGGCGCGGATTTCGGCCAGCTCGCTGCGGAAGGCGTTGATGGCCTGCTCGGTATTGTCAGGCCGCTGCAGCGATTCGATCTGGCTCGTGATCTTGAGCAGATGGCGCTCGAGCGAGGAAAAATCCCGCCCCGGCTGCGGTGGCGGCGGCGCCATCGGCGGCGCGTATGGAGCCGTTGGCGCAAGCGGCGGCGCGGCACGCGGCGGCATCTGCCGCGGCGCAAAGCCGTCGAGCTCGCTCTGGCGCGCGGTGATCTCGGCGACCGCGACGTCGAACGAAGCCGGGCTCAGGGGTGGTGAGCCGCGATAGACTTGCGCGGCGGCGCGCTCGACGGCGTCGGCCTGGCGCTGGCGCGTCTCGGCCGGGGTGAGGCGAGGGGCCTGCGGTTGCGGCGCTTGCCGCTGTGGACGGGAAATCTGCGACAGGCGCGCGTCGAGCCGCGAGATCGCATCATTGAGCTGGCGCGCGACGCCCTGCTCACGCGAGACGTCTGGTCGTGAGGAGTCTTGTCTTGAGGCGTCTTGTCTTGAGGAGTCTTGGCGCGGCGCGGGTTTTGAGATCCGCTCGATCTGCTGGGTGATCGCGTCGAGCCGCCGGTGGATGTCGGCGACTTCGCGGCTCTCCTGACTCGGTCTTTGGCTCGGCACGTGCTGCGGACGCTGATCGTAGGATCCGCGGAAGTTGGGCGGGGCAGTTTCGCCGAGCGTGGAGTTCAGCCAGTCGTTGAGCGACATGCCGGCACGGCGCGCAGCAGCCTCGGCCCGCTCCCGGACGGATGGATCGATGCCGTCGACACTCCACGATACGCGCGAATTCATGACTCTGTCCGGTTCCGACTTCGGCACCCCACCCCGGCGCCTCCAGCTTCCCCACGCGTGCCGGTTGCAAAGACAATCGAATTTGGCGCGGGTCGTCTGCCTCGAAAACCGACTTTTTCCTGTTACGGTAAATAACGAGTTAAGGAATGCGGAGCCGCTTTCTTAAAGTTGGGCGGCGGGAACTGAGGGGCGGTGCTGTGTCGCTCATCCGGTCCCGAAACAAACCGGTGTCATGCCCCGCGAAGGCGGGGCATCCAGTACGCCGCGGCTCCTCGGCTCTAGCCGCGCCGTCTCTGGAATACTGGATCGCCCGCCTTCGCGGGCGATGACAGCGAGGAGGCGGAAAGGGCTCGCGTAACGTCGGCGCCCTCAGCCCTTCTCGCGCTTGCCATCCTCCAGCGGCACCACTGTCGCCTTGCCGCTCATCGCCGATAGCGCCTCCAGCGCCTCCTCGCAGAAATCGGCCACCATCTGCTCGTGGCGGGCGCCGAGCTGGAGCAGGAGCAGATTGCCGAGATCAAGCCGTCCCTCCGCCGTGCCCTCCGGAAAGCGCTTCTTCAGGATGCGCTCGTAATTAGCGTGGCGGTCGCGGTGGTGCTCCAGGCGGGCCATCAGGTCGGTGCGCATGGGCTCGATGTCGATGCTGTCGAGCGCGTGCAGCCGCACCAGGAGGTCGTCCTTGATCGAGGGCGGCGTGCTTGGCCGCGCGGCCCAGTGCCGCAGTGCTGTTCGGCCCTCGGGAGTCAGCGTATAGATCAGCTTATTGGGCTTGCCCGACTGCACGACCTCGCGGCCCTGGATGTAGCCGCGGTCCCGCAGCTTGGAGAGCTCGCGGTAGATCTGCTGATGGTCGGCTTTCCAGAAGAAGCCGATCGAGGAATCGAACGTCTTGGCGAGCTCGTAGCCCGTCATCGGGCGTTCCGTCAGGCATGCGAGGATTGCGTCGCCCAGTGCCATGACTGGCCCCCTTCTTTAGGTTTGACCAAATTGCTTGACTTTATGCGCATCGGCGCATATGCGTCAATGTGCATATGAGGCAGCGTGCAGGCGGGCCACAGGCCCGACTGGAATAATCAAGTGAAATCAATCTCCTCGCTACTGTGCATGGGGTTGTTTTCGCAACTTTTGCCCTAGCCTTGAGGGAGGCATCCGAGAATGACCGGCCTCGATTCCTGGTACGCCTACATGAAGTCCCACGACCGCGCCGCGCTCTGGGACCTCCTGCATCCCGACGCCGTGTTCGAAAGCCCGGTCGTGCACACGCCGCAAGCCGGCCGCGACATCACCTTCAAATACCTCTCCAGCGCCGAGAAGGTGCTCGGCGGCCCCGGCTTCACCTATGTCGGCGAGTGGCGCAGCGATAAAGGCGCGGTGCTCGAATTCAAGAATGTCATCGACGGCATCGAGATCAACGGCGTCGACATCATCAGCTTCGATAGCGAAGGACGCATCACCCACTTCAAGGTGATGGTGCGTCCGCTCAAGGCGATCAACATGCTGCACCGCCTCATGGCGGAGCAGCTTGCCGCCGCCCAATCATAAGCCCAACATCCCCTTCAAGCCCCAATACTTCAAGGACACGCCGGGAGACCCCCAATGCCGATCTATAAAGCCCCCGTCGAAGACGTGAACTTCCTGCTCAACGACGTCTTCCAGATCGATCGCTACGACAATCTCGCCGGCTTCTCCGATGCGTCGAGCGACGTGCGCGAGGCCATCCTCGGCGAAGCCGCCAAGCTCGCCGAAGAGGTGCTGCATCCGCTCAACCGCGTCGGCGATCTCGAAGGCTGCAAGCGCGCGGACGACGGCAGCGTCACCACGCCGAAGGGCTTCAAGGAGGCCTTCAAGCAGGTCGCCGAGGGCGGCTGGCTCGGCCTGTCGGCGCCGACTGAATATGGCGGGCAGGGCCTGCCGGTGACGCTCTCGCAAGCCGTCAACGAATTCCAGATCTCCGCCAACATGGCGTTCTCGATGTATGGCGGCCTCACCATGGGCGCGACCGCGGCGCTCTTGGTGCACGGCTCGCCGGAGCAGAAGAAGACCTACGTGCCGAAGATGGTGGCCGGCGAATGGACCGGCACCATGAACCTCACCGAGCCGCATTGCGGCACCGATCTCGGCATGCTCCGCACCAAGGCAGTGCGGCAGGCGGACGGCAGCTTCAAGATCACGGGCACCAAGATCTTCATCTCGGCCGGTGAGCACGATCTCGCCGACAACATCATCCATCTCGTGCTCGCCCGCATCGAGGGCGCGCCGGCCGGCATCAAGGGCGTGTCGCTGTTCGTGGTGCCGAAGTTCCTCGTCAACGCCGACGGTTCGGTGGGCGCGCGCAACGGCGTCGTCTGCGGCTCGATCGAGCACAAGATGGGCATCCACGGCAATTCGACCTGCGTGATGAACTACGACAACGCCACCGGCTGGCTGATCGGCGAAGAGAACAAGGGCATGCAAGGCATGTTCGTGATGATGAACGAGGCCCGGCTCGGCGTCGCCGTGCAGGGCCTCGCGCAGTCGGAAGTGGCCTATCAGAATGCGGTCGCCTATGCCCGCGAGCGCATCCAGGGCCGCGCGCTCACCGGCGCCAAGGCACCGGACAAGCAGGCCGATCCGATCATCGTGCATCCCGACGTGCGCCGCACGCTGCTCTCGATCCGCGCGTTCAACGAGGCCGCGCGCGCCTTCGTGATGTGGACCGCGCTGAAGAGCGACGTCGCCCATCGCTCCGAAGACCCCAAGGACCGCCAGGCCGCCGACGACCACATGGGCTTGATGACCCCGGTGCTGAAGGGCTTCCTCACTGACTATGGCTTCGCCAACGCGGTGCAGGCGCAGCAGATGTATGGCGGCCACGGCTACATCGCCGAGCAGGGCATGGAGCAGTTCGTGCGCGATGCGCGCATCGCCATGATCTATGAAGGCGCCAACGGCATCCAGGCGCTCGACCTCGTCGGCCGCAAGCTGCCGCGCGACGGCGGCCGCGCCATTATGGCCTTCTTCGGCGAGGTCATGGCGTTCGCCAAGGAGAACGGCGGCGACGAGGCGCTGAAGCCCTTCATCACGCCGCTCTCGACCTCGCTCGGCCATCTGCAGCAGGCGACGACCTGGCTGATGCAGAACGCGATGGCGAAGCCTGACAATGCGGGGGCCGCCGCAACCGATTACCTGCATCTCTTCGGCTTCGTCGCGCTCGGCTACATGTGGGCGCGGATGGCCAAGGTGACGCTAGCCAAGATTGCCGAGAGCGGGCAGACGCCCTATCTCTCCACAAAACTCGTCACCGGCCGCTTCTTCATGGAGCGGATGCTGCCGGAGACCGCCGCCAATCTCGCGCGCATCCAGGCCGGTTGCGCCACCATCATGGAACTGCCGGCGGAAGCGTTCTGAGCCTGCTTCCGCTGCCTGCTCCCAATCGTAACGAACATCACATCAGGAGGGCGTCATGCCTGAGGCATTCATCTACGACCACGTTCGCACCCCGCGCGGCCGCGGCAAGCCGGACGGCGCGCTGCACGAAGTCACCGCCCTCGCGCTCGCGACCGTGCCGCTGAAGGCGCTGAAGGACCGCAACAATTTGCCTGAGGATTCGGTCGATGACGTCGTGCTCGGCGTGGTCGACCCAGTCGGCGAAGCCGGCTCCGACATCGCGCGCTTCGCGGCGCTGAAGGCCGGTCTCGGCGAAGCCGTGCCCGGTGTGCAGATCAGCCGCTTCTGCGCCTCCGGCCTCGATGCCGTGAACTTCGCCGCGGCGCAGATCATGAGTGGCCAGCATGAGCTCGTGATCGGCGGCGGCGCCGAGTCGATGAGCCGCGTCGGCATCGGCGCCTCCGGCGGCGCCTGGCCGATGGATCCTTCGATGGCGGTGCCGGCCTACTTCATGCCGCAGGGCGTGTCGGCCGACCTGATCGCCACCAAGTACGGCTTCTCGCGCGACGACGTCGACGCCTACGCCGTGCAGAGCCAGCAGCGCGCCGGCAAGGCCTGGGACGAAGGCCGCTTCAACAAATCCGTGGTGCCGGTGAAGGACATCAACGGCCTCACCATCCTCGCCAAGGACGAGCACATGCGCCCCTCGACCACGATGCAGTCGCTGGCGCAGCTGCAGCCGTCGTTCACGATGATGGCGCAGATGGGCGGTTTTGACGGCGTCGCGATCCAGTCGCACCCGGAGATCGAGCGCGTCAACTACGTGCACCATGCCGGCAATTCCTCGGGCATCGTCGATGGCGCCGGCGCCGTGCTGCTCGGCAGCAAGGAGGCGGGCAGCAAGTACGGCCTGAAGCCGCGTGCCAAGATCCGCGCATTCGCCAACATCGGCTCGGAGCCCGCGATGATGCTGACCGGTCCGGTCGACGTCACCGAGAAGCTGTTTGCGCGCTCGGGCATGAAGAAGTCGGACATCGACCTGTTCGAGCTCAACGAGGCTTTCGCCTCGGTCGTGCTGCGCTACATCCAGGCCTTCGACATCGACAATGCCAAGATCAACGTCAATGGCGGCGCGATCGCGCTCGGCCACCCGCTCGGGGCGACCGGCGCGATGATCCTCGGCACCGTGCTCGACGAGCTCGAGCGCACCAACAAGTCGACCGCCCTCGTCACGCTGTGCATCGGCGGCGGCATGGGCACCGCGACCATCATCGAGCGCGTCTAAGGGTTGAGGAGCAACCAACATGTCGTACAAGAACTTCAAGGTTGAGACCGATTCCGACGGCATCGCGCTCGTCACCTGGGACATCCCGGGCCGTTCCATGAACGTGCTCGACGAGACCTCGACCAACGAACTCGAGGCGATCGTCAAGGCGACCACGGCCGACGCCGCGGTGAAGGGCGTCGTCATCACCTCGGCCAAGGAAGCGTTCTGCGCCGGCGCGGACCTGTCCATGCTCGAAGGCATGAACCAGGCCTATGCGAAGGTTTTCAAGGAGCAGGGCGAGACCGCGGCGAACCAGATGCTGTTCGATCAGAGCCGCCGCTTCTCGCAGGTGCTGCGCGGAATCGAAACCTCTGGCAAGCCGTGGGCGGCGGCGATCAACGGGCTCGCGCTCGGCGGCGGCTTCGAGATCACGCTGTGCTGCCATTATCGCGTCGCGGCGGAGAACCCCAAGACGCGCCTCGGCCTGCCCGAGGTCAAGGTCGGCCTGTTCCCCGGCGCCGGCGGCACGCAGCGCGTGCCGCGCCTGGTGCCGCCGCAGGACGCCATGACCATTCTGCTCAAGGGCGATCCTGTCACGGTCGACAAGGCCAAGGCACTGAACCTCATTCACGCCATTGTTCCCGCCGCCGACCTCATCAAGGCGGCGAAGGACTGGATCAAGGGCGGCGGCAAGGCCGTCGCGCCGTGGGACGAGAAGGGCTTCAAGCTGCCCGGCGGTCCGGTGTTCTCCAAGGCCGGCATGATGATGTTCCCGGCCGGCAACGCGATCTATCGCCGCGAGACCTACGACAATTATCCGGCCGCGCGCGCGATCATGAGCTGCGTCTATGAGGGCCTGCAGCTGCCGATCGACGCGGCGCTGCGGGTGGAGTCGCGCTACTTCACCTCGGTGCTGCGCTCGAAGGAAGCGGCCGCGATGATCCGCAGCCTGTTCCTGTCGATGCAGGAGCTCAACAAGGGCGCGCGCCGTCCGAAGGACGTGCCCGCAACCAAGGTGAAGAAGATCGCCGTGATCGGCGCCGGCTTCATGGGCGCCAGCGTCGGCTATGTCTCGGCCCGCGCCGGCCTCGACGTCGTCCTGATCGATCGCGACCAGGAGAGCGCGGACAAGGGCAAGGCGCATGCCCAGAAGGTGATCGAGGAGCAGATCAAGAAGGGCCGCGCCAAGCCTGCGGACGCCGAAGCGCTGCTCGCGCGCATCACGCCGACCGCAGACTACGCCGCGCTGAAGGACGTCGACCTCGTCATCGAGGCCGTGTTCGAGGACCGCAAGGTCAAGGCGGAGACCTTTGCCAAGGCGCAGCAATATCTGAAGCCGGATGTGATCTTCGCCTCCAACACGTCGACGCTGCCGATCACCTCGCTGGCCGAGAGTTTTAAGGATCAGGGCAAGTTCATCGGCATTCACTTCTTCTCGCCGGTCGAGAAGATGATGCTGGTCGAGATCATCCTCGGCAAGAACACCGGCGACGTCGCGCTCGCGACCGCGCTCGACTACGTCCGCCAGATCGGCAAGACGCCGATCGTGGTCAACGACTCCAGAGGCTTCTTCGCCAATCGCTGCGTCGGCCGCTACGTCGCCGAAGGCAACGAGATGTTCCTGGAGGGTGTGCCGCCCGCGATGATCGAGAACTGCGCCAAGATGGCCGGCATGCCGGTCGGCCCGCTCTCGCTCTCGGACGAGGTCGCGCTCGATCTCGGTCTGAAGATCATGAAGGCGACCGAAGCCGATCTCGGCCCCAACGCGATCAATCCCGAGCAGAAGAAGCTGATGGTGGAGATGGTCGAGAAGCAGGGCCGTCTCGGCCGCAAGAACAGCAAGGGCTTCTACGACTATCCCGAGAAGGGCAAGGGTCAGAAGAGCCTGTGGCCGGGTCTCTCCGCGCTGCAGCCGAAGCAGCTCGACCCCGACACGCTCGATATCGAGGAGCTGAAGCAGCGCTTCCTGGTGGTGCAGGCGGTGGAAGCTGCGCGCACCGTTGAGGACCACGTCATCACCGATCCGCGCGAGGCCGATGTCGGCTCGATACTCGGCTTCGGCTTCGCGCCGTTCACCGGCGGCACGCTGTCCTATATCGACTTCATGGGCACGAAGAAGTTCGTCGAACTCTGCCACAAGCTGGAGGCGAAATACGGCTCGCGCTTCACCCCGCCGAAGCTCTTGGAAGAGATGGCCGCGAAGGGCGAGACCTTCTACGGCCGTTTCGCGCCGAAGAAGGCGGCGGCCTGACGGAAGCGTCGGTCTACGCAGAAACAAAAGGCCGGATCATCGATCCGGCCTTTTCATTTCCCGTCGCCGAACGGCGAGAAGGCGCGCCCTCCGACTACATCGTCGTCGAGACGGGCCTTCCAGCTGCCTTCGTCGCCGCGGCCGATGCGCACCTTGAAGCGCCAACCATTCTGGTTGGTGAAAGCGATCTCCGTGCCGCCCTTCGTCCTGGCGTAGTGACAGGGATATTCGGTCGGCCGGTCCGGAAAGACGATCTTGCCTTCCTTGCTCTCGAACACGGCCGAGGTGATCTGCGGATGGATCATGAAGATGCAATTGCGTTCCGGCGCGACCGGCGTCGAGAGCCCGAGCATCGCGAGCGGCGCGCCCGCGGCGGTCATGAGGACGATCATGTTCATGGAGGCAATTGTCTCCTGGAGATGCTCCTTCGACGTCGCCGCTGATCAGATGGTTCACAAATGGAAGGGCTGGATCATCGACTTGGCCGATCTGCGTCGCGTCTTGCCATATCGGTTGATGTGCTTTCGTCTCACACGGGCACCCATCCCCGGCCACGCTCGCTCCACCCTGGCACCGCTCTTGCTGATGATCCACCGGATGGCCCATCGACATTGAAGGTGTCCCGCAATGATCCCCACGGTGTCTCAAGACCGCGCAGCCGGCGTTGCGGTACGATACGTCCCGTTGTTGCTGCTGGGGCGGCCGTGGCCGCGCCGCAGGCTCCTGCGGCGGCGCAGAAAAATTCCTTCATGGGTCGGTCTGGTCCTACTCGTCCTCGTCTTTGATGTTGCGCTGGCCGTGCTTGCCTGGTTCGCCGTCGATCTCGTCCTGCACTGAAAGCTCACCTCTGTGCACGTAGAACGTCGCGGCCAAATAGGCCACCTGGCCGGCAAACAGGCAGACGACGACGATTGGAACGCCCGTCCAGAATCCAAAGCCTGAAGTCTGAAGCACCGTCGCGGCAAGGATCGCAGTCGCCGGCGAGACCAGCAATAGAGTCCAGACTCGGAAGAATAGCCCCGTCGCCAAGCCGGTTATTGCACTCGCGAGCAGGAGGAGGAGTACGGTCGTCACGATAGTTCTTCCGGTCCGACGGCTAGCGTCCTGTCCTCGCGCTGAAGCTGAGCCAAGAGCATTGCTCTCACAAGGATGGTGACGTCCCCGGAGCGCACAACACGGAGTTATTGTTAACCCGGACAATGCTCGTAAAATGGGTGTCAGCGCATCGCAAATCTTCGGACTAGCGAATGTGGCAAGGAAAGAGCCGAATCATCGGTCCGGCTCTTCGCCGTCCTTCCGGTCGTGCTTCGCGAACGGTGGACCAGGCCTGATCGGCGATCATCTGGACAATCACTTGGCCTTCCGTCACGATCTCATTTGCTGTCGAGGCCCAGCGCAGGGACCTGGCCCCAAGGGGGGGTCAGCTTCAGATAATCCTCACTATTTCGGGCTTCTTGGCGCCGCTACCGACCTCGACCGGGCCATAGAGCGGGCTGGCCTCCAGGAGCACGATGTGGGGACGGCGGGCACACACCGGGCAAACCGTCCGGTTTCGAGGAATTTCCTTCCCCTGACGCTTGGTTCGGCCGAAAGAACGACTACATGCACCTGCTTGAAATAGTCAAGATTGATGCAGGTGCATCGAATGGAGTAAGAGACGGACGACGAGCTTGAGCGGGACCATGAAACGCAAACCATCGACCGAGGCAACCGCGGCCTGGATCCGCCTGATGCGGGTGCAGAGCCGCGTGCTCGATTGCGTCGAGCAGGACTTGAAGAAGGCCGGCTTCCCACCGCTGGCCTGGTATGACGCGCTGCTCGAACTGTCGCGGGCGCCCTCGGGCGAGCTGCGGCCGGTCGAGCTCGAGCGGCAGATGCTGATCCCGCAATATTCGACCTCGCGCCTGATCGACCGCCTGGTCGACGAGGGCCTCGCCTCGCGGCGCGAATGCAAGATCGACAAGCGTGGCCAGTTCGTCGAGATCACCGAAGCCGGCCGCGAGCTGCAGAAGCGGATGTGGGGCGCCTATTCGGCCGCGATCGAGAAATATGTCGGTTCGAAACTGTCGGACGCCGACGCCGTCAAGCTCAGCAATCTGCTCGATCGCCTGGGCTGCTCGTGCGGCGAGATGAAACTGCCGCCCGCGGCCGCCAACGAAACCATGCCGTCGCGATGATCGCGCGGCAAATCCGCTCGCCCGTGCAACCGGTGGGTTCGCGGGCCATCCCTGTCACCCGCGCGCGTTCGGTCGAAGCGCTTTTGATTAGAGTTTGATATGGCGCGAGACCAGATCGACATGACGCCGCTGCAATCACGCGACGAGCTCGTCGCGTGGTTCGAGGCCGGCTGCAAGGACCCGTCCGAGTTCCGCATGGGCACCGAGCACGAGAAAACGCCGTTCACGCTCGACGGCCATCGTCCGGTGCCTTACGAGGGCGCGCGCGGCATCGGCGCGCTGCTCGAAGGCATGAAGCTCCTGCTCGGCTGGGAGCCGATCATGGAGCAGGGCAACATCATCGGCCTCTACGACGTCACCGGCGGCGGCGCGATCTCGCTCGAGCCCGGCGGACAGTTCGAGCTGTCCGGCGCGCCGGTCGAGAACGTGCACCAGACCCAGAGCGAGCTGATGGCGCACTTGGCGCAGGTGCGCGAGATCGCAACCCCGCTCGGCATCGGCTTCCTCGGCCTCGGCATGACGCCGTCCTGGTCGCGCGCCGATATCCCGGTGATGCCCAAGGGCCGCTACAAGATCATGACCAATTACATGCCGAAGGTCGGTCAATACGGCCTCGACATGATGTACCGGACCTGCACGGTGCAGACCAATCTCGACTTCTCCTCCGAAGCCGACATGGTCAAGAAGCTGCGCGTCTCGCTCGCGCTTCAACCGGTCGCGACCGCGCTGTTCGCCAATTCACCGTTTACCGAGGGCAGGCCGAACGGCTTCCTGTCGTTCCGGTCCGAAATCTGGCGCGACACCGACAATGCCCGTTCGGGCATGATGCCGTGGGCGTTCGAGGACGGCATGGGGTTCGAGCGCTATGTCGATTATGCGCTGGACGTGCCCATGTATTTCGTCAAGCGCGGCGAGGAGTACATCGACGTCTCGGGCTCCTCGTTCCGCGCCTTCTTCGACGGCCGCAACAACAACCTTCCCGGCGAGCGTCCGACCTTGTCGGACTGGGCCAACCACCTCTCGACGATCTTCCCGGAAGTGCGGCTCAAGCGCTATCTCGAGATGCGCGGCTCCGACGGCGGCCCGTGGGGCCGCTTGCCGGCGCTGCCGGCGTTCTGGGTCGGGCTGCTCTACGACGATGCCTCGCTCGATGCCGCCTGGGAGATCGTCAAGCACTGGAGCGCGCATGAACGTCAGGCCCTGCGCGACGACGTGCCGCGCATGGGCTTCAAGGCGCGGATCAAGGACCGCTATCTGTTCGAGATCGCCAAGGAATGCCTCGTTCTGGCCCATGCCGGCCTTCGCCGGCGCGGCCGGATCGACCAGCTCGGCCGTGACGAAACCCGGCATCTCGAGCCGCTCGATCGCATCATCGATTCCGGCCGGACGCCGGCCGAGGAGATGCTGGATAAATTCAACGGTCCCTGGCAGGGTTCGGTGGAACCGGCCTACGCGGAATACGCGTTCTAGACCTCTGAAACCGGGCACCCGGGATTCAGCCGTTCATCGCCCATACAGGTTTGCGGCGATCAAATGACCGGCTGAAAAAACCTGAGCGTCGTCAATAACTCGAAAGCTGTTCCGATGGGGAATTGCCGCCTGTCCGGGGCCATCATGGCCAGCGCCGCGGCATGTGTCGTGCTGCTTTCGCTTGCGTTTGCAAGCGCGCCGGCGCTTGCCCAGACGGCGTTCGACCGGCCCGGCGGCGACTATTTCAGTACGCCCGTCACCTCCGGCGATCCCGAGGATTGCGCGCTGCTATGCGAGCGCGATCGCCGTTGCCGCTCCTGGAGCTTCAACTATCCCGATGTCGAAGGCGGCTCGGCCGTGTGCTGGCTGAAGAACACCGTGCCGGCGCGCGTGCCGGGTAGTTGCTGTATCTCGGGCGTGCGCGGCGCCGGCGTGATCGAGCCGCGCGTGGAAGGCGTCGAGACGTCGATCGACCGGCCCGGCGGCGACTTGCGCAATTTCGAGCTCAAGGACGGCGAAAGCGTCGAGGCCTGCAAGGCCGCCTGCATCGCCGACAACAAATGCCGCGCCTTCACCTATGCCCGCCCCGGCTACACCGGGCGCGAGGCGCGCTGCTTCCTGAAGAAGGAAATCAAGCCGCCGCGAAGGAAGGCGGGGTTCACGTCGGGCGTCGTGCGGTAGGCAAGGTGCCGTAGAGTGGGCAAAGGCGCCTTTGCGCCGTGCCCACGATCTTCCGATACGGCCGCAGGCGCGTGGGCACGCTTCGCTTTGCCCACCCTACGGCACCTCACTCCGCCGCGATCACCGTGATCTCCGGCCACAGCGCCTTCCAGCGCTTAGCCTTCGCTTCGTAGTTCGCCGCGGAAAAATTCGGTCCTGGATTTGGCCGCGCGATCACTGCTGCAATGTCGTCAAACCCGCGCGGTGCATAGACCTCGTGGCCATCGCTTGCGCGCCTGACGCCGACCTGCGTGTTCTGCGTGAGGAAGCGGTCGATGCCTTCCCTCGAGCTTCTCAGCGGCGGATAGGGCAGGCCGTGCTTGGCCGGGTACCACATGTGCACGCGGGCCTGGTTGCGGACCTCGATCTTGGCGCCGAGATGCGCGAGGCGCGTATGGAGGGTGCGGATCACCGCGTCCTCGGCCTCCCACGATGTGTCGGCGTCGAAATAGAACACGTCGTAATCGGCGATGCCGTGGTCGATCGGGCGCCCCGTGAGCACGTTCCATACCGTCTGCACCAGGCATCCCGACACCAGCCACGCATCCGGCAGCGCGAGCCGGTGCAGTTCGTCGAGGATCGCGGCGTTGACCGGATTGCGTAAGGCGAGCGCGAGGAATTCGTCCTTGCTCACCTGCGACCGGTCAGTGCACGGCGGTGAAGAACCGCGACAGCCTGAATCCGGACAGCCAGGTCCACACCGGCTGGCTCCGCATGCCGAGGTCCCAGGAGCCGACCACGGCGTCCGCACGGCCGATTAGATTATCGATCGGCAACAGGCCGACGCCGCCGGAGCGCAGCGGCACGCGGCTGTCGGCGGAATTGTCGCGGTTGTCGCCGAGCACGAACAGATGTCCCGCCGGCACCGTCACCTCGGGCGTGTTGTCGAGCGGACCGCTGTCGCGCATCTTGAAGATCAGATGCGAGACGCCGTTCGGCAACGTCTCGACATAGCGATAGGCGGGCTCGCTGCCGCCACGGTCGTTCTCGGCCGCACCGACGCCGTCCGGCTTCAGCTCGGCCGGACGGTCGTTGATGAAGAGCTGGCCCTGCCGCATCTGGATGCGGTCGCCGGGCAGGCCCACGACGCGCTTGACCCAGGCCTGCGAACGATCGCCGGGCCAGCGGAACACGACGACGTCGCCGAGCTTCGGCGTCTCCGCGAACACGCGGCCGCTTTCCGGCAGGCTGATCTGGATCGGCAGCGACGAGGTGCCGTAGCCATAGGGGAATTTCGAGGCGAGCAGCGCATCACCGATCAGGAGCGTCGGCTCCATCGAGCCCGACGGCACGTAGAACGGCTCGGCGAGCGCGCCCTTGGCGATGAAGACCGCGGCGACGATGCCGGCGAGCTGAGCGATCTGTCCGCCCCAGCCGCTGCTTTTGCGCTTGGGGCTGACCGTGACCTTGTCTTCAACGCTCATGCGCCGGTTCCACCCACGGTGATGCGTTCCATCAGCAGCGACGGCTGGCCGACGCCGACGGGCACGCCCTGGCCGTTCTTGCCGCAGGTGCCGATGCCGGTGTCGAGCGCAAGGTCGTTGCCGATCATGCGGATGCGATGCAGGTCGGTCGGTCCGTTGCCGATCAGCATGGCGCCCTTGAGCGGCGCTCCGATCTTGCCGTTCTCGATCTTGTAGGCCTCGGTGCACTGGAACACGTACTTGCCCGAGGTGATGTCGACCTGTCCGCCGCCGAAATTCGCGGCGAACACGCCGTTCTTCACCGAGGCGATGATCTCGGCCGGATCGCGGTCGCCCGCGAGCATGTAGGTGTTGGTCATGCGCGGCATCGGCACATGGGCATAACCTTGCCGACGGCCGTTGCCGGTCGGCTTCATGTTCATCAGCCGTGCGTTCTGGCGGTCCTGCATGTAGCCGACCAGGATGCCGTCCTCGATCAGCACGGTGCGATTGGTCGGCATGCCCTCGTCGTCGATCGAGAGCGAGCCGCGGCGCGAGGCGATGGTGCCGTCGTCGACCACGGTGACGCCCTTGGCCGCGACCTGCTGGCCCATCAGGCCGGCGAACGCGGACGTCTTCTTGCGGTTGAAGTCGCCCTCGAGGCCGTGGCCGACCGCTTCATGCAGCATTACGCCGGGCCAGCCGGCCCCGAGCACGACGTCCATCTCGCCGGCGGGCGCCGGAATCGATTCCAGATTGACCAGCGCCTCGCGCAGCGCGCCGTCGGCAGCGTCGCGCCAGTTCTTGCTCTCGATGAACTCGGCATAGCCGGCGCGGCCGCCATAGCCCTTGCTGCCGCTCTCCTGCCGGTCGCCCTGGCCGGCGACCACGGAAATGTTGACGCGCACCAGCGGGCGGATGTCGCGATAGCTCTCGCCGTCGGGCCGCAGGATCTCGACGACCTGCCAGGTCGCACCGAGACTGACGCTGACCTGCCGCACCCGCGGGTCCTTGTCGCGCAGGTAAGCGTCGATCTCGGCGAGCAGTTTTACTTTTGTCTCGAAGCCTGGGGCATCCAGCGGATTGTCGTCGCCATAAAGGCGGACATTGGTATGCGGGGGCGGCGCCGAGAAGCTGCCGGAGTAGCCGCCGCGCACGGCGGCAACCGCGTCCGCCGCGCGAATCAGCGCCGGCAGCGACACGTCGGAGGAATGCGCATAGCCGACCGCATCGTCCTTGACGGCGCGCAGGCCAAAACCTTGCGAGGTGTCGTAGGTCGCCTGCTTCAGCCGCCCATTGTCGAACATCAGCGCTTCGGTCTGGCTGTATTCCAGGAACAGCTCGCCGTCGTCAGCGCCGGAAAGCCCGCGCGCGACCTCGTGGCGAACCTGGTCGCGGTCGAGATTGGCACGGTCGAGCAGGGAGGTCGTGGCAGGATTGGTCATGCGTCCGTCCATTAGCCGGGGATGTGGGGCAAGATAATGGTTTCGGACCAGTTCCGCGAGAGCGCGAAGCCTCACATTACGGAAACAAAAGGATTGCCAAGGTTAGCCGCTGCTACGGCAGCTTGTCATAGCCCTCACCCAGTCCGTTCAGGCTGAGCGGGAAGCCGATGCCTTCTTCCGGGGTCTCGAAGATGATGAAGGTCGCGGTCTTGGCGCTGCGGAGCTGACCGAGCAGCTTGTCCTCCAGGACGACCTCGGCGACGCAGCCGTTGGGCAGGCAGCGGACGAAGCCGGCGCGGCCGACGTCCTGGTTGTCGAGCTTGAGCCCGAGGCCGGAGGGCAAGAGGACCCCGAGCGGAGCGACCACGCGCATCAGCCGGCTCTTCTGGTCGGCGGTCTTGAGCACGATCACGGTCAGGCCGGCATTGGAGCGGTCTTCCGCCACCACGCTCTGGATCAGGGCGCATTGCTCGGTCTGGGCGCCGGGCGGGGTGTCGCAGCGGATCTGCCAGTCGCCATGGACGGAGCGCACCGCGCCCTGCGCATGGGCAAGCCCCGGCAGCGCCAGCAGGACCATCGCAGCCACGAGGGCGGCGAGCGCCGGGAGGCCGTTCGCCGGCTTTGCCATCGATCTCGAAAGCCCCATCGGGTCGGTCCCTCTGCTCGCCTGGGTTGCTCGCGCTTGGCGGACTGATCTGGCGGACTGATACGGAATGACGGCGTCTTGAAGGCGATTCCCAAGCAAATTCCGCGCCGCGCACACCGCCATTGCCCGCACGAATCAGGCTGCCGCGTGGCAGTCTTCCAGTGCCTACCGCGGGCAATTCCGCTGTCAAGCCGCAGCGTCCCGGGAAACGGTATTTTTGTCTGATCTTGCTGGGAAATATCTTGCCGGTGATGGCTGGCAGGCGGGGCTCAAGACTGCATTGCGATAGATCAAGAATTATGGTTTGAGAGGCTTGATTTCGCGTTCTAGCGATCTGGCCCCAATTCCTCTTAGAGGTATTCTTGCGTGGCGGTTTGTCGGACTGGCGGAGCGAATAAGCGTTTCCCGCAAGCAGGGAAATGCACGTGGGGTGATTTCGGAAGGGGAGCGCGAACGACATGAGGATGTCGATGGGTCGGGTGGGCCGGCAACTGCTGGGATTGGCCACCATCGCCTTGGTGGCGGCTGGAGTCACGCTGGCGACGGGTGGTGCGGCATTGGCCGAACTCGGGCAGCCGGCGCCGTGGGAGTGGACGCTCCAGCAGTCCGGTTCCCCGGTGATGGACAACATCGTCTGGTTCCATAACTTCCTCTTCGTGCTGATCACCCTGATCACGCTGTTCGTCCTGGCGCTGCTCGTGATCGTGGTCGTCAAGTTCAACGCGAAGGCCAATCCGGTGCCGTCGCGGACGACCCACAACACGCTGATCGAGGTGGCTTGGACGCTCGTCCCGGTGCTGATCCTGGTCGGCATTTCGGTGCCGTCGTTCCGGCTGCTGTTCCTGCAGCTCGACATTCCGAAGGCGGACCTGACCGTCAAGGCGACCGGCAAGCAGTGGTATTGGTCCTATGCCTATCCCGACAACGGCAAGTTCGAGTTCGACTCGCTGATGGCCCAGGACAAGCAGCCCCGCCTGCTTGCCGTCGACAACGAGATGGTGGTGCCGGTCAACAAGGTGGTTCGGGTCCAGACCACGGGTGCGGACGTCATCCACGCCTTTGCGCTGCCGGCTTTCGGTGTCAAGATCGACGCCATTCCCGGCCGCCTGAACGAGACCTGGTTCAAGGCCACCAAGACCGGCATGTATTACGGCCAGTGCTCGGAACTGTGCGGCAAGGATCACGCCTTCATGCCGATTGCGATCCGCGTGGTGAGCGACCAGGAGTTCGCCTCCTGGGTCGAGACGGCGAAGAAGAAGTTTGCGAGCGGCGGCACCAGCACCTACGCCTCCGCGGCCGGCCCGACGCAGTAAGCGCCGGGGGGCGGCCTGAGGGACTGAAAGCGATAAGGGTGGGACCTCCAAAGGTCCGAATGGGACGCAAGGCAGGATTTGAAAATGGCAACGAGCGCAGCGGCACACGGCGATCACGCGCATCATGACGAGCATGCCCATCCGACCGGATGGCGGCGCTACGTCTATTCGACCAATCACAAGGACATCGGCACGATGTACCTGATCTTCGCGGTCGTCGCCGGCATCATCGGTGCGGCGATGTCGATCGCGATCCGGGCCGAGCTGATGTATCCGGGCGTGCAGGTCTTCCACGAGGCCCACACCTACAACGTGTTCGTGACCTCGCACGGCCTGATCATGATCTTCTTCATGGTCATGCCCGCGATGATCGGCGGCTTCGGCAACTGGTTCGTGCCGCTGATGATCGGCGCGCCCGACATGGCGTTCCCGCGCATGAACAACATCTCGTTCTGGCTGCTGCCGGCATCGTTCGCGCTGCTCTTGATGTCGACCTTCGTCGAGGGCGAGCCGGGCTCCAACGGCGTCGGGGCGGGTTGGACCATCTACGCGCCGCTGTCGACCTCGGGCCATCCCGGCCCGGCGGTCGACTTCGCGATCCTGTCGCTGCACCTCGCCGGTGCCTCCTCGATCCTGGGCGCGATCAACTTCATCACCACCATCTTCAACATGCGCGCGCCGGGCATGACCCTGCACAAGATGCCGCTGTTCGTGTGGTCGATCCTGGTGACGGTGTTCCTGCTGCTGTTGTCGCTGCCGGTGCTCGCCGGTGCGATCACCATGCTGCTCACCGACCGCAATTTCGGCACGACGTTCTTCGCCCCCGACGGCGGCGGCGACCCCGTGCTGTTCCAGCATCTGTTCTGGTTCTTCGGTCACCCCGAGGTCTACATCCTGATCCTGCCCGGCTTCGGCATGATCAGCCAGATCGTCTCGACCTTCTCGCGCAAGCCCGTGTTCGGCTATCTCGGCATGGCCTACGCCATGGTCGCGATCGGCGGCATCGGCTTCGTGGTGTGGGCGCACCACATGTACACGGTCGGCATGTCCTCGGCGACGCAGGCCTATTTCGTCGCCGCCACGATGGTCATCGCCGTTCCGACCGGCGTGAAGATCTTCTCCTGGATCGCCACGATGTGGGGCGGCTCGATCGAATTCCGCGCGCCGATGATCTGGGCGGTGGGCTTCATCTTCCTGTTCACGGTCGGCGGCGTGACCGGCGTCGTGCTGGCGAACGCGGGTGTCGATCGCGTGCTCCAGGAGACCTACTACGTCGTTGCCCACTTCCACTACGTGCTGTCACTCGGCGCGGTATTCGCGATCTTCGCCGGCTGGTACTACTGGTTCCCGAAGATGTCGGGCTACATGTACAATGAGGGCCTTGCCAAGCTGCACTTCTGGGTCACCTTCGTCGGCGTCAACCTGGTGTTCTTCCCGCAGCACTTCCTCGGCCTGTCCGGCATGCCGCGCCGCTACATCGACTATCCCGATGCGTTCGCGGGCTGGAATCTGGTCTCGTCGGTCGGCTCATACATCTCCGGCTTCGGCGTGCTGATCTTCCTCTATTGCGTGCTGGACGCCTTCATGAAGAGGGTGCCGGCAGGCGACAATCCCTGGGGTGCTGGCGCGACCACGCTGGAGTGGACGCTGTCCTCGCCGCCGCCCTTCCATCAGTTCGAAGTGCTGCCCCGCGTGCAGTAAGCAATCCCCCCGCGGCGCCCGTGACGGGCGCCGCGGCGCTGTAACGAAGCGAGTCAATCTAAGTGTCCGTCCTCGACCACAACGCCATCGACATCAATCCCCACATCTCCGAAGCGGAGGTTGGCGATTATCTCGCGCTGCTCAAGCCGCGGGTGATGTCGCTGGTGATCTTCACTGCGCTGGTCGGGATGGCGATGGCGCCGGGGCATTTCCACCCGGTGCTGGCGATCACCTCGCTGCTCTGCATCGCGGTCGGTGCAGGCGCCTCCGGGGCGCTCAACATGGCGCTCGAGGGCGACATCGATTCCAAGATGTCGCGCACGGCGAACCGGCCGATCCCGCGCGGCCGCATCACCCGTCCTGAAGCGATGGCGTTCGGCACGACGCTCGCCTTCTTCTCGGTGATGACGCTCGGCATCCTCGTCAACTGGGTCGCGGGCGCGCTGCTCGCCTTCACCATCTTCTTCTACGTCGTGATCTACACGATGTGGCTGAAGCGCTGGACCGCGCAGAACATCGTGATCGGCGGTGCCGCCGGTGCGCTGCCGCCGGTGGTGGCCTGGGCCTCGGTGACGGGCACGGTCGATGTCGAGCCGCTGCTGCTGTTCGCCATCATCTTCTTCTGGACCCCGCCGCATTTCTGGGCGCTGGCTCTGTTCCGCTCCGACGACTACGCGCGCGCCGGCATTCCGATGCTGCCGAACGTCGCCGGTCCCGACGCCACGCGTCTGCAGATCCTGCTCTACACCATCGTGCTGATCGCGGTCGCCGCCGCGCCCTGGGCGCTCGGCTATTTCGATGCCGTCTACGGCGTGGTCTCGCTGCTCCTCGGTGCCGGCATGCTGGTGCTCGCCATCAACGTCTATCTGCGCCGCGAGCGCAGCCAGTCGCTGCGCGCGACCCGCAAGCTGTTTGCGTTCTCGATCCTGTACCTGTTCGCGCTGTTTGCGACCCTGCTGGCCGAGGTCGTGTACCGGGCGCTTGCTCCGATGGTTGGGGGCGCATGATCACCGCGATGGCCGACAAACCCGAGCCGGAAGGAATCGTCCTCACCGAGGCGCAGCGGAAGAGCCGTCGTCAGCGCTCCATCGCGATCGCTTTGGCGCTCGGCGTGCTCGTGGTGCTGTTCTTCGCCGTCACCATGGTCAAGGGGCCGGCCGTGCTCGTGCGGCCGATGTAGGAAACATGGATCACGAGCCCACCATATCGCAGGACGTCAGCGCCAAGCCTGGCCATCGCAACCCGGGCAAGGGCCGCGGGCTGGGGCGCGATGTGGTGGTCGCGTCCATCTGCGGCGGCGTGGTCGCGCTGATGGTCGGCGCCTCCTACGCGGCGGTGCCGTTCTACAATTGGTTCTGCCGCGCCACCGGCTTCAACGGCACGACGCAAGTGGCGACCTCTGCGCCGGCCACGGGCCCGATCGCGCGGAAGATCTCGGTGCGCTTCGATTCCAACGTCGCGCCCGGCCTGCCCTGGAAGTTCGAGCCGGAGCAGAGCGAGATCGAGGTCAATATCGGCCAGGTCGTGACGGTCTTCTACACCGTGACCAACCAGGCGGCGCGCGCCACTGCGGGCCAGGCCGCCTATAACGTCGCACCCCTGACGGTCGGCGCCTATTTCCAGAAGATCAACTGCTTCTGCTTCACCGAGCAGACCATGGCGCCCGGCGAGAAGCGCGAGATGCCGGTCGTATTCTACGTCGATCCGTCGATCGCCGCCGACCATGAGAACGACGGGCTGAGCACGATCACGCTGTCCTACACGTTCTATCCGGTGCGCGATCCCGTAGTGAAACCGCTGGCATCGGGCGAGGCCGACAAGCGCAAGGGAAATCTTTGACCGCAGGGCTCACGCGCGGGCGGTTGGACACAAGGGGATAGGTGCCGGACAGGCACGGGATTGAGGAGAGAGACGGAAATGGCCACGGCGCACACCAAGCATCACGACTATCACCTGGTCGATCCCTCTCCCTGGCCGGCCGTCGGCTCGCTCTCGGCCTTCATCATGGCGGTCGGCGCGGTCGCCTGGATGCACCACATGTTCTCGGCGGCGCCGATCGTGTTCGGCGTCGGCACCGTGGGCGTGCTCTACACCATGGCGAGCTGGTGGGCCGACGTGATCAAGGAAGCCCAGTACAAGGGCGACCACACCCGTGTCGTGCAGCTGCATCACCGCTACGGCATGATCCTGTTCATCGCCTCCGAGGTGATGTTCTTCGTCGCCTGGTTCTGGGCCTATTTCAACGCGGCGCTGTTTCCGGCCGATGCCGTCCACGCCACCCGCGATGCGGTGTTCGGTTGCGGCCTCGGCACGCAGCCCGGCGCCTGCGCGGTCCCGGGCACCTGGCCGCCGAAGGGCATCGAGACCTTCGATCCCTGGCATCTGCCGCTGCTGAACACGCTGATCCTGCTCACGTCAGGCACCACCGTGACCTGGGCGCACCACGCGCTGCTCGAGAACGACCGCCAGGGCCTGAAGTATGGCCTGATCCTCACCGTCGTGCTCGGCGCGCTCTTCACCTGCGTGCAGGCCTATGAGTATGCCCACGCGGCGTTCTCCTTCGGCGGCAACGTCTACGGCGCGACGTTCTTCATGGCGACCGGATTCCACGGCTTCCATGTGCTGGTCGGCACCATCTTCCTGCTGGTGTGCCTGTTCCGCGCCTATGCCGGCCACTTCACGCCGAAGCAGCATCTCGGCTTCGAGTTCGCGGCCTGGTACTGGCACTTCGTCGACGTGGTCTGGCTGTTCCTGTTCCTCTGCATCTACGTCTGGGGACGCGGCGCCGAGACCATGGCCAGCGCCGCGCACTGAGCCCGATCGAACAAGATCAGAAAGGGCGGCCGCAGGGCCGCCCTTTCGCTTTCCGGCTGCCCGAAGTTTCGTCGGAAACTGTGATAGAGTCGCCATCATGAACGACAGTGCCGGCACACCCCCGTCCGAAACCACCGTCCTGCAAAGCGCGCTGCGTGGGCTTGCCTGCAAATGCCCGCGCTGCGGCCAGGGCAAGCTTTATGCGGGCTTTCTGACGCTCGCGCCCGCATGCGACCGTTGCGGGCTCGACTATGCCTTCATCGATACCGGCGACGGCCCGGCGATCTTCATCATCATGCTGGCCGGCGGCATCGTCGTCGCGTGCGCCCTCATCGTCGAAGTCAAATACCAGCCGCCATATTGGCTGCATGCGGTGCTCTGGCTGCCGCTCATCCTCGCCACCACGCTGTTGCCGCTGCGCTCGATGAAGTCGTTGCTGATCGCGCTGCAATTCCACCACAAGGCGGCGCCGGGCCGGTTGGTCGATCGCGCGAAATGAACGAGCCTGCGTCGCGCAAGGCCCCCGTGGCCGGCTTCGCGCTGTTCACGCTGTTCCTCACGGCTGTGTTCGTGGCGCTCGGTGTCTGGCAGCTGCAGCGCCGCACCGCCAAGCACGAGTTGATTGCGGCGCTCACCGAGCGGCTTGCGGCCGCGCCGGTTGCGCTGCCGCCGCCCGCGCAATGGGCCGCGCTCAATCCCGCCCGCGACGAATTCCGCCGCGTCAGCTTCACCGCAACCTACGCAGCCCTCCCCGATGCAATGGTCTATTCCTCCGGCTCGGCGGTGCGCAAGGACGCCTCCGGCCCCGGCACCTGGGCGTTCCTGCCGGCGCGGCTTCCCGGCGGCGAGATGGTCGTGATCGACGCGGGTTTCGTCGAGAACACGATGCAGGACCGCGGCGTCGAGGATCGCGCGGTGAACAAGCTCGTCACGGGCCAACCGGTTGAGCTCACCGGCTATCTGCGCTTTCCCGAGGCGCCAAGCTGGCTGACTCCGGCGGAGAATCGCGGCAAGCGGCTCTGGTTCGTGCGCGATCATCTGGCAATCGCAAGCGTGCTGGGCTGGGGCACGGTTGCGCCGTTCTATATCGATCTCGAACGGCCCGCGCCGGCGAACGGCATCCCGCGTCCGGGACCGCTCCAGGTGAATCTCAAGGACGACCATCTGCAATATGCAATCACCTGGTTCACGCTTGCAGGCGCCGTGCTCATCGCCTTCGGCGTGTGGGCAAGAGGCCGGCGGCAGAGCTGAGCTCATTGGGGCATGATCCGGAAAGTGTGTAGCGGTTTTCCGAAAAGATCATGCTCAAACAATAAGGTCCATCAAGGGAACCCGGTATCGCCCGGGGTTTATTATTCAGCGCATATTCACGAGGGTAGTTCTAAGCCCGCCGGTATTGTCCGCGGCAGATTGGGTGCGGCGTGAGTGATTTCGACCAGATGGGAATTATCGTCGACTGGGTGGATGCCTGCCGTAAGGGCGACCTCACAGCCCTGCTCGACCTCTATGCCGACGACGCGCAGCTCGAATGCACGTGCGACGGCGCGCGGCGCTATCGTGGCCGGAGCGAGATCGAGGCCTATTGGCAACCGCGGCTCAGCGCCTTCTCCTTGGCGGGGTTCGGGCTGGAAGAGATCAATCCCGCGCCCCACGGCATCCACCTCGAATATTCCGTCGCCGGCGCGCTGCGCATTCAGGCCTCGTTCCGCTTCAGCCCGGATGGCAAGATCCACAGCACGCTGTGCGAACCGGCGCGACAGAATGCGCATGATGGTTGCGCCTGCTGAACTAGCCTGGTGACGGAACGTCCCGCATCGTCTCCGCCGGAAGGCGGCAGCGCACGTAGGTTCGGTCATCCACGCGCAACAGCGATAGCGATCCGCTGAGCGCGCGCACGCGCTCATGCATGCCGGTCAGGCCCCGGCCGAAGACGTTGTCCGCAGGGAAGCCGCCGCCATCGTCGGAGATCTCGACGACGAGCGTCTTGTCGGCAACCGTCGCCTGCACATGTGCGTTGCCCGCGTTGGCATGTCGCAGCACGTTGGTCAGTGCCTCCTGGATCACGCGATAGACGGTCTGCGCCAGCGGTCCGCCGATTGCGCTGAGATCGCGATCGATCGCGTCCGTCAGCACGATATGAGGTGCCTGCTTGCGAAAATTCCGGAGCAGCGTTTGCACGCTGCTCGAAAGGCCGAGCTCTTCGATATAGAGCGGCCGCAGCCGGTCGAGGATGCGGCGGTTGGTCTGCTGCAGGGCCTCGACCGATTGCAGCAGGTCCTGTGCCGAATTGCCGAGATGTCCCGTTGGCTCGGAGGCATCGGTCAGCGCGATCGTGCCGGCGCGGATGCTGAAGAGGAGGGGCCCGAGCTCGTCGTGCAGTTCGCGGGCGAGATCGCGCCGCTCGTCATCTTGCAGCGACACCAGGCGGTGCATCAGATCGCGATTGTCCTGGCTGAGTTGCGCCAGCGTTGCAGCCAGCGCGTTCGCCTCCTCGCAGCCTTGCCGGATTTCCGCTGGGCCTCGGACCGGAATTGGGCTCGTGTAGTCGCCCCGCCGTATTCGCGTGAGACCTTCGCCGAGATGTTGCAGGGGGCGCAGGGCCGAACCGGCGAAGACATAGGCAACGGTGCCGGTGAGCACCATCAGGACAGCGACCAGGCTGGTCAGCGCAAGGAAGCCGATCCACTTCTCGAACAAGTCGGCCGATATGTCCGGGAAGAACACGATATCGCCGACATGTCTGCCGTCTATGACGATCGGAAACGCCGCTTCCATCTCTGGTATGGTGATGAGGTTGACGAACCATTGCGGAACCTTCTTCAGGTTGCGCAAGTCTTTCGGAGAAGGCGGGGGACCTCCGTCCATGCGGCGGAATTGAATATCCGTGGAGGCGTCCAAGGACCGAACAAATGCATCGAGGGTCTTTTGCGGATTGTCCGATGCGCGCAGGGTGCTGTTGAGCGCGGCGGCGATGGTCTGGATCGAGCGTCGAGCCGGCTCGTGTTCATCAGCTACCTGACCTGGTGCAAATATCTGCAGTAATATGCCGCCCAGGATCAGGGCTGCGAGAAGGCTCGCGCCGAGCGGGAGAAACAATTGCGTTCGGAACGAAAGTCGTCGCCACATTAGGTCAATTCTAGCGCGTATCGGCCGGATTTGCTCTTTCCATTTATTCCCGGCGGGCTATGACTCGAAAAACAAGAGAGTGCGCGATGCAAGATACCGCCAAGCTGGCGACGAGGGTCCTGATCGTCGACGACCATCCCGTGGTGCTGTCGGGCTGCCGCACCCTGTTCGCATCCGACCATTCAATCCGCATTGACGAGGCGAGCGATGCCAAATCCGGGCATCGCGCCTATGTCAGCAAGCGGCCCGACGTCACCGTGATCGACATCAGCCTGCCCGACGTCTCCGGGTTCGAGCTGATGCGGCGTATCCGCAAGGACGACCCCGACGCCAAGATCATCATGTTCAGCATGAACGACGATCCGGCGTTCGTCGTGCGGGCCGTCGAGCTCGGGGCGCAGGGCTATGTCTCCAAAGGCGACGACCCCAGGATCCTGCTCAAAGCGGTGCGCAAGGTGGTCGCGGGTGACAACTTCATCTCGCCGCAGCTTGCGGAAGCCGTGACGTTTTCCGGCGCGGCGATCAAGGCCAACCCCGCGTCACAGATGACGCCGCGGGAGCTCGAAATTCTTCGCTTGCTCGGACGCGGCGACAAGATCGTCGAGGTCGCCGAGGCGCTCGGCATCTCCTACAAGACCGTCGCCAACACCACGTCCCTGCTCAAGCAGAAGCTTGGCGCCAAGAACCATTCCGACCTGATCCGGATCGCAGTGGAAATCGGGATGAACTGACTTTCGCCAGCGACCGAACCGGCTGCTCCGGGATGCAGCGGTTCGGCCGACGGATCGACGCCGCCGTTGGCCGGGCAATGCGTTGGACAACGGGCTGACACCCATCCGCCGACACAATGGGCCGAGGCTGTATTCGTTCCCGCGGCTGATTCGGGAAAAAGCGGAGTTCAGGGGCAAGGATCACTGACAGGACTTGGCTGCAACTGCCAAAACGAACCAGAGCCCGGATCGGGAAAAATAGGAACATTCGACGCGCGCGGGGTTTGGACTTGACGATTTCGTGACAGGCGACGAAAGCTTGCCGGAACAGTTTTGAGGGGTCGGCGACCCCGATGAGGCAACCGGTCTGCACACAACGACAGACCTTCCAAGAGAAGGGCTGCGGCAATGCCGCAGCCCTTTTTCATTGGGCGAGGGGTAGGTCGGAAGCGGTTTCCCGATGCCGCAAAACACTCTATGGTGGTTCAAAGCCACCGGCTGTTGACAAGTAATTACGTAAAATCAAAGGCTTAAGGGTCGAGCTTAGGGCCCGGCCGCCTTTGGAGGGCAGTTTGACTCGCTATATCTCGACCCGGGGCGAAGCCCCCGAACTCGGCTTTTGTGACGTGATGCTGACCGGGCTTGCCCGCGACGGCGGCCTGTATGTGCCTGCGGTGTGGCCGCAGCTTCCGAGCGAGACGATCGCCGGCTTCTTCGGCCGCCCCTATTGGGAGGTCGCGGTCGACGTGATTCGTCCCTTCGCCGGCGGTGAGATTTCCGACGCCGAGCTCGGGCGCATGGCGAACGAGGCCTATGCCACCTTCCGCCATCCTGCGGTGGTGCCGCTGCGCCAGATGTCCCCGCACCAGTTCGTGCTGGAGCTGTTCCACGGTCCGACGCTCGCCTTCAAGGACGTGGCGATGCAGCTGATCTCGCGGCTGATGGACCATGTGCTCGAAAAGCGCGGCCAGCGCACCACCATCGTGGTCGCGACGTCAGGCGATACCGGCGGCGCCGCGGTCGAAGCCTTTGCGGGCCTCGAGAACGTCGATCTCATCGTGCTGTTTCCGCACGGCCGCATCTCCGAGGTGCAGCGGCGGATGATGACCACGACGGGCGCGGCCAACGTCCATGCGCTCGCCATCGAAGGCACCTTCGACGACTGCCAGGCTCTCGTTAAGGGGATGTTCAACAACCATCGCTTCCGCGATGCGACCTCGCTCTCCGGCGTCAATTCCATCAACTGGGCGCGCATCGTCGCACAGGTGGTCTACTATTTCACTTCCGCCGTCGCGGTCGGTGCTCCGGCGCGCGCGGTCGATTTCGTCGTTCCGACGGGCAATTTCGGCGACATCTTCGCCGGCTACGTCGCCAAGCGCATGGGGCTGCCGGTGCGCACCCTGCGCATCGCCGCCAACGTCAACGACATCCTGGCGCGCACGCTGAAGACCGGCATCTACGAGGTGCGTGAGGTGCACGCGACGGCATCGCCGTCGATGGACATCCAGATCTCCTCGAACTTCGAACGGCTGCTGTTCGAGGCCGGCCGGCGCGATGGCGCCGGCGTGCGTCGCCTGATGGAACAGCTGAAGCAGTCCGGCCGCTTCGTGCTACCCGATGCGACACTCGCCGCGATCCGCGAGGAGTTCGATGCCGGGCGCGCCGACGAGACCGAGACTGCGGCTGCGATCCGCGCCGCCTGGCGCGAAGCAGGCGAGCTGGTCGATCCTCATACCGCCGTGGCGCTCGCCGTCGCGGACCGCGACACCACCGATACGAAGGTGCCGAGCATCGTGCTCTCCACCGCCCATCCGGCCAAGTTCCCCGACGCCGTCGAGGCGGCTTGCGGCCAGCGGCCGCAATTGCCGGCCTGGCTCGACGGGCTGATGACCAAATCCGAACACATGAGGGTGATGAAGAACGATCAGGTCGAGCTCGAGCGGTTCGTGCTGTCCGCCAGCCGCGCCGCAAAGCAGGGAGTTGCCGGATGAGCGTCGAGATGTCCAAGCTTGCCTCCGGCCTCACCGTCGTCACCGACGAGATGCCCCACCTTGAGACGGCGGCGCTCGGCGTCTGGGCCGGCGTCGGCGGACGCGACGAGAAGCCGAACGAGCACGGCATCTCGCATCTGTTGGAACACATGGCGTTCAAGGGCACGACCAGGCGCTCCTCGCGCGAGATCGTCGAGGAGATCGAGGCGGTCGGCGGCGACCTCAATGCCGGCACCTCGACCGAGACCACGTCCTATTACGCGCGGGTGCTGAAGGCCGACGTGCCGCTCGCGCTCGACGTGCTCGCCGACATCCTTGCCAACCCCGCCTTCGAGCCCGACGAGCTGGAGCGCGAGAAGAACGTCATCGTGCAGGAGATCGGTGCCGCGCAGGACACGCCCGATGACGTCGTGTTCGAGCATCTGAACGAACTCTGCTATCCCGACCAGCCGATGGGCCGTTCGCTGCTTGGTACCGCCAAGACGCTGCGCGCCTTCAACCGCGACATGCTGCGCGGCTATCTGTCGACGCATTATCGCGGGCCCGACATGGTGGTGGCCGCGGCCGGGGCGGTCGATCACGGCCAAGTCGTCGCGGAGGTCGAAAAGCGTTTTGCGAGCTTCGAGGGGACGCCCGGGCCGAAGCCGCAGGCCGCTCGGTTCGGCCAGGGCGGCGCCAAGGTGGTGCATCGCGAGCTCGAGCAGGCGCATCTGACGCTGGCGCTCGAAGGGGTGCCGCAGACCGATCCTTCGCTGTTCTCGCTGCAGGTCTTCACCAATGTCCTCGGCGGCGGAATGTCGTCGCGCCTGTTCCAGGAGGTGCGCGAGAAGCGCGGCCTCTGCTACTCCATCTATACCTTCCACGCGCCCTACACCGATACCGGCTTCTTCGGCCTCTATACCGGCACCGATCCCGCCGATGCGCCGGAGATGATGGAGGTCGTGGTCGACATCATGAACGAATCGGTGGAGACGCTGACCGACGCCGAGATCGCCCGGGCCAAGGCACAGATGAAGGCGGGTCTGCTGATGGCGCTGGAGAGCTGCTCCTCCCGCGCCGAGCAGCTCGCCCGGCATGTGCTGGCCTACGGGCGCCCGCAGACAGTGCAGGAACTGGTCGCCCGGATCGACGCCGTCAGCATCGAATCGACCCGGGACGCGGCCCGTGCGCTGCTGTCGCGCAGCCGGCCTGCGGTCGTCGCATTGGGCAGCGGCAGGGGTCTGGACACGGCGGTGTCTTTTGCGGAAGGATTGACACGGGCGCGCGCCAAGGCGCGGCTGCATTAGGAGCCGCGCGCGGGCCTCGCCCCGGGAAGCATCACCATGGCCCTCTTTCGCCTGCCATCCAGTGGACCCGCCGCCCTGGCGCCGCGCGGCAACGGGCTGCTCCTGCGCGCGCCGCAAATGTCCGACTTCCTGCAATGGGCTCATTTGCGCGAGACCAGCCGCGACTATCTGACGCCTTGGGAGCCGATCTGGCCGTCCGACGATCTCACCCGCTCCGGCTTCCGCCGCCGCCTGCGCCGCTATGCCGAAGATATCGCCGCGGACCGCTCCTATCCCTTTCTGATCTTCCGTGAGCTCGACAGCGCCCTGGTCGGCGGCATCACGCTCGCCAATGTCCGGCGTGGCATCGTGCAGGCCGGGACCATCGGCTATTGGGTCGGCCAGCCCTATGCCCACCGCGGCTACATGACGGCCGCACTGCGGGTGCTGCTGCCGACGCTGTTCGGCGAGCTCAATCTGCACCGGGTCGAGGCCGCCTGCATCCCGACCAATGCGCCGTCGATCCGGGTGCTGGAGAAGTGCGGCTTCTCGCGCGAGGGCCTGGCGCGCCGCTATCTCTGCATCAACGGGGTCTGGCAGGATCACCTGCTGTTCGGCCTGCTGCACGAGGACTTCCGCGGCTGAGCAGCCTGATGGATGCGGCCTAATCCCTTTTTGCCGCCTTGGGTTCGCCGATATTGGCGATATAACCCGGCCGGAACATTGTCATGGAGTACGGGTGTTGATGGTGCAGGAGCTTCGGTCATCGCGGACGAGGTTGCGGCGGGGCGCAGCGGTCGTGCTGGCATTATCGGTCGGGCTCGCCTCCGTCTCGCCGGTGGCGGCGCAGTCGTTGACCGACCGCTTCAAGAGCCTGTTCGGCGGCAAGTCCGACGAGCCGGCGGAGCCGAAGCCGGCGCCTGCGCCCGGGCAGCCGGCGGAAGACGACCTCGATTGCCCGCAGGTCACGGTGCGCGCGGGCGCCTCGACCTACGCGGTCGGCGCCAGCGGCAAGCCGGCGGTCGGCAATGACATCCGCTTCCAGGCCTCGATCACCAAGATGGCGCGCGAATGCTTGCGCAGCAGTGCCGGCATCACGGCCCGGATCGGCATCCAGGGCCGTGTCATCGCCGGCCCCGCCGGGGCGCCTGCCTCCGTCGAGGTGCCGCTGCGCATCGCCGTCGTGCAGGGCGGCGTCGGCGAGAAGGTGATCGCCTCGAAGGCCTACCGGACCACGGTGGCGATGTCGGAAGGCGGCAGCGTGCCCTTCACCTTCGTCGCCGAGGATCTGGCCTATCCGGTGCCGGCGCCCGCGGTTGCCGATACCTACATCTTCTATGTCGGCTTCGACCCGCAGGCGCTCTCGCCGGAGAAGGCTAAGCCGAGGAAGAAGTAGCTTCAGTTCAAGGTCTCGTGCCCCGGACGCGGCTCAGCGCTCCCGGGGATGTGAAGCGTATCGTCCGGTGCGGTGCGACGCAGAGCCGGGGCCCACGCCGCGGCATGCTGGGTCCCGGCTCTGCGGAGCAGCGTTGCACGCTGCACCGCGTCCGGGACACGAGAGACCAGCACAAACAAAAAAGCCGGCGCTCGTCGCGCCGGCTTTTTGATTGGGTAAGGCAAATCCCTCAGTTCAGCTTCTGCCTGACTTCGTTGATGCCCTTGGCGAGCAGGTCGTCGGCGATCTGGCCCTTGACTGACTGCGACAGGATCGTGGAGGCAGCCTGCACGGCGGCTTCCGCGGCGGCTGCCCGGACGTCCGCTAGAGCCTGAGCCTCGGCGAGTGCGATCTTGCCCTCGGCGGTCTTGGTGCGGCGGGTGACGAAATCTTCCAATTTCGCCTTGGCCTCTGCTGCGATGCGCTCCGCTTCGGCGTTCGCGTTGGCGATGATGTCGGCGGCCTCGCGCTCGGCACCGGCAGTGCGCGCCTTGTAGTCGGCGAGCACCTTGGTGGCCTCCTGCTTGAGGCGCGCCGCCTCGTCCAGCTCGGCCTTGATACGAGCGGCGCGATGATCGAGCGCCGACATCGCCGTCTTGAACACCCCCACATAGGCGAAGATCACCATCAGGATCACGAAGGCGACGGCGACCCAAAACTCAGGTGTGAAGAACATCGAGACTAACCCTTCAAGGTCGCGTCAACGGCGGCATTGACCGACGCTGCATCCGGAACGACGCCTGTGAGCTGTTGAACGATGGTGCCGGCTGCATCGGCCGCGATGCCGCGGACGTTGCTCATGGCGGTCGCGCGGGTCGAGGCAATGGTCTTCTCCGCCTCGGCGAGCTTGGCGGACAGTTGCTCTTCCAGCGCCTTGCGTTCGGCTTCCGCCTGCGCATTCGCCTTCTCGCGGGATTCGTTGCCGATCGCCTGTGCACGTGCGCGCGCCGACGCGAGCTCGCCTTCATAGGCCTTGAGCGCCGCCTCGGACTGGTCCTTCAGCTTCTGCGCTTCGGCGAGATCGCCCTCGATCTTGTTCTGACGCGCCTCGATCGCACCCCCGACACGCGGCAGCGCGAACCGGGAGACGATCAGATACAGCGCGACGAAGGCGATCGCGAGCGACACCAGTTGCGAAGCAAAGGTGCTGCTCTCGAAAGGCGGAAAGCCACCGCCGTGGTGACCGCCATCGGCCTCCGTGTGAGCGCCGGTACCTTTGGCGCCGCCATGACTTTCAGCCATGGAGTTCTCCTGTTGCTGTCAGACGCGCCGCCTCCCACCAGGAAGCGGCGCGAAACGCGTTCAGAGCGGGACGAACAGCAGCAGCAGAGCGATCAGCAGCGAGAAGATGCCGAGCGCTTCGGTCACGGCGAAGCCGAAGATCAGGTTGCCGAACTGGCCCTGAGCAGCTGCCGGGTTGCGCATGGCTGCGGACAGATAGTTGCCGAAGATGAAGGCCACGCCGATGCCGGCGCCGCCCATGCCGATGCACGCGATGCCCGCGCCGAGAAACTTAGCTGCTTGCGGATCCATTTTTGACTCCTTGGAAGAAAGACAGGTGTGGGTGGAAAAGCACCCGGATCACTCAGTGTCCAGGGTGAATGGCGTCGTTGAGGTAGATACAGGTCAAGATCGCAAACACATAGGCTTGCAGGAACGCGACCAGCAGTTCGAGCGCGGTGAGCGCGACGGCGAGCGCCAGCGGCATGACCCCGCCGATCCAGCCGACCACGCCAAGAGACGCGCCGAGCATGGCAACGAAGCCGGCGAACACCTTCAGCGCGATGTGGCCGGCGAGCATGTTCGCGAACAGTCGAACGCTGTGCGAGACCGGCCGCAGGAAGAACGACAGCACCTCAATCGCCATGACCAGCGGCAGGATGTAGCCCGGAACGCCCGAGGGGACGAACACTTTCAGGAACTTCAGGCCGTTCTTGTAGAGGCCGTAGATCAGGACCGTGAAGAACACCAGCAGCGCCAGCGCCGCAGTGACGATGAGATGGCTCGTCACGGTGAACGTGTACGGAACGATGCCTACGAGGTTCGAGACGCAGATGAACATGAACAGCGAGAAGATCAGCGGGAAGAACCGCATGCCATCCGCTCCGGCAGTGCTGCGGATCATGCTGGCCACGAACTCATAGGAGAGCTCGGCCACCGACTGCAGACGCCCCGGAACCAGCTGCTTGCCGCTGGTGAGCAGAAGCAGCGCAATGATCCCCACCGCGACGAACATGTAGAGAGAGGCATTGGTGAAGGCGATCGTGTGATCGCCGATACGGCCGATCGTGAAGAGCGGTTCGACGTTGAACTGATGGATCGGGTCGATTTTCATCCGCGCGGCATCTCTCGTCTGCTGGACAAGCCGACCAGTGAAGATTGGTCGGCCGGCTGTGCCGGCGAGCGGCACGACAGTTAACCCGGCTAGGCCAATTACGAACCACCGCGCCTGTTCGGACCCGCGCCTGCCGTTCTCACCACATTCACCACGCCGGCGATGAAGCCCAGCAGCAGGAACGCGATGAATCCGAAAGGCGACGTCGACAGCAAGTGGTCGAACCCCCAGCCAATCCCCGCTCCGACAGCGACGCCGGCGATCAACTCCGAGGATAGTCGGAAACCAAGCGCCATCGCCGAGGCTCTGGCCGCTTTGTCTCCATCGTCACCTGCGGGTTGCTCGGTCTTGGCCCGGCGGTCGCGAAATTCGGACAACCGCTGATCAAGATTTCCGAGCCGATCGGAAAGCGCGGCTTCCTCGGGCGATCTATCGCGATCTCCATCATCGCCGTGTCCCGTGCCCTGTGTCATGCAACGAAGACCCGAAACGCTGCGGCTGAATGGAAATTGCGCCCGTCACCCTCAAAAGCCGCGCGGACCATACTGATGGCCTATAATCAAGTCAAGCCAAGTCACGATTGCGTCGCTTCCGATTATGTATTTGATTTACTTGATGATATTGACGCGCACGGCAGCGCTGCACACAGCGTGACGCCGCACCGCAGCAGGTCTGCTTGCGAACGGCGGACGCAGCCGTGCTTTCGCCGCGCTCGCGGGATCAAAGAAGCCGCCGCGTTCGTTGATTTCGGGGCGGCTTTTTGGCGGCGGATTGCCGGCTGGGGGTGTAGAATTGCAGCCGCAGCCGCAGCAGTGCCGGGGCGGAGACAATGATGAGACCTGCGACGTCATCCACGACATCATGGCTCGCGGCGGCGGCCGCGGTGATGGTGGTCAGCGGCGGCCTCGTGGCCGCGCAATCTGCGCCCGACGGCGAAAATGGCCGCTACAGCATGACGCCCATCCCCGAGGGCGTGCTGCGGCTCGACACGCGCACCGGCACGGTGTCGACCTGCACCAGGAACGGCGCCGGTTGGGCCTGCTACGCGGTGCCCGACGAGCGGACTGCGCTCGACACCGAGATCGGCAGGCTCCAGGCCGAGGTCGAGCGGCTGAAGGCACAGCTCGCGGCGGGGCCGACGGTATCGGGCAAGATCGACGAGGCGCTGCCGAAATCCGATCCACTCAGGAAACCCGAGCCCAAGGTCGCCGAGGGCGAGCGTAAGATCGAGATCCCGCTGCCGAGCGAGCAGGACGTCGACCGCATGATGACGTTCCTGGAAAAGGCCTGGCGGCGGCTGATCGACATGGCCAACCGCGTGCAGAAAGACGTGTCGGGGAAGATCTGATGCGGGCCCCTCCATGACATCAGCCAGATCCGTCACCCGCTCCGCACCATCGTCCGTGCAGGCAACCACCGTCACATCGACACTGCTCACCGTGCAGACGCCTGGCCGCGGCTTCACTGATCTGACCAGCGAGGTTGCGAGATTCATCGCCGAGGCGCACGCGGGTGAGGGCGCGTTGACGCTGTTCATCCGCCACACCTCGGCCTCGCTGACGATCCAGGAGAACGCCGATCCCTCCGTGCTGGTCGATCTCACCACGGCACTGTCGCGGCTCGCGCCGGAGAACGCCGGGTGGAGCCATGATACCGAGGGACCCGACGACATGCCGGCCCACATCAAGACCATGCTGACGCAGACTTCGCTCCAGGTCCCGGTCCTGAACGGCAGGCTCGCGCTCGGCACCTGGCAGGCGATCTATCTGATCGAGCATCGCAGCCGCCCGCACCGCCGTGAGATCGTGCTGCAATTCATCGGCAGCAACCGGTAGAGCGTTTTCGAGCGAAGTGGGTACCGGTTCGCGTGAAGAAAACGCGTCCAAGCAAGAACCACACAAAGCAAAACCGGCCGCGGAGACCGCGGCCGGTTGGTGTCGTCGATTGCTGCTGCGATCAGGTCGCCTTGATGTCGACGTCCTTGGTTTCCGGCAGGAACAGGAAGCCGATCACCACGGTAATCGAGGCGAAGATGATCGGGTACCACAGACCTGCATAGATGTCGCCGGTCGAGGCCACGATGGCGAAGGCGGTGGCGGGCAGGAGGCCGCCGAACCAGCCGTTGCCGATGTGGTATGGCAGCGACATCGAGGTGTAGCGGATGCGGGTCGGGAACAATTCGACCAGCATCGCCGCGATCGGGCCGTACACCATGGTCACGAACAGGACCAGGACGAACAGCAGACCGATGATCGCCGCCGGCTGCGGACGGAAGACGTCGAACGGATGCGACATCTTCACGATGCCGGTGTCACCCGCCTTGGGATAGCCAGCCGCCTGCACCGCGGCGAGAACCGCCGGGTTGCTGTCCTTGGCGTTGGCGTAGGGCACGTCCTTGCCGTTGACCACGACCTTCACGCCCGAGCCGGCCGGACCCGAACTCGTCGTGTACCTGACCGACGATTGCGACAGGTAGGCGCGTGCGGTGTCGCAAGGCGCGGTGAACACGCGGGTGCCGACCGGGTTGAACAGATCGCCGCAGCCGGCGGGATCGGCCACCACCTCGACCTTGACCGACTCGATGGCCTTTTCCAGCGCCGGGTTGGCGTTGGACGTGATCATCTTGAAGATCGGGAAGAATGTGAGGGCCGCGATCAGACAGCCGCCGAGGATGATCGGCTTGCGGCCGATCTTGTCGGAGAGCGCACCGAACACGATGAAGAAGCCGGTGCCGAGCAGCAGCGACCACGCAATCAGGAGGTTGGCGGTGTAGCCGTCGACCTTCAGGATCGATTGCAGGAAGAACAGCGCGTAGAACTGGCCGGTGTACCAGACCACGCCCTGGCCCATGACGCCGCCGAGCAGGGCGAGCAGCACGAGCTTGCCGTTCTGCCAATTGCCGAAGGCTTCCGTCAGCGGCGCCTTCGAACTCTTCCCCTCTTCCTTCATCTTCTGGAAGATCGGCGATTCGTTGAGGCGGAGCCGGATCCAGACCGAGATGCCGAGCAGCAGCACGGAGACGAGGAACGGAATGCGCCAGCCCCACGCCGCGAAATCGGCCTCACCGAGCGCGGTGCGGGTGAACAGGATCACCAGCAGCGACAGGAATAGGCCGAGGGTCGCCGTGGTTTGGATGAAGGAGGTGTAGAAGCCGCGCTTGCCGTTCGGCGCGTGCTCCGCGACGTAGGTCGCCGCACCGCCATATTCGCCGCCGAGCGCCAGGCCCTGGGCCAGACGCAGGATGATCAGGATGATCGGGGCCGCGATGCCGATGGTGGCTGCGTTGGGCAACAGGCCGACGATGAAGGTCGACAGGCCCATGATGAGGATGGTGACGAGGAAGGTGTACTTGCGGCCGACGATGTCGCCGACACGGCCGAACACGATCGCGCCGAACGGGCGTACCAGGAAGCCGGCGGCAAACGCCAGCAGCGCGAAGATGTCGCGGGTTGCCGGCGGATAGGCCGAGAAGAACTGCGCACCGATGATGCCGGCCAGCGAGCCGTAGAGATAGAAGTCGTACCACTCGAAGACGGTACCGAGCGAGGAGGCGAGAATGACGAACCGTTCGTCCTTCGTCATCCCCTGCGCGCTCGATTGAGACACAGCCATTGTCGTCATTCCGATTCGCTCCCGCTTGCTTTTTTGGATTCAAAACTGATCCGCGCCATAAAGGCGCGCAATTAATCAAGGTGAGCACTTACATGCTTGCCGCGTCCGGCCCAATAGTACTTTCGGCTCGAACCGACTTTTGGATGAGACGCAAGGAGCGAGTGCGCCTAAAAAATTGTCAGGGATCGGAAGGATCGCGAAGCTATCCTGGCAAAGAGCGACAGGGTGCAGGAGCGAAATACCGTCGCCGATCTGCAGAAAAACTGGGAAGCCGGTGCGACGGTCCACATCACCACGGACACCAGCGTGGTCGGCGCGCAAATGCCAGGATAGATCTCTCGCATCAGTGTCGAGATTGTTTCTTGCGGATGCGACTGGAGCCGGCGTTCTTCCTTTGGAAGACACAGCCGCATCTCGGCTTCGGTGATGGTCTTCTGGTCCGCGCCTCCCGCTTTCAGGATAGGCACCAATGCCAATCTTTGGCGCAAATGGTTGCCTCGCGCCTTCCGAAGTCTAGACTAAAGTCCAATGAAGGATAAGGCCAACGCGATCGTCCACATCACGATGGAAATGATCGCGGTCCAGCACGCGAACAGAAGATAGGTTTCCCGCATGACTGCTGAGATCGTTTGCTGCGCATGAGCTTGAGGCGGACGGCGCTCCTTGGGAAGATAAAGCCACATCTCGGTCCGGCGGTGATCCTTGGTTCGGGCTTCGCGGGCCTTGAACGCGAGCACAAGCGTCATTGTCATGCTGAGAAAACCTCCCGCCTGAAACGCGGCGCGCGGGAGGAAGGACAGGCCGATCATGACGCAGAAGATGGCTAACGAGGCGAACCCGCAAGCGCGCAGCACAATCGCATAGGCGATACGGCGCACCTCTTCCATGAGCCGCTACTCCGTCGATCGAAATTGATCAGCCACATCGATTGAGGGAACTGAGCCCAGCCTAGCGCCGGCAGAAGCGGTGCTCAACCATGCGATGAACGGCTACAGTCCGATATGGAGAAAGTTCCCGACGGCCGGAAGCGCGAGGATCGCGGTGCCGGCAAGCCACAGCCACAGCGAGACATTGTTCGACTCGGCGGTGCCGGTGATCCGCTCATAGATCGCCGCCGGGATTCCGCCAAGAATGACTGTGGCGGTCGAGACCATCAGCGAGGCGAACATCAGCGTCAGGGACAGATTTCCAAACAGCAGCGGACCGGCGAGCATCTGCACGTAAAGGAGTGTGAAGATCAGCGCCAGCTGGTTGAATATGCCGTTGATCATTCCGAAAAACGCAATTGCTACGAAATAGTAGTTGCGGCTCATCCGGCCGCTCCGCCGAGCCGAGGGGCGAGATTGAACAACAGCAATGTGTAGTGAAACGCGACGCGCAGCCAGAACAGCCAGACGAAGCCGAACAGCCACAGTACGACCGGAGGAGTTACCCTCGGTGTCACGACCGCGACGGCCGCTACGACGGGATCGGTGATTCGGCAAAAGAATCGCCAGATGTAGTTCGGCGAGTCCGCATCGACCATCAGACCCAGCAGGACGCGGCCAAGCAAGGTGTACATCAATGCCGCCAGCAGGAAATTGGGCAAGTGGAAGTACCAGTATGCGGCTAGTGACGTTGTGTCCAAGGACGCTTCTCCTCGCGACCGGCAGCTCAATCCTCAACCGGCATCTTGTGCGACAATGGCAAGGGCATTGTGTCCCGACAAGACTGGCATTTCAGACAAGACAAAGACGGGGCCCAAGGGGGGCCCCGTCTGGCGACTTTGGCGCTGCGATGCCTCAGGTAGTCTTTTCCTCGAGCACCGTCCTGCCTCGCGGCCTCCTGATGTCATCGACATAGGCCTGCATTTCCCTCGACGGCTCCCTGCCGAGCAGGCTGACGACATAGATGACGAGGAAGCCGAGCGGGGCTCCGAGCAGTCCGCAGGCGATGTTGGTAAGGTTGAACCAGCCGACCTTGTTGGCCAGCGGGTGCGCGAGCGTCGGGAAGCTCTCCATGGCGTTGGGCAGCGCCATCGCCTTGGCGATATCGACCAGCGGCGCACCGGTGGCCGGATTGAGCAGCGACGTCATGCCGAAGTACTTCACGCCCGCACCCGGGAAGTAGCGCGTGGTCACGAGGTAGAACAAGCAGAGCCCGAAGCCGGCGATGATGCCGCAGACCGCACCGGCCGCCGTCGTGCGTTTCCACCAGACACCCATCACGAGGGCCGGGAAGTTGCCCGCCATTGCAAGCGAGAATGCCCAGCCGACCATGGCCAGGATGTCCGCCGGCTTGGTAGCTGCCGTCGCAGCCGCGACCACGGCGACGCCCACGAGAAGAACACGCGCCACCGTGAGGCGGCGGATGGTCGGCGCGTTCGGGTCGATCATCTTGTAGTAGATGTCGTGCGACAACGCGTTCGCGATGGCGAGCAGCAGCCCGTCAGCGGTGGACAAGGCGGCGGCGAGACCGCCGGCCGCCACGAGACCCGAAATCACATACGGAAGGCCCGCGATTTCCGGCGTCGATAGCACGATCACGTCCGTGTTGATGACGAAGTCCTGCAGCCGCACCACGCCGGGATGTCCGGCAATCGCCTTGCAGGCCGCAACGACAGCATCAATGCTGGCCGCGTTCTTGCCGCAGATCTGGATCAGCCCAAGCTCGCCCCAGGTGAATAACCATGGGCGGATTGCCGTCAGGTCCCTGCCGATGATGTTGGTATAGACCTCCAGCTTGGAGAAAGCCGCGTAAGCCGGCGCCGAGAAGTACAGCAGGAAGATGAACAGCAGCGACCATGCCACGGACTGGCGCGCCTCACGCACTGACGGCGTGGTGAAATAGCGCATCAGGATATGCGGCAGCGAAGCCGTGCCGACCATCATGCACATGATGATCGCGAAAAAGTTGAGCGGGCTATAGTTGATGAACGGCTGGATATGCGGCTTGAGCGCCGCGGCTGTCGCCAGACCCGACGCCAGCATCCCCTGCTCTCGCGCGGTGATGTCGGCGATCGCCTGTCCGTAGGTGAGCTGCGGAAGCGGAATTCCATACTTCATGGTGGACAGGATCACGATCGGCGTCAGATAGGCGATAATGAGCACGATGTACTGCGCGATCTGCGTCCACGTCACCGCGCGCATGCCGCCGAGCATGGCGCAAAGCAGGATGCCGACCAGGCCCGCGAACACCGCAAGCTCGAACTGCATGCCGAGGAATCGCGATGCGATAAGGCCGGTGCCGTAGATCTGCGCCGTCACATAGGTGAAGGAGCAGGCAACCAGCACGATCACACCGAGAATTCGGGCAAAGTTGCCGCCGTAACGGAACGACAGGAAGTCGGGCACCGTATAGGCACCGAACTTGCGCAGATACGGTCCGATCAGGATCGACACCAGCACAAATCCGCCAGTCCATCCAAGCACCCAGGCGAGGCCGTCATAGCCAAGCAGGAACAGGGTGCCGGCCATGCCGACGAAGGATGCCGCCGACATCCAGTCGGCGCCCGTTGCCATGCCGTTGTAGAAAGCGGGGACGCGCCGGCCGGCGACGTAGTATTCCGAGACCTGCGCGGTTCGCGTCATGACGCCAATGATGGCGTAGACCGCAAGCGTGAAGAACACGAACAGGTAGCCCAGGATCTTGTTGGGAACGCCGGCCTGCTCGAGAAATGCAAGCAACAGGATGAATGCGAGGAACCCACCCGTGTAGGTGCCGTACATCTTGCCCAGATTCTTGATGAAGTCCGAAGTGCTTGTCGTGGCTTCCGTGGCCATGGTCCGTCTCCTCCCCTCAATCGTCCTCAGCAAAATCAAATTCGCGATCGATCCTGTCCTGCTGTTTCGCAAACACGAACAGCATCACCACGAACACGATAAGCGACCCCTGCGCCGCCATATAGAAGCCGAGCGGAAAACCGAGGATCGGGATGACGATCTTGTTGAGGGGATCCACGAACATATGGATGATGAAGCCGAAGAAGAACCAGATGCCGAGATGCGTGAACATCAGGCGCGAGGTCTTCGCCCAGTGCGCTACTTCTCTCTCTTTCAGATTTGTTGAGTCGATCATGGGTTGCAATCCTCCCTCAAGAGCCGGTTCGCCAATGCGCCGGAATTGAACGGTCGAGGGATTGCAATCCCACAACTGCGGCGTCCCCCGCGCCGCTGCTTCCGTCGATCTTTTGCCGATTGGAAGCGAGCTGAGGCTAACACTGCAGGTTACCAAGGCTTATTATACTTTCGGCGGGAAAATTTGTTGCAGCTGCTAATAGCGATGCTGCATTGAAACATGGAGTTTCCAGATGCTGGCCCTTGCCGAACGCACCGGACGATCTGGCAGGTTAGGCAAATGAAGCTATTCGAAGGGTTCTTTCGTCCCCGGCCGCCGATTGGCGATCGCAAGGCGCTTGCCGACTTCATCGACGCGCAGTCGGCATTCATCGTGCAAAAGGGCATTTACGAGTATTCGCGTGCCCGCGCTGGCCATTACGCCAAGGTGCTGTTTGCCGAGGAAGCCTTTGCACAAGCCGTCGAACGGTCGCGCTGGCAGGCTTATCCGCTCGGGCTTGCGATGGTCGGCGAGATGGTCGAGGGGGTATTGCGCCCACATGCCGGCATGCAGCGCCGGGCGGTTCTCGACCAGATGATCCTCGTCGTCCTCTCGGTTTTCGACCGTTACCCCGTGCCGCCGTCGCTCGGCGAGGACGCCTGGCTTGAGGCCCGGCGCGAGCTGGAGCAGAGGCTCGACCTCGTTGGCGGGCATGCGCCCAAGCGCGTGATGGACATTCCCGAGCCGCTGGCGGAAACCTATTTTGCGATGATGCCGATCCACGAAAAACTGCGCGGACGGGATTTCGAGACGATCCGCAATTACCTGCGTGTCAGCCTGTGCAACATCCATGACGAATTGGTCGATCGCATCGATGCAGCTGCCGTGACCAACAGGCTGCTGGCGTAGGATCGCCCGGCCTCTGCCAATGCCCGGCTTGCCGGCCGGCATCGCACGGTCCGGGCCTTCCGAGGGAGGACGATGGATACGACGAGTGGTGCTGCCCCGCTTTTGTCGCTCGACGCCGTTGTCATCGATGCCGAAACGACCGGGCTCGATCCGCGCAAGGCGCGGGTGATCGAGCTTGCCGGCGTGCGTCTGTCGGCCGGAAAGCTGGTCGATGGCGGTTCATTCGTTCAATTGCTGCGTCCGGCCGACCAACCGATCCCCGCCGAAACGACGCGCATTCACGGCATCGATGATGCCATGGTCGCTGAATCGCCGCTATTCGTGGATGTGTGGCCGCGTTTCGAGGCATTCCTCGGCCGGGCGCTCGTCATCGGGCACATGATCGGTTTCGATCTGGCCGTCCTGAAGCGCGAATGCGATCTGGCGGGATTGCCATGGTCCCGGCCTCGAACGCTCGATACCAGACTGCTTGCGGAGATCGTTGCGCCGGACCTCGGCGGATACCAGCTGGAGAATCTTGCGGCCTGGCTTGGCATTGACGTGGCCGGCCGGCACTCCGCTCTCGGCGATGCGATCACGACGGCACGGATCTTCCTGGCGCTGCTGCCGAGGCTGCGCGAGCACGGCATCCGGACCGTTGCGGAGGCCGAGCGGGTCTGTCGCGCGCTCACCACGGTGCTCGACGATCAGGTGCGGATGGGTTGGGTCGAGCCGTTCGAAGCGACGGCCCGTATCGATGGAGAGCAAACGCTGAAGCGGTTCGACGCCTACGCCTATCGCCACCGCAACCGCGACATCATGCGGTATCCCGTCATTTTCGTCGGTCCGGACGTTTCGGTGAGCGACGCCCTGGCGCGAATGACCAGCGAGAGAATATCGGCTGTGTACGTCGGTGCGGCGGATGCGGCGGCCGACGATATCAAGGCCGTCGAGGCCGGGATCGTTACCGAGCGTGACGTGCTGCGGGCGATCGCCCGGCTCGGTGCCCCCGCGCTGGAGCTGCCGGTGCACCGCATCATGAGCAGGCCGCTGGCGGCGATTCCCGAGGACGCGCTCGTCTATCGCGCGATTGGCCGGATGAATCGCCTCAAGACCCGCCATCTCGGCGTCGTCGATGAGGCCGGCCGGGTGGTCGGTGCGTTGTCCGCGCGGGACCTGCTGCGTCTGCGGGCAGGGGAGGCCATATCGCTCGGCGACGAGATCGAGGATGCCGCGGATACGCAGGCATTGGCGCTGGCCTGGGCGAAGCTGCCGCGGGTTGCGGAGGTGCTCCTGGCGGAAGGATTGACCGGGCGTCAGATTGCGGAGGTGATCTCCAGCGAGCTCTGCGCCCTCACCCGTCAGGCCGCTGTGATCGCCGAGCGGATCATGCGGGATCGCGGTCGGGGCGCGGCCCCAACGCCATACACGCTGATCGTGCTCGGGTCTGCCGGGCGCGGCGAAAGCCTGCTGGCGATGGATCAGGACAATGCCGTGATCTTCGCGCAAGGCGAGCCGGGAGGCGACGAGGATCGCTGGTTTGAGACGTTCGCAGTGCACGTTGCAGATATTCTGCACGAGGCCGGTGTGCCCTATTGCAAGGGGGGCGTCATGGCGAAAAACCCACCCTGGCGCGGCTCGGTTGCAACGTGGCGGGACCGCATCGAGCACTGGGTCTGCCGCTCCAGTCCAAAGGATCTGCTGTCGGTCGATATCTTCTTCGATCTCCGGGCCGTTCATGGCGACGGCAGCCTTGCCGTCGCGGTCAGGCAGGCGGCTTTCGCGGCAGCCGAGGGGCAGGTCGCGTTCGCCAAGCTTCTGGTCGAAGGGATCAGCGTCCCTGCGAGCCTGAAATTCTTCGGCGGCATTCGCACTGACGGCGGTCGCATCGACCTCAAGGCGGCAGGGCTGTTCGGCCTGGTCGCTGCGGCGCGTGCGATGGCGATCCTTTACCATGTGATGGGCCGATCGACATCGCAACGCCTCGCGGGCGTGAAGGCCCTGGTTGGCCGTGGCGAGACTGATCTCGATGCGCTCGACGAGGCCCATGGTATCTTTCTGGAGCTGATCGTGTCGCAACAGATTGCGGATGCGGCGCAGGGGACGCCGCCCTCCAATGCGGTGTTGGTCAAGCCATTGTCGACCCGTGATCGCGAGCGATTGAGGGCAGCGCTTCAAGCGGTCGCTGTGATCGAGAAGTTGACCCGGGACCTGCTGTTCAGGGACTGATGAGACCCGTCAGTGGCTTTTTTGCGCTGCAACATCAATTGGTTCGCCCCTGTGATTAACTGCCTTGCGACTACGGGCGGAAGGTTGCCTTGCAAGACGGCTCCAGTCAGTAAACAATCGCCAATTGCTGCTTGATCAGCAACGAGTTGAACTTCTTTCCCGATCTTTCGTCGGCCTGCGGAACAGATGACTGCAACAGCCAATGCAAACACCCATCTCGTCATCGCCGATGATCATCCCCTGTTCCGCGATGCGCTGCGGCAGGCGGTGGGGGGCGTTCTCCCGTCGGCCCGGATCGACGAGGCCGGAACCTTCGAGGATCTGACCAAGCTTCTGGAGCAGACCTCCGAGGTCGATCTGGTCCTGCTCGACCTCTCCATGCCCGGGATCTCCGGCTTCTCAGGCCTGATCTATCTGCGCGCGCAATATCCGGCGATTCCGGTCGTGATCGTCTCGGCCTCCGACGACAGCGCCACGATCCGCCGTTCGCTCGATTTCGGCGCGTCCGGCTTCATCCCGAAGCGATTCGGGGTCGAGACCTTGCGCGACGCCATCCTCAAGGTGATGGAAGGCGACGTCTGGGTTCCCGCCGATACCGACCTGTCCGCCGCCGCCGATCCCGACATGACCCGCCTGCGCGACCGCCTGGTGACGCTGACGCCTCAGCAGGTTCGCGTCCTGATGATGCTGTCGGAGGGCCTTCTCAACAAGCAGATCGCCTACGAGCTCGGCGTCTCCGAAGCCACGATCAAGGCCCACGTTTCGGCGATCCTGCAGAAGCTCGGCGTCGAGAGCCGGACGCAAGCGGTGATTGCCGCGGCGAAGATCGCCGGCAGCCAGTGGAAGCAGGGCACGCCGACGGGGTAGCGTTTGCGCGTTAACTGGTGGATGTCCGGGCTCGCGGCAGAGCGCAATCATTCAGTGCGATGAGAGCTTCGGCGGTTTTGACCCGTTGTGGGCATTTCGATCGATGGATTAGCTGGACCAATAAGCCGTCGTTTGGAATAGACCGCCAGTGGTAGATGTGGCTAAGTTGGGGGCAAACTCCGAAGGATGAAGATGCCGTACTTCGCAGCCAACCAGACCCAATCCGATCGCACGTCTAAGGTGCTTGCAGATGTCTTCTGTGCGCTTTTACTAGGGACCTTTTCCATCGTCTTTTTCGGTCTGGTTGGCGGCCTTGTTGCTTTCGTTCTGCTGGAAGCTTGCTTGCTCGCCCTCGATTGGGTGATGCCGAGCGACGATGATGCCGCTGGGGTTGTTCGTTAGGAGATCAAGGGCCAACGAATGAGCAAGCCCGTAAAATCTGAAAGCGAACTGATCGCCATGGCGAGAGCCGAGTTGAAGGTCCACGCCGACTGTCCCGATGGAATCACGATTTCCGTCCTCCGCGACGGGAAATCCTGGGAGTTTCGGGCCAGCGCTGATCAGGCGACCTCTGATCGGCCGGGCTATCCTGAATGCGTTGCCATGCTTGTCCAGATTGGGGATCACCTCTGCAAGCAGTACGATGTCGAGGGCTAGTCGCGCCTCTACGACCCACACAAGATCAAAAGGTCAGCAGATGCGGTCGATCACCATCGTCAGACCAGACATGACGATCGCCTTAGGAATTCCTGTGTCAAAGAACGGCAACGCCATCCATTGATGTGACTGTCCGTTGCGAGGCAGGAAGAACCAGAGAAGGACTACTGAAAAAACGACCAGGAATGCGCCGACCACGAAATTTGCCCTCGCTGTAGCTCGTTGGAGGCGGTCCTCCGACGATCGAGTTGTTCGCAGCCCTGCAGGTCAACCGAATTAAGCACTGCGACGCCATTTTAGATGCCGGCGCGGTAAACTGTCCATTTTGCTGTTGACCCGGAACAGGCTGGCGGTAAAGGTGCCTTGCTTCACGCGGCGGGCGAGACCTAACCATGGCTCGTCAAAAACCGACAATAAGAACGGGCGGAAGCGTCGGGAGGGTGACCTAACTTCCGCATGGGCATGGACGACAGCTATTGCGTCGGCATGATCCTGCCTGCTTGGAGGTAGCACTCAGCGAGCGGGGAAAAGTCTGCAATGCGCCCATTGTTGGCGATAAGTACGGCGATCGACTGGCTGAACGAAAAGGTCGGCAGCGTCTGCAACATTCTGGTGCTCGCGGCCTGTCTGGTCAGCGCTGTGAATGCGATGATCCGCTACGCCTTCAGCTACAGCTCGAACAGCTGGCTCGAAACGCAGTGGTACATGTTCGCCGTCGTCGTGATGTTCGGCGCGTCCTACACCTTCAAGCGCAACGAGCACGTCCGCGTCGAGATCCTTTATCTCATGCTCTCCGAACGCGGCCAGCTGTGGCTGGACCTGATCGGGACATTGGTCTTCCTCGTCCCGGCCTGCCTGCTCCTCAGCTACCTGTCTTGGGCGATGTTCTACAACTCGTTCGTCATCGGCGAAATGTCCAACAATGCCGGCGGCCTCATGCGCTGGCCGATCAAATTTGTGCTGCCGGCCGGATTCTTCATGCTGGCTTTGCAAGGTATCTCGGAGGTCATCAAGCGCGCCGCCGCCTTGCGCGGTGAAGTCACCATCGATGCGAAATACGAGCGGCCGACCCAATGATCACGATCGAGATGATGCCGCCGCTGATGTTCGGCGGACTTGTTCTGGCGATGCTCATCGGCTTTCCGGTCGCCTTCACGCTGGCCGCCCTCGGGCTCTCGTTCGGATTTCTCGCGATCCATTTGGGATTTTTCGAGTTCAGCTTCCTCCAGGCGATCCCGGAGCGCATCTACGGCAGCGTTCTGGCCAACGAGCTGCTGCTGGCCATCCCATTCTTCACGTTCATGGGCGCGATCCTCGAACGATGCGGCCTCGCAGAGGACATGCTGGATTCGATGGGGCAGCTGTTTGGCCCCGTTCGCGGCGGTCTCGGCTATTCCGTGATCATCGTCGGCTTCATCCTCGGTGCCATCACAGGCACCGTGGCCGCGCAGGTGATCGCGATGGCGCTGATCTCGATGCCGGTCATGATCCGCTACGGCTATAACGTGCGCTACATCACCGGCGTGCTCGCAGCCTCCGGCACCATAACGCAGCTGGTGCCTCCTTCGCTGGTTCTGATCGTGCTCGCGGACCAGCTCGGCAAGTCAGTGGGCGACATGTATCTGGGCGCCTGGGGGCCATCGATCCTCCAGATTGCGCTGTTCGCGGGCTACACCTTCGTTCTGAGCATCGTCAAGCCGGGCCATGTCCCGGCGGTGCCCAAGGAAGCGAGGACGCTCAAGGGCTGGGCGCTCTGGCGCAAATGCCTTCTAGGCATCATTCCATCCGCCGTTCTGATCTTCGTGGTGCTCGGCACGATGATGCTGGGCCTCGCCACGCCGACCGAAGCGGGCGCGATGGGCGCCGTCGGCGCGATCGTCCTCGCCGTCATCCATCACAAGGATTTCAGCTCGGCCGGTCACAAGGTCTTGCTCGTCGGCGTCGCCGCTGCCGGAATCGGCACCATCATCGGCATCTACTTCACGCCGAATCTGCCGTTCAAGATTGCGTTCGCGACTGCCTATCTGGCAGTGGCCTGGCTGTGTCTCGAGGTAATCAGGATTCCCGACCTGCGCTTGCTGGTAAAGCAGGGTTATGAGACCACCATGCGCATCACTTGCATGGTGACTTTTATCCTCATTGGATCGACCTGTTTCTCGATTGTCTTTCTCGGCTGCAACGGGGGCGTCTGGCTCGAACATATGCTGACATCGTTGCCGGGCGGTGTGTGGGGCTTCTTAATCTTCATCAATCTGTTCATCTTCTTTGTCGCCTTCTTCCTCGACTTCTTCGAGATTGCCTTCATTATTGTCCCCATGGTCGCGCCGACCGCCCTCAAGCTCCTCACCCCTGTCGTCGGCGCGGATGCTGCCTTGATCTGGTTTGGGATCATGCTGTGCGTGAACATGCAGACTTCCTTCCTGCATCCCCCCTTTGGCTTCGCGCTGTTCTATTTGCGCGGCGTGGCGCCGAAGGAAGTCAAGAGTTCAGACATCTATTGGGGCGCGGTGCCGTGGATCGGTCTGCAGGCGATCATGGTTGCGGTCGTGATCGCATTCCCGATCACTGTCACCGGGTTGCTGGACGCCCCGATCAAGGTGGATCTGGAGAAGATCAAGATCGAGATTCCGGACGTCGAGCTGCCGCCACCATTGATCGATTTCGGGCAGCCCAAGAACTGAGGGACGTCAACCGAGGCATTTCGGCGCGTCCGGCTTCATTCCGAAGCGGTTCGGGGTCGAGACCTTGCGTGACGCCAAGGCCCCTGTCACGGCGATCCTGCAGAAGCTCGGCGTCGAGAGCCGGACGCAGGCGGTAATCGCGGCGGCGAAGATCACCGGCGGCCAGTGGAAGCAGGGCACGCCGACGGGGTGATCCGCTACAGCGTGGTCAGAAGCACGCTGGCCGCTCTGATATCCGCCGTTTCGGAGCCCTCGGCAAAGCCTTCGAGCGCCGATTGGAGCCATCGCTTCGCCTCGTCGCGCTGCCCGCGTCCGGCAAACAGCCCGGCGAGATCGATCGCGGCGCGCAGCTCCCAGGCCGTGGCGCCTTGTTGGCGACTGAGATCCAGGGATTGCATGAAGTGGGCTTGTGCCTGCTCGGCGTCGGGCTCGGGCAGCGACAACAGAACTCTGCCTTTCATCCGCAGCAATTCGGGCATGTAGAGATGATCGCCGCCCTGATCGACGAGGCGGATCGCATCCTCGATCAGGCGCGCACTCTGCTCGATCTGTCCAAGCGCCAACAAGCCTTGAACCAGCGCGATGTTGAAGGTCGTGGTGAGCAGTTCGTAGCCGGCCTCGTGGAGCTCGCGTAGGCAAGCGAAGATCGTATCGACGCCTTGCGCGGCGTCTCCCCGCCGGATCGCCAGTTCGCCTTTCACGCCGCGGCCCACCACGAGATAGGGACCCATCGAGCGAGATTCGGCATGCGCGATGAATTGGTCGATGCTCTGCTCGGCGCCGTCGAGATCGCCGTCCCAGAGCGAGATCGAGACCGCCCAGATCAACGCGATGCAGAGCGTGATCGGATGCTCCATTTGCGCGGCTTCAGTCACCGTCTGTTGCGCCAGCTGCCGCGCGTCCGCGGGACGGCCCTGCAACCAGAGTTCGCGCGCCAGCGTGATGCCGGCCCGGTTGCGATGATCGAAGCCATGAATGGTGCTGGTTCGTTCCGCGCCCGGCCCTTGCCATGCGACCTCCAGCATCTTCAGCGCGTCGCGGTGCTCGCCGGCCAGATGCAGCGAAACCCCGAGCAGCGAATGGGCGAGGACGATCGAGCCGGGATCGCCGAGCGGCTGCGCGACCGCAAGGCTCTGCTGCGCATAACCAAGCGCTGCGTCGAACTGCCCCATCCGTTCGTGAAAGATATGCATGCGGCCGAGCAGCTGCAGCTGGTTCGGCGCGTCGCCGCGCGCCTCCGCGATCGCAAGGCTCCTGCTCAAGGCCACGCGCGCCGCCTCGCTGCCGCCGCGCGTGAACATCAGGGTCAGCCCGAGGGCGGCCTGGATGTGCATTTCATCGGCGCTGCCGCGCGCGGACGGGGTCATGGCAAGCAGTGCCCGTTCCGACCAGCGCCGGCATTCGATCAGAAGAGACATCGCGAGGAAGATCGGCGCTGCCGCGGCGGCGAGCGTGATGCCGGCGCTGGCGTCGCCGCCCGCGCCAAAGCACCAGTCCAGCGCGGCACGCACGTTGTGGAGCGCGGAGAAGTGGATCGCCCGTTCGTCGGCATTCGGCGTTGCCGCCCAAGTGCTGCCGGCCTGCTCCAGCCATCGCCGGTAGTAGGCCGCGTGGCGGGCGGCGAGCGCGGCGTCGTTCGGCTCGATCTCGAGCAGATAGGCGCGCGTGGTATCGAGCAGACGGTAGCGCATCATGGCGCCGACCGGCCGCGGCGCGACCATCGATTTGGCGACGAGACTGTCGATGGCATCGAACAAATGGGAGCGGTCGGCACGTTCATCCGGGACGACCTCGAGGGCGGCGTCGATGGTGAAGTGACCTGCGAAGACCGCCAGCCTGCGGAGGACGAGGCGCTCGATGTCGGACAGCAGCCCGTAGCTCCAGTCCAGCGTCGCCCGCAACGTCTTCTGCCGCGGCGGCGCGGTGCGCTGGCCCTGCCAGAGCAGATTGAGACGCTCGTCGAGCAGCGCGGCCGTCTGCTCCAGGCCGTAAGCTTCGACCCGGCCTGCGGCGAGCTCGATCGCCAGGGCCATGCCGTCAAGGTTGCGGCAGATCCTCGCGATAGTCGCGGCGTTGGTATCGTCGAGTGCGATCTGCGCGCCGCCAGCGGTCGCCCGTTCGATGAAGAGCTGAAGCGCGGGATAGGTCTGCGCAGCCGCCGCACTCAGCCCGGCACTATCAGGCGGTACGGCGAGCGGTGCCAATCGATAGACCTGCTCGCCCTCGACGCGCAGGGCTTCGCGGCTGGTGGCGAGGATGTGCACATCAGGCGCAGCGTGGAAGATCGCCGAAGCCAGCGGTGCCGCCGCGGCGATGACATGCTCGCAATTGTCGAGGATGAGCAGCATCCGCTTGTCCCTGACATGCGCGAGCAGCGCGGGCAGGGGATCGTCGGTCTCGGCCGGCAAGCCGAGCATCAACAGGATCGAGGTGATCACGAGATCGGGATCGCTGAGCGCGGCAAGGTCGACGAAATGTGCGGCGTCGGAGAACGTCGCGAGCAGGTCGTGGGCGATCGCCACCGCGACGGCAGTCTTGCCAACGCCGCCCGGACCGACGATCGTGACGAAGCGCGAGGTGAGAAGCTTGTCGGAGATGGTGGCGACCGCCTGGTCGCGCCCGATCATCCGTTGCAGCCGATTCGGCAGCTTGACCGGCGGCAGTTCCATCGGCGGGGACGAGCGCCGCGCCGCCTGAAGCTGCGTGTGCGAGATCGGTGCCACGAAGCAATAGCCGCGCCCGGAGAGCGTCGTGATGTATCGCGCCCCGTCTTTGCCGTCGCCGAGCGCCTTGCGGAGGGCGGCGATGTGAAAGCGCAGATTGGCCTCTTCGACGGTGATGCCGGGCCACACCAGCGCCATCAGATCCCATTTGCTGACGACCTCGTTCGGCCGCGACATCAGTGCGATCAGCGCGTCGAACGCCTTCGCACCCAGCGGCACTGTGACGCCGTCGCGCGTCACGAGCCTTTCATGTGGCGCCACGGTGAATGGTCCGAACGAGAGTCTTGGCCCGGTCGGCGTGGTCATCGCGAAATCTTGCTCATTTGCGAACCGGATAGCCAGAGGGCAGCCATCCCGCAAGGCCTGCATTGCATCGGCCTCAGACCTTGTTTGCAGGCCTCGTAACAGCTTCTGCGCCGGCCTCACAACTTCTCACAAGTCCAAACGGGTCTCCGGAGCGCGTCGCTGCTAGTCAGTTTGCGCGACGGCAAGGAGCTCTTCATGACGCACACGGCAAAACTGCTCTACACGGCCCGGACCCACACCAGCGGCGGCCGGCAAGACGGCATATCGCGCAGTTCCGACGGTCGCCTCGACGTCAAGCTGTCGCCGCCGGGCGGGGCCGGCATCGGCACAAATCCCGAGCAATTGTTTGCGGCCGGCTGGTCGGCCTGCTTCGAAGGCGCCATGGAACTCGCCGCGCGCAAGCAGAAGGTGACCCTTCCCAGGAAAAGCGCGATCGATACGGAGATCGATCTCGTGCTCGACGAGGGCGCCTACGCGCTGAGGGCGCGCCTCAATGTCAGCCTGCCGGGTCTCGACCCCGAGATCGCACGCGGCATCATCGATGAAGCGCATCAAACCTGCCCCTACTCCAAGGCCGTCCGCGGCAACATCGACGTCACGGTCGCGCTGATCTGACGCACCATCATCAACCACGACAAGGTAACACCATCATGAAACGGATCATTGATCAGCACCGCCGCCAGTTTCTCGGCATCGCCACCGGAGCTGCCGCCGCCGGTATCGGCATGATCGCGTTCGCTCGTGCCGAGACCGAACCGCAGCGATCTCAAGGGTCGAATGCGTCCTTCGGCGCGATCAAGCAGATCGAAGCCGGCGTCCTCAATGTCGGCTATGCCGAGGCGGGTCCCTCGAACGGTCCGGTGGCGATCCTGCTGCACGGCTGGCCCTACGACATTCACGCCTTCATCGAGGTCGCACCGATCCTGGCGCAGGCCGGCTATCGCATCATCATCCCTCATCTGCGCGGTTACGGCTCGACGCACTTCCTCTCCAGCGAGACGCCGCGCAATGGCGAGCCTGCCGCGATGGCGTCCGACATCATCGCGCTGATGGACAAGCTCGAGATCAAGAAGGCCGTCGTCGCCGGCTTCGACTGGGGTGCACGCACCGCCGACATCATCGCCGCGCTGTGGCCGGAGCGGTGCCGCGCGCTGGTGTCGGTCAGCGGATATCTGATCTCCAGCCAGGCTGCGGGCAATACGCCGCTGCCGCCGTCGGCCGAGCTGCAATGGTGGTACCAGTTCTACTTCGCGACCGAGCGCGGCCGGGCCGGCTACGAGAAGTACACGCATGATTTCGCCAAGCTGATCTGGAAGCTGGCCTCGCCGCAGTGGAAGTTCGACGACGCCACCTTCAACAGAAGCGCAGCGTCGCTCGACAACAAGGATCATGTCGCGATCACGATCCACAATTACCGCTGGCGGCTCGGGCTCGCCCAGGGCGAGGCAAAATACGAGCATCTCGAAAAGAAGCTGGCCGCAGCTCCGCAGATCGAGGTGCCGACGATCACGATGGAGGGCGATGCCAACGGCGCGCCCCATCCCGATCCCAGCGCCTATGCCAAGAAGTTCTCAGGCCGATACGAGTTTCGCCTGATCACCGGCGGCGTCGGCCACAATCTGCCGCAGGAAGCGCCGCAAGCCTTCGCCAAGGCCATCATCGACGCCGACGGCGGCGCCTGAGGATATTGTCCGCCTCCGGTTCAGCCCGGCTGGACCGGAGGATATCCGTCGCTCCGAGCCTGTTGAGAGATCATGACCGCGCCCGAACCCGAAAAGAAAACCTTCGCATTCTCCACGGTGATCGTTCTTGCCGTGGTTCTCGTCGTCATTCTGCTGACCTGCGTGCCGTATCTCGCCACGATCGTCTCGGCGCAGACGCCGGCTGAAAGCACGGCCGCCAACGCCTCGCCGATCTTCGGCGTCACGATCCCCGCCGGCTACAAGCAGTGGGAGCTGATCGCGCCGGCCGAGGAGGCTGCGCCGCTCGACGAACTGCGCGCTGTCGTCGGCAACCAGGCTGCCATCGATGCCTACCAGGCCGGCAAGCTTCCGTTCCCGGACGGGACCGTGTTGGTCAAGCGCGCTTGGAAGCGGAAGCAATCACCTGAATTTGCATCCGCGACGATCCCCGGTGCTGCTACGACGGTCCAGGTGATGGTCAAGGATTCCAAGAAATATGCCTCCACTGGAGGCTGGGGCTTTGGCCGCTTCATCAACGGCAAGCCGGTTGACGAGGCCCAGCACCGCACCTGCTGGGGCTGTCACGAAGCCCGTGCCAAGAACCACGATTACGTGTTCACGCGGCTCGCGCCTTAAGTCCTTGCGGAGACTGGAATGAAGACCTGGTTCATGAGCGGCAGTTCGCGCGGGTTGGGGCGCGCCATCACGGAAGCCGCACTCGTTGCGGGCGACCGGGTGGTGGCCACGGCTCGCAAGCTCGACCCGCTCGAACCGCTGCGCGAACGTTTCGGGGAAGGACTGCGGCTGGCAACGCTTGATGTGACCGACGAAGCGGCAGCGCAAGCGGCGATCGACCTCGCGGTGGAAGCCTTCGGCGGTCTCGACGTCGTCGTGAACAATGCCGGCTATGGCGATCTCGGCTCGGTCGAGGACACCAGCCTCGCCTCGTTCCGGCAGCAGATCGAGGCCAATCTGATCGGCACCATCATCGTCACCAAGGCGGCGATCCCGGTGCTGCGCAAGCAGCGCCGCGGGCACATCATGCAGGTCTCGTCGGTCGGCGGCCGCATCGGCGCGCCGGCCCGCGCGCCCTATTCGGCGGCGAAATGGGGTATCGAAGGCTTTTCGGAATCGCTGGCGCGCGAGATGGCGCTGATCGGCGTGCATGTGACCATCGTTGAGCCCGGCGGCTTCCGGACCGGCTTTGCCCAGACCTCGCATGAGACCGACGAAGGACGTCCGGAGTACGACGCGGTGGTCGGTGCCGCCGTCAGGATGCAGCGCGACTACGATGGCCGTCAGCCCGGTGATCCCGCCAAGGCGGCCGACGTGGTATTGCAGCTCGCGAACATGGATCACCCGCCTCTGCGCATCGCGCTCGGCAGCGATGCCGTCAACGCCATCGCGGCGACGGACCGGCAGCGTCTCGACGAGCTGGAGAAATGGCGCGCGCTTAGCGTATCGACCGACTACTGACGGCGTCCTATTCCGCTGCCACCATCTGCTGCGTGCGCCACTGCCCGAGCAGAGCACGCAGCGAAGCCGGCTTCACCGGCTTGTTGAGCACCGCGATCTTCTCGTCGCGCGCGGCGACCTGCACGGCGGGGCTGCGATCGGCCGTGATCAGGATCGCAGGGATGGTATCGCCGAAACGGCGGCGGATCTCGCGGATGGCGGCGATGCCGTTGCCGCGATCGAGGTGATAATCGACCAGAAGGCCGGTGACGCGGCGGCCGGCGGTTTCGATCGCGGCGATCGCGCCTTCGGGATCGGCGACCGCGATCACCTCGGCGTCCCAGGCCTTGAGCAGCGTGCGCATGCCGTCGAGGATCGCCGCATCGTTCTCGATGCAGACGATCAGCGCGCCCGAGATCGGTGTGCGCGCCAGCGGCGTCGCGCTGGTCACGGCCGCGGTGTGGGTGACCGCCTTCGCCGTCGGCACGGTCACCGAGAACACCGAGCCGCCGCTTCGATTGCCGTCGATGGCGATGCCGTGCTTGAGCACGCGGGCCAGGCGTTCCACGATCGAGAGGCCGAGGCCCAGACCGCGCGCGATCCGCGCGCCCTGCTCCAGGCGATGGAACTCCTTGAAGATCTCGCCGCGCTTAACCGCGGGGATACCGACGCCGGTGTCGTAGACGCAGATTTTGAGCGAGGCGCCGCGGCGGCGGCAGCCGACCAGCACGCGGCCGCGGGGGGTATACTTGATCGCGTTCGAGATCAGGTTCTGGAGCAGGCGCCGCAGCAGGAGCCGGTCCGACTCGACCGGCAGCGAGCAGGGCACGAAGGCGAGCTCCAGTCCCTTGGCGCGCGCGATCGGCGCGAACTCGATTTCCAGCGAGCGCATCAGATCGGCCATCTTGAAGCTCGAGATCGAGGTCGCCATCGCGCCGGCGTCGAGTCTGGAGATGTCCAGCAGCGCGCCGAGGATTTCCTCGATCGCCTGCAGCGATTCGTCGATGTTCTCGACCAGCCGCGTCTCCTCGCCATTGTGCTGGCGCTCGACGAGGCTCGTGACGTAGAGCCGCGCCGCATTCAGCGGCTGCAGGATGTCGTGGCTGGCGGCGGCGAGGAAACGCGTCTTGGAGATGCTGGCATCCTCCGCCGCGCTCTTGGCGATGGCCAGCTCGGAGTTCAGCCGCGTCAGCTCCTCGGTGCGGTCGCGCACGCGCTTTTCCAGCGTCGCATTGGCGCGCTCCAGCGCTTCGGCGGCTTCGAAGGTCGGCGTGACGTCGGTGAAGGTGATGACGAAGCCACCGCCGGGCATGCGGTTGGTGAGCACTTCGATCACCATGTGGCGTTCCGGCAGGCGCTCGAGATAAGGCTCACTGTCGGTGGTGTAGGCCGCAAGGCGCCGTTCCAGCAGGGCCTCGCGCTCGAGCGGATCGTTCGGATCGCCGAGGCCGATGAATTCCAGGATCTCGCGCAAGGGCGTGCCGAACTGGATCAGATGCAGTGGCACATTGAGGAGGTCGCCGAACTGCCGATTGGAGCAGATCAGTTGCAGATCGGCGTCGAACACGGCGATGCCCTGGCGCACATGGTTGAGCGCGGTCTGCAGGATCTCGCGGTTGAAATGCAGCGCGGCGTGCGAATCGTCGAGCAGCTTCAGCGCGGCCTTGGCGGAGACCGTCCGCTTGCGCAGCAGCAGCGACATCACGAGGCGGGAGGAGGCCGCGCCGATCGAGGAGGCAATCAGATGCTCGGCGTGTTGCAGCAGCTCGAAATCGGCGGGCGCACCGGGCTCCAGCCGCACGTTGCGCCGCGCCGAGAAGGCCTCGAAGGAGTGCCGTGCGCGGTCGGGCCCGAGATACTGCGCCACCGTGGTCTGGATGTCCTGCACGGTGACGGTGCTGCGCCAGCGGCGGAAGCTCGGGGAGATCGGTGCGAGCGTATTGGGCACGAACAGATCGGCCTGCAGCAGTTCGATGGAAGACGGCCGGCGCGCCAGCGACAGCAGCACATAGGTCAGGATGTTGAGGGACAGCGACCAGATCACGCCGTGCATCAGGGGCGGCAGGTCGGCGCCGAACAGTGCCTGCGGCCGCAGCGCCTCGATGCCGAACGGGCCGTGCTGCAGCAGCAGGATGCCTGACGTCGAGGAATCCATGAAGCTCGGCATGAACAGCGTGTAGAGCCACACCGCAAACCCGACCAGCATGCCGCCGATCGCCCCGCGCGCGGTCGCGCGCCGCCAGAGCAGGCCGCCGAAGAAGCTCGGGGCGAGCTGGGCGATGGCGGCAAAGGAGAGCAGGCCGATCGCCGCGAGCTGGGTGCTGCCGAGCGCGCGATAGTAGAAATAGGCCATCACCATGATGGCGAAGATCGCGAGTCGGCGCGAGCGCAGCAGGAAGTTGCTGAAATCGGCCCCGCCGGCGCGCCCCTCCGGCCGACGTTTCAGCACCAGCGGCACCACGAGGTCATTCGAGACCATGATGGAGAGCGCGACGCATTCGACGATCACCATGGCGGTCGCCGCCGACAGCCCGCCGACGAAAACGACGACGCTGAGCAGGTTCGCGCCGTTCTCGATCGGCAGGGCCAGCACATACATATCAGGGTCGGCCGTGCCGAACGGGAAGGTCACGAGGCCGGCGAGCGCGATCGGGATCACGAACAGGTTGATGGCGACGAGGTAGAGCGGAAACAGCCAGCGCGCGCGGCCGACCTCGGCATCCGAGGAATTCTCCACCACGCTGACGTGAAACTGGCGCGGCAGCAGCATGATCGCGCACAGCGACAGCAACGTCATGGTCAGGAAGTTGCCGATCGACGGCGAATAATTGATGGCGCGCACCGCTTCCGGCGTCCTCATCGCGCGCTCGATCAATTCATGCGGCGAGAACATCCAGAAGGTGACGAAGATGCCGGCGGCGAGGAAGGCGACCAGCTTGATGATGGATTCGGTCGCGATCGCCAGCATCAGGCCGTGCTGGTGCTCGGTCGCGTCGGTCTGTCGCGTGCCGAACAGCACAGCGAAGGCCGCCATCGTCAGCGTCACCATCAGCGCCATGTCGCCGAGGATCGGGATGTGCGAGAAGGCCTGGTCTTCGCTCAGGATTGTGCCCAGCGAGGAAGCCACCGCCTTGAGCTGGAGCGCGATATAGGGCACCGAGCCGATGATCGCGATTGCGGCGACGGTCGCCGCCACCGCCTGGCTCTTGCCGTAGCGGGCCCCGATGAAGTCGGCGATCGAGGTGATGTTGTGGGCTTTCGCCAGCTGGATCACGCGTCGGAGCACCCCGGCCCCTAACCCGATCATCAGGATCGGGCCGACATAGATCGCGAGGAAATCGGTCGAGGTGCGGGTGGCGAAGCCGACCGACCCGAAGAAGGTCCAGGACGTGCAGTAGATCGCCAGCGACAGCGGATAGATCAGCCCGGAGGCGCGGCCGCGCCCGGCCGGCGAGCGGCGGTCGCCATGGCTCGCCACCAGGAACAGGAAGCCGATATAGCCGAAGGCGGCGGCGATCACGCCCCAATCGTGCAGCATGGGTCGGGGGCTCTCTCCCTGGGCGCCGGCGGCGCCCGAGCTCATTTTCCCTGCAAACCTAGCGCGTTGAGCGGACGCAAGCGACAGCGAAATGCCGTGCGGCGGTAGGAACAGGGGTTGTCGTTAAGGTGCGAGCGTGCACCCACGGGCGCCTACCCTCCTCTGGAGGGTAGGGTCGATCGCGCGCAGCGCGAGCGGGGTAGGGTGATCTCTCCCCACGGGCACTGTTCGCTGCGGGAAGACCGTCACCCCACCCCGTCTCCCATATCGCTGCGCTCTATGTGAGCCGACCCTCCCCCTTCAGGGGAGGGTAAGAGAGGACCCTATTCCGCCGCGAGCGACTTGGCGCGCAGCGGCAGGCCGAGGCGGTCCCACACTTGCAGCAACGCTTCGGCGAGCTGATCGATCAGGCCGTCGTCGTGATAGGGCGAGGGCGTGATGCGCAGGCGCTCGGTGCCCTTGGCGACGGTCGGATAGTTGATCGGCTGGATGTAGATCCCGTGCTGTTCGAGCAGCAGGTCGGAGGCCTGCTTGCACTTCTCGGGATCGCCGACGAACAGCGGTACGATGTGGGTGTCGCTCGACATCACCGGCAGGCCGGCGGCATTGAGGATCGCCTTGACGCGGGCGGCACGGTCCTGGTGGCGTTCGCGCTCCCAGCTCGACGTCTTCAGGTGCCTGATCGCGGCGGTCGCGGCCGAGCAGACCGCCGGCGGCAGCGCCGTGGTGAAGATGAAGCCCGGCGCATAGGAGCGCACGGCGTCGATGATCTGGCCGTTGGCGGCGATGTAGCCGCCGAGACAGCCGAACGCCTTGGCCAGCGTGCCCTCGAGAATGTCGATGCGATGCATCACGCCGTCGCGCTCGGCGATGCCGCCGCCGCGCGGGCCGTACATGCCGACGGCGTGGACTTCGTCGACATAGGTCATCGCGCCATATTTCTCGGCGAGATCGCAGATCCTGGCGAGCGGCGCGACATCGCCGTCCATGGAATAGAGACTTTCGCAGACGATCAGCTTCGGCCGATCGGGACCGGCCGCCTTCAACAGCTCTTCGAGATGCGCAACGTCGTTGTGGCGGAACACGATCCGCTCGCAGCCGGACTGGCGGATGCCCTCGATCATCGAATTGTGGTTGAGCTCGTCCGATAGGATCAGGCAGTTCGGAATGAGCTTTGCGATGGTCGGGATGCCAGTCTGGTTCGAGACATAGCCCGAGGTGAACAGCAGCGCGGCTTCCTTGCCGTGGAGATCGGCGAGCTCGGCTTCGAGCTGCACCAGCGGATGGTGCGTGCCGGCGATGTTGCGGGTGCCGCCGGCGCCGGTGCCGACGCGGGTGGCGGTCTCGACCATGGCGCCGACCACCTTCGGATGCTGGCCCATGCCGAGATAGTCGTTGGAGCACCAGATCACGACGTCGCGCTTGCCCTTGGGCGAGTGCCAGACCGCATGCGGGAACCGGCCGGCCGTGCGTTCGAGGTCGGCGAACACGCGATAACGCCGCTCGGTGTGGAGACGATCGAGGGCGGAATCGAAGAATTGGGCGTAATCCATCGGCAAACCTGCAACGGAACCTGACCAAGGGGACGCGTCTACTTAGAGCTTTTCCAGCTCCAATGTCTATGCGCTATCCCACATTTGGATCTGTGGGGCATTTGGGCAAAATGCCCTATCCGGCGCGTCTCAGTTTGATCCCGATCAATCCTGCGCGACATGTAATGCTGCTCTGCACCATCTGCCGGGGCGAGGGTTCAACCCCAACCTATGGTCTTCCGTCGCGGCCCGGCGCGCGCTTTCCTTGCTCAACCAGGCTCTCGAAAGGATCCTTCCATGAAGCGCGTGATGATCCTCAACGGTCCCAACCTCAACATGCTCGGCATCCGCGAGCCGCACATCTACGGCACGACGACGCTCGCGGAGGTCAACGCGAGCTGCGAGGAGGCAGCCGCCAGGCTCGGCCTCAAGCTCGCCTTCCACCAGTCCAATCACGAGGGCGTGCTGGTCGATCTGATCCAGTCGGCGCGGCAGGACGCCGACGCCATCGTCATCAATCCGGCCGGCCTCTCCTTCACCTCGGTCTCGATCATGGACGCGATCAAGACGTTCGAGGGCCCGGTGCTGGAGGTGCACATCTCCAACATCCACGCCCGTGACGAATATCACCGGCACTCCAAGATCTCGTTCGTGGCGACCGGCGTGATCTGCGGGCTCGGGCCGTTCGGCTACATCGCGGCGCTGCACGCGATCGCGAACATGAAGTGAGGTCTTCTCCCTCTCCCCGCTTGCGGGGAGAGGGTCGGGGGTGAGGGGGACTCTCCGCGGGGACGGTGAGAGTTGGACTCGCGGAGATTCCCCCTCACCCGCCACGCTTCGCGTGTCGGCCTCTCCCCGCAGGCGGGGAGAGGCGAAGAGCTCACGTCGTCCGAAACTGCAGCACGCCGTCCTGCATCTCGGGCGTGAGGCGGCCCTCGACGATCATGTAGTTGACGTGGGCGACGAGCTCGCCGGCGGCAAAGCCCATCTGGTGCTCGTCCAGCACGTGCTTGTTGAACACCACGGGCACCAGGGCGCGCGAGGTTTGCGGCACCTCACGGCAGGCTTCCGCGATCAATCGGCAGCGCTCTTCGTGGTGGTCGGCGAGCTGCTTGATGCGGGTCTTCAATCCGTAGAACGGCACGCCATGGCCGGGCAGCACCAGCACGTCATAGGGCAGCGTCGTGGTCAGGCTGGCGAGCGAGGCCAGATATTCGCCGAGCGAATTCTGGTCGGGCTCGACCGCCCAGACGCTGACATTCGGCGAGATCTTGCTCAGCACCTGGTCGGCGGAGAGGAACAGCTTGTCGTCGGCACAATACAGCATCACCTGGTCGAGGGCGTGGCCGCCGCCGGTGATGACCTTGAAGCGGCGCGTGCCGATCACGACGTCGTCGCCATGCGAGATGCGGCGGTAGGACGGCGGCAGCACCGAGACGCGCTTCAGATAGTCCTGGCCGCGGCCGAGCAGCTTTTCGGTGAGCGACTCGTCCATGCCATGGCGGCGGAAGAACAGCCGCTGCGCCTCGCGCCGCTCCTCGGTGCCGCGGTTCTGGTGATAGACCGATTGCAGATATTCGACCTGCGACATCACCAGCGGGCAGCCGAACCGCTCGACGATCCAACCGGCGAGACCGACATGATCCGGGTGGGAGTGGGTGACGATCAGGCGCGTGATGTTGACGCCTTTCAGCGGTCCGTCGAACAGCTTCGTCCAGGCCTCGATCGTCTCCTCGTTGCCGAAGCCGGCATCGATCATCGCATAGCCGTCGCCATCGGCGAGCAGGTAGATGTTCACGTGGTTGAGGCGGAACGGCAGCTTCAGCCGCGCCCACAACACGCCGGGCCGCACCTCGACCACCTGTTCGGGGCCGGGATGCTGTTCCCAGGGGTAGCGCAGGGCCTCGGCCGAGGACTGCGGGGTGTCGGTTTTCGAGCTCATGCTATCGGCTTAAACCCAGTGCGCGCAGGGCGCCAGCCGAAAAAGGATGCTGGGCGGCGACAGCATGGCGGTCATACCGAGGCAGTTTTCCGTAACCCGGATTGCGCTACGCTCCATCCAGGCTACAGGATAGGGCTCTTACGCCGCCCGCATGTCGTTGAGGAAGGCGTCGATCTCCCCGCGCAGCATATCGGCCTCGCGCCGCAGCGCGTCCGAGGCGCTCAGCACCTCGGTGGCCGCAGCGCCGGCTTCGGCGGACGCGGTGGAGACGCCGACGATGTTGCTGGAGACCTCGCTGGTGCCGCCGGCGGCATGCTGGATGTTGCGGGCGATTTCGCGCGTCGCGGCGCCCTGCTCTTCGACCGCGGCAGCGATCGTGGTGGTGACGTCGTTGATCTCGCCGATGATCCGACCGATGCCCTGGATTGCGCCGACCGCGGAGGTCGTGACTGACTGCATGCTGGCGATCTGGGTGCGGATCTCGTCGGTCGCCTTGGCGGTCTGGCTGGCCAGGCTCTTCACCTCGGAGGCAACCACCGCGAAGCCGCGGCCGGCCTCGCCGGCGCGCGCCGCCTCGATGGTGGCGTTGAGCGCGAGCAGATTGGTCTGCGAGGCGATGGTCTGGATCAGGTCGACGACGACGCTGATGCGGCTCGCGCTGTCGGCAAGGCTCTGCACCGTGGCGTCGGTCGCTCCCGCTTCGTCGACCGCCTTTTTGGCGATCTCGGCGGAGGTCACGACCTGGCGGCTGATCTCCTGGATCGAGGAGGACAGCTGCTCGGTGCCGGCCGAGACGGTCTGCACGTTGACCGACGTCTCCTCCGCGGCGGAGGCGACCGCGTTGACCAGCGCGTTGGACTGGTCGGCGGTGTTCGACATGCTCTGCGCGGTCGATTGCATCGAATTGGCCGATTGGGCCAGATTATCGAGTGCGGAGCGCACCGTGCTTTCGAACTGGGCGATCTTCGCCTCCATGCGCGCGGCCCGCTCGGCCTTGGCGATACGGTCCTTGTCCTGCTCGCTGGTCAGCGCGCGGGTCTCGATCATGCTCTCCCGGAACACCTGCAGCGTGTTCGCCATGACGGAGATTTCGTCGTTGTGGTTCTTCGAGCGGTAGATCTCGGTTTCGAGATCCCCGTTCGCGAGCAGCTGCATCGACTGCTGCAAGGCGCCGATCCGGCGCAGGATGTTGCGGCCGACATAGAGCCATACGAACAGCGCCGAGCCGACCAGCATCAGCGCGCCCAAGCCCAGCGTGACCGACGTCGCGAGCGAAATCTCCTGCCGCGCCTGGAGGGTCGAGGCGTTGGTCTCTTTCTGCACGCCGTCGACGAGCTGCTGCACGCTGATGCCGAGGCCGACATTGAGCTTGCGCGTCTCGTCCAGGATGGTCTGACCATAGTCGATGGAGTCGAGCTCCTTTTCGCGCAAATTGAACACGCCGGTCTTGCCGGTGCCGAGCGCGAGCAGCTTTTCCGCGGTGTCGCGCAGCATCTTGTTGCCTTGGTTGTCCGGCAACAGATCGAGGTTCGACCGCAGGCGCCCCTGCGCCGTCTTGAATTCCTTCTGGATGTCGTCGAGCTTGTCGCTGGTGTTCGCCGACAGCGCCGCGCTCATGTTGGCGGCGGCGAGATTGCCGCTGGCGACGACGTTGCCGAGCTGACCGACGGTCTGCGCGGCGTCGGTCGCGTCTGCGGCTGACAGGTCGGCTGACCCGAGAATGGCATTGACGCGGGTCTGCGCGTCCAGCATCGCCGGGCTCGCTGCGCCGACGAACGCGCCCTGCGCGGTGCGAAGCGCGTCATATTGCTTCTCGTGCAGCGCCGCGAGGTCGAGCCGTTCGCGGGCGGCTTTCGTCAGGCTCTGAGCCGCCTCGTTGATGCTCTTTATCGTATCGCTGAGCCCCGAGACGACGCTCTTGTCGCCGCCGAGCTCGATGATCTCGTTGAGCTTCTGCTGCGTCTGCTCCTGCAATTCCCTGAGCTTCTTGGTACGTTCGTTCAGGGCGTCGTCGCTCTGCGCCGCAAGCAGGGCCGGTCCCTGCGCCGCGAGGCTCGCACTCAGCGCCGACAATTGCAGGCTGGCGGAAAGGCGCGGAATGTCCCGTCCGCTCAGTTCAGTCATGCGTCCGCCGAGATTCTGCAGCGCAAGGCCGGCGCCGGCCGCGATCACGAGGCCCATGCCCGCGATCAAGATGAAGGCTGCGAACAGGCTGCCGCGCACGCCCCATCTCGGCATTTTGAAACGCGGCTTGAAACGGCCGAGACTGAAACGGATCGCCATCGAAATTCCCCCACGCCCTTGCTTTATATTTTGTGGCGGGGAGTATCGGCCAGGGCGGTTAAAAAATCGCAATTGCTGCAATCGGTTGCGTGCGTTCCGCAGAGCGAAAAAAGAAGGGGCCGGCAGTGTCGCCGGCCCCTCATCACGATAATGTCTTGCTAACCGATCAGTAGCGCGCCATGGCCGGGCTTGCCCAGTTGAAGCGGTAGTTGACGCCCGCCTTGAAGGTATGGTCGTCGGTGGTGAAGGCGCCGGTGCCGGCGAGCGGACCGGCGGTGAAGCTCGCGTCGCCGAAATTGTAATACTGGTACTCGGCCTTGGCCGACCAATTCGGGGCGAACATGTATTCGAGGCCGGCGCCGACGGTGTAGCCGTTGCGATGATCGCCGGTGATGACGAAGGCGGTCGGCACGCCGCCGACGGTGACCTTCTCGTTGTTGTCCGAATAGGCGTAGCCGCCCTTCACATAGACCAGGCCGGGACCCCAGGTGTAGCCGACGCGGCCGGTGATCGAGCCGAGGCCGCGCTGGTCGTTGGTGTAGGCGATGCCGCCAGGGAACACCGCGCCGACGCTGCCGGAGAGCCAGGAATACTGGCCCTCGACGCCGACCACGAAGTTCGGGTGGAACTGCCAGTCCCCGCCGACCTGCACGCCGCCGAGGAAGCGGCCGTTGCCGTTGTTGCCGGTGGAGAGGCCATTGAAATTGTTGTCGCTGGAGAACGCGCCGCCGACATGGGCGCCGAGATAGAAGCCTGTCCAATTGTAGATCGGCGCGGCGTAGGCCGGCGCGGGCGTCTTGTAATAATTGCGGTTGCCGAGATCGGCGCCGACGGCCGGCGCAGCCGCGCCCACCACGAGCAGCGCCACGGTCGCAAACAGAATCTTCTTCATCGTCTTGAACTCCAACACGTAGATGTCCCGGCAGGCGCGTTTTCTGCGCCGCGTTGGTTTTGCAGATAGCTCGCTTTTGACGAAAATGCTGTCACATCCGTGGCACAGCGACGGCCAACGTAACTTGTTGGGCCGTAAATGATTTTCGTGCTTAATGGCAACTTAAGAAGTGGTGAAGGAAGGCTTAACGGCGCACTCTGTCGGTAACTTGCGCGCGCCTTGCGTTAACCAAGACGCCGCCGTGCCTCGTCGCGCATCTGCGCGCGAAAGGCGGCGCGCTTTGCCGGCCTGTCTTCCTCACGCACGTCGTGTCGATCGAAGATGTCGAATTTCTCCAGGATCGGATAGCGCTCGCTCGCCATCGCGAGCACGCGCAGTATCCTGGTCCCCTCCGGCGTCGGGCCGCTGACCTCCCAGCGCCGGATGGTGTCGGCGCCGCCTCTCTCCGGCAATCCGCAAAGCTTGGCCATGTCGGCCGCGCTGAGCTTGCGCTCGAGGGCATCGGAGAGGTCGTTGCGAAGCTGCTTCAGTTCGGCGCCGGTCATGCTTTGCGTCCAGGGAAGTCACTGAAAGCAATGCACTAGCGCTGATTCGGGTCCATCCGAAGACGATGTGAGTCCGCCGCGCTCCGGCACCTTCGTCCGCACACGGAGTTATGAAGGGAGAACCCATGGAAATTTGCCGATGCATGAACACTTGGCACATCGGGGCGCGCAACGGGTGAAGGGATCAGCCATGAAAACCATCAGACTCGCCATTTCCGCGCTGATCACGACGGGACTGCTTGCCGCACCATTCGCAGCTGAGGCGAAAAAGGTCCGGTCAAGCCGGCAATACAGCACTGGTGTGGTGGCGCCGACCTATGGCGGAGCCGGAGCGCCGGCCGCGCAACCGAGGGCGGCCTACGGATCGTCGGGACAGACGGTCGGCACTGTCACCGCGCCGTCGATCGGATCATACAATTGGCCCTCGGTCGGCGTGACCAACTCGGCTCCCACCTGGAGCAACACCACGAGATAGAGGGCTCCGGCAAAGTGGAGGCGACTGGCGGATCAACGCATACCGCTCGCCGATCCCGAGAGCAGATAAAGCGCGATGAGCAATGTCGCGACCGACAGCATCGTGGTGATCGAGACCGTGGCCGCAACCAGCTTCTCCTCGACCTTGTGTTCATGTGCGAGGACGTAGACGGTTTTCGCCGTCGGCACGGCCGCGCAGATGACCGCCGCAACCGTGTAGAGAGGGGTGAGGCCGATCACGACGCAAAGCCCGTAGACGATGAGCGGCATGACCACCAGTTTCACCGCCGCGAGCGCAAACGACGCTTTCAGGTTGGACCGCAAGCCCTCGATGGACAGGCCGAGCCCGATGGCGAACAGCGCGCACGGCGTGAGCGCGGCCGCGATCATGTTGAGATAGGCCGCGACCGGTGCCGGAATCGGCAGTCCCGTCACCGCCCAGGTGAGGCCGATGAACGTCGACAGCACCATGGGATTGAGCAGGATCTGCTTTGCCAATCCCATAGAGCGCACGGAGGCCCCGCGTGCATCGCGCTTTTCCAGCAGGATCACCGTGATCGGAAACATCACCGCGGCCACGAACACCGTCGCGACGGCCGCGGGCAGGACGGCGGGTTGGCCGTAGATCGCATGCAGGATCGGCAGCGCGACGAACCCGGTGTTGGTCATCGCCGCCGCCATCCCCTGAATGGTGCTGCTGGCGAGGTCGTGTTTGCCGCCTGCGCGGACCGGCACGAACACGAGCGCGAAGCAGATCAGCGAGCCGCCGCCGAAGGCGAGCAGAAAGCGCCATTCCAGGAGATTGCGCGCCGGCTCCTGGGCGATCGTGACAATCAACAGCGCCGGCATCGCCACGTTGTAGGCGAAATGCACCAGGGCATCGGCCAGCGCGCGCGAGAGATAGCCGAGCTCGCCGGCGAGCCAGCCGGTGACGATGATCGCGAATACGGGAAGAACGAGGCTGGCGACCTCCATCCGGCTTCCCCCTCATTTTCGAACAGGGAGGGTAGACCGGCAATGGACTGGCGTCACTCCGTGATTTGTGGGCCGCCTTGATTCGTCGGAGGAGAATCCGCCTCGCTAGATTCCCCGGCGCCCCTGGTCTCCGATCACGCAGCGCCAGGCCGCCAGACGCTCGGCCGGATGCTGGTTCATCCATTCGGCAAGCTGCGGCGCGCCCATCAGGCAGGCCTGCACCGAGATTTGCGCAAAGTCCGACGTGGTGACGATCTGCTCGTGACAATTGGAGGGAGAGGCGAGGCTGCAAAGCACGGCGATGATCTTGATCACGATACGTTACCTCCGTCGCGGCCGATGAACGGGCGACCGATCGCCGGCTTTCCCTGGCCCTCGTCCGTCGGATCGACCGGCGGGAAGATGCTATCGTAGATCGCCCGCGCTTCCTGGATGAGGCGCGTTCGCTCGCGCTCGGACTTCGAGACAAATCGAATAACTTCGCCCATGTTGGCTCCGAATATCAGTGTGAGTCCGTCATGAGATGACGTCGATCATTCAAACGTCATCTATGGTCATGCCCTTAAGCTTTGAAGCGGCCGGTCCGGTCACGACCGGATAAAAAGCGCGTGACCGCGCCGCGCAGTTCCCAGCATCCCGGTGCGTCTTGCTTGCTGGGTTGTTGAGCTGCCCATCACATCACGTTCGTTGTACGGCGCCAGCCGCGACGAGCGACTATGGCGTCAAATCACCCCTTGCCGACATGAGCAAGGATGGTCTCACGAAAGCAAATGCCGCTGAATCGAATATGTTTCGCCTCGCTCGGCGTGCAAGTTTTGGAACCATCACGGAGATCAATGAACGAGGACGAACCGTCTCAGGCCGCCGGCGCGTGCTCCTTCCGTCCAGGCACGGCTGCGAGCAATTCGCGCGTATAGGCGTGCTCGGGCGCGGCGAAGAGTTGCGCAGTCGGCTTCAGCTCGACGATAGCGCCGCGCTGCATCACCGCGATGCGGTCGCAGATCTGGGCAGCGACGCGCAGATCGTGGGTGATGAACAGCATCGACAAGCCAAGGCGCGCCTTGAGATCTTCCAGCAACTTCAACACCTGCGCCTGCACCGAGACATCGAGCGCGGAGACGGCCTCGTCCGCGACGATGATCTCCGGCTCGAGCGCGAGCGCGCGGGCAATGCCGATACGCTGGCGCTGACCGCCGGAGAATTCGTGCGGATAGCGTTCGAGCGCGCCCGCGTCCAGGCCCACCATCTTGAGGAGATCGCGCGCGCGGTCGAACGCCACCTTCGGATCGGTCCCGGCTGCGATCGGCCCGTCGGCGATGATGTGGCCGATCTTGCGGCGCGGATTGAGCGAGGCGAACGGATCCTGGAAGATCATCTGGATGCGATGGCGCTCGCCGCGCAGCGCCTTGCCGGAAAGCGAGGTCAGGTCGGTCTCGCCGATCCGCACCGTGCCGCGGTCGGCTTCGATCAGCCGCATCACCAGGCGCGCTACCGACGACTTGCCCGAGCCGGATTCACCGACGAGGCCGAGCGTCTCGCCCTTGAGGATGTTGAAGTTGACCGCGCGCGCCGCATCGACGCGGCGGGCCTGGCGGAACCAGCCGCCCGACGTGACGTAGGTCTTGTCCAGCCCGATCACCTCGACGGCCTTGGCCCGATCGTCCAATGGCTCTCGCGACGGCGGATCCATCGAGGGCACGGCGGCAAGCAATGCCTTGGTGTAGTCGTGCTGCGGCTCGTTGAAGATGGCCGTGGCGGGACCTTCCTCGACGACCTTGCCGTGGCGGAGCACCACGACCTGGTCGGCGATGTCGGCGACCACGCCGAAATCATGCGTGATGAACATCACCGCCATGTTGCGGCTCTGCTGGAGGTTGCGAATCAGCTTCAGGATCTGGGCCTGCGTGGTGACGTCGAGCGCGGTGGTCGGCTCGTCCGCGACCAGCACCGCGGGCTCGAGCGCGAGCGCCATCGCGATCATGGCGCGCTGGCGTTGGCCGCCGGAGAGCTGGTGCGGATAGGCGCGCACGATACGCTCAGGGTCGGGCAGGCCGACTTCGCTTGCCAGCGCCAGCGCCTTGGCCCGCCGCTCCTTCGGCGTGAGCAGGCCGTGCGCCTCGAACATCTCCGCCATCTGGTCGCCGATCCGCATCAACGGATTGAGCGCGGTCATCGGCTCCTGGAAGATCATCGCCAGCCGACGACCGCGCAGATCGCGCCAGCCGTCGTCAGCGAGCTTGAGCAGGTCCCGGCCCTCGAACTGGATCTCACCGGAGGTGACCGAGACCGTATCCGGCAAAAGGCCCATCAGCGCATGCGCGCACATCGACTTGCCGGAGCCGGACTCGCCGACGACGCAGACGATCTTGCCGGGCTGCAGATCGAGCGAGACGCCGTCGACCGCGAAGGGGCGCTCGGCGCCCTTGGGCAGCGCGATCCGCAAGTTCCTGATGGAGACGGCGGGCGGGGCGGTCATCGTCAGCGGCCCTCCCGCGACAGGCGCGGATTGAGCGCATCGTTGAGGCCTTCGCCGATCAGGTTCAGCCCGAGCACCGAGATCAGGATCGCGATGCCGGGAAACACGGTGATCCACCAGGCCTGCCGGATCACGGTGCGGCCGGCGCCGACCATGTAGCCCCAGGAGATCAGATTGGGATCGCCGAGGCCGAGGAAGGACAGCGAGGATTCAAGCAGGATCGCGGTCGCCACCATCAACGAGGCCAGCACGATCACGGGCGACAACGCGTTGGGCAGGATCTCGCGCAGGATGATCCAGCTGTTGCTTTGGCCGGTGACCACGGCGGCCTGGACATATTCGCGGGTACGCAGCGAGAGCACCTCGCCGCGCACGAGGCGAGCGACCGGCGGCCAGCTCACCACCGCGATCGAGGCGACGATCGAATAGATCGAGGGCTGCAGGATGGCGACCAGCACGATCGCGAGCGCGAAGCTCGGAATGGTCTGGAAGAACTCGGTGAAGCGCATCAGGGCGTCGTCGACCTTGCCGCCGAAATAGCCGGCCATGGCACCGATCGGCACGCCCACGATCAGCGCCGCCAGCGTGGAGACGAGACCGACCAGAAGCGAGACGCGGGCGCCGAAGATCATGCCGGCGAAGATGTCGCGGCCGAGCGCGTCGGTGCCGAGCGGCACGGCCCCGAGCGTGAACGGCGGCAGGAACGGCCGCTGCACCATGCGCCAGGGCGAGTTCGGGAACAGCATCGGTCCGAACACCGCGACAGAGATTGCAACCAGGAGGATGACGAGCCCGATGACGCCGCTCGGGCTCTTCAACATCGATTTCCAGAACTGTTTCATGCGGCGTATTCGATCCGCGGATCGACCAGGCGATAGACGAGGTCGGTGATGAGGTTGAAGGTGAGGACCATGGCGGAGCAGATCACGAACACGCCGAGCAGCAGATTGTAGTCCCGCTGCAGCAGCGCGTCGTACATCAGCCGCCCGATGCCGGGCCAGGCGAACACGGTCTCGGTGATGACGGCGCCGCCGATCAGCGTGCCGGAATGCACGCCGGCGAGCGTCACCACCGGCAGCAGCGCGTTGCGCAGCACGTGGCGGCGCTGGATCACGGCGTCGGAGAGCCCCTTGGCGCGCGCCGTCTTGACGAAGTCGAGGCGTTTCACCTCCAGCATCGAGGCGCGCGTCATGCGGGTGTAGGTCGCCATGAAGAACAGGCCGAGCGTCATCGCCGGCATGATCAGGTGCTTTGCGACGTCGACCGCATGGGCAAGGCCGGTGAGGTTGGCCCCGACCGTCTCGTAACCGAAGCTCGGCAGCCAATCCATCGTGACCGAGAACAGGAGGATGCCCATCAGCGCCACCCAGAAGATCGGCATGGCATAGAAGATCAGCGCGAACACGGTGATGGCGGTGTCGAAAAACGTTCCGGCAAAGCGCGCGGCGAAGGTGCCGAACAGGATGCCGAGCGTGAGCGAGATCGCGAAGGCGGTCAGCGTCAACAACAGCGTCGCCGGCAGCCGCTCGCCGATTAGTTTTGCGACCGGAGCCTGCTGCCGGAAGGAAAAGCCGAGGTCGAGGCTGACGACGCCCTTGACGTAGATGAAGAGCTGCTCGGGCAGCGGCTTGTCGAGCCCGAACTTCTCCCGGAGCTGCTTGACGAAGACCTGATCGCTGGCCCCGGCCTCGCCCGCCATCACGATCGCGGGATCGCCGGGCGCCAGGCGGATCAGGAAGAAGTTGAGGACCACGATCGCGAGCAAGACGATCACGCCCTTCAGGACACGCTGAGCAACGAAGGAGAGCATCTTACTGGAGGTTCATAGAGGGTGACGTAGGCTTTAGCCACTGGGGCGGTACGCTCCCTCGCCCCGCTCTTGCAGGGAGAGGGTTGGGGTGAGGGGCCTCTCTCGGAGTGTGAGAAACGCCGACGGACCTGTACCCCCTCACCCGAATATGCGCTTCGCGCACATTCGACCTCTCCCCGCGAGCGGGGAGAGGTGAAGAAAGGCATGCGCTCACTTGTCGAGCCATGCGTCCTTGAAGCCGTCATTGACCCCGATCCCCGTGGTGATCAGGTTCTTGACCTTGCAGCGCATGATGGTCGGAAATTGCAGCTCGAGCATCCAGGCCACCGGCACGTCCTCGACCAGGATCTTCTGCGCCTTCTCGTAGATCTCCTTGCGCTTGGAATCCGGCGTTGCAACCGCGCCCTCGGCGAACAGCTTGTCGATCTCCGGGTTGGAATAGCCCTCGACGTTGTTGAACACCTGGCCCTTGGCGATGTTGCTGGAGACGTAGTTGCGCCCCACTCCGAGCGCGGGGTCGCCGTACTGGTAGAGATAGGTGAAGGCGATATCGTAATCCCACTCGGCGATCTTCTGGTTGCCGCCGGCGACGTCGGTGGCGATCGTCTCGATGGTCATGCCGACATCCTGGAGGTTCTGCTTGACGGCTTCGCCCCAGCGCTGCCAGGTCTCGCCATAGGCCAGCGGCAGCAGGCGGATCTTCTCGCCCTTGTAGCCGGCTTCCTTCAGCAGTGCCTTGGCCTTGGCCGGATCGTAGGGGTATTTCTTCACGTCATCGGTATAGAACTTGATGGTCGAGGCCGACGGGCCGGTGGCGACCTTGCCGAGCCCGTTCCAGATCACGTCCTTGGCGAAGTCGCGGTCGACCGCATACATGATCGCCTGCCGCACCCGCTTGTCGGCGAGCGGACCCTGGCGGTTGTTCAGCCACAGCCAGGCCAGCGGCGAGAAGAATTCCCAGCCCGCGCCGGTGACGCAGGTGTCCTTCAGCTTGGACAGCCGCGGCACGTCGAAATTCTCGACCGAGCCGCCGGGCAGCACGTCGACCTTGCCGGTCTCGTAAGCCACCGAGCGCGCGGCGGCGTCCGGGATGATCTGCCAGTAGATCTCGTCGAGATAGGGCTTGCCCTTCTCGTGGTAGTTCGGATTCTTGACCAGGCGGATGAACGAGCCCTTCTGCCATTCCTTGAACATGAATGGGCCGGTGCCGATGGGTGCGTTGTTGTAGGGGTTGGTCTTCCAGTCGGTGCCTGCATAGAGATGCTTCGGCACCATCGGCATCGAGCCGACCTCGAAGATGCCGAGGAACGGGCCGAACGGCTGCTTCAGCGTGAAGACCACCGTATGATCGTCCGGCGTCTCGATCTTGTCGACCTGCGCCAAATTGGTGCGGGCGCGCGCATGGGTCTGCTTCAGCATCTCGATCGAGAACAGCACGTCGGCGGCGGTGAAGGGCTTGCCGTCGTGCCAGGTCACGCCCTTCTTCAGCTTGAAGGTGTAGGTCTTGGCGTCCTCGCTGACGCTCCAGCTCTCGGCGAGCTCCGGCAGGGGATCGAGCTTGGGGCTGTAGCGCAAGAGGCCTTCGAAGATGTTGCCCGAGACCATCTGGGTCGGGCCGTTCTGGACCTGCGCAAGCATCAGGCCGGGCGGCTCAGGCTGGATCACGGCATTGATCACACCCCCCGTCTTCGGCTCTTGCGCCAGCGCAGGGGCCACAAGGCCGCAAGCCAGGAGGAGACCAAGCAACACTCGTTTTGGCATGTCGTAATCTTTCTCAAGCGAGACCAGCCGGAAACGCTTCGCACGCGCCCTCGCGCGCAAAGCGACGGTCGGTCCATCCCAGTCCCCATCCGCCATCGAGGCTCACACAGTCCCGTTCGGCGCGGCAAGATGAAAGTCGCGACAGTGCTCGCACAAAAAATGTACAGCTCGTCCTGTTTCTCCGCCTGTGCGACGGCACGGCAGATCGGCCAGCTCCGAGGGATCAGGCGGCCTTCAGAAGTGATGAGAGCATGCCGGGGCAGTGCACAAGTCCGCGCCTGCGACCAAAAGCATCAGCCCGTCATTTTGCGCCGAGCGCCCGCCGCAATTCGTCGAGCGCCTCTGCAAGCTGCTCGCGGTGCGCGATGTCGTCCTTGGGCAGCGCGGCGACGCTGCGGGCGAGCTCCCGCAGGATTCCGGCCAGCAGGCCGAAGTTGATGTGCAGATGCACCGATTTGCGTTCGTCGGGCGCGCCAGGATGTTGCAGCACCAGCCAATGCCGCTGCCGTCGAGCTTCGCCTCGAAGCGGGACGAACCTCATCGATGCCCGCGCATTCTGGCCGAGAACGAGCCGGACCGCCTTGCGCCAGGTCAGAGGCGGTCGGTGCCAAATTTGATCCGGATCAAAGCCGGTCCAGCGCTTCTGCGATCGAATGGCAAGTAGCGGGATGCGGCTGCGCGTCCTGTTCCCTTGAGCCGTGAGACGATCGATGGACATTCAGGCTACGACTATCCCTGCGGATGACGACAGCGGGCTTGATGTCGCCGGTCTCGAGCCGGCGCCGGACGTGGGCGCGCAGCACTGCCTGCTTTTGCTCGGCAATGCTGGCCTGCGCCCGACACGCCAGCGCCTGGCGCTCGGCCGATTGCTGTTCCTGGGCGGCCATCGTCACGTCACCGCAGAAAGTCTCTATGAAGAAGCAATGGCCGCGAACGCATACCTGTCGCTCGCCACCGTCTACAACACGCTGAACCAGTTCACCGAAGCGGGCCTCTTGCGCCGGATCGCGGCCGACGGCATCAAGTCGTTCTTCGACACCGACACGTCCGTGCATCCGCACTTCTATCTCGAAGGCGAGGACGTGTTGGTCGACGTTGCCGATGGCCTCGCCTTCACCAAGATACCCGAGGCCCTTCCCGGCCACGAGATCGCGCGTCTCGACGTCGTCGTCCGTTTACGCCGGAAGCGAACTTAGCGCAGCCGTGGCTCTTACCCTCCCCTGGAGGGCGAGGGTCGGCTCACATTGAGCGCAGCGAAAATGTGAGACGGGGTGGGGTGACGGTGTCTCCACATCCGACACTGCACGAGTGGAGAGATCACCCCACCCGCTCGCGCTGCGCGCGATCGACCACGGGCGAGCTTCGCTCGGCCCGGCCCCTCCAGGGAAGGGTAAGAGCAGCGTTGCGCCTTACCGCAACCCGGCGCGGCGGAATCCCTCCAGATAGTGTTCGCGATCTCGCTCATTCGCCCACGGCAGCTGCGTCGCGATCCAGTGCAGCGAGATGCCCGGCTGGGTGCGGCGGAGCTCTCCAAGTGCCATTTCCGCAAGCGCGCCATCGCCGGTCATGCCGGCGGAGACGGCGAGCACGCGGTAGGCCCCGGTAAGATCGCCGCGGTGGCGGATCGCCTCGCGCGCCAGCGCGATGGCCTCGCCATAGTGCCGTTCGGTGAAGCGCGCATAGGCGGCGATACCGTGATAGATCGCCAATGACGGATCGCGCGGCGACAGCCGGATCGCCTTTTGCGCAGCCTCGAACGAGTCCTTCGACCGTCCGGCATAGGACAGTGCCAGCGCGTAATAGCCCTGCGCCAGGGAGAAGTTCGGATTGAGCGCGAGCGCCTGCTCGAACTCGGACAGTGCGTCGGTGAGCCTGCGGGTCGAGAAGCAGACGCTGCCGAGCGCGGCATGTGCCCAGGCATCCTCATGGTCGCAGCGCACCGCTTTGAGCGCGGCGGCTTCCGCGGACGGCGCAACCGCGGCCAGCTCGGTCCAGCCGAGATGCACGCCGAACATGTCGTTCACGGCCAGCACCGACAACGCCTGGCCGTAATCCGGGTCGATCGCGATCGCGCGCGCGAGCAGCGCCTTCGCGGCCGCGTGGTCCTGCCGGGTCACGCGCCAATAATGCGACAGCGCGCGCATCAACAGGTCCCAGGCGTCGAGGCTCGCCGGCGGCTTGCGACGGCTGCGGAAATTCTCGGCGGCGTGGATCTGCGGCTCGATCGCGGCGGCGATCGCATTGGTGATCTCGTCCTGCACGGCGAAGACGTCGACGAGCTCGCGGTCATAGCGCTCGGCCCAGAGATGACCGCCCGACACGGCGTCGTTGAGCTGCGCGGTGATGCGCACCCTTTTGTCCGCCTTGCGCACGCTGCCTTCGACGATGTAGCGGACGCCGAGTTCCTCGGCGATCTGCCTGATGTGGACCGCGCGTCCCTTGTAGGTGAAAGAGGAGTTGCGGGCGATCACCATGAACCAGCGCTGCTTCGATAGCGCGGTGAGGATGTCCTCGCTGATCCCGTCGCCGAAATAGTCCTGCTCGGGATCCCCGCTCTTGTTCTCGAAGGCGAGCACCGCGATCGCCGGGCGGTCCGCAACGCGCGGGGGAGCGGGCCTGGCTTCCGTCCGCGCGAGCGATACTGCCACCTCTTCCCGGACCTCGCCGATGAAGCGAAACCCCTTGCGCGGAATGGTCTTGATCAGGCGCTGGGTCGCGCCATCGTCGCCGAGCGCCTTGCGCGCGGCGTTGATCCGGCTGTTCAGGGCGGAATCCGAAACGATGCGGTCGTTCCAGATCTGGCTGATCAGGTCATCCTTACTGACCACACGCGCCCGTTGCGTGACCAGATAAAGCAGCAGATCGAACACTTGCGGCTGCAACGGAACGGTTTCCCCGTCGCAAGTGAGCTCCCGAAGGTCACCGTCCAGCACGTTGTTTTCAAAGCGAAATCGCACGTTCTCGTCGTCTCAAGCAAAAATCAAAGTCGTCTCAGGCGAAAATCAATCGTCCGCGAAAGCCGCGGGACGTCCGATCCGGCATGGTGCGAAGACCAAACCGTATCGATGCCTCGGCACAACGGAGTGTTTTATGACCCAAATTGATCACCAGGTTCATTCTCTCGGCCCGGAGGCTACGGGCTCTCGTATTTTCAGGTTCATCGCCTTTCTGTACGGAATTGCGGCGTATCTCGTGTTTTTCGTCACCATTCTCTATGCGATCGGCTTCGTCATGGGGGTGATGGTGCCCAAGACCATCGATACCGGTGCCGAAGCGCCCGTCGTTCGCGCGGTCGTCATCAATCTGCTGCTGATGTCGCTGTTCGCGGTTCAACACAGCGTGATGGCACGCCAACAATTCAAGGCATGGTGGACGCAGTTCGTCCCCAAGCCGGTCGAGCGAAGCACGTATGTGCTGTTCGCGAGCCTGTCATTGCTCCTCCTGTTCTGGCAGTGGCGTCCGCTACCCGCGGTCGTATGGGAGGTCGAGAACCCCGATCTTGCCGTCACACTGGTCACGTTGTCCTTCGCTGGCTGGATGCTGGTGTTCACCTCGACCTTCATCATCAACCATTTCGAACTGTTCGGCCTGCATCAGGTGACGAATCATCTCGTCGGCAAGGAGATGGAGCCGCCGCGCTTCAAGACGCCGCTGCTCTACAAGTTCGTCCGCCATCCGATCTATCTCGGTTTCATCATCGCGTTCTGGGCGGCGCCGGTCATGACCGCGGGTCATCTGCTGTTCGCGGCCGTGACCACGCTCTACATCTTTGTCGGCATCGCGCTTGAGGAGAGCGATCTCGTCGATCTCTTCGGCGACGAGTACCGGCAGTACAAGCAACGCGTCTCCATGCTTATTCCCTGGCGCCGGTCGGTATAGTCTAGGCCAAGCCCCGCGCATCCAATCGAAACAAGGGCGCGCGGGGCGCCGACGCGCGATAGCGATCCATCGGAAAAAGGGAGACGTCCAAATGAAACATGTCGGAAACTGCTTCTGTGGCGCGGTCACGATCGAGGTCACGGGTGCACCGGAGGCGATGGGCTATTGCCATTGCCGCTCCTGCCGCTCCTGGTCGGGCGGTCCGGTCAACGCCTTCAGCCTGTGGAAGCCGGAAGCCGTGCGCATCACCGAAGGCGCTCAGAATGTCGAGACCTTCGTCAAGACGCCGCTCAGCCAGCGCAAATATTGCAAGAAGTGCGGTGGCCATCTCATGACCAACCATCCGCCGCTCGGTCTGGTCGACGTCTTCGCCGCCACCATCCCCACCCTCGCGTTTACGCCCGGCGTCCACGTCAACTATGCCGAGACCGTGCTGCCGATGCGCGATGGCCTGCCCAAGCTGAAGGATTTTCCCGCCGAGTTCGGCGGAAGCGGCGAAATGATGCAGGAATAGCGGCGCGTCTTCAGTTGAAGGCTGTTCCCTGCTGCCATCCTTGGTCGATTCGACTACCCCGGTCCGTTCACCTCTCCCGCTTGCGGGAGAGGTCGCGCCGAAGGCGCGGGTGGGGGCTTTCTCCTCTTGGGGATTGTCCCATTGCGGAAGCACCCTCTCCCCAACCCTCTCCCGCAAGCGGGAGAGGGAGGGCACCTCCGTCGTTGCAGCGATCAAGCGTCATTTCATCGCACTTTAGCCTCCGCGCGATTCGACCACCTTGCGGCAGGAATCGGACAGCTTCGACTTGTTCTCGCGCAGGCAGGCGTTCATTTGCGGCGGCTTGCCGATATGCTCGGCGCAGAATTTGCTGGCGTCGCCGCGGCAGGCCATTTGCTCCTGGACGGATGGACCGGACTGCGCGGCAGCAGGCAGGGCGGCAGCTGCGAGCAGCAGCGCGGCAAGAACCGAAATCTTCATAGAGCACCTCTTTGGAATTCTCGTTGGTCCCGACCGGGATCAATCGGGCCGGACCATTCCGCAAAGGCCGGGCGCCGGTCCATGCCATGTTCATGGCAGCGGCCAGTCCTCCCGCCCGCGGTACCCCCATCTTCATGGCATGTATCCGCGGGCCGACTTTTGTCATTCAGGCTGCACCTCGGCTGCGAGACCCGGTGATTGCGTCGGGACGCCGAACGGAACCAGGAGAGCAAGATGTCGAAGAGAGCTGGAGCGCTGGGCGCAGGGCTGACGGTCATGGCGCTGGCGGGTGCGGCGATGGTGTCGCTGGGCACGAGCCCGGCGCAGGCCGTGGTCTATTGCAAGACCGTCGGCGTGCCGAAGGGCTGCGTGGTGCGGCCGGCTGGCGCCGTGGTGGTGGGAGCGCCGGTCGCGCGGGCTGCCGTCGCGACCCCCGGTGTCGGCGCACCCGGTGTCGGTGTGCGTGCCGGCACGCCGATGAATCGGGGCGGCCCGGTCAATCGCGTCGGCGTGCGCTGATATTTCCGCTCCATTGAACTGATGCATCGCTTCGGGCCAAGGGGCCCGCGGACGAAGACCCCCCGTCCTCCGCGGGCAATTTCAACCCGGCCCGTCCCCTCTCTCCGTGCGCCCCACACGTTCGGGGAGGGGGCCCTTTCAACCCGCGGCCATGTCGCTGTCGGGAAAACGTTGCGGCAATTTCAGCCGCAAGCGCGTGCCGGAGGAATCAGACGTCAGGTCGAGCACCGCGCCGCAGCGCGCGGCGCGGCTTTTCATATTGCGCAGGCCGCGCGCGGTCTGGCCGGCCCCCGCGGCCTCGCCATTGCCGGCCAGCGCAAAACCGTTTCCGTCGTCCGTCACGGTTATCACGCCGTAGGGTCCCTGGCCTGCGTCGAACGTGTCGATGGTCACCGCGATGCGGCGGGCCTGCGCGTGCTTGACCGCATTGGTCACGGCCTCGTCGAGGATGCGCACGATCTGGACGACGTGCCATGGCCTGAGCTCGGGATGCAGCGGCAGGCCCTGCGGCGTCGCCACGCGCCAGTCGAGCGTGATGTCGTGCGGCCGCAATTGGGCCGTGGCGCGCTCGCGCCAGGAGCCGAGCGCCAGCATCAGGTCGCCGCCGATGTCGTCCATGGAATCGATGACGAGACGGAGATCCTTCAGCGCCGCGCGTGCGGCGTCCGTGATGCTCGCGCCCGCGCTGCCGCGTTCGGACAGCGCGACGATGCTCACGAGCTGGCCGCCGAGTCCGTCGTGCAGGTCTCGCATCAGGCGCGTGCGCTCGTTGGCGAGCGCCGCCGCGCGGGCGCGCTCCTCCTCGCGGGCAAAGCTCGCCTTCAGCCGCTCCTCGGCCTCCCGCACCCGCGTCACCAACTGGCCGGCAAAGCTGTCGACCTGGTTCAAGGCGCGGGCGAAGCGCCAGGTCAGCCCGGCGCCGATCGCGACCAGCATCGCCGAATAGGACAGGCGCGAGACGAAGATGCGATCGTTGCTCACGATATCGAGCACCGTGAGCATGTCCTGAACCCAGCAGACCAGCACGATGGTCACCGCGCAGCCGATCGTGAAGCTCGCCGCGTCCTGCCGTCGCACCACCGCGGTTGCGGTGACGCAGGCCATCAGGAACAGGCAGAGCCCGACGGTGGGAATGCCGAGCACCAGGAACAGGATGCGCGGCAGCGGCGGGCCCCCGATCAGCCCGACCACGAATATGAGGACGCCTGGCACGAACAGCAACGTGCCGTAGCGCGGCCAGCGCCAGCCGAAGAACAGCACGCCGAACACGACGATCAGCGCGCTCTCGATCGGTGCGGAGGCCAGCAGCACCGCGGCCAGGTGCGATACCGTGGCCGGCGGCACCGGCGGCGGCGCGAATGCCTGCACCACGCCGAGCACCATCGCCGTCGCCAGTACGCCATAGACCGGCTCGTGACGCCGCATCAGCCACATGATCGCGAGGATGACGGCCAGGATCGCCTGCCAGGCGGAAAACACCACCGGCAGGGTGACGAACAGCAGCGTGCGTGTCTCATAGGCCGGGCGCAAGGCGGCATCCGGCCCGACATAGACGGTGTCGAGGAAGCCCTTGAGCGGGCCCCATACGAACAGCCGCACCGTGATCTCGTTTCCGCCCTCGCGCAGCAGCGACGCGGGGATGGCTGCGATCTGCGGCGTGTTGCGGTCGGGCCGGTTGGCGTTGGTGTCGCGTCGGGAGTCGAGCACGACGACGCCGTTGACGGCGACCTCCACCGCGTTGCTGAAGCGCGGCAGGTACACCGACCAGCCCGCGGCCGCATCGCCGCCCCGGAATGTGAAGGTGCCGGCGTAGATCGGCGGGTCGGCCAGCGAATAGCGTGACGAGGTGAAATGCGGCAGCGTCACCGGGCGCGTCAGACCGTCCTCCCGCGCCGAGAAATCGTCCACCGCGTAGTCGTCGGGATCGTTCGGCTGCAGCAGCCGAATCCCCAGGATCGTAACGATCACGATCAGGGCCTGGAGCAGCAGATAGGGCACCAGGCGCGAGGCGATCAGCCTGCGCCGCGGGCGTGTTGGTGCCCTCGCAGGTGCTTTGGCCGCGATCTCACTCACAGCTTGATCAGGCCCTGCTGCACCGCCTCGAACACCGCCTCGCTGCGCGTGTGCACCTCGAGCTTGCGATAGATGTTCTTGATATGGCCGGGCACGGTCTGCTTGGAGAGGCCGAGATGGCTTGCGATCTCGGCATAGCTGAAGCCTTTGGCGATGCCCCACAGGATGTCGATCTCGCGCGGGGTGAGCCTTGCCGTGTTGAGCGCGGGGCCGGGCGGCGGCTCCGCCGAATTCTGCGCGGCACCTTGCGTCCTGCGCACGATGAAGCGGGCGATCGAGGCCGAGATCGGTGAATGTCCCGCGACCAGATCGCGCACCGTGGTGGCGATGTCGGTGGGGAAGGCGTCCTTGAGCAGGTAGCCGGTGGCGCCGACCGTGATCGCGGAGATCACGCTCTCCTCGTCGCCGAGCGCGGAAATCACCATGATTTCGGTGTCGGGGAAGCGCTGCCGCATCTCGCGGATCAGCTCGACGCCGTGGCCGTCGGGCAGCCGCAGATCGGTCAGCAGCACGCGCGGCGCGCCGGCGGCGAGGGCCTGCCGCGCCTCTGCGAGCGTACCGGCGCTGCGCACCTCGTAACTGGCCTTGACCAGCGCATCCTGGAGGCGCCAGCAGGTCGGCGCATCGTCCTCGACGAGGAGGATGGTGATGGCTTCACCCGTCTCGCCTTGTTCGGTCATGATCAATGGTCCCGCGACCCGCGTGTCCCCCGCGGCGCAAGGCAAGTTTAGCCGCAGCGCGCACGCCGTGACACCCATAATCATGGGGGCAGTCACGGGACTGCCATGTGCCGACCCAACGTTGCCGCGCGACGGAGTGCCGCCGCCAATCCAGCTTACGAAAGATCAACCCGCGGCGGCGGATATCGCCGCGCCAGGACCGATAGCGACAGCGGCCGTTCGTCTTCCGGCAGCTCCAGATAGGCCAGCACGAGCGGCCGCTTCCAATCGCCGACGCCGAAATCCATCGCCGTCCATTTCTGCGGCTCGGGCCCTTCGAGCCCCCGGACCCAGACGAAATAGCGGGGAAGGTCGTCCGTGTCCGTCGTGCGTCTCCTGGCCATCGAAGCGGTCCGCTGCGTCAAGATCGTTGCCGCACGATATAGGGAATATCTGGGGGAAGTCGAACGCCCGAGGCGATCGGGGAAGCTTGCCGCCCGCGCCGGTGCCGGTTGGCGACAAAAGCGCTGTCGTTGCCCGTTAAGGTTCGATCCGTTCGAGAAATGATCGCGTAAGCGAAACAACCTCATCGAGGTTGGTTTCGAGCAGCCAATGGCCGCCATCCAGGAGATGCAGTTCGGCATCCGGCAGGTCGCGGAGATAGGCCCGCCCTGACTCCTCAGGCATGTAATGGTCCTGCGGCCCCCACAGGATCAATGTTGGCGGCTTGTGCTCCTGAAGATATCGGCGGTGCTCGGGAAACCATTGGCGGTTCGCCTTGAGGCCAAACAGAACGTCTGCGGCGGCGTCTTTCCGCCGCTCGGTCATCAGCGACCAGTGCAATCGCCAAAGGTCCGGTGCGATCAGTCCAACCATATCCGCACGCAAATCATTCAGGAACTCGTCGCGGAAATTCTCTTCAGTGACAGCTTCCCGCATCGCCGCACGCATCTCCTGATCGGGCAGTGACCAGGACTTCTCGATGTCGGCGTATGCCGGGCCAAGCGCATCTTCGTAAGGTATGTCGCCGTTTTGAATGATCTGGGCCACCACCCTCTCAGGCCGCATGATCGCCAGCCTGGCCCCGATCGGTGAGCCGAAATCATGAAGGTAGATCACGAAGCGTTCGATCTTCAGCTGCTTCACGAACTGGTCGAGCCACGCGGCATAGCCGCCGAAGCTGTAATCGAAGTCATCAGGTGTCCCGCTATAGCCGAACCCGGGATAATCGGGAGCAATCAGCCGCCATTTATCGGCCAGTCGCGGCATCAGATTGCGGAATTCGTAGGATGAGCAGGGATAGCCGTGCGGCAGCAGAACGACGGGCGCGCGTTCAGGACCGGCTTCTCGGTAGAAGGTATCCACGGATCCGATCCGGACCCTGCAATGTCTGACGCGTGTGTCCATGTCTTGCTTCCTTTGTAGATAAAGCAACTTCCGGGGCGGGGTTCCCGGCATCTGCGTCGTGGTGGGTAGAACCGAAGGCGGCTCTGACGGAACAACCACCGGAAGCTTACCGTTACGAAGCAACATCGGAGCGGGAGGTCGTTGTGATCCACCATGTCTCGGTAGGAACGAATGATGTTCAGCGTGCGAAGCGCTTCTACGATGCGGTCTTGCCGGTCGTCGGGATCACGCCGATGGCCGAGGACGAGGGTGGATTGGGCTACGGAAGCGGGACGTTTCACTTCAGCGTTCAAGTTCCGATCGACGGAAAGCCCGCGACCGTGGGTAACGGCAGCCACATCGCCTTTGCCGTCGAGAACCGCGCGATGGTCGATCGCTTCTACGCTGCCGCATTGAAGCATGGTGGCAGCGACGCTGGCGCTCCCGGGCTGCGGCCGAGTTACGACCTCAACTATTATGGGGCGTTTGTCCGCGATCCAGACGGTCACAAGATCGAGGCCGTGACCTACTCGGCACAATAGTCGCGAGCGAGCGGGAAGGCGCCATGCCGACCATGCCCTATGCAATTATCGAAGCTCCTTCGACGCTCGGCCTTGCGACTGACGGCGTGGAGCGCTTGCCCGAACAGCTGCTGAAGCTTGGTCTTGCGGAGCGCATCGGCGCGCGCCGCGCCGGGCGGCTGATGGTGCCTTCGAAAGATCCGACGCCGGATCCCGAGACCGGCGTCTTGAATGCCGGCGCAATTGCGGCGTGGTCGCCCAAACTCGCCGACGCGGTGGAAGCGGTGCTCGTCGCGGGCGAGTTTCCGCTGGTGCTGGGCGGCGATTGCACGATCTTACTGGGCTCGATGCTCGCGTTTCGACGGCGCGGCCGCTACGGCCTGTTGTTCATCGACGGCAACGCCGATTTCTTCCAGCCCGAGGCGGAGCCCAAGGGTGAGGGCGCCTCGATGGACCTTGCCTTCGTTTCCGGCCACGGCCCGTCCCTCCTGGCCGACATCGAAGGTCGCGGTTCTCTGGTCCGCCCTGAAGACATTGTGGCGTTTGGATATCGCGATCACCAGGATCAGGCGGAATATGGAAGCCAGCCGCTTCCCGAAGAGCTCAAGGTGCTTGATCTTCCTGCTGTGCGGGCGCGAGGCATCGAGGCCGCTGCACGCGAAGCCGTCGATCACTTGACGCGAGCCGAGCTGGACGGCTTCTTCATCCATCTCGACGCCGATTGTCTCGACGATGCCATCATGCCGGCTGTCGATTTTCGCGTGCCGGGTGGGTTGTCGTGGGACGAGCTATCGACCGTGCTCCGGGTTGGCTTGGCGAGTGGCAAGGCGGTCGGCCTGGAGATCACCATCTACAATCCGGGCCTGGATGAAGACGGCAGCGCCGGGCGTGGCCTGGCCGATGTGCTCGCAGCAACGCTCGGGTCGTAGTTCGAGTTTGCTGAACCAGTCGGTCTTCGCCAAGAGAAGAGGCTTCGCCGGACACGCTTCGCCCTTTGGGCCGCCTGGCCGCGCCACGCGAAGCCCGAAGCGTGGTGCCCCTGGCCGGAATCGAACCAGCACTCCTTGCGGAACTCGATTTTGAGTCGAGCGCGTCTACCAGTTCCGCCACAGGGGCCCTCGGTCGGCCTCATAGGCGGCGTCGCGAAGCCGGCGGACTATAGCCATGGACGGGACGGGGTCAACCCGCGCCAAAGTGATCCCCGCCGTTCTCGACAGCCGCATGGGCTGGGGCTAGAGGCTTGGGAGCGCGAGAGATGCGAAAGAGGCTGCGGTGACCACCCAGAGTGCCGCCATACCTGCGTTCAAGCCGGGCGCCACGAGCCCCGCGCTGACCGCCGCGGCCTTGGTCACGCTGATCGGCTCAGCCACGATTGCGGGCGCCTGGTTCTTCCAGCTCGTCCTGGAGATCCTGCCCTGCCCATTGTGCCTGGAGCAGCGCTACGCCTATTACCTTGCGATACCTCTCGGTGTGCTGACGGCGCTGGCGGCGCGAAGCGGCGCGCCGCGGCCGCTGCTGCTGGCGGGGCTGGCGATCCTCACCCTGGCGACGCTCGCCAATGCCGGCCTCGGCGCCTACCATTCCGGGGTCGAATGGGGGTTCTGGAAGGGGCCGACCGATTGCTCCGGTCCGGTCGTCAACCTCGGCAGCGCCGCCGATCTCTTGTCGAAGCTCGACACCGTGAAGGTGGTGCGCTGCGACGAGGTGCAATGGCGCTTCCTCGGCCTCTCGCTCGCCGGCTACAACGTGCTGATCTCGCTCGTGATGGCCGCGATCGCTGCGTGGGGCTTCGTGCGGACGGCGAAGCGCTAAAGCTCAATCATCCACGTCGTCCTGCGTGCGCCCGAACAGGTGCACGATGCCCGGCGTTGCGATCGTCACGAAGACGAAACGCGACAGGTGGTGGGCGCCGACGAAGATCGGGTCGATGTGCAGCGTCAAAGCCAGCGCCAGCATCGCGTCCATCGCGCCCGGCGCGAAGGCGACGACGACGTCGGAGAATTTCACCGGGGTGGTCAGCGCCACGATGCCGACGAAGATGGCGGAGACGGCGATGGCCACGGCAAACGAGCCCAGCGCAGCGCTGAGGTGGCCGGCGAGCGTCTTGATTCGCATCCGGGCGAAACGGCTGCCGATCAGTGCGCCGATCCCGATCAGCGCAACGCCACGCACCCAGTCCGGCAGGCCGCCCTCGACCCATCCGGCACCATGCAGCACGCTGGAGGCGATCATCGCGCCGAACATCCAGCTCGCGGGAAACCTGATCAGCCGCAGCACGAGCGCCGCGGCCAGCGACGCGGCGGCCAGCTCGAGCAGGTCGAGCGGCGAGGCGATGGTCGTTGTCAGCGACTGTGCAGCCGAGGGCGTGACGCCTGCAATCGCCAGCACCATCGGCAGCGCGGCGGTCAGGATCATGACGCGCATGGTCTGCACCACCGCAATGCCCGGCAGGTCGGCGCCGCGCTCGACCGCCAGGATCGTGATCTGCGACAGCGCACCGGGACTGCCGGCCAGGAAAGCGGAGGTGCGGTCCCAGCCATGGATGCGCTGGAGGTAATAGCTCGACCCGAACGTGGAGCAGAACGTGGCGAGCGCAAGCAGGCCGATGGTGACCGGGTAGGCGCTGACCTGCTGAAGCAAATGGCGCGAGACGACCGAGCCCAGCGAGATGCCGAGCAGCACCAGCACGGTCTGGGTCAAAATCGGCGGCAAGGTCAGCTGACGGCCGGCGATCGCGGCGATCCCGACCGCGATCATCGAGCCGGAGATCAGCCCGCCGGGAAGGCCGGCGAGCAGAAACACAAGGCCGCCGGCGGTGCCGATGACGAGCGTCTCCACCGTGCTCAGGATCGTGGCACGGCTCGGCCATTCGAACGACAGGGAGGCGGTGATGTGCTTCACGCCACCTTATCGCAAATCAGCGCGAGGCGCACAATTGCAGGCTCGTCATGCCGCAATGCGCGAGGCCTTCCGCGGAGGCTCGGACGGAATCGTGACGGGCTTATTTCTTGTCGGCTGCGGGAGCGGCGGGAGCTGCTGGAGCGGCGACTGCGCTGCCGGCCCTCGCCTCCTTTTTGCATTCGCGACGGAATTTCTTGCGCTCCTTCCCCTTCAATCCCTTGGCGTCCGCCTGCCTGGAGCATTCCAGCGATTCCGCCGATCGCTCCTTCGTTGCCTTCTTTTCGTCGACGGTGGCGGCAGTGTCGGTCTTGGCGGCCGGCGCGGCGGTCTGTGCGAAAGCGGTGCCGGTGACGAGCAGGGAGGCGAGAGCAACGGCGGCGAGGCGGGACGTGAAGGTCATGTGGTGCACTCTGCTTGCGAGAATTGCGAAGGGCTGGAACGTTGGCTCGCGTTGCTGAACGCGACATGAATGAGTTGAGCGGCAGGATCACTATATTTTGCCGGCGCAACTCATCGCATCCTTGTCGCAAGCGGCCGGCACGCTAGGATAGCAATCCTCAATTCACTTCCGTCGGGGAAGATCAAGCAGGAGACCCAGGGATGACCATTCAGACGAAATTGTTGTATGCGATCGCAGCGTCTGGTGTCGCGGCATTGCTGACGAGCGCGCCGGCACAGGCACTGACCGCGCAGGAGTGCAGCGCGAAGTACCAGGCCGCCAAGAAGGACGGCTCGCTCGGCACCATGAAGTGGAATGACTTCCGCAAGGCCCAATGCGGTGCCGATGCGACGCCCGCCGCTGCGCCGACAGCGGCAGCGCCCACAGCTCCCGCGGAGCCGAAGCAGGCGAAGAAGGAGGAGGCACCAGCCGCGGCGCCAGCCCTGCCGGCCGGACCCGCAGTCTACCCGAACGCGATCGATCCGAAATATGCCAAGGAGACTCCCGGCAAGGCGCGGTTGCACACCTGCGTCGACCAGTACAATGCCAACAAGTCCACCAACGGCAACGGCGGCTTGAAATGGATTCAGAAAGGCGGCGGCTATTACAGCGAATGCACCAAGAAGCTGAAGGGCGCCGCCTGAGCTTCGCATTGCTGCGAAGGCCGGAGCGACGCTCCGGCCGATTCGCCTGAAGTGTCGCGCATGATCTTTTCGGAAAGCCGCTGCACACCTTGCGCTTACGCGGCCCTTGGGGGTCGGATCATGCTCAGTCGAGCAGCTTCTCGGCAGATTTCGCCACGAGTTGCGACCGCTTGCGCGGACCGCTCTCGACGAACAACAGGCTCTGGCCGAAGATGAAGCAGTAGAACAGGAAGGCCTGCGCGTCGGCCTCTTCGGTCGCAAGGCCGGTCGCCCGGTAGAGGTCGCCGACGTGCCTGAGCCGCGCCGCGTCGACACTTGCCACTGCGGCCGCGGCGTTCTCATCCGAGCGGGCCCATTGCCGGATCGCGAGCTCGATCGCCATCCCTTCCGGATTGAGCCGCTCGGAATAGAGCTGGATCACTGCCCTCAGCCGCTCGCGGGGCGTTTGCCCGTCGAGGCTTGTCTGCTGCGCGATCGCGGCGATGCGGCCCTTGCGCCAGGCTTCGAGCATGGCCTCGAGCAGCGCGGCGCGGTCGGCGAAGCGCCGGTAGAAGCCGCCCTTGGTGACGCCGAGATTCTTGGCGAGCACCTCGACCCGCACGCCCTCCACCCCCGCGCGGGCGAGCTCGGCAAATCCAGCCTCGACCCAGACGTCGCCCTTGCCGTCGCTCATGGAGGAAGCCTCACCCGATCTTGATACGGTGCCGTATTGTTAATGCGCAACGGGTTTGATACGCTACCGTATCAACGACCAAGAATGAAAGCGCGGAGGAAATGCTATGGAGCAGGAGGCGACCTATCGCGGCACGGTCTATCCGTGGCAATGCGACCATGTCGGGCACATGAACATCATGTGGTATGTCGGCAAGTTCGACGAGGCCAATTGGAATCTGTTCGCTCGCCTCGGCCTGACGCCGAGTTACTTGCGGTCCTCCGGCCGCGGCATGGCCGCGGTGCAGCAAAACATCGCCTACAAGCGCGAGCTGCTCGCCGGCGACATCGTCGAGATCCGCAGCCATCTGCTTGAGATCAGGGACAAGTCGATCCGCTTCCGGCACGACATGACGAATGCCGAGACCGGCGAGCTCGCCGCGACGTGCGAGATCACCGGCGTGCACATGGACCGCCAGCTCCGCAAGTCCGCCCCGTTCGCCGATTGCATTCGCGAAGCTGCCATGAAGCATCTTGCCGAACCAGCCGAGGTGTGAGCCATGACCGCATTCGAGCCGAAAAACCCGGGCTATCGCGCGGCGGCCATCGCCATGTTCGATGCCCAACCGGCCATGCGCACGCTCGGCATCGTGATCGTTCGCCTCGCGCCGGGCGAGGTCGAGCTCGCGATGCTGCATGCGCCGGCCTTCACGCAGCAGAACGGTTTCATCCATGCCGGCATCATCACCGCCGGGCTCGACAACGCCTGCGGCGTTGCGGCCTTCAGCTTGATGCCGCCGGAGGCCGGTATCCTCACCGTCGAATTCAAGACCACGCTGCTCGCGCCCGCCCGCGGCGAGCGTTTCGTCTTCAAGGCCGAAGTGGTCAAGCCCGGCCGCACGCTGACCTTCTGCGAGGCAAAGGCCTACGCCGAGCATGACGGCAAGACCACGCTGATCGCTACGATGACCGGGACATTGATGGCGATGCTGCCGGCGGCTTAGTTGAGCCGGGCGCGATTCGCGTGGCAATCGCTCCCGCAGCATTCTATATGAGTCGTAACAATGGCCGGTCCGCGGGCGTATATCCGCAAGATGGGACCGGAACGGGACGATATGACTGGATTTGGGAACAATGCGCCGAGCCGGCGCGCAGCCTTGACGCTGATCGGAGCGGGTGTGCTCGCGGCTGGCGGGATCGTTTCGGCGCGCGCCGCCACCGGCGATGACGAAGTGCTGACCGAAGCCAAGGTGCTGCGCGATCCCGACACGCCGGTCGCAGGCAATCCCGACGGCAACATCACCATCGTCGAATGGTCCGACTACAATTGTCCCTATTGCCGCAAGCTCGAGCCCGAGCTGCGCCAGGTGGTCCAGGACGACGGCAAGGTGCGGCTGGTCATGAAGGACTGGCCGATCCTCGGGCCGGTTTCAGTCACCGCGGCGCGGAGCGCGCTGGGGGCCAAGTTCCAGGGCAAGTATCACCAGGCCCATGACGCCCTGATCGGCGTCAGCTCGCGCCTGACCGAGCCGCGCATCAACGAGCTGCTCGCGGCTGCCGGGGTCGACATGGACCACTTGAAGCGCGATCTCACCGGCCACGCCAAGGACATCGACGCCATCCTCAAGCGCAACAACGAGCAGGCTGAAGCTTTCGGCTTCCAGGGCACCCCGTCCTTCATCGTCGGCAAGTATCGCGTGCCCGGCGCGCTCAGCATGACCGAGTTCGAGCAGGTCATCGCCGACGCCCGCAAGGCCAAGATGAACTGAGCCGGCGATATTCAGGACGCAATACAAAGGCGCCGTCGCGGGTCTGCGACGGCGCCTCGTTCATGTCGATCGGACGAAATTACTTCGACGAGATCCGGACCCAGTCCTTGTGCGCGCGATCGCGCAGCGCATCCCAATCGGCCTTGGCGACGTCCCAGTTCACGATGGTGCGGTTGGTGGTCGCGACCTCGCCCTTGGCGACTGACGACGTCTGCATGGAATCATAGACGTAGACGCCGCCCGCAAGCAGCAACGCGCCCAGGATCATTCCGAAAAAAGTCTGCATGGCGAACCTCCGGTGACGGGCGATAACGTCGGCCCGGAGTGATGGTTCCGCGACCATGCGGCGCATTCAAGGAGAGGTTGTTCATTTTCCATTCAGCCACTCCATCAGCTCCGCATTGATCTCGCGCGGATAGGTGTGGCTGAGGTCGTCGATCTCGCGATAGGTGATTTGGGCACCGGCGGCGGACAGCGCCGCCTGCGTCTGCCGTGCGGTCTGCACCGGAAACATCCAGTCGAGCTTGCCGTGAGTGATGAAGATAGGCAGGCCTTGCAGGCGCATCGCGTCGGCCATTTCCGCCATCAGCGGATGGAAGGTCGCTGCAACAGGGGCGAGATGCGTGAAGGGCGAGGCGCTGTCGAGGCCGGTGACGTAGCAGAAGGTGCCGCCGTCGCTCATGCCTGTCAGCAGCATGCGCGCGGGGTCGATGCGCCAGCGGCCGCGCACAGTATCGATGATGCGCATGAGGTTCGGTGTGTCGGTGTCGTCGCCCATCAGCGCCCAGGTCGGGCCGGTCGCGGTCGGCGCCACCAGGATCGCCCCAAGAGTGCGGGCGTCGCGGAGCCAGCTCCACAGAAAGCCGCGTCCGTTGCCGCTGCCGCCATGCAGCGCCATCACCAGCGGCATGGCACGCTCGGGCGCGTAATATTCGGGGACGTAGACCGAGAAGCCGCCGCGGCTGCCGGGCTCGTTGTGGTCGTGGAAGATGCCGGTATCTTCGCTCGCGCTGGCTTGGAGCCGCGATAACAAATCCGCATTGTCGCGATTGGCGGCGTTGAGGAAGAAGCCGCTCACCGGCGGAAATTGCGCTGCCAGCGGATAGAGCGCCTCCTGCGCGCGCGGGACATGGCGCAAGGCGCGGAATACCGCGACGAGATCGCCATGGCCACGCTCGACCTCACGAATGCCCGCAAAGGCAGCGAGCGTCTCGCCGCAGGCGCGATCGAGCCGGTCGCGCAGCCCGGCGAACCGCTCCGGCCAATCCCCGATTGCTGCGTGCGCCGTCTGCAGCGCCTCGTCCGGCGTGCCGATCGCATCCATCACCGAGGCGAAGGCCGGTGGATGCAGATGTCGCTGGAAGAAGCCGAGTGCTTCCAGCGCGTTGAGCAGAGGTGGCAGCACGGCCACGACGTCGTCGATCACGGCCTCGCTCATTATAGCCTCTCCACGGCTTGCGCCGCGGCGACCGCAGCGCGGTGCGCTATTTCTTCGCGGCCTTCTCCTGCGTCTTAAATCCCAGGTATGTCGAATTGACAATGCCCATCAGGAGCAGCAGATTCGTATCGAATTCCACGAAGATGAAGTTGGCGACGACGTTCCAGATAAAGATCACGGCGAGGATAGCGGTCCAGCCAATCATCTGAATCCTGTGCAATTTGGGTCCGTCTTCATCCGATAGCAGGTCGCTCCAGAATCTTTTCGATTTCACCCTTATCGGATTCTTGAGGTCGTCCCTATCCAGGATGACGGCAGCGATGCCAGTCACGCTGTTGATGCCGAGAAGCACGAGAATTGCTTCGGTGATGACGTTCCGGTAGATTCCCAGCGTGAGCCAGAGGAAGATGAAGCCCGCAGTCGAGAGCCACAGCCACAACGCCATCTGAGTGCGGCCGAGGCTGAACGTGCCTGCGGGGTCGTCCCTCGTTGGACTGGCCATGCATTCCTTTAGCTCGTCTTCAGCTTTCGTCTTGGCTTTCTGCAGATCAGCGTTCGTGGGGTCCGCGGCGGCCGCATCGCGTGCGGTCCTGGCATTTTGCTCCGCCAAATCGATATTTGTAAGCGAGTGATCGCGCAGGACGCTCGACTTGGCTGCAAAGATGGCGAAACCGGTCAACAGCAAGGCCATTGATAGCGCGCCCAGACCAACAATGTACGGCCAATACACCCGGAGTTCGATCGAGGATCTGGCTTCCGCCTCTGGCGTGCTGCTTTGCGATCTCGATACTCCGATCTTGAGCGGCATCGAACCCGAATTAGTCTTGTTCGCCAGCAAGCCGCGCCAGAATTTGGCGTCGTCCGACGCTGCATCAGGGGTCTGCCCGAACTCGAAAACGAGTGTTTGCGGTGCAGGTATAGCCGGCACCTTGAGCGACATCGGCGTGCGGCGTCCGTTCAGAAACAGCGTCACATCGACGACAGGAGGTGGCTGGTTCTGAGCGGCTTTGGCAACAGACAGGGCGACGTTGGCGACATCGAGCTTCTTCTCGGTTTCGGTCTTCGTCTTGGCATCGAGGGGGGTGTCAAGTTGTGTTTGTAGGTCCTTTACTTTCGTCTCGTTGTCTTCGACATCCTTCTTCAGCTTCTTTTCGCCAGCCTCGGACGCGACGCCGGCAACGACGACACAAAGGCGACCACCGAGCCTGATGGTACGGGGCAAGACGTCTACAATACGGAATTTCCCATTCGCGTCGTCAGCGGCGGATTTTGCGTTCGCAATAGAGCCAGGGTCGAGAGCGGCCTTCAATCCATCTCCGCAACCGGCATCGGCGACATTATTCGGCGCCTTTTGATTCGCTGGAGCGCCCGTGAGGAAAGGCCACTCGAACGCCGTACCAAGCATGCACATCACCAGCGCAACAATTCCCGCTAGCGTCAAAACGGCAGCGAGCGTCCTCGGAGGCACGCGGGGCATGGCAATTACCTTGAACAAAAAATGAGAGTAAAAATCACCAAGTTGTAGCTTGCAATGAGACACCCCAAAATTGCAAGCGATTATTCGCCGCAGCCTCCGGCGGAATATCCGGAGCTTGGTGTTGCGCTTGAGGGGTCTTGGCGACTCCCGCTCAGTGCAGCTTCGGCGCCTTCAGGAGCTTGAAGCGATCGGTCGACGTCACGGTGACGTCGAAGGTGACGCCTTCATGATGAACGGTGAGCGGCACGTCGACGCCGGCGGCGCCGAGCGCCCACATTTTCTTGTAGAAGGCGGTCTGGCTCGTCACCCTGTCACCGTTCACGGCGAGAATGACGTCGCCGGTCTTGAGCTCGGCGCGGGCGGCCGGGCCATTGGCGGAGATCCCGATCACCACCACGCGGTTGTCGATCTCGGTCGAGTAGAGTCCGAGCCAGGGTCGTGCCGGCTTGTTGACACGGCCGAACTTGCGCAAGTCCTCCAGGACCGGCTTCAAGAGGTCGATCGGCACGATCATGTTGACGTGCTCGGCCTCGCCGTCACGTTCGCGATCGAGTTGGAGCGAGCCGATGCCGATCAGCTCGCCGCGTTCGTTGAGCAGCGCCGTACCGCCCCAGTTCGGATGTGCGGGAGCGGTGAAGATGGCCTCGTCCAGCAGATATTCCCAGTAACCGGCGAATTCCTGCTTGGCCACGACCTGGCTCGCGACCGAGCGCGTGCGTCCGCCGGCGCCGCCGACCACGACGCGGTCGCCGATCCGTGTCGCCGCCGACGAGCCGAGCGGCAGCGGCGCAATGTCGAGCTGGCCGAGCGCCTGCACCAGCCCGAACCCGGTCTCGGAATCGAAGCCGAGCGCATGGCCCTCCACCACGCGTCCGTCGGCGCGGTGCAGCCAGACCGACTCTGCCTCGGTGATGAGATAACCTATCGTGAGCACCAGGCCGTCATCGATCACGACGCCGTTGCCGGCGCGTTCGGTGCCCAGTGTCTCGGCACTGAAGGCGTCCGGAGGGATGATGGCGTGCAGGCCGACGACGGAGCCGAGTGCGCGGTCGAGATCGAAACCATAGTCGCTCGCCCGCGGCTGGTTCGCCGGCGGCACTCTCCATTCGGTCACAGTGCTCATGGAGTTCTCCTGGCTGAGAGCATCGCTCCGGCAAGACTGGCGGAACAACGCGCGAAGCACGCCTAATTTAGGCCGGAGCAGGCCGTCTTGAAAGCCTCGTTCCCAACTATTCGGGAGAACGCCGCGTGAAATCTTGGAAAGGCCTGGAAACGCATCGTCATCTGATCCGGCGCATGGCTGCTGTCCGGCGCGGTGCTAGGCGCCGTGCAGTGAAGCTGCTAACCATTGCCGCCTCGTTTGACCAAGGGATCACGGACGACAAGCATGGACAACCGCAGCGACATTTGGCGTGGCATCGACACGATCAAGGCACGCTTCATCGACCTCAGCGACAGGGTCTGGGGCATGCCTGAGGTCTGCTACACCGAGGCGCGGTCCGCCGCCGAGCATCTCGCCGAGCTGCGTCATCAGGGATTCCGCATCACCGAGAGCGTCGCCGGCATCCCGACTGCGCTGATCGGCGAGTGGGGCGAGGGCGGTCCGGTCATTGCCTTCATGGGCGAGTACGATGCGCTGCCGGGCCTCAGCCAGGAGGCGGGTGTCGCCGAGCATCGCCCGATCGAAAACGGCGGCCATGGCCATGGCTGCGGTCACAACCTGCTCGGTTCCGCAGCGCTGCTCGCCGCGACCGCGGTGAAGGACTGGCTGGCCGAGAGCAAGGTGCCCGGCCGGGTGCGCTATTACGGCTGTCCGGCGGAGGAAGGCGGCGCGGCCAAGGCCTTCATGGTGCGCTCCGGCGCGTTCGAGGACGCCGACATCGCCATCACCTGGCACCCGCACAGCTTCTGGGAAGTGGCGGTGACGCCCTCGCTTGCGAATACGCGCGCGGATTTCATCTTCACCGGCCGCACTTCGCATGCGGCGGCCTCGCCGCATCTCGGCCGTTCGGCGCTCGATGCGGTGGAATTGATGAATGTCGGCGTGAACTACATGCGCGAGCACATGCCGAGCGACGCGCGCGTGCACTATGCCCTGCTCGACACCGGCGGCATCGCGCCGAACGTAGTGCAAGCCCATGCCCGCGTGCGCTATTCGATCCGCGCGCGCGATCTTCCCGGCATGAACGAGTTGGTCGAGCGTGTGTCCAAGATCGCGCAAGGCGCGGCGTTGATGACCGAGACCAAGGTCGAGATGAAGATCATCTCCGCGGTCTCCAACATCCTGCCGAACACGCCGCTGGAGCAGGCGCTGCATCAGGTCATGGAAGAGCTCGGACCGCCGCATTTCGACGATGCGGACAAGAGCTTTGCCAGCCAGATCCGTGCGACCTTGAGCGATAAGGATATCGCCTCGGTCTATTACGCGATCGGCATGGAGCCGACCGATCGGCCGCTGGCCGACTTCCTGGTGCCGCTCGATGCCAAGCGCAATCCGCTGGTCGGCTCGACCGATGTCGGCGACGTGAGCTGGGTGGTGCCGACCGTGCAGGTGCATGCACCGACGGTTGCAATCGGCACGCCCTTCCACACTTGGCAGGTGGTGGCGCAGGGCAAGAGCCCGCACGCGCACAAGGCCATGGTGCAAGCAGCCAAGGCGATGGCAGGTCTCGGCATCAAGGCGTTGACGGAACCGGAGCTGATCAAGGTTGCCAAGGCGGATCTCCAGAAGCGGACGGCCCGGACTCCTTACGTCTGTCCGTTGCCGGATCACGTCGCGCCGCCGCTCGACATGTCCGTGGCGTAGGAATTCGCCTCGATACTTCGTCTGATCCAGCGAACAAATTTTCCGCAGTGCAGCGCGCAATCCAGCAGATTTTGATGCTGGATTGCCGAACGGATGGGCTGCGGAGCGCAATTTTGCCCAACGGACAGCCAATAGACCGTTTGCATACACACGGTCCCAGTTGACGTGCACCCCATTCGGTGTGCCATCTACCGCCAGCCAAACCGGCGGTCGCGAGCGGCCGCCTGCATCCATGTCGGAACCAGACGGGGGACAACCATGCTGGACAAAGAGCTGCGTTCGATGATCGGTCAGGTGAAGGACGGGCGGATGGACCGCCGCGCCTTCGTCAAGCGCCTCGCCGCGGTCGGTCTCACCGCTCCCCTCGCCAACCAGCTCCTCGCGCTCGGCGGCGTTGCCATGGCGCAGAGCCCCGCGGTCTACAAGCCGACCAAGCGCGGGGGCGGCGGCCCTCTCAAGGTGCTGTGGTGGCAGGGGCCGACGCTTCTCAATCCGCATTTCGCCACCGGCACCAAGGACCAGGACGGATCGCGGCTTTTCTACGAACCGCTCGCCAGCTGGGACGCCGACGGCAATCTCAACCCCATCCTCGCTGCAGAGATTCCTTCGCTTGCAAACGGCGGTCTCGCGGCCGATGCCAAATCAGTGGTCTGGAAAATCAAGCCGGGAGTCAAATGGCACGATGGCAAGCCGCTGACTGCCGACGACTTCGTGTTCACCTGGCAGTACGCCAGCGATCCCGCCACGGCTGCCGTCAGCATCAGCACCTATGGTGAAATCACGGTCGAGAAGGTCAGCGATCTTTCGATTCGCATCCTGTTCAAGACCCCGACGCCGTTCTGGGCCAACGCGTTCGTCGGCGCTTATGGATGCGTTCTCCCCAAGCATCTGTTTGCCGACTACAAAGGCTCGAAGTCCCGCGAGGCGCCGAACAATCTGGCCCCGGTGGGCACCGGTCCCTACAAGTTCGTCGAGTTCAAGCCGGGCGATGTGGTCCGCGGCGAGCTCAATCCAGACTATCACATGCCCAACCGTCCGCATTTCGACACGATCGAGATGAAGGGCGGCGGCGATGCCGTCTCGGCGGCGCGCGCGGTGATCCAGACCGGCGAATTCGATTTCGCCTGGAACATGCAGGTCGAAGACGACGTGCTGCTGCGTCTGGAGAAGGGCGGCAAGGGCAAGACCGTCTATGCCACCGGCGGCGACATCGAGTTCATCGCGATCAATTTCACCGATCCGAATGTCGAGATCGACGGCGAACGCTCCTCGATGAAGACCAAGCACCCGATCTTCTCCGATCCGAACGTGCGCAAGGCGCTCGCCCTACTCGTCGACCGCGACTCCGTCAAGAAGGCGATCTATGGTCGGGCCGGCCGCACCACGGCCAACTACCTCAACGGCCCCGAGAAGTTCGTCTCCAAGAACACCTCGTGGGAGTTCAACATCGAGAAGGCGTCGAAGATGCTCGATGACGCCGGCTGGAAGGTCGGCGCCGACGGCATCCGCGAGAAGGACGGCAAGAAATTCAAGCTTCTGTATCAGACCTCGACCAACGGTCCGCGCCAGAAGACCCAGGCCATCGTCAAGCAGGCCTGCCAGAAGGCCGGCATCGACGTGGAGCTGAAATCGGTCGTCGCCTCGGTCTTCTTCTCGTCTGACGTCGCCAACCCGGACACCTATCCGAAGTTCTATGCCGACATCGAGGAGTTCCAGATCCCGATGACGCAGCCCGATCCGGCCCTGCACATGCGGCGCTACATCTCCGCCAATGTGGCCACCAAGGAGAACAAATGGCAGGGGCAGAACTTCCCGCGCTACGTCAACAAGGAGTATGATGACGCCATTGCTGCGGCTGAGACCGAGACCGATCCAGTCAAGCGCGCCGCGCTCTACATCAAGTGCAACGACCTGTTGTGGCAGGACACCGTGTTCATTCCGGTGATGCATCGCCTGCTGGTGGATGCCTGCTCCAACACGTTGCGGCCGGCGCTCTCGGGCTGGGCCAATCGGACCGATAACCTCCAGGACTGGTACCGGGAGGCATGAGCGCAGGCTAGACGGGATTCTTCCCTATGAGTCAGTATGTCCTGCGTCGCCTCCTGATTGCCGTTCCGAGCCTGCTGGCGATTTCGCTGGTGCTGTTCGTCGTGCTTGCACTCGCGCCCGGCGATCCGTTCTCCGAACTGGCCACCAATCCGAACGTGCCGCCCGAAGTTCAGGCGGCACTCCGGGCCAAGTTCGGTCTCGACGATCCGATCTACCTCCGCTACCTGCACTGGCTCAACGCCATGCTGCACGGCGACTGGGGCTTCTCCTTCGTCAGCCGGATGAACGTCGACACGCTGATCCTCCAGCGCCTGCCCGCCACGCTCTACGTGATCGGCTCGGCGCAGATCCTGGCGCTGCTGATCGCGATCCCGGTCGGCGTCTATGCCGCGACCAGGCCGTATTCGCTGTTCGACCAGATCGCGAATACGCTCGCCTTCGTCGGCTTCTCGCTGCCGACCTTCTTCACCGGCATCCTGTTCATTCTGATCTTCTCGGTCACGCTGGACTGGCTGCCTTTCGTCTACACCACCGACATCAAGGCCACCGGCATCCGCTGGGTGCTGGAGATGATCCGTCAGGCGATCATGCCGGTGGCGGTGCTCGGCCTGTTCCAGGCGGCATCGATGACGCGCTTCGTGCGCTCGGCGATGCTCGACGTCATCCGGCTCGATTACGTCACCACGGCGCGGGCCAAGGGCCTCGGCCAGACCACGGTGATCATCAAGCACGTGATGCGCAACGCCATGATCCCCGTGGTCACGCTGATCGCGTTGCAGATGCCCGCGGTGTTCGGCGGCGCCATCGTCACCGAGCAGATCTTCCGCATTCCCGGCATCGGCTCGCTGCTGATCTCCTCCATCCTTTCCAACGACACGCCGGTGGTGATGGCCGTCACCTTCGTCTTCGCGTGCCTCGTGGTGCTGTTCAATCTCATCGCGGACGTGCTTTATGGCTGGCTTGACCCTCGCATCTCCCTCCGCTGAGCGGCGCGCCTATTCGCCCTGGCGCGAAGCATGGCGGCGTTACAGCCGCCACCGGCTCGCGGTGGTCAGCGCTGTCCTGCTCCTCATCCTGGTGCTCGCCGTCGTGCTTGGGCCGTTCGTGTGGCGTGTGAAGATCAACGAGATCGACATCGTCGCGGGCCTGCAGGGTCCGTCGCTCGCCCATCCCTTCGGCACCGACGATCTCGGCCAGGACATTCTGGCGCGCATGATCTATGGCGGCCGCATCTCGCTCGCGGTCGGGCTCGCCGCGATGCTGGTCGCTGTCATCATCGGCACAGTGATCGGCGCGCTCGCCGGTATGTCGCGCGGCGCGCTCGGACACGGATTGATGTGGCTCACCGACCTGTTCCTGTCACTGCCGCAGCTGCCGCTGCTGCTGCTGCTGATCTATCTGTTCCGCGACGGGCTGAAGCAGGTGTTCGGGCCCGAAGGCGGCATCTTCATCTTGATCGTGCTCGTGATCGGAGGTCTGCGCTGGATGCCGGTGGCGCGGCTGGTGCGTGCCCAGTTCTTGTCGCTCCGCGAAAAGGAGTTCGTCGAAGCCGCCCGTGCGCTCGGTGCCAGTCCGGTGCGGCAGGTGGTGCGGCACATCCTGCCCAATGCGGTCGGCCCGGTGATCATCGCCGGCACCATCGACGTCGCCGCCGCGATCATCGCGGAATCGACGCTGTCCTTCCTCGGCCTCGGCTTCCCGCCGGATACCCCGACCTGGGGCCGGCTGCTGTTTGACGCCAAGGATTTTCTCGACATCGGCCCGCACTGGGCGTTGTTTCCGGGCGGCGCGATCTTCGTTGCGGTGGTGGCCATCAACTTCATCGGCGACGGTCTGCGCGACGCGCTCGATGCGCGACGGGTGATCTGATGGCGCCGCTGCTCGAGATCAAGGGCCTGAAAACCCACTTCTCCACGGACGACGGCATCCTCCAGGCCGTCGACGGTGTCGACATCTCCATCAACAAGGGCGAGACGCTCTGCGTCGTCGGCGAATCCGGCTGCGGCAAGACCGTGACCGCGATGTCGATCCTGAAGCTGATCGCGATGCCGCCGGGCCGGATCGCGGCGGGCCAGATCATCTTCGAGGGGCGCGATCTGGTGCCGCTGACCAGCAACCAGCTCGACGAGATCAGGGCGAAGGAGATCGGCTTCATCTTCCAGGAGCCGATGACCTCGCTCAATCCGGTGCTCACCATCGGCGAGCAGATCGCAGAGAGCCTGCGGCGGCACGAAGCGGTGACCAGGAAGCAGGCGCTCGAGCGCACCATCGAGATGCTGAAACTGGTGCAGATCCCGAACGCCGAAGGCCGCGTGCACAATTATCCGCATCAGTTTTCCGGCGGCATGCGCCAGCGCGTGATGATCGCGATGGCGCTCGCCTGCAAGCCGAAGCTGATCATCGCCGACGAGCCCACCACCGCGCTCGACGTCACCATCCAGGCGCAGATCCTCGACCTATTGCAGGACATGAAGGACCGCTTCGGCATGGCGGTGATGCTGATCACCCATGCCATGGGCGTCGTCGCCGAGACAGCGCAGCGCGTCGTCGTGATGTATGCCGGCAAGGTGGTGGAGGAGGCGCCCGTCGACGATCTCTTCGGCGATCCCCGTCATCCCTATACGCAAGGCCTGATCCGCTCGATCCCGCGCATCGATCTCGACAGCGAGCACAAGACGCGGCTCGAGGCGATCGGCGGCTCTGTGCCGATCCTGATCAACCCGCCGGTCGGCTGCCGCTTCGCGCCGCGCTGCAAGTTCGCCATGAATGTCTGCACCGAGAAGGAGCCGCTGCTGCGCGAGATCGCGCCCGGTCACCGCATGGCCTGTCATCTCGGAGATACCAGCGTGGGAGCCGCGTCATGAGCGAGCCCTTGCTCCGCGTCAGCGGCTTGAAGAAACATTTCCCGGTGCTCGGCGGCCTCTTGTCGCGCCAGGTCGGCACGGTCTACGCGGTCGACGGCGTGTCGTTCTCGGTCAACCGCGGCGAGACGCTCGGCCTGGTCGGCGAATCCGGTTGCGGCAAGTCGACGACCGGGCGCTGCGTGCTGCGCCTGATCGAGCCGACTGACGGCGAGGTCACCTTCGACGGCCAGGACGTGCGCAAGCTCGGCGGCAACGATCTGCGCGCGATGCGGCGGAACATGCAGCTGGTGTTCCAGGATCCGTTCGCCTCGCTCAATCCGCGCATGACGGTCGGGGCCATTCTCGGCGAAGCCTTTACCATCCACAATCTCGCCTCCTCCTCGAAAGAGCGCGAGGAGCGCGTTGCGGGGCTTCTGGTCAAGGTCGGGCTCAAGGCCGAGCACATGCGACGCTATCCGCATGAATTCTCCGGCGGCCAGCGCCAGCGCATCGTGATCGCGCGCGCGCTCGCGGTCGAGCCGAAGCTGATCGTCTGCGACGAGCCGGTCTCCGCGCTCGACGTGTCGATCCAGGCCCAGGTCATCAACCTGCTGGAGGACCTTCAGGCCGAGCTGAACCTGACCTATCTGTTCGTCGCGCACGACCTCTCGGTGGTCGAACACATCTCCGACCGCGTCGCGGTGATGTATCTCGGCCGCATCGTCGAGCTCGCGAAAGCCAGCGACCTCTACCGCAACCCGCAGCATCCCTACACCAGGGCGCTGCTGTCGGCGGTGCCGGTGCCAGATCCAAAACTCAAGCGCGAGCGCATCCGCCTCAAGGGCGACGTGCCGAGCCCGATGAAGCCGCCCTCCGGCTGTCACTTCCACACCCGCTGCCCGATCGCCCAGCCACGCTGCGCGGAAAGCGCGCCGCCGCTGAAGGAGGGCGCGGGCGGCCATTTCGTGGCGTGCCATCTGGCGTAGTGCTATGAATCCGTAGACGGCCGATCAGCTCACGCGCTTTTCGCGGGCCATGCTATCACCTGGCCCGACATCACCAGCCGGTCTCGGCCGCTCTCCTTGGCGACGTAGAGCGCCCGGTCGGCGGCGGCAACCAGCGTGCTAGACTCCATCGCGGTCTGGGACGGAAGAGCCGCGGCGCCGCCGATGCTCGCAGTCACCAGCCGCGAAGGCGGATTTTGCGCGTGCAGCATGGCGAGATCGAGCAGCGCCTGGCGAATCGCTTCGCCGACCTCGGCGCAGCCTTCAGGACCGGTGTTCGGCAGCAGCACGGCGAATTCCTCGCCGCCATAGCGCGCCGCGAGGTCGGCCGGACGCCTGGCCTGGGCGGATAAAATCCGGGCCAGCGCGCGCAGGCAGGCGTCGCCCGCCAGATGCCCATAGAGGTCGTTGAATTTCTTGAAATGATCGACATCGATCAGTAGTAGCGAGAGCTGAGTTCCGTCGCGCCGAGCCCGCGCCCATTCGTCGGCAAGGTGGTCGTCGAAGGCGCGACGGTTGGCGAGGCCGGTGAGACCGTCAGTGGTTGCCAGCGAGGCGAGCCTGTCCTGAAGATCCTTCTGCTCGGTCATGTCGCGCACGACCGCGACGACGCCGTCGATCACGCCGCTGTCGGACGCCACGGTCACGTGCAGCGCGGCCTCGGCCCAGATCTCGCCTTTGTCGCGATGACGCTGCCGATAGACGAACCGCGCTTCCTCCGCCTCGCCATTCTTCAGCGCGGCGATGGCCTGCTCAACTCGTTCCATGTCGTCGGCGTGAATGCCGGCCAGGGCCGAGGTGCCCATCAGTTCTTCGGCCGACCAGCCGGTGATGCGCGCGCAGGAGGGAGAGACGTAGAGCAACCGGTTATCCAGCCCGATGCGGGTCACCATGTCGCTGGATTGCTCGGCCAGCAGGCGGAAATTGGCTTCCTTGGCGACCAGGGCCTGTGCCGTGCGCTGCCGCTGCATCAGCTGACGGACGAGATAGTAGCCGATCACCGCGATCAAGAGGACGAGTCCGAGGACGAAGCTCATGCGTGCTGCCGCCGCGCGCCGCCAGGGGGCGAGCACGTCATCCTGCGACTTGCTCGCCAGCACCATCAGCGGATAGCGGCTGCTGCGCTGGTAATAGCTCAGCCGCTCCACGCCATCGAGCGGCGATTTGAAATAATAGACCGCCGCGGCGGGGCGGCTCTTCCAACTCCTGAACAAGGGCGCATCGGACAGGTCGCGTCCGACGAAGGCACCGGTCTCGTCGCCGCTGCGCGCCAGCATGATGCCGTTGTCGTTTAGCAGAGATGCCGAACCGTTCGGTCCGATATCGAACCGCTCGTAGAACTTGACGAAATAGCTGACGTCGATCGTGAGCAGGGCAACGCCGGCGAAGCCGCCGTCGGAATCGTTGATCCGGCGGGAAGCCGTGATGATCCACTGGCCGCCGGAGCGGCTCTTGACGGGCCGCCCGATCAGCGTGCCCCTCTCCGGAGAATCGCGATGGCGTTGGAAATATTCGCGGTCGCTGTTGTTGAGCTTGGAGAAGTCGAGCCGCTCCGTCGTGGCCAGCCAGCGGCCGGTCGCATCATAGATGAAGATGCCGCGGATGCGCTCCGATGATTTGCGGGTCGGCAGATAGGCCTGGAGTTTCGTAATCGTGTCCGCACCCGTCCCGTCGATTTCGAGCCGGTGGACCAGCCCGACAAGTATCGTATCGGCAAGCTCGAACGTGTCGTCCGCATGCTGAATCAGCGAATGAGCAACGTTGGCGACGTCGATCTCGGCGTTCCTCAGATCGGCGTTGCGCGCCTCCCATTCGCGCCAGGCGCTCAGGCCAAGGATGGCAACGCAAATCAGCACGACGAATCCGGCCGCCCAGAGCGGAAGACGCGTCTTGCCGAGTTCGCGGCTCGTGACCATCAGGCGTGCTCCAAATCGGAGCAAACCTCTCACTTTCGCCTTAACGGCCTGTTGCAATATCCGCGATGATTGTGCGGGGTCCGTACTCGACCGGGGAACCGTCGATATCTTGGTTCATTCGCGTCAGCGGACGTTAACCACGCTCCAGGGCCTCATCCTTCCAACGTGAAGCCGACGCGCAGCGTCACCTGAAAATGACGCACGGCGCCGTTCTCGACATGGCCGCGCGTTTGCACGACCTCGAACCATCTTATTTCGCGAACGGTCTTGGAGGCGCGGCTGATAGCGTTCTTGATCGCATCCTCGATCGAGGTCTCGGATGATCCGACGAGGTCCAGGATCTTGTAGACGTGATCGTGCTCGGCTGTGGGCATGGCCTTCCCTCATTTGGTATATTGCCATCCGAAACATGCGTATGGCGGAACGTGCGCAGGCGAGCGTGCCTGGCCCACGGTCTGAACGGTCGTGGAAGCTTCGGGTTCCGTGCTCCGCGATGGCCCGCATGCACCAGGCGAGGTGGAGCGGCCGGCGCCGGCCTGCTAAGCGCTGGGTATGGACACGGCGCGACGCGACAGGACGATCGGCTCTCTCTGCCTGTGCGTAACGGCGTTCGGCTGGGCGTTGAACTGGCCGCTGATGAAGCTGCTGCTGCAGCAATGGCCGCCTTTGTTCGCGCGCGGCCTTGCGGGTGTTTGGGCCTCGCTCATTCTCGGCACCCTGGTGCTGATCCGGAAGGAATCCTTCGCCGTCCCGCGCGAGGCGGTGCCGCGCCTCTTGTTTGCGACCTTCACCAACGTCTTGGCCTGGATGGGTCTCGGCACGGTCGCGATGAAATATGTGAGCGTGAGCGAGGGCGCGCTGCTCGCCTACACAATGCCGATCTGGGCGATGCTGTTCGCCTGGCCGGTGCTGCACACGCGGCCGGCGCGACGGGATGTTCTCGGGCTTGTCCTCGGCATCGCCGGCGTCACGCTGCTCCTGAGCGGCAACGGTCTTGCGTTCAGCACCGACAAGCTGGTCGGCATTGCGCTCGCACTGCTCTGCGCCATCCTGTTCGCGCTCGGTAACGTGCTGAACCGCAAGCCGCTTCCGATGCCGCCGCTGGTCGTCGTCGCCTGGCAGGTCGGGCTCGGCTGCGCCACGATGCTGGTCCTCGGCGTGCTGTTCGAGCGCCCCGACGTCACCGCCATCACTCCGCTGGGGCTCGGCTGCTTCGTCTACATGACGCTGGTGCCGATGGGCCTCTGCTACGTCACCTGGTTCGAGACGCTGCGCCGTCTGCCGCCGACCACGGCTTCGACCGGCATGCTGATCGTGCCCGTGATCGGCGTCGTCTCCGCGGCGATCATTCTCGGCGAGCCGCTCGGCTATCGCGAATGGACGGCGATGGCGCTCACGCTCGGCGGCGTGACGCTGGCGTTGCAGCGGGGGTAGCAGAGCGCGCTGGTTCGCCCCTACGGATCCAGCTCCGTATCCCAGTACAGATAGTCCAGCCAGCTGTCGTGCAGATAGTTCGGCGGAAACAGCCGGCCGTTGCGGTGGAGTTGGTGCACGGTCGGTGCGAACGCCGTCTGGCGCGGAAACATTTTGGACTGCGCCGGGGTGAGGTTGCCCTTCCGCAAATTACACGGCGAGCACGCCGCGACCACGTTCTCCCAGGTGGTCTGGCCGCCTTTGCTGCGCGGGATGATGTGATCGAAGGTGAGGTCTTCGGGCGAGCCGCAATATTGGCAGGCGAAACGATCGCGCAGGAAGACGTTGAAGCGGGTGAATGCTGGGTGGGTGGTCGGCTTGACGAAGGATTTGAGTGAAACGACGCTGGGCAGCTGCATTTCCAGCGTGGGACTTCGAACCGCCTGATCGTAATGTGCGACGATGTTGACGCGGTCGAGGAACACCGCCTTGATCGCGTCTTGCCACGACCACAACGACAGTGGGTAGTAACTCAGCGGCCGGAAGTCCGCATTCAGCACCAACACCGGCCAACTGCCTTGCGAGACATGTGCGTTCAAGTAACGCTCCCGGCCTCCAATATACGCTGCGAAGCAGCATGTAGTGACATACTACATGCAGCGTGACGGGATTGTGAAGCCCGTTGAGCGACTTATTCAAGCGCAAGCAATGCGGCGGCGGGGTGGCAAACGTGCTCAAAAAGCCGCGATCCAGGGGGCGCGCGGAACCGCCCCAGCATGAGCTGCCGTTGCCATGGCAGCTACTCCCGTACCCGCTCCAGCTTCTGCAGGCAGCGCGTCGCGCGCACCGCGGCCGGCATCTCCTCGTCCGGAAAGCTGGTCGTCCAATTGGTGACGCCGACCTCGCCGACATAGATGTCACCCCTCGAGTCCAGTGCGAGCCCATGCGGCGCGAGGAATTTGCCGCTGGCAACGCCCGGGCCCTCCTCGCCGCCAAGCCGTGCGATGCGTTTGCCTTGTGCATCGACGATCGACAGCCGCGGGCCGAGATTGGGCACATTGCGGTTGATGGCAAGGCCGGGGCCGAGCTCGCCGATGACGAAGGTCGGGCTCTTGGCCCCGCCGCAGCAGCACAGCGCGCAGGGCCGGTGCAGATTGTTCCACTGCGTCTCGTATTTGCCCTCGCCGTCGAACACCTGGACGCGGTGGTTCTCGCGATCGGCGACATAGACCCAGCCGTCGGCATCGGTGGCGATATTGTGCACGATATTGAACTGGCCGGGATCGGTGCCCGGCTCGCCCCAGCTCTTGATCAGCTTGCCGTCGGGCGTGAATTTGTGCACGCGCGCATTGCCATAGCCGTCGGAGACGTAGATCTCGCCCTTCGGCGACAGCGCGGTATGGGTGCAGCGGTGGAACGGCTCGCCGCTCATGAACGGCGCCGGCTTTGCGGGAATGCCGATCGTCAGCAGCACCTTGCCGTCGGTGGTGCATTTGCGCACGGTATGGTCGCCGTCGTCGGTGCAATAGAGATTGTCGTCGGCGTCGATATGCAGGCCGTGCGCGCGCGAGAATAGGCCCTCGCCAAAACTGCGCAGGAAATTGCCCTCGCGGTCCAGCACCACCATCGGGTGGGCGCCGCGGTTGAAGACGTAGACGCGGTCCTTGCTGTCGACCGCGACCGAGGCGACGTCGGTGAGTTGCCAGCCGTCCGGCAATCTCGCGAAGTTGTCGACGACGCGGTAGCGGTGCTCGCCGGTGCCGAGAATGGCTGGCATTGATATCTCCTCTTGTCATTCCGGGGCACGGGGAGCGTGAGCCCGGAATCCATCGGGCCGCGGGTTCCGGAGTTTCCATGGATTCCGGGTTCGCGCTGACGCGCGCCCCGGAATGACGGCTGTAGCTATATTCGTGCCAAAATCCCTTCCTCGATCGCCTTGATCTGCAGCGCCAGATATTTCGAGTTGATCCGGCATTGCGCCAGGCTCCCCGCAATGAACCAGAGGCCGGGCTGCTTGGTGCGCGCATACATGTTGCGCAGCTCGAAGCCGTCGCCAAAACCCCAGATCGGGCCGACGCGGTCGGCGATGCCGTCGCCGAACAGCTTGCGCACCAGATACTCCTGCGGCTTGTAGCCGGTCGAGAGCACGATCAGGTCGGCGGCGATGATTGAGCCGTCCTTCATCCGCGCGCCCTCGGCGTTGAAGCTTTCGATGTCGGAAATCTGCCTGAGCTTGATCTTGCCCTCGACGATCAGGTTGGAGCAGCCGACGTTGAAATAATAGCCGCCGCCACGGGTGAGGTATTTGAACTGCCAGCCGGTGCCGGCCTCGCCGAAATCGAGCCTGAAGCCGACGCGCGAGAGGCCGTCGAGCAGCTCCTTGTCGAGCTCCTTGGATTGCTCGGTCAGCATCGCATGCGTCTTCTTCGCGAGCGGCGTCGGCATCGAGGCCGCAATCAGGTCGTTGTCCTCGAGCGTGCCCTCGTTGTAGGTCGCATAGGCCAGCTGCGCCGACGGCTCGATATTGGTGACCAGCGTCGGCGAACGCTGCACCAGCGTCACCTCGGCGCCGCTGGAATGAAGATCCTGCGCGATGTCGTGACCGCTGTTGCCGGTGCCGATGACGATCGCGCGCTTGCCGGTCCAGTTCTCCCCGTCCTCGTAACGGCTGGAATGCACCAGCGTGCCCTTGAAATTGTCGAGGGTCGGAATGTCGGGAATGTTGGCGATGCCGCTGACGCCGGTCGCTATGATCACATGGCGCGGATGCATGGTGCGCTTGCTGCCGTCGGCGCGCCGCAGCGTGACGGTCCAGTGGCCTTTAGCCTCGTCATAGGCGCCGCCCTCGAAGTCGGTGCCGGTCCAGAAGTTCAGCTCCATCGCATCGACATAGGCCTCGAACCAGTTGGCGAGCTTGTCCTTGGGGATATAGACCGGCCAGTTCGGCGGAAACGGCATATAGGGCAGGTGATTCACCTGCACCTGGTTGTGCAGGGTCAGCGCGTGATAACGCTTGCGCCAATTGTCGCCGATCCGCATCTCGCGATCGACGATCAGGGTGTCGACCTTCAGCTGCTTTAGCCGCGCAGCAATGGCGAGCCCGGCCTGGCCGCCGCCGACCACCAGCACGGCCGGGTCACGATCGACATAGTCGCGCGAGGCGTTGCGCTGGTCGAGCCAGTTCGGCCCGCAGAAGTCGCGCGAATAGGCCTGGCCGCGCGGCCGCCAGGTGCCGAGTTGTTCCTCGAAGCCTTTCAATTCGTCGAGCGCGGTGAGCAGCGTCCAGGCTTTCAGGCTGTCGTCAGGGCCGTCGGGAATGAGCCGGACGATGCCGCTGCCGCGGCCGAGCGCGGTCTCAAAATTGAAGATCGCTTCGATGTTGTTGGTGCCGGCCCGCGTCACCCAGCGCGGCGGCGCCCGGTTCGGTGCGATCTTGAAATTGGTCGGCGTTGCCTTGGGCGCCAGCGCGGCCAGCGCTTGCGCAATCGTCTCGCGCCCGGCGATTGTCTGCAGGTTCCAGCTCAGCGCCAGCACGTCGCGCCAGAAGCCGTCGGCGAGGAAGAGCGGGCCCAGCGTCGCGGGATCAGGTCTGCTTAAGGTGCGCTCGAAGTCGTCGAGCCAGGCCTGTGCGGCAATGGAAATATCCTGCGTCCGGTCCAGCATGCGCGACCTCATGGCCGTCTTCGCGGCGTTTCCTCAGAGATCGAACGCTATACGGTTTCGCCGCCCGCCAAAAGCCGCGGACCCGAGCGAGGCCGGCATGCGGCCCTGCCCGGACGGAATATGGCCCGGAATTCCACGCGTGCGGACGCCGCCGGAGAACGGCTTAAGCGCCGCCCGGCCCCCGGTCTGCCCAATAGGGATCGCGCAGCTTGCGCTTGAAGATCTTTCCGGTTGCCTCGCGGGGCAGCGCATCCAGGAACTTGACCTCCTTCGGCACCTTGAAGTTGGCCAGGCGTTCGCGCAGATAAGCCTGCACCGCGGCGGCCGAGAGTTGCTCGGCCCTGTCGGGCTCGATGCAGGCGCACAGCCGCTCGCCATATTCCGCGTCCGGGATGCCGAACACGGCGCAATCGCGCACGCCGGGCATCGCGATCAACACGTTCTCGATCTCGGCGGGATAGATGTTGACGCCGCCCGAGATCACCATGTCGCGCTTGCGGTCGCACAGGAACAGATAGCCGTCCTCATCGAGATAGCCGACGTCGCCGACGCTGACGAGACCGTCGCGCCCGGCCTCGGCGCGCGCCTGCGCCTTGCCGTGATAGTCGAAATCGGGCACCGCGGTCTGGCGCATGTAGATCTCGCCGACCTCACCAGCATCGCAGAGGCTGCCGTCGTCGCGAAAGATCTTGACGATGCCGCCTTCGATGGCGCGGCCGACCGTGCCGGGCTTCTTCAGCGCCTCTTCGGCCGAGTGCCAGACCGGGATGCCGGTCTCGGTCGAGCCGAAATATTCGTTGATGACCGGTCCCCACCACTCGATCATGGCCCGCTTCACCTCGGGCGGGCAGGGCGCCGCGCCGTGCACGACGAAGCGCAGCGACGACAGGTCGTAACGCTGCCTGACCGCTTCGGGCAGGCGCAGCAGACGGACGAACATAGTCGGCACCATGTGGATATGCGTCACACGGTGGCGCTCGATCAGCGCCAGCAGCTCCTCGGCGTCGAAGCGCGGCTGAAGCACGATGGTGCAGCCGTTGCGGAACGCCATCATGCCGTAGGAATGCGGCGCCGAGTGGTACATGGGACCGTTGATCAGCACGACCTGGTCCTCGCGCGGTTTGATGCCGTAGGCGATCGCGCCGACCCGCTCGGAGGCGGCGGCCTGTTCCGGCTGCATCGGCATACGCCGCACGCCCTTCGGCATGCCTGTCGTGCCAGAGGTGTAGATCATCGCCGCGGCCCGGCGCGGCGGCTCCTGCATTTCGGTGTGGCCGTCGCGCCAGCGGTCCCAGTCGGTGAGGCCAGCCGGGATCTCGGTCAGCTCCTGGGGAATGGCGAAGGTCGCCGCCAGCTCGGGCGGCGTCGCGACCACGAGCAGGCGGACATCCTCCGGAGTGCCGCCGCGGATTTGCGGCAGCAGGTCGGCGTGGCAGATCAGGATCTTCGCGCCGCTGTCGGTCAGGATGTAGCGGACCTCCTCGGCCTTCAGGTGCCAGTTGATCGGCACCACGGGGCTGCCCAGTGCGGCCGAGGCCGCGACCACCTCGAACAAGGCGAAGTCGTTGCGCAGCATCATGGCGACCGGTGCGCCTTCGGCAAGGCCGAGGGCGCGCAGCCCGCTCGCCGCGCGCCTGATGCGCGCCTGGATCTCGTCATGGCCGATCCGGCGTTCGCCGCTGATGATCATGGTCATTCCCATTCCGTTGGAGTCAGCGATCGTCCAGCACGTCGCCGAAGCCGACCCAGCTCTTGCCGTTGAAGCGCCGCAGCTGCAGCTGCTGGAACGGCAGATAGTCGTCGGCTGCGGTGCTGACGGATATGCCGGGCAGCAGCAGCGGCAGCTTCACCTCTTTCAGCGAGGCGGACTGGCGCATGATGTTGTCGCGGCTGAAATCGTCCTTGCATGCCTTCAGCACCGTCATCAGCAGCGTCGCGTAATGGTAGCCGGCCGCATAGTTGGAGTTGGAGAGGTCCGCATTCGGCATGTACTGCTTCATGAAGGCGAAATACTCCTTCACGCCGGGATCGCTGGCCCATTGCGGGTCCATCGTGTCCTTCTGGTTGCTCGACGAGATCAGGCCGACGGCGTTCTCGAGCCCGGCAGGCTCCAGGAACGAGATCGACGAGGCCGAGGTCGGCACGAAGAACAGCTCGGGCTTCCAGCCGAGCTCGGCGACGCCCTTGATCATCTGCGAGGTGAACTTGCCGAGCACGACGCCGAACAGCACGTCGGCGCCAGATGCCTTCAGGGTCGAGAGCTGCGAGCTGATCGTCGGCGCGCTGGTCTCGTAGGTCGCCTCCGCAACGATCATGCCGGCGGCCTTGTCCCCGAGCGCGCGCTTGAAGCCGGCGACATAGTCGCGGCCGAAATCGTCGTTCTGGGACAGGATGGCGATCTTGGCGCCCGGCTTGGTGCGCAGCACGTGCTTGGCATAGACCACGCCTTCGGATTCATAGGCGGCCATGCCGGGCATGGTCCATGGATATTTCTGCGGATCGGCCCATTTGGTCGCGCCGGAAAGCACGAACAGCTGCGGCACCTTCTTGCCGTTGAGGTAGCGATGCACGGCGCTATTGGTGGCGGTGCCGAGCGAGCCGAACAGCATCAGCACTTCGTCCTGCTCCACCAGCTTGCGGGTCTGCTCAACCGTCTTCGGCGGCGAGTAGGCATCGTCCAGCGTGATGAACTTGACCTTGCGGCCGTTGATGCCGCCTTCGGCATTGATCTTCTCGAAGAACGCCTCCTGCGTCCGGCCGATCGCACCGAAGCCGGAGGCCGGGCCGCTATAGGGCAGGGTCTGTCCGATCCGTATCTCCGTGCCTTCGGCGTGAGCGCTGTCCGTGGCGAGTGCCAGCAGGGACAGACCGATCAGTGCGGCTGCCAGCTTCATGATATCCTCCCGTTTGTCTTGTCAGTTGGAGACGTCAGGCGCAGACGCGCATTAGGAAATCCTGCCTCGCCTGATCGAATTCACGCTTCATGCGGTCGACGAGCTCCGCAACGGGCGGGGCATCAGTAATCTGGCCGATGCCCTGGCCCGATCCCCAGATGTCGCGCCACGCCTTGGACTTCATGTTGCCGCCGGAGCCGAAATTCATCTTCGATTTGTCGGCGGCGGGGAGGTTGTCCGGGTCGAGGCCGGCGGCAGCGATCGACGGCCCCAGGTAATTCCCGTGCACGCCGGTGAACAGGTTGGTGTAGACGATGTCGTGCGCGGCGTGCTGCGTCAGCGCAGATTTATAGGCCTCATCGGCGTTGGCTTCCTGCGTCGCGATGAAGCGCGTGCCCATATAGGCGAGGTCGGCGCCCAGCGTCAGCGCCGAGGCGATGCCATAGCCGTCGCTGATCGCGCCCGACAGCAGGACGGCGCCGTCAAACCATTGCTTGACCTCGCGCACCAGCGCAAAGGGCGACAGCGTGCCGGCGTGCCCGCCCGCACCGGCGCAGACCAGGATCAGGCCGTCGACGCCCTGCTCGGCGGCCTTGCGCGCGTGCTTGACGTTGATGACGTCGTGGAACACCAGCCCGCCATAGGAATGCGCGGCCTCGACGATCTCCGCCGGCGGCCGCAGCGAGGTGATGATGATCGGCGCCTTGTGCTTGACGCAGGTCTCCATGTCCTTCATCAGCCGGTCGTTCGAGGCATGGCAGATCTGGTTGACGGCGTAGGGCGCGACCTTCTTGCCGGGATTGCGCGATTTGTACTCGCCGAGCTCGTCCTCGATCCGGCTCAGCCATTCGCCGAGCTTCTCGACCGGGCGGGCATTGAGCGCGGGAAAGGAGCCGACGACGCCCGCCTTGCACTGAGCGATCACCAGTTCCGGGCCGGAGACGATGAACAGCGGCGAGCCGACCACGGGCAGCTCGAGCGAATCCTTCAAGAGATTGGGTAGTGCCATCATGTCCTCCCGAAACGCAGCCCCGCCCGCGGGCGGATGACGAGGCGTTTCCGTATTGATTGTCGCGCGGGCGGATGGGCCGCCCGGGCCGCGGATTTGATCCCATTATAAGGTTGGACGACGCGGCCCGGCCGTTCAATAATGAACGGACGATCATTCAGGTATGAACAGGGCTGCCGATGGATTGGGACCTTTGCAAGACCTTCGTCGCGGTCGCCGATACCGGCAGCTTCACCGCCGCTGCCCGCCGCCTGCACACCAGCCATCCCACTGTCAGCCGCAAGATCGCGGCGCTGGAAGCCCAGCTCGGCACCAGATTGGTGGCGCGCGCCGCCGACGGCCTGGCGCTGACCGCGGATGGACGGACCTTGCGCGAGCACGCCGAGGCCATGGCGGCCGCAGCGCTGCGGGCCGAGACCGCAGTGGCGGCGGGTGGACACAAGGCGCGCGGCATCGTCAAGCTGTCGATCGGCGCGACGCTGGCCTCGCACTGGCTGATGCCGCGCTTGCCAGCCTTCCTGCGCGCGCACGATCATATCCAGCTCGAGATCATCACCCATCCCTTTCCGGCGAGCGTGCGCCGGCGTGAGGCGGACGTGGTGCTGCGGCCCTTCGATACCGGGGAGGAGAACCTGGTCGGCCGCAAGATCGGCCGTCTCGGCACCGGCTTCTATGCCTCGCGCGATTATGCCGCCGGGCGGTCCTTGCCGGAACGGCGCGGCGATTGGAAGGAGCACAGCGTCATCGGCTTCGCCGACCAGACGTCCAATGCGCAGCTTGCGCGCTGGAGCGACGTCGTCACGCGGCAGGCAAGGGTGGCGATGCGCTGCTCGTCCCAGGGGGACATGCTGGCGGCGGTCCGCGCCGGCATCGGAATCTCCGCGCTGTCGTGCTTCGTCGCCGAAGCCTACTCCGATCTCGTGCGCGTCGCTCCGCAGAAGCTCGCCAGCGTGGCGGATCTCTGGCTGCTGGCCCACCCCGACCTCGTCGAGCTGCCGGCGGTGCGCGCCGTGATCGAATTCGTCGCCGAATGCGCCCGGACCGACCGCGCGCGGCTACGGGGTTAGCCCGCTCCCGCGAGCACGCCCTCGCGCTTCTTCACCGCGCGGTAATAGCTCCACCACAGATGCGCCGCCGCACCGCGCAGCGGACGCCAGGGCTCGGCGATCGGCGCCATCTGCTTCTCCGTCGGCCGCGCCTTGAGGCCGAGGCCGATACGGATGCCTTCCTGCACGGCGAGGTCGCCGGCCGGCCAGGCATCGCCGTGGCCGAGGCAGAACAACAGGTAGAGGTCGGCCGTCCAGGGGCCGATGCCGGGCAGCGCGATCAGGGTGTGATGCGCGGCGTCGGCATCCTCCTCGGCGAGCACGTCGAGATTCAGCCGCTGCGCGGCGATCTCGCGGGCGAGATGCTTGAGCGTCTTGATCTTGGCGGCGGAGAGGCCGAGCCGCCCCAGCCGGTCGGCGCGGGCGCGGCGCACGGCGTCATGGTCGAGCGGATCGAATGCGGCCGACAGCCGTCCCCAGATCGCCGCGGCGCTCGCGGTGGAGAGCTGCTGTCCGCAAACGATGTGCGCGAGCCCCGTAAACCCGGGCTCGCGCCGCCGCAACGCCGGCATGCCCGCGATCTCGAGCACGGGCTTGAGCCGCGGATCGCGCTTGATCAGCGCGTGGACGGCCTCTTCGAGATCGGACTGGGTTTCGAGGTGGATGGTCATGGCGGGCGGGTTCTCTCCAGCGTCATGGCCGGGCTTGTCCCGGCCATCCACGTCTTTCTCACCGCGAGGCACTGTGTAGCATGAGCGGTGGTCGTGGTGTTTGTTCGTGACGTTGACACCATCGGTCTGTGGTACCGAAGAACGTGGATGGCCGGGACAAGCCCGGCCATGACGAGATTCATGTGATGGCACCACCCGTTTTCCGATTCGCCCCGAGCCCGAACGGCTTCCTGCATCTCGGCCACGCCTATTCCGCGCTGCTCAACTTCGATCGCGCGCGGGAGACCGGCGGCCGATTGCTGCTGCGAATCGAGGACATCGACGCGACGCGGTGCCGGCCGGAGTTCGAGACGGCGATCTACGAGGATCTCGCCTGGCTCGGGATTGCCTGGGAGACGCCGGTTCGGCGTCAATCCGAACATCTCGCCGATTATCGCGCTGCGCTGGAAAAGCTCTCTGTGCTCGGTCTTGTCTATCCCGCCTTCGAAAGCCGCGCCGAGATCGCAAGGCTGGTGGCGGCGCGCGAGGCCGCTGGCCCGTGGCCGCGCGATCCCGACGGCGCGCCGCTTTATCCGGGCGAGGCCAAATCACTTTCGGCTGACAAGCGCGCGCAGCTGATCGCCTCGGGCGTGCCCTATGCGCTGCGGCTCGACATGGCGGCCGCCTGCCGCCGCGTCGCCGGCCTGAGCTGGAACGAGCTCGGCGAGGGGCCGGATGGCGAACGCGGCGTCGTCCCGACGCGACCGGAGGCCTGGGGCGATGTCATCCTGGCCCGCAAGGAAACGCCGACCAGCTACCATCTCTCGGTGGTCGTCGACGACGCGCTCCAGGGCGCCAGCGAGATCGTGCGGGGGCAGGACCTGTTTCACGCCACCGCGGTGCACCGCCTGCTCCAGGTCCTGCTCGGCCTGCCCGAGCCGGCCTATCGCCATCACCGGTTGATTCGCGATGAGGCGGGTCGGAAGCTGTCGAAATCGGGCCGCTCGACCGGTCTGCGCGAATTGCGCGCGGCCGGCCTCACGCCTGCCGCGATCCGCGGGCTGGTGGGATTAGGTTAAGTTTCTCTGGGGGTTAGCGAAACGTCGCCGTGACTCCGGGCGTTCCTCCGTGCCATGCTTGGCCAGCGCGGGGTTCGAAGAGGGTACTTCGAAGGGGATTCATGGCGGCGAAGACGCGTCCAGTGCGCACCACCCGGACGTCCAGGCGGCGGCCGCTTCGGAAGCGGCCCAGGGCGGCAGGCCAGCTGCGCAAGCGCAGCACCAAGGCGGTTGCGCCTGATGTCGTCCAGGCGGCGCTGGCCGCGTTTGCCCATGAGGTCCGCACCCCCCTGACCGGCATTCTCGCGATCAGCGACCTGCTCGCGACCTCCGATCTCGGCGAGCGGGAGCGGCGCTGGGCCGACACTATCAAGGCCGGCGCCGAGCATCTGGCGAGCCTCGCCACGCTGTTCGTGGATGCTGCCAGAACGGGAAAGGGCGGCAGCACGCCGCGGCAGGACCTGTTCGATCTCAAGGCGCTCGCCCGTACCGCCGGCGATTCCCTGGCCGGCCGTGCCGCGGCCAAAGGTCTCCAGGCCAAGGTCGAGATCGCCGACAAGATCCCAGGGCTCGTGGTCGGTGATTCCGTCCGCCTGCGCGCCGCGCTCGAGAACCTGATCGACAACGCCGTGAAATTCACCGACCAGGGCGGTGTGGCCCTCGCGGTCGAGCCGTGGCGTCCGGCCAAAGGTAAAGCAAAGGGCAGGGTCGGCGTCGCTTTCGCCGTGTCCGACAGCGGCATCGGCCTGACCATGACCGAGATCAAGCGGCTATTCCGCCCGTTCACCCAGGCCAATGTCACCATTGCCGCACGCTTCGGCGGCGCCGGCTTGGGGCTCTCCTCGGTCAAGCAATTGGCGCGGGCGATGGGCGGCGATATCACCGTCGCTCCGCGCCGCGGTGGCGGCGCCACCTTCACATTGACGGTGTCGCTGGACGCGGCGGGACCGGGCAAGGTCCGCAAGGCGAAGGACGGCAGCGAGCCCGAGGCGGTGGCTGCGCTCCGCGTGCTCAGTGTCGAGGACAACCCGTTCGGCCGCGTCGTGCTCAACACCATCCTGACCGAGCTCGGCCATCATGCCGAATTCATCGGGCGCGGCGAGGACGCCGTGAACCGGCTGGAGCAGGGCGCATTCGACGCGGTGCTGATGGACATGGTGCTGCCGGGCATTGACGGCATCGAGGCCATCAGGCGGATTCGCATGCTGCCAACGCCGCTGGCTCGGATCCCGATCATCGGCGTGTCCGGCCGCGGCGAGGACGAGGCCGCCTCGCGCGAAGCCGGGGCCGACGCCTTCCTGGTTAAGCCTGTGTCTCCGAGGGCTTTAGCGACTGCGCTGCTTGAAGCGACACGCCGTGAGGAAGCCTCGACTTGATGATCGCGGCGTTCAGCTCGCCGCCGTAAACGAAGATCGCGGCGATGAAGTACAGAAACACCAGCGCGATGATCACCGAGGCGAGCCCCGCATACATGGTCACGTAGTTGTTGGCAAAGCGGGCCAGGTATTGGCCGAACACGATGCTGGAGATCAGTGACGCCACGATGGTGAAGACGATGCCGGGCAGTATCTGCAGGAAGCTGCGCCGTCCCGCCGGCAGCCAGGCGTGCAGGATGAGCAGTGCGATCACCAGCGCGCCGATGGAGATGCCGTAGCGCACCCAGGTGAGGATGCTCTCGTTCGATTCGACGAACAGGGGAATGTGGCGCCGCGCGGCCTCGATGATGAGCGGGCCGAGCACGATCAGGAACGCCATGGCGAGCGCCGTGAAGGCCGCAATGATCGTATAGGCGATTGATTCCAGCCGGAGCCAGTACCAGCTTCGCATCTCCACCACCGCATAGGCGCGGTTGAGCGCGACCCTGAGCGCCTCGACGCCGTTCGAGGCGAAATAGACCGACAGCGCCGCGCCGATGGTCAGAAGCCCGGTACGGGTGGTGGTCAGCACGTCATGCACCTCGCCCGAGATCGAATCGGCGACTTGCTTGGGCCAGACCTGGAGCATCAGGCTGGCCGCCTGGTCGGCGAGTTCCTTGGAGCCGAAGAAGCCGGCGAGCGCGGTCAGCACGATCAGGAATGGGAACAGCGCCATCAGCGTCGACAGCGCGATGTGGCTTGCGATCGCCCAGCCGTCATCGGCGAGGAACGTGTAGAACGCGTCCTCAGCGACGCAGTAGATGTAGCGGATGGCTTTCACTTGGCACCTACGCCGCTGCCCTCTCCCTCTGCACGTAGGGAGAGGCCAGGAGAACAAGCAATGGGCGCAAATCGAAAAATCATCGCGCTACCATCTGATATTCTTGGCCCAAAAGCCAGTTCGCGAAGCGCCCCGCCGTCATTCCGGGGGCGCGCCAAGCGCGAGCCCGGAATCCATCTAGCCGCGGCGCAAGTGGCCCGATGGATTCCGAGCCCGATGTGCCGGGCCTCGCTGCGCTCGGTCCCGCCGCATCGCCCTGGAATGACGAGCTGGGGAGATGGCGGACCGGCACACACGGTGTTATCTACCTTCAAATGGCATCTCTCCTGAGTACTTTCATCCTGCCGGCCGCAGCCGGCGCCGTGGCGCTGGTGCTGCTGCTCGGGCTCATCAACATGATGCGCGGCGGCTCGCCCAACACCTCGCAGAAGCTGATGCGCTGGCGCGTGCTGCTTCAGTTCGTGGCGATCATCATCGCGATGCTCGCGGTCTGGGCGATGGGACGCTGATCATGGTGGTGCTGAACCGCATCTACACGAAGACCGGTGACGATGGCACGACGGCGCTCGGAACCGGAGAGCGACGTCCGAAATACGATCTGCGCATCGAGGCCTATGGCACCGTCGACGAGACCAACGCGGCGATCGGCGTGGTCAGGCTCTACACCGCCGAGATGCACGAGCTCGACGCGATGCTCGGCCGCATCCAGAACGATCTGTTCGATCTTGGTGCCGATCTCGCGGTGCCGGAGCGGGAAGGCAAGGCCGAGCGGCTGCGGGTGGTGGCGAGCCAGGTCGAACGGCTCGAGCGCGACATCGACATGCTCAACGACAAGCTCGCGCCGCTGACCTCCTTCGTGCTTCCCGGCGGCACGCCCGCCGCGGCCCATCTGCATGTGGCGCGCACGATATGCCGCAGGGCGGAACGCGTGATCGTGGAACTGGCGGCCCAGCCAGGCGAGCCGGTCAGCGCGGCTGGCATCCAATATATGAATCGCCTGTCCGACTTTCTCTTCGTGGCCAGCCGGGTCGTGAACGGCAATGGCGCGGGCGACGTGCTCTGGGTTCCCGGCCAGAACCGCTGACCCATCGCGCTCCCGCATTTCAGAGGGCCAAAATTAGACCCGTTCGCGCGTTGACCGGGGCAGATCAGGCCTTTAGGTTCCGCGCCAGTTGATAACCCCCCTCCCAAATTGAGTGAAAGAGGATCGATGAAGGTCTTAGTGCCGGTAAAGCGGGTGGTCGATTACAACGTCAAGGTCCGCGTCAAGGGCGATGGATCGGGCGTTGAACTCGCCAACGTCAAGATGTCCATGAACCCCTTCGACGAAATCGCTGTCGAGGAAGCGCTGCGCCTGAAGGAAGCCGGCAAGGCCACCGAGGTCGTGGTGGTCTCGATTGGACCTGCGCAGGCGTCCGAGACGATCCGTACCGGTCTTGCCATGGGCGCCGATCGCGGCATCCTGGTCAAGGCGGAGGGCACGGTCGAGCCGCTGGCTGTCGCCAAGATCCTGAAGAAGGTTGCGGAAGAAGAGCAGCCCGGCCTGATCATTCTCGGCAAGCAGGCGATCGACGACGACTCCAACCAGACCGGCCAGATGCTGGCCGCGCTGCTCGGCTGGTCGCAGGCAACCTTTGCCTCCAAGCTCGAGGTCGAAGGCTCGGACTTCAAGGTCACCCGCGAAGTCGATGGCGGCCTGCAGACCGTGAAGCTGAAGGGGCCGGCGATCGTCACCACCGATCTCCGCCTCAACGAGCCGCGCTACGCCTCGCTGCCCAACATCATGAAGGCGAAGAAGAAGCCGATCGCGGAGAAGACCGTCGCCGATACCGGCGTCGACATCGCCGCGCGCCTCGAGGTTCTAAAGACGGCTGAGCCCGCGGGCCGCAAGGCCGGCGTCAAGGTCAAGGACGTCGCCGAGCTGGTGTCCAAACTCAAGAACGAAGCCGGGGTGCTCTGATGACGACGCTTCTGATTGCCGAACACGACAATGCCTCGCTCAAGGACGCCACCAACAAGGCCCTGACCGCGGCAGCCGCGCTCGGCGCGGATGTCGAAGTGCTGGTTGCCGGCCAGAACGCCAAGGCCGCGGCGGATGCCGCCGCCAAGCTCGCTGGCGTGAAGAAGGTGCTGCTCGCCGATGGCGACCTCTACGCGCACGATCTCGCCGAGCCGCTGGCTGCGCTGGTGGTGTCGCTGGCGTCCGGCTATGACGCCATCGTCGCGCCGGCGACCTCGCGCTTCAAGAACGTGATGCCCCGCATCGCCGCTCTGCTCGACGTCATGCAGGTCTCGGAGATCACCAAGGTGGTCGCGCCCGATACCTATGAGCGCCCGATCTACGCCGGCAACGCCATCCAGACGGTGAAGTCGAAGGACGCCAAGAAGGTCATCACGGTCCGCACCTCCACCTTCGCCGCAGCAGGCGAGGGCGGCAGCGCCCCGGTCGAGACCGTGGCGGCGGCGGCCGATCCGGGCCTGTCGACTTTCGTCGGTGAGGAAGTCGCCAAGAGCGATCGCCCCGAGCTGACCTCGGCCAAGATCATTGTCTCCGGTGGCCGCGCCATGCAGAGCCGCGAGAACTTCGCCAAGTACATCGAGCCGCTCGCGGACAAGCTTGGGGCCGGTGTCGGTGCCTCGCGCGCCGCGGTCGATGCTGGCTATGCGCCGAACGACTGGCAGGTCGGCCAGACCGGCAAGGTCGTGGCGCCCGAGCTCTATGTCGCGGTCGGCATTTCCGGCGCGATCCAGCATCTGGCCGGCATGAAGGACTCCAAGGTGATCGTCGCGATCAACAAGGACGAGGACGCGCCGATCTTCCAGGTCGCCGACTACGGCCTGGTCGCCGATCTCTACCAGGCGGTTCCTGAGCTGACCGCCGAACTCGGCAAGCTCGGCAAGTAAAAGGCATCGAAAACACCGGCCGGAGGTATAAACTCCGGCCGGTGTTGCGTTTCTGAGGCGTTTTCTTTGGCGTGGGGCGCGCCTTGGAGGCGATCCAATCTAGGTTTCGAGCCAAGGTTCTGATTAAATCGGACCTCCCGGCTCGAGGGGAAAAGGCAGGGCGCGCCCCCCGCGCGCCGTTCCGGTGGATGACAATATGGCGGCAGTGATCAAGAAGGTCGGCGTGATCGGCGCGGGTCAGATGGGCAATGGCATCGCGCATGTCGCGGCGCTCGCTGGCTTCGACGTGGTGCTCAACGACGTTTCAGCCGACCGCCTCAAGTCGGGCATGGCCACCATTAACGGCAATCTGGCGCGTCAGGTCTCCAAGAAGGCCGTCACCGAGGACGACAGGGCCAAGGCGATTGCGCGTATCAAGCTAGCCGAGAAGCTGGACGATCTCGCCGATTGCGACCTCGTCATCGAGACCGCGGTCGAGAAGGAAGAGGTCAAGCGCAAGATCTTCCACGAGCTCTGCGCCGTGTTGAAGCCGGAGGCGATCGTCGCCTCCGATACGTCCTCGATCTCGATCACGCGCCTCGCCGCCGCCACCGACCGCCCGGAGCGCTTCATCGGCATTCACTTCATGAATCCGGTGCCGTTGATGGAACTGGTCGAACTGATCCGCGGCATCGCCACCGACGACGCCACCTTCGAGACCGCCAAGGAATTCGTCGGCAGGCTCGGCAAGCAAGTCGCGGTCTCCGAGGATTTCCCGGCCTTCATCGTCAACCGCATCCTACTGCCGATGATCAACGAGGCGATCTACACGCTGTATGAAGGCGTCGGCAACGTCGAGGCGATCGACGCGGCGATGAAACTGGGCGCCCACCATCCCATGGGTCCGCTCGAGCTCGCCGATTTCATCGGTCTCGACACCTGCCTCTCCATCATGCAGGTGCTGCACGAGGGGCTGGCCGACTCCAAGTACCGCCCGTGCCCGCTGCTGGTGAAATACGTCGAGGCCGGCTGGCTCGGCCGCAAGACCCAGCGCGGCTTCTACGATTACCGCGGCGCCAAGCCGGTGCCGACGCGGTAAGGTGGTCTCGTGCCTCGGGCGCAGCGCGGAGCGCTGCAGAGCCGGGGCCCAGGAGCCGCGCGCTGAATGCTGGGTCCCGGCTCTGCGGTGCGTCACTTGCGTGCCGGCCCTTGTCCGGGACACGATTGCCCGTACTGCTCCATCACAGTTCATGTCGGGTTAACCTCTCGCGCCTAGGTTACGGCCGGTACGAGGGTTCGCGTAATGGACATGATGGCAATGGTCAGCACCATGCTGGCCGCACAGCAAGGCGCGCTGCAGTCGAATATTGCGGCGACGCTGACCAAGCAGAACGCGGATATGGAGAAATCCACCGTCCTGACGCTGCTCGGCGCCGGCCAGCCCTCGCTCGCCAATGTCGGCCCTGGCGTCGGCGGCAATCTCAACGTCACGGCCTAGCGCATGATCCGGAAGAGTGGGAACCGATTTTCCGATCGGATCATGCGTAAAATGACTATCTAAAGCGACGCGACGGCCTTCCCTGTTGCCGCCCGGATCAGCTTGAGTGCGTCCTCGCTCGCCCATTCCGCCGGCCCGGCGATCGTCGCGATCTCGCAGCCCTGCGGGTCCACCAGCACCGAGGTGGGCATGCCCAGCGCCCGTCCCACGGCTTTAAGATCCTGAAAAACCTTGGCTTTGTGGTCGCTGAAATAGCCGAGCCTGACAAGGTTGGCGTCTTTCAGGAAGGTTTTCGGCTTCTCCAGGTCGCGGGTGTCGATGTTGATCGCCACCACCTCGAAATTCGGGCCCGACAGCTTGCCCTGGAGCTCGTCCAGCGCCGGCATCTCCTTTCGACAGGGCACGCACCAGGTCGCCCAGAGGTTCACCAGCAGGGTCTTGCCGCGGAAGTCGGACAGCTTCTTCGGCTTGCCCTCGGAATCCTCGAAGGCGAGGTCGGGCAATCTCAAGGGGGTGCTTGCCATGGTCAGCGCCGCCACTTCGCCATGGGCGAGCGGGGCAATCTTCTGCGCCGTCGCGACCGCCGCCTTGCAGGTCGGATCGCCAGATGGCGCCCGGCTCAGGCCCAGCCCGTACAGCGCGGCGAAGCCGGCCAGCCCGCCAATCGCCACGGTGGCGATGACGAGGGGGATGCGGCGCGTGGAGGGCTTCGGTTCGAGCATATCGTTTGTCATCCGGTCGCAGATATGGCTATCAGGGGCCTCTTAATACGGCTGGCCGCGGCCAGCAAACGTTCGGCAAATCAGGCGTGAGCACAGGGGATCATGAGCAACAAGATGTGGGGCGGCCGGTTCTCGGAACGCCCCGACGAGATCATGGAAGAGATCAACGTCTCCATCGACGTCGATCGTCACCTCTTCGCCCAGGACATTGCCGCGTCCAAGGCCCACGCCGCGATGTTGGCCAATCAGGGCATCATCACGGCTTCTGATGCGAAAAATATCGGCAAGGGTCTAGACACAATCCTGTCAGAGATCGGCAAGGGCGGCTTCGAATTCAAGCGCGCGCTCGAGGACATCCATATGAATGTCGAGAGCCGCCTGTCGGAGCTGATCGGCCCGGCCGCCGGCAGGCTGCACACCGCGCGTTCGCGCAACGACCAGGTCGCCACCGACTTCCGTCTATTCGTCCGCGACGTCATCGACGAGACCGATGCCGCGCTCGCCGCGTTCCAGCAGGCCCTGGTGGACCGCGCGCTGGAGCACGCCGCAACCGTGATGCCCGGCTTCACGCATCTGCAAACGGCGCAGCCCGTCACGTTCGGCCATCACCTGCTGGCCTATGTCGAGATGGCGGCGCGCGACCGCGGCCGCTTCCAGGACGCCCGCAAGCGGCTGAACGAATCGCCGCTGGGCGCGGCCGCGCTCGCCGGCACCTCGTTCCCGATCGACCGCCATGCCACCGCGAAGGCGCTCGGCTTCGACCGCCCGATGGCGAACTCGCTCGACGCCGTCTCCGACCGCGACTTCGTACTGGAGACGCTGTCGGCCGCCTCGATCTGCGCCGTGCACATGTCGCGCTTTGCCGAGGAGATCGTGATCTGGACCTCGCCGCTGGTCGGCATGATCCGGCTCAGCGACAAGTTCACCACGGGATCCTCGATCATGCCGCAGAAGCGCAACCCGGATGCCGCCGAGCTGGTGCGCGCCAAGACCGGCCGCGTCATCGGCGCGCTCAACGGGCTCCTGATCGTCATGAAGGGCCTGCCGCTCGCCTATCAAAAGGACATGCAAGAGGACAAGCAGGGCGCCATGGAGGGTTTTGCCGCGCTGTCGCTGGCAATCCGCGCCATGACCGGCATGGTCCGTGATCTCGTTCCGGACGAAGCCAAGATGAAGGCGGCCGCGGGCGAGGGTTACGCCACGGCGACCGACCTCGCCGACTGGCTGGTGCGGACGCTGAAGATGCCGTTCCGCGAGGCGCACCACGTCACGGGCCGCATCGTCGCCAAGGCCGCCGAGGGGGGCGTCGCGCTGCACGAGCTGCCGCTGAAGGAAATGCAGGCGATCGAGCCCAAAATTACCAAGGACGTGCTCGGCGTGCTCTCGGTCGAATCATCGGTGAAGAGCCGCACTAGCTTTGGCGGCACCGCGCCGAAGAATGTGACGTCCCAGGCCAAGGCCTGGGCGAAGCGGCTGGAAAAAGAGCGAAAATTGGGCTGAGGGCAAAATTTCGCTTATGTTTCATGGTCATCCGGCCCTCGCCAGAACGCGCCAATCTCTGTATGGTGCACCGCGCGTAGTGGGGATTTCGTCGTGACGTCAAAGTTTCGCCCGGCCGGCTCGGGGTGGGCCATCATTGTCTTGAGCCTGACGGCGCTCGCGCTTGCCGGTTGCGGCCGCAAGGGCCCGCTGGATCTGCCGCCGACCGCCTCCAACACGTCCGCGGCCACCGGCGCTGCACCCGTCGAGCCCGAGACCGCGGCCCAGAAGGCGCCGAGCCTGTTCGAACCCACGGCCAGCGCGGATGCCGCGCCCGCGGCGGCCAAGGGCCGAAAGAAATCGTTTATTCTCGACCCGCTCCTGGACGAACCTCCCGGCAAGAAATAAGCCGGGACAACCGAGCCTGCGCCATGAACCATTTCGACTATCGCAACGGCGTGCTGCACGCCGAGGCGGTGAACCTGTCCGAGCTGGCTGCCACCGTCGGCACGCCGTTCTACTGCTATTCGACCGCAACGCTGGAGCGGCACTACCGCGTCTTCACCGAGGCCTTTGCCGGCGAGAAGGTGCTGGTCTGCTACGCCATGAAGGCGAACTCCAACCAGTCGGTGCTGCGGACGCTGGCCAAGCTCGGCGCCGGCGCCGACGTGGTCTCAGGCGGCGAGCTGAAGCGCGCTTTGGCCGCCGGCATTCCCGCCAGCAAGATCGTCTTTTCCGGCGTCGGCAAGACCGAGGCAGAGCTGCGCGCGGCGCTCGCCGCCGACATCCTCTGCCTCAACGTCGAATCCGAGCCGGAGCTCGAGCTGCTGTCGCGACTCGCGACCGAGATGGGCAAGACCGCGCGCATCTCGCTCCGCGTCAATCCCGACGTCGATGCCGGCACGCACGCAAAGATCTCCACCGGCAAGTCCGAGAACAAGTTCGGCATCCCGATCGTGCATGCCCGCGAGGTCTATGCGCGCGCGGCGAAGCTGCCCGGAATCAAGGTGACCGGCACTGACGTGCATATCGGCAGCCAGATCACCGACCTGTCCGGCATGGAGACCGCGTTCCGCATCCTCTCCGAATTCGTGCAGGAGCTGCGCGCCGACGGCCACGACATCAGCCACGTCGATTTCGGCGGCGGTCTCGGCATTCCCTATTACATGGATCGCGAGGCACCGCCGGCGCCCGCGGCCTATGCCGCCATGGTCAAGCGCGTCAGCCACAATCTCGGCTGCACGCTGATGTTCGAGCCGGGCCGCATGATCGTCGGCAATGCCGGCATTCTCGTCGCCAAGGTGATCTATGTGAAGCACGGCGACGGCAAGAATTTCGTCATCATCGATGCCGCCATGAACGACCTGATCCGCCCGACGCTGTACGAGGCGCATCACGACATCCTGGCGGTGAAGCAGCCGGCCAAGGGCGCCGCCACCATCAAGGCCGATGTCGTTGGCCCGGTCTGCGAGACCGGCGATTATCTCGCCCTCGACCGCACGCTGCCGACGCCCGCGCCCGGCGATCTCCTCGCCATCATGACCGCGGGCGCCTATGGCGCCGTGCAGGCCGGCACCTACAACACCCGGCCGCTGGTGCCCGAGGTGCTGGTGAAGGGCGACCAGTACGCCGTGGTGCGCCCGCGCGTGGAGGTGGAGCAGCTCATTGCGATGGACACGCCGGCGCCGTGGCTGTGAGTTGACGACATCGGCTCAACAGCCGCGGTGTCGTCCCCGCGTAGGCGGGGACCCATACTCCCAGGCAGTCATTGTGACGCCAAGCTAGTGACTCCGAGTCTTCGCCACACGTTGTCCTGTGGTTATGGGTCCCGGGCTCGCGCTTCGCGCGCCCGGGACGACGAGCGGAGCGCTGGCGCTACTTCCCCGTCACCCCGCCCTTCGCTCCGCCCACCACGACACCCGCCTTCCTCTCGATCGGCTTGATCGCCGCGGTGAAATCGGACTCGGCGCCTTCGGCGCTGATCACCGTTTCCCACAACCGTCCGACCGCGTCGGCGACCTCCATCGACAGGCCGAGCTGCTTCATCTCCTCAAGCGCCAGCCGGACGTCCTTCACCATCAATCCCGTGGCGAAGCCGAAATCGAACGTGCGCGGCAGCACCGCGCGCGGAAACTTGTCGCGGCTCGCCGTGTTCATGCCGGAGCCGGCATTGATGACGTCGATCATCACGGCGGGATCGAGCCCGGCCTTGACGCCCATCACCACGGCTTCCGACGTCGCCACGATCGCGGTGGCCGACAGGAAATTGTTGGCGAGCTTCATGGTCTGCGCCGCACCGGGCTTCTCGCCGATGAAGAACACCTTTCCGATCACCTCCAGCGCGGGCCTGAGCAGCTCGAACTCGGCTTTCGGGCCTGACACCATCACGGCAAGCGTGCCCTTCTCGGCGCCGCCGACGCCGCCGGAGACGGGACAGTCGATCTGCACGATGCCGCGCTGAGCGAGCAGCCGGTGAATTTTCGCGGCCATTGCCGAGCCGACGGTTGAGAGATCGACGAAACGTTTGGCGCGCTTGCCCTCGATCACGCCGTTCGCGCCGGTGGCAACGTCCAGCGAAGCTTGCAGCGAGGGCAGGCTCGCCATCACGGTCTCGACCTGGTCAGCGACGTCTTTCGGCGACGACGCGGCAGTGGCACCGCGCGCGACCAGCTTGCCCGTGACCTCCTTGCGCGTGTCGAATACGACGAGCCTGTGCCCCGCCTCGATCAGCCGCCGCGCCATCGGGAAACCCATGTTTCCGAGCCCGATGAATCCGATGTCCATGGTTTTTCCTTTGTTTCTTGTTGTGCGTGAGAGCGGAGTCACATTCTCCGCTCGTCGTCCCGGGGCATCGCGAAGCGATGAGCCCGGGACCCATAACCCCCGGGAGAAGTTGTTCGCGCCAGAACGGTAATTCAGAGTTCCCATAACCACATCGTCCTGTGGCTATGGGTCCCGGGCTCGCGCTTCGCGCGCCCCGGGACGACGGCGGAGATTGGTGCCGCTCCTCACGCCTTCCCGTCGATCTCTGCGAACACCTCGCGCGCGATGCGGAAGCTGTCGACCGCGGCGGGCATGCCGCCATAGATCGCGACCTGCATCAGGATCTCGCGGATCTCCTCCCGGGTGACGCCATTGGTCAGCGCGCCCTTCAGATGCGCGCGAAACTCGTGCTGACGGTTGAGGATCGCGATCATGGCGATGTTGAGCATGCTGCGGGTCTTGCGCGGCAGCTCCTCGCGGCCCCACACCGTGCCCCAGCAATATTCGTTGAGCATCTCCTGGAACGGGCGGTTGAAATCGTCGACGTTCTTCAGGGCGTTGTTGACATAGGCCTCGCCCAGCACCGCTTTGCGGACTTCCAGGCCCTTGTCGTGCATCTTCTTGTCCATGGCGTTTCCTTCGTTTCCCTCGAGATTGGCGCGCGGAAATTACGGGGTTGCACCCGGCCAGTCACGTCCTCGTGTTATGCGGGAAAAGGAGGCGCTCCCGTACGGGAACGGATGCCTCAGTGCTGCCGTTGTGATAGGCTCTGCTCTACCGGGCAACCTGGAGAGTTGATTGAACGGCATCACCCCCGAGCCGTCAGACCCGATCCGCAACGGCGATGCGCTGTCGCGGCTGAAGCTGGCGCAGGCCCTTGATTGGGCGACTTATGCCATCGCGTGGGAGCGTGCCTGGCCCAATGCGGCGCGCCTTCTGACCGTCGTCGGCCTGTTCCTGGTGGTGTCCTGGGCTGGCCTTTGGCTGGCGCTGCCGTTCACGGCCAGGGCCGTCGGCCTCGCCCTCTTCGCCGTGATCGCGGCGGCCGCCCTGTTCCCGCTGATTCGCTTCCGCTGGCCGAGCCGCGAGGAAGCGCTCGCCCGGCTCGACCGTGGCTCCGGCATCCGGCACCGCCCGGCCACGACGCTCACGGACACGCTGACCTCACAGGACCCAGTCGCGCAGGCGCTGTGGCAGGCGCAGCGCGAGCGGACGCTCGCCTCCATCAAGCGCATCCGCGCCGGTGTGCCGCAGCCCCGGCTCGCGCTTCACGACCCCTGGGCGCTGCGTGCCCTCGTGATGGTGATGCTGGTTGCGACCTTCTTTGCCGCGGGTGACGAGCGTGCGATGCGCCTTGGCGCCGCCTTCGACTGGAACGGGGTGCTGGCGCCGGCCAATGTTCGCGTCGATGCTTGGGTCACGCCGCCGCTCTACACGGGCAGGCCGCCGGTGATCCTGTCGGCCGCCAACAAGGAAGCGGCGGCGCTGCCCGCCAGCGGCCCGCTCGCCGTTCCCGCCGGCTCGACCCTGATCGTGCGCTCCTCCGGCGGCAACCTGGATGTCGCCGTCTCCGGCGGCCTCAAGGAGGTCGCTCCGGCTGAAGCCAGTCCCAAGGGGACCAACGAAAAGCATTTCGCGATTTCCGGTGACGGCACCGCGCATGTCCGGGCGCCTTCCGGCCAGCCACAATGGGCCTTCGCCGCCACGCCGGATCGTCCGCCGACGATCGCGCTCGCCAAGGATCCGGAGCGCCAGGCGCGCGGCGCGCTCCAGCTCTCCTACAAGATCGAGGACGATTACGGCGTCACCGGCGCCGAGGCGAAATTCGCCCCGCGGCCGACCGACGCAAAATATGGTGCCAAGGATGGCCTCAAGGATGGTCCGAAGGCCGCCGCCGGCGATGGCGACAGCAGGACGGCGCCGCGGCCGCTGTTCCAGCCGCCGAAATTCCCGCTCGCGCTGCCGAATGCGCGCACCCGCAACGGCGTCGGGCAATCCGTGAAGGATCTCAGCGAGGATCCCTATGCCGGCGCCGAGGTCACGCTGACGCTCACGGCCAAGGACGAGGCCGGCAACGAGGCCGCCAGCGAGCCGTTCAACATGCGCCTGCCCGAGCGGCTCTTCACCAAGCCGCTGGCCCGTGCATTGATCGAGCAGCGCCGCATCCTCGCGCTTGACGCCAACAAGAATTCGGACGTCTATGCCGCGCTCGATGGGCTGATGATCGCGCCCGAGATGTTCACGCCGGAGCCGGGACAATATCTCGGCCTGCACAGCGTGGCCCGGCAGCTCGAAGCGGCGCGCACCGACGATGCCCTGCGCGAGGTCGTGGCGAGCCTGTGGGCGCTTGCGGTGACGATCGAGGACGGCAAGATCTCCGACGTCGAGAAGGCGTTGCGCGCGGCCCAGGAAGCGCTGAAGCAGGCGCTGGAGCGCGGCGCGAGCGACGAAGAGATCAAGAAGCTCACGCAGGATCTGCGTCAGGCGCTGAACGATTTCATGCGCCAGCTCGCCGAGCAGTTCCGCAACAACAATGACCCGCAGCAGCTGGCGCGGCCGCTCGATCCGAACACCAAGGTCCTGCGTCAGCAGGATCTGCAGAACATGATCGACCGGATGGAGCGCCTGTCGCGCTCCGGCGACAAGGATGCGGCCAAGCAGTTGCTCGACCAGCTCCAGCAGATGCTGGAAGGCCTGCAGATGGCGCAGCCGGGGCAGTCCGGCGAGAGCGACATGGAGCAGGCGCTCAATGAGCTCGGCGACATGATCCGCAAGCAGCAGCAATTGCGCGACAAGACGTTCAAGCAGGGCCAGGATTCCCGGCGCGATCGCTCGCGCGGCAAGCAGCAGCAGGGCGATCAGTCCATGTCGGAGCTGCAGCAGGATCAGCAGGGATTGCGCGACCGCCTGAAGAAGCTGCAGGACGAGCTTGCCAAGCGCGGCCTCACCCAGAAGGGGCAGAAGGGTCAGCAGGGCCAGCAGGCACAGAAGGGCCAGAAGGGTCAGCAAGGCGAGCAGGGCCAGCCCGGCCAGAACGGCGATCAGGACGGCGACCAGGGCGATGACGGCAGTCTGGACGCAGCCGACGGTGCCATGGGCGATGCCGGATCAAAGCTCGGCGAGGGCAATGCCGACGGCGCCGTGGACTCGCAGGGCAAGGCACTCGACGCCATGCGCAAGGGTGCGCAGAAGATGGCCGAGGCGATGCAGCAGGGCGATGGCGACGGCCAGGGCGACGGCCCCGGCCAGCGTGCCGGCCGGCAGCAGAGCGGCGGCAACCAGACCGATCCGCTCGGCCGTCCGCTTCATGGGCGCGAATATGGCGACGATTATACGGTCAAGATCCCCGGCGAGATCGACACGCAGCGTGTCCGCCGCATTCTCGAAGAGCTCCGCCGCCGTCTCGGCGATCCTTCGCGGCCGCAGATCGAGCTCGATTATCTCGAGCGGCTGCTGAAGGAGTTTTAGCGGCACACTCGGTGTCATCGCCCGGCTTGGCCGGGCGATCCAGTACTCCGAGCCAGTTGTGATTCAATCGAGAAGCCGCGGCGTCCTGGATGCCCCGATCAAACCGGGGCATGACAGCGGAATGTGGGGCAGTCGCCGACGCTAGGTCTTCTTCGCCGCCAGCGCATCGGCGACCGCCGTGCGGATATCCGCGACCGAGAACGGCTTGGTCACGACGTCATGCACCAGCGCGTTCAGGTTCGAGGCGCGCTCGCGCTGGTCGGCAAAGCCGGTCATCAGCAAGATCGTCAGGTCGGGGAAATCGCGCGCGGCGGAGAGCGCCAGGGCGATGCCGTCCATCACCGGCATCTGGATGTCGGTGAGCAACAGATCGAAGGCGCCATCCTCGCGGGTCAGGATCTCCAGCGCTTCGGCGCCGTCTTGGGCGGTGACGGTCTCGTGGCCGTCCATGGCGATGGCGCGCGCCACCAGCGTGCGCATCGAATCCTCGTCGTCGGCGATCAAGATCTTCGGCATGAGACGAACCTTGGTATCAACCTCCCTGGGGGCGATTATACGCTGCCGCCGGCAATGTCGCGCCGGTTGAAGAAACGAACGTCGATGTTGCGGCCCTCCGGCGGCGGCGAGGCCAGGCGCGAGCGGAAGAAGGCGCGCTCACCGGGCCGCAGCACGGTCTGCTCCAGCACCGCATTCCAGGCATAGATCTCCGCGCCCTGGGCGTCGCGCACGGCAAAACGCAGTCGCGGAATGTCGAGCGCCTTCTTACCCTCGCCGACGATGACGCCCTCGATCACCAACACCTGCTTACCGTCCACAGTCTCGCTGGAGAGCTTGACGTCCTTGAAGGCGAGACCCCGCAAGTTCACCTCGAGTCCAACCATCTTGTAGAACGCTGCCGTCTGCGGCAGCAGCCGCACCACGTCGCCGCGCCAGAGCACCAGTGCCAGCACCAGCGCGCCCATCGCGGCGCAGGCGGTGGGCAGGCCAAGATAGGGTTTGCGCGGAGCTGTGGTGGCGACCGGGCGGCTCACCCGCGCGCCGCGGCGAGGGAATAGGCTGCGGAACCAGGACTGGTGCTGCGCGCCGACGGCCTCCTCTTCGGCCTGCCGGGCCGCTGCCGACCATTCGTCCTCGGTCTCGCGGGCCTGCTCGTCCGGCCAGTCACTGGCGATCGATGGGCTATCGACCACGGGCGCATCAGCGGCGCCGTCGTCCTTGGCATAGGAGTTCCATTGTTCGGCGAGGTCGGACTGGTCGTCGGCTCGGCTGGCCGCCGCCATGGCCGGAACGGACGCCTCCTCGATGGCATCCTCGGCGTGGGCGATCCAGGTCTCCTTGCAGCGGGAGCAGCGGACCGCCCGCCCGTTCGCCCCAAGGCTCGCGAGCTTGATGGCGTAGGATGTCATACAATGGGGGCAGACGATATGCATGGACGAGCCTTGATGCATGAACGAAGGTCTTGAACGGAGGTCTTGGACGGGTCTTGACGATGCCACGGTCGCGGAGACCGGGCGCCCCTTATGCTACTGGGCGACCGTTAACGAACCGGAAACCATAACGGCGGCAAAACCCGTTGATCGCGTATGGCGGAGCGCCGCAATGCGGCCCGCGCCCCCTCTCGAACGGAGCTGAGCTTGGTTCGGTTCGAAAATGTCGGATTGCGTTACGGTCTGGGGCCGGAGATTTTGCGCGACCTCACCTTCCAGATTCCCGCGCATTCCTTCCAGTTTCTCACCGGGCCGTCAGGTGCCGGCAAGACGTCCCTGCTGCGCCTGTTGTTCCTGTCGCATCGACCGACGCGGGGCCTCGTTAACCTGTTCGGCCACGACATCTCGCAACTCGGCAAGGACGAGATAGCAGACCTGCGCAAGCGCATCGGCATCGTGCTCCAGGATTTCCGCCTGCTCGATCACATGACGACCTATGAGAACGTCGCGCTGCCGTTCCGCGTTATGGGCCGCAGCGAATCGAGCTACCGCAAGGAGGTGATCGACCTGCTGCGTTGGGTCGGCCTCGGCGACCGCATGGACGCGCTGCCGCCGATCCTGTCGGGCGGCGAGAAGCAGCGCGCCGCGATCGCGCGCGCCGTGATCTCGCGGCCGCAGCTGCTGCTCGCGGACGAGCCGACCGGCAGCGTCGATCCGACGCTCGGCCGCCGCCTGCTGCGACTCTTCATCGAGCTCAACAAATCAGGCACCGCCGTCATCATCGCCACCCACGACATCGGGCTGATGGACCAGTACGAAGCACGGCGGCTGGTGCTGCACCAGGGACGGCTGCACGTCTATGAGTAGGCTGGACGAGCGCGGCGTGCTGGTCGACCTCGGGCAGGAGCGTCCGCAGCTTCCGGCCAAGGCGCGCAACATGTCGCCGATCGTGCCGCGCGCCTCGATCCACGGCAGAGCGCTCCTTGCGGTGGTCGCCATCATGACCTTCCTCGCCTCGATGGCCACGGGCACGGTGCTGCTGGTGAGTGCCTCTGCGGCCGAATGGCAGTCGGACGTCGCGAGCGAAATCACCATCCAGGTTCGCCCGCAGGCCGGCCGCGATCTCGAGCGCGACACCGCAGCCGTGGCGGAAGCGATGCGCACGCAAGCCGGCATCGTCGAGGTCAAGCCGTTCACCAGGGACGAGAGCGGCAAGCTGCTCGAGCCCTGGCTCGGCACCGGCCTGTCGATGGACGATCTGCCGGTGCCGCGCATGATCATCGCGCGCGTGCAGCCGGGCACGCCGCTCGATCTCGGCGCCTTGCGCGCGCGCGTGGCGCAGGTCGCCCCTAGCGCCAGCGTCGACGATCACCGCGCCTGGATCGAGCGCATGCGCCTGATGACGAACGCCACCGTGCTGGCCGGCCTCGGCATCCTCGCGCTCGTCATCGTCGCAACCATCATCTCGGTGTCGTTCGCGACGCGCGGCGCAATGGCGGCGAACCGTCCGATCGTCGAAGTCCTGCATTTCGTCGGCGCCGGCGACCGCTACATCGCCAATCACTTCCTGCGTCATTTCCTCAGGCTGGGCCTGGAGGGCGGCGTGATCGGCGGCGGCGCCGCCATGCTGATGTTCGGCTTCTCCGAGTCCATCGCAGGCTGGTTTTCCGGGACTCCCGTCGGCGACCAGTTCGCCGCGCTGCTCGGCACCTTCTCGCTGCGCCCCTCCGGCTACATCGTGCTCGCGGTTCAGGCCGTCCTGATCGGCGCCATTACCGCAGTCGCCTCGCGCCAAACGCTGTTCGCGACGCTGAACGACGTCGACTAGGGTTGAGAAACCGGACTCCACTTCGCCTCAAAACATCCTAAAATCGCTCAGGGAAGGGATCACCGACATCGCATGAGCTCGCCGACCGACGATCGATCGCCGAAACTGCCTCGCGGCTGGCTGCGCGCGGCAATCGTGTCGACGATCGCGCTCGCCTTCGTCGGCGCGGCAACGGGCTTCATTGCGTTCCTGGCGCAATTGCGCGGGGCTGAGAAGGTACCCGATCGCAAGGCGGACGGCATCGTGGTGCTGACCGGCGGCTCCTCGCGGGTATCGGACGCGATGGAGCTGCTGGCTGCCGGCTACGGCAGGCGGCTCCTGATTTCCGGCGTGCATCCGACCTCGACGGCGAACGACATCTCCCGCACCTTGCCGGAGAATCAGTCCTTCATGACCTGCTGCGTCGACCTCGACCGCACCGCGCTCACGACCCGCGGCAACGCAGCGGAGGCGCGGCGCTGGGCCGAGGGACGCCGATTTACGTCTCTGATCGTGGTCACCTCGAACTATCACATGCCGCGCGCGCTGGTGGAATTCTCGCATGCGATGCCGCGGACGACGCTGATCCCGTTCGCGGTGGTCGGCGAAAAATGGCGCGAGGAGCCGTGGTGGATCTCGGGCTCGACGCTGCGGCTGCTCCTGTCCGAATACGTCAAGTACGTTGCGGCCGAGCTCAGGGTGCGACTGGAGGATTTCGGGATTGACCTTTGGCCCGAGATGTCGGAGCAGCCTGCAGGTCAGCAACCGAAGCGGCCCGCCACCGCGCAGGCCAATTGATCGGACCATCGATGTTCCTGATTTTCCTGCGATCGCTCGTGTTCAACGTGCTGTTCTACGCCGTGCTGGTCTGTCTGGCGATCGTTGCGCTGCCGACCTTTGCATTGCCGCCGCGCGCCATGCTGACGGTGGCGCAATGGTGGGCCAAGGCCACGCTGGTCCTGATGCGCGTGGTCTGCAACATCAAGGTGGAATTCCGCGGGGTGGAGAAGATCCCGACAGGACCGCTGCTGATCGTGGCCAAGCATCAGTCGTTCTGGGAGACCTTCGTGCTGCCGGGCTTCTTCAACCGGCCAATCTTCATCCTCAAGCGCCAGCTGATGCAGATCCCGGTGTTCGGCCAGTTCCTGGTCAAGACCGGGATGATCGCGATCGACCGCAATGCCGGCGTGAAGGCGCTGCTCGACATGACGCGGCGCGCGCGCGAGGCGGTGCGCAGTGGAAAGCAACTCGTGATCTTTCCAGAAGGCACGCGCCGCGCGCCCGGCGCGCCGCCCAACTACAAGACCGGCTTCGCGCAGATCTATTCCTCCTGCGGCGTGCTGTGCCTGCCGGTGGCGCTCAATTCCGGCCTGTTCTGGCCGCGCCGCACCTTCATGCGCTATCCGGGCACGCTGGTGGTGGAGTTTCTCGAACCGCTGCCACCGGGACTGCCGAAGGACGAATTTCTCGCGCGCGTGCAAACGGCGATCGAGGACGCGACCGCCCGCCTCGTCGAAGCGGGGCGAAAAGAGCAGGAGCAGTTGATCGGCTCGGCGCCGAGCTACGCGCCGACCGGCTAAAGCGCGATGAGATTGGGATGAATCATCATCGCGCTTTGGGTTGTTGTTTACGCATGATCTTTCCGGAAAACCGCTTCGCACTTTTCCGGATCATGTTTTAGCGGCTTTCCCGATCCTGGTCCCGAGCCGCCGCGTGCAGCGAATGCGCATCACCATGCAGCATCAATGCAAGCTGATGCAGCTGCGTGTCGCGAAAGCCTTCGGCCTCGATCGCCTTCACCGTCGCGGTGACGTAGTCGCGGTTGGCGCCGGACTGGCCGTGGCCCTGGACGACATGGCGGTGCTGCTCGGCGAGCGAGAGGCGGCCGGCATATTGCACATGGCCGCGGTCGACGACGTAGGCGAGCGCGGCGACGCGCTGGCGCGCGTCGTTCTCCAGCCACACCGAGCGCATCACCTCGCGATAGACCGAGGTGACCTGCTCGCGTGCGCGCAAATATGCGACCACTTCGGCACGGTTCTTCTCGGCGACCCGGAAGGCGATGCCGCGGCAGGCGCCGCCGCGGTCGAGTCCGAGCACCAGGCCCGGCTTCTCCGGCGTGCCGCGATGCACGAAGGAATAGACGCAGAGCGCGCGGTGCTCGCCGACCAGCCGCGCCGGGACGCGCTCCTCGAAGTCGAAGCCCGGCCGCCACATCAGCGAGCCGTAGCCGAACACCCAGAGGTCGTCCTTGGCTGTGGTGACGGAGGGGAGGGTGATTTCGGACATTTCGGGGACGGCTACCAGAACCCTGCGCCCAAGCGAAGCGATTTCTGCGCCTTTCGTCGCAGGCCCGCCCCGCTTACATTTGCCTGAATCTGGCGTCAAAGGGTCGCCGCATGTCCAATATGACCGTTGCCACTGGCCGCCGCTCCCGCTGGGGCCTTTTCATCGCCCCCGTTCTCGTCCTGGTCCTCGCCGTCGGCTGGACCTGCTTCTGGTTCTATGCGGCTTGGCAGGCCGAAATCGTCGCCGACGCCTGGCGGGCGCAGGAGGCCAAGGCCGGCCGCATCTATGATTGTGCCAAGCGCTCGATCGCCGGCTTCCCGTTCCGCTTCGAGGTCCAGTGCTCAGGCGCCAGCGTCGCCTTGGTCTCGCAGAACGCGAGCAAGACGCCGTTCACGGCCAAGCTCGACAACATCCTGGTCGTGGCCCAGGTCTACGACCCCAAGCGCATCATCGCCGAATTCGCAGCGCCCGCCACGCTGATCGACGGCATTACGCAAAACACCTTCACCGTGAATTGGAGCAAGGGCCGCGCCAGTGTGGCGGGTCTGCCGGCGGTGCCGGACCGCGCTTCGATCGTATTCGACGATCCCACCCTCAACCGTCTCGACGGCAGCGTGCAGGTGCCGCTGGCGCGTGCCAAGCAGATCGAACTGCACGGGCGCCTTGCCGACGGATCATCGCCGGATCGTCCCGTGATCGAGACCGTGCTGCATGTCGCGCAGGGCAGCATTCAGGGCGTGCATCCGCTGCTTGCCGAGCCGTTCGAGGCGGACACCCGCGCCAAGATCACCGGCCTCTCCGACCTCACGCCCAAACCGTGGCCGCAGCGCTTCCGCGAGATCCAGGCCGCCGGCGGTCACATCGAGATCGTGCAGTCGCGCATTCAGCAGGGCGAGATGATCGCGGTCGCGGCCGGCACGCTCGGCCTGTCGCCCAACGGCCGGCTCGACGGCGAATTGCAGATGACGGTGACCGGCCTCGAGCGCGTGATCCCGGCGCTCGGCATCGAGAAGATGCTGGAGGAGGGCGTGCCGCAGGCAACGCTCGATCGCCTCGCGCCCGGCGTGAAGTCGCAGGACCTCAACAATCTGTTCGGCGCGCTAGACCGCGCCGTGCCGGGCCTCGGCAAGGTCATCAAGCAGAACGCCAATGCGGGCGTTGCCGCCGGCATCAATTCGATCGGTACCGAGAGCACGCTGGAAGGCAAGAAAGCGCGGAGCTTCCCGCTGAAATTCGCCGACGGCGCGGTGCTGCTCGGCCCGGTCAAGGTCGGCCAGATCCCGCCGCTGTATTGACGGCTCTGTCGTCATTCCGGGGCGATGCGAGCATCGAACCCGGAATCCATTTCACCGCTTGTGCTGTGGCCTGATGGATTCCGGGCTCGCCCTTCGGGCGCCCCGGAATGACAGGCTCACGGCTTCTTCAGCGCCGCATGCGGCCGGCCGAAATCGGGCGCGGCGGAATCCTGGCCGATCTCGACGATGCCGCGGCGGATGGCGCGGGTGCGGGTGAAGTGGTCGAACAGTGCCTCCCCGTCGCCGCGGCGGATCGCGCGGGTGAGTTTTGCCAGATCCTCGGTGAAGGTGCCGAGCATCTCCAGCACGGCCTCCTTGTTGGCGAGGAAGACGTCACGCCACATCGTCGGATCGGACGCCGCGATGCGGGTGAAATCGCGAAAACCGCCGGCGGAGAATTTGATCACCTCGGATTCCGTCACCTGCGCCAATTCGTCGGCGGTGCCGACGATGGTGTAGGCGATCAGATGCGGCAGGTGGCTGGTGATGGCGAGCACGAGGTCGTGATGATCCGGCGTCATCACCTCGACCTTGGCGCCCATCGCCGCCCAGAACGCGCGCAGGTGCTCGGTGGCCGCTACGTCGGTGCCATCAGGCGGGGTCAGGATGCACCAGCGGTTGATGAAGAGCTCGGCAAAGCCGGAATCCGGGCCGGAATGCTCGGTGCCCGCCACCGGATGCGCCGGCACGAAATGAATGCCGCTCGGCAGATGCGGCGCCATGTCCCTGACCACCGCGCCCTTGACCGAGCCGACGTCGGAGACGATCGCACCCGACTTGAGATGCGGCGCGATCTCCTGCGCCACGGGTCCGCAGGCGCCGACGGGAATGCAGAGGATGACGAGATCGGCGTCCTTCACCGCCTCCGCATTGGTCGTCACCACTTGATCGACGATGCCGAGCTCGGCGACACGCGCGCGTGTCTTCTCCGAGCGTGCGGTGGTTACGATTTCACCGACCAGCCCCTGGAGCTTCGCAGCGCGGGCAATCGAGCCGCCGATCAGGCCGAAGCCGATCAGCGCGACGCGCTGGAAGTGCGCCTGCGCGCTCATTTGCCCGCCATGAAGTCGCGCAAGCCCTCGACCACGAGGCGGTTGGCCTCCTCGGTGCCGATGGTCATGCGCAGCGCATGCGGCAGGCCGTAATTCTTCAAGCCGCGCAGCACGAGCCCCCGCTTGGTCAGGAAGGCGTCGGCGTCATCGGCGGTCCTGCCCTTGTCGGTCGGGAAATGGATCAGCACGAAATTGGCGACGCTCGGCGTCACCTTCAGCCCGAGCTTGCCGATCTCCTCGGTGAGCCAGTTGCGCCAGGTCTCGGTGAACTGCTTCGACATCGCCTGATGCGCGGTATCCTCGATCGCGGCGACCGCGGCATACATCGCCGGCGTCGACACGTTGAAGGGACCGCGGATGCGGTTGACCGCGTCGATGACGTGCTCGGGCCCGAACATCCAGCCGATGCGCAGCGCGGCAAGACCGTGGATCTTGGAGAAAGTGTGCGTCACCACCGTGTTCTCGGTGGTGGCGACGAGCTCGATCCCCATCTCATAGTCGTTGCGCGAGACGTAATCGCAATAGGCGGCGTCCAGCACCAGCAGCACGTGCGAGGGCAGGCCGGCGCGCAGCCGCTTGACCTCGTCGAACGGCAGATAGGTGCCGGTCGGGTTGTTGGGGTTGGCGAGCCAGACCAGCTTCGTCTTCGGCGTCACCGCCTTCAGGATGGCGTCGACGTCAGCAGTGAGGTTGGTCTCCTGGGCGATGACGTTCCTGGCGCCGACCGCCATCGTCGCGATCGGGTAGACCAGGAAGCCGTGCGTGGTGGAGATCGCCTCGTCGCCCTGGCTGAGATAGGTGTGCGCGAGCAGGTTGAGGATCTCGTCCGAGCCGGCGCCGCAGATGATGCGGTTGGGATCGAGCCCGAACGAGCGGCCGATCGCCTCGCGCAGCACGCGCGAGGTGCCTTCCGGATAGTCCTCCAGATGATCCGCCACGCGCTTGAAGGCCTCGATCGCCTTGGGCGAGGGCCCGAACGGCGTCTCGTTGGCGGAGAGCTTGAACACCTTGCGGCCCGGCTCCGGCACCGGGCTCTTGCCGGGCGTGTAGGGCGCAATATCGAGAATGCCGGGATTCGGCACGGGGCGGGACATCTTGGACTCCGGATAGGCTGGGCTGCTCGCGATTTACGATTTCGGCCCGGTCGGGGGCACCGTATAGCGCGTTGCGTGGCTGCCGACGAGGGCCACAGAGCGCACCGAGGCCCCCGCCTCGATCAGGGCAGCCCTGATCTTGTCGATGCTGGTCGCGCCGGTGACTGAGACCAGGAGCGCCGCGCCGTCGAAGGCGGTATCGGGCACCGCCACGATCTCGGCGAGCGGCGACAGCGCGCGGGCGACTTCGGCGTTCCATCCCGAGACGCGGACGCTGAAGGTCTCGACCTCCGTCACCAGGGCGCTGTCGGCGACGCGCGAGATCGCAAACACCGGCAGCGCGGCAGGATGGTCGGCGCGCTCGATGAAGGGCATTCGCGCGATGATCTTCGGCGCGCCGTCCGCCTCCAGCTCCAGCCACCACGGCGTGCGGCTCGAGGTGGCCGAGACCATTGCCAGATCACCCTTGGATTTCGCCACCGCCTCGACCGCGGCCTGCGCGCTGAAATGCGCGACGTAAGGCACGGTGAAGCCGAAATTGAAGCGCACGGAATCGCGCATCGCCGCCTCGCTGGCCGAGATGTCGGCATGCACCGAGAACGGCGCCTGTACGTAAGTGAAGGTCGAGATGATGACGCGCCAGATGCTCTCGACGGTGTCGAGCGGCAGGATGCCGCGATGACGCTGCACGAGTTCGCGCATCATGGAAGCCTCGCGCGCAGGCCGGAACGCCGAGCCGACCTCCTGGGTCTGCTTCACCTGGATCAGGCGGTCGATGATCTCGCCGCGCTGCATGAGGAGGCGATGCATGCCCTCGTCGATCGCGTCGATCTCCTTGCGCAGTTCCTGCAACGATGGTGGCGCGGGCGGACGTTGGGACATGTCTGGTCGTCGATCGTTCCGATGGGGGATGTCCTGATTAGGCAGTCGGGACGGCGAAAGCAAAGAGAAATGACGTGCTTTGCGGGCGATGCGGCGGAGGCGAATTGGGCCGATCCGGGCCGCGACTTGACGAAAACCGACCAAGACGGTAGCTTTTGCCCGTTCCGTGGTCATTTGAGCCGGCCGGCTTGCAGCCACGTTAAAAAACTCGCTAAACAGGCCGGGGACGCTTCCGATCCCGGCCGAACCTTTCGTTCAGGCCGGGTTTTTCATGGCCTGATGTCAGCGGCGCGGTCGAGCAGCCAGTCGCAAACGAGGTCGATGTCCGAGATGGGTAGCGTCAAGTCGATACCGAGTCCTGCGATCAGCGCCGATGAGCGATCGCACGAGGTGGATCATCCAAGCTCGCTGGTTGCGCATTTCGGCACTGAGCAGCCGCTGCGGCTCGATTGCGGCGTCGATCTCTCCCCGTTCCAGATCGCCTACCAGACCTATGGCGAGCTCAACGCCGATCGCTCCAACGCCGTGCTGATCTGTCATGCGCTGACCGGCGACCAGCATGTCGCCAACGTCCATCCGGTCACCGGCAAGCCCGGCTGGTGGGAGACGCTGGTCGGCCCCGGCCGCCCCATCGATCCCAAGCACTACTTCATCATCTGCTCCAACGTGATCGGCGGCTGCATGGGTTCGACCGGGCCGGCGTCGATCAATCCCGCCACCGGCAAGGTCTGGGGCCTCGACTTCCCCGTCATCACCATTCCGGACATGGTGCGCGCGCAGGCGATGCTGATCGACCGGCTCGGCATCGACTCGCTGTTTGCCGTCGTCGGCGGCTCGATGGGCGGCATGCAGGTGCTGCAATGGACCGCGGCCTATCCGCAGCGCGTGTACTCCGCGCTGGCGATTGCCTGCGCGACGCGGCACTCGGCGCAGAACATCGCCTTCCACGAGCTCGGCCGACAAGCCGTGATGGCCGACCCCGACTGGCACGGTGGCGGCTATGCCGATCGCGGCATCCATCCGCATCGCGGGCTCGCGGTGGCGCGGATGGCGGCGCACATCACCTATCTCTCGGATGCGGCGCTGCACCGCAAATTCGGCCGGCGCATGCAGGACCGCGAGCTGCCGACCTTCTCGTTCGACGCCGATTTCCAGGTCGAAAGCTACCTGCGTTACCAGGGCTCGTCCTTTGTCGAGCGCTTCGACGCCAATTCCTATCTGTATCTGACGCGCGCGATGGACTATTTCGACATCGCCGCCGATCACGGCGGCGTGCTGGCCAAGGCCTTCGCCGACATCAAAACCCGCTTCTGCGTGGTCTCCTTCACCAGCGACTGGCTGTTTCCGACCTCGGAATCGCGCGCACTGGTGCACGCGCTGAATGCCTCGAGCGCCCGGGTGTCGTTTGCCGAGATCGAGACCGATCGCGGCCACGACGCATTCCTGCTCGACGTGCCCGAATTCTTCGACATCTCCCGGGCCTTCCTGCAATCGGCAGGCAAGGCCCGCGGGCTCAACCTCGAGGACCGATAGCGATGTCCGTGCAGGAAGTGTTGCCGCTCGACGGCGTTGCGGCCAGGCCGTCCGGTGATTATCGCGCCGATCATCTGCTGGTCGCCGAGATGGTCAAGCCGGGCTCGAAGGTGCTCGACGTCGGCTGCGGCGACGGCGATCTGCTGCAGCTGCTGGAGACCCGCGGCATCGACGGCCGCGGCATCGAATTGTCGCGCGAGGGCGTCAACCGCTGCGTCGCCAAGGGGCTTGCGGTGGTGCAGGGGGATGCCGACACCGATCTCGTCAACTATCCCGACGATGCCTTCGACTACGTGATCCTGTCGCAGACGCTGCAAGCGACGCGGCAGCCGAAGGTCGTGCTGGAGAACCTGCTGCGCATCGGCCGCCGCGCCATCGTCTCGTTCCCGAATTTCGGGTTCTGGAAGATGCGGCTCCAGCTCCTGATCGGCGGCCACATGCCGCGCACGGAGAATCTGCCGGCAACCTGGTACGACACCGCCAACATCCATTTCTGCACCATCAAGGATTTCGTGCAGCTCTGCGACGAGATCAACGTCAAGATGGAGCGCTCGGTCGCGCTCGATCTCTACGGCCGCCCGGTGCCGCTGAACCTGCCCTGGTGGGTGTGGAACATGTTCGGCGAGCAGGCGGTGTTCTTGCTCAGCCGCGGCGGGGGGAAATAGCCCTCTCTCCGTCATTCCGGGGCGATGCGAAGCATCGAGCCCGGAATCCATCGTCCAACAGCGCCTGCAGCCGATGGATTCCGGGCCTGCGCCTTCGGCGCATCGCGGAATGACAGCTAGTGGGGAGCCAGCGACCGCGGGTCCCGCACCGGCCAACGTCCTGCTTCCACCAGCGTCACGAACCGCTCGACATTCTCATTGAACAGCGCGGGCTCCTCCAGGTTCAGCACGTGGCCGGACTTCGGAAACATCGCGAGCCCCGCCGCGGGCAGGTGCTTCTTCAGGAACAGGCTGGCGCCCACGCACGGCTCGTCCTCGTCGCCGCAGATGATCAGCGCGGGTGTTGCCACGCCTCTGATCGCGTCCGTCATCGTGTAGATCGAGGGACGGCCGCCCTGGAATCCGCGCATGGTGCGCGCCGATCCCTTGGCATCGTGCCGCGCCAGTGCGGCGTAGAAATCGGCATGCCCGCGTGGATCCTTCACCAGGAACGGAATCCGGCTCGGCGCCTCGCGCGTGACTTTTGCGACCTCGGCGGAGCCCAGCGTCTCGAACTGCTCGGCATTGGCGCGGCACTGCGTGCGCCAGGCCTCCAGGTTCTCGAGCTCCGAGCCGGAGCCGACGCCGGCGAGCGTCATCGACAGTGCGCGCTGCGGCGCGTTCAACCCGATCTGCAACGAGGAATAGGCGCCCATCGAAAGACCGACGAGATGCGCGCGCTCGATGCCGAGATGATCGAGCACGGAAAGCGCATCGGTGTAGAAGTGCGTGTAGGTGTAGACCTCGCCGTCAGGCACGTCCGATGGCGTGTAGCCGCGCGCCGAATATGTGATGCAACGATGGCCGCGCGAGAAGTAGCGCATCTGCGGCTCCCAATTGGTGTAGTCGGCCGCGAATTCGTGCAGAAAAATTATCGGCGTTCCCTGGCCCGCCTCCTCGAAATAGATGCGGATGCCGTCCCTGGTCGTGGCGTGGGGCATTAACCGTTTCCCTCTGTTTCAAGCCGTGTTCGAGGATCGCAGTTAATTCTGTTGTCGGCAATGCGGCAGCAGCGCCGAGCACGAACACAAAATCATTGCAGCCATTCGCGGGCGTTGCGTCTTTTTCTCGCCACATCGGGCGGCTTAACGGCCAAACGGATGTCGGCCATTGCACGGGCAGGCGGGAAGTGGGGGTGTCAAGAAGGATGAAGAATGTTCGAGTTGTTTGCGTCTCGCCTGTCGCGTTGTGTTGTCGCGCTGGCGCTGTTCTTCGCGGCGTTCGCCGTGTTCGTTTCTCCGGCCTCGGCACGGCCGTATCATCGTCATAGCGCAGAGCGGCACGGTTACGTGCATCACGCCAGACATCATCACCACCGTCACTATGGCCATCATGCCCGCAGTTCGCGCTTCGAGCGCAGCGCGGCGCAATTGCAGGCAAGCGGCTTCGCCGACACCCAGGCGAGCTATGATCCGAATGCCAATGCCAGCGGTGCCGGCATGAACGGAGGCTTCAGCGGAGGATCGGGTCTCGTCTCCGAGGCGCGCCGCTATATCGGCGGCAATCCGACCGGGCGCGGCCGCCTATGGTGCGCGCGGTTCATGAACATGGTGCTGGAGCATACCGGCCATCGAGGCACCGGCTCCGACATGGCGAGCTCGTTCGCGCGCTACGGCACGCGTGTGTCCGGTCCGCAGGTCGGTGCCATCGCCGTGATGTCGCGCGGCCGCCGCGGCGGTCATGTCGGCATCATCACCGGCATCGACGCGCAGGGTAATCCGATCATGATCTCCGGCAACAACGGCAACCGCGTCCGCGAAGCCCCGGTCTCGCGCGGCAAGATCTATGCGTATGTGATGCCGAACTGACGGTGAGCTGTAGCGACGATCTCGTAGGGTGGGCAAAGCGAAGCGTGCCCACCACTTCCCTTCGCCCGGCGAGATGGTGGGCACGGCGCAAGAGCGCCTTTGCCCACCCTACGGCAGCTTAGATGAGCTTCGGCTCTTCCACCGCCACCACATCGCCGACGCCGACGTCACCGTCGGCGATCACCTCGGCATAGATGCCGCAGTCCATATGGCCGAGACGGCGCGAGAGCGTGGGCGGAATTTCGAGATCGCGCTTGGCGGTCTCGGGGTCGACATTGGTGGCCGGGCAACGGACGATGCGCTTGATCACCTTCAGCCGGGCCTGTCCGATCGCGAGCGTCTGGCCGACGAGGTCGAGCTCCGACCAGGCCGGCCAGCCTTTCACGTAGAGATTGGCGCGGAAGCGCATCGGGTGCACGGCGACGCCGCCGAGCATGGTCTCGATGGCGCGGACGCTGTCGAGATTGATGATGGAGACGACCTTGCGGGCGACGTCGGAGAAGCTGTGGTCGCGGCCGGAGAGAATTTTGGGCGGGCCCTTCAACTCGGGCTGAAAGTTCTCCATGAAATAGGCCTCGATGGCGGCGCGCCCGGCGACGGTCTCGAGATCGCCGCTGGCGACGATCTGGCCGTTCTTGCGGATGGTCAGCACGTTGGTTTCGTCGTCGAACCGGCTGTCGAGCTCGGCCAGCCGCTCATTGCGCGCCAGCATCAGAAACTGGATTTTCGGCTTCCATTCGGGCGCCTCGGGGTTGAACCCGCTCGGGCCGTTCTCGATGGCGTAGCGGCGGTCGGCCGGCAGGGTCTGACCGACCCGCAAAGGAACGTGCGAGAGGCGTTCCGGCGTCAGGCCCTTGATGGGATAGCGGTAGAGGCCGGTGATCTCGGCGGTATGGTTGGCTGTCATGCCGCTACTTAAGGGATTCGGCCTGCCAGCGCCAAGCCCGCTCCCGCGCGCACGAAATCGTGAAGTTGCCTCTTTCGGATCCGCAGCCTGCTTCCCACATCTGGCCCAGGCCGGCGGCAACGCCGGCAAAAGACGACCGTTACCGGTTGAGAAACGTCAATGCGGTAATTGGAAACCCAATGAAGATGCCGTTTGGGGTGCCTTAGAGGGCCCCGAGGGCAGGCCGAGGGACAGAAAAGATGAATATCGAGAAGTATACCGAACGCTCCAGGGGCTTCATCCAGTCCGCGCAGTCGCTCGCGATGCGCGAGGGGCACCAGCAGTTCTCAACCCTGCATGTGCTGAAGGTCCTCTTGGACGACAATGAAGGGCTCGCCGCCGGTCTGATCGACCGCGCTGGCGGCAATTCCCGTGCAATCCTGAAGGCGACCGAGGACGCCCTCAACAAGGTGCCGAAGGTCTCCGGCGGCGGTGCCGGGCAGATCTATCTCGCGCCCGAGCTGGCCCGCACTTTCGATGCGGCCGAAAAGGCCGGCGAGAAGGCCGGCGACAGCTTCGTCACCGTCGAGCGGCTGCTGCTCGGCCTGACGCTGGAGAAGACCAGCGAGGCCGGCACCATCCTCAATAAGGGCGGCGTCACGCCGCAAAACCTCAACGCCGCGATCGAGGCGCTGCGCAAGGGTCGCACGGCCGACTCTGCGACCGCCGAGAACGCTTATGACGCGCTGAAGAAATATGCCCGCGACCTGACCCAGGCCGCGCGCGACGGCAAGCTAGACCCGGTCATCGGCCGCGACGAGGAGATCCGCCGTACGATTCAAGTGCTCTCGCGCAGGACCAAGAACAATCCCGTCCTGATCGGCGAGCCCGGGGTCGGCAAGACCGCCATCGCCGAAGGCCTCGCGCTGCGCATCGTCAACGGCGACGTGCCGGAGAGCCTGAAGGACAAGAAGCTGCTGTCGCTCGACTTGGGCGCACTGATCGCCGGCGCAAAATACCGCGGCGAGTTCGAGGAGCGGCTGAAGGCCGTGCTGCAGGAAGTGACCGGCAGCGAGGGCACCTTCATCCTGTTCATCGACGAGATGCACACGCTGATCGGCGCCGGCAAGGGCGATGGCGCGATGGACGCCTCCAACCTGCTCAAGCCGGCGCTCGCGCGCGGCGAGCTGCACTGCATCGGCGCGACCACGCTTGACGAGTACCAGAAGCACGTCGAGAAGGACGCCGCGCTGGCCCGGCGGTTCCAGCCGATCTTCGTCAGCGAGCCCTCGGTCGAGGACACCATCTCGATCCTGCGCGGGCTGAAGGACAAGTATGAGCAGCATCACGGCGTGCGGATCACCGATTCCGCGCTTGTTGCGGCGACGACGCTGTCCAACCGCTACATCACCGACCGCTTCCTGCCTGACAAGGCGATCGACCTCATGGACGAGGCCGCGGCGCGGCTGAAGATGCAGGTCGATTCCAAGCCGGAAGAGCTGGATTCGCTCGACCGCGAGATCATCCGCCTCAAGATCGAGCAGGAGGCGCTGAAGAAGGAGAGCGATCCCGGCTCCAAGTCCCGGCTCCAGACCCTGGAGAAGGACCTCGCCGAGCTCGAGGAGAAGTCGGCGGCGCTGACGGCGCGCTGGAGCGCGGAGAAGAACAAGCTCTCCGACGCCCAGAAGCTGAAGGCCGAGCTCGACGGCTTGCGTGTCGAGCTCGCCAACGCGCAGCGGCGCGGCGAATTCCAGAAGGCCGGCGAGCTGGCCTATGGGCGGATCCCGCAGCTCGAGAAGCAGCTTGCCGAGATCGAAGCCAAGGAGAATGCCGGCGAGATGATGGAGGAGGCTGTTACCGCCAACCACATCGCGCAGGTGGTCTCGCGCTGGACCGGCGTGCCCGTCGACAAGATGCTGGAAGGCGAGAAGGAGAAGCTCCTGAAGATGGAGGAGCAGCTCGGCAAGCGCGTCGTCGGCCAGGCCGAAGCCGTGCGTGCTGTCGCGACCGCCGTGCGCCGCTCGCGCGCGGGCCTGCAGGACCCGAACCGCCCCACCGGCTCGTTCATGTTCTTAGGGCCGACCGGCGTCGGCAAGACCGAGCTGACCAAGGCTCTCGCGGAGTACCTGTTCAACGACGAGACCGCGATGGTCCGCCTCGACATGTCCGAATACATGGAGAAGCACTCGGTCTCGCGGCTGATCGGCGCGCCTCCCGGCTATGTCGGCTATGACGAGGGCGGCGCGCTCACCGAAGCGGTGCGGCGCCGGCCCTATCAGGTCGTGCTGTTCGACGAGATCGAGAAGGCGCATCCTGACGTCTTCAACGTGCTGTTGCAGGTGCTCGACGACGGCCGCCTGACCGACGGCCAGGGCCGCACCGTCGACTTCCGCAACACGCTGATCATCATGACCTCGAACCTCGGTTCGGAATATCTGGTGAACCAGCCGGAGGGCGAGGACACCGCGGCAGTGCGTGAGCAGGTGATGGGAATGGTGCGGGCGCACTTCCGGCCCGAATTCCTCAACCGCGTCGACGAGATCATCCTGTTCCACCGGCTGCAGCGCAGCGAGATGGGCCGCATCGTCGAGATCCAGTTCGCACGCCTGCAGAAGCTCCTGACCGATCGCAAGATCGTGCTGAGCCTCGATGCCGCCGGCCGCGACTGGCTCGCCGCCAAGGGCTGGGATCCCGCCTACGGCGCAAGGCCTTTGAAGCGGGTGATCCAGCGCTACCTCCAGGATCCGCTCGCCGAGATGATCCTGGCCGGCGATGTCAGGGACGGCGACAATGTCGCGATCTCGTCCGAAGGCAATGTGCTGACCTTCAACGGCAAGGCGCCGCAGACCGCGGAGATCACCCAGTTCGAGGCACCGGTGCCTAAACGGAAGCTGAACTGATGAAATACACGCCCTCCGCGCCAAACTCGCGGAGGGCGTTTTCAATCCGCTAAGAACGCGTCCACCACTGCCTGATCGCGGTCGTAGACCCAGCATTCGCTCAGCAGGCCTTCACGCACGGCATAGACCAGCAATCGTTCCAATTCAGCCGTGCGACCGTCCCGGCTGAATGATTCCCGTGCGAGAATGGCGCCGCGCCGCGGCCCGGCCATCACGTCATCGATGCCGAGAAGTTTTCGGTTGGAGCGGCGTGCGACCTCGGCCAGAGTGGCAAGCGCGGCCGCCTTGCCGTGGTGAGTGCCGGCGAGCGGGTTATGGCCTGCATAGTGCAGCATGAATTCATCGTGGTAGCAGGCGGCGATGGCGGCGCGGTCACCGGCCTGCCAGGCGGTCGCGTAGCGCGTGACGGCGGCGCGGATTGCGGCGATTTGTGCAGCGTCATCTACCAGAACTCTGTCCATCGATATGATCTCCCGGGTCATCGGCAGCGCTGTGCCGGTGCGCTATGATGAGCCATGACCTCGCCTCCCGGCTTTCAGGAACTGGCTATCAGCACGCCGCCCAGCGACGGACCGAAGAGGGCGCGGATGCTCGATTGGGACGCGCGGGTGCTCTATCTCGGTCCAGCCTTCGGGCTGACGCCCCACCGCAATGCCACCGGCGTGCTGGCCGTCGCGCTCGACGGGGCGATAGGCGTAGCTAACGATCCGAGGGCGCGCTCACCGTCTTATCGCCAGACCCGCAGCGTGCTGATCATGCCCAACAGTCTGCACCATCTCCGCATCGATGCCGGACGGACGGCCTTTCTGATTGTCGATCCCCTCGGGCGCGATATCGAGGCGCTTCGCTCACGAATGAAGGAGGTGGGATCGAACGCCGCGTTCGACCTGATCGACGAGAGGTCGGTCGTCGCGCTGTTCTGCGACATCGCGGAGCGACGCCTCGCATCAGAGCACGCGCAGCGAGCAGCCCGCGATATGCTTGGGATTGGATCAAATCCGCAGCCGGATGCAAGAATTGCCGCCGCCATCAAGCGGATGCGCGAGGAGCCCGGCGGTTCGCACACGCTTGCTGAACTTAGCCGCAAGGCCGGGCTTTCGTCCTCGCGCTTCCTGCATCTGTTCAAGGACGTCACGGGTGTGCCGCTCCGCCGCTACCGGATCTGGTCCCGGATCGGCGCTGCCGCACGGGCGGTCGCACAAGGCCAATCGCTGACCGAGGCCGCGCATGACGCGGGCTTTTCCAGCTCCGCGCATTTCAGCACGGCCTTCCGCGACATGTTCGGTATGATGCCGTCGGAATTGTTCGCACGGGTGCGCGCGGATTAATGTCTGCAACGTGCTGTTTGCAGGTGCTCGACGACGGCTGCTGCCGATGGCCAGGGCCGCACCGTCGATTTCAGCAACACGCTGATCATGAATCTCGGTTCGGAGCGTCTGGTGAACCAGCCGGAGGGTGAGGGGCGTCGGCTGCGCATCAAAGCCCTCCCAGCTGGCGCGGATAGGGCTTTCGCTTTTGCAGGGGAGGCCGGGTATCGGCGTAGTGTTGTGTCGTTGAAAAGCCACACGCACTGCGGTTGTCCGCTCTGGGTGTAAATTGATGTTGAACAACCACAGGCTCTGTTGCCATAATTGCATCTCGGTCGGCGGCATTTCCCCCGCGGCCGCGAGCTCGGGGATTTGATGCGAGTCTTTGAGCAACCGACAATTTTAGACTGAGCTCGCAATTTCGAGCTGCGATGACTGAACGCCACAGGCAATTTTTGTTGTGTTTTGCGTGGAGGGGCGGCGGTGTTGACCGTTAGTTTGCTGGGGGCGAGCCGGGTTGCGCGCGGTAACGAGCAGGTTTGGTCGGATCTCGGTCCAGCCGGACGGAGATTGGCCGGTTTCCTTTTCACCTTTCCGGACCGCCCGCATCGTCGCGAGCGACTTATCGACCTGTTTTGGCCGGAGCTCGATACGGACAGGGGACGCCGAGCCGTGAACTCTGCGATCTGGCGCTTGCGAAAGCTGCTCGCGTCAGCTCCGGAGTACAGAGAGGGCTATAGCCTCAGGACCATCGGCTCGGAGACTATTCTCGAGAGGGCGTCTTGGCTGGACGTCGACACCTGGGCCCTGCTTGAAGCGGCACAGGCCGCTCCCACCGGTGTTGAGGCGCACGTGGATCCTTCCACGATGAAGGAGGTTCTCGCCGTCCTGTACCGCTACGAGGGGCCATTCCTGGATGGCGAAGAGGCCGACTGGATATTGGAGGAGCGCGAGCGACTGCATTCCCTTTTTGTGCGGTCGGCAATGACCATCGTTCGTCGCCTTGGGCTTTGTGGCCACTATCATGATGCGATCCTGCTCGCCCGTCACGCGCTGCGCTTCGATCCCTATCGCGAGGAACTGGTTCGTCATCTCCTGACTTTGCTTGCACTCGATGAGAGACGTATCGACGCCATCAGGTACTACGATCATTGGATCGCCATGATCCAGCAGGAGCTGGGAATTTCTCCGCTTCCAGCGACGCGTGCAATCATTGACGAGATCAGGAATCTGCACAACGCCGATGACGCTCAGCATTTACGCATGCAGCTGATGAGCCGCGACGAGAGGCGGCGGGCAGTAAACTAGAGCATGATCCGGAAAAGTGTGAGCAGTTTTCCGAAAAGATCATGCTCAAACAACAACCTAAAGCGCGATGACGATTCATCCTAATCGCATCGCGCTTTAGAGCGTTTTCGAGCGAAGTGGATACTGGTTCGCGCCAAGAAAACGCGTGAAACAAGAATCGAGAGCCCCGGTCCGATTCAATCGGAACGGGAAAAGCTCCAGGCGCCGCAGTCCCCGAATCCGACTGATATCGCAAGCTTGATCAGGGCTTGGCTTGGCCATGGCCGGGCAGGGCTTTGCCTCGCCCGGTCGCATCGTGATTCTACCGTGATCGCGGCGCGATCGCTGCGGAATTCTCGCCGCAAGCCACTGTGACCAGACGGCGACCATCCCGGAACCATCGCGCAATTCTCCCGAGTTCACACCATGCGACGCTCGGCCCATGAGCTCACAACAGCCGCTCTCGGATCAGGTTTTCATTCTGCGCTTCTGGCGGGAAACCGCCGGTGGCAGCGGCGAAGGCGGTTGGAGGGTTCTCGTCCGCAACATCAATACGCGGCGGCGCGATGTGGTCGACGACGTGCAACGCGCTTTCGCAATCGTCACCGCCAATCTGAACGTGGCGGCGGAAGCACATGAAGAGCAGGCGACTTCGACCGTTGAGCCGCCAACGCCCGAACAGTGAGAGACAAGCCGTGCGCAAGATCGATCACGCAACGAGCCGCCAGCAACCATCCAAGCGATGCTTCGATGGTTGCGGGCGTGTGAATCGTCTTGAGCAATTTGATCGAGGCTCGCCACGAGTTTCATTTATTTTGCGAGATTGCGTCGATGCGTAGCGTTTGGGGAATCGTTGCGTTCGCGTGTCTGGGGCTGCTGCTGAGCGGCTGCGATACGACCGAGACGCGGTACTTCCGATACGGGATCGGCACGGAGCTTTACTCCGAAGACATCGTTGCAACGACACATTATCAGGACATCTATCTGACGGAGCTTTGCCGGCAGACCTTGTCGCTCACTTCGACCAGAGAGGGACAATGCGTAAACGTGCAACTGAGTCCCAACGACTGGAACCTGCTCGTGCAGGCAGGACTCAACGATGTCGACCGGCGGTGCGACTCTTATCTCGCCTGGCTTGACGATAGGCGTCGAACCAACACCGCGGTGCTGAAAGAGCTCGGTGATCTCACCGTCGCGAGCCAGGCCATCATGCGCGTGTCTGGCGTGAGCGCTAACCCGATCACGCTCGCAGGCCTTGCCTTCGGGCTCGCCGCCGACACCTTCATCAACGTCAATTCACGCTTGCTGCTCGAAGTCGACAAGACGACCGTGCAGACGTTGGTGTTGAGGCGACGAAGCGAGTACAGGGTCGAGCTCCAGTCGGTCAGGATCGAGAACAGGCCCGCGGCCATTCATGCGATGCGCTCGTATTTGAATATCTGCACGCCGTTCACGATCGAGACGGACATCAACGCGACGATCATGGTATTTCAGCAGGCCGGTGCCGGCGCGCTCGGCGTCAAGCCTCCCTTGGTAGGTGTTCCGGCGCAGCGCGCGGATCGTCCCATCTTCGTGACGCCCGGGCCGAAGAAGCCGACGCCTACGGTGCTCTCCGATATCGAGAAAACTATGGGTATGGATCAAGCGAGGAACATCCAGCGCGTTCTCTGCGTCGATGATACCGGCGATTTTGGTCCCGAAGGCTCTCCGACGCGACGGGCTCTGATCGATTTCATGGGGGCGTCAGGCCTGCAGAGCAGGAAACCCGGCGTAATCGAGAATGGAGATCAATTGGCGACCCTGACAAAGGCCGTAAAAGACGTCCAGTCGTGCAGGGTTGAGGCGCTGGCAAATTCATTCGAAACCGGCATCGTTAGCCGATTTGGCGAAGACAGCGTTCGTGCGCGCATCAAGCGGGCGATTGAAAGCGTAAACAAGCGCGTCACCGAAAAAATTGCGCTGCCACCAGAGCTGGGTACCACTTCGAGCAATGTCGCGGTGGGGGAAACCATTCGTTCGTCGATAACTGCGCTTCGGAAAGCCTATTCCGCACTTGGATTGCCGATTGCGGCCGGAAGCGCAATTGACCAGCAGCTGTGGCAACAGATCACGAAAGACGGCCTGGTCCAGTAACCGAGCGTGGGGACGTTTCCATGGCTAATGAATTTGCTGACCTCAAAGACGAATATTCACGTTTGTTTCAGTCGATGGTGGTGAAAGAGGTTCAAGGCGTCGACACGGCCGTTGCAAGGGTTCTGGGCAATCGGGCCGACTATGAAAAGGTGACGGCGCAAACCGGCGTGCCATGGCCGATCGTCGGGATCATCCATAGCCTGGAAGCCGATTGCAAAATGAATCGCCATTTGCACAACGGCAATCCCTTGAGCGGGCGCACGACTGACGTACCGGCTGGCCGTCCCCCGACAGGATCGCCTCCCTTCACGTGGATCGACAGTGCCGTGGATGCACTGACGATGCCGAGGCACAACCTCGACGCGGTGAAGGACTGGCCGATCGAGCGGATTGCGTTCGAGTTGGAAAAGTACAATGGGTTTGGGTATCGAACGCAGAATACCGGCATCAATTCGCCGTATCTGTGGTCGTTCACAAATCACTATACCAAGGGCAAGTTCATCGCCGATCACGTTTTCGATCCCAACAAGAAGAGCAGCCAGGTAGGCGCAATGGCGCTGCTGAAAAGGCTCCTCGACGGAGGCGCCAGCATCGCTGGGGGCGCCGGTCCAAGCGTTGTCGTCGGGGGCGTGTCATCGACTGTCATGGCGCAGACAAAACCACTGGAAACCGGCCTGTTCCTCGCTTCCGGGCCGTTTGAGTTGCGGCCCACAGCCACGGCCGCTCCTGCCGACGATCCCGACATCGTCGAGGAGGATCTGCCCTGCCTCAAGATCAGTGAAGTTGGGGTGATGTGGGAGATTGAGGTTCAATCCGAGCCGAAACGCCGTGGCTTTGCCCGTGGCGGCATATTCAAGCCTATGATTCCCGAACCGGAGGTCGACATCGACGGCTTTGCTCAGATGTGCCTGAACGCTGCGCGATTCAGCGGAACCAGCGCGCACCATCTGGTGGCTTTTGCGGATACCGAGACCGGCATCAAGAATGTTGCTGCGGTCCAGGGCGACGAAGTTGGTCCTTTCCTCATCAAGGCAGCTGACTGGAATGAACTGATTGCGGATGGGACGACGGGAATGAATGCTAGAAGCCGTTTCAAACCGCTGGCCCAGCCCTTTATCGCAGCAAAGGCGACCGTGGCCGACACCAAGGTTCTGCAGCCGTCGTTGCCCGACAGGCTTCCGACGTCGGCGGAACTCTATCTTGCGCAGCTGGTTGGTGCGGCCCACGCAGTCAGGATACTGGCAAATCCTGACGCCTCATTCCAGACTGCCGTGTCCGAAGAGGTCGGAGCAACGGAGCTTGCGATTCTGAGCGCTATTCGGCCTTGGCTCTTCGGCGCTCCGCTCGACGTAAAATCGGCGCTGATAAAAATCGCTCGCAGGATGGATTTTGGCTACGAGCGCGCGGACAAGCTCTTCCTGCGTGTCGAGCCCGACTTCGATGCGGGCGCTCAGCCGGGGTTCGCCGGCAAGCTCTGTGAGATGGCCGCCAGTGAGTGGGACTTTTTCGGCAATAACACGTTCGATCTTGCCGGTGCGACCATCAAGGCGGGCCACAGGGAAGCGGAGCCAGGTTTTTTTGAACGCATTGGAACATACTGGCGCGTCGTAGGCGACCTCAGCTCCGACGGGCGGACCAACAAACCGTGGTCCGCGGCCTTCATCTCATTTCTCGTGAAGGGTGCTGGTGCAGCGAACAAGTTCCGCGGATCCTCCCAGCATTCTGTCTACATCAGCCAGGGTATTCGTGATTTCGACGGCCGCGCCGAGGCGGCCTATTGGTGTCAGCGCCTCAACGCTCACAAGCCGGTCGCAGGCGATATCATCTGCTGGGCACGAGAAGATGGCGTTGACTATGACCATCAAAAAGGCGGCGACTATGATGGCCATTGCGATATTGTGGTCGAAGTCCGGGATAACGAATTTGACGTGATCGGTGGCAACGTCGGCAACTCCGTCACGAAGCGGACGTTCGCCCTCGAAAATGGCTTCGTCAAGGGTGGCCGGTTTCAGGAAGCGCTTCTGTTCGCGATCATGGAGAATCGCCTGCCTTAGAGGCGGAGAAATTTCATAGTCTCGAACGGGTACAGGGAGCGACGCCTGACAACGCTGATTGCAATGGCGCCACACTATTCGCTGGGAGAACGTCGAAGGCGTTGGCATATACGCCAAGGATCGCAGGGGTCTGTAGTAGGCCGTCGCGTAGTGTGTAGCAGTCGGGCGTCGACTTACTGCGTCGTATCCCTCGTCCTCTCCGGGGGAGTTGTTTTGGGTCCAGCCTGCTAACTGACTGCGGATGCGGCGCCAGGATCGGCCGGGTCCTCCTCCTCCTCCAGCTCCGACAAAATATCCACCAGCTCGCGCACCCGGCCCTGCGCCAGCGGGCGCAGGTCGTTGATCATCGGCTCGTCGTTGGCGAGCCAGGCCTGGGCCTCAGCAAGCTCCTCAGCGGTCGCGCCGGTTCCGATGATCTGGGCAATGGTGACGTCGTCGGCGCGGTCCACGGCTTTGACGACATCGTCGCGTGAGAGGCGCGTCATGGGCGATCCTCCTGCTGGCTTCCGTCCGCGTCTAACTGGGGAACCGGCGCGCCGGTTCCCCCGGCAAGGCGCGTACGCAACTCTTCTCGGCGCCTTGCCGGCTTAGCGGTTGGTGACCTGCAGCGGCCCGCCGGTGGCGTCCGACATGCGGGCGATGGCGCCGCCGCGGCCGCTCATCATGCCGTCGAGCCGGTCGCGCTCCTTCTCGAAGCTTGCCAGCATCGGGCCCTCCAGCGAACGGCCGCGCGGCAGCTTCACGCGCATCGGATCGACGAAGCGGCCGTTGACCAGGATCTCGTAATGGACGTGCGGGCCGGTCGACAGGCCGGAGGAGCCGACGAAGCCGATCACCTGGCCCTGCCGCACCTTCTTGCCGGGCTCCATGCCCTTGGCGAAGGCCGACATGTGGCCGTAGGCAGTCTCGTAGCCGTTGGCGTGCTTGATGCGGATGTACTTGCCGTAACCGCCCTCGGGGCCGGCCTTCTCGATCATGCCGTTGCCGGAGGCGAAGATCGGCGTGCCGTAGGAGGTGGACCAGTCGACGCCGGTATGCATCTTCACGTAGCCGAGGATCGGGTGGCGGCGGCCGCCGAAGCCGGAGCGCATGATGGCGTTATTGACGGGCTTTCTGACCAGGAACTTCTTCGCGCTCTTGCCGGTCTCGTCGTAATAGTCGACGAGGCCGTCGTCGGGGCTCTGGTAGCGGTAGTATTTCTTGGTCTCGCCGCCGACGGTGAGCGAGGCGAACAGCACCTCGTTCTTTTCGCTCGACGTCACGCCCTCGTCCTCGCCGGCGTAAAACACGTCGAAGGAATCTCCGGGCTGCACCTTGCGCTGGAAATCGACGTCGTAGGAGTAGATCTTGATCATGTCCTCGATGACGGGCATCGGGACCTTGTTGCGCATCGCGGTCTCGTAGATGCTCTGGTAGAGCCGCACTCCGGAGCCGTCATCGTCATCCTCGTCGTCGCTGCTGGCGTTGGCCGCAGTATCGGCGACGGTGTTCATGCTGGAGACGTCGACGGCGACGTATTTGCCGAGATCGGACAGCGCCGCGATCGCTTCCACCATCGTGTCGTTTGCAACCACGACGCGATAGGGCTGCAAGCGGGCGCCGGGGCTTGCCGGCGCCATCAGGATGCGGAGCTTCTCGCCTTCCTTCAGGCCGCCGTCGCGGCCGCGCGGTCCGAGCGTCGCGGTGATCGCCTTGATCTCGTCGGCATTGGCGCCGAGATCGCGCAGCACGCCGGCGACGCTGTCGCCCTTCTTGACCATGTGGACGCGTTCGCCGTTGGGATTGCCGCCGGTGATCTGCTCCTTGGTCTTGGGCAGCAACGTGACATTTTCCGGCACCACGCGCGTCTCGAAGCCGGCATAGGGGTCGGACGGCGAGGCCTCGGCGGCGTAAGCGGTTCTGATGTCGGAAGGACCGGTCGCGCCGGAGATGTCGGCAGCCGTGTTGGCGAGCGAGGCGTAGCGCACCCCGCCATTGCCGCGCCAATTGGCGGCATCGCGCACCCGCATCAGGATGTCGTCGAGTGCCACCACCGCGGAAATCTTGGCCTTCGGCAGCACCGGCGACAGGTCCTTGGTGACGAAGGACACTTCCGCGTCGGGCTCGACGGCTTCGGGATTGTTGGGATCGTCGGACGCCGTCTTCGGGTCGGAGCCGACATCGGTCAGCAGGCGCTGGGCGTTGAACGGCGGGATCTTTGCCGACAGATCGCTCGTCGTCATCGACAGATTGCCGGCGATCCGCACGAACGGACGCACCCGCATCACGTCACGGTTGCCGACGCGGGCAACCGTCGAGACGCGCATCACGTTGCGCGAAGCGGTGGATTCGCTCGGCGGCGGCAGGCGATCGCTCTTGTGCAGCGTGGCGGCACGATCGGCGGCGCCGAATGCGCCGCGCAGCGCGCCTTCGACCCGCTCCGGCACCTTGGCGAAGGTCATCTCGCCGTCGAGCGAAGCGAAAACGGCGCCGCCGATCAGGGCTGCGCCGCAGAGTCCGGTCAAAATTGTCCCGCTGAACCATTGCACCGAGACGCGGCGGCGGTCGATCACCGCGGCTTCAGAACCATCGACGGACAGCGGCGGCTCGTGGCCGAGATCGATGATCCCGGTCTCACGCCCGTAAGTGCCGCGTGACGTCCTGTGGTTCAACCCAAGTCCCCCAACTCAACGACCCAAGATGCCCGGTTTCGAACCTGTCCCAGGCTGCCCTCTTGAACGGGGATCGCCGGAGCAGGCAAGCCGCACAACTGTCCGCGCCCAGAAAGCCCCTTGATGGGGCCGGCCGAAATTACGAACAGCTGGACGGGTAAAGCTCTCTCGATGTCTTTCGAATGCCGAAGGAAGGTCGCGTCATCTGCAACATCGCCTTCCTCTGACCCCATGAAAATCGCCGGCAGCCCCCACAGGCGTCCCCGCGATTCAAGCTTGTCTCTTATCAGAACGCCGCGGGATTGTGGCTCAAGTACGGCGCCAAATATGGAAAAAGTTTCCTAAATGCCGGGCCGTAAAGGCCCCCGTCAGATCACGGGCTGAGCTCGGGCGGGGTGGGGGGCAGGGCCGCCTATAGCGGGGGAGGCGGGCGTCTGGCCGGGGGGCCGTCAGCCCTTGGGACGACACGCCCCCGGGGTGGCGGGGGTGCGGAGGAGGGGCCCCGGGGGAGGCCGCCAGGGAGGGCTCCAAGGCGCTCTCCGGAGCCCGCCGGCGGGCAAACTTTTTTTCAGATTTTTTGCCGGGCGGGCTCGTCCGGCGCGACCGACAGCCTTCTAACCGCCTGGAATCGTGTATGTTTTGTCGACCTTCCACTGTGCGACGATTTGTTGACGATTGGCGTTGACAGGCCGGAAGGTGGGGCCTATAACCCCAACCACTGAGCGCGGCGCCGCCGGGTCACTGACCAAGGCGAGCGAACGCGCCACTGATGCTCCTCACCTTGTTGAGTGACACAACAGCCGACACCAGTCGGTTGGAGTTCATCCATCGTCGGTAAGGGTGTCGGAACCCTTCCTCTCAGGAAGGTTGAGGCCTCCACGGTCTCGGGCTGTTTGACAAGTGAAGATGAAGAAAGAGAAACGTGGACGGCGGAGTCCTTGCGGGTCTCGCTTCCGAGAAGCTTCGGCTTTTCTGATCGAGACCGGACGAAAGACTTCGGCGGTACACGTTTTAAAGGAAACACCATCGTTGCCAGCGATGTGAATCGCGGGCAGCACATCGACTTCGGTCGATAATGGTGGGACCTCGTCAAACGTTGTGATCAGCCGGTTCAAAGTTCAAGTCCAACTTGAGAGTTTGATCCTGGCTCAGAGCGAACGCTGGCGGCAGGCTTAACACATGCAAGTCGAGCGGGCGTAGCAATACGTCAGCGGCAGACGGGTGAGTAACGCGTGGGAACGTACCTTTTGGTTCGGAACAACACAGGGAAACTTGTGCTAATACCGGATAAGCCCTTACGGGGAAAGATTTATCGCCGAAAGATCGGCCCGCGTCTGATTAGCTAGTTGGTGAGGTAATGGCTCACCAAGGCGACGATCAGTAGCTGGTCTGAGAGGATGATCAGCCACATTGGGACTGAGACACGGCCCAAACTCCTACGGGAGGCAGCAGTGGGGAATATTGGACAATGGGGGCAACCCTGATCCAGCCATGCCGCGTGAGTGATGAAGGCCCTAGGGTTGTAAAGCTCTTTTGTGCGGGAAGATAATGACGGTACCGCAAGAATAAGCCCCGGCTAACTTCGTGCCAGCAGCCGCGGTAATACGAAGGGGGCTAGCGTTGCTCGGAATCACTGGGCGTAAAGGGTGCGTAGGCGGGTCTTTAAGTCAGGGGTGAAATCCTGGAGCTCAACTCCAGAACTGCCTTTGATACTGAAGATCTTGAGTCCGGGAGAGGTGAGTGGAACTGCGAGTGTAGAGGTGAAATTCGTAGATATTCGCAAGAACACCAGTGGCGAAGGCGGCTCACTGGCCCGGTACTGACGCTGAGGCACGAAAGCGTGGGGAGCAAACAGGATTAGATACCCTGGTAGTCCACGCCGTAAACGATGAATGCCAGCCGTTAGTGGGTTTACTCACTAGTGGCGCAGCTAACGCTTTAAGCATTCCGCCTGGGGAGTACGGTCGCAAGATTAAAACTCAAAGGAATTGACGGGGGCCCGCACAAGCGGTGGAGCATGTGGTTTAATTCGACGCAACGCGCAGAACCTTACCAGCCCTTGACATGTCCAGGACCGGTCGCAGAGATGTGACCCTCTCTTCGGAGCCTGGAGCACAGGTGCTGCATGGCTGTCGTCAGCTCGTGTCGTGAGATGTTGGGTTAAGTCCCGCAACGAGCGCAACCCCCGTCCTTAGTTGCTACCATTTAGTTGAGCACTCTAAGGAGACTGCCGGTGATAAGCCGCGAGGAAGGTGGGGATGACGTCAAGTCCTCATGGCCCTTACGGGCTGGGCTACACACGTGCTACAATGGCGGTGACAATGGGATGCTAAGGGGCGACCCTTCGCAAATCTCAAAAAGCCGTCTCAGTTCGGATTGGGCTCTGCAACTCGAGCCCATGAAGTTGGAATCGCTAGTAATCGTGGATCAGCACGCCACGGTGAATACGTTCCCGGGCCTTGTACACACCGCCCGTCACACCATGGGAGTTGGTTTTACCTGAAGACGGTGCGCTAACCCGCAAGGGAGGCAGCCGGCCACGGTAGGGTCAGCGACTGGGGTGAAGTCGTAACAAGGTAGCCGTAGGGGAACCTGCGGCTGGATCACCTCCTTTCTAAGGATGATCCTTCAGCGAGCTCACGCTCACTATCGGATCGTTTTAGAAACATCAGTGGCCAACAGATCGCCAGATCGTTGAGCTGCATTGGCGGGATTTCGCCGTCTTCGTTTCTCTTTCTTCGCGGACGAACACGCGCTGGGCCTGCATCAAGCAGGATCCCACGGTCCCTGACGGGATATGCGTTAGGGGCTTGTAGCTCAGTTGGTTAGAGCGCGCGCTTGATAAGCGTGAGGTCGGAAGTTCAAGTCTTCCCAGGCCCACCAGCCTTCGCGCTTCGCTGCTTCGGCTAGGCAAGCCTTTCGAAACGAAGGCTGCCGCGCCGTAGCCTTGGCGAAGGCGGGCTAATCAAACGAGCATTCGTCTTCTGGTTACGGGGCCATAGCTCAGCTGGGAGAGCGCGTGCTTTGCAAGCATGAGGTCGTCGGTTCGATCCCGTCTGGCTCCACCAGCCTTCGCAGGCTACGCCTGCTTCGGCTAGGCGAGCCAGTCGGTAGCGAAGGCTGCCGCGCCATAGCCGAAAGGCGAAGGCGGGCTACTTCTGATCCCGTAACCATCATCGTCCGCGAAACATCACTTCGCATCCTGCTAGTCTGGATAGACAGCAAGATGCGTGTTTTCTGACATCGTAAAGAGGAGATCGATCCGAGTTGGGTCGTGCAGCAGATTGTTGCGCGAATCCTCCATTATCTCCGGATCATTTTTGGCGCTCGCTTTCAGCCGTGAGGTTGAATGCGAGTTGTAAAATGATCCTTTTAGCGAAGCTTGACCGCCTCGCTATCGGAACGATCTTACGAAGCAAGCTGGTCTTTCTAGTCAATGTCCGGCTGCAGATAGCGTTCATCGAGGGCGCGCGCCGCAAGGTAATTCTGCAGACAACATTCTGCCGAGTGTGTGGACATTGATAATGAGAGCAATCAAGTGCCTTAAGGGTGTTCGGTGGATGCCTTGGCGCTGAGAGGCGATGAAGGACGTGCTACGCTGCGATAAGCCGTGGGGAGCTGCGAAGAAGCTTTGATCCGCGGATTTCCGAATGGGGAAACCCACCTTCGATAGCCGGAACTCCAAGACCTTGTGTCTTGGTGTTCGACCAGAAATGATCGGGACCATGACCCTAGAGGTTTTGGATTTCCGGTTATCAAGAGAAGGTATGAGACTTCTGAATACATAGGAGGTTTCAAGCAAACCCAGGGAACTGAAACATCTAAGTACCTGGAGGAAAGGACATCAACAGAGACTCCGTTAGTAGTGGCGAGCGAACGCGGACCAGGCCAGTGATACATCAAAGACAATCGGAACCAGTCAGGAAAGCTGGGCCTCAGAGGGTGATAGCCCCGTACGAGTAATGCGATGATGTATCCACGAGTAAGGCGGGACACGTGCAATCCTGTCTGAACACGGGGGGACCACCCTCCAAGCCTAAGTACTCCTCAGCGACCGATAGCGAACCAGTACCGTGAGGGAAAGGTGAAAAGCACCCCGACGAGGGGAGTGAAATAGACCTGAAACCGGACACCTACAAACAGATGGAGCTCAAGATTCGTTCTGGGTGACATCGTACCTTTTGTATTATGGGCCAGCGACTTAATTTAACGAGCAAGCTTAAGCCGATAGGCGAAGGCGTAGCGAAAGCGAGTCTGAATAGGGCGCCAAGTTCGTTGTATTAGACCCGAAACCTAGTGATCTAGCCATGAGCAGGTTGAAGGTGAGGTAACACTCACTGGAGGACCGAACGGGTGCCTGTTGAAAAAGGCTCCGATGACTTGTGGTTAGGGGTGAAAGGCCAATCAAACTGG